>CAWJCQ010000015.1:0-60205 GCA_963841465.1 uncultured Acidimicrobiia bacterium | reverse complement strand
GTGAGTGTCATGCCTTGGGGGGAGCACTGAGGTGATCTCGAGTGCGTCGAGGATCGCTTGTTGGGCAGGGGTGAGCGGGTCGGGGATTGCTTGGAGGCCGGTGGTGGTGCGGGCGCGTTGGAAGCCGAGGCCGTTGAAGGCGCGGAAGATGTTCTCGGCGGTGGGTCGGGCGGCGCGTTGTTCGGGAAGCAGTCCGTCGATGGTTCGGGCCGGCGCGATGGCGTGGCGTGTCTCGGTTTCGACGAGCCCGTAGACGAGCAGGGCGATGGAACAGACGGCGACGAGGGCGGCGGCTCGCCGGTTGGAGTGCAGGAACACGGGCCGCACCGCGAGTGGTCCCTTGAGGAAGTGGTGTGCTGTCTCGGACAGGGCCTGGTCCTTGTAGAGAGCGAGGAGCCGGTCAGCGGAGCATTGCTGTGGGGCCATGTTGGTGACGAGCGCGTAGAGGCCGTCGCGCCGTTTGCCTCGACCAGCGTGTCGTCGTCACGCCACCAGCGCAGGGACAAGGTTGCCATCGTCGTCGCTGCGCACTTCGGTTCGCAACCACTGGCCGACGCGGCCCTTGGCCACCGCCTTGGCGACGCGGCGTTCGACGGTTCGGGGTCTTGGCGGGGTTTGGCTGGCCAGTCCCCGTGCGATGGCGGCGAGGGCGGCTTCGGCGCGGGACGAGCAGTCGGGCGCGGCTGGCGCGGGCAGCGGCGGCTTCTTCGGAGCCGTAGATGTAGAGGACCCGGAAGCGGCGGGCGACCTTGTCGGGGCCGACCATGTCGATGGTCGCCTCCGCGCCGCGGAAGGTGGGCCGTTCGGCGGGTGGGAGCCGACGGGATCGCTCGGCACGGTAGGTGAAGGTCCGCCATGCGTCGTTCGGTTGGGCGAGCGCGTCGGTCTCGTAGTCGAAGCTGCGCGGCAGGCGCGACACGAACCGGATCCCGGAGGCGTCGGCGGCGGCCAGGTTGGCCTTGGTGACCAGCGCCGAGTCGGCCACCAGCAGCAGCCGCCGCGGCTCCGGCGATCGAACGCAGACAGCTCGAGGAGCTCGCCGGTTTCGGCTCCCTCGTGGCGGGCGCCGTCGACCACCCGACCGAACAACGGGATCGCCCGACGCGGTAGTGGCGTGGGCGACCTTGAGCTGGCGGCGATGCGCCTTGCGGTCCGAGGAGTGCCCGTAGCCGATCCTCGGCGCAGCCGTGTCCTGGTTGTCGTAGGCGCCGCAGAACGCCACCGAGGTGAAGTCCCAGTGCAGCCGGGCGGCGTCGATCCCGAACGCGCCGATGGCCGCCATCGCGACCGCCGAAGCGATCTCGTCGATGTGGCCGGCCACCGCGTCGAGCGCCCGGCCCAGACGGTCGTCGTTCAACAGGCGCGCCCGGCGTGCCCAACCACTCGTTGGTGGCGTAGGTGTTGGCCCAACCAGCGACGTCATAGAGCGGGCGGGGCGCGGTGAGGCGGTTGGCGACCAACGCAGCGATCACCTCGCCGTGGGTGAGATGGGCCCGGCCCCGCATCGGGCAGGCCCGGTCGACGATGCCGGCCACATCCAAGCGTTCCAACATCGGCGCGACCAACGGCATGGCGCCCAGGACATAGCGGCCCGGCGCCGGATCCAAACGGGTGAACGCGGCAGCCAGATTGTCGAGCGCCCCCGAGTCCTTCAGCTGGTCCCGGCGGCCCAGATTTGCCACAACACGATGGCGGACCTTGCCGTCCTGGTCGCGGTAGCCCTCCACGATGTGCACGTACTCGTAGAGCCGCCCGCTCTGCCGCACCTTCTGCACACGCACATACATTTCCCCAACATCATACGTCTTCAACGGTGCAACGGGTGGATCATCACCTCCCAGGCGGAACAGTCTTTCCCCAACACGACCGGAACCCCGCAGCTTGGTCAGAGAACCACCACCACCCACTGGACCAGCCATCAACGGCCAGCTGGAACAGCACACCCAGGTTCCACGTTGTCCGTCAAGCCGCAGTGCGGAATACGGGTCTAGACCCAATACCGTTCAGTTAGAGTCCGCAGGACGGTGATGAGGGGTGGCCGGGTGGGTTGTGGCCAGTTGCGGTGTCTGGGCCGTTTGACGTGCCATTTCGGCATCTTGCGCTTGATGAGGCGCGGGTTGCGCGCGTCGCCGCCGGGTCGGGTTGAGGCGCTGGAGGAGCAGCGTGATGGCGTGTCGCCAGCCGTGGTCAGCGGTGTGAGGGGGAAAATCGCGCGCCGCTGGGATGGAGCGGCGGGCGATGCGCAAGGCGGCGACGAAGCTGACCCGGTCAGGGTCGACGCCGGCGTGGTCGGCGGCTTCCCACATCAGGGTGCGGATCGCGTAGTGGCAGCACAAGTAGCCCCAGATCTCCTGCAGCACGAGGGCCGGTGACTTGGAGCGCAGCACGGTGCGCGGCCCGCGCTGGTGGGTCTTCAACTCGTCGAAGGCCAGCTCGATCTCCCAGCGTTGCACGTACGCGGCGGCCAGCTTGGTGGCGGAGGCGTCGGTGGGGTCGAGGATCGTGGTGAACAACCGGAACGGGTCAGACTCGCCGCGTCCGTCGTCGATGGTGAACTCGATCACCCGGATCAGCAGCGGCTCGGCTGGTCCGACCGGCGGTGCCGCCGGGCGCAGCTCGGCCAGCCACGACCCGTCCTCGAGGTCTCGACATGGCGGGGTTTCATGCCGGTCTTGGCCCGCCACAACAAGTCCGCCCCGGTCGCCGCGGCCAGCGCCACAACGGGAACCCGCAGAACCCGCGATCGGCGAGCACCAACATCCCCGGGCCGCGCGCTCGACCAGCACCTTGGCGAGATCGATCTCCGAGGTCGTGTAGGCGCCGACCTCCGCGTCGAAGACCGCATGGGTGCCGCACTCGGCCAGCGCCACCAGCCGGGCCTGCGGGAACGCCGACTGCTCACCCTTGTTCACCCCCGGCCGCCCGAACCACGACGCGTTCTCGACCGTGTCAGCCACATCCAACGTGGTCCCGTCGATGGCCACCAACCGCCGCCCCGCCAGCCACGCCCCCGCCGTGTCGGCCGTCACGACCGGGACCGCCACCCGCGCGGAACAGCTCCTCGACCGGCTCGGACCCCGAGCCGGGCGCGGGCCTGGAAGATCGCCGACTTCGACGGCAGCTTCCACGTCTCTGCCACCCCGACTGCCACGACAACCCATCGGTCAACAGCGACAACACGTCCTCATAGGAGCCCTCCGAATACAAGCCCATCCCGATCGCGAAGTACGCCATCACCCGCGCCGGCAACGCACCGATGACGCTGCTCCGTGCGCCCCGACCCCGGCGATCACCTCATCGACCAGCTCCGGCGGGAACACCCGAGTCAACACCCCCACCGACACCAGATCCGACAACCGCCGATCCGACTCCGGCTTCACCCACCCAGCACGAGGCACCCACCCAAACTACACCGATGTAACCCTAACTGAACGGTATTGGGTCTAGACCGGGCCGACGACGTGGGTATCGCGGACGACGAGGAGGTGGCCATCTGGGTCGGTCACCTCGAAGCTCCGATGAGGCGACTGCGCATCGTTGACGATGCCCGTCACGGGTAAGCCCTCGGCCTGCCACTTGTCGTGGATGCTGTCGATGTCATCCAGCATGAGATCCCACGAGACAGAGCCCGGAGCGACCTGCTCGGGATCGTGACGGATCACCAGGTGGGTGCCGCCACGCATCTCGAGCGCCGCGAAATGCTCATTCACCGCCACCCTGCGCATCCCGATCTGCTCGTAGAAGCGCGCCGCCGCGGCAACGTCCGCAGCGTGCAGCAGCACATGACCGGTCCAAATACGTGGACGACGGTCAGCCGCTTCGGCCACGGCCGTGAGACCCTAGGACGAGTCGCGGATGGGCAGATCGCAGCAGCAGCAGTGCGCCCTGCCGCAGGGACGCAGCACAACGCCCCGATCCACCAAGCACCCGCAGTCCGCGCCAGTGATAGCCATCACATGCATTCTGCTCCCGGCGGCTGTCTCTTCGCTAGCAGGTGCCCGCGCGACGGGGAGTGCGGTGCAGACCAGGCGGGCAGCGCAGCCCCGCTGCTCAGCCGGCTTCGAAGTCCTCGGGCTTGACGTTCTCGATGAAGTCCCGGAAGTCCTCGAGGAGCTCGTCCTGGTCGTCCTCGGGCTCGACGACCTCGGCTTCGTCCTGCTCTTGGCCGACCTCGTCGAGGAGCGACTCCTCGGCGAAGATCGGGGTCTGGGTGCGCACGGCGAGGGCGATGGCGTCGGACGGGCGGCTCGAGATCGTGTGCGAGCCGTTCGAGCTGACCAGGTGGAGCTCGGCGTAGTACGTCCGGTCCCGCACCTCGGTCACGACGACGCGGTCGAGCGACGTCGTGAGCTCGTCGAGCACGTTCTTCAGCAGGTCGTGGGTGAGCGGCCGGGCCGGCTCGATCCCCTCGAGGGCGTAGTGGATGGCAGCTGCCTCGGGGCCGCCGATGTAGATCGGCACCACCCGACGGCGACCCTCGGCCTCGCGCAGGATCACGATCGGGGTGTTCGCCGGCAGCTCGAGCCTCACCCCGACGAGCTCCATCGGCACCATGACGGCGATGGTACCCCCTGCACGCGCGGGCGCGTCGGCCGGGTGACGGAGCGATCGCGGGGCCGGCTCCGGCGGGCGACGGAGCACCCGCGGCGAGCGCGGGCGGCGGCGTCAGAGGCTCTCGGTGTAGCCCCGGAGCGCCTGGCGGACCATCGCCTCGCGGAACCCCGCGCCCAGGTCGCTCAGCCTCGCCAGCGAGTCGAGCGCCTGCGTCCGGGACGCGGGGTTCCGCTGCTTCACGAGCGGCAGGATCACCTGTTCGAACACGCCGGCCTCGCGCTCCGCGGCGTTGCGGTACATCCGCAGGTGGCGGGGCTCGATGCCGTAGCGCAGGAAACCCGCGACCAGTCTGGCGATGACGACGGCCTCGTCGTCGTAGTAGGTCGTGCGGCCCACCGGACGGCCGACGAGGAGCCCGTAGCGCTCGACCTCCCGCAGCTGAGCCGGCGTCAGCGCCGTCGCGGCCCACCAGCTCCTCGAAGGTGAGGGCCGTCCCTGACGGCGCGGCCGCTCGCTCACGGTGCTCCTGCCCCGGGCCGTCGTCGGTGCCCACCGCAGGGTCGTCGTCGGCCGGCGTCCCGAGGACCTCACGCGACTTGCCGGTGCCGTCTCGGCCGGGCTCGTCGGCGGGCGCAACCTCGGTCGCGGGCGCCGACGCAGGGCCGTCGTTGGGGGCGTGGTTGCTGGCCCCGCTCGCCGCCGGTGCGTCGGCCACGGTCACCGGCCGGACGACAGGGCCGGTGCTCTCACCAGCGTCGAGGCGGTGCTTGATGACCTTGAGCGGCAGGTAGCTGTCCTTCTGCTCCCGCAGGATGAACTTCAGCCGCTCGATGTCCTGGGCGTAGAACTTGCGGTAGCCCGACGGGGTGCGTTCCGGGTCGATCAGCCCCTGGCTCTCCAGGAAGCGGATCTTGGAGATGGTCACGTCCGGGAACTCCGCCTGGAGCAGCTGGAGGACCTCGCCGATCGACAGGTAGTCGGCGTCGCTCACGCTTGGCCGCCCAGGGCGTCCAGGAAGAGCATCCGGAACTTGCCGATCTGCACCTCGTCCCCGTTCGCCAGGACCGCCCGCTCGACCCGCGCGCCGTTGACGTAGGTGCCGTTGAGCGAGCCGGCGTCGCGGATCTCGTAGCCGCCTTCGGCGAGGCGCTCGATGTCGGCGTGCCGCCGCGAGACCGTGATGTCGTCGAGCGTCACGTCGCTCTGCGGATGGCGACCGAGACGGGTCAGGCGGCGGTCGAGGGCGAGCCGCTGGCCGGGCGTGGTCCCCGAGCGGACGACGAGCACACCGGCCCCGGTGACCTCGAGATCGAGGTCGACCACGACGTCGTCCTGCGGGCCCGGGGCGTCCTGGGACGGGTCGACGGCGTGGAGCCGCAACGTCCGGTCGGTGCCCGAGGACTCGAGCGGCGCGCCGCACGACGAGCAGAAGTTCGCTCCGTCCGGGTTGTGGTGACCACAGTTCGTGCAGTAGATGCCGCTCACGTGCAGGGCCCGCTCCGGTTTCAGCCCTCGGTCAGCGTGCGGTACGCGGTCGCGTCGAGGAGGCCCTCCAGTGCCCCGCTGGCCGCCACTTCGATCACGCACACCCAGCCGTTCCCGTAGGGATCGGTGTTCAGCTGCTCGGGGCTCGTCGCCAGGATCGTCGTTGATCTCGACGACCGTGCCGCTGACCGGCGCGTAGATGTCGGACACCGACTTCGTCGACTCGATCTCGCCGAAGCTGTCGCCCACCGTGACGGACGCGCCGAGCTCGGGAAGCTGGACGAACACCACGTCGCCCAGGGCGTCCTGGGCGTAGTCCGTGATCCCGACCCGCACCCGGATGGCGCCGTCGCTGTCCTCGATCCGGGCCCACTCGTGGTCCTTCGAGTACCGCAGATCGTCGGGCACGTTCATGCGCGTACGTATCCGACCCGCAACCTAGTCGACGGTGACGGCACCGGCGCTCAGCGAACAGCCGCCGAATGCGCCGGGCGTAGTCCTTGGACAGCGCCGCGCGCTGCGGCGGCGGTGGGGCCCTCCGCCCACAGGTGCGTGACAGCATCCTCGGGATCCGGCAGCGCCAGGGTCCACGGTCCGTCGGTCGCCCCGTGGCGAACCTTCACGCCGTCGACGAGCACGAGCTCGCCGTCGGCCCCCTCCATGAGCGACCGCATGACGGGGCCCTTCTGCTCCCACGGCGTCACCACCGTCTCGTGGGCCATGTGCACGGCGGGGCAGGCCGCGACGGACCTCGGAGAGCTGCCGCCCGTCGCGAGCCAGCAGGTCGAGCACCTTGACGAGCGTGGCGGCGGCGTCGAAGGCGGGAAGGAAGCCGGGGAGGATGTAGCCGCCTTCGACCGTCGGCGGCGAAGCCGACGCCCGGCTCGGAGCGCCGCCTCCATCAGCGCCGGCGTCGAGATCTTCGTGTGCTGGACGTTGACGCCGTGCCGCTCCGCGACGCGATCGGCCTGGGCGGTCACGTCGACGGGCAGGGCGACCCGGTCGCCGAGGAGATGATCGCACACCAGCTCGACCAAGGCCAGCGTCGCCGCGATGTCGGTGAGCACGTCGCCCTCGTCGTCGATGACGGTCAGCCGCTCGCCGTCCTGGTCGAACACCGCGCCGAGGTGGGCGCCCGACGCCCGCACCAGCTCCGCCACCCGCCTCGTCGCCGCCACGCGATCGAAGGCCAGGCCGCCCGCGGTCGAGGTGTAGGGGTTGACGGCCAGCACGTCGGCGCGGAGCTTGGCCAGCACGTTCGGCATCACGAACGACGCCGAGCCGTAGCCGTAGTCGACCACGACCTTGAACCGCGTGCCGCGATCAGCTCGAGTCGACGGTCCGTCGACAGCGCGGCCGTGTACTGCTCGAGCGCCCGCGGGCGGGTGCCTGATGTCGCCGATGTCCTCGGGGAGGCCCCGGCGGAAGTCCTCACGGTGGAACAGCCGTTCGATCTTGCGCTGCGCTGTCTTCGCCGATGTCGATCCCGGTGGCGTCGAAGAAGCGGATCGCGACGCCGACTCGGGTCGTCCGGCCGAGTCGGACGGTCACGCCCCCGAACGCCTCCGGGGACTGGACGAGGAACCGCGTGACCGGCACCGAGGCCACCTCGAGGTCGAGCACGTTGATGCCCGCGGCGTTCAGCCCGGCCATCATCGCCCGCTTCAGCATCCGCGCCGACCGGCTCGAGTCGCGGGAGGTGACGACCGTCGTCCCCTTCTTGCAAGGTCGTCGCCGTACGCGAGCGCGAGCTTGACGGCGAGCTCGGGGGTGATGTCGACGTTGGCCAGGCCGGCCGACGCCGTCCCGTCCGAAGAGGCGCCGAGCGCCCCGCGGCTCTCCCAGATGATCGAGGAGTTGACGACGGCGCCGGCCTCGACCGTCTTGAACGGGTACACCTTCACGTCCGTCGGCCGAGCACGGCGTTGTCGCCGACGAACACTCGTCGCCGAGCACGACGCCCTCGTCGCAGCGCACGTTGGCCCGGATGTCGCACGCCCGGCCGACGACGGTGCCCCGCAGCCGGCGCCCTCGCCGAGGTACGCGTTGTCGTGGATCACGCACGCGCTCGAGGTCGACGCTCGTCACGGACGCGGCACGTTGGCGCCGAGCACCGTGTACGCGCCGAGGCGGCTCCCGCCCTCGACGCGGCAGTTGTCGTCCGATCACCGCCGGTCCCGACGATCTCGCGCATCGGGATGGATCTCGGCGCCCTCCCCCAGCCAGACGCCGTCGGCCAGCTCGGAACCCGGGGATGTCGAGCTGCGCCACCTTGCCGTCGAGCACGTCCTTGTGCGCCCGGACGTAGGCCTCGAGCGTGCCGACGTCCTCCCAGTAGCCCTCGGCGACGGCGCCGAACAGACGGCCGCCCTCGGCGAGCAGCTGCGGGAAGACCTCGGCGGAGAAGTCGACCGGCCGGTCGGCGGTCGATGTAGTCGAAGATCTCGCGGCTCGAGCACGAAGATGCCGGTGTTGATCGTGTCGCTGAAGACCTGGCCCCACGTGGGCTTCTCGAGGAACCGCTCGATCGAGCCGTCCTCGCGGGTGATGACGATGCCGAACTCGAGCGGGTTCTCGACCGCGGTCGAGCCCGATGGTGGCGAGCGGCGTCGTGCTCCTCGTGGAAGTCGACGATCTCGGACAGGTCGATGTCGGTGAGGACGTCGCCGGAGATCACGAGGAACCGCTCGTCGAGCTCGTCCATGGCGTTGCGCACCGAGCCGGCGGTGCCGAGCGGCTGCTCCTCGGTGGCGTACACCATGCGCGACGCCGAACTCGGAGCCGTCGCCGAAGTAGGTCGCGGATCGCGTTCGGCATGAAGGCCACGGTCACGACGATGTCGTCGAAGCCGTGGTCGGCTTCAGCAGCCCGACGATGTGCTCCATCATCGGCCGGTTGACGAGCGGCAGCATCGGCTTGGGCTGTTCGAGGTCAGCGGCCGCAGCCGGGTCCCCTCGCCGCCCGCCATGATCACCGCCTTCATGCGGTCGACGCCTCCGCTCGCCGCGCGGCCTCGGCCGGCTCACGCAGCGTTGCGCCGCACGATCGGGTACGTACAGTGAAGCGCCGCGTACCAGCTGAGGACGAGCCCGGGCAGGCCGAAGCACCCAGGCGCAGACAGCCGCCAGACGGCTCGGACGCCGACCCGGCGTGTGCGCCAGCAGGAACAGCGGGAACGCGAACATCAGCGCGAACGTGCCGCCTTGCCCCACCAGGTCACGTCGATGCGCTGCGCGCCGCACAGCGGCGAGCACGACGAGGCTCGCCGCGCCACCAGCACCTCGCGGACGACGACGGCCAGGCCGAACCAGAGCGGCACCGAGCCGTCGATGAGGATCGCACCGACGCCGACGAAGAAGCAGCAGCCGGTCGGCGACGGGATCGAGGACCTTGCCGAGGTTCGACACCTGGTTGAAGTGGCGGGCGATGTAGCCGTCGACGAAGTCGGTGGCGCCGAGCGACGCCGAGGAGCCACGCCGCCGCCGCCCGGTTGTCGTCGTGCGAACAGCAGCCAGAGGAACACCGGCAGGCACAGCAGCCGCACGACCGTGATGACGTTCGGGATCGTGAGGATGCGGTCCGACCGATCGGGCGCGCCGGAAGGCGACGCCGTCGATCGGCCGGGCCCTGGCTGCCGCGCTCGGGCTGATCCAGCCGTGCGACCACCGACTGAGCGTACCGGTCGGGCTGGGTCGGTCCCGCCCGCGCCCGTACGCTCTGGGCGACGGTCGGCGACGACCCGAGCCACCCTGCCGGCCGCCGCCGGCCGACCAAGGGAGCGTGCCCATGCCGACGCTGTTCACCCGCATCATCGAGGGCGAGCTTCCCGGCACGTTCGTGTGGCAGGACGAGCGTTGCGTCGGCTTCCTCTCCATCAACCCGCTCGTCCCCGGTCACACCCTCGTCGTGCCCCACGACGAGATCGACCACTGGATCGACCTGCCGGCCGACCTGGCCCACCACCTGATCGGTGTGGCCCAGACGATCGGCCAGGCCCAGCAGGCAGCGTTCGCCTGCGACCGGGTCGGCCTGATCATCGCCGGCTACGAGATCCCGCACGCCCACCTGCACGTCTTCCCGAGCACGGAGATGCGCCAGTTCAACTTCGCCAACGCGGCGTCATCGGTCCCTCCGGAGGAGCTCGAGGACGCGGCCGGCCGCATCCGCGCCGCCCTCGGCGGTGGCGGCGGCTGACCCGCTCCGAACACTCCCGCCCGCCCGTCGCGTCCGCACCGTCGTCCGCCCGGAGCGTCCGCCACCCGGACCGTTCCCAGCGGTCCTCCGTCCGGACCTCACTCCCGCCGTCCGTCGTCTGTGGGCACGAATCGGCGCGCTTTCCGCACGGATCGGGGACACAGGCACGCCGGCGCGGTGCCCGGCGGTGAGGATCGGAAGGGCGCAGAACTGCGGTGTCGAGCGGTGTCGAGTCGGACCCGGCCCTGTCGACGACGGGTCCGGGTCGACGACGGTCCCGCGGGGCGCGGTCAGGCGAAGCGGGCCTCGGCTCGGTCGAGGGCGCCCTGGGCCTCGAGCCATTGGTCCATGAGCGGACGCGGCACGGTCCTTGGCGTCGTCGTGGGCGGCGACGAGCTCGTTGACCCGGTCCTGGTCCTGGTAGACGCCGGGGTCGGCGAGCTGTCGCTGGAGGTCGGCAACCAGGTGCTCGACGCGGGCGAGGTCCCGCTCGAGGCGCTCGGCCGCGCTGCGCGGAGCTCGCGCACCGGTCGCGCTCGATCGGGTCTGGCGCTGAGCTGCCTGCTGGCGTCGCTCTGTCGCTCGCGACGGGGGTGCGCCGGCCGTTCCGGGGGTCTTGCCGGTGGCACCACCGGCGGCGTCGGCGGCCGGACCGGCGGCGAGGTGCGGTGACAGCACCGACTCGTCGACGCCGGCGTGGCAGCTCGACGCGGCCGCCGCGGACGGCGACCAATGCCGTCGGCCACCGCGCGGATGAGATAGCGGTCGTGGGTGACGAGCAGCGACCGTGCCCGGGTAGGCGACGCAGCGCGTCCTCGAGCACGTCGCAGCTCGGCAGATCGAGGTGGTTCGTCGGCTCGTCGAGCACGAGCAGGTTGACCGGGTTGACCATGATCTTGGCCAGGGCCAGCCGGCGTGCGCTCGCCGCCCGACAGCTCGCCGACACGGCGCTCGGCGGCGTCGCCCGGGAAGCCGAACGAGCCGAGGACGGTGCGAAGGTTGCGGCCGCGCTGGCGCGTCCCGACCGCGGCCTGGAACTCTTGCAGCACGGTGCGATCGAGGTCGAGCACGCTCGACTTGGTGCTGCGCGAAGTACGCGACGTCGACGTTGGCGCCCAGCGTGCACGTACCGGCCATCGGCGGGAGCTCGCCGAGCAGCAGCCGCAGCAGCGTCGTCTTGCCCGCACCGTTGGGCCCGACGAGCGCCGACCTTTGCGCCGCGCTCGACCACCAAGTCGACGCCACTGAGCACCGGCGTCGCCGTCGTAGCCGGCATTGACATGGCCGAGCTCGGCAACCACGCGCGAGGAGCGACGCGGCGCGGGAAACGCGAACCGCGCCATCAGCTCCTTGCGCTGGTCGGGGACCTCGATGCGCTCCAGCTTCTCGAGCGTCTTCGACCCGGCTCTGCACCTGGCGGGCCTTGGTCGCCTTGTAACGGAAGCGCTCGATGAAGCGCTCGACGTGCTGCGATCTTCCGCGCCTGGCTGCGCGGCGGCCGCGCTCTGCAGCTGGCCGATGCGCTCTTCGCGCTGCGACGACGAACTCGGCGAACCCGCCGACGTACTCGGTGAGCGTCCCGCCGGCCAGCTCGATGACACGCTCGGCGACGGCGTCGATGAAGTCGCGGTCGTGGCTCACGAAGAGACATGCGCCCCCGAGTGCGACGAGGGTGTCTTCGAGCCACGCCGACGCAGTCGGTGTCGAGGTGGTTGGTGGGTTCGTCGAGCAGCAGCACGTCGGGCTGGGCGAGCAGCAGGCGGGCCAGCGCGGCCCGCATGCGCCACCCGCCGGACAGCTCGCGAGGGCCGGTCGGCATCGCCGCGGGCGAAGCCGAGCCCCGACAGCACCCGCTGCGCCTCCGCCTCGAGCGCGTAGCCGCCGAGCTGCTCGAAGCGGCTGCTGCGCGTCGCCGTACTCGGTCGAGGGCGCGGTCGTGGGCGGGGCCCGTCGTGGTCGCGATCTCGCTGGCCAGACTCGTGGAGGCGGTGCGCGAGCGCACGCAGGTGCTCGGCCCCCGCCGAGCACCTCGTTTCGAGCACCGTGCCCGTCCGGCGGCTCGGTCAGCTCCTGCGGCAGGTAGCCGATGCGCAGGTCCTTGCGGCCGGTGGACCTCGCCGGCGTCGGGCGCGCTGGATGCCCATGAGGATCTCGAGCAGCGTGGTCTTGCCGGCGCCGTTGCCGCCCACCAGCGCCATGCGCCGGCCCGGCACGAGACGGAACGCGACGTCGCGGAACAGCAGCCGGGCGCCGTGCGCCTTGCCAGCCCGGACACGGTGATCACGAGACGTTGCTCATCGAGAAGAGCCCAGGCTGCTCCGTCGCTTCGTCAGGGCCGCGTCCGCGCCGACGGCCTCGATCAGCTCGGCGCCCTTGCTGCTGACCTTGTTCACGTCGGTCGAGACCGGGTGCATCGTCAGCAGCTCCTTGGGCGCCGGCACGAGCAGGCCGCCGAGCCTCCTCGAGGTCCTGGTTGGCCGGGTCGAGCCAGGTCGTCCCATGCGCTCGCGGGCAGGATCACCGGCATCCGGTCGTGGATCGGTGCCATCGTCTCGTTGGCGGACGTGGTGACGATCGTGCAGCTGTGCAGCCACGGCGCATCGGCGCCCGCGCCCGGGTCCCGCCGACGTCGCCCACACCCCAGCGACGGCGAGCGGTTCGCCGTCGAGGCGGTGGACGAAGTAGGGTTGGCTCTTCCGGCCTGGGCGGGCCTCGTCCGGTGGGGCTTCTGCCACTCGTAGAACCCGTCGGTGGGAACGATGCAACGCTGCTTCTTAAGGTCGCTCTTGAACGCGCCCTTGGTGGCGATGCGTCTCGGCCCGGGCGTTGATCATCTTCTGCCCGACCTTCACGTCCTTGGCCCAGACGGGCATGAGGCCCCAGCGGAAGGCCTCGACGTGCCGCGTGCCCTCCGGGCGCCTCGACCACGCCGTAGATGTCGTTCGTGGGCGCCACGTTGTAGCTGGAGCGGAGCTCGGTCTCGGGTGGCTCGGCGCCGAAGTAGGCCGCGATCTGGTCTGGGTTGGACGCTGAGACGAACCGGCCGCACACGACGGATGAGCCTACGGGGGCGTCGATCCGCGGCCGCCGACCCGGACCGGATACCAGGCGCACGCCGGGGCGGCAGGACATGATGAAGACATGAGCTCGGCGGCGACCGATCGCGGCCGTCGGTCGGTGGTGGCGCTCGATCCGGCCCCGGCGGGCCGACGTCAAACGGGACGCGGTCGCCGCGGTGCCGGGGGCGGTCAGCGCGGTGCCGGACGGCATGGCTTACGCGGTGCTCACAGGTGTGAACCCGGTCTACGGGCTCTACGCATCGTTCGCGGGGCCGATCGCTGGTGGCCTGACCGCCAGCACGCGGTTGATGGTCATCTCGACGACGAGCGCCTCCGCGCTGGCGGCGGGCTCGGCGTTGAGCGGCGTGACGGGTCCCGACCGGGCCAAGGCCCTGTTCCTCCTGACCGTCGTGGCTGGCGTCGCGATGGTCCTCGCCGGCCTGCTGCACCTGGGGCGGTACGTCCGCTTCGTGTCGCACTCGGTGATGATCGGCTTCCTCACCGGCGTCGCGATCAACATCATCCTCGGGCAGCTCCGGGGGTTGACCGGGGCGACCGCCTCCGGCTCTTACGCTCTGGCCCGCGCGGTCGACCTCGCCGGCCATCCGGGACGCATCGACGTCTCTTCCTTGCTCGTCGGGCTCGGCGCTCTCGCGATCATGGTCCTGCTCGCCCGCACGCGCCTGGCCCGCTTCTCCGCGGTCGTCGCACTCGTCGTGCCGACCGCGGTGATGCTGGCCGCCGGGTTGGACAGCGTGGCGCAGGTGAACGACGTGGGCCAGATCCCGACGGGTTTCCCTCATCCGGCCTTGCCCGATCTCCGCCAGCTCTCGTTCTCACTGATCGGAGGGGCTCTGGCGGTCGCCGCGATCGTGCTCGTGCAGGGGGCCGGCGTGGCCGAGGCGACGCCGAACGACGGCGATCCCACCGACACGAACCGCGACTTCCTCGCTCAAGGGGTCGGCAACCTGGCCTCGGGCCTCTTCCGCGGTCAACCGGTGGGCGGCTCCGTCGGCTCGACCGCGCTCAACCGAGCCGTGGGTGCCCGCTCCCGATGGGCGTCCGTCCTCATCGGGATCTTCGTGCTCGCCGTCCTCGTCGTGCTCTCCGGCGTCGTCGGCAAGGTCGCGCTGCCGACGCTCGCCGCGGTGCTCATCTACGCCGCGGCGCGCTCGCTGCGCTGGTCCGAGATCCAGACGGTCTGGCGCGCCGGTCTCATGTCGCAGGTGGCCATGGTCGCGACGTTCGTCGCGACCCTCTTCCTGCCCATCACGGCGGCGGTGGGGATCGGTGTCGTGTTGTCGTTGATGATGCAACTGAACCGCGAGGCGCTCGACCTGCGCATCGTCCAGCTGGTGCGCCTGCCCGACGGCCGGTTCGAGGTCGTGCCGGCGCCGGCCCGTCTCCTCAGCCACGGCGTCACGCTCCTCGACGTGTATGGGAGCCTGTACTACGCCGGTGCCCGGACGTTGCAGGACCGGCTTCCTGACCCGAGCGGCACCGAGTCGGCGGCCGTCATCCTCCGCCTCCGGGGCCGCACCGCGCTCGGGTCGACGTTCGTCGTTGTCGTCCGGGAGTACGCCGGCCGGGTCTCGCAGGCCGGCGGTCGCCTGTTCCTCAGCGGCGTCGACCCGAACCTGTACGAGCAGCTCCTGCGCACGGGAGCCGTCCCAGCCGAGCGGGCGGGACGGATCTTCCCGGCCACCGTCGTCCTCGGGGAGTCGAGCGGCGAGGCCTACGAGGCCGCCGAGGCGTGGCTGAGCGGTGGTGCGGCCGCAGCGCCGGACGGCGCGCCGGACTGAGGACGGCGACGCGGCGTGTGGCTACGGTGCCGCCCGGACGGGTTAACGTCGCCCGGAATCCCAGGAGGTGGACCGTGCCCTTCGATCACGCTGCGATCGGACCCGTCGAGCTGCTCGTGGTCGCGTTCCCCGGAAGCCAGTTCCGGGGCGAGATCGTGCCTGCCATGAAGGAGCTCGTCGACAACGGGATCATCCGGATCCTGGATCTGGTCTTCATCGCCAAGGAGCGTGACGGGACGGTCGTCAAGCTCGAGCTCTCGGACGCGGGCGACGTGGTCGCGCTCGAGTACCAGGAACTGGCGGCGAGCGACGACCTGGAGGCCTTCATCAGCGACGACGACCTCGAAGTCCGCGGCCGAGGCGCTCGACCCCGGCGACTCCGCGGCGATCCTCGTCTGGGAGGACCTGTGGGCGATCCGGTTCCGGGACGCCGTCCGCAACGCCAACGGTGAGATCCTGGCGTTGGAGCGGGTGCCACCGGAAGCCCTGGAGATGGTGCTCGACGTCATCGACGCGGGCTGACGCAGCGAACACAGCGAGAGGGAGACAGCGATGATGCGACGTATGGGCAGACCCGGCCTCGTGGGCACCATGGCCCGCACGGCGGTGGTGGCGGGCACGGCCACCGCTGTCAGCGGTGGCGTCATCCGCCATCAGCAGAACAAACAGGCGGAGAAGGCCGAGGCGCAGACAGCCGAGCAGCAGGCGGCCGCCCCGCCGCCCCCGCCGCCCCCGCCGCCCGCTCCGGCGCCCGAGCCGGCTCCGGCGTCGGCGCTCCCGCTCGGCGACGAGACGGTCGCGCAGCTCGAGCAGCTGGCCGACCTCAAGGCGAAGGGCATCCTCTCCGAGGAGGAGTTCTCCGCCGCGAAGGCGAAGCTGCTCGGCATCTGATGCTCGACTCCTGAGGCTCGCCGTCTGAGTCAGGGCCCACCGCCATCGGCGACCCCTTCGTCAGCGGCCCCTCCATCGGCGGCGGGGCGCCCTCGTCGCCCTCGGTCGGCGCACGTCTGACCGCCGCGGCGCGCCCGCTCTGGCGCGACACGATCTTCCGGCGGTGGGCGGGGGCCGAGGCCGTCAGCCTGGTCGGCACGGCGGTGTCGGCGGTCGTCATCCCGATCCTCGTCTTCCAGCGCACGGGCTCCGCGGCGCAGACCGGTGTCGTGACGGCGCTGCGCGTGGTCCCTACCTGCTCGTCGGCATGGTCGCGGGCCCGCTGGCCGACCGCGTCGACCGGCGGGCGCTGATCGTCTGGGGCAACGTCGCCCAGGGGGCGTGCATGGCGGTGATCCCGCTCACGGACCGGTTCGTCGCCGTTCCGCTCGCCGTCGTGTACGCGGCGTCGTTCGCGTCGGCGACCGCGTTCGTCTTCTCCGATGCCGCCGTCTTCGGCGCGCTGCCGGCACTCATCGGCCCGGCGCGGCTGCCGGCGGCCAACGGCTACCTGACCTCCATCCAGTCGGTCGCCCTCATGGTGGGTCCCGCGCTCGGTGGCCTCCTCGCCACGGGCATCGGTCCCGCCAACACGATCTGGGTCGACGTGGCCAGCTTCCTCGTCGCCGCCGTCGTGCTCGGACGGATCCGGGCGCCGTTCGACGAGCGCCGCCGCCGCCACCCCGCGATCGAGCGGTTCACCGATCAGGTGCGCCGCGGACTCCGGTTCATCGGGCGTGAGCGCACGATCCGCGCCCTGGTCATGGTCGGCTTCGGGAACTCGTTCGCGTTCGGAGTGATGCTCGGCCTCGTCGTGCCCTACGCGGTCGACCGACTCGGCCTGCCCGACGACAGCGTGCGGCTCGGGCTGCTGTTCACCGCGGACGCCGCCGGCGCACTGGTCAGTGGCCTGGTCTTCGCACGGCTCTACCGTCCGGGGCGGATCCGGTGGTTGACGCCGACGTGCCTGAGTGCCTCGGCCGTGTTGCTGGCCGGGCTGACGCTGACCCGCAGCTACCCCACGGCGCTCGTGCTGACCGCGCTCTTCGCCTTCACGGTCGGCACGACGATCTCCGTCGGCATCACGTACCGGCAGATGGCCAGCCCCGACGACCTCCGGTCGAGCGTGAACGTGGTCGGGCGGATGGTCTCGTGGGGCGGCCAGCCGTTCGGCGCGGCCGTCGGCGGGGTCGTGGCGGAGGCCGCGGGCATCTCCGTCGCGCTCGGGCTGGCGACCGCGGTGATGGCGGCGAGCGCGGTGACCTCAGCGCTGATCCTGCCGGCGTCGGCGCCGAGCGGCGCTGACGACGGCCGTCGGTCCGTCGCCGAGAGGGCGGCGGATCGGCCAAGATCGAGGCCGATGACCACGCCCGCCAGTGGCAGCGCGATCGAGGCCGTCTCGACCGCCCTGGTCGTGCCAGCGCCCGGGAGCGCTCGTGGGGCCGCTCAGAGGTCAGGGGCGGGGAGCCACCCACGCCGCGATCGGCGAAGATGCAGGCTTCGGCCAGGCGGGCGGAGCTGGCCTCGCCGGAGAAGGCGCGCAGGGCGACGTCCCGGTCGAGGGCGAGGCCGGCGATCGCACCGTCGAGCGCACCGGCGGCCAGGGAGGCGACGATCCGGTCGATGACCTCGGCGCTCGCCGCCTCCTCGTACGGACCTTCTGCCGGCCCGACGAGCGTCGGCACCAGCTCCGGCGCAGCCGCCAGTTCCAGCAGGCGGCGGGCCGCGATCCGCTGGCGGTTCTCCGGCTGCACGATGTCGGGCACGCCCAGGGCTCGCTCCACCAGCAGGCGGGCCGCGTCGTCGTCCATGGTCGGCGAGCGTGACACGAGGCGGGTGCCGTCGCCGGCCGCAGGGAGCTCGCCGCGCACCGGCAGCCGGGCGCGCAGTCCCGGCGATTGGGGGACCGGGACTGCACGGCCGTAAACGACCGACACGCCGGCCGTGCACAAGGGGAAGCCACGGCGACGTGGAGCTCGAGAGCTCTCCGAGCAGTCTAGCGATACCTGCTCTCCACAACTATCTTGCCGCCCGTCTCCACGACAGGGTGGGCGCGGGCCCGCTCCCGTGGGTCCGGCGTGGGGGACCGGCGGGACGCGAGAGGCGGTCAGCCGCAGGCGATCGGCGGCGCACCGCGCCGGCGACGCCAGCGGCTCGCACGCCGGCTCATGCCGGCGGTGACGAGCGCATCGACAGGTCCTTGTAGCGCCTGACCTGCCCCGCTGTCGGCGCATGTGGGCGCACAGCGCCGCCTGCGCCGCCCCGTCCCGCTCGGCGAGATAGGCGGCGGCGAGCCGTTCGTCGTCGGCCTGGAGCTGGCCGGCGAGAGCGTGGTCGTGGTGATCGCGACGCACCTTCTCGGCGCGTGGTCGGCGCCGGCGTCGGCGGCAACGAGCCGGATGGCTGACCCGACCCGCCGCCTAGCCACCGCACCGCGCCGAGCACCGCCGCGGCCACGACCACCGGGACGGCGGCGGCCGTGCCACCCGGCTCGGTGCGGGCCGTCTGCGGCGCACCGACCGCCCGTTCCGGGTCCTCCGTCGCATCGGGGGTGACCATCGCATGCTGCTCAGCGGCAGATGCTCGCACGCCGCCGCGTCGAGAGCGCGGATGGTCGCGGTCCCGGTCGCGCGACCTTGGTCGCCGGCGAGGCCTCGTCCATAATCCTGCGGCCGGTCCGGGGTTCGGAGGTGTCGATGTGTACGACGTGATGCAGGGCGTGCGGGTGATCGAGGTGGCCGAGCACACCTTCGTGCCGGCGGCGGCGATGGTCCTGGCCGACTGGGGCGCGGACGTGATCAAGATCGAGCGGGTCGCGACGGCGGCGATGCCGCTCGCACGATGCGGGCGATCCAGCGGCCGGGCCTGCGGGCCAACCCGTTCTTCGAGGCGGCCAACCGGGGCAAGCGCGGCCTCGGGCTCGACCTCACGCCAGGCCGAGGGCCGCGAGCAGCTCTACCGGCTGGTCGAGACGGCCGACGTCTTCATCACGAACCTGCGCGACGACGCCAGGGTCGAAGCTCGGCATCGAGCCCGACGACCTCATGGCGCGCAACCCTCGGCTCGTCTACGCCCGCGGCACCGGCTACGGCCGGAAGGGCCCGATGGCCCAGCACCGCGGCTTCGACTACCCGTCGTCGTGGTGTCGTTCCGGGTCCGGCTTCGTGCAGACGCCGGCCGACGGCGAGCCGCCGCCGTCCCAGCCGGGCTCGGTCGGCGACCTCACCGGCGGGGCCACGCTGGCCGGCGCCATCGCCGCCGCCCTGTTCCGGCGGGAGCGCACCGGCCGGGGCGCGGTCGTCGATCACGCCCTGTACCTCATCGGCGACTACATCATGAGCCAGTCGCTGATCAGCGCCAGCCTCGGCTGGCAGCCGCCGGACCTCCCCCGCCGCGCACCGCAGGCCCCGACCCGGCCAACAACATCTACCGCACGAAGGACGGCCGCTGGCTGGTGCTCTGCCTGCTCTACGACGAGTGGTGGCCGGACCTGGCCCGCAAGCTCGGTCGCGATGCCTGGCTCGACCGATCCCCGCTACGTCGACCCCGCGGCGCGGGCCGCCAACAACGTCGACCTCATCGCCGAGATGGACGCCATCTTCGCCACCCGGACGCTGGCCGAGTGGGAGCAGCGAGCTGGCAGATCTCCAGGGCGTCTGGTCGCCGCTCAAGAGCCCGGCGGAGGTCATCGTCGACGAGCAGGCGCTGGAGAACGGCTTCGTGACCCCGGTGACGTTCGCCGACGGGAGGCTCCTACCTCACCGGCGCGTCCCCGGCGCAGTTCGACGAGCGGCCGATCGGCGCGCTGCGGGCCTCGCCGTCGCACGGCCAGGACACCGACGCGGTCATGCGCGAGCTCGGCCTGACGACGAGCAGATCGCGGGACTGCGGGAGCGCGGCGTCGTCACCTAGGGATCTGCTTCGCGCTCAGGTGCCCCGAGCCGGGCTCGACACTCCGCCGGAGTTCACCCGATCGAGGGCTTCCCGGCACGCCCTCAGCGGCGCGTACCGTCGCGCGCCGGGTCCGCTCGGCCGATCTACGCTGTCGTCACGACGCTCGGATCAACGCCGATCCGGGCCCGTGGACTCGTCGTGCGGGCGGACCCACGACGACAGCAGCACCCCCGGCCTCCCGCCGGCCGGGGTGCTGCGTAGCCGCCGCGGCGCCCGGCGCGGGCGCGCGCTGAGTCGACCGGGCCGGGGACGTGCGCGGCGGGGTCGGGCGGCTCCTACGCTCCGGGTCATGTCGGTGCCCCCGCCACCACCGTCCGGTCCCCGCCGCCGCCCGGCGGCCGGCCGGGGAGCAAGGTCGAGCAGGAGATCCAGCGTCAGAGCTGGATCAGCGTCGTGCTCGGGGCCGTCGCCATCGTGCTCCTCGTGGCCGTCGTCACCGTGCCGAGCGACGCCGTGGACGGCGCGCTGCTCATCGCCCTCGCCTGCGTCGCCATCGCCATCCCCACCGTCGTGATCGTCAACGTGACCGCGCAGTGGCCCCCTCGGTGGCAGCCAGTCGGCCCGCCACGTCCACGCCCTGGGCCCTCATCGTCCTCGCCGGCGTCGCGGACTACGTGGCCGTGGCCGCGGTCCTCGCCCACTTCCGCTGGAATCCTGGCTGTCACCCTCTTCGCGGCGACCGCGGTCGTCCTCGGCATCTTGTACTTCGTGCTCCCCGACCGAGAGCCGTCCGCCACTCGCCCGCCCGCCACTCGCGAGTCTCGCACCGGAGCACGCGGTCTCCGGCACGGTCTCCGGCACGAGAGCTCGCTGTCGTGTGGCACCCGCATCGTGGCGAGGGCGGGCAAGAGCTGGGCAAAGTCGGACGCCAGGGGCCGCCGACCGTGGCCAGGACACGCCCGATACCCTCGACCGGGCCGAGCACGACGACACGGTGGCATCGAATGGTGAAGCGCTGGAGCGACCTGAGCGAGCGGACCCGCAGGCTGCTGCTGATCGCCGCCGCGGTCGAGGCCGTGCTGAAGGTCGCGATGCTCGTCGACCTACGGCGTCGGCCGGCCAGCCAGGTGCGGGGCTCGAAGCGACTGTGGGCGGCGTCCGCTCGTCGAACTCGGCCGGACTCGGGTCGCTCGCCTACTTCGTGCTCGGCCGCCGCGAGGTCGCCGAGGGTGCATCGAGGTCCGTCACCGGCGGCGTCACCGGTAGCACTCGACGTTGACAGGTTCGTCAAATTAGCCTCCCCGGGAGGCACTGTCGCGAGAGGGGAAGCGATGAGCAGGGTGACCACCGAACGACATGTGATCGACTTCGACCACCACAACGCCGAGTTCCGTGACGACAACCGCGCGGTGGTCAGCGAGCTGCACGCCAGCGGGTGTCCTTTGGGCTGGTCGGAGCACCATGGCGGCTACTGGGCCCTGTACGGCTACCAAGCTGTCTACGACGCCGTGCAGGATCCGGAGCTGTTCAGCTCCGCGCACAGCGCCGCCTGCCCGAAGGGGGTGCCGTCGGGCGCCTACGACATCCCGCTCGTGCCCATCGACGTCGACGGCCCGATGGTGAAGGAGTACCGGCGGATCGTGCTCGGCACGCTCTCCCCCGTGGCGCGGCGGCCGACGAGCCGCGTTCCGCGAGATCGCCACGGAGCTGATCGACGACTTCATCGAGCGGGGCTCGTGCGACCTGTCACAGGAGCTGCTCACTCCCCTACCGGCCCGCTGGATCCTCGAGACGCTCGGGTGGTCCGCCGACCGCTGGTCGGAGTGGATCGAGTGGGTCCACGCCAGCATCCACGACCGCACCGAAGATCCGGCCAAGGCCGAGGCGGCCGTCGGCCAGATCATGGCGAACATCATGATCGAGCTGCAGGCCCGCCGAGACGAGCCGCGTGATGATCTGTTCTCGGCCCTGATCACGGCCACACCGGCCGGGCAGCCGCTCGACGACGCGGAGATCCTCATGTACGCCTACCTGCTCCTGCTCGGCGGCATGGATACGACCGCCGGCCTGACGGGCAACGTGATCCAGGAGATCGACGCCGACCCGGTGCTGCGTCAGCGGCTGATCGACGACCCGTCCCTGATCGCCAAGGGCACCGAGGAGTTCCTGCGTCACGACGGCCCGTCCTACGGCCTCTACCGCACCGTCACCCACGACGCCGAGTTCCACGGCCAGCAGCTGCACGCCGGCGAGCGGGTCATGCTGATGTTCCCCGCCACTGGGTACGACCCGAAGGTCTTCGTCGATCCCGACACCATCGACCTCGAGCGCACCAGCAACCGGCACATGGGGTTCGGCCTCGGCCCCCACCGGTGCCTGGCTCGCACCACGCCCGGGTGATGTTCCGCGTGATGCTGGAGGAGACCATGGCCCGCCTCCCCGACTTCCGCATCGACGGCGAGGTCACCCGCTTCGAGGACTCCGGTGACGTCTACGCCATCCGGAACCTCCCGATCACGTTCACCCCGGGGCGCCGGTCGACGGCCTGATCCGCCATCGCGCCGTTGTGCCCGCCGCGGCGGGTCCGACCCGCCCTCGCCCCACGGCTCCCTCGCTGACGATACTGTCAGGTTCACCGCGTCCTGACCCTGGGGGTGCTCGTGCAACGCGACGACATGATCCTCATCAGCGTGGACGACCACATCGTCGAGCCGCCGACGATGTTCGACGCCCACTGGCCCGACAAGTACGCCGACCGCAAGCCAAGGGTCGTCAAGACCGACGACGGCGGCGACATCTGGGAGTTCGAGGGCGAGCGGGCCGTGAGCGTCGGCCTCAACGCCGTCGCCGGGTGCCCGCCCGACGAGTACAACCTCGATCCCACCGAGTACACGCAGATGCGGCCCGGCTGCTTCCGGGCCGAGGAGCGGATCGGGGACATGAGCGCCGCCGGGGTTCTGGCCGGCCTCAACTTCCCGACGTTCCCGCACTTCTGCGGGCAGTACTTCGGCCGGATCGCGGACAAGGAGATCGCGCTCGCCGCCGTGCGGGCCTACAACGACTGGCACGTCGATGAGTGGGCCGGGGAGCCACCCGGACCGGTTCATCCCGCTGTCGATCCCGCCGCTGTGGGACGTCGACGCTCATGGCCGACGAGATCCGCCGGGTCGCCGCGAAGGGCTGCCACGCGGTGACCTTCTCGGAGAACCCGTCGAAGCTCGGTCTACCCAGCTACCACACCGACTCATGGGACCCGTTCTTCGCCGCGTGCGTCGACACCGAGGTGACGGTGTGCCTCCACATCGGTTCCTCGTCGTCGATGACGGTCGACGTCGCCGGACGCGCCGCCGAGGTGATGATCGCCCTGACGCCGGTGAACAGCCTGCAGGCGGTCACCGACATCCTGTTCTCGGGCGTGTTCAGCCGGTTCCCCGGCCTGCAGATCGCGATGTCCGAGGGCGGCATCGGCTGGATCCCCTACGCCCTCGAGCGGGCCGACTACGTGTACCGGCACCATCACGCGTGGACCCACACCGACCTCGGGGGCAAGCTGCCGAGCGAGCTGTTCCACGAGCACTTCTGGACGTGCTTCATCGACGACCGGGCCGGCTCGAACGCGCGATCTTGTCGGCGTCGACCGGATCATGTGGGAGATGGACTACCCGCACTCCGACTCGACGTGGCCCGACGCGCCCGAGCAGCTGTGGGAGAACATCGGTGGCCTGAGCGACGACGAGATCGACAACATCAGCACCGGAACGCCATGCGGGCGTTCGCGTTCGACCCGTTCCGCACCGGCCGAAGGAGCAGTGCGACGGTGCGGCCCTGCGCGCCGAGGCCGCCGACGTCGACATAGCGTGAAGAGCATGGGCCGGCGCAAGGCCGAGGCCGGAGGTGGTGCTTTGAGCAACCGGCTGGCCACGCTCGCCGCGAAGGGCGCCGCCGAGGCGAGCTGAGTGGGCGCGGGCGGGACGCGTTCGCTGCCCGGTGCGTCAGAAGGCCGATCGGTGGTGCCCGCCGTCGACCTCGATCCAGTTGCCGTTGACATAGCCGGCCTGGTCGGAGCAGAGGTAGACGATCGTCGAGGCGATCTCCCGGGGTTCGCCCATGCGCGCCGCCGGGACGCCGGCGACCTGCACCATGAACTCCGTGCGCTGCTCGGGTGTGGTCAGGCCGAGCTGGCGCTCGAGGTACTCGTAGGCGTTCTCGGTGGCGATCCACCCCGGCGCGACGGTGTTCACCGTGATGCCGTAGCGCGCGTACTCGTCGGCCACGGTCTTCAACAGCCCGACCGTCGAGGGCCGGGTGGCGTTCGCGATGACATGGTGGATCTTGCCGACCGGCTCCTTCGCCGTCGCCGAGCCGATGTGCACGAAGCGTCCCCAGGCGGCCTCCTTCATCGCTGGCAGCACGGCCTGGAGGAGGTGGATCTGGCTCATCGTGTAGCTGCGGAACGAGTCGATGTAGTGCTGGGTCTCGGTGATGTCGGCGAAGTCGCCGGGGATGTTGAACTTCGTCTGCCCGATGACGATCAGGGGCGGCCCGAAGGCGGCGGTCACCTCCGCGACCGAGCGCCGGACGTCGTCGGGGTCGACGATGTCCGCTTGCACCCCGAGCGCGGTGCCGCCGGCGTCGCCGATGGCCGTGACGGCCTCGTCGACGTCGGTCTTCGTCCGGGCGACGATCGTGACCAGGCAGCCCTCGGCCGCGAGCATCTCCGCCGCGAGTCGGCCCATCCCCCGGCTGCCTCCCGTGACGTAGGCGACGCGCCCCTCGATGCCCAGATCCATGACTCCTCCTCGTTCCCGCGGCGGGCTCGCCGCCGTGCCACCCCCGTCAGGCCACCGGCCCGGCGAGGTGGATCGCGTCCCAGGCGGTGGCGAGCTCGTCGGCGGTGACCAGGGTGGCGATCATGGACAGCGTGTTGGCGAGCACCGCCTCGCCGTACTCCCGGGGCAGGCCGACGACGGCGTCGCGCACCACGATCACCTGGTAGCCCAGGTCGACGGCGCTGAGCGCGGCCCCGGTGATGCCCAGGTTCAACGAGACGCCCATCAGCACGATCGTGCGCACGCCCAGGTTGCGGATCACGGCATCCAGCTCGGTGCCCGTGAACGGCGTCATGCCGTGCATGCGCGGCACCTTGACGTCGCTCGGCTGGACGTCGAGCTGGTCCACGAGCGCCGCTCCCGGCCGATCGACGTCGGTCGGGCCCCAGCCGTGCTCGGCCCGATGCTTGGCCGAGATGGCGAAGATCCGGCAGTTCACGGCCTGACCCGCACCGTCCGGTCGCTCCTCCATCGTGGCGTGGACGACCCGGACACCGTGGTCGCGAGCGAGGCGGCACACCCGCCCCGCAACGGCGAGGATGCCGCCTCCTCCACCGCCCGCGGCAGGGCGGGCAGGATCGAGCCGTCACCGACGATGCCGCGCTGGAGCTCCATCGTCAGCACGGCGGTGTGCTCGGGGCGGACGAGCCCGAGGAGGCGGTCCGAAATGCTGACGACATCGTCAAGAACCTAGCGTGCCGACACGGGCGGCGAGGACGGCGGGGCCGAGCGTCCTTGACACTTCTGTCAGCCGTCGGCAGCATGGCGCTGTGAAGGTTCCGTTCACGTGGAAGCCGACCGGCTGGTTCATGGTCGGCTGGAGCGCCGAGTTCCCGGCCGGCGCGGTGAAGCCGCTCCAGTACTTCGGCGGCCACCAGGTGGCCTACCGCACCGAGGACGGCGAGCTCCACGTGCTCGACGCCCACTGCCCGCACCTCGGCGCCCACCTCGGCCACGGCGGCAAGGTCGAGGGCGACTGCGTCGTCTGCCCGTACCACGGCTGGGGTTACGGGCCCGACGGCGTGAACCGGTTCATCCCCTACGAGGACCGGCCGAACCTCTCGCACAGCCTGCGGGTGTGGCCGGTCGTCGAACAGCACGAGTGCGTGTTCATGTGGCACGACCCGGCCGGCGGGCCGCCGCGGTGGGAGCTCCCCGACCTGTTCACGCGTGCTCGCCGCACCTGCCGCCGACCCCGCCGACTACTACCGCGCCTACCCGGAGATGTCGGTCAAGTACGAGCGTGAGCCGGTGCACCCGCAGATCACGCTGGAGAACGCCCCGGACACGGTGCACTTCGAGCACGTCCACGCGGCGACGGTGACGCCCCGCTGCTGCCACTGGGAGGTCGACGGGCCGTTCTACAAGGCGCATCGGCGGGTTCCCCGTGCCCGCAGCCCGACGGCGGCGAGCGGATGGCGCTAAGAACAACTCGATCTCCGTGGGCGTCGGCGGCTCGTACCGCGATCTTCGAGGGGTCGTACCACTACCGGCTGATCTTCTTCACCACGCCGGTCGACGACGAGACGCTCCGACCTCTTCTATTCGATCTGGTGGCCCCGCGACGAGGGCGACGACCAGCGACGCGGTCCCGGAGCATCACCGCGAGCAGGCCCAGAAGCAGTTCCTCCGACCTCTGGGACGACCTCGAGATCTGGCGCTACCAGGTGTACGTCGAGACCCCGGCGTTCGCCAAGCAGGACGCCAAGCCCTACGGCGCCCTGCGCAAGTGGGCCCGGCAGTTCTACGAGCTCGAGCCGGTGTGAGCGAGCCGTTCGAGGCCCGGCTGCGGCGCCTCGAGGACCTGCAGGCGATCCATCAGCTCTTCATCGACTACGGCGAGCACCTCGATGCCGGCGATTTCGCGGCGTATCACGGCCCTGTTCGCCGAGGACGGTGAGGTGCTCCTCGGCCCGATGGGTCGGGCCAAGGGTCGGGACGCGATCGAGGCGCTCATGGCGACGTCGCTGGCCGATTCGGTCGGCACCACGTTCCACATCGTCAGCAGCCCACGGGTCGCGCTCGATGGCGATGCGGCGACGGCCACCGTCATGTGGACGGTCGTCACCGGTGGACCGGACGGCCGGCCCACGGTGGCGATGCTCGGGCACCACGTCGACGACCTGGCGCGCCTCGACGGCCGCTGGTACTTCCGCCGTCGCCGGGGCGTCATGAACCTTCCGGCGGAGTTCCCGGCTGACGCCGGCGGCGGCCGAGCACAGAGGTCGCGGCATCTGAGACGAGCGCCCCGGCGCGGAGCAGGAGGACGGCGACATGAGATGGGGCATCGTGTTCGCCTCGACCAGCTTCCCGGAGCCCGACCGCGCCGTCGTGATGGCCCAGGCGGCCGAGGCGGCCGGTTTCGACTCGCTGTGGTGCCCGGAGCACGTCGTCGTTGCCGTCGGCGAGAGTGTCACGCCGTACGCCGGCTCGGAGGACGGCCGGATGGACCGGCTCTGGCGCCGAGGCGGGATCCCCGATCCGCTGATCTGGTTGGCGTTCGTGGCCAGCCGGACGACGACCATCAAACTGGGCACGAACGTCGTGATCGTGCCCGAACACCAACCGGTCGTCCTCGCCAAGGCCGCCGCCACGCTCGACTTCCTGTCGGGCGGCCGCCTGAACCTCGGCATCGGGGTCGGGGAGCTACCCGAGGAGTATGCGGCGGTGGGGATGGAGTTCACCGACCGTGGGCGACGCATGGACGAGGCCATCGAAGCGATGCGGGCGCTCTGGACCGAGGACGTCGCGGCGTACCACGGCGAGCACGTCCGCTTCGACTCCGTCCGCTGCGATCCGCGCCCACCGCGGGGCACCATCCGCTCCACGTCGGTGGTGCCTCGCCGGCCGCCATCCGCCGGCAGCCCGCTACGGCGACGGCTACTTCCCGTGGGTGGGTCCCGGTCTCGACCTGCACGAGACGCTCCGCCACGTGATCGGCGCCGTCCGCGACGAGGCCGAGCGCCTCGGCCGTGACCCAACGACCATCGAGTTCACGGTGGGCGGCGCCCGCACCGTGCCCGAGGCGGAGCGCCTCGCCGCGCTGGGCGTCGACCGGCTCGTGATCGCCGTCCGCTCGAAGGAGCTCCGGCCGTTCGCGACGAACTGGGAGCGTTCGGCACGGAGGTCATCGCGGCCACGACGGAGCTGTGAGCCGATCCGCCGGGCGGCGGCTGTGGCACCATTCGGGCGTGGGAGTCCTCGAGGGCCAGGTCGCGATCGTCACCGGTGGGGGCCAGGGTGTGGGCCGCGGCGTCGCGCCGCGGTCGCGGCGGAAGGGGCGAGCGTGCTGGTGCTCGGCCGGACATCGGCCAAGTGCGACGCGGTCGTGGCCGAGATCGAAGCGAGGGGTGGCGAGGCCACCGCCCATGAGTGCGACGTCGAGCATCGGGACCAGGTGGAGGCGAGCGTCCAACGGGCGGTCGACCTCTGGGGCCGGATCGACCTCCTCGTCAACAACGCCCAGACGATGGTGTACCGATCACTGCGCAAGATGACCGAGGCCGACATGGAGACCATGTGGCAGTCGGGACCCATGGGGGCCCTGCGGTTCATGCAGGCCTGCTTCCCCCACCTGCGGGCGACCCAAGGTTGCATCGTCAACATGGGATCCGGCTCGTCGGTGCTGCCCCACGGCACGATGGGTGGCTACGCCATGGCGAAGGAGGCGATCCGGGTGCTGTACGGCGTCGGCGCTGTCGAATGGGGCCGCCATGGCATCCGCGTGGTGGCGATCTGTCCGCTGGCCGCGACGCCCGGGCTCGGCGAGTTCGGGGACACCACGCCCGGCGCGGTCGACAGCGTGCTCTCGACGATCCCGCTCGGCCGCTGGGGTGACCCGAGCGCGACATCGGTCGTGCCGTGGTCTACCTCGCCGGTCCTGACGGGCGATACGTCACCGGGACGACCCTCATGGTCGACGGCGGATTCAACTACCTGCGCTGAGCGCCGCGCCCCGCCCGTCACGGGGCGCTGGCCGTCGCCGCCAGCATGCCGCGCCATCGTCCGGCGCAGCTCGGCGGCGTCGAGGCTGGTGGTGTACAGCTGGCAGTACGCCCACGACCGTTCGAGCATGGCGGCCGCGGCCAGCCCGAGACCGACCGGATCGCGCGCCAGCTCACCCCCGAGCGCCGCCAGCGCCCGTCCCAGCTGGCCGCAGAGCTCGAGGTCCGCGTGGATGCCCGCCCGACGGATCGCGTCGTCCTCGTGGGCGGCCTGGGTCCACACGGAACGCGAAGGCGCCGTGCTCGTCGAGCAGGTCGAAGTAGCGGCCGACCCAGGCTTCGAGGTCGGCGAGCTGCCAGCGCGCGGCCAACGCCTCGAGCGATGTCACCGCCGCCCTCGCCGCGTCCAGGCTGTCGGCGCCCAGGGCCAGCAGCACATCGCGCTTGGAGGGGAAGTACGTGTAGAACGACCCTCGCGCGACAGGTCCGCCGCCCGCGCGATCTCGTCGACCGTGGTACCGGCGTAGCCCCGCACGAGGAAGATCTGCCGGGTCGCGTCCAGGATCGCGGCTCTCGTCCGGTTCGGCGCGCGACCCGAGGACCGCGCCCGGTTGTCGCGGCGGAGGCGACGTCCGGGCGAGATCATCGGTGGGCGCGGCGGCGCCCCCGTCGTGCTCCAGCCCGTCGTGTGCTCGCCCGCCCTGATCGCGGCCCTCCGTCGACATCGTTCCCTTCCTTCCGGTGGGGCCCTCCGGCCCGAGGCGGACGGCCCCGACCGCGCGGGGCGCGCCCCTCGCGGAGCAGGCACTCGCCGATCTCGCGCTCGAGCGTCCGCCAGTCGCCGAACAGCCGGTCGAGCAGGTACGTGCGGCGGAGCGCGTGGTGGAACTCGTGCTCCCAGGTGAAGCCCACCGCGCCGTAGGCCTGCTGAGCCTGCGTGCACGCCTCCTCGCGCGCGCGACCGGCTGCGGCCTTCGCCACGAGGGCGGTCCAGGGTGAGGCCGAGGTCGCCGCCTCGGCCACGACGTCCGCTGCGCCGACCACCGAGGCGAAGGCGGCGGCGAGGCGGTGCTGGACGGCCTGGAACGTGCCGATCGGCCGGCCGTACTGCTTTCGCTCCCGGGCGTAGTCGACGGCCCGACTGATGACGTGCCGGCCGATCCCGCTCAGCTCGGCCGCCAGGGCCCATCGACGCGGACCGTGGCGGCGAGCCACGCCGGCACCGCGGCCTCGGCCTCGATCCACGTGATCGACGACGCCGGGATCACGCCGGCGACCTCGCTGAGGCCGAGCGAGCCGTCGGTGCCCGCGAGAGGTGCCCGCGTCCAGGGCACGCCGGGCGCGACGACGGCGAGCCGGACGCCCTGACCGGCCGCCACCGGCACGATCGCGGCGCGGTCGTCGGACGTCGGGGCCAGGACGACGCCGTGCACGATCGCCGCGCCGCCATCGACGGTGGCCGAGAGACGGTGAGGGTGCAAGGACCGCGGCAGGACCACCGTCGCCGCCACCAGGTCGGCGTCGCCGACGGACCCGGCGATCGAGCGGGCGATGACCGGGCCGAGGGCGTCGTGCGCCGACAGGGTGACGCCCTTCGTCTCGAACAGCACCCGGATCGCCGCGGCTTCGTCGTCGGCGAGGACCTCGTCCCATCCCAGGGCGTCGAGGCGCCCGGCGAGGTCGCCGTCGCCGGCTGCCGTGAGGACCTGGGCCAGGCTGGTGCGCAGCAGCGCCAACGTCTCGGCGTCCATCAGGCCTCCCTCGGCAGGCCGAGCACGCGCTGCGCGACGAGGGTGCGCTGGATGTCCTGGGAACCGCCGTAGATCGGTGCCGCCCGGCTGAAGAGGAACTCCGCCCGCAGCCACTCGAGGTCGTCGTCGAGGTCGAACGCGGCACCCCACCCGTGGCCGGATGGCGTCCCACACGGCCAGCTCCGCGTCGACGAGCAGCAGCTTGTCGACGGAGACCTCCGGCCCGAGCGTCTCCTCGGCAGCCAGCCGCTCCACGGTGGCCCAGGTGTGCAGGCGCAACGCGGTCGTCGCCGCGTAGGCGTGGCCGAGCGCAGCGGCGTCGTCGGCCTCGGCGCGGCCGGAGTCGAGCAGGAGTCTGCAGCCGGGTGTGGAACCGGCCCTGCTGGATCCAGCCGTACGCCCCGCGCTCCCACTGCAGCATGTACATGGCGACCGCCCAGTCCTTCGCCGACGGCGCCGATCAACCGGTCGCCGCGGCGTAGGCGCCGTCGAGGAAGATCTCGGCGAAGTGGTTCTCGCCGTTCTGGGCGCGGATCGGGCGCACCTCGACGCCGGGCTGGTCGAGATCGACGAGCACCATCGTGAGGCCCGGTGCCCCGGGCCGCCGGAGCGGGCGAGCAGCACCGACCGGCGGGCAAGGTGCCCGTAGGTCGACCAGACCTTCTGGCCGGTGAGGCGCCAGCCGTCGCCGTCCGGCTCCATCCGGGTGCGCAGCGACGCCAGGTCGCTGCCGGCGTCGGGCTCGGAGAACGCCTGGGCCCACAGGTCGCCGCCGCGGAGGCCGGCAGATACCGCTGGGCCCCAGTTGCGGCGCGTGCACCAGGAGCACCGGCACCAGGATCTCGAGCGTGTTGTAGGGCTCGGGGATCAAGATGTCGTGCTGCCAGAGCGCCTCGAACATGGCGGCGCCGAAGCGCGGATCGCCGCCCAGGCCACCGCAGCGCGCGGGCCAACCGAGCCTCGACCAGCCTTCGTCGAACAGCAGCTGCTGCAGATCACGGAGGCGGGCCGCCCCCTCCTCCAGGCTGTCGGGGCGGAAGCCCCGCAAGGCTCGCGTGCGGGGATCGGCGGCCAGGAAGGCCGAGAACGCGGTCCCGTAGGCGCCAGTGGACTCGAAGCTGGCGACGGTCATGGCGCGTCGCAAGCTAGTCGCCTTGACACTTCCGTCATGTCCGGTGCGGCGCGAGCTCGGCCGCCCTCGGGGCGGCCCGCAGTGTCGGTCACTCCACGGGCACCCAGCCCCCGCCGGCCGAGCTGCGCCGGGCGGCGTCGATCACCTGTTGGGCGCGCCATCCGTCGCGCAGCGTCGGTACGCCCGGCGCCGGCAGCCCCACGAACGCCGGCAGCCAGTCCTCGAGCATCAGCGCCAGCGACCGGATCGCACCGGCGGCGCGGCGCTCCGGGAGGGGCAGGCCCGCGCGCGGCGAGCGCGTGCTCAGCGGGACGTCACTCATGCCCTCCTCCCCGACCGTCCGGCGCGCACCGTCGGGGCGCCGCCCTGGATCGGTCCGGCGACGGTGATCGCCCCCTCGCTCCCGAACAGGTCGAGCTGCCGCCAGTTGTGGCGCAGACCCACGGCCGAGGTCGTGACCGTGGCGAGCACGCCCGAGCGCAACCGCAGCAGGAGCGCCGACGTGTCGTCGGCGTCGACTGGCGATCGGTGCCGTCGGGTCGCGTCCGCACCGGTACCGAGCTCCGCACCTCGGCACAAAGGGCCTCCGGCTCGCCGAACAGGTGCAGGAGGAAGTCGATGTCGTGTGAGGACAGTCCCATGAGGTAGCCCCCACCCTGGTCGAGCCGATACATCCACTCCGACTGCAGCCCGCGGCTCGGGTGCCAGTAGTCGGCCACGTTGTTGGCCAGGGCGACGTACGGCTGGCCGAGGAAGCCGTCCGCGACGAGCTCGGTCACCGGGAGCCGGTGATGCTCGTAACGGCCCTCGAAGCACACCGCGTGGGCGACCCCGGCCGACTCCGCGGCGTCGAGCATAAGCTTGGCGTCGTCGGCCGTGAGCGCCTGGGGCTTCTCGACCAGCACGTGCTTGCCGGCCTCGATGGCCGCGATGGTCTGCTCGGCGTGGAGATCGACCGGCGTGCACACCGAGATCACGTCGAGGTCGTCGCGTCGCACGAACGACTCCCAGTCGGCCGACGTGTCCGTGATCCCGAGCGCCTCACCGGCCTTGACCACACGCTCCGGTCGTCGGGAGCAGATGGCGGTGACCTCGTACTCGGGCACCAGACGGAACGCCGGCACCTGGACGACGGCACCCCACCCGACGCCGATGAGGCCGACTCGAAGCGGACTGGTCATGATCGATCCCCCAGTGTCGAACGGCGACAACGTGGTCCTGGGCGGCCCGCGGGTCCGCCCCTCCGCGAGCCGGCAGCCCTCAGGTCGGGAAGGACTGGCCGACCAGCTCCTCGCTCAGGGTCCACAGGCGCCGGCGCGTCGTCCGGATCCTGCGCGTGGGCGGCGACGGCACTGCTCACCTGGCAGTCCTCGAGGTAGGAGCCACCCGATCCTTCGAGCTCCTTCGACGTCGCCGCCAGCACCGTGGTCGACGCGCCCTCGGCGGGCGACTTGGTGTAGATCCCGTGCTTCTCGACCCGCCGGTCCAAGCGGGCCTGCTCGTCGCCGGACAGGTACCGGAAGAGGTCGGTCCCGACCAGGCCCGGATGGACCGCGTACGCGTGCACCCCACGGTCCCCCAGGCGGCGCTCGAGTTCCAGCGTGAACAGGATGTTCGCCGTCTTGGACTGCGCGTACGCCGGCCACGCGGAGTACTCGCGCTCGTGGAAGTTCGGGTCCTCCCACCCGATCCCGTTCATGAGGTGCCCGTTCGAGGTGAGGTTGACGATCCGGGCCGGCGCCCCTGCGAGCAGCTGCGGCACCAGCAGGTTGGTCAGCAGGAAGTGGGCGAGGTGGTTGGTGCCGAACTGGAGCTCGAAGCCGTCGGCGGTTCGCCCGAAGGGCGTGGCCATCACGCCCGCGTTGTTGATCAGGAGGTTGACGCGATCGTGACGCTCGGCGATCCAGGCCGCGAAGGCGCGCACGCTGGCGAGCGACGTCAGGTCGAGCTCGCCCAGCTCCACCTCGGCGCCCGGCACACTGGCGCGCAGGTCGTCGGCGGCTGCCGCGGCCTTCTCGGCGTTGCGGTTCCCGAGCGCGACCGTCGCGCCGGCCGACGCCAGCGCTCTCGCCGTCTCCAGGCCGATGCCGCCGGACGCCCCGGTGATCACCGCGACCTGGCCCGTCAGGTCGGTGCCGTCAATGACCTCTGCCGCGGTCGTCGTCTCCCCGAACGTCATGGTCGCTCCCTCTCGTGGCGACGCCGGCGGCGGTCCTGCCGACCCGTCGATGCTCGCACCCGGCAGGCGAGACGGCCGGACGTGGCGCCGGCGCTCGTCCGGACCCGGCCGCGGCGTCCACGGTGGTGCCGGTCACCCAACGCTAGCTTGCGGACTCGACACATCTGTCAGAGACTCGACGCTTCCGTCAGATCGCCAGATCGGATCGGTCGAGGCGAGGGACCACGAGGGGGACCCGGATGGAACCGACTGCGCCCGCGGCCGCCTGCCGCCGCTTCCTGCACACGAACTACAACTGCACCGACCTCGGCCGGCTCGAACGGTGGTACACGTCCGTGCTGGGGCTGAAACCCGTGATGCGCAGCACCAGTCCGGGGGCGAACGGCGAGGCGTTCGGCATCTACGACCTCACGACGTCCGAGGTGGTGTTCCTCTACGACCACCGCGGCGGACGTCAGGCGACCTCGCTGGAGCTCGTACGGTGGATCGACCCGCCGACCGCCGGCAAGCCCTACCCCTACCCCTGGGACCACGGCGTCCAGGCGGCGGGTTTCGCGGTGCCCGACCTCGAGCGCGCCACCGCGTTGGCCACCGCCGAAGGGGGGCATTTGGTCGGGCGGACCGACTCGGCTGCCCTCCTGCGCGACCCGGAGGGCGTGGCCGTCGAGCTCGTCCCGGGTGGTGGGGAGCACGCCGAGGCCCATCACCTGCGGCTGGTGTGCCGCGACATCGACGCCAGCCTGGCGTGGTACCAGCAGATCGGCTTCGCTCCGGTCGCGCAGACGGCGACGGCGGCGGAGCTGTGGGAGGGCGACAGCGACCATCGCCTCGTGCGCGAGGTCGGTCTCTCGCTCGGCGACGATCCGACGTATTCGCTCGTGCTCACCGCGTGGTCCGGACCTGCTCCCGTCGGCCCGACCTACGCGATGCCGTTCCATCAAGGGCTCTATCGCATGGCCCTCGCGGTCGACGACGTGGAGGCGGCCCATGCGGCGCTTCAGGAGACCGGCGTCGCCAGGCAACCGCCGTACACCTTCGCCCTACCGGGAACCCCGATCACCGAAGGTCTCAGGATCATGTTCATCCGCGACCCGGACGGCGTGCTCGTCGAGCTCGTCGAACGCCCTCGTTCGTACTTCCGGTAGCGGCGGGTGGCCGTCGCCCACCTCGTCGACCAGGTGCGCCGCTCGTGGTCACCGCTTCCCGAGGTGGCGCTGCGCCTTGAGGCGCCCGAGGAAGTCCGCCACAGGGAACGCCGGCAGCGACATGATCTTGACCGTGCCCCGTGAGCTCAGGCCCGCGGAGACCAACGTCGCCGTCTCGTTGTCGGGGGCCTCGATCACGGTGACGAAGTCGTAGGGGCCCATGGTGGCGTACTGGGCCACCACCGTGCACCCGATCTCCGTCAGCTCGTCGTTGACCTCGAGGAGCCGGTCGGGCTCCCCGTGGAGCCGCTGGCTCCCTTCGGCGGTCATCGTGCTCAGGAGGATGTACATGCCCACGATCGCTGTCCCCTCCCGTCGGTCAGGATGCCTCGACCAGGAGGTCGGCGCCGATGTCGACCACGCCCTTGCCGGGGATGGAACGCTCGCCGAGCGCCACCAGCGTGTCGGGTAGCGCCTCGAAGGAGCTCACGCCGGCGATCCTGGGCCGGAGGGCGCCTTGGCGGAGCAGTTCCACGACCACGCGCCGCGAGACCTGATGGATTTCGGGGTGCTCCCACAGCGTGATCATGGCGTTCACGCCCATCACGGTGAAGCTGCGGTGGACCAGCTGGTTGGTCTTGAGGCTGGCGATCGAACCGCTCACGAAGCCGACCACGACGACGCGCCCCTCGAAGGCGACGAACCGACGCGCTTCCTCGAACAGTTCGCCGCCGACCGGGTCGATCACGACGTCCGCTCCGTGCCCGTCGGAGAACTCCTTGATCGTGTGGGTCAGGTCGACGGCTGCCGCGTCGAGACCGAGGTGGGCGCCGGCCTCCTCGCAGAGCTTGGCCCGCTCGGCGCCGAGGTCGACGCCGACGACCCGCGCGCCGGCCGTGCGGGCCAGATCGATGGCGGCCGTGCCGACACCTCCTCCCCCACCGAACACCACGACCACCTCGCCCGCCGCGAGCTGCGCCCGTCGATGGAGCGCCAGGTGAGCGGTGACGTAGTTCGTCGGTAGGGCGATCGCCGGGACCAGGGGAACGTCGTCGGGCACCGGTTCGCTGTGCGCCTCGGACACGACGGCCTGTTCGGCGAAGGAGCCCCGGCCCGGCATGGTGGTCGCCATGATCCGTGTGCCGACCGGGATCTTGGTGCCGGGACCGGTGGATCGCACCCGGCCGATCAGCTCGGCTCCGGGCGTCGACGGCAGCGGTGCGGTCACCTGGTACTCGCCGCGCACGATGAGCAGGTCGGGGTAGATGACGCCGGCGATCTCGACGTCGACGAGCAGCTCGCCGGGACCCGGTGACGGCGTCGCGCACGTCTCCAACGTGAGCACTTCGCGAGGGTCACCGGTTCGATGCTGCACCCAGGCTCTCATCGTCACCCCCTCGATGCGTGGATGCCGTGGGCCCCCCAAGACCACGGCTGACGAGGCACGTTCTAGCAGAAGCCTCCGAGGTGCGGCGCAGGGAGCCGGCGCTCCGAGACGTCGCCGGAACGGCTGGACGAGCTGCCGGACGGCCTCCGCGATCCCGCCCCGACATCTGCGACACCTCCATCTACGGGGGCCGGTCCTCGGCGTAAGGTCGCGTCGTCGTGGCCAGCGGCGCCTCCGGTCCCCCAGGTCGCCACATGGGCTGGGCGCCGAACGAGCCATCGGCCGGACGATGGAGGAAGTGAAGATGAGCGCAGGGCCGTTGGACGGGTTCAGGGTCGTCGAGGTGGCCGCCTGGACGTTCACCCCCGCGGCCGGCGCCGTGCTCGCCGAGTGGGGCGCGGAGGTCTTGAAGATCGAGAACCCCGACGGCGGCGATCCGCAACGAGGACTCATCCCAGGAGCTGTGGCCACGGGCCGTGACGTGAACTTCTTCCTGGAGCAACCCAACCATGGCAAGAAGTCGGTCGCGATCAACATCCGGCATCCTCGTGGCCTCGAGGCGCTCTACCGGCTCTGTGAGACCGCCGACGTCTTCTTGACCAACTTCCTGCCGAGCGCTCGCCAGCGGGCCCGCATCGACGTCGAGCACATCCAGGCGGTGAACCCACGCATCGTGTACGCACGCGGGCACGGACAGGGTGTCCGTGGGCCCGAAGCAGACAAGGGTGGCTTCGACGGTTCTGCGTACTTCGCTCGCGCTGGCGTCATGCGCACGCTCATGTACGGCGATGATCCGTACGGGCCGACGCAACCCCGGGCGTTCGGGGACCTGCCGGGTGGTCAGACCCTCGCCGGAGCGATCGCGGCCGGCCTCCTCCAGCGCGAGCGCAGCGGCGTCGCACCGGTCATCGACGTCTCGCTGCTCGCGGTCGGGATGTGGGTCAACGCACCGGACATCGTGATGTCGAAGTTGCTCGGTGAACCGATCCCGACGATGACCCGCGACGACCTGCCGAGCCCGGTCGTGAACCGCTACCTCACGAAGGACGGGGAGCTGATCCTGCTCGTGCTCCTGCAGGCGGTCCGCTTCTGGCGCGCAGCTCCTGACGGCGCTCGGTCATCCGGACCTCGCCGACGACGATCGGTTCACCACCCCGGAGGCGATGTACGCCAATCGCGCCGAAGGGACCCGGCTGCTCGACGAGATCTTCGCGACGCGGACGCTGGCCGAGTGGAAGCAGGCCTTGGCCGGCATCAGGGGTGTGTGGTCGCCGGTCCAGCGCGGTCTCGAGCTGTACGACGACCCGCAGGTGCTCGCCAACGGCTACCTCGCCGACGTCGTGCCGTCGGACGGATCGACGTTCCAGCTGGTGACCAACCCGGTGCAGTTCGACGAGCGGCCGCCGGCCCTCGAACGGGCACCCGCGCTGGGCGAGCACACCGACGAGGTGCTGCGGGCGGTGGGCTATGACAACGAGGAGCTCATCGAGATGAAGGTCGCCGACGCGCTCCTCTGACGCCGCCCCTCGCGGTGGTCAGTAGGCTGACATGCCGCCGTCGGCGTGCACGACGGCTCCGTTGACGTTGGCGGCCTCGTCCGAGCCCAGCCACGAGATCACCGGCGCGATCTCGTCGGGCTCGACGACGCGCGTGCCGCAGCGTACTGCACCTGGAAGCGCTCGAAAGCCCAATCCGAGCGGGGCTCGGCCGACGCCAGGATGCCGGTTGCGACGCCGCCGGGAACCACCAGGTTGCAGCGGATGCCGCTCGGCCCGTAGAAGAACGCGATGTTCCGGGTCACGCCCGCCAATCCGTGCTTCGACGCGGTGTAGGAGGTCCCGCCGAGCCCACCGACGACGCTGGCCATCGACCCGACGTTGACGACGACGCCCGTACCGCGCTCGACCATGCCGGGCAGGAACGCTCGGCAGAGCGCGAACGGGCCGTACAGGTTGACGGCGAGGACTCGCTGCCACATCTCGTCGTCGGTCTCGGTGACGGGCAGGAAGTGATCCATGGTGCCGGCGATGTTCGCCAGCATGTGGGTCGGCCCGTGCTGGTCGGCGGCGGCCAGCAGGGCACGCGCCGTCCCCCGGGTCGGCCACGTCGGCGGCCACCGTGGAACACTCGGCGCCGAGCTCCTCGACCAGCGCCGTGGTCTCTCGGAGGTCGCTCTCGTTGACGTCGGTGACGACGAGCCGCGCGCCCTCTCGCCGCGCGAGCCGCAGCGCGGTGGCCCTCCCGATCCCTGACGCGGCGCCGGTGAGCACCGCCACGCGATCGGCGTACCTGCTCATGTCCATACACGTCTCCCCGACTCTGACTCCCGCGGACGGGCCCGATGGGCGTCGCATCGGTGGTCGGCGCCATCGGCCGCACTGTACGCGTAGCCGTCGGGGCTCGAGCGGTGGCGCCTCCGCCCGGGCGCTCGGTCGGGGTGCTGATGCGCGACACTCGAGAAGTGCTGAGCCAGTCGACCTGGGTCCCGCGGCTCCGAGAGAATCGGGAGATGGTGCAGTTCCGTGACGTCACATCGGGCCTGAGCGCTCCCGAGGGTCCCCTCGCTATGAGGGACGGTTCGGTCCTGGTCGTGGAGACCCTGGCCGGACGGGTCACCCGCGTGCAGCCGGATGGTTCGCACCGCACCATCGCCGAGCCGGGCGGTGGTCCGAACGGGCTCGCGCTCGGCCCGGACGGTCGGTGCTACGTGTGCAACAACGGAGGCCTGACGCTCGACGACGTCGCTTGGTTGCGGGTGCCCGAGCCCGAGACGTACGAGCGGGATGTCCCCCCGTTCGCGGGGCGCATCGAGGCGATCGATCTCGCGGACGGCTCCGTCGAGGTGCTCTACGGGGAGATCGAAGGTGAGGTGCTCGAGGCCCCGAACGATCTGGTCTTCGACACCGATGGCGGGTTCTGGTTCACGGACTTCGGGTCGTTGTTCCATCGCGGGCCGCGGATTGGCTGGGTCGCCTACGCAGTGCCCGACGGCTCGCACGCGCGCCGGGTGATCGGACCGTTGGAGCGGCCGAACGGAGTCGGCCTGAGCCCCGATGGGAGCGAGCTGTACGTCGCGGAGACGATGGCGGGGAGGGTGTGGACCTTCGAGGTCACGTCACCGGGCCACGTGAAGGTCGGGGCGGGTGCCGGCTGCGGTGGGCGGCTCCTGGTCGAACGCCCCATCATGTTCGACTCGCTGGCGGTCGAGGCCGACGGCCACGTGTGCGTGGCGTCCCCGTCGAGCAGCGCGGTCGCACGCATCGACCCGCGTGGTGGTTCGTTGGAGACGATCCCGACGCCGCACGAGGCGCCCACCAACATCTGCTTCGGTGGCCCCGACCTCCGCACGGCCTACGTCACCTTGCACGGGGGCGGTGGAGCGCTCGTGGTGGGCGACTGGCCGGGCGCGGGGATGCGCCTGCCCTTCGCCGATTGACCCCACCGGCCGGGCCCGGCCGTCCAGACGACGGGGACGCGGTCAGCATCATGTCGTGCCGGTCAGGTTGCCGGCCGGGCCGGTCGCCCGTCGGGTGCGTCGGACTCAGACGAGCGTGTCGCCGAGCGGACGCTCGATGAACCACTCCGCGATGCCCGGCATGCGTTCCTCGAAGTCGCCGGGCGCCGAGACGTTGAGCATCCCGGCGCGGTCCGAGGAGCGGTTCTGGAAGTCATGGGTGACGTTGCCCGGCACCAGGACGAACGACCCAGCGGTGGCCTCGATCCATTCCGTGCCGACCATCACGCTCATGGTGCCGGTGAGGACGTAGAAGGCGTCGTCTTCCGGATGCGAGTGCGGTCCGGGTCCTTTCGTGTGCGGGTCGAGCCACCACTCCGAGATGGAGTACCCGTGCCCGGTCTCCGCGCCGTCGGCCTTGAAGACCGCCGAGAGGCGACCCATCGGATACGCCCGACCTTCGCCTGGTCCCAGCACCACCGGACATCGGCCGGTCGTACCGCCGCTGTCGGTCATCCTCGCTCCTTCGCTCGAGCGCCAGGCTAGTGGCGGGGGCATGCGCAACCGAGCCGTCGCGCTCACGTCGCCGTCCACCCGCCGTCGACGGCGATGACGTGACCGGTCACGCCCGAGGCGTCGTCCGAGCAGACCCAGAGGAACGCGTTGGCGAGCTCTTCGGGTTCGACCATGCGGCCCATCGGTTGGAACTCCGACGCCATCGCGTCGAGCTCGGCGGGCGTGAACTGCGCCTTCATCGCCGGCGTCGCCGTGGCTCCGGGCGCGACCGTGTTCACGCGGATGTTGTGCTTCGCGTACATCACGGCCGCGAGCCGGGTCAGGTGGATGACGCCGGCCTTCGCGGCCGTGTAGGCCGGCGTTCCCTTCAGCGCCACCCGGATCCCGGCGAGCGCGGATGTGTTGGCGATGACGCCGCCGCCCTGGTCCAGCATCTGGGCGATCTCGTGCTTCATCCCGAGGAAGGTGCTCTCGAGCGAGACGGCGAGCGTGCCGCGCCACGCCGCGAGCTCGGTCTCGTGGATCAGCCCGCCGACGACGTCGGTCGGCCCGATGTTGCCGACGTTGTTGACGGCGACGTCCAGCCCGTCCCAGCGATCGACGACGTGGCGGACCGTGGCCGCGACGTTCTCCTCGTCGGTCGCGTCCGCGTCGAGGAACATCGCATCGGCGCCCGAGCCGCGCAGCTGCTCCTCGAGGGCGGCACCCGCATCATGGGTGATGTCGGTGAAGGCGACCTTGGCGCCCTCACCGGCCATGCCGAGCACGACCGCTCGGCCGATCCCGGATGCCCCTCCCGTCACGAGGACCGTCTTGCCGTCGTAGCGCATGATGCACATCCTTGCTGCTCCGCGGTGTCGTCACTCGCGCCCGGCGTCGACCGGCTCGGGCAGCGCAACCCGGGCGACCGGGACCGGCATGCCGGTCGTCGGGGCGCGCGTTCGCGAAGACGGAACCGTCCATCGCTCCGTCCGGGGTGGTGCGTACGGTCGTGATGAAGAGCACCTCGAGCGTCGGTCCGCCGAAGCAGACGCTGGTGACGTCGTGATCGGGCACCGGCAACCGCTGCCGCTCCGCACCGTCCGCCCCGACGACCGCGACGCAGTGACTTCCCGTGAGCGCCACGAGCACCGATCCGTCCGCCGCGACCGCAAGGCCGTCGGGCCGATCACCTGGAGCGGAGAACTCGACGAGCGGATCCCGTTCGCGCAGGTCGCCGTCTGGGCGCAGGGCGTAGCGCCTGACCAGCCCACGGGCGGTGTCGTTGCAGTAGAGCTCGCGCCCGTCCGGGGAGACACCCACGCCGTTCGCCGTGCCGATGTCGTCGGCGACGATGCGGGACGAGCCGTCCAGGTCGATGACGTGCAGGTAGCCGGGTGGGTTCACCTTCTCCGGCTGCGAGAAGTCGTAGTCGACCGAACCGACGTAGACACGCCCTTCGACGCTCGTGCCCAGGTCGTTGAAGTAGGCCATCTCCCACGCCGGGTCGAGATCGAGCAGGCGGGCGGATCGCTCGCCGTGCTTCCAGCCCACGTTCCGCCCCGACACGACGAGACCACCCCGCTCGTGCAAGGCCAACCCGGAGGCGCGACGCTTCGGGATCGCGACCGCCGGCTCTCCCGAAGGCGGTACGGCCCAGATCCCGCCCGTGAGGCCGTCGCAGTAGTAGAGCGTCTGCGCGCCCCGATCCCACGCCGGGCCTTCGGCGATCGAGTGGCCGCGGGCCAGCAGGGTCAACGCCGGCGGCGCAGGCTCGGCGTCGTCGTCCGATGCGGTCACGGCGAGCTCCGAGAGGTCAGGACGCCACCGAGGCGCGGGAGTCGGCTCTTAGCGGTTGGTGGTCGGGCTGATGACACGACGGTTCGAGCCGGGCGCCAACGGCCTGTCGGGCAGATCGAGTTGGTTCGTCAACGAACGGTTCAACTGGAACTCAGCTTCGCCTCCTCCAGCAGTGGCTCGAACAGTTCGACCGGGTTCCCGGACGGGTCCTCGATGATGATCTGCTTGCCGCCGACGCCGGTCACGATGTCGTTCCGGAAGCGGACGCCGTCCTTCCGCAGCCTCTCGACCGTGTTGACCAGATCGGCTGTCTCCAGCGCGAAGCGGTTCCAACCACCCGGCGACGGAAGTGTCCCGTCGGGCATCGCTTGACCTCCTCCGCCCGGTCCGCCCGGGGCGCTCAGCGTCAGGCGCAGGTCGCCCCTCGTCGAGCATGGCGAACGTCGGTGCCGGGTGCATCACCTCCGTGAAGTCGAGCTGCCCGCAGTAGAAGGCGATGGCGTCGTCGATGTCGTTGACCATGTAGCGCACGCTCACTGTCGCCATGAGCCACCTCCTGCGTCGAGTCGATTTCGAGCGTCGGCCGCTCCGATCGCGCTCGCCGGACGCGGCCGCCCCGACATCATGCCGCGACGGGCCGGGTTCGAGTCGCCGGCCCTCCACGACGCGGCAGGACCGAGTCCTTCAGCGCCCCCTGATGCTCCACCGTGTTCGGCCGGATGCGCGGCGAGGAGCCCATCCAACTGGCGACCCAGCGGGTGACGAACAGATGTTCGGGAGCGCAAGCCGTTCTCCGGCTAGACTTCGGCGTATGGGCGATCGCGATGAACGCCTCGATGAGCGCGATGAACGCGATGCACGCGATGAATCGGCCCGCCGGGCGACCGCTGACGACCGTGATGTGGCAGCCGACCGTAGGGACGACACGGCAGACCATCGAGACCGCGTGGCCGACGAGCGGGAAGGCCAGCTCGATGCCTGGGAACACACGCTGGGGGAACGTGAGCAGTGGCTGGACGCAGCGACAAGCGCACCTGATCGGCACGCGGCACGATCTCGCGCAACAGAGTGAGCGCATGTTGCGGCACACGACGGAGGAGCTCGACCGCTCACAGGAGGCCATCGAACGGAGCCGTCGTGCGCTCGAGCGATCGAGGGAGCGGCTGGGCCGGGAGGCCTCAGCCGAACAGCGCCAGCAAGCCGAGATCAACCGCGAGATTCGATCTGCTCTAACGTCTGACGCGTAGCGGCCCGCTCGCTCCCTCCGCCGGGGAGCTCGAGCAGGGCCGCTACGAGCCCGCTGGGGCGTCCGCCACTCGCGGCGGGGGTGCCGCACCGTGACGCTGTTCGTCGACGGAAGGACCGCGCAAGGAGGAGTCGGACAGCGGTTTGACCCGACCGAAGGCCACGGAGCAGCAGACGGACGGAGACTGATATGAGGATCGCGAACAGCGAGCAGGTGACCGCCATCGTGGACGAAGCGCTCGACGAAGCCGGTGGCAGATCCGGCAAGAAGTGGGCGCTCGTCCTCCTCGCGCTCGTCGCCGGGGCGATGGTCGCCTTCTGGACGACCCACCGTGCCGGTCCGACAGCGTCGGCGGTCGCTCCGGCCGAGGTCCCGACGACCTGACGACCACGGAGGCATCGGACAGACCGCGACGCGGTTCTACGCGCTTGCGGTCCCGCTTGGCTGCGGCAAGCACCCGATTTCGTTCGCCGTGCGTCTCGGCTGCAATGCTGCGCATGTGAGCGACTCGTGGGTCACCGACGCCATGCGGGCGCTCGTGGGCCGCACCACGAACGTGTTCGTGTCGTATCCGATCAGCGCGTCCGACATCAGGAAGTGGGCGATCGCCGTCTACTGGCCCGAACCGCCGCCCGCGGAGTACATGGGCGAGGACGTCGTGGCTCCAGAGGGCTTCAATCCCTTCGCCTGGCGATACGCGGGCCCTGTCGCCGGGCGGATCAACAACAACGACACCATCGAGCCCGAGCGGATCCTTGGCGTCGCGCCGCCCCCGTTCAAGGCCGCCATCGCCGCCTCGATCGAGGTCGACTACACCGGCAGGGCGATGCGACCGGGCGACGTGATCACCTCGACCCGCTCGCTCGGCGGATACGAGGAGAGGGCGGGCCGTCTTGGCCTGATGCTGTTCACCACCCGGCTCGAGCGGTGGGAGAACCAGCTTGGCGAGCACGTGTGCACCATCCGCTCTGCCACCATCCGCACCCGATGAGCACGCTTGCCGACCTGAGCGTGGGTGCCCAGATCCCGACGTTCGTCCGGGAGGGCACGTTCCACCACTGGAACCGTTTCGCGGCGGCGAACGACGAGTTCGCCGACCACCACATGGACGATGAGGCGGCCCGTCACGAGGGCTTTCCCGCCGCCGTCGGCATGGGCCCACTGATCTTCTCGCTCTACCACGCACTGCTCCGGCAGTGGCTGGGTGGTGACGGTTGGATCGTCTCGGTCACCATGCAGCTCCGCGGACCCTGGGTGCGGGGTCACACGATGACCTTGCGAGGCGAGGTCACCCGGGTGCACGACGAGGACGGCGCCCGCTACGTCGACCTGAACGTGTGGGGCGAGGACGCCGAAGGAACCGTGCTGAACCGCGGCACGGCCGTCGTCACCGACGCACCTCGTTCCTCGTAGCCCTGGCAGGTCGCGCTTCGTGGGCGCCGAGTCGCTTCCCATCCGGGTGGCTCAGCGACCTCTCGGCGGACCTCGGCGAGATGATCCGTTGATCCTCCGCCGCCGCGATCCGTGTTGGGGCGGCTTGGACGGCATCGAAAGCGGCGCCGAGGTCCCACGGCACCTCCGACCCCTGCTCCGACGCCGTAGGGGGCGTCTACTACGCCAACTGCGCTGCAGCTCGCAGGGAGCGGCACCACACCACCGGGGCGATCCGGGTCACCGCTCCGGCCTCGACCCCGTCGGAGATGGCGTGGCGAGCGAATGAAGTCGTCGTTCGGTCCGGCGTCGTCGCGTCGGAATTCGACGCAGACCGCGCTGCCCGCTCCCCTAGCGTGAGCTACGGCTTCAGTTGCTTCGCAACGGCGGCGGCGAGTCGGTCCAGAGTGATGCCCCAGGCACCGACCTCGGCTTGCTTGACGTCGATGGTGTCGATGGGCGAGCCGTTGAAGAACTTGCTGAAGTTGTCAGCAGCCGCGAAGTCGCTGGCGCTGACCTGGTCGACAAAGCCGCCCTGCGAGCGCCACATGGCGCCGGTCTCGTCCTTGAGCCACACAGCCATGTCCTCGTTGTCCTCCTGTTTCTTGGCGTCGCGGGACGCCACGCCCGAACCCAACCTGCGACGCACGGCCACGAGTAGGTCGTTGAACTCCCCGATCTTCCCGCCGGCGGTTCCGGGACCCGGTCCTGGGCAGATCTTCCCGACGGTGTTCGTCCACGGGTTGTTGAGTCTGATGTTGCGGCCTTTGTTGTCGGTGATGTGCCCGTACTTGCCTTCACCCGGCCCGAGCTCGTTGAAGCCCCACATGCAGTGGTAGCCGATGCCGGCCTCGAACGGGCCGGGGCACTTCACCGCCAGGATGTTCTCGGTGCGGCAGAGCTCGACCAGCAGATCCTCGAGAGGCTTGCGCTGTCCAAGGTCGGTCCAGCTCTTCAGGAGGTGTGGATCGCTGTCAGCCGAGTGGTCGCCGGTCTCGATCGAGATAGCGCCGCAGCGCTTGTTCCGGAGTCGTTCGATGGAACCGTTGTAGATGAAGGAGTTGGCGCGGAAGTTGTTGTCGGCCTCGACGTGCGTATCCATGAACTGCCCGAGGCGACCGCCGACCTCCATCGCGAAGTGGGCTTCCTTGCCTTCCTTGTTCGTCGCCCAGAACGTCCGTGTGTTCTCCACCGAGCTGTTTCCGGCCTCGGTGTGGAGGATGATCGAGATCGGCGTGATCCTCTTCTGCGTGGCGGACTGCGGCAGGAGGAGCTGCGCGGCACTCGTGAAGACGCCCATACGCCGACGTTACTCCCAGCCGCCAAACTCGATCTCCGGCCGAATCGGGCTGCTCGCCGCGCTGGCCTCGCTGCCGGTAGTGCGAAGACGATTGTTCGATGAGGCCGGATCATCGGCGTGCGCGGCTAGCTGCCGGCGATGATGCCCAGGTGGCGACGGCGCCGACGGCGGAGGTCCATCGTCCGCAGGCGGTGTGTGCCTCGAATATCAAACCGCGGCGGCGTCGAGCCAGGCTTGGGCGGCGTCGGCCTCGGCGCCGGAGCCGATGCGGCCCGGAGGTAACGCAACAGCCGCGGATTCAGGTCGCGCCACAACACAGCGAGCGCTTCACGGTCACCCGCCATCGCCCGCTCGATGAGCGGCTCGGGCGATCGTGGTCGCCGCCACCGTTGACGACGTCCATCTCGGCACCGCGCAATACTCGCCGCCGTGACGTGCCGGATCGTTCCGTTCATCCCTGGCCGACGACCGACGGACGCGGACACCCGGCGCGGCCTGGGGTCGAGCGATCGCGTCGCGCTCGTCACCGGTGAGGACCGGGACAACCGTGCGGTCGTGCTCTTCGAGGTGTCAACGCTGCCCGAGGAGGCGGTGGTCGAGGCGACGATCTCCATCGACGGCCAGCCATTGCCGGGATGGGACCGCCGGCCCCTCGGACTCACGGCCGCCGCTCGCCAGCGCCTGGAGCTGAGCCCCGAGCGCGACCTCGCCCAGGCCGACCTCGGGTTCACCGCCGGCTTCATGCGGACCGCCCGGGTGGAGCTTCGTGTCCTGCACGACGGAGCCATCGTCGGAGGCGACGAGGCATCGATCGACGTGTGCGACGTGCGCAACCTCGGAACGCTCTACAAGCGCCTGGTCGACCGGTTGGTGAAGCCCGACACGAAGCGGCAGGCTCGGCAGGCGCGGGTCGCCGACCCGGGCGTCGCCTTCCACCCTTGGTATCCTGTCCTGACCATCGGCGGAGACAAGGCCGCGCTCTACACGACCGCGCTGGTCGCCGACATCGTCGGCAAGGAATACCACCTGACGGACCCGGCATGGCTCCTGCGCGTCGGCGTGTACCTCGAGCTCCTGACGTGCATCGGCATCTTCGAGGCGGTGCGGCCTGACGTCGGTGACCTTCTCCGGGCGGACGAGCGCGAGGCCTTCGAGACGGGCGACGCCTTCGTCGAGATCCGGCGGCGCATCGACCCCGGCCGCTGGCGCGAGGTGTGGGCCCGGCGCGGCATCAGCTTTCCGGCCTTCGGAAGTCCACGGCTCGGACCCGTTTCAGCGCTCAACCTCATACGCAAGAAGGACGCCACGCTCCGCTTCCTGCACGTTCACCATGATGACTTGAAGCACGCCATCGAGCTGGCGGGCCCAAACCACGTCAACTCCCAGGAGACTTGGCAGCGGGTGTTTCGCGATGCCGAGCGGGCCGTAATGCGCCAAGCCGGTCGTGCCTTCCCGGAGCTCCGGTTCGTGCCCACGCCCGCCCGGGAGCTCATTCTCTGGCAACGCGTCGGCTTCGCTGGCCAGCAGGGCCTCTACCCGACAGCCTGCAACCAGTACCGGGCGTCGATGAACGCGGTCGCCGACTGGGCGAAGGGGCGCGGGCTCATGGACCACGCGGGTCCTGAGTGCGTACCGCGGCACGCCAGCCTGTTGGACGCGTTGGTTCGCGACAAGTCACGGGTGGCAGTGCTCCAGCGGCAGGACGGCCTCGGCCCGAACCTCACCGTCACCGAACCGGCGGCCGCGGCCGAGCCGACCACTGACGAGGTCGAGCGTCTACTGTCGGAGGTTCCCATCTTCCGGATGCTGTCGGCGGCCGATGTGCACGCCCTGGCCCTCGATGCTCGACCGCTGCTGCTCGGCCCGACGCAGCGCTTCGTGATCGAGGGTCGTGAGGGGACCTCCCTCTTCCTGGTCGGCGACGGCGAGGTCGAGGTGCGTCTCCGCAAGGCTGATGGCACCGACTGGCTGGTCGAGACCATGGGCCGAGGCGAAGTCGTCGGCGAGATGGCCCTGCTGACTGGTGAGCGCCGGGCGGCGACCGTCAGGTCAGTCGGCGAGAGTCTGGTGTTCGAGATCGGCCGCGAGCAGTACGAGCCGCTCATCCGGGCCCATCCCGAGTGGCTGGAGGAGCTCGCCGCCATCATGCAGGCACGGTTGATCCGCCGCCGCGCCCGCCTGGGTGCGATCGACAGCGCGACATCACAGACGCTCCTGGCGCGGATCACCCGCAGCTTCTTCGGCGGCGTCGAACTACCGCAAGCCCTGATCGGCGCCAGCGCGCACCAGCGCAGATCCGTGCACCGAACGGCTCGACCGTTGGAGTGCTCTCGATGGCACGATCCTCCTGCGAGGTGCTCCTCAAGCAGAACGAGTTGACGCTGCAGGAGGTTGGCGACGTAACCCTGACCATGGAACCGGAGAACCTCCGATTTGGCGAGAGCCTCGGTATGCCACGTCTCAGGCTCAACGGGGCACCACGAGCTGACGGCGGTCCCGACGACGAGCGTCCGTCTCTGGTCGACTGCAGATTCGACGGCACGACCCTGTTCGTCGAGATCAATCGCAACTCCGTTGCGTTTCAACGCCAGTCGTGGCTGATCTCCTGGCTGGGGGCCGACGGAAGAGATCCTCATTGCAGCGCCGGTCGACCCGGTCGAGCTCCGGGTGACCGCCGACGAGCCCACGGCCACCAGGCCGGTCCTGGCCCGCCTGCTGGTCCGCGACGTGGAGGCGTCACCGAACGCCTGATTGGCTCGTCGGCCGCCGCGCTCCAGATCGAGCGGGCCGTCGTGCGGGTGGTCGATGAGCCCCTGCACCAAGGAGGGCACGAAGCCCGCTTCTCCAGAGCCTCGTTCTTGCTCGCGGTCCTCAGTGCAACCCACACACTGGTTCCTAGAAGGACAGGACGGGTTCTTGTCAGGTGCAGAGCCCATCGCTCAGTATCGACACCGCCGGTCAGCCCCGGTGGCGGAGACGGGTTGCGCACCTCCCACAACCGCGGGACGCGCACACCGGGTTCGGCCGCGAGCAGGCTGTGCATCAGGGTGCTCCCGGTGCGCGAGAATCCGACCACGAAGATGGGTCGGGCGATCACGTCCTCGGCGATGCCGGGATGATCGCGGCGGTCGGCCTCCAACTGCAGCCGGCGTCCGAGCACCGGCGCGATCGACGCGTACAGCCACCCTCCGCGCGTCGCCCTGCAACATCGCGGCGTTCAGTCCGTCCAGCACTGCACGTACCCGCTCGAGCAGCTCGTCGCTCGCGAACGTCGCGAGTTCACCGACCTCGGCGGACCGGACGATCTCGTCGAGAACGATCGGACTCTGCGATTGTGTCATAGTCATCGCCTGCGGTTGGTGACCTGCCCACGGTCGGTCACGTGAACAGACGCCGGTAGACGTCGGCGCGGCGCCCATCGATGAGCCGTCGTCTGGCCTCCGCGTGGACGAAGGGGGTGGATGCCGGCAGTTCGGCCTGCAGCTCGGCTGTCGGCACGACGCGAGTACGTGAAGCTCGGTTCGCTGCTGGCCTGGATCGTGCGCCACATCATGATCCCGTGCTGTACACCGCAGGTGTCCAGCCAATTCGCGACACCCGGATCGTTACGGGTCACGACGATGCGGATCCTGCCATCGTCGTCGACGTGGGTCTGGCTGCCGTTGAGGCTCACGTGGTAGTTCGCGTAGTCGAGCTGGCCGAACCAGTGGTCGAGCGTGTGGATACTCCAATACCGGGCGTCGGGTGCCTCGATCTCGAGGATCAGGGCCTGGTCGTCGGTGAGGTCGAAGGTGCCGATCATGTTGCGGTGACTGAAGTTCTCGAACTGCGACGGCGGTGGTGGCGCAAACCGTTCGGATAGGGCTGGCGGTGTGCACTCTCGACCCACTCGTGGAAGAACCGGGTGCCCTCGTAGACCCATTCGGCGACTCCCCGAGTTCAGCCGCGACGAACTTGCCACCAATCGACTGCCAGTCCTCCTCAATGTCGTCCAGGCACTCGATGTGTAGTTCAGCGCGTTGCACCTCCGGCCAGTCGTAGAAGAACTCCCGGCTGAACACGCCGAGAGCACCTGGCGCCAACTCGAACCACAGCCCGTCGCGCTTGACGGGACCGACGAAGAACTCGAAGTTGCCGTTCGCGTCGGTCGGCAACTCGGAGTCGATCACGCCCCTGAGCGTCTGCCGACCATCGTAGAAGTCGAAGCTCGCGTACCGAGCGTTCCCAAGCCGGCCCCATAAGCGGTAATTGCGGTCACTGCGCACTCGGGCTGACCGGTAGACGCCGTCCGGGCAGCCAGCGCCGAAGTCGAAGAAGGCGTTGGGCCACGGGACCGTGAAATGCGGATGGAAAGGGTCTGGAGTGCCAATCACCCAGTCGGTGCAGAAATGCAGCATGCCGAGCAGGTGGTGGTAGCCGAAGGCGCGATCGACGTCGCTGTCCGGGGAGTGCGCGGCCACATAACGACCGGCATCACCCAGGCGACCCAGGAACGCCTCCCACACGCTCTCATCCACCGGACTGCCGTGGCCGGCGCGTGCCTTCTCCAATAACGAGTCGATGCTGAACCAATGCCACGAGACATCGGCGTGCGCCCCGGGCCGATTCGACGTGTCAGTCCACGGCAGCGGTTTCTGCTTTTCCACCACGCCAACTCCCCTCAGACTTGCGCCGACAGACGTCTCACCGGACCGGGCCAGCGCCTCGCAAGAGCGAAGCCAACACGAACATACTGTGCTCGTGAGGCTGCGGATTGGCGAGAACGCACAGCTGACATGAGAAGCTGACGCGGCGACACAGAGGAAAGGGATTGGCATTGATGGGCGATGATCCAGCGGCGACGGCCGCACGAGTGGGCAAGCTGAGCGGCAAGGTCGCTGTCGTCACTGGTGCCGGGCAAGGCATCGGTGCCGGCACGGCTCGTGCGCTCGCCAAAGAGGGGGCGTCCGTCGCCTTGGCCGGCCGGACCTTCGAAAAGGTCGCCCAGGTCGCCGGCGAGATCAGCGCGGACGGCCATCGCGCGGTGGCGTACGTGTGCGACGTCACCGTTCCTGACGCCATCACCGCCATGTTCGCCAAGGTCCGAGAGGATCTCGGGCCGCCCGACATCCTGATCAACAACGCGCCAGGGTGGGAACGACGGGACCCATGGCCGCTCGTTCCTCGAGGGAGCGACCTCTGAGGAGGCTCTCGGTCAGTACACGGGCGGTCCCCTCGCCTCCATGCTCTGCATGCAGGCGGTGTTTCCCTTCATGCGCGACCGCGGCGGGCGGATCGTGAACATGGGCTCGTCCACTGGCGTGGCCGGGATGCATGGGTTCGCGCCGTACTCGATGGCCAAGGAAGCGATCCATGCGCTCACCAAGACGGCGGCACGGGAGTGGGGGCCCTACGGCATCACGGTCAACACTGTGTGTCCGTCGGCGACCTCCCCGTCTGCCGAAGCGTGGGCGATCCAGGAACCGGAGCGATACGCCGCCGTCATCGCCCAGACTCCGCTTGGTCGTCTCGGTGATCCCGAGCTCGACATCGGGCGAGCGATCGCCATGCTCGTGACCGACGACATGGGCTTCCTGACCTCCGCCACCCTCATGCTTGACGGAGGCACCACGATCCTGCGCTGAGCCACAGAAAACCACGGTGACCGCAGCGTTGGCAAAGCACGAGTACACGGCACCGAGGCGGTCGACGAGCGTGGCCACCGCTGAGACCACCTTCTGCTGTCGGCGACGTCCACCTGGGCCGCCACCGTGCTCCGCGCCGTGGGTGCGGAGCTGCTCCTGGGCGACTACGTTCTTGTCGGGGTTGGTGCCTCATGTGCACACGCGGATGCATGCTCGGCGAGGCCGTCGGCCGTGCCCTGCCCGATGCCCGAGTTGCCCCCGGTCGCCAGGCTCATTTGCCCGGTCAGGTCGACAGGATCAACGGCCACGGTGGGCGATCCGAGCAACGTGGTCCATCGGCTTCGATGAGTGACGTCTCGCCCAGCCCATGCTCAGGTCTGGTCGTCATTCGTGATGTTCCTCGCATCCGGTCAGCAAGCTCACCTGTCTGATTCTCCGTGTCTTGATCCAGCACCGGCTGTCGGCTGCCGTAGCCGTCCCGGTAGCCGTCCCAACTACTCGCCGGGCTCGGCCTTCGCCGCATAATCCCTGGTAGATGGGGTCGGGCTGAGAGGATTTGAACCTCCGACCTCTTGACCCCCAGTCGTGCCAACGGGGTGTCGGTTCGTTCGTCTGGTGTCGGGTCATGTCGTCTGAGCAGGGACTACCCGCATTAGCGGTCCGGCGAGTGCTGCCCGGTGATGCCTCGTTTTCGCTCGTTCGTGGACAATCCGTGGACACCTCGGCCGCCGTCGGCGATCCCAATCGCTGTTCCGCGGTCTCGCAACTCGGTTCGCGGCAGGCATCCATCGGGCACACTTGGGTCATGACGGCCGAGCAGCTGCTCCTGATCGCGACCGACCCCGGGGTCTGCCATGGCCAGGCCCGCGTCGCGGGCACGCGTGTCATGGTGAGCGTGATCCTTGATTGCCTGGCCGCCGGCATGACCGAGGACGAGATCGTCACGGAGTATCCGTCGGTCACCGTTGCGGGCGTGCGGGCAGCCGCGGCCTATGGCGCGTCCCTGGCGCGCGAGGAACTCCTGCCGCTCGGTGAAGCTGGGTGAGGATTAAGCTCGACGAGAACCTGCCGGTCTCACTCGCGGTATCACTCGTCGAGCGTGGCCACGATGTGGAGACGGTGGCGGACGAGGGACTCGTGGGCGCCACCGATGCCCGCGTGCTCGGCCAGGCGGTGTCAGAGGGACGCATGATCCTCACCCTCGATCGCGGGTTCGGTGATGTCCGGGCCTACCCGCCGGGCTCCCATCCAGGCATCATCGTCTTGCGCCCCGGCGATCAGTCGGCTCGCGCGACAAGGCAGCTGGCACTCGTGCTCGTGGACGAGCACGACCTGGAGGATCTCGCCGGCACGGTCGCGATCGCGCAGCCCGGCCGCTTGCGAGTCCGAAGACCAGTGCCCTAGCCACCTTCGGCCGGCAGTTGCTCGGCCACGCGCCGAGCGGTCTCCTCGACTCGCTGGCGGAAGGTCGTGGGCAACTCGTCCAAGTCGGTCACCAGCCGGTCGTGGAGCGCAGCCGCTCGCTGGTCACGGGACATCTGGTCGAGCTCGGCGGCGGTGAGCGCCCTGTCGTCCTCGGCCATCCATGCAGGCTACTCGTGGCGGCGGCGACGCCGGCTGATGTGTCGCCACCTGTGGGGCGCCGCGACGTGAGTGCTGCGCGCCGCGCCGATCGGCGTCTGTAGTTCTCGGACGAGCTTTCTCCTCATCAGGCCCTTGGTTGTCCGTTGGTGGGTGGGTCGTGTCACGTTTCGGCTCGGTGGGGGTGGGTTGGTGGTCATGGAACGACGGCGGGTGTCACCAGAGCAGCCGGCTCCGTCGCCCGCGCCGGACTTCTTGCGGGTGGAGGAGGCGGCGGCGGTGTTGCGGATCGGGCGGACCTCGGCGTACGACCTGGCCCGCCGGTTCCTGGCCACCGACGGCGCGACGGGCTTGCCTGTCGTGCGCCTGGGCCGGCAGCTGCGGGTCCCGCGTTTCCAGTTGGAGCGGTTGGCGGGCGGCCCGATCACCTGGCCGCCCACGACCGACGCTGCACTCGGTCGACGTCTCGTCACCCGTGTCCCTGCCCGCCGGTCCGATCGGGCGACGCGAGTCGGGGCAGCCGTCTCTGCCGTTCGCGGGCTGAGGCGATCGATGCGTTCCCGCTGTCGTCGTCGAGCCTTCAGGGTGTTCGGGACAGACGGGTGCACGGGTCGGGTCGGGAGTGCCCGTGACCGTGCGGGTGACGCCCTTGAAGGGGCCCCTCGGCCGGGGCGTACTACGTGGAGCAGCTGCCCGCCTACTACTTGGACGCGGGCGAGCCCCGCGGCGTCTGGTTCGGCACATCCTGGCGTACACCTTCAGCCCCCGTGGGGACATGGTCTCGACGTTCGCGGATCCCTTGCCGTCCCACAGCTGTCGGATGTAGAAGTCCCGGGTCACGCCATCGATGCCGGGGTGGCGGATCCAGCCGAGCATGATGTCGCTGGCCGATTGCATCAGCCGCTGGCCCTCCACGACCCGCTGGCCGTGGGTCGCGAACTTGCTCTTGCCGAGGAAGGCCTCCAGCACCGACGGATCGGCCTCCTTGAGCTGCAGGAAGAGGGGGTCGTCGCCGTCGTTGCCGACCATGAGCACCACCCAGGCGCGGGTGCCGACGCTCCCGACCCCGACCACCTTCCGGGCGCAGTCCACGTACCGGAACCGTTCGACGAGCAGCCGGCGATCGGCCGGCATGGTGCGTCGGTACGAGCGGATGATGACGCGTAGGGTGTTCGAGAACGCCTGGGCCTGGTCCGGGCTGAGAAGGTCGTTGATCGGGACGATCAGCGGCGGGTCGGAGACGATCCGCCGCTCCCCGTCGACGAGCTGGGTGAGCTTGTCGAAAGCCTTCATGCTGTCCTTGGCCCGTGACTTCGCGAGGGAGCGCTTGAGGCCGCTTCGCTCGGCCTTGGTGGCGCCCGCGTCCCATTCCTTGCGGAAGTCGTGGGCGTCTGCACGCGCATACGAGATGTCAAGGGTCCGCATCTGAGCGAAGCCGCTCATCGCATCGCGGTAGGAGCGGCCGACAGCGAGGTTCACCCGTTCCGCTCTTTGCGGCTGAACCCGACGTCCCGCCCGGCGACGGCAAAGCTGGCTGCGAGGCGTTTGAGGTCCCACTCGAAGGGTCCCGGGAGTGCTCGTCGAAGTCGTTGACGCTGAACACGAGCCGCCGGTCGGGAGCCTCGAACACACCGAAGTTGGACAGGTGGGCATCCCCGCAGAGCTGGACCTTCAGGGCCGTCCGAGGGGTATCGGCGAGATCCGCCGCCATCAGCAGCGCAGCCCCCCTGTAGAACGCGAACGGTGAGGTGAGCATCCGCCCGTACCGGATCGGCACCAGCTCCGGCACCCGCGTGGCCGCCTGCTCCTCAAGCAACTCGACCGGGTCGCGCCGATCTGGCTGCGGCCCCCACGAGGCGTGGGATGCCAGCGGCACAGCCTCCCGGGCGCTCCGCCCGACCGCCTGCCGCTCCCGCCATGCTCAGATGCTCGATCACGCGGTCGGCGTGGTCGGCATGCTCGGCCTTCTTCGCCAACGCATCGGTGCTCATCGGCCTGCCTCTCAGCTCACCCCGGGTGCACACTATGACTGGATCGACCACTCCTCGGTGCTGAGCCGCGCCCCCGAGCGCCGTACCGACGCGCACACGACCAGCCCTTGACAACAAGGGGGCTTCGTACCGGCGCGTGGACGAAGCCGTAGTCAGGGACCCGGGCTGACCTCAAGTAGCGAGGCCACACGATCAGCCGCGTCACGCTGCGCGGCCTGAGGCACGTGCGAGTAGATGTCCAACGTCACGGAGATGCCCGAGTGCCCGAGCATCTCCTGGACGACCTTCGGGTGGATGCCGGCCGTGAGAGCGAACGTTGCCATCGTGTGGCGGAGGTCGTGGCTTATCCCGATATCGGGATAATCACGATTATGCCGACGTCCGCGTTATGCCGACGTCCGCGCGATGTGCGTTGCCGCATGAGGTGAGCAGGTTGCACAGGTCGGCATAACGCGAGCCAGCGTCGCCATCGTTTCCTTCCTCTTCCGAGGATAAGGAGACGACATGGGCAGACCGTCGAGAGTGAGCAACGTGTTGGTGAAGGGGCCTCTGGGCCCGTTCGCTGACGCATACCGCCAAGCGCTGGAGGATCGCCGCTACACGCCGCTGTCGGCAGTGAACCTCCAGCGCCAGGTCGCCCACCTGAGCAGTTGGCTCGACGTGCGGTGCATCGGGGCTGAGCAGCTCCACGAGGCGTTCATCGAGGCATTCTTCGCCGACGAGCGGTCCGGGGGCCGCGACCCGTCCGGCCTGTCGCGACCTGGGCTGGGGTGCCTGCTGGAGCTGTTGCGTGACCTCGGTGTGGTGAGCAGGGCGGCGCAACCGGCGCCATCGCCGGCCGAGCAGTTGATGGAAGCGTTCGGCCGCTACCTGTTGGGCGAGCGTGGTCTGGCGCCCGGCACCGTCTCCAACTACGTCGACGGGGCTCGGCAGTTCGTGGCCGGGCGGGGAGCCAGTGAGCTGAGCGTGGTGACGCCGGCGGAGGTGACGGCCGCCGTGGTTGGCAGGTCGACGGCGGTGTCGGTGAGCGCGACGCAGAACTACGTGGCCAGTTTGCGGGCGTTCCTGCGCTTCTGCTTCCTCGAGGGTCTCTTGGGCCACGACATCTCGGAGGCTGCGCTGCCGATCACCGGCCGGCGGCGATCTCCGCTGCCTCGGGGCATCGCCAAGCACGACGCCGACGCGCTGCTCGCATCCTGCGACCGCCGCACTGCGATCGGTCGGCGCGACTACGCGCTGATCCTCATGCTGTTGCGCCTCGGGCTGCGTCGTGGCGAGGTCGCGGCCTTGAGGCTGGACGACATCGACTGGCGAGCCGGGGAGCTCGTCGTGGTCGGCAAGGGCGGAAGGCGGGACCGGCTGCCGTTGCCCGCCGACGTCGGCGCTGCCATCGCCGCCTACCTCAGGCACGGGCGACCGGCGAGTGGCCGCCGCCACGTGTTCCTCCGGGCGAAGGCGCCGTTCGAACCGATGGCATCAGGCACCGTCGCTTCGACGGTGCGGCGCGCCTGCCGGCGAGCGGGTGTGCCCGAGGTGGGCGCGCACCGCCTCCGCCACACCGCCGCCTGCGACATGGTGGCGGCACAGGTCCCGCTGCCCCAGATCGCTCAGGTGCTCCGTCACCAGAGCCTGCAGTCGACCGCCGTCTACGCCCGCGTCGATCTCGACCGGCTCCGCCAACTGGCTCGGCCCTGGCCCGGGGAAGGCATCCGATGAGCGCGCTGGCCGATCACGTCGAGGACTACCTGCGGCTGCGCCGCGCCCTTGGCTACAAGCTCGAACGCGCCGGTCACCTTCTCCCGAAGCTCGTGGCCTACCTGGACGAGAGCGGATCGCAGACCCTCACCACCGAGCTGGCGATCGCCTGGGCCCGGCTGCCCGCGCATGCCCGCCCGAACTACTGGGCGGCCCGCCTCACCATCGTCCGCGGCTTCGCCCGCTACCTGCAGACCATCGAACCGGGCACCGAGGTGCCGCCGGCCGCCGTGTTCCCCGCCCGGCGTCACCGTCCCGCCCCCTACCTGTGGTCCGAGCAGGACATCGGCAGGCTCCTCGACGGAGTCCGGGCGCTGCGCCCGCCGCTACGGGCCGCGACCTGCGAGTCGCTGTTCGGGCTGCTGGCGGTGTCAGGCATGCGCGTGGGCGAGGCCGTCGGCCTCGACCGCGGCGACGTCAACTTCGACACCGGCGTCATCACCATCCGCCACACCAAGTTCGACCGGCCCCGCCTCGTGCCGCTGCACGCCACGACCACGGCGACTCTGCACGCCTACGCGTCCGAACGCGACCGCCTCTGCCAGGCGCCACGATCGATGGCGTTCTTCGTCTCCGTTACCGGCGCCAGGCTCGACCGCGGCGCAGTGGCCAAGGTGCTCAGGCAGATCACCACGGTCATGGGGCTGCGCAGCGAGACGGTGCGTCCCACCCCGCACCAACTGCGGCACAGCTTCGCCGTCCGCACCCTCATCGACTGGCAGCGCTCCGGAGTCCGCGTCGAGGACCACATCGCCGCCCTGTCGACCTACCTGGGCCACGTCAGCCCCGCCGACACCTACTGGTATCTGTCGGCCTCGCCCGAGCTCATGGCACTCGCCGCTGAACGGCTCGACACCCGCTACGGAGCCCGGCGATGACCGCGCTCGCCCCCGCACTCCAGGCCTTCTTCACCGACCGCCTGATCAGCCAGCGCGACGCCAGCCCCAACACGATCGCCGCCTACAAGACCGGCCTCCGCCTCGTGCTCACCTTCGCCGCCCAGCACACCGCCAAAGGCCCCAGCGCCCTCGACATCGCCGAACTGGACGCGCCGCTCGTCGCCGCGTTCCTCGACCACCTCGAGCGCGACCGCCACAACAGCGTGACCACCCGAAACAGCCGCCTGGCCGCCATCCACTCGCTGTTCAGCTACCTCGCGCTCCATCACCCCGAGCACGCAGCGTCGATCCAGCGCGTCCTGGCCATCCCCGCCAAGCGCGCCCAACGGAACCTCGTGACCTACCTGAACAACGACGAAGTCACCGCGCTCCTCGGCTCCTGCGACACCACACGCTGGACCGGGCGGCGCGACCACGCCATGTTCGCCCTCACGATCCAGACCGGGCTGCGCATCTCCGAGCTTGCAGGACTCAACTGCAGTGACGTGACCCTCGGCACCGGCGCCAACGTCCACACCCTCGGCAAGGGCCGCAAGGAGCGACGCACTCCGCTCGTCCCTGCGACCCGGACCACGTTGAAGAGTTGGCTCGCCGAGCGCGGAGGCAGACCGACTGATCCACTCTTTCCGACCACGACAAGCACGCGCATGAGCAGCGACGCCATCGAGCACCGCCTCGCCCACCACCTGACCCTCGCCGCCACCACGTGCCCGTCGGTCGCCGGCAAACGCGTGAGCATGCACACGCTGCGACACACCGCAGCCATGCGTCTCCTCCTCGCAGGCAACGACATCACCATCATCGCCCTGTGGCTCGGCCACGAACAGATCGCGACCACGAACATCTACCTGCACGCCGACATGACTCATAAACAGCGGGCGATCGACAAGACCAAACCGCTGGCCACCAAGCCCGGCCGCTACCAGCCCGGCGATGCCCTCCTCGCGTTCCTGGAAGGCCTGTGATTATGCCGACACCAGCCCGACGGACAGCCCACCTGAACAGCCCCATCGCGCGGACGTCGGCATAACGCGGACGTCGGCATAATCGTGCTTATCCCGATATCGGGATAACCACGACCTCGCGCACAGCTTCGCCGTGCGCACCCTGTTGGGCTGGTATCGCGATGGGCCGACGTCCAAGCGCTGCTCCCGCGGCTGTCCACCTACCTCGGCCATGTCGAGCCGGCCTCCACCTACTGGTATCTGTCCGCCGCCCCCGAGCTGATGGCCCTCGCCGCCCAACGCCTCGAACACCGCGTCGGAGCCCACCGGTGAGCGCCCTGGCCCCGATCTTGGAGGCGTTCTTCACCGAGAGGCTCGGCCGTCAGCTGCACGCCAGCCCGCACACCGTGCGCGCCTACCGGGACACCTTCCGGCTGCTGTTCGGTCCACGCCCACCGCCGCACCGGCAAGCAGCCCTCCCAGCTCGACCTCACCGATCTGGACGCCCCGTTGATCGCCGGGTTCTTGGGGCATCTCGAACACGAACGGCACAACACCGTGCGCACCCGCAACGCCCGATTGGCCGCCATCCGCTCGATGTTCCGCTACGCCTCCTACCGCGAACCGGCCCACGCCGCGCTGATCCAACGGGTCCTGGCCATCCCCGACAAGCGGGCCCGCCACCCCGTCGTGTCGTTCCTCTCACCGGCTGAGGTCGACGCCCTCCTCGTCGCCCCCGACCGCACCACGTGGATCGGCCGCCGCGATCACGCCCTGCTGGTCACCGCCGTCCAGACCGGGCTCGCGTCTCGGAGCTGTGCGGGCTGCGCTGCCACGACGTCGTGCTCGGCGTCGGCGCCCACGTCCGCTGCTATGGCAAAGGCCGCAAGGAACGCTGCACACCGCTGACCCGCCACACCGCTGGCGTTCTGCGCGCCTGGACCGCGAACTCGGACACGTCGGCGACCAGCCGCTGTTCCCCACCCGCCGGGGCGGTGCGCTCAACCCCGACTCCGTCGGCGACCTTCTGACCGTCACGTGGCTGTCGCCCGCCAGCACCCCGGCTGGACGACCCAGCGGGTGACGCCGCACACGCTGCGCCACACCGCCGCCATGACCCTGCTCGCCGCCGGCGTCGACACCACCGTGATCGCCATGTGGCTCGGCCACGAGCACACCCAGACCACCCAGATCTACCTCCACGGCGATCTCACCATGAAGGAACGGGCCATCGCCCGCACCAAGGCGCCAGGAGCCCGGCCGGGCCGCTACCAGCCACCCGACGGCCTGCTCGCCTTCCTCGAAGCCCTCTGATTATCCGGGACCCACGACCCCACTGCCCGGCATCCGCCCCGGCCCACAGCCGCGCCCCGGATAATCCCGGGCCCCAGATGATGTGG
>CAWJCQ010000014.1:0-5914 GCA_963841465.1 uncultured Acidimicrobiia bacterium | reverse complement strand
TGTCGAGGATGCGATCCGTGTGCAGCTCAAGCGCCGTGTCCGAACCGACACCGCTCACGCTTCTACCGGCTTCGGCCGACGCGTAGTCTGGGGAAGGGTCCGTTGCCGGACCGGCGGGTGGTCGTAACAGCGCGCTTCGACCCGATTCCTCGACCGGGTCGCGACCGTGCGGCTGGAATGGAGAAGTCGTGATGAAGGGATACGTGGCTCGCAAGGGCGACCGCTGGTAGGCGGTGGTCTACGAAGGGCTCGACCCGGTCACGGGCCGGGAGCGTCGCAGTTGGCACCCGGCGGGCACAGACCGGGCCGAAGCCGAAGCTCGCCGGCGACGCGCAGCGAGGCCGCGACGACTCGGTGCGTTCGCTGAGCTTCGGCGCCTGCCTCACCACCGTCTGGTTGCCCGGCAAGCGGCTGACACTGCGCACGAGTACCTGGGACGGCCACCGCCGCAAGGTCGACCGTCACATCGTGCCGACCCTGGGGCGCATCGCCATCCGCCGCCTCCGCCCCGCCCCCCTCGAGGCGCTCTACGAACGGCTGCTCCATCCCAACGACGGCCGAAGGGTGCTGGCCCCCAAGAGCGTGTTGGAAGTACACCTCATCATCCGCGGCGCTTTCGGCGACGCCGTTCGCAGAGGCTCTGGTCCTCGAAACGTCGCCCTCGTCGCCCACGCCCCGCGGCTGCGCTCGCATCCCAAGGTCGAACACCAGGAGTGGGCGCCGGACCAGCTGCAGGCGTTCCTGCGGGGCGCCGCAGGTCATCGGCTGTTCCCCGCCTTGTGGCTGGCCGCGGTCACCGGCATGCGCCGCAACGAGGTACTCGGCCCGCACTGGGACGACATCGACTTGGATCGTGGCACGATCGCCGTCATGGTCGTGGGGGAGTCGGCCGCCGCCGAACATGGCCATCGAGCGGTTAGACCTTCGTCACGGAGGTCCGACGGAGGTCACGATATGTACTCCGGGATCGCTTCGGCGACGATGATCGGCGCCGCCGCTTCGAGCAACGCCAGGTGGGGAAAGGCCTGCTCGTAGTTGCCGAGGTGTTCACGGGTGGTCGGCTCGAACTCCTCGGCGTAGAGGCCCAACGGTGAGGCGACGCTGAGCAGACGCTCCATCAGGTCGCGGCCGCTTTGAGCAGCTCGCCGACGATCGCCAACGCCCGCACCAGCCAGAACGAGCAGATGAGGAACGTCCCCTCCTTGCCCGACAGGCCGTCGTCGGTCTCGGCGGTCCGGTATCGCAGCACGAAGCCGTCTTCGGTCAGCCCCTGGGCGATCGCGTCGACGGATTCCCGCAGGCGCTCGTCGACCGGCGGCAGGAACCCGAAAACCGTGGCCAGCAGCGTCGAGGCGTCGAGCTTGTCGGTGTCGTAGTGCTGGCGCAGCACACCATCGTGCACGCCGTGCTCGAGGATGTCGTCCTTGATCTCTTGGGCTGTGGCCTGCCACGTCGCCTGCATCTCCGGGTCGCCGCGGATGCCGGCCAGCTTCGCCGCGCGGTTGAGCGTGACCCAGCACATCAGCTTCGAGGAGACGTAGTGCTGCGGCTGACCTCGCGCCTCCCAGATGCCCTGATCGGGCTGGCGCCACACCTCGTCGTGCACGCCGCCTGCGCTTGCACGATCGGCCAGAGTCGCCGCGGCAGGTGTCTGACTTCGCCACGTATGGAGCAGGATCGAGTCCAGCACCGCTCCAAAGACGTCGTTCTGACGCTGCCCGAACGCACCGTTTCCAATCCGTACCGGCTTCGCTCCCCCGTGGCCGGAAGGTTGTCGTGGTGGACCTCGGTGAGGTCGCTTCGACCATCGATCCCGTACATGATCTGCAGGGCTCCGTCGTCGTTGGGCTCGAGGTCGGCGACGAACTGCATGAACTCGTCGGCCTCCCAGTCGAGGTCGAGGTAGGCCACGCCTGGAGCGTGAACGTCGAGTCGCGGATCCAGGTGTAGCGGTAGTCCCAGTTCCGCTCGCCGCGAGGTGTTTCGGGCAGCGACGTGGTCAGCGTGGCTCATCGTCGCGCCGGTGGGCATGTACGTGAGGCCCTTGATCGTCAGCGCGGAACGCTCGAGCTGGTCCCTCCAGCGGTGGTCGATCGGGCGAGACAGGGCCAACCAGGCGTGCCTGCCAGAAGCGTGTCGTGGCATCGAGCCGGGCGGCGGCTTCGTCGATGCTCTGCGGCGAAGCGAGCTCCTCGGCCCACGAAAGCGAGCAGTAGACCTGCTCGCCCGGCCCGAGAGTATGGCGTGCCCGCACGTGTTCGCCCTCGACGCCGATCGCCATGTCGGTCTGGAGCCTCATCGTCTGACCGGCGCCGCTCGTGTCGCCCGTGTGGTCGTCCCCGTCGACCAGCGACCACGCCGCCGGCGTGCGCCCGTAGTCGAACACCGGCTCGCACACCAACTCGACTTCGACGCTGCCTGAGAGGCAGAGAACCGTGCGCACGAGCACGTGGTCGCAGTCGTCGTCGGCCGGCGGTCGCGTGTGCGGTGTGATCACGTCCTTGCCCCGTCGCGGGCCCATGGTCAGCGCATCGCGCACCAGCACCCAGCCACTCGGCGTGTTCCATGTGGTGGAGAGCACGTTGGTGCCGGGCTCGTAGGTCCGTGCCGTGGGGACGTTGACGCCGAACGGACCCAGCCGGAAGGAACCGGCCTGGCGATCGAGCAGGGTGCCGAACACGCTGGGCGAGTCGAAGCGTGGGCACGCAAAGCCAGTCGATCGACCCGTCGAGCGCCACCAGCGCGCCGGTGTGGCAATTCGACAGGAATCCGTAGTCCGCGATGGGCGGGAAGGGCGACGGCGCCGCTGCGGTCAACTCCGTCGCGAGGGCCCGCTCGCTGTCGGCTGTGGTGGCGCCTTGGCGAGAGCGTGCGGCTGGGCTCATGCGTGCATTTCAGGTCGAACGGGGAGCGAGTCGCCAGCGTGCACTACTTCACCGCCGCGGCCCACTGCCGGCGACGTCGTGCCATGGGGTCGATCGTCGAGGCGCTCAAGCGTGACTCGCGATCAACCGCTCGGCGTCGGGGTGGGTCGCGTCGCAGCTCTTCTGGGCTCCAGGTCTCGCACTTGGAAGGACACGATAACGCTGGTGATTCCGAAGGCAAGGCTGAACGGGCCGAGTCGGCCAGAGCCACCGGCCCCTCATCGGGATGCACCAGGAGAGTATCGGCCCGTCGGCGGGAACCGTTGCAGAGTCCAAGGCACGGCCCGACCAGGACTCTCGACCCTGCTCGATCTGTCCCCGGGGCGCACCCTCCGTGGCCTCGAGGTGCTTGATGGGACCACCCCAGCGCCAGTGGCATGGGACCGGGTTCCCGGGGTGTCACCGTCGGCGGCGTGATGGTCGCCGGGCCGGCGGCCCGGGGTCAAGGTCGCGTGTGATGGTGGGCTTTTGTCGTTGCCGGTAGGACTCGCCGTCGAGGACGAGTTCGTGGGCGGCGGACTGGAGCCGGTCGATGGCTGACTGGGCGAGGAGCGGGTCGGCCATGTAGGCGAGCCACTCGACGGGTTCCCGGTTCGAGGTGACGACCGTCGCGGCGGCGCGGTGGCGTTCGACGATGAGTTCGTAGATGTCGGCGGTGTCGAGCGGGTCGAGCGGCTGGAGGGCGAAGTCGTCGACGATGAGCAGGTCGACGCGGAGCAGTTTGCGCATCTCGGTGTCGTGGCTGTTGTCGAGCCGGCTGGCGCGGAGTCGTTTGAGGAGCCGGTCGCAGCGTTCGAAGTGGACGCTGTAGCGGCGGCGGACGGCGGTGTGGCCGAGGGCGGTGGCGAGGAAGGTTTTGCCGACACCGACGGGGCCCATGATCACGGCGTTGTGGCCGCCGTCGACGAAGCGCAGCGAGCAGAGCTCGTTCCAGATCGCGCGGTCGTAGGTGACCTTGGCGGTGTCGTCCCAGCGGTCCAGCGTCATCGTCGGGTCGAGGCCGGCGGCGCGGGCGCGCCGGTCGGCGGAGGTGGTCTCGCGGCGGGTGACCTCGTCGGCGAGGACGAGCTCGAGGAACTCGGCGTGGCCCATGCCGCCGGTCTGGGCGAGGGCGAGCCGTTCGGGGAGCGTGTCGAGGCAGCGGCCGAGCTTGACCCGACGCAGCAGCGCCTTCAGCTCCGGGGTGACCGTCGACGGTGGCGGCTCATCGGCCGGCCTCCGACGCTGTCAGCCGTGCGGGCGTTGCGGACGGTGAAGTGGGCGGGGTCGCGGGCGAACCGGCCGGCGATCACCGTGCCCGGCAGCGCCGGCGTGCACCGCTAGCGGTCGTGCTCGGTGCCCCGTTCGAGCATCCGGCCGATCAAGGCCGACGTTGACCGCCTCGGCTCCAGCGCGCGCGGCGCACGCGGCGTCGACGCTGGTCGGCGCCCCACTTCTTGACCAGGCCCGAGCAGCGCGTAGACCTGACGCATCTTCGTCCACGGCAACGGGATGTCCAACAGCGCCGCCGCGTAGGCGCCGATCGCCGGGCCGTGGCCGGCGGCCATGCGCTGCAGCCGGTCGAGGTCCCGCATCGCGTAGACGGTCTGTGTGCGCCGGCAGATCGTCCGGATCGGTCGAGCGGCCGCCCGGGCTCCTGGCGGGGATGGACCTTGACCAGCTGGCCCCGGTGGAAGATCCGCACCAGCGTCCGGTCGGCGCGCACCTCGACCCGGGCGCCGATCAGGTCGCCCGGGCACCGAGTAGAGCGCCCTGGCCACCTCGATGTGATGATCCCGATGCACCTTCGCCGTCGCGTAGATCGGCACGTCGTAGACGCTCGGTCGGGGCCGGCAGCAGCCGCGGCTGCTCCTCGACGGTGAACACCTCGAGCGGCCGGCACTGGGTCGTGCCGTGGATCCGCAGCCCGGCCCGCTCCGGCACCAGTCCTCGGCGCGGCGTTGCGCGTCGGCGAGGTCGACGAAGGTCTCGCCGGCGAAGAACGAGCCGCGCACGAACTGCACCATCCGCTCCACCCGCGGCTTGTCCTGCGGCGTGCGCACCCGGGCCGGATCGATCGACGAACCCGCGGGCCTGCGCGTACTCGACGAACGCCTGGTTCAACCGCGGCTCGAGCCGATCGGCGCTCGTCGACGACCGCCGTCAGGTTGTCGGGGATCAACGTCGCGAACACGCCGCCGAAGAACCGCCACGCCGCCTCGCAGCCGGCGATCACCGCCTCGGTCGTCTGGCGGAGACGTCAACCACACGAAGCATGTGCCGGGTGAAGCACGCCGTGAAGATCAACGCGTGCACACACCCGGCCGCCGGCCCGTCGCCGGATCGTGGAGCAGACCCATGCGGCCGAAGTCGACCTGCAACTCGTCGCCCGGCTCGCCGTCGGCGACCCGCACCGTCGGCCCCGGCCCGCGGCGGCGGCCGCACACCTCCAGCGACGTAGCGCTGCACCGTGCGCGCACGGCACCACCACACCCCGGCGGGCCAGCAGCTCGTGGATCTTCACCCCGGTCAGATCCGCCTTCACCCACGCCGCGATCTCGTCGTGATGGGCCGCCAACAGCCGCCACGCCTCGCCGTGGCCGTCGGTGCGGTGCGGGCGCACCGCCTCCACCACCAGGCCGAGGAACACATCGGTCAGCTGCTCGCCACCGCCGTCGCGCGTCAGGCCCAGCTCGACGGCCGCGTCGACGTAGCGGCGCACCGTCTTGCGGTCCACACCGCTCAGCCGCTCGATCGCCCGGAACCCCTCGCCCCGCCAGCCACAGCCGCAGCACCTCTCGCACCTCGAACACTCGGACCTCCCGGAACGCCATCGCCGCCTCCCGACCCGCTGACAGGAACGGCGGCGATGGCACCCGCCAGCGAGGCCGGCGGTGGTGGACCCCGGGTGGTCCCATCACTGGCGGAGAGGTGGTCCCATCACTGGCGCTCAGGTGGTCCCATGCCGCTGGCGCAACTCACCCCGAGGTGGTCCCATGCGGCTGGCGGGC
>CAWJCQ010000013.1:0-5518 GCA_963841465.1 uncultured Acidimicrobiia bacterium | reverse complement strand
ATCCAACGGCCAACAGGTGTGAGGAGACCACTTGGTCGATGGTCGGATCGGCACCCCAACTGCCGGTGCATCCCGCGAGACGTCGTCGTCGACGCGATTCTCGGACACCGGAGCGCGAGCGTTCGGGACGCATCGTTGCGACCGTCCCGAATCGACGACCGGTTGGCCGGCCGCCCGCAGCCGCTCGAGTTAATCCGGGACGTCAACGTGCGCCTGCTCGACGGCGCCGCATCGATCAAGTGCCGCCGGGAATCCGGATGTCACTCCCCACTCTGGCGGAGCGGCCGGACAGCCGTATGGGCAGCTGACCTTAGGTCGGCTCGGAGTCGATGTCGGCCGCAGCGTGGAAGCCGAGTTCGATCAAGCGGTCGCGCAGACCGTTGAACTCGGTCCCGAGCCCATGCCCGGAGGCCGCAGCCAGAGCCTCCACTCCGACACGCCCGACGTGGTCCTTCTCCCACGGCTCCCCATGCCCCTGCACCCGCCGAAGGATCCGCAACCCGGCCTCGCTCGGCTGGGTCTCGCGGCACCGGTCCGCCACCTCCGTAGCGAGTTCGATGTGTCCGCCGGTCTGCTCCGTCGTTCGATCGAGCCGAGCGATTAGCTCCTCGGAGGGGACGGCACCGACGAACACCCACCGTCCGGCACCCGTCAGAGCAGACTTCGGGACAGTCGAACCGGCTCCGTCGAGCATCCCATCCCAGAAGGCGAGCGCACGGGCCAGCATCGGGTCGTCGACCTTCGCGTCTTGGACTAGGGATGCGATCTCTTCGGCGGTCTGTCGCAGCACATCGACGCTGCTCTTGTAGCTGCCCAGGATGCTGGGGATCGTGAAGCGGTCGATCTCCCACAGGTATCCGATCAGCGGAAGCGCGACGGCGTTCGGCACGCCAGCGAGCGCGGCAGCAGCGATCCGGGTCCTGTAGTTCTCGTATAGCCAGGTCGTCGGTCGCGAGTACTTCAAGGTCACCTCGAAGGTGACCTCGCCCAGCTCGCCACCGAACAGGTCGCCGTGGCGACGGTCCAACCACTCTCTCGCGGAGTGCTCGAGCACCGGCCGGAACGCTGCGAGGACGGAGCGCAGCTCGGCGCCGACGGAGCCGGGCACCGTCAGCACCCAGTCGAGGAGATCGGCGAACCGCGGCGACGTCAGGCGGTCACGGCGGTGACCGAGCCAGCCGAGAGAGATCGCCGTTTCGAGTGCTTGGCCGTAGGTGCGGTTGATCGCACGTCCGAACGCATCGTCGTGCACCTCGGAGTCGCGGGTCTCGGGGAGCGGCGGCAGGTCGTCGGGAAGAGCCCGGGCGAGCTCCTCAGTGATGTGCCAGGCGAGGTCGAGGTGCGTTCCGAGGTCCGCCTCCGCGTTCGCAAACGCGCCGACCATCTCGACGATCGGCCGCCCGAGCTCGGACCAGACAACGTCGGGATCGGCCCGGCTCCGGGTGATCTGCGCCGGGGTCCAAGGCTCAGTACGGATCAAGGCAACCGCATCCATGATCGGGCCGATGCTGCCGGCCAGCGCGTTGGAGTTCTTCTCCAGCACCCGCAGGTACCGCTGGATGTACGCGGGCTCACGAAGAGCGGTGACGACCCCCACCGGGTCAGCGCTCCAGTTAGCGACGTCAGCGGCGATCGCACTCTCGAGCGCGCTACCCAGCTCGTAGACGCTCGATCCCCACACGCCCGTGTCTGGTTCGATGCGCCAGGCAGCCACAAGCTCCGCCGCTTCGATCGGGGGAAGCGCGGACAGCTGCTCGGAGGTGTACGGGCTCTCGGGTCGTGCGGAGGGGAACCGGGGCGCACGACTGCTCAGCGACGCCTCGTCGGGCGTGCCGTGGCGCTCGGTGACCGCAGCGATCGCCGCCTCCCAACCGCAGAGGACCGCCGAGGGGAGGACCATGGACCAGCGCCACGCCCGGGCCCAGTCCGGCGGTGTCGCCACGTACCCGTGCTCGTCCGGCTCAGGTGCAGGCGACGGCGGGCCGAAGGCAGCGGCGAGCCGCGCGATCTCGTCCGCGGCGAGGTCACCGAGGTCTGCGAGAAGGTCTCGGTCGTCGCCCGTGGACGTCAGCGACGCGACGCGAACGCACAGGTGGGCGATCTTTGCTTCACGGCTGACGTCCGGTGCGTCGGTCAGCACACGGCACACGATGCGCTCCCCAACATCCCCTGGGATAGGGGTCACCAGGTCGAGCAGGTCCGATGTTGGCAGGCCCAGATCCCTCCAGGTCCCGATCGCGTTCGCGAACCGTTCGGTAAGGATCAGCAGCTCCTCCCGCAGGTCCTCGTCACCAGCTGGCGTGTTGAGGGCTGCGATCCCCGGCGGAGAGACCCGCACAGAGGGTTCCGATGCCAGCCTGGTGAGCTTCAGGGCCAGCAGCCGGAAGCGTGCGGGGGCGTTGTCGAGGTTGAGGCCGTCGACGAGCAGGCCGGCCATCGTTCGGGTCTGGTAGCTCGCGTCCGAAGTCGTGTCGCCGCCGATCACGGCGTCAGCGACCGTGACCTGAATCGGCGCCGCGGGATCGGCGTCCTTGGCGATGTACACGGCGATCCTCTGGACCCAGTGATCCTTCGGACGCTTCTGCACGATGGCGCCGACCAGATCGTGCGCGTCGGGTCCGAGACGCAGACAGAGCTGGATGACGTTCCGGTCCAGCGCCAGGACGGCCTCTGGATCGGCGCCGGCGGTGGCAATTCGCAGGCGCTCGAGCAGTGACACGGTCGAAGCAGGGGCGATGCCGCCGCTGCCGCTGATCAAAGCGGTGATCGGCCACGGCTCCCCATCACGAGGCGGACGAATCAGCCCGTCGTCGAAGAGGGCGTCGAGCCACGCCGGATCCCGCACCTCGGAGAGGAACCGAACGAGGTGGTGAGCGTTGTACGCGATGCGTGTTCGCAGCACAGCGACCTGCGCCAGGCCGGTGAACGGGGTACGAGCAAGCTCGACGATCGCCTGCACACGCTCGTCCGGCGGGGTGAACACACGAATGAACCAGGCGATCGCGTCGTCATAGAACCCCGCGACCAGAGGGAGCGTGCCGCTGTCGTGCAGCGTGCCGTTGACCTTGCGACGCAGGACGCTGAGCTGGTGGCTCGGATCGTCGTCACCCGGCAGCGGCTTGATGCCGGTGCGTGTCTCCAACCAAGCGAGGACCGCCCGGGTTCGCTGATCGAGCAGATCGCCGTCAGCATCAAGGCGCCCGAGGTCGCCCGCCAGGCGGCGCAGAGCCGCTACCTCGTCCGCTCCAGGTCCGGAGGACGCCAACCGGTAGCGCTCGTACGCCTCCTTCACCGCTGGCATCCCGCTCGGGCCGGCCGTCTGCCCGGCACCAACCGCGTCGAGTGCTTCACGCAGGTTGTAGGCCGCGGACTCGACGAGCCGGAGCCCGGTCTGGTCTTGTCGAGCCTCGGCGATCAGGCGGGCGGCCGTCCGAAGGCATTCGATGGCCTTCGGGCCGCACTCCAGATCCTTGACGATCTGATCAGCGACCACGCGCGGCAACCCGTCGGGCACCGCTGACGCGTCAGCGGCATCGTCTGGATCGGGCATGCCACCAGTCTGATCGCTGGTTGTGACAGAGACGGGTGGCATTAGCGCACGGCGGCGATGACAACTCGTGTCCGATACGCGCCGGCGATGACCACGAACGACGAGTCTGGTGTCGCCGGCTCGACGGCGCTTCGCGAGCCGATTTGCCAGGACCGGATGCTGCTGCCGCGAGCGCACCGAGTCGGCAGCGTCGATGTCAACCGCTGGCGGGCTGACGGCGAAGGCCGCCGTCGGGTGAACCGACGATCCCGACTACCGAACAGCCGAGGCGGACGATCAACGGGTGGCTCACGTGATGCACGAGTGATGCGTGGTTGAGGGTGTGGTCAGGTGAGCTGGCCTCGTCAGCGTCGGTCGGGTGGACGTGTGCCCGCTTCTGGAGGCCGACGTGTACCGCTCGAACGTGCTGGCGCGGTGGTCGCAGGACCCAGTCCTCTCCCGCTATCGGCGCGTCGACGAACTGATCGACGACATCCGCAGCCTTGGTACTGCATCGGATGCCGCCGTCCGCGCACTGGTCGGCGTCGCCGCGGCTGATGACCGGGCGGTGGCGACGCTGGTCGTCGGCTTGTTGCCGCTTTCGTTGCGCCGTTGCGCCGGTTCTCGCGATCGGGTCGACGAGCTGATCGGCGCGTTGGCGATCGTGATCGCGGAGGCCGCCGTCTCGGGTGTCCCGCCGTCGCGCCGTCGGCTTGCGAACGTGTTGCTGGACCGGGCGTGGGCTCAGGTCCGCTTGCCATCCCGCCGAGTTCGTGAGCCGGTCGTCACCGACCCTGTCGAGTTCGGTTGGCGTCTCGTGGACCCAGGGCCTGACCCGGCCGAGGTCGCCGTCGGCCGGGTTGCGTTGGAGGGCCTGATGCGGTCGATGGCATCGGCGGAGGCCTGGCAGGCGACGACGATGCGGGCGTGGAACACGGCGGTCGCTCTCGCCGGGGTCGAGCAGCGGTCGTACCCGCAGCGGATCCGTATGAAGTACGCCCGGAAGGTGTTGCGCCGCGCCCTTCCGGCCGAGCTGGTGGCCTGACGCCCGAGCGTGTGGTGGGGTGAGCGGTCGAGTGTGCTTGCTCGCTCATCGTGCTGGCCATGGTGGTTGTCGCTCACCCGATTCGCTTCGACGAGGACGATCCCCGGCCGATGCTGCGCCATCTGGACGTGTGGTCGAGGCGAGTGTTGACGTCGCCGGAAGCCTGGGGGTCGGCGCTGGAGCGCTGCGGCCAGTGGGTGGACTACTCGGCGCGCAACCAGGTGCTGCTGGCGTCCTACGGGGTGGCCGGCCCGGTCGCCGGAGCGGCGACGTGGGAGCGGGTCCCGTCGGTGGAGGAGGGCCGCGGGTGCGCGGTTCGCGCCGGCGAGCAGGGGCTGCCGGTGCGGGTGCCAGTGGTGGACGATGGCCACGTCGGCAGTGAGCGGTCCCGTTCCGGCGCAGCGTCGGAGTCGGTGGCCCGGACGCATCGCTGGGAGCCAGTCTTCGCGTTGGAGCAGCTGGCCCGCCGGCCAGCCGTGGCCACGCTGGCGGCGCCGGCGGTACCGCGGTTGTCCGATGCCGAATGGGTCGAGGCGGTGCGGGTCGCGACCGGGAGGGTGCTGGGTCGCACCCCCCGCAAGGTGACCGACCCGCTGGTCCACTTGGCGAGCCTGGCCGGGCGTGTACCGCACGGTGCGGGCCGCTTCCGCCTTTCCAACGACTTGGCGGCGCAGGCCGGTTGGCTGGCCGGTGACCGGGTCGGGTTTGCGTCGGGGCCGATGCCGGGCTTCGACCCGGCCGCGTTGACGGTGCGGGAGCGGTGGCGGACCCTGGTCGATGTCCGCCACGCCACCGGCGTCGTGATCGGCGGGTTGTCGCACGCGATGGGTGTCGACCTGGCCCAGTCGGCGTTGCCGCGCCACGAGCTGGTGGACGACCGCACGGTGGCGCCGGGCCGGCGGAACTACCTGGCGCCGGCCGATCTGCGGGCGCTGCCGCTGGCG
>CAWJCQ010000012.1:0-38265 GCA_963841465.1 uncultured Acidimicrobiia bacterium | reverse complement strand
TAGGAGCGACGACCACGTTGCCGGCGTTGTTCACAACGGCGTCGAGCCGTCCGAACCGCTCGGCCGCCTCGGCGAACAGCCGCTCGAGGTCGTTACGGTCGGTGACGTCGGCGGTGACGAACACGGCGCGATCGCCGAGGTCTTGTGCCAGGTCCTCGCCGAGCTCGGTGCGCCGGCCGCAGAGGACGACGGCGGCTCCCTCGGCGTGGAGGCGCTCGACGGTTGCCCGGCCGATGCCCGTGGTGCCGCCGGTGACCACCACCACCTTCCCGGCGAAGCGCTCGGTCACCGGTCGGCGCCTGCCAACAGTTCGTTGAGCGTGGTGTGCAGGTGGACCAGCGGCGGCTCGATGCGCCCGTAGACGACCTCGGGGAGCGCGCCGGAGCGCAGCGTGGCGTAGATCCGCTCCATGGTCGGGAAGTCCTCGGTGCCGGTGACCTGGAGCAGCAGATCAAGGTTCTTCGACCAGTAGCGCAGCGCCGACTCCGTTGGGGGCTCGGGGGCGAAGATCGAGGTGTACACCCGCACGCGACCGACGTCGAGTGGCTCGACCCGCCAGAGCTCGACGTGGTCGAGCTGGTGCACGACCAGCGCGTTCGGCACCAGGAAGTACTGGATCGTGCCATACGGCAGCAGCGACCACTCCTCCTTCGGCTTGGCCACCTCGTCGAGGACGTTGGCCCGCAGGCCGATGGAGGCGCAGTTGCGGCCGAACGGTTCGAAGATCACGCAGTCGGAGTTGAACGCCGGCGCGATGGTGTTCTTGTGCAGCCAGCGGATGTGGTAGCTCTCGGTGAACGTGTCGAGGATGAGCTTCCAGTTCATGTCCCACACGTTGGAGCGGGTCTCGATGTGGGTGTAGCCGTCGAGACCGAACGAGCCGAGGTCGTCTTCGGCGCCGCCGAGCACGTCGTCAACGTCGATCGGCTCAGCCGATCCGGCGCGGATGTAGACGAGTCCATGGCGCTCGGCGATGGCGACCTGGTGGAGGTCGCAGGCGATCGTCACGTCGTCAAACGCGCCGGCCGACAGGGGCCGAGCGCGCAGCGCGCCGTCGGTGCCATACGTCCAGCCGTGATAGCCGCACACCATGCTCCGCCCGAGGTTGCCGGACCGCTCCGTGACGAGCGGCGCGCCGCGGTGCCTGCAGGCGTTCACCATAGCCCGGAGCGAGCCGTCTGCCTGGCGCACGGCCACGATCGGAATCCCGTCGACCGTGGTCGTGAGGTAATCGCCAGGGCCGGCGAGCTCGCAGCTGAGCCCGAGCAGCGTCGGCCCATCACGGAACAGCACGCGTTGCTCGAGCGCGAAGCGGTCGAGGTCGGTGTAGGCGGTCGCCGGGTTGACCATCGAGTGGTTGCCGTGCAGTCCGGCGAAGTGATCGCCGGACGCAGCGACCCGTTCCAGCAACTCCACTTGGCGTTCATGTCGCATCGAAGAATCTCCCTGGACCATCTTGCAGGCGGGCGGTCCGATGAGCTCGTCACGCCGGTCCGTCTGGCACGTTGTCTGAGACTAATCGAGATTAGAAAACTGGTCAACACGACCGCCGGCGGACGACCTGACCCTTGTTCGGAGCATGGTGGCTGCGCGACGGTGGCGCCTTGCTCGGCGTTGGCCGGCGGCCCGATGCGTCACGGAGTGAGTGCGGTCAGTTGGTCGGTGGCGAGTTGCTCGCGGAGGACGAACTTTTGGACCTTGCCGCTTCCGGTAAGCGAGAACGCGTCGGTGACGTACCACTGAGCGGGGATCTTGTGGCGGGCGAGGCGCTCGCTGCACCAGCTGCGCAGTTCGCCGATTGTGGGTGACGGCTGTTTCGGGTCGGTTCGGACCGTCGCGGTGATGAGCTCGCCCCAGTGGTCGTCGGGGCGGCCGACGACGGCGACGTCGACGATGGCTGGGTGGGTCAGGATGGCGCCCTCGATCTCGGCGGGGTAGATGTTCTCACCTCCGCGGATGATCATGTCCTTGAGGCGCCCGGTGACGGTGACGTAGCCGCGCTGGTCCATGGTGCACAGGTCACCGGTGTGAAGCCATCCGTCGGTGTCGATCGTGCGGGCGGTGGCGTCAGGCACGTCGAAGTAGCCGATCATCGTCGAGAAGCCGCGAACGCACAGCTCGCCTTGCTCGCCGACGGGGACCGTGTCACCGGACCCGGGGTCGACGATGCGGCACTCGAGCTGCGGGAGCGGGGTGCCGACGGTGGTCGACTTGTCTTCGGGCGAGTCGTCGGGGTGCACCATCGTGATGACGGGCCCGAGTTCGGTCTGGCCGAGCATGTTGATGAAGGTCGCGTCGAAAGTCGCTTGCATGCGCCGGATGAGTTCGGGCTGGACGGGGGCGCCGCCACCGAACACCGTTCTCAGCGACTCGGTGCGTGCGGAGACGTCGGGGTGGGCGAGCAGCGCGGTGAACACCGTTGGTACGGCGCCGAGGGCGACGGCTTGTTCCTCGTCGATGATTTGCAGCGTGACGTCGGGATCGAAGCCCGACATGAGCACCAGGGTGCCGCAGATGCTGGCCGCACCGAGGACAGCGACGCAGCAGCCTCCGGTGTGGAACAGGGGCAGCGGTGTCAGGTACACGCCGCCTGCGGGGACGCGTCCGCGAGCGAAGGTCAACCGGGCGTCGTTGGTGATGCTGCGGTGTCGCAGGAGGGCACCTTTGGGGAACCCCGTGGTACCGCTGGTGTATTGGATCTGGGCGGCGTCGTCGGGTGCCACGTCAGGCAGCGCGACGTCGTCGGCTGTGTCGACGGTGGCGAAGAAGTCGGTCAGCGTCGCCGTCGCGCGCAGCTCGGGTAGCTCGTCAGCGAGCGTGCGGGCTGCGTCGCTGAGTGATTGGCCGCGGTATGCGTCGTCGTGCAAGAGCAGGTTGGCCCGGCTTTGCGTGAGGACGTAGCGGGCTTCGGGGACGGTGAGAGCTGGGTTGACGGTGACGAGGACGACACCGGCGAGTGCGGCGCCGTACTCGACAAGCACCCACTCGGGACTGTTGGCCGCCCACACGGCGATGCGTTCGCCGGGTTCGAGGCGTGCCAGCAAGGCCCGGGCGATCTGCTCGGCGTCGGCGAGGAGCTCGGCGTAGGTCCACCGGCGCCGACGTGGGTCGGCGATGCCCTCGATGAGCGCGGGATGGTCGGGAACCTCGGCGGCCGCGTTGCGCAGGATGTCGCCGACGGTCGTGTCGAGCACCGGTTGGCTGGTGTCGATGGGCCACCAGGAAGTCGTGAGTGTCATGCCGGTCTCCTCGGATCGAGTGGTGGGAGGTTGGGTTCGTCGACGGGTTGGTGGAGACGCCGAGGTTGCACAGGATCTGGTGGGGGTGGTGCCGGGCGACCCGGGCTGCACGTCGCGTGGTGAGCGGTTCGGTGTGTCATCCCGGCTCGCGGGGCAGACCGAGGACCCGTTCGCCGATGATGTTTCGTTGCACCTGGTCGGTGCCGCCGTAGATCCCTGGAGCCGGCGAAAGGAGGGTCAATGTCTGCACAGCGCCGCCGTTGCTGCTGGCGTCGGCTGCAAGCATCCCGTCGGCGCCGACGATGAGAGTTCCGACCTCGCGGAACCGGCGGAACAGTTCGCTCATCGCCAACTTGGCGACGTTGTCGGCGCCGGGGACTGGTCGGGCCGCGCTGCGTTGCGCCGACCACCAGTTGATCTGGACGAGGGTGTGCAGCTCGGCGAGGCCGGCGCGCACCTGTGGGTCGTCGAGGCGTCCGAGGCGTCGGGCCAGGTCTGTCCATTGGGTGACGTTGACGGCGCCGAGGTGCGTGCCGGCGAGGAAGTCCTCGCCGCGACTGGCGGTGGCCAGCAGTTCGCCGACGCGCCGCCCGAGGCGCCCAGCGGTCGCTCCTGGCGTCTCGGCGGGCAGGTCGACCTTGGCCGAACCGAGCCGTGACCGCTCGGTGGCCAGTGTCGTCGCGGCGACTGCCCACCCCTGGTTGAGGGGGCCGATGCGGGCGGCGTCGGCGACGCGGGCGTCGTCGAGGAACACTTCGTTGAACACTGCTTCGCCGGTCATCTCACGCAATGGGCGCACCTCGACGCCGGGTTGACGCATCGAGAACGCGAACCAGCTGATCCCTTGGCGTTTGGGGGCGGCCGGATCGGTGCGGGCCAGGAGCATGCCCATGTCCGCGAGATGACCGCCTGAGGTCCACACCTTCTGCCCGTTGATGATCCACTCGTCGCCGTCTTGGACGGCCCGGCACTCGAGGGATGCGAGGTCGGAGCCGGCATTCGGTTCGGAGAACAGCTGACACCAGGCCTGCTCCCCGGACAGGATCGGGGCCGCGTACTGGGCGATCTGCTCGGGGGTGCCGTGCGTGGCGATCGTCGGCGCCGCCAACATCATCCCGATGCCGCCCGGCGGCCCCATGCAACCTGCGTCGGCCAACACCTGGCGCACAGCGACGACCTCGTCGGGGCCGAGACCGAGGCCGCCGGCGGCGACGGGCAGCTCCGGGGCGGCGTAGCCGGCGTCGGCGAGACGCCGCCACCATTCGCCGAGGCGCAGCGACGGATCCCAGTTCGCCTGGACCCAGGCGCGTGCGTGAGCCTGTACGGCGTCGAGCCCTCGAAAGTCAGACATCGTCCACTTCACCCCCTTGGGTGTGTGTGCGAACGGGTACGTCGCCGGGACGACGCCATCCGTTCGACACAGTTGATTGGTGTTGCCGCCGACGTTGGCGACGGCCGGCAGTGCCGGGTCAGCGCCCCTCGAACCTGGGCCGCTGCTTGGCAACGAGCGCTGCGATCGCCCGCTGGCTGTCCGAACTGTCGGCCAACGCGGAGACCTCGATGGCCTCCTGTTCGAGTTGGCCTTCCAGCGAACGGCCGTAACTGTCCAGGGCGAGGCGACGGATCGCCGCGTATGCCCGGGTCGGACCGTGAGCCAGCTTGCGAGCCACTGTGTCGACCTGGGCGTCGAGGGCGTCGTCGTCGACGACCTCGGTGATCAGCCCGATGTCGACTGCCTCGTCGGCGCTGACGCTGCGATTGGTCAGCGCCAGCGACTGGAACCGTCGCATGCCGACGAGGCGCGGCATGGTGTAGCTGAGGCCGCCGTCGCTGGAGAATCCGATGCCGGTGTAGGCGACCGTGAACGTCGCCGAGCGGGCAGCGATGGCGATGTCGGCCAGGCACACAAGCGACAGTCCGGCACCGGCTGCTGCACCTTGGATGGCCACGACGAGCGGGGCCGGCATTCGAGCCAGCATCGACACCGCCGCGTGGAAGTCGATGACCATGTCCTTGACGGCGGCGGCGAGGTCCTCGCAGGCGGCGAAGTCGATGATGTCACCGCCGACGCAGAAGGCGCGGCCCTCGGAACGCAGTACGACCGCCCGGACGTCGGGGTGTGAACGGCACGTGAGTACCAACGCCCGCAGATCCCGTCCGGCTTGGGCGCCCAGCGCGTTGCCGTGTTGGGGTCGGGTGAGTGTGATCGTCGCCAGCCCGTCGCTGTAGTCGAGCCGGGCGGTCTCGCGCACCTGGCCCATGTCGGAGCTCTCCTGGCTTGATCCTCGAACGGGGCCGCCCTTCCCTGACGGGGCGTTTGGACGTTGCGCGGCGTTGTCGACGCTCATCGGGTGTAGTCCTCGTCGAGGCCGTACTCGGGGAATGCGCCGACGGCTTCGACTTGCAGGCCGCACCAGCCCGTTGCGTTCGTCGTCTCCTCGGTCACCCGGGCAACGACGTCGCGCAGACGGTGGATGCGGGCCTGGATGGCCGGGTCGGCGGTGTCGCCGATGCGTTCACCGTCGACGGCCAGCCGGCCTCGGTACTCGCCGTGGTAGTGCCCGTCGAAGCCATAGTAGAGGGCAGGCCCGAGGCAGCTGCGGGTGTCACCAACGGCGTCGATGCGGAAGTGCCTCGCCGTGCCGTCTTCGAGCTCGCAGTCGATGGTTGCGCCCGTCGCGAGCCGGCTGGCCGGCTCGAAGGTGTGGCGGGTGGTGACGCGCACGGCGCGCAGCTGGCGCCCGTCGCGTTCGATGACACGGGCCGAGGTGACCAGTTTGTTCTGGGCTGGTCCGTCGGCGGTCCATTGCGCCAGGTGGGCCTGGAAGTGTTGACCGTCTGGCAACGTCAGCAACGCCGGCGCCCAGGTCATCATGAACCGATAGCCGGGCGGGATCTGTGCTTCGTCGCGGTGGTCCGGAGCAGGTACCCCGACGTGTTGGCGGATGCCCCACGAATGATCTCGAACGGCGAACGTCGACGACGACGAAAGCGCCACGGTGCGGCCATCGACACACAACTCGCCCTCGGCGGTCCCGACCTGGATGAAGCGGGTGACGTCGGATGCGAGGCGGTAGCCGCGCCGGTCGTTGTCTCGTTCGGTCCACGGGACGCCGACGCTCGGAGCCTCCGGGCGGGGTCGTGGGTCAGCTGGTTCATGGGAGTACGTCGAGCGCCTCGAGATCGTCGACGGTTTGGCAGGCCCGTCCGAGCCAGGCGTCGAACATTTGCGTCCCGCGATCGGTCATGTCGACGGCGCGGTGCAGCAGGAGGGCGTTGTGGATGCCGTGGAACGAGCCGTAACGCAGGTCGTGCTCGGTGTCGGATTGCGAGCAGCAGGTGACGCCGTGCGAGGTGAGCTCGTCGCGGTAGGCGGCGAGGAGCTCGTCGCCGCAGGCGAGGCGCAGCTCGGTTGGGAGGCTGGCGCCGATGAACAGGCCGAGGTCTCGACCGATGTGCGACACCATGAACGTCTGCCAGTCCAACACGACGCAGCCGTCGGCGTTGCCGGTGAACAGCAGGTTGTCGAGACGGAAGTCGTTGTGGGTGAGGCCGACGCGTTCGCCCTCGGCGAGGAACCAGGCTCGGGCCTTGCTGCCGAACTCGTGCAGCATGGGCAGGTGACGGGCGTGGTCGGTGTCGCCGAACTGCTCGGCGAAGTGGGCGATCGAGCTGTCGATGAAGCGCTGGTAGACGTCACCGTCGGCGCCGGTGGGCCGTTGCAGGAAGCCGGGCTCGGCGAACTGCGGCGAGTCCCACAGCGCAGCGTGCAGGCCGGCCATGTTCCGTACTGCGGCGACGGCTTCGTCATGTGTGCAACCGTCGAGGTCGTTGCCCGGTCGTGCCGGGTCGATGTCTTCCAGCAGGAGGACGAAGCGGTCGCCTTCGTCGGCAATCCAGGCGAAGTACGGCTGGGGCACGCGTGCATGCACCTGTGCCGCGTAGGTGGCGTAGAAGATCACCTCTTGGCCGTAGAAGCCGGGCCGTCCAGGGAACCCGAACCCGCGGCGGGCGGTGCGGCGGCTGACCTCCCCGGGCGCGGTGAGCTTGATCGTCACCGACGCAGGCTGATCCTCGGCGTGGCCCCGGTGTTGCAGCGCCAATCGGTAGGTGGATGCCATCATCCCGTTGCCGATCGGCGACGGGGTGAACGACGCGACGTCGGCCGAGTAGCCGGCCGAGCGCAGCTGGGCGGTCAACCATGCTGGCTCGACGTCGTCGATGGTGATCGGCACGGGCAGGGTGTGGTCGCCGCAGCGGGCGACGTCGACAAGGTTCACGCCTGCACCAGCTGCAGCTGGGCCATCAACGACCGGACGTCGTAGTAGTCCTTGTGATAGGTGACGAGCCCGTCGCTGTTCACCCGGCACACGGCTGCGCCGTCGACGCTGAACGGGAGGTTGGTGGGCGGATACACGACCCCGTCGACGAGCAGCGGGCCCTGCGCGATGCCGGTCCACACCCACTCGGCACCGAACCCGGCGTCGTCACCGAAGAGGTTGACGAATTCGATGCGGCTGTCGGCGGCGAACCGGTACATGAACCGGAAGAACCGTGCGGCGGCATCGATGCCCTCGTACGAGGTGTGCGTGCCGCCCTCGACATACAGAACGTCGGGTGTGTAGTAGCGACGCCAGAACGACTCATCGGCACACGACCACGCCTCGCCGTACGCCTCGCGGAAGCCTTCGTCGCCGTAGCGCACCACACGCAGTTCGCTCATCTGTTCATCCCTCGTGTCAATGGTTTCAAGGTCGACGCCGCAGTGGCGGAAGTGAAAGGGTTCGATCAACGCCCGAGCGCGGTGCTCGGCACCCAGCGGGTGTGGAAGCCCTGCGGCTTGCGCTGCGGAAGCACGACCCGGGCGACCGGCTCCGGATCGAACGTCTGCCCGTCGAGGACCCACAGCTCCGAGCGGCCGTCGTGCTGCGACGTTACGTAGCTCAGCACCCAGCCGTCGTCCTCGCCGGCGCCGTTCTGGCGAGGCGCGAAGCACGGCTCGTTGGCGTACCAGCCCGCAGGGAGCGCGACGCGGTCACAGGTGCCGGTGGTCAGGTCGTACTTGAGCAGCGCTTCAGCCTTGAGGGTGCGGTGGTGGCGGCCGATCTCGGCGAAGTAGCCGTAGCGGGCACCGGAGCAGATGTTGGCGTCGTTGACCCGGGGGAACTCGACGAGTGCGTCGTCGAGTTGCCGCTCGGTCACCTGCCCGGTCGTCGGGTTGAACCGCCACTCGTGGGGGTGCGAATCGAACCGATACTCGTCATCGATCATCGGCAGGTCCTCGAGTGACCGGCCACGCTTGTCGATCCTGGTGGGCGAACCGATCCGCGCGGCCCACAGCACGACCTCGTCGCCTTCGTCCCATGCGCACAGCGTGTGCCACACCCAGCACGGGTCGATGTCGAACCAGCGGACCGGCCCGTCGAGCGTCCGATGGACCAACCCGACCCGGCACGGAGCCTCGTCGTCGAACCTGAACCCGATCGTCGCTTCGCCCCGGCGGCCAGGGTCGAGCGACATCGACAGGTCGAACACGATCACGTAGGAGTCGGTCAACGCGAGGTCGTGCTGGATGCGCGGCCCCGGCAAGTCGATCGGAGCGCTGCGCGACACACGGCCGTCCGGTCCGACCACGCCGACCTGCAGAAACGGGGCGCGGCGACCCCAGTCGAAGAAGAACAGCTCCTGCGTCGCCGGGTCGAGCTTGAGGTGCGACGTCATGCCCATCTGCAGCGTGCCGGCGAGATCGGACGCGCCGATGGTGTGGAGGCTTCTCGGATCCGACTCGTAGGGCTGGCCGCCTTCCCACCACAACGACAGCAACCGCCCGGCGTGGAACACGACGTCGGTGTTCGACACGTTCTTGTGCCGGGCGCCCTGACCCGGAGCCGCGAGCGACCCGACGTAGCACGCCCGCCCCGCAGCACGGTCCTCGTCGAGACCGGCGGTGCGCACCCAGCGGTTGCGGTACGACGCCGCTCCCCCGCCGAGGCGCACACCGTGGACCATCCCATCGCCGTCGAACCAGGAGTGGCCGATCCCCGGCTCGACGCTCGGGTTGGGGCCGTTCTGCAGGAACTGGCCGTCCAACTCGTCCGGGATCCGACCAATGACGTCCAAGCCAGCCGCCTCCACCTCGGAGCCGACCGGCTCGTAAATGCGGCTCAGGTAGGCCGGTTTGGTCTGGTCGTCGACCAGCATCGCAACGTCGCTCACAAGCCCTCGCTTCCAGGTCACGTCCCCAACGACACCGCAACTCTAATGCACATTAGACTTCTGTGCAACGTGTGTTAGAATTCTGGGCGTGAGCGAGCCAAGCAGGCGTGACACGGTCGAGCGAGGCGATCAGGCCAAAGCGACACGCCGGCAGCGTTCGGCAGCATCGATGGTCAGCAACGACAACACAGCGAGCCCTCCCCGGCGCGCGCCACTGACCGCTCGCGGGCACGACAAGCGCCAACTCATCCTCGACGAGGCGGCCGAGATCCTCGCCCGCCAGGGCTACGCCGGCACGACCCTCGCCGAGATCGCCAAGGCCGTCGGAACCCATGCGGGAAGCCTCTTCTACCACTTCGGCAGCCGCGAGGAGCTCGCCGAGGAAGTCTTCACCGCTGGCGCACAGGCCGCGCTCCGTCACGTCTCCAATGCCGTCTCGGCACTCCCCGCCGGGGTCTCCGCACGAGTCGCCTTGGAGACCGCCATCGTGGCCCACGTCGCGTTCATCCTCGAGCGCAGCCCCGCCGCCCTCGCCTCGATCCGGTCCATCGGACAGATCCCACCTGCCATCGCCGAACCACTCCAAGTGGTCTTCGCCCAGTACGGCCACTACTTCGCCGATCTGATCAAAGCCGCGGTCGAGGAAGGAACGCTCGACACCTCCGTCGACGCCAGCGTCCTACGGATGCTGCTGCTCGGCGCCGCCAACTGGACCGCCGAGTGGTACCACCCCCACGGCCCGGCATCAGCGACGGAGATCGGTCAACAACTGTGCCGCATGGTGTTCGACGGCTTCGGAGTCGGACGCCGCCGAACCCGGCCCACGCCCTGACACCGACGCCCGCGTCAGCCTGAACGGCACCCACCAAGCGCGGCCGGATCCACGACTCGCTGCCGATGCGGCGAGCCCGTCGCGCCTTGCAGTCGCGCGTCGACAGCGGGCGGCACTCTAACGAAGGTGAGAGTCTGGCGGAGGAGCTTGGTCCGGGTTCGCCATCCGCACTGCGAGACGACCAATGACGGTGCGCGACTCCAACGCTGCGAGCGCAGCCGGAACCTCCGCCAGATCGATGGCACGAACATCGGTCCGGAGTTGACCCGCTCGATGGGCACGAAGGATCTCCTCGTGCGCTGCTTCGATCACCGGGCGGCGACGCGCTGCGTAGTCGGCCCACGCCATGCCCATCACGGCGTATCCCTTCACCAAGACATGGTTCGCCGCGTATGTCGGAATCTCGCCCGACGCGAAGCCGATGACGACGAGGCGCCCGTCCCACGCCATCAGTCGACGCGTGACGCCGCCGAGGCGACCACCGACAGGATCGAAGGCGACCTCCACGCCGCGCCCGTCCGTCGCCTCCATGACCGCCGTGTACAGGTCGTCGGCGGCCGTGCCGGGCCGTGAGTCAACGGTCACCTCGGCGCCCAGCTGGACGCAGTACGCCACCTTGTCCGGACCCCCGGCGGCGGCGACGACGTGAGCCCCGCGGTTGACAGCAAGTTGGACGGCCGCCGCGCCGACGCCGCTGGCAGCCCCGTGGACGATCACCCATTCTCCCGCCCGGAGCCCGGCACGATGAAACAGGCCGACATGCGCCGTCTGAAACGTCGAATACAGGATGGTGGCGTCGCAGGCGTCCAGGTCGGCCGGGACCGGAAGGACCGTGGGAGCTCTCAAGAGAGCCTGTTCGGCGAAACCGCCATGCCGCAGGTCGTTCAGTCCCGCGACTCGCATGCCGATGTCCAGCTGAACGTCGGGGCCGACGTCCACGATGACCCCGCAGCTCTCGGTACCCGGGGTGAGCGGCACGCCAGGTCGGTCTTGATAGATGCCTCGGCGAACGAGGATGTCGGCGAAGTTGACGGCGGTGGATTCGACTCGGATTCGCACGAGGCCGGGGCCAGGAACCGGCTCGTCGATCTCTTCGAGGTGGAGCGATGAGTCGGGATCGCCGAGGTGTTGCACCCTCCACGCCTTCACGTCGAGGAACCTGCGCTGTCGACGCTGACGCGAACCTGGCCCGCTCGGTGGCGCTGAGGCCCCAGTCGTGCAGCGCGTCTGTGCCGCCCTGGCCGGGTCGGGGGGCCGACCCTGCTGATCTGCGACGGGGTTCGGCTGAAGCGCGGTGCCGGGGCGGATTGGGTCGTGTCGTCGACGTTGACGAACGACTCCCGTGCCTGAAGGTGAGGATGGGAGGGTGCTTCGGCCAGGTCGAGAACCGGTTGAACACAGTCGTCGTCCCCCCCGAACAACTCGACCCATTCGTCGCGGCTGCGGGTGACGATCGTTGCCGCCATCCATGCTCGATACCCCGGCCAGTTCGAGGTGTCGTCGGGATCGCCAAGCGACGGTTCGGGGGCCACGGCAGCCTTCGTGATGAAGGTGCTGAGAAACTTCGGTTGAATCAACGCGACCGACAGGAAGCGGCCATCTGCGCACTGGTACACGCCGTAGCGCCAGTCGCCGCCGTCGATGAGGTTCGATTGTCGAGCAGCCCTCCACGTTCCGCCTTGGAGGTTCCCGTAGACGTAGGCCATCGAGTTCAACGCCCCGTCAACGATGGCGGCATCCACGACCTGACCGTGCCCGGACCGAGCCGCCTCCCACAGGGCAGCAACCATGCCGAGGGCCAAGAAGGCGCCGCCGCCACCGAAGTCGCCGGCGAGGATCAGCGGCGGGACCGGCGGGACGATCGGCCTCGCCGATCGCCCACAGGGCACCGGTGAGCGACAAGAAGTTGACGTCGAACCCGGCCCGCTGCGCCAGCGGGCCGGTCTGGCCGTAGCCCGTCATGCGGCCATACACCAGCTTCGGGTTGCGGACGAGGCAGACATTGGGGCCGACGCCGAGTCGCTCCGCGACGCCAGGACGGGAAGCCCTCGACGAGACCGTCGGCCCTGTCGACTAGTGACAGCACCGCCTCGACACCGTCAGGCGATTTGAGGTCGGCCTGCACCGATCTGCGGTTGCGGTACAGGAACCGGTAGGGATGGGCGGGGTAGCTCAGATCGGGCTCCTCAGTGCGTTCGACAAGGATCACATCGGCGCCCATGTCCGACAGCAGCATCCCGGCGTACGGACCCGGCCCTATACAAAACAGCTCGACGAACTTGACACCGTCCAGTGGCCCCATGCCTGAGATCATGCTCCCCGTCGATCCTGCCGATGATCATCTAGAGCGGCACCATCTCATTCGGACAGATCACGATTCCGCACCACAATCGCTGACCCCGCGGACGGATGCTGACACCCCGGTGTCCCGGAGGCCGGTTCGAGTCGCTGGCGTCACGTCTCCCGCAGGCCTTCACACGCTCGTCCGTCGCAGTCGAGCCAAGGTGAAGTGTGGGCGGCCATCACAGGATCTGCCCACTGGCGGCCATGAGCGACTGCCCGCTGGCGGCCATCACATCTCGAGCCCATCTGTGAGAGAGATGTCCGCGAGTGGGAGGAACAGCGCTTATCCGACGGGCCGGCCGCATTGCAGCCGCAGATTCGAGGACGCGGAATTCGGACATCTCGGTCGACGCCGCCTCGTGGCCCAGATGCGGCGCTGATCGATCGTCCTGCAGTCAGTGACTGACGTCGAGCAGCACTTGGACGAGCCGGTCGTTGGCGTCCGGCAAACCGACCGAGATGCGAATCGTGTCCGGCACGTCGCGTGCGGTGTCGGCGACGACGATCGATGCCGCCCGTAGCGCGGCGAGGGCAGGCCGATGTGCATGCAACTGGACGAGGAGGAAGTTCGCCTCGCTCGGGTACACCCTGCGAACAAGGGGCACGGCCCGGAGCTGCGTTGCCAGGACGTCGCGGCTCTGCCGGATCCGTGCCACGTCGTCCCACATCCGCGTCGGGTCCGCCAAGGCGGTGTCGAGAAGCTCCTGGGCAGGACCCCCGACCCCGTACGTCAGCTGGATGACCCGCAGCGTGTCGACGATCGTCGGCGTCGCGATCAGTGCTCCGATGCGCGCGCCGGCGAGACCCCACGCCTTGGAGAAGGTCCGCGTGATGACGAGGTTGGGGTACCGAGCGAGCAGCGCGACCACGGACGGGACGCTCGAGAACTCGGTGTACGCCTCGTCGACCACCACCAGTCCGTCCGGGAGGGCTGCGGCGATGGCCTCCACAAGCTGCGCGTCGAGCACCGTCCCGACCGGGTTGTTCGGCCGGCAGAGGAAGACCAGCTTCGGGCGCGGGGAAGTCACTGCGTCGACGCTGACACGGTTGAGGTCGGGTCCGTCGAGCGGGACCTCGACGACTGCTACATCGGCAGACCTGGCGGAGCGGGCGTAGAAGGGGAACGTCGGCGGGGTGACGACCACGCAGTCCTGACGCGGTTCGCCGAAAGCCCGGACGAGGAGGTCGAGGCCAGACACCGACCCTTCGGTGAGCAGGACGTGGTGGGCTCCGAGGTTGTCCTCAGACGGCGCCCCGTCGGCGGCGCCTGCTCGGTCCCTGAGGAAGGCGGCGTAGCGATGTTGCAGGTCCGTCGGCACCGCCAGCGGGTAGCGAGCCTGATCGCCGCCGTAGGGGTTGAAGTTCGAGACGTGGTCTGCTGCGTCGGTCCCCTGCAGGTCGGCGTCTCGGCGCACCGGTGGCGGGAGTCCGAGCCCTCGCAGTGCTGCCCGGGCGAGTGGGTGAACCTCGCCGGACCCGAGGTCGGTCGAATGCTGTGCGAGCGTCACGATGGCAGCTCGGTGAGCGCAGCGATCCGTGTGCACAGCAGGTCGAGCATGTCCCACCCTCGCTGTTGGGTCTCGAGCAGCCGGGAGTAGCTCCGGGTGTCGAGGCCGACCAACAGCTCCTCGCCCTGTCGTCGATGCGCGGCGTCGTTCCGGTGGAGCTCGAAGTACTCGGTGGCGCCCTCGAGGGCGTCGCTGCCGACGTCGGCGATCGCTTCGGCGCCCGCTTCGAGCACGAGGTGGACCAGGACGGTCTTGTCGGCGTCGTCGACGGAGAGCATCTGGGTCGCGAACCACGAAGCGGCGGCGTGCAGCACGGGATCCCATACCCGGGCGGCACCGTCGTCGCCGCCGGCGAGGACGCGATCGTGGCCGAACTCCTCGTCGAGGTGGTCGCGGAACAGCGTCGCGTAGGGTTGGTCGTCGGTGAACGCCGAGCGGGCGTAGAGCGCCCGCTGGAAGTAGGTGGACCACGTCTGCACGACGTCGAGGAACCGTCGGCGCAGCTCCGGTTCGGTCAACCGGCCGCTGCGTAGGAGGTCGAACAGGGGCGTCGCGGTGTGCCGGTCGACGAAGTCGTGGTTCCGCGCGAGCAGCGTCGCCAGCGAGTCCTGCGCCGGAAGCGCGCCGTCCAGTGCGCGGTCGTCGAACTCGACGAGCGGGTTGTCCCTGTCCTCGTACAAGCCATGGAGCTCGAACTGCACCGACAGCGCCCAGAACCCCTGCTCGCCGGCACCGACGAACCCGTGATGTCGTCCGCGTGGGATCAGGACGAGGTCGCCGGCCGTGAAGTCTTCCTGCAAGTCGCCGATCGTGTGGCCGTGACCCTCGGCGACGATGATCATCGACTCGATCGGGTGGACGTGCGGCTCGAGGCGCTCGCCGGGTTCCAGGCGCACCCATGCCATCGCCAGCCGCGCCTGGTCGGGGATGAAGCCGTCGATGCCGGGGGCGAGCGCGAAGTCCTTCAGGATCCCGAGGTTCCGCTCGGCGCCGTCCACGAGGACGGTTCGCAGGCTCGGGATGTCGTCACGATGGACGATGCGCATGTCGGTGTTCATGACGCGATTCCATCGAGGAGTCCCGACGCGGCCACGACGTCGTGCATGACGGGATCCGGCAGCGGTCGCACACCGGCGCTGGTGGCGATTCGGCACAGCTCGTCGACGACGGGACGCCACCGGCGATCTCGGGCCACGGCCTGATCGTATGGCATCGACGTGAACGCGATCGTCTCGTACAGCGGTCGGTAGTGGCCGGGGAAGCGACGCGCGAGCTCAGACTCGACATCGGTCCGAAGCCGGTACCGGGAGCTCGCCATCGACGAGCGCAGATCCTCCAGGTGCTGGCTCGAGAGATCGGCCATCGCGTCCATGCTGGGGCGTCGGGTCGACTCGAACCGCTCGATCGCGGTGGCCCACACGCCGTCGGCGTCGTCGAGGCAATCGTCGAGGACGGAGCAGTCCTCGAACCCAGCGTTCGCTCCCTGCCCATACGACGGGAACACCGCGTGCGCGGCGTCGCCGATGAGGAGGACGCGTCCGTGTGACCAGGGCCGGCAGCGGACCGTGACGAGCGGGACTTGCCGTCGACCAAGGAACTGTCGGGCGAGCGCGGGGACGTGATCGATGGCGTCGGGGTAACGGGACCGGAAGTGTGCCTCGACATGCTTCGGTGCGAGCAGCGAGTAGTGGGAATCTCGGCCGTCAAGCGGCAGCAGCGCCGCGGCGGTGAAGGTGTCGTCGCGGTTGGGGATCGCCAGCATCATCTCGCCGCCTCGGGGCCAGAGGTGCAGCACGTCGCGCCGGGTCGTCCAGCCGCTCAGGACCGGGATGTCGAGCTGGTTGTACGCGAGCGCCGCCAGCGTGGTCGTCGCGCGGATCGCGCCGCGCCGTACGAGCGACGCACGCATCGTGGAGAACGCGCCGTCAGCACCGATCGTGATGGTGGTGGCCGAGATCCCGTGTCGGCCTCCATCGATTTCGATCGCCCCCGACGCCGCGTCGACGTCCGCGACGCGGGCTCCGAACAGCGGACGCACGCCGTACATCCGGGCTGCCTCGTCCGTGAGCACCGTCGACAGATCGCGACGCTTGATCGCCAGCAGGGCGTCGCCGGCTGAGCCGTACGGCTGATAGTGCGTCGTCCCGTCGACGAGGTGCAGCAGTCGCCCGGACAGCGGCACCGTCAGCGCCCGCACCGCCTCGCCGACGCCGATCCGATCGAGCGCAGCGAGACCACGAGCGGACAGGGTCAGGTTGATCGACGAGGTGTCGTCCGGCGGCGTGGCAACGCCATCGATCGTTTCCGGTGAGCGCTCGAGCACGCGGACGCTCATCCCTCGCCGGGTGAGGTACATCGCCAAGACGAGCCCCGTCAGCCCTCCGCCGACGATGATCGCGACGTCCGGTGACGGTTGTTCACTCATTGATCGAGGAGGTCGCGAGGCTGCGCTGTTGAGCGAGGTAGTCGAGGTGGCTCGGCAGCGTTTCCACCAGTTGGCGCGCTCGCTGCTGGATCGACCTGATCTCGCGGCGCGCACGGTCGGACGCCAGCATTCGCAGCACTGGACGAGGACGGCTGGCGATGCGACCGAGGCCGAGCAGCATGCACACGTACGAGTACGGCTCGAACCCGTGGTAGTGGGGGTAGATGTTGTCGGTGTCGGGGAGCTCGGTGCGCCATCGGTCGATCCGGTCGGCGACCCCGTCAGGAAGGGAACGCCACTTGGCGTCGCGCCAGTAGGCGTTGTCGTCCCGGGCCGCGCCGAAGTAGTGGAACACGAGGAAGTCGCGGACGCCGTCGAGGCAGCGGGCGACGCGACGGTTGTAGCTCGCCCGCAGCCCGTCGTCCCACTGTCGGTCCGGCCAGTGTTTGACGAGCTGCTCGACGCCATGCTGGATCAGGAAAATGCCCGTTGACTCGAGCGGCTCGACGAACCCGCTCGAGAGGCCGATCGCCACACAGTTGTGGACCCACGAGTTGCGGTTGCGACCGATGCGCATGCGGATGTGGTTCGCCTCGAGGTCTTTCGCCGGAGGACCGACGAAGGCACGGAGGTCCTGTTCGGCTCGCTCGGGTGTGGAGTAGTCGGAGGCATAGACGTATCCAGTGCCGATGCGCCCGTAGAGCGGAATGGTCCAGATCCAGCCCGCGTCGACGGCCGTCGCCGTCGTGTACGGATTGAGACCGACTTTCGCCATGTCCACGGGCACGCGGAGGGCGACCGCCCGATCATTGGGGAGCGCGTCCTGGTAGGAGATGAACGGCTCGTCGAGCGCACCGTTGATCAGCAAGCCGCGGAAGCCGGTGCAGTCGATGTAGAGGTCGGCTCGCAACTCGCCACAGTCGGTCGTGATGTGGTCGATCCAGCCGCGCTCGTCACGACCGACTTCGCGGACGTGGGTGAGCACGCGTTGCACACCTTGGCCGACCCCGTGACCGGCGAGGAACCCGGCGAGGAGCTGGGCGTCGAAGTGGTAGGCGTATGGGAACTGCGTCCCGTTATCGTCCAGCGTCGACCGAAACGATGTTGACGTCCGCCCGTCGGGGTGGTCCTCGAACAGCGAGCCGTCCAGGCGACGTGGCGATCGCTCCGCATCGCACAGTGCGCTGATGAGGAAGAGATCGCGGTCGAAGCGCCCGGTCGCCCCGTCGCTCGTCCACCAGTCGGCGACCGTGAACCCGTCGACCACCGAGAGGCGCTCGAAGGGGTGGTAGAAGTCGTGCCCCGGAGCCCGCCAGTCGCGGAACCGGATCCCCAGCTTGTAGGTCGCGTTGCACGGCGACATCCATTCGTGCTCGGCGAGTCCGAGCGAGCTGAAGAAGTGGCGAACGGTGCTGAACGTGGCCTCGCCGACGCCGATCGTGCTGACAGCCGGTGACTCGACGACCGTCACCGACACGCGTTCACCGAACGCAGCCTTGAGGTAGGTGGCCGTCATCCAGCCGGCGGTCCCGCCTCCCACTACGAGGACGCTGTCTGGCACGCGTGGCCCCTCCAGTTGCTCGAACCCACTCGACCCGTCCACCCGCCGCGTCACTCTACGGCGGCGTGCGAGCACGGATCGGCTGCCGGATATGGGGGGGCCCGTAAGCTCCGGCCGTGTCACGCGATGTGCCCGAGGAGCCGACGCTCGGTGAACCGCCCGAGCCGGAGCTGTCCCCGCCGGAGACGTTGCGGCGGCTGATCCTTGGCTTCGTCACGAGTCAGGCGGTCTACGTCGCCGCCAAGCTCGCCGTGGCCGACGCGCTCGCTGCCGGCCCCCGGTCGGTGGAGCGACTCGCGACGGACGTTGGCGCCGACGCAGGGCCGCTGTATCGGGTGCTCCGCTTGCTCGCCGCGATCGGCGTGCTCGACGAGCAGCCGCCGCGATCGTTCGCCCTCACCGAGCTCGGGACGTACCTGCGGACGGATGCACCGAGGTCCGTTCGCTACGCCGCGATCATGTTCGGTGAGCTGCCGTACCAGGCGACGGGCTCCCTCCTGCACACCGTCACGACGGGCGAGACCGCGTTCGACCACCTCTACGGCACGGGTCACGAATCGTGGCTGGAGCAGCACGACGACGACGCGGCGTCGTTCCATTCGGCGATCTCGCAGCTCACCCGCGTGGTCGACGAAGGAGTCGTCGCCGCCCTCAATCTGGCTGACGTCGACACGCTCGTCGACGTTGGGGGAGGGCACGGCGCGCTGCTCGCACCGATCCTGCAGGCGTGGCCACGGCTCACGGGCATCCTCGTCGAACAGGAATCGGCGGTCGAGGGCGCTGATCGGCACCTGCGCGCGTCCGGCGTCGGGGATCGCGCCACGGTCGTCACCGGTGACTTCTTCCGCGCCGTCCCATCGGGCTCGGCCTACCTCCTCAAGAGCGTCCTCCACGCGTGGCCGGACGAGCGAGCGATCGAGATCCTGCACAGCTGCCATGACGCGGCCGGACCCGGCGCCCGGCTGTTCGTGGTGGAACGCGTCGTCCCAGAGGGACGTGAGCCCGTGTTTCCGAAGGTGAACGACCTGATCATGCTCGCCGTGACGGGCGGACAGGAGCGGACGGTCGCCGAGTTCGGCGACCTGTTCGGTCGCGGTGGATTCGATCTGGTCGAGGTGCGCCCCACACGACACGGCTTCTCGGTCCTCGAGGGCCGACGCTCCTTGTGAGCGGTCTCATCGGGGTGCGGTGCCCGCTGTCCGCGCCCGCAGCCGCGGGAGGACCTCGGTGGCGTAGCGCTCGATGAAGCCGCGTTGATCCTGATCGGGGGCACGGAACGTGAGCTCGTCGACGCCGAGCTCGACGAACTGCAGCAGCCGCTCGACGTGCTCGTCGGGGTCGCTCGAGATGATCCAGCGTCGCTCGGCCGTCGTGGCGATCGACGGAGCCCACCGCTCGAGGTCCCGAGGATCCTCCCGGCCCGTCCGCGATCTGGCCCGTAGCGCCAGCGGGGCCCACGTGTGGGTTGCGACCCGCGCCCGGTCCGGATCGGGGTCGAAGGACACGAGCATCTCGACCATTCGGGACAGAACCGCAGGATCGCGACCCGCCATGCGGGCGCCCTCCTCGAGCGCCAGGAGCAACGTCGCTCGGCAGTGCTCTGCACCCGCGCCGCTCGTGCAGATGAACCCGTCGCCGGCGCGTCACCGCGAGGCGCGCCGCCCGCGGCCCCGACGCCGCGACGTACAACGGCACGCCGCCGGGCGGGCGGTCGTACACGGTCGCCATCGAGGTCCGGAAGTATCGACCCTCGAAGGAGACGAACTCATCGCGCCACAGCGCGCGGATCAGTTCGATCGCCTCCTCGAGCCGGCCGAGGCGCTCGTCGAACTCGGGCCACTCGAGACCGCGCGGGGTGACCTCGTTCATCGGCTCGCCGGTGCCGACGCCGAGGCGAACGCGCCCCGGCTGCAGCACCCCGAGCGTGCCGAACGCCTGGGCGACAATCGCCGGGTGATGGCGGAACGTCGGCGCCAGCACGGCGGCGCCGAGCCGGACGCGACTCGTGCGCTCCCCGAGCGCGGCGAGCCACGCAGGCGAGTACACGGCGTGCCCGTCGGTGTGCCGCCACGGCTGGATCTGGTCGCTGACCCAGACTGTGTCGAACCCGGCCTGCTCGGCCAGCACACCGAGCTCGAGCAACGTGCGAGGATCGAACTGCTCACCCGACGCCTTGTAGCCCAGGCTCAGCACGCCAGGCCGTTCACGTTGGCGACCCGACGCCCGGCCGGCGGTCCAGTCGGCGGGCCCGCCACGGTTCTGGACGACTGCTATGGTCCGCGAAGGTAGTGGCGACGAAGGAGCGCACGGCTCTCGCCACCGACGTCCCACCATCAGAGGGAAGGAGACAGACATGGCCGAGCGCGAGGCCATCGGAGACATCGCCGCCAAGGCGCTCCAGGAGCCCAAGTTCGCACAGGAGGTCCTCGGCGGCGGCGAGAACGCGGAGGTCAGGCAGGCAATCATGGAGGAGCTCGCCGACGCCGTCGTCAACGACCCGAGCCTGTTCGAGGCGTTCCTCAAGAGCTCCGCCAGCAGCGGTGACCGACTCGGCGAGCTGGCCCGCACGGTCGGTCGCGAGGCGCCGAAGCCCTGGTGACCACTGCCTGACGCTCGAGGCGGGGACGGGGTCGATGGGTGGGGGACCGTGATGGTCGACGTCCACTTGCGGACGGCACTCGAACGGCCACCGTCCGTTCCCACCGGTGTGACGACCGTCCGCTTTCCCACCGCGCCCCTCGACTTCGAGGGCGAGATCGGCCGAGCCCTCGTCGCCGCCGGCATGGTCGACGACCCCTTCCCGTTGGAGACGCTGCACGAGCGGGTGAAGGCCGACTTCCGCCGGGCGATGCCGGCGATCACCGGCACTCCGACGATGCGCAGCGCCCCCGGCCTCGGGCGCGCCTACCTCGACCTCGTGAGCTACCTCGCTCGTGAGGTTCTCGGCTTCGACGTCGTCTTCCAAGACAACCCGTCGCTGCGGTTCCACTTCCCGTTGCCGATGACCGACGGCTTCCGCAGTGCCGACGGCCGGATCCTGTCCCACCACTGGGACATCCTGAGCGGCGATCCGATCGAGCAGATCAACTGCTGGCTGCCGGTCGGCCCGTCGCACGGCACGAACACCCTGCAGTACGTGTCGTGGGAGCTGAGTCAGCGGCTGCTGATGGACTTCGCGTCCTCCGTCGGCTTCGACCGCAAGGCGCTGGGCAGCAGCCGCACGCGGTTCTTCGAATACCTGTGCGCCGACCCCTCGCTGCAGGACGAGGTGCTCGCCGATTGCCGACCGCTCAACATGGCGTACGGGGAGGTGGCGCTCTTCGACGCCCGGTTGCTGCACGGCACGGCGGAGAACGTCGAACGGCACACGAGGATCAGCATTGACTTCAGGTTGCTCGCGGTCGACGCCTGGGAGGCGCAGATGGTCCGGTTCGAACGGGGGCAGCTGGCGCCGTGCTACCCCTGGCAGGAACCCCGCAAGGGAGGGTTCTACGACGACCGCACGGCCTTTCAGCTGTGACCCGGCCGTGCCGCGGCGAGCCGCTGATGGAATCGGACGGCGCTCGACGGGTGTGGATGCAGCTCTTCACCCGGCTCTACCGGGTCGCCGAGCCGGTCCTCCCACTTCGCCGCGTCGTCCACTGGATCGACATGATGCGTGCCCTCCGTCCTCGAGGACAGCCCGGTGAACGACATCCGCACCGCTGTCCTCCGCGGCGCGTTCTACAACACGTCGACACCGGCACCGTCCTCCGCCGCGATCGTCGATGACCTGGCGTGGGCCGACGGGCGCGGCGTCCCGCAGTGCCTGATCCCCACCGTGCGCAACACCGCGGATCCCCGGGCCCTGGTCGAGCACGGGTTCCGTGCCGTCCCGTGGACCGTCGAGGCGATCATCGACCTTGACGACGATCTCGACACGGTGCTGCGCCATCGACTCGGTGCGACGCGAGCTCGCGGCCTCCGCCAGGCCGTGCGACGGGCCGCCAGCCAGTACCCGGCCACGTTCCACGAGGCCGGGTCGATCGACGCGCAGATCATCGAGGAGGCGGCGACACTCCACGAGTGCAACGTCCGCAAGTACGACCATGCCCGCAACTTCTACAGCGCACCGCTGCCTCGAGCAGCTGATGACGTCCGCGCTCGGCGAGCTTCTGGTCATCTGTCTCCGCCACGATCGAGCGACTGGCGAGGCGGTCCAGACTTCGATCGCGCTGATGGACCGTCGGCGTCGTCAGCTGTACCAGCTCGTGCACGGCATCGCCCACGGGAAGGTCCGGCCCGGCCACAACCTGTTCATCGCCACGGTGTATGAGTTCTCCCGCTACGGGCAACGGTGCGGGATGCGCGAGATCAACCTCGGCCGCGGAGCGCCCGAGCAGAAGGTCAACCTCGGCGCCAACCGGCTGATCCTGTTGAACCACTGGCTGCGTAACCCGGCCGAGGAACCCGCGATCGATCTGATCGCGGCGCGGTGCCGCCGGTCGCTCTCGCTCGACACCGCCCAACCGGTGTTCAAGGGGGTGGCCGTCCAATGAACCGCCCGGCCATCGCGCGCGGACGAGCGATCACGGTGGTCGCGGTGGCGACGATCGAGGAGGAGCAGGCGATGCTCGCCGAGCTCAGTCAGCTCTCCGCAACGGTGGGCACGACTGTCGCGCCGGCACTCGACATGGCCGACCTACCGACGCGGCTCGGGCGAGTGCTCAGCGCGAGTGACTCCGAGGTCCGCATCGTCACGCCGGCCGACCTGCATCACGCCGCTCGGGCTGGACCCGCCGATCCCGCCGAACATGCCACGCCCGACCTCGTGGTGGGCACGGCAGCAGTGCCGCCCGATCTCCTCGCGCTCGCGGCGGCGATGTGCGGCGTCGAACCGAGGGATCTCGCCGACGTCCCGGGCGTCCTCTCGACGGTCACCGCCGGTCGCCGCCCCCGCACCTGTCTCGTGCTGATCGACCCGGAGCACGCCGAGCTCGACGCCGTCGTCCCTCCGCTTGTGGCGATGGTCGAGCACGGAGTGCGTTTCGGGCTCCTGTACGCGCTCGACCCGGTCGAGGCGAGGCTGGCCATCCTGAAGACTCTGCTCGTGAACCGGGTCCACGGCGACGGTCGCGGGTCCGTGCTCTACGCCGACATCGACCCGCGCGCCGAGGGCGGACCGTCGATGCTCCAGTACGCCGGCACAGCGGAGGGTGGGCGTCGGTTCACGAGCCGTCAGGACATTCTCGTCGTGAGCGGGCACGCCAACCCCCTCGATGCGGCGCTGGGTGGTGAGGCGGCGTTGTGTGCGCGCGCCGGCGCCGACCCAGCCACCGGGTCGGACCGGGACTTCCCGTGCTTCAACGACGGGCGGTGCTTCCGCCAGCCGTTGATGGGGCGATCTCCCGATGATCGCGCCGGGCTGTTCGGGGTCGGCCACACGGACGCTGGCGTCCTGATCCTGTCCGGTTGCAGCGTCGCCGCCCTCGGCAAGGCCTGGTTCGATGCCCGTCACGGACTCGCCTACCAGGCCCAGCAACGCGCCCGCTTGGCGTGCGCGGTGACGGCAAGCGTCGCCATCGGCCGACTAGAGTTCGACCTGCTCGCCCTCGCGTTGATCGCCGACGGCATGCCGATGGGTCACGTTGTCGCCGAGATCAACCGCGTGCGGACCGTGATCCACCACCAGGCCAGCGCCTACCCGGCCGGACTCGGACCGTTCGTGTTGCTCGGCAACCCCTGCCTGCAGCTGTCGGGCTGGGACGTCCAGGAGGTCACGGCCCGGCCGTCAGGGCGGGCCCTGGCGATCGATCTCGAAGGGGTGCGGTTCGATCCGGACGGCGGCGCGCTGCTCCGCGTGCCCGTGCCGCCGGCGGACCGCGCCCCCACCTGTTCCTCACCGAGCGCCCCGACGGGCTGTGGTGCCGCGGGGTCTGGTACCCGGGCGCCGACCGAACGGTGATGTACCTGTGGCTCGGACGCCCGGACGAAGCGCTGACCGGTGATGGTCGACTCGTCGTCGAGGCCTGGGACGACGACCCGTCCGAGGTCGTGGTGCGCGCCGTCGAGCACTTCCTCGGCCAGGTCCCATTCTGGACGATTGCGCTGAGCACATACCTGGCGCGTCGGGGTCCCTCGTCCACCGACAGCCTGGACATCGCAATGGCAGCGCTGCCTGCGGTCACCACCGACCTCTCGCGGGCCCTCACCGCCCTCACGCCTGCCCGCGGCGTCCTAACGGACGAATCGACGACCCGGGCGATCGCACGCGGCATCTGGCACGCCGTCGGCGACCTGGCTCGCACGCTCCTCGACTGCCTCGTCGAGGCGGCGTGTCGGTTCGGCACGCTGCCATTGGCCGGGTGGGAGGAGAACATGCGGCGGCTCGATAGCGTTGGGCCGCTCGCCCCGTGCACCTGCGGCAGCCCGGTGTGGGGGCAGCGGTACGGCTACCCGGCAGGCGGCTCGCTCGGTCGATCGAACTACCAGTGCGCCTTGTGCGGCCCGATCGGTGAAGACGACGGTCGGCGTCTCGTGCAGCTCGTCGAGTTGCCCTTGACGGTTGCGCCTGGGGAGGTGCTCGCCGCCACTGCGACCTGCTCGGCGCCCGACAACGAGTTGGTACAGATCGTTGCGGTGCTCGTCATCGAGAGCCTCTTCCGCGACCGCCGCATGGTCGGAGGCATCGAGAGCGCGGTCGTGTCACCGGGGCGGGCGCAATCCGTCACGCTGACCGCCCAGATCCCTGCGGACCTCACGCCAGGTGCGTACCCGATCGCGGTGCTCGCGGTCGTCAACGGGGCCTCGTGCTGGATGCGTCGGATCATTCGCATCGTCGGGCAGCCGGCCCGGTGAGGAGGAGGGCCGGGAGCCACGGGAGCGCCTGCCGGGGCTGGTACCGTCGCGGACCACATGGCGAACGGGACCAGGCTCGTCATGGAGACGGAAGGAGACCGATCATGGCAGATCGAGAGGCCACCGGAGACGTTGCAGCCCGAGCACTCGAGGATCCCGAGTTCGCGTTGACCGTCCTCAAGAGCGACAAGTATCCCGACGTGCGCCAGGCGATCCTCGAGGAGCTCGCTGACGCCGCGTCGAAGGACACCCGATTCATGGAGACGTTCGTGCGCAGCCCGTCCAGCAGCGGCGATCGGCTCGGACAGCTTGCCCGCCAGATCGGGCGCAACGCACCCGACGCGTGGTGAGCGCGAGCTCCGATGGCTGACATCCAGGAGATCGCGCAGGTCGCATCGCGGGCGTACGAGGACCCGGAGTTCGCCTTGGAGCTCCTCGGCGGAACGCCCGACGTTCCCGAAGTGCGCGACGCGATCCTGCGTGACCTCGCCGCGGCCTACCCCGACGAACCAGACGAGTTCACGTCGATCGATGCCGACGGCACCGATCCCACCGAACTGCGCCAACGCCTGCGCGACGGACTGCGCCAGGGCGACATGAACGTCGCTCGCCTCTCCGAACGGGCGAGGAGCTGGTGACACGCGCTGAGCGCTTGTGACGGCGGGACACCTGAAACCTTCATCGAGAGTGCCACCCGATCATCTGGTAGCCACGTTCCGTGGACGATGACCTGGCCGCCTACGGCGGCTCCTACTGCCCAGCCTTCGCACTGCTCGGCGAGGCCAACGACGACATGCTGGCGGAAGCGCTGGGTCGTGCGGTGACGGAGGGCTGTCCTGAGCCCAGACCGGAGGAGGCCGAGCCGCAGTGGTGGAAGGTGACCGCCATGGCTGGCGTGGCCACCGACGACGAAGGTCGACCCGCCCACGGCAACGATTCCCACGTCGCGCACCTTGGGAAGGGCCAAGGCGTCCTGCTGGTCACCGAGCAGGCAGCGGCCTGCGCGTTGACATCGGGCGATCTGCTGGGCGGCGCCGCGGCGCTCGTTGTCTCATTCGATCTCGATGAAGTGACCGCGGTGCAGCCCGATTGGAGGTGGGTGATCCTGCGCAAGCACGTCCGCTCACTGACAATCGAGCTGAAGGGCGCGTCGTGGGGTGCGGTCGGGTTGGCGGTGATGGGCGAACTCGTGCGCCAGCCCGGCATGCGCGGCGCACCAACCGAGGCCACCGAAGCTAACGCGTTGGTCGCCCGCCTCCGCACCCACCTCGTAGGTCGCGACGGCAGCGGATCCCGACGGAGGTGACGTCGCCGAGTCACCTCGGCAATTCGGCGACGAACCGCGATGTGTGACCGACCCGCCGTCGTGTCCACGTGTCGTGCTGGTCCGACGTTGGTACAGCGCGAGACTGGCGGACGATGGGAGCACGTCCACCGGTTTGGATCGGCCATGCCCGCCTGACTGCACGCGACCTCGACCGCTCAGCAGATTTCTGGCGGACGGTCGGCATGCGAGAAGTCGAACGGAACGAACAGATCGTCGTGCTGGAGCTGCGCGGCGGGACCCACCTGGTACTTCTGCCCGGCACGCCGGGAGGTGCTGCAGATGCGCCCTTCGATCTCATGGTCGAAAATCTCGACGCAACTCATGCGGAGTGGCAGCGACTCGGTCTCGATCGAGCGTGGAGGAATCCACTCGGCATTCGTCCTCCGAGACCCTGACGGCAACAAGGTCACGGTCAACAGCTCGCACGTCGTCGGCGACGTGTGATCCGCTCACCCGACGGCGACACACCCCACCGATTCGCCCGCGACGGAATGAGCCGCTAGTTGACATCACCTGTGGTTTGGTGCCACACGGCGTTGGAGGCAACGGCTGACGACGCAAACCGTGCGGCCCCGGGCCCTGTCCGGAAATCGCGGGGAATAACGCGACGACGGCCGTCTGCTATCGCCAATGAGAATGGGTGGTGGCGCTCCGTTCGCCGGGTCTGACTCTGCTATCGCCTGACGCCCGGCTGGGTTGTTCTCGTGTCCGATGTGTCGACTCGGTGTCGGCGGCCGTGAGATCCTCCCCGTAGGCGGACACGGATTTCCCCGCTGACGGCCAGCGGTGTTCCCCGCTGGTGGCCACGAGATTTCCCCAGTTGTGTTCGTTGTCCGTGGGGATCCACCACGCGGGCGGTCCCTCCTCTTCAACTCGGCGTGCTCATTCCGTCGAGGCTCCGAGGAGGGACCACGTGAAGCATGCCGAGGAGATCATGAGGATTCTGGAGGCGTTCGATTTGACGCAGAGTTATCGGGCGGCGGGCGAGTTGGCCGGCTGTGACCATCACACGGTGGCGCAGTGGGTGGCCCGTCGGGATGCGGGCGAGTTGACGGCGACGCCGCTGCAGCGCCGCCAGCTGATCGACGAGTTGTTGGCGAAGGTGGAGGAGTGGATGGAGGCCAGCAACGGCAAGATCCGCGCCGATGTCGCTCACGACAAGTTGACGGCGATGGGCTATGTCGGGTCGGAACGCACGACCCGGCGGGCGGTGGCGCAGGTGCGGGCGGCGTGGCTGGCGGGGCATCGCCGGGTCCATCGTCCGTGGGTGCCTGAGCCTGGTCTGTGGTTCCAGTGGGACTTCGGCGCCGGGCCGCTGGTCGGGGGTGTGGCGTCGTGGCTGTTTTGTGCGTGGCTGGCGTGGTCCCGGTTCCGGGTGGTGCTGCCGATCCGGGACAAGTCGTTGCCGACGGTGATCGGCTGCATCGACGCCACGCTGCGCCGGTTCGGGGGTTGTCCGACGTACGCGTTGACCGACAATGAGAAGACGGTCACTGTCGACCATGTCGCTCGGGTCGCGATCCGCAACCCGGACATGGTCGCCGCGGCGGGCCACTACGGCCTGACGGTGGCGACGTGCCTGCCAGCCGACGCGCCGTCCAAGGGCGGCTCAGAAGCGACGGTGCGGGTGGCCAAGGCCGACCTGGTGCCGACTGACGCCAACCTGCTGGCGGCGTACGTCGACTGGGCGGGGTTGGAGGCCGCCTGTGAGGCGTTCTGTGTCGAGGTCAACGCCCGGGCGCATCGGGTCACCAGGCGGCCACCGGTGGAGATGCTGGCGGTGGAACGCAACCGTCTGCACCGCCTGCCCGAGCATCCCTGGACCTCCGCGTTCGGGGAGACCCGCACCGTTGGCTGCCCACAACCGATGGTGCAACTGGAGTGGTGCCTGTACTCGGTGCCGTCACGGCTGGCCGGTGAGACGGTGTGGGTGCGCCGCCGCGGTGAGGAGGTGATCATCACCCACGTCGGCGCCGACGGCCCCGTCGAGGTGGCCCGCCACCTGGTGACCACGCCGGGCAACCCGCGGGTTGATGACACCCACTTCCCGCCCGCCCCCGAAGGCCCACTGAACCGGACGCCGGTGGCGGCCAACGCCGCTGAGGCCGAGTTCTTGGCGATCGGTGCCGGCGCTGTGCTGTGGCTCAAAGAAGCCGGGGCGGCCGGCGCCAGCCGGGTGCGGGCCAAGATGGCCGACGCCGTCGCGATGGCCAAGTTGTCGGGCGCCGAGGCGGTCAACTGGGCGCTCGGGCACGCCGCCGTCTACGGCCGTTTCGCCGACGGCGACCTGGCTTCGATCCTCGCCCACCGGGCCAGCACCACCCCCGGCGACGCCCGCCAGGCCAGCGAGGACCACAGCCTGCAGTCCGGCACCGCCGCCTGGGAAGGGTTCGGACGGTGAGCGGGCCGGGCATCACCACCGACAGCCACGCCAACCGTTACGCCGCCGTGCCCGTCGCCGAGCTCGACGCCTGGGCGTGGATGCTCAGCCGGCTCCAGCAATGGCTGGCCCACGCCGGCCACGACACCGTCGAGGACTGGGCCAACTTCGCCGGTCCGTGCGGGCTGCGCCTCGATCAGGTCGTCTACGTGCTCGCCGACTGGACCCCCCGCATGCGCGCCCTCGCCGAGGTCACCACCACCATCCCGAGGCGGCGGCGATGACAGTCAAGACCCCCCAACCACCGCCGCTCGACGACGACCTCGAAGCACTGCTGCGACGGATGCGGCTGCCCTACATCCGAAGGGCCGCCCCCGACGTGCTGGCCACCGCCCGAGCCCAACGGTGGGAACCCGCCGAGGTGCTGCGCGTCCTGCTCGCCGAGGAGATCGCCGGCCGCGACCGGTCCTCCACCGCCACCCGCCTCACCGCGGCAGGGTTCCCCACCGGCAAGACCTTCGACGTCTGGGACCCGACGCTCAGCTCGATCCCCGCCCCCACCCAGACCGCGCTGCGCACCCTCGAGTGGATCGCACGACGCGAGAACCTCGTCGTGTGCGGACTCTCCGGGACCGGCAAGACGATGTTCCTCGAAGCCCTCGGACACGACGCCGTCACCAGCGGACGCCGAGTCGCCTGGTTCAGCCTCGAAACGCTCGGCGTGCTCGTACGCCGCCACCGAGCCGACGACACCGTCACCCGCGCCATCGGCCGCATCCTGCGCGCCGACCTCGTCGTGGTCGACGACATTGGACTGCTGCCCGTCGGCGTCGACGCCGCCGAAGGCCTCTACCGCCTCGTCGACGCCGCCTACGAGAAACGCAGCGTCGCCGTCAGCTCCAACCTTCACCCCAGCGGCTTCGACGAGATCATGCCCAAGACCCTCGCCGGCGCCACCGTCGACCGGCTACTCCACCACGCCCACCTCTGCGCCACCACCGGCGACAGCATCCGTCTCGCCCAAGCAACCAGCGGAAAGGGGGTGACACCACTGACCTAAACGCGGGGAGAACCCGTGGCCGCCCGCGGGGACAACTCGTGGCCATCTACGGGGAGAACCGGTGACCGCCCGCGGGGAGAACTCGTTGACCCTTGACAACTCGGTGAGCGGAGCGCCACCGGCACAACCAGACGGTCGAACGTGACCTGAAAGAAGCTCGTGCGAGGAGCCTCGTCATTGGCCTGTCCGGGACCGGCTGTGCGTGCCACCCACCTACAGGCACGAAGGGGATGGCGATGACCACGATGACACACCCACCACAGGTCGCGGTTCGCGTGTTCGGCGGGGTCGACACGCACAAGGACGTCCACGTCGCCGCCGCGCTCGACGAGCTGGGCCGGCTGCTCGGCACCGGATCGTTCGCGACGACGATCGATGGGTACCGGCAGCTGTGGCGATGGCTGCGCAGCTGGGGTGAGGTCGTTGCTGTCGGTGTCGAAGGGACCGGGTCGTGGGGGGGCGGGCCTCGCCCGTCACCTCACCGGCGCGGGGGTCGACGTGGGTGAGGTGATGCCGAACCGGCAGCATCGCCGCCGTTTCGGCAAGTCCGACGAGGCCGACGCGATCGGCGCGGCCCGTGCCGTGTTGGCTGGTGAAGCGGTCGGCACCCCGAAGGCCGGGACCGGCCAGGTCGAAGCGATCCGCGTGTTGCGGATCGCCCGACGCTCGGGAGCCTGTCAGATATTCTGTGTAAGGATCATCCTCCACACCGTTATTTGGATTATATCAGAGAGCGGGGTCGAGTCGTCCAGGAAAATATAGTTCGAAGAAGTTGAGTGCCTCTCTCCATCGGTAGGTTCCGGTGCCGGCGGTCCCGCCGCGGGTGGTGGAGATGTCTCGGGCGATGAGCCGCATCAGCTTCACCACCGAGTCGTCGTCGGGGAAGTGGCCGCGGGTCTTGGACGCCTTGCGCAGCTGGTAGTTCACCGACTCGATCATGTTCGTGGTGTAGACGATCTTGCGGATCACTGCCGGGTAGGCCAAGAACGGGGTGAACCGCTCCCAGCACCCTCGCCACACAGCGACGATGCCGGGGTAGCGGTCGCCGTGCTCGAGCTCGAAGCTGTCCATCGCGTCCACGGCGGCGTCGACGGTGGCGGCGGTGTAGATCGGGCGCAGCGCCGCCGCGATGCGCTTGCGGTCCTTGTAGGAGCAGTAGCGCAACGAGGCCCTGATCAGGTGCACGACACAGGTCTGCACCGAGGCCTGGGGCCAGGTCGCCTCGATCGCCTCAGGCAGGCCTTTGAGCCCGTCACAGCACACGAACAGCACGTCTTGCACGCCGCGGTTGGCGATCTCGGTGAGCACCGCCGCCCAGAAGCTGGCGCCTTCGCCGCCGTCGCCCAGCCACACCCCAAAGATGTGTTTGCGGCCCTCCACGTCGACGCCGATGGCCAGGTAGACGGGCCGGTTGACGACCTTGCCCTGGGTCCGCACCTTGACCACCAAGGCGTCGATGTAGACGATCGGATAGACCGGATCCAGCGGCCGGTGCTGCCACTCGCGCAGCTCGTCCACGACGGCGTCGGTGACCCGGGAGATCAGATCCGGTGACACGTCGACGTGGTACATGCGTCGGATCTGGCGGCGGATGTCGCGAGTCGTCATCCCCGTCGTGTACCAGGCGATGATGTTCTCGTCGAACCCCGCCAGGCGGGTCGCGCCCTTGGGCACGATCGCCGGCTGGAAGGTTGAGTTGCGGTCCCGGGGCACGTCCAGCTGGACCGGGCCAACCTCGGTCAACAACGTCTTGGGTGTGGTGCCGTTGCGGCTGTTGCCCGACCCGTTGCCGGCGAGGTCGCCGCGCTCGTAGCCAAGATGGTCGGTGAGCTCCTCGTCCAGGGCCCGCTCCAGCAGCTGCTTGGTCAACTCGGTGAGCACCCCGCCGTCGCCCAGCAGCTGCAGGCCCTCGGCGTTCACCTTCGCCATCAGCCCGTCCACCACGTCGCCCAGCGCCGGCGGCCGAACCACCGACGGCGGCGCGCCGTCCCCTCCGGCAACATCGCCCATTGAGCCATCCATCATCGTTACAGTGTCAATCATTACAGGGATTCTCCTCTCACTACCTGAAGGATGATTCATCCCTCAGACCAAGTGGTGGACCCCCTTACACAGACCTACTGACACCTCCACGCTCGCGATGAAGGCCCGTACCCAGGCCGGCAACCAGATCCACGCCGTCATCGACACCGCCCCCGACCAGCTGCGCCGACGCTTCGCCGGCCGATCCACCGCCGACATCGTCGCCGAAGTGGCGCTGTTCCGTCGCCGCCACGCCCCGACCACACCACTCGAGGCAGCGCGTCTGTCGTTGCGGACCTTGGCTCGCCGCTGGAACTACCTCGACGACGAACTGGACGCCGTCGACGCTCAGCTCGACGAGCTCACCGCCAGCACCGCGCCGACGCTGCGGGCGATCAACGGTGTCGGCACGCAGGTTGCCACCGCCGTGCTCGCCGCCGCCGGCGACAACCCCGACCGCTTGCGCTCATCGGCATCGTTCGCCGCGCTCTGCGGCGTCTCGCCCATCGATGCGTCCTCCGGCCGCCAACAACACCACCGGCTCAACCGCTACGGCGACCGTCACGCCAACTGGGCGCTCCACGTCGTCTCATCAGCCGGCTCCGCTAGCACCAGCCGACCCAGGCCTACATGGCCCGACGACTCGCCGAGGGACGCACCCACAACATGGTCGTTCGCTGCCTCAAACGGCACCTCGTCCGAGAGATCTACCGCGCCATCACCATCGACCTCGGCATGCACAACGAGCTCGCGCACCGACAAAGAACCGCCGCTTGACATCCAAAGAAGCTTCGGCTCGATGACGCGTCCGGAGCCGACGTCGGGCGGCCGCCGCTTGCTTTCGCGAGCGTCGGGACGGCGCCGAGCGGCACATAACGACGCTCCCGAACGACGCACTCCAGGACGCTCGAGTGGTGGTCGCTGCGACAGGGGCCGACGTGACGTCGCAGGTGCGGCGAGCGGCACGGCGGGCGGGACGGGGCCGCACCGAACAGCGGACCAGAACGTCGCGCCCGAACGACGGCCTCGCGTCGCGTCCCAGCGCGCCATATCGGCATTGCGGTCGCGTGAACGCCCCCCTCCGCACCGGTGTCGTGTCGCTGATGGCGTTCGCCGACGTCGTGCGGCGAGCGGTTACCGTCGCCGACGTGGGGCGAGGTGACCGCAAACCGGTCAGATGGCACAACGATCGAGTCCGGCGCGCCAAGCAGCGGGCGCGACGCCGGGCGCAACGTGGAAAGGCAGCCTCGGCGTCGCCAGCGGCTGTCAAGGCCGAGTCAGCTGAGCGGCCATCGAGCTGAGCTTCGTGCGGTGGCACCGGTTTGCTTCGGGGGTTGCCCGCCGGTCGACCGTGTGGGGACGTCGCGCTTGCGGCCGCCGGTCGGACAGGACGGTCAGGAGGTGGCCAGGTTCGGGACCCTTCGCGAGCCAATGATGTCGTCGTCGAACGACGTCGATGCTTGATGCAGTCGTCGTGGTCACGCGCCCAGCCCGCGGCCCACAGACGAGCATTCCCGTCATATCGTGTCGAGCCGACCGTGATCCCAGTGGACCATGGTGGGCGTGTACCCGACCTGTCGCCATGACGAATCGAGGGCAAAGGCGCCGAGCAGTGTGGAGGTGTGCCACCGCTGCACCTCGTGGGCTCCGAGCGCTCGGCGGGTGGCCTCGGCGGCGAGCCAGCCGGTGGCGGCGGCCTGGGCGGCCGGGTAGTCGGCGATCCCGCCGGTGCGGTCTTCGAACCGTCGGGCGAAGGTCGCTGCGGTCGGGCCGACGTCGGCCGGATGGTCCCGGTTGACCCATTGGACCGGTGCCAGCACGCCCTCGGCCAGCGGTCCAAGCCGAGCCCGGAACTCGTGGATGCCGGCGCCGACACATCCGACCAGCTCCGCCTCGACCGCCGCCGTTCGGATCCGCCGCACCGCTTCCACGTCCTGGTCGAACGTGCCGGCGATGAGCAGGGCCCGACCGGCGAGCGACCCCGGGACTCGCCACGAGGCAAGCTCGGTGACGCTGATCGGCAACCCCATCGCGGCCGCTTCGTGCTCGGCGCCTTCGATGACCTGGCGAGCGAACGGTCCGCTGCCCCGCACGAGCAGCACCGACCCGACGCCGCGGCGCAGGCACAGCCTCAGGAGCGGAATAAGATACGTCGAGGCGGGCGCCGGGACGCTGACGAGCCCGGGACGGGCGAGATCGTCGGCTGCGCCACCGTGGTTCCACAGCAGTCGGTGCGACCCGCACACGGTGGCCGCGGCGCGCCGCACCAGTCCGCTGCCGTAGGGACCAAGCAGGATGTCGAAGTCACCGGCGAGGAACTCGCGGTACGCGGCCGCCGCCACCGTGGGCGAACCGGCGTCGTCGTGGATGTGCAGTTCGACGTGGTCGTCGCCGGCCCACAACTCGAGTCCCGCTTGCGCTTGGCGCGCCTGCACGGCGTAGCGGCCCGTCAGGCCGAGCGTGACCGCGGCGCGCAGCCCCCTCATCGCACCGGCCCGTTGTGACCGTGGCCGGCCAGGTCGTCGTGGCCATTGCCGGGCTTCGGCGTGTCATTCGCTGGCGTGCCGGGCCGGTGATCGGCACGGTGACCGCCGCCGCAGCATGCATCACGCTGCGACACTCGGCGCGCCGTGGCGTTGCGGGCAGGCGGCAGCGCCAGAGTGTGAGCAGTTCGTCGCCAACGGATGTTCGACGCTGCGTTCAGGCCCCGGGAGTCGGCGGTTGCATGCTCAGTCGTCGTTGTTGGCGTCGCCACTGCGCCCAAGCTTCCAGTAGCCGCGCACCCACGTCTGGACGCGCGGCAGCCCTCGTTCCTCGAACAGATGGCGGCGGATGCGTTGCACCGCCGCGGCTTCGCCGGCCGCCCACACCCGCGTGTCGGCGACCAGGTTCGTGCCGCAAACGGCGGCCACGAGCGCGTCGCCAGGCGACGCCCCGGGTGGTAGGTCGCACCACTCGACGGTGGCGCGCGGATGGTCAGGCACTGCCAGCCGGGCGTCAGGGTGGGCGACCTCGACGTACACCTGCACCGGCGTCTCGGCGGGCAAGGCTTCAAGCAGCTGGCTGACGGCGGGGATCGCGGTCTCGTCACCGGCCAGGAGGAAAGCGGGCGCATCGGCATCGACGGTGTAGCCGCGGCCGGGACCTGAGATCGCCGCCGGCACGCCGCGCCCGGCGGACTGCGCCCACTCCGACGCGAGGCCACCGCTGTGAATGACGATCCTGAGATCGAGCTCGCCGGCCTCGGGGTCGACGCGGCGCGGCGTGAAGGTCCGGATCGTGGGCCGTCGCCCCCCGGGCAGGAGGAACTCATTGCCGTTCCAGGTTGGTATGACGAGCTCCTGCACTCCGGGCGACGGAAGCAACAGCCGCACGCTTGCCGCCGGTCGGGCGACAGTCAGACGGTCGAGGTCGCGGCCCCCCAACGTGACTCGCACCATGCGCGGGCTCAAGTGCTCGACGCGGCGCACCGTCACGCGGCGAAACAGCGGCGGTTCACGCCGCGCACGCACCGTCGTCGGGCGCCGCTCAGAGGGCCTCACGGCAACCAGCGTCCCATCTCTTGGCTCTGCGCACGACCCGTCCAAGGAACGCGCCCCGACGCTCGGTCGGGGCGTTTGTGCGTCTAGATCGGCAGCGATCGAAAGCGCGCGCCGTCGCACGTGCTGTCCCTCGCCGCACAGGAGCACCACGCGCATGATGAGCCGATCGGGTCGGCCCGCCACACCTCCTCGGTTCACGGCGCCGGGCGATGACGAGGGTCAGTTCGACCACGATGTTGCGGCCCGCTGCCCCTTCGGTGCGAGGCGCCGCCTCGCCAATCCACCCATGCGACCTCGGCGGTGGGGGTACGACGGTCGTGCGCGGCGACCTCGTCGACACGGTGCCGGCACTCAAGGGCGCCGGGCGGAGACATCGTCACCACCTGCAGCATCACGTTGGTGCACGCGCTCAAGCAGACGGGACTCGTCGACGAGTATCGGCTTTTCGTGTATCCGGCGGTGTGTGCCGGGGTCGCGCTTCTGCGCGCAGCACGGTCGACCAACGCCGCCTGGAGCTCGTCGAGGCGCACACGATCAACTCCGGGTCGTCCTGTTGCGGTCCCGCACTCCTGCGGCACCGGTCCGGACGCTTCCAACTGCTGCATGACAGTCGTGCTGCTGGACAGTCATCGACGCCGGGTGCACAGGGCTGCGACAGCCATCACCAACCTCCCCACGAAACGCTGCGTGGAAAGTGTCAAGAGGCACCCGGATCAACGAACATCAGCCAGTTTGACTGTAGGACTCGAAGGTCCCCTGATCGGGCGGAACGAGTGCCCTGTCGCCTTTACCGCCGACGGAGAGACCGACGACGTGTCCGTTGCCGTCATCGTCCTCGATGAGCGCCCAGACGACGACGGGGTACGTGCCCTGCGTGGTCTGCATCTTCGCACCGTGCAAGGCGGGTGCGATCTGAAGGATCTTCACTCGCACCACGGTAAACCCGGAGATCCGTGACCGGAGGTTGCGAACACCACGGTTGCTGTGGGAGGTGCGACCCCGTTCGTCGCGAGAACAGGCACGTGCGGTGGGGACGAACCGTCGGCATCTCGGGCGGCCCCGAACGCGAAGGGCGGGGATGGGCGCGGCGAAGCACCAGACTGGGGTGGTGAACGGCCGGGCGCCGGTGGAGGCTCTTCATCGCTCGACGATGCACGGAGAGCTCCCAGCTCACCCTGACCGGCTGCTCCCGTTCCGTCCTCTGGATCCGACGAACCGGCCCAGCCCACTCAAGCGGTACCGGGGCGTCGAAGCCGTCTCCCTTTCTCGAGAGCTCCGACGTTCATCGTTGCCGGCTGCCGAGGTGCTGTCGGGCCGGCGCGCCGAGTTCGAACTGCTCGACGAGGGACTGCTCGGCACGTTGCTGTTCCTTGCCGCCGGTGTCACCCGGGTGGCCCGCACGACCGACGGTGGTTCGATCTGGTTCCGGACCGCGATGTCGGCCGGCAACCTGCACCCGGTCGAGGTGTACGTGGTGGATGATGACGTCCACCACTACCACCCCCTCGACCACGCCCTGGTACCGCTGCGTCGAGGGGTGCACGTATGCGATGACGTGACCCTGGTGCTGACGGGCATTCCGTTCCGGACCTGTTGGAAGTACGGGGAACGGGGGTGGCGGCACCTGTGGTGGGATGCCGGCGCGATGCTGGCCAACCTGTTGGCGGCCGTCGATGCCCACGGCGTGCCCGCCGAGGTGCTCACCGGATTTCCCGACGCAGCCGTGGCCGCCCTGGTGGGGATCGACGGCATCGACGAAGTCCCGCTCGCGTTGGTCCGCCTCGGTCAGGGCGAGCTGCGCCTGCCCCGGCCCGACGCGCTCGAGCCGGTGGCAGCGCGGGCCGAGCCCGTGGCTGGTCGTGTTCTGCGCTTCCCCCTCGTAGTCGAGGCCCAGGCCAGCACCGCGCTCGGCGTCGACGCCGTCGGTGGGTGGCGCGAGGCCGCCAAGGTGATTTCTCGGCCGGCACCGACCACCGTCGAGCCGCCTCGGGACGCGGCCGCCAGCAAGCGGGTCGAGCAGATCATCCTCAGCCGCGGCTCCACCCGACTGTTCCGCCGCCAGACGGCTGCGGCCCCGTTGCTGGAGTGGGGTCTGCCTGCCGCGTCTCGTGCCGTGCCCGTCGACGCGGCGCCCGCAGGCACGCTGCTCGAGCACCTCGTCAATGTGCACGACGTCGCCGACGCCGAACCTGGTGGCTACCGCTACACGGCCACCGGCGGGTTCGAGGGCCGCACCCGCAGCGACGATCCTCGCGCCGCCGGCGCCCACCTCTGCCTCGACCAGCCCCTCGGCGGAGACTCTGCCTACACCGTCTTCCACGCCGCGAGCCTCGACCCACTGCTGGATGCGCTCGGTGGCCGTGGCTACCGGGCCGCCCAACTCGAGGCGGGCATCGTCGCCGGACGCCTCGCGCTCAACGCTGTCGCCCTGGCGGACGGAGCGACTGGGCTGACGTTCTACGACGGCCTCGTGTCCCGGTACTTCCACAGTGACGCGGCGCCGATGCTCGCCACCGCGGTAGGGATCCCCGACACCACGCCTGCCCCAAGCGGCGCACCGGGCCAACCGGCCGAACTTCGTGGCTACGGCTCGGTTATGGCCCACCTCGCGGCCACGCTCCGCCGTTCATCGGTCGACGAGAGTTGATCGGTGCCACTGCAATCGCACCCCCGTGGCAGGGTCTGGTCGGTCCGACCTGATCGTCCCTGACGTGAGTGACAGCGCAGCCGCAGTGGCGCGAGTGCCGGCCCAGTTCGGGGTCGACGACGACGGTGGTGTAGCGGCCGACGCCGATCCAACGCGTCCGCGGGCATCGAGTGGACCCCCATCGTGATGCCTGTCATCTGTCCGGTGTCTGGGTGAATCTCGACGTCGACGAGCTTGCGTATCTCCCGGCCGGTAGTCGCTGAGCACGCGTTCATCGATCACCTTGTCGTCGCCGGGACGGCGACTGTGCTCAGGCGGCTCGGTGT
>CAWJCQ010000011.1:0-23865 GCA_963841465.1 uncultured Acidimicrobiia bacterium | reverse complement strand
CGATTACCTCGCAACAACCGAGCCCGGACCAATGTAGTGGAAACACCCTCTGGCGCGTCCCCATCTACCAGGAGGTTCGCGAGGCACCCGCCAAAGTCGGGTCTGAACTTCCTCTGCCGTTCGGCGACCGGGTGCACGGCAACCCGAGCTCAGCCGGTCGTAAACGCCGTCGAGCCGGAGGCGACGTCTGTGAAAGGAGGCCGTGATGGCCAAACAGCGAGCGAAGACCACTGACCCGTCGTCGATGGAGGTGCGCGACGAGTTCGACGTCGGGATCGACCCCGCACAAGAAGACGTTCACCGCCACCGTGCTGGATGGGCGGGGTGGGTCGTTCGGCCGGGCCTTCAGTGCACAGCTTGCAGGGTCAGGTTGTCACCGGAGCTGGGCTCGAATAGGTGCATCTTGCGGCTGTCGACGAACAGCTCGGCCTGCTCGCCTCCCCTGACCCGGCTGGCCGGGCCGAGCGAGACGATCAGCTGGGTGCGCAGCGCCTCACTGTCGAGGTCCTTCTCCAGCTGGGCCAGCTGCGACGCCACCTCCGGCGGCGCCTCGTATGGCATGTAGGCGTACGCCTCGTTGCCAAGCCATTCGACGACGTCGATCGTGGCCCGGAACGTCGCCCCCTTGGCCAGCGTGTTCGATTCGACGACGGAAGCGTCGTCGAAGTACTCCGGTCGGATGCCGGCGATCAGCAGTTTGTTCTCGGGCACGTTGCCCCTGGCGTGCTCGGGCAGGTCGACGGTCACGAACGGAAGCTCAACCTTATCACCGAGAACGGTAGCCGGCAGGAAGTTCATCGGGGGCGACCCGATGAACCCGGCGACGAACAAGTTGACCGGCTGCTCGTACAGCTCGCGTGGCGTGGCGAGCTGCTGCAGGAAGCCCCGCTTCAGCACCGCGACCCGGTCGCCCAGCGTCATCGCCTCGGTCTGGTCGTGGGTGACGTAGACGGTGGTGGTGCCGAGGCGGCGTTGCAGTCGGGCGATCTCGGTGCGCATCTGGCCACGCAGCTTGGCGTCGAGGTTCGAGAGCGGCTCGTCGAACAGGAACGCCTTGGCGGGCCGGACGATGGCCCGCCCCATCGCCACCCGTTGGCGCTGGCCGCCCGACAGGTTGGCCGGCTTGCGGTCGAGGTGCTCGTTGAGCTCAAGCGTCGCGGCAGCCTCGCGAACTTTCCGGTCGATCTCCTGGTCGCTCAGCTTCTTGGCCAAGCGCAGCGGGAACGCGATGTTCTCGTACACGGTTAGGTGGGGATAGAGCGCATAGTTCTGGAACACCATCGACAGGTCGCGCTCACGTGGCGCCTTGTCATTGACGCGCTCGCCGCCGATGATCATGTCGCCGGAGGTGATGTCCTCCAGCCCGACGATCATCCGCAGCAGCGTCGACTTCCCGCATCCCGAGGGCCCGACGAGGATCACGAACTCGCCGTCGGCGACGTCGATGCTGACGTTGTTCACGGCGGCGAATCCGTCGCCATACTGCTTGACGATGTTCTTCATCTGGATCTGAGCCATGTAATCAACCTTTGACGGCGCCGGAGGTCAGGCCAGCGACGATCTTCCGTTGGAACAACAGTACGATGATGATGATTGGCACCGTGACCACCACCGCCGCCGCCGACAAGGTCGACGTCGGCGGGTTGAACTGGTCCGGACCCACGAAGAACGCCAGAGCGGCTGGTACCGGTCGCGCCGCGTCCGTCGAGGTGAGCGAGATGCCGAAGACGAAGTCGTTCCACGCGAAGAAGAACGTCAGGATCGCCGCCGTGAACACACCAGGTGCGGCAAGCGGAACGATGACCTTGCGGAACGCCTGCCACGACGTCGCCCCGTCGACCTGGGCGGCCTGCTCCATCTCCCACGGGATCTCGCGGAAGAAGGCCGACAAGGTCCAGATCGCCAGCGGCAGCGTGAACGACATGTAGGGAATGATCAGCCCGAGCCACGTGTTGAACAGCCCGAGGTTGGTCCACATGTCGAACAGTGGCCCGACGAGGGCCACAACGGGGAACATCGCGATCGCAAGCGCGATCGTGAGCACCGCCTTCTTGCCCTTGAACTGCAAGCGGGCGATGGCGTATGCGCAGAGGGTCGCGAGGATCACCGAGAGCGTCGTGGCGATGAGCGAGATGCCGAAAGAGTTGATCAGTGCCCGCTGGAATTGGTCATCCTTGAGCACGGTCTGGTAGTTGTCGATCGTCGCTTCTTTGGGCAGGAACTGGGGGCTGCCCGCGGCGGTCTCCTCGACCGGCTTCAGGGACAACGACACAATCCAGGCGATCGGCAGCAGGCACCACAGCAGGATGAAGATGAACCCGATGATCGTGCCGACCTTGGCCCTGGTCGAACGATGCATCACCCCTCCCCTCTGGCCGCGGCCAGATCGACCTTGAACAACTTCACCAGCGTGAACGCGATCAACAACACCGACAAGAACAACAGGACGGACAGGGCCGAACCGAGACCGAGTTCGAACTGCTCGATGATCTGGCGGTAGGTAAGGAACGACACTGACGCTGTGTTCTGCGCGCCGTGGGTCATCACGTAGATGTTGTCGAAGATCCGGAACGAGTCGAGGGCCCTGAACAGCACCGCGACCATGATCGCCGCCTTCATGTTGGGCAGGATGACCTTGAACAGGCGCTGCCACCACGTCGCGCCGTCGACCTGCGCCGCCTCGAGGCTGTCTTCGGAGATCTGTGACAAGCCAGCGAGCAACAGCAACGACATGAACGGCGTCGTCTTCCAGATCTCTGACACGCAGATCGCGAACAGTGCCGACCAGTGCCCGCCGAACCAGTTGTAGTCATCGGGGACGAACGGCAGCCACCCGTTGACGAAGCCGTTGTTCAGGCTGAAGGCGAACTGCCAGGCGAACGCCGAGACGACGGTGATGATGCCGTACGGGATGAGGATCGATGTCCGCATCACGCCCCGGGCGAAGATGATGCGGTGCATCACCATTGCGAAGGCGAAGCCGATCACCAGCTCGAAGGCGACCGTCACCACCATGATGAAGACGGTGTTCCAGACGCTCTGCCACCACAGTGTGTCGGTGAGCACGGTGATGTAGTTCTTCAGCCCGATGAACGCCCGATCGTCGGGCGCGGTCAGTCGGTATTGGAACAGCGATAGGTAGAGCGCCCTGAACATTGGGTACGCCGTGACGATGAGCATCATCACGACGGCTGGGGCCACGAGCTTCCATCCCAGCCGGTTCTCGGCGCGGGTGCGGTCCGAGACCCTTGGTCGTTCGACCTTGTTTCCTTCGGCGGCGACGGGCGTGGTGATCGTCATCTCGGCTGCCTTCCTTCCTCAGAGCAACGCTTCGTTGTGGAGGACCTGGTCGATGAACGACGCCGAGGTCTGGGGGGTCGAGTCAGGATTCACCGAGTCGGCCGGATGCCACTTCGCGAGGACCGCGTTGGCGATTGTCGCGTAGTATGGCGAGGCCGGTCGCGCGCCGGCGGTGTCGATGCTGGTGCGGTACAGCTCGAGCAGATCGGCGGGGAACTGTTCCCGCAGGCCGGCATCGTCGTAGGCCACTTCTCGGGCCGGCATGTTCGCCGTCTCCACCGCGTACTGCACCTGGTTGGCCTCTGAAGTGATGCACTGCACGGCTTCGACAGCGAACTCCGGATCATCGGTCGACGACCCCACGCCAACGTTGATGCCGCCGATCGGAGGCCGTGATTCCTCGCCCTCGACGGTCTGCGGGTAACGGCTCCAGCCGACGTCGGCGAGCGTCGCCTCATCGCTGGCGTAGTTGTTGTAGACGAACGTCCAATTGACCTGGAAGGCACCACGGTCCGTCGCGAACGGGCCGAGCACCGTGCCTTCGTTCGACACCGAGAGGTCCGGCATCGCGGCGGGCGACGCCGCCAGCTTCTGGATGACCTGCGCTGCCTTGACACCGGCTTCGGAGGCGATGTCGATCGTGGCGTCGGGACCGTTCTCGGTCTCGCTGACGATGTCTCCACCGGCTCCCTCGATCAGGGCGTTGATCCACACGATGTAGCCCTCGTACTTGTTGGCCTGAACCCCCACGTAGCCACGATTGTCCGATGCCGCGTCGATGATCTGATCCCACGTCACGGGCTGGGTCATGTCGAGACCGGCTTTGTCGGCGACCGACTTGCGGTACCAGAGGACCTGCGTGTTGGCCCACAGGGGCGCGACGACGAGCTGGCCGTCGAAGGTGGCGCCATCGATGGCCCCCTGCAGCATCCCGTCGGACAGCGCGGCCTGCTGGGCCGCCGAGAACGGCAGGAGTGCGTCGGCGGCCGCGAACTCGGCCGTGAACACCGGATCGAGACTCATCAGGTCGATCGATGGATCATCGGCTGTCAGCCGGCGCAACAGCTGGACGCGCTGCTCGGTAGCACTCGTCGGGAGCAGCTCCGTCTCGATCTTGTACTGCTCGGTGCTGCAGCGCTCGGCGATCCCCGCCTGGCCGAAGGCCCCGTGGAACCCGGACGGCGGGTTCGGGTCCGGGTTGATGTACCACGTCAACGTCGGGGTACCGCTCTCATCGGCACCGCAGCCGAGCAACATCATCGGCGCGGCGACCGCGGCCACCGCTAGGAACACGACCCGCTGGCGGGCGCGGCGCTCGCGCCCGCTCCGGGTTCGACGTCTCCGCAACCGTGACACATCAGCCCCCTTGCCGAAGCACCCCTGGCCACGGCGTGAGTATCGGCCCCCACAGATGCCGCGCCGACCGGACCTTACGGACCGCTTGGCACGAAGTCAACGACCGGGGAGATCGGTCGGGAGCATCGGCTCCGGCGACGCCATCGCGAACCCAAACGTTGTTCGGGAGTACAGGTTGGCGTTTACCTGGACTCCGGAGGAGCCGCGGCACACGAGGGTTGCGAGGGATGGAACGTCGACAGCAACGCGACGTCGGTTGTCGGCCAATGATCGAATGGACATAACCGGTGCTCGATGGAGCGTCGACGGTGAAGAAGCCGTCCTCAAGCTGCGGGCAGTCCGCGCCAACGACGACTTCGAGCCCTACTGGCGCTTCCACCTCGAGCGCGAACGCCGACGCGTCCACGCCACCCGCTACCGCGACGGCGTCATACCCGCCGCCCGTAGTCACTGCCAGGGAGCCGCACCCGAATGAATAGGGTGCGGCTCCCGTGGAGGGATATTCAGGCGGCTTGAGGGATGATTCCGCCCGCGTAGCGAGCCTCGTGCACTCGGTGTCGTTCGCTGTCGAGATGGAAGGTCATGTACTCGTCGAAGTCGCCGTTGCTGCGTAGGGCTCGGAGCTTCAAGATGGCCTCTGCTCCGTTCAGTCCCCAACGGGAGCCGGTCAGATCGAGCCTGTCCTTCACCAGGTGGCGGCAGGCTCCCTCGATCACTCCGGTCGCGATCGGCCATCCTTGTTCGAGTGCCTGTGGGTAGTTGAGGTAGTCGCGCTTGGCGAGCAGGTAGTTGGCGCATCGATCGGCGTTGTGCCGGGCGTCGGCGTGGAGGCCGTGGCAGGTGGCCTTGCGCCGGATTGATGCGGCGACGGTCGACGCCTCTCCGTTGAGGACGGCGAGGGCTTTGGCGGCGACCCAGGCCTCGGCTGCGGGGTCGCCTTCGGTGAAGAAGGACCAGGCCGAGGACCACAGGTACTCGATGACGTGGACAAAGTCGCAGATGATGCTGACCTCGACGTGACGGGCCGTCGCCTCAGTGTGGATGCGGTCGATCTGGTGCTTCGCCCCGTCGACGAGGGCGATCCAGGTGCGCTGGTGTTCGGGGTCACGGCGCTCGGCCTCGTCGAACACGGCTGAGATGACCGCCGCCGCGTCCTTGACGACGCTGGCGGTGAGCCACTTGTTGTCTGCTTCGGGTGCCGGGGTCCTGTCGGCGTCGTCGGATCCGATGATGTCGGCGGGAGTGCGGGGAACCGGCGTCACGTCGTAGACGGCGCCGACCTCAGCGATGCGTTTCCGGTTCCGCTTCTCTCCCTTGGAGAGCCTGGTCTTCAGCTTGGCCGAGGTTTTGGCGGCGGCCTTGGCGGTTGAGGGCCGCAAGGCGTCGGGTCGCATGACGATCCCCTTGCCGTCCGCGGAGAGCACGAGGACATCTTGTTGGTCGGCCGGCGTACGAGACGCGTTCTCGTAGAAGGCCTCGAAGTCGACCGCGCAGCGAGCCGCCAGCTCCTCGACCTGGCGCTTTCCGCACGTCACGCCGGTCGCGCGATGGATTGCCTCTCTCGCCTCCTCGAAGCTGCCCCTCGAGGACTCGGTGGCCGACAGCGCACGCAGCCCGTGGGAGTGCAGCTGGCGTGGAAGATTCAAGGCTGCATCGGCGGGATAGAGGTTGTCCTCGCCCCGGCGGCGATACGCCATGCGGGTGACGCTGACCTCGCCGAAGATCGTCGCCAGCGGCCGGACATGGCCGGTCTCGACGCTTCCCCGTGGGGCGCCGGCGGCGTCGGCCACCTCGACCAGGCGCCCCTCGGTGTGGCGCGCAGGTCCAGGTGGTCCTGGTAGAGCTGGCGGACCAGCTCACGGGCGTCGACGCTCAGCCTCGCCTCGAGCTCGCCGTGGGTGAGACTTGTCGCCTCCTCGCCGCCGATGAAACAACACACCTCCTCGAATCGGGCGCGGCTCGCGCTGAAGGCATCGTCGGCACAGTTGCTCGGCATGGGACCCTCCATCCAGGTCGATGTTGCCCTACAGCGTTACCGCTGTAGGATCGGAGACGGTGGATGCCCCGGCGAGGAGGAGAAGATGTGATGAGCAACTCGGCGCGACGGCCGCCCTTTGCTGCGACCCGAAAGGCGCTGGCCGATGCCCTCGCCGAGATCGACGGGCTGCTCCCCGGATCAGTCATCGTCCGTCATATGCGCTGCGGCAAGCCCAGATGCGCGTGCAAGGCCGACCCGCCCGTCCTGCACGGCCCCTACATCCAGTGGACCCGCACGGTCGGGGGCAAGACCGTCACCAGGTTCCTGAGCAAAGAGCAGCTCGGGCGCTACCAGCCATGGTTCGACAACGCCAGACGCCTCAAGGACCTCGTCGCCAAGCTCGAGATCGTCTCGCTGCAGGCCCTCGAAACCGCCGAGGGGCCAAGCCCACGAGCCGCCGCCTCCGACTCAACGCCGCCAATGCCACCTCAGCACGTCGACACATAGCTCACCCTCGGCCGCGATACTCGCCTCAGCGACCCCTCGGGCTCCGACACCCCACAGCCTTGTCGGATCCAAATTCGCAGCTCCCGGCCATGATCAGCCGAATCTGAACAAACCCTCCACGAGAGCCGCACCCGAATGAATAGGCGCCTGAAGAACGCCCGGCGACGGCTGGCCTCGGCAGCGCCGTAGGTGCCTATTCGACGCGCGCGTCAGCGCTCAGCTGGAGCGTTCCCGGACGCTGGCATCGGTCATTGCACGGTCGGAGAACGGCACTTGTTGCGTGGCTCGGCTTCTTCGCGGCCGCACGTTTCAGAACCGGCGCCGTCCGTGATCAAGGACGCCGCAAAGTGGGCCGGTCACGGTTTCGACCTACTCGTCGAGTACGTGGGTTCGGCACGACGACCCGGGCGCCGGTCAAGGCTGCGCCGCAACGGCCGGCTTGTGCTGGTCGGCATGGGCAAGGTGGTGTTCACCCTCGACGCGATGGACATGATCGTGTCAGAGGGGTCGGCGCAAACGATCGGAGTTAACGTCCTGACATGCAAGGGCGGCTCGACCCGTGTGGGTTCACCTTGGTGCTGGGCGGGGGTGGAGCCCCCGGGATGGCCTATCTGGCCGGTGCGTTACGCGCCTTGCGCGACGTCGCCGGCATCGATCCCGCCGGCGCCGATCTCATCATCGGCACGAGTGCCGGAGCGATCGAGGGGTCGATGGTCGCGCTGGGCATCCCGGTGGATGGTTTGGCCGAGCACAGCTTCGGCACGACCCCGTTGTCCGGGCTGGCGATCCAGCCGGCGTGGACGGGACCGATTGAACTCGCTCGCCGGACGGTCGGCGCCGGCTACGTGCTGGCCCGCTCGCTGGCCCGGTTCCCGTTGCCCCGTTTACCGGCCCCGCTGGGCCGTCTGTACCCGGGCGGCCTGGCGATGCCGCGCCAGCACGACCTCTTGGACGCCGCGTTCGCCGGCAAGGAGTGGCCGGACCAACGCTTGTGGCTTACGGCGGTCGACTTGCAGTCGGGGCGTCGCGTCGTGCTACGTCGGCGCATCCGTGGGGAGGCACTCGCGTTCGATCGGGCCCTGCAAAGCGCGATCGCCGTGCCCGTCGTGTTCCGGCCGGTGCGCGACCGGGGTCGCTTGCTCGTTGACGGCGGGTTGCACTCGACGACCAACTTCGACCTCGCCCGCTGGGCCCCGAACCGCCACGTGATCGCGCTCGCGCCGTTGGCGTTCGACCCGGCCGACCGGCCGGCGCTGCACCACCAGGTCGCTCGGCGGCTGTTCAACGCCCAGGTGGGCGAGGAGATGAGGGCGTTGCGGCGCGCCGGCCATCGGGTCCTGCTGATCAGCCCGGGCCACGAGATCCTGCGCCTGCACGGCGTCAATTGGCTGCGCTACACGAACACCACCGGTGTCGTCGACGCGTCGTACCAGTCGACCCGGCGGCTGCTGGAGCGCAAGCACGACCACGACGTGCTGCGTGCCGCGCGGCACTCCCTGGCGATGGCAAGCTAGGCCGGCGCGCCGCCTGGTGAGGTACGCCGCCGCGGAAGGGGATCGTCATGGCCGACCGCATGAGCACGATCGACGCCTGGTTCATCTACTCCGAGGACGACGGGCTGAACCACATGCACATCGCCAGCGTGCTCCTGCTGGAGGGGCCGCCGCCGCCGTATGAGGAGCTGCTCGAGATGGTCGAGAGCAAGCTCCCCAACCTGCCCCGCTACCGGCAGGTGATGCAGCAGGTGCCGCTGCAGCTGGGCCGGCCGATCTGGGTCGACGACGAGCACTTCGATCTCAAGTACCACGTGCGCGAGACGGCGCTGGCGCCGCCCGGCAACGAGGAGCAGCGCTGGCGGCTGTTCGCCCGGCTGATGTCGCAGCGCCTCGACCGCACGCACCCGCTGTGGGAGCTGTGGTCGGTCGGCGGCCTGGAAGACGACCGCTGGCTGCTGATCAGCAAGGTCCACCACGCGATGGTCGACGGCGTCGCCGGCACCGAGCTGGTCACGAACCTGCTCGACCGCTCGCCGAACCCGGAACGCTCGGCGGAACGGACCTGGGAGACCAAGGCCGCGCCATCGCGCATGGAGATGCTGGTCGGCGCGCTGACCGAGATGGTCACCGGCGCCGTGCGTGAGCTGCCAGGACTGCTCACGAAGCTTCGGCCTCCGTCGCGGTCGGAGTCCGTGACGCGTGACTTGGATCGGGCCCGCCGCATGGTCACGGCCAGGACGGCCGAGACGCTCAACGGCCCCGTCGGGCCGAACCGGCGGTACGCGACCACGAAAGTGACGATCGCCGAGGTCAAGAAGATCCGCACGAAGATCGGCGGCACGCTCAACGACGTCGTGCTGGCCGCCGCCACAAACGGCTACCGCGAGCTGATCGCCGGGCGGGGCGAGCCGCTGGACGGCCGGGTCGTGCGCATCATGGTCCCCGTCGCGCTGCACGAGCGCGATGCCCGGGGCATGGCCATCCACGCCGCCGACGGGACATACGAGAACAAGGCGACATCGGTGGTCGTCGACCTACCTGTGTCGGTCGACGACCCCATCGAGCGGGCGCGGATCGTGCGCGAGCAGATGGAGGACATCAAGTCCTCGGAACAGATCGCAACCATGGCGACGTTGATCGACACCGCGGCGTACGCCCCGGCGACTCTGCTGGCCGTCGGCACCCGCGCCGGGCTGGCGATGCCGCCGCAGAAGAACATCAACTCGGTGGTGTCCAACGTGCCGGGCCCGCGCATGACGCTGTACGCCGCCGGACGCCGCCTGCTCGAGGCCTACCCGTGCCCGCCACTTTGGCCGGTCGGGGCTCAGGTGGCCACGGCGCTGTGGTCCTACGACGGCACGCTCCACTTCGGGATCCTCGGTGACTACAACACCACCGAAGACCTGCAGGTCCTCGCCGACGGGATCCGCCAGGGCATCGATGATCTACTCGAGCTGACGAAGGACAGGCCGGACCTGCCGGCCCCGCCCAAGCCTCGTCACGCCAAGTCGGCGGCCGGCCCCACGCGGTGATCACGACCAGCCGCACTCGTGCGCTGGGCAGAGACCGGTGCCATCTCTGCTTGCAGACGCGAGGGCGGTCGAAACGGCGCGTCGATGACACATGGCGAAACGGTGGGGAAGCGGACGGCTCGGCCGACAACTCCAGCGGGCCGCGACGAAGGAAAGGGTCGGGATCATGGACCGTGGGATCGGGAGCTGGGTGACGGGGCGGGCCGACCGCCTGGGTGATCGGGTGGCGCTGGTCGAGGGAGACGCGCGTTGGACGTCAAGGCGCCGAGCGCGTCGCGTCGTGGGCGACGTCGTGATGTGCCTTTGACGCGCACGCGATCGCCACCGTCGCCCGCACATGACCGCCAAGACTCGCCTGATCACTGTGACGCGTCCATCACGCTTCGCCGACGGCCGCGCCGGGCGCTCGAGTTCCGGTTACCGTCCGGGCGGCGCCAGACGCTCGCCGACGAGGTCGTCTCAGGGTCGCTACCAGTCGAACGGTCTGACCGTTGCCGAGCCGCTCGGAGTCGCGGAGGCGAGCTGGGATCACCGGCGCGGATCAGGTCTCGAACGACTCGAGGATTCGGCGCACGAGCGGTGCGATGTAGTCATCGAGCTGCTCGGTGTCGGGCACCGTGCCGACGTCGCGGACGAGTCCGCCCTGGTGGAGCCGGACGAGCTGGGCAGCGATCACCTCCGGTGGGCGCTGATCGTCGGGCTCGTACCAGGTCCAGGCCCAGAACCCGAAGCTGAGCACGGCCATCGCGGCAACGGCGGGGTCGACGTCGCGGAACGAGCCGTCGGCAACGCCGCGCTCGATCACATCAACGACCGGGTGCATGAACTCGGCCCGCAGCGCCTTGACGTGTTCCATCACGTCGTCGTCACGGAAGCGGGTCACCTCACGCTGGAACGCGAGCGTCGCCGTACGGTCGTAGTGCTGGTAGTAGACGGTGGCCACGAGGATCCCGGCGAGCTGTTCCGCCGGCGTGCGCAGCGCCGACGCGATCAGACCGACCTCGGCGACGCGACGCTTCATGTAGCGCTCGTGGGCCTCTGCCAGCGCCCGGGTCGTCGACCTGATGGCGGCCCTCGAAGCGAGCGTGCACGCGGCCAAGGGAGGCCGCCGCAACCGGCGGCCGGCGAAGAAGTCGACGAGCCGGCGCAAGTCAGCGTGAGCTGACGGGCGGCGACGCGCCGAGCGCGCCGGATACGTCAGCGGGCGAACGATCCTGGGACCATCTGCGGCATGGACGCCATCGACTACGAGCTGATTCGCCACCTGCTGGGGCGCTACAACCTGGCGATCGACCTCGGCGACGCAGAGGGCTGGGCGGCGACGTTCACGCCTGACGGCGTGTTCCGCTGCAGCGGACTGCCCGAGGGCAATCCGCTCGGCGGCGGGTACCAGGGAACCGACGAGCTGGTCGCCTACGCCAAGACCCACTTCGGCGTCTACAGGGGTCGGGCCCGGCACTGGAACGCCAACCTGGTGATTGAGGGTGACGGTGAGACGGCGACGATGCGCTGCTACCTGCTGGCGCTGACCGCTGGTGCCGGCAAGCTGGCTGGCACAACGGGGATCTACGAGGACCGCCTGCGCAAGGTCGACGGAGAGTGGCGGTTCGTCGAGCGCCACATCGCGATCGACGCCGCTCCGGCCTGACCGCAAGCGCGGGCGTTCAGTCCTGGGGCAGGCTCTCCTTGGCGTCGTCGTAGGAGCCCGTCGGCGGGTTCGAGTCCGGCCCATAGACCAGGTACACGACGCCCGTGTTGAACGGCTGCGAGGAGATCAGCTTGAGGTGCCGTGGGGGCCCGCCGTCCTCGAACAGTCTGAGCCCGGATCCGGCCGTCGCCGGGTGCACGAAGAGGTGCAGCTCGTCCAACAGGCCGGCATCGAGCAGCTGCCGTACGACCGACACCGAGCCGCTCAGAGCGATCCGACGGATCGTCGGATCGTCCTTCAAGGCCGAGACGGTCTCGACGAGGTCGCCCTGGAGCTGCTCCGAGTTGCGCCACGTGAGCTCCATCGGGCTGCGCGAGGCGACGATCTTGCGCACGTCGCCGAGCCGCTTCGCCATTGGCGCGTCCTGCTCTCCGGCAGCCTCCCGCGCCGGCCAGGCGCCGGCGAAGCTCTCATAGGTGACGCGGCCGAAGAGCATCACGTCGGCGTCATGGGTTGCCTCGACGGCGTGGCCCATTTCCTCGTTGAAGTACGGAAAGTGCCAGTTGCCCACCATCGGGTCGACGCCGCCGTCGAGGGCGATGAACATGCTGGAGGTGATCGTGGCCACCGGGTGCTCCTCTCAACTGAGGTCGTGATGCGAGGTAGGTGACGCCCCGAACGCGCCGAACTCATCGTTGCGCGGCCGAGCAGGTCAGATCACGCGCCGCGGCCGCGCAGGCCCGGCGTGACGCGCTCTCGCCAGAAGCGGCAGAAGCCCTCTTGGTCTGGTCCGATCTGGTGCAGGTAGACGTGGTCGATCCCGGCGTCGAGCATTTCCTCGATCGAGCCGATGACCGGTTCAGGCTCCGGACCGCAGGCCATCGACTCGGCGATCTGCTGCTTGGTCACGACCGAGGACGCCTGCTCGAAGTGGGCCGGTGTCGGCAGGTCCTGGCTCAGCTGGCCGGGTACGCCGGTGTTCGGCCAGATGCGGTGGGCGGTCGTGATCGCCTCATCACGGTTGCCCGCCCAACACAGCGTGAGCTGCGCATACACCGGACCGGAACCGCCGGCATCGCGCCACTGCTGGATCGTCTCGGCAGCGGCGCCGGAGACCCAGAGCCCGTCGCCGATGCGCGCCGCGAGCTGGGCGGCGGCCGGTCCGAACGCCGAGACGACGATGGGCGGCGGCGGGTTCGGCGGGTCGTAGATGCGGGCGTTCTCGACCGTGTAGTGCGTGCCGCGATGGGTCACCTCCTCGCCCCGCCAGAGGTCGCGGATCACGGCGACCGCCTCGTCGAGGCGCTCGAGGCGGAGGTCGGTGGGGGGCCACCGGTCGCCGAGGATGTGCTCGTTGAGCGCCTCGCCGGAACCGACCCCCCATGTGAACCTGCCCTCCAACAGGTGAGCGCATGTGGCGGTCGCCTGGGCGAGGATCGCCGGGTGGATGCGGAACGTCGGGCAGGTCACGCCGACGGCGATGTCGAGCGATGTGCGCTCGGCCAGCGCGCCGAGGACGGACCAGACGAACGGCGAGTGTCCCTGGGCGTCGACCCACGGGTGGTAGTGGTCGGAGATCGACAGGAAGTCGAAACCGTGGTCCTCGGCGAGGGAGGCGATGTCGAGGAGCCGTCGCGGCGGATGCTCTTCGCTCGACAGCGTCAGGCCGTAGCGGATCGAGGTGTCCATGACAGCCCTGCTACCCGCGAACGTGCTGGTCCAGACGATCGGGCGCGGGTGAGCCCTGACGGCGACGCCCGGGTCGTGACAGGCTGATCGCATCGACGCGCTCCCCGATCCTGCGCCGGCCGACACCGAGGTCACGATGACCGTGGCGCCCGACGCGCGCTACGCCCGGGTCGCTCGTACGGTGGTCGCCTCCTGCGCGTCGCTGGAGGGGTTCGAGGTCGACGACCTCGGCGGCGTGCGTCTGCTCGTCGACACCGCCTTCCACGCCCTCACCGACATCGGCGCGGGACCGGTCGAGATCCGCGTGCAGCCTGTCGACCATGCCATCGGCATCGAGATGTCGGCGCAGCGCCGACGGGACCGGCAGTGGGACGACCCCGCGGCGGAGGCGCTGGAGATGATCGCCTCGGTCGTCGCCACGCAGCGGTCGTTCGCCACGGTCGGCGACCGCTTCGTCGTCCGAACGACCCTGCGGCCGCGGCCGGTGGGTTGAGCGCGGCGCCAGCAGGGGTACGGGTGCGCATGGACCTGGATCCGCCTCACAGGTGGGACGTGGAGATGAAGGTCCCCTGCCAGCCGCGCTACGCGCGGGTCGTGCGCACCGCAGCGGCGGCGTGCGGCGCGCTCGAGGGGTTCTCCGTCGACGTACTGGGCGACGTCCGGCTGCTCGTCGACGAGGTGTTCGTGGCGATGGGCGCGCTCAGCGTCTCTTCGGTGCGATGCTGCCTCGCGCCCTCCGGGGGTCGCCTCGGGGTTGTCGTCGAGGCGGCCGACGCAGTCGCTTCGCCGGGACGGCCCGACCTGCGGTTCCTCGAGTCGCTCGCCGATGTCGTCGCAGAACGGGTGTCGTTCGGTTTCGACGCCGAACGGCCGACGTTCGCCGCCACCATCTCTGCCGATCCCTCGGCGCCACCCGACTGACCGAGATGCTCGTCGAGCTTCACGCCGCGGTGTTCGAGCTGCGGGCGCAACCGCTCGGCGGCATGGCGCAGCAGGCGGCTCACGTGGACCTGGCTGACGCCGAGCACGGCGGCGATGTCGGATTGCTTCATCTGGTCCACGAAGCGCATCTCGACCACGCGGCGCAGTCTCGCCGGCAGCAGCGAGGCGACCTCGCGGAACGCATCCATCGCCTCGACCTCGGCGAAGCCGTCGTCGGTGCGGCCAGCACCGTCGCCGAGCATGTTCTCGCCGCCGTCGATGCGGTCGATGCTCAGCGAACGGAAGTTGCTGTCGGCGCACAGGCAGTCGATGATCTCGTCGGCGTCGACGTGGAGGTACTCCGCCAGGTCGGCGGTCGTCGGAGCCCGCCGCAGCCGTTCACGCAGCAGCTCGGTCGCCGCGCGCACCTCGTAGCGCAGCTCCTGGAGGCGTCGCGGCACGCGGATCGACCACGTCGAGTCGCGGTAGTAGCGGCGCAGCTCGCCACGCGCTGTCACCGCGGCGAAGGTCTTGAACTCGACACCGAACGTCGGGTCGAAGCGCTCCGCCGCCTTCAGCAGGGCCACGCACGCGACCTGGATCAGGTCGTCGAGCGGTTCGCTGCCGGTGCAGTAGTCGCGGGCGACGACGACGGCGAGCCAGCGGTGGGCCTCGACGACCTGGTTTCGCAGCCGCCGGTCGCCGGTGGCGCGGTACTCGGCGAGGATGTCTTCAGGCGGGCGAGGTCGGACCTGTTCGCTGACGGGCGGGCGCATCGGTCCTCGTGTTCCCCACGCCCGACCCCGTCACGCCGCCGTCAGCGAAGAGCCCCACATCGGGGGACGTGACGCCCGCCCGGCCATCACGCCACGCCTGTCGTCAGCGATCGGTCGCCGGCGCGTCCGGGGTCTCGGCGGCGTCCGGCACGTCGGGATCGAGCTCGGCGGCGCGGGCGTGCAGCGTGCTTGCCTCGTCCCGTGCCTCGGAGGCGGCGCGCTGGCGCTCCTCGGCGGCGACTTGGTCCTGGCGCGCTCGCGCCGTCATCTCCTCGGCCTTCGACTCCTGGCGCCGAGCTTCCAGCTCCGCCGTCCGCGCCCGGTCGCGGTGCTCGTCGGCTTGGCGCCGCTGCTCTTCGCGACGCCGTTCGGACTGCCGCCGCAGCCCGACGGCGACGGCGACGGCCACGACGAGCACGGCGACGACGATGATGACAGCAGTCATGGCAGACGGCTACCCGCCCTCTCCCTTCGCAACCCCTCGAACGGCGCGCTGCTCGAACGGCGAGCCGCGCCTACGACCAGACCTCGGTCCCGGGTTCATCCCCTGACTCGGGCGGGGTAGGACAGCCGCCGTGCCCGAGCGATGGTTCCGTCACGCGGTGGTCTACTGCCTCGACGTCGACACATTCCAGGATTCCGATGGCGACGGTGTCGGTGATCTGCCCGGACTGATCGACCGGCTCGACCACCTGGCGCGGCTCGGCGCGACCTGCATCTGGCTCAACCCGATCCACCCGAGTCCCGATCGAGACGACGGGTACGACATCACCGACTACTACGCCGTCAGCCCGCGCCTCGGGACGCTCGGGGACTTCGTCGAGCTGATCCACCAGGCCGCCGACCGGGGCATCCGCGTGATCATCGATCTCGTCGTCAACCACACCTCGAACGAGCACCCGTGGTTCCGCTCGGCGCGCAGCAGCCCGGGCTCGCCCTACCGCGACTGGTACATCTGGTCGAAGGAACGACCCTCCGACATCGCCCAGGGCGTCGTCTTCCCTGGCTACCAGGACACGACCTGGACCTACGACGACGAAGCCGAGGCGTGGTACTACCACCGCTTCTACGACTTCCAGCCCGACCTCAACATGGCCAACCCTCGAGTTCGCCAGGAGATCGAGAAGATCATCGGGTTCTGGCTGCAGCTCGGCGTCGCCGGCTTCCGGCTCGACGCCGCGCCGTTCATCATCGAGCTCACCGTGCCCAACGACCCGAACCCGCGCCGGGACTTCGACTGGCTCAGCGACTTCCGCGCCCAGCTCTCGTGGCGCCGTGGTGACGCGATCATCCTCGCCGAGGCCAATGTCGTGCGCGAGGAGCTCCTCGAGTACTTCGGCGACGGCAGTCGGCTGCCGATGCTGTTCAACTTCCTGCTCAACCAACGCACCTTCCTCGCCCTCGCCCGTGCCGACGTCGGCCCGATCCTGCAGACGTTGGCCGAGACGCCGACGATCCCCGACACCTGCCAGTGGGCGACGTTCCTGCGCAACCACGACGAGGTCGACCTCGGTCGGCTCGTCGGCCACGAGCACGAGGAGGTGTTCGCCGCCTTCGGGCCCGAACCCGACATGCAGCTCTACGACCGCGGCATCCGTCGCCGCCTCGCCCCGATGCTCTGCAACGATCGCCGGCGCCTCGAGATGGCCTACGCCCTGCAGTTCTCGCTGCCTGGTACCCCCGTCATCCGCTACGGCGACGAGATCGGCATGGGCGAGGACCTCTCGCTCCCGGAGCGCAACGCCATCCGTACCCCGATGCAGTGGAGCGGCGCGCCGAACGGCGGCTTCTCCAGGTGCCGTCGCAAGCGCGATCTCCGCCGGCCGGTGATCAGTGGTGGCGAGTTCGGATACGAGACCGTCAACGTCGAGGACCAGCAGCGCGACCCAGGCTCGTTGCTCGTGTGGTTCCAGCGAGCGCTGCTGATCCTGCGCGAGTGCCCGGAGTTCGCCGCCGGGACGTGTGCGTACGTCGACAGCGGCGACCGCGCGGTCTTGGCCCTGCGCCACGAGGCAGCGAGCGGCGTCATGCTGGCGCTGATCAACCTGTCCGACGGCCGCCGCCGCATCAGCCTCGGCCCGCAGGCCCCCGACGACGGCGACGTGATCGAGGTCTTCTCCGACCAGGCCTACGACGCGCCAACCGTTGCGCTCGGCCGGCTCGATCTCGGGCCGTACGGTTACCGCTGGATCCGGCTGCGGCGCACGCTCGGGAACCGGGCCGGGTCGGCCAATCAGCGGTGACGGGCCGCGCCGACCTTGTCGACGCACCTTCGAAAATGCCCTACTCGGGGGACCCCGCGCGTGGGCAGGATGAAGACAACCGCAGGACGGCTGGCGCTTCAGCGGAAGGCACCGGCGCGGTGCTGCGGGATCGCGGGCGTGGCGAGGGAGGGTGTGCGGCGGGGTCTGCCGGCAGCAGATCCCGCCCTCACCAACCCAGCAGCGTGCCGGGGGCGGACCGCACTGCGAGCGCCGTCGGCTACTCCGACGACGGCAGCGCGAGGTCCCGGACCTCGTCGAGGAGGTCGTCGATGAGCGGCCAGTTGTTCTGGGTCGCCGCGGCGTCGGCGACGACGACGCTGCCGTTGAGCATGCGCGCCGCCGGCGAGCAGAGGAACAGCGTGACCGCCGCCATGTCCTCCGGGTCGGCGAAGCGGGAACGGCTCGGCTGGGCCCGCCACTCCTCCTCGGTGAACCCGTAGTTCGCCGCTGCGGCCGGGCTCACCGTCGTGCCCGGCGCGAGGGCGTTGATCGTGACGCCGCGCTCCTCCAGGTACGGCGCCAGGCTGCGGGTCAGGTTGATCACGCCGGCCCGGGCGGCGCCGGAGTGGGCGAACATCGGCGCGCCACGCTCGAAGCAGAACCCGTGGACGATGTTGACGATGGAGCCGCGCCCGCGGCCCATGAGGTAGGGCATCAGCCGGCTGCACACGTTCCACGTGCCGTTCAAGTTGAGGTCGACGACCGCCCGCCACCCGTTGTCGCTGATCGCGAACGGATGGGCCTGGAACTGACCGCCGGCGTTGTTGATGACGAAGTCGATCGATCCGAACCGTTCGAGCGAGGCGTCCCGCATCGCCTCAACCGCGACCACGTCACGAATGTTCACGTCGACCTCGAGCGACTCACGCCCCAGCGCGCGGACCTCGTCACCGACGAGCTTCAACTCGTCCGGCTCGTTGCTGGCCAGCACGACGTCGGCCCCGAGATCGGCGAAGCCGAGGGCGATCGCCTGCCCGATCCCTCGGCCGGCGCCCGTGACCAACGCTGTCGTCCCCTCGAACAGTCCGGGGGCGAACACCCGGCGCGGATCGAACCCCTCGCTCCCCATGGTCAGCGATGGACGTCGCGCAGGAGATCGTCGACTCGGGCGTCGCGGGTCGGTCGACCCCACGGGTCGTGCAGTGGCCGCACCCCGAACTGGCGCTCGATCGTCGCCAGGATTGACGTCGTGTCGTAGCTGTTGTGGTCGACACCTGAGCGCTTGATGCGCGGCGAGATCAGCAGTGCCGGCACGCGGGACCCGGGCCCGAAGACATCATGCGGGTTGCGGTCGCCAGCGGTGCCCGGGGGCGAAACGTGGTCCCACTGCCCGCCGAACTCGTCGTAGGTCACGATGATCAGGGTCTTCTTGCCGTCCGGCCCGGCGAGCACCGCCTGGACGAGGTCGACGAGGTGCTGGCTGCCGTTCGCCTCGCTGGCGTAGCCGGGGTGCTCGTTCTCCGGCCCGAGCGGCTTGACGAAGCTGACCGCCGGCAACTTGCCGTCGGCGGCGTCGAGCAGGAACTGCTGCTCGTCCTTGAGGTGGTCGACGCGTGCCTGCGACCCGTCGCGATAGTTGACGAAGTAGCCGAGCGGCTGGTGGTGGAACTGGAACAGGACGTCGGGGCAGTACGGGAACGTGGCGGCGGCGGGAACCGTGCCGGTGCACGAACCGGTGGTGGTGCCCGTCAGGCCGTTCGTCCAGCCTGGTCCGAGCGGGTGCAACTCGTCATGGCCGTTGTTGCCGGCGGCGTTGTCCCACCCGCCGGCGTACCAGGCCCACGGGACATGCTTGGCCGACAGCGCGTCGCCGATGTTGTCGCTGCTGAGCAACGGGAGTTGGCGTCCGGGCGCGGTGCCCGGCGAGTATGGCTGGGTGGCGGGCTGGATCGTGTTCACCGCCCAGTCACCACACAGGGTGCCTGCCGGTGCGGCGACCGCGCCCGTGTAGCTCGGGGCGCACTGGCCAGCGGCGTCGGCGGCCTCGGTCAACGCGCCGTCGACGACAGTCGGCACCGGCACGTCCGGCGTCCCCACCGGCGCGTACAGCGGATAGGTGCCGTTCGGGAACCCGTTGGCGTCGACCACTGAGTGGAGGTCGCAGTTGGCGATGCCCGTCGTGCAGCCGGCGGTCGTGCCGCTGTGGTCGGCGCCCTGGAAGATCGGCGCCTGGGCGCTGACGAGCACCTGGTGGTTGAGGAACGAGCCGCCGAAGGCGCCCTCGAAGAAGTGGTCGGCGACGACGTAGTTCGGCGCCCCCGGGCTGTGCAGGTACTCGTAGATCGGCAGCTGGGTGCTGTCGTAGTAGCCCATCGTGAGGCCGACCGCGTCGCTGCCCTGCACATAGCGGTCCTGGCGGCCGCCGTCGATCTGGAACTGCTCCTGGTAGAAGCGGTGCACGAGGTCGCGCGTGCAGCCGCCCGGCAGCCCGGTCGGATCGGGCACCCCGTTCGCCGGGAACGAGCCGGGCGCGGGGCAGGTCTTGGCCGTCGCCGGGATGTAGGTGTCGATGTTGAACGGCAGGTTCGTGAAGTGGCTGCTCCCGACCGCCGAGTCGGGGTCGATGCACTGCGTCGACAACGGCGGCGCGGTGAGGTTGACGTCCTTCTGCAGGAGGCAGGTGTACGGCGCCCCGCTCTGGCCGACCTGGACGGTGTGGCCCAGCGGCGCCTGGTCGATGCCTTCGACGGTGTCGCCGTTGACCTCGCCCCAGGTGCCGTAGAGGTTGTCGAAGCTGTGATTCTCCTGGTAGATGACCACGATGTGATCGATCGGGCCCCGGCCGTGATCGTCCTTGGCGGAAGCGGGAGTGCTCCCGGCCACCGCCAGCGCGCCGACCGCGCAGGTCGCCCCGGCCACCACCACCCAACTGCGTCGCACGCTGCGTCCTCCTTCGGCTCCGGCCCCCCGGCGGGACCGTAGCCCTCGCCGCGAGCCGCCCGCGCCAGGTCGTTGCCCTCACGTCGCGATCGCGGACCTTCCTGGCGGTCCACTGGCCGAGCACGCGCTCCGCCACAAGGGCGTCGATGTCGGATGCCGCCGATCGGGAGCGTCTCGGCTTGGCGTCGAGGTCAGCTTGCAGCGCGTTGAATGATGATGTCGCCGCGTCGCGTGCGGGCATGGACCGTGACCTTGTCGTCGGATGTGTCGGGGTCTTGGCGCGATGGAATGGAGGTGCGCACCGATCCCTGCTTGCTGTTGGCGTCGACGACCACGCTTCCGTCGGCGCGGTCGATGTCGAAGCCGCCGCCGCCATTGCTGAGATCGAGATCGGCTGAGGCGTTGCCGATCCAGATCTGCCCGGCCGAGGTCTCCCGACCCGATGCCATGTGCAGCTCGCACTTGTCAAGTGGGCCGTCGGCGAGAAGACTCGAGTGCGCCAGGTACGCGACCAGGCTGGAGCCGACGGGCACGTCGATCGTGATAGCCACCGAACCGTCCTTGTCGCCCGGGACGGTCGTCTTGACAGTCAGCTGGCCACCCGAGAACTCGACCCTGGTCTTCCTGGCCACCTTCATGTCCCGCTGGCTCGCGCTCTTGATGGGTTCGACCAGCACGACGGTGTCGGCGCGGTCGCTCGCGGCGACCCGTACCTGGGCACCGGCGACGGCCACGGTGGCGCCGATGGGCCGTGGTGTGGCGAATGTAGGCATGACAACGCTCCTCGTATCTCGTACCTGATGTGTTGTCGGACGGCTGAGCCGACCAGCTGTTGAACCGTTCGTCAGGAGGTCACGCTCGTCTCTCGAACGTGGAAAGCGCCCACAGGTAACCGACGATGCCGAGCCCGACGCACCAGGCGATCGCGGTGATCGCGTCGCCGGCCGACGGTGAACCGGTCAGCAGCCCACGCAATGTCTCAATGATCGGCGTGAAGGGCTGATGCTCGGCGAACGGCCGCACACCGGATCCCATCGTGTCAGCAGGCACGAACGCGCTGCTCAGGAACGGCAGCATGATCAGCGGAACGGTGGCCATACCAGCTGATTCCGGCGTCTTCGCAAACAGTCCTAGCGCGACGGTGAGCCAGCTGGTCGCGAAGCAAACGAGCAGGATGAGACCGATCACACCGAGCCAATCGAGAAGGCCCGCAGACGTACGGAATCCCGCCAGGTAGGCCATCCCGGTCACGGCGGCAATGGCCACCAAGCTGCGCAGCACGGTGGCGACGACATGACCGGTCAGCACGGCGCCACGGGAGATGTCCATGACCTTGAACCGGTTGATGATCCCCTTCGTCATGTCGGTGTTCACGGCCATCGAGGTCGCGCTCAACCCGTAGCTGATGGCCATCAGGATGATGCCCGGCATCGCGTAGTCGATGTATCTACCACCGACGTTGAAGGCGCCACCGAGCACGTACACGAACATCAGCATCATCACGATCGGGAACAGGACCGCATTGAACACCGCAGTCGGATTTCGGACGGTGTGCTTGACGTTGCGACGCAACATGATCATCGAAGTGGTACTCATGGTGTGGTTACCTCCTTGCCGGTGCGGCCGGTCAAGGCCAGGAAGACGTCATCGAGGTCCGGTGTGTGCACGGAGAACTCCTCGACATCGATCGAATAGTCATCGAGCTCATTCAAGAGCGCCCGCAGTGATTTCGCCCTGCCATCACTCGGAACCCGCAACGTCAGGTTCTCGTCGTCTCGCGTGGAGCCGGTGAGGACCCGTGCGGCCGCGTCGAGCTCAAGAGGGTCGGCGAACCGGAGCCGGACATGACCGCCGGGGACCTGGCGCTTGAGGTCGTCGGGCGCGCCCTCGGCGACCACGTGGCCCTGGTCGAGCACCGCGATCCGGTCGGCGAGCTGATCGGCTTCGTCGAGGTACTGGGTGGTGAGGAAGATGGTGACACCATCGGCCACCAACTCGCGGATGATGTTCCACATCGTGCGTCGGCTGCGTGGATCCAGCCCCGTCGTCGGCTCGTCCAGGAAGATGATCTGGGGGTTGCCGATCAACGTCATCGCCAGATCCAGTTTCCGGCGCATGCCCCCGGAATAGGTCGTCACCAGCTCCTGCGCAGATTCGGCCAGGTCGAACCGCTCCAGCAACTCCGTGACGATCCGTCTGCTCGCGCCGGAGTCCAGGCGCTTGAGGTCCGCCATCATCTGCACGTTCTCCTGGCCAGTCAGCAACTCATCGACTGCGGCGAACTGACCGGTAACCCCGATGACCGAGCGCACCGCCTTGGTCTCGGTCGCGACATCATGCCCGGCAACGCGTACCGTCCCGCCGTCGGCCCTCATCAAGGTGGTCAGCACGTTCACCGTCGTCGTCTTGCCCGCCCCATTTGGGCCGAGCAAGGAAAAGAGGCTCTACGCGGCGATCGTTGGTTGGCGGCCTCGGATTCTGCGAGTTGGGATGGTAGTCCATGTGATGCCGCAGCCGAGGAGGAGCCGGCGGCGATAGTTGGTGAAGTTGCGGTAGCCGTGCCCGACGCGGCGGATCTTCTCGATCAGCAGGTTGACCGTTATCTGGAGCGGATCCGGCGGAACGCCGTGTTGGCTGGGCTTGCATGTCGTGGACATGTTGCCGACAGCGTCAGGTGAGTCCGTCGGCGCGTTGCTGACCGAAACGGCGTGCGACCTGTTCTCGCAGTTGCCGGTTCTCGATCGTGAGCCGTTGGATCTCGCCGAGGGTGGTCTCGAGGCGCCGCCGGAGCGAGTCGGTGGAGGCGCGCTGCGCCGAGGGAACAGGTGCGGTGTTGGCGTGAGCGAGGTTGCGGAGCCGGTCGATTTCGCCACGTAGGTCGGGCTGGCGGTAGAGCCACGATCGCGACACGCCGGCCGCGTGGGCAACGCTGCTGAAGGTGACGGGCTCGCCGTCGGCGTCGAGCTGGCGGAGCGCTTCGACTGCACGGTGGCGGGTGTCGTGGGTGCGCTGTCGGGCGGAGGCGGTGAGGGCGACGGTCATGGTGTGTCTCCGATGGCGTCGAGGGCGCCGATGAGCTGGTCGAGGTTGTCGAGCACTTGACGGTGGTTGGCGGCGAGCCGGAAGTGGCCGTCGGCGTCGGCGGTGGCGATCAGCACGCGGGTCTCGTCTCGTTGGCGGCGGTGGATGTCGAGGAACGCCGGGGTGGTCTGGAAGTCGGGGCAGGTGAGGCAGGCGTTGGGGTGCGGGCAGTCCTGCTGGGGTGGTCGTCCGCAGTAGCCGTTGGGGAGGCTGGCCTGGACGCGGGCCATGTTGTGCTTGGTCCATTCGGCGTCGGCGGTCAGCCCGGCGGGGTCGTAGACGATGCGTTCGCCGCTGACGTTGACTCGCTGCTGGCAGTACTGGTCGAAGGCCCGGCGGACGGTGGTGTCATGCAGGGTGGCGTAGCGGGCGGTCATCTGTGGGCTGGCGTGTCCGAGAAGGCGTTGGATGACGTGCTGGGGGACGCCCTGGTTGAT
>CAWJCQ010000010.1:0-280314 GCA_963841465.1 uncultured Acidimicrobiia bacterium | reverse complement strand
GCCGAACGCGGCGTAGCCGACAGCTCGCCGGCGGGTCGTGGCGGACGTCGTAGGCGACGCCGTCGAAGCCGGCGGCGTGCAGCGCGGCGGCCCACGCCTGGGTCACCGGGTACGCGCCGGGACCGCCGGCAGAGATCTCGCTCGTCAACCCGAAGCGACCGAGCACGGTCCGGGAGATGGTATCCGCGAACACGGCGTCGTCGGGAAGCGAGCACGCTGAAGGCCCGCTCGTACAGTCGGTGGTCGAGATCAGCGGGACCGCCCGAACACCTCGACGAAGGCGCCGGCGAAGTCCGCCGCCGTGTAGCAGGTACTGAAGCTGGTCACCCCGGCAGGCGGGTTGAACCTGCCGTCAGAGCCCGAGCCGTAGAACGCCGGAGCGCGTCGCGCACGGTGGATGCGCCAAGATCGGTGCGCGCCTTGACGGTCCGCCTCGGAAGTCGTACAACGACGAGACGTCCGGCGGAAGCGGCAACGGCATCACCGAGTCCGCCTGGCGATCGCGTCGTCGAGCATGGCCAACACCAGCTCGTCGTCCTTGCCGGACTCGATCAGCTCGCCCGGCCGCACCGGGCCGTGCCGCTGGGACTGGCGTGGTGGCCCACACCGCGATGGTCTCCGGCTCCACCTCCGGCTCGACCTGGTAACAACGTCGCAATATGTCGCCACGATCGGCCGGAATCCGTAATGCCAGTCGACCTGCCATGCCGGGTAGATCCTCGATCGGCTCCCGCGACGCTAGCACCGAATGGTGGGTCACTCGCTGCGCCACCGCCTGGCGACTGATCCCCAGCTTGTCCGCCAGCTGGGTGGTGTCGTAGGTGGGGCTGATCGCTCGTGCCCACAGCGCCGGGCCACGATGGCATCCACAGCATCACGGGCCAGCGCGGCGGCAGGATCGCGCTGCTCGCCGTCGAGCTTGGCGTAGCGCTCGGCGAGTAGGCCGGGCTCGTCCTTCTCGACGGTGAGGAGGCGGTCGCGGATCGTGTCCGCGAGCGGCTCGACGTCGAAGTCCATCACGTCAGGGTATGACCGAGCGTCAAGAACGTCAAGCCTGTTGACCGGACGCTCGCGTGGCTACGGTCGCGGAGTGATCGACGTCGATCACTCCGACGGCGACGGCTACGCCGACGACCTCGCCCACGTCCTCGTGCTCGTCGAGCTGGTCGAGCAGCTGCTCGCCGAACACGCTCAGCCCGTTAGGCACCCCGGCTTAGGTGTGTACGGATCTCCCCTCCGACATCCACATCACGGGCTTGTCCATGGCCACGAGGGGCGCGCCGCTTATTCCCACGAGCTGGGAGGACCCGGCCGAGTTCCCCTACCTCCCACCTGAGCGCCGTTCACGACGTGTCACGAGGACGCTGGCACCCGCTCAGCCGAGTCGAGGACCATCGGCTGGCCGAGTGTCGGAGGGCCGCTGGACGTCGGTCACATCGACAGCTCGTCGCGCACCAGCACGCGCAGCGCGTCCAGCCGCTCGTTCGCCTCACGCCGCAACGAGTCGAGTTCGGCGTAGAGCCTCCCAGGATTGTCGCTTTCCGACGAGCGGCCAAGGGACTCGCGCCGCTGCACGTCCGTCAGTTCCTGCGCCTTCCACCCGAAGCGCCGCCGCACCCCGAGAAGCTCGTCGACTGCCAGCTTCACCGGCTCGGACGTGTACGCGTAGACGCGGGCCTCCAGATCGAACAGGCTGTCGTCATCCAGGTTCGGCACCGGCTCACCCTCGTTGCCGATCGTCGGCCTCGTGCGCCGCATCCGCTCCATCTCGGCCACGAGGAAGCGGAGGATCGCCGGGTACACGTCGCGTAGATCCTCTGCTCGGCGCGACTTGTTCGCCATCTCCTGCTCGTGCTCGCGCTGAGCCTTCTGACCGCGCAAGCCGAGCCAGGCAGGGATCGTCGCCGCCGTGGCGCCGGCCGCGAAGCTGACGACCAGCTGCCACCCCGACACGATGGCCAGCATGCCGGATCGCTCCCAGCACGGCCGACCCGGACGAACTTCACATCCCCCCTTTGGGTAACTTCCATTCTGGGTCAGCCATTGTGACCCAGCCGGGGTTGCCGCCTTGTCCGATGTCGATGCGACGGGCGCCCAAGGCTTCAAGCCGTTGTGCCTCGGCCTCGATATCGGGTACCCGCAGGTCGATGTGAATGCGGGTCTTGGTGGTCTTGGGCTCGGGTACTCGCTGCAGTATCACGGGTGGGAACGAGGTTGTCCCGGAGCCTGTTGAAGTGAGGTGGTGATCCCTCCCCGGGCCGTGCCGTGATGGCAGGGTTCGGGGGTCCATCCAAGACATCCGAAAGGAGAGGGATCACCGTGTCCAAGAAGGTACCCGTCGTGAAGATCACGACACCGGAGGCTGCCATCGCGCTGGAGGGTCTGCCCGTGCAGGCGACGGTGGCGATGGCCGACGTTGCCGGCGCGTTGCGCGAGGGCCTGCTGGCGTTCGCGACGTCGGCAGGACTGGTGGTGATGCAGGAGATGCTCACCGAGGAGTTGACCGCGATCGTCGGCCCGAAGCATGCCAAGCTCGGCGCGGAGCGGGTCGGCAACTGGCACGGCACGACCACCGGTCAGGTCGTGCTCGGCTCGCAGAAGGTCAGTGTGCAGCGGCCGCGGGGCCGCTACGTCGACGGCGGCGAAGTGGAGCTGGGGACGTGGGAGTGCTTCGCCTCCGACGACGTGTTGCGTCAGGTGGTGGTGGAGCGGATGCTCGCCGGGGTAGCGACTCGCCGCCACGTCGACGTCACCGAGCCCGTCGGCGTGGAGGGCACGGCGACGTCGAAGTCGGCGGTGTCGCGACGGTTCAAGGCCGCCACTGAGACGGCGATGGGCGAGCTGCTGGCCCGCGACCTGTCCGAGCTGGAGACCGCGGTGCTGATGATCGACGGGCTCTGTGTCGCCGACCAGATGATCGTCGTCGCCCTGGTCATCTGCGCCGACGGGACCAAGGTGCCGGTCGGGCTGAAGCTCGGCGACACCGAGAACGCGGTCGTCGTCAAGGACCTGTTGGCTGATCTGGTCGCCCGCGGGCTGCGCTACAGCCACGGCATCGTCGCCGTGCTGGACGGCTCCAAGGCGCTGCGCAAGGCGGTCACCAAGGTGTTCGGCGAACGCGCCCTGGTGCAACGTTGCACGCTGCACAAGAGACGCAACGTGACCGGCTACCTGCCCGTCGGCGAGCGCGACGCGATCGACCAGCGTCTCGCCCGAGCGTTCGCCGACCCCGACCCAGACAAGGGCCTGCGCGCCTGCCAGGCACTCGCCCGCCAGCTCGAGGGCCGCCACCCCGACGCCGCCGCCTCGCTCGCGAGGGCCTCGAGGAGATGTTCACCGTCGCCCGCCTCGGCGTCAGCGGCCGGCTCCGACGGTCACTGACCAACACCAACTGCATCGAGTCGATGTTCTCCATCGCCCGCACCACCACCGGCCGGGTCAAGCACTGGCGGGACGGCACGATGAAGAAGCGGTGGATCGTTGCCGGCATGCTCGAAGCCGAGCGCTCGTTCCGTCGCATCAAGGGCTGCGCCGACATGCCCGCCTTCGTCGCCGCCGTCGCCCGGGCCACCAACCCGGAAGCTGTCACACCCACCGACTACTCTGAAGTGGCCTGAGCAAGTTCGGGATCACCACCGAACTTCAACACGAAGCGGGACATCCTCATGAGTGTGTGGAGCGGGGAGATGAGCACGCCCATCTCGCGGAGTACTCCCACGCGCTAAGCGCAGTTTTCGTCCGGCGCGGTCGGCATCTCCCGCTCCACCGCCGAGACCGGTCGAGCTGCATTCAGTCCGACTGGGACCGGTGCGCCAAGGGGGCCCTACGGCGTTGCCGCCACGGGTCACCCAAGGATGCGGGACACCTGCATCACTGGCTGGAGGTCGGTGAAGTTGGGAACGTCGGCCCACGCTTCGTCCGCGGTGGGCCCGTTCGTCGCCGCCTCCAGGGCTTCAGCCGACTCGAAGTAGATCTGACCGATGATGAAGTAGGGACCGTCGATCGCCTCGTCGATCTCGCATCGGACCACGCCCGGGGTCCGCTTGACGATGTCGCCCATATGCGTCCTGCTGTAGTACTCGAGGTCGAACGTCGCCCCATCGGTGACTGGGTACATCATGCTCACGCGGACCATGCTGGAGCTCCTCGTCGTGGTCGGCGAACGTTAGCCCTGGCGAAGCACGGGGCGTTTCACTCAGCGCCGTCGGCATCGTTCGCGCTCCACCGCCGTGGTCGGTGGAGCCTTCAGTCGGACTGACCGGTGCGCCGGACACCCGGCGGTCTCTGACACTCGAGCGGAGTGGCATCCCCGTGTTACTCGGACACTCCGGGAGCAGCTTGTTCGGTACGCGCTGGCGGCCGAGGAATGCCGTCGCCGCCGCCGTCCTCGCGCGATCGCGCGTGACTCTCCGAGAGATCGAGGCTCGACCGCTCCTCGGCAACGAGGGCGACGATGACCCGAGCCACCTCGTCGGGGTCGTGGCCGATGAGCTGCCGGCTCAACCGCCCCGTCGAGTCGTCCTGCCGCTCGGCACGCCGGGAGGGATCGCCGAGCTCAGCGCACATCGGCCTTCCACAGGCGCGAGCGCTCGTTTCATGACACGACGTGACAGATTTCTCCTCACATGCCGACGCGCCTGACCTCCCCACCAGAAATCGCTCTGCGTCGTCCTCACCAATGATGCAGACGACTGCCCTCAAGTTGCGCACGACCCGTCGCGGAGCCGGCGATCGAGGAAGCGACCACCTCCCCGCGCCCCGCGTGGCGTCGGGCAGCGGGGTGCGCGGACTGCCGGCGATAGCAGACGCGGCGCAGCGGGATGATCCCCGTCGTTCCCGGACACCCCGTCGTGCGTTCTGTGCGCTTGCCTCCAGCGGTCCATGCTCAACGACGTCGCCACTGACCTGTTCGCGCCCGGGCTACTGGTGAGTGTCAGGGCCCCCAGGAGCGCATGGCCATGGCATCACGACGGTGAGATGACGCGGTGGTGGTTCGGCGCAGTCCGTGTTGCGGACAACGTACGATGATGGCCCGACGAGCGGGAGGTTGCAGCCATGGGTGTGTTCAATGGGATGTTCCCAATTCTTGAGGGCAAGGAAGATACCGCGCGTGCGTTCGCTGCCGAAACGGTCGGGGCGCGTAAGGCCAACTTCGAGGCACTTCAGGCTGCTTCGAGCATCACTCGCGAGACCTGGGCGATGCAGGAGACCCCGATGGGGAGCTTCATGCTGGTGTGGTTCGAGGGGGACGTCGAGAAGGCGTTCAGCGATCTCGCCGCGGACGACTCTGAGTTCGCCGTCTGGTTCAGGGCGCAGGTCAAGGATGTCACCGGTGTTGATCTCGGAGCGCCCCTCGAAGGGCCGCTACCGGACGTGTTGGTCGACTGGAACGCCTGAGCGGCGACGAGCAGCCGCCGGGAGGCGAGCGCACGAAACGACGTCGCCTGGTCGGTGATCGTTCCGCGCCCACGACTTGCCGTCACAACCCAGCCCCGGCCTATCGAGGGGTCACCGCGACTTGTCTCGTCGTGCGCCGACACCACCCATCGCTTGTCGCCGTCGGCGCAATCCCACCTTCAACGGCCGGATCGCGCCGATACCTGGCGATATCAGTTGCCCGGGATGCGCGGTAGCGGACGCGATAACCGGACGCGTACCGAGGCTGAGGAGGAGTGGTGCCCGCTGTCGGTCACCAGTGCTGCAGGTCGGTTGGCGCGACGGACTTTCCGAGGGTGTGGTGCTGCGGCGCCAACGACTTGATCCTGACAGCGATGCTGACGCCGTACTGGTTCTGGGTCAGGTTCATAGTGGCCTGGATGAAGACGTACCTCGCTGTGCCGTTGATGTTCGCGAAGTCCCGCGGGGTCCCGTTCCTGACGATCGCCTGGAGGTCGAACCGACGATTGACCATCAGGTTGATCTCGGGTTCCAACATGGCCTGGTCGATCACGGTGAACGGATCGCCCGTCCAGAACGTGTTGGTTGCCTCGACTTTGCCGACCTGGTTGGGCTGACTGACACCGAATCGCTCGAGGGTATGGCGGTCGTAGATGTGCCGCCAGGCCGCCATGTCGATGTCCACATCGACGTCGACATCCTGGCCGCCGTTCCCCATGCTGTAGCCCGGCACCGGGATGGTCCAGTCCATGTTCGACGCGACCACGTTGCCCGGAGTCGCCGAGTTGAGGTTGGTTCGGAAGTTTGGTGGCGCGGCGGCTCCCGGGAGACGTGCCCCGGCCGGCTTCTTGACGTACTTGCCGGCCGTCAGCGTGGCCTCCCAGAGGTTGGCGTCGAACCCCTCTTCAGCGGCCGCCCCGACGCGCCCGATGGCAGCCTCGATCTTGTCGAGCTGGTCCGCCAGCGCGGTGTCCAGGTCGGCGTTGTACGGAGGGTTCCTCTTCGGGATGGCGCCGCTGGGCAGCAACGCGCCGAGTTGCGCCGCAGCCGTTGCCGCCTTGTCCAATTTGAAGAGCGCATCGGACGCGTCGCTCGACTGGATGACGCCGCCGACGGCGAGCTCGACGGCCGGGTCGAAGTCGCTGCCCGGGTTGCCCGTCGTCAACGTGAGTCCCGGTGTGAGGTTCGCGCGCAGGTTGACGAGCAACCCGCTGAGGCCCTCGACGCCGGCCGACCAGTCAGGGTGCAGCTGCGCCTCCCCGAGCCCCCCGATCGCCTTCCGCACGGCAACCATGGCCGTTCGACAGAGCTCGAACGGGGATCGCTCGTCAGCCACCCGACCCCAGATCCCCGTCAGCGTCTTGGCCAAGGTCTGGAGGTTGAGGTCGGACATCGTGTGGTCGAGACGTACCGCCGTGAGCTTGGTCGCCTCGGTGCAGAGGCCGCGCTGGATCGCGATGGCGCGAGCCCTCTCCAGTCGGGCGAGGTTGTAGCTGTCGTGAGCGCGCCGCACGACCGGCGATGCGTCACGCGAGATCGCGGGTGCACCCCACGCGGTCGACCGCCTGATGCGCGATGAGGTGCCCTCGGCGTCCGGGAGCAGACCAGGTGCACCACCTTGCTGGACGACGTGCGTGAGCTCGTGGGCCAACAGCCGACGACCGGCGTGCGACGACGGGTCGTACTGGCCGTGGTCGAAGAAGACGTCCCGGTCCACGGTGAACGCCCGAGCCTGCAGCTGCCGATTCAGCACACTCGCGTCTCGATCGGCATGAATGCGCACGGCCGAGAAGTCGGCACCGAAACCGGACTCCATCGCCGCCCTGGTGGCCGGATCGAGCCGCGCGCCGCCTCCGGACGTGCGCCTGATCCGCGCCGACGTCTCCTCGTCGAGGTCGCCCCCACCCAGGCCGATCGTCTCGACGTCGAGCGACCGGCGGATCCGCGATGGCCGGTCGGACGAGCGTGGACCTCGCACGACGGCGAGCGGACCGTCGCCGGCGGACGTGGCGGCCGGTCGCAGCGACGCGAACGATGCCATGATCTGATCGCTGACAGCATCAGCCTCTCGCTCGAACCGGTCGTCCGCTCGGCCGACGACGAGCTTTGCCTGAACGAGCCGCCGGCTGCGTGGTACCGACGATTGCGGGCGCGCGACGGGGGCAAGGGGTTGCGGAGCGTCCATCCGCGGCGACATCGGTTCGTGGCGATCGATCACTCGCCCTCCTCGGGCCACAACCTAGGCGCGGCCGAAACACCGCAGGGCCGGTGTTAGGTCGCGCGTCGTCGAAGTGTGATCCCCGTGTTACTCGGGCACCCGTCCGGGGGGCCGAGCCGAGTCGGGCGACGGAGCCGTTGTTCGGCGAGCCGACGCCGCGTGCCGGGTGGCACTGACGGCGGCACGATCGCCGATCGCTGGGTGATCGACATTCTCGGAAGTTCCTCGTGTTTCGGATCGTCGTGGAAAGGAGAGTGACACTGCTGACACGAGAAAGGGGACGCCATTCGTCGACTCGGTTTCGTCTGGCTGCTGGTGTGCACGCTGGCGTGGTGGCCGGCGCCGGTCCGCGCCCAGACCGTGGCGCCCCGCAGCATGGCGGCGATCGGCGATTCGATCACGCGTGCGACCGACACTTGCTGCTGGTACGGCGACCACCCCTCGAATTCATGGAGCACGGGCGCCGCCGGCTGGGATGGGGTGGGCAGCCACTACGAGCGCCTGCGAGCGTTCGATCCGGCGATCGGCGGCCACGCCTACAACGACGCCGCCGCCGGCGCCACGATGGCCAGCGGTCCGGGCCAGGCCCAGCAGGCGGTGGACCAGCACGCCGAGTACGTCACCGTGATGCTCGGCGCCAACGACCTGTGCACGTCCTCGCCCGCGACGATGACCCCGGTGGACGTGTTCCGCACGCAGATCAGGTCGACGCTGCAGACGTTGGGGTAGGTTCACGTCTTCGTCGCCAGCATCCCCAACGTGTATCGGCTGTGGGAGATCCTCCACGACAACCCGGCCGCCCAGTTCGTGTGGCGGGCGGCAGGGATCTGCCAGGCGCTGCTCGGCGTCGAGCGTACACCCGCCGATCGTCAGCTCATCCTCGACCGCAACGTCGCCTTCAATGCGATCCTCCAGGAGGAGTGTGCGGCCGTCGAGCTGTGCCGATTCGACGGCAACGCAGTCTTCAATTACCCGTTCACCGCCAGCCAGATGAGCAAGCTCGACTACTTCCACCCGAACCTCGCCGGACAGGCCGCCCTCGCCCAGGTCGCCTGGACGCATAGCTGGTGGGCATGATCGTGGTCGGGCGCGCGGCGTCGTCCGCCCGGAACTGAACATTGCCGTGACCTTGCATCCAGCTTGAGACGCTCAGCCGCATCGACGTTGCGCCATCGACCCGGCGAGCCGGGTTATTCCCCGCCTGCTCGGACACGAGGTGATCGAGCGTTCCGTGCGCGGTCGGGCTGGCGCGCCGGCGCCCAGGACGGGCAATCTGTGCCCCTGGGGAGTGGCGGACCGCGCTACTGCGATCGGTGAACGACCGGGCCAAGGACTCCTCATCGCTGTCGCTCACGCCAGCGTGTGCCGCCGTCGTGGCCGGGACATGGCTCATCATCGGTTTAGCGCTGCGCTGGAGATGGAACCGGGACCGCTGTGAGGTCCCTGGACGCTGGTCGGCTACCTCGTCGTCACGATCGTTCTGGTCGCCGGCATCATGATCCGCTCGACGGAGACGTGGGTGACGATCTGAAGTATCGGCGGGTCGGCCGCCTGACCATCTGGGCGGCCCTGGCGGTGCTGTTGTCGAGCTTCATCGGGGCTCCAACGGACTGCATCGACTGAGCCGCGCGGCATCCCGAGGCGTGGGCTGTTTGCTAGTCCCGTGTCAAGGAACGTCGTGGGATGGCGGCCGGACCTGGCGAGAGGTAGCGCCGAACTGCGGGTGACGGCGTCCGGACTACCGAGCCGCCTGCGGCACTCCCGGCCGGGCGCCCTGCTGCCGCACCGAACGACGCATGCCGACGATCTGACGCGCGGTGGATCCGGTGGTACAGGAAGCGGTGCGTCGGCATTATCCCCGTCATTCCGGACACCCTGAATGTGGAGCGTTCTGTACCGGCTCACGCCCATGCCGAGGCCGTGGACGGACGTCGGAGTACCGGCATGTGCGGTCCGCGCACCGGCGCGTAGCCGTCTCGATCGGTCGCGAGCGGCCTGCACTCCGTCATGCCGTTCTCCTGCGGCTCCTGCCGCTGCGGTGCGATGCTGCCGGCCATGGAGTCACGGGTCGTCAAGGTGGGACGCTGGGTCAGCGACTCTCCATGTGTCCGTCGCTGGGAGCGACTGACCGCTCGTCGTCGTCCCGCATCCCTTCCAGTGGATGGACGCCAACAGAAGCTGGCTTCGCGCTGCGTTCGGGGGCCAGGCGCGGTGCGTGACCGTCCACCCCCGAGGTGCGGGCGAGTCCACGGGCAGCGATCTCAGCACGGAGACACTCGTCCCGGACCTCGAACTGGTGCGCCGGACGCTCGCCGCCGACGAATGGATCGTCTGGGGACAGTCCGGAGGCGGGACCGTGGCCATGCTCTTCGCCCTGGCCCATCCGAACGCCACGCGCGCGCTCGTCCTCAGCTGCACGACCGCGGACGGCATTGACCAGGAGTCGGTGTACCACCCTTCGAACCAGGACAACGCGACAACCGCCCAAGCGCTCGCGAGCGGCGACCGCGCGACGCTCGCGACGCTCATAGCCCACCGGCCCGGACCCGTCGTCACACGCGACGATGGAGGAGGCCAGTCGCAAGAGCGCCGGTTGGTGTACTTCGCAGAGAGGCGCGCTGGCCTCCTCCCCATGTTGTCGAGGCTCACGAAGCCGGCGTTGGTGATTGGGGGGAGGTATGACCGTGCGATCCCGATCCACCACCAGGAACTCATCGCAGAAGCACTTCCGGACGGAGATTTGGGGTCGTTCGAGAGTTCGGGCCACTTTCCTTACCTCGAGCGGATGCCATATGTCCTGGTCACGGCGTCTTGCGTGCGAGAAATCGTCCCTACCCCGCCAAAGTCGGGACAGCAGCGCCGACAGCGCGATGACGACGAGCGCGCCAGCGGTGATCCGGGCGGGTCGTTTGAGCAGCTGCGTCGCACCCAAGAACAGCGCGCCAACGACGGTGAGCGTGAACGCCGATTCGGGCTGATCGCAGGTCTCGCGGCCGCGCTGGACGCGTCCGGCTGGGCGTCGTACCGTGGCATCTGGTGGTCGGGGCATTCTTGGGTGGAGGCGACCCCCTCGTGGCGCACGAGGATCGTGCGATCGGCGCGTGCCGGGGTGTCGGCACGCGCGGCAACCTCCACGGTCTCGGGTCGTGGGCCTGTCCGGCGTTCCTCGTGCTCGTCTTGGTGCTGGCCGGCTGTGGTCACGACGACGGCGAGACGCCCAGCGTGGAGACCGTCGAGCGCGCCCCTGATCGACCGGTCGTGATCCAGGCAGGTGCTCCCGTCGCGCTCGGCGTCTCTGCCCCGATCACCGGTGCTGACGCCGTCGCCGGCACTGAGGACCGCGACGCCGTGATCCTCGCCGTCGAGCGGTGGAAGAAGGAGAACGGGACACAGATCCAGGGCCACGATATCCAAGTCGTCGTCGAGGACGACGGGTGTACCGAGGCCGACATCACCGCGGCGGCAGCGCGGCGTCTGGCCAGTCGAGCGGATGTGGTCGCCGTGATCGGTCCCAACTGCAGCGCGGGGGCCGAGGAGGCAATCCCGATCTACGCGGAAGACGGTCTCACCGCTGTGTCCGGCTCGTCGACTCGCTCTGACTTGACCACCAACCAGCCGACCGGCCGGTTCTTCTTCCGCACCGCGTACCGCAACAATCTCGAAGGCGCTCTGGTCGGCCTGTTCGTCAGCCTCGACCTCGGAGCCCGCGCCGCGTACCTCATCGACGACGGCGAGGCGTACGGGCAGGACCTCGCCGACAGCGCCCAGGAGATCATGGAGAACCACGAGGTAGAGGTCACCCGCGTGAGCATCGACCGCGGAACGGTGGACTTCCGCGACGTCGTGCAGTCGATCCTCGACGGCAGCCCAGCGGTCGTCGGTTTCATGGGGTTCAATCCGGAGGCGGCGCTGCTGTACCGCCAGCTGCGCGACGCCGGGTTCACGGGCGTGTTTGGTGCTGGGGACGCGGCGGCGACACCGGACTTCGTCGACGCGACCGGCGAGATCGCGGAGGGCACCCTGTTCGCCGGCTGCCCGCTCACGCTGCCCGGCGACGTCACGTCCGAGTTCGTCGCCCTGCACGGGTACGAACCGGGTGCTTCGGCCTTCACTGCGCAGCAGATCGATGCTGCGACGATCCTGCTCGACGCCATCGCCGAGGTCGCGGAGCCGCAGTCTGACGGATCGCTGGTGCTGCAACCACGAGCGCTGCGCGACGCAGTTGGCGCATCGCAGGTCCAAGGCGGTGCGTCGGGGTCGTTCGCCTTCGATGCCAACGGCGACCGCGTGCCACCCGGAGGGGCGCCACTGTCTGAGGTGGTCGACACCGCGTTGGCCAGCCAGGACGTCTCGGTGTTCGTCGACCTCGGCCTGGTGGCGTGCCAGGTGCAGGACGGCAAGTTCGTCAACCTGATGGGGCCGGGGGCCCGGCCGATGAGATAGGGGCCCAGGTGGCGCGCGCACCCATCGTGAAGGCGAGGAGACGATGCCGACAGTCATTGAGACCGGGTCCGGCCGTCAGGTCAGCCATCGGATGTCGCTGACCGCCCGTCTGGCGATGTGGAGTGGCCGCCATCGCTGGCGTGTCGTCGCCGGCTGGGCCGTGATCGTGGTCGTCGCAATCGTCGTGGGGTCGTCGGTGGGGACGAGCACCGACATCGAGCAGGAGACACCGGGCGAAGCCGGCGAGGGGGCGAAGCTGCTCGACGAGCGGTTCGGCGCCGCCGAGGACTCCGTTCAGGAGTTCGTCGTCTTCTCCCATCCGACACTGCCGGTCACCGCCCCGCAGTACCAGCAGAAGGTCGAGGACCTGATGGGCGCGCTGCGGGCCCTGCGCACCACCGAGGTCGAACGCCACGGCGACACCGTGGTCACCTCCAGTCGCCGTGTGGTTTCCGCCACCCTCACGTCGTACGACGTCGGCTTGCCGCCCGAGCAGTCACCGTTCGTGGCAGAGCGCGGCTCGGCCGGTGACGTCTCGTTCGCAATCGTGACCTTGGTCGGCGATGCCACCGAGGCGGAGGCGACGGTGCCCGCCGTCGTCGACACCGTGCGCGGAGCTGAGGGGGACGGCTTCGACATCGCCGTCGGCGGCGAGGCTTCGATCGCCGAGGAATCGACGAAGGTGATCGAAGAAGACCTGGCATTTGCCCTGCTCCTCAACATCCCGATCACGTTGCTGCTGCTCCTCTTCGCGTTCCGGGCGCTCGTCGCGGCGCTGATCCCGCTGGCGCTCGGGCTGCTCGCGATCATGACGGCAACCGGAATCCTGGCGGTGGTCAGCCAGGCGTACCCGCTGGCGGAGATCTACAGCGAGATGGTCTTGCTGATGGGCCTCGCCACCGGTATCGACTACTCGCTGTTCATCATCACCCGCTATCGCGGCGAACGCGACGCCGGCCACGACAAGGACGCGGCGATCACCTTGGCCGCCGGCACGTCAGGCAAGGCGGTCGTCTTCGCTGGGATCACGGTCCTGCTCGCGATCAGCGGGATGTTCCTCGTCGACAACGTGATCTTCAGCAGCCTGGCACTGTCAGCCATCGTCGTTGTCGCGATCGCCATCATCGCCTCCGTCACGCTGCTGCCCGCGTTGTTGGCGATCCTCGGTGACCGGATCAACCGTGGGCGGCTCGGATTCCTGCGGCCGAGACGGGTCGAGGGCGGCGGCATCTGGGGGCGGATCAGCGACTACGTCCTCGCCCGGCCGGTCACGATCACGGTCGGGACGCTCATCGTGTTGATCGTTCTCGCCGCACCGTTCTTCACGCTCAATCTGGGCTTCAACGGACACAAGTCCCTGCCGGATGCGGTTGATGCCAAGCAGGCGTTGAGCGCGCTGGAGGAGAACTTCACCTTGGGTCTCACCTCACCCGCCGTCGTCGTCGTCGACGCCGGGCCGGACGGCAACATCTTCGCCGCCGACATCCAGGCCGAGAGCGACGCGCTGGTCCATTCGGTGGAGGCCGAGTCCGCGTCGCCGCAGCACCGCGACGCCCCCTACGGCGCACCGATCCAGACCCAGATCAACGACGGGGGGAACACGGAGCTGCTGCGCATCCCGATCAACGCCGACACCGGGGAACAGGCGGCGATCGACGCTGTCGAGCACCTGCGTGACGACCTTATCCCCGCCGCGTTCACCAAGGGCTCCACACCGGTGCTCGTCACCGGCGCCACCGCGGCGAACATCGACTTCCGTACGAGCATCCTCACCAAGACGCCGGTCGTCGTGGCCTACGTCCTCACGCTCACCTTTATCACGCTGCTCGTCGCGTTCCGTTCGATCGTCATCCCGATCAAGGCGGTGATCCTGAACGCCCTGTCGGTGAGCGCCGCCTACGGCATCCTTGTGCTCGTGTTCCAGAAGGGGTTCCTCCTGGAAGGAGTCCTCGACTTCGACGCCACCGGCATCATTGAGTCGTGGTTGCCGTTGTTCCTCTTCTCGATCCTGTTCGGGCTTTCGATGGACTACCACATGTTCGTGATGGGTCGAATCAAAGAGGCGCACGAGCACGGGGCCACTACCGACGACGCGATCTCGACCGGGATCAAGGCGACCGCGCCGACCATCACCAGCGCCGCCGCGGTGATGGTCGCGGTCGCGCTGATCTTCGCCTTCACACGCAACATCGGGCTCAAGCAGTTCGGCTTTGGGCTGGCCGTCGCGATCCTCATCGACGCCACAATCATCCGCTCGGTGTTGCTTCCTGCCAGCATGAAGCTGCTCGGACCCGCCAACTGGTATCTCCCGCCATGGCTGCAATGGCTACCCCACATCCGGATGGAAGAGAGCTCGGTGAGCCAACCGTCGAGACAGCCCGCGCCCGTGACTCCGACACCCGGGCGATCGCCCGAACCGGACGGATGAATCCAGGAGTCCGGTGCAGACTCCACCCGTCCACGACATCGTCAGTTCAAACGCGCCAGACATGACCAATCGGATCCCGGGACCCAGGACGAGGAGCCGGCCGGGCGGTCGACCACCGCCCGCTCCTTATCGCCACGACCACGGCAACCCGAGCCAGCTGAAGCGCTTCATCGACGGCTTCAACCTCCTCCACGAGATTCGTCGGCGACCGCACCGATGCAGCCATGGGGATCTGGCTGATGGTGCCTCACGCGTCGTACGAGAGCTTCTTTCGGCTCCTCGCCAACGTGCCCGGCGACGAGGACGAGGACAACCCGCTGTCGAGTTCAGGACTACGCCGCTGGCTCGCCAGACGGAGCCCGCGGCCAGATCGACCCGGCGTCGTCGATCTTGGCCGGCCGCGGCTGCCAAGATGCCGGCCAAGTCGTCGCCGGACATCCCGGCCGTCGCTGTCACGTGTGGAGTCACCGCGGGCCACCGGCGGTGCTTACGACCCAGCAGTACCCTCGCGGGGATGCCGCAGCGCACCATCGTCGTGCCCCCGGAGCATCTCTTTCCGGCGGATGAGTGGCGAATCGTCGAGACGCATTGGACCCCGGGGTACGCCCCTCGGGCGGAGACCGCGTTGGCGCTGTCGAACGGCTACCTCGGCATCCGCGGCATCCACGAGGAGGGCCGGCCGGTCTTCTCGCCGGGCATGTACGTCAACGGCTTCCATGAGACGTGGCCGATCATCCACGCTGAGGACGCCTACGGCTTGGCGCGCGTGGGGCAGACGATCGTCAACGTTCCGGACAGCTGCATCATGGAGCTGTACGTCGACGACGAGCCGCTCTTCATCCCGACGGCTCGCACCCCGGAGTACAGCCGGGTGCTCGACATGCGCAATGGGGTGCTGAGCCGCGACATCCTGTGGTCAACCCCGTCCGGCAAGCATGTCCGAGTTCGAAGCACTCGGTTGGTGTCGTTGGAGTACCGCCATGTGTTGGCCGTCTCGTACGAGGTGGTCGTGAATCGACCCGCGCCCGTGGTCGTCCGCTCACTGGTCGTCAACCGCGCCAATGCCGGGCGGGACGTCTCGGGCCGCGCGGTCAACGATCCTCGCATCGCCAGGCGCCTCGGTCGCCGCGTGCTCGAGCCGCGGTTGGTGGAGCAGGCGGGCGACCGGCTGGTGCTCGGCTATCAGACGGTCGAGAGCGGGATGACGCTTGGAATCGTCGTGGACCACGTGCTCGACGCGCCGAGCCCACACGACGTCACGGTTCACGCTGACGCAGACGCATCCGAGTTCGTGCTCACGGTGGACGCCGAGCCCGATGTCCCGGTCCACGTCTTCAAGTACGCCGCGTATCAGACCTCGCGGAGCGCAGATCCCGCCGAACTGGTCGGGCGCGGTCATCGCACCCTGGACCGGGTGGCACCGGCCGGGTTCGAGACCCTTGTCGGCGAGCAGCGGCGCTGCCTCGATCGCTTCTGGGACCGCGCTGACGTGACCCTGGAGGACACGGTCCGGCATCCGGTCCGGATGCAGCAGGCGGTGCGGTGGAACCTCTTCCATCTTGCGCAGGCGTCCTGGCGAGCTGAGGGAGCGGGTATCCCGGCAAAGGGCTTGACCGGCGATGCCTATGACGGGCACTACTTCTGGGACACCGAGACCTGGGTGCTGCCATTCCTCGTATACACGCAGCCTCGCATCGCCCGCAACCTGCTCCGCTTCCGCCACAGCATGTTGGACAAGGCTCGGGTACGGGCGGGCGATCTCGATCTGCGAGGAGCACTCTTCCCGTGGCGAACGATCGGCGGTGACGAGGCATCCGCCTACCACCTCGCCGGCACCGCCCAGTTCCACCTCAACGCCGACATCGCCTACGCGGTCCGCCGCTACGTCGATGTGCGCGGCGATACGGAGCTGCTCGTGGAGATCGGCGCGGAGATCCTCGTGGAGACGGCGCGGATGTGGTTGGACCTCGGCTTCGTCGATGACGACGGACGCTTCCACCTCCACGGAGTGACGGGGCCGGATGAGTACACGGCGATGGTGGATGACAACGCCTACACCAATCTCATGGCCCGTCTGAACCTGCGCTACGCCGCCGCGACGATCCGACAGCTGCGCGACGATCGTCCGAGTGCGTTCGCCGTGCTCCAGGCCGAGCTGGCCCTCGCCGGATCCGAACCCGATGAGTGGGACCGCGCCGCTGACCAGATGCACGTGCCCTACGACCCCGTGCGCGGGATCACTCCCCAAGACGCGACGTTCCTCACGCATGAACGCTGGGACGTCGACGGCCTCTCGAGCGACACGTTCCCGCTACTCCTCCATCACCACCCGCTGACGATGTACCGGCGCCAGATCCTGAAGCAGGCCGACGTCGTGATGGCGATGTTCCTGCTTGGAGACGAGTTCAGTGTCGACCAGAAGCTCCGCAACTTCGACTGCTACGACCCGATCACCACTGGTGACTCGTCGTTGTCGGCAAGCATCCAGAGCATCGTGGCGTCCGAGATCGGACGCGAGGAGGCCGCCTGTGGGTACCTCGACTTCGCGCTGCTGATGGATCTGGCAGATGTTGCCGGCAACGTGTCTGACGGCGTCCACATCGCGTCGGCCGCGGGTGCTTGGATGGCCCTCGTCTTCGGGTTCGGCGGCGTCCGCGATTTCGGTGGATCTCTCACCATCGACCCACGTCTCCCGCAGCGCTTCCGATCACTCGCGTTCTCGCTGCGCTTCCGTGACCGGCAGGTGCGTGTTCACCTCACCCACGACGAGGAGACGTTCACCCTCGACGAGGGCGATGCCCTCGAGCTGACCATCCGAGGCGAGCGGCATGTGGTCCGCGCCGGCGAACCCCTGCGCCTGAGCGCACCAGCGGATGCACGGTGCGTCGGCAGCTCCGCAGACCCGGCCCCTCCGAGCACCGTCCCGTCGCCTTGAGCCGCCACAAGCGGCCTCAGACTCCGAGGGCGCCGACACGGTTGGTCGCACCCTCGGCGACGACGGCGGCGGTCCGGCCGCCGGAGGCTGCGGCTTCGGCAGGCGAGTGGGTCGGGGCTGCGACCCATGCGCCAGGCGACGGCCTCGAGATCGGCGCCAAGCCGCACGGCGAGGTGGTGGACGTTTGGGAGGGCCCGATCACCGAACGTCGAGACGGTGGCCTGGCTGACGGTGATTCCGCTCATCGCGTGCGGCGCGCTGTCTGCCAGCACGCCGATCACCGTCAGATGGAGTGTCGTCCCGGTGAGCGGGTCGACCGCCGAACCGCACGATGGCTACCTGCGGCATCTGCTCGACACGTCAGAGGCCAGCCAACGGGCATACCGATACATGCCGATGCCCGAACGAAGCCGTCCAGCTCGACGGGGTTCCTGAAAGATGAGCTGGGACGACAACGACGCCGAGCCCATCGACCTGCGAGCCAGGCTCGACCAGCGGTCCGCTGCGGAAATGACAGTGATGTGATTTGATGTTCTCATGGCGAAGGCGTGGGCCTCAACGACTTCATCAACGAAGCCGGACAGGGCACGACGCTGATGTCCGACGGCGACGAGCACCGCCGCCAGCCGAGGTCATCGGCCGGCCGCTCACCCCACGGGCGCTGACGGCGCTGCGGCCGGAAGCCCAGGCCATCGCCGACCGGCTCGTTGACCAGCTCGTCGGGCGAGGTGCCTTCGACGCGGTCAGCGACCTCGCCGAGGTCCTACCGGCGACGTGGGTGCCCGACCTGCTCGGCTGGCCGTCCGACGGCCGCGACCGGCTGCTTCCGTGGGCTGCCGCGAGCTTCGACGCGCTCGGCCCGCTCAACGACCGTGCTGCCGCATCCGGCGAAGCGTTGTTGGAGATGTCGGCCTACGCGCACCAGCTCGCCGGCTCCGACCTGCCGTCGGGCTCGGCCGCGATCATCGCCGCCGCCGCCCGCGGCGACATCGACCGGTCGCGCTGCCCGATGATGATCGTCGACTGGCCCCATCGCTCGACACGACCATCAGCGCCATCGGAAACGCCGTGTGGCTTTTCGCCACCCATCCTGACCAGTGGCAACTGCTGCGCGACAACCCTGACCGGGTCACACACGCGCTCAACGAAGCGCTCCGTCTCGAGTCACCGATCAGCTGCGTCACCCGTGTCGCCGCGACCGAAGCAACGGTCGCCGGTACCGTCATCCCGCAGGGCGGCCGGGTGCTCGTGAGCTACGCGTCTGCCAACCGAGACGAACGCCGCTGGCAGGACGCGGCCCGCTTCGACATCACCCGCGACAGCGCCGCACACCTGGCGTTCGGCTACGGCGCGCACGCCTGTGCGGGGATGGGACTCGCCCGTCTCGAAGGTGTCGCCGTGCTCAACGCGCTCGTGCAGCGGGTCGAGCGCATCGAGCTCGCGGGTGAACCCGTCCGCAAGCTCAACAATCTCATCCGCTCCTTCGCGTCCATCCCCGTGACCGTCACCCAAGCCTGAGGAGATCCCGATGCTGCTGCCCTTCGCTACCGAGCCATTCACGGCCCCGACCGACCGCGACCTGCTCCCGTCCGAACGCCGCGAGTTCGTGCGCACCCACCGCACCTGCGTCTTCGGCTTCGGGCGGAAGATCGACGGCCCGGCGATGTCGGTCGTCTACTACGTCCCGAACGACGACGACGAGCTCCTGGTCTCGACGATGGCCGGGCGGGGCAAGAGCCGCGCCGTCGGTCGCAACCCGAAGGTCAGCCTCTGCGTGCTCGACGAGCGCTGGCCGTTCTCGTAACTGCAGGTGTATGCCGATGCCACTGTCGAACACGACCGCGGCTTCGTGGTCGACGTGATGATGGCCGTCGCCTGGAGGATGTCGGGCGAACCTCTCGGCGACGACGCCCGGCCGTTCGTCGAGGCGATGGCTGTCGAAGAGGACCGGGTCGTCCTCCGTTGCCGACCGTACGAGACGTTCGCCACGCCGCCGCGTCACCTGCACAGCAACCATCAAGACGAGAAGCTCACCCACTGGGCGTCGGGGACCATGCCATGGAACGCTCCCGACCCGGCCTGAACGGAAGCCCATCACGAGGTACGTGCTCAAGGGTGGCATCGTGCTGTCACTGGACCCCGATGTCGGTGACTTCGACCACGCCGAGGTGCTCGTGGAAGACGATCGGATCGTTGCCGTCGGCCCCGACCTCGACGCGGCGGGTTCTCACCGAGTTCAAGGTCAGGCCTGTAGGGCGGGAGCGAGCCGACGGTACCGTCGCACGGCCACGCCTGCCCAAATCAGCTCGACCACGCCGAAGGGCCACGCGCCCGACAGGAACCCGTAGACGCTCGACAGTACGCAGCCGACTGCGAACGCGAGGACGAACCCTCGTGCGCGGCTCTCCATGGCGTACATCACCATCATGAACGTGACCGCGCAGACCCCGTAGATCGTGACCGCCATCACGTCGATCAATCAGGCGTTCCGAGATGTCGATCGGGAGCGAGTCCGCGGACCAAGCAGCCCGGCACCGGTCGCGCCGGATCGAGCAGTTCCGCGTTCATCCCGTGTTGCTAACTCGTCGCGGCACCGCTCGCCACCCAACGCCTCGCGAGCCTCCCGAACGGCGAGCGCGGCGATGACCAACGCTGCGAGTGGATCAGCCCACCACCATCCGATCAGCGCGTTGAGCACAAGACCGATGAGGAGGACCGCCGAGAGATAGCTGCACAGCAGGGTCTGGCTGCTGTCCGCCACCACGCTCGATGACCCGAGGAGCCGGCCGTTGCGCCGCTTCATCCACGCCAGCAGCGGCATCACGATCAGCGACACCGTCGCCAGCATGATCCCCGCGGTGGAGGCCTCGGGCTCGTGTCGCTGAGCCAGATCGATGAGGCCATGTACGGTGACGTAGCAGGCCAACGCGAGGAAGCTGACGGCGATCATCCGCAGCGCCTTGGCTTCGCGCTCTTCGGGCACGGGCCGAGTCATCTGCCAGACGATGACCGAGGCGGAGAGGACCTCGACGGTCGAGTCGAGTCCGAAGCCGACCAGCGCGATCGACGAGGCGGCCGCTCCGGCGGCGATCGCTACGACCGCCTCGACGGTGTTCCAGGCGATCGTCGCCCACGCCAGCCCGAGCACGACCCGCTGCCGACGTTGCCGCTCCAGCGCTGGAGCGAGACCGCGTACCTCCACACGCACAGATTGCCCCATGGAGCACTTCGCTCGAGAGGACGGGATGTCGCAGCTCACGCCCGAACCACTTGCCGTTGCGAAACGCCGTCTCCGCTGTCACCGTGCCAACCAGCGCACCTTCGCTCGTCTCGATGGCTCGCGCACAGGACGTAGGCGGGCGAATGCGGCCGTTGCGCCGTAACGCCGAATCGGTGTCAATCGGTGGTGGCTGCGATGGCCTTTCGCATGCGGGTCAGTGGGAGGGGCGCGCCTCCCGATGCGTCCTCGACTTCCTCGACGGGTTGGAAGCCGAACGACTCGTACAGCGGGTGGCCGGAGGGTGTGGCCATGAGCTCCCGTGTGTTGAAGCCTTCGGCCGCCGCTGCCGCCTCGCAGGCCTCGAGCACGAGGCGTCCCACACCTCGCCGCGCGAAGTCGAGGTGCGTGTGCATGGCTCGAACTCGGGCTGCGTCGCTCGCAGGGTCGAGCAGGGCTGCGTCGCGCCCTGCCGAGTGATCGCCGCCGTAGAGTGTGATCCGTCGGCTCCACGCGCCGCAGCCGGCCACGCTGCCATCGATCTCGGCGACGAAGTACGTCTCATCGATGAGCTGGCGGTCGATTCCCATGATCGCCTTGCTCGACTCGATCTGGTCATCATCCGTCACGGGCCGCCTTCACCCAGTTGCCCAAGGTGCCGCGCTTGATGCCGAGACTCAACACCACCTCGTTGATTGACCGGCGCAAACCGAGCACGAGCTCAACTGCCTCCCACTGGAACTCCGGCGGATACTTCGCTGGACGACCCATCCGGGCCTCCCTCCTCTGGGTCACTGCCCAGAATCAGGTGTCCGGAGATCGGGGTCAACTCCACGCTGGCAGGCTGGCTGACAATCGCGGCGCCGGACGGAAACCGCACCGATCGGTAACCGGCGGGATCGAAGCGTCGGGACCGTCGAGATGACCGAGTGCCGTGCAAGCCGATCGGTGCGAGCACGGGCCGAGCGTTACGAATGCCGCGCGATGGGCGGTCTACGCGCTGGCCCGACGGCGTCGCCTGTGGCGTCACGCGTGCGCGACATGGCCCCGTGTCGGGGCGACGCAGGCGTTGTCGGTATTCGAGCTGTGCGGCGTTGAGGGGCCGAGCCGTAGGCGGGCGAGGGTGGCGCCGGGCAGCCGGATGATGGTGGCGGCGGCCGGACGTGGTCGACCGGCGATCCAGACGTGGGCGTCGGGGTGGTGTTCGAGGTTGCGGATCCACTGGCTGTTGTCGCGGATGGTGCTCACGATGATGGTGTGGCCGACGCGTTTGGCCAGCAAGGGTACGCGCCGGGACAGTCCGGAACGGCGGCCGGTGGTTTCGATGACGAACGTGCCGGGTCCGGCGACGGAGTTGCCCATCCCGGCCCGCACGAGCGGCTCGACCAGACGGTTCAAGGCGCCAAACAGTCGCCTCTCGACGCCGCTGGTCTCAGACGGTCGTGTCGACGTCGGGCTGTCGTGCCGGCCGCTGCGCGGGGATCCCAGCGCGCTTGGAGGTGATCGGTGCCGCTGTCGGGACACGTCGGCCACGGCAGGCTCGCTAACCGGCTGCTCGCCGGTCAAGGCGGGCGGCGACGTGTCGGCAGGCGGTGGCCAACGCAGGCAGGAACGTGGTCGGCGACGCGACCGCGGCCTCGTGACCGACGTTGACGGGCACGATCGCCGCGCCGACGGCGTGGGCGAGCTCGATCTGGCGGTGACGGGGAACGAGCTGATCGCGTTCGGTGACCACGGATGCGGCGGGGCACGCGAGTTGGTCAACCCAGGGGCGAGCATCGAAGGCGCGGAGGGACTGGCTGGCTTCGACGATGGCGGCGGGATCGTGGAGACGCGTCTCGTCGACAAACGCCGGCGACATGTCTGTCTTCCGGGTCAGGTAGCTGATCGCCGCGTCGGCCATCTGGCGACGCAGCGGCAGCGGGGTTAGCCGCAACGAGGTGGCCAGGGCGGATCCTGCCGGCGAGCGGCGTGACTCACTGTCGGGCCCGAAGCGCGCCGCGGTCGCGCAGAGCGCAAGTCCGCTCACACGGGTCGGATGACGGCGGCGGGCGTGCAGGGCGATCGGTCCCCCCATCGAGTAGCCGACGGCGATGAGCCGGTCGATGCCCAGCACGTCGGCGAGCACGATGATGTCGTCGGCACAGTCGCGCAGCCGGAACGGAATCGCCGTGCGGATGCCGCGTCCGTGACCGCGATGGTCGATCGCCACGACCCGGAACGACGGTGACAACGCGTCGAACGCACCCGGCCAGTTCAGGCGCGCCGTCGCGCCCAGTCCGTGCAGCAGGACCACCGTGGGTGCACCCGGCGGGCCGGGCACGTCGCGAACGAAGGTCGTGCCTCGTCCCGGCAGCCTCACCGGCCTGCCGGCGGGCATCTCAGCCATCGTCGTTGACCAATCGCCGGTGGCGGTCGAGGAACTGGTGGACGGTGACGTCGAGCTCACCAAGCGCGTTCGCCCACTGGTCGAGAACGCGTCGACCCGCCGAGGTCAGCCGATACACCCGACGGGCCGGACCCGCACCCGTCGTGTCCCAGGTCGAGCGCACGATCCCCTCCAACTCGAGTTGACGAAGGACTCGGTAGAGGTTGGTGATCACCGCGCGGTCACCGCCTGCAACGACACCGACCTCGTTCTTCAGCTCGTAGCCGTGGCGCGGACCCTCGGCCAGGACGACGAGCACGGCCGGCTCGACAAACCGTTCGACCCGCCCACGCACCTGCCACCGCCCCGGCCCTTCCAGCCATCGGCATCGGGAGGCGACCAACATGTGGCCACCATAGCAGTCTTTGACCTCTAGCACCAGAGTGTGTCTAGCAGTCAGCGAAGAAGATCACCCCAAGTCAGCCGACCACGCCCTCGGGCGGGGGATTCTCGGGCGCGCATTATCGGCACGTGGCGGCCGCTGCCAAGAGTGTCCGGCTCCGGCGCTTGGAGGACGGTCGGGCGGGCCCAGCACCGCGTGTTCTCGGGCGCCATTATCGGCGGCCGCCGCTGTAACGCGAACCTCGCGCCTATCGCTGCCGGGTCGTCTCGATGCCCGTGAAGCCGGCGTTGCCCAGAAGGTCGCGGAGCCGTGCGGGTCGTCGAGCTTGAAGACTGCCTCGACGAAGGCGGCGACATGGTCACCGACGTGTGCGGCAAGCACGTCGCGGAGTGCATCGAAGGGCGGTGGGGTCGGGCCGACGGTCGCGACGCCGATGCGACCGCCCGCCCGGACGACGCGGTGCATCTCGCCGAGCGCGCGGCTCTTGTCGGCGAAGAACTGGAGTCCGAGCGAGCACAGCGCGACGTCGAAGCTGTCGTCGTCGAACGGCAGGCCCTCGGCGTTCGCTAGGTCTTCTCTGTCGCGGGCTTGTTGAACATCTCGGCAGGTTTCAGGCAGCGGCTGCGAGGCGCGCGTTTGTGACGTAGGTGTTGATGGTTCGGTCGATCGTGGCGAGGGCGCGACGAAGTTCTATGGGTGCTGGCGGTCGGTCGCCAGCGGCGACGAGGGGCCGGAGCACGCGGCCGTGGACCTTGGTGTAGAAGATGGCGACGCGTGTCCCGTCGGCGGTGAGCGTGTAGCGGTGGCTGTGGGGGATCCGTTCGATGAGTCCGTGAAGTCGGAGGCGGCGCAGGTCGTAGGTCATCTGGCTGGTGCTGTAGTCGCGTCCGAGCAGTCCGGCGACGAGCTCGCGAAGGCTGTGGTTGGTGAAGCCGGCGAGGACGTGAACGAAACAGCACAGGGCGCCGGTCAGGGCCATGGCGCGTGGGTCCCCGAAGCGTAGGGCTCCGGTTCGTTGGCCCTCCCATATGTAGGGCTGGTGGATGCGCTCGAAGAGCGCAGAGCCGATGGCACAGCCCTGACCGGCACGTTCAATCGTAAGCAGACGATCGTTGACCTCGCGACCCTTGACGACCAGCTCGGGGAGATGCTCGAGCCGGGCACGGATCCCGACGTCGGATGGCTTGTTGATGACGGTCTCGATGCGCAAGGCCCTCCCTTCCTTCAAGTACTGCTTGACCCGGCTGTGCTTGTAGCGGAACTCGAGCTGCACCTCGGTCCCGCGGTCGAAGATGCGCGTGCGGAAGATTCCTGGGGTCCGTTTCGTGACCCGCCGGTTGAACACGGCGGCGACCTCATGGGGGCGCCCGATGCCGACATTGTCGGTGACGAGTGCTTCGAAGAAGCCGCGGGCACGGCGTGGATCATCGAACACCAGGGTGCGTGACACCTCGACCTGACGGACCGACAGCTCCCACCAGAAGCCCGCAGCGCGGTCTGCCGAGGTGAACGGGGTCGGGATCGCCGTGATCCACCGGTCGAAGAACCCCTGCACGTCGTCGGGACCGAAACGATCGCAGATCGCCTGGAGCTGCTCGGGCAGGTCACAGGAGGCGAACCCATTGGCCAACGACCTGAAGCCGATCCCGGCGTGGTCGGCCTGACCCTTGGCCCACTCGTGACCGTTCATCCACACCTTGGCTGGATACGGGAAGTACGTGCAGATTTTGATGAACCCAGGCCCGAAGTCCGGATCGAGCACGTAGAAGTAGTAGACGCCGACGCGGCGCTGCTCCTTGAAGAACGTGAACCCGTCACCTCGCGAGGTGCGGCCGGAGAACACCCACTGAAACTCCTGGCCGGTGACGATCGCGACGACACCGAACCGGCCCGTGTCCCTTGCGGCACGTAGATACGGCTGGACGTGGTCGAGCTTGCGGTCATCCCATCGAGTCCGGTCCGGCTTCTTCAACGCCAGGATCGGGATGTCGTTGTCCTCGGCGAAGCGGCGGACCGCCCCACGAAACCGGTTGCCGATCTTCTCGAAGATCGCCGGTGACGGCAGCATGAACCCGAGATGATCGTGCAAGAACCAAGCCACCTGGCCGGGCGTCTGCAACGACGGCACGTACCCGTTCAGATACAGGCGATCCACGCAATCGACCACCAGCCCGACGTGGCCATCAAGCACGTCGTTGATGTTCACCACCGCAGCCATCAGCCAAGCGTGCGCCCACATCGCGGTGATGTCCACCGACTCGGACCGCGTCGTGGGAGGGGGCCGGGGGGAGGGCCTGCCCTCCCCCCGCTAAACGGGCTCTACGCGGCGATCGTTGGTTGGCGGCCTCGGATTCTGCGAGTTGGGATGGTAGTCCATGTGATGCCGCAGCCGAGGAGGAGCCGGCGGCGATAGTTGGTGAAGTTGCGGTAGCCGTGCCCGACGCGGCGGATCTTCTCGATCAGCAGGTTGACCGCTTCAGTCGGCCCGTTCGAGGCGCCGCCGGTGGTGTGGAACGCGAGGACCTCGTCACGCCACTGGTCGATCGTCGACGCCAAGCGGGTCAGCTCGGGGATCTCGGCGTCGGCGGCGTGCTGGAAGAATACGACCAGCCGCCGTCGTGCATGGGCGAGATCGCGGGCTGCGTAGACCTCGGCGAGCAGCTCGCGCGCCAGCCACACCGCAGCCACTTCGCCGTCGGGGTCGCCGGCGGCGAGCCCGGCACGCAGCCGTTCCCATCCCCGCTCGTTGAGGTTCGACCAGGTGCGCAGCAGCAGCCGGCGGATCCCGTAGAGCGGGTCGTGCTTGCGGCCGCGATGGCCGAGCGTGTCCTGCTGGACGCGGCGACGGACGTCGTTGACCGCTTCGGAGGCGAGGCGTATGGCGTGGAAGTGGTCGACCACCAAGGTGGCGTCGGGCAGCACGTCGCCGATCGCGGTGGCGTAGCCACGGAACGCGTCGATCGCCGCGACGTCGATGCGGTCGGCCCACCAGATCGGCTGCGACTCGACCCACTGGCGCACCACATCACCGGAACGACCAGGCACGACGTCGAGCAGCCGACGCCGGTCCAAGTCGACGAAGGTGGTCGCCATCTGGGTGCGGCGACGGGCGTTGGCGTGCTGGAAGGTGTGCTCATCGACGCCGAGCTTGCGGGTCCGCTCGAGGCGATCATCTGCGGCGATCAACGCGTCGCCGTAGTCCACGACCGCCTGATGGGCGCACGCCCAGCCGACCCCGAACTCGCGCCCCACCGCCGCGACGGTGTCGAGCTCGGCGCCGACACGGCGACAGATCTCCCGGCGGGCCCGCTCGGTCAGCGACGCCCGCACCCCGATCTCGTCGGAGGTCTCCGACCACGAACCCCGCCGACACAGCTCCTCGCGGCAGCGCCACGTCCGCTTGGCCCACACGATCACCGTCGCCATCCCGGCGATCGGCAGGTCGCGCACCGTCACCCGGCGCCGCCCGTTGCCGATCGCCCGCACCCCACAGCTGGGACACCATGCCTGCGCGGCGGTCGTCTCCACCGCCAGCCAGTGCTCACCGTCACGCGTCGTCTGGGCGACGACGACCAAGCCGTCCAGCCCGACGAGCGCGGTCGCGCCCACGCTCGTGTCACTACCGTTGCCCACGTCGGAGGTCCTCCCGTCTGCAGATGTCAGCTATCCGCAGAATGGCGAGACCTCCGACTCGCGTGGTGGACCCTGTCAGCCAGCCACCGTCACGAACCGGCCCCAACGTTCAACGCGAGGAGCCGCTAAACGCCAGTCGATGTCGGCGGTGATCGTGCGGGCGATCTGGAGCAATCCCCGGGTGGCCGTCGACGCCGGCCACCGAACGAGTCGATGCCTGTGGACAGGGTGTGCCAGCGCCGTCGGTTCGGAGTCCGTTACTCGTGTTCGCTCGCGGTCAGGCATGACGGCGTGTAGTTCGACCGATGGGTTGGCTGGTCGGCGTGTCGGTCGTGATGTCCCCGGTGGCGATGTCTGATCAGGCCTGAGTGATCCCGTTGAGCTCGTCAACCGCGCCGAGGACGTCGCCAATACGGTAGAAGGACACGGCAATGAAGTTCGGCATCATCCCCCGCTCCGTGGCGCATCGGCGAGCTCGCTCGACGATGAATGCCCTCGCATTTGCGGTCGCTGCTTGGGCCCGGTCCGGCGCCTGACGCTCGACCCAGTGGTTGAGCAGGAAGAGCGGAGCGCTGCGAGGTCCCCGGTTCGGCGCACAACTGAACTCGTCGGGCGAGCGCGGTCCGTACGGCGTGTCTTGGATGTCCTCGAAAGCGCTCCGATACCACGTCGGCGGCGGAGCGTGCTGCTCGGAGAACACCACCAGACGCTGGCCTCGATCGATCAGCTCGCCCAGCGTGGGCCAGTCGTCGTCGGCGCCGTCGTACACCAGGTCTTCCAGCCGGGATGCGCGGAAGGCGTGCTCGACCTCGGCGGTGTCGACGCCGTCTTGGATCAACAAGGTCACGACCTCGTCGGGATTCTCGTTCAAGAACGCCTTCACCTGGTCCAGCGCAGTGGACATCGACAGCGCGCCGAGCGCGCACTGGCTGTGACACAGGTAGACGCCCGGGCGACCGGTGAGTCGGCGCGTGATCGTGCTGATCAGCGGGCGTGACGCGCCGGGGGTGGAAGCGGTGAGCAGGCCGGGAAGCCGGCTGAGCTGGGCCATGTCGACATCGTCCCAGTAAGTCGCGTCGAGCATCAGCGTGCGGATGCCGTAATCGAGCTGGTCTCGGATGCTGCCGTCGTGTTCCGGCCAAACGCGAACCACGTCCGGGCTCGACATCGAGTTGTGCGTCGCGGCCTGGACGATGTCGTCATACCGGCGGTCGCAGAGCTGGGCGTGGCCGTTGCAGCGGCGCTCAGCGAGCACCGGCCCCGGGCTCGCGGTGCCGTTCACCGCCACGTTCGCAAGCATCGAGACCATCAGCACGCGGATCACCCGTCGACGTCCCGCATCCGATCTCCTCGACCACAGCTTGCTCACCGATGCCACGCCGACCGCGACGGCGCCCACCACGACGAGCGCCTGCGCCGGACGGATGAACGAGCTGGACAGATCGGCGAAGATCGCGTCGTCGATGTCTGCGAGCAGCCGCGCTCCAGCGGGAACGGGTTGCACGCCGTTCGGCGCCGCGGCATTGCGAAGTGGAAAGGCGAGCCGCCCAGACAGCAGGGACCAGGCGAGCCACACCGAGGTGCCCGCTGCCGTGAGGCCCACGCCCACACCGACGAGCGCGCGCACCCGGCGTCGGCGATGAAGAGCGACGAGGGCATTTCCGCCTGCCACGATCGACACGAGACCTGCGTACCGTGACCATGACGGCGCCCATGCCACGAGCCTCCTGATGGAACCGGCCTCAACGGCGACCTGGGCGCCGTCGTCTCCGAACGCCACATCGAGCACATTGATGACATCGACATCGATGTCGCCACCGGCTGACAGCCGCTCCGTGAGCTCGTGGAGTGAGGAACGCATCGCCGCCAAGGCCCATGAGATCAGGGCGTCGCGATCGTCATCGGAGCGGATCGCATCGAGCACTGCAGCGCGGAACTCTGCCGGCAGCAGGGTTGCGAAGGGGCCGTCGAGTACCCCGACGAGTTGCCGCTCGGCGACGAAGCGACCACCGATCAGCGGGACCATCGGCGGGATCTGGCCGTCGGCCAGGCCGTCGGCGACCGTCCGGGCGAACGATTCGATCTCCTCGAGGTCATCGATGAGGAGCGCCGAGAGGGTGGCGACCGCGTCGCGAACGAACACGGCGACGGCGGGGTCGACGCGCTGCACCGCGGCAAGCACGGGCATCGGCGCCTCGAGCGTGCTTCGGTCGCCACGAACATAGGAGACGACGCCGGACGTCAGCGCCGCGGCCGCTTCCCGCAGGACGGCCGGCGGTGCCGCGAGGCGGAGCGCCGCGGTGCCCACCGCCGATGCGTCCTGTCGGTCGACGCCGAGCTCGGCAAGCCCATCGAACAGCTCATCGAGGAGGTTCCTGACCGTCGAGTCCGTCAACACCTCGCTGTACACACGCCGATACGCATCGGTGTCATCGAGCGCGTCGAGGTAGATGTCCTCATCGAGCACCCGCTCGCGCAGCACCGACACTCCGACGTACCACACCGCCCCGATCACGATCGCGACGACGGCGAAGGCAGAGCTCGCGATCCTCGTGACCCGTCGCCCGGTGCCAGCCACCTGGCTGCGCGGCCGACCCGGCTGCAGGTCGGCGATCACGTGCGAACACGCCGCCCGAAGACTCGCAGCGTTCCCGTTGCGTTCGTGCCTGTCTCCATGTCCGGCTGTCGCGTCGACGAAGGACGCATTGGTGCGCTGAACCCGCTCCGCAGGGCACCCGCTCGACAACCTATCGATGCGTTGGCGCGCCCGACGGCTTGTCGCGGCTTCGTTACACGTTCGGTTCCTCACGCGCACACGGCCTCGTGACCGAGCCGTGCCGGTCGGCCGAGGAGGAGCACATCCGGTTCCGCGTCGGCGTCACGCACCACAGGCCGCGCGGCGTCACGGCGACGGCGTTCACAGCGGGACCGGCCCACCACTCGAGCAGACGCCCGGGGCACCTGAAAGCGCCTTGCCCGCGGCGCCCGCTGCGCGCTCGGTGGGGGCGATCCGCGCGCTCGCCCGGGGGTGGCGACGTTCATGGGTGGGTGCCTCCGAGAGGTGCGGTTGAAAGCACCGTCGTGGGGTGTGACGACGGCTCGCTTGCGCGGCGCTGCGTCAGGCGTCGATTCGGCGGTGAGCGCGCTGATCGCCAGGTCGAGGACCTCGTGGCGTTCGAGCACGGCGGCGCGCGCGTCGCCGGCGGCGCGGTCGCCCTCGCTCGCGGAGAGAACCGCCCACAGCCGGTCGATGGCGGCGACGTCGGCGGTGTCCGGTGCCGAGTGGTCGGTGTCCGCGGCGGCGAGGATCGTCGCGGCCGTTGCCAGGTCGCCGCGGTGGGCAAGCACGAGGGCAGTGAGGCGCAGCGACGTCCACAGCTGCGGCCAGGTTGCGGTCTGTCGCCACCGGCGAAGCAGGTCGGGTAATGCGTCGGTGGCGGCGCCGTAGGATCCGCCGCGGACCAGGGTGGCGGCGAGCACGGTGCTGGCCAGACCCCACACGAAGCTGGCCCCGCTGGACCAGGCGCCCTCGGCCGCACGTCGCAATGCCTCGATCGCGTCGGCCTGGTCGCCACCCGCCAGGGCGCGTTCGCCGTCGACATAGTCGGTGAAGGCGAGGAACGTCCGGTTTCCTGTCGCGTTGGCAATGGCGCGCTGGCCCGCAGCGCACCGGGCCGCTTGATCGAGCCGGCCGGCGTAGGCGTGGGCCAGCGCGGCGCCACCGAGCGCGTCGAACCGGTCGGCCCGAGTCCCGGTCGGTTCGGCGACCGCAGCGCCGAACTCGGCGGCTGCGGTGTCGAAGTCCCCGGCGTACAGCGCCAGGACACCGAGCGAATGGTGGGCTCGGGCCCGGGCGTCGCCACCGGTATCGCCCGGCGCGGCGATGTCGAGGGTGCGGCGGGCGAGCTGCTCGGCCGTTGCGAGGTCACCGAGCAGCCACGCCATGCGTGACCCGGCCGCCGCGAGAGTGGCTTCGGTGGGAGCGCCAACCACCGCGGGCAGCGTGGCGGCCGCGACGATGCACGTCGCCAGGTCGGCGTCGGGCCGATACAGCAACGCCCCAGCCAACCCGTCTGCGATCGCAGCCACCCCGTCGACGTCGCCGGCCTGCACCGCGGCGGCGACGCCGCGCCGAGCGTCACCTCGCAACCTCGCCAGCCGCGCCATCGCGCCGGCCACGCCGGCACGGATGGCCGCCAGCTCGGCTGCCACCCACCGGCCGTGCGCCCGGCGAACGGCCGCCTCGCGGCCGCTCGCCACCAGGTGGCGCTCGGCGAAGCGGCGGACCACGTCCAACAGCCGGAACCACCCCGTCTCCCCGCCGAGTGCGACCAAGCAGGTGTCGATGAGCCGCACGAACAGCGGACCTGGCGCCGCTTCGATCACCGCCGAGGCGATCACCTCGACGGCGGCGAGATCGAACTCGCCCTCGAACACCGCGACCGCCGCCAACAGGCGCTGTGGCGCCGGCCCGAGTAGCTGGTAGGAGCATGAGACGACGGATTCGACACTGGCGTGTCGACCGGCGCCGGCTTCGACCGGCGCGGCGAGCAGCTCGTTCGACGACGCCAGCCGGGTGGACATCGCCTCGACGCCGAGCACTGCGACACGCCCCGCCGCCAGCTCGAGCGCCAGCGGCAGCCCGTCGAGCTGCTCGCACAGCCGGCGCACCTCGACCGACCAGACGTCGATATCCGAGCCCGGATGGGCGTTGGCGAGGCGATCGGCGAACAGCTCCATGGCCGCGGGACGGTCACCACGTGTCTCCAACGGCGGCAATGGGAGCAGATGCTCGTCCGCCAGCGCGAGCTTCGAGCGGGTCGTGACGAGGAACCGCACACCGGGGCAACCCGTGAGCGCGGCGCGCACGAGCTCGCGTACCGCTTCCACGACGTGCTCGCAGTTGTCGAGCACCACGAGCACATCACCGGAACCGACCACCTCGATGATCGAGCGCACCTCGGCCCGACCGGCCCGGAACCCGAGCGCCCGCGCCACGGCATCGGCGACTTCTGACGGCTGGGCGGACGCCAGTTCCACCACCACTCGATCCCGTGCGTCCATCTCGGCGATCAGCTCGGCGACCAACCGGGACTTGCCCACGCCGCCGGTCCCGAGCACGGTCACCAGCCGACGGTGTCGAAGGGTGGTCCGGAGGGCCGCCAGCTCGGAGGATCGGCCCACCAGCCGCGACGGTCGGGGTAACCCGCTGGCCGGGCGGTCGCGGCGCGCGACCGAAACGGATCGCGTCGCACGGTCGGCTGCGATCTCGCCGGTCAGGACCGCCAACTCCAGCTCCTCCAGCGCCGGTGAAGGGTCGAGGCCGGTCTCTTCTCGCAGTTGCAGACGAAACGCGTTCGCCGCCCGGAGCGCGTCGGCGGTACGACCCGACTCCGCGAGAGCCCGGACTAGCAACCGTTGGGCGCTCTCGTCCAGGGGCCGCTCGGCCACCATCGTGGCGAGCAGCTCGATGGCCTCCGCAGTGCGGCCGCAACTCACCATGGCGGACGCCATCGTGGCGCGAAGCCGATCGCGCGCGGCGTCCAAGCCGACCGCGACCGGGACGAACCACCCGAGATGGGCGAACTCCCCGAGGCTCGGGCCGCTCCACAGCGCCAGGGCTTCCGCGGCCAGATCCACCGCGCTCGCCGGGTCCGCCAGCGCGGCCGCCTCGGCCGCGGCGAGCGCGCGCCGGGCCTCAACGGCGTCAACAGTGCTGTCAGGTGGGAGGCAGTACCCGGATCCAGCGTGGACGATGGCGGTCGGAGCCGACCGTAGCCCGCAGCCGCGACACATAGCTCTGCAACGTGCCCCACGCACCCGACGGGGGATCGTCCTCCCACAAGGCTTCGACGAGGCTGTCCACCAGCACGGTCTCCGGGAAGCGCACCGCCAGCGCGGCGACGACGGCGCGCTGGCGACGACTCCCCACTCGCAGGTCGACTCCGTCGCGTTCAACCCGCAACGGACCCAGCACCGACACCGACAGCACCGCCGGCTACCCCGATCGAGCCGTGTTCGTGCGACGACGCACGGTGAACGCAGGCAGCCCGCAAGCGGCTCCTGCGACCGTGCCTGGACCGAACACACCGCGATCCCGAGGAGTAACCACAATGTCCACGACCGTAACGACCGCAGTCATCCCCCGAGCCGGCATCGGCCCGCTCGTCTACCGGTTCCAGGGCCAGCTCGGCGAGCTCTACCCGATCGGGCTGTTCGCCGACGGCATCCGCTTCCACAACCACTTCGAAGGACGCGTCGTCGACAAACCCTTCACCGGCGGCCGCATCTTCGGGCTCGACCAGTTCCGGCTCCGCCCCGACGGCGTCGGTGTGATCGTCGCCCCCGAGGTCATCGACGACGGGACGACACGAGTCTCCCTCGACGTGCGCGGCTATCTGCTCCCGCCCGCCGGCGCCCCGGCTCCACCCCTCGAGGCGCTCCTGCAGCCCGGCTTCGAGTTCCCCGACGCCGAGTTCCGGGTCACCGGGTCGGCCACCATCGCCACCGCCGACCCCGCTCACGCCGCCCTCAACCAGACGGTCGCCGTCATCGAAGGCACCGTCAACATGGCCACCGGAGCGATGGACGTCAGCGCCTATGCGGCGATGCCCTCCCCGCGATGACAGCACGCTGGACGGCGCCGTCGGCGCCGTCCAGCGACCCAGGCCGGCATCGGCAACGACGGCGGACACGCGGGCAGCGCACCCACGCGAAGCGGGGGGCAAGTCCGAATAGGAGTCACGCCGTCGTCACCGACACCAACCCTCGCCGATCCCACGGACCGACAGCTACAACACTCACAGTCCGAATACTCATTCTGATGCGCCGGAAGCGGGGCGGGGCCGGCGTCGCCGCGAGTGCTTGCGATCGCGAGCGTGTGCTAACGGCACTTAGGTGACACGCGTCGCGTCGGCCGCGGGCGCGATATCGGATGAGCGTTCTCGGTCGACTGCGCGTGTCGACGGCGGCGTGCAGGAGCGTGGTTCGACGCCGAACGGGTCGAGCCCACTCTGGACCGGCGCGCTTCGCGTAGTCTGCCGGAAGGAGGGGGACCCGCGCCTGGGTGACTGGTCACGGTCGCGATTGGTCAGAATCCTGTGCCGCCGCGAGACCTCGCTCGGCGGGGTCTGCGATGCGGCGGTCCCATTGATTCGTAGGGCCGTCGGTGCGCCTGCCAGAGTGCGGTTGCCGAGGTGCCCAACGACGGTCCGGGGGTGAATGCTTGGGCAGCGCTCAACGGGCCGTCGTCACGTAGGGCCGAGTCCGAGCTGTGGAGGCCAGGTGACCGTGAACATCAGCCCCGTGGGCGGTCGAGCGTGGGCCGCAGTTGCGGCCGTCGCTGCGACTGGGGCGTTGGTGTCGTTGGACACGATGGTGAACATCGCGTTTCCGGCGATGACGGCTTCATTCGAGATCGAGGTCAGCGAGATCCAATGGGTGGTGACGACTTACGTCCTCACCTTCGCCAGCCTGTTGCTGTTGGCCGGGCGGTTGGGTGATGCCTTCGGCCATCGACGAGTGCTGGCCGCAGGCCTCGTCCTCACCGTGTGCGGCGTCGGTCTCTGTGGCGTGGCGCACGTGTACGGCTGGTTCTTGCTGGCGCGTGTGGTGCAGGGTGCGGGTGCTGCGCTGGTGATGGGCTCGGCGCCGGCGCTGGTCACCCTGGCCGTTCCGGGGGCTGCCCGGAACCGTGCCTTTGGGTTCTTCCAGATGGGTGCTGCGATCGGCCTGGCGGTCGGCCCAGCCCTTGGCGGGGTCCTGCTCGAGTGGACGGACTGGCGCTCGGTGTACCTGCTGCGGGTGCCAGCCGCCGTGGTCATGCTGGCCGTCGGGGCGCGCGTCATCCCCGCTCCGCGACACGGCGAGGCGGAGGGTGTCGATCGAGGAGACGCCGGATCGCTCGACCTGCCAGGCGCGGTGCTGGTGGGAGCCGGCCTCGCCGCCGCGCTTCTGGCGCTCAGCCGAGGCGCCGCCTCGGGCTGGGCCTCTCCCATCGTCCTCGGCGGGTTCGGTGCGTCTGTCGTCCTGATAACTGCATGGGTTGCCGTCGAGAGGCGCAGCGACAACCCGGTGATCGATCTCGGCCTGTTGCGCAACACGCCGTTCACCGTCGCCAACGTGCTCAACGTGGTGGCCAACGGCACGATGTTCGCGATCTGGTTGCTCACCCCCTACTACTTGGTGACCGTCCGTGGGCTCTCGACGATCGCCGGCGGAGTGATGTTGGGCATCGCTCCGCTGGCAACCGCCGTTGCCGCGCCGGTCGCCGGTCGCATCCTCGGCAACGTCAGCACGGGCCGTTTGAGCAGTGTCGGCTTGGCCCTCGAGGCGGCTGGCCTGTTCGCCGTGGCGGCCACAAGTTCCGATACTTCGCTGCTGTTGGTGACCATCGCTTTCGCCGTCGTCGGTGCCGGCCTCGGGCTGTTCACAGTGCCGAACCTGCTATTCGTGATGGGCTCGATTCCTCGTGACCGACAGGGTGTGGCTGGCGCACTCAGCCAGATGATGCGCATGGTCGGTGTTGTCGCCGGCGTGGCCGGCGCCACGTTGCTGTTCGACGCCCGACGCAGCACCCACGTCGCCCATCTTGCGGTGCCGGCTGAAGACCCGACAGCGTTCGTTGCCGCCTATCGGGACACCTTCGTCGTCGTTGCGATCCTGTGCGCTGCGGCGATCGGTGTGTCGCTCGTTCGGCCAACGCAAGAGCGTGCGCTCGCCTCTTGACGTGGGTGGCCGCTCGGACGACGACCTTGCGTCTACGGGCCAGACACCGGTGGCTCGCTGAGGACGGCGTAGCCGTCGATGACGGTGAGTCGCGGCGAACCGGGCAGCGGCGGTGCATCGAGACCGAACATGTCGGTGCGGACCTCGGCGATCCACTTGGTGTGCTGATATTCGTGGTTGACGATCGAGACGAGCAACGTCGACGCGATCACCTGGAGCTGGTTGGGCGCTCCGACCGCCCCTCGGTCGATCTCCCCGATCCGGAAGTGGATCCGCTCCGCTACGGCGGTGTGGAGGTCGCGGATGCGGCCGATCGACGGGAGGCCGCCCCGCTGGCGTTCAGGGGTGGCGGAATCCATCAACCTTTCGATGTCGACGTCGATGCTCGGTTCGGCCGCGATGAGGTTCCGCAACATGAAGTGGGCGACGGCGGCCTGGTGACCGAGGTGCCAGCCGATCGCTGACGAGTCTGCGTTCGGGCGCCACGCGATCTGGGCCGGAGTGAGTCCGGATTGGAGATCGTCGGTGTAGGCGTGGGAGCGGTCGAGCTCGTCGAGCAGGTCGCGCAATGTGGTGGCTGCCTTCACGGTTCTCCCTGCAACGTTGTCGTCCGACCGGGTCATGCGGTCGCTTCCTCACAGGGCGGGATCGAGAAGGTGCCGGAAACGTAGTCGGCACTCGCGGATGCTCTCGACGGCTTCGTTGGCGGAGGTGAGCGGCATCCGTTCGATGCGTGGATCTCATTGATCGCTGCGAATCGCATGGTCTCGTCGATGTCGCGGGGGCTGCCGGTGAGTTGGCCGCCGACGGTCTGCCGGTTCATCACCAACTGGTCGGCCGGGACGGCGAGGCAGGAGCCGTCGATGCCGATGATGGTCAGGCGACCGCCGACGCGCAATCCGGCGAGCAGCTCGGTGACGGCGGAGGTCGACGGCACGGTGCTGACGATGAGGTCGGCGCCGGCCAGCGCGGCGGGGTTGCCGTCGTTGCCGTCGATGTATGAACTCGCGAGTGCTCACCGGCGCCGACCATACGACGGCGAACGAATCAGCCTCGCGTCGGAGATCGAGCGCACCGGTCCTGAACCAGCCGATGGTGACACTTGCATCGGCGTTCGGTGGCCTCACCGTCGCCGGGCCAACCGGCGGTTGAGGACGCGGACCCCCCGCGATTACAGGACGCGGATATCCCCGTGTTTCACTCGCAGTGTGAGGATCCGCGATCACCGGTTCGCCGGTTCGTAGGTTCGAAGGCCGGGCCGGGGGCTGACTCAGCTGATATCCGACCCCTGTGTTGGGGTGTCTTTAGTCCGAAGTGTCGCCCCCGGTCCTGACCTTCTGGGACCGGCCTGACTTGATAGAAGCGTTGATCACTCAACGGGGATTTGTCGACCGGTCCTTTCACCTTACGCCTGTGAGAGGAGGCCGTGATGGCCAAGCAGCGAACGAAGACCACCGACCCGTTGCCGATCGAGGTGAACGACGCGCACGACGTGGGGATCGACCCGCACAGGAAGACGTTGACCGCCACCGTGCTCGACAGCCGCGGTGGGACGGTGGCGACGGCCTGCTTCAAGGTGTCCGGTGTCGGCCACCGGGCGCTGCTGGAGTGGGCGACAGCGTTCGGCGCCGTGCGCCGCTGGGGGATCGAGAGCGCCAGCGGACTGGGCCGGCACACCGCGATGTTCTTGATCGACCACGACCATGACGTGCGTGACGTGTGCCCGACGCGCACCGCCGAGCAGTCCCGCAAGCGGCGTCAGGGCAAGACCGACGCGCTCGACTCGCTCCGCATCGCCCGCGAGGTGCAGGCCGACCCCGACCTGCCGGTGGCGTTCAAGCGGGCGCCGGGCAACGCCGGCCCGGACGAGATCCATGAACTGCTCAATCTGTGGCACAACCAGCGGCGCAGCCTGCTCAAGAGCCGCCAACAGCTGCTCAACGAGGCCGACGCCCTGCTGCATGATCTGCCCGAAGCGATCCGCGCCGACCTCCCCGACGACCGCAGCATCCGCCCCCGGCTGAAGGCGCTCGCTGCGCGCGACCAGACGGTGGCGTGGGATCCGGTGACCACGCTGCGGCTGCTCGACGACCACACCGCCGCGATCGCAGAGCTCGACGTCCGCGAACGCGAAGCCAGCCGCGAACTGGGCGACCTCACCCGCCGCGCCGGCTCCACCCTCAACGAACTCTGCGGAATCTCCGACCGCTCCGACGCCGAGCTGCTCGTGGAGACCGGCGACCCCCGACGGTTCGCCGGCGAAGGCGGCTTCGCCCGCTTCAACGGCACCGCCCCACTACCGGCGTCCTCCGCCGAAGGTGACGACGAACCGAAACGGCACCGGCTCAACCGCGGTGGCAACCGTCGCATCAACGCCGTCCTCCATCTGATGGCCGTCACCCAGCTGCGCTGCGAACCCCGAGCCCAACAGATCTATGGCGACGCCCGTCGCCGCGGCCACACCAAGAAAGAAGCGATGCGAATCCTCAAACGTCACCTCTCCGACGTCGTCTACCGACGGATGACCCGCGACCTCAACGCCACGCTCAGCTCACCACGCATCGACCCCCAACAGGCCGTCGCCTGAATCGAACACCAGTTTCTTCTTGACATAGAAGCTTCGGAGTGTGATCAAGCTGTGGACAAGCGTCGTTCGGTGCTCTCGCGTGCTACTCGACGCCGCAGTGACGGCTCCGTTGATGGTGAAGCCTCGTCCGCACTCGTGCCCGGCGTCGACGCCGGATCCGTCGTTCTGCATGCTGTCAAGGGACAGCGGGATCGTCTCTTGCTCGCTGTCGGTTGACGCCGATTGGACGTTCTTGTGCCACTCGCCGACGGGCCAGCGCAGTGTCGGTGCCTGTAGCGCGGACGAACAGCTGGGGAAGAATGCTGCCCACTCCTCGGCGGTAGGAATCCGCCGGGGCTCTTCGCCGTAGCGGGCCGGTAGCGCCGAGCCTGGCACGCGGTAGCTCTCGACGAGCTCGGACCCCATAGTGGTTCGTTGATTCAGCGGGATGTTGGCGCGGGTGACCTGGTGCCGACCTGGGCAACACTTCTGGTCGTGGCGCCAGAGACCCGTTATGCCCGATCAGACGATGCGTACATCGCCTACCAGGTCTGGGGGGACGGCCCGGTTGACCTGGTCGTCTCGGGTTCCGCCGTGACGTGGCCCGTGGACCTGCTCTGGGACGAGCCCCGTGCCGTCCATGCTCTGGAGCGGCTCGGCGGGTTCGCCCGCAACATCTGGCTCGACATTCGGGGCACCGGGGCGAGCAGCCGGGCCGCGAGCGGGCAGGCTGCCGCTCTCGATCCGTGGATCGACGACCTGGCGACGGTCATGGCGGCGAGCGGCTCGGAGCGGGCGACGCTGCTCGGCATCGGCGAGGGTGCCGCCGCCGCGATCGTCTACGCCGCCAGCTTCCCGGAGCGAGTTTCGGCTCTCGTGCTGGTCAACGCCTTCGCTCGCTCCGCACGAGCAGCTGATTACCCGGTGGGGGTCTCGCCTGAGCACCTCGAATCGTACGTCGAGCGGGTGGAGGCCAACTGGGCAACCATGGCGCAGATCCGCCTCCTGGCGCCCAGCATGGTCGACGACGTGGGCTGGTGCCGATGGTGGCTGCGCTCGCAGCGACTCACCTTCACCCCCGACGAGGCCGCCGTCGGATGGCACACCGTCACCGTCACCAACGTGCACCATGTCCTGCCTTCGATCCAGGCTCCCACTCTCGTCCTGCACCGGCGAGGAGACCGCTACGCCCGCGTCGAGCACGGCCGTTACCTGGCCCAGCACATCGCGCACGCCAGCTACCGAGAACTCGACGGCGACGACCACATGGTCTTCGCCGGTGACACCGACACGCTCCTGGACGAGATCGAGGAGTTCCTGACCGGCGTCCGGCCCCCGGCCACGACCGACCGGGTCCTCGTCACCGTGCTCTTCACCGACATCGTGGGCTCCTCGGAGCGCGCCACGGACCTGGGCGACGAACGCTGGCGCGAGCTCCTGGACGCCCACGATGCGGTGGTCCGCAGCCAGCTGGCGCGTTTCCGGGGCCGGGAGGTCAACACGACCGGTGACGGGTTCGTCGCCACCTTCGACGGCCCGGCCCGGGCCATCCGCTGTGCCGCCGAGATCGTGGCTGCGCTGCGTCCCTTGGGTGTCGAGATCCGGGCCGGGGCGCACACCGGGGAGGTCGAACTCCGCGGTGACGACATCGGCGGCGTGGCCGTCCACATCGCAGCTCGGGTGATGTCACTGGCTGGCCCGGGCGAGATCCTCGTCTCCCGCACCGTCACCGACCTGGTGGCCGGCTCGGGGATCCACTTCGAGGACCGTGGCGAGTCCGAGCTCCGGGGCATACCCGGGAGCTGGAGGGTCTTCGCCGCGACATGACGAGTGCAGTCGCCCGTCATGCCTCCGCCTGCTGCCATCCGGCCATAGTGATCGCACGGCAGGAGCGCCCTACATGTCGAGATCGTCCGTCGAACGCGTCGGACGTCGCTGACCGCGAGCCGCGATCTCAACAGCCGGTACAGGTCATACCCCGTCGGCCCGGCCTCATCGCAGGCCCAGATCGCCGACGGGCGCCCCACCCCGTTTGATCAGCCGGCGCACCGACTCGGCGTCCGAGGAGATCTTGTCGGTCACCGCCACATCCCGGTCGGGCTGCAAGATCGCCACCGAGATCGAGTCCCTGGACACGTCCATGCCGAGATGCACGTACCCGCGATGGGCCAAACTGGTCATTGGTCGACTCCCTTCGTCCGCATGTCGGCAACGTTCGTGCCTGAACACCACGAATGATCCACGCAGATGCGGTCCTGCGGGAGTCGGCCACCCCAACCTTGGATGCCGCCCAACCAGGCGGGCCGAGAATTGTTCTTGACAGTGAGGTATCCCCCTGCGCAGGCTGACCCGGCTTTAGCCGGACCGGGGCCCCTCCGGGGTGGTCTGGCTGGAGGCGGGACAGTCGGGGGTGCGGGGGGCTCGAGGCTCGCTGTCAAGAAGAATTCTCGGATCGCCCGACACACACACGGAACCACTCCTTCAGGCTGCTCGAACAACCTGTACGCGTCGCCGTTCCATGATGAATAGCAGACGGCCCCTTGCGGTTGTGCGGCCTGTCCTTAGAGCGCGCGCCGATAGGCGGGTGTTGGTGATGTGACCATCCACCGGTCGTTGGGTTGGCCTCGCTGAAATGCGAGGTGCGATCCGATCCGAACGACCGAGTGGAGGTCCCCCACATGCTCGCACTTCATCCCCGTGTCGTCGATGCCGTCTGGGCCGCTGTCGAGCCGCGGCTTGCGAAGGTGGTGGACGAGCATCCGCTTGGGGTGCCATCGCCCGCGGCGCAACGATCGGACCGCTTCGAAGCGATCCTGTTTCGGCTGGTGACGGGTTGCTCGTGGGACGTCGCCGGGCGGCTCGGCAGAGGATCCGAGACGACGTTGCGTCGTCGCCGCGACGAGTGGCTGGCGGCGGGCGTGTTCGACGGGCTGGTGGACGAGTCGTTGGAGCGTTACGACCGGATCATCGGGCTCGACCTGTCCGATGTCGCCATCGACGGGTCCCAGCACAAGGCTCCCTTCGGCGGCGAGGGCACCGGACCCAACCCGGTTGACCGGGGCAAATGCGGTTGGAAGTGGTCGCTCGCCGCCGATCGCAACGGCATCCCGCTGGGCTGGGAGATCGCCGCCGCCAACCGCAACGACTGCGTGCTGCTCGACCCGACGCTCGATGGTGTCGGGGGCCGAGGTCTGCTCGGTGAGATCGACACCTTGCACCTCGACCGCGGCTACGACAACAGCATCGTCCGCCGGCTCATCACCGAAGCCGGGATCGACGACCTGATCTGCTCACCCAAGCGAGCCAAAGGCACCGCCACCGGTCGCCTCGCCGTGCCACTCGGGATGCGGTGGCCGATCGAACGAACCAACTCATGGCTCTCCAACTTCGGGCAGATGCGCCGCAACACCGACCGGTTCATCCATCAGCGACTCGCCCAGCTCGCCCTCGCAGTCACGCTCATCATCACCGTCAAGCTCATCAAGTGGGCCGACCGCTGGAGCCCGAGACCGTGACCTATCGGCGCGCGCTCTTAGAGGACGCTAGTAGGCGACGCTCGCGACGAACGTTCCGAAGCGCGCGGAAGAACGCGCTGAACGTCTCGCAGCCCACTGTGGCAGGAGCCAACCTGATCCGCAGGTCGGGTAGCGCAGGAGCGGCTCCGACGCCTCGTCTCGGACACGTCGCGTTGCGCCGTCGCCGCTCGCGTTGACCATCGCAGCGCAGCGGACGTACCGTCATCGGTCCGAGCCCGGAGAAGGTGGAGCATGCCTGACACCAGCCTCTACGAGGCGATGAGCACCTTGCGCGCTGTTCGCCGGCTGCGCCCCGATCCCATCCCCGACGACGTGATGGAGCGGGTGCTGCAGGCCGCAGCGTGGGCGCCGTCGGGCGGCAACCAGCAGCCGTGGCGGGTCGTGGTCGTTACCGATCCCGAGCTGAAGCAGGGCCTCGCCGACCTGTACGCCCCGGAATGGGCCCGCTTCGCCATCGGCTACGAGGAGCGAGGTGCCGACCTTTCAGCCGACGAGAAGGCGGCGCTGATGCGGACGCTCGACGCCGGCAACCACCTCGCCGCCCACCTCCACGAGGCGCCGGCGATTCTCGTGTTCTGCTTCGACGTGCGGCGGATGGCGATCACCGACGCCGGCCTCGACCGGGTCAGCGTGATCGGCGGAGCGTCGATCTACCCGGCCGTCGAAAACCTGATGCTGGCCTGCGTCGCCGAGGGCCTCGGCTGCACCCTGACCACCTTGCACTGCTTCCGCGAGGCGGAGGTCAAAGAGCTGCTGGAGATCCGGGAGCCATGGGCGACGGCGGCGATGGTGCCAATCGGGTATCCGGTCGGCCGAGGCCACGGGCCGATCAACCGTCGCGAGCCAGGTGAGCTCGCCTACCGCAACCGGTTCGGCACCGCCTGGCGATAGAGCCTGCTCAGCAATCGAGCGAACCGTCGCCCGCCGGCGGTCGGTGTCGGACTCCCGGCGTTCGAGGGCGTTCCACATCGTGTTATCTCGACGCGGTACTCGGGCACGTGTTCCCCTCCGGCTTACGATGCGACCCGGACACGGACACGGCGAAGGGAGAAGGGCGTGCATCCGCACGAGGCATCAGATCGGGCGATCCTGGCTGCGTTCGAGGCCGGCGACCTCGCGGCTGCCGCCGGCTACTACACCGACGACGCTGTCTTCTACATCAACGGTCGCGGTCCGTTCGCCGGAGACCATGAGGGCTTCTCGGGTTTCGTCGAGATGTTCAGCAACCTGATGGGAGGCGTTGACTCTTACCGACAGGAGGTGGTCGACGTCGTCGCCGGCGATCAGCACTCGGTGGGTCGGCTGACCACGTCAACCACTCGAGGGGACCGCGTGCTCACCTCCGACGTCGTGACAGTACTCACGTGGCAGGACGGCAAGGTCGTGGATGAGCGCATCATCGCCGTAGACCCGCATGCCGCCGACAAGTTCTACGAGTGACGCGTTTGCAGAGGCCGTGACCCTCGACACCGCAGGACCCCAGTCGGGCGTCAGCCTCAACCGACGGTGAGGCCATCCGGCGTTCGAGGGCACGGGCGGCGGACATTATCCCCGTTGATATCGGATACCTCGGCGGTGCCCGTTCGGTGTGCGTCGTTGCAGCCGTCAAGCGCAGCGGCCGAGTCGCTCGTCGCGAGATCCGCACCTTGAGGAGGGTCAGGGGACGTTCGGCCCTGCCGGCTGTCACCGTGGCCTTCCTACTCTGAGGGGAGATCGAGGGAAGGTTGAGGTGACGACGAACGATGCCGCTGGGCGGGTGACGCAGCGTGTGCGGCTCGAGGAGGTCGAGGCGGCGCTGCTGCGGGAGGGACGAGCGGCGGTCGCCTTGGTTGGGCCGGAGGGCCCGGAATGCATCCCGGTCGTGGTCCGCGGGGACGGCGACTTGTACATCGGCCTCTACCCGGATGCGCTGCCCGCGGCCGGTTGGCCCGATCGGGTCGTGCTCGTCGTTGACGACGGTCGCTACTGGTTTGATCTGCGCGCCGCCGTGTGGCGAGGCACGGTGACGCCCGTGGACGAGGACCGTGCATCCGCATCCGGTGCCGACGGCCTGGTCTGGCTGCGGTTGCAGCCTCGACGCGTCGTGGCATGGGACTACGGGCGGTTGCGTGAGGAACCCGGAAGACGAGAGCGAACGACCATCTGGTCCGCCACTACTTGGCCCAGTCGATGGTGATGCGGCTCGCCACGGTCTCGGCCAACGGGGCGCCATCGCTGACACCGATCTGGTTCGTCGTGGTGAAGGGACGACTGATCGCGAGCACCGCAGCCTCGACGGTGGCGGCCCGTAACGTCGCCGCCGAACCCCGAGTGACGGTGCTGCTGGACGGTGAGAAGGCTGGCCAGTCCGAGTACGTGCTGAGGGTGCGCGGAGTGGCCGCGGTGCACCGTGGGCTTCCACCGGCGGGCGTCCTGGCCCGGTTCGGCGCGAAGTACTACCTGGCCCCGCGTGGGCTGCGCAGCGAGATCGCCCACGCCAGCCGGTGGCGGCTGCGGACGCGCTGACTACGCGCAATCGAAGGCCGTGTGGCTGGCGATCGAGCCCACGACCGCCGAACTGATCCGGGTGCCATGCCCGTGAGGTCCCGACAACCCGCATTACCGCTGGATGACACGCCCGTCCGCACCTCGAACGCCAGTCGTTGCCCACGGGAGCCCGCCCGATTCGGCATCGTTCGGCATCGCCGACAGCCATGCCGCCGCAACGTCGACGCTGACAGCTGCGCGACACGACCGACCGCGCCCCGAATCGGGCCGGACGTTCGCTCGCGCCGGACCGCCGGCGGTCCCGGACGCCGGGCGGCGGCGTTATGTCGCGTTACTAGGACGCTCCCTGCGGCGACGGCACGAAAGCCCGGTCATCACTACGGTGGATGAAGAGGTGGCCACGCAGGGAGCCATCGGTCTCCAGAATGGCCAGGACCCGCTCAACCGCGACCTTCGCTGATCGCGAACCGCGAGAATCGACGAGCGCTCAACACCCGGCGTCTGATCATCTTAATCCGCACCTCGGGGTCGGGTAAGCGGCCTCGGCGGTCGCCAGTGTGACGCGCCGATTCGGCGTTCCGAGCGAGCCAGGAGACGTCGCACTCACGGGCGCACCTCGGAGCGCTTGAGCGCCCTCACGCCGGCGACGATGCAACGCACCCCGAATAGCGCGAAGCCACGTTCGTAGCGATGCCAATCGCCATCACCGAAACCTGCGCGGACGTGGTTCCGAGGTGCCGACCGCCTCCATCTCCCGCAGTGATCGCCACTCCGCATCGCGTACGCGGCGCAGCGGGATTACCGGACGCGTCTATCGGACAGGGAGACTCGAATTCGGTCGACAGTGGGGCCACCGGTTGTTGGCGGCGATCAACCTGCCGGTCGTGCCTTGTCGTGGCGGACTACCTGAGTTCGGACCGTCGCTGGCCGGCTGGGATGCCGTCACGACGGAGCCCGGCGACGTCGAGGTCCTCGTCCGCGCCCTCGACCTGCTCGGCGGCGAGCTGGCCGCCGCCAGCCGGCAACGGGCGCTGTCGGCAATGCGCGGGTTCTGCGGCTACCTCGTGCGGCGCGTCCTGCTCACGGCCAACCGCGCGACGCCCCCGAGCTCGTCGGGCGACGCGATCGCGAAGCCACCGTTCGAGCGTTCCGCCGTCACGACGTCGAGTCCTCCTCGATGCCGCCTCGGCTCCCTCGCCGCCCAAGCTCCGCTCGACGTGGCCAGGACGCGAACGTGCCATCGTCGACCTGCTCGCCCACTGCGGGCCCCGGGTGTCCTGCACAAGCGAAGTTGTGGCTATTGCAGGCTGTCAGAGCCAGCCGATCGACCGGAACTTGCGATACATGAGGATGCACGCCAGCACCATGGTGGCCAGGGCGGCAGGATAGCCGAGGTGCCAACCCAATTCGGGCATGTGCTCGAAGTTCATCCCGTACACGCCGGCCAGCGCGGTGGGCACGGCCAGGATGGCGGCCCACGCCGCGATCTTGCGCATGTCCTGGTTCTGGCGCACGCCCACCTGCGTCAGGTTGGCGGCCAGCACGCTGGACAGCATGTCGCTGAACTGGTTGACCTTGTCGACCATGCGCACAAGGTGGTCGTAGACGTCGCGGAAGTACTCCTGCATCTCCTCGTGCACGAACTCGACGCGGCGGTGGGCCAGCTGGTGGAGGACGGGGACGAGCGGGGACAGCGCAGCGTGGACCTGCAGGACCTCACGCTTGAGGAAGTAGATCCGCTCGACGGGGTTGTGACTGTGGTCCTCCCCCGAGAACACCTCCATCTCCACCTCGTGGACGTCGTTCTCCAGGCCGGCGATCACCGGCTCGTACGCGTCGACGACGTGGTCGGTGATGGCGTGGAGCACGGCGCTTGGCCCGCACCGCAGCAGTTCGGGATGATGCTCGGCGTCCTTGCGCACCAGACGCAGGGGCGACGCCTCGCCGTGACGGACGTGGACGAGGAATCCGTCGCCGATGAACACCTGGATCTCGCCGAACTCGACTTCCTCGATGTCGTCGAGGTAGCGGGCCGTCTTGAGCACCAAGAAGACCGACTCATCGAAGAGCTCCAGCTTGGGCATCTGGTGCGCCTTGAGGGCGTCTTCGACCGCCAGCGGATGGAGCTGGAAGGTGGCGCGGACCTCGGCGAACTCGGCCTCGGTCGGCTCGAGGAGGCCGACCCAGATGAACGACTGGCCGTTGTGGGCGCGCAAGTGGCACTGGCTGACCTGCAGTTCGCCCGGTCGGCGCACGCCGTGTTCGTAGAGGGCGCAGTCGACGATCACCACACCATTCTCGCGCCGGTCAGCGCGAGGAACCTCCAGTCTCGCTGCCGGCGGCCGACACCGACATCATCACGCCAGCGAAGAGCAGTGAAGTCGGGCCGGCCTGGGGTGACCCGCATCGCGTGGATGAAACCTGGACGGGCACTGCGCGAAGGGTGCTCGAGCCGATGGCCGGCCGCCGCGGAGCATCCCGAGCGCACCAGATCTGCCGATCATCGGCTCGTTGCCGAGCCGTGCAGACGACCGAACGACGATGCCGGACGTTCGTAGCGGCATCCAGCCGGCGGTTGGGGACGCGGAGCCTCCAGGGTTATCCCCGTCGTTATCCCCGGACGGGATGTGGTGGTCGTCTCGATGTCAGCTGCGTTCACCCCGGTGCGCCAGCACGCTGGTCCCCTTCAGTTCTGGGCGAGGGTCGCCCAGACACGGTCACGGTCGACCGGATCGGTGCGCCCCCGTGCTCATCGCGATGACGGTCAGAGTTCGGGCGCGGTTGGCGAGTCGTGTGAACGCACCCGAGGCGATGCCGAGGATGTGGTTGTCGAGCACGGCCTTCTGCGGCCTGTTCCTCTACGCCGCCATCGTCCTCGGGCTTGTCGCTTGGGCCAAAGCGCTGCTGGCCACGCCCGCCGCCGAGGCCCGGGGATGGTTCCGGGCGCTGCTATGGGGCGGCATCGCCGGGATCGTCACCGCGCCGGTCTTCGGTCTCGTCGTCCTCGTCTTCGTGAACCTGCTGAGTGCCTACGCCATCGCCGGGCCCGACGAATCGACCGCCGCCGCTCAGCTGACCCCCGCCAAGGCCACCGTACGCCGGTGGTCCTGGGGGTTCGCGGCCGGCGGCGCCGGTGCAGCACTGGCCTTAACAATCGCCAATCTCACCAATCCCGGTGGGGCGCTCCATGGCCGGACGTGGCCGTCCCTCGCCCTCGAGTGGGTCGGGATTTCCATCATGGCTCTGGGCGCGATCGCCGTCGGCGTGGCCTGGTGGGCGGCATTGTTCAACGCCCACGATCTTGCCGACAAGAAGTGGTTCAAGCGGATCCTGTGGGGTGGCATCATCGGCGTGCTGACGATGCCGCTGTTCGGCCTCGGCGTTCTCATCCTCGCCTTGCTGGTCTTCGCCTACAGCCGCAGGGCTCCCGATGCAACGAGCCCGGCCGCCCCCAACCGACTGTCAGGAAGCAAGCCACCGATCAAGCTCGCCAGCTAGCAGCGCCACTCGAGAGCGTCTACGAGGCTCGGTAGACCCCCACTGGTGCTGCCGGACCGGGTCGTCGCTCGAGCCCACCCGAGCTCGAGATACTGGATCAGACCCACGGCAGGACTACCACCAGCAATGACCGCCGGGTCGGCATCGCCAGGCTTCATGTCGCCCAGAGCCGGCGCTAATCCCGGGCGGCGACGCGATCGCAAGTCGGACATCCCGGTTGGCTCGCGGTACACGTCATCTCCGTCGTTCTTGTCGGGCGGTTTGATCGCAGGGGTCAGCGCCACCGCCCGGATCTCACCGAGCTCGCGGTCAAGCTTGCGCCACGTCCCAGCGCGGTCATCGGAGACGTAGATCTGCCCGAAGAGCGAGGTGGCGACGACGGTGGCGGGGAGATCGGGGTGGGTAGCCAGCCAGTACATCGTCGAGTTCGGAACGACGGGGAGCGGCTCGCGACACCACGTCGCTCCACCATCACGGCTGATCTCCAGGGCGCCGACGCGCCCGGGTATGTAGTCGCCGACACACGTAACGAGCACACTCTCGCCAAGTGCACGGACGCAGCGGGAGTAGGCCACCTCGAGCTTGGATCCGGCGAACGGGGCGAAGGCGTGCCAGTCGAACGACGTGCCGCGGTCCGCGGATCGACCGAGGCCGTACGGGGTGGTCACGATCACCCCACCTCCATCTGCGGCCGGAAGGAGCGCCAGCCCGTGGACGTCGTTGTGGAACGGCGTCGGTCCGAGCTGCCCGAGCGACGTCCACGTGTCGCCGCGATCCTCGGAGCGGTGCAGGCCATCGATCTCGACCGACGCCCAAAGCACAGCGGGGTCGTCGGGGTCAACGAGCACGTTCGTCGTGCGTGACGTGCCGATCTGACAGTCAGCGCTGATCGAGGTCTCGAGCGCCTCGAACGTCTCGCCGCCATCCTTGGAACGAGCGATGCCCGGCGCCGCGCCGACGTAGATCCGTTGGTCGTCGTTAGGATCGAGGCACAGCGACCACAGGTCGGCGTCGAAGCGCGGGCCGACACGCTCCCAACGGCTGCCGCCGTCGACGGAACGGAACAGGCCGACACCGTCGGCGGTGACCCAGATCTCACCCGGCTGGTGCCTGCTCACCGCCAGTGCTCGGCAGTTGCCCTCGATCGGCGGGCCCTGCTGGACGTGTCGCCAGCGCCGCCCCGCCTGGTAGCCCAGCCACAGGCCGGCCCCGACCGTGCCGACCGCGATGACGTAGTCGTCCGCCATGCGAACCCCCCTTGAGCGAGCCCGCCGGCCACCCTACGACACCCAATGTCGATCGACGCCGTCGACCGACCCGGCCGCCTCAATCTGCCGGATGACGCCGCGGCACGGGCGTGGCGGGACGCAGCGTGCGACGGCGAGGCATTGCACAAGCAACACCCGGGAGCAACTTCCCCACCCGGATACCCGGCGGTCCCGGACGCGGGCCGGCGCGATAATCGGCGATCGTTATCGGATACGCGGTTCGGCGTTGTTGCGGAGGTTGTCCCGGAGCCTGTTGAAGTGAGGTGGTGATCCCTCCCCGGGCCGTGCCGTGATGGCAGGGTTCGGGGGTCCATCCAAGACATCCGAAAGGAGAGGGATCACCGTGTCCAAGAAGGTACCCGTCGTGAAGATCACGACACCGGAGGCCGCCATCGCGCTGGAGGGTCTGCCCGTGCAGGCGTTCGCGACGTCGGCAGGACTGGTGGTGATGCAGCAGATGCTCACCGAGGAGTTGACCGCGATCGTCGGGCCGAAGCACGCCAAGCTCGGCGCGGAGCGGGTCGGGCCGGTCGCGGTTGGCGGACCATTGCGGCGTCGAGCTGGTCGATGACAACCTGCGTGCCGATCGAGCCGGTTCGCCTGACTTCGTTCGCGATGTCGGAAGCGAGTGTGGTGGCCGGAACGCCGATATGGGCGGCGGCGCAGTCAACGGGTTCGCAATCGAGAGGAGGCGGCGAGCTGGCGGACACCGGCGTGGTGTCGAGTGTGCACGTCCCCACCAGTAGGGCAGAGGCGGGTATGAGTGCTCAACAGTTCGAGAGCCAGGACTGGTGCTGCATGATGTGTGCTCCCGTCGGGCTGGCTTGTTCGGGTTGCACCCATCTGCACAGGCCGCGGCTCGGAAACGCCTCCGTACCGATACGGAATCGAGTACGGAACATGGCGGTCGGGGCTGGCCATCGGCCGCTTGACGCATTCGTCGGTGTGACAGAATTCAGTGGTGGCGGCTCTTGGGGGGTGGCCCGGCTTGGACCGCGACGACGCCGAGTCGCTCGGGTTGTCGCGCCGGGAGCTCGAGGTGCTCAACGCTGTCGTCGGGCGGCTGAGCAACGCCGAGGTCGCCGCGAAGCTGTTCATCTCGGAACGGACGGTGGAGTCGCCCATCAGCACCTGGGCACGCAGGGCGCGATCCATCACGAGCACTCCCCGACTAACGCCTCCACCATCCCGACCAGCAGGCGGGGCGGTGCGAGCACCATCACCGGAGCCCCGTCGTGATCGATGTGGGTCGCCACCAGCAGACCAGCTGCCGGGTCGGCCGCCTCGGCCAGCCACCTCGGGACGACGAGACGACCTCGCCCGTCGAGCGCGACCGTGCGGCCGGCGCCGCCATTGAGCAGCACGACCACCTCGCCGCGCGTCGACAGGCGCAACGTCACGCACGGCTTCATGGCGGCGCGTGCGGCCGCCGGCAGCGTCACCCGGCCGGTGCGCTCGACGGTGACGATCGCGAACGACCACCGACTTGCGCCGTCGACAGGATCGTCGTCCAGCAGCCGCGGTAGACGCAGTTGCGTCCATCCCTCGGCCAACGAGTGCGTCCCGAATCGCGTATCCGATCCGACCTCCCTGCGTCCGCTGTTCGCCGACGGCGCACGGCTCCACAGAGCAACACGAACGTCGTCACGACGCGCCACACCAACAGGAACGCCAGTGGTGCCACACGGCACGCCACGGGGCTGGTCGGCTCGGGGAAGTCGGTTGCTGGTACCGGTCCCGGGAACGCAGCTCAAGATGGGTCGTGACCCATCCCGTCGTGTCGGAGGGGGGACTTGAACTCCGGGTTGCGGAGCTACGGCTGGTGACGGTCAGTTCTGGTTAGTCCTGCTCAGAGCCCACTTTCGGGGTCTTCCGTGCTGTCTCGTACTGCCTCGTATCGTCAGATTTCGGGTCGTTCGCGGACAAAGTGATGACAAATCGCGGACAAACGACACCTCGTGACCATAAGTGTTCCATAAGTGTTCCTTGCCATCGGGCGCGAACACTTATACCCTCGAACCGTGGCCGCGCCGAACTCCTCTCGCAGCGCCGCCCGACGCTGGGGCGCCGGGACCGCAGCGATCGCACGCGCGTTGATCGCTGCCGGCGGACCGGTCACGGGCGTGTCCCTCGCCGAGATCGCAGGCGTGAGCCAACCCCGCGCCTCGCAGGTACTCACGCAATTCGGCGCCGCCGGCGCGGTCGAAGCGACTGTGAGCGGCTACGTCGCAGACCGGTCCGCGCTGCTGGACCTGTACCGGAGGCGGTCCCGGCCGACGCTCTACGGGACGTCCTACTGGTACAGCACGCGTCCGTTGGCGGAGCAGGCCGAGACAATCGTGCAGTCGGCGCGCGCCGAGCAGGTCAGGGTGGCATTCTCGGCCGACCTCGGCCCCGATCTCCTCGTGCCCTGGCGACACCCGACGCTCACGGTCGTCTACACCGACGTCCATCCTGGAGTCGTCACCAAGGAGCTCGTCCAGGCGGAAGGGCGCGCCGACGCCAGCGTCATCGCACGGTGGACGCCCGACGCGACGTTGTTCGCTCCCGCTCCCCCGTGGCCGGCGATAGTCGATGGCGTCCCGCTTTCGGACCCTGTTCAGCAGTGGTGGGACTTGTTCGACCTCGGAGGCGAAGACCGACGCGAAGGCGCCGACCGATTGCGCGATGCGATCCTCGAACGCTCGTTGTCGGGTGCTGCGTGAGCGCGCAGCGGGTCGTTCTTCCGAGCCTGTCCGCAGCGATGGACGGTGGCTTCACCGCGATTCACGACGTCAGCCGGGCCATGGCGTCGGCCGGCGCCGAAGACGACTACCGCCTGATCGGCGGTGTCGCTGTGATGCTCCACGTCCAGCGCCTGGGGCTGGATCTACCCCTACGGGCCACCGGTGATGCGGACTTCGGCGTGCCGCCGCATGTGCTTCGACGTCCTGACCTCGTCGAGGCGATCGAGGCGTTCGGCTACCACAAGGTGCGTGGCAACCGCTGGGAGCGCCGACTCGATCGCGGGCGCGTAGCAGCCGTCGACCTGCTCATCCCGACCTATCGAACGCGAGCACGCGACACCGTCGCCGTCGGCGACGTCGTGACGACCGAGGTGCCCGGACTCGCCGAAGCGCTGCGCCGGCCGAGCGTCGGAATCACCGCTGAGTTGCGGCTCACAGACGGGACGACCCTGCACGCTGCCGTCGTGCTCCCGGACGCAGTGGGGACGATCGCGCTGAAAACGCTCGTTCGATCAGTTCGTGCCGAGGTTCGCGACGTCGAGGATCTCTGGCGCTGCCTCGAGGTCGCCGCGGCCGCGGCTGTCACACCGGCGGACTTCGATGATGAGGGGCTGCACCGCGTCCGATCGGAGCTATGGCGTCAGCTGGGGCCCGACGGTTCCGGGCTACCTGCGCTGACCGAGTCGCTGCAGCCAGACGCCGCCGCACGGCTGCGCACACGAATCCGCGCCCTTCTCGCGGAAGTGGTGGGCTTGCCCTGACCTGCCCGCTGCCCACGCGTCATTGGACCGTGACGGCTCCCATGTGCTCGTCGCCAGTCAGATCGACCAGCGCATCGAGATACTCGGTGTTGACCACGTCGACGGCATCCTCGACGGTACGGTCGGAATGACCGACCTCGATGTCGAACAGGACAACGCCCCCACCGGCGAGCACCCGCTGGATCCGCAGAGTCGGAAGCCAGTCCTCGTTGTACTCGCCGATCGCCTCGATCGACGTAGCGCCGGGGACGGCGTCCGCCAGCGTGGCCAGAGCCATCCCAACAAGCACGTCCGTCAGCTCATGGGACGCCGCAGCGTGCCGCCTGGAGGCTCGCTCGTACGCCGACACCAGCGTTTGACTTGGCATCTCTTCCTCCCGGACAACGTTCGCCTGCCTTCGCGATCGTACGGTCGCATTCATCCGGGCCACGGGTTCAGTACCCGAAGAGGAACAAGCCGCGCACGTTGGTGTAGTTGGCGTCCTCGAAGAAGGACGCCAATCGATTCCGGACCGTGGTGAACTCTCGGCGCGGCGACATCGTCTCGTTCTGACGAAGCTCGGTCGGGACCAGGAGGATCAGGTAGTGAGCGTGCGTGCAGATGTGGCACTTCCAGAAGTCCAGCAAGTCCATGTTGTTGATCGTCGTCTTGCCGCGCTCGACCTCGATGAGCACTCCGGTGTCGCCGAGCGGCAGGTAGTAGTCCGGACGAAGGGCGCTCGTCACGTAGCCGGCGAACAGCCCCCTGGACTCGTCCGTGAAGCCGAGCTGTCGAGCGTGTTCGAGGAACACGTTCTGAACCTCGGAGCTGGAACGCCCCGGCTGGTTGGCCTCGCGAATCGCAGCGACGATCTCGGCCAGCTCCAGATGTGCGTAGAGGGCGTCGACGATCGCGAGCACGCTCGAGTACTCGGTCGTTCCAAACACGTGCGACTGCGCGTAGTCGGCACGCTCCACGACACGAGCTCAGCCGATCGAACACGAGCTCGCAACTTGTAGCGGCTCGCTGGGCGACGGCCGAGCGGCTCCCCGGGCATCGCGACGTCATCACAAGCCGATGTCGAGCGACGGGCCGTGGACAGACACGACTCCTCGGGTGACGGTCGGCACGGGTGGGACGATTGTCTCGCGGGCACTGCGCACGATGTCGTTGACCCGGTACCACTCGAGTACATCGACGTATTTCGAAGGTTCTGGACCTAGCGCGCCCCGATTGTCGGTGATGTCGTGCTCGACGCGGTACTTCTCGACTGCGACGACGGCGCGCACCCAGGCCCGGTCCTCGACGGCACCTGCCGGTCGGGGCCCGAGGACCTTGGTGATGTAGCTGGGTGGGTCGGCAACGGCGCGGTTGGTGTCGTTGCGGACTCGCTGGTCGAGCACCTCGCCGATGGCGTCCAGCTCGAACTGGTCTGCCCCGTGTGCGGCGAGATGGCTCGCCCGCCGGTGCTGGCTGGTGTGAAGTCCGGCGATCTCGCGGTCGACTCGCGACGCCTGCTGTTCGAAGTGGGCCAGGTTGTGCCGTTGAGTCAGCAGCGTGACATCCGGCAAGCGCCGCTCACTCCTCGGTCGTTTACGGGACTCCAGCTGGGCGACCGAACGCCTCGTCTCCAGCACCTTCGCCTCGATCTCGCGTCGCGACCTCACGAGCGCGGCGAGGTCTGCCGATCGATCCGGTGGCGCCTGACCAAGGACGCATCGGACGCGGTTGGGCTCGGTCAGCAGATCGCCCGTGCTCCACGTTTCGAGCGGCACAGAGGCGATGCTGTCGAGCGCCAGTTGCTTGTTGCGGCGGCGCTCGAGCCCGGCGGCGAGGATGTCGATCGGGTCGCCGGCATCCACCGTACGGGCGTGTGGGCCGTCCTCCAGCTGCAGGTCGAGGTCGGACACCGTCGTCCGGCACATGTAGATGCGATTCTCTTTGCGTCCACGCGACATCGCCTCGTAGGCGAGCTCTCGGTAGAGGAGGTCGTCACCGAGTAGCATCGTGGCGTCGCACGTCGTGCCGTGGGCCTTGTTGACGGTCATCGCGTACGCGAGGCCGACGTTGCCGGCGTCCAGGTAGCGGGCAGGCACCTCCACAGCTCCGCGGGCCAGCTGGACACGCAGACTTCGTTCGTCTGGGTCGACCTCGACGACCATGCCTCGGTTCCCGTTTCGAACGCCGAGCTTGCGGTCGTTGCGCAGCATCATCAGCCGGTCGCCGGCCCTGATGGGCACGCCACCGACGTCGAGCGCCGGGCCGGTGAGGTAGCCAGCTGATTCGGCGCGGACGTGGCCGCACATGTTCAGCTCGGCGACATCGGCGCGGCGGCCGGCGAGCATGACGGCGTCGTCTCCGCTCACCAGCGACGCCCACCAGTCGGCCAGGAGCAGGGTCTTGGTGTGGTGGGAGTCGTGGCCCACTGTGATGCGACCGTGCACGAGGTAGGCGTGGAGAGCGTGGGTGGTTGCACCGTCGCGGAGCTGACGCAGCGCCTCGATCTCCCACTCATGCTGCTGGCGGCGGTTGTCCTTCAGCTCGAGCGCAGGCAATCGCTCGGTCAGCGCGGCGAAGAGTCCGCCGGCGGCGATCTCGGGCAGCTGCTTGGGATCACCGACCAGCACGACCTTCGCTCCCGTGCGATCGACCTCGTCGAGGAGCCGCGCCAGGTCACGGGTGCCAGCGGTGCCGGCTTCGTCAACGACGAGAACCGTCCGCTCATCCAGACCACCGGGTTCACCCCGGTCCATGGCGATCAGCAGTCGGGCGATCGTCGTCGACGGGATCGCGGCGGCGATCGCCAGCTCGTCGGCGGCGACGCCCGTGTGAGCGGCACCGATCATCCGATAGCCCGCTCGCGCCCAGCAATCTCGTGCGGTCGCGAGGGCGAACGTCTTGCCGGCGCCGGCCGGTGCGGTGAGCACATCGACACCGTTGCCCGACTGTGTCATCTGGATCACGGCTCGGGCCTGCTCCTCCGACAGGCGGCTCGGCGTTGCCTGCAGCGCGGCGATCACCTCCGCCTCCGGGCACGCGGCTCGTTCGGCGCCGAGGAGCGAGTGGGCGGTGTGGAGGGCGCCGTGTTCGAGGGCGAGCAGCTCGAACGTCGTCCATCGCTCCCGGGCGGGCAGTTTGGAGATCGTCCGTCCGGACGCGTCGCGGATGACCGGGTCCTTGACGGGAACGACGCCGTGTAGCGGTGCGGTCTCGATGCGGTCGATCAGGTGCTCAGCGAGGTCCTCGAGTCGTTCGATTGGGCCGCCGGACGGCAGGGCATCGCACCAGGATCGCAAGATGTCGTTGCGGTCGAACGATGACTCGTGAGCGGTCAGGCCGTTGGCGCCGAGCAGTCGGTCCTCGACCGAGAGCCGCTGGGCATTGGTGATCGGCGCCGGCTCAGCGCGGCCGATCGCGTCGCGCAGCCGTGCGGGATCGAAGCCGATCTGCTCGGCCCGTTCGGCCCAGCGAGCGCGCAGCTCGACCGCGCCCGGGTCGATCTCCTTCTTGCGGCGGGTGTCGAGTGCGGCGATCATCGCCGCCTTCGCTGAGTGCTGGTTGCGGATCGCCATGCGCTCCTCGATTTCGGCACGACGAGTCGAGAACGCCTTCAGCACGTCGACGGGGATGTGCTCGATGTCGGCGATGCCGTTGCGCACGGCTCCCCACTCGACGCCGAGCGCGGCCGCCAGGTTGTGGCGGAGCTGAGCCTCGTACAAGTAGCCGATGGTCTTGGCCGACGTGTACAGCCAGCGGGCGTCGAGGGTCGCCCAGGTGCCGTCCTCGCCGAGCACCATGTTGGGCACGAGCACGTGGGTGTGGAGGTGCGGATCTCCGTTGCGCGACGTGCGATGCCGGAACGCGGCAGCGATCATCCCCTCGCCTCGGATCTGCTGCACGCCGCCTCGGCCCCGCCGGGACCAGACGGTGTGTCGTTCGGCCCACTCGAGCGCTGCCTCGACTGCTCGGTCGTGGGCGTCACGGACCTGCCGAGCCGCGTCCGGATCACCGAGTCCGAAGAGGACGGACACGGACTTCGGCGCTCGGAACGTCAGGTCGAACCCGGGGACCGTGTGCGGCTGGCCGAGCCGTGTCCCAGATGACGGGTCGCGGCCAGACAGGACGGCCCGCAGTTGGTCGGCTGACACCTCGCCGTCCAACCCGAGCAGCGTGCCGCTGCTGGCGATCCATCGCCCGGGCGCCTCGCCGCCGACGTAGTAGTCCTCGACGCCCTGGGCGACGGCTTCGAGGTAGTAGGCCTCCTGGCCGTGGGCGAGCTTCCACAAGCTCAGCACCGCCGGCACCTCCGACGTGAGGCGCGCGCCGCCTCCCGCACGATGGTGCAAATTCGTGAAGGCGAATCGGGTAGTTCACGCGTCGTCATTGGAGTGGTGCTCATGCGTCCGGCGAGGGTGGGTCGATGAGGGAGAGCTGTGTCCCGGGCGGATGGTGAGAGGAGCGCTTCGGTGTTCGGGATGCCGACGTCGAGGTGTCGGTGCGGACGCCATGGAACACTCCTGCTGGGATGGTGAGTCGGTAGTGGCACGTGCCGAAGCGGCCGTCGTGACCGCGGTTCGAGACGTACGCGAGCAGCTGGTCGGCCGCCAACCGGCGAAGCGCCCGAGCCACCGTGTCCTTCGCCAGACCAAGGGAGTCGGCGAGGCCGCGTACCGATTGATGGGACACGGTCTGGTCGCCGCGCTCCACGGCGCCAGTCGCGACGCACTCGAGCACCGCCCATGCGATCGGACCGAGCGCACGCCGGGCCTGAGAGGCTCCCGGCCCGAGCGTGAGGGTGGGCGGCCGATCAGCCGGTGCGGGTGACGCCATGAGATAGCTCGCCCGCCATGTAGCGAACGAGGTCGAGCTTGGCGACCCGCATCATCCGCTCGCCGGCCACGAAGACCGGGAGGCCCTCGCGGCCGTCGGTCCGGCGATACCGGCGAGCCATCCCGTACGCCACGCCCGAGCTCACTCGCATGAACCGAGCAGCTTCGGGGATCGTGAGCACGTCTGGAAGGTCGTCGAGTGACTGGTGGTCCATTGGAGCACCTCCTGCCTTGGTCTGCTGAGATGTTGACCTGTCTGGAGCCAGCCCAAACTACACTCGTGTCGTTCCGGGGTCAACATGTCGACTGACTGGTCTATGGTTCGATGGAGTCGAAGGGAGCCCTGATGGCCCGAAGGAAGCGCGACCAGGCTGACGACCTCGTCCAGATCACGCCGAACCAGGTGGTCGCCTACAACTTGGCCGAAGCGCGAGCGCTACGGCGCTGGACGCAGGAGGAGGCAGCCGCCGAATTGGAGCAGTACCTCGGTGCCCGCTGGTCGAAGGCGACGTTCTCCGCCGCCGAGCGCTCGATCGACGGGCATCGTGTCCGCCAGTTCACTGCGGACGAGATCGTGGCGTTCTCCCGGTGCTTCCGCGTCCCCATCGGCTTCTTCTTCATGCCCACCAGGCCGAGTCAGTCCGAGACGCCATTGCGACTGAAGTCCGAGGAGAACCCGTGGGGCGGGATCACGCTCGCTGAGCTGATCGACGTCATCTTCGGCGCACCCGGCGACGACGATGTGATGTCCGATCGGCTCGAACGCTACCTCAAGGAGATCGACATGGGCGAGCTCACGGAGGCGCAAGACCGGTTGGCCTGGCGTGCCGAGGGTGCGCTCAACGCCGTGGTGATGAAGGAGCTAGCACGCTTCGACGACTGGCGGAAGGCACTCACGGAGCTGGCCAGCCAGCTTCGTTCCTGGCAGAACGCGGCCAAGGCCGCGGCCGTGCGCGAGCAGCTCGAACGGGAGGCAGGCGATGGATGACAAGGCGACGAGCCGACAGCGCGGCAACAGCAAGCCCAACGTCCGCCGGCGCGGCTCGACCTACACGTACTACCTCTACGTGACCGGTCCCGACGGCCGCAGGCGTCAGCACAGCAAGGGCGGCTTCAAGACCCAGCGCGAGGCCCAAGAGGCGCGGATCGCGGCTGCCCACGCGCTGGCGACCGGCGCCTACGTCAGGGCCGAGCGGATCTCGCTCGCCACCTTCCTCACCGACGAGTGGCTGCCGTCCCGCCGGCCACCGGTGCTCGAAGAGAGCACCTGGCAGTCCTACGACCGCTACCTCCGCCTGCACGTGATCCCGCACATCGGTGCTGTCTCGCTCCAGAAGCTCACGCCCGTGGATCTCAACCAGTTGTATCGCAGCCTCCTCGACACGGGCCGGCATCGGCGCCACACTCTGGCGAGGCGACTGCCCGACGTGCGCGAGCGTGCCGCCGAGCTACGCGGCGACGGGGCTGACGTACGAGCGGGTCGCCGAGCAGCTCCGCCAGGAGTTCCAGGACGAGGCGGCGATCACCAAGAGCGCCGTCGCCGCAATGCTTCGACGCGCAGCGGAGCCACCCACGGACGGGTCCTCCGCCGGGCTGGCGCCACGAACGGTGCGCTACATCCACACGATCCTTCACGCAGCCCTCCGGGACGCGCTGCGGTGGAACCGCGTGGTGCGCAACGTTGCCGACGCCGCCACTCCGCCGTCGGCGGCCGCTGCTCGTTGGCATCGACCGAAGGCATGGACGGCCGAGCAGCTCCGCGCCTTTCTCGATTACGCCTCCGACAGCCCCTACCTACCGGCGTGGATCTTCCTCGCCACGAGCGGCTGTCGACGCGGCGAGTGCCTCGGTCTCCGCTGGAGCGACATCGACCTCGACGAGGGCACGGCGATCATCTCCCGTCAGGTGACCGCGCTCGACCACCAGGTGATCGTGAAGGAGCTCCCGAAGACGAAGCAGGCCCATCTCATCCGTCTCGACTCCGCCACGGTCGCAATACTCAGGCGGCTGCGACCTGAGCAGGCCCAGGCGAAGCTGCGGCTCGGCCCGGGCTTCCACGACGACGGGTACGTGTTCTGCCAGTTCGACGGTCGTCCGCACCACCCGGAGCGCTTCTCACGGGAGTTCGACCGCAAGCAGCAGTACTTCAACCGGGATCACCCGCAACAGCGGCTCCCGCCGATCACCCTCCATGGTCTCCGCCACACGTGGGCAACCCTCGCCCTGAGCGCCGGTATTGACATCAAGATCGTCAGCGAACGCCTGAATCACAGCAGCACCCACATCACGAGGGAGATCTACACGCACGTCACGCCCCCAATGCAGAGCGACGCCGCCGAACGCGTTGCGCGCCTCATCCGAGGAGGGTGAACGGCGCACGCCTTTTTCGGGCGTAGGCGCCGGCCAGGCGGCTCAGCGCCAAACTCATCGACAGGGAGTTCATCCGCAAACGGGAGCAGTTCAACGCGGTCACGCCGCCGGGGTTGGCGAGGGCCCGCTGGCGTGTGCGCGCTGACCAGCGGTGCTGCGACCAAGTTCGTAACGGTCGATCCTGTCGGACAGCTCACGTGCCGAGCATCCAGAAGAGGCGACCGGTCGTGAGAGCAACTTCCGATCTACGACTACGGTCGCCTCACCTGGCAGACAGCCTCGCGCTGCCCGATGGAGCAACTAACCCGAGTGTCGCGAGTCGGATCTTGGCGGCCTCACGCGATACGCCGAAGCGCTCGGCCACCTCTCGGGCCAAGACGCTTGCGTCGGGCGATCCTGCCGTCGGGGTCGAGATACCCAGCGAGGAGATCGCCTCGGTGGCGATCGCGCAGAAGAGATGGCGCGGCATTAGTAGCGCTGCCATGCCAAGGTTGGCCTGCACCTCACGCCAGTCAGATGCCTGGACACGGTGGCCAACGTCCCGCTTGAGACACTGCATCACGCCGTCTGCTCGTGCCCCGGGCTCGCCTTCATCGCGACCAAACAGGTCGACCTGTCGGGTGTCGACCTGGAAGAGCACGCGATGTAGAAGCACGTGAGCGCACTCGTGTGCGACGGTGGCACGCCAACGGCCCATAAGGCTCAGCGACGCGTCTTCGTCATCGAGGGCGGCCCCGGTGAGATTCTGGTTGATCGAGATGCGAGGCGACTTACGGCTTCGGAACTCCGTGAGGCCGAGCACGTCGGTGTCCAGCGTCGCGTATTGATCGAGATCGGCCCGCAGGTGCTGCTCGACGAAGTGCTCCAGTTCGACGACTGGGCGAGAGCGACTCGGTGCAAGCCCGGCCCTGTTCAACTCGTCGTCGACGATGGCCTCGATCTCATCGCGCTCGAACCACAGCCGGCGATCACCGTCTCGTCCTCGGTACCACCTCATTTCCCGGTCCGCGGAGGCAACTTAGGTCGACGCTGCTTCGAGAACTGCTCGACGCGGGCGAGCAAGTCCTGTAGGGCAGCTTCGTCGAGTCGCTCCTGCGCAACGCGACGAAGTAGCACTCCGGCGGTTGGCTCGGACCGCATGTAGTCCTCAGCGCCCTCGCCGACGCGCCCGGCAACCGCAAGCATGACGTCGACGTCCAGTTCGAGTTCGTCGCACAGCTGCCGCACGACCGCCTCGGACGGCACCCGGCGGTCGTACTCGATGTCACTCAGATACGACGCCGCCTTGGCGATCCGGCGCGCCAGCTCCCGGAGGCTCATCCCCTTCGCAAGCCGTGCTTGTCGGACACGGTCACCGAGGGTTTGGGGAGAGGGCGCGGACGACATGTTCGCTCGTCAGCGTACACGGGTGAGCCGACCGGAACCGCAAGCGTTGCGCCCGCGCCGAGACGGGTGATAGTCTGTCCGCTGACATGCGAACAGTCGGACACCACCCAGGGCTTGCGACGCTGAGTCGATCGCGATCTGGCCTGATCTTCACCCGGATGCCCCTGGCGCGTCGGGGTCGGGCCGGGGGCGTCACGCCGCCTGCCTTAGGGTGGATCGGCGTCGTAACGCCCGTTGTGGAGGTAGCGAACCATGCCCGTCTTCGTCGAGGATTGGTCGGCTCGGTACGGCTCTCCGTACCTCATCAAGGACGAGCCGAGTGATGGCCGGCTGGCCACTCCCGTCGAGGATGGCAACGAGTTGCTCTTTCACGGCGGCAGCGGCGCCATCGACGCGCCCGTCGCGTTCGTTGATGGCGTCCGTCGCGCCGAGGCCACGCTCTATCTCATTGACGACTCGGGAGACATGGCGCGCGGGATTGCCGGCTCGCACGGTTGCGGCGCGGTTCTCTGCGAGCCAGGCGAACGGCCCCAGTTCGCGCGGTGCAGCGTCCAGCGGCTTGTCGTCTGGGGATCGGGCCTCATCGCTAGCCTGCCATCGGTCGCCGGAGGCTGGGCGTGGACACCGGTGTCCACGCCGCTCGACCAACCCGACGCGCCGCTGCAGGAGCTCCAACTGCGGATGCGGGGAACGGAGGGACGGCTCGCTGAGGAGCTGTGTGTGGCCGGCTACATCACCGTGGTGGACGGGCCGCTCAACTTCGTCCGCAGTCGCGACGTGCCAGTGGTGGGCTTCGTGAAGACCCAGCACGATCCGCAACTGCCGCGAGAACAGCATCGGCGGGTACCCGGTCTCGCCGCGGGCCAGCGGACATCTCTGTTCTCCAAGCGGGCAGACGTCTACTCCTGCTATCTGCGGCTGACTGACCGCGGCCAACACGCGAGCCCGTGGGCGGGCATCGTACGGCTCGAACTTCCCGCGTCCGCCGGACTGCGAGCGGCATGCGAGGCCGCCGACCGAGCCGCGGCCACCCTGCCACGGTACGCAGGCGTCCCCCACGTCGATCCACGTGCACCGCAGAACCTTCAGCCGGTGGGAGCGCTGGAGCGGCATCTCCGCCACCTTCTGGGGGACCACGGTCTCGCGGCGAGAGCCGTTCGGGAGGCCGTTGTACTAGTCGACCGAGCCGACACGACCGCCGTGCCGGCTCGCTGACCAGGAGTCACCAGGATGAGTGATGACATCAATGCCGCACCCGGAGCGCCGGCGGGCGTCAGCCCTTCGTATCTCCCTCCCGACTCAGTGATCGGTCTCGTCGACGGAGCTGTTCCCGCGTCAACTCGCCGGTTCACCGTGGTGCTTGCCGAGAACGCCGTCGTTCAACTCGATGACCTCGTCGCCTGCCGCCAGGAACTGCCCGACGGCCGTTCCGTGAGTCACTACGGAATTGTCGTCGAAGCCGTCCGACAGATCGAAGGCGCGTCGTATGCGTCAGACACCGATCGCATCGCTCGCGCCAAGACGATGCCCGGCGAGACCTCTCGCAGAGTCGAGATACAAATCCTGCGGACCGTCCCCGAGCTGTGGCTGGCTCCCGAACCCGGCTCGGTGGTCGTTCGCGCCACCGGCGACGTCCGCCGGGAGGCGCTCTTCCTCGATCAGATGGAGCAGCCTCTTCCTGCGGGGTTCGACCAGGCAGGAGACCCGATCTACGTCGACTTCTCGTTCCTCAATGGCAAGAAGGGTGGCCACGTCAACATCTCCGGCATCTCCGGCGTGGCGACGAAGACCTCCTACGCGCTGTTCTTGCTTTACATGCTGCTGGAAACGACGGAGGGGCGCCGCATGCTGGGCACCGCCGCGCCGAGCACCAGGGCGCTCGTGTTCTGCGTCAAGGGCGAGGACCTGCTTCAACTCGACCGTCTCAACGCAAGGTTCTCAGATCACCCCGAAGCGGCCCGCGGCTGGGCGACGCTCGGAGTACCGGAACCCGGGCCGTTTGGCTCTGTGGGACTGTACGTTCCGCGTGCCGCCGGGATCGAGGGGTCGCTGACGCCCGACGTCACCAGCCGTTCCGTCGACGAGGTTCACGTGTACGGGTGGAGCCCCATGGACTTCATCCGCCACGGACTACTGACGTTCTGCTTCGCCGACGCTGATGACGCCCGCAACCAGCTGTCGTTCATCGAACAGCGCGCGCGCCTCCAGCTAGCTCGACACGCATATCCACTCGACGGCGAACCGGGCGCCGTGCTGCTGGCCGATCCCGAGCCTCATACGCCGAACGACTTCGCTCGGCTGGCGCCGCATCGGCGAACGCCGAAGGGTGCGGGAGAAGGCGAGCCTGTGCGGAGCTTCGGTGATCTCGTCGAGTTCCTTGCTGTGCGGCTCATCGACGCGGCCGACCCTGCTTGGACGGGCAACGTTCAACCGAACACGGCGATGGCGTTCATCCGGCGCCTGTACGCGCTGGTGCCTCGCGTTGGGCACCTCATCGTTCCCGGCGTGACGCCGGTTGACCTCGAGGGCGACGCTGCCGTCACGGTCGTCGACATCCACACGCTGCACGACTCGGCGCAACGGTTCGTCGTCGGCGCGCTGCTGAGCCAGGTGTTCGAGGCGAAGATGGGGCGGGGCCGCGAGCCGCTGCGGTTCGTCCTCCTCGATGAGCTCAACAAGTACGCACCCCGTGAGGGACAGAGTCCGCTCAAGGACCTCCTCGTCGATATCGCAGAGCGTGGCCGAGCGCTGGGTGTCCTACTTATCGGTGCCCAGCAGGCCGCCAGTGCCGTCGCTCCCGCCATCATCCGGAACGCTGCTGTGAAGGTCGTCGGACGGCTCGACGCCGGCGAGTCGGCCGAGTACCGATTCCTATCTGCTGAACTCCGGGAACGGGCGACGAGGTTCTTGCCCGGGACGATGGTGATCGACCAGCCGTTGATCCCGGCGCCGATACCGATGCGGTTCCCGTTCCCGGCCTTCGCGACCTCCGTGGAGGAAGGACGGCGTACCGACGAGGCCCGGGCGGCGGATCAGGCCGCGGTGTTCTCGAAGCTCTAGTAGGAGGTTCACCGATGCGACTGCTGCACATCTCGGACTGGCATCTCGGCGTCACTCACGGCCGCCTTTCTCGCGCCGCCGATCACGAGGAAGTCCTCGACGAGGAACTGGCGATCGCCCGAGAGTGCCAACCCCATCTCATCGTCCATACCGGTGACCTCTTCGACCAGCCGCGTCCGGCAGTCGAAGACCTCCACAGAGGGTTCTCCTACCTGCAGGAGCTTGCCGGCATCGCCCCCGTGGTCGTCCTTGCCGGCAATCACGACTCGCCGGCGCTGTTCGAAGTGTTCGACTTGCTGTTGGCGTTCGGTGCAGTCGGTGACGAGAGCCGCCTGCGCTTCATCCCACGCGCCCGCATGGCCGAGGCCGGTGGCATACTGCGGTTCCCGGGCGAAGATCGCGGTGGAACGGTCGAAGAGATCCGGCTGGCACCGATTCCTTTCGTGCCACAGAACGCGCTCATCGACGTTTTCGGCACTCGGCCCGAACAATGGACCGCATCGTACGCCGACCAGATCGCGCTGTTGGAAGAGAACCTCGCCTCCGGTCTCGCTGCGGACTACGACGCGTCTCGTCACGTCAACCTGTTCGCCGCCCACCTGTTCGTGGATGGCGCCGAACTGTGTAAGTCCGAGCGCACACTGCACGTCAGCGACAGCTACGCCACGCGACCCGAGCAGCTCCCGCAGGTGTCCTACGCCGCGTTCGGCCACATTCATCGACCACAACCGATCCGCGGCCTCGAACGAGCCCGCTACGCCGGCTCGCCGATCCAGATCGACTACGGCGAGGAGGGCGAGACGAAGTCCGTCGTCGTCGTCGAGGCACAGCCGGGACGGACGGCGAAGTTGGAAGCCATCCCGCTCTCGGGCGGCCGTCCTTTGCAGCGCATGGAAGGCACCCTCGAGGAGCTCGACGCACGACGCGATGAAGCGGGACGCTCCATCCTGACCGCGATCGTCCACAGCGAGGACGTGATCCCGGACCTCGCCGATCGATTGGCGGCGATGTTCCCGGACGCCACGCTGCTCGAGGCCTACAACCCCTACGCGTCAGGCCGGGTGACCGTCGTGTCCGGCGCCGATGACGGACAAGCCGAGCCAAGCGTCGAGGAGCTGTTCGCCAGCTACCTCGCCAGTGCTCAGCCCAACCTCAGGGGAGCCCGAGCGGCTCGTGTGCGCGAGATCTTCACCACGTTGCTGAGCACGACCGAAGACAGTGCGGCCGTCGAGTTCGTCGAGGCTTCGTTGTTCGATGAGGACATCACCGCTCCGTCAGAAGCCGCGGAGTCCACGGCATGAGGCCGATCACGCTCACCATCGACGGACTTCGCAGCTACCGGAAGCCGGCGACGCTCGACTTCTCCGGTGTCAATCTTCTCGCCATCGTCGGCGACACAGGTTCGGGCAAGTCCTCCATCCTCGAAGCCATCACCTACGCGCTCTACTCGGCGGCGACCTGGACCGGGCAGCCCGGGGAGCTCATCGCCGACGGCGTGCGAACCATGAAGGTCGCGCTCACATTCGAAGCCGACGGCAAGCAGTGGCAAGTGACGCGCTCGATGTCCCGCGACGGCTACCCGGCGCCCGTTCACCGTCTCGTCTGCACAGACGACGGCACGGTCAAGAACGGTCGGAGCGACGTGAACGCAACCATCGAGCGGCTGGTCGGGCTTGACTGCAAGGCCTTTCTCCAGTCCGTCATCCTGCCCCAGGGCCGCTTCGCCGAGCTCTTGAAGGCCACACCGGCCGAGCGCGGCAAGATCCTCCAGAACATCTTCCGGGTTGACGAGCTCGTCGCCGCCCGAGACATCGCGGACCGATTGCTCTCTCGGTGGGGACCTCGGCACGATTCGCTCGTCACGGCACGGTCGCTCTACCTGGACGACCCCACGGCTGCCGCGACCGAGGCTGCCGCTCGACGGGCGAGCTCCGAGTCGCGCAAACAAGTACTCGACCATCTCCGCAAGACACTGGCCCAGCTCCAGACCATGGCCACTGAAGCCGACCGCGACGCAGCGGAATTCGACAGTCTCGCAGAGAGCCTCGCTGAGCCGGGGCTGACGGGCACGGCGGTCGAGCTCAGCCGGCTGACGACCGTTGCCACGGAGCTCGCGACGTCCCGATCGACCCTCGATGACGCCCGGCAAGCGGCTCGCCAGCGCGAGAGGGACGCTCTCGAACGGCTCAAGGGTGCTGCTCATCAGGGCACCGGGCTCACGGACCTCGTGAAGGCCGAAGCGGAGCTTGAAGCACTCTCCCGGGAGCTGGACGAGCTCGCCGACGCCACCAACCAGGCGGTAGGCGACACGACCGAGCTCGAAGCCGCCCGACAGCGCTCCGACGAGCAGCTAGCAGCCGCGGAGGCGGAAGCGAAGAAAGCCGAGGAGACACAGACGCTGGCCGCCGGTGCCACGCAGGCAGCGGCGGAGGCGATTCGAGCGAGGAACACCGCGCGCGAGGCCTTAACCGCCTACCGCAATAAGGCCGAACAAGGGAGCTCCCTCGGCGAAGAGCTGCGCCAGTGCTGCGACAATCTCGACGGGCACAGGGCTACAGCCCAGCGACTCGCCGAAGAAGCACTCGACGCATCGAAGAAGGCCGAGGCCGCCGAGCAACGAGTCCGGGAGCTCGAGAAGGCCGCTGCAGCCGCGGCCGCGAGCCACGGCTGCAGGGCGGGCGACCCGTGCCCGGTGTGTGACCGCGAGCTGCCGACAACATGGCGGCCACCAACTGCCCCGAAGCTCGAGACCGCTCGTCGCCAGCGCGACCAAGCGGTGCACGCGAGAGACAAGGCCCGCTCCGCTGCCGACACCGCTGCCGGCCTGCACACGGCGACGATCGCGCACGAGAAGGAGCGTCGCACGGGCCTCGCTCGCGCCGATCGGGCAACCGCCCAGGCGTTCGCGCGCCTCGCAGAAGTGAGCCTGCTGACGTCGGCGCAACTGAAGGCGACGATCGCTGATGACGACGCCATTCTCGCCAAAGTCGAGTCCGCCGCGGCCAAGGACGAGGCGAGGCGCGATCAGGCGGGCACCAACGCCACCGAGCAACGCGACATCGCGACGAGAGTGTCCGCCGAGGCCAAGGCGGCGAGCAAGGAAGTCGCCGACCTCGAAGGGTCAATACGATCGTCGATGGACACGCTCAGTAGGAAGTGCGTCGGTCTACGGTCTCGCGCAGCGAAGCTACCTGAACTGGTCCGTCCCGACATCGCTCTCGATGGGGCACTCGACCTGAGACTCACGGTCGAAGAGCGCAGCGTCGCGCTCGGGACGAGCCGCGTCGCCGACGCGCTCGACGCCGCTCAGACAAGCCTCTCGGTCCTGCGTGGTGTCGAAGCGGCCGGAGCCACGGCGCGAGCGGATCGCGAGCACATGGACGAGCAACTCGAAGCGCTTCATGAGCGGTGGACGCGCGCGACGTGGCAGAGCCGATGGCGGCTTCCGTACGACGAACCGACAAGCTCGCGAATCGCCTAGCCGATGTCCTCACGCGCCTTGAGCAGCCCACCGCACCACAACGCCCCTCCACTGAGGACGCCGCCACGCTCGCAGGCTGGGCGGCCGACGTCGAGAAGGCAGCGGACGCGACGACCAAGGCGCTTACAGAGCGTGCGACGAAACAGCGCGAGCACGCGACCCAGGCGGGCAACCAGGTATCTGACCTCCTCGCCAAGTCCGGCGTCCCCGACGTCGAGGCACTCGATGCAGCGATCGTGGAAGCCGCGACGGCCGCCCGGATTGCTGCCGCCAACGAGACCGCCGCCCGCGCTCAGATCCCCCTCGTCGCACAACTCGACGACCGAATCACGCGAGGCGGCGCCTTCCTAGCCGACCTCGGCGCCGTCCACGACCTCCTCGGCAACTCCAAGTACATCGGGTTCCTGATGCACCGTCGACAGCAGGCGCTGCTCGGGGTCGCCACAAACCTCCTCGGAGAGATGAGCACTGGCCGATTCGGGTTCTCCGAAGACTTCGAAGTCGTCGACTGCTACTCCGGCCAACCGCGATCGACCAGCACGCTCTCGGGTGGCGAGAGCTTCCTCGCGAGCATGGCCCTGGCCCTCGCGATGGTCGAGCTCGCCGGCCGCGCCGGAGGCCGGCTCGACTCGCTGTTCCTCGACGAAGGCTTCGGCTCGCTCGACGCCAAGACGCTCGACATCGCCATCGACACGCTCGAAGGGCGCGCCAAGGCCGGTCGGCTCGTAGCCATCATCAGCCACGTCAAGACCGTCGCTGAACGCATCGAAGACGTGCTCGCTGTGATCTACAACGCCTCCGATGGAAGCAGCATCCGCATGCTCACGGCCGCGGAGCGCACGGGGCTCGTCCGCGACGACGCAACCGACGCAATCGCCGGGCTACTCGCGTGAGGAACTCGAACCCGACGATTCGAGTTGGGTGTCTGGGCACTGATCGCCCGAGCTGGCCGCCGCATCGCTGTGACCAGTCGAGAGACTCTGCGACGACGAAGACCAGCAGATCGAGCTGGACTGGGGACAATGGTGATCCGGCCAGCGCAACGAATCCACGCCGCCGGCTGACACATCGTCTACCGACTACGGTGGGCTCAGTGGGTTTGCTCGACCGTCTACGGGGACGCCCCAAGCCGTCGGCTGGACAACCGGAGTCCGTCGGTCAGGCCGCTGACACCCAACAGATCACGGCGTGTATCTACGGCGGCGACGAGACGCTCGACATAGTCGGCGAGAGCTATCGGCAAGAAGTGCTCTGGAGGATCGTCGGGTCTCCACCTGGAAGCCAGGTTCGTCACCCGGTCCACGCCGTGCTGCACCCAGACATGTCAAACCCGCACGATCCCAACGCGATCAGCGTCCACATCGACGGGCAACTCGTCGGGTACCTCGCGCGGGAGGACGCCGCTGCCTATCGCCCTGGGCTTCTGGCGCTCATGGCGAGGGAAGGTGGGAAGCACATCGCCCTCGAGGGAATGGTGGTTGGTGGATCCGATAGCCGTTCCCTCGGCGTCTTCCTCGACCACGACCCAGAGGACTTCGGGTTATCCCGAACCGGCCCTCCCCCGGTCTTTCGGGGTGACATGCGCACGGGCTTCTCCGAGGCCTGGCTCGCCGACGCGGACGACGACAGCTACGACCTATCCTGGTACTACGACATCCCCGACGCTGACCGCCCAGCGATTGCCAAACTCCGCGAGCTTCTCGCCACCGACCCCGATCCGATCGATCGCCACTTCCAACTCGCGGAGCTGGAGGCACGTCTGTACCGATGTCGCGAACTCTACGACACTGCCCTCGACGAGTATGACGACGCGTGCCGCCAACACGACGCCGAGATGGACATCATCTGCGAGCAGTTCAAGTCGAAGTTCGGGAACATCCCGCTCCTCGACACGTACCGCCAGATGGCGATCCGGCAGCAGAAGCTCAAGGACTGGGACGCTGTCCTCTGGTGGTCAGAACGAGGACTCACGGTCTACGGCGAGCATGCCGCTCGCGAAGACGCCGTCGAAGACCTGACCAAGCGCCGTCATCGGGCACGAGCGAAGCTCGACGAGCGTACAACTCGACCCGCTCCACGGCCGAAGGCCACCAGGCCTCAGCCATTCGCAGCGCCCCTGCCGGAGAGCCGAGTCGACGATCAGGGGTTACAACCACCCGGAGAGATCGAGACACTCACCTGTGTGGAGTGCGGCGCTACTTTCGAGAGGTTGAAGGTCCGAGGCCGCAAGCCAAAGTTGTGCCCCGCCTGCCGCATGTCCGCGTAACGGTCGGCGGCTCGCCAGTCACCTTGTTGGGGACGGCGGGCAAGAGACAGCCGTTGACGAGCGCTTCTCCGACAGATGCTGACATGTCGGGCGGCACGCCGCGTCTCGCTAGTCAATCAACGGGCCGTGCGTGTGGGTGTTCAGCTGCTCGTAGATGAAGCGTCCCTTTGACGTGGCCGGATCGCTGAACTGCTCCCAGACAACGGGAGGACAGCCGTGGTATTGCCACTCGGTCCCACCGCTCTTGAAACAGACGAGGATCCGTTCCGTCTCCGCGTCGTAGGCGATCGCCGAGACGCGATCGGAATCCGTTACCTCGATCCACTCGATCACGACTGAGCCTGCCCCGGCGTTGTACCGCGCCACTGTGCGATGACGTCCTCAACAGAGTTCTCCTCCGGAGGAGTCGCGCGCCACCCGGCCAACGACGGATCGCCCGCCTGCGGCTCGGGATCCGGACGTCTCAGGAGGGTCCGTGTCGGCAGGACTATCGCCTCTCCCGAGATGAGCGCCTCACCCGTGCGCAGCGACGGAAGGATGTCCGCCAGTCCCGAGACAGCATCCGGCAGCGCCGCTCTGACCGTGGTCTGGTCACTCCCGTTCGTCAGGCGCAACGCGACGATCGTGCCGCACTGCGCCAGCGCAGTGTCCGGAAGTTCCGATGGCCGTTGCGTAACAAGCATGAGCCCTACGCCGTACTTGCGCCCCTCGCGCGCGATGCGGTTGGTTGACTCTCTGGCCAGCTGGGCGCTCGCATCGCCGCCGAGATACCGGTGCGCCTCTTCGAGTACCACAAGGACAGGACGTGGCCGTCCAATGCCCGCGTTGGTGCTGCGAACAGCGATCTCGAATAGCAGCTGAAGGACAACACCGATTGCCACGTCCGCGACGTCGGCGGGAACCCCGCTGAAGTCGAGAACGGACACCGGCCGCTTGTTTCCGAGCCACTCCCGAACCATATCGACGAGCGGATCCGGCTCATTTGGATCTGGAGCCTGGAGGAAGAACCGAAACCGAGGGTCGGAGAGTCGCAATCTCAATCTTTCCGGCGCCGGGGTGTAGTGCCGGTATTTTTCGCCCTGGACGGGCTGGCCGGCGGCTGGGCCGTAGGGCGTGAACGTGGCCGGCGTAAGCGAATCGGCATCGCCAACGTCTTCGACGCAGTCGGTTCCACCGACCTTCTGAGTCACGGTCACGCGGTTGGCGTAGTCGAGCCGATACCACACTCGCCGCAAGTCGTATGGGATCGGAGTGTCTGCGTTGATCGACTCCTCGTCAAGATCGAGCCACGCCGCGGCCTCGGCGAACTTCCGACGTTCTTCGACCACCAGTTCGGAGAACCGGTCGACAACCGTCCTGCCATCCAGCCGGCACAACACCCACAAGAGATCCTGCGCCGAGAGCGCCCAGTAGGGCACACGCAGGAGGAGATCGTCAGCAACAGCGAGGACCGAACGTGTTGCCGCCGTATCTGCGAACGCTGCTCCATACTCGCCGTGCGGGTCGAAAACGACGATGTTCGCGGAGTCCCATCCGCCCGCGATGAAGCTCTGGAGGAGCGACGCTACTGCGCTTGTCTTGCCGGAGCCCGTCGACCCAACAACAGCCGCGTGACGTGTCACCAACCGCGCGGCATCGAGGGCGACCGGAATCTCAGGTGCTGCCGAGAGGCCTCCGATCCGTACCCGATCCGCCCCGGCTGGTGGATAGACCGCCCCAAGCTCATCGGGGGTCGTGAAATGCACCGCATCATCTAGACCTGGGTAAGTACTCACACCGCGCTGGAACGTTCCGAGAGCGTCTACCTCGCCAAGCATCTGGACTTGGAGCCAGCGATCACCTTGGTGCGGCACCTGGGTGGGTGCCGGGGGCGGACTCAGCTCCGAGATGCCGACGAGCACGACCGAGCCGAGCAGGTACACAGGTCCTTGTGGGATGCGAACCAGCGTCCCTACCTGCCCGACGGGCACCAGGCGGCCCCGCCAGATCGGAGTGACGCCCGCCAACCCAGGATCGAGCTCAACGGTCACGGCCCCACCGAGAACATGGCGAACTCGGCCGATGTACGTCGGATCAGACGACGGCATCGGTCTGCGCAACTCGCCGAGACAGGAAATCCGCAAGGCGAGCGAAGTCGCCGAGCAGGAAGCGCCCGCACTCGAAGACGCCGGGTACATCTTCGCCTGGCCTCCAGGCCGCTTGATGGCCATCGATGATCGCGTCGGTTGGGCCGAGCGCGACCAGATTCCGGGTGGTGGATGCGCGATTGACGAGTACGTCCGGGAGATCACCGAAGCACAATGCGAGAACCTCTGACCGCGGGTGGCGATAGGCGGCGTCGAACAACATCTCGTTCAGGTGCGCGTCTCCGAACGAGTAGCCACTGACGAGCGTGATGGTCTCAGGCTCCACAAGAGCCCGGCGGAACCTGTCCATCAAGACCACGAACGGCACGCGCCGCGACTCTTCGTACTTCTCATCAGACGGATAGATCGCCGACGCGCCGGCGTGTGGTCCGCCGACACGGATCATCCGCCATGCTTCTGTCGCTCCGATGGATCGCCAGTTCGTCGAACCGTGGAGCTTCCAGAGACGCACAAACCCAGACGGCAACTGGCGGGCAGCCGGCGCGTCATGCGGCTCGACGAGTTCGGGAAGGAACCGAGCCTCGACTCCGCCGACGAAGCCGTCGAAGTACGGCGCACCGACCTCCTCGAAACCTGCCTCGATGAGCAGGTCGTAGTTCACGGTGAACAGCTCGAGCGGGTTCAAGTTCTCCATACGAGCCGCCCACGAGGCGAGCTTGACGAACGACGCGATGTCCGCGCCTGCAACGTCGACGGCGGCCATGATCACTGCACAGATCTTTTCGTCGAGGTCGACAGCGCGGGCAGCCGTGATCCCCGCCAGCTCCTCGCCGTCTTCGAGTAGCGCGGCGAGCCGTCGAAGCCGACTGAGCGCCTGCTCAAGGTTCTTCGTGTTCAGCAGAGCCTCGACCGCGGTCTTGTCGTTGTCGCCTTGGAGAGCGTCGATCACCTTCTGCTGAAGTTGCGCAAGGGTCGGCAGACCGGCCGCACAGCTCGCCCCGGCGCCAATCAGCATGCAGACATGACGCGCTCGTGGTGCGAGCTTCCGTGCGATGTCGCGGGCGGTCGCCTCAGGATCATGGCGGTCGTCGACAGCGGGCGGGTCAGCCGGCAGAGGGCCGACGCTAGCCAACCGCTTCCATGCGATCGCGGAGGCCGTCATGGGGTTTGCGTTTGGCGCCGGGGTCCGATGTCCCGTTGCGGCGACGGCGCGGCGCTGTCGCTGCTCGCGCGAGCTGGGCTCGCCACAAGTGATGACAAATCGCGGACAAGCGGGACCGGGGAGACTCCGGCGGCCTCGCCGCACCGCCCCAGTCCTGGCCCGATGGCCTCGGTCTGTGGTGTCGGAGGGGGGACTTGAACCCCCACGAGGATTAGTACCTCACTAGCACCTCAAGCTAGCGCGTCTGCCATTCCGCCACTCCGACGTGGTGGGCCATCGAATCTACCCGACGATCGCTACGTCCGTTGGAATAGGAACGAGAGGGCGACCACGCTCAGGACCCACGCCAGCGCGAAGGCGAACGTGATCCGGGTCAGGTTGCGCTCCGCCGCCGAGGACCCGAGGGCGGCGCCGCCGCCGCCGCCGAACATGTCGGACAGCCCGCCACCGCGGCCGCTGTGCATCAAGATCCCGGCGACCATGCCGACCATCGTCGCCACATTGACGACGAGCATCAGGTAGAGGATGACGTCGCGCACGGCTGGTCAGCCTACCGAGCCGTCTGCGAAGTCGACCTTCACCGACATCGACTCCGGCAGACGTTCGGGGTAGTGGCACGCGACCGGATGCCCGAACCCGTGGTCGACCAGCTCGGGCTCCTCGACGGAGCAGCGCGGCTGGGCCTTGGGGCACCGGGTGCGGAACCGGCAACCGGAGGGCGGGTCGATCGGGCTCGGGATGTCGCCACTGAGCGTCATCCGCTCGCGCTCGCGCTCGATCACCGGGTCCGGCTCGGGAATCGCCGACAGCAGGGCCTGCGTGTACGGGTGGGTCGCCGCCGTGTACAGCTCCTCCGCCGGCCCGACCTCCATCAGCTTGCCGAGGTACATCACCGCCACGTTGTCGGAGATGTGGCGGACCACCGACAGGTCGTGGGCGATGAACAGGTACGTCAGGTCGAGCTCGTCCTGGAGGTCCTCGAGCAGGTTGATGACCCCGGCTTGGATCGACACATCGAGCGCCGAGACCGGCTCGTCGAGCACAATGAACGAGGGTTCGAGCGCCAGCGCCCGAGCGATCCCGACGCGCTGGCGCTGGCCGCCGGAGAACTCGTGCGGGAAGCGGCTGGCGTGCTCCGGCGCGAGCCCGACGAGCTCGAGCAGTTCGTTGATCCGTTTGCGGTGGTCGCCCGGGATCTTGTGAATCTGCAGGGGTTCCTCGATCGCGCTGCCGACGGTGAGGCGTGGATCGAGCGAGGCATACGGGTCCTGGAAGACCATCTGCATCTCACGGCGCAGCGGCCGCAATGCATCACGCGACAACCCGACGAGCTCGCGGCCCTTGTACTTGACCGAGCCGCCGCTGGGCTCGATCAGCTGCAACACGCACCGCCCGAGCGTGGACTTGCCAGATCCGCTCTCACCGACGAGACCCACGGTCTCCCGCTTGCCGATCGAGAACGACACGTCCGAGACGGCCTGCACGAGCCGCTTCGTGACCCGCAGACCCTTGGCCCGGCGCACGGGGAACACTTTGACCAGTTCGGACACCTCGACGACCGGCGGCTCCCCGGACGAGCCGTCGGCGACAGCTGCGTCGACGCTCACGACGCGCTCCGTACCTCGACGAGGTCGCCGGCCCGAATGCAGGCCGTCGCCAGGTCACCGAACGGCACCAGATCGGGCAGTCCCTCGGCGCACCTGGGGATGGCGAACGGGCAGCGGACCCGGAACGCGCAGCCGGACGGAGGGTCGACCATGTTCGGGGGGGCGCCCGGGATCGGCGACAGCCGCTCGCGCCCGAGGGCCGGGATGCTCGAGAGCAACCCACGCGTGTATGGGTGGCTGGGGTGGTCGAAGATCGGGCCGACCTCGCCGCGCTCGACGGCCCGCCCGGCGTACATCACCTGCACCCGGTCGGCGACACGAGCGATGACGCCGAGGTCATGGGTGATCAGCACGATCGCCGTGTTCATCTCCCGCCGCACCCGCTGCAGTACGTCGAGGATCTGCGCCTGCACAGTCACGTCGAGGGCCGTCGTCGGCTCGTCGGCGATCAGCACTTCGGGGTCGTTGGCGATCGCCATCGCGATCATCACCCGCTGGCGCATCCCACCGGAGAACTCGTGCGGGTACTGCGACGCCCGGTCGCGTGGCTGCGGGATGCCGACGATGCCGAGCAACTCGACCGCCTTGCTCCACGCCTCCTTCGTGCCGACCTTCTGGTGCGAGCGGATCATCTCGACGATCTGGTCACCGATCCGGTGCACCGGGTTCAGCGCCGACAGCGGGTCCTGGAAGATCATCGCCACACGCTGGCCGCGGACACGGTTGATCGCCTTCGCCGACGCACCGACCAGTTCGAACCCGCCGACCTTCGCCGAGCCCTCGATCCGCGCCGACTTCGGCAGCAGGCGCATCAAGCCGAGGAACGTGACCGACTTGCCGGAGCCGGACTCGCCGACGATCCCGAGCATCTCGCCGGCGCCAACGTCGAGGTCGACGCCACGCACGGCCTTGACGTCCCCGAACAGCGTCGGGAACGTGACCCGGAAGTCGCGCAGCTGCAAGACGGCATCGCCGATGGGCGCGATGGCCGGGGCCACCTCGCGCTGCACAGCGTCGGAGATCGACCTGACCGTGCCCGCGGCGACCTCCGACCCTGTCAGCGAGACGTCGAGCTCGTCGGTCATGCGTCAGCCTCGCTGCAACTTCGGATCGGTGGCGTCGCGCAGGCCGTCGCCGACGAGGTTGATGGTCAGCGCGACGAGCAGCAGCACCGAGCACGGGAAGACCACCATCCACCAGTTTCCGGTAAGCACGTTCTCCTTCGAGGTGCCGACGAGCAGGCCCAGCGAGGTCGTCCCGGAACCCGGCTGCGGGCCGAAGCCGAAGAACCCCAACGTCGATTCGGCGATCACGGCGGCGACGACCGAGAACGTCATCGCCACCAAGATCGGCCCGATTGAGTTCGGCAGGAGATGTCGCACCACGATGCGGCGGTTCGACGCGCCCAGCGCACGCGAAGCCTCGACGAACTCACGCTCCTTGAGCGCCAGCACCTGCCCGCGCACGACGCGCGCCACGCCCATCCAGCCGAACAGGGCGAGCAGCACGACGATGAACCGAATCGACGTGCGAGCCCCGATGACGGGCTCGAGCCAGCCGACTTCGCCGAGCATGTTCCGCGTGACGAGCAACGCCACGAGGAACGGGAAGGCGAGGAACACGTCGGTGACCCGCATCAGGACGTCGTCGAACCACCCACCCCGGACACCGGCCCACGCGCCGACAGCCGTGCCGATGATCACGCCGATGAGTGCCGCCGCCAGACCGATCGCCAGCGACACGCGGGTGCCGTAGATGAGCCGGCTGTAGAGGTCACGGCCGATCTCATCGGTGCCGAACCAAGCGATGGATCGCGGCGAGAGATACCGGTTGGACACACCGCCCTGGCTCTTGAACACCGCCTCGTCGACGCCGTACCGGGCGGTCAGTGGGGCGAGGAGCACGAAGATCACCATCAGCAGCAGGACGAACGTCGCGATCAGTGCCGGCTTGTGGCCGCGGTACCGGCGCCACGCCATCTGGCGCGGCGACAGCGACTTGCGCCTCAGGCCTTGGGCCTCGCTCCCTGGTGGAGCTTCCTCGGTTGGCTCGGACGGCGCGAGGAGGGTGGAGTTCATCAGCTCGGTCACAAGCGGATCCTCGGATCAAGGAAGGCGTAGGACAAGTCGGCCAGAAGGTTGAACAGGATCACGGCGAGCACGACGATGACCATCCACGGCATCAGCTCGGGGAAGTCACCGTTGCTGTAGGCGTTCAGGAAGAACTTGCCCATGCCCGGGTACTCGAAGATGTTCTCGGTGATGATCAGCCCGCCAAAGAGCGCCCCGAAGTCGATGGCGGCCAGCGTGACAATTGGCAGCATCGCGTTGCGCATGGCGTGCTTGATGAGCACGGTTCGCTCGCTGACACCCTTCGATCGAGCGGTGCGGAGGTAGTCGCTGTTCAGCACGTCGAGCAGCGAGGCCCGCATGTAGCGGGTGTACACGGCGACCGTCTGGATCGCCACAACGATGACCGGCAGCGTGAGGTAGCGCAGCATCTCGATCAGGTCGAAGCCCTGCTGGCCCGGCGGGTACACGCCGGAGGTCGGGAAGTGCAGCCACGTGGCGCCAGGGAACCACTGGCGTGTGTACACAGCGAACACCATCTGCAGGATGACGGCGGAGACGAACGGGGGGATCGACAGCATGACCAGGGCGGAGGTGTTGATACCGCCATCGTGGAGCGAGCCGGGCTTGAGCGCCGCGAACACCCCGAACGTGCAGCCGACGATGATGCCGAGGATGGCGGCGATGCCGCCGAGGCGCACCGAGTTCGCCATTGCCTCCTTGAGCGGCGGCCACACCTCGCGGTTGCCCTTGATGCTGTGCGGCCAGTCACCGGAGAGGAAGCCGCCGAGCCACTTGAAGTAGCCCTTCACGTAGCCGCCAAAGCCGCTGTACAGGCCGTTCTCCTCGATGTACTGGTTGATCTTCGCCTGGGTCGCGCGGGTGTTGGCTCGGACGTAGCTGGCGACCGGATCGGTGCCCAATCGGATCGCGCAGTACACGACGAACGTGACGATCAGCAGCGTGGGTACGGCCCAGATCAACCGCCGCACGATGAACCTGAACAACTGCCGCCCCCTCCCCGGTGAGTGGTGCGTGGATTGCGCCGTGGGGCCGGCCGAAGCCGGCCCCACGGGTTGAGGTTACGAGGTTCTGAACGCGCTCAGAGCACCTTGACGACGGGTTCGGCCGTCACCAAGTTCGAGATCTTCACGCTCTGGTCGTTCTGGGTCTCCCAGATGCCGGGAAGGAACGGGAAGGAGATCGTCCAGACAGACCAAGACGAGTTGGCGCACTCCGTGACCGGGTTCAGGCAGCTCGGCCACTGCTCGGCACCGATCACGATCTGGCCGTCGCCGTCGACGTCCTTCCACCCCTGGACGTCGATGAGCGGGAAGAAGTTCGCCGTGTTCGCGGTGACGGTGCCGCCGACCTTGGCGGTGTTGTACACGCCCGTCTTCGGGTAGTTGACCAGCGGCAGCATGACGTGGTCGGTGTCCATCGCCTTGAGCGCCGAGACGATCAGGTCCTTGCGCTTGGCCGGGTCGACGGTGACGTCGGCCTCGTGGAGGGCGTCGGTCGCCGTCTGGTTGCACCAACCGCTCTGGTTCTGGCCCTTGTTGCCGTTGGCCTCCGAGGGAATGCCATCGCACGTGTACAGCGGTGTCAGGTACTGCGGGTCCGGCGGGGCGGTGTTGATGTACATCGCCAGGTCGTAGTCGAGCGCTGGCAGCCGCTGCTGGAACACGCAGTCGGCCTCGCAGTTGTCGGCGACGACGTTGAAACCGGCCGTCCTCAGCAGCGGGATCAGGTACGCCTGGGCGTTCTCCCGCCGGGAGTTGCCGGCGTTGACCATCCAGCGGATCGTCGGGACATTGCCGTCCTTGGCCCACAGCCCGTCGCCGTTCTTGGCCCAGCCGGCATCGGTGAGCGTCTTCTCGGCCTTGGTCGGATCGTAGGTGTTCTGGAAGTTGTCGGTCGGGCAGTAGGGACCCTCGACGATCGGGCCACAGTTGAGCAGCTGGCCCTTGGCGCCTGCTGACTCGAAGATCGGGGCGTAGATCTGGTCGAACAGCGCCTGACGGTCGATCGACTCCGAGAATGCGGTCCGGAAGTCCTTGTCGGCGAACGGACCCTTGAGCTGCTGGAAGTACAACCCCTCGTAGTCGCCGCCGCTCGCCACGTCGATCTTGCTGCTGGTACCGGCGAGGGCGGTTCCGAGGGCGGTGCTGATCTGCGGGTAGGCGTAGTCCACCTGGCCGGCCTTCAGCGACGCGATCTCGGTGTCCGTGTCGGTCTGCGGCACGAAGACGATCTTGCCGCCGGTCATCTTGTCGTCGCCCCAGTACTTGTCGTTGGCGACGACGACCGACTGGCTCGGACTCCACGACTCGAGCTTCACGGCGCGGCCCGAGATCGGCATCTCGGTGCTGAAGTCACCGGAGACATCCATGCAGTTGTCGACGGCGGCCTTCTTGATGATCGGGGTCGAGGCGTCGCTGAACAGGATCTTGTACGGGCCGTACACACTCTTCAGGCTGATGACGGCCTGCTTGTCGCTCGTACCCTTCTCGACGGAGGTGATCTGGTCGTAGCCCGCGGTGGTGAGGGAGCCGGGTGTGTTCACGACCGCCTGCCAGGTGCACTGCAGGTCCTCCCAGGTGATCGGCGTGCCGTCCTCCCAGACCGCGTTCGGGTTGAGGTCAACGGTGATCGTCATCTTCGTCTCACCGCTCGGGGTGCTGGCGCCGGCCGTCGTCTCGGGGCCCGCCGCGGTCGTGCCGGTAGCGCCGGTCGTCGTGGTCTCCGCGGCGGCGGTGGTCCCCGGCGCTTGGGTGCCTGCTGCCGTGGTGGCGGCCGAGTTGTCATCGTCTCCGCATGCGGCGGCGACGATGGAAAGTCCGGCTGCAACTGCCACGAGCCGCTTGGCGCGCCTCATGTTGCTCACGTGGTGGTCCTCCTCATGGGATCAAGATGGGAGGGGAGTCAAGGCCTGACGACTCGCGCGCGATCCACAGCTCTGCCATGTCCTGCTCGATCACCAGTACCAATCCCACATCGTCCTCCCCGATCGATGGGGTCGCCTGAACCTATCAGTTCCCGGAACCGCCCACACCGGAACGATTGTTACGGCTCGTTTGCTTCGCGGGACCAGGGCGAGACGTCGAGTGGTCGGGTGATGTGCACGGCCGACGGCGCGATCGCGTCTTCCGCGGTGGCGAGCAGCGCGTCGCGCTCGGCCCGTCGGGCGCGCTGCTCGTCTGGGTCCGGCACCGGAACCGCCGAGAGCAGCCGCCGCGTGTAGAGCTCCCGTGGCTCGGTCAGGATCTGCTCCCGCGTCCCGAACTCGACGAGCTTGCCGTTCTCGAGGACGGCGATGCGGCTGGACAAGATCTCCACGACGGCCAGATCGTGGGAGATGAACAGGCAGGCGAACCCGATGTCCCGCTGCAACTCCTGGAACAGGTCGAGCACGCGTGCCTGCACGGAGACGTCGAGCGCCGACGTCGGCTCGTCGGCGATCAGCAGGCGCGGGTCGAGGGCGAGAGCACGGGCGATGCCCACGCGTTGGCGCTGGCCGCCCGACAGCTCGTGGGGGTACCGGTTGCGCAGGTCGCGCGCGAGGTGGACGCGGTCGAGCAGGTCCTCGACCCGCTTGCTGAGCGCGGCACCCTTGGCCACCCGTTGCAAGAGCAACGGCTCGCCGATCGACTCGCCGACGGGCAGCCGTGGGTTGAGCGACGACCCGGGGTCCTGGAACACGAAGCTGACCTCGCGGCGCACCTTGCGCAGGTCGTCCTTGGAGATGCCGACCATGTTCGTGCCGAGCACGCCGGCGGTGCCCTCGACGAACGGCAGCAGGCCAACGATGGCCCGCCCGATCGTCGTCTTGCCGGACCCGGACTCGCCGACCAGGCCGACGACCTCGCCGGCCTCGACGGACAGCGTCACCCCGTCGACGGCCCGGAATGCCGGGGTGCGGCCCCGCTTCGGGTACTCGATCGCCACGTTCTGGAGATCGACCACGAGGCCGGTGGCACCTGCCTCGGCGTCGCCGTCGCCGACGCGCGCCGGCTCCTTGTCGGCCTCGAACTCGGTCGAGACGATCGCTCCGAGGTGGGGGACGGCGCTCAGCAGCTCCCGCGTGTAGGCGTCCCTCGGTCGCTTGAACACCTGCTCGGATGTGCCGCCCTCGACGATCCGGCCGCGCTGCATGACCAGTACCCGGTCGGACATGTCGGCCACGACGCCCATGTCGTGGGTGATCAGCAGGATCCCGGCGGAGATCCGGTCGCGCAGGTCGCGCATCAGCTTGAGGATCTCGGCCTGCACGGTGACGTCGAGCGCGGTGGTCGGCTCGTCGGCGATGAGCAGTTTGGGATCGAGAGCGAGGGCCTGGGCGATCATCGCCCGCTGCCGCTGGCCACCCGATAGCTGGTGCGGATAGGCGTCGACGCGCCGCTCCGGCTCGGGGATCTCGACCAACTCGAGCAGCTCGATGGCCCGCGCCCGGGCCCGCTTCGGTGACATCGCCTGGTGGCTGCGGAGCATCTCGGCGATCTGGAAACCGACGGTGTACACCGGGTTCAGAGCGGTCATCGGCTCCTGGAAGATGACCGACACCTCGCGGCCGCGGATATGGCGCAGCGAGCGCATGTCGATGCCGACCAGCTCGCGGCCGTCGAGCTTGATCGAGCCGCGCACGCTCGAGTTCTTGGGGAGCAGGCCCATCAGCGACATCGCGATGGTCGACTTCCCGGAGCCCGACTCACCGACGATCGCCAGGACCTCGCCGGCGGCGAGATCGAAGGAGGCGTCGATGACGGCGGGATACCACGTGCCGTCGACCCAGAAGTCGATGTTCAGGCGCTGGACCCGCAGGACCGGCTCGACCGCCGTGATCGCACTCACCGCGTCGCACCCCGGATCCGGGCTGGCACGATGACGGGATGCCGACGTCGTCGGGAAAAAAGGTGTTCCGCCCATCGTTCGGGCGCGCCCTCACGGCCGTCGTGGCCGTCGTGTCCGTCGTGTGCCTCGTCGCCCTCGCCGTGCAGGGGTTCGGCGCCGCCCTGCGCGGCCTGCCGTGGCTCCTGCTGTTCGCCGGGACGTGCTGGGCCCTGTTCTGGCGCCCGGCGGTCATCGTCGAGGACGGCGGCGTGCGGCTCGTCAACCCGTTCCGCACGATCGACCTGCCGTGGCCTTCGATCCTCGCCGTGGACACGAAGTGGGCGCTCACGCTGATCACCGTGTACGGCCGCTTCACCGGCTGGGCGGCGCCCGCTCCCGGACTTCGCCAGACGGTGCTCGCCAGCCCGACCGAGGCGCGGCACCTGCCGGCAAGCGCCGTCGGACCCGGCGGGGTCCGCCCGGGCGACCTGCCCTCGACCGCGTCGGGCAGTGCAGCGCTGCTCATCCGGCGCCGCTGGGAGCAGCTGCGCGACGCCGGCTACCTCGACGATCCGCGCCTCGAGCGCGACCGGGCCGGCGTGCGCTGGCACATCACGCTGCTGGCGGTCGGCGTGATGCTGGCGGTGCTGGCCGTCGTCGCGATCGTCGTGTGAGGTGGTCACAGCTCGGGGCCCGACCCCGTCGTCGCCGCCAGCGTCGTCAGCTCCAGCTCCTCGGCCCGGTCCGCCTGGTCGAGGTCCTTGCGCTTCGGGATCCGCTTCTGTCGCGGGTCGAACGCGTCGCGCAAGCCGTCACCGACGAACTGCAGGCACAGCACGATCACGACGATGAACACGCCCGGCCAGATGAACAGCCACGGGCGGCTGGTGAACGAGCCCTGGTAGTCGCTGACGAGCAGACCCAACGAGACGTCCGGTGAGTGGATCCCGAAGCCGAGGAACGCCAACGCCGCTTCGGTGAGGATGCCGGCTCCCATCAGCAGCGTCGTGGCGACGACGATCGTGCCGACCGTGTTCGGCAGGATGTGCTTGAAGATGATCCGCCGGTTCGACGCCCCGGCGACCCGTGCGGCGTCGACGAAGTCCCGCTCGCGCAGGGCGAGGAACTCGGCCCGCACGAGACGGGCCAACCCGGTCCACGTGAACAGGCCGAGCACGAGCGCCACGCTCCAGATGCCGGTGGCGCCGAACGAGAAGCTCGCCATCGCCGCGATGAGCAGGAGCGGAATGACGATGATCACGTCGGTGAAGCGCATGAGCACCGCATCGATGAACCTGCCGTAGTAGCCGGCCAGAGCCCCGATCAGCACGCCAATCGCGACGGCGAGGACGGCGAGGACGAAGATCACGACGGTGGTCTGCTGCACGCCGCGCATGGTCAGGGCGAACATGTCCTTGGCCCGCTCGTTGTCGATGCCGAACGGATGGTCTCCGAGGTGGATCCCGTCGCCGCCCAGCCACGTCGGTCGGATCGACATCGTCGGCGACTGGTCAGCCTGCTCGGGCAGCACCGACGTGTAGTCGAACTTCCACCACCCAGGGATCGGCCCCCACCCGATGCTCGTGCTGGCCAGCACGAGGATGAACAGGAGCACGACGAGGGAGACCATCGCCCCTTTGTGGCGAAGGAACCGGCGGCGGACGATCTGGCCCTGGCTGCGGCCGGCGACCTCCTTCTGCTCGAGGCTCTGCTCGTCGACGTCGACGGGGACGTCGCCCGCCGAGTGGGTCGGGTCATTGGGTTCGTGGATCAGCGTCATCTTCGGCCTCAGTCCGTCAGCCGGATGCGCGGGTCGAGCACGACATAGATCAGGTCGGCGCCGAGGTTGGCGAGCACGGCGAACACGGCGACAACGACGAAGAATCCCATCACCGGGTTCGGATCGAGGCTGAGCACCCCCTGTTGGAACATCCGCCCCATCGCGTTCCACTCGAACACCGTCTCGGTGATGACGGCCCCACCGATCAGCCCACCCATGTCGAACGCCACGACGGTGGCCAGCGGGATCAACGCGTTTCGGAGGCCGTGACGCACGACGACGGTCCGCTCGGTCAGGCCTTTAGCCCGGGCGGTGCGGATGTAGTCCTGGTTGAGGACCTCGAGCATGCTCGCCCGGGAGTAGCGGGTGTAGGTGGCGAGGGAGATCAGCATGAGCGCCATCGTCGGCAGCACGAGGTGGCTGAACGTGTCGTTGGTGACGACCCAGAAGCTGCCCTCGAGGCGTGTCTCCCGGTCGCCGATCGTCTTGATCGGCCGACCTCGGATCACGGAGTTGTGCGAGTACTCGTACCACGACTTCATCGTCCGGTCGATGAACATGACGATGGCGAAGGCGAACGCGGCGACCGCTGCGGTGCGCGCCGACAGGGCCTTGTCGTAGCCTCCCCACGCCACACCCACCACGACGCCGACGAGGATCGCGCTGATCCCCAACAGGAACGTCCACCAGATGTTGAAGCCATCGCTGTCGAAGAGCGCCTGCAACGGGAACCACAGGACCATCCCGATCGCGACCGTCGTGAGGGCGCTGTAGAGCGCCTTGCGGTTGCGCACGCCGGCCATCACCGCGGTCACGCCGTAGGCGATGCCGGCACCGAAGATCGCCAGCACGACCGGGCCGAAGCCGGGGTCGAGCAGCCACTGCGCGGCCGAGACATAGATCAGGATGCCCGTCGTGAACGCGCCGCCGATCAAGGCGATGATCAGCCGACGCGGCGTTCGGCCGCCGGCGATGCTGTAGGCCAGCCCGGCGCCAACGATGCCCCCGAGCACGATCACCCACGGTGCGAAGTGGGCGCCGTCGCGCAGCCAGTCGTTGAAGTTGATCCCGCCGGTGCCCTTGAGGATCACGGCGACCCAGAAGACCGGCAGGGAGAAGAACACGAACGTGAAGAACGTCGTGATGTAGTCGAAGCCGGAGTACTGCTTGAGGGCGGTGACGATGCCGACGGCGATGCCGAGCAGCACGGCCATGATGTTGGCGGCGAGGACCAACTTCAGCGTCATCGGGATCCGCGTCGCAAGGTCGTCGATGACCGGTTGCTGGGTGCGCGCGGAGACGCCGAACGATCCGTGGAACAGGAGGTCCCTCAGCCACAGGAAGTAGCGGGCCACCGGGTTGACGTCGAGGTTGAGGGCCTTGGTGATCGACTTCACCAGCTGCTCTCGCTGGACGACGTTGGTGATCTGGTCGGTGAACGCGAGCGGGTCGCCGGCGTTGGCCATCAGCATGTAGACGATGAACGACGCGCCGATGACGATGAAGAAGGCGGCGACGAGTCGTCGCACCACGAACGTGATCACGCTCTGGCCTCCCTGACGATGGACGGACGCCCCGGCGTCCGATGATGCATCGGTACCAGGCTGTCAGATCTGGAGGACCGGGCAGCCCGGCCCGTTGGCGGGTCGCGCCACGGGCGGCGCGACCCGCGGACGGTCAGCTCTTCGGCTCCCAGTCCCAGAAGTTCCAGAACACGCTCGGCGCCAGCGTGATCGAGCTGATGTTGGAGACGTAGTTGCTGTTCCAGGCCGTGACGCCCGGGAACTGGAAGATGGTGACGCCGAAGGCGTCGTCGACGAGGTGCTTCTCGATCTGGCCGAGCAGCTTGGTCTGCTCGTCCTTGTCGGTGCTCACCTTCAGCTGGTCGTACAGCCCGTCGACCTCCGCGTTCGAGTACTTCCCGTAGTTGTTCTGGCCGTCGGTGCGGAAGTTGGCCTCGGTGTCGGCGACGGCGACCGCCGTCGACTGCCACCCGAACAGCGACGCGTCGTACAGCGTCGGCGTCGGCAGCTCCTGGCCCCACGTCGGGCTGCTGTTGTCGAGCACGTTGAACCCGGCCTGCGACGCCGAGTCGCGGATCAGCTCGTACTCATTGGAGCGCCGCGGGTTGTTGGCGGCGAACTTCAGCCGGAGGTTGATCGGGCCGGTCACGCCGGCCTCCTGGAGGAGCGTCTTGGCGCCCTCGATGTCGACCTTGCCAAAGGCCGCCTCCTGGCCGTTCGCCGCAATGATGGAGTCGTACGTCGGCGCCCCAGGGACGGTGGTGTACGACTGGCGCAGGACCGCCTTTGGGTTCAATGGCTTGATCAGGCGGTCGACGATCTGCTGGCGGGGGATCGTCTTGAGGAACGCCTGACGCACCTTCAGCGCCTTGGCGGCGTCGCCGCCGTAGGTCGCCGGGTCGAAGGGACCGCCGTTCTGGAACACCAGGTCGACGTGCTCATAGGTGCCCTCGTTGCTGTTGGCGACCTCGACGCCGCGGTCCTTGAGGGCGGTGAGCTGGGAGAGGATGTCCGCCGTCGACTGCGGATGGATGATGTCGATCTCCTCGTTCTGCAGTGCCTGCACGGCAGCCGTGGGATCTCCGATGATCCGGTAGACGATCGTCTTCACCTTCGGCTTCGGCCCCCACGTGTAGTCGGGGTTGGCCTCGAACGTCAGCTCGCTTAGCTCGTTGTACGCGGTGAGCAGGTACGGGCCGGCGCTCAGGTACAGGCCCTTGTCCGACGGCAGGCTCGTGAAGTCGAACCCCGTGTTCCAGAACTCGGAGATCTTCTTCAGTGCCGCCGTGTCCTTGTTCTTGAATGCGTCGAGCAGTGCCTGTTTGGCCTGCTTGGCGTCGGTGAGGCCGAGGGCCCGCTCGGCCACGATGTGCGCCGGCACGCCGATCGCCGGCGCCGAGAGCTGGTAGTCGACGTAGTACTGCGAGTACGTGAATGTCGCCGACAGCCCGTCGTCGCTGATCTCCGGGAAGTCCTTGATCAGCTGCTGACCCTGGTCGACGGCGTCGAAGCTGACGCCGGCGGCGGGCTTGTAGCTGTAGCCCTCGGGCAGCGCGCCCTCGTCCGTGAACTGCACCTGGTCGAACGGGACGACGTTGCCGCTCGCGTCGAGCACGACCGGGTTCCCGTCGGCGTCGGTCTCGGCGGTGACACCGGTGTCGGTCACGACCGTGTTCGGGTCGTTGAAGTTGGTGCTCCGGGCGGCCCACGACAGGACCATGTCGGCGGCGTCGATCTGCGTGCCGTCAGACCACTTCACGCCTTGTTTCATCGTGTACTTGACCTTCAACGGGTCGAGCGACACGACGGTGCATGTCCCGAAGCCGTCGTTGTTGATGTAGTTGAGGTCCTGGTCGTAGTAGTTGAAGCCACCGCCGTTGCCGAGCCCCATCAGGTAAGTGACGTTGTTGTTGGCGGTGGCGTTTCCGCGCGACGACTGGGTGTTGAACGACAGCAGTGGGTCGTTCCAGGCCACCCGAACCTCGCCCGCCGGTTCCCCGGACGGCTGCTCGTACGGCCCGTGGGGGATGCCACAGCCGCTGCCACCCACCTTGCCGACGTTCTCAGCACCGGGGAGCGAGGCGGGGGTCGAGCTCCCGGCCGAGGTCGCGGTCCCCTCGCTCGTGCTGGGGCTGGTGCTGGCCTCGGTGCTCGCCGGCGCCGTCGTACTGGCGGACGCACCTGGGGTGGATCCGCCCGAGCTCACGTTGTCGTCGTCGTCGCCGCTGCACGCGGCTGCGACGAGCGATGCTGCGGCGAGCGCAGACAGGATCCTCATGGTCCTGTGGCGTCTCACGTCTCGACCTCCCGTTGTTCACGCTGTGTGTTCCGCCCGCCAGCGAGGAGGAAGCCACTGAGTCCGGCGGAAACCGAACGGAGGCCCGGCTTGGAATCCCTCCCCGGAGACTGGGCGTCCGCCAACATACTGGGTCGCCGACCACCACCCGGAAAATCGTCACATGTCTGCAACCCGCCGCGGAGTGAACATTCCAGGCCTGGTCAGCGGCTGCCGAGCCCGACTATCAGCGGTACTGAGCGATCCGAGCGAACTCGTCAGGGTCGAGACTGGCCCCGCCGACGAGGGCACCATCGATGTCGGGGGCGGACATCAGCTCGGCGATGTTCGACGCCTTGACCGAGCCGCCGTACTGGATGCGCACCGCTGACGCGGTCGATTCGTCGGTCAGCCCGGCCACCCTCCTGCGGATCGAGGCGCACACCGCTTGGGCGTCCTCGGCGGTGGCCGTGCGACCTGTGCCGATCGCCCAGATCGGCTCGTAGGCGATCACCGCGCCGGCGATCGCCTCAGCCGTGCGCCCGGCGAGGGCCGCATCGATCTGTCCGAGCACCTTGGCTTCGGTGGCGCCGGCCTCGCGTTCGTCGAGGGTCTCACCGACGCAGATGATCGGCGTCATGCCGTGACGCAGGATCGCCGTGGCCTTGGCGGCGACCATCTCGTCGGTCTCCCCGAACAGCTCGCGGCGCTCGCTGTGGCCGCAGATCACGTACCGCACGTCGAGCTTGGCGAGGAACGCCGGAGAGACCTCGCCGGTGAAGGCCCCCTGGTCCTCCCAGTGGCAGTGCTGGGCGCCGAGCAGGAACGGGAGCTTGTCGCTGAGGATGCCGGTCTGCACGGTGCGCAGGTCGGTGAACGGCGGGTGGATGCTGACGTCGACGCCGTCGACGCCCTCCTTGGGCAGGAGATAGCCGAGCTTCTGCACGAACTGCAGCGCCTCGAAGTGGTTGTGGTTCATCTTCCAGTTGCCGGAGATGAGCGGGCGCCGTGTCATCGTGACTCCCGCAGCGCCTGCAGTCCGGGCAGGTCGCCGAGCTCCAGCAGTTCCAGCGACGCGCCGCCGCCGGTGGACACGTGGTCGACGTCGTCGGCGAGCCCGAACTCGGCCAGCGCGGCGGCGGAGTCGCCGCCGCCGACGACGGTGAAGGCCTTGGTGTCGGCCATCGCCTGGGCGACGGCACGTGTGCCGGCGGCGAAGCGATCGTCCTCGAACATGCCCATCGGGCCGTTCCAGAAGACGGTGCGGGCGTCCATCACGACGTCGCCGAACTCGGCCGCTGTTCCGGGTCCGATGTCGAGGCCCTTGGCGCCGTCGGGCAGCCGCGTGCCGAACGTCTGCACGGCGCCGTTGCGGTCGAGGCCGACGATGTCGCTCGGCAGGTGGATCGGCTTGGTCGTGCCGTCGAGGATGCGCTTGCAGGTTTCGACCTGGTCGGGCTCGAACAGCGAGTCCCCGATCGGGTTGCCCTGGGCGGCGAGGAACGTGAAGCACATCGCCCCGCCGATCGCCAGCGCGTCGACGATCTCGAGCAGCGCGGAGATGATCCCGAGCTTGTCTGAGACCTTGGCCCCCCCGAGGATCGCCACGAATGGGCGAGCCGGGTCGTTGCGCATGCCGAGCAGGACCTCGACCTCCCGCTGGAGCAGCCGCCCGGCCGCGCTGGGGACGTACTTCGGCGGCCCGACGATCGAGGCGTGGGCGCGGTGCGACGCCCCGAAGGCGTCGTTGACGTAGCCGTCGATCCCCTCGACCAGCTTCCTGGCGAAAGCGTCGTCGTTGGCCTCCTCGCCAGGGTCGTAGCGCAGGTTGTCGAGCAGCTCGACGCCCGGCGCGAGCTCGGCGAGCCGGGCCCGCACCGGCTCCATCGAGTACTTCGGGTCGGGTCTGCCTTTGGGCCGGCCGAGGTGGCTGGCCGTCACGACGTGGGCGCCGCGCTCGCCCAGCCATTCGATCGTCGGCAGCGCGGCGCGGATGCGGAAGTCGTCGGTGATGCGGACCTCGTCGCCGTCGCGCTCGATCGGGACGTTGAAGTCGGTGCGCACGAGGATCCGCGTGCCGTCCAGCGACCCGAGGCTGCGCCCGAGGTCCTCGAGTGTCGGTATCTCGGCCACTTACTTCTTCTTGCGGCCGCCGACCTTCTTGCCGGCGTAGAGCATGAAGTCGATCATCCGGTTGGAGTAGCCCCACTCGTTGTCGTACCAGCCGAGCACCTTGACCAGGTTGCCCATGCTCATCGTCAGGTCGCTGTCGAAGATGCACGAGTGCGGGTCACCCACGATGTCGGTGGACACGATCGGGTCGGCCGTGTAGCGGATGATGCCCTTGAGCGGCCCCGTCTTGGCGGCCTTGGCGAAGGCGTTGTTGATCTCCTCGACGGTCGCTTCCTTGCTCAGTATGGCGTTGAAGTCGGTGACCGAGCCGGTGGGCACCGGCACGCGCAGCGACGTGCCGTCGAGGCGACCCTTCATCGCCTCCAGCACGATCCCTGTCGAGCGGGCGGCGCCGGTGCTCGTCGGCACGATGTTGATCGCCGCGCCGCGGGCCCGGCGGAGATCCTTGTGCGGGCCGTCGACGAGCATCTGGTCGCCGGTGTAGGCGTGGATCGTCGTCATCAGCCCCTTCTCCACGCCGAAGGCGTCGTCGAGGACCTTGACCATCGGCACGAAGCAGTTGGTGGTGCAGCTGGCGAGGGAGACGACTTTGTCCTGCTTGGGGTCGAAGTCGGTGTGGTTGACGCCCATCACGAACGTCCCGTCGGCGCCGGCCGACGGCGCCGACACGACCACCAGCGGGGCGCCGGCCTCGAGGTGCACGGCGGCCTTGTCACGCGCGGTGAACAGGCCGGTCGACTCGACGACGAGGTCGACGCCGAGCTCGCGCCACGGCAGCTCGGCTGGGTTGCGGATCGAGAGCACCTCCAGCTGGTCGCCCTCGACGGAGATCCCGCCCTTGGTGGCCTTGATCTCGTGGGGAAGGGTTCCGAGGACCGAGTCGTACTTGAGCAGGTGCGCCATCGTCTCGACGTCGCCGAGGTCGTTGACGGCGACGAAGTCGATGTCGGCGTCACGCTGAAGCGCAGCACGGAAGAGGTTGCGGCCGATGCGGCCGAAGCCGTTGATGCCGACGCGAACGGTCATGGTCGAAGAGTCCTTTCACGAACCTGCGAGACGGGCCCGACCCTAGCCGTGAAGATGATTCTGACGATGCTGAAGGGCGCTCAGCGACCTTCAAACTCCAGACAACGGCGGCGATGGACCCCCCGCAGCTCGGACGCCGTCGCCTCGGGGTGGTGGGCGGCGTCCTCATCGTGACGCAGGACGAGCCAGCCCACGGCGCTGCAGGCCCGGTCCTGGGTCTGGTCGCGGCGCTGGCCGAGATCGCCGCCGTGCCACCACGAATGGCCTGGCTCGACGGCGAGGCGGACGTCGGCTCTACGCCCCTCAGCGTCGTCAGAACCCGTTCTCCCTACCGGGTCACGTCGCGGTGCGTGGTTCGCACCGCGGTGCCGCGGGTGCGCAGGCGGGCGGCGAGCTCCTCGGCGATGGCGACGGAGCGGTGGCGGCCGCCGGTGCAGCCGATCGCGATCGTGAGGTAGCTGCGGCCCTCGGCCTCGTAGGCAGGCAGCACCGTGCGCAGCAGGTCGTCGAGCCGTTCGAGGAACGCCTCGGCCCGCCCGAGCACGAAGTCGCGCACCGCCGGGTCATGGCCGGTCAGCGGCCGCAGGTGCTCCTCCCAGTGCGGGTTGGGGAGGAACCGCACGTCCATCACGATGTCGGCGTCGAGCGGCAGGCCGTGCTTGAAGCCGAAGCTCTCCACCGCGACCTGCAGCCGGGACGAACGGGCGACGTCGAACGCCGACACCAGCCGCTCCTTGAGCTGGTGGATGTTCAGCTCCGACGTGTCGATGACGAGGTCGGCGGCGTCACGCGTGCCGCCGAGCAGCGAACGCTCGAGGGCGATCGCCTCGACGAGGCCGTGGGCGTCGTCGTCCAACGGGTGCTTGCGACGCGTCGCGTCGTAGCGCCTGACGAGCTCGGCGTCGCCGGCGTCGAGGAACAGGACGGTGACGCGGTGACCGGCCGTGCGCAGCGCGGCGACGGTGTCGAGCACGGTGCCATAGTCGCGACCGGACACGAGGGCCAGCCGCTCGATCCCGCTGCCCGGCATCGAGGCCAGCTCGACCACCTTCTCGACCAGCGTCGAGGGCAGGTTGTCGACGACGTACCAGCCGAGGTCCTCGAGCACGTCCGCGGCGGCAGACCGACCCGCCCCCGACATGCCGGTGATCAGGACGATCTCGGACACCCGGTCCCCCAGGCTACTCAGCCGTGCTTGCGAAGGCGCAGGTAGAGCAGCCGCGGCACCGTCGCCGCCTCCGTGTACTCCTCGGCGAGGGCCAAGAACCCGGGCGGCGGCGGCGGCTCGACCATCCGCTCGACGAGCAAGCCACGTTCGGCGAGCGCGTTGACGTAGCGGGACAGCGGGCGGTGGATGAAGCGGATGTGAACCCCACGCTCGACCTCCTCGACCGTCGCTGCCTCCGTGAGGTAGGGCCCGATCCGCCAGTACTGCTCGGGAGGGTCGAGGACCTGGTCGTCGATCCACCCGCTGCCGGGCGTCTGCAGCAGCGGGTGGTTCAGGAAGAAGCAGAACCGACCGCCCGGCTCGAGCACACGGGCGACCTCCGCGACCGCGGCGTCGACGTCGTCGACGTGCTCGAAGACGAGGCACACGACGACGGCGTCGAACGCCCCGCCGGCGAACGGCAGCGCCGCCGCCGCCGCACGGGCGAAGCCCGACGCATGGCCGCGCTCGACGGCGACACGGATCTGGTTCGGCGTCGGGTCGATCCCGACCGCCACCTCGACGCCGGTCAGGCCGGCCGCCAGACGCGTGATCTGGCCGTCACCGCATCCGACGTCGAGCACCCGCCGGGCACCGGCCAGCTCGGTGGCGGCGAGCGGCATGATCTGCTCGACGTACTCCGGGTCGGCGCCGTCGGTGAAGCCGTCGATCCACCACTGCGCGTACTCCTGCCAGAGGTCGTCGGCCACGGCTACCGGATCGCGACCGGCACGTCGGGATGGAGCTTGACGTACACGGCGTCGGCGACGGCGTCGGGCAGCCACGGCAGCGCCCGCAGCTCCTCCAACGGAGCCCGCTTCACGGCGTTGACCCCGCCGAGCTCCTTGACCAAGCGCTTCTTGCGCGTCTCACCGAGGCCGGTGATCCCGTCGAGGGCACTCGCCGTCATCCGCTTCGAGCGCCGCTCGCCGTGGAACGTGTTGGCGAAACGGTGGGCCTCGTCGCGGATCCGCTGGAGCATGAACAGCGCCTCGCTTCCCCGCGGGATCGCCACCGGGTCCGACCGCCCCGGCACGAAGACCTCCTCGAACCGCTTGGCCAGTCCAGCGACCGGGATCTCGTGCTCCAGACCGAGCTCGCGCACGACCCGCTCGGCGACGCCGAGCTGGCCCTTGCCGCCGTCGACGACGAGCAGCTGCGGCGGGTAGGCGAACCGTCCCGGCCGGTCACCCCGTTCCAGCGGCGGCCGGTCGCGCTCGTCGATGTACGCCGTCAACCGTCGGGTGAGCACCTCCTCCATCGCCGCGTAGTCGTCGTTGCCCGGCACGTGGACCTTGAACCTGCGGTACTCCCGCTTGTTCGGCAGCCCGTCCTCGAGCACGACCATCGAGCCGACGTAGTCGGTGCCCTGGAGGTGGGCCATGTCATAGCACTCGATCCGCAGCGGCGCCTCCGGCAGGTCGAGGTAGCGCTGCAGCTCGGTGAGCGCCCGACTCCGCGTGTTGTGGTCGCTGGCCCGGCGCAGGCGGTGGCGGGTGAACTCCTCCTGGGCATTGCGGGTGACGGTCTCCAGAAGCGCCCGCTTGTCACCGCGCTGGGGCACCCGGACCTGGACCCGGGAGCCGCGCTGCATCGACAGCCATTCCTCGTAGGTCTCGACGTCGTCGGACGGCACCGGCACGAGCACCTGCTTGGGCACGCCCTGCGGCGGGTCCTCCCCGTAGAGGTTCTCCAGGATCCGGTCGATCAGCCCGCCAGGCGTCAGCGCCTCGACCTTGTCGACGATGAACCCCTTGCGCCCGACGACCCTGCCCCGGCGGACGTAGAAGACCTGCACGCTGGCCTCCAGCTCGTCCTCGGCGAGGCCGATGACGTCGAGGTCCTCGGACGTGTCGGCCACCATCTGCTGGCGCTCGATCGCCCGCCGCACCGCGGTGAGGCGGTCGCGCAGGCGGGCCGCCTTCTCGAACTCCAGCTCGGTCGCCGCCGCTCGCATCTCGGTGTCGAGGCGCTTGACGATCGGCTCGGTGTCGCCTTCGAGGAAGTCGCACAGCTCGGCGACGAGCTGGCGGTAGGGCATCTCCTCGATCTCGCCGACGCACGGGCCGGTGCACTTCTCGATGTGGTACAGCAGGCACGGCCGCCCGAGCCGCTCGTGCTGGTGGAACTTGGCCGGGCTGCAGGTGCGGATCGGGAACGACCGCAGCAGCTCGTCGAGGGTGTCGCGGATGGCGTAGGCGTGGGCGTAGGGCCCGAAGTAGCGGGTGCCCTTGCGCTTGCGCCCGCGCATCACCAGCGCCCGCGGCCACTGCTCGTCGACCGTGACCGCCAGAAACGGGTAGCTCTTGTCGTCGCGCAGGCGGACGTTGAATCGCGGTTGGTGCTGCTTGATCAACGAGTACTCGAGCATCAGCGCCTCGACCTCGTTGCGCACCGTCGTCCACTCGACCGTCTCGGCGGTGGTGACCATCTGGGCGGTGCGCGGGTGCAGGTAGCGAGGGTCGCCGAAGTAGTTCGACAGCCGCTGGCGCAGGCTCGCCGCCTTGCCGACGTAGATCACCCGGCCCTGGGCGTCCTTGAACTGGTACGAACCGGGGGAATCCGGGATCGTGCCTGCCGGGGGACGCTGCACCATCAGGTGTCGAGGATACGGTTACGAGCCATGGCCGGACGCTTCTCGTTCTCGATGCCCGAGCGTCGTGACGCCAGCGATCCGTGGTTCCGCATCGGCACCCTCGACGTCACCACGACGATGCTCGTGGTCATCGCCAGCGTGGCGAGCCTGTTCGTCTGGGCGATCAGTCAGGACGCCCACCAGTACCTCTGGCTGATCCCCCACGACGTCAAGCACGGCGAGCTGTGGCGGCTCCTGACCTGGCCGCTCGCCAACGTCCCCGACCTGTGGACGGTCATCACGATCGCCATCTTCTGGTACTTCGGCAAGCAGGTCGAGGGCATGCTCGGCCGCAACAAGTTCGGGATCATGCTGCTGCTCCTCGCAGTCATACCGGGCGTCGTCGGCGTGCTGCTGGACACCCCGCAGGCCGGGCTGGCGCCGATCGAGCTGGCCGTGTTCCTGGTGTTCGTCGCCGAGTACCCGTTCGCCCGCTTCTTCTTCAACATCCCGGCCTGGGCGATCGGCGCGGTGGTGGTGGGGATCCAGGTGCTGCAGTACCTCGGCAACCGCGACCGCAACAGCATCATCCTGCTGTTCGTGACGATCGCCGTCGCCGCCCTCACCGCTCGCAGCATGGGCCTCGCCCAGAGCCTGCCGTGGATCCCCAAGATCCCGTACCCGTCGCGGACCCGCGCTCGGCGCCGGCGCACCGGCCGCCGCGGCAGCGGCGACGTGATCAGTGGCCCGTGGGGCTCGTCCATGCGCAGCGAGCCGTACCGTGGCTCGTCGCTGCCGCAGCCCCCGCGGCCGGCGGAGGATCCCCGCGACCAGGCCGAGCTCGACGAGCTGCTCGAGAAGATCTCCGCCGGCGGTGGGTTGGACGCCCTCACCGCAGCCGAGAAACGCCGCCTCAACGAAATCAGCCAGCGCCTGCGGAATCGGCGCTAGCAGCGTGCTTGCCCAACTTTCCGGGGAGACGGACGCATACCGTCCGCCACACCGGAAAGTTGGCGGATCCGGTCAGCCCACCAGGTCCCGGAGGTAGCGGCCGGTATGGCTGGCGTCGATGTGGGCGACCTCTTCGGGGGTGCCTTCGGCGACGATCCGGCCGCCGCCGCTGCCGCCCTCGGGGCCGAGGTCGATGATCCAGTCGGCGGTCTTGATCACGTCCAGGTTGTGCTCGATCACGAGCACGGTGTTGCCCTGGTCGACCAGCCGCGACAACACCGTGAGCAGCCGCCGCACGTCGTCGAAGTGGAGCCCGGTGGTCGGCTCGTCGAGCAGGTAGATCGTGTGCCCGGTCGAGCGCTTGGCCAGCTCGGTGGCCAGCTTGACCCGCTGCGCCTCGCCGCCCGACAGCGTCGGTGCCGGCTGGCCGAGCCGCACATAGCCGAGCCCGACGTCCATCAGCGTCTCCATGTACCGCGAGATCGACGGCTGGTTGGCGAAAAACCCGACCGCCTCCGCCACCGGCATGTCGAGCACGTCAGCGATGTTCTTGCCCTTGAACTCGATGTCCAGCGTGTCCCGGTTGTAGCGGGCTCCCTTGCACACCTCGCACGGCACGTACACGTCGGGAAGGAAGTGCATCTCGATCTTGATCGTGCCGTCGCCGGCGCACGCCTCGCAGCGCCCACCCTTGACGTTGAAGGAGAACCGCCCGGGCAGGTACCCCCGAACCTTGGCCTCCGACGTGGATGCGAAGAGCTTGCGGATCGAGTCGAAGACGCCGGTGTACGTGGCCGGGTTCGACCGCGGCGTGCGGCCGATCGGCGACTGGTCCATGTCGATGACCTTGTCGAGGTGCTCGATGCCCGAGATCCGGCGGTGCTTGCCGGCCGGCAGCTTCGACTTGTAGATCCGCTGCATCAGCACCGGCAGCAGGATGTCGCGCACCAGCGTCGACTTGCCCGAGCCCGACACGCCGGTGACGGCGACGAAGTTGCCGAGCGGGACCGTGACGTCGAGGTCGTTGAGGTTGTGCTCCCGGGCTCCCTGGACGACCAGCTCCTGCAGGCCGCGCGGCCGCCGGGAGGTTGGTACCGGGATCGACTTGCGTCCGGACAGGTACTGCCCGGTGATCGACTCCTTGACCCTGAGCACGCCCTTCACCGGCCCGCTGTAGACCACTCCCCCGCCGTGCTCGCCGGCGCCAGGTCCGATGTCGACGATCCAGTCGCTGTGGAGGATCGTCTCCTCGTCGTGCTCGACGATGATCACGGTGTTGCCGAGGTCGCGCAGCCGGGTCAACGTGTCGATCAACCGCCGGTTGTCGCGCTGATGGAGGCCGATCGACGGTTCGTCGAGCACGTACAGCGTGCCGACCAGCCCGGACCCGATCTGGCTGGCCAGCCGGATCCGCTGGGCCTCGCCGCCGGCGAGCGTGCCGGCGGACCGTGAGAGCGTGAGGTAGTCGAGCCCGACGTCGAGCAGGAACCCGAGGCGGGCGTTGACCTCCTTGGTCACCCGCTCGGCGATCAGCCGCTCTCGCTCTGTGAGCTCGAGCGCGGCGAGGAATTTGGCGGCCTCGCCGATCGACAAGTCGCACACCTGCGAGATGTTGCGCTCGTTGATCGTCACCGCCAGCGTCTCCGGCTTCAGTCGCGCCCCGCCGCACACAGTGCACGGGACCTCGCGCATGTAGCCCTCGTACTGCTCCCGCGCCCAGTCGCTTTCGGCCCCCTCGTGGCGCCGCTTGATCCACGGGATCACGCCCTCGTAGGTCGTGTTGTACTGGCGCTGGCGGCCATAACGGTTCTTGTACCGGACCGTGATCTCGCCCTTCGCGCCGTCCAGGATCACCTTCTGCTGCTTGGCCGTCAGCGAGCCCCACGGGGCGTTCATGTCGATCCCGGCGTCCTCGGCGACCGAGTCGAGCATCCGCGTGAAGTACTGGGTGTGGGCGCTGCGCCACGGGGCGATCGCCCCACCGTTCAACGACAGGTCCGGGTCGGGGATCACCAGCTCCGGGTCGATCTCGAACGTCGTGCCGAGGCCGTCGCACGTCGGGCAGGCCCCGTACGGCGAATTGAACGAGAAGTTCCGCGGCGCCGGCTCCTCGAACGAGCGCCCGTCCACCGGGCACACGAGGTGCTCGCTGAACGTCAGCACGTCGTCGTCGGTGGCCGACTCGCCCTCGCGGCGGACGATCTCCAGCTCGGCCACGCCGTCGGCCAGCTTGAGCGCCGTCTCCAGCGAGTCGGTGAGCCGGCGGGCGATGCCCTCACGCATCACGAGACGGTCGACGATGACCTCGATCGTGTGTTGCTCGTAGCGGGCGAGGCGGTCCGGGCGCTTGAGGAACTCGTCGATGTCGACGATCTCGCCGTCGACCTTGGCCCGCACGAAGCCCTGCGCCGAGAGGTCCTCGAGCAGCGTCTCGTACTCCCCCTTGCGCCCCCGCACGACCGGCGCCAGCACCTGGAACCGGGTGCCCTCGGGAAGCAGCAGAACCCGGTCGACGATCTGCTGCGGGGTCTGGCGGCCGAGCCGGGTGCCGTGCTCGGGACAGTGCTGGACCCCGATGCGGGCGTACAGCAGGCGCAGGTAGTCGTAGATCTCGGTGATCGTGCCGACGGTCGAGCGGGGGTTGCGGCTGGCCGACTTCTGGTCGATCGAGATCGCCGGCGAGAGTCCCTCGATAACGTCGACGTCGGGCTTGTCCATCTGCCCGAGGAACTGGCGGGCGTACGACGACAGGGACTCGACGTAGCGGCGCTGGCCCTCGGCGTAGATCGTGTCGAAGGCGAGGCTCGACTTGCCCGAGCCGGACAGCCCGGTGAACACGATCAGCCGGTCGCGGGGCAGCTCGACGCTGATGTTCTTGAGGTTGTGCTCGCGCGCGCCGCGGACCGAGATCACGGGCTGCTGGGAGGTCCGCGAAGCCATCAGCCGGCCAACCTAGCGAGAAACGACACGGCTGGCATTCTGCCATATCCGTCGAACGTGTGTTTCGATACGACCATGGGCGCGGCGGTATGCTCGAAGCGCAGGGCGATCGAGCTGTACCTGTACGGCCTCGCCTGCGAGTGCGACGCCCGACCGTACGACGAGCTGCCGCTCAGCGACGCCGAGCTGGCACTCGCCGATGATCCGACTGCCTGGACATCCGCACCAGCATGGTGAGGGGTGGGGTGTGGTGGCCTCGACGCCGCCGATCGGGTCGGCGCCGTCGTCCTGGCAGCCTGCACCCGGACCGTCCGCGGGCGCTCAGTGAGCTGCACCTCGACCAGCGCGACGGGATGCCCGAGCCATGCGTGGCATCGTTCGACAACCTCTGCACGATCCGCCGGTCGGCGTTCGGACGGCGGTCGACACGCCCGACGGCGGCGCGGATGGAAGGCCCGTTCAGCCGGCGTCGCGCATTTCCCGGCGGAGGTCGGCGATCTCGTCGCGGAGGCGGGCGGCGTACTCGAAGCGGAGGTCGGCGGAGGCCTCGTGCATCTCCTCCTCGAGGGTCTGGATGAGGCGGGCCATCTCCTGCTGCGGCAGGGTGCGGAGGTCGCGCTGGACACGCTCCCGCTCGCGCTGCCGGCGCCGGTCGCGGCCGGGCACGGGGGCGCCGTCGTCGATCGGGCGGAGCATCGAGAGGATGTCGCCGACCGCCTTGCGGATCGTCTGGGGGTTGATCCCGTGCTCGGCGTTGTAGGCGATCTGCGACTCACGGCGAGCGTTGGTGAGGTCGATCGCCCTGGTCATCGAGTCGGTCATCCGGTCGGCGTACATCACGACCTGGCCGTCGACGTTGCGGGCGGCCCGCCCGATCGTCTGGATCAGCGACGTCTCGGAGCGCAGGAAACCCTCCTTGTCGGCGTCCAGGATCGCGACCAGCGACACCTCGGGCAGGTCGAGCCCTTCCCGCAGGAGGTTGATGCCGACGAGCACGTCGAACTCGCCGAGCCGCAGCGCCCGCAGGATCTCGATGCGCTGGATCGTGTCGATGTTGGAGTGCAGGTAGCGCACCCGCAGGCCCTGCTCGAGAAGGTAGTCGGTGAGGTCCTCGGCCATCTTCTTGGTCAGCGTCGTGACCAGCACCCGGTCGCCCTTGGTGACCCGATCGTTGACGCTCTCGATGAGGTCGTCGATCTGACCCTTGGTCGGCTTGACGACGACCTCCGGGTCGACCAGCCCGGTGGGCCGGACGATCTGCTCGACCACCTGGCTCGACGTGCGCAGCTCGTAAGGGCCCGGCGTGGCCGACATGAACACGCACTGGTTGATCCGCTCGAGCACCTCATCGAACGTGAGAGGACGGTTGTCACGGGCCGACGGGAGCCGGAAGCCGTGCTCGACGAGGACGTCCTTGCGGCTGCGGTCGCCCTCGTACTGGCCGTGCAGCTGCGGCACCGCCTGGTGGCTCTCGTCGATGACGAGCATGAAGTCCTTGGGGAAGTAGTCGAGGAGGGTGAACGGCGGCTCGCCGAAGTCGCGCCCGTCGATGTGCATCGAGTAGTTCTCGATCCCGTTGCAGTAGCCGACCTCGCTCATCATCTCGAGGTCGTACTGCGTGCGCATCCGCAGCCGCTGCGCCTCGAGCAGCTTGCCCTCCTGCTCGAACCAGGCGAGCCGCTCCTGCAGCTCGGCCTCGATCTTCGTCATCGCCCGAGCCATCCGCTCGGCGCCGGCGACGTAGTGGGTGGCCGGGAAGATCTGGGTGCGCGGCAGCTCGCGCAGGTTCTCGCCGGTGATCGGGTCGATCACGCTGAGCCGCTCGACGGTGTCGCCGAACATCTCGATCCGCAGCACCGACTCCTCGTAAGACGGGTGGACCTCGATCGTGTCGCCGCGCACCCGGAACCGCCCTCGGCCGAGCACCTGGTCGTTGCGGTCGAACTGCAGGTCGACGAGCCGGCGCAGGATCGAGCGCATGTCGTAGTCGACGCCGACGCTGAGGTCGATCATGCTCCCCCGGTACTCGTCGGGAGAGCCCATGCCGTAGATGCACGACACCGAGGCGACGACGATCACGTCGCGCCGGGTCAGCAGGGCGGCCGTGGCCGAGTGGCGCAGGCGGTCGATCTCGTCGTTGATCGACGAGTCCTTCTCGATGTACGTGTCGCTCGACGGGATGTAGGCCTCGGGCTGGTAGTAGTCGTAGTAGCTGACGAAGTACTCGACCCGGTTGTGGGGGAAGAACTCGCGCATCTCCTGGGCCAGCTGGGCGGCGAGGCTCTTGTTGGGGGCCAGGATCAGCGTCGGCTTCTGGGTCCGCTCGATCGACCAGGCGATCGTGGCCGACTTGCCGGACCCGGTGATGCCGAGCAGCGTCTGGAACCGGTCGCCGCGCAGGATTCCGGTGCTCAGGCCCTCGATCGCCTTGGGCTGGTCGCCGGCGGCGCCGAACTCGGAGACGACCCGGAACTCCTGCTCCTGCATCGCGACATCCTACAGCGAACACCAGTTCTTGCGCCGACTCTCGTTTCCCTTCTCCACGACGACTTCGACCGCGACTTCGACCACGACCACCGTGCCGCCGCAGCTGCAGCTCGTCGTCGAGCCGGTCGCGGCGCTGGACGGGCGGGCCGTCTACCCTGCGCTGGCCGAGGACACCCGGTTCGTCGCCCGCCCGAGACGCCCGGCCAGCCGGACACCGGGCAGGCACTGGTCCGCATCGTCCTCGACGGCGCGATCACCCAGGACGTGACGGCGCCCGGGCTGTGGAGCATCTTCGACGTCGTGCGCGCCGGCCAGGAGTGGCTCGCTGTTCACCGACGACAGCACCGTGTGCGGGGTCCAGCCGGTGGACCCCTCCAGCCTGGTCCTCGGGTCGCCGATCGCGATCCCCGGCGACTCCGGCTGTGGCGGATTGCTGGCGGTCGCCACCACCGACACGGCGGTCCTGCTGACGACCGAGGTTCGGGGCCGGGCCTACTTCCAGATCGACACGCGCTTCCGAACCGGTGAGGTCGCCAAGGCGCCCGACGGCTCCGACTTGCCACCGCTGCTCGCCCGCGTCGACGGCGCGACCGGCGCGGTCACCGCGGCGTCCGTCGCCCGTGCGGTGCACGTCGCCGCAGGTCAGCTCGTCGCCGACATCGACGCCGACCGCAGCCCGGTCATCGATCCGACGACGCTGGCCGCCACTGAGGTGCCCGCGGCGACCGTGGCGATCCCCGACGAGCAGATCGCCAACACCGGCGCCACGGCGTGGACGTTCGAGGTCGACGACGCCGGGTCATCACCGTGCTGCAGCGCGATCCGGCGACATCAGCCGTCGTCCGCACCGTGACGGCCGAGAGCGGCCTGGACCGCTGCTACGCCTCGTGGACCGGTTTCCCCGTCGGCACCGACTCGTACAATTGTTCGGTACCCAGCTGTCGTACAGCGGTGACGTGCCAACCACGACCCAACTCTACCGCGCACAGCTCACGCCGCAGGGGTGAGCGTCTGCAGCCAGGCCCACAGCTCGTCCAGCTGGCGGTCGAGGGCGGCGAGGTCGCCGCCGTTGTCGACGATGAAGTCGGCCTTGGCGTTGCGCTCCTCGCGGGAGATCTGTTTGGCGATCCGCGCCCGAGCGTCGTCCTCCGGCATCCCACGCTGGATGACCAGCCGTTCCACGGCGACGTCGATCGGCGCATCGACGACCACGAGACCGGCGAACTCGTGGCCCTCGGTGACGGTGAGCAGCGGCGTGTCGACCACCACCACGTGGTCGGTCCCGCGCTCGGCGTCGATGCGCCGGGCGATCTCCTTGCGCACCGCCGGGTGGACGATGCGGTTCAGCGCCTGCACCGACTCGTCGTCCTTGAAGGCGATCGCGGCCAGCCCGGCACGGTCCAGCGAGCCGTCCTCGCGAATGATCCCGGAGCCGAAGTGGGCGGCCAGCTCGTCGAGCAGGGGTGCTTGCGGCACCTGTAGCTGGTGGACGATCGCGTCGGCGTCGATGATCACCGCGCCCCGAGCCGCGAGTCGCGCCGAGACCGCCGACTTGCCGGCACCGATGCCGCCCGTGAGGGCGACCAGCTTCACTCTGCGGTGTCGTCGTCGGCCGATACGTCGGCCTCGGGGCCGGCGGGCTCGGCGCCAGCGGGCTCGGCGCCGGCCGGCTCGCCACCCTCACTGCCCTCGCTGCGCTCCAGGAGCTGGCCGTCCTCGCCGTAGTACTCCGACCACGCGGCCTCGCGCTCCGCGTCGGTGTCGCCGGCGGTCCAGTTGCCGTGCTCGTCGACCTCGAAGTGCTCGCGGTACTCCTCGGCCAGCTCGCCGCCCTCGGCGGCCTGCTTGATCGACAGGCTGATCCGCCGGCGGGCGAGGTCGAGGTCGATGATCTTGACCCACAGCTCCTCGCCCGGTGTGACGACCTGGTCCGGCGAGTCGACGTGGTGGGTCGACATCTCGGAGATGTGGACGAGACCCTCGATGCCGTCGCCGACCTGGACGAAGGCGCCGAACTGGACGAGCTTGGTGACCCGCCCGTACACAAGCTGCCCGACCTCGTGGGTGGAGGCGAACTCCTGCCACGGATCCTGCTGGGTGGCCTTCAGCGAAAGGCTGATCCGCTCCCGGCTCATGTCGACGTCGAGCACCTGGACGTCGACCTCGTCGCCGACGGCGACGACCGAGCCGGGGTGGTCGACGTGCTTCCACGACAGCTCACTGACGTGGATCAGCCCGTCCATCCCGCCGAGATCGACGAAGGCGCCGAAGCTGACGACCGACGACACCGTGCCGTGGCGGACCTCGCCGACCTTGAGGTTGGTGAGGAACTGGTCGCGCGACTCCTTCTGGGTCTCCTCGAGGTGGGCCCGGCGGCTGAGCACGACGTTGTTGCGGTTCTTGTCGAGCTCGATGATCTTGGCGCTGATCCGCTGGCCGACGTACGGCTGGAGGTCGCGCACCCGGCGCAACTCCACGAGCGACGCAGGCAGGAAGCCGCGCAGGCCGATGTCGACGATCAGGCCGCCCTTGACGACCTCGATCACCGGACCCTCGACGACGCCATCCTCCTCCTTGAGCTTCTCGATCGTGCCCCACGCCCGCTCGTACTGGGCCCGCTTCTTCGACAGCAGCAGGCGGCCCTCCTTGTCCTCCTTCTGCAGGACCAGGGCTTCCACCTTCTCGCCGAGCGAGACGATCTCGTGGGGGTCGACGTCGTTGCGGATGCTCAGCTCACGCGAGGGGATGACGCCCTCGCTCTTGTAGCCGATGTCCAGCAGCACCTCGTCCTTGTCGATCTTGACGATCGTGCCGTTGACGAGCTGGCCGTCCTCGACCTCGACCATCGTGCCGTCGATGGCGTCGGCGAAGGACATGCCGAGGTCGTCGACGGCGACCTCGCGAGGTGTGTAGTTGCCCTCCTCGTCGAACGTGCCGAACCCGGAGGTGATCGGGGTCGGCGGCGCAGTGGCGGAGGAGTCGGCGATGGTGTCGGACAACGGACGGGCTGCTTTCGAAGGTGTGCTGGACGGACCGTTGGCCGCAGGCGACCCCCGATCACTCGCGAGGAGCAGGGGTCGAGGGTAGCAGCCGACCTGGGACGTTGCGCCCACCGATGTCCCGGGCCATCCGAGTGTTTCAGCCCATCCGAGTGCCACGACTGGATTTCCCCGGGACGAAACACTCCGGCAGGTCGAAACACTCGGATGAATGGTCAGCGGCGGGCGATCACCAGGAACTCGGGCGACTCAGTGCTCGACGGGGCGTCACCGTACGCGCCCGGCTCGACGCTGCTGATCCGCTCGACGGTCAGGCCGTTGGCGGCGCACAGGAGGCGCAGCTCCCGCGGGGTGTAGCACCCGGTCCACAGATCGACCTCGGCGACGTCACCGGTCGGTGAGCGGATCTCGGTGCGCTCGTGGGCCACGCCGCTGTCGGCGTCGAAGCTCGCCGCATCGTGGTAGCGGACCGCGAAGTAGGCGCTGAACGCGCTCAGCGCGAGGCGGCCGCCGGGCCGCAGGGCGCGGACCATCCCTGCCAGCACCGCCTCGTCCTCGCCGCCCGCTGTCATCAGTCCGAACCCGCCCTGGCACAAGCAGATGACGGCGTCGAACTCGGCGTCGTAGGCGAGCCGCCGGGCGTCGAGGCGCTCGAACGTCGCGCTCGGCGGCGCGCTCTGTTCGGCGAGCTCGACGAACGTCGTTGAGATGTCGACGCCGTGGACCGCGATCCCCCGCCGCGCCAACTCGTGGGCGTGGCGTCCCGGCCCGCACCCGACGTCGAGCACCCGGTCTCCCGGCGCCAGGCCGAGCGCGCCGATGACATGGTCGACCTCCTGCACCGTGCCCTTGGTGAACGAGTACCGGAGGTAGGCGGCGCCGAGGTGGTCGGCGACTGGCTCGAACCAGTGGTCCGCGCCCACGGCCGGCCGGCGCTAGTCCGTCTCGGGTGGCGGCCAGGTGATCTGGGCGACGACGTCGGCCACGGCCACGTCGAGCACGGCGCTGTGGTCGACCTCCAGGTACCCCTCGCCGCTCCGGGCGAGCCACGTGACCTGTTGGCCCTCCGGTTCGACGATCACCACCTCGTCCACAGCGTGGGCGGCGTAGAACGGCAGCTTGGCCCACGACTCGTCGCCCGGCGAGCGGATCTCCACGACCAGCGCGACGCTCGGGTGCCACATCGCCGTCCGTGCCTCCCGCCGCAGCGCGGCGTCCGGCACGCGATAGTTGTTCGGATCGCCGATATTGATCGGCCCGCTGTCGTACAGCCCGGCCCTTCGGGCGAACGGGCGAAAGACGACCGCCACCTCACGATCGAGCCAGCCGTGGGCCCCACTCGGTCCCGGCGCCATGTGGTACTCCCCGTCCCAGACCTCGTCGTAGCGGTCGGCGCCGATGGCGCGGCGACGCTCGATCAGCGCCTCGAGCTCCGCCGGCCGCGGTCCGACGACGATCGTGCGCATCGCCCCGAGGGTAGCGGTGGCTATTTCGTCTCTGCCCACGTCATCCCCCATGCGACGTTGACCTCCAGCGGCACGTCGAGGTCGGCGGCGTGGCGCATCAGGTCCACCACCATTGGGCCGACGACCTCACGCTCGTCGTCCGGGACCTCGAGTAACACCTCGTCGTGGACCTGCAGCACGATCCGGCTGGCCAGCCTCCGCTCCTCCAGCGCCTGGTCGACGCGGACCAGGGCGACCTTGAAGATGTCGGCGGCGAGGCCCTGGATGCCCGCGTTCATCGCCTGGCGCTCCCCGGCCTGGCGGATCCGCCAGTTGCCGTTGAGCAGCTCGGGGATCGGCCGCCGGCGCCCGAACAGCGTCTCGGTGTAGCCGCGCTTGCGGGCCTCGACCACGGTCGAGTCCATGTAGGCCTTGACGTTGGGGAACGCCTCGAAGTAGGCGTCGAGGATCTTCGCCGCCTCCTCGGTCAGGATGTTCAGCCGCTGCCCGAGGCCGTATGCCTCCATCCCGTAGGCGAGCCCGTAGGACACCATCTTCGCCTTCGACCGCATGTCGAGCGTGACGTCCACCGGAGCGACGCCGAAGAGGCGCGAGGCGGTGGCGTTGTGGATGTCCTCGCCCTCGATGAAGGCCGCGATCAACCCAGGGTCGGCGGCGAGGTGGGCGATGCAGCGCAGCTCGATCTGGTTGTAGTCGGCGACGAGCAGCTTCCCGCCCGGCGCGGCGATGAACGCACGGCGGAACAGCCGGCCCTCGTCGCGCCGGACCGGGATGTTGTGGAGGTTCGGGCGGTCCGAGCTGAGCCGCCCGGTGCGGGCGACGGTCTGGTTGAACGTGGCGTGGATCCGCCCGTCCGCTGCGACCTCGGCGAGCAGCCCCTCGCCGTAGGTGCCGCGCAGCTTCTCCACCTCGCGGTACTGCAGCAGGGGGTCGATGAACTCCGGCCACTGGTCGCGCAGCTTCTCCAGCGTGCCCGCATCGGTGGATGCGCCGGTCTTGGTCTTCTTGATCGGCGCCAGTCCGTGACCGGCGGGCGGCGGCGCGTAAAGGATCTCGCGCAGCTGGATCGGCGAGTTGATGTTGAGGTCATCGCGGCCGACGACCTGCTTCAGCTCGGCGTTGAGCCGCACGACCTCGGCACTGAGGCGGGCGTGCAGCTCGCGCAGGTCGGCGACGTCAACGGCGACGCCGACGTGCTCCATGCGCGCCAGCACACGCACGAGCGGGTTCTCGATCGTGGCGTAGAGGTCGGCCATCCCGTCGCTGGCCAGCCGCGCCGTCATCGGCTCGACGAGGTGGTGGACGGCGAGCGCCTCGCGGCCGGCGACGGTGGCCGGGTCAGCCCGAGTGCCGTCGAGGTCGAGTTGACCCCTCGCCGAGGGCTCGTCGGGGGCGAGGGCGAAGCGGGTGTAGCGCTCGACGAGATGGCCCAGCTCGTAGCGGGCCTCGGCTGGGTCGATGAGGTAGGCGGCGATCGCCGTGTCGAGCGCCAGCCCGCCGAGGTCGACCGGCGGGTCGAGGGCGAGCAGCGAGCGCATCAACGCCTTGGCGTCGTGGGCGCGGACCTCGGCTGCGGCGAGCGCGGCGGCGACCGGCGGATCGGCGAGGTGACGGGCTGGGATCCAGGTGACCGCGGCCATGTCGGGATCGGTCACGACGGCCAGGCCCACCAGCGGCGAGCGGCCCGGCTCCCCCTCCCAGGACGCCGCCACCTCGATGGCGACGGAGGCGGCGAGCGTGGCAGCGGAAGCCGCCGGCGACTCGGACACGGCGACCTCGGCCACGAGCTGCTCGCGCTCGTCGCTCGACAGCACGACGGCGGCGGGACCGAGCGCGTCGGCCAGCCGTTCGGCGAACGTGCGGAACTCGAGGAAGTCGAACAGCCGCTGCACCTCGGCCATGTTCGGCTGCATCACCAGCGACTCGGGGAGCTCGATCGGCGCGTCCCGGCGGAGGATCATGATCTCGTGGTTCTTGCGGACCCGCTCCTCGTGCTCGGCGAGCGACGCCCGCAGCTTGGGCGTCTGCTCGTCGACGTGGGCGAAGACGCCGTCGAGACCGCCGTACGTCTGGATCAGCTTGGCCGCCGTCTTCTCCCCGACGCCGGGGACCCCGGGCAGGTTGTCGCTGGGGTCGCCGCGCATCGCCGCGTACTCGGGGTACTGGGCCGGGGTGACGCCGGTGCGCTCGAGGATCCCGGCCTCGTCGTAGAGGGCGTAGTCGCTGACGCCGCGGCGGTTGTAGAGCACCTTGACGTGAGGGTCCTTGACGAGCTGGTAGACGTCACGGTCGCCGGTGACGATGACGACGTCGTCGCCGCGCTCGACGGCCTGGTCGACGACGGTGGCGATGAGGTCGTCGGCCTCCCACCCGGCCAGCTCGCAGGCCGGTACGCCGAGCGCTTGCAGCACCTCGCGCACCAGCCCCATCTGCTGGCGCAGCGGGTCCGGCGCGGCGTCCCGGTTGGCCTTATAGGTCTCGTCGGCGGCGTGGCGGAACGTCGGCTCAGGGCGATCGAAGGCCACCAGCACCTCGTCCGGTCGCTGCTCCTTGAGCACGTTGATGAACATCGACGTGAACCCGAACACCGCGTTGGTCAGCTGGCCGCTCGCCGTCGACATGTCCTGGGGCAGGGCGAAGAAGGCGCGATATGTGAGTGAGTTGCCGTCGAGCAGCAGCAGCTTGCTCACTGCCGCCGCTCCATCCGAGTGTTTGGGCCGTCGGAGTGTTTGGTCCCGGGGAAACCCGGCCGTGGCACTCGGATGCGGCGAAACTCTCGGATGCTCACGATGGCGGCCGCAGAGTTCCGGCGATGATGCGGTCGGCGATCTGGCGCATCTTCGAGCGCTCGCTCATCGCCGTGCGCTGGATGAACGTGAACGCGTCCTGCTCGGACATCTTCAGCTCGTCCATCAGCACGCCCTTGGCCCGCTCGATCGCCTTGCGCGCCTCGAGCTGCTCGCCGAGGGCGTCGATCTCGCCGGTCATCGCCCGCAGCTCGCGAAAGCGGCCGATCGCGACCTCGATCGCCGGCACGAGGTCGCTCTTCTGGAACGGCTTGACAAGGTAGGCGAGCGCCCCCGCGTCGCGGGCCTCCTCGACGACCTCGCGCTGGCTGAACGCGGTCAGCACGAGCACGCCGCAGAGCTTCTCGGTGTTGATGATCCGGGCCGCCGCCAGCCCGTCCATGCCCGGCATCTTGATGTCGAGGATCGCCAGGTCGGGCAGCAGGTCGCGGACCAGCTCGACGGCCTGGTCGCCGCGCCCGGTCTCCCCGACGACCTCGTAGCCCTCCTCCTCCAGCGTCTCGCGCAGGTCCATGCGGATGATGGCTTCGTCTTCGGCGATCACCACTCTGATCGTCACTGTCGTCCTTTCGGGGGGCCCGGAGCGATCCATTCAACCGCATCGCACGGGGGCTCCGCCCCCGTGTGCCCCCGAAGACAACGATCGGCGGCGTCGCGCCGAGCACGTCTTCGTCGAACCAGTCTGGCGCACCGTTCGCTGGGATCACCAAAGAGGAGCCGCAACCGAGCCCGAAGGTCCCGGGGCAGTCGGGAGCGAAGCCCCCCGGACAGTTACGAGGCGGTGAGGCGGTCGAGCAGCTCGTCCTGGCGCTGCTCGAGCTCGGCGATCTCGGCGACCACATGCTCGCGGTGCCGGCGCATCGCGTCGACATGCTTGCGCGCCTGGTTGGACTCGTAGGACGCCGACGGCGTCTCCGAGACGAGCGCGCGGAGGGAGAGGTCGTCGGCCTCGTCTGCCAGCTGGGACAATTGCTCGTCGATGATGGCCAGCTCGTCGCGCAGGGCGCGCAGCCGGGTGGCGACGTGCGCCAGCCGCCGTTCGGTGCGCCACGAGCCCACGGCGCCCAGGATAGGGATGGTCCGACGTGACGAACGTCATGCCGATCGGCAGTGCAGCAGCCGCCCGGATCGGACATGCTCGCCGCTGCAAGCACGTCTCTCTCAGGAGCCAGCGAACCCCCATGCCCAGCACCGCCGCCATCACGGAGCGCCTCGACGCCCTCGAGAACAGCCTCCCCACGGTCCCGGCCAAGGTCCTGCACTTCCAGCGGGCGATGGCCGCGGCCAACTACGACCGCACGAACGCCGCCTTCCAGGCCGTCGTCGATTCGTACCGCACCATGTTCGAGACCGCTGCTGGAGTCCAGCCGCACGGTCCTCGGCCAGGTTCGCACGGTCGGCGAGCAGCTCCTCGCCGCCCTGGCCGCCGCGTTCAAGACTGTCGCCGGCCAGGCCACGACCCAGGCGCGCAAGGTGTCCGACACCGCCGAGTCCGAGGTCACCCGCCTCGTCGACAGAGCCACCGACGCCATCGAAGACTCGCCCGGCACCGGAACGCCCTACGAGCAGTGGACCAAGGCCGAGCTCGTCGAGCGGGCCAAGGAGCTGAAGGTCGTCGGCCCGACCCGCATGAGCAAGGGCGAGCTGATCAGGGCCCTCCGCGCCGCCTGAGTGCCTCGCCCGGGCTCGGGTCGCAGGCAAGCTGCTCCCCTCGCCTCCAAGCTCGCCGCCGCCGCTGCGCAGCGACGCTCGCCCCCCTCCACACCCGGGCTCGGGTCCCAGGCAAGCTGCTCCCCTCGCCTCCAAGCTCGCCGCCGCCGCTGCGCAGCGACGCTCGCCCCCCTCCACACCCGGGCTCGGGTCCCAGGCAAGCTGCTCCCCTCGCCTCCAAGCTCGCCGCCGCCGCTGCGCAGCGACGCTCGCCCCCCTCCACACCCGGGCTCGGGTCGCAGGCAAGCTGCTCCCCTCGCCTCCAAGCTCGCCGCCGCCGCTGCGCAGCGACGCTCGCCCCCCTCCACGCCCGGGCTCGGGTCGCAGGCAAGCTGCTCCCCTCGCCTCCAAGCTCGCCGCCGCCGCTGCGCAGCGACGCTCGCCCCCCTCACGTCGGCGGAGAGTGCCCCGGGTGGGACTCGAACCCACACCGTACGGATTTTGAGGCCGTTGCCTCTGCCAATTGGGCTACCGGGGCACGACCGGCCAGCGTAACGGCGTGCCAGCGTCGCTCACCGCTGACGATTCCGGGCAGTACGGTGACAGCGTGCTGGCGTTCACGTTCCCCGGGCAGGGTTCGCAACGACCGGGGATGGGACGGCCGTGGGTCGACCACGAGAGTTGGGAGCTCATCGAGGAGGCCAACGACATCGTCGGGCGCGACATCGCCGCGCTGCTCCTCGACGCCGATGCCAACAAGCTGCGCGATACCCGCAACGCCCAGTTGACGACATTCGTGTCGAGCCTGATGGTGCTCGACGCGGTGGAGCGCCTCGGCATCGAACCGAGCTACTGCGCCGGGCACAGCCTCGGCGAGTACACCGCCCTGACTGCCACCGGCGCGCTGGCGTTCGACGACGGCGTCCGACTCGTGGTGGCCCGCGCCGACGCGATGCACGGGGCCGGGCTCGCCCAGCCCGGCACGATGGCTGCCGTGCTCGGACTCGACGACGACCACGTCGACGTCGCCTGCCGCCGCGCCGACGCCGACGTATGGGTCGCCAACTTCAACTCGCCCGGCCAGGTCGTCATCGCCGGCTCGCCCGACGGCGTCGCCGCGGCGGGCGTCCACGCCAAGGAGCTCGGGGCGAAGAAGGTGATCCCGCTGCAGGTCTCCGGCGCCTTCCACACCCCGTTCATGGCGGCGGCTCGGAGCCGGCTGCGGGAAGCGATCGCCGAGGCTGCCCCCCGCGACACTGAGGTGCCGGTGATCTCCAACGTCGACGCCCTGCCCCACCACGAAGGCAAGGAGTGGGCCAGCCTGCTGTCCGCCCAGCTGTCTTCGCCGGTGCGGTGGAAGCATTGCCTGCACGAGCTCCAGGATCTCGGTGTCATCGACTATGTCGAGCTCGGTCCGGGCGACGTGCTCACCGGCATGGTCAAGCGCACCGTCGCCGGCGCCCGAACGATCTCGGTGGCGACGCCGGAGGACCTCGACAGGCTCCTCGAGTGGGTTGGCGACGCCACGCCGACGGGGACGCCGTGGCTCGAGGGCGAGCACCTCTTCGCCAGCGAGCGGCTGGTCGTCAGCCCCGGCGCCGGCGTCTTCGTGCCCTGCCCGGACATCGACGACGGCACGATCATCGGCGTCGGCACCGTCGTCGGCCACGTCGGGGAGCGGGAGGTGCGCTCCCCGTTCGCCGGCACGTTGCAGGGCTACATCGCGGTCGCCACGGAGCGGGTCACGGCCCGCCAACCCATCGCGTGGCTCCGCATCAACTGAGAGAGGACAGACGATGCCAGCGATCCGACCGGGGGCGAAGGGGGCGGTGATCAGAGGCTGGGGGACGGCACTCCCACCGAAGATGCTCACCAACCAGGACCTCGCCGACATGGGCCTCGAGACCAGCGACGAGTGGATCGTCGAGCGCACCGGCATCCGCGAGCGCCACATCGGCGGCAGCACCGCCGGGCTGTCGGCCGAGGCCGGCCGCGCCGCGCTGAACGATGTCCGGTCTCGACCCGGCATCGATCGACGCTGTGGTCCTGGCGACCACGACGCCCGACCGCACGGTGCCGGCGACGTCGGCGACGGTGGTCGAGGAGCTCGGGCTGCGCTGTGGCGCCTTCGACATCAACGCCGCCTGCTCGGGCTTCACCTACGCGCTGGTCGTCGCCCACGGCCTGATCGCCACCGGCGCCGAGCGGCTGCTCGTCATCGGCACCGACACGCTCGCCCGGATCACCGACTGGGAAGACCGCAACACGGCGGTGCTCTTCGGCGACGGCTCCGGCGCCGTGGTGCTGGAGGCGGTCGAAGGCGCCGGCGAGCTGCTGGGGTGGGACCTCGACGCCGATGGCAGCGCCGAGCGCTACCTCTACTGCGAGATCGGCGGCACGCTCCAGATGGAGGGCAAGGAGGTCTTCCGCCGGGCGGTGCGGATCATGGTCGATTCGGCGGAGAAGTCGATGACCCACGCCGGCGTGACGGCCGACGAGATCGCCCTCGTCGTGCCCCACCAGGCCAACGTGCGGATCATCGAGGCCGCCTGCAACCGGCTCGGCGTGCCGATGGAGCGCGCCGCCACCGTCCTCGACCGCACCGGCAACACCTCCTCGGCGAGCATCCCACTGGCTCTCGTCGACGCCCTCGAGCACGGACGGGTCAAGGAGGGCGACCTCGTCCTGCTCGTCGGCTTCGGAGCGGGGATGACCGCGGCCAGCGCGATCATCCGCTGGGGCGGCTGATGGCGGACGGCCGCGTCGTTCTGGTGACGGGGGGGTCACGGGGCATCGGGCTGGCGATCGCCCACCGCTTCCACGCCCTCGGGGATCGGGTGGCGGTGACGTACCGCTCGGCCGACGCGCCGGAGGGGCTGTTCGCTGTCAAGTGCGACGTGACCTCGATGGGGGACGTCGACGAGGCGTTCAAGACCGTCGAGGAGCACTTCGGAGGTCCCGTCGAGGTGCTCGTCTCCAACGCCGGGATGAACCGCGACATGCTCCTGCTGCGGATGGGCGAGGACGACTTCACGTCGGTGATCGACGCCAACCTCACCGCCGCCTACCGCGTCAGCAAGCGCGCCGCCCAGGGGATGCTGCGGGCGCGCAAGGGACGGATCATCCTCGTCTCGTCTGTCGTCGGGTTGCTCGGGTCGGCCGGTCAGGCCAACTACGCCGCGTCGAAAGCGGGGATGATCGGCTTCGCCCGCTCGCTGGCTCGCGAGCTCGGCTCACGGAACATCACGGTCAACGTCGTCGCGCCCGGCCCCGTGGAGACCGAGATGACGGCGGCGCTCGGCGAGAAGCGCCTGGCCGAGCTGACCGCCGCCGTCCCGCTCGGGCGGATGGCCACGCCCGACGAGGTCGCCGGCACGGTGGTCTTCCTGGCCTCGTCCGACGCCGCCTACATCACCGGCGCGGTGATTCCCGTCGACGGCGGCCTCGGGATGGGGCATTGACCCTCTCATGCTCGGGTTCGACTCGCAGCCAAGCTGCTCGTCTCACCTGCCGGGCTCGCCGCCGCCGCTACGCAGCGACGCTCGCCCACCTCGCCGGTGCTCCCGCCTGTGCAACACTCTGCCCAACGACCCGCCGATGGCCGGGTCCCCGCCGCCTTCATGCCACCGAAGGAGCCCCATCGTGGACCAAGAACTTTTCAACCGCTTCAAGAAATGCGCCGTCGAAGTGCTCTCCGTGTCGGAGGACCAGGTCGTGCCCGACGCTCGCTTCGGTGACGACCTCGACGCCGACAGCCTCGACCTCGTCGAGCTGGTGATGGCGCTGGAGGAGGAGTTCGACATCTCGGTTCCCGAGGAGGAGCTCGAAGGGATCGAGACCGTCGGCCAGGCCTACGACCTCGTCGCCGGCAAGCTCTGAGGCCGTCAGGCGATGGAGCCGACGGGCCGCAGGGTCGCGGTCACGGGGCTCGGCGTCGTCGCCCCGTGCGGGATCGGCCGCGACAACTTCTGGCGCGGCCTGCTGGGGCCGGGGATCACGACTGGCAGGTCGACCGAGATCGCCGACTGGGACCCGACCCCGTGGTACGCCTCGCCGAAGGAGGCCCGGCGGGCCGACCGCGTCGAGCAGTTCGCGATCGCCGCGGCCACCGAGGCGTTCACCCAGGCCGGCGACCCCAAGGGCGGTCTCGGCGTTGAGCGCGGTCGGTTCGGGACGATCTTCGCCACCGGCGTCGGCGGCCTGCACACCCTGGAGGAGCAGGTCGAGGTGCGCCTGACCAAAGGCGATCGACGGGTGTCGCCGTTCCTCGTCCCGATGATGATGGCCAACGCGTCGGGCGCGGCGATCTCGATGCGCTGGGGGCTGCAGGGCCCGAACGAGACGATCGCCACGGCGTGCGCCGCCGGGACCCACGCCATCGGCAACGCCGCCCGGCTGATCGCCTTCGGCCGCTGTGACGCCGTCGCCACCGGCGGCGCCGAGGCGGCGGCGACGTTGACCGCGCTGGCCGGGTTCGGCAACATGACGGCGCTCACGAGCTCCGGGGTGAGCCGGCCCTTCGACGTCGACCGCGACGGCTTCGTCATGGGCGAGGGAGCGGCGGTGCTGATCCTCGAGGAGTGGGAGCACGCCCTCGGCCGGGGCGCGCGCATCCTCGCCGAAGTCGTCGGCGCGGGGAGCAACGCCGACGCCCACCACATCACGGCGCCGTCACCCGGCGGGGTCGGCGCGGCCGCGTGCATGCGCCTCGCCCTGGCCGACGCCGGGCTGGCGCCGTCCGACGTCGCCCAGGTCAACGCCCACGGCACCTCGACGCCGCTCAACGACGCGGCAGAGGCGGAAGCAGGGCTCGACGTCTTCGGCGAGCCCGGACCGCCGGTCACCTCGATCAAGGGGGTCACCGGTCACCCCCTCGGGGCCGCCGGAGCGCTCGAGGCGGCGGCGGTGATCCTGTCGTTCGAGCACCGCCTGATCCCGCCGACCGCCAACACCAAGGTCGTCGACCTCGGCATCGACGTCGTCACCGGCGACGCCCGCGAGTGGGAGCCCGGCCCGACGATGTCCAACAACTTCGGCTTCGGTGGCCACAACGGCTCGGTGATCTTCGCGCCACCCGGGTGATGTGCCTGGCTCACACGTCGACGACCACGAACAGGAGGTCGCAGCTGCAGGCGACGTCGTCGCCGAGCAGCGCCCGACCAGAGCCCTTGCCGGCGCGCGCCGACATCCGGCCCAGCGACACCTCCAGCGTGAGCTCGTCGCCGGGGCCGACCTGCTTGCGGAAGCGGGCCGCGTCGAGGCCGCCGAACAGCGGCAGCTTGCCGGCGAAGCGCTCGTCGGTGAGCACGGCGATCGCCCCGACCTGGGCGATCGCCTCGCACATCAGCACGCCCGGCAGCGTCGGGCGACCCGGGAAGTGACCGCTGAAGAACCACTCCTCGCCGGTGAGCTGCCACGTGCCGGTGGCCGACTCGCCGGACACGAGCGCCGTGACCGAGTCGACGAAGAGGAACGGCGGGCGGTGCGGCAGGATGTCGGCCGGCGCCGGGAGGATGCTCACGCCGAGCGCGGCGAGCAGGTTCTTCGGCGTGTCAGCCGGGCTGATCTTGTACCACGCCTGGGTGATCGTGCCGTGCTCGTCGACGAGGAACGCCGAGCGCTCGATGCCCATGTAGGACCGCCCGTACATCGACTTCTCCTTCCACACGCCGAACGCGTCGGCGACCGCGTGGTCGGGGTCGGAGAGCAGCGGGAACCCGAGGCTGTACTTCTCGGCGAACTTGAGCTGCTTCGACGGCTTGTCCGGGCTGATGCCGAGCACCGCCGCGTCGCCGATGTCGCCGAGGATCTCGTTGAGTCCGCACGCCTGCTTCGTGCACCCCGGTGTGTCGGCCTTCGGGTAGAAGTAAATCAATACCCACCTCTTGCGGTAATCTCTGAGGGAGGTTGGCCGTTCGTGCTGGTCGAGCAGGGTGAAGTCCGGGGCGTTATCCCCAGGCGAGAGAGCCATGGAGCGGATCGTAGGCCGCCACTCGCGTTCCGGGTAGGCCGCTACTCGACCGCCGACGGCGAGCGGCAGCTCGATCGTCAGCGTGCGGACACCCTCAATCTCTGTGAGGCGAACGGGTATGAGTGTCCGCCCAACGGGGGGGTGGTCAGGCCCTCGGGTCGCACAAAGTCGTTCGTCCTCGCTTCGCTGCAGGCCTCCACCTCGACCAACACCTGCGGCCCGGAGCACTCCGCGCCAAAAGGGCCTTGACAACGGGGCCTCACACAGGAATCGCCGGGTCCCCGCGTCCTGGATCGCCGGATTTGCGGGTGATCCTGACTCGATCGTCGTTGAGGTGTTGCGCCAACGGGTCCCCGACTGGGCGAGGTCGATCGTCCCCGCCAAGGGTCTCGGTGTCGGTGTGCGTTGTGTCGGCGCGTGACGCGGAGCTGGCTGGGCGGGCAAGGTCGGGGGGCGCTCAGACCACGAAGGGCGGGTGGGCCTCGTCGGTGCCGGCGATGGTGCGGGCGAGGTGCCAGCGCAGTCCTCGGTTGAACATGGCGTGTTGCCGCGCGGTCTCGACGTCGCGGAGCGCGCGAAGTAGCGGGCTGGTGCGGTAGGCGGCGGCGCCGCCGCCGAGGCGATGGGTGATGGCGCACACCTCGACGGCGACGTCGGTGCAGTGTTGGGCGGCGATGAAGGCGCGCGCCTGGAGCGCCCGGTCGATTGGTCCATCGGCTGTGGCCCGCGCCCAGCACTCGTCCGTGGCTTCGAGGAGCCCGGCGCGGGCGCCGCGCAACAGCGCGTCCGCCGCGCCGAGGTCGCCCATGCCGAGATGATCGTCGAGCAACGACCCTCGCATCTGGACCCGGCGGCCGATCGCCTGCCGGTTGACCTCGTCGAGGGCACCCCGGGCGATGCCGAGGGGCACGGCGGCGAGTGGCGGGGCCAGGGCGACGAACAGCGGCAGGCGCCAGAGCGGGCCAGCAGCCCACGGCCGGTCGGCGAACGAGCAGGTGCGCTGGCGGTCGACTTCGACACCGTGTACCGATGTGTCGTTGCTGGCCGTCGCCCGCAGCCCGACGACGTCCCACGTCTGGTGGATCGTCACCTCCGACCTGTGCACGAACACGAGGCGGGATGTGGGCTCGCCCGGAAACGTGGCGGCGAGCCCGAACCAGGCGGCCTGCTCGCAATTGCTGGTGAACGGCCATCGCCCAGTGAGGCGCAGGCTGCCGTCGCGGGCGGGGATCACCTCGCCCAACGGGGCGAACATCGCCGCGTTCGATTGGTCGGGGTCGGCGAACACCTCGGCCGCGCCATCAGGCGGGAGGTAGCCGGCGAACAGGTTCGTGCCGAAGCCGATGGCTGCTGCCCATGCCGTGCTGCCGTCGATGGCGGCGATGTGTTCGACGAGCTCGACCGCGCGTCGGGGCGACGCGGCGAAGCCACCCAACTCGATTGGCAGCACGAGCCGGTTGATCCCGGTGGCTGCCAGCGCGGCCACCACAGCCGGGTCGAGGTGGCCAGACTCGTCCGAGCCCGCCTGCCGTGCCGCGATCAGCGCCGTGACATCGCCCGTGAGCTCGACGTCACGCGCGAGGGTCGTCGTCATGATTGTGCCTTCTTCCTCGTGCGCCGGACGTGGGCGGCGAACATGTCGATAGCCGGCTCGAGATGCTCCGCGAAGCGGCGCCCGCCCGGGTCGTTCGCCCATTGCTGTGCCGTGATGCCCATCTGGATGGCGGTCCACAACTCGACATCGGCCGGTTCGGTGACCCCGACGTCGGCCAGGGCGCCGACCATGTCCCGGTACGACTGCCGCGCCAGCACCATCGACGCCTCCGACGGGACGAAGCCGGGGATCGTCCGTTGGAACAACAGCTGGTAACGGACCTCGTCGGCGAGGCAGAACTCCGTGAAGCGGCGCGAGCCGCGCTTGAACACGTCCAGTGGCCCGCCGGTGCGGTCCAGGTCGGCCATCCAGGCTTGCAGTTCACGATGCCCGAGCGCGAACAGCGCGTCGTAGATCGCGTTCTTCGACGGGAAGTACTGGTACAGCGACGAAGCATGCAGCCCGACCCGCGCTCCCAGATCGCGCATCGAGATCGAGGACAGCCCGTGCTCGTGAGCGAGCTGGCGCGCCGCGGCGAGCACCTCGTCGATCGTCGCCTGTCGTCGACGCGCCCTTGGCCCGTGCTCAACCATCGTTGGTATATTCCAACAATGTTCGAACTATGTCAAGCAGTCAGATCTCTACCACCGCGGGCGTGGTGGGGTCGCTGAAGGCCGCCGAGTCCGCGGTGACGACGACTCGCCCGGTTGTCCGAGCGGTGGCGGCGACGATGAGGTCGTGGGCGCCGCGGGGCCGGCCGGCCCGGCGGACTGCGGCGAGCAACGTGGCGTGGATCGAGGCGACGTTGAGGTCATAGTCGAGGACCGGAATCGCGCCGACGACGGCGTCGACGAACCGCTCCCGAGGTGCGCGGTTGGATCCTGAGGCCAGCTCGACACCGACGAGGAGCTCGGCGACGGTGATGGCGGCGATGGCGACGTCGTCGTCGTCCCCGATGAGATCGTCCAGTCGGTCGCCCGTTCGCTCGGCGTCGATCAGGAAGGTCGTGTGAGCAGAAGTTCGGTCACGGCCGAACGTCGATGCCGATCATCTCTCGCACGGCAGCGAGGTCTGCAGACCATCCGGGATCAGGTCGCTGCCGACGCAGGGCAGCCTTGACGTCGGCGCCGGCGGCATGCGGGATCGGTTGGAGGCGAGCGATCGGACGTCCTCGGCGAACCACTGTGAACTGCTCGCCCCGATGCTCGATCGCGTCGAGGAGGTCGGAGAAGTGACGGGCGGCGTTGGTTGCACTCACTTCGGCCATGGGATCAGATTATCTAATGACGGCTCGGGCAACTGTCCGAGTAACGCGCCCGCCACCACGCGAGGCCACCGGAGCTGTGCTGCGTTGGCTGAACACCGTCGTGGTGAGCGACAGGGAAGAGGCGCACTTGATGTGTCACGTGGGGACCAGGAAGACATTCCAGAGCGCCTGGTGACAGGCGTCGTTGTTGAGGCGTCGTTAACGATGAGATGGCATCGAAACGGGAGGCAGGACGACGGCGGCGAGCATGGCGAAGATGCCGTCGAGGACCTCGGCGGTCCGCGGCGGCCCGTAGATGCGCAATGGGGTCGGTTCGCGGCTCATCACCCAATGTGTCGTGATCACGTCGTTGAGATCGGTGGTCGATCCTGCCTGCACGAGCGTCGACGGCCCGGCCCGCTGCGGATCGGGGATCGGGCTGCCGGTACCGAGTGTGGTGACAGGCACGTCGGTCACCTGTCGCAACCGACGCCTACGCCACAGGTGCGATGATCTCGACGAACAGCCCCTCGACTCGCCGACGTCACCTGACGAGAGGGCCCATGGAGCCGGTCGTAGGTCGCCGATCGCGTCCAAAGATCGGCGGGGCCGGCACGAAGTGCACCGGCCCCGCACGCGAAGGGGGTCAGCGGTCCAGCTGGACGAACGGGGTGATGTCCCGTGTCCACCCGGTCGAGCTCGGGAAGTACTCGTACCAGCTGCTCGTGCCGTCCGACACGCTGATCTTGTAGCGGCGGTCGAGGTTGCAGCCCCAGCCGAGGTTGAACGCCTTGGTCACCTCGTCGGAGGTCGAGGAGCTGTCCGCCCCCACGTTCGACGAGGTGCTCCCGAGCGTCGCCCAGGTGGCGGGAATGCCGAAGGCACCGATCTTGACCTGGCTCTGGGCCCAGTTGACAGTGACGACGGTGCTCTCGTCGTTGTCCACGGTGATGCTGACGCCGCAGCCGGCAGAGGCCGACTGGCTGACTGTGCCGATGACACCGGTCGCGGCGAGCGCGGAGGCGGCAACGATGGTTCTAAGTTTCATTGAAGTGCTCCTGTCGGTCGACTCCGCCGGCCGGTCCGGCGCAGTCGCGAGCACCGTGAACGCGGCTCGCTAGCGACGCGCTAACCGCGGCCGAATTCTCGGGAAGGCACAGAATCCGCGGACGGGAGGTGGGACCCGGCCTAGGCGCTTGCGGCCATCGATCGACAATGTCTTGTCAGGCCGCGGCGCGGTCGATGGCGAGGTCGTCGAACAGCTTGTGCATGTTGATCCGGAGCTGTTCGTAGTCGCGGTCGACGGTGGTCCATGCCGATGGTTTGCGGCCCGGTCGGGGGCTGCGGATGCCGGCGAGGATGGGCGCGATGACGTGATCGCGCAGCGCGACGAGGCCGGCGATGGTCCGGGCGGCGTCGGGTGGGACACGGTAGCGGTGGGAGCGGCCGATCTTGACGACGAGACTCTTGGCGCGCAATTTGCGCAGGTCGTACGCGGCCTGGCGGAGCGAGTAGTCGACATCGGTCAGGCCGGTCATCGTGTGCACCTTGGCGGCGAGATCGCCGACGGTGAAGCCGGCGGGAGCGAGGGCCAACGCGAGCACGGCGGCCACGGTGTTACGCATCCGGGCCTTGTTCATGTCGATGCCGCCGACGCGGGTTGCCCCAAGCAGCGAAGCGTGGGGCAGCTCGTCGAGCAGGCCGTCGGGGATGAAGGTGACGTCGACGCAGTCGACGGTGGTGCAAAACGCCTCGGCCATGGCCCGCAGGCGGGTGGTGATGTCACCCCAGTGGTCGAGGATCCGCCCGCAGTGCAGGTCTTTGGTGTTGTGGGTGATCGCCTCGACACGAAGCACGTGTTCGCCTTTGGTGTAGGCCTTGAGCGTCAAACGTCCGAAGTGGACCTTGAACGTGGTCAGGTCATAGCGAGGTGTCCCGATCACGGCCTCGAGTCGAGGTGGGCCACCGGCACGGTCACGGTGGGGACGGGCCTTGGCGCCGAACAGGGTGCGCACCATGGGCACGTCGAGGCGTGACCGGGTGCGGTCGACGATGGCATCGAAGGTGCGCTGCATCCGTGCCCCGTTGGCGAACAGCAGGTTGCGACTGTACTCGACCTGGTAGACGGAGTAGCTGTAGCCGAACCCACTGTCGCGCTGCTCATCGAAGTTCAACCCGAAGCACACGCAGGCGCTGTAGATCCAGCGGTCGCACACCTGACCCAAGAGCCCTGCTGCCCCGGGCTGGGACACGGTGTCTGCGATCTCGGCGAGGCGGTCGGGCTGGGACAGCTCGGTGAAGCAGTTGCCCTCCTTGACGAAGTCGACCCCGGCCGCCGACGCTGCACACGCCACGTACTCGTGGCCGTTGAGGATGACCTGGGCGCCGAACGGCGGGTGGCCGGACATCTTGATCGTGACGTGACCCCACCCGGGTCACGGATGTGGAACGAGTAGTGGTTGACGTACTCGGACTTCTTCTCCAAGTTGACGAGCACACCGGAACGGGACCGGGTCACCTTCCACACCGCCGCCGGCGCCCGCGCCACCAGCACCAAGAACACGCCGACGCCGACGTCGTGGGTGGCCAGGTACTCCTCGGCGATGAGATGCTTGCGCTCACCGGCCTTGGTGTCGATGACCGGGACCCCGTTGGCTTTCGCCCACCCGCGGATCCGCCGGGCGAAGCGGCCCGCCATGCGCATCAGGTGGGTGTTGTCGAGATGCTCGTCGGAGCCGTGCAACCGCCGCCACCACGTCCGGAACCCGCCCGGCGAGTGCCCCATCGAGAAGTAGGCGTTGAGCACGATCCGATCCACGCAGTCGTAGCTGCCGATGAGCAGACCGCCATAGCGAGCAGAGAGCGCGTCGTCCATCGCCGAACCGTAGACATCACCACCGACGACCCGGCTGCCCCCGAAGGGGCCACCGATCCCGAGCGAGCGAAGCGAGTCTCGGGAGCGGCGTAGGTTCTTGGTGCGTCGCCGTGCCGGCGCCACCTTGAACTGTGAGTATCGAGTCGTCGCCATGGGAGACACGCTCGCCGGTCATGTCGCTCGCCCCGGCGGGGCGGCGCGTGACGCTCGTCGAGGGCCAGACCTTCTGCATCTCGTCGGCCTCGGGCGATATGCAAGCTGCGCTGCCCGAGGGCCTCTTCTACCTCGATGCCCGGGTGGTCTCGCGGTGGGAGCTGCGGCTCGACGGCCAGCCATTGGAGGCGTTGGCGGTGGCGACCCCGGAGCCGTTCGCGGCGATCCACGTGATCCGTGGCGCGCCGGCGCTCGGGCAGGCCGACGCCAACGTCGTCCTCGTGCGGACGCGGCATGTGGCGGCGGGGATGCGGGAGCGGTTGACGATGACGAACCACGGCCTCGACGCGGTGTCGGTCCTGCTCGAGCTGTACTCCGACGTCGACTTCGCCGATCTGTTCGCGGTCAAGGAAGGTCGCGTCCGGCGGCGTGGCGATCACGAGCCGCGCGTGGAGAGCTCGCGGCTCGTCTATACCCACGTCGACCGGCGTGTTGAACGCGAGGTCCGCATCGCCTTCGACGGTACGCCGCAGATCGAGCCGGGGCGCGCGGCATGGCGCCTCGAGCTGGCGGCCGGTGCGACGTCAGAGATCTGCATCGAGGTCTCCGTCGCGCTCAACGGCGAGGAGGTCGGCGAGCGGTTCCGGTGCGGGGACGACAGCGTCCAACCAGCGCTGCGTCGCTACGACGCCTGGCTGGCGCGACTGCCCGACGTCGAGACCGAGCCCGAGCACCTCATGGCGGCGGTGCGGCGGGCGGGTGAGGATCTGGGTGCGTTGCGCATCGTCGACCCGGAGACCAACCTGACCGTGCCGGCGGCGGGAGCGCCGTGGTTCATGACCCTGTTCGGACGAGACTCGCTGCTCACGTCGTGGATGGCGTTGCCGGTCGATCCCAGCCTGGCGTACGGGGTGCTGCAGTCGTTGGCGCGGCTGCAGGGCACGACGGTCAACCCGACGACCGAGGAGGAGCCCGGCCGGATCATGCACGAGGTCCGCTTCGGCGGGGCCACAGGACTCGCCCTCGGCGGGGGCGACGTCTATTTCGGGTCGGTCGACGCGACGCCGCTGTTCGTGATGCTGCTCGGCGAGCTGCGTCGGTGGGGCCTGCACGACGAGCTCGTCGAGCAGCTACTCCCCCACGCCGACCGGGCGCTGGAGTGGATCGAGCGGTTTGGTGACCGTGACGGCGACGGCTACGTCGAGTACGAGCGGGCGACGCCGAACGGGCTGGCCAACCAGGGCTGGAAGGACTCTTGGGACGCCATCCGCTTCGCCGATGGGCGCCTCCCCGAGCCGCCGATCGCGCTGTGCGAGGTGCAGGCCTACGTCTACGGCGCGTACGTCGCGAGGGCCCACTTCGCTCGCGAGGCCGGCGACGACGCGACCTTCGCCCGGACTCGCGACAAGGCGATGGATCTCCGTCGTCGGTTCAACGACGACTTCTGGCTGGACGACCAGGGGACGTTCGCGCTCGCCCTCGACGCCGACAAGCGGCCGGTGGACGCGGTCGCATCCAACGCCGGCCACTGCCTGTGGGCCGGCATCGCCGAGCCGGACAAGGCTGCCCGCGTCGCCCGACGCCTGCTTGCTCCGGACATGTTCTCCGGATGGGGGGTGCGCACGCTGGCGGCGTCGATGACGGCGTTCAACCCGGTGAGCTACCACAACGGATCGGTGTGGCCGCACGACAACGCGCTTTGCGCCGCCGGCCTCGCCCGCTACGGGCACACCGACGCGGCCCATCGCATCATCGACGCTCAGCTGGCGGTGTCCGCGGCCGGGTCGGGGCAGCTCCCGGAGCTGTTCGCCGGCCTCGACCGGGCGACCGTCCCGGTCCCCGCCGCCTACCCGGCGTCGTGCTTGCCCCAGGCGTGGGCGGCGGCGTCGCCGCTGCTGTGGCTGCGCACCCTGCTCGGGGTCGATCCCTGGGCACCTCACGGCAAGGTCTGGCTCAGCCCGGCCCTGCCCCCCTCAGTCCGCACGCTCCGGGTGCAGGGCCTGCGCGTCGGCGACGGGACCCTCTCCGTCTCCGTGGACGGCGACGTCGTCGAGTTCGACGTCGACGACGGCGTGGAGGTCATCGAGGACCGTCGCGGCCCGCTCACCGACATCCTCGGCTGATGGAGCTCCCGATGGACGCCGCCTTCGACGCCCACAACGCCGAGCGGCTGCGCGCCGCCGACACCTTGCTGCTCGGGCGGGTGTCCTTCGAGCTGCTGCCCGGCTACTGGTCGCCGGTGGCTGGCGACTCCACGGCCACGGACACCCAGCGTGAGATCTCCCGGCTCAGCGCTTCCATCGACAAGGTCGTCGTCTCCGACACCCTGCCCCGGTGGCTCAAGGGCGGCTACCTCTTGGTCAGCGAGTACCGCATCTCCCACACCGCTGCGTTCGCCGCCGTCGCCGCCCACGACTCCGAGCGGGCTGCCCCGCCGATCACCTGCTGGGTCGCCGCCCGCGACGGCATCACGCCCCCCAGACCGCGCCCGTCGGGTTGGACGTCAGGGCGTGGGATCTGCGTACGTGCCGCCGAAGATGTCGGAGTTGCCGAAGTTGCCCGCGCAGACCTGCTGCACGTCCGGCGGCGCGGCTGGGTCCTCCTCTTGCGTCTTGGGCGCTTCGCGGATCGCGTCCTCCTCGCCGTGCGGCTCCTCCGCCTCGGCCACCGCCGCGCCCGTCGCCACCGACTCGTCGTGGAGCGCCAGCCGGTAGGCGTCGATGTCCGGGCAGTCGGCGGCGCGCCGAGTGTCGTTCCACACGGCTGCGCCGTAGGTGCGGGTGGCGGCGGCATACACGTAGTCGCCGAGGAACTCGGCGGCCAGGTTGTTCTGGCTGCTCCCGCGGGGATCGCCACCGGGGCTGCGGTGGACCTCGGCGAATGCACCCACGGTCCCGCCGGCGATGTCGGCGTGCTTGACCACCCCGACGAGGTTGCGCGGCGAGGATGTGTCGTCGCGGAACGGGGTGGTGAAGGCGTTGTACACGATCCACACGTCGGTCCCGTTCGGCGAGATCGCCGGCGCCGCGTAGTAACCACGGTCGCCAGCCGTCTCGATCGTTCGCGGAGGCGCCCAGTTCGCTCCGCCATCAGTGGACGTCGTGAACATCACGTGCTCGTGATTGAGGCCGTCGCGACCGTCGGCCCACGCATTGACGATCTGGTTGGTGGCGTCGGCCCCGGTAGGCGCGCCGTTGGCGATGTCCACGCTGGGGTCTGGCCCGAGGTCGTCGCGGGCGCCGCCGATCCCGTCCTCGACGCATCGCGCGATCGACGGCTCGAACCCGGTGCACAGGTCAGTTGCCGGGATCACCGGCCGGGCCTTGCTCCAGTGCCGGCCGCCGTCGACGGACGTCGACATGAGCTGCACGCCATTGCCGGGGGACCCGAGGGCGAACTGGTAGGCGAACACGTAGGCGACGCCATGGCTGTCGGTACGGATGGTGCAACCGGAACGGCCGAAGCCGTTGGCGCTGTTCGTGTTGTTGGTCGCCGGGGTGATCTGGTGGCTGGTCCAGCTGTCACCGCCGTCGGTGGACGTCGCCACCACCAGCGGCTGCGACCGTCCGGGCACGCCGCGGAAGGCCGCCGAGCAGACGTAGACGTGGCCGAAGAACGGGCTCGACGAGGCATTGTCGGCCCACAACTGCTCCTTGTCGGAGAACAGCGCCGAGTTCTGCTTGCTGACGATCACCGGCGCCTTCCACTCGGACTGGTCGGCCACGATCGCCGAGGTCAGCCCGGTGTCCGCCGGTCCGTCGATCCGTGACACGGCGAGCGCTTCGAAGCCCTTGATCGCCTGCTGGCCCGGGAGGTTGGAGGTCAGGTTGGCGTAGTACAGGCGTGACCCGTTCGCCCACGAGAAATGGCCGTCGGCGTAGACCGGACCGAACGCCACCGCCGGGTCACCGTCGGAGACGAGGCCCGCCTCGTAGTAGCCCGGCAGCGTGCCGATCGGGCCAACTTGCGCCGCGCAGGGCGGGTCAGCGTCGCCGACCGCGCCGGTGCAAGTGCGGGCGCTCCAACCCGTGTACGTCGGCTGGACCCAGGTGGTGCCGCTGTCGAAGGAGAAGTAGACGCCCGAGACACCCACGCCGTCCGTGAACGGGCAGGTGTCGTCGATGCCTGCGTTGCACGCTTCCATGTCGATGTTGTCGTTGGCGCCGGCGGCGAGGATGCTCGGATGGCTGGCGTCGATCGCCACGGCCGGCTCGTTCTGCTTGTTTGCCGAGAACGGGGCACTCGGGCTCCCCACCGTCACCAACGTGTCCGGGTTGACGCCGTGCGCGGGCACCGCGGACAAGACCGATCCAACAGCTGCCAGCAAACCAGCCGCCACCGCCAGCGAACGACGCATCGCTACCCCCTTGGAGCCTGCCCGACTTGCGAGCCGACGCTACGCCTGGTGCCTGGATGAGGTCAACGCCGCACGACGGCCCCACCCGGGCGATCGGTCGAGTGAGCACAAGCCGAGACGGACGTGCTGAGTAGGGTCTTGCGGCGGTTGAGTACGCGGTGCTCATCCGCCGTCGCCCACTCGGCGCGCATCCTGGGCACATGATCACCGACGCACAGATCGCGCTCGTCCAGTCTTCGTTCCGCCACGTCCTGCCGATCGCCGATGCAGCCGGGCTGCTCTTCTACGAGCGGGTGTTCACGCTGGCGCCCGGCACTCGGGCCCTGTTCGACGACGACATCGGACCGCAGGCGAAGCGGACGATGGCGGCAGTGAAGACCGCCGTCGACGCGCTCGGCGACCTCGACGTCGTCGGCCCGTTCCTCATAAGGCTGGGCGCCCGCCACGTGCGCTACGGGGTGCGATCCGAGCACTTCGACGTCGTCGGCGTGGCGCTGCTGTGGACGCTCGAGCAGGGTCTCGGCGAGCATTTCACCCCGGCGGTACAAGACGCGTGGGTGGCGGCGTGGGACGTCATCGCCGGTGCCATGCGCGAGGGCATGCGCCGGGCGGAGACAGCGCTCGAACTGGTTCCGGCGCACGCCTGAGCTCGCCGCCCGGGATCGTCACTTCCCTCGCTCGTCGACGGTCAGTGGGCGCGGGCCGGCGGATCGGGGCTCGGCGGTGGCGTGGCCGCCGAGCTCCGCCACCGTCGCCATCATCACATCGGCGACGAGGTTGTCGGCGCGCCGCAACGCCGCTTTCGAGAGCGTGTCGCTGGCCGGGTCCGCAACAGGGCGCCTGCTCGCGCGACATTCATCCGGCGCCACGCCGCGTGGGATGCTGCCGACATGCTCGATCATGTAGGCATCCAATGCACCGACCTGGCCGCCAGCGCCGCCTTCTACGACGCGGTGCTGGCGCAGTTGGGGGCGTCGCGCCTGATGGACTTTGGCGTCGCGATCGGGTACGGAATCCCGCCGCACCCTGACTTCTGGATCGGTGTGTTCGATTCGGGCGAAGGATTCCGCGAGTCGCACCTCGCGTTCACCGCCGCCGACCGCGGTGCGGTCGTCCGCTTCTTCGATGCCGCCGTGGCCGCCGGAGCCGCGGTGCTGCACGAACCGCGGGTGTGGCCGGAGTATCACGCCCACTACTTCGGCGCCTTCGTCCGCGATCCCGATGGCAACAACGTCGAGGCCGTGTGCCACGTGCCCGAGCCGTCGAGCTCGGCATGACACGTCCCATGGTGTGCCCCGGCTGATCGCCGGGACGGGCCGATCACTACGATCCGGGCATGGACGTACCGTCACCCGCCCGCATCTCGGTCGAGCTCCAGAAGGCCGCCACCCGCGGTCACCGCCTCATGCTGCAGTCGCCACTCGGCCCGCTCCTGTCGAGGACGCCGATCGGCCGGTACCTCGTGCTGCACACGACCGGCCGCCGCTCCGGTGCGCATCGCCAGACGCCGCTGTCGTACACCAAGGACGGCGATGCCTATGTCGTGATCGCATCGGATGGGGGTGCCCCACATCATCCGGACTGGTACCTCAACCTCGAGGCCCAGCCCGACGCCGAGGTGGAGATCGGCGGGCGACGGCGGTCGGTGCACGCCGAGACCGTCACCGGTGCCGACCGGGAGCGACTCTGGAGCCAAGTCACCAGAACGTTCGGGGGCTACGCCGGCTACCAGGCGCGAACCGAAAGGACGATCCCAGTCGTCCGTCTCATGCCAACCGACTGAGTCGCTGGCAAAGGAGAGACCCCGTCATGTCGGACTGTGGACCGAGGCGCGCCGCGCCGGGCGCTCGTCTCATCATCCCGGCACCGGCCGGGACGCACACCGAGCGGGGCATCCGGTGGTACGAGGTCGAGGTCCTCTCCGACCGCGAGTTCACCCGCTCGCCCAACGATCGGACGGTCGCCGGTGCGGTGACCCGCCTGACCGCCGAGCGAGCGTTCGAGACGGTCATCAACGATCCACGCGGTGACGTCACCATCGAGCTCACGATCGGCGGCGACGCCGACGAACCCCACCTCGAGCTGTCGATCAACGGGCAATCCACGACGCTCTCCGGACGAACGGTCGCGACGCGGGGGGGTGACGCTCGCCGAAGCGACACGCCAGTCGTGGGGTTGCGCGTCGTGTGCACTGCTCGGTGGCGGAGTGGCGGTGGCGGGCGGCGGATGCGTCGGGCTCGGCGTCGCGTTGCAGCCCGCTGCGATCGGCACGTGTGCCGCCGCGCTCACCGCAGGGGGGACCTTCGTCGCGAACTGCGAGGGCGCCTGCGCCGACGCCGCCGACACCGCCGTGCAGTACCTCGCCATGAGCGGTGTCGAGGTGTGAGGTGCCGACCGGACGGTGCCGGCTGACTCGGACGTGAGGTCGCCCGTGCCGCGCATGACGCCCGACGACGGGGCCGAGTTCCTGCGCCAACCGCACATCGGCGTGTTGGCCAGCTTGCGCCGCGACGGGCGGCCGTACACGGTGCCGGTGTGGTTCCTCCACGAGGACGGGGCGTTCTGGATCACCGGCACCTACGAGCGGGTGTGGTGCAAGCAGCTGCTCGCCGACCCGCGGGCGTCACTGTGCATCGAGGCGATGGCGCCGGTTGCCGGTCACGTCGGGGTGGACGGCACCGTCGCCGCCCACGAGCTGCCCGGCTTCGACATCTGGCCGACCTGCCGCCGGCTCGTCGACAAGTACGTCGCGCCCGACCAGCGCGACGCCTTCTTCGCCAACATGCGCACCGAGCACCGGCTCCTGTTCCGGCTCACCCCGGAGGTCGTCCGGGCGATCGACATGCGTGTCTACCGCGGCAAGCGCGCCGACCGAGAGTTTCAGTCGCGCGGGTCGGCGGAAATCGACGGCTGACGTCGGCCGCGCTGGCTCAGCCGGGCACGATCTTCTTCACGCCCTCGGCGTGGGAGGTGGTGTAGAGCTCGCCGTCGGGACCGATGCCGAAGCCGGTCACCACCCCGGACAGGCGCAGCGACAGCTTGGTGGTCTGGTCGCCGGCACCGATGCCGAACGTCGCGCCAGCCAGGTCGGCGAACACGTAGGCGCCGACGAGGCCAGGGATCGCCGTCCCGCGGTAGACGCGTCCGCCGATCGCGGCCGGGCCGACCTCGTCGTGGCGGTAGGCGAACAGTGGCGGCGTGACGTCGGCCGGGGCACCGGGGTGGTTCACCTGTGTGCCTTCGATGAATGCCCACCCGAAGTTCAAGCCCTTCTGGTCGGGCGTCATCCGGTCGATCTCCTCCATCGTGTGGTTGCCGACGTCGGCCATCCACAGGTCGCCCGTTGCGGGGTCGCGCCAGAAGCCCCATGGCTCGCGCAGCCCTTTGGCCCACAGCTCCGGGCGCTTCGACGGGTCGTTGAGGTACGGGTTGTCGTCGGGGAAGTCATACCCGGGGCCGGTGGTGCGGGGCACGACGCGGATGATGCTGCCCAGCAGCGACTCGTAGTTCTGGGCGTCACGGCCGTTGGTGCCGCCGCCGTCGCCGAGGGCGAGGTAGAGGATCGAACCGTCGAAGCTCATCCCCCCGCCCTTGTGCCCGAAGCCGGTCGACGGCACGTCGATCACTGTCCACTGCGAGGCCGGGTCGGGCGCGCCGTCGGGTGTCATCGCGTATGACACGAGGTGGGCGTTGTTCTCGAGGTCGCTGTAGAAGACGAACATCCGCCCGTCGACGGGGCTGAAGTCGAGCCCGAGCAGGCCCCGCTCCGAGCCCTGCTCGTACGGGGGGACCGCTGCGCTGAGGTCGAGGACGAGGGTCTTCGAACCGTCGTTGGCGACCTTGTAGATCTGCCCGGTCTGCGACGAGATGTAGATCGTCGACGTCGCCGGATCGGTGACGAAGGCCGTCACCTTCTCGACGTCGCTGAACGGCTGCGTTGCCAGCTTGACCGCGGCGAGCTGCTCCACCGGTGGCGGCGGAGCGACGGCAGTGGTCGTCGGCGCGGCTGTCGTCGGCGCGGCAGGGCTGGTCGGCGTGACGCCGGTCGTCGACGCGCCCGTTCCGGCCTCGGTCGTGGCCACGGAGGTTGGCGCCGCGGCGCTCGAGCTGGGCGGTGCCGACGGTGGCGTCGTCACCGACGCACCGTTGTCGTCATCGCTGCTGCAGGCGAGTGCTCCAACGACGAGCGCAACCACGCCGATCGTCCGACACACCTCCCCCCGAGTGGGTTTCACAGGTCCGGCATGGTACGGCTTCGTCCCTCGCCGCGCACGGGACCGTCAGCGGACGGCGTCAACGTCCTTCATCGCCTGGGACGCGACGAAGGCGAGCACGGCCATCCCGACGACGAGGATCGCGCCGAGCACCACCTCGGCGGTGAGCCGGCCGGACAGATCCTCGGCGGTGTCCTCGTCGATGTTCGTGACGATGCGTAGGGCGGCCCACACCACCCACATCGTGATCAGGACCCCCTGCCAGGCGTTCACCCTCGATGCCGACCGCCCGCGATGGCCAGCGATCCGGCGCAGCAGGACGAACGGCACGACGGCGTTGCCGAAAGGGATGTACCAGCTGCCGCAGGCGAGGCCGGGCGAGACGTCGATCGCACCGGTGAGACGGGCGTGGCGGGCGGTGCGCAAGGACCAGATCGACAGGACGATGAGGGCGGCCAGCATGATCAGCGAGGTCACCGAGCTGGCGGCACGGACGAAGTCGTCAGCGTCGCGCAGGTCGGAGAACGAGCGGTCGCCGTTGGTGTAGCCGGTCCACGCAACCTTGCGGCTGATCAAGGCTGCCAGCAGCAGCGCGGTGCCCCCGACAGCGCACCAGAACAGGACGATCGTCGCGGTGCGCAACCCGCCGGTGTCGGTCGGCGCTGCCGACATCGGCGTGAACGGGAACCGGGACCCCGGGACCGGCGCCCCGAACGTGGGACCGGGCGGCGGCGGCGGGAGCGGCTGCGTTCCCCCCCGCCAGGGCGACGGAGGTGGCGGCGGCGGCATCGGCTCGGACACGGCGCGAGCTTGTCACGTGCCAGTGGCGCGCTTGCGGAAGCGGCGACCCCACACCGTCGGGCGGGCGTGAGCGTGGTAGTGCTCCGGGATCGTGCGCAGGTTGTCGTCGACGACGTGGTCGTCCTCGAAGACGGCGGCCATCACGGCCGCCAGCCGGGCGTGGAGCCGGGCCTTCACGTCGTCGGGTGGGTCCGCGTCGTGGACACGCCACACGACCATCGGCACGCCGCAGGACTCACACTCGGCGATCCAGCAGTCGTCGTCCTCGTAGAACCACTCGGTGAAGCGCGCCGCCTCGCACAGCTCGCACCGGCTCATCGCGCGTCGATCGCCTCGCGGACCTCGGCGACGTAGGCGCCGACCGCGTCCGGCCCGCGCTCCATCAGCCGGCGCACGACAGACGCCCCCTGGACCACGCCGTCGGCGACCGCGCACACCTGGCGCGCCTGCTCGGCGTTGGAGACGCCGACCCCGACGAGCACGGGTTTGTCGGTGATCGCCTTGAGGCGGGCGGCGAGCGCGGTCGCCGATGCGGCCAGGGCCGCCCGCTCCCCCGTCACGCCGAGCAGTCCGACGGCGTAGACGAAGCCGCGGGAGCGGGCGACGATGCGCGGCAGGCGGTCGTCGGGGGCGGTCGGCGCAGCGAGCATCACGGTCTCCACGCCGGCGTCGTCGGCCGCCGCGCACCACGGTCCTGCCTCCTCCAGCGGTAGGTCGGGGAGGATGCAGCCGTCGATGCCGGCGGCCACCAGCCGCCCAGCGAAGCGGCGGTGGCCGTCGTGGTGGACGAGGTTGTAGTACGTCATCACGGCGAGCGGGATGGCGACCTCGAGCTTGGCTGCGGCGTCGAGCACGTCGGGCGGGGTGACGCCGGCGTCGAGGGCGGCCTGCGACGCCTGCTGGATCACCGGCCCGTCCATCACCGGGTCGGAGAACGGGATGCCGATCTCGATCCCGTCGGCGCCGTTGGCAGCGGCGGCCCGGATCGCGTCCTCCCACCCCGGGTAGCCGCCGGTGATGTAGGGCACGAGCAGCTTGCGGCCGTCGGCGCGGGCGGCCCGGAAATGCTCCTCGATCCGGCCCATCGTCAAGCGTCGGCGTCGCCGAGCAGGGCCATCGCCTGGTCGACGTCCTTGTCGCCGCGCCCCGACAGGTTGACGAGCACGGTCTGGCCGGCGAGCAACGGCGCCTCGCGAACGACCCAGGCGATGGCGTGAGCGGACTCGAACGCGGCGAGGATGCCCTCGGTGCGGGCGAGCAGCGAGAACGCGTCGAGCACCTCGGCGTCGCTGGCCGGCGGGTATTCGGCGCGCCCGATCGACGCGAGGTACGAGTGTTCGGGGCCGACGCCCGGGTAGTCGAGGCCGGCGGACACCGAGTGGGCCTCCTCGACCTGGCCGTGCTCGTCCTGCATGAGGTAGCTGCGCATCCCGTGGACGACGCCCGGCACACCGCGCCCGACCGCCGCGCCACCGGCCGGCTCGACGCCGACGAGGCGGGCGTCGATGTCGACGAAGCCGCTGAACAACCCGATCGCGTTCGACCCGCCACCGACGCACGCCACGACGACGTCGGGGTCGGCGCCGGTGAGCGCCCGGCACTGCGCGCGGGCCTCGTCGCCGACCACCCGTTGCAGCTCGCGCACCATCCACGGGTACGGGTGCGGGCCCATCACCGAGCCGAGGCAGTAGTGGGTGTGGCCGACCGTGGCGACCCAGTCGCGCAGGGCCTCGTTGACGGCGTCCTTCAGCGTGCGGCTGCCACTGTGCACGGGCTCGACCTCGGCGCCGAGCAGGCGCATGCGGAAGACGTTGAGCGCCTGGCGCTCGACGTCGACGGCGCCCATGTAGACCTTGCAGTCGAGCCCGAGCAGGGCCGCCGCGGTTGCCGTGGCGACGCCGTGCTGGCCGGCCCCGGTCTCGGCGACGAGCCGGGTCTTGCCCATCCGCTTGGCGAGCAGAGCCTGACCGAGGACGTTGTTGATCTTGTGCGAGCCGGTGTGGTTGAGGTCCTCGCGCTTGAGCAGCAGCCGCACGCCGAGCTGGCCGCCGAGGTTGTGGCACTCGGTGAGGATCGACGGCCGCCCGGCGTAGTCGCGCAGGAGGTCATCCAGTTCCTTCCGGAAGACGGGATCGGCCCACGCCTCGCGGAACGCCGCCTCCAGCTCCTGGCACGCCGGCACCAGCGTCTCGGGCACGAAGCGCCCGCCGAACTCGCCGAAGCGGCCGGTGGCATCGGGCTCGCCCATCAAGCTGGCGCGCACATCGACGCTCACTCGTCGCTCCAGTCGTACGGCAGCTCGTCGGGCCCGACGTAGGGCGCCGGGGCGGCGGCCCTGGCCCGCTCGATGAACCGCTTGACCTTGATCGCGTCCTTGCGGCCGGGTGATCGCTCGACGCCGCTCGACACGTCGACGCCCCACGGCTCGACGGCCTTGACGGCGTCGGCGACGTTCTCCGGCGTCAGCCCGCCGGCGAGGATCAGCCGCATCCCCTCCGGCACCTCGCCGGCCAGCGTCCAGTCGAAGACCTGGCCGGAGCCGGGTGAGGCCGCGTCGAGGAGGATCAGGTCGGTGGCCAGCGACCGCGCCTCGAGCACCTTCGGCGACCCCGCCTGGTACGCCTTGATCACCCACTTCACTGATTTGGCGACCTCGGCCACGACATCGGCGCTCTCGTTGCCGTGGAGCTGGGCGGCCTTCACGCCGGCGCGGTGGACCAGCTCGACGACCCGCTTCGGGTGCTCGTCGCGGAAAAGCCCGACGGTGAGGATCTCCGGCGGCAGGCGGCGGGTGATGTCGTAGGCCTGCTGGACGGCGATCTGGCGGGGCGACGGGGCGAACACGAACCCGACCGCGTCGGCGCCCATCGCCACGGCGAGCAGGGCGTCGTCCTCGTTGGTGATCCCGCAGATCTTGACGAACATGTGGGCCAGACGGTACCGGGATCAGCCCAGCAGCTCCCGGATGGCTTTGCTCGGCTCGCCGGACGTCACCAACGTCTCGCCGACGAGGACGGCGTCGTAGCCGGCGGCGGCGAGGCGCTTGGCGTCGTCGCGATCGCGGATCCCGGACTCGGCGACCTTGACGACCCCGGCGGGGATCGCCGACGCCATGCGCGCGGCCCGGTCATGGTCGACATCGAACGTCATCAGATCGCGCTGGTTGACGCCGATCAACGTGGCCCCGCACTGCAGGGCGATCTCCAGCTCTGGCTCGTCGTGGACCTCGACCAGCACGTCCAGGCCGAGGCCGGTGGCCAGTGCCTGGAGGTCGATCAGCTCGAGGCGGCCGAGGGCGGCGGCGATCAGGAGCACGGCGTCGGCGCCCATCAGCCGGGCGTCGGCGACGTCGACCGGAGCGACGGTGAAGTCCTTGCGCAGCACGGGCAGGGCGGTGGCGATGCGAGCGGCCTGCAGGTCGTGCGGCGAACCGCCGAAGAACTCGGCGTCGGTGAGCACCGAGAGGCACGACGCCCCGCCCAGTTCGTAGGCCCGGGCGAGGTCGACCGGGTCGAGGCCGAGGTTGAGGGCGCCCTTCGACGGTGAGCGTCGCTTGATCTCGGCGATCACGGCGAGCCCCGAGCCGACGGCGAGCGCGTCGCGGAAGCCACGGGTCGGGGCACAGGAGCGGGCCGCCTCGACCAGCGAGTCGACGTCGCGGCGGTCGGCGGCCACCATCTCGCGGTGGCGGGCGACGATCCTGTCGAGGTAGGTGGCCGTCAGAGCCCCTTGCCGATGACCGGGGTCAGGATCTGCAGCTCCGGGCGCCCGCCGGCGAGGTCGCGCAGCGACTTGCCGATCTCCTTGAACCGGTCGCTCGTGCCGTGGGCGGTGAGCGCGTCCTGGTCGGAGTAGAGCTCGTAGAAGAACACCGCGTCCGGCTCCTTCGGATCGGTGTGCAGGATGTAGGTGAGGGTGCCGTCCTCGGTGTTGGCGTTCTCGATCGCCGCCTCCAGGGCCTGGACGAGCTCGTCGCGCTTGCCGGGCTGGGCGGGGATGCGGGCGAAAACGGCGACCTTGCCGGTGCTGCTGCTTGCGTCACTCATGCCGGCGACCGTAACGGGCCGGTCGCTCAGAACCCGATCCGGTCGCCGATCTCGCCGAGCAGGTCGTCGATCGGGACCCGCACCTGGTCGGTGGTGTCCCGGTCGCGGATCGTGACACGCTTGTCGTCGAGCGACTCGAAGTCGATCGTCACCGCCAGCGGCGTGCCGATCTCATCCTGGCGGCGGTAGCGGCGCCCGATCGCCTGGGTCTCGTCGTAGTCGACCATGTAGCGCTGGCTGAGCGTCTTGCGCACCTCGTGGGCGAGCGGGATCAGCGTGTCCTTGCGCGACAGCGGGAGCACGGCGACGGTGTAGGGAGCCAGGCGCGGGTGGAGGCGCATCACGGTGCGGTCCTCGCCGTTGATCACGTCCTCGTCGTAGGCGGCGAGGAGGAAGGCGGCCATCGTGCGGGTGGCGCCGGCGGCGGGCTCGATGACGTAGGGCACGTAGCGCTCGTTGGTCTGCGGGTCGAAGTAGTCGAGCCGCTCGCCGGAGTGGGCGGCGTGGGCCCTGAGGTCGAAGTCCGTCCGCTGGGCGATGCCCTCCAGCTCGTCGAAGCCCCACGGGAACAGGAACTCGACGTCGGAGGTGCCCGATGAGTAGTGGGACAGCTCGTCTGGCGCGTGCGGGCGCAGCCGCAGCATGTCGGCCGGGATGCCGTGGCGGACGTACCAGTCGAGGCGCTCGCTGCACCAGTACTCGTACCACCGGGCGCTGTCGGCCGGCGGGACGAAGAACTCCATCTCCATCTGCTCGAACTCACGGGTGCGGAAGATCCAGTTCTGCGGCGTGATCTCGTTGCGGAACGACTTGCCGACCTGGGCGATGCCGAAGGGCGGCTTCTTGCGCGTCGTCTGCAGCACGTTGGCGAAGTTGACGAACATGCCCTGGGCCGTCTCCGGACGCAGGTAGGCGACGGCGGCCGACTCCTCCACCGGGCCGGCGTAGGTCTTGAACATCAGGTTGAACTGGCGGGCCTCGGTGAACGTGCCGTGCTTGCCGCAGCTCGGGCAGGTGTTCGGGTCGTCGAGTTTGTCGAGGCGGAAGCGGTTCTTGCAGTTGGTGCAGTCGACGAGCGGGTCGGTGAAGCTCTGGAGGTGGCCGCTGGCCTCCCAGACCTGCGGCGGGCCGAGGATCGCGGCGTCGATGAGCACGATGTCGTCGCGCTCTTGGACCATCGCCCGGACCCAGGCGTCCTTGACGTTGCGCAACATGAGCGCCCCGAGCGGGCCGTAGTCGTAGGCGCTGCGGAAGCCGCCGTAGATCTCCGCCGACGGGTAGACGAAGCCGCGGCGCTTGCACAGGTTGACGATCTGCTCGAGGTCCGTCGCCGGCATGACGTCCCAGGCTACGGCGGTGCGCCTTGAGCTGGGCGAGCGCCGCTGCGCAGCGGCGGCGGCGAGCTCGGAGGCGAGGCGAGCAGCTTGGCTGCGAGCCGAGCCCGAGCATGATCAGTGACGTTCGAACATGGCGATCGCCCGCAGCCGGCGCTCGAGGTGGTGCTCCATCGCCCGGGTCGCGAGGACGCCGACCTCATGGGTGGCTGGGGACTCCGGTGCGGCGAGGGCGGCGTTGAGGGCGCCGCCGAGGATGCCGCGCAGCAGCGTGAGGGCCGCCGGGCTGATCGGCGTGCCGGACCGGCACGACCGGCACAGCACGCCACCCTCGGTGAGGTCGAAGGCGACCAGGGTGACGTCGGGTTCGCCGCCGCCGCAGCGCACGCACGTGTCGAGCTGCGGCCCCAGCCCCTCTGCGGCGAGCAGCTTCCAGTAGAACGCCGGCACGACCAGCGGACCGGGCCGCTCGGCGATCGTCCGCAACACACCGACCAGCATCCGGTACAGCTCGGGCGCCGGCTCCCGTTCCAGCGCCAGCTGGTCGGCAGCTTCCAGCACGGCCATCCCCTGCGACGCCGCGTCGAGATTGGCCAACAGCGGGGCCAGCGGCTCGACCGACTCGGCCTGGCTGACGATGTCCAGCTCCCGCCCCCGGTAGAGCAACAGGCGGACGTGGCTCATCGGCTCGAGCCGGGCACCGAACCGTGACGACGTCTTGCGCACGCCCTTGGCGACGGCGCGCACCTTGCCGTGCTCGGCGGTCAGGAACACGACGATGCGGTCGGCCTCACCGAGCTTGTACGTGCGCAGCACGACCCCGGTGTCCCGGTACAGCCCGCTCATCGCCGGCCCGCCGCGGCCCGATCTGGGCGCGTTCCCCGCCGGATGTCGTCAGGCTGCGCGCCCAGAACGCGGGATGGCAGCGATCGCGCCCAGATCGTCACGGCGCACCCCGCCTCACCCGTCGAGGCCGCCGAAGCGGCGCCGGCGGCCGTGGAACTCCTCGATCGCGTGCTCCAGGTGCTCGCGGCGCAGCTCGGCGAGGGTGATCGGCTCGAAGACCAGCTCGCTGTAGGCCAGCTCCCACACCAGCGACGGCGGCAGGCGCGTCGGTGGGCCGAGCACGAGCACCAGGTCCGGCTCGACGTCGGCCGGCTCGTACAGCACCCCGCTGACCGCCTTCTCGTCGACGATCGCCGCTGGCGGGAGGTGGCGCATCGCCTCGGCGAATCGCACCCGGCCGTCGCTCATCGGGTCGACGATCACGGTGCAGCGCCCATCAGCAGTGGTGATCGAACGCCGCGCCGAAACCTGATCCGAGCCGCCCTCGCCGGCCTCGTAGGCACGCACCGTCAGCCACGCCCCACCGGCGTCGGCGACCACCTCGCCGAGCGCCGTCGCCAGCCGTGACCAGGCCTGCTCGTCGAGCTCGTCCCACTCGCGCCGGGTGCCGGCGACCACCATCACGTGCGCCAGCGACGAACCCACTCCGCAAGTATCTCATCGCCGCCGGGATCCGAGGGGTGTCATAGCCGGCGAGTCCTGAGATGATCATCTGGTGCTCCACGTCGCCTGCATCATGGACGGCAACGGGCGCTGGGCCGGCCGCCAGGGCCTCCCCCGCACAGCCGGGCACACCGAGGGCGAGGAGAACCTGGCACGCATCGTCCGCGTCGCCGTGCGGCGCGATATCGGGTGGCTCACGGTGTTCGGGTTCTCCACCGAGAACTGGATCCGTCCCCGTGCCGAGGTCCGCCACATCCTCGGTCTGCACCACAAGCTGTTCGGGCGGATCGACGAGCTCAACGAGCTGAACGTCAGGATCCAATGGATCGGGCGCCCCTTCGACGACCCCGAGGCGCGCACGCCGAAGTACGTCCAGCGGGCGATCCGCCGGGCGATCGCGGACACCGCCTCGAACACCGGGATGCTGCTCACCGTCGCCTTCGATTACGGCGCCCGCCAGGAGCTCATCGACGCCGTCAAGCGGCTGCGGGCGGAGGGCGTGACGCCGACCACCGAGACGATCGCCGAGCATCTGTACCTGCCCGAGCTGCCACCGGTCGACGTCCTCGTGCGCACGTCGGGCGAGCAGCGGGTGTCCAACTTCCTGCTCTGGCAGAGCGTGGGGGCGGCGATCCACTTCACCGACAAGCCGTGGCCCGACTTCGACGAGGCCGAGCTCGACGCCGCCCTCGCCCTCGTCGCCAGCTGAGGCCTCATGGTCGACCTCTCCCCCGTCGTCGCCCAGCTGGCGGGCGCCGAGGATCGATCCGGCCAGCAGCGCATGGCCGGCCTCGTCGAGGCGGCGATCGCCGCCAGGCGCCACCTCGTCGTGCAGGCCGGCACCGGCACCGGCAAGACGCTCGCCTACCTCGTGCCGGCCATCGAGTCGGGGGCGCGCGTCATCGTCGCCACGGCGACGAAGGCGCTGCAGGACCAGCTCGCTGGCAAGGACCTGCCGTTCCTCACCGACTCCTTGGCAGCGCCGTTCGACTGGGCCGTGCTCAAGGGGCGCAGCAACTACGTGTGCCTGCAGCGAGTGCGCGAGGTCCAGGCCGACGACCAGCTCGAGCTGGAGGGGATGGCCACGACGACGCGGGACGAGATCTCCCGCCTCGCCCGCTGGGCGGGGCGGTCCGACAGCGGCGACGCCGCCGAGCTGGACTGGTCACCGAGCGATGCGGCGTGGCGGGCGGTCAGCGTCGGCAGCGACGAGTGCCCCGGCGCCGACCGCTGCCCGCTCGGCGAGCCGTGCTTCGCCGAGCAGACCCGACGCCGAGCCCAAGCCGCGCAGGTCGTCGTCGTCAACACCCACCTCTACGGGCTGCACGTCGGGAGCGGCGGGGTGATCCTTCCGCCGCATGAGATCGTCGTGTTCGACGAGGCCCACGTGCTCGAGGACGTGATGAGCGACACCGTCGGTGTGGAGATCGCGCCGGGCCGTTTCGTGCGGCTGGCGGCCACGGTGCGGCGGATCCTCGACGATCCGGCAATCGTCTCGTCGGTGGTCGACCTCGCCGACGTGCTGCGCGACGCCATCGGTCCGCACGCCGGGCGCCGGCTGCCGCAGCCATTCCCGGACGAGGTCCGCGACGCGCTGGCCGAGGCGAGGTCCCGCCTCGACCGGGTAGCCGCGGCGCTGGCGCCGCTCAAGCCACCGGTCGAGGAGGCCAGGCAGCGCAAGCTGCGCGCCCAGCTGCTCACCGATCGGGCGATCGAGCACGTCGACCTCGCCCTCACCGCGCACGACGGCTACGTCGACTTCGTCTCCGGGCTCCCCGAGCAGCCCCGCCTCGACATCGCCCCGCTCGACGTCGGCCCCCCGTTGAGGGCGGTCGTGTGGGAGACGACCACGGCGGTGCTGACCAGCGCCACGATCCCGTCGTCCCTGCCGCGCCGGCTCGGCCTGCCCGCCGAGCGCACCGACCTCGCCGATGTCGGCAGCCCGTTCGACTACGCCACCCAGGGCCTCCTGTACTGCGCGATGCACCTTCCCGACCCCCGCCACGACAGCTACCGGGACGCGCTGCACGACGAGCTCGTCGCCCTGATCACCGCTGCCGGCGGGCGCACGCTGGCGCTGTTCACCAGTTGGAAGGCGATGGACCTCGCCGCTGCCGCCGTGCGCGAGCGGGTCGACGTGCCGATCCTGACCCAGCGCGACCTCCCAAAGCCGGCGCTCGTCGCCCGCTTCGCCGCCTCCGAGGCGACGTGTGTGTTCGCCACCGCCGGACTGTTCCAGGGCATCGACGTGCCGGGCCGCACCCTCAGCCTCGTCGTCGTCGACCGACTGCCGTTCCCTCGTCCCGACGACCCGCTGCTGTCGGCGCGTCGCGAGGCCGTCGGTGCGACGGCGTTCGCCGAGATCGACATCCCGCGGGCGGCGACGCTGCTCGCCCAGGCCGCCGGCCGGCTGATCCGCACGCGCACCGACCGGGGCGTCGTCGCCGTGCTCGACCGCCGCCTCGGGACCGCTCGCTACCGCTGGGACATCGTGCGGGCGCTGCCGCCGATGCACCGGACACGTGACCGAGCTGAGGTCGAAGCGTTCCTCGCCGCGCTCGATGCGTGAGTACGGTCGGCGTGATGGCTGAGGACGAACTGGTCCACGCCGCGGTTGCCGACGGGATCGTCACGATCACGCTCGACTCGCCGGCGAACCGCAACGCCCTCTCGACCCGCCTGGTGACCGATCTCAATCTCGCCCTCGACGTCGCCGAGGTGGCAGTGGCCGCGGGCGACGGGCGGGCGATCGTCCTCGACCACGTTCCGCCGGCGTTCTGCGCCGGCGCCGACCTCAAGGAGCGGCGCGCGGGTCCAGCCGACTCGACGCCGATGGTGCGGGCGATGCGCCGGCTGATGGACGCCGAGGTGCCGACGATCGCCGCCGTGAAGGGCCCCGCCCGCGCCGGCGGTGTCGGGCTCATGGCCTCCTGCGACCTGCCGGTGGTGCGGTCGGACATCGTGTTCGCCTTCACGGAGGTGCGCCTCGGGCTGGCGGCGGCGATCATCTCGGTGCCGATCCTGCGCCGGGCCAATGGCAGCAAGCTGGCATCGGCCTTCCTCACCGGCGAGCAGTTCGGCGCCGAGCTCGCCCGCGACGCCGGGCTGATCACCCACGTGACCGACGACGTCGACGCCACCGTCGCCGCGCTGTGCGACGGCATCAAGATGGGTGCGCCGCGCGCGGTGGCGGAGACGAAGCGGATGCTGCGGGCGGTGCCCGAGATGCCGCTCGAGGAGGCGTTTCCCTCGATGCAGGCGCTGTCCGAGGAGCTGTTCAACGGGCCGGATGGCGCCGAAGGGATGGCCGCGTTCGCCGAGCACCGCAAGCCGCGCTGGCAGACCTGACCGAGGAGGCAGATGTGCTTGATCCCGATCGCTACCGGACGATCCTCATCGACAGACGTTCCGACGGAGTGGTGCTGGCCACGCTGAACCGGCCGGATCGGCTCAACGCCGTCAACGCGAGGATGCACCACGAGCTGGCGTGGCTGCCGCGCGACGCCGACGCCGACCCGTCCGTGAAGGCGGTGGTGCTGACGGGCGCCGGGCGGGCGTTCTGCGCCGGGGGCGACTTCAGCCCGCAGCAGGACCACGACGACGGGGCGATGACGTTGGAAGAGGCGCGCCAGATCGTCGACCACCTGCTGGAGTGCTCGACGCCGGTGATCTCTGCCGTCAATGGCTACGCGATGGGGCTCGGGGCGACGATCGCCCTGCTCGCCGACGTCGTCTACGCCGCCCGCTCGGCGACGTTCGCCGACACCCACGTCGTGATGGGCCTTGGCGCCGGCGACGGCGGGCAGCTGATCTGGCCGCTGCTGATGGGGGTCAACCGGGCCAAGTACTTCCTGATGACCGGCGAGCGGCTGGGGGCGGACGAGGCCGAGCGGCTGGGCCTGGTCAACCTCGTCGTCGACGACGGCGCGGTGGTCGACGAGGCGCTGGCCCTCGCCACCCGTCTCGCCGCCGGCCCGACCCGGGCGATCTCAGCGTCGAAGGTGGCGATCAACGCCTACATGCGGGTGGTGTCGAGCCTCGTGATGCCGCTGTCGCTCAGCGCCGAGGGCCACACACTGGCGTCCGCCGACCATCGGGAGGCCGTCCGTGCCTTCCAGGAGAAGCGCCCGCCCGAGTTCACCGGCCGCTGACGTCGGTCCCATCCGAGTGTTTGAGCCGATCGGAGTGTTTCGTCCCGGGGAAATCCAGGCGTGACACTCGGATGGGTTGAAACACTCGGATGGTCACAACGATCGGACCGCGGCCACGATGTCGTCCTCCGACACGAGCACCAGGCGGGCGGCGTCGCCGAGCGGGATGAACGAGTCGATGCCGGCGACCCGCCGCACCGGCCCGGTGAAGCCGGCTTCGGCGAGCCCGGCGACGACGGCCTCGCCGGCGCCACCGGTGCGCCGGGTCTCGTCGACGACGAGCACTCGACCGATGGACGTTGCATGGCGAACGATCTCGTCGACCGGCAGCGGGGCCAACCAGCGTAGGTCGAGGATCCGGCATTGCACCCCGTCGGCGGCGAGCCGCTCGGCCGCTCGCTGAGCGAGGAAGCGACCGTTGCCCCACGTCACGACGAGCACGTCGTCGCCCTCGCGCACGACGGTCGGCACACCGAGCGGGACGTGCTCGCGGGCCCACGCCGACGGCGGGGCGTACTGCGCCGTCCACCCCTCATCGCCCGGCCCGCTGAGGTCGCGGGTGTGATACAGGGCGATCGGCTCGAGGAACACGCTCACCGTGCCGTCGGCGATCGCGGCGGCGACGCACGTGCGCAGCATCGCCGGCGCGTCGGCCGGATGGGCGGGTGAGGCGATCACGAGGCCCGGGATGTCACGCAGCGCGGCGATCCCGTTGTCGTTGTGGAAGTGGCCGCCGAAGCCCTTCTGGTATCCGAAGCCGGCGATCCGCACGACAAGCGGGTTGGTGAACTGGCCGTTCGAGAAGAACCGCAGGCTCGCCGCTTCGCCGCGCAGCTGATCCTCGGCGTTGTGCAGGTAGGCGAGGTACTGGATCTCGGGGATCGGCACGAGACCCGACACCCCGGCGCCGAGGGCGAGGCCGAGGATCGACTGCTCGTCGAGCACCGTGTCGAACACACGCCGCCGCCCCGCCTTGCGCTGCAGCCCACGCGTGACGCCGTACACGCCGCCCTTGACGCCGACGTCCTCCCCGAACACGAGCACCCGCTCGTCTGCACACATCAGGTCACCGAGGGTGCGATTGATCGACTCCGCCAGCGTCAGTGGGCCCTCGTCCTCCGGGAGGCGCCCGAAGTACGCCCCCCGCCGATCGCGGCCGGCGGCGACGACGGCTACGTCCGCCACGATCGAGGGTCGGCGCGGCGCCAGCGGGGCGATCACCTCGGCCGCCGTCCGCAGCCGGGGTCGGGCGATCAGGTCGGTGGCGCGTTCGCGCACGTGCCGCGCGCCCAGCCAGATACCGCTGCACAATCGCGTCCGGCGTCGCCTGCCCCGCCTCGACCAACACCCGCGCCGTCGCCAGCAGCGGGTCGGCGGCGAGGTCGTTGCGAATGCCCGCCGCTCTGCGATACGCCGCCTCGACGTCGGTGCCGGCGTGGCCGCCGTAGCGAACGACCCGCAGGTGCAGTACCGCTGGACGGCCGGTCGCCCGGACGTGGTCGGCGAGCTCTTCGGCGACGTCGTGCACGCCGACCGGGTCGGTGCCGTCGGCGCGCTCGTAGCGCAGGTCGAGGCGGCCGCGCAACGACGCCTCGACCCACCCCGCCGGGCTGGGCACGCTGATCCCCCACCCGTTGTCCTCGCACACGAACAGGATCGGCATCGCCACGCCCTGATGGGCGGTGTAGGCGGCGGCGTTCAGCGCGCCCTGGGCAGTGGAGTGGTTGAGCGAGGCGTCGCCGAAGCTGGCGACCGCGATCGCGTCCCCCGGCCAGCGCAGCGCGAGCCCGAGGCGGGCCGCCCGCCCGATGGCGAACGCGACGCCCATCGCCCGCGGCAGGTGGGAGGCGATCGTCGAGGTCTGCGGGATCACCGCGAGGTCGGCGTGCCCGAACACCTTGTGGCGCCCGCCGGCGATCGGCTCGTCGGACGACGCCAGCAGGCCGAGCAGCACGTCGCCGACGCCGTCGTGGCCTGGCACCTGCGCCGCCCGTGCCAGGTAGAACCCGCCGGAGCGGTAGTGCAGCAACGCCGGGTCGGTCGGCCGCAACGCCGCCGCCACCAGTGCGTTGGCCTCATGGCCGGCTGATCCGATCGTGTAGAACCCCTCGCCCTGCGACCGCAGCCACCGCGCCGCGTGGTCGAGGTGGCGGCTGTTGAGCTGCGCGTCGAACGCGGCGTCGAGGGCGGCGGCAGTGAGCGACGAGCCCGGTGCGAGTGGTGCCTCGGGCGAGACCCGTCGGAGCGGCGGGTCGAGGGCGAGCACGGCGGTGAGCAGCGCCCGCTCGAGGTCGTCGAGATCGTCGGGCCAGACCGCCGGCGCAGCTACCGAGGCGGTCACGATCGTCAGCCGGTGTCGGTGCCGACGATCACCGCCTGCACCTCGGCGACCGGGAGCTCGCGGACCTCGGAGGTTGTGTTGACGTAGCCGAGATCCCCGCCCTCACCCGTCGACGCGGTCCACGTGGCGTGCCACACGATCGAGCCTGTTACGGGCCACGTCTGCCCATTGGACGCCATCGACGACGAGTCGACGTAGCGGTACATGCACGTGCCAGGAATCGCCGACAAGTTCATGCCCGGTCGCACGTCGCGGCGAAGCAGCGGCAGGAAATGCTCGCAGCGCACCACGCCCCGGCCCTCGCCGGGGTCGACGACAAGCTCCACGGGCGCCGCCTGCACCGTTACCGACACGCTGCCGGCGTTGGCCGTGCCCGACACCACCGCCCACTGGCCGGGCCGCTCATCGAGCCAGAAGAACGTCGGGTTGTTGACGTAGGCGAAGCCGTGCTCGTTCTCGTCGGCCGGGCCGATCCGCAGCACCGGCGTCGGCAGTCGACGCACCACCCGGGCGAACGCGCCGGGCACGAGGTCGATCGCGCGGACCTGAAGCGCGAGGCCGCCAGCACCGTCGGGGACCAGGTCGAACCAGTCCAGGCGGGTCCGTACCCCGTTGCAGACCTCCTCCGCCTGCACCTGCGCCGTCGTGCCGGTGACCCGATACCAGTCGGTGCGCCCACCGACGATCTCGATCACACCCGGCACATCGGCCAACGCGCCGTCCACCGCCGGATCAGCGACATCGGGCATCTGGCTCGCGTTGACCGCCGCCTGCGCCGCTGCCACCTGGTCCAACGGACCGATCGGCGACCAGTGGCACGCCGACGCCGAACCATCACCACCACCCCCGGTGGCGGCGGGATGCTCCTTCGAGGTGCGCTCGGCGATGTGCACCAGCGCGGTCTGAAGGGCCTGTGCGCCAATCGCTCGACCAAGCCAGTCGTTGTGGATTACCCAGGCATCCACGTTGGCGGGTTCCGGTTCCGGCGTTGTCTGCGCGTGGGCGGAGACCGCCGCTGTAAGGGCGAGGACCGCTCCAGACCCCACGAAGGTCGCACGCGCTATGAAGCTGGACATTCCGTGGCCTCGAGCCAGACCCCAACGCCAGTGGTTTCGCCAGTCTGCAACCACCCAGTCGCCGTGCGCTGCATCGGCACCCTGATCCGGGCTGCGGAAAGTTGGCCGGAGCCCTCGATGATTGCCCCGTCTGGTCCGACCCCAGCCTGGTTCGTCACATCGCACGCCGTCATGACGGCCTGGCCATCGCTCGGATCGCCGACGATCTCGACCGACTCGACCCGCACCTCGGACCAGTCGGGGGTGCCCGGCACAACACGTTCGCCGCGCTCGACCAGGCCCTGGATGAAGTCGAGATAGCCGATGTATGTCGGCGAACCGGGGACGGCGAGCATGGCCAGTTTGTCCTCGAGCCCGTCCAGCGTCGGAGCCCGCGAGAGGTCCTCGCGCAGCTGTTCAGTCCGCACGAACGCCTCGGCGACTTCGGCCTTGAGTGCCTCCACGGGGTCGACCGTGGTCGTGGTCGCGAGCAGCGTCGTCGTCGAGCTCGTCGTCGTCGTCGGCGCGGCCGTGGTCGGCGGTGTCGTGACGGGCGGTTGGGTGGTCGTCGGGTCGGCGTCGTCGTCGCCGCTGCACGAGGCGACGACGAGCGCGACGACCAACACCACGCCGAGCCGTGCGTTCATGACGAGCACCACCGATCGATGGCGAGATGGTAAATGCCCCATGCCTCTCCTGAGTGTCTCGACATCGCGGAAAGGGAAATCCGCGAGGCGACTGGAACAGACGTTACGATGAGACCGGTCATCGGAACGGAGGGACTCATGACGATGGTCGAGCCGGTCGCCGTCCTCAGTGCGGACGTCACCGCCCCCCTGCTGCTCACCGAGCTGCCGGGCCCCGCAGCTCGGGAGGTCATCGCCCGGGACGAGGCCGTCACCAGCCCCTCGCTCACACGCGTCTACCCGCTCGTGGTGCGCCGGGCGCGAGGTTGCGTGGTCGAGGACGTCGACGGCAACCGCTTCCTTGACTTCAACGCCGGGATCGCCGTGGTCACCGCTGGCCACGCCCACCCGGCGGTCAACGCGGCGATCCACACCCAGGTCGACGACGTCCTCCACTACTGCTCCAGCGACTTCTACCTCCCCGCCTACGCCGACTTGTGCGAGCGGCTCGCCGCCCTCGCCCCGATGCCCGACGCCCGGGTGTTCCTCGCCAACTCGGGCACCGAGGCGGTCGAAGCCGCGCTCAAGCTGGCCCGCCACCACACCGGCCGGCCCAACGCGATCGCCTTCTTCGGCGGCTTCCACGGACGCTCGATGGGCAGCCTGTCGCTCACCGCCAGCAAGGCCCGCCAGCGGGCCGGCTTCGGCGTCCCGGCGCCGGGCACGTTCCACGCCCCCTACGCCGATCCGTACGACGCCGATGCGCTCACCGGCGCCGCCTACATCGAGCAGGTGCTGTTCGCCACCGTCACCGACCCGGCCGACGTCGCGGCGATCTTCGTGGAGCCGGTCCAAGGCGAGGGCGGCTACATCGTGCCGCCACCGGGCTGGCTCGCCGACCTGCGCCGACTCTGCGACACCCACGGCATCCTGCTCGTGCTCGACGAGGTGCAGACCGGCGTCGGGCGCACCGGCACGATGTGGGCGAGCCAGCACGACGGCGTCGAGCCCGACATCATGTGCATCGGCAAGGGGCTGGCGAGCGGCCTCCCACTGGCGGGGATCGTCGCCCGAGCCGCGGTGATGGACTGGCAGCCGGGAGCGCACGGCTCGACGTTCGGCGGCAACCCCGTCGCCTGCGCCGCCGCGCTGGCCACACTCGACCTCGTCGAGACGGGGTTGGCCGCCAACGCCGCGGCGATCGGCCGGCGGCTGCTCGACGGGCTGGGTGCGATGCAACCGACCCAGCCGCTGCTCAGACAGGTCCGCGGCCGCGGCCTGATGATCGGCATCGACCTGCCCGACCACGACACCGCGGAGGCGCTCCAGCGGGCCTGCTTCGAGCGCGGCCTGCTGGTGCTGACGTGCGGGCAGCGATCGATCCGCCTCGCCCCGCCGCTCGTCGTCACCGCCGCCCAGGCCGACACCGCGCTGGGGATCCTCGCCGACGCGCTGGACGCTCTGTCATGAGCGCGCTCCCCACCACCGAGGCGCTGGCCGAACGGGCCAGCGACATCCTGGCGGCCGTCGGCGCGACGACGCCCAAGGGCGACCTCGCCGCCCGCACGCCGATCACCGGCGGGTCGCTCGGCCCTGCCGGCTCAGTTGGCGACGTCGATCGCGCCGTCGGCAGCGCCCGTGACGCCTTCGTCACCTGGCGCGCGACACCAGCGCCGGTCCGCGGCAACCTCGTCCGCCGCCTCGGCGAGTTGCTGCGCGAGCACAAGGTGGCGCTCGGTGAGCTGGTGTCGATCGAGGCGGGGAAGATCCGCTCCGAGGGGCTCGGCGAGGTCCAGGAGATGATCGACATCTGCGACTTCGCCGTCGGCCTGTCGCGGCAGCTCCACGGGCTGACGATCGCCAGCGAGCGCCCCGGGCACCGGCTGATGGAGACGTGGCACCCGTTGGGACCGTGCGCGGTCATCACCGCCTTCAACTTCCCCGTGGCCGTGTGGTCGTGGAATGCCGCCCTCGCCCTCGTCGCCGGCGATCCCGTCCTGTGGAAGCCATCGGACAAGACGCCGCTGACCGCACTCGCCTGCGACGCCCTGCTCCAGCGGGCGGCCAACGACATCGGCGCGCCGAGCGGGCTCAACCAGGTCCTCCAGGGCGGCCCCGAGCTCGGCGCCGCGCTCGCCGCCCACGAGGGCGTGGCGGTCGTGTCGGCCACCGGCTCGACGCGCATGGGCCGCGCCATCGCCCCGGTGGTCGCCACACGGTTCGGGCGGCTGATCCTCGAGCTCGGCGGCAACAACGCGGCGATCGTGGCCCCGTCGGCCGACCTCGACCTCGCGGTGCGCGGGATCGCCTTCTCCGCCGTCGGCACCGCCGGCCAGCGCTGCACCAGCCTGCGCCGGCTGATCGTCCACGCCTCGGTGCGCGACGAGCTCGTCGACCGCCTCGCCAAGGCCTACGCCAGCGTGCCGATCGGCGACCCGCTGGGCGACGGCACCCTCGTCGGCCCAGTGATCGACGCCCCGGCCTTCGATCGCGTGTCGGAGGCGATCGCCACGGCGGTCGCCGACGGCGGCGAGCACGTCGTTGGGGGCGACCGGGTCCTCGCCGACGACGCGCCCGACGCGCGCTACATCTCGCCGGCGATCGTGGCGATGCCACGCCAGACCGACATCGTGCGCACTGAGACGTTCGGGCCGCTGCTGTACGTGCTCGGCTACGACGATCTCGACGAGGCGATCGCCCTGCACAACGACGTGCCGCAGGGTCTGGCGTCGAGCATCTTCACCAACGACGTGCGCGAGGCGGAGCGGTTCATCGCCGCCGACGGGTCCGACTGCGGGATCGCCAACGTCAACATCGGGCCGAGCGGGGCGGAGATCGGCGGGGCGTTCGGCGGCGAGAAGGAGACCGGCGGCGGCCGGGAGTCCGGCTCCGACGCGTGGAAGGCATACATGCGCCGGGCCACGAACACGATCAACTACTCCCGCGATCTCCCGCTGGCCCAGGGCGTCACGTTCGACGTGACCGTCTAGCGTTCCGGGCATGGCCCTGTTCCTGATCGAGCGCAACTTCGCCGAGGCGTTGGAGGTCGACGCCGACGGCGTGTCGTCGATCATCGCCGTCAACGACGACGAGAGCGTGCGATGGATCTACTCGTTCCTCAGCGCCGACAAGCGCAAGACCTACTGCCTCTACGAAGCCGAGAGCGAGGAGGCGATCATCGAGGCGGCGCGGCGCAACAACATCCCCGCCGACCTGATCGTGCGCGTCGACCACCTGCGCCCGGAGGAGATCCTCAGCGCCGGCTGACCGGAGCGACGATCCCGCCGCGCAGCGCCCACGCCGCCGCTTCGGTGCGGTTGGTGCTCTGGGTCTTCATCAGGATCGAGCGGACGTGGTTGGCCGCGGTGTGCTGGCTGATGTGCAGCTGCTCGCCGATCTCACGATTGCTGCGACCGGCGGCGATGAGTCCGAGCACGGCCCGCTCCCGCTCGGTCAGCCCTGCCACGCCAGCCGCTGCCGCCACATCGCCATCCGCCCCGCCATCGACAGCCTCAAGGGCGTCGAGAGCCTCACGAGCCCGCCTGGCGACCGCGGCCATGCCCACGCGCCGGGCGGTCGTCAGACTGGCGCTCAACAGCTCGTGCCCGCGGCGAACATCGGCCAGCCGATCGCGAGCGGCGAGCATCAGCCCGTACTCGAGCTGGGTACGGGCGAGCCACACCGGCATGCGCGACGCCGTGTCCAGCCGCAGGGCCGACTCGAAGTGGATCTCCGCCTCTCGCTCGTGACCGAGGATGGTGGCCAGCTGGCCGAGGTAGCGATCGACAGCACCGTGGGCGGCGAGCAGGTGGCCGACCTGGACGACCAAGCCTCGCCAGCCGATCAGCTCCTCGTAGACCGCCGCCGCCCCTGGACGGTGGCCGACGGCGCAGCATGCGTCGGCGAGGTAGGACAGCGATCCGAGAAACAGCGCGTCACGGGGCACATCCACCAACCGGTCGGTGGTCAGGACGTCCAGCTCCGCTCGAGCCTCCTCGGGGAGGCCGAGCTCGGCGTACATCACCGCCAACGCCGCCCGCCACGTCGAACCCGACCGACCGAGCCGGGCGACCGCCTCGACGACCGGGCGGGCCTCGTCGAGGCGTCCCTGCTCGCGGCGGATCGCGAACAGCTGCACGCCATACCCGCCGGGTGAGGCGTTGGACAGCGTGCGTCCCAGCTCGTCGGCCTCGGTGGCGAGCGCCTCGGCGTCGGTGAAGCGGCCTTCGCCGATCGCCAGCAGTGCCTGCGCCTGGCGGCTGAGCGCGTGGAAGAGCGGCTGACCGACCCGGCGGGCGAGCTCGCGGTAATGGATCACGGCCGCCCGCGCCGCGTCGAGCCCGCCGGCGAGGACCTCGCCGTAGAGCATCTTCGACGTGGCCCCGATCTCCCACTCTGCGTCGCCGCTGGCGTGGGCAGCCTCTTTGGACTCGCGCATCGCAACGAGCTGCCGACCGATGCTCAGGGGGGTCCACGGCACGTACGAGAGCGCGTCATAGGCGAGCCGTTGGGCCAGCACGTCGTCGATTGCCCGAGCCGCCGCCAGCGAGTCCTCGACCAGGACGCGCGCCACCTCGCCGTCGCCGGAGAGGGCGAGCGCCCGGGCCAGCGACGCCTGCACACGGATCCGCGACGTCTCGTCGTCGGCCAGCGAGAGAACGTCGCGCAACAGACGTGCGCTGGTCGCTCCGTCTCGCGCGTCTCGCCACGAGGCATCGCTGTAGGCCAGCGCCGCGGCGAGCCGGCGCCGGTCATCGCCAGTGCGGGCTGCCAGGTCGTAGGCCTCGATGCAGCGCTGCTTGGCGCCGGCGACGTCGCCGGCGCGCATCGTGGCGTCGGCGAGCTGCAGCAGGAGATCAGCGCGGCCCTCCGGCGCCACGTCGAGGGCCATCTCGAGGAACCGAGCGGCGTCGTCGTAGGCGACCGCGGCGGTCGCCTCGGCCGCCGCCCGCAGCGCCGCGCGCGGCGGCACGGGAGTCCACGAGGGGGACCGCCGCCGCCAGGTGCCGGGCGATCTCGCCGGCCAGCACGTCCTCGCCGGGCAGGTCGAGCGCCTCGGCGACGGCGAGGTGGAGGCGGCGCCGGTCGGCGCTGGCGAGGTCGTCGTACACCGATCGGCGGATCAGCTCGTGGGCGAAGCGGTAGCCGCGCCCGCCGTACTCGCCGACGATGCGCGAGGCCGCGGCGATGTCGAGCCCGGCGAGCACGTCGGCCACCGCCGTCGCGCCGGCGGCGGCGAGGACCGCCGGGTCGAACGTCGGGCCGACCACCGCCGCCAGCTCGAGCAGCCGGCGGGTCCCCGCGTCGAGGCGGCCGAGGCGGGCGGCGACGACCTCGCGCACCGGTTCCGGGCTGGCGACGTCGGCGAGCGAGCCGGCGACGGTCCAGTGGCCGTTGGTCCGGCGGATCCGCCCCGAGTCGACCAAGTGCTGCCACAGCTCGACGAGCAGGAACGGGTTGCCGTCGGTCTCCCGGGCCAGCACGTCCACCGCGGCGGCCAGCCCGGTGTCCACGGTGTGCCCGGCTGCGGCGGCCACGAACGCCTCGATCCCCTCGGCGTCGAGCCCGGTCAGCACGAGCCGGGTGACGCCCGGCAGCCGGATCAGGTCGGGCAGCGCCGCCCGCAGCGCCTCGTCGGTGTCGGCCGGGGCCGAGCGATAGGACCCCACGACCAGCACGTTGGTCAGCGATTGATCATGGGCGAGCTGCACCAGCAGGTCGATCGACGGACGCCGCGCCCAATGCAGGTCGTCGAGCACCAGCAGCACCGGGTGGTGGCGGGCGAGCTCGGCGACCGCTCCGATCACGGCGCCGAAGAGCCGCGCCCGTTCGCTGTCCGGGTCGCCGTGACCGGCCGGCTGGGGCAGGCCGAGGTCGGCGGCCCGCCGCGGCAGCAGCCGGGCCAGCTCACGCGCTCCGTCGCCGAAGCGGGCGGCGATCGTCGTGCGGTCGACCGTCGCGAACACGTGGTCGAGCGACTCGGCGAAGGGCTGGTACGGCACGGTCTGCTCCTCCGAGCACGTGCCGTACAGGACCGCCGCCCGGCCGGCGTGGACGCTGCGGGCGAACTCGGTGACCAGCCGGGTCTTACCCGCGCCAGCCTCACCGGGCACGAGCACCACGCGGCGGGCTCCACCGGCCGCCGTCGCCCACGCCTGCTCCAAGACCGCCCACGCCTGCTGCCGGCCGACCAGCGGCGTCGAACCCGCCAGGGTCAGCAGCGGCGGCAGCGGAATCGGCGCGCCCGCAGCGGAGTCCACCGCCCGAGCGTACGGGAGTAGTCAATCCTGGTCATGCGCGTTGGTCGGGCCCGTGCGAATTCAGCGCGACATGGTCATGCGTCGGGCGGCCGATCGTCCGTACGTTCGTCCCATGACCATCCTGGACACCACGCGACCACTGCTCGACGACGAGCTGCTGCAGTCCTTCGATGAGCGGGCGCCCGGCTACGACCGGGAGAACGCCTTCTTCACCGAGGACTTCGAGGCCCTGCGCGAGCGCGGCTTCTTCCTCGCTTCGCTGCCGACCGAGTACGGCGGCGGCGGGCTGACCCTGAGCGAGATCAACCGCCTCGAGCGACGCATCGCCTACGTCGCCCCAGCGACGGCGGTGGCTGTCAACATGCACCACTACTTCGTCGGGCTGTGCGCCGACCTCCACCGCGCCGGCGATCCGTCCGGCGACTGGGTGCTCGAGCAAGCCGCGCAGGGGGCGATCTTCGCCGCCGGGCACGGCGAGGCGGGCAACGACATCCCGGTGCTGCTCTCGTCGTCGACGGCGACCAAGGTGCCGGGCGGCTACACGTTCACCGGGCACAAGATCTTCGGCAGCCTGTCGCCGGTCTGGACCTACCTGGGCGTCCACGCGATGGACGTCAGCGATCCCGCCAACCCGCAGATCGTGCACGGCTTCATCCACCGCGACTCGCCGGGCTACCGCATCGAGGAGACGTGGGACACGCTCGGCATGCGGGCGACGACGTCCAACGACACGATCCTCGACGGCGTGTTCGTACCCTCCAATGCAATCATCAAGGTGTGTCCGGCCGGGTTCGCCGGCGCCGGCATGTTCCAGGTCGCCCTGTTCGCCTGGGCCTTGCTCGGCTTCGCCGCCGTCTACGGCTCGATCGCCAAGCGGGCCTTCGACGACATCGTGCCGCAGATGCACCGCCGCACGTCGGTGGCGCTGACCCGGTCGATGGCCTACCACCCAGAGGTCCAGCACCAGATCGCCGAGATGCGCATCCACCTCGAGGCGCTCACCGCCCACCTCGACCGGGTCTGCGACGACTGGTCGGCTGGCGTCGACCACGGCATGGACTGGCCGGCGAAGATCGTGGCCTGCAAGTACGATGTCGTGAACCGGGCGTGGGCCGTCGTCGACGCCGCCCTCGACCTCTCCGGCGGCAGCGGGATCTTCAAGCGCAGCCGCTTCGAGCAGATGTTCCGCGACGCCCGCCTCGGCCGCATCCACCCGGGCAACAGCCTCTTGACACACGAGCTGGTCGGCAAGCTGAGCCTCGGCATCAACCCCGACGAACAGCCGCGCTGGGGTTGAATCACCTACCGTTCCGGGCGTGATCCTGCCGGACCACGTCGACGAACGGAGCGAGGCCTACCAGGCCAACCGCGCCCACCTGCTCGCGCTGCTCGCCGAGCACGACCGCCAGCTCGCGCTCGTCAACAACGGTGGCGGTGACAAGTACATCGAGCGCCACCGCCAGCGCGGCAAGCTGCTGTGCCGGGAGCGGGTGCAGCTGCTGGTCGACCCCGACAGCGCGCTGCTCGAGCTGTCCCCGCTCGCCGCGTGGGGCAGCGACTTCCCCGTCGGCGCCGGCGTGTTCACCGGCGTCGGCGTGATCGAGGACGTCGAGTGTGTGATCATCGCCAACGACCCGACGGTGCGCGGCGGCACCAGCACGACGTGGACGGTGAAGAAGACGCTGCGGGCGATGCAGATCGCCCGGGAGAACCGCCTCCCGCTGATCTACATGGTCGAGTCGGGCGGCGCCGACCTCCCCCACCAGGCCGAGATCTTCGTCCCCGGCGGACAGTCGTTCCGCGACCTCACTCGATTGTCGGCTGCCAGCGTGCCCACCATCGCGCTCGTGTTCGGCAACTCGACCGCCGGCGGGGCATACGTGCCGGGCATGTGCGACCACGTCGTGATGATCGAGCAGCGCTCCAAGGTCTTCCTCGGCGGCCCGCCGCTGGTGAAGATGGCCACCGGCGAGGAGAGCGACGACGAGAGCCTCGGCGGCGCCGACATGCACGCCCGGGTCAGCGGGCTCGCCGACTACTACGCCCTCGACGAGCTCGACGCCCTGCGCATCGGCCGGCAGATCGTGCGCCGGCTCAACCACCGCAAGCTCGGCCCGCTGCCGCGGGGCGCCGGTCGCCCGCCCCGCCACGAGCAGAAGCAGCTGATCGGCATCCCGTCGGCGGACCTGCGGGTGCCGTTCGATCCCCGCGACGTGCTCGCCCGGATCCTCGACGACAGCGACTTCGACGAGTTCAAGCCCCGCTACGGCTCGTCCCTGGTGACCGGCTGGGGCGAGCTGCACGGCTATCCGATCGGGGTGCTCGCCAACCACCGCGGGATCCTGTTCAACGAGGAGTCGAACAAGGCGACCCAGTTCATCCAGCTCGCCAACGAGGCCGACACCCCGCTGCTGTTCCTCCAGAACACCACCGGCTACATGGTCGGGCGGGAGTACGAGCAGCGGGGGATGGTCAAGGACGGCTCGAAGATGATCAACGCCGTCAGCAACTCCACGGTCCCGCACCTGACGGTGAACATGGGGTCCAGCTACGGCGCCGGCAACTACGGGATGTGCGGCCAGTCGTACGGCCCGCGGTTCCTGTTCACCTGGCCCCACGCCAAGACCGCCGTGATGGGGCCGCAGCAGCTCGCCGGCGTGCTCTCGATCGTCGCCCGCCAGTCGGCGGCGTCGATGGGCCGCCCGTTCGACGAGGAGGCCGACGCGGCGATGCGCGCCGCGGTCGAGGACCAGATCGAGCGGGAGTCGCTGGCCCTGTTCATGACGGGGCGGTGCTTCGACGACGGGATCATCGACCCCCGCGACACTCGCACGGTGCTCGGGATCTGCCTCTCGGCCGTCCACACCAACCTCGTCCAGGGCCAACGTGGCTATGGGGTGTTCCGGATGTGATCCGTTCCCTGCTCATCGCAAATCGCGGCGAGATCGCCGTGCGGATCGCTCGGACGTGCCGCGAGCGGGGGATCGTGTCGGTGGCTGTGTTCAGCGACGCCGACGCCGGCTCGTTGCACGTGCAATCGTGCGACCGCGCGGTGCACCTGCCGGGCACCGCGCCGACCGACACGTACCTCAACATCGAGCGACTGATCGACGCCGCCGCGAAGGCCGGCGCCGACGCCGTCCACCCCGGCTACGGGTTCCTGGCCGAGTCGGCGCCGTTCGCCCAAGCGGTGATCGACGCCGGGCTGACGTGGATCGGTCCGCCGCCATCGGCGATCGCGGCGATGGGCTCGAAGGTCGAGGCCAAGGCGCTGATGCGGGCGGCCGGTGTGCCGGTGCTGCCCGACTCCAGCGTCGAGCCGGATCCCGGAGCGATCGGCTTCCCGCAGCTGGTCAAGGCGTCGGCCGGAGGCGGCGGTCGGGGCATGCGGATCGTCACGTCGGCCGCCGAGCTCGACGACGCCCTGGCATCGGCGCAGCGCGAGGCGGCGGCGGCGTTCGGCGACGGCACCGTGTTCTGCGAGCGCTACGTCGAGCGGGGCCGGCACATCGAGATCCAGGTGTTCGGCGACCAGCTCGGCATGATCGTCGCCCTGCCCGAACGGGAGTGCTCGATCCAGCGCCGCCACCAGAAGATCGTCGAGGAGTCGCCGTCGCCCGCCGTCGATGCCGACCTCCGTCGGCGGATGTCCGAGGCGGCGGTCGCCGCGGCCCGCGCCGTCGACTACCTCGGCGCCGGCACCGTCGAGTTCCTCCTCGACGAGCACGGCGAGTTCTGGTTCCTCGAAATGAACACACGGCTGCAGGTCGAGCACCCGGTGACCGAGGCGATCACCGGTCTCGACCTCGTCGCCCTCCAACTGCGCGTCGCCGAGGGCCACCCGCTCGACGTCGACCTTGACCTCGCCGAACCGGGCGGCCACGCCGTCGAGGTCCGGCTGACCGCTGAAGACCCGGCCGCCGGCTACCGGCCCTCGACCGGCACGTTCCATCTCTTCGAGAGCCCGCCGGCGTGGCGGCTCGACACCGGCGTGGTGACGGGCTCGGTGGTCTCGCCCTACTACGACTCGATGGTCGCCAAGGTGATCGGTTTCGGGCCGACCCGGGCCGAGGCGCTGCGCCAGCTGACCCGCTGGTTGGAGACGGCCCGGCTCCACGGCCCGGTGACCAACCGCGACCAGCTGCTGAACATCCTCCGGCACCCGGCCTTCGTCGACGGCCACCTGCACACCGGGTTCCTCGAGGAGTTCCCCTGCACCGAGCCGGTTCGCGGCGACGTGCACCTGGCCGCCGCGGCGGTGGCGTTGTCCGAGCAGGCCGCCAACCGCGGCGCCGCTCGCGTCCAACGCGGCATCCCGTCGGGCTGGCGCAACAACCCCGCCGTCGACCAGGTCGTCGAGCTCACCGTCGACGAGCAGCCGATCCGTGTCGCCTACCACCTCGGCCGCGACGGCCACCTCACCGTCGACGGCACGCCGTTCGGCCCGCGGGTGGTGAGCGCCACCGCGGACGACGTCGTGTTCGACGACCTCGGCCTGCGGCGCACCTACCGGGTCGGGCGGTACGGCGACAAGCGCTTCGTCGACGCCGACGACGGACACGTCACGTTCACCCTCCTCCCCCGCCACCCCGACCCGGGCGCGGCGACCCACGCCGGGTCGCTGGTCGCGCCGATGCCGGGCAACGTCCTGCGCGTGCTCGTCGCGCCCGGCGAGGCCGTCCAGGCACTGCAGCCGCTGGTCGTGGTCGAGGCGATGAAGATGGAGCACCAGATCGTCGCCCCGGCCGACGGCATGGTCGCCTCGGTGCACGTCGCCCCGGGTGATCAGGTCGACACCGGCCAGGTCCTGTTGCGGATGGAGGAAGACACGTGAACGACCGCCCGGTCCGGATCGCCAACTGCTCGGGCTTCTACGGCGACCGCATCTCGGCGGCCCGGGAGATGGTCGAGGGCGGGCCGATCGACGTGCTCACCGGCGACTGGCTGGCCGAGCTGACGATGCTCATCCTGTGGAAGGCCAAGGCCCGCAACGCCGACGGCGGCTACGCCACGACCTTCCTCACCCAGATGGAGCAGGTGCTCGGGACCTGCGCCGACAAGGGGATCAAAGTCGTATCCAACGCCGGGGGCCTCAACCCGGCCGGCTGCGCGGCCAAGGTTCGTGACATCGCCACCAAGCTCGGCGTCAGCGTCACCGTCGCGCACGTCGAGGGCGACGACCTCCTCGACCGCATCGACGGGCTGCGCCCGCACCTCACCCACGCCGACACCGGCGCCCCGCTGACCGCCGATCCGGTGAGCGCCAACGCCTACCTCGGTGGGTGGGGCATCGCCCGGGCGCTCGCCGAGGGCGCCGACGTCGTCGTCTGCCCAAGGGTCACCGACGCCGCTGTCGTCGTCGGGCCGGCGGCGTGGTGGTGGGGATGGTCGCCCACCGACTGGGACCGCCTCGCCGGCGCCGTCACGGCCGGTCACGTCATCGAGTGCGGCGCCCAGACCACCGGCGGCAACTTCGCCTTCTTCACCGAGCTCGGCGACCTCTCCAAGCCGCTCGGGTTCCCGATCGCCGAGGTCGACCGCGACGGCTCGTCGGTGATCACCAAGCACCCGGGCACCGGCGGGCGGGTCACCGTCGACACGGTCACCGCCCAGCTGCTGTACGAGATCCAGTCGCCGGCCTACGCCAACCCCGACGTCGTCACCCGCTTCGACACCATCCGCCTGGACGAGGTCGGCCCCGACCGGGTGAGGATCAGCGGCGTGCGCGGCGAGCCGGCCCCGGCCACCGCCAAGGTGGCGATCAACTACGAGGGCGGCTACCGCAACAAGATGACCTTCGTCCTCACCGGCCTCGAGCAGGAGGCCAAGGCTGCCTGGGTCCAGGACGCGCTGGTGACGGCGATGGGCGGCGCTGAGGCCGTCCGAGACGCCGGCGTCCTGATGGAGACCCGGTTCGTGCCGGCGCCGTCCAACGGTGCCGACCAGGAGCACGCCAGCGGGCTCCTCCATGTGTTCGTCAAGGCCGCCGACGAGCGGGCCGTGGGGCGGGCGTTCTCGTCGGCCGCCGTCGAGCTGGGCCTCGCCAACTACCCCGGGTTCTTCACGACCACCCCGCCCGGTCCGGCGTCCTCGTTCGGTGTGTACTGGCCGGCGCTGGTGCCGGCCGACGAGATCGACCAGACGGTCGTGCTCGCCGACGGGCGCCGGATCCGCATCGACCCGGCACCGACCGGCCCGCCGTCGGATCGCCCGATCGCCCCACCGACCGTCGCCGCCCGACCGATGACGATCGAGCCCGGTGCCCCGCTCGGCGCCTACTTCGGCGCCCGCTCCGGCGACAAGGGCGGCAACGCCAACGTCGGCATCTGGGCTCGCGACGACGCCGGCTACGCCTGGCTCACCGACAACACCACGCCCGACATGATCCGCCGCCTCATCCCGGAGGCGGCGACGCTCGACATGTGGATCCACCAGCTGCCGAACCTGCGGGCGCTGAACATCGTGCTCATCGGCTACCTCGGCGAGGGGGTCGCCTCGTCGACCGCGTTCGACCCCCAGGCCAAGGGCCTCGGCGAGTACCTCCGCAGCCGGGTCTGGGCCTGAACCTCCATCTGGGCGGGATCGTCCCAGACCTCGGTGCCGCCGCTAGGCGATCAGGCGGTAGCCGAGGCCGCGCACGGTGACGATGAGTCGCGGCTCGTCGGGGTGGTCTTCGATCTTCACCCGCAGCCGGCGGACGTGAGCGTCGACCAGCCGCGAGTCGCCGAGGTACTCGTAGCCCCAGACCCGCTCCAGCAGCTGGTCCCGCGAGAGCACGGCGCCGGCGTGGTCGGCGAACTCGCACAACAGCCGGAACTCGGTCTTGGTCAGCCCGACCTCGCGCCCCGACTTGAGTACGATCCCCTGCTCCCGCCGCAGCTCGACGTCACCCAGCCGCGTCGCCCGGGGTGCTGACGACGACCCCTGCAGGTGGACCCGCCGCAGCAGCGCCCGGATGCGGGCGGCCAGCTCCTTGGGCACGACCGGCTTGGTGATGTAGTCGTCAGCGCCGGCCTCGAGCCCGGCGACGAGGTCGTACGTGTCGGTCTGGGCGGTGATGATGATGATCGGCACGATGCTCGACGCCCGCAGCGCCCGGCACACGTCGAAGCCGGACATGTCCGGGAGGCGCAGGTCGAGCAGCACCAGCTCCGGTTGCCGCTCCGCGAAGGCGGCCAGCCCCGAGGCACCGTCGGCGGCCTCGTAGACCTTGTAGCCCTCGTCCTCGAGGGCCATCGTCAGGGCCAGGCGGATCTGGTCGTCATCCTCGATGAACAGGATCGGGTGCACAGGTCGGCCATTCTGGCGGCACACGGCGGCTCCGCCCCCCTCGGTGCGAGCTCTGCAAAGAGCGCGCAAAGTGGGTGCCGTCACGACGCCGTCCTGACCCCGACCCGGAAGAGGACGACATGACACAGCTGGCCACCACCGGCGGCCTGATCTCGAGCACGGGGCTGGGCGGGTTCACCCTCGGCGGCGGCATCGGCCACCTCGTTGGTGCCCACGGCCTCGCCTGCGCCGACCTGGTCGGCGCCGAGCTGGTCGGCGCCGAGGTGGTGACCGCCGACGGTTCGGTGGTGCGGGCCAGCACCGACGACGACGCCGAGCTCTACTGGGGGTTGCGGGGCGGAGGCGGCAGCTTCGGTGTGGTGACGTCGCTGGAGATGGCGCTGCATCCCGTCGGACCCACCGTGCCGGGCGGTGTCGTGTTCTTCGCCGGCGACGACGCCGCCGAGGTCGTCGCCGCCCGGCGCGACCACGTCGCCGATGGGCCGACGAGCTGAGCTCGCAGGTCAACCTCACCACCGCCCCGCCGGCCGTTTCCTGCCCGTCGAGTGGCCTACTCGACCAGCTCAACCGCACAGTCGCGCGGAACGCCGTGCGTCCGCTCCGATCGCGGCCCGTCAGTCGGCCACCGAGTCACCGCGAGTCGCCGCGTCATGTCCTCGAGCTGCGCCTCGGGCACGGCGATACGAAACGGACGAACATCAGGTGGTGGCACGGTGGGACGTTAACCATCGGGCGCCGCTTACGCCCTCGCTGGGAACCGACACACGTTCGACCTGGAGCAGAGCCCCCGTGCGTATGTGTTGTTACAGAAATCGCGCACAGCCACAGTCGTGCCGTCACAGTCGACCATGATCATGTTGGCTGTTCACGCTGCCCCGGTGGGGTACCTTCCTCCCCCTGGTGCCTCACCGGCAGCGGTGACCTCCCGGCTCAGCCTCCTGCCACACTTGGCAGCGTGCCCGGAAGACGCCCGATGCGCCTGCGCACCAAGGTCAGCCTGCTGTTCGGAGTCATCGCGCTGGTCGCCACCGTCACCTTGACGGTCGTCACCTACGCCTTCGCCCGCAATTCGCTGCTCGAGCAGCGCACCGAGCTGGCGGTGCGCCAAGGTGTCAGCAACGCCCAGCGGGTGCGCGACCAGCTGCGCAGCGGTGACAACGGGTTCGGCGGGTGGTTCACACAGTCGCTGCGCACCGAGAGCGGCGGGTTTGCCGTCGCCGTGCTCAGCGGCAACCAGACGGTCCCCACGAGCATCATCTACTCGGCGGAGAGCTTCCCCGAACAGCTCAGCCGAGCCGTCGAGGCCGGCCAGTCCGGCGTCCAGCGCTTCTCGCTCGGCCACGACCGCTATGTCGGCATCGGCGTGCACATCGCCGAGGTCGACGCCAACTACTTCGAGGCGTTCCAGCTCGATCCCACCGAGCGCACGCTGCGGACGATCCTGTTCGCCCTCGTGGTCGGCTCGCTGATCACGGTCGCCCTTGCCTCGGGCGTCGGGTGGTGGACCAGCGGGCGGCTGCTGCGCCCGCTTGGGCGGATCACGGACGCCGCCGGCGAGATCGCCAACGGCGATCTCGACACCCGCGTCTACCGCGAGGGTGATCCAGATCTCGATCGCCTCGCTGACTCGTTCAACAACATGGCCGACGCCGTCCAGGCGCGCATCGAGCGCGAGGCCCGCTTCGCATCCGACGTCAGCCACGAGCTGCGCTCGCCGATCACCGCGCTGGCGGCGGCAGCCGAGGTCATCGACGGGCGCCGCGGCGAGCTGCCGGACCGCACCCAGCAGGCGCTCGACGTCGTCGTCGGCCAGGTGCGCCGTTTCGACTCGATGGTCATCGACCTGCTCGAGCTGTCGCGCATCGACGCCGGTGCCACCGACCTGCACACCGAGGAGGTCGACATCGAGTCGCTGTGCCGGCGGATCGCCGCCCGGGCCGGGTTCGCCAGCCTGCCGATCGACGTCACGACCCGGCCCGGGCGCAACGGGCATCCACCGACGGCGGTCGTCGACCGGATGCGCTTCGAGCGCATCCTCACCAACCTGCTGGAGAACGCCCACCACCACGGCGGCGGGCCCGTACGGATCTCGATCGAGCCGACCGACGGCCCGTTCCTGCTCGTTGCGGTCGAGGATGCCGGCCCCGGCGTGGCCCGCGGCGAGCGGGCGCGGATCTTCGAGCGCTTCGCCCGCGGCAGCGCCGCCCGCCACCGCATCGGCACCGGGCTCGGGCTCGCGCTCGTGGCCGAGCACGCCACCGCCCTCGGCGGGGAGGCCTGGGTCGAGGACCGCCACGGCGGCGGAGCCAGGTTCGTGGTGCGCCTGCCGACGGAGGTGCGATGAGCCGCTTGCTCTCGCTCGTCGCCGGGGCGCTGCTGGTCGTCGTCGCGTCGTGCGGTGCCGGCGGCGACGACAAGTTGCGGCGGATCGACGACGCCGACCTGTTCGGACTCGACGAGACGACCACGTCCACCACGTCGACCACCACGACCCCTCCGCCCTCGGTCGAGCCGACGCTTCAGGCGAGCTCGTCGACGGTCATCGCCGGCGAGTCGGTGCAGCTGTACTTCCTCGGTGGCAACCAGCTGCAACCGGTGACCGTCGACCTCGCCGCTCCGGCCACGCCGAGCCAGGTGATCGCGGCCCTGCTCAGCGGGCCGCCCAGCGGCGACCTCGGCATCGGCCTGCGCACGCTGCTGCCGATGCCCACGGGCACCGATCCGGCGCTCGTGACGTCGGTGATCCCGTCCGGCGCCGGGTACGCCACCGTCGATCTGTCGGCCCGCACGTTCGGCCTGATCGACCCGGCGGACCAGCGGGCGGCGATCGCCCAGATCGTGCTGACCCTCGTCAGCCGCCCGGGAATCGGGCAGGTCCGCTTCACCCTCGACGGCCGGCCGGTCGGTGTCCCGCGCAAGGACGGTCTGCTCAGCGAGCCCGGCGAGACGGTGTCATTGCAGGACTACGAGTCATTGCTCATCGACGCGACGCCACCCACCACGACCTCGACGACCACCACCCTGCCCGCACCCCCGCCACCGACCGCGTCCGGGTGACGCTCAGTACAGTCGGTCGACTCGATCGGGTCGGCGTTGCCAGTCCTTGTCGACCTTCACCCGCAGCGCGAGGAACGTGCCGGGCGGGAGCTGGCGGCGGACGGCCTCGCCGACCCGCTTCAGCACCTGCCCGCCGCGGCCGATCACCATCCCCTTCTGGCTCTCGCGCTCGACGAGGATCTCCACCGTGATGCGGTCGCCCTCCCACTCGCTGACCCGGGTGGCGATCGAGTACGGCAGCTCGTCGCGCGTCGCCGCCAGCAGCTGCTCGCGCACCAGCTCAGCGACCCACTGCTCCTCGGGGGCGTCGCACACAGCGTCGGTCGGGAAGAACGCCGGCCCCTCTGGCGCCCGGGCGATGAGGTGATCGACGAGGGTCTCGAGCCCGGCGCCGGTGCGCGCCGACACCGGGAAGTAGGCCTCGGCCTCGAGCTCGGCGGCGGCTGTCAGCTGGGCCATCACCTGCTCCGGGCTGGCCCGGTCGATCTTGTTGACGATCACGACCGTGTGCGCCAAGTCAAGGTGGCCGGCGACCCAGCGGTCACCGCGGCCGAACGGCGCGGTGGCGTCGAGCACGAGGCCGACGATGTCAACGCCGGGCTCGGCCTCGCCGACGCTCTCGATGGCCGTGGCGTTGACCTTGCGCCCGAGCGCGGTCACCGGCTTGTGCAGCCCGGGGGTGTCGACGAAGACGAGCTGGGCGTCGGGCCGGTTGAGGATCCCCCTCACGCGGTGGCGGGTCGTCTGCGGCTTGTCCGAGACGATCGAGACCTTGGCCCCGCAGATCGCGTTGACCAGCGACGACTTGCCGACATTCGGCCGCCCGACCAACGTCACGAACCCCGACTTCACGGTCGGCCCCCATCCGAGTGTTTCGTCCCATCCGAGTGCCACGACCGGGTTTCCCCGGGACGAAACACTCCGACCGGCTGAAACACTCGGATGGTCTCAAACATTGCTGGCGCGGCCGACCCAGTACGGGGCCCGCAGCTCGCGCTTCAGGACCTTGCCGGAGCCGGTCTTCGGGAGCTCATCGATCCAGGAGATCGAGCGCGGCACCTTGTAGCTGGCGAGGTGGGCGCGGGCATGGGCGGACACGGCGGCCTCGTCGAGGTCTGAGCCCGGCCGCTTGACGACCACCGCGTGGACGAGCTCGCCCCACTCCTCGCTCGGGATGCCGAACACCGCCGCCTCGTAGATGTCGGGATGGGCTTCGAGGGCGGCCTCGATCTCGGCCGGGTAGACGTTCATCCCGCCGGAGATGATCATGTCCTTCTTGCGGTCGCAGATGTAGAGGAATCCATCGGAGTCGCGGTAGGCGACGTCGCCGACCGTCTGGAAGCCGTCGCGGCTCTCCTCCTCGAACTTGTCGTGCTCCTTGTAGTAGTCGGCGAACACCGACGGGCTGCGCACGTACAGCTCACCGACAGCATCGGGGCCGGTGCCGGTGACGACGTTGCCGTCGTCGTCGTACAGACGGATCTCGACCATCGGCGCCTCCTTGCCGCACGAGCCGGGCTTGCGCAGTTGATCCTCGGGCCGCAGGATCGTGTTCACACCGAGCTCGGTCGAGCCGTACACCTCGAACAGCGAGTCGGGTGGGAAGTCGGCGACGTACTGCTGCTTGAGCGAGTGGCTCCACGGGGCGGCGTTGGCGATCATCACCCGCATCGACGAGCGGTCGTAGCGGCCCTTCACCTCGGCGGCCAGGTTGCAGATCATCCGGATCGGCGTCGGCGCCGCGAACGTGCACGTCGCCTTGTACGTCTGAAGGAGGCGGAGCCAGTCCTCCGGGTCGAACTTGCGCTGCAGCACGACGGTCTCGCCGAGCGCCATCGCGATGCCCATGAACCCGCCCGGCCCGCTGTGGTAGAGCGGCCCGGTCGTGAGGTAGATGTCGTCGGGCGTGTAGCCGATGAACTGCAGCATCGCCCCCATCTGCACGGGGTCGGCGGCGTTGCGTCGCAGCGCACCCTTGGGCTTGCCGGTGGTGCCCGACGTGTAGATCATCGTGGCGCCTGTCTCGACCGCCTCCGGCGCCTCGGACGGTTCGGTCGACGCCGCCATCACCAGCTCGTCGACCGCCGTCATCCCGGCCGGCGCCGGGCCGTCGAAGACGAGGACCTCCTTCACCTTGGGCACGTCGGCGCGCACCCGCTCGAACAGCGGGGCGTACTCGGCGTCGACGTAGACCACGGTCGCGTCGCTGTGGTCCGTGACGTAGGCCGCCTCCTCGTCGGAGAGGCGGTAGTTCAGCGGCACCGCCGTCGCCCCGACCTTGCGGGCGGCGACGACCAGGTTGGCGATGCCCATCGAGTTCTGCCCGCACCACACGAGCTTCACGCCGGGGCCGACGCCGTGGGCGGCGAGCACGTGGGCGAGCTGGTTGGTGACCGCCTCGAACTCGGCGAACGTGACGGTGCGCACGTCGACGCCGAGGCGGTCGTCGACGACGGCGATCTTGTCCGGCTGCAGCTCGGCGTAGGCGGTCAAGAGGTCCGGCATAGGGAGGCATTCGTAGCATGCGGGGCGGGCGCGACCCTGGTGACAAGCTGGCGGGCATGGCAAGCAGTGCACCTCGGACGATCAACGGGCTCGACGAGCTGAACTCGCTCGTCGGCCAGCACCTCGGCTACAGCGACTGGGTCGAGATCACCCAGGAGCAGGTCAACGCGTTCGCCGACGCGACCGGCGACCATCAGTGGATCCACGTCGACATCGAGCGGGCCAAAGCTGGGCCATTCGGTGCGCCGATCGCCCACGGCTACCTGACGCTCAGCCTCGGCCCGATGCTTTCGCCACAGGTGTACCGCATCGACGGCTTCTCGATGGGCGTCAACTACGGCGCCGACAAGATCCGCTTCCCCTCCCCGGTGCCGGTGGGCTCGAAGCTGCGCCTCGGCGTGACCCTGCTCGAGGTCTCCGAGATCGCCGGCGGGATCCAGATGAAGGCCGAGTTCTCCTTCGAGGTCGAGGGAGCGGCGAAGCCGTCGTGCGTCGCCGAGGTCCTGTTCCGCCTCTACACCTGACCCCCGGCTTTGTGTCACCGCACAAGTCCCCGGGGACTCCTGCGGTGACACAGAGCGCTCGCGCTCGGGTTACCGGAAACCCGGGACGACCTCGCGGGCGAATCGCTCCAACGTCTCGGTGTCGGGGTAGTCGGCACACCAGGGGATGAAGCCGGTGCAGCCGAGGCCGACGTAGGCGCGGATCTTCTCGGCAATCTGCTCCGGCGTGCCGACGAGGTTGGCGGTCCGCCACGACTCGGCTCCCTCTCCCCACACGCTGCGCGATCCGGCGGCCTCGAGCTCGGCCTCGGTGGACCGGATGAAGATCTCCGGCGACCAGGTCATGCGGATCTCGTCGGGGTCGCGCCCGACGTCGGCGCAGTGGGCACGCAACACGTCGCGCTTGTGTGCCCACTGCTCCGGGCTGCCGCCGAAGTTGGAGCAGTCGGCCAGGCGGGCGACGACGCGCAGCGTGAGCTGCTCGCCGCCGCCGCCGATCCACACCGGCGGGTGCGGTGACTGCAGCGGCTTGGGGTCGCAGTTGGCGCGCGACAGCTCATAGTGCTCGCCCTTGTAGGTCGTCTCCGGCTCCCGCCACATCGACGTCACGACCTCGACGGTCTCGCGCAGCATCCCGATGCGGTCCTTGGGGCGTGGGAACTCATAGCCGTAGCCCCGGTACTCGAGCTCGTACCAGCCGGCGCCGATGCCCCAGTCGAGGCGCCCGCCAGAGATCACGTCGATCATCGAGGTGATCTTGGCCAGCAGTCCTGGGTTGCGGTACGAGTTGCAGCCGACCATCTGCCCGAGCCGGATCGTCGAGGTCAGCTGGCTGATCGCCGCCATCGTCGTCCAGCACTCGAACACCGCCTCATGGGAGGGGCGGGGGACGTTGAGGAAGTGGTCGTAGACCCAGATCGAGTCGTAGCCGAGCTGCTCGGCGAGCTGGGCGATCTGGACCGCCTTGTCCCACTTCGCCGTCGCCCCGTCGATGCCGACGAGCTCCATCTTCCAGCCCTGGGGCATGAACGCCCCGAACACGAGACCAGTCATCGATCCGACGCTAGGTCCTGACGATCATCGGAACACGCAGATGGAGGTCCTACGCTCGGCGCATGCCCGGCTTGCGCCGCCCGATCGCCCGCCTCGCGGCCGTGATCGCCGTACCCGTCCTCGCGTCGTGCGGCGATGACGGGCCAATCGCCGCTCCGCCGACGCCGGCGCCGTCCGGACACGCCATCGCCACGTTCAAGGTCCACGACGAGACGTTCAAGATCGAGCTCGCCACGCCCGAGCTGGCCGACCACGCGGAGCGCCTGCTCGCCGGTGAGAACGTGTCAGCGATCCCGCTCGGCAGCGTGGTCCGCGACGATCCCGGTCCCAACGCGCCATGGACGTGGCACGTCGACCCGACGACCGTGCAGTTCGCCGACATGACGATCGAGGTGTGCGACGGCTTGCCGAGCTACGTCGAGGACCACACCATCACCAGCGAGCAGTTCTGCCCGTGGTCGGCCAGGGTCGTCGCCGTCGATCCGGTTGAGTAGGGCGATGACCGCCCCCGCCAGCTGGAACCGGGACACGCTGCCCGAGGGCGAGCGAGAAGCGGGCCGCGGTGCGCGACATGTTCGACGCCATCGCCCCCCGCTACGACCTCGTCAACCGGGTGATGACGTTCCGGCTCGACGTCCGCTGGCGGCGGCGGGCGGTGCGCGCCCTCGGCCTGCCACCCGCGAGCCGGGTCCTCGACCTCGCCAGCGGCACCGGCGACCTCTGCGCCGACCTCGCCCGTGCCGGGCATCGTCCGATCTCGGTCGACTTCAGCCTCGGGATGCTGCGCGCCGACCGCAGCGGGGCGCCCCGGGTCCAGGCCGACATCTTGCGCCTCCCGGTCCCCGACGGCTCGGTCGACGGCGTGACGTGCGGCTTCGCCCTGCGCAACCTCGTCGACCTTGGCGCGTTCTTCGCCGAGCTGAGCCGGGTCGTGCGCCCCGGCGGACGCATCGCCCTGCTCGACGTCGGCGTCCCCCACAACCGCCTCGTGCGGGCCGGCAACGGCATCTACTTCGGCAAGGTCGTGCCGCGCATCGGGGCGCTGCTCTCGGACGCGGCCGCCTACCGCTACCTGCCGCGCAGCGTCGCCTACCTGCCGCCACGGGACGAGATGGTGGCGATGCTGGTGAAGGCGGGGTTCGCCGACGCCGCCCACAACGAGCTCAGCGGCGGCATCACCCAGCTGCTGACCGGTACCCGCACGCAGGGCAAGCAGGGCAAGCAGCGGTGATGCGCGCCGTCACCACCGTCGCCGACGACTCGACCGCCGCCCTCGACCTCAACGACATCGCCCGCGGCGACGGCTTCCTGTTCGTCCGCGACGGCGTCGGCCTCGCCGGGCGAGGGGTCGCCGCCCGCGTGCCTGCCGACCAGGGCCCGGCGCTGCTCAAGTCGATCGAGCACGACGACCGCGCCGGTGGATCGGGCGGTCCGGTCGCCGTCGGCTGGGTGCCTTACGACCCCGGCGGCGCCGGCGAGCTGGTGGTCCCGACGGTGACGCTGCGCAAGCTGGCCGACGGCCGGCGCCTGCTCACCGTCGTCGACGGGGGCGAGGAGACGCTGCCGGCCCCGCACCCACCCCAGCCGTCGGCGGCGAGCTACACGATCGAGGCCGTCACGCCCGTCGACCACTACCTCGCCGCCGTCGCCGCCGCCCGCGACGCCGTGCGCCGCGCCGACATCACCAAGGCCGTGATCGCCCGCGAGATCGCCGTCACCAGCGACCAGCCGATCGACCGCCACGGTGTGCTCCAGCGCCTCAAGGCGTCGTTCGGTTCGAGCTACCGCTACGCCGTCGACGGACTCATCGGCGCCTCCCCAGAGCTGCTCGTCGAGGTCGACGGGCAGGCGGTACGGGCCCACCCGCTCGCCGGGACCGCCCCGCGCACCGGCGACGTCGCGCTGCGACGCCGAGATCGCCGCCGCCCTCGTCGACAGCACCAAGAACCAGGTCGAGCACCGCGTCGTCATCGACGTCGTCCACGACACGCTGCTGCCGTGGTGCAGCTTCCTCGACTGGGAGCCCGACCCGTCGATCGTCACCGTCGCCAACGTCCAGCACCTCGGCACGCGCATCGAGGGCGTGCTGTCGTCGCCGCGACCGAACGTGCTCGAGCTGGTGCGGGCGCTGTCGCCGACGCCGGCCGTCGGTGGCCACCCGCGGGCCGAGGCGATGGCGCTCATCGCCGCCGTCGAGGGGGTCGAGCGCGGCCGCTACGCCGGCGCCGTCGGCTGGCTCGACGCCACCGGCAACGGCACCTGGGCGGTGACGCTGCGCTGCGCCGAGCTCTCGCGCCGACGGGCGCCGGGCCCGCCTGATCGCCGGCGGCGGCATCGTCGCCGACAGCGAGCCGCTGGCCGAGCTCGCCGAGACCCAGGCCAAGTTCCAGGCGATGCTGTCGGCGCTGATTCGGCCCTGAGGCTCTACGCGTCGTCGATGGCGGCAACCACCGCGGCGTTGAGCGCGGCGTGGACCCGGACGTTGTCGGCACGATCGGTGCGGACGCGGGTCACCAACGGGCCCGCCGAGGCGAGGCGGGCGACGAGGTCGCCGGGCGTGGTCGCCGTGGCCGCGTCGAGGTGGTGAGCGTCGGCGAGGGCGACGACGTCGGTGCCGTGGGGCGTGCCGAACAGCTGCTCGAAGCGCGGCGCCGGCAGCAGTCGCCGCCTGGGGCAGGAAGGAGAAGATCCCGCCGCCGTCGTTGTCGACGACGACGATGCGCAGGTCGGCGTCACGGCGGGCGAGGGCGGTGAGGGCGGCGGCGTCGTGGACGAAGGCGATGTCGCCGACGACGGCGATCGTCGGCGCGCCGGTGGACAGCGCGATACCGAGCGCCGTCGACACGACGCCGTCGATGCCGTTGGCGCCGCGGTTGGCGTGTGCGCTGGCGGTCACGCCGCCGAACCACTCGAGGTCGCGCATCGGCATCGACGCCGCCACCAGCAGGCGGCTGTCGGGCGGGCGCCGAGTGGCCACGAGCCGGGCGATGTTCGGCTCGCTGAGCGGGGCTTCCGGGCCGAGCTCTCGATCGATCGCCGCCTCGGCGCACGAGGACGCCTCCGACCAGTGCGCCGCCCAGGCGCGATCACCGACCCCGACCAGGGCGCGGCGCAACGGCACCAGCGCCGCAGATGCGAGCCGGGCTGCGACGAGGTGGTCGGGGTCGATGACGCCGGGACCACCGATCTGCACGACCGGCGCCCCCGACCCGACCACCCACTGGGCGAGCACCTTCGAGGTCGCCGGACGGCCCACCCGCACGACGACATCGGGCGCCTCGGCGGCGAAACCGGGGTGGCGGAGGATCGCGTCGTAGGCGGCGACCGCACCCGCCACGTCCCGACGGCCCGACACGGGATCGGCCAGCAGCGGCCACCCGGTCGCCGCCACGAACGGCGCCAGCTCGGCGTGCGTGGCGCCGGCGGCTCCGGCGAGCACGATGCCCCGAGGGCGCCGCAGGAGGGCGATCACGTCGGCCGGGACGTCGGCGGTGGGAGCCGGGGCGGCGGTGACGCCGATCCGCCGGCGCGGCGGCAGCGGGTCGGGCTCCCCCACCAGCGGCTCGCGAAACGGCAGGTTGAGGTGGACCGGCCCGGTCGCCGCCGCATCCATGGCGCGGGCGCCGAGCGAGCGCCATACCGGCGCCGCCGCCGCGTCGGGGACACCGGGGTCGTGGAACCACCGCACCGCGCCGCCGTAGAGGTGGGTCTGGTCGATCGCCTGGGGCGCGCCGACGTCGCGAAGCTCCGGCGGACGGTCGGCGGTGACCACGATCATCGGCACGTCGGAGAGCCCCGCCTCGACGACTGCTGGATGGAAGTTGACCGCGGCGGTCCCGCTCGTGCACAGTACGACCGCCGGCACACCGGCGAGTCCGATGCCGAGGGCGACGAACGCCGCCGCCCGCTCGTCGTGGACGACGTGGACGGCGAGCTCGGGCCGGTCGGCGAGCGCCAGCACCATCGGCGTGCTGCGCGACCCCGGCGCGACCACCGCATGCCTGACGCCGTGGGCGATCAGCTCGTCGACGAGCGCGGCGCACGAGGTCGCTTGGGCACGGGCCTGCGCTTGCTCGGCTTGGTCGGCGGAGCTCACGGGGTGACGATACGAGCAACACCGTCGACCCACCCGGCCGGTCGAGGGAGCAGACCGGCGGGCGGATCGACGGCACGCCGAGGGGTAGGCCCGCAGCGTCAGTGGTCTCTGTCTATCCCCCGTCGCCCGTAACCAAACGTCGCCGCGGGCGGGTCGGCCGGGTGGGCGAGCGCCGCTGCGGAGCGGCGGCGGCGAGCTCGGCAGGCGAGGCGAGCAGCTTGCCTGCGAGCCGAGCCCGAGCAATAGGGTGGCACGGTGCTCGTCGAGGTGTGGTCCGACGTCGTGTGCCCGTGGTGCTACATCGGCAAGCGCCGGTTCGCCGCGGCGATGGAGCGACTCGCCGACGACCCGGAGTTCGACGCGACAGTGGAGGTGCTCTACAAGCCGTTCCAGCTCGACCCGAAGGCGCCGCCAGGGTCGGCGATGCCGGTCGCCGAGGTCTACGCCCGCAAGTTTGGCGGGCCGGAGCGGGCGGCAGCGATCATCGAGCAGCTCACCGCCACCGCCTCCGCCGATGGCCTCGAGTTCCACCTCGACCGCGCCCAGCGGGCCAACACCCGCGATGCCCACCGCCTGCTGTGGTACGCCGCCCACCACGGTCCGCCGGGGACGCAGGACGCGATGAAGGAACGCCTCCTGTCGGCGTACTTCACCCGCGGCCTGGACGTCGGCGACACCGACGTCCTGGTCGCCGAGGCAGCGGCAGCTGGCCTCGATCGTGACGCCGTGCGCCACTTCCTCGACTCCGACGACGGCCGCGTCGAGGTCGAGCAGGATCTCGCCGACGCCGAGGCGGCCGGGATCACGGCCGTGCCGACCTATGTGATCGACCGTCGCTGGTCGATCCCCGGAGCCCAGGACCCCGACGTGTTCGTCCAGGTCCTCCGGCGCCTCGCCGCCACGCAACGTGCCGGCTGAGCGGCTCGCCGCGACGCGTCGCGGACACGGGCCTCGCATCGTGCTGGTCCACGGCTTCACCCAGACCGGGCGCTCGTGGGATCCGATCGCCGACCACCTCGCCGACCGCCACGAGGTCGTCGCCGTCGACGCCCCTGGGCACGGAGGGTCGGCGGTGATCGAGGCCGACCTCCTTCGTGGCGCCGCGCTGCTCGGTGCCACAGGTGGACGGGGCACCTACGTCGGCTACTCGATGGGCGGGCGGCTGTGCCTGCACCTCGCCGTCCTCCGACCCGAGCTGGTCGAGCGGCTGGTGCTGATCAGCACCACCGCGGGCATTGAGGATCCCGACGAGCGGGAAGCCCGGTGCCGCGCCGACGACGCCCTCGCCGACTCGATCGATCGGGACGGGCTGGAGGCGTTCCTCGCCCGGTGGGTCGCCCAGCCGCTGTTCGCGGGGCTCGCCGACCCCGGACTTGAGGTTCGTCGCCGCAACACCGCCGCCGGCCTGGCGTCGAGCCTGCGCCTCGCCGGCACCGGGACCCAGGTGCCGTTGTGGGACCGGTTGGCGTCGATCGACGTGCCGGTGCTGTTGGTGGCCGGACGCAACGACGCCAAGTTCGTCGCCGCCGCCGAGCGGATGGCCAGCCTGCTCCCGCATCCGACCGTCGCCATCGTCGACGGCGCCGGGCACACCGTTCACCTCGACCGCCCGGACGAGGTCCGCGAGCTGCTCGACGAGTGGCTCGCCGCTCAGCCCGATTCGGGCCAGTAGGGCTCGGCGGCGAGCGCCTCGCTGTCGCCGGGCCAGGGCGGCATCGTGACGCCGACGATGTCGAGACCGTCACCGCCGGCGCGGAACTGGAAGCGTGTCCGCGGCGGCAGGTGCACCGCGACGTCTCGTTGCAACCGGAACGGCCCGCTGTCGTCGATCGCCATCTCGCCGGAACCGGCCACGACGTACCACAGCTCGTCGACCTCGCGGTGCTGGACCGCGCCGGAGACCTGATGTGGCAGGAGTCGGAAATGCGCCATCCCGCCCCGCTCGCCGGCGCGCAGCAGGACCCGCACCTGCGAGCCGTCCGGCGCCGGCACCCACTCGTCGGGCAGCTCCATCGAATACGCCACGGGGCGGACGCTACGACCCGGCCACCAGCGCGACCGTCGCGAGGGCGCCGAAGGCCAGCTGGAGGCGGCCGGTGGCGCCGAGCACGGCGATCAGGGCCGGCCCCCGAGCGCCCCTCCGGACCGCCCGTATTGGCGCCGCGGTGAGGACGGCGGCGAGCAGGGTGATCAGGACCCATGGGCGCCACGCAGCGGCGATCACCACAAGCGCGAACGCCGCGGCCAGGAGCACGAGGTAGAGCACTCGCGTCCCGGCGTCGCCGAGGCGCACCGCCAGCGTGCGCTTGCCGGCCGCCGCGTCCGACGGGATGTCGCGCAGGTTGTTGATCACGAGCAAGGCGCATGACAGGCACCCGGCAGCGCAGCCCATCACGACGCTGAGCCCGGTGATCCGCTCGACTGCGACGTAGGTCGTGCCGACGGTGGCGACGAGGCCGAAGAACACGAACACGAACACCTCGCCGAGCCCGGCGTACCCGTACGGTCTCGGTCCACCCGTGTAGAACCACGCTGCGGCGATCGCCGCGCCGCCGACGAGCAGCAGCCACCAGCTCGTGGTCGCGGCGAGGGCGAGCCCGGCGACGGCGGCCACGCCCAAGGCGATGAACGCCGCCCGCTTAACCGCCGGCGGGGGCCGCAGCCCCGAGGCGACGAGTCGCACCGGGCCCACGCGGGCATCGTCCGTCCCGCGGATGCCGTCGCTGTAGTCGTTGGCGTAGTTGACGCCGACCTGCAGGGCGAGCCCGACGACGAAGGCGACGGCCACGCGCCACCACACCACCGAACCGGCGCCGACGGCACAGGCCGCCCCGATCGCGACCGGGACCGCCGCGGCCGGGAGCGTGCGCGGCCGGGCGCCGATCACCCAGGGGTTCACTGGTCGGACATGATGGAGGCCGTGGTGGTCTCACGGCAACCATGAGTGGCCGTCTCGTCGCCATCGACCTCCCCGGCGGGTTCCCGTTCGTGGACGCCCTGCGCGACGTCTGGGACCGCGGCGACGCCGTCTTCCCCGTCGACCAGCGCCTGCCGCACCGGGCCAAGGCGGCGCTGCTGGCGGCGATGGGCGCCGGCGCGGTGATCGATCCGGGCGGCACGAGCACCCTGGACGACGGCGTCCCGATCGACCCAGGCGACGCTCTCGTCGTCGCCACCAGCGGTTCGACCGGCGTCCCCAAGGGCGTCGTGCTGACCCACGACGCCATCGTCGCCTCGGCCGAGGCCATGTCCGCCCGGCTCGGCGTGACGCAGGACGACCACTGGCTCGCCTGCCTACCGCTCTCCCACGTCGGTGGGTTCGCCGTCGTCACCCGAGCGATGGTGATGGGCACGTCACTGACGGTGCTGCCGTCCTTCGAGCCCGTGCTCGTCGAGGGCGCCGGCGCCACCCATGTCTCGCTCGTCGCGACCGCGTTGCGGCCGGATCGACCCCACCCGGTTCCGGGTGATCGTGCTCGGCGGGGCGGCCCCGCCGGCCGAGCTCCCGCCGAACGTCGTGACCACCTACGGGATGACCGAGACCGCCAGCGGCGTCGTCTACGACGGCCAGCCGCTCGATGGCGTGGAGGTCAGCGTCGAGGCCGATGCGCAGATCGCCGTGCGCGGGCCGATGCTGCTGCGGGCCTACCGCGACGGCTCCGACCCGTTCGTCGGTGGGTGGTTCCACACTGGCGACATCGGCCGCTGGCTCGCCGATGGTCGCCTCCACGTCGAGGGCCGCGCCGGCGACCTCATCATCACCGGCGGGGAGAACGTATGGCCGGAACCCGTCGAGGCGACCCTGCGCGACCGGCCCGGCGTCGTCGACGTGGCGATCACCGCGACGCCGGACGACGAGTGGGGTCAGGTCGTGACCGCCGTCGTGGTGCCGTCCCGGGGCTCGCCGCCGTCGCTCGACGCGCTGCGGGCGGCGGTGAAGGAGTCGCTCCCCGCCTTCTGCGCGCCGCGCCGGTTGCTGTTCGTGGAAGCGATCCCGCGCACCGCGCTGGGCAAGGTCCGCCGCCCCGAGCTGCGCCGCCTCGCCGGGGGTTGATCGTCTTCGTCGCGATCCGCCCTGGGAGTGAGCGACAAATCGCGACCAAGACGATCACGTCTGGGCGCTGTCGGTGGCCGGCTCCGGTTCGTGATCGTCGCCGCCGCCGTCGTCGTTGGCGATCGACACCCGCACCAGCTTGACCCGCCGCCCGTCGAGCTCCTCGGCGGCGAAGCGCCAGCCCTCCAGCTCGACCGACTCGCCGGGCTCGGGCACGTGCTCGAGCGTGCCGAAGAGGAGCCCACCGACGGTGTCCCACTCCTCGTCCGGGAGCGAGGTGTCGAGCACGTCGTTGAGGTCCTCGACCTGCACCCCACCCTCGACCAGGTAGTCGCCGTTCGGCAGTCGCTTGATCGCGACGTCCTCGGTGTCGTACTCGTCGACGATCTCGCCGACCAGCTCCTCGAGGCAGTCCTCCAGCGTCACCAACCCGGCGATCCCGCCGTACTCGTCGGCGACCATCGCGAGGTGGAACTTGCCAGCCTGCATCTCGCGCATCAGCCGGGCCACCGGCTTGTTCTCGGGGATGAAGCGCACCGGCCGGGCGAGGTCGGACGCCGACATGTCGCCGCGGCCCTCGCGCTCGGCCCGGATCAGGTCCTTGGTGTACAGCAGCCCGATGACGTCGTCGCCGTCCTCGCCGCCCTGCAGCGGCAGCCGGCTGAAGCCGTGGGCGATGGCGAGGTCGAGGGCAGCCGATGATCGTGGCGTCATCCGGCACCGTGATCATGTCCGGACGGGGCACCATCACCTCGCGGGCGACGGTGTCGCCGAACTCGATGATGCTCTCGATCAGCTCGCGCTCCTCGTGCTCGATGACCTCGTCTTCGGCGGCCGCCTCGACGATGCCGAGCAGCTCCTGCTCGCTGACGAACGGCCCCTCCTTGAGTCCCTTGCCGGGCAACAGGACGTTGGTCAGCCCGATGAGGCCGCGGCTCATCAGGCGCAGCGGCGGGAACGTCACCAGCAGCTCGGTCGGGCGGGCGGTCGCCAGCGCCACTCGTTCCGCCGAGAGCACGGCGAAGGTCTTGGGCATCGCCTCGGCGATCACGAAGAACACGATGACGTTGAGGACGAAGCCGATGATCACGCCCGTCGAGCCGAACAGCCGGTCGGCCACGATCGACGTCAAGAACGCCTGCCCGGTCTGGGCCACGGTGACGGTGACCAGCAGCGGATTGATGAAGCGCTCCGGGTGGCTGACGAGGCGCTCCAACGACCGCGCCGCCTTCGTGCGCCGCGTCTCGGCGAGTGATTGCGCCTTGACCCGCGAGATCCGGTTGAGCGCGGTCTCGGCGGCGGCCAGGAACATCAGCAGGAACAGCAAGACGACGATCGCCAGCAGGATCAGCAGGTCAGTCGTGGTCACGACGGCTCCTGGCGGAACCCTGGCGGCGGCTCACCGTGCCAATGGTGCAGTTGCAACAACTCGACCTCACGGGCGCGCATGTGCACGGCCTCGTCCGGTTCGGCGTGGTCGTGGCCGAGGACGTGCAGCACACCGTGGACGACGAGCAGCGCCAGCTCGTCGTCGAGCGTGCCGGCGTGCGACTCCGCCTGCTGGGCGGCGACGGCCGGGCACACGACGACGTCGCCGAGCAGCACCGGCACGCCGGGCACGTCGTCGCTCGCCGGCGTCGAGCGGGAACGACAGCACGTCCGTCGGGCCGTCGCCGCCGAGGTGCTCGCGGTTGAGCGCGGCCATCTCGACGCGGTCGACGAACGTCAGCGTCAGCTCACCCGTCGCCCCCTCGCCACGCAGGACGTCGGCGGCGAGCCGCGACCACCGCTCGACGTCGAGGGCAACCGCGTCCGTGCCGGCCTGCTCGTCGGACGCCACCACGACGAGCTCGTCGACAGGCGCGATCGGGACTCGGAGGCTCGCCCATCGGGTCAGGAGTCGCCGTTGCGCTCGTAGGCGGCGACGATGTCGGCGACGATGCGGTGGCGCACCACGTCGGACGCGGTGAGCCTGACGAAGGCGAGGCCGTCGATGCCGGCCAGCACCCGCTCCAGGCCGACGAGGCCGCTCTTGCCGTTGGGGACGTCGATCTGGGTGACGTCACCGGTGACGACGACGCGGGAGCCGAACCCGATGCGGGTCAGGAACATCTTCATCTGCTCGGGCGTCGTGTTCTGCGCCTCGTCGAGGATGATGAAGCTGTTGTTGAGCGTGCGGCCGCGCATGAACGCCAGCGGGGCGACCTCCACCGTCTGGCGCTCCAGCAGCCGCTGCGCGCCCTCCGGCTCGACCATGTCGTAGAGGGCGTCGTAGAGCGGCCGCAGGTACGGGTCGATCTTGGCCATCAGGTCGCCGGGCAGGAAGCCGAGGCGCTCGCCGGCCTCGACGGCCGGGCGGGTGAGGATGATCCGCTGCACCTCCTTGGCCTGCAACGCCCTGACCGCCATCGCCACCGCCAGCCACGACTTGCCGGTGCCGGCCGGGCCGATGCCGAAGGTGATGACGTTGTTGGCGATCGCGTCGATGTAGCGCTTCTGGCCGGCCGACTTCGGGCGCACCTGCCGTCCCTTGGCGCCGCGCAGCACGTCGTGGGTGAGGATCTGGCTCGGCCGCTCGTCCTCGTCGACCATGCCGATGACCCGGCGCAGGCTGTTCTCGTCGAGCTGGTGGCCGCGCTGGAGCAAGCCGACGAGCTCCTCGAAGAGCCGGCCGACCTGCTCGGACCGCTCACCGCGGGCGCTGACCTCGTTGCCGCGCACGTGGATCTCGGTGTCGGGGAAGGCCTGCTCGATCTGGCGTAGGAGCTGATCACGTGGTCCGACGAGCGCAGACATGAGGTGCGTGCCCGGAACGACGACGGTGGTCGTGGTCTCGGTCGCTGTCATGAAGCGGTGGAGCTGTCGGCGCTCACTGCGGACATGGTAGCGGTTGGCTCCGGCGTCCCGATGAAGCGCTCGGTGTCGCCGATCGGCACCATGTTCCAGCGCTCGATCACCGCCGTCTCGCGCTCGTGGCCAAGGATCGACAGGCTCGCCGGGTCGAGCATCAGGGAGCGTCCGCACACCGGCGCCAGGCCGCACCACCGGGCGGCGAGGATGCGCAGGATGTGGGCATGTGCGAACAGCACGCTCAAGCCGTCGTACGCCCGCACCCGGGCGACCACCCGGTCGGCCCGGGCCCCGACCTGCTCGACCGTCTCGCCCCGCTCGAGGCTGTTGGTCCACACCGACCAGCCCAGGATCTCGGCCCGCATCTCCTCGGTCGTGCGGCCCTCGGCCTCGCCGTAGTCCCACTCCAGGAGGTCGTCGTCGACCACGGCGCGATCGCCCGAGCCCAGCCAGCGTCGCACGTCTCGCGGGCACGCTGCAGCGGGCTGGTGAGCACGAGCGCGTCGTCGATTCCGGTGATCGCGGCAAGGGCAGGTCGCAGGTTGACGGCCAGCTCGCGACCTTCGGGGTTGAGCGGGATGTCGGTGCGCCCGGTGTGCCGGCGGGTGCTGCTCCACTCGGTCTCGCCGTGGCGCACGAGCACGACTCTTTTCGCTGAGGCTCGGCTCGCAGGCAAGCTGCTCACCTCGCCTGGCGAGCTCGCCGCCGCCGCTTCGCAGCGGCGCTCACCTGCCTGGCAATCCATCGCGGTGTGACGCTAGGCGCACGTCGGGTGCCGGGTACGGCATCCCGCGCCTCGACGTGGTGAGCTACTCCGCATGAGCGAGCGCGAAGCCTGGATCATCGACGGGGTGCGCACCCCGCGCGGCAAAGGTCGATCCACTGGGTCCCTCCACCACATCCACCCGCAGGAGCTGCTCGCGCAGTGCCTCAACGCCGTCGTCGAACGCACCGGTGTGCCGACCACGGACATCGAGGACGTCATCGCTGGCAACGCCAGCGGGGTCGGTGACCATGGCGCCGACATCGCCCGCCTCGCCGTGCTCGTCGGCGGGGTGGCCGTACGTGACGCCGGGCCTGACGATCAACCGCTTCTGCGGTTCCGGCCAGCAGGCCGTCGGGATGGCCGCCACCGGCGTGCTGTCGGGGCACCAGGACCTGGTGATCGGCGGCGGCGTCGAGTCGATGAGCCGACCGTTCCGCGCCGGCTACGACGGCGTGCCAGGGACGATGGATGGCGACAACCCGCTGGTGCGCCGGAAGTACCCGCTGATCCCCCAGGGCATCTCCGCCGACCTCATCGCTACCGTCGAGGGCTTCTCCCGGACCGACTGCGACGAGCTCGCCGTGTCGTCGCAGGAGCGGGCGGCCAAGGCGATCGCCGAGGGCCGCTTCGACCGCTCGGTGATCGCGGTGCGCAACGAGGACGGCTCGATCGCCCTCGACCACGAGGAGCACCCCCGCCCGGGCACGACGGTGGACAGCCTGGCCCAGCTGGCGCCGAGCTTCGCCGAGATGGGCGCCACGCCGTGGGACAAGTTCGGCGGCGAGACGTTCGACGAGATGTGCATCCGCACCTACCCGCAGATCGACACGGTCGACCACGTCCACCACGCCGGCAACTCGTCGGGCGTCGTCGACGGGGCGTCGGCGATCCTGGTCGCCTCGTCGGACTACGCCCGGGCCAACGGCCTGACGCCGCGGGCGCGGATCCGCATGACCGCAGCGGTCGGGTCGGAGCCGGTGATCATGCTCACCGGCCCGGCGCCGGCGGCGCGGCGAGTGCTGGAGAAGGCCGGGATGGCAGCCGGAGACATCGATCTGTGGGAGATCAACGAGGCCTTCGCCGCGGTCGTACTCAAGGCGATCCGCGAGCTCGACCTCGATCCCGAGAAGCTCAACGTCAACGGCGGGGCGATGGCCCTCGGGCACCCGATCGGCGGCACCGGCCCGATGCTCATCCAGACCGCCCTCGACGAGCTCGAGCGTCAGGATCAAGAGGTCGCCCTGATCGCCATGTGCACCGGCGGCGGGATGGGCACGGCGACGATCATCGAGCGGATGTACGCGCCTTCAGCGTTCGTTCTGCGCTCGGCTCCGACCATGTTGCTGCGGCCGCGCGCCTGGGCGAGCAGCGGCTCGAGCACGCCGGGCACGTCGGCGGGGTCAGCGGCCGGCTTGTCCGTCGACGGGCCGCGGTGCCAGCCCTGGGCGATCGCCGTCACGGCACCGGACACCTCGAACACCCGCCCGGTGACGCCGGCCGACTCGGTAGAGGCCAGCCACGTCACGACGGGCGCGACCCATCGCGGGTCCATCGTCTCCCGGACGCTGTCCATCATCCCGAGGTCCTCGGTCATCCGGGTCGAGCGCGGCGGGAGCGATCGAGTTGGCCGTGACGCCGTAGCGGCCGAGCTCGTCGGCGGCGATCAGGGTGAGCGCGGCGATCCCGGCCTTGGCCGCGCCGTAGTTGGTCTGCCCGGGGTTGCCGTACAGGCCCGACACCGACGTCGTCGTGATCAGCCGGGCGTCGTTGGTCTCGCCGCCCTTGGACCGCTCGCGCCAATAGGCGGCGGCGTGGCGGGCAGGCGCGAACGTTCCCTTGAGGTGGACCCGCATCACGGCGTCCCACTCCTCCTCGGTCATCGAGAAGATCATCCGGTCGCGCAGGATGCCGGCGTTGCTGACGAGGACGTCGAGCCCGCCGTACGTGTCGATCGCCTGTTGCACGAGGGCGCCGGCGGCGGCGAAGTCGGACACGTCCTCGGTGTTGGCGACGGCCTCGCCACCGGCCGCTCGGATCTCCTCGACGGCCTCGTTGGCCGGCCCGGGATCGCCGCCGGTGCCGTCGCGCTCGCCGCCGAGGTCGTTGACCACCACCTTGGCACCGTGCTCGGCGAGCATCAGCGCATGCTGGCGGCCGATGCCCCGAGCGCCCCCGGTGACGATGCAGATCCGACCTTCGCAGAGACGTGCCATACGGCGAACGTACCGATCGGCGTCGGCGCCGCTCGACCCGTGCTCGGCCATCACTCCGAGGTCGGGCCGGTGAAGGTCGGGGCGCGCTTGGCGACGTGGCTGGCGAGGCCCTCGGCGGCGTCGGGGCCGCCGAAGCCGATCATCTCGTAGGCCAAGCTGGCGTCGAAGATGCCGGTCTGGGCGCGGTACCAGTGGTTGAGCGTCTGCTTGGTGAAGCGGATCGCCGCCTGCGCCCCGCCGGCCAGCTGCACGGCGACGTCGAGGGCCCGTTGGTGAACTTCGTCGTCGTCGACGCACAGCGACACCAGCCCGATCCGCTCGGCCTCTTCCCCGGTCAGCGGATCGCACGTGAGCAGGTAGTACTTGGCCTTGGCCATCCCGCACAGCAGCGGCCAACAGATCGCGGCATGGTCGCCGGCGGCGACGCCGAGGCGGGTGTGGCCGTCGATGATCTTGGCGCTCCGGGCGACCACGGAGACGTCGGCGAGCAGCCCGGCGACGAGCCCGGCGCCGACCGCCGCACCGTGCATCGCCGACACGATCGGCTTGCTGCAGTTGATGACGTTGAGCACGAGATCACGGGCCTCGCGCATCACCTGCAGCCGCCGGACGTAGTCGTTGACCGCACCCTCGATCAGCTCGAAGCTGCCGCCTGCGGAGAACGCCCTCCCGGCGCCCTGCAGCAGGGCGACCCGCGTCGACGGGTCGCGGTCGACGGTGAGCCACACATCGGCGAGCTGCCGGTGCATCGCCGGCCCGGTGGCGTTGAGGCCAGGCCCGTCGAGCGTGATCCGCACCACGCCGTCCGCGGGGCGGTCGAAGGAGAGGTCGGGGAAGTCGGCATACGGGTCGGCTGGCATCACTGGCCATACTCGCCTGCGGACACCGCTATGGCCGACTCGATCCTGATCCTCTGCACCGGCAACGCCACCCGCTCCGTGATCGCCGGCGAGGTGCTGAGGATCCACCTGCCGCACGTCGAGATCGCCACCGCCGGCACGATGTCGATCGACGGGCTCCCGATGAGCTGGCGGACCAAGGCCGGCTTCGAAGCCGTCGGCGTGACGCCGCCGTCGCACCGCAGCCGCCAGGTGCTGCCCGACGACCTCGACCAGGCGACGTTGGTCGTCGGCCTCGCGCCCGAGCACGTCGCCTGGGTCCGCCGCGAGCACCCCGCCGCGGCGCCGCGCACGGCGACGCTGAAGCGGCTGGTGCGCGACCTCGCCGACGACGACCGCCCGCTCACCGCACGGGTCGCCGAGCTCGACCTCGCCGGCGTCGAGCTGCGCCCGTGGGAGGAGGTCGTCGACCCTGGCGGCGGCGACGTCGAGGCGTTCATCGCCTGCGCCCAAGAGGTCGTGCCCCTGGTCGACGAGCTGGCCGCCCGCCTACGGTTGGCCCCGTGAGCGGGCCCGAGACCGAAGCGTGGACCGCCGACCGGGCGACCAGATGGATCGCGATCGAGCGCGGCCCTCGAGGCCCAGTTGGCGCCGGTGTCCGATGTGCTGTTCGCCGCCGCCGACCTGCGGCCGGGCGAGCGGGTGCTCGACGTCGGGTGCGGCACCGGGCCGACCACCCGGACGGCGGCTGAGCTGGTCGCGCCCGGCGGGTCCGTCGTCGGCGCCGACGTGTCGACCGAGATGATCGACACCGCGTCGGCGCGTCCCGTCCCGGCGGGAGCGGCGCCGATCGAGTGGATCGTCGCCGACCTCCAGACCTGGCCGCTGGAACGGCGCCCCGTTCGACGTCATCATGTCCAGGTTCGGCGTGATGTTCTTCGCCGACCCGAACGCCGCCTTCGCCAACCTGCACTCGCTCGCTGCGCCCGGCGCCCGGCTCTGCGTGGCGGTGTGGGGCGAGCGCCCGGCGTCGCCGGTGTTCGACCTCGTGTTCACCACCGTGATGGCCGAGCTCGGAGCCCGTGGCGCCGAGCCACAGGGCGTGCCGGCCGCGGACTGGGGCCCGTTCTCGCTCGGCGACCCACCCCGTGTCGTAGCGATGGTCGAGCAGGCGGGCTGGCGCGAGGTCGCCTGGACCCCGCACACCGTGCCCATTCCAGTCGGCGGCGGGCTCGCCCCGGCCGAGGCGGCGCCGATCATCATGCAGGTCGGCCCGCAGCGGATGGTGCTGCTCGACGTCGAGCAGCCGGTGGTCGCCGACGTCCAGGCGGCGCTCGAGGACGTCCTCGCCGATCACGTCGACGCCGAGGGGCGGGTCGTGCTCGACGGCTCGATCGGCATCCTCACCGCGTCCCGGTGAGGGGGCGAGCCCCGCTGCGCAGCGGCGACGGCGAGCTCGGAGGTGAGGGAGAGCAGCTTGGCTGCGAGCCGAACCCGAGTTACGTAGGTTGACGGCGTGCCCGCCCCTGGACCCGTCGCGCTCGGCCGCGGCGTGGTCGTGCCCGGCGGCGCCGACCCTCCGGCGCCGTGGCGTGACGCGCCCGTCGTCACGATCGACGACCGTGTGCTCGCCGACCCGGGCGACACGGTGCGCCGGCTGCACGAGGCGTGGGCGCGACGAGAGCCGGTCGTCATCGCCCTCGGCGTCGACCCGACGACGTTCCGCCAACCGCAGTCGTTCCCGGTCGAACCGTGGCGGGTGGCGCCGGAGGCCGAGCCGTGGCTCGACCGCCTGCAGTTCCTGACCTGGGCCAACACATACGACGCCCGCCGCGGCGAGCCGGTGTGGTGGTGGGCGGTGAAGGCGTCGCGGCTGGGCGCGACGGCCACGCCGCACGGCGATGCCGACGTCGCCCTGCCCGACGGCACGCCGGCCTGGGTCGATGGCGGCCCGCGGATGCCAGCACCCGGGGGCCTCACCCTCGTCCACCGCGACTCGATCGAGCTCGAATCGCTCGCCGTCGTACCCGGCCACGTCCCGCCGCGGGCCGATCTGGCGCCCGACCAGCTCGCTGCGGTCGCCCACGGCGCCGGGCCGGCGCGGCGTCATAGCTCCGGCCGGATCGGGCAAGACCCGCGTGCTCACCGAGCGTCTCCGCCATCTCCACGTCGATCGCCGCTACGAGCCCGGGACCGTCCTTGCCGTCGCCTACAACAAGCAGGCCCAACTGGAGATGGAAGCACGCACCACCGACTTCCGGCCCCGCGTCCGCACGCTCAACTCCCTCGGGCTGTGGGTGCTCGCCGAGCACCGCGGCGCATCGCCGTCGGTCCTCGACGAGCCCGCCCTGCGGCGGATGGTCGACGCTCTGCTCCCCGGCCGGCGCCAGCGGCGGGCCAACACCGATCCGATCGGGCCATACCTCGAGGGGCTGACGACGATCCGCCTCGGGCTCGTCGACCCGGACGAGGTCGAGGAGTCACGCGACGACGTACCGGGCCTGGCCGAGCTGTTCCCCACGTTCCGCGCCCAGCTGCGCGCGCGGGGCGTGGTCGACTTCGACGAGCAGATCTACGCCGCCGTCGAGGTCCTGCTCGCCGACGGTGCGTTCCGCGCCACGGTGCAGCGGACATGCCGGCACCTCCTCGTCGACGAGTTCCAGGACCTCACCCCTGCCCACGTCCTGCTCGTGCGGCTGCTCGCTCTGCCCGCCCTCGACGTCTACGGCGTCGGCGACGACGACCAGTGCATCTACAGCCATGCCGGTGCCGACCCACGCTTCCTCATCGACTATGAGCGGCTGTTCCCCGGCGCCGCCTCGCACCCGTTGACCGTGAACTACCGCTGCCCGGTCGAGGTCGTCGACGGCGCCCGCACGCTGCTCGGCTACAACCACCGGCGGGTCCCCAAGCAGATCGATGCCGGCCCGGCGAGCGACCCCACGGCGGGTGCGCTCGGCGTGGTCGAACACGGCCACGACGACAGCGCCAGGGCGCTCGTGGCGCTGGTCTGCGGCTGGCTGGCCGAGCCAGGCGTGGACGCCGCGTCGATCGCCGTGCTCGCTCGAGTCAACTCGTTGCTCCTCGCGCCGCACGTCGCCCTGCACGAGGCGGGCGTGCCGGTGTCGTCGGTGCTGCGGCCGGATGTCCTCGAGCGCACCGGCATGCGCGCCGCGCTGGCCTACCTGCGGATCGCCGCCGCCGGCGACGCGATCGGCACCACCGACGTCGTGGAGATCCTGCGCCGCCCGACCCGTGGCCTGCCCCCGTGGTTCACCGATCGTCTGCGGCGGCGGGTCCGGTGGTCGTTGGCGCAGCTGGTGGCACTCGCCGACCAAGTGCCGGGCAAGGACGCGCCGAAGGTGCTGCGCCTCGTCGACGACCTCCATGTGGTCGTCGACGCCGGGCGCGCCGGCACCACTCGCGACGTCCTGGAGACGGTGCGCGACGACATCGGGCTGGGCACGGCGATGGGGTTGCTCGACCGCACCGGTGGCGGGCAGGGTTCGAGCCACCTCGACGACCTCGACGGCCTGCTCGGCGTCGCCGACCTGCACGCCGACCCGGGCGGTTTCGAGACCTGGCTGCGCGGCGCGTTCCAGCGGGAGTCGGCGCCCGACGGCGTGACGCTGTCCACGGTCCACCGCGTGAAGGGCCGCGAATGGGACCGAGTCGCCGTGTTCGGGGTGACGGACGGGATCGTCCCCCACCGCCTCGCCGGCGACGTCGAGGAGGAGCGACGCGTGCTCCACGTCGCGATCACGCGTGGCCGCCACCGCGTCGCTCTGCTCGCCGACAGCACTCGGCGCAGCCCGTTCCTCGCCGAGCTCGCCGGCACCGCCCCACGGCGCGCCCCTCGTCCGGCGCCCACCACAGTCACCCGGTCGGCCGCCCGGGTCGAGCCACCCGTGGCGCTGGACGGCTCGGCGGCTGCGGCGGAGGCGGCGCTGCGGGCGTGGCGCACGCAGCGGTCGAAGGCCGACGGTGTCCCGGCCTACGTGGTCGTCAGCGACAAGCACCTGCGCGGCATCGCCGTGGCCCGCCCGATGACGCCGGCCGAGCTGGTCGCCTGCGACGGCATCGGCCCGGCCAAGCTCGAGCGCTACGGCGACGAGATCCTCGCGCTGCTCCGCGAACTGTGAGCTCAAGCGGCGGAGATCCGCCTCCGCAGCTCACAGTTCGGCTATCGCTTGCCGCCGCCGAGGAGGCCGCCGAGCACGTCGCCGAGTCCACCGAGGCAAGCAGGCGCCGCACCTGATTGGCGGCCGGTTCCGCCTTCAGCAGGGCCAACACGGCGAAGGAGTCGAGGATCGTCACCGTCGACGTCGGTCTCGGTCGGTGTCGTCGGCACGGGCTGCGCGCCGAGCGACCAGCGCGACGACGAGCTACGCCGTGGCGGCGAAGTGGACCTCCAGGCGTGCCCCGCCGAGGGCGGAGTCGTCGGCGCGAACGGTGCCGCCCATCGCCGCGACGAGCTGGTGGACGATCGCCAGCCCGAGGCCAGACCCGACCTCGGCGCGCGCCGGGACGGTGCGCGCGGCGTAGAGCCGCTCGAACACGTGCTCGCGCTCGTCGGGCGGGATCCCGGGGCCGTCGTCGTCGACCCGCACCAGCCAGCCGCCCGGCGCGGCGACGATCGACACCTCGATCCGCGAATGGGCGAACTTGGCGGCGTTAGCGAGCAGGTTGCCGAGCACCTGCTGGACCCGCGCGGGGTCGGCCAGCACCGTCGCCGGCATGTCCGCCGGGCACACGGAGACGGTGAGCCCGGCGGCTTCAGCGGTGGGGACGAACGCCCGCACCGCGTCGTTCACCGGGACCGTGAGGTCGTGGACTGCGGGGTGGAGGGCGAAGGCGCGGCCGTCGAGGCGCGCCAGCGTGAGCAGGTCGGCCACGAGCCGGTCGAGCCGCTCTGCCTCGGAGGCGATGACACCCGCCGCGGCCGCGGGGTCGGCGGCAGCGCCGTCGGCGATCGCCTCGGCGTAGCCGCGTATCGAGGTCAGCGGGGTGCGCAGGTCGTGGCTGATCGACAGCAGGAACTGCTGGTCGAGGGTGCGCGCCCGCTCCAGCCCGGCAGCCATCGCGTTGATCGACCGTGACAGCTCGTCGAGCTCGTCCCCAGCTGGTCCATCCGGTGCGGGCAGGCGCGTGGCGAGGTCGCCGGCGGCGATGCGATGGGCAGCCTCGCTGGCCTCCCGCACCGGACGGCCCAGGCGCCGCCCCAGCCACACGGCGACGCCGATCCCGATCACGAGCGTGGCGACGGCGGCGACGAGGAACCACTTGGCCGCCGTCGACAGCTCCGTCGTCGCGTCGGCGGTGATCACCGCGACGGCTGTCGAGTTGCGCACCTCCTGCGGGGCGGCCGCCCACACCAGGTCGCCGTGGCTGCCGCTGAGCGTGTGCCCGTCCCGCAGGGCGGCGAGGTCGAGGTCGCCGCTGGTGATGCCGTCGGGCAGCGTCCCGTTGATCGCCCCCGCCGGCCCGATCAGCACGACCTCGATCCCGTCCACGCGCAGCGCTCGGCGCAGCTGGCGCAGCACCCGCTGGGCGAGCAGCCGCTGGCGAGCGCCGGCGGTGTCGTTGACGACGACCGCCGTGCTGGCCACGGACTGGGCCTGCGAGCGCAGCCGCGACTCGGTGCTCGCCCGGGCCTGGAGGTGGGCGAGGCCGATCGTGACGGCGCCCGTCAGCAGCAGCGTCACCAGGACGGTGGCCCCGAGGGCGATGGCGATGCGGCGGGTCACGTCAGCCCAGTCGGTAGCCGACGCCCCACACCGTCGACAGCTCGAGCCCGGCGCCGAGCTTGCGCCGCAGCTGGCGGACGTGGACGTCCACCGTGCGCTCGTCGCCCTCGAAGTCGATGCCCCACGCACCGTCGAGCAACTGCTGGCGGGTGAGGGCGATGCCGCGGTTGCGGGCGAGGAAGGCGAGCAGCTCGAACTCCCGGGTCGCCAGCGCGACCGGCGATCCGTCGACGGTGACCTCGCGTCGCTCCGGATCGACGACGATGCCGTTGGCCAGCTTGACGACGGCGTGTGGCCGTTCCGGTCGGACCCGGCGCAGGATCGCCTGCACCCGCGCCACGACCTCCTTCGGGGAGAACGGCTTGACCACGTAGTCGTCGGCGCCGACGTCGAAGCCGGCGAGCCGGTCGACCTCGTCGTCGCGCGCGGTGAGGAACAGCACCGGCACGTCAGCGGCGCCCCCGCCCAGCGCCCGCACCCGCCGGCAGACCTCGAAACCGTCGATGTCGGGCAGCCCGACGTCGAGCACGGCGAGCACCGGATCGTGCTGGGCCACGAGCTCCAGGGCCCGCTCGCCCGTCCCGGCGGTCAGCGGGCGGAACCCTTCCTTGCGCAGGTACATGTCGAGGAGGCCGGCGATCGCCGGGTCGTCCTCGACGACGACGACCACCGGCTCGTTCACGGCGATCATCGTGACACGCACGGTCGCGGGTCCGTCGGTCGCCGTTGCGGGCGTAGCGTCGAGGCGATGATCACCGCCGATGCCGCCGAGGGTCCGACCACCGAGCTGCTCCAGTCGCTGATCCGCACCCAGTGCGTGAACGACGGCTCGCCCGACTCCGGGGACGAGGTCCGCAACGCCGACTTGTTGCAGGCCTACCTCGAGGGCGTCGGGCTCGGCGTCGAGCGCTACGACAGCCGGCCCGGGCGGACGTCGATCGTCGCCCGCATCGAGGGCTCCGATCCGGACGCGCCGTCGCTGTGCCTGATGGGTCACACCGACGTCGTCCCGGTCAACCCCGCCGGCTGGTCGCGCGACCCGTTCGGCGGCGAGCTGATCGACGGCGAGGTGTGGGGGCGCGGGGCGATCGACATGCTCTGCATCACCTCGTCGATGGCCGTCGCCGTCCGCGAGCTGGCCAAGGAGGGGTTCCGGCCGAAGGGCACGCTGATCTACTTCGGCGTCGCCGACGAAGAAGCGGGCGGGCACTGGGGCGCCGAGTACATGATCGACAACCACTGGGACTCGGTCGGCGCCGACTTCGTGCTCACCGAGTCGGGCGGGTACTCCACCACCAGCGCCGACGGCGCCCGCCACATCACGATCAACGTCGCCGAGAAGGGCATCGCCTGGCGGCGCCTGCGGGTCCGCGGCACGCCCGGTCACGGCTCGATGCCTTACGGCTCGGACAACGCCCTGGTCACGGCGTCAGAGATCGTCCATCGTCTGGCCACATACCGCACACCGACCCGGCTGACCGACCTGTGGCAGGCCCGCCTGGACGCCATCGACCTTCCCGACGATTTGCGCCGGAAGCTGGCCGACCCGGCCGCCGTGCGGGATGCGCTCGCCACCCTCCCGCCCGACTACGCCCGCATCGCCCACGCCTGCACGCACACGACGATCTCCCCGAACGTGATCCACGGTGGGCAGAAGACGAACACGATCCCCGATGTCATCGACATCGACGTCGACATGCGCACGATCCCCGGCGACACCAAGGACGTCGTCGACGGCTACCTCGCCGACGTGCTCGGCGACCTCGCCGATCGGGTGGAGATCTCGCCGATCCAGGAGTTCGAGTCGACGCGCTCCGGGATCGACAACGCGCTGTGGGATGCCGTCGCCAGCCGCACCCAGGTCGCCTACCCCGGCGCCAACCTCGTGCCCGGCCTCATCATGGGTGGCACCGACGCCCGCTTCTACCGCGCCAAGGGCACCGTCGCCTACGGCGCCGCGCTGTTCTCGCCGGAGGTGACGATCGAATCCTTCGGCCAGCGCTTCCACGGCAACGACGAGCGCATCGACGTCACGTCGCTCGGCATGTCCGGCGAGTTCTGGTACGGCCTGGCCAAGGACCTGCTCGGGTAGCGCAGCATCCAGCAGCGAACTGTGAGCGCAGACAGCGGATGTCCGCCTCGACATCTCACGGTTCGCGGACACTTCACCCGGCTGGCGCCTGTTCAGCGCGGCGCGGAGAAGCCGTCGAGGTAGGCGTCGACGACGCGAGCGGCGAAGCGTCGGTCAAGCCGGCCGCCGAACACGAGCCGGTAGTACACCGGTCCGATCAAGAGCTCGGTGGCGATCTGTGGGTCGGTGCCGGGCCGGAGGTCCCCGCGCTGCACGCCGCGCCTCACCACAGCGGCGATCTCCCGCCGCCGGGCCTGCACCACCGTCGCCCGGAACGGCTCCCCCAGCGCCGGGTTGGTTGCGAGCTGGCTGAGGACCGCCCGCATCACTGGCCCGAACTCGCTCTTCGTCAGGCCGCGCACAGCGCTGCCGACCGCCGCACGGAGCTCTCCACGGGTGTCGCCGACGTCGGGGATCTCCAGGAACGGCGCGGCCAGCTCGAGCAGCAGCTCGAGGACCAACGCCTCCTTCGAGGCCCAATGGCGATAGATCGTCGTCTTCCCGACGCCGGCCCGGGCCGCGACGTGCTCCAGGCGCAGTTCGGCGAACCCGCCCTCGGTGATCAGCGCGCGGGTGGCGTCGAGGATCTCCCGGTGGGCGCGCTCGCTGCGCGGACGGCCCGGGCGTGGACGGCCCGTTTCCAGCAAGTGAACAGTCGCCAATCGATCGCGCTGATCCGCCATCGGACGATACGATACGCATCGAATCGTATTGCTCTTCCATCGGGAGGCCCCCGTGCCCGATCACGACACCACTCTCGAGCTCCTCGAGCTCGCCCAGCGCGACGTGCCGAGCTGCCCGGCCTGCGGCGCGCCGACGGTGCTCTCCGCCCGCGCCGACGGCTCGATCTGGCTGCAGTGCTCCGACGTCGAGCCCGCAGCGCGCGCCCGCTGCGCCAGGTGCTCGCCACCGCAGGGTCGCACTACCGGCGCGAGGTGATGGCGACGAGCTGACCGACGATCAGGCTGGCGGGCGACGCTCGCCCGCCAGCTGCTGCTCGAGCGGTCGGCGATCGCGCCCTTCGACGCCGTCCACCACCTCGTCGAGTCGCAGGCCCAGAACCCCCGGCGACCCCTACCTCGCGACGATCCACCCGGTCACCGCGGATGACTGCCTCACGCTTCGCCCGCTCTGCCAGCCCGCTGCTCGACGGGCGAGCTGCGACGCCACCGCGACCACGCTCCTCACCTGGACGACGCCGACCTCGCGCCGGTGCTCAGCCACGCCGCCGAGCTGCTCGCCACCTCGCCGATGACGCCGGTGGCGCTCGGCCGGGCGCTCGCCGAGCGCTTCACGACGCTCGACGGCGCGGCGATGTCCTTCGCCGCGCGCAACCTGCTCGGCCTCGTCCAGGTGCCGCCGCGGGGTGTATGGGATCGACGCGGCCAGGTCAGGGTGACGTCGGCGGAATCGTGGCTCGGCCGCCCGATGGCCGCCGAGCCCTCGATCGAGGACGTCGTCGAGCGGTACCTGCGGGCGTTCGGACCGGCATTGCCGGCCGACCTCGCGGCGTGGTCGCGGTTCACGGCTTTCGGGGAGATCATCGAGCGGATGGGGTCGCGGCTGCGCTCGTTCCTCGACGAGCGAGGCCGAAGGCTCGTCGACGTCCCCGACGCCCCGCTGCCCGATCCCGACACCCCGGCTCCGGTCCGCATCCTCCCCGAGTACGACAACGCGCTGCTCTCCCACGCCGACCGCAGCCGCTACACGCCCGACGACATCGCCGCCTTGGCCACCACCGGTCGGGTGCACGGCACCGCGCTGGTCGACGGCTGGATCGCCGCCACGTGGTCCTTGGTGTTCCCCGTGACGTTCCCTCTTCGACAACCCGGTGCTCTCGACCGAGAACCCCGCGTGGCGGGCTGCGGAATGCGCCCAGTTCGGCATGCGGGACCGCGCTTGCCAAGATGGCGCGGATCGGGACGCACGGCAACAGGGGGCATCATGCTGGAAGGACCGTTGGACGGCCTGCGGGTCGTCACGCTCACCGACGAGCTCGGACGCTTCGCCGTCAAGCTGCTTGCCGAAGGCGGGGCCTCGGTGGCGCGGATCGGGCGCTCGACGCCCGGCCCGCGGATGGCCGACGCGGACGTCGCCGCACGCGGCGGCCTGCTCGACTGGTGGTTCGACGGTGGCACGCGTTGGATCGACGTCGACCTCGACACCGAGGAGGGGCGCGGCGCTTACCGGCGCTTGGCCGGGCAGGCCGACCTCGTGATCGAGAACCAGCCACCCGGACGACTCGCCGAACTGGGCATCGACCGCGACGCTTTCGCCGGCGAGAACCCACGTCTCGTCCAGGTGTCGTTGACGCCGTTCGGCCGCACCGGCCCGCACGCCGACTGGCAGACCAGCGACCTCGTGGCCGGCGCCCTGAGCGGGGTGCTCAGCATCTCCGGCACGCCTGATCTGGCGATCGGCGCGTGGGGGCGACAGAACCTCAACTTCGGGTCGCTGATGGCGTGCATCTGCGGGCTCGCTGGCGTCTACTCGGCGCGGGAGACCGGCGAGGGCTGCCTCGCCGACCTCTCGCTGCACGAGATGATGACGTCGTCCATCGAGAACCTCTTCTTCCAGTGGTGGTTCCCCGACCTGCTGCCCATCCCCCAGCGGGCGCTGCGCCAGGGCTCGCTGCACTGGCTCGGCGCCTACGTCGTCGCCAACGCCAGGCACGGGGCGTGCAACATCGCCCCGGTTCCCCAGCCGGCCCCGTTGTTCGAGTGGATGGCCGAGGAGGGCGATCCGGAGGGCGCCGAGCTGGCCAAGTTGACGATCGAGGACGCACTCGCCGAGATGCCGAGGGTGATGAACGCGATCAAGCGCTTCGCCTTGACCAAGGACTCCGGCGAGCTCTTCCACGAGGCCCAGCACCGGCACATCGCGTTCGGCGAGGTGCAGACCGTGGGCCAAGTCGCGATCAACCCGCAATACGAGTTCCGCGGCACGTTCCGCCCGGTCGACGGGTTCGAGCAGGTACGCCTGCCGGGTCCGTTCGCTCGCTTCAACGGCACGCCCTCGCCCGTCCAGCAGCCGCCGCCGGCGTCGCCCGACGACGTCGACGCCCTGCTCGCCGAGTGGGGCCAGGTGCCCGCCGCCGAGGCGACCCCCGCCGAGCATCGCCACGTCGGGCCGTTCGCCGCCGGCAAGCCGCTCGCCGGGCTGCGCGTCGTCGACTTCACGTGGGTGCTCGCCGGGCCGTTCGGCAACCGCATCCTCGGCGACCTCGGCGCCGACATCCTCAAGTTCCAGACGGCGGAGCGGGCGACGCTCGTGAACTCCCCCGACTTCCCGTACTTCTACGTCTGGAACCGCTCCAAGCGGCTGGTGTCGCTGGACATGAAGCGGCCCGAGGCGCTGCCGGTGATCCGTGCCGTGATCGAGCAGTCCGACATCCTCATGGAGAACTTCTCCGCCGGCGTGCTCGCCCGCTGGGGCATCGGCTACGAGCAGTGTCGAGAGTGGAACCCGGGCATCATCTACGTGACGATGAGCGGGCCCGGCCATGAGGGACCGTGGTCGAAGATGATCACATATGCCCCAACGATCCACGCCCTGTGCGGGCTGACTTATCTCTCCAACCCGCCTGGCCGCCTCGACGTCGGCCCCGGGTTCTCGCTCAACGACCACGCCGCGGGGCTGTGCTCGGTCGTCGCCGTGCTCGCCGCCGTCGAGGCCCGCCGCCGCACCGGCGAGGGCCAGCACATCGACATCGCCCAGATGGAGACGGGCACATACCTCATCGGACCAGCGATGCTCGACTTCCTCACCAACGGCCGCGAGGCGCACCCGATCGGCAACGCCGACCCGTTCGAGGAGTGGTGCCCCAACGAGGTCTACCGCTGCGGCGACCAGCACGAGGTGGCGATCACCTGCCGCACCGACGACGACTGGCGGCGGCTGTGCGAGGCGGTGTCGTGGGGCATCGCCGACCTCGCCGGCGACCCGGAGCTCGACACCGCCGCCGGCCGTGTGGCACGCGCCGGCGAGATCGACGCCCGGTTGCGGGAGTGGTGCGCACCCCGAACCGCCGACATGGCGGTCACCGCGCTGCAGAGCCACGGAGTGCCCGCCGGGAAGGTCCAGGACGGCGGCGACCTGACGGCCGACCCGCAGCTCGTGGCGCGCCACTTCTGGCGCTCGAACGACCACGCCGTCTTCGGGCCGCGGCCGTACGACCGGTTCCCGGCGATCTGGAGCAGCACCGACCTGGAGCCCTACCTCCTGTCCGGCGCCTACATCGGCGAGCACAACTTCGAGGTGTACCGAGATCTGGCGGGCATGAGCGAGGACGACATTGCCGTCGCCATGGGCGACGGGTTGTTCGGATGACGGCGTCGGCGCAGCGGATCGAGGTGCAGCGGCCGATCGCCGCCGATCAGGAGACGATCTTCGCCATCCTCGCCAGCCCGCGTGGCCATGTCGCGATCGACGCCTCGGGGATGTTGATGTCGGCGTCCGGTGACCCCGTGACGGCGGTCGGCGACCGCTTCGACGTCCAGATGGATCGTGAGTCGCTCAACGATGCCTCGCTCGGCGAATACGAGGTGACCGTCGTGATCAGCCGGTTCGAGCAGGACCGGGCGATCGCCTGGACGATCGACGGCATCGTCCAGCCGCCGATCGGGCACGTCTACGGCTACGAGCTCGAGCCGATCGAGGGCGGCACGATGGTCACGTCGTACTACGACTGGTCCAACGTCAAGGAGATGTACCGCCAGGCAGCCGCCGACATCTTCCCGGTGATCTCCGAGACCAGCCTGCGGGCGACGCTGGGCATCCTCGCTCGCGTCGCCGCCCCCGGCCTCGGCCGCCCAGGCGCGACGAGGACCGAGAAGGGCGGGCTCAAGCCCGGGTCACGGTGAGAGCCGGGACCCGGGCCGCTATCGTGCGGATCCGGTGACGGCTCCGGCCGCCACCAGGGCGACGTGGCCGAGTGGTTGAGGCAAGGGCCTGCAAAGCCCTGTACCCGGGTTCGATTCCCGGCGTCGCCTCCAGCCTTTGACCGGATGAACTGCCTGGTCAGAGGCCATCTTTCGTGACCGGCAGCGTCTGCCGTCGACCATTGATGACCGCGAAACGCTCGACGAAGCGATCGCCGTCGCCTTCGGCCAGCGCTGGACCGAAGCCCGCGCCGCCGCCGGCGCGGCTCATCGAGACCGATTCGGCTTGCACGCTCGACTGCCTTGGACGCACCGGCTCGGGGATGTCATCGGGCTCGTACTCGGCTCGGGTGTTCATCGGGAGGAGACGCGCGAGCTCCTGGCGACTGCGCTCCCGTCGGGCCCTCGGACGTGATCCGTTCGAGACGAGACACACACCGCATGTCGTGGAATGACACCCGTGTCGTGTCGCCTTTCCGCGTGATGGCTGCTCGATCGGAAACGATGGAACCGCGCCGCTGTCGGAGGGTGATGCGCTCGCCGCGGTGCACCATCGCGGCAGCCACCTCCAGATCGTCGCCTCCGCCGGTTCGGGCAAGACGGAGGTCGTCTCCCCAACTCGACCCGGCCTCGATGCCGTCGCCGGTCAGCGACGTGCTGGAGACGTACCTCGACACGTTGGAGCGGTACCACTTGCTCACCTACGGCCAGCTGATCGTCCGTGCCGTCGCCGAGCTTGGAGCGGCCCAAGCTGCACGACCGCATCCACGCCGAGCTGCGCCACCTCATTATCGACGAGTACCAGGACGCCCATCGGCCCAGGAGCGCCTGATCCGGCTGCTCACCGGCCCCGAGCTCGAGCTGTGTGTGGTCAGCGACGACGACCAGGCCATCCACCAATGGCGCGGCTCGGACATCGGCAACATCGTGACGTTCGCTGATCGATACCCCGACGTGGCGACGTTCGAGATCACGACGAACCGCCGCAGCCGGCCGACAATCATCGCCGCCGCCAACGGCTTCGCCGAGACGATCCCCGGTCGGCTGCCCAAGTCGATGGCGACGCATCGCCCGCCCGCCGACAGCCCAGCGGCCGTACCGGCCTGTTCGACCAGCCCAAGGCCCAGACGCTCGAGCGCACGTTCGCCTGGATGACCGACGTCGACTGGCGCACGGCGGATATGCCCGGCGCGCCGGTCGCCGAGCGCGACCTGCTCGACGTCGCGCTCACCCGTGCCCGCGACTGGGTGTCGGTGTCGCGCCACGAGCGGGTGACGACCCCAGCGGGTCCCCGCCAGCGCCTACTACGACCACCTGCGCCAGTACGAGCTCGACCCCACTCTCGTGCGGCTGCCGAGCGCCGAGTCGGCGGAGACCACGGTCGGCGAGATCGAGCTGACGTTCAGCGAGCTCGACTCGTTCCTCCACTGCGCAATGGCCTACCCGCTGCGGACGCTGATCGGGTTCCAGCCGCGGCTCGCCCCCGAGAGGGTCTCGACATGCGCCGCGCCTACGTCCACGACCTCAAGGCCGGGGCGCGAAGCGACGTCGACTGACCACAGCGGCCGTCGCCCCGGCCGATGTGACGATCACCAGCGCCGCCGAACGGCTGCGCGCCCGAGACTATGCACCGAACCCTGGGGCGCGATGCCGCCGCTGCGAGGTGCGCACGGTCTGCGCGTCAGTGAAGCGATGAGTCAGCCGGTGAAGCTGCCCCCTACTCACGCGGCTGGCGGGTCGGGGAACATGACGGCCCAGCGGTCGAGGCGCTCACCCGAGGGGTGGTCATAGGGACAGTTGGGGCGGGGCGGTGGCCCGGTCGGTGTGGCGGGGTGGGCGGCCGGGTCGAGGACCCGGCCATTGGCGTCGGTGAAGGTAAGACCGTGGGGGTCGTCGGCGTTGCCGGTGATGCCGAGCTTGCCACGGTGATGGGCTCGGTGGCAGCTGGGGCACAGCGCGGCGAGGTTCCAGGTGTCGTGGCCGCCTCCGTGCTCGCGGTGCACGATGTGGTGGACCTGCAGCCAACGCCGCTGCGGGCACCATGGCACCCGACATCTGCCGTCGCGATAGAGCACGAGGCGGCGGGTGCGGTCGGGGATCGTGCGTTGGGTGTTGCCGACGCTGATCGGGTTGGCGCCGTCGGTGAACACCGGGGCGACCGTGGCGTCGCACGACAGCAGCTCGATCAGCCACTGCGGGACGGCGAGGCCGTCTGTCCAGCGAGCGGGGACCGGGTCGGCGGGGTCGATGAACCAGTTGGCCCGGAACCGCTCCCGGCGTTGTGCCGGCTCGCCGTTCAATGATCGGTCGGCCATCTCGACCAGCGCGTCCACCCAGCCGACACCGGGCTGCCCGGCGTGGAACAGGGCGTCGCGCGCCTCCTGGAGCGCCGAATCGACGATCCGGCCGTGATCAGCCTCGAGCTCGCCACGTAGGTGGTAGCGGCCATCGTCGTCGAACCAGGCGGCCAACGACTCGGGTCGCGGCTCGGGGTCGGCGGCCGGCGGGACGGCCGGTGCGGGGCGAGCGGCGCGGGCCATCGTCTGCAACTGCGACACGGTGGACACGTTGGCGAGCTCGGCGAAGCGCTCATCGAGGTAGGCGGGCACCCTCGTCGCCGCGGCCGCTTGGTCGACACTGATCGCCCCCGCCTTGAACGTCGACATCACTGCCGGGTGCGTCTCTCGCGCCTGCGCCAGGCGCACGACCTCGGCGGCGTGACCCGTCGACAGCCCGGCCTGCCACGATAGCCAGTGCCCCAGCGACCGAATCCCGTGACCCTCCCAGGCCCCGGTCTCCAACGCCTCGGCGGCCATCTCGACCAGCTCGGCGTGCAACACGTTGAGGTGCCCACACACCGCCCGCAACCGATCTTCGATGTCGTCGAGCGCGGCGTGCCGTGACCTCCGTGCCGCCGGCCTGGTCGTCGAGCACGACGAGCGATGGCTGACGCTCTTGGGAGGGTGTGACGGTGTCCACGAGCATCACCGTACGCCGGGGGTGTCACAGCGAACCGGGGCCGGAGTCAGCCGGTGACCTCGGCGAGCTGGCGGCGGACGAAGTCCAAACGCCACGTCAGGAAGTCCTCGTAGCGATCCGTCGACAGCGGCCTCCCGCAACGGATCGGCCCAGTGCTGCATCAGCTTGCGGCTGACCGGCGTGACGCCGGTGTACCCGCGGGCACGCCACAGCTCGACCCGGACTCGGACGTCGTTGATCTACGAGTTCACCTCACGGCGCTCGCCCGTGGCGTCGAAGTCGAAGCCCCGTTGCTCGGCCGCGGCCGGTGCACCTGCCCGCCCGCCGCGACCAATGGGAATCGGCACGAAGAACTGGCTCGGTCGACGACCCGGCTTCACTTCGCCGCTCGGGCCACTCGGGCCGATCACGAAGTACCGCTCCGGTGGCTCGCACGGCGAGTTGAGGATCGGATCGTCGGTTGCCCCGACCACCAGGTCGGACCCTTCGCGGAGGAGAGCGGGGCGCCGATACGAGATGCAGGCACTCGAAGGCCCGGATGAGGCTCCGACGTCAAAGGCGGCTTGAGGACTGCGACGTAGGTCGAGGACGGGGCCGCGGCACCGTTGCGCTTCGTCACCTCGCCGAGGATCCCGGCGCCGCTGTCGTCAGACCGAGCTGGCGCGCCGCCGTGCCCATGCGCCCGTCGTAGGTCACCACCCGACTCAGGTCCGAGCCGAGCTCCAGCGCCGTGGCGAGATGGATCGCATCGAGCGAGCGAAGGTCCGCGGGCAACAGCTCTCCGGCAGCGCCGAGCAGGCGATCATTGAGGCGGACCAGGTCGATCCGCTCGAGCACACTGTGCGCCCGCGCGATCGCCGAGGGCCCCTCGGCGAGGACGGCTCGCTTCACTTCCATGCGCGCGAGGGCGCTGGAAACGAGCGGTCTGCGCCGGCGGAGGTAGGTGCGCAGCGCGGCCGACTCGGGCTCAGCGACGACGAGCTTGACGATCGCTGAGGAGTCGAGATACGTCGCTGCCATCAGCGGTCGTGGCGGCGGAGCTCTTCGAGCACCTCGGACGGCAGCCGATCAGCAGAGGACGGCAACGGCTCGGGGAGGTCGTTGAGGTCCGCTGTCGCGGCATCGAGCTCACCAGCGAGTCGGAGACGTTCCAGCGGGCTTCCGGTCGGCACGGGGCCCAGGACAGCGACCGGACGGCCGCGATCCGTGATCTCGATCGTGTCGCCGCGCTCGACCATGCGCAGCAGCTCGCTCGCCCGCTGCCTGAGTTCCCGGATACCTACCTGGGTCATGTGCTACTTATAGCACATTATGCCTCCGAAGCGGCCGAACGGGTCACGTCGATGCCGCCGACGAGGGGCCGCTCCGGCCAACACCCAGAGCTCGGTGGCGCTCGGGGCGCCCGGTCGTCGTTGCATCCGGTCACGCCCGACATCCTGCGCCACGGGTGTCGCAGCGAGCGTTGACCGCGAAATCCCAGCGTGGGGGGCATCCAGCTCACCGTGACACCCCTTCGCGATACTCGCTCACGTGACCAGCACCACGGTTCCGGACGCCGACCGGCTACGGCTCTACGCCTACGCCACGGCCCGCGAGTCCGGCGACTACGTGGCGATCATGCGGCTGTTCACGGGGTCGTTGCTCGCCGAGTGGTCGGCGCGGGATGTCGCCGAGCGAGGCATCGACCTCCCGCCTGAGGCGCTCGAGCAGCGCCTGCGCTACCTGCAGGAGAACGGGAACCTACTGACCAGCCCGCGCGAGGTGCGGGTCACGTCGATCGCCGAGTACCAGCGCCAGCCCGCCCGCTACACGGCCACCACGCTCGGCGTCCGGGTCCACCGCCAGGTCGAGGAGGTGCTCGCCGCGGCCGGTGGGGCGCGAGAGGTGCCGCGGGAGCTGCTGGCCGCCGTCGCCCACCGCCTCTCAACGCTCGCCGACCTCGGTCCGACGGGCATCGCCGCCACCTCGCCGACCGAGCTGCTCGAGACGACGACCACGGCGTTCCTGCAGTACGAGTCGTTCGCCGCCGCGGTCACCGACTTCTACACCTACGTCGGCTCGGTGCTGGCGCGGGCCGACCTCGACGACGAGGAGTGGCTCGGCTTCAAACGGCTCCTGCTCGACTACCTGGAGACGATCATCGAGGCCGTCACCCGCCACGGTGTGACGATCCGTCACGCCCTCGCTCGCCTCGACCCGACCCTGCCGGTGCTGCTCGAGCGCCTCGCCGCGGCGGACGACGACGTCGAGGCGTTGCGGGCGGCCAGTCCCGGCGGCGAGGGCGTCGAGCTCGGGCGAGGGCGGTCGCCGTCCGACTGGGCCGACATGGCGGCCTGGTTCGGTGTCGGCGGCGAGCGCGGCTCGGGCGCTGCGCAGGTGCGCGCTGCGGCCACCCGGGCCGTCGGCGTGCTGCTCGCCAACGTCAAGCGGATGAACGCCGCATCGAGCCGCGAGACCTCGTTGCGGCGGCACTTCCTGCGCCTCGCCGGCTGGTTCGACGCTGCCACGCCCCACGACGCCCACGTCCTCTACACCTCGGCGTTCGCCCTCTACGGCGCCCGCCACCTCGGGGTCGCCCTCGAACCGGCGATCGCCGACGCCCTGCCGGCCACCACCAGCTGGTGGGATGCGCCGCCGGCGCCGGTACCGGTGAGCATCCGCGAGCGCGGCGACCGGAATCCGCGTGGCCGGGCCGTGCGCGTGCCCGACCACAGCGGCCAAAAGCAGCGCCTGCTCGACCAGCGGCGACGAGATGACGAGCGCCGCGCCGCAGCGGTCGACGAGCTCGCCGCGATCGGTGACCGGCTCGCCGACAGCCGGATGACGGCGGCGGCGATGGCGGTCGTGCTCGAGCTGCTCGGGCTCGCCACCGCTCGCTTCGGACCCGACCTGGCCGGTGCCACCGCGGCGCTGGTCGATGCCCCCCTGACGATGTGGATCGAGCCGTACGACGGCACGGTCACCCTGCGCAGCGCAGTCGGCGACCTTACTGTCAGCGGGTTCCGCCTCGCCGTCACCGTCGACGACCGCCGGCCCGCGACCTGGCAGGACGAGCGCCGGGAGGTGTCCGGATGAGCGAGCGCGAGGTCGACGAGCGGCGCGATGCCCTGCGTCTCCTGCTGCAGCACCCCCTCGTCACCGCCGACGGGCCGCACGCGGAGGGGTTCGCTCTCGTCCGCCGGCATCGTGACGCCCTCGGTCGTGATGTGCGCCAGCTGCTCGGCTATCGACTGGTCGTCGAGCCCGGCTTCGCCCGCCTGTACAAGGCGGGACTGGGCCCGGACCGGGCGCGCCCACTCCGCCGCGCGTCGGGCGCCCCCTTCTCGCCGCGCGCGTATGCCTACCTGTCACTGTGCTGCGCCGTGCTGCTCGCCGGACGCCAGCAGGTGCTCCTGTCGTCGCTGGTCGAGCAGGTCCGCCACGCCGCCACCGAGGCCGGCTTGCGATGGGGCGACGACTCGATGGCCGACCGGCGGGCGTTCGTCGCCGCCCTGCGTCACCTCGTCGAGCTCGGTGTGCTCGTCGAAGACGACGGCACCGTCGCCGCCCTCGCCGACGACGCGGACGCCGAGGCGCTGTTGTACGTCCGGCGCGACCTCGTGCGCCACCTGCTCGCCGTCCCGTTGCGGGAGGTCGACAGCGCCGCCGAGCTGGTCGAGCTCGCCAGCACCCCGGCCCTGAGCGCCGGGCCCCGCCACCGTGTACGGCGCCTGCTCGTCGAGGAACCGGCCCTCGTCGCCGGCGACGTCGACGACGAGTCGTGGGCATGGTTGAGGCAGTCGCAGCGGAGGGAAGCGACGATCCTCAACGACCTCGTCGGCCTCGAGCTGGAGATCCGTGCCGAGGGCGTGGTCGCCATCGACGGGCGCGACGAGCTCACCGACGAGGCGTTCCCGCGCGGTGGCACGTTGGGCCACGCGGCCCTGCTCGCCGTCGCTGAGCTGGTGAGGACGTTGCGGCCGGACGCCGCCGAGGCGACGGTGGCCTGGGTGGTCGTGCCCGCCGGCGCCCTGAGCGCGATCATCGGCGAGCTGCTCGAACGACACCGATCGCGATGGCGCAACGACTACGTCGACCACCCCGAACGTCTGGTGGCCGACGTCGAGGAGCTGCTCATCGCGATGCGCCTGCTGCGCCGCCACGGGGGCGGGCTCGAGCTCTCCGCCGTCGCCTGCCGTTACGCCCCCGACGTCGTCGAGCTGCCCGCTCGACCCACCCCCGTCCCGCTCGACGCCCTGGAGTTGACATGAGCCTCCCGCTGCTCCCCGACACCCTCGTCCCGCCCCGGTCCCCGGTCCCTTCCGACCGCACCGGCCCGGCCGGCCGGTGGGTGCTGCACCGCGCCGGCCTGCTCAACGTGTGGCAGTACGACCGCGTCCAGCTGCGCTTCGGCGGCGGGCGGCTGCTGCTGCGAGGCAAGAACGGCGCCGGCAAGTCCAAGGCGCTGGAAGTGCTGTTGCCGTTCCTGCTCGACGGTGACACCCGGCGGCTCGATGCCACCGGCCGCGACCGCACGACTGTCACCTGGCTGATGACCGACAGCCGAGGCGCCGGCAACCACATCGGGTACGTCTGGCTCGAGCTGCGGTGCGAGGACGACGACGGCGACGAGCGCTTCATCACCCTCGGAGCCGGGCTTAAGGCGTCAACAGCCACCCGCCGCAGCGATGCCTGGTTCTTCATCACCGAGCGACGCGTCGGCGTCGACCTCGAGCTCGACCGAGCCGGCGAGGCCCTGTCCGTCGAGCGCTTGAAGGAGGCGATCGGCGAGGAGGCGGTCACGGCGTCGGGTGCCGAGCACCGCCGGCGCGTCGGGCGCCGCGTGTTCGGGCTCTTCGACGACGCCCGCTACAGCAATCTGCTGCACCTCGTCCACCGGCTGCGCGATCCGAACATCGGCAACCGGGTCGAAGCGGGCGAGCTGGCCACAGTGCTCAGCGAGGCGTTGCCCCCCATCGACGAGACAGTCCTCGCAGATACAGCGGGCCGCTTCGACGACCTCGACGCGATCCGCGAGCAGGTCGAGCGCGCCCAGCGCACCGCCGCCGCGCTCGGCCGCTTCCTCGGCACCTATCGGGGCTACACCCGTGGCGTCGTGCGCCGGCGAGCGCAGGCGGTGACCGATGCCGACGCCGCGCGGGCCGGGGCCGCCCGCAAGCTGCGCCAGGCCGAGCGGGCGATCACCGAGGCGGAGCGCGACCTCGAAGCGGCGACCGCGGCGCTCGCCGCTCACATGGAGGCTCGCACCGCGGCCGAGGACGAGCGTCGGGCGCTCGAACGCAGCGACGCTTACCGCGCCCACCAAGACCTCGTCGATCGGGAGGCCCGCGTCGAGGCGCTCGGCATCGCCGCGAGGTCGGCCGAGTCGGCAGCCTCCCGCGCCGCCGAGGCAGCCATGCGGGCAGCCGACGAGGTCACGGCCGCCGAGCGCTCGATGACGGCCGCCGTCGAGCAGGTGACAGCGGCAGCTCGGGCCGTGGCCGACCTCGCCGCCGAGGCCGGCATGGACCGCCAGCTGCTCGGCCCACGGCTCGTCCTCGGGGCCGACGGGTCGTTCGCCGACGACGCCCTCGCGGGTGCCGCCGAGCGTGCCCGCCGGGCGAGCGTTCTCGTCGACGCCCGCCGACGGCGGGCCACCGAGGTCCGGGCGCTCGCCGGGCGGGCCGAGCGGGCTGGCGCCGACGCCGCTGCCGCCGACGAGCGAGCGGCCAACTCGGAGTCCGACGTCGAGCGCGAGCGCGCCGCCGTCACCGCGGCCGGCGACGCCCGCGACCGTGCCGAGCGGGCGTGGTCGGAGATGGTCGAGTCATGGCTCGGCTCGGGCGTCGCGGCATCGTGCGGTGCCGACTGGGCCCACGTCCGGGTCGTGCTCGACGCTCGTGACGGGCGGCCGGGCTGGACCGATGAGGTGCGCGCTGCTGTCGACCAGGCCCTCGTGACGCCCATCGCCACAGCCCGTGCCGGGGCCGCCGACGCCGACGCCCGGGAGGTGACCGCCGCCCACGCCGTGTCGGCGGCCGAGGCTGAGCTCGCCGACGTCGAGGCCCAGCACGAAGGCCGGCCCGTTCCCGGCCGCTTCCGGGACGCTGGGCGCGACCCGGCCGCCGGCGCGCCGTTCTACGAGCTCGTCGATCTCCGACCCGGCGTCGACGACTCCGCTGCCGCCGGCATCGAGGCGGCGCTCGAGGCGTCGGGTCTCCTCGACGCCTGGGTCGGCGCCGACGGGCTCCTCGTCCACCCCCGCACCCATGACACCATCGTGCGGGCGGATCTGCCCGCCCGGGCGAACTCGCTCAGCGCCGTGCTGGTCCCCGCGCCGGCCGTGGACAGCCCGGTGGGGCCGGGCACGGTCGCCGCGGTGCTCGCGGCGATCGGCTTCGGCGAGGACGGCGAGGCGACCTCGTGGGTGGCCGACGACGGCCGCTGGTCACTCGGCGTGCTCCGTGGAGCGTGGTCCAAGCCCGGCGTGGAGTTCCTCGGTGCGGGTGCCCGCCAGCGGACTCGGCTGCGCCGCCTTGCCGAGCTGCGCGCCGCGGTCGAGGCGGCGAAGGCCGAGCACGCCCTCGCCCTCGCCGCGGCCGAGTCCGCAGCCGCTCGCCGCGACCAGCTCGTCTCCTCGGCCGGCGCGTTGCCGAGCGCCGAGGTGGTGGTGCACGCCGCCCGCGAGGTCGCGGCCACTGAGCGCCTGCTCACCGCCGCCATCGCCCGCTTCGACGACGACCGGCGGCGCGCCGAAACCGCCCGCGCCATCGCCAACCGCCTCGCCGCCGAGCTTGCCCACGAGGCCGGTGGCGACGGCCTGCCGACCGGCGTCGACGCGCTCGAGGCGGTGATCACCGCCGCCGGCGAGCTGCGCCAAGGACTCGGTGACTACCGACGAGCACTCGACACGCTCGCCGACCACCACACCCAGTGGCGGCGGCGTGATGCGGCGATGGTCGAGCGCCGCGGCGAGGCCGACGAGACCGCGGCCGAGGCGCGGGCCAGGCGCACCGACCACGACTCGGCGGCCCATGAGCTCGACACGCTGCGGCGCTCGCTCGGCACCTCGGTGGCCGCCGTGCTCGCCGAGCTGACCGCGGTCACAGTGCGGCTGGCCGAGCTGTCCGAGCGCACGGTCCCGGCGGCGCAGGAGCGGCGCGACCATGCGGTGGAGGCACGCTCGGCGGCGATCTCGCACCTGGACTTCGCCCGCCACGATGACGCCGCGGCCGGTGGCGAGCTGGCGAGGGCGATCACGGCGATGGCCACAGTGATCGCTCTCCCCGGTGTGCTGCTGGCGGCGTCGGGGGTCGACTCACTCGTTTCCGACGACGATCACGACGCCGTCGCCGACGACCACGTGGCAGTAGCGCGCCAGTTGTTGGCGGCGGTCGACGGGGACGCCGACGTCGCCGACTCGACCGTGCTCGCCCACTACGACCGGCTCAGCCACGAGCTGGCCAGCGGATACGACACGGCCATCGACGAGGTCGACGGCGTCAAGGTCGTCCACGTCGACGACGAGAACGGTCGCCAGCCGCTGGCCGCGGTCGCCGAGCGCGTGACCGGGGAGGCGCAGGCGGCGCGGGGCCGCCTCGCCGCACGCGAGCGGGAGGTCCTCGAGCGGTTCCTGCTCCGCGAGCTCGGCGACGAGGTGCGCAGCAAGCTGCTCGACGCCCACGACCTCGTGCGCGACACCAACCGGGCGCTGGCCGGCGTGCGCACCTCGCACGGCAAGGGTGCCCGGCTCGACTGGGCGCTGCGCGACGACGCCGCGGCCCCAGCCGCGATCGCCGCCCGGCTGCTCGTCGACGACCTCCGCGGCGACGACGGGGACGCCCAGCTGCGCGATGCGCTGCTCGCGCTGATCGACGCCGAGCGAGCCGCCGATCCCAGCTCCAGTTACGAGCAGCACCTGCGCGCCGCGCTCGACTACCGGCGGTGGCACCGCTTCGCGGTCCGGGTCACCGATGCTGGCGACCCCGGCTCCGGACGTATCCTCTCGAACCGCCTCGGGCTGTCCCAGGGCGAGCAGCGAGTGCTGTCGTACCTCGCCCTGTTCGCCGCCGCGGCGGCGCAGTTCGACGCGATCGGCCGCACGACCCCCACCGCGCCGCGCCTGCTGCTTCTCGACGACGCGTTCGCCAAGGTCGACGAGCCGACCCACGGTCGGCTGCTCGGTCTCCTCGTCGAGCTCGGGCTCGACTTCGTCGTCACGAGCGAGCGGCTCTGGGGCTGCTTCCCCTCGGTCCCGAGCCTGGAGATCTACGAGGCGATCCGGGACCCGGCGGAGGTCGGCGTGGCGCTGGTCCACTTCCGGTGGGACGGTCGCCAGCGGACGCTCGTGGGGGTGTAGCAGCCCATGTCCGTCGGCATCCTCGGGCGTCCGGAGCTGGACCGGGCGTGGGACATGCTCGCCGAGCGGCTCCAGCGCAACGGGTTGCAGCCGACGGGCACGATCGTGCTGGCGGACCTCGACCGCGGCGAGCGCCACGCCGTGGCCGGACTCCTCGGTCGCCCGGTGCCGGGCGAGCGCGTCACCATCGACCTGGCGGCGCTCGACCGCAGGCTCCGCGCGAGCGGGGTCACCGGCGGGCTGGTCGCCGCGGTGGCGGCGCGGCGCGGCCCGCTCGTCAACCGTCCCGGTGAGCGCAGCGCCCAACACGACGCCCGAATGGCAGTGTGGCACGCCGGGCGGGCCGCGCTCGACGACACCGGACTCGGCGGTGCCGCCTGGGTGGAAGCGTGGCTCGACGACGTGCGACGGGCCGGTCCCCTCGGTCGCATGAGGCCGGCAGAAGCGGCAGCCACGCTCACGCTCGCGGTCCGGTGCATCGCCCGCCTGCCCGCACCCAGCGGCGAGCCGCCGTACGGACGCGGTGATCTTGCCTCGGCCGTCGCCGGCGACGCCCACGCGCTCGACGACGGCACCATCCTCGCCTCGCTCGTGCTGCGGGCGGCGGCGGCGATGACCGGTTGCCCGTACCCGTCGACGCCAGCGGGCAGGCGCGAGCTGTGGCGGCTCGTCGGTGTGTCGACCGATGAGGTGTCGACCACTGTGCTCACGGTCGGGCTGCGGTCGCGGTACGGCGGGACATGGCTCGACGACCGCACTGCGGCCGGATGGGAAACCCACCTCAACGCCCGGGACCTGCGCCGTGTCGAGCTTGGCCCTCCGGGCGACGTGTTCGTCTGCGAGAACCCCCGCGTGCTCGAAACGGCCGTCGAGCGCGGGGTCGCCGGCGCCGGCTTGTGCACCCAGGGCCAGCCGGCCGTGGTCGTGCTACGGCTCGTGGACATGTTGGGCGAGCTCGGCGCCACACTCCACTACCACGGCGACTTCGACTGGCCGGGCGTCGCCATCGCCAACACCATGATCGGCGGCCGCGGCTGCGTCCCGTGGCGATTCGGCGCCGGCGAGTACGAGTCGGCGCTCGCTCGCCTGGCACCAGGGGTCGGCCGACTGCCGGCGCTGGAGGGCCGGCCGGTCGAGGCGTGCTGGGATCCTGATCTCACCCCGACGATGTCGCGGGCCGCCCGCGTGGTGCACGAGGAGCTGCTCCTCGACGACCTGCTCGCCGACCTCGTCGCCGCGGCGGTCGGGCGTCGCGCTGTCCGGTTTCGATCCGCGACCATGGACCCTCGTGAAGCGCGCGACTGCGATTCGGCACCTCACCGAGATGGCCGAGGTGGCATCGGACCACCTCAGCCTGCGTGACACAAACATCGGTTGGCCGCTGGAAGAGCTCTGGGTGACCGGCGAGCTGCTCACCCTGGCCGACACGCTGGAGAGCGGCGCCGTCGTGCTCGTGCTCGACGCACCGGCGGACGAGATGCCATGGCTCGCCGCGCATGGCAGCGGAGAGTGGGTCGGCGAGCGGCTGCGCCTCGGCAAGCGCCCGATCCTCTGGTGCTACCGACCGCGTGCGTGGCCGGCCTGGAACCACGACCACCGGCGGGTCGTGCGGTTCTGGTCGGCGACCGGCGGAGTCGATCAGGACATGCTCGATGCGCTGTCGTCGCGGCGGCTCGATCGCCTGGCGGTCGTCGCCCCGACGGATGCCGAGCTGCGCGATCAGCTGCAGCTCGAGCTCGGCGTCTCGAGACGTCACCTGCGCGATGTTCTCGACCACTACTGGGACGACCGCTGGCGCCGCCGACACGGCGGCTACGACGAGTCGCCGGAAGACCACCTCTGGCGAGCCGCCCAGGCGGTATCCGACATGTACGACGCCCTCGACGCCCTCGACTCGCGCGGCTGAGCTCAGCGAAGCGGCAGCCGCCGATCAGCCCGGCACGACGCGCACGCCCTCACCGCCGAGTGCCGCCATCGCCTGGTCGAACGTCGCCACCACCGCACCGTGGTGCCGAGCCAGCCCGATCAGATGGGCGTCGGTCACTTGGCGATGCCCGACGAGCCGCTCGTGGGGCACGAGCGGGTTGTCCACGAACGGCGCCGAACCGGCACCAGACCAGACGAGAGCCGGACCGGCCACCGGCGCCACCGCGACGACGCGAAGACGACACGACTGACGGTCAGCGTGCACACCAGCCGGCGCGGTTCGGCGCCGTCGCGGGCGACCTACCCGGTCGGCCGCGTGGCGGTGAGGCTGCCGTAGGCGACGTGGCCGAAGAAGGTGCCGTTGTCCACTCGCTCCCGCGCCTCGGCCGTGAGCTGGTCGGCGCCGCGGTCGATGATCGACAGCATGTAGTCGGCGTCGTGCACCTGGACGAACCCATAGCTGCGCAGCCGTGGCCGCTCGAGCCCGGCCTCGGCGCCCGTCCTCGAAACCCTGCGTACGACCCATGGGTCGTTGATGAACGCCGGTGTGAACGCCGAGACACAGCACTGCAGCGGGTCGGCGGCGCCGACGGATCGGTGCCCACGTGCTCGGCAACGTCGATCAACGAGGTGACGATGCGGGCGATCGCGCCAGTCCCGCAGCCGAGCTCCACGATGCGCGGCCGTGCCGGGAGCTCGAGCTCCGACACGTAGGTGCGGACCATCGCCTGGTGTTGCGGGTCGGACGCGCTGGTCTCCATTGCCATCGCGACCCGTTCGATCACCGACGCGTCGACCTCGGTGATCACGGAATACACATCCGGCACCGTTCACCCCCCGTCCCATCGGACTACAGGATCTGCGACATGAACAGCTTCGTCCGCTCCTCGCGGGGATTGGTGAAGAAGTGCTCCGGCGTGCCGACCTCGACGATCTCACCGTCGGCCATGAACACGACGCGGTCGGCGACCTCGCGGGCGAAGCCCATCTCGTGGGTGACGACAACCATCGTCATGCCGCCGAGGGCGAGGTCCTTCATCGTGTCGAGGACCTCGTTGATCATCTCCGGATCGAGCGCCGACGTCGGCTCGTCGAACAGCATCACCTTCGGCCGCATCGCCAGCGCTCGGGCGATCGCCACCCGCTGCTGCTGGCCCCCTGACAGTTGACCCGGGTACTTGCGTGCCTGGTCCGGGATGCGCACCTGCGTGAGCAGGTCCATCGCGAGCTGCTCGGCCTCGCGCTTGGGCAGGTGGCGGACGTGGCGCGGCGCCAGCGTGACGTTGTCGAGCACGGTGAGGTGCGGGAACAGGTTGAACTGCTGGAAGACCATGCCAGTCTCGCGCCGAACCTCCTGGATGTGGCGGACGTCGCGGGTGAGCTCGACGCCGTCGACGACGATGCGGCCCTCGTCGTGCTCCTCCAGGCGGTTGATGCAGCGGAGCAGCGTCGACTTCCCGGAGCCCGACGGGCCGATCACCACGACGACCTCCTGGCGGGCGACGGTCAGGTCGACGCCGCGCAGCGCGGTGAAGGACCCGAATCGCTTCACGACGCCCTCCACCTCGATCATCGGCCCGGTCGGCCCGGTGGCGGTCACCTCCTTCCCACTCCCAACCTGCGCTCCAGCCGCTGGCTCTCGCGGCTCATCGTGATGCACCCGATCCAGAACACCAGCATGACGAACGAAAGCACTTCGGCGGTCAGGTTCTGGCCCTGGAACGCGGTCTGCGACGTCACCGCCTGGCGCACGCCGTAGAGGTCGAGGAACTCCATCGCCGCGGCGGCCAGCGTGGTGTCCTTGAACAGGCTGATGAACTGCCCGACAAGCGAGGGGATGATGTTGCGCAGCGCCTGCGGCAGGATCACCAGGAACGTCGTGCGCACCGGACCGATCCCGAGCGCGGTGGCCGCCTCGTGCTGGCCGCGGGGCAGCGACTGGAGCCCGCCGCGCACGATCTCGGCGACGTACGCCGACGTGAACAGCGCGATCGCCACGATCGCCCGCACGACGAACCCCGGCGGGCGGTCGGGGACGATGCCGAACACGGTCGAGCTCCAACGGTCGTCCGGCGGCCAGAACAGGCCGAGGGCGATGTTCGACAGCAGCAGCAGCACGAACAGCGGGACGCCGCGGAACAGCTCGATGTACCCGATCGAGAGCCACCGGATCAGCGGCAGCCGCGAGCGCCGACCGAGCGCCAAGGCGACGCCGAGCGGGAAGCACAGCACGATCCCGGTGACGGCGAGGAACAGATTGAGCATCAGCCCACCCCAACGGTCCCACCCGAGCGCCTGCAGCAGGAACCAGACGGCGACGCCGAACCCGACGGCGCCCACCAGGGCCAACGGCAGTGCCGACCACCGCGGGAGGTGGCGGCCGAAGAGGCGACCGAGGCCGGCGGCCACGACCGCGGCGGCGACCATCAACCACGGCCCAGCCGTCGTGCACAGCCCGAGCAGCAGCAGCGTCCCACCGAGCAGCGGCCACAGCCGCGCGACGAGGTCGAGCAGGCGGCGCCACCACGGTCCGGCGGGCGCTTCCTCGGCGCCCATCCGGCGACGACGGGCGCCGGCGAAGCCGACGACGAGGCCGACGAATAGGGCGACCGCCACGACCACGACGCTCACCCGCCACAGCTCGTCGGAAGGGTAGCGACCGACCATGAACAGCTTGAGGTTGACCCGGACGATGTCCCAGCGCCCAGTGACGAACACGTAGCGGGCGAGGCGGTAGACGACGTAGCCGACGACCGCCGCCGAGACCACCGTGACCGCCGCGTCGAGCGGCGACCGGAACAGGTTGCGGCGCACCCAGTCGCCGGGCCCGTGCGCCGGCGGGCGCACCGGCTCGGGTGGCGGGACCTCCATCGTCTCGGTGAACATGCTCTCCATCACCGCTCCACGATCGCCAGGCGCCGGTTGACGACGTTGACGACCAGCGAGATCGCCAGCGAGACGAGCAGGTAGATCGCCAACAGCAGGGTGTAGGCAGGAACCGCCGGCGAGCGGTTGGCCACCGTCAGCTGGGTCACCTTGGTCAGCTCGGGAAAGCTGATCACGGCGGCCAGCGACGAGTTCTTGGTGAGGTTGAGGTACTGGTTGCCGATCGGCGGCACGCCGATGCGCAGCGCCTGCGGGAGCACCACGTGCCACATCCGCTGGAAGCCCGACAGCGCCAGCGCGTCGGCGGCCTCGCCCTGGCCGGGTGGGACCGCCTGGATCGAACCGCGCACGATCTCGGCGATGTGACTGGACGTGTACACGACCAGCGCGAGGAGCGAGGCCATGTACGCCGGGGTCATGTTGATCCCGCCGCGCACACGGGAGCCCTCCAGCTCGGGCGTCGTGACGCCGAGCCCCAGCGCGAACCAGGCGAGGACGAGCGTCGCGGCTCCGACCAGCAGCCCGTACAGCCCGCCGCGTCCCGAGCGTCCGGTCCGCTCGGCGACAGCGCGGCGCCAGCGGGCGACGAAGACGGCGGCCAGCAGACCGACCACGACGGCGACGAGGGCGCGCCAGTTGGCGCCCTCGAACCAGATCGCGTTGGTGCCGCGGACGTTGATCACCGCGATCGGCCCCAGCACCCACGACTCGTTCGGCCGCGGGAACGCCCGCTGCACGACGCCCAGGAACGCCAGCACGAGCAGGACGAGCAGCGGTACGTTGCGCACGAACTCGACGTAGGCCCGGGCGGCACTGCGGACGATCACGTTGCGCGACAGGCGGGTGACGCCGAGCAGGATGCCGAGCACCGTGGCGAGGGCGATGCCGGTCAGCGCCAGGCGCAGCGTGTTGGCGAGCCCGACGAGGAGAGCGTCCTTGACCGGCTGGGTCTGGCGGAAGTCGCTGTTCGGGATCGGGAACTGCGCCGGCTGGTCGAGGAACGACCAGCTCGTGGTCAGCCCGCGCTTGGCCGCGTTGGCGCGGTAGTTCCCGGCCAGCCACCACACGACGGCGACGACCACGGCGACCACCACCAGCTGCGCCGCCCACGCCAGGACGCGGACGTCGCGCCACAGCGGGGGGCGACCGGCGGTCGTCGCCATCGTGGGGTGTTCAGGCACCCAGCCGGCTCAGCGGTACGGCGGGGCGTACTGCAGCCCGCCGTCGCTCCACAGCGCGTTGAGCCCGCGCTCGGTGATTCCGATCGGCGCCAGGTTCTTCTCGAAGATCTCGCCGTAGTTGCCGACCTGCGAGACGATCTTGGCGGCGAAGTCGGTGGGCAACCCGAGGCCGGGGTCGAGCGTGGTGCCGTCGGGGTTGGGCCCGCCGAGGAACTGCACCTTGGCGGCGTCCCCGCCGGTCCGGTCGGCCTCCACGCTGGCCTTGGTGATGTCCAGCTCCTCGGCCTGGATTGTGGCGTAGATCGACCACTCGACGGCCTGCGCCCACGCCGTGTCGCCGTCCCTGACCGCCGGTGTCAGTGGCTCCTTGGAAAACACCTCGTCGAAGATCACCAGCGAGTCGGCACCGCCCGGGTAGTTGGCCTTGCGCGACGCCAACTGGCTGCCGTCGCTCGACCAGCCGTCGCAGCTGCCTGCCTGGAACGCCTCCTGGACGAGGTCGATGTCCCCGAAGGACTGCACGTTGACCTGCAGGTTGCGCTTGGCGAACTCGGTCGCCACGTTGCCCTCGGTCGTCGTGCCGGCGGCGACGCACACCGTCGCCCCGTTCATGTCGTCGATGCTCGAATAGCCGCTGTCCGCGGCGACCATCATCTGCTGGCCGTCGTAGAACGTCGGGTGCACGAACGTCGCCGCCTCGCTGCCGTCGCGGCTCGCCGTCCATGTCGTGTTGCGGACGAGGACGTCGATCTCGCCGGACTGCAGCGACGGGAAGCGGTTCTCCGTGGCCACGTCGACGAACGTCACCTTGGTCGCGTCGCCGAGCACGCCGGCGGCGATCACCCGGCAGAAGTCGGCGTCGAAACCGACGTGGTCGCCGTTGGCGTCAAGGCTGGAGAAGCCGGCGAGGTCGTCGCGCACGCCACACTTGATCGTGCCGGCCGCCTTGACCCTGTCGAGCAACGATCGCCCGGCCTCCGCGCTCCCACCGGAAGCGGCGGCAGTGGTGCTCGGTGTCGAACTCGCGCTGGCGCCGGTGGCAACGCTGCCGGCGGCGCTGGTGGAGGAACCACCGGTCGACCCTGTGGTCGATTCCGCCGGCGAGCTGGAGTCGTCGTCACCGGAGCACGCCCCGGCGCCGACGACGAGCGCGGCGAGTGGTACGAGGGACTTGAGAAGTGGACGTCGCATGGCTCCCCGTTCGTGAACGGCTGGTGTGCTGGATGCCCGCAGTCCGGGCAACCTAGCCGACGGCCGGCGACGATCGGCGGAGGTTTGGTCACTGCTCCCGGAAGCGACGGCCGCGTTCAGCGTCCGACCATGCCGTAGGCCCGCTCCGGGTGGAGGCGGACGATCAGCCGGCCCTCGGCGACCATCGAGCGGCGGTACTCGTCCCAGTCCGGGTGCTCCCCCGACAGCGTGCGGTAGTACTCGACGAGCTCATCGACAGCCGGGTCGCCCGGCGACGCGGCCACCGGCGCCAACTCGGCGGTGGCCTCGACGACGACGTACTGCCAGAAGTCGTCGCTCGAGACGTGCAGCGAGGCACGAGGATCGCGCCGCAGGTTCTTCGTCTTGGCCCGACCGTCGGTCACCGAGATGCGGATCAGCCCGTCGTCACCGAGGCGGTAGAGCACGTTCGACAGCTGAGGGCGACCGTCGGCCTTGAGCGTCGTCAGCACACCGTTGCGGCGCTCACCGACGAAGCCGAGCGCGGTGTCCAGATCCATCGGCGGCCTCCCGTGACTCACGGCGCCAGGGGGGCGCCGGCGGAACGCAGCGTACGGCGGGCGAGGGCGACGCCTGCGGCCGCCGCGTCCAGCGGGGATGCTCCGCCGAGCGTGGCCACGCCGACGTCGACGGCCGCGCCGCTCCTCGGAGCAACGGTCACGGGGCCCGATCCGCGCGTGATCACCAGCAGGCGCAGCCGCCACGCGCCCAGCAGGGCCGCCTCCTCCGCCGTCGCCAGCACGACGTCGGGATCGAAGCGTGCCAGCTCGACGAACCGCGCCGCGCCGAACGCCTCGACCGTCCCGACGGACGACACGTCGACGCTCAACCGCCCGCCAGTGGCGCGGACCTGCTCGACGGTCCCCGCCGTCGACTGGCCGATCGGCTCGGCGCGCAGCGAGTAGGCCGGCGCGCGCAGCCATTCGACGCCGTCGAGCCACGCCCCATCGACCGCCGTCAGCTCGACCGCGGCGGCGCGGTCGGGGAAGATCGTGCGCTGGCCACCGGGCTCGACGACGACGACGCAGCCGGTGCGTCCGCCGCGCTGGACGCGCACGACGACACCGCACGCGACCAGGTCGGCGACCAGCTGCCACCACGGCGACCGCGACGTTCGCCGCGCTCCCGCCCCGCGTGCGGGTGACGGTCGCGGCGGTGTCGGTGCCCGGCCGGGGCGGAGCGGCCACGTGCGCGACGACGTCCTCGACGAGGCCGCCCACCACGCACAGAACGACGACCTTGTATCACCCGGCACGTAGCTACCTCCTGTTCCCTGACGCGGGAACCCTGACGGGGGCGGCGCGGTCGGCGCGGGCGCTGACCGCGCCGCCTGCGGGCTTCAATGGGTGGATGGCCGACGACCGTGCCAGCGCCGATGCGGTCGCCCTCGCCGCCGACCTCCTCCGCCGCGCCGAAGCCACCACCACCCGCCGCGAGCGTCGCCGTGCTCGCCGACTCGGCCGCCTGCTCGCCGACGACGGCGGCCGGGAGCTGTTGTTCGCCCTCACCGACGAGGTCTTGCGCACGCCCTCCCCTGCGCGCTCGATGGCCCAGCTCCGTGAGCTCGCCGGGCGCGGCCTGCCGCCGGCGCTCCCGGCCGTCGATCGGGCCGCGATGCGCCTGGCGGCGATCGCTGCGCCGGTCGCGCCCGGTCCGGTCGCCGCGATCGTGCGCTCGCGCATCCGAGCCGAGACCCGCGGCGTCGTGATCCCGGCCGCCGATCCCGCCTTCGCCCGGCATGTCCGGGACCGCACCGCGGCTGGGTTCGACGTCAACATCAACCTGCTCGGGGAAGCGATCCTCGGTGACGACGAGGCCGCCGGCCGTCTCGACGCGCTGTGTGCCCTCATCCGTCGGCCCGACGTCACGTACGTCTCGGTGAAGATCTCCGCGTTGTGCGCCGGGCTCGACGTGCTGGCGTTCGACCACGAGGTGGCACGCATCGCCGACCGACTGCGCGTCATCTACGACACCGCCGCCGCCCAGTCCCCGCCGGTGTTCGTCAACCTCGACATGGAGGAGTACCGCGACCTCCATCTCACCGTCGCCGCCTTCGAGCGGGTCCTCGACGAGGCGCCCTACCGCCGGCTGCGGGCGGGAATCGTGGTGCAGGCGTACCTGCCCGACACCCACGAGGTGGTCGAAGGGCTGCTGGCGTGGGAGGCCGCCCGGCGCAACGCCGGCGGGGCGGCGGTGAAGGTGCGCCTCGTGAAGGGCGCCAACCTGGCGATGGAGCAGGTCGACGCGGAGCTCGGCGGGTGGGTGCCGGCGCCGTACGCCACCAAGGCCGAGGTCGACGCCAGCTACAAAGCGCTGCTCGATCGACTCCTCGACGCCGCCGCGGCGGGCGGGCTGGAGGTTGGCGTGGCCAGCCACAACCTGTTCGACGTCGCCTGGGCGCTCAGCGAGATCCGCCGCCGCGGCCTCACCGGTTTCGCCGAGATCGAGATGCTCGAGGGGATGGCACCACCACAGGCCCGGGCGACCCGTGACGAGGCCGGGCGGCTGCTGCTCTACACGCCGGTCGTCACCGACGACGACTTCGCCGCGAGCATCGCCTACCTCGCCCGGCGCCTCGACGAGAACGCCGGCCCGGAGAACTTCCTGCGCTCGCTGTTCACGATCACGCCCGGCTCGCCGGTGTGGAACGTCGAGCGGGACCGCTTCGCGCTCGCCGTGGGCGCGCGCCACACCGTGCCGACGGCCCGGCGCCGCTGCCAGGACCGGACCACCGAGCGCCACACGTTCGATCCCGACGCGCCGTTCGCCAACGAGGCGGACACCGACTTCACCCAGGCCCCCAACCGGGCGTGGATCGCCGAGCACCTCGCCACAGATCTGCCTGCCCGGCTCCCCGCCCTCGTGACCACGAAGGAGGGCGTCGACGCGCTCGTCGACCACGCCCGCCGCGGCGCGCAGCGTTGGGCCACGACGTCGACCGCCGAGCGGCGGGCCGCGCTGTGCCGGCTGGCCGAGGTGATGGCGGCCGACCGTGGGCGCACGATCGCGGTGATGGCCCACGAGACGGCGAAGACCGCCCGCGAGGGCGACACCGAGGTCTCCGAGGCGATCGACTTCGCCCGCTGGGCGGCGGCCTGCACCGGCCAGCTCGACGAGCTCGCCGCCGACGGCGTCGCAGCTGACCCGCTCGGCGTCGTGCTGGTCGCGGGGCCGTGGAACTTCCCGACGGCGATTCCGACCAACGGCGTCGTCGCCGCCCTCGCCGGGGGCAACGCGGTCCTGCTCAAGCCGGCGCCCGAGGCGGTGGCCGTCGGTGCCGAGATCGTCCGCCAGGCCCACGCCGCCGGCATCCCCGAGGACGTCATCCAGCTCGTGCGCTGCCCGGACGATGACGTCGGCCGCCACCTCGTCACCCACGAAGGCATCGACGGCGTCGTGCTCACCGGATCCTACGAGACGGCGCGAATGTTCCTCGACTGGCGACCCGACCTGCGGCTCCTCGCCGAGACGAGCGGCAAGAACGCCCTCGTCATCAGCCAGACCGGGGATGTCGACCTCGCCCTGCGCGACCTGGTGCGCTCGGCGTTCAGCCACGCCGGGCAGAAGTGCTCGGCGGCGTCGCTGGCGATCGTCGAGGCGCCGCTGCACGACGACGCGTCGTTCCTCGCCCGCCTGGCCGACGCGGTGCGCAGCATCCGCGTCGGCCCGCCGACCGACCTCGCCTCCGTGATGGGCCCGCTGATCGCCGCGCCGTCGGGCCCGCTGGCCCGGGCGTTGACGAGGCTCGACCGCGGCGAGGCCTGGCTCGTCGAGCCGCGCCGGTTGGCCGGCAGCGGGCAGCTGTGGTCGCCGGGCGTGCGCACGGGGGTGGAGCCGGGGTCGTGGTTCCACCACACCGAGTGCTTCGGGCCCGTGCTCGGCGTGATCCGCGCCGACGACCTCGAGCACGCCGTCGAGATCCAGAACGCCGTCGCCTTCGGTCTCACAGGTGGGTTGCACAGCCTCGACACCGACGAGATCGAGCGCTGGCTGGAGCGGGTCGAGGTCGGCAACGCCTACGTCAACCGCCACATCACCGGCGCGATCGTCCGGCGCCAGCCGTTCGGCGGATGGAAACGCTCGTCGGTCGGCCGCGGCGCCAAGACCGGTGGCCCCGGCGACATCGAGCGGTTCGTCACGTTCCGGCGCACCGGACCGGCGGGTGGCGCCGACGCGTCGTACCGCCGGGCGTGGGCGGCCCAGTTCGGGGTCGAGCTCGACCGCAGCCGGCTGCGCGCCGAGCGCAACGTGCTGCGGTACCGCCCGGTACGCGGTGTCGTGGTGCGCACCGGGCCGGACACGTCCCCCGGCGACGTCGAGGCGCTGCGCGCCGCGGCGGCGGTCGTCGGCGTGCCGATCGACGTCTCGGCGCCGGCTGAGCCCGACGCCGCTTTGGCCACCCGCCTGGCGGCCTCCGGTGCCGAGCGGCTGCGCATGCTCGCACCCGTCGACGACGCCGTCCTGCGGGCCTGCCACGAGGCCAACGTCGCCGTCGACCGCACCCCCGTCACCCACCACGGCACCGTCGAGCTGCCGTGCTGGCTGCGCGAGCAGGCGATCTCGTGGACGCGGCACCGTCACGGCCGCGTGCCGTGACGCCCCGACGGCCGGCAGACTCCCGCCATGGCTCGCATCGGGCAGTTCGGCGCCTGGCGCCACGGCGTGGTCGGCGCGGCCGTGCTCGCCGGCAGCGGGCTGACGCTGGCCGGCATCATCGGCGTCCCCCAGCACCCGGAGAAGTTCGACGCCAAGCAGGTGCTGGTCGTCCCCGCCGGCGACGACGCCGTGCGCATCCGCGAGGTCGTCGACCAGGACTTCGGCAGCAACGACCGCCACGGCTACGAGCGCATCATCCCGGACGACTTCGGCGTGCCGACCGACATCGAGGCGTCGTCACCGGACGCCCCTGCTGATGTCCACGTCGACCCCGACACGTTCCACGGCCAGCCGGCCACCCGCATCCGCCTCGGCGACCCCAACGAGACGGTCAGCGGCCAGCACCGCTACGTGCTCAGCTACACCCTCCCCCAGGCCCAGCTCTCGAGCGGCAAGCTGTTCCTCAACATCATCAACAACGACGAGACGTTGTCGACCGACCGCTTCGAGGTCGTCGTCGCCGGGATCGCGCTCGCCGACCCGGGATGCAGCACCGGCGCCAGCGGTGCGACCGGCGGATGCACGCTGGCCCAGTCCGGCGACACCTATCGGGCCACGATCAGCCCGCTGCCGGCCGGCGACGGGATCACGATCAGCGGCATCGTCACCGGCCGCACCGACGTCGCCAGCATCGACGAGCCGGCGCTGCCGGAACGGCGCGGTGACGACAACACGGTGCCGCTCGCCATCGCCATGCTGCCGATCGGGTTGGCCAGCGGTGGGGCGGTGTACGAGCTGGCCCGGCGCCGCGGCCGCAACGAGGTCTACGCCGGCGGCGCCGCCGACGCCGCGTACGGTCCACCCGCCGGCGCCGGCGCTCCCCTGCCGCCGCCGGGCAGCCCGCCGCTGCCGACCCGTCTCGTGCCCGACTCCGAGATGGGCGCGCTGGCGACCACCGAGTTCGCCCCACCGGCGGGCATCGCGCCGTGGCAGGGCGACGTGCTGCTGCGGGAGAAGATCGACAACGACACGGTGAGCGTGTGGTTCTCGGGACAGGCCGCCCGCGACGTGATCACGATCACCAAGGTCGACGGCGAGGTCGTGCTCGGCAAGGGACCCAAGTTCGACCAGGCCGATCCCGCCGACGCGCCGATCCTCCAGCACCTGTTCGTCAGTGGCGAACCAGTGGAGCTCGACGGCTACGACCAGCACTTCGCCACCGCCTGGCGGGCGGCGAAGGCCGAGATCGAACGCTCGATCAGCGCCTCCGGCTTCTGGAAGCGGCTCCCGCCGAGCGCCGGCGCCGGCTGCAGCAGGGTGGTCTCCGGACCGCTGCTCATCTTCATCGCGGTGTGGGTGCTGATCGGCGCCGGTGGGGTGCTGTCGGCGGCGCTCGGCGTGTTCCATGGCCCGATCGGGGGGATCCTGTTCGGGATCGCCGTGCCGGCGCTGGCCGCCTTCGCCGTCTACTACAACCTGCTCCCGGCCCGCAGCGCAACGGGCTCGGCGCTCGCCCTGCGCACCGAGTCGTTCCGCCGGTTCCTCGCCGCCAGCGAGGGCCGCCACGTCGAGTGGGCATGGAAGCACGGCCTGCTCCGCGAGTACTCGGCGTGGGCCGTCGCCCTCGGCACGGCTGATACCTGGCAGCGGGCGATGGCGGCGACGAGCATCCCACCGACGGAGCTCACCACCGGCCCGTTGCTGCTGTGGTCGATGGGTCCGAGCTTCACATCCGCCTACACGCCGCCGTCGAGCTCCGGTGGCGGTGGTGGCTGGGGTGGCGGCGGGGGCGGGTTCTCCGGCAGCGTCGGCGGCGGGGGCGGAGGCGGTAGCTCCGGATCGTGGTGATCGGGGCTCAGCTCGCCCAGCGCAGCCGGTCGAGCGCGACGTGCACGACGCGGCGGTCGATCTCCGTCGAGGTGTCGAGCATCGCCTGGAACTCGCGGCGGTTCCCGACGTAGGCCACGACCGGCGTGAGCGTCGTCACGGTGGCGCTGGCGGGCGTGTCGCGCAGCAGCCCGAGCTCGCCGACGATCGCCCCTGGTCCGAGCACCGCCAGCTCGGTGCCGTACTCGTCGACGACGGACACCTCGCCGTCGGCGATGACGACGAACTCGCGCGGCGGGGCCCCGTAGTCGATCAGCACCTTGCCCGCAGGGACGAGGATCGGCGTCAGCAGCGAACGCACGCGGGCCAGTTGCTGGCGGCTGCAGCGGGCGAACAGGGAGAGATCACCGACGTCGGGGATCAGGGTCGGCGGGCGCCGCATGGTCACGCCCATGGCTCCAGTCTCTCGACCGCGATGCGAAACCGCGCGTTCCCGATGGTGTGGCAGAGATCACGGTTCGGCCACGATGTCCCCATGCGATCAGTGGTGCTCCGGAACGGTGCGGTGATCGTCCGCGACGACGTCGACGAGCCGACGCCTGGTCAGGGCGAGGTGCTGGTCGAGGTGGCGGCGTGCGGCATCTGCGGCAGCGACCTCCACTTCGTCCGCCACGGCGCCGAGATGCTCAAGAAGGGTGAGCGGATGGAGGGCACCGTCGACGTCGGCAACCCACCGCCCGACCTCACTCGTGACGTGTTCATGGGCCACGAGTTCAGCGGGCGGGTGCTCGACTTGGGCCCATCGACCGACGGCCCGGCGCCTGGCACCGTGGTCACGTCGGTGCCGATCATGGTCACGGCCGACGGCATCCACGACCTCGCCTACTCCAACCTCCACCCTTGCGGCTACAGCGAGCGGATGCTGCTGTCGGCGTTCACGACGCTGGCGGTGCCCAACGGCCTGCCCGCCACCCACGCCGCGCTCACCGAGCCGATCGCCGTCGGGCTGCACGCGGTCAACCGCAGCGGCCTGCAGCCGGGCGACGGCGCCGTCGTCGTCGGGTGCGGACCAGTCGGCCTGGCGGTGATCGCCTCGCTGCGGCTGCAGGGCATCGCCCCGATCGTTGCCGCCGACTTCTCCCCCGCCCGGCGCGCCCTCGCTGCGACAATGGGTGCCCACGAGGTCGTCGATCCGTCGACCGAGACGGCGTTCAGGGCGTGGAATCGGGTCGGCGGCGGCAAGCCGATGGCCGTGTTCGAGGCCGTCGGCGTCCCTGGGATGATCGACGAGCTGCTGCGTGTCGCCCCCGCCCAGAGCCGCATCGTCGTCGTCGGGGTCTGCATGCAGCCCGACTCGATCACACCGTTGTACGGAATCGGCAAGGAGCTCAACGTGCAGTTCGTGCTCGGCTACACGCCCGAGGAGTTCGCCGCCTGCCTGCAGGCGATCGCCGACGGTGCCATCGACGTGGCGCCGCTGATCACCGGCGAGGTCGGCCTCACCGAAGTGCCGGCGGCCTTTGACCTGCTCGCCAACCCCGAGCAGCACTGCAAGATCCTCGCCGTGCCCGGCGGTGCGGCGTGAGGATCCGCCTCGACCCCGCCGACGACCTGCTGCATCCGCTGGAGGCGGCGCCGACGTTCAACGAGAGCCGCTACTACAACGTCTTCGACGCGGCCAGCGGGCTCGGCGGCTGGGTGCGCATGGGCAATCGGCCCAACGAGGGCTATGCCGAGCTGACGGTATGCCTGTACCTGCCCGACGGCCGGGTCGGGTTCATCTTCAAGCGCCCGAGCATCGAGGGCCACACCGCCCACGATGCCGGCGGGCTGCGCTTCGAGGTCGTCGAGCCGTTCGTCGAGCACCGCGTCACCTACGACGGCCGCGTGCTGCTGCTCACCGACCCCACGGCGATGCTCGACCCGCGCCAGGCGTTCGCCGACTACCCGCAGGTCCCGTGCACGATCGACCTCACCCACCGCGCCGTCGGGCAGGTGTGGGGCGGCGAGCCGGAGTACGACGAGGGCGAAGAGCGCCCGACGGTGGAGTTCGCCCGCGGCCACACCGAGCAGCACATGGCCGTCACGGGCAGCGTCGCCGTCGACGGCGAGACGTTCGAGCTCACCGCCGGGCTCGGCCTGCGCGACCACTCGTGGGGCCCCCGCACCTGGCAGGCGATCTGGTGGTACCGCTGGTTGACCGGCAACCTCGGGCGCGACCTCGGCTTCGCCCTCACCGTGTCCGGCGACCGCGAGGGCGGCACGCGCAGCCACGGCTTCCTCTACGACATCGCCCGCTACGGCGACGACCGGCTGGTGCCGATCCGGGGCGTCGAGCTGTCGAGCGAGTACGATCCCGAGCGGCTCCATCGCGCCCTGCGGGCGTCCGTGCAGACCGCCGACCACACCTATGAGGTCGAGGGCACGGTGTGGTCGAACATCCCGCTGCGCAACCGCCGTGCCGCGCCGAGCGGAGAGATGCAGACGACCCGCATCGCCGAGGGGATGACCACGTGGCGGTGCGATGGGCTCGTCGGCTCGGGCCTCTCCGAGTACCTCGACCAGGTGGTCGAGGGCAACCCGGTCGGGATCCTCGCCGGTCACTGACGATGGCGGCCGACGACCGGCGGGTCCTCACGCCGCTGATCGCCGTCGGCGTGCTCGTCGTCGCCCTGGCCATCGGCCTGCTCGTCGTCTCCCGAGACGACGACACTGACCAGACCAGCGGCACGCTGCCCGAGTCGTTCCCCGCCCTGACGACGACCTCCACGGCCCCGCCGACCACGCCGGCGCCGACCACGGCTCCGGCCACCGCGCCGTCGGGCACTGTCGCGCCGACGTCCGTTGAGCCAGGGACGGCGACGTCGGCTGGCGGCACCACTGACCCCGACTCGGCGCTCGCCGACCTCGCTTCACAGTCGTCCGCAACCGAGACGTCCGACATCGTTCGGATCGGTTCCCGCGTGTACGCGATGTTGATCGTCACCGGCAGCGGGCGTCTCGTGCGCTGGGACGGCGCCCAGTGGGAGAACGCGGCCACCGTCGACCCTCCGGGGATCATCAACACCGTCCAGGCCGCCGACGTCACCGGTGACGGTGAGTCCGAGTTCATCATCGGCCTCGGCGGCCTCGACCGGCCCGGCGGCGTCTACGGCGAGCTCGGCTTCGAGTTCGACTTCCTCCCGTTCAACACGACGACGGGGCTGGAGGACTTCGTCGATGGCCTGGAGTTCCGCTTCGACCAGCTCGAGTCGCCGTTCCGCGACGCCTCGGGGACGCGCACGTTGATCTGGACGTGGACCGGGCGGATGTTCGAGACTCGGTGACCATGGGCGCGCTGGAGGATCAGGGTGCTCGAGGCGGGACTGCTGGTGGCGCGACGCCTTCGCCCGCCTCGCCGACACGACCGACGTCGTGATCACCAACTTCAAACCGGCCACGATGGACGGGTGGGGTCTCGGCTACGAGAACCTCGCCGCGCGCAACCCCCGCCTCGTGTACGCCACCGGGTCGGCCTTCGGGCCGATCGGTCCTGACGCCGAACGGGAGGGCGCCGACCTCTCGGCCCAGGCATCGGGCGGGCTGATCAGCGCGACCGGCACCGACGAGGGCGAGCCGACGACGATCGCCGTGACGATCGCCGACCACATCTCCTCGCTCAACCTCGTCAATGGGGTGCTCGCCGCGTTGCTGGCCCGCGAGCGCACGGGTCGCGGCCAACGCGTCGACGTCTCGCTGCTCGGCAGCCAGATCTGGGCCCAGGCCAGCGAGTACACCTACTACCTGGCCTCTGGCGAGCTCCCCGGACGGCCCAACCGCGGCCACCCGATGATCCCCGGCGTCTACGGCATCGTGCCGACGGCCGACGGCTGGATCGCGATCGTCGGGGTCACCGGTCCCAACCGGCCGAGCTTCTATGGCGCGATCGGCCGGCCCGACCTCGCCGACGATCGGCAGCGCCACCGGAGCTCGGGGCCGACACCATGGACGTGCTGCTCGAGGTCGGGTTGACGAGCGAAGAGATCGCCAAGCTGCTCGCGTCCGGCGCCGTCTGACCGGTTGCTCTGTGCCACGACTGGGGTTTCGTTGTGGCACGAGCCGTGCCGGTTCGGGGCCGAAGCTGCCTCAGCGACCCCATGAACCTTGCTCTTGGTCGCGATCCGTTCAGGGAATCGCCGGAGAATCGCGACCGTAACGATCGTTGCAGGTCACCCGCGGAGGTGTGCGGCGCGGAGCGCGACGCGACGTTCGAGGTAGTCGTCGACCAGGTCGTAGATCGGCACCCCATCGCATCCACCCTCCGTCGCAGACGGGATCAAGCTGCATCGGCGGAGCCCCGCCACTGGACCGTTGGGCTCGCGTACAACCGGCACGACAGACCAGCCGACCGATCGCGGTGCCCGAGTACCCCGTCCGTGCGCGCTGATGTCGAGCGGGCGGGCGAGCGTGCACGGTCCTGATGCTTGCGGGCGCCGCGTCACGGGTTCGCCGGCGCGATCTAGATTGCGGCGATGGACGTTCTCTACACCGCGACCGCTCACGCCACCGGCGACGGCCGCAACGGCCACGCCACGAGCGACGATGGGATCCTCGACGTCGACGTGCGGATCCCCAAGGAGATGGGCGGACAGGGCGGCGCCACCAACCCCGAGCAGCTCTTCGCCGCCGGCTACGCGGCGTGCTTCCATTCGGCGCTCAAGTTCGTGGCCGGGCAGGACAAGCTCGACGTCACCGGGTCGGAGGTGTCGGCGTCGGTCGGGATCGGGCCGGCGCCGGGCGGCGCGTTCGGGCTGCAGGTCGAGCTCGACGTGCACACCCCGAACCTCGACCAGGCGGCCGCCGAGGACCTTGCCGCCAAGGCCCACCAGGTCTGCCCCTACTCCAACGCCACGCGTGGCAACATCGACGTCACGCTGAAGGTCGTGTGACGCCGTGCCCCGCGCCGCCGCCTTCTTCGACCTCGACCGCACGCTGATCGGCGGGGCGTCCGGGCCGGTCTTCTCCCGTCAGCTGGCGTCCTCGGGCGTCAGCGGCCGGTCGATTCCCGGTGCCGACGCCCTGTTCGCCGTGTTCCGCGTCCTCGGCGAGACGGCGATCACCGCGCCCACCGCCCGCCTCGCCGCCCGCGCCGCCTCCGGGTGGCCGGTCGACGGCGTCGCCAAGGCCGCCGAGGCTGCTGCCGACGAACTGTGCGAGATGGTCCAGCCGTACGCTCCTGGCGTCATCGACGAGCACCGCGAGGCCGGGCGACTGACGGTGATGGCCACCACCAGCCCGGCCCCGTTGGTCACGCCGTTCGCCGAGCGCCTCGGGCTCGACGCCGTCGTCGCCACCGAATGGGCATCCGACGGCGGAACGTACACCGGGTCGATCGACGGCCCGCTCGTGTGGGGGCGGGGCAAGTTGGAGGCGGTGCGGACGTGGGCGCGGGAGCAGGACGTCAGCCTCGTCGACTCCTATGCCTACAGCGACAGCTTCTACGACGCTCCGCTGCTGGACGCGGTCGGCCACCCCACAGCCGTCAATGCAGACCTCCGGCTCGTCGCTCTCGCCCGGCTACGTGGCTGGCACCTGCGCCACTTCGACAAGCCCGACGGCGTGCTCAAGATCGCCGGGCGCGAGCTGCAGGACTGGCTGCGGCCGCTGCAACGGCCAGAACTGCTGGCGAACGTCAACATCGATCTCGAGGGCATCGAGAAGATCCCGCGCACCGGCCCTGTCATCGCCGTGTTCAACCACCGCAGCTACTTCGACGGGAGCGTCGTCGGGATGGTGCTCGGCAAGACCGGACGGCCGTTCCGCTTCCTCGGGAAGAAGGAGGTCTTCGACGCGCCGGTGGTCGGGTTCCTGTCGAAGCTGGCCGGCGGGATCCGCGTCGACCGCGGCACGGGCTCCGACGAGCCGCTGCAGGCGGCCATCCGCGCACTCGAGGCCGGGGAGGCGGTGGCGATGGCCCCCGAAGGGACGATCCCGCGCGGACCGGCGTTCTACGAGCCGGTGCTCAAGGGACGCTGGGGCGCCGCCCGCCTCGCCCAGGCGACGGGGGCGCCGGTGTACCCGGTGGGGTTGTGGGGCACCGAGGTCGTGTGGCCGCGCAACCGCCGGCTGCCCCGCTTCGACCTCGGCGAGCGCCCGACGATCCGGGTGCGCGTCGGCGACGCCGTGCCGCTGCGCCACCGCAGCCTCGACGCCGACACGAAGAGGATCATGGCCGCCCTCGTCGACCAGCTGCCGCCGGAGGCGCGCATCCGACGGACCCCGACCGAGGAGGAGCTGCTGGCCACCTTCCCCGCCGGCTACAAGGGCGATCCGACCAAGGAGGTGACCCGCCGCCCGGGGACGGACACCTGACCGTTCTCGGCAATCCGGCCCGCCGAGGGTCTACGGGCGTTCGGCGCGGCAGCGGTTGCGCAGCTCGCCGACGCCGGAGATCGTCGTCACCACCAGCTCGCCGTCGGCCAGGAACCGCGGCGGCTTGCGCCCGGCACCGACACCGCTCGGCGTGCCGGTGGCGATCACGTCGCCGGGCAGCAGGGTCAGGATCGTCGACAGGTACGACACGAGGTGCGGGACGTCGAACAGCAGATCAGCCGTCGTCGAGTCCTGCATCACCTCGCCGTCGACGGTGCAGCCGATGCGCTGGTCCGGACCCGGCTCGGCACCGGGCTCGTCCGGCGTCACCAGCCACGGCCCCAGCGGCGTCGAATGCTCGAACGTCTTGCCCTGGAGGAACTGCATCGTGCGGTTCTGCCAGTCGCGCATCGAGACGTCGTTGAGCACCGAGTACCCGGCGACCGCAGCGACCGCCGCGTCGCGGTCGCCGTGGCGGATCGGCGCGCCGATGACCACGGCCAGCTCAGCCTCCCAGTCCACCTTCGAAGAGGCCACCGGCAGCACGATGTCGTCGTGGGCGCCGATCAGCGACGCGCGGTACTTGGCGAACACCGTCGGGTAGGCCGGCGGGTCACCGCCGCGCATCTCGGCGATGTGCGAGCGGTAGTTCAGCCCGATGCACATGATCTTGTCTGGCCTGGGGATCAGGGGGGCGTAGTCGAGCTCGGCGACGGTGAGCGTCGGGCCCGTGGCCGTGGCCACCTGATCGCGCCACGCCAAGTCGGCGAGCGCGGCGCCGACGTCGGCGGCCTCGAGCACGGTGGCGATCTCGCCGTCGATGCGGGCTGCGCGGTGGCCCTCGGCGGTGCGGATCGTGGCCAGCTTCATCGGCGTGCTCCAACGGACTGGTAGATGGACAGGGTCTCCCGAGCGATGGCGTCCCACCCGAACTCGGTCTCTGCTCGCTTGCGGCCGGCGTGGCCCATGCTCGCCGCCAGCGCCGGGTCGGCGACGAGGCGGTTGACGCCGTCGGCGAGGGCAGCCTCGAACGCGACGGGATCGGCAGCGTCGAAGTGGGCAAGGAACCCCGTGACGCCGTCCTCCACGACCTCGGGGATGCCCCCGACGTCGCTGGCAACGACGGCCGCGGCGCAGGCCATCGCTTCGAGGTTGACGATCCCCAGCGGCTCGTAGACCGACGGGCACACGAACGCCGTCGAGTGGCTGAGGATCTGGCAGAGATCGTCGCGAGGCACCATCTCGGTGATCCACACCACGCCGTCGCGCGCGGATCGGAGCCGGCGCACCGCCGCCTCGGTCTCCGCCGCCAGCTCCGGCGTATCGGGCGCCCCGGCGAGCAGCGCCACCTGGGCCCCCGGATCGAACGCCAGCGCTGCCCGCAGCAGGTGCGGAACACCCTTCTGGCGGGTGATCCGCCCGACGAACGACACGATCGGTCGCTCCGGATCGAGCCCGAGCCGCTTCAGCACATTGGTGTCCGGCACCGGTCGGTACAGGTCGGTGTCGATGCCGTTGTGGACGACGTGGACGTGGGCCGGATCGAGCGTCGGGTAGGAGGCCAGGACGTCCGTGCGCGACGCGGCGCTGACGGCGATCACCGCGTCGGCGGCTTCGTAGCCGGTGCGCTCGGCCCACGAGGAGAGCCGGTAACCGCCACCGAGCTGCTCCCGCTTCCACGGGCGCCGCGGCTCCAGCGAGTGCGACGTGACGACGTGGGGGATGTCGTAGAGCAGCTTGGCGAGGTGCCCGGCGAGGTTGGCGTACCACGTGTGCGAGTGGACGATCGTGCAATCGGCGACCCCCGCCACCATCGCCAGGTTGGCGGCAAGGATCCGCAGCGCCGGGTTGGCGCCGTCGAGCCGGGGGTCGTCGTCGGCGTGGGCGGTGGCGCCGGAGCGGGGGGCGCCGATGCAGTGGACATCGACGTCGACGAGGCGGGCCAGCTCGCGGGTGAGGAAGTCGACGTGGACGCCGGCGCCGCCGTAGACGTCGGGTGGGTACTCCCGCGTGAGCATGCCGACCCGCACGTGCCGGGAGCGTACAACTGCGAGCCTGACCGGCCGAGCTGCTACTCAGGGCAACCGATGAGCGAGCGAAGCGAGCGAATGAGCATTACGGCGCCGAAGGCTCACTGGTGCACCAGCCTGTCGGCCTCGGGCGAGCAGCTGCACCGAAGGATGGTGCACCAGTGAGCGACTATCCGCTGCCCAATGTCTCCAACGACCTGACCGGACGGGTCGCCGTGGTCACCGGCGCCAGCTCGGGCCTCGGCCGCCGCTTCTCCCTCGTCCTCGCCGCCGCCGGGGCCAAGGTCGCCGCCGCCGCCAGGCGCGTCGACCGCCTCACTGACGTCGCCGCCGAGATCCGCGCCAACGGCGGCGAGTGCGAGCCGATCGAGCTCGATGTCACCGATGCCGAGTCCATCGCCCGGGCGGTCGCCCACGCCAACGAGGCCCTCGGCCTGGTCGACATCCTCGTCAACAACGCCGGCATCCCCGACGCCCAGCGCGCCCACAAGATGTCGCTCGAGCTCACCGACGCCGTGCTCGACACCAACCTGCGCGGGCCGTGGCTGCTGTCCAACGAGGTTGCCCGCGGCTTGCTCGCCGCCAAGCGGCCTGGGCGGATCGTCAACATCGCCTCGCTCGGCGCCTTCAACTACGGCGGCAACGGCGCCGCCCTCTACTCGATCACCAAGGCGGCGATCCACCGGATGACCGAGGTGCTCGCCGTCGAGTGGTCGAAGTTCAACATCAACGTCACGTGCATCGCGCCGGGCGCGTTCGCGTCGGAGATGATGGACGGGATGCTGTCGCGCATGGGCGACATCACGCAGTTCTTCCCGCGGGGCAAGATCGCCGACCCGGCCCAGCTCGACTCGACGCTGCTGTACCTCGTCTCGCCGGCGTCGGACGCGGTGACCGGCACGACGATCAAGGTCGACGACGGGCAGGGCTCGCGCTGACGGGCGCGGTGCGCGTCGGCTGCTCGGGGTACGTGTACCGCGACTGGCGAGGGACCGTCTACCCGGCCGACGTCCCGACCCGGTCGTGGTTCGGCTGGTACACCTCGATGTTCGACACCGTCGAGCTGAACACGACGTTCTACCGGCTGCCGTCGGAGGCAATGGTGCGAGCGTGGGCGGAGCAAGCGCCGCCCGGGTTCCTGTTCGCGGTCAAGGTCGGCCGCTTCGGCACCCACCGCAAGAAGCTGCGCGACCCGGAGTTCTGGATGGCCAACCACGTCGAGCGGATCAGGCCGCTCGGCGCCGCGCTCGGCCCGAACCTGCTGCAGTTGCCGCCGCGTTGGGGTGTCGACGCCGGCCGTCTCGACGCCCTGCTCGAGGTCGCGCCGCGGGACTGGCGCTGGGCGGTCGAGATCCGCGACCCGTCCTGGCTGCGCGACGACGTCTACGCCGTGCTCGCCCACCACGGCGCGGCGCTGTGCATCCACGACCTGCTGCCCGAGCACCCGTGGGTGCGCACGGCGCCGGACTGGACGTACGTCCGCTTCCACGGTCCCGACGCCCGCAACCACGCCTACGTCGGGCGCTACACCGGTCGCCGCCTGGCGCGGCCAGCGGTCCGGCTGGCGGCGTGGCGCGACGACGGGTGCGACATCCACGCCTACTTCAACAACGACTACGGGGGCGCCGCCGTCCACGACGCCCGCTGGCTGCGCGATCGAGTCAGCTGATCGCTCGGGCTCGGGTCGCGGCCAAGCTGCTCCCTTCGACTCCGAGTCCGCCGCCTCCGCTGCGCTTCGGCGCTCACCCACCCTCGTGCCCTGTGCGCACCATGCCCAGCTGACGGGAGCGGGCGACGAGCGCGCCGGTGGCATCCCACAGCGTCCCGGTCTCGACCATCCACCCGCCGGCGACGTCGTCGCACGCGAGCCGGGCCTGGACCCAGCCCGGCGCCGGCCGCCGCCTGACGTGGACCGTGAGCTCAAGGGTCGGCACCCACCCGACCCGCTCGATCGTGGCGTGCAACGCCGGCGGGAAGGCGTCGGCGAACAGCGGCAGCCACAGCGCCGTCGGCGGGGTGCCGTCGCGAAGGCGGATCCAGCCGTCGACGGTGGCCGGGCCGTCCTGATCACGGCTCACACGAACATCGACGCGCGAGAGCAGCGGCAACTCGACTCCTTGGCCGAGCTGGGACCGATCGACGCACGCCTCCGGCGGTGGGATGTGGGGGGCCGCGACGGTGAGGCCCGGGTCCGGGGCCTCGCTCACCGGTGCCGACAGGTCGCCCAGGATCGCCGTGACGGTCAGGCGGGCCGAGCCGTGCTGCACGAGCGTGGCGGTGACGTTGGTGCCCGAGCGACCGACGCGCACGACGTCGGCGGTGATCTCCCCGTCCGCGCCGGGTACCGCGGGACGGAGGTAATGCACCGTCACCGAGACCGGGTCTGACCGCCCGGCTGCGTCGGCCATCGCCCGTAGGACGGGGAGCATCGCATAGCCGCCGTTCGGGTTGGTCCCGATGTTCCACGCCGCCGACAGGCGCGTCGTGTACCTGCCCTCGCCGAGAGCGTGCACCGCGGTCTCCGCGTCGATCTGGCCCACCCGGCCCATGATGGTTCTGTCATTCAGAAGCGGTCCGATCGGGCCGATCTTGAAGGACAGAACGGGTCAGGACAGGTCGTAGAGCGTCACGCCGCCGACCTGCTCGGCCGGGTAGTGGGTCGTCACCCACTCGGCGATCAGCGCGGCGTTGCGGCTGCCCCCGTTTGCGCCCACCCGCTCGAGCCCGCTGGCGAGGTACCAGTGGATCTTCTTCGCCGCCACGAGCTGCTGGAACTGCTCCAGCGTCGGCGAGGGATCAGAACCGTTGAAGCCGCCGATCGGCATCACCGGGCGCTGCGTCGCCAGCTGGTAGCCGGCGGCGTTGTTGGAGCCGGTCGTCGCGCCGATCCACGTGAAGCGATCGGCATCCTGGAGCAACAGCGCCTTCAACTCCTCGCTCGGCACCGAGGTCCCGAGCAGCCCGCCGAGGCGGGGCGCCGGTTGGTTGCCAACACCGGGCGCCGGCGTGACCTGGCCGGGGAATCCGCCAGGCGCGCGCCGGCGGGGCGCGGTCTGTCCGTTCGCCCCGGCCGGGATGCGGTTCAACCCGGGGAACGGCAGCCGCCCGAACAGACCTGCCGTCACCTTCGGCCCGGCGGTGACGATCGACCCCGTGTGCGGCGTCGCCGCGGTCGCGATGGCGAACGATGCCGGCCCGGCGAGCATCGCCACCGCCGCGCCCGACGCCACGAGACCGGCAACGCGACGATCGAACCGGGCGGTGACGACCAGGCCGACAGCGGCGGCGATGCCAACGACGGTGACGGCCATCGGCAGCCACGCGTTCCATCCGGCGGCACGGCGCAGCAGCGTCGCCGACCACAGCGCCGTCGTGAGCGTCGCCACGGCGAGCAGCGCCGCCGCGAGCGGCTCGCGCCGGTGGCGCCAGACGACGGCCGCGCCGGCGGCGGCGACGACCCCCATCGGCACGGCCAGGGCGACGGTGTAGTACTCGTGGTAGATGCCCTCCATGTAGGTGAACACCACCCACGTGACGAGGCCCCAGCTTCCGAACACCAGCAGCAGCGCCCGGGTCCCGTCACGTCGGGGCGCCCGGCGCAGGTACCACAGCGCGCCGAGCCCGAGGATGACCGTGGCCGGCAGCAGCCAGGCGATCTGCCCACCGTTGGCGCCGTCGAGGAGTCGGGCCAGGCCGGTGCGCCCCCAGCTCGGCCCGCGCCCGCCGGTGACGCTGCCGTTCTCGTCGCCGGTGAGGCGGCCGAAGCCGTTGTAGCCGAAGGTCAGGTCGAGGATGCTGTTGGTCTGCGAGCCGCCGACGTACGGCCGCGACGACGCCGGCCAGGCCATCACGATGGCGATCCACCACCCGGCGCCGGCGATCATCCCCGCCAGCCCGAGCAGGAGGTCGCGGACCCGTCGCCACCACCCGTCGGGGCCGACGGCGAGGTAGACGAGGGCGAAGCCGGGCACGATCAACAGCGCCTGCAGTTGCTTGGTGAGGAAGGCGAACCCGACGAGCACGCCGGTGGCGACCATCCATCGCGTCCGGCCGCTGTCGATCGCCCACAACAGGGTTGCCGCCGAGGCCGTCATCAACAGCACGAGCAGGGCGTCGGGGTTGTTGAATCGGAACATCAGCGCCGCCACCGGTGTCAGGGCGAACGCCGCGCCAGCGAGCAGGCCGGCCATCGCGCCGAGGCGCTCGCGCACCGTGGCGAACACGATGCCGACAGTGGCCACGCCCATCAGCGCCTGGGGGGCGAGGATGCTCCACGAGCTGAGCCCGAAGATGCGCACTGAGAGGGCCATTGGCCACAGCGCCATCGGCGGCTTGTCCACGGTGATCGAGTTCGCCGCGTCGGAGGAGCCGAACAGGAACGCCTTCCAGCTCTGTGACCCCGCCTGGGCTGCGGCGGAGTAGAACGAGTTGGCCCACCCCGACGCCGACAGCCCCCACAGGTACAGCACGGCGGTCCCCGCGAGCAGCACTGCCGAGCGCGGGAAGCTCCCAGCGCGCGCGGGCGGTCGTCTCGACGACGACGGGCGTCGTCGGGTCGTCAAGCGTCTTGATCGGTGGTCCGAGCGGGGTCGGTGCCGCCGACGGCGGCGAGATCACAGTCACTGGTGCACCAGTCGAGCGTGGGCGAGGACATCGACGGTCTCTGCCTGGTGCACCAGTGAGCCTTCGGCGCCGCAACGCTGATTCGCTCGCTCGAAGACTCGCTCCCTCATGTGCGTTCGCGCAGGGCCAGACGGGCGATGCCGCGCAGGTCGTCGATCGCCGTGCGCACGATCTCGACCCGCGAGTCCTCGTCGTCAACCCAGTCCACCGGGACCTCGAACACGCGCATCCCCGCCCGCTTGGCGCGGATGAGCAACTCGGTGTCGAAGAACCACCCATCGTCGCGGACGGTCGGCAGCAGGTGCAGGGCGGCGGCGGCGCTCATCGCTTTGAACCCGCACTGGGCGTCGCGCACCGGGCTGCGCAGCACGATCCGCAGCAGGCGGTTGTAGGTGCGCGAGATCAACTCCCGCTTGGGCCCCCGATGGGTGCGCGAGCCCCACGCCAGCCGGGATCCGACGGCGACGTCGCTGTGCCCCGAGGCGAGCGGGGCGACGAGGGGGAACAGGGCGTCGAGGTCGGTCGAGAGATCGACATCGGTGTAGGCGACGATGTCGGCGCGGCTGCGCCGCCAGGCCGCACGCAACGCGCCACCACGTCCCGACTTCGGGAGCACGAGCGCGCTCACGCCGGGCATCGTGCGGGCGAGCCGGCGGGCGATGATGGAGGTGCCGTCGGTGCTGCCGTTGTCGGCGATCGTGATCCGCCACGGCAGCGGGAACTGCTCGACCAGGAATCGGTGCAGGCGGGTGACATTCGACTCCAGCACGTGGGCTTCGTTGTGGGTGGGAACGACGATCTCGACGGTGGGCAGTCGGGGGAACGCGGGAGCGAGCGGCGGAGCGGGGGTCTCCACAGCGAGGAGGGCCATACCCAGGAGCATGACGACGACGAGTCAGCGCACGGTGAGACGGACCTGGGAGTTCGCTGGGAGCAACGGGATGCCGCTCAACCCGGCCCGCTGCTACCCTTTCAGCCGCACGCGGACGTGGCTCAGTTGGTAGAGCATCACCTTGCCAAGGTGAGGGTCGCGGGTTCGAATCCCGTCGTCCGCTCCAGGAACTACCTGGTCAGAGGCTCTCTTCGGAGTACCCTTTTGCCAGCGTGGGCTACGGCGAGCGGGCTTCGTGCCACAAACGTGCCACTCCGTGCACAGTGCCACTCCGTGCAGCAGGTCGGGACGAACGGCTCGACGCTGGACAAGCGACCGAAGTGACCTCAGTTCGAGGTGGTTTCGACCCGGCGAACTTGCGCAAGCTCTGTCGGGGCGGCTGCGGCCAGCATGCTGCCGAGGGCGTCGGCGATAACGCGATCCCGATCACTGGTCGCGTGCTGATAGATCAGCGCTGCGCGCGGCGATGCGTGACCCATCCGTGACATCAGCTCCCGGGTGCTCGCCCCCGTCGCGGCAGCGAGCGTGTTGCCGGTGTGGCGGAGGTCGTGGAACCGTAGGTGCTCGAGTCCGCTCGCCTTGGCCGCAGGAGCCCACACCCGCTTCCGAAAATTTCCCCGCCTCACGGCGAACCCTTCTGAAGAAGTGAAGACGAGCCCGTCGGGGCCGGGCTGGGAGAACCGCGCGAGATGTCCTTCGAGCTCGCTCACAAGCTGTGGGGGTAGAGCGACCGTGCGGCGACCGGCGTCACTCTTGGGCGGTCCGAACTGCTGGCGTCCGTCCGCCAGCTCGTAGAGCTGTTCGAGGACGCTGACGTTCCCGTGAAGCAGATCGACATTGCGGCGCCGGAGCGCCAACAGCTCACCGAGCCGAAGACCTGTCATCGTCGCAGTGAGAACAAGTGCCCGGTAGCGAGGTCCGATGGCCTCCGCCAGCTGCAAGACATCGGGCAGCGACGCGACTGGGCGTTCGCCACTTCGGTCGGAGGAGGCGCCCTTGATCACGCACGGGTTGCGCACGATCAGCTCGTCCGCTACGGCCGTTGCAAACATTGCGTGCAGTAGCCGATAGCACTTGGCGATCGTGGCGCCACTGAGACGATCCGCCTTCACCAGCTCCGCGTGCCAACGCCGCACGCTGCTCGGGGTCACTCTCGCCAGCTCGACGCCGCCAAGGGTCGGCAGGATGTGAAGCCTCAACATCCCATCGTAGTTCTCGCGAGTGCGAGGGCGGAGGCCCGGATGGTCCGTAAGCCACTGCTCAGCAAAGTCCGTGAGGGTGACTCGGCCAGCCTCCGGTTGGACCCATCGCCCGCGTGCAATGTCGGTCTCCACCGATGACAGCCATCGGCCCGCGTCCACCTTCGTGGCAAAGCGAACGGGAGCCGAGGTCATCCTGTTCGACTCGGGATCTCGGTACCGCGCCTGCCATCGTCCGGACGGCAGCTGGCGGACAGTGCCGAAGGATCGTCGTGTCACGGACACCCTCCTCGTGGTCGCCGAGTCGAAGCTACCTGGCGCGCGCCCGACGCTCTCCGAATCGAGCAACCGGGACGGCGCGGTACGGCTCCACGGTGGACGCCGCCACGTACTCATCGAGCGCAGACTCGGGAATCCGGATGTGGCGGCCGACCTTGACGTATCGGATGCGTCGCTCAACAACGCATCGATCGATGAAACGGACCGCAACCTTCAGTACGCCGGCGGCCTCATCCTTCGTGAGCAGCCTGTCTTCCCGACCTTGGACAGCATCCTCGGGCAGCACGCTCCCACCCGCAGGACTTTCTCCGTGGGCACGACGTGTCTGACCGGAGGAGGCTTCGTATCTTGCTTCCATGGCTCTCTAAAGGCCCGGGAACGCCGCGATGCGGGACACGGCCCTGTTGGGCAGCGCCCGTACGACGTCGTGCGGGAGCGCGAGCCGGTCGACCACGGCCAACCGGGGCAGGGGTCTCTTAATCCATTGGTTCAGGGTTCGAATCCCTGGGGGCGCACCCCAAAGTGCCTGCTTACGGGCCATTTTGTCCACTCCTGAATCGGGTCGGGATCCGTCAAGGTTGCTACCGGGTTGCTACGTCCTCGAAACTGTCCGAGAGTTCGGTCGCGGCGTTCGCAATCGCTGATGCCGACGCCAGGCCATCCTTCGTTGCGGCCCAACGATGCTGTAGGCGGCCACGTAGATCTGCCCCGACGGCGTCGCGCCCGAGGCTGAGCGGCGGCCACGAGCGGCCGGGGCCATCGTCTTCAGCGATGGCGCCGGGTGGGAGAAACGCCGCTCATCTGGTGCCCTGCGCGCGGCACCGACGCTTGTGGAGGACGCGGGTTTCCGGATTGTCAGGATGCGCACAGGCGGGATCGACGGCACGCTTCGACGACATTTCTGACGGAGTCGAAGCGCGCGTTCGAGGGCTGCGCGCGGTACGGGACGCGACCAGCCGCTGGGCCGCCGGCCGGCAGCTCTGGGCGCTGCCAGGACGCGCTCGGCGGGCCTTGGAGGTGCGTCCTTGGATGGTGGTTGGTGGAGTTCGGCGTGGCCTCGTCATGGGAACGGCACTTCGGTGTCCGCTCTGCTGGGCTGGCGAACGCGTCCGCGTGTCGTTCGGACTGTCGCGATCCACTCCGTCGCGATCGCGCCGACGATGACGGTTCGGATCGTGCCCAAACGTCGTGACTTGGAGCGTCTGCTCCTCCGGTTGGCGTCACCCGGCCGGGGGAATCTTGTAGCAGATCGTGTACTGCCTGGTGAGACGGTCATCGGCGCCTCGTTCGGCGGATGTGAGCGAAGCCCCGGTGGTAGACCACTCGACTGATGATGTTCAGCAAGCAATCCGGAGCTGGGGCGGCCCAGCGTCGGTTGAGGCGCGTGGTTGCGCCGATCGCCCACAGGCTGTGGCACATCGACACGGTGGGTTACGACCGTCTGCCGGTCGAGGGTCCTGCGATCCTGTGTCCCAATCACATCTCGTTCCTCGATTCGGCGTTCCTGATGCTGACGATGCCCCGCAACATCAGGTCCGTCGGCAAGGCGGAGCACATGGACTCGTGGAAGACCAAGTACGTCTTCCCGGCGCTGGGCATGATTCCGATCGACCGCTCGGGCGGCGAGAAGTCGGCGTCCGCGCTGGACACGGCGGCGGGCGTGCTGAACCGTGGCGAGCTGTTCGGGATCTTCCCCGAGGGCACCCCGCAGTCGTGACGGCACGCTGCACAAGGGCCGCACCGGCGCGGCGCGCCGCAAACGGGGCCGCCAAGGTCCGACGCCCCCGAGGTCGACCACGAATCCGAGACCATCGGGCTCGACCGCGACGACCTCGGCGTCCTGTTGGTGTGTCGGCTCAGCCTGCGACCACACGCTGATCACGTTCATGATTGCGGATTCTCGAAGCCCTGAACGCGAACGTCGACGACGTCGACATTGATCGCGGGCGTCGGACGCGACGCATCGTCCGCAAGGGTGCCAAGCATTGGCTCGCCCCCTCGGTTCCTGCTTGGTCCTAGTTCTCCCAAGCCAGTCTCCGGTCTGCCACGCCGCGAAGAACTCGTCGACTGCCTGCTCGCGGGCATCGGACCGGGTGTCGGCCATCTCGGCGCCTCCCGCGCAGCCAGCCCGCTTGAAGTTGATATCAGTCTCAAGAATGACTTAGAGTCGCCGAGTGATGAGGGGAGGTCGCGGTGCGCCACCGGGGATCGATCCGCCGTCCGTGGCCGATATCGACCGCACCGCGGCAGCGCCGCCCCGGCGATTGCTGCCGAAGCGCCTTACCGAGTTCGGGCGTACTGACCGACGCCTACCAGCAGAGGAAGGAGTGCCATGGCACAGGTGACGAGCCCGGAGACGATGGGCGGGGTGCTCGTCGACCACGCAGCCAGGCGGCCTGAGGCACCCGCGGTCACCACCGGCGACGGCACAACGACTTACGCACAGCTCGCGGAGAACGCGTCGCGCGCCGCCGGCGCGCTGCGGGCCGCAGGTGCCCAGCGTGGAGACCGCATCGCGATCCTGGCCCGCAACGGGCTGCCGTATGTCGAGCTCACCTATGGGGCTTCGCTGGCGGGCGTTGTGGTGGTCGGACTCAATTTCCGGCTCTCCCCGGCGGAGATGGCCGACATCATCGCCGACGCCGCACCGGTGCTTCTGTTCGTCGAGGACGAGTGGGAGCATCTCCTGGCCCGAACGCCCGATTTGCCCAAGCCGGTCTGGCTCGACCGCGAGTACGAGACGTGGCGAGTGTCCGGCCGCGACGACTTCCAGGTGCAGCACAACGACCCCAACGGCCTTGTCCTCCAGATGTACACCGGCGGCACCACCGGCCGAGCCAAGGGCGTCATGCTGCTCGAGCGCAACGTCGTCGCCAACCTCGAGGCTGTCTCCCAGGTGTGGCTGATGGACGACACCACCCGCACCCTTTGCGTGCTGCCCCTCTTCCACGTGAGCGGCACGGGCCTCGCGTACTCGACCCTGCACGCCGGAGGCGAGTTGGTCCTCCCCCGCGAGGCCACGTCGGCGCTGATCCTGCGTGACCTCGCCGAGCGCCGCATCACCCACAGCGCGCTGGTCCCATCGATGATCGCGCAACTGGTGACCGACCCGGCCTGCCGAACGACCGATCTGTCGAGCCTGAAGGTGCTGGTCTACGGCGCGGCCCCGTCGGCCGGCACCACGATCGACGAAGCGATGCAGCTGCTCCCACAGTGCGCCTTCTTCCACGGCTACGGGCTCACCGAGACCTGCGGAGGGATCGCCTGCTCGCCCCCCCACTATTTCGGGGAGGATGACGACGGCAAACACGGCAGCGTCGGCCAGGCGATCCCGACCTACGAATTGAAGATCGTCAACCCGGACACCCAGCAAGACCTTGCCCCGGGGACGGCCGGGGAGGTGTGGGCCCGCGGCCCCCAGAACACGATCGGGTACTGGAACCGGCCGGAGGACACGTCGCGTCTGCTCATGGCCGACGGCTGGCTACGCACCGGCGACGTCGGGGTGATGGACGACGACGGCTTCGTCTACCTCAAGGACCGCCTCAAGGACATGATCATCACCGGGGGCGAGAACGTGTACTCCGTCGAGGTGGAGAACGCCCTGGCCGCCCATCCCAGCGTGTTGGAGGCCGCGGTCTACGGCGTCCCCGACGAGCGCTGGGGCGAAGCCGTGTGGGCGACCGTGAGCCTGAAGCCCGGGCACGAGGCCAGCGAGGCTGAGCTGATCGCGTTCACCCGTGAGCGGCTCGCCCACTACAAGTGCCCGAAGGTCGTCGAGGTCGTCGCCGACCTCCCGAAGGGCGGGAGTGGCAAGATCCTCAAGCGGGACCTGCGGGATCAGCACCTCCGCACTGCCCAGTAGCCGGCGGACGAGATTGCTGTTCCTTCCGGTGCTTTTTTGACCTCGACGTCAACTTCGACTATTGTGTTGAACGGCACACTTGACCGCCGTGACCGAAGAGGGGAAGACCATGGCCAGAATCCGACACCGGCCGCCTGTGATCATCCTGGTGCTCCTTGCCCTGCTCGCCGCCGCGTGCGGTGACGACGACGACACCGGGGCTGGAGCTAGGGGACCCTCGGGGACCGAAGCCCCCGGGACCGAAGCGCCGGGGACCGAAGCCCCCGGCACCGTGGCGCCGGGGACAGACACGACCGCGGCGACCTCCGATCAGCTGGACGACAGCGACCCCGTCAAGATCCTCTTCGTCGCCGGGGCCACCGGGCCTACGGCGGCAAGCGTTGCCGACGCGCAGCGCGCTATCGAGGCGTCGATCGCCGATATCGAGTCGAGGGGCGGCGTCCTCGGCCGCACAGTGAAGCTCGAGGTGCTCGACACCGGTGGCGACCCGACGCAGGCGGTCAGCGTCTTGCAGGGCTACCTGTCACAGAACGACGCTCCCGACTTCGTGATCCCCGGGATCTCCAGTGCCGAGGCGCTCGCCCTGGTGCCGCTGCTGACCAGGGAGAAGATCGTCAGCATGAACAACGCGGCGAACCCCGACCTCAACAACCCCGGGGAGTATCCGTACCACTTCGGCTACTCGGCGACATCGGAGGGTCTTCAGGCCGGGCTTCCGGACCTGCTCCAGAAGATGGACGTCAAGTCCCTTGCCGTCATCGTTCCGAACAACGCCTACGGCACGTCCATCGCCGACGCCGTGCAGAACGTCCTTCGTGACACCGATGTCACCACGACCGTCGAGCTGTTCAACCCCGAGGACCTCGACATCTCCGTCTCCTACGAGCGAGCGATCTCGGGCAACCCGGACGCCGTGTTCTTCGAGGCGATCGGTGACATCACCCAACGGCTCGTGGAGGCACGCCTCGCCGTTGGTGCCACCGACATCCCCACCATCGCCGGATTCGGCATCTCCAGCATCGGGGGCGGTCCTGCCGACTGGGCGGACCCCGCCGCGCTCGAAAACCTCGTCATGCAGGTCTTCCGGTTCCAGGTCTACACCCCGCCGGAGGAGTACACCGACGTCCAGCGACGGTTCTTCGAGAACATGGAGGCGCACGGAGGGCTCACCAGCAACGTGCTCACCCCAGGCCTGTTCTGGGACGTGGCCCAAGTGTTGGCGGCCGCCGCCAACGAGGCGGGCTCCACCGACGCCGACGCCGTCAAGGAAGTTCTGGAGAGCGACTCGTTCGAGTTCCCCGAGCTCATGATGTGGTCGCAGCACGGCTACACCGCTGACCGCCACTTCCCCGACCCCGTTCCCGACGACTTCACCGCCATCGCCCCCAGCCCGATGGTCAACGGCATGTTCAAGACCGAGTCGTGACCAGCCGATGAGCGTCATCTGGTCTGGCCTCGCCGTCGGTGCGGTGTACGCGTTGGTGGCGTACGGCTACAACCTGTCGTGGGCCTGTTCCGGTGTCCTCAACTTCGCCAACGCCCATTTCGTCATGCTGGGCACGTTCGTGGCGGCGTGGGGACTCACCGAACTGGGCGTTCCGCTCATCATCGCGTTCGTGCTGTGCGCGGTCATCGGCGGTGCGGTTGGACTGGTCGAGGAGCTCATCGCCATCGCACCGATGCGGTCGCTCAAGCTGCGTCGAGGAGCCGGTGGGCATGGCGAACTGGTGACCACGGTGGGGGCGGCGACGGTGATCACCGGCGTGGCGTTCCTCATCTGGGGTTCCGACCCCCGACCGGTGAGGCTCTTCAGTGACAACACCCGCGTCCGGGTCCTCGGCGGCGGGGTGCGCAGGACCGATCTTCTGATCATCGCCGTGGCGGTCGTTCTCGGCCTCGCGTTCCACGTGTGGACCAGACGCGGCCGGCTCGGCCTGGCCAGCCTGGCGCAGAGCGAGGATAGGGACGCGGCGATGCTGCAGGGGATCAACGTGAAGCTGCTGTCGTCGGGCGGTTTCGCCGCCGCCGGCGCCCTGGGCGGGGTCCTGGGACCGGTCGTCGGTGCGAAGACGTTCGCGGTGATCAGTATCGCCCTCGTGCTTGCCATAAAGGGTTTCGTGGTCCTCACCCTCGGCGGTGTCGGCAGTCATCTCGGGGCGCTGGTCGGTGGCGCTGCCCTCGGGCTGACCGAGGCGATGACCGCTCGGTACATGGGGCCCGACTACCGCAACATCGCCGTGTTCGTCCTGTTCATGCTCGTCCTGCTTGCCCGGCCCCACGGCCTACTCGGCAAGCGCGAGGCACGAGTGGTATGAGCCCGATCGACATGGTCGCTCGCTTCGGTGGTCGCCTGCGACCGCTTGTGTTCACCGCGGTGATCGCCATCGTGGCATTGGGTCCGAGCATCGGGCTCAACCGCTTCTGGACACGGCAGGTGATCCTCATCGCCATCCTCTCGCTGATCGTGAGCGGGCTGAACCTCAGTTTCGGCTTCGCCGGCGAACTGGGCCTGGGCCAGGCGGCCGTGTATGCCTCCGGCGCCTACCTCACCGGTTATCTGGCCACGAACTGGGTCAACGACATCGGCCTGCTCGTCATCGTGTCGTGCGCCGCGGCCCTCGTAGTGGGACTGGTCACGGGCGCTCCGGGCGTGCGGCTCGGCGGCTGGATGCTGGCTATCAGCTCGTTCTTCCTCGTGCTCTTGATCCCCGACGTCGTCAACCTCGTCGGTGACCCCATCGGCGGCTTCGACGGCCTGTCGGGCATCCCGCTGCCCGAGTTGTTCGGCAACGAGCTGACGACGAACGCGTTCTACGTCTTCGTCGTCGTGACCGCCGGCCTGTGGCTCGCGCTGCTGTCCAACCTGATCAAGTCGCCTCGAGGGGCCGAGTTCAGGGTGCTCGGCACGGGACGGACATTGCCGGCGTCGCTGGGTGTGTCGATCTATGGCGCCAAGCTGCGGGCGTACGCGATCGGGGCGGCCCCTGCCGGCATCGCCGGCTGCCTGTTCGCCTATCTGGACGGATTCGTGTCCCCCACGTCGTTCGGTCTGAGCTTCGCCGTCGCAATCCTGGCCGCATCGGTGCTCGGGGGGATCCACACCGTCTATGGCGCCGTGCTTGGTTCGGCGCTGCTCCAACTCGGGCCCCTCGGCAGCACCGCGTTCGAGGACTACGCGCTGGTCGCCTACGGCGCGCTCCTCGTGTTGGGCGGGGTGCTGCTCCCGAAGGGCCTCGCCCCGCTGCTTCGCCGGCTCATCGGACGCGGGCTCGACGCGGCGGGCCTGGCCGGCCGGAGGAGGAGGACCCCGGCCGGCTCCGCGAACCGCACGCTGCCGCCGGTTCCAGGCAAGGAGCTGCGGGTCGAGGGCGTCTCCAAGAGCTTCGGCGGCCTCGCCGCGCTCCAGTCGGTGTCGCTGGTGGCGGCACCGTGCAAGATCACTGCCTTGATCGGCCCAAACGGGTCAGGAAAGACGACACTGCTGAACTTGGTGTCGGGCTACTACGCCTGCGACGCCGGCGCCGTCCAGCTCGACGCAACCGACATCACCCGGTTACCGGCCCATCGCCGATCTCGCCTGGGCGTGGGGCGGACGTTCCAGACGCCCATCATTCCCGCCGAGCTCACCGTGCGCGAAGTGGTCCGCACAGGTGCTCTGGCGCGAGAAGCGGGCACCGTCGCCACCATGCTGCGTCTGCCTTCCTATCGACGACGCCAGCGGGAAGCAGCAGTTACGGTCGACCACATCCTGGTGGCTCTGGGCCTCGACGGCAGAGCCGACGCTGAAGCCGCATCCCTGCCGCTCGGCACCCGCCGCCTCGTCGAACTCGGCCGGGTGCTCGCCCTTGAGCCGGCAGTCATGCTGCTCGACGAGGTCGCGTCCGGTCTCGACGAGGACGAGGTCAAAGAGCTCAGCGTCGTCGTGCGCCGGCTGCGCGATGCCGGAGCGACCATCGTACTGGTGGAACACAACTTCGATCTCGTCGGAGCCATCGCCGACCACGTCGTCGTCCTGGCCGAAGGCCAGCTCCTCGCCGAGGGGACCGCCGCCGACATCGCCGCCGACCAGGCGGTTCGCGCCGAGTACCTGGGCGAAGCGCGCACGCGTCGCCCGACACTGGGAGCAACCGACGTGCAGGACGAGCGGCATCCCGTCACCCACGGAGCGCCGCGGTGACCACACTCACGCTCTCCGGCATCACGAGTGGCTACGGCGACATCACGGTCCTTCGCGACGTCTCGTTCACGGCGGCGTCGGGACAGCTCGTCGCGCTCCTCGGCAGGAACGGCGCCGGTAAGACCACCACGTTGCGCACGGTGTCCGGTCTGCTCCGCTCGTCGTCGGGCATCATCACGCTGGACGCCCGCGACATCACCACCTTACCACCGTACCAGCGGGCGTCGGCCGGGATCGCGTACGTGCAAGAAGGCAAACGGATCTTCCGGGCCCGTACCGTCGAGGAGAACCTCGTACTGGGCGCGTTCGCCACCCGCGTGAGGCGACGCCAGCTCGGCGACCGCCTCGACGAGGCGTACCAGCGTTTCCCGATCCTTCGTGGACGCAGGCGGCTCTCGGCCGGCGCGCTGAGCGGCGGTCAGCAACAGATGCTCGCCATCGCCCAAGCGCTCATGCGCCACCCCTCGGTGCTGCTCCTCGACGAGCCCGCGGCCGGCCTCGCCCCCACGATCATGGCCGACGTGTACGAGACCGTGGCGCGCCTGCGCGACGACGGACTCACGATCGTCCTCGTCGAGCAAGCCGTGGGTTGGGCCACCTCGGTGGCCGACCACATCGTCATCATCGAGCTCGGCCGCCCAATCTACGACGGTGTGCCGGTCGGCGGCGCCGCCAAGGCCGCCATCGACCGGCTCTACCTCAGCAGCGAGCCGGCTCCCGAGCCCGCAGGAGCCTGGTAGTGGCCGTGCCGGAGTTCGCGAAGCTGGCCCGAGATGGCGACGACGTGCTGCGCGGTGCGTTGCGCGCCTGGCTGGCCGAGCACCGGCGCCCCGAGCTCGACGGCCTCGAGAGCTTCCGGCTCTACGAGTATGACGGCGACCGCAAGCCGACCATCGCCGATGAGTACGGTGAGGCCGCCGCGGCGGCCTACCGGGCGTGGGAGGCCGAGCTTCTCGCAATCAATCTCATCTGTCCCCATTGGGACATCGAGTTCGGTGGCCTCGGGTTCGGCCCCGTCGAGATGGCGATCGTCGACCGGGAGTTCGCCCGGGCCCGGATGCCACGGGTGCTTCGCGGTATGGGCGAGGTGATGTTCGGACCCGTCCTGATGCGCGACGGGACCCGAGAACAGCAACAGCGGTATCTACCCAGGATCATCACCGGCGAGGACCGCTGGTGCCAGGGCTTCTCGGAGCCCGACAGCGGGTCGGACCTGGCGAGCCTGAAGACCCGCGGCGTCATCGACGGCGACGAGCTGGTCATCAACGGGCAGAAGGTGTGGACCTCCGGCGCCGCCCGGGCCAACATGATCTTCCTCCTGTGCCGCACCGATCCGGACGCGCCGCAGCATCGCGGCATCAGCTACGTGCTGATGCCCATATCGACCCGTGGCGTCGAGGTCCGTCCGATCCGCCAGATCTCGGGGACGTCGGAGTTCTGCGAGACATTCTTCACCGACGCCCGGGTCCCGCTCGACAACGTCGTCGGTGAGCTCGGCGACGGATGGCGCCTCGCCCACTCCACGCTCGTCAACGAGCGCAACAACCTGATGACCGAGTGGTGCGTCCAGTTCGAGCGCGACGTCGAGACGCTGCTTGCCGACCTTCGAGCCAACGGGCCGCTCCACTCGCAGGTGGCACGCCACCGGCTCGTCGACGCCTACATCGACTACCGGTTATTGCGGTGGCACAACGACCGGCTACTGGAGGCGGCCCGCTCGGGCGTGCCGGCCGGTCCGCTCGAGCTCACATCGAAGCTGTTCTGGAGCGAGGCGCACACCCGTCTTGGTGACGTGGCCCTCGACGCGCTCGGCCCTTCCGCCACCATGCGTCCCGCCGGTCCCGGCTACCCCGTTACGCGCTGGCAGGACCGCTTCCTCTGGAGCCGTGGGCTCACCATCGCCGCCGGCACCAGCGAGATCCAGCGCAACATCATCGCCGAGCGCGGTCTGGGACTGCCTCGGGAGCCCCGCTAGCAAGGAGCTGACCGTGGACGACTGGACATCCGGACCAGTACTGCGCCACCTCGACGACGGCATCCTCATCGTCACCCTCAACCTCCCCGAGCAGGGCAACGCGTGGTCGTGGGAGCTCGAACAGCACTACTTCGATTCGCTCGAGCAGGCCGCTGGCTGTCGTGCCGTGCGGGTCATAGTCGTCACCGGCGCCGGTCGTAGCTTCTGCGTCGGCGCCGACATGAACACCGTCGACGACGAACTGGACGCCGGCCCCGGCGCAAGATGACCCTTCCGCTCACCGTGCCCAAAGCCCATCGTGGCCGCCATCAACGGAGGCTGCGCCGGCGTGGGGCTCGTGCAGGCGTTGATGTGCGACGTCCGGTTCTACGCCCCGAACGCCAAGCTCACCACGGCGTTCGTGCGGCGTGGCCTCGTGGCCGAGCACGGCATCTCGTGGTTGCTTCCGCGTCTAGTCGGCCCGGCGCGGGCCTTGGACCTGCTGGTCTCCGGCCGGGTGGTCACCGGCACGGACGCCGCCAGGATGGGCCTCGTGACCGGGGTTGCCGACGACCCTCTGGCCGACGCACTCGCCTACGCGCAGGAGCTGGTGCGGTGGTCGTCGCCTACGTCCATGGCGATCATCAAGGGCCAGGTCTACGCCCACCTCGACCTCGACGTTGATGCCGCGCTCGAAGAATCTGAGCGTCTCACCCGCGAGTCCTTCGACCGGGTGGACATCAAAGAGGGCGTCGCCAGCTTCCTCGAGAAGCGCGAGCCCAGATTCCCGCCCCTGGAGCTTCGGCCTGAGCCCTCAGCCGGCTCGGCTTCCGCGTGACGACGCCACCCGGGCGGGCTCAGCCTTCGCCCGTTTCGCGGTTTGTCGTTCGGCGCCCCTGGAGGCCTTGCGACGGCTGGAGGCCGGTTCCTTGACCCCGAGCGCGTTGGCCCACAGGCGAGTGAGCTGGTCGACAGCCGTGTCGAAGTCGAAGGGCTCATGCAGGCCGAACATCAGATAGGCGAAACGGGTCGCCATGTGGCCCAACGCGTGGGCGGCACAGGCGGGTTCGATCTTCGGGTCCGCCAGACCTTCGGCCTGCCACCGGCGCAGCGCCTGCTCGATGCGGGCCACGAAGTGCACGTTCCCCCACTCCCGCAGCATGTGGTTGAACTCGTTGTCGAACGCAGCCACCTGCTCCCACAGCATCAGCAGCGCAGCGTTGTCGCGGTACACCTCCAGATACCGGCGGTTGGCAACCTCGATCGCGGTCCACGGGTCGTGGTGAGTGTCAGGCTGCGCCGGGCGCTCGAGGATCTTGGCCTCCACGTCGAGGAAGACCTCCCGGAAGATCTCCTCCTTCGACGTGAAGTACGTGTAGAACGACCCGTGGGCCAGTCTCGCCTCCTCGGCGATGTCGCTGACCCGAGCGGCCAGGAAACCATCCCGCTCAAACACCCGCCGGGCGGCATCGAGAAGCTTCCGGCGGGTTCGCGCGCCCTTCGCCGTGAGCGGCAACGAAGCCACCGGCCGCTGGCCGTTCGTGGACTCGGCTCGTACGTTGGCGCTCAACAAAACCTCCTAAGGCAAGACTGCCTCTTCCATGCTACCGCCTTCGAACTTGACGTCAATGTCATATTCCGGTTGGATGAGGGGCCGCACCGCCACCAAGTCTGCAGCACCGAGGATCTCGGGTAAGGCGTCGGCTGGCGTATCGGGTGTGCCCTTGGAGGACTCATGACGTACCAAGACATCATCTACGAGGTCAGCGCCGCGCCGATCGCGCGACTCACGCTGAACCGGCCTCAGCGATTGAACGCGTACACCTCGCGCATGAGCCGGGAGATCCTCGACGCGCTCGACCGCTACAGCCGCGACGACAGCTGCCGCGCCCTTGTCCTCACCGGAGCCGGACGAGGCTTCTGCTCGGGCGGCGACGTGCGATCCACCCAGGAAGTCGACGAAGCCGCGTCCCGACAGCTCGGCCACGGCATGATCATCCGCGAGTCGATGCACGCCGTGAACCTCGCGTTACACCGCCTCGATAAGCCGGTCATCGCCATGATCAACGGGCCCGCAGTCGCCGGTGGCCTCACGTTGGCGCTCCTGTGCGATCTGCGCATCGCCGCCGCTTCAGCAAGACTCGGCGATACCAGCAGCATGGCGGCACTGCTGCCCGACGAGGGTGGCGCCTGGGTGTTCCCGCGAGCCATGGGCATCGACGCGGCGCTTCGCATGACCTGGCTCCACGAGGTCTACAGCGCGCACGATGCCCAACGGCTAGCCGTCGCTTGAGGAGCGGGTTCTGGACATCTGAGGCAAGTTTCTGATCAGGCGGCGAGGCGGGTTGTTCGTAGGAGGTTGTGGAGTTCACGTTCGTAGGTGCGCCAGGCGATGGTGAGTGGTCGCGTAGTCGGCGGGCGTGGCTTCGTGAGCGCGGCGAGGTCGGTGAGGGTGGGGATGACGATTCGCGCGGCGAGGTGGGTGAAGAAGGTGGCGACGCGTATGCCGTGGGCGGTGACCCGGTATGTGTTGGTGCCGTTGATTCGCTCGATGAAGCCCTTGAGTCGGAGCCGACGCAGGTCGTAGGAAGCTTGGGCCGAGGTGTAGTTGGGCTGCCAGAGGGCGGCCATCTGGGCGCGCAGGCTCTTGTTGGTGAGGCCGCCGATGATGTGGGCGAACGCGGCGATCGATCCGAGTAGTGCGATCGTTCGGGGTTCACCGAAGCGCAGACCGGGGGCGCGTTGACCGTCGTGGATGGTGGGTAGCACGACCGATTCGAGGGTTGCCGGGTCGGGGAAGTCCGGTTGTCCTTCGCCGATGGCGGCAAGGAACCGGGCATTGGTAGCGGCGCCGATACGGCGCAGCGCCCGCCAGTTGTCGGCGTTGAGCGTCTTGCGCACGTTGAAGTCGTCGGCGTTGTTGATCGTCGTCTCCACGCGCAGGGCGCGGCCTTCTTTGAGGTAGGCCTTGGCCTTGGAGGACTTGTAGTGGATCTGCATTTGGGGGGCGACGTCGCGGGTGATGATCTCGGTAGCGAACCGTCCCGGGGTTGGACGCTTGGGACGGTTGGTCACGGCGCGGTTGACGACCAAGGAGACCCGCTCCGGGCGACCGAGATCGAGGTGCTCACCAATCGCCGCCTCGAACCACGCGCGGGCACAGCGCGGCTGGTCGAACACCGCCGTGTCGGAGATCTCGAGCTGGGCGATGGAGAACGACCAGTCGAACCCGGCCCGGCGATCCTCGATGGTGAGCGGATCAGGGAGGACCGCCATCATCCGGCGCAGGAGATCGCGGGCGTGACCCGCGCTCAGCCGGGCACAGATGCGGTGGGCCGCTTCGGGATCCTCGACGGCACGCAGCCCGTTGTCGAGGGCATCGAAGCCGATCCCGGCGTTGGTCAGCTGCCGTTTGGCCCACTCGTGCCCGTTGGCGCAACACCACAGCGGATAGGGCGCGTACGAGCACAGCTTGATGAACGCCGGACCCCACTGGTGGTCGGCGAAGTAGAAGTACCAGTGATCGGGCACCGACGACTGGCGTCGCCACGCGATGTGCGGATGACCGGGGCGGTGGCCGTGATGAGTGTCGTCGACGAAGCCGTGCCACGACGAGGTTCGCTCCTGGGCCTTGCCCACCAGCACCAACCCAGGGCGCCCGGCGGCCAGCGCGTCGTCCTGGTAGGGCCGGGCGATGTCCTCTTTCGATTCGCCCCGCCTGAAACGCACCATCGGCACACCGGTGGCCGCCACCACGGCGTCCAACTCCTTGACAAGGCGCTCGTGGTTGCGGTTCAGCGCGGCTGGCGAGGGGATGGTGTTGCCTCGCTTGACGAGGAACTTCACCACCCCGCCTTCATACTGCAGCCCAGGGACGTAGCCCCGGATACCGATGCGGTCCACCGAGGTGCATCGAAAGCTGACGTGTCCGGCCAGTAGCTTGGCCACGGTCCCCATGGCGGCCTCCTCCCCCGACCGTTGGCGCGGTCGATCAACGGGTGTGATCAGAAGGACGCTATGGGGACCGCCTCATCGGCCCGAAACCACCGATGGAGGGGCACAGGGCCGGCTTTGCCGGCCCGGCACCGACACACCGTCATCCGAGCGGGCCCAAAACGCGAGCGAGCTCAGACCGCCCCGACGCACACACTCCTGAACCCGTCGCAACGCGCCACCCACGGTCTGAGGTCGCTCGCTAAGACTCGTCGGGGAGGTCGTCCCGGACGAAGAGCTCGAGGCCCGGGTCCTGGAGGTCGCCACGGCGATAGCCGCAGGCCCGCCGCTCGCGATCCGCCTCGCCAAGCGCATGATGCGGCGTGCACAGGAACTCACCTTCGAGCAGGCGCTCGGCGACGCCGAACTCGCCGTTAACTTCCTCAACGACACCACCGACGCGCGTGAAGGAGTCGAAGCGTTCACGCAGCACCGCCAAGCGGTGTTCAAGGGCCGATCACGATACACGTTCGGACGGCAGGTCGCTCACCGCCGCCTCAATGGCGCGGCCAGGACGCGTCTGAGATGACTGCTCACGGCAGGGACTCGCCGGTTGTTGTGACGGTCACGGTGGGCCGCCGCGGGTTCGGTCGGCCAACGCCGTTCCCACCCGTCCTCTCGACCTCACCATGGTCCAGTTGGATGGCGCGCTCCTCGATCCGAAGGACTGTCACCTGCGACGTGACGCCGCATGAGAGCGGGTGAGGTCTCCGGCCCGCGGCCACCCTGGGTCGAGAGGCGCCGTTCATATGCGGGCCGCCGTCCGCCGGGGACCGGCAAACCCAGACAAGCGGCGCGTCGGCGGCGAGCTGTTCGACCGAGGCCGCACCCTACTCATGCTGTCGCACACGGAGACTGCGGTCGACGGCGCGCTTCCCAAGATCCACAATGAACTTGCCGAGAACGCTCACGCGCTCGCCAACGAGGTGGTCGGCTGAGTCGGTGAACTCACACTCACTGTGACGCTTAATCAGGGGCACGTGGCGGCTGAGGTTCGACATCGTTCGTCACACTCTTCTAAAGGCCTCGCCCCGCTGCGAAACGGGACAGCGCGGCGGCACTGGCGGCGCGTAGAGCTTCGACCGACGACCGGACGCCTCGCGGCGAGGTGTCCCACTCCTGCTCGTGGCTCGGCCTTTAGAACGTCATGGAAGAGGTAGACGCTGCGCACCGGTCACCTGGCGCGCCTGGTGATGACTGTGCCAGTCGGTTCGAGATCATCGTCGTCGCGCCGGCCAACGGGGAGTGCTTCGAGCTGACGAGCCGCTACGTCGAGTTGGTCTGGTCGGAGTTCCTCGGACCGACCACCACGTTGCTGGCCCGACGTATCGGCCTGGCGCTCACCGCTTCCGGCCCAGCGACTGGTCTGTCGCTCAGCGAGGTCGGGAGTTCGCTCGGTGTGGCTCCGAGCCGGGTGCGTTGGTCGCTGCATCGGTTGGCGGGCTTCGGGATCGCCGGTGTTTCGCTGGAGCCGGCCGCGGTGGTGACGTCGGGGCTGGCGGCGCCTGTACCCCCGCACCTCGTGGAGCGGCTGAGCGCTGCTGGGGCGGCGGAGCACCGCCGGCAGATGATGCCCATCGGATCTCGCCGCCTCACCGCGGTCGCCTCGGGCCGTGGTTCGGACGGCGTCGTTGGCCGCCAGATGGGTCGGCAGTTGTGAGCGCCGCCCTGCTCGTCGGTGGCCCCTCGAGCTCGGCGCGTGTTGGCTCGCCGAGGGCGTGGGGTGCGCCGCCCCGCCGTCTCGAAGGAGTGTGGGGTGGCGGGCTTCAAGCGTGGGGTGGGGAGCGGTTTCCGCTTCATGGACCTTTGCAGGTTCCCCTTCGGGGAACCTGCGGTCGCGAAGCTCCAGCGCCGAGCCAAACCCCGGAGCGGAGTGGGGCATGCGGATGACGATCACGCCGCTCGGCGCCACAGGCCGGTCGGTATCGTCGGTCGCGGCGGCCGTCGTGGACTACCTCGAAGGGGCCCGACGAGATCCCGGCGCGGCACTGTTCGCTACCGATACTGGCGCTGCGACCGCCTACTACGCCGACAGCCCGGAGGGGCCGGGGCGCTGGCTCGGTGCGGGCGCTGCGTTCAACCGGCTCGCGGGAGCGGTCGAGCGGGACTCGTTCCAGCGTGTCCTCGACGGTCGGCATCCGATCTCTGGTGTCCGCTTGCTCACCGCCCTCGGGTCGTCTCAGAGAGGCCACCTCGCGGTGGGGACCGCCGCCGCGTTCGATGGCAACGGCGAGGCCATGTTCACCGTCGCTGACACGGCGAGCCTGCTCGGCCTTCGGCGGACCGACGTCGAGGAGCTCATCACCGTTGGCGCGGCGGGGGGTGGTGACCCTCTGGCCGCTACGTGGTTGGAGACCGTTGCGCACACCTCGGGGCAGCTCGTGCCGGACCGGGAGATCAGCCGACATCTCGACATCGCGGCCACGCCGACGACCGGCGCCCACGTCCTCGGTCGCGGCCACGGCGACGACCAGCTCGGCACTGCCCAGGCAGCCAACGCTCTCGGCGTGACGCAGCGGTACATCCGGCGACTTTGCGACGCCTACCTCAGCGAGCGGGCCGACGCGACGTCGAGCGCTGGACACCGAGCGGTGTTGCCGTGCCGACGCGATGGAGATGCCGCGAGCGGTCGCTACCTCATCACGCGGAGCGACCTTGCGGCCTTCGCCGATGCCCGCAAGCCGCCCGTTGCCCGGGTCGGCTTCGACGTGACCTTGACCTGCGAGAAGTCGTTAGGCCTTCTCGCCCTGCTCGCCGACGCCGATCGGCAACCGACCATCCTGCGGGCACTCCGCTCCGCCAACGAGACCGGGGTCAGCTTCCTCGATCGCACCGCCTCCCGGGGTCGACGGCGCGGCGCACCCGTCCACACAGAGGGACTCCTGATTGCGTCGTACCTTCATGGCACGTCGCGCGGTCTGGATCCGCACCCGCACTTCCACAACGTGATCGCCAATGCCGTCGTCGATGAGAATGGAGACGTCCGCACCCTCGACGCCAGGGGGCTTTACCGGCATGCCCCAGCGGCCGCGGCCCTCGCCAGTGCCCAGGTCCGCTGGGAGCTGCGCGAACTGGGGTTGGGCTGGCGCGAGCGGGAGGACGGCGGGTGGGAGGTCGCCGGCGTCTGCGAGCGGGCGATCAGCGAGTTCTCGCGCCGTCGCAACGAGATCGACGAGGTCAAGGCGGCGATCGCCGATCGCCTCGGACGACCGCTCAGTCACGACGAGGGTCACACCGTGGCCATGACGACACGCGACGCAAAACAGGCCGTCGACCCCGGCGAGCTCCGCACCGACTGGACCCAGCGGGCTACGGCGGTCGGACTCCGGATAGGTGACTGCTTCGACCGCCGGGTCGACCGCGCCATCGCTCACGGCACACTGCCCGAACGGCTGGTCACCCGCCTTCATGAGGACCTCGTTCATCCCGCGAGCGGCCTGTGTGCTTGCACGTCGACGTTCGATCGCGGCGACGTCATCACCGCCGTGGCCAACTGGGCGATCGACGATGGCGGGCACCGACGCAAGGTCCTTCTGCCTCCGGTAGAGATCGAACGCCTCACCGACGACTTCCTGGCCACCGCCCACGTCGCTGAGGTCGCCACCGACGGGTTCTTCCGGCGACGAGACGGCTCTGCGTTGCATGACGGCCAGGACGAGGCCGTGTTCACCACGACCGAACTCCTCCAGGTCCAAGCCGAGATCCAGACCCGATACAACAACGGGCTCTTGCTCAACCAGGGCGTTGTGTCTCCTGAACACCTCCAGCACCTCACCGACAACGTCGACGGGGTGATGCTCAGTGACGAACAGCGCGACTTGGTGACTGCGTGGTGCACCAGCGGGCAGCGCGTCCAGGCCGCCGTCGGGCGGGCCGGCACCGGCAAGACCACTGCGATGCGAGCCGCCGCGACAGCCTGGACGACAGCGGGCTACCGGGCCATCGGCTGCGCGGTGAAAGGTGAGGCCGCCCGCCAGCTCGCCGCCGACGCCCACATCGAAGCCGACACCGTCGCCCTGCTCCTGGCCCGCGCCAACGCCGGCCATGCCGTCTTGGACCCGTCGACCGTCCTCATCGTCGACGAGGCCTCGACACTCGGCGACCGAGACCTCCTGGCCCTGCTCCGCCTCGCCGACCACTGCGGAGCCACCATTCGACTCATCGGTGATACCGCCCAGCACGGATCGGTGCCCGCCGGCGGCAGCTACACCGCCATCGTCAACCAACGGCCCGAGCACACACCGCAGCTCACCGAAGTCCGACGTCTGCGCGACGCCGGCGAGCGCCACCGAGCCGATCTCGTCCGTGACGGCCAGATCACCACCGCACTCGACGACCTGCAAGCGTCCGGCCAGCTCGTGCTCACCGACAGCGACGCCGAGACCTACGCCGCGATGCTCAACGGCTGGTACAACAGCCGCCAGACCGGCCGGTCACACCCGATGGTCCACGGCCGCAACCGGCAACGCCGCCTCCTCAACCACCTCGCCCAGCAGCTCCTCGCCACCGACGGCCACGTCGACCTCACCCGCTCCGTGACGCTCGGCGACGGGCGACGCCTCGCCGTCGGCGACGAGGTGATCGCCCGGCACGGCGACCGTGCCATCCACCCACCCGGCGAGTCCGACGCCTGGATGCGTAACGGGACCACGGGGCGAATCGTCGGGGTCCACCCCGGCATCACGGCAGCCGAGGACCGGATCGACATCGACACGGCGGGCGGCACGATCACCTGTGGACGCAACGTCTTCGATCGGCGGCGCGGCGGCATCGATCTCGGCTACGCCGTCACTTCCTACGCCGTTCAAGGCTCGACGAGCGACGCCTCCACGTCGGCCGTCACCATCTCCACGGCGCGTAGCGAGCTGTACGTCGACATGACACGCGGCCGCCACCGCAACCAGCTCTACGCGACCCGCACAACCGCTGTCGACGCCACCGACGCCCACCTGCCACAGGTCGCCGGCGACGTCATCCCTGCTCTCCAACAGAAGCTGGCCCGCCAGCCCGCCCCCACCCCATTCGGCCGGAACCCCGGCGCGCTGCCGGCGTCAACACGGCGACGTGGCAACAACCTGAGCGCCCTGTTGGCTGCCCGCCGCCGAGGCGAGACCTCACCCGTCCTGGCTGAAGCGATCAACCAGGCCACCGCCGCCGTGTGCCGGCAAGCCCGAAGTGCTCCCCCACCAGCGCTGACCCGCATCGTCGGTGACCGGCCGACGATCCCCCATCTCGCCGCCCGCTGGGATGCCCTGGCCGGCGACGTCGCCGTCTACCGGGCCGGCGCGACCTACACCGGCGCCCGCCGCGCTCATAGCCGCGCCGCGATCGAGGAGGTACTCGGCGAACGGCCCAACGCTCCCGACGATTCGGCACGCTGGGACGAGCTCACCGACCGGGTGACCACTCTTGCGGTCACGATCACCACCGTGACGATGCAGCGCAGCGCCGGCGGCGACCTCGGCGGCGACAACTGGCTGAGAGGCCACCTCGAGCGGCTCGCCCGCGCTCGCGGCGTGGGCATCCTCGATCTCACCGCCCTGAGGTCCGTCATCGCCGACGTCGACCGCTACCGCCAACAGCACAACGTCGAGGGCCCAGACCCCCTCGGACCCCCGCCCCACGACCGGCAAGCGCATCGTGATCACCAGCGTCTCGCCCAACGACTCGCCATGAATGGTCAACAGCGCCCTACAGGACGCGGTGTCGCATGAGCGCGACCCTCGCCGAGCTGCTCCACACCCTCGACGCAGCTGTCAAGCCCGTCGGCACCGTCACCGTCAGCGGCGCCCTGACCGAATGGCGAATCCACCGCTCCGGCCGAGCTACCGCCGACCTGACCACCGACCAGCCGACCCGTGCCCGCATCCGCATCGTCAGCACCCGCCACGCCGCTGCCGCAGCCGCCGCCGACCTCGCCGACGCCGGACGAGTACCCCCCGACCTCGGGCTCGTCGAAGCCACCGGCCAGCCAACCATCGACCCCCGATGGGGCCTCCAACTTCGCCTCTACCGGATCCGGCCGCTCAGCAGCTCCGCCACCCTCAACGGGAACGTCAACACAGCCAACGCAACAACCCGTTGGCCGGCGACCATCGCCACCATCGGGCTCGTCTGCCCCGACGGCGGAGACGACGCACGCGCCGACGTCCACGCCCACCTCGCAACACAGCCCCTCACGATGATCGAGCATCGAGTCGCCGTCACCGGACCACGAGCCCCGATCCTCATCACTCAAGCTCTCGACCGACTCGCCCTCGATCCCCGACCTGATGTCACCCTGCTCGTGCGCGGCGGCGGACCGTTCTCCGATTTCGCCCCCTACGACTCCTCCGTCGTGGTCTCGGCCATCGCTCGCCACCCCCGCCCCGTCCTGACCGGGCTCGGTCACGCTGACACCCACACCAACGCCGACGCTGCCGCCCATACCTCGTGCATCACACCCACCGCCGCCGCCCAAGCAGTACTCGACGCGTTTCCCCCACCGCCATGAATCGCCCGCCTCCGCGGTCGGGGCGCCCGTTCAGGAGGATCGACCACTGGTGTACCGAAGGCGTGCCGACGATGCGCCGGGATGACCGCTTGGTCGTGACGGACCAGGCCGGCCCCGAAATCCAGCGCCAGATCCGTGCCCGACCTCGGCTGAGGTGCGGATGATCCTCAGCACAGGGCGTACCCGCTCGTCGCTCTCAGAATGACCCGCTGGGAGGCGTGCTCCAGTACAGGTCGATCCCGTCGTGAACCAGGTCAGCTCGACGGTCACGGGGTGGGGCGGTTGCTGGCGAGGACACCCTCGAGGCGGCCGACCCGGACGACACCGACCAACGTCTCGGGCCGAACCTTGGTGTAGATGCCCGTCGTCGCGATCGAGGCATGACCCAGCAGCGCCTGCACCTCGGCAATGGCGGCGCCGTTGGCCAGCCATCCGTCGGCCGCCGTGTGTCGAAACGCGTGGATGAGCGCCCCTGGACGCCGGGCCACATTCGCTTCGAGCAGCCACCGCGTGGCCCAGCCCGTCAACACACTCGCGGTAACGGGTCGCCCGTCCGCACGGACCAGGACCTGCGCATCAGCCCCGACGCCTAACGGACCGCTGCGATACAGCGCCCGCCTCCCGTCGCGGTACGTCCGCAGCACGGCGGCGATGTGCGGTGCAAGCGGCACCCGTCGCTCCCGCGAGCCCTTCCCGACGACGCGAACCCCAGGCTCGGACTCGTCGAGGTCGGCCAGGCCCGACCAGCGCAGCCCGCACGTCTCACCGGCACGAAGCCCACAACCGGCGAGCAGCGACAGAGCGGCCAGGTCACGTTCGGGCCAACGATCGGCGTCACGTTGTCGACCGCGCCCGTCGCGCACCACCGCAGCGATACGGGCGACCTCAGCTTCCGAGAACGCCGCCGGCAACCGCTGGCTCGAACCGCGCACCGACAGCTCCTCGTCCTGCATCGGACCAACCGGCAACCGGCCGCTTCGCACCAGCCAACGGGAAAAGCCCCGCATCGGCGAGAGGGCCCGCTGCCGGGCGGACACCGACAGACCGGCGCGCGACATCTCCGTCAAGGCACGCTGGATGGACCCCGACGTCAAGTCGTCCAGCACCCAGCGGTCCAAGGCAGAGCCGTCACCTGGGGCGGCGAGCAGGGTCGCCCAGCGCGCCATATCGGCGCGGTACCCGTCGATCGTTCGCTTCGGCAGATGATCATTTTTCCGCACCAGAACAGCTGAGGACCGCTCCACCACGGTGGGATCCAGAAAGGCCCTCGGTCGCGCCTCCGGCGAGCGCGGTGCGGACGTCTCCAGCGCGGTTAGCCCGGTGGAGGACGGAGGCCAGCTGACCACGCCGGACAGGTCGAGGTGGTCTCGTGCGTGGAGCGCGACTTCCGCCCCGTGTTCCGCGACCTGCGCTGGGGCGTCTGCGTCGTCCTTGCGGGCATCGACCACGTACGCGGCCGAGTGCTTCGCTCAGTACGGCCTGCGCACCGAAATCACCGGTCGATACGCCGCCATGTACAAGCCCTACCACCTGATCGGGCTCGAGATGAACGTGTCCGTGCTGTCCGCGGATCTGCGGGGCGAGGCCACCGGTCAGCCGCGCCAGTGGATCGCCGATGTGGTGGCCACCGCCAAGCGCGACCTGCGAGCGGGCGAGGTGCTCGGCGGCGAGGGCGGTTACACGGTGTGGGGGCGCCTGATGCCCGCTGCTGTGTCGGTCATGCTGGGCGGTCTCCCCATCGCCTTGGCCCACGGTGTCGAACTGGTCCGGGACATCGCCGCGGGAGAGCCGCTGCGCTGGGTCGAGGTACGGCTCAGGGAAGAACGCGCCGCCCACCGCGTCCGCCGCGAGCTCGAGACCGCCGCCCGGCGCCTGGTTGATGCCGTCGCGCTGACGACCGGCGACACCGTCGCGGCTCCGCTCAGGGTCGCGCCAGCAGACCGGCGAGGCGTTCGGTCTCGCGCCAGAAGCCGTCCACCGTCTCGGCGATGATGTCGGCGACCGGCTTGATCTCCTGCACGAGGGTCGCCGACTCGCCGGCGCCGATCATCGCCAGCTCGATGCGGCCATTCTCGAACGCTTCCATGAACGGCCCTGCGTAGGGGTTCCCGTCGAGCGGGACATCGCCGCGCTGCACGGCTTCGGCGAGCTCCGTGCGCACGACTCGCATCATGACCTCCGGGTGCGCCTGGGCGATGTTCAGGGTGATGTCGGTGTCGGCGATCGCCTGCTTCCAGTTCTGATGCGCCGGACTCTCGACGGCGCTCATGAACCGGGTGCCCATCAGCACACCTTCGGCGCCGAGCGCGAAGGCGGCGGCCATGCCCCGGCCGTCGACGATCCCGCCGGCCGCGACCATCGGCACGTCGACCGTGTCGCGCACCTGCTGCAGCAGCGTCATCAGATGCGATGACTTGCGGCTGCGGAGACCGCCGCTCTCGGCGCCTTCGACGATCAGCCCGTCGGCGCCGCCATCGACGGCGCGCTGGGCCTCGTTCACGCTCCCGACCTGGTGGTGGTGCTTGACCCTCGCGTCGCGGGCACGCCTGGAGATCGGCGCCGGATCGCCGACGCAGGTGGCGACGAGCGGCGTGCGCCCGTCCAGGATCCAGTCGAGCCTCGTCGACGCGCTCTTGCTGCTTGAGCACGCGTAGGAACATCCGGAGTCCGAGGGGGCGTCGGTGCGCTCGCGGACGAGGTCGAACTCCGCCTCGGTCGCGGCGAGTCCTTGCGAGCTCGTCTCCATCAGCCCGAACCCGCCGGCCGCCGAGATCGCACCCGTGAGGCTCGCTCGAGCGAAGTAGCCGACCGGTGCGTTGAAGATCGGATACCGGCAGCCCGTGTCCCGCACGACGCGGTTGCCCTCAAACGACTGGGTCATCGCCAGCATGTTGCACTCGTTCCTGACCCCGGTTCGAATCGGGGTGCCGCCCGTGCGCACGCTGGCCGGATTGAGGTCCTCGGCGCTCCAGCGTCGCCGGGCGCGCCGGCCCGCTCCGCTGCGCGCGATGCGCGACCACCCAACCGGATCGGCGGGTGCGCTCTGACCAGGGTCTGACGGCAGGGGCTCGCCAGCGGCTGTCACCCGTCGCCGAACTGGTCGCGCAGCTCCCGCTTGAGGATCTTGCCGCTGACGTTCTTCGGCAGTTCGTCGACGAAGCGCACGTCCTTCGGCGTCTTGAACCCGGCCAAGCGCGACCCGAGACGGCATCTGCCCGCAAACCGATCCGAATCACGATTAGGTTGTGGGCATGGTGCGTGTCGGCAGTCGGGTGGGTCAGTTCGCGGGAGGTCGTGGCGACCCAACGGGCCGGACAGCAACGTCCCTGCGCTCGGGCTGCGTGGAGTCGCCAGCGGGAGGCACGAAGGGGCACGTGCCATCATGAGTGTGATGGTGGTCCGGAAGACGAAGTCGGCGCGCACCCGACGTCGGATCCTCGACGCCGCTGCCGAGGTGTTCAGCGAGCAGGGCTACGGGGCTCGGCTCAGCGACATCGCGACGCGCGCCGGGATGAAGGCCGGCAGCCTCTACTACCACTTCGATTCACGAGAGGACCTCGTCGCCGAGGTGCTTCGACTCGGGATCGAGGGATCCTGGGACCACGTCGCCAGTGCGGTTGGTCGCTTGCCGTCATCGGCATCGCCGCTCGCGCGGCTCGCCGCGGCGATCCGTGCCCATACCCTGTCGATCGTCGGTCGTAGCGCCTACGCGACCGCCCAGGCGCGGATCGTCGGCTCGCTGCCGACCGACCTGGCGCGTGCTCATCGCAAGGACCAGCGCGCCTACGGCGAGTACTGGCGCGACTTGTTCGTGTCGGCGCAGGCCACGGGTGAGATCGCCGGCGACATCGACCTCTTCGTCGCCCAGATGCTTGCCTTCGGCGCGATGAACTGGACGTCGGAGTGGTTCCGACAGGACCTGGGCACGAGCCCCGAGCAGCTCGCGGACCAAGCCGTTCGCATGCTGTTCCACGGAGTGGCGACGCCAGGATCCTAATCGGGATTTGAAACCTTGCACTCGTTGTGACAATCTCCCGGCGGGCCATGTCAACGGACCGACCAGGGGTGACGAGATGCTCAATGACCGGCTCGATCTCGGTCTCATGTTCAGCTTCCGCAACCCGGCGGCGTGGAGGCGTCCCTTCAAGGCCGTGTACCGCGATGAGCTCGATCTGATCACCGACGCCGAAGAGTTGGGCTTCGACACCATCTGGCTGACGGAGCACCACTTCGCCGACGACGGCTACTCACCGTCGATCATTCCGCTCGCAGCAGCGATCGCGGCGCGGACGGAACGGGTGCGCATCGGGTTCAACCTCTTGTTGTTGCCGCTGCACAACGCCATCCGGGTCGCCGAGGACATCGCCACGCTCGACGTGCTGTCGGGTGGCCGTATCGATGTCGGTCTGGGGCAGGGCTACGCGCGCCACGAGTTCGACGGCTACGGCGTCGACCGCAGTGAACGACTGCGTCGCTTCGTGGAGGGCCTCGACGTCCTCCATGGTCTGTGGACCGAGGACCCGTTCTCGTATCGCGGCGAGCACTACGTCATCGATGGTGCTCGACTGCAGCCGAAACCCGTGCAGCTCCCGACACCACCGCTGTGGATCGGGGCGACCAGCTTGCCGGGCGTGCGCCGCGCGGGGCGGCGCGGCGCGAACCTGCTCGGCCTGACGAACCCGCGGCTGCAGCTCGCCTACGAGGAGGCCCGTGTCGAAGCGGGCTACGAGCTCGCGGACGCCAAAGCGCTGCAGTTGCACTGGGTTCACGTCGCCGCGACCGAGGTAGCAGCCTGGGACCAGGCCGGACCCCACTTCCACCACCTGCTGGGGGTCTACGCCCGGTGGCTGGCCGAGTCCAACGATCCGGGCAACCGCGTCTCGAACCTCACCGTGCCGCCCGTCGATGAGCTGCGATCCTCGCCTCCGGTGCTCTACCGACCGGCCTTCGGCAGTCCCGAGCAGGTGGCTGCGCAACTCAACGCGTCGATGGAGACCGTGCTGACCACCCATCTCGCGTTCGGGCTGCTGCCAGGCATGGACCCGCGTATGACACGGGCGTCCATCGAGCTGGTCGCCACGCAGGTCGCTCCCCTCCTGCGCTGAGCGAGCGGCTACAACCGCCGGAGTGGATCGCTGCGTCCCAGTCGACGGCGGCGTCGGCAACGCGCTGGTAGAAGCGGCGCATCAGCCTCGACTCCTCGTAGATCTCGGCCATGCATCCGAGGAGCGGGCGGGTGTCGTACCAGGCGATGCGCATCCCGCCCATTACCGGCAGGGTCGCCGTCATCACCTCGTCGAAGCCGAGCCGTCGGAGGCGCTCACCCTCGGCGTCGAGGTCGTCAGCGAACCAGGTGACGTGCTGCAGCCCGACGTGCCCCGCGTTTCGCATCTCGGTCACCCCGGACGGGCTGTCGCAGTGCTGCACCAGCAGTTCCAGCTGCACGGGTCCCCACTGTCCGAGGGCCGAGGACTGATCGAGCGTGCCGGGTGCGCCTCGGTAGGTGAGGTCGCTGAACTCGATGTGTGCGGCGAGGTGGAACGGTCCTGCACCGACCGCTGCCTTCCATGAGCTGACCGCCGACTCGATGTCGTGGACCGCCCAGCAGATCTGGATGATCGGGCGTCCCGCAACGTCACCGACGACGGGCAGCAGGTTCGATGACGACACGCCCACCGCTCCGATGTTGGCGAGAATTCGAATGTGAATTAGAGTCCGCTTTGGGTCGTCGAAGGACGCACGTGTGGTTGACCATGACTGGAGCGAAGGGATGTGGCGATGAGCGATGTGGAGGGGTCCGTGGCGATCATCACGGGCGCCGCTCGCGGGCAGGGTGCCGCGGAGGCCGCGCTGCTTGCCGCGCACGGCGCCAAGGTGGTGCTGACCGATGTGTTGGCCGACCAGGGCCGGGCCACGGCTGACGAGATCGGCGCGTCGGCGCTGTTCATCGAGCAGGACGTCTCCTCGGCCGAGGGCTGGCAGGAGGTCGTGGCGACGACGCTGGCTGCGTTCGGCCGCGTCGACGTGCTCGTCAACAACGCCGCGATCTCGCGTCCGCTCAAGCTCGAGGACACCGAACCGGAGACGTACGACCTGCTGTACAGGGTCAACCAGCTGAGCGTCTACCTCGGGATGCGCGCCGTGCTGGCGCCGATGAAGCAGCAGGGCGGTGGGTCGATCATCAACATCTCGTCAGTCGCCGGGTTGCAGGGCACCAACAGCCTGTTCGCCTACACGGCGACGAAGTGGGCGATCCGTGGCATGTCGAAGTCGGCCGCGCTGGAGCTCGCCCGGTACAAGATCAGGGTCAACACGATCTTCCCGGGTGTCATCGACACGCCGATCAACGACGACAACCCTCCCCGCATGAACGAGGTGCTCGTGAAGACGACGCCGATGCGACGCATGGGCGCTCCGTCCGAGATCGCCGAGGCGGTGCTGTTCCTGGCCTCGTCACGGGCGAGCTTCGTGACCGGCGCCGACTTCGCCATCGACGGCGGGATGTCGATCTGATGGTTGCAGAACGCACCGGGCTCGCCGTCGTCACCGGCGGCGGCAGCGGCATCGGGCGGGGCTGCGTCGAGCTGCTCGCCGCCCGCGGCATCGACGTCATCGCCGTCGGACGCACCGCGACCACGCTCGACGACACCGTCGGCGCCGTCACGACCGAGGGCGGGAGCGCCCGTGCCGTCGCCGCCGACTGCGCGACCGCCGCCGGCCGCGAGCTCGTCACGGCCACGGTCGCCACCGCCCGCCAGTCGCTGGTGGCGTTGATCCACGCCGCCGGTGCCGACCTCGTCGCCGCGTTCACCGACACGACACCCGAGCAGCTCGACACGCTGCTGGACATCAACGTGCGGGCCCCGTTCCTCCTGACCCAGCAGCTCGTCCCGCACTTCGCCGACGGCGCCGGCGTGGTGTTCGTCGGGTCGATCTCGGCGACGCGGGCCCGACCACGCCACGCCGCCTACGCGACGTCGAAGGCGGCGCTCATCGGCCTCACCGCGAACCTCGCCGTGGACCTCGCGCCCGCCGTGCGCGTCAACTGCGTCAGCCCCGGCGCCACCCGGACCGGCATGCTGCGCGCCTTCGTCAAGGAGAGCGCCCGCGGCCTGTCCGACGACGAGCGTGCCAGCCAACTCGTTGCGGACATGGCCAGGATGCCGCTCGGCCGCGTCGCCGAGCCCGGCGAGGTCGCCAGCACGTGCGTCCACCTCGCGCTCGACGCCACGGCCGTCACCGGCGTCGACCTGCCGGTCGACGTGGGCTACGCCGCGACGTGAACACGGCCCGGCGCCGCTCGTCGGCGCCGGGCCGTCAGCGCGTCCCGGCTGCCACGAGGTCGTTGACCGCCCGGTGGTATGCCGCGAGGGCGGGCTCCATCCTTCCGTAGACCAGCTCTGGCACGGCGCCGGAGGCCAGGTTGCGCTGCACCTGCTCCTGCATCGGGAAGTCCTCGGTGTTGGTGACCCCGAGCAGGATGTCGAGGTTCTTGACGTAGTACTCGGGCCGGCGCGGTGGGTCGGGCGGCGAGTAGACGGACGTCCGCACCAGCGTGCGATCGGGAGCGATCGGCTGCAGCCGCCACAGCTCGAGGTGGTCCATCTGGTGGACCAGGACGGCGTTCGGGACGAGCAGGTACTGCAGCGTCCCGTGCGGCAACAGCTCCCAGTCGTCCTCGCTCGGCTTGTCGAACTCCTCCAGGACCGACTTGCGGCAGCCGATGAAGCGCTGGTGCGGCCCGTAGCTGTCGTGGATCCAACGGTCGAACAGGTAGTACGGAGCGATCGAGTCCTTGTGCAGCCAGGGGATGTGGTACGGCTCGGTGAAGGTGTCCATCACCAGCTTCCAGTTCATCGCCCACTCGTGGTCGCGGCTGTCGACGAGGTCGTAGTCGGCGACGCCGAAGTCGGCGATCTCCTCACCGGCGCCGTGCAGGGCGTCCTCGACGGTGAACGGCGCGGCAGCCGGGTCGGCGATGGCGAACACGAGCCCGAGGTCCTCGGCGACCGGCACATCGATCAGGCCGTGGGCCGACTTGTCGACGTCGTCGAACCCCGGCTCGGCACCGGGGAACCGCTGGAGCGTCCCGTCCAGGCCATAGGTCCAGGCGTGGTACGGACAGCGGATCGAGCGCAGGCCGTCGCCGCACGGCGAGCCGAGCAGGGTCGAACCGCGGTGCCGACACACGTTCACGAAGCCGCGCACCGTGCCGTCGGGCTGACGGACCGCGGCCAACGGCACCCCGCCGGCATTCAGGGTCGCATACGACCCGGGCTCGCGCAGCTCACCACTCAGCGCGACGAGGACCGGCTGGCCTCGGAACAACACGCCCATCTCGGTGTCGAACCGGTCCGGCGCCGTGTACACCGTCGCCGGGTTGTGCATGCTCGCCGACCCCAACGGCCCCGGTCGCGGCGCGTCGACGCCCTGCAACCGCCGCAGCAGCTCGACCTGTCTCCCATGACGCATGCGTTGACCTCCACCTTGATTTCCAAATCTATCTTAGAATAGAGTGGGCGTTCATGCACGCCGGTCTCAGCCTCGTCTTCCAGAACCTCGATGGCCACCTCACCGACGCCGAGGTGTACGAGCACGAGCTCGGCCTGGCCGCCCGGGCGGAGGCCGTCGGGTTCGACTCGATCTGGACGCCGGAGCACCACTTCTCCGACTACCAGCTCACGCCGAACGTGCCGCAGTTCTTGTCGTGGGTCGCCGGGCGAACCAGCCGGGTGAAGCTCGGCACGATGGTCACGGTGCTGCCCTGGCACGACCCGGTTCGTGTCACCGAGAACTTCTCGCTGCTCGACCACCTGTCCGGCGGGCGCGCCATGCTCGGCCTGGGACGCGGACTGGGACGCATCGAGTTCGACGGGTTCCGCGTCGAGATGGGTGAATCGCGGCGACGGTTCACCGAATACACCGAAGCAATCCTGGACGCGCTGGAGACCGGCGTCCTCGAGTACGACGGCGAGCTCTACCACCAGCCACGCACCGAGATCCGGCCCCGACCGCTGGCGTCGTTCAAGGGCCGCACGTTCGCCTCGGCGATCTCACCGCAGTCGATGGACCTGATGGCTCGTCTCGGCGTCGGTCTGATGGTGATCGCCCAGAAGCCGTGGGAGACCGTCGAGGAAGAGCTCGCCACCTACCGTCAGCGCTTCGTCGAGCTCAACGGGACGGAGCCCGCCAAGCCGATCCTGTGCGTGTTCGCCGGCGTGTCCCACGACCCCGCCGAGGCCCAGCAGATGCGCGACGTGTACCTGCAGCGCTACGCCCGCTCGACCGTCGAGCACTACCGCTTCGACGACGAACGGTTCGCCGACATCGAGGGCTACGAGTACTACGCCGGCCTGTCGAAGAACATCGCCAAGCACGGCCTCGAGAAGTTCAACGGGTTCCTCGCCGACCTGCAGGTGTGGGGCAGCCCCGACGAGGTCGCCGACAAGCTCCTCGACTACGTCCGACGCACCGACGCCGGCGCCGTGCTCACCACGCTCTCCTACGGCGGCATGTCACCCCAGGTCGCCACAGCCAACTACGACCTGTTCGCCTCCGAGGTCCTGCCAATCCTCAAGGCCCACGACGTCGGCGGCGACATCGGCGTGCCGCACCAACCGCTGACCGCATCGGCCGTGTCGTGACCGGATCGTCGGCCACCACCACGTGCGCGGCTCGGAGCCATCCGTGAGGCACGAGCGTCAGGTGCAACTGCTCGAGCGCGTCCTCGACGCCGGCCCAAACCTCGTCGGGCTGCACGGTCCGACCAGCATGCTCAACGACGCCGCCGTCTACACAGACCCCGCCCGCTTCGAGCAGGAGATGACGGTCCTGTTCCGCGGGTGGCCGGTGCTGTTCGCACTGTCGTGCGAGCTGCGTGATCCAGGCGATTACCGCGCGGCGACGATCGCCGGCGTTCCGATCGTCGTGATCCGACAGCCCGACGGCCGGGTCGTCGCGCTCTTGAACACCTGTCGGCACCGTGGCGCCCCGCTCGTCGAGGACGGCTGCGCGAACGCTCGATCGTCGTTGTCGTGCCCGTACCACGCCTGGACCTATGGCCTCGACGGGACCCTGCGGGCCCGTCCCGGATCGGCCGGTGCGTTCGACGACATCGACGCCAACTGCGACCTCATCGGACTGCCCGTCGCCGAGCGTCACGGGTTGATCTTCGTGCGTCCCGGCGGCGGCGAGCCGATCGACGTGGACAGCCACCTCGCCGGCGCCGAGGACGACCTCGCGTCCTACGGCATCGACGGGCACGTCCACATCGAGACCCGCACCAGCACCTGGCCGTTCAACTGGAAGCTCGTCCTCGACACCTTCACCGAGTCGTACCACGTGCGCACCCTGCACAAGACCACGCTCGCCCCGACGTTCGACTCCAACGCCGAGATCTTCGAGCCGTTCGGCCCCCACATGCTCGGCATCGGTCTCCGCAAGGACACCGTCGACGTCACCGACGGTCCGCGCGAGGACTGGTCGCTCCTGGCGCGCAGCACCGCGCAGTACTTCCTCGTCCCCGGCGCGCTGCTCGTCCACCAGATCGACCACATCGAGGTGTGGCGTCTGCAACCGATCGACGTGCGCACGACGCAAGCGGTCGTGTCGATCTTCGCGCCGACCGAACCGCACAGCGATCGATCACGGAACTACTTCATCAAGAACCTCGACCTGCTCCTGGGCGTCACCGGCAACGAGGACTTCGTGATGATGGCGAAGATCCAGCAACACCTCGACAGCGGGCTCATGCCACACGTCGTGTACGGGCGCAACGAGGCCCCGCTCGTCCACCTCCACCAGTCGATCAACCGGGCGTTGGCCGACGCATCGCCGCCAGGATGACGATCCCGACCGTGGGGGACCCATGAGCTCATCGCGCCTCGCCGTCGTGACCGGCGCCAACTCCGGCTTCGGGTACGCCACCGCACTCCGCCTGGCTCGTGACGGGTTCCACGTCTTCGCCGGTGCCCGCGATCCGGCCAACGCAGACACGCTCGTCGTCGCGGCGGACGGCCTCGCCCTCGACGTGATCAGACTCGACGTCACGAGCGACGCGTCAGTGACCGAGGCGTTCGCCGCGATCGCCGAGCGCGGGAACGTCGACACCCTCGTCAACAACGCCGGGATCAGCGCCGGCGGGCCGTTCGAGCTGACACCCGACGACGAGAACCGGTTGATGTTCGAGACGAACTACTTCGGCGCGCAGCGCTGCATCCGCGCCGTCCTCCCAGCGATGCGCGAACGCCGCAGCGGCACCATCGTCAACATCACCAGCCTCAGCACGCTGTTCGCCTGGCCTAACCAGGCATGCTACGCCGCCTCGAAGTCGGCGCTCGAGGCCTTCAGCTGGGCCCTCGCCCACGAGGTCCGCCGGTTCGGCGTCCGTGTCGTCACGGTGCAGCCAGGAGCGATCCGCACGGAGATCCTCGAGAACAGCGCCGAACGCAACCACTTCGACCGCGCCTCGCCCTACATCGACGTCATGCGACGCAACGGCAAACTGATCGCAGCAGGGTTCCGCGCCGGCGCCACACCGCAGGACGTCGCGGACGCAGTGCTCGCGGCGCTCGACCCCTCCGATCGTCGGGTACAGCACCCCGTCGGCGACGACGCCGCCGCCATCTTCGACCGTCGCAGCGAGGTCTCGCTCGACGAGTTCGTGGAGCTCGGCGCCGACGCCTCTGACGATGAGTACCGCGCCTGGTTCGCCGACAACTTCGGCATCGAGCTCTGACGTCCCGCAGCTCGAGTCGCGTCACACGACCGGAGCGTCGAGCGGCACTCAGCCGCCGTCGTGGAGGAGCTCGGCGCAGCGCCGCGTCGACACGTTGTCGGTGAACACCCGGTGATCCCCGGCGAGCCGGCCTTCGTGCACCGTCACGCGCAGATGTCGATGCATCAGGACGCTGACCTTCAAGGCGTTGAACAGCGTCGCCCAGCGCAACACCTCTGGCTCGAGTGAGCGCCCGGCGCAGGACTCGTAATAGCTCACGGCGTCGGCATCGTCGAGGAAACCCGGCAATGGGGCAATGCCGGACGCCACCGTGCGCATGCGGTCCATCTCGGCCAACCAGGTCACGTCGAGCTCCGGGGGTTCCCCACGCTGCCAGCTCGAAGTCGACCAGCGCCACCGGCAGGAAACCATCGACGCCGCAGATGACGTTCGCCGGACGGGCGTCACCCCACAGCATCCCGTCACGTGAGGGATCCGTCGGGACGCCCACCCGTACAGCGTCTAACACCTCCTCGAGCACGGTCGGGCGACGGTCGCCGCGATCGAACTCCCAGATCGCCTCGAGATCGTCCACCAGCCCGCCGCATGCGCTCGACCCGGTTCGGCGCAGCTGCTCGACCACGTCGGCTGCAGGGGCGCTGGCGTTGATCGCGGCGATGGCGGCGAGGAGCCCGTGATGGAACTGGCGTTGCTGGATCGGGACGCCGTCGTGCAACCACCCGGCTTCTGCGAACGTTGGTCGGTCGTCAGAGAGGGAACACGTCCCTCCACGAAGGCCATGACGAACGCCGGTCGACCCACGATGTCGCCCGCCAGGTCCTCTCCGAGCACGGGCGGCACCGGCACGACGTCGGCGAGCGATCGCAGGCAATCGTGCTCGCGCCGCAGGTCGTACGTCGGGAACATCGCTGCCCGTTCCGGCGACCGTCGGACCACGACCCGCTGCCCATCGGCGATCGTGACGATCACCGTGTCGTTTCGACCACCCGCCACCGGCGGGCCGACTCACCTGCAGCCCGGAACCATCAACGCGCTGGCCGAGCACGTGCGTCTGTCAGGAGGGCCGCCAGCGGCTCGACGTCGGTCACGGAGCGAACGTCTGAGGCGGCTGCCAGTGACCACCCGTCTCGCGGCTGCTCCAGATCTCGACGATCTTGCCGTCGACCACCCGGAACACCTCGATCCCGCAGTACTCGAAAGAACGCCCGTCACGCTGCGTGCTGCGTCCGTTCCAGTGACCGTCACCATCGTCCCGTCGTCATGGAGCACCACGGTGTCGAAGTGCAGCTCCGGACAGAGGTCGAGCGTGTCCTGCAACCGTTCGATCGTCTCGTGCAAGGCCAGCGACTTCACCTCGCCGGCCTTGTGACGCCACGTCGGATCGGCGATCAGCTCAGGGATGAGATCGAGTCGTCGCTCGTTGTAGAGCACATCGAGGTACCGCTCGACGGTCGCCCGCGCCGAGCGAGGCGCACTGCTGGGAGCATCGGTCATGGGAGATCTCCTTGCGCGGGCCGTCGATGGACCGTTCCGTTTTCAAAGCGATATTAGAGAATCGCTCGAGATCCGATCGGATCCAGGACGAACCGCCGGAACGACCGACGGCTGCTCGACGAAGGAGTGCGCGATGCCGGACCACGGTTCTCTTACAGGCAAGGTGGCCAGCATCACCGGTGGCGCATCGGGCATGGGCCTGGCGACGGCGAAGCGGTTCCTCGCCGAGGGTGCCGCGGTCGTCGTGGCCGACTTCAACGCGGGCAACGGCGAGCAGTTCCTGCGCGATGTCGACGCAGCCGGATGGGCTGATCGCTCTGCGTTCCTGCGCACCGACGTCGCGAGCGACGCCGACATCGAGGCCGTCGTGGCGTTGGCCGTCGAACGCTTCGGTCAGCTCGACGTCATCTTCAACAACGCCGGCATCGGCGGAGCCGTCGGCCCGATCACAGAGCTGCCGGTGGAGGACTGGGACTACACGTTCAACGTGATGTTGCGAGGCGTGTTCCTCGGCATCAAGCACGCGGCCCGACAGATGAAGGCCCAGGGATGGGGCGGCTCGATCCTGAACACGGCCTCCACCGCCGACTTGCTCGGAGACTCCGGGCCGCTGTGCTACTCGGTGGCCAAGGCTGCTGTCGTGCACCTCACCCGTACCGCAGCGGCCGAGCTCGCTCCCGATCGCATCCGGGTGAACGCCATCTGTCCCGGGCCGATCCTGACCCGCTGATGCACGGCGGCCGCCCCGACGAGGCGATAGAGATGATGCAGCCGTTCGTCCCGTGGCCACACCTCGGTCAGCCCAGCGACATCGCCGCCGCAGCGCGATTCTTCGCCAGCGATGAGTCCGGTTGGGTGACCGGGGACGTGATGGTCGTCGATGGCGGCCTGACCGCCGCAAGTCCCGGCATCCTGCGGCGAGGCGGCATCCGCAAGCCGCCTCCTGGCCTCGTCGGGCTCGATCGGGGCACCACCGGCGAGAAGTTCATCGTCCGGCAACGACCCTCGGAATGACTGGACTCGGCGGCCTCGATCTGTTGACCGGCCCGGTCGTGTCCACGAGATGGGATCGGTCGCAGGCGTTGAGCGTGCTGCGCCTGAGAGGGTGATGCATTCCAGACGGTCCATTCGAGGTCGCCGACGAGCACGTCGGCCAAGAGCAGGTTCAGCACGGCGGCGACCTGGGGTTTGCGCGGTTCTGACGCCCCAGTGCCTCGGCGTCGTAAAACACCTCACCAAGCCGAACACCGTCGCCCTCGACGTTGTGATCCCCGAGCATGCCGCGGGCGTGCTCGACGCCCACGGTGCCAACAGCGGTGGCCTCACCTGCTCCATCGACGTCGGCTACCTGTGCTTCGAGCACAACATGGTCATCATCCAGCGCACCAAGATCCGCAGCGCCTCCCGGCTCGCCGCCGGACCGGCCACCATCGAACTGCGCACCACCTACGCCGAGCCGCGCCCGGCCGGTCCGCTCGACATCGAGCTCCCGACCGGACAGGACCAGCGCCTGGCCGAGCGCATAGCGTGAACGGCGAGCAGGTCGCATCAGGGACCGTGCCGATCAGCGTTCCGTTGCCCTTCACCCCCAACGACTGCCTCGACAACGGCACGTGCCTCGGCTCACCGGTGTCGCGCGAATACCGCGAACGCGCCCCGTTCGCCTTCAACGGCACCATCGAGCGGTTGCACGTCGCCTACCACTGACCACCACTTCACGAGGAGGAGCGCGCCGCCGCCGTCCATCGCCGGCTCGGCGGCCGCCTGGGTGAGGCGAGCGGGCGGCTGGCTACCGTCGAACCTATGGCGGCAAGGTCGATCTGGAGCGGGACGATCAGCTTCGGGCTCATCGCGATCCCGATCAAGTTGTTCACGGCGGTGCGCAGCAAGGGGGTCTCGTTCAACCAGCTCGACGACCGCAACAAGGGCCGCATCCGCTACCTCAAAGTGTCCGAGGACTCAGGTGAGGAAGTGCCCTCGGAGCACATCGTCAAGGGCGTCGAGATCTCCAAGGGTCGCTACGTGATCGTCGACCCCGACGAGCTGGCCCCGTTCGTGCCGCTCGCCACCAAGACCATCGACGTCGAGGAGTTCGTCGACCTCGCCGACATCGACCCCGTCTACTTCGAGTCCAGCTACTACGTCGCACCGCATCTCAGCCAGAAGCCCTACGCGCTGCTCGCGAAGGTCCTGGAGTCGGCCGGCAAGGTGGCGATCGTGCGTTTCGTCATGCGCAGCCGCCAGTACATCGCAGCCCTGCGTGCTGACCACGGTCGCCTCGTCCTGTCGACGCTGGCCTACGCCGATGAGATCGTCCCGGTCGAGGAGGTCGACGAGCTGGCCGGGCTCGACTCGGTCGAGGTCTCTGACCGTGAGGTGAAGATGGCCGAGATGCTCGTCGAGTCGCTGACTCGCACCTTCGACAGAATTAGAGTGCAGGGATGGCAGAGCCATGCAAGCAGGTCGTCGGCTACGCCCGGGTGTCCGTCGACGCCCCTGACAAGGTGTCTCCGGAGATGCAGGCCGAGTCCATCGAGGCGCAGTGCAAGCTCAAGGGCTGGGAGCTCGTCGACCTGATCGTCGAGCGGGGCCGGTCGGCCGGCGAGGGCAAGAAACGTCCCGGACTGGACCGGGCCCGCAAGCTGATCCGCACCGGCAAGGCGAGCGGGCTCGTGGTGTGGAAGATCGACCGGTGCTCCCGGTCGGTGCGCGACTTCGCCGAGATCCTCGCCGAGCTCCGCAAGCACGACGCCGACTTCGTGTCGGTGACCGAGAGCTTCGACACGTCAAACGCGATGGGTCGCGCCATGTTGCAGATCACGATGGTGTTCGCCGAGCTGGAACGGGCCCGGATGGGTGAGCGCGCGGCGGCCTGGCAGGCCTACCGGGCCAAGCAGGGCGGCACGCCGACGACGAGGGCGATCCTCGGCTACCGGCGAGTCGACGGGCAGCTCCTGCTGGACGAGCAGACGGCGCCGATCGTCAAGCAGGCCGTCGAGATCCTCCTCGAGACCGGCAGCCTCAGCGCCGCGGCGGGCTTCCTGCGCGACTCCGGCCACCCGAAGTATCTGTCGGCGGCGCGCTCCCTCCTGTCGTCGCCGACGCTCGCCGGCGGCCGTTGCGTCGACGGTGTCTTCGTCTCCGGGGGATGGCCGGCACTCATCGACGGGGAGACGCACGAGGCGGTCCTCGCCATCTTCGCCGATCCGCGCCGGGTCAACAAGGGGCGACCGGCGTCGGAGCGGTGGCTGTTGACATCGATCGCGATGTGTGGCGCCCCGGGCTGCGGGCTGCCGATGGGCGCCGGACAGGCCACCCCAGCTGCGATGTATCGGTGCGCCCGGGTACGCAGACCGTTCATGCCGGGCCCGCCGTGCGGCCTGCAGATCGTTCGCGACGGGCTCGACGCCTACGTCGAGCAGCGGCTCCTCGCCAGGGTGACGCCCGACATGTGGCAGCGCATGCGGACCCGACGCCGAACCGTGGCCGCCCCGGTCGTCGACGGCGTCGCGCTCGAGGCGAAGCTCAGCCAACTCGCCGAAGACTGGGGGCGCGACAGGATCACCCGCGCTGAGTGGGATGCGGCACGCCAGGCGCTGCTCGACCGGATCGGCGACATCGAAGCGGACGCCGAGGACGACGACGAGGTCAAGCTGCCCGATGTCTCCAACCTGCACAAGGCGTGGCCCTCACTGTCGATCGAGCAAAAGAGGCTCGTCATCGCAGCGTTCGTCGAACGCGTCGTCGTGGCGCCCGGCAGAAGGGGACGACGCCCGAATGGCGTCTCCTCGGTCGACGAGCGGGTCCAGATCCACTGGCGATGACCGCTGCCGCTACATCAAGTGGCCTTGGCAACGGAGAGCGGATCTGGTCCCTGGTCTGATCCTGACGACGTCAGATCTGGCTGGGCCCTCGGACGGGTCCGCGTCCTCGGGCCTCTCGAGCGGGCGAAACTGTCGCCCGGCGCCCCCGCGCCACCGAAACACCGTCGCGAGGTACGCCCAGCACTTGGGCATCAGACACCCACGCGCCGTCGGGCGGAATACGAACGAGGAGGATCGCGATGGTCTGGTCGGCGAACGTTCGTCGCGTCGTCGGACACGGCGATGAGGACAGGTGGGTTCGTCGTCGGTCATCGGCTGGTCAATGAGTTCTTGCGGTTCGCCTGTCAAGGGACAGCAGGATCTCCGGGTGGGCGGACAGTTGATCTCCTCGCTGGCGGACAGGAGAATTCCATGTTGGCGGTCAGGTGATCTCCTGTTGGGTGGTCAGCTGGTCAGTGGTGTCACCCCCTTGCCGGCGAGGGCTTCGGCGAGTCGGATCGAGTTGCCGTCGGTGATGAGGACGTGGGCGTGGTGTAGGAGCCGGTCGACGGTGGCGGTGGCGAGGCTCTTGGGCATGATCGTGTCGAACCCGGAGGGGTGGAGGTTGGAGGTGACGGCGAGGGAGCGGCGTTCGTAGGCGGCGTCGACGAGGCGGTAGAAGGCTTCGGCGGCGTCTTGGCCGGCGGGGAGCTGTCCGATGTCATCAACGACGATGAGGTCGCAGCGGCAGATGCGGGCGATCACTCTGGCCACTGAGGCGTCGACCTTGGCCCGTCCGACGGCGATGGTGAGGGTCTCCAGGCTGAACCAGGCGACGCGCATGCCGGCGTCGATGACGGCGTGGGCGAGGGCTTCGACGAAGTGGCTCTTGCCGGTGCCTGACGGGCCGGCGAGGGCCAGGTTCTCGGCCCGCCCGACCCATTCGAGGGTGCGCAGCGCCGACTCGGCGGGGGTGGGGATGGAGGAATCTTCGGGGCGCCACGACTCGAACGTCTTGCCGGCGGGGAACCCGGCGGCTTTGCGGCGTTGGCGGCGGGTGGCGGCGTCACGGCCGGCGGCTTCGGCTTCGAGCAGGACGCGGACCACTTCGGCGGGGTCCCAGCGTTGGGATCGCGCGGTGGCGAGCACTTCGGGGGCGGCGGCGCGGATGTAGGGCAGGCGCATGCGGCGCAGCACGGCGGTGAGCTCGTCGGGGATCGGTGGTGGTGTCGGCGGCTTCACCACTCGTCTGCCTCGTCGAGGTAGCGGCCCTGGCCGCCGAGGAGGAACGAGAAGCGGGCCAGGTCGGCACGCAACTCCTCAGCGGTGAGCAGCCCGAAGGTGAAGCGCCGGTAGCTGGCGGCGACGTCTCGGTGGTGGTGGAGCCAGTCGTTGAGGAAGTCGAGCAGCTCGGCGAGCTCGACAGCATCGGCGGCGTCGAGCGTGACCGGGGTGGTGTTGGTCATCGTCCAAGGTCCTTCCACACTGCGGTGCCCGGTTGGGCGGAATGGGTCTCGTCGGCCACCACCAGCTCCAGGCTGGAGTGGCCGGCGGCGAGGTGGTCGAGGATCGACGCCAGATCGCCGTCGGCGAAGCGGCCCGCCATGGCGGCGAGGCCCAAGGCGTCGTCGACGACGTCGACGCCGACGAGGGCCGCCAACTCGACAGCCCGGGCCATCTTCGACCGCACCCGCTGTGCACCGACCGCGGCGGCCTCGATCAACCAGCGTTCGGCACCGATACCCAAGGCCAAGAAGGCGGCTTCGGCGTCGCTGCGCGGCCTCGGCTTGGGAACCTTGGGTCCGTTGCCGGCCGGGTGGTGCGGGTAGTGGGCGTCGACGATGCGGGGATGGCCAGGAGTGGACAGCTCGTGGCGGACGACCTCGACCAGTCCCCGCTCGCCGTCGTCGCCGACGATGACCAGCTCGTCACCGACCACCCGGCACCACACCTCGGCGCCTTGGTGGCCGTCGGGGGTCGAGTAGCGCACCGAACCCCACCGGATCGTCTGGTCGTCATCGACCCGCCGCGTCTCACCCAGCCCGGCGGTGTGCGCTTCGGCTGGCAGCACATGCAACCAGGCCCGTTCCTCGGCCAGCATCTCGACCGGTACCCGACGGTCTCCCGATGCGCTCGGCTGTTCACCTTCTCACAGCAGGCGTCGGCGGCGACGACGAGCTCGGCGAAGCTGGTGTAGTCGTCGCGCAGGTTCGCCGTCGTCCGCACCAGATCGCGTTTGGCGATCTTCACCGTCGCTTCGACCCCACCCTTGGACTCGGGGTCATAGGGCACGCACGACTCGACCTTGCAGCCGTATTCTCTGACCCGGATATTGCAGCCGGGTCGCGGGGACGGCTGGGCGGGAGTGGTCTGGGGCGCGTTTGACGGCGTGTCGCTGGGCGCGTCGGCGGCTGACGTGTGCTGGGCGCGTCGAAGCTGAGGTGTTGATCTGGTGCCGGTTGCCGCCGTGGGTGCCTGTCCGGTTCAGGCGTAGGCGGGGAGCCGGCGGACGCGGGTGAGGGCTTCGATGAAGGCGGCGGCCCAGGCATGGCTGCGGGGGAGGCGGAGCCAGAGTTGGCGGGCGTGAGTGACGACACGGGCGGCGACGTTGAAGAAGGCGAGGCGGCGCCGCTTGCCGCGGCAGCGGCGGAACTCGCGGGGCAGGGCGAGCACGTCGAGCCAGCGGGCGGTGTTGTGGGCCAGGGCGCAGGCGTGCCACCACAGCCAGTTGCCGAAGAAGTTCTCCAATGGGGCGTGGTCGAAACCGAAGTCTTCTTTCAGTTGGCGAACGGTGTCTTCGGGGATCCCGCCGCGCAGCCGGTGGTGGGCTTCGACCATGGCGGCCGGGCCGAGCCAGGCCGGGATGTTGGTGACGATGGCGTGGAACCGCCATCCGTCGATGTCGTCGAAGGAGAGCTGATCACCGGCGGTAGTCGGTTGGCGGCGGACGATGAGGCGCAGCAGTCGCCGGTCACGTTTCGTGGTGCCGATCTCGATCATCGTTTCGGCGATCTCCGAGCCCCGCTCGGCTTCGGCGTTGAGCGCCAGGACCCACACCGTCGCCGGGTCAGTGGCCAACGCCCTCACCGCCGCACGCATCCTGGCCGTGTTCTTGGCGGTGATCGTGAACACGGCGCCGAGCGCCTCGCAGGCCCGGAACACCTCGTGTTGGTAGCCGGCCGAGTCGATCCGCACCCACAGGTTCGACGTCTCCCGCACCGCAGCAGGGATCGCCGCCACGCACTCGCGGATGAACCCCGCCAGCGCCCGGCCCGGGTGGGCGTTACCGCCGCGGGCCCGCACCGCCAACACGTCACCGGTCTCCCCGCACACCCCGATCAACGGCGATAGCCCGGTCTCGCCGCGGTAGGTGAACGTCGAGCCTTCCTTGCCCGGCCCGTACGTGTCGACCAGGGTGGCGTCGGGGTCGATCGTCACCAGCCCACCTTGCGGGCCGGCGCCCATCGCCCACGCCCGCGCCAGCATCGTGCGGTTCACCGCCGCCGCCTTCTGGGCCCGGCCCAGATCGGCGCCGGCGCAGAACCGCCACAACGTGGTGTGCGACGGCAACCGATGGGCGCCACGCAACCGTTGCGTCGCCCCGTCCAGCAGCGAACGATCCGACAAGAAGTCACCACCGGCCAACAGCACCTCGACCAGAGTCCGATAACACTCACCGCCCGAGTAACCGCCCGCCCCGATCGGTCGCAGCCCACGCCGATCCGCCGCCTCGACCAAGCCGAGACGATCCAACAGCGGCCCCCACAGGGCCACCCCGGCGACGCCGGTTACCTCGTCATCCGACACCGTCGGCGTCACCCTCTGAAGCGCCCCGGGTTCAGTGGAGGCTGGGTTCTCCCACTGGCGGCTGCTGGTGGGAGTTGTTCTAACGGTAGTAGGCGGTCTCGTACTCGACAGGTGGGACGTAGCCGATCGCCGAGTGGAGGCGGATCTCGTTGTACCACCACACCCAGTTCAACGTGGCCAGCTCGACGTCGTCGGCGCCGCGCCAGGGGCCTTCGTGGTGGATGCACTCGGTCTTGTACAGGCCGATCGTGGACTCGGCGAGGGCGTTGTCGTAGCTGTCACCGACGGTGCCGATGGAGGCGACAGCGCCGACGTCGGCGAGGCGGTTGGTGTACAGGATCGAGGTGTACTGGCTGCCGGCGTCGCTGTGGTGGACGAGCCCGGCGATGAGCTGCTCGGCCTGGGCGCGGACCCACAGCGCCATCTCCAACGCGTCGAGCGGCAGCGCGGTCGGCATCCGAGCGGCGGTGCGCCAGCCGACGATACGCCGGGAGAAGACGTCGATCACGAAGGCGGTGAACACCATCCCGGCCCACGTGGCGACGTAGGTGAAGTCGACCACCCACAGCTGGTTGGGCCGCTCGGCGGTGAAGTCCCGCTTGACCAGGTCTGGTGGCCGCGGGGCGCCGGACGCGGGGCGAGTCGTGATGAACTGGCGGCCGCGCCGCACGCCACGTAGCCCGTGGCTGCGCATCAGTCGTTCCACCTGGCAGCGCGGCACGTGACCGACCTCGGGATGCTCACCACGGGCCTCCTCGCGGCCTAGCTCGTTCCACACCTTGCGGGCCCCGTACAGGCGCCGGCCGATCATCGGGCCGGCATGGACCCGGCGAACATGCTCCAACACCACCTCGTCACGGCAGGCCCGCGGCGACGCCGGCCTGGTGCGCGTCGCGTAGTACGTGGACGGGGCGATCTTGCAGCCGTGCTCGGTGAGCACCCGGCAGATCGGCTCGACCCCGAACCGGTCACGGTGATCGTCGATGAACCCGATCACCACGGCAGTCGCGGGTCGAGCTCCCGCGCGAAGAAACTTGACGCCGCCAGCAGGATCTCGTTGGCCCGCTTCAACTCGCGGACCTCCCGCTCCAGCTCGCGGATCTTCGCTGCCTCCGATGTCGACACGCCGGGGCGGCGACCGGCGTCGACCTCGGCCTGCTTGCACCACCCACGCAGAGTGTCCTTGTTGATCCCGACACGCGGGGCGATCCGCATCACCGCCGCGTTCAGCGACAGCTCAGGTTCCTGCTCGCGGGCTTCGAGCACGAGCCTGATCGCTCGCTCCCGCAACTCCGGCGGGTACTTCCTCGGTGCTGGCATGACTCCCACCCTTTCGTGGGTTCAGAGCCTCCATCAACCCCGGGGCGCTTCACTCGCCGACTCCCAGCGAGGCCGCCTGATGATCTCTCCGACGTCGAACAGGGTCGCAGTAGTGTTCACCCGACAGGTGCTCCTTCGCCACGGACGGCATTGACTTTCCAACCAACATCGTCCCAGGTGACGGAGCATCTGCCGCGTCAATCACACCCCGGTAACCAGCCCAACGCTGCAATATCCGGGTCTGAACTCGAATTTTCGTCGCTGGCCCCGGCGGTGTTCGACTGTGGCGGCGCGAGTCGGGTGCTCAGCTCGGTGTGAGGTCGAGTCGTCCGTCGATCTGGGCGAGCTTGTTCGAGGCACCGGCGAGGCTGATCTGTAGTCCTTCGACCTCGCCGAGCCATCCCTCACGTTCGGCTTCGGCGACACGGGCGGTGAGGTTGTCGCTGATCTCGACGAGGCGGGGCCGCTGATTGGGGTCGGGCCACAGCATCGGGCAGCGGACGCAGGCGTGCTCGTGGATGCACGGGGTGGAGAAGGCGCGGGCGCACGTTCCGATGGACACTTTGCGGGCTCTACGCGGCGATCGTTGGTTGGCGGCCTCGGATTCTGCGAGTTGGGATGGTAGTCCATGTGATGCCGCAGCCGAGGAGGAGCCGGCGGCGATAGTTGGTGAAGTTGCGGTAGCCGTGCCCGACGCGGCGGATCTTCTCGATCAGCAGGTTGACCGTTATCTGGAGCGGATCCGGCGGAACGCCGTGTTGGCTGGGCTTGCATGTCGTGGACATGTTGCCGACAGCGTCAGGTGAGTCCGTCGGCGCGTTGCTGACCGAAACGGCGTGCGACCTGTTCTCGCAGTTGCCGGTTCTCGATCGTGAGCCGTTGGATCTCGCCGAGGGTGGTCTCGAGGCGCCGCCGGAGCGAGTCGGTGGAGGCGCGCTGCGCCGAGGGAACAGGTGCGGTGTTGGCGTGAGCGAGGTTGCGGAGCCGGTCGATTTCGCCACGTAGGTCGGGCTGGCGGTAGAGCCACGATCGCGACACGCCGGCCGTGTGGGCAACGCTGCTGAAGGTGACGGGCTCGCCGTCGGCGTCGAGCTGGCGGAGCGCTTCGACTGCACGGTGGCGGGTGTCGTGGGTGCGCTGTCGGGCGGAGGCGGTGAGGGCGACGGTCATGGTGTGTCTCCGATGGCGTCGAGGGCGCCGATGAGCTGGTCGAGGTTGTCGAGCACTTGACGGTGGTTGGCGGCGAGCCGGAAGTGGCCGTCGGCGTCGGCGGTGGCGATGAGCACGCGGGTCTCGTCTCGTTGGCGGCGGTGGATGTCGAGGAACGCCGGGGTGGTCTGGAAGTCGGGGCAGGTGAGGCAGGCGTTGGGGTGCGGGCAGTCCTGCTGGGGTGGTCGTCCGCAGTAGCCGTTGGGGAGGCTGGCCTGGACGCGGGCCATGTTGTGCTTGGTCCATTCGGCGTCGGCGGTCAGCCCGGCGGGGTCGTAGACGATGCGTTCGCCGCTGACGTTGACTCGCTGCTGGCAGTACTGGTCGAAGGCCCGGCGGACGGTGGTGTCATGCAGGGTGGCGTAGCGGGCGGTCATCTGTGGGCTGGCGTGTCCGAGAAGGCGTTGGATGACGTGCTGGGGGACGCCCTGGTTGATCAATCTCGATCCGAGCGTGTGCCGGAATTGGTGGGCGGTGACGCGGACGCGTTGACCGGTCTCGTCGCGGACGTCGATGTCGTCTTGCCAGCGAGCGAGGCGCTGGCGGAGGGTGGCGTAGCTGAACGGGCGTGCCCCGTCGGGGTTGGAGTGCGGCGCCGGGAACAGCACCGCCGGCCCGTCGGGCCAGCGGCGGCGGAGTTCGGCCTGCTGGGCGCGGATCGTGTCGGCGGCGGTGGCGCTCAGTGGGACGAGCTGCTCGGCGGCCATCTTGGCGTTGAAGTAGCGCAGGCATGGCCACCCGGCGCTGTCGTCGATGACGGGGTTGAACGGCAGCGCGCAGGCGTCGTTGGCGCGCAGCCCGGTCTCGATGATCACGACGATCAACGCCCGGGTGGTTGTGTCGAGCAAGACGGCCAGGCGGTCGGGGTCTTCGAGCTGGTTCATCACGAACTCGGGAATGAAGCGGGGCAGCGGCCGGGGACGGCTCGGCAGGTCGTCGTGGTAGAGCGCGGCGGTCGCTGACAGCTCGGGCAGCCAGTGGTGGCGACGGCAGGTGTCGAGGAAGCCGCGCAGGCAGGTGATGTAGGTGCTGGATGTGTGCGGGGCCAGGCCAGAGGCGATGATCCACACGAGGTAGGCCTCGAGGACGTCACGTGTGATGACGATCTCGTCACCGGCAGCGATGTCACGGCCCGCGAGGAACTGGCTGAACCACAGCATCGCTCGGGCGTCGACGTTCACGGTGCCGAACGTCTTGCCTGAGCCGAGCCGCAGCCGGGCCCAACGTTTCGTCGCTACCCGCAGCCACGGTTGGGTGATTGTGTCGAAGCGGGTCTGGCACGGTGACCGCGTCACATGGATCCCCAGCCGGCCAGCGACCCAGATGTCGCTCGCGTACTCGGCTTCGACGTCGATGCCACGCAAGTCCGTGAGGCGTTGGTGGGCGTAGCGCACCAGGGCGACCGTGCGAGTCGGGTCTTTCCAGCCCCCCGATCGCACGGCGTCGAGCCATGCCTCGACCGGCCGCTCCAACAGCGACCGGGCACCGCCGTCAACGTAGAGCCCGACGAGGTGACGGATCGTCGAGGGTGGGACACGCACGCCGCGGTCGTCGTGGCGGCACTGCAACACGTAGCCGACCTCGAGAACGCGCTCGGGCGTCGAGCACCGACAGATCGAAGGCGTCGACCATCTCCGAACCAGCACGGACGGCGACGGGTGCGGCGGTGGCCCGGAACTCCTCCACGGCGGGCTTGCCGTGCTTGGTCCAGCGTTGATGATGGGCGGCGCACAACTGCAACGCCCACGACGTGCGCGCACACCCGTCGACGCCGCAGCGACCGCGGCCGAACACCGGGTCATCGGGATCGACTTGGATGATCTCGCCGGCGAACTCGGGTCGGACCGCGGCGACCAGCAACGTCCCCAGCTCGTCGCCGCCGGTGTCGGGAACGGCGACGACGCTCAGCACGAGGCTGGTTCCCAAGCGCCGGCGCGGACCAGCTCGGCGCGCAGGTCCTCGACGTCGAGGTGCACGTAGGCGTCGCTGGTGGTGGTCACGGACCGGTGGGTCAACAGCTTCGAGACGACCTCGATCGCCACGCCGGCACGG
>CAWJCQ010000009.1:0-475645 GCA_963841465.1 uncultured Acidimicrobiia bacterium | reverse complement strand
CGCCGAGGATCTCGCCGTGCTGTCCGAACGGTACGGGCTGGCCCCGGCGGAGGCCGCCGCGGTGTTCGCCTCAGCCGGGGTTCCGCTCGACCGGGCCATCGAGGCGGTCCATCTGCGCTGCGACCACGACGTCGACGCAACCTACGAGATCGCTGTCGCTGTGCTCGGCGCCGGCGATGACTACGTCACCGCGGTGCTCGCCGGTGACGTCTCGAACGTCGTGGACCTCACGCCGACGGTGCCGCGGGACGAGGTCGAGCTGGTGGAGGCCGGGGTCGGCTACGACACCGGGATGGAGCCTTGAGCGAGCCGGGTGTGGATCACGGCGGGGTGTGGCTCGAGGTGGTGAGCGCCGTCGACTACCTCGCTGCGGTCCATCGGCCGGGGTTGACGGTGTGGGACGCCCTGGACGAGGCCATCCGGTGGTGGACCGCCGAGCATCTCGACCCGAGGATGGGCTTCTCACCGCATCGGGTACTCGACCTGCCCTGGCACGACCCCGACCCTCTGCGCTCGACCATCGAGCGTCTGCTCGCCGCCGTCGCCCCGGCCGACACGCCCGACGGCACGACGCTGCCCGATGCGCTCTCCGCCGCCCTAGGGGCGTGGCTGAGCGCGATGGCCGACGGGTTCAACGACAGCCAGCCCTTCGTCGCGCCCCAGCCGCGCCTCGACCGCCGCATCTGACCGCCTGCGCCGTTCGGCGTCGTGGAGGAGCAGTTCCTCACAGCTCCAGGCCGTCACCGACCGAGACGCGCTCGACGGTGGCTGCCGCGGGGAGGTCGGGGGACCACCAGGACTGGTCGAGGGGCGCCGAGGGCGCGATGCCGTGATCGGCCCGGAAGGCGGCGAGGTCTTCGAGGTAGCTGACGGCCTGGTCGTCGAGGTGGGTGGTGTCGCCGTCGGCGATGCCGGTGAGTGCGGCCCGCAGCCACGGCTCGCCGTGCTCGATCGACGTTGCGAGCGGGTCGCTGACGGCCCGGGTGAGCAGGTCGGTGAGGAGTCCGGGGTCGGGTCCCCAGGTGGCGGTGGTGAGGGTGCGGTTGATCTCCTGGTACTCGACGACGTGGGGCCAGTTGGCGATGATCCAGTCCCGCCGGGCCGCCTGGCCGTCGAGGGCTGCTTGGAGCAGGTCGGCGGTGTCGTTCAGGCTGAGCTGGCCGCTGCGGAGCTGTCCGATGGTGGTGCGCCAGTCGGCGGGGGCGCCGGCGAGCAGCCCGTCCAGCTCCACCCGACGTTCGAGCAGGTCGGTGCGGCCGGGGATGATCGTGTCGGCGGGGTGGATGCGGTCGGTGCCCGCGAGCCAGGTGCGGGTGAGCCCGAGCCGGGCCTGTAGCGCATCCCACCGTGCCGCCAGGTTCGGGTCGGGGGGTCGGGGCCCGAGCCATTCGGTGTGGTCGGGGAGCTGGTGGCGCGCCCGCCAGTGGGCGATCTGGTGGACGGCGTCGTCCCAGGTGGTGGCGCCGGCCACGTCGGCGGGCCGGTCGCCGAGCAGCCCGGTGAGCCAGGCCGGCCGTTCGGCGCTGAGCGTGTGGGCGTGCCGTTCGATGGCATGGTCGACGGCTCGGGCGTAGCGGACGGTGTCGCCGGCTTCGGCGCCGAGGCTGCGCACCGTGGTCTGCCACTGCTCGATCCGGGTGGTGAGGTCGCCCGTGATGGTGGCGAGGCGCTGCTGGGCAGCGTCGGGCAGCGTGCGCCCGTCGCTGGCGCCGATGAGGCGCAGGTCGGCCCAGTCGAAGGTGCGGGCCGCTGCGCGACCGCCGGCGGAGACGAATTGGACGGTGACCCGCCCGGCGGTGTCGTCGAGGGCGGTGGCGGTGCCGACGTTGTGCCGGTCGGACGGGCTGACCTGGCCGCCGATCCGGAGGTGCCGGGCGACGTGGTCGATGCTGGCGATCCGCTCGGCGAGGTCGGCGCCGTCGAAGCCGTGAGTGTCGGTGGCGATCCGCTCCGCGGCCATGGCGACGGCGAGGTGCGCTTCGAGGTCGGCGAGGGAGGTGGTGCGCGGCGAGGCGGTCGACGCCGGCGAGGTCCGGGTCCAGGCTGTGGGCGAGCTGCTTGGCGTGGGAGCGGCTGATGCGCTCGATCAGCTCGACGCGGGTGTCGCCGGGTTCGTCGTCCGGGGGCGTGAGCCCGGTGTCGTGGCGTGCCAGCTCCGCCATGGCGTCGCTATGAAGTTGGGCGGCTTCGGGGTCGGTGAGCACCAGCCAGTTCTCCGCTGCGCCGCGCGACAGCTCGACGTAGGCGCCTTCGCGGTAGAGGCCGTCGGCGCCGACGCCGATGGCCAGGTCCCAGGTGCCGCCCTGGGCCCGGTGGGTGGTCAGCGCGTAGGCATGAGTGAGGTGCCCACCCCGGCGCAGGTACCGGTCGGTGAGCACCAGCTCGGCACCGCGATCCAGACGGACGGTGAGCGCGCCGGGGTCGATGGCGGTGATGTGGCCGGCCTGCCCGTTGGCGACGTCGACCGCGTGGCCGTCGACGGTGTGCTCGGTGCTGTTGCGCCGCACGACGACCCGTTCACCGACCCGGAACACACCAGGCCCGAACCCCACGCTGGTGCCGTCGAGCTCGCCGGCATCGGTGAGGCGAGCGATGACGGCCTGGTTGAGCCGCTCGACGAGGTCGTTGGTGCCGGCCAGCAGCACCGGCGACAGGCCGACGTCGCGGGCGGCGAACCAGCGGTCGACGGCGGCGGTGATCATCGCCTCCGGGGTGTCGGTGACGACGACGCGCCCGTGGGTGAGGTAGGCCTCGACAGCGTGGGCGACCGACCCGTCACGCAGGTCGGTCAGGGCGGCCTGCTCCCACGGCTGGCGTTGGCGGCGGTTGACGCTCAGCTCGGCCACACAGCCGGCCTGCATGGTGGCGGCGGCGAACCCGCCCCCGGCACCGACCTCGGGCAGCTGGTGGTGATCACCCGCCAGCAACACCCTGCCCCCGGCGCCAAGCTGGCCGGTGACGACCGCCTCGAGGGTGCGCACGTCGGCCATCCCCGCCTCGTCCACCACCAGCAATGACCCCGGCTGCGGGGCGTCGTAGCCCCTGCGCCACTGGTCGAGCAACGAATGCAGCGTCCGGGCCGCGATGCCGGCACCGGCGGACAGCTCGATCGCAGCACGGGCCGACGGGGCCGCCCCGACCACCTCGTGGCCGGCCTGCTCGAACGCGGCACGGACGGCGTCGAGGGTGAACGTCTTGCCGGTCCCGGCCGGGCCGACCAGCACCGCCACCGGCTGCGTCGAGGCGGTGATCGTGGCCACCGCAGCCAGCTGGTCGTCGCCCAGCGACCGGCCGGTCACGGCTCGGTCGACGGCGAACTGGGGGAGCGCGGCGAACCGGGCCGGTGCGGTCACCGCGGCGAGGAACCGGGCCTCGACGTCGACCAGCTCGCGGCTCGTCCACCGCGCCGGCTCCCCGGGCCCGGTGGCGACGGCGAGCACCTGGTGGGAGACGAGGACCCGGTCGGCGATCCGCTCCACCGTCTCCACCGTCGCACCGTGGCCCTGCCGGGCGGCGATCGCCCGGATCAGGTCGGCGTCGGTGAACGTCGATGCGGTGGCGGTCAGCTCGGTGCGCAGCAGGTCGGCGATCCACTCCTCCGGATCGACGACCCGCTCGACCCGCTCCGCCGTGCCGTGCTCGTCGAAGACGATCGTGTCGAGCCGCCACCACCCGTCGGCCACGGTGCCGGCGCGCTGCTGGGACCAGCCCACGAGCCGCTCGGCGGCATCCGGTCCCCACCCGGCCGCCTCGGCCTCGGCTTTCCAGCCCTCGTCGAAGCGTTCGTGCTCGACCTCGGGCTTGTGCCGGCGGGTGGCCAGCACCGCCGCCTGGCGACCCTCCGGCGTGTCGAGCGTGCCGGTGGCGGCCAGCCACGCCTCCACCTCCTGCGACCGCTTCGAGAACCCGTCGAGCAGCGACTGGGGGATGCCGGCGATCTCGGGCACGTGGCGGCCGGGTCGCCACTCCACCCCCAGCGACGCCGTCAGCTCGTCACGGAACACGGTCTGGAACAGCTCCCCGGCCGCCCGGGCGTGGCGGTACAGATCGGCCCCGTACAGGGCACTCCACCGGCCGTCGGCGCCTTCGGCCATGTTGGCGACCAGCACATGCCAGTGCAGGAATGGGTCACCGGCCCGGGAGGTGCGATGCCGGAACGACGCCGCCACCACCCCCGACGTGGCCAGCCAGCGCGGTCCGGCGCCGGGTTCGCCGGCGTGGGCGGCCAGCCACGCCTGGTTGTGCGAACCGCGCCGCACCTTGATCGCCTCGCGTTCCAACCAGCCCACCGCTGCTCGCATCGCTGCCTCACCCGCTTCGATCACCGCCCCTTGCACCCGCGGGTCGTCGGACACGGCGTAGAGGACCGACGCGGACTTCGGTGCCTTGAACGTCAGATCGAACCCGGGCACCCGGCGGGGATGTGGGCGGGGCGGCTGCCCGTTCGGCGTCAACCCGCCCCACCCCGGCCCGATGCCGGCGAGCACGGCGCGCAGATCATCCGGCTCGACTTCGCCGTCCAGACCGAGCCGCTCTGCGCCACCACCGAGCCAGACGCCGCTGGCCTCGCCGGCGCCCGTGTAGTAGGCGTCGAGGGACTGGGCCACCCCGGACAGCTGGTAGGCCTCTTGACCGACGCGGAGCTTGGCGATCGTCATCATCGCCACCCAACGGACAGCCCGTACACCCTTGGGGTGAAAAGATGTGAGAGAAATCCGCCCGCTCGTTCACCTGATGCAAGCGACCGGCGATCGTGACCGGGCGGCCAGTGGACGCGACGAGGCCCCTGCCGATGTCGGCAGGGGCCTCGAGTTCGGAGGGCCGGGTTCTCAGTAGTCGCTTGGCCAGAGGATCGTGGTGGCCGTGTCGGGGTCTTCGAGGTCGTCGGTGATCACCCACACCTGCTGTTCGACCACCGTGCCAGCGAGGTCGGCGGGGAGCTCGTAGACGGACAAGACCCGCCCTCCGCCGCGTCGGACGGCGTGGTCGTTGGCGGCCCGGTCGTCGGCGTCGAGGTCGCCCCAGTCGCCGGCGAGGTGGCGGGCCAGGCACCCGGCCAGCCACACCATGCGGGTGTGCTCAGCTTCGGCCCAAGCGTGGACGGCGCTGGTGACGACGGTGCGGTCGGAGTGGACGATCATCACGGCGCCTCGTCGAGCTCGTACCGGTCCTCGTAGGCGGCCTCGAGGTGGGCATCCGCCGCCACCACCGGTGGCTCGTGCTGGCGGCCGAGGAAGTCAAGCCGCTCGGCCACCACGTCGACCCGCGGGCGCACGCGGCCGTCGTCGGGGTCGACGGGCTTAGCGCGCAGCCAGCCGGTGACACCGACGTGGTCACCGACGGCCAGCTGCTCGGCGGCGGTGAGGGCGAGCCGGCCGAAGCAGGTGACGGTGACGGAGCCCGTCCGCCCGGCAGACCCTGGCCACTCGACAGTCAGGCGTAGCTCGCACACGGCGACGTCGCCGAAGTGCTCGCAGACCGGGTCGGTCTGCAGCCACCCGGACACGGTCACGCTGTTCATGAAGGTCTCCTTCCATCTCGCCTGCCAGGGACGGCGGGCTCGCCCCTACAGGGGCGGCGTCGACGACGTCCGGCCGGTCAACCCGCAGGGCTCGGCCCCGAGCGAAGCGAGCGGGCTTGACCGGCCGGGAGCGTCGACGCACCCACTGCACCCGCCCGTAGGGCGGCAACGCCCCATGCCGTGCCAGACACGGGCGGCCGGGCCGCAGCCCGACCACCCACGCCGGAAGGGGGGGGTCAGCCGGTGTGCTCGGCTGAGCGGTAGACGAGGGCCATCGCCTCGGGCAGGCGGGCCAGCTGGCGGTCAGTGAGCGCCGGTAGCCACAGCCGGATCGTCAGCGTGTCGGTGGACACGAACGTGGTCACATGAAACCGGTGCAGCCGCTCGAGGCTCATCCATAGCTTGGAGCGGTTGCCGGCCAGGCCGACCATGCGAGCCAGATCCTGAGTCGGCCAGCATGTGTCGGCCTGGGCGGCGTGCCGGGCAAAGAGGAAGGCGAGCGAGCTCGCGGTCGGGCCAATAATCGGCAGCCACCACGCCCAGAGGTCGTCGCTGTCGGTGCGGTGCAGGCCGGAGGTGTGATCGGCGATCACTCGCACGCAGCTCGGTCGGGTCGATTCGGTCATCGCAGTTGCTCCTTCGGGGAGGTGAGAGCCGGAGGAGCGGCGGGGGACTTCCCCGAACCCCGGACCGCTCCGCCGGCCTGTCCCGCCCCGGTGTGGGCGGGCTCGCCCCTACAGGGGCGGCGTCGACGCCGAGCGGCCGGTCAACCCGAAGGGCTTGGCCCCGAGCGAAGCGAGTGGGCTTGACCGGCCGGGAGCGTCGACGCACCCACCGCACCCGCCCCGCAGGGGCGGCAACGGCACTGGAACAACCCGGCACCGCTCACGCTGAGCCCGACAACTCACTCGACCGCTCACCCGACCACTCACTGCACCTGGTCACGCGCGTCAGCAACGTTCCTGGCACCATCACGCCAGGGCGCTGGACCTGCACTCCCGCCACGACTGCTCGTCGCGGCTCCTGAGGCCCCGACGTCGTAGTGCTTCAACCGATCATCCCGCACGTCCTGCGATGCAATGAGGCTCGGCGACCTCGCACGGTGGGCCTGATCCTCGGACGGGCCACAGTCAGGGTTCCCATCACATCGGCCTCGTACGCTGTGAGCGTCGGTCGGCACTCCGTCGGGCGGCCACGGCGAGGAATGACGAGTAATGACGCGTTCGCGCACCAGCGCAAAGGCAACGGCAGCCAGGGCTCTGCCGCGTTCGTCCGGGGAGGTGGCGACGGCGAGCGCGTCTCGCGCCTCTGTCAGTGAGATGGTGGGCTGGTCGGCGAGCCGGGCCTGGTACGCGGCGAGCAGGGATCCGAGGTACGGCACGGCTTCCCCCTGTGGGGCAGAGACACGGTCGGGGGGGAAGGGACTCCCAAGCCGTAGCAGGTACGGCGCAGCCTCCACCGGTGGGACGCGGGGGAGCGACACCCAGACAGTACCGGGAGGGTGTGACGGTGACGACCGACGTTGAGCGCCTGAAGCCGTCGGCCAAGGTCCGGTTCCCCGGCCGATCCGAAGCGGTGACGTTGATCGCGGTCACCCCCGGGCCCTTCTGGGAGTTCTTCTTTGATGGCCCTTCGGGGCCGGGCAAGCAGGTGCTCGCAGAGTCCGAGCTGGACGGGATCGAGACCGTCGACACAGTCGCCGACCTGAGCTTCGACGGCGACCCGGTTCAGTTCCGCCTCGGCGTGGAAGCTCGTCGGATCGACATCGCCTTCGCCTACGAGATGGCGGCCGTGGCGGTGTCGAATATCCAGCCGCTCCCACACCAGCTCGAGGCGGTCTACGACTGCTTCCTGCGCGAACCGCGCCTTCGGTTCCTGCTCGCCGACGACCCCGGCGCGGGTAAGACGATCATGGCCGGGCTCTATATGAAGGAGCTGATCCTGCGACGCTCGGGCGACCGCATCCTGGTGGTGACGCCCGCGAATCTACGGCCCCAGTGGATCAGGGAGCTGGCGGAGCGTTTCCAGCTGGACTTCGTACAGCTCGGCGCCACCCATTTCGACGCCTCGCTCACCGAGAACCCGTGGGATCAGTTTGATCACATCGTGGTCAGCCGAGACTTCCTGCGCACCGAGCGGGCCCGCGAAGCGTTCGACGCGTCGGAGAAGGACTGGGACCTGGCCGTCGTCGACGAGGCGCACGGCTTCACCATCGCCGTCGACGGCAAGGGGTACATCAACAAGAAAAGCGAGCGCTACAAGGCCGCCGAGGCCGTCGCCCGGCGCAGCCACCGACTCATCTTGATGACTGCCACGCCGCACTCGGGTCGCGACTACAGCCTGTGGGCGCTCCTGCGCCTCCTCGACCTCGACGCCTGGGGCGACCGCTGCCCCCGCAAGCTTGACGTACCACACCAGCAGTTCCGCAAGGTGTCCAAGGAGATCATGCGGGACATGGCCGGCAACAAGCTGTTCAAGGACCGCCATCCTCAACGCGTCGAGTTCCACATCACCGGCGACGAGTGGAACCTCTACAACGAGGTCACCGACTTCGTCGCCAAGAAGCTCAAGGAGATCCGGGGCGACCAGTCACGCTCTACCGCAGGGTTCGCTCTTGCCACGATGCAGCGGAGGGTCGCTTCCAGCACCCGGGCGATCCGGCGCACGCTCGAGCGCCGACTCGAACGGATCGAGAGGGCGCTCGAGGACCCCGCGGCGTATCTCCGAAATCGCAAGGCGTTCCAAGCCGCCATCGTGGCCGAAGGCGAGGATCTCGACGACCTCGACGAGGCCGACCGCTGGGCGCTTGAGGAGCAGGCACTCGAAGAGTGGCTCCCCGACACAGTCTTCGAGCTCGAAGCCGAACGCGACGCACTTAGGCCGCTCCTTGCCCTCGCCCAAGAGGTCGAGGCCAGGCGTGTCGAGCGGAAGCTCACCGAGTTGCTCGACGTGGTCAAGAACCTCGGCTTGAAAGAGGACCGCCGCAAGCAGCTCCTCGTCTTCACCGAGCACAAGGACACGCTCGACTATCTCGTCGAGAACCTGGCCAAAGACTTCCAGGTCGCCCAAATCCACGGCCAGATGAAGCTGCCCGACCGGATCGAGCAGGAGCGCTTCTTCCGGGAGACCGCCCAGATCATGGTCGCCACCGAGGCGGCCGGCGAGGGCATCAACCTCCAGTTCTGCCACCTGATGGTCAACTACGACATCCCGTGGAATCCGAATCGGCTCGAGCAGCGCATGGGCCGGATCCACCGGATCGGCCAGACCGACGACGTGCACATCTTCAACCTCGTCGCCAGTAACACGCGAGAGGGCTATGTGCTTAGCGTGCTGCTCAAGAAGATGGAGAACATGGGTGTCGCGTTGGGCGACAAGGTGTTCGACGTCGTCGGCCAGGCGATCGGCACCAACCTGAGGCAAGTCCTCGAGGCGGTCATCGCCGGCGACATAACCGCGGAAGAGGCCACCGCGACCTTCGGCGGCGAGGAGGTAGATCACGAGACGAAGGCGCGGGCCGAAGAGCTGCTCGAGAGTGCGCTGGCTCGCGACCACCTCGATTGGGAGAGCGAGCGCGAGCGGGCCGCTCGCGCCGAGGAACGGCGGCTCCCGCCCAGCTACTTCGAGCGGTTCTTCGTCGATGCGCTCACCTATTCGGGTGGGAAGGTGACCAAGCGACTCGACCGCGCCACCTGGCGGGTCGACCGCTCACCCGACGTACTCGTCGCCCGCAGCCGCACAGCGTCGGGAGTCCGCCAGATCGCCACCGACTACAAGCGCCTCACCTTTGACAAGTCGGTTGTCACCCGCCCACGCCGCACCGAAGAGGAGGCCGCGCTGCCCGCTGCTGAGCTGTGCGGGCCGGGCCATCCGGTGTTCGACGCCCTGGTCACCTACGTGACCGAGCGCACCACTCCCGAGGTCGCCAAGGGCGCGGTGTTCTTCGACCCCGACGCAGACGAACCGATGGTGCTGCGCTTCCTCGCCGGCGAGGTCGTCGACGGGAACGGCGAGATCGTTCGGCGGACGCTCGCGGCCGCTCGCGTGCACGCCGACGGGAGAATCGAGCCCGGTGCGGCGGTGTCGCTGTTCGATGTCGTACCGCCAACGGAGGAGATCAGGCCAGCTTCCGGTGAGTCCGTCGAAGTCGACCTTCCGGCTGATCCAGAGCTCGTCATGTGGGCTCGGCAGCACTTGTTCGAACGCGTCTTCAGAGAAGCAAGGTCGGAGCGCGAGAACGTCGCCGATATCCAGGCCGACTTCCTCAAGCGCTCGTTCAACGCCCTCGTCGCGCAGGCTGACGCGGCGATAATCGCCGCGGACGAAGAGATCGATCGCGGCGTGCACGGCGCCGAGGGCCGGCTGCGCAAGGCCGAGCTCGCCAAGGAACAGCATGAGCAGCGCCGGCGCCAGCGTCTGGCCGAGACCGAGCGGGGCCGGAACGTCGCCCGCGGTGATGTCATGATCGTCGGCAGCGCCCTGCTCCTCCCGCTGCCCCCTTCCACTGGCGAGGACGATCGCGTCGGCTCGAGCTCCATGACCGATAGCGAGATCGAGCAAATCGCTGTCCGCATCGCCCGCCGCTACGAGATTACCCGCGGCGCCACCGTCCGGTCCGTCGAAGACGAACACGTCGGCTTCGACCTCCTCTCGACCCGCGTCCTCGAACGCCGCTGCATCGAGGTGAAGGGCCGCGCCGGCATCGCACGCGTCGAGCTCACATGGAGCGAGTTCGCCAAGAGCCAAGAGCTCGGCGACGACTATTGGCTTTACGTCGTGCTCGACCGTGGCCAGCCCTCCCCGCGTCTGTACCGCGTGCAGAACCCTGCCAAGGCACTCGCCGGCGCGTGGGAACCTTCCCTCGACGTCCGCTACGGCGTCGAACCCGAACCCGTCATCGAAGCCGCCAGAGGAGCCCCTGCGTGAGCAACCGTCGTCTCATCGAAGAGGAGCTGCCTCTCAAGGTCGTCAACGCCGAGTCCGCCCGGGAGAAGTCGCTGCGCCACGGCCACATCTCGACAATGCACCTGTGGTGGGCTCGGCGCCCACTGGCGATGAGCCGGGCCGTCGTTTTCGGCACGTTGCTGCCTGACCCAGGTGATGACGCGAAGCGCAAGGAGATCCTGGACACGCTCGCGGGGGCAGCCTCGTTTGAAGCGTCGACCAACCCGGCCCGGATCAATCCCCTACGCGAGCTCTTGACCGGCGCGTACCCCGGCGGCCCTCCGAAAGTTCTCGACTGCTTCGCCGGCGGCGGCGCCATCCCACTCGAAGCGCTCCGGCTTGGCTGTGACACCACGGCTGTAGACCTCAACCCGATCGCCCATCTCATCCAGAAGTGCGTGCTCGAGTACCCACAGCGATTCGGCCAACCCGGCCCGCTGGGGGAGAACACGCTCGCCGCCGACTTCGTGAGGTGGGCCGGTTGGGTGCGCCAGCAGGTCCGGGAGAGCCTGGCAAAGGTCTTCCCTGCGGACGACAAGGGTCGCCCCGCTGTCTACTTCTGGGCACGGACGATGAGCTGCCCGAACCCGTCGTGCCGCGCCGAGATCCCGCTGCTCTCGTCCTACTGGCTGGCGAACAGCACGCGGCGCACCGTGTGGGTCGACGTCGACGCTCGGCCGGGCACGATCGATCTGCGCGTAGTGACCGGGTCGCCGCCGGCCGACCGCGATCTCTCGACGGGGACCGTCAAGGCCAGCTCCGTGACCTGTCCTGCATGTGGCACGTCGATGATCGCCAAGGACGTGCGCGACTTCGCCAAGCGCGTTGGGTTTGGGCGCCGACTGTACGCGGTGCTCGACCTCGATGGCGGTGTGCGAACCTATCGTGCGCCTCGATCCCACGAAATCCACGGTGCCAAGAAGCTGGCTACGGCACTCCTTGACGGGCTCGAAGAGACGCCCGACGGCTCGACGCCGATCCCAGACGAGCCGATGGTGAAGTCGCAGTACCGCCGATACGGCAACCTCGTCTACGGGATCGACACGTTCCGCGGGCTCTTCAACGATCGTCAGCTCTATGTCCTCGGCTCACTCTGCGCGGCCGTGCGTTCCGCGCACGAGGCGATGGTCGCCGAAGGAATGGAGCCCGATCGCGCGGTTGCAGTTGCGACGTATCTCGGACTCTGTGTCGACCGCATCGCCGATTACAACTCCGGCTTCACGACCTGGGTGACGGGTGGCGAGTTCAATCGCAACACCTTCGCACGGCAGGCGGTCGCGATGGTGTGGGACCACAGTGAGATCGATCCACTCCAAGATGTGTCGGGTAACTGGGACGGGGCGACGCGCTGGATCGAGCTCGCGATCACGAACTGCAGCCACTCATCGACCACCCCTGCATCCGTCCAGCGCGGCGACGCACAACGGCTCGCGTTTCCCAATGGCACCTTCGACGCGGTGATCGTCGACCCGCCGTACTACGACGCCATCCAGTACGGCGACCTGTCGGACTACTTCTACGTCTGGCTGAAGCGCAGCGTCGGACACCTCCACCCCGCGGTGTTCGGCACTCCGCTTACGCCGAAGCAGCAGGAGATCATCGAGAGCCGGGCGGACAAGAAGTCGGCGGAGTACATCTCGCACGACGAGTTCGAAGGTCGTCTCCAGAATGCCCTTGGGGAGCTGGCGCGTGTCGTGAAGCGCGACGGGATCGTGGCCATCGTGTTTGCGCACACGGACGTGGAAGCGTGGGAGCGCTTGTTGAGAGCACTCCGCACCGCGGAGCTCGTGGTCACGACCTCATGGCCGATGAGGTCCGAGCGCGAGGGAAGGAGCACCGCGCTCATCAGCGCCGTCCTGGGATCGTCCGTAGTGCTCGTATGCCGCCCCCAACACGCGGGACAAGAAGGCTTCTACGACGATGTCGTGCGGGCGCTCGAGGTGCGCATCGCCGAACGTCTTGACGCTTTCGAAGAGATGGGACTCGTCGGCGCCGACTACTTCGTCTCCGCCATCGGCCCGGCGTTCGAAGTGTTCGCCCAGTACTCGCGCATTGTGAAGCTGTCCGGCGACGAGGTGGATGTCTCCGAGCTCATGGTGCTCGCCCGACAGGCGGTCGCCCGCCACGCCATGCGCAAGCTCCTCGGCGCCGAGTCACTGGCGGCACTCGATAGCGAGTCGCTGTTCTACCTGACCTGGCGGTGGGCCTATATGACTGCCGCGATCCCAGCTGACGAGGCGTACAAGCTGGAGAAGGCGTTTGATGTCGACATGAGCCACCTCTCGCGCCCGAGCGGCTTCGCCCGGCAGAACGGCTCGAACTTCACACTTCTCGGACCCCACGAACGCAAAGGCCTCAAGTTGACGGCGTCGCCGTCTCTCATCGACGTGCTGCATCTCGCGTGTCAGCTCTGGGATGCAAGCCGCCGACGCGAGCTCGAGGAGCTGTTGGGCGCGACCGGCATGGGCGTCGAGCCCGGCTTCTGGGCTGCCGCCAGCCTGCTTGCCGAGGTGCTTCCCGAGGGCAACCGCGAGCGGACGATGCTCCTCGGGTTGACCGGCAACCGCGACGCGCTCGCCGGGGCGGCGGCGAAGTCGACGATGACGGTCCAGGAGCTGACCTTGTTCGATCTGGGAGGCCAGTGATGCCCGAACTTCGTCCGTGGCGGGAGATCGCCGAGCCGCGCAAGGACATCGCCGACGGGTCGTTCGACGAATCCCTGTTCGCGGCCGACCTCGGCCTGGTGGACCGCGGCCGGGGTCCAGCCGACTACCTCGATCCCGTCACGTTTTGCGAGAAGACCTATCTCACCGAGAACCTCTTCGCCTTCCTCGGCGAGCTGAGCGCGCGGCTGTCGGGCGACATGGCCGCCGCGAGCGTCTACCGACTGCAGACCGAGTTCGGCGGCGGCAAGACGCACACGTTGCTGGCTGCCTACCACCTCTTCGGTGATCCGGCGCGGGTCGCTGGCACGCCATTCGTCACGGAGCTGGCCGACCGGCTCGGGCGCAAGAGCTTCCCGACGGGGAGTGTCGTTGTGCTTGAAGGTGGTGCCATCTCGGCCGGCGAACCCGACCCTCACATCGTCGACGCGCAGGTGTTTACGCTCCTCGGTCAGCTCGCGTACCGGCTCGGTGGACCCGCCGCACTCGACAAGGTGGCAGACGCTGACCGGAACATGCGCGGGTCCTCCACCACGCAGCTGGCCGACCTCCTCGAAGCGCATGCGCCCTGCCTGATCTTGCTCGACGAAGTGTTGCAGTACCTCACGAAGGCGCTCACCGTTCGGACTCACGACGGCAACTTGGCGGCGACGACGCTCACTTTCATCAAGGAACTGTGCACCGCGGTCGCCAGCGTGCCTCGAGCTGCGGTCGTAGCCACCCTCACGAGCTCGAACCTCGAGGACTACGCCACCCTGGCGGGCGAGGAAATGCAGGAGCGGCTCTCCAAGGTGGTCGGCCGCACGGAGAACATCGTCACACCCGTCGAGGGCGACGACATTTTCCCGATCCTCCATCGCCGTCTCTTCGCATCGATTGGACCGGAAGATGACCGCCGGACGGTTGCCAACGCCTACGCCGACTGGTACGAGTCCCTCGCGGACGCCGTGCCAGCCGGCTACCGAGAGGCCGGCTACCGCGATCGCATCGCCGCCGCCTATCCGTTCCATCCCGAGCTCGTCGACATCCTTACCAACCGCTGGGGCTCGCTCTCCGGATTCCAACGGACGCGCGGCGCGTTGCGCACGCTGGCGCACACCGTCAAGGCCCTGTCGCAACGACATCACGATGCTCCGCTCATCCATCCCGGCGACGTCGTGCTCGCCGACTCCGGCATCCGCGGCGAAGTCCTGCGGTTTGCAGGCGAGAGCTTCAAGGCGGCGTTGAACGCCGACATCATCCGTCCCGATGCGAAGGCGCCCGAGGAGGACCGCCGCCGGGGCGGTCAGGTCGAGGAACTCCACCTCGCCACTGGGTTGGCGACTACCGCGTTCTTGAACTCCTTCGGTTCGGACAAGGTGCTCGGCGCCTCGGCCACACAGATGCTTGTCGGCGTTGGTCGTCCCGGTCTGTCCCGCGGGCTGATCGACGACGTGCGCGATGCGCTGGAGAGCGCGCTCTGGTACATGCGCCTTGAAGGTGGCCGGTATCGGTTCACGACCGAGCCCAACCTCAACAAGGTCGTCCTCGAACGTGAGGGTGCGATCGGAGAGGACGGCATCGAGGCGCTGCTGCGCGAAGCGATCAGCTCTGTCGCGCCGAGCAACGGCGACCTCAACGTCGAGCCACGGGTCAGCGGCTCTGCCGACCTCCCCGACAATCAACACTTAACACTCGGCGTTCTCGACTTCACCCAGCGCGTCGGCGGCGACAGCACCGACGAGACGCTGCGCCTTGCCCGCGAGATCCTTGAGCATCGCGGCTCGACGTGGCGCTCCAACAAGAACGCCGCCATGATCGTCGCCGCCGATGGGCCGGCCATTGCCAAAGCCCGCTCGTCGGCGCGCACACTCGCGGCCCTCCGAGACCTCAAGACCGACCGACACAGGCTCAACCGCTTCAACGCCGAACAGCGCGAGCAACTCGACAAGCGACTGACGGCCGCCGAGGAGCGACTCCCTCAACAAGTCGCGATGGCCTACCGGCACCTTCTCCTCCTCGGCGAAGCGGACAGCGGAGGAACCAAGCTCGACCACATCGACCTCGGACCGGCTCGCGTCGATGCGAAGATTGGCGACCGTGTCCTCGAGTATCTACGGGGCGCAGACCGGCTCGTTGAAACGACGCTCGCGCCCGCAGCGCTCCTGGCCGCCCGCTTCGGACTTCTGCCAGACGGCATCGACACCGTTGAGCTCGACGCGCTTCTCGGATACTTCTCCCGCCTGCCCCGGCTTCCAAAGTTGGCCGGCCCGCACGTGCTACGTCAGGCGCTCGTCGAGGGCGTCGCCAAGGGGCTCTTCGGCCTCGCCAGCGGCTCCGCGTGGGACGCCGAGGACGGGGTGCTCCGCTTCGCGCAGCGGATCGACCCGAGCGAGGTGCAGTTCCAGCCGGGTACGTGGCTAGTGCGGGCCGCCGCCATCAAGGACCTGATCGCGAAGCGGCAACCGACAACGATCGAGGACGAGCCATCCGGCGTCATGGCCACCGGCGCGAGATCCGCTCCGGTCGAATCCGAGACGGAGGGGGCACGACAGCTGTCGCAGCCCGCCGCGGGCGGTCTCGCCCGAGTACGCATTCGCATTACAGATGTCCCAGCGAGTAAGGCACGCGACGTCGTAAAGGTCGCGGTGCTGCCGTTGAGTGCATCCTCCGCCGAAGTGACGCTCGAGCTAACGATCAGCGCAGACGGTGGACTGGCCGGCATCCCAAGAGAGACCCTCAACCTCGTCGTGCTGGAGGGATTGCGCCAGCTCGGTCTCGACCACGTCGAGGTGACCGAGGACGGGGGCAGCTGAGATGCCCACGATCCAGGAGCTCATCGCGCACGTGCGAACCGGCGAGATCGTGCTGCCCGAGTTCCAACGCGGCTACGTCTGGAACCGAGACCAGGTCCGAAAGTTCGTCAGCGCCCTGTACCGGCGGCACCCGACCGGTCACCTCCTAATCTGGAAGACGCTCAAGCCATCCGGCATCCGAGGCGGGACAGCCAGTGCCGAGGGACACACTCAGCTTCTGCTTGACGGACAACAGCGGCTCACCAGCTTGTTCGTCTTGACGGAGGGCAAAGCACCACCGTTCTACGAGGGCGAGCATTTGTTCTTCGACCTGTACTTCAACGTGCAGACCGAGGAGTTCCGTTTCTGGCAGAAGTCGCTGATGGATGGCAACCCGCAGTGGATCAGCGTCCACGACTTCATAAAGGAGGGACTGAACGCGCTGCTCGACCGGCTCGACAGGATGGGCGAAGTCGAGAAGCAACTCGTGCAGACGAACCTGGCGCGCTTCAACCGACTCGATTCGATTCGCAATTACCCCTACCAGGCAGATGTCCTGTCCGGTGACGACCTTGCCGTCGACGAGGTAGTGGCCATCTTCAATGAGGTGAACTCCGAGGGCACGCGGCTTACCAAGGCCGATCTCGCCCTCGCCCACGTTTGCACCCTCTGGCCGCAGGCCCGCCACGAGCTGCGCGAACTGTCGAAGGCGATGCACGAGCACGGCTTCGGTGTCGACCTCAACTTCCTCGTCCGCTCGCTTGCGGCCGTAGCGTCCGGCTCGGTCCTGTTGGAAGGCAGCTTCTACAGCGTCACAGCCGGGGACCTGCAGTTGGCGTGGAAAAAGGTGGCCGCATCATTTGAGCATCTCGTGAACGTGCTGCGCCATGACGCGTACGTCGACAGCCTCAAAGACCTGCCGACACCATATGTCTTGTTGCCGATCACGGTGTTCCTGGCGCGCAACGGCAGCTCGTTCACCAGCAGCGTGCAGAAGGCCAAGTTCGTGCGCTGGATGTTCCTTGCGTCGATCTGGGGCCGGTACTCGGCGAGCACGGAGTCGACGTTGCAGAAGGACATCAGCCTCCTCGACGAGGCCGACCCGACTGCCGCGCTCGAAGCAGCGATCCTGCGCGAGCGGGGACGCTTGGCGCTCGAAGCCAGCGACGTCGCTGGCAAGGGCGCCGGCAGCGCGGCCGACAAGCTCAGCTACGTCGTCGCTCGTGCTCGCGACGCGAAGGACTGGTTCTCGGGCATCACTCTGTACAAGAAGGCAGTCGGGAAGAGTAACGGTCTCGAGGAGCACCACATCTTCCCGAAGGCCGTGCTCTACAAGTCGGGATATGACTCGAACAAGGACCGGCGTATCGTCAACGAGGTCGCCAACCGCGCCTTCCTCACCCAGCGCGCTAACCGCAAGATCCTGGCGAGCAAGCCCGCGGACTACCTCCCGGGTGTCCAGGCGCTGCATCCCGGCGCGCTGCAAGCCCAGAGCGTCCCGATGAACCAGGATCTCTGGAAGGTGGAGAACTACCGGGTGTTCCTCGCCGAGCGAGCCAAGCTGCTCGCCGCCAGCATGAACGAGTTTCTCGACTCGCTCGTCCCGCTGGACGCTGCCCCAGAGCTCGGCTCGCACCTGACGGACCTCATAGCCGAGGGTGAGAGCGCGACATTGGAGTTCAAGTCCAGTCTCCGGTGTGGCGTTCCGGATGGCGGCTTCAACAAGGCGCTTGAGAAGGTGATCCTCAAGACGATCGCCGGACTTCTAAACGGCAGGGACGGCGGGACGCTGCTGATCGGGGTGGCCGATGACGGCACCATCGTTGGACTCGACGGCGACTACGGCTCGTCACCGTCGATCGGCGATCGTGACGGGTTCGAGCTGCATCTCCGCAAGCTTCTGAGCAACGCGTTGGGCGAGTCCGCTCATGCCTTCGTCACCGTTACATTTCACGACATCGACGGTAAGGACGTCTGCCAAGTGCGGATCGACCCGTCCGACCATCCGGTGTACGTGCAGGACGAGGGCAAATCGGTGTTCTTTCTCCGCACCGGTAACGCGACGAACGCGCTGCCCGTCGACGAGGTCGTCAAGTACTACGCGACGCGGTGGGGCTGAGATGGCCGGCACGTTCTGGGTCTACGACAACCGCGTGCACAAGTTCGCCAGGATCCACCCTGCCGACTGCACGTTCTGCGACAGCGGCCGCGGACTCCACCGTCGAGGCGCGCAAGCCGTGGCCGGACATTGGCTCGGACCGTTCAGCGGCTTCTCTGCTGCCGAGCGCGCTGCGGCGGACACTGGTCGAGCCGTCGAGAGGTGTTCGGTCTGCGCGCCAGGGTCGTAGCCGAGCGTCGGCGAGGCGTTCCACACAACCGCGCAAGACAACTCAGATCGAGCGGGGACGGCGACCAGGGCGACGTGTGGGGATCGCAATCGGGCCCTTCCGCTGCAACACCACCGCGCCCGCAGTAAGCCGGCGGTACCGGCGCAACAGTTCGTCCAGCTCTCGCGCATCGACCGGAGCTGAAGCGACGAGGGCAGCGAGCAACTGGCTTCTCGACGTCTCTCCACCTCCCATCTCGACGAGTTGGCCAAGTAGCTCGTTCAGGCGCTGATCGATGGGCACCGGCCAGTGCACGTTCGTCTGAACGAGCGGACACCGCTCGACTTTCATCGCCCGAGGCAGCCCCTGCACCTCTTGATCGCCCATCCCGTGAGAATACTATATGATAATCATATGAAAACCCTGCGGACCGGTCGGAGGAGAGGCGCCTGGTGACGAGCGCGCACGTGCGTCCGACGTATCGGCTGCTGACCCTGAACATCGGTGGCCCATCGCTCGATCGGGCCGGTCGGCTGACCGACTACCTCCTCGAGCAGGATCTCGACGTCATCGTGCTGACGGAGACGCGGCCTAACTTGGGGACGGAGTCCCTCGTAGATGCGCTCTGCGCCAGCGGATATGAAGTTTCGTGGCCCCGCCCACCGACATCAGGCGAGCGTGGGGTCGCCCTGCTGAGTAGAAGCGGGGTGCCTCCAAGCGGGCGCGGGCGGTCAATCCACTTCGGTCATCGCCTGGTTGTCCAGGCCGTTACGCTGGGGTCTCCGCTCACCTTCGTCGGGGCGTACGTGCCCTCGAGGGACGCAACGTCGCAGAAGCTCGCCCGAAAGCAGCACTTCCTGACCCAGCTCCTCGACGTCCTCAGCGACCCCCGCCATCTCGAGCGCACCATTCTGATGGGCGACCTCAACATCGTCGGCCGTGACCATCGCCCAAGGTATTCAGCGTTCCGCTCATGGGAGTACGAGGCGCTCGAGCGGATCGCGCAGCTCGGGTTCGTCGACGTTTTCCGCATCACTCCATCCGGGCGTGCAGGCTCACAGTTGGATCGGCCGAACCGGCGATGGCTACCGGTATGACTACGCGTTTGTGTCGCCCGATGTGGTGGACGGCGCGGTCGGTTGTGAGTACGTACACGAAGTACGCGAGGCTCGCCTGAGCGACCACGCAGGGGTGTTGCTCATACTTGCGCGCCCGCCTGCAGAGGACGAGCTCTCCGTCCGTTCGCTCACCTTGGCGCGGTAGGGCTCACCTACGCCGGCTTGGCGACGAAGTTGGCGTCGGGAAGGCTCGTGACCGGGCACACGTCGCTGTCGAGCTCCCCGATGCGCCCACCACGCGCGATGACGGCTGCAAGGCAGCCCTTGCCGCATGCGCCGGCCTGGCCGCACCCGCGGCACGTTTGGTTGGTGCCCATTGGGTAGCGGCCTGCCAGGTTGTAGGCGTCGAGTCGGTCGGCGATGTCCGCATCCTGGAAGAGGTTGCCGACGATGAATTCGGAGCGGTCGTGTTGTGCTCCTGGGTTCTCAGTGGCGAACACGAGATAGGGGCAGACTGTGACCTCGCCGTTCACGAAGACGTAGAAGATCTCTCCGGCGATGCAGTGGGTCAGTGGGCGAGCGGCGTTCGGGAACCGAATGAAGACGGCCTCGGGACCCTGGTCGCGCCTGCGCTCGGCGATGCGCGATTCGATGCCGACCATCGCCGCGGCGTCGGCCCGGAGGCGCCTATGCGAGAGGATGCCCCGTCCGAAGCTCGAGAGCGGGTTCATCAGGAGGTAGTCGCCGCCGAGCTCCGCAACGAGCTCATAGAGCTGCTCGTACTCCTCGACAGCGGCCAGCTTGTTCGGCGTCGACAGGATTCCTTTGAGCAGCCCGGCCTCCGCCAGCCGGTGGGTGTTCGCGAGCGTTGTCTCGAACGACTGATGGTCGCCGCGGAACTTGCCGTGGCTGTCCGGCGAGAGTCCGTCGAGGCTGACGTTGAATCGGATGCGAGCGAGACCTTTGCTCGTGTCGATGAGCTCGTCGGTGAGCGCCACCCCGTTCGTGCACACCGTGACATCGAGGCCGGCTGTGCACAGCAGGTCGAGAATCCCGTGTAGCTCGGCGTGCACGAGGGGCTCGCCGCCGGTGAGCGTCACCGTGGCGACGCGGGCGGCCTCCAGCCGTGGTAGCGCCGTCGCGAGGTCGGCTAAGCGCATGTCGCTACCCGAGGTCGTGGCGGACACGAAGCAGTGGGCGCAGCGGAGGTCGCACCGATCAGTGATCTTGAGCAGTGCCTTGCGCTGCCCCGGCGGAGCCGTCGACCGGAAGTAGCAGGCGTCGGCCATGTGTGCGCGGGCGGTCCGCCGCGACGCGGGCGCGCCCGGGACGATCGCCAGTGCGTTCGCCGGGTCGCCCTGTTGTTGCTTGCGTGCAACTGCCACGGTGGTTAGCATACATGCTAATTGTGTATGGGGCGAGTTATCTTCTTTCGCAATCTCGGCGTCTACGTGTGGGACGAGCGCGGCTCGCCCCACCATCCTCCCCATGCCCACGTGTACCGACGCGGCCAACGTCTCGCCTCGATCTTTCTTCTTACGCTGGAGGTCTTCAACCAGGTCGAACGGCTGCCGTCGGACCTCCTCGACATGATCAGAGACGAGCAGGCAAGCCTGCTCGCCGAGTGGGTGAGGCTGAACGGTGACTGACACGACCGGCGCGCCGTGGCGCACTCCCGGCTACAGCGACGTTCGCGTTGTCGAGCGAGTCGGTGACGACCTGCACGTCGAGTTCGCGAACGGCGATGTCGTCCGCGTATCGCCAACGCGCTTCGGCGTTGAAGGCGACTTCGAGGTCCGCTTCGACGACGAGTCGCCAACGATCGAGCTTGTGACGCCGACTGTCGTTCGCGACGTGAGCTGGGCCCAGATCCGCAGCGCCACGGATCCTGAGTTCGCGCAAGAGATGCGGCGTCAGGATGCCGAAGAGTCCCGACGAATCGGCCGTCGTCTCCGAGCGTTGCGAGAGGATCGAGGGCTCAGCCAACGTGACGTCGCGGGGCTCGTCGGAATGACCGCGCCGCAACTCTCGAAGATCGAGAGCGGCAACTTCGACCTGCGGGTGTCCACCGTCCAAACGCTCCTTCGCGCGATGGGCGCGACCTTCGCTGAGATCGCTGGGCCTGACGCCCTCGAGATCTCCCAGAAGTCGCTGCGCCGTAGCGCGGAGAGAGCAGGCGTGTCGCCGGAGTTGGTCGACCGCCTCTTGTCCCACACCCCCCGGCATCTGGTGCGGCGAATCTTCGCCAAGGCCTTCGGGTGGGACCTGACCTCGGCTGATTTCGTGCCGCACCGACCGGACGAACTCGGCGTGAACGTCCTCTTCAAGTCGACAGGATCGACTGGTGAACCAGTGTCGTCGTCGCCCTTGGTTCGTCTCGCAGTCGCGTGTTCCGAGGCCGTCCTGATTACCACCGAACGCCTCGGCTTCTCCGGCTTGCCTCCGGCGCCGGAGGCGCGTGCGGGTGCAACAGACTCCGAAGGCCTCGTGACGCTGCCGTCCCTCACGGAGTGGGCCTGGGGCCGCGGCGTTTCCGTGATCCCACTACAGGGTCGCGGTGCCTTCTGCGCTGCCGCCTGGTCGATCAACGACTCGCCCGTCGCGATTATCAAGGACTCTCGCTCGTCGGCGGTCTTTTGGCTTTTCGATCTGGCGCATGAGCTCGGCCACATCGCTCTCGGCCACGTTCATGGTCACGGCATCGTCGACGTCGATCAGCTCGGGCCGGACGAGACCATCGTCGACGCGCAGGAGAAAGCCGCCAATGACTACGCGCTCGAGCTGTTGCTCGGAGACCACGCCGGGCTAGTCGAGTTGGTTCGGCGTGAGTCGCGGGGCAACTACCTTCGATTCAAAGGAGCTGTTGCGACCATCGCGAAGCGCAGCAATGTCGGTGCCGGACTGCTCGGGATGGTTGCTGCATACGAGCTCACTGACCTTGGTCAGCCGAAGGACAGGTGGGGCTCGGCGACGAACCTTGCCGCTCCCCATGGTGACGGCCGCGAGCAGGTCGAAGCGGCGTTGCGCCGTCGGCTGGTCATGGATCACGCGACGGACCAGGATGCCGCGTTGTTGTCCGCCGCCGTCCTCAGCGGCTGATGGCTCTATCAATGGCGCGGTCGGACAACGGTTGGTGCCGCCGATCACGGCTCGGATGTTCCGGTTGCTGCTCTCGTCGTTGGGTCCTGGCCTCGTTGTCCGGCGTCGCGATCACCATTGAGCGGCTACTCGTGTGTATGGCCCGGCCGTCAGAGGATGGGAACACCTGCACCGGAGGCGTGCCAGCTCACGCGCTTCGTGGCGCCGGTAACCTCCTCCGCCACGTGCCGCCCTCGGCGATCGACATCGACGAAGCCGCCGTCCCAGCCCGCCGCCGGTCAGCCCGCTACCGTAGGCTTGGCGCCAAGAGGTAGATAGTCGAGCTCTGCCTCTTCCCCGCTCAAGGCGGAACAGGCTCGACCATTGATGCAGACCTTCCAGGAGGTGCACGTGGTCGAGCTGCACACCAGTCATCGCGAATTCGTGCGCGCGCGAAGCCCGCACGTCGTCCTCGCCCTGCCTCACACAGACGGTGACCTCGCCCGTGTCGTGTCCGATCTCGAGGAGACGCTCCTCGCACTTGACGATCCGGCCTCCGAGGAGGATGAGCATCTCCCCGACCTCCTCGTAGGTCGGGCGACGACCGACGCCGTCGGTCGGCTGGCCAGCTACGTCACTGATGTCGAACGGCAGCCGGCGGCAGTCCAACCGATCGCACCCGACGGTCGGTTCGAACTGATCCCCCTGTTCTTCGTCACGGTGGCGCAGCGTGACTTGGATCGGATCGTTGGCGCCGTCGGGCAGTTGGCGGCGGCGGCGGCGTCGCCGGTGCCGTCGTTGATCACCCACGCGCTCCACGAGGGACCGGGCGCCTGGGACCGCCCGACGGACCGCGTCGCCGAGTTGCGGCACTTGGCGGCGCTGCTGCTGCTGCCGTGCGATAACGATGTCGAGCTAATGCGTGCCGTGCTTGACCGCCGCGATTCCTCGGTGAGCCGCGTTGGCGAGCGCGTGGTTCTCACCGCCGGCCAGTATGCGGCGTACAAGCGGGTGACCGACCGGATCCTGGCCACGTGGCATCGCGGTGACTCGCTCGCGCGGTTCCTCTACAGGGGAGCTGGCTGATCGACATGCTGCGTCGTGTTGGTCTGCGAGCGCGGCATGGAACACCCACCCGGCGGGTCCCTGACCGCGGGCGAGCGCGACGGGGATGATGGCGGAATGGCCGCCCCGCTGGTTCCTCGCATCCGCCGGGCCGCAGTGCCGGCCGACGCCGTCGTCGTACGTGGCAATGACCTTGATCCGGGAACGTCCCGGCACCAGGCCGAGTCGTTCCGGCGCCGCTACCCGGACTGGCGACGATGGGGTCTCTCCGCCTACCACGCCCGCAACGAGGCCGAGATCGACGACCTCGCCGCCGACCAGCTCGAACGCTTCCCCGAGCTCGCCATCTATCGGACCGCCGATCTCGAGGTGGCGGGGTTCGAGGTGGTACCGACCTTCCGAACGCCGCATATCACGCTGGCGTTCTCGGGCGAACTCGACGCCGGGCTCGCTCGATTGGCCGCCGCCGTCCATGACCGACGACCCAACCCCTACCATGATCCTGACGATGTGAGGAGGTGACCCGTGGAGCACGCAGCAATCGATCTCGTCGTCGACTTGAACACGATGGACGACACCGGCCTGCCGTGGGCGTTCCTCGACGAGGCTGCCGACCCCGGTCGGATCCGACCTGGGCGTCACATCGTGGTCGGCTCCGGCGTGGCGCGAGCGGTGGCGCTCGTCGTCGACGTGACCGATGGGATCGTGCACGTCCGGCCGCTGCGCGGCTCGGTCGCTTCCAACGCCCACCTCCTCGATGACCCCTCACGTGCTGCTTCCTGAGCGGTCGTCGAGCACGGCACCGGCGGCGCGATGGTGAGCTCGTCCGCAGTAGGCGGTCCCGGTGGGCGCTGCTTGGAGGCCGGGCACGGTGGGCGGCACCCGTCGGCACGGGCCGGGCGGCCTTGTCAACGCTTTGTCAACGCTCTTCGGCGATCTGCCCGCCTACGGACGACTACGGGCACACACCACGCGAGAGCTGGAAAGTGGGCTGATCAGGACTGATGCCCGCCAGCGCCAACAGCCGCGCACGCTGATCCGGTGACTCATAACCCGAAGGTCGCGGGTCAAATTCCGCCCACCATCGAACATGAGGTCAGGGCCCCGCCGAGTGGGGGGCCCACCCGCGTCCGGCGGGCCGTGCAAACGGTCTGCAAACGAGAAGTCCGGAGGCGTCGTGGCGAAGGTCGTTGACATCGAGCGCGTGAGGGTCGATCGACTCGCCGACGAGCTCCTGCCGGCGATCCGCGACGCGTTCGCAGGCCCGGGGATCTACAACGTGTCCACCAAGGGCGTCGAAGACGTTGAGCGGTGGCGGCGAGCGGCTCGGGCGTGTGCTCGAGAGCTCAGCGTCACCTGCAGCACGTCGGTCTCAGCCGATGGCTCGTTCGTCTGGATCGTAGACACCTCGCCGGTGACTGTTCCCGAGCAGGTTCGGGCACGCCGCTCGATCGACCAGGTGTTCCGCTGACCGTCGCGGGCTCGGCGGCTGACCATGCCTGATCGGGCGGCCCGGCGCGTGGCGGGGCCCGAGCGAAAGCGCCATCGTAGGCTCGAGACCGATGGACGAGGCTGACTCGCCAACAGACAGCGCGGAGGTCGAGGCCGAAGACGAGGAGTGGGCGGTCCTTGAGGCCACCACTGATTCGTCGCGATTGCGCTACTTGGCATCTCCGCCCGAGTCGCCGCCACCCGTGGTCGTCTCAACGCAGCTTCAGGTGCTTCCCTTCGGTGAACTCGCCTGGCCGGACTTCGAGCGCCTTTGCTACCGGCTCTGCCGGCGCGATGGCGACGTCGAGGATTGCCTCTTCTATGGGGTTGCTGGGCAAGCGCAGTACGGCATCGACATCTTCATGTGGAGGAACGACGGTGGGTACAGCGTCGTCCAGTGCAAGAGGCACAAGGAGTTCACCGGTGATGACCTCGAGAAGGCGGTCGACAAGTTCCTCGACGGACGGTGGAAGGATCGAGCCGACAGGTTCGTGCTCGCGACCTCCAGCGACCTTGCGGGCATCGCCGAGGACGTCAAGGATCAGGTTGATCGCCTCAAGAAGCTCGGTGTTGCCTTCGAACCGTGGGATCGCAGCAGGCTCTCGGACAAGCTGAAGCAGGAGCCAGACCTCGTTCTCGACTTCTTCGGCCGAGCAACCGTCGACGCGTTCTTCGATCCCACGACCGTCGAGCGCCTCGTCAGTCGGCTCGATCCGAGTGAGCTCATCGAGTACAGGCGAGCCCTCGGCAATCTGTATCGCGAGGTTGTCGCTGTGGATGATCCCGGCATCGTCGCGGGATCGCCCTCGACCCCACTCCGGCAACGATTTGTGATGCCCGACCTCGTGCTCGAATCCGTCGGAACGAGTGCTGGGGAGGCGAAGGAAGCTCGCTCCGACTCCTTCCGAGACCTGTCCCTGTTGCAGGAGGGTCTGGTCGGTGAGTTCGAGCGTGCCGAGAAACCCCATCGGGTGCATCTGGCCGTCGAGGCAAGGGTCGTTGCGGATGAGTGGCTCGCTACTGGGGACAGGAAGCTGCTGGTCGGAGAGCCGGGTGCAGGCAAGAGTGCCTTACTTCGCTACCTCCTGCTTGACATGTTCGAGACCGAGCCGTATCTCGAGGCCGTTGCCCGCCGATGGGCTGACGCGGTCCCCGTGTGGATCCCCTTCGGATACTGGACCCACCTGGCGCGCAAGGCCGGCGAACCCATCGGACTCGAGGAATGCATCCGCAGCTGGTTGGCACGTTGGTCGCGGGAGGACCTGTGGCCGCTCATCGAACGCGCCACCGACGATCAGCGCCTCGTCCTGATCGTTGACGGACTAGATGAATGGGCGACCGAGCGTCTAGGTGCCCAGGCCGTCCAGCAGCTCGTGGTCTTCGCCAACACCCGTAGGTGCCCCGTCGTCGCATCGTCGCGACCGTTCGGCGTGGAGACGCTGCCGCTGGTTCCCAGTGAATGGGATCTCGGCCGCATCGCCATGCTCTCCGACGAGCAGCGGTACGAGCTCGTTGACCGATGGCTTGAGAGCTGGTGGTCGAGTGAGGCGGCGACCCCTCGCGAGACCATGCCGGAGACGATCATCGCGGAGATCGATGCCTCCGAGCGGATCCGGCAGCTCTCCCGGAACCCGCTCATGCTCTCGATCCTCCTCTACCTGGGCGCAGAGAACGACGAGCTGCCGACCGACTGGGCCACCGTGCTCGACCACGTCGTGCGCCACCTCATCGACGAGCATCGGAACCGAAAGGTCTATGCCTCTGCATCTGCTGCTGAGATGCCGCGATCTGAGGATGTTCGACGTCTTGCATTGCTGCTCGCGGCAGACCTGCAGCACCGTGGGCAGGAATCGCTGTCCCATCAGGACGCGCTTGACCTGCTGAGGAAGGGCCTCTCGGATGGCGGGGACAAGCTTGGGCTGGGATACCCGGAGGCGCAGGCGTTCTCCTTGGCTCGGGGATTGCTCGACTCCGTCTCCACAGACCTAGGCCTGTTGGTACAACCGCGTGACGGCACTGTCGGCTTCATTCACAGATTCATCCAGGAGTACCTGTGCGCCGAACACCTCCTCTTGCGTTCGGCAGAGGACCGGCGAGCTACCGTCCTCGACCACTTCAACGACCCTCAGTGGCGCGAGACGATCACACTCTGTCTGCAGCAGCTTGAGGACGAGCCCGAGGTGCGCGCGATCTTCGAGGGCCTCGAATCGTTAGGCCTCATGTTCGGTGAGGTTGTAGATCAGTTCGCTGCAGCTGTGTCGTTTGCCGATGTCAACCGATTGAGCACCGAGTTCAGAGAGTCGCTTGCTGGTCGCGTTGTCGAGAGGATCGAGACCGGTGAGCGGTCAACCCATCGGCTGCAGCTCATCGGGCGCGTGCCTGATGCGCTCCGCTCTCCCGTCCGAGGTGTTCTCCTGCGGAAGCTGAACGACTGGCTGTGGGGTGTGCGGAAGCACCCGATGCTCGACGACTACGGGGTACTTGGCGAGTGGCCCGTCGATGAGGTGTCCGCGCGTGCACTGTGGAGGGGGATTCTCAGCGAGGACCACTCCATCCAGCGAGTGTGCGCCGCTGTTCTGGGTGATCACCACTCTCGAACTCACGACGAACTCCCTCGTCGCCTCGTAGGTCTGGCTCAGACGACCAACCTCATCGGCCGCCGAGCTGCCGCACTCGAAGCCCTCGGGCGCGGGTGGCCGGAGATGTCCGAGATGGACGAGCTGATCGGTCAAGCCATGGTTTCAGGCTCCCCGGAGTTGGTGGCCGCTGCCGTCGGCGCCGACCTTCGGCGGGGCAACCTCACTGAACAGAACCGCGACCTGCTGCTCGATCTCGCAGAGGTGGACCATCACGGCTTCGTGTGGCCGTCCTATTCTGGCGAGTACTTGGCAACGTACTTCGCTGGCGACGGCCTGGTCCTCGACACCTACCTCCGGGCCGTCCGTGACCCGCAGAGCCGGACATCCGTCGGTATCCCGCCGGCCGTGTTCGTCCTTCTCCGAGCGTTCGCCGACGATCCACGAGTCCGGGAGTGGACGATCGAGGAGATCCGCACAGCCGAGTACCCATTCATGATCGGGAAGGAATGGCCGTGGCAGCTGGTTGCGACGGCATACAAGGGTGACCAGGAGATCATCGACGCGGTCGCGGAATGGGCGGCGCGGGATACTAGTGGCACCGCGCGCAAGTCATTGTGATGTCACGCGACTTTGAGTGGGCGGGCGTCGTAGGTCCATCGGAATGGTTTGGCGGCCCGGTTGTAGGCGTTGATGAATTCGATGATGCGCTGGGCGAGGTGATCGACGGAGTCGAACTCGCCGTTGCGGATGAGGCGCCGTTCCATGATCGAGAACCACAGCTCGACCTGGTTGAGCCAGGAGGCGTGCGTCGGTGTGCGATGCAAGAACACGTGTGGGTGGTCGTCGAGAAATGCTTCGACGGCGGGGGTCCCGTGGGCGGAGAGGTTGTCGACGATGCAGTGCAGCTGCATCCCGGTCGGGGTCTGGGCGACGAGATCGGTGAGGAAGGCGACGAAGTTCTCCGCTCGGGTCGAGTCGGTGACCCACCCAGCGACGGTGCCGTCGTGCACGTTGAGGGCAGCGAACAGCTTGGCCGTGCCGTTGCGGCGGTACTCGAACTCGCGTCGCACCGGGATCCCCGCCACCCGATCGTCGCCATCACCGCGGGCGGGGATCGCCGGGCGGGTCGGGTTGATCCGAGACTTGGCCTGGATGCCGGTCTTCTCATCGACCGACCACACCAGCGCGTTGTCGGGCGGGTTCAAGTAGAGCCCGCAGACGTCACCGGCCTTGGCCCAGAAGTCGGGATCGTGGCTGGTCATCCACGACTGCACCTGCCACGGCTTGAGATCCAACGCCCGACAGATCCGCCACGCCTGCGACGGCGAGATCGGCACGCCTTCCTCGGCCATCCGCGCCGCCAAGGCATCCATCGTCCAGCGCGTCGCCCCATCCGGCGGGTCCTCGGTCACGGTCTTGACGAGCAACAACACGTCGTCGTGGCCGTAGGTCGGCGGTCGACCCGGCCGGTCACCGTCCAACAGGCCGGCCAGACGGTCAACCTCGAACCGTTGACGCCACACACCGACCTGGTTGAAATGCATCCCGACGAGCTCGGCGATCTTGCGGTTCGACACACCACCGGCGGCCAACAAGACAATTCGGGCTCGCTGCGCTGCCCGGGCCTCGATCGTGTTCGAGCGCACATGACGCTCCAACTCGACGCGCTCCTCATCGGTGACCTGCAAAGGAAGCAACCTCATGGCCACATCAAATCACATCCCTGTCATTTGCGCGGGGACCCACTAGCGGCGCGCACGATGTGCAGCTTTCCTCGGCCGCGCGGGTGGGCCGTTCTGACCGACTCCGTGGCCGCCTGCTGCGGGACCTCGAGAGCAGCTCCTTCCCATCGTGGGCGGTGGGCGCGCTTCTAGCCACCTACGACGACCCTGAAGTTACGGAAGCGCTACGCGCTGTGGCACTCGACGCGGAACCGGCAAGGAGCCAGCAGATAGCCGAGCTGCTCCCTGACATCGTCGAACCCGCCGAGGCCACCGACCGGCTGCTGGCGTTGGCCTCCGATCTTGCGGTCACCCGACTGGACCGCGTGGTTCGCGGCCTGGCCTCGCTGGTCCGGAACAGTGACGCCGGGCTCGATGCCACGATCGAGCAGACAATTGGTGGGATCGTCGACCGGGAGGTTGCTGAGAACCCCGACCGCAGACGATCATCCGCTGAGTTCGCCCTGTTCGCTCACTTCGGCCATGTGAAATCGGTAAGGGCTCTTGCGCTCCGTCGACTCGGCGAAGGAGACGTGCCGCTACAGGCACTCGTGTACGGCTTCAGAGACGACGCCGAGATTCGGATGGCACTCGTTCCGCGTCTTTTTCCCCTTCCAGCCATGCTTCGAGCCCGCCTCACGCAGGTCCTTACCGACGTCCCACTCTCTGACGGCAACGTGACCACCCTGTTGGACGGATTCGATGCGGATGCAGATGACACCGTGAAGTTGCTTGGGGCAGTGGGGATCGCGACCCGGGCTCGGCGCAGCCAGGTCGGTGTGGATGAACTGATCGAACGGTTCGTCGCCATGGTTAGGTCGATCGGCCATGATCACGATGAGCGCAGGCTGGCAGGCTTCGCCGGCCTCGCAACGCTTGGCGCCGTCGATCGCATGGTCGATCTTCGCGAAGGGTTCCGTCCGGACGACCCCGTCAGGATCCAGGCGCCGCTCATCGATCGGGGTGGGACGTTCGACCGAGTTGTAGCGGCGAACTGGGGCGCCATCCGGGCCGCGTTTGGCGAGGATGCCGAAGAGCGACTGAGCCGGTACGGAGCGGGCTCGCTCTGGCGAGGACTCTTTGCCGTCGCGGCCGACTACTCCCCACTGCGTGTCGAGGCGCTCAAGCGCATCGACGTCGAGCCGATCACTCCGCGGAGAGGGGATCTCGACTCATGGAGCGGGGCGACAGCGCAGGCGCGGTTTCTTGCTCGCGTCGAGCCAGGTAGCGAGCGGCTGCGGGCGCGTTGTATCGAGATCGTCGAAGGCGGAATCGGACTTTCGTACGCCGAGACTCTGCCCTTCTGGCAAGCGGTTGAGATTCTCGCAGCGCAGTTCGTCGACGATCCCGTGGTGCTCGGCTGGCTCGATTCCCATCTCGACCGGGAGCGGTCACGGCTTGACGAGCTGCGTGACCGCGTACCTGGTCCTGTGCGGTGGCGGCACTTCGATCCTGTGGTCGTCGCGGCATGCCGAGTGTGTCCGGATGACGAACGCCTCCATCAGCTGGCCTCGCTGATCGACACCGCTGACGGCCTCTCGACCGACGAGGTTGAGCTGCTGTTCGCGGTGAGCGGGCCTGATGACTTCGTACGGCTTGCGGAGCGGATCGCCAGTCGTCTCGCATGGTCCGGATGGTTTGCCGACCTCCTGCTTCGACCAGCGGTTGCTCGCCTCGTGGCTGATGATGAACTTGCTGCCGAGGTCGAGGCTCACCTCGTCGCGTCCGACGATCGACCTCAAGGCACGGTCATCCGCCTACTGGCCGCCGCGGGGCGGTTCTCGCCAGATTCCGATTTCGTCGAGGCTCGCCGGACCCACCTGTGGCAGTGCGCTCCCCGCCTGATGAGCTACGACCCTGTGTCGGGCGAGGTGCGGGGCGAGGACTTGATCTTGCGCGATCTAGCACCATGACAGGTTCCTGGGCCGCCGAGTGAACGACGACGGCAAGCCGCCGTAGCGCCGGCAGTCCCTTGGCCCGGCGGGGTTGTCGCGGCCGTCAGATGCTGGATACTGATGGGGACACCCCCCGGCCAATTCGAAGGTTGGGTGCGAGGTCCGCTTCGGCGGGCCTCTGCGTTTTCGGCCACCAGCGGGCTGGCTTGCGGAACATACCCTGGGTGTCCCGAAGCGTGGCTGGCAGCTGGCAGCTGGCGAGCACGCCGGGTCGGAGCTGCTTGAAGAAGGTGGAGCGCATCGCCTGCGACCGTTGCTGTGGCTTCTGCGGGTTGACGATCCCGACCTTGATGCCGAGCTCTCACTCGGCTACGCGGATCGCCTCGGCCAGGTCCGAATCGTTCGAAATCACGACGGCCGTCTCGCAGGACTCCGGAACGCATGAAGCAGCAGGTAGGTCGCGAGGTTGACGTCGGAGCCCGTGTCCTCAGTCCTGATCACCTCGGCGGTCTTCGGCCCGCGGGCTGGCGGGTTCGCGAGGCGCATTCGGACCGTGGCTGAGGTAGTGGCCGCAGCGATTTCGACGAGTGCAAGTGTCCCGAGCGCCCGGTGCAGACCTGGTTGGAGGATGCACGTGGTCGACCAACGCTTGGATGGTCATGGTGCGCGTCACGCCAAGAGCACGCACGTCGTCGTCGCTCTGCCTGGTATGGGCGGTGAGCTCGGCAGAGTGCTCAAAGACGTCGAGGAGGGCGCTGCTCGTCCTCGAGGACATCGCAGTCAACGATGGCGAGCTGCCGTCCGGCGTGCGTCCCGATCGGTCAGCGATCGACGCGGTGGGGTCGCCCCTGGTGAGCTGCGTCGCAGACGGTGAACGGCAGGCGCCGGCGGGCCAGCAGGCGGCGCCGACGGTCGGCTCGAGCTCGTCCCGCTGCACTTCGTTCGGGTGTCGGGAGCCGATGTGGACGGCGGGTTGTCGGGGCCGGTGGAAACTTGGCCGGCCTGGCATCGGATGGAGCTCCGCTGTGGCCCGTCGAGGCGTTGGATCCGGTCGCTCGAACCAGGAACCCGCGACCCAACCGAGTCCCCGAACTCCGCCGATTCGAGTCTTTGCTGCAGCCGCTCTGGGATGACGATGTAGCTGCCTCTGGATCGCGGCGCAGCCATCCGCCGACCCTCCTGTACACGAATGGCGCCAGACAGTCGCCGCGGTGCCAAATGGCGAGGAGGCGATCGGTCACTCGCACGGGTGCCGCGTACTCGGCGACACCGCGGATCATCCCGCTCGCGCTGATCACGGATCACAATGGCGCCGCGGTCAAGCACGGCATGCAGGGGGGGTCCTTGGCCTTCGCGGGCGCGATGTCGGCCTGCAGGCCGCGTGGAGTTGTCCATCCAATTGTCCATCCAAGGCACGGGATTCGGTGGTGCTGGAGGTGACTCAACGAGACGAGGACCGAAGCTGAGCAGGTCAAACGCGAGAGGAGAGGGCCAGCCGGCACCCCCTCTATCCGATTCCTAAACCGTGCGTTGCGGTCCCGCAGGGCCTCGTCGCTCTCTCCACCTGGGTCGACGGCCGCGGAGTGGCGCCTGCGGTTCGAGTCGTCGACGGTGCGCCGGGGCTGCCGGCGCCGTGCCCTGTGTCCGACTCAGCCGAGCGTTGCTCGCAGTGTTCAGCGCCGGAGGATGTGCCGCTGGGGGGAATCCACTCCGGTCGATCCTGTGAGGTCATCCAAGCTCAGGCTCGCAATCGCGGCAGACGGTAGCTCCGGGCCGAAACGGGTTGTGGAGGAAGCAGCGCGGACAGAGCGGGTTCTCGACTGGAGGATTGCACCCGCACGAGCCGCAGCTACGGCACTTGCGTCCTTTGCAGGTGTCGCACCAATCGACGTCACGCTCGTCGCCGCAGCGTAAGCAGAGCTCCTCCTTCGTCTTCCAGGAGGGCTCGACGTCCTCGAGTATGTCGAATCGTCCGTCGCTTGGCCTGTCGGTGAGCACGGCGACGGCGAGTCGGTCGTGAACACGAGTGGTGTCGCAGTAGAGCTGTTCGGCGAAAGCCAGGTTCCAGCGGTAGATGTCCTTGACGGCGCGCTGTCGTTCGGTACCAAGTGCTCGCGCGAGAGGCCCGTCTGGCTGGGCGCGGCGGCCGCGGGGCCATCGCCAGTGCGGCATCCGGCTCGACGTGGCGGTGAACGCAATCTCATCGGGCTCGCGGATCAGCAGCACGGCGGTCTTCCTCGTTGCCGCCTCGGCGGCACGGACGGCGACTGCCTCCCAGCTCGCGTGCGAGCGGTCGTGTAAGGCGACGACTTGGTCTGGGCGCAGTGCTTGAGCGTCGATCACCTCGTCGACCAGTTGCTGTGGGACTAGTGGGTCCCCGCGCAAATGACAGGGATGTGATTTGATGTGGCCATGAGGTTGCTTCCTTTGCAGGTCACCGATGAGGAGCGCGTCGAGTTGGAGCGTCGTGTGCGCTCGAACACGATCGAGGCCCGGGCAGCGCAGCGAGCCCGAATTGTCTTGTTGGCCGCCGGTGGTGTGTCGAACCGCAAGATCGCCGAGCTCGTCGGGATGCATTTCAACCAGGTCGGTGTGTGGCGTCAACGGTTCGAGGTTGACCGTCTGGCCGGCCTGTTGGACGGTGACCGGCCGGGTCGACCGCCGACCTACGGCCACGACGACGTGTTGTTGCTCGTCAAGACCGTGACCGAGGACCCGCCGGATGGGGCGACGCGCTGGACGATGGATGCCTTGGCGGCGCGGATGGCCGAGGAAGGCGTGCCGATCTCGCCGTCGCAGGCGTGGCGGATCTGTCGGGCGTTGGATCTCAAGCCGTGGCAGGTGCAGTCGTGGATGACCAGCCACGATCCCGACTTCTGGGCCAAGGCCGGTGACGTCTGCGGGCTCTACTTGAACCCGCCCGACAACGCGCTGGTGTGGTCGGTCGATGAGAAGACCGGCATCCAGGCCAAGTCTCGGATCAACCCGACCCGCCCAGCGATCCCCGCCCGCGGTGATGGCGACGATCGGGTGGCGGGGATCCCGGTGCGACGCGAGTTCGAGTACCGCCGCAACGGCACGGCCAAGCTGTTCGCTGCCCTCAACGTGCACGACGGCACCGTCGCTGGGTGGGTCACCGACTCGACCCGAGCGGAGAACTTCGTCGCCTTCCTCACCGATCTCGTCGCCCAGACCCCGACCGGGATGCAGCTGCACTGCATCGTCGACAACCTCTCCGCCCACGGGACCCCCGCCGTCGAAGCATTTCTCGACGACCACCCACACGTGTTCTTGCATCGCACACCGACGCACGCCTCCTGGCTCAACCAGGTCGAGCTGTGGTTCTCGATCATGGAACGGCGCCTCATCCGCAACGGCGAGTTCGACTCCGTCGATCACCTCGCCCAGCGCATCATCGAATTCATCAACGCCTACAACCGGGCCGCCAAACCATTCCGATGGACCTACGACGCCCGCCCACTCAAAGTCGCGTGACATCACAATGACTTGCGCGCGGTGCCACTAGGACGTGTCCGGCGAAGCGATGGCACACCGCTTCCTCGGCGTGGATCGCTCCGGACGCCGAGCCGCCGATGGCGTCGAGGTCATCGAGCAGCGGTGCTGCGGTGGTCGCGAGCAAGTGGTGGCCGAGTTCGTGGATGATCGTGAACTGGGCCCGCGCTGGAGTGACGTCGTCCGCGTACAAGATCCATGGCCGGGTTGCGTCGACGTTACGCTCGTAGTAGCCGTCGATGGAGCAGTCGCTGCTCGCCAGGTTCGCGGCGGGCAGGCTGCAAACCTTCAGGGGGTCAAAGTAGGTCTCGACGGCGAAGGCGGGGTCCTCGTTGGCTAGGTCGTCGATAATGGGCTCGACCAGCTCGACGAGCGCGGCCGTGACCGTTTCGATCGTTGGTCGCGGGTCTCGGCCGATGCTCGGCATCGTCGGCCACTACCTATCGGCGAGGATGAGCGCGTAGACGTCGAGGAGTCGGCGCCAGTCGTCCTCCGTGGGGTCACCTGTGCTGCGCCGCGGCGCGGAGGTCATCCCGATGAGCAGGCGACGGCGCATCTCCTGCTCGGTGCACGAGTGCTCGCCGGCCAGGCGTTCGACAGCGCTGCGGAACCGTGCCGATCGGGCGAACTGCACCAGGGACGGCGGCGCCTGGGCGAGGACGAGCTCGTCACCTGCGGCCTGTTCTCCCTCGGTGAGCAGGTCACTGAGGGTCACCTCGAGCGCTTCGGCAAGAACGGTGAGCGCCTCCAGCGTAGGGTTGCCTCGACCTCGCTCGAGGTTTGACACGTACTGCAGGGACAGGCCAGCTCGTTCCGCAACTGCTGCGAGGGTAAGGCCGAGGCCGACGCGGCGAGCTCGGAGCCGGTCTCCAAGCGAAGGCGCCCCAGACACGCTGGTTATCCTAACAGAATACTCTTGGTTGTGCGGTCTCCCGTGAGGCTGTATTCTGTGGGGAGAATGATCACCTTCGAGTATCCCCAGGAGCGATCCCACCGGGCGTGTGGGATGAACCTCGAGCGTCGAGTGGCTCGGAGCGTCGGGACGCGACCCGCGGCCTCGCTCGGCCCGAGCGGGGGCACGGGCAGATTGATCGGCGACGGGACAGCACCACCGGTCGGAACGTTGTCACACCCCCTTCTCATGATGGGGGGCGGTCATGATCTCTGAGCCCACGACTCGACTGTTGCTGGTCAGGAGCGGAGGACACTGCGCGGTCTGCTACCGCGATCTCTTCGCGTCGGGGATCACCTGGGAGCCCGTCTCGCTGGGCGAGCGCGCACACATCGTCGGTCGATCGATGAGCGATCGCTCGCCGAGGGGCGATGACCCGCTGCCGAGTCCTGCGCGTGACGAGGTCGACAACCTCATGCTGCTGTGCGGCACGTGCCACGACGACCTCGATCTTCCGGCGAACCTTGACGTCTTGACCGTCGAGCGCCTCCGCTCCATCAAGCGGGCGCACGAGAGCCGGATCGAACAGCTCCTCTCGATCCCACCTGCCAACGCCACCACGGTCCTCCGGATGCAGGGCAACATCGGCAATGCCGGAGTCCACGTTGACCGAAGCGTCGCTGCCGCCACGGTGCTGCACACCAACCGCTACGCGCAGTTCCCGTTGAGCCCAGACCGCACCGGACTGGAAATCGATCTGCGCCGCGTGGCCGAGCCGGCACCCGGCAACGGCGACTACTACGCGACCTGCACGCGGATGATCGAACAGTTCTTCACCCGCCAGTTCATTCCCGCCGTCGAGGATGGCACCATCCAGCACCTGAGCGTGTTCGGGCTCGCGAGATGGCCACTGCTCGTCTACCTGGGCGCCCAACTCGGCGACAAGCTCGACACCGACATCTACCAGCGGCACCGTTCGACCGAGCAGTGGTCGTGGCCACTCAGCGGTCACGACACTGACTTCATCTGGGAGACCATCCCCGCTGACGAGGCCGACGACGCCGTGCTCGTGCTCTCGCTGTCGGCGTCGGTGCACACCAGGGAGACTCCGCCGGCGCTCGCAGCATGCACCGCCTACCACGTCAACCCCGCGGCCGACGTCACGCCGCACTACGACGTGATCGGCACACCCGACTCCTTGAAGTCCGCCGAACGCGCCTTTCGCGACGTCTTCGCCGACATCGAACAGAACCGCAAGCAGGTGCGGAGGCTGCACGTGCTCGGAGCGGCACCGTTGTCCGCGTGCATCTCGCTCGGCCGAGCGCTGACTCGCGGCGTCCACCCCCAGCTCGTCCTCTACGACCGCGTCGAGGGCGCGTACCACCAGGCATTGGAGATCCACTGACATGCAGCACGCCGACTATTTCAAGACCTTCCTCAACGATGAGGTCAACCTGAACCAGCGCCGACTTGACAGGCTGGAGAGCCGCGTCGACGCCGTCTACGACGCGTTGGTCGCCGACTCGGTGATCGGCTCCATCATCACCGGTAAGACGCCGCAGGGCTCCTGGCCGCACAAGCTCATCATCAAGCCGAAGCCTGACGGCGACTTCGACGCCGACTTCCTGCTCGAGATGACCCACCAGAATGACTGGGAACCTGCCGCCTACATCAACGAGGTCTACGACGCCCTCCACCGTCACTCGACCTACTCCAAGCAGGAGCACGGACGAAAGTGCCGCTGTGTCTGGCTGAAGTACGCCCCCGAGAACGGCGTCGGATGCCACCTCGACATCGTCCCGTTCATCACCCTGCCCGGCGGACGGCGCGTGATCGTCAACCGCGATGACAACGAGTGGGAACCGGCCTTCGGCTCCACCGACCCCCAAGGTTTCACCAACTGGGTTAGGCGCCGCGACGAGCTCACGAGCAACCAGTTCCGCAAGGTCGTCCGCTTGATGAAGTACCTCAAGCGCGAGCGAGGAAGCTTCAACGGCGTCCGCTCCGTGGTACTCACCACGCTCCTCGGCTCGCAGGTCACCGAGCTGAGCGCGATCGACCCCGGGCGGTACAGCAACATCCCGACGGCACTCGTCAACATCATCGAGGACCTCGACCGTTACCTCCAGGCACAGGGGAGCACGAGGCCTCATCTGCCCAACCCCAACGGCGACGGCACCGACTTCGACCATCGCTGGACGGACGAGACCTACCGCAACTTCCGAGACCGCATCCACACGATCGCCGCCGACCTCCGCAGCGCCTACGACGAGAGCGACTCCGAGCAGTCCATCAGCGCGTGGCAAAAGGTCTTCGGTGAGAAGTTCAACCCGCCCACGACCAAGCGCACCGGCGCGTCCGCCAACCCGTACGCGACCGCCGCGTCCGTCGCTGGTGCCGGCAGCTCGTCGAGATCCGGACGCTCCGGCTGACGGGGTCGGCCGCGATGAGCGACTCAGACCTCACGGACTCCCAGGCCGGCATTGTCGCAGAGCTCGAAGATCTGTCGTCGCCCAAGTCGATCGCCGTCGCCGGCCATCTCACGAGCGACACCGATCTCATCGTCGCCGTCGACGTCAACACCAGCCCGTTCACCAAGATCGAAGGCGGCCTCCCGGTCAGCCCGCGTGAACGGCTCTACCTCGTCATCCCCACGGCATACCCGTGGGTCCCCCCGCAGGCATGCATCGACCACCACCGGTGGGACGGCTACCCGCACGTCCTGCAGGGGAACCGCCTCTGCCTCTACCTCGACCCGGCGACGGAGTGGAACCCACTCGGAGGCATGAAGGGCTATCTCCAGCGCTTGTGGGACTGGCTCGCCGACGCCATCGCCAACCGGTTCGATCCGGCAACAGCGCTCTACCAGCCCGTCGGCGGAGTGTTCCACCGGACCGATGGCGCCCCCACCATCGTCGTCGCTGCACCGCTCGGGGATCTCAGCGACGGCTTCTGTGCGACCGACATCGTCCTGCGGCAGCGCAGCGACCACCGAGTGGACCTCATCGCGTGGGAGCGGTCCGGAACGCCACCGGACGACGCGATGAGCGGCGTGCTGGTCGTTCTCTCCGACGCCATGCCCCAGGGCGGCGGTCGCTACCTGTCCGATCTCGCCGTCACGATTCGCGGCCAGGACTCACGCAACCAACGAAAACAGTTCCTCAACGTCGCCTGGAAGGCGGCCCGCTCGCTGACGCGGGACCAGCACCTCCACGTCCTTATCGCTGTGCCGAACCGCCATCTCGTCGGCGAAGCACGCTTCCACCTCATCGGGTGGCGCATCCCTCAGACCCAAGTGGCGAAAGCCGTCGAGATCACTAAGCGCCGACACAAGGCCGATAGCCCGCAACCCGATGACGAACCAGTGGTCGAATGGACCTACGTCGATGACGGCCGCATCGGTGTGGCGACCCGACGCGATCACGCTCGACCCATCAGCTGGTTCGCCGGCAAGAACGTGGAGCTCTGGGGATGCGGCGCGCTCGGATCGTGGATCGCCGAGTACCTCGTCCGAGCCGGAGTCATCACGATCACCTTGCGCGATAGCGGGTACGTGACGACCGGCCTCCTCGTCCGCCAGAACTACACCGAACGGGATGTCGGACGAGCCAAGGTCGACGCGCTCGCCGACCGCCTTCGAGCGATCTCCGACCAAGTGACGGTCCACCCCAGGCGTGGCCTGGCACAGGCCGCCCTACACGAAGGGTGCAACGCAGACGCCATTGTCGACTGCACCGTCAACACGGGCGTCGCCGTTGCCCTCGACCAGCAGCAGACCGCCGGCGACCTCCCGCTACCGGTCATCCAGGTCGCCACCGACAACGACACCGCGACCCTCGGAATCCTCACCGTCACCACCGGCGAGCAAGGTTGCACGACGAACGCCATCGACAAGGCGATGCACGATGCTGCCGCCGCCGACGCGTCGCTCAACCCGTACCTAGCGTTCTGGAACCCCGACAACCACGCTCCGTTGACCCCAACCGTCGGGTGCTCCGTGCCGACGTTCCACGGCTCGGCGGCTGACGCCAGCGCCATTGCAGCAAGCGCCGTCAGTCTTGCGGCCACAGCCCTCAACCGAGGGCTCGCCGGCGGATACCTCGTCGCGGCGGTCCACACTCCCCACAACGTGCCGCGCCTCGTCACCGTGGCGCAAGGGCTGATGGGCTCACCTACCCCCGACTCCTGACAGCCAGCCGGGCGGTCGAATCTGTTCCCGCCCTGTCCCGTGGAGAAGGGCGTTTGGGGGCGCCGGGCGCCCTCGGCAGTGCGCGCCCCCGGCAGAATTCGAACCTGCGCACACGGCTCCGGAGGCTTGCGTCGCTCGGTGACAATCGAGCCCCGTGTCCGTCCCGCGTTCAGCAGGCTAGCTGCATCGCTCGAACAGCCCGGCGGTGATCGCCCGCAAGGGGCTGAGCCCGATCGGAGACCGCGAGAGGTCCGCGATCCTGACGGACTCGGGCGGCCCCGAAGATCCGCATCGACGAAGCGGGACCTTCCCGACGTCGCATGACGACCGTGCGGCGAGAGCTCGCATCGGAGACTAAGAGACGACGAGCATGCAGGTCGGCTCGTAATGCGTTCCGTCGACTGCGATCCTGGGCTGGATCGGAGCGATGGGGTGAGTGTCAACGCTGGCGACAGCAAGTCGAACCAGTTGAGCAGGCGAACGAAACACGAGAGTGACCTGAGCCGGAGGGCCTCAATGTCAAGGATCGAGGCATGGATGGAGCAGCATCCCGCCGCGCTCGACCGGCTGCGATCAGCCGGAGTGTATCGGGCCGACGCACGCCGTATCCCAAGGGTGATGCGCCCCGCCTTCCGGTGGATGCGCAACGAGATGCGTGAACGAGTAACTGGTGCTGTCGGGGCCCCACTCATCTGGCTGAACGTCACGCCGATGCTACGTCGGGATGACCTCTGCGATTGGTCGTGCACAGCAGCCGGCGTGCCCAGCCCCAGGGTTCACACGACGCCTGGGAAGGTCTGGCTGCACTTGTCGCTACCACGGCCGAAGGTCTTGCTGTCCGACTTTGACCTCTGGAGCCGTTATGTCGTTCACTATCGCTACGTCCCCCAGAGCGAGGACGACGCAGTGAGATGGGATCGGCGCGTCCGGCGCGCACTCAACGTGCCTCGTGGTGACGCGACGCCGTCGCTCAGTTCGGACTGGCCGGACTCGCTCGTGAAGGCGCTTGTGGATAGCTGGACACGTGTCCTTGCCGTTAGGCGCTTGCGCCGATGGATCGACAATGGGTTGCGGATCGCAGGAACCCATGAAACGCTGTGTGAGCTGGCGAATCGGCGCAGACACCTCGTCCAAGTTTGGGCCATAGGGCATCGATGTCGGCAGCGGATGAGAAAACCGGGACCGCAGTCGTCGTGGCCCAAGGCTTCGAGTGCCCAGGTGCGGCGGCTGCTGGCTTATCGCGCTCGCGGCTCCGACAGTGGTCACCGCCGTTCTTGTTGTGCTGCCCCGAAGGGGCCACCGATCACGAGCGAGCGAAGCGAGTCTCGGGAGCGGAGTAGTTACTTCGACCTGAAATAGTCGATCCACCACCTGCGCGCGTGCGTTCGATACGATGGCCTCGCCCCTGGTAGTTGCGTTACCGAACAGCGAGGCCATCGATGTTGCGAACGGTAGGCGAGGAGCCGACGTTGTGGGAAGCGTTGCTCCCGGCGGAGGCGTTGGTGATGCCCGCCGAGCTGGTCCGCGTCGATGCGCTGTTGGATGACGACCGCTTCTTCGAGCCGTACGCCGAGTTCTTTCACGCCACGCTGGGGCGGCCGTCGATCCCGATCGAGACGTATCTGCGGCTGATGTTCTTGAAGTACCGCTACCGGCTCGGGTTCGAGACGCTGTGTCGGGAGGTCACGGACTCGATCGGTTGGCAGCGGTTCTGTCGCATCCCGCTCGGTGGACGGGTGCCGCACCCGACGACGTTGATGAAGATCACCACCCGTTGCGGTGGGGTGGCCGTCAACGGGTTGAACGAGGCGTTGCTGGCCCGCGCCGTGGAGGCCAAGGTGTTGAGGACCAACCGGGTGCGCGCCGACACGACGGTGATCGAAGCCAACGTCGCGTATCCGTCGGACTCGTCGCTGTTGGCCAAGGGCGTCGCCAAGATGGCCAAAGCGGCCAAGAAGCTGCGGGCAATGGGATTGGCGAGGCGCACCCGGCTGGCCGACAAGACGCGTACGGTGCGCTCCCGGGCCCGCTCGATCAACGCCAACCTGCGCCGCCGCACCGACGACAAGCTCGCCGAAGTCAAGCGGATCAACACTGACCTCGCTGGGATCGCCGAGCGGGTCGCCCGGCAGGCCGACGCCGTGGTGCGCAACGCCCGCCGTAAGCTGCGCACCCTCGGTGACCAGGCGTCTGGGCTCGCTCGTGCTGCGGTGGAAGGGCTGGAGCGGACCGCCACCTTGACCCGTCGGGTCGCCGCCCAGACCCGCCAACGCCTCGCCGGCGAGACCCCGCCGGGGGCGACTCGGGTGGTGTCGTTGCACGACGCCGAGGCCCGTCCGATCGCCAAGGGACGTCTCGGCAAGCCGGTCGAGTTCGGCTACAAGGCCCAACTCGTCGACAACGAAGATGGTGTCATCGTCGACCACAACATCGAAGCCGGCAACCCGCCCGACGCACCGATGCTCGAACCGGCGATCCAACGGATCAAGCAACGCACCGGTCGAGCACCGAGGGCGGTCACCGCTGATCGTGGCTACGGCGAACAAGGCGTCGAAGACGCCGTGCGTGCCGCCGGAGTACGTCATGTCGTGCTCCCCACCAAAGGCCGACCGAACGCGACACGTCGCCAGATCGAGAACCGACGCGCCTTCAAGAAGATGGTGCGATGGCGCACCGGCTGCGAAGGCCGCATCAGCTGCGCCAAACGCGACTTCGGACTCTCCAGGACGCGGATCGACGGGCTCGCCGGCGCACGCACCTGGTGCGGTCACGGAATATTCGCCCACAACCTCGTCAAGATCAGCGGCCTGATCGACTGATCGAGCCCAACGAGATCGAGCCGGCGACCGGCGGCCCACATCGCCGACAGCCACCGCGCCACACCCGCATCAACGTCACTCACGCCCCCCGCGCCCACACACTTCTTCAGGTCGAAGTAGTTAAACCGCGATCATTCATGAGAAGTCTCAGGGCATCGTCGCACCATTCGCGGCGGTTCGTGAGCTGGTGCCGGTCCTTTCATGTGCGCCGCGGGATGGTCGGATGGCATTGGACGCCGTGGCCGGGCTGGGAACGGCGCGATCTAAGGCTACGAGGGCGTGCTCGACCGACGTGGGGTTGTGTCTTGCCCCTGATCCCCGCGGGTCAGGTGCCGATGAGCGCCACCCGCCGGTACGCCTGGGCGAGGGCGCCCGCCCACGGCCACTGTCGTGCCAGGCGCAGCACCACGCGACGGGCTCGGCGCACGACCCGGCCGGCGGTGTGCAGCAGCCGGTAGCGCAACGCTTTCGGCTCGGCGCGGGCGAGCTCGCCGTCCAGGCACCCGGTGCGCAACCAGGCGAGCAGGCCGTGGGCAGCGAGGACCATCTCCAACCAGGCGGCGTTGGCGGCGAAGCGGCGGAAGGGCATGCGGTCCAGGCCGGTGTCGCGCAGCGCCTTGATCACGTTCTCCACCCGGGCGTGGCGGCGCTGGCGCAGCTCCAAGGCGATCGCGTCGCCGTCGCTGTTGGTCAGCGTGACCTGGTGGCGCCACCCGTCGGTGTCCCACAGCCGCAACTGGGCGCCCGGATGGGGCCGCTCGCGCCGGCAGATGGCCCGCGTCGCCTCCGGCCAGCCCTCAACGACGACGTTGAGCTCGGCGACCTCGCCGGCGTGGCGCTCGTCGCCGTCGGCGTCGATCGCTGGGCGCCACGCCTCCTCGGCCACCGCCGCGATGGCGGAGCTGAGCTGGTCGTTCACCCGGGCGTACACCGAGAACTCGAGGTGGCGGGCCACCAGGCCGTGCACGAAGGTGCCCACCGCACCGGCGCTGTCGGCCCGCACGACGATGCGATGGGTGACACCGGTGGGATCGTCGCCGGGGTGGTGGCCGGCTTGGTAGGCCGCCGGCAGCTGGGCCAGCGCCAGGTCGACCACGCCCAGCTGATCGGCGCCCGAGTTCGCCGTGGCGTTGCCGGGCCGCAGGATGCCGGCCAACGCCTCGCCGGTGGCATCGAGGGTGCAGAACACCGGATGGAACCCATATCCGCCCTTGAAATTCGACGCCGCGCCCTCCTTGTTCTCCGAGTGCACCTCGATGAGCGCAGCATCGACGTCCAACACGATCTCGCCCGGCGCCCCGGTGGCTTCCCACACGCGCGCCCTGGCCCGGGCTCGAGCGCCTCGCAGGGCGTCCAACACGACGGCGTCGATGTCGCGCAGCGCCCGCCACACCGTCGGGGCCGACGCCACTTCACCGAACAGATCGGGCTGGTCGCGCAGGGCCGCCATGTCGGCCACGCACTCGCCGCCGCCCGCCAGCATCACCGCCACCTGCGCGAGGAGCCGGCCCCGGTCGTGCACGGGCGCCCGCTCACCCCGCCAGGCCACCGCGGCCGAATAACCCGAAGTGAGCCCGCAGCGATCGGCCAGATCACCGAGAAGATGAAGACCCACCTGCGAGGCGACCTGACCGTCGCCCTCCATCACCACCACAGGCTCGACCGCTCGGCTACCGTTCACCTCGCGAGTGCCCTCCAGACTTGGGACCGTGACGCTTCGACACCGTCAGAATCCCTTGTCTGGCGGGCACTTCCGCGGATGGTCACCGGTCAACGGCCGCGACCTCGTGAAAGATCTCGGTTAATCGTTTCGTCCATGAGGAGCTCGAACCCTTCGGCGGTGAACACGCAGCCTCGGAGACGGCGCAGCAGGTCACGCAACGCGACGATGTCGACCCCGTCGAGGGTCTGGCCACGTGCGATCAACACGGATGCCATTCTGCGCCTCACGGAGATGCCCACCACGTTTGACGGCCAGCCCGTCGACGACCCGTCCGCCCCCTACGACGCCCCCAATGTACCAACGATGTACCACGCCATCGGTAAACAGCGGGGAACAGAGGGAAACAGCGGGCACTTGAAAATCGGCCCTGAGCACGTACGATGTGCCTCTACCAGGAGGTCCTCCTCATAACCCGAAGGTCGCAGGTTCAAATCCTGCCCCCGCCACCAATCTCGATGTGAAGGCCCAGGTCAGCGACCTGGGCCTTCGTCGTGCTTGAGGCGTTCTACCGGATCAGGCGGTCTTCCTCCGGGTGTTCCTCCGGCGTTCCACCGTGTCGGCGGCGCCCGGTGGAACGGGTCGGGCGAGCCGTTCGGTGGTGCGGGCCGCGTCGGCTTGCATGCCGGGCAGGAGGTGCTGGTAGGTCTGCATGGTGAACGCGACGTTGGCATGGCCGAGCCGCTCACTGACCACCTTCACCGGGATGCCTTCCTTGAGGAGCAGGCTTCCGTGGGTGTGGCGGAGATCGTGGAATCGGATGGTCGGGATCTCGGCGTTGTGGACGATGCGCCGGAACGCTTCGTAGACGGCGTGGGGATGGACGGGTTCGCCGTCGCCGTCGGTGAACACCCACTGCTCGGGATTGTGAATGCCCACGGCGGCGAACTCGGCAGCCTGGTAGGCCCGCCAGCCTGACAGGACGGTGAGGGTGGTCGCGTCGAGGTCGATGCTTCGACGGGCGGTCTTGGTCTTGCCGCGGGTCTGATGGACCTCGTAGCCGACGGCAACGAGCCCGCGGTTGAGGTGCAGACGCTGCTTGTTGAAGTCGATGTCGGGCCACTTGAGACCGAGGACCTCGTTGCGACGCATCCCGGTAACAGCTGTCAGCCAGTAGATCGGAAAGAGCCGGTGACCGGCGGCGGTGCGCAACAGCTGGCGGAGCTCGACGTCGGTCAGCGCGGTGCCTTCGGTCCTCTGAAGAGCACGCTGTCTTGGGGCGCGGGCCACAAGGGCGACGTTGCGGGAGACGAGCCCGCGCCGAGCCGCATCGGTGAGGGCGCCGCGGATGATCAGGTGGACCGAGTAGACGGTCTTGGAGGCGAGGCCGCGCCCAACGACCGGGTGCATCAGGGTGTCGTAGAGAGTCTCGATCTGCTCGTAGCGGAGCCGCCGCAGCCCGATCCGTCCGAGGGTCGGGATGATGTGGCGTTGCACGTTGCGCTCGTACCCTCGGTAGGTGCTGGTAGCGAGGTGCAGCCTTTTGGCCGGCAACCACTGGCTGGTCAGGTAGGCGCCGAAGGTCAGTGACCGCGACATGTCGACGCGGCTCGTCTCCTTGGCGGCCAGTTCGGTCGCGAGTCGTTCGGCTTCGGCACGATCGCTGCCGGCGGGGTGCCAACTGCGCCGCTCCCGGCTCGTGACCGGGTCGAGACCCTCGTAGATCACGGCGTAGAAGCGGCCGCGCCGCCTCGCCACGTATCCCTTCATGGTGCTCTCCTTCCGTTCCACCGGATCGGATCGATCCGGTGGAACGTTCGGTAGAACACCGCCGGCGTGGTCGTCCACTGGTTGGGATGCCGCCGGTTCGGGCTGGTCACGGCGCCCAGCGGACCACGCACGCGGGCGGTGGAACGCCTGAGGCTGCCGAGCCGTCAGGTCACGCGACGTCGAAGACGCGGATGTCGGGGTCTGCCTGAAGGAGGGGACTCAGTTCGCGTACGACGTCTCCGGTGAACAGCTCGCTGGCGAGGTATTCGTTGGCGTGGGTGACGGAGTCGAATCCGTGCAGGACCTGGACGTCCTCGTTGCGGACCAGGAGCTCCTTGCACTGGGCGCCGGGTACGCCCGCGAGGAACGGCGGCTTGTACTTGTTGTATACGCTGGCAGCTGCCGCACGATCCTTTGGATCGATCTGGAGCGTGATTTCGAGGTAGGCCATGGTGGTTCCCTTTCATGTTGGTTGAGCCACTGCCGGTTGCAGTGGTGAGCTGTCAGTTGGTGAGTGAGACGCGGCGTTCAGCGCGTCGATCCCCGTGTGGTGCGCACGAGGACGCGCCAGGTGGCGGCGAGGAAGACGACCGCGAACACGGTGAGAACGAGCCAGTAGGTGCCGGTGGGCTGTGTGCCGGCGTCGCCGTATGACTCGAGCAGCGGCGGACCGAGTGGTGAGGCGCCTTCGCCGAGGATGTGTCGTGCCCCGAGGTCGTGACCGAGTACCTCGAACGCCCAGCGCGTTGGGATCGCGGCGCTGATGGCGGCGCCGGCGCTCGCCATGAGGTTCACCGGGAGGATGGCTCCGGAGAACAGTACGGCGGGGAAGCACAGCATGGGAAGGGCGAGGGTGGCTTGGGCCACGTTGGAGACAGCTGCCGAGGTGAGCAGGCCCAAGCCGAGGGCGGCGATGGCGCACAGCAGCAGGCCGACCCCGATGGAGGTGTAAATCGTCAGGGGGCGGCTGGGGAGGCGGTCCAACAGGCGCAGCACGGCGAGCATGGCCACGATCACGAGCAGCAGGAACGGGACGAGGACGGTCACCTTCGCCGCCACGTAGGCGCCGAGGCGCAGGCCGACGAGGTGCTCGCGGCGCAGGATCGTCCGCTCGGTGCAGATCTGCAGCAACCCGTAGGTGAGCCCGAAGAAGAAGGCGGCGAAGACGACCCAGAACCCGACCATCACCATCGAGCTCGGGCTCGGGTCCTGGACGTCGAACGCGCCGGGTCGGAACAGGATGGCGAACATGGCGATCACCAGCGCGGGTGATCCGACCAGGATCGCCAGGGTGAGGCGGTTGCGGGTGAGGGTCTCGAGCGTCCGCCGTGTGAGAACGGCCCATTGGGTGAACCCGTTGGCGATCGGTCGCCCGACGACGTCTCGAGCATCAGCGTCGGGCGCCGGCAGAGGAGCAGCCGTCTCGGCTGCTTCGGAGGTGACGTCCCCATCGGCCAGGCGGCGGTAGAGTTCGGGGACCGAGCTGACCCCGAACTGGCCGAGCGCCTCGTCTACGGTCCCGACGAAGCCCACCCGTCCATGTCGGGTCAGGAACACGACGCGATCGCACCGAGCGAGGTCGTCGATCGAGTGGGTGGTGAACACGACCGTCGCTGACCGGTCGGCGAGCTGGCGCAGGCGGTCGATCAGCTCGGCGCTGGTGACGGGGTCGAGACCCGAGGTTGGCTCGTCGAGGAAGAAGACGTGGGGATCGGTGAGCAGCTCGACGGCGATGCTGGCTCGTTTGCGCTGGCCGCCGCTCAGCGAACCGACCCGGACGTCGGCCTCATCGGTCAGCCCGACGGCATCGAGGGCATCGTGGACGGCGTCGTCGACCTCGCTCGCGGTTGTCGAGGATGGGAGCCGCAGACGGGCGGCGTAGCGGAGCGTGTGACGCAGCGGCAGGTCGGTATGGATGATGTCGTCTTGGGGGACGTAGCCGAGCACGCTGCGGAAGGTGCCCAGGTTGGCGTAGACGTCGATGCCGTCGTAGCGGACGGAGCCGGAGATGTCCGGAGCGATGCCGGCGATCGCCTCCAGCAGCGTTGTCTTGCCGGCGCCGCTGGGACCGACGATGGCGACGAGCTGACCAGGCGCAAGTGTGAACGACGCGCCGTCGATGAGCGTGCGCTCGCCCCGCTTGCGGATCCGGGTCCGCCGGGACAGCTCGCGGACGTCGATGCGGACGCCACGCTGCCCGCTGGCGACGGATGCCGGCTCGATGTCAGTCGTGGCGTCGAGCGCAGCGATTCGGTCTTGTGTGAGTTGCATGGTCATGACTTCTCCTTGGGGGTTCGGGCTTGTGGATGGTCGCGAAGGGAGCCATCGGAACGTTGAAGCGATGACACCGGCTGTTCGATCCGGCCGACGGTGAACAGCAATGTCGGACGGCGACGCGCCGAGCTACGCGTGCACGGTGACGCGAAGGAACGTGGCGGGGATCGCGGTCTTGTACGGGTCGCTGCTCGTGTTCCGGGTTGTGAATAGGGTCTCGAGCTCGGCGAAGAGGTCGTCGGCGTGGCCGTTTGATGCGGCGGCCTCGAATGCGTTCATGGTCGGGCCGTAGTGGTCGCGGAACCACGTCAGGTATTCCGTCGGCGACACCGGTGACTCGAACACGTACGTGTCGGGCTCGCTGGCGATGTTGCGCTCGGGGATGCCGGCAGCGGTGAAGCGCTCGACGACGTTGTCGACCACGCCCCAGGTCATCGGGCTGACGAATCCGTCGGGTGGCGGCGGGGAGTAGGCCGAGCTGATCTTGAGGATCTGCGCGACGAGGGTCGGGTCGCCGGGGATCCAGTTGCCCATGACGATGCGGCCGCCGGGTCGGGTGACCCGCACCATCTCTTTGGCGGCGTCGATCGGGCGGGGCGCGAACATCGCGCCGAAGATCGACGCAACGAGGTCGAACCGGTCGTCGGCGAGATCGGTGAGTGCGCACGCGTCGCCGTGCTGGAATCGGAGGTTGTCGAGACCTTCGTCTGCGGCGCGCTTGTTCCCCGCGTCGACGAGGTTGCGGGCGATGTCGACGCCGAGTACGTCGGCGCCGCGGCGCGCGGCGGGGACCGCGGTGGTGCCGTCGCCGCAACCGAGGTCGAGCACCTGGAGTCCCTCGGTGATCTCGAGTTGATCGACGAGCGCTTCGCCGCTGCGGCGCATGGTCGCCGCGATGCGGGTGAAGTCGCCTTTCTCCCAGAGGGCTTGGTTCGGGTTCATGGTCGATTCCTCCGTTCGGGTTGTCAGTCGCTCGTCCGTTCGGCCCGGAAGCCGGAGCAGACCAGGTCGAGCGTCTCGATCGTCTCGGCGACGTCGGCGAAGGCGTGCTGCTCGATGAGGTGCCAGCCGTCGCCGATGTCGAACGGTGCGGGTCACAGCCGGATGCGCCACGTCATCTGGAGCCGCCCCGCGATCTCGCCGACCGTCGCGTCAACGACGTCGAACCTGTCGGCCGCGCCGAACCAGGAGTGGAACACGTCGGTGGCTTCGGCTCGGCCGTGCCACTCGGACGGTCCGCCCCGCCGGAGGGCCCGGAATCGCACGCCGTGGGCCAAGGTCGTCGCCAGCCGGTCGTAGTCGCGGGCGGTGAGGCACTCGAGGAACCTGCCCGCGATCGACCACCGTGCGGGCTCACCCGCGATTGCGCCGTGAGCTGTGTCGGACGTGTTGATCACACCAGCGACGGTACGGACGCGCTGTCTGTCTGTCGTCCGGTGTTCACCCGACAAACCGGCAGGCCACGCCGCTGGTCAGCCGGCCCCCTACGCTGAGACCGATGGCGAGCGTCGACAGTGGGGAGCTGCGTCTGGCCGAGCTCGTCGCAGCGTTCTCGCTCGGCACCGACCTCGGTCTGGGCCAGCCGATGGAGCACGTGTTGCGCTCGTGGCGCATCGCCGCCGGGCTCGGCGAACGGATCGGCCTCGATGACTCCGAGCGTGCGGCGCTCTATTACGTGGCGCTGCTCGCCTGGGTCGGCTGCGTCGCCGACAGCTACGAGGTCGCGACCTGGTTCGGCGACGACATCGCCTTCCGTGCCGACAACTACGACGTCGACCTTGCCGGGCTCCCGATGCTCGGCTTCATGCTCCGCCACGTCGGCGCGGGCGCACCGGCGCTGCACCGGCTGCGCCTCGCGTCCACGCTCATCACGACCCGGGGTCAGGCGGTGCAACGCGGGCTCACGTCGCATTGCATCTCCACCGCCTACCTCGCCGAACGATTCGGGCTGGGGCCCGACGTGTGTGAGCCGCTCAAGCAGATGTTCGCCCGCTGGGACGGCAAAGGTGTCCCAACGGGCGTCCGCGGCGACGAGATCGCGATGTCGATCCGCCTGTTCCACATCGCCGACGTCGTTGAGGTCCATTACCACCGACACGGCGTCGCTGCCGCCCTCGAGATCGCTCGCGAGCGGCGCGGCACACAGTTCGATCCCGACTTCGTCGACGAGTTCTGCCGCCACGCCCACGACCTGCTGCCTACCACCGACGAAGAAGCCGACTGGATCGCACTCATCGACGCCGAACCCGGCCTGCGGACACGGCTCACCCAACCTGAGATCGACAACGCCCTCGAAGCCGTCGCCGACTTCACCGACCTACGGTCGCCGTACTTCGCCGGGCACTCCCGGGGCGTCGCCGATCTCGCCGCCGCCGCCGCCGCCCGCGAGACCGGGCTCCCCGAACCCGAGGCGGTGCTCACCCGGCGCGCCGCGCTGCTCCACGACATTGGTACGCACGGCATCCCTGCGACCTTGTTGGACAAACCCGGGGCGCTCACCGCCGCCGAGCGCGAACGCATTCGCTTGCACACCTATTACACCGAACGGATGCTGGCGCGGCCGGCGATGCTCGCGCAGCTGGGAACGATTGCCGCCTCACATCACGAACGGCTCGACGGCTCCGGCTACCACCGTGCCCTCAGCGGAGCGACGATCCCTATGTCCGCGAGGCTGCTGGCGGCCGCTGACACCTATCACGCCATGACCGAACCCCGCGCCTACCGGCCTGCCATGCCGGCCGACAGCGCCGCCAAGGAGCTGCGCCGAGCGGTGACTTCAGGCCGACTCGACGGCGAAGCAGTCGACGGTGTGCTCGCTGCCGCCGGCCACAAGCGCAGAAGGCGTCCCAGCTGGCCAGGCGGACTCACGCCACGCGAGGTCGAAGTGCTCACGTTCATCGCCCGCGGCGCGTCCAACCGCCAAGTCGCCAGTGCCCTCAACATCACGCCGAGGACTGCGGGTACCCACATCGAGCGCATCTACACCAAGATCGGCGCTTCCACACGCGCCACGGCGACGCTCTTCGCGGTGCAGCACGGCCTGCTCGACCCATCACCCGCCGAACGGTGAACGCCTCGGGTCACGCCGCCAACTGGGCACCTTGCTGGGAGAGAGGGCACCGAGCGCTGGAGTCGCTCCGTGCCGACCGGAGGATCCGCGTGGCTTCTTCGACACGCCGACCTCTTGGGAGGGCTTGCTCGCTCGGCCTGGCGCAGTAGCGGGTCGCAGAGTCCGCTGAGGTAGCGGCCTCAGCCGGTCCCGCCGTCGCAGACGCAGAACTCGTTGTTCTCCGGGTCGGCCATGATCACCCAGTTCGTTCCGTGCTCGCTCCGAACACCAGCTTCGAGCCGCCGCGCGCCGAGCGACTCGAGGCGGGACGCTTCGGTGTCGACGTCGGGTGTCTCGATGTCGAGGTGCATCCGGTTCTTGACGGTCTTGGCTTCGGGCACTTCTTGGAGGAGGAGCTTGGGTTGGACGCGGTCGGGGTCGACGAGCATCACGTAGCTGCCGGCGGAGCCGATCGTGGTGTAGCCGAGCGCTTCGGACCAGAACCGGGCGAGCGCGGTGGGATCGGTGCAGTCGAGGACCAGTCCGATGGTCGCGGTCATGTGGAACCTCCGTCCGGTCGCGTCGATGGGTTGGTAGCAATCGTCGCGCAGGCGGCGGGGAGGTGTGCTTCGAGCACGGGACGCATGGTCAGCCAGGGGTGTCCGCGATGCGCGTCGAGTTGGCCGTTCGCTTCCCATGTCGCGAGTTCGACGAGGGCGCGCAGTGCGTGGGCGTGGCGGCCCCAGGCGAGCCGGGCAGTGTCGACGGGGCGACCGGTTCGCTGTTCGTAGCTGTGCAGGAACCGCTTGGCGAGTCGGCTGCCGATGGCACGGGACGTGGCCCGGACCGGTGCGGGTCCGCTGAGGGGAGGGTTGGCGAGCATCAGCGTGGTGAACCCGAGGTCGTAGTGAGGGTCGGCCGTCACGGCGGTGGACCAGTCGATCAGCGTCCACCGCTCGCCGTCGACGAGCAGGTTGAACGGGTGCAGGTCGCCGTGGCAGATGACCCGGGTGTCGGGTGCGGTGGCGGTGAGGTGTTCGGCGGTTCGCTCCAAGTCGTGCCGCCCGATGGCGGCAGCTTGTGCGGCGAGGCGCTCGAGGAAGTCGTGGACGTGTGCTTGGCGGGCGTGGCCGGTGAGCTCGCGGTCAAGGCCGTCGACCGGGCATCGGTGCAGCGCCACGGCGGCTTCGGCGAGCAGGTCGGGCAGTTGTCGCAGCAGGGTCGGAGCGTGCCTGATCGCAGTGGTGGCGCTGAGGCCGCCGAGGAGCGGCTGGCCGGGGACGAAGTCCATCAGGCTCCAGGCGCGACCCAGGTCATTGCTCGGCCCGGCGGCGTAGCGGATGGCCGGCACCGGGTACCCGTGTCGCGTGAGGTGGCGTTGCACGGCGGTCTCTAACGCGGCGGTGGCGGGGTCGGGCATGATCCGGGCGACGAGGCGACCATCGAGGTCGCATGGTGCGTCAGCGAGTTCGACGTCGTACATCTCGGCCCAGAACCCTCCGGCCAGCGGGACGGGTGGCCGAGACCACGCCATGGCGGGTCGGTTCGTGGAGCGGCGCAGCGCGGCGAGCAGGCCGTCGGTGGTCGGGTTGGCGAGTGCGATCACGAGGCGCCAGATGTCAGCCGGCGAGCCGAGCGACGAAGAGGTGGATGAAGTGTGTTCCAGCGGCGCCGGGCTCGTGGACGACGCGGTCGAAGCCGGCTGCTCGCAGCATCGCCGTGATCTCGTCGGCGGATCGGATGCGGTAGATGTCCGGGTCGATCCAGGCGGGGGTGTCGTCGTCGCTGGTGCGGCAGGCGATCACCAGCGTGCCTCCAGGTCGCAGGACGCGGGCGATGTCGGCGATCGTCGCGGCGGGGTCGGGCATGAAGTAGACGGTGTGGGCGGTGATCGCGGCGTCGGCGCTGTCGTCGGGGAACGGGACGGTGATGCCGTCGCCGTGGCGCAGGGTGGCGAGGCCGTCACGGCAGGCGGCACGGTTGCGTGCGGTGGCTTGTGCGACCATGGTGGCGGACGGGTCGACGCCGAGCACGCGGTGGCCGGCTCGCACGAGGACGGCGGCGGTGCGGCCTTGGCCGAAGCCGACGTCGAGGATCGTGCGGGGTGTGGTGAGGTCGAGCTTGGCCAGGGCGCGGTCGTTGGCGCCGGCGGTGTCCTTGATCATCAGGCGTCCGACGATGCGGCCCAGCAGTCCGCTCGGGTGACCGGCCTGCCGGGAGCGGAGACGCCCGACGAACCCGGGCCGGTGGTCCATCACGGTGGTCATCGGGTTCCGCCGGTGACGAGGTGGCGGATCATCGTGGCGCAGGCGGCGGCCGTGTCGTCGGGGTAGGGCCGGGGAGCCCGGTCCCATGGCATCTTGACGGCCCAGGTGGTGATGATCTCGACGATCGTGCGAGCGAGGATCGCCCTGTCGACGTCGGTGGCGATGGCTGCGGCGCGGAGCTCGAGGTAGTCGGCCCACAGGTCGACGAGGGCGTAGCGGCCCTGTCCGAACCAGACGTCGGTGAGCTCGGGGATCTCAGCGGCGCAGCGGTCGAGGACCATGATCGCGGTGCGGCGGGCGTGCATCACGCGGTGGAGGCCAGCCGTGACGCGTTCGATCTCGTCGGCGATCCCGGCGGCGGTGCGGAGGCGGCGGCGTTCGGCGACGATCGCCGTGAGCTCCAAAGCCCCGACGGCCGCAGCGAGTTGGCTGGTGATCGACGACGCCAGCGCGCCGAGGTTTGGTGATCCAGTCATCGCCGTGGCCGACGCGTGGTCGGGGTCATCTCCCCAGGCGATCACGGCCGCGAACAGGGCGTCCTTGGAGTCCACGGCGCGGTAGATCGTTCCCTTCGAGACGCCGAGTCGTTCGGCGACGTCGTCCATCTGCGTGCGGTGGAAGCCGTGCTCGACGAACGCGGCGGCGGCGGCGTCGAGCAGCTTGGCCCAGCGGTCCGGTGGTGTCACACGCGGCATCGTCGGGCGAGAATAACTGACCTAGTCAGTATTGTCAATCGATGAGTGGCCGGGCCGCGTCATCGGCGGGCGGCCGCTCTCGGGCCGCTCAGAACCCGATGGTCTTGGCACCGTCGGTGACGGCTTCGACCAGGTTGGCGGCGGTGACGATGGTCGCTCCGTCAATGAGGTCGTCGGCGGTGATGCCGCGTGGCCCCGTGCAGGCGCCGCATGCCCAGACCCGGCCTCCGTTGGCGATGAAGTCAGCGAGGATCTTGCCGGTCGCCGGGTGCGTGGCGAAGGTGATGTCGTCGGCGTAGCCGTGGGTGGCGAGCCGCACTGCTTCTGAGGTGAGGAAGACGACCGTGTCCTGGTCCGCGGTGGCGGCGACGTTGCCGACGATGAACGGCAGGGTGGCCTTCTCGGGGTCGTCGGCGCCGTGGGTTCCTTGGATGAGGAGTGTGGGTGTGGCGGTGGGGTTGGTCATTGCCGGTTCTCTCTCTGGGTGGGGTGCTTCTTCGCGATGAAGAAGACGGTGTGGTCGGTGGAGGGGTCGATGAGCTCGTCGGAGTACACGAGCGGGTTGCGGGTCAGGCGGCACCAAGCGGGGACGCCGACGCGGGCGGCCGGGTCGTCGGTGTGGACCTCGAGGATCTCGTCGGGTTCCATCTCGCGCATCGTCGAGGCGATGAGTGGGGTGAGGTCGATGCAGGCCAGGCCTGGGGCATCGAGGCGTCGCGTCGGGTCGGTCATGGCGCCACCGCGCGGAAGGTGTGGCCGGTGACGGCGTACTTGCGGGCGCGGGTCTCGCCGGCTGCGCCGCCGAAGGTGTCGGTTGGTAGGCCGATGGCGACTTCGACGAAGCCTGCGGCCGCGATGGTGTCGGTCCATTCGTCGATCGAAAGGCCGCCGGCGATGCAGTCGGTCCACAGCTCGATGTCGCAGCGCGCCGCGTGGGGCACGTCTCGCCCGACGGCGATGTCGGCGAACTGGAGGATGCCGCCGGGCCGGAGCACACGTCGTGCCTCCCGGAGGGCGTGGACCTTGTCGGCGACCAGGTTGAGCACCCCGTTGGCGATGACAACATCGGCCCAGCCGTCGTCGACGGGCAACTGCTCGAGGATGCCCGATCGGAACTCGACGTTGCCGAGGCCCAGCAGGGCTGCCTCGCGCCGTGCCCGGTCCAGCATCTCGGGGGTCATGTCGACGCCGATCACCGAGCCGGTCGGCCCGACGAGCGCGGCGGCGACGAAGCAGTCGAAGCCGCCGCCAGACCCGAGATCGACGACTCGGCTTCCCGGGGGGATCGGACCTGCGGCGAACGGGTTGTCGACCCCGGCGAAGCTCGCCATGGCGGAGTCCGGCAGCGTGTCGCAGATGGGCTTCGGGTAGCCGAGCATGTTCGCCAAAGCGCGGCCGGTGTGGAAGTGGAACTTGCCGTCCGGGTTGGTGGCCACCTCGGCGTACTTGGTTCGGACCGCGGCGCGGAGCGCCTCCGGGTCCACGACGGGCAAAGGCTCCGTCGTGGTGGGAGTGCGGCGGTGGGTCGTCATGGGGTCTCCTTCATGGTGTGCTGCGGTCGTGGCCGCGGGTGCGACCGGGTCTGGTAGTGGTCGTTCAGGCGGCCGTTTGGCCGGCGCCCGGCGCCAGCGAGACGTCCGAGAGCGGGTGTCCACCACCCGGTGACTCGACGGCGACGCCGTCGACAGTGAGGACCGCGACACTCTGTCGCCGGTTCCGGAGAGACGACCGGCGGCGCGAGCGCCACGTCCGCAGGCCGACGGCGAGGAGGGGCGAGCGACGGCGCCGCGGAAGGTCGCGGTGCAGGTGGCCGAAGCGCTCGGCCCGCTCGATACGCGCGCGGTGCTCAGCCTGAGCGACCGTGGAGGCGAGGTACGGATGCATGGTTGTTCCCTTCGGGAGGCGCGGGTTCAGTGAGCGGTGGCTCACGCCGCTACGTCGTCGACGTCTCGGCTCGCGACCGCGCCGGGTGGGCACAGGACGCAGGTCGCAGCCTCCTCGGGGGTGGGCCGCCGGAAGCACTCGGTCCGCCACCAGGTGCGGTAGGTGTCGTCGCCCATCAGTGCCGCGAGGGGTTGGGTTTGGCTGGCGTGCCGGTCGAGGGCGCGCCGCTTGCGATCGAGCTCGCCGTCGGAGAGGTCGCAGGTGAGGGCGATCTGGTCGGTCGGATAGGACGCTGGTCCGTCGTCGGCGCGTTCGGTGAACAGGCCGATGCGCTGATGGAGACCGGCGTGTCGGGACACGAACTCGTCGGTCATCGTGGCGTAGAGCAGTTCGCCGTGGCCGACCCGCCGCCAGGCCTCGGTCACCCATGCCGACACGATGCGGTGGTCGCGGTGACCGGTGATGCCGTCGGGCCCGAAGGTGATCACCATGTCGGGGCGGCGGGTGTCGATCTGTTCGGTGATGCCGGCGATCGCGGTCTCGTTGTCGGCGAGGTCGCATTCGCCGTCGCGGTAGTCGAGGACCGTCACGTCGTCGACGCCGAGTTCGGCGAGGCTGGCGCGCAGCTCCCGCTCGCGGCGAGCAGCGAAGTGGGGCTGGTCGAAGTCGGCTGGGTCGGATGTGCCCTTCTCGCCGCGGGTGAGCGTGAGCACGGTCACGCGGCGGCCGGCGTCGGCGATGCGGGCCATCAAACCCGCCGACAGGTAGGCCTCGTCGTCGGGGTGGGGCCAGATCCCCATCAGGTGGTGGGGAAGATCGGTGTCGAAGCGAGTAGGCATGTGGTGACCGTCCGAGTCGTCGTGTCGTGGTGTGACGACGATGACGGAGATCGCTGCTCGGATCTTGGGGAGTGGCGGGGGATCGCCTGGGTATCGCTGAGGGTCGCTGCTCAGGACGGGGGCAGGCCAGTCGCCTCGGACCCTGAGTCGGGCTCGGCTCGCCGGAACGTCAATGTCGCGCCGGTGCGGTCACCGAGCGGGATGACTGCGAGGAGCTCGACGCAGCTTGTGCACCAGCCCGGGGCCGTGCGGGGTGCGGTCGGGTCGTCGGTGAACACCGTGAGGATCGCTCCGTCGGACATGCTCGCCAGGACATCGGCGACCGCGTCGAGGAGCTCCTGCGCGCCGAGGCCCGGCGCGTCGAGGAAGGCGACGGCGTCGCCGCCGTCGCCGACCAGTCTCGGCGGGAAGGCGGTGGCGGCCCCGACCGGCGGCTCCACGGAGGACTGCGGCGCCGCGTCGTGGTCGACGGGCCCGGGGGCGCGGGACGGGTCGGGGCAGCTCGGGCTCCCCATCGGTCGAGCATGCGGGATGGGGGCGGCGCGGTCTTGGGGGTGAGGTGGGGATCGTGTGGGGGACGATGCCGGCCTGGTCAGCGGTCGGGGACGCCGGCGTCGGCCAGCGCGCCCAGATAGAGATCGAGCTGTTCGCCGCGCTTGAGGTAGAAGAGCTTGTCTCGCGCGTACTCGACCGTGAACTCGGGGCACTGCCGCCGCAAGGTGCGTAACGCGGCGTCGGCCTCGTCTCGACGATCGAGCCGCGTCAGGGCCACGAGACGGTGAGCGGTGGTCCAGTACTGGCAGTTCGGCAACGCGGCGGCGCGGTCGGCCCACTCGAGGGCCTCGTCGAAACGCCCCGCGAACAGCAACGCCAACGCGCCGTAGGACAGGAACGCCCAGCGCTGCGGATCGTGGGCGCCCAGCGCGACGGAACGCTCGAACTGGCTGATCGCCTCGTCGTAACGACCCTCGTAGCACAACGAGTCCCCCAACCCGCAGTAGGCGGCGGCGAACGTCGGGTTGAGCTCGACCGCCCGCCGGTTCTCCGCGAGGGCGCTGGCGTACTCGCGCCGAGCGAGCTGGACCCGGCCGCGCAACATGTGGAACACCGCGTTGCGGTTGTCCATCTCTAGTCCCGCTGGGTGGCTGCGAGCGCGGCGTCGAGGGCCTCGGCGTCGGGCTGGGTCTCCCAGTACACCATGCCCAGCACGGTGGCGTAGGCCCACCAGGCATGCGCGTCGGCGAAGCCCGGGTCGAGCTCGCGACACCGCGCCAGGAGACGTTGCGCCTCGAGGTTGTCCTCGGCGGTGAACCGGAAGAAGTGGGCGATCCCCATGTGGAACAGGTCCCACGTGCGCAGGTCGGCGGGCGGCCGGCGACTCACCCGGTCCCGCTCCGCGTACCCGACCTCGGGCTCGACCGTGGCGGCGATCATCTCGGTGATCTCGTCGAGGACGTCGAACAGGTCCTCCACCGTGCGGTCGTACCGCTCGGCCCAGCGCGACACCCCGTCGGTCGTCGCGGTCAGGCTGGCGGTGACTCGCAGTCGCCCGCTGTCGAAGCGAACTGTACCCTCGACCATGTAGTCGACCCCCAGCTCGTCGCGCATCCTCGCCGCGGCGTCGGGTTGGTCGGCGTACCCGGCTGCCGTCGCTCGGGTGAGCACGCGCAACCACCGGTGCTTGGACAGAGCGGTGATGATGTCGTGCGTCAACCCGTAGGCGACGTGCTCGTGGCCAGGCTCGGTCGTCAGGTTCGCTAAGGGCACGACGGCCAGCACCGGTTGGTGCGCCTCGACGACCTCTGGCTTGCAGGGTGCCGGAGCGTTGTCGTCCTCGACCGACGCGACGAACATGTAGCCACGACCGTGGACCGTCCTCACGACCCGTTGGTCGCGGCCGGTGTCACCGACTGCGCGTCGCAGTTCCTTGATCTGCGTCGTCAGCGCCGATTCGCTCACGAATCGGTCGCCCCACACCGAGTCGAGCAGCTCGGTCTTGGCGACCACGCGATCGCGATGCTCGATCAGCTCGATCAGGATGCGCATCGCCTGTGGCTCCAGCGGTACCGGTTGCCCGCTGCGCCGCAGCTCGTATCGATCGAGATCGAGCGCGCAGTCCTCGAACCGCCAGCCCATCATCGCCAAGGTGCCCCCATCGTCGTCGGCTCTCCCGCTCCCTCCCTCATGTTGGTGGGCGGCGGCCGAACGCCAGGGCTCGCCTGAGCAGACCGTCGCCGATCGCCTGCTGTTGCATGTTTCGGTCCTGTTGCTGTGTGTCGAACTCGGCCTGGCCGTACAGGGCCACGAGCTCGTCGCGGTGCTCGTCCCACTCGCGGATCCAGGCGGCGGCGGTTGTGCGGAACTGTTCGGTCTGGTCGACGGCGGCGATGTCGATGAAGCCGGCGCGGCGCATCAGCTCGTCGGGTGGGTGCGGGGAGGAGACGGCCCACGGACCGGATTGGTGGGCTCGTCGACGCTCCCGCTCGCTCAGGTCGGGGGCGGTGTGGATGACCTGGAACGCCATCGCGCCGCCTGGGCGGAGGAGTCGGCGGAGTGCTCTCAGCACGGAGAGCTTGGGGCGCAGTCAACACAGCACGTCGGTGTGGACGACGGCATCGAAGGCCGCGGTCGGGAACGGGAGGTTGCGGGCGCTGGCGTTGACGCACCACGCCCGCGCTTGGAGGTGTTCGGTGGCGATGCGTTCGTTGGCGACGGTCAGTGCTTCGAGCGGGAGATCGGCAAGCAGCACCGAGCATCCGGTTGTCGCCGCCAGGTAGAGGCCGGGCCAGCCGCGGCCGGCGCCCAGGTCGAGGAGCTGGTCGCGTCGACGCAGGCGGAGCCGTTCAGCAAGGTCGTCGGCTTGGGCGAGCGTCGTGTAGCCGTTGGCGCCCCAGTCGCCACCGATGACGCGTTGTTCGATCTCCCGCACGATGTCGACGCGCTCCTGCCGGTAGCGGTCGGCGAAGCGGTCGCGTGCGTCCTGTTCCTGCGCGGTGACCATCGTGGGTTCCTCTCACATGGGCTGTGACGGCGATGCGGTGTGGGGTTTGCGGGCGAGGAAGGCGTAGCCGTAGACGTCGAAGGTGCGGGCGTTGGCCTCGCCGCGAGCGCCGCCGAACGTGTCGACGGGGGGTCCGATCTCGATGTCGATGAAGCCGATCTCGGTGAGCATCTGGTGCCAGCCCGCACGGGGCAGCCCGCCGGCGATTCAACCGGTCCACAGGTCGATGTCGCGCATCGCCTCGATCGGCACGGGGCGGCCGTTGGCGATGTCGGCGAACTGCAGTACCCCGCCGGGGCGCAGCACGCGGTGGAGCTCGTCGAACACCGCCTTCTTGTCGGCGCACAGGTTGATCACTCCGTTGGAGATGACGACGTCGGCCCAGCCGTCCTCGACCGGGAGGTCCTCGGCGAGCCCGTGGCGGAACACGACGTGGGAGAGCGCAAGGGATTCGGCGGTGGCGGTCGACTTGGCGAGCATCTCGGTGGTCATGTCGACGCCGACGACAGCACCGTCGGGTCCGACGTGGTGGGCGGCGACGAAGCTGTCGAACCCGGCTCCGGACCCGACGTCGACGACTCGTTCGCCGGGCTGGATCGTGCGCACCGAGAAGGGGTTGCCGACGCCGGCGAAGGACTCGACGGCGCGGTCGGGCAGCGTGTCGACGAGGGCCGGGTCGTAGCCGAGCCGGTCGGCGAGGAGTCGCCCGGTGTGGAAGTGGTAGGTGGCGTCGGGGTCGACGGCAACGGCGCGGTACTTCTCGCGGACCTGCTCGCGCAGCACTTGGGTGTCGACGATCGGTGTGTCGGTCATGGCTCGTCAGCTCCTGGCGATGGGTGGGTGGGTTTCGTACATGCGGACGATGACGACGATCCCGGAGGCGGCGGTGAGGGCGGCGACGGCGTAGATCGCGGCTTCGATCGAGATCAGGTCGGCGAGGATGCCGGCGAGGAGGGCGCCGACAGCGAACCCGGCGTCGCGCCACAACCGGTAGATGCCGACCGATCGGGCCCGCCACAACGGGCGGGCGACGTCACCGATCGCCGCCAGCAGGGTCGGGTACACCATGGCAGTGCCGGCACCGAGCAGGACGGCGCCGATCGCCCACCCCCAGAATCCAGTGGTGGCAGCGATCAGCGCGATCGCCCCGGCCTGGACGAGCATGCCGCCGGCGATCAACGGTTTGCGGCCGATCCGGTCCGACAGACCGCCGGTGATCAGCTGACCGAGACCCCAGATCGCCGGGTAGATCGCGGCCAGCACCCCGATGCGGGCGACCGACAGGCCGGCCTCGGCGAAGAAGATCGGGAACAACCCCCACGCCAGTCCGTCGTTGAGGTTGTTGACCAGCCCGGCCTGCGATGCCGACGACAGCGCCTTCTCCCGGAACGAGGTCAGAATGAAGATCTCGCCGGTGGTGAGCTGATCGTGGAGGGCGTCGTTGGTGGTGACGTGGTTGGCGGCCTCGTAACGGGCGTGGCCGCGAGTCTCGTGGACGAAAAGGGCCGAGATCCCCAGCCCGAGGCCGGCATAGGCGAGACCGAGAAAGAACGGGGCGGGGCGCAACCCGTGCTCCTGGGCGATGTAGCCGGTGGCGAGCGCCGTAACGGCGACGGCGCCGTAGCCGGCCGCCTCGTTGAGGCCCATCGCCAAGCCGCGCTTGGCCGGGCCGACCAGATCGATCTTCATGATCACCGTCGTGGACCAGGTGAGGCCCTGGTTGACGCCGAGCAGGACGTTGGCGAACACGACCCACCCCCACGTCGGCGCCCACATCAACAACAGCGGCACAGGGAGACCGACCAACCAGCCGGCTACCAGCACCGGCTTGCGGCCGTAGCGGTCCGACAGCGTGCCGGCGAAGAAGTTGGTGCCGGCCTTGACGATCCCGAACGCGGCGATGAACCTCAGCGCGGCGGTGAACTTGGTCAGCCCGAACTCGTCCTCGGCGAGCAGCGGCAAGACGGTGCGCTCCTGGCCGATCATCCCGCCAACAAGGGCGTTGACACCGACCAGCAACGAGAACTGGGCCAGGTTCTCCCGCAACCCGAGCCGAACCGAGCGCGGCGTCGTCGCGGTCGTGCTCATCGCCCGACGGCGAGCGGCTGACCGCGCGATGCCGCCCAGGTGTCGGCGCCGCCGTCGAGCACCGACACGTGGCGATGGTTGCGGGCGGTGAGGATGCTGGCACCGGTCATCGCCCGTTCGCCGTGACCGCACATCACCGTCACCGGCCCGTCCGGCACGGGTGCCTGGGCGAGTGAGCCGAGCTCGACGTTGATCGCCCCGGGGACGTGGCCGGCCTCGAACTCGGCACGCTGACGCACGTCGATGATCGTGCCGACGATCTCCTCCGGCTCGACGAGTGGGATCCTGGTGATCGGGCGGCCCGCTGATCGCCAGGCGTCGATGCCCCCGTCGAGCTCGCCGACGATGCTCTCGTGGCCGACGTCGAGGCATCGGCGGACGATCTCGTCACGGTCCTGGCCGTCACCGGCGACGATGACGATCGGCCGGTCGAGCTCGGTGAGCCAGCCGAGCCAACTGGCGAACACCGACCGCAGCGCGTTCGACATCGAAGCGGGCACGTGGCCGGTGGCGAACTCGGCCATCGGTCGCACGTCGACCACCAGGGCGCCGGCGTCGACGTAGCGTGCGGCGGTGTCGACATCGAGCCGGTCGAGCCGAGGCAGCAGGGCGTAGCGGCGGGGTCCCCGCCGGTTCAGCTCGGGCAGTACAGCGAAGTAGGTGGGGAACGATCCGAACCCGGCCAGCAGCTCCCCGACGAAGCTGTCCTCGTCGTCGATGCCGAACAGGTGGTTGGTGGCACGCTCTCGACCCAGCGTCGTGGTGCGCTGCGAGCCGCCGGGCGCCGAGCAGAACGAGCCGGCACCGTGGGTCGGATACACCGCCAGGTCGTTGGGCAGGCCGTCGAGGCGGCGCAGCGAGTGGAACATGTCGTGCGCCAGCGGCTCGGCCAGGTCGGGTCCGCACAGGTCAGTACGTCCGACGGCCCCGACCATCAACGAGCCACCAGTGAACAGCCCCGCCGGCGCGCCAGCCCGTTCGAGCAGGTAGACGTGGTGGTCAGGGGTGTGGCCGGGTGTGGCGATCGCCCTCATGGCCACGCCAGGGGCGAGCGTGATCCGTTCCTCGTCGCGCACCGCGAGGTGCGGCGTCTCCAGCCTGGACGCTGCCGGAGCGATGAACACGACGGCGCCGTCGGAGGCCAGTGCCGGGCTGCCGCTCACGTAGTCGGCGTGGGAGTGGGTGTCGATCGTCCAACGCGGCTCCGTCCCCGATGCCTCCGCCGCGGAGAGGTGGGGGGTGGGGAAGCGTGGTGGGTCGACGATGGCTGCCGTCCCGTCGCCCAGGTCGACGAGGTAGGACGAGTGACCGAGCCCTTCGTCGACGAACATCCGGATCCCGACCATCACCGCTCTCCTCAAGTAGTGCCTTGAATATACAGTCGGCGTGCGCTAGATTGTCAAGCAGTTCTTTGAGGAGGTTGGGATGAGTGATCGCCAGGCGAAGGATGCGCTGTTCGACGCCTTCGCCGACGTCTCCAAGGCGCTCGGCAACGGGCGACGCGCCGAGCTCGTGGACGTGCTCGCCCAGGGCGAGCGCCACGTCGAGGAACTCGCCGCAGAGATCGGCCAGAGCGTCGCCAACACCTCGTTCCACCTCCGGGCCCTCGCCACCGCCGGGCTCGTCACCACACGACGAGACGGGACCCGGATCTACTACCGGCTCACCTCCAACCGCGTCGGCGACCTGTGGGCCGCCCTGCGCGACGTCACCGCCGCCCATCACGAGCAGCTCGACGCCCTGGCTGCCGCCTACCTCGGCGACCGCAGCCGCCTCGAACAGATCGACCGTCACGAGCTCGCCCAACGGATCGCCGCCGGCGACGTCGTCATCGTCGACGTCCGCCCGGCCGCCGAGTACGCAGCCGGACACATCGCCGGCGCCCGCTCCATCCCCATCGACCGGCTCGCCGCCGACATGAAGGACCTCCCCGACGGGATCGAGGTCGTCGCCTACTGCCGCGGCCCCTACTGCGTGTTCGCCGACGACGCCGTCCGCCTCCTGCGCCGCCGCGGCCGCCCCGCGCGCCGACTCGAGGACGGCTACCCGGAATGGCAGCGCGCCGACCTGCCCATCGAGACCGCCGCCGCGTCGTGAAGGTGCTCGTCATCCTGCAGGGCCCCGCCTACGGCGACGAGCGCGCCTACAACGGGCTGCGGCTCGCCGGCAACCTCGCCAAACGCGACGACGTCGAGGTTCGGGTCTTCTGCTTCGGCGACGCGGTCGGCTGCGCCGTCGCCGGCCAGCAACTGCCCAACGGCTACTACCACCTCGACCGGATGCTCACCGCCGCCGCTCGCCACGGCGGCGTCATCGGCCTGTGCGGCACGTGCATGGATGCCCGCGGGATCACCGACACCACCATCATCAGCGTCGCCCGCCGGTCAAGCCTCGACGAGGTCACCGACTGGGTTCTCTGGGCCGACAAGACGATCACCTTCTGACGCGTGGACCCGAGCGCTTGTTGCGCAAAGTGTGCATCTCACTGTTCGCGAACAGCTGGCGCGGCCCGCTGCACAGGCTCCTCGACGTGCTGCCGGCCTGACCTTCGTTCACGTCCCGAACGCGTCCGATCAACCCCATGACGAGCGCGTCGACACAGGCCTGGCGCGTCGAGCTTCCGACGCGGGCCCTTGCCTTGGCCAGCGCGTTCCCGGCGACCATTGTCTGCCACGCCGGTGCACCGGTGACCGACTCGTGCTCGGCGGGGTGGGCGGCTCACGCGCGACGGGTCATCGGACGGAGCGCAGCTCCTGCTTGGGAGGATCGGTCCGAGTCCCCGCCGGTCTGACCGCTGCGATGTACCAACCATGTACCAAGCCAACGGTAAATAGCGGGGAACAGCAGGGAACAACGGGCACTTGACCGAGCCCTGTGACCAGGCGAAAATGGGTCCTCACCAGGGAGAACGCCTCACTCCGGCCGAGGGCTCATAACCCGAAGGTCGCAGGTTCAAATCCTGCCCCCGCCACCAAGAAGACCTGGTCAGAAGCCACTTCTGACCAGGTCTTTGCGCGTCTGCGCAACGGCCGTGCAACCCGCTGCAACCCAACTTCTGCAACGTGCTCCCGACCGAGGCTTGGACGTAGCCGGATGCGCGCCATTGGCCGCTGCTGACCGCCATCGTGGCCGGGCTCGCCGGCGTCCTCGATCCTTCGAGCACGGAACCCGAAGGTCGCACGTTAAGAGTCTGCCTCCGCCCCAAGAAACAGCAGGTCAGCGCCTCACCGTTCAAGCGGGGAGGGATTTCTCTAGTTGTCGCTTGTCGGCCACGATCAGCGTCGGTGAGCGGATGCACTCCGGCCAGCTCGCCCTCCCCAACGGCACCGGCACCGACCGCCTCGTCGACGGCGAACGCGTCGTCGACGGTGTCACGCCGTCACCCATTCGTTCCAACGCGACCGCTTTGCCGGTACCCATGGCACAAACCGTCCCCGCTCGCCTCGAACACCTCACCTGAGCGGCTCCGGGCCACCTCATCCCGCCCCGCCCGAGAAAAGCTGTACCGCTCGTCTCGTGATTGTAGTATGATCATCATTCAATCGTCTTCTCAGGAGGGCACATGAGCTGGACCGACACACCAACGCGGATTGTCGATGTGGATGGTGTCCCGTTCGCCTACCGCGAGCTGGGTCCGGACACGGGTGTGCCGGTGGTGTTCCTGCATCACCTGATGGCGGTACTTGACGACTGGGACCCGGCTGTCATCGATCGCATCGCCGCCACCCGCCACGTTGTCGCGTTCGACAACCGTGGCGTGGGCCGTTCGGGTGGGAAGGTGCCGGCTGACATCGAAGTGATGGGCCGTGACGCGATCGCGTTCATTCGAGCGATGGGGTTCGAGCAGGTCGATTTGTTCGGTTTCTCGATGGGTGGTGCCGTGGCGCAGATGGTTGCGCTGCAGGCCCCGCAGCTCGTCCGGCGAATGGTCCTTGCCGGCACCGGCCCGCGGGGCGGCGGCGGGATCGACGAGATCACCAAGGTCGCGGTCGGGGCCTTCGTGAAGGCGGCGTTGACGTTGAGCGACCAGCGGAACTTCCTGTTCTTCCCGCGCGCCTGCCGGAAAGCGCGCTGCCAAGGACTACTTCGGGCGCCTCAAGCAGCGAACCACCGATCGAGACAAGCGCATCTCGCTCCAAGCCCGACGGGCGCAGCTGAAAGCCATCCGGGGGGCGGGGTTGAGCGCCCCCGATGACTTGTCCGTGATCACCCAGCCCGTCTTGGTGGCCAACGGTGGCCACGACCTGATGGTCGCGAGCAGCCTGTCGGCCGATCTCGCCAATAGGCTGCCTAACGCTCGTTTGGAGATCTACCCCGACTCGGGCCATGGCGGGGTCTTCCAGCACCACCGTCAGTTCGTTCCCGCCGTGCTCGAGTTCCTCGATGACTGACGTGCCCATCTATCCACTCGGGCGCAACGTCGTGCTCGTCACCGGTGCCGCGGGCGGCCTGGGTACTGCGCTCGCCGCGACCCTGATCGAGCGGGGAGCACGCGTCGCACTCGTCGACATCAGCCAGGCCGCAGTCGAGCGCGTCGGCGCGACGCTGCCCGCCGGCCAGACACTGGCGGTCGCCGCGGATGTCACCGATCCGGTCGCGATGCAATCCGCAGTCGCCGCCACGGTCGAACGCTTCGGCCGCCTCGACGTGGCGATCGCCAATGCAGGGATCCTCGGCACCGTGGCGACGTTCCGCGCCACCGACCCCGCGGATCTCGACCGGGTGCTCGCGGTCAACGTGTCAGGTGTCGTCAACACCGCACGCGCCGCCCTCGAACAGGTGATCGCCACCCAAGGACAGATCGCCGTCGTCAGCTCGGTCTTCGCGTTCATCAACGGTGCCGGCGCCATCCCCTACGCGATGTCGAAGGCTGCCGTCGCCCAACTCGGGCACGGCCTCAACGTCGAACTCGCCGTCCACGGGGCCTCATCGATGACCGCCTACTTCGCGTTGATCGAGACCGACATGATCCGCCACGGCATCGACGCACGTCCCGAGGCGCTTGCCGTGCTCGACACCACACCACGGGCACTCCTTGCCCGAATCACCCCGGCCGCCGCCGCAGCCGCGATCGCTGACGGGCTCGAACGGAGAGCCGGACGCGTCATGCGCCCGAGACGGTGGCAGATGGTGGCGTCCGCGCACGGACTGATCGGCCCCGCCGTCGAGTCGCGCAACACGCGCCACCCAGGCGTCCACGCCGCGCTCGTCGACATCGAGCGAGCCGAGACGACGCGACGCGGTCATCACCTCCCCCAATTCCCGACTTCTCAGCACCCAAAGCAGGCAACGTCGATGGACCTCACCGCCAAGATCTCAGCCCGCATCAGCAACCTCATCGCCCGCCGAGCGCCGTCCATCGGCCGCCGCGCCACACAGCGGCAGGTCGACCGCTACCGCTCCTCGGGCGGTCGCCGTGCCAACACCATCGTCGGCCGCCCCGTGTTCCTTCTCGACGTGGTCGGCCGCACGAGCGGCCAGTCTCGGCCGGTGATGCTGATGCACGTCCCGAGAGGGGACGACCTGATCGTCATCGGGTCCGGAGCCGGGAGCTCGACCACACCGAACTGGTACCGGAACCTGACCACCGCCGGACGCGCCCGCGTCCAGGTCGGTAACCAGTCCTGGGACGTCACCACACGCGAACTCGCCGACGGCCCCGAACGAGACGACTGCTGGGCCCAAGCCCTCGCGGTGTACCCAGGCTTCGCCGACTACGCCACCTTCACCGAACGGCGGCTCCCCGTCGCCGTGCTCGAACGACGACCAGCCTGAGGGCCATCGGCTGGTCAGGGCTGCGACACACTCGCGATCCCGAGTACGCCGAGCACGGTCGGGACGGTCTCATCGAGTAGCCGAGCGGACATCTCAGGATCGGTCAACGCGCGAGCGAGTTGCACAGCGCCGAACATGAGGCTCATCGCGACCGCCACTCGGCCCCGGAGCGATTCCGGGTCGTTCGGGTCGAGCACCGCAGTGATGTCGTCGATGATCGCCAGCACGCCATCGGTGTACGCCTTCCGTGTCGTGTTAGCGCAGCGGCCAATCTCATCCAGCAACGCTGCCGACGGACAGCCACCCGCCCGGTCTCCGATGTGTTCGAGAGCGAGGTACCACCGCACGAACTGCTCCACTCCGGCCCGATCCGGCGCGACCGCACGCAACACCGCTCGCTGTGACGCCAATTGGTCGGCAACCGCGGCGGTGACCAGATCGTCCTTCGACTCGAAATGCGCATAAAACGCGCCATTGGTCAACTCGGCATCGGCCATCAGCGTCGCCACGCCAGATCCGTCGAACCCATCCGCCTTGAATCGAGGGCCAGCCGCCGCGACGATCCGTTGACGAGTCGCCTCCTTGTGACCCTTCGCGTACCGCGCCATCGCATCCTCCGTCGACCGCAACTTGGGCGATCAGTCGCATGACCTATGAGATTATGATCATACTGTATCGAGCTTCCTCTTGGGGCAAGTTCGTCCCGGGGACCGTATGCACCCGAGACGTGGGTTTCGTCGCGCTCGAGGCGTCGTCCGGCGGATTGATGATGCGCGGGCGGGTGCCTTCCTTGTGCTGCGTGCTGTACCTCATCGCCCAGCCTCTGTGTCGAACGTTGCTTGCATCGGTCAAGACCAGTATATTATGATCATAATCCAATAGCGAGGAGCGGATGCGATGAAACGGGACAATGTCGGCAGCCGTACTCGACAACTGGGATCCGCGGGTGGTGGACGGCGTCGCAGCGGCCCACCGCGTGATCACCTTCGACAACCGGGGCGTCGGCGCATCCAGCGGCACTACCCCGAAGTCGATCGAAGCAATGGCGCGCGACGCGCTCACCTTCATCCGGGCGCTCGGCCTCGAGCAGGTCGACCTGCTGGGGTTTTCGATGGGCGGCATGATCGCCCAAGTCATCGCCACGCAAGAGCCGCGCCTCGTGCGCAAACTGATCCTCGCCGGCACTGGTCCTGCCGGGGGCGTCGATATCGATCGCGTGACACGGCTGTCGCACTACGACACCATCCGCGCTGTGTTCACCCTGCAGGATCCCAATCAGTTCCCTTCTTCACGCGGACCCCGAACGGCCGACGGGAGGGAAAGGAGTTCCTGGCCCGCCTGAAAGAGCGCACCGAGGACCGCGACAAACGGATTGCGCTGCGGTCGTACGGAGCCCAGCTGACAGCGATTCACCGATGGGGCAAGCAGCCGCCCGCGGACCTCTCGGTCATCCGCCAGCCCACACTCGTGGCGAACGGGGATGTCGACCGGATGGTGCCGACGAGCAACACGATCGACCTTGGGCGCCGTCTGCCCAACAGCAAAGTGGTCATCTACCCGGACGCCGGTCACGGAGGCGTCTTCCAGTTCCACGAGGCGTTCGTCGCCGAGGTACTCGACTTCCTTGATTCGACCTCGGGCAGCAGCGCCGACCACGTAACGGAAGGCCGCTGACGTCGGCGCACGCGCGATAGAAGATCTACCGATCGCACGATCCCGATTCAGTGCTCGAACCGCTCAATGGGCCAATCACATCACCGACACTCGCAACGAGACTCGTTATGACAGAACTCTTCCCCATGGCCTCCGGCGACGCCGAAACCTTGCCGACCACGACCCGGGCCTGGTTCCTCGACGAGCGACCACAAGGCGCCCGTGGAGCCCCACGGGATCCCCTGCACCGACCATTGCGGTATTCACCTCGACGGCTTCGAGCCCGGCAGCCATCACGCGCTGTCCGGGTTGAAGCGACACATGTATCCCCTGGCCCCAGCCCCACGCCCCCAAGGAGCATCAGCATGACCACGACCTACACATCGACAGCGGCGGAGACGCGCTACGTCGACGCGCCATCGACCCGCTTTGCGTACCGCCGGCTCGGGCCACGCGGCGGCGTACCGCTCGTCCTTCTTCACCGATTCCGTGGCACCATCGACTGGTGGGACCCAGAGTTCGTGGACCTGCTGGCGTCTGACCACGACGTGATCCTCTTCGACAACATCGGCATCGGGTACACCGGGGGCGCGCCAATAACGACGGTGGGGGGCTTCGCTGCCGGCGCCATCGAGTTCGTCGAGGCACTCGGCCTGGCGAGCGTCGACCTTCTCGGATGGTCGTTCGGCGGGGTCGTGGCACAGGGAGTCGTTTTCGCACGCCCCGACCTCGTCCGCAAGATCGTCATCGCCGGCAGCGGCTCCGGCGTCGCGCCGGGCATGCCGGTGATGGTCGAGCGTGTCGTGACCATCATGAACAAGCCCGAACCCGATCTCGAAGACACCCTGTACCTGTTCTACCCCGAGACGGAAAGCGCCCGCGCCAAGGGGCTCGAGCACTTCGGCAGGATCAAGTCCACCATGCCCGCGAACGCCCCTGCCGTGAGCCAGGACGCCGCCATGGGGCAGCTCCAGGCGAGCATGGCAACGTTCGGCGCTCCGTGGCCGCGGGTCGTCGAGAACCTCAGATCGATCACCCAGCCCGTGCTTTATGCGAACGGGTCGCACGACGTGATGATCGACGCGTTCGCGTCATACGCCGCAGTGCAGGTCCTTTCCGACGCCAAGCTCGTCCTCTACAGCGACGCCGGCCACGCGTTCTTGTTCCAGCATGCACAAGACTTCACGACCGAGGTGAAGAACTTCCTTTCGGCTTGAGCTCTCGGCAGGTCGGGCCTGACCGCTGGCGGTGTCGACCAGGCGGACGGCGCTACGCCGCGTCCTCGGGGCTCCGCACCGTTCCCCACGCCGGTGGAACGATGGGACCGGCGAGTGTGGCCGCAGCTGTCGACGTGCTCGGCGCACAGCGCATCGGGCACGGCGTGCGCGCCATCGAAGACGACGCACTGCTCGCGCGACTCGTCGACTCGGAGGTGATGCTCTGTCCACCGAGCTCCACCTCGTCCACCATCACCATGACCTGGATCGACACCACCTGCGCGCCGCACAACAGCGTGCTTTGCAGCACTCGTACGCACCGGATGTGGTTCGACGACGATCGTTGACGAGATCGTGGCCTATCCGCTCGATGATCGCCACTGAGCATGCCACCGGTACGACTCGACCTCGAACGGGACGCGACGCCGTAGACAGGATCGACCCGGTGTTCCTCGACACCCCACAGTACGAATGTGCCCTGCTGAGCGCAGCTCTGGCCCGAATTTGACAGGGTCGGGCCGATTTCCGGCCCCCGAAACACCGTGACCAGGGCGTATGCCCTAGAGTCGGCGTATTCGTGACCCAGATGTAGTGACAACAAGATCCACCACTTCCGCGCCGACTTCGTTCATACTGTGGTCCGTGACGCCGCGTTCGCCCTCGTCATCGAGGGGCTACAACACTTGCCTCTCGGTCGGTACACGGCGATCCTCCCACGGGCACGCGAGCCTTGTGGCGCAAGGAAAAGGTCCGAGCGGCACCTCGTCGGGCGCGTAGCCCGCCCAACAGCGGCGCCGACAGGATGAAACCACCCGATGTAGTACAACACTGCCTGATCACAGGCCATCTACCAGGGCTTACGCGGGCCCCCTGTCAAATTCGGGTCTGGGGTGCTCGCTGGTGCTCAAGGTCGAGACACTCAACCCGTCTGCAGCTTCAAAGGCCGTGCGACATAGGCCGGAACGCCCTGGCACAGGACCAAACCAGCTCAACTCGAGCCGATCTGACCCGCCATCGACCGCCCGTATCATCCCGTACGGGACCTTCGGCTCTACGAAACGTCGACCACCGATTCCCTTCAATGAAATGATGTGATCGATGCTCTTGAGCAACTCGACCACGGAGCGGAAGACCGGGATTCCAGTGCCGTGATCAGCGTGCACCGTACGCCCCCGCGTACATCTGAACGGAGCAACGATGGGTACCGAAGGTCTCGCGGCCACGGCGAGAAGCGGTTCAGATCCATCGCGGTCGAGTCGACGGAGGAGAACCGCCGTGCGTATCGCGAGCTGCTGTTCACGACGGGCGGGTTGGGCGAGTTCATCAGTGGCGTCATCCTGTTCGACGAGACCATCCGCCGGCGCCCAAGTGGCGCGCTGTCATCAGGATCGGAAACGGAATCCCGACGAGGGGCTGCATCGAGGGCAACGCCGAGGCGCTGGCACGCTTCGCGGCGCTGTCGCAGGAGTCCGGTCTCGTCCCGATCGTCGAGCCCGAGGTGCTGATCGACGGTGACCACACGATCGAGCGCTGCTACGAGGTCACCGTCGACACGCAGGCCGCTGTGTTCGCCGCGCTGCGCCGGCACCGCGTCCACCTCGACGGCATGCTGCTCAAGCCGAACATGGTCGTGTCCGGCAGCGCCTGCCCCGTGCAGGCCGACGTCCAGGAGGTGGCCGAGGCTACGGTTCGCTGCATGCGCGACAACGTGCCCTCCGCCGTGCCCGGGATTGTGTTCCTCTCCGGCGGCCTGAGCGACGAGTTGGCCACCGCCCACCTCGACGCGATGAATCGCCTCCAGCCGCAGCCGTGGCAGCTCAGCTTCTCCTACGGCCGAGCGTTGCAGGCGCCCGCGCTCAAGGCGTGGAACGGCGACGCGGCCAACGCCGCCGCGGCCAGCTCGGCCCGCTACCACGGGGCCAAGCTGAACGGCGCCGCCCGCTTCGGCCACCACAGCGAGGAGATGGAGCGCGCCGAGCTGGCGGGGGTTCAGCAGTCATGACCCGCATCGGCGTGTTGACTGGTGGTGGCGACGTTCCCGGCTTGAACCCATGCATCAAGGCGCTCGTCTACGGCGCCGTCGAACGCGGCTATGAGGTCATTGGCCTGAGGCGAGGTTGGGCCGGCCTGCTCCAGTACGACCTTGACGCCGCCGAGCCGCAGACGGGCTGCGTGCAACCACTCAGCAAGGCCGACGTGCGCACCGTGGACCGCACCGGCGGGACCTTCCTCCACACCAGCCGCACGAACCCCGGCAAGGTCAGATCGCGCGACGTGCCCGAGTTCCTCAAGGGGCAAGGCCAAGGCGAATCCGATGGTCCGTTCGACTTCACGGACCACTGCCTGGCGGTGATCGATCGCCTCGGGTTGGACTGGCTGGTCCCGATCGGCGGCGATGACACGCTGTCCTACGGCGACCGGCTCGCCCGCGAAGGCGTGTCGGTCGTCGCTGTGCCCAAGACGATGGACAACGACGTGTACGGGACCGACTATTGCATCGGCTTCTCAACCGCGGTCACCCGCAGCGTGCAGTTCATCCACCAGCTGCGCACCCCGACCGGGTCGCACGAGCGCATCGCGGTCATCGAACTGTTCGGCCGCAACTGCGGCGAGACGTCCTTGCTCGCTGCCTACCTGGCGGGGGTGGACCGGGCCTTGATCTCCGAAGTCCCCTTCGACCCGCAACTGCTCGCCCACTTCGTGATGGAAGACAAGGCTGCCAACCCCTCCAACTACGCCATGGTCACCGTCAGCGAAGGCGCCCGCATGCTCGAAGCTTCCGTCGAAGAGTACGGCGACGAGGACGCATACGGTCATCGCAAGCTGGGTGGGATCGGGCTAATGACCGGAGACGTGCTGAAGCGATTGACCGGCGAGGACGTCGTCTATCAACAGGTCTCCTACCTGATGCGGTCTGGGGCCCCCGACGCGCTCGATCTGATGGTGGCGGTCAACTACGCGAACGTGGCGTTGAACCTGATCGACCGCGACGAGCCGGGTCGACTGGTGTCGCTCCAGCGCGGGATCTACACCTCGGTGCCGATCGACACGATCCGGCAGGGTGTCAAGCGCGTCGACGTCGACGCCCTCTATGACCCGATGACCTACCGGCCGCTGATCCGTGAGGTGGACGGCAAACCGATGTTCTTGTACTGACCTCGCGCCCTCACCGGCCTGGCCTCGGTTCGGCGCTGGCGGCGACACCTACGGCGTCCGCTCACCTTCGGCGATCAGGCGTTGCCGATAGATGATCCGCCCCGTGATCCGTTGCGGTTCGATCTCGACCCAGCGATCATGGGGACCAGGCGCCCACGCGTGTTCCCCCGTCTCCGCGAAGGCGGCGATTCGTTCCGGGTCCGTGACGTGCGTCGCCGTTCCGCGCACGAGCACGCTCCACCCCGACTCGGCGATCGGGTCGACGTGGTCTGCCTCGAACGCGACCACGCGATCACTGCCCAGTCGGTCGAGCATCGAGCCAGCCTGCACCCGGAACAAGACAGCGTCGCCGGAGAACACGCAGTTCACCGGCAAGACCGTCAGCCCCTCGTCGTCGTGGTCGAACGCCACGCGGCCGAACGTGCAGCGGGCGAGGAACTGCCTGCACACGTCCGCTTCGAGGTCGTACATCTTCACGATGTAGTCGCCGCGGAGCTCGATCGGGCCGTACTTCACGGCCGGTCCACCAGGCTGATGTCGGGAACTCCTTGCGTGTTCGGGTGAGGTCCGCCCGGAAGGCTACCAACCATCATGCGCCCGGGTCGTCAGCCGATCCGGGGCGAGGCTCGGCCATCACGTCGGCGAGCGGCCGCAGGGCCATCCACCACGCCGGAGCCCGTGCCCGTTGGAAGCTGTGGTCGACGAGGTCCGGGAACCGGTGCAACGGCGTGAACTCGACCCTGCCGCGGCGCATTCCGACCATCGCGCCCGCCCGACGGTCGGCGAGGGTGTCATTGATCAGGTGGTCGACGCCGGCGGAGGCCAGCCTGGTTGCTTGGATCCGGTCGAACGGCGACGGTGCCCCTCCCTGTTGGACGTGGCCGAGAATCGCGCCGCGCACGTCGAACCGGCCACCGCTCTCGTGGGCGAACAGCGACGTGATGAAACCGGTGGTGAACACGTCGTCAGCGCGCTCACCACGAATCACGAGGCCCAGCCGCTTGCCGAGATCGAAGCCCGCCAGCAGGGAGTCGAGGTCGGTCTGCAGGCGGGCCAGCGTGATGCCCTCTTCCGGGAGATAGACCCGCTCGGCGCCCGTCGCCAGGCCACCGATCAGGGCGAGGTATCCGCAGTCGCGGCCCATCACCTCGACGACGAAGCATCGGTGCAATGCGACGGCCGACTGCTTGATCTTGTCGACGTCGGTCGTGATGCTGTTCAGCGCGGTGTCGGCACCGATGCTGATGTCGGAGCCTGGGAGGTTGTTGTTGATGGAGGCGGGGATGCACACGATCGGGACGCCCAGCGCGGGATCGTCACCGGCGCGGGTGGTCAACTCGTGCGCCGCGGCGTAGCCAGCCCAGCCGCCGATCAGCAGGAGACCGTCGATGGCGTGGGCGGTGAGCTGGGTGGCGATGCGCGCGATGTCGTCGGGCTCGGGCACGAACCGATTGGTGCCGAGCTCGGCGCCCGGTCGCGACACCCAGCCGCTGACACTCATCCACGCCATCTCCTCGACGCGGCCTTCCGCCAGCCCGCGGAAGCCATCGCGGACCGCCAGGAGCGTGTGGCCGCGATCCATTCCCATCCGCACCGCCACGCGCACGGCGGTGTTCATCCCGGGGGCCGGCCCACCGGCGTGGAGCACGGCGAGTCTCAGCGCCCGCTGACCGGGCTCACTGCGGCGCGGCCGGACCTGCGTCATCGTCCGAAGCAGCCGGTAGGAGTCCTGGAAGCTGCCACCCCGCAGCCTCATCGCCGCGTCGCTGTCCCTGTCGGCGATCTTGCCAGCGATCGATCGTGTCGTGGCCACGCAATCGAGCAGCGGCGACGAGCGCACGCGGTGACCGCGAATGCCGATCAGCTGCGGCTCGCCGCCAGGCGAGTCGAGGAGCTGGCGCACGGCCGCGTGACCGAGCACGGTGCCCAGGTACCGGTCGAACGCGCTCGGCGAGCCGCCCCGCTGTACGTGCCCGAGGATGGTCACGCGAGTGTCTTCGCCGAGCCGCTTCTCCAGCACGTCACGTACATGATCGGCCGTCACCGGATCGCCCAGGTTGTCACGCGCGCCTTCGGCCACGAGCACGATGCTCGCCCGCCGGCCCACGTCGCGGCCCGCTCGCAGCACCTCACACATCGTGTCCTCCCAGGCGTCGCCAGGAGGATCCTCGGGAATCAAGACGAAGTTTGCACCTGTCGCGAGGCCCCCCATCAGGGCGAGGTAGCCGCAATTCCGTCCCATCACTTCGATCACGAACGTGCGCTGATGACTGGATGCCGTGCTCTGGATCGCGTCGACTGCCTCGGTGATGCGGTGCAACGCGGTGTCAGCCCCGATCGTCATGTCGGTGCCCACCATGTCATTGTCGATCGACCCGACGAGGCCGACGAGCGACAGGTGGCGATGCGCATCGGCCTGCGCCCGGTCGATGTTCCCCTCGTCCACCAGCTCGTCGAGCAAGTCGGGCCAGCGGGTGCGCAACTCGGCGGCGCCGCTCAGGCTGCCGTCGCCGCCGATGACCACCAGCGCGTCCACGCTCCGCTCGACGAGGTTGCGAGCCGCCCGCCGCTGGCCGACGCGGGTGCGGAAGTCGGCGCTGCGGGCGGTGCCGAGCACGGTCCCTCCCTCCTGCAGGATGCCGCCCACATCGGCCGAGGACATCGCCCGGATGCATCCTCCGCCGTCCACGAGGCCCTGCAATCCCTCGTACACCGCGAACACGTCAATCCTGGCGTCGAGCGCCGTGCGGACGACAGCCCGCACGGCAGCATTCATACCGGCGGAGTCGCCTCCGCTTGTGAGGACGGCAAGTTTGGAGGGAACCGGAGCCTCCCCGGAGCTCGATGAACGGCGGAGTTGGAGTGCGTCAGAATACGCCGCGACGGACCCGTCATGCAGGCGGCCAGGCCGAGACGTGTGCGCTTCTACCGTGCGCGCCGCATCGATCAGCCCTGAGGACCTCGAGGCGGTGCTGCCCATGGCGAACCACATGAGAACGGCTTGACTTCACGGCCATGAGCTCGCCGAGCTGGGTGGAGACGCTCCATGCCCTGCAGACGGCTTCGAGCATCGAGGAGTTGTGGAGTGTGTTGCTCTCCTGGCACGGCATCCGCTCCTCGACCCAGTGGGACGAGGCATATGGCCTCTTCCACAAGTTCCACGCCGACGAACCGGATTACGCAGTCCTCACGGCGGCATTGCTGTGCACCGATCACCGGTGGCGCAAAGCGAGCCACCACCTCATCGTCCGCATCGTCGACTCCGGCGTGCTCGGCGACGCCGACGTGCAACAGCTTGCCGAATGGTTCGCCATTCCCGACGGCTTCCAGGTCGACACCGAGATGCCCGACGACGTTGACACCGAGGTTGAACTCGAGGCCGGCGGCCCTGACGTGGACCACCCACAGGACGCCGGTGAGGAACCCAGGATGGTCACGTTGAAGCGGTCTATCTGGCCGCCGCTGCGGCGCTGGGCCGCCGCTCGCCTGGTCGTGCACGATCCGAGCCGGTGGCGGAGCCTGCTCGATGCCGCGGACGCGATGGCGTCCCGCGACGGCGCCGCCGTCGCTGCCGGAGTCATGGACGCTGCACCTCACATCCGCCTCCAAGAGCGGTCCGAAGCGGTCGAGGCGGGACTGCGCTCCGGGTCGGGGATCGGTTCGACTCGCCGCACTGCCAGCGTTCGCCGCTCTCGAAGGAACCGACGCCGCCGTGGCCCGTGCCGCTGTCGATCCGTCGGTCAAGGCCCGTGCCTGGACGCCGACGGCATCACGAGGCCGACAGCTGAAGCGCCCGACGGAACCCGACAAGGCCGTGGACCGGCCCACACCCGAGACCACCGGCCAGGGCAGCCTGTTCTGACCCGGCCGGACGCCGGTTCCCTACGACGAGCCGATGGACGGCGGTCCGGTTGGCGCCACTCCTACGCGCTCCCGAGCCAGCGTCGGTAGGCGGCGACGAGACGGATCACGGCCGGGTCGGTCGCGGTGAGGTCCAAGTCGAGAATCGAGATCGTCGCTGACGACCCGTCCCGCTCGACTGTGGCGACGAGGCTGCGTCGCTGGTCGCCGTCGAAGTCGACGTCGGTGACCGCAACCGGCGTCCCGAGGAGCGAGGTCGTGAACGGGAGGAACCTCGTCCTCGATCGCCGTCGACGGGTGACCTTTGGCCCTTGGCGCCGGGTCAGGGCGGCCATGAAGATGGTGCCATGTCTGAGTATCGCGAGATCATCGCCGACCTGGCTGAGCCCACCCGTGACCTGAGGCGAGCTATTCCGGAGGTGTGGGCGGGTTTCAGCACGCTTCATCGGGCGGCGGTGGCCGACGGGGCATTGCCGGCACGGGTCAAGGAGTTGATGGCCCTGGCGATCGCCGTGGTGAAGGAGTGCGACGGTTGCATCGCCTATCACGCCAAGTCCGCCGCCCGTCGCGGTGCCACCGCCGACGAGGTGGCCGAAACGCTCGGTGTCGCCTTGTTGATGGACGGCGGCTCGGCGAGCGTCAACGGTCCCAGGGCGTGGCAGGCGTTCATGGAGTTCGCCGACCACGACACTGAGGCAATGCAGGCCAGTTGACGGCTCGATTCGGAGAGGAGATCCCGATGTCCCGCAAGCATGTAGTGGTGTTGGGCGGCAACTTCGGCGGGTTGACGGCGGCGTTGGCAGTGAGCCGCGAGCTGCACGGCGACGTCGACGTGACAGTGGTGTCGGCGTCGGACCGGTTCCTGTTCAACCCGTCGTTGATCTGGCTGCCGTTCGGCAAGCGGACGGTGGCGGACATCACATTCCCGCTCGCGCCGACGTTCGACGAGCATGGCATCGAGTTCGTGCACGCTGAAGCCATCAGCCTCGACCTCGAGAGCAAAGCGGTGGACACGACGGCGGGTCGCTACAGCTACGACTACTTGGTGATCGCCACCGGTTACCGCAACAACTTCGACACCGTGCCCGGTCTCGGACCCGGTGGCAACGCCTACACGATCACCACGCTGGAAGACGCGGTGCGCGCCGGTGAGGGCTGGCGGCGATTCCTCGACGAGCCGGGTGACATCGTGATCGGCGCAGCCCCCGGAGCCGGCTGCTTCGGTGCCGCGTACGAGTACTTGTTCAATGTGTCGCACCAGTTGCGCAAGGCCGGTCTCAAGAAGCAGGTCAACTTGACCTACGTCTCGGCGGAGCCGTTCCTCGGGCACTTCGGCGTTGGCGGGCTTCCCCACGGCGAGACCCTGCTCGGCATGTTCTTGAAGAAGGAGCACATCACCGCGGTGCTCAACGCGGCCATCGACTACGTCGAGGAGGGCCGGGTCGTGCTCGCCGATGGCGCCAAGCACGAGTTCGCCTATGCCATGATCGTGCCGCCCTTTGTGGGCCAGGAGGTGGTCGCCCGGACGACCGCCATCGCCGACGCCAAGGGGTACGTGCGAGTGCGCGACACGTATCAGACCGAGACGTTCGACGACGTCTACGCGGTGGGCATCGCGGCGGCCGTGGACGTCCCGTGGCAGACGCCGGTGGCGGTGGGGATCCCCAAGACGGGGTTCCCAACCGAACGGATGGCTCACGTGGCGGCTCGCAACATTGCCGCCCAGATCCGCGGCGAGCAGCCAACCGCACACGAGGGGTTCGGGGACATGCCGGCGGTGTGTGTGATGGACGCCGGCAACAACGGCGTCGTCATCCTGGCCGACAAGATGCTCCCACCCCGTAAGCATGGCGTGCTCATCCCCGGCCCGCAGTCGCACGCGATGAAGGTCGCCTTTGAGAAGTACTTCTTGTGGAAGGCTCGCCACGGCTATGTCAACCTCCCTTGAGCACAGCACGATCGTGATCTGCCCGGCGTGCCGCAAACGCAATCGGGTCCCGTCCGTCGCCAGCGGGATTCCTCGCTGCGCGTCGTGTCATCGGCCGCTGCCGTGGGTCGTCGACGTCGCCGATCACTCATTTGCCGCCGCTGTGGGCGGCTCGCTGCCGGTGCTCGTTGATCTGTGGGCGCCCTGGTGTGGGCCCTGTCGACTGGTCGGCCCGGCCGTCGAGAAGGCGGCCAGCGAGTTCGCCGGACGGCTCAAGGTCGTCCAAGTCAACGTCGACGAGGCCCCGGCGGTGGCGCGACGTTTCGGGGTGCAGGGTGTGCCGACGCTGGTCGTCGTGCACCACGGCAGGGAAGTTGCACGCCAGGTCGGCGCGGTGCCCTCGGCAGCGCTCACCGCCTGGCTCGATGGCGTGCTGCCGACGGCGGCGTGAGCCGAACCAAGAATGGACCTCCACGACTGGGATCTGCGCCACCGCTGTCATGAGCAGATGTGGCCCGCCGTCAGAATCGACAGCGGCGACGTCGAGGCCATCGACGCGCTGGTCCGGGCGGTCGAACCATGAGCGGCCGGCGGGCGCCGTTGCCGGTCGCGTTGGTCGGCGACGGACTGGCGGTGCCGTGCGTCGACGGCCACGACCGGGCCTACTTGAACCTCGACGCGGCCGCCTCGACCAGCGCCCACCCGGCCGTGGCGCGGCGGGTGCAGGAGTTCGTGCCCTGGTACTCGAGCGTCCACCGAGGCGCCGGCTACAAGTCGCGCGTGGCCACCGACGCCTACGAGGCAGCGCGCGCAGCGGCGCTGTGCTTCGCCGGACGGGCGTCCGCCGGCGACGACGTGGCCATCATCTGCCGCAACACGACCGAGGCGATCAACCATCTGGCCTACCGGCTTCGGCTCCGCCCTGACGACGTCATCGTCACCACCGTCGTCGAGCACCACGCCAACCTGTTGCCCTGGGCCCGGCTGTGTCGGCGCCGCTTCGTCGAATGCGATCCGGACGGCACGTTCGACGTCGACGACGTCGCGGCCAGCCTCGACGCCGAACCGATCCCCTCCTTGCTGGCGGTCACCGGCGCCTCGAACGTGACCGGCTGGTCGCCGCCCCTTGACGCCGTGATCTCCGCCGCCCATGCCCGCTCGATCCCCGTGCTCGTCGACGCCGCCCAGCTTGCCCCGCACCAACCGTTGCCCGCCGCCGCCGACTACCTGGCGTGGAGCGGGCACAAGATGTACGCCCCGTTCGGCACCGGCGTGTTGATCGGCCCCCGGGCCACGTTCACCGACGGCGACCCATTCCTTGCCGGCGGGGGCGCCGTCGACCTCGTCGACCTCGATGAAGTCGCCTGGACCGACCCGCCGGAACGTGAAGAAGCCGGTTCCCCCAACGTGATCGGCGCCGTCGCCCTGCACGCCGCCATCGAGGCCCTCGACGACCTCGGCTGGGATGCCATCGCCGACCACGACGAACGACTCGCTCGCCGCCTACGCAGCGGACTCGCCGCCATCGACGGAGTTCGCCTGCTCGGCCCCGACCTCTCCACCCTGACGCTGCCGATCGCGACCTTCACCGTCGACGGCGTTCCCCACGCCCTCGCCGCTGCCAGGCTCAGCGCCGAATACGGCATCGGTGTTCGCCACGGCTGCTTCTGCGCCCACCCGTATCTGATGCGTCTGCTTCGCCTGTCCACCGACGAGATCACCGCCTACCGCGAGACGGTCCGCCGCGGCGACCGCACCACGATTCCCGGCGCCGTACGCGCCAGCGCTGGCCTGTCCACCACCCTCGATGACATCGACCGGCTGCTCGGAGCGGTCGCCGACATCGCCAGCGGCCGGCGAGGGCCCGTCGACTATGTCCAAGACGCCCACACCGGCGACTACTGGCCCGCCGGCGACATCCCCGGTTGGACCGCCAGCGACCGAGTCGTCGGCGCTTCGTGCGCCCGCGGCTGATCCGTCAGAGGACGCTTCCGCGGTGATGCACGGTCTTGCTCACCGTCGGTCCGGGCACTAGCGTTGCGGCCGCGGGCGTGGCGGGTTTGCATGCTCGTGTGGGGCATTTCTTCGCGGGAGGTAGGGCATGTTGCGGAAAGCAGCAGTTGGATCCGGTATGGCCATGCTGGGCATCGTGGTCATGGGTGGCACGGCGTTCGCCGACCATTGCACCAACGCCGACAAGGACCCGTCAGTCGGCGTCCAGGTGATCATCAACACCACTGATGATTCGATCGAATGGGCCAACGCCGGCGTTCTGAACCGCATCGACAGTGGTCTCATCGACCCGGACAGCGGTGAGGGCTTCCACGGCCTCGTGGGCTTGGATTTCGACGGCGACGGCACCGTCGATGCGACGACCTATCTGGTCGGCCCCGATGGCGACGCGCTGCCGGAGACGGCGATCCAGAACGGCTCGCCCGACCACGGGATCGTCCCGCTCTTCCCATAGCTGGGTCGCCCACGCCGGCGCAACAAGTGCCGCCGCCAGGAACGAGCGGCACGCCGTTGTAGCCCGAGCAGGTCCTCGACGGGCATAACCATCCGCGATCTCCGGCCAGTCTTCAGGAATTCTCCAAGTCCCGTCGACCGCCCTCCGGGATGGTTCACGGATGCCTTCGACCCGTGCACGAAATCTCATCCTCGGCGGACTCATCGCCGCTGGGGCATTCATCCTGGAGAGCAGCGACGCGCTCAGCGCGTCGTCCGGCTCGGTCACGGCGAGCGTGAAGCGAGGGCACCTCGTGGTCAACGGGACCGGTGCGGACGACCGGATCGCGATCACGCTCCGACCCGGCGACCCGTCGATCGTCGACGTCGACGTGCAGATCGACGGCGTCGCAGAGTTCTCCTTCGCCCGCAGCCGGTTCACCGCCATCGACGTCGGCCTCGGCGGCGGCAACGACACCGCCCGCGTTGACGACGCGAGCGGCGTGTTCACCGACACAGAGCTCACGACGCTCGACGGTGGGTCGGGCGACGACGTGCTGATCGGCGGCCACGGTCCCGAGAGGTTCGTGGGCGGCGCTGGGGTCGACGTGGTGGACGGTAATCAGGGTGTCGACAGCGCTGATCTGGGTGCCGGTGACGATGTGTTCCAGTGGGATCCTGGTGATGGCAGCGACGTCGTTGAGGGTGGTGACGGCGGTGACCGGTTGCGGTTCAACGGGAGCAACGCGTCTGAGCTGATCGAGCTGTCGGCCAACGCCAACCGGCTGCTGCTGCGGCGTGATGTCGCCGCGGTCAGTCTCGACGCCGGCGGTCTCGAACATGTCGAGGTGCGCACGTTCGGAAGTGCCGACCGTGTCACGGTCCACGAACTCACCCCGACGGGCCTCGCTGATGTCGCCGTCGACTTGGCGGCGGCGGTGGGTGGGGGCGATGCCCAGGCCGACTCGGTCGTCGTCGAGGGCACCGCTGCGGGCGACGCCTTCACCGTCGACGCGGCGGCGGGTGCTACTCGGGTCGCCGGTCCCGGCGGCACCGAGGTGACAGTCACCGGCGGTGAGCCTTCGCTCGACGTGGTCGGGGTGAACACCCTCGGCGGCGACGACCACGTCGGTGCCGACCCGGCAGCCGGTGCGGCGATCAGGACGATCGTGGACGGTGGCGAAGGCGCCGACACCGTCACCACCAACGGCACCAGTGGGCCCGACACGCTCGCCGCCGTCGCCAACGGCGCGTTCGTCGCGGTCAGCGACGCGGCAGGGACGCACTACGACGCGGTCGCCGAGTCGGTCGTCATCAACGGCCTCGGTGGCGACGACACGCTCAGCGCTGTCGGCAACCTCGCCGCCCTCACCACCCTCACCCTCGACGGTGGTGACGGCAACGACACCGTCCTCGGCGGCAACGGCGCCGACGTCTTGCGCGGCGGCGCCGGTGTCGACGTGGTCGATGGCAACCAGGGTGTCGACAGCGCCGATCTCGGCACGGGTGACGACGTGTTTCAGTGGGATCCTGGTGACGGCAGCGACGTCGTTGAGGGTGGTGACGGCGGTGACCGGTTGCGGTTCAACGGGAGCAACGCGTCTGAGCTGATCGAGCTGTCGGCCAACGCCAACCGGCTGCTGCTGCGGCGTGATGTCGCCGCGGTCAGTCTCGACGCCGGCGGTCTCGAACATGTCGAGGTGCGCACGTTCGGCAGTGCCGACCGTGTCACGGTCCACGACCTCACCCCGACGGGCCTCGCTGATGTCGCCGTCGACTTGGCGGCGGCGGTGGGTGGGGGCGATGCCCAGGCCGACTCGGTCGTCGTCGAGGGCACCGCTGCGGGCGACGCGCTCACCGTCGACGCGGCGGCCGGTGCTACTCGGGTCGCCGGTCCCGGCGGCACCGAGGTGACAGTCACCGGCGGTGAGCCTTCGCTGGACGTGGTCGGGGTGAACACCCTCGGCGGCGACGACCACGTCGGTGCCGACCCCGCAGCCGGTGCGGCGATCAGGACGATCGTGGACGGTGGCGAAGGCGCCGACACCGTCACCACCAACGGCACCAGTGGGCCCGACACGCTGGCGGTCGTCGCCAACGGCGCGTTCGTCGCGGTCAGCGACGCGGCAGGGACGCACCACGACGCGGTCGCCGAGTCGGTCGTCATCAACGGCCTCGGTGGCGACGACACGCTCAGCGCGGTCGGCAACCTCGCCGCCCTCACCACCCTCACCCTCGACGGCGGCGACGGCAACGACACCGTCCTCGGCGGCAACGGCGCCGACGTCTTGCGCGGCGGCGCTGGGGTCGACGTGGTCGATGGCAACCAGGGTGTCGACAGCGCCGATCTCGGCACGGGTGACGACGTGTTTCAGTGGGATCCTGGTGACGGCAGCGACGTCGTTGAGGGTGGTGACGGCGGTGACCGGTTGCGGTTCAATGGGAGCAACGCTTCTGAGCTGATCGAGCTGTCGGCCAACGCCAACCGGCTGCTCCTGCGGCGTGATGTCGCCGCGGTCAGTCTCGACGCCGGCAACCTCGAACATGTCGAGGTGCGCACGCTCGGAAGTGCCGACCGTGTCACGGTCCACGACCTCACCCCGACGGGCCTCGCTGATGTCGCCGTCGACCTCGCAGGACCGGTCGACCCCAACCAGGGGGATGGTCTGGCCGACTCGGTCGTCGTCGAGGGCACCGACGGTGTCGACACCTTCACGATCTCGGCCGCGGGCGGTATCGCGAAGGTCAGCGGGTTGGCGGCCGAGGTCACGGTCGTCCACCCGGAGGTCGCCCTCGACCGTCTCGACATCGCCACGCTCGGCGGCGACGACGCCGTCGACAACCAGCTGCCCCCCGGCGTCATCCAGCTCTTCGTGGACGGCACGCCGCAGTAGCGGCAGTTCACGGACGGAGCCGGGCGGCGCGGCCGTCGCGGTCGTTTGGAAGTCGCCCGAGGCGCGCCTCGGGCGACTTCGCCGCGCGCTGGCCTCGTCGCCGAACCACGGAGGATCCGTTGGAACTTCGAACAGGCGGGATCTCCAGCTGCTCTCCGGCAATTCTCCAAACATGGAGATGGCGCGATGCCGGATGGTGGCGGCATGCAACGGCACGATCTCCTCGACTCGCACGACGTCGTCGTCGTCGGCGCCCGATGCGCGGGCGCGGCGACCGCACTGCTGCTCGCCCGCCAAGGCTTCGACGTCGCCCTCGTCGACCGAGCCGACCTGCCCAGTGACACGCTGTCGACGCACGCCCTCGCCCGCGGCGGCGTCGTGCAGCTCGCCCGGTGGGGTCTGCTCGACGACGTCCTCGCCAGCGGGGTGCCGCAGGTCCGCTCGGCCTCCTTCGTCCTTCCCGACGGCCGCATCGACCGCGGGATCAAGCGCAGCGCCGGGCTCGACTTCGTCATCGCGCCCCGCCGCTACATCCTTGATGCGATCCTGCTGCGGGCCGCCGAGGAGGCGGGCGTCGCCGTGCGGACCGGCGTGTCGGTCACCGGCACCGTCACCGACCGGCGCGGTCGGGTCACTGGCGTCGCCCTGCGGGATCGCGCCGACGGCACCGGCACGCTCTCGTCGCGACTCGTCGTCGGTGCCGACGGCGTGCGGTCCCCTGTCGCCCGCAGCGTCGGCGCGAGAATCCTGGAGGAGCGCCCGGCCATCGCCTCCGCGACCTACACCTACGTGGCCGGACTCGACGCCGTCGGCTTCGAGTTCCACATCGGCGCGAAGTCGTTCGCCGGAGTGTTCCCGACCCACGACGGCGAGGCGAACGTCTGGATGTGCCTGCCCGGCGACCGCGCCCGCATCGCCGCCACCGACCGCGGCCGCGGCTTCCTCGCACTGCTCGAGGACGCGTCGCCGTCCCTCGCCGAGCGCGTCGCGGCGGCCCGCATCACAGCACCGGTCCGCACCGCCGTCGACCTGCCGAACCACGTCCTCCAAGCAGTCGGCCCGGGATGGGCGCTCGTCGGCGACGCCGGCTACCACCGTGACCCGATCACCGGCCACGGCATCACCGACGCCTTCCGTGACGCCGAGCTCCTCGCCCGCCGCGCCGGCCAGATGCTGCGTGGCGACCTCCCTGAGACGGCCGCCCTCGCCGCATACCAGACCGAGCGGAACGCCGCTCTGGCCCCGATCTTCGAGCTCACCTGGCAGATGGCGCAGTTCCCGCCCGTCGACCGCTTCGTCGAGCTGCAGAAGCGCCTCGCCGTCCTGATCGACAACGAAGCGACGTGGCTCGCCGGGCGCCCCCTCCTGCCCACACCGCACGACACCGTCGTTCCCGCGGCCTGATCCCCACACAGCAACACACCACCGGAAGGAACCATCCCGTGACCACCAGCGAAAGCACCAGCGGCGTCCGCAACGGCGTCGACACGACCACCCTGTTCGCCACGCTCGACGCCGTGAAGACGGCGCCGGAGGCGGCCCAGTTCAAGTTCCGCGCCTCGAACCGCTGGATGTCCGGCACCCACAGCCAGAGCACGATCGACGGCTTCTTCGGCGTGGGCGAGGAGCGCACCCACGAGCAGGCGACGACCCTCGACGTCGACCACCCGAAGGTCCTCGTCGGCGCCGATGAGGGCCCGACGCCGGTCGAGTACCTGCTCCACGCGCTCGCCGGGTGCCTCACTGCCGGCCTCGCCAACATCGCCGCTGCCCGCGGCGTCGAGCTGACCGAGGTGACGTCGACTGTCGAGGGCGACATCGACCTCAACGGCATCCTCGGGTTGAACGCCGACGTGCGCAACGGGTTCTCCGCCATCCGCGTCTCGTTCGACGTGAAGGGCAACGCCCCGGCCGAGAAGCTCGAGGCGATCGTCGAGCAGTCCCGGGCCCGGTCCGCCGTGTTCGACGTCCTGACGAACGGCGTCCCGGTGTCGATCGACGTCAAGGCCGCCTGACAGTCACCTGGGAGGAGGCGGTTCGCGCCTCCTCCCGCGCCTCCCCCGGAGTCCCCGAATGCTCGATCTCACCTCTTCCCGCACCGACTTCGCCGCCGCTCCCGCCACCTCGAGCCGCAGGCACGACTTGGTCGCCGGCGCCAAGGCGATGCTGCCGTGGCTGACCGGCATCGTCCCATTCGGGCTCGTCGTCGGCGTCAGCGCCGCCAGGGCCGACATCCCGACGTTCGCCGGCTGGCTCGCGGGCCCGCTCCTCTTCGCGGGAAGCGCGCAGATCGCCGTCATCGATCTGCTCGACGCCGGCGCTGCGCCGATCGTCGTGATCGGCGCCGCCCTCGCCATCAACCTCCGCCTCGTCCTCTACTCGGCGACGATGGCGCGGCACTGGCGCGGCATGCCGCGGTGGTGGCAGGGACTCGCCGCCGCCGTCCTCGTCGACGCTTCCGTCGCCGTCGGGGTCGACGGGTACGAACGAGCTGCCGACCGTCGACGCGGCCACCTCCACTACCTCGGGGGCGCAGGCGTGCTCTGGGTCGCGTGGCTGACCGCCATCGCGGTCGGGGCCACCGCCGGCGCGCGGTTGCCTGCCGGGCTCCATCTCGAGCTCGTCATCCCCCTCTTCCTCGCCGGCGAGGTCGTCGCCCGACTCAGGACCCGAGCTGCCGCGCACGCCGCCGCCACCGCCGCGTGCGTCGGCGCGCTCAGCGTGTGCGTACCGCTGCACCTCGGTCCGATGCTCGCGGTCAGCGCCGGCATCGCGGCCGGACTCCGCGCCGATCGGCGGTCGGACCGATGAACGCCTGGTCGGTCATCGCCCTCGCCGGTGCGGTGAGCTACCTGTTGCGGATCAGCATGCTCGTGTTCGCTGCCCGCGCCAACGTGCCGGCCGTCGTCGAGCGGGCCGCTGCGTTCGCCGTGCCCGTCGCGTTCGCCGGCCTCGCCGCCGGTGCCCTCGCCAGCCACGCCGCCGCTGCCGGCACCGGGGCGGTCCCCGCGCTGGCCGGCGTCGCCGTCGGCATCGCCGCCGTCCGCCGGACGGGTGCCCCGCATGCCGCCATCCTCGCCGGGATGCCCACGATGTGGGTGTTGTCGGCACTGATGCCCTGATCCCGTCGCCGAGCCCCGACATCCGAGCCCCCGACGTCGACCCAAGACACCGAGCCACGAGGAGGCAACCCATGCGCCAGCCGATCGTCGGACAGACCGCCCGCCGCACGCGCACCGTGACGGCGCGCGACATCGAGCTGTTCACCGAGCTCACTGGCGACCGCAACCCGCGGCACTACGACGAGGAGCTCGCCACCCGGTCACGGTTCGGCGCGCTGATCGTGCAGGGCCGGGTCACCTCCGGTCTCCTGAACGCGGTCGTCGCCGAAGACCTCCCTGGCCCCGGAAGCGTGTTCCTCCACGTCGACTGGTCGTTCACGGCGCCAGTTCGCCCGGGCGACGACATCACGGCCGAGGTCGAGGTTCTCGAGTCGAGGGCGGACAAGCCGATCATGAAGTTGCGCACGACGATCACACGAGGCGACGGCGTGGTGGCCCTCCAGGGGACCGCCCTCGTCTGGCGCGAGCATCTCGAACGACCACCGGACCGATGACCCCCGAGCAACTCGAGTCCGTCCGGCGGACGGCCGCCCTTGTCGAGCAGGTCATGGACCAGTGCGCCAGTTGCTTCTACAACGACCTCTTCGATCGACACCCCCAGGCGCGTCGGATCTTCGCCGACGATCTCGTCAGGTCACAGGGCACGCTCGTCGACGAGCTCCTGTCGCTCGTGGCCGCGGCCAACGATCTTGACAGCTTGGTGGCCCACGCCCGGGTGCTCGGTCTATATCACCAGCGTCAAGGGATGCACGCCGCGGACTACGTCTTCGTGGGCGAGGCGCTGATCGCCGCGATCGCGGCAGTCATCGGCGACAGCTGGACAAGTGGGGACGAGGCATCGTGGCGTCGCATGTACGCGGCGATCGCCGAGGCGATGCTCGAGGGCGCCGAGGACGGCCTCTTCAACCAGTCCGACTGAGTCGAGGCGTCACAGGGGGTTGTCCGACTCGGGCGAGCAGGCGCGTGGCGCGTTCGCGTGCGACCTCCGCGCCCGCGTCATCGCCGGTCGCCCCAGCGGCGTCGGCGAGGTCGAGCGCCGCCTCGGCGGCGAGTAATGGCGAGCCGACCCGCTCGAACCCGGCGACGGCCGACCGCAGCCGGGGGGCGTCGACCCGTACCACGCCGGCCACGTGGTCGGCGCGAGCGGCGATGAGCTGACCTTGGACGGACGACGTCAGCTCGACGAGCCGGTCGACGGCCGCCGCGGCACCGCCGAACCGAACGACGTCGTGGAGCAGCGTCGCCTCGAGCGCGTATGCGCCCCGCTGCGCCGCGATCTTCGCGCCGCGCAGGAGCGCCTGGTGGGCGGCAGCCGCACCCGATCGCTCCATCGCCAACCAACCCAGCGCCCGGTCTCGATCGCTGCGGAACAGGCCGCCGTAGCCCTCGTCGGGCCAGAGCTCGGCGACTCGATCGAGATCGCGGCACCCGCCGTGGCTGTCGCCGCCGAGGAGCCGAGCCATGCCGACGAGCGACAGCACCCACCGCTCGGCACCCCACGCGCCACGGGCGCGGACCTCGAGCGCGTGCACTTCGCTCAGCGCGAGCGCGGCGGCGGCGTCGCCGGCGAGCAGCTCGACGCGGGGTCGACCGAACGCGAGCCACGACACACGGCCGCCGACGACGTCGCCGGCTGCGGCCGCCGCCCCGGCGGCGCGCGCCTCGTCGAGCCGGCCGAGCTCGGTGAGAGAGAAGATCTGGTTGAACAGGACGATCGAGCGCCCCGGCCGGGTGAGGTCGCGGTCGAAGCGGTCATGGATGTCCAAGGCCTCGTGGACGAGGACGAGCGCCTCCTCGCCTCGTCCGGCCGCCGCCAGCGCGAGGGACCGAGCGCGGAGTACCTCGAACCGGAGCCGAGGGTCGTCGGTGTCCAGCAGCGGTTCGCTCCAGCGCAGGGCGTCGTCGATGCGGCCGGCCATCGAAAGGATCGTCGCCCGGTGGGCAGCGAGAGCGTCCACCGCCCATGGCGCGCTGAAGAGGTGCGCGGTCGCGTCGAGCACTGCGAGCGCGCCGTCCGGATCGGTCATCGCGTAGTAGCGATTCGACGAACGCCGACGGACGACACGGACCCGGTCAGCCTCGGGCAGCTCGTCGAGGTCGATGCTGGCGAGGACCGCTTCGAGTCGCTCGGGTTCATTGCGTCGGAAGTGGAGCTCGGCGAGCAGCTCCTTCGCCCTCGCCCCGCCGCCGGCAGCCGCAGCTCGGTGCACGAGCCGTTCGGCGATGGCGTCGTCGCCTTCGAGCAGGGCGAGGCGTGCCGCGTGCAGCACGTCCTCGCGGTCGACCTCGCCGCCGGCGTCGAGCCGCCAGGCGACGAGCCGGACGCGATCGTCGCGGCGGCGGGCGCCGACGGCTTCGAGCGCCTCGGCGAGCTCGCGACGCAGCCGCCGGCCCCGGAGCGCCGGCAGCTGGCGCAGGAGGACCTCGGCGAACAGCGGGTGGGCGAGCGACACGCCGGCGCGCCGCCCCGAGTAGCGGACGGTGAGCAGCCCGTGCCGCTCCAGATCCTCGAGCACGTCGTGGCCGGTGAGGGCGGCGACGATGTCGAGCCCGATCTCGCCGGCGATCGCGAGCAGCTCGGCCGCATGGTGGTGGGCGTCGTCGAGGCCACGGAGACGCTCGGCGACGAGATCCTCGAACGAGGCCGTCGGTTGGAGCGGGCCGACGAGTCGCCACACGCCGTTGAGCTCGGTCAAGATCCCGCCCTCGCGTGCGGTCTCCACGAGCTGCCGCAGCACGCCCGGGTTCCCCATCGCCGCGTCTCGGAGGCGGCCGAGCGACTCGGCGACGATGGGCCCGCCGAGCACGCGGTACAGCAGCGTCTCGATGCTCTCCACCGGGAGCGGCTCGACGGTGAGGCGGAGGAGATGCCCGTCCTTCACGAGGTGGTCGAAGGGCGTCGGACCACCGGTCGTCTGCATCGTGAGGACGGCGAACACGCCGCGCGAATGCACGAGCGAGGCGACGAGGGCACGGGACAGCTCGTCCAGCTGGTCGCCGTCGTCGACGAGCAGGAGCAGACGCTCGTCCCCGGCGTGCTCGCGCAGCGCCGCCGCGGCCCGGTGGAAGACGGCGCCGCGGTCGAGCTCGTCCAGGCCGGCCGGGGAGGCGACGTCGAGGGGCAGCAGGTGGGACAGCGCGGCGAACGGGATCGATCGACCCTCGGGGTGTCCGCTCGCCCGGGCGCTCGGCATGCCGGCCGCCTCGGCGAGCTCGAGGACCTTCTCGGCGAGCCGGGTCTTGCCGACTCCGGCGCCCCCGGTGAGGAGCACACCGCCAGACGAGCGGTTGCGGAACCACGCGGCGAGCATCTCGAGCTCGCGCCCGCGCCCGATCATCGGCCACGCCGAGGCGAGCGACGGTTGGTCGAACGCCTCGGGGACCTCGGCGGGTGAGCGCCCGCCGTGTCCCGCCGGGGTCCCGTTCGCGCGCACCGCCGCGACGAAGCGGAAGCCGCGACCGTGCACCGTCTTGATCACGCGTTGCCGGGCGCCGTCGTCGCCAACGGCTCGACGGGCCGCCTTGATCCGCGTCGTCAGGGCCGATTCGCTGACGAAGCGGTCACCCCACACGTTGTCGAGCAGCTCGTTCTTCGTGACGACACGATCCGGGTGCTCGACGAGGTATGCGAGGACGTTGAAGACCTGCGGCTCCATAGCCACGGGCGCGCCGGCGCGGCGCAGCTCGAACATGTCCGTATCGAGGTCGAATGCTCCGAACGTGTAGATCAATGGCCGCCCTCTTGTGCGGCGGTCCACACTACGCGTGCCGCGGTGCTGCGGTGCTTGCTCGCGCTGGTCAAACGGGGGGCATGAGCACACTCACGACGCCCACCGCCACCGGCCAGCTCGGCGCGCTAATCACCCTGGTTGCCGGGCTGGCCTTCGTAGCCGAGGAGGCCGGGGGGTTGTCCGCCTCCGCCGCCTTGATTGCCGGGCTGCCCTTCATACCCGGTCAGACCCGGAGGCTCGTCGGCCAGAACGGTGCTTGCCGCCCCCACTCCCAAGACGGTGCCGAGCACGATCGCAACGAGGACACGTTTCATAGCTCTCCCTCCCTCGCTTCGCCCCACGACGGCGTCTCGGTCATTGAAAGGACGAAGCGTTGAAGAAGGCAAGACGGCAGGCCGTTGATGTTTGTGAGCGCTTCTTCGTTGGACACCCAGGCGATGACTGTCGGCGGGCGATCTCCGACCGCGGATCGGGGCCGCGGTGGATCGGGCTGTGCTCGGCGTGGCGCTAGCCGACTCGGCTGATGCGGGTCGACCAGTTGGCGAGCGCAGTGCGGGTGCCGCCGCACTGGCCGAACGGTGCGGCCTGGTATTGGGCGAAGGTGCACGACTGGGCGATCCACTCGTTGGCGACCCACAGCTGGCCAGTTGCGGGATCGATCGCCGCGGCTCCGTAGTCGCCCCAACGCGGGCGGGCGCCGAACAGGCGGTAGCCGGCGAAGCCGTCCTCCGGCCCGACACCCTCGGCGAGCACCTCGATCGGACCGGTGCCCGCCCCCACCGTCAAGTCGACGGAGGCGGCGCTCGGGTAGTGATCGAGACCCACGAGGGTGACCCCGATCACGGCGGAGCCGTCGGCTCGCACGCCAAGCGAGGGCATCAGCACGTTGTTGCGCGCCGTCGCCACACGACCCTGCTGGACCACCGCGGTGGTCAGGTTGCCGTTGGCGGCCGTGCTCGGCGCGGTGACGTACCAAGCGAGTCCCGTCTGCTGGGCGAGGCTGGCTTGATCGACGCCGACGTCGACCGCCGTCCCGTGGCTGCCGTAGAGCAGCCCGTTGGCGTACATCACCTGCTGCATCCGCGAGTCGAGCGAGTCGAGGGGACGTTCGCTCTCCTTGTACCGGTCGGGTGTGCCCGACACCGTCTTCGCACACCACGTCACGTTGAGGCAGTCGGCGAGGGGCACCGGGCCGACCTTCTGCACCGCCGGCAGCGGCACCGCGTAGGGGTCGACGTCGGTGCTGATCGCGTGGACACCCAGCGCGGGCGCGCCGACTGCGTCGAGCGAGGCCGTGTTCGTCAGCGACCAGGTGAGCAGATCGTTCGACCCACCGCTGCCGTTGGCCTCCTCCGCCGCGTTGGTGCTGAGGAAGTACTCCGTGCCGTTGGCGCTCAAGTCGTACTGCGCCGCAGTCGGCGACTGCGCCGGCCACACCGTGAAGCCGGGCTGATCACCCGGGGCGGCGCGGCTCGTGTCGACCTGAGTGACCTTGACGGACAGCGCGCCCGACGCCAGTTGCTGCTTCGACATCGCGTAGATCTGGGCGCCGACGAACCCGTCGGTGAAGAACGGGTATTCGTTCGTGGTGATGTAGTAGCCGTAGGCATCGACACCGATGTGCGGGTAGTCGCCGAGGCACGGGCAGCCGGGGTGGGCTGGTGTCCCGCCGGAGCCGTCGTCGGTGGCGTCGATGTGAGTGATCGACCATGTGCCCAAGGGTGTACCGGGCGGGCTGACGGCGGTGTCGAGCGTGTTGTGGCCCGACGGCAACGGATTGCCGGCCGTATCGGCGTCATAGGTGAGGATCGTCAGGAAGAACCGGTTGGTCGTCGGGTCGAACAAGCACGTCGGATCGGTGGTCTGCTTCGGACCAGCCTCACCGGTGGTGCGGTTGATCTCGACCGGGTAGCGGAAGAAGTTGTTGAGCGAGTCGAGCGAGAGCCGCGCCCCGCTCGTGTCGTACACCGCCACCGCGTTGTTGACCACCTCGAAGATGAACCCTCCACCGATGCACAACGCCTGATCTGGCGGCTCGAGCGACCACTGGTTGCCGCCCGCCACGTCGAGGCGCTGCTGGTGATGGTTGATGCCGTTGAAGCTCGTCGTCGGCGCCGCTGCCACCACTGGGGTGTTCGCGGCGACGATGCCGGAGAGGCCCGGGCCGCCGCGGTTGGGCCTGGCCCGCGACGACAGACTCCGGTTGGCGACCGGGACCCGCACGCTCGCCGCTTCCTCCCCGACGCCCGGCGCGATCTCGCCGCCGCCCGGCGTACCGCGCTCGAGCCGCGTGGTCTGGCCACCGTGGATGACCCGAGTGGTGATGACGGCACCGGAGCCGTCATCGCCGGCCGCCCGGGCGCCGGGGGAGCCCACCGCCACCACGGTGCCGGCCAACAGCACCGACGAGACGAATCCGATCAACCCCCGTGATCCCCGCATCAGTTCCTCCGTTCAGTGGCCCCCTCGGCCGCCCGGAAGCTAACACGGCCCGCGGACGAGCTGTGCCGCCGGCCGGGCCTGTCGGGAGAGGTGTTCCGGCGCCTGCGGCCGACGCCTCGACCCCACCCGAGTTCCTGCAGCTGCAGTCGTGGGGGCGCGGGGTCAAGGACAACGTCATCGCCGATCCCGGCCAGGTCACCCGGTTGGGAATCGAATTCGACACGCCGGGCCGGTACGTCTGGCATTGCCACATCGTCGAATGCGGCCCTGCCGAATCGGTCCGCCGCAACCGGCCAACCGGCATCGCCGCCGCCGTCGAACGCGACGAACGTCACCCCGTGCGTGTCATCGTCAACGCGTAGGTCACGGGATCGTTCACCGACCCGTCAGCACACAGGGCCGCTTCGGGGCTGGCAACGTCCTGCTGACCGGTGATCGACGACGGTGCCCCGTCTGCATCGCGGCCCACCACCGTGAGCCGGATCGAGAGTGTGTCGGTGATCGACGTCCCGGGATTCTTGGGGCACGGTTCGGTGAAGGTGGTCTGCAGCGTCAGTGAGTCGCCCGATGCCTGCCACGGCGTGGACTGGAACTCCGCGGACTGGATCGTGCAACTGCCCGCGGCGCACGTCGCGGTGAAGGTGACGTCGGCTTCGGTGACGGTACCCGGCGGGAAGTTGGCGTTGCCGTCGACGACCGTCGAGACGAGGTGGTAGGTGCCCCCCCAGCGCTGCAACTCGGCGACGGCGGGAGTTCCGACAGACGGCGCGACCACGACGGTCGTCGGCCCGAACGAGGGCGGCGTCGTCGCTGTGGTGGTCGGGACGACCGATGCCGCCGCGGTCGTGGCCGGCGGGGTGGTCGTCGAGACCGTGGCGGCGACCGTCGTCGGCGCAGTGACGTCCTGTTGGTGCCCGCCACTGCGGGCCATGACCACGACACCGACGGCAGCAACGGAGAGGCTGGCGGCGCCCACGGTTCCGACGAGCAGCCGGTGGCGCGGGAGCCAGCGACGGCGTCCTCGCGGGAGCTGCTGGTCCGCTCGGTCCTTGTCCCGGCGCGCTCGGAGGCTGTCGGTGACATAGCGACCGCGGGTGACGTCGCGCTCGGGGGCGAGCAGCGCCGAGGCCGGCGGCGCGGTTGTCCGAACCTCGACGGCGAAGTCCTCCTCGGAGCTGGTCACGCGCCCGTCCTTACCAGCGAACGGCGAGCGCGCCCAGCGTCCTGGAAGCGATCGTGCAGCCAGCGGTCCAGCCGTCCGTCGTCCAACGCGGCCAGGAACGCATCGACGCGTTCGCCGGGCACCGTGATCCATCGCGAGGATCCGTGGCACACGGCCCGGAAGACCGCGGCGTGCCAGGTCGCCGCCTCCGTGACCACGATGACGTCTCCTCGCGTCCGCACGCGCAGGACGTCTGGACGGGACACGTCGGCGAGTGGCGCGACCTGTGCCGCGCGTCGGTCGTCGTCTCGCTCGCACGGAAGCGCCGCCGTCCCATCGACGAGGTCGTCGACGACGGCCAGGTCCTCGACCGACACTCGCCCATCGAGCAGTGGTCGCGCCGCGCTCCAGATGCGCTCGAGGAGTCCCTGCGCGGTGACCCGTTGACCGCCGACGGTTCGCAGCACCGCCGAACGGCCCTCCTCGTAGACGTCGACGCCTCCCGCGCGACGATCGACGTACCACCCGAAGCGTTGGGGCGAGGGCACGATGCGCAGGTCGAGGCGCGGCGGGGCGTCGCGTCGCGCACGGCGGTCGGTGCAGACCTGCTCGGCCAGGAGGACGATCCCGGCGGCGACAACCAATGCCCCACGCAGCTGCGATCCCGTCTGGTACTCGCCGCCCAGCTCGAGCCGGCGGTGACGGGGTCGCACGAGCAGTCCCGGAGAGTCCCGGCGGTCGAGCACGAGCATCATCGCCACGGACAGGCGCTCGGCGATCGAGCGGGCGATCTGCCGACAGCGGCGATCTTCCACCTCCACGTTCAGGTGGGTCGAGTAGCCGCGCCACCACGTCCCACGGGGGAGCGCGGCGCTGAGCACGGCGGCGCCTCTGGCTGCCGAGTGCACCGCTTCGGCGACTCCCTCGGCATCAAGGATGTTCGGCGGCGTCACGACCTCGACCTCGCAGCCGTCGGCTGTGATGACCCCGCCCCATCGGCAGCGGATGGCCTGAGGATCACCCGGGTCGAGCCGGCGGCCGGCGATCGGCAGCGACGGCAGCAGCCGGCGGGCGTCGAGCTGCCCCGAACGGTCAAACACCTGCAGCTCGTGCTCGACACCGATGCGACGCCGGTTGGGATCGAGCCGGTCGGCCGCTCGATGCGGCTTCACGGCTGCTCCGGACCGTCACCCTCGCCGTCCTGTTCCGTGCCGCCGGGCACGCCGCGCAGGCGACGTTGCGCTCCGTCCACGACCTGATCGGCGACCGCGCCGATCGACTTGTCGCGGACGGTCTCGATCAGATCGTTCCCGGTGTCCGCCAACGTCGTCGTCACCACCGTGCTGGTCCGCTCGATGATGCTCCCTGCACCGGCCGACGCCAATGGCGCGTCCGCGGCAAGCCCCTTCTCACCCACGTGTGTCTCCGTCCGCCGATGGCGCCCCAAAGCGGGCGCCGCCCGAAGTCAACATACCGGGCAACGGGCACTCGCCAACGCCAGCGCGGCGACGGCGCAGCTCACCCCTTGACGTGAGACCTGAGTATCACTATGTTGTGGGAGTCAAGTCTCACATCATTGATCTGAAGGGGAACGTGTGGACGAGCGGTTGAACGGGGGCGAGCTGGCGGCGTGGGCGCTGCGGGAGGCTGGTGTGGAGGTGGTGTTTGCCTTGCACGGCGGGCACCTCGACTCCTTCCTCACCGGGTGCCGGCGCTTCGGCATCGATCTGGTCGACTGCCGCCACGAAGCGGCGGCGGTGAACGCCGCCGACGGCTACGCCCGCAGCAGTGGGCGCGTCGGCGTGGCCGCCGTGACGGCCGGGCCCGGGCTCTTCAACGCCGTCGCCGGGATCAGCAACGCCGCCGCCGACTCCATCGGGGTCGTGGTGATCACCAGCTCGCCGCCGCTGGGCGAGGCCGAGACCGGTGAGATGCAAGGCCGACTCGACCAGCTCGGCGTCGTCGGTCCGATCACGAAGTGGGCCCAGCGTGCCTACGTCGCCACCCGCGTCCCCGACCTGGTGGGGCTGGCGATCCGTCACGCCACTGGTGGCGTGCCCGGTCCGGTGGTGCTGGACCTGCCGATCGACGTCGCGTTCACCCCTGTCGGCCCTGACCGGGTGCCGCCGTTCGGCCGGCCCGCCGCCCCGGCGCGACCGGTCCCCAGCGACGACGCGGTATCCACAGCCGCGCGGCTGTTGGAGGAGGCGCAACGACCGGTGCTGATCGTCGGTGACGCCAGCCTCTCGGTCGACATCGGCCCGGCGCTGGAGCGCTTCGTCGCCGCCACGGGGTTCCCCGTGTTCGCGACGACGCTGTCGCGCGGCATGCTGCCGGGCTCGCACCCGCTCAACGCCGGGTCGCTGAGCGCCCTCGGTGGTCTCGGTGTCGCCGGCGTCGAACCACCCGACGTCGTCGTCCTGGTCGGCGCCTCGTACGGGCTGCTGCTCGGCGGGCGCAGGTTCTCCGGGATGGTCGGCGGCGCCAAGGTGATCCACCTGCACCTCGACCCGGCGGAGATCGGTCGTCTCGGCCCGGTCGATGTCGGCGTGCTCGGCGACCTCGCCGCCGGCCTCGACGCCATCGCCGCCCGCCTCCAGCCCCGCAACCTGACCGCCTGGACGTCGAAGGCGGTGAGCATGAAGCGCTTCGCCGATGCGATGTTCGAAGGCGCAGGCAAGGAAGCCGACGGCATCCATCCCTACCGCGTTGCCCGCGAGGTCGCGGCCGTCATCCCGGCGGGCTCGGTCCTCGTGCGCGACGGCGGCGAGGCGGCGATCTGGATCGACTGGGCGACCAGCTACCTCGACCTCGAGGTCGTCCTCGCCCTCGGCTACCAGGGTCACCTCGGCGTCGGCCAAGGGTTCGCGATCGGCGCCCAGCGCGCCTTTCCCGACCGCCGAGTGGTCCAGGTCACCGGCGACGGCGCGATCGGGTTCCACATCCAGGAGTGGGACACGATGGTCCGCCACGGCCTGCCGATCGTCACCGTCGTGTTCAACAACGCCTGCTGGGGGATGTCGATCCACGGCCAGCAGGCCGTCTACGGCGCCGACGGCGACGTCATCTCCCGCCTCGCGCCGACCCGCTACGACCTGGTGGCGGAGGGCTTCGGGGCGTTCGGCCAGCACGTCACCGAGATCGACGAGCTCGGGCCGGCGATGATCCGGGCCCTCGAGGCCGGCCGCCCCGCCGTGATCAACGTCGCCACGTCGGCCACCGTGGTCAACCCGACCACCACGCAGATGCTCGGCGACCTGACGGTGAGCGACGAGATCGTCATCCCCTACTACGACAACATCCCGCTGCGATGAGACCGCCTGACGACGTCGCCGCGCCGGCGGCGACGGTCGTCGAGCTCGACGGGCGGGCTCGACGGCGGCAACGCAGCGCGGCACGGCTCTACGACGCCGCCAACGATCTGCTGGGGAGCCGTCCGTACGACGAGCTGACCGTCGACGACATCTGCGCCCACGCCAACGTCGGTCGGGCCACCTTCTTCCGGATCTACGAGACCAAGGCCGGGTTGCTGCGCGAGTTCAACCGGCGACTCACCGACGACGCCGCCGCGCGGATCGAGCTCGCCGGCGACATCGACCTGCGCACCGCCCTCAACCACATCCGCGACGCCATCGTCGACGCGTGGCGACGCGCAGGACGCGGCCACGTCGGCATGGCCACCGAGTTCACTCGTTCGACGCCGAGCGGCGACCCGCACGCCGCCCACCCCGAGCTGCTCGCCCTCGTGATCGAGCGCATCGACGTGGCGGTGGCGTCCGGCGAGCTCCCCGACACCGTTCCCGTCGAGGTCGCCGGATCACTTGCCCTGCTCCACATCATCGCCCCGGTGGCCCACGCCATCGCCGGCCACGACATCGACATCGATCAACTGTCACGCACCCTGCTCGACCAGTGGTACACCGGGATGACCACGCCACCCCAACCGAGGGATCGCCCTGCTCACCTGACGTCGTGACCGCCGACCGACACTCCCACCGCCGCTGGCTGCTGCTCGCCGTGGCGTCGGTCGCGGTGCCGCTGGCACTCGTCGTCGGGCTCGGCCATCGCGGTGTTCACGCCGCCCGCAACCTGCTCGTCCCCGGCGCCGGACTCTACGACCACGCCCACCTGCCCCTCGGTCTGCTGTTCACCGCCGCGTTCGTCGTGGCGACCGTCGGCTGGGTGCGCTGGGGCGTCGATTGGGCTGTGGCCCTCGTCGTCGTGGTGGCAGCGGTGGCATCGGCGGCGCTGGCGAGCGGCACCGATCACCCGTCGGCGACGGCGGTGGCGCGGGGTGCCCATGAGTTCCCGCTCGTCGTGCTCGTCGTCAGCGCGATCGCCTGGGTCCGCCACGGGCTCGCCCGCCTCGGGCTGGGGCGCCGTCGCCGCCCCGCTGCGGGACCGATCGAGCTCGACGCGCTGGCGCCGGTCGAGCGCTGCCACGCCGCGGCGATCGCCTGCCTCGCCGGGACCGACGACGCCGCGCTGCGCGCCGCGGTGACCGCCAGCGACATCGCCCGGCGGGCTCGTCGGGTCGGGTTCGTCGCTCGCGGCCGGCGCGGCGGCGATCCGTTCCGCGTCGACCACGCCCACGCCCGCTCCGCACGGTCGCTCTGCGGGGTGCTCGGCGCCGACGAGCGGGCCAGCTTCGCGGCCGACGCCGCTCGCGGCCTCGACGGCGTCCCGTGCAGCGAGCCCGGGTGGGTCCGGCTTCTCGACAGCACCCTGGCGGCGATCGCGCTGCGGCGGGCCGGCGACGAGGAGGCCGGACGCCGCTGGGCTGCCGCCCTCGGTGGGCGGTTCGCGCTGCGCCGGCGCCACCGTCCGGCGTCGGCGTGGACGCCACTGGGCGTCCCGCTCTCCCACGCCGCGCCATGGGAGCACGCCGCGGCCACGGCGCTGGCTCGTGCGGCGGGGTGGTGCGGCGACGACGACTGGCCGGTGGTGCGGCGCAGCGCCCTGGCGGCTGCCGCCCGCGGTGCACGTCGACTCCACGACGAGCGCCTGGTCGCCGCAGCCCGGCTCTGGGTTGCGCAGGTCGACGACGAGGTCGCGTCCCGCGTCCTCGCCCGGCCGAGCGTCGGCGACGACCCGCTGGCGGCCGCTCTCGACCACCTCGCCCAGCGTCTGCGCGCGGCACCCGACCTGCTCGCCGCACGCCAGCTCACCCGATCCAAACCCGCCGGGAGCCCGTCATGATCACCGTCGCCGACCATGCCCGCCGCACCGAGCCGCCGCCGCTGTTGCTCCCCGAACACCCGCCACGGGTCGGGCCGACGAGCCGCCGCCTGCTCGCCCGCCTCGCCATCGCCCTGGCGGTGGTCGAGCTCGCCGGCACCCTGCTGATCGTCCTCGCCGGCTCCGCCGCCGGTCGTGCCGCCGGCACGTCGCTGGTGTTCCCGGGCGCGGGGTTCGTGTACGTCGCCTGGCCCCTGCTGTTCGTGGCGACGCTGGCGGTCGCGGTCGTCGCCCTGCTGCTGTGGTGGGGCGTCAGCGCGCACTTCGCGCTGCCGCTGGTCTGGGCGGCCAGCGTCGTCGGTGCCGCGCTGCTCGCCGACGGACCCCGCCTCTTCGTCGATCGCGGCACGACCTGGTGGTGGTCGATCCCGCTCGCCTACGTCCTCGCCGCCGGCTCCGTCGCCCTCGCCGTCGTGCGCTTCGAGCGCCGCTACCGATCGAAGCTGGCCAGGGTGCCCGAGCTCAACGCCTACCTGGCGTCGGTGAGCCCGATCGCGCACCGGCCGACCGAGCGCGAGCCGGACGCGATGGACGTCGAGCTGCTGCGCTGGGCGTCGGCGATCGCCCATCAGCCCGACGACGGCCTGACCGGCCTCGATTGGGGTGAGCAGTATCACAGCGGCACGCAGCTGCGCTACCAGCTCAACGCGCTGTGCTGGGCCCTCAGCCTCTACGCCGCCAACTACGTGCCCAACGCCACCGGTCAGCTCGAGGGCACGATCGCCAAGCTCATCGAGAAGCACACCGACCTGCGCGTATGGCGGTACTGGCGCACCCTCAACCTGCTCGGCAACTTCGACCCCAACCCCGACCCGATCGTCCGCGACAACATCATGCTGTCGGCCTTCCTCGGCGACGTCCTCAACATCTACGAGGCGGCCACCGGCTCGGACCGCTTCGACCGGCCCGGGTCGCTCACGTTCGTGTGGAAGGACGGGCGCACCTTCGAGTACGACCATCACTCGATCGCCGCCGCGGTGCAGCGCAACTTCGAGCACAGCCGGCTCGGGTTCTTCCCGTGCGAGCCGGGCTGGTCGTTCGCCGTGTGCAACATCATGGGGGCGCAGTCCCTGTTCGGCCACGACACGCTCCACAGCACGAACGCGTGGGAGCAGGTTCGTACGCGGTGGGTGCGGACCCTCGACGAGGAGTACGCCACCCCCGACGGCGCCTACGCCCACATCCGGTCGAACCACGTCGGGCTGTCCTGGGACACCGGGGAGGTGCCCGGCGGGCATTACTTCGCCGCCGGCTCGAACCGCTTCGCCGACATCCTGCCGGACCATGCCCGCCGCGCCGCGGCGCTCGATCGCCGCAGTGCCGAGGGCAAGATCCGGGCGCTCGCGGCGATGGTCCACGACGGGCGTCTCGACCTCGAGCTCCCCGCCGAGCTCGAGCGCCACCGCGCACGGCGCAGCGCGCTGGCCGGCTGGAACGGCATCATCGGCGGAGCCCGGTTGGTCGGCGAGACCGAGCTAGAGGCAGCTGCGATCGACGCCGCCGCCCGCCAGTGCGCCACCGGCCGGCGCTGGCCCGACCGTCCGCTCGACGCCGGGGTGCCGGCGGTCAGCGGGCACATGATGATCCGCTGGTCGACGCCGCTCAGCACCGCCGACCTCAACCGGCGCGGGTACGTCGCCCCGGTCGGCCCCGTGCTGGCGGGCGCGGCGTGGGACGCCGTGCTCGTCGCCGAGGCCCATTCGCCCGACGGCGATTGCCTCCGGCTGCGCCTGGAGCCGCTCGCCGAGTCGGTTCCATCGCTCCGACTCGATCTGGCCCAACTGCGCGCCGCGGCGTCGTACGTGCTCGACGGCGCGGGACCGCCGATGACCGTCGAGGCCGACGCCGAGGGACGCGCGACGGTCGCGATCAGGCTCGACGGGCCGGCCGAGCTGGTCCTGGCGCCGGCGGTGCATCGGTGATCGTCAACTGCAACGACTGGTGGACCCGGCTCGTCAACGTGACCCGGCGGCTGCGCCGCCTTCCGATCGTCACCACCACGCCGCCACCTGTCGGCCCACCGCCTGTCAACCCGCCGCGCCCGACCTGATCGGTCGTTCCGGCCACACGATGTCGACCACGAGGCCGACGTGGTCGCTCGCCGTGACGCCCGTGAGCGGACGATCGAAGGCCAGCTGCGCCGACAGCACCCGTCCCGGCGTTGCCGCAGCGCTGGAAGCAGTCGCCGACGAAGACGTGGTCGATGCGCTTGCGCGGCACGTTCATGTCGGCGGCGATCGCGTTCGCCCGCCAGTCCGACGTGTAGCCGGGACCGTCACCGGCGACACGAGCCAGCCAGCGGTGTTCTCGTGGCCGCTGTCCTCCCACACCTCCTGCAGGCACACGATGTCCGGATCGAGCTGCTCGATCCAGGCGACGATCTCCAGCCGCCGATCATCCCAACCGGGCTCGAGCAGCGACCCCGCGTTCAGCTGGACGGCCCGCAACGGCTTCCTCGGCCCTAGGACCTCAACCGCAGCAGCGATCCGCCGAACCAGCGGCCTACCTCGCCATCGCGCCGCGAACGACCGACCGTGCGAGGAACGGCGCTTCCTAGATGCTCCCCGTACCGTGCGGCCGGGGGTTGGATGACGCCCGTTGTGCGGCGGATTGCGACCGGCTGTCGCAAACCAGTTCTCAGTCGCAGTGCGGCTGCCGGGCGCCCGATCGAGTCGGCTGTCTCCGCTCCATGTGACCGTCTCCGCCCATCCGCGTTCGAACGGTTCTGTCGGCGGCACGTCTCCGTCATGTAGGATCCTCGGCGGCGCAACAGGCGCGAGCATCCCGCCCGAGGTCCGCCAGATGCTTCACGCGAATCCCGTACCCACCAGCGCAGTGAGCTGCCGGAAAGCGTTTCGACTCTTTACGTCGTTGGCCGTAGCGGTCGTATTGGCGGCCTGTGGGAACGGAGGGGCCTCGGACGTCGGCCAATCATCGACGACGGCGACCACGACGACCACGGGCGAACAGACGATCACGACGACCACGGGCGAACAGACGACCACGGGGGAGCAGACGCCAGCGTTCATCGACATCGAGACGTGCGACAGCAGTGGCGGCGAGGGCACGGCGTCCGGCACGATCGAGAACCAGGGCGCTACGGCGACCTCGTACCATTTGCAGCTCGGCTTCTACGACTCCGCCTCGGACGAGCTGCTGGTGACGGGCAGCCTCGACGCCACGACTGTCGAAGCTGGTGCCACCGCCGATTGGAAGGTCACCGTCTCCGGTCTTGGCAGCGCCGACGTCGTTTGCCACGTTGTTACGCCCGAGTACGTGACGGGCGGCCCGGGACCAACGACTTCGACGACGAGCGCGGCCGCACAATTGGCGTTCCCCTGCAACCTGGTGTCGCAAGCCGAGGTCGACCAGATCACCGGGAACCCGCTCGACGCCGGCGACGCCCAGACCAACCACGTCACCGAAAACGACGCGAGCTGGACGCAGCGAGAGTGCGCGTGGCTGAAATTCGGTTCGGAAACTGCTACCGAGGTCAGGCTCGGCGTCAGCCGGGCCGCGGACTTTCCGTCCGGTTCGGTCGAGTGCCCGCCTCTGTCGTCGTCCGCTGCGGTGTCGGGTCTGGGCGAGCAGGCCCAGTGGTCATGGAACGACCCCGGGACGACAGTCACGGTCGGCACGCTCCGGGTCTGCACGAACGACGTACTCATCGAGGTGACCGTCACCGGTACCACATCGGGCGACAGCCACCTCGAGGTCGCTCGGAATCTCGCCGACAAGGCACTGACCGCCATCTGAGCCGTGTTCGCTTCGGCGTCGGAGGGCTGCAGCATCGGGCGCGTCCGCGTAACGCGATAACCACGACCAGTCGATCTCGACGGTCACCCAGCAGTGGAGTTCACCTCGGACGGCGTCGACGAAGGGGACCGTGTCTCGGGTCGAGGATGGGCCCGTCTGGACACGGATGGCTCGCTGCGTGGGCACCTCTTCATCTACTCAGGTGATGACTCGGGCTTTCGTGCGATCGCCGCCGAGGTGTCCGAGCAACGCGGGGACAACGCCGCCCGCCGGCATCCAGGACCGCCGGGTCCACGACGTTCGCGGCCACCGGATAATCCCGGACGATCGGCCGACCGCACCCGAGCACTTCTGGAGTGGGTGGGCGGTACCGCTGGTCGGCATCGCCCACCGCGCCGATGGTGCTCAGCCGGTGTGGGGGGCACCGGCGACGGAGGCGGCGACGATGTAGGTGGCCGTGCCGATCGAGGGACTGGCCGCCGCAGGCAGGGTCGAGGGGGTGTTTCGTCTTGGCTCAGACGGGCTTGGGGATCACGGCGAAGGAACCGCTCGCCGTCGTCGCCGCACGGCCCTCCCCATCGGTGCCGGTGGCAGCGAGGAGTACCACCCGACGCCCCGCCCTTGGGCCCGGTCGCCTCGGCCCCCCCCCGGGGTCCCCGTTGACCGCCCCGGGAACCGGGTGTGGATCTCGATGGTCGCACACCACGACTCGTCGTCGAGCAGGCTCATCGTCGCCGCGCCGATGGGGCTGTCGACGAGGGCGACGATGACCCCGCCGCGGATCGCGCCATGCGGGTTCGGGTGGCGGTCGTCGCAGTCGAGGCTGGCGACGGACCGGCCCGTCTCGCGCTCGAGGGTGAAGCCGAGTTGTTCCTTGAGCAGGATTCGTTGTCGTCGACGATCATCCGCGACCGCTGAACGCCTGGAGCTGGCGTGTGTAGGTGGCCATGTCGAAGTAGTCCCGCCACCGGCGGATCAGACCGTCTTCGGTGAGCTCGAAGAACCCGGCGATAGGCAGCTCCAGCCAGCCGTCGCCGATCCGGAAGCGGTCGAGACGCTCGTTGACGACCAGGTTGTCGACAGCGTGTTGTCGAACCACCCGCCAGTCGACCTCTGCAGCCGGGTCGAGGAAGCTGCGCAGGACGGCTCCCATCGCGTCCTTCCCGACGATCGGGTCGATCGGGACGTTTTCGTAGGACACATCGTTGGTGACCAACTCCAGCGCCGCGTCGAGGTCCTTGGCTTCGATGGCGGCGAGGAACGCGTTCACCACCTCGGTCGGCGTGCTCATCACAACCCCCTGACTGACCGAACGACGATTCCGGTCAGCGGTCAAGGTAGCATCGGCGGGGTGGCCGAGGCGGCGCCCCGAGACCGTCTGCTCGACGCCGCCGAGCGCCGGTTCCGCCGCTACGGCTACCGGCGCACCACCGTCGAGGACATCGCCGCCGATGCCGCCACTGGCAAGGGCAGCGTCTACTTGCACTTCCCCTCCAAGCAGGACCTCTACCTGGCGGTGGTCGAAGCGAGCCTCGAGCGGTTCCTGGACCGGGCCGAGGCTGCGATGTCGGGTCCCGACCCGGTGCCGCTTCGGCTGCGTGGCCTCGTTGAAGTGACTGCGGACCACTACGGCACAGACGAGTTGCTGCGCGCCTCCCTGTTCGGTGACCGCGATCTCGTCGACGATGACGTCGCCCGCCTCGCTGCCCACCTGCAGCGCCGAGCGCGTCACTGGACTGCTCGCAGACACTCTCCGGGCCGGCATCACCGCAGGCGCCACCCGAGGCGATCTCGACCCCGACGCGACGGCGGCAGTGCTGTTCGAGATCGGGTGGGCGACTGTGCGCGCCGTACTCCAAGGCGACACCGAACTGCCCCTCGCGTCCGCCCTCGATGTTCTGAACAGCATCATCGACACCGGCATCAGCGCCCGCGCCCAGCAGGCGCGGCGCCGCGCTGAGCGTCCCGGGCGCAGCCCGGAGGCATCGGGCGCATGATCGCCACGCCGCCGCGTGTCGGGATCTCAGCATCGACGCAGGCGCCTTGCTCTTTGCTGGGAGAGTGCCGGGGCCCGCTCGCTCGAGCCTCCGCGTTCGTCTCGACGTCCTCCCAGGTGACCGGATACGACGAACGCACTGTGCGTCCGCGTCACGCCCGGCGGCGGCGCCGCCCAGGTCACGACTCCTTCCCTGGGGGTGGTGGTGGTGAGCACGTTGGTCACGGCACACCCCCGGGGAGTCACCTTCAGGCTGAGCGAGTGTCGCCCATGCTCCAGGAGCTGATGTCCCTCCTCCACAGCCACAGGTCCACGGCCGATGCCCTTCCGGCCGGCGACGTTCGTAGATGACCTCGATGTGCCGCGAGCCGAGGCAACATACGCAGGTGCGCCCGCATGCCCTGACAGGCCGTTCAGCTGCCGCCTCGGTCGGGATCTCCCAATTCGCCGAAGTGCCATGACGGACAGCGATGGTGAGCCGCGCGAGGCGCCCTACACCAGCCTGGAGTCGTTGTCGAGAGACGAGTGCTGGCGATTGCTCGCCGGTTGCTCGATCGGGCGGCTGGCCGTCATCACACGGGACGGCCTGCCGTTCGTGGTCCCCGTGAATTACGCCCTCGACGGCGAGAGCGTTGTGTTCCGGACCGACTCGGGCACGAAGTTCGACGCCCTTCGTCGGCACCCGGTCGGCTTCCAGGTCGACTCCATCGATCCGCATCACCGCACCGGCTGGACCGTGCTCATCCAAGGCATCGCCCACGAGACCATACCCGAGGAGGCGGAGCACCTGGAGGTGCAGCCGTGGACCGGTCCGAAGCAGTACTGGGTGCGGGTGGTGCCCCGCCACGTGTCCGGGCGGCGGATCCGGCTGCTCGAGGTCGACTGACAGAATGCTGCGCCGCGATCTCGTGTCCGGGATGCGCCAACAATCCGCGTCCGCACGACGTGGCGCAATCCGATACGCCAACCCGCGCTCTGACGCCCGTGTAAACCGCGGTCTGTGCAGTGTCACATTGCGATCGCGAGCGGGAGACCAAGACCGCCCGCCGCCCTCCGCGGAACTACGAGCCGCCTGCCGCTCAGAACGACGGCCCAAGACGTCACCCAACGAAGCCGCCCAGCCCGCACCGAACGATCAGGCAGCTCGGTGGCCCGCGCGGGTGTCAGGGGCCATCGAGTCGAAGTCCACCCCGCGCTATGACGATCCAGCGTCCGCTTCTGACACGACTCGACTGGAGGCAGTGCGGTGACACGTGAACATGAGCGTTGCGACGCATGCGGATTCGACCGCGCCATGCCCTGTCGCCAAGGCGGGCGGTGGCCGTGTCTTTCGTCATCACCGTCTCAGCCGGGCATCGCGCAGGCCGACATGCCTCGGGCAGGAGCCGACGATGTCGCCCGATACCACGGCAACGAGACCATGACCCCCGGTGGCTTGGAGGCCTGTCGGGCGGTAGTCATCGGGAACCCCGCCGCGCTCGACGACACCGTGTTGCCGTTGGTTCGGCGAAGGGGCCATCAAACCGTCGAGCGTGGCGTCGAGCCAATGCCGCAGCTGGATTGGCGGCGTGCGCGGTTCTGACGCCACGGACGCTGACAACAACCGGGCAGCCACCGGATCAGCAGCAGTTGAGAGTTCGCGCCGGCGGGGGATACTGCGAGAGCGATGAGAGGCCGTCGGGGTGAATACCCGGTCGTCGGACGGGACGACGAGCATGCGGTGTTTCAGCGCGCTGTGGCCGGAGCCGCCGAGGGTCAGCCAGCGATCGTGCTGGTCAGCGGTGAAACAGGCATTGGTAAGTCCACACTGCTCGTCGAGGCGGCACGGCTCGCGGGCACACAGCTGTACCTCGGTCGCTGTGTGCAGGTCGGCGGGGACGTGATCCCGCTCGCTCCCATGGTTGATCTGATCCGTCAGGTCCAGCGAGAGCGCGAGGTCGGCCAGCTGCATTCTCTTGAGCCACTGAGCGAGCTGGCGACATCCGGCGCAGGGCGCGTCGGCGACCTGTTCACTCTGGCGCTTCAGCTCGTCGGGGAGTTGGGCGCGGAAGGCCCCGTTCTCGTCGGCTTCGATGATCTCCATTGGGGCTGTCCCGCGACGTGGGACCTGTTCGAGCACATCGCTCGGAACCTGGTCGACGAGCGGGTTGTGCTCGTGGGTGCCTACCGCGCCGACGAGGTGGCTCGCGACCCGGGCATGCGCCGTCGTGCCGCTGAGCTGAGTCGGGTGGGCGGCGTCGAGCGGGTCATTCTGGCTGGTCTGGAACGCAACGACGTGGCGGTGCACGCCGCGGCCGTGTTGGGCATCCCCCCGCCGCCGTCGCTGGTGGACGAGCTCGTGCGGCGAGGCGAGGGCAACCCGTTCTTCACCGAGCAGCTCGTTGCTGCACACATCGCCGGTGATGCGATCCCCGCCCTCCTGTCGGAACTCCTCGAGGCCGACATCGCAAGCCTCGAGCCCGCGGGGCGACACGTGCTTGCGGCGCTGGCCGCAGTAGGCCGCGAGACCGATCCGGAGCTGCTGGCCGCGGTGGTCGAGCTCGACGAGCCGGCGACTGAGGCCGCGGTTCGAGCGGCGATCGAGGCGCGACTGGTGGTTGTAGACACGGCGACTGACGCCTATCGGTTTCGGCATCCGCTGATCGGCGAGGTCGCCTATCGCACCGCATTGCCGACTGCGCGGCGCCGTCTCCACCGAGCTGTGGCGACGGCGTTGCAGGCCGACCGCCGCCTTCAGCTGACCGCGACCGACGGCGCCGGAGAGCTCGCGTTCCACTTCGATCGTGCCGGCGACGAACCCGCGGCGTTCGAGGCGTTGTTCGCGGCGGCGGACTCGGCCGAGCTGATCGCTCCGGCGACCTGTCTCGCCCACCTGGAACGGATCTTCGAGCTATGGGAGCGGCACGCGACTCCTGCGCACCAGCCGCAGCTGGTGCCGCGTCTGTGGCAGGCCGCCGATCTTGCCCACGCCACCGGTCACAACGACCGTGCTGTCGCGCTAGGTCGACGAGCGCTCGAGCTCGCCGACCCGCCGGAGGGACGGGCATGGGCATACGAACGACTCGGCCGATTCCTGTGGTCATCAGGCCTGATGGAGGAGAGCGCCGAGACGTACGCACGCGCCGCAGCCCTCGTCGACACAGACCCTGAGCACAACGCGGCCGGCGCGGCCTCGACATACGGCGGTCTCGCCCAAGCAGAACTCATGTTCTGCCGATTCGACCGCGCCGAGCACTGGGCGAAACGAGCGCTGGCCGCCGCGGACTCGCACGACGCAGCGTCCCGGTCAGCTGGCCTGCGCGTGCTCGGTGTGGTGGAGACGCTCGCCAGCGAAGTCGAAGCTGGGCTCGAGCACTGCCGCGCCGCGGTCGACGACGAATTGGCACCCCACCGTTGGGCACTCGCCAACGCCATGCTGGCGATGATCCTGTTCGACGTCGGTCACACCGAGGAAGGTCTGAGCGTCGCCCAAGACGGCGCCGCCCTGTCACAGCGCGCCGGGTTCGAGAGAAGCTTCGGGACCTTCCACTGCGGCGTGGCGGCCCGGTGCTTGGTGCGCCTGGGCCGTTGGGACGAGGCCGACAACGTCCTCGCCGGCGTCGCGTCGCTGGAGTCAACCCCGATCGGTGCCATCCAACTCGACGCCGCAGGTGCACCGCTGGCCGCTCGTCGGGGACGGCTCGAAGCCGCTGCCGAACTCGCCGAACGCCTTCGTCGTCACCCCTCAGATCCGTTCAGCCAGGCGATGATCGATGCCGCGCTCGTCGACGTGCACCTGGCAGCGAAGCAGTGGGATAGCGCGGTCGACATCGCGTCGAGCGCGCTGAGCCCGAAGCCGAACACGGCAACCCGGTTCGTGCCGCGCTTCACCGCCGGTCTGGTCACGGGCACTGTGGAACGAACCCTCGACGTGCTCGCCCGCCAGGAGGCTGTCGATGTCGACGCGATCCTGATCGATCTCGGTCGCCGGATGGACGTGGCCCGTGCTGATCCCGGCTCCGACAGCCCGGCCGCGGCAGCGGACATCACCATTGCTGAGGCGATGATCACCCGCCTCCGGGATAGCGACCCGGCCGCTTTCGCGCAGGCTGCCGTCACCGCCGAACGAATCCGTGACGCTTGGCTCACCGCAGTCGCCCGCCTCCACGAGGCCGACGCCGCCGCGAGGGCAGGTGCCGCCGCCCAGGCTGTGGATGCTGTGCGCGCCGCCTGGAACACTGCGACCGGACTCGGTGCCAGGCCCCTTCTCGACGACATCGAGGCTCTCGCTCGACGGGCGCGCATCAGCCTTGACGCGCCGGCCGTGCCCGTCCTCGGGGAGTCCGATGCCGTCCGCCTCGGCCTCACGTCACGGGAGGCAGAAGTCCTCATTCTGGTCACTGCGGGTAAGACGAATCGGGAGATCGGCGCCGAGCTGTACGTGTCGGAGAAGACCGCCAGCGTCCACGTCTCCAGCATCCTGCGCAAGCTGGGCGTCAGCAGCCGAGTCGACGCCGCCGCCATCGCCCAGCGGGTCGGAGTGGCCTGACTCAGCGATATCTGAGGGGTGGTGCCCGATGCGGCACCGGACCGCTTAGCCCGATGGTGGCGACGTGCAGATCGCCATCTTCGCCTACGACCACATGACGGCACTCGACGCAGTCGGCCCCTACGAGATCCTCAGCCGACTGCCCGGGGCGGAGACGATCGTGGTCGGCGAGCAGCGCGGCCCGGTTCGCTGCGACACCCAGCGGCTCACCCTCCTTGCCGACGCCACCGTCGACGACATCACCACACCCGACGTCGTGGTCGTCCCGGGCTGGTCCGGCGCCAAGCAGGACAACCTGCTGCGCCCCGGGCCGGTCCAAGAATGGCTGCGTGCGGTCGACCGGCACACGACCTGGACCAGCTCGGTCGGCACCGGTGCCATCATCCTGGCCGCCGCCGGCCTCCTCATCGGCCGCCGGGCGACCACTCATTGGCTGTCCGTCGACTGGCTTGCCGAGCTCGGTGCCGTGCAAGCAGGTGAGCGGCTCGTGCGCGACGGCAAGTACGTCACCGCCGCCGGCGTGTCGGCCGGCGTCGACATGGGGCTCATCCTCGCCGCCGCAATCGCGGACGAGCGGACCGCCAAGGCGATCCAGCTTCTGCTGGAGTACGACCCGCAGCCCCCGTTCGACTGCGGCTCAGTGGACACGGCGCCGGCCGAGATCGTCACGACCATGCGCGCCCTGCGCGAGTTCATCGTCAACGGAGCCCGGCAGGCATGACCGCCACGGGCGGACCGACCCCCGCCAATGGTGGCGACCGCGTCCCGGCATAGGCCGGCATGGCCGTGCCACCCCGTCGCCGCGGTGGGCATGAGCGCATCGACGATCGTGGTTGCACCGCGCCAGCGATCTCCGTCGTTCGGCACCCCACTCCGTCGAGCTCGACGCGAACCCGCTACTCAAAGACGTCGAGGTGCTCGCACTCGTCGGGGCCGGCGCGAACAGCCAGATCGGCATCCAGCTCTTCGTGTCCGAAAGGCCGTCAGCGTCCAGGTCTTCAACAGCTGGCGGAGGCTCGGCGTGACGAGCCCGATCGAGGTGTCGGCCTTCGCCCAACGACTGCGGATGCCTGAAGCCAAATCTGAGGGGTCGCGCCCGATGGCCGACCGGCCCCCTTAGGCCGAGCATGAGCGCATGGCAACCGCCGCCACCGACCACACCGCCCAAGGAGGCCCCATGCAGATCGCACTCGCCCTCTACCCGAACTTCACCATGCTCGACATCATCGGCCCGTTCCAGGTCCTCGCCGACTTGCCCGGCCACGAGGTCATCTTCGTTGCCGCCGATGCGGGACCCGTGGTCGACCACACTGGCCGCGCCACGCTCATCGCGACGAAGTCGTTTGCCGAGGTCGCCGAGCCCGACATCGTCGTCGTGCCCGGCGCGCTCGGTGACACCGAGATCCAGCCCGAGCTCGTCGAGTGGCTCCGCGCCGTGCACCCGACGACGTGGACGACGAGCGTCTGCACCGGCGCCATCTACCTGGCTGCCGCCGGGATCCTCGAAGGACTCGACGCCACGACGCATTGGGCCCGCAAGCGTGCACTCGAGCAGCTCGGCGCCCACTACACGACCGACCGCGTCGTCGAACGTGGCAAGGTCATCACCGCAGCCGGTGTCTCGAGCGGCATCGACATGGCCCTCGTCCTGCTCGATCGCATGTACGGATCCGAGATCGCCCAGATGATCCAGCTCGCCATCGAGTACGACCCGCAACCGCCCTTCGACGCAGGTTCGCCCGCCAAGGCGCCCGCCGCGCTCGTCGAGCTCGTCCAACAGCGCATCGGCGAGGGACCCGCGCTCCCCGCCGCCACCTCCGGAGGTCCCCGATGAACACCCAGACCCTCACAGCCGACGTCCGCGCCCGGCTGCGTGCGGCGTGGGTCGCCGAACTCGACGCCGCCCGTGCCGCCCGTTCGACCGGCGACACGAGCGCCGAATGGACACACCTCGAACGCGCCCACATCCTCAGTCAGCCGATGGCCGGCCCGCACGTGCGCACCCACGTCGCGATGCTCACCGCGGCGCTGCGCCGCCACGACCGGCACGAACTCGTCGGTCAGGTCTTCCGGATCATCGTCGCCGCACCCGGATCGCTCACCGGCAAGTACCCGGTCGGCAACACCGGCGGTGCCGACGTCAGCGCGTTCGCACCCATGACCATCCCCGACGACCTGCGGCCGCTGCTGCCCGCCACTGTGGAGGCATCGTGAACCACACCACCCACGACACGACCGACATGACCGCCACCTACTCGAGCGACGTCTCCGGCCTCGCCGAGGCCACCCGGCCCGCCGTCGTCACACTCGACAACGGCGACGCCTACGACCTGCGCATCGCGCCAGTCGCCAAGAACGTCGGCGACGACCGCGTTCGCATGCTGTCCTACAACGGCTCGATCCCGGGTCCGACGCTGCGGGTGCGGCAGGGATCCGAAGTCGTCGTGCACGTCCGCAACGACGGCGACATCGCAGCGACCGTCCACTGGCACGGGCTACGGCTCGACAACGCCTACGACGGTGTGCCATTCGAGACGCAGCCGCCGATTGGGATCGGCGGTGAGTTCACCTACCGGCTGCGGTTCCCCGACGCCGGGCTGTACTGGTACCACCCGCACATCCGCGAGGACTACGGCCTGGACATGGGCCTGTACGGCAACATCGTCGTCGAACCCGCCGACGAGGGCTACTGGCCGAACGTCGATCGTGAGGTGGTCGTCACGCTCGACGACGTCCTCGTCGAAGATGGGCGCATCGCCGCCTTCCACGAGGCGGGCCCGACGCACGTCGCGATGGGCCGCTTCGGCAACGTCATGCTCACCGGCGGTGAAACGAGCCTCGCGCTTCGGGCCCAGGTCGGTGAGGTGGTTCGCTTCTACTTCACGAACACGGCGAACACGCGGCTGTTCAACGTCGCGCTTCCCGGGGAGCGGATGAAGCTCGTCGGCGGCGACAGCGGCCGATACGAACACGAGAGGTTCGTGGACGAAGTCCTCCTCGCACCCTCCGAACGTGCGGTCGTCGACGTCTGCTTTCACACGCCCGGCACCACACCGCTCGAACACCGGACCCCGGGACGCACCTACACATTGGGCAGCGTCGACGTGGCCGACACGGCCACGACGTCATCGAATGCGTCGGCGTTCGAGGAGCTGCGCACCAGCGAAGAGCTGACGAGCTGGCGCGCCCGTCTCGATGACCACGTGGCACGCCGACCGGACAAGACGCTCGCGTTCAAGTCACGCATGCCACTCCTCTACGGCGATGAAGACACGACCGCCGCCGCGGCCTACACCTGCCCGATGCACCCCGACATCGTCTCCACCGAGCCGGGAACGTGCCCGCAGTGCGGCATGAAGCTCGTCCCCGCGCCGACTTCGTACGTGTGCCCGATGCACCCCGACGTCACCTCGGACACCGCGGGCATGTGTCCGAACTGTGGGATGCGGCTCGTCCCTGCGACGGCTGCGACCGCCGCAGGCGCGCCCACGCACGAGCACCACCACCATGAAGGGCATCTCCAGGGACACGACCATGACGCGTCCGATGGCCTCGAGTGGGAGGACCTGATGCCGGAGATCAACGCCGCCTCGAACGCGCACAACATGATCTGGCAACTCGCCGACGTCGACACCGGCAAGCAGAACTGGGAGATCGACTGGGCGTTCCGCGTCGGTGACCTCGTCAAGATCCGGGTGCTCAACGACATGGACCAGGACCACCCGATGCACCACCCGTTCCACATCCACGGCGCAGGCCGTTTCCTCATCCTCGCCCGAGACGACGTCGTCGAGTCGAACCTCGCCTGGAAGGACACCGTGCTCGTACGCTCCGGCGAGACCGTCGACATCCTGCTCGAGGTCACCAACCCCGGCTTGTGGATGGCGCACTGCCACATCGCCGAACACAACCAGGCCGGGATGATGTTCTCCTTCCCAGTCCGTGAGTCCTGACTCGGAGCACGCGATGCACCCCGACCAGGAGCCGAAGCAGCGTCCAAGGCTCGTCGCTATCGATCGCGACCCGAAGACACGTGCGCTGCTCGCCGAGGAGCTCGACGACCGCTACGGCCGTCACTACGACGTCGTCGTCGTGGCATCGAGCGATGAGGCGCACAGGCACCTTGGCGTCGTCGCGCATGCCGACGTGGCGCTCGTACTTGCCGATCGTGCTGACGATGGTGCGCGGCTGCTCGCCGCGACACGATCCCTGCATCCCCACGCCAAGCGGGCGCTGTTGCTCGGATGGAACGAGCACCGCTCCGCCCGTAAGGAGGTCGTGGAGGTGATCACGCACGGCGACGCCGACTACTACGTCGCCAAGCCAACGGCACCGCCCGATGAACGGTTCCACCGCGCGATCAGCGAGTTCCTCGACGACTGGTGGCGACTTCGTGGTCGGCCGTTCGCAGCCATCCGGGTCATCGGCGACCACCATTCGCCACGTGCACACGAGATCTGTGACCTGCTGCACCGGCACGATTTCCCCTACGCCTTCCACGCCGTCGACTCGGACGCCGGCCGAGAGACGCTCGAAGCGGCCGCGGTCAATCCGACGACGACCCCGGTCGTCATCGTCGAAGGCGGCGCGGCGCTCATCGATCCCACGAACCTCGACGTCGCCGAAGCGGTCGGCGCGCGGACACGCCCCGGCGACGGCACCTACGACGTGGTCGTGATCGGTGGCGGCCCCGCCGGCCTCGCGACGGCGGTGTACGCCGGCACCGAAGGCCTTCGCGTCGCGCTCATCGAACGCATGTCCATGGGTGGCCAGGCCGGCACGAGCTCGATGATCCGCAACTACCTCGGGTTCCCGCGCGGCATCAGCGGTGCCGAGCTCGCGACACGCGCGTTCGACCAAGCGATCCTGTTCGGGACCGAGATGGTCTACGGCGGCGACGTCGTCGCCCTGCACGCCGACGGCGACCACCGCGTTGTCGAACTCGCCGACGGCACGACGCTCCTCACGAGAACCGTCGTCGTCGCGACCGGGGTCGCCTACCGCACACTCGACATCCCATCACTCGAAGCGTTCAACGGCGTCGGCATCCACTACGGGTCCGCCATCTCAGAAGCACGAGCGCTCACCGGCGAGCACGCCTGCATCGTGGGCGGCGGCAACTCCGCTGGTCAAGCCGCGATCCACCTCGCAGAGTTCGCAAAGGCGGTGACCATCGTCGTGCGATCGAACACACTCGCCGCCAGCATGTCCGACTACCTCATCAAGAGCATCGAACGGACGCCGAACATCGACATCCGCTTCGAGACGGAAATCGCGGACGGTGGTGGGGACAGTCGCCTCGAATGGATCGACTTCAAGGACCGCACAACCGGCGCGGTGGAACGTGTCGCAGCGGCAGCGTTGTTCGTCCTGATCGGCGCCGACCCATGCACGGACTGGCTCCCATCTTCGGTCCAGCGTGACGCCTGGGGCTACATCGCGACCGGTGGACACTGCGAGTGCCACATCGGCGACGACGGCGAACGCCCGCCGCTCATGTTCGAAACGACCTTGCCGGGCGTCTTCGCGGTCGGCGACGTCCGCCAAGGCTCGATCAAGCGCGTCGCATCCGCTGCGGGCGACGGAGCAGTCTGCGTCCGACTCATCCACGACTACCTCGACGAGCACGCCTGGAGAACATGATGTAGATCGCAACCTCTGGGCTCGCGTACTCGCGCGTGCGGGTCTGCGGCCCGCGCGACGTCCACCAAGCGCCGTTCGGGGACGATCTGACTCCGGCGCGGTGTCCGAGAACGCGCTCGATTCCACTCACTACGGCGGCTCGGAGCGCCTCGAAGCGACCGGTCGACGACGCGAAGGGCGTGTCTCGTATCGCGCGTCCGACCAATGAGCAGACGGGACCCATCGAGCGGCCGATCGAAGTGCCGTGCGGCCCGGGTGTGACGCTCGCGATCGCGAGCACCCCATCCACGCAGTCGTCGAGGCCCACGGTCAGCACGCTGAGGTACGGCCTTGCGACGGGAGCGCACGGAACGTCCGCCAGCGGAGGTGTCCGCAGATCGCGGGGATCATGTCCGGCGGCCGCGTCCGCAACTGCCGGATCGGAGGGCGCCCCGGGTCTGTCCGGAGATGCACCGAACGGCGGGTTGGCATCGCCTGACGTTCGGCGAGGCGCTCGCCCTCGCCAGCGGCAGGAGCGGCGTGCTTCGGCGTCAGCTGAGGGCGTAGAAGGTCGGCACGTCGCGATCGTGGCAGCGCCCCGCGTACGGTCGCCGCCGAGAATCGCCGCGCCGTCGGTCGAGACGAGGGGGACCACATGGACGTCGCCGAGCTGTCGGAGCGCCTGGTGCCTTCGCCCGCGCCAGGTATGAGGATCCTGACGTGACCGTGGGCGAAGGTCGTCTCGATGCCCGGGCACGCCGGCTTCGCCTATGGGTTCGCCGTCCACCATGGCGGTGGCAGCGACGGCTGATTCCTGCGGCTGCCACCGCCGAACGTGCGCTGGCATGGCACGGCCGACATGCTCCGGCAGGTCACGGGGCTCGAGGCGCTCGAGGGCACCGACGTGCCGCATTGCCGCGTCCGCTGGCGCGGCGGACCGGACGACCTCGAGTCGCTCGGTCGGCCGTACTTCGTCGTCGAACAGCTCGGCGACGGTGTCGTCGGGATGGGCGGCGGTGCCGGCTGGGTTGCCGACCTGACGGCGGCCCAGCGCACGAAGATGGGTCGCCAGGCGATGGACGCCCTCGCCGGCATCCACCCGGTCGACTGGCAGGCCCGCTGCGGGTACCTCGGCGAGGCGGTCTCGTTGGCCGATGACGTCACCCGCTGGGACCGTTTCGTCGCCAAGGCCGCCGACCCCGACGCCCTCGGTGACGTCCCGGCGCTGCGTCAGCTGCTGCTCGAGCGGATGCCGGGGTCCGCCCACGTCGGGCTGTTCCACGGCGACCTCCATTCTCCAACCTGTGGTGCTCGTCGGTTGGCGAGCTGCGCGCTCGACTGGGAGCTGTGGGGAATGGGGCCACGCTCAACGACGTCGGACGGGTAGCCACGTTCAACGACCCCGACACGTGGGACCACGAAGGTGCGGTCCCCGACGCGCCGCCCGCCGCCAGCAGCGCGACTTCGTACTCGCCGGGCATCAGATTGACGGGCGACCCCCGGCCGCGCTGCGGTCCGGTGACCCCGACCTTGGACAGCTCGGCGTCGATCAGCGCGACGTACAGCGCCGCGCCGACCGGTCCAGGACTGCGTGCCGTCCGCAACGACACCACCGCGCCGTGACTTTGGCCAGCGCAGGGCATGATTGGGGGATACTGAGGGACGTGGGGACGGAGCTCGACAGGCCCGGGCGGGGGCTGCGCATCCCGGAGCCGGCGCGTGGCCACCAGCTCCCGGACCGGGTGCGCTTCGTCAGCAAGGCCGGCGAGATGAAGAGGCCGGCGCTCGACGAGAAGGTCGAGCGGGTCGCGCTGATGCGCAAGCAGCTGGTCCGGGTGCTCGACAATGACGGCAACGCCGTCGGTGAGTGGGCGCCGGGGCTGACCGCGGACGACAAGCGCACCGGGTTGCGGAACATGATGCTGCTGCGGAGCTTCGACGCCCGGATGCTGCGGGCGCACCGGCAGGGCAAGGCGTCGTTCTACATGCAGGCGTTGGGTGAGGAGGCCATCGCCTGCGCCCAACAGCGGGCGCTCCGTCCCGGTGACATGCACTTCCCGACGTACCGTCAGCAGGGGCTGCTGATTTCGGCCGGCTATCCCTTGGTTGAGATGATGAACCAGGTCCTCTCGAACGAGGCCGACCCGCTGAAGGGCCGTCAGCTGCCGGTGCTGTACTCCTCCCGGGCGCACGGCTTCTTCTCGGTGTCCGGGAACCTGGCGACGCAGTACGTCCAAGCCGTCGGGTGGGCGATGGCGTCGGCGATGCGCGGCGGCACGGAGATCGCGTCGGCGTGGATCGGCGAGGGTTCCACGGCCGAGTCCGACTTCCACAGTGCGCTGGTGTTCGCGTCGACCTACCAGGCGCCGGTCATCTTGAACATCGTCAACAACCACTGGGCGATCTCGACGCCGGAGGACTTCGCCCGTGGGGCGTCGGCCACGTTCGCCGACCGGGGCTATGGGTTCAGCATCCCGGCGTTGCGTGTGGACGGCAACGACTACCTCGCCGTGTACAGCGCGTCGCAATGGGCGGCCGAGCGAGCCCGGACGAACCTCGGACCGACGTTGCTCGAGTGGGTCACCCTGCGCCGTGGCGCCCACTCCACGTCCGACGACCCGTCCGTGTACCGCCCGGAGGGCGAGGCCGAGACGTTCCCGCTCGGCGACCCGATCGACCGGCTTCGCCGGCACCTGATGGCGATCGAGGAGTGGGACGCCGAGCGTCACGAGGCGCTGGCTCGCCAGGTCGACGCCGAGGTCGAGGCGGCGTTTGCCGAAGCCGACTCGCACGGGTCGGTGAAGAGCGGCGTGACCCCCGACCCGCAGACCATGTTCGACGACGTGTTCCACGAGTTGCCAGCCCACCTCCGCCAGCAGCGCCGGGAGATAGGTGGCTGACGTGCCGTCGATGACGATGGTCGAGGCGATCCGCGACGCCCACGCGGTGGCGATGGAGCGCGACGACCGAGTCGTGGTGTTCGGTGAGGACGTTGGCTACTACGGCGGTGTGTTCCGGTGCACCCAGGGTCTGCAGGCTCGCTTCGGCAAGGATCGGTGCTTCGACGCTCCGATCAACGAGTTGGGCATCGTCGGGGTGGCGATCGGCATGGCCGCGTACGGGCTGCGTCCCTGCGTCGAGATCCAGTTCGCCGACTACATGTATCCGGCGTACGACCAGATCGTGTCGGAGGCAGCCCGCCTGCGTTATCGCTCGGCCGGTGACTTCACGGCACCACTGGTGATCCGCATGCCGACCGGCGGCGGCATCTACGGAGGTCAGACGCACAGCCAAAGCCCGGAGGCACTGTTCACCCATGTGTGCGGGCTGAAGACGGTCGTCGTCTCCAACCCCGTCGACGCCAAGGGACTCCTCATCGCGGCGATCGAGGACGAGGACCCGGTGATCTTCCTCGAACCCAAACGCGTCTACAACGGCCCGTTCGACGGCCATCACGACCGACCGATCGTGCCGTGGTCGCGCCACGCGCTGGGCGAGGTCCCGGAGGGCCACTACACGATCGAGCTCGGTACGGCCCGTGTGCACCGTGCTGGCGCCGATCTCACCGTGCTCACGTACGGCACGCTTGTCCACGTCGCGGAGACGGCCGCTCAGGAACAGGGCATCGATGCCGAGATCGTCGACATGCGCACGCTCGTCCCGCTGGACGTCGATGCAATCGTCCAGTCGGTCCGCAAGACCGGGCGGTGCATCGTGTTGCACGAGGCGACGCTCACGTCGGGGTTCGGTGCCGAGCTCACCGCGGTGGTGCAGGAGCGCTGCTTCTACGAGCTGGAAGCGCCGATCGCCCGGGTGTGCGGCTGGGACACGCCATACCCGCACGCGCTCGAATGGTCGTACTTCCCGGGTCCCGACCGCGTCGGGCGAGCCATGCGCAAGGTGCTCGACTCGTGACGCTGTTTCAGATGCGACTCCCGGACGTCGGAGAGGGTGTGGCGGAAGCGGAGCTCGTCGAGTGGCTTGTGGAGATCGGGCAGGACGTCACGTCCGACTCAGCGCTCGCCGAGGTACTCACCGACAAGGCGACGGTGGAGATTTCCTCCCCCGTGAGCGGCGTGGTGAAGGCTCTGCACGGCGAGCCCGGTGACCGGCTCGCGGTCGGCAGCTATCTGGTCGACATCGAGACCGGTGGACCCGAGCCGACGCGTGAGGTCGCGCCCGCGGACGCGCGACCGCGTGCGGAAGCCGTCGACGAGCCGTCCGCGTCGGCGCCGCCGGTGCCTTCGGCGCCCGTCGACGAGCGGGTGGACGTGGCCACCGGCCGCGAGCCAACCGCGCGAGCAACGGCCGCGCCGGCGGTGCGGGCGCGCGGACGATCGCTGGGCATCGATCTGGCCACGGTGCGCGGTAGTGGTCCCGGCGGCCGGGTGGTGCACGATGACCTCGATCGCGCCGTCACGGGTGGTCGCGCCCGGTCGCATCCGGGCGTGTCCCCGGCCGCGGCCGACGGCGAGGGACGGCCGGAACGGGTTCGTGGCGTGCGCCGCCGGATCGCCGAGCGGCTGACGGCGACCTGGCAGGAGATCCCGCACATCACGTACGTCGACGGCGTCGACGTCACCGAGCTCGAGCGCCTCCGCGCCGAGCTCAACCGCCAACCCGCGGGCCGCGGCACGCGGCTCACGATCTTGCCGTTCCTCGCTCGGTCGATCGCCATCGCCTGCGCCGACCAGCCGCGCCTCAACGCCCACTACGACCACGCCGACGAGACGCTGACTACCTTCGAGGCGGTTCACGTGGGGATCGCCACCCAGACCGACGAGGGGTTGCTGGTGCCTGTGGTCCGCCACGCCGAGGCGCGCAGCATGTGGGAACTCGCCGACGAGATCGCACGCCTGACGGCAGCCGCGCGCGACGGCTCGGCCACACGCGCCGAATTGTCGGGCTCCACGATCACGATCACCTCCCTCGGCGCGCTCGGCGGGCTCGCCACGACACCCATCCTGAACGCACCCGAGGTCGCCATCGTCGGGGTCAACAAGATGGAGACCCGGCCGGTCTGGCGGGATGTGGCGTTCGAGCCGCGACAAGTTTTCAACCTGTCGTGCAGCTTCGACCACCGGATCGTCGACGGTTGGGACGCGGCGACGTTCGTGCAGCGGATCAAGACGCTGCTCGAGGCCCCGGCGTTGCAGTTCCTGCCCGACGAGTGAACGCCGACGCACAGCAGCGATGCTCGACGGCAGCGATGGCAGCAGCGGGCACACCCCGAAAGCGCGCACCTGGTCGGTCGTCCAACTCGAACGACGCGCGCCGATGATCCGGTGTCACGCATGGCGGGTCGCACCTGACCTGACCCGGCCCGGGCGGCGGTTGAAGAGCCGGGTGACGAACGGGCTGCCGTGACACCGTCGCCCGGCCACGCGTTCGCCCAACCGGGGGTTCGGCGAGTCCTGCCGCGTCAGCGCGCCGGTGGGTCCATCAGCGCGCCGAACGCCGTCGGCCATCTGTCCGAGAACGACGTCCGGCAATCGCGGGCGGCCGCGTCCGAGATCGCCGGCTCGATGACCGTGTTGGCCGGCCTCTTGATCGCTTCGGGCGACGGCCGCCGGTGGGCTGCGGTTGGCCGCCGGCGGGCAACTTCCGGTGGCCGCCGACGATCGCGTCGGCGAGCGTTCGATACCGCCGGGACCGGGCGCGTGCGCGGATCCGCCGCTCTGGCGGCGACGCGCCGGCCGCTGGCACGGATTGCCGGCGCGCTTGATCGCGCCCACCACTACGTATACTCATGGTATGGCCGATCCGGTGACCACGATGAAGATCACGACCGCCACCCGAGACCGCCTCCGCACCCACGCCTCCACCGGAGAGTCCCTCGAGGACGTCGTCGTGCACGCCCTCGATGCCTACGAGGCCGCACAGTTCTGGGCGCGCGCCGAAGCATGGGCAGCCGCCGAGACGCCAACCGAACGCGCCGAGCGCAAAGCATCCGAGGCCGAATGGGACGCGCTGATGGACGGACTCCGGTGATGCCGACGACCGGCGACATCTGGCTCGCCGACATTGGCGCAGCAACCCGCCGATCCGTCTACGTCGTCTCCGACGACCGGTTCCATCGCCTCGCCGAACGAGCCATCGTCGCCCCGGTGCTCCCATCGCGCGCCGTCGAGCGCAACCCGCCGTGGTGGATCGCACATGAGAACTCGATCGTCGCGCTGGAGCGTCTGAGCTCGATCCCCGTCGAGCGACTCCTTGAGCGCCACGGCACAGCCCGGTTTGCGACCGTCCGGGCCGTGCAACGGGCGATCGGATGGCTCACCGGCACCGACCGCTGACAGCCCCCACGACCGGACATGGCACCACGATCCCAACGAAACGACGAGCGTCCTCGAACAACGACCAGACACCGCGCCCACCGCGTCCTGTAAACGCCGGCTCCCTGTCGTTCGCGCGTGGCTGCTCCGGGTGGGTCACCGCGGAGAGGCCGCGCATACTGAGCGTCTCGTCAATCGTCAACGCATGTTGACGACCCGGGATCGGGGTGGGTACCGTCATGGTCGGTGGAAATCGAGCCGAGCGCCCGCGAGCACGGTGTCGCCGACGACGACATGCTGCATGCCCTGCGCCATCACGAGCCTGTGGGACCGACGACCCCGACGTCACGATGTTCGTCGGGCCCTCGCGTGCCGGAGGGCCGTTCGAAGTCGGTGTCGTCACCGACGAAGGGTCGGCGGTGATCCACGCCATGGCAGCGCGCCCGAAGTTCGTTCACGGCTGGTGGACGCAATGAGCAAGAGCCGCGCCGAGCGGGCCGCTGCGCTCGAAGCATGGAGCGACCGGGTGGAGACGCACGAGCTGCGGGAAGCCGACACGCAGGCGTTGCGAGCGATCGCCGCGCTCGTCGATCGGCGTGCCCAGGTCGACGACGAGATCAGTGCGGCTGTGCGCGCCGCTCGCCGGGCGCAGCGTTCGTGGTCCGAGATCGGGACCATGCTCGGCGTGACCAAGCAGGCAGCCCAGCGCAAGTACGGCGCCAAACACAGCGCCTGACCAACATCCGAAGCTTCTATGTCAAGAAGAAACTGGTGTTCGATTCAGGCGACGGCCTGTTGGGGGTCGATGCGTGGTGAGCTGAGCGTGGCGTTGAGGTCGCGGGTCATCCGTCGGTAGACGACGTCGGAGAGGTGACGTTTGAGGATTCGCATCGCTTCTTTCTTGGTGTGGCCGCGGCGACGGGCGTCGCCATAGATCTGTTGGGCTCGGGGTTCGCAGCGCAGCTGGGTGACGGCCATCAGATGGAGGACGGCGTTGATGCGACGGTTGCCACCGCGGTTGAGCCGGTGCCGTTTCGGTTCGTCGTCACCTTCGGCGGAGGACGCCGGTAGTGGGGCGGTGCCGTTGAAGCGGGCGAAGCCGCCTTCGCCGGCGAACCGTCGGGGGTCGCCGGTCTCCACGAGCAGCTCGGCGTCGGAGCGGTCGGAGATTCCGCAGAGTTCGTTGAGGGTGGAGCCGGCGCGGCGGGTGAGGTCGCCCAGTTCGCGGCTGGCTTCGCGTTCGCGGACGTCGAGCTCTGCGATCGCGGCGGTGTGGTCGTCGAGCAGCCGCAGCCGCAGCGTGGTCACCGGATCCCACGCCACCGTCTGGTCGCGCGCAGCGAGCGCCTTCAGCCGGGGGCGGATGCTGCGGTCGTCGGGGAGGTCGGCGCGGATCGCTTCGGGCAGATCATGCAGCAGGGCGTCGGCCTCGTTGAGCAGCTGTTGGCGGCTCTTGAGCAGGCTGCGCCGCTGGTTGTGCCACAGATTGAGCAGTTCATGGATCTCGTCCGGGCCGGCGTTGCCCGGCGCCCGCTTGAACGCCACCGGCAGGTCGGGGTCGGCCTGCACCTCGCGGGCAATGCGGAGCGAGTCGAGCGCGTCGGTCTTGCCCTGACGCCGCTTGCGGGACTGCTCGGCGGTGCGCGTCGGGCACACGTCACGCACGTCATGGTCGTGGTCGATCAAGAACATCGCGGTGTGCCGGCCCAGTCCGCTGGCGCTCTCGATCCCCCAGCGGCGCACGGCGCCGAACGCTGTCGCCCACTCCAGCAGCGCCCGGTGGCCGACACCGGACACCTTGAAGCAGGCCGTCGCCACCGTCCCACCGCGGCTGTCGAGCACGGTGGCGGTCAACGTCTTCCTGTGCGGGTCGATCCCCACGTCGTGCGCGTCGTTCACCTCGATCGGCAACGGGTCGGTGGTCTTCGTTCGCTGCTTGGCCATCACGGCCTCCTCTCACAGGCGTAAGGTGAAAGGACCGGTCGACAAATCCCCGTTGAGTGATCAACGCTTCTATCAAGTCAGGCCGGTCCCAGAAGGTCAGGACCGGGGGCGACACTTCGGACTAAAGACACCCCAACACAGGGGTCGGATATCAGCTGAGTCAGCCCCCGGCCCGGCCTTCGAACCTACGAACCGGCGAACCGGTGATCGCGGATCCTCACACTGCGAGTGAAACACGGGGATATCAAGCTTGACAGGCGTGCTCGCTGACAGTTATTGTAGCGATCGTTCCAGAACCGCCGCGACGACGACAGGACGCCCCGTGATCAACGCGCTCAGCTACATCGGCTTCGCCTCGCCGCACGCCGATGCGTGGAACACGTTCGGGCCCGAGGTGCTCGGCGCCCAGCTCGCCGAGCCCGGCGACGACGGCGCGGTGCGGCTGCGCGTCGACGATCGCGAGGCGCGGATCGTGATCCATCCCGGCGACCACGAGCAGCTCGCGTACATCGGCTGGGACGTCGGCGACGCCGCCGGCCGGGACGCCGCGATCGCACGGCTCGAATCGGTCGGGATCGACGTCGCCCGTCAGCCCGCCGCGGCGGTGTCGCGCCGGGTCACGGACGTGGCGTCGTTCACCGACCCGTTCGGGTTCCACCACGAGCTCTCCTACGGCCTGGCCGGCGGCGGACCGTTCGTGCCCGGCCGACCGATCAGCGGGTTCGTCACCGGCGAGGGCGGCTTGGGCCACGCCGTACTGCTCGTGCCCGACTTCGACGCCGCCACCTCCTTCTATGGCGACGTGCTCGGCTTCAAGACCTCCGACGACATCGAGCAACGACTGAAGATCCGCTTCTTCCACTGCAATCCTCGCCACCACACCGTGGCGATCGCCCAGGTTCCGGGCATGGTCGGCGTGCACCACCTGATGCTGGAGGTCGCCTCGATCGACGACGTCGGGACCGCGCTCGACATCGTCAATGAGCGCCGGATCCCGCTGGCGATGAGCCTGGGCCGGCACACCAACGACCACATGACGTTGTTCTACGTGCGCACGCCGTCCGGGTTCGAGATCGAATACGGCACCGGCGGTCGGCTGATCGACGACGCCGTCTGGGAGGTCGGTGCCTACGACGCCCAGAGCGTCTGGGGCCACAAGCCGCCCGCCGACGGCCCGCTGCGGCCCGAGATCCTCGCCCCGTTCACCCAAGGAGTGAAGGAGGCCGTGCGATGACCCTTGTCGACGACGCCAGGCGCGTCGCGCCGGAGCTCGCCGGGCTGGTCGCCGAGGGCGACGAGCTCCGGCGCCTCCCCGACACGGCGTGGAAGCTGCTCCTCGACACGGGCTTCCTTCGCGCCCTCCAGCCGGCCCGCTGGGGCGGCGGCGAGGTCCGCCTCGTCGAGTTCGTCGACGCGATCGTCGAGCTGTCCCGCGCCAACCCGTCGGCCGGCTGGGTCGCCGGCGTGATCGGCGTTCATCCGTGGCAGCTCGCCCTGTTCGACGACGACGCGCAGCAGGCGATGTGGGCCGACGACCCGACGACGATGCACTCGTCCTCGTACAACCCGACCGGCACCGCGGTGCGGGCCGACGGCGGGTTCGAGGTGTCAGGCCGCTGGTCGTTCTCGTCTGGTTGCGACCACTGCCGCGGCGTCAACGTCGGGGCGATCGTCGACGGCAGGATCAGCGGCATCGCCGACTTCCGATCGTTCCTGCTGTTGCCCGGCGAGTACCGGATCGAGGACAACTGGTACGTCGCCGGCCTGAAGGGCACTGGGAGCAAGGACATCGTCGTCGACGGTGTGCTCGTGCCCGAGGTGCGCACCCAGTCCCACGTCGACTACGCCCTGGGTGCACCGCTGCCCGGCCAGGTCCTCAACGACGGTCCGCTGTACCGGCTGCCGTGGTCGGTGGTGTTCAACGTGGCCCTCGCCGCGTCGGTGCTCGGCGCGGCCAAGGGGTTCGTCGACACCTGGATCGGCGAGACCCGCAATCGGGTGGTCGCCGGAGGGGTCCGCCTCGCCGACGACCCGTTGACCCAGCGCCGCCTCGCCGACGCCGTGTGGGCTCTCGACGCCGGCGTCACCACGACGCGGGCGATTGCCGTCGAACTGTGGGCCCGCGCCGAAGCCGGCGAGCTTCCGTCGATGGAGGAGCGCGGCCGCTACCGCTGGAACATCAACCGGGGCTGTGACCTCGTCGGCGCGGCCGTCGTCGACCTGATGCGCGCCGCATCCGGCCGGTCGGTCTTCCTCGACCATCCGCTGCAGTCCCGATTCCAGGACATCCAGGCTGGCCTCGGCCACGCCTTCCTCGTGCCCGACCCGGTGGCGAGGTCCGTCGGTGGCGCCCTGCTCGGCACGTCGAAGCCCGAGTTGGTGCTCTGAGCGGCGACCGGTCCACCGTACACGGCGGACATTGACCGCCGAGCGGTTTGGCGCGACAGTCGCAAGTACCCGGGGGCGGGGCGTCACGAGTGAGGGAGGGCACGATGTATGTGTTCAGTCGAATGCGGCATGTCAACAGCGCGTCCGTACGAGAGGCGGTCGCCGCAGCGGTCGAAGTCGCCGGCAAGGTGAGCTCGATCGCCGAGCTCGACGTCTCGACGTGGATGACGCTCGCCTCGCCCGCGGTCGGGCGGATCACGTGGTCGGCGATGTTCGACAGCGTCCAGCAGCTGGTGACGGTCAACCAGAAGCTGGCAGACTCGAGCGACTACGGCGACTGGGTCGACGCCAACGACAAGCTGTTCGACGGGCCGTCGGAGGATGCGCTCATCCAGCTCGTCCACGGCGCGCCTGACCCGGCGCGCACGGTCAACTTCGTCACTGCCACGACCGCGGTGTGCGCCAACGGCAAGCTCAGCGCAGCGATGGCGGCGGGGGTCGAGGTGGCCGAAGCGGCGACCAAGATCTCCAACATCCCGACCCTGTTCGGAGCCGGCCAGACCGGGCTCTACGGCAGCGTGGTGTGGCTCGCCGCAGCGGAGACGATGGGTGAGCTGGAGCAGGGCACCGCCGCCCTCGCCGCCGATCCGTCCTGGGCGCAACGGCTCGACGAGGTCGGGCCGCTGTACCAGCCCGGCGTCGAGACCACCTGGCACCAACGCCTCGGGTAGCCCCTGCCTCGATGGTGTTCCGAACCGAGGGGGACACCGAGCCGAACCCGCTCTTCGCCCCGCCGGACAGCAACTTCTTCGGCGTGTTCGGGGCCGCTCACCGACGCATCCTGGACGCCGCTGTTCGTGGTCGCCGGTGCGGTGTCGTCGAGACCGGCGGGGTCCTGTCCCACGCCGCAACGGTCGCCCGCGAGCTCAACGTCCCCGGTGAAGGTGCTCCTACAGACAGGTGTAGCCGGCTCGAGCGGCGGCGTCGGGCGTCACGAAGCCGAGGTCGGTGAACGTGAACAGGTCACCGGGCGTCGGCCCGAGCTCCTTGGTCGCCGCGTCGAGCGCTTCCTGCTTGACGTGTTGGAGGAACGTCGCCTGCAGCCGTGTCTGCAACGTCACGCCGTCGATGTCCGCCCGGCCGGCGAGCGCCTGGCGCCCGGCGGCGACGACGTCGTCGGCACCGGCCTGGTCGAGCCCGGTCGCGTTCATCGCCGCAGTGGCTCGGTCAAGCATCGGCTGGGCCCGGGCAGCGATCTCCTTGGGCGCGGCGTTGAGGTACGGCGTCAGCACCTCGACCAGCCACGGTGCGTAGAGGGCGTCGGTGGTGGCGGTCGTCTCCGCAGGCTCTGAGAGCAGCGCCTCGCTGTAGTCGGTGACCACCTCCAACGCCTCCGTGTAGGCGTCACAGAACGCGAGCGGATCACCGCCGGTGAGCGTCGAGATCTCGTCGTTGTCGGGCACCGAGGTCCCCGACGGTGTCGTCGTCGTCTCATCGGTCGGGCCGTTCTCGACCTCGTCGAGCAGGTGCGGACCGACCTCGTCGAGCAGATCGACGATCGCCGACGCCTGGCCGTAGTCGACGGCGACCATGTTGGGCAGTTGGTGGCGCTCCCGGATGCATTGTTCGAGACGGGTGAGCAGCACATCGGGGTCGTTGGCTTTGGCTGCCGTGCTCGGGCTGGGACCCTTCGTCGTCACCCAGTGGTTGACGAGGAACAGCATGCCCTTGGTGCCGCCGCGGTTGGGCAGGCAGTCGAACGAACCCAAGGAGGGGAAGCTGAACTTCGTCTCCTGGACCCAGCCCTGGTATGCCGACTGGTACCAGGGCGGGGCACCGCTGCCGCCGCGCTCGGCGAACACGACGAGGTTCTTGCCGTCGTCGATGAGGTCGCCCAGCGTCGGCAACGGATCGTTGATGTCGAGCGTGGCGATGTAGTCCTCGAGGCCGGCGTCGATGAACGCCTGCGACGTGTCGGCCGGCGTGGTGGCGTCTTGGATGTCGAGGATGATGACCTCGAACGGGTGGGTGTCGATGAACGTCTTGATGCCCTGCAGCACCGTCGAGAACATCACCGCGCCGAGCTCGCAGTAGTTGTGGCAGAGGTAGATCGAGCTCTTGGCGTTGGCCGCCTTGGGCGCCCGCTCCTGCAGCGCCTGGGCCCGCTCGACGACCGCCGGGTCGGCCTGCTCGAAGTCGGGGCTGGACAGCTCATGGGCACGGTCGGTGAGCACCACCGGCGTCTGCGAGCCGGGCATGCGGGCCGTGGAGGGGATGCCGTAGTGGGTGTCGATGAGGAAGCCACGGATGCCGGCGTTGAGCTGGTCGCTGATCGTCCCGATCTGCTCCCCGAACAGCCAGCCGGGGTACAGCGGCGACGACATCGAGTTGTGCGTCGAGGGGAACATGGCTTGGTCCAGCCGCTCGTCACAGAGGGCATCGCTGCCGTTGCACCCCGCCGACTCGTCGCCGGCCGCCGAGCGGGCCGAGCGCGACGTCGTGACCACCACCGCGGCCGTGGCCGCGACGAGCAGCAGCACGACCATCCCGACCAGCAGCACCGGCCGCCACCACACGCTCCGGGCCTGGTCCACCGTCACCCGGCGGATCATCCCGATGATCTCCACCGAGCCGAGGTAGGTCAGCCCGATGCCGATCGCGACGCCGACGACCTCTGCCGCCGTCAGCGGGTTGTAGAGAACCACGAATCCGACCACGACGGCGCCGGCAGCGACAAGGAGCGTCCCGGTCGGGGTGAGGCGGCGGCGATCGAGCCAGGCCCCGAAGCGTTGGATCACGTCGCCGACGCGATAGCGCCGCTCGGCCGTCGCCGCGGCGCCGGCGATGACGACGCCGTACACGATGGTCCACAAACCCATCGTGCGCACGTCCACGGTCATGTCGCCGATCGCGCTGCGCACGGCGTGGCCGAGACTGTCGTCCTTGATCCTGAGCTCGGCGTACCAGCCCGCGGCCCAGAGCAGGGCGACGACGAAGACGCCGACCGACGTGACGGTCCAACCGATCCACCAGATCGTGCGGCGGCGGTTCCCCGACAGGGCGACGGCGCCGACGGCGGCACCCACGGCGGCGGCGATGGCGACGATCGAGATCGTGGTGATCGTGTTGTCGAGGTCCCAGACGCCGAGGTCGCCGAGCTTCTTGGTGACGTCGGAGAAGCTCGACGCGAAGCTGCCCTTCTGGATCTCCTGGGACGGGTTGTCTCCGGACAGTCGCAACGTGCTGGCGATCACGGACACCGACTCCGACAGGTTGATGCCCCCTCCACCCGAGCCGCCGCGCAGCAGGTCGGCGTGGGCGGTGCGGATCGCGCCGCGGAAGATGGAGTGGAACGTGTCGGTCTCGAGCGCCGACTCGATGCCGGTCTCGAACGCCGGACGGAAGCTGATCGCCTGCTGGTTGCCGTTCCGCACGAGCTGCTCGGTGAGCCGCGTGGCGATCTCGTGGCGAACGTCTTGCGAGTCGAGCATCGACGTGACCCGCCGGGCGAAGACGCCGCTGTTGAAGAGCGTGCCCCTCGCCCACAGACCGACGCCCCCGATGAACAGCCCGAACCCCAGCACCACGAGCAGCAACGGGACCAATGTCCGCCGGACGGTCACCGCATCATCGTTGCACAGCGATTACCCGAGGCCATGGAGGAGTCGCGACGCCGTCGATGCCAGCAGCGGGAGGCGGTCAGCGATCGTCGCCATCCGCGGGTCGGCGCTCTCGCCGCGCTCCCAGCGGCGGTGCAGCTGCTGGACGACGACACCCGTCTTCCACTGGGCGAACGCCTCGTACCACCGCGCCGTCGAGGTGTCGAGCCCGGTGCGCTCGGCGTAGCGGGCGGTGATCTCGGCCCGCGTCGGCAGGCCCATCTCGAGCAGGCCCACGTGGCTGACCCGACCGGCGTTCGGGGGATCGGAGGGATCCGGCCAGTAGTTGAGCAGCGTGCCGAGGTCGATCAGCGGTTCGCCCAGTGTCGTCATGTCCCAGTCGAAGATCGACTGGACCCGGTCGGGGTCAGCCGGGTCGAACTGGCAGTTGTCCAGCTTGAGGTCGTTGTGGACGACCGACACCCGCGTCGGCGCCGGCATCATCGCCAGCAACCGGATGGGCACGGTATCCATCTCCGCCGGGCCGTCGTCGGGTCGGACGAGCTCCCAGCGGGTCTGCCAGCCGGTGACCTGCCGCTCGACGAAGCCGTCGGGGCGGCCCAGGGTCGACAGGTCGGCGGCGGCCGGGTCGAGCAGGTGGAGGTCGGCCATCGCGTCGACGAGGGCGAACGAGACCCGCCGGGCGACGTCGTGGTGGCCGGCCATCGAGTCGGGGATGCCGTCGCGAATCACCTCGCCCGTGCGCCGCTCCATCACCACGAAGTCGGCGCCGATGACGCCGGGGTCGTCGCAGAACAGGAACGCCCGCGGCGCCCGGTCGAAGATCCGCCAGACTTTCGAGAGCACCTTGTACTCCCGCTTCATGTCGTGGGCGCCGGGCGCGACGACGCCGAAGGGCGGTCGCCGCAGCACCAACTCACGATCACCGAAGCGGAGGAGGTAGGTCAGGTTGGCGGCACCGTTGGGGAACTGCAGCGCGCTGAAGGCACCGTCCAACCCCGGCAGGTTGGCTCGCAGGTGGTGCTCGAGCGCCATCCAGTCGAGCTCCTCGCCCGGTCGCACCGGGGCGATCTCGGGAGGAGCCTCCATCACGGCCGCTCGATCGCGCCGCGCACGCGGACTCCACCGTCGATCGTCTCCATGTCGGCCGATGCCGGGATCGCCAATGGGGCGATGACGACGGGCTGCCCGTCCTCGTCGGTGGCATCGACGGTGACGAGCACGTCGTCGCCGTCCGCGCGGATGCGCAGCGTCGTCTCCTCCGCCGTCTTCACCGAGTGCGCCAGCAGTTCCTGGGCCGCCCGCAGGACGAGCACGGAGCCGGCCCGGGTGACGCTCGCCGGCAGCTCGGCGTCGAGCTCGACCACGGCCCCGACGTCTTCGCGGGCGGCGTCGAGCTCGACTTGTATCGCCTCGCGCAGCGGGTCGTCGGCGTGGTCGAGGAACGACCCGCCCTCGCCGAGGGCGACGCTCTGGCGCCAGGTCCGCTCGCTGCGCGCCTGCTCCAGTGACCACAGCAGGTGGGGATCGACGCCATTGCGGCCGGCTGCCTCTGCCGCTCGCGCCTCTGCCTGCTCAGCGTCGACCCTGGCCTGGCCGGTCTCGGCCAGCGCGGCGTCGCGCGCCGATTCGGCCTCGGTGGCCCGGGTGGTGGCGGCGTCGCGCTCGTCCACCGCGGCGTCGCGTTCGGCCTTCGCGGCGTCACGCTCGGTCGTGGTGGTCGCCAGCGTCGTGGTCGCCGACTCCGTGAGGGCGCGCTGGGCCCGCAGGCGCCACCCATCCACGATGGCGAGCACGATGGCCACCGCGGCGATGACCGCCAGCACGATGACCAGCACGACCATCCGCTCGACGTTACCGAGTCACGTCGATCGTCACGTCTGCCCATCTGCGAGTCACGTCTGCAGGTCGAGCACGTCGTCGGCCAGGCGGCGCAGCTCGAGTCGCCAGTCGTCGGGTGGCGTCGCCGGGCGGACCACGAACTTGGAGAACCCGGCGTCGAGCCAGCGGGCGATCTGCGCACGCAGCGGCGGGAGGTCGCCGTCCCATGAGTACGCGACGTTGGTGCCGAAGTGCTCGGGCGAGATGGTCCGACCGGCCGCCGCCGCCACCCGCTCGATCACGGCCTTGGCCTCGACGGCCTCCTCGAAGGTGATCCGCCCGGCCAGCCAGCCGTCCGCCATCCGCCCGGCTCGCACCAGCGCTCGCTCCGCCCGGCCACCGAGCCACACCTCGAGCGGATCCTGGCGCGGTCGTGCGTCGAGCACCAGCCCGCCGACCTCCTTGCCCGCCCACCAGTCGCGCATCGCATCGAGGTGCTCGTCGAACCACACCGTGCGATCCCCGCTCGGCAGCCCTTGAGCGGCCCGCTCGGCCGGCTCCTCCAGCCCGGCGACCAACGTCACCAGGAGCCGACCGCCCGACAACTGGTCGAGCTGGGCCAGCTCGCGGGCCAGCACGTACGGGTTGCGCCCAGGCGCCACGAGGTGGGTGCCGAGCTTCAGCCGTGCGACGCGGGCGGCGGCGAAGGCGAGTCCCACCAGCGGGTCGAGACCTCCACGCTGGAACGACTCGGGCAGCCAGACGGAATCGAACCCGAGCCCATCGAGCTCGTCGAGAAGGGGACCGTATCGATCAACGGGGAGGGCGCCGACGGCGACGCCGATGCGCACCTTCATCACGGCGATGATTACCAGATGGTGACCGTTGAGGACGTCCGGGCCTTCGCCTCACGGCTCCCGCGCACGACCGAGGCGTTGGTGCGCGATCGCGTGAAGTTCCGGGTCGGGCGAATCGTCTACGTCGCCTTCTCCCGCGACGAGACGTTGATGGGCTTCGGCTTCCCGAAGGAGGAGCGCGAAGCGCTGGTGGCTTCGGAGCCGCACAAGTTCCAGCTGCCGGGCCCGTCGGACATGCGCTACCAATGGGTCGTCGCCCGGATGGACGCGCTCGACGTCGACGAGATGCGCGAGCTTGTGCTCGACGCCTGGCGGATGTGCGTGCCGAAGAAGGTCAGCGCGCGGATCGAGTCGGTCGACTCTGTGTGATCGTCCGCGATCAGGTCTGGTGTTCTGATCGAGGCCACCGCCATCCTCGCCGGATCGCCGGACGGCGCGAGATCGCCTCGTTACCGTGAGGCGATGAGCGAGGCCGGTCTCTCCGCGGGCGAGGTCTCCCAGCGCATCGCCGAAGGCCGCGTCAACCGCGTCGACGACTCCTCCTCTCGCTCGCTGCGCGACATCATCCGGAGCAACGTCTTCACCCGGTTCAACGCCCTGATCACCGGTCTCACGGTCGTCGTGCTGGTCGTCGGCGAGCCCCGAGACGCCCTGTTCGCGGTCGTGATGGTGTTCAACGCCCTCATCGGGATCGCCCAGGAGCTGCGCTCGAAGCGGACGCTCGACCGGCTCAGCGTGGTCGCCGCGCCACGTCTGACCGTGATACGGGACGGGAACCGCATGGTCGTCGACCGCGACGCCGTGGTGATCGATGACGTCGTGGTGCTGGCCCCCGGTGACCAGCTCGTGGTCGACGGATCGATCATCGAAGCGGACCAACTGTCGATCGACGAGTCGTTGCTCACCGGTGAGGCCGACCCCGTGGCGAAGGCGCCCGGCGACCTCGCCCTGTCGGGCAGCTTCGTCGTGGCCGGCGGCGGTCTGTTGCACACGACAGCAGTCGGCGACGACGCATACGCGGCGAAGCTCACGCGCGAGGCGAAGGCGTTCCGGCGGCCCCGCTCCGAGCTCGAGCGGGGCATCGACCTGATCCTCAGGTTTGTCACCTGGCTGATCATCCCTGCCGCGATCGGCCTCTACCTCGCCCAGTGGGCGGGCGGAAAGAACTCGGTGTCCGAAGCCCTCATCGGCACTGTGGCCGGGCTCGTCGCCCTCGTACCCCAGGGCCTCGTCCTGCTGCTGAGCATGGCCCAGGCCGTCGCCGTGATCCGCCTCGGGCGGGCGAAGGTGCTCGTCCAGCAGCTGCAGGCGGTCGAGACCTTGGCTCGGGTCACGCTCCTCGCCACGGACAAGACCGGCACGCTCACCACCGGCTCGGTCGTACTCGATCAGGTCCACGTCCTCGACGACGCCTTGCCCGTCGATGCCGCGCTCGGAGCGCTGGCGGCAGCGGATCCCCATCCGGACCCGACGATCGCGGCGATCGGCGCCGCCATCCCCGTCCACCCCGGCTGGGACGCGCGCAGCCGGATCCCGTTCGCCTCGGCCTACAAGTACAGCGCCGTCGACTTCGACCCCGAGGGCGCCTGGTACCTCGGGGCACCCGAAGTGCTGCTCGACCACGACAGCTCAGCGCTCGAGGCCGCGCAGGCCCACGCTGACCGCGGGATGCGGGTCCTCGTCGTGGGCAAGGCCGGCCTGCTGCAGCCCGCTGGTACCGTCCCCGCCGACCTCGAACCGGCGGCTCTCGTCGTGTGCGCCGACGAGATCCGCCCCGACGCCGCAGACACGATTGCCTACTTCGGGACCGAGCGCGTCACCGTCAAGGTGATCTCCGGTGACAACCCGCGCACTGTCGCCGCGATCGCCGCCCGCTGCGGCGTACCCGCAGCCGACCGATCGATCGACGCCCGGACCCTCAGCTCCGACGAGTCGGCGCTGGCTACCGAGGCGTCCTCGATCGCCGTGTTCGGCCGCGTCACGCCCGACGTCAAGCGCAAGTTGGTGCGGGCCGCCCAGTCGCAAGGCGAGGTGGTGGCGATGACCGGTGACGGCGTCAATGACACGCTGGCGTTGAAGGATGCCGACCTGGGGATCGCGATGGGCTCCGGCACGCCGGCGGCGAAATCGGTGGCGGAGCTGGTGCTCCTCGACAACCGGTTCGCCACGCTGCCTGGCGTCGTCGCCGAGGGGAGGAGGGTGATCGCCAACATCGAGCGCGTCGCCCGCCTGTTCCTCACCAAGACGGTTTGGGCGGTGACCCTGGCCGTGATCGTCGGTGTCTTCACGATGAGCTACCCATTGATCCCCCGCCAGCTGACGGTCGTCGACGGGTTGACGATCGGGATCCCGGGGTTCGTGCTCAGCTTCGAGGCGAGCCACGAGCCGGCACGCCCCGGGTTCCTCCGCCGCGTGGTTCGGTTCTGCATCCCTGTGGGCATCGTCATCGGCGTGGTGGCGATCGCCGTCTTCGGCGTCCTCCGCGCAGCCGCGATCGGCGCCGACCGGGCGGCCGCCCAGAGTGGCGTGACGATGGTGCTGACCGCGCTCGGGCTGGTCGCCCTGCACGAGTTGATGCGGCCGCTGGACCGACGGCGCAGCGTGCTCCTCGCCGTGCTCCTGGCGATGGGCGTCGCTGCGTTCACGATCCCCTTCGTGGCCGACTTCTTCGCCCTGCAGATCCCGTCCGCCGAGCAGTCCCTGCCGGTGCTCGCTGGCACGATCGGCGGTGGTGTCGGGGTCGTGCTGGTCGTCCGCAATCAGGACCGCATCGCCGATGTCGCGCTCGCCGTCTGGCACCGGGTACGTCGTTGACATGCGTTGGTTCCGGCCGTTCGCCGTGGCGCCCGACCTCGCTGACGTGCTCGCCTGCGCGTACGTCGCCGGCTCGTCTGGGCACCACGACCTGCTGCCGGATGGGGCGATGGACCTGGTGTGGACGCAGGGCGGAAGCATCGTCCTCTGCGGTCCGGACACCGCCGGGTGGTCCTTCGACATGGCGTCCGGACGAGCGATGGCCGGTGTCCGGTTCCGACCCGGTGCCGCGGGGTCCGTGTTCCCTCTTCCTGCCTCCGCCCTGGTCGACCGTCGCGCCACACTCGACGACGTGCTCGGCGCTCGAGAGGAGCGGGAACTGCGCGAACGTCTCGAGTCGGCTCGCGCCGCGGTCGACCGTGTCGAGCTCCTCGAGTCGTTTGTGCGCCGCAGGCACCGCGCCGCCGATCCGACGGCCGACCTCGCCGCGCTCGTGGCCACCGACCCTTCGTTCGGGGTCGGCGCACTGGCTGCGGAGACCGGGGTGTCGACGCGCCAGCTGCGCCGGCGGTTCGATCGCAGCGTCGGCTACGGCCCCGCCTTCTACGCCAGGGTGGCCCGCCTCCAGCGGTTCGCCATCACAGCCCTGCGGCATCCCGCCCGCGGGCTCGCCGAGCTCGCCGCGTCGGTTGGCTACGTCGATCAGGCGCACCTCGCCAAGGACACGCGCGAACTCGCCGGCCGAACGCCCGGCGCGCTGGTGCCCACGCTGCCGGGCAGCTCGGTCGTCGTCGATGTCCGATCGATGGACGACCGATCGATGGATGACCGATCGCCGGATGGCCGATCGGTACAAGACGCCGGCGGGCTCGGATCGCCACGCTGGGCGGCATGACCGCGATTGCCGACCGCTACCGCACCCTTGCCGACGCCTTCGAGGCGAAGATCGCTGCCGTCGCGCCTGACGCCTGGTCGAACCGGACGCCGTGCGTCGAGTGGAACGCTCGCCAGCTCGTCGGCCACGTCATCGACGTCCACGGGATGATGCTGAAGCCGTTCGACCGCCCGCTCCGCGAGGCGCCGTCCGTGGACGACGACCCGCTCGGCGCCTTCCGTTCGGCCCGCGCCGACGTCGAGGAGGTGCTCGACCACCCCGCACTGGCCGGCACCGAGTACGACGGCGCGTTCGGCCGGACCAAGGTGGAGCAGACGATCGACCAGTTCATGGGTTTCGACCTCGCCGTCCACGGCTGGGACCTCGCTCGCGCCACAGGACAGGATGAGACGATCGATCCCACCGAGGTCGACACGATCCTGGCCTTCGCTGAGCCGATGGGCGAGACGATGCGCGAGAACGGCGTCACCGGCGCGGCAGTGCCGGTGCCCGACGACGCTCCGAAGCAGGACCGGATGCTCGGCCTGCTCGGTCGTGATCCGTCCTGAGCGCGTTCGCCCACACCACCTACGCTCGCGACGTGCCGCGCTTCGACGGCGTCCTGACCGCGGCCCGCCAAGGCGGTGGCTTCGTCGAGGTCCCTCCTGAGAGGGTCGCCGCCGTCGGCGGGCGCTAGCGGATCCCAGGCCACCTTCGACGGCGTGCCGTACGACGGCTCGATCGTGCGATGGGCGGCTGCATGGTCCTCGGCGTGCTGAAGGCGATCCGCCAGCAGCTCGGCAAGCAGCCCGGCGACATGGTGGCCGTGACGAAGCCGGCGCCCGGGCCGCGTTCGACACCCTCAGCCCGACGCACCGGCACGAGCACGTGCGGGCGATCGAGGACGCCAAACGACCCGACACGCGCGCCACGCGGGTGGCCGCGGCCGTGGCGAGGGTCGTCAGCCGATCGATGGGTGGCGGTTCATCGTCGCCCTCCTCTGCAGGTCGCCGAGCCGCCGGGCCAGCCTGACGAGCGGCGTCGGATCATCGATCTCGGAGGCGTTGGCCTCGAGGTAGGCGACGGCGAGCTCGCAGAAGGCCATGACGTCCGAGGTGTCGCCGCGCGCGAGCAACTCCTCGACGGCATCGAGCACGCCGTGTGCGTCGGCCGCCCAGTCGTGCCGGGCCGTCGGTAGGAAGTAGACGGTTGCACTCATGCTGGCCACTGTGACAGAGGGGTGTCACAGTGAGCGCGGCCCGATGTGGGCGGCCAGCAGACTCCGCCGAGGACGTCCCACCGGTGGCGCCCGGAGGCACCGAACGCGCGCATGGCACATGTCCGCAAATGACGGGGATGATGCCGAGGGGCCGCGTCCTCTACCGCCGGGACGCGACTGCTATCCAACGGGTCGCGTGGCACAGTTGTAGCCATGACAACCGAGGCGCTGCGCACCGTGAAGGACCGCTTCTCCGAGTACGTCGATCGTGTCGAGCGTGAGCACGAACGGGTCGTCGTCACTCGCAACGGGCGGCCGGTGATCGTGCTCATCAGCACGGAGGACCTCGAGAGTCTGGAGGAGACGCTGGCGGTGTTGAGCGATCCGGAGGCGCTGGCTGGCCTGCGCGAGGGTGAGGTTGCCGCCGCACGAGGGGACGTCGTGCGAGGAGTCGACGCCGTGCGCGAGCTTCGTCCCCGTACTCGGTGACCGAACGCGATGAGCTCGTCGTCGCCGGGCCCGCCGCACGAGCGCTTGCCGAGGAGCTCCCCGAAGCGGTTGCATTCGCCGTGATCGACCTGATCACCGGGCCGCTGCTGGGCGAGCCGCGACGGGTCGGGCGAGAGCTGCGACAACAGCTATCGGTGGCTGCGGGAGTCCGACGCCATGGGCGGTCCGATCTCGCGTTGAGGGATGTAGCAGCATCCCCCTTCATGGTCCCTGGCTACGTTGTGCCGGTGCGCTCAGGAATGGCAGAGCCGTAATCCTGGCGGCGGCCGAGTATTCGCCGCCGCCGTCCGGGCAGGGCGGCCGTGAGGTCCGCTTCGCGGTTCTCGGGCTGTGAGTATTGCCGTGGTTCTTGCGTCGACCAGGGTCCGGTGTGTCAGGTCGCGGGAAGGATCTCGATGTACCCGTCCGTGCCATTGACACGGATCTGCTGCCCGTCCCGGATCAGCTGGGTGGCGTGCTCGACTCCCACGACGGCAGGCAAGCCGTACTCCCGTGCGATCACCGCGCCGTGGGTCATCAGACCCCCGACCTCGGTCACCAAGGCGCTGATCGTGACGAACAGCGGCGACCAGCTGGGGTCCGTGTAGGTGGTGACGAGGATGTCGCCTGCTTCGAGCTCGGCCTCCGCCATGTTCAGGATGACGCGGGCGCGCCCCTCGATCGTCCCGGCGGAGACCGGCAGGCCGACCAGCGCGCCGATCGGCAGGTCGTCGCGTCGGTACGCCCCAGTCACGACCTCGCCCTCCGAGGTGAGCACCCGGGGCGGCGTGAGCGCTTGGTACGACGTGAACGCGTCCTTGCGCTGGCGGATGAGCTCGTCGCCCACCCGGTTCGTGCGCACGACGTCGTGGAGCTCCCGGAACGTCAGGTAGAAGATGTCCTCCGCCTCATGGAGCGTGTCGGCTTGCACGAGTCGTTCGGCCTCTTGCAGCAACGCCTGCTTGTAGACGAAGTAGCGGCTGACCATGCCGTACTTCGGATACTCCCGGTAGCCGCTGAAGGTCCGGACGCGGTCGATCATCCGCTTGGTCTCTTCGGCCTTGAGCGCTCCGTCCGGCAAGGCTCGCACGCGCTCCAGCAGCTCCTGTTCCTTCGTCCACGCTTCCTGCCGCCCTTGCTCGAAGCGCCGCTCACCGGCGCCCGCCTCGAAGTTCTTGATGTTGCCGATGATCACGGGCACGAGCGTGGAGGGGCGTTCGCTCCAACGCGGCCTGGTGATGTCGATCTCGCCGACACAGCGCATGCCATACATGTCGAGCCAGTCCCGAATGGCGTCGCGCGCCGCTCGCCCACCGGGGAGCTCGGCCAGCTCATCCAAGAAGCCGTCGTCGTCGACGTCGTGCAGGAACGCCACCACGTCCGGATGCGGGCGGATCACGTCGGCGACGTCCAGCAGTGCCAAGCCCATCTCCGACGTGATGTTGTGGGAGACGGACTGCGTGAGCACATCGGCGCCGTTCTTCTCGCCCAGCCACGCCTCGAGCTGCTCGTTGAGCCACCACGTGGCCTCCATCCCCGCCATGATCACCTGAAGGCTGCGCGGCTCGAACAGGATCCGCTTCAGCTCCTGGATGTCCTCCACGATGAAGTCGAACAGCGCCGGTCCGGCCTTCGTCCGGATGTCCCGCTGCAAGGCAGCGATGGAAGCCTGGCTGCGCCCGATCAACTCGTCGACGATGGCCGGATCCGTCGTCGATGGGGGCGGACGGGCCGCCAACCGGTGGCCCACCGGGACCCTCGTCCGGGCGCGACACGATGAAGTCGCCACGATCGAGGATCGTCTGCAGTGCGTCCCCGATCAGCGGATCGGACCTTCCCAGGAGCTGCAGCAGGCCGGCACGGCTGGCCGGCGACGCCAGCGCCTCGGTGACGTCCACGAACAGCCTCCCACCCGCCTCGTACATCGCCCGCACGGCCGTCAGCTGCCAGACCGACAACCCCAAGGGCTTCATGGCGTCGGTCATCATCTGCTGATGACCGACCGAGACGTAGACGTGGTTGTCTCCGTCGCCGACCGCGGGGATGGGGAACAGCGTGGTGATCGGCCGGCTCTGGACGATCTGGAAGTCGTCGCCGGCGAGGCACCACTCGATGTCTTGGGGGCCGCCGAAGTGCGCTTCGATCCGCCGGCCCAAATGGGCGAGCCGCACGACCTGGGCATCGGTCAGCGCCGGCTGCTCCTGACGCGCCGGCTCGACCGCCTCCTGCTGCGTCCCGCCTCCCGCCGAGGCATGGATGGCCAGCTGCTTGGTGGCGACCGTCTTCGTGATCACCTCGCCGTCGCGCACCTTGTAGATGTCGGCGTTCACCCGTCCGGAGACCAGCGCCTCGCCGAGGCCGAACGTCGCTTCCACGGAGGCGATCTTGCGGTTCGACGTCACCGGGTCTGCGGTGAACAGGACACCCGCAGCCTCCGGGAAGACCATCTGCTGCACGACCACGGCCATGTGGACCTTGCGGTGGTCGACGCCGTTGCGCAGGCGGTAGGTCACGGCCCGCTCGGTGAACAGCGAGGCCCAGCACCGGCTGACGTGCTGGAGGATCGCCGCCGGTCCCGCGATGTTCAGGTACGTGTCCTGCTGGCCCGCAAACGAGGCCGTTGGCAAGTCCTCCGCCGTCGCGCTGGATCGGACCGCGTAAGCAGCGTGCTCGCCGAGCCCGGCGAGCGCGCCATTGATCGCCGCCGCCAGGTCGTCAGGGATGGCGACCGCTTCGAGACTCCGGCGGATCGCCCCGCTCAGCGTGCGGACCGCCTCGCCCTCGTCCGGGTTCACGCTCGACAGCCGATCGAGCCGATCGTCGATCGACGGCGCTTCTGCGATGATCCGCCGGAACGCGTCCGTCGTCACACAGAACCCGGCCGGCACGCGGATGCCGTCGATCCGCGACAGCTCTGCCAGGTGCGCGCCCTTGCCGCCAACGACCGCGAGCTGCATCTGGTCGATCTCATGGAAGCCCACCACGTAGCAGGCGGGCTCCGTGGTTGCGGCCGTCATCTCACCGCCTCTCGTGCCACTGCGCCGGTCGCCACCATGCTGCACAACCGGAGCCGCTCGTACCCCGCGGCCCGTGCTGGACCTAGTGGCACCGCGCGCAAGTCATTGTGATGTCACGCGACTTTGAGTGGGCGGGCGTCGTAGGTCCATCGGAATGGTTTGGCGGCCCGGTTGTAGGCGTTGATGAATTCGATGATGCGCTGGGCGAGGTGATCGACGGAGTCGAACTCGCCGTTGCGGATGAGGCGCCGTTCCATGATCGAGAACCACAGCTCGACCTGGTTGAGCCAGGAGGCGTGCGTCGGTGTGCGATGCAAGAACACGTGTGGGTGGTCGTCGAGAAATGCTTCGACGGCGGGGGTCCCGTGGGCGGAGAGGTTGTCGACGATGCAGTGCAGCTGCATCCCGGTCGGGGTCTGGGCGACGAGATCGGTGAGGAAGGCGACGAAGTTCTCCGCTCGGGTCGAGTCGGTGACCCACCCAGCGACGGTGCCGTCGTGCACGTTGAGGGCAGCGAACAGCTTGGCCGTGCCGTTGCGGCGGTACTCGAACTCGCGTCGCACCGGGATCCCCGCCACCCGATCGTCGCCATCACCGCGGGCGGGGATCGCTGGGCGGGTCGGGTTGATCCGAGACTTGGCCTGGATGCCGGTCTTCTCATCGACCGACCACACCAGCGCGTTGTCGGGCGGGTTCAAGTAGAGCCCGCAGACGTCACCGGCCTTGGCCCAGAAGTCGGGATCGTGGCTGGTCATCCACGACTGCACCTGCCACGGCTTGAGATCCAACGCCCGACAGATCCGCCACGCCTGCGACGGCGAGATCGGCACGCCTTCCTCGGCCATCCGCGCCGCCAAGGCATCCATCGTCCAGCGCGTCGCCCCATCCGGCGGGTCCTCGGTCACGGTCTTGACGAGCAACAACACGTCGTCGTGGCCGTAGGTCGGCGGTCGACCCGGCCGGTCACCGTCCAACAGGCCGGCCAGACGGTCAACCTCGAACCGTTGACGCCACACACCGACCTGGTTGAAATGCATCCCGACGAGCTCGGCGATCTTGCGGTTCGACACACCACCGGCGGCCAACAAGACAATTCGGGCTCGCTGCGCTGCCCGGGCCTCGATCGTGTTCGAGCGCACACGACGCTCCAACTCGACGCGCTCCTCATCGGTGACCTGCAAAGGAAGCAACCTCATGGCCACATCAAATCACATCCCTGTCATTTGCGCGGGGACCCACTAGCGTCGACGTCGCTCGCATCGCCTTGTCTCCAATGTCGTGCCAGCCGAGTGTCGCTCGGCCGGAGTGGTAGCTGACTGTGACGGCCTCCCGCCGCTGGGAGGCGAGTTTCGGGTTCAGAGGAAGTGGCCGCTCGGGAGGTAGGGCGCAGGCGGGCCCATGCCGCGCAGGGCGAAGTGGTCCTCCTGGCCGATGTCGAGCCCCGTTGGCGGTGGCCTGGTCAGCGACGGGGAACTGGAACGTCATCCCGACCGGGTGTGGCGTGCGGCCGGCCTCACGCTCGTGTCGCTTGAGGGTCTCGATCACCCAGTGCTGCCACGGGGTGGAGTCGGCGCTCGGGGTGTTGATGACCATGCCGTCCGGCATCGTCGTCACGTCGGCCGACACGCCCGATGACTCGTTGGCGACCTCGTAGAGCACGTTGGGGAGGTCGTGCACGGTGTCGACGACGTGACGGATGTAGGTCTCCTGGAGGGTCTCGACGGTCGGGTCGAGCTGCAGCTCCTGGTAGTCGCGGATCGACGCGATGTCGACGCCGTTGACGTTGTTCGGGCCGTGGAACGGGACCGGTGATGTTCGTCGGCACTTCCGTGAGGTGCATGCCGAACCCGTCGAAGAGCATCACCGAGGCGTAGATGCCGGCGGCCCCGGCAACGACGACGCGCCGGCGGAGCCGCTCGAAGTAGGCGGGGTCGAACCGTGTCAGGTCGAAGCGCGGCTTTTCGTCAAGGGCCGTGCCGCGGCCGGATCGCGGCCACGGCTGCGGGGACATGCAGAAGTGCACATCGGCCCCGGGGAGGTAGCCCTGGAACTGCTCCCAGCGCCACAGGCGGATGAAGTTGTGGCCGCGGGAGACGAGGAACTCGAGGTAGGCGTCATAGTCGAAGCGCTCCGGCTCGGCCGAGCAGTCACGGCCCTGGCCCAGGCCGTCCTGGAGGTTGTTGTTGAGGTGGGCGCCGGTCAGGAAGACGATGTGACCGTCGCCAGCCACTGCGAAGTCGCGCGGGTTGTCGGCCGACACGACGAGCGGGCCCGGCGCCGTGATGCGACCGCCGTCATGCGCGTCCATGGTCCGAGCGTGCGCCTGCGTTGCCGGTGCTGCCAATCCGAAGATCCTGGGCGATCGTCGGCGCGCCGGCGAGGCGGGGCAGGTGGTGGTCGAAGAACAGGCGGGCGACGAGCGTCCCGCGGGAGCTGGTGCCGGACTTGTCGAAGATCGCCTTGAGGTGGTCCTGCACCGTGTAGGCCGACACGTGCAGGTGATCGGCGATCTCGCTCGTCGACAGGCCACGCGCCACCTGCTCGGTGACGGCCCGCTCGCGTTCGGTGAACGCGTAGGCGTCGGCGATCGCCGACGCCAGCTCCGCCGGCCGTGCCGCTTCGACCAGGACCGCGACCCGAGCATCATCGACGAGCGAGCCGCGGACCATCACCCACTCGCCACGCCGGGTGCGCACCCGCGCCGACGCCACCGTCGCCCCACCCTTGGCGACGTGGCGGGTCTGCGTCACGACGGCGCGCACGGCGACTGGGAGCGCACCGGGCGGATGATCGGCGACAGCGAGCTCGTCGAGCCACCCCATCGCGGCGTCGTTGGCCAGCTCGACACCGTCGTCGGCGGCGACCACCAGGAACCCGGTGGCGCGCGCCGCATCGTGGGCACCAACCTCGTCGGCGAGCGACGCCCGCCGCACGCCATCGGCCAGTGGCGCCGCCAGCGAGGCGACGAATCGGACCTCGGTCGGAGTGAAGTTCGGCCGTCCCGACTCGCGTAGCAGGGTGAGGGTGGCCCAGGTGCCGGTGGGGCCGGCGAGCACCGTGCGCAGCTCGTCGGCGAACCCGTTGGGTCGGCGCACCTCGCGCTGGCGGACGCTGCGGTCGAGGTCGCCATCGGTGGCACCGCTGAGGCTGGCCGCCGGGACATCGGCGCGCGCCAGCGCGGTGAACTTGTTGAAGTCCGGCTCGCCCAGCTCGATCTCTGTGAGCCGGACCCGGGCCGTCGGTGGCAGCCCGTTCTCGACGACCTCGCCGGTCGGCAGCAGCGTCGCCGGGTCGACGGTCAGCAGGCAGGTCCCCTCGAACGGCACGGCCCGGCGCAACACGCCGGCGACCTGACGTGTCAGCTCGGTGAGTCCGACGCCGCGATGCACCACGCGGATGATGTCGTTGCGCACGCGCGCCCGGGTGGCAGTGGCGGCACCCATTGCTTCGACCCTACCCACGACCTCGCGACACATCATCCGCTGCCTCGTTCGCTCGCTCGGTCGCCGCCGGTCTCGGAATGGTACAATGGTGGTCGATGCCGCAGATCCGTTCACGTACCAATGGTCGAGTGGACGTCTCGGAGCAGCGGGTGCTCGGCTGGCTCGCCGACGTTGAGTCCGCGCACGATCCCATGTCGAGCTGCGCCGTCCGTGAGCTGTCGTACCTCGCGGCTGCAGTGGGCCTGATTGACGCCTCCGACGATGGCGAGCCGATCTCGTCGTCAACCGATGGCTCAACGGCTCGTGCGTTCGTCGCGCTCGGTCAGGCCGGCATCGCCGCCGAGCCGATGGCGCGTCTGCTCGACACCTCGCCCGGTGCAGGCAACATCGCGCAGATAGTGACGGCCGTTCGCGAGGCGATCGAGCACAACCCGATGCCGGACTACGAGTGGGGGGCCGTTCGTGCGATCTTGGACGACGACGTGTTGGCTGAACTGCTGGGGATCTCGACACAATCGATCCGTCGATACGGCAACGGCGAACGAGCCGTTCCCGACGAGGTCGCCGCTCGACTGCACTTCGTTGCACTGGTCAACGGTGACCTGATCGGCTCGTACAACGAGCGCGGTATCCGACGTTGGTGGCAGCGTCCCCGTTCTGCCCTCGGCGGTCGATCACCCATCGATGTGCTCGCCGGCGGCTGGGATCCGGATCACACGCCCGACGCCGGGCGGATCCGCCGGCTCGCGGCCGAGCTGGTCGGCGCCGGCCTCGCAACCTGACGTGGCGGTCCTCTACCGGCACGTCGATCGCCGTCACGGCTTCAGCTGGTCGTCCAGCGACCAGCCGCCGGCCCGTTGGCACAGCGGGGGACAAGGACCCGTGCAGTACCTCGCCGGAACTCCCGACGGCGCGTGGGCAGAGTTCCTTCGGCACGAGGAGATCATCCATGCTGCCGACCTCGACGGTATCCAACGCCGCATCTGGGCCGTCGAGGTGCCCGACAACGAGCTCGCCGAGGCCGTGGAGATCGCCTTGGATCCTGTGGTGTCATCGGGCGGATCGGACACGTACCCGTCCTGTCGAGCGCGAGGCAATGCGGCTTCGAGCAAACGGGGCGCAAGCCTTGCGCGCCCCCTCAGCCGCCCTCGACGCCGCGCCCGGCTATCACACCGAGAACGGCGCGTTGGTCGTGGCCGCCGCGCAGCCGGCGATGACATACGCAATCTTCGGTCAGCGACCGAACTGGATCGGATGGATGTGTCACGACGTCGGCCGACCGCCCCCGGCCCTCCTCGCCCGAGTCCGACGACTCAACAGCTGAAGCCGGCCTGGGTCGGCGACGGTAGCCGTCGCTCGCTCGGGGACCGCTCGGCTCACCCCAGCATCCTGGGATGGATCTCCTCGACCGGTCCGACGCAGCGTGGACCTTGTCGTCGCACACCGAGGAGGATCCGATGCCCTCATCCGCCCGCCCCGCCGGCGCCGCTCGTGAACCGGCGGAGCTCTACGCGATCATCTAGGACGCCGTCAACCACGCCGATGTCGACGCCTTCGTCGCCGCCCACGACGACAGCGCCACGGTGGTGCTAGCGCCCGGCGGCGCCATCGCCAACGGCCACGCCGACATCCGCGCCGCGATCGGCGCCCTGCTCGCCCTGCAGCCGCGCCTGACGCTGACGCCGACCAAGGCGCTGCAAAGCGACGGCCTGGCGCTGGCCCACGGCCGCTGGCAGCTCACCGTCGTCGACGACGGCAGCCGCATCGAGCTCAGCGGGCTCGGCACGATGGTGTCGCGCCGCAGCGGCGACGGCTCGTGGCGCGTGGTGCTCGACGACCCGCTGACCGGGCCGTGAGCGCCATGGAGCGACCGGGCATGTTCATGGACGGCGTGCAGCGCAAGCTCCCGCCGCCGCCGGCCGCTCGGACCCTCGGGTTCGAGCTGATCGACGTCGACCCGGCCGCTGGCACCATCGACGTCGCCTTCGCCGCCACGCCGGCGTTGACCAACCCGTTCGGCGAGGTCCTCGGCGGGTTCCTTGCGGCGATGCTCTACGACACGGTTGGACCGGCGCTGCTGGCGACGTTGGGGCCGGGCGAGTTCATCGAGACCCAGGAGCTGCGGGCGATGTTCGTCCGGCCGGCGGCCGTCGGGCGGCTTGTCGGGCACGGACGCGTCGTGCGCCGCGACGGCGATCGGGCCCAGCTCGAGGCCACGCTGCTCGACACCGCCGGGCACGTCGTTGCCACCGGCGAGGCGATGGCGGTAGTGGTGCGGCGGGCCGCGCCGAAGCCGCGCGACGAGCGATGATCGTCTCAGGGAGCGTCCGCGACGTTGGCCCGCAGCCGCTCCAGTACGGTGCGCACCTGGTCGAGCTCGGCGGCGCGCAGGCCGCGACGCAGCCGGCGGTCGAAGTCCACCACGGTGGCGAGCAGCTGCTGGAACAGCGCCTCGCCGTCGGTGGTGAGGGCGACCACCTGGTTCCGACGGTTGGCCGGATCGCGGTGGCGCGTGACGAGCCCATCGCGCTCCATCCGGTTGAGGTGGTGGGTGAGGGTCGCGTCCTCCAGCCCCATGGCACCGGCGATGTCGCGTTGGCGGGTGTGCTCGGACCGCTTCACCGTGGTGAGCACCAGCCAGACCGGTAGCGATCCCCCGGCGGCACCGAGCGCGTCGTCGAAGGCCCGGCTGAGGACGCGGCCCGTCCTTGTCACCTCGAGCCCGATGGGCTCCCCGTCCTTGCGCACGTACCGAGGGTAGCGCAAGACATTGATCTCAAAGGATTAGATGTCTAAGATCGACGATTAGACATCGAAGCGTAGCCCCGACGAAGGAGGTGCCATGCAGACCAGCGTCATGATCTCCAACTTCTCCTGGCCCGGAGCGATCGCCGACGAGCTGACGGCCATCACGGCGATGGTCGACGATGCCGGCATCGACAGTGTCTTCGTCTGCGACCACCTCGTGCAGGCGGAGCCCGGCACGCAGCCGACCGAGCCGATGCTGGAGGCGCTGACGACGCTGGGGCACCTTGCCGCCCGCACATCGCGGGTCCGCCTCGGCACGATGGTCGCCTCGGCCACGCTGCGGCCGGCCGCCGTCCTGGTCAAGGCCGTGACGACCCTCGACGTCCTCTCCCACGGGCGCGCCTGGTTCGGCGTCGGCGCCGGCTACCACCAGGCCGAGGCCGACGCGATGGGGGTCGCGCTGCCGGCAGTCGCTGAGCGGTTCGACGCCCTCGAGGACACCGTCGAGCTGGCCCGCCGGATGTGGTCCGGCGACGACGCCCGGTTCGACGGCCACGCGCTCCGTGCCGGCCGACCGATCGGCAGCCCGGCCCCGTCGACCCGCCCGCACCCGCCGATCCTGATCGGTGGCAGCGGCGAGCGGCGCACGCTGCGCCTCGTCGCCCGTCACGCCGACGCCTGCAACCTGCCCGACGTCGGTGACGGCGGCGAGCTGCTCGGCCGCAAGCTCGCCGTGCTCGCCGACCACTGCCGCGCCGAGGGTCGGCCCTTCGAGGCGATCGAGAAGACGGTCAGCACCCGGTTGGAGCCGGGTGAGCCGGCGGCGGCCTTCGTCGAGCGGGCCGCCGCGCTGGCCGCGCTCGGGCTGGACCACCTCGTCGTCTTCACCCGTGGGCCGTGGACCGTCGAGACGCTCGCCGTCCTCGCCGGCGCGATCCCCGACCTCACCGCCATCCCGGCGGCGGCACCTGCCGGCCGCCACGATCGCCAGGAGCACTGACCATGAGCGACCTCACCACCTTCCTGACCGCCTGGGCCGACGCCGAGCGCGACGGCGACGCCGCCACGACCGACCGGCTGCTGACCGACGACTTCATCGGGATCGGCCCGGTCGGCTTCCAGCTTCCCAAGCCCGCCTGGCTGCACCGCCAGACCGGCGGTGACCTCCACTACGACGCTCTCAGCCTCGACGAGATCACGACGCGCGAGTACGGCGACTGGGCGATCACGACCGCCCGCTGGAACGCCCGTGGCACCGCTCAAGGCCACCCGATCCCGGAGCAGACGCGGGTCACGCTCGTCACCGTCAAGGACGCTGGCGAGTGGCGGCTGGCGACCATCCACTTCAGCTTCATCGCCGACCCGTCCGGCGGCCCCGGACCGCAACAGTCGTCGTGACCACCACGGCAGCCGGCGCTGAGACCGGAACGCGCCGGCGGTTCGGGCGGCGCACCCGCAACGTCGTGCTGACGCTGCACATCGTCGTGTCCGTCGGCCTGCTCGGCGACTCGGCCGGCTTCCTCGCCGTCGCCATCCGGCGGGCGGTGTCCGACGACCCGGCGTTCATCGACGCCAGCCACGACCTGCTCGGCACGTTCGCTCTGTTCTTCGGGATCCCGCTGAGCTTCCTCGCCCTGCTGACCGGGATCGCCCTCGGCCTCGGCACCCCGTGGGGCGTGCTGCGCCACCCCTGGGTGATCGCCAAGCTCGCCCTCATCGTGACCGTGATCGCCGTCGGGGCCCTGATCCTGCGACCGGTGCTCACCGACAATGGCGACGCCGGCTCGGGCCCGCTCATCGCCGGCGCCTCCTATGACGTCGCCGCCCTCACCGCCGCCACCTCCCTCGCCGTCTTCAAGCCGGGACGGGCGCGCCGGCGCGCGACCGAACCACGCACGGCGGCGTGACGCCGTCCATCACGACTGGAGCGCATCACCATGCCTGTCCTCGACCACACCATCGTCGCCTCCAACGACCACCGCCAGGCCGCCGCGTTCGTCGCCGAGCTGCTCGGCCTCCCCGAACCCGTCACCCTCGGCCACTTCGAGGTCGTGCGCGTCGGCGAGACCACCACCCTCGACTTCGTCTCCGTCGACGGACCGATCACCTCGCAGCACTACGCCTTCCTCGTGACCGAGGCCGAGTTCGACGAGATCTTCGCCCGCATCGTCCAGCGCGGCATGCCGTACTGGGCCGATCCCGGCCACAACGAGCCCGGCGAGTACAACACGTGGGACGGCGGTCGCGGCGTCTACTTCGACGACCCCAGCAGCCACCGTCTGGAGATCCTCACCCGGCCCTACGGCACCGGCGGCAGCACCACCACCCGCCCGCACCCACTCCTCGCCGAAGGGACGCCGCCGCGCTCACGTCGCGGAGATCCGGCGTGACCACGCCCCTCCACCACCCTCCCGCAACGGGCGGACCGATCGACCGACGCGCGCTCAGCGGAGTGCTCACCGGCGTCGCCTTCCTGGCCGGCGTCGGCGGGGCGGCCGCCCGTGCGCGCACGCCCTATCCGCGTCCGTGGGCAGATCCCCACGAGGTTCGCGACTACTTCGCCGCCAACGCCGACGCCGCCAAGCTCAGCGCCACAGGCCAGCTGATCTCCGCCGCGTCACTGGTGCCATTCACCGCGTCGATCGCACGACTGGCGACCCGCCCACCGCGATCCTCAACCGCGTGGTTCGCCGCGATCGCTGGCGGGAGCGTCGCCAGCGTGGCCCTCGCTACATCGGCCGGGTGTGCCGCCGCCCTCAGTGGCCGCCGCGGGAAGGATCCGGCCACCGCCGCCAGGCTGCACCGGCGAGGGTTCGAGGTCGGTGGCCCCGTCCACGGCGTCGGCTTCGGGATGTTGTGCGCCGGACTCGGCGTGGCTGCATTGCGCACCGGCGCGCTCCCCCGATCGGTCGCCCTCACGGCACTGTGCTCGGCCGCCCCCGGCATGCTGTCACCCCTCTACTTCGTCGCCCGACCGGCGGGCTGGCTGATCCCGGCCGGCCGCTTCCCCGGCCTCATCGCGATCGGCGTCGCCGGCTGGATGCTCGCTCGGAGACGTTGAACGATGCGCGACCAACCCCCGAACACTGGGTCGGCGCGCGATTCGACCCACCGACGGCTCGCTCTGGCTGCGATGGTGGCGGCGGTCGCCGTCGTCACCCTCGACACGACCATCCTCAACGTCGCCATTCCCACGATCCGGCACGACCTGAACACCGACTTGACCAGCCTGCAATGGGTCATCGCGGGGTACTCACTGACGCTCGGCAGCCTGCTGATCATCGGCGGCCGAATCGGCGACATCGTCGGGACCCGCCGAACCTTCGTGGCCGGATCGCTGCTGTTCGCCGGAGGCTCCTTGCTCGCCTCACTGGCGACCAGTATCCCAACCCTCGTTCTGGGCGAGGCCGTGATCGAAGGCGTCGGTGCGTCGTTGCTGTTCCCCGCATCGCTCGCCGCCGTGTCCCGGATGTTCGAGGGGCCGGCGCGAGCCACGGCGTTCGCGCTGTGGGGAGGCGTCGGCGGTGCCGCCGCCGCCCTCGGCCCGGTGATCGGCGGATGGCTCACCAGCGACTACTCCTGGCGGTTGGGGTTCCGCATCAACGTCATCGTCGCCCCCCTGACCGCACTCGCCGCCCTCGCCGCGCTCCCCCGAGACGCACGCCCAGACAGGCGGCCACGCGTCGACGTGACCGGCGCCGCATTGCTCGCATCGGGGCTGTTCCTCGTGGTGTTCGCATTGACCGAGGCACCTGATCTCGGTTGGCTGACCCAGCACGGACACGGGCTCGTGGCTGGCCCCATCACGCTGTGGCCATCGCACTGGTCGGTCTCTCCGGTCCCGGTCGCGTTGATCGGCGCGGCGATCGCCCTCGGGTGCTTCCTCCGCATCGGGCTCACCCGCCGCGACCCGCTGGTCGACCTGCGGCTGTTCCGGAGCCGAGCCTTCAGCGGCGGCCTCGGCACGGCCGCGACGGTGGTGATGGCCCAGGCCGGGACGATGTTCGTCCTCGCCGTCTTCCTGCAAGCGACCCATCGCCTCAGCCCGGTCGCCGCCGGCCGCTGGCTGTTGCCCGTCGGTGTCGCCGCCTTCGTGGGCGCGCAGGTCGGGGGCGCGTCGCCGCCGCGGTCGGTCCGACCCTCGTCGTGCGCGGCGGGATCCTGCTCGAGCTCGCCGGCGTGATCGGTGCAGCCGCGGTTCTCAGCGCCGACGTCAGTTGGATCGCGCTCGCCGTGACGCTGAGCCTCTTCGGGCTCGGCGCCGGCATGGCCAGCTCGCAGTTGACGAACGTCATCCTCTCCGACGTCCCCCCGGAGCTCGCTGGGTCCGGCAGCGGCATCAGCACGACCAACAGCGCACTCGCCGCCGCGCTCGGTGTCGCCGTGCTCGGTTCCGTGCTCCGTGTCGGCACGCTCGACCCCGCCGTGGCCCGATCCGCGCTGCTCACGGCCGCCGGCCTGCTGATCGGCGGCTCGTTGGCGTCGTTGGCCATTCCGACGAGACAGCGTCCGAATGATGGTCCCGCCCAGCCTTTGCCGGCACCGAATCAGAAGAGTGACGACGACGTGGGCGATCGACGACAGCCCTGTGCGGGCCGCACGTGAACCCCACGACAAGAGGAACCGATGAACGACCTTCAGACCATCGCCGACCGCGTCGAGATCGAGGCGCTACGGAACGAGTTCACATCCGCTCGATGCCGGCGCGGATGGCGTCCCGGCCGACGTGCTCGGACTTGATGTAGGGATCCGCCAGGCGTCGTCCTGTGTGAACAGCGATACGAAGCGGTCGTAGTCGGACTCCTTCGTGCAAACCGCCCATCCGGGCACGATCCAGATCGACGGCGACACCGCGATGGCTCGGATCTGACCGAGTTCGTGGTCCCCGACGTGCCCGCGTCGATGATGCGGCTGCAGGACGCGACGACGCTGTTCCCGCCCCGGTCAGGTTCGACGACAGCCTTTCGTCGGGGCCCCGCCCGCTACGTGATGTACGGCGGGTAGCGGTCCTCGACCCCGGCGACCACACGGCCGAGGGAGATGCGGTGCTCGTGGGCGAACTGGTAGTGCTGCTGGACGGCCTGGACGTCGTCGAGGGCTCGCAGCAACCTGCTGTCGGCGTACGCTGCAGCACCGCCGCCGAGGCGGGCTTCGCCGGCCGAACCCTGTCCGTTGCGGATGATCCGGAGATCCGCGTGCTGATCACCGCCGGCATCCTCGCGCCGTACGTGTCGGTTGTACGCGGTGCTCGCTGAGGATGACACAATTCGACGTCATCTATTTCGAACCCGGCTGAGCTGACCGGAGCGCAGTCCGAAGCTTCTATGTCAAGAAGAAACTGGTGTTCGATTCAGGCGACGGCCTGTTGGGGGTCGATGCGTGGTGAGCTGAGCGTGGCGTTGAGGTCGCGGGTCATCCGTCGGTAGACGACGTCGGAGAGGTGACGTTTGAGGATTCGCATCGCTTCTTTCTTGGTGTGGCCGCGGCGACGGGCGTCGCCATAGATCTGTTGGGCTCGGGGTTCGCAGCGCAGCTGGGTGACGGCCATCAGATGGAGGACGGCGTTGATGCGACGGTTGCCACCGCGGTTGAGCCGGTGCCGTTTCGGTTCGTCGTCACCTTCGGCGGAGGACGCCGGTAGTGGGGCGGTGCCGTTGAAGCGGGCGAAGCCGCCTTCGCCGGCGAACCGTCGGGGGTCGCCGGTCTCCACGAGCAGCTCGGCGTCGGAGCGGTCGGAGATTCCGCAGAGTTCGTTGAGGGTGGAGCCGGCGCGGCGGGTGAGGTCGCCCAGTTCGCGGCTGGCTTCGCGTTCGCGGACGTCGAGCTCTGCGGATCGCGGCGGTGTGGTCGTCGAGCAGCCGCAGCCGCAGCGTGGTCACCGGATCCCACGCCACCGTCTGGTCGCGCGCAGCGAGCGCCTTCAGCCGGGGGCGGATGCTGCGGTCGTCGGGGAGGTCGGCGCGGATCGCTTCGGGCAGATCATGCAGCAGGGCGTCGTTGAGCAGCTGTTGGCGGCTCTTGAGCAGGCTGCGCCGCTGGTTGTGCCACAGATTGAGCAGTTCATGGATCTCGTCCGGGCCGGCGTTGCCCGGCGCCCGCTTGAACGCCACCGGCAGGTCGGGGTCGGCCTGCACCTCGCGGGCAATGCGGAGCGAGTCGAGCGCGTCGGTCTTGCCCTGACGCCGCTTGCGGGACTGCTCGGCGGTGCGCGTCGGGCACACGTCACGCACGTCATGGTCGTGGTCGATCAAGAACATCGCGGTGTGCCGGCCCAGTCCGCTGGCGCTCTCGATCCCCCAGCGGCGCACGGCGCCGAACGCTGTCGCCCACTCCAGCAGCGCCCGGTGGCCGACACCGGACACCTTGAAGCAGGCCGTCGCCACCGTCCCACCGCGGCTGTCGAGCACGGTGGCGGTCAACGTCTTCCTGTGCGGGTCGATCCCCACGTCGTGCGCGTCGTTCACCTCGATCGGCAACGGGTCGGTGGTCTTCGTTCGCTGCTTGGCCATCACGGCCTCCTCTCACAGGCGTAAGGTGAAAGGACCGGTCGACAAATCCCCGTTGAGTGATCAACGCTTCTATCAAGTCAGGCCGGTCCCAGAAGGTCAGGACCGGGGGCGACACTTCGGACTAAAGACACCCCAACACAGGGGTCGGATATCAGCTGAGTCAGCCCCCGGCCCGGCCTTCGAACCTACGAACCGGCGAACCGGTGATCGCGGATCCTCACACTGCGAGTGAAACACGGGGATATCCGCGCCGGTTACTCCGCGCCGTCCGGGGTGGGTCCGCTGTCGGTGGTCCGTCGAATCGAGGGACGTCAGACGGCGTGGGTCAGCCCGTGGGCACCTGGAATTCGTCTAGCGCTTCGGCAGGGATGCCCAGTGTGCCGTCAGAGAGACGAACTCGCGGGAGCTTCCGCTCGTACGTCGCCTGGACGATCACCCGCGTCGATATGCCGAGACGACGACCGGCCTCAGCAGGCAGCAGCACCTCGGGATCGCTCAAAGCACGCCTCCTTCGTCGAAGCCTAGGTGCTCACCGCGGGAGTCTGCTCGCGTCAGCTCAACGTCGCGGAGCAAGGTGGCCGACGCACCTTCACTGGCTGATCCGACGCCGTCCTGGGCATCCGAAGATCGCGGGATAATGCCGCACCCCCGTGTCCTGGACCGCCGGATCCTCAGCGTACGACGTTGCAGCAGCCAGAGTCAGCCTGTGCCGACCGACCAGCCCCCGCAGCAGGTCAGCTACGAGTTCGACGAAGCGCTCACTCTGCTCGGAGCGCTCGAGGATGCCCGCGATGCGCTGATTGACAGCGGCCACCTCGCTGGCGTCGTCGCCATCGAGACTGAGGTCCGCACTCCTCAGCCGTAAGCTGGGCTTCGACGACTCTGCAGGAGGCATCGATGGACGCTGAACCGTCTCGGGCGACGGAGGCAGCTCGTCGACTCGGATTTCCGACGCGTGAACTACTGCGTCTCGTCTACGAGCACCGGATCCGCTACGTCCTCGTGGACGGCATCGCTCACGTGCCCGCAGACGCCATCGACGAGTATCAAGCGCGGCCTCGTAGCCCGATATCACGAGCATGTGACGAGGAGCGTCTGCGTCATCCAACGCTGGCTGCCAGCGACGGCGGGGTCGGTGCGGGCGACGAGCAGGCCGTACCGGGCGATTTCGGCGCCCGACGTCCACACCTTCTGGCCGTTGACCACCCATCGGTCGCCCTCACGCGCGGCGCGTGTGCGCAGCGCGGCCAGGTCGGATCCCGCGCCGGGCTCGCTGAACAGCTGGCACCACGTCGCGGTGGCGGCTCTCTGCGCCGCAGCGGCTGACGCTGCGTCCAGGCCGCGGCCGAAGCGACCCGACCGGCCACGTCGGCTGACCCCACCCGGACTCGGCGAGCAGGCGCCACCACGCCCCGAGCGTGAGCGACGGTTCCCAATGAGCCCGGTGCCACGACTCGGCGGCCCGCCCGTCCTGGTCGACGTCGGGTGCCGGTTCCGACGCCGTCGGGATGGTGTTTCCCATCGGCGTCATCGTCGCACGCTGCCTGACGCGTCCTTGCACCGCCCGCGCGGTTACTGCAGGATCCGGCTCTGACCCTCGCCCCAGTAGCGGTCGCGCAGTGTCTTCTTGTACAGCTTGCCGGTCGGCAGCCGGGGCAGCTCGGCCTCGAAGTCGACCGACCGCGGGCACTTCTGCTTGGAGAGGTTGGCCTGGCAGAACTCGATCAGCTCGCGCTCGAGCTCAGGTCCGGGCTCGACGCCAGGCATCGGTTGGACCACCGCCTTGACCTCCTCGCCGAGCTCGGGGTGGGGCACGCCGAACACCGCCGCATCGGCCACCTTGGTGTGGGTGATCAGGAGGTTCTCGGTCTCCTGGGGGTAGATGTTGACCCCGCCGGAGATGATCATGAACGACTTGCGGTCGGTGAGGTACAGCCAGCCTTCGTCGTCGACGTAGCCGACGTCGCCGGTGGTGTGCATCCGCCCGTCGGGCGACGTCGCCTCCTTGGTCTTGTCCGGATCGCGCCAGTACGCGAGCCCAGCCGGCGCCTCGAACCAGATCGTCCCCGGCGTGCCGTTGGGGACCTGGTTGAACTCGTCGTCGAGGATGTGCAGCACGCCGAGCTTGCAGCGCCCGACGGTGCCTTTGTGGGCCAGCCACTCCTCGGAGTCGCACGTCGTGTAGCCGATGCCCTCGGTCGCCGCGTAGTACTCGATGATCACCGGCCCCCACCAGTCGATCATCGCCTCCTTCACCGGGATCGGGCACGGCGCGGCGGCGTGGACGACGACTTCCAGCGACGACAGGTCGTAGCGCGAGCGCACCTCCTCGGGCAGCTTGAGCATCCGGCTGAACATCGTCGGCACCAGCTGGCTGTGGGAGACGTGGTAGCGCTCGACGAGCTGCAGGTAGTGCTCGGGGTCGAAGCGCTCCATGATGATCGCCGTTCCGCCGCTGCGGATGGTGAGCCCCACCGCACCCTGGGGTGCCGAGTGGTAGAGCGGGGCGGGCGACAGGTAGGTCTGACCCTCGCGGTAGCGCCACTGCTGGATGAGGAACTGCATCAGCGGGAGCGCATCGTCCGGGGCGACGTCGGGGAGTTGGCGCACGATGCCCTTGGGCCGGCCGGTCGTGCCCGAGGAGTAGAGCATCGCCGCCCCGTTGCGCTCGTCGGCGATCGGCGTGTCCGGGTAGCCGGCGACAGCGGTGAGGTAGTCCTCGAACGGCGGCTCGTCTGTCGGTCCGTCGACGACCAGCCACCGCTCGACTGCTGGGCACATCGGCACGATCTCGCGGACGACCGGCAGTTTCTCCCGCGAGGTGATGAACACCCGTGACTCGCTGTTGGTGACGATGTAGGCCAGCTCGTCCGTCGTGAGGTGCGAGTTGATACAGGTGTAGTAGAGGCCGGCGCGCTCACCCGCCCCGCACATCTCGAGGTAGCGCGGGTTGTTCTCCATGAAGATCGAGTAGTGGTCGAGGCGTTGCAGGCCCTGGTCGCGAAGGAGGTGGGCGAGCCGGTTCGTCCGCACCTCGTACTCGCGATAGGTGACGACCTCGCCGCTCGTGGCCATCACGAAGCACGGCTGGTCGGCGCGCTCGGTGGCGTACTTCCCGGGGTACATGCGGGGATGTTGCCACGCAATCCTGTGGTGGTGGTGCGGCCGCGCTGGCATACCGTTGGCCCAGTGAGTGAGTGGGTCTTCGAGCGAGGGAATGAGTGTTACGGCGCCGAAGGCTCGCTGGTGCACCGGGCGCACGCGGCGGATCGCGTGATCGACAGTTTGATGGTGCACCGGTGAGTGAGTGGGTCTTCGAGCGAGGGAATGAGTGTTACGGCGCCGAAGGCTCGCTGGTGCACCAGGTGCACGCGGCGGATCGCGTGATCGACAGGTTGATGGTGCACCAGTGAGCGTCGAAATCAGGACCATCACCGCGGAGGAGGCGTCGACGTACCGGCGCGCCGTTCGCAACGGGTTCTTCGAGGCCCACACGGTCGACTCTGACGACTTCGCGCGCGACATCGGTGAGCCGTTCGATCGAAGGTACGTGGCGGTCGACGGCGACGAGATCGTGGCGACGTACGGGTCGTTCCCGACGGAGCTCACGCTTCCGGGCGGGGCGACCGTGCCGGCCGGCGCCGTCACCGCCGTGACGTGCCGGGCGACCCACCGCCGGCAGGGCATTCTGACCCGCATCATCGGCACCGACATGGCCGACAGCCGCGACCGCGGCGAGGTCGCCGACGTGCTGATCGCCGCCGAGTACCCGATCTACGGCCGCTTCGGCTTCGGTCCCGCCGTCCGCGGCTCGGAGTGGGAGCTCGACGCCGCACGGGCACAGTTCACCAACGAGGGCGCCGGCTCGATCCAGCTCGTCGACGCGGCGACGTTCCGCAAGGAAGCACCGGCCGTGTTCGACTGCGTGCGCCGCGCCCGCCCGGGCATGGTGGGCCGCGACGACATCCGCTGGGACCTCACCGCCGACATCCGTCGCTCCCCGGAGTCGGACAAGCCGTGGGCCGGGTTCCGTGCCCTGTGCGTCGACGACGGCGGCACGGTCCAGGGCTACGCCCGCTACACCGTCGACGGCGAGTGGCAGCACATGCGGCCCAACTCGACACTGCAGGTCACCGAGATGGCTGCCGCCACACCCGAGGCCGAGGCTCGCTTGTGGTGGTACCTCCACCAGCTCGACTGGGTGACGACCGTGAAGGCCGGCGACCGGCCACTTGACGAGGTGCTGCCGTGGCTGCTCGCCGACGGCCGCCATGCCCGCCAGACGAGCTGCTTCGACTTCATCTGGCTGCGGCCACTCGACGTCGCCCGCCTGCTCAGCGCCCGGTCGTACCACGTCGCCGGGCGGGTCGTGTTCGAGCTCGACGATCCGCACGGCCTGGCCGACGGACGGTACGCCCTCGATGCCGGGCCCGCCGGTGCCACGTGCGCGCGGACGAGCGAGACGGCGGAGCTGACGTTGCCCGTCGCCACCCTCGGCGCGGTCGTGCTCGGCGACGTGCGGCTCGATCTGCTGCACCGCGCCGGCTGGCTCGACGAGCACGCTCCGGGCGCGGTGGGGCGCGCCGCCGGGCTGTTCGCCGGGTCTGTCACGCCGTGGTGCAACACCTGGTTCTGACGCCGGCCTACAGTCCGGCGTGATGGGTCGGGGCCTCCGTCGGATCGCCATCGTCAACAGGGGTGAGGCAGCGATGCGCCTCGTCAACGCCGTGCGCGAGGTGCGCGTCGAGCGCGGCGAGGACATCCGCACGATCGCGCTGTACACCGCAGCCGAGCGCACCGCGATGTTCGTGCGCGAGGCCGACGAAGCCGTGCTGCTCGACGGCAGCTACCTTGATCTCGGTGCGATCGAGCGGGCGCTCGTCGCGGCCCGCGCCGACGCGGCGTGGGTGGGTTGGGGCTTCATCGCCGAGCGCCCGGAGTTTCCCGAGCTCTGCGATCGGCTGGGCATCGCGTTCGTCGGACCGAGCGCCGAGGTGATGCGCCGGCTCGGGGACAAGATCGGCGCCAAGCGCCTCGCCGAGCAGGCCGCCGTGCCCGTGGCGCCATGGAGCGGCGGGCCTGTCGACACGCTGGCGGAGGCCCGGGCCCACGCTGCCGCGATCGGCTACCCGCTGATGGTCAAGGCGACGGCGGGCGGCGGCGGGCGGGGCATCCGGCGGGTCGATGACGAGGCCGGGCTCGCCGAGGCGTTCGAGAGCGCTCGGTCGGAGGGCCTCAAGGCGTTCGGAGACGAGACGGTGTTCATGGAGCGCGTCATCAGCGGCGCCCGCCACGTCGAGGTCCAGGTGATCGCCGACCGCCACGGCACGGCGTGGGCCGTCGGCGTTCGCGACTGCAGCATGCAGCGCCGCAACCAGAAGGTCCTCGAGGAGTCCTCGTGCATTGTTCTGACCCCGGCCCAGGACCGCGAGCTGCGCGCCGCCGCGGTGCGCCTGGCTCACGCCGCCGGCTATGAGAACGCCGGCACGGTCGAGTTCATGTACCAGCCGGCCGAACAGCGCTTCGCCTTCCTCGAGGTCAACACTCGGCTCCAGGTCGAGCACCCGGTGACGGAGCTGACGAGCGGGCTCGACCTGGTCAAGCTGCAGCTGCACGTCGCTGACGGTGGCCGCTTGGAGGGCGATCCCCCGCCGACCGAGGGCTACGCGATCGAGGCCCGGCTCAACGCGGAGGACCCGCAGCGGGCGTTCGCCCCGGCGCCCGGCACGATCGAGATCCTCACGCTGCCCGTGGGCCCCGGCATCAGGGTCGATACGGGCGTCGCCGAGGGCGACGTGATCCCCGCCGAGTACGACTCGATGATCGCCAAGGTGATCGCCCATGGTCGCGACCGCGGCGAGGCGCTGGCCCGCCTGCACCGGGCGCTGTCGCAGATGACCGTTGTCGTCCAGGGCGGGACGACGAACCGTTCGTTCCTGCTCGACCTGCTCGAGCGCCCGGAGGTGCGGGCAGGCGAGATCGACACGTCGTGGCTTGACCGCCTCACCGCCGCCGACGGCCACGTGCCGACGCGCCTCGCCGATGTGGGGTTGGTCGCCGCGGCCCTCGACGCGGCCGAGCTACAAGGCCGGGCGGAGGTGGCGACGTTCCTCGGCTGGGCCGCTCGCGGCCGACCTCAGGCCGACGTCGCGATCGGGCGCACGGTCGAGCTTCGCCACGGCGGGCAGTCGTACCGCGTCGTCGTGCGCCAGCTCGGACCCGCCCGCTTCGTCGTCACCCTCGACGGCTCCGAGGTGGTTGTCGATGCCGAGCGGCTGGGCCGGGCCCGCTCGCGCCTGACGATCGGCGAGCGCACGTACGCGGTGGTGTCGTCCGTGCAGGGCAAGCAGGGCAGCGAGCACCTCGTCGAGGTCGACGGCGTCGCCCACCGGTACTCGCGCGACGACGCCGGGATCGTGCGCGCCCCCGCGGCCGCGCTCGTCGTCGCCGTCGACGTCGCTCCGGGTGACGTCGTCGACGCTGGGGACCGCCTCGGTGTCGTCGAGGCGATGAAGATGGAGATCGGGGTACCGGCGCCGATCGGCGGTCGCGTGCGGGACGTGTTCGTCGCCCGCAACGTGCAGGTCGACGCCGGAGCGCCGCTGTTCCGCATCGAGCCGGCCGAGCAGGAGGAGCAGGTCGCGCCGCCCGAGGCGCGGATGACGCTGTCGGGGCTCGGATCGGCGTCGCTCGACCCGCTCCGCGTGCTGCGGGCGTTCGTGCTCGGGTACGACATCGATGTTGCCGCGGCTCGGGCTGCGCTCGCGGAGGTTGCCGCCGATCCCGAGGAGGCCGGCCAGCTCGCCGTGATCGACACGTTCGCCGATCTCGCCGGGGTGGCGCCGGAACGGCGTGATCCCGGCAGCGACGACGACGAGCGAGCACCCCGGGAGCACTTCCATTCCTACCTGCGCTCGCTCGACCTCGAGCACGAGGGACTGCCGGCGTGGTTCGGGGACGAGCTGCGGCGGGCGCTCGCCCGCTACGGCGTCACCGACCTCGGTGGCGGGTCGGAGATGGAGTCGGCGCTGTTGCGGATCTTCGTCGCCCAGCAGCGCCGGGCCGAGCAGCTGCCCGTCGTGATGGGCCTCTTGGAGGCGACGGCGGCGGTCGGTGAGGTCGGGTCGCCGGAGCTGCGCGAGTCGCTCGACCGCGTGATCGAGCGGACCCGCCGCCGCTACCCGGAGGTCGCCTCGCTCAGCCGCAACCTGCGCTACCGGCGCTTCGACCAGCCGCACGTGCTGCGGGCGCGTGCCGAGAAGGCGGCGACGATGCGCGCCCTCGCCGTCGAGCTCGCCGGGCCCGACCCCGCCCCCGACCCGGCCAAGTTCGAGCAGCTCGTCGCCTGCCCCTTGCCGCTGGTGCCGATCCTCGCCGAGGACGACCTGTTCGGCTCGACGCCGACGCCGGCGGTGCTGCTCGAGGTGCTGGTTCGCCGCTACTACAAGATCCGCCAACTGGCGCCGCTGGTCCACGGCGACGACGGCGTCGTGCGCACCTCGTACCGCCACCGCGACCGCACCGTGCACGTGTTGGCGACGCGCGTCGAGCACGGCGACCTCGCCGCCACGCTCGCGGTGATCGGCGTTGCGGCGAAGGGGGTCGAGGACCCGGAGACCGCCGTGGCGGACCTGTTCATGGCCCGCTCGGCCGGTGACACTGGCGACGACGACAGCCTGGCGAGGATGCTCGGCGAGGCCATTCGCCGGGCGTCGCTGCCGGCGAGCGTGCGGCGAGTCGCCCTCGTCGCGGCGAACCCGCTCGGTGGTCAGCAGATCATCACGTTCCGCCGGGCGCCAGAGGAGGAGGTGTTCGAGGAGGACGAGATGTTCCGCGGGCTGCACCCGATGATCGCTCGCCGCCTGCAGCTGTGGCGGCTGGCGAACTTCGACATCATCCGCCTCGCCGCCGGAGGCCGGACCGGTGACGACGTCAACCTCTTCGACTGCGTCGCCCGGGGCAATCCTTCCGACGAGCGACTCGTGGTCGTCGCCGAGGTGCGCGACCTGACACCGGTGCGCGACGAGTCCGGGCGGGCGATCGCTCTCCCGGAGGTCGAGCGGGTGCTGGTCGGCTGCCTCGACGCGATCAGGAGGGCGTACGCCGAGCGCCCCGCGCTGCGCCGGCTGGAGTGGAACCGGGTGATGCTGTACGTCTGGCCGCCGGTCGATCTCCCCCTCGACGAGGTCTACGACATCTCCCGCCGCCTGACGCCGCTCACCGAGGGGTTGGGGTTGGAGCAGGTCGTGGTGTCGGCACGCCTCGCCCCGCCCGGGGGCGGCGAGCCGGTCGAGACGGTCATGCGGATCGGCTACGAACCGGGTCGCGGTCTGAGCGTGCGCCTCACCCCGCCGCCTGACGGACCGATGGAGCCGCTCGACGACTACACCCGCAAGCTGATCCAAGCCCGCCGGCGGGGGTTGGTGTACCCGTACGAGCTGGTCCCGATGCTGGCTCGCGAGGGAGGCACGTTCGTCGAGTACGACCTCGACGACACCGGCACGCTGGTGCCCGTCGAACGCCCGGCGGGGCTGAACAAGGCCGGTGTGGTCGTCGGCGTGGTCTCGACACCCACGGGGCGGTACCCGGAGGGGATGACCCGCGTCGCCGTGCTCGGCGATCCGACGCGAGCGATGGGCTCGATCACCGAGGAGGAGTGCCGGCGGGTGCTCGCGGCGATCGACGTGGCCGCCTCGATGGACGTGCCGATCGAGTGGTTCGCCCTCTCCGCCGGGGCCAAGATCGCGATGGACTCCGGCAGCGAGAACCTCGACTGGGTGGCCCGGGTGCTGCGCCGCCTCGTCACCCACACCCAGGCCGGGGGCGAGGTCAACGTCGTCGTCGCCGGGATCAACGTCGGCGCCCAGCCCTACTGGAACGCCGAGTCGACGATGCTGATGCACACCCGCGGCATCCTCGTCATGACCCCCGACAGCGCGATGGTGCTCACCGGCAAGCAGGCGATCGACTACTCCGGCGGCGTCTCGGCCGAGGACAACCTCGGCATCGGCGGGTACGGCCGGGTGATGGGTCCGAACGGCGAGGCCCAGTACTGGGCGCCGACACTGGCGGCGGCGTGCGACCTGCTGTTCGAGCACTACGAGCTGTGCTACCGGGGGCCCGGCGAGCGCGGGCCGCGCCCGGCGCCGACCGCCGACCCGATCGACCGCGACGTAGGCGACTACCCCCAGCACGTCGACGGCGTCGACTTCCGGACCGTCGGCGACATCTTCTCGCCGACCGCCAACCCCGACCGCAAGAAGCCCTTCGACATCCGCACGCTGATCCGCGCCGTCGTCGATCAGGACCACCCGACGCTGGAGCGGTGGCCGGAGATGGCCGAGGCGGAGATGGCGGTCGTGTGCGACGCCCGCATCGGCGGACACGGCGTGACCGTGATCGGGATCGAGTCGCGGCCGCTGCCGCGCCACGGCGACACCCCGGCCGACGGTCCGGCGCAGTGGTCGGCCGGCACGCTGTTCCCGCTGTCGTCGAAGAAGGTCGCCCGGGCGATCAACGCGGCGAGCGGCGACCGCCCGGTCGTCGTGCTGGCGAACCTGTCCGGGTTCGACGGCTCGCCCGAGTCGCTGCGCCGGCTGCAATTGGAGTACGGCGCCGAGATCGGGCGGGCGATCGTCAACTTCGACGGCCCGATCATCATGTGCGTGGTGTCCCGCTACCACGGCGGCGCGTTCGTGGTGTTCTCGGCGATGCTCAACGACCGGATGGAGGTGCTCGCCGTCGAGGGCTCGTTCGCCTCGGTCATCGGGGGCGCCCCCGCCGCGGCGGTCGTGTTCACCCGCGATGTCGACGAGCGGACCGGGCTCGACCCGCGGGTGCGGGCGCTCGAGGAGGGGGGTGCGAGCCCGGCCGAGATCGCCGCGGTGCGCGAGGAGGTGCGCACGGAGAAGCTCGGCGACGTGGCCGCCGAGTTCGATGCCGTGCACAGTGTGCAGCGCGCACTCGACGTCGGCTCGGTGCACCGCATCATCGCTGCCGACCGCCTGCGGCCGGAGCTGGTGGCCGCGATCGAGCGGGGCTTGGCCGCGGAATAGGCCGGCCTCGCATCCGGTTATAACATTGCGATCGCAACAATCGCCCAGGAGGCACCATGCCTGCCGTCACCGCCGACACCACCACGCTCCCGAGGATCTCGACCCCGGACATCACGGCCCGTGAGCGTTCCATCGTGTCGGTGACCACGGCGCCGTCGGGACACGAGGGCCTCGGCTTCCCGGTCCGCCGGGCCTTCGCCGGGGTCCCGCTCGAGCACCTCGATCCGTTCATCCACATGGATCAGATGGGCGAGGTCGAGTACGCACCGTACGAGCCCAAGGGCACCGACTGGCACCCGCACCGCGGGTTCGAGACCGTCACCTACATCATCGACGGGACGTTCCAGCACCAGGACTCCCACGGCGGCGGCGGCGTCATCACCGACGGCGCCACCCAGTGGATGACCGCCGGCGCCGGCATCCTGCACATCGAGACGCCGCCCGAGGAGCTGGTCGTCAGCGGCGGCATGTTCCACGGCATCCAGCTGTGGGTCAACCTGCCGGCCAAGGACAAGATGACCGCGCCGCGTTACCAGAACCTCGAGGCCGACCACTCGGTGCTGCTGTCGTCGCCCGACGGGGGAGCGCTGGTGCGGCTGATCGCCGGCGAGATCGCCGGGCACCGCGGCCCGGGCGGCACGCACACCCCAATCACGATGGCCCATGCGACGCTCAGCCCGGGCGCGCAGCTCGAGCTGCCGTGGCGATCGGACTTCATCGCCCTGGCCTACGTCCTCGCCGGCACCGGCACGGTCGGCGCCGCGGGTCGGCCGGTGAGCACGGGCCAGCTCGTCGTGTTCGGCGACGGTGACTCGTTCACGATCGACGCCACTGCCTCGGCCCCGCTCGAGGTGCTGTTGCTCGGCGGGCAGCCGATCCGCGAGCCGGTCGCCGCCTACGGCCCGTTCGTGATGAACACCCGCGCCGAGCTGGTGCAGGCGGTGGAGGACTTCAACGCCGGGCGGCTGGGCACGATCCCCGACGACGGCCTGCGCCCGTACCGTCGGCGCTGACGGGATCACTGACAAGATCGGCGCCGTGCCGGCGATCGCCTTCGACCGCATCGGGATGACGTTCCCGGATGGCACGGAGGCGATCGACGAGGTCACGTTCAGCGTCGAGCGCGGCGAGTTCGTCACCATCGTCGGACCGTCGGGTTGTGGCAAGTCGACGCTGCTGCGGATCACCGCCGGGCTGCTCGCCCCGACGGCGGGCACGGTGACCGTCGACCGCGACCACCTCGGGTATGTCTTCCAGGACGCCACGCTGCTGCCGTGGCGGACCGTGTGGCGCAATGTCGAGCTGCTCGCCGAGCTGCGCGGCGTCCCCAAGGCCGAGCGGATGGCGCGGGCACGGATGGCGATCGACATGGTCGGACTGACCGGGTTCGAGCACCACTATCCAAAGGCGCTGTCGGGGGGGATGAAGATGCGCGCCTCGCTAGCCCGCACGCTCACGCTCGAGCCACCGGTGTTCCTGTTCGACGAGCCCTTCAGCGCCGTCGACGAGATCACGAGGGAGCGGCTCAACGAGCAGACGCTGGCCATGTTCGAGCGGGAGGGCTTCGCCGCGCTGTTCATCACCCACTCGATCTACGAGGCGGTGTTCCTCAGCAGCCGGGTGCTCGTGATGTCGAGCCGGCCGGGCCGAATCGCCGCCGAGTTCGCCGTGCCCTTCCCGTACCCGCGGCCTCCGGAGCTGCGCTTCGACCCGGAGTTCGCCGCGCTGGGCGGGGAGGTCTCGATGGCCCTGCGGGAGGTGTCGGCGTGAGCGCGGGCGATCAGCCACCGTCCCCCGATCTGGGCGGGAATCGTCCCGCGCCGCCATCTGGGCGGGAATCTTCCCGGAATCCGAGACGGATCCCGCCCAGATCCTCGCTGCGGACGACACTTGGACGGTGGATCGGACTGGTCGTGCCGCCGCTGCTCCTCGGCGCGATGGTGATCGGGATCTGGTACGTCGTCTCCTACGCCGTGCTGGCGCCGCGGCGGCGGTTCCTGCTGGAGCCGCCGCACCAGGTCGTGCGCAACGGGTTCCTCGACTGGTCGGCGTTCTCGGAGATCCTCTCGGGGCTGTGGTCGAGCACCAAGGTCGCCCTCCTGGGGCTGGTCATCGCGATCGTGCTGGGGATCCTGATCGCCGTCGTGATGAGCCAGGCCAAGGCGGCCGAGCGGGCGATCTTCCCATACATGGTGATGCTGCAGGCGATCCCGATCCTCGCCCTCGTGCCGCTCATCGGCTTCTGGTTCGGCTACGGCCTCAACGCCCGCACGATCGTGTGCGTGCTCATCGCGATCTTCCCGATCACCCTGAACACGCTGTTCGGCCTGCAGTCCGCCGAGCGGGGGATGCACGACCTGTTCACCCTGCAGCACGCCAGCCGCGTGACCCGCCTTCGCAAGCTGATGTTCCCCGCCGCGCTCCCGGCGATCTTCGCCGGGCTGCGCATCTCCGCCGGGCTGGCGGTGATCGGCGCGATCGTGGGCGACTTCTTCTTCGCCCAGGGCGACACCGGCATCGGTCAGCTGCTGCGTAAGTACGCCAACAACCTCGACGGCGAGGAGCTGTTCGCCGCCGTGATCATGGCGTCGTTGCTGGGCGTGGTCGTGTTCTTGTTCTTCGGTTGGCTCCAGCAGCGGGTGATCGGGCGCTGGGCCGACGTCAGTGGCGAGCTGTGATGCTCGGGCGCGGCTCGCAGCAAAGGTGCTCGCCTCGCCTCCGAGCGAGGGCTCCGCAGCGCGCTGCGCAGCGGCGCTCGCCCACCTTACGATTCGCCGCAGGACGATCAGCCGGTGCGGTGCAGCACGGCGCCGAGGTGGTGCTGCAACGGCAGCCCGACGGCGGCCATCCGCACCTCGTAGGAGAGCTCGTCGCCGGCGAGGTGGATCGACCGCTCGACGGCGGTGACCTCCTTCGCCGTCGCCGTGCGGCCGAGCGCCGTTGTCGCCAGCTCGATGACGATCGAGCCGCCGTCGATGACCAGCGAGCCTTCGGAGACCTCGGTGATGCCGGTCGGGTGGGCGAGCACCAGCTCGACGCGGCCCGGCGTCGGCAGGCGGAGGTAGCCGGTCTCGGCGTGCAGCGGTCGCCCGTCGTCGTCGGCGGTGGTGCGCTGGGAGTAGATCAGGAAGGGTTTGCCGACGTGCCCGAACGTGTCCTGCTCGTCGTACACGAACGGCGTGATCGTCGGGTACTCGCCGCGCCCGCTGCCCGACCACGTGCCGAGCAGTGGCGCCAGCACGTCGAGGTCCGGGTGCAGCTCCACCCGCCCATGCTCGCGCCGTTGCCCTCTACCGTGGTCCAGTGGCCAGGCTCGAGAAGATCGCCGTCGTCGGGGCCGGCAGCGTCGGCATCGCCATCGCCTACGCCAGCACGATCGAGCGCCTCGCCGGCGAGATCGCCCTGTTCGACATCGATGGGCGGCGGGCCGAGGCCCAGGCCCTCGACCTGAGCCACGGGCTGCAGTTCGTGGAGGGCGGCCGCGTCACCGGCGGCGCCGACCTGGAGCTGTGCCGTGGCGCCGACCTGGTGATCGTGACGGCCGGCGCGGCCCAGGCGCCGGGCAGTACGCGGCTCGAGCTCGCCGCGGGGAACGTCGCGCTGGTCCGGCGGGCGCTGCCCCCGCTGCTGGAGATCGCACCCGACGCCATCTACGTGCTGGTGACCAACCCGGTCGACGTCGTCACCTACGTCGCCCAGGAGATCGTCGGGCCGCCCCTCGGCAGGGTCATCGGCAGCGGCACCGTGCTCGACTCGTCGCGCCTGCGCCACCTGCTGGCGGCGCGGTTGGGCATCGGCATCAGCAGCATCCACGCGATGGTCGTCGGCGAGCACGGCGACAGCGAGATCGTGCTGTGGTCCACGGCGACGGTCGGTGGCACGCCGCTGCTCGACGTCGTCGGGCCCGACGGCGACACCATCGCCGCCACCGAGCTCGACGAGCTGCGCCGCCAGGTGCGCGAGGCGGCGTACCGGATCATCGAGGGCAAGGGCAACACCAGCCTGGCGATCGGGCTGGCTACAACCCGCATCGCCCGGTGCATCTCCCACGACGAGCGGGCCGTGCTGCCAGTGAGCGTGCGGACCAGTGTCGACGGGGTCGGCGCGGTGTGCCTATCGCTGCCGAGCGTCGTCGGCCGAGAGGGCGTGCTGGCCCGTCTCGACGTGCCGATGGACGCCGCCGAGCTGGAGGGTCTGCGCGCCAGCGCGGCGACGATCCGGGCCGTCATCGACTCGGTGTCGTGATCACTTCCGCTCGACGTCCTCGACGGGGAGACCGGCCTCCTTCCACGCACCGAAGCCGCCCTCGACGTGGCCGACGTCGGTGAAGCCGATCGTCTTCAGCGTGCTCGCAGCGAGCGCCGAGCGCAGTCCACCAGCGCAGTAGACGACGATGCGCCGGTCGAACTCGAAGTACGGCTTGTAGTACGGCGATTCCGGGTCGGCCCAGAACTCGAGCATCCCGCGCGTGACGTGGGTGGAGCCCGGGATCGTGCCGTCGCGCCAGCGCTCCCGCGGGTCGCGGATGTCGATCAGCAGCGCGCCCTCCTCGGCGATCGCCGCCTGCGTCTCCTCCAGGCTGAGGTTGTCGATCGTCTCCCGGGCGGCGGCGATGAGGTCGTTCACGGTGGTCCTGGCGGTCGAGGGCACCCAGCCAGGGTAGGTCGACCTGCGATGCTGGCTGCCACCTGATGACAAAGGGGGTCGTCGTGAAGTTCGGGGTCATGTTCGCCAACACCGGGTTCGGATCGTCACCGGACGGGGCGATCGCCATCGCCCAGGCGGCCGAGGCCGGCGGGTTCGAGACGCTGTGGACCGTCGAGCACGTCGTCGTGCCCTCCGGCTACGAGTCGGCCTACCCGTACGACCCGAGCGGCAAGATGGCTGGTGGGGCTGAGGTGTTCGACCTCCCGGACCCGCTGATCTGGCTGACGTGGGCGGCTGCGCACACCAAGCTGATCCGCCTCGCCACCGGGGTGCTCGTGCTGCCGCAGCGCAACGTGGTGATCACGGCCAAGGAGATCGCCACCCTCGACCACCTCTCCGGCGGGCGAGTGACGCTGGGGGTCGGCGTCGGTTGGCTGGCTGAGGAGTTTGCCGCCCTCGGTGTCCCGTTCAACGAGCGCGGGGCACGGATGGACGAGTACATCGACGTGCTGCGCGAGCTGTGGGCGCCGAGCGGTGACCGGGAGAAGTCGACCGTCGCCGGCCGCTTCGTCACGTTCACCGACTGCATCATGCGGCCACGCCCGACGCACGGGACCGTGCCGATCGTGATCGGCGGGCACTCGCCGGCCGCCGCCCGCCGAGCCGGTCAGCGCGGCGACGGGTTCTTCCCGGGCGGCGGGACACTCGACGAGCTGAAGGAGATGTTCGGCATCGTGCGGGCCGAAGCCGAGGCGGCCGGCCGCGATCCCGACACGATCGAGCTCTACAGCGGAGGTGGCCGGCCCGGCCCCAAGCTCGACGACCGCATCGAGCAGCTGGCCGAGCTGGGTGTCACCCATCTCGTCGTGCCGGCGGCTCCCGCCGACGAGCTGCCCGGGATCGGCCAGGACCTGGTGAAGCGGTACGGTTGACCGGCTTTCGAGCCTGTTTCGCGTCGTGTGCTCGACGCGTTCGCGCGCTCGGGTGACAGTGGACGGGTGCAAGCAGTGCAAGCAGTGCATCGGTCGCGCATCGTGCTGGCCGGCGTCGTCGTGCTGGCGCTCGTCGGGATCTGGTTCGCCCGGCGCGCCTCGCCCGACGACATCGCCGCCGAGCAGGTCGTGGGCTCGGCGTCGGCGTTGCCGATCGAGGCTGCCTCGGCGCCGGCGGTCGAGGCTGCCGGCTGGCTGAACACCGAGCCGCTGACCGCCGCGGATCTCGCCGGGCGCGTCGTGCTCTACGACTTCTGGACCTTCGGCTGCATCAACTGCCGGCACACCCAACCGTTCGTCGAGGCGCTCCAGCGCCGCTACGCGAGCGACGGCCTGATCATCGTGAGCATCCACTCGCCGGAGTTCACGTATGAGAAGGACCCGGCCGCCGTCGCCGACTACGTCAGGGACAACGGCATCACCTACCCGGTCGCACTCGACCCTGACATGCGGACGTGGAGGAACTTCCACAACCGCTACTGGCCGGCGTTCTACCTGCACGACCAACAGGGTCGGCGGCGGCTGACCCACTTCGGCGAGGGCCGCTACCGGGAGACCGAGGACGCCGTACGCGTGCTGCTCGGCGTCGACCCAACGACCCCACGAGCGTGAGCGCGTGCCTGGCCATCTGGGCGCGCTCCCTGTCATCCGCCGTTCTGGGCGCCGAGCCTGCCACTGGTCGTCACGGAGCGCACCCAGATCCGACGAGCTCGGGGCCGGCGTGAGCGCCTACCTCGCCACGTTTGGCGCCGGGGTGGCGTCGTTCCTGTCGCCGTGCGTGCTGCCGCTGGTGCCCGCCTACGTCGGCGTCGTCGCCGGGGAGGGCGAGCGGGCGGTGGGCGGCGCGGCGGTGCGGGCGGCGGCGCTGTTCGTCGCTGGGTTCGGCGTCGTGTTCGTCGCCCTCGGCGCGCTCGCCGGCGGCCTCGGCGACGCCCTGTCCGCCCACACCGACACGCTGGCCCGAGTCGGAGGAGTGCTGGTGGCCGGGTTCGGGGTCGTGCTGCTCGCGTCCCGGCGCGGCCGCCTCGTGGGCGAGCGCCGGCTGCTGGCGACGGTCGAACGGGCCGGACCGGTCGCCCGCCCGATCGTGGCCGGCGTCGCCTTCGGCGCCGCTTGGACCCCGTGCGTCGGCCCGCTGCTCGGCGCCTCACTCGTGGTCGCCGCGCGTGACGACGCCTGGCACGGCGCCACCCTGCTCGCCGCATACTCGCTCGGTGTCGGCGTCCCGTTCCTCGCTGCTGCCCTGGTGCTGGCGTCGTGGTCGGTCCACGCCGCCCGCTTGCGACGGATCGGGCGCTGGGTCGAGCCGGCCGCCGGCATGCTCCTCGTCGTGCTGGGCGTGGCGCTCGCCGCCGGGTGGTACACCCAGCTGGTCAGCCCGCTCGTGCCGTCCTGACTCGTCTGGGAGACTGCGGCCATGATCGAGCGCCAGGTCGACATCACGACGCCCGACGGGGAGATGACCACCTTCATCTTCCATCCCGAGCACGGCGGGCCGTTCCCGGTGGTCCTGTACCTGATGGACGCCCCGAGCATCCGGCCGGCGCTCAAGGACATGGCGTCGCGCCTCGGGACCGCTGGCTACTACGTCATGCTCCCGTACCTCTTCTACCGCGGCGGGCCGTACCGCGAGTTCGGCGCGTCGGACGAGGACATGCACGCTCGCCAGGAGCTGATGGTCACCGTCACGCCGACCGGGATCGTCTCCGATGCCACCGCCCTGCTCGCCCACGCCGACACCGACGCCGCCGCCCGCGACGGCAAGGTCGGGGCGGTCGGGTTCTGCATGAGCGGCGGGCTGACGATCGCCCTGGCCAAGGCGATGCCCGACCGCGTCGCCGCGGCAGCCTCGATCCACGGTGCGTGGCTGGTGCGCGACACCGCCGATTCGCCGCATCTCGGGCTCGAGGCCGTGACGGCGGAGCTCTACTTCGCATGGTGCGACAACGACCCGACCGCGCCGGTCGAGGACATGAAGACGATGCAGGCGGCGCTCGACGCGGCGGGGATCACGTACGACATCGACTTCCTCACCGACGCGGTCCACGGCTTCGCTCCCGCTGGCGATCGCCACAACCGGGCCGCGTCCGAGCTGCATTGGGAGCGGGTCCATGCCCTGCTTCGCCGCACGATCGGCTGAGGGGCAAGGTGGGTGAGCGCCGCCGCGAAGCAGCGGCGGCGAGCTCGGGAGGAGGAGGCGAGCAGCTTGGCTGCGAGCCGAACCCGAGTGAGTACGGTCCGCGTCGTGACCTACGAGCTGACGGGACTGACCGGCAAGGTGGCGGTGGTGACGGGGGCCGGGCGGATGCGCTCGATCGGGCGGCCGATCGCCGTCGAGCTGGCTCGCGCCGGGTGCGACGTCGTGCTCACCGGCACCGGCCGCTCGCCGGACCGGTACCCCGACGACGAGAAGGCCGCTGGGTGGCGCGACATCGAGTCGGTCGCCGACGAGGTGCGAGCGCTCGGGCGCACGGCGCTGACGGCGGTGTCCAACGTCGCCGACCTCGACGCCGTCCAAGCGCTGGCCCGGCAGTCGATCGACGAGCTCGGCCGCGTCGACATCCTCGTCAACAACGCCGGCGCCGCCAAGGGCGACGACCGCAAGCCGGTGATCGACCTCGACCCGGGGCTGTGGCGCACCGTGATCGACGTCAACCTCACCGGGGCGTTCCTCATGTCCAAGGTGTTCGGGCGGCTGGTCGTCGAGGGCGGTCGCGGCGGGTCGATCGTCAACATCTCGTCGATCGCCGGCAAGGCGCTGGCCCCGTCGACCGCCGCCTACGCCGCGTCGAAGGCTGGGCTGCAGGCGCTCACCGCGTGCATGGCCGGCGAGGTCGGGTCCGCCGGCGTGCGGGTCAATGCGATCTGCCCGGGGATCATCGACACCTCGCGCATGGACGACCTCGGTCGGGGTGATCTGTGGGACGAGTTGGTGCGGACCCGCGTGCCGCTCGGTCGTGCCGGGACCGGCGAGGACATCGCCCACATCGTGGTCTACCTGTGCTCGGCCCAGGGGGCGTGGGTCACCGGCCAGTCCTGGAACGTCGACGGCGGCACCGTTGTCCAGCACTAGGTCGGGCCACGGCAGAGAAACGTGCGGGTCCTCGGATCGCGCCAGATCGGGCATCACGTGGGCCACCGGTAGCGCGGGGACGTTCCCGACAATGTGTGGCCGATGGTCGTTCGGCACGCCTGGGCGCCGTCAAAGTCGCCGCCCGTGGTCGCGCCCTGGCCGCCGGACCTCCGCGCGTTTGAGGAGGCGGTATTCGAACATCGCGCCGCGCTCGCCGTGGTGCGCCATACGACGTCGCGGGAACCCCCGGTCCCGCAGCCCAGACGCCGCAATGCTCGGCGCGAACCGCCCGAGCCCCACCGAACGCAGCCGGAGCCTGCGTGCTCTAAGAACGTCCCGGGGTAAATCGCAGTCGACGGTGTCCTTGACCGCCGGATGGACCGCGCGGACGGACGGCAGCAACCCGCTTCGGTACGCGAGCCGGCTGTGGTGCCAGCTTGGTCTCCGGAGCGGATGGTCAGGCACCGACAGCGCCGGGGCGGGGCGGATCGACAACTCGGCACCGGTCCTCGCGGCAGGGACCATATGGCGCCAGGTCCGCCAGGACCTTGGCCTCTTGGCAGCGTCGGCAGCGGGGGTGAAACTGAACAACATGGCTGATGCAGCCTTCAAGACGCCAGCGTTCGACAGCTGGCAGTGGCGAGCCGGGAACGCTTTCGTCGGCCTGCTTGCTCGCGCGGGTATCGGCCCGATCCACGTGCTGACCACATGCGACCGCAAGACCGGCGAACCGCACACCACTCCCGTCGTCCCGGTTGAGCACGGTAGGAGCAGGTGGCTGGTCGCTCCCTACGGAGCGGTCGGTTGGGTGCGCAACGCTCGCGAAGGTGGGCTTGTTCGCTTGCGCTACGGCCGTGCCTCCCGCGAGTACGCGACCCGCGAGGTCGGAGCGGACGAGGCCGGCCCCGTCCTGAAGCGCTATGTGGCCGTCGCCACCAAGACCCGCGCGCAGTTCCAGGCGACCAAGGACTCACCCGTGGGGGACTTCGTCGCTGAGGCCGCTCGCCACCCAGTGTTCGAGCTCATCCCGGTTCCTGCCGACCCGCCGACTGGCAGAGGCTCAGCGGCCGAACCGTGACGGGGCCTCACTCGCCCCCTGCCCACCGATCGAGTTCGCCTCGGTCAGGCCGTCGCATCGATCGACGCACGGGTATCCGGAATCTCGGGGATAACGCTCCCGCCGAGTGTCCGCAAACCGCCGGGAGTCTGGCGCTCCCGAACGTCGGCGGCCGGGGTTCGGTGCGCGGCCTGCGGCAAGGTTCGGCGCCTCGTCTGTGCCGACGTGAGACGAGTGGGCCGCCGTCGGCGGCGCCGAACGATGCCGAATCGGTGCGCGCGTGGCGAGCGCCGGTGGCGGGCTGCGCAGCGCGCCGATCGGCAGCTACCTACCGCTCGGAGGCGGCCCGTCCGGTATGCCGGCCGTCGAGAACGGGTGCTGAGGTGGGAAGACGAGGAACCCCTCGGTGTCGCCACATCCATTACTGCGCAGAACGGTCCTGTGGTGGCCGCTTCCTAGGCTCACGGCCGCCTGGCCCGATCGACCAGCCGAACGTCCACGCCGGTGACCGCACTCGATGGCCGCCGAGTTCTCGTCAGCTCCGGTGAGGAGCGAGCGGCAAACGGCCATCCGGTCGACCCTGACGACTGGCGCGGCACATGCCGTGATGGTCAGCCCATGCCGAATGCCTGCTCGACGGACGCGGGGCCACGTCGACTGGCTCGCGGCGTTCCACGGCGTTGCGATCAGCACTGCGACCGTGTCCGCATCAGCAACTGGCCGTCGTCGGTCGGGCCGGCGAGCGCGAACCCGCACTTGTCGAGCACCCGTCGGCTGGCGGCGTTGTTGGCGGCGACCCTGGCCCGCACCTGCACGGACACGCGCTCGGCAGCGGCGAGCATCTGCGCCAACGCTTCGGTTGCCAGACCAGCGTTGCGTGCCGAGGGCACCAGCCCGTAGCCGACTTCGGCCTCCACGACCCCGGCGACGACCACCGGCGGCCCCATGAACCCGATCGTGCCCACGACGAGCCCGTCGGCGATGGTCACGATCTGGCGTGGGCCCCAGCTCGACGTGCCGTTGGCAACGACCGCCGACGCCGCGTCGACGTCGTCGTCACGCGGGAACTCGCTGTGCCATCTGGGGAGGCGCAGACCGTGCGTGATCGCCTGAGCCTCGTCGACCCCGAGCACCGTGAGGCGCATGCGGTCTGTTTCGATTGTGACAGGAAGCTCCATGGGGTGCGGCAGCGTCATCGCCGGAGCAGGGCGTCGAGCTGGGAGCGCTCGGTTGCGTCAAGTTTGTCGAAGGCGTGTTGAAGGTGGTTCTCCACCGTGCGTTGCGATAGCGAGAGTCGCTCCGCAATCTCTCGATTGGTGAGTCCTCGCCCGGCGAGGGTCGCGACCTCTCTCTCCCGACTGGTCAACGCCGCGAGCTCGGCCCCTTGCCGTGTGGTTGGGGAGCGGGCTCCCTCAGCACGCTCGATCAGCTGGTGGGCGAGCTCGCCACACTCTGCGGCGCGGCGCCGCAGTCCCTCGCGGCGGTAGGCGTCGGCGGCGTCGTGGGCTGCCTCGGCGGCGATGAGGTCGGCGTCGAGGTCGGCGAATCGGCGGGCTGCCACGTCCAGCGAACGGCCCGATCCGGCGAGGAGGGCGTCGGCGTGATCGGCGAACGCCGGGATCAGCGCCCCGACGATGCGCTCCGCCAGCTCTGCCAGCCGGCGTCGCTCGGCGCGGGCTTGGCCGAGCCGCACGAGGTCGTGGCGGAGCATCGCTTCGTCGACGAGCAACCCCGTCTTGGCGGCCAGTTGGGCGCCGTGGCGCAACGTGTCGATGGCCGCCGACCGTGCTCCGCTGGCGGCCAGCGCCCATCCGCGTCCGCGCTCGACGAGGGCGAGCTCGTACAGCTGCACCGGGTGAAGGGCCAGCGTGGCGAGCTCGGCGACGGCTGCCTCGCTGCTTTCGGGATCGGCGTCCATGCCGGCGGCGAGGGCGATGCCTCCCAGCGCCCAGCGCAGCGCCGCCAGATCGTTCAACTGGCGATCCAGGGCGGCGGCCTCCTCGAATTGGCGCCGGGCGGAGACGAGCCGGCCGCGGAGCACGGCGACCAGCCCGTTCAACAACGCGAAGCTGGCCTGGAGGTCGGTGTCGTGGGCGGCGACGGCAGCCTCGAAGCCGCGGCTCGCCAGCTCCGCAGCTTCGCCGAGCCGGCCGGCCCCGCAGAGCGCGTGCACCGGCCCGATGAACTGCGCCTCAGGTCGGAACCTGACCGCCGGGCCGAGGGCGACGTGCGCGGCATGTCCTCGCCAGCCCAGCTCGATGGCGTCGTCCAGCGCTCCCGAGATCGCCAGCGCGATCGAGGCGGCATAGGCCCCGCGGTAGAAGTAGGGGCCGTCGGGCCGGTCGAGCATCGGGCGGGCCGCCTCGAGTGCCGCCGCCGGCCTGGGAACTTGCAGCAGCACGACGGCCAACGACGCCCGTAGTGGGTCGACCAGCCCCGGCTCGTCGACGAGGGCGAGGGTGGCGTTGACGACCGCCACCGCTTCGTCCTCACGCCCGAGCAGCAACCCGAGCGTGATCGCCCGGTCGTCGGCGACGTCGACTCGCTCCTGGTCTGTGCCCGCCTCGTTGGCCAGGTCGGCGAGCAGTGCGGCGGCGTCTTCGTGGCGGCCGGTGATCATCCAGGTCTCGGCGAGCACGAGGCCGGGGTCGACACCGCCCCCGGCGCGCCGGGCGGCCGTGGCGAGCCGGGCGGCGAGCTCGAAGTCGTTGGCGTTGTAGGCCCGCCGGGCGGCAGTCGTGAGCAGTGCGGGTTTGACGGGTTGTCCGGCGTCGAGCCGCCACGTGACGACACGGACGACGTCGCTCGGTCGCGTCATCCCCGCCGCTTCGACCGCGTCGGCGACCCGGCCGCACACCTGCCGGCGGCGTAGGGCGGGCATGGCGGTGCGTACCGCCTCGCCGTACAGGGGATGGGCAAGCGCCACCTGCGGCGTCACACGATCGTTCGCCACCTCGACGAGCTCGGCGTCCTCGAGCCGCCCGAGCACATCACGATCGACGAGCCCGGTCAGCTCATCGAGACCAATGCGTTCGGCGACGGCGATCACGCCGAGCGCCGAGCGCGCCGGTTCGTCGAGCGCTGCAAGTCGCGCTTCGATCAACTCGACCAGCCGCGGTGGTACGCCGGTCGAGCCATGCAGGCGCCAGCTGCCGCGGTCGTGGCGGAGCGCGCCGGTCCCGGCGGCGGCCAGCACCAGCTCCTTCAGGTACAGCACGTTTCCGCCGCTGGCCTCCCACAGCCGACGCGTCGCGACAGCGTCGACCGGCCCACCGAGCACCCCGGTCAGCAGTGTGCCCGTCGCGGCGAGCGACAGCCCGGCGAGCTCGATCCGCTCTGCCGGTCCGTTCGTCCACAGGCTGGCGATGGCGTCGGGTGCCGGGTCGCCGGAGCGGACCGTCGACACGGTCCGGCACACGCCCTCCACGACGACCTGGTGGAGCAGCGTCGCCGAGCCGGCGTCGAGCCGCTGGGCGTCATCGACGACGAGGAGGTGCGGAGGATCACTGTCCGCCAGTGCACGCTTGGCGTGGGCAAGGATGTCGACCGACGACGAGTCCTCGGCGAGACCGGTCAGCAACGAGACGACTGCGCCAAAGGGGATCGCCGCGGCCGTAGAGGTCCCCACGACTGGACTGATCGACCAGCCCCGCTCCCGCGCCCAGGCCACCACTTCCCGCAGCAGCCGCGACTTGCCGACGCCGGCGACGCCGCCGATGACAACGGCGACGGGCCGCTCACGCTCGAGCCGCTCGACGATCGCCGCCTGCTCGCCCGCTCGGCCGACGAGAGGCCAGTCGTTCACACCGGTAGTTCAGCAGCTGCTCACCACGACGGTCATCCGGCCAAGGGCTGCCCGGATCGCTACTCAGCGGTGCGGCCCGCCGGGTTGAGTGGCCGGTACTCATCCGTGGATGGCCCGTTGGGCGCACCGTGTCCTCATCAGGGGCGCCGACGGGGCGCCTCGATCAACCGAAAGAGGCAATCCATGAAGCTCACCTCCCGCATGCTGCGGGCCATCGCCGTCGCCGGTGTCGCCACCGTCGCACCCCTCGTCGCGGCGATGCCGGCCCACGCCGGCCTTGGCATCCCCCAAGGCCCCGCCACCGCCACCGCCGACCTCCCACCCGGGCCTGGCGCCATCGGCCCGGAGTTCGCCACCGAACTCCCGCCCGGCCCCAACGCAGTCGGCTCGGCGTACGTCGCCAGCCTCCCGCCCGGCCCCAGCGCCGACATCATCGCCATCTGAGCCGTCCCGAGGGCACCTGGTCTCCAGGGGCCCTCGCCGCGCTCCACCGTACGCTCGCCGCGTGGCCGTGGCGACTCGATGGCCGTTCGTCGGCCGGCGTGACGAGCTCGAGCTGTTCAGCGCGGCGTTGGCCGATGCGGGCAGTGCGGGGTTTTGCATCGACGGGCCGCCACGTTCGGTGGCGATGACGCGATCAACCCGGTCACCTTCGCCAAGATCTTCGATGCCGCCCGCAAGGTGCTCGCCCCGATCGAAGGTGAGACGGACGTCCCGGTGCTGCTGCTCGACGACGCCCACCGTCTCGACAGCGCGTCGCTGACGATGGTCGATCGCCTCATGGCGCACGGCGCCCTGTTCTGCAGCACCTCCGTCGTGACCGGCGAAGCGGTGCCGGAGATGCTCACCCGGTGGTGGCGCGACGAGCGGGCGGCGCGGGTCGACCGCGAGCTCGACCAGGTCGGTCCCGACGTGATGTCCGTCAAGTTCGCCGACGAGCTCGACGCCATCGTGCAGGCCACCTCCTCCCTCGACGCCTTCGCCTCGCCGGTCCGCGAGCTCGCTGCCCGCCACGCCGCGCAAACCAGCGGGTCCGGGGTGCAGACCCAGCACTATCACGCCGTCGGCGAGGCGCTGACCGGGGCCCTCGCCGCCCGCCTCGGCCCCGAGTGGGACGTCGCGCCGCAAGCAGCATGCCGACAACCTCGTCGCCGAGGTGATGATGGCGGCTGCCACTGATATCAGCGCCCGCGCTGCGGCCGGCTGCGGGACCGGCCGACCCGACCCGAGCGGCTCCGGACGACGGTTCCGGGGCGTCGCGGCGCGACGGTCGAACCTCTGCGTAACGCGACCGAATGCGCTGATGCGATCCGGTGCCGGCACGGGTATTCGAGTACCGCGAGTCCGAATAGACCGCCGGCCGGTGTCACCGAACGCCGGATTCCGGCCGTCGTCAACGGGCTCTGGGACGCGGGTGGCGGTGGATCTCGGCGACCGCCCGGACGAGTGGCGGCTGGCCGTTGGCCGGCGCGTCGCCGCCCAACGGCCAATGTCACGGGGCCTCAGCTACTCGTGCAGTTGACGTTGCTCGCCGGCACTTCGCCGTTCGAGGTCGGCTCCGAGAACGTGCAGGTCACAGTCAGCACGACCGTGCCCGCTGGCTGCTCGACGGTGATCGTGGCGCTGGTGAAGGCCACGTCGATGATGTTCTCGATCCAATTGGAGTTCGGGCAGCCCGGCGCTCCGGCAATCGGCGTCTCGGGCGCATCCGTCTCGACGTCAAACGGCGTGTTGCCGTTCTTCAGCTCGGACTCCGGGATCGCTTGCTCACCGGTCAGCGTCACCTCCGCTGGCTGCTGGCCAGGCGGTCGATGCTCACCGCTGCCCGGGTTGACGCAGTCCGCCACCGGGTCTCCTGTGGCCGCGAGCTTGACGAGGACGTCGCCTTCGCCGAGGCCGGCGAGCTCGCCCGCTGCCTCGAGTGTGAGGATATTGTCGGTAAACGTCGGCTCGGCGTGCGCGCCCCCCTTGAGGTGCACGCTGGCGGCCCCGGCTGGAGCCGCCACTCCGATCGCGACGAGGCCGATGACTGCTGCTGTAAAGATGCGTCGCATACGGTTCCCTCTATTCCGTTTGCAGGCGGAGCGCTCGCTGGACATGCGACGGCGTGTGGTGGGCCGTTGGCGAACGCAGGTCAACCCACGTCAGCCACGTCCGACACACCCCAACAGCTGATGTCACTCCCGCTCCCAGGCCACCCCAGTGACGGCCTGCCCAAACCCAACTCAAGACCCTCGACTTCGGGTCGGCAAGATTGTCGGGCGTTGATTTCTCTCAACGGGTGTCGCCGCTGGGTCGAGATCGCACGCGATGCGTCGGGTGATCGAGCACGCGCTTGCGCGCTACCGCCACAGCAACCCAGCCGTTAGCGCCGCCCCCAAGATGCCGGCGAGTGTCAGCTGTCACCGCATGCAATCCCCACGGTTGCGCTCGGTGTGGCGGCTCGCCTCCGAGCGCTGATGCTCGGGCCGCCGGGGTCCGGGAAGTGGACCCACGGGACCCGGCTGGCCGCCCGGCATGGCGTTGCCCACGTCTCGAGCGGCGAGCTCCTCCGTGCTCACGTGCGGGACGGACCCGAGCTTGGTTGTGCCCCGGCGAGGCGATGAGCCGTGGTGACTTGATCGCTGACGCCTTGTGAGCTCGATGGTGCTCGATGCGGAGCTGGGGCCCCACGCCACGGGCGGGTTCATACTCGACCGGGCCGGAGATGTGCACCCACGTCGGATGCCCGTCGACGTCAAGATAACCCACGGCGTTGCCCCCATTTCCGTCGCCCGACCCCATCCCGTGGCGCGCGAGCAGTATCGCGCCGCCCCATGCTCGCCTTGCGCCAAGACGAGCATTCGGTTACCCGACATCATCGCCCTCGTTCGATGCCGTTGACATACCGAATGCCCGGTTCTGGAGCGACGGCGCTCACGGCCAGAGCCGGTTGGCCGGGCGCCGCACGACGTGCAGGGCGCAGCCTGACTCCAACGAGACGGCCCGGCCCTCGAGGCCCACGATGGTCTCGCCCGGCGTCCTCAACGTGCGCACGACACGCACCGAACGACGCCGGGGTGCGTATCCGAGTAACGCGTCTGGATATCACGACGCCGACCATCCGTTATCGCCGGCAGTTCGGTATCGAACATCAACCAGAGCAGTTCGGCTCCCGGCGGCTTTGAGCGGGTGGACGCCGGGCAGCACCTCGTTGCGCCACTCTGACCGGTCGTGGTGGCTGTGAACTGGTGCGCGACTTGGCGCCCGAGACCGCCGGGAGCACCGCGCTACCGAACGCCGAAGGCGACGTTCGGTGCTGGGGACCACCGAGCCGCCGGTCAGCCCCCGCGGGGCCGAACGCCTTGGCGAAGGCCACGCCGAACGCCGACTGTGTGAGGGCCACCCTCGACAGTCGGGAGCCATGGCACGGCAGCTGAACGGCAGTTCTGTCGCGATCGCCAGGCTCATCGAGGTCGATGCTTCGTGTCGTCAGCAGGGCTCCAACGGCGTTCTTCAGCATCGCGTTAGAGGAGGAGGCCGCCGAGGCTGGACCATCCCTCGAAGCCTGTGCCGCGGTCAATTCGCCACCACAGCGCGGAATCGGTGCCTCGGGCGAATACGGCGACCGTGCCCGGCTGGTAAGAGACGGCAGTCGGAGCGCTGGTGAGGATTCCGCCGAGCGGGGCCCATCCTCCCCAACCACCGACGTACCGCTTGGTCCACATCGCGTTGTCAGCTCCGCGAGCAAAGACGTCCAGCGTGCCGGGTGACCTAGACGTGCTAGTAGGGGCAGTGGTAAGGATGCCGCCGAGCGTCGTCCACCCGCTCCAAGCCCCGTTGTTCCACGACTTGGTCCAGAGCGCTTGGTCGGCGCCGCGAGCCAAAACGACCATGGTGCCCTGCTGAGCCGATGTCGCCGATGGCGCCGCCGTCACGATCCCACCGAGGCTGTACCAGCCGCTCCACGTCGTCCCGTCGAAGCTCCTCGACCACAGGGCATTGTCGGCCCCAACGGCGAACACGTCCATCGCGTCAGGAGCACGCGACGTCGCCGCGGGCTCGGAGGCGAGGATCCCACCGAGCGACGTCCAGTCGGTCCATGTGAAGCCGTTGTAGTGACTCGTCCACAGCGCCCTGTCGGGACCTCGCGCAAACAAGTCGAAGACTCCGGGACTTGGCGACACAGCGGCGGCGAGACTCGGGACCTCTCCCCCCTGGCTGTACCACCCGCTCCACGTCGACTGGTCAAATTCGTTGACCCACACCGCGTGGTCGAGCCCGACGGCATACACAGAGATCAAGCCGTAACCCTGCGACACCGCCACGACGCCCAGGCCAACCGGAGACGAGGGAGGAACGGCCTGTGCCGAGACGCGCGAGGGTGAGATCAGAGCCGACGCTGCCAGCGTCATCGCCGCGCACAACAACGTCCACCCGCGTCTCATCCGTCGCCTCTTCGGTCCATGCAACGAACAGGACCCCAACGGCGCCCGGCGTGATGGCTCGGACCATCGGGGCATAGCAGCGCTCCCTTCCGAGCACCGCCTCAGGTGGACGGGGGCACGAGACGGCGCTCATGTTCACCTGCTGACATCCTCCGCTCGCCAGCCGACGGCTGCTAGGGCCGAAAGGCCCATCCTGCATTGGGGTCTGGGCCATCCCTCCATGAGGGCGACTGATCCGCCGTCTCTTGCAGGTTGCCTCCCTGCACGCGCGTATGCCCGCTCTGGAGCGGCGGACGCGACGCACCGAACGCTCGCGGCACCGCCGGCCGCTACCGGTGTCCTGTAATCGCGGTGCCGCGTCCGCAACCGCCGACAGTCGGGCGTCGGGCGGTACGGAAGGCCGGAGGGCGCCATTCCATATGCGCTCCGGCCGATGGGAGTCGCGGGAGTTGGTCGCGTCGGCCGACCCGTAACAGGCTCGTGGTCGAGATGACCGCCACGCATGAACTCCCATGCGGTACGTGCTGATCAGCGGCGACTCGCGATGGCGCGAGCTCACGAGCGCTGGTGGAGGACGACCTCGTTGAGGTCGAGCAAACCGCGACGGAGTGCGGCGAACTTTCGTCGTCCGAGGTGCCGAGCCCACTCATCTTCGATGTCGCCGAGGATCTTGAGCGCGGTGCGAACCTGGCGCCAACCCCGTTCGGTGAATCGGACGATGGATGCTCGCTTGTCGCTTGGGTCGGGCACCCGTTCGACGTAGCCGAGCTGCTCGAGCGAGTTGACGAGGTACGTGATGGATGGCTTCGTCAGTTGTGCTCGATCCGCGAGGGTCGTGATCCGGGTGCCTTCGGGCGCGACGTGCTGGAAGATGACCAGGTGGGCGGGACGGAGGTCACCGAAGCCGGCTGTCGCGAGGCGCCGCTGGAGCTCGGCGCTGATCGCCAGGTACGGCTGTCGTACCAGGATCCCGAAGTTTGGGTCGGGCAAACGCTTGGGCATGACCGGGGCCTTGCTCGCGAGGAGATAGGAAGATAGACTTTCTAATATTCTAGCGGCGCTGACCACGCAGAAGGGGGATGCCGTGTGCAGAGGGCGGAGATGGACGTTCACAGCCGTTGCGGTTGCCGTGAGCGCTGCGGGGTTGTGGCCGGCGGCGCCTGCGTCGGGTGCGCCACCCGATCCTGATCGTGCGAGTTGCGTGGAGCAGTTCAACTTGGCGGTCGGGACGCCGGGCGAGTACCAGCGGATCTTCCACCAGGACGAACTCGGACGCGACGTGAGCTACTTCGCTCGCCTCACCGAGGAGGAGTGCCCCTTCTAGCTCGCCGAACCGCGGCTCGGTGTCGAGGAACGGTCCCAGAACAGGGCGAGACTGATGCCGTCGGGATCCTTGAAGTTGAGGATCGCCCCCGGTGGCACGTCAATCACACCCGAGTGGGGCACACCGTGCTCATCGAGACGCCGGGCCCAGCCAACCAGGGCCTCGAGGCTCGCCACCGAGAACGCAACGTGGTCCAGTCCGATCCGGGCTGGATCAAAGCTGTCGGTGAGGCGCCCCTTGTGCTCAACAAGGCCGACGCTGTAGCCGCCCGCGGCGAACTGCATGACGCAGGCCCGCCGCTCCCCGCCGTCCTCCCGAAACAGCACCGTAAAGCCGAGGACCGCGACGTACCAATCAGCGCTCCGGTCCCGGTCCGAAACCGTCAATGCGACATGGTGATGCGCGACGAGCGGCTCCAAGCCACCATCGTCGCGCCCACCTGCGGCCGGTGCACTGCCGCAGCCCTCCCGTCCACAGCTACGTGTGTTGCGGCCACTGGCCCTCGCCCTGGAAATTCCGGAGTCTTGACGCCGGCCGTCACACGACGAGCTGCGAGACCATTGACACGGTGCCGAACGGATAGGTCGCGCCAGTGCTCGGACGCTGCCGCGCCGCCGCCTACAGAGACAGCCGACTGCTGCGCGCGCTCGACGATGTGCAGGCGGCCCGCCAGCACCTGCTGTTCTCGCACAAGCAACTCCCCCGAGCTCGCCAAGCCGCTCGCCGGCCTCGACACCACCTACTCGCCGTTCATCATCTGATCGGCCGGGGATTAGGACAGGTCCTTGCCGAAGTCATGGGTGCGCCAGCGTTCGGGACGCAGCACGACGACCACCGATGTGTCGGCGCTCGGGTTGTTGTCGGCGTACCAACGCCCCAACTCGGTGCCGAGGTAGCGGCTGCTCATCTCGAAGTCGTCGCGGCGGCGATCCTCGACGGTGACGGGCCCCTCGACCGACGCGTACTTGTAGGGCGGGTCCTCGGTCTGCACGGTCAGCGTGGCGCGCCCGGCTGCGCGCAACAGCTCCGCCTTGCGCGACATGCCGCTCATGCCGATCTGGACGACGCCGTCCTTGTAGACGTACCAGATCGGCAGCGCCATCGGCCCGCGACCGGGTTCGTCGACGGCGAGGATCCCGACGTGGACGTCGGCGAGGAAGGCCTCGCGTTCGTCGATGGTCATCGAACCGGGGGTGCTCACGGCACCCATCCTGCCAGCGATGGGCCCGCCCGCTTCGTCGCCCGACTCAGTACCCCTGGGCGACCACGTCCGTGCCCGACGGGTCGCGCAAGAAGACGGTGTCGCCGTCGTTGTTCCAGATCGGGAAGCCGTCGGAGCACCAGTAGCGGGCGTCGCCGGTGTCGGTGCCGCAGCCGGTGAACAGGATCACCGTCGCACCCGGCGCCAGCACGAGCGCGGCGAACGTGTAGCGATTCGACGACGACTCGTCGGCCACGGTCCACCCGGTGAGGTCGAGCGGCGTCGCCCCGTCGTTGCGGAAGCGCACCCACTCCTCGGCGAGGTGCTCGTCGTCGGGTCCGGGGGGATCGGCGTTGATCGTCACCGACACCGCCACGCCAGGCATGGGCGCCCCGCAGCCTGTGGGAGACCACTCCCCGCGACCGGCCTCACGGGCTTCGCGTTCGAGGGCGTCGTAGGCGTCGTTGCGGGCGAGGTCGGGCCAGAAGCGACGAGACACCGCCCAGCCCTCCCGGACCATCTCGGCGCCGACGTCGATCCCGTCGGCACGATCGGCGTAGCGCACCAGCCGGCCGAAGCCGTCACGATCGCTGCGGTCGCGGACCAGCGTCACCGGCGCGTTGCCGAGGAGCTGGCCCAGCGCCTGGCGTGCCTGGTCGGCGCCGCACTCGCCCTGCTCGGGCGCGTTGATCCCGGCGATCCGGATCGTACGGCGACCGCCGTGTCCGGTGGCATCGAACGTGTCGCCGTCGGAGACGTGGACGACGGTCCACCCGGCGCCGGGCGGGCGCGTCGGCGGCGGTGTCGTCGGTGGCCCCATCGTCGCGTCGCGCCGGTCCCGCACGGCGACGGCGGCCACAGCGACGAGCACGATCATCCCGAGGACGAACCACAGGAGGGCGCGTCGCACGGTGCCAAGGATGCCAGCCCCGCTTCGTAGGGTCGCCGCCATGGATGGGGAGCAGATCGCCGAGGGGTTGCGGTTCCCGGAGGGCCCGGTGTGGCTCGACGGCGCGATCTGGTTCACCGAGATCACCGGTGGTTCCGTGTCGCGCTGGACGCCCGAGGCCGGGGTCGAGCGGGTCGCCGACACCGGCGGCGGCCCGAACGGGGCGACGGCTGCCGCCAACGGTTCGCTCTACATCACCCAGAACGGCGGGATGGGCGACGGGCCGCGGGCGACGCCCGGCATCCAGCGGGTATGGCCCGACGGCTCGGTCGAGGTCGTGGCGACGGAGATCGCGGGGATCCGGCTCGACGGTCCCAACGACCTCGCCTTCGGCGACGACGGACGGCTGTGGTTCACCGACCCGCGGGGCGACTCCGACCCGAACCGCAACGCCGAGCCCGGCCGCATCTTCGCCCTCGATCCGGCCACCGGGGACGGCGAGCTGGTGATCGAGCTCGGGCCGGTGTTCCCCAACGGGATCGGCTTCCTCGCCGACGGCACGCTGGTGTGGACCGAGTCGTTCACCCGCCGAGTGATGCGCCTCGTCGACGGCACGCCGGAGGTGATCGCCGAGCTGCCCGAGCGGCACTGGCCCGACGGGTTCTGCGTCGGCGCCGACGGGAGGCTGTACGTGGCGTCGACCTACGCCCACTGCGTGTCCGTCGTCGACGAAGGCGAGATCGTCGATCGCCTCGTCTGCGGTGACGGGATGATCACGAACTGCTGCTTCGGTGGCCCCGACGGCACCCACCTCTACCTCACCGAGTCGCGCCACGGGACGCTGTGGCGCTTCGCCCTTGGCGTCGAGGGCTTGGCGCTGCGCACCTGATCACGTCCGGGCGTCGAGCACGCGAAGGTCGCGCACCGCGTAGCGGTGGTGTTCGCACTCCTCGTCCATGACGACACGCAGGCACTCACCGACCGAACGGCGTTCGTCGGGATAGCCGGGCGCGGGGGAGCGGGTGCATTGCCGCGCCAGCTCCTCCTCGGTGAGGCCGTCGACGATGCGGCGCACTTGGGCCATCCGATCGGCGCGCACCTCCATCACCTGGTCGAACGATGGGCGGGCATCGAGGTTGATGCCGATCGCCGCGGCGTCGGCCGCCGGATAGGAGGTGTGGGTGAGGCCAAGGGGGTGGAAGGGCATCGGGTCGTCGAGGACCGGGCGACCCACCCAGGCGTCGGTGGCGAACACGAGGTGGCGCGTCGTCTCGACGAACGACCACTCGTCGTCGACCCGCTCGTGGCGCGCCGACTCGGGCAGACGCCGGGCGCGATCGACCGTCGCCGCCCACATCCGCTCGATCGTGTTCCACATCGCCCGGTGGTCGTCGGACGTCCGCACCGCCCGCAGCTGGACCCGCTCGGGGTGGCGGCGGTCGAGCTCGGCCTCGACGAACGCGGTGACGTCGACGTCGTTGACGCGGAGATTGCCGACCATCCCCGACAGGTTCACGTCGACGAGCCACGAGTCGACGACCTTCACCGAGCGGAGGTCGCAGGCGCGGAACGTCGCTCCGGTGAGGTCGGCACCGGTGAACCGGGCGCCGCGGAAGGCGTCGGTGTCGTGGTGCTCCATCCCGACATCATCTCATTGATCGAGATCGATGGATCGCTCTAGAATCCTGGATCGTTCATGCGTGTGCTCACCCGTGTGGAGGCACGGCGGATCGCCGTCCGCGCCCAGCTGCTCGACGCCGATCGGCCCGGCGACCTGTTGAGCGTGGTCCGGCGGCTGACGTTCCTCCAGCTCGACCCCACGGCGGCGATCGCGCCGAGCGCCGACCTCGTGGCCTGGACCCGCCTGGGTGACGCCTATCGGCCGGCGCACCTGACCACGGCGCTGGAGCACGACCGCACGCTGTTCGAGCATCGCGGCCAGGTCTCGGAGACCGAGCCTGTGGTCGTCGCCGTCCGGCCGATGTCCGACCTCGGTCTGTTCATGGCCGAGATGGCTGCCTGGCCGATCTGGACTCGGCACCGCGAGTGGTTCGCCGCCAACACCGCGTTTCGCCGGCGGGTGCTCGACCAGCTCGATGCATCCGGCCCGCTGCTGTCGCGGGACATCCCCGACACGAGCGAGGTGCCGTGGGCGTCGTCGGGGTGGACCAACGACCGCAACGTCACCCAGATGCTCGAGTTCCTCGCGTCACGCGGCGAGATCGCCGTCGCCGGGCGGCGCGGCACGCACCGCCTCTGGGACCTCGCCGAGCGGGTGTATCCGCCCGGCGTGGAGCCGGTGCCGGCGGGGGAGGCCCGGGCCGTGCGCGAGGAGCGGCGGCTGCGCGCGCTCGGCGTCGCCCGCTCGAAGATCGTCGGCGACGCCGGCACGCCGGTCGAGGTCGAGGGCACGTCCGGGGAGTGGCGCCTCGACCCTGAGGCGACCGCCGAGGACTTCCGGGGACGGACCGCGCTGCTGTCGCCGTTCGACCGGCTCGTCCACGACCGCGCCCGCGCCGTCGATCTGTTCGAGTTCGAGTACACGCTCGAGATGTACAAGCCGAAGGCGAAGCGGCGCTGGGGCTACTTCGCCCTCCCCGTGCTGCACGGCGACCGGTTGGTCGGGAAGGTCGACGCGACCGCCGACCGCAAGGCGTCGCGTTTTCAGGTCGACGCGGTGCACGAGGACGTTCCATTCACCCGCACGATCAGGGCCGCCGTCGACGCCGAGGTCGACTCGCTGGCGAGCTGGCTCGGTCTCGATCGGTAGAGCCCCGCTTGGCGGGCAGGGGTCGCGGCGGGCCAGGATTGACGAGCGAACCGCGAGACGCAGGGGGTTGCGATGACGGATGGAAACGGGAGCAAGGGAGCTGGCAGGGCTGACGGCACGCTCGACGTCGACGTCGACGTCGACGTCGACGCCGTGGTCGTCGGCGCCGGATTCGCCGGTCTCTACATGCTGCAGCGCCTGCGCGGCATCGGGGTGTCCGCGGTCGTGCTCGAATCGGCAGACGACGTCGGCGGCACGTGGTACTGGAACCGCTACCCCGGTGCTCGCTGCGACATCCCGACCACCGACTACGCGTATTCCTGGGACCCCGAGCTGGAGACCGGGTGGACCTGGTCGGAGAAGTACGCCACCCAGCCAGAGATCCTGCGTTACCTACAACACGTCGCCGACAAGCACGACATGCGCCGGGACATCCGGTTCTCGACGAGCGTCGAGGCGGCGACGTGGGACGAGGCCACCTCGACGTGGGCGATCACCACCGACCACGGCGACACGATCCGCTGCCGCTGGTACATCATGGCCACCGGGTGCCTGTCCGTGCCGAAGGAGCTGGACATCCCCGGCGCCAACGAGTTCAAGGGTGAGGTCCACTTCACGAGCAGCTGGCCGCACGACGGCGTCGACTTCACCGGCAAGCGGGTCGGGATCATCGGCACCGGGTCGTCGGGGATCCAGTCGATCCCGCTGATCGCCGCCCAGGCGGCGCACACGGTCGTCTTCCAGCGCACGCCGAACTTCTCGATCCCCGCCCGCAACGGCCCGCCCTCGGCCGAGCGCCTCGCTGCGATCGCCGCCGACCGGGAGACGTACCGCCGCGAGGCCAAGTGGTCGAAGGGTGGGATCCCCGGACCGATCAACGTCGAGCCGGCCGCCACGCTCGACCCCGATGAGCAGCGGCGGCGCGTGGATGCCGGATACGAGTCGGGCGAGCTGTTCGCGATTCTCCAGGTGTTCGCCGACCAACTCACCAACGAGGCGACCAACGACATCGTCGCCGAGAGCATCCGCGAGCGGATCAGGGCGATCGTGAAGGATCCCGAGACGGCAGCCACGCTGTGCCCGACCGACCACCCGTTCGGCACCAAGCGGCCGTGCCTCGACACCGGCTACTACGAGACGTTCAACCGGCCCAACGTGCGCCTCGTCGACCTGCGCAAGACGCCGATCAAGACGGTGACCGCCACCGGGATCGACACGTCTGACGAGTCGTTCGAGTTCGACGCCATCGTCTACGCCACCGGGTTCGACGCGATGACCGGGGCCATCGTCGGCGTCGACATCACCGGCGTGGACGGCACCACCCTCAAACAGAAGTGGGAGCACGGCCCGACCACGTACCTCGGGCTGATGACCGTCGGCTTCCCCAACCTGTTCCTCATCACCGGCCCGGGCAGCCCGTCGGTGCTGTCGAACATGACGGTGTCGATCGAGCAGCACGTCGACTGGGTCGCCGACCAGATCGCCGCCCTCCGTGAGCAGGGCTTCGTGCGCATCGAGCCGACGCCGACCGCCGAGGCCGGATGGGTCCAGCACGTCAACGACTGCGCCGACATCACGCTCTACCCGACCGCCAACTCGTGGTACATGGGTGCCAACGTGCCCGGCAAGCCGCGGGTGTTCCTGCCCTACATCGGCGGTGTCGACGTCTACCGCGGCACGTGCGACGCAGTCGTCGAGCGGGGGATGCTCGGGTTCGACCTGCGCGGCCCCGGTGGCTCTCAACGCAACGACGGCGTGATCAACCGCCTGCAGCCCGACGTCCAGGCCGTCCTCACGATGATGGCGGCGCTCGACATGCCGCCGATCGAGTCGATGTCGGCGGAGGAGGCACGGGCGTTCATGACGGAGGCCAACGCGCTGCGTCCGCCTGGGCCGGAGGTGGGCGAAATCGTCGACGGCACCTTGCCGGGCCCGCCCGGCGATCTCGAGTACCGCCTCTACCGGCCCGCCTCGGCACGCCCGCATCCGGTCGTCGTCTACTTCCACGGGGGCGGGTGGGTCCTCGGCGATCACACGACCGACGACCCGTTCTGCCGCGACCTGTGCGTGCGCGCCGATGCGGTGATCGTGTCTGTGAACTACCGCCACGCGCCCGAGGTGCGCTTCCCGGCCGCCGCCGACGACGCCTTCGCCGCATTGCAGTGGGTCGCCGCCCACGTCACCGAGCTCGGAGGGATCCCCGGCCAGCTCGCCGTGGCTGGCTGGAGCGCAGGGGGCAACCTCGCCGCCGTCGTCGCCCAGAAGGCACGCGACGCCGGTGGCCCGGACATCAGCGGTCAGCTGCTGCTCACACCGGTCACCGACAGCGACCAGGCCACCGGGTCGTACGTCGAGAACGCCGACGGCTACATCCTGACCGCACCATTGATGAAGTGGTTCTGGGATCACTACGCCGACGAGGCCGACCGCACTGACCCAGTCGCCACGCCGCTGCGGGCGAAGGACCTGTCGGGTCTGCCACCGGCGTTCATCGTCACCGGCGAGTTCGACCCGCTGCGCGACGAGGGCAACGCCTACGCCGCGGCGCTGGAGCAAGCCGGCGTGCCGGTGACGCACCTGCAAGCGCGTGGCCACACCCATACGTCGCTGACGATGGTCGACGTCGTGCTGTCCGGTGCACCGATCCGCGCCCAGATGGCCGAGGGCCTCCGGCAGTTCTTCGACGCCAGCGTCCCGGCCTGACGTGAAGCCCTGATGCCGGTCACGGCACCAGGGCGACGCTCCGCGATCGGACCACCCGGGCAATCAGGTCGGCCGCCGCGCCGGCCTGCATTGGCGGGAGCTGCGACCCTCCATCGCGCAGGCGCACAGCGACCGTGCCGTCGGCCGCTTCGCGTCGACCGATCACCGCGACGTAGGGCACCTTGGCCTGCTGGGCGTCGCGCACCCGCGAGCCGAGCGTCTCGTCGCGGTCGTCCAGCGCCGCCCGGATGCCGGCGTTGATCATGGCCTGACGCACGACGACGGCGTGATCGGCGACGTCGTCGACCACCGGCAGCACCCGCACCTGCGTCGGCGACAGCCATGGCGGCAGGGCGCCGTCGTGGACGTCGAGGAGGTGGGCGACCATCCGCTCCATCGTCGAGACGATCGAGCGGTGGACCATCACCGGGCGCACCCGCCCGGCGCCGTCGCGGACGGACAGGTCGAACTGCCGCGGCAGGTGGAAGTCGACCTGGATCGTCGACAGCGTCTCCTCCCGACCGCGTCGGTCGCGCACCTGGAGGTCGATCTTCGGGCCGTAGAACGCGGCCTCACCCTCGGCCTCGACGTAGTCGCGGTCGAGGGTGCGCAGGACATCGCGCAGGATCGCCTCGCCGCGCCGCCACAGGTCGTCGTCGTCGACGAACTTGTCGCCGGCGCCCCGCTTGGACAGTCGCAGCGCGGGCGCCGGCAGGCCGAGTGCCCGGTAGGCCTCGTCGACCATCGCCAGGATCAGCGCGATCTCGCCCTCCAGCTGAGCCGGGAGGCAGAAGACATGGCCGTCGTTGAGCGTCATCTGGCGCACGCGTGTCAACCCGCCGACGACGCCGGAGCGCTCGAAGCGGAACTGGTGGCCGACCTCGGCCAGCCGGTACGGCAGCGCCCGCGCCGAGGGCTGCTCGGCCTGGAACACCATGACGTGGTGGGGGCAGAGCATCGGCCGCAGCACCACCTCCTCGCTGCCAACGGCCATCGGCGGGTACATGTCGTCGTGGTAGTGGGCCCAGTGCCCCGTCAGTTCGTACAGCTCGCGCTTGGCCATCGCGGGTGTGTGCACGTGCTGGTAGCCGTTGGCCCGCTCCAGCTCGACGACGAAGCGCTCGAGCTCGGACCGCACGACCGAGCCGGCGGGCAGCCACAGCGGCAGACCGGAGCCGCACAGGCTGTTCGTGGCGTAGATGCCGAGCTGGCGACCCCAGTCCCGATGATCGACGTGCTCCATGGTTCTTCCTCTCGGATCATGGGCAGACCCGGCGAGGAGCACATGGCGCCGCCCCGGGTCCGTGCCCGGGACGACGTCGCGCTACTGCGGTGAGGCGACCACGCCGGGCATCCCCGGCGTCGTGGTCGACACGCATCGCGACATGGGCGGCAGCGTAGGCCGCTCGTGTCGCCCCAACCGGCGGAATATCACCCCGCCGATCAGGGCGCAGAGCCTGCCATTGACCGGGTGCGGTGTGGACTACCGGCCGCCGACGGCGTGGAGTGCGCTGACCACGCCGCGGCCGTAGAAGCCGTTGTTGACCCGGTTGCCCTCGCACGTCGCCTGCGTCACCACCGTGGCACCGGTGGGAAGGTGCCGGGTGTAGGTGAACGTCGGCGGGTCCGGGCACGGCGTCCTGGTCGCGGTGGCCTTGAGCACCGCCTCCACGGCGGCGGGGAACAGCGCCTTGCCCCCGCTGCGCCAGTCACGGAAGCCGTACCTGCCGACGATCAGGGCGGCCACGCCGGCGGCGTGCGGCGACGCCATCGACGTGCCCTGCAAGTACTGGTAATAGGCGCAGGTCGTGCCGGAGGCGTCGCAGTTCTTGACGACAGCGGCCGTCGTGGGGTTGCCGTTGTCGTCGATGGTTCCCGCGGTATGTCCCACCGACTCCGGGTAGGCGGCGAGCACGGCCCTGCTGATGTCGCGGGTGTTGTCCGGCGTGTCATAGACGTCGCCGCCGGGAGCGGCGACGTCGATGTAGCCGTTGCCGTAGTCCGAGTAGTACGCCTTGCGCAGCGAGATACCTGTGCTGCTGACGTCGATGACGTGGTTGCCCTCCGACGGCATCGAGACGCACGTCGCCGGGTCGAGCATGTCGCGCACCTTCGGCTCCTTGCCCGGCGCGTACGCGTAGTCCGGGCTCGACGCGTCCTTGAGTACCTTGGTGTAGTCGGTGGCCCCGTTGCCGGCGGCCGCCACGAGCGTCACACCGTGGCGCCAGGCGTAGTCCAGCGCCCGCTGCATCGCGGTGATGATCGTCTGCTGGAACTCCTGCTCCTCCGGCGTGTCGGCCGGGTTGCTGGTGCAGTTGAACAGCCAGGGATCGACGTAGTAGCTCATGTTGACGACGTCGATGCCGTGGTTGCCGGCGAACGTCAGCGCGTCGACCGACGGCTGCAGGAAGAAGTAGCCCGAGTCCTGGCCGGCGCGCAGGTTGACGATCGTCGCCTGCGGGGCGACACCGGCGATGCCGAGGCCGTTCAGCGGCGCGGCGATCGTCGACGCGACGTGGGTCCCGTGACCATCCTCGTCCACGGTCGGCGGGTCCTCGCAGGAGCCGTCCGGATCCTCCGCGCACGGCCCGTCGATCTCGTGGCCGTCGGCGTCGAACGGCAGGTCGACGGTGAAGTTGCGGCTGTCGGCGAGGTCGAAGTTGGGCGCGATGTCGGGGTGCGAGGCGTCGACCCCGGTGTCGAGGATCCCGACCTTGACGCCCTTGCCCTGCTCGTAACGATAGGAGCCATCAGCGGTGGCACCGATCTGCTGCATGTCCCACTGCAGGTCGGCCAGGGGCTCAGCCGTCGCGGTGCCGCCACCGTGCCGTGTCTGGCCGCCGGCTGGCGCGCCGGCGCCGACGTCGGCTTCGGCCGGGTCGAGCTTCTTGGCGCTGCCATCGGCTTGCACCTCATGGGGCACCGACCCGATCACTCGGTTGGCGGCCGTGCCGACGATCGCCGGTGAGGCGTCGGCGGCGGCGGCGAAGTCGGCGTTGGTGGTCCGCACTGTGGCGACGCCGACGTCGGTGTTCTCACTGACGATGGTGCCGCCGGCGGCGGCGATCGCGGCGCGGGCGGCGTCGGTCGAGGCGCCCTCGGCGTAGAGCACGACGTACTGCTGCTCGCTGTCGGTCTGTGCGTCCTCGGCCCCTGCCCCGGTCGAGCTCACGACCACCGGCAACGCGGTGCACGTCACGGCCACGGCCGCGACGACGAGTCTCTTCATTCCCAGCTTCCTCCCAGATGATGACCCGCCCGGACGAACCATAGGCGCGTTCGCGCGATCGCGGAGAATACGCTCCGGGATCAGCCGACCATGGAGCAGGCCGACCGGCTCCCCAGTCAGGTGGGCGAGCGCCGCTGCGAAGCGGCGGCGGCGAGCTCGAAAGGCGCAGCGAGCAGCTTGGCTGCGAGCGGAGCCCGGGATTACAGCTGGAGGCTCTTGGTCTCCAGGAACTCCTCGAAGCCGAACGTGCCGTACTCCCGGCCAACGCCGGACTGCTTGTAGCCACCGAACGGCGCGTTCGGATTGAACGCCCCGCCATTGACCTCGACCTGGCCGGTGCGTAGGCGCTTGGCGACGGCGACGGCGTGGTCCTTGTCGCCCGACCACACGCCGCCGGCGAGGCCGTACACGACGCCGTTGGCGATCGCCACCGCGTCGTCCTCGTCCTCGTACGGCAGGATCGACAGCACCGGGCCGAAGATCTCCTCCTGGGCGATCGTCATGTCCGGCTTGACGGCGGAGAACACGGTCGGGCGCACGTAGAAGCCAGCGCCCAGTCCCTCCGGCGCGCCGGGGCCACCGACGACGACCTTGGCGCCCTCGTCGATGCCCTTGTTGATGTAGCCCTCGACGCGGTCGCGTTGGGCGGCCGAGGCGAGCGGGCCGAGGTGGACCCCCTCGGCGAACGGGTCGCCGACCTTCACCTGGGCAACAGCGGTGGCGGCCACCTGCTCCGCCTCGTCGAGGCGGTCGGCCGGGACCAGCATGCGGGTCAGCGCCGAGCAGGTCTGGCCGGAGTTGAGGAACGCCTTGTTCACGCCGTCGGCGACAGCCTTGGCAAAGGTCTCGGTGTCGAGGTCGGCGAGCAGCACGTTGGCCGACTTGCCGCCAAGCTCGAGGGCGACCTTCTTGACCGTCTCGGCACCGAGCTGGGCGACCCGCTTGCCGGCGCGGGTGGAGCCGGTGAACGACACCATGTCGACGTCGGGATGCGAAGCGATCGCCTCACCCACCACCGGCCCGTAGCCGGACACGAGGTTGAACACGCCGGCCGGCAGGCCGACCTCGTCGATGATCTCGGCGAGCACGAACGCGTCGAGCGGGGCGACCTCGCTCGGCTTGACGACAACGGTGCAGCCGGCGGCCATGGCGTAGGCGACTTTCGCCGCGATCTGGTGCAGCGGGTAGTTCCACGGCGTGATGCAGCCGACGACGCCGATCGGTTCGCGCACGATCAGCGAGTTGCCGCTCTGTTCCTCGAACGAGTAGCTCTCGGCCAGCGACGCGGCGGTCTTGAAGCTGTTGATCGGCAGGCCGACCTGGACGATCTGTGACAGCCACTTCGCCATCCCCGTCTCTTTGGAGATCGTCGTGGCGAGCTCGTCCATGCGGGCGCCGAGGGCGTCGCCGATGCGCGAGAGGTACTTCGCGCGTTCGTCGACCGGCGTGTGCGACCACGACTCGAACGCCGCCCTCGCCGCCTTGACGGCGCGGTCGACGTCGGCAGCGGTGCCGGCCGGGATCGTCGCCATCACCTCCTCGGTGACCGAGTCGATGACGTCGATCGTGTCGGAGGAGTCCGACGGGGTGAAGGCGCCGTCGATGTAGAGCTTGTCGAACGCGGTCGTGGTCATGAGCTGGAGGTTAGCGACGCGCTGATCAGCACCGGGAACGGGCCGCGTCGATGAAACGCAGCGCGGCACCAGCGGCCTCCCGGCGCCAGAGGGCGACGACGTCGTGGCGCCCGCCGGGGTCAATGACCTGGTGGTCGAGGCCGGTGGCGATCGAGGCGACGCGCTCGCGCTGCTTGGTGAGCATTGCCGCCACGTCGATCCCACACTGCTCGGCGATCACCAGCTTGAGCAGCAGCTCGCTGCGCAGGTCACGGAGGTGGGCGACTGGCGCGCGCACCCATGACCGCAGCCGGGACCGGCCCTGGCGGGTGGCGGCGAGAATGGTTCGGTTGCCGCCGGCGATGCCGCGCTCCTCGCCGATCGGCTCGATGTACCCGCGCTGCGCGAGCTGCTCGAGCGAGCGGTAGGTCAACGGCCGCGACAGCGACCAGACGCGTCCGATGTCGCCGTCCGGCTTGAGGCGCGAGGCGACGGCGAACCCGTGGCTCGGTCCCTGATAGAGGATGCCCAGGCACGCCCACTCCCCGAGCAGGAGCTGTTCGGTCGCGCTGCGCCCCATCGGCTCATCGTCTCACGCTGGGTAGCTCTCGATGTCGGTGGCCTTGGCCGCGGCGTGGATCCGGTCGCCGGGGCGCAGGCCGAGCGCCTCGAGCGCGGCCGTCGTGACCTCGGCGGTGAGCGGGAGCGCCCCCTCGAGGTGGACGCGGGCGCGCTCGCCGAGGCGGTCGATGTCGGTCACCGTTCCAGCCCACACGTTCTGCACGCTCGAGGACGGTGCCGGCTGGCGCTGCAGCGAGATCGTCTGCGGACGGATCAGCGCGAACGACGGCCCCGGCGATGCGTCGGCCAGCACGACCGTCGCCCCGCCGGCGGTGGTCAGCACCCCGCCGACGATCTCGCCGGCGACGAGGTTCGTCCCGATCAGCGAGGCGACGTAACGAGACCGGGGGTGGGCGGTGACCTCGGCGATCGTGCCGAGCTGGATGATCCGCCCGGCGTCCATCACGGCGATGCGGTCGGCGAGGGCGTAGGCGTCGACCGGGTCGTGGGTGACCATCACCCGCATCCCGTCGAACGACTGCAGGTGGCGGCGCAGGTCGCGGCGGACCTCGGCCCTGGCGCCGGCGTCGAGCGCGGCGAGCGGCTCGTCGAGCAGCAGCAGCCGAGGGTCGATGGCGAGGGCGCGGGCGAGGGCGACACGCTGGGCCTGCCCACCGGACAGGGCGCCGGGGCGGACGGCGGCGCGGTCGGTGAGCCCGACCCGAGCCAGCCACTCGGCCGCCCGCGCTCGCGCCATGGCCCGCGGCGTGCCGCGGGCGCGCAGGCCGAAGGCGACGTTCTCCTGGGCCGACATGTTGGCGAACAGCAGATACGACTGGAACACGACGCCGATCGGCCGGGCCTCGGGGGCCACGAACGTGCGCGTTGCCGGCTCGTCGACCACGACGTCGTCGACGGCGATGCGGCCACGATCGATGGCCAGCAGGCCAGCCAGCGCCCGCAGCACGGTCGACTTGCCGGCCCCGTTGGGCCCGAGGATGGCGATCATCTCGCCGCGTCCGACCGTCAGCTCGACGTCGAGATCCAGCGTGCCGAGGCGCAGCGCGATCGCCGCGTCGAGGCTCACGCCGCGCCGGCGGTGCCGAGCCAGCGGTCGCGGAGGCCGACCAGCACGGCAAACGAGACGACGATCAGCACGAGGCTGAGGACGAGCGCCTTCTCCGGGTCGTCGTTGAGCTCGATGTAGGTGGCGAGCGGCATCGTCTGTGTGGTGCCCGGATAGTTGCCGGCGAACGTGATGGTCGCGCCGAACTCCCCGAGGGCACGAGCCCACGCCAGCACGGCGCCGGCGACGAGGCCGGGCCGGATCGCCGGCAGCGTCACCCGCCGGAAGGCGTACCACTGCGATGCGCCGAGCGTGCGCGCGGCCTCCTCGAAGCGGTCGTCGAACTGGCGCAGCGACGCCTCCACGGTGAGCACGAGGAACGGCATCGCGACGAACGTCTGGGCGACGATCACCCCCCAGATCGTGAACGGCAGCCGGAAGTCGAACCACCGGTAGATCCACTGCCCGAACAGGCCGTTGCGGCCGAGCGCGAAGAACAGCGCGGTCCCGCCGACCACCGGCGGCAGCACCATCGACAGGGTGCACAGCGCCCGCACGAACCCGCGACCCGGGAAGCCGACGCGCCCGAGCACCCAGGCCAACGGCACGCCGAACACAAGCGACAGCGCGGTCGCCGCCAGCGAGCTGCGAATGGAGACCCACAGCGCGAGCCGGACCTGCTCCTCGCCGAGCACCGAGAACAAGGTGCTCCATGGCAGCCGCCAGAGCAGCCCGGCGAACGGCAGCCCGAAGAACACCACGGCGACCGCCGCGAGGACGACCACGGTTGCTGGCGGGCGCTCGGTCAGCGCCCGTCCTTCGGCGCGTCGCGGCCGGGCCGCGAGACTCATGGTGCCGTGAAGCCGTACTTGGCGAGGATCTGCTGGCCGGCGTCGCTGAGCACGAAGTCGATGAACGCCTGAGCCGTGGTCTGGTTGGTCGACTGCTTGACGGTGACGATCGGGTAGTTGGCGACCACGTTGATGTCCTTCGGGATCTCCACGCCGGCTGCCTTGCCGCCGGCCGCCAGGACGTCGGTGGCATAGACGATCCCGGCGTCGCTTTCGCCGGCCGTCATCTTGGTGACGACCGCCTTGACGTTCTCCTCCTGCGACTTCGGCGTCACGCTGACGCCGGCGGCGGTGAAGATCTGCTGGGCGTAGGTCCCGCACGGCACCTTCGGGTCGCACGTGATGACGGTGAGGTCGGGGTTGGCGAGGTCGGCGACGCCGGTGATCCCCTTCGGGTTGCCGGGCCGGACCATGATCTCGAGCAGATTGGCGGCAAAGATCGCCGGCTCGCCGAGGTTGTTGCCGGCGTCGGTGACCTTCTTCATGTTCGCCTGGTCGGCGGAGGCGAACACGTCGGCCGGCGCACCCTGGGCGATCTGGGCGGCGAGGTCGTTGGAGCCGGCGAAGGAGAACGTGGCGCCCGCTCCTGGGTGGGCGGCGGCGAAGGCGGTCCCGATCTCGTCGAAGGCGGCGGTCAGTGACGTCGCAGCGAGGACCTGGATCTCACCGCTGACGTTGCCGCCGGCGGTCGTCGTCGCACCCGCCGTTGTCGTCGAACCGCTGGTCGTCGTCGTCGCCTTCGCCGTGGTGGTCGAGGCGGCGGTCGTCGTCGAGGCGGCGGTAGTCGTCGACGCAGCCGTGGTCGGTGCGGCGGTCGTGGCTGCGCTGTTGTCATCGTCGTCACCGCACGACGCGGCGACCAGTCCGAGCACGGCGAGGCCCGAGAGGAGCAAGCAGTGCAGGCGGGGGGATGCGGACATGAGGCGCCACCATAGTCATGGGCGGACTAACGATGGTCACCCGCTGACCTCTCGGTTCCACGCCGGTACTGTTCATCCCGAAGCTCAGCGCTCGGAACCAGCTCAACGCGAAGGTCGTTGCGGGCACCCTGGGCGAAATGATGTCGACCGTCCGGGTGACCCTGCCCGACGGTCAGCAGATCAGCCGCGATCACCGAGGCGTCGGTCGAGGACATCGCCGTGAAGGAGGGTGACGAGGTCGTGGTGATCATCAAGTCGACCGAGGTGATGATCGCCACGGAGGACTAACGAGCCAACGGGTGCCACGATCTGCGAAACGGTCGGGGTTGGGGCGACTCCGATCGATGCCGGTCACTGCCCGTCCGGATCGGGACCGCAGACCCAGGCCGACACCGGGCCGCTGCTGCTCGATGTCATCAACCTCGCCAACCCGGCCTTCGATCCGGCCGTGAAGAACGACGCCCTCGCCCATGTCGTCACCGCTACGGGTTCCGACGGCCGCCGGGCGACCGTGGCGTGGGGTGAGTTCGATCCTGAGTTTGAGGCCGAGCAGATCCTGGTCGCCATCACAGAGGCTGGCGCGGCCCTGGGTGATGCCAGTCCCCGCCACATCCGCCTCGCCAACCCGCGCACACCGGAGACCCAGGACAAGCCTCATCCTGCGCCGGGGCATCGACTTCGTGCGCGGCATCGCACGCCGACGTCCACCTCGACCAGGACCTCGCCTTCGTCGGCTTCCAGCGGAGGATGCAGCAGTACCTCGCCACCCAGGCTCGGCTGAAGGGCGAGCCGTTGGAGCAGACATCGAGCCGCCGGGTGTCGGCGCCGACCGCGACGACTTCCTCGGCCCCGCCTTCCTCACCTGACGGCGCGGGACGACCGTGGGACGTCGGCTGCGGTCAACTGACGACATGCGGTGGTTCCTGGCGGACGCGGCGGCGCCGACGGGCGTCGCCGCTCGCCGGTCCTCCGAGCGCACGCGGGGGTCCGCCCGCCGCCGTGGGCGCTCCGGGCCGGTGGATGCCCGGATCATCGCCCAGGCGGTGGTGGTGGGGAGCGATCGACGAGATGGCATGCGGCACGCGCCGCACCCGTCCCTGGAGGTTCCGCCCGCACCTCTCGGGTCGGTCGCCGTCCCGCGGTCGTGACCCGCCACCACCGTCGTCCGCTGCCGGAGACGTCCGGTCACCTACGATCCGGCGCGTGATCGTGCGCATCACAGGGTTGGCCGACGGCGTGATCGGGATGCGTGCCATCGGCATGTTCAGCGTGATCGACTACACACGCACCATCGAGCCTGAGCTCGAGCGCCTCGAGACCGCGCATCGCCAGCTGCGCCTGTTGCTCCAGCTCGGGCCCGACTTCGGCGGCTTCGGCGAGGGCGCCTGGGGTGACCTCACCAGCGAGCTGCGAGCAACGCCGTTCCATCGCGGGGCGGTCGTCACCGACGACGCGGCGATCCGCACCGGCGTCGCCCTGCTGCGGTTCACCCTCCACGGCCACGTCCGCAGCTTCGGGAACGGCGACTACGACCGCGCGGTGGCCTGGGTGGCGACCTGACCCCTCTCGTAGGAGCGGCGGCAGCGAGCTCGGGAGCTGACGCGAGCAGCTTGGCTGCGAGCCGAACCCGAGGTTTCGGTCGCGATCCGTCCTGGGAGTGAGCGGAAGATCGCGACCAAGACGGGGCGACGGCACGCTGACGCCGTAGTCGGCGAACGTGATCGGCATCGAGCCGACGATCACGACCGTGCCGTTGACCAGCTGGGCCTGCAACGGGATCGTCACGGCCTTGGTCACACCGGCGATCGTCACCTCGCCAACCGCGTTGACGGTCACCGCCTGGCCGCTGCGGCGATCAGCACGAGCCGGCGGCGTCGACGGCGCTTCGGCGGCGGGGCATCGGTGGGCGGCGGTCGACGGTCGAGGTCATGCCGCATCTTGCGCCGCGCAACCTGTGTGTTCGCTGAGCACGACCATGGAGAAGGCGCAGGATTTCCATGGCCGGCTCACAGCAAACTCTCAGAGATCCCGGTGACACTGGTGCCATGCCAGGAGCACACCTGTTGATCGTCGACGACGAGGAGAACCTGCGCTCGATGCTCGGCGCGGCACTGCGCCACCACGGCTTCGAGGTCTCGGCGGTGGCCGACGGGCGGACCGCCCTCGACGCGGTCGGCGAGCTCTCGCCCGATCTCGTGCTGCTCGACGTGATGCTGCCCGACCTCGACGGCTTCGAGGTCTGCCGGCGGCTGCGTGCCGACGGCGACCACACCCCGGTCCTGTTCCTCACGGCCCGTGACGCCACCGACGACAAGGTCCGCGGGCTCACCCTCGGCGGCGACGACTACCTGCAGAAGCCGTTCAGCCTCGAGGAGCTCGTCGCCCGGGCGACGGCGGTCCTGCGGCGCACCGGCCAGGCCCAGGACCAGCGCAACGTGCTGGTGTGCGGCGACCTCCAGATGGACGACGACGCCCACCAAGTGCTGAAGGCCGGCGTCGAGGTGTCCCTGTCGCCGACCGAGTACAACCTGCTCCGTTACCTGCTCGTCAACCAGGGCCGCGTGTTGTCGAAGGCGCAGATCCTCGACCACGTCTGGCAGTACGACTTCGGTGGGGACGGCGGCGTGGTGGAGACGTACATCGGCTACCTGCGGCGCAAGGTCGACACCACCGAGCCGAAGTTGATCACGACGATCCGCGGCGTCGGCTACACCATCCGCTCGCGGAGCTGAGGCTGTGCTGAAGCTGTCCCTCCGAGCGCGCCTGCTCGCCGGGATGGGCCTGGTGGTCATCGCCCTCGTTGTCGTCGCCCTGATCGTCACCACGACCACACGGACCCATCTCATCGACCAGGTCGACGCCCGGTTGGCCACTGCCGGCGGCCGCCCACCGCCCGACGACCCCGACGGCGACCACGGCCGCCCGTCGGACTTCTACGTCGGGCAGTTCCAGAGCGACGGCAAGCTGTACGGGAACACGTCCGACCTCGCCGGTGGCTACCGCGCGCCGCCGGCGCTGACGCTCGCCGAGGCCAACCAGCACGTCGACGGCTCACCGTTCACGGTGGATGCGGCGGGCGATTCGAACCTGACGTACCGGGTGGTCGTCCGACCGTTCAACGGCACGTTGACCGTCACCGGCCAGACGCTCACCGATGTCGACGCGACGATGGACCGGCTGATCCTCCTCGAGGTCGTCGCGACGTCGGTGATCCTGCTCGTGCTCGGATCGGTCACCTGGTGGGTGGTGCGGCTCGGCATCCGCCCGATCAAGCAGATGACCGAGGCGGCCGCGCGCATCGCCGAGGGCGACCGCTCGCACCGGGTGCCGGAGCTGTCGCCGGCGACCGAGGCAGGTCAGCTCGGCGGTGCGCTGAACGACATGCTCGAGCGCCTCGACGATGCCTTCGATCAACAGGCGGCGTCGGAGGACCGGCTGCGCCGCTTCGTCGCCGATGCCTCCCACGAGTTGCGCACGCCGGTGACGACGATCCGCGGCTACGCCGAGCTGTACCGGGTCGGCGGGCTCGAAGAAGGCGACGCCCTCGACGAGGCCATGCGCCGCACCGAGCAGGAGGCGATCCGCATGGCCCGGCTCGTCGAGGACCTGCTCAACCTGGCCAAGCTCGACGAGGGCCGCCCGCTCGAGCGCCGCGACGTCGACCTCGCCGCGCTTGTGTCGGACGCGGCGAAGGACGCCGCCGCCGTCGACCCCGGCCGACCGATCACGACCGACGTGGCGACGGCGCCGGTCGTGGTGCAGGGCGACGAGGACCGCCTGCGCCAGGTGATCGCCAACGTCGTCGGCAACGCGCTGGTGCACACGCCCCCCGGCACGCCGATCGAGCTGCGCGTCGAGTCCGTCAACGGCTCGGCGCGCATCGCCGTCACCGACCACGGCCCGGGCATGCCGCCGGAGGTGGCGGCGAAGGTGACCCGCCGGTTCTACCGCGCCGATCCGGCGCGAGCCCGCAACCGCGGCGGCAGCGGGCTCGGGATGTCGATCGCCGACGCCGCGGTCAGCGCCCACGGAGGCACGATCGGCGTCGACAGCCAGGTCGGCAAAGGCACGACGGTGACCGTGACGCTGCCCGTCGGCTGACCGTCCCGTCGTTGCCCGAGAACTGGCGGCTGATCCACGGCTTCCGTGGAGGTCGGGGGCGTTCGCTGGATGACGTCCCCACCACCAGGAGGTTCCGATGGAACGAAGACAGTTGGCCGTCGCCGCGATCGCCGGGGCGGCCGTCCTCGGCATCGGCGGCGGCATCGCCGTCGCCCAGTCCGACAACGGCTCGTCGACGACCGTGACGACACCGAACTCGTCGGAGAACGGCTCGACGGCCACCACGCCGCAGGCACAGTCCGCCCCGTCGCAGTCCGGCAACATGGCCGGCGGGTGCGACCACCGCGGGGCTCGCGGTGGTCAGGCTCCGTCGAGTGGATCCACCACCGCGCCGTCGAGCGGAACCGCGAACGCCGAGACGACGTAGACGTGTGAGGTGGCGGGACCTCTGCCCGCGGGTCCCGCCACGTCCGCACATCTGGGCGGGATTCGTCCCGGTCGGGCATCTGGGCGGGGATCGTCCCGCCTTCCGGGACGGATCCCGCCCAGACCGTCAGACCGTCAGGCCGTCGGGGCCCAGCACGATCCCGCACGGGCCGTACGACGTGAACCCGGCCACCGCGCCGCCATTGTCGAGCACGACGTCGAGGTGCTGGCCGGGGGGTCGGCCTGGAGGAACCGGCGCCACATCGCGTCGCTGCCGGCGGGGCCGAGCCCGTCAAGGTAGGCGTCGGGCATCACGCCGCGGTAGGCGGCCTGCCACGCCAACACGTGGATGGTGCCGAGGCGCTCGACATCGGAGGGTCGCGCCGCCCCGATCACCGGGTCCACCGGCGCACGGTACCGGAGTGTCGAAAGTCGATGAGTCAGCCGCACGGGCGGCCGGTGGTCACCACGACGGTGAGCGGCGTGCCAGCCGGGATCGCCGCGCCGTCGGCGTACTTCACGTCCGGGTGGTTCGAGTCGACCACGGCGGTGATGTAGTCGCTGCCCGCGTTGGGCGGGCGGCAGGGGCGGGCGATCGCGGTCACCGGCAGCCCGGCCCTGCACAGCGCGTCGACGCCGATCGACCAGTACTGGCCGATCGCCTTCCAGCCGGCGACGGGCGGCCCGGCCACGGTGGTCGTCGGGGCCACTGTTGTCGTGGTGACGGTTGATGCCGTCGCGGCGGCCGTGGTCGTCGGCGCCGGCAGCGCCGGGCACGAGGCGATCAGGCGGATCGCCGCGTCGGTGCTGACCGACGCCACTCGGCTGTCGGGGTGAGCAGGATCGGGTCGCGCCGTCCACGGCTGGAGGTCGGCGACCTTCACGAGCACGTCTGCCGGCGCCGGTGCCGAGACCTCGGCGCGGAAGGCGAAGAAGCAGGTCCACTGGCCGCCGCCACCCGACACGTCCTCCCACCGGCTCGCCGTGACCGTGCCGCTGCCGAGCAGGGCGTTCGTCGTCGGGTCGAGCACGGCGACGGGCGCGCCCACCGCCAGCCCCGACGTCGAGCCGCCCCGCGACTCCCACCCGACACACGTGCCGTCGGCGAGGCGCACGACCTCGGAGAACGGGTCGGTCTGGCTGTAGGGCCCGCCGCTCGCTTCGACCGCGCCGGCACTGCCGGCGACGGCTGTCCCGGCCACGACGTTGGGTCCGCCGGCCGGCGCGGTCGTCGCGGCGATCACGGTGGAGGTCGTATTCGTCCCCGACGATCCCGTCAAGCTCGTGGTCGCCGTGCCCGCCGCATCGCTCGTCGTCACGGCCGCTGCGCTGCTGGATGCAGCAGCTTCCGTCGACGACGACGAGCCCTGCCGGCCGAACTCACCGGCGTCGTGGTCGCCGGAGCATCCCGCCAACGCCAGCACCGCGAGCAAGGAGGCGATCGGACGCACTCGGGTCACTTCAGCCGATGATCCGCTCGAAGACCAACTCGTCGCGCCCGACGACGTTGGGGATCGACGGCTTCACCCGGCGGGACGCGGCGACACCGTCGGCCACGACTCGGGCGAGGGACATGCCGCACGTCTCGTAGAAGGCGATCGCCGGCTCGTTGTCGCTCGTCGTAGCCAGCCACATACGGCGTGTGCCGGTCTCGCTGGCGCGTGCCAGCACCGCGTCCATCAGCGCCCGTCCGATTCCACGGCGCCTGACCGACGCCTCGATCGTGACCACCTCGATCCCGTCGGGTCGCTCGGCGTACGTCAGCAGCCCGACCGCGTCCTGGCCGTCGACGGCGACGAAGCCCGGCAGGTCGGCGGCATCGACGAGCTCGCCGAGCCGGGCGACGGTCAAGGCGCCCCACGTCCGCTCGAGCGTCGCCAGCTTCCAGGCCCGGTCACCGGGGCGCAGCGGTCGCACGCGCACGCGACGATCCTCCCATGGAACCCCGTTCGAACGTCGCCGCGGGCGATCCCCGCGACGTGCAGGTCGTCCACGTCCGCCTGGTGCGGATCCACGACATGTTCGAGATGCCCCAGACCGACCTCTTCTCCGAGTACCGCAACTTCCTGACCGGTATCGAGTTCTGCATCAACCAGCTGCGCAGCAGGTCGTCGCGCAAGCCGGTGCGGCTGGAGGTCGAGCTGCCGGAGTCGGAGCTTGTGGACGGCCTCGTCGAGCGCTTCCGCGCCACGCTGCGACGGTACTGCGACCTCCGCATCAGGTACGACGTCCGCGAGCGCCGGGCGCTCCGCATCGGCGGGGTCAGCGCGCTGCGGGTGGGGCTGCCGCTGGCGATCGTCGGGATGTTGATCACGGCGTGGTCGCGCACCGGCGACGAGAGCTCGGCGGCGACGCTCGTCGCCGACCACCTCGGGTGGGTACTGGCCTGGCTCGGCCTGTGGTTCCCGCTCGACCAGTTCCTCTTCTACCCGCTCGAGCACAGCCGAGAGGAACGAGCGCTGGGGTTGCTGCGCGACGCCGACGTTGTGATCCAGACGTACCGCCCGGCACCCAGTGCGGCCGCCTGATGTCTGGCGCGGGCTCGGCGCCACGGATCATCGCCGGAGCCATGCGGTCCTTGTACGACCCCGTCGGGTTGGCGCGCTCCAGCTTCACCCACAGCGCGGCGTGGCCGGCCCCGGTGAGGCGGCTCAGCCGCATCACCGGGGTCGAGCATGGCTGCCAACGCTCCGTCGTCCATCCGGACAGCCTGCCGGAGCATTCAGCCTCGGGTGAAGGTGCCGAGGCCGGTGGCGTTGTAGACGTCCAGGGTGACCGAGGCGGCGGTGCCGTCGGCGCCGACAGTGAACGTGGCGCCGGACTTGCCGGTGGCGTTCTCGCCGACCGTGTCGAACGTGAACTTGTCACCGTCGAATGGTGTGAGGGCGAACGTGACCGGGGCGGCGGGCGGGCCCATCGTCATCGACAGCTGGTCGCCGGTGGCCTGCACGGTCAGCGGGCCGTAGTAGGCGTTCTGGAACGTCCCCACGTAGGCGGTCAGCGCCTTCGGCGGGGCCGGGCTGGCTGGTGGGGTGGCCCACTCGGCGCCGGCTTGGGCGTAGGCGTCGTACAACCCCTGGAACGCCTTGTCGTAGAACGTCAGCCAGTCGACAGTGGGCTTGCCGTGCTGGGCGGCGTCGACGAAGGCGTTGTTGATCGACTCGGGCACGCCGTGTGGCTGGCCGTTGGTGAGCGTGACGACCCCCAGCTGCTCGCCGGGGAGGAACATCACGTTGGTCCCGGCGCCGAGGAAGAACGCCCCGGAGTGGTCGAGCTTGACCCGGCCCTCGTCGTCGTAGTTCACGTTCCAGCCCAGCCCGTAGAACTGGGTGCGCATGGCCGGATCGGTCGGCTGGCGGATCTCCTGGTGCGGGAGGTGGGTCTGCTGCAGTGCTGTGGCGTCGACGATCTGGGTGTCGTCGACCGTGCCCTTGCCGAGCTGCAAGCGGATGAACTTGACCATGTCGTTCACCGACGTGCTCAGCCCGCCGGCCGGCGCCTCGGCGTCGGCGTTGCGGACAAACTTCGACTCCCACTTCTTGTCGGCGTCGGGACCGACCGGCACGCTGATCAGCGCCTTGTTCGATCGCGCCTCGTAGTCGCTGTGGCGGTAGCTCGAGCTGGTCATGCCGAGCGGCTTGAACAGGACGGTGTCGGCGAGGTCCTCCCACGACATCCCCATCGCGTCGGCGGCGGCCACGCCGGCCTCGGTGATGCCGAAGTTGCTGTAGTCGTAGGTCTGGCGGAACGGCTCCAGCGGTTGCTCCTTGAGCACGCCGAGGATGTAGTCGCGATCCCAGCCGAGGTCCTCGAGCAGGTCACCGGAGAGGCCGGGCAGGCCGCTGCGGTGCGACAGCAGGTCGGCGAGGTCGGCGTTGGCCGTGACGTACGGGTCCTTGAGCTCGAAGTCAGGGTTCCACGTCTTGACCGGCTCGGTCCAGTTGGCCTTGCCCTGACCGACCACGCCGGCGACGATCGTCGAGGCCACCGGCTTGGACACCGACGCCACCTGGAACACCGTGTCCGGGTCGACCTTGTCCGGCTCGCCGACCTTGCGCACGCCGAAGCCCTTGGCGTAGAGGACCTTGTCCTTGTAGACGACGGCCGTCGCCACGCCCGGGATGCCCGTGCGATCCATCGCGTCGGCGATGATCCCGTCGAGCTGGTCGACCGCCGCCTGGACCTTGGCGTCGTCGAGCAACGGCGGCACCGGCGACACCGGCGCCTCGAGCAGCTTGCCCGCCGCCGTCGTCGGTGGCGCCGTCGATTCGGCGCTCGTCGGCGCGGCGGCGGTCGACGTCGGTGCGGCTGTGGCCGCCGATGCCGTCGTCGCCGGCGACGCCGAGTCGTCGTCCGTGCACGCGGCGAGTCCGATCACCGCCACGACGGCGGAGCCGATCGCCACCCGCCGCCTTCTTGCCATCCCGTTCATCGAGCGCTCCCTCCTGGTTGCCGGCGACGTCGGTGCCGCACGCCTGCGTCGACGGTGCGTCACGTCTGTTCAGTACCAGTTCAGACCTACTCAAGCCGTGTCGGCGATGACCGGGCTGCAGTGCGTCCGACGTCGGTCGGCGGGGCGTCTTTGCAAGACTCGATCAGGTGGGGTGCGAGCTGCGGTTGCTGGGACCGGTCGTGCTCGGACCGCCTGAGGCACCGGTGCCGCTGGGCGGGCCGAAGCAGCGGGCGGTGCTGGCGAAGTTGGCGCTCGCCCTCGGCCAGGCGGTGACCGCCGACGAGCTGATCGACCTGGTGTGGGGCGATGGTCCCCGACCGGCGCAACCGCGGCGGACGTTGCAGGTGTACGTCGCCAACCTGCGCAAGCTGCTGCGGCTGCGGTCGCTCGACATCGCCGGCACCGGCAGCGACTACCGGCTCGTCGCCGCCCGCGCCAGCGTCGACGTCACGACGTTCGAGGACCTCGTCGCCGAGGCCGGGCAGCTCGCCGACGACGATCCGCGCGCCGCGCTCGCGCTGCACGAGGCCGCGAACGAGCTGTGGCGGGGGCGGGCGTTGAGCGATCTCGTCGCCGACGTGGGCGGGCTGGAGGCGGCGGCGCTGCGCCTCGACCAGCAGCACCTGCAGGCGGTCGAGCAGCGCCTCGGCCTCGCCGTACGCCACGGCGACCTCACCACCGCCGTGGTCGAGCTCGAGGCGCTGGTCGCCGCCGAGCCGTGGCGCGAGCACGCCGTCGTCCACCTCATGGTCGGCCTGTACCGTCAGGGCCGCCAGACCGAGGCGCTGGCCGTGGCCGCGGCGACGCGACGGCGGCTCGTCGACGAGCTCGGGCTCGATCCCTCACCGGCGCTGCGCGAGGCAGAGCAGCAGATCCTCGAGCACCGTGTGCCGGTGCCGGTCGAGCGTTCGGGGTCGCGCCCGCCCCGACGACTGCGGACCCGGCTGCCCGGCGTGATCACCACGTTCGTCGGCCGCCGCGAGGAGCTGGCCCGGCTGGAGGCGGCGACGCGGCAGTCGCGACTGATCACGCTCGTCGGCACCGGCGGCGTCGGCAAGTCTCGGCTGGCGATCGAAGCGGCACGCCGGCTCGACGTGGCGGCCGTGTTCCTGCCGCTCTCGTCGACGGACGCCACGGGCGTCGTGCGCGCCGCGATCACGGCGACGGGCACCTCGCTCGGACCGGGGTCGCCAGCGGCGGTGTTCGCCGACGCCCTCGCCGAGCTCGCCGACGGGGCGGCGTGGCTCGTGCTCGACAACGCCGAGCACGTCCTCGACGCCGTGTCGGCGCTGGCGACCGAGGTGCTGCGGGCGGCGCCGAGCGTGACCGTGGTGGTGACGTCGCGCGAACCACTCGCCACGCCCGGCGAGGCCGTCGTGCTGCTCGAACCGTTGACCGACGCCGACGCGAGGGCGCTGTTCACCGACCGCGCCGGCCTCGCCGGGCGGACCGTCGACCTCGCCGACGACGCGGTGTCCGACCAGGTCGGACGGTTGTGCGCAGCAGTCGACCGCTTGCCCCTCGCGATCGAGATGGCGGCCAACCGGTTACGGGTGCTGCAACTGCCCGAGATGCTCGACCGCATCGCCGCCGCGCTGCTGACCGCCCCGGTCCGCAGCGAGATCTCCGCCCATGCGACGATGCTCGCGACGATCGACTGGAGCTACCGCCGTCTGAACGCGGCGGAGCAGGCGGTGTTCCAGCGGATCGCGATGTTCCCATCGGGGTGCACGCCGGCGTCGGCGGAAGCGGTGTGCCGCGTGCCCGGCGACGAGTTCCAGGTCGAGGACGTGATCGACCTCATCGCCCGCCTCGTCGACCGCTCGCTGGTCGTCGCAGACCACCGGGCCAGCCCGACCCGGTTCCGCATGCTGGAGACGATCCGCCAGTTCGCCGCCGACCGCCGTGCCGAGACGCGACCGTCGCCGAGACCGACCGGGCGTACGTGCGGTGGGCGAGCCAGCTCGCCACCGACATCGATCGGGGCCTGCGCAGTCGCGAGCAGCAGGCGTGGCGGGCGCGCGTCGAGCCTGAGCTCGACAACCTGCGCGTCGGGTTCGAACGGGCGGTCGCCACCGCCAGAATCGAGGCTGTGCGGATGGCGGCGGCGATGGCGTACGTGCGCCTCACGCGCGGAGAGATCGAGCTCAACGCGCAGTGGCTGCGGCGGGCGATCGACGCGACCCACGGCGACGGAGGCTCACGCGACCTGCGCGTGCAGCGGGCGGTGGCCTCGGTGTGGCTGGCCCTCAGCGAATCGTTCCTGCGCGGCGCCGAGGGGCTCGGCGAGGTGGTCGACAGCAGCCTCGGTGAGCTGCGCCAGCTCGGGGCGGACGACGAGCTCGGCGGGGCGCTGATCGTCGCCGCCGTCATGGCGATCGTGGTGTCCGACGACATCGACCGCTGCCTGGCGATGACCGAGGAGGCCGAGCGGATCGGCCTCACCGCCGGTGACGACGCGCGGCTGGCCCAGGCATGGGGGTACGCCGCCATCGGCCAGCTGCGGCGGGGGCGGCTGGACGAGGCCGCCGGCCTCGCCCGGCGCGCCGTCGACACGATGCTGGCGCTGGGCGACGAGGTCGGGGCGCTGATCGCGATGCGCGTGCTGTGGGTGATCGCGTGGCGCCGCGGTCACGTCGAGCAGCTGCGCGCGCAGGCCACCGAAGGGGCGGCGATCGAGGATCGCCACGACCTCGACGGGTTCGCCACGATGGGCCGTTACTGGCTGGCCGTGCTGGCCGTGCTCGAGGCGGACAACGACGCCGCGTTGGCCACCGTCGACGCGATGCTGGCCCGGCGCGGCGTCCCCGCCGTGCAGCAGGCGTACCAGGCGCTGCGCAGCCTGCTGTTGCGGCGGGCCGGCCGCATGGAGCAGGCATGGGAGGAGCTGGCGCGCATCCAGCCGGTCGGCTCGGTCGTGCTCGGCGTGCAGTCGATGGTCGGGCCGGTCGAGCGCGGGTGGTGCGAGATCGAGCTCGGGCGGCTCGACGACGCCTGGCGATCGTTCGAAGCGGCCCGCCACACCGTCGGGGCGTCCGACGACATGCAGTTCGTGGCCGCCTCGCTGGAGGGACACGCGGCGATCACGTTCGCCCGTGGCTCGCCCTCCGAGGCCGGCGCGCTGCTCGCCCGCGCCGACACGATCCGTCGTGACGCCCCGGCGATCCTCAACCTGCACCATGTCGAGGTCGATCGGCTTCGTTGGGCGATCGCCGCCACCGGCGAGCGAGGGTCAGAGGAAGCCAGCGGCGAGGGCGACGGACTCGAACTCGGATGGTGAGAGCGCAGCTCGTGCGGCGTCGCGGAACATGTCGACCACGTCCGGTGGGGCGCCGGCGTACATCTCGCCGAGCATGTCGAGCCGTTCGGCGAAGTTCATCGCCGGGACCATGTAGCGCATGAACACGCACATGTCCGCGGGTGGCACGCTCCCGCGGATCCGGTCGGTGACCGCCGCCAGCTCGCGGTCGCTGATCGACGCGTTCAACGCTGGCATCACCGAGCGCTCCTCGAAGGCGAGGTGCGTCAGGTAGCTCGCCTCGAAGTCGGCGAGCTCGAGGTGAAACGCGAGCAGCATCGGCGCCCGGTCGGACGGCGTGGCGAGACGGATCCTGTCTGCCGACGCCTGCAGGCGCGCCAGTTGAAGATCGGCGACGAGGTGCGCCTGCTCCAGCTCGTCTCGGAGGTGGGCGGCGTGGCGACGGATCAGCGGGTCACAGAAGTCGTCCTCGTGGGCGTGGTGGCCGTAGAGCACGAACGACACGTCGCGCCACTCGTCGAGCAGGGCGCGGACCGAGTGCTCGTCGCCGGCGTCGGCGTTCCCCGCCTTGGTCGTGACGCCGGAGAGGGCGAAGCGCATCGCCTTGTGGATCTCCCGGTACAGGTCCCATGGCGTCGTCGGTGTCATCGGCCGATCGTGGGCCGGGCCCGTTCAGGACGAGTTCAAACGGTTTGTGTCACCAGATACGTCATCGACGACCTATGCGGTGACACAAACGAGGTGCTCAGGCCGGGTTGTCGAGGTCGCCGGCGTCGACTGTGGACACCGGCACCAGCTCGATCTCCATCTCGGTGACGACGCCGAGCCCGACGCCTGCGCCGGCGAGCAGCGCCTCGAACAGGTCGGCGTGCTCGTTGCGGCAGCAGCGAACGAGCTCACCGTCGGGGACGACGACCTCGAACGAGCGCACGGTGTGGCTGGGCGTCAAGCCGTGCGCGCCGGCAGCGGTGCGCACAGCGGCCCACGTGGCGCCGGCACCGACCCAGGCGGTGCGCTCCTCGGCGTCGAGCTCGACGTCGGCCATCCGGTCCGTGTCGAGTAGCACCTCGACGCCCGACGCCGTTGCGAACCTCCGTGCCGCGACCACGTCGCCCACGTCGGCGGCGACGACGATCACCGCTGCGTCGCGCCCGTAGGCGGCGTGCCCCTCGTCGCCGGGCACGAGCACCTTGCCGTCGACGCGGTGGCGCAGGGCGGCAACCTGCCCGTCGAGATCCGCCGCGGCGGGGCCGGTGGTCATCGCCCCGAGGATCGCGGGGCCGGCTTGAGACCGGCATGAGGCCCGTTCTGTCCTTCACAATCGGCCCGATGGGGCCGCAATCGAAGGACAGAACGGGGTCAACGGCGCTGGACGGTGGCCTTGGTGACCTGGGAGAAGGGGATGTCGCGGTCGACCTCGGGCTCGCGGGGGAGGCCGAGCACCCGTTCGCCGATGATGTTGCGCTGGATCTGGTCGGTGCCCCCGCCGATCGACGTGAAGAAGGCGTTCAGCGACAGGAAGTTGGCGTCGTCGCCGAGCGGGTTGGGCTTGCCGTAGAGCAGTGCCTCGGCGCCGACGATCAGCCGCTGCACGTGGGCGCCCTCGTGGAGGATGCCCGACATCGCCAGCTTGCCCAGCGACAGGATCGGCGACGACGTGCCCTGTTCCAGCTGGGCCTTGGCCCGCAGCCCGTTCCACCGGTTGACAGCGCGCAGCGAATGGACCCGGGCGATCGCCTGGCGGATCACCGGGTCCTGGTCGCGGCCCATCTGCCGGGCCAGCGCCCACAGGTCGACGTCCGACCCAGCCTGGATCGGCCCCGTCGGCTCGTCGGCCGCCGCCCCGTCGGCATCGATCGCCGCCCCGTCCGGTCCGGCATCGTTGGCCACCGCCGGACGCTTCTCGGCGCTGCGCGGGCCCCGCGCCACGTCTCCCATCACCGAGCGCTCGTAGGCGAGCGCCGTCTGGAGCACCCGCCACCCGCCGTCGAGCGGGCCGAGCAGGTGGTCGCCCGGCACGCGCACGTCATCGAGGAAGACCTCGTTGAAGTGGCTCTCGCCAGTGATCTGGCGAATCGGGCGGACCTCCACGCCTGGCTGCTTCATCGGGCACCAGAAGAACGAGATCCCGCGGTGCTTGGGGACGTCCCAGTTGGTGCGGGCGACGAGCATCCCGTACTCGGCCTCGCGGCCGCTCGAGGTCCAGACCTTCTGCCCGTTGACGACCCACTCGTCGCCGTCGCGGTCGGCGCGGGTCTGCAGCCCGGCGAGGTCGGAGCCTGCGCCTGGCTCGGAGTAGAGCAGGCACATCTTCACGTCATCGATCAGCAGCGGCCGCACGAAGCGCTGCTTCAGCGTGTCGGTGCCGAACGACAGGACGGTGTTGGCCCACAGGTTGTGCTTGTCCTGCGCCGCGCCCGGCGCGCCGGCGCGGCGGAACTCCTCGACGATCACCTCCGCCGTCTCGCCGTCGAGTCCGCGCCCGAACCACTCCGTCGGCCACGTCGGCACCGCCCATCGGGCGTCGACGACGAGGGCCAGCCACTCTCTTCGCTTCATCTCGCGCCCCGCCGGCCAGCGCTCGTCGAGCCACGCCCGGACCTCGTTGCGCAGCGCAGTGGTCGTCGCCATGGGTCCAGCGTGCCAGGTGGACGTGAAGGTGGGCGAGCGCCGCTGCGTAGCGGCGGCGGCGAGCTCGGAGGTGAAGCGGGCAGCTTTGCTGCACGCCGAACCCCAGCGGTTCGGTTACGTTCGAACGCCGGCAGCGAGGGAGGTTTGATGGCCGTCGACCGGTGGCCGCTGGTCTTGGCCGGGCCGATGGTCCGGCGGGTCGAACCGAACGCGATCGCGGTGTGGGTCGCGCTGCGGGACCCGCGCGCCGTCCGGCTGCAGGTGTTCCAGGGCACCACCGACACCGGGAGCGGCGACGGCGTCTTCACCGGCGGGACCGCCGTGGCCACCGGCGACTCGAACACGATGCGCGTCGGCGAGAACCTCCACGTCGCCGTCACTGTCGCCACGCCGGCGAGCACCGGCGCCGCGCTCGCGGCCGGGCAGACCTTCTCCTACAACGTCTCGTTCAGCCCGATCAACGTTGCCTTCAACCCGATCGAGGACCTGAAGTCACTCGACCTGTTGCACGACCGCGCCGCCGTGACCACCGGCGACAACCCGGTGCCGCGCCACGTCGCCCTCGGCTACGAGCCCGGCGTGCTGCCGACGTTCGTGCTCCCGCCCGCCGACCTCGCCGCGTTGCGCCTCGCCCACGGCTCGTGCCGGCGGATCCACGCCGACTGCGCCGACATGATCCCGGCCCTCGACGCGCTGATCAAGGACGGCCGCGGGGCGGTCGAGAAGCGCCCGCAGCAGCTGTTCCTCACTGGTGACCAGATCTACGCCGACGACGTCGCGATCAGCCTGTTGCACCTGCTCAACCCGATCGGCAACGACCTCCTCGGCGTCAACGAGCAGCTCCCAACGACGTCGACGCTGCAGCCCGGCCAGGGCGTGCGGCTGTGGCCAGCCGACCGGGCGCATTTCCCGGCCGGGCTGCGCAAGGCGCTGGTGATGGACGACGCCAAGCTGACCACGGTCGACGGGCCCAGCCACTTGTTCGCCTTCGGCGAGTTCCTCGCCATGCACCTCTTGTCGTACAGCGACGTGCTGTGGCCGCCGGCGATGCCGACGTTCGGCGACGTGTTCTGGACCGAGACGCTGCCGCTCAGCGAGTTCGACACCGTCCTCAACGGCACCGACCTGCCGCCCGACGTCTGGCGCACCCACCTCGGCCTGGGGCTCGGCGAGGGCTTCACGAAGTGGGGGCTCGGGGCGAAGTACCTCGCCCACGACGGCCAAGCGACCGCCGAGTTCACGGCCACCAACGTCGCCAGGCTGCTGAAGAAGATCGCCGACGACAAGGAGTTGGCCAAGCAGTTCGACGACGACACCAAGATCGTCGCCGCCTTCCGCGACACGCTGCCCGAGGCCCGCCGGGTGTTCGCCAACATCGCCACATACATGATCTGCGACGACCACGAGATCACCGACGACTGGAACCTCAACCAGAAGTGGAAGGACCGGGTCTACACGTCGCCGCTTGGCCGAACGACGCTGCGCAACGGGATCCTCGCCTACTTCGTGTGCCAGGGCTGGGGCAACGATCCGGTCGCCTACGGAACCGCCGGGTCGGAGCCGCGCAAGCTGCTCGACGCCATCCCCACGCTCTTCAAGTTCGACGACGACGTGCCGCCGGACGAGGACGCGGCCAAGGCGATCGACCTGCAGTTCGGGCTCGACGGCAAGGACCCGCCCGTGAAGTGGCACTACAAGGTCGACGGCCCCAAGCACCGGGTGCTCGTGCTCGACTCGCGGTCCCGTCGCTCCTACCGCGATCGGGTCGCCCCGCCAACGAACCTGTCGGACACGGCGATGAAGGAGCAGATCCCCGACGGACCGTTGACCGCCGGGCTCGAGGTCCTGATCGTCGTCGCCCCGCTGCCGGTGTTCGGGCTCCCGCTCAGCGACGAGGTCGCCGGCGCCATCGCCTTTCGCGCCTTCGACGCCTTCAAGGTGTCGGACATCGGCGGCATGCCGGGCACCAACCCCGACGCCGGCGAGGCGTGGATCAACGACCCGGTCGCGCTGGAGGCGCTGCTCAAACGGCTCGCCGCCTACAAGAAGATCGTCGTGCTGTCGGGCGACGTGCACTACGCCCACAGCGGCGAGGCGAGCTACTGGCGTAAGGCGGACGCCGCGCCGTCGCGGTTCGCCCAGTTCACGTCGAGCGGGGTGAAGAACGTGTGGCCGAACGCGGTGATGACGCTCGCCCGCACGTACGGGCTGGCCCAGGCGCTGGAGCGGCTGCTCAACCCGGTCGAGCGGCTGGGCTGGGACGACGACTCGCCGGACGTGCTGAAGCTGCCACCGAACGTCGACATCCTCCCGCCGGGGCGGGACAAGCTGCGCACGTCGCCGGTGCTGCTGCCGTCGGTGGGCTGGCCGGACGGGACCAAGACGGCGCGCGACCCGGACTGGACGTGGCGGTTCCGCCTGAGCGTCGACAAGCGGCCGCTGAAGGACCTGCCCGAGCTGGCCCGCCCGGCGCCGCTCGACGAGGCGTCGCCGGACAAGGACATCGCCGTCAACATCGAGGGCTACCGCGCCGTCGCCAAACGCCACGCCCTCCAGCTGGACAAGGTGTCGTACACCCGCCAGGTGCTGTTCGAGAGCAACGTCGGGGTGATCACGTTCGACACGTCCAACAGCCGGCTCACCGTCAAGCACGAGCTCCACGCCAAGCCGCCGGCGGCGACCAAGGCCGAGGTCTACACGACCCACACCGTCGTGCTGTCGCCGGCCACCAGCGATCCCGTGGAGCAGCGCCCGACGATCGGGAAGCCGGTGACCCCGTGAGCCACCGCCGCCCACGCATCTGGGCGGGATCCGTCCCGGAAACCGGGACGATCCCCGCCCAGAAGGCCGGCTGGGACGATTCCCGCCCAGATGAGGGGACGTCGGGAGGCCGTCCGTGAGCATCCCCGGGCAGAACCTGGTGCAGAAGGCGATCGGGTGGATCGGTGGGTACTTCAGCTGGCTCAAGGAGACCCTCGCCAGCGAGACGGCGCGGCGGGAGATCCTCGCCGACCTCGGCTACGCGCCGGACACCACGCCGGCGGTGGACATCGACGACGCCCACCTCAGCAGCATCGACGCCTACCGCACCAACGCCGACCCCACCGAGGACGCCTTCTACTCGACGTGGGGCGACATCATGGCCGTCGTCGAGGCGATCCGCGCCTTCGTCGACGCCGCCGGCGCCGGCGCACGCGGCGAGGTGCGCGAGGCGCTGCGCCAGTTCATCTCGCTGACCTCCACCGAGTACCTGCGGCTGCGCTACCCGCACGTCTACTTCGCCGCCCGCCTGGCCGGGGTGATCGAGGATCGCCTGCCCACGGCGTTCTACGCCGGCGCCGACGCGGTGGTGAGCAAGGACGTGTTCAGCAACCTCCTCGACGCCGTCGAGGCGCCGTTCGAGCACCTCGCCAAGGCCTACTCGACGCCCGACGACGACAACGGGGCGGCGCTGCTGGCGGCGACGACGTTCATCCCGCTGGCGACGCTGCTGGCCTACCTCGACCAGGTCGGCAAGGCCGGCCTGCACCTGCTCGGCGCCGAGGCGGAGATGCCCAAGCACAAGGTGCTTCAGGGCTGGGACACGTTCGAGGGCTCGCCGACCCCGCTCGCCGACCACATCTCAGCGTCGGTGATGTCGTTCTCGTTCAGCGGGATCGACGTCGGCACCACCGTCCAGGGCACGCTCGGCGCCACCCTCGCCTGGGTGCCCAAGGACATCGGCGGGCCGGGCCTGTTCGTGTCGCTCAACGGGTCGGCCAACCTCAAGCTCGACCTCGGGTCGATCTGGAAGCTGGACACCAAGAAGTCGGCGCCCGACATCATCGACGCCCTGATCTGGGACTCGATCGACTTCAAGCCGGGCAACGCTTCCGACGGCGGCGGCGGCACGCCGGTTCTGCAGCTCGCCCGGCCGATGGACGCGCCACCACCGGGTGCGACGACGAGCCCGTCGGTGCTCGACGCCCCCTTGCTTCCCGGGGAAGAGGTTCGCTTCACGTTCGCGCCGCAGTACGCCACGCCGCAGGCGCCCTATGTCGTCAGCTTGTTCGGGACGCGCATCGAGCTCGGCACGCTCGCCTTCACGATCGTGATCGCCGACAGCGGCGTCGAGCTGAAGCTGCTGGCCAAGGACAGCGCCCTCGTCGTCGAGCGCGGCGACGGCGACGGCTTCATCAACAAGCTGCTGCCCGACAGCGGGATCCGGCTCGGCTTCGACCTCGGCATCGGCCTCGCCTTCACGCCCGAGCCGCGCCTGTTCGTCGAGGGCGGCAGCGGGCTGCAGGCGACGATCGCCCTCAACAAGAGCCTCGGCCCGGCCCAGCTGCAGCAGCTCTACCTCGAGCTGGCCAGCGGCTCGAAGGTGCCCGGGGGCGGGATGCGCTTCGAGACGTCGGTGGCGGCGAGCGTCAAGCTCGGCCCGATCACGGCCAGCGTTGACCGCCTCGGCTTCGAGGTCTTCGTCGGCCGCGACGACGGCAGTCCGCCGGGCATCGGGTTCAAGGCGCCCAGTGGGATCGGCTTGGCTGTCGACGCGTCGATCGTCACCGGCGGTGGCTATCTGTTCCACGACGCCGCCAAGGGCGAGTACGCCGGCGTCCTCCAGCTCGACTTCCAGGGCCTCACCCTGCAGGCGATCGGGCTGATCACCACCAAGCTGCCCTCGGGCCGGCCCGGCTACTCGATCCTGCTGATCATCGAGTCGGAGTTCCTCTCGATCGAGCTCGGCTACGGGTTCCGCCTCACCGGCGTCGGCGGGCTCGTCGGCTACAACCGCACCGTCGCCATCGACCCGCTGCGGGCCGGGCTCAAGGCCGGCGTGCTCGACGCGATCCTGTTCCCGCCCAACCCGGTGGCCGACGCCCCGCGCATCGTCAGCGCGCTCGAGACGATCATGCCGCCCCAGGACGACCAGTTCCTGTTCGGCTTGATGGCCCGCATCACATGGGGCGTCCCCACGCTCGTAACGATCGACCTCGGGGTGCTGTTCGAGCGGGACTCGCCGTCGCGGCTGGTGATCCTCGCCCAGCTGCACATCGTCTTGCCCTCCGAGGACCTGCCGATCGCCGTGTTCAAGCTCGACGCGATCGGGGTCGTCAACTTCGACACCGGCGAGGTGTCGCTCGACGCCGTGCTCTACGACTCGCATGTCACGTCGTTCCCGATGACCGGGGACATGGCGATGCGCGCCAAGTTCGGTGAGAACTCCATGTTCGCCCTGGCGATCGGCGGCCTCCACCCGAGGTTCAACCCGCCACCCGGCTTCCCGGTGCTCAAGCGGGTGATGATCGCCCTGAGCCAGACCGACAACGCCAAGCTCACGCTGTCGGCGTACCTCGGGCTGACTGCAAACACTGCCCAGCTCGGCGCCCGCCTCGACCTCCTGTTCAAGGCCGCCGGGTTCAGCGTCGAGGGACACCTCGGCTTCGACGCCCTGTTCACGTTCTCGCCGTTCTCCTTCATCGTCGACATCTCCGCCGGCGTGACGCTGAAGTGGCACGGTCACACGCTGTTCGGCGTCACCCTCGACCTCACGCTGTCGGGGCCGTCGCCGTGGCGGGCCAGCGGCAAGGCGACGTTCGAGATCTGGTGGTTCTCCAAGTCGGTGTCGTTCGACCACACCTTCGGCGGCGACGCCCCGCCGCCGGAGCTGCCGCCGGCCGACCCCGGGCCGATCCTGCTCGCCGCCCTCGCCGACCCGCGCAACTGGAGCGCGGCGCTGCCGGGCGCGGCGTCGTCGCTCGCGTCGCTGCGCGACGCGCCGGCCGACGGCACGGTGCTGCTGCACCCGCTCGCCGACCTCACCGTGCGCCAGCGCGTCGTGCCACTGGGCATCGAGATGAGCAAGTTCGGGTCGGGCGCGGTCAGCGGTGAGCGCCGATTTGACATCACCGTGCTCGACGCCAAGGGCAACCTCGCCCTCGGCGTCACCGGTGTGCTCGACCAGTTCGCCCCCGGCCAGTTCCTCGACCTCAGCGACGACGAGAAGCTGCAGCGGCCGTCGTTCGAGCGGATGGGCGCCGGCGTGCGGGTGGCGATGGGCGGCGTGGGGTGGGGCGGGCAGTCGAACGAGGCGTTGATCGGTGACGCTGACATGGCCTACGAGACGCGGGTCGTGGGTCAGGACACCCCGCCCGACACGCAGCCGTTCCAGCCGACGTTCGACGAGCTGCGGCTGGCTGCGATGTTCGGTGCCGTCGCCCGCGGCAGCCTCCGGCACATGGGTGTCGCCCGCTACCGCGCCGCCCAGCAGGTGCCCGACATCGCCGAGCCGACGTATCGCGTTGTCAGCGCCGACGACCTGACGGCGGTGGCGGGGATCGAGGCGCCGTCGTTCACGGCGGCGAGCCAGGCCCTCTCCCGCCACGTCGCCGAGCACCCCGAGCTGGCCGGCACCCTGCAGGTCGTCGAGACGGGGACCGGCTGATGGGGGCGCGCTACCGCTTCCTGCCGTGGGCCCGGCTCGGCGCCGCACCGACCGCGATCGACACGCTCGGCGCCGGCGTGCCGGCGCACACCACGCTGTCGATGCGCCTGCGCGTCAACAACCGCGCCGATTTCCCGGTCACAGCCCGCATCCACGGCCCCGGCGACATCGTCGGGCTCGACGCCCGCCAGGTCGTGCGCACCGACCCACCGCATCTCGCCAGCGAGTTCGAGCCCAACTACTTCCCGCTCGTCGAGTTCGACCGGCCCGACGTGCCGTGGCTGTTCACCCCCGCCACCGGCGACCCCCAGGGTCGGCTGCGGCCGTGGATCGTGCTCGTCGTCGTGCGCGTGCAGCCCGGCGTCACCGTCGACCTCAACGGCGCGCGGACCGTGCTGCGGATCGCCCCGCCGGCCAAGCCCGCCGTCGAGCTGCCGGACCTCGGCGAGTCGTGGGCGTGGGCCCACGCCCAGGTGATCGACCCTGGCACCGGCATCGGCCTCGACGCCCTTCTCGCCGCCGACAGCACGCAGAACTTGGCCCGGCTGGTGTGCCCGCGCCGACTCGCGCCGAACACGTCGTACGTCGCGTGCGTCGTGCCGGCCTTCGAGGTCGGGCGCAAGAGCGGGCTCGGACTGCCGATCACCGCCGCCGACGAGGGCGAGCTGACCCCGGCGTGGCAGAGCGGCACCGCCGCGCCAGTGGCGGTCGACCTCCCGGTGCTGCACCGCTTCGACTTCAGCACCGGCGACGCTGGCGACTTCGAGTCGCTCGTCACGCGGCTGCAGCAGCGCCCTGCACCGGCGGGCACAGGCACCCGGCCGCTCGCCGTCAACGGGCTCGGCTTCGGCATCCCGGATCTGGGCGACGTGCTGCTCGGCGGGGCATTGCGGCCGATCGAGGTGGCGCCCCGCGGCCCGCTGCCGCCGACGTTCTCCGCCGCCGTCGGCGGCGTGCTCGACCTGCCCGCCGCCCGCCAGACCGGCGGCAGCACCGATCCGGTCGTGGGGCTGCCGATCTACGGCAGCCGCCAGGCGGCCCAGCCGACGATCGCCGGCGCCCCGGCGTGGATCACCACGCTCAACGAGGACCCTCGCCTGCGCGCCGCCGCCGGCCTCGGGGCGCTCGTCGTGCAGGACCAGCAGGAGCACCTGATGGCGGCGGCGTGGGAGCAGCTCGGCACGGTCGCCAACGCCACCCGCGAGCTGCACCACCCCGTGTTCGCCGGCGCCGTGCTCGGCCGCGTGCGGGCGCGCCTGGCGACGCTCGACCCCGACTCGCTGATGTCGGTCGCCGCACCGATGCTCGCCCGCGTGCCGGCGGCAACCGGTGCCGCCGCGCCAGGCACGGCGACCCTTCAGCAGCAGGTCGTCGCCAGCCGCACCCCGACGATGCTGATGTCGGCGGCGTTCCGCCGTGCCGTGCGCCCGCAGGGCCCGCTCGCCCGTCGCCTGGCCGTCGCCACAGGCGTGCCGGCTCCGACCGGCCCCACCGAGGGGCCGCCGATGATGGAGCGGATGCGGTTCGTCACCCAGGTGGCGTCGCTCCCGTCGATCATCTTCCACCACGTCGCCGGGACGGATGCGATCGCACCGGCGACGCTGACGGCGAGCTTCGACCAGAACGTGATCATCTCGCTGCCCGATGCGATCCAACGCAACATCGCCCTGCGCGCCGCGGTGGACGAGGTCCAGGCCTACTACCAGCAGATGGTCGGCATCACCGCGCCGCCCGACGAGCGACCGCCGATCATCGCCACCGCCGTGTTCAGCATGGTCATCGCGCACATCGACCCGGCGATCACGATCACGCCGACCGTGGCGCCGATCGTGGCCACGCCGGTGCCGACCGGCCCAACGCCGACGCCGACGCCGCCGGACGTCGTGGCCGACCTGCCCGGCCCGTCGTTCCCCCAACCGATGTACGAGCCGCTGCGCGACCTCGACCCGCAGTATCTCCTGCCGGGGTGCGACCTCGTGCCCCCCGACAGCGTCGTCCCGCTGGCCAGCGACACCGGGTTCATCGAGGCCTACATGGCCGGACTCAACCACGAGATGAGCCGCGAGCTGCTGTGGCGGGAGTACCCGAGCGACGAGCGCAGCACGTCCTTCCGAGTCTTCTGGTCGCCGGCGGGCGCCGACCCCCGCTCGTACGATCAGCTCCGGCCGATCCACGAGTGGCTCCCCGACAGCGACCTCGGCGGCCACTTCATGGCCGGCACCGACGGCAACCTCGTGGTGCTCGTGCGTGGCGAGCTGTTCCATCGGTATCCGGGCACGATCGTCTACCTCACCCGCTCGACGGCGCCCGGCGATCCGGGCAGCGAGCGGGTGCTGCCGCTTTTCCGCGGCGACCTGGCGGTGGACATGACGTTCATCGGCTTCGGCGTCGCCGCCGCCGACATCAAGGCCGAGACGTGGTTCGTCGTGTTCGAGCAGCAGCCGACCGAGCCCCGATTCGGCCTCGACGCCGACACGATCACCGGGCGCGACGTCGCCGCGATCACCTCGTGGAACGACGTGGCGTGGGGCGACGTCGCCGCCACCGACGCCGAGCTCGCCGCGCTGTCACACATCTCGGTGGGCGGGCGTCTCGGGGGCCACCAGGTCGGCACGATCACCTGGGGCATGAACAGCGGGCACATGGCGGCGGCGACGCTGCAGCGCTCGTTCCGCATCGCCATCCCACTGACCAGCCTGGTGGCGACGTGACCGGCATCCACCGCCTTGGTCGCGATCTTCCGCTCACTCCCAGGTCGGATCGCGACCAAAGCGAGGTGAGGCGATGACCGAGGCGGAGGAACTGGCGATCCTCGGGCGCTTCCCCGACGCCGGGGTGCCGGCGGTGCTGCTGCCAGTGCGGATCCAGACGCGCTTCGTCGAGTTCGAGTTGTGGGTCCGCATCTATCCCGACGAGGTCCACGTCGACACCCACGAGCCGGAGCTGACCGCCGATGAGGTGACGTGGGGCCAGGCGTTCTGGGTCCAGACGTGGCGGGCCGGGCAGGGCACCGACGCCGCGTCGACCGACCGCCGCCACCAGGCGTGGGAGCTGCTGGCCCAACGCTTCGGGGCCCAGCGGGCGGCGTGGGTCGCCACCGCAGTGACCCCGACCAACCCCGCCGCCCGCCCTGTCGGGCCGACCGCCGACGTGTCGCCGGCGTTCCCGACACCTCCGCTGCGAACCGACTCGTGGACGCGGGCGCCGCGGGCCCGGCTGTTGCCGGAGCGGTGGATCGTGCTCGGCCACCGCAATGGTCAGCGCGTGATGTTGAGGGTCGGCGAGCCGATCGCCGCCGATCTGCACGCCGGCCCGGACCCAAGCGCGCCGGCACCGGCGGCCACGGCCGACGACGCCCTCGTGGTCGACGAGGGCATGCACTGGCTGGTCGACTTCCACGCCGCCGAGGCCGCCGGGATGGCGGTGCGCGTCCCGCTCACGGTCGACGACCTCCAGCTTGGGTTCGACACGATCGTCGTCGCCGGCCTGCGCACGGCACCCGAACCGGCCGACGAGGCGGCGGCGATCGAGGCCCTCCTCGCCGCCCACCGCTACACCGACGGCATCGGCATGAGCGGCGTCGGCACGCCCACCAACAACACCGCCGCCGGGCCGTCCGCCCACGCCCCGCGCGCTGTCGACACGGCGGCGACGTACCCGCTCGAGGCGCCGACGTCGGTCACCGCCGGTTCGGCCGGGTCGGCGCTGGCGGCGGCGCTCGGGATCGACGGCGGCGCGGTGTCGGTGGCAGGCCTGCCCGGCGCCGACGGGACCCACGCCGCCGACGCGATCGCGATGCAGACGCTGCTGTGGCCGGCCACCGGTGGCTACTTCCTGGACCAGCTCTACGCACCGTTGCCAGGTGCCCGCGACCACACGATCGCCCACGTCCACAGCGAGGGCGCGCTGCCGCTGCTGCGCGTCGCCCGCCAGCCATACGGCGTGCTGCCGGCGACCTCGTTCGACCGGTGGCCCGGCGCCCAGCCGCCGGACAACACCGGCATCATCCCGCCGATCATCGGGACGTTCCACCCGTCGGTGGAGCCTGAGGTGGTGCGACTCCCCCCAATCCGCCAGCCCAACGGCGAGGGCGAGCCACCCGAGCCACCCGAGCCGCCCGAGCCCCCGGAGCCGCCGGAGCCGCCACTGCCACCCGAGCCGCCGGAGCCGCCGCCACCGCCCGAGCCCCCGGCGCCGCCCGCGCCGTTCGAGCCCCCGAGCCCGCTGCAGGTGCTGCGTGGGCTGCGCGACGTGTGGCGCCACGTCGCCGACCACGTCCCCCGGCTCGACCGCCGTCCGACGGCGCCGCTCGCCCCGACCGAGGCGCAGATCCTCGCCGTGCTGCGCGGCGGGCCCAGCTCGGTGGGCTATGACCTCCGCCTCCTCTTCGACCGCGAGATGTTCGGCCTGCCCGGGCTGCACACCCTGATCGCCCTGCCCGACCCGGTCGCCGAGCGCGAGGCGAACGCAGTGGCCGTGCTCCAACTGATCGGTGTCAACGGCGTGCCCCGCCTGGCCCGGGCCGTGCTGGCGTCGGAGTCGGCCGACGTGCGCGACGGGGCGATCGTCGCCCCGTCCGACGCGGCACAGTCCGACCCCGAGTTGCTGGCCTGGCTCCGTGACAGCCCACCGGCTGTGATCCGCGACGAGACGGGGCTCGCCGCGCCTCCCGGGCACCTGCTGTACCTCATCGCCCGCCACGCCGTGCTGCTCACGTACGCGGCGACCGCCACAGCCATCCAGCAGGCGGCCGGGGACACCACACCCACGGCCGAGCCGGCGGTGGTCGACATCATGGAGGACCGCACGCTGACCGTCGGCCGGCGCATCGACCAGCCGCTACCGGGCATCACCAAGCCGCTCGAGCAGCTCACCGCCGCCGAGCACCCAGCCGCGGCGCTGCTCGACGACATGCGCGCCGCCCTCGACCACCTCCGCACGCTGCCGTCGGAGCGGCTCGCCGCCGTGCTCGCTGGCACGCTCGACGTCTTCTCCTTCCGTCTCGATGCGTGGTTCACCTCGCTGGCGTCGAAGCGGCTCACCGAGCTGCGGGTGACCACGCCCACCGGCGCGGTCGTCGGCGGGTATGGCTGGCTGGAGGACGTCCGCCCGCGCCCTCCCAGCCCGCCCGCCCAGCCGACCGCCGCCGAGCCCGGCCCGCTGGTGACCGACCCGCTGAGCGCCGGCTTCGTCCACGCTCCGTCGATGAGCCAGGCCGCGACCGCGGCCGTGCTGCGCGCCGGCTTCATCGCCGCCGGTCCACGACAGGCGGGACAGACCGCGCCCAACCCGTTCGCCGTCGACCTGACGTCGCGTCGCGTGCGCCTGGCGTCGTGGCTGCTCGACGGGGTGCGCCAGGGCCAGGAGCTCGGCTCGCTGCTCGGCCAGCGCTTCGAGCGCAGCCTCCACGACCACGGGCTCGACCGGTACATCGCGCCGTTTCGCACGGTTGCCCCGTTCGGTGCGATCGCCGTCGCCCAGGCCGGGGCGGACGCGGCCGAACGCAACCTGGACGAGGTGCTCAGCCGGCCACAGTCCAATGTCGTGGTCATCGGCCCCGACGGCCAACCCCACCGGCCCGGTGACGAGGCGATCGCCGACGCTCGCGCCGCCGCCGACACTGCCCGGGCGGCGCTCGCCGCGGCGATCGACGACCACCGCCGGCGCAGGCTGTTCCCCCCGGCGGCGACCGTTGAGTCGATGGAGGCGGTCGAGGCGACGACCCTGGCCGACGGCGTCGCGCTGGCCCAGCTCTTCGAGCAGGAGGCGGTCCCTTGGGGGATGAAAGGCCTCCCGGCGACGACCGACGCCGACCAGCCGCTGCTCGTCAACGAGCTGGTTGCCCTCGACGCCGCGCTCGACGCGGTCGCCGACGCGCTGACCGCCGAGGGCGTCCACCAGCTCGTGCTCGGCAACCCCGAGCGGGCCGGCGCCAGCCTCGACGCCGTCGCCCGCCGGGAGATCCCGCCGCCGGAGCTGGAGTTCGCCCGCACCCCGCGCAGCGGGACGTCGCTGACCCACCGGGTCGTCGCGTTGGCGCCCGGCTCCGGCGATGGCGGATGGTCGGCCGACGGCGTGCGAGCCCGCGCCGAGCCGTCTCTGCACCGGTGGGCCGCGAGCCTGCTCGGCGATCCGGCGGCGATCCGCCTCAATGTGCGGTGGCTCGTCGACGGGACCCCGGTCGGCACCAGCGAGCTGCACCTCGACGCCGTAGGCGTCGGCTCGCTCGATGTGCTGGCGATGGTCGACGAGGCCGGTATGCCGCGGCCAGAGCTGGCCCGGCTGCTCGCCGATCGAGCCGGCCGACCGGCGTCTGTGCCAACTGCCGCCGACGCCGAGCTGGTGGTCGACGGGGCGATCGCTGCCTTCGAGGTCGCACGGGCCGCCAACGAACTACTCGCCGGCGTGCGCCCGCTCGGCCCCGCCGACCTCGGCCCGCCGGGGATCGCCGGCGGTGCGACGGTCGACACCGCCGACCTGCGCGTGCGCGCTGACGCCACCGTCGCCGCCGTCAGGGCCGTTCGAGATGCGCTCGATGCGGATGCAACGACGTTGCGGGAAGCGCTCTCAGCCGCGCTGCTCGCCGGGGTCACCGAGGCCGCGCCCGTTGACGACACCGACCTCCAAGCAGTGCAGTCACGGGCGACGGCGGTCGGCGCCGAGCTCGATCGCCGCCTCGCTGCAGCGGCGTCGGCAGTCGATGACATCACCCGCATCCAGGCGCTGTTGGGCAAGGCGTTCGTGGTCCTGCCGCGGCTGACCATCCCAGCTGGCAGCGAGCTCGCTCGAGCCTTCGCTGACGGCCCCGCCCGGTTCGCCAACGACCTCACCGCGCCGTCGGCGTGGCTGCACCGCACCGCCGACATCCGCCGCAACGTCGAGCGGCTGCAGACCGTGCTCCTCTACGCCGCCGCCAGTGGTCGTCCGGGCGCCCTCGGCGTGGCCCAACTGCCGTTCACCGCCGGCGAGCGCTGGGTCGCCCTACCGGCCGAACCAGGCGGCGCCGTCGCCCAGGGCCGGACGTCGATCGTGGCCCACGCCCTGGACACCGCAGTCCAGGTGCGCGGGTCCGTGGCCGGGTTGTTCGTCGACGAGTGGGTGGAGGTCGTCCCGAACGCTACGGAGATCACCGGCATCGCCTGCAACGTCGACGAGCCGGCGTCGCACCCGCCGCAGTCGATACTGCTCGCCGTCACCCCGCCGGGCGAGCCGCGCTGGGGCATCGACGTGCTGGAGGCGATCCTCCTCGAGACCCTCGACCTCGCCCACCTGCGGGCGGTCTCGCCCGAGCAGCTCGCCCCCAACACCGAGATCGAGCAGCTGCTGCCGGCGCTGTACTTCGGGCTCAACCTGCACGGCGACACCGTCTCGACCGACTTCGGGAGGGCGACCTGATGGGCTCGATCACCAGTTGGACGCAGCTCGAGCCGCGGACCGAGCGGGAGGACCTCGTCGACGGGCTCGCCGCCCGGCTCCACGACCCGCTGTGGCAGTTGGCCCGGCAGTGGCAGATCGGCGAGTTCACCGCCGAGGACACCGGTTCGCCGGTGCAGGCGCGGGTGCGGGTGCGACGGGGCCGGCTGACGCGCTACCGGCCGGGTCCGGCGCCGACGAGCGGACCGGACACGGGCGCCGCCTACGACGCCCGGATGACCCCGCTGGAGGCGCTGGTCGAGGCCGAGCCCGACGTCCCCGACGCCCGCTGGGCCGCGGTCGCCGGGCTGCGCTTCGTCGAGCTCCTGGATGCCCGGGGCGTGGGCAGCCACGCGCCCGCGTACGCCGACAACTTCACGTTGGTCGTCGCCGTCGACGATCCCCGGCTCGACGCCGCCGGTCGGCGCTTCCTCGCCGTGGTGGGTGGCCGCGTGCCCGACGGCGTCGCCCTGCGCCGGGCGTGCGGCGGCGCGCCGGGGTCCCTGCCGGCCCAGCCGGCGATCCCCAATGCCGACCGCGAGACCGTGACCGCCGTAGTGCGCTCGTTCGTCGCCTGGTACGACGGCGAGGTCGGTCCGCCCGCCGCCAGCCCGGCGTGGCAGCGCGACCGGATGGAGTACGAGTTCGCCGTCGCCGCCCCGCTCGGCGCCGGCGAGGTCGTGCTCGACGCCCCCGAGTACGCCGACGGCCGGCTCGACTGGGCGACCTTCGACCACCACCCGACGGCGTCGCTCGGCGCCAAGGACGACGAGGGGTCGTCGACCGTCACCCGCACAGTGATCCCTTCCCGCGTCACCTACCGGGGCATGCCGGCGGCGCGCTGGTGGCAGTTCGAGGACGCCCAGGTCGACTTCGGCCGAGTCGAGGCTGGGCCCACTGATCTGCTGCGGCTGCTGCTGGTGGCGTTCGCCATCGACTACGGCAACGACTGGTTCGTGATCCCCGTCGAGCTCGACGTCGGGGCGGTCTACAGCATCGAGTCGCTCGTGGTCACCGACAGCTTCGGCCAGCAGACCCTCGTCCGCCCCGCCTCGCAGGTCGACGGGCTGCTCGGCGACTGGCGGATGTTCTCGCCCGCACCGGTGCCGGTGGCGTCGACCATGCCGAGCGTCGCCGCCTTCGGCGACCCGTCCGCCGAGCTGCTCGTGCTCGCCCCGACGACGCCAGTCGCCCTCGACGGTGAGCCGGTCGAGGAGATCGCCCTCCTGCCGCGACGAGCTGGCCAACCTGGCGTGGGCCGTCGAGCGAGTCGTCGAGGGCGCCGCCGGCGGGCGCGTCGACCGCACCGCAACGGCGCGACGGGGTCAGCCGCCCGTGGCCGGCGACGGCGTCGGTCTGCGCTACCGACTCTCGACGACGGTGCCCGAGAATTGGGTGCCGCTCGTGCCGGTGCGACCTGACCCGGCCCAGCCCGACATCCGCCTGCGGCGCGGAAGGGTCCTGCTCGACCGTGATGGTGAGCCCGTCGAGCCGGTCGCCCTCGGCCGCCTGCTCGATCCCGGCCACCCGCTCGACGTGCGCGAGGAGGAGGTGCCCCGCGGCGGGGTGCGGGTGACCCGGGCCCACCAGCTGACGCGATGGGTAGGCGGGACGACCCACCGCTGGGTCGGCCGACGCAGGCAGCCCGGGCGCGGCGAGGCGTGGAGCGGCCTGCGCTTCGACATCGTCGAACCGGACACCTGATCCTTCTGCTCAGCAGGTCGGCATGCGCTTCACGTGTCCGAGCGGTGCGGTCCGTGCAGAAATGCCGCAGTCAGATCATCCCGGGCACAGGGCCGCCAGGAGCGGCATGACATGGTGGGCCTGGACGGCCGCGGCGCCGAGCACGGCGAGCACGCCGACAGCGCCGACGCTCAGCCACAGCCTTGACTGCGCCGTCGGGGCCGGCTCGAGGAGCGCGGCGACGCGCCCGGCGACGCCGAGGCCGACGACGCCGACGGCGCCCGGCGGCACGGCCGCTCCCGACAGGGCAACGGTCGCCAGGGTGCGAGCAACGAGCGTGCGGTCCGCGTCGAGTTCGGTGACCGCATCCTCATCGGCCCAGCGCTCGAGCGCGAACGTCAGACGTCGCTGCATGGGAGCCAGGAAGGGGAGCATGGCGACAGCGACGGCTCCGACGAGCAGGTAGCGGTCGTGGCGCTGGCGGGCATGGACGCGCTCGTGAGCGAGAACGACTGCGACCTCGCCGTCGTCGAGCCGTTCGACCAGGCCATCGGACACGACGATGTGTCCGCCGGGTCCGGGCATGGTGTAGGCGAACAGCTTGTCGCTGGGCAGGATCTCGATGCCGTCGGACTCATCGCAGCGAAACCGAAGCCACGAGCGCCTCACGCGATGCAGGCGGACGCCCGCGGCCCCGATCATGATGACGGCAGGCATGCCGAGCCACTCGGGGACCCGCGGGTGCAGATCGAGGGCGTCGCGACACCACGTCAAGGCGCCGCCGAACCAGGGCAGATGGGTGAGGAAGCCGAACGCGAACACCGCGACCGCCGGAACGACGGCGATCACGACCGCGGTCATCGTCACGACGAGTAGGCAGGCACCCACCGGCGGCCGAAGGCGGCGATGGCTTGCGGTCGCCAGCACGCCGGCGACAACGGCGACGACGGCCGGCAGGACGATCTCGATGCTCACCGCGTGTCGCGGTCTTTGATCACCTGCCGCAGCAGCTCGGCGTCGCGTTTGGACAAGCCGACGACGAACCCGCTCAACGCGCTCGCCCGATCATGGGCGCCGTCGAGCGCCTCGGCCATCCGGTGAGCCGTCAGCTCCGACTCCGACAACACATACGAGTAGGCGTAGGCCCGGCCGCGCTGGGTGCGCCGCAGCAGTCCCTTGTCGACGAGGCGGCCGAGCACGGTCATCACCGTCGTGTAGGCGAGGGCGCCACCGAGGCGGTCCCGCACCTGCGCCGGCGTCAACGCGACGTCTGCCTGCCATAACACGGCGAGGATGTCGGACTCGAGTGCACCATCGGGGCGTCGGGCCACGATCCTCCTTGCCGACGGCTTGAGTGTCGCCGCCGGATCCTACTGATGCTCGACGCTGACGGTGGGTCCTCACAGCCTCCTACTACAATATGTAGTCGAACAGATCGAGAGGATCTTGTCATACAACGTCGCGCCGCCGCCGTGACGCTCGCGGCCCTCGCCGCCCTCGCCGCCGCCGGCGGCGGGATGATGAGCGACGACGACATGAGGGCGTTGCGGGAGGCGACGGGCGCCGAGTTCGGCCAGCTGTGGTTGAGCTCGATGATCAAGCATCATCAGGGCGCGATCGCGATGGCTGAGCAGGAACAGCAAGCCGGAAAGTACCGGGCGGCGGTGGAGCTGGCCGGACGGATCATGTCGACCCAGCAAGCTGAGATCGACGAGATGCAGGTTCTGCTCGGCACGGCCTGACGCGACTCGCGCGGCGGCGACACAGCCGTGACATAGATGACGGTTGCGTTGCGACACCATGACGCGTCCTACTACATTGCGTCGGACGTCCTGGCCCGGCCGCGGGTGTCACGCCGACCGAATGAGCATCGCCATCACCGCCATCCGCCCTGGACCCCGCCGTGCCATCGCCGTCGCCGTGACCGTCGCCGTGGCGACTGCGGCGCTTGCTGGCTCGGGTGTGCACGCCCAGCCGGATGAGGTCGCCGCCGAGGAGGCGGCTCGTGAGATCGCCGCAGCCCAGGAGCGCGCCAACCAAGCCGCCGCTGAGTGGGCTGACGCGGAGACCGAGCTCGAAGGTCTCGAATCGCAAGCGCTGACGCTGGAGCAGGAGCGGGTGGCGTTGGTGGAGCAGGTCGACTCGCTGCGCACGAACGTCGAGGAGGCCGCGGCCGGGCGGTTCATGGCCGCCTCCGGTAGCGGTGGCATCCCGATCCTCACCGGCTATCAGCGACCCCTCGACCAGCTCAGCGTGGCCGAGCTCGGTCGTGTCGTGTCCGGCACGACCGACGACGCCTTCGACCGCTTCGACGTGGCCCAGCGCGACCTCCAGCGCAAGGTCGACGAGCTGGGCGAGAAGCAGTCCCAAGTCGACGCCCAGCGGGAGAAGTACGAGCAGCTCAGCAGGTCCGCGGTCGCCGAGGTGGAGCATCTGAAGCAGGTCGAGGAGAAGCGGTTGGCCGACGAACGGGTGCGGCTGGCGCTCGAAGCTCAACGCCGCGAGGAGCAACGCCGACTGGCCGAGCAACAGGCCGCCGAGGCCGCCCGGCGCGCCGCCGCCGAAGCCCAACGCGCCGCCGAGCAGCAACGAGCCGCCGAGGTGCAACAAGCCGAGCATGCCCGGGTGGCCGCGCTCGCCGCGGCGGCGCCGGCGGCCGACGATACGGCCCAGCCGCCTGCCGCGGTGGGGGGCTCGCCGGCGCCCGAGCAGCGTCTCGTCGAGCAGCCTGCGACCGCGCCGGCGAGTCCGGGGATGATCTGTCCGGTCCGGGGTGCGACCGCGTACAGCGACACCTGGGGCGCGCCACGGCCGGGCGGACGCCGCCATGAGGGCGTCGACATGATCTCGCCGAAGGGCACCGCGCTTGTCGCCGTCGCTGATGGCGACGCCGAGTTCTGGACCAACGGCCAGGGCGCCCTCGGTGTGTCCCTGAGTGCCGACAATGGCACCCGCTACTACTACGGCCATCTCTCGGCCTATGAGGGTTCTGGTGGCCGCGTCAGCGCCGGGCAGGTGATCGGCTACGTCGGCTCGACCGGCGCCACGACCGTCAACCACCTGCACTTCGAAGTCCATCCAGGAGGCGGTGCACCCGTGAACCCGACCCCGTACGTCCGGAACGCCGGATGCTGAGCACCTCGACGCGCGTCGGCGCCACACTGGTTGGGGCCCTCACCCTCTTCGGTGTGGTCGTCGGCGGGGAGCGCAGCGTGATCGCCTCGCCGATCGACGATCAGAAGGCGAAGGTCGCTGAGATCGCTGATCGGCTCGAGCGGCTCGAGGAGCGCTCCGACATCCTCGCCGAGGACTACGTCGTGGCGAGCGCCAAGGTCGAGCAATCTCGCGCCGCGGTGGCCGAGACCGAGAAGCGGATCGCCGCCAAGACCGCCGAGACCAACGCGATGCGCGACCAGCTGGTGGCGATGGCGGTGCGCACCTACACCGGTGCCGGAAGCCCGCAGCTCAACCCGCTGTTCGTCAACATGTCCGACACCACCTCAGGGCTTCAACGCGACCACCTGTCCCAGGTCGCGTTGAACACCGGCACCGCCACCACCGACGAGCTGGACCACGCGGTGGCCGACCTCGACGCCGAACGCGAGCGGCTGGCCGACGAGCAACGGGCCGCCGAGTCGGCGGCGGCCGAGATGCAAGCCGCCAAGCAGACCAACGAGGTAGAACGTGCCAAGTACCAGGACGCCCGCGCCGCCGCCGAGGCCGAGCTCGGCGACCTGATCCGCCAAGAAGAAGAACGACGCGCCCGCGAGTCGTACGAACGGATGCAGCGCGAGGCCGCCGCAGCCCGGGCCGACGCGGCAGCCAAGGCCCAAGCCGCCCAGGCGCAATCCGCTCAAGCCGCCTCCGCCGCCCGCGCCCAGAGCGCCGCAGTCCCAGCGGCTCGACCGGCGACCCCGTCGGCACCGCGAGCAACCACGGCGCACCCGGCCGACCCCGCACCGGCCCCCGCCGCCCCGGCGCCCGCGGTACCTGCCGCCTCGTCACGCGCCGGTGTGGCCGTCGCCGCGGCGATGTCACAGCTCGGCGTGCCCTACGTCGCCTATGCCTCCTCACCCGGCGTCGGGTTCGACTGTTCAGGGCTGACCTCGTGGGCATGGGCCCAGGCCGGCGTCTCCCTGCCCCACCAATCGGCGATGCAATCCGCCGCCCTCCCGCACGTGCCGACCGGCGATGCCCAACCCGGCGACCTGATCTTCTACTACTCACCGATCAGCCACGTCGGCATCTACCTCGGCGGAGGCAAACTGATCCACGCCCCGAACACGGGCAGCGTCGTCAACATCGCCACGGTCCATTGGGAGAAGGTCGTCGCCGTCGCCCGACCAGGCTGACCGCGGGCCGACCGATCGGGGCCTTCTACGTGTCGGGCCGCGCCAATCGCTGGAGCCTCTTGAGCAGTACGGCGTTGGTCCCGACGATCAGGCTCGAGCCGGACATCGTGAAGGCGGCGATCTCGGGTCGGAGCACGAGCCTGAAGGCTGGTTGGCCTCCGGTCCTCGCCGAGCACGGTCCGTCCGTGCCGCTCGATCTTGGGGTGCTGCTGGCGGTCCACCGCGCCCGCCGGGCCATTCGCGGCCGCCCCGCTGGGCGGGGCAACTCGGGACGAAGGTCTCTGGCAGCGGCGGGTACCGGTCCGCACAGTGGGCGGTGAGGTGATTCCAGATGATGTGGGATTGGCACTCGTCCGGCTGGTGGCTGGTCGCCATGTGGGGCGGGATGGTCGTGTTCTGGACGTTGGCGATCTGGCTCGTCGTCGTCCTGGTAGGTCGCACGCGCGGTGACCGTGCGAGCGCTGAGCAGATCCTTGCCGAGCGGTTCTCTCGTGGCGACATCGATGCCGATCAGTACCGCGAGCAACTCGACGTGCTCCATCACGGCTAGCGGCACTGAACCGGGAGCCAGGTGCGCCAGGCAGCCCTGCTCGTCGCGACCTCGTCGCCCAACGCATCGCTGGCGCCGACCTGTACGTCCTCCAGCCCGGTGCCCGTGCTCGGTCAGACCAGCGTCCACCCTCCGTCCACGGTGAGCGTCTGGCCGATGACGTAGGACGCCGCCTCGGACGCGAGGAACAGCACGGCGTGGGCGATCTCCTCGGGTCGCGCCGAGCGGCCGATCGGGATGTTGGCGCTGCGCTGGCGCATCATCGGGCCCATCAGCCCGCTGGTCGACGAGTCCGGCGGCCACAGCGGCGGCAGCTCGCCGTTGCGGATCCTCGCCAGCGTCGGCACCGGTACGTGGCCGGGCGCCACGCCGTTGACGCGGATGCCATGCGGGGCGAGGTCGACGGCCAGCGATCGGGTCAGGTGGATCACCGCCGCCTTCGCCGAGTCGTACCCGGTGCCAAGGCACGGCAGGTAGCCGTCGACGGACGCGATGTTGACGATCGCACCAGGCCGGCCGGCGTCGACCATCGCCCGCGCCGCCGGCTTGGAGCAATTGAAGACGCCGGCCAGGTTGACGTCGATCGAGTGCCGCCACGACTCGTGGGTCTGGTCGAGGATGCTGCCGGCCTCGAGATAGGTGCCGGCGTTGTTGACCAGCACGTTGAATCGCCCACCGGCGATCGCCGCGTCGGCACTGCCCGGGTCGGTGACGTCGAGGGCGACGGCGTGCCCGTCGACATCGGCGGCGACCCGCTCGGCCCCCTCGACGTCGATGTCCCCGATCGTCACCTCCGCCCCGGCAGCGGCGAGGGTGCGGGCGATCGCCTCACCGATCCCCGTCGCCCCGCCCGTCACGAGGGCGTGGCGACCATCGAGCGAGAGCAGCTGGCCAATCCCGGCGTCCATCAGCCGGACCGTACCGGCGCCGGGGACACCTACCATCCCGTCGATGGGTGGCTTCAGTGGAATCGCCAGCTGGGTGTCAGGGTGGGCCCGCCTGCGGCCGACGGCGCCGGCGATCATCTTCGACGAGCAGACGATCACGTGGGCTGACTACGACGAGCACGTCGATCGCTGGGCAACCGCGCTGCGCGACCTCGGCGTCGAGCGCGGCGACCGCGTCGGGCTCTACCTCCGCAACCGGCCCGAGTTCCTGTACGTCTTCTTCGCCATCGCCCGCCTCGGCGCGATCGCGGTGCCGGTGAACCACTTCCTCAGCCGGCGCGAGGTCAGTTACACGCTCGGCCACAGCGGCGCTGAGGTGGTCGTCACCGATGGCGGGTTCGAGGACGTGATCGCCGAGGTCGCGCCGGACCTCGCCGTGCGCCACTGGCTGTCGTGCCTCGACCCTCCGCCGGCCGTGCGTGCCGCCGATCGTCCGGCGCCGATCGACGTGCCGATCGGCCTCGACGACCCCTGCGTGATCCTCTATACCTCGGGCACGACCGGGCGCCCGAAGGGGGCGATCACGACGCACGGCGGGATCCTGTTCTGCACGCTGCAGTGGGTGATCCAGATCCGCCACGGTCCCGGCGATGTCCACATCTGCCACTTCCCGCTGGCCTTCACCGGCGGCACGATGTCGGCCACCACGCCCGTCGTACACAGCGGCGGGACGATGGTGCTCGAGCGCGAGTTCGACCCCGGCCGCACGCTCGATGCGATCGAGCGCTACCGCATCTCGTTCGTCGCCGGCGTCCCCACGATGTGGAAGGCGATGCTCGACCATCCTCGGTTCGCCACCACCGACCTGTCATCGGTGCGCCTCGGGTTCATCGGCGCAGCGCCGGTCCCGCTCCCGCTGATCGAGGCCTACCGCGCCCGTGGGGTCCCCTTCGCCCAGGCCTATGCGCTGACCGAGGGCAACGGTCTGTGCCTGTCGCTGCCGGCCGAGGACATCGCCCGCAAGGTCGGCTCCACGGGGCTCGACCTCCTCTACTGCGAGGGCAAGGTCGTCGACGGCGCCGGCGTCGAGTGCGCGCCGGGCGATGTCGGCGAGCTCGTGCTGCGCGGCCCGGTCGTGTTCCCGGGCTACTGGAACGACCCCGAGGAGACCGCCCGCACCCTGGTCGACGGCTGGCTGCACACCGGCGACCTCGCCAGTCGTGATGCCGAGGGCTACTTCACGATCGTCGACCGCAAGAAGGACCTCATCATCACCGGCGGGCTCAACGTCTACCCGGCCGAGGTGGAGAACGTGCTGTTCGGCATCGAGGGAGTGCGCGAGGTCGCCGTCGTCGGGGTGCCGCACGAGCGCTGGGGCGAGGAGGTGGTCGCCATCATCGCCGGCGATCTCGGCCTCACCGAGGACGGCGTGCTCGCCGTCGCCCGCCGCGACCTGGCGACGTACAAGGTCCCCAAGCGAGTCCTGTTCGCGCCCGAGCTGCCCAAGACGCTCTCCGGCAAGGTGCAGCGGCGGCGAGTGCTCGCCGAGCTCGTGTCGAGTTGGCGCTAGCGGGCGGGTGGTCGCAACGCGGCTTCACGCGCGTGAGCCCGCCGGTCGGCTCAGCGGACCGTGAGAACCTCGACGGGGCAGCGGATTTCCGCCGCGTGTGCCAGTCGAGCGTCGCCGCTGACGAGCGGGCAGCCGAGGTGCTCGGCGAGCGCGACGTACAACGCGTTGTACGCGGTGACGTTGGCGCGCAACTCGAAGACGCGCCGTAAGAACGGCGCAGCTGGGAACCTGTCGATGGGCAGCGACTGGAGAAGTGCGATTGCGTCATCGAACCGCTGATCGGTGAGGTCGCCGGCGAGCCACCGCCGCCGGAGCACGGTGGTCGTCTCGACGTCGGCAAGATCCGGCATCGCGATGTCGAGCTCGAGCTCGAGACGTCGTCGGGCGGTCTCGCCGTCGCGCTGATCGTCGCCGACGACGTTGGCGAGCACCGAGGCATCGAGGACGATCACGAGGCCGGTCGTTCCGCCTGCAGATCGTCAGCCGCCGTTGCGAGCCCGACACGCCCGCCATTCAACGCAGCCGCGTGGTCGAGGACATCGGCGATCGTCGGCCGGCGCGCCAGCCTGCTCAGCTCAGCGGCGAGGTACCGCTGGAGCGATTGCCCGAGCGACGCGGCGCGTCGCTGCAGGGTGGCGTGGACGTCGTCGGGAAGACCTCGCACCAGCACGTTGGGCATGCTTGCATTGTGCTATCAGAGGTTTCCCGACGCAACGTGGCGCCGGTGCCGGGCACCACTATCCGCGGGCGGCCTCGACCACCGGTGCGAACTGCTCCGGGACCTCGACCCACGCGGCCGGGTCGGCGACGCCGACCCAGAAGTTGTGTTCGAGGATGACATCCTCGAACCCGTGGCTCGCCGCCTCCGCCGCCTCCTCGGCGAGGCGAGCCACGACGTCGCCCTCGGGCGGCGGGCCGTTCGGGCGCTGGGCGAAGGCGCGATGGTGCATCGTGAGCGGGGCCATGCCGTCGGGGCGGTCGTCGTTCATCCGATCGAGCACGGCTTTGGCGGCGGCGACCGCCAGCCCGGCCGGGTTCCAGCCGTCGAAGTGGAGGCGGGTGCGCTCCTGGCCGGCCTCGGTCCACATGCCCGACAGCAGCGGCGGCCGTGGGCGCTGCACCGGCTTGGGCTGGATGACCGACGGAGGGATCGTGAAGAACGGCCCCTCGCACCGGACGGGATCGTCGCCCCAACACGCGAGCAGCGCCGGCACGAAGTCGTCCATCCGGGCGCCGCGGGTCCTGATGTCGGTGCCGACGGCGTCGTGCTCCTCGGCCGACCAGCCGACGCCGAGGCCGACGCTCAGTCGACCGCCGGACAGCACGTCGATCGTCGCCAGCCGCCCCGCCAGCTGGGCCGGCCAGTGGTTGCCGGCGACGAGGATCGACGTGCCGATGCGGGCCGTGGTCGTCCAGATCGCGGTGGCGGTCAGCAGCTCGGTGGCGGCGAGCACGCTGCGGTACTGCTCGGGTACCGGCAGGCCGGGGCGCCCGGCGTAGCCGCGCCTCGGCTCGAGCGGCCACAGGAAGTGGTCCTGTACCCACAGGCTGGTGTAGCCGGCTTCCTCGGCCCGCTGGCAGAACTCGCGCACCACCTCTGGTGTGATGCCCGCGCCGAGTTGAGGGAGGCAGAGCCCGACACCCGTCATGGGCGGGACGGTAGCGGTCGCCCGGTGCGGCGTCGGCGCCCGGCGACGCGCGATCCTCACCGCATGGCCCGCATCACGATGCTCACGCCCGAACAGCTCGACCCCGAGCTGCGCGCCCGCACACGCGCCGACGAGCGCACGCCGACGGAGCTCGGCATGACCCGCATCCTCGGCCACCAGCCGGAGATGGCCAAGGGCCTCAACGCCTTCGCCGCCTCGCTCAAGGTCAACCGCACCCTGCCGGCGCGGCTGATCGAGCTGGTCCGTCTGCGCATCGCCTTCCACAACCAGTGCCGCAGCTGCATGGCGATCCGCTACCCCGACGCCATCGAGGACGGGCTCAGCGAGGACCTCGTGTGCTCGCTCGAGCGGCCGATGGAGGCCGACGACCTCGACGAGCGGGAGCGGCTGGCGATTCGTTACGGCGAGCTGTTCGCCACCAACCACCTGGCGATCGACGACCCCTTCCACGACCGCCTGCGGGAGCTGTTCACCGAGCCCGAGATCGTCGAGCTCGGGCTCAACGTCGCGCTCTGCGTCGGCGTCGGCCGGCTCTCGGCGACGTGGGACATGATCGAGGATCTCCCGGACCGGTTCCAGGCGCCGGGCGCGGTCACGCCGTGGGGCCCCGACGCCGTCGTCGTGCGCTGAACGGCGATCTGTGAGCTGAACCGGCGGATCTCCGCATCGACCGCTCACGGTTCGATGCGGCGGGAGCGCGGACGTGTGCGACGATCGGGCGATGGACGCTTGCATCCAGCTCGCCCGTGACCTGTTCGCGGCGTGGAGCAGTGGCGACGCTGATGCGCCGGAGCCGTTCCTCCACCCCGACGCTGTGCTGTCCGACATCGTTGGCGGCGAGCACCACGGGTGGGTGGCGATCCGGGCCTTCTTCGCCGCGGGGCTCGAGGTCTGGCCCGACCTCCAGCTGATCCCTGACCAGTTCTGGACGAACGACGACGGCGTCGCGCTCGAGCTGGATGATGAGCGCGACGGTGACCGAACGGTCCGCGGGGCGCCTCGGTGCCGACACCCTCGGCAGGACCTGGCACAGCCCGGGCATGACATGGCTGCGCGTCGTCAGCGACCGCGTCGCCTACGAGATGGACTATCACGACCGCGGCGCGATCCAGAGCTCCCTCGGGTTGCGGTCAGGAAGTAATTGACCAGTCAGTTACCACTCTGCCAGACTACGGCGGACGCCGTCGGTGACCGGCGAGCGAGGGGACCAGGGGGCAGCTGTCATGGGGACGCGGATCGGCGCGCGCCGGCGTGCACGTCGGCGCCGCCACCGAGCTCGAAGGGGACCGTACGGCCGCGCTCCGCGACACAGGGGGACATCATGAGAACAGGGACGATTCGGCGCTCGCTCGCTCTCGCCGCAGTGGTGACGCTCGTCGCCACCGCCTGCGGTGACGACGACGACAATGCCGGTGGGACGGCCACCACCGCCGCCAGTGCCACGACGACAGGCGCGACCACGACGGCGGCTGGGTCGGAGAGCACCAGCGGGGCGACGGCGACCAGCGCCGGCGCGGCGACGACGAGCGGCGGCGGGACCGGCGACACGGCCGGCTGTCCGGCGATCGACACGTCGGTCGACACGGACCACGGCGACGGGGCCGGGCGGTTCATGTCCGACATCGAGTGCACCAAGGACAAGCCGCTCAAGGCGCAGGGTGATCCTGTCGTCATCGGCCTGCAGAACCCCGAGGGCGATCCCAACGGCAGCTTTCCCGAGGCGACGATCGGCACCCAGGCCGCGGTCGACTACATCAACGCCGAGCTCGGCGGCTGGGGCGCCGACATCCAGAACGGCAAGGCGGGGCGGCCGATCAAGCTCGAGGTGTGCAAGACGGCGATCGCGCCCGACGACTCGCAGCGCTGCGCCAACGAGCTGGTGTCGAAGAAGCCGGACATCATCGTCTCGACGATCAACTTCTTCGGCAACCACCTGCCGATCTTCGAGGCCGCCAAGATCCCGGCGTTCGTGACCTCGCCGGTGACGATCGCCGACTACACGTCCAAGTGGGCCTATGCGGTTGCCGGTGGCGGCGGCTGCCTCGGCCAGCACACGGCGCTGGTCGAGTTCGCCACCAGCGACCTCAAGGGCAAGCGCGTCGCCGTGCCGTGGGCCGACACGGCGCCGGGCGTTGTCTGCTACTACGACCTCGAGAACAAGCCGCTCGACGTGCTCGCCGGCAAGGTCAAGGGGACGTCGAAGCGGGCCGGCACGATCCCCGACTTGCAGACGATCGGCGTGCCGATCAAGCCGGCGACGCCGGACGTGACCCCCCAGGTGACGCAGATCCTCGACTTCAAGCCCGACGTGATCATCTTCTCCGCCCAGGGAGCCGACTGCTGGAACCTCGTCGACGGGCTCGGCCGGCTCGGCTGGACGCCGGACAAGATCCCGCTCGTGCTCTCCGGGGCGTGCGTCGACTTCGACGCGATGAAGGCCGCCGGCCCGCTCGCCAACGGCGTCTACTTCGCCACCGCCGGAGGGTCGAACACCAACGACCTGGCCACGATCGAAGATCCGTACGCCAAGTTCGAGGCGGAGGTCTTCCAGACCAAGCCGCTGGAGTACAAGATGTCCAAGACCGACCTCTACAAGGGCTTCGGCGCCAACGGGTTCAACAGCATGCTGGCGCTGTGGGGCTTGTCCACGCGGGTCGTCGCCTCCGGCCAGGAGCTGACGCCGACCACATTCCGTGACTTCGTCGCAAAGACGGAGAGTGAGCACCTGTACGGGTCGACGCCACTCGGCTGCGCCACCGCGCCACCGCCCTATGTCGCCGTGTGCAACTCGATCAACTCGATCAGCAAGTGGGACGGCACCAACCTCGTTCCGGTGAGGGAGAACTTCTCCGGCGCCGACCTCGTCGCTGGGACCGAGCTCAAACCTGGGCCATAGTGTGCTCGGGGTGCGGATGCGCTCCGGCCTCCGCTGACAAGGGGGCCTCAGGATGAACCAGGTCATCCTCTTCCTGATCCTCGGCCTGGGCCTGGGGTCGATCTACGCCATGCTCGGCGCCGGCATCGTCGTCGTCTACCGCGGCTCGGGCGTCATCAACTTCGCCCAGGGGGCGATGGCGATGTACGGCGTGTTCACGTTCGACGAGGCCCGGCGCAACGGCAAGATTCAGCTCCCGTGGGTCGACTTCCTGCCGACGAAGTGGCTCAACGTGCCGGTGACGATCAAGCTCTCCGACACCGGGGTCGGGCTGTGGTACGCCCTCGTGGTCGCCCTGGCGATGGGCGTGCTGATCGGCCTGATGGCCCACTTCCTGGTGTTCCGGCCGCTGCGCAACGCAGCTCCGCTGGGCAAGGTGATCGGGTCGGTCGGCGTGCTGCTCTACCTACAAGGCGTGGCCCAGCTGCACTTCGGGGGCACCGGCCGCCAGCCGGAGAGCATCATCCCCGACGAGCCGTTGCAGAACTTCCTCAACCTCGGCTCAGCCGTGCCGCGCAACACGTTGTGGGCGGCCGCGATCGCCGTGCTCATCGGCCTCGGCCTGTGGGCGCTGTTCCGGTTCACCCGCTTCGGCCTCGCCACCAGGGCCGCGGCGGGCAACGAGAAGGGCGCCGTGCTGCTCGGCTACTCGCCTCAGAAGCTGGCCGCCCTGAACTGGGTGATCGCCGCCGTGGTCGCGGCGTTCTCGGCGATCGTCGTCGGCCCCCTGCAGGGCTCGCTCACACCGATCGGGCTCAGCGCGCTGGTGGTCGGCGCGCTCGGCGCCGCGCTCCTCGGTGCGTTGCGCTCGATCATGGTCGTCACCTTCGCCGGCCTCGGGCTCGGTGCCGTCCAGAGCCTGCTCCAGTTCTGGTCGTCGAAGGACTGGTTCCCGGACTGGTTCCGCACCGGCGTCAAGGACGTCGTGCCGCTGCTGGTGATCGTGGTGGTGCTGTTCGTGCGCGGCAAGGCGCTGCCGTTGCGCGGGACGGTGGAGGAGAAGCGGCTGCCGCTGTCGCCGAAGCCGGTGCGGGTGTGGCAGCACGCGGCGGTGTGGACGATCGTCGTCGTCGCGTTCGCCTACCTCTTCCAGGACAGCGGCTCGCGCACGGTCTTCGCCCTCGCCCTGACGACGTCGCTGGTGGCGGCGATCATCATGCTGTCGATGGTCGTCATCACCGGCTACGTCGGGCAGATCTCGTTGGCCCAGATGTCCCTGGCCGGCGTGGCGGCGTTCTTCATGGCGCGGATGATGGCCAACGGGTCGACCACCAGCACCAACCCGTTCCCGGTGAGCGGCCCCGGTCTGCCGTGGCCGATCGCTGCCATCCTCGGCGTGCTCGCCGCGGTGGTGGTCGGGGTCCTGCTCGGCTTGCCGGCGGTGCGCATCCGCGGCGTCCAACTTGCGGTGGTCACGCTGGCGTTCGCGATCTCGCTGCAGACGCTGTACCTCGAGAACCAGTCGCTCACGGACATCAGCGCCGGCGCCCCGGCCAGCGTGAAGCCGGCGACGTTCTTCGGCATCAACCTGGCCTCGACCGGTGACAAGGGCCAGCTCGACCGGCCGACGTTCGCCATCTTCCTCGTCATCGTGCTGATCGCCTGCGCGGTGGGCGTCGCCAACATGCGGCGCAACGGCACCGGGCGGCGGTTCCTGGCCGTGCGGGCCAACGAACGGGCCGCGGCAGCCGCCGGCATCAACGTCGCCCGCACCAAGCTGCTCGCCTTCGCCGTCGCCTCCGCGATCGCCGGCGTCGGCGGGGTCATGCTCGGGTTCAAGCAGAATGACGTGTCGTCGGCCAACTTCGTCTACGGGGCGAGCATCACCTTCCTCGCCTTCGCCTACCTCGGCGGGATCACCTCGATCAACGGCGCGATCATCGGCGGGCTGCTCGCCCCGGCCGGGCTGGTCGTGGTCTTCAGCAACTACTTCTTCGCCGACACCCAGATCGACCAGTACACGGCGGTGATCGGCGGAGCCAGCCTGATCTTCACGGCGATCATCCACCCGGCCGGCATCGCCCCGTTCTTCCAGGAGCTGATGCAGCACTTCGGGAGATGGCTGGTGCGAGCGCGGGGCGCCGAGTGGGCGAAGGTCGGCAAGCGGCTCGGCCCGGTGGCGCTGGCGGGGGCCGTGGCCGGCTACCTCGTCTGGCCGGCCCGAGTCGACACCTACAGCAAGTTCTGGATGCCCCTGCTCGGCGCCGGCCTCGCGCTGTTCATCCGCTCGATCGTCGTCCAGATCATGCGCGCCCGGAAGCCCAAGCCGACCCGCCCCGCCCCAGCGATGGCGGCTGAGTCGAAGCTGCCCGTCGCCGGAGCGGTCTGATGGCGCTGCTCGAGACGCGGGGACTCACCGTCCGATACGGCGGCCTGGCCGCCAACAACGAGGTCGACCTCGAGGTCGCCGCCGGCTCGCTGGTCGGGCTGATCGGCCCCAACGGCGCCGGCAAGACGACGTTCATCGACGCGATCACCGGCTTCACCGACATCTCGAGTGGCACCGTCATCTTCGACGGCATCGAGCTCAACGACGTGTCCGCCGATCGTCGTTCCCATCTCGGCCTGTCGCGCACGTTCCAGTCGCTGGAGCTGTTCGAGGACCTCAGCGTGCGCGACAACCTGCTCGTCGCTGCCGAGCGGCCGCGCTGGTACTCGATCTTCCTCGACATCTTGCGGCCGAACCGCAGCGACGCGAGCTGGGAGAGCCGCGTCGACCGGGCGCTGGCGGCGCTGGAGCTGGAGGCGTGGGCCGACCGCCTGCCGAGCGACCTCTCCCACGGCCAGCGCAAGCTGGTCGGGGTGGCGAGGGCGCTGGCGGCGGCACCGAAGCTGCTGCTGCTCGACGAGCCGGCGGCCGGCCTCGACACCGCCGAGAGCCAGAAGCTCGGCGCTCACTTGCGCCAGTTCCTGACCGACGGCACGGCGATCTTCCTCATCGACCACGACATGGGCCTCGTGCTCAACGTCTGCGACTACATCTACGTCCTCGACTTCGGGCGGATCATCGCCGAGGGCACCTCCACCGACGTCCGCCGCGACCCGGCCGTGATCGCCGCCTACCTCGGCGAGACAGCCGGCGAAGCCCAGGCGCGTGAGGGCACGATCCTGGCCGAGACGATGCACGTCCCAGCGGGCGTCGCGCTGGAGGAACAGGTCGAGCTGCTCGTCAACCCGGACGTCGAGCTTCCGGTGGTCGGCGAGGACGACCACAGCACGACCGACACCGCGGCAGATGGAGAGGGCGATGGCTGACGACCTGCTCATCGAGGTGACCGGCCTGTACGCCGGCTACGACGACATCCCGGTCGTGCGCAACCTTGACCTCCACGTCGCCCCCGGTGAGGTCGTCGCTCTGCTCGGCCCCAACGGGGCAGGCAAGACGACGACGCTGCTCACGATCTCCGGGTTGCTCACCCCGATCTTCGGCACCGTCTCGGTGTTCGGCCAGCCGACCAACGGCGTGGCGCCCTACCGCATCGCCCGGCGCGGCCTCGCCCACGTGGCCGAGGACCGCTCGCTGTTCTTCGACCTCACCGTCGACGAGAACATCCGACTCGGGCTCACCGGCGGGCGCAAGGAGCGGGCCGTGGCGTACGAGCGGGCGATGGCCCTCCTGCCGGCGCTGGCCCCGCTCGGCAAGCGCACCGCCGGACTGCTGTCGGGCGGCGAGCAGCAGATGCTGGCGATGGCCCGGGCGCTGGTGTCGCAGCCGCACTGCCTGCTCGTCGACGAGATGAGCCTTGGGCTGGCGCCGATCATCGTCGAGCGACTACTGCCCGTCGTGCGGCGGATCGCCGACGAGACCGGCTGCGGCGTGCTGATCGTTGAGCAGCACGTCGGCATGGCCCTCGAGGTCGCCGATCGGGCCTACGTGCTCAACCACGGCGAGTTGGTGATGCAGGGCACGGCGGCCGAGCTCGCCGGCGACCGCGACCTGCTGGAATCGAGCTACCTCGGCGACACGGTGCTCTCCGACGAGGCGATCCCGGGCGAGCACGTCGACGAGGCCGTGCCGTCGACGTCCTGAAACCGCGGCACCGGCCGTGACGGCGTGGGTGCTCTACCCGCTGCTGGGGCTGGCCGCCGGAGCCGTCTACGCCAGCATCGCCGTCGGCCTGATCCTCGTCCACCGCGGGTCGGGCGTCGTCAACCTCGCCGCCGGGGCGATGACGATGTTCCCGGCGCTGGTGTTCGTGCGTCTGCGAATGGCCGGCGAGCTGGTGCTTCCGGTCGTCGGGATCCCCGGCCGGATCCAGCTCGGCGGTCCGTGGCCGGTGTGGCCGGCATTCGCCGTCGCCGTGCTCGTCGGCGTGCTGATCGGAGGCGTCGCCTACTGGGTGATCTTCCGCCGCCTGCGCGACTCCCCGCCGGTGACCCGCCTCGTCGCCTCCGTGGGATTGACGATCGTGCTGGAGGGCGCGGCGGTGGCCCAGGTGGGGAACGCCACCCAGCGGGTCGGCCCGATCCTGCCCGATCGCCTGCTTACCGTCGGCGACAGCATCCTGCCGTCGGACCGCCTGTGGCTGCTCGCCGTCGTCCTCGTGATCGGTGCCGCCGTCGGTGTGCTCTACCGGATGACGCGGTTCGGGCTGGCCACCCGCGCCGCCGCCGAGAACGCCAAGGGGGCGATCCTGATGGGCCAGTCACCGAACCGGCTCGGCCTCGGGAACTGGCTGCTCGCGGCGCTGCTGGCGTCGGTCGCCGGGGTGTTGATGAGCCCGATCAGCGGCGTCAACCCGTTCAACTACAGCCTGTTCGTCGTCCCCGCGCTGGCCGCGGCGCTCGCCGGGCGGCTGCGCTCGATCGGCGTGGCGATGGTCGCCGGCGTGGTGATCGGGATGTTCGAGGGCCTCGCCGTCCACCTCGTGTCCGAGCGGATGGTGCCCGACATCCTGCTCAGCGGGCTCGACTCGGTCGTCCCGTTCGTCGCCATCGTGCTCGTGCTCGTCGTTCTCGGCCGCAGCGTTCCCGACCGTGGCACGATCCTCGACCAGCGCTTCCCGGACGCCCCCAAGCCGCCGCGCCGCCCGGTCGCCGTTGTCATTCCCCTCGCCGCCGCGGTGCTGCTGCTGGCGTTCGGCGATCCGTCGCTGCGCCTCGCCACGATCACCTCGATGATGGTCGCGATCGTCTGCCTGTCGATCGTGGTGCTGACGGGCTACCTCGGGCAGGTGTCGCTGGCCCAGCTCACCCTCGTCGGGTTCGCCGCCTTCCTCCTGGCCCGCGCCGGCGACGACTGGCGGCTGCCGTTCCCGATCGCCCCGATCGTCGCCGTCCTGCTGACCACGCTGCTCGGTGTCGTGATCAGCCTGCCGGCACTGCGCATCCGTGGGATCCAGGTCGCCATCGTCACGCTCGCCGCCGCCGTCGCCATCGAGCAGGTGCTGTTCCGCAACCCGTCGTTCGTCGGGCAAGGTGGGCTGTCGCACATCGACGCGCCGAGCCTGTTCGGCGCCTCCTTCGGGATCATCGGCGACGGCGAGTACCCGTACCGCCCGTTCGGGTTCTTCGTCCTCGGTCTGCTCGTGGTGTCGGCGGCGCTCGTCGTCGCCGTGCGCCGCGGCCGGGTCGGCCGGCGGATGCTCGCCGCGAGGGCCAACGAGCGGGCGGCCGCCGCCAGCGGGGTCAACGTCGCCCGGACCAAGCTGCAGGGCGCGGCGCTGTCGTCGCTCGTCGCCGGCCTCGGCGGGCTCGTGTTCGCCTACAAGAACGTCGACTTCTCGTGGTCCGGCCTCGAGGCGTCTCGGGGCCTGGAGCTGCTCGCACTCGCCTACCTCGGCGGCGTGACGTCGGTGTCGGGCGCCGTCATCGCGGGGTTGCTCGCTCCATCGGGCTTGGTGCTCGTGATGCTCGGCTCGCCGCCGGCAGCCGGCCAGCAACTGGTGCTCTCGGGCGTCGGGCTGCTGCTGGTGACGGTGCGCTTCCCGCGCGGCCTCGCCGGGGCCGGTCCGTGGCTGCGCGCCCAGCTACGGCCGCGGGCCGTGCGGGCGCCCCGGCCGCCGTCCTCGCCAGAGCGCGAGGAGATCGTCGTCGAGCCGCTGCTCGTGCGCCGGCACTGAGCCTCGACGCAGCCGTCGCCGCATCGTGGACACCGAGTACGGGCGCCGCGCGGCGGCCCTGTCGTGCCCGCGGCCGCCACCGGCCGCGGGCACGTGATCAGCCGCCGGGGTCGGCGACGGTGGTCTCTGTCGGGCCGTCGTCGCCGTGGCAGATCTTGCACGGGTCGGGATGGTTGTCCCCGCCACCTGGCCCAGCTGGCGGAATGCACGCAACCAGCCCGGACATGGAGAGCGCGGCCACCGCTGCGGCGGTCGCGATCGTTCGCTTGCTCATGGCTCCTCCTTTCGGTTGGAGCAGTGTCGGCGCCGGCCGTTAACCGCGCGCTAACGACGCCGGGCCGCCGACGTCCTCAACGGTTCGCCCGCTGCGTGCGGCGCGGTGGCACGCTGAGGGAGTGGTTGCCTCGGATCCCAAGTCGGACCTCCATCACTACCTCAACCGGGCGCGGGAGGTCTTGGTGTGGAAGCTCGAGGGCCTGTCGGACTACGACATGCGCCGGCCGCTGACACCCACCGGGACGAACGTGCTCGGCCTCGTCAAACACGTGGCCAGCGTCGAGGCCAGCTACCTCGGCGAGGTCTTCGGCCGACCGTTCCCGGAGCCGCTGCCGTGGTTCGACGACGACGCCGAGCCCAACGCCGACATGTGGGCCACCGAGGATGAGACCGGCGACGAGATCGTCGGTCTCTATCACCGGGTGTGGGCGCACTCCGATGCCACGATCGATGAGCTCGAGCTCGACGCGGTCGGCACCGTCGCCCACTGGCCACCGGATCGTCGCGAGGTGACCCTGCACCTGGTGCTCGTGCACATGATCGCCGAGACCCATCGCCACGCCGGGCACGCCGACATCGTTCGTGAGCTCCTCGATGGTTCCGTCGGGTCTCGCGCCGAGTACGACAACATGGCGCCTGGCGACCGCTCGTGGTGGGAGGCGTACTGGCAGCGGCTCGAGGAGGTCGCCGGCCGCGCTGGCACGGGTGCCGCGGAGCGCTGACGCACCGGTGGACCCGCGTCGGACCGCGAGCTTCAGGTGGTCCAGGCGTAGGGACGTGTGGCGGGCGAGCAAATCGAAGTCGGCGTCGGCGCGCAGCACGGCGACGCCTGCCGTGTCACGCTTGGCCCGGAGGTGGTCGCGCCGCATCACGACGGCACGTCGTCGATGTCGATGTTGCTGCGTGCCATCCGCCAAGGCATGGGCATCGGGGCACCCCCCCGACGTCCCAGTCAGCGGCTGGACAGGTTGCCGAAGATCTCCTCGCTGGGCATGTTGAGGGTGACGTCGAGGCCGAGGCGGTAGCGCATGATCGGCGACATCGCGGCCTGGACGTCCGGCGCGAGGGGCGCGGTGAAGTTCCACTGCGGGCGGATGAACGGCTTGGTGTAGTAGCCGAAGAGGAGGGCGCGGTCCTCGTCGGCGGTCGTGTTGCGACCCGAGGTGTGCCAGATCCGGCCTTCCATCACGACGAGCGAGCCGGCCCGTGCTACGAACGGAACCATGTGCGCGACCGGGTCCGCCGGCACGTCGGCCAGCGTTCGGTAGTGGTGGCTGCCAGGGATGTGCAGGGTGGCGCCGTTGTCTACGGTCAGGTCGGTGAGGCACCAGATCACGTTCACCGAGAGCGGGTCGGTCCACGGCGGCGGGACCACGGCGGCGAGGTCGGAGTGGACGACCATCGGCTCGCTGCCCGGGCGGGCGATGTTGGCGGTGAAGTTCGAGACGATGTAGTCGCGTCCGAGCAGCCCGCCGACGATGGCGTCGGCGACCGGATGGGCGATCAGCGTGGCGAACAGCGGATCGAGGTCGATCAGGTTGAACACACGGACGTTGTTCGCGTTGGGATCGAGATTGGCGATGTGCGTCGGGATGCCGCGGCGCTCGCTCTCGCCTGAGGCAGCCCACAGCCGATCGAGCGCTGACGCCGCCTCCGCCGACGTCAACACGTCCGGCACGATCGCCACGCCGTCGGCGGCGAGGCTCGCCAACGCGGCTTGGAGCCCAAGCTCGTCGACATCGATCACGACATCCCTTGTACTCGAAGCCGCAACTCGGCGTCTTGGTCGCGATTCTCCGCTCACTCCCAGGACGGATCGCGACCAAGACGGGTGAACGGCTCGCGCCACATCGCCCAGAGCGGCGGACCGTCGGGGATCTCGACCTGGGCGATGACCTCGAAACCGAACCGTTCGTAGAGCGCCCGGCTGCGCGGCGTCGTCGCCTCGAGGTAGGCGGGGGCCCGGCCGGCGTCGGCCTGGGCCAGTGTGTGGGCGAGCAACGCGCTGCCGAGCCGTCGCCCCTGGGCGGCCGGGGACACGCCGATCGACGTGAGGTACCAGTGCTCGCGGTCGTGGGGGTGGTTGGCGTTCATCACCTCGGAGATCGCTGACAGCCGCTCGACGTCACCTTCCACGAGATCGATGAACCGGCCGACGTTGGCCGACCAGAACTCCTCGTCCAGCCCGTCGCCTGGCGCGGTCCAGAGCGCCGCGCCGTCGCCACCCGGCACGATCGTCGCCGCGCCGCGCGGTATGTACCCGTCACCAGCCATGAACGTCCACATCCCGTGGAGGCGCCGCAGGCGCACGTCGGGATCGGGGAACGCCCACGTCATCAGCGGGTCGTCGTGGAACGCCGCGGTGAGCACGGCGACGACATCGTCGAGATCGGTGGCGGCGGCGGGGCGAATCGAGTCGTCGGCCATGGGCGTACGGTCCAGTGTCACACGCCGGCGAACAGGCGGCCGAGGTTGGCGTGCTCGTGGGCCACGAGCTCGGGGCGATGCTCGACGGCGTAGGCGAGGTCCTCGAGGATCAGGCACCGGGCGTAGGCCCAACCGCGCTCGACGAGCCCCGCACGGCGGGCCCCCGCGGCCCCGAATCCGTCGAGCACCGCGTCGAGACGCGCCGCGCCGAGGTCGCGCAGGAGGCGACCGACCTCGGCGGCCGGGTCGGCGATCGCCGCGTCGGTCCAGTCGATGATGCCGGTGACATCGAACGTCGACGGTTGGACGAGGACGTGCTCGGCGCCGAGGTCGTTGTGGGTCAGCACCAGCTGGGCGGGGTCCGGCGGCGGCGGTGACGACGCGGCGAGGAAGCGCCCGACCGACGCCACCTCCGACGCGGTCAGCAGGTGGTCGATCGCGCTCACGAACGGGGGCAGTTCTGGACGCCACGCGTCGATGCCGTCCTCGTCCCGAGGGATCGGCTCGGGCGAGGCGGCCGGATCGATTGTCGCGATCGTCGCCATCAGCCCACCGATCTCGCCGGCCAGCCGGTCGAGCGTCGCCGCCGACACCTCATCGCGCGCAGCCAGCTCCTGCAGCGCGACGCCGGGCAGGCGGCGGTGGGCGAGGCAGCGGCTGGCCGCGTCGAGCACGACAGCGTCGGCGACGAGCGGTCCCAGGCGCCGGCGGGCGAGGCCCATGACGGCGACCTCACGCCGGACCGACTCGGCCCAGTCGTCCTCGGGTTCGCCCTGCGCGGCGCGCACGATCCACGCCGAGCCGTCGGCCGCGTCGACCCGCCATGCGACGTGGTCCCATCCCGATCCTTCACGACTGACCGCCGTGACCTCGCCGACGAGCGGCTCGGCGAGCCGGGCGGCGTCGGCCGCGCTGAACTGCAACCGCTACCCGATCATGCCGTCGAGGCCGAGGTCACGGCCCGATCGTACGCACTCCCTAGGATCGCTGGATGCGGCGCACGCTGTTCGAGGACGTCCACGAGGAGTTCCGGGCAGCGTTCCGCTCGTTCCTCGAGCGCGAGGCGATGCCCAACCGCGACAGGTGGGAGGCCGAGGGGATCGTCGACACCGACCTGTTCCGCGTCGCCGGCGCCAACGGGTTTCTCGGGATGGAAGTGCCGGAGGAGTACGGCGGCGGAGGGGTCAAGGACTTCCGCTTCAACGTCGTCATCGCCGAGGAGCTGCAACAGGCCGACGTCAACGCCGCCGGGCTCGGCCTGACGCTGCACAACGACATCTGCCTGCCGTACTTCCTCCACCTCACCGACGAGGATCAGAAGCGGCGCTGGCTGCCCGGCATCTGCGCCGGCGAGCAGATCACCGCGATCGCGATGAGCGAGCCAGGCATCGGCTCGGACCTCGCGTCGATGACCACGACCGCGGTCCGCGACGGCGACCATTACGTCGTCAACGGGTCGAAGACGTTCATCACCAACGGCATCAACGCCGACCTGGTGGTGACGGCGGTGAAGACGGACCCGTCGCAGCGCCACCGCGGCATGTCGCTGCTCGTTCTTGAGCGGGGGATGGACGGCTTCGAGCGCGGGCGAAACCTTGACAAGATCGGCCTGCACGCCCAGGACACGGCAGAGCTGTTCTTCAACGAGGTGCGGGTGCCGGTCGCCAACCGCCTCGGCGACGAGGGCGCCGGGTTCCTCCAGCTGGTCACCAATCTGCCCCAGGAGCGCCTGTCGATCGCCGTCGCCGGTGTCGCCGCCGCCCGTGCCGCGTTCGAGCGCACGCTGGCCTACGCCAAGGAGCGCCGCGCCTTCGGTCAGCCGATCGGCTCGTTCCAGCACAACCGGTTCGTGCTCGCCGAGATGGCGACGGAGATCGAGGTCGCCCAGTCCTTCGTTGACCGCTGCGTGCTCGCCCTCAATGCCGGCGAGCTGACCGCCGACGAGGCGGCGATGGCCAAGTGGTGGTGCACCGAGCTGCAGGGCACCGTCGTCGACCGAGGCCTGCAACTCCACGGCGGCTACGGCTACATGACCGAGTACCCGATCGGGCGGGCCTACGCCGACGCCCGCATCACCCGCATCTACGGCGGCACGACGGAGATCATGAAGGAGATCATCGGCCGCTCGCTCGGCGTGTGAGCCCGAGGCCGTCCCCCCATCTGGGCGGGAATCGTCCCAAAGCCGTATCTGGGCGGGGATTGTCCCGGAAGCCGGGACGTATCCCGCCCAGATCGAGAGGGACGGCGCCGGTCGGGCGGATCGTCGAGATCGAGTCGTTGCGCCGATTCGACGAGCTCGTCGCCGGCGGGGCCCGGCGGATGCGCGGCTGGCGGGTGCGCGGCGTCGACCTCCGGCGGCGCACGGCGGCCGTGCTGGCGCTCGATCCGCACGGCGCCCTGCTGCTCGGCTGTCGCGTGTCCCGCCGGTCCGACGAGCACCTCCGTGCCGGCGGGGCGATCGTGTTTCCAGCGCTTCCCGACGCGCCGGCGGATCCGTACCGCTCGATCCTCTACTCCGCCGACGAGCTGTACGCCGGCCTCACCGGCGGGTACGAGGCGACGCCCGATGCCCGCATCTACGCGTGGTCGCAGGCGCCCGGGCCGCGCGCCGCCGACGCCGCCGCGAAGGCCCTCCACGATGCAGCGATCGAGGAGGCGCTCGACGAGCTCGTTGCCGGACGGTGCGTGGTCGGCGTGATGGGCAACCACGCCGCCGGGCGGGGGACGTCCGACTACGTCGACGCCGCCCGCCTCGGCCGAGCCCTCGCCCGTCGCGGGCTCCTCGTCGCCACCGGCGGCGGGCCGGGGACGATGGAGGCGGCCAACCTCGGTGCCTCCCTCGCCACCCATCCCGACGAGGTGCTCGACGCCGCGGTCGCCGTTCTCGCCGCCGTGCCGTCGTTCCGTCCGTCGGTGCAGCGGTGGGCGAGCGTCGCCCTCGAGGTCCGCGAGCGGTGGCCGGGCGACGGCGGGCTCGGCGTCCCGACCTGGTTCTACGGGCACGAGCCGCCCAACGTGTTCGCGGCGGCGATCGCCAAGTTCTTCCAGAACGCGGTCCGCGAGGCGACCCTCCTGCGCCGCTGCGACGGCGGGATCGCCTTCCTGCCCGGCGCCGCCGGCACCGTGCAGGAGGTGTTCCAAGACGCCTGCGAGAACTACTACGCCGACCCGCCGACCGTCGCGCCGATGGTGCTCGTCGGGACCGACCACTGGACCGGCGCGGTGCCGGCCTGGCCATTGCTGGAGGCGCTCGCCGTGGGCCGGCCGATGCAGCGCCGCACCGCGATCGTCGCGACCGTGGAGGATGCGGTGAACCTGCTGGGAGCGGGGACCGAGGCAGCTGGATGACGCCGGACCCCGGTGTCCTCGGCCCCAACATCTCCACTAGCTTTGGGAATCCGGACGGCGGGCGAGGCAGCATGAGATGGCTTTGAGGCAGAGGGAACGGATGCGCCGCGCGGTGTGGTTGTCCACGCCCGCGGCCATCGGCATCGCCCTGCTCCTGGCCGCTCCCGTTTCCGCCGCTGCGCCGGGCGAGTCGCCGTTCGCGCCGGTGGTGCAGCAGGTGCTGCACGGCGACGTGGTCATGGCCGCCAACTCCAACCTCCGTTCGGCCGGTGGCTGGCGGGCGGACGGCCAGGCCACCGCCGATGTCGACGGCGACACGACCCAGCTGTGCGTCGGGCGGACGTTCGTGCCCGCAGCGTGCGCCGACAACTCCAGCTCGGCGACGCTCGACGTCCCGCCGGGCGCACGCATCGTGGCCGCCCGGCTGTACGTCGAGACGACGCTGTCGACCGCGGTGAACCCGATGCGGGTCCGCGTCGACGGTCCGGCGCCCGGCTTCGACTACACCGAGCTGTCCGCCACCACCGCCGGCATCCCCAAGCTCAGCGAGAGCGCCGGCTCGCAGCGACCCTCGACGACCCCGATGCGCCAGGCGGTGTGGGACGTCACCGGCTACGTCCAGGCCAGCGGCGGCGGCTCCTACACCGTCGCCGACATCATGTACGAGCGCGCCGGCGCCTTCCTTCCGTACGCCTCATGGGCGATCGTCGCCGCCTACGAGATCGACCCGGCGGCGGACGTGGCGGCGATGACTCCGGAGCAGTCGGCCCGGTACGCCCCCCGGGCGATCTCCTGGAGCGACGGCTTCGTGGTCGGCGTCGACAGCGCGCTCGACGTGCCCGTTGCCGGGTTCGAGGTGCCCGTCGACCAGCCGGTCTTCGCCAAGGCGCTCCACGTTGTCGCTCACGCCCAGCACCGCGATGCCGACAACCTGCTGTTCGCCGGGCAGCCACTGGGTAACAACGTGACCCCCGGCGACTCGACCCCCCCAATCGGCGTCACCCTCGGCGACGATCCGGCCTGCAACACGAGCACCGACATCCTCAACGACTCGATCTGCGACCTCGGCACGGCGGTGACGACGAAGGACCCGGGACCCGACGCCTACGTCTCCTCGCGTGACGGCCGGACACCGTCGTCGGGGTCGGGGGTCGACATGGACGTGATCCGCATCCCCGACCGCTACCTGTTGCCTGGGATGACCTCGGCCACGCTCTCGATGCGCGCCCTCGGCTCGACCCCGATCGCCACCGGGATGCTCGCCGTCTCGGTCGACCTCCCGAGCGCCGCCGCGGGGACGGCGGCGCCATGAAGCGGCTCGTCGCCACGCTCGCCGCCGTCGGCCTGATCCCCGTCATCGCCTGGGCGTCGGCGTCGGCCGGGCCTGAGGCCGACTGCACCGCGCCGACCACCGAGCCAGCGACCGCCGGGTGCGTCAGCCCGGCACCGGCCGCAGCCGTCGATCCGGTCGCCGCGCCGGCGTCCACGGCGGCGCCCGCCGCGTCCGACACGTCCGCCGGGCCGGAGGTCCCCGACAGCACCGCCGTGCCGACCACCGCGGCCCCGACCGTGGAGCCGCCGACGACGACACCTGACTCGGTTGCGTCCACCACGACGACCGCGCCGGGCGTCGACCCCAACGCCACGACGACCACCGCGGCGGTCGACCCCAACGCCACCACCACGACGACCACGACGGCGCCGACCGTCGATCCCAACGCGACGACGACCACCGCGGCGGTCGACCCCAACGCGGCGGTCGACCCCAACGCAGCCACGATCACCACGATCGATCCGAACGCCGCGACGACTACGACCACCGTGGACTCGCCGCCGCCGCCCGAGGACATCGAGACGGCGCCGGTGGCACCACCGGTGGAGGCCCCGAGCGGGCGGGTGGTCGTGCCCAACGGCACCGTCGACACCGGCCAGGTGCGGGCGGTGACGTTCCCGGTCGCCGGTCCCGTCAGCTACGTCAACGACTTCGGCGCTTGCCGCGACAACTGCACCCGGTTCCACAAGGGCAACGACCTCATCGGCGACCGGCTCCAGCCACTGCTGGCGATGCACGACGGTGTCATCGACCACCTCATCGTCAACCATCCGACCGCAGGGTTCGGGGTGGCGATCCGCGACGACGAGGGCTGGCGTTACGACACCTACCACATGAACAACGACACGCCGGGCACCGACGACGCCGCCGACGACGGCACGTGGCGGTTCCTGCCCGGGATCGTCGCCGGGGCCCGGGTGACGGCCGGCCAGCAGATCGGGTGGATGGGCGACAGCGGCAACGCCGAAGGCTCGGTGCCTCACGTCCACGTCGAGATCCACACCCCTGACGGCCAGCCGATCGACCCGTACTGGAGCCTGCGCGCCGCCCAGCAGGCGGTGAACTGCGCCGTCGGCACCGTCGGCCAGCCGCTGCCGGTCACACCGACGACGGCGCCGGCCAACTCCGCCGCCGCCACCACGACAGCACCGCCGACGAGCGAGCCGGCATCACCGCCGCGCCAGGCGCTTGTGGGCCAGTCCGACGACACGACCACGACGTCGGGCCCGAGCCTGGCGATGACGACCAAGTCCGATGCCGAGGCCGCCGTCGACTGGCTGGCGAGCGGCTGGACGACGGCCGCCCTGCCCGCCGGTTGGCGGCCGTTCACCGTCACCGGCGGGCATCCGGGCAGCGGCGCGGTGGCGGCCAAGTTCTGGATCAGCCCACAGGGCTACACGCCGGTCGACGCCGCCGCCGCTCGCCTCGGCGATCCCCGCTACGACGCCGGCATGGACTGCGCCCAGCCGGCGGTCGCCGCACCGTCGCCGGCGATCCCGGCGGCGCTCGGCGCGATCCTGGCGACGATCCGGGCGATGGAGACGGGCGGCGATTACGGCACGACGGTGACGACGTCGTCGGCGTCGGGCGCCTACGCCTTCCTCGACAGCAGCTGGGGTGGGTACGGCGGCTACGGCCGGGCCAAGGACGCCCCGCCGGCGGTCCAGGATGCGAAGGCGGCCGAGTACGCCAGCTACATCCTCCAGCGGAACAACGGCGACGTGTCCACGGTGCCAGTGTCCTGGTACATCGGCCACGTGCCGGTGGGCGGCGAGTGGGACACCGTGCCCGTGCCGACGGCGGGCAACAAGCTGACCCCCCGCCAGTACCAGGACCGCTGGATGAGGAAGTACGCCCAGCTGATCGGCGACCCGAGCGCGTGGGTCACCGGCGCCCACGAGAGCGGCCCGCCGCAGGCCGCCGACACGTCGGCGACGTGCCACACCGTCGTCGTCGACGTCGGTGACGACGACACCCCGCGGTACGCGCTCACCCAAGCCCACTCCTTCCTCGTCGACGCCGACGGGCGGGCGGTGCCCAACGCCGCCGACCCGTGCGACCCCGGTCGCGTGCTCGTCGCCGCCCCGCCGCCAGCGCCGGGTGGGCCGGGTCTGCTGGCAGCGGACACCGTGGCGACGCTCGTGCCACGGGTCGGCCTGACGTCCGGGCCGCGTTGACGCCGACGTCTCCGACGTCCCCGCGCCTCGACCGCGAGCGGCTCGCCGCCCTCCACGAGGTGGAGCGCGATCGCTTCCGGCGTGAGCATCCGCGATCGGCGCAGCTGGCCGCCATCGCCGGCGACCATCTGCTCGCCGGGGTGCCGATGGCGTGGATGCGCCGATGGCCGGGCGACTTCCCGCTGTTCGTCGCCGAGGCCAGCGGCGGGATGTGCCGCGACGTCGACGGCCACGACTACGTCGACCTGTGTCTCGGTGACACCGGGGCGATGGGCGGCCACGCCGTGCCGGCGGTGACCGCCACCGTGGCCGACCGCGCCGCGCGTGGGGCGTCGGTGATGCTGCCCACCGGCGACGCCGCGTGGGTCGGCGCCGAGCTGGCCCGCCGGTTCGGCCTCCCGTTGTGGCAGTTCGCCCTCAGCGCCACCGACGCCAATCGCTTCGCCCTGCGCATCGCCCGGCTCGCCACCGGGCGCCGGCGGATCCTCGTGTTCGACTGGTGCTACCACGGCACCGTCGACGAGACCCTCGTGACGCTCGACCCAGCCGGCCGGGTCGTCGCCCGCCGCGGCTCGATCGGAGCGCCGGTCGATCCGGCGGCGACGACGGTGGTGGTGCCGTTCAACGATGTCGACGCCCTCGGCGCTGCACTTGCCGGCGGCGAGATCGCGTGCGTGCTCGCCGAGCCGGCGATGACCAACGTCGGGATCGTGCTGCCCGAACCCGGGTTCCACGACGAGCTGCGCCGACTGACCCGGGAGGCCGGGACGCTGCTCGTGCTCGACGAGACGCACACGATCTGCGCCGGCCCCGGTGGCTGCACCGCGGTGGACGGCTTGTCGCCCGACCTGCTGGTGGTCGGCAAGCCGATCGGCGGCGGCATCCCGGCCGCCGCGTTCGGCCTGTCAGCCGCAGTCGCGTCGGCCGTGGCGGATCGCTTCGCCGACCCGTCGATCGACGTCAGCGGGATCGGCGGGACGCTGGCCGGCAACGCGCTGTCGGTCGCGGCGATGCGGGCGGCGCTGTCGAGTACGCTGCGGGAGGAGGACTTCGCCGTCGCCGTCTCGCTCGCCGAGCGCTTCGCCGCCGGCGCCGCCGGCGCGATCGCCCGCCACGGGCTGCCATGGCACGTGCAGCGGCTCGGCTGCCGGTCCGAGTACTGGTTCTGCCCTCCGCCTCGGGACGGCGCCGCAGCGGCCGCCGCCGGCGACCCCGAGCTGGAGGCGTTCCTTCACCTCTACGCCCTCAACCGGGGAGTGCTGCTGACGCCGTTCCACAACATGGCGCTGTTCACGCCATACCACGCTCTCGCCGACGCCGACCGCCACAGCGAGGTGTTCGGGGCCGCGCTCACCGAGCTGTTCGCGTCGCCACGTACAGTGCGCTGACGTGACGAAGGCGTTCGGCATCGACATCGGCGGCTCCGGGATGAAGGCGGCACCGGTGGACCTGGCGACGGGTCAGCTCACCGACGACCGGTTCAAGATCCTCACGCCGGAGCCGGCGACGCCGGACAGCATGGCCGAGGTCGTGGCCCAGCTCGTCGATCACTTCAAATGGAAGGGACCGATCGGGGTGACGTTCCCCGGCGTGGTGCGCCACGGAGTCATCTACAGCGCGGCGAACGTCGACAAGGCGTGGCTCGAGGTCGACGCCGACGCCCTGTTCACCAAGGCCACCGGCGCGGACGTGCGGGTGGTGAACGACGCCGACGCCGCCGGGCTCGCCGAGGTTCGCTTCGGCGCCGGCAAGGACGTGAAGGGGGTCGTGCTGGTGCTCACGTTCGGCACCGGGATCGGCTCGGGCCTGTTCGTCGACGGGGTTCTCGTGCCGAACACCGAGCTCGGCCACATCGAGATCGACGGCCATGACGCCGAGACGAGGGCCGCCGCCTCCGCCCGTGACCGGGAGCAGCTGGGGTGGAAGGAATGGGCCAAGCGGGTCGAGAAGTACCTCACCAAGATCGTGGGGCTGTTCTCGCCGGAGCTGATCATCGTCGGCGGCGGGGCCAGCCGCAGGTCCGACAAGTGGCTGCCGCTCATCGACGTCGACACCGAGATCGTCCCCGCCGCCCTGGCCAACGAAGCCGGCATCGTCGGCGCCGCCCTCATCAGCGCCGGCGCCTGATTCCCCAACTTTCCGGCCAGACGGACGAATATCGTCCGCCTGGCCGGAAAGTTGGAGGAAACGGTCAGCCGAACGCCTTCAGCTGGGATTGCAGCTCCTCGCGGTAGCGGGCGGCGCGGGTGAGCTTGAGGTGCTCATAGCCGCGGACCTGGTCGGGCAGGCTGGCGATCGCCACGGCTTCGGGCAGGTTGGCCGCCGTGAGGCCCTCGGCGAGGCGGCGGACGGCGTCCTCGTACTCGGGGATCATCGCCCGCTCGACGCGCCGCACCTCGGCCCAGCGGAACGGGTCGGCGACCGTGCCGCGCACCCGCTTGGAGCGGGCCAGTGCAGCGAGCACCGGCGCGGTGCGGGGCCCCAGCTTCATCTTGTGCTTGAGGCCCATCGCCCGCAGCATCGGCGGGTGCAGCCGCCACGTGACCTTGGTGCCCGGCCCGCCGACCGACTCGTAGCCCGCCCGGGCGGCCGGCTCCAGCAGCAGCCTGGCCACCTCGTACTCGTCCTTGTATGCCATCAGCTTGTACCCGAAGCGGGCGACGGCCTCAGTGAACGCCGTGCTCGCCGGGTCGACGCGCTGCTCGGCCTGGCGGGCGACGCCGACCAGCTCACCGAAGCGATCGGCGTAGCGCTCCGACTGGTACTCGATGAGGTCGGCGCGCAGCCGGTCGATCAACTGGTCGATGGTCTCCAGCGCGGCGGCGACGGCGAGCCCGGCGGCGGCCGCGGCCTCGCCCGGCGCGACCACCCACCGCCGCCCCCACCGGAAGGCGGCGACGTTGCGGGCCACGGCGACGCCGTTGAGCTCGATCGCCCGCTCGATCGCGTCAGGGTGGACGGCGATCGCCCCCGCCTGTACGGCGACGCCGAGGAGCAGGATGTTCGCGGTCGTCGAGTCACCGAACAGCCCGGTGGCCAGCGCCGCCGAGTCGACGTAGCGGTTGTGGTCGGGCCGCGACACCTCGTCGAGGCGTCCGGTGAGCGCTGCCAGGTTGGGGTAGGGCGTCGTCGGGTGGGCGACCATCGACCCCGTCGGCGTCGGCGTCACCGAGCCGACGACGATCGTGCGCGAGGTGTCGGCGCCGACGCGATGGGTGTCGCTGGCGGCGACGAGCAGGTCGAAGGCGAGGAGGCAGTCGACGCCGGAGCTGTTGGCGTGGTTCGACGCCGGGATCTCACCGCGGCTGAGCCGGAGGTCGCTGACCACCGGGCCGGCCTTCTGCGACAGCCCGGTCTGGTCGAGGCCGCGCACGACGTAGCCGTCGAGCATCGCCGCCGTCCCCAGCACCTGGCTCACGGTGATCACGCCGGTGCCGCCGATGCCGGAGAAGCGCACAGTGAACGAATCCGACGGCACATTCGGCACCGGGTCAAGGAGTCCCGCGCCCGGATCGCCTGACGTCCCGGCGCCTGGCCGGGCCCGCTTCAGGCCAATCTCGTCGAGCGTCACCGTGGCGAACGCCGGGCAGTCGCCCTGCAAGCACGTCGTGTCGAAGTTGCAGCTCGTCTGGTGGATGCGCGTCTTGCGCCCGTACGGCGTCTCGATCGGCTGCACCGACAGGCAGTTGCTCTTGTCCCCGCAGTCGCCGCACCCCTCGCACACCCGCTCGTTGATGACGACCCGCCAGTTCGGGATGGCGAGCAGGCCGCGGCTGCGGGCCCGCCGCTTCTGCGCCGCGCACTCCTGGTCGTGCACGAGCACTGTCACGCCCGGCATCGACGCCAGCTCGACCTGCGCCTCCATCAGCTCGGTGCGATCACGCACGTCGACCCGCCCGTGGGCGAGCGGCCCGAAGTCGGCGTGCTTCCACCTCCCAGGGTCGTCGGACGTGACGATGACCCGAGCGACGCCCTCGAGCAGCAGCGACTGGACGACCTCCGGCACCGTCATCTGACCCTGCGGGTCCTGGCCGCCGGTCATCGCGACGGTGCCGTTGTAGAGCAGCTTGTAGGTGATGTCGATGCCAGCGGCGACGGCAGCGCGGATGGCCAGCGACCCGGAGTGGAAGAACGTCCCGTCGCCGAGGTTCTGCAGGAAGTGGTCGCGCTCGACGAACGGCTCCATGCCGATCCACTGGGCGCCCTCGTTGCCCATCGCCGTCAGCCCGGCGACGTCGCCGACGCGCTCCGGCTCCATCAGGGCGACCATCGCGTGGCAGCCGATCCCGCCGCCCACGAGCGTCCCCTCCGGCACCCGCGTCGAGATGTTGTGCGGACAGCCGCTGCAGTAGAAGGGCGTGCGGTTGACGATCAGCGGGATCCGCGACGGCTCGCGCACGGCCGGCAGCGGGCGCAGCACATCGTCGCCGATGCGGGCGGCGAGACGCCGGCGTAGCGGCTCCAGCAGGCGGTCGGCGTCGAGCATCCCGGTCCCCGGCACGAGCGACGCGCCGCCTTCCTCGTGGCGCCCGACCACCCGCGGCCGCTCGTCGGAGTCGTACATCGCCGACTTCACCAGCAGCTCCAGCGTCGGGTTCTTCTCCTCGACGACGAGCACCTCGGCGAGCCCGTGGGCGAAGTCGCGGATCTGCTGGTCGTCGACCGGCACCGGCATCAGGAGGTGGAACAAGCGGATGCCGGCGCTGCGCAACGCGTCGTCGGAGCGCAGGCCGAGCAGGGCAAGCGCCTCGCGCAGCTCGTGGTAGGTGTGGCCGCTGGCGGCGATGCCGATCCAGTCGCGCTCCGTCGACACCGTCACCCGGTTGAGCCGGTTGGCGACGCCGTAGCGCCGGGCCAGCTCGGAGCGCACCTGCTGGAACTCGCGCTCGATGTCCAGCGTGTACGGCGACAGCAGCCGCCCGCTCGGGTGCGGCACGAACAGCTTCCCGTCGACCTCCATCGTCGGGATCACGGGCGGCACCCGATCGGGGTGGACGTCGACGGTGCCGGTGCCGTCGGCCACCGGCGTCACCAGCTTCATCCCCACCCAGATCCCGCTCGCGCGCGACAGGGCGATGGCGTGGCGGCTGAGGTCGAGCGCCTCTTGCACGTCGCCGGGGAACATGATCGGCATGTGCAGGTCGACGAACGTGGCGTCGCTCGAGCTGGGCAGCGTCGACGACTTGGCCGCCGGGTCGTCGCCGACGATCGCCATCACGCCGCCGTGGCGGGAGGTGCCGGCGAACACGCCGTGGCGGATCGCGTCGCCGGCCCGGTCGAGCCCCGGCGCCTTGCCGTACCACACGCCGACGACGCCGTCGTAGCGCTTGTCGGCGAGCGAGTCGACGAGCTGGCTGCCCATCACCGCGGTGGCGGCGAGCTCCTCGTTGACGGCGGGACGGATCACGATCGGCAGGTCGGGCACGGTCTTGGCGGCTGCCGAGGCCTCCTCCTGGAACGTCGCGACCGGCGAGCCCTGGTACCCGGACATGAACGCCGCGGTGTTGAGCCCGTTGCGGCGGTCGATGCGCAGCTGGTCGATGGGCAGGCGGGCGAGCGCCTGCACCCCCGACAGGAAGACCCGTCCGTCCTCTCGCCGGAACCGGTCGGCGAGCTCGTAGGTGGCGAGGTCGGGCCGGTCTTCGAGGGTTGTCATCGCTACTCCAACGAGCCGTCACCAGTGCGGTGCTGCAACAGGCCGATCACGGCGGCGTCCTCGGCGGGCATCGCTGCCCCGTAGGGCGCCGAGTAGATCCCGCGGTCGCCCGCCGGCGTGCGCAGGGCGAAGACGATCGACTCGTCGCCGGGGTCGGACTCGCCCTCGAAGCGCAGGATGTGGTCGATCTCCACCTCGCTCGGATCGAGCACCTCGCCCGACTCGTCGCACTCGAGATCGTGGGCGGCGTTGGCGAACCAGTTCCCCGTGTAGCCGTCGGCCTGCAGGCGGCGGATGGCGTCGGAGACGGTGTCCATCGAGTCTCCATCCATGTGCTTCGACGGTACCCCGCCGGGCGGCGTTCGCGTTTCCTGTCAACATGCGCACCGTGATCGTCGTGGCGGGGGAGGCGCTGGTGGACCTCGTGCTCAGCGGGGACGACCTCGAGGCGACGCCCGGCGGGGCGCCCTACAACGTCGCCCGCGGCTTCGCCCGCCTCGGGCTGCGCACGGCGCTGCTCGCCACCCTGTCGAGTGATGGCTTCGGTGGCCGTCTCGCCGACGGGCTGGCCAGCGCCCGCGTTTCGGACGCGCTGCTCCAGCGCACCGAGCGCCCGACCACGCTCGCCGTCGCCGAGCTCGACGCCGAGGGCGGGGCGACGTACCGCTTCTACATCGAGGGCACGAGCGCTCCGGCGCTGGCCCCGCACGCGCTGCCCGGCGACACCGCCGCGCTCATCACCGGCGGGCTCGCGCTGGTGCTGGAACCGATGGCGACGGCGATCGAGTCGGTGGTTCTCGGGGTCGGTGGCGGCGTGCTCGTGGTCGTCGACCTCAACTGTCGGCCGCCGGCGATCGAGGACCGCGCCGCGTACCTCGCCCGGCTCGAACGGGTGCTGGCGCGGGCCGACGTTGTCAAGGCCAGCGATGAGGACCTCGCCTGGGTGCACCCTGGCCTGGCGCGGCCGGCGGCGGCAGCTGCGCTGCTCGGTGGCGGGACGGCCGCCGTGCTCGTGACCGCGGGCGGGCTCAGCACGGCGATCGTCACGCGGTCCGGCACGGTGACGGTGCCGGTGGACCCCATCCCGGTGGTCGACACGATCGGCGCCGGCGATGCCTTCACGGCTGGCTTCACGTCATGGTGGCTGGCGAGCGGCCGCGGTCGCGACGACCTCGGCGACATCGACACGTTGACGGTCGCCGTCCGGGCGGCCCACGCCGTCGCCGCCGTCGTCGTCGGCCGCCGTGGCGCCGACCCGCCGTGGCGTGACGAGCTGCCGGCCGACTGGCTGTAGCCCCTGCGTTCCGTCCTTCGATCTCGGCCCGATCCACTGTTTCGGGCCGCAACCGAAGGGCAGCTCAATCTGCGAGGTGCACGAAGAGACAGGTCCGCGGTTCGCCGCCGACGCTGCGGCTGATGTGCCCGCGGCCGGTGCGGTCGTCGGCGAGGAGGATCGAGCCCGGCCCGAAGAGCCGTCGCTCACCGAGACCGGTCTCGATCTCCACCGAGCCGGTGAGGTTCACGACGAGCTGGCGACGAGGCGCGGTGTGGAACGCAAGCTCGTAGTCGCCGTCGACCTCACGGAACTGCACGCCGGTGGCCGCCCAGCGCGACGAGATCCGCCCGACGCGGCCGAGGTCTTCGAGGTCGACGTCGACGTCCTCAAAGTGCGACTCGCCGTCGGGTCCGGTGAAGATGCGCACGACGTCCATGGCCGCACCGTAGGCGGCTGCGCTATTGTTAGCGCGATGGTTAACGATGTCTTCGGGGCACTGGCGCACCCGCTGCGCTGCCGGCTCGTCGAACGCCTCTCCGCCGGGCCGACGACGGTCGGCGTGGCGACGGCCGGGTTCGGCGTGTCGAAGCCGGCGATCTCGCGACATCTCCGTGTGCTCGAGGACGCCGGGCTCGTCGAGCGCACCGTGGAAGGGCGGACCCATCGGCTGCGGTTGCGAATCGCGCCGCTCGACGAGACCGCCAAGTGGATCGACGCACGACGGGCGGTGTGGGAGTCGATGTTCGACGCCGTCGAGCAGCAGCTCGCGGCCGCCGGCAGCCTCACCGAGCGCAGCCGCCCGTGAGCGGTGATCAGCGGTCCTGCGGATCGAGCGCACGTTCGCCGCCGCGCCCGAGGCGGTGTTCGACGCGTGGATCAGCGTGTCCGCCCTGCGCCGCTGGTGGCCGGCCGGCCCCGACTGGGACACCCCGCTCGCCGAGATCGACGTGCGCGTCGGTGGGCGGCTGCGGCTGGTGATGCGCGAGCCGGACGGCACCGAGCACGGCGGGGAGGGCGAGTACGTCGAGATCGAACGACCCACCCGACTCGTGTTCACCTGGCGCTGGGACAACCCCGCACTGGGCGCCGAGGCCCAACTGGTGGACGTGACGTTCACCGACACGGGAGACGGGCGCACAACGGTCGTCCTGCTCAACCACGGGCTGACCGAGCGCGAGGCGGACGAGCATCGGGAGGGCTGGGATCTGTCCTTCGACAACCTCGCCGCCGTGCTGGCGACGCCATGAAGGCGTGGTTGCGGCGCGCCGAGGAGTGCACCGTTCTGCGCGGCCCGGCCCGGAGCACCGCTGGCCGATGGACACCGTGGAACCGGGAGTGGGGGCGTCACGGCCCGGTCGACGAGGACGCCTTCCAGTCCGACGACGAGTCGTACCCCGGGGCACTGGCGTTAGCCACCCGAACCGTGGTCGGCGACCACCCGCGCCGATCTCGACCGCCACTCGGCCGCTCTCGACGAGCTGCCAGCCGCGTGGCGCGACGTCGTGACCCGCCACGACGTCGCCGGTGACGCCGACGCTGACATCGCCGGTTCCATGGACCTCACGGGCGTCCAGGAGCGCAGCATCCTCACCCGCGCCCTCGCCGGCGCCGACGAGATCGACGCCGCCGTCGCGCCGACGCCTCGCTCGCTGTCCCGCCGGCCGCGGCCGCTGCACGTCGGCGTCGCCTTGCAGGGGTTCATGCTGTGGGTGTCGATCGAGAAGTTGTCCCAGACCGACATCGGCTTCGCGACTACCTCGACGGCGTGCTGCCGGACGACTGGCGCGATCTCGTCGACCGTCACCTCAAGCAATGCGAAGGGTGCACCAACTACACGGATCAGATCCGCGTGACGATCGAGCTCCTCCGCCAACCCGACCTGATCTCGTTGACGGCGGCGGAGTAGCCACGGGCCGAGCTCGATGCGCCGTCCGCGCGGGTCGCCCTCAGCGCCCCTCATGGGCTGGCGCTACCACGCGGCGACTCACGAGGGTCTCGTTATCCTCACGCCGGTGAGAGTTCTGCCGGCGTTCGACTCCGGCGCGCTCTTCGCGGCGCTGAACGCCCAGCGGCGTGAGCGTGAACTGGACTGGTACGCCCTGGCTGACGAACTGTGGCAGCAGTCGTCGGCACTCAACGCCCGGCGCCCGGACGACCACCCGCTCTGTGGCGGAGCGGTCTCGAGACTGGGAACGCGACGGGCGACCACCTGTCAGTACGCGCTGTACATGTTGCGGTGGCTCGATCGCGCACCCGAGGACTTCTTGACCGGCCCGGTCGTCGACGTAGGCGATGTGGCCTTGCCGAAAGTGGGAACAGACAGCCGGCTTCGATGGGACCTGCACGCGTTGCATGCGGCCCTCAACGACGAACGCCGTGAGCGCAACGTGACGTGGGCAGCGCTGGCGGACGAGCTCGACTGCACGCCGGCTCGGTTGACGAACCTGAAGACGGCACGCTTTGCCGACATGGATCTCGCGATGCGCGTGACGCAATGGCTCGGCCGGCCTGCCGCGGCATTCATCCACCCCGCTCAGTGGTGATCTAGCTCCCGTCGACCCGCGACCACGACATCGGGCCTGAGTGGTGGACGGAGCGGATCCGTCCCGCTCGATGGACGGCGCCGCCCTGGTCCGCCGGCACGGTCGGTGCCGCGCCGCTGCCTCTCACGGCGGCGAGGCGATCTGGCGAGTCGAGCGTTCGACGGCGACGGGGTTGGGGGGCGACAGGCTGGCGCAGGTGGACGATCGTCGGGTCGTGTCACTGTTCGGCCGTGCGAGGGGCAGACATCGATGGCTGGTGCTCGGCGTGCTGGGAGCGGCACTGCTGGTCGGATGAGGGTTTGCCAGTGGAGGAGCGCCGAACGCGACGCCGGAACGTACATACCCTCCAGGACCGTGCAACCGGGCGAGAGCCTCACTGTTCCCCTACCTCATCGGTACCTCGAGCTGTGATCCCACGATCGGGTACTCGCTTCCACCGGCGACCTACACAGTGCGAGTCGACGTGGTCACCGACTACCAGACCAGCCCACCGACACCGCTGCTCGTCGCGCTCCCGCAGGAGATCGCAGTCGTTCCCTCCTAGATGGAAAATGCCAAGGGGTCCTCAGTGGTCGTAGGCGGTGAGCGAGCGGAGGACTGGTTGTTGGCTGTGGTGGTTGTGCCAGATCGCGGCGGTGAGGGCGAGTAGTCGTTGGAGGATGCGAACGGCGACGCCTTGGGCGGTGTGGGCTCCATGGTTTTCGAGGCTGAGCTGCGCTTTCAGGGTGTTGTTCACCGATTCGATGATCTGACGCAGGCGCCGCAACTGAGGTGCGCCGCGGCGCCGAGACTCGTTGGCGCGGGCCGGACGGACGAGCTCGACGCCGTGTTCGGCGAGTCGGCGCTCGAACTCCGCCGAGGCGTACCCCTTGTCGGCGATGACGGTTTGACCGTGGCGTCCGGCGAGCAGGCCCGGTTCGGCCTCGAACAGGTCGATGGCGACGTCGCGTTCATCGACCTTCGGGTTGGTCAAGGCGAACGTGATCGGCAGCCCGGCCGGGGTGCACACGAGATGCAGCCGCAACCCCCAGAAGTAGCGGGAGTGCGACGCGCAGTAGCCGTAGCCGGCCCAGCCGGCCAAATTCGAACCTTTGGCGGTCGGACGGGAGCGGCCGCATTCGACCGGGGTCGAATCGATCAACCAGGTGTCGTCGGCCCACACATCGGTGTCTTCGGCGAGCAGTCGGGTCATTGCCTGCAACTGCACGGCGGACTTCCGGAGCCGCTTGTTGTAGCCGGCCTGACCAGGCAGGTAAGGGAACAGGTGGGTCAGGTGCTTGCCGGCGTAGCGAAGCCAGCCGGTCTCGTTGGCGTGACCGAGCAACGCTTGCATCACCGCCAACGTCAACAGCTCGGCATCTGCCAGCTTCGGGGCGATGCCGATTGTCGGGCGCCACGGCACCAGCTCGGGGCGTGCCTTCAACGTGTCGTCGATCCGCGCGTACAGTGCAGTAGCGAGGGTGTCCAGATCGGCGTCCATCAGATCCTCCAAGATCGACGTGGGTTAGCAACGCCGATCATGGACCCCCTCCACTCACGAGGCGCGGACCGTCACCCCTTGGAATTGGTCATCTAGTTCCCGAAGTCCCAGCCGTCGCCGTGCTCGTAGGCGCCGATCACGTGCTTGGCGATCAGCACGCGGTGGACCTCGTCAGGCCCGTCGGCGATGCGCAGGGTGCGGGCACCGTGGTACATCCCGGCCAGCGGGAGGTCGCTCGACACGCCGGCCGCACCCCACACCTGGATCGCCCGGTCGACCACGCGCTCGTAGGCGGCCGGCACGAACACCTTGATCGCCGAGATGTCGATGCGCGCGGCCTGGTCGTCGCGGTCGATCTTCTCGGCGGCGTTGATCGTCATCAGCCGGGCCGCGGTGATGTCCATGTAACTGTCGGCGATGAAGCCCTGGATGAACTGCTTGTCCTTCTGCAGACCCCCGTGGACCTCGCGGGTCAGCGTGCGCTCGACCATCAGGTCGAACGCCCGCCACATCTGGCCGACGCTCGACATGCAGTGGAAAATGCGCCCGGCGCCGAGGCGGTCCTGGGCGGCGCGGTGGCCCTCGCCGACGCGCCCCAGGATGTTGTCGACCGGGATCCGCACGTCCTCGTACAGCACCTCGCAGTGGTCGGAGGTCTCGGCGCCCCAGATGCCCACGCCGCGCACGATGGTCAGCCCCTTGGTGTCGGTGGGCACGATGAACTGGGCCATCTGGCCCGGGCGGAACTCGCCGCTGTCGTCCTGCACCCGTGCCATGACGATGAAGAAGTCGGCGGCGAAGCCGTTGGACGTGAACCACTTGTGGCCGTTGATCACCCACTCGTCGCCGTCGCGCCGCGCGCTCGTCTTCAGCGAACGGGGATCGGAGCCGGCACTCTCGGGCTCGGTCATCGAGAAGCCCGACTCGATCTGCCCATCGATGAGCGGCAGCAGCCACTTCTCCTTCTGCTCCTTGGTGCCGTACTTGACGAGGATCGTCTGGTTGCCCGAGTTTGGGGCGACGACGCCGAAGAGGGCCCCAGCCCCAATGCCGTAGGCGAGGACCTCGTTCATGTAGGCGTGGGCGAGGAAGTCGAGGCCCATCCCGCCGTACTCCTGCGGGAGGTGCGGCGCCCACAACCCTTCCTTCTTGACCCGCGCCTTGACGTGCTCGCGCAGCTCGCGGGACTCCTTGCGCTCGCCCTCGTCGGCGCCGCTGGCCCGGCCCCGCCACAGCTTGGCCTCGTTGGGCAGGATGTCGGTGTTGATGATCGCCGCCGTGCGCAGGCGGATGTCGTTGATCCGCTCGTCGAGCGCCGGCACCGGTTTGACGTTCATCGTCATGCCGACGGACCGTACGACTCATCCGAGTGTTTCGTCCCATCCGAGTGTGTGGGCCCGGAGAAATCGAGCCGTGGCACTCGGGTGGATCGAAACACTCGGACGGACCTCAGCGGGGGTCGGGGCGGTCGAGGTTGAAGTGCCGCGACGCCGTCACGATCCAGCGCCCCTTCGGTGCCGGGGAACATCACGAAGCGGCTCACCGTTCGCTGGTGGCCGAGGTGGTCGGAGTAGAGCAACTCGTTCGTCATCTCCTGGCGCCTGTTGATCGCCGCGGTCGCCTCGGCGAACGCCGGATCGGCGGGATCGCGGAGCGCGCCCTGCCAGAACCCGACGTCGCGGGGTGCGACGTACAGATCCCGCGTCAGCCGGCGGAACGACTCCTCTGGATCCGGGCCGGCAGTCCCAGCTTGCGGCCAGTCGCGTACGACCAGCGGTCGAGGATGGCCAGGCCTGGTCCGAAGTTGCGGATCGCGATCGCCAGGTAGACCGCGTCGGGTGTCGCCTCCGCCGCGCCTTGGCCGCCCGGCACCATGATCTTGAAGCGGTCCTGGAACATCACCTTCTGCTCGGGATCTTCGGGGCGTGCCGGCGCCAGCAGCGGCCACAGCTGGGCGGCCAGCGACTGCTCGGCGGCGCGGGCGGTGCGGTTGGCCGACCGCACCGCGGCGAACGTGGCGATCGCCAGCACGAGCGTCGCCGCGGCGGTCCCCACGGATGCGATCGCCACCCAGTCGGTCGAGGACAGCACGACCGAGATCAAGCGGAGCATCGCGTCACAAGTCGGCCGGCCCCAGTTCGATCGGGGAGCCGTGCGGTGTCCGCTCCGCCGCCCGCGCCCAGGCCACGCGGTAGCGCCCCAACGTGGCCGGGTCGGCGAGGCGCTTCGTCACCAGCAGGCACTCGAGGGCGGTGAGCCAGTGCTCGTAGTACGTGGCCGTCGGATCGCCGCCGGTGATCTCGGCGCCGAGCGCATCCGCCCACTCGGTTGCCGTGAAGCATCCTCGCTCCTGAAGCGCGACCGCCATCGCGAACGCCTGCGCCTCCCACGGCGCGGCGAAAACGGGCGCCCTCACGCGTCCGCCGACGTGCCATCTGGGCGGCAAACGTCCCGGCTTCCGGGACGGATCCCGCCCAGATCCCGTGCTGGGACGAATCCTGCCCAGAACGCCGGATGGCCCCGAGTCGTCACGCCGGCTCCAGGTAGGGCTCGAAGGCGTCGACGGACACGGTGACGGTCGGGGCGGCGTCGGCGTCGGCGCCCCACAGCTCCCGGCCGTCGAACACCACCGTGTACAGCCATTGCGGGTCCTCGCCTCGGCCGTGGGCGTGGTGGTCGGGATACACGTGGCAGCCGTGGACGGCCTCAACGAGGCCGGTGCGGCCGCGGACGTAGCGGGGCAGGCGGGTGTGGCCGGCGGGGTTCATCACCCGGGCCCGCACGGCGTCGCCCGGCCCGAACCGCGCGGCACGCGCAGCCGGCCGAGCCGTCGACCCGCGGCGGCTCGCCAGCACCCGGGGCACGTCCGCGGCGGCGAGTCGGTGGGCGCCGGGCGGCGCCGGCCCATCGGCGCGGCCCCGCGCCAATTCGTCGGGCGTGACCATGCCGTGGTCGACGAGCAGGCGCTCGAGCCCGGCCAGCCAGATCTCGTAGTAGCTGCTGGCGAGGTAGCGGGCCGGCGGGATCGACTCCCGGGCGAACCGGGGCTCGTCGATGTTCCACGACCCGGCGGAACCGGCCGCCAGCGTCAGCGCGAACACCCGCCGCTCCCACTCGCTGTGGAACACCGGCTCCTCGGCCTCGGCGACCACCGGCCCGAACCCGTGGGCGCCCCCGAGGTCATGCGGGCCGTGACGATGGTTCGCTCGCTGACGCTCGCTCACGGCACGGTGACCACGCCCGTGCCGATCATCGAATCACGGGTCACGAGCTCTGCCAGCGCGTCCTCCGAGAGCCCGTCGGTGCCGGCCGGACGCATCGGCACGACGAGGTAGCGCAGCTCGGCCGTCGAGTCCCACACGCGGACGGCGACATCCGCCGCCAGCTCGACGCCGAACTCGCGCAGCACACCCCGCGGGTCGGCGACCGCCCGCGACCGGTAGGCCGGCGATTTGTACCACACCGGGGGCAAGCCGAGCACCGGCCACGGGTAGCACGAGCACAGCGTGCAGACGACCATGTTGTGGACAGTGGGCGTGTTCGCCACCGCCCGCAGGTGCTCGCCCTGGCGACCGGCGTACCCGAGCGCGGCGACGGCCTCGGTGGCATCGGCGAGCAGCCAAGGGCGGTAGTCGGGATCGGTCCATGCCCGGGCGACGACCCGAGCGCCGTTGCGCGGGCCGACCCGCCGCTCGTACGTCTCGACGAGCTCGTCGAGCGCGGCGCGATCCACGTAGCCCTTCTCGGTCAGCAGCGACTCCAGGGCGCGGACCCGCACCTCGACATCGGAGAGCTCGGAGTGGTCTGGTTCGGCCACTCAGCGGGCGAGCTGCTCGTCGATGGCGGCGCTGATCACGGGGTCATCGGGCGTCATCGACGGGGCGAAGCGTCGCACGACGGTGCCGTCCTTGGCCACGAGGAACTTCTCGAAGTTCCACAGGATGTCCGGATCCGAGGTGGTCTTGATCCCGAAGCCCTGCAGCCGCTCACGGAACGACTCCGGCTTCCCCTCGGCGTGGGGTATCGCAGCCGTCAGCTCCTTGTACAACGGGTGCTGGTCGTCGCCGACGACGCTGATCTTGGCGGCCAGCGGGAACTGCACGTCGTAGTTGGTCTGGCAGAACTCGACGATCTCCTCGTTGCTGCCCGGCTCCTGGCCCATGAAATCATTGGCCGGGAAGCCGATGATGGCGAAGCCGTTCTCGCGCCGCTGCTCGTACAGCGCCTCGAGCGCCTCGTACTGCGGCGTGAGCCCGCACTTGGACGCCACGTTGACGACAAGCACGACGTTGCCGGCGAGGTCGGCGAGGGACGACGGTCGGCCGTCGATGGTCGTGAAGGGGATCTCCTGGATGTCGGTCATCGACGCCCATCATGGGCGCCGGCCTGGGCCGGCGTCGCATCCGGCGCGCCGACGTCCGTGCGATGCTTCCCGCCCATGAGCGACGAGGATCCCGCGTCGGTGCTGCGGCGGCTGGTGAACGGCTACTACGTGTCGCAGGCGGTGTGCGTGGTGGCGACCTTGGGCATCGCCGATCTGCTGGCCGACGGGCCTCGTCGCAGCGACGAGCTGGCGGCGGCGACGGGCAGCGATCCCCGTGCGCTCTATCGAGTGCTGCGGGCGTTGGCGGCGGTCGGCGTGTTCGTCGAAGGCGAAGACCGCGAGTTCGACCTGACGTCGGTCGGTTACCACCTTCGCTCGGACGCCACACCGTCGCTCCAGGCGTGGGCCGCGTTCGCCGGTCGTCCCTACCACTGGCAGGCGTGGATGCACCTCATGGACAGCGTGCGCACCGGAGCGAACGCGTTCCGGATCGCCCACGGGTCGGCGCGTGGGACTACCGAGCCGCCCACCCGGAGGAGACCGCCATCTTCGACCGCGCGATGGTGAGCCTGACCCGGCAGTTCAGCGCCGCGATCATCGCCGCCTACGACTTCGGCCGCTTCGCCACGATCGTGGATGTGGGCGGTGGTCACGGCGGGTTCCTCACCGAGGTCCTGCGCGCCAACCCGTCGGTGCACGGGGTGCTGTACGACCTCCCACACGTCGTCGCCGGCGCCCCACCCACGCTCGACGCGGCGGGGGTGGCCGACCGGTGCGAGATCGTCGGCGGCAGCTTCTTCGACGACGTCCCTGCCGGCGGTGATGCCTACGTCCTGAAGTCCGTCGTGCACGACTGGGAGGACGAGCAGGCTGTCGAGATCCTCGCGACCTGCCGCCGCGCGATCCCGTCGCACGCCACGCTGCTGGTGCTCGAGCGGGTGCTGGCCCCTCCGAACGTCGGCGCCGACGGCAAGCTGTCCGACCTCAACATGCTCGTCGCCCCCGGCGGGAGGGAGCGCACGGTCGAGGAATTCGGCGACCTGCTCCAGCGTGGAGGCTTTCGGCTTGCCGATGTCATCGAGACCGCATCAGCAATGGTGGTGCTCGAAGCGAGCCCCGCCTGACGGTCAGCCGAGCAACCCGGCGATCACGTTGATCGTCGAGGCGATGATCACGACGCCGAAGACGTACGAGACCAGTGAGTGGACGAGCACCGACCGGCGCATGTGGCGGCTGCGCACCGACTGGTCAGACACCTGGTAGCACATCCCGACGGTGAAGGCGAGGTAGGCGAAATCGCGGTAGTCGGGCGGGTCGTCGTCGGTGGCTCCGTCGCCGAAGGCCACGCCGCGGCCATCTTGGTAGTGGTAGTGGGCGTCGGCGTAGCGCAGGGTGAACAGCGTGTTGAGCACGGTCCACGACAGCAGCACCGTCAGCAGCGCGCCGCCGATCGAGGCGGTGCGCTGCCACCCTGTCTCCTTGTCGGCGGTGGCCAGTGTGAACGCCACCGCCAGCAGGCTCGTCATGCACGCCAGGAGCACCACCAGCGCGGCAGTCCGCTTCGTCTCGTCCTCAATCATCGCCACGCGCCGGGTCTTCGCCGCATCGGCGGTCAGGATCAGCCGCCATGTGACGACGAGGAAGAGCGCGGCGGCGACGTCCCAGCCTCCCAACGCCGCCAGCTGCCAGCCGAGCAGCGGCACGAACAGTCCGAAGGCGATCAGTCCGAGGACGCCGTCGAGGAACACGCGCCGGATCCGCGGAGCGTGCGGATCCATCAGCCGTCCGTGCGTGCTCGGCGAGTCCTCGCTGATGGCTGCAATCTCGCAGGCCGGATTGGTCGGAGGAGGGATGCCGGTCAGCCCGACACGGCAGCCTGCCGGGTCGCGGCGGCGGCGACGAATCCGTCGAACAATCCCTGCTGTCCTGGTGATGCATCGAATCGCCGATCGGATGCACGTGGCCGATGGCGGGGGCGGCCCGGCGCCCCGGCTCCAGCGTCACACCGTGGTGGACGAAGCGGTGGTCGTCGAGGTGCTGGACGAGCGACCCGCCGAGGGCCACGTTGAGGACCTGGTGGCGGCGGCACATCGCCAGCAGCAACAACTCGAGCTCGACGGCGATGCGGGCGCGGGCGAGGTCGAGCGCGTCGTGGTCGGAGGCAACGGGCGTGACGCGGGGTCGATCTCGACCGCCCCGCAGCGCCGTGGATCGACGTCGGGTCCGCCCGGCAGGCACAGCTCCGCGCTCACGATACGGACCCACGTCCCCGTCAGCGGCGGCGGCGGATCAGCCGAGGCATCGCCGGCGGCTCGGGGCGATCGCTGATCCACGGCGCCGGCGGGGCCGTCACAAGGCGCGCCAGGCCGACGAGCACGGCGTCGTAGTTGACCCGCCAGCCGGCGAAGTCGCGCCACCCCTCGTCGAGGTCGTCGATCAGGGGCACGCCTTCGGTCACCAGCTCGTCGCAGGCGGCATCGAACTCGGCGCGTGTGACGCTGATCGGATCGTCGGGTGCCGGGTCGTCGTCGTGGCGGATGTCGAAGGCGGTGGCGATGCGACGCAGGCTGAGGTAGCCGGCGCGCAGGAAGAGGTCCGCTCGCGGGTCGTGGGGAAGGTCGATGACGGCGTTGTGCAGCGCGGCGATGTCGAGCACGCAGCCGGCGGCGTTGATCCACGAGCGCTCCGGGTGCGGCGAGCGGAAGAAGATCAGCCACGGCTGGCTGGTGTGGCTCTCCTCGATGTCGACGAACCAGCTCTCCCACAGCGGGAAGACGTCGTCACCGACGCGGTCGAGCCAGCCGATGCGCACGTAGCGCCGGTACAGCTTGACCGGTGTCGGCGGAAGCCCGGCCCGCGCCTGGAGCCCGCCGACGACGCGCTCGCGCCGCTGGAACGCGGCGTAGATCGACGGCAGGTAGGAGATCAGCAGCGCCACCAGGCCGAGCCCGAGTGCCGCCTCGACGACGCTGACGATCTCTCGCCCCAGGCCGTCGGGCCGCTCGAAGCCGAGCGTCGTGAGCGACGACCCGCTGATCGCAATGGCCTCAGACAGCGGGTTGACGCCCGTGCCCCAAAAGACGAGGGCGAAGCCGGCGACGACGAGCGTGACCCACACCGCCGGCAGCGTCACCAGGGCGAGCGGCGCGTAGATGGCGAGGACGCGGTCACGAGAGGCGAACGACCGCCGCGGGTTGGCGAAGGCGTCGAAGACCTTGCGGATCCAGGCGAAGTGGATCCACGTGAGGCGGGTCACCCCCGCCCGCGGCACGACGACGGTCTGCAGCGCCGAGGCCAGCGTAACGGTGATGGCGGCGGCCCCGGCGATCGCGACGGCGATGCGCACGGCGACCACGCGCCCAACCTAAAGGGGAGCGAGCGCCGCTGCGCAGCGGCGGCGAGCTCGGAGGTGAGGCAAGCAGCTTGGCTGCGAGCCGAACCCGAGCTAGCAGTTCCCGAAGACGTACGGCCGCATCGTCTCCCGGGCGTCCGAGCGCCACTTGTGCCAGTTGCCGCCGCCGTAGTAGGCGAGGCTGCCCGGCGCCGCCGCGCCGTGGCCGTTGTAGTAGGAGAGGCAGTCGCGCAGCGGGGCTGTGCCGATGTCGGCTTGGCGGCAGTGCTCGGCGTAGGCGTCCTCCAGCTCCTGCTCGACGTCGACGATCCGCTCGCCACGCTCGCGCATCTCCGACAGCAGCCACACGACGTAGTCACTGTGCTGGTCGATGGCGTCGGTGAAGTTGAAGCTGCCGCCGCCGCCCTGGGGCCCGGTCACGATGAACAGGTTGGGGAAGCCGCGGGTGTGCAAGCCGAGGAACGTCTTGGTGCCCTCGGTGGTCCACTTCTCGCTGAGCGAGCGCCCGCCGCGCCCGACGACCATGTTGAACGTCGACGTCGCCATCCACTCGAAGCCGGTGGCGTAGATCAGCACGTCGAGGGGATACTCGACGCAGTCGTGGACGACGCCGCGCTCGTTGATCAGCTGCACGCCGGTGGGGGCGGTGTCGACGAGGTGCACGTGGGGCAGGTTGAACACCGGCAGGTACTCGTCGTGGAACGTCGGCCGCTTGCAGCCGTAGGGGTAGTACGGCTTGAGCGCTTCGGCGGTCACCGGGTCCTTGACGATGGCGTCGACCCGGGCCCGGATCTGCTCCATGATCCGGAAGTTGCTGTCGAGCTGCTTGGCGACCAGCTCCTCGGGCATGAGGCGGGTGGCGTGCTCTTTGCGCTCCTTCCAATCGGGCACCTTGCCGGCGAGGTAGTCGTCGTTGGCCTGGATCGCCGAGCGCCCCGCCGAGATCTTGGCGAAGCGGGCGCGGCGGGCGCGGGCCCATCCCGGCTCCTGGGCCCACGCCTCGCGCTCGTCCTGGGTCGTCGCCCGCTGGTCGCGCACGTCGATCGTCGACGGCGTGCGCTGGAACACGTACAGCTCGCCGGCCACCTTGGCCAGCTCGGGGATCGCCTGCACGGCGGTGGCGCCGGTGCCGATGATGCCGATCCGCTTACCGTCGAGGTCGACGTTGTAGTCCCACCGTGACGTGTGGAAGGACTCGCCCTGGTACGTCTCCATGCCCTCGATGCGGGCCAGCTTGGGCGTGGTCAGGATGCCGTTGGCGAGGATCACGAAGCGGGCGCGCATCGCGTCGCCGCGATCGGTGTGCACCGTCCAGCGACCGCTGTCCTCGTCCCACACCGTCCGCTCGACGGTGGTGTGGAAGAGGCAATGCTCGAAGAAGCAGAAGCGCTCGGCCATCGTCTGGCAGTACTCGAGGATCTCGAAGCCCGACGCGAACTTCATCGACGGGACGTAGCCCATCTCCTCGAGCAGCGGGAGGTAGCTGTACGACTCGACGTCGCAGGCGATGCCCGGGTAGCGGTTCCAATACCACGTGCCGCCGACGTCGCCGCCCTTCTCGCAGAAACGGACGTCGTCGAACCCGGCCTGGCTCAGCTTGTACCAGAGCAGCAGGCCGGCGAACCCAGCGCCGACGACGACGACGTCGCACTCGTCGGTGAGCGGCTCCCGCGCCACCGGCGGCTCGGAGTAGACGTCTTCGAGGTACCGGGCGAACTCGCCCTCCATCGCCATGTAGTCGGCGGCGCCGCGGCGTGCCTCCTTGTAGGCGCGGTACTTGGCCTGCTCTTCGGCGTTGAACACGGCGCCCGGCGGCGGGTCGGGCAGGACCTTGAGGTTGGAGTCGTCGATGATGGAGTAGCCCTTGCCGTTGATCTTGTCGGTCGCCTTGGCGGCGCGGGTGTGGAAGGTCTTGCAGCCGGTGAGGGGGTCGACGCGGATCGCCGGGGACGGTTCGCTCGTCATCACGGCGACGTTATTGGATCACCTACGGTCGAGGTCGTGTCAGGGGAGACCGTGGTCGGGTTCGTCGGCACCGGCACGATGGGCGCGCCGATCGCCGGCCACCTCGTCGCCGCCGGTCACGACGTGCGGGTGTACGACCGCTCGCCGGAGGCGATGGCGAGGGTCGCCGGAGCCTCGCCCGCTGGGTCGGCCGCCGCGGCCGCTGCCGGAGCGGCGTGCGTGTTCCTCTCGCTGCCCGGCCCGCCCGAGGTCTCCGAGGCCGTCGAGGGCGTGCTCGTCGCCGACCCGCTGCCGACGCGCATCGTCGACCTCTCCACCAACTCGCCCGACGTCGTGCGCCGCCTCCACGAACGCTGCGCCGCGGCGGGGGTGCGGTTCGTCGACGCCCCCGTGTCGGGTGGACGGATCAAGGCGGAGTCCGGCGAGCTCGCCGTGCTCGTCGGTGGCGACGATGTCGACGTCGCGGCCGTCGAGCCGCTGCTCCAGCCGTTCGCCGCCCAGGTCTTCCACGTCGGGCCGCCTGGTACCGGGACGGTCGCCAAGCTGGTCAACAACCAGCTGTTCCTCGCCGCCGCCGTGCTCGTGCAGGAGGCCTACGTGCTCGGCGCCGCCGCCGGGCTCGAGCCGTCGAAGCTGCACCGGATCATGCGCGCCAGCTCAGCGGCACCGTACGCCACGCTCGCCCCGCTGCTGCTCGGGCGCGACTTCGACGACGTCATCTTCCGCCTCGACATCGCCACGAAGGACCTCACGCTCGCCGTGGAGACCGCCACTACACAGGGCGTGACCGTGCCGGTGAGCGAGGCCGCGCTGGACGTGTACCGCGCCGCGCTCGAGGCCGGTCTCGGGTCCAAGGCGTTCCACGCCACGCTCACCGAGATCGAACGGCGCGCCGGCATCGAGCTGCCGGCGCTGAAGCGGCGGCCGTCGTGATCGACGACATCGACCTGTCCGACGACGAGTCGTTTCGCGCCGGCTTTCCCCACGACCACTTTCGCTGGCTGCGCCAGCACGAACCGGTGTCGTGGCATCCGCCGACCGCCCGCACGCCCGACGGCGAGGGGTTCTGGGTCGTCAGCCGCCACGCCGACGTCAGCACGGTGCTGCGCGACGTCGCCACGTACTCGTCGGACCGCGGCGGGATTCGCGAGCGCGGTGGCACGGCGATCAAGGACGAGCGCACCGCTGGGACGATGCTCAACCAGACCGACGACCCGCAGCACCATCGGCTGCGCTCGCTGGTCAGCCGCGGCTTCACCCCGACCGCGGTGGCGGCGCTGACCGGCGAGCTGCGGCGGCGGGGGGTGGCGCTGCTCGACGCCGCCGGGGACGAGCCGTTCGACTTCGTCCATGGCTTCGCCCGCGAGCTGCCGTCGCAGGCGATCTGCCTCGTGCTCGGCGTGCCGGCCACCGACCAGCCGGCATTGATCGACTGGCTCGACGCGGGCGTCGAGGCCGACTCGCCGTCGATCCTGTCGGCCGATGCGATGCGCAAGATCCGGGCGTACGCCATCGACCTGATCGCCGACAAGCGAGCCTGTCCCGACGACGGGATCATGTCGACGATCGTCCACGCCCGCGACGAGGACGGATCGACGCTCACCGACGCCGAGCTGATCGCCTTCTTCGCCCTGCTCTTCCCGGCCGGCGCGGAGACCACGCGCAGCGCGATGGCCGGCGCTGTCGACGCCTTCGCCGCCCACCCCGCCGAGCTCCGACGGCTGCAGGGCGACCCGTCCCTCATCACGACGGCGATCGAGGAGATCGTGCGCTGGACGACCCCATCGGTGTACAAGCGGCGCACGGCCAGCCGGGACACGACGCTGGCCGGCGTGGCGATCGGCGCAGGCGACAAGGTCACGTTCTGGGAGATGTCGGCGAACCGCGACGAGCGGGTGTTCGCCGACCCGTTCGACTTCGACGTCGGTCGCACGCCGAACCCGCACCTCGGATTCGGATGGGGCGTCCACTTCTGCCTCGGCGCCAGCCTCGCCCGGCTCGAGATCAAGGTGATGCTCGACCTGCTCGTCGAGCGGGAGCTGCGCGTCGAGCGGACGGGGCAGATCGCGTGGATGCCCAACAACCGTCTGTTCGGCGTCAAGCACCTGCCCGTGCGCCTTGTGAAGGGAGAACCCGATGAGTGATGACCGCGTCGCCAAGGGCCGTGAGTTGGCGTCCCGGCTGCTGGCCGGTGCCCCGCCCGGGCGGCGGCTGCCGAAGGAGTTCATGCGCCAGACGATGGACAACGTGTTCGGCGACGTGTGGCAGGGCGAGGAGCTCGAGCTCACCCAGCGCTCGCTGATCACGTGCGCCGTGCTCACCGCGCTCGGGCGGGAGAACGAGCAGCGGCTGCACTTCCGTGGCGCCCGCAACCTCGGCATCGAGCGGGCGACGATCGAGGCGACGATCAACCACGTCGCCTACTACGCCGGCTGGCCGGTCGCCGTCAGCGCGATGCACATCCTCGAAGAAGTGTGGGAGGAGATGGACGCCCAGGCCAGCGGGCCCGACTGACGACGATCGATCAGCTGCCCGGCGGCCGATAGTCGACCGACACCTTCGCCGCCGCGTCGATGTCGGCGGGCGTCAGCAGCACCACCGTGTCGTACCGCGTCACGGCGCCAGACGCACCGACGGCCGCGGCGAGCGCGGCGGCGGCGACGTTGTCTGGCAGGTCGACGATGAGGTAGCAGTCCGATGCGCCGAAGGCGTAGTAGAAGCAGTCGAGGCTTCCGCCCATGCTGCTGAGCAGGTTTTCGATGGTCTTGGCGCGGGCCGTCCCACCCTCCTTGAAGACACCCGTGATCCCGCTCTGGGAGTAGCTCGCCGTGATCAGGTACTTGGCCATGTCGGGTCCCCTCTCCGCACGCTCGACTGCCATCGTCGGCTCGTGCCCGCGGCCTGTCAAGCGGGCGGGACGCCTGACGCATCTTGGTCGCGATTCTTCGCTCACTCCCAGGACGGATCGCGACCAAGACGTCAGATCACGGCCGCCGTGTACCGTGCCGCGATGGACCTCGAGGCGATGGTCGACGACCTGCGGCGGCTGGCCGAGGTCGAGTCGCCGTCGCTGAACGTCGTGGCGATCGAGACATCGGCGGCGGCGGTGGCCGCGGTCGTGGAACATCGGCTCGGCGCCGCCCCCAAATTGATCCCGAGCGGCGCCGGGCCGCATGTGCACTGGCGGGGCCGCGGCGCGCCGACGTGTGCTGCTCGTCGGCCACCACGACACGGTGTTCCCGCTCGGCACGCTCGCGGCGCGGCCGTTCACCGTCGCCGACGGCCGGGCCACCGGGCCGGGCGTGTTCGACATGAAGGGCGGCATCGTCGCGGCCGTCCACGCCATCGCCGCCTTGGAGGACCGCACCGGCGTCGAGCTGCTCGTGACCGCCGACGAGGAGGTCGGCTCAGGAGCTTCACGCGCCCTCGATCGAGGAGCGGGCCATGGCGTGCGGGGCGGTGCTCGTGCTCGAGCCGGCTGCTGAGGGCGGGGCGCTGAAGATCGGTCGCAAGGGCACCGGCGGGTTCGAGGTCGTCGTCCACGGCCGCGCCGCGCACGCCGGGCTGGAGCCGGAGAAGGGGGTCAACGCGCTCGTCGAGGCGGCCCGCCAGGTGCTCGCGATCAGCGCGCTCGCCCGCCCCGAGCTCGGCACCACGGTGACGCCGACGGTCGCCCACGCGGGCACCGCTGACAACGTCGTCCCAGCCGAGGCGAGGGTCCGGGTGGACGTCAGGGTCAGCGAGCTCGTCGAGGCGGATCGACTGGAGGCGGCGATGGCTGCGCTCACGGCGGTCGACCCAGCGGCACGCGTGGACGTACGTGGCGGGCTCAACCGCCCGCCGATGCCGGCGGCGGCGACCGCTGAGCTGTTCGACCTCGCCCGCAAGGTGGCGGTCGCGGTCGGGCTGCCGGAGCTGGCCGGCGTCGCCGTCGGCGGTGGCAGCGACGGCAACTTCACCGCCGCCCTCGGCATCCCGACGCTCGATGGGCTCGGCGTCGCCGGCGGCGGCGCCCACGCCGACCACGAGTGGGCCGACGTCACGACACTGGTCGACCGCACCCGCTTCCTGAGCGCGCTGATCGCCGCGATCCGCGCCCGCTGACGATCCCATCCGAGTGTTTGACGCCATCCGAGTGTCAGCGAGCGATTCTCCCGGGACGAAACACTCCGAAGGGACGAATCACTCGGATAGGTCTACGGCTCGAGCTCGCTGATCGAGCCAGGGTCGAGGGTGCCGCTGGCGCGGTAGACGTCGAGCTTGCGGCGGGAGTCCTCGATGTCAAGGTTGCGCATCGTCAGCTGGCCGATGCGGTCGAGCGGGCCGAACGCGGCGTCCTCGACGCGCTCCATCGACAGCCGTTCAGGGGCGTAGGTGAGGTGGGGGCCGGTGGTGTCGACGATCGAGTAATCCTCGCCCCGCCGCAGCCGCAACGTGACCTCGCCGGTGACCGCCGCGCCGACCCACCGCAGCAGCGGCTCGCGCAGCATCAGGCTCTGCGGGTCGAACCACCTGCCCTCGTACAACAGCCGGCCGAGTCGCCGGCCCATCGAGCGGTAGTTCTCGATCGTGCCCTCGTTGTGGATCGCCGTCACCAGCCGCTCGTAGGCGATGTGCAGCAGTCCGAGCGCCGGCGCTTCGTAGATGCCGCGGCTCTTGGCCTCGATGATCCGGTTCTCGATCTGGTCGCTCATCCCCAGCCCGTGGCGCCCGCCGATCGCGTTGGCCTCGATCACCAGCGCCACCTGATCAGGGAACTCCTGGCCGTTGAGGGCCACCGGCCAGCCGTCCTCGAATCGCACGGTGGCGTCCTCCGCCTCGATGGCGACGTCGGAGCGCCAGTGGGCGACGCCCATGATCGGCTCGACGATCTCGATGCCCGTCGACAGCTCTTCGAGCGCCTTGGCCTCGTGCGTCGCGCCCCAGATGTTGGCGTCCGTCGAGTAGGCCGTCTCCTTCGGGTCGCGGTAGGGCAGCCCGCGTGACACAAGAAACTCGCTCATCTCGGCGCGCCCGCCGAGCTCGTCGACGAAGCGTGCATCGAGCCACGGCTTGTAGATCCGCAGCGCCGGGTTCACCAGCAGCCCGTAGCGGTAGAAGCGCTCGATGTCGTTGCCCTTGTAGGTGCTGCCGTCGCCCCAGATGTCGACGCCGTCGTCGTGCATCGCCCGCACCAGCAGCGTGCCGGTGACGGCGCGGCCGAGCGGCGTCGTGTTGAAGTAGGTGCGCCCAGCGGTGGTGATGTGGAACGCCCCGCACTGCAACGCCATCAGGCCCTCGCGGACGAGCTCGGGCCGGCAGTCGACGATGCGCGCCGCTTCGGCGCCGTACTGGCGGGCACGGGCGGGCACGCCGCTCAGGTCGGGTTCGTCGTACTGGCCCAGGTCGGCGGTGTAGGCGAAGGGGATCGCCCCTCGGTCGCGCATCCACGCCACTGCTGCCGATGTGTCGAGCCCTCCGGAGAAGGCGATGCCGACGCGCTCACCGATCGGCAGCGACGTGAGGACCTTGCGGATCGGGCTCATCGGAGGGCGAAGCTACAGAGGCCCGGCGATAGGCGCCGCCGAAGCCGGCGATCGCGACGGCCGCGCCGGCGCCGGCGATGACGATCTCCACGATGCCGAGGCGACGGACGTAGGACAGGTCGACGATCGCGATCACCGCGCTCACCGCCGCCGCGGCCAGCCCAAACCACGGCAGCCGGCGGACGTTGTTCAACGCCAGCAGCACCATCGCCAGCGGGGCGACGAAAGGCAGCAGGGTGACGAAGATCGGCTGAGGCTCACCGTCCGGCCCGAGCCACCACGTCGCCACGCCGAGCTCGCGGCTCGCCTTCCACACGCCGCTCCAGGCGACGAACACGAGCACCCAGGTGGCGATCGTGGCCACTCGCCAGAACGGGGTGAGCTGCCCCGGCCGTGGCCCGCGCCGCACGACCCCCGCGTCCGGCGCCGGTGGCGGGGGAGGTGGCGGCGGCGCCGCGGTCGTCTCCACGCTCGGCGACGGTACCGGCGCGAACTGTGAGTTGTAAGGGCAGGTCTCCGCCCCCACAGCTCACAGATCGGCGCCACCGGTACCCTTCGCGGCGTGGCGGACGCGCAGCCCGAGGTGCTGTCGATCTTCTTCCCGATGTGGAACGAGGAGCACTACGTCGAGCGCGCCATCGACGTTGCCCGGCGGGTGTGCGACACGATGGTCGCCGACGGCCAGCTCGCCGACTACGAGCTGCTGATCGTCGACGACGCCTCCACCGACCGCACGCCGGAGCTGGCCGACAAGCTCGCCGCCGCCGACCACCACGTGCGGGTCATCCACCACGAGCGCAACCGCAAGCTCGGCGGCTCGATGAAGACCGGCTTCGCCAACGCCCGCGGAGACCTGATCCTCTACTCCGACGCCGACCTCCCCTTCGACATGGAGGGCGAGCTGCCGCGGGCGGTGCGCCTGCTGCACGAGTACGAGGTCGACATGGTCAGCGCCTACCGGTTCGACCGCACCGGCGAGGGCTACCTCCGCGCGATCTACACGTTCTCCTACAACCTGATGGTCCGGTGGATGTTCAGGATCAAGGCCCGCGACATCAACTTCGCCTTCAAGCTGTGCCGGCGGCGGATCTTCGAGCATGTCCACCTGGAGAGCGAAGGGTCGTTCATCGACGCCGAGCTGTTCATCCGCACCGCCGGCCTCGGCTACCAGATCCTGCAGATCGGCGTCGACTACTTCCCGCGGACCCTCGGCGAGTCGACGCTCGCCTCGCCGGCGATCATCGTCAAGATCCTGCGCGAGATGTTCACGCTGCGCCGGGAGCTGCGCCAGCTCACCCCGGTAGCAGCTCCACCCGCCGACCGGTGACCCGCTCCAAGAGGTCCTTGCGCTCGTTGGCGGCGTAGAGCTCGAGGCCGATGTCGGCGCCCGGTGCAGGGGTGGCGAAGACGACGATCCGCTTGGGGTGGACCTCGGCGCGCACCGATCGGACGAGGCCCTGATGGGTGCGGTCGAGGGCGATCGCGATGCGCAGGATCGCGGCGAGCGTGCGTACGAGCTGCTGGTCGTCGGTGTCGAGGGCGGCGAACTCGGGGTGCGATGGCTTCGGCTCGCTCTTGCGGTGGTAGCGGGCGATCTGGGCGATGATCTCGATCTCCAGGTCGGTGAGCCCGGCCAACTCGCTGTTGCGGATCACGTAGTAGGCGTGGAGGTGGTGCTTGCTGTGGGCGACGACGAGGCCGACGTTGGCCAGCAGCGCGCCGGCCTCGAGGTACTCCCGCGCCGTGCCGTCGAGGTCGGTGATCGGCACGAGGGCATCGAACAGTTCGGTGGCGAGCTGGGCGACGTGCGCCGAGTGGGCCAGGTCGTCGTCGCAACGCGCGGCGAGCTGGCGGATGCTGCGCCGCGACACGTCGCGGAGATGGTGGAGGCCGCGATCGGTCGCGGCTCGGTTGCGGCGGCGTTCGAGGGTGTCGACGAGCACGCCGTCGCGCAGCGCCGCCTCGCTGAACGTGAACGCCTCGATCCCGAACGTCGTGGCGACGGTCTCCATGATCAGCGCGCCGGCGACCGCGATGTCGGCACGCCCCGGCTCGAGGCCCGGCACCTTGGCGCGCGTCGCTGCGGTGCGGTGGCGGGTCAGCTCGCGCGTGACGCGGCGAACGTCGTCGAGCCCGACCTCGTAGCAGTTGTAGGTGTGCAGCGGCTCGGCGCCGGTCAGCGCGTGGGCGACGTGGGCGACGGCCTCGGCGGTCCCGGACGAGGCGACGGCTACGTCGAAGCCGTGCTGGTCGACCTCGCGCTGGAAGTGGCTGAGGATCCCCCGCACGTAATCCCGACACGCCGCCACCGCCTTCGGCGTCGCCGATCCGCTGGGGAAGAAACGATCCGTGAGGCGCACCGCGCCGAGCTTGAAGCTGCGGGCGGCGAGGGTCTCGCCCTTCTCGCCGATCAGCAGCTCGGTCGAGCCGCCGCCGATGTCGACGAGCAGCAGCCGCCGCTCGAACACGGGCACCGCCTGGAGCACGCCGAGGTGGATCAGCCGGGCCTCCTCGGCACCGGAGATGACCTCGATCTCGATTCCCGCCTCGGCCTCTGCCCGCTCGAGGAACTCCGCCGCGTTGGCGGCCTCGCGCACCGCGCTGGTGGCGACGGCGCGCAGCGTGGCGCCGTAGCTGTCCACGATCCGGCGCATCCGGCGCAGGCAGGCGATGCCGCGCTCGATGGCGTCGGCGCTGAGCTCCTTCATGTCGCCGCCACCGTGGCCGAGGCGCACGACCTCTTTCTCCCGCGTCAGCGTCTCGAAGCGGTCACCGCCGACAGCGCGAGCGACGACGAGGTGGAAGCTGTTTGTGCCGATGTCGAGGGCGGCGAGCACCGGTGCGTCGCCGTCCCAGTCCTCGCTCGGCACGTCTCAGCCTCCGATCTGCGCGGTGCACGCCTCCAGTCCCTGCAGCACACCTTGCCGGAAGCTGGCGATCTGCTCGAAACCGGTGCCCAGCACGTCGTCGCTCGACGACTCGTCGCCCACGACCAGCGCCGCCTGGATCGCCTCGTCGAGGTCACCCGGCTCGATCGCCGCGCCCTTGCGCGGCACCTTTCCCTGGGCATCGGGCACGATCGTGTTGGCCCACCCGCCGGTCATGCAGTCGTCGACGAGCAGGCGCTGCTCACCGCTGAGCGGGCTGTTCAGGGCGACCTGGGCGGCGTCGCTCCACGCCCCGCCGAGGATGTAGCCGACGACGAAGTCGCCGAAGCGCCCGTAGAGGTCCTTGGCCAGCGGCTCGTCCAAGAACACCGTGGCGCTCGCCGGGCAATAGACGGCGCCGGCACGGAACGAGCCGGAGGGCTCGGCGCAGTCGACGTCGTCGGGCGACTGCACCGGCACCACCGTCAACGTCGGCACGTCCACACCGTGGTCGGCGAGCGCCGTCGACCAGTAGGCGTTGAGATCGGTGGTCACGAACCCGACGATCTGCTTCGGGCCATAGCCGAACGGGGCGTTCCCGCCGTTGGGGTCGACGGTCTGGAACTGGTTGGGCACCAGCGGCAGCGGGTCGTCGATCAGCTGCGAGCACCGCTGGGCTCCCTCGGTGAAGCCGGTCTGGAAGGCGCCGACGCGGTCGAACGCCGAGCCATGGCCGCCCTCGGTGAACTGGTTGATTCCGAGAGGATCGCGCACGCTGATCATCGCCACCAGGCCGCTGCGCACGTCGGCGTCGGTGAACGTCACGTCCTCGTTGCCACTGACGGCATGGGCCACCCAGGCTCCGGCGAAGCAGTCGGCCTGCTGCTCGGTCGTGATCGTCGGCAGGTCGCGGTCGAGCACGCCGGCCCGGGACTGGACGGCATGGCCGAACTCGTGGGAGAAGACGACGCCGAGGATCGACGGGCCGAACTTCCCGGCAAGCTGGGCGAGCAACCCATCGGGGCCGTCGTCGTAGACCATGAAGTCACCCTGCGGGCAGTAGAACGCCTGGAACTGCGAGATCTCGTCGTAGGTCGTCGGCCGGCGCGTCTCGCAGCCGGGGATCGGGTCGGTGCGTTCCGGGTAGCCGGCGTAGATCTTGCCGGTGATCGGCTCGAACGGCTTGCCGTAGACCTGGGGAAACTCGGCTGTCCACCAATCCTGGATGTCGGTGAGCACCCTGGCGAGGAAGTCGTCGTAGTCGTGCGGCGTCTTGGCGTCACCGAAGTCGAGCTGATCGCCGAGCGGCCCGGCCGGGCCGGCAGGCGGCGTGGTCGCCGGTGGACCGACGGGAGGCGTCGTCGCCGGCGCCGGCTCGGTCGACCCGGTGGACGACGGGCTCGACGGCTCGGTCGTCGAAGGCTCCGTCGTCGCCGGCGGCTCGCTCGTCGACGGGCTGGGGGTCTCGAGGCGATGGGCCGACTCAGTGGCCACACCGGGCTCGGCGGCGCAGCCGGCGAGGAGCAGGGCTCCAACCGCCGCGAGCCACCTTCCCGCCATCACCTCGCCCGAGTGTAGGAGCGGGCGGGCACGGCGTCGCCGGGCCGGTCCGCTCCACACCGAATCCTCACGCTCGGGCTCGGCTCGCAGCCAAGCTGCTCGCCCTCACCTCCGAGCTCGCCGCCGCCGTTGCGCAGCGGCGCTCGCCCACCTGGCCTCTCACACGGGTTCGGCTCGCAGCCAAGCTGCTCGCCCTCACCTCCGAGCTCGCCGCCGCCGCTGCGCAGCGGCGCTCGCCCACCTCGCCTCTCACACGGGTTCGGCTCGCAGCCAAGCTGCTCGCCCTCACCTCCGAGCTCGCCGCCGCCGTTGCGCAGCGGCGCTCGCCAACCTGGCCTCTCACACGGGTTCGGCTCGCAGCCAAGCTGCTCGCCCTCACCTCCGAGCTCGCCGCCGCCGCTGCGCAGCGGCGCTCGCCCACCTGGCCTCTCACACGGGTTCGGCTCGCAGCCAAGCTGCTCGCCCTCACCTCCGAGCTCGCCGCCGCCGCTGCGCAGCGGCGCTCGCCCACCTGGCCTCTCACACGGGTTCGGCTCGCGAGCGCTCAATCCAACTGCTGTTGCATCTCCACGATGTCGCTCTGCTGGGCCGAGACCATCGAGGCCGCCAGCGAGCGGACCTTGGCCAGGCTCGCTCGCTGCGCCGCGTCGTTGGCCATCTCGATGCCGCCCTTGTGGTGGGCGGTCATCAGCGTCACGAACAGCTCGTCGGCGGCAGTGTCCGAGGACGCACCGAGCTGGCGGAGCTGGGCGTCGGTGGCCATGCCCGGCATCTGCGACGCCGGCATCGAATGACCAATCCAGCCCATCGCCTGGTCCGTCTCGGCGGCCTCGGGGGCGCCCATGTCCCGCAGCATCTGGATCATCCGGCCGATCTCGAGCTCCTGGCCGACGACGATGCTCCCGGCGACGGTTCGCAGCCCGGGGTTGGTGTCGGGCAGGGCCAGATATGTGAAGGCCATCTGGACGGCCTGCTCGTGATGGGTCCGCATGTCGTGGAGGAAGCCGATGTCGACGGCGCTGCCCTTGTCGTCGGAGCGCGCGTCGCCGATCAGCCAGCCGACCATCCCCCCAATGAGGGCGACCGCCACGACCAGGGCGATGACGTTGACCGGGTGCTGCCACCACGACAGGACGACGACATCGTCATCGGTGTCGTCGTCGGAGGGGCCTGGCGGCGCCTCGTCCGTCGGCCGGGGGTCGACGTCGCTGGACACCCCCAGAGTGTGCCAGCGAAGCGGGCGGGCGCGACGCCGGCTCCGGTCCGGCCCCGCGGCGGGGGCGATCGGTAGCGTCGTGGAAGTGAGCGAGCGAGCGAATCAGCGTTACGGCGCCGAAGGCTCACTGGTGCGCCAGGCACAGACCGTGGATGTCGTCCTCCACAGGATGATGGCGCACCAGTGAGCACGGCGGCGGTCGGGCATGTCGAGGCGGCCCGCCCCCGCGGCCGGCCCCGCAGCCAGGACTCCACCGAGACGCGGGAGCGGATCCTGCGGGCGGCGATGCAGTTGTTCGCCCAGCGCGGCTACGACGGCACCACCAATCGGCAGATCGCCGCCGCGTGCGGGCTCACCGGCGCTGCCATCTACCACTACTTCGCGTCCAAGGCGGAGCTGTACGCGGCCGTCTACGAGGCCGTGTTCGACCACGTCTTCGCCGAGCTCGATCACGCCGTCGCCTGCCAGACGACGCTGGTGGCCCAGTACGCCGCGCTGCTCAACGCCACCGACCGCCTCAATCGCGACGACCCGACCGGTCCCGCCTTCGTGGTCGGTGTCGCCGGCGACGCCCAACGCCACCCGGAGCTGACCAACCTGCTGCGCCCGCTGCGGCGGCGGAACAATCTGTTCTTCCGCCGCCTCGTGGCCGCCGCCGCCGAGCGCGGCGAGCTCAGCCCCGATGTCGACATGCGCGCCGTCGAGGACCTCCTCAACGCGGTGGTGTCCGGGCTGTCACGACTGTCGGCGGTCACCGGCGACGCCCGCCGCCACGCCGCCGCCGTGGACGTGCTGCAGCGGTTCTTCACCGGCACCCTGCTGGTGGCGCCTGGGCCCCCTCGTTGATCAGCCGGTCGTCGAAGGAGCCGCGGTCGTCGTGGTCGCCGGGGTGGTCGTGCTTGCGTCGGGCGGCGGCGGCACCAGCTTGGTGACCTGGAGACTGTTGCGGCTGACGATCTTGACCGTCAGCGTCCGCTGCTGACCGTCCGAGCCCATTGCCGTGCAGCTGTACTCGGTCCCCGTCTTGGTCGACGCCGGCTCGTCGCACACCGCCCCGGTGAACGTCAACCCGTTGAGCTGGCTGTTCTTGGCCATGTCGCCGTCGATGAACGATGCCGCCTTGTCGGCGAAGTCCTTGGTGCCCGGCGCCCCGCCACAGGCGGTGAGCGACACGGCGGCGAGGGGCACCAGCAAGCAGTGGAGCGCGCCGCGGCGGAGGAGTCGGGTGCGCATGAGCGTCTGACGCTACCCGCCTATCGTTGGTCGATGCCGTCGCAGCCGCTGCCGTTCGACCCGGTCGCCGAGGCTCGGCGGCACTGGATCGAGCATTGGTCGGTCGGCGAACACATGGCCGCAGCGACATCGTTGATGCGGGTGCAGCAGTTGGTGCTCGGCGCGGTCGAGGACGAGTTGCAGCCGTTCGGGCTGACCTTCTCCAGTTACGAGGCGCTGATGCTGCTGTCGTTCTCCCGCCGGGGCGAGATGCCGCTGGGCAAGATGAGCGACCGCTTGATGGTCCACCCGGCGTCGATCACGAACACGGTCGATCGGCTCGAGGAGCGAGGCTTCGTCGAGCGCCGGCGCGATCAGCACGACCGGCGGCGCATCCTCGCCGCGATCACGCCCGCTGGGCGCCAGGTGGCGGCGGAGGCGACGAAGCCGCTGAACAAGATCCAGTTCGGACTCGGCGCACTCGACGAGGTCCAGGCAGCGGCCGTCAACCGTGTGCTGCGGCCGGTGCGAGCGGCGGACATGGCCGACGACGTTGCCGACCCGTGGCGGTAGTTCTCGGTTGTCAAATCGTTGGACGTCCAACTAATGTGAGGGCATGAACCCCCGTCGGCAATGGCAGGCCGCGTACGAGGCTTCGACGCTCCGCGACGCCACGTTCACGACGATGTCGGGCATCCCCCTCGACCCGGTCTACGGACCCGACGATGGCGAGTTCCCCGGCGTCTACCCGTACACCCGCGGTCCGTACGCGTCGATGTACCGCTCCAAGTTGTGGACGATGCGGATGTTCGCCGGCTTCGGCACCGCCGAGGACACGAACTGGCGGTTCAAGGAGATCATCAAGGCCGGCGGTGACGGCCTGTCGACGGCGTTCGACATGCCGACGCTGCTCGGCATCGACTCCGACGACCCGATGGCGCTCGGCGAGGTCGGGCGCTGCGGCGTGGCGATCGACAGCCTCGCCGACATGGAGGACCTCTACCGCGACATCGATCTCGGGTCGATCACGACGTCGATGACGATCAACTCGCCGGCCGCGGTGCTGTTGGCGATGTTCGTGGCCCAGGCCGAGAAGGCGGGCGTCAACCGGGTGCAGCTCGGTGGCACCCTGCAGAACGACATCCTCAAGGAGTACCAAGCACAGAAGGAGTTCGTGTTCCCGCCACGGCCGTCGATGCGCCTGGTGCGCGACACCATCACCTTCACCGCCGCCGAGATGCCGCGCTGGCACTCGGTGTCGATCTCCGGGTACCACATCCGCGAGGCCGGCTCGACGGCGGTGGAGGAGCTGGCGTTCACCCTCGCCAACGGGTTCGCCTACGTCGAGCTGGCGCTGCGGGCGGGGCTGTCGGTCGATGCCTTCGCCCCGCGGCTGTCGTTCTTCTTCAACGCCCACATCGATTTCTTCGAGGAGATCGCCAAGTACCGGGCGGCGCGGCGGATCTGGGCGCGGTGGATGCGCGATCGATACGGGGCTGAGCTGGAGCGGTCGATGCAGCTGCGCTTCCACACCCAGACGGCCGGGGTGTCGCTCACCGCCCAGCAGCCGGAGGTCAACATCGTGCGCACGGCGATCGAGGCGCTGGCCGGCGTGCTCGGCGGGACGCAGTCGCTGCACACCAACTCGATGGACGAGGCGCTGGCCCTGCCGACCGAGAAGGCGGCGCGGATCGCCCTGCGCACCCAGCAGGTGTTGGCCTACGAGACCAACGTGGCCATCGTCGCCGACCCGCTCGGCGGCTCGTACTTCGTGGAGTCGCTGACCGACGCGATGGAGCGGGGGGCCGAGGAGCTGTTCGCCCACCTCGACGACATCGGTCGCGGCTCGATGCTTGAGGGCTGCATCCGCGGGATCGAGGACAACTGGTTCCAGGGCAGGATCGCCGACTCGGCTTACGAGCTGGAGCGGGCGTTCAACGAGGGCCGGCGCACGATCGTTGGCGTCAGCGGGTTCACCGAGGGCAACGACGAGGACCCCATCGAGATCCTGCAGATCACCCACGAGGACGAGGCCCGCCAGCTGAAGCGCCTCGAGCAGGTGCGCCACGACCGGGATCAATCCCGGGTCGAGGAGGCCCTCGCCGCGCTGGAGGCGGCCGCCGCCGACCCCGAGCGCAACCTGATGCCCGTGCTCATCGACACCGTCAACCAGTACGCCACCCTCGGCGAGATCATGAAGGCGCTCGCCGACGTCTTCGGCCGCCACACCGAAGTCCCGACGATCTGAGCTTCAGACCATCCGAGTGTTTCAGCCCATCCGAGTGTTTCGTCCCGGGAGAATCGCTACGAAACACTCGGATGGCTGAAGACCGCCCGCCGGCGAAGGAGGTAGAGGTCGGCGAGATCCGCGGCGAGCGCGTCCAGGCGAAGCATGTCCTGCTCGGTGACGACCTCGATCTGCCATCCACTCCGATGCATCTCGCGACGGCGGTTGGCGTCGGCGGCATGGCCCTCGATCGAGCGGTGCTCGGGATGGATGTCGAGCTCGACGCCCCAGCGGACATCAGGTACGGCAAGGTCGATGTGCAGCGTCCGCCCGTGTGACGGCGTGACCACCCGAACCTGCTGCTCGACTGGGACGCCTCGGCGGCGCAGCGCCTCGGCCAGGCGTACCTCCGGATGCGAGTCGTGCGGCGCCTCGCCGCTGATCGCGTCGAGCGTTCGGCGGAACACGCCCGACCCCGGGCGGGCTGGGTGACCCAGCCGACGATCGATGGAGACGAGCTCATCGACGGTGACCCGCTCCTCCTCCAGCAACTGGTTGACCACCGAGACGTGATCGAGCTGGCGCAGGTCGGCAGCGAGATCGAACGCCAGCCGCGGCCACGACGCGACGACGATGCCATCCTCACGGGTGACGCGATCGGTCTGCCAGATCACCGTCGTCTGGCGCCACCGGATGCCGGGCACCGCGGGGAGGTGACGGCCGTGGGCAACCGAGTAGTGGATCGCCGACGCCCGTGGCATCCGCCTCAGGGTGGCAAGCGATCCGGCGGTCGGGCCAGTGACGAACCCCGCCGGGTGTGCGGCGCACTGCACGACGCATCGCTGCTCAATCGTCGACGGCGCGCTCGGCGATGACGAACACGCCCTTGGCCACCCGACGGAGCACTCCGACGCGGACAAGGCGGGCGAGTGTGGACTCGCCGACGTGATGGTCCCGCAACGCAGCAGTCGTGGTCACGCCATGGTGATCGGCGAGCCACGTCGTGGACGCGGCGGGCAGGTCGAACATCGTGAGAACCTCCAGGAGCGGATGTCATGGAGGGATGTCGGCGCCGGCAGCATACGGCTGGACGGCCGGGCATCCGAGTGCGACGTCTCGATTTTCCTGGGGCCAAACACTCGGACGGGTTGAAACACTCGGATGGGTCAGCTGTGGCGGCGGTATCTCGCTTCGGCGAGACAGAAGAGGCCGAAGGCGAACAGGCCCAGCGCGGTTGCCCAGAGCAGTACGCGGCCCCATCCGTGCTGGGCCAGCTGCTGGAGCGACCCGGAGAGCCCCTTGCTCTTGTTCGGGTCGTACTGCACGGCGGCGACGAGGAAGAACACCCCCGAAACCGTGAACACGACGGCCCGCGCCGCGTACCCGACACGGCCGCACGCCTCGACCGCCGCCGACACACCCGACGGCGGGGCCAGCCGCTTCATGAACGACGCCTGCACGACGTGGTGCCACGTGTGGTAGACGGCGAAGCCGATCAGCCCGAGCCCGAAAGCGGCGACGATCAGTCGCCCGGCGGGCAGATCGAACAGCGTCGACGTCGTGCGCTGCTGTTGTTGGTCACCGGCGTTGTTGGCGGCAGTCTGATCGGGCCCTGCGGACCAGGCGTCGACGGTGACCTTGATCGCCGTCGCGGTGAGGAACACGTAGATCAGCGCCTTGCCAGCGAACCGGATCCGGTCGCTCGCCTCGTCACCTTCGACCGGGTCGCCAAAGCACGCCTGGACGATGCGGAACAGGGCGAGCGCGGCGAGGCCGACGACCATCAGCACCAGCAGCACCTTCCCGAACGGTTGCTCGGCCACCGTCTCGAACGCGCCGGTCTGGTTGACCTCGTTCCCCGCCACCTCGCCGCGGGCGAACTGGATCGCCAGGACGCCGACGACGAGGTACAGCACGCCACGGGTGGCGATCCCGGCCCGCCCGAGCGGGTCCCGCCACGAGGTGGCCACCCGCCGCCCGTCGTTCGCCAGCGTCGTCGTCATGGCCGGCCACCTACCCCGCAGCCGCCGCTTCGAACCTGACATGATCGCCGCCGTGGTCGGATTCAACGTCGTGGTCGATGATGATCCGGTGGGCATCGCCGCAGAGGAGATCGGGGTCCGCCTCCGGGCCGCGCTGGCGGAGCGGGACCGCGCCACGGTCGCCGTCTCCGGCGGTTCGACCGGTCTCGACCTCGTCAGCCGCCTCGCCACCGCCGAGCTGCGTTGGGACGCCGTCACGATCTGGCAGGTCGACGAGCGCGTCGCCCCGGACGGCGACCCGGCGCGCAACGCCAACCAGCTCGACGGCGTGCCGGGGCGCCACGTCCTCATGCCGGTCACCGACGACGACCTCGCCGCCGCGGCCGCCGCATACGCCAACGGCCTGCCCGATCGGTTCGACGTCGTCCACCTCGGTATGGGGCCGGACGGTCACACCGCATCGTGGCCGCCCGGCGATCCGGTGATCGACAGCACCGACCGGGTGGCCCTCAGCCGGCCCTACCAGGACCACGTGCGGATGACGCTCACACCGGAGGTCGTCAATGGCGCCGGCGCCCGCGTCGTCTTGATCGTCGGTGCCGAGAAGGCGCCCGCCGTCGCCCGCTGGCTGGAGGGGCAGGACGGCCTGCCGATCTCGCGAGTCCGGTCCGACGACACTGTCGTCGTGCTCGATCCATCGGCCGCTGCCGGACTCCGCTCGTGACCGCCGACGTGTCGACCACCACGGCGTGGGGCGACCTCCTCGACGTCGCTCGCCCGCCGCACCTTCGAGAGCTGTTCGCCGCCGATCCCGACCGGGCCCGGCGCTACCTGATCGAGGTGGGCGACCTGCGCATCGACTACTCGAAGCAGCGCGTCGACGACGGTGTGCTCGCCGCGTTGCAGGCGGTGGCTGCCGAGGCCGGCGTCCTCGAACGGCGCGACGCGATGTTCGCCGGCGCGCCGATCAACGTCACCGAGCACCGTGCCGTCTTGCACGTCGCCCTGCGCGCGCCGGCGGGCGAGGTCATCGAGCTCGACGGCCACGACGTCGTCCCCGAGGTCCACGAGGTGCTCGGGCGGATGGGCGACTTCAGCGACCGCGTCCGCGATGGCGCATGGACCGGCGCGACGGGTAAGCGCATCCGCACCGTGATCAACATCGGCATCGGCGGTTCCGACCTGGGGCCGGCGATGGCAGCTCGGGCCCTCGACGCCTACCGCCACCCCGAGCTGACGGCGCGGTTCGTGTCCAACGTCGACGGCACCGACATCGCCCTCGCGTTGGCGGGGCTCGACCCGGGCGAGACGCTGTTCGTCGTGTCGTCCAAGACGTTCACCACGATCGAGACGCTCACCAACGCCCGCACCGCCCGCGACTGGCTGACGGCGGCGCTCGGGGAGCACGCCGTCGCCCAGCACTTCGTCGCCGTCAGCACCAATGACGCCGAGGTCACCAAGTTCGGCATCGACACCGCCAACATGTTCGGCTTCTGGGAATGGGTCGGCGGGCGCTACTCCGTCGACTCGGCGATCGGGCTGTCGCTGATGATCCTCATCGGGCGCGACCACTTCGCCGACTTCCTCGCCGGCTTCCACACCGTCGACGTGGACTTCCGCACCACCCCGCCGGAGGCCAACGCCCCGATCGTGCTCGGGCTGATCGGGATCTGGAACGGCAACGTGCTCGGCTTCGCCACCAAGGCCGTGCTGCCGTACGCCGAGGAGCTGGCCCGCTTCCCTGCCTACCTCCAGCAGCTCGACATGGAGTCCAACGGCAAGTCCGTGCACCTCGACGGCTCGCCGGTCACGCTCGACACCGGCCCGATCGTGTGGGGCGAGCCGGGGACCAACGGCCAGCACGCCTTCTACCAGCTGCTCCACCAGGGCACCCGGATCGTGCCCGCTGACTTCATCGGCTTCGCCAACCCGCACCACCCGTACCGCCACCACCACGACCTGCTCGTCGCCAACCTGATCGCCCAGACCGAGGCGCTCGCCTTCGGCCGCGACCGGCCCGAGGAGCCGTGGCGATCGTTCGCCGGCGACCGCCCGACGACCACGATCGCGGCGCCGGAGCTGACGCCGTCGGTGCTCGGCCAGCTGATCGCCCTCTACGAGCACATCGTGTTCGTCCAGGGTGCGGTGTGGGGCATCGACAGCTTCGACCAGTGGGGCGTCGAGCTGGGCAAAGAGCTGGCCAACCAGATCACGCCCGAGCTCACCGGCGCGGCCACCGGCGAGCACGACGCATCGACCAGCGCCCTCATCGACTGGTATCGCGACACCAGGTCCGACTGACATCGCGTGCGCGGTCGAGTCGTCCTGGTCTGCGGCCTCCCGGGCGCCGGCAAGACGACCGTCTCGAGGCAACTGGCCGACCAGCTCGGCGCCGTCCGGATGTGTCCCGACGAGTGGATGGATGCCCTCGGCATCGACCTCTGGGACCAGCCGGCGCGGGGCCGCGTCGAAGCGCTGCAGTGGGCGCAGACCCTGGAGCTGATCGCCCTCGGGATGACGGTGATCATCGAGTGGGGGTTCTGGACACGGGCGGAGCGCGACACCCTGCGCGACGAGGTCCACGCCGCCGGCGGGCGGATCGAACTGCGCTTCCTCGACGTCCCCGCCGACGAGCTGTGGCGGCGCCTCGAGCCGCGCAACACCGAGCCAGGGCAGACGGTGATCGGCCGCCACCACCTGCTGGAGTGGGCGGGGCTGTTCGAGGCGCCGTCGGCCGAGGAGCTGGCGCTCTTCGACCCGCCGTCAGCTCCCGTGTGAGCGCACCGCCGCGGCCATCTGCTCCACGATGCGGGTGAGGATGGCGGCGGTCGTGGCGATGTTGAGGCGGACGAACCCTTCGCCCGACGCGCCGCACCGGGCGCCGTCGACGAGGGCGACGTCGGCGTGCTCGAGGAAGAAGTCGCCGAGTGCGCTCGGCAGGCCGAGGGGGCGACAGTCGAGCCAGGCTAAGTACGTGCCCTCCGGCGGGGTGTAGCACACCGCGGGAAGGTGGGCGGCGAGCAGCTCGGCGAGGAGGGTGCGGTTGCGGTCCAGGTAGGCGAGCACGGCGTCGAGCCACGGGCGGCCGTCGGCGTAGGAAGCGGTGTTGGCGATCACGCCGAGCGTCGACGCGCCGAGCGTGGCCCACGGGCCGAGCGACTCGAGGACGGCGCGGTCGGCGTCGTTGCTGATGATCAGCTGGGCACACTTGAGGCCGGGCAGGTTCCAGGCCTTCGACGCCGACGTGGCGGTCACGGTGTGGGCGGCCGCCGTCGCCGACCGTGAGGCGTACGGCACGTGGTGGTGGCCGGGGAAGACGAGCGGGGCGTGGATCTCGTCGGCGAACACCCGCCCGCCGTGGCGTTCGACGATGGCGGCGATGTCGTCGAGCTCGGCCGCCTCCATCACCCGACCGAGCGGGTTGTAGGGGTTGCACAGGATCAGCAGGTGGCCACCCTCGGCGAAGGCCCGGTCGAGGGCGTCGAGGTCGTAGACGTAACGGTCGCCGGCCCGAACCATCTCGACGAACAGGATCTCGCGCCCGTGGTGTCGGGGCACGTCGAGGAACGGCATGTACGCCGGCACCGGCAGGATCACCGGCGATCCGGGCAGGGAGAAGTGATCGATCGCCACCGCCATGCCGTGGATCACGTCGGGGAGCGGGTGGACGTCGATCGGGTCCACCGCCCAGCCGTAGGTGTCGGCCTGCCACGCCGCACACGCCTCGCCCATCGCCGCCGCCAATCCTGGGGGGAGGTAGCCGAACTGAGCCCGCTCGACAGCCTCGTGCAGCGCCGCGACGACCGCCGGGGCGGCGCCGTAGTCCATCTCCGCGACGAAGGCGCCGAGCTTCCCCGGCCCGTACTTCGTCCACTTGAGGCTGCCGGCGGCGGCGAGCGAGTCGGGGGTGGAGGCGTCGAAGCCCTGTTGATCCGGCAACGTCAGCGGCCGCGGAAGACGGGGTCGCGCTTGTCCATGAACGAGCGCACGCCCTCCATGTGGTCGTCGGTCTCCCAGAGCACGTCGCCGAGTGCCTGCTGGTACTCGCCGAGGGCGTGCCAGGGGATCTCGAAGCTCTTGTGGATCGCTCGCTTGATCGCCTGCTGGGCGAGCGGCGGGCCGGCGGCGATCCGGCGGGCGAGGGCGTACGTCTCGTCCATCAGCTGGTGGCCGGGGACCACCTTCGACACCAACCCGAGGCGCAGCATCTCCTCGGCGTCGACGAGGTCGCCGGTGAGCGTCAGCTCGATCGCCTTCGACAGCCCGACCAGCTGGCGCAGGATGAACGTCCCGCCGATCGTGCCGACGACGCCGCGGCGGACGAAGAACCAGCCCAGCTTGGCCTGCTCGGAGGCGATGCGGATGTCGCAGTAGAGGGCGAGGTCCATGCCGTAGCCGACCCCGGCACCGTTGATCGCGGCGATCGTCGGCTTCTCGAGGGCGAACACCGACTCCAGCGAGCGCTCACCGTGGCGGATCCGGTTGACCTGCCGCTCGATCCGCCGGTTGCCGCGGTCCTCGGCGAGGAAGATGGCCTGGAAGTCGTCGCCGGCGCAGAACGCCCGCCCAGCACCGGTGATCACGAGGCAGCGCACGGCGTCGTTGCCGCGGACCTCGTCGATCACGTCGTACATCTCGGCGGTCGTCTGCGGGCGGAGCGCGTTCATCACCTCCGGCCGGTTGATCGTCAGCGTCGCCACCCCGTCCTCGCCGACCTCGAACGTCACGTCCTCGTATCCCATGGCGGTCAGTCAAACACGCTGGGACTTCAGCAGAAGCACCGTCAACGGGGGCACCGTCAGCGGCAGCGAGCGATCGAAACCGTGCCAGGGGTGGTTCTCGGCGTCGACGCCGCCGAGGTTGCCGATCCCGCTGCCGCCGTAGATCTCGGCGTCGGAGTTGAGCAGCTCGCTCCAGCGCCCGCCGCTCGGGACGCCGACCCGGTAGCCGTAGTGCACCGTCGGCGTCGCGTTGATCACCGCCAGCACCGGCGCGGCGACCCCGGCCGGGTCGAGGCGCAGCCATGCGAACACGCTGTGGGTGTCGTCATCGCCGACGATCCAGCGGAACCCGGCCGGCTCGGCGTCCCCGGACGCCAGCGCCGGCTCCGCCCGGTAGACCTCGTTGAGCGCGCCGACCCACAACCGCACCCCGGCGTGGAACGGCGCGTCGTGGAGGCTCCAGTCGGTCATCACGTCGTGGCTCCACTCCGACCAGTTGCCGAGCTCGCCGCCCATGAACAGCAGCTTCTTGCCCGGCTGCGCCCACATCATCCCGTACAGCAGGCGCAGGTTGGCGAAGTGCTGCCAGGCGTCGCCGGGCATCTTGCCGATCAGCGAGCCCTTGAGGTGGACGACCTCGTCGTGGGACAGCGGCAGCACGTAGCGCTCCGTGAACGCATACACGCTGCGGAACGTGATCTCGTCGTGGTGGAAGCGGCGGTGCACCGGATCGCGGCGGAGGTACTGCAGCGTGTCGTGCATCCACCCCATGTCCCACTTGTAGGAGAAGCCGAGCCCGCCTTGGACGGTGGCGCCGGTGACCATCGGCCACGCCGTCGATTCCTCGGCGAAGGTCGCCACGTCGGGGTGCTCCTCTGCGATCGCGTCGTTGAGCTGGCGGAGGAAGTCGATCGCCTCGAGGTTCTCCCTGCCGCCGTGGGGGTTGGGCACCCACTCGCCCTCGTCGCGCGAGTAGTCGAGGTAGAGCATCGAGGCCACGGCGTCGACGCGCAGCCCGTCGACGTGGTAGCGGTCGAGCCAGCACAAGGCGCTGGAGATGAGGAACGAGCGCACCTCGCGCCGGCCGTAGTTGAAGATCGCCGACGTCCAGTCGGGATGGTAGCCCTGGCGCGGGTCGGCATGCTCGTACAGGTAGGTGCCATCGAAACGGGCCAGCCCGTGGGCGTCCATCGGGAAGTGCGACGGCACCCAGTCGAGGATCACGCCGACGCCACGCTGGTGGAGCCGGTCGACCATCGCCATCAACGACTGCGGCGAGCCGTACCTCGCAGTGGGGGCGAAGTAGCCGGTGGTCTGGTATCCCCACGAGCCGTAGAACGGGTGCTCCATGATCGGCAGCAGCTCGACGTGGGTGAAGCCGTGGGACAGGACGTGGTCGGCGATCGGGTCGGCCATCTCCTCGTACCTCGGGAAGCGCCGGCCCGGCGTGGCGATCCGCCCCCACGAGCCGAGGTGGATCTCGTAGATCGAGATCGGCGCGCTGGGTGCGACCCGCGCCGCCCGCCCGGCCATCCACTCCCCATCGCCCCAGCGGTGGTCGAGAGCGGCGATCACCGACGCTGTGGACGGCGGCGCGTTGGTGGCCGCCCCGACGGGGTCGGCCTTCTCCATCCGCTCGCCGGCGTGGGTCGTCACGGCGAAGCGGTACGAGTGCCCGGCGAGCGCGCCGGCGATGTGGCGCGCCCAGATCCCCGACGAGCCCACTGGCTCGAGCCGCTGGCCGCGCCAGCCGTCGAAGTCGCCGAGCACGTCGACAGACGCCGCGTTCGGCGCCCACACCGCGAACCACGTGCCGGTGTCATCGGGGTGCGCACCGAGGACGTCGTGGAGGTGGCGGTGGGTGCCCTCGTTGAAGAGGTGCAGGTCGATCTCGCCGACCGGATTGGTTGTCGTCACGGGGCACCTCCGGCTGTGGGAGCCGAGCGAGTCTGCGAGTGAGCGATCGAGTCGGCAGGGCGGGTCCGGGTGGAGAGCAGCTTGATCCGCCGGCGCACGTCGAGATCGGCGAGCACCGCTGACGCCGGCCGGGGGAGGCGCCGTCGCCACGACGACGGCAGCACCCGGCCCGGCACGTTGTGCGCGGCGACCTCACCGAGCAGGTCGTCGACGTCGGCGATCACCGCGTAGGCCGGGCCGGCGGCGAGGCGCTCGAGCGCGGCGTCGAGCAGATCGCCGGGCGTGGCGCCGACGGGATGGTCGACGGCGTCGGCGACGAGCCGGCGGTACTCGTCGACGTCGTCGGAGGGCGCCGATTCGGCGGCGGCGGCGAACGCCGGCATGTCGTGGGTGCGGACCCCGGCAACGGAGCGTGCCGGGATCTCGGGCAGCGAGCGCGACGAGCTCGACTGGTACAGCGCGAACTGCTCTTCGTACATGCCGAGGACATCCCATCGCGCGAGCGCCTCGCTGACCTCGTCGGGCACCGTGCCGAGGTTCTCGCCGACGATCGTCGTCGACGTGCGGGCGGCCATCGCGGCGATCACCGCCAGCAGCTCGTCGCGTGGGTAGCGCACGTACGCCCCTTCGGTGGCACCCGTGCCCTCGGGGATCCACCACAGCCGGTGGACGCCCATGACGTGGTCGATCCGCAGCACCGAGGCGTGGGCGCCGGCGGCGCCGACGAGCCGGCGCCACAGGGCGTGCCCGCTGCGCCGCCCAGCGCCTGGCAACTGGGGCGGGAACTCCCAATCCTGACCTTCTTCGAAGAACTCGTCGGGCGGGGCGCCGACGGTCATGCCCGCGGCAAACAGCGAGGCGTAGGCCCACGTCTCGTAGCCGTGCGGATGGCTGCCGATCGGGAGGTCGAGCGCCAACGCCGCGCTGTCCCTGGTCTCGACGGCGGCGAGCTCGCGGGCGGCCAGGAACTGCGCCAGCTGGTGGCTGCGCTCGACCAGCGCGGGCGGTGCGCCGGCGTCCGCGGCGGTGGGGCGGGAGGCGCGGAAGCGGGCGTAGTCGGCGATGTCGGGGCGGGTGGCGACGAGCGCGTCGACCCCGACTTGGACGTACGGGTCGAGGTCGCTCGCCTCTTCGAGCAGCTGACGCCGGCGACGGGTGGCGAGGTCCTTCCAGTTGACGAGCTGGCCCCGTGTTGGGACTGGTGCCACCGGCAGCACCGCGTCGTCGACGAACACCTCGTTCCAATGCAGCCGGCTGACCGGCGCGTACGGGCTGGGGTCGAAGGGATCGTCGAGGAACGCGGCGTACAGCGGCAGGGTGGCGACGATGTCGACGTCGAGCCACGCCGCGGCGGCGGTGAACGATGCCAGGTGGCCGAACGACGGCAGCGGCGCGCGCTCCTCCCAGAGCGCATAGGTCGGGACGAACAGCCCGGCGGCCCCAGCGAGCGCGCGGTCGCGAGGCATCGCCGCCGGCGGCACCACCACGGTGACCTCGACGTCACCGGCCACCACACCGTGGCAGCCGATCGGGAGGTCGGGCGGCAGCACGACGCGCCCGTCGACCGGCGCCAAGGTGATCGACGTGCCGTCGTCGAGCCGCAGCTCGGCGTCCGCGGCAGGGCCGACGTCGACGACCTCCGGGCGCCCTACGACGACCGGCTGCACCGTGCCGGGCGGGTCGGCGTCGGCCTCGAGCACGTCGACGATCGCCCGGAGTGTCTGCGGCGACGCCTCGTGGTAGCCGCCGCGCACGTCCCAGTAGAACGTCTCGACACCGAGCTCGCCGGCGCGGTGGCGGAGGGCGTCGTCGTCCATCGAGTGGTCAGCTGGCCGGGGCCGGGGTGCGCAGGACGACCATTGAGCGCGGCGCCACGTCGATCGAGGCGCCCGCCGGGAGCTCCGCGCCGGGCTCGTGGACGAGGTCGGTGTCGAGCTCGACGATCCACTCCCGCGCCCACACACCGCCCGGGACCGTCCAGGGCAGTCCAAGCTCGCTCGCGTTGAAGATGACGAAGAAGCTGTCGTCGACGATGCGGCCACCATAGGCGTCGGTCGTCGGTATGCTGCCTCCGTTGAGGAACACGCCGACGCTCTTCGCGTACCCCGTGTCCCAGTCCTCCTCACCCATCTCCTCGCCGTCGAAGCGGAACCAGGCCAGGTCCTCGATGCCGCGGATCAGCCGCCCCTGGAACCACCGCCGCCTGCGGAACACCGGATGGCTGCGCCGCAGCCGGGTGACCTGCCGGCACCACGTCTGGAAGTCCTCGTCGACGTCGTCCCAGTCGAACCAGGACAGCTCGTTGTCCTGGCAGTAGCCGTTGTTGTTGCCCCGCTGGGTCCGCCCGATCTCGTCGCCGCCGAGCAGCATCGGCACCCCCTGCGACAGCATCAGGGTGGTGACGAAGTTGCGTCGCTGGCGGGCGCGCAGGGTGAGCACCTCCTTGTCGTCGGTCTCGCCCTCGACGCCGCAGTTCCACGAGCGATTGTGCGACTCGCCGTCGCGGTTGTCCTCGCTGTTGGCCTCGTTGTGCTTGTCGTTGTAGGAGACCAGGTCGCGCAGCGTGAAGCCGTCGTGGGCGGTGACGAAGTTGATCGACGCCGTCGGGCGGCGGGTGTCGGCCTGGTACAGGTCGGAGCTGCCGGTGAAGCGGTACCCGAACTCGGCCAGCGTGGCCGGCTCGCCGCGCCAGAAGTCGCGGATCGTGTCGCGGTAGCGGCCGTTCCACTCCGACCACAGGGGCGGGAAATTGCCGACCTGGTAGCCGCCCTCGCCGATGTCCCACGGCTCGGCGATCAGCTTGACCTGCGACACCACCGGGTCCTGCTGGACGAGGTCGAAGAACGCCGAGAGGCGATCGACGGCGTAGAGCTCGCGGGCCAGCGTCGAGGCGAGGTCGAAGCGGAACCCGTCGACGTGCATCTCCGTCACCCAGTAGCGCAGGCTGTCCATGATCAGCTGCAGCACATGCGGGTGGCGCACGTTGAGGCTGTTGCCGGTGCCGGTGAAATCGAGGTAGTGGCGCGGGTCGTCGTCCATCAGGCGGTAGTAGGCGTGGTTGTCGATGCCGCGGATCGACAGCATCGGGCCCATGTGGTTGCCCTCTGCGGTGTGGTTGTACACGACGTCGAGGATCACCTCGATGCCGGCGCCGTGGAGCGCCTTGACCATCGTCTTGAACTCCTGCACCTGGCTCTGCGGTTGGGCGCCGCCGGCGTGGGGCAGCTCACCAGGCGCCTTGCCGAGGCCGGAGACCGTGTAGCCGTTGTGGGGGGCGAGGAAGGCGATCGAGTTGTAGCCCCAGTAGTTGCGCAGGCCGTGCTCACCAAGTTGGTGATCGTGGACGAACTGGTGCACCGGCATCAGCTCGATCGCCGTGACGCCGAGCGACGAAAGGTGCTCGACCACCGCCGGGTGGGTGATGCCCGAGTACGTGCCGCGCATCTCCTCGGGCACCGCCGGGTGGCGCTGGGTGAGGCCCTTGACGTGGGCTTCGTAGATCACCGACTCGTGCATCCCGTGGTCCGGCGGGCGGTCGTTGGCCCAGTCGAAGAACGGGTCGCTAACGACGGCCCGCGGCACGTGTGGCGCGCTGTCGGCGGTGTTCATGCGCTCCGGTCTGGCGAAGTCGTAGGCGAAGCACGCCGGCGACCAGTCGACCTCGCCGTCGATCGCCTTGGCGTACGGGTCGAGCAGCAGCTTGGACGGGTTGCACCACAGCCCTGCCGCCGGGTCCCATGTGCCGTGGACCCGGTAGCCGTAGCGCTGGCCGGGGCGAACGTCGGGAAGGTAGGCGTGCCAACAGTGGCCGTCGACCTCGGCGAGGGGGACGCGGATCTCGTCGCCGCTCTCCGCGCCCAGCAGGCACAGCTCGACGCCTTCGGCGACGCTCGAGAACAGCGAGAAGTTGGTGCCCGATCCGTCGTACGTCGCACCGAGGGGGTAGGCGCGCCCGACCCACTTGCGCGGCACCGGTGCGGCGGGCGGACGCTTGCGGGCGGCCATCCGGGCAGTCTGGCCGGGATCAACGGGGTCGCGCGCGGCGAACTCGAGCCCCTGACGTTGCGGCGGCCTCGCCCAGCATGTAGAAATCCCGGTAATGCCGATCGGTTTTGTCGGGAATTCACCCGGATGGCTGAGATCGCTCCTTGTCGCCGTGGCAGGCTTGACCCTCGTTGCCGCGGCGTGCGGTGACGACGACAGCGCGACCGCCTCGTCCGGGGGCGGCCCGACGATGCTGCGTCTCGGCTACGTCCCGAACGTGACCCACGCCCCGGCGATCATCGGCGTCCAGGCGGGTCTGTTCGCCAAGGCCCTCGGCCCCGACGCGAAGCTTGAGCTGCAGACGTTCAACGCCGGCACCGACGTGATCACGGCAATGTTCTCCGGCGCCCTCGACGCCAGCTTCATCGGCCCCAACCCGGCGATCAACGGCTACGCCAAGTCGAAGGGCGATGCCCTGCGCATCGTCGCCGGTACGTCGTCGGGTGGCGCGTCGCTCGTGGTGAGTTCGGCGATCACCAGCCCCGCCGACCTCGAGGGCAAGACGCTGGCCACGCCGTCGCTCGGCAACACCCAGGACGTCGCGCTGCGGACCTGGCTGTCGTCGCAGGGCCTGAAGACGGACACCAGCGGCGGCGGCAACGTCAAGATCACGCCGCAGGAGAACGCTGACACGCTGACCGCGTTCGAGTCCGGCGCGATCGACGGGGCGTGGGTGCCCGAGCCGTGGGCCACCCGCCTCGTCGACGAGGCCGGCGGCCACGTGCTGGTCGACGAATCGACGCGGTGGCCCGCCGGCAAGTTCGTGACGAACCAGCTGATCGTGTCCAAGGACTTCCTCGACGCCCACCCGGACGTCGTCGAGCACCTCATCGGGGGCCTCGCCAACGCCATCGACGAGGCCAACGCCGACCCGGCGAAGGCCCAGGCGACCGTCAACGACGGGCTCGAGAAGCTGACCAACAAGCGGCTCGAGGACGCTGTCCTCGCGGGGGCATGGAAGCACCTCACGTTCACGCTCGACCCGATCGCCTCGTCGCTGCAGGCGTCGGCGCAGCACGCCGAGGCGGTCGGCCTGCTCGACACGGTCGATCTCAGGAAGCCGGGGATCTACGACCTCACGCTGCTCAACAAGGTGCTCGAGGCGAGGGGCGACGCAGGGGTGAGCGGGCTGTGAGCGAGCGAGTCCCCGAGCGAGGTCACGCTCAACGAGTGAGCGAGCGAGTCCCCGAGCGAGGTCACGCTCAACGAGTGAGCGAGCGAGTCCCCGAGCGAGGTCACGCTCAACGAGTGAGCGAGCGAGTCCCCGAGCGAGGTCACGCTCAACGAGTGAGCGAGCGAGTCCCCGAGCGAGGTCACGCTCAACGAGTGATCCGCCTGCGCAACGTCTCCAAGACGTTCGGGTCCGGTGATCGGGCGGTCCACGCGCTGTCCGCCGTCGATCTCGACGTCAGCCGTGGCGAGTTCGTCTGCCTCGTCGGTGCATCGGGGTGCGGGAAGTCGACGATCCTCAACCTCGTCGCCGGCCTCGACACGCCGTCGGCCGGCGTCGTCGACGTCGCCGGCGACGCAGCGCTGATGTTCCAGGAGGCGGCGCTGTTCCCGTGGCTGACGGTGCAGGCCAACGTCGAGCTCCCGATGCGGCTGGCCGGCGTGCCCAAGGCCGAGCGGCGAGCGCGCGCGACGCAGCTGATCGAGTCGGTGCACCTCGGTGGCTTCGCCAGGAAGCGACCACACCAGCTATCGGGCGGGATGCGCCAGCGCGGCGCGCTGGCCCGCGCGCTCGCTCAGCACGCCGACGTGCTGCTGATGGACGAGCCGTTCGGCGCCCTCGACGCGATGACCCGTGACACGTTGCACGACGAGCTCGACGCCCACGTGCGCGACCGCGGTCTGACCGTGTTGTTCGTGACCCACAACGTCCGCGAGGCGGCCCGGCTCGGCGACCGCATCGTGGTCATGTCACCGCGCCCCGGGCGGGTGACGGCGAGCTTTGACGTGCCGATCCCGCGGCCTCGCCACATCGACTCGTCCCAGGTGAGCGAGCTCGCCCGGACGGTCACCGACCAGCTGCGCGATGAGGTGCTGGCCCATGCTCGTGGCTGATCTCTCGGCGCGTCCCGCCGACGTCGACATCCCGGTGCTCGACGACAGCGCGATGGTGCCGGACACCGTCGCCGGCGCGTGGTCGTCGCGGATGGACCGCGGTCGCCGGCTGTGGTTGGCGACATGGCCCAAGCTCGCCGCCGTCGCCGTTGCGGTGATCGTGTGGCAGATCGTCGTGTGGACCGGGTGGCGCAAGGAGTACGTCCTGCCTGCGCCGACGACAGTGTTCCGGCAGCTCGGTTCGCTGATCGCCGACGGCACGGTCGTCGACGCGGTCGCCACGACGATGCGCCGGGCGGTCGTCGGCTATGCGTTGGCCCTGGTCATCGGCGGGCTGATCGGCGCCGTCGTCGTGTCGTCGAAGATCGCCCGTTCGGCCGTGGGTTCGCTGATCACGGGACTGCAAACGATGCCGTCGATCGCCTGGTTCCCGCTCGCGATCCTGCTGTTCAAGCTGAGCGAGGGGGCGATCACGTTCGTCGTCGTGCTTGGCGCGGCGCCGTCGATCGCCAACGGATTGATCACCGGCGTCGACCACGTCCCGCCGCTGCTGACCAAGGCGGGCCGGGCGATCGGCGCGCGCCGTCTCGCAATGCTCCGCCACGTCGTGCTTCCCGCCGCTCTCCCGTCGTTCGTCGGCGGCATCAAGCAGGGCTGGGCGTTCGCCTGGCGCAGCTTGCTGGCCGGCGAGCTGCTCGTCACGTTCGGCGTCGTCTCCGTCGGCTCCCAGCTCAGCGTCTACCGCGAGCAGGCCGATGCGCCGGGGCTGATGGCGATGATGATCGTGATCCTCGCCGTCGGCGTGGTCGTCGACGTCGTCGCCTTCGGCACGCTCGACCGCTGGGTCCGCCGCCGCCACGGTCTCGCCGGCGACTGACACCACTGAGCCATCGAGCTGCCGCTACGCGGGGTCGGGCAACAGTGCGTGGCGCAGTTGGTCGGTCACCCAGGTCTCGGCGCGGTCCCAGCTCCAGCCGCGGTCCTCGGTCCCGATACCCGAGCGCGGTCCCGTCGAGGACGTCGGTGCCGTTCTGGTTCGTGATCGTCGTGCGGAGGGTGCAGATCGGCTTGTCGTCGCGGAGCGCCATGACCTCGGCTTCTGCCGTGATCGTGTCGCCGGGGCGCGCCGCCGCGTTCGCGTTGCAGTGGAGCGGGTTGCGGTCGCCTGTCGGCTCGGTGAACAGCTCGATGTCCCGCTCCGAGATCGGCCGGCTCCGCCGCGCCACGTCGCCGACATGCATCCTGACCAGACTGCCACGCCGGTGCGACGGGTCCCCTCGCACTCCGAGGCGCCCGAACGCCGGTTCACCTGATGATGCGTCCGTGCGAGCCGATCGATCGGCACGGCAATGACGCCACCGCCGATCGGTGACGTTGCCGTCTGCCCGATCCGCAGCGGCGTCGTCGTCGGCACCGCCTCGGCGGACGGCCTTGGATGCCAGAATCGGTGCCATGGGCGTCGACGGCGACAACACGGCGTCGAGTCTGCCCAGACCGCTGACGGCGTTCATCGGCGGCCGGCACGACCTGGGATCGCGGGAAGACCTCGCCACTCGTCGTCCCGGCGGCCGTGCCGGAGCACCTGGCTGATGTGCCTGTTGGTCGTGGTCAGCGGCGTCGTGCCGGGGGCACCGCTGGTAGTGGCGGCGAACCGTGACGAGTACCGCTCCCGCCCGGCGGTGGCGATGACGGTGCTGGAGCGCGGACCGATCACGGTGGTCGGTGGGCGCGACGAGGTGGCCGGCGGCACCTGGCTGGCCACCAACGAGACCGGCCTCGTCGCCGGCCTCACCAACCGGCCCCTGCCCGAAGGCCCTGATCGGGCCAAGCGGTCCCGCGGCGAGCTGCCGCTCGTGCTGGCCCGCCACGCGACCGCGGCCGACGCCGTCGATGCGTTCGATGCCGAGGTGCGCCCGGCGGACTACAACCCGGCGTGGCTCCTGGTCGCGGATCGCCGCGAGGTGTTCTTCGTCGACGTCACCGGCGACGATCGGGTCGTGGTCGAGCGCCTCGGCGCCGGCGTCCACGTGTTGGAGAACCGCAGCCTCCACGAACCGTCCGTCAAGGCCGACCGCGTGCGGGCATTGCTCGACCCGCTGCTCGGCACCGACCGCCTGCTCGACGGCCTCGCCTCGATGCTCGCCGACCACCACCACCCCGACGACGACGACGGCGGCGTCGAGACCAGCACCAACCCCCGGCTCTCGGCGGAGGTTCGAGCGATCTGCGTGCACGACGACGCCGACGAGTACGGCACCCGATCGTCGGCCGTCATCGCCGTCGATGCCGACCCGACCCGCCGACCCGACATCCGCTACACCGACGACGCTCCCTGCCAGGCGACGTGGCACAGCGCCGAGCAGATCTGGTCGGCGACCGGCTGACGCCAGATCGACCAACGCCCCTGAGGGTCGAGGTCGAGTGCAGGAGTCGGCGCACGTCGGCGCGATCGTCGATGGTTGGACGGTGAGGATCGGCCTTCTTTGCCCCGCACGTCGGCCCCAGCTCGCGTGACGGGATCGCCCGCGCCTGCGATGTCGCCGACGAGCTCGGTGCCGACATCCTCTGGGCGGTCGACCACATCGCCTTCCCCTTCGGCTTCAAGGCGGTCTACCCGTACGCCACCCACGAGTTCGGTGAGAGCCCGGACACGCCGCTCGAGTGGTGGGACTGCCTCAGCGTGCTCACGTTCCTGGCCGCGCGCACCCAGCGGGTCCAGATCGGGACCGGCGTGCTCGTACTGCCGTATCGGCACCCGGTGGCGACGGCCAAGGCGATCGCGACGATCGATCAGCTGTCCGGTGGTCGAGTGCTCTTCGGCGTCGGCGTCGGGTGGCTGCGTGACGAATTCGCTGCCTTGCAGCTCCATCCGTTCGACGCCCGCGGCGCCGTCGCCGATGAGCAGCTCGAGATCATGAAGGCGGTGTGGACATCGGAGCGGGCCAGCTTCGACGGGCGGTTCTACGTGTTCCCCGACATCAGCGTCACCCCGAAACCCGCGCAACGGCCCCACCCGCCGATCCTCGTCGGCGGCAACAGCAATCCCGCGCTGCGGCGCACCGTTCGCCACGGCGACGGCTGGCACGGGCTGATGCTGTTGCCTGACGAGATCGTCGAGCATCGCGCTCGCCTGCACGCCATCGCGCGCGAACACGACCGCACGGGTGACATCCCCGTCTCGCTGCTCGTCGGGGCCACGCTGACGAAGGACGCGTCGATCTACCCCCGTCTCGACGACGCCCACCGTCGCCAGGCGATGGTCGGCACGGTGGACCAGATCGTCGGGCAGCTCGTCGCCTACCGCGACGCTGGCGTGCAGCACGTGCACACCTTCGTCAACACCGACACGACGATCGGTCTGCACGACCCGGTCGACGGCATGGACCTGTTCCTCCGGGAGGTCTGGCCGGCCTTCCTCGCCAGCTGACCCGCGCGGTGGGACGAACGCAGATCAGCCGGTCGTGACGCACCCGGCGTCCGCCGGCTCGGCGTACCCGTTCGGGCAACGTACGCCGGCAAGAACCTCGTGCGCCTTGACCGGGGTGCCCGGGTCGACACGCACGACCCACAGCAGCTGTGTCGAGACCGCCCCGCTGATGGGCACGGCAACGTCGACCTGGGCCGCACCGATGCGCTCGACGGTCCTCGCGTCGGCCCGGGCCGACGGTGGCAGCTCGCCGCGGACGGCGTCGACCAGCGCGGCGCCGAGAGCCTCGACGGAGTCGAAGGTGCGTCCGGCAAGCTCGGTGGTGAGCCGAGCGTCGAGCGGGAGCGACCCGTCTGACCACGAGCCATGGCTGAGCAGCGCCGCCCACCGCTGCGTTGACGCCGCGGTGACGTCGGCGACGGTGAGCGCAGGATCGATGGTCGACGAGCTCCACACCACCAGCAGCGAGCCGTCGGGAAGGCCGGTCAGCGACGGGCGTGGGCGGGGTCGATCGAGGACATAGAGGGCGCGAGCGAGTGGACCGCCGTTCACGATCGCCACCGTCGTCTCCAACCCCGACGGCATCGCGCACCCCGACGACGCCGACACCACGAGGCTCAGCGGCCCGACGACCTCGTCCGCCAGCACCAGCGTGGGATCGGCGTGTGGGGGAGGTCGACGCCAGGCGCCGCCATGTCAGCGGGGCGCGCCGTCAGGGCCACGGTGAAGGCGACCAGCTGATCCCTCGTCAGGTCCCGGCTGTTGACGTACAGCTCGGACCCGTCGGGCAGCGTGAAGTTGGCGGACCGGCGCCCGGTCACATCGTTCTCGACGATCTGACCGGGCGCACCGCTCGGCACCTGACGCTGGTCGGCGAAGAACCGTTGGACGACGACGAACGGTCGGTTCAGATCGCCGGCCGGTTCGGCGAAGAGCTGCTCGACCACCGGCTGCGAGCTGCGCCGGGCGAACGGGTTGTCCCACGTCACGGTGCGCTCTCCGCGAGCCCACGACGGAGAGCACGCGGCCGTGTCGATCACCGGTCTCGTCGGGCCCTCCACCGTGGTCGCCGACGTCGCCGACGTCGCCGACGTCGAGGCGACCGTCGGCGACGTCGTGGTCGTCGTCACGCGAACGATCGGGTGCGGTGGTGTCGTCGGCCCGGGCGCCGCGGCGCCGTCGCATCCCGCAGTCAGCGCGGCGGTCGCCGCGGTCAGCGCACCGATCACCCTGAGGGTGCGAACCACCGCCGCCAATCTATGGCGACCTCACTTCAGATGGATGATGTCGCCTCCGAAGACGGCGCTCCACGTGTAGGCGAGGACGTAGTCGAAGCTGCCTGACGACGCCGGAGGAGCGTGGGTGCCGCCGGCCGGGCAGTGCGACGTCGCCACCCCGCCGCCGTAGAACAGGCCCTGGCACTTGTTGCACCACCGCCAGTCACCCTGCGTCGCGTCGAGGCCGGAGACCCCGTAGGCCAGGTGGTAGTCGAAGCTGCCCCCCGCCGCCGGCGGGGCGTGGGTGCCGCCGGCCGGGCAGCGCGACATCGCCACCCCGCCGCCGTAGAACAGGCTCTGGCACTTGTTGCACCACCGCCAGTCACCCTGTGCGCTCGACCGGGCGGGGAGGTTGTACGGCAGGTGGTACTCGGTGCTGAAGCTCTGCGCCGGCGGGGTGTGGGTGCCGCCGCCCGGGCAGCGCGACGTCGCGACCAAGCCGCCGTAGAACATCCCCTGGCACTTGTCGCACCACCGCCAGTCCCCCTGGCTGCTGGTGCGATCCCAGCTGGTGTCGACCCAGCTGATCTCGTGGATCTGGTGATCGGTGCCCACGTACACGACGTAGTGGGTGTCGAGGTTGTCGACGGTGAACGCGGCGGGGCGATCCACAGCCCGCGGCGCCCGCGCCTCGAGGGTGAGGTCGACCCACGACGGATGTTGCCCAGGTACCCACGACACGTCGATGAGGTGGCCGAACGGTCCCCGGTAGACGACGTGCTTGCGGTTGGTGCCGGGGCTGAAGTAGACCGCCGGGTCGCTTGACGCCGGCGGCGCGCCGGCCCCGCCGGTCACGTTCCACCCGGCGACCACCTCGACGCCCTTCCAGTACAGCTCCCAGATGTTCCCGTCGACGCTGCGGTAGGCGACCTGGTGGAGATCGAGGTGGGGCAGGTGGTAGGCGACGGGGTTTCCCGCGGCTTGCGGTGTGCCGGCGACCTCGGAGAGCTCGTCGTGGCCCGGCTCGTCCAGGGACCAGTAGATGCTGTGGATGTTCGAGTCGGCGCCGCGGTAGACGACGATGTTCTGGGCGGACGAGTCGAAGTACAGCGACGGATCGCCGACGGCGAGCGGGGCCCCACCCGGGACCGCCGTCGTCAGCGGCCCCTCGTAGTGAGCCGGGTCGGTCCCCCCGGCGGAGTAGATGATGTGCAGGAGCCCGTCGGCGCTGCGGTAGGCGATGTGGTGGAGGCCTCTGGTGGGGTTGAAGGTGCCGGTGACGTCGCTGGCCGGGGCAGGTGATCCGGCCACGAAGCTGAGATTGTCGAGGCCGACCGCGCCGGTCGACCAGTACAGGTCATGGACGCCGAACGTCGAGCGGAACAGCGCGATCTCCGTGTCGGTCGTCGTCTCCAGGTAGGCGAACGGGTTGCCGGCCGAGACCGGCACGTCGGCACCGGTCGTCACCTTGGCGCCGGATGTCAGGTCGCTCGTGCCGAGCTGACCGATGGCGTCGCGCCACAGCTCGTGGAGGTGGCCCGTGGTCGCCCGATAGACGATGTTCTGCACGCCCGACGGGTGCAGGCACGTCGTCGGGACCCCGCTCGCCGGCGGGGCGCCGACGTCCTCGGAGCGACGGGCGTGGCCGTAGCCGCGGGCGTCGAAGTCCACGCCCTGGGCTTCGCCGAACACCTGCCAGTCGGTCGTCACGTGCCCGTCCTGGCTGAGGTTCACGAGACGCTCGTTGATGTCCCAGTAGATGTTGGCGAGGTCGTCGTGGTGGAAGTAGAGCACCCGCACGCCGAGCGGCTCGTCACCGTTGACCCAGCTCCAGAAGTTGTCGCCGGCGTCCTGAACATCGCGGATCGCCTGCTTGACCGTTTCGATCGCCTGGTCGATCAGTGCTCGGATCTTGTCGTCGCCGATGTCGTCCTGGTTGATCGTGAACGTCGGGATCAGCTTGTCGACCTCGCGCTTGACGAAGTCGCACAAGGCGGCGTACCCGGCCCGGGCGCCGGCATCCGTGACGAGGTTCTCCTCCATCAACGCGAACACCACGCCGAGCGCTCCGCTCTGCGCATCGGCACCGGGGTGGCGGTCCTGCAGCACCGGGGACAGCGGGATTGGCCGCAGCGTCGTGCCCACCTCGCCGATGCCGTGGGGGACGACCACCTCGTCGCCGGCGTCGACGTCGTCGTCGCCGAGGTTGCCGTGGCTCCCGTCGGACGTGAAGATCTGGCACTCGCCCTTGAGGAAGTAGTCGTCGCCGACGAACGTCGAGTCTCCGTCGATCTTGAAGAACACCGTCCACAGGTACGGCTCGGCGCTGCCGACGCCGTCGCCTTCCTCGTGGCAGCGGATGGTGTCGAGGGAGATCCTGGTCTGGAGGAGCGTGCGAGCCATGCGTGAGTGGCGTGACACGGTCGTGACACCGGATGGAACGGCGAGCCTGCCCCTGACCTCAGGCCTGCGCTGCTTCGCCAGCTTCGACGAGCGATGCCAGCTTGGCGAGCGAGATGGTCCAGCCGAGCTCGTTGTCCGCCGCGGAGACGCCCGGTGGCAGGTGCTCGTGGGTGCCGGTGAGCTCGGTCGCCCCGTCGACGTCCTCGAGCCGATAGGTGATCGTCATCTCGCCCGCCATCGCCGGGTCGTCGCTGTCGAACGTGATGACTTGGACGACCTCGCTGTCGGGTACGAGCCGCCGGAAGCGCCCATGGAACGAGTCCGTCCGGGCGGTCGTCTTGCCAGCCGCGGTCGGTGCGTCGTAGCTCAACGTGATCCAGACCTCGCCGCCCTCGCGGGCCTCGAACTGGTGCACCTCGCTCGTCATGCCGTCGGGGACCATCCAGCGGGCGACGGCGTCGGGATCGAGCAGGGCGCGGTACACCGCGGACCGCGGGGCCTGGATCCTCCTCGTCACTCGAGTCGTTGCCACGATCCAGGACGGTAGCGAGCATGGGTGCTCCCGACGGCGGGTCGTCCGGCCTCGACTACGGTGAAGCCTCCGCCGACGGAGGGGGATCGTCATGGAGCCGGGTGAGTTCACCGGGGTCGCGGGTCGGACGCTGGAGGAGTCGACGCCGGCGTGGCCGCCCTTGCCGAGCGTGCCCGACGGCGCCCCGAACGTCGTCATCGTGCTCCTCGACGATGTCGGCTACTGCCAGTTCGGCTGCTACGGGTCGGACATCGCCACGCCGACGTTCGACCGCCTCGCCGCCGGTGGCCTCCGCTATAGCAACTTCCACACCACCGCGCTGTGCTCGCCGACGCGTGCCTGCCTGCTGACGGGTCGCAACCACCACCGCAACGGCATGGGTCGCATCGTCGAGTTCGCATCGGGGTTCCCCGGCTACGACGCGACGATGCCGAAGGCCAACGGGATGCTGTCGGAGGTGCTCGTCGGCAACGGCTACGCCACCTTCGCCGTTGGCAAGTGGCATCTCGCGCCTGCTCCGGACATGGCGATGGGGGCGCCCCGCGAGCGGTGGCCGCTCGGGCGTGGGTTCGAGCGGTTCTACGGCTTCCTCGGCGGCGAGACCGACCAGTACCACCCCGACCTCGTCCACGACAACCACCAGGTCGACCCGCCCCGCTCGCCGGAGCAGGGCTACCACCTCTCCGAGGACCTCGCCGAGCGGGCAATCGGCTACATCGCCGACCTGCGCGCCTACTCGCCGGACCGGCCGTTCTTCGTCTACCTCGCGATGGGCGCGTGCCACGCCCCCCACCACGTCCCCGCGGCGTATCGGGAGCGCTACCGGGGTCGCTTCGACCAGGGCTGGGACCGCTGGCGTGAGGAGGTGTTCGCCCGCCAGCAGGCCAGCGGCCTGCTCCCGCCGGGAACCCGCCTCAGCGAGCGTCCGGGGTGGGTGGCGGCGTGGGACTCGCTGAGCGACGACGAGCGACGGCTGTACGCGCGGATGATGGAGGTGTACGCCGGGTTCCTCGAGCACACCGACGCCCAGGTCGGCAGGGTGCTCGACTTCATCGATTCGATGGGTGAGCTCGACAACACGATCGTGCTGGTGATGAGCGACAACGGCGCCAGCGCCGAGGGCGGCCCGCGGGGATCGTTCAACGAGAACTACTTCTTCAACATGGTTCCCGAGAGCCTGGAGGAGAACCTCCGGCGGATCGACGAGCTCGGCGGCCCCGACGCCCACAACCACTACCCGTGGGGCTGGGCGTGGGCCGGCAACACGCCGCTCAAGCGGTGGAAGCGGGAGACCCACGAGGGCGGTGTCACGGACCCGCTGATCGTGTCGTGGCCCCGAGGGCTCGGTCGGCCCGGCGCCGTCCGCCACCAATACGTGCACGCGATCGACGTGATGCCGACGCTGCTCGACGTCATCGGCGTCGACCCACCGGCGCAGCTCGCCGGCGTCGAGCAGCAACCGCTCGACGGCGCCAGCTTCCGCGCCACGTTCGACGATCCCGCCGCGCAAAGCCCGCGATCGACCCAGTACTACGAGATGCTCGGCTGCCGGGCGATCTACGACGACGGGTGGAAGGCCGTGACGTTCCACCCGATGGTCGGCTTCGGCTACGAGGGCAGCGATCCACTCCTCCCCTTCGACGAGGACCCGTGGGAGCTGTACCACGTCGCCGAGGACTTCTCCGAGACGGTCGACCTCGCCGCAGCCGAGCCGGAGCGACTGCGCCGACTCATCGACCTCTGGTGGGCGGAGGCCGAGCGCAACCAGGTGCTCCCGCTCAACAACCAGCCCGGCCGTCATCCCGATCGCCGCCACCGCCGGGCGACCTACGAGTACCAGGCGGGGATCGGCGTGTTGCCCGCGGCGGTCGCGCCGAACCTGCGCAATCGCGGCTTCCGCATCGTCGCCGAGCTCGAGCTGCCCGACAGTGGTGCCGAGGGCGTGATCGTCTCGCATGGCGGCGGCGCCGGCGGGTACGCGCTGTACCTGCAGGGCGGTCGGGCGCACTGGACGTACAACTGGCTCGGCGCCCAGCTCACCACGGTGAGCAGCGACGAAGAGCTCCCGGCTGGGCGCGTCGAGGTGGAGGTGACATTCACCCCCACCGGGTGGTTCCAGGGCGACGTCGTCCTGTCTCGCGACGGCGCCCCGATCGGCAAGGGCCACGTGCCGGCCACCACCCCTGTGACCTACGGCCTGGTCGGGTTCACGGTCGGCTACCAGCGGGGCACGCCGGTGTCGCTGTCGTACGCGCCGCCGTTCGCGATCCCGGCGGGGGTGCTGCGCCGGGTGGTGGTCGAGCCCGACGGTCTCGAGTACCGAGATCCGCCCGCCGAGGAGCGCGCCGGCGTCGCCATGCAGTGACCGACCCAAGTCCGTCCCCCCAACTGGGCGGGAATCGTCCCAACCAACTGTCTGGGCGGGAATCGTCTCGGAATCCGGGACGGAGCCCGCCCAGATGTCGGGTCGGCACCGGTCCGTGAGCGTCGCCCGCCTCAGAACTCCTTCGGTGTCGCCGGGGGGCGGTTCTCGCGCGGGATCGGCAGCAGCTGCAACGCTTTCTCGATCACCCAGTACACGCCGTAGCCGACGGCCGCGATGATCGACGGCAACGCCAGCCACGGCCCGCTCGCCGCGGCGAGCAGCCCGCCTCCGTACTGCCGGCCCCACAGCAGGGCCGCCGGGAACGGCAGCACGGCGGCGACCAACAGCAGCGCCGGCGACAACGTGGCGACGCCGGCGACGAGGCTTGCCATCCCGGCCAGCGCGAGCAACGTCCACACGAGGATCAGGGCGCGCCGGTACCCACCGGCCGACCAGCGTGTGCCGTAGGCGACGGCCGCCCACATCAGCCAGCGGCGCACCAGCGGCACGTCGAGGCAGTCGAGCATCTGGCGGAACCGGCGGTCGGCGAGGTGGCGGGGGAAGTCGGGTGCCTCGGCGCCCACGAGGCGATCGTGGATGAGGGCGGCGGGCGTGTGCAGCCCGTACGGGCTGACGAACCAGCGGAACGGGCCGGGCACCGACGTGAGGTCGGTGGTCGGCAGGGTCGCCGGGTCGACGACGGTCGGGCCGGCGACGTCGGTGGGGCCGACGTACTCCAGCGCCGAGAGCAGCTCGAACAGCTTGACGTCGATCTGGCGCACCACGATCACGGCCGGTTCCGCCGTCCCCGGGGTGACGAAGCAGTGCCCCCACGGCGGTACCGCTGGCGCCGGGCGGTCGGCGTCAGGCTCTTCGGGCATCTTGCCTCCCCTCGTTCGCTCGATGGATCCTGGCCGGCACGCATCTGGGTGGGATCCGTCCCGGCTTCCGGGACGGATCCCACCCAGAAGCCGGACTGGAACGATTCCCGCCCAGATCGACGGACGGCTGCTCGTCGGTCGATCAGGCCATCTTCGTCGCCGCCGCCGCCCCGAGGCCGAGCTCCTCGATCGACTGCTCGCGCATCTTGAACTTCTGCACCTTGCCGGTGACCGTCATCGGGAACTCGTCGACGACCTTGACGTAGCGGGGCACCTTGAAGTGGGCGATCTTGCCCTGGCAGTGGGCGCGCAATTCCTCGCCGTTGACGGTGGCGCCGGGGCGCAGCTTGACCCATGCCATCAGCTCCTCCCCGTAGCGCTCGTCGGGCACACCGATGACCTGAACGTCCTCGACGTCGGGATGGCTGTAGAGATACTCCTCGACCTCGCGCGGGTAGACGTTCTCGCCACCGCGGATGACCATGTCCTTGATCCGCCCGACGATGTTGACGTAGCCATCCTCGGCCATCACCGCGAGGTCGCCGGTGTGCATCCAGCCGTCGGCGTCGATCGCCTCGGCGGTGCGCTCCGGGTCGTTCCAGTAGCCCTGCATGATCGAGTAGCCGCGGGTGCAGAACTCGCCCGTCGCCCCGCGTTCCAGCGTGGCGCCAGTCGCGGGGTCGGCGATGCGGATCTCGACGTGCGGGTGGGCCCGGCCGACCGTCGCCGTGCGGTGGTGCAGCGAGTCGTCGGGCAGCGTCTGGGTCGACACCGGCGAGGTCTCGGTCATCCCGTAGCAGATCGTCACCTCGGTCATGTGCATGCGGTCGACGCACGCCTTCATCACCTCGACCGGGCACGGCGCGCCGGCCATCACGCCAGTGCGCAGGCTGGTGAGGTCGAAGCGGTCGAACTCGGGATGGGCGAGCTCGGCGATGAACATCGTCGGCACGCCGTACACGGCGGTGCAGCGCTCGTCCTGGATCGTCTCCAGCACGTGGGTGGCGTCGAAGGCGTCGGCGGGGATGACCATCGTCGCCCCGTGCGCGGCGCAGCCGAGGTTGCCCATGACCATCCCGAAGCAGTGGTAGAAGGGCACGGGGATGCACAGACGGTCCGCTGGCCCGAACCTCATCAACCGGGTCACGAAGTAGCCGTTGTTGAGGATGTTGCGGTGGCTGAGCGTGGCGCCCTTCGGGAACCCGGTGGTGCCCGACGTGTACTGGATGTTGATCGCGTCGCCCGGCTGGAGGCCGGCGCGGCGGGCCTCCAACGCGTCGACGGTGGCGCCGCCGGTGCCGGCGACGAGCTCGTCCCAGTCGTCCTCCCAGAAGAACGTCGCCCGCTCCAGCTCGGGGAGCTGCGGCCGCACCTGCTCGACCATGTCCATGTAGTCCGACGTCTTGAACGACGGCGCGGCGAACAGCATCCGGCAGCCGGACTGGGCCAGCGCGTACTGCAGCTCGTGGGTGCGGTAGGCCGGGTTGACGTTGACGAGGATCACGCCGATCTCGGCGGTGGCGAACTGGATCAGGGTCCACTCGGCGTAGTTCGGGCTCCACAGCCCGACCCGGTCACCGACCTCGAGGCCGAGGCCCATCAACCCTCGCGCGCAGATGGCGACCCGCTCGGCGAACTCGTCGTACGTCCAGCGCACGCCCTGGTGGCGGGAGACGAGTGCCTCGCGGTCGCCGTGGGCGGCGACGGTGCGGGCGAGGTTGGCCCCGATCGTCTCCTCGAGCAAGGGGATGTCGGTGGGCCCGGCGTCGATGGCCAGTGTCATGCCGCCATGCTCGCGCGCGCCCGAACTGTCCTTTGATTGCGGCCCGATCGGGCCGATCTCGAAGGACAGAACGTCTCACCCGTCGATCAGGACCCCGGGGTTCATGATCCCTGCCGGATCAACGGTTCGTTTGGCCGCGCCGAGGGCGGCGGCGAACAGGTCGGGGCGCTGGCGGTCGTACTGCGGTCGGTGCATCCGCCCGACGGCGTGGTGGTGGGTGATCGTGCCGCCGGCGTCGGCGATCGCCTCGCTGGCGGCGGCCTTGACCTCTGCCCACTGCGTCAGCTCCGACCCCTGGCGGCCCATCCCGAACCACGTGTAGTACGGCGCGGGACCGTCGGGATAGACGTGGGTGAAGCGGCACGACAGCTCGGCGGTCGAGCCGAAGACCTCACCCAGGGCCGCACCCACGCGCTCCCGCACGGCTCCGTCGAACGCCGGCCACCGATCCCACGTGATGGCTGTCTCGAAGGTGTCGGCGACGAGGCCGAGGCTGGTGTCGGTGCCGGCGTCGATGCCGATGAAGGCGTCGCGCCACGCCCCGACGCTGCCGCTGCGCCCGGTCGGCTCGCCCTGGCCGTCGTCGATCTTGATGTCGTCGTCGCTGACAGTCCCGCCGGCGCCGCGGCAGATGTCGATGGCCACGCCCATCGGGTGGCGCTGGGAGTGGTCGGCCGACTCGAAGCTCACGATCACGAGCGACGCGGTGCCGTCGAGGCCGGCCGCCCGCTGCGCCTCGACCGGGTCGAGGATGCGGCAGTTCGCCGGCCACAGCTTGGCCTGCACGACCTGGCGGACGGCGTCCGTCCCCGCTTCCCACGTCGGGAACACGACGCCGGCGGTGGCACGGAACGTCGGGCGGCGCTGGATCCGCATCCACGCCTCGGTGATCACCCCGAGGATGCCCTCGCTGCCGATCACCATCCGGTCTGGGCTCGGACCGGCGCCCGAGCCGGGCAGGCGGCGGCTCTCCCACCAGCCCTGCGGGGTGAGCATGCGGACGGACTCGACGAAGTCGTCGATGTGGGTGTGGTTGGTGGCGTAGTGGCCGCCGGAGCGGGTGGCGATCCAGCCGCCGAGGGTGGAGAAGCGGAAGCTCTGCGGGAAGTGCCGCAGCGTGAAGCCGTGCGGGCGCAGCTCGCTCTCCAGCGCCGGGCCGTAGACGCCGGCCTGGATGCGGGCGGCCCGTGACACCGGATCGATCTCCAGCACCTGGTCGAAGCGGTCCATCGCCACGGTCACGACGGCGTCGCGCTCGGGCGGGTTGACGCCCCACACCACCGACGACCCGGCGCCGAACGGGACCACCGTGATGCCCGCCGAGCCGCACCAGTCGAGCACCGCCTCGAGCTCGCCGTCGGTGCGCGGGTGGGCGACGGCGTCGGTGGGGTTCTGGAAGTGGAGGTTGAAGGCGTTGGTGCGGTCGGTGAGGTGAGCGCCGTGGGAGTGGAACGCCCGCTCCCATGTCTCGGTCGAGCACACGGCGGCGAGCGCACCCGGCACCGTCACCCGCGGTGGGCGCAGCTCGGCGTCGGCGAGCCGGGGTACCGGCCGCGGCGTGATCGACACACCGAAGCGCCGCGAGAGGTGCTCGGCCCGCCGACCGCGATCGGCGTCCGTCGGCTCCTCCGACTCCAAGCTCCAAGCCCAAAATGATCGACGAGGCGACACGGGATGAAGCTACGTCGCGCTGGCCAAGTGGGCGAGCGCCGCTGCGGAGCGGCGGCGGCGAGCTCGGGAGGTGAGGCGAGCCGCTTTGCGGCGAGCCGAGCCCGAGTTAAGAGTTACGTCAGCTCGATGGCGAGCAGGCTGACCCGCTTTGTGCCGCCGTCGGTGTCCTGCTGGCCGACCTCGCGGAAACCGATCGCGGCGTGGAAGGCGAGCGAGGAGTCATTGCGCGGCCGCACGTTGACCTCGCAGAACATGACCGGCACGGCACCGGTCAGCGCCTCGACGAGGTGGGCGTACAGTCCCCGCCCGACGCCGCGGCGCCGAGCCTCGGGCGCCACCGCCATCCGGTCGAGGTAGGCGAAGGTGCGATACCCGAGGTCGCCGGCGTGGCGGCTGAACCAGGCGTAGTTGAGGCTGGCGTAGTCGACGCCCGGTGGCATCACCATGCAGAACCCGGCGAACGCGCCGTCCACCTCAGCGACGAGCGACATCGACGTCAGCCCGGCGAGGCGGGCCAGCTCATCCCGACCGAGCCCGCTGAGCGCCGGGACGTTGGCGTTGTTGAGGGCGAGCACGGTATCGAGATCGCTCGTTCGCAGCGGCCGGATCTGCACCGTGGGTGGACGGTATCCCCGCCCGTCGGCGACCGAGCCGTCACCGAGGCGTCGTCGACAACAAGCAGTCCTGCTCGGCGATGGTGGTCGAGGCGAGCGCTTCCCGCCCCGAGGCACCGAGCTTGCGCACGATGGTTGCCACGTGCGTCCTCACGGTGCCTTGTGACACGACGAAGCGTTGCGCGATCTCAGCGGTCGTGCGGGCCTGCCGGAGCAGCACGAGCACCTCCCACTCCCGATGTGTCAGGAGCACGGCCTGGCCGTCGAGCCGGCGGACGGGGACACCCCTGCAGCGCAGCCCGCGCACCAGCGCAGCCGACGCTGACGGCGGGAGCACGACCTTACCGGCGAGCAGTGACGTGACGGCCGTGATGATGTCGCGGGGTGGAGCATCGGCAGCGAGATAGCCAGACGCTCCACTCGCTAGGGCGACGAGTGTGTCGACATCCGGTTCGGTCGGCCCGAGCACGAGGATGGCCAGCGACGGGCGCGCAGCGGTGGCGTCGGCCATCGCCCGCAGCTTCGTGGCAGCCGGGAACCCGTCCAGGACGACGACGGCCAGACGGCCGTCCGCGACCAACTCGCCGAACCGGTCCGGCGGTGCGGTGCTGACCTTGATCGCCGAAGCCTCGAGCTCTCGTGTGAGCAGGTTGGCGCGCGCCTGGTCGCGTGTCGCGATCACCACCACCGCGCGTCGGTCCACTGCCTTCAGAGCGACAGCGGCGGCGGTTTCGTTACGCCGATCGCCGACCCTGTGCCGCGGCAGTCCCACACGGCTCCGGGGCGCTGGGCCCCGGAGCCCTGTCGCGGGTGGGTCGCGATCTCGCTGCCGTCGATCCCCTACGCGTCGCCCGCGGCACGGTCGACGGGAGACTGGACGGTCGCCGCCCCGCTGGCGTCGGGCGGTCCAGGCGCACGGGAGGAGGCGTGGTCGTTGGCGGGAACGTCGGCCGGTGGTCCAGGCGCGTTGGCGGGAAGATCTGCAGGTGGTCCAGGCGCGCGGGGCGAGGCGTGGTCGTTGGCGGGAACGTCGGCTGGCGGTCCAGGCGCGTTGGGCGAGGCGTGATCGTTGGCGGGAACGGCGGCCGGTGGTCCGGGCGCGTTGGGCGAGGGATCGTCGCTGAGGGGACGGTCGCCTGCTTGGTCCTCGGTGCGGGAACGCGCGTGTTCGTTCGCCGATGAGGCGCTCGACGGTGCGTCGGTTGGCGTGGCCGTCGATGGTGGTGCGGCCGGGGGGGCTGCTCCGGCCAGCGGGATCGTCGCCGTCGGTCCTTCGGAGGCGGGGTCCTCCCCGCCGGACTTGGCCACGATGGCAGGCTCGACCGGGCTCGTGGGTGGCAGCGGTGGCGCCGCGGTCGCCAGGACGTCGGCGCCCGTGCCGTCGGGCGGGGGTGTCGGAGCCGGGTGCGCCGCCACTGGCTCCTTGAGCGAGGTGAGCCGGCTGGCGACCGAGCCGGAGGCCGACAGTGCGTGGCGGTCCTCCTCCTGCGTCGTCTCCCGCGAGAGAGGCCGAGGCTCATCGCGGTCGATGTCGCCCGGATCCGCACGATGGGCATGTGGCACGTGGATCCCGATGTGGTCGAGCACCTCGGACGTCATGTCCTGGAGGTCGGCGGGGAGTCGCCCGGCCGCCGCAGCCGCACCGGTGGCGGTGACGACGATCAGCGCAGCTGCCACGGCCAGTGCCTTCGAGCGCCGACCGGGACCCACCGCGGGCGTCTCACAGTCCACATGGGACGATCGGAAGCGGGTGACGGCCGCCGATTCACCCGCCAGCTCGTGCTCCGTGGCTGGCGCGCGTGCCGCGAGCAGCATGTTCGCGAGGGCCGCGTAGCCATCCGGGACGTCGTTCGGACCGGCGTTGTCGAGCAGGAGCTCGAACGTTGCCACCTCGGCGTCGCGTGCGCGGTTGGTGAGGTGGTCACCTTGGCGGCCCGCCGGCCACCGGTCGTCGCGCCGCTCGTTCATTGCGCGACCTCCTCGGCGAACCGATCCGAGGCGAGCTGACGGGCGAGCGTGCGCAGCCCGCGATGGCAGAGCACCCGGACGGCACCCTCGGTGCGGCCCACGATCGCCGCGGTCTCGCGAACGGACATGCCGACGATGACACGCAGGGCGAGCACTTCACCTTGCTCCGGTGTCAGCAAGCGGAGCATGGACAGCGCCGCCTCCGTGCCATCCTCGATCGACCGCATCTCGCCGATGGCGGCGACGTCGAGATCCTCGAGGGAGGAGGTCGCCGGCTGGCGCTGGCGGCGGCGCCCTCCGTCGATCGCTCGGCGGCGAGCGATCGTGAACACCCAGCCGCGGAAGTCGTTGGCGTCACCAGTGAACGAGGCGAGGCTTCGGGTGACCGATAGCCAGACCTCCGACTCGATGTCCTCCACATCGTTCGACGCGACGACCTTGAGCCAACGCACGAGCGGAGGGTGCAGCCAACGCCACAGCTCGGCGAAGGCGACCTCCTCGCGGGCGCGCGCCAACGTGAGCACGTCCCCGAAGGGTCGAGGTCCCGTCCACTCTTGCATCTCCTCCCATCATCGTCGACAGACGGGGGAGCGTTACACCCGGGCGGGGGATTCGGCCACGAAACGCGGTCCGGCCGTAACGAATCGAATCGTCCGGTCGATGTGCGACGTGACGGTCGGGCAGCGACCATCAACAGGCGCATCGGGGTCGGGCGGTCCCGTGGCCTTGCGGGCTCTGTTGGCGCGCTGCCCGACCGGTCCAGGCTGAGCATCCGCGACCAGGGCCCGACGTCAAGAACAACAACAACCCGGTCTACCCAGGAACGCCCGGGCACTTCTTCTGCATCCCGTGAGCGGCGATCACCGAGGTCACGACCGTGGCCGTGCCTCCAGGCGTCGGCTCGGTGACGCTGAGCGTCGACAACACGTGCACGCTGACGTGGGTCTGCGCCCCGACGCCGCTCGGCCCGGACGTCCACGCCAACAACGACGGCGACGGGTCATCGCCGACGCCTTCGCCGACGCCCCCGGGCCTCTGACCGAACGCGGTCCATGCCGGCGAGCCGGCCGTGCCGCTGACGTCAACCGTTGTCGGGGCGATGCTCGCTCGCGGCATCCTGGGCGGGCGGTGGGAGGGAACCGGAGTGACCCGGTGCCGTGACCGACGGGTTGTCCGTCCCGAGCCCCGGCGCGGTCACCGACGGGTTGTCCGTCCCGCGACCCGGTGCCGTCACCGACGGGTTGTCCGTCCCGCGACCCGGCGCGGTCGCCGACGGGTTGTCATCCGACTGACCTTGGCCGCGGCTCGCCGAGGTCGCCGCATCGTCGGCCGCCGTCGTGCCACCGGGGGTGGAGTCGGCGCAGAACTCCTCGACCTTCTGCGAGTTGGCCGCGGCTGCCGCCTCGAGGTTGGCGAAGGGCACCGGCACGCTCGATGACTCGGTGACGCTGGTGCCGGCTGGCTCGCTGTCGTCTCCGTGTTGGCGCGCCGCCCACGCCGTGCACAGCCCGAACTTCGCCGGTCCGTCGGCGTCGGGGCCGACGGCGCCGCTGACCTCGACGCGGGGGGTGGTGACGCCGGTGCTCTCCGGTGCCGACGTCTCCGGCGCGGTGCTCTCTGGAACCGTTGTCTCGACGGTGGTCGTCACCTCGGTGGAGGTGACCTCGGTCGTGCTCGACGAGTCGACGGTCTCGTCGACCCGCGTCGCCACACGCGCCGATTGGGAGCCGTGGGACCCGAACGGGGACGACAGGCCGCCGCCGGCGGCGGCGACGGCACCGGCGGACACGAGGACGGCGGCGCCAACGGCGACGGCCGCCTTGCGGGTGAGCTTGTGGGTCACGGGAGGGTTCCTCGCAGTCATGGGTTGTCCTGGCGCGACCACCTCCCGCTGGAACATCGACACCGTCGAGCGCAGGGCATCCAGCTCGGCCTCATCGGCGGGGCGCCGCGCTGCCGTGAACAATGCCCCGAGCTCGGCGACCTCCGGAGAGGAGGCTGCCGATGCGTCACCCGACAGCACGGCCTCGGCGGCCTCCGCGGGGATCGACGGTTCGGTCACGTCGGACAGATCGTCCCAGCCGCTCATCCGATTACCGCGATCTTCGAGCCGGTCCGCCGAGCCAGCTTGCGAAGGGCTCGGTGCTGGGTCACCCGCACCCAGTTCGCCGAGCGGTTCATGATCGCCGCGACCTGGTCGACGTCGAGGTCGCCGAGCACGCGCAACAGCACGACCTCGGCTTGCTCCTCGCGCAGCGCGTCGGTGATCAACCTGGTTGCCTCCTGCCCGGTCAGGTTGGCCAGCGCCTCGCGCTCGGTCACGTCCTCGGTCGATCGGCTGTCGAGCTGGCTCGCGTCGACCGGGTCGGTACGCCGGCGGACGGCGGTGCGCCGGTGATCGGCGAGGCGCCGACGGGCGATGGCGAAGCACCATGCCCGGAAGTCGGCCCAGGAGCCCTCGAACGTGGTCACTCCCCGTGCGACGGCGAGCCACACCTCCGCGGTGATGTCGTCGGCAACTCCCCGCTCCTGGGAATGCACGAAGCGAAGCAGGCGTGGTTGCAGCCGCGTGAACACCCATTCGATCGCCCGCGCGTCACCGTCGGCGAGGGCGGGCAGCATCGCGTCGAAGTCGGCGTCGTCGCCATCGGGCGCACCGGGGTCCTCGCTCGGCACGGCGCGATCCTGGCCGATGGCGGGCCGGCCGACAACCGCGCTCGCCTCGACGCCCGACGGCACACGGGCCACGCTGCCCGCGGCGATCAGCTCACGGCCACGGTCGCGCTCGCGCCGGCGGCAGCGGTGAACGTGCGCCACGTCGACACGGGCGAGTCGGCGTTCGTCACGTCGTCGACGGTGCGGTACTCCGCGGTCCACGTCGTCGGCGTGACGGTATGGCGGGTGTAGCCACGGTGCAGCAGGTCGGCATCGACGAGGGTCGGGAAGGAAGCGACGACGCCCTGCAGCGACGCCGGCAGCAGGCCCTGCGACGAGATCGAGGTCGACACGAACTCAGTACCGATGCCGAGGCGGCCGACCCCGGCGGCGTGGATGTCGCCGGTGAGCACGACGAGCTTCCCGGCCACGGGCGCCGCCGCGGCCAGGAGACGATCACGGGCCGGGGCGTAGCCGTCCCACTGGTCCTCGTTGAGGATCGCCCCGTTCGGCAGGCGCAGGTCGGTGAGCACGGTCTGCTGAGCCAGCGCCGTCCACGTCGCGCTCGACGAGGCGAACGCCTCGACCGCCCACTGCTCCTGAGCCGCGCCGAGCATGGTGCGCGCCGGATCGGCCGCCTCGGGACACGCCGGCTCGAGCGACAGCGTGGCGTCGCCGCACGCCTGGTCGCTGCGGAACTGCCGCCCGTCGAGGAAGACCAGATCGACGAGGTCGCCGTAGGCCGCGGTGCGGTAGATGGTCGTCTCGACGCCTTCGGCGGGGCGGGGGATGCGCAGCGGCATGTGCTCCCAAAACGCTTGGTAGGCGGCCATGCGGCGGGCGGCGAACCCGTCTCGCCCGGCCGGGTTCGAGGGCTCCAGGCCGGCGTAGTTGTTGGCGACCTCGTGATCGTCCCAGATCACCCACCACGGGCAGGCGGCCCGCGCCGCCCGCAGGTCCGGGTCACCGAGGTACTGGGCGTAGCGGGAGCGATAGGCGTCGAGGTCGGTCGGCTCGGGCCCGTCGTGTGACCGGACCACCGCGCCGCCGACCGGGCGCCCTGCGCCCTCGTAGATGAAGTCGCCGAGGAATACGACGGCATCGGGGGCCCACGCGGCGATGTCGCGGTGGGCCGCGTAGTGCCCGGTCTCGAAGTGCTGGCAGGAGGCGGCGGCGATGCGCAGCGCGTCCGCGGCGATGGCCGGGCCGGCGCCGCCGAGCGGGCTGGTGAACCCGCCGGCGCGGAAGCGGAACGACACCGGGCCGGCGAGCGCCGCGACGGCGTGGACCGAGTGGCCGTCTGTGGCCAGCGCCACGGCGTTGCCCGAGGAGGCGATGGTGGCGAAGTCGTCGGTCGACGTCTCCCACACGACGTCCACCTCGTCGGGCAGGTCGTCGCCGACCAGCCGGGTCCACAGCACCACCGACGTCGCGTCGGGGTCACCCGACGTGACGCCGAGGGCGAACGGGTCGGCGGCGAGCGCCGCCGTCGTCGGCGGAGACGTCGTCGAGGTCGTGCTCGTCGTTCTCGGCGGCGGCGAGGTCGGTGACGGCGCGCTGTCGTCGTCCGTGCACGCCCCAACGACCACGCCCGCCGCCAGCGCGAGGAACGCGCGGCGGGAGAGGTCAACGCCCACGAGCGGGGTCGTCGACGGCGAGCACGTCGTTGAACACCGGGATGCACTTCCACTCGGCGAGCGGTGCCGATCCCTCGGCGTCGGGCACGTTCGGCGACAGCTCGGCGGTCCCGGCCCGATGGATGTAGCGGGGGCAGTTCGGGAACACCTCGTCGACGTCGACGCGGACGGCGAACTGGGCGCCGGGGTAGCGCCCGGCGAGCGTGTGCTCGTCGGTGATCGTCGCCCGCCCGGAGACGCGCACCCGCGCCGGGTGCTCGAAGTCGATGAACAGCAGCTGAACGTGCGGGTTGTCGAGGACGTTGCCCATCGAGAGGTACATCCCGTTGCCGTCGTAGCACGGGAAGCACAGCGTCATCGGGCCGAGGACCTGGACGAATCCGGGTGCCCCACCCTTGTACGAGCACTGCGGGCGGCCGTCCCGATCGGCGGTGGCGAGGAAGAACATCGGCGCCGCCTCGATCAGCGCCCGCGCCTCCTCCAGCGTCCAGCGGGAGCGGACGAGGTCCTGCAGCCGGTCGGCCAGCCGACGGGTGTCAAAGCGGTCCTGGAGGACCCGCGATCCGCGTTGTAGGCGTCTTCCATCGCACCATCATCGCCCAGCCAGCTGGGCGAGCGCCGCCGCGGAGCGCGCTGCGGAGCCCTCGCTCGAAGGTGAGGCGACCAGCCTTGCTGGACGCCGAACCCGGGATGATCAGTACCATCCGAAGCGATGATCGAGCGAGTCGGGGTCGTGGGCAGCGGGCTGATGGGATCGGGGATCGCCGAGGTGTGCGCCCGGGCCGGCCTCGACGTCGTCGTGCGGGAGATCGACGCCGGCGCCGCCGAGGCCGGGCTGAAGCGGCTGACGACGTCGCTCGACCGGGGGGTACGGGCCGGGAAGCTCACCGAGGAAGCCCGTGACGAGGCGCTGGGCAAGATCAAGCTCACCACCGACCTCGGCGAGCTGGCCGACCGCCAACTCGTCGTCGAGGCGGTGGTCGAGGACGAGGGGGCGAAGGTCGAGGTGTTCCGCGAGCTCGACAAGGTCGTCGCCGACGAGGCCGCGATCCTCGCCAGCAACACCAGCTCGATCCCAATCATGAAGCTGGGCATGGCAACCTCGCGGCCGGCGCAGGTGATCGGCATCCACTTCTTCAACCCAGTGCCCGTGCTGCGCCTCGTCGAGCTCGTCACCAGCCTACTGACGTCGCCGGAGACGGTCGTTGCCGCCGAGGCCTTCGCCACCGACGTGCTGCACAAGAAGGTGATCCGCAGCCAAGACCGGGCCGGCTTCGTCGTCAACGCCCTGCTGGTTCCCTACATCCTCTCGGCGATCCGGATGATGGAGTCCGGGTTCGCCACCGCCGACGACATCGACACCGGCATGGTCGAGGGGTGCAACCACCCGATGGGACCGCTGCACCTGGCCGACCTGATCGGCCTCGACACCACCCAGGCCGTCGCCCAGAGCCTCTACGAGGAGTTCAAGGAACCGCTCTACGCCCCGCCGCCGATGCTGTCACGAATGGTCGAAGCAGGGCTCCTCGGGCGCAAGACAGGCCGCGGCTTCTACGACTACAGCAGCAGGGCCTGAGGAGATGGAGGGGAACGAGCACGGGCGGGTGCTGGTCGCGAAGGTCGGCCTCGACGGTCACGACCGCGGCGTCAAGGTCGTCGCCCGGATCCTGCGCGACGCCGGCTACGAGGTGATCTACACCGGTCTGTTCCAGACGCCCGACACGGTGGCGGCGGCGGCCGTCGACGAGGATGTCGACGCGATCGGGTTGTCGATGCTCTCCGGCGCGCACATGACGCTGGCGCCGCTCGTCGTCGACAAGGTGCGTGAGCGGGGGGCCGACATCCCCGTCGTCGTCGGCGGGATCGTGCCGGACGCCGACGTGCCCAAGCTGCTGGCGGCCGGCGTCGCCGGCGTGCTGACGCCGGGCGCCACCGGTGACCAGGTCGTCGACGCGGTGCGTGCGGCGATCGCCTCGCGCGCCTGAGGTGGCCGCCGTCGACCGCGTCGAGCGCCTGACCAACCTTCTGGCGCTGTTGCTGGAGACGTCGCGCCCGCTGACGCTCGTCGAGATCACCGGCGAGCTCGAAGGCCAGTACGCCGGCAGGGAGAGCACACGCCGGGCGGCGTTCGAGCGGGACAAGGCGGCGCTGCGCGAGATCGGCGTGCCGATCGAGACGACCGTGCTGAGCGGCCCGCAGGCCGGGGTGACCGCCTACCGCATCGACCGCGACCGCTACGAGCTCAAGGACCTGCACCTCGCGCCCGACGAGATGCGCGCGCTGCAGGTCGCCGTCGCCGCGGTGCGCCCGGCGCAAGGGCGGGAGGCGTTGTGGAAGCTGGGCCTCGACACGATCGACGGCGACGCCGCCGGCGACGTCGCCGTGATGGCGACGGTGCCCGAGCTGGCCAACCTGCCGGCGCTGCGCGAGGCGTCGTCGCGCCGCGTCGCCGTCGCCTTCACCTACCGGGGCACGCCGCGGCAGCTCGACCCGTACGGGCTGCTGCTGCGCACCGGCTTCTGGTACGTCGTCGGGCGTGACCATGCCCACGACGAGTTGCGCACGTTCCGGGTCGATCGCATCGAGGGCGACGTCAGCCTGCTGGAGGCGGAGACGTTCGAGCGCCCGGAGGGCTACGAAATGCGCACGGCGTTCCCGCTGGACCCCAAGGAGCTCGGCGGCGACGAGCGCGGGGCGGTGGCGGTCGTGCGCGTCGACGCGGCACGGGCAGGCGGCGTGGTGCGGGAGCTCGGAGCCGAGCGGGTCGTCGCCCGCCGCGCCGATGGCGCTGTCGACGTCGAGGTGCCGTGCGCCAACGTGGCGGCGTTCCGGTCGTGGGTGCTCGGGCTGCTCGACCACGCCGAGGTGCTCAGCCCCCCGGCCGTGCGAGCGGCCGTCGTCGACTGGCTGACCGCGATGGTCGAGCGGTGACCGGGCACGGGCGGTCCGGCCGGCGCACGGCCGAGGAGCGGCTGAGCCGGCTGCTCGTGATGCTGCCGTGGCTGATGGAGCGCGGCGAGGTGCCGGTGGCCGAAGTCGCCCGCCGCTTCGGACTGACCCCGACCGAGGTGGCGCGGGACCTCGAGCAAGCCGCGATGTGCGGTGTGCCGCCGTTCGTCGACGAGATGATCGACGTGTACATCGACGACGACACCGTGTACGTCGGCGTGCCCCGGCTGTTCACCCGCCCCTTGCGGCTCACCGCCCCCGAGGGCTTCGCGCTCGTCGCCGCGGGTCGCGCCGCGATGCAACTCCCCGGGGCCGAGCTCGGTGGGCCGCTCGGCCGCGGGTTGCGCAAGCTGGAGGCTGCCCTCGGTGATGACGCCGTGGTCGTCGATCTGCCGACGGCCCCGGCACTGGCGACGGCGATCGAGACCCTGACCACCGCCGTCGGGAGCGCCGAACGGCTGGCGATCGATTACTGGACCGCGTCGCGCGACGAGGTGACGAGCCGCGTGATCACGCCCCGCCGGCTGTTCAACGACCGGGGCGAGTGGTATGTGGTGGCCGACGACGGCCGCTCGGGCGAACGACGGACGTTCCGCATCGACCGGATGGAGTCGATCGAGCGCACCGGCGAGCACGACGCGGTCGAGGCATCGTCTGTCTTGTCAGGTCCCGGTGGTCCCGCGCCGGACTGGTTCGCCGATGCCGGGCTGCGCCGGGTGACCCTGCGTCTCGCGCCCGCGGCCCGCTGGGTGGTGGAGCGGTACCCGGTCGACGTCGTGAAGACGCGCCACGGCGGTGTCGTCGAGGCGACGTTCCCGGTGGCGAGCGAGCGGTGGTTGCAGCGGCTGCTGGTGCGCCTCGGCCCCGACGCCGAGGTGCGCGCGCCGGCGGAATGGCGGCGACTCGGCGCTGTGGTGGCGGGGCGCGTGCTCGCCCGCTACGCCGAGGCCCGCACTGGTGAGTAGAGCGCATCGAGATCGGCCTCGTCGTGCACGCCGTGAGCGGCGAGGAGGTGGGGGAGCACGCCAGCCGTGGCGCGGGCGTCGCTGAGGGCGTCGTGGTGGCGCCCGAGGACGACCCCGTACCGGGCGCACAGGTCGGCCAGGCCGTGGGTGAGCTGGCGATCGGGGTCGAGCTGGCGCGACAGCTGCAACGTGCACAGCCGCCGGCCGAGGGCGAGCGGCACGCCGGCGCGCGCAGCGGCCCGCTCGATGAACGCGGCGTCGAAGTCGGCGTTGTGGGCCGTGAACACAAACCCGGCGATGCGGTCGCCCAGCTCGTGGATCGCCGCCGGCACCTTGGGCGCGCCGCGCAGCGACCGGCGGGTGATGCCGTGCACCCGCCGAGGCCCGACCCGGTTCCACGGCCAGCGCAGCCCGACGAGGGTTGACCACTCATCGACGACGGTGCCGTCGAGCGCCACTGTCACCAGCCCGATCTGCAGGATCTGGTTGCGCCGCGTCGACAGGCCCGACGTCTCCACGTCGACGACAGCGAACCTCGGCGCATCCACGCCGTCGACCCTACGCCGGGGGTGTCACGGTGAAGCCGATGTCCCGGTCGCCGACGAACTGTGAGCTGTCGATGCGGAGGTCCGCCGCCGTGGCTCACGGTTCGCGCCGGCACGGCGCCGGCCAGCTCCTGTCCGCCTGAGGTCCCGGCAGAGCGGGGGACTGCCGTTACAGCAGTTCGGCGGCGAGGCTGGCGACGTCGCTGCGCTCGCACGACGTGAGCGTGAGGTGACCGAAGCACGGCTGTCCGCTGAACGCGTGGGTGAGGACGGCGAGGGCGTTGTTCGACTCGCCGAGGTAGGGGGCGTCGATCTGGCTGGTGTCGCCGGTGAACACCACCTTGGTGCCCTCGCCGACGCGGGTGAGGATCGTGCGCAGCGTCGTCGGTTCCAGGTTCTGGGCCTCGTCGATGATGACCAGCTGGCGGTGCAGCGAGCGCCCGCGCAGGAACGTCACCGACTCCAGTGACAGTTGGCCGCGGGCGGTCAGCTCGTCGATGAGGTTGCGGGCGTCGACGTTGGAGTGGTGTTCGGTCAGTGCCACGACGGCGTCGTGGATGGCGGCCATCCAAGGATCCAGCTTCTCGTCGAGCCCGCCCGGCAGGAAGCCGACGTCAGCCCGTCCCACCGGCACCAGCGGGCGGTAGATGGCGAGACGCTCGTAGCGACTGGCCTCGACGACCTGCTCGAGCCCGGCGGCCACGGCGAGCAGGGTCTTGCCGGTGCCGGCCCGCCCGTCGAGAGCGACGATCTCGATCGATGGGTCGAGCAGCAGCTCCAGGGCGAAGCGCTGCTCCTTCGAGCGGGCCCGCAGCCCCCATGCCTCGGGGGCGATGTGGGCGAGCAGGCGCAGGTCGTCGCCGACGCGCCGCGTGAGTGCGGACTGCGAACCGGCGCGCAGCACGGCGAACTCGTTCTCCCCGACCGCGCCCGCGGCCGCCACGACCTCGGGGGCGATCGTGCCGGCCGCATACAGCCGGTCGACGAGCTCCGGGGCCGTCTCGATCGTCGACCACCCACCTGCCGGGGTGGCGATCGGGGACCGCGCCGGCGAGTGGGCGGCGGCGGCGACGCCGAGGTGGGCGGCCTTGATCCGCAGCGCGGCGTCGTTGGAGACGACCGTCGTGGGCGCCCGTTCGGCCTGGCCGAGGGCGGCGCCGATGATCCGGTTGTCGGAGCTCGCCGGGTCGAGCCCGTGCTCGACGAGGAGGTGCTTGCGAACCCCGTTGAGCTCGATCCGCAGGCTCCCGTCGCGCCCGACCGGCACGGGTTCCGCCAGCGAGCCGCCGTGGCGCAGGCGCAATTCCTCGATGCTGCGCAACGCCGTGCGCGCCGCCCGGCCCACGTCGTCGGGCCTCGCCTTGAGGCCGTCGAGCTCCTCGACGACGATCAGTGGGATCACGACGTCGAGGTGATCGAACGACGTCACGCACGAGGGGTCGGCGATGAGCACCGAGGTGTCGAGGACGATCCGAGCGCGGACCGCGCCCGCGGGCTCATCGGTTGGCGGAGAGAGGTGCGCGAGCGCTGACGTCCTCAACGGCGCCCTGTTGTAGCGCAGGCCGGCGCGCCGTGGGTGGATGAAGCGGAGAATTCATAACATCACCGGCCGTGGCCTCCGACCCGATGTGCCCGTTCTGCGCGATCGTCGCCGGGACGGCGTCGGCCGAGGTGGTGCTGCGTGACGACGTCGCGATCGCCTTCCTCGACCGCAGGCCGCTGTTCCCCGGCCACGTGCTCGTCGTCCCGACCGACCACGTCGTGACGCTCCCCGACCTGGTCGACGTCGGGCCGTTCTTCGAGCGGGTGCAGCGTGTGGCCGCGGCGATCCCTGACGCGCTCGGCGCGCAGGGCACGCTCGTCGCCAACAACAACGTCGTCAGCCAGAGCGTCGCCCACCTTCATGTGCACATTGTCCCGCGCACCAAGGGCGATGGCTTGCGGGGCTTCTTCTGGCCCCGCTCGACGTACGCGGCCGGTCAGGCGGCGAAGGTCGCCGCGGCGTTGCGCGCCGTGCTCGACCACTCGTAACGACCACCGTTGCAGATGCAACGATAACGATGCTTGCACGTGTCGTGACCGGCTTGTTCGATTTGGCCTAGCCCTCGCGGCGAGGGGCCACCGCCGGTCCCGCTCACACACCGAGCGACGTCGCTCGGGCACGACATCGCGAAAGAGGATCAATGGCAACCAAGGCAGAGCTCATCGATACGGTGTCGGCATCGGCCGGCGTGTCGAAGGCCGACGCCGAGCGCACGATCGGTGCGTTCTTCGACCACGTGACCACTGCGACCAAGCGCGACAAGGTGGCGTGGCCGGGCTTCGGTTCGTTCAGCCAGACCAAGCGCGCCGCGCGCACCGGCCGCAACCCGCAGACCGGCGCACCGGTGAAGATCGCCGCATCCGTGGCGATGAAGTTCACCCCGAGCACGACCCTCAAGTCGGCACTCAATCCGAAGAAGAAGAAGGGGAAGTAACGATGGCGATGGCGAAGAAGGCCGCAGCCAAGAAGGCGCCCGGAAAGAAGACCACGGCGAAGACGCCGGCAAAGAAGGCGCCGGCAAAGCAGACCACGGCGAAGAAGACGCCGGCAAAGAAGGCGCCGGCGAAGAAGACCGCTGCGAAGAAGGCGCCGGCAAAGAAGGCCACCGCCAACAAGGCGCCGGCCAAGAAGGCGCCGGCCAAGAAGGCCACCGCCAAGAAGGCGCCGGCCAAGAAGACCGCAGCGAAGAAGTCACCGGCCAAGCGCGTCGTCAAGAAGGCCTGAGCCGCCGACGATCGGTACCCGTCGGCGTCGTCAGTGGCGCCGCCGGCGGTGGAAGATGGTCGTCGTGGACACACTGTGTGAAGAGCTGACTGCGGAGCACGAGGACCTCGACCAGATCATCGCGGGTGCTGACCTCGAGCTGCCGACCCCGGCGATCGGCTGGACGATCCGTGACCAGATCAGCCACCTGTGGTTCTTCGACCAGCGGGCGCTGCTGGCGCTCACCGACGCCGACGAGTTCCGCGCCGACGCCGAGCGGTTGCTCGCCGGGGGCACTGATGCCGCCAACGAGCCGGGCCGCGCGCTGCCCGCGCCCGAGCTCATCGACCGCTGGCGCCGCGACCGCCGGCGCCTCGTCGACCACGCCCGTACCGTCGACCCGAAGGCGCGCGTGCCCTGGTACGGCCCGGCGATGGGCGCCCGGTCGTTCATCACGGCCCGGCTGATGGAGACGTGGGCCCACGGCCAGGACGTCGCCGATGCCCTCCACGTGCAGCGAACCCCGACCGACCGCCTGCGCCACGTCGCCCACATCGGTGTCGGCGCCCGGCCGTTCAGCTACGTGGCCAACGGGCGGGTGCCGAACGAGTCGCCGGTGCGCGTGGAGCTGGTCGGGCCGTCCGGAGACGTCTGGACGTGGGGTCCCGAGGACGCCACTGATCGCGTCACCGGCTCGGCGCTCGACTTCTGCTTGCTCGTGACCCAGCGACGCCACCGCGACGACGTCGCCGTCGTCGCCGAGGGCGCGGCGGCCGACGAGTGGCTCGACATCGCCCAGTCCTTCGCCGGTCCGCCTGGCGAGGGCCGCCAACCGGGCCAGTTCCCCCGAACTGTCCTTTGATTGCCGCCCCATCGGGCCGCATCTGAAGGACAGAACGGGGCGTCAGAGGTCGGTGAGGCGGGCGAAGACCTCGGCGGCGGCGAGGCCGTGCGGCGCGCCGAGCTCCGCGAGGCGGCCGCGGATGCGGTCGCGGAAGGCGCCGAGCTCGCCGGCGTCTGCGGCGAGCATCGTCGACTCGAACTGGCTCTCGTGGGCCTCGAGGCCGGCCAGCTTGCGGTCGACGAACGCGCTGACGTCCTCGACGTGGTTGGGCTCGTCGGCCTCCCACAGGAACAGCGCCGCCGGGCGGTGATGGGCGACGCCGTGCTCGGGGAAGAAGTGCGGGTCGCGGGCGGCGACGACGGCGTCGCACACCAGCCACCCGGCGTGACGATGGTCGGGATGGAGCCGGTAGCGCTTCCACGGGTCGTGCCCGAGGATCACGTCCGGGCGCAGCTCGCGGATGATCCGGGCGACCTGCCCGACGGTCGCGCGGTCGCTGGTGAGGTCGCCGTCGACGCGGCGCAGGAACCTCACCTCGCCGGCGCGAGGGCCGGCGACCCGGCGAGCGGCCTCCCGCTGCTCCTCCTCGCGGCGGGCGACGAGCTTGGGCAGATCGGCGGCGATGTCCCAGGTGCCCTTCGAGCCATCGGTGCACACCAGGTGGTGGACCGTGCAGCCGGCCGCTGCCCACTTGGCGAGCGTGGCGCCGGCCCCGAACTCGACGTCGTCGGGATGGGCGCCGACCGCCAGCGCCGACGACGGCACGGGATGCTCCGCCGACCAGTCGTGGGGCGACCGAGCAGTGGTCAGGGCAGGTTGTCCAGGCTCGTTCGCAGCCACGTCGGGAGGTGCGATCGGAGGGCGGGGTGAGCGAGGTCGTCGGGCGTGTCGATGTCCAGCGACAGGCGCGGGTGCGGGCGCACCTCGACCCGGCAGCCGGTGGAGATCGCGACGGCGAAGTGGCGGGCGAAGGACCCGCCGCCGTAGGCCGCCGGGAGCTCGACGGCGAGTGGCAGGGAGAGCACGTTGGTGCCGTCACGACGACGGTCGGGCACGATCGTGATCGTCCGTTCGGCAGCCAGCGCCGACAGATCCTCGGCGAGCGGCAGGTCGCTGTGGGCGATGACGACGTGGTCGAAGCCCTTCCCGGCGATCGTCGCCCGCCCGGCGTCGACGGCGCCGTTGAGACCGAGCCCCGGGCTCCACAACACTTCCGCGCCGTGCTCGTCGGCCCACGCCGCGACCGCGTCGTCGTCGCACGCCACGAACGTCGGTAGCGGTCCGGCGGCCGCGACCACCTGCCCGGCGAGCCAGCGGGCCAGGTCGGCCCGGGCGAAGCGGTCGAGCACGACCGACAGCCGGCCTTTCGCCGCGCTGAACGCCTTGACCGGCATCAGGACGGCCGTCTCCACCCCGAACACCCTAGGGGTTGCTCGCCTCGGCCAGGTGGGCGAGCGCCGCTGCGCGGCGGCGGCGAGCTCGGAAGGAGAGGCGAGCAGCTTGGCTGCGAGCCGAACCCGAACCTAGGGTCGGTTGCCCATAGCGTGCGGGGCCGTGAGGTCGAGCGGGACCACTGGCGTGCTCGGCGGCCGCTTCCGCGCCGACGTCACGCCGTGGGGCGATGTCGTGCCGTTGGACGGCTCGCCGGTGCTGGCGTGGCATGTCGCCGCCGACGACCGTTGGCACTCGCCGGCCACGGAGGTCGCGGTGCGCCAGGCACGGCTGGCCGGGGCGCCGGTCTTCGAGACCCGTCTGAGGATCCCCGGTGGCGACGCCGTCCAGCGGGTGTGGTCGGTCGCCGACGGCGGCGGACGGACGATGGTCGAGGTCCGCAACGACTCGCCGCTGCCGATCGCCTTAGCGTTCACCCGCGACGACCTGCTGACCGCCCGGCCACCGTCGGACGTGCCCATCGACGGGATCACCCTGCCGGCGTCGACGATCGTGCTGCCCGTCGGCCACCGGGCGTCGGTCGCGGTCGCCCTCGATCACGGTGGCCGCGGACCCGGACCGCTGCCCACAGCGGCGGCGACCGCGGAGGCGACGGCACGCGGTTGGGTCGCCCGATCCGAGCGGGCGAGCCGCGTCGAGCTGCCCGAGGCGGCGGTGGCTGAGCGACTGGTGACGGCCCGCGCCGAGGTGCTCCTCGCCGGCCCGCCTGCGACCGCCGACGATCCGGTGGGCTACCTCCTCGCCGTCGCCGAGCTGGTGCGGCTCGGCGAGCCGGTCGATTCCGTGGACGAGGTCGCCACCGCCGTCCACGCCGTCGCCCGGCCGCCGGGCTGGGACGTCGACGCCGCCCTCGACGCCGCCGCGCTCGTGCTCGCCCGAGCCGGCGAGGATCAGGCCGGGCGCGACCTCGCCCGCATCGTCGCCCGCCGGACCTCCCCGGGTCCGCCGGACCCGGCGGCGTCGGGCATCCGCGGCATCGCCGCCGTCGAACGCCGCCTCGTCCGCCGCGGCGAGCTGTTCGCCGACGGCATCCCCGCGGCCTGGCGGGGCATCGACCTCGAGGCCCACGGCCTGCCCGCCGGTCCGGTGTCGACGCTGTCGTTCGCCCTTCGCTGGCACGGCGCGAACGCCGCGGTGCTGTGGGAGGTCGACGGGCCGGCGGTGGCGCTGTCGGCGCCCGCCGTCGACCCGGCGTGGCGAAGCGCCGAGCCGCGGGGCGAGGCGCTGTGGCGGCTCGACCAAGCACCCCCTGAGCGTGTGTGAGCCGTGGTGGATGCGTCGTGTGCGCTGGGCTTCGGGTCCAGGTGTGACCGTGTCTGGTCAGGCGGGTCGCAGGACACCGGCGGCGATGAGCGCGTCGAAGTGGTGCTGGATCGACCGGGCGACGGTGCCACCCCGGAGCCCGCCGGCCCTGTCCGCACTGAACTTGACCCTCACCCTCACCTGCATGGCCGCCGCCGCGACGGGACGGAGGACGTCTGGCTGCCTTGGATCTCGTCTTCGTCGGCTTCTTCGTTCTCTTGTCGTGCAGGCCGGCGGCGACCTCGGCGGCGTAGCGCTGGTGGTTGAGCTCGAGCAGCCGGTCGAGCGGCTCGTCCTTGGCGTCGGGGCCGACCGTGAAGCGCATGCCCTGCGGCGTCTCCCAGTGGTGGTGGTCGAGCGCGAGGTCGCTCCACCCGTAGGCGTGGCGGACGGCGTGGTCGAGCACGACGTGCAGCTCGCGAAGCCGCTCGATGTCGGGGTCGTCCTCGTCGGGATCATGGACCCGGTTGTAGGTGTTGGTGAGCCCGAGCTCGGTGCGGATCATGAGGTCGGCCCGGAACCCGTTGAGCTCCCGCCCGGCGACGTCGATGCGCTCCCAAGCCGGGCCGGCCTGCGGCTCCGGCTGCGGGAACGTCTCGAATACGTCGGAGGGCGTGTACCGGATGCGAGTCTCCAAGGTCGACGCGTAGGTGACCGCCCACCACCAGTGGAACGCCGATGTGAGCACACCGAAGTGGCCGCCGTCGTCGCCGCGGCGGCTGCGTTTGTGTCACCGCACAAGTCCCCGGGACATATTCGATGACACGGAACCCGAGCCCGAATGAATCAGCGCAACGCGAACTCGACCAGGCGGTGGGTGAAGTCTTGGTCGACCGACCCCCCGGTGAGCAGGTGGTGATAGAAGAACGGGGCGAGGATGACGTCGACGAGGAGGTCGATGTCGGTGTCGGGTGACAGCTCGCCGCGCTCGACGCCGCGGCGCAGCAATATCCGGATCGTCGCCTGCCGCCCGCGTGTGTAGTCGTCGAGCGACGCTCGGAGGTGCTCGTCGTAGCAGCTGGCCTCGATGAGGTGGGGCAGCACGTCGGAGCCCCGGCCCGGCGAGAAACGCTCGGTGACGGCGTCCATGTAGGCGAACAGGTCGTCGCGCAGGTTGCCTGTGTCGGGGGCGGGGATCGGCGTCGTCGACATCCGCAGGGCGTCGAGGATCAGCGTCTCCTTGGAGTCCCACCGGCGGTAGATCGTCGCCTTGCCGACGCCCGCCCGTTGCGCCAGCACATCCATCGACAGCCCGGCCACGCCGACCTCGGCGAGCAACTCGCGGGTCGCGGCGAGGATCGCTCCGTCGGCGTCGGCCCGGCGGGGCCGCCCCCGCTTGGTCGGGACCTGGTCGAGGTCGGATGTGGCCGTCGACATCACTTGCCCCCGACCGGCACCGGCACCGAGTCTTCGGCCTGGGCGTCGACGGCGAGCGGGTCGTGGGCGCGGGCGGGCAGGTACCGCCACGCCAGGAACCCGGCGAGCGCCACCACGACGGCGCCGAGGCGCAGACCGCTGCTGAACGCGCGCACGAAGCCGTCCTCGACCACGACGACGAAGTCGCCGGCGCGGGCGCCCAGCGAGGGGGCGACCTGCAGCGCGGCGCCGAGCGACGAGCGGGCCTGCGACAGGGCCTGGCCGGAGAGCTCGAACTGACGCCCGGCGTCGGAGATCGACGAGGAGTAGATGCTCGTCGTCACGCTCCCGATGATCGCCACACCGAGCGCGCCACCCATCTGGCGGGTCGTGTCGTTGACGGCCGACCCGACGCCGGCCTTCTCCCGCGGCAGTGAGCCCATCACCGACTCTGTGGCCGGCGCCATCACCATGCCCATGCCGACGGCCATCAGGCAGAACATCACGATCACGACGCTGTAGGGCGAGGTGCGGCTGATGAACGACAGGGCGACGAGGGCCGCGCTGACGGTCAGCAGCCCGGTGGTCACCACCCGCTTGGTTCCGGCATGCTCGACGAGCCGGGCCGACATCGGCGCGACGACCATCATCGTCATGGCGAACGGCACCATCCGCACGCCGGCGCTGAGCGGGCTGTAGCCGTGCACGAACTGCCAGTACTGCGTCATCAGGAACATCGAGCCGAACATGGCGAAGAACGTCAGGGTGATCGCGCTGTTCGCGGCGGTGAACCGGGGGTTCTGGAAGAAGTGCATGTCCAGCATCGGGTGGTCGGTGTGCAGCTCCCAGAGCACGAACGCCGTCGTGGCGATCGCCCCGATCACGAAGCCGAGGACCACCTTCGGGTCGGTCCAGCCCTCGGTGGGGCCTTCGATGATGCCGAACAGGAGGGCGCCGAGGCCGATGATCGACAGCGCCGCACCGAGCGGGTCGAGGGCGGCGTGGCTGGGGTCCTTGGACGTCGGCACCAGGAAGAAGCCGGCGATCAACGCGGTGGCGGCGATCGGGATGTTGATCCAGAAGACCGAGCTCCACGAGAAGTGGTTGAGCAGCAGGCCGCCGGTGACCGGGCCGATGGCCACGCCGAGACCCGAGAAGCCGGCCCACACGGCGATCGCCCGGCCCCGCTCGCGGGGGTCGCGGAAGACGTTGGCGAGGATCGACAGCGTCGAGGGCATGATCAGCGCCCCGCCGATGCCCATGAACGCCCGGCTCAGGATCAGCTGCGTTGTCGAGGTCGAGAGCGCCGCCGACACCGAGCCGACGGCGAACACCACGAGGCCGGCCTGCAGGGCGCCCTTGCGGCCGAAGCGGTCGCTGAGGCTGCCCGTGGTGAGCAGCAAGCCGGCGAACACGAGCACGTAGGCGTCGAGGATCCACTGGATGTCGCTGTTGGAGGCGTGGAGCTCGTCGATCATCTTCGGGATCGCCACGTTGAGGATCGTGTTGTCGAGGACGATGATCAGCAGCGACATGCACAGGCAGGCCAGGATCAGCCAGCGTCGGGCGTGGACCCTGGGATCGATCGGTTCTTCCACCAGCGTCATCGTGTGGCTCGCCACGAATGCTCCTCCATCGACGGTTTCCCCAATTCCGAAACTGAACGGATCAGTATCGTAAAGGTGCGGGGAAAGCGAGTCCACCAGGCCGTCGGTGTGAACTTGGTCGCAGCGGCGGCCGGACGCGGGACCTATGGTGAGCCGCGATGACCGCCGAACCGCTCGCCGAGCCGCTGCGGCTCACCGAGTGGACGACGTGCGGCGGTTGCGCCGCGAAGTGGGGTGCGGCGGTGCTGGCGGAATTGGTCGGTGAGCTGCCGGCCGGCGGCGACCCGGCGTTGCTCGTCGGACTCGCCCCGTTCGACGACGCGGCGATCTACCGCATCGACGACACGACGGCGCTGGTGTCGACGACCGACTTCTTCCCGCCGCTCGTCGACGACCCTTCCGACTACGGGGCGATCGCCGCCGCTAACGCCTGCAGCGACGTGTTCGCGATGGGCGGGCGGGTGGTGCTGGCGATCAACATCGCCGCGTTCCCCGAGCACTTCCCCCGACCGGCGATGACGGCGATCTTCGACGCCGCCGCGGCGGTGGTCGCCGAGGCCGGCGGCACGATCGCCGGGGGTCACACGATCCGCAACCCGGAGCCGGTGTTCGGCCTCGCCGTGCAGGGGCTCGTGCACCCCGGCCGGGTGCTGCGCAAGAGCGGGGCGCGCCCGGGCGACGTGGCGCTGCTGTCGAAGCCGCTCGGGACCGGGCTCACGCTCGCCGGCGGCTCGGACACCGACAAGGCGGCGGCGATCGCCGGCATGCGGACGCTGAATCGGGCGGCGTCGGAGCTGCTGCAGTCGTTGGGGGACGCCGTCCACGCGGTCACCGACGTCACCGGCTACGGGCTCGCCGGCCACGGCTGGGAGGTCGCCGAGCGCAGCAGCGTTCGCCTCGTGATCGAGTGCGCCGGGCTGGTCGCCTACCCCGGCGCGGTGGCGGCCGCCGAGCGCGGCGTGCGCACCGGCGGCGACGCCCGCAATCGCGAGTACGTGGCCGGACACCTCGTGGCGGTCGGCCCCGCCGCCGCCGAGGCGCTGGTGTTCGACCCGCAGACGTCGGGAGGGCTGCTGGCGGCGGTCGATCCGGCGGTCGCCGCCACGCTCGTCGACGCCGGGTTCTGGAGGGTGGGCACGATCGAGGCCGGCGAGCCGGAGGTGGTCCTGTGGTGACGCCGCGGCCGCTGGTCTCCAAGAAGCGGGCACCGACGCGCAGCGTCGAGCGGGAGATGTGGGAGCTCGGCCACGACGTCGTCGTCGGCGTCGACGAGGTCGGCCGGGGAGCGTGGGCGGGGCCGCTCGCGGTCGGGGCGGCGATCCTACCTCGCGACCGGCGGGTCTACGGGATCCGCGACTCCAAGCTGCTCACCGAGAAGGAACGGGAGAAGTTGTTCGATCGGGTCGGGTCGTGGTGCGTGGCGTGGGGCGTAGGGACCGCCTCGCAGGTCGAGTGCGACGAGCTGGGGATGTCGGCGGCCCAGCGCCTCGCGGCACAGCGGGCGCTCGAGCAGCTCGGCGTCGTCCCCGACGCTGCCGTGGTCGACGGCAACTGGGACTTCGTGTCGCCCCACGTCGGCCACGTCGCTCGGCGGGTCAAGGCCGACGCCCGCTGCCTGAGCGTGGCGGCGGCGTCGATCCTCGCCAAGGTGGTGCGGGACAGGGAGATGCGCGAGCACGCCGAGCACTATCCGCACTGGTCGTTCGACACCAACAAGGGCTACCCGTGCCCGGTCCACAAGGCCGCCCTGCAGGGCTACGGCCCGTCGGGCATCCACCGCCGGACCTGGGTGTTCATGGACCACTTCGTCCCCTGGACCGGCATCTCCCGCGTCTACCGCCCCGACCCCGACCAACCGAGCCTGTTCGATCAGTTGGAACCATCCGAGTGTTGAAGGGCGCGAAACCGCGCCTTCCACACTCCGATGTCTTTCAACACTCGGATGGGGGCTACGGCAGGTCGGCTTGGTGCTCGCCCAGGAGGGGGGCGCGGCGGGCCGACCATGGGGTCGCGCTGAAACGGTAGGGGGCGCCGGGGTAGGTGATTGAGCGGCCCAGCTCAGGGTGCGCGATCTCCACCGGGAAGCCACGGGCGACGAAGTGCGGGTCGGCCATCGCCTCGCCCGGCGTGTAGATGACGCCCGTCGCCAGCCCGATCGACTGGGTCTCGACGAAGAAGTCGTAGGCATCCATGTGCTCGGCGAGGAACCACACCACATCACGCCCCGTGGTCATCAGCTCGGCGACCATCGGATCGGAGACGGCGTCGCCGAAGTTGAACGGCTGGTGGCGCTCGGCGCCGAGCTCCAGCACCACCGACGAGGGGAACTCATCGCGCAGGCCGAGGCGGTCGAGCAGGTCGAGCAAGGCCCGGAACGTCGCCGGGTCGCGCGGCGGCACACCGGTCGTGGCGTACCGGCCGTCACCGCACCGGACCTGCACCGTCGGCGTCAGCACGGGGGCGGCGTGGCGGCCGGTCTGGCGCTGGACCTCGGCGCCGGCCATCAGCCACCCGTAGGTCGCCATCTCGGTCGTCACGTTGCTCGCCGCGAGCATGTTGACGTCGATCAGCTGGCCCTGTCCGGTCTCTTCCCGGCTCAGCAATGCGACGAGCACCGCCATCACCGCCCAGTTGCCCGCTGTGTGGGCGGCCTGGTTGCCTCCGCCGCGGATGGGCGGCAGGGAGTGGTCGTCGTAGCCGCAGCTCCACACCGGCCCGGCCTCGGCGAGCAGCGTCAGGTCGGTGACCGGCTCGCCCGACCGTTCCGACGACATCCCGAACGGGGTCACCGACGCCAGGACCAGGCGGGAGTTCGCCGCCGACACCGACGCCCAGTCGAGGCCCCAGGAGTCTTCGCCGACGAGCAGCACGTCGGCGGCGCCGACCAACGCCCGCAGCGTGCCACCATCGGTCACAGGGTCGAGGACCACGCCGCGCTTGGACGTGTTGTAGTGCCACCACCACAGGCTGCGCTCGGGTCCCGGTTGATCGTCGAGGAGTGGGCCGTACGACCGCTGCACCGAGCCACCGGGCGGCTCCACCACGGTGACCGTGGCGCCGAGGTCGGCGAGCAGCTTGCCGGCGAAGGCGACGTGCTCGTGCGACAGCTCGACGACGGCGACGCCGTCCAGCGGCCCCATCGACGCTCGGGCTCGGCTCGCAGCCGAGCTGCTCGCCTCGCCTCCGAAGCTCGCCGCCGCCGCTTCGCAGCGGCGCTCGCCCACCTCACGCATTAGATCACCCCCTCGTCCGCCAGCCGGCCGATCTCGGCGGCCGACAGCCCGAGCACCTCCGACAGCACCCGCTCGTTGTCCTGGCCGAGCACCGGCCCTGCCCGCTCGAAGTGCCAGTCGGTGTCTGACAGGTGGACGGGCTGGCCGTCGACCCGGACCGCGCCGTGCTTGGCGTGGGTCACCGTCGGCCACAGCCCCCAGTCCGCCAGCGCGGCGTCGGTGTCACAGCGCTCCGGCGGTCGCTTCACCGGCGCCGCTGGCACGCCTGCCGCACGCACCGCGGCGACGATGTCATCGCGCGGCTGCTCGGCGCTCCACGACGCCAGCGACCCGTCGAGGCGATCCTGGGCACCGAGCCGCCCGGCCAGCGTCGCCAGCGCGGCGTCCTTGGCCCACGGCTCGCCGACCACCTCGGCGAGCGCCGCCCAGTCGTCGTCGTGGCGGCAGGCGATGGCGACCCAGGCGTCGTCCTCGCGGCAGGGGTAGATGCCATGTGGTGCCATCGCCGGAGACGTGCTGCGGTTGGAATCGACCGCACCGTCCGTCCGCAGCGAACGGTGGTTGACGACCTCGTCGAGGACGACGGGTCCGGTCATCGCGATGCCCGACTCGATGCACGCCAGATCGATCCATTGGCCCTCGCCCGTGCGTCGCCGGTGGTACAGCGCGGCGAGCAGGCCGATCGCCATGACATAGCCACCGGTGTGGTCCATGTATGAGTAGCCCCACCCGGCCGGCTCGCGGCCGGACAGGGCTGAGGTGTGGGTCAGCCCGCACACCGCCTGCACGATCGGTCCCCACGACTTGAACGGCCGGTACGGCCCGGTCTGGCCGAAGCCGCAGTTGGAGACGTACACGACGTCCGGTCGCAGCTGCCGCAGCCGCTCGTAGCCGAACCCGAGCCGCTCCATCACGCCGGCGGCGAAGTTCTCGGTGACGGCGTCCGACACCGTCACCAGCTCGGCCAGCAGCTCCTTGCCCCTCGCGGTGCGCAGGTTGAGGGTGATGCCGAGCTTCTCGACGTTGTGGTTGATGAACCCGGTGCCGTCGTCGGGACCGTGCTCGTCGCCGACGAACGGTCCGATCTGGCGCACGATGTCCCACAACCCCTTCGTCACCGGGTCCTCGATGCGGATGACCTGGGCCCCGAACGAGGCGAGCACGCGGGTCGCGCCGGCGCCGGCGAGCTGCCCGGACAGGTCGCAGATCCGGATGTGCGCGAGCGCTCCGACGTGTCGCGACGCGTTCCCGATCCCCCTGTCGATCACGACCCCTCCTGCGCGCGCAATCCCGATCGCCGCCACGACCGTATCCAGTCCCGCGGCCACACCCGGCCGTGAGAGAGATGGGGGTTCCGCATGGGGAAGCGACGAGTGATGTTCGCCAGCGCGGCGGCGGCGGCGGTGGTGGTGGTGGGAGCGATCGGGGCTGGTGGCATCGCCACGGCCCACGACAGCCACGAGCACGTCCTCGTGAGGTTGCGCGGGTCTCAGGAAGTGCCGCCGGCTGACCCCGACGGCCGGGCCACGGCGCGCCTCGACATCGACACGGAGTCCGGGAAGATCTGCTGGGACCTGCACTTCAGCCGGATCGGCACACCGACGATGGCCCACATCCACAACGCGGCGCGGGGTGTGAACGGGCCGATCGTGGTGTTCTTCTTCGCGAATGCGGACCATCCGCTCCCTGACCCGGACGCCTTGGAGCGCGGCCACGCCGAGGGCTGCAACATGGAGGATCCGGCGCTGGCTACCGCCATCGCCGAGCACCCCGACCAGTACTACGTGAACATCCACAACGCCCGATTCCCCGGCGGCGCCGTCCGCGGCCAGATCGGATGACGGCAAGGTGGGCGAGCGCCGCTGCGGAGTGGCGGCGGCGAGCTCGGGAGGTGAGGTGAGCAGCTTGGCTGCGAGCCGAGCCCGAGGGTGAGAGGTGGGCGAGCGCCGCTGCGGAGTGGCGGCGGCGAGCTCGGGAGGTGAGGTGAGCAGCTTGGCTGCGAGCCGAGCCCGAGGGTGAGAGGTGGGCGAGCGCCGCTGCGGAGTGGCGGCGGCGAGCTCGGGAGGTGAGGTGAGCAGCTTGGCTGCGAGCCGAGCCCGAGGGTGAGAGGTGGGCGAGCGCCGCTGCGGAGTGGCGGCGGCGAGCTCGGGAGGTGAGGTGAGCAGCTTGGCTGCGAGCCGAGCCCGAGGGTGAGAGGTGGGCGAGCGCCGCTGCGGAGTGGCGGCGGCGAGCTCGGGAGGTGAGGTGAGCAGCTTGGCTGCGAGCCGAGCCCGAGGGTGAGAGGTGGGCGAGCGCCGCTGCGGAGTGGCGGCGGCGAGCTCGGGAGGTGAGGTGAGCAGCTTGGCTGCGAGCCGAGCCCGAGGGTGAGAGGTGGGCGAGCGCCGCTGCGGAGTGGCGGCGGCGAGCTCGGCAGGTGAGGTGAGCAGCTTGGCTGCGAGCCGAGCCCGAGGGTGAGAGGTCAGACGAGCGCCGTCAGCGCGGTGAGGAAGCGCAACACGTCGGGCGGGCCGGTGAGGCGGTAACGGGCGGCCGTCTCGCCGGGCCCGACGCGGATCGAGCAGTCGCCGTCGCCGAGGGCGGCGAACACCTCCTCGTCGGTGCGATCGTCGCCGGCGAACACGACGGCGCGGGCGCCGATCTCGTCGCCCAGCTCGGCGATCGCCCGCGCCTTGCTGGTCGCCCGGGTCAGCAGCTCGACGACGCCGTGGCCGGGCAGGACGTGCACGCCGGTGACATCCTGGGCGCGCGCCCTGAGGTCGGCCGCCGACCGGGCCGCTCCATCGGGGCTGGCCTCGCGCACGTGGAGCACGACGCTGGCGGGCTTGACCTCGACCCAGGCCCCTTCGCCAGCCGCCTCAGCGGCGGCGGACGCCATCGCCACCAGCCGATCGAGCCGCTCGCGCTCGCGGTCGCCGAGCACGACCGTCCGCTCGCCGTCGCGCTCCATGCCATGCAGCCCGAACACCTCGACCTCATCGGGGAACCCAAAGCGCTGGAGGTCCTCGACCGTGCGGCCCGACACGACGGCGACGGTGACCTTCGCGGCGAGCTCGCCGATCGCGTCGAGCATCCCGGGCAGCAGCTCGGCGTCGTCGGCGTGGGCGACGATCGGCGCCAGCACGCCGTCGACGTCCAGCCCGACGAGCAACGGGCGGCCCAGCGCCGCCGCCCGCGCGGCGAGCGCGTCGGCATCCTCCTCCACCGCACTCAACGCTGGCCTCCCGGCGCCACCAGCTCGGCGAGGTAGCGGTCGGCCCACGTCTGGACGTCGCTGGCGCGCACCGCCTCGCGCAGCTTGGCCATGCGGGCGCGCCGCTCGTGTCGGTTCATCTCGACGGCGGTGACGATGGCTTCTCCCAGCGCCCCGCGGTCGTGCGGGTTGACGAGCACGGCGTCGGTCAGCTCATCGGCGGCGCCGGCGAACTCCGACAGCACGAGCACGCCGTCACCGTCGAGGCGGGTGGTGACGTACTCCTTGGCGACGAGGTTCATGCCGTCGCGCAGCGGCGTCACGACCATCACGTCACCCGTGCGGTACAGGGCGACGAGCTCGTCGAGCGGGAGCGATTGGTACAGGTAGTGGATCGCCGGGAAGCCGAGACGCCCGTGGACGCCGTTGATCTCCCCGACCAGCTGTTCGATCTCGTGGCGTTCGTTCTGGTAGTGCTCGACGCCCTCGCGCGTCGGCGTCGCCACCTGCACCATCACGCAGCGCTCGGTGTTCAGCGTGCCGTCGTCGAGCAGCGACTGGTAGGCGCGCAGCCGCTGGCTGATGCCCTTGGTGTAGTCGAGGCGATCGACGCCGAGCAGCACGACCTCCGGCTCACCCAGCCGAGTGCGGTAGCGGTTGGAGCGCTGGCGGGTGGCTCGCCCGGCGGCGATCGCCTCCAGCTCGGCGACGTCGATCGAGATAGGGAAGGCGCCGACCCTGGTGTGCCGACCGATCAGCTCGTCGCACACGACCTCGAAGTTGGTGGCGTTGATCGTGCGCTGGAAGCCGACCAGGTCGGCGTCGGCCAGGCCGGCGGCGATCTCGGTCCGCCACGGCAGGCGCATGAACAGCTCGACGGGCGGGAACGGGATGTGGAAGAAGAAGCCGATCACCAGATCCGGCCGCTTGGCCCGCAGCATCTGCGGCACCAGCTGCAGGTGGTAGTCGTGGACCCAGACGATCGCGTCGTCCGGGGCGGTTTCGGCGATGGTGTCGGCGAAGCGCTGGTTGACGGTCTGGTAGGCCTGCCAGTGGGCGCCGCTGTAGGTCGAGTCGCGCAGGGCATCGTGGTAGAGCGGCCACAGCGTGTCGTTGCTGAAGCCCTCGTAGTAGTCCTGCACTTCCTCGCCAGTCACCAGCACAGGGTGCAGTCGCACGCCTTCGAGGGAGAACGGCTCGGGCTCGTCGTCGGCCTCCCCCGTCCACCCGACCCACGTCCCGCCGGTCACGCGCAGCAGCGGGAGCAGCGCCCGCACCAGCCCGCCGGGGCTCGCCGTCCAGCTGCGATCCGACGTGCGCGTCACGGGGAGGCGGTTGGCGGCGACCACGATCGGCCGGTTCGGCAACGCACGGTCCGCCACCGCGTCGGGACGGGTCATCGGGACGACCGGCGTCTCGGTGGTGTCGTCGGGCCAGCGGGTCACTGGTGCACCACTCCACCGTGGACCAGTGAGCCTTCGGCGCCGTAACGCTGGTTCGCTCGCTCGAAGACTCGCTCGCTCACGTCGTATCGAGTGCCTGCTCGAGGTCGGCGACGAGATCGGCGGGCGACTCGACGCCGACGGAGAGGCGGATCAGGTTGGGCGGCACCTCGAGGGGGGAGCCGGCGACGGAGGCGTGGGTCATCTCACCCGGGTGCTCGATCAAGCTCTCCACCGCGCCGAGCGACTCGGCGAGGGTGAACAGCTCGGTGGCCGCGGCGACCCGCTTGGCGGCTTCGATCCCGCCGCGCAGAGTGAAGCTGACCATCCCGCCGAAGTCGCGGATCTGCCTCGCCGCGGCGAGGTGGCCGGGGTGGTCGGGCAACTGCGGGTACAGCACTTGCTCGACCGCGGGGTGGCGGAGCAGCAGGTCGACTACGGCGCGGGCGTTCGCGCAGTGGCGGTCCATCCGCACCGCCAGCGTCTTCACCCCGCGTAGCACGAGGTAGCAGTCGAACGGGCCGGGCACGGCCCCGGCGGCGTTCTGGCTGAACCGGAGGCGGTCGGCGAGCGCGTCGTCGTCCACGGCGACGAAGCCGCCGACGACGTCGCTGTGGCCGCCGAGGTACTTGGTCGTGGAATGGACGACGATGTCGGCGCCGAGCGCGAGCGGTTGCTGCAGGTACGGCGTGGCGAAGGTGTTGTCGACGACGACGAGGGCGCCGCGCTCGTGGGCGACGGTGGCGACGGCGCCGATGTCGACGCACGTGAGCAGGGGATTGGTCGGCGTCTCCAGCCAGAGCATCGCGGTGTCCGCCGGCCAGTCGCGAGCGAGGGCGTCGACGTCGGTGAGGTCCGCCACCGTCCACCCCATCCCGAGCGGCCCCCACACCCGGGCGATCAGCCGGAACGTCCCGCCGTAGGCGTCGTTGCCGAGCACCACCCGGCCGCCTGGCGGCACGAGGCGCAGCACGTTGTCCTCAGCGGCGAGCCCGCTGGCGAAGGCGAGGCCGTGGCGGGCCGACTCCAGCGAAGCGATGCACACCTCCAGGGCGGCGCGGGTCGGGTTGCCCGAGCGCGAGTACTCGAACCCCTTGTGCCCGCCGACGCCATGCTGGGCGAACGTCGTCGACAGCGAGATCGGCGTGACGACCGCCCCGGTGACGGGATCGGGCTCCTGCCCGGCGTGGACGGCGCGGGTGTCGAAGCCCCAGTCACCCACTCCGGCCCTCCATGTCGGCGGCGACGGCCTCGAACCAGCTGAGGATGTCGGTGCGGGTGACGACCGCGAGCGGGCGCCCGCCGGACAGCACGAGCAGCGCCGGCGCCGCCTCCAGCATCTTCACCGCCCGCTCGACCTTCTGGCCGACGCCGATCGTCGGCAGCCTGGCGCCCATCACCTTCTCGACGGGGGTGCTGAGCACGGACGGCTCGCGGGCGATCGCCTCCATCAGCTCGAGCTCGTCGACCGCGCCGGAGACCTCGGCGGCGGCGAACGGGGGGGTGTTCTTGCACACCGGGAGCTGGCTGACCGCGTTGGCCCGCATCAGCTCGATCGCCTCGCGCACGGTCTGCTCGGGGTTGACGTAGAGCAGCTGGGTGAAGGAGTGGCGGGCGTCGAGGACGGCGCCGACGCACTCGTCGCACTCGCGCAGGAACCCGTAGTTGGCCATCCACTCGTCGTCGAAGACCCGTGAGAGGTAGCCCCGCCCGGAGTCGGGGTTGAGCACGACGACGATGTCGTCGGGGCCGGCCCGCTTGGCGACGCGGATCGCCGCCGCCACGGCCATCCCCCCGGAGCCGCCGATGAGGATGCCCTCGACCTCCGACACCCGGCGGGCGGTGAGGAAGCTCTCCTCGTCGCTGATCGCGATCACGTCGTCGTAGAGGTCACGGTCCCACGCCGCCGGGAAGAAGTCCTCGCCGACGCCTTCGACGAGGTACGGCCGGCCCGACCCGCCGGAGAACACGGAGCCCTCCGGGTCGGCGGCGATGATGCGGATCGCCGGGTTCTGAGCCTTGAGGAAGCGGGCGACGCCCGTGATCGTTCCGCAGGTGCCGGCGCCGGCGACGAAGTGGGTGATCCGCCCGGCCGTCTGCTCCCACAGTTCGGGTCCCGTGGTCTGCTCGTGGGCGCGCGGGTTGGCTGGGTTGGCGTATTGGTTGGGGCGGAAGGCCTTGAGCTCCTCGGTGAGCCGCTCGGCGACGGAGTAGTAGCTCTGCGGATCCTCGGGGGCGACCGCGACGGGGCAGACGACGACCTCGGCGCCGTACGCCTTGAGCAGCGAGATCTTCTCCGGGGCGACCTTGTCGGTCATCACGAACACGCAGTGGTAGCCGCACTGGGCGGCGACGATGGCGAGGCCGACGCCGGTGTTGCCGCTGGTCGGCTCGACGATGGTGCCGCCGGGGTGGAGCAGGCCGTCGCGCTCGGCGGCGAGGATCATCTCGAGTGCCGGGCGGTCCTTGGTCGAGCCCCCGGGGTTGGTCGTCTCCAGCTTCATCGCCAGCACGCTGGGGATCCGCTCGACCTCGCTGATCCGGCGCAGCCGCACGAGTGGCGTGTGGCCGATCAGGTCGACCACCGACTGGGCGATCGCGGTGCCCGCGAGGCGCGGATCATCACCCATGCCCCGATGGTAACGGTCGGTCGGACCCCGGCTCGCTGTGACACCCCATCGGTAGTGTCGGCGGGGTGCCGTGGTCGATGGAGCAGGTGGTGGCGATCGCCCCCGCCCCGGCGCGCTTCGCCGCCGCCGACGCCATCGCCACGCCGTCGCGGTGGGTGGCGTTGGGCGCCGACGAGCGGGCGTTGTGGGGACGCTGTCGCGGCTCGGGGCGGGAGCCCTACGAGACGATGGTCGACCACGCCCACCTCGCCTGGCGTTGCACGTGTCCGAGCCGATCGGCGCCGTGCAAGCACGCGCTCGCCCTGCTGATCATGTGGGTCAAGGGTCAGGTTCCCGCCGCGGCGTCGCCGCCCGGCGTGCGGTCCTGGGCCGACGGCCACGAGCGCCGCGAACCGTCCGCCGAGCCGGGCCCCGGCGGTGCGGCAGCGGCGGACGACCACGACACCGCGGACGCGCCGCCGACCGGTGCGGTCGACCTCGAGCGCCGAGCGCGACGAGCGCGTCGCCCGCCTCCGGGCCGGCCTCGTCGAGCTCGACCGCTGGCTCGACGACCGCCTCCGTACCGGGCTGTCTGACCCCGCGCTCGCCCGGTACGGCACGTGGGACGACCTCGCCGCTCGCCTCGTCGACGCCCGCGCCGGGGCGCTGGCCAATCGTGTCCGGCGCCTCGCCGGTGTCGTCGGCGCCCGTCCCGACTGGCACGAGGTCGTGCTTGCCGAGCTCGGCGTGCTGCATCTGCTCGCCCAAGCCGGCCAGCGGGTGCCCGAGCTGCCCAGCCCGCTCGCCGACTCGGTGGCCACCGCGTGCGGGTGGCAAGTCCGCCACACCGACGTGCTGGCCGGCGTGCCCGACACCGACACGTGGGTCGTCGCCGGGCGCAGCGACACCCGCGAGGATCGCATCGAGGTCCGCCGCATGTGGCTGCGCGGCCGCGCCTCGGGCCGGTGGGCGATGGTGCTGTCGTTCGCCGCCTACCGCCAGGCGCTCGACACGTCGCTGGTGCCCGGCGACGCCTTCGCCGCCGACCTGCACCGCTACCCGGGACCGTCGTGGCGGGCGATCATCGGTGCTCGCCTCGACGAGGTGATCGAGCATCCGGTCGCACCACCCGCCAGCGATGTCGACGCGGCCTGCGCCGAAGTTGGCACGGCGCTCGCCGGCGAGCCGTGGCTCGACCGTGTGCCGACCTCGCTCGTCGCCACGCCCGCCTTCGACGGCGCCCGCTGGGTGCTCACCGACGCGGGCGGCTCGATCGCCATCGCGCCCGACGCCCCGGGCCTGCCGATGCTGCTGGCCGCGTCGGCGGGGGACCCGGTCACGCTCACCGTCGAGTGGACCGTCGATGGCGCCGTCCCGCTCACCGTCCACCTCCCCGACCGGACCATCGACATCGGCCCCCGCGCCGACCTCTCCTTTGTGAGCGCCGCATGATCTGGGCGGGATCCGTGCCAATCACGGTTCTGGGCGGGCAGCGTGACAACAGTCGTCACGCTGCCCGCCCAGATTCGCCGGGGGCCAGCCGATGAGCGCCACCCTCACCGAGCACTGGCACGAGCTGGTCACGGTCGCGCTGCTCGGCACCGACCGCCGCGACCCGCCGGAGCCGCCGCCGGGGCCGCTGGCCGACCTCGTCGACGACGCCACCGCCGCCACGCCGTCGGCGCGGATGCTGGCTGCCGTCGGCGGTTGCGTGGCAGCCCGCCGCGCCGGACTGCGGCCCCGCTCGCCGGTTGCACCGCCGGCCCCGCCGCTCCACGACGACCGTCCCCTGGTGCCCCTCGCAGGAGCGAGGCGATGGTGGTCGGTGATCGTCACGTGGCCGCTGCTGGAGGACGAGTGGCTGGCCGTCGTCGAGCGCACCGGTCGGCGCCTGCCGCCGGATGTCCTCGTCGGGCTGCTCCGCCGCCACCGCACCGACGCCGCCCGCCGGGCGCGGGTCCTGCGGATGGGTGGGTCGCTGGCCGAGTGGCTGCTCGAACACCAGCCCGAGCTGCGCGCGTCGATCGCCCGGCGCCCGCCCGCTGCCGTCGACGACCCGGTGCCCGCGCTCGCCGTGCCGCCCGAGCTGCTCCCGTTGCTGACCACGGGCCCGGCGATCGTCGTGCCGGCGGTGGTCGACGGCTTCCGCAACGGTGCGTTCGGCATCGCCCATCGCGCGGTGTTGGTCAACTTCGTCGCCCGGATGCGACCCGACGGTCTTCTCCCGCTCGCCAGCGCGCTCGGCGCCGACCAGCTGCCCTCCGCCGCCGGGCTGGCCCATTCGTTGGCCGAGCTCGCCGCCGCGCGGGCCCACATGCTCGAGGAGTTGGGGTGAGCGTCGCCGCGATCTTGCGGCCCCACGCCGAGGACGCCGACGCCATCGAGCTCGCCGCACTCGCCGCCGCCGACGATCGCCCGCGGCCGCCGAACTGGCGGCTGTCGCCGTGGGCGGTGGTCACCTATCTGCTCGGTGGGGTGCTCCCGGACGGCACGGCGATCACTCCGAAGTACGTCGGCCAGCGGCGGCTGATGGAGATCGCCGTGGCCACGCTGGCCACCGATCGGGCATTGCTGCTGCTCGGCGTCCCCGGCACCGCCAAGACGTGGGTCAGCGAGCACCTCGCGGCGGCGATCAGCGGGGACTCGACGCTGCTCGTCCAGGGCACCGCCGGCACGACCGAGGAGTCCCTGCGCTATGGCTGGAACTACGCCCGCCTGCTCGCCGAGGGTCCGAGCGAGGCGGCGCTCGTGCCGAGCCCCGTGTATCGGGCGATGCTCGCCGGACGCCTCGTCCGGGTCGAGGAGCTGACCCGCATGCCGTCGGAGGTGCAGGACGCGCTGGTCACGATCCTGTCCGAGAAGGTGCTGCCGGTGCCCGAGCTCGACACCGAGGTCGCCGCCGTCCAGGGGTTCAACCTGATCGCCACGGCCAACGACCGCGATCGCGGGATCAACGAGCTGTCGAGCGCGCTGCGCCGCCGCTTCAACACCGTGGTGCTCCCGTTGCCGGCAACGGCAGAGGAGGAGATGGCGATCGTCGCCCGGCGCGTCAGGGAGCTCGGCGCCGCGCTCGCCCTGCCAGAGGTGCCGGCGGCGGCCGACGAGATCCGGCGCGTCGTCACGATCTTCCGCGAGCTCCGCGATGGTGTCACCGTCGACGGCCGCACCAGCCTCAAGCAGCCCTCCGGCACGCTGTCGACGGCCGAGGCGATCTCCGTCGTCACCAACGGGCTCGCCCTCGCTGCCCACTTCGGCGATGGCACGCTGCACGCCACTGATGTCGCCGGCGGCATCGTCGGTGCCGTCGTGCGCGACCCGCTGCACGACGAGGTCGCCTGGCGGGAGTACGTCGAGGGGGTGGTGCGTGGTCGCGACGGCTGGGGCGACTTCTACGACGCCTGCCGCGAGCTCGGCTGAGCGCCTGCACCTGCTCGGGATCCGTCACCACGGACCGGGGTCGGCGCGCTCGGTGGTGCGCGCCCTCGACGCCCTGCGGCCCGACGTCGTGCTCGTCGAGGTGCCGGCAGACGCCGCCGATGCGCTGCGCTGGATCGGCCACCGCGGCCTCGTGCCCCCGGTGGCCCTGCTCGGCTACGTCGTCGCCGAGCCGGAGCGTGCGGTGTTCGCCCCGCTGGCCGGGTTCAGCCCGGAGTGGCAGGCGGTGCGGTGGGCGCTCGACCACGACGTCGGGGTGGAGGCGATCGACCTGCCACTCGCGATCTCGCTCGCCAGCATCGCCGTCCGCGGTGACGGTCGCCCGGTCGATCCGCTCGGCGACCTCGCCGCGGCGGCCGGCGAACCCGATCCGGAGCGGTGGTGGGAGGACCTCGTCGAGCACCGTGGCGACGGCGAGCCGGTGTTCGACGCCGTCGGCGAGGCGATGGCGGCCGTGCGCGCCGGCACCGCCACGCCCGATCACGACGCCGCCCGAGAGGCCCACATGCGCCGGCGGATCCGCGCCGCCCTGGAGGGTGACCGCACCGTGGCCGTGGTGTGCGGGGCGTGGCACGTGCCGGCGCTCCACCCGGACCTCGCCACGGCGGCGGCCGACGCGGCCACGTTGCGCGGCCGTCTGAGGTTCAAGGTCGCCGTCACGTGGGTGCCGTGGACCCACCGCCGGCTGGCCCGGGCCACGGGCTACGGCGCCGGCGTGGCCAGCCCAGGGTGGTACGCCCACGTCTTCCGTCACCCCGGGCCGGAGGGTGTGTCGAGGTTCTTCGTCGACGCCGCCCACGCCCTGCGCCGTCGCGGCATCGCCGCCTCGCCCGACCACCTCATCGCCGCCTCCCGCCTCGCCGACTCGCTCGCCGCGCTGCGCACGCGGCCGCGCGCCGGGCTGGCCGAGGTGCTCGACGCCGCCGACGCCGTGCTCGGGGGGCTGCCAGTCGTTGTCGACGAGCTGGTGGTCGGCGACGCCATCGGCGAGGTCCCACCAGAGGCGCCGCAGGTGCCGCTCGCCCGCGATCTGGCGGCGGCGCAGCGGGCGGCCCGGCTGAAGCCGGAGGCGTTGCCGCGCGCGATTGAGCTCGACCTGCGCACGCCCAACGGCCTGCGTCGATCCCACCTGCTCCACCGGCTCGCCGCGCTCGGCGTCCCGTGGGGCACGCTCGAGGACGGCCGCGGGTCGAGCGGGACGTTCCGCGAGACGTGGCGCTTGGCCTGGGAGCCCGAGCTGTCGGTGCGCGTCGTTGAGCTGGCCGGCCACGGCACCACCGTCGAGGCGGCGGCCACGTCGAGGCTCACGGAACAGGTCATCACCACGACCCGCCTCGCCGACGCCGCCGCGGCCGTCGACCTCGCCCTGCTCGCCGACCTCCCCGATGCCCTTCGCCCGGCGGTGCGGGTGCTCGGCGAGCTCGCCGCGCGCGATCCGGACGTCGGCGAGCTGATGGACGCCCTCGGTCCCCTCGCCGGCGCGCTGCGCTACGGGGATGTCCGTCGCACGGGCACGGCCGACCTGCGAGTCGTGTTCGACGAGCTGGTGGTGCGCGTCGTGGCCGGTCTGCGGCGCGCCGCGGAGGCCCTGGACGACGACGCCGCCCGTTCGATGATCGAGCGGATGAGCGCCACCCAGGCCGCCCTCGCCGTGGTCGACCATCCGGTCCGCCGCCACGAGCTGCCGGCGGTGCTCGAGGAGCTGGCCGAGAGCCGGCGGGTCCACGGCATGGTCCAGGGTCGGGCGACGCGGTTGCTGCACGATGCCGGGCACTGGACGCCGGTGGCGGTCGAGGCCCGACTGGGGCGAGCGCTCACCCCCGGGACGCCGGCCGCCGGCGGGGCGGCGTTCGTCGAGGGCTTCCTCGCCGGCAGCGGCACCGTGCTGCTCCACGACAGCCAGCTGCTCGCGGCAGTCGATGGGTGGATCGCCTCGCTGGGCACGGACGCCTTCGAGGCGGTCGTCGCCCTGCTGCGGCGGACGTTCGGCGCCTTCGAACCGGCCGAGCGGCGCCAGCTCGGCGGCCTGCTGGCCACCGGGAGGATCGAGCGGGCGGCGCCGATGGGCGACGACGTTGACGCCGCGCGCGCCGAGGCAGGGCTGGCGACCGTGCGAGTGCTGCTCGGCCTGGCGCCTCGAGCGAGCGAGCCGTGATCGCACGTGTCTCCGAGCTCGAGCGGCTGCGGCGGTGGCGGCTCGTGCTCGGCGGTGGCCCCGCCGACGGCACCGGCGTCGCCTTGCGCGGCGACGACGCTCGCATCGACATCGCTCTCGGCGCGCTGTACGACCGCCAGGCACCGCGGGGCCGCGGCAGCGGCCGCGGCGGGGGGCTCGGGCGCTCGGCGCCGTCGGTGGCGCGTTGGCTGGGCGACATCCGGCGCTACTTCCCGACGCCGGTCGTGCAGGTGCTGCAGCGCGACGCCGTCGAGCGCCTCGACCTGCGCCAGCTGCTGCTCGAGCCCGAGCTGCTCGACGAGCTGGAGCCGGACCTGCACCTCGTGACGCTCCTCGTCGAGCTCAACCGCGCCCTCCCCGAGGAGACCCGCGCCACCGCCCGCCAGGTGATCGCCACCGTGCTCGGCCAGCTCGAATCCCGCCTCGCCGACCGCACCCGCCAGGCGGTGCGCGGGGCGCTGGCCCGAGCCAGCCGCACCGGGCGTCCCCGGCCGGCCGACATCGACTGGGCCCGCACGATCCGCGCCAACCTGCGCAACTGGCTGCCCGAGCAGCGCACGGTGGTGCCGGAGCGGCTGGTCGGCTACGGCCGTCACCAGCGCAGCCTCGCTCGCGACGTGATCATCGCCGTCGACCAGAGCGGCTCGATGGCCGGGAGCGTGGTCCACGCGTCGATGTTCGCCTGCGTGCTGGCGCGGCTGCCGGCGCTGCGCACGTCGATGGTCGTGTTCGACACCGCCGTCGCCGACATGACCCCGCTGCTGGCCGACCCTGTCGACGTGCTGTTCGGCGTCCAGCTCGGCGGCGGCACCGACATCGGCGGCGCCCTCGGCTACTGCCGGCGGCTGATCACCCGGCCCGCCGAGACCGTGTTGGTGCTGGTGAGCGATCTGTTCGAGGGTGGCGACCCCACCGCGCTGCGCACCCGCGTGGCCCAGCTGGTCCGCGATGGCGTGCACGTTCTGGTGCTGTTGGCGCTCTCCGACGACGGCGTTCCCGCCCACGACCACCACGAGGCCGAAGCCCTCGCCGCCCTCGGCGCAGCGGTCACCAGCTGCACCCCCGACGAGTTCCCCGACGTCCTGGCGGGCGTGCTGTAGGCCGTCCCGCCCAACTTTCCGTCGTGGCGGACAGATATCGGCCGCCACACCGGAAAGTTGGCGAGATCAGCCGGACTGCGTCCCGACCTTGAGGTCGCGGAACGGGCTCGTGGTGTCGATGCCGGGTTCCTTGGGGAGGCCGAGCACGCGCTCGCCGACGATGTTGCGCATGACCTCGTCGCTGCCGCCGGCGATGCGGCCGCCCGGCGAGCCGAGCACCAGCTGCGACCAGGCGTACGTCCCCCACTCGCCGGTGTCGGCGGTGATCTTCGACCCGAGGAGCTCGGCCGCCACCATCGCCAGCCGCGTCGTCTGCTGCGAGCCGGCGAGCTTGGCGATGCTCAGCTCCGGCCCCGGAAGCTGGCCGGAGCGGATCTTGTCCATCGCCCGCTGGTTCGTGTACTGCATCACCCGCGAGTGGACGATTAGGTCGGCCAGCTTCTGGCGCACGATCGGATCAGCGCTCAGCCCAAACGCGCGGGCCATCTCGATCAGCCGGGTCAACAGACCGCCGCCGGCCCCGCCACCACCGGCACCGATCGCCGCCCGTTCGTTCATCAGCGTCGTCAGGGCGACGTTCCAACCGTTGTTGACATCACCGAGACGGTGCGAGTCCGGCACCCGCAGATCGCTGAAGAAGACCTCGTTGAAGCTGGCCCCGCCGGTCATCTGGCGCAGCGGCCGGATCTCGACGCCGGGTGCCCGCATGTCGACGATGAACCCGGTGAGGCCACGGTGCTTGGGCAGGTCGGGGTCGGTGCGGGCGATGATCTCGCCGATGTCGCTGTACTGCGCGCCCGAGGTCCAGACCTTCTGGCCGTTGAGCACCCACTCCTCGCCGTCGCGCTCGGCCCGTGTCTGCAGGCTGGCCAGGTCGCTGCCGGCGCCGGGCTCGGAGAACAGCTGGCAGGCGACGATGTCTCCCCGGTACATCGGCTTGAGGTAGGAGTCCCTGGCGAGGTCGGTGCCGTGGGCAAGGATCGTCGGGGCGACCATGCCGAGCCCGATGGTGAAGAACGACTGGTTGGGAGCGTCGTACCTCGACTCCAGGCTGTCGTAGGCCCGCTGGTGGGCGGCGGTCAGCTCGCGCCCGCCGTACTCCTGTGGTCCGGTGATCCATCCGAGCCCGCTGTCGAAGCGCAACCGCCGCCACTCCTGGGCCTTGGTCAGACCGGCCCGCTCGACGTCGTGGCTGCGCTCCTCGAACATCGCCACCTTGTCCGAGCCCTCGCCCCAGACGAACTTCTTCTCGTCCTCCTTGGCGCTTGCATTGGCCTCGAGGAAGTCGGTGACCTCCGCCTGGAACTCCTCAACACTGATCACGACGAGGAACGTAGACGGGACGCGCGGGACGACTTATTACGGAGGAGGGGATTCGCCGCGAGCAGGCCCGAAAACATCAAGAGCGCCGTGACCATCACCGAGATGATGGCCACGGCGCCGCTGACACGCTGCGGGTGGCGGCGGAGTGTTGATCCGCGCTGGTCGTCTCACGTGCGAAGGGCGGGCGGACAACTTCACACGCTTGGTCTCCCGCGGCAGGAATCAGGCCCCGCCGCCACGGAGATCAGTCAACCGCAGAGGCGTCCCACGGTCGTACCGGCTCGTGTCACCGTCTCACGGGTCGGCGTGGCGTCCCACCAGCGGTGATCAGCGGCCCACCAGCTGGACGGACACCCGGGCCACGCCGGCCCGGCGCAGCAACGCCGTCCCGAGGTCGACCACGACCACCTCCAGGTCGACGTCGTTGAGGAGCAGGCGGAGATCGGCGAGCTCGCGGGCGGCGTCGTCTTCGCTGCGGCTCTGATCGCCGAACAGGGCTCGTCGGTACGCCGTCTCGGTCGTCACGCCAGCACCCCAGCGGACCGCCTGCTCGGACACGACGAGCACACACGGCACCTCGTGGCCGAGACGGCCGTCGTACACCGTTGACGGACCGAGCGGGCCGACGCCGTCGAGGCGGGCGAGTGTCCCACCGGCCTCGAACACCTGGCGTGCCTCCCACCCGAGGCGATCGCTGAGACCGGTCAACACCGCCCGTGTCCAGGAGCGATCGGTCGCCAGGCCGACGAATGACGGGTGCTCGGGGTGCTCGCGCTCTTCGGCGTCAGACCACACCGTGCGTGCCGGCACCCACCACGGGGCGTCGTCGAGGTCACGGGCGCGGACCAGGCGTCGACCGTGGATCACCGTGCCCAAGCCCAGACCACCGACCGGGACCGAGGCGCGCCGTCGCAGCACGCGAACGTTGCTGGCGCTGTCGAGGAGGATCGGCTGCTCGGGCGACCAACGGGGGCTGCCGTACGCCTGCGGGTGGGGGGACGGCACGACCGTGGTGGCTGTGGTCATTGACATGGCGACCACGGTGCTCCGCGGACATGTCAGGGCTGTGAGTCGGCGTCCCGTATGCGCGGTGGGACGCGATCGAGACGCGCCGTCAGCAAGATGCTCATTGTGAAGACACGCGCCCGCCGCCTGACCTCCCTCGCCGTCCGCATCGTCCCCCTCGCCGCGGTGCTCACTGTGCTCGAGACCGGGCACGTCGTGCTGGCCAGCGGTCCGAAGCTCTTCTGATCACGACCGACGCGTCGAGGGCGGGTCAGACGCCTGACACCGCCTTCCGCATCAGCTCGTCCCTGCGGCTGCGCGCCGCCTCCGACGTCCCGTCGCCGATCTCCCTCGCGACCGCTGCGGCATCCTCCAGTACCGCCATCGCCGCAGCCATGCGGTCCTGTCGAGTGAGCAACTCGGCGAGCCGGACGTACCGGGAATCCGTGTAACGATCGAGTCGGAGCGCGCGCTCGGCGAGCGCCTGCGCCGCCGGCATGTCGCCCGCGTCCTCCGCCTGCACCGACAGCAGGTCGAGCAGGCTGATCCGTTGCTGATCGAGGCGCCGGCGCGCGGCGACCGCCCAGTCGTCGTACTCGAAGTCGACGAATGCGGGCGTGTCGCGGTCGCCGACGGCCAGCGCCGCCAGCTCACCGGCCAGCTCGGGGTCGGCGCGTGCTGTCGACAGGGCGTCTTCGGCCTTGCGCCGGAACTCGTAGAGGTCGCACGTGACCTCGGAAGCGAGCCGCAGGCCGGTCCCGCTGCGCACGACGACGTCGCCGACCGCCCGGCGCAGCCGCAGCAGGACGTTGCGCAGGCGGGTCCTGCTGCGCTCGATGTCGTCGTCACCCCACAGCGCTTCGCTCACCTGGTCGATCGACACCGAGCCGCCGCTGGCGACGATCACCCCGACGAGTCGCTGCGGGTTGCCGACGGGCACGGGCAGCTCGGCATCGCCGTTGTACACAGTGATCGGCCCGCCCATCACCCGCAGGCGCAGCCCATGGGTCGCGCCCACCGCCGTCGCGGCGACCGCGGTCGGCCGCGACATCGCCGCGGACTGTCCGGCGGACACCTGGCGCAACAGCTCATCCAGCGCCGCCGCGGCGGGTCCCTCGCCGAGCGACGGGAAGTCGCGGTACCCGAGCGACAGCAGCTCGCGCTCGGCGTCCGCACGCATGTACGCCGCACCAGCCCGATCACCCTGCATCGCCATCGCCAGCGCGGTGACCAGCTTGACCCGCCACCAGGTCATCGGCGCGGCGCGGCGGAGGGCTTCGTCGACGTCGCCCAGCACCCCGCGCCGCGCGTCGAGGATGAACTTGGTGACGAGCACCTGCCCGGTGAAGATCGCGCCGCGATCGACAAGCCCGGCGAAGTAGCGGCTCGCGCCGTCGAGGTCGCCGAGTGCGCCGAGCATCTCGACGACGTCGCAGAGGAATGGGACGCCGAGGACGTCATCGGCCTTGCCGAGGGCGGTGTGCTCGGCGGTGTGGATCCAGCGCAACGTCGTCGGCAGATCCATGCGGCGTGAGGCGATCAGTGCCATGCCCCAGGCCGCGGTTGCGATCAGTCGCGGGTTGTCGTGGAGGTAGCCGAGGTCGGCGGTGCGCTCGAAGCGCAGCTCCGCGGCGTCGAGGTGGTCGGCGTTGAACAGCACGAACCCCTCGATGACGAAGGCCATTGAGCGCTCGGCGTCGGAGAGGTCGGGCGAGCCGAGGAGCTGACCGGTCTGGGCCAGCGCTTCGTCGAACCGACCGAGCGGCGTCAGCACGCCCAGGGCGAGCGACCGTCGGCACGTCCGCGCCCGGGCGAACTCGGAGCAGGCCTCCCACGCGCTGGCGGCGACGAGCAGGCTCTCCGCCGCGCGCTGGAGGTCCTCGACGGCGTCCGAGTCCATCGCGCACTCCGCCAGCACCTCGTGGGCCCTGGCGAAGGTCTGGCCCTCGCCCTCGCCGAGCTCGTGGAGCGTCTCGCGGACGATCCGCTCGGCGACGTCGGTGCGACCTTCGGTCATCCGCGCTCGCGCTGACTCGATAGCGACGCGCCGGCGGACCTGCGGCGGGGAGGTCACGGCGCGCTCGACGGCGCGGTCGATGTCGGCGTTGGCCTCGTCGAGGCGGCCGACCTGCCGATGAGCCGAAGCGCGCAGGAGCAGCAGCACCGGGTCGCGCTCGACGGTCGAGCCGAGCCGGGCCAGCAGGCTGAGCATCGGCCGGGGCTCCACCGTCTCGGCCACCGACTCGGTGAGGCTCGTCATCATCAGCGCCGCCCGCTGGTGGCCGCCGGCGTCGAGCACGAGGCTGACCGCCTCCAGCACCCGGCCGCGCTGCATCATGTCATCGGCCAACGCGCCGGCGATCGCCGAGTCGATGGCTGTCCCTCGCACGGCGGCGGCGTTCGCCACCTCGAGCGCCCCGGTGATCTGGCGCCGCAAGGGGACGCCGGCGGCGACGGCCTCGTCCACGAAGCCCTGCCCGCCGAGGCGGTCGAGCATCGCCCGGTCGATGCCCGGTGCCCGAGCGAGCAGCGCGATCACCGAGCGGGGCTTGACGTCGAGTTGGTGGAGGGCGGCCTCGGTCGCCGCCATCACGATCCGCGAGGCGATGGCGACGGCATCGGCCGAGCGGTCCCGTGCCGCCTGGTCGAGCGAGGTGCCGATGACCCGAACGTTGCCGTCAGCGGCTTCCGCCAGGCGCTGGGCCAACGTCGACGACCCGGGCGGCAGCACATCGGCGATCTCGTCGGCAGTGATCGACAGCGCCTCGCTGTCGATGATGAGGCCGTCGACGAGTTGGGTCACCTCGTGGATCTGGTCGGCGACGATGCGTCCTGCGACGACGATGCGGTGCTCGTCGTCAGCGTCTTCGATGAGCTCGACGAGCACGTCGACGTCGTGGCCCGAGAGCAGGTGGGCGTCGTCGACGAGCACGTGACCGGTCGGCCGACCCCCGTTGGCGAGCGGTCCGAGCTCGCCGCGGAGGCGCAGCACATCGCCGTCGAGCGCACGCCGAGCCAGCCACGACTTCCCGTACCCCGGTGGCGCCTCGAGGAGGACCACGGGCGGGACATCGCGTGCTGTCAGGCGGCCGAGCAGCGAGGTTCGTGGGAGACGCATGGAGTGGTATCGCCACCCTAGTAGCGCCTGGTCACGGGCCCGCCGGATCACGCCGTGGGACGACGTGCGAACCGCTGTCGCAACGTTGTGACCAGGCGTGACGCTGCGTTCGGACCTGAAATAGGTAGGTCGTCCGATGTGCTCGCTCGCCTTAGTGCCGCACCATGTGCTCATGCACCCCGAGATGTCGATCCAGATCGCCACGCTCCGCTACGAGGAGCTCATCGCTCAGCCCCGCCGCCTCCGCGTCGACGTGCGGTCCTCGGATCGCCGCAGCTTCCTGCGCCGCAGGCGGAACGCGCACGGTGGTGTGGCCGTGCCACCGCCCAGGCTCGTCCTCCTCCGTCCTCCCCGGGAGGAGCGCGATACCACTGGCCGGCGTGTCGCCTGACCGGTGGGCCTCGAGGCTCCCGGTCGCGCCGCGGCCGGGAGCCGAGGTCGGGCAAGATGGGCGAGCGCCGCTGCGGAGGGGCGGCGGCGAGCACGGAGGCGAGACGGGCAGCTTGGCTGTGAGCCGAGCCCGGCTTAGCGTCGGAGACGTGCTCAGCGGTCGCCTCGGGATGAGCCCGGTGATGGTCGGCCGAGCCCGACCGTTCGCCCGCCTGGCGGGCATCGTCGACGCCGCCGAGGTGATGACGTCGGACCAGCCGGCGGTCGCGCTGGTGTCCGGCGAGGCCGGGATCGGCAAGACGCGGCTGGTGCGCGAACTGGTCGAGTCGCTGCCCTCCCAGGTGACGACGATCGGCGTCACCGCCCAGCCGGGGTCGATGGGCCGGCCGCTCGATGCGCTCACGGGCCTCGTGGACGGCGAGCTCACCGGCGACGACCTCGCCGCCGCCGTGTTCGAGTTGGTGGCGGCAGCGGCGGCGTCCGGTCCGGCCATGCTCGTGGTGGAGGATCTGCACTGGATCGACACCGCCAGCGCCAACCTCATCGACCGCATCGCCCAGCAGCCGTGGCCGAACCTCGTCATCATCGCCACCTACCGTCCCAACGACCTGTGCCGGGGCCAGCCCGGTGGCGAGCTCGTGCTCCGCCTTGAACGGCGCCACTCCGTCGAACAGGTCCGGCTCGAGCGGCTCGACCGCGGCGAGGTCGGGGCGATGGTCGCGGCGATCTCGGCGGCGTCGGGCGCCCAGCCCTCGTCGGCGTTCGTCGAGGCGCTGCACCGGCGGACCGCCGGCATCCCCTTCGTGATCGAGGAGCTGATGCGCGTCGTCGGGCCGCGGGCCGTGGTGTCGGAGCTGCTCGAGGCGGAGCTGCCGTGGTCGCTGGAGGAGGCCGTGCGCCAGCAGCTCGAAGGGCTCGACCACGGCCGCCGGCGGGTGGTCGAGGCGCTCGCCGTGTACGGCCGGGCGGCATCGTTCGAGGCGCTGCTGATCGTCACCGAGGCCGACGAGGTCGACCTCCTGGCCGCCCTGCGCGCCCTGGTGTCGGCGGGCGTCGTCGTCGAGGTGAGCGACGACCAGTTCTGGTTCTCCCACGCCCTCGTCGCCGACGCCATCGTCCACCAGCTGCTCGGCCGCGAGCGGCGGCGCCTGCACGAGCGCTGCTTCGAGGCGGTGCGGCGGGCGCCGACGCTCGACCATGCGTCGCTGGCGTTCCACGCCCAGGGCGCCGATCGTCACGACGAGGTGCCGGCGATCGCCCGCCGCGGGGCGGTCAAGTACCTCGACAAGGGCCTCACGTTCTCCGCGCTTCGCCTCGCTGCCGAGGGATTGGCCGAGGCGCCCAACGACCCCGAGCTGCTCGCCGTGGCGACCGAGGCAGCATGGCGCCTGGACTTCTTGGCCGAGGCGCTTACCTCCGGGCTGCGCTGGGTGAAGGTGGCCGTCGAGCCCAGCGAGCGCATCGACGCTCTGCGCCTCGTCGCCCGCCTCCACCACGAGCTCGACGACGAGTCGGCGGCGCTGGCCCGGATCGGCGAGCTGGAGTCGTTGTGGTCGACGCTCGGCGACCGTCGCCTGCGCGGCGTCGCCGCCTGGTCGCTGGCCCAGCTGCACATGATCAGCGGGCGCGCGACCGACGCCATCGCCTGGGCCGACGAAGCCCTCGTCGACGCGCGGGCCGTTGGTGACGCGGTGACCGAAGCGCGGGCGCTCGTCGAGCGGGCCGGCGCGTGGGTCGACGCACACCCCCGGCGGGAGTCCCTGGAGGTCTTCCACGCCGCGCTCGCGGCGGCCCGCCGATCCGGCGACGCCGTGCTGCTCACGCGGGCGATCAACAACGGCCTCGAGCTGGTGCCGTCGCACCTGCCCGAGGCGGCGGCGCTCCGTGAGGAGATGCAGGACGTCAGCTCGCGCATCGGCTTCGACAAGCTCGGCACGGCGGCGGCGCTGTCATGGGAGTTGGAGGCCGCCTACTCCGCCGGTGATCTCCCGCTGGTCCGTCGGGTCGCGGCGGAGGGATCGCAGTGGTGGGGGCGTCAGACCATGCACCACGCCTGGATCTCCAACGTCCACGTCGACTTCGCCCTCGAGGAGGGGCGGATGGACGACGCCTCGCTGGCCTACGACGTCTTCGTCGCCGCCTGCCCGGCGTTCAAGCGCCGGCACTTCCAGCGCTTGGAGATCGCCCTCGCCGCTGCCCGTGGTCGACGTGAGGCGGGGCAGCGGTTGTTCGAGCAGCTGCTCACGATGCCGACGCCGTACGACACGGCGAACACGCTGAATCTAGCGGTCGCCCTCGTCGAGGATCTCCTCACCCTCGGCACCGCGCCGGCGGACATCCGTGACCGGATGTTCGGCGGCTGGCTCGCCGATCATCCGTCGGGTCCGGAGATGCTCGCCCACGGCGCCGGACTGCTGGCGCTGGCGGAGGATGATCATGAGGCCGCGGTCACCGCGCTGGGCGCGGTGTTGGCGGCGCCGGATCCGTGCCTCGGCAAACCGGTGATCGGCACGCTGCGCACGGCGCTGGCCGAGGCCTTGCTCGGCGCCGGCGACCGTGCCGGCGCGCTGGTGGCGATCCGCCGGGCGATCGACGACGACTTCGCCCGCTGGCCGGGCGTCCGCAAGGACCGCGCCGAGGCGTTGGCCCGGCGGCTGCAAGGCTCGTCGACGCGATCGGATGGCGCGCTGACGGCGCGGGAGCGGGAGGTCGCCGCGCTCGTGGCCGACGGCCTCACCAACGGCCAGCTCGCCGAGCGCCTGTTCATCTCGCCGAAGACTGCCGCCGTCCACGTGTCGAACATTCTCGCCAAGCTCGGCCTGTCGACCCGTGCCGAGATCGCCGCCTGGGCCGTCCGCCACAAGCTCTCGGCGTGAGCCGATCCGAGTGTTTCGGCCCGGGATTTCCCGGCCGAAACACTCTGATGGATACGCTCCGGGCGGCATGGGTCAGCTCGTCGCGGTCACCGAGAAGCCGAGCACGTCGCCCGGGGTGGTGCGCTTCGAGCTCAACCGGACGCTGACGGGAATGGGCCACGAGCGATACCGGTCGGCGGCCGAGGCATACGGGCCGCGGCCGGCGGACGAGCTGGCCCGGCGGCTGTTCGCCACCGGCCGGGTGGCGGGGGTGCACGTCTACTCGAACATCGTCACCGTCGACCTGGCGAAGGGGGCCACCTCGACCGGGCTGGACGACGTCGTCCGCCACCTCTACCAGTACTGGAAGCCGGGCATGGCCCCGCCGACGTTCGAGGAGTTGCAGCCCGCGGAGGAGACGCCGACAGCCAGCGCGGCACCGGCTCCTGGTGGCGATGGTGGTGGCGACGACGCCCTGGCCGAAGCGGCGAAGCGGGTGCCGATGCACCTGCTCGAGCGCAGCCGCGCCGCCCGCGAGCGCTGGAAGGCCAAATCCAGCTGAGTTGTCCTTCGCGACCGGCCCGATCGGGCCGGAATTGAAGGACAGAACGCGCGTTTGTGTCGACGAACGCTCGTTCGTAGAATCTCGACATGGACCGAGCTACATCGTTCGCTCGCTCGGAGACTCGCTCGGCTCACAGCGCCGCCGCCGTCGCCCCGACGACCCTGACGACCCTCGCCCGCCAGCGCACCATGCCCGTCGCCGACCCGCTGCAACCGCTGCTGCCCGAAGGGGCGCTGGCCCGCGGCCGCACCGTCGCCTGCCGCGGCGTCGCCGCCACGTCGCTCGCCGTCGCCCTCGCCGCCGAGGCGACCGCGGCCGGCGCCTGGCTCGCCGTGGTCGACGTGCCGTGGCTCGGCGTCGAGGCCGTCGCCGAGCTCGGTGTCCCGCTGGAACGTCTGGTGCGCATCGATCCCGGCGACACGGCCGGGTCGTTCGGGACGGCGTGGGCCGACCTGATCGCCGCCGTGCTCGACGGGTTCGAGCTCGTCGTCACCCACATCCCGCGCCGGGTCAACGCGGCGACGCTGCGGCGGGTGCTGGCCAGAGTCCAGACGCATGAGTCGGTGCTCGTGGCCGTCGGGGATCCCGGCCCGCTCGTGCCCGACATCTCGATGGAGGCGTCGGCGCCAGTGTGGGAGGGCGTGGTCAACGGATCGGGCCACCTGCGCGGCCGCCGGATCACCGTCGCCGCCGCCGGGCGACGCATCCCTGGGCTTCGCCACGCCGAGCTGTGGCTGCCCGGGCCGGGCGGCGGCGTCGCCGCCGTCGCCGAGTCGATGGAGCCGTTGCGGTCCGTGGGGTGAGCGATGGCCCGGATGCCCTGCTTGCCCTGCTTGCCCTGCTTGCCCCGCTTGGTCACGGTGTGGTGCGCGGACTGGCCGGTCGTGGCGGCCGGGGTTGCCCCAGGCGTTCCGGCAATCGTGCTCCACGCCAACCGGGTCGTCGCCCGCTCCCCGGCCGCCGCTGCCGAGGGCGTGGTGATCGGCCAGCGCCGCCGCCAGGCCCAGCAGTTGTGCCCCGACGTCGCCCTCCTCGACCACGACCCCGACCGCGACGCCCGGGCCTTCGAGCCGGTCGTCCGGGCGATCGGCCGGTTCGCCCCTCGCCTGGAGGTCGTCGAGCCGGGCTCGCTGTGCCTCGGCGCCCGCGGCCCATCGCGCTACTTCGGGGGCGATGAGCGTCTCGCCGCGCTGCTGGTGCGTGCCGTGCACGACGAGGCCGGCTCGGCGGTGCCCGGGGTTGGCGTGGGCATCGCCGACGGGCGCTTCGCCGCCGCCGTCGCCGCCCGCCGCGCCGGTCGCGACCCGATCGTCGTCGCCCCTGGCGCCACGCCCGACTTCCTCGCCCCGCTGCCGGTCGCCTGGCTGCACCACGTCGGCGAGGTCGATCCCGAGCTGGTCGGGCTGTTTGCCCGGATGGGTCTGGCCCGCCTCGGCGAGCTCGCCGAGCTCCCTGCCGGCGACGTCCTGGCCCGCTTCGGTCCGCCCGGCTGCCACGCCCACCGACTCGCCGGGGGTGCCGACGATCGGCCGCCCGGCGGTGCCGAGCCGCCTCCGCAACGGCATGTCGAGGAGGTGTTCGACGATCCCGTCGTCCAGGCCGAGCCGCTGGTCTTCGTCGCCAAGCACCTCGCCGACCAGGTCGTCGCCGCCCTCGCCGCCGAGGGTCGCGTGTGCACCCGACTCGTCGTGACCGCCGAGACTGAGCACGGCGAGCGCACCGAACGGGCGTGGTACCGGGCGGCGGGGATGTCGGCGCCGGCGATGGTCGAGCGGGTTCGCTGGCAGCTCGACGGGTGGATGACGTCGGGCGAGGTGTCGGCGGGGGTCGTGCTGCTGCGACTGGCGCCCGACGAGGTGCGCGGCGACGACGGCGAGCAGGTCCGCCTCTGGGGCGGCCGTTCGGGAGCCGACGAACGGGCGGCCCGGACGATCGCCCGGTTGGCCGGGCTGGTGGGGGACCAGCGGGTGCTGGTGCCGGCGTGGCGCGGCGGACGCCTGCCGGGGGATCGCTACGGCTGGGTGCCGGCGTCGACCACCGACCTCACCGACGCCGACGACACTGCCGAGCGGCTGCGCCCGATCCCGCTGGAGGGCGGCGACAGCGGCGCCGGTGGTGGCGTCCCGGGCCGCGCAGGGCCGTGGCCGGGTACGCTGCCGACGCCGTCACCGGCGGTCGTGCCGGCCGACGCGCCGCGGGCGGAGGTGCTCGACGCCGCCGGCCGGGTCGTCGCCGTCAGCGGTCGCGGCGAGCTCAGCGCGGCCCCGGCGGTGCTCGCCGTCGCCGGTCGCTCACCGCTCGCCATCACCGGCTGGGCCGGGCCATGGCCGCTCGACGAGCGGTGGTGGGAGCCCTCGCTGCACCGCCGCCTGGCCCGCCTGCAGGTCGTGACCGCCGACGGCGCCGCCCACTTCGTCCTCGCCGAGCACCACGCCTGGTGGGTCGCCGCGACCTACGGCTGACGCGACAGCGTGTCTTGGTCGCGATCCGTTCTGGGAGTGAGCGAAAGAACGCGACCAAGACGAGGCACGGCGTTGACAACAACTCTTTCGAAACGTATGCTTCGAAAGAGACGTTGCGACTGCTTGAGGAGGACGCCGTGCACACCGAGCTCACCGTCATCATCTCCCGCCAGCAGCTCTCCGAGGTCGCCGCCGAGGCGGAGCGTCGCAGCCGCCAGGGTGACGTCCCGGACGTTCGCCGGCCGTCGCTGCGCATCCGCCTCGGATGGACGCTGACGCGGTGGGGCACCCGACTCGCCCCGTCGCCGACCATCCCCGCCGGCCCGGCGCGACCGACGCGACCAGCCAGAATGGCCATATGAGCGAGCGAGTCTTCGAGTGAGCGAATCAGTGTTGCGGCGCCGAAGGCTCACTGGTGCACCAGGTGCCGGTCATGGATGACCTCGTCCGCAGTGGGATGGTGCACCAGTGAGCGAGCGAGTCTTCGAGTGAGCGAATCAGTGTTGCGGCGCCGAAGGCTCACTGGTGCACCAGGTGCCGGTCATGGATGACCTCGTCCGCAGTGGGATGGTGCACCAGTGAGCGAGCGAGTCTTCGAGTGAGCGAATCAGTGTTGCGGCGCCGAAGGCTCACTGGTGCACCAGGTGCCGGTCATGGATGACCTCGTCCGCAGTGGGATGGTGCACCAGTGAGCGAGCGAGTCTTCGAGTGAGCGAATCAGTGTTGCGGCGCCGAAGGCTCACTGGTGCACCAGGTGCCGGTCATGGATGACCTCGTCCGCAGTGGGATGGTGCACCAGTGAGCGAGCGAGTCTTCGAGTGAGCGAGCGAGTCTTCGAGTGAGCGAATCAGTGTTGCGGCGCCGAAGGCTCACTGGTGCACCAGGTGCCGGTCATGGATGACCTCGTCCGCAGTGGGATGGTGCACCAGTGAGCGAGCGAGTCTTCGAGTGAGCGAATCAGTGTTGCGGCGCCGAAGGCTCACTGGTGCACCAGGTGCCGGTCATGGATGACCTCGTCCGCAGTGGGATGGTGCACCAGTGAGCGAGCGAGTCTTCGAGTGAGCGAATCAGTGTTGCGGCGCCGAAGGCTCACTGGTGCACCAGGTGCCGGTCATGGATGACCTCGTCCGCAGTGGGATGGTGCACCAGTGAGCGAGCGAGTCTTCGAGTGAGCGAATCAGTGTTGCGGCGCCGAAGGCTCACTGGTGCACCAGGTGCCGGTCATGGATGACCTCGTCCGCAGTGGGATGGTGCACCAGTGAGCGAGCGAGTCTTCGAGTGAGCGAATCAGTGTTGCGGCGCCGAAGGCTCACTGGTGCACCAGGTGCCGGTCATGGATGACCTCGTCCGCAGTGGGATGGTGCACCAGTGAGCGAGCGAGTCTTCGAGTGAGCGAATCAGTGTTGCGGCGCCGAAGGCTCACTGGTGCACCAGGTGCCGGTCATGGATGACCTCGTCCGCAGTGGGATGGTGCACCAGTGAGCGAGCGAGTCTTCGAGTGAGCGAATCAGTGTTGCGGCGCCGAAGGCTCACTGGTGCACCAGGTGCCGGTCATGGATGACCTCGTCCGCAGTGGGATGGTGCACCAGTGAGCGCCGACGAGGCGAGCGAGCCGGAGCCGCCGCCGCGCCGCCAGCTCACCGACGCCAAGGAGATGCGCGCCCTCGCCCACCCGGTGCGGGTCGCCCTGCTCGAGCTGCTCACTCGCGACGGCCCGATGACCGCCACCGAAGCGGGGGAGGCACTGGGCGAGTCGCCGGCCAACACCTCGTTCCACCTGCGCACGCTCGCCAAGTACGGCTTCGTCGAGGAGGCATCCGGTGGCACCGGCCGCCAGCGTCCCTGGCAGCGGGTCGGGCTGGGCACCTCCTTCGATCTCGACAGCGAGGATGCCGCCACGGCCGCCGCCGCCAAGGGTCTCGTCGACCAGTTCGCCCAACGGACCTTCGAGCGCCGCCGCGAGTGGGAGCTCACCCGGGCGTCGTACCCCAAGGAGTGGCGCGACGCCGACTTCGTCTACAACACCATGACGTACCTCACGCCCACCGAGCTGGCCGAGCTGGGCACCGCCATCGTCGAGCTCGTCGACGGCTATGCAGATCGCCTCGCCGATCGCGCGAAGCGGCCACCGGGCGCCGCCCCCGTCTCCTTCTCCGCCACTGGCCACCCGCTCCCGCCGACGGCGAGGGGCAACTGACGGACCTCGTCGCCGACGTCCTCGCCGCGGTGGCCGCCCGCGTCCCGGTCGACGACCGTGAGCGGGCGAGCATCGCCGACGTCCTGGCCACCGTGCCGCGCCTCGAGCGGCCGTTCGACATGGCCGCCGACCCAGTCCACATGACCGGCTCGGCGCTCATCGTCGGATCCCGGGGGATCGTCCTGCTGCGCCATCGGCGGCTCGGGATCTGGGTCCAGCCCGGTGGCCACGTCGACCCCGGCGAGACACCATGGGCGGCGGCGGGGCGGGAGGCGGTCGAGGAGACCGGCATGGCGGTCCGCTTCCTCGGCGACGAGCCGGAGCTCGCCCACGTCGACGTTCACCCCGGCGGTCGCGGCCACACTCACTTCGACCTCCGCTACCTGTTCACCGCCGACGACGCCGATCCGACGCCTCCACCGGAGGAGAGCCAGGAGGTCGGCTGGTTCGGCTGGGATGCGGCGGCCGCGGTGGCCGAACCGGGCATGGCCGGCATCCTCGCCGCACTCGCCGCGCGCTTCGGCTGACGTCGCAGGGCGGCGCCGGCGGCCGTGACCTCCACGAACTTGCGTTCGCAGAACCTTCGTTCGATAATGAAGCCTTGGGCTTCAACAACCCGTCGTGGACCTGGAGTGAGCTGGAGGCCGCACTCTCCGGCCGGCGCGGCCGCGATGGGCGTGCCCCTGGCAGCCCGTCGTGGAACGCCGGGGGCGACGGGCCGGCGTGGAGCCGCCGCCGCCAGCCCTTCGACGCCGACGGTGTCGATCGCCGCACCGGCGACGTCCGCTACGCCGAGCTGCACTGCCACTCGAACTTCTCGTTCCTCGACGGCGCGTCGCACCCCGAGGAGCTGGCCACCGAGGCCGCCCGCCTCGGGCTGGAAGCGCTCGCCCTCACCGACCACGACGGCTTCTACGGCGTGGTGCGCTTCGCCGAAGCCGCCCGCGCCGTCGGGATCCCCACCGTGTTCGGCGCCGAGGTCACGCTGACGCCCGGCCTCACCTCCGGGCAGTCGATGATCCTGTCCGAGGAAGCGACCACGACGCAGGTGAGCACCGGGCGGGTGCCCGACAGCCACGCCCCGGATCCCCACGGCGACCACCTCCTGCTGCTCGCCGATGGACCCGACGGTTACGCCCGCCTGTCGCGCACGCTCAGCCTCGGCCACCTGGCGGGGGAGAAGGGGGCGCCGCAGTTCACGCTCGCCGACGTCGCCCGCAACACCGCCGGCGACGTGTGGGTGCTCACCGGGTGCCGGAAGGGTTCGGTGCCACGAGCGCTGGTAGCCGAGGGTCCGGCCACCGCCCGCCGCGAGCTGCAGCGGCTGATCGATGCGTTCGGGCGCGACCGCGTCCTCGTCGAGCTGTGGGACCACGGCGACCCGCTCGACTCGGCGCGCAACGACGCCCTCGCCGAGCTCGCCGCCCGCCACGATGTCGGCTGCGTCGCCACGACCAACGCCCACTACGCCACGCCGGCTCAGCGCCGCCTGGCCACCGCCCTCGCCGCCGTGCGGGCCCGCCGCAGCCTGGCCGAGCTCGATCCGTGGCTGCCCGCCGCGGCCGGCGCCCACCTCCGCTCCGGCGCCGAGCAGCGCCGCCGCTTCGTCCGCTACCCGGGCATCGTCGAGCTGGCTGCCGAGGTCGGCCGGGCCGCTGCCTTCGACCTGTCGCTCGTCGCCCCGTCGCTGCCGCCGTTCCCCTGCCCCGACGGACTCACCGAGATGCAGCACCTGCGGCGGATCGTCGAAGACGGCGGGCGCCGGCGCTACGGCTCGCGGCCAGGGCTTGGGGAGGACCTCTCACTGCGGGCCCGGGCATGGGCGACGATCGATCACGAGCTGGCGATCATCGAGCAGCTCGGGTTCGCCGGCTACTTCCTCGTGGTGTGGGACCTCGTCGAGTTCTGCCGCCGCTCCAACATCCTCTGCCAGGGACGGGGCAGCGCCGCCAACTCGGCGGTGTGCTACGCGCTCGGCGTCACAGCCGCCGACGCGGTCTCGCTGGGCCTGCTGTTCGAGCGCTTCCTGTCGCCCGAGCGGGACGGGCCGCCGGACATCGACATCGACATCGAGAGCGACCGCCGCGAGGAGGTCATCCAGTACGTCTATGCCAAGCACGGCCGCCACCACACCGCGCAGGTGGCCAACGTGATCACCTACCGGGCCAAGTCGGCGGTGCGTGACATGGCCAAGGCGCTCGGCCACGCTCCGGGCCAGCAGGACGCGTGGTCGAAGCGGGTCGACGGGTGGGGCACGGTCACGTCGACGGCGAAGCAGCCCGAGCACGGGATACCGGCGCCGGTGATCGACCTCGCGCTGCAGGTCGAGGACGCGCCGCGGCACCTCGGGATCCACTCCGGCGGGATGGTCATCTGCGACCGCCCGGTGATCGAGGTGTGCCCGGTGGAGTGGGGGCGGATGGAGGACCGCTCGGTGTTGCAGTGGGACAAGGACGACTGCGCCGCGGCGGGGCTGGTGAAGTTCGACCTGCTCGGGCTGGGGATGCTGTCGGCGCTGCACTACGCCATCGACCTGATCCGCGAGCACCGCGGCTACGAGGTCGACCTGGCGACGATCCCCCAGGAGGACGAGGTCTACGACATGCTCTGCCGCGCCGACACCGTCGGCGTGTTCCAGATCGAGTCGCGGGCGCAGATGGCGACGCTGCCCCGGCTGCGGCCGCGGAAGTTCTACGACCTCGTCGTCGAGGTCGCGCTGATCCGTCCGGGGCCGATCCAGGGCGGCTCGGTGCACCCATACATCCGCCGGCGCAACGGCCAGGAGCAGGTGACGTACCTCCACCCGCTGCTCGAGAAGAGCCTCGGCAAGACGCTCGGCGTGCCGCTGTTCCAGGAGCAGCTGATGCAGATGGCGATCGACGTCGCCGGGTTCACGCCGGCCGAATCGGACGAGTTGCGCCAGGCGATGGGGTCGAAGCGCTCAGCGGCGCGGATGGAGCGGCTGCGCGAGCGGCTGTACGCTGGGATGGCGCGCAACGGGATCACCGGCGATGTCGCCGACGAGTTGTACGTGAAGATGAAGGCGTTCGCCAACTACGGCTTTCCCGAGAGCCACTCGGTGTCGTTCGCCTACCTCGTGTACGCCTCGTCGTGGATCAAGTACCACGAGCCGGCGGCGTTCTGCGCGGCATTGCTCAACGCCCAGCCGATGGGGTTCTGGAGCCCGCACACCCTCGTCCGCGACGCCCGCCGCCACGGCGTCGTCGTGCGCACGCCGGACCTCAACGCCTCGTCGGCGGGGGCCACGCTGGAGCCACCCGAGTGTTTCGTCCCATCCGAGTGTTTGGTCCCGGGAAAACCCGGCGCAAACACTCGGATGGATCAGCCGGCGGTGCGGTTGGGGATCGGGTCGGTGCGCGGGATCGGGGAGGACCTGGCGAAGGCGATCGATGCGGAGCGGACCGAGCACGGGCCGTACCGCGACCTCGAGGACCTCGTGCGGCGGGTGCCGGCGGTCAACCTCGGCCAGCTCGAGGCGATGGCCACCGGCGGGCTGTTCGGCCAGTGCTTCGGGCTGGACCGGCGGGCTGCGCTGTGGTCCGTCGGCGCCGTTGCCCAGTCCCGCCCCGGCCACCTGGCCGGCATCGTCACCGGGGCGACAGCGCCACGGCTGCCCGGTATGACCCCGGTCGAGGAGGCGGTCGCCGACCTGTGGGCCACCGGCGTCGCGCCCGACGGCCACCCGACCACCTTCCTGCGTCGGGAGCTCGACGCCGCCGGTGTCGTCACGGCGCAGGGCCTGTGGGACGTCCCGCCGGGGTCACGGGTGACCGTCGCCGGGGTCGTCACCCACCGCCAGCGCCCGATGACCGCCCAAGGCACGACGTTCCTGAACCTCGAGGACGAGACTGGGTTGATCAACGTCGTCGTGTCCAAGGGCTGCTGGGCCCGCTTCCGCCGAATCGCCCGGGAGGCGCCGGCGATGACGATCCGCGGCCGCCTCGAGCGCAGCGAGGGCGTGATCAACCTCGTCGCCGAGCACCTCGAGCCGCTGACCCTGCCCGGCTCGACCCGGCCTCGCTTTGGTCGCGATTCGTCCTGGTAATCGACGGAGAATCGCGACCAAAGCGGTGAGGCGCACGTGGTTCACAGCGGGCGCGTCGAACCGGCCGTAGCCTGGTCGCGGTGACGCAACTGTTCTGGGGCGTCGACGGACGCACCCACCGCCTCGGGCCTGACGGCCAGGCGCTCTGCCGCACCCAGATCGACAACACCCGCCCGCCGGAGGAGCGGATCGTGTCGGGGTGCATGGTGTGCGACATCGTCCGGCGCGACAAGGACGTCGTAGCCAAGATGGGCTGGCCGGGCGGTCGCCTGTGGCCGATCCTGTTCGCCCTCCTCGGCGTCGCCCTCGTCTGGAGCCTGATCCTGCGCTGAGCTGTCGAATTCCATCCGCGCCGTTCGACTGACCGCCGACGGCCACGCACGGTGGCCAACGCGAGAGGATTGAACCGATGCCCAAGTACCTGTTGCTCATCGTCGAGGACGAGAGCGCCTTCCAGTCCGGCGGCCAGGCCAGCTTCGACGACGTGATGGCGGCGCACATGGCCTTCGCCACCGAGATCGAGGAGCTCGGCGGCAAGAGCCTCGGCGGTGAGGCCCTCCAGCCAGCGGCGACGGCGACGTTCCTGCGCGGCACGCGCACGGACGACGTGACCGCCGTCGACAACCCGGCGCCCGACCTCAAAGAGACGCTCGGCGGCTACTACCTCATCGAGGCCCCCGACGACGCCACCGCCCGGCGCATCGCCGAGCGCTGCCCGGCGATGTACGGCTACATCGAGGTCCGCCCGATCTGGGACTTCTCGGCGGGCACCTGAGCGATGGACCCGGCGGAAGCGGCTGCCACCGCCCACCGCCTGTACTGGGGCCGCGTGCTCTCGGCCACGCTGCGGATGGCGCGCGACGTCGACATCGCCGAGGAGGCGACCGCCGATGCCTTCCTGCTCGCCCTGCAGACGTGGCCGGAGCGCGGGGTCCCGGACTCGGTGGAGGCGTGGCTCTTGACCGCCGCCCGGCGGCGGGCGATCGACCGCATCCGCCGCCTCGTCCGCTTCCGTGACCGGATCCCCGCCCTCGCCGTCGACGAGGGCGCGGCGCCGGACGCCGGCGCGGCGATCGTCGACGCGCCCGTCGTCGACGACGACGAGCTGCGCCTGGTCGTGCTGTGCTGCCACCCCGCGATCGACCACGAGGCCCAGCTCGCGCTGACCCTGCGCCTCGGGTGCGGGGTGCCGACGGCGTCGATCGCCAGTGCCTTCCTGGTGACCACGACGGCGATGGCTGCCCGGCTCACTCGAGCCAAGCAGCGCATCGCCGGCGCGGGCGACGGCATCGACCTCCCCGACGACGTCGCCGTCGAGGAGCGCATGCCGGCGGTGCGGCGCACTGTCCACCTCGCCTACACGATGGGCCACACCGCCGGGTCCGGCGCGGCGCTGCGCGATGACGACCTCGCCGCCCATGCCCTGCGCCTGGCACGGGCGCTGCACCGGCTGCGGCCCGACGACACCGAGTGCACGGGCCTGCTGGCACTGATCCTGCTCACCGAGGCCCGGGCGTCGACCCGCTTCGACCCGACGGGAGCGCAGGTGCTGCTCGCCGACGCCGACCGCTCGCAGTGGGATCGGGCGTTGATCGACGAGGGCCTCGCCCTGGTCGCCGCCACGGGTGGCGCAAGGACCGGGCCGCTCGCACTGCACGCGGCGATCGCCGCCGACCACGCCCGGGCTCCGTCGTTCGGGGCGATCGACTGGGGGCGGATCGTGCGCCGCTACGACGCCTTGTTGCTCGCCGAGCCGAGCCCGACCGTCGCGATCGGGCGCTGCGTCGCCCTGTCCTACCTCGCCGGGCCGGCCGCCGGCTTGGCCGACCTCGACGAGGTGCTCGCCGTCGCCGACCTCGCCCGCTACCCGTACGCCCACGCCGCCAGAGCCCAGCTGCTCGAACGCCTGGACCGGCCGGAGGAGGCCGCGCGGGCGTGGACCGCGGCGGCCGCCGCCGCCCGCACCGACGCGGAGCGGGCATGGTTCGCGGCCCGTGCGGATCGGCAGCGGGAGCCGCCGCACCGGTAGTCTCGGCACCGTGGGCACAACTGACGGGCGGGATGGCGACGGGTTCGCGCGCAACGGCGCCTTCACGGTCTCGCCGGAGGACCTCGTCGTACTGGCCCGCGTCGCCAGCAAGGCCAAGGTGGCGCGGGACTCGATCGCCGACCGCGATGAGAAGATCGCCGAGGCCGTCACCGACCACGGCATCGAGGTCGCCGTGGTCGCCGCGGCAGCGGGACTGACGCCGGCCGAGGTCGCCGAGATCGTGTTCGCCCAGGAGTCACACCCGAGCCCGTTCACCCGACTGCGCCGGGCGGCGCGCTCGACGTAGCGCGCAACGAGCTCGCGCCCGATCCGCGCCAACTCGGCGCGCACGTCTGGAGGCTCCACGACCTCGAGCTGCGCCCCCCACCCCGCCAGCCGTTCGGCGATCATCGACGCGGTCTGGGCGCCGAGCTCGACCTCCACCCGCCCGTCGTCGAGCTCGGCCCGAAGCGTGGTCCGCGGTCCGAACTGGGCCCGCAGCGCGTGCACCGCCCACCACGGGCCGCGCACGACGGCGCGCAGTGCGGTCCGTCGCTCCTCGATCGTCGTCACCACCGACTCCCACGTCGCCGCGAGGTCGAAGCCGTCGGGCCGCACGACGGGCTCCCCCGTCGGCACGACTGACCGCACACGGTTGACGCGGAACGTGCGCATCCCGTTGGCGGTGTCAGCCACGAGGTACCAGATCGAGTCCTTCTCGACGAGGCCGAGGGGATGGACGACGCGCTCGCTCTCGCTGCGGGCCCGATCGGCGTAGCCGAGTCGTACCTGCACGCCCTCCACGACCGCCCGCTGCAACGCGTCGAGGTGGGGCGGCCGGGGCCGGGCGCTGCCGCCCCAGCCGGCCGGATCGAGGACGACCGCCGCGGCGGCGGCCTCGGCGTCGGCCCGGAACGTCTCAGGGAGCGCCTGCACGAGCTTGCGCAGCGCGGCCTTGGCGTCGGGCGTGGCGGTCGACGACGGGCCGGCGACGAGGAAGAGGGTGCGGGCCTCGGCGGCGGTGAGCCCGCTGAGGTCGGTGCGGGCGCCGCCCAGGAGCGACCATCCGCCGCCCTTGCCCCGCTGCGGGTAGACCGGGATGCCGGCGATGGCGAGCGCCTCGAGGTCGCGACGCGCCGTCTTCACGGAGATCTCCAGCTCGTCGGCGAGCTCTGCTGCGGTGACCCGGCCCCGTGACTGCAGCACGAGGAGGCTGGCGACGAGGCGATCGGCGCGCATGGTCACATCCTCTCATGTGAAGTGGACACGAGGTGACCACTTCTCACGCGGAGGATGTCGTCATGACATCCAATCCCGGTCCCCGCCCACCGGCGATCGAGGCGACCGACCTGCGCAAACGGTTCGGTGACGTCGCCGCCCTCGACGGTCTCGACCTCCTCGCCCCCGCCGGTTCGGTCACCGCCGTGCTCGGCCCGAACGGCGCCGGCAAGACGACGCTCGTGCGCGCGGTCGCGACGCTGGCCCGGCCTGAGAGCGGCTCGTTGCGCGTCGCCGGCATCGACGCCGTCGACCGCCCCGAGGAGGTGCGCCGGGTGATCGGGCTGGCCGGCCAGCACGCCGCCGTCGAGGCCGCCCTGACCGGGCGGGAGAACCTCGTGATGGTGGCCCGCCTGTTCGGGCACAGCCGGCGCAGCGCGGCGGCCGCGGCGACGACGGTGCTCGGCCAGCTCGGCCTCGCCGAGGCCGGCGACCGCCTCGTGCGCACGTACTCGGGCGGGATGCGCCGGCGCCTCGACCTCGGCGCCAGCCTGGTCGGGCGTCCCCGCTTGCTGCTCCTCGACGAGCCGACCACGGGCCTCGACCCGCGCAGCCGGATCGAGCTGTGGGACGCCATTCGCGCCCTCGTTGCCGCCGGCACCGACGTGCTGCTGACGACGCAATACCTCGAAGAGGCCGACCAGCTCGCCGACCACGTCGTGATCGTCGATCACGGGCGGGCGATCGCCATCGGCACGCCCGACGAGCTGAAGGGCCAGGCCGGACGAGACGTCGTCGAGATCCGCGTCCGCCGCCCCGAGGACCTCAGCTGGGCGGGCGAGCTGCTCGCCCCGCTCGGTGCCGATGCCCCCCGGCTCGATGCGCCCAACCGCCGTGTCGCCGTACCGGTCGAGGCCGGTACGGACCGCCTCACCGAGGCGGTGCGGGCACTGGCGTGGGCCGGCATCTCGATCGACGACGTCGGTCTGCGCCGGCCGACGCTCGACGAGGTGTTCCTCGCCCTCACCGGTCGCCCGGCGACCGGCGACCCGTCCGAGCCCGAGCGCGAGCTCGTCGCCGCCTGAAGGAGCAACCCTGATGACCACCACCTTCGTCGACATGACGCCCGTCGCCGCCCCGGACGGTCGGGCCGGCGTGATCGCCACCGCGACCACGTTCGCCGGGCGCACCGTGCGCCAGTTCCTGCGCACGCCGCAGCTGATCGTCGTCGGCGCCCTGACGTCGACGATGTTCCTGCTCATCTTCCGCTACGTCTTTGGCGGGGCAATCGGCACTGGCGACGTCTCCTACGTCGACTTCCTGATCCCCGGGTTGGCCGGCGCCGGGGCGATGTTCTCCGGCATGGGCGGAGCGGTCGGCGTCGCCACCGACGTCGAGGGTGGGATGTTCGACCGCCTGCGCTCACTGCCGATCCCGCGCCCGGCGGTGCTCCTCGGACGATCGCTGGCCGACACCGCGCTCGTCGGCTGGAGTCTGCTGATCACCGTTGCCGTCGGCTTCGCCACCGGCTACCGGTTCCACGGCTCGGCGCTCGACGCCGCCGCCGCCGCCGGCCTCTGCCTGGCGTACGGCTTCGCCTTCACCTGGCCGTTCATCCTGATGGGCCTCGTCGCCGGTTCTGCCCAGGCGGCCAACGGGATGTCGATGCTGGCGTTCCCGTTCGTGTTCGTCTCCAGCGCCTACGTGCCGGTGGAATCGATGCCGAGCTGGATGCGCCCGATCGCCGAGCACCAGCCGATCACCGACATGGTCGGCTCGGTGCGGGCGCTGTCGCTCGGTGAGCACGCCGAGGCCGCCCTCGGCCACAGTGCCGGATGGTTCGCCGTCCGGGCCCTGGCCTGGTCGGTCGTGATCCTCGCGGTGTTCGTCCCGCTGGCGACCCGGCGCTTCGCCCGCCGCTGACGTCTCCTGCGTGAGCGATCATGGGGATGTAGCCGCTGATCGCTCACGCAGACCGGCAGGCGCGAGGATCCGGAGCATGGACCCGGACCTGCTCGCCGTCGCCGCCCGGGTCGGCCAGGCACTCACGGACCGCGGCGAAACGGTCGGGGTTGCCGAGGGCTCGTGTGGCGGGCTGGTGTCGGCGGCACTGCTCGCCGTGCCGGGGGCGTCGGTCTACTACGCGGGTGGCGCCGTCATCTACACGCTCGCGGCGAGCCGAGCCTTCCTCGCCGGCGCCGTCGAGCCGCCGCCGGGGCTGCAGGGCGCGAGCGAGCCGTTCGCCCTGTTCCTCGCCCGCAGCGTCGTGGCCAAGCTCGGGTCCACGTGGGGAATCGGCGAAGGTGGCGCGGCGGGCCCGACCGGGAACCGCTACGGCGACCCGGCCGGCCACGCCTGGTTGGCCGTCGCCGGGCCGGCGGAGGCGACCCGCCACTTGCTCACTGGCACCGACGACCGGCTGGGCAACATGACCGCCTTCGCCATCGCCGCCATCGGGCTGCTCGCCGAGCAGCTGGAGCAACTCGTCAATCGGTCAGGTCGACCACGCAGTTGACGCCGCCGAACTCGTTGGGGAGGTAGTCGTCGGCCTCCTCGTCGTTGAACCAGCGCCCGTCGGCGGTGCGGTAGCGGAACTGGTAGGCCCGGCCGGCGGGGACGGCGGCGACCGCCTCCAACTTGCCACCGGTGTCCTGCAGCGGTGTCAGCACCCAGTCGTTGAACTCGCCGGCCACGCCCACCGGCGATGCCGGGTGGTCGGCGGGGAGGCGGAACGTCAACTCGACCTTGCCGCCGGCGATCACGCGTCGTTCGATCATCTCGGTTCCTCCGTCCCGTCGAGCGACGTGCGCATGGGGCGCACAGGTCGACGGTTCGTTCCGACGCCTAGTCTGCGCCGATGGACCGCCCGATGCACGTCCTCGGCGGGCGTCGAGTGCGGCGGTGGTGACCGACGACGTCGAACCGGGTGATATCCCGCCGTCGGACGAAGACACCCGCGATCTCGACGACATCACCGATCGCAACGAGCTGAGGACCCGCTACTACGGCCTGCTCCAGGAGCTGCGGGTCGTCCTGCCCGGCGTTCAGGTGCTGCTCGCCTTCCTGCTCACGGCGCCGTTCGCATCGAAGTTCGACCAGCTCGACGGCTGGGGGCGGAGGGCCTACGAGGCCGCCTTGACCAGCTCGATGCTGTCCGTCGCCTTCCTGCTCTCACCGACGTTCCTGCATCGCTTCGGCCAGCGCACGGCCCGGCGCGACCGGCTGCTGTGGAGCATCCGGTTGATGGTCGTCGGGCTGGTGATGCTCGCCGTGTCGCTGCTCACCGCGATGTGGGGCGTGGCCCGCTTCGTGTTCGACACGACGCGGGCATGGGAGCTCGCGGTCCCGGTCGGCGTCACGATGGTCGTGCTCTGGATCGTCGTCCCCCTCCACCTGCACAGGCGTGGCTCGAGGTCGGCGCAGAAGGTCACCGACATTCCCTGAGCACTGTCGTCAGGGAACGCGCCCAGATCGGGCACTGCGGCTTCGCGGCCACGGCGTGCATCCAGGCGCGACGAACGGGTAGCACCAGGCCATGCCGACGACGTCCGCCGCCCCGTTCGTCCCCGCCACCTCCGACCTCGGCGAGTTAGCCAGCGCAGCCGCCGGGTGCACCGGCTGCCCACTCTACCAGGAAACCACCCAGACCGTCTTCGGGCAGGGCGCCTCGCACGCGCGGGTGCTCCTCGTCGGCGAGCAGCCCGGTGACGTCGAGGACCGCAAGGGCCACCCGTTCGTCGGCCCTGCCGGCGCCGTGCTGTGGTCGTGCGTCGAGGAGGCCGGCGTCGCTCGCGGTGACCTGTACGCCACCAACGCGGTCAAGCACTTCAAGCACGAGGTCCGCGGCAAGCGTCGCCTGCACAAGCGCCCGACGACGGACGAGGTGGAGGCGTGCCATCCGTGGCTGGACGCCGAGGTCGCCGCGGTGCGGCCACGCGTGATCGTCGCCCTCGGCGCGACCGCGCGCGCGCGCGGTGCTCGGGCGGACCGTCGGCATCGCCGCCACCCGGGAGCAGGTGCAGGAGGCGTATGGCGTCTCCGTCGTGGTCACCTACCACCCGTCGGCGGTCCTGCGCGCCGACGAGCGGGCGGCAGAGGTCCGCGCCGCCCTCGTCGCCGATCTCGCCCGAGCGTGGGATCTGGCAGGGCAAGCAGGGTAAGCAGGGCAAGCAGGGCAAGCAGGGCAAGCAGGGCTGACGCGGTGACGGCGCCCGCAATCGGGCAGAGTTCACGGCCGTGCCCGACGTCTCTGGCCTGGCCCATGTCGCCGCCGCCGCGGCGGCCGTCGGCGCCGGCGCCGTCAACGCCCTTGCCGGCGGCGGCACGCTGATCAGCTTCCCGGTGCTGACGGCAGTCGGCGTGCCGGCCGTGCGCGCCAACGCCACCAACACGGTCTCCTTGTGCCCCGGCTACGTCGGGGGCACGTGGGCGCTGCGCGGCGCGATCGACGCCAGCGGCGAGCCGCTGCGCACGCGGCTCGTCGTGTCCGGCGCCGGGGGCCTCACGGGAGCCGTCGCCCTGCTGCTGACCAGCAACGCCGTGTTCCGATCGATCGTGCCGTACCTCATCCTGCTGTCGTGCGTCCTGCTGGCGGTGCAGGATCCGGTGCGGCGCTGGGTCGCGAAGCACCGCGGCCACGGGCGGCTGGCGGTGGCCGAGCTCGCCGGAACGTTCGTCGCCGGCGTCTACGGCGGCTACTTCGGCGCTGGGCTCGGGATCATGCTGATCGCCGTCCTCGGCCTCTTCTCGGACGTCCCGTTCACCCAGCTCAACGCCGTCAAGCAGCCGCTCGCAGCGGCGATCAACCTGTCGGCGGCGGCGTTCCTCGTCTTCTCCGGCAAGGTCGAGTGGACGCTCGTCGCGGTGATGGCCCCAGCCAGCCTGATCGGAGGTGCCCTCGGTGGGCGGGCGTCGACCTACCTCCCTGCGTCCCGATTCAAATGGGTGGTGATCACGATCGGCGTGGTGGTGTCGATCGTCTACCTCGTGCGTTGACCCGGTGTGTCGCCTGGCCGTTGTGCCAACGGCCAGGCGACGACGAGCGCTCGGTGCTCAGACGGCGTCCGAGCCCTCCTCCCCGGTCCGGATCCGCACCAGCCGATCGACGTCGGTCACCCACACCTTGCCGTCGCCGATCTTGCCGGTGCGGGCGGCGGCCACGATCGCCTCGATGATGCCGTCGACGAGCTGGTCCTCGGCGACGACCTCGAGGCAGACCTTGGGGAGGAAGTCGATCTCGTACTCGGTGCCGCGGTAGGTCTCGGTGTGGCCGCCCTGGCGGCCGAAGCCGCGGACCTCGGTGACCGTCATGCCGGTGACGCCGGCGCCCTTGAGCGCCGACTTGACGTCGTCGAGCTTGTGCGGCTTCAGAACCGCCGTGACGAGTTTCATGATCCGACCGGCTCGGCGACGCGCTCGCCGGCTCCGTCGCTGTTGGTGGTCGCGTGGCTCGCGACGAAGTCCGGATAGGCGAGCACGCCCATCTCGGGTAGGTCGAGCCCGGCGATCTCGTCGGCCTCCTTGGAGCGGATCCCGCCCTTGCCCATCTTCTTGGAGATCGCGTCCTGGATCTTGAAGAAGCCAAAGGCGATGCCGAACATCACCGTGCAGAGCACGACCACGCCGAACAGCTGGGCCAGGAACTGCCCGCCGTCGCCCCAGAACAGCCCCTTCACCCCTTGGTCCTCCGGGTTGCCGTTCCACAACTTTCCGTAGCTGCCGTTGGCGAACAGGCCGACCGACAGCACGCCCCAGATGCCGCACACGCCGTGCACCGAGATCGCCCCGACGGGGTCGTCGATCTTGGCTCGGCGCTCGAAGAAGAACACCGACTCGACGACCAGCACTCCAGCGACGATGCCGATGACCATCGACATCGCCGGCGTGACGAAGGCGCACGGAGCGGTGATCGCGACGAGACCGGCGAGCATGCCGTTCGCCATCATCCCGGGGTCCGGCTTGCCGGTTCGCTGGGTGGTCCAGAGCATCGCCGCGATGGCGCCGAAGGCGGCACAGATCGCCGTGTTGGTGGCGACGGTGGCGAACTGCACATCTGACGAGGCGAACGTCGAGGCGGCGTTGAAGCCGAACCAGCCGAACAGCAGGATGAACGTGCCGAGCATCGCCATTGGGATGTGGTGGCCCGGAAGCGCCCGCGGCTTGCCGTCCCTGCCGTACTTGCCGATGCGGGGACCGAGCACGAGCGCTCCTGCCAGCGCGGCGACGCCGCCCATCGTGTGCACCACGCCGCTGCCGGCGAAGTCGACGTAGCCGTGGCCGAAGTTGAGCGAGTCCCAGCTGCGGGCGAGGAAGCCACCGCCCCAGGTCCAGGCGGCGAACAGCGGGTAGTAGATGCTCCCGACGAACAGCCCCCAGATGACGAAGCTTCCCCACTTCCAGCGCTCGGCCATCGCCCCCGTCGGGATCGTCGCCGTGGTGTCCATGAAGGCAACCATGTAGAGGAAGAAGGCGAGCACGCCCGGCGTGACGCCACTGCCCGACAGCGCCCAGGCGCCCTTCCAGAGGAAGACCCAGTTGTCGCTGCCGACCAGCGCGCTGCCGACGGCGTGGCCGTTGGCGGTAGCAGAGTCGGCGTTGCCGGGGTCGAAGTAGGGCGCGGCGTTGAAGGCGCTCAGCGACAGCGGGAAGCCGACCAGGAAGAACGCGATGAACCCGAGGCCGAAGATGGCGAAGTTCGTGCTGACGACGTGGGCGGCGTGCTTGGCCCGGCAGAAGCCAGTCTCGACGAGGGCGAACCCGGCCTGCATGAAGATGACCAGCACGGCGCCGATCACCACCCACAGCATGTTGGTCGTCCCGGTCAGCGTCTGGATCGCGGCGCCGGCGTCGTCGGACTGGGCGTAGGTGACCCCTGCGCCGAAGAGCGAGACGAAGGCGGCGCCGGCGAGGCCACCCAGGACGTACTTCAGCGCCCTCTTTGTACGCATGCGTTCTCCCTGACTCGCGGCCGTTCGACCGAGACCGCCCGCCCGGGCGATCCGGGACGTAGTTGAGGCGACCCTCGTTTCGCCCACGCTGCCGCACTGTTTCGTCTCTGTTGCGTTCTTGTGCGCCCGTGACGGCGCGAGTCGCTCAGCAATATGTTCCGCGAGGTGGCGGCGATCCTGCTCGTCGAGACCGACGGACCGCTCCGCGCGACGCGTGTCATCGCTCTGGAGCAGGCCGGTTTCGAGGTGACGGCGCTGGGCACGGGGCGCGAGGCACGTGAACACGTCGAGCTGGCGCAGCCCGACCTGGCGCTCATCGAGCACGAGCTGATCGACGTCGACGGGAGGTCGCTGGCGCGCCGGTTCCACGTCTGGCCGGCCTGCCCGGTGATCGTGATGACGTCGACGGCGACGGATCGGGAGGTCGCCGCCAGCCTCGATTCCGGCGCCGACGACGTCGTCCCGACCGACATCGACGCGACCGTGCTGGTGTCACGGGCTCGCGTCCAGCTGCGCCATGCGGCGGCCGCGGCTGGCGCAGCGGACCAGGTGCTCGACGTCGGCGACGTGCGCCTCGACAGCGGCTCCTACGAGGTCGAGATCGCCGGCCGGCTGGTCCAGCTGAGCCGCCAGCAGATGGTGCTGCTGCGGACCCTGATGTGCCGCGCCGGGCGGCTGTGCACGTTCGACCTGCTCAGCCGCGCCACCGGCCGCGATCTGGCGAGCGACGACGACGTCAACGCCGTGCGGATTGGGGTCAGCCGGCTCCGGCGAATCCTCGGCGACGGGCCCCGGCGACCGCGGATCGTCGCCGAGCGCGGTGGCGGCTACCGGCTGCTGGCGCCGGTGTGACGTCGCGAGCTGCGAACGCGCCGTTCACACCCCGTTCACAATGCATGCCTACCCTCGCCAGGGATGTCTGGTGCCGACGACGACGCACCGCTCGGTCCCCGTGAGCGGGCCGTGCTCGAGGTGCTCGTCGAGCAGCAGGGCCGGGTCATCGACCGCTCGACCCTGCGCCGGGGGGCCGGCCTCGACGACCTCAGCCCACGTCGCTGCGAATCCGTGCTCGTCCGGGTGCGCAGGGTGCTCGGTCCCGAGGCCATCGTCACGGTCCGCCGTCGTGGATGGCGGTTGAGCCCGCAGGGCGTGGCGGCGGCGGCGGCGATCGTGGCGGACGCCCGCTGACGTGCTCGCCGCCGCCGACTCCGTGGACCTCGCCCGCCTGCTGCTCGACCTGCTGGTGGTGATCGCCGCCGCCAAGTTGGCCGCCGAGCTGGTCGAGCGGACCGGCATCCCCGCCGTGCTCGGGGAGATCGTCGCCGGCATCGTGATCGGCCCGTCCGCCCTCGGCCTTGTCGAGCTCGGGTCGCAGCGCGGCGTCAGCCTCGGGGTGCTCGCCGAGATCGGCGTGCTCCTGCTCCTCGTCCAGGTCGGCATGGAGATGGACCTCGCCGAGCTCGGACGCGTCGGCCGGGCCTCGATGCTCGTCGCCGTGATCGGTGTGGTCGTCCCGTTCGCCGTCGGCGCCGTCACCGGCCTGGCGCTGGGGTGGTCGTCGGAGACGGCGATCTTCCTCGGCGCCGCGCTCACGGCGACCAGCGTGGGGATCACGGCGCGCGTGTTCGGCGACCTCCGGGCGCTGGCGACGACCGAGGCGCGGATCGTGCTCGGGGCGGCGGTCGCCGACGACGTGCTCGGCCTCGTCATCCTCACCATCGTCGTCAAGATCGTCACCGGCGACTCGGTGACCGTCGGCCTGCTGGTCACCACGATCCTCGCTGCGCTCGCGTTCCTCGTCGTCTCCGGGCTCGTCGGCCTGCTCGCCGTGCCCCGCCTGCTCGACGTCGTCAGCAGGCTGTCCCGGTCCGGCGGCACGCTCACGATCGCCGCCCTCGTGGTCGTCCTCGGCTTCGCCATCGTGGCCGACGCCGCCCAGCTGGCCTTCATCATCGGTGCGTTCATGGCCGGGCTGTCGATCGGCCGCAGCCGCCACGCCGAGCGGGTCGCCGCCGACCTCAACAGCGTCGGTGCGGTGTTCATCCCCGTGTTCTTCGTCCTCATCGGCGTCAACGCCGACCTCGGCGCGATGCTCAGGCCGAGCGTCCTGTTCGACGCCGGGGTCCTCTTCGTGATCGCCCTTGCCGGCAAGCTGGTGTCGATGGTGGGCGCGGCGGGGACGACGAGCGACCGGCTGTTGATCGGCATCGGGATGATCCCCCGCGGCGAGGTCGGGCTGATCTTCGCCAGCATCGGGCTGGCCTCCGGGGTCCTCGACGACGAGCTCTATGGCGCGCTCCTGCTGGTGGTGCTGCTGTCGACCGTCGTCACGCCCCCGCTGTTGCGATGGCGGATCCAGCGTCGAGGCGCCGTCGACGTGGTGTCGCTCGACGACCACGTCACGCCCGAACCAGCGGGCGGGTGGGTCGCCCGCAGCGACGGGCAGCTGGTGTTGATCGGCCACCCGCCCGCCGCCGAGATCGTGCCGGTCGCGCTGCAGTCGGCGGGGCTCACCGACGCCACGGTGCGCCCGTCCGACGAGCTGCTGTCCTGGTTCGGCGAACGGCGCGGCGTGGCGTTGAGGTGGACCGGGGCCGACACGTGGGCGCTGCTCGACGTGATCCGGCGGGGCAACCCCCGCGCCGTGCGGTTGCTCGACGTCACCGGCGTGCTCGAGCGCGGCGTGCCCTCGCTCGCCGCGGCCCTCGCCCGCCGGCGCGCCGACCCGAGCGAGCTCGACCCGTCCCGCATCCTGCGGTTCCCGACCGTCAACCGCCTCGAGGAGTTGCTCGCCGACGCCGAATCGGACGGCCGCGACGCCGCGCCGATCACCGCGCTGGCGGCGCTGGTCGTCGACATCGAGGGGATCGACGTCGACGAGCCAGCGGGCCGTCGGCTGCTCACCGAGCTGGCTGTCGACGACGCCGACGCGCAGCGGGTCGTCGACGTGCTGACGGCGTCTCGACTGCTGCGGCGGGCGGCCGCCGACGTCCACGGCTACAGCCCGGCCGAGGTCCGCCAGCTCGCCACCCAGGTCGGCTCACCGGCGATGGCCGTCGGCGCCCACCTGCTGGCGATGGCCACCGGAGTGGACGAGCGCCACCGCGACGGCCTCGACGAGCTGCACACCCTCGTGCTCGACCTGCTCCGCCACCCCGAGATCCTCGGCGAGGGCGCGGAGGCGCTGGCGGCGACCCGGCGGGCCCAGGCCGAGGCGCTGTCGGACGAGCCCGCCGCCATCGCCCGGCTGCGCGCCGCACCGGTCGAGTACCTGCTGGCCCACGAGCCCGAGGAGCTGGCCCGCCAAGCCCGGCTGGTCGAGCCGCTGCCGGCGGCGAAGACGATCCGCGTCGCCGTCAGCCCCGACCCGACGCCGGATCACTGGCTGATCGACGTCGCCTGCCGCGACCGCGACGCCCTCCTCGCCCACCTGTGCCGGGCGCTCACCGCGTCCGGCTGCGACATCGTCGCCGCCACCGTCGCCACCTGGCCCGACGGCGCGGTCGTCGACTCGTTCTACGTGCGCAGCGCGGTGCGCCCGCGGGCGAAAGGGCTGGCCCAGGAGATGGAGGACGAGCTGCGCCGCCGGGTCGTGCTCGAGCCACTCGACGGGCGCGACGATCACGTTCGACAACGCCGCGCTGCCGTGGCACACCGCCGCCAGCGTCACCGCGCCGGACCGCCCGGGCACCCTCGCCGCGCTCGCCGCCGCCTTCGCCGCCACCGGCGTGGCCGTGCACAGCGCCCGAATCACCACCGACAGCGTCGGCCTCATCGACCGCTTCGCCCTCACCGAACGCAACGGGCGCAAGCTCGACGAGCGAGCGATGGACCGCGTCCAGGCCGCGCTCGGCGGCGTCGTCCCGCGCCGGTTCTCGCTGCGCCGTTGAGCGCCGGCGTCGTGTCGGGCACAGAACGAGCGCCAGACAGGCGCTCTCACGACGCGAAGTCAGGCTGGTTGCCCCGGACGCTCGCTGCCCGGCCGGCGGGCTGCTCCCAATCCTCTTGGCGTCCCAGCGCGGTGAGGTCGAGGAAGTAGTACGACCCGCCGGTGCTCTCGAGCCCGCGCGCGTATACCGAGTAGGTGCGGTACACCGTGCCGTCGACCTGGAGGAAGCACGTGCGGCCCGGCATGTCGTAGGGCTGCGTTGATGTCTTCATGCTCTCGTGGCCCATGGCCGCGTACTCGTCGAGGGTGCGGTAGTTGTACTCGTCGTAGCCGCGGGACGCGTCGATCGTGGCGCCGAAGTCGTAACTGAAGTCGCCGTCGTTGGTGGAGTACCACGGGATCGTCCAGCCCTTCTGGGCCTTCCACCGCTCGAGTTTCGCCAGCGGGGCGCGGGACGCCATGGCGTAGGAGGTGCCGCGGACGTTGAGGTGCTCGATGAAGCCGGGCGCCACCTCGTCGGTGCCGGCGGTGCAGCTGGGGCACCCCTCGTCCCACTCGGGGTGGAACATGAAGTGGTAGACGATCAGCTGGAGCCGGCCCTCGAACAGATCGAGCAGCGACACCGTGCCCTCCTGGCCCTCGAACTCGTAGGACTTGGTCACCTCGACCATCGGCAGCTCACGACGTTCGGTGTTGAGCTGGTCACGCTGGCGGGTGAGTGCCTTCTCCTTCTCCAGCAAGGCACGCCGGGCGGCGGTCCACTCCTCCTGCGACACGATCTTCGGCAAGCTCATGCGACCTCCTGTCAGCTCGGCCATCCCTTGAGACGATCGGGCGCCCGTGAACTCATCGTTGGCGGATGGGCGCGGCGACGGCTGCCGCCGTCAGAGCCGCTGGACGGTGACGGGAATCCCGGTCATGTGCGCTTGGCTGCTCAGCGGCTCGTAGCTGCCGGGACCGCTCGGCAGCAGCGCGTTGGGGTTGGTGCCGGGATGTTCGGCAGCGATGCGAAGTCGGGGGCTGGCGCCGTGTCCCCAGCCGTGCACCATCGACACCACGCCGGGCATCAACTGCTCGTCGAGGGACACCTCGGCGGTGACCTCACCGTGATCGCTGGCGACGAGGACGCGGTCACCGCCGGCCAGGCCGAGCGCGGCGGCGTCGGCGGGGTTGATGCACAACGGGTTCGACGTCCGGCCGCCCCGCTTCAGGCGGCCGATGTTGGCGAACCACGTGTTGTGCATCCACGGGTCGCGACCGTGGATCAGGCGCAGCCGCCCGCCCCCTGCCTCGTGCTCGCGCTGCTCGGCTTCGAAGAGCTCGTGGCAGCGCCTGATCGCCTCGGCGAACGTCGGCGGGCAGCAATCGACGCGCCCATCGTCCGTCCACACCTGCTTGGCGAAGAACTCGCCGGGCGCCGGCGCCGGGAGCACGGCCGGCTCGCCGCTCGCCTGCAGCTGCGCGAGCTCGACGCCGGCCCCGCGCTGGAGCATGTGCCGCCACTTCGCCCACGGGTCGGGTTGATCGTCGTCGAGCAACGATGGCTCGCCGAGCTCCCTGAGCAGCCGGTGGGCGATCCACCACTCCGGCTGGCGATCGTGGGCGGGGGCCACGACGGCGGGCGTGTACTGCGCGAACGGCCGGGCACTGGTGCCGATGTTGACGACGTTGAGGTCGTCGCGCTCGTACATGTCGGTGCATGGCAGGACGACGTCGGCCAGCTCGGCGGTGGCGCTGGGGTAGATGTCGATGACCACCATCAGCTCGAGCTGCTCGAACGCCTTGCGCAGCCGCTGCTCGCCGGCGATCGACAGCAGCGGGTTGCCGGCGACCACGATCATCGCCCGCACCGGCTCGGCGCTGTCGAGGATGGCGTCGGCCATCATCGTGCCGGGCAGGCCGCCGCGGCGCAGGCGACCGAACTCGGTGTCGACGTACCCTTGCGCAGCGATGCCGGTGCCGGACTTGGCGTTGGCGTAGAAGCCGTCGCTCTTGAGGTTGCCGCCTTCGACGTCGAGGCGTCCCGTCGCGAACGACAGCATGTGGACGAGCCAATAGGCAAGCGGACCCTGACGGCCCATGTTCAAGCCGGTCGACGTGTGCACCGAGGCCCGTGGCGTCGCCGTCCACGCGGTGGCGAGCTCCCGCACCGTCGCCGCGTCGACACCGGTGACACCGGCCACTCGGTCGGCGGGATAGGCCCGGAGGAAGTCCCGCAACCCTTCGACGTGCTTGCCGTGGCGAGCGATCACGCCGGCGTCGAAGCCGCCGACGGCGTCGATCTCGCGCAGGAGCGCGGCGAGGAACCAGACGTCGGTGTCCGGCTTGATGAGCACGGTGTCGCCGACACCGCGGTCTGGCGTTTCGATGCGGCACGGGTTGACGAACACGATGCGGGCCCCGCGGGCCGTCGCCCGCCGCAGATGGGGATGCACGGTCGGTGACACGGTGGCAGGGGACGGGGGCAATCCCTTCGTGACGCGGGCGTACGTGTTGCCCGAGCCCGGCGACACCCTGGCATCGCTCGCCGCTCGCGTCCTGCCGGGCCGGGACGATGGCCGCGCCGCGCTGTTGGCGTGGAATCCGCACCTCGCGCTGCGGGCACGGACGATGGACGCGCCCGGCGGCATGCTGCCCACCGACCTCGTCTACATCGAGCCGGCGACGGCGCCATGATCACTGATCCGGGCCCGGTCGTCGAGTCCGCCACCGTCGGCCCGGGCCACGACGGTCGGGCCGAGCTCGTCGTCGCGCTCCGCCACCACAACGGCGCCACCACCACGATGAGCCTCGGCGAGGACGCGCTTACCGGTCTGCTCGCCAGCGGCGTCGTCACGTCGCTGGACGACCTCCCGGGCCGAGCGTGGTCCGACCTGTCCATCGTCCACTGACCACGTGTCACGACAGCACCCGAAGGAGGGCTCCGTGCTCGATCTCGTCATCCGCAACGGCACCATCGTCGACGGCTCCGGCCTGCCCCGCTTCCGCGGTGACGTCGGCGTCCGCGACCGCCGCATCGCAAGCGTCGGCCGCCTGCTCGGCGACGCCGAGGCGGCGCGTGACATCGACGCTGCCGGCAAGATCGTGGCGCCCGGCTTCATCGACCCGCACACCCACTACGACGCCCAGCTGTGCTTCGACCCGTACGCCTACCCGGCCATCGAACACGGCGTGACGTCGGTGATCCTGGGCAACTGCTCGCTCAGCCTGGCGCCCGTTCGCGCTGCGCACCGCGAGCGGTTCTCACGCATGTACCGCCTGATCGAGGAGATGCCCGAGGCGGCGTTCGACCAGGGCGTCGACTGGCGCTGGGGTGAGTCCTTCGGCAGCATGCTCAACTCGCTCGCCGGTGACATCGCGCTCAACGTGGGCGCGCTCGTCGGGCACTCGGTGCTGCGCATGTACGTCCTCGGTGACGACCCGCGACGGGCCGCCAGCGTCGACGAGGTGGCGACGATGTGCGAGGTGCTGCGCGGGTGCCTCGATGCCGGTGCCCTCGGGCTGTCGACCAGCTACGTCGATGTGGAGGATGACCTGCTCCCGGTGCCGTGTCGCTTCGCCGAGCACCGTGAGCTCGAGGCGCTGTGCGCCGTCCTCGCCGAGCGTGGCCGCATGCTGCAGGTCGTCCACGAGTTCTACGACCCGGGGCTGACCGTCAGCCGCATCGAGATGCTCGCCGACTTGTCGATCCGGTTCGGCATCCCGACCACGCTGTCCCCGCTGTTCCATTCGGCGGCCACACCAGACGGCGCCGATCAGGTCATGGCGGCGGTGGAGCGGGTCTGGGCGGAGGGGGCGCGGGTGTGGCCGCAGGTGCAGACCCGCCCGATCGACATCTCCTGGACGATGGGGCAGCGCAGCATCATGTTCCTCGCTATCCCGGGCTGGTGGAACGTGCTGGCGATGAACGATCCGGCAGCCAAGCTGGCGGCGCTCGCCGACCCGAACGTCAAGCAGACGCTGGTCGAGGGGATGGAGCAAGCCGTCGCGCTGCGCGGACCCGGCATGGATCCGGCTAACTACCTCGTGCGAGACGTCGCCCTCGAACGCAACCGCGACCTTGTCGGTCGCACTCTCGGCGAGATCGCCGCCGAGCGCGGCACCCGTGCCGCCGAGCTCCTCATCGACCTGTCGGTCGAGGAGGAGCTGGGGACCTGGTTCGTGCGTGCGGAGCTCGGACATTCGGACGCTGTCGCGGTCGGTGCCCTGCTCGCCCATCCGCTCGTGCACATCGGCGCGAGCGACGGAGGCGCCCACGTCGGCTCGTTCGCGACCTACGGCGACACCGGGTTCCTCCTGTCGCGATACGTGCGAGAGACCGGGGCGCTGTCGCTGGAAGGGGCGGTGAAGAAGATCACCTCCGACGCCGCTGCGATCTGGGGAATCCCCGAGCGCGGTGAGCTGCGGCCCCGATTCGCCGCGGACATCGTCGTGTTCGACGCCGACACTGTGGGCCGGGGCCCGGAGATCGCCGAGCACGACTTCCCCGGGGGCGGCACCCGCTGGATCCGGCGTGCCGAGGGGGTCGACACCGTCATCGTCAACGGTGCGATCACGTGGACGGCCGCCGACGGCTACGTCGCCGGTGCCCGTGCCGGCACCATCACCGTGCCAGCGTAAGCGATTGCTCACCATCCGACCTGGGAACGCCCATCGCATGCGTCAGCCTTCGACCTGGTCGATCGAGTACCACGTTCGCGAGGACGCCGAGAGCATGTTCATCCCAACGGAGCTGCTGCCGCACGCTCGGCCCGGCGATGCCGTCGAGATCAGCTCGGCTGAGCCGCCCGTCACTCGACGCGGCCGCGTCGCTGGGACCGCCGGCGGCGATCAGCCCGGCGAGTTCCTCACCGTGACGCTCGACTGACGACGAGCGGCGCTCCCTACACGACGCCGGCGCTGCGCAGCCCGGCGATGGCCGCGCCGTCGTAGCCAAGTTCGGTAAGGATGCCGTCGGTGTGCTCGCCGAGCTGCGGGGCCCGGCCGTGGATCGTTCCGGGACTCGCCGACAACACCGCCGGGAACTCAGCGAGTGGCGCCGGGGTGGCGGCGGTCGGGTACTCGACTTCGCGCAGGATGCCAACCTGCCGGACGTGGGGCAGGTCGAGGAGCTCCTGGGGCGACAGGACCGGGCCGCCGGGCACCTTGCTGGAATCCATCTCGGCCAAGCACTCCTCGGTGGCCCGATCGGCGCACCAGGCCGCCATGTACGCCGACAGCGCCTCACCGTTGTCCCCCCGACTGAGGTCGTCCTTGAACCGCTCGTCGTCGAGCAGATCGGGGCGCCCGATCATGTTGGCCCAGCGCTCGAACTGGTACGACCCGATCACGAGACACATCAGCCAGCCGTCCCGAGTTCGATAGACGTCGGCAGGGCCGGCCGTCTGGCCGCGGTTGTGCGTCGAGACACGATCGACGCCCAACATCGCTTGCTCGATCAGCGTCGGGCTGTTCCAGGTCACCGCCGTGCGCAGGAGCGCCGCCTCGATCAGCTGACCCTCGCCGGTCGTACGGCGGTGGATCAACGCCGCCAGCGTCGACAGCGCGGCGATCGTCGCCGTGGAGAAATCGACGTATGGCACCGCGGCACGCGAGGGTTGACCGTGCGGCCCCGACAGGTGCAGGTTGCCCGACGCGGCCTGGGCCAGGCCGTCGAACCCAACCTTGTGGCTCCACTCGCCGCCCGACGCCCATGCGTTCACCGTGGTCAGGATGATGTCGGGCTTGAGCGCCCGCAGCGACTCGTAGTCGAGGCCCATGCCGCGCAAGGTCGCGCCCGGCAGGTTGGCGATCACCACGTCGGCCGACCGGACCAACCGGGCGACCACCTCCCGTCCCTCGGGCTTCCCCACGTCCAGCGCCATGCCGCGCTTGCCTCGGTTGCACTGGAGAAACATCGCGCCCACGCCGTCGGAGGTCACCGGCGTGATCCAACGATCCTCGCCCCCCTCGACTCGCTCCACCCGGATCACGTCGGCGCCCAGGTCGCCGAGCAGCGCGCCGCAGTACGGGCCGGCGATGAACCGCCCGAAGTCGATCACCCGCGTGCCGTCGAGCACCCCGACCATTGGGCCCTCCTTCCGTGCCACGGCGACAGTACGTCAGGAGCGCCTGGTTGCGGCGACCGTGGCTCCTGGAGGCGTTTACCGATGGACGACGGCTGGGAAGGACATTCGGCCATGGAGCCCAGCGAGATCACGGAAGTCTTGGCGCGCCCGCTCAGCCAGGAGCTCCTGGCACACGACCTGACCCGCCTGGCGTACGTCGCCAAGGACGGAACGCCCCGGTCGATCCCGATCGCGTTCACCTGGAACGGATCGGAGATCGTCATGTGCACGGCGAAGAACGCTTCGAAGCTCGCCGCGCTGCGCCAGAAACCAGCAGTGGCCCTGACGATCGACACCGAGGTGCACCCGCCGAAGATCCTGCTGATCCGCGGTCGCGCCGAGTTGGATGTCGTCGAGGGCATCCCGGACGAGTTTCTCGAGATGAACGGCACCTACGAGATGACATCGGAGCAGCGGGTCGAATGGGAGGCCGAGGTCCGCTCGCTCTACGACGGGATGGTGCGAATCGTCGTCACGCCGACCTGGGCGAAGCTGATCGATTTCGAGACGGTCCTCCCCAGTGCGGTGGAGGAGCTGGCCCGGCAGCGGGACGAACGTCAGAGCAGCTGAGCGCCACTGGGCTGGCCGTCGTGCTCGGCTCAGCCGGAGGAGGATGTGACGAGGGCGGCGAGCTCCCGGTCCGGACTGATGTGCCGCTTGTGGAGCGGCCGGCACGGCGTCCCGGCGAGGCGCATCGACAAGGCGAGGAGATCCGACGCGCCGTCACGCTTGGCGTAGACGCCGGCGGCGAGGTACCTGAACTCGTTCATCACGCCCAGGACGCTGCGGCTGGCGGACTTGGCCCAGCGGCGCGGCTCCATCTCGACCGACTCCGCCTCGGTGAACGACCGACGAACTCCGTGTGCCTGCAGCTGGGCGAGCAGCGCGGTCGGGAATCGGTCGATCAGGGTCGCGGCGGGTGCGCACGGCACCAGGACGGGAAGCAGGGTCGTCTCACTGACGAACAAGGCGACGTGCGGTCGCAGAACAGGATGTTCACGTACCAGTCGCCGAGCCTGGTCGTCGATCGGTCGTCGGGCGCGGCGGTGACTCCGCCGACACGATCAAGGACCTTCATGGTCCCGCGGACCACCAGCACCGACGGATTCTGGCAACCGCCACCGACCTGCGCCACGACCCGGTCGTCTCGGGAACCACTCGGCCTGCAGGAACGGCCGAGGGGTACCCCCCCGTGTTGCCGACGCAAGCGGCCGACTGCCGGGGTTCTCGGACGCGCCCTGACGGCGATCACCGCCGCTAGCCGTTGGTTGAGTCGGACCGAGGCGCGGTGCCAGCGTTCCTGCTCGTCCGTTTCCTCGGCCCGCTCGCCGGACCGGTTACGTCGAGTTCCAGGTAACCGGTTGTATGTCCAAGCCGCGGTCATGTTGAACACCCGCTTCCTGAGCTCGCGCTGCTGCATCCACAGCGCATCCTCGAGGGGTCGCTGCGAACAGTCCTCTCTCACACACACACCTGCACCACGCTTGCGCCGTTGACGGCAATAGCGGACTCAGCGCGACGTCAGGAACTGCACTCATGAGAGCGCCCTCACCGGTCTCAGCCGATGCGGCCGCCGGCGGGGTGTCACCGGCGCGGGCGGGGAGCAAGCTCGTCGCCTGCGGGGGCCTCGACGTCGACCAAGAAGGTGTCGAGCACCTGCCGGTCGATGGGTCGGATGACGTCGTCGGCGTCGCGGAACTCGCGCATGCTCCACCGCGCCGTGGCAAGCCCGCCGAGGATCATCGGGGCAACAACGACAGCGGCGAACCCGACACCAAGCGGAATCCGAGGCAGGTGCCGACGGCGACGCGGCCGTCGAACCCCCGCCGGCACAGGACCGGCACCATCACGAGAGACGACACGACGCCGACCACGATCACCGTGACGGAGGCGATGACGACCGCCTCGACCAGGACGAGCTGGAGTCGTTGCGAGGGTTGCTGGGGACCGGCGAGACGCTCTCCAGATCTGATTTGGAACGGCTCCTTGATGCCTGCGGTGACCTGCTCGCGGAACGGGTGCGTGTCGAGCGGCTCTTGATGGAGCTCCGCCCGACGTTTCCTCGATCCTGCGTCCGGGCGCTTACAGGTCGCGATGCGTGGGGCGCGGCCCGGCTGCCACGCCGCTCGATGCTCCTGGTCCTCGTGCGGATGGATCGGTCGTAGTACACATGCCGCTCGTGGTCGGTGGGGCACACGTCAGGAGCGCCGGGTCCGGCCACGTCGGGCTGTTCGCCGCGGTGAGCATCGGCATCGGCGGGATGATCGGTGCCGGCATCTTCTCGATCCTCGGTGTCGTCGCCGCGGTGTCGGGCACCGCCCTGCCCCTGTCGTTCATCATCGGCGGCGCCGTCGCCCTGCTCGCCGCGTACTCGTATGTCAAGCTCGGGGTGCGGTACCCGAGCGCCGGCGGATCGGTGCAGTTCCTCGTGCAGGGTCTCGGCGACGGCGTGCTCACCGGCAGCCTGAACATCTTCCAGTACATCGCCTACGTGATCTCGATCGCCCTGTACGCCTCAGGGTTCGCCGGCTACGCGATGACGTTCCTGCCCGACGACACCCCGTCGATCGTCGAGCGGCTGATCGCGGCCGGGATCATCGTGCTCTTCACGGCCGTCAACTTCCTGGGCTCGGCCGTGATGGGCAAGGCGGAGTCGGTGATCGTGGCGATCAAGGTGCTCATCCTCCTCGGGTTCATCGTCGCCAGCTTCTTCTCGCTCGACGGCGATCGCCTCTCTCCCTCCGGCTGGGGCGGCGCCTCCGGCATCCTGTTCGCCTCCGGGATCCTCTTCATCGGCTACGAGGGGTTCGGTCTGATCACCAACGCCGCCGCCGACATGGTGAACCCGGTCAAGGAGCTGCCCAAGGCGGTGTACATCGCTGTGGCCACGACCATCGGCATCTACGTCCTCGTCGCGATCGGCGTCATCGGCAACATCTCCATCCCGCAGCTGGAGAAGGCCAAGGACTATGCCCTCGCCGAGGCGGCCGAGCCGTTCCTCGGGCACGTCGGATTCACGATGATCGCGATCGCCGCCCTGCTGTCGACGTCGTCGGCCGTCAACGCCACGCTCTACGGCGCATCGAATGTCTCGTACCAGATCGCGCGGGACGGCCAGCTGCCCAAGACGTTCACCAACGCAATCTGGAACCGCCACGTCGAGGGCCTCTTCATCACCGGTGGCCTATCGGTCGTGTTCGTCCTCGCCTTCGACCTCGGCCCGATCGCGATGATGGCGAGCGCCGCCTTCCTCATCGTGTACGCCGCCGTGAACGCCGCCCACCTCCGGGTCCTCAAGGAGACCGGTGCCAAGCGGGCAATCGTCGTCGCCTCGCTGCTCGCCTGCCTGACGATGCTCGTGCTGTTGCTGATCTACATTGTCGACAACGCGCCAGCGGCGTCGTGGGTGACGCTGCTGGCGACGCTCGTCGGCGCGTTCCTCATCGAGTCGCTGTACCGCAAGCGGACCGGGCGCCGCTTCGAGCGCTTGCCGGACCCGCCGGCCGGATCCGCTCCGATGGCGGCCCCGGCGCACTCGGACCAGCGATCGGGCCACCGCTGAGTCCGGCGGTGCCGAGCCGCACGCGGGACGTTCGCCTCCGGCACCTCTCCCTTTTGCAGCGGGGGCCCACGCCGTCGTCCACGGACTGGACCATCCGGGGCGTATGGTGCCTGGCGAAATGGAAGCCCACCTGAAATCACGAGCCGGGGATCGATGACGCCGGAGATCTCCTGCCTGGCCATGTCGGAGAACGCGCGCCCAATAAGACGCGTCGACGGCTTTCGCCGACCATCCGGTAGGTGCCGTTCCTCACCCGAGCAGCCGATCGGCGGCGATCTCGGCCCGCCATCACAGAGACTCAGCCATGCAGCTCACACGTCCCGGCGTCTCACCGAATCGCGTCACCGAGGCAGTCACGACCGAAGACAACGCTCCAAGAGTTCGTCCATCGCGCCGCGATCGCTGGTGATCCGAAGACGCCCGTCGATGTGTGAGATGTCGAGCGACGGGCAGAAGAACCCTTCGTCTCCGGCGAAGAAGTGTGGCGATCCGATCACGCCACGATGCTGGCCTTCCTCCCAATCCGCCAGCACCTTCTCGTGGGCGGCCGCATCGGGGTTGGCAACGCCCGCCGCACCGGCGATGCCGACGAGCACGGCGGGATCGGCGACGTCCTGGCCATGTTCGAACAGGGCGTCACGAAGGGCCAGGCTGATCCGCTCGCCCGCCGCGGGGCTGTGCTCGTAGGCGGTTGCGGCCAGGCGCAGCGCGGGAAGGGAGCTGGTCGGGAACCGGCTCCGGTCGAAACCGCCGAACAGATCGGGGGCGACTTGGGCACGGAGCGCGTCGACCTCATCTCCGATCATCGCCGGGTCGAGCGGTTCGCCATTGACCAGCTCCAACGGCCACGCCCGAACCCGCACCACCACGTCGAACCGACAGAGTGCTGTCCGGCGCTCCACCAGGCGTCGAAGCCCGACGTGGGTGAACGGGCAGCGGACATCGGCGAACACCTCGATCGTTCCCATTCGTCAACTCACCATCCTGTTCAGGGCAACGAGACGTCGCCGTGCTTGGCGGTACAGATGATGCCCGGAGTGTGGGTGAGCATGTCCCAGATCGACGGCTGGCTCAGTCACTCGGTAACCCCTTCGTCACGTGTTGCTCGAAACCGGATGCCGACCGGCGGCGACCATCAAGACGACCATCAGCGCCGCCACGACCGCGGCCACGATCACCGTCGCGGGCACCGAACCGGTCGTCCCGACGAGCACGACGACCGTCGCGCCGACCACCTTGGGCGCCACCGACCCCGGGCGATTGACCCGGCGCGTCGCCACCAGCAGCACGACCAGCCCGAGGAGGTAGCCGGCCACGGGGATCGCCACGGCCAGCGCGCCGGTGCGCTCGGACGTCCCGCCGGCGACTGCCTCGGCGGCGACATGGAGACCTGCCCCGAGTGCCGCCAGCGAGGCGAACACGATCACGTGCAGGAACCCCCAGCGAACTGCCAGCTCGGCTGACGGGGTGAGGTGGCCGGGGTGGTCGAAGTACAGCCACCACGCGCTGAACGCGATCACCAGCCCACCGACGGCAACCGTGACGAGGCTCGCCGTCACGCCCTCGACCGCGACCTCCTGGATGCCGACCGTCGCCGACAGCACCGACTCACCCAGCACGATCAGCGTGAACAGCCCGTAGCGCTCCTCGATGTGGCCAGGGTGGAACAGTCGCCAGTAGCGCCCGCCGCGTGCCGCCGCCTCCGCCCAGACCGGGACGAGCAGCTCCGCCGCCGCGAGGACGGCGAACAGGTACGGCGCCCAACGCTCCGGCGTGGCGATGATCAGCGGCCACAGCAGCTGGACGCATGTGACGCCGAGGGCGTACCGCAGGCATCGAGCCCGGAGCTCGGGGAAGTGGACGGCCACGCGCAGCCACTGGGTGACCAGCGCCATCCGCATGATCACGTAGCCGACGACGGCGAGGGTGAACGTGTGGTGCTCGACGGTCTCGGGGACCGCCGCCGCATACACCAGCACGCCAGCGATCTGCAGCAGCGTCAGCAGGCGGTAGGGCACGTCGTCGGCGTCGTGGGCGGAGGCAAACCACGTGAAGTTCATCCACGCCCACCACACCCCGAAGAAGGCCATCAGGAACCCGACGATCCCGCTGCCGACGTGTCCGCCGACGAGCTCGTGGTGCAGTGCCGACGACGACTGCGCCACGGCGACGACGAAGCACAGGTCGACGAACAGCTCCAGCGGCGTGGACGCCCGGTGCTCCTCCTCCGGGTCGCGGATGACCGGCCCCACGCTGACGGCGGGGAAGGCCGGCATCGTTCAATCTCGGGCTTGGCTCGCAGCCAAGCTGCTCGCTGCGCCTCCGAGCTCGCCGCCGCCGCTGCGCAGCGGCGCTCGCCCAATCGTGTCTGCTCGGTACACGATCACTTGCTGTCGGCGAGGGCGACCGCTGCGTCGATGAGCCGCTGGGCGCGCAGGTCGCCGGCCAGGTTGGCGGACATCCTGTTCATCGCGTAGGCGAACGCGAGGTCCCGCTCCGGCTGGGCGAAGGCGACCGAGCCGCCGGCGCCCGGATGTCCATAGCTGCCCGGGCCGGCGTACAGCGTGAACGGCCCGTGGGTCATGAACCCGAGCCCGAACGTCGTTGCCACCAGCAGGCACAGATCGACCTCGGCGGGAGGCGTGACCTGGGTTCGGGCCCGCTCGCGGACCGCCTCGCCGAGCAGCTGCACGCCGTCGATCGGGCCGAGCGTGGCGGCGTACACCGTGGCCAGCGACCCCGCGTTGCTGATGCAGTTGGCGGCAGGAAGCTCGGCGGCGTGCACGGCCCGCTCGTTGAACACGTCGGGCTCGGCGAAAGCCCCGCTCAGGTACAGGGCGCGACCGCCTCGGGTATCGGGGCCGGTCACCGCCTCGATCGCCGCCTGGATGTGCGGTGGGATGTCGGTCGGCGGCGGCTCTTGGATCAGCGGCGAGACGCGCGCCTCCTCGGCCTCGGGGAGGCCGATCCAGAGCTCGACGTTGAGCGGCTTCACGATCTCGTCGGCGACGAAGGTCCCGAGCGAGCGGCCGTCGACGCGGCGCACGAGCTCGCCGGCCAGCCAGCCGTAAGTGAGTGCGTGGTAGCCGTGGCCGGTGCCGATCGGCCAATCCGGGGTGGCGGCGGCGAGGCGGCTCGTGACGGTGCCCCGGTCGAGCGCCTCCTCGAGCGTGATCCCGTCGATCGTGATCAGGCCGACCTGATGGCTGAGCAGCTCGGCGACAGTTGCGTCGCCCTTGCCGCCGGCGGCGAACTCGGGCCAGTACGTCGCCACCGGCTGGTCGTAATCGAGCAGGCCGCGCTCGACGCACATCGCCACGGCGATGGCGGTGATCCCCTTCGTCGTACTGAACACGAACTGCAGCGTCGAGCGGTCGTAGTCGCCGCCCTCCTCCGTGAACGAGCCACCGGCGACGTCGACGACGCGCTCGCCGCGGTGGTACACGGCGACCGAAGCTCCGGTGTCGTCGCCGGCCCGGAGGCTGGCTCGCAGCAAGTCGGCGACGGACTCCCAGCCCGGCGCGACGTCTCCATCCACGTCGTGGTTGCCCATGGCCGCACACGATCGCATGCGACAGGACCCCGGTCCACTCGACGGATCGGGGCCCTGCGCGCAGCGAGCGGCGGACGGCTACGCCGTCGGCACCTGGGAACGGATGACCGTGGCGGCGCGCCGGCGGATGCGCGGGATCGCCGCGCCGACCACGGCGACGGCGCCGACGACGATGGCGACCCAGCCGAAGTCGCGCTCGGCGCCGAGGCGGTCGATCGTCCACTGCAGGCGGCCGAGGATCAGGATCCCGCCGGCGATGACGGCGAGCCCGGCGAGCCCACCGAGCCACCGTCCGCCGGCGCGCAGGCCACCGAGGACCATCAGCACGCCGGCACCGATCTCGAACAGACCCAGCAGCGCGGTGTGGTTCCAGCCGAGCACGGAGTCCACCGGCTGCGACAGCGACCCGTCGAGCCCGGTGCGGGCGACGGCCACGATGCCGAACGCGAGCGCAGCCGCCCCGGCGAGCAGGATCAGGATCTGCCCCGGCGAGAACCCCCGCTCGGTGACGGTCTGGTCCTCCTCGACCATCCACGGCCGCTGCTCGAGGATCGCGTCGCGCTGAACAATGGGCTCGGCGACGACGGGCGGTCGGCGCTCGTCGGCGACGTCCCACGTGCGCGGGTCGTCGACGTGGGGCTCGTCGTCAGACGGAGGCGTCGTGCGCCCGTCCTCCCCCCGCATCTCGGCGATCACCCGGCGCCGCTCGTCTTCGCGGATCCGGGCCTCGTCGGTCGTTTCCTGCTTCATCCTCAGCATCGCAACCTCCTGGCGCACCCGAGCGCCACCAGATGGCCTCACCCCGGCGGCCACGGCCCAAACGGACAATCCCCCGACCTCGGACCCGCTGTCCCCTGCCCGAGCCGGACCGCGGATTGGCGCCGGGCCCGAGGGCATCGTCGCGGTACCGTGCCTCGGATGGTCGGCGCCGACGAGCTCGAGGAGTTCCGGCGCGGCGACCCGGACGGGGTGCGGGCGGTGTACCGCGAGTACGGCGGGCTCGTCTTCGCCGTCGCCCTGAAGGCGCTGGGCTCCCGCGACCTCGCCGAGGAGGCGACGCAACAGACGTTCGTCAAGGCATGGCGCGCCGCGGAAGGCTTCGACGCGACCCGCGAGCTCGGTCCGTGGCTGGCGACGATCGCCCGCCGCACGGCGATCGACATCCACCGTCGTGAGGCGCGCCGTCCGACCGCCCGACTCGAAGAGGTCGCACCGGCCGATCCGAACATCGTCGAGCTGCCCGTCGGCGTCGAGCGCAGCTTCGAGGTCGCCGAGGTCAGGGCGGCGATCGAAACTCTGCCGCCCGACGAGCGCGAGATCGTGCGCCTCCAGCACCTCGGGGAGCTCACCCACACCGAAGTCGCCGAACGGCTCGGGCTCCCGGTCGGCACGGTGAAGTCACGGTCGTTCCGTGCCCACCGCCGGCTGGCGGCGATGCTGGGACACCTGCGGGACGCGGCAGGATGAGAACCGTGATCGGCCGTCAACCGTATTTCCGGGTAAGGAGCGCCCGATGAACGACGACGACGATCGCGTTGCCTACCTCGCCGGCGAGGATGGGATCGACATCGACGACGAGACGCGGGCCGACCTCGACGAGCTGCGTGAGCTGCTGGCCGACGAGACGCTGTGGGCGATGCCGGGAGCCGAGCTGGAGGACTCGATCATCGCCGCGATCGCGGCCGAGGCCGCCGAGACCGGCTCGCGCCCGTTGCCCACCCGCCCGACGCCATCCTTCGCCCCCGCGCCGACGGCGCCGGCCACCGTCACCTCGCTGTCGGAGCGTCGGGCACGGCGCCTGCGCGTCGGCCTCTCTGCCGCCGCGGCCGCCGTCGTGCTCGTCGCCGGCGGTGCGTTCGTGGCGACCCGCGGTCACGAGAGCGAGGGCGCGGCGGTGAGCATGAACCCCACCGAGCTCCTGCCGAGCGCAAAGGGCACCGCCCACGTCAAGCGCTTCGACTCCGGGTGGCGGATCATGCTCGACGCGACCGGCCTCCCGCGCCTCGACGAAGGCGAGTTCTACCAGGCGTGGCTGAAGAGCGACGCCGGTGTGCTGGTCCCGATCGGGACGTTCAACGAGGGTGCCGACGTGGTCCTGTGGGCGGGCGTCTCGCCGGTCGACTTCCCGACCCTGACGGTCACGCGCGAGCGGGCCGACAACGAACAGGTGTCGTCTGGCCAGCGCGTCCTGGTCGGCACGATCAACCTCGACGATTGAAACCATTCACCGCGCTGGCAAGGTGGGCGAGCGCCGCTGCGCAGCGGCGGTGGCGAGCTCGGAAGGCGAGGTGAGCAGCTTGGCTGCGGGCGGAGCCCGAGCAAGGGTAGATCCCGGTACCGTGCTGGACGTGCGACGGGGGAAGCGGGTTCTGGCGATGTTTGCCGCAGCGGGGGCGCTGACGGCCTGCGGCGGCAAGAACGCGGAGCTCGACATCCCGCTCTCCTCGCTGCCGCCGACGACACCACCCGCGAGCACGACGCCGATCACCGCGCCGCCGCTCGACTCGACCGCGAGCAGCGTGCCGACGTCGACGACGGCGCCCAAGCCATGGGTCGAGGCGGCGACCAACCTGGTCGGGCTGGCATCGGAGTGTGGCAACGTCAACGTTGCCTCCCGCCTCGGCCAGGACGTGGTCATCGCCAGCGTCGCCCGCCACGGCCTCTTCGCCCAAGCGGCCGGCACCGATCAGTGGGCGCCCCTCGGCACGAAGGGAGGGGACACGATCGAGAACCGGATGAGCTCGATCGTCACCGACCCTGCCAACCCGGCAACGTTCTGGGAGACCGGCGCCTACGGTCCCGGCGTCTACCGCACCGACGACAACGGCGACAGCTTCACGCGACTTGGGAACGTCGAGCACGTCGATTCGGCGAGCATCGACTTCAGCGACCCGCAGCGCAGGACCATGCTCGCGGGCATCCACGAGCAGCCGGTGCTGATGAAGTCCACCGACGCCGGCAAGACGTGGAGCCAGGTGCCCGGCCTGCCCGCCGACATCGGGTATGCCACGTCGCCGTACGTCATCGACGCCAACACGTTCCTGCTCGGCACCAACCAGGGCACGGGGGCAGGCATCTTCCGCTCGACCGACGGTGGCACGACGTGGGCCAGGGTGTTCGACAAGCCGGTCACCGGCCCAGCGGTCGTCAACGGTACGAAGCTCCACTGGCTGGAGACCGATGGAGCAGGGGTGGCTACAACGAACGACGGCGGGGCGACCTTCACCGAACAGACCGGCGGCGGGGCGATCGACCGCAACGCCCTCAATCTCGTCTTGCTCCCCGACGGCGCGCTGGCGACATGGTCGTCCGACCACGTGCTGCGGTCCGCGGACGACGGGGCCCGTTGGCAGCCCGTTGGCGGGCCGACGCCGTACACGCCCACCGGGCTCGCCGCCAACTGGACGAGCGGCGCCCTCTATGTCGCCCGCTTCGACTGCAGCTTCAGTGACGACAACCTGGTGAAGGCCGACTCCTTCCTCCGCCTCGACCCCGGCTGAGCAGGGCGCCGTCGAGCGCGGCGCGGCGGCCGATCATGCGGCGCACGCTCCGTCCGCGCCGCCCGGTCCGTAGTGTCATCAGGATGTTGCTGCACCCCGAGCTCGCCGCGGCCATCGACGCCGGCGCCCACGGCCACCTCGTCACGACCGGAGCCGACGGGCGGCCGCAGGTGAGCATGATCTGGCTCGGCCGTGACGGCGACGAGCTGTTGGTCGCCCACCTCGGCAGCGGCCAGAAGTTGCGCAACATCGAAGGCGATCCGCGCGTCGCCGTCAGCGTCCAGCTCCCCGGCACGGCAGGTCCCGGGCTGGCGCGCTACGCCGTGCTCCACGGCACCGCCCGCGTCACCGAGGGCGGTGGACCCGAGCTGCTGCAAGAGCTGGCGCCCCGGTTCCTCGGTCCGGGCGTGCGGTTCCCGCCGATGGACGACCCGCCGCCGGGGCGGATCATCCACATCACCGTCGAGCGGGTCACCGGCGCGGGTCCGTGGGCGTAGCCGGCGCTGGCGACGAGTTCGGGGTGCCGGCGCCGTCCAACTCGCATGTCGATCGCCACGCTCGCACCCATCAGCCCGCTTGCCGACCTCTCGCCGCGTGAGCGCGACGTGCTCGCGCTGATGGCCAACGGTCGTTCGAATCGCGGCATCGCCCGCGACCTGCTGGTCTCCGAAGGCGCGGTCGAGAAGCACGTCGCCAACATCTTCGCCAAGCTCGGCTTGCCACCCGCGCCGGGCACCCACCGGCGAGTGCTCGCCGTCGTCACCTACCTCAGCTCACGCCCGTAGCGGGGGGAATCGGCTGGGCAGGCCCTTGGCCCCGACCTGGAACAGCGCCACCGGCTCGGCGATCCCCTTCAGGCGGTGGGGACCGAGGGCGGTGAAGCGAACCCCGGCGGTGTTCGTCGCTCGCACCGCCTCGCGTGTGTTCGCCGATGCGATGATCTGGCCGCCGTGGCCGAGCGCGGTGATCCGCGAGGTCGTGTTGACATCCAGCCCGACGTAGTTGTCGGTGGTCGACGAGGGATACCCGCTGTGGACGCCGATGCGCAGCCGGACCTCGACGCCTTCGACGAACGAGCGGGTGAGAAAGGTGCGCTGGATCTCGATCGCCGCGTCGACCGCCGCCCGCGGCGCCTCGTAGGCGGCGAAGAACTCGTCGGCGCGGGCTTCGACCTCGCATCCGCCGGCCGCGTCGGTGGCCGCCCGCAGCACCGACCACATCTCGTCGACGAGCACGCCGAAGCGGGGGCCGAGGCGCTGGACGATCGTTGTCGAGTCCTCGACGTCGGTCATCAGCAACGTGACGAAGTCGCTGGGGAGGGCGCGACCCGCCTGGCGATGGGCGGCGTCGAGCTCGTTGGCGATGAAGCCCACCGGCACGATTCGGAACCGTCGTGCCGCCTGCAGCAACCGGGCCCGCGCCCGCTCGCGGGCCGGATCGTCCTCGAACCGCACCTGCCCGAAGCGAGCGAGCGCGTTGCGCACGTGCGACGCGTCGTGGATCGGGAGGTGCCGTCGGCCCATCGAGTCGACGTAGGCGAACAGCCGGTCGGCCAGCTGGCTGCGTTCCGACGGACGAAGTCGGGCCATGGCGGCACGGTATCCGCAGCTCCATCCCGTCTCCCTGTGACCTTCATGACCTCCGGCGTGCGATCCGTCAGGCTGGAGCTATGAGTGAGCGAGTCTTCGAGCGAGCGAATCGGCGTCACGGCGCCGAAGGCTCTTTGGTGCACCGGCGACCGACCCTGAGTAACTGTCTCCCTCTCACGGCGGTGCACCAGTGAGCACCGTCACTGATGCTGACCGCCGTGCCACGCTCGCCCGCCTGTGGGATGTCGGCGGGACCGACCGTGAGCGCGACCACGACCTGTACCACGAGGACGCGATCGTCGAGTTCCCGCAGTCCGGCGAGCGCTTCGAGGGCGTCGCCAACTTCCGCGAATGGCGCCTCCAGTACCCGTCCGAGATCGCCTTCCGCACTCGCCGGATCAGCGGGTCGGGTGAGGTCTGGATCGGCGAGCACTCGATCAGCTACGACGGCGGTCCCTGGAAGTTCGGGGTGAGCATCGTCGAGTTCCGCGGCGACCGGGTCGCCCTGGAGCGCGTCTACTCGATGGAGCCGTGGGAGGCGCCGGCCTGGCGGGCGCGCTGGCGCTCGTCGACACCGGCTGTCTGAGACCGCGCAGCGGCGGTCAACCGACCGCCCACGTGTGCAGCGTCTCGTAGCGGGCGCCCTGGGGGTCGAGCCGGCTCTCGACCAGGGCGACCTCGTCGACGTCGAACTCGGCGCTGACGAGCGCGCCGAGGGCGTGGGGCATCCGGGCATGCGGCTTCAAGCGAGCCAGCGTGAGGTGGCCGACGAACCGCTTGCGGGGCGGTTTGCCCATGGCCCTGGTCCGCTCGGTCACGGTCCGGGCGATGACGTCGAGCCCGCCGACGGGCACGACGAGCGCCCGCTCGGCGATCACGTCGACCGCCGGACCGAGGCGGGCGGCGGACCGGTGCGAACGTCACCCCGGCCAACGCGCCGATCGCCTCGTGCGGGTCGGCGTGACCGATGAAGCGCAGCGTGACGTGCCAGCTCTCGGGCCGCACGAAGCGGACGCCGCGCTGGTCCTTGCGCGGCAGCGCGGTGAGGGCTTCGACCACTTCGTCCGTTGGCCACACGGCGAGGAACAGGCGGGCCATCCGGCACCAGTCAACAGGCGCAGGTTGGCGGGAGGCGACCGAGGAGGACGAGGATGGGCCCGTGATCCGCCGCGTGGGCAAGAACCTGGCCCTGCTCGACGGGGAGGTTCTGGCGGCCAGCGTCGAGCTCGAGCGCGACGGGTTCACCGTGCTGCGCGGTGTGCTCACCGCCGACGAGGTCGCCGCGCTGACCGATGAGATCGAGCGGGCCTTCGTCGAGCGGGAAGCGGAGCGGGGCAGGATCGACCGCGAGGAGTTCCGCTACCAGATGCTCAACGTCGGGACCTGTTCGCAGCACGTCGTCGGCCACCCGCGGATCCTCGAGGTCATCGAGCCGCTGCTCGGGGCCGATTGCCACGTGATCGCCAACACCGCGTGGCGCAACCCGCCGACGTTCGGTGGGGGACCGTGGCATTGCGACGCTGGCCCGCACGTCCCGCGGCCGGCCGACGTCGAGTGGGACGACCGCATCCCGTACCCGGTGTTCGCGATCGGGGCCCACATCATGCTCAAGGACTGCCCGGCGGCCTGCGGACCGACCGCCGTCGTGCCGGGCAGCCACCGGTCCGGGCGACTCGCTCCCCGGGCTCAGCGGGAGGACCCGGACCTCTCATACGACGGGCGGCCGCCCGTGCTCCTCACCGCCGCTGCCGGCGACGTGGCGATGTTCGTCTCGGACATATGGCACCGCGGCACGCCGGCGTCAGGCGGTCACGGGCGGCTGTTCCTCCAGGTCCACTACGGCCGGCGGGACATTGCCCAGCGCATCAGGACCACAGACGAGGTCAACCACCTCAGCCCCGAGGCGATCGAGCGGGCCGTGACGCCAGCGCCAGCTGGTCGGCCTCCACGACCCGTACTTCTACGACGGCTGAATCCTCGGGCTCGCCTCGCAGCCAAGCTGCTCGGCTCACCTCCGTGCGAGGGCTCCGCAGCGCGCTTCGCAGCGGCGCTGCCCACTTGGCCGAGGCTCAACGCGTCAGCTCATCGCCGCCGGCACGCGCCACCCGGCCGACCCGCCCGATGTCGGCAGGCTCCACGAGCAGGCCGCCGACGGCGAGGTCGGCGATCGCCGCCCCGATCCGACCCGGATCGCGGATCGGGCGGGTGTCGTGGCGGAACCAGTTCTGCACGGCCTCGTCGTTCGACATCAGGGTGAGCGCGACGAGGCGCGGGTTCACATCGCGCAGCGACCCGCCGGCGATCCCCTCGCGCACGATCGCCGCCAGGCTGGCTTGCAGCGTGCGCCGCTCGTTCCAGTACGACGCGAAGCGCTGCCGGTCGCGAGCGGCGTAGCGATGGACCTCGTTGATGTCGAACGGCAAGGCGCAAAGGGCGACCACGTCGCCGGCGACGAACCGCCACAGCCGCGCCGCCGGCTCCAGCGGCTCGTCGCGCACCCGACGGGCCAGCTCGAGCGGCACGACGTTGGCCTTGGCGACGATCGCCGCGAGGATCTCCTCCTTGCTGCGGAAGTAGTAGTAGAGCGACGACTGCTGGAGGCCCGCCGCCCTGGCGATCTGGGCCATCGTCGTGCCCATCACCCCTCGCTCGCCGAACAGCGCGCTCGCCGCGGCGAGGATCTCGTCGGACGGCTCGCCGTTGCGGGCCCGCGGCAGCAGGCGCGGTCGCCCACTCCGCCCGTTGCTCACCATGGGCCGGCAGCGTACGGCCTCGGAACGCCTCATCCGAGTGTTTGGTGTCATCGGAGTGTTTCCTCCGGGACGCTCCCGCACGAAACACTCCGATGCGTCACGGTGCGGCGAGCGCCGCGGCGTAGAGCGACTCGAGGGCATCCCAGTGCCGGGCTGCGGCGAGCTCGTCGTAGGTCGGGTTGTCGAGGACGGCGAAGCCGTGGGCAGCTGGATAGGTGAGCAGCGTGTGGTCGACGCCGGCGTCGGTGAGCGCCGCCTTCAAACGGTCGAACTGCTCGTCGTCGAACGAGGCGTCGTTCTCGGCGCCGGCGACGTAGATCTTCGCCTGCATCGCGCCGGCGAGTAGGTGCGGGCTGTCCGGCGCCGTCGATGCGATGTACCCGCCGTGGAACGACGCCGCCGCGCCGACGCGATCGGGGAACCGCCCGGCTGCGTCGAGGGCCAGCCCGCCGCCCATGCAGTATCCGGTCGTGCCGACCTTGCCCGGCGCCACCTCGGGTCGGGCGGCGAGGAAGTCGAGCATCGCCGCGGTGTCGCGCGCCGCCGCTTCCTTCGTCACGCTGGACACCACCGACATCAGCCGCTTGCGCTCCTCCGGATCGCTGAACACGGTGTTCATGTCGAACGGGGCGATCTCGCCGAGTCGGTAGAACATGTTTGGCACCAGCACCGCGTAGCCGAGGTCGGCGAGCCGGTGGGCCATCTCGCGGAACGTGTCTCGCGGAGCCCGCCGGCGTCCGGGTACATGATCACCGCCGGCCACGGTCCCGACCCAGCCGGCGTGTGCAAGCTGGCGTCGAGCGTGCCGTCGGGCGTTTCGATGGCGACGTCGCGCTGGGGCATCTCGATCTCCTTGCCTCGGAGGTGCGTTGAAGGTTCGTGTGCCTCGATGTTGGCAGCGTGCGTTCCCAGTGGGCGCATCCCGGCAGACTGGCGCGATGGCTGCGACCGGCAACACCAACCCCGAGTTCGAGCTCCGTGGCTTCAACCACATCGCCCTCGTCTGCCGGGACATGGCCGAGACCGTCGCCTGGTACCGCGACGTGCTCGGCATGAAGCTGGTCAAGACGCTCGAGTTCCCCAACGGCGGCCAGCACTTCTTCCTCGACATGGGCAACGGCGTCGACGGGATCGCCTTCTTCTGGTTCGCGGACGCACCCGAGGGTGTGCCCGGCGAGTCGCTGCACCCCACCTGGGACGCCGACATGCGCGTCGTCGGCGGCGGTGGCGGCGGGATCACGGCGATCGGCTCGACCAACCACATCGCCTTCGACGTGGCACCGGAGAAGATCGAGGAGTACCTCGTCAAGCTGCGGGCGAAGGGGGTTGCCGTCACCGAGATCACCAACCACAGCAACGCCCACCACGGCGGCCACAACCCCGCCTACGACCCGGCCAGCGACGACGACGACGTCTTCGTTCGTTCGCTCTACTTCAAGGACCCCAACGGCACGCTCCTCGAGTTCGCCTGCTGGACGACGACCTTCGACGAGTCCGACGTCGTCCACGAACCGAAGACCGCCGCCGACCTCACCGCCAGGCGGGTGCCGATCGACGCCTGAGGCAGCGGGCCCGGCACGCAGGGCCTGGCGCGCGCGAGGCTGTCCGCGGACAGGGGGGCCGATGACCGACAGCGAACGGGACATTATGCGGCACGAGGCGCAGGTGATGGGCGAGATCGCCGCCCTGGCCAGGGACCCGATCTTCTACGGACAGGGGGCCCCTCGCGGTGACGGCCGGCTGGTGCTGGTCACCCCGGGGCTGTTCGGCAACGACGTCTACCTCCAACCGTTGCGAACGTGGTTGGGTCGGATCGGCTATCGGCCGGTCCGCTCGACGTTGCGGGTCAACGCCGGCTGTCCGGAACGGCTGCGCGAGCAGGTCGGCCAGACGCTCGCCCGGATGGTCGAACGCCATCCCGGCCCCGTCGCCCTCATCGGCCACAGCCGCGGCGGGATGCTGTGCTGGGCGATCGCCTCGCGGCTGGAGGCACAGGCGTCGCACCTCATCCTCCTCGGCTCGCCCGCACCGGCCGTCGTGGCGATGATGCGCCAAGGACTGTGGATGAACCCCGGCGAGGTCGCTACGTCGTCGGTCGCCCAGGCGGGGGCCCGGGCGATGAAGATGCTCAGCCCCGAGTGCGACGTGCCGTACTGCGGGTGCCCCTACACCGACGACCTGCGTCGCCCGCTCAGCTCGGCGACCCGCGTGATGTCGATCTTCAGCTCCGAGGATCCGGTGGTTCGCCCGGCCAGCTGCCGCGCCCCCGGAGCCGAGAACGTCGAGGTGCGGGGAACCCACAGCGGGCTCGTCTTCAATCGGCGCGTGCTTCCCCACGTGGCCCGCTTCCTCGCATCGCGCTGACCCGGCAGCGGCGATACTGGTCCCATGGCCACCGAGCCGCGCATGGTCTTCCTCGGGTTCGGCAAGTTCGCCCGCTCCGACAAGATCTACGCCCTCGAGCCGCTCCGCGGCGACGAACGCGGTGACGGCCGGCGGACGCGGGTGTGGGTGGAAGGGCTCACCGCGCCGATCACGGCGTCACGGACCGAGCGGACGATCCTTCACGACATGGGTCAGGATGCCGCCGCCGATGCGCCGATCGTTGCAGATGCACTCGATCTCGCTCAGCGCCTCGTGGACGCTGCTGAAGCCGGTCGCGTTGACCTCGGCGACCTCGGCCGCCGAGCTCGACGATTGATCGCCGCCACGACGGCGTTGGGCGACTGAGGCTGCTCCGCCGGTCAGGCGGAGGATCGGCTGCGAAAGATGCTGTAACCCCCTGGGCCGATGACGCAGGCGAGGATCAGCAGCAGGATGCCGAAGATGATCTGCCCTTGCAGCAACTGCACGATCCCGACCACCGCGATGATCACGGCCAGGATCCAGATCAGGAAGTTCACGTTGATGACCTCATCTCGTCCGGATTCCTCGATCCGGGCACGGGTCAGGTACCCACCACGGCGCGGCGATACACGCGCGGATCAGACGGCGCGCAGGACGAACCGGCGCACCTTGCCGGATGGCAGGGCGGGGAGATCGTCCACGACGACGACTCGGTCGGGCACGCGATCCTCGCCACAGGCGCGGGCGACCGCGCCGCGCAATGCCCGCTCGTCGAGCTCGCCGCCCGGCCGCGGCCGGACGAACGCCACGACGTCCCCGACGGGGACGCTGTTGACGACGACCGCGTCGGCGACGCCGGGCACGTCGGCGAGCGCCCGCTCGACTGGACCGGGCAGCCATCGGCGCCCCTCGCGCTCGATGACGTCATCGGCGCGACCCTCGACGTGGAGGCGACCGGCAGTGTCGAGCCACCCGAGGTCGCCCGTGTGCAGCCAGCCGTCGGGATCGACGGCGCGCGCCGTGGCGGCGGGATCACCGATGTAGCCATCCATGATCTGCGGCCCGCGCGCCACCACGAGCCCGACGAGGCCGGGCTCCGCCGCAGCGCCGGTGCTCGGGTCGCGCACCGCCACCTCGGTGCCGGGGAGCGGACGCCCGACGCTCGCAGCCGGATCGTCGCTGGGGTCGCGCTGATCGGTCTGGGTGAGCACGGGTGACGCCTCCGTGAGCCCGTAGACGACCGAGAGCCGGGCCCCGAGGATCGCCCCGACCTCACGCACGAGCTCGGGAGAGACGGGCGCCCCGCCGGTCTGCACGAGGCGCACACCATCCGGCGCCGGACGGTCGCCAGTGCCGAGCTTGTCGACGAGGCCGAGCAGCGCCCGAGGAACGCGCTCAGGACGGTGGCGGTCGTGGCGTCGAGCAGGTCGAGGACGTCGTCGGCGGCCCACGTCGGTGCGCAGACCATCGTCGCGCCCGTCGCCACGCAGCCGACGACCGTGGTCCCGCACCCGCCGCTGCGGTGCAGCGGCATCGCCGTGACCCACGTGTCACCGACATCGAGGCCCATCCGTTCCGCGACGAGACGCGCGTCGGCGGTCACCGCACGGTGGCTCAGGCGCGCGGCCTTCGGCGCGCCCGTGGTCCCCGACGTCGGCAGCACCAGCGCGCCCATCGCCGGCGTCACATTCGGCAACGCCGCGACGACGGGTCCGCGGCGCGGCGCGCCGAGCGCGATCACGTCACGGAGCGCGGGCACGGCTGGGTCACCGGGCACCACCACGCTGGCGTGGGGATCTCCGCTGACGGCCAGGGCAACGGCCCCGGTGCGCCGTAGCGCCGCGGCTACGAGCTCCGGCTCCAGCGTCGGATCGATCGGCTGCACCATCAGGCCGGCCAACGCGCACGACAGCTCAAGCACGACCCACGCCGGTTCGCTCGGCGCGCAGACGGCGACGACGCTCCCGGGCGGGTACGTGGCGGCGAGGCGGTGGGCGCCGGCGACCGCCGCACCGTGCAGGTCGGCCCACGTCCACTGTCGCGACGGGTCGGCGGCGTCGATCAGCGCGGTCCGGTCGGGGTGCCGGCGCACTGTCCTCCGCAGCAGGTCCCCGATCGTCGTCACAGCGGGAACACCATCGACGTGTCGACGACCGCGGCGTCGTACACCACGCACCGCTCCTGCAGGGCGAGCTCGGCCGTGCGCTCGACGACGACGTCCTCGAACCGGCCGGTCGACGCCACCGTGGCCGGCTCGCCGGCGACGCTCTCGAAGATCGCGTAGTTGGCGCGCACGTCCCATCGACCATCGCTGCCACCGAGCACGCGGATCGGGCCGATGAGGTGACGGGTCGTGCGCGGCCGGTACACCTGCAGCTCGCGCGCCGCGTGGACGCGGTCGGCGAGCATCGCCCGGCTCTCGCAGCGGATCGCCGCCAGCGGCATCCCCCCGACGACGTTCTCGCGGGAGACGACGGTGTAGCAGCAGTCCTCGGTGAACAGCTCCAGCCAGGCGTCCCACTCGCGTTCGTCGAGGAGGTCGGCGTAGCGGGCGTAGAAATCGCCGAACTGTCCTTCGATTCCGGCCCAATCCGGCCGGAACGCAAGGACAGAACGAGGGTTCAGCGTCACAGGCCCATCACCTCCCGGTAGCGGCAGTAGAACGCCCGCACCGCAACCTCGGTGACCATGTGCGGGACGCCCTCGGTCCCGCGGCCGCCCATCTCGACGACCGACACGCCGTCCGCGTTGGCGCATCCGCGCTGGGCCAGCGCCAGCACCTCGCTGTCGTCCACGGACACCAGCCCGGCCGGGCCCATCAAGTTGGCTTGGCGCAGGCGGCGGGTGCGCATCGCCTCGTCGTCGTCGGTGTAGCCGAAGAACGTCCAGTGCAGGTCGAACGCGCCCGGTCCACGCACGACGAGCTGGCGGGTGGCGAGGGTGTTCGACTGCTGCTGGACGATGAGGTTGGGCCACAGCGTCTGCATCACGACCGTGGCGTCGCCGGGGAACTCCGGGACCGGATCGAGCAAGCGCGCGTCAGCGAGGCGTAGGTCGGCGCGCAGCGAGCCGATCTCGGCGGTCGCCGCGCCCGCCGCGCGCCGCGCACGTCGCTCGTCGTGACACCAGCACGGCGTGGGCGCCGGTGTCGTCCATCCGCACTTCCGACGGCTGGTCGGCGCGGAACAGCCCGAACGACACGAGGAAGACGTGGAGCAGGCTGGCGTGGTACGGGTCCTTGATGTTCTCGACCATCAGCTTCCAGTTGGCCGGGATCCGCTGGCGCAGGCGGCCGAGGATGCGCAGCTCGCGGCCGTCGAACACGCGGTCGAACCAGCGCAGCATCTCCGGGCCTAGCGTCTCCTCCAACGAAGGCGTCTCAGGCGAGCGGGACGCGAACACCACCCCGTTGCGGCGGGCGACGCGCAGGCGGGTGAGCCCGTTGGCCGCCGGCTCGAAGTCGGCCGGCATCCCGCCGTTGCCCTTCACGCCCCTGCGGAAGGGCAGCCCGACGAGCGTGCCGTCGAGGCCGTAGCGCCACTGGTGGTACGGGCAGGTGAAGTGGCGGGCCGGCGCGATCCCGGCGGTCTCGCAGAGCGTCACGCCGCGGTGGGCACAGCGGTTCACCAGCACGTTGACGCCGCCGTCGCGGTCGCGGGTGACGATGACCGGTGTCTCGCCGACGGTGGTCAGCACGTGGTCGCCGGGCGTGGGGATCTCCGCCTCCAGCGCGACGTAGTTCCACGACGGGCCGTCGAAGATCTGCTCCAGCTCCCGACGATAGACGGCCTCGTCGGTGTAGACCCAGTGCGGCACGCGGGTGTGATCGCCGGCCGGCCACGTGCGGTCGATCGTCTGCATCAGGCGGTACCGATCGCGACAACGGCCGTGTCGCGCTCGGCGGCGCGGGCCCGTCCGGCCACGAGCACGACGGCGCCGAGGGCGGCGGCCAGCCCGAGACCGCCGAGGTACAGCATCGGCCCGTTCCCGGACCGGAGCTCGTCGGCGCGCGCCGCGGCGCTGGCGATCGCCGCCGCCGGCCAAGCGACGAGGGCGACGAGCGGCAGGCGGGCCTCGTGCCAGCGATCGCGCCACGCCGCGAAGCCAGCGCTGACGGCGAGGAAGGCGGCCCAGGCTCCGGCGAACCCGGCGCCAAGGCCGGCCACGGCGAAGGGTCCGTGGCGGGCGACCACGTGTGGCGAGCACCACAACACCACCGCCACCGCGCCGTAGCACGCAGCCAGCGCGCCGAGCGCACCGCGCGCCCAGCTCGCCAGGCGCGGTCCCGCTGCGACGACCGTGCCGCGCATGAGCAAGAGGCTGGCGCCGAACAGGATCGGGCTGGCGACGAACAGCACGACCCAGGCGATCGCCTGCCAACGGGAGAAGTCGAAGACGTCGAGGTGCTGCGACGTGGCCGCCAACGTCGGCAGGGTCAGCCCGAACACAGCGACGCACAGCCCGCGCATGCCGGCCCAGTCCTCGCGGGCGGCGGCCCAGCCGAACACGAACGCCGACGCCACGTAGAACGCACCGACGAGTGAGGCGAGCGGCGGCGGGCCCAACGCCCACGAGAAGTAGGTGCCGCTGGAAGCGGGTGCGGCCACCATCAGCACGCCGACGAGCCCGGCAGCGAAGGCCACGAGCGCGCACAGCAAGCGGGGCAGCCGGGACACGCGGAAGCGAGCGCGGTCCGTCGTCACGTCCATGGCGGGCGGTACGCAGCACGGCGGACTCCGGTTCCGCTTCCTCATCCGAGTGTTTCGACCCATCGGAGTGCCACGTCTCGATTTCCCCGGGGCGAAACACTCGGATCGGTCGAAACACTCCGATGGTGTCAGCCGGCGCGGGGCTCGACGCCGAAGCGGCGGCCGGACCCGTGGGCGGCGGCGACGTCGCCGAGCCGGGCGAAGCAGACGCCGAGCTCGGCGATCTCGTCGAGCCAGGCCGCCAGGGCGAGCAGCCGGTGACCGCGCCCGATCACCTGAGGGTGGAAGACGACTGTGTAGACGCCGTGGTCGACGTTGGCGGTCATCCAGCGGACGTCGCCGGTGAAGTTGTCGAACATCTCGCTGGGCCGGCGCAGACCCGGCATCAGCATCCGCCGGAAGGCGACGAACTCGAGGTGGACATAGTCGTCGGTGGTCCAGCTCCACGGCAGCTCGACGAGCGACGTCGCCTCGCCCCACTGCGCCGGCCCGTCGTCGGGGAAGCGGTCACCGCGTCGCACCTGGTAGGGCCGGTAATCGTGGCCCATCAGCGACGAGTCGTAGGTGAGGCCGTGCTCCATGAGCAGGTCGATCGTGGTGGCGGTGAGCTCTCCCGACGGTGCCCGGTAGCCCGTCGGCGCGGTCCCGGCGAGACGCTCGATCAGCTCGTAGGAGCGGCTCATCGCCCACCGCTCGACGTCCGGCGGCGGGTCGAGCTCGTGGGCGTAGCCGTGCAGCGCGATCTCGCAACCGGCGGCGGCGATCGTCGAGCACACGTCGGGGTAGGTCTCGATCGTGTGCCCCGGCACGAAGAACGTGGACGGGATCCCGCGCCGCTCGAGCAGACGCAGGATGCGCGGCACGGCGACGGCGCCGAACTCTCCCCGCGAGATCGGCGTCGCGGTCGTCATCCGCCGCTGCATCCACAGCGACGGCCCGTCGAAGTCGAACGTCACGCACACGTACCCGGCACGGTTGTTGGCGAGCTCGGCCACTGTCAGCGGCGCCGCAGCTCGGGGATGATCTCCGCGCCGACGAGCTCGATGGTGGCGAACAGCTCGTCGTCGGGCAAGCCGCCCATGTCGAGCATCACGACGTGGGTGTCGAGGTGCAGGAGCTGCTGGATCTCGGCCATCCGTTCGAGCACCTCGGCCGGGCTGCCGCACAGCGCGGTGTGCCGGCACAGGCGCTCGAAGTCGAACTCGCCGAGCCCGGGATTGCGTCCCTCCGACGACCGCGACTGCAGCTCGTTGACCCACTCGATGTACGCCCGATACCGCGGCTCCCACCGGTCCCGGGCCGCCGCCGAATCGCGCCGCACGTGAGCGTGGGACACGCAGCCAATGCGCCGATCCGCCGGATCGTGCCCGAAGTCGTCCCAGCGCTGCTCGTACAGCTCGACCATCGGCACGAACTGCTCCGGTGTGCCGAACACGGTTGGCAGCATCAGCCGCAGGCCGAGGCGGGCGGCGAGCTCGACCGACGTCGCCGAGGCGCCGGCGCCCAGCCAGATCGGGGGCCGCGGTCGCTGCACCGGTCGAGGGGTGGTCGTCGGGCCGGCCAGCGGCGCCCGGAACGAGCCCGACCAACGGACCTCATCGCCATCCCAGAGCGCGAGGAGCGCCTCGAGGTGCTCGGCGAACATCGCGTGCGCCTGGCGCGGGTCCTGGCCGAAGGCGGCGAACGTGTGCGGGAAGAACGTGCCCCGTCCGATGCATGGCTCGACCCGGCCGCCCGACAGCACGTCGACGGTGGCGTAGTCCTCGGCGAGGCGGATCGGGTCGAGGTTGGCACCGAGCGCGACGCCGGTGGACAGCCGCAGGGTGGTTGTCCGCTCGGCGATCGCCGCCAGCACCACCGGCGGTGAGGAGACGACGTAGTCGCAGAAGTGGTGCTCACCCACGTGGATGCTCGTGAACCCGGCGGCCTCGGCCAGCACTGCCTGCTCGACGATGTTGCGGTGTCGCTCGGCGTGGGTCCGCCGGGCGCCGGTCAGGGGGTCGGCGATGAGGTCGCCAAGCGTGAGCAGGCCGACGTCCACGACGCATCATCGCACCCGTCCATACTCGGGCTCGGCTCGCAGTCAAGCTGCTCACCTCGCCTCCGAGCTCGCCACCGCCGCTTCGCAGCGGCGCTCGCCCTCCGAACGTCTCCGCGCCGTCGGCCGCTGGGGCTTGGCTCGCAGTCAAGCTGCTCACCTCGCCTCCGAGCTCGCCACCGCCGCTTCGCAGCGGCGCTCGCCCCCCGAACGTCTGCGCGCCGTCGGCCGCTGGGGCTCGGCTCGCAGTCAAGCTGCTCACCTCGCCTCCGAGCTCGCCACCGCTGCTTCGCAGCGGCGCTCGCCCCCCGAACGTCTCCGCGCTGTCGGCCGTTCGGGCTCGGCTCGCAGTCAAGCTGCTCACCTCGCCTCCGAGCTCGCCACCGCCGCTTCGCAGCGGCGCTCGCCCCCCGAACGTCTCCGCGCCGTCGGCCTTGGGGCTCGGCGAGCGAGGGCGCGCTCGATGTTCGGCGGCACCCGGGTCGCTACGGTGGATCCCACCGCCGGCTCGACGCTCGAGGGGGAACGTGTGAAGGCAGCCGTCCTGAACCAACAGCCGGGCGCCTTGGAGATCGAGGAGCTGCGGGTGGACGACCCCGCCCGCCACGAGGTGCTGGTGCGCACCGTCGGCGCCGGCCTGTGCCACAGCGATCTGCACTTCATGGAGGGCCTGTTCCCGCTGCGACTGCCGGCCGTGCTCGGCCACGAGTCGGCGGGCGTGGTCGAGGCCGTCGGCGACGGCGTCACCTACGTCGAGCCCGGCGACCACGTCGTGTGCTGCCTCTCGATCTTCTGCGGCCAGTGTCGCCACTGCCTGAGTGGGGCTCCCAACCGCTGTACGAACAACGCAGCGGTCAGCCGGCCGAGAGACGCCCCACCGCGTCTGACCCGTCACGACGGCACGCCGATCGGCCAGTTCGCCCGCCTCGGCGGCTTCGCCGAGCAGATGCTGATTCACGAGCACGGCGTGGTGAGGATCGATAGGGATCTTCCACTCGAGACGGCCGCCCTCGTCGGGTGCGGCGTGCTCACAGGCACGGGTGCGGTGTTCCGGACGGCGCGAGTGGCGCCAGGCAGCCGGGTCCTGGTGATCGGCGCCGGCGGGATCGGCCTGGCGGCGATCCAGGCGGCCCGCATCGCCGGCGCGGGCATGGTGATCGTGGTCGACGTCAGCGACGACAAGCTGGAGACGGCGCAGCAGCTGGGCGCCACGGCCACCGTGAACGCGACGACCGCCGACGACGTCGTCGACGCCGTACGCGACCTGTCCGGCGGCGGCGTCGACTACAGCTTCGAGGCGATCGGGAAGAAGGCGACCGCCGAGCAGGCATTCGCGGCCCTCGACGTCGGCGGGACCGCCACCATCATCGGCATGGTGCCCGACGATCAGCCCCTGCAGATCAAGGCAATGGACCTCCTCGGCGAGCGCAAGCTGCAGGGTTCGATGATGGGATCGAACCAGTTCCGCATCGACATCCCCCGGCTGTTGGCGATGTACGTGGATGGCCGGTTGGACCTCGACTCGATGGTGTCGAAGACGCTCACGCTCGAAGCGGTCAACGAGGGCTACGAGCTGATGAAGCAGGGCGCCGTGAGCCGCTCCGTCATCAGCTTCGCCGGCTGACCCGATCGTTCGCTGTTCGCACGACGCCGTGCGCGGCCGTCGTGTCAACATGGTGCTCACACGATGGAACTGGCCCGGGCGGACCGTATCGACGAGAGAGAGGACCGCCCATGAGCACAGAGGTCGAGGGGCCGCCCGTCGCCGCACCATCGCCGCCCGCCGTCGAGCCACAGCCGGCACCCGTGACGACTCGCCCGCCGCGGCGATGGCGGCCGCGCTGGCCGCGACTCGGGATCCAGTCGAAGCTGCTCATGATGCTGCTGGTGACGAGCATCGTCTCGTGCGTCGTGGTTGGCGTCGTCGGCTACCGGTCGGGTCGGGACGCCCTCCGCGACAAGGTGTTCCAGCAGCTGACGTTCGTCCGCAACTCGCGTGCGCGCGGCATCGTCCGCGAGTACAACCGGCTGACCAACCAGCTCGCCGTCTTCACTCGCGGCAAGACGGCGATCGAGGCGATCAACGCGTTCCACGCCGGCTTCCACGAGCTCGAGAACGCCACCGTCACCGACCAGCAGGCGGCGAGCCTGAGCCGCAACTAGTCGGACGTCTTCGTCAAACAGCTCGACGCCAAACTCGGCACGACCTCGCTGCCGGAGGTGTTCCTGCCCACCGCACCGGCGCAGCGTTACCTGCAGGCGCTGTACACGGCACCCTATGACGACTTCGACGCCGCCCTGGCGGTCGACGATGCGGGCGACGGCAGCGCGTGGTCGGCCGCCCACGTCGAGTTCCACCCGTTCTTCCGCGACCTCGTGACCCGGTACAACTACGAGGACGCCCTGCTCATCGACGAGGAGGGCAACGTCGTCTATTCCGCCTACAAGGGCGTCGACCTCGGCACCAACATCCGCACCGGTCCTTACTCCCATTCCGCGTTGGCGAGCGCGTTCGCCGAGGCGATCGACTCCAACGCCGTCGACTACACCAAGGTCACCGACCTCGAGCGTTACCAGCCGTCGTACGGCGTCCCCACCCCCTGGGCGGTGTCGCCGATTGGCGTCGCCACGGGAATCAAGGGCGTGCTCGCCCTGCAGCTCTCCGTCGATGCGATCAACAACGTGATGACGGGCAACAAGGACTGGGTCAAGGACGGGCTGGGCAAGACCGGCGAGACCTACCTCGTCGGACGCGACCTCCAGATGCGCTCCACGTCGCGCCTCGTCGTTGAGGATCCCAAGGCGTACGAGCGCGAGGCGATCGCCGGCGGCACCCGCCCGCCGACGCGGCCAAGGCCGCCCGGGCCAAAGGGACGGACCTGATCCAGAAGGTGGACACGGAAGCGGTCCAGCGGGCGCTGCACGGTGAGAGCGGGGAGGTGATCGCCGCCGACTACTACGGCCACGAAGCGCTGATGGCGTACACCCCAGCCAACTTGGATGGTCTCGACTGGGTGGTCGTCGCCGAGGTCGACACGAGCGAAGCGTTCGAGCCGGTGAACGACTTCGCCCGGCGGATCGTGCTGGCGACGGCGGGGATCATCGTCCTCGTCACGCTGGCGTCGGTGCTCCTCGCCCAGATCTTCGCCCGTCCGGTGCGCCGGCTGATGACGGGCGTGCGGCGGGTCGCCGCCGGCGACCTCGGCGCCCAGGTGCCGAGCTCGTCGACGGACGAGTTCGCCGATCTCGCCGCCGCCTTCAACGACATGAGCCGCAGCCTGCAGACGAAGCAGGAGCTGCTCGAGGCGCAGCAGCAGGCGAACGAGCGGCTGCTGCTCACGATGATGCCCGCCGATGTCGCCCAGCGATACCGCCAAGGCGAGCAGACCATCACCCAGGAGCACCAGGACGTGGCCGTGGTGTTCGCCGACATCGGCGGCTTCGACGACTACGCCAGCGGGCTCGACCCGAACACCGCTCTGGCCGAGCTCAACGACCTGTTCTGGCAGTTCGACGAGGCCGCCGAACGGATCGGCGTCGAACGCGTCCGCACGACGCGAAACGGGTACCTGGCGAGCTGCGGGATGCTGCTGCCGCGAGCCGACAACGCGCTGCGCGCCGTCGACTTCGCCAAAGAGATCGACGACATCGTCCGTCGCTTCAACGCCCGCCACGGCACCAACCTGTCGCTGCGCGCCGGCATCGACACCGGACGTGTCACGAGCGGGCTGGTCGGGCGGGCCCGGATGCTGTACGACCTGTGGGGCGACACGGTGAACCTCGCCTTCCGGGTCCAGGCCGCGGTCGGCCAACCCGGCGTGTTCGTGACCCCACGGGTGTACGACCCGCTGCGCGACTCGATGCCGTTCGAGCCGGTGACCACCGTGGACACCGCGTCGGGCAGCGAGCAGGTGTGGCGGCTGGTGGTGGACGGATGAACGACCTCACGGCGCAGTCGTGGTTCGGCTGGGCGGTGGCGCTCGTCGTCGGCCTGCCGGTGTTGCTCATCGCGCTGACCGAGCTGCACGGCTGGCTCGTCGCACGCGGCAGCGTGTTCGCCGGTCCGGTGGCGATGCTGCGCAACTTCGCCCTCCCGGCCGGGGCCGTGCTGGTGCTGTTCACGCAGGTCTGGGAGCTCGACAACGAGGCGACGTGGGTGCGGATCCTCGCCACCGCCTTTGGGTTCCTGGTGATCGTGCTCGTGCTCGCCGTCCTGAGCGCGCTGCTGTTCGAGCAGGCCGCCACCGGGACATGGCGTCAGCGGATGCCGTCGATCTTCGTCGACATCGCCCGCCTCGTCCTCGTCGTCGGCCTCGCCGTGGTGTTCTCGTGGGTATGGGGCGCCAACGTCGGCGGCCTGTTCGCCGCGCTCGGCGTCACCTCGATCGTGCTCGGGTTCGCCCTCCAGAACGCCGTCGGCTCGATCATCTCGGGTCTGCTCCTGCTCTTCGAGCAGCCCTTCCACCTCGGCGACTGGCTCGACGCGGAGGGCGTCAAGGGCCGCGTGGTCGAGGTCAACTGGCGCTCGGTGCACATCGACACCGGCACCGGGATCAAGATCGTGCCCAACGCCAACCTCGCTGGTGCCGCTTTCACCAATCTCAGCCAACCCGCCGGCAGGCACGTCGTCGAGGTGGCCACCACGTTCGGGTCGTCCGACCCTCCCGACGCGGTCCAGGCGCTGCTCGACCGGCTCGGCCGCGACGTTCCCGTCATCGGCATCGAACCGCACGCCGCGACGTCGATGACCGGTCCGAAGAGCTACTCGACGACGATCGCCATCCGCAGCCCGGCCGACGCCGAGCAGGTGACCGCGACGTTCCTGCGCTGGAGTTGGTACGCCGCCCGCCGCGCCGGACTCCATCTCGACGGTGCGTCCGATTCCTTCACCAGCGAGGAGGCCGTGCGCGGCGCGGTGGAGCAGCTCGCCGCGTCGCTCCACCTCGACGACGACGAGATCGCCACCGCCGCCACCGGCATGCGCATCGAGCGGTGGGCCGCCGGCGACCGGCTGCAGCACGAGGGCGACGTGCCCGATGCGTTGCGCTTTGTGCTGCGCGGGCGGGTGATGCTGGACATGCGCTCGCCGCGAGGCGACCTCGTGCCGACCGGCGGCCTCCCGCCGGGCCAGATCCTCGGCCTCGCCGGGCTGACCCGCCAGCACATCCTGTCCGGTGCCGTCGCGGCGACCGAGGCCGAGGTCCTCGCCGCACCCATCGAGCTGATCGAGCAGCTCATGCGCGGCAACGCCCGCCTCGCGCGCGACCTCGGTCGGGCGATCGACATCCGCACGCAGAGCCAGGTCGCGGCCAAGTCGGCCCTACTCACCGGCCGGACCCCCGCGAGCGAACCTGACTTCGCCGCGCTCGACGGTCAGCGACGCGCCGAACCGTCACGGTCGTCCGGGTGATGCGACCGGCGTCGTCGGCGCGCCGCTCGCCACCCGCGTGGTGGTATCGCATCGCCGTCCAGTCCTGACGCTTCCCGCCAGCGTGTGCCATGTCGCACAGCGAGCGGGGGCGAGCCCTGCTCAGCGGTGGTCCCGACCGAGACCGGACCGCACCATCCCGCCCTCGCAGCGGCGGCGCACGGTAGACCGGTGGTGACCCGGCGAGCACGAAGGAGCGACCACCGATGTCGGCACGACAGTTCGTGGCGGACCCCGCGACGGACTTCGGGTGGCGTCACGTCGACCTGCCCGAGCGCGGGACGACCTACGCCTACGACCGGATCCACCCGTCGCCGGCGGCAAGCACGGTCGTGCTGTTGCACGGGTGGACGGCGACGGGCGCCCTGAACTGGGCGACCACGATCACCGCGCTCGAGGCGAGCCATCGCGTCGTCGTGCTGGACCACCGCGGTCACGGTCGCGGTGTCCGCGGTGGCGAGTTCACGCTCGAGCACTGCGCCGACGACGCCGTGGCCCTGCTCGACGTGCTCGCCGTCGGCGACGCGATCTTCGTCGGCTACTCGATGGGTGGGCCGATCGCCCAGCTCATCTGGCGCCGCCATCCCCGCCGCGTCCGCGGCCTCGTGCTGTGCGCGACGGCGGCGGACTTCACCGCGGGCGTCCAGGACGGGGCGCTCGTGCAGGCGCTGGAACGGGTGCAGTCGGCGGCGGCGGTCGTCCCGAGCGCCGTGCGCCGCCTGGCCGGTCCGCTGCTCGCCGTCCCCGTGCCGTCGACGGGCAACGAGCTGCTGGATGCGCTGGCCAGCCATGAGCTGCCGGCGATCCACGCAGCGGGGCGGGCGATCCGGCGGTTCTCGTCGACAGCGTGGATCGGCGGTGTCGACGTGCCGGCCGTCGTGATCGTCACCGGGCGCGACATGGTGGTGCCGCCGGCCCGCCAACGGGAGCTGGCCGAGCTGATCCCGGGCTCCCAGACGACCACCCTCGATATCGGGCACCTGGCACCGTTCATCCAGCCTGACCGCATCAGCCGGGCGGTGGCGGCGGCATGCGACGACGTCAATCGTCAGGCAGTGCCGCGATGGCGACGGCGGGTACGGCGATGGATCGCTCGATTCCGCACGTCGCTGCGCCGGCGCCGGTGACGACGAGCGCGGGCGTGGTCGGTGTCGTCATCATCGGGCGCACGAGCAAGAGCGAGATCACCGGGAACAGGATCGCCGAGGCCAGTCCGGCGGCGACGAACGCGGCGCCGGTGGCGGGCGAGAGGGCGCCGATGTCGACGCCGATCATCGACGCGGTGACGATGAACGGCAGCGAGGTCGCCTGGAGGAGCCCGGCCGCGACCAGGCCTCGTGGGCTGGGCAGCTGGCTCCGGTAGAGCACGACGGGCAGGGCGCGTACCACGAGCAGGGCGAGGAGGAAGATCGGCACGAGCACCAGCGTCGAAAGGTCATCGCGAAGCGCGTCGAGGTCGAAGCGGATGCCGCTGGCGACGAAGAAGACCGGGATGAGGAAGCCGTAGCCGATCGCGTCCAGCTTGACCCGGAACAGGGGGTGGGTGTGGGCGATGTCGCGGTCCAGCATGCTGACGATCGCACCGGCGACGAACGCCCCGAGGATCGTCTCCAGGCCGGTCTGCTCGGCCACGACGACGAGCGTGACGAGCAGCAACATCGCGCCGCGCACCCGGATCTGGGCCGTGGTGTCCTGGAGCCGCACCAGTACCTGCGAGATGCGCATCCGCCGGCCGAGTCCGGCCACCGACGCGCCGATGAAGACGAGCAGCATGGCGAAGACCCCGAGCAGGATCAGCTTGGCGCCGATGCCCGAGGCGTCCCGCGAGAACAGGAGCGACAGCAACAGGACGGCGGCGAACTCGCCGAGCGTCGAGCCGACGATCACGAGCTGGCCGAACGGGGTCGTCGTAAAGCGGCCTTCCTTCAGCACGGGGATGACCAGGCCGAGCGAGGTCGCCAGCAGCGTCACGGCGACCAGCAGCGGGTTGGAGATCAGGCCGACAGCGTCGAGGACGTAGCCGGCGCCGAGGCCGAGCAGCGCGGACGCGGCGAGCCCCCAGCCGGCGACCCGCAGCAGCGGGCCGCGCAGCTCCTCGAGCTCGATCTCCAACCCCGACAGGAACAGCAAGAAGGCGAGGCCGACGAGGGCGACGATCTGCACCGGCTCGTCGGCGGTGGCCCAGCCGAGCACCGACGGCCCGAGGACGATCCCGAGGATGATCTCGATGACGACGCCCGGCACCCGGAAGCGAGGGACGAGGCCGAGCACGACCCGGGAGGAGAAGGCCGCCGCCAACACGACGGCCAAGCTGTGGAACGAGACCTCGGGCATCGCGCGCTAGAGGCCGTCGGCCTCGAGCAGGCGCAACCAGACCTCGCTCACCGTCGGGAACGACGGCACCGCGTGCCACAGCCGCTGAAGCGGCACCTCGCCGACGATGGCGATGGTGGCCGAGTGGAGCAGCTCCTGTACGCCTGGACCGGTGAACGTCGCACCGACGATCACGTCGCGGGCGGCGTCGATGACGAGCTTGGACGTGCCCCGCACCCCGTTGCCGAGGGTGGCGGCGCCGGCGACGTCACCGGTGCCGTACTCGACGGTGCGCACCTGCAGGCCCTGCTCACGTGCTTGGGCCTCGGTGAGGCCGACAGCACACACCTGCGGGTCGGTGAACGTGACCCGGGGGACGGCGGTGGCATCGGCGACATCGCTGACGTCGCGCCCGGCGATGACGTCGCCGGCGATGCGTCCCTGGTACTTCCCCATGTGCGTCAGCAGGGCCCGGCCGTTGCAGTCGCCCACGGCGTAGAGCCAGCCGCCCGCCACGCCGACGGCACGGAGGTGGTCGTCGACGTCGACGTACCGTCCCGGTTCGAGGCCCACGGTCTCCAGCCCGAGCGAGCCCGTCGACGGACGCCGACCGACGGCGACGAGGATCTCGTCGGCCTCGACGACACGGCCGTCGGCGAGCGTGGCGCTCACCGGGCCGTCGGCGCCCCCTCGCTCGGCTGCTGTCACTGCGACCCCCGTGATGACCTCGATGCCCTCGGCCTCGAACGCCGCCGCCAGCTCGGCACCGGCGAACGGCTCCTCCCGCCCGAGCAGCCGGACGGCAGCCTCCACCATCGTGACCTCCTCGCAGCCGAGCCGCCGGAACGCCTGCGCCATCTCGGCACCGATGGCACCCCCGCCGAGCACGAGGAGGCGGCGGGGGAGCTCCTTCGCCGACGTGATCGAACGGTTGTCCCACGGCGCGATGTCGCGGAGTCCGGGGATCGGCGGGATCGCCGCGCCGGTACCCGTTGCCAGCACCACCGCCGTCGTGGCGACGAGCCGACGGGTGCTGCCGTCGCGCCGGTCGACCTCGACGACCCGCTCGCCGGCCAGCCGGCCGGCGCCGCGCACGAGCTCGATGCCCTTGCCGTCCAGCCACGGGACCTGGCCGTCGTCGCTCCAGCCGCTCGTCATGTAGTCGCGCTGGGCGAACGCGGCGGCCACGTCGATCGGACCGGTGATCGCCTCGGCCGCGCCCGGCACACGACGCGCCGCGGCCACGACGTCGCCGGGCCGGATCAGCGTCTTCGAGGGGATGCACCCCCAGTAGGAGCACTCACCGCCGACCAGCTCGCGCTCGACGATCGCCACCGACAGTCCGGCGTCGGCGCAGCGTCCCGCCGCCGTCTCGCCGGCAGGCCCGGCGCCGATGACGACGACGTCGAAGGTGTCTGTGGTGTCGCTCATGGTCGTGCAGTCTCCGCCGGGTCGACGGCGTTACGCGTGGTCGTGCTCATCGCCGTGCCTCCGTGTGATGAGGTCGGCGACGACACCGGTCCAGCCGGTCTGGTGCGAGGCGCCGAGGCCGGCGCCGGTGTCGCCGTGGAAGTACTCGTTGAACAGCACCCGGTCGTGCAACACCGGATCCCGCTGCAGTAGCTCGGCGGACCCGAAGGCGGGGCGGCGTCCGTCGGCGTCGTCGAGGAAGGTGGCGACCAGGCGGCCCGACAGCTCGTCGGCCACCTCGTCCAGGGTGCGGTGCTGACCCGATCCGGTGGGGCACTCGACGGTGACGTCGTCGCCGTAGAAGCGGGCGAAGCGCTCGACGGCCTCGACCAGGAGCAGGTTGACTGGGAACCACACTGGTCCGCGCCAGTTCGAGTTGCCACCGAACAGGCTGGTGGTCGACTCCGCCGGCTCGTAGTCGACGGCGTAGCGCACGCCGGCGAGGTCGACGGCGAACGGCTCGTCGCGATGGCGGGCCGACAGCGCCCGGACGCCGTGGGGCGAGAGGAACTCGGCCTCGTCGAGCATCGCGCCGAGGATCCGTGCCAACCGCTCCGGCGGCACGACCGACAGCAGCCGGCCCTGGACGCCTTCGCGTTCGTGGAGATGGGCGATGCTGGCAGCGAACGCCGGCTTGTTCTCGGCGAACCAACGCAAGCGCTCGGCGAAGTCGGGCAGCCGGGCGAGCGTGGCCGGGCCCAACGTCGTCGTGGCAGCCAGCGGGAGCAGGCCGACGGCGGAGCGGACGCGCAGCGGCACCCGCGCCCCGCCGCTCAGCTCGAGGACGTCGTGGTAGAAGCCGCTCTCCTCGTCCCACAGCGCCTCGCTGGCGGTCGCGATGTAGGCGAAGTGCTCGAGGAACTTGGTCGCCATGTCCTCGTAGACCCGATCGTGCTCGGCGAGGACGAGGGCGATCTCGAGCATGTTGAGGCAGTACATCGCCATCCAGGCGGTGCCGTCGGCCTGGGCCAGGCGGCCGTCGACGGGCAGCTGGGCCGAGCGGTCGATCGGGCCGATGTTGTCGAGGCCCAGGAAGCCGCCCTCGAACACGTTCCGGCCGGCGGCGTCCTTGCGGTTCACCCACCACGTGAAGTTGAGCAGCAGCTTCTGGAAGATCCGGGCGAGGAAGTCGAAGTCGCGGCGGCCGTCGAGCTCGAACACGCGGAGCGCGGCCCAGGCGTGAACGGGTGGGTTGACGTCGCCGAACGACCACTCGTAGGCAGGGAGTTGGCCGTTGGGGTGCATGTACCACTCGCGGCACAGCAGCACCAGCTGATCCTTGGCGAACTGGGGATCGACCAGCGCCAGCGGCACGCAGTGGAAGGCGAGATCCCAGGCCGCGTACCACGGGTACTCCCACTTGTCGGGCATCGAGATGACGTCGGCGTTGTTCAGGTGGCGCCACTCGTGGTTGCGCCCGTGCGTGCGCTCCTCGGGTGGCGGCGGCAGGGCCGGGTCGCCGTCGAGCCAGCGGTCCACGTCGAAGTGGAAGAACTGCTTGCTCCACAGCATCCCCGCCAGCGCCTGGCGCAGCACGCCGGCCTCGTCGGCGCTGGAGCCGACTGGCGTGAGGGCGGCGTAGAAGTCGTCGGCTTCACGTTCGCGCTCGACCATCGTGTCGTCCCACCCGCCGTCGACCGCGCTCGGCGTCGGGCGACAGGCGCAGCCGGACGTCGGCGGTGGCCCCCGGCGCCACGGTGAGGCGATACCACAGCGCCGCCTTCGTGCCGGTGAGGTCCGGGTTCACGCTGGCCGCGCCGTGGACGACATGGTCGGCGATGCCGTCCTTCGGGAAGGCGGTACCGTCGACGCCCCACAGCCGCCGGCTGTTCGACTCGTTGTCGCAGAACAGCGGCTCGGGCGTCCCGTCGCCGACCAGCACCATCCGGCCGAGGCTGTGGTGATCGGCGACGAGGGTGCCGTCCTTGCCGACGATCACGGGCTTGCGGTCGTCGAGGCCCCACGACCACGTGTTGCGGAACCACACCGTGGGCAGCACGTGGAGCGTCGCCGTCTCGGGGCCGGCGTTGCGCACGCGCACCCGGATGCACACGTCGTCCGGGGTGGCCTTGGCGTAGTCCGCCACGACATCCCAGTAGCGGTCCTCGTCGAGGACCCCGGTGTCGAGCAGTTCGAACTCGGGATCGAGGCGGCCGCGGGCGCGGTTCTCGCCCACGAGGCGTTCGTACGGGAACTCCCGCTGCGGGTACACGTAGGCCCAGCGCATCCACGAGTGGGTCGGCGTCGAGTCCAGGTACCACCACAGCTCCTTGGCGTCCTCGCCGTGGTTGCCCTCGTTGCCGGTCAGGCCGAAGATCCGCTCCTTCAGGATCGGGTCGGCCCCGTTCCAGAACGACAGGCTGAAGCAGAGGCGCTGCTGGTCGTCGCTCCAGCCGGCGAGGCCGTCCTCGTTCCAGCGATAGGTGCGGGAGCGGGCGTGGTCGTGTGGAAGATGACCCCATGCGTCGCCGTTGACGCTGTAGTCCTCGCGCACGGTGCCCCACGCCCGCTCCGAGAGGTACGGACCCCACCGCTTCCACGCCGCGCCGTCGTCGGCCAGGCGGGTATGCTCGGCGCGCCCGCTGATCGGGCCCATCTACTGCTCCTTCCCGGCCAGCCGATCGGCGAGGTGGTCGGCGACGCGCAACGCGTTGGCGATGATCGTCAGCGTCGGGTTCACCGCCGAGCTCGACACGAAGAAGCTCGAGTCGACGACGTACACGTTGTCGACCTCGTGCATCTTGCAGTTCACGTCGAGGGCCGCCGTGGCGGGGTCGTGGCCGAAGCGCACCGTGCCGTTCTGGTGGGCGACGCCGTTGATCCCCAACCGGCCGCCCAGGTAGTGCTGGGCGAACACGACGTCGTCGCGGCACCGCATCGTCTCGAGCAGGCCCTTGAACTTGCCGATCAGGCGCTCATGGGCCTCCAGGTTGCTCGGCGTGTACTCGAGACGGATGCTCCCGTCGGCACCTGCGACGACACGGTTGTCCCACCGGGCGAGGTCCTCGGTGGTGATCCAGAAGTCGAGGGAGTGCTGGCCGAGCAGCTCGGGGTCGCCGATCTCGCCGTTCGGATCGTTGAGGCGGATCGTGTCGGCGTCGCTGCGGCCGAGCATCTGCATCGCCCCGAGCGGGAAGTCCCAGTCGCCGTCGCCCTCGTAGTAGTCGTTGACGCCGAGCGTCTTCTGGAAGACCGTCGAGTTCGGGATCGTCGAGAAGGCGGTGAGTGCCGAGTTGTTGTGGAGCATGAGGTGACGGCCGACGACACCGGATCCGTTGCCGAGGCCGGCGGGATGGCGATCGTTGGCGGAGCGCAGCAGCAGCGCCGCCGAGTTGATCGCCCCCGCCGACACGACGACGACGTCGGCGCTGTACTCCTCGCGCTCACCTCCTCGTTCCACCACGATGCGCTCGACGCGCCGGCCGTCCGCGCTCGTCTCCAGCCGGCGGACGTGGGCGTTCGTGCGCAGCGACACGTTCGGGTACTGCAGCGCCGGCTCCACGCACACCACCTGGGCGTCGGCCTTGGCGTAGACCATGCACGGGTAGCCGTCGCAGGTGTCGCAGCGGATGCAGCGGCTGTGGACCGGGTCATCCTCGTCGATCATGATGCCGAGAGGCAGGCGGAACGGATGGAGGCCGACGGTTTCGAGGTCGGCGGACAGCTGCTCGACCCGCGGCTCGTGGCTCATCGCCGGATACGGGAACGGGCCGGTCGTCCACGGTTCGGTCGGGTCGACCTTGCGCTCGCCGTGCACGTGGTACAGCTGCTCGGCCCGCGAGTAGTACGGCTCCAAGTCGGCGTACGAGATCGGCCACGCCTCGGAGATGCCGTCGACGTGGCGGACCCCGCTGAAGTCTCGCTCGCGCTTGCGGAACAGGACCGCCCCGTACATCTTGGTGTTGCCGCCGACGTAGTAGTGCTGCTTGGGAAGGAACTCACCGCCTTCCTTGTCGGTCCAGTTGCCGCTGTTGCGGTAGCGATGCTTCACCCAGACCTCGGTGGGGTCCCAGTTCTGCTTCTCCCGGCGGAGGAAGTCGCCCCGCTCGAGGATGAGGATGCGGGCGCCGCTCGGGGCCAGCGCGTGGGCCAGGGTGCCGCCGCCGGCTCCTGACCCGATGACGATGACGTCGAAGTGCTCGGTCATGGTGTGTCTCCTTTCAGACGATGGCGAGCGGGGCCACCCAGGCCCCGGTCGCGCCGGCCAGCTTCGGATGGGCGATCACCAGCAGGAACTCTCGAACGCCGTCGCCGGCGAGCTCGTGCAGGAAGAGGTTCTCGACGACCACCACACCCCACCGGGTGTTGAGGGTCTGAGGGACGACGAAGGGTTGGCCGGGGTCCTCGGACGGGACCGGCCCGTAGCTCCAGGTGTCGCAGCCAGTGAGGGCGACGCGCCGCTCGGCGAGCCAGCCGGCCAACGCCATCCCGGGACCAGGCTCGCCTGATCCGTATCGCTCCGGGTCCTCGTGCCACAGCCGCCCCCAGCCGGTGTGGAACAGGACGGCGTCGCCCGGACGGACGTCGAGATCGGCGACGTCGTCGGGGGTGATCACGTCGCCGGCGTCGAGCGTGGCGACCCCGCGCTGGGCGGCGACGTCGACGAGGAGGCCGCGCGTGACGACCTGGGGCAGCGTGTCGGCACCGAGCCTGGTGGTGCCGTGCGGCGCGGAGATGTCGGCGATGCGATGGCCGTTGTAGGTCCGCCCGTCCTTGTGCAAGTGGTTCAGACCGTCCATGTGGGTGCCGATCTGGGACGGGGCATGGACACGCTCGATCACGAAGCCCAGCCCGTGCGGCCCAGGCACCGTCTCGGGCGCGTCGAGCTGCTGCCGGAACGACCGCCCCTCGAACGCCGGCACGTCGGCGCGCAGCACGTGGGCGAGGTCGTAGACGCGACCGTGGCGGACGAGGCGAGCGGCAGCGACGACGCTGTCGGCACCGATCTCGTTGAGCGCCCCGGCCTCGTCGTCGGCGCCGTAGCGCGACGGCCACCAGGTGGACGCGCTCATTCCGACGTCCCGTCGAGTCCGTTCATGGCTCCCTCCCTGCTCGGCGTGTGATGACTGCCGTCTCGGTGGGATCGGACTCGTTACACGTCAATTGGCCGGTAGCCCAGGCCGACGGTCGGGAGGGGTGTGGCAGAGTTGCGCTGCTGCAGCCCCAGCCGTGAGGAGGACGAAGGTGGACGCACGCAGGCTCGAGCTCACGGCCGAGCAGGTCGGCCTGCTCGGCGAGGTGCTGGACGAGACGATCCGCGATCTCAGTCCCGAGATCGCCGACACGGACAACCCGGAGTACCGCCGCCAGTTGAAGGAACGCCGCGAGCAGCTCCTGGCGATCCGCCACCTCCTCGGACCTGACGCCAGCCGGTAGGCAGGCGCCGGTACGGGACGACCCGAGTGCGGCGGCGGATCGTCTGGCGTCACATCGCCGGCGCCGCGCTGACGGTCGCCGTGCTGGCCGTGCTCGTCGTGCTGGCCCGACACGACGTCGTCGACGCCGCCCATCAACTCGGGCACCTGCGGTGGGGGTGGGCGGCGCTGGCAGTGGCGACGGGCATCGCCAGCCTGGCCTTGTACGCAGGCGTGCGCCTCGTGCTGCTGCGGGCTGCCGGCGGGCGGATGACGGTGGCCGGCATGATCGAGCTGACCTTCGCCAGCGGCGCCATCGCCGCCTCGCTGCCGGCCGGCGGGGCGGTGGCGACGGCGTACGCGTTCCGCCAGTACCGGGCCGCCGGCGCCGATCACGGTGGTGCGACGTGGGCGCTGTTCGTCAACGGGGCGATTACGCCAGGGGTCCTCGCTGCGCTCGGCCTCGTCGGCGTCGGGCTGGCCTCGCCGAGCGGCGTCGGCGCGGTGCTCGGTCCGATCGCCGCGGCGGTGCTGTTCGTCGCCGCGGTGACGCTGGTGCTACGCCGTCCCTCGGTACTGATCGGCCCGATCGCCCTCGGTGTGCGTGCCGTCCGGGCGATCCGTCGCCAGCCCGCCGACGACGCCGCCGACGTCGCCGCCGCGGTCGTCGGCCGGTTCGCCGCCGTGCGCCTCGATCCGGCGACGCTGTGGTCATCCGTCGTGCTCCAGCTGGGCAGCTGGCTCGTCGACGCGGTCTGCCTGGCCGCGTCGATCGCGGCCGTCGGCGGCACCGTCCCGTGGCGCCCGCTGCTCGCCATCTTCACGGCGGGCCAACTGGTGGGGCGGATCCCGATCCTGCCCGGCGGGCTCGGGCAGATCGAGACCGGGCTCGTCGTGGGCTTCCACGCCGCCGGGATGCCCGTCGCCGTGGCCCTCGCCGCGACGTTGGTCTTCCGCATCGCCTCCCAGTGGATCATCGTCCCCATCGGCTGGCCCGCCTGGTGGCGCCGCCGCGGTCGCTCCACCGTGAGCGCCGCCTCTGACCAAACGTGAGCGAGCGCCCTCGGCAGGATTCGAACCTGCGCACACGGCTCGGGAGGCCGTTCAGCTAACTGTCTGTTCTCCCTTGTAGATGACGCCCACCCGGCGCAGTTGGTAGCATCTGCCCACTGGTGGCCCACTGGATCGCGAAGGGAGCACGCTGATGGCGCCTCGTCAGGTGGTGCGTGTGTTCGGCATCCAGAGCCGCCGCGCCGAGGGTCGAGCCAGGCCGTGGGTCGTGCGTTGGGAGGTGGACGGCCGACGCGCCAGCAGGTCGTTCAAGACCAAAGCGCTCGCCGAGCGCTACCGCTCCGAGCTCCTCGTGGCACACGACCGAGGCGAGCGGTTCGATCGTGCGACCGCCGAACCGCTGTCGTGGGCACCCTCGCCAGGCGACGTCACCGTCGCCGAGTGGGCGCGGCGTTGGATCGCCGAGCAATGGGAGGACTGGCAACCGCGCACGCGCATCTCGGCGATCGAGGCGCTGACCCGATTCGTCCCGCTCGCCGTCGTCGACCGCGCCGGTGACCCACCCGACGGCATTCGTCCCCACGTCGCCAGCATGCTCGACCCCGGCGACGATCGAGCGGATGAAGAGTGCGCCAAGTGGCTCAGCCAATGGTCCCGGCCGCTGTCCCAGCTGACCCGGGCGAACCTGGCCCCGGTCGAACAGCGACTCGGTCGCGGTCTCGACGATCAGCCGCTCGCTCCGGAGACGGCCAGTCGCTTCCGCAAGGTCGCTCGCGCCTGCATCAGACGGGCGGTCGACCTCGAGATCATCCCGGCCGACCCCTGGCCGCCACCGGCCCGTGGCCGTCGCCAGCGCAAGGCCTCGCGAAAGCAGCCGGCCTTCGACGAACGCCGGCTGCCCGACCCGGACACGATGCGGCGGGCGATCGATGCGATCCGCACTCACCAACCGAGCAGCCGCACCTACCAGGTCATGACCGCCGTTGCCTACTACGCAGGTCTTCGCCCATCCGAGGTGGTCATGCTCCGGACGTCATGCCTGACCCTGCCGCCCGAGGGTTGGGGGCGGATCGACGTGGTCGAGGCGGACATCGACTTCAACGTGCCAGGCGATCCCAAGACCGGACCCCGATCAGTCCCCATCCCGCCCGTCCTCGTCACCATGCTCACGGACTGGGTCGACACGATCGACAGCACGGAGAGCGACCGGCTCTTCCTCACCCGCAACGGCAACCAACCGACACCGTCGAACTGGACGCGGGCGTGGCACCGAGCCCTCCGCTCGGTCGATCAGCCGACCCTCCGGATCTACGACTGTCGCCACGCCGCCGCCACGACATGGCTCCAGGCCGGCGTGCCCCTCGGTGAAGCCGCACGCCGGCTCGGCCACAGCGTCGAGACGCTCGTCAGCACGTACGTGGGATCGCTCACTGGGGATGAGGAAATCGCGAACGCTCGGATCGAGGCGCTCCTGGGCGGTTGAGCATGACGACCACGTCTCCGGCGCCCGCCGCCGGACGCTGGTCTTCGCGGCCGTGGCGAAGGCCCGCCGGCGGCGGGCCAGATCCCAACGACCCTGAGCCTCAGGATGTCCTCGATGTGGGTGCGCTTGCCCCGTCCGCGAGCGCACCGGCGTGTCGAACTCCTCTGGCACTGGCCGCCGATGGGTGGTGTCTCGGTCGTGACAGTGATCGGTGGCGCCGGAACCGTCACTCCTCATCACCCCGGCTCGCCCCCGCTGGACTGCCTGAGCGTCGTGTACGGACATGCCCCGGGGGGAGGGCTTTCGAGGGACAACGACCACAGCGTCATGTTCACGGAGCCCCTGCAGGCGATCCGACATGGTCACAACCCGTGAGGACTGAACAAGGAACTGCGTCGCTGCGCCAATGTCGTCGAATCTTCCTGAACTGCGAGGCCGTCGTGCGCCTCGTGGATTCGGTGCTCGCCAAGCAGCACGACGATCTGGCCGTCGTCGGGCGCTACATGAGCTCGAGAGGGCCTCACGAAAGCGAAGCTTGACATCATCGACGGCGCGCCGAGACAGCGAACGCACGCGCTCGCGAAGCCGGCTAGAATGAGCACCTGACGGCGGCCTGTTGGTCGCTATTACACCGCACCGCGCCCTCGGCCCCGGCCTTCGGGGCGGGCTGGCAGGGCGAGTCAACGGTTGTAGACTGTCTCACAGTGCCGCAGTATCTGGACGCCAGCGATCTCATAGACGCGCAGGGGGTGGCCGAGCTGCTTGGTCTCGCGCAACGCAACACGGTGTCCGCGTATCAACGTCGCTATCCCTCCATGCCGCGACCGGTAGTCGACCTCGGCCAGGGCCGCTGCAAGCTGTGGTTGCGCAGTGAGATCGAGCAGTGGCGATCGGAACGGCTGGCGAGCTCGGTGCGATGACCGTGGTCGTGCCCGCCGACCTCGACACGATGGCCGGCGAGATCGTGCCGGGCGACGTGAGCGGCGGAACGAACACCAGCCACACGGTCGTGATCGCAGCCCTCGCTGCTCTGCTCGACGCTGTGCCCCCGGACGCGCCTCCGGCCGCGTACGAGCAGGCCGCCATCGAGGCGAATGTCCTGGGCAAGGACACCGACGGGGCGCGCCGGCGAACCTTCCGCTACCTGCGCGAGCTCTACCTGCTGCGGCCGGACTCGCTGCTGTTCCGTGCGCTGCGCGACCTGTGGCCGCTAGATGCCGACGCCCGCCCCGTGCTCGCCGGCCTGTGCGCCTTGGCCCGTGACTCGGTCTTCCGCGCCAGCAGTGCCGCCATTGTCGGAACGCGACCGGGCGACACGCTCACGTCCACCGACCTCGCCGCGGCTGTCGGCGAGCGGTTTCCCGAGAGCTACGGCACCGCAACACTGGCGAAGATCGGGCGTAACGCGTTCTCGTCGTGGGAGCAGACCGGGCATCTCGCGGCCGAGGATCGAGCCGGGACCAAGGTACGGACCCGAGCTGTGTGTCGTCCGGCCGACGTCACCTACGCCCTCCTGCTCGGCTACGTGACCGGTGCTCGCGGCCCGGTGCTGTTCGAGACGCCATGGATACGCGTGCTCGACCAGCCGCGCTCGCACCTCCTCGACCTTGCGACGACCGCGTCGCAGCACGGGATGCTCGAGCTGCGCAATGCCGGCGGGGTGATCGAGATCGGGTTCCGAGAGCTGCTGCGGCCCTTCGAGACCGAAGGGCCTGGTCTCTTGTGAGCTACGTCGACGACCTTCTGCGCGCCTACCGAAGGTTCGTTGCTTTGCCGTGGCAGCAGAACCTCGCGCCTCCCCAACGAGTGTGGATGGCCGTCTACCCACCAGAGCAGGAGCGACGTCTACGACTGCACCTGCCGACATTCAAGACGGTGACCATCGAGGAGCAGCACTCCTGGTCCCTCGTCGACGTGACCACGTCGTTCGAGACGTGGATGGCCGGCCACGAGTACCGGGACGCCTACTTCGAGGACCCCGGCCTGCTCGAGTCCGCACTTCCCGCGTTCTTCTCCCATCTCGTCGACGAGGTGCGCGCGGCGCTGAAGGCGCACGATGACGCGAACGGGGTCGTGGCGTTGCTCGGCGCCGGCACGTTGTTCGGGCTGGGCGACGCCGTGAAGGTGTCCGCGTTGCTGAGCGCGGTGAACGACGCGATCGCCGGCCGGCTGCTCGTCTTCTTCCCCGGCGAGCACGAGGGGAACAGCTACCGATTGTTAGGCGCGCGCGACGGGTGGAACTACTTGGCGATTCCGATCACGGCGAATGGGAGTGCTCGATGATCCTGACGAACCGAGACCTCTTCTACCGCGACCCCACCGAGGCGAAGATCCCAAACGACGGCGTCGCGAAGGTGATGCAGCCGGAGAACGACCAGCAATGGGACGTGCTCCGCTGGGAGCTGCAGAGCTTCGTGTGCTCCGGCGAGTACGAGCGCGGGCTCGAGACGATCCTCAGCACATTCCTCACGAACGTCACGCAACCGCAGCAGCCGGCGGTGTGGGTGAGCGGCTTCTACGGCAGCGGCAAGTCACACCTCGTCCGGGTACTCGAGCAGCTCTGGCGCGACCTCGTGCTTCCCGGCGGCGATCGTGCCCGCGACCTCGTGACCCTCCCGCCCGATGTCGCAGCTCACCTGACCGAGCTGTCCAACGCCGGCAAGCGGCTCGGCGGACTGTGGTCGGCGGCAGGCACGCTCGCCGCGGGCCGAAGCGACGCCGTATGGCTGGCGTTCCTGTCCGTACTCTTCGAGAGCGCGGGCCTTCCCGCCGACTTTTCTCGCGCCCGGTTCACCCTGTGGGCGGCCGAGAACGGCCACCTCGACGCGATCAAAGCCGCGGTCGAGGCTGCCGGCCGCGTCTACGAGAAGGAAATCCACGACCTCTACGTCTCGATGCCGATCGCAGAGGCACTTCTCGGCACCGGTCTCGACTTGACATCAGCGAAGGAAGTGCGGGACCTGCTCAAGACGCAGTTCCCTCCGACGACTCGTGATGTCACCGAGGCCGAGATGTTCGACGCCATGGACGACGTCATGCGGTTGCAGTCCACGAAGCCCGGCAAGCTCCCGCTGGTGCTGGTCGTGCTCGATGAGATGCAGCAGTACATCGGCGACGATGGCGAGAAGGCGCTTGCTGTCCAGGATCTCGTCGAAGGCTGCTCCCGACGCTTCGAGAGCCAGGTGCTGTTCGTTGCGACCGGACAGAGCGCGCTGACGGCCACGCCGACGCTCCAGAAGCTGACGGGTCGCTTCTCGGTGCCGGTGGCGCTGTCCGACACCGACGTCGAGACAGTTGTCCGCCAGGTCGTGCTGCTCAAGAAGCCCGAGCACATCCCGGCGCTCAAGTCGACTCTCGAGTCGGTGAGCGGCGAGATCGACAAGCACCTCGGAGGAACGCAGCTCGCCGCCAAGGCGGCCGACAAGCCTGACCTCGTGCCCGACTACCCGCTGTTGCCGACCCGCCGGCGGTTCTGGGAGATCGCGCTGCGAGCCATCGACAAGGCCGGCAAGGGCGGCCAGCTCCGGACCCAGCTCCGTATGGTCCACGAAGCTGCAGCGAAGGTCGCGGACGCGCCGATCGGCCATGTCGTCGGCGCCGACTTCCTGTACGAGGAGCAGTCGCCCGGCATGTTGCAGAGCAGCGTGCTGCTCAAGGAGATCGACGAGCTGATCCGAACTCTGCGGATCGACGGGCCCGCGGGGCTCCTCAAGTCCCGCATCTGCTCGTTGATCTTCCTCATCTCCCAGATCCCGGCGCGCACCATCGGCGGCGAGGGTCTGCGGGCCACCGCGCCGTTCCTCGCCGATCTCCTGGTCGAGGATCTCGCCGACGACGGGGCGCGGCTGCGCAAGCGCGTACCCCAGATGCTCGACCTGCTCGTGGCCGACGGCCGACTCATGCGCATTGACGACGAGTATCGCCTCCAGACCGAAGAAGGCGCCGAGTGGGAGAAGGACTACCGCTCGCGCCTGGCGGCCATCCGCGACGACGCCACGCGCATGAACCAGCTGCGCATCGAACGGCTCATGAATGCGGTCGACGCCGCACTCGGCGGGCTCAAGCTTGTCCACGGCACGAGCAAGACCCCACGAAAGATCGACATCCACTGGGGACAGGACGAACCGCCGACCGGCGAAGGTGACGTGCCCGTGTGGATCCGCGACGAGTGGTCCGTCAGCGAGTCAGCGGTCAAGAAGGCTGCCGCCGAGGCGGGCGAGGAGAGCCCGATCGTGTTTGTCTTCCTTCCCAGGCACGAAGTCGACCAGATCAAGGAAACAGTCGCGAGCTTCGCCGCCGCCGACGACACGCTCCGCCGCCCGACTCCGCAGACCGACGAAGGCAAGGCTGCCGAGCGCGCGATGAGGACGCGCAGAGTCTCCGACGACGAGCGCCTCACGATGCTGTTCCAGGAGGTCGTCTCCCGCGGCGCGTCTTCCAGGGCGGCGGCTCCGAGGTCACGACATCCAACCTTCGCGACACGGTGGAGACCGCTGCCAACCGCTCCCTCATCCGCCTGTTCCCGAAGTTCGCGGCCGGCGACAATCCCAACTGGGGCAAGGTCATCGCCAAGGCCCGGGATGGCGCGCCCGACGCGCTTGTCGCAGTCGGGCACCACGGCGAGCCGACGACTCACGCCGTCTGCAAAGAGGTCCTCGCTGCGGTCAGCCCCGCGGGGACCAAGGGCGCGGACCTGCAGAAGCGCTTCTCGGCCCCGCAGTACGGCTGGCCCAAGGACGCGATCACTGGAGCGCTGCTCACCCTGGTTGCCGCCGGCAACATCCGCGCCGCGCTCGATGGCAAGGACCTCAGTGGGCCGAAGGAGCTTCCGCAGACCCAAATCGGGAAGGTCAACCTCTACAAGGAGGACGATCCACCGTCGGCGAAGCAGCGCATCGCGCTCAAGGGTCTTCTCGGCGACGCGGGCATTGCCTACGAGTCTGGCCAGGAGGGAGCGCAGATCTCTGCCCTGCTCCAGCGCCTGAAGGACCTGGCCGGACGCGCCGGCGGGCCGCCGCCGCTGCCCGAGGCGCCCGACACCGACCGCCTCGACGCGCTGCTCGGTCTGGGTGGCAACCAGCGGTTCCGGGCGGTCGCCGACGATCACGACCGCCTAAGCGCGGATCTCGATACCTGGCGGGCAGCCGACGAGCAGCGAGCCAAGCGCGAGGCCGAGTGGGCGGAGCTCCAACGACTGCTCCGGCACGCCCAGGGTCTCGCCGCGGCGAGCGAGGTCGAGCCGGCGATCTCCGCCATCCGAACCGGACGCCAGCTGCTGGACGAGCCCGACCGCGTTGCGCCACTCTTGAGGCAGGTTGCGGCGGCGTTGCGGAGCGAGGTCGTACAGCGCGCCGAGAGCCTGGCGGCGGCACAGTGCGCCGCAATCGATGAGCTCGAAGCATCGCCGGAGTGGGCGCAGCTCGATGCCGCCGACCGCGAGGCGATCCTGGCGGAGGCCAAGCTCGTACCGGTCCCACCACCCGTTGTCACAAGCGATGCCGGCCTGCTGGACGCGCTCGACCAGACGTCGCTGACGGCGTGGCAAGACCGGATCAGCCTCGTCGCTCATCGGCGCGACCAGGCACGCCAGCGCGCGGCCAAGCAACTCGAGCCCGAGAGCGTGGCCGTCACGCCGCCGTCGGCCACGATCAAGACCGACGAGGACCTCGACCGCTACGTCGACAAGCTGCGTGCTCGCGTCGAACCCCACCTTGCTGAGGGCAAGACCGTCATCATCTGATCGTCATGCCGCGCGCTGCCTTCCCCGCTCCGCAAGCAGCTCGAGACGTCGGTGCTCGCGGCGCGGCGGGCGGCTGAGGGCGCGTCGCGCGCGTCGATCGAGTCGCTCGGGGTGTTCCTCGAGCGCCGGCCCGAGCACCTCGACGCCGACCAGGCGGCACTGCGCAACGGGCTGCGCGCGAAGTGGCGGCAGCTCGGCGGTGACCGCCAGCTGCTTGTCGCCGAGTGCGCGTACGAGCAGTGGCACCGGCTGCTGTTTGCGCGGTTCCTGGCGGAGAATGGTCTGCTGCTGCACCCCTCGTACAAGGCGCCGGTCACCCTGTCGGAGTGCGAGGAGCTCGCCCCGGAGCTGGGAGAGCCCGACGCCTGGTCGGTCGCCGCCCGGTTCGCCGCGGAGATCCTCCCAGGCATCTTCCGCCTCGACGACCCATGCGTGCGGCTTCGCCTCGCCCCGGAGGGACGCCACGCCCTGGAGCAGATCCTGGACGCCATCCCGTCGGAGACCTTCGCCGCCGATGACGCGCTCGGCTGGGTCTACCAGTTCTGGCAGAAGGACAAGAAGGACGAGATCAACGCCTCAGAGCGCAAGATCGGCGGCGCCGATCTAGGGCCCGTCACCCAGCTGTTCACCGAGAACTACTTGGTGCGCTTCCTGCTCGAGAACTCGCTCGGCGCGTGGTGGGCCGCCCGCCATCCGGACAGCCCGCTGGTCAAGGACTTCGACTACCTGCGTTTCGACGACACCGGTCGCCCCGCCGCCGGCACGTTCGACGGGTGGCCAGACCGCGTCGCCGAGGTCACCGTCATGGACCCGTGCTGCGGATCCGGCCATTTCCTCGTCGAGGCGTTCTCGATGCTGTGGCAGATGCGCGCCGAGGAGGAGGGCCTCCGACCGGTTGACGAGCAGGATGCCGTGCTGCGCGACAACCTCTTCGGTCTCGAGCTCGACCCGCGCTGCGTCCAGATCGCGATGTTCGCCGTGGCGTTCCAGGCGTGGAGGACCGGCGGTGGGTGGCGACGGCTCCCCGTACCGAACATCGCCTGTTCCGGCATCCCAGTGAAAGCGCCGGTCGAGGAGTGGAAGGCGGTCGCCGACGGCGACCAACGACTCGAGAACGCCCTGGTGCGGCTGCACATCCTGTTCCGCGACGCCGACACGCTCGGCTCACTCATCGACCCGCGCCGAGCCGTAGAGATTGCGGATCCCACGCAGCTGCAGCGGTCGATCGAGGACGTCGACTGGCATGACGTTCTCCCGGCGCTGTCAGCTGCCAGCGCAGTCGAGCGAGCGGATCCAGCGACAGCTGTGTTGGGCGCCGAGGCCCAGGCGCTCGCCACGGCAGCGGGATTGTGGCTCTCCTGCTGGATCCGTGGGTCATGCGGCGACGGTGCGGCCGGGTAGCGGTGGGCAGTGACCGCCTCGGTCGAGGAGGCACAGGGCGATCAGGTTGTCGGTGGAGCGGAACCCGAAGGCGATGCGCGTGATTAGCCGCAGCTTGGTGTTCACGCTCTCGGTCAGCGCGTTGGAGAGGCCGTGAGTGACGGCGGCGATGATTCCGGCGCGGTGCTTGTTGATGCGGTGGTAGAGCTCGACGAAGGCCGGAATCTGGCAGCGCCGAGCCCACGCCAGCCAGGCGTCGAGCATGGCGACGGCTTCGTCGCCGCGGTGCTGGAACACCAAGCGAAGATGTTCCTTCAGGAGGTAGGCGCGGTAGAGGCGGTGATTGTGGCGGGCGATCCAGGCCAGCTTGCCGGCCTGGCGGGCGGTGAGGTCCTCAGGGTTCTTCCACAGCGCGTAACGGCAGTTCTTCAACTGTTTCGCGTGGCCGGGGAGGTCCATGCGGCGCAGCAGGTTCCACACCCACCGGCGCACCACGTCGAGGGCCTGGCTGGCCCAGCGCACGATGTGGAACGGATCCAGGCACAACGTCGCGTGCGCGCAGGCAGCGAGGGCGACGTCGCCGATCCACTCCGCAGCGTCGGCGCTGACCAGCTTGATGCGACTGGCCCGTTCAGGGCCGAGAAGATCGAAGAACTGTTGCAGCGTCGCCCGGTCATGCCCGCTGGCGGCCCACACCAGCCGCCCCGAGTCGTGGTCGACGACGACCATCAGGTACTTGTGGCCGCGCCGGTAGGAGATCTCATCGATCCCGATCCGCACCAGCCCGTCGAAGGGATCCCGTGCAGCTCGGGCGTCGGTGACGACCCGGGCGGCGATCGCCCCGACGGTGCGCCAAGCGATGCGCATCAACTCGACCACCGCCGACTTCGAGGTGTGGGTGACGAGCCAGGCGACCTGGTCGTCGAACGCTCGGGTGTGCCCGGCACCGTGGCGGGCCCACGGCACCGCCGCCACCGTCACCCCATGCTCGGGGCAGGCGACACGCGGCGCGTCAGCCTCGATGAACACACGGATCGTGCCGGCATCCAACGCCCGCCATCGACGGCGGCCCTCACCCCGGTCGTAACGCCCGCAACGGCGCCCACAGCGCCCACATCGACGGGCCTCGCCTCGTCGGAGCCGACACGAGACCACGATCTCGTCGGCGTCGTCATCGCACTCGACCGCCTCGATCACCACGCTGCCCTCGACGCCGATCACCCGCGCCCATACCCTCTTCGATCGCACCCTGTTGCTCCTCCTCGACTTCCAGCCGTTGGACAGCCGGAAAGCCAAGTCGGACAACGGGGTGCACCCGCGGATGGTCAGCTACACCCACGGATCGGGATGGAGAGCCGGGATTGTTGGCGAGTTCGTACACGCTTCTCGCCACGAACGTCCAGTACCTCGGACGCCAGTTCATGAAGCAGGACCTTCGGGACCACTGCGACCGCCACTACGCAGATGCAGCCTTTGACCTCGCGACGTGCTTCGTCGAGCGCATGGCCCGAATGGGAACGGCACACTCAACGCGCGCTGTTGTCTTGCCGCAGAACTGGCTGTTCCTTGGCAGCTACTCGAGGTTCCGGTGTCGCCTGCTCGAGGAGCTGACGTGGGCTATGTGCGTGCGCCTAGGGCCGGGAGCGTTCGAGGAGATCAGTGGCGAAGTGGTTCAAGCGAGCCTTGTAATCGTCAATTCTAGACGACCGGACTCCGATCATTCGATGGCACTGTTGGACGTCCGTGCTGAGCGACCAGCCCCAAAGAAGGCAGAGGCGCTCCGCGCGCGAGCGCCGTTCTTGATCGAGCAACGAGCGCAGCGGTTCAACCCGGACTGCGTCGTCGCCTTCGAGCTGCTCGGCACCGGACCGTTGTTGAGCAAGTACGCCGACAGCATCCAGGGTTTCATCACAGGCGACAACGAGCGCTTCCGACGGTGTTTCTGGGAGATCGGCTCGTTGGTGAATGATTCCGCGTGGGACCGGATCCAGACCACCGTCAACACAACGCAACCGTATGGAGGCCGCTCGGAATACGTGCGTTGGGAACAAGGATGCGGGCACTTGGCAAGTAGCTCTCAGGCGCGCGTTCAAGGGCTTCAGGCACGCCGTCGACGTGGGGTGGCTCTCGCTCGGCTCGGCCACCTCCCGGCCACTCTCTTCGACGGTGACTTCTTCTCGGACGCCGTCGGCCTCATCGTGCCCCGGAGCGAAGCCGACATGCCTGCAGTCTGGGCGTTCTGCAGCTCGGATGGATACTCAGCGGCCGTGCGAGCGATCAACACCAAGCTGAGCGTGGCGAATGCGACTCTCGCCAAGGTCCCCTTCGATATCGCGCATTGGCGAGCGGTCGCACAGGCCGCGGGTCCTCTGCCCGAGCCGTTCTCCGATGATCCGACGCAGTGGTTGTTCGAGGGGCGCCCGGAGGTATCGACTGCGCCTCTCCAGGTCGCGGTAGCGCGTGTCGTTGGTTACCGCTGGCCCGAACAGGCTGAGTCGGACGATCTCGACCGCTTCGCCGATGCTGATGGAATCGTGTGCCTGCCGTCAGTGGCGGGGGAGCCGCCCGCGGCGGATCGGGTGCAGCAAGTGCTCGCCGCGGCGTATGGCGAGTCGTGGTCACCGGCGCGGGCGAAGGAGCTGCTCGACCAGGCGGGGAGCAAGAAGAAGAACGTCGCCGATTGGTTGCGCGACGAGTTCTTCAAGCAGCACTGCGCCCTCTTCGGCAACCGGCCGTTCGTGTGGCACATCTGGGACGGGCTTCGCGACGGCTTCTCGGCGTTGGTGAACTATCACCGTCTCGACGGCAGGATGCTCGAGAAGTTGACCTACACGTACCTCGGGCAGGACTGGGTCGAGCGTCAGCGAGCTGGTGTGCGGGACGAGGTGCCAGGTGCCGAGGCGAGGCTGTCGGCGGCGCTGGAGCTGCAGGGCAAGCTCGAGTTGATCCTCGAAGGCGAGGCGCCGTTCGACATCTTCGTGCGGTGGAAGAAGCTGCACGAGCAGCCCATCGGCTGGGAGCCCGACGTCAACGACGGGGTGCGGTTGAACGTTCGCCCGTTCGTCGAGGCCGGCGTGCTGCGGGCGCCGTTCAACATCCATTGGAAGAAGGACCGGGGCAAGAACCCCGATGGATCCGAGCGAATCAACGACGCGCACCTGACATTGGACATGAAGCTCGGCGCGCGGCAGCGGACCGGCCGCGCATGAGCGAGTCGGTGCTCGATCGGCTGGTGGCCGTGCTGTCGAACGCGATGGACTACAACGCCGGCGCGGTCGAGGCGCCTGTTGCGCTGCTGTGGCCCGACGAGGCACGGCAATGGGAGCCGGTGATCGGCCCGGTTGGCGAGCACCTGCCGGTCGTGTCCCTCGGCGACTACGACGCCGATGCACGGCGCGGGCCGGCCTACTGGCTGCGCTGCGTCGTGGCGGGCACCGTCGATGCCGGCCTGCCCGCCGGAACGCCGATCGTGTACCTGCCTGGTGTCGCTCGCAGCGCGCTCCGGGCAGTCGACAACTGCCCGGGTGACGTCGCACCGATCGCCGAGCTCCAGTACCGCAGCCAGTGGTTCTCGCACCCCAACAACCGCGATTGGTCGCTCCGTGCGCTGCTGTCGCACAGTGACCGCGGGCTCGGCCTCCGCCTTGCCGACGACGCCGACGCCGGTGCGGCGCTGGCCCTGGCACTTGACCGCCTCCTCGACGAACGTCTCGACCGTCTCGCCATGCAAGTGCTCGACGCCGACTACTTCCGGGACCTGGTCAACCCCGATCCTGTCCGCAGCCTGCTGGGCTGGCTCGACGACCCGCAGGGCTACCGCGACCGGCTCGACTCCGCCGAGTGGACGACGTTCGTCCAGCAGTGCAAGGCCGACTACGGGTTCAACCCGACCTCCGACGGTGAGGTGTCCGCGGCTCGCAAGCTCGGGGCTCGGAACGGTGCCTGGGCGCACGTGTGGAAGCGCTTCGCTGAGACGCCGGAGCGCTACCCGGGCATCGTGGACCAACTTCGCAAGGCACGCCCGGACGAGCTCATCGTCGAGAACCTCGACGCCTGGCCGCAGGACAACGAGATGGCCGAGGACCAGCTCCGCGCCCGCCTGCGTGACTTCGACGCGCTGACGGTAGAGGGAGCGAGAAACGAGGTCGTGCGACTCGACGCCGAGCATGGCGGTCGTCGCTCGACCGTCTGGGCCGACCTCGACCTGGCACCGCTTGCCTTCGCCCTTGAGCAGCTCATGCTCCTTGCCGAGCTCACGACGCAGCCGCTGGCATCGGCAGACCTCGCGGCGCTGACGGCGGACTACGACGCGCGGGGATGGCGTGCCGACGACGCGGCGCTCCGGTCGCTGGCCGCCGTGAAGACGAACGCCGACCGGGACGCCGTCTCGACCGCGATTGCGGCGATGTATCGATCGTGGCTCGACGCGGCAGCGAAGGCCCTCCAATCCGCCATTGGCCCGATGGCCAACGCCCACACCTACCAACCCGGCCCGCCGGCGTCGACGGCAACGGGAGTCGTGACGGTCTTCGTCGACGGCTTGCGACTCGACGTGGGACATCGCGTGCACGACCGTCTGGTGGGCGCAGGGCTCGACGTCTCGACGACGACGAGCCTCGCCGCACTCCCGACCGTTACCCAGACCGCCAAGCCCGCGCTTGTGCCCACCGCTGCCGGCGCCCTCGCCGCCGGGCCCGACCTGCACTCCGCCAACGCCGTCACGGGGACCAAGGCATCGATCCAGGTGCTGCGGGCGCTCATGGCCGACAACGGCGTGCAGGTGCTGGGGCCAACGGAGGTAGGCAATCCGTCGGGGACTGCGTGGGCGGAGGCCGGCGAGGTCGACGACCGGGGCCACAAGTTCGGTTGCCGGCTGGTCGACTACATCGACGACGAGGTCAACCGAATCGCCGGGCGCATCCGTGAACTGCTCGAGGCAGGTTGGCAACGTGTCGACATCGTCACGGACCACGGGTGGCTGCTGCTGCCGGCCGGCATGGAAAAGGTGGAGTTACCCCCGGCCGCGACGGTCGTCAAGAAGGGAAGGTGTGCCCGCCTGAAGGACGGCGCGAACGTCGAGACGCCCACGATCCCGTGGTTCTGGGACCAGGACGTGCGCATCGCGCTCGCCCCGGGCGTGACCTGCTTCGAGTCGAACAAGGAGTACGAGCACGGTGGAGTGAGTCCCCAGGAGTGCATCGTGCCCCGGCTCACCGTGAAGACTGGTACCGCGCCGACGACCAAGGGTGGCCCGGAGATCACGAGGATCAAATGGCTGGGACTGCAGTGCCGCGTCGAGTTCATCGGCGCCGCCGGCAAGGTGCTGGTCGACATCCGCGGGCTCCCCGCCGAGCCGAAGTCGAGCATCGCCGAACGGGCCAAGGAGACGTCAAGCGCGGGCAAGGTGTCGCTCGTCGTGCCCGACGACGACCACCTGGGTGGGCGCGCCCATCTGGTCCTCGTTGCGGAGGACGGGCGGATCCTCGCCCAGCGCGAGGTTGTCGTCGGGAGGAACCGGTGACGCCGGTCATGGACGAGCTCGACCGGCTCGCCGCCGAGGTGTTCGAGGGTTATCTCGTCCGCAAGGATCTGGCCCAGCAGTTCCGGGGGCAGTACCCGGTCCCCACCTACGTCGGGGAGTTCCTGCTCGGCCGCTATTGCGCCACCACCGACCCGGACGAGATCGCCGAAGGCCTCGCAGTCGTGGAGCGGTCGATGAGGGAGCGGACGGTCCGTGCCGGCGACGAGGAGCTGTTCAAGTCGCGCGCCCGGGAGAAGGGCAGGGTCAAGATCATCGACCTGCTGCGTGCCCGCCTGGACGCCAGGGCCGACGCCTACAAGGCGGAGCTGCCCAGCCTCCAACTCAGCGACATCCACATCTCCGACGAGCTCGTGAACGAGCACGACCGGATGCTCACCGGCGGCTTCTACGCCGAGGTGACGCTCGAGTACATCGCCGCTCTCGCACGGGAGTCGTCCGGCCAGCCGTTCCGGGTCGAGTCGGTGCGCCCCATCCAGATGTCGACCCGTGACGCGCTGGACACGTTCGTACAAGGACGGGCCCGATTCAGCCTCGACCAATGGCGCGACCTCCTGCTCCGCAGCGTCGGGTTCGAGCCGTCGCGATTCACCCGGCGGGAACAGGACGTCCTCATCGCCCGCATGGCCCCGTTCGTCGTCACGAACTACAACGCCGTCGAGTTGGGTCCTCGTGGCACCGGAAAGTCGCACCTGTTCCAGCAGGTGTCGCCCTACGCCCACCTCGTCTCCGGTGGCAAGGCGACGATCGCCAACATGTTCGTGAACAACACGACCGGCCGGCGCGGCCTCGTCGCCCAATACGACGTGATCTGCTTCGACGAGGTCTCCGGCGTGTCATTCGACACCAAGGAAGGCGTCAACATCCTCAAGGGCTACATGGAGTCCGGCGAATTCAGCCGCGGCAAGGAGAGCATCCGAGCCGACGGCGGCATCGTGATGGTCGGCAACTTCGACGTCGACGTTGCCGAAGAGCTGCGCCGAGGTCACCTCTTCGGGCCCATGCCCAAGGAGATGCGCAACGACACGGCATTCCACGACCGCATCCACGCCTACCTGCCCGGCTGGGACGTCCCGAAGCTGGACCCGTCGTACTTCACAGCCCACTTCGGGTTCGTCAGCGACTTCCTCGCCGAGTGCTGGAGCCAACTCCGACGAACGTCACGTCTCGACGTGACGCAGGGTCGGCTCGAGTGGGGCAGCCAGCTCAGCGGTCGCGACCGCAAGGCCGCCAACAACACGGTGAACGGGCTGCTGAAGCTGCTGTGGCCGAAGCCGGAGATGGAGGTGCCCGACGACGCGCTCGCATGGGCAGCCGGGCTCGCCCTGGAGCTACGCCGGCGGGTGAAGGAGCAGCAGGCATTGATCGGCGCCGCTGAGTTCGGCAAGGTCGACCTCAGCTACCGGTTTGGCGATGGACCGGAGGAGGTCGTGTACTGCGACGAGACCGTGCAGCACCGACTGCGCACTGAGAGCGAACCGGCGAGTGGCACCGGGCAGCGCGACAGCGAGGTGCTCCCCGAACCCGATCCGGCGGAGGTCAGGTTGTCGGTCGGCGCCAAGGCGAAGGGCTACGCGGTCGGCGACGTGATCGACGACCGCTTCGAGATCCTCGACATCCTCGGCCAAGGCGGGTTCTCGACGGTGTATCGGGTCCGCGACGACGTCGAGGGTGAGGAGCGGGCGTTCAAGCTGTTCGACAACGCTGCGGGGTACGAGGCAGTGCGGCGCGAGATCGGGGCGCTCCGCAAGATCCACCATCCCAACGTCGTCGAGGTCTACTGGGCGGGCAAGACGACCGCTGGCGACTGGTATCTCATCACCGAGTTCATTGAGGGTGAGTCCCTCGATCAGTACGCCACCGGCAAGAAGCATCTCCGGGATCGTGAGGCGATCGATGTCGCACTCGACATCCTCGACGCGCTCGTTGCCATCCACCCAGACGCTGCCCGGATCGAGGAGCTCGACCGCAGGAAGCACGGGGGCGAGCTGTCCGAGGCGGATTACGCGGAGTGGATGGAGCTGCAGGACGAGGGGCTTGTGCATCGGGACATCAAGCCGCTGAACGTGATGCTCACGCGATCGGGGACGAAGCTGCTCGACTTCAACATCGCTTCGCGGGTCGGGGATCCCGTCTTCACCCAGTCCGGCACGCCGCCGTACCAGGCGCCCGATGCCGACCTCACTCGCTGGGACGTTTCGACGGACCTGTTCGCGGTTGGTGTGCTGCTCTACGAACTGCTCTGCAACGGCCAGCACCCGTATCCGGGGTCCAAGCCGATGGTTGGCGAGTCGGTGATCGACCCTCGCACGATCCGCCCCGACCTGAGCGCCGAGCTTGCGATGTTCCTGATGAAGGCGTGTGCGTCGTATCGGACGGAGCGCTTTGGCACCGCCCGGGAGATGAAGGACGCCCTGGCAACAATCAGGAACGGGAGTCGGTAGTGGCTGACCTTGCCCACGAGCTGGGCCGGGAGGAGCGTGACGACGTCGAGTGGAAGCGCGACGGGAGCGATCGGGACTTATTGCGCAAGGCCATCTGTGCCCTTGCGAACGACCTTCCCGACCGTGGTGGCGGACACCTGCTCGTCGGCGTCCGCAAGGACGGAACGCCAGCTGGCCTGGCCGTCGACGAGGGCTTGATCCTGCAAGTCACAAACATCCGCGACGAGGCCCGGGTACTGCCGCGCCCCGTGATGACCGTTGAGAAGGCGACGTTCGCCGGCGGCGAGTGCGTCCATGTCTGGGTCGAGGCCGCACGGATTCGGCCCGTCCGCTTCGACGGAGTGGTGTGGGTCAGGATCGGGACGAGCACCCGGCGAGCTACGCGTGAGGAGGAGCTCGTCCTCGCCGAGCGATCACGAGCCGGCGCCGTCACCTTCGACCAACGCCCGGTCGCCGGCACAGGCCTCGTCGACCTCGACCTCGAGCTGTTTCGCTCAACCTACCTTCCGGCTGCTGTGGATGCGGACGTGCTCGCCGAGAACGATCGCACCGTCGACCAGCAGCTGGCGTCGCTGGGGCTTCTCGACCCGACCTCGGGGGAGGCGCGGGTGCTTGGTCTCCTCGTCGTCGGCTTCGATGCGTCGGCCGCAGTGCCGGGCGCGTACGTCCAGTTCGTCCGGTACGAGGGCAACGACCAGGCGTCCAACGTCGTCGATCAGGAGGAGCTGCGCGGCAACCTCGTCGGGGTCCTCGACACTCTCGGCCGGATCCTCACCGCGAACATCCGCACTGCTTTGCGCGACGTAGGTGGGCTACGACAGGACGATCAGCCGGACTACCCCCTGAACGCGCTGCGAGAGGTCATCTTGAACGCAGTGACGCACCGGGACTACGAGCACTTCCACGCGCCCGTGCGGGTGCTCTGGTTCGACGACCGCATCGAGGTCACCAGCCCCGGCGGGCCCTACGGTGTCGTCACGAAGGAGACCTTCGACCAGCGGAATGACTATCGCAACCCAGCGCTCGCGGCGGCCATGAAGACCCTGGGTTACGTGAACCGATTCGGCCGTGGCATCACGCTTGTGCGTGTTGCCCTGGAGCAGAACGGCAACCCTCCGGCCGAGTTCCAGGTCGAGGACACATACTGGTCCGTGACCGTGAGGCGAGCCCAATGACTACGGCGATCGCGCTGTTCAACAACAAGGGCGGGGTCGGCAAGACCACCTTGACGTACCACCTCGCGCACATGGTCGCTCGCCTCGGGTGGCGCGTCCTTGCGGTCGACCTTGACCCTCAGGCGAACCTCACCTCGGCGTTCTTCGACGAGGATCAGCTCGAGCTGTTCTGGGAGCCTGAGAGCAACGACACAATCCTGTCGGCGGTTGCCCCACTCATCCGCCAGCTCGGCGACGTGCAGATACCGGCGGCGCGGCACGCGGCCGAGCGACTGTGGGTGGTCCCAGGAGATCTTGGATTGAGCAGCTTCGAGGACCGGCTGTCCGATGCGTGGCCGCGAAGCTTCCTCGGTGATGAAGGAGCGATCCGCGTCACTACTGCATTCCATCGCGTCATCGCCGGCTGCGCTGCGCAGGCGAGTGCCGACGTGGTGTTTCTCGACGTCGGTCCGAACCTCGGAGCTATCAACCGCGCCGCCCTGTTGGCGTCCGACGGACTGGTCGTACCGCTGGCAGCCGACCTGTTCTCGCTGCAGGGCTTGCGGAACCTCGGGCCCACGCTTCGGGACTGGCGTCATGCATGGCAGACGTTGGGCTTGCCGCGAGTTCCCTCGAGCGTCGAGGCCCCCGCGGGGACGATGGAGCCGCTCGGTTATGTCGTACTCCAGCACGCCGTGCGGCTCGACCGCCCGGTGAAGGCGTACGACCGCTGGCTGCGGCGGATCCCCACGGAGTTCCACCGTTCGGTGCTAGGTGAGACCGACCCGGCCTGGTCGAGCGGCGGCGACCCGTACCAGCTCGCCAGCCTTCGCAACTACCGGAGCTTGATGCCGCTGGCGCAGGATGCACGCAAGCCAATGTTCGACCTCCGTCCCGCTGATGGGGCGCTCGGATCGACCGGTCGTCTCGTGCAGACCTGCTACCGCGAGTTCGAGGATCTTGCCGGGCGGGTGATGGATGCTGCCGGCATCCCGTTGCCGGTCGCGTCCTAGCCCACCTACCCGAACGCCTGAGCGGAACGACGAGTGTCTCGAAGGCGGCCGCAGAGAACGATTCTTCTTGGTTGTCAAGGAGTAGTTCATGGGCGTTCGCGGCGCGGGGAGGAGGGCCCGGGTCGGCGTGGCCGGGGCGATAGTGACGTCGCTCGGTCCTGCCGTTGAGCGCCCTGCCCGCTGCTTTCTCGATCGACCCGGCGCGTCCGGCTGTCCGTGTCGTAGGCGTCAAGTTCGTCGTCGTGATACCGCATCTTCGGTCGGATCGGCCCGCAGTGTCGGGTCGGCCGCGGCGTTCGTTGCGGGTCTTCGAGGTGGTCGTGAGGTAGCGCCGATCTTCGGTCACACCCTGGCATGAATCAGGCTCTTCGCGTTGCAGTGGGGAGAAGAGCCTGGAGGGGGATGGAAACGCCGGCGCCTTCCTCGGTCCTTCGCCGCCTTCAAGAGCCATCCGCCCTGCTCACGAGGATGGCGGAGCCGTAGGCGGGTGTTCACTGGCACGGCGAGGCGTATGCCGCGAAGCGGCCGTCCCCACTCAAACGCGAAGAGCCATGAATCATGCTGGCGGCTCGGACGCCGCGAAGAAATCTGTGACCGCGCGCCGTCTCGATGTCCCCATGTCCTGTAGGGAGACGCGTCCGGCGTCTCCTTCGAGGAGCGAGAGGCGTCGAGGTCGATGGTTGCGTCGGCGGGCCGGATCACCGCAGGGCGGGGCTACGACTACTTGACCCGTGACGTCGCCACGTCGAAGCACGACTACTACACCGGCAAGGGCGAAGCGCCCGGTGTGTGGACCGGCCGAGGCGCCGCCCTGATCGGGCTCAGTGGTGAACTGGCAGCCGAGGACATGGCTGTCCTCTACGGACGGTTCGTGGTCCCGTCGACGGCTGGCGGCACCCGGCTGCCGTCAGGCCGATGGCTCCCCGAGCAGGTGTTGGGCCGCAAGGTGGTCGCCAAGACCCGCGCTGACGGGTCGGTCGGGGAGCCGATCGCAGCGTTCGACGTGACATTCTCGCCGGCCAAGAGCGTGTCCGTCCTGTGGGGACTGACCGCCGATCTGAATGTGCAACGCATCGTCGAGGAGGCGCACGAGACGGCGGTGGCGGCCGGGCTCGAGTACCTCGACCAGACCGCCGGCCACACCCGCGCCGGTGATGGCGGGGTCCGCAAGGTCCCGGGGGAGGGGTTCATCATCGCCCAGTTCCGCCACCGCACATCGCGCTCGACCGACCCCGCAACACGGGTCGGCGACCCGCAGCTGCACTCGCACTGCGCCATCCTCAACCGCGTCCGTGGCACCGACGGCAAGTGGCGCACCTTGGACTCGAGGGCCATCTACCGCCACACCCACGCCGCGGGCGCCGTGTACGGCGCGGTGCTGGAACGGGAGCTGTCCGAGCGGCTCGGGGTGTCGTGGGTGGCGCCGGATCGGCGGGTGCCGATCCGGCGCCAGATCGCCGGCGTCCCACACCGGTTGCTGGCCCGGTTCTCGACGCGGCGGGCGGCGGTGTTGGCGATGTACGAGCGGCTCGAAGCCGCGTGGCGCACGGTCCACGGCCGTACGCCGACGAGGCACGAAGCCGCGAAGATGCACGACGAGGCGACGACGCGAAGCCGTCACCGCAAGTCCCGTGGAGACATCGAGCTTCACGACGAATGGCGCGGCCAGGTACCCGATGACGAGCTCGCCGCGGTGGCCGCCGTGACCCTACGGGGAGGCGAGGTCACCGATGGGGGCCGCCTTGCGGCCGGGTTGCCGGCATTGACGGAGCGGGTGTTCGCCGAGCTGCACGAGCAGCGAGCCTGGTGGACGCGAGCGCATGTGACCGGTGAAGTGGCCCGGCTGATCGCGGAGCGGACACTGGAGGCGATCGAGGTCGAGACCGAGCGGATCATCGCCCTGTGCATCCCGTTGGAAGTCGACGACGACGCCGAGTTCGCCGACGTCGGAGCGGCAAAGTACACCTCTGCGACGATCCAGACCGCCGAGGAACGAGTCCTCACCTCCGCCAGTGAGGGCCGAGCGGCGTTCGCTCTGGCGACCGTGCGCGACCCGATGCTCGGCGACGACCAGCTCGCCGCGGTCGACGAGATCGCCGGTGGCGGCGGTCGGGTGGCGACGATCATCGGCCCGGCCGGCGCCGGCAAGACGACCATGCTGCGCTCCGTCGCCTCTACCTACGAAGCGGCCGGCCGGGACGTGATCGTGCTCACCCTGTCGGCCGCGGCCGCTCGTGTCGTGACCGAGGAGACCGGCCTGCCGGCGACGACGATCGCCGGGTGGCGGGTCGGCACCGTCGACATGCCCCGCAACGGGGTCGTGATCGTCGACGAAGCCTCGATGGTGCCGACCCTGGTGTTGGACGAGGTGGTCCGTGTCGCCGGCGTGTACGGATCGAAGATCGCGCTGATCGGTGACTTCGCGCAGATGGGCGCCCCCGAAGCCGGCGGCCTGCTGCGCGACCTCGCCGCCCTACCGGCAGCGGTCGAGCTGACCGCTGTTCGCCGCTTCCGGGAGGCGTGGGAAGCCGACGCCTCGTTGCAGCTGCGGGCTCGCCGACCCGATGTCGCCGCCACCTATCTCCAGGAAGGGAGGATCGTCGAGTCGTCCACCGACACCGTTTTCGACGACGCCGCTGCGGCGTGGTGGGCCGACACCGCCGGAGGTCGGCGGGCGTTGATCGTGGTCGACACCGGCAGTGCCGCCGCCGACGTCAACAGCCGCTGCCAAGAGCACCTGATGGTCAACGGCCGCCTCGGCGACCACGTTGCCGATGACGCCGACGGCTGCCGCATCCACATCGGTGACCTCATCCAGACCCGCCGCAACTCGAGCGACATCCGGACCAGCGACCACCGCCGCATCCTCAACCGAGACGTCGTGGACCGTCACCGGCATCGGCGCCGACGGATCCCTCCACGTCGACCACGCCCTCCGGCACGCCGCAGCGGTGCTGCCCGCCCGTTACGTCGAGCGCGACGTCGTGCTCGGCTATGCCACGACGATCGCCGGGGCGCAGGGCCGCACGGTCGACCGCGGTCACGTCGTCGTCACCCCCCGCACCACCTCAGCGTCGCTCTACGTCGGCATGTCCCGCGGCCGGGAAGCCAACCACGCCCACGTCGTGTGCGACAGCCACGACCACATCGAGTTCGAACTCGGCGACCTCACCGGCGAACAGGCCTTCGCGGCCGCCATCCAGCGCGAGCCCGATGGGCAGCTCTCTGCCCACAGCGTGCGGGAGCGTTGGGAAGCTGGACGGATCGACCGCACCACCGCGCGAGCAGGTGACCGCATGCGCCGCGAGACCACCGACTGGTGGGCCAAGCGTCAGCGCAATCTCCCGCCAGCAATGCGACGCGTCATCGAGTCCCGGCAGGCCGAGATCCTCGAAATCCTGCTTCGCGTGCCCAGCAACGACGCGTGGAATGCAGCAATTCGTTCGGCAGGTTCGTCCGTCAACTGGAGAACCTCGGATGCTGGCGACCGTTTCCTCGGGAGGCTCCGGAGCTTCTCGACTCGGAACCGCAGCGCCGAGACGATGCACGCGCCCGGACGCAGCAACGTCTACGAGAGATAGTGCCCGTCGTCCCGGCTGCCTGCGTAGCGCTCGACGGACACGGCTCGATCTGCCCGATCAGATGGCCCGCTGACCAGCGTGGACAAAGAAATCTGTGACCGGAGCGCGTCTCGATGTCCCTTTGAACTGTGAAGGTGGCCGTCGGGTGCCGCCCATGACCAAGGACGTCGCCATGAGGAAGAGAGCGAACTCAGACCCGGATATTGCAGCGTTGGGCTGGTTACCGGGGTGTGATTGACGCGGCAGATGCTCCGTCACCTGGGACGATGTTGGTTGGAAAGTCAATGCCGTCCGTGGCGAAGGAGCACCTGTCGGGTGAACACTACTGCGACCCTGTTCGACGTCGGAGAGATCATCAGGCGGCCTCGCTGGGAGTCGGCGAGGGTGACGCCGACGGTGTCGGATGACGAGGTAACCGGCGTCGCCGGGGTGGCCCTGTGGGGGCCGCTGTTGGATCGTCTCGGCTTGGTCGAGGCGGCGGATCGGCGTGGGCTGCGACCGATCGGGGCGGGCGGTTACTCGGGCGGTGAGTGTTATCGGACTCTGGTCGAGGTGCTGTTGGCCGGTGGTGACTTCTTGTCGGATCGTTCGCTGCTGGACGGGGCGACGCAACGGTTGCGTGGCGCCCATCGGTTGCCGTCGCACACCACGTTGTGGCGGTTCTGCGCCGGCGCCGATCTGGGCCGGGCCCAGAAGGCGGCTGAAGCGCCCCGGGTTCAGTGGAGGCTGGGTTCTCCCACTGGCGGCTGCTGGTGGGAGTTGTTCTGACGGTAGTAGGCGGTCTCGTACTCGACAGGTGGGACGTAGCCGATCGCCGAGTGGAGGCGGATCTCGTTGTACCACCACACCCAGTTCAACGTGGCCAGCTCGACGTCGTCGGCGCCGCGCCAGGGGCCTTCGTGGTGGATGCACTCGGTCTTGTACAGGCCGATCGTGGACTCGGCGAGGGCGTTGTCGTAGCTGTCACCGACGGTGCCGATGGAGGCGACAGCGCCGACGTCGGCGAGGCGGTTGGTGTACAGGATCGAGGTGTACTGGCTGCCGGCGTCGCTGTGGTGGACGAGCCCGGCGATGAGCTGCTCGGCCTGGGCGCGGACCCACAGCGCCATCTCCAACGCGTCGAGCGGCAGCGCGGTCGGCATCCGAGCGGCGGTGCGCCAGCCGACGATACGCCGGGAGAAGACGTCGATCACGAAGGCGGTGAACACCATCCCGGCCCACGTGGCGACGTAGGTGAAGTCGACCACCCACAGCTGGTTGGGCCGCTCGGCGGTGAAGTCCCGCTTGACCAGGTCTGGTGGCCGCGGGGCGCCGGACGCGGGGCGAGTCGTGATGAACTGGCGGCCGCGCCGCACGCCACGTAGCCCGTGGCTGCGCATCAGTCGTTCCACCTGGCAGCGCGGCACGTGACCGACCTCGGGATGCTCACCACGGGCCTCCTCGCGGCCTAGCTCGTTCCACACCTTGCGGGCCCCGTACAGGCGCCGGCCGATCATCGGGCCGGCATGGACCCGGCGAACATGCTCCAACACCACCTCGTCACGGCAGGCCCGCGGCGACGCCGGCCTGGTGCGCGTCGCGTAGTACGTGGACGGGGCGATCTTGCAGCCGTGCTCGGTGAGCACCCGGCAGATCGGCTCGACCCCGAACCGGTCACGGTGATCGTCGATGAACCCGATCACCACGGCAGTCGCGGGTCGAGCTCCCGCGCGAAGAAACTTGACGCCGCCAGCAGGATCTCGTTGGCCCGCTTCAACTCGCGGACCTCCCGCTCCAGCTCGCGGATCTTCGCTGCCTCCGATGTCGACACGCCGGGGCGGCGACCGGCGTCGACCTCGGCCTGCTTGCACCACCCACGCAGAGTGTCCTTGTTGATCCCGACACGCGGGGCGATCCGCATCACCGCCGCGTTCAGCGACAGCTCAGGTTCCTGCTCGCGGGCTTCGAGCACGAGCCTGATCGCTCGCTCCCGCAACTCCGGCGGGTACTTCCTCGGTGCTGGCATGACTCCCACCCTTTCGTGGGTTCAGAGCCTCCATCAACCCCGGGGCGCTTCAGGTGGCGGTGAACCGCACGATGCTGGCGCGGGCGTGGGCGATGGGCGCCGGCCCGCAAGGTGGGCTGGTGACGATCGACCCCGACGCCACCCTGGTCGACACGTACGGGCCGGGCAAGGAAGGCTCGACGTTCACCTACCGCGGCGAGACCGGGCTATCGCCGTTGATCGGGGTGTGCGGGGAGACCGGTGACGTGTTGGCGGTGCGGGCCCGCGGCGGTAACGCCCACCCGGGCCGGGCGCTGGCGGGGTTCATCCGCGAGTGCGTGGCGGCGATCCCTGCTGCGGTGCGGGAGACGTCGAACCTGTGGGTGCGGATCGACTCGGCCGGCTACCAACACGAGGTGTTCCGGGCCTGCGAGGCGCTCGGCGCCGTGTTCACGATCACCGCCAAGAACACGGCCAGGATGCGTGCGGCGGTGAGGGCGTTGGCCACTGACCCGGCGACGGTGTGGGTCCTGGCGCTCAACGCCGAAGCCGAGGGAGGTGTCAGTAGGTCTGTGTAAGGGGGTCCACCACTTGGTCTGAGGGATGAATCATCCTTCAGGTAGTGAGAGGAGAATCCCTGTAATGATTGACACTGTAACGATGATGGATGGCTCAATGGGCGATGTTGCCGGAGGGGACGGCGCGCCGCCGTCGGTGGTTCGGCCGCCGGCGCTGGGCGACGTGGTGGACGGGCTGATGGCGAAGGTGAACGCCGAGGGCCTGCAGCTGCTGGGCGACGGCGGGGTGCTCACCGAGTTGACCAAGCAGCTGCTGGAGCGGGCCCTGGACGAGGAGCTCACCGACCATCTTGGCTACGAGCGCGGCGACCTCGCCGGCAACGGGTCGGGCAACAGCCGCAACGGCACCACACCCAAGACGTTGTTGACCGAGGTTGGCCCGGTCCAGCTGGACGTGCCCCGGGACCGCAACTCAACCTTCCAGCCGGCGATCGTGCCCAAGGGCGCGACCCGCCTGGCGGGGTTCGACGAGAACATCATCGCCTGGTACGCGACGGGGATGACGACTCGCGACATCCGCCGCCAGATCCGACGCATGTACCACGTCGACGTGTCACCGGATCTGATCTCCCGGGTCACCGACGCCGTCGTGGACGAGCTGCGCGAGTGGCAGCACCGGCCGCTGGATCCGGTCTATCCGATCGTCTACATCGACGCCTTGGTGGTCAAGGTGCGGACCCAGGGCAAGGTCGTCAACCGGCCCGTCTACCTGGCCATCGGCGTCGACGTGGAGGGCCGCAAACACATCTTTGGGGTGTGGCTGGGCGACGGCGGCGAAGGCGCCAGCTTCTGGGCGGCGGTGCTCACCGAGATCGCCAACCGCGGCGTGCAAGACGTGCTGTTCGTGTGCTGTGACGGGCTCAAAGGCCTGCCTGAGGCGATCGAGGCGACCTGGCCCCAGGCCTCGGTGCAGACCTGTGTCGTGCACCTGATCAGGGCCTCGTTGCGCTACTGCTCCTACAAGGACCGCAAGCGCATCGCGGCGGCGCTGCGCCCGATCTACACCGCCGCCACCGTCGACGCCGCCGTGGACGCGATGGACAGCTTCGAGCTCGAGCACGGCGATCGCTACCCCGGCATCGTCGCTGTGTGGCGAGGGTGCTGGGAGCGGTTCACCCCGTTCTTGGCCTACCCGGCAGTGATCCGCAAGATCGTCTACACCACGAACATGATCGAGTCGGTGAACTACCAGCTGCGCAAGGCGTCCAAGACCCGCGGCCACTTCCCCGACGACGACTCGGTGGTGAAGCTGATGCGGCTCATCGCCCGAGACATCTCCACCACCCGCGGCGGGACCGCCGGCACCGGAACCTACCGATGGAGAGAGGCACTCAACTTCTTCGAACTATATTTTCCTGGACGACTCGACCCCGCTCTCTGATATAATCCAAATAACGGTGTGGAGGATGATCCTTACACAGAATATCTGACAGGCTCAAACGATGATCGAGATCGGCACCACGAAACGTGACCGGCGACTGCTGCGCCTCATCGTCCGCCGCCAACCGACTACCGCCGGTGATCAGCTCTCCTTCGACGACATCGACGGATGGCGGTTCCACGCCATCGTCACCAACATCCCGGCCTGGCTCGGCCCGGCCGCCATGGTCGAAGCCCACCACCGGCTGCGCGGCGGGATCCCCGAAGACACCGTTCGCCAACTGAAAGAAGACTTCGGTTTCGACCACGCCCCATTGGAGAACTTCTTCGGCAACTGGCTGTGGTGGCACGCCTGCGCCCTGGCCCACAACACCGCCCGCTGGCTCGACGTGCTCGCCCTGCCCCGCGAGTTCCGCCGCTGCCGCGGCAAGCGGCGCCGCCTCGCCTTCTTCAACGTCGCCGCCCGTGTCGTCACTCACGCCCGCCAACTCTGGCTCCTCCCCCGCAGCCATGCCTGGGCCGCCGCCTTCATCGAAGCCCTCACCCGCGTCCGCCGGCTCCCCGCCTACGCCTGAACCGGACAGGCACCCACGGCGGCAACCGGCACCAGATCAACACCTCAGCTTCGACGCGCCCAGCACACGTCAGCCGCCGACGCGCCCAGCGACACGCCGTCAAACGCGCCCCAGACCACTCCCGCCCAGCCGTCCCCGCGACCCGGCTGCAATATCCGGGTCAGACAACGACCCTGCGGAGGAGTGGTTCGGCATCGCCGAGCTCGCTCGCCGGCTCAACGTGAGTGAGGATCTCATCCGCAGGAAGGTGCATCAGCACGACATCCCGTACTACAAGGTGGGCAAGCTGATCCGCTTCAACTCGAACGAGATCAGGCAGTGGCTGACGAGCCTGCGAGTCGATCCGCTTTTCTAAGGGCTGTCCCGCGCCAGCTCGGAGCGACAGCGACCGATGGAACTGCGCTCGCAGCCACAGCAGCAGGCGTACGTTCGAAGTCGTGAACGCGGACGGAGTCGGGCGCCGCGAGTGTGCTCACGAGCTGGCCGGCGATTGTGCGCCTGCTCGGCGAAGACCCTGAGGATGCGTTCAGGGTCGAACTCGTCAGCTGGCACGTTGCCGGTTCGAGGCTTCGCGGGCTGCGTTGACCTGCTCGAGGTAGGCGATCAGCTTGCTCGGCGTGTCGAGGCGGGTGCCGTCCAGCGTGATCGAGACGTCGTCGACCGTCGGTGGCCCCATCTCGGCGACCATCGCAGCCACGTCGAGCTCAGGAATCGCCTCGGCCTCATCAGCCATGCCTTCAGCGTACGCCCGCCCGCTGCTGGCGGCCGCCGAGCCGCTGGCTTGCTCGCCGCGACCAAGTTCGCCGGCTCGAACAGCGATCACACGCTCGTTCGACTGCCCACGAGATATAAGCCGAAGTATAAGAGAGTTTCAGGTTTGCCCTGATCCGGGCGACGGTCGGCTCCGCACCATTGTGCTTCCGAAACGGTCCGAGGCTCCCCACCCGGACACGTGCGAGGGGTAGCCGAAGCCGGCTGACCATCGGCCGGACGAGCGTCCGCAGTCTCGCCTTGCCCGAACCGAACGAGGCGGCTTGCGGTGTCAGAGTGATACCATGCGCCTATGGCGATGACCCTGCGCTTGACCGACGACGAACAAATTGCGCTACGCGAACGCGCCGACGCCGAAGGGATCTCGATGCAAGAAGCCGCCCGCCGCGCCGTGCGTGAGTTCGTCGTGCGCGGCCGGCACCGAGACCGCGTCTCCGCCGCGGCCGAGCGCGTCATCACCGCACATCGCGACGCCCTCGACCGACTGGGCAGATGACTGTCCCCATCGAGTACCTCGACATCGACGACGTCCTCCACCTCGCCGAACGCCTCCTCGGCGCCCCTGTCCCGATCCGCGACCTCGGCCTGCTCGGGTCAGCAGTCGCCCGACCACAAACCACGGTCGGTGGCCGCGATGCCTACCCGGACCTGTGGACCAAAGCCGCGGCCCTTCTCCAGTCGGTCGTCAACAACCACGCGCTCGTCGACGGCAACAAGCGCCTCGGATGGCTGTCCACCGCCATCTTCCTCGAGCTCAACGGCGTCAACATCACGGCCGCCGACAATGACGAGGTCTACGACCTCGTCATCGACATTGCATCCAGACAGATCAGCGTCGACAACATCGCAACCCGTCTTGCCCACCTCGTCTGACCCGGCCGAATGAGCCGGACCGAACGACCCGGCGAGTGTCTCAGATCGCGGGATGCGGCGTTCGCAAGTGTAGAAGCCGCGCCGCGCCGGATGGACGCGGGCACTGTCCTCACGGTGCGCAGTCGACCGCAACCTCGAGCGCGACGCAGATCTGGCGCATCCTGCCGTCGCTCAGACGGCCGAGTCGCTCGACCAGCACGCCGATCGATGCGCTCTCCACCGAGTCGAGGTTGGCTGCGCAGCGTCGCGGCACGGGATCGTCACCCGGCTCGAGCACGACCTCACTGGCGAGACCGCGGATCGTTGTCGTGCACGGCGCGACGAGCGCCCGTCCGAGACGTGGGATGGCGACGTCGCGAGACAACACGACGACGGGGCGGCGTCCGATCGCAGGCAGCTCGCACCACCAGACCTCACCGCGCAGCGGCTGTGCCATCAGCTCGCCGCAGCGGAGTCGCGGAAGCTGGCGACGTTGCCCCACTCGTCTGGGGTGTCGAGCGGCTGCTCGTCGTACGCGCGGTATTGCGCGTCGAGCTCCGTAGCACGATGACGCAGCAGGAAGGACCGCAGCGCCGCGTCGAGGAGCACCGAGTCGGGCTGGTCGCCGCTGGCCCGTCGGGCATCGCTGAGCAGTTGTTCATCGACGGTGGTACTGACCCTTACACGGCTCATACCACGATGATGCCACGTTCGTGGCACTACGGGGGGCACCGTTGCCGTCGGCGGGACGGCCAGCCGGCCGTTGCTGCTGACCACGATGCGTTCTTGCTCAACGCGTTGCCCGAAGGAGACCTGTCACCGATCGGCTGACCGATGTCCCTGAGGAGTCAACGCAGCCGTGGATGTCGCCCATCACCACCGAGGACGTCGCCATGAGGACCAGCCGGTACTCCCTTGCCGCGCCGCCGGTGGCGTGGCTCGGCATCTCGAGCTCGCGCACATGCTCAACGTGTCGGCGGCCATCGGAAGTGCCCACCGGGGCCACTAGCGGCCATCGCCGGCAACGATGGTCGGACCCGGCTGCGAGCGCGTACGAGCCGGCGGTTGCGGACGCGGCGTGCCGGGATATTCGGCGTCGTTACCGGATACCCGCCAGTCACCCCAGATCAGGGCATGCGGCGCTCGTCGAGGGGCTTGCCGGGAGCGTCGGCTTCTGCCATCACGACAACTAGAGTTGTCACGTGGAGATCCTTCCGAGCGCCCGCAAGCACGGGATCTCCGACGACGACATCCGCCACGCTGTCGAGAACGCTGTCGCCGCCATCACGGTTTTCGACCAGCCCGACTTCTCGATGCTGGTCGGCCCGGACCATGCAGCACGGCTCCTGGAGGTTGGCGTCGTCGCCGACGAGGTCAACGACTACGTGATCCACGCCATGCCCGCTCGACCCAAGTACCTCGAGATGATTCGACCGAACCAGGACGACCAACCATGACGACCAAGAAACATCCGCGAGACCTGACGACGAGCGAGGCAGACGCGATCGTCGCCGCCTTCGACGACCACGCCGCCGACGAGTACTCCGTGATCGATGCAGCGACCCTGCGCGAGCTTCGGGCCGCCGCCGCCGCCCGGCGCGAGGCCGAAGCGCGCATCGAAGCCGCAGCGATCGCCGCACACCAAGCCGGTCTGTCGTGGGGTGCGATCGGCGCCCAGCTGGGCATGACGCGCCAAGGTGCCCGCCAGCGTTTTGAACGCCTCGTCAAGCAGTGAGTGAGCGCTCCTCACTTGGGGTCCTGCAGAACGGAGCTCGGATCTCCTCCACGGCGTCGTGGCCGACCCTGACCGACGCGACCGACATTCAGCCGCCACGAGCCGGCGGTAGAGGACGCGGCCACCCGGCCTATTCCCCGTTCTTTCCGGACACCCGATGGCCGCGCCGTTCTGTGCCCCGGTCAGACTGGTGCTGCCGCGCCCATCACGGGCCTTCGGCGCACGGCCATCGAGCACTCGAGTGGCTGGGAGGCAACGACCGATTGGTCGTTCGGTGTGGCGTCCCGAGCACGATGTTCGAGACCGCTTGCTGACGCAAGCGTCGGGCCTATCGGCATCACATTGAGGATCGTTGGCATCGTGGTTATGAGACAGTCGGCGCAGCGCGCGATCGCCGGGTATGCGCGACCGCCACGAGCACCGCGCCTGTCGTTATGTGGCGGGCCCCGAGCGTCGCACGATCGCAGACTTCGAGCGGAACCCTTCCGAGGCCGGTTTCGCTAGCTCGCGGAGCCCGACCTCGCGCTGGAGTCGGCCCGGGCCGATAGCCCGCCTGGGAAGGCGCTCAGGGAGATGGGCGGTCAAGTCACGCTTGCGCGTCGTGCACGAGAATCGCGATGTGCACCCGGTTTGTGACTGCGAGCTTGGTGAGAAGACGCGAGACGTGCGCCTTGACGGTGGCCTCGCTCATGAACAGGGATGCCGCAACCTCGGCGTTGGATGCGCCGGACCCCACCGCAGTCGCGACCTCCCGCTCCCGGTCTGTGAGCGACCTCAGACGCTGGGCAGCGAAGCGACGGCGATCTGTCGTTTCGTCTTTGCCGAGGTGAGAGAGCAGTGTGCGGGTGACCGACGGTGAGAGCATCGCTTCTCCTGCAGCCACGAGGCGCACTGCGTTGACGATCTCGGTGGGCGCTGTGTCTTTCAACAGGAATCCGTCGGCGCTGGCCCGAAGCGCGCTCATGACATGCTCGTCGGCCTGGAATGTGGTCAGGACGATTACGTGCGGCGGAGTCGCAAGACGGCGTAGGGCCGACGTCGCGGCAATGCCGTCCATCCCGGGCATCCGGATGTCCATCAGGACGACATCGGGTCGATGCGCCCGCGCGGTCGCGACGGCGTCGGCGCCGTCGGCGGCCTCGCCGACCACCTCTAGCTCCTCTGACGACGACAGGATCATCCGCAGACCGGCACGCACCAACGCGTCGTCGTCGACCAACAGCACCCGGATTTTCACCACGGCAGGTCGGCCTCGACGACGAAGTCACCGGAAGCGTCCGGTCCGTGCACCAGGACGCCATTGGCCAGGGTCACCCGCTCCTGCAGACCAAGGAGGCCGGTGCCGGAACCCGGCAGAGCCGGACGGTCGTGGGCGCCCACTGCGGGTGGGTTCCGAACGCTGACGTGCAGGCCACGGTTCGGCGCCCCCGCCACCCGAACCTGGGCGAGGGTGCCGCGAGCGTGCTTGCTGATGTTCGTTAGCGCTTCCTGCACGATGCGATATGCGTCACGACCCAAGGGGCCAGGTGCGGCAGCTGCACCGTCCACCCGCATCTCGAAGTCGACCTTCGCGCCGGCCCGGCGAGTCTCGTCCACCAAGCGTGGAATGTCAGCCAACGTCGGTTGTGGCACCGTCGACAGCCGCTCCTGCCCCGGCTCCTCCCGCAGCACGCCGATCACGTCCCGCAGCTCGTCCAGCGCTTGGTGGGCCGTCAACCGCAACAGCGCTGCGCTCTCCCGCACCTGGGCGGGAGGCACGTCGAGCGCGACCTCGAGCGCACCGGCGTGCAGCGCCACCAGGGAGATGCGGTGGGCGAGCACGTCGTGCATCTCCCGTGCGATGCGGGTTCGCTCAGCCAGGCGCGCACGTTCGGCGCGGACGAGCTGATCGGCCTCGGCACGTTGGGCACGGTCGCGCAGGGTGGACAGGAGCTGACGCCGGGCGCGGACGAACATGCCCCATGCGGTTGCGGCGGCCGCAAGCGCCATCGTCGGCAGCATCACCGACCAGGTATTGGTCCGCCCGAGCCAGATCGAGCACACCACTGCGGACGGAACGAACAGAGCGGCGACGAGCACGGCGGGCCGGACATGGCGGTGCACAGCCAACGAGGACAGTGCGAACAGGCCGGCCACCGTGCCAGACGTCGAGAACGCGCCCAACAGGACGCAAACCAGCGCCACCCCGAACGGCCAGCGCCGCCGCCACCACAGTGAGATGCAGCAAAGAGCTCCGAACGCGGCGTCGGTGGCCACCCGCCCCGAGGTCATCCGATTGGCGACGTCATCCACCGTAACGCTCAGGATGAGGGCGCCGAGAGCGGCGGCGATGACGAACGCACCGGCGTCGACGGACCAGTCGCGCGCTGTCCTGGGCCCCTCGGTGTCGGGACGAGCCGAGTCGCTCGGTGGCACCATCGCCGTGGGGGCGGTCTGGGCCCACCATCTGCGTAGCCAGGACATGTCCCGAGCGTACGGCCCTGGGCGGCGCTGCAACATCGACGAAAGTCGACACTGCAACCAACGAAAGGCGAGACGTCGGAAGCGGCCGGGCGTCCCTTCGGACATCGGATCATGGCCGTCCGCCCGATGCGCCGGCGCACCGGGCGGTTCAGGCTGGCCACATGATCACGACAACCGCTCTCACCAAGAGCTACAAGGAGGTTCCGGTCGTCAGCGACGTCTCGTTGCACTGCGAACCCGGGACCATCACCGGTTTCCTCGGGGCCAACGGCGCCGGGAAGTCCACCACGCTGAAGATGATCGTCGGGCTGGTGCGACCCGATCGCGGCACGGCGACCATCGACGGCCGACCGTTCGTCGAGCTGCCCAACCCGACGCGCGTGGTCGGGACGCTGCTCGACGCGTCGGCGATGCATCCCGGGCCCAGTGGCCGGGCGACGCTCACGATCGCAGCGCGGCTGGCAGGCGTTCACACGAGGCGGGTCGAGCACCTGTTGGACCTCGTCGGGATGACCGATGCCGCGGAGAAGCGAGTCGGGACCTACTCCCTTGGCATGCGCCAACGCCTCGGCATCGCCCAGGCCCTCATCGGTGAACCAGGGGCGCTGATCCTCGATGAACCGGCGAACGGGCTCGATCCCGAGGGCATCGCCTGGATGCGAACACTCCTCCGCGACTTCGCCGACCATGGCGGCACGGTGCTGCTGTCGAGTCACCTGCTCCACGAGGTGCAGGCCACCGCCGATCACCTTGTCGTCATCTCCAACGGTGCCGTGGTGGCCGCCGGTCGGCTGGACGAGCTGCTTGCCAGCTCCACCATCCTCGTGCGCAGCCCCGACCCCGGTGCACTGGCCGCCGCGCTCCAAGCTGCGCGGATCGACTACATCGCCGGGCCGGGATGATGTGCTCACCGTGGACGTCTCCGGTGGTCGGGTCACGACCGAGGTGCTGGCGGGCGTCGCCCGCGACCACCAGGTGCTGCTCACCGAGTTGCGTCAGTCCGAGACAAACGGGCTGGAGCAGTTGTTCTTCTCTCTCACCGCCGCCAAGGCGGCTCGGCCCCAGGAGGCTGCAGCATGACCATGTCCATCGCCCCCCGAACCCACGGCGGTGAGGCGGCACCGTCGTCGGCCCTGGGACCTATCCCGTTCTCACGGCTTGTCCGGGTGGAGTGGGCCAAGGCCACCGATACCCGCGCCGCCCGCTGGCTCCTCGCTCTCGTAGCGCTGTCGACCGCAGGGATGATGCTGGTGCCGGTCCTCGCCCCAACGAGCTTCGATCAGACCTACGCGAGCTACCTCCGCGTTGCCGCCCTCGGGCTGACGATCCTCCTGCCTGTGGTGGCGATCCTGATGCTCACCGGCGAATGGAGCCAACGCAGCGTCTTCACCACCTTCACCCAGGAACCGCGACGCATCCGAATCCTGAACGCCAAGCTGGCGGTGTCGATGGTGCTGGGTGGTGGCGCTGCAGTCTTCGGCGGAGTGGTCACCGCCGCCGGCCTCGGGCTGGCGGCGGCCTCGGGCCGGCGCCCTGGAGGCAAACCTGACCTTCGGCGCCATCACCGGCTATCTGCTCTTCGTGCTCCTCAATGTCCTCGCCGGCGTCGCGCTCGGGGCGCTGCTGCAGAACTCGGCGACTGCCATCGCCGCCTCCTTCGCTCTCCCCGCCGCCTTTGCGGTCCTCGGCACGGCATCGACGCGCCTCTCAGCTCCGCCACGGCCATCGCCGCCTCCTTCGCCCTCCCCGCCGCGTTCGCGCTGCTCGGCACCGCATCGACGCTGGTGGCTGACTGGATCGACATGTCCACAACCTGGAACTGGGTGCTCGAGAACGAATGGGGCGGTCACGTGCCGCAGATCTCGGTCTCGGTCCTCTTCTGGGTGGCCGTCCCGCTAGCCGCCGGCGTCGTCCGGACGATACGTCGCGACGTCACGTAGTTGGCTCGACCGGGGCCTGGTTGATCGAGATCCGTCGGTCGCCGCCGGAACCCGGTTCGTCCTTCAACGGGACGTCACGTGAACCCGCTCCCTCACGGAGCTCAACGAAAGGAATCCCCAATGTTCGAGTACAAGATCCACACCCAACGCGACAAGACCTTCTCCGGCGCATTCGACCCCACCGAGTTTGTGTTTGGTACTACGTTCTCCGTACAGTTCGTATTACGACCAGGAACCAGTTCTTCATGCCCGGCGAGCTGCCCCTTGTCCTCCTGGCACTCATCGCTGGCCGTCCGCAAGGCGGCTACGAGCTGATGGGTGAGCTCGAGCGTCGCTACGGCCCGGCCTACCGGCCATCACCCGGCGGTGTGTACCCGGCGCTGTCTGCGCTTCGCGCCGAGCGGCTCGTCGCCCAGGAACCCGGTAGCGGGAAGGGCACCTACCGCGTCACCGCATCGGGTCGCCGGATGCTGGCCGACCAACGAGACCTGCTCACCAGGGTCGAGTCGCGCACGCGCCCCCAGCTCGCTCCCGACGACTCTTTGGAGCCCGTCATCGCACGCTTCGCAGCACGCGTGAGCAAGTTCAGCGGTCGTGTCGACCGCGCCGCCGTCGAGCGCATCCTCGACACCGCCGCCAAGGCAATCGCCGACCTGGAGGTCAGCAGTGAACAGTGACAAGCAGTTCGAACAGCTCGCGCAACGCGACACCGAGCTTCAGGCGCTCGCGACTCGCGGACGGCGCCGAGCGCTGTTGATCATGATCATCGCCTTCCTGCCGATTCCTTTCGTGCTGATGAAAATCAACGACGACCGCAGCCTCGCCGGCATGATCCCGATCGCAATCGCGTGCGTCGTGGCGATCTCGTACTCCTGGACGAAGTGGCAGCGTCGGCCCGAAGACTCCCAGTCAGTCGCGTTCGTCGGACTCGACCGCAAGCGGCGGTGGGCGACCTATCGCTCCCTGCTTCGCGGAAGCAGGATCGATCGCCCCCGTCGTGCTGACAATCGTCGAGGCCATCCACCACCACCTGCGTCGAAGCGTCATGGTCGTTGTCGCCGCCATGGTGGCGGTCACGATTGCGACCATCGCGCTCGTGATGACAGGCGACGACAGCGTCAGCCCGTGGATGCCCGTGGCGATCGTCGTTCTGTCCGTCGGCGCCATCGCGGAGCACCGATGGCTCATCAACCGCTCCACGGAAAGTCATCGACCGCAGCCAACCCTGACCCGAGGCGCGCCTCTCGACCGCCCAGCCTTCGCGGATGGCCACCCACCACCGAGATCCACCGGGCGACCGCTCGGGCCCAGACCCCTTCACGCTTGCACCCTCGCGTCACGCCTTCCTAAGAAGACCGTCCCCCCCATGGCGTTCCGCCATCGGTCACCCCCCGACCGCTCCGACGCCAGCAGTTCCCGACTCCCAAGCGCAGAACTACTACGTTCGATGAGTCGAGAACGCTCCAGAGGGCGTCGGGTAGCACTCGCGGATCCGGCGATCTGGGCACATCGGAAGTCGTCAACCGGCGCGACCTGTGGCCGCGTGCTGTCGAGGACCCACACGCCGACGTACATCTTCTTCGTGCGCCTCGCTGGGCCTGACCCGGTTTGACGGACATCCACGATCAGGGGTGTGGCCCCGGAGAGGATGTCCACAATGGAGACGATGGGACGAACGAAGCGCCCGCGTCGGTCGTTCACGCAAGGCGTTCAAGGCTGAGGTGGTCGAGCTGGTCCGCCAGCCCGGCAACACGGCGGCGAGCGTGGCTCGTGATCTCGATCTGACCGAGACCGCGGTGCGCGCGTGGGTGAAGCAGGCCGACGTCGACGACGGCCACCGTGACGGGCTGACCAGCGCGCAGCTGGCCGAGCTGGCCCAGCTGCGCAAGGAGAACCGGGTGCTGCGCGAGGAGCGCGACATCCTCAAGCGGGCGACGGCTTTCTTCGCGAGGGAGACCCGGTGAACGTGTTCCCGTTCATCGAGGCGGAGAAGGCTGAGCAGCGCAACGTCGTCAAGGCGTGCGAGCTGCTCGAGGTCTCCCGGTCCGCCTTCTACGAGTGGCACCAGCACGTCCCGTCGGCCCGCGCAGCTCGCCGACGACGAGCTCGGCGAGCGCATCGAGGCGATCTACGACGAGTCGCGGGGCACCTACGGCTGGCCGCGGGTGCATCGGGCGCTGCGCCGCGACGGCGTGCACGTCGGCCGCAAGCGGGTCGCTCGGATCATGCGCCGCAAGGGCCTGGTCGGGCCGGTGCCGGCGACGGTGGACCAAGACCACCATCTCCGATCCTGAGGTCGGCCGCGGTCGATCTGCTCAAGCGGGCGTTCGGGCCGGGCACCGTCGAGCTCGACCGCGTCTACGTCGGTGACATCACCTACATCTGGACGTGGGAGGGCTGGGCTGTACCTCGCCACCGTCATCGACCTCGCCTCCCGACGGGTCGTCGGGCTGGGCGCATGGCCGATCACATGCGCGCCGAGCTGGTCTGCGACGCGCTGCGCATGGCCATCGAGCACCGCCGGCCGGCGCCGGGGCTGATGTTCCACTCCGACCGCGGCACCCAGTACACCACGACCGAGTTCACCGACCTGCTCGCCGACGCACGAGATGATCCAGTCGCTGTCGCGGCCTCGGCAGTGCTGGGACAACGCGGTGGCGGAGAGCTTCTTCGCGTCGCTGAAGCTCGAGTGCATCTACCGGCGCGCCTGGGCCGACCCGCGACCCAGGTCCGCCGCGCCGTGTTCGACTACATCGAGGTGTTCTTCAACCGGCGTCGGCTGCACTCCTCGCTCGGCTACCTGCACACCCGCCGAATACGAGAACCAAGATCCGCAACCACAACGCCGCTCACGCGGCATAACCAACATGTCCGGCGAACCGGGTCAACCCCACACGTTCTATGACGTGATCGATGACGTCACTGGTGGACGATGGAATGATGAGAAGCACGCGCCCCCGAAATCCCTGGTTCAGGACGGAAAAGGACGGATGGGACGGAAAAGGACGGGGCACACCGGTCATTTCCCGGTCACTTGCGGTCACCAACAGTAAACTGGGAAAACATGACACTGACCAGGGGCGCAAGCCCTCTGAGCAGGTCCAACGGAGATCGGATGCAAGTAGGTTCGATTCCCCCCAGCTCCACTAATCATTTGCGCACGTAGACACCCATTTTGGGCTGTGGATAAACCCGGACTTCTACCGGTTTTCTACCGCCCGTTTCCAGAGCACTTGGTGCTCGATCAGCCGAAACCACGCTGCGTGAGATTGACGGCCATCAGCCGGGAGTAGGACGATGGCCGGTCGATAGTTATCGGTGTGGCCTGGGCCACCGTCTTCCGAAGTAGCTGCTACAGCACGTCCGCGACGCCACATGAGGGATGCTCTTGCTCGCGAGTGTTCGAGCGCATGCTGGCGCCACCGGCGAGAGCGCCGATCGCCGGTTCGGCACTCCAGTTCGCCACATTAGGCTGAGCGGATATGGGCGGTTTCGCGGTCGGCGCCGACCCGCACAGACCGGTTGGATACCGGGCGTC
>CAWJCQ010000008.1:0-255447 GCA_963841465.1 uncultured Acidimicrobiia bacterium | reverse complement strand
AAACTGGCGGACTCGGTTATTCGAACCTGGCCGAATGGGGTGGCTGGGAGGCGGGATTGTTGCATCGGCTGTGGCTTTCTGGTCTCACCGTGATGTTCGGGCGGTGGCGGCGGCGTAGTTGGACCAGTCGCCTCCGGCCGTCTTGACCCAGTCACTGGCAGTGGCGATCTTGATACCGAGGCTGTCGGCGAGGACGGGGGCGGGGAGCTCGGCGGCGAGTTGGATGAGCGCCGAGCGGCGGGCGGCTCGGGCGTCGATGCCGAGGGCGCCGAGGCGCGCGCCGAGCCGGCTGGCGGTGATCGGTCGGCCGGGGAGGTGGCCGGGGAACAGCCACGGTGAGGTGGTGGGGGCACCGATGCTGGTGTGCGGACGGCGCCCGGTCACGGCGAGTGTGGCGACGAGCTGGTCGAGCGGCACGGGGATCTCGATGGCGTAGCGACCGAACCGGACGCTGACGGTGTCGCTGCTGGTGGTGATCTGTTCGTGGGTGACGACGGCGACGCGGCTGAGGGGTTGGGCGTAGAGGAGCACGAAGCTCCCAGCGACACGGTCGAGGAGCTCGACGCTGTCGTCGTGGAGCAGGCGACGGGCGATGGTCCAGCGCTCGTCGGTATCGAGTGCATGGCCGTCGTGCTCGGGCGGCGCGGAGATGGCGAAGGTGGCCGAGACGCCACGTTGCGCGGTCCAGGCAAGGAAGTAGCGGGCGTCTCGCCGGGAGGCCGGCCCGGTGGTCAGCCAGGTGTTGATGTGCTCCTGGGTGCAGCCGGACAGAGTCAGCTCATGGTCGTCGAGCCAGTTGAGGAAGGCGACAGCGGCGGCGACCTGGTTGCGCGAGTAGCGGATCGCGGTGCGCCGGGTGGGATCGGTCCGCGCAGCTCGGCGTCGGAGCCGACGCACGGTCTGCCACGTGGCGAAGGTGTGCACCAACCGTCGCTGCTCGGGATCGGCGACCCCGGCGAGGGTGGCGGCGATCCACTGTTCGAGCCAGGCGATGGACTCGTTGCGTTCGGGCAGGGCACCATGGGTGACGAGGAGCTGACGGACGTAGCCGGCCGCTCGAGGACGGGGATGTTCGTCGAGGGCTTCGTGGGTCAACGCCATCTCGCCCGCCGCCAACGCGGCGAGGATCGACGCGCCGGCACCCTGACGCAGCCAGTTGAGCGCGGCGAACGGCGGATCGGAGCCGGCGATGGCGTCACGCACGGCGACGAGCGGGGCGGGGACATCCCCGTCGGGACCGGTGAGCAGCACGGTGACACGGCGAGCGAGCGCGCAGTAAGCGCACCGGCCCCGTTCGAACAGCCGGTCCTCACGGCCGCACTGCGAGCAGGCCGGCGCGGCGGCGAGCCCGGCACAGTCACAGCAGCGCGTCGCGCCCGGTCCGGGAGGCGACACCAGTCGCCGCTCACGGCTGCAGCGATCGCAACGTCCGCGGCGTGTCGAGCGCGGCCCGGTAGCACCGTTCACAGACCGGGCCTTCGGCCCAACGGGCCGTCGGGGGGCGGAGCTCACCGCAGTGCGCGCACTCGGCGTCGACACGAGGGCAGCAGGTGGCGCAGATCGGCCGACCTTCGGCGACGTGGAAGCACGGCCGGTTCCGGCCGCAGCGGTCACAGACGGCGACGGGAGGCCGGTAGCAGTTCACGCAGATGTCGGTGGTGGCGGCGGTGGCCCGGATGGCGATCTCATCGACTCGACCGCAGCGACCGCAGCGCCGCTCGGGCTGCACGTAGCAGGTGGTGCACAGGGCCGGCCGGCCGTCGGCACCGCGCCGGGTGAGCGGACGGACCCGGCCGCAGCAGCCACACGTCAGCCCGTCGGCTGCCGCCTCGAGCGTCGACGTGTCGGCCATGTCAGCGCTCGGGGTCCTCGACGATGCGGGCTCGCACCGGGCGGCGGCCACCGAGCGGCGTGGTCGCCGACTTGGCGCCGGCAGCCTTGCGCAGCCGTCCCGGCTCGGCGGCCACCTCGATCAGATCGTTCGGTGTGCACGCCAGGATGTCGCACAGCGCCGTCAAGGTCGGCAGGCTCAACCGTTCCGGGGTCCCGACGACGAGCCGGTAGACCTGCTCTCGCGACAGCGACACGCCCCGCTCGGCCAGCGGCGCCACCAGATCGGTGGTAGCGAACATCCCCCGGTCGGCCATCAGCTGGCGCAGATGCCACTGATAGGTCGTCACCCGACCCTTCATCGCGCGGCCTCCGCCGTGTCGCTGAACGCCTTCTCGAGCGCCGCCCGCAGCACCCGGTTGCGGTAGTCGGTGGTCACCGAGGTGTAGATGGCGGTGGTCGCCGCGTGCGAGTGCCCAACCTGTTGCTGGACGAACAACGGATCGACGCCGTCCTCGACGAGGTGGCTGACATAGGAGTGGCGAAGACAGTGCGGGCTGAGCTCGACGGGCAGGCCGGCGCCGTCGCGCCAGGCCATGAACCGGTCGTTCACGTGGCCGACGCTGATCCGCTCGCCCCGCTCCGTCAACCACAACACCGTCCGGTTCCCCGGCCGATAGCACGGACGGACCTCGGCCAGATACTCCTCCAGCGCCCGCACCGCCCACGGCATCACCGACGCCACGTTGCGTCGCCGCGGTGGCGAGCCGCGCATCGCCTTGCCGTAGCGGACTGCCAACATCCCGAACCGGCCCAGCTCGGGGGCGGCCGGGTTGGCGGTGAAGTCGACGGTGTCGAGCATCGTCACCTCCCGGCGCCGCAGCCCCCACGCGTAGGTCACCTTGAACATCGTGGCGTCCCGCCACGCCGCCACCGCACCCTTGCGGCCGTGTCGCTGCGCGGTCGCGACCGCGTCGTCGATGTAGTCGAAGAACACCTGAAGCTCACCGCGGGTGAACGGGCGTCGGCCCGGGCCGCCCTCATAGTCGGCGACGTGGTCGGCGGTGTTCCACTCGTGGCAGATCTGCACCGGGTGCTCCCCGAACCGGTCCTCGCACTCGTTCACCCAGCGGTAGCGGGGATCGCAGATGAACCCCATGAACATCGCCAGCGAGTTCTGGTAGGAGCGGATCGTCGAACGTGACCGACCCGCCGACCGCAGCGACACCGTCCACCCCTCCACGTCCTCAGGGCCCCACCGCCACGGATACTCGCCGGTGAACACCCGGAACCGGCGCATCGTCTGATCCCGCACCTCGATCGTCGACACGCCCAGCAGCCGGCTCTCCTGCTGCTGGCGCCAGCCCGTCAACATCGCCTCGAACACGGCCGGCTCCGGGTGCAGCAGCGCCGCCCCCTCAGCCAGCACCAGATGAGCCGCCCCCGCCAGATCCACCTGTCGCATCACGGCTCTCCGCTTCCCCGGATCCGGTTCGGAGCCGATGCCGCATCGTTGCAACGAATGCAACCGAACCGGTGGATGGTCACTCTGACCAGCCACGACGCCAGCCTGCGAGAGCCACCACCGTCGGATCAGGCAACACGCATAACGTCGCAGGCCCTGGTGCCACAGGCTTCGCGCACCTCGGCGAATGATGCACCCGATGCAACTCCCGGCGGTTTCAGCTCGGTCGCGCAGGTGTGGCGCAGCATGTGCGGACTGAACGCGATGCCGGTGCTGGCCCGTAGCCGGTCGACGAGCTTGACGACCGCCTGATAGCGCAGCGGGCGACCCACCGGCGCCGACCACAAGTTGACGAACACGTAGTCGGAGTCGAGCGCGCCGTACTCGCTGTGCATGTAGTCGCTGTAGAGGCGCACCAGCGGCGCCGACACCGGCACACTCGCCGCCGCCGTGCACTTGGCCCGAGCCCCGTTGGCGTTGTCGCCGCGCGGCACAATCATCACCCGCCGCTCGCGGCTCACGAAGTCGCCGTGACGCAACCCGAGCGCCTGACCGATCCGCATCCCCGTCTCAGCCAACAACGCGAACAAGAAGCGATCCCGCAGACGCTGACACGCCGCCAAGATCACGGCGATCTCCTCGACACTCAACGTTGCGGGCAGCCGACGGGGAACCCGCAACTTCACCGGGCGAGTGGCGATCGGCCGGCCCGGCGAGACGTGATGCAAGAACGGCTTGTAGGAGCCACGCGACACCCGCCGCCACGCCACCAGATCCGCCGCCAGGCCCACCCCGCTGCGAGCGTGGAAGTCGTAGAAGCCGAACAGCGCGGCCAGATGCCGGTTCACCGTCGCGGCGCTGCGCACCGCAGCGGTGTCGTCGAGGACGATCACGTTGTCCGCCGGCGCCCGCAGCCACGCCACGAACCGCGACACGTCCTCGATCCCCGCCACGTCCCACGCGAGCTCGCGCCGGTCGAGAAACTCGAACCACAGACGCAGCCCATGGGCGTACGCCCGCACTGTGTTCGGTGATCGCTCGATCCCGGCCAGATGGGCCAGATAGCGCTCGACCGGTGCGAGCGGAGCCCAGTCGTCGCCGACGACCGTCCACGACCTCCGCCCCGGTCACCGGCATCGTCACACGCTGCACCTTCACCATTCACCTCCACTGATCGACCAGCGGGGGCGCAGGCCAAGGCCAGCGATGTCTAGCTCACGCCGCCGGCGACATCGGGGACCTCGACAACACACTCCAGAGAACGCGTCCCCGACGAGCCTCGACGGCCCTGTCGGCGACATCGACAACGCCCCGATCGTGGCTCCAGATAATGACCGCTTCAGTCGGCCCGTTCGAGGCGCCGCCGGTGGTGTGGAACGCGAGGACCTCGTCACGCCACTGGTCGATCGTCGACGCCAAGCGGGTCAGCTCGGGGATCTCGGCGTCGGCGGCGTGCTGGAAGAACACGACCAGCCGCCGTCGTGCATGGGCGAGATCGCGGGCTGCGTAGACCTCGGCGAGCAGCTCGCGCGCCAGCCACACCGCAGCCACTTCGCCGTCGGGGTCGCCGGCGGCGAGCCCGGCACGCAGCCGTTCCCATCCCCGCTCGTTGAGGTTCGACCAGGTGCGCAGCAGCAGCCGGCGGATCCCGTAGAGCGGGTCGTGCTTGCGGCCGCGATGGCCGAGCGTGTCCTGCTGGACGCGGCGACGGACGTCGTTGACCGCTTCGGAGGCGAGGCGTATGGCGTGGAAGTGGTCGACCACCAAGGTGGCGTCGGGCAGCACGTCGCCGATCGCGGTGGCGTAGCCACGGAACGCGTCGATCGCCGCGACGTCGATGCGGTCGGCCCACCAGATCGGCTGCGACTCGACCCACTGGCGCACCACATCACCGGAACGACCAGGCACGACGTCGAGCAGCCGACGCCGGTCCAAGTCGACGAAGGTGGTCGCCATCTGGGTGCGGCGACGGGCGTTGGCGTGCTGGAAGGTGTGCTCATCGACGCCGAGCTTGCGGGTCCGCTCGAGGCGATCATCTGCGGCGATCAACGCGTCGCCGTAGTCGACGACCGCCTGATGGGCGCACGCCCAGCCGACCCCGAACTCGCGCCCCACCGCCGCGACGGTGTCGAGCTCGGCGCCGACACGGCGACAGATCTCCCGGCGGGCCCGCTCGGTCAGCGACGCCCGCACCCCGATCTCGTCGGAGGTCTCCGACCACGAACCCCGCCGACACAGCTCCTCGCGGCAGCGCCACGTCCGCTTGGCCCACACGATCACCGTCGCCATCCCGGCGATCGGCAGGTCGCGCACCGTCACCCGGCGCCGCCCGTTGCCGATCGCCCGCACCCCACAGCTGGGACACCATGCCTGCGCGGCGGTCGTCTCCACCGCCAGCCAGTGCTCACCGTCACGCGTCGTCTGGGCGACGACGACCAAGCCGTCCAGCCCGACGAGCGCGGTCGCGCCCACGCTCGTGTCACTACCGTTGCCCACGTCGGAGGTCCTCCCGTCTGCAGATGTCAGCTATCCGCAGAATGGCGAGACCTCCGACTCGCGTGGTGGACCCTGTCAGCCAGCCACCGTCACGAACCGGCCCCAACGTTCAACGCGAGGAGCCACTTTGCGGCGTTCGAAGTGGCCGAGGAACTCTTGCCATTCCTCGTCGGTGGGCACCCGATGTTCGTCGCTGGGTCGCAGCGATCTCCGCCGAGCGAGGAAGGCGAGGTGGGCTTGGATGGCTTCTTCTGGGTAGACGGCCTTGTAGCCGAGGGTGACGTTGATGTCGCGGTGGCCGGCGATGACTTGGGCGATGTGCGGTGGCAGGCCGTTCATGACGGCGTCGGTGATGAACATCCGGCGGAAGTCATGCGGGGTGTAGCGAAGTGGCTCACCGTCGACGGGGTTGACGAGGCCGGTTCGGGCGAGGGCGCCGGTCAGCAAGTCGCGGACGGTGCTGCCGGAGAACGCCCGGTTCTCGTTGCCGACGTGGCGTTGGAACAGCAGCGGCGCCGGCGGTGACCACACCCGTTCGTGTTCGTCGTAGGCGGCGACCAGCGGGACAGCGCCGGTTGCGCTGCGGATCCGACGGATGATCGTGGAGAGCACGTCGGCGAGCCTGGGGCTGAGGACGAGGAGCCGTTCGGCGTCGGTCTTGGACGGCACGATCTGGAGTAGCGGGACGATCTCGCCGGTGGTGGGAAGGCGATACTTGACGAGGCTGTGATGGCTGAGCTCGAGGAGTTCCTCGACGCGGATGCCGGTGGCTCGGAGCACCTCGACGATGGCCGAGGCCCAGAAGGCGTGGCCTTCCTCGCGGACGAGGTCGCGGCGTGACCCGGTCGTCGGGTCGGTGACCCACACCTTGCCGAGCCCCGAGCGCGGACCGATGACCGAGCGAACGAGGGTCGTTCCTTCGGCGGTGAAGGGTTCTCCGGGCGAGGCCCGGCGGGCCGCGTCGAGGAGGGCGGCGGCCATCGTGCGTCGCTGTTCGACGCTGCGGACGACGACGGGCAGCACGGGCAGGCGTTCACGGGTGCGGGCGTCCATGCGCGAGTTGAGGCGCCGCTTGGCCTTCTTGCGGTTGATCTCCTCGGCGCCGATCGGGCAGGGAGCGACCCACGGACCCCAGCGTCCCGGGTCCTCGACCGCCCAGTGGGCCAAGTCGAGGTAGAAGGCCCGCACCGGGGTCAGGCACTCCCGGTAGTTGATCCGCTCGACGGCGAGCTCGACTGGTTCGCTCGTCGCGGTCGTCGTCTTCGGGATCGTCTGCAGGCGCCGCTTCCAGTTGTCGGCGACCTCGCGTGACAGGCGCAGGTCGGCAATGCCGGGATGATGGCGCTCGAGGTCAGCCCAGAACAGCTTGCCGAGGAAGTTGGACAGCGAGTCCAAGCTGTTGTAGTCGAGCGCCGGCTGGCGCTCGCGCAGGTAGTCCACCAGCAGATCACGCACCGGGCGACATGCCAGGTGGTAGCGATCGATCAGCTCGTCGGGTGTGCGCTGACCGTTCGTTCGCAGCGCCCGCAACGTCGACGGTGCCGCCTCAGCGAAGATCCCGAGTTGGTGCAGCATGCGGTAGAGCACGGCCCGACCGTCAGACGGGCTCGCCCGGCGATCCTCGGCCTCGAACAGCTCGACCACGTCGCCGACGGTGATCTCGGTCAGCCCGCCTCCCTTGGCGGCAATGATCAGCGCGCTGCGGTAGAGCATTCGGCCCCTGGCCACGGCGAGACGCCAGGGTCGTCGTCACACACCGTCCGTAGTCGGGCGAAGCCGCCGGGATCCCGACACGTCTCGATGTTGCGGACGAGCAGGCCGGCGCCACGGGCGAACCCGCCACCCACCAGCCAGGCCAGCGAGGGACGCACGACATCGGCGCAGATCGCCACCGACATCGCCTCGATCAGCGCCGAACGGCGCCCCTCGCCCTGATCCCCGCTGGAGATCAACCATGCTGCCGGCACGTCGCGCCACGTCACCGGCGCGGCGTCGGCTCCGCTGGCGAGCCAGCGTTCCTGCCAGGTTCGTCCCGGCTGATCGCCCAGCCAGTCGAGCAGCAATGACACACCCCTCGCCCGTCGACGCTGGCGTTCAGCGTCCGGCGGGACGAACGGCGGCGAGGTCATGCGACCCAGCACCTCACCGCGGCCAGCGGTCGTGGCTGGCCACGACGGTGGCGAGGAACGCGGCGGGAACATCACCGGCGTCGACCGTTGTGCAGGGGTCAGCGCCCCACAAGCGACGTTCCGCTCCTGCAGCCCCACGCTCATCAGGTTCCTTCACCGAATAGGACGTCGAGGGTCTCGGGCCGATAGCCCGGCGCCGGCACCGGCACCGCCTTCTCGACCGCTCGTCTGGTCTGTTCGGCGTGGTGGGCCAACACCCGGCGGATCACATCCTCCTTGCGGGGAGTCAGGTAGATCTGGGTCGTGGTCAGCTGGGCGTGGCCCAACACGAGCTGCACGTCGGTCAGCGGCAACGCCGGGTCCTCAGCCATCCGGTAGGCCGCGGTGTGGCGCAACGAGTGCAACGTCGCCTCAGTGCCCGCCCGAGCGTTGACCCGTTCGAACATCCGATGGGCGGCGTGGTAGGTGAGCGGGCGAGGCCGGCCACGCAGCGTCCACCACAGCGGCTGGCGCCGCCCCGTCGGGATCACGCCATCCATCTCCAACTGGTAGAGCCGCAACCAGACAAAGGCATCGGTCGACGCCGGCAACGGCTGTGCATGCCGGGTTCCCTTGCGCACCACGGTGATCAGCTGCCGTCCAGGATCGACACCGCCGTAGGTGACCGACAACAGCTCGGAGGCTCGCGCCCCAGTGGAGACGTAGAACGCCACCAGCGCCCGGTCCCGATGCGACGGCAGCCGAGCGAAGATCTCGTTGAACTCGACGTCAGGAACACTGCGCGGAATGCGCGACGGCACCTTCGGCCGATACAGCCCGACACGTTCCTTGCCCGCCGGTTCCATCGGGTTCCGATGGGCGTGAGCCCGCCGGTCCGACCTCGAACGTTGCAACGGGAACGGGTTCAGGATCGGCCCGGTGCCGGCGTCACGATGGAAGTCGTAGAAGCCGCGCAACACCGTCTCGCTATGAGCACGCACCGACGCGGCATACGGCCGGCCCGCCGACACCACCGCAGGCTCGGCCCCAACCAGCCTCTCCGGGTGGCGCCAGTGCAGTCGCACCTGCTTGCCCCTGACCTGCAGCCAGCGCGAGAAGTCCCGCGCCTCGATCCGCGTAGCCCGGTCCCACGCCACCCCAACCGCGCACAGGAACCGGAACCATCGCAACAGATCCATCCCATAGGAACGGATCGTGGACGCCGACCGCCCGGCCGCCTGGAGATCCCCGAACCACGCGGGCACCGCCTCCACCCGCACACCATCACCGTCGACGAGACGACACGGCTCCCACGGGTCCGCGGTGACCACCCTCTGTGTCAACCTCGGGTGAGGCGGATCGAGCAGTCGATTCATTGAGCTGAGAGGGTGGGGAGGAGTTCCCCGAATGAGCACGATCATCCACGATTCTTCGAGCGCGCGCGCCCAGGCTGGCGCCGTGGACGACACGAACGATCCGGATCCCGAGGTCCCCGAGCGGGCCCGTGGCCCGCGTCGGTACTCGGCGAAGTACAAGGCCCAGGTTCTCGATGAGTACGAGCGCCTCGACAAGGCGGGCAAGGGCGCGCTGTTGCGGCGCGAGGGCCTGTACACGTCGCTGATCTCGGAGTGGCGCCGCCAGCGCGACCGTGGCGCGCTGGCGGCGTTGGCCAAGCCCGCCGGCCGCCAGCCGGCCGATCCTCGTGATCGCGAGGTGGCCCGGTTGCGTCGTGAGAACGAGCGGCTGGCCGGCGAGCTGGACAAGGCCCGCAAGATCATCGAGGTCCAGGGAAAGCTCTCGGCGCTGTTGGACGATCTCGCCACCGACAGCGCCCCGACGGATCGGGGCGAGACGAGATGATCGATCAGGCGATCACCGAGCTCGCACCGCTGGTGGGCGTGCGCGACGCCTGCGCGGCGATCGGCGAGGCCCAGGCCCGCTGGTATCGCCGGCACCGCCAGAGCCCCCCGGCCCCGAAGCCCGAGCGGATGCCCACACCGCAGCCTCGGGCGCTCAGCGAACTCGAGCGCAAGGAGCTGCGGGCGGTGCTAAACAGCGAGGACCACGTCGATGAGGCGCCCGCCACCGTCTACGCCAAGCTGTTGGATCAGGGCGTCTACCTGGCCTCGGTGCCGACGATGTACCGGGTGTTGCGCGAGCACGACGAGGTCCGCGAGCGTCGCCGCCAGGCCACCCATCCAGCGGCCAAAAAGCCCGAGCTGCTGGCCGCCAACCCGAACGAGGTCTACTCGTGGGACATCACCAAGCTGCTCGGCCCGCAGAAGTGGACGTACTACTACCTGTACGTGATCCTCGACATCTTCAGCCGCTACGTGCCGGGCTGGATGCTCGCCCACGCCGAGAACGCCCGCCTCGCCGAAGCGCTGCTCGCCGACACCGTCGCCAAGCAAGGGATCGAGCATGGTCAGCTCACGATTCACGCCGACCGTGGTTCGCCGATGGTGGCCAAGCCCGTCGCCTTCTTGCTCGCCGACCTCGGCGTCACCAAGAGCCACAGCCGGCCGCACGTGAGCAACGACAACCCGTTCAGCGAGAGCCAGTTCCGCACGCTCAAGTACCGGCCCGAGTTCCCCGACCGCTTCGGCTGCTTCCAGGACGCTCACGCCTTCTGCAGCCGGTTCTTCAACTGGTACAACGACGAGCACCGGCACTCCGGCATCGGGTTCCACACCCCCGCCGACGTCCACTACGGGCGAGCCGAGTTCATTCGCGAGCAGCGTGCTGTCGTGCTCAACGACGCCTACGCCGCACACCCCGAACGCTTCGTCCGCAAGCCACCGCAACCGCCGGCGCTGCCCACCGCGGTGTGGATCAACGAGCCGAAGGAGGACGCCACGACACAGTGATTCTCAAGAGATCTGCCTCGAAAAGGTTGACAGGCGCCGCCACGAGCCGGCCCGTCAGCGGCACAATGATCGCCGCCAGGTCCGTCGAGATCGTCTGCTCGCTGTCCATGCGCGGCGAGGTCTAACACAACAACCTCAAACGAAAGTGGATCCTGACCTGCTCTTACGCGGCAGAGAGTTCAGTCAATAGGTAGTGGCGGCCGACGGCGACCATCGTCGGGTGGCGCACCGGGATCCCGGCGACGTGCTCCACGGTCACCGTCTTCTCGTTGTCTGACAACAGATACGTCGGTGCCCCACCGACACGGCGCAGCATCGCGTCCACACAGGCGACGAGGGTGCCCATCGTGCGGTCCCACGTCGGGATCACCACCCGGAACCGAGACCACGCCAACCAAGCACAGAACAGACACGTCCGGCGACCGCCGATCAGTGGGCCGTCACCCCAGTCGAACTGGCACCACATCCCCGGCTCCGGCACCCACGGCCGATAGCGACGCCGATGCCCCACCCGCCACGCCGCCTTGACCTCGGCCACCGCCCGCCGGGTGGTGCGCTCATCACCGCCGAACCCCATCGCCACGATCCGCTCGTGCACGACATCGGCACGCACCACACCCTTCGATCGGTCGACCAACTCCTCGATCTTCTCCAGGAACGGATCGATCAGCCGGGGCCGGCGCACATGCACGAACGGGTTGCCACCCGCTTCGCGAGCATCCACGTAACGGGCCACCGTCTTCGCGTCGACACCGGCCAACCCGGCTGCAGAGTGGGCGCAGCGGGTCAGATCGAACGCTTCAAGAATCTCCATGATCTCCCTGTCAGACTTCGTCAACGGTTCCTCCGGTAGGTGCTTGATCGGCCAGGAACCGTCGAGCACACCTCCCGGAGGGACCTCAAACGCGGATACGACGTGGAGACCAGCTGTCCGCCGACACGGAATTCTCGTGTCCGCCAGCAAGGACTGTCATGTCCGCCTACAAGGAGTATGAGCTGTCCGTCGTCATCGCCGCCGGTCGGGCGCCGCCGAGCACGGTGCGCGGCTTCGCCCACGATCTGACGGCGTTGTTCGCCGTTGTCGACAAGGACCCGGTGGAGGTGCGGGCCACGGATGCGCTCGGGTTCATCACCGCCCGGTGGAAGGCTCGGGCGGGGAGCCGAGAACGTGGCGCGGATCTCCGACGGCGGGTCAGGTCTCTCGGCGGCGACGATCCGTCGGCGGCTGGCGGCGGTGTCGGCATTCTGCGGCTACCTCGTCGCCTGCGGTGATGCCGGGGTAGAGACGAACCGGTGCCTCGCGGCCTGCCGACGCGGCGTCGGCGTGGTGACGGGCGCGGGCAGCCGTCGGTGCGTGCCGTGCGTCGCTTGCCGCGCATCTTGGGACCCGGGGAGGTGGCCGCCCTGATGGCGGCGCTGGGCATCAAGCGGGATCGGGCGATGGTGCAGGAGATGGTGTTGGGGGTCTGCGCTGCTGCGAAGTGCTCGGGCTGCGGCTCGAGGATCCGGTTGGGTGAGAGGCGGGGTGTTCATCGCCGACGGTATGGGCGGCCGTCAACGGCTGTGCTGTTGTCGACGAGCTACTTCGCGACCGTCACCGCATTCATGGACGTCGAGCGACCGGCGGGTGCTGCGACGGATCGGGTTCGTCGTGTTGAAAGGCCCGGACCGGGGCCGGCGGCTGTCGGCGGACGGCCTCGACGTGGTCGTCAGCGCAGCACGGGCCCGTGGCGGGCTGACCCACGGCACGTGTCAGAAGGTGCGCACACTTGCCTGACCCAGCTGCGCGAGCACGGCATGTCGCAGGAGGGGTTGCAGGTCATCGTTCGATCGCTTCGACCCAGTTCGATCTGCCGTTGCATCTCGGGCCGAGGCGGCAAAATGTCCCGTTCGATGACTCGGGGCTGAACCGGATCAGGTCATCGCGGACAGGCATTGCACGCCAGGGTGTTCTTGCCTACTGCGTTGAACGCAGCTGTCGGCGACCCGTCGGCGTCAGTGCCCAGCGTGGCCTGGGATCGTGGTCGTCGCAGACCGTCACGGCCGCGAGCAGGTCGGCGTCGGCGAGGTCGACCAGGAGGTGCGACAGGGGGCCGGGCCCGGTGCCGGGTGGCAGCACCGCCTGGCGCGAGCCCAACGAGTAGGCCATGCCGTCGAAGATCTGGTCTTCGGTGACCGGCTGTGCGGGATGGCGTCCGCAGACCTCAGCAACTCGCTGCAGCATCGCGAGATGATTTGGCGAGGCGATGACTTTGACCGGGCTCAGCGCTCGGCGCTCCAACGTCGAGTCGAACACGCAGTCGACACCGCCGTAGTCGTTGGCCACGTAGTCGTCCGCGTGCTCGTCGTTGAACCAGGAGTGGCGACGCGAGCGATAGCGGAACCGGTAGCGCGCTTCGGCCGCGACGAGCACCGTCGCCACGAGCGAGCCACCGAGATCCTGAAACGGCGTCGACTCCCATTGCCAGTCGTTGAACTCCCCGGCCACCCCGACGGGCTCGCCAGGGTGGTCGCTCGGCAGGATGAACGTGAGCTCGACGTGGCTCGCACCGACGGCCCGATGCCGGATCATGTCCTACTCCCCACCGTGAAATCGCCTGCGACCCATCACAACAGACCCGAACGGACCACTCGCCGCCGGTTGACGACAGGCCCATCGACCGGACTCGGGCCGCGCCACTCGCGAGGCTGTGGGGCGACCGGGCCCGGAGTGAACGCCCGAGGCGACGCTGCTTGACATAGGACCTGCTCCCTTGCCGACCGCCCCCTAGCGCGGGCCTACCACTCCATAAGCCCGATGTCCACCCGCCGACGGCGCGGCGGCGACACGATCGACCAGCCGCCAACCTCAACCCTCGATCCGATGGTGAGTCGCCGGAGAACGCCATTGCCGGCGGTGCCCGATGGCGCCGGGCCCAGTCGGCGGTGGACATCGGGGCACGGGTCCATCCGTGCGCTGCGACGCGTGCGCTGGCTGTGTCCAGCGACCGTGGAGTTGAGTCACATTGATCGGCGACGAGAGATCAGGGTCTTGGTGGCAAGCACGAGCACGCGCTTGGCCAACCCAGCGGCAGGCGGCATCGTCGGCACGCTCCGCAGCGAGGTAGTCGTGAGACGATATGCCCGACGATCAGAATGCGGGAAGGCGAGCCGCTCGGTGGCCAGCCAACGGGTGGTGGTCACGCCACGCGGAGGGGGTGAGCGTCGACGCCGAGCGCGTGGTCAACGGTGACCCAGTGAGGACGTCAGCTGGTCGTGGGGGAGCTTTGGCCGTCGGCGGTTTGGCGGCGTCGGTCATGCCTGCTGTGGAGATGGCTGGCCCGGGCGCGCCAAGTGAGGTGGGAACCGCCGGTTGGTTGGGGGTCGATGGTGAAGTTGCCGCCGAGGGCCCTGGCCCGCTCGGCGAGGTTGGTGAGGCCCCGCCCTCCGAGCACGTCGGCGGGGACGCCGATCCCGTCGTCGGTCACGGTGAGGGTGACGTCGTCGTTGACGGTGATAGCGATTCGCACGTTGCGGGCGTGGGCGTGGCGGGCGATGTTGGTCAGCGCCTCGCGCAGCACCGGTGTCACCTGCTCGGCGATGTGGTCGTCGATCGTGTCGATGGGACCGTCGAACTGCACACGAGGCTCGAACCCGAGTCCGTCGGCGGCGTCGGTGACCACGTGGAGGAGACACTGGCGCAGACCTGGCGGCGCTGCCGTTGGGCCTTGGAGTGCGTACACGGCCTGGCGTAGCTCTCGGATCGTCTTGTCGATCCCGTCGATGGTCGACTCGGGGCGATCCCGGGTGTGGTCGGGATCGGCGACGTGGCCGAGCGCCGCCTGGAGGCCCAGCCCGGCTGCGAAGAGGCGTTGGATCACCGTGTCGTGCAGGTCGCGAGCGATCCGTTCGCGGTCGTCGGCCACGGCGAGCGCTCGTTCGGCGTCTGTGCGGGCTTGGCGGTGCTGCTCGAGTTCCGCTTCGGTGGCAAGGCGGGCCGTGATGTCGCGGGCCACCGTGATCACCGACTGGCTGCCATCCCGCTCGCCGGTGGCCGCATGCAACGTCTCTTCGACGGCGACCTCGGAGCCGTCCTTGCGCAACATGACCGATCGCCGCACGATCGACGAGGAGCGGTCGGCGAGCAGCGACTCGACCAGTCGGTGGTACTCGGCGTGGGTCGTGTACGGGTTGAGGTGCAGCGGGGTCATCGTCAACAGCTCGTCTCGCCGATAGCCCACCAGCCGTGCCGCGCCGTCGTGGACGAACGAGAACCGCAGCGTGGCAGCATCGAAGATGAACACGCCGTGGTCGCTGGCATCCAGGGTGCGCAGCACCCGGTGCAGCTGATCGTCGGCTTGGACCCGCATGGTGATGTCGCGCACGGAGGCGACGACGAACTCGTCGTCGCCGAGGCGTAGCGGGCTGAGGCTGATCTCGACGCGGAACTGCGAACCGTCGGAGCGGCGAGCCCGCAGGCCGGCGCCCATGGCGCGCACTGTCGGCGTCGCCCGGTAGGGGGTGCGATCGGCCCGATGCATTGCGCGCAGCCCTTCGGGCAACAATCATCGATCACACGGCCGAGCAGATCGCCGGGCTCGAAGCCGAACAGCTCGTCGGCGTGGTCGTTGAGGAACACGATCTCGCCGCTGCCGGTGACGATCAGCGTGGCGTCGGGAGCGGCGTCGAGCAACGACCAGGCGAAGTCGTCACCGAACGACTTCGGCAACGGGGACCGCGCGCCCATGACGACCATCTTCTCGAGCCGGGTTGTCACTGGAGATAGCAGCGGACCGGGGTCTGGGGACCTTCGTCACCTGCGATGGGGCCTCAGCGAGACGCTAGCTCCCCTGTCGGGGCGATCGCCAGCGGCCGAAGGCCAGGCCACGCTGGTTGCAGCCACTGGGTTGACCGCCGCCGCTGCAGCAAGCGTGCACGTCGCTCGTTGCGGCCGGCGCGCTGTGGGTCGTCAGGTGCGGGCCGGCGGCGACGGAGCCCACGCCTGCGAGTCGAGGGTGCCGTCGATGGCGGCTTGGGCGACGTCGGTCAGGTGGAGGTTGTTGGTGCGGGCGTAGGTCCGCAGTCGGTTGAACGCCTCGGCCATGTCGATGCGGGCGCGTTCGAAGACCACGCCCTTGGCCTGCTCGATCACGATGCGGCTGGTGAGGGCGGTGGTGAGTTGCTCGTTGACCCGTTGGGACTCGGCTGAGACTCGCTGTTGGAGGACGCTGATCGTGGCCAGGTCGGCGAACGCTCGGGCCACGAGCACGTCGGAGTCGTCCATCGGGGTCGGGCCGGCGCCGAACAGGTTGAGAGCACCGATGGTCCGGTCCCGCAGCCGCAGCGGCACGGCGATCGCCCACTGGAAGCCGGCCTCGACGGCGACCGTCGCGAACCGCGGCCAGCGACCGGTGCCGGCGCGCAGGTTCTCGTGCTCGACGGGCTGACCGGTGCGGAACGCATCCAGGCACGGGCCCTCGTGGGCCTGCAGCTCGAACAACTCGACCACCCGCATCGCCTCCGACGACGACGCCGCCAAGCGGAGATCGCCGCTCGCAGAGGCGAGCATCACCCCCGCCGCCGTCACCCCCAGCACCTCCACGCACCGGTCGGCCAGCCCGGTCAGGAGATCAACGACGTCGAAATCCTCGACCAGCGTGTCGGCCAGATCGACGAGCGACTGGATGACATCGGATTCTCGGGTCATCACACCCTCCAGCTCAAAGCTACCAACCGGCTCGTCGCACCGACAGGCTGCCGACATCGGCCGGGTCCACGACGTCGCCACATCAGAAGCGGAGCCGTCTGGCGACGACGTCCTCGGCGACCTCCCGCAGCAACCGGTCGTTGCTGAAGGCGTAGGCCCGCAGCCGGATCAGCGCCTCGGTGACACTGACCCCGAGCTGGACCGACACCGCGCCGGCCGCGTTGTGCACCACGAAGTGGAAGTCGGCGCCCGTCTCGAGCTCCTCGGCGATCGCCCCCGGCGGTGCGTGCGCCTGCACGTCCAGCACCCAGCGGGCGACCACATTGGCCACCACCAAGGCGTCGGCGTGCTGGTCGTCGGTCAACGGACCGGGTCCGTCCCGATACAGGTCGAGCGCCCCCAGACGGACCGTGCCCACCTGCAGCGGGAAGGCGAACACCGCCCGCACACCGGCGTCCACGGCCCGCGGTGTGAACGCGAACCAGCGAGACGCGCCGCGGTCGGCCATATCCGGTTCGAGCACCACCCGGCCCTGGGTGTAGGCGTCCACGCACGGGCCCTCACCGAGGGTGTACTGCAACTCCTCGATCAGGTCGCTGACCTCGTTCGTGGTGCACAACGAGCCACGCGGCAGATCACCCGACATCAGCATCGCCCCAGCACCGGTCACCCCGGCACGCTCCTTGCCCACCTCGCACAGCCGCGCCGACGACCATTCCCCATCATTCCCGGCCGACAACTCGGCGAGAATCCGAGAAAGCCTGTCGGGCGCCACTCAGCCACCGCCCCGACGTCGTGGGAAAGAACACCACCCAGCCGGGCGTCCGACCATTCGACCTCCTCCTTCGCGCGACTTGGAATCGGCGTCAGCGAGGACCGGACCAACGCAGCCGGAACCGCGAGCGGTAATCCGACCGACCCCGGACCCTACCCCCCCGGGCCCGCGGCCGCCCCGACGATGGCCAGAACCAGCCAACCGGGCACCAGTGAGGCTGTTGCACGAACCCTTCAGGACCGCATGGCCAAACAGGATCGTGCGTGAACATGCAAATCCTCTGCGGTGGAGCGAGCCCGTCGAGTCCGTTTCTGGATGGGTATGCAGCGCGACCCCTTCGTGCAACAGGCCCCAGTACCCGACAGATTCACGTCCGGCGGCATCGCAGCCATGGCGCCGCCGCGATGACGGGCCGCACCCGCCTCGACCAGCAGCATCACCCCCGCGTGGATCATCGTGTTGGCTGCCGGGGCGTCTCGAACCGCGAGGAGCCGAGCTCGTCGGGATGCGCTTCGACCGGGTCGGGATCTGGCACCTGCGGTTCGAGGCGGACCGGTCGGCCGGCTTGTTGGACGGCGATCTGCGGATGTCCTCCGACTGGCGCGGCGACCTCCCGGCGCCGGAGACGCCGATTGCGATGGCAGCGAGGTTCAGGTGCACTTCGCCGAGAAGGCGTCGTAGGCGAGGTGGAGCGGCGCCAGCCGGGCGGCGACGTCGGCGAGACCGTCGCCTCGCGCCAACCCTCCCGAGAGCGATCTCGATCGCCTGGCGGCGGTGATCGTCGGTCGAGCCGCGGCGAGCCGCAACAGCACGTACGTTGGCCGGCCCAGAAGATCGCTTTGGTGCTCGCGATCGCACGCGACCGCAGCAGGAGGAACCGCATAGATTGGGGTGTGGCGCCGTCAACCGACGTGAGTGGATCTGGTGAGGTCGGTTCGGGCCGCGGGCCCGAAGTCGGGGACACGACAAGTTCGGCGTCGACGCGTTGTGCCGACGCCGCGGCCTGTCACCGTTGTTGGTGGGTCGGGTTGACCCGGGGTCAAGGCCGGCCGCAGGCCGCCCGAGGCTTGGGGCCACCCCGCGAAGGACCGGCCCCGGATATGGCCGCGGGGTGGGCACGCTTCGACACCACCGCCTGTACGACCCGCCGCCCTCAACCGGGGTAGCGCGCCTGGAGTGCGGCGATGAGGGCGAGGCGTACCTGTTCGACGACGGCGGCGGGGCTCCGGGCGCGGAGTCGGGCTTCGGCGGCGGCGAGGTCGGCGGCGAGCGACTGGTCGTGGAAGACGGCGGCGATCCATCGCGAGAAGTCGTGGTTGGGACAGTGGTGGCGGAGCACGCCCCGCTCGCAGCGGACGAGTTCGGCTTGCAGTTGGTCGAGGTTGGCGGCGACCTGCCCGGTGGGGGTGTCGGGCTGGGTCCGGAAGTGGAACTGGCGGGTGGGGTCGACACCGGCGTGGGCGTATTTGTGGTGGTGGCGCAGGTGGGGAGTGATGCGAGACCCGAGGGTGATGGCCACCGCCTGGCCGGGGCGGTCGCGCCAGGCCATCACGGCCCGGCCGGTGGGCCCGTGGAGGAGCCGGGCGATCTCGGCGCGGGGCATGTTTGCCACTGCCGCGGTGAGATCGACGATCGGGGCGGCGGGGTGTGGCGAGCCGAGGGCGATCACGGCGTCAAGGGCGGCGACGGCGTCGGCCGACAGTTCCTGGGGCCGCCAGGTGATGAGCAGATATCCTTTGGCCGCGGGGTTGAACACGCTGAGCGCGGTGCCGGTCCGCCCGTGGCTGTTGTGGGCCTCGTCTACGACCATCCATTGCGGCACGCTGGTCGCGGCCCGGTGGGCTTCGAGCTCGCCGGACAGGCCGGCGGTGTAGGCGGCTTCGCCGGCCGGGTCGAGGTGGGACAGGTCGACGACGACGGTGGCATAGCGGTGGCGAAGGAGCCGCACCACGTCGGCGGGGTCGGCCAGGCGGCGGTCGTCGCCTCCGGTGACGAGCACGCTGCGCCGCTGCCCGAGGCCGACGTGGTCGCCTTCGGGGTCGAAGACGACCAGGGAGTAGCCGAGGTCGATCAGCTGTTCGCAGATCAGCCCGGCCAGGTACGACTTGCCCTCGCCGGTGCCGCCGCACACGGCCACGTTGAGCTGGGAGGCAGGCAGCGCTACGGCTTGGCCGCGGTCGTCGACCCCGAGGGTGATCTGCCAGCGCCGGGGGTGGAGGTGGGCGCGCCCGGCGAGCAGCGGTCCCCGGAGCAGGTCGGCCACGCCTTGACCGTCGGGGCGGTCCAAGACGACGTCGGCGTGGGCCCGGATGGCATCCACCGCGTCGGCGACGGCGACGCCGATCTCACAGGCGTCGAGCAGGCTGTGGTCGTTTTCGGCGTCGCCCACGCCGATGATGTTGTGGTACGACAGGCCGAGGTCGCCGAGGGCCTCGAGCAGCCCGGCCCCTTTGGTCACCGCGGCCGGCACGATCATCAGCTCGGACCGGTTGCGGACGAGTCGGCAGTCCAGGCCGAATTCGCGGATCACCTCCAGCACGGCCGGCTCGTCGGTGGCGGCGCAGGCGATGAGGACCTGCCCGGTGCGGTGGGCGACGCCGCGATCGGTCAGCGCCGGGCTCACGGCACGACCGATGGGGGCGGCCAGCTGACGGACTCCGGCGGGGGTGACGACCACGGCACCGTTTTCGGCCACGACCGCGTCGACGAGGTCCTCGACGTCGGGAAGGACGGCGCGCAACTCGTTCACGATCCGCCCGGTGACCAAGATCACCCGCACCCCCCGCGCCCGCGCCTCGGCCACCGCGGCGAGCGTGTCGTCGTCGACCAGGCCCGACGCGCCGGCCAGGGTGCCGTCGAAGTCGACCGCCACCGCCCGGAAGTAGCCGAGCGCTCCCCCAGCGACCCCCTCGACGAGCATCCGATGGGGCCGGTCGGTGCCGCTGAGCGTGAACACCTCCTCGCCGCGCCCGGTGTCGATGATGAGGGCGTCGAAGCCGCCCGCCCGGATGGCGCGCAATGCCTCTCGCGCCTCGTCGAGCTCCCGGCGCAGCTCATCGACGACGTCCCAGGGCGATTCCGCCGCGGGGTCAACCGTCGCCACCGTGAATCCTGTGACGGCAGTCACTGGGGCATGGTCGACGCGGTCTGCCTCGAGGACAGGCAGCTCGAACACGACAGGCAGCTCCGCGTTGCATTGGCCGCGGGATCGGCGAGTCGGCTGCGCTCAAGAGGTCACTCCCCGGGAACCAACTGGCCCCGACGAGGGCGTTGACCTCATCGCGCGAGCTGCGGCCGCTCCATGAGGTCGATGGCCTCGATGTGCTCGGAGCCGCAAGTCGCTGGACGCGGATCGGCAGGAGGTTCGCGATCGCGAAGAGCGACCTCCGGGTGTGCCGTGTAGGCGAAGGTCGCACGGCTTGCCGGTGGGACGGCGCCGGGCGCCCACCCGAAGCTTGAACGCCGCGGAGCCGTGGCCTGGAACCTTCTCTCGTGGCATTCCGTCCTCCGCCCGCCGAGGTCGAGACCGAAGCGCACACGGTTGCTTCGGCGAGGACTCCGACCAGTCGCCACGTCGACCTCCCCGGCGAACGCCACGTCGCAGAGCCGCCGCCCGCCCTCGATCGACTGGAGCGAGGGGCGGATACGCGCGGCCAGCGCAGAAGTAGGGCTCGGGGGAATCCACTGCGCTATCGGTCATGGTCAGGACCGCGCGCCGTTCGGGGTCGAAGCTGCAGCCCGTCGAGGAGACGGTTGGTGTCTGAGAGGTCGCCGACGATCTTGCGGACGGGCGGTGGGTGCAAGCGCACCAGCGTGGGTACGGCCAGGATCTGGTCGTCGGCCGCCAGCCGCGGGTTGTCCAGCAGGTCCACGACGTCGATGTGATACCGCCCGGCCAGGTGCTGTTCGCAGGCTTCCCGCAGGTTCTCGATCGCTCGGATGGACCTCGGCGAACGCCCGGTGACATAGAGGCGCAGCTCCCATGTCTCAATCGGGGGTACCGGTGCCTGGGCACCGGCATCGCCGCTGCCACGTTCGCTCACCGCTTCGCTTCTTGGCCGCTTCGGTCCGGATCGGCCCAACGGTGAAACGCCACAGCCGACCGGTCCGCGGCGGCGCTGGCCGCCTCACGCTGTTCACGCGCCTGCATCTCCTCGAGCTCGGCACGTGCCGCGGCGAGCTCATCGTGCAAGATGGCGAGCCGGGCCTCGCCCTCGACCAAGCCCCGCTCCAGCTCCCGGCGGCGACGGGCGAGCTCCTCGGCCCTGCGTAGGACCGCTTCTCGCTCGTGGGCTTCCCGGACCAGGCGCGCCGAGCCGGCCACCACGCCCTCGGCGCCTACATACACGTCGACGAGCTCGACGCCGTGGTCGGTGAGCACGAACTCCCGCACCTGGTTGGAATGGGCGGTGCCCCGCGACTTCAGCACGAACAACAGCCTGTTGCGTTCACCGTTGGACTCGACGTTGCGCAGCAGCAACCAGGTATCCACCAGCGAAGAGATGCCGACCGTGCTGGTATCGGTCTCGTGAGCCAGCGTCGTCGCCATCGCGGTGATCCCGCGGCGCTTGAGCAGATCGATCTGGCGAACCACCATCGAGGTCACCTGGTCACCGGTGGGGCCGTGGGTGAGACTCGTGATCCCGTCGAGTACGGCGACACAGGGCGCGACCTCCTCGACGAGGCGGGCCAGCACGGCGAGGTGGGTCTCGAGCCCGAACGCGGTCGGCCGGGCCGCCCAGATGTGCAGCAGGCCCGCCTCGACCCAGCGCCGCAGGTCGAGACCCACTGAACCCATGTTGCGCACGACTTGGTCAGCAGACTCCTCGAACAGCACCAACAGCGCGCGCTCGCCCCGTGCGCACGCCGAGTCGACCAGGTGAGCCCCCAATGTGCTCTTGCCCGTGCCCGCCCCCCCACTGACCAGGACGGTCGATCCACGGAACACCCCTCCCGCCAACATCACGTCGAGGCGGGCCACCCCCGTCGAGACTCGCTCCTCGGGCGCACCGTAGTCGAGCGCCACCGACGTGATCGGCAGCACGGCGAAGCCTTGGGCCGAGATCAAGAAGGGGTACTCGTTGGTCTCATGCGCTGACCCGCGGTACTTGACCACCCGCAGCCGGCGTGTGGAGACCTCCTCGTGCAAGCGGTGGTCGAGGACGATCACGCAGTCAGACACATACTCCTCGATCCCGTGGCGCGTCAGCCCGTTCTCACCCCGCTCACCGGTCACGATGGCGGTGAGCGCCCGCTCCTCGAGCCAGCGGAACAACCGGCCCAGTTCCGCTCGCACGATCGCCTGATCGTGGAAGGCGCCGAACAGCAACTCGACGGTGTCGAGCACGACACGCTTCGCCCCGACCCGCCCGATGCTGTCATCGAGGAGGGCAAACAGCGGATCGAAGTCGAACTCGCCTGCCTCGACGGTCTGCGAGGCCTCCACCCGGAAGGCATGCACAACGAGCAGCTGCTCCCGCTGCAGCCCGTCGAGGTCGAACCCCAATGAAGCGAAGTTGGCGATCACCTTCGCCGCCGACTCCTCAAAGGTGACCAGCACGCCGGGCTCGCCGTACTCCCGGGCGCCCGCCACCAGGAACTGCACCCCCAACAGCGTCTTCCCGGAACCGGTAGCGCCCGTCACCAACGTCGTCCTGCCCTCAGGCAGACCGCCCCCGGTGATCTCGTCCAGCCCCCCGATGCCCGTCGGGGCCTTCCGCAGCCCCGGGCCCTCGGCAGACCCGGCGAGAACAGACATCAGATCAGCTCCGCCGCCGAGATTCGGATCGTTCGGCCCTTCCACACTCGCCACGGGTCATCATCCGCGACACAGCCAATGTGCGGGGCAACGGCCACACCCCCAACGCCGGGCCGATCGCCTCCTCGCCCCGGTCCGACATCTCACTCCACTGTGCCGGACCGCACGCCAGTCCTCCACCCGGGACCCCCCTCGTTCACACAGCACTGCGTCGATCGCGGCGGTTTGATGCCACACCACCGTCGACACACCGTCGCTCGCCGCCCGGCCGCATAGGGCAGGTGGTGACCACGAGACCGATCGTTTGGCTCTCGACGCTGGAGACCCTCGACCCGCCACCGCCCACGGATCACGGTGTCGGCCTCGGTGAACACCGCCATGATCATAGGGCAGACCCTGAAGGCGAAGCCCGGCGGTGCTGCTCCGCCCGTCGATCGTGAGCTCGGTGGTGGGAGGGTGTTGTTGATGGCAGAACCGTGCAAGCGTGCGGCCGTTGGGCACTCCTTTACCGGGGCTCCGGCGACAACCCAGTGGAGGTCGGTCGGCCGCCGCACGTGGCGTGTCGGCGATCGGTGACCTCGCCGTGCTCCAAGAAGATCTTCGCCGTCGACGAATAACGGCGTCGGCGAGCGCGGCCCGGCGGGCGAGTGTGAAGTCGTGGACGATCATCTTTGCGGCAGAACGCCGCATGACAACGGCGGTCCCCACTGCGACGCAACATGCGTGGTGCCGCTCAATCCCCAACGTGGGCGTCGGTTGCTCGTTGGGTTGAGTCAGCGGCGACCACTGGCACAGTGTCGCCCTCGCCGGTCGCGCGAGCCGACGCCCGGTAACACGAGTCCGTGGCCAAACACCGGCCATTCGCGGAGGCGGCTTCCCGGGTGCCGCACCCGAACCCCAGCCCCGCAGTTGTCGGGCCAGGCGCCTGGCGATGGCCGATAGCTCGCCGCGATGACTGGTTGACGAAGGTGTCCCCCTGCGGGCAACCGTCGGTGTCTGCCAGTGGGCAGGATGCGACGGGCGCCGACCGACCGTGGTAGTGTTGACGCTACTCACGTCGCTCCGGACCTCGGCGGCCTTCAGCCAAAGCCGGTGCACGTGACCACTGTCGTCGCTCCACTGATCCTGATCATCCTGTCTCCTCGTTCAGGTGATCCGGTTTCCCTCGCGTTCGCCGCGTCACCGGACCGGGCCGGGGTGTCGACGTGACCGGTCAGATTGACACTCCGGTCGTGCTCGTGCACGGGTATGGCTCGTCGACGGCCTCCTGGTTTCGCGTGGAGGGTTCCCTGCGCAGCGCCGGCTTCTGCACGGTCCGCGCGATGGCGCACCACCCCCTGGCCAGGGACATCCCGAGCCTCGCCACGCGCCTGGTCCGGCTGACGAATTCTCTGGCGGCCGCCACGGGAACGGCCCGAGTGCATCTTGTGGGTCACAGCCTCGGCGGGTTGATCATCCGCTATGCCGTCTGCCTGCTCGGGTTGGACCCGGTTGTTGATACTGCGATCACGGTCGCGACACCGCACCGGGGAAGCCGCCTTGCCTGGCTGGGGCTGGGGACCGCTGTCGGGCAGGCCCGCCCAGATTCCAGTGTGCTGCGTCGCATGCATGCCGCGGATCCACCGGCGCAGACGCGGTGGATCGCCTACTACTCGAACCTCGACCTTCTGGTGCCGGCATCGAGCGCGATGATTGGTGTCGGTGACCTCGCCGCCGAGAACGTGCTGCTGAAGAACCAGGACCACATGTCAATCCTGTTCTCGCGGCACCTCGCAACCGATATCAGCAGCCGACTCGCCACGGCGACAGAGGCTCGATTCTCCCGCGACCGCCAAGTCGACGGCCACTGGTCGCGGCCCGCCGTTGTGGCCTGACCAACACTCAGTGGAGTCATCCTGTCACGACCCGACGAGCTCAAGCACTTGGCCGATACGTGCGTTCGGGCCGACGCATCGACCAGGGGGTGAGCCGAGCACCACCGACCGACCGGCAGTTCCACACTCACAGCCCGGTAATCGCGTGCGGCCGCGTCCGCAACCGCCGGTTGGCGACGTACTCCGTGTGAGCGGGCGTCGAGGATGGCGATGATGTTGAGGTGAACGTGCGTGCCGTCTACGAGTCGTTTCTGCGGGAGCGGCATCGTCCGGCGCACGCGCGCCGGACCGTTGAGTCCGTCGCGGCGTTCTTCGTTGGTCACGTCCGTTCCGGTCAACGTCTTGTTGATCTCGGCTGCGGGCCCGGCTCGGTGACGGTCGGGTTCGCCGCTGCGGTCGGGACAGGCGGGATGGTGGTCGGTGTCGACCTCGACCCCGGTCCGGCTCCGGTTCCGTTGGTGCGCGGTGACATCTACCAGCTGCCGTTTCCTGACCGCAGCTTCGTTGCGATCTTCATGTGCGCGGTCCTGCAGCATGTGGCCAACCCCCACTGGTTCCGCTGGTCGAGGCCCGCCGGATCGCCCGGCCGGGCGCAGTGATCGGTGTCGCCGACGCCGACTGGGGCGGCGCCCTGATCGCCCCCGACGATCCGTGGCTGCAGCGCGGCCAGGAGATCCTGACCGGGCTGCGGGCGGGGACCAGCCCGTTCGTCGGCCGCCAGCTGCGTGGACTGCTGCACGCCGCCGGGTTCGTCGACGTCCAGGCGACGGCACGGGGTACCGGTGGCGGCGGTCCCGGCTGCGTCGGCGAAGCGGAGTTCCAAGCGTCGTTCTTCGACGCCCGCCCCGTCATCGACCTGGTCACCGAGCGAGGACTGGCATCGCCCGATGAGATCTCCGCCATCGCCGCGGCGTGGCGCCGATGGGGCAACGACCCGGCGGCGATCGCAGCCCGTCACTGGTTTGAGGTCATCGCCCGAGTCGAGGCCGACTGATTACGACACGACCGTCCGGCATTCGGGCGCATCCAGGCGCGCCCCGGGCAGCTCACCGATCGTCGCGGCACCCCTGGTCTCGGCTCACAGTTCGATACCGGCGGGGCATGACCCGACGTCGAGTGCCTGCTACCGCCGGCCGACGGCTATGGCGGACGTCGGGCGTGCTGGGCGGGCGTAGGGTCGTCGTGTGGTGCGTGACAGCCCAGCGACGCGCCACGCGCGCACGGTGGATGGGTTGGACATCGCGTTCCAGGTTCACGGTGAAGGGCCGCGGGATCTGCTGGTGGTGCCGGGTCTGGTGTCGCATGTCGAGTTCCTGCGGCAGCACAAAGGCTTTCGACCGTTCCTGGAACGAATGTCGTCGTTCGCTCGGGTCATCGTGTTCGACAAGCGTGGCAACGGCCTGTCGGATCGGGTGACGGGCGCGCCGACGCTCGAGGAACGCGCGGACGATGCGCGAGCGGTGCTCGACGCGGTCGGCAGCGAGTCCGCCACGCTTCTCGGGGCGTCCGAGGGTGGCCCGATGAGCATCTTGTTCGCGGCGACGTACCCGACGAGGTGTTCCGCGCTGATCCTGTGGGGCACGTTCGCCCGGTTCATGCAGGCGCCGGACTATCCATTCGGCACGACACCGGAGATGCTCGAGTACCTGTGCGGCCCTGCGCTCGAGCAGTGGGGGGAGGGGGTCGGCCTGGCCTAGTTCTGTCCGTCGCTAGACGGCGATGACGAGGAACGTCGCTTCCAAGGCCAGTTGGAACGACTGAGCGCCACTCCTGCCGCGGTGGAGTCGCTGTGGCGCATGAACGCGTCGATCGACGTACGCGACATCCTGCCCAGTCTGCAGACCGAGACCTTGGTCCTCTACCGCAAGCGGGACCCGACCAACATCAAGCGGGGCCGTCACCTTGCCGCCAACATCCCCAACGCCCGGATGGTCGAGCTGGAGGGGGCAGATCACTACCCGTGGATCGGTGAGGCCGACTCAGTGGTCGACGAGATCGAGGAGTTCCTCACCGGGCAACGTCACGACGAGCTCGACGTCGATCGCGTCCTCGCGACGGTGGTGTTCACCGACATTGTCGGGTCGACCAGCTCGGTCGAGCAGGTCGGGGATCGCCGGTGGCGTCACCTCCTCGACGATCACGACGTGATGGTCGACCGGCTCATCGAGCGCTTTCGCGGGCGCAAGGTGAAATCAACGGGTGACGGCGTCCTGGCCATGTTCGACGGGGCCCGGACGTGCCGTGCGATTTGCCGTCGCGGTCCGCGACGGGCTCAGCGGCCTCGGTCTCACGACCCGCCCCGGCATCCACGCCGGCGAGGTCGAGCTTCGCGGTGATGACATCAGCGGCATCGCCGTGCACCTGGCACAACGGGTCGAGTCGCTCGCACCTCCCGGCGATGTGCTCGTGTCGCGAACCGTCGTCGACCTGGTGGCCGGATCAGGAATAGCAGTCAACGACGCCGGCGACCACGAGCTCAAAGGCATCGACGGCACCTGGCAGCTGTTCTCCGTCGCAACCTCCTCATGACGCAACCCCACGGCCGTTCGAGGACGACGTGCCCGCCGGCCGGACGGCGGGCAGACCCTCAACAGCAAGGCGAAGTCCGAATTGCTGAGTCCATGTGCGGAACGAGGCCCCGGTAGCCGATAACGACGTCACACCACACCATTTCGCGGTGTCAGATACCTATACCGCCAGCTAGATGGCACCCGCTCAGTTCGGGATCCCATCGCTGGTGGCAGACGGCCTAACCCCGGGAGACTCGGAGGCCGCGATTGGCCATGTTCTGGTGACCGCCGACACCGCCGCGCTTGAGCGTTGGGCGGTGCTGCTCGGCGGCGGCAACGTCGCCTGGCTGGATACGGTCGAGCAGGCATCGTGCCCTCGCTGTCGACCACTTCTTCGTCGATTCCGCCGGCACCGGCTCACTCACCGGGCGTGAGCGCCCTCGCGAGCACCATCGCGATGTGACCCCTGCGCCGTCGGTTGTCGCGGCGCAATCCGGGTGCGATGATGTCCGTGGAGCGTCGAGCGAGGAGCCACGGGGGACCGCAAGGGTGAGTTGGCCGGGAGTCGACGACGTTCGGCGTGAGGCGCAACGCCTCGCGGCCCGGATTCCTGAGGCGCTCGCGCCGCTCGCGCGCATCGCGTACAACTACCGGTGGTCGTGGGCGCCTGACGGCCCCGCGCTTTTCCGGGACCTGGACCCGCACCGCTGGGAGTTGTGCGGTGGAAACCCTGTCCGCCTGCTCGAGGAGTTCTTGGGCCGGCTCGCGAAGGCTGCCCGGGACCCCCGCATCGTTGAGCGGGTCGGGGCGCTCGCCGTACTGATCGACGACGATCTCGATCGACCGCCGTCGTCGGCCGATCTGCTCGAGGCGTCGATCGCCTTCTTCTGCGCCGAGTTCGGTGTGCACGGCTCGCTGCCGGTGTACTCGGGTGGTCTCGGCATCCTGGCCGGCGACGTCGTGAAGGAGGCGTCGGATCGGGCGCTCCCGCTCGTCGCCGTCGGGCTCCTGTACCGCTACGGCTACTTCCACCAACGCCTCGACCTCTCCGGCTGGCAGCACGAGTACTGGATCGAGACCGACCCGGAGCGGCTGCCCGCGGCGCGGGTGACGGCGGCCGGGGGTGAGCCCCTGTCCGTGACGGTGAACGTCCGGAACCGGTCCGTGGTCGTGCAGGTGTGGCGCGTCGACGTGGGACGGGTCCCGCTGTACCTGCTCGACACGGAGCTCGGCGAGAACGCGGCGCTCGACCGGTGGATCACCTCGCGGCTCTACGTTGGCGACCCGTCGATGCGCCTGGCGCAGTACGCCGTCCTCGGGATCGGCGGCATCCGGGTCCTGCGCGCGCTCGGCATCGACGCGAGCGTCGTGCACCTGAACGAGGGGCATGCCGGGTTGGCGACGCTGGAGCTGGCGGCGGAACGGGTGGCGATGGGCGAGACGTTCGAAGAGGCGATCGCGGCGGTGCGTCAGGATGTGGTGTTCACGACGCACACCCCGGTGCCGGCGGGAAACGAGACGTACGACCCAGCGCTGATCATGTCCGTGGTCCCTGACCTCCCGGCCCGCCTCGGGATCGACGAGCGACGGTTCCTCGATCTCGGGCGCGTCGGATCCGGCGATCCCGGCATCGTCCCCCTTGCGATGCGCATGAGCAGGCGGGTCAACGGCGTGTCGCGCCGTCACGGTGAGGTGGCGCGGGCGATGTGGACGCCGCTGTTCCCGGGACGGTCGATCGCCGACGTTCCCATCACCCACGTCACGAACGGGGTGCACCCGCCGACGTGGGTCTCGCCGCCGTTCCGCGCCCTGTTCGACCGGTATCTCGGTGCGGAGTGGGTGGCGAACGCCGCCGCCGCGAAGACGTGGGAGCCGATCGACGACATCCCCGACGCCGAGCTGTGGGCGGCGCGCAACGTGGCGAGGGCAGCGCTCGTGCAGTTCGTGCGTGAACGTGCCGCCACCGACCGGCTCAGCCGCGGCGAGCCGATGCGGTACGTCGAGGCGGCCGAACAGGCATTCGGGTCCGACACCTTGACCGTCGGGTTCGCCCGACGCCTCGCCACCTACAAGCGGCTGCACCTCTTGACCGCCGACCAAAGACGGGCCTACCACCTGTTCGACGAACCGCGAGCGATCCAGTTGCTCCTGGCGGGCAAGGCGCACCCGCTCGACGACACCGCGAAGAGGGAGCTCCAGTCGATCTTCGCCGTGAGGCAGCTCGCGTTGACGCACATGACGGAGGCGGCGTTCAAGGCGGCATACCTGGAGGACTACGACCTCACGATGGCCGCAACGCTCATCGGCGGCTGCGACGTGTGGATCAACCTGCCGCGGCCACCGATGGAGGCGAGCGGCACGAGTGGCATGAAGGCCATCTACAACGGTGTGCTGAACATCAGCGTTCTCGACGGCTGGTGGGCCGAAGCGTACGACGGCAACAACGGGTGGGCGATCGACGGTGACGTCGACGACGACCACGACGGGCAGGACAGGCGCCACGCCGCGATGCTCTTCGACATCCTCGAGCGCGAGGTCGTGCCGATGTTCTACGAGCGCGACACGGCCGGGATCCCACGGCGATGGGTGGCCCGCATGAAGCGTTCGATACGGACGCTCGCACCCGTCTACTGCACGGCACGGATGCTCGCCGGGTATCTCGACGAGGTCTACGAACTCCGCAAGCCCGCTCGGTGAGAGCCGGTCGCGGCGGGAACTGACGGCACGCCTCGGCCCCTTCCCTCGCGGGAGTGACGACCGGAATCAGCCGCAAGGGACGCCCGATCGGCGTGTCCGAGGATCCCGTCCGGACATCACGACGTGCCGCGTCGTCTACCGCCGGCTCGATAGCGCCAACCGGCTGACCTGCGCTCCTGGCGGAACGTCGCGTCGATACTCGCTTCACCATCTGGCGTCGAGACGACGACCTTGGTCACGCCCGGCGGACCGCTGTCCACGATGATCGGCGCACCTTCATCGTCAAGCCAGGCCCGTAGTCGATCGGCATCACCTGCGAGCTCCAGTCGGGCGACCTCGATGGACCCGTTCGAGTCTGCACCGAGGGCCGGACTCGGATGCGGCGTTCCCTCCCCCACCCGATGAAGAAGGAAAGGAGGGTGCAGCTACGGCGTGCTCGACTCCTGACAGCCCCCACGCCAGGAGCTGCCCGCTTGAGGCAGCACGTGACCCGGCGGTGACGCTCAGACTGTGCCGGGTTGCCACAGCGTCGATCGACCCCCGGTGCGCACGGCCCAGCCCATCGGCTGACCGACGAGGGGACGTGCACTGGCCACTCATCGGTCGAACGGGCTTCGCTCGGCGACGCGTGCGTCGACGACCGCGACCAGCTCGGGGTACGCGCAGCGATCCATCGGTCTGGGACATGGCCGCGGGTCGCGCGCTGGTGACCGCCCGAGCGCAGATCCCGGTGTCAGCCATCCGCGGACGCTCAGCTCGACCTCATGGCTCGTCAGTTCGTCGACAATGTCTCGAGGTGTCCGGCAGAGACCGGGCGAGCCGTCGCGCTGGGGTGACGTCGAGGGTGTCGGGAGCGCGACACGCCGCGAGCGGCTCTCGTGCGCCGGGTCGGTCGAAAGCGAGCTCGTCGCCGAAGCCGGTGCTCAGCGACGCGGTGTGAACACCCGGTACGTGAAGGTCAGCCAACGTCATCACCACGTACCACTGGGGTCTGGCGGGGTGCCACCACCGCCACGGCGGAGGTTGGGAATGACCAGACCGTGGCGCCGTGTACAGGCGCTACGAGGACCTCGACGTAGGTCTCGGCGCTGTACCGGCTCGGCCCCAGCCGCCGCGTCGCGAACGTGTCGTGCGCCCGCCGGTCCTTCACGGCTTCCGAAGCAGCCCGATTCGAGCTCGCGCAGCAGCGCCCGGTCACCGAACGGAGCCTCGAGGTGCAGCTGGCCGACATCCTGGCCACTACGCCCCGGTAGCCCTCACGAACCTCCTGATAGAAGTTTCTGTCGAAAGTGCTGGTTAGGTCGCTGACGGCCGAGTTCGACCCCGACAAGTACCAGGACGACTACCGGATCCAGGTCCTCGACCTGATCGGCCGCAAGGCCGCCGGTGAGGAGTTCGAGCTCCCCGCCGTCGCCGATGAGCAGCCGAAGATCGTCGACATGATGGCCGCCCTGGAAGCCAGCGTCGAGGCTGCCAAGGCGGCCCGCAAGCGGCATCCAACCGCCCGCGCGCACCCTGCAGCATACGCGGCCAAGAAGGCCGCTGGGGCACGGACGACGAAGCCGAGAGCGAAGAAGACGGCCTGACCCGTGACCTCGGGCGGCGGCCGTCAGCGGCCTGTTGTCGCCAGCTGTCGGTGGTCGGGCCTGGCGTCCGGACAGCCCGGTGCAGCTCGTCCACGGGCGCGACTGGTCCGACCTGCGATGGGACGAAGCTCCATCAGGATCCGCTCCCATCGGAACCCGTTCCGTCCGCTGCTCACCGCAGCAGCCGACAAGCTGCTCAGGTCGCACTGCGCAGTTCGCCGATCGGCGCGGCGGTCCGACGTCGCAGGTCTGCAACCTCACGCCACCCACCATCCCGAACTAATGTTCGGCACATCCAGGGCGCCCCGAAGAGCGGGCTCCGCACGAGCTGCTGCGCTCGTCGTAGCGGCATCGACGCTGTCGCGTGAGCGAACTCACACAGCGGGATCGAGGTTCGAGCGCGCACCCCTTCGTTACGTTTGATCCATGGGAACGGTCACGGTGACCGTCGGCGATCTGGTCGCTCAGACCGACGTCGACGCGGTCGTCAGGGCGTGAAACCGGAACCTCCTGCCGGCGAGCCGGTTCACGATCACAGGCGTGTCCCGCGCCATTCTCGACGGCGCCGGTCTGGCGCCCTTTCAGGAGCTTCGACGAGCGGGGATCCTTGCCGTCGGTGACGCAGTCGGGGCTACTGGCGCCGAAGGCGATCGTGGACGTCGCTGGGATCGACTTCCGGCATCGGCATCGCTTGGCTCGGTCCAGCGCCCGATGCGGTCTGCCCTCTGGATCACCGAGGAACACGATCTGCAGCCCAGCGCGTTCCGCTGCTCGGCGACGGGAACGGCGGACGCGACCCCCGAACAGTCGCTGGGGGCGAGAGCTGGGCGCCGACATCTCAGAACGGCGGCATCGCGTGATCCGCTGCGAGGTGGCGACCTGATGTCCATCTCGGTCACTGGTCGTGCCCCACCCGGGGCCCGGGGCGGCAACAGCGGTTCGAGCCGCGATGGGGGGGCGTGGGCGCTGGCAGTGTTGACTGCCGCGGCGGCATCGCAGTTCGTGGGCTGGCTGTGGATCGGCGAGCGCGCCGGCGTGTCCGCCAGCACCGTCCGATTGGCGATCGCCCTGGTGGGTGTCGTGGCGATGGTGGCGTGCCGTTCCCGATCGCTGCGGGCGTTGCCGGTACCGGGCGGACCACGACCGAGGTACAGCCGAGCCGACAAGGTCGAGACGCTGGGTGGGGGCATTCGTGATCAAGTTGTTAGTGGTCTCACCGATCGTGGCGTTGGTTCGCTGGATCTTTGATCCCGTCCTGGTGGGTACCGAAGCCGTGCCCGCTGGTACTGGGTGGGCGACGGTGGCCGGCGAAGTGTGGCGGAGCGCTGTCGTGCCGGCTGTCAGCGAGGAGTTCGTGTTCCGGTTCCTGCTGCTAGTCGTGTTGGCCCGGGTGATGCCGATCCGCTGGGCGGTGCTCGCGCAGGCCGTGGTGTTCGCCGCCGCACACACGTCGTTCGGGTTCGGGTTCGCGATCCCCGAGGCGACCGCTCGGACGTATCTCATCGACGGATTCGTCAGCACCGGGTTGATGGGGCTGCTGTTCGGCTACCTCACCGTGGAGCTGGGGACGATCTGGCCGGCGATCGCGCTGCACTTCGCGAACAACGCGATGATGGAGCTCCGCTTCGTCGGCGGGGTCTGGCTCGACGTGGTGCTGATGGTGGTGGCGAGCTGGCCGCTTGCCGTCGTTGTCGTGCACGGGGTGTGTGGCCTGGCCCGGCGCATCGACTTGCCGCAGCGGCGACAGTTCGGTTTGAGCGTCGACTAGCAGCGACGGCTCACCCATCGCCTCGCACCTTTGGTCTGTCAATCGCCATACATTCGTCGGCCACTGACGTGGGCCGATGAGCCGGCGTTCGCGGACTGGCCCAGCATCCGCGTCCCGCGTTGGTGGCCGCGGCGATCAGCTCGAAGCTAAGGTCGGGTCGGCGTCGATGCCCGTGTTGTCGTCGATGCCGTCACCGACGACACGCAGAACCGCAGTGAGCGTCGGTCGGAGGCGGGCGATCTCGGTCTCGGCGGTGGCGAGGCGCTGCTCGACGCCGTCGCGGTCGGCCCTTGCTGCCACCTGTGCCGACATGACGTTGGAGCTCGCCCCGTGGCGAGCTGCAGGCCCGCAGCGGGATCCGCCCGAGGATCGCGTCCCACACGAGTCGCAGCACCCCTGCGGCGTGCTGCGCGTCGAACCGGAGGCGGACCGCCCGGACGTCCTCGTCGGCGTGTACGCGCCTATTGGCCGCGGTGACCCGCAGACCACATCCGAAACGAGGGACCTCGTGCGCAGGCAGGTCGCCGACCAGCCGGGTTCGAGTGGTCCATGTCTCCACCCTGGCGTTGACGGCCGGCGAGACGACGAGGTTGGCGAGCACCCCTTGGCTGTCGTCGCGGTCGACGTCGACCCGGAGCCACGGCGAGAACTGCGGGGTGGGGTCGCGGGCGCGGCGCGGGCCGCACGGGTGCGACGGTGGAAGCGGTTCATGATTCTCCGATCGGGTTGGCGGGCTTCATGGCGTGGTGACGAAGTCGGGGTGGGTGGTGACGACGCCTGCGGCTTCGATGTGCCAGGCCTCGAGGAAGCAGCACTGGTTGCCGCGCCAGCCGCCGCGACCGGTGCCGGTCACGGTGCCGCAAACACGGCCGGCGGGGAGGGCGTTGCGTGGGGTGATCCATCCGTAGGTCTCGGCGTTGGCGCAGAGCCACGTGAACTCGGGGCTGGCGAACGCCGTGTTGGAGTCGCCGGTGAGGACGGCGATGTCGACGGCGAGGCCAAGGCCGTGGCAGGAGCGTCCAGCGGTGGCACCGCCGGCGCTGGCGGGTCGGTAGCCGCGGCCGCGGAGGTCGAGGCCGGCCTGTTGGGCGGCGGCGTAGAGCTGGTCGAAGGATTCGGAGGCGGCGGGATGGAGGTAGCCGGAGGTGGGCCGGTACCGCATGGCGGCGTAGGGGATGCGACCGTTGGCGTAGCCGCCCCAGGTGAGGTGTTGGCAGTCGAGGACTGGTGGGAGCGGGCCGCCGCCGGAGGCGTTGGTGCCCGTTACGCAGCCGCTGCCCGCCGCGGTGGCGGCTGGGTTGATTTGCTGTTGGCGGGCGTACTCCGCCAGCCACTTCGTCTGGTACTGGCGGGGGGTGAGGCGGTTGCCGGCGTCGGGGCGTGGCACCTGGTCCCATTCGCTGGACCCGGCGGCGGGGACGTGGCCGATGTACCAGGAGACCGGCACGGCGCCGACGTCGCCGTGGGTGGCGGCGAGCACGCTGCGGGCTAGCTCGGCGGCCTTCTGGTCCTGAACGTCGGGCGGGGCGTAGACGGCACGCTGGTAGCCGCCGAATCCGCCCCAGGAGCCGTCGAGGAACGCGTAGGCACCGGACGCGGTGCTGGTGGTGATGGTCGTCGTGTAGTTGCCGCCGGTCTCGACGGTGCGGATGGTGGCGAGGATCGCGGCGAGGTTGGCGTCGGTCGCGCAGTACGCGTTGACCGGTGCCGGGGCGTTGGCGCCCCCGATCGCCATGAGGACGGTCACGAGTCCCCCGGCGACGAGCAGCACCAGGCCGACGGCGAGACCGCCGAGCGCCTTCACGGCCGCTCCCCATCCACCTGGCCGGCGGACACGTGAACGTCGAGGGCGGCAGGTTCGGACGTTGGGCCGACGTGGCCGGTCCCGGTGGTCTTGATGGCGTAGGCGACTCGCCACCAGCCGTCGCCGAGGTTGGTGACGGTGTGTATGACGGCCCACGTCGCGCCGTTGGTCGCCGCGTCCGCTCGGGGGGTGTTGGCGTCGGTGGCGGCGGCCACGGCCTGGTCGGCGGCGAGCTCGGCGAGGGCGCCGAGCCGGCGGCTGCCGGGGTCGTCGCTGCGGGTGGCATGACGGGCGAGCACCCAGGCGGCCGCAACGTCGGCGTCGGTCGGCGTGGGGTCGGCGCCGTCCGGGTCGGGCTCGTCGACGACCGGCACCGAGACCGGGCCGATGAGATTGAGGTCGGGTGGGAGCGCTCCGACGGGCAGGCCTGGTCTCGACAGGGTGACCGGTGACGCCATTGACACAGCGGGCGGCGACGGCGCGGCGGCGGGTGCGTCGTCAGGGATGTGGCCGATCGGCCGCAAGCTGAGCGCCGGGGCGGTGAAAGCGGTGGGAGCGGGGGCCGGCGCGTGCAGCGTCGCCGACACCGGGCGGTCCAGGTCGGCGGTGCTCGCGGGTGTGCATCCGGTGAGGGTGACGAGCGCTGCGGTCAGGCGGAGGACGCGGGGGCGCATGTACCTCTAAAGGCTCGGCCGGCTCGGAAAGTGGGACATGGTTCGGCGGCTACGGCTCGCGGGTGAGGCTCCGCTCGACGGGTCGTGGCGGCGTCGCTGACCGCGGCGTTCTCGAGGCGCAGCACGAGCCGGGTGGGATCGATCTTGGGGAGGTCGGGTCGTTCCAACGTGGCGCGCAGGCCGGTCCCGGCGATGTCGCGCTCGACGAGGCCGGGCGATGCCGGGCGGCATCGCAGCCGCCAGCTGATGCCGCCGAGATCGCCGAGGTCGGTCTCGACGGCGTGCTGGGTGCGGGCCCGTTCATGGCTTCCTCCACGACCGTGAGGACGTGGGTGCCGGCCACGACCCGTTCGGTATACGGGAACCCGGCCACGGTCATGGCGAACGGTCGCCGCGGGTGTCGACGATGTCGGCGACCAGGGTGTCGAGCAGGGCCGCCCGGTTGGTGAGCTGGTGGCTGCGTGCTTCGTTGGAGCTGCTGCGGTCGCCGTGGAGTGAGGTGCTGTGGATGCCCTGTGGATGCCCTGTTCGTCGGTGGTGATGCGTCCGCCGCCGGTCATGACCTCGGCCGGCTGGTGGGAGGCGAGCACGGCGACGAGCTCGTGGGCGGGTGCGGCGGCGGCGACGAGGTCGCCGAACAGCAAGAGTCGCGGTGTCGGCAGCAGGTGTTCGACGGCGGCCGCGACCTGGTCGGTGCGGTTCACAGGGCCCGCCCTGACGTTTTGGCCGGGGCCGGTCGGCGGTGCATCGCGGTGGTGCGGTCGCGCACGAAGATGCGGGCGGTGGCGGGGTCCGCACCTGCTGGCAGCGGGGTGAAGCCGGCGGCGGCGAGATGATGACCGGCGCCGGGCCCGGCGAGGCTGACGACGGTGTGGCGTCGCGGGTCGTAGGCGACGGCGAGCTGGTTGGGGTCGGTGCGGGCCGGGTCTCCTCGCTGCCAACCGTCGGGGATCGGCGTGACGGCGTCGCACAGGAAGGGGCCCGGTGGGCCGGCTGCCGGTCCGGGTGGGCCGTCGGTGGGGTCGGACATGGGAGCGCCTCCTTGTCAACGGATCGGTGGATCGGGTGCAGGTCAGGGTGAGACGTCCACGGCCTCGGCTCGGACGGGCGAGGTGGTGTGGGCGCGGGCGACAGGTAGCGGGCGGGTGGCGCGCTCGAACAGCACGGGGTCCTCGAAGTGGGAGCGGACGCGTAGGTGGGCTGGCGGGATGGTGCCGTGGATGAGCAGCGCGGTGCTGGAGGGTTGTTGGCGCAGGATGTGGCCGGACACGGCCGAGGTGGTGATCGTCGATTCCTGCAGTGAGCGGCGCTGGGCGCCGGCGCCGAGGTCGGCTGACAGCTGACGTGAGACGACTTGTTCGTCGCCGACGAGGCGGACGGCGAGGTCGAACGTGTCGGGATCGGAGATCCCGGAGAAGAACGCCTTGGAGCGGTGGTTGGCGATGATCGTGCCGGCGTGGTCGCGGTAGGCCGCTTTGACCTGGGCGATCGACTGCCAGACGGTGACGATCTGGACGCCAAGCCCCGATAGCGTGGCGACCAGCTCGGGCAGCTCGCGCAGCGGGGTGTTGCCGACCTCGTCGAGCACGATCAGCAGCGGCGGATCCAGTGGCCGGCCGGTGGCGGCGACCCGCTCGGCGACCTGTTCGAGGAGGTCGCCGACGAGCCCGCCGAGCGCGGGGGCGAGCCGCTTGGCAGCGCGCAGTGGGGCGCAGGCGTAGATCGTGTTGTTCCCGGCCAGCAGCCACTCCAGGGTCAGGTCGCACTCCTTGGCCGACCCGGCCACCTTTGGGTTCGACCACGGCCAGATCGCGGCCTGCGCAGTGCCGAAGATCGATGACCGCATCCGGTCCTCGAGGCGCCACACCCCTTCCAGCGACTCCGACACCGTTGCGGCTTCCTCGGCCGTGAACGGGTCGCTGCCTTCGAGATGGACCATCAGCAGCGGTTGCACCTCGCCCGGGCCGAACTCGCTCGGCGAGTCCTGGGTGAACACCCATCGCACCACATCGCGCATGCCGAGCCCACTGGCCCGGGCGACCCACATGTAGCCGGCCAGGACGATCTCGGCCTGCTGGTACCAGAACGCGCCGTCGTCCATGCCCGAGCGCGGGGCGCAGTCCACGAGCGCTCGCGCCGCCGCCTGGGCGCCGTCGACGCTGGTGGCGCCGCGCAGCGGCGACCACGACGCCGCCGGCAAACCGGTGGCCCCGACGGGGTCGAACACCCGGCACTCCCCCAACGTCGAGCGCCACCCGAACGTCTCGTCGGTGAGGTCGGTCTTCACGCTGGACAGCACCGCCGGCCCGGTCCACTCCAAGATGCCGCAGATCGCACACGTCGACTTGCCCGACTGCGACGGGCCCACGAGCATCACCGAACCGCGTACCGGCCGATAGTTCGGCGTCTTGGTTCGGGCCACCACCGACACCGGCCGGGCCACCGGTGCCTCGGTGGCGACCGTGCGGTCATGCACCGTGCCCAAGATGAGACGCCCCGGGGCCGCCCCAGCCACCACCAGCGGGGCAATGTCGGTGACGGTGGCGAAGCGGACGTCGGTGCTGACACCGAGGCGGACCCGTTCGTCCAACCCGACCCGACGACGCCGCCGGCGCAGCAACAGCCACACCGCGGCGACGACCGGGACCGCGGCGAGCGCCGTGCACGGCCAGTAGATCCACGGACCCGGCAACACCGCCGCGGCGGGCGCTGGCCACGCCGCCGCCGGTGACGTCAGGTGGCCCGGCAACGAGGCGGCCGCCGCAACGGTCAGTTGCGGCGACACGCCGAGACGTTCACCGCCCACCCACGCCGCCAGCCACGCCCCGACGTAGGTCACCCACATCAGCCCGAAAGCGACGCCGACGACGACGAGCATGAAGTGTTCGCCCGGCGACAACCCGTTGACCGGCGCACCCGTCGACGGCGCAGTGTCGTGCATGGTGCTCTAAAGGCCCGCCAACCGCGAAAAGTGGGACACCCCACGCCTCACCCCACACCCCACACCCCGGTCGTGCAGGGTTTTTCGTCACCCCACGCCGACCCCAACGGGTCGGCCCGCACGCCGGCCCACGCCGCGAGCCGACCGTCGACGGGGTGAGCCTCGCCGACACGACGAACCGCCTCGAGCACCGTTGGACCCGCCAGGAGCGCCGCAACCCGCCGTGGCGGCGTTGGGCCGCCAACAGCGCGGCGCTCGACGTCGACCCCGTCGAACTTCGACACCGCCTCGGGCTGCGGGACCGGGCCCGCTCCGGTCCGGTCCTGGCCGCCCTGGTCGAGCTGGCATCACGCCACGGTGACCACCAGGCGGCCGAGCTCGTCACGCTCGCCCTGCTGCCACGCATGGTCGAAGCCGAACGGCGAGGCACCCGCGACACCTACGACCAGCTCGCCGGGCTGCTGTGGGAGGCGGTCGTCACCGCGCCCAACCCCCACACGCCGTGCTTGCGGGAGTCGATCGAACGCAACGCCTGGCGACGCAAATGGACCGGTGACCGGCCGCTCGTCGCGCTCTCCCTCGACACCATTCGCGAGGACCGCAACGGCCCGCGAAGCCGCCGATCCGACGACCCCACCGCCGTCCACGCCCAGTCCGGGCACCTCCTCGCCACCCTCGGCGATCTCGAGCGGCGCGGCGACATCACCGCGACGGCCCGTCGCATCCTCGTGCGCCTCGCCCACGGCAGCGACGCATCGGGCGCCGGCCAGTCGACGCACGCCGCCCGCAAGCAGCGTCAGCGCGTCCTTGCCGCCGCCCGCCGCTCCCCCGCCCTGCGGGCTGCGCTGATCGCCTGACTCACGGCGGCGGCGCACAGCACGCCGGGCAGCGCCAGTGCGGCGCCACGTGGGCGAAGTCGACCTCGCCGAACAGGTACATGCCGGCGTTCGAGAGGCCGCACACGGTGCCCATCGGCCTGCCGAATCCGTCGTCCTCGCGGAGGCGATGCACCACGCCGCTCGGCAGGCCACCCAGGTTGTCCGTCGACAGCACACCCACCGGTGAGAACACTAGTTCGATCACTGCGGAACGGCGACCGCTCAGCGGCAGCGGGTCGTCAGAGAGCGGCGGGGCGGATGGGCTCCGCGCAGCGCCGCCCGCAGTACGGCCGGGAAGCGGTCCCCGGTCCTCTGCGACAGCTCGTTGACGTCGCCAGGCACGGTGAGCCGTGACACCTCGCGTCCCGCTGTGCGCAGGCGCTCCATCAGCATCTCTGAGGCGTGGCGGCCGGCCGGGTCGTTGTCGACGGCCAGGACCATCGGGCCCTCGATCGCGGCCAGCGCGCGGAGCGCTTGATGAGCGTCGCCGGCGGCGAGCAGCGCCACGGCGCGGACCCCGGCGCCGGTGACGGTCGTGGCGTCGAGGGTGCCCTCGCACACGACGAGTGGCGCGGTGGTCGACAGCGGTCCGCCCGGACGGGGCCAGGACAGGACCGGTTTGGTGGCGTGCTCGGCGCTCGGGTTGTCGTACTTGCGGCCGGTCCGCTCCGGGTCGAGGTAGCGGACCTGGGCGTAGAGCAGGGCGCCGGACTCGGCGAACGTCGGGATCACCACGCCTGGCCCCCGGTACGGCAGCCCTCGCGGCCGGCGGACGGTGCCGGGTCCCGGATCGAAGCCGACCTGGTTGGCGGCCAATACGGCGGGGTCGAGCCGGCGGCGGGCGGTCAGCCAGCCGTGAGCGGCGGCGGCGCCGGGCTCCCACAGCCGCCGGGCACAGTCCGCGACGTAGTCGCGCAGCGCCGGGGACGGTTCGATCGGGGCCGGGGACGGCACCGGATGGGGCCTCGGACGGGTCGTCACTGGCCGGGCGCCCCCGTGGCGGTCAGCGAGCCAGGCGATGGAGGCGCCGACGTCGAGGCGCAGCACGACGGCGACCAGATCGATAGCCGTGCCGGAGCGGCCGGTCGCCCAGCACGACCAGCGTTGAACGCCGGATCGGTCGGTGAAGATCGACATCGGCGGGGTCTTGCCGGTCTGCGGATGATCCGGCACGGGTGACGGCCAACGGGCCCCCCGGCCGTGGCCACGGTGGCCGCCGAGGAGGTGGTCGGCCAGCGCCTCGAGGTCGACCGCTGCGAGCAGCTCGGCGAGATCGCTGGCCACGTCACGCCGCCTCGCGCTCGGCGTCGACGATCAGGGTGTCGCGTCGCATGAAGTTGTCGGTGTCGGTGACCGCGTGCAGCGCTACCGGGCGATGGTGCTGGGCGATCAGCGACCGGTCCCCCACCTTCCACAGCGCCCGGCCGCGCACGGCCGAGCTGATGCAGTCGACCTCCGTGCTCGACAGGTCGAACATCTCGCAGGCCGCCGCCAACTCTGACGGCGCTTGGCGGAAGATCACCTTCATCGAGCTGTCGGCGATCAGGCCCTTGGCCATCTTGGCGATCTTCGAACCGTCGTCGGCCTGCGAGCTGAGGTCCGACGGGCGGTGGCAGATGTCGATGTTCGCTTCGCCGTAGGCGCGGCCGAGCTTGTGGCGCTCCTGGGCGAACTCGACGGTCTCGGCGAGCCGGTACATGTAGTAGCTCTCGTCGTGCTGGTTGATCCGCTGGCGGTCACCGAGCCGGCGACGTTGCTGTCGGGACCAGCTCACCGATGCCACCATCGCCAGCGCCATCGCCCGTTCGTCGTCGACGACGCCGCTCAAATCCATTACCAGACCGGCACCGTTCCAGTCGACGTCGACGTTGGACGGGCCGTCGAACATCCCTCGCAGCGGCCCGGTGCACAGCTCGTCGAGGGCGTAGCGGACCTCCTCGACGTCGCGGACCAGCTCGTCGCCGCTGCGGGCGGTGACCGTGCACATGTCCTCGGTCGGGGCCGTCAACAGGTGCAGGACGTCACTGAGCGTCGGGGCCGGACCGGCGGTGTGGTCGCCGAGGATGTCGACGATCGTGCGCAGCACCTTGCGCTCCAGCGGGGTCGGGCGGCGTTCCAGCTGCGTGCCCGACAGCGAGTACAGCATCGTGGCCTGCACGATGCGGTCCTGCGTGCGCTCCTTCACATCGGCGGTCGACCCGAAGCGGGTGTGGGACTCCAGCGGGTTGATGCGGGTGTCGCCGCCGGGTTCGAGACGGATGACGCTCATCCCGATGCGCTCGGCGAGCGGCCGGTACTCGCCTTTCGGGTCGGTGATCGTCAGCCACCGGCTGGCGCCGTACAGGCTGTGCTGCCAGGCCCCCCAGCACTTCATCAGGCTGGACTTGCAGTAGCCCGGCTCACCCATCACGAACGTGCTGGGGTTGGTCACCAGACCCTGGTCGTAGGCCTCGAACGGATCCCAGCACAGCGGGCCGTAACCGGCCGACAGGTCGGTGCCGAGCAGCGGCCCGACCTGCGGAAGTGGGGCCTGGACGACACCGGGATAGATCGCGCACATCTGGGCGGTTGTCGAGCGGTGCCGTGGCAGCGCCAGACGGCGCCGCGGCGGGGTGGGCGGCGGCGCCATGCGCGTCGGAGGGCGGGCCATCAGAACGGCTCCCGGGACAGCCCGAGCCCGAGCGGCAGGGCGGCCGCCAGGCCGAGCTCCATGCGACCCCACAGCGGTCGCAGCAACACCCGCCGGTTCCGGAAGCGTCGCTCGACCGTCTTGCTGCAGCGCTGCATCCGCGCGCTGTCGTCCGCTCCGCCGGCGACCGTGACGACGACGAGACCGGCGTAGCCGACGGCCGTCGCACCGTTGGCAACCTCGGATTCTCGGGCCGACACCGCAGAGGCGCGGCGGGCCTTGAACGGGTCCCAGCGGGCCCTGCCCTGCCGGGCGGCTTCCTGTTCGCCGCCGTGCCGGGCTGCCGCGGAGCGCAGCTCGGCCAGCGCCTTGTCATCGTCGACAGGTTCGACGATGACCGTCACCAGTCGTTGCGTGACGCCGTCGAGGTCCTGTTGGCCCAGCACCGTGTCGAACCAGTCCGCCGACTGCGGCACCTCGGGCCACGCCTCGATCCAGTAGCTGCGGTGACACACCGCGTCGACCTCGACGTGTCGCGCCGACACCGTGGTGCGCATCGGGCCCGAAGCGGGGGCCGGCACCAGCCCGAGACGTTGCACCAGCGAGTCCGAACGGACGCCGCCGGCCGGGTCGACGCTGGTCGGGTCGAGGCCCGAGCGGAGCAGATAGCTGATCTCGCCGGCCGGGAGCGGTCCGACGGCTCCCATGTGGGCCTCGCGCAGCGCGTCGGTGACGATCTCGATCGCCGAGTACATCCGGGTCAGCGCGTCGCGCTGTGCCTCCTCGCCGCGCATCGTGCCGACGTCCAACGTGACCGCGGCGATGAGATCGTGGCGGATCGGTTGCTGGTCGGCGACGAACGCCCGGTACTCGTCGATGTCGGTGGACGGCGACGGCTGCCCGTCGATCCATTCGGCGTGGCCGACGAGCGGCATCGGCCGGGCGATGTCGGTCCAGGTGATTCGCCGCAGCCCGTCGAAGGCGGCGAACACCGACCCCCAGCCGTCCAGCAAGCGTTCCATCTGGTCCGGGGCCAGCGTTGAGAACCCGGAGCCGGCCAGGTGCAGATGGGCGGTCAGGGTCTTGGATGCCTGATCGTGGATCGCCGCCCATCCTTCCGTCGGATGGGCCTCGAGGCGCAGCCCGCCCAGCCAGGGTGGCAGCACTGGCTGAGCCGCGGGCACGGTGGCGGTGGTCAGGTGCAGCGGCCGGCTCCAGCGACGATGCCAGCGGCCGCGCATTCCCCAACCGGCCCACAGCGGCATCCAGTCGATGATCGGCTGGCCGGCGAACGGTGGCACCGCCACCAGCGCGGCGACGGCGAACAGGGCCGCCGGCTTCAGCATGCCCTGACCGCTGACCGACAGCAGCAACCACAACAGGGCGGCGACACCGAGGACGGTGAGCTGGCGGCGGGTCAGTTTGCCGATGACGCCCCGGTCGAGCGGGTCGAGCCGGTAGTTGGGGGTCAGCTCGCCGGTCACAGCGCCGCCGCCGCTTTCGATGCCGCCGCGGTGACCTTGGCGGTCACCTCCTGTTGGGCTTCATGGACGCTGCTGGCGCCGGCCGCCGCCGGCACGAGCTTGAGCACGGTCAGTGGGGCGACCGCAGCGAGCATCATCGTCGCCATCCCGGCGAGCAGCACGCCGAACGTCCTCGGGAGGTCGTCGGCGTTCTCTCCGATCGCCGACGCCATCGCCGGGTCGGCCGCCGGGTCAGCCGTCGCGGTCGCTATCGTGCCCGGCTCGGCGACGGCGCCGGCGTCCTGGGAGCTGTCGGTCGCGGCGGCGCCGAGCATGGCGCCGCCGAGCGCGAAGCACAGGGCGATCAGCGGTTTGGCCACGATGACACCGGCCAGCAGTCGCATCGACTGGCCGCCGGCGCCCTTCGTCGGCCGGTAGACGTCCAGGCAGACCATGACGACGGTGATCGCGACGAGGAAGAAGATGAACCCTTCGCGGAACATGAAGCCGATCGCCACCGCGAGCAGGACCAGCAGCATCACCAGCGCGGTGAGGATGACCACCGCCAGACCGGCGCCGAACTGCAGGTCGCCGGTGACGTTCGCCATCGTGGCGGCGAAGTCATTCGCGCTTCCGGAGAACATGCCCATCAGCCAGGCCGACACGGCGTCGGCGAACCCGAGGCCGAGCGTGGTGATGAACAACAGCGTGGTGAGGAGGAACACGGCTTTCGGGAAGTCGTGCACAAGGGCTCGCAGCACACCCTGGCCGGAGCGGTTCCACACGGCCTCGCCGATCGCGAGCAGCAACGCCAGCATCAAGATGCCCGACGCAAGTGTGCGCATCACCGCGTAGGGGCCGCCGGTGAACCAGCTGGCGTACAGGTTGGGAGTGGTGGCTTCGGCGAGAAACCGCCAGATGACCATGGACAGCCACGCCACACCGGACAGCAACATCCCGCAGATCCACTGGAACGCCTCCTTGATGAGGTCGGCGCCGGCCGACTTGAGCTTGTCGAGTCCCCAGGTGAACGCCGTCGTGATGATGCCGATCGGGCTTGGGATCCAGTTGAACATCAGCGGTGCTCCTTGATGAGTGAGAACCCGGCCAACGCGCTGAGGAAGTCCTGCGCGCTGGACGGGGAGGTGTCGGGCATGGCCATCGGTGTCGGGCCAGCGGATTCGGTGATCGCCCACACCGACCAACCCGCCCCGTCGACCCACTGCAGCTCGACGCTGCCGGTCAGATAGGCGACCTGCGGGGCTGCGACGGTGGCGTCGGTCCCGGGGGCCGCACCCGAAGCCATCACCGTTGCCGACCACACCGAGACCCGCGCCCGGTCCGGTGTGTACGCCTCGACCTTCACGCCGAGCGGTGCGATCGCCCACCACACCTCGCCGCCCGCCGACGACAAGGCGTCACGCAGCTGATCGAGCCGTATCGCGGTGCCCTCGAGCTCGCCGGGTGCGACCCCCGGCGCCGCCCACGCGGCAAGCACCTCGCGGCTCTGCTCCGGGCCCAGGTACAGGGCGCGCTGCTTGACCGTCGACAGGTAGTCGATCGCCGCCTGGCGGGCGCCGCCCTCATCGTGTTGCCCACGGGCGCCCGACGGATCAACCGGCCGGTCAAGCCGGTCGCGCGACGACAGTGCGGTCGTCGTAGAGCTCGACTCGTCCGGCGCCGGAGAAGGCAACGAGTCCTGCGGCGGGACCGGTGTCGACGTCCACGACGACGGGAGCGTTGTCGTCGCTGGTGGCGGCGCAGCGGACGTGTCGCCGGCACGGTGCGACAGCCAGGTCCCGGCGATCGCCAACACGCCGAACACGACGAGGAAGCTGAGCACCCGGTTCCCGTTGACGAACCTGAGCAAGGCACGCATCGCTCAGACCCCGAAGAACGCGAACAGGCCACGCAGCACCGTCGTGCACGCTGCGGCGCCGATCGCCCAGCCCAGCGTGGCCTGACCCTCGTTCACCCCGCCGAAGTTCTGCCGCTTCTTGGCGTACCACATCGACCCGAGGCCATACAGCGCCCCCGCGAAGCACACCGCCAACACGATGAACAACCCGAAGTTCAGGCTCTTCGTCACCAGCGCCTCGACATCCGCCGGCACCTCGGCGCCAGTCGGCCCGATCGACGAGCCGCCACCAGACGGCTCCCCCGGCGGGACCTGCATGATCAGTCCGCCGAGGACCACATGGACGTGCAACATGGGGCTGCCTCCCTTCAGGCTGCGGGGCCGTCCCGCTCCACCCTCTAAAGGCCCGGCAACCCCGCGAAGTGGGACGTGTCCCGTTCCGCGGCCCTCACCAGCCTTTAGAGAGTCGTGGCACCCAGTGGCATTGTCGACCTCTACACGCTTCGCTGCGCAGTGGCCGTGCTCGTCCACGCCCGCCGCCACGTCGACGTGCTCGACGACCGCCAAATCCTTCGTGTCGACCACGCCGTCGGCCACCTCACCCAGGTCGCCGACGACCTGCACGGAGATCTCGCCACCGCCACACGGTCGCTGCTGTCACCAGATGCCGACCCCGGGGGAGCCCGCACGATCCGCGCAATCACACGGCTCGCCACCCTCACCCACGTCGACGATGCCGCCGCACCCGCGCTCGCGGCGAGCCTGCGCGTCGCGGCGAAACCCGTCCAAGCATCGCTGTTCGACACCGCCACCATGTCGGAGGCATCAGCATGACCGACAACACGGCCAACGCGAACGGCTTCACGAGCGACGGCCGGATGCGCCGATTTGCCCCCGATACCGCCCGATTGCGACGCGCTGGCCTGACGCCGACAACCGACCGGACAGTGATCAAACAAGGCCGTGGCCCCCCGCCGGGTCACTCGTGGGTGGTCCGCTCCACGGATCGCCACCGAGGCGGCCTGCCGCAAGGGCCGCTCCAAGCCTCCGCTGCGCTCCGGGTTTCGCTCTCCCTACCCTGTCGACCCTGGCCATCCGCCGCCCTGCGGCGCTCTCTCGATCTCACCAACCACAACCAACCCGCACAGGAGCACGAACCAGATGAACACCATCACCGTTATGTGGAATCGTCCGCCGTCGGGTGGTGGGCGGCCAGTGCCGCGTCAGAGAACGTTCGCCCGCTTTGCCGCAGGAGCCCGCGGAACAGGCACTTGGTGCGCTGCCGTGACGTGGGCGATTCTCAGTCCTCCGGCGAGCCGGCGATGGTGCTAGTGGACCGGTGCCACGGTGTCGAGCGCGGCGACGAACCGCTCGGATGTTGAGACGGCACCGAACACTGCTCCGCCGTAGCCTGCGCGGACAATGATCGGCGGAGGTTGGCATCGTGGCAGTCGTCCGGTTTGACCTGCACCTGCTCGGATGGCGCGCCTTCCAACAGCTGTGCCACACCGTCCTACGAGAGGTACTCGGTCAGACCGTCGAGTCATTCCTCGACACGAACGACGGTGGACGCGACGGGGCCTTCAACGGTACATGGACACCAGACCCGACAGGAGAGGCTCTTCGCGGTGCGTTCGTGGTGCAGTGCAAGCACACCGCGCGACGTGACTACAACCTGTCCTCCTCGGACCTGACGGACGAGTACGCCAAGGCACGGCGACTGGCCGCAGCGGGCCGTTGCGAGGTCTACGTCCTAATGACCAACGCAGGGATCAGCGGATCCACTGCGGAGACGATCGAGGACGAGCTCAAGGCGCGTGGTGTTCGAGACGTCCTGCTACTCAGCTCAACGTGGCTCAACGAGACGATCTCGTCGCAGCCACGACTTCGTCGCCTCGTGCCCAGGCTCTACGGCCTCGGTGACCTCACCCAGATTCTCGACGAGCGCTCGTATGACCAGGCGCGCGCCGTCCTGGATGCGATGCGCGCCGACCTCGACCGCCTGGTGCTCACCGGCACGTACACGCGCGCCGCGCAATCGTTCGACGAGCACGGTTTTGTACTGCTCGTCGGGGCGCCAGCGACGGGCAAGACGACGATCGCGGCGCAACTCGCGCTCGGCGCAGCGGATGAGTACGACACCGCCGTTGTGAAGTTGGAGACCATCCGCGAACTCAAGGATCGCTGGAATTCCGACGAGGCTCAACTGTTCTGGCTCGATGACGCGTTCGGTGCGCAGCAATTCGACAGCGCAGCGGCTCGGGACTGGGTCAGTGCGATTCTGCGTGTGCGCGGCGCACTACACGCCAATTCACGCTTCGTGCTCACCACTCGGGACTACATCTATCGAGCCGCACGCGACCACCTGAAGATGAGCGCCTTCCCGTTGCTTCACGAGGCCGAGGTCGTCGTTGATGTCGCGGCACTCACGTCAGACGAACGGGAACAGATTCTCTACAACCACCTTCGGCTGGGACGACAGCCTGACGAGTTCGTGGCAGCGCTGCAACCGCACCTGGCGTTTGCCGCCCGCCACCCCGGCTTCACTCCGGAGCTGGCACGCCGGCTCAGCGAGCCCGTCTTCACCGGTCGCGTGCAAACCGCACATTGCAGACTCAGTCGACGACTTCCTCGCACGTCCCGCCGACTTCCTGCACGACGTGCTCGTCGGACTCGACATCGACTCGCGGGCCGCACTGGGACTCGTATTCGTCAATCGCGGCTGGTTGACGAGTCCCATCGAGCCGACCGCGCGAGACGCCGACCTGCTCGCACGACTGGACAGCAACCTGGGAGCAGTCACCCGCGCCCTTGGCGAGCTCGACGGCAGCCTCGTCACCAACCTCGTCCGGGACGGAGTCCACGGGTGGACGTTCGCCCACCCAACAATGGCAGACGCGTACGGGCTGGTCCTGCAGACTCCAGAGCTTTTCCACCACTTCGTCACCGGGTTCCCGTTCGACGTCTTGCTGTCGACCGTGACCTGCGGAGACGTGGGCATCGAGGGGGCGCTCGTCCTGCCCTCGTCGGCATGGGGCGAACTACTGACGCGACTCGACGAACCGGTGGCGGCGCAGTCCTGGGACGACCGCTGGCGCGAACAACATCGTCGCAACGACTTCCTCGCTGAGCGCTGCTGCAAGGAATTTCTCGCGCAGTGGCTCGAGGACGACCCGAACCGGCTCAAGCGCTTTCATCGCGCCGGGTTGATGATCGATGCACATTCGGACAACGGCATCGCAGCCCGGCTTCACGAGTTCGGCCTGCTTCCTGACGACGTTCGCGACCAGTTCGCAGCAGACCTCATCGAATACGGCGTAACGGCCGTCGACCCTGCGGCTCTGTGGAGCACCCGAGTGGGCTCGATCCTCACCGATGACGAGCGTTCATACCTGCTGGCCACGGTGCGCACGGAGGTGCTTGGTGACCCCGAGTGGGCGATCGCCCAGTGCACGGCCGACGCTCGACTCGAGAGTGAGGGAGATGCTGAGTCCGCCATCGCACCATTGAGCGAGCTGGTAGTTCACGCCGAAGACCTGTATCCGGACGACCGGTCGGTACCAGAGGCTGCCAGGCGACTCGACCGCCTCATCGACGAATGGGTCACGGACCACTCGCCGTACATCGAGCACGAGGAGTACCGACCGGCTCGGGCGCCATCGACATTGCCACCAGCGCTCCCACGCGTCGAGCGAAGCACCTTCGACGACATCCTACACGGCCGAACACCTGACTCCTAACGGGGCTGCGCCCCAGCCCGACGAGCGGTGTGGTGCGTAGGCTCCGGTCGCGGGAACGAGTTGGGGTCGTTGCTGGCCCCGCTTGATACCGCGTGTAGCGGTGGTTGGCCCGTGAGGGCCCCCGACGACCGGAGCCCGCGATGACCGTAGCTCGCAGCGTGTCTGAGGTCTTGGCCGATCATGTGACCCTGGAGGTCGAGTCCATCGATCGGATGTACTTGAACGTGTACGTGCCAAAGTTGCAGTTCACCGCTGGCGTGGTGTCGTTTCTGCGTCACCACCGTGGATATCAGTTCGCCTCGTCGGCGTTGCTCGAGCCGATCAGCCGAGCGTTCGTTGACGATCTCCGCCGTTTCGCTCGCGATCAGGGAGTGCCGCTGGTCGACTTCGTCAAGGGGCAACGCAAAGACGACGTCGCCCACGAGTTCCTGGCCAGCTTCGAGGGGGAAGAAGGGGTGCTGTTCATCGGCCGTGCCCAGGAGCGCACGGCGGTGTTCCGCACCGAGAAGCGCCGCAACCCGGTGACCGGGGCGACTTACCCGTGGATCGTGCGCTCTACCGCGATGATCAACCACTTCTACATCTACGCCGTGGACTACGACTTCGGGCCGTTCTTCATCAAGTTCGCCAGCTACTTCCCGTACAACGCCAAGCTGTGCATCAACGGCAACGAGTGGGCCAAACGGCAGGCGGCCAAGGCCGGGATCGGCTTCGAAGCGCTCGACAACGGGTTCGCCGCCTGTGACGAACCTGCACGGTTGCAGCGGATCTGTGACCGGCTCGGACCCCACCAGATCGACCGGCTGTTGCGCAAGTGGCTGGCCCGACTGCCGCACCCGTTCACGCCCGGCGATCGACGCGCCGGTTACCGCTACGACATCTCGGTCCTCCAAGCCGAGTTCTCCCTCACCCAGATGCTCGACCGCCCGCAGTCGGGCCGGGTGTTCTTCGAGGAGGTGGTGCGCGAGAACATCGACATCGGACGACCCGACCGGGTGTCGGTCATCTTCGACCGACGCATCCAACGTGGGCGCCGACGCCCAACACCGACCCGGTTCCGCACCCGGGTATTCACCCAAGGCGTCACCCCATCGCTGCACGTCGAGTACAAGTCGACCAGGGTCAAGCAGTACCACAAAGAAGGTCGGGCGATCCGCACCGAGACCACGATCAACGACAGCCGCGACTTCGGGATCGGCAAGCGGCTGTGCAACCTGCCCGCCCTACGGGAGGTCGGCTTCTCCGCCAACCGACGGCTCCTCGCCGCCGAACGCATCGATCACGACCCAACCATCGGCGCGGAGGTCTTCACCGGCGTCGCCCACCCAGCACTCATCGCTGGTCAACGCGTTGCTGCGCTGCGTTTCGGTGATCCACGCGTGCACGCCCTGCTGGCGGCCATCGCCGTTGCCCGACTGCAACCCGACGGGTTCACCAACCGGCACCTACGCGCCCACCTCGCCCCGCTGTTGGGCATCGAACCCGAACAGCTCACCCCCGGCCGTATGACCTACGACCTACGTCGCCTCCGCCTCCATGGGCTCATCGAACGGATGCCCGGCACCCACCGCTACCGGCCAACCCCGCTCGGCTGGCGCGTCGCCGTGTTCTTCACTCACGCCTACAACAGATTCCTGCGAACCGGCCTCGCCGAGATCGCCGACCCCGCCACCAACACCGCCCTCCGCCGCCAACTCGACCAACTCGCCGCCCGATCAGGCCTGGCGGCCTGATCCCTAGAGGCCTCGCTCCGACACACCTTGATCCGAGAGCAACTTGACTCACTCACACCGACATCGTCGGACCAAGGCCTCTACGCCGCTCCCGAGACTCGCTTCGCTCGCTCGGGATCGGTGGCCCCTTCGGGGGCAGCCGGGTCGTCGGTGGTGATGTCTACGGTTCGGCGATGGACGACGCGCTCTCTGCTCGCTATGGCGGTCTGCTCATCGGCAGCTACGACTGCGTGGATCGGATCGTGCTCAACGCCTACTTCTCGATGGGGCACTCGCCGGGCGGGTTCCGGACGTGGTGGCGGCGGTTGCACGGCTCCGACGAGCATCTCGACAACACCCACCTGATGCGCATGGCGGGCCGCTTCGCCCGGCGGATCCGCGGGTGGGCGAAAGCCAACGGGGTCCCGGTCATCGACACCAAGGCCGGTGAGCGCAAGCATCTCATCGCCGAGGAGTACCTGGCCACCCACGACGTCGGCGTCGGCGTGTTCTTGGTGCTGGTGGCGCGGGCGCCGGCGGCGGTGTGGAAGGTGACCCGGTCCCGTTCCGGTGTGCTCGTCAACTTGGAGAAGAAGTCCGAGTACGTCAACCACTACTCGTTCCACATCCGTGACCCGGTGTGGGGTCACGTCACGATCAAGATGTCCGGCCACCCGCCGTTCGGCGCCCAGGTCATCCTCAACGGCCACGAGTACGTGGCGTGTGCAGCGTCGGCGGCCGGGGTCGACTTCGTCAAGGAGGGCAACTGCTTCACCGAGCTGTCCCAGCCCGACCGCCTCGCCGAGATCGCAGACACCGTGTCCCAGCCCGGGGCAGCAGGGCTCTTGGGTCAGGTGTGCGACCGCTGGATCTACAGCGCCTGCGTGTGCTTCGGGTTGAACTTCGATGAGCAGCGCGACAGTGGGTTCGGCTACAGCTACTCCGTCTACCAGGTCGAGTACAGTCGCAACCTGCTGTTCGCCAACGGGGCACGGATGCAGCGCACCTTCGATGCCATCGTCGACCGCACCCGGTCACGCCTCGACGTGCCCATGGTGCGCACCCTGTTCGGCGCCAAGGCCCGTCCCCACCGTGACCGTGCCGGTGGCCCACCTCGACTCGAGGCCGTGATCGGGACACCTCGCTATGACCTGACCACGTTCAAGGTCCACTTCGGACGTTTGACGCTCAAGGCCTACACCAAAGGCGAACACGTGCTTCGTGTCGAGGCGATCACCCACAACACCAAAGACCTGCACTGCGGGCGGATCCTCGACCACTGGGGTGACATCACCACCCGCCTGCGGGCCATGGCCGAGGCGTTTTGCACCACCGTCGACTGCGTCGACGTCACCTTCATCCCCGACGGCCTGCTCGACGAGCTGCCCCACGCTTCGCTGCTTGGGGCAACCCGCGTCGGCGGCATCGACATGAACAAGGCCCGGATGCGTAACACCGTGGCCGCCGTGCTCGCGTTGGCCCTCGCTCCCGCCGGCTTCACCGTCGGCGATCTCGCCGCCAAGGTGCACACGATGACCGGCCTGACCGATGTCGACTACTCGCTCCGCCAGGCCGCGTACGACCTGCGCAAATTGCGCGCCAAGAGTCTCGTCGTCAAGATCGGCCGCTCCCACCGCTACCGTGTCCCACCCGACGCCGCCCGGACCATCGCCGGCCTCGTCGCGCTGCGCGATCACGTCATCGCGCCCATCCTCGCCGGCATCCGCAGCCCCCGACCGGGCCGCAAACCATCGGCATGGACCACCGTCGACCGCGACTACGAACAGCTCCGGATCAACATGCACAAGCTGTTCGACGACCTCGCCATCGACCGCGCCGCGGCCTGACAAGACATTGTCGATCGATGGCCGCAAGCGCCTAGGTGAGCCCTGAAGTAGTCGGGTGACCATCCACCACTGGGGAGTCTCGCGAAAACAGACTTGGGTCGTGGCGTTGGGCATGGTGTCGGTGTTGCAGCGGTTCGACAACCCTCGCGAGTTGTTGGGCGAGCGGCTCAGGGGTGTGTACCGGTTGTTGGCTGATCACGGCGAGCGGATCTTCCCGGGTGACTACTTCGCCGACTGCTACAAGGTCTCGCGGCGGGGCCGGCCGACGATCCCAGCGCGGGTGCTGGCCACGACGATGGTGCTCCAGGCCTATGAGGGCTTGTCGGATCAGGAGGCGGTCGACCGTCTGGAGTGCGATCTGCGATGGCAGGCGGCGGCTGGGGTGGATGCCGGCTATGTGGCGTTCCATCCGACGACGCTGGTGGGTCAGCGCAATCGCTTGCGCACCGTTGGGAGGGACAAGCGGTTCTTGGAGGACACCAAGGTTGCCGCACGCGAGGCGGGGGTGATGGGCAACCGGGTGCGGGTGTTGGACTCGACGCCGATCTATGACGCAGTGTCCACGCAGGACACGGTGACGCAGCTGCGTTCGGCCATCCGCAAGCTGTTGCGCGCCCTGGATCGCGACTACCTGCAGCTGGCCGCCGAGGTGCGCGGTGTGCTGAGGCGCGACGATGATTACGCCTCGGTGGGCAAACCGCCGTGCGATTGGGATGATGCTGAGGCCCGCCAGCAGCTGGTCGACGCGTTGGTCCGCGACGCGCTCGGGGCGTTGGGCGCGATCGACGGCGAGGAGCTGGCCGGTCCGGCTCGCGAGGCTGCCGAGCTGCTGGCGGTCGTCGCCGGCCAGGACGTCGAGCAAGGCGACGACGGCGTGTTCCGCATCGTTCGCAAAGTCGCCCGGGACCGGGTGATCTCCACGGTGGATCCCGAAGCCCGCCACGGGCACAAGAGCCGCAGCCGTCGCTTCGATGGCTACAAGGCGCACCTGTCGGTCGACCCCGACAGCGAGCTGATCGACACCGTGGTGGTCACCCCCGCCAACACCCATGACGCGGAGGTGGTCGACGATCTGCTCGCCGATCACGCCGACGACGACGACAAGCCGACGGTGATGGGCGACTCCGCTTATGCCGGACCCGACACGATGTGCGATCTCGAACAGGACGGCTTCGAAGTGATCGCCAAGGTGCCAGCAGCGACCAACCGCGACAGCCGCTACACCAAAGACGACTTCAGCATCGATCTCGACACCGGGACCGTGAGCTGCCCCGCCGGCCAGACCGTGACGATCCGCTTCGCTCGTGACCGCTCCGGTCGCGCCGACTTCGGTGAGCAGTGCGCGAACTGCCCGTTGCGGGAGCACTGCACGACATCGGCGGCGGGCAGGTCGATCAAGATCCACCGGCGGGAGGTGTTGCTTCAGCGGGCCAAAGCCAACCAGGCGACACCGCAATGGCAGCACGCCTACCGCTCCACCCGCCCCAAGGTTGAGCGCAAGATCGCGCACTTCGTGCGCGCCGGCTGGGGCGCACGACGAGCCCGCACCCGCGGCGTCAAACGCGTCGCCACCGACGCCGCCACCCGCGCCGCTGCCGTCAACTGGGCGCGCCTGGCGACGCTCGGGCTCACCTTCACCGACGGGCAATGGACGGCCGCCAGCACCTGACGGAGCCCGAGGAGTAGCGACGCTGGGCCAGCGTCTCCCAACGGCGGGCACCTCGACCACCAAGGCTGGGCGCACTCCGCGCTGCTGCGCGGGAACTCTCACCAGCCCACACCTGTCGTCACGCCAACAATGCTTCGCGACCACCGTCACAGCGATGATCGGCCTTACTTCAGGGCTCACCTAGAGCTGTCAGCTGCCGCCCGCCGCCCTCTAGACCCCGCTTGCGGGCTCACCGACCGACGAAACCGATGTTCCGTCGAGTCAGCCGCGCCGCAGGACGGACGACGAACGTCGACGCAGTGAACGGCGATCGGTGCGGTCTTCCGGGAGTGATGCTGCGATGCGGCGCTCGTTGCAGGGCGTCGAGGACAGAGCCGACACTCGCGTGCGTCCTCGAACGTCGGCGTCCGATCGCGACCTGCCGCGTGCTGGAACATCCGCCGGCTCGACCGCGCGCCAGTACCGAACGGTGGAGACCGACGTTCGGTGCACCGCCTGCCCGGGCCGGGGCCGGCATCCAGCCGCCGGGTGGGGCCGACGTCGCGGCGGGGGTTCACGCCGAACGCCGAGCAGGTGTGCTCGCGAGCGCGAGCGTTGAGCCAGCTGGACGCGCCGGGACTGCCCGCGACCCGACGTTCTGGGGGCAGTCAGTCCGCGGCCGTCCGAGATCGGTAGTTCCCACGCGCGTGCCACCGCACGTGGGACTCTCGGGTCCGGCCGTCAAGAGCGAAGTGTCCTTTCGCGAGACATCCCTGACAGTTCCGTCAAGAGCGAAGTTCCTAAACACAAACTCATTACGATCGCGGCATGGCGAGCGACCGGCAGGTCGTTTCCAATGACGAGTTCCGCGAGGCGATGCTTCCGTTCACCAGCGCGCTCGAACGCTGGGCGGTGGCATGGAGCGGACAGCACCAGGAGGCCGCCGGCTACCTTCCCTCTGCCCACTCCAAGGGGATGGCCGAGCTTGCCGCTCAGACGGCATGGTCCATGCCGGCCTGGTGGAGCCGACACGCAACGCCTTCAGCTACGCCGATACGCTGGCCTACAAGCTGGCCGAGCACCTCGCCGCCTACGCGCAGATCGTGCATAGCCAGGTCGGCCCCGCGTTCAGTCATATGCCGACAGTGCGAGCCGTGCTTGAGGCCGCGCCGATCGCGCACTGGCTCTACGACCCGGCGATCGCTGTCGACGTGCGGATCAAGCGCAGCATCGCCTACCGGCTCCACTCGGCGGACCAGGTCGGCCGCCTGCAACACATCCTGGGGGCGGCCGCAGACTTCCAGAAGGCTCGGCAGGCCTGCATTGACTACCTCGATTCTCAGGGGTGGATGCTCAAGGACAAAGCCGTTGACGGTGAGAAGCTGCCGACCGCGGCTGACTTCTCACTCGTCGCGTTCGGCCAAGCCGACTCACACCTCGACATGACCTCCTGGGGGCTGACATCGGCCGCCCAACACGGCACTTGGTACGCCTTGCAACTGGCTCTGAACGGTGACGAGATGATCACCTCGGCGCTCGATCCTCTCGGTGGTCTTGCGCCGATCGTGGTTCGGAGCGACGCGCTGACGATGTTCGGCCTGATGTGCTTCGAGGGCTGCGACGGCGTCGCCCGAGCGCGCGACGAACTGTACGGCTGGCCGCGCCCAGTCGAGATGACTGACGCCGCGGCACAGTTGCGGGCGTTCGGCGCACGGATGCGGGCCGCAGCCGCGCCGCAGTCCTAGGCGGCGCGGACCGTCACTGCCCCAGAGCCTGGGTAATCCGCCACAACACGCCCCGTCTACCAGGCACAACGCGCCGACTCCGTCAAATTCGGGACAGCAGCAAGGTGGTCGAAACAATTGCGCCTGCTGCCGGCGCGAGCCGCCAGCCGCCAGCCGCCAGCCGTTGAAACGAAACCGCCGCACGGACGAAGCCGAGCAGGAACCGAACGCGCACCTTACGACGCGAGGAGCCCCCGGAGCATCGCGAGCAAGATGACCTTCGGCGTGTCGTTGTACTTCAGCTGACGGGTGATGTGCTGGTAGGCCGCGGCTCGTAAACCCTGTGGCCCGGCCACCTCCATCCCCCACTCCCGGCAGGCCCGAACGAAACCCGGGTACGCACATCCGTCCACGAACGACTCCACGTCAAACCACTGCCGAGCATGGTCTGGACTGGGCCACGCACTCGCGGCCATGGGAGAACGGGGATGAAGAACCAGACTCAGTTCGAGGGTGACCGGATCCAAGCCAGCGGGGTGCAAACCCAGGTCGCCGCAGTCGATAAGAGTTGGACGGCTCGCTGAGGAGAACAACACGTTCTCGCCGTGCAGGTCTCCATGCTGAGGAAACGTCGTCAGGTGGACCGGCTCGCGTTCGCGCTCGTCGATCGCAGCGAGGAGTTCGTCCGCGTTGACGTCGTGATCGCGGATCACTACTCGAAGCTGGTCAGTCGAGATCTCGGACTCGCGCAACTGTCGCAGCGTGGTACGCCGAACCTCCTTCATCGTCTCCCACCGACCCATCAAACCTCGAACGTCGACAACCGCCTTGCCCTGGTCGATGCCCCGGGGCAGATGCTCGAACAGTGAGCCGTCCCAGTCGTCGGCGAACTTGTAGACCAGGCAACCCAGGTTGCCGAGGCAATGCACTAACACATGCGCGAGATGCGGGAACGCGTCATGGCCGAGCGTTCCGACAACGAAGTCGTTGTAGCGCGCACGTTCCGCGTCGCAGCGACGTGCCGCGTCGATCTTGAGAAACACCGATGCGCGCTCATGCTGCTCGTCGGAGACCACTGCATGCAGCGTCAGACCCCCGGACAACCCTCCCCCAAGAGCGCGTAGCGATACCTTGGTGCCGCTCCATTGACGGGCAGCGAGGCACACCGCTCGACGCTCGACTGCTTGGAGACTGCTCAGTAGCTCGGACGCCCCGTCGACGGTGATCTCATCCAGGGCACGCAGCCGCTCCGCGAGATCGAGCACTTCCTGCGCGCAAGCGAGGAGGCGGTCTTTTCGGTAGAGGCGGACCATCTCCAGCGTCCTGCCGTCGGCAAGCACTTCCGTGACAGCTCCGCCCGACATGGCACTGCTGAGGTCGTCGATGTTGGCCTCGGCAACGCCGGTCAGAAACCTTGTCGGCGTGCCCGGGAGCTGGCGCCCCGCTGCCGCCTGTACGGCCAGCCCGTGCTGCGGAGCGCGGTCAATGCCGTCATTCTGAGCGGGAATCCGCAGATCACAGATCACCAGGTCGAAGTGACGACCCTCAGCGAGAAGTTCTTCCGCGGCGTCGCGGCTAGCAACTCGGTCAAAGGCAACGTTGGCCGATGCACCCACTGCACCAACAAGGCGATCGGCGTCCTCGTCGTCGTCTTCGACCAGAAGCACCCTCAAGACGGAACCTTCGCAATCGGCCAACGCACTTCGAAGTGACAGCCGCCCACCTCGCCATCGACGAGATCCACCTGACCATCCATCGACTCGACAGCCTGATCGACGATCACAAGCCCAAGACCGCGGTGCGTCCGTGCCTTCTTCGTGGTCGCCCCAACCTCCCAGGGCGACCCGAGTGACGGATGCAGCCCAGGGCCATCATCAATAACCGATATCCATGCATCCAGATCCGTGGCTCCCCAGCTAACAACGACTCGCGCTCCTCGCTCGTCGACGACGTTCTCACATGCCTCGAAGGCGTTCCGGATGGCATTCGCGACCACGAGTCTGAGCAAACGCGGCGAGCCCAACGTGATGACCGGATCGTCTCGCGCCACGGTCGCCTGAATTTGGCGAGACCCGTCCTCGATTGTCAGGCGATCCACATCGGCATCAATCGCGACCGCTCCGGTCGAGCCAGCGCTCATCTCCACGAGACCCGAGGCTTGCGACTCCTCCTGGACAATTGCAGTCACGAGGTCGGTCAGGTTGAACTCCACGAGTTCATCGGAGTGCGCCGCTGAACGCAGGTCCTCGAACGCTTCCAGCGTCTCGTATTCGTTCGATCTCCGCATGAAGGGGACCATCCTCGAAATCCTTGACCAAGCCTGCGGCTACGACCTCGAGCTGGCCGATCAACGGGGTCATCTCATGGAGAAACATCCCGGTGGCGTCACGGATCGCTCGAGCGCGCTCCCTCGTCAGCAGATCCTCGTCGTGCCCCTTCGTCTCGATGGCCGGACTGACACGCAGACCCTCAGCCTTGGCGACGGCACGACGTAACACGCGGGCAACGAGCTCGTCGGGCTCAGACTGCGCCATCCGCTTGAGGAAAACTGCGTCCTCCGGCCGGGCGTTTCTCGCCAGATACCGAGCGGAATCCAAGCGTCGAGGAACCTCCGAGCTCGCAAGAGCCTCGAGCGCCTCCTCGTGCTCTGTTGTCATTCCGCGTGGCTCGCATAGAAGGCGGCACGTCGCCGGAAAGCCTCCTCGCCACCCTCCATCACGTCCGTCACGGCCCGCACGCTGGCTGGGTCATCGAGCGGTCCTTGATGGCGAACAAAGCCCCGCTTCCCATCGGAGTCCATGTGGATAATTCGATCGGCCTCACCGAGGACCGGGATATTCGCGTTGTGGGACGCGAAGATGAACTGAGCGTCGAGCGATCTTTTCCGGAGTGTCGAGACGAGCGCCCCGGAGACAAACGCATTGTCCAGGTGGTCCTCTGGTTGGTCGACGATGAGTACATCGCTCCGGCTACGCAGCAGGATCGGCAGGACAGCGGTGCAGCGTTGACCGATCGAAAGGTTGGCTGCGGCCTTATAGCCGGTCCCGTCCAGCAGCCGGAGGTCTGCCGCGTCCTCCACGGGTGCAACTAGCAGGGCTGTCAGGTCGCGGTCGAAGAGGTACGAGATCACAGCCTGCGCACGATCGATTGGGATGTCTACAAGCTCGGCGAGCCCAGCGGCGTCCTGGTTCTCGACCTTCTCTACCAACTCCAACGCCGATGCGCTCTGCGCCATCTGCGGCGCCAGTCGGCTGTAATGAAGCCCGCTTCCCTTCAGTAGTTCGACAAGAGCCGCTGCCAAGGCTGAGCGTGCGGCCGATCGGCTCACGCCGACTCGAACATGAGGGCTGAGCTCGCTCGTAAGCCATTCCGAGACCTTCGCTCGCTCTTGGTACCGCTCACTCCGGAGGTCCTCGAGCTCTGTGAACGCGGCGCGGCGCCGCTGGGCCGAGACGAGCAATCGCTGCTGAGTCTCCTCAACTAGCGGGAGTTTCCGGGCTATCGCGATGAGCTGACGTCGGGGGTGCTGCCGACTTTCTTCGAAAGAAGCCTCTGACCAGCGCGTTTGTCCTGGTCAGAGGCTCGCGATCCGGTGCCCGATCGTGTATTACCTAGAACGTGGCATCGATCATCGGGAAGAAGCAGGGCGCCAAGACGTACTACTACCTCGTCGAGTCCGCCCGGGTCGGGGGAAAGCCCCGCATCGTCTCGCAGCGCTACCTCGGCTCGGCCGACGAGATCGCCGCTCGCCTCTCCGAGACAGGACCGGGTGAGCCGGACCGCACCCGGCACCTTGGCTTCGGCGACCTCGCCGCGGTGTGGTCGATACTCGAGCGGCTGAAGGTCGCCGAGATCATCGACGACGTCGTCGGCGCACGCCGCAGCGACGCCCACGCCTCGGTCGGCACCTACCTCGCACTGGCGACAGCGAACCGGGTCGTCGACCCCTGCTCCAAACGAAAGTTCTCCGACTGGTGGAAGCGCACCGCTGGCGACCGGTTCGTGCGCCTGCCCGCCCCGGCCCTCGACCACCGACGCTTCTGGGAAGCAATGGACGCCATCAGCGCCGAGCAGCTGGCCGAGATCGAGCGCCGCATCGTCGCCCACATGGTCGAGCTGTTCTCCATCGACCTGTCGGGTCTCGTGCTCGACATGACCAACTTCGCCACCTACATCGACTCGGGAAACGATCGTGCCCCGATCGCCCAGCGCGGTCACGCCAAGCAGAAGCGCACCGACTTGCGCATCGTCGGCCTCGGCCTCGTCGTCTCCACCGACAGCGGCATCCCGCTCGTCTCCCATGCCTATCCCGGCGACCGCCCCGACGTCACCCAGTTCCCCGACATCGTCGCCGAGCTCGTCGAGCGCTTTGGTGCCGTGGCGGGCCAGACCGACGAGCTCACCTTGGTCTATGACGCCGGCCAGAACTCCGAACACAACCAAGCACTGATCGCCGACAGCCCGCTGCACTTCGTCGGCTCGCTCCCGCCGTCTGACCACCCCGACCTGCTCGCCGTACCCAACCGCCGCTACCGCGCCGTCGACCCCGACCGCCTCGCCGGGCTGTCGGCCTTCGAGACCCGCAAGACCGTGTTCGGCAACGAACGCCGCATCGTCGTCACCCACTCCCAGAACCTCCACGACAAACAGGCCCGCGGGTTCAACCAGACCGTCGCCAAAGCCCGCCGCCAGCTCACCGAGCTCGCCGCCCGTCTCGCTCGGGGCAAGACCCGCAAACCCAAACAGAACGTCGAAGCCGAGATCGCCAAGATCCTCGCACCGCGATGGCTGTCACGGGTGATCTCCACCACCCTCACCGGCGACCAGCCAGCCGAGCTGCGCCTCACCTGGCGCACCAAACCCAAAGCCCGAACCGCCCTCGAAGCCGAACTGTTCGGCAAACGCATCCTCTTCAGCGACAGAGACGACTGGAGCCGCGCCCAACTCGTCGCTCACTACCGCTCCCAATCCAACGTCGAGGCCGACTTCCGCCAACTCAAGGACCCCAACGTCGTCTCGTTCTCACCGATGTTCCACTGGACCGACCACAAGATCCGCGTCCACGTCTTCTACTGCGTGCTCGCGCTCACGGTCGCCCGCCTGCTCGTGCGCCAAGCCGACCAGCACGGAACACACCTCAGCGTGCGCCAACTACTCGACACCCTCGCCGGCATCCAAGAAACCGTCCTGCTCTACCAAGGCGAACACGGGCGCCCACGCGCCAGGCGGATCCTCACCGACATGGACCCCACCCAACAACGCCTCTACGACCTCTTCGGCCTCGACACCTACGCCCCGAAACGCTGACCTGGGTAATACACAGCAAACGGCGAAACACCCCCGCTGACCTGCAACAACCTCGCAACGCCCGGGGGTAGCCAGGAAGGTCCCGCTAGCTGAATTAGCGCATCTCGCTGAGCCACCTTCTCTCGCAGTTCATCGACGTGGCGAGTGATCTGACCGAGCCCGGCATGAAGCGAGTCCAGGGTGGCTCGAAGGTCACGGGCCTCGTTGTCCACCCCGGCCTGCTGGCTCTCGACGTTCAATTGAACCCGAGCAACGGCCTCGCGAGCGTGTCCAGCCGCTCCGCGAGCGCGGGCGAGACTCGTGCCTGCTTCGGCGACGTGCCGTCGAGCGTCCGCCAGTAGATCTGCCGCGCCGGCAACCGACGGCCACGAAGGAAGGTCTCGAACCGAAGATGTGGCCTCAAGGACGGTCGCTTCGATGGCGGCGACGGTTGTCGACGCCGCTGTTAGAACCTCGCGCTGCGCCGCCAGTGCCGCGCTCCGGACTCGTAGTTGCTCGAGCTTGTCCCGGTCCTCGCGCGTTGCCTCTACGGTTTGGAGTACGGCTTGCTGTTGTTCGACGCCAGCTGCCAGCGCTTCAACAACATCTCCGAACTCCTCGACCCGTTCCTGCAAACGGCGGATCGTTCGATGAAGCTCGTGCGACTCCTTCCCGACCGAGCGCAGCGTCGCCATGATCTGGTTGGCTCGTGCTCTCGCGTCGCCTGGCAGAACAAAGCGATCGACGAGTCCCAGGCGGCCCTGCGCCTGAGCGCCGACCGCCTCCACCTCGTTCTGTGCGAGCACCGTGACCGACGGGATCTCGCCGGACGCCCGGGGGTGGTCGTCTCGGGTCCCGCGCATGACGACGACCTCGCCTTGCGGAGCGACCAACGTCACACGTGCGAGACCGCTGCCGAGTACCGAGAGGACCTGTTGTTGGCTGCGCGCCTCGGCGTCGGACGTAAACCAGTCAGCTCCGAGCACGAAACGCAAGATCTCGATGACAGATGTCTTCCCGACCCCGCGCGTGCCAATCAGGACATTAAGGAGCCGCGCAGTAATAACCACTGCAATCTGATTGTCGGGCCGTAGCATTGATGAGGTGGTCGACGTTGAGCCAGCAGCCCGCCGGTTCGCGGTGCTGTGCCGTCATCTGGATGAACGGCAGCGCCGTTTGTTGTTGGCCGCCGAGGCGAATGAGCTCGGCCGCGGTGGGGCGAGCGCGTTGGCTGGCGCGACGGGTGCGGCGCGTTCGACGATCGAACGGGGTGTGCGTGAGCTTGCCGGCGAAGCTGTCGAGGCGCGGTTGCCTGTGGGCCGGTCGCGTCGGGCCGGGGCGGGCCGCAAGAAAGCGACGGTCGCTGACGGCGAGCTGGTCGCCGCGATCGACGCGCTGGTGGACCCCGACGCTCGTGGCGATCCCGAGTCGCCGTTGCGGTGGACGCTCAAGTCGACCCGTCAGCTCGCGGATGCGGCGACCGCGGCGGGTCATCCGGTGAGCTCGCGCACCGTCGCCCACATTCTGGAGACCGACTTGCGTTTCAGCCTGCAGGCGAACCGCAAGAGCATCGAGGGTCGTCAGCATCCCGACCGAGACGCGCAGTTCCGCTACCTGAACGAGCAGATCCGCCGCCACGCCCGTCGCCGTGAGCCGGTGGTGTCGGTCGACGCGAAGAAGAAGGAGCTGATCGGCTCCTACCAGAACAACGGCCAGGCGTGGGGGCCGGAGAAGGATCCGGAGAGGGTCAAGACGCATGACTTCATCGACCCCGAGCTGGGCAAGGTGACTCCGTACGGGATCTATGACGTGAGCCGCAACCGCGGTTGGGTGTCGGTCGGGATCGACCATGACACGGCCGCGTTCGCGGTGGCTGCCCTGCGCAGCTGGTGGGAGAACGAAGGTTGCGTGGCGTACCCGAAGGCCCGGCGGCTGCTGATCTGTGCCGACGCCGGTGGTTCCAACAGCTACCGCAACCGGCTCTGGAAAGTTGAGCTGGCCCGCCTCGCTGCCGACGCCGGCATCACGATCACTGTCTGCCACTTCCCCCCGGGCACCTCGAAGTTCAACAAGATCGAGCACCGACTGTGGGCCCAGGTCACCTCCAATTGGAGGAGCCAACCGCTCACCAGCCGGGAAGTCGTCGTCAACCTCATCGGGGCCACCACCACGCGCACCGGGCTGAGCGTGCACGCCGAGCTCGACGAGGGGAACTATCCGAAGGGCGTCAAAGTCACCGACTCGGAGATGGCCGCCATCCGCCCCCAGCTCGAACCTCACGACTTCCACGGAGACTGGAATTACACCCTGCGCCCTCCCCGCCCGAGATGACAGCACTGTAACTACGCATTTGTTATTTCTACGCGGGTCCTAAGGCCGTGACTGAACTCGATGCTGAGCCCGTCCAGGAAGCCTTCGTCGACGTCGAGCCGAGCGATGCGCAACTAACGGGCCTCCTACCGGCTCTCTGTCGACCTCACGCAGCCGATCGTAACCGGGTCCCGTCTCGCAGCAGGCAATGCACGCTGCCACCCACCCGGCCGCGACACGCGCGCGCCAACCCGGCGCCGCTCGTTGCTCGCCTAGCCGTCGCTTGAGGAGCGGGTTCTGGACATCTGAGGCAAGTTTCTGATCAGGCGGCGAGGCGGGTTGTTCGTAGGAGGTTGTGGAGTTCACGTTCGTAGGTGCGCCAGGCGATGGTGAGTGGTCGCGTAGTCGGCGGGCGTGGCTTCGTGAGCGCGGCGAGGTCGGTGAGGGTGGGGATGACGATTCGCGCGGCGAGGTGGGTGAAGAAGGTGGCGACGCGTATGCCGTGGGCGGTGACCCGGTATGTGTTGGTGCCGTTGATTCGCTCGATGAAGCCCTTGAGTCGGAGCCGACGCAGGTCGTAGGAAGCTTGGGCCGAGGTGTAGTTGGGCTGCCAGAGGGCGGCCATCTGGGCGCGCAGGCTCTTGTTGGTGAGGCCGCCGATGATGTGGGCGAACGCGGCGATCGATCCGAGTAGTGCGATCGTTCGGGGTTCACCGAAGCGCAGACCGGGGGCGCGTTGACCGTCGTGGATGGTGGGTAGCACGACCGATTCGAGGGTTGCCGGGTCGGGGAAGTCCGGTTGTCCTTCGCCGATGGCGGCAAGGAACCGGGCATTGGTAGCGGCGCCGATACGGCGCAGCGCCCGCCAGTTGTCGGCGTTGAGCGTCTTGCGCACGTTGAAGTCGTCGGCGTTGTTGATCGTCGTCTCCACGCGCAGGGCGCGGCCTTCTTTGAGGTAGGCCTTGGCCTTGGAGGACTTGTAGTGGATCTGCATTTGGGGGGCGACGTCGCGGGTGATGATCTCGGTAGCGAACCGTCCCGGGGTTGGACGCTTGGGACGGTTGGTCACGGCGCGGTTGACGACCAAGGAGACCCGCTCCGGGCGACCGAGATCGAGGTGCTCACCAATCGCCGCCTCGAACCACGCGCGGGCACAGCGCGGCTGGTCGAACACCGCCGTGTCGGAGATCTCGAGCTGGGCGATGGAGAACGACCAGTCGAACCCGGCCCGGCGATCCTCGATGGTGAGCGGATCAGGGAGGACCGCCATCATCCGGCGCAGGAGATCGCGGGCGTGACCCGCGCTCAGCCGGGCACAGATGCGGTGGGCCGCTTCGGGATCCTCGACGGCACGCAGCCCGTTGTCGAGGGCATCGAAGCCGATCCCGGCGTTGGTCAGCTGCCGTTTGGCCCACTCGTGCCCGTTGGCGCAACACCACAGCGGATAGGGCGCGTACGAGCACAGCTTGATGAACGCCGGACCCCACTGGTGGTCGGCGAAGTAGAAGTACCAGTGATCGGGCACCGACGACTGGCGTCGCCACGCGATGTGCGGATGACCGGGGCGGTGGCCGTGATGAGTGTCGTCGACGAAGCCGTGCCACGACGAGGTTCGCTCCTGGGCCTTGCCCACCAGCACCAACCCAGGGCGCCCGGCGGCCAGCGCGTCGTCCTGGTAGGGCCGGGCGATGTCCTCTTTCGATTCGCCCCGCCTGAAACGCACCATCGGCACACCGGTGGCCGCCACCACGGCGTCCAACTCCTTGACAAGGCGCTCGTGGTTGCGGTTCAGCGCGGCTGGCGAGGGGATGGTGTTGCCTCGCTTGACGAGGAACTTCACCACCCCGCCTTCATACTGCAGCCCAGGGACGTAGCCCCGGATACCGATGCGGTCCACCGAGGTGCATCGAAAGCTGACGTGTCCGGCCAGTAGCTTGGCCACGGTCCCCATGGCGGCCTCCTCCCCCGACCGTTGGCGCGGTCGATCAACGGGTGTGATCAGAAGGACGCTATGGGGACCGCCTCATCGGCCCGAAACCACCGATGGAGGGGCACAGGGCCGGCTTTGCCGGCCCGGCACCGACACACCGTCATCCGAGCGGGCCCAAAACGCGAGCGAGCTCAGACCGCCCCGACGCACACACTCCTGAACCCGTCGCAACGCGCCACCCACGGTCTGAGGTCGCTCGCTAAACCTCGTGCCGGTGCAAGTCTGTCGACACGGCACCGACAACCGGCGGTCGACCTGGGCGGACATGTTGCGTCGAGCTTCGCGTCACGCGGCCGCACCACCACGACGAGGAGGCCACGGCGGACGCGGTAGCGGCAGAAGCCACGCAGCGTCGACGGGGCCCGCTGACACGGCTCGACGTGGCGAGCTCGTCGCCGAGCAGGTCCACGTCGCAGTGCGTGAGGCTGTGGGCGGCTATTGGACCTCGGTGCGCGCCGCCCGCGATGGCGGACGGCCACATCGGCGGCGGCACATGCTGACCATCGGCGACACGTCCGAAGTCGCCGATGGATGCAGTCGATCGTTCGAAGTTGACACCTGATGCCTGACCGAACCTTGATCGCGCACCCCTGGCGTACGGTGATTGCCATCTCTCCGGTCGCTGGTGCGGAGGGGTCTGAGGCAGGACACCGGCCAGGGAACCATGGACGTCTTTGAGCTTCGTCGGCGACTCGTCGACGACTACGAGCGCTACATCCGCTCGTTCATCTCGATCCGCGACGACCGGATCCGCGAGGAGGTCGACAACAACCTTCGCGGCGGCATGCTGTGGCCCGAGCCGCGCATCGGTCTCAACCCGTCGTTCGCGCCGGGCGGTCGCGTGGACGACCTGGTCGACGATGGCCGGCTGCACCCCGAGTGCTCGAAGATCTTCCGGATCAAGCCGGACGACGGCCCCGAGCGGGCGCTCACGTTCCACAAGCACCAGGTCGAGGCGATCGATTCAGCCCGCAGCGGCGGCAACTACGTCCTGACGACCGGCACCGGCTCGGGCAAGAGCCTCTCGTACCTCGTCCCGATCGTCGACCACGTCCTGCGCAGCGGGTCGCGCCGGGGCATCAAGGCGATCGTCGTGTATCCGATGAACGCCCTGGCCAACAGCCAATTCGGTGAGCTCGACAAGTTCCTCCGCCGTGGCTACCCCACCGGGGGCGAGCCGGTGACATTCCGCGGTTACACGGGCCAAGAGAACGACGAGGAGCGCAACGAGATCATCGCCAACCCGCCCGACATCATCCTCACCAACTACGTGATGCTCGAGCTGATCCTCACCCGGGTCGACGAGCGCCCGTTGGTGCGGGCGGCCGAGGGGCTCAAGTTCCTCGTGTTCGACGAGCTGCACACCTACCGCGGCCGCCAAGGCGCCGACGTCGCCCTGCTCGCCCGCCGCGTCCGCGAGGCGTGCAAGGCCACCGAGCTGCAGGTCGTGGGAACGTCCGCGACGATGGCAACCGGTGGCACGTTCGCCGAGCAGCAGGTCGAGGTTGCCAGCGTCGCCAGCTCATTGTTCGGAGCGCCCGTCGACCCGGCCAACGTGATCGGCGAGACGCTGCAGCGGTCGACACCGGCGTTCGAGCCGACCGACACCGGCCTGGTGCACACGTTGGCCGAGCGGGTCCGCACGGCCTCGCCGGCACCAACCGAGGACCACGGCTTCGTGACCGACCCGCTGTCGCGGTGGATCGAGTCCACGTTCGGGGTCAACGAAGAGCCGGCAAGCGGTCGGCTCGAGCGGGTGACGCCGCGCTCCATCACCGGCGAGCTCGGCGCCTCCATCGACCTGTCCAAGCTCGTCGGCCTCGACGCCGACCGCTGCGCGCGGGTCATCGAGCGTCAGCTCCTGGCCGGCAACGCCGTCGCCCAGCCCAACGGGTTCCCGGTGTTCGCCTTCCGCCTGCACCAGTTCATCAGCCGCGGCACCACGGTGTTCGCCTCGATCGAGCCCGAGGGTGCGCGCTCCCTCACGTTGAACCCGCAGACGTTCGCGCCCGGGTACGGCAAAGAGAAGCTGCTCGTCCCGCTGGTGTTCTGCCGGGAGTGCGGGCAAGAGTACTACTCGGTCGTCATCCCGGAAGATCGCGAGTGGATGGTCGAGCCCAAGCCGATCGACTTTCGCGACGAGATCCGTGGCGAGCCAGGGCTCCTTTTCCTGTCGTCGAGCGACCCGTGGCCCGACGATCTCGAAGCGATCGTTCAGCGTGTTCCCGAAGCCTGGGTCGAGGAGGGCGCTGGCGGCGCCCAGCGGATCAAGCGCGACCAGCGCAAGCGCCTACCGCAGCCGGTCACGGTCTCGACACTCGGTGAGCTCAACACCAGCGGCCAGCGGGCGTGGCTGATCCGCGGCCAGTTCCAGTTCTGCCTGAAGTGCGGCGTGGCCTACGGCAGCCGCCAGCGTTCCGAGGCGTTGAAGCTGTCGACGCTCGGCGCCGGCGGCCGCAGCACGGCGACCACCGTGCTCTCGCTGGCGGCCGTGCGCTACCTCCGCCACGACGACGCCTTGAGGCCGGAGGCCCGCAAGCTGCTGTCGTTCACCGACAACCGCCAGGACGCCTCGCTGCAGGCCGGCCACTTCAACGACTTCGTCGAGACCGGCCTGCTGCGCTCGGCGCTGTACCGCGCCGTCGAGCAGGCCGGCACCGACGCGCTCACCCACGACCAGCTCACCCAGCACGTCTTCGACGCCCTCGCTCTGCCCAAGCCGCGGTACGCCTTCAACCCGGAGCTCAAGGGGCGGGCGGCCGACGAAACCGACAAGGCGCTGCGCGAGGTGCTCGGCTACCGGCTCTACCTGGACCAGCGGCGCGGATGGCGCATCACGTCTCCGAACCTCGAGCAGACCGGCCTGTTGAAGGTCGACTACCCGTCGCTCGACGCCGCCGCCGGCGACGAGGAGGTGTGGAAGGAACGCCATGGTGCGCTCGCCACGGCCACGCCCGAGCAGCGCCGCCGGATCGGCCACACGCTGCTCGACTTCCTGCGCCGCGAGCTCGCCATCAAGGTCGACTACCTCGACGCCAAGAGCCTCGAGCGGATCCAGCAGAACTCCTCGCAGTGGCTAAAGCAGCCGTGGGCGCTCGACGAGGACGAGCGCTTGGTCACCGCCTTCACGTGCTACCCGCAAGGGAAGACCGGCAAGGACGACTACTCGACGGTCTACCTGTCGGCTCGCGGTGGCTTCGGCCAGTACTTGAAACGCACCAGTTCGCTCTCCAACTGGGCCGCGAAGCTCACGCTCGACGACACCGACCAGATCATCGCCGACCTGCTCGCTGGGCTGGCCACCTACGGATTGGTCAGCCAGGTGCGTGACCCGGCGGGCGACCGCCCGGCTGGCTACCAGGTCAACGCGGCCGAGATGCGCTGGGTCGTCGGTGACGGCACCCCGGCGCACGACCCGATGCGGGTGCCTCGGTTGCCCGAGGAGGGTTCCCGCCCGAACCAGTTCTTCGTCGACTTCTACAAGACGGTGGCTGCCGACGGCCAGGGCCTGGAAGCTCGGGAGCACACCGCCCAGGTGCCCTACCCCCAGCGCGAGGAGCGCGAGCGCCGGTTCCGCCTCGCCGACCTTCCGGTGCTCTACTGCTCGCCGACCATGGAGCTCGGCGTCGACATCGCCGATCTCAACGTCGTCAGCCTCCGCAACGTGCCGCCCACCCCGGCCAACTACGCCCAGCGGTCGGGCCGCGCCGGCCGCTCGGGCCAGCCGGCGCTCGTGTTCACCTACTGCACGACGGGCTCCTCGCACGACCAGTTCTTCTTCCGCCGCCAGGAGCGCATGGTCGCCGGCGCGGTGTCCCCGCCCCGGCTCGACCTCGCCAACGAGGACCTCGTGCGCGCCCACGTGCACGCCATCTGGCTGGCCGAGATCGACCTCAGCCTCGGGTCATCGCTCACCGACGTGCTCGACGTGATCGGCGACAAGCCGTCGCTGGAGCTGCTGCCCCACGTCCGCGACGGCATCGAGCGCGACGAGCCGCGAGCCAGGGCCCGCCGACGGGCCGCGGCGGTGCTGGCCGATCTCGACGACGTGCTCGCCGGCTCGGGCTGGTGGCACGAGGACTGGCTGGATGACGCGATGCGCACGGTGGCCAACCGGTTCGAGGCCGCCACCCAGCGGTGGCGCGACCTCTACCGCGCGGCGTTAAGCCAGTCGGAGCAGCAGACGCGCATCATCAACGACGCCGCCCGCAGCCCGCGCGACCGGGAGCAGGCCAAGCGGCTGCGGCGGGAGGCCGAATCCCAGGCCGAGCTGCTGCGCAGCGAGACCACCAGGCAGTCGCAGAGCGACTTCTACAGCTATCGCTACTTCGCGTCCGAGGGCTTCCTGCCCGGCTACTCGTTCCCCCGGCTGCCCCTGTCGGCGTTCATCCCCGCTCGGCGTGGCGTCAAGTCCGATGACGAGTTCCTGTCCCGGCCGCGGTTCCTCGCGATCAGCGAGTTCGGCCCCCGCAACTTCGTCTACCACGAGGGCTCCCGCTACCAGATCAACCGCGTCATCCTGCCCGTCGGTGACCTGGGCGACAGCGACGCCGAGCGCGTGCTCACCCGCACGGCCAAGGTATGCCCGCAGTGCGGCTACCTCCACCCGATCACCGGTGGGGCGCTGATCGACGTGTGCGACTCGTGCGGGTCAGGGCTCGGCGTGTCCTTGCAGTCGCTCTTCCGTCTCCAGAACGTGGTCACCCGCCGACGTGAGCGCATCTCGTCGGACGAGGAGGAACGCCAGCGCCAGGGATACGAGCTGCACACTGCGGTCCGGTTCGCCGGCGACGGCCCAGTCGTCGGCTCGGCGCAAATCGGCGACGACCCGATCGCCGTCCTGTCCTACGGCCACAGCGCCACGATCTGGCGGATCAACATGGGCTGGCGACGCCGCAAGCAGACCGATCCGCCGGGCTTCATCCTCGACCTGGAGCGCGGCTACTGGGCGAGCCGCCAGGACGACCCCAACGACGACGCCGACAGGGACCCGCTGAGCCCGCGGGTCGAGCGGGTGATCCCGTACGTCGACGACACCCGCAACGCCCTCATCGTCGAGCCGGTCGGCTTACCATCCGCCGCCGAGGACCGCCTCCGCGTCGTCGCCTCGCTCGAAGCGGCACTGAAGACAGCGGTGCAGGTGGTGTTCCAGCTCGAGGACAACGAGCTGGCGACCCACTCCCTGCCGTCGCCGGTCGACCGCCGCCGCATCCTGATCTACGAGGCGGCCGAGGGCGGCGCCGGGGTGCTGCGCCGGCTCGTCGAGGAGCCCGGCACGCTCGCCCAGGTGGCCCGCGCCGCGCTGGAGGTCTGCCACTTCGACCCCGAGACCGGCGACGACCGGGGCGGTCCGCCCCACGTCGAGGAGCGATGCGAGGCGGCCTGCTACGACTGCCTGCTCTCCTACGGCAACCAGCCCGATCACCGGGTGGTCGACCGGTTCCTGATCCGCGACCTGTTGACGAGCTGGGCCGACTCGAAGGTCGAGATGGCGCCGGGCTCGGAGCCGCGGACGGTCGTCCTGCAACGCTTGAAGGCGTTGGCCGGCAGCGACCTGGAGAAGCGCTGGCTCGACTTCCTCGACGGTCGCGGCCATCGCCTTCCGACCCGGGCCCAGGTGCTGCTCAGCGACGCGTCGACCCGCCCCGACTTCCTGTACGAGGATGACTTCGTCGCGGTGTACGTCGACGGGCCGCCCCACGACTATCCCGAGCGTCAAGGTCGTGACAGGCAGCAACAGCAGATGATGGAACAGCTCGGGTGGACGGTCGTCCGGCTGCGCTACGACGCCGACTGGCGCGAGATCATCGAGCGCCGGCCCGACGTGTTCGGGGAGGGAGACAAGTGAACTTCGCCGTCGGTTCGCTGGTCCGGGCGCGGGGACGGGAGTGGGTAGTGCTGCCCGACTCCGACGACGCCCTGTATGTGCTGCGCCCGCTCGGCGGCACCGACGACGAGATCGCCGGTGTGCTGCGCGAGCTGGAGCCCGTGACGGCGGCAACGTTCGACCTGCCGGCCGCACTCGATCTCGGCGATCACGCCTCGGCCCGCCTGCTGCGCGACGCCCTGCGTTTAGGGTTCCGGTCGAGCGCCGGCCCGTTCCGCTCGTTCGGGACGCTCAACTTCGAGCCCCGCCCGTACCAGCTCGTGCCGCTGATGATGGCGCTGCGCGTCGAACCGGTGCGGCTGCTTGTTGCCGACGATGTCGGCACCGGCAAGACGGCGAGCACGCTGCTGATCGCCGCCGAACTGCTGGCCCAGGGCACGGTGCGGCGCCTGACGGTGCTGTGCCCACCCCACCTCGCGCCGCAGTGGCAGGCGGAGATGGCCGACAAGTTCCACCTCGACGCCGAGCTCGTGCTCCCCTCCACGGCCGGCCGTCTCGAGCGCGGCTGCCGCGTCGGCGAGACACTGTTCGAGCGCCACGACATCACGATCGTCTCCACCGAGTTCATCAAGGCCGACCGCCGCCGCAGCGAGTTCCTGCGCACCGCGCCCGAGCTGGTGATCGTCGACGAGGCCCACACCTGCGCCTACGACGGCGAGTCACACGGCGGGCGCCACATCCGCCACGAGCTCGTCTCCGGCCTGGCCGCCGACCCGGCCCGCCACCTCCTGCTGGTGACGGCCACGCCGCACTCCGGCAAGGAGCAGGCGTTCCGCAGCCTGCTGACGCTGCTCGACCCCGGCTTCGCCGACCTGCCCGACGACCTGAGCGGCGACCGCAACCGGCCCATCCGCCAGCGCCTGGCCCGCCACATGGTCCAGCGCCGCCGCCACAACCTGCGCTCGTTCCTCGGTGATACGCCGTTCCCGGAGCGCATCGAGCGCGAGGTGGCCTACTCGCTGAGCCCGCCTTACCGCGACCTGTTCAGCGCTGCGCTGGCGTTCGCCCGCGAGTCGGTGCGCGACACCGGCGAGGCCGTCAACCGTCAACGGATGCGGTGGTGGTCGGTGCTGGCGCTGCTGCGGTCGCTGGCGTCGAGCCCGGCGGCGGCCGTCGACACCCTGACCAACCGGGCCAAGCTCGCCGAGGCGGCCGATACCGGCGAGGTTGACGAGATCGGCCGGCGCGTCGTGCTCGACCTCGGTGACGACGATGCGGTGGAAGACGAGGACGAGGCCGCCAACCCGGCCTTCGACGACGACAACGCCTCGAGCACCCGCCGCAAGCTCAACGAGCTGCGCCGGCTGGCCGAGGCGATCACGCCCGCTGACGACACCAAGCTTGCCGGTCTCGTCGAGATCGTCGGCGAGCTGCTGAGCGACAGGCTCAACCCGATCGTGTTCTGTCGCTACATCCCGACGGCCGACTACGTCGCCACCGAGCTGGCCAGCCGACTGAACGGCGTCGAGGTCCGCGCCGTGTCGGGGCGCATCCCGTCGTCGGAGCGTCCGGCGATCGTCGACGAGCTCGCCGAGCACCACCGCCGGGTCCTCGTCGCCACCGACTGCCTGTCGGAGGGCATCAACCTGCAAGCGTTGTTCGACGCCGTCGTGCACTACGACCTGTCGTGGAACCCGACCCGCCACGAGCAGCGCGAAGGCCGCGTCGACCGCTTCGGACAGCCCACGCCGGAGGTACGCGTCGTCACCTACTACGGCCGCGACAACCGAATCGACGGGCTCGTGCTCGACGTGCTGCTGCGAAAGCACAAGGCGATCCGCAACTCGCTCGGCTACTCGGTGCCCGTGCCCGGCGACTCCAACATGGTGGTGGAGGCGATCCTCGAGGGCCTGCTGCGGCGCGACGACCAAGGCGAGCAGCTCCGTCTCGAAGGCCTCGACCGGGCAGCCGCCGAGGTGATCACCGAGTGGCAGTCGGCGGCCGATCGTGAGAACCGCAGCCGCACCGTGTTCGCCCAGGAGGGCATCAAGCCGAACGAGGTGGCGGCCGAGTTGGCCGAGGTGCGCCGCGCCCTCGGCACCGCCGCCGACGTCGAACGGTTCACCACCGACGTGCTGCGCCGTTTCGGCGCCCATGTGACCGGTCACGACCCTGTGCGCATCGCCCTCGCCGAGGTTGCCGCCCCGGTCCTTGATGCCGTCGGCCGCCCCCGCGGCGTGCTCACGGCGCGCTTCGAGCCGCCGATCGCCGACGACGAGGAGCTGCTCACCCGCACCCATCCGCTGGTGTCGGGGTTGGCCGCCCACGTCCTCGATACGGCACTCGACCCCGTCCGTGACGGTCCGGCTAGCCGGGCCGGCGTGATCCGCACCACGGCTGTGACCAGCCGCACCGCTGTGTTCGTCGTCCGGTACCGGTTCGACCTCCACACCGGCTCCGGCGCGGCCGCCCGCCAGCTCCTCGCCGAGGACGCCGCCGTCGTCGCCTTCACCGGCGATCCGGCCGAGCCGCACTGGCTGGCCGACGACCAGATCGACAAGCTGCTCCTGGCCTCGCCCACCGGCAACGTGTCGCGAGAGCAGCAGACCGAGACACTCACCGCTCTCCTCGCCGCCGAGGTCCACTGGCGGCCCCAACTCGACCGCTTCGCCGCCGAGCGATCCGCCCAACTGCTCGACGCCCACACGCGGGTCCGCAAGGCCGTCGGCGCCGCCGCCGGCCACGACCGCGTCGAACCCCGGCTCCCCGTCGACGTGCTTGGCCTGTACGTCCTGCTGCCTGCTCCGAAGGTCGGCTGATGGCCCGCGCCCGCGTCTCGCAGTTCACGACGATCCGCACGGAAGGCGGGCTGCTGCCCGCCGACCTACTCGCCCGCGTGGCTGCCGACGACCACACCGTCCCCGGCGTCACCGCCGACGCCTACCACCTGGTGAGAGGCGAGCGACTCAACGAGCGCATCACCCGCTCATGGAACCGGCTCGTCGGCGCCTGGAAGATGTTCGCCCCTGCGCTCGCCGCGCTCCCCGCAGGCGACCACGCCACCACCCTCACGCGTGAACGCTGGCTGCTCCCGCTGTTCGAAGAGCTTGGCTACGGGCGCCTCCAGACGGCCAAGGCGATCGAGATCGACGGCCGCTCGTTCCCCATCTCCCATGCCTGGGGCACGGTGCCGCTGCATCTCGTCGGGGCGCGGATCGATCTCGACCGCCGCACCCCCGGCGTGCGCGGCGCCGCCGGGGCCAGCCCTCATGGCCTCACCCAGGAGCTGCTCAACCGCACCGACGCCCACCTATGGGCGATGGTGTCCAACGGGTTGCGGCTGCGCCTGCTGCGCGACAACGCCAGCCTCACCCGTCAGGCATTCGTCGAGTTCGACGTCGAGACGATGTTCGCCGACGAGGTGTTCGACGACTTCGTGGTGCTGTGGCTGACCTGTCACCAGAGCCGGGTGGAGGGTGACGACCCGGCCCAGTGCTGGCTGGAGCGCTGGACGGCCGAAGCCGCCGAGTCGGGCACCCGCGCCCGCGACGCCCTCCGCGTTGGGGTCGAGCGGGCGATCAACGAGCTGGGCACCGGCTACGTCGCCCACCCGGCCAACACCGAGCTCAAGGAGCACCTCCGGAACGGCGAGCTGTCCAAGTTCGACTACTACCGCCAACTGCTGCGCGTGGTGTACCGGCTGCTGTTCCTGTTCGTCGCCGAGGACCGCAACCTGCTCCATGCCGACGGCACGAGCGGCGACGCCCGCCAGCGCTACGCCCGCTTCTACTCGCTCGCTCGGGTGCGCACCCTTGCCCGCCGCCGCCGTGGCGGGCCGCATCCCGATCAGTGGCGCAGCCTCACCGTCGTCTTCGACGCCCTCGGCCAAACCGACGGGCTCCCCGCCCTCGGCCTCCCCGGCCTCGGCAGCTTCCTGTGGTCGCCCGCCGCCTGCCCCGACCTCGATCGAGCCGAGCTGGCGAACACCCACCTGCTCGCCGCGGTGCGACACCTCGCCTTCTTCGAGGATCGCGACGAGCGGGTACTGCGCCCCGTCGACTACCGCAACCTCGGCACCGAAGAGCTCGGCGCCGTCTACGAAGGGCTGCTCGAACAGCACCCCGACGTCAACGTCGACGCTGGCACGTTCGAGCTCGGCACGGCGGCGGGCAACGAGCGCAAGACGACCGGCAGCTATTACACGCCGACCAGCCTGATCACCTGCTTGCTCGACTCGGCGCTCGACCCCGTGCTCGACGAGGCGGTCAGCCAGCCCGATCCGGAGTCGGCGCTGCTCGACCTCAACGTGCTCGACCCGGCCTGCGGCTCCGGCCACTTCCTCATCGCCGCAGGCCATCGCATCGCCAAACGGTTGGCTGCCGTGCGCACGGGCGACGACGAGCCTCCTCCGGACGCCGTGCGCCGAGCCCTGCGCGACGTCGTATCGCATTGCCTGCACGGCATCGACCTCAACCCGATGGCCGTCGAGCTGTGCAAGGTCAGCCTGTGGATGGAAGCGATGGAGCCGGGCAAACCGCTCAGCTTCCTCGACCACCGCATCGTGCGCGGCAACGCCCTCCTCGGCGCCACCCCCGAACTCCTCGACGACGGCGTCCCGGAGGCCGCCTTCAAGCCGCTTACCAGCGACGACAAGGCCTGGGTGACCACTCTTAAGAAGCGCAACAAGGCCGAGCGCGCAGGGCAGCACAGCCTGTTCAGCGCCGACCTCACCGGCCTGGCCGAGTCCTTCGCGACCGCCGCGTCGTCGGTCGACGACCTCAGCGACGACACGCTCGGGGCCGTGGCCGCCAAAGGCGAGCAGTGGGCCGACCTCATTCACTCCGACACGTACCGCGACGCCGTCTTCGCCGCCGACACTTGGTGTACCTCGTTCGTCGCCGCCAAGACCGTCAACCACCCGGCGATCACAGAAGCCACGTACCGTCGAGCGATCATCCACGCCGACGCCATCGACGCGGCCACCAACGCCCTCGTCACCGATACGAAACACCGCTACGAATTCCTCCACTGGCACCTCGCCTTCCCCGACGTCTTTGACCCCCGTCGCCGCGGCGGCGGTTTCGACACCATCCTCGGCAACCCGCCGTTCTTGAATCAGCTCGAGCGCGCGACAAGCATTGATGCGGGCGCTCGCAAGATTCTCGAGTGTCGCCTAGGCCCGGTTGTTCGCGCTTACACGGACTTGTCCGCCCTGTTTCTGGCGGCTGCAATCGACGGAGTACGCGAAGGCGGACGAGTAGCTCTGGTGCAGCCGCAATCTTTGCTCGCTGCACGAGACGCAAGTGCGGTGCGAAAGACTCTACTCGCGAAGGCATCGCTGCAGAGCCTCTGGGTGGCCGACACGCATATGTTCGAAGCGAGCGTTTTCGTTTGCATTCCCACACTTCAACGAGGCGGTCCCCGCGCACGTGAGGTCGAGCGTCGGCGCGGCCCCGAGTTCGTGGCGCTCGCGCCCGTAGTCGTCGACATGCACCATCTGGCGAGTGCACTTTCATGGTCTTCTTTGATGGAAGGTAAAGGTCGTTCCGGGGCCACGCGCTCAGGTGGGCGCCTCGGCGAACTCGCGTCTGCGACAGCCGACTTTCGCGATCAGTTCTATGGGCTGATCCCGTTTGTCGAGGAGGCAATGATTCCGGCTGACACCGATGGCCCCGAGTACCCAAAGTTGATGACGACTGGTCTGGTCGACCCCGCACGATCACTCTGGGGAGAGGTCGAAACGCGCTTTGGCAAGAAACCATGGGCTGCGCCACGGGTAGACCTTCGACGCCTCCAGGACGAGAGCAAGTTGGGTCCGTGGGCGCTGTCGCGACTCGTTCCGAAGGTCCTGGTAGCGACGCAGACCAAGGTACTTGAGGCATACGCGGACGAACACGGCGAGTATCTGCCGAGCGTCCCACTTATCACCGTCATCCCGCACCGCGCCGCCGATCTGTGGAGGGTGCTATCCGTGGTCCTTTCACCGACCGCCTCGCGGTGGGCGTACACAACATTCAGAGGAGTCGCCTTGAGCGCAGACGCCGTCAAGCTGAGCGCGTCGCAGGTTCGCGAGATACCGCTTCCTCATGACCTCACGAAATGGTCGGAGGCGGCAGAAGTGGTCCAGGAAGCGCAACGAGCAGATGATGACCAAGCTCGACGCAGCCTTCTAGATGAGATGGCACAGCTGATGTGTGCGGCATACGATGACGACGACGAGACGTTGAAGTGGTGGTCTTCCCGACTACCAGCGAAGCGCAAGCCGCAGCGAGATGCCTTCCACTGAGTTCGACGCTGCCGTCTTCCGACCCTACGCGTCGAACGCGAAGCTGTCGGCGACATCGGGGGCCTCGTTCCACATCGTTTGCCGCCAGGAGCGTAGGCGCGCACGGCGAGCACCGGATTGCGCGCGTCATCCTTCAGCGCTACGACGCGATCACAGGCGAGCCATACGAGACAGTACGCGGGCTGCCACCGGCGCGAGCGTCGGTGTGGTCCGTCCTCGATCGTGATGGGGCCCTGCGAGTGACTGCCATCTGGCCTGACCCGCGTGTCGTCGCTGAGTCATTCTTCGATGGACCGTTCGATGTCGCACACCGGCTCTACAAGGAGTTCAAGGCGCCGACACATCAGGGGAGCCGCCGCCCAATCGGCTCGCGGCGTATGTATTGGGCATCGACGGTGGTTCTTGCCGTCGCCTCGCTCGAAGCGGGGCTCGAAGATCTGTTCTTTGGTGCTCATGGCGTCCGACTCAGCATGACTGGCACCCTTGACCAGAGGAGCATGAGGAGCTGGCTCGTGGAACGACCTCTTCAGGCGCCAGGTCCGGCAAAGATTGAACAGCTGCTTCTATCGTCGTTTGGGGTCGAGCTTGACCTGCTCCCAGCCTCGGCGCGGTTCACCGTGCGTCGAAAGCCTGTGGCGAACGCCGGCACCGGCCAGGATCAAACCGGACCGATGAACTGGGCTTCGCTTAGCCAGTACTTCGACGCGGTCGTTCACGTGCGACACGCAACGGCACACGGCGATACGCGACGCATGACGAACTTGCCATCGAATGGTAAAGGTGATGTCTGGGTGCCGCTCGCCGGCGGCGGCTGGTCGGTTCAGCAGCCTCACGCGGTGACAGGGCTTCGGACAGTCGTCGCAGTGTTCAATACCGTGGCTGAGGCCCTGAACGCTTCTGTTGGCTTCGACCCGAGCCACCTCCAGCTCCGTCGCCCGGACGAAGTTCTCGCCAAGTGACGATCAGCACGCCGCTCATACGACGACATCGCGCGACAGCTTGAATGCTCGGTGGGTGCAGTCGGGCGGGCGTCTGCGACCACGACCTTGGCGTGGTGCGCGGCGCCGCTGGCGACTCCCCATTCTGAACGACGAGACGTGGTTTGCGGGTAATCCCGCCGCCGGCTCGGGCGCGGAATCACTGTGTGGCTCGTGTCTGCTCAGTCGGTGGTTTCGGCGAAGAACCGATAGCACCGAACCCGCTGAAGTGCGGCGTGTTCCTCGCCGTTCTCAGGGCTCTCACCGAGGACATCGCACACGGGGATCAGGTAGCCGTCACCGACCCGGCCGCCCTTCGCCCGGACGACCATCGACGACAGGAGGGGCTCCCGCTGCTCGTGGTTAGTCCGGGTGACTGCCGCGAGGACAGGCCCGATCCACCAATTGAGGGGGCGGCTCTCCTCGATCTTGGTGTCTTCAGCGATGCGCTCAGCCAGAGAGCCGTAGGTGATCGTGGTCCCGGCGCGGGCGACCTCGATGAGGATGTCCCGAGCGGCCTCCGCGTAGCGGACGAGCTTGTTGCGCTCGTCGTCAGTCTCGTCCTCGACGCACGCGATGACAGCCGAGCCGTTCACAGCGATGGTGACGTACCGAACCGGGTTGCGACCGATGCCGATGGGCTGGCCGATCAAGGTCTCGATCTTCGCCGGGACCGTCGGCGCCGTGATGATCGCGACGCGGTTCTTGTCGATCGGGCGGAGTCCCTCGACCTCCTCGGCCTCGGAGACCTGTGTCCACCGCTCCGGGACGACTTCGGCGCCGAGGATGCGGGCGACGTCGACGACCACGCCGTCGGTGGCGATGAGGAGGTAGGCACACGAAGCGGCTCGATCGGGGTCGAGCTTCCAGCACCCGGAGACGGTGCCGAGTCGATCGTGCTTCGAGAGGAAGCGGCCCGTCCCGACCAGGTGTCCCTGGTTCTGGGCGGTGCGGTGCACGACCAGGCAAGACGCGGTGTAACTCATGGCAGAACCTCCTGTGGGTTCGGCTGGTGGCTCCCCACGCGGTGCGGGGTGCCTGTTGAAGCGGTTTCAGACTGTCTGAACCGGTAGCGAGTGTAGCGCCGCGACGTCGACGGATGCGTGCGAGATGCGGGCCGTCAAGCGGCCTGCTCAACAGCACGTCATACCTCGTGAGTGTCTTCGCGGCGGGGCGCTCCGCCAGCGAGCGAGGCTTCCGGGCATCGGGATCGTTAGCGGCCGGCCCGAGGAGCGGGCTCGACACCATGCGTTCCCTCATCCGCGATTGGGACCAGGCGGACGCTGCGCCTTGCGACGACGTCGCCGAGTACGCGCAAACTCAAGTGGGACGGGTGGGTCCACCGCCATGGCGCGAGCGTCTCCACGAGGTTTGAACGCGGGCCTCTCGTCTCCAGCTGGACCGTGTTCGTCCCTCCGGCCGGCGACCCCGCAGCCCGTGGTGGAGGCGGGTCGTCGCCCACCAAGAAGCTCGTCGGCGCAGCCCGCCATGCGGTCAGCGCTGCGGCTTGTTCACGCGCCGCCAGCAGTCGGGCGTCGTGCGGCCGACCGCCCAGCTCGGTCGCGCAGGGCACTGGCCGGTACAAGCAGACCGGTGGCCGGTTTGCCCCACCTGCCAAGAGTCGACTCCGGAACGAGTGATGTCAGCGGCGACGAGCACACCGCGGGTCGCGAGTGTCTCGTCAACGAGCGTCGACACCTCCTGCCGGGCGCTCGTCCAACACTCCTCGACGGTCGACATCAGATCCGTCACCGCCGGCGGCGTCGGCGATCGACGGCATCGTCACGATCCAACAACGGAGTCAACCTCGGCCGCGCGTGCTGCCCGGAGCTGCTCCAGGACGCGGCGGGTCTCCTCGGACGCGCCGTCGAACCCGCGCGCCGCCAGCGCCCGGTCGTGGGACTCGTAGACTCGCTGCACGGCCTCAACCGCGTGCATCGCGCTGTAGGACTCCATCAGACGCTCCGTCAGCGCTGCGTTGAGTGGATCGGCGATCAGACCTCGCTCGGCGACGTCGCGTGCAGCTCCGGGGTCGCCACGATCGAGGAAGAGTCCTGCCAGCTCCCATGCGGCCGTCGAGAGTCGAAGACCCCACAAGGCGTGCAGGTGCTCGGGATGATCCACCCAGCGCCACAGATGCGACGACGCCGACGGATAGGAGAACGGTTGGCGCTGACCAGGTTCATGATCTGGTGCACTCGTGCGGCCAGCTCGTCGGGCGCTTCCTGCGCCCTGGCGTTCAGGGCTTCGAGCACCATGAGGTCCGTCCCGAGATCGACCCCCGCCTTGATCCGCCCTTCTTCCACGTGGCCGACCACGTTGCGGCCGCCGATCAGCTTGCGCAGGTCGGTCAAGAGTTCACGACGGCGCGAGCTCTTGACCTCAGCGCCTCCCCACAGCGCCTCGTTGAAGTCATCGACCGACGCCGAGCGCATGACGGCCAGGTACGCCAAGGCGGACAGCTGTTGGGGCGTCAACGCCAGTCGTTCGCCACCGCGAGTGGCGTACGGCTCGCCGAGGAGGTGCACCATCACCGGCCAGCTCGGCGTCTCCCAGGCATCGTCGTTCTCGGTCGACGCCGACCGCCCGAGCGGGGTGTCGGGGGTCGGGACGGCGATGTGAAGGTCGTCGGGGATCGGTGGGCTGTCGGCGGTTGCGAGTACCTCGAGCGCTGCTTCAGCGGTTGGGCCGTCGAGGCCTGCGGCTCGCATCCGCAGTCCCCACGCGGGGATATTCAGCTGACCACCAGCGATGTTGACGTCGAGGCCGCCCGGAATGGCAGCACCGACCGACACCACGGCCACCGAAGGCCGGCTGGCGAGTGCCGCCCACCGCTGACCGTCGATGTCGTTGTCGCCGAGCACGACCACTGTGGGTGGCCACGAGTCGCCCGCACTCGCCCGGCGCGCCAGCATCGACGTGTCCCGTGGGCGAGTGGGGCTCTCCGTGTCGATGAGCGTCGCCGCTTCCTCGGCCGACATCGACGTGACGTCGGGGAGGTCTGACCCGCCGGCAACGGCGACGCTGACGAGGATGACTGCAGGGTGTTCAGCGAGCGCGCCGCCCGCCAACTCCCACACGATGCTGTTCAGCCAGGCGGCGACGGCGGCGGCGTCACCGTGGACGTTGACGCCGCCGACCGATTCGAGGTTGAGCAGCAGGTGTCCGGACGTGGGGTCGCCCAATGTCACCAGTGCTGGCACGACCGGCGGCATGTCGGCGACCGCGTCCAGGGCCGAGGGTGCGTGTCGCTCGGTGAGACGCCACACCCGCTCGGCGGCGGCCGTCCATCCTGTGGGCGGTGGGGTCGAGGGGATCTCGATGAAGGCGACTTCCAGTTCGCCGGCGAGATCGAATTGGACGAGCTGAACCGTCAGCGTCGCCCTCGCTGGTTCGGGCAGGGCAATTGCGAGGAGACGAAGCTCAGTCGCCATCCACGCCACCCCACCGACGTCACGGGTGGCCAGCTCTCGAATGGTGGGCTCGTCGACGGGTGGGATCGCGGCAGGTCGCTGGTGAGGACGGGCGCTGCGGGCCGCCCGGTTGCGTCGGAATGCCCACGCCGCAGCAAGCCCGGCGACCGCGACCGTGCTCATACCGGCGAGCCGCCCGGCGTCGACCGAGCCGGACGAGTCGTCCACCGTTGTGGACGGCGCTGACGCTGCCGGGGACTGCTGGTCAGCCGCAGGCGCGTCCGGCGTGACAGTGACGACCAACGGCGCGGCTGGCGTGAGCTCCTCGGCGACGGCCGTGGGCGCGGCGAGTCGCGGATCGACGCCAGGCGCGGGAGTGGCCGTGGTGGTTGGTGTCGTCGCGACCACCGGCGCGGCGGGAGTGGGCGCAGCGGAGTCTTCCGCGGCGGGTCCCGGCATCACTGCCGGCGCGGGCGGTGGGTCCGACAGCTGGACGACGTCGCCGGTGTGGAGCATGTGCGGGACCCCGGGGCTGCCGAGCCGTTCGACGTTGCGGGCGATGAGCTGATTGGTGCGCACGAGTACCTCGGCACCGCTCGGTTCCCGACCGAGCTCGTCGCGCAGGACGTGCTCGGCGATCCGCCAGTAGGAGTCGCCGTCCTTCACGACGTAGGTGGATGCGTCGGTCACCACCGGGGCAGGGGTGACGGCGGTCGGGTCGGCGAGCTCGACGATGTCGTCGACGTGCAGCATCTCCGGTACGCCGGGGTCGCCGAGGCGGTCGGCGTTGTTCGCCATGAGCTGACGCGTCTCGGCGAGCACCTGGCGATCGGTGGGCTCGGCGCCCAGCTCGATGCGCAGGGTGTCCTCGGCGATCGACCAGTAGGAGTCGTTCGGCTGGACGACGTAGACGTGCGGATCGGTCGGTTCGGGCGTTGCCTGGGCGGCGGTGGCGGTCTCGGCGTGCGCCTCGTCGGTGACAAGTCTGAGCGCAGCCGCTGATGTTGTGGTGTCGGTCTGCGGGGGCAGCTCGAGGTCCCAACTGCCCAGTAGCCGCCACGGCTCGGTCCATGTCGTGCGGTGGTCGTCCATTGCGCGACCGCGGTTGAGGTTCCAGATCTCCTCCCAGCGGGTGCTGTCGCCCAGCGTGCGGGCGGCGAACATCTCGACCGACTCGCCGGTCTGCACCCGGGCCCACCCAGCGCGGGGCGCGGCCCGCGGTGTGGGGACCGGCGCCGGGGCGGGCGAGGGCGCGTCGTGCATGACGATGATCGGTGCCGGGGGTTGCGGGGCGGAGGCGTGGGCGACGTTCGGTGTGAGTGACGTGAGTGCTGTCAGCCCGGCGGCGATCCAGGCGCCGATGCCGTCGAAGGCGGTCAGTCGTGGGAGGTGGAAGCGTTCGAGCGATGGCCGCGACGACGCCACCGACGACAGCACCGACACAAGCAGGCTCAACCACAGCAGCCACATCACGACGATCAAGATCCGAAGCACGACGACGGCGATCTGGCTGGAGGACAGTTCGTGCTGGAACCAGTCGCTGATCTCGCTCCATGAGCCGATGCCGGGGAGCGGGTGCCAGGCGTCGAGGGCGGTCTGCGACAGGAAGACCAGGGCGATCGGGATGCCGAGCGCGACGACGAGCAGTGCGACGACGGCGCCGATGAAGCGGCGCCATGAGCCCGGTGTACGTCGGAGGTCATGGGCCTGGGGTGTCTTCACTGGCCCTCCTGTGTGATGCCGGTCGCGATTTGGGCGCGGCCGGTCTCGACGATGGTTCGGCCGCTGATGACGGGGAACCACGGATCGATCTGATCGCTGATCGTGACGATCACCTCGTCGGCGGTCACCTGCACCGCTCGCACGGTTGCGCCGGAGCCGGCGATGAGTTGGCTGGCGGCGGTGAGGGCGGCTGCGCGGGCTGCGTCGGGATCGATCACGGCGGCACCGGCCCGCACTGAGGTGGTGTTGAGCGCCTGTGCGCCCGCCCGGGCCGCTTCGAACGCTGCCGATGACGCATGCCGTTCGGCCGACACGATGCGGGCCGAGTCAACCAGCACGCCGACCCCGCCAAGGGTGAGCGTCCCGAACAGGACGATGAACGCAGCGAGGAAACCGGACCCGCGTTCGTCCTCGCGAGCGCGGCGCAGCACCTGCCGCACGGCACCGACAGAGTCGGAGCGACTCGCTGCGCGCGCTGACGGGGTCGTGACGGGCTCGGTCATGGCCGGTACGGCACGTAGGTGTCGATTACTGCTCGCGATGACTCGCTGAACCGGCGGCCGGGGGCGTCGATCGCCCCGAGGTCACCGGTCTCGATCGAGCACGACACGGTGACGGTGATGACGCCGCCCGGGGCCCAGTCGGTGGCGCTGACGGCAACGCTGGGACCGCCGACACAGGCGGTACCGGACGACGCCAGAGTGGACGTGGCGGCCGACAGGGCGGCCGACTGCGCCTCGCCGACGCTGCGTTGCTGCGACGCCGCCACCGCCGCGACGTGCGAAGCGTGGGTGACCCCTTCGACCGAGTTGGCCTGCCGGCCGATAAAGACGAACAGCAGCACCACCCCGAAGATGAGCGGGACGATGAACATCATCGCCGCGACGTCGCCGTCCCCACGCTCATCAAGCCACGCTCGTCGCAGCACGGTCACGGATGGAACCGTTCCGTCGGTGTGATCGAACGCACCGACAAGGTCGACGACGTCCCGATCAGGATCCCGGGCGCCGTCCCGGAGACCACGACCACGGTCTCGTCGACACCCCGGGTGATGGACACGCTCACATCCCGCAACCCAACCGCCTGGAGCTCGGCCAAGGCGTCGGCCTGCGCGCTGTCTGGCGACGACCCGTACAGGGCCACTGCGTTGGCGGCGCGATCGGCGACCGATCCAGCCATCTGACGTTCGTGCTGCCACAGCAACGCCTGGATGAACATGAACGTCACCACGGCGAAGATCGGGAACAGCAGCAACGTCGCCGCTGTGCCTCGCTCATCACGCCACGCCGCGACGCAGCATTCGACGGGTCCCGTGTCCAGATCGTGTCTAGGGAGCGGCCGGCGCCGGAACGTTGACGTCTTGAGCGCCCGACTTGAGCTTGCCCCACAGGATGACCGCGACGGCGGCCGCTCCCAACAGGCCCGCCCCCATGAGGACGATCACTTCCGCGGTGGCGCCGCGTTCGTCGCGGCGAGCCCGGCCGATGACGTCGCCGAACAACACCTCGAGGTAGGTGCGCAACAGTTGGTATTCGCTCATTGCTGGTTCTCCCTTGGGTTGATTGGGGATGGATGGGCGATCAGGGGCCGAGCTGGATGTTCGACACCATCGGGTAGAGCAGGAACAGCACGAAGCCGAACCCCATCAGCACGATCGGGGCGAACATCGCTTGGGACCGGCTACGGGCGTGGGACTCCGAGGCGGCGAGCGATGTCGTGCGCAGCGACCGGGCCTTGGCGACCAGGCTCTTGCGGACGGCTGCGCCGCGTTCGCCGGCGAGACCTCCGGCCGCCGCGATCTCGCAGACTTCGGGGACGTTGATCCGGCGGCCGAGGTCGTCGAGGGCGTCCCAGATCGGGTCACCTGAGAGTCGGGCCTGCACGGTGGCCCGGCGCAGCTCCATGAACGCCGAGCCGTTGCCGGCTCGCGCAGCGGTGTCCATGGCGCCTTCGGGGCCTTCGTTGGCGGCCAGCAGCAGCACGAGCACGTCGAGGTAGGCGCCCAGGGCATGCCGGAAGTCCTTGCGGGCGGTGGCGGCCTCGGCGCGCAGCACCAAGCGGGGGGTGATGGCGCCCAGCATGAGCCCGAGCAACGCCAACCAGATCGGGACGATGGCGGGGAGCTGGGTGCCGGTAACCCCGACGAAGACCCACGCCAGCGGGCCCAGGACGGCTCCGCTCACGGCGGCCATCACGGTGGCGCCGGCCTGCACTTCCAGGGGACGATGGATGACGGCGAGGTCTTGCAGCGTGGTTTCGTCGCTGAACCCGGCGCCCTTCGTTCGCCGCAGCAGCCACCGCCCCGCGGTCACGATCGGGGAGCGCTCGCGGGCGGTCGAGGGGACCTCCAGCGGTCGTGGCAGACCCGGTGTGTGGAGGCGCTGCAACGCCACCGCCAGCGGGGTCCGGGCCGGCCACAGCGTCGACACGAGCAGCCACACTCCAACTGCGAACATGATGGCGGCAGCCATTACGAGCAGCATCAGCGCCCCTCCCCCACCGTCAGGAACCGGGCCGGTCGTTCGAAGCGTGTGAGGCGGCTCAGCCAGATCATGCCGCCCCCGTAGAGGGCGGCGACGATCGCCAGCACCACCTGCCCGGTCGTCGAGTCGTAGGCGTCCAAGAACGTGGTGTGCTGCCCGAAGACGATGACCGCGGCGATGACCGCGGTGCCCATGATCACGACGAAACGGGCCTCGCTGCGCTGGCCGCTGCGCTCGGCGACGACGCGCAGTCGCATTGCCGCTCGTTCCCGGATGGTCACCGCCAGCTCGCTGAGCAACTCCCCAGTTCGGCCGGACCGAGACATCGCCAGCAATAGCACCGACGCCACCAAGTCGCCGGAGGGGTCGTCGACCTCGCGGGCGAACTGGCGCACCGCCATGCCGGCGTCCTGGCGGGCCAGTCGCGTCGACAGCCGCGAGACCTCGGCGCGCAGGGCGCTCGGGCACGTCGGCACCGACGCCTCGATCGTGCCCAACAGCCCGTTGTCAGCTGCGAGGAGGTCGCGGAGCTGTTCGCACCACGTGGCAAGGGCCTCGATGCGTTCCTGCTCGTTGTGCATCGCTCGTCCACGGTGCTGCCAGGCCTGCAAGCCCAGCCAGCCACCGACGGCGGCGACGAGCGCGGCGACGAGCCACCCCGTCAGTACCAGCGCTAGAAAGGCGCCCGCCAATGCGGCGGCCGCCCTGGTCACGGTTCCCGGCGGGATCAGCGGGCCCGTACGACGCGCAAGCGGCTCGGGTGGTGTCGTCCACGCCGATGCAAACATCACCAGGCCCATCCCGACCCCTGCCCCGGCGAGCGCAACGATGAGCGGTGTCACCTCAGATCACCGGCCTCGGTGGGCAGCCGCGACGCCCAGCCATCGCGGGCCCACACCCAGCCCCGGCGGGCCAGTCGGGCCCGCTTGTCGATCGACAAGGCGTGCTTGGGCACCAGCTGGCCGTTTTCGTCGAGGCCCCACAGTTCGGTGGCCGAGACCTGGCCGTTCTCCATCCCGGTGACCTCCAGGACCGACGTGCAGTACCGGGTGATCTCGCCCTCCACCGACTCGTCAGCGGCGAGATGGATGACGATCGGGGCGGCGTCGGCCAGACCCATCCGCACCAGCTCGGAGTCCAGCGGCGGGTCGGCCTGGCGGCCGTAGTATTCGAAACGGTGCAACGCCGCCCGGGCCGAGCGGGCGTGGATGGTACAGGCGGAGCCCTTTGTCGACGCCGTGAACATGTCGAGCAGGGCGCCGACCTCGTCGCCCAAAACTTCGCCCACGATGCCGCGGCTCGGGCTCGCCCGCCGAGAAGCCCGCTTCAACAGGTCGGCGACCGTGACCTCACCCTCACCCTCCGGCCCGGGCGGGCGGGAGAACGTCTCCACGACATCCTCGAAGCGGCCGGTTCGGCTCAGCCCGAGTTCGGTGATGCCCGCCTCGGCGGTGAAGACCCGCTCCCACGCTGCGATCGCCTCCAGACACAAGCCGCGCAGGACCGTTGTCTTGCCGGCGTTCCAGTCCCCGCCCACGATCACGTTCTCGCCGGCGGCGAAGGATTCGATGAGGAAGTCGCCGACCTCGGCCGGCCACATGCCGAGGCGAACGAAGTCGCTGCGGGTGGGCGCCGGGAAGCGGTGCCGACGGATGCACAAGTACGTGTGCACGCCGACCCCGTTCGTGCCGCCGAAGATGGCGAACATGCGGGCGCCGTCGGGTAACGGCAGGTCGAGGAACGGGTGTCGGGCGTCGAACTCGACCTCCACTCGGCCGAGGCGACGGGCGGCGCGACGGATCAACTCCATGTACGCCTCGACCGTTGCCGCGATCGGTGGGCAGCGCTTCTTGCGGCCGCCGACGAACGTTGCGAACACATCGAACGGACCGTTGGCGTTGATCTGCTCGACCTGGTCGTTGAACCACAAGTCGTCGAGCTCGCCGAGGCCGTAGACGTGCGACATCACCGCGTCGTGCACACCCATGTGCGCGGCATCGGAGAACGTCGGCAGCCCGGCCCGGAGCCGAGCCTCGTTCTCGAGGCGCAGCGCCTTTTGGATCTCGGTGGACGACGCCACCTTCTCCGCTTCTTCTGACATCGGTCGACCTGCCGCCTGCGCGTCTTGCACCTTCGACGACAGCGCCTCACCAACCCGGTCGGCCAGCTTGCGCACCAGAATCCGCTTCTGGTCCGTCGTCAGCTCCCCCGTCGTCGGGTCGCTCGGGGACCAGTTCCACACGCTGTCAGTCACGACCACCTCCTTTCTCCTTCGACTTGGTCACCGGATCGCCTCCGACCCTGAGTCGCGGGTCAGCGACACCACGGAACTGACACCGCCCGGGGCGTCGACCAGGCGGGCAGCCACGGGGCGGGCGGCACGCGCCAGCGGGGAGCGGGCTGCGCCCCGCCCCACCGTCCACGCCCCGGCCGCCAGCGCCGCACCGGCTGGATCTTCTGGGAGGACGGCGAACACGTCGGCTTGCAGCGCCGCGGCCAGCTCGCCGGGCGGATACGGCCGAGCCCCGATCACCACCACCCCGACGGGTAGTCGGGCTGTCCGGAGCGTGGCCAGGCACTCCCCGGTCCGGTCGATGCGGGCGACCGTGGCGCCTTCCGACGATGCTGCCTGGCGGACCGCCAGCAGCACGAGATCGGCGGTCAGCGCCCATGGTGGGATCTCCCCGACCATCCGGCCGCAGTCGGCGATCACCGTCAGGTCGGGCATTGAGCGCAGCAGCGGCCCGAACCGTTTGGCGGCCTCCTTCGTCACGACCTGGGCCTGCGCCGTGTGCGTCGGGGCCACCAGCACGTTCAACCCCGACGGCATCTCCTGCAGATGGGTCTGCAACCCGTCCCATGAACGGTCACCGGCGGCGACGGCCGTCGACCATCCCGGGGAGTCCCGCAGCTTTGCCCAACTCGCCACGTCACCGCCGGACGGGTCGCATTCGGCCAGCACGACCGGGTGACCTGGCGGTACCGAAGCCGACAACAGCACACTCGTCGTGGTGATGCCCACCGTGCCGGGGGCTCCGATGATTGCGACCGCGCTCATCCCCCAGCCACCGACGTCGACGGCGCCGTCGCGGTGGGCGCCTCGACAGACGGTGGGGACTCGATCGAGTCGGTCGCCGTCGGGAACGGTGCCTGCGGGTCCAGGACGCCGACCGCCACCGCTTTCGCCGAGCCGACCAGGGTCGCCGATGCTGGCGGGACTTCCACGGACAGCGCGACGGTGCTCGACGCGCCGTTCGTCGACGAACCGCCCACCAGCTCACCCAAGTTCGATGGGACCGCGGCGACCGTCGCTTCGACCGACGTCGGCGTCGTCGACCCACTCGACTCGGCTGCCGGGGTGACAATTAGCACCAGCCGAGACCCCTCACGCAGGCCCGCCGGCACACCGGTCAAAGGCACCGCTACCGACATCAAGACCCGCTGCGGGTCCACCAGCGGCCGCGACTGCACGCTGTCGGTCACCAGCAACGACCCGCTGACGAGCCGAACCTTGGCGTACTGACCCACGATCAAGCTCCGGCTCGACGCCGGCATCGACGCGAACGAGCCATCCGAGGAGATCGACACCTCCTTCAGATCCGTGTCGGCCAGCTGCTCTCCGGCCAGCACCGTACGGGTCACCGCCAACACCTCGTGGCGGTCCCCGATACGCGAGTACACGGCCACTGCGATCGCCACCGATGCCATCACCAGCAGCCCGGCGAACACGGCCCGAATCGGTCGCTGCGGACGCACCCGCAGCCCCGACCCCGCACCCAGCTCGGCGCCGGCGACCGACATCCTCGGCCGCGACGAATCCCTTACATCAGCCATCGTCAGCCACCCTCAAGGTCTGGATTTGCCGAACCTGATACGTGAACGGCGTCGTGCGATCGATCGGGCTCAGCGTCCCCGACTCCCCCGCCGACGTCGCGTAAGTCACGGTCCAACGACCAGTCACCGAGGCGTGATACGCCAAGTCGTCGGTGCCAGTGAACTGCGGCGCCGACGTCTCCCGGTACGTATAACCGCACGGCCCCTGCTCCACCGTGTCGGTGTCGACGATCGGCGTGCCCAGACCCTCGCACTCCACCGAGTCACCGTTCCCGAAGTCCCACAACGTGCTCACGTAGCGGGCCGTCACCGTCGCCCACACCGGCCCCACCGAAGCCGTGATCGACACCTGGCCCGGGTCATCGACCGCCAACCACAAGCCCAGGTTCACCGTCCCGCCCACCGACGGATCCGGGTTCACGTTCATCGACGGAGTCGGCACCTGGGCTGTCACCGACTGACGAGCCGAAGAGATGAGGGCGTCCACGTCCACGAAGTCCGCCACCCACCCGAGGGTGAACCCGGCGACCCCGTCACAGGTCCGCTTGTACAAGGTCTCCGACGTCCGAGTCGCGCCACTCCCGGTCGGCATGAACGAACCGTCACCCTCCCGACGGATCGGATCCAAGCGGCCCGTCACGGGAAACGAGATCGCTTGGAGGTCCGTGTACACCTCCCACGAGCACCTCGGCCTCGACACCGAAGCATTCGACGCCAATCGACCCCCGACCGTCTCCTGCCCCGCCGTTGCCGCCAGCGTTCCCGCAGCCGCGTTCGAGGAGGCTGACAATCCCTGATCGCCGTTTCCGGCGAGGGCGAGGTCAGGCGCGGCGAGCAACAGCGCGATCCCTGCCGCGATCAAGCTTGCCGATCGACCTACGAGGCGAGGCATGCCGATCCGCTCCAACTACCAAGGCCTGTGCCTTCGGAAAGCTTCCACACCCCGCCCTCGAGCACCATGGTGATCCGATTCCGCCGGGCGGTGACCTCGTCGTTCACGACCGTGTCCGACCCGTCGGGCGCGCCGCCCGGCTCGACGACGATGTCAGAGTCGATCGTGCAGACCGTGGCCTGAGCCCGCGTAGCCGGCGGGCCGTCCAGTAGATCGACGCCGCCCTCGACGGTGCTTACCGACGGCACGGTCGGGTTCGGCGTCGACCTCCATCCGTTCGTCCGGAGCGTGTCGATGTTCTCGAGCGTGAGATTCCACGCCGGGCTGTTCGCGGCCGTGGTGCGCGCCAGAACGTCCAGCGCGTCGGGGGCGTCGTAGTTCTGGAGGGCGTACTTGTAGTTCTGCCGGCTCTGCACGACCGCCGCCGCCACAGCCGCTTTGGTCGCCGCCGACAGGTCGGTAGTCGGCGTCTCAATGGTCGTCGCAGGGTCAGCAATGGTTGGGGGGGCCGTGGTTGGCGGCGATGTCGTGATGGCTGGCTCCGTCGGCGGGCTCGACGTCGATGTCGCTGACGTGCTGGTCGTGTTGCTCGCCGCGTCGTGATCGGTGCATCCGGTGAGAGCCAGAAGCACGAACAGTCCGAGGACCGGCACGATGCGTGGGTTCACGGGATGCCACTTAGCGGGGGGAGGGCAGGCCCTCCCCCCGGCCCCCTCCCACGACGCGGTCCGAGTCGGTGGACATCACCGCGATGTGGGCGCACGCTTGGCTGATGGCTGCGGTGGTGAACATCAACGACGTGCTTGATGGCCACGTCGGGCTGGTGGTCGATTGCGTGGATCGCCTGTATCTGAACGGGTACGTGCCGTCGTTGCAGACGCCCGGCCAGGTGGCTTGGTTCTTGCACGATCATCTCGGGTTCATGCTGCCGTCACCGGCGATCTTCGAGAAGATCGGCAACCGGTTTCGTGGGGCGGTCCGCCGCTTCGCCGAGGACAACGACATCCCGATCCTGGCGTTGAAGAAGCCGGACCGGACTCGATGGGATGACCGCAAGCTCGACCACGTCCAGCCGTATCTACGTGCCGCAAGGGACACGGGCCGGTTCGGTGTCGTCGCGATCGTCACCGGCCAGGAGTTTCAGTGGGTGTTCTCCGGCCGCACCTCGCGAGGTGACGGGTTCACGTTCTTCAAGGAGCAGCGCCGCGTCGGCGTCTACTACTTCTACGTGCTCGATCCGGACTTCGGGCCTGGGTTCATCAAAATCTGCACGTACTTCCCGTATCCAGCCAAGGTGTGGATGAACGGTCACGAGTGGGCCAAGGGTCAGGCCGACCACGCCGGGATCGGCTTCAGGTCGTTGGCCAATGGGTTCGCCTCCTGTGACCTGCCCGAGCAGCTCCAGGCGATCTGCGATCGTTTCGGTCCCGACGACGTGCAGGGGTTCTTCGACCGGTGGATCACGGCGATCCCGACCCCGTTCACCTCGGCAGACCGCGCTGCGGGCTTCTGGTGGGAGCTGTCGGTCCGTCAGGTCGAGGTGTCACGCACCCTGGTGTTCGATGATCCACGCCGTGCCCGCGGCTTCTTCGAAGCACTCGTCACCGACAATGTCGGCATCGGGCGCCCCCATGAGGTCGCCGCCGTGTTCAACCGGCGGGTCACGAAACGGACCCCAGGAATCTTCCGCACGCGCATCTTCGACCGCGGGACCGAGGTGCAGCTCGAGTTCCGCTACAAGCACAGCCGGGTCAAGCAGTACTTGAAGGAAGGGAGGGCCTTGCGCATCGAGACCGTCATCAACAAGCCATCCGACGTCGGGATCCGTGCCCGGCTCGAGCATCTCCCCGAGCTGGTCGTCAAGGGTCGCGAGGTCAACGATCGTCTGCTTACGATTGAACGTGCCGGTCAGGGCTGTGCCATCGGCTCTGCGCTCTTCGAGCGCATCCACCAGCCCTACATATGGGAGGGCCAACGAACCGGAGCCCTACGCTTCGGGGACCCACGCGCCATGGCCCTGACCGGCGCCCTGTGCTGTTTCGTTCACGTCCTCGCCGGCTTCACCAACCACAGCCTTCGCGAGCTCGTCGCCGGACTGCTCGGACGCGACTACAGCACCAGCCAGATGACCTACGACCTGCGCCGCCTCCGACTTCACGGACTCATCGAACGGATCCCCCACAGCCACCGCTACACGCTCACCGCCGACGGGACACGCGTCGCCATCTTCTACACCAAGGTCCACGGCCGCGTGCTCCGGCCCCTCGTCGCCGCTGGCGACCGACCGCCAGCACCCATAGAACTTCGTCGCGCCCTCGCCACGATCGACCGAACCATCAACACCTACGTCACAAACGCGCGCCTCGCAGCCGCTGCCTGAAACCTGCCGAGATGTTCAACAAGCCCGCGACAGAGAAGACCTACGCCGCTCCCGAGACTCGCTTCGCTCGCTCGGGATCGGTGGCCCCTTCGGGGGCAGCCGGGTCGTCGGTGGTGATGTCTACGGTTCGGCGATGGACGACGCGCTCTCTGCTCGCTATGGTGGTCTGCTCATCGGCATCTACGACTGCGTGGATCGGATCGTGCTCAATGCCTACTTCTCGATGGGGCACTCGCCGGGCGGGTTCCGGACGTGGTGGCGGCGGTTGCACGGCTCCGACGAGCATCTCGACAACACCCACCTGATGCGCATGGCGGGCCGCTTCGCCCGGCGGATCCGCGGGTGGGCGAAAGCCAACGGGGTCCCGGTCATCGACACCAAGGCCGGTGAGCGCAAGCATCTCATCGCCGAGGAGTACCTGGCCACCCACGACGTCGGCGTCGGCGTGTTCTTGGTGCTGGTGGCGCGGGCGCCGGCGGCGGTGTGGAAGGTGACCCGGTCCCGTTCCGGTGTGCTCGTCAACTTGGAGAAGAAGTCCGAGTACGTCAACCACTACTCGTTCCACATCCGTGACCCGGTGTGGGGTCACGTCACGATCAAGATGTCCGGCCACCCGCCGTTCGGCGCCCAGGTCATCCTCAACGGCCACGAGTACGTGGCGTGTGCAGCGTCGGCGGCCGGGGTCGACTTCGTCAAGGAGGGCAACTGCTTCACCGAGCTGTCCCAGCCCGACCGCCTCGCCGAGATCGCAGACACCGTGTCCCAGCCCGGGGCAGCAGGGCTCTTGGGTCAGGTGTGCGACCGCTGGATCTACAGCGCCTGCGTGTGCTTCGGGTTGAACTTCGATGAGCAGCGCGACAGTGGGTTCGGCTACAGCTACTCCGTCTACCAGGTCGAGTACAGTCGCAACCTGCTGTTCGCCAACGGGGCACGGATGCAGCGCACCTTCGATGCCATCGTCGACCGCACCCGGTCACGCCTCGACGTGCCCATGGTGCGCACCCTGTTCGGCGCCAAGGCCCGTCCCCACCGTGACCGTGCCGGTGGCCCACCTCGACTCGAGGCCGTGATCGGGACACCTCGCTATGACCTGACCACGTTCAAGGTCCACTTCGGACGTTTGACGCTCAAGGCCTACACCAAAGGCGAACACGTGCTTCGTGTCGAGGCGATCACCCACAACACCAAAGACCTGCACTGCGGGCGGATCCTCGACCACTGGGGTGACATCACCACCCGCCTGCGGGCCATGGCCGAGGCGTTTTGCACCACCGTCGACTGCGTCGACGTCACCTTCATCCCCGACGGCCTGCTCGACGAGCTGCCCCACGCTTCGCTGCTTGGGGCAACCCGCGTCGGCGGCATCGACATGAACAAGGCCCGGATGCGTAACACCGTGGCCGCCGTGCTCGCGTTGGCCCTCGCTCCCGCCGGCTTCACCGTCGGCGATCTCGCCGCCAAGGTGCACACGATGACCGGCCTGACCGATGTCGACTACTCGCTCCGCCAGGCCGCGTACGACCTGCGCAAATTGCGCGCCAAGAGTCTCGTCGTCAAGATCGGCCGCTCCCACCGCTACCGTGTCCCACCCGACGCCGCCCGGACCATCGCCGGCCTCGTCGCGCTCCGCGATCACGTCATCGCGCCCATCCTCGCCGGCATCCGCAGCCCCCGACCGGGCCGCAAACCATCGGCATGGACCACCGTCGACCGCGACTACGAACAGCTCCGGATCAACATGCACAAGCTGTTCGACGACCTCGCCATCGACCGCGCCGCGGCCTGACAAGACATTGTCGATCGATGGCCGCAAGCGCCTAGGAGGTGTGGAAACGCGAACGCCGCGATGGCTGAAGTGACGAACCCGGCGGCGAGTGCCGGTCCAAGGGCAAGACTTGGGGGCCCACGATGGGTCAGTCGCTGCACGGCGGCGACGGGGGCGGCGACGAGCAAGACGAGTCCGGCCGCGAGCGGTGCGACGAGCCCGAGTGCCGCTCCTTGTGCGAGCAGGAGCTTCCAGTCGCCCGCGCCCACGGCTACGGGTCTCACGAGCCAGAGCAGGAACAGGATCGGGCCGCCGCCGAGCAGGATCCCGACTGCAAGGGCGAGCGCGATTTGGCTGCTGGTTCTTGGGCCGATCAGCCACAGCGCGGCTGCACCCATCGCCACGACCAGGATGCACGCCAGCACGAGACGGTTCGGGATACGCAGGGTGCGCTGGTCCATCACCGCTGCCCAGATGGAGGTGGCGGCCACGACTGCAACGGGCACGACGGGGCCGAGGAGGCACAGACTGAAGAGGCTCCTCGCGTTGAACGTTGGGGCCGGTTCGTGACGGTGGCTGGCTGACAGGGTCCACCACGCGAGTCGGAGGTCTCGCCATTCTGCGGATAGCTGACATCTGCAGACGGGAGGACCTCCGACGTGGGCAACGGTAGTGACACGAGCGTGGGCGCGACCGCGCTCGTCGGGCTGGACGGCTTGGTCGTCGTCGCCCAGACGACGCGTGACGGTGAGCACTGGCTGGCGGTGGAGACGACCGCCGCGCAGGCATGGTGTCCCAGCTGTGGGGTGCGGGCGATCGGCAACGGGCGGCGCCGGGTGACGGTGCGCGACCTGCCGATCGCCGGGATGGCGACGGTGATCGTGTGGGCCAAGCGGACGTGGCGCTGCCGCGAGGAGCTGTGTCGGCGGGGTTCGTGGTCGGAGACCTCCGACGAGATCGGGGTGCGGGCGTCGCTGACCGAGCGGGCCCGCCGGGAGATCTGTCGCCGTGTCGGCGCCGAGCTCGACACCGTCGCGGCGGTGGGGCGCGAGTTCGGGGTCGGCTGGGCGTGCGCCCATCAGGCGGTCGTGGACTACGGCGACGCGTTGATCGCCGCAGATGATCGCCTCGAGCGGACCCGCAAGCTCGGCGTCGATGAGCACACCTTCCAGCACGCCAACGCCCGTCGCCGCACCCAGATGGCGACCACCTTCGTCGACTTGGACCGGCGTCGGCTGCTCGACGTCGTGCCTGGTCGTTCCGGTGATGTGGTGCGCCAGTGGGTCGAGTCGCAGCCGATCTGGTGGGCCGACCGCATCGACGTCGCGGCGATCGACGCGTTCCGTGGCTACGCCACCGCGATCGGCGACGTGCTGCCCGACGCCACCTTGGTGGTCGACCACTTCCACGCCATACGCCTCGCCTCCGAAGCGGTCAACGACGTCCGTCGCCGCGTCCAGCAGGACACGCTCGGCCATCGCGGCCGCAAGCACGACCCGCTCTACGGGATCCGCCGGCTGCTGCTGCGCACCTGGTCGAACCTCAACGAGCGGGGATGGGAACGGCTGCGTGCCGGGCTCGCCGCCGGCGACCCCGACGGCGAAGTGGCTGCGGTGTGGCTGGCGCGCGAGCTGCTCGCCGAGGTCTACGCAGCCCGCGATCTCGCCCATGCACGACGGCGGCTGGTCGTGTTCTTCCAGCACGCCGCCGACGCCGAGATCCCCGAGCTGACCCGCTTGGCGTCGACGATCGACCAGTGGCGTGACGAGGTCCTCGCGTTCCACACCACCGGCGGCGCCTCGAACGGGCCGACTGAAGCGGTCAACCTGCTGATCGAGAAGATCCGCCGCGTCGGGCACGGCTACCGCAACTTCACCAACTATCGCCGCCGGCTCCTCCTCGGCTGCGGCATCACATGGATACCATCCCAACTCGCAGAATCCGAGGCCGCCAACCAACGATCGCCGCGTAGAGCCACTGAAGAGGACGACCGCTGCTGCCGCGCCGAGTAGGCCCGGACGATGTTGTACGTGGATCGCTTGCCTGGATTCTGCCAGCATCGGAACCCCAACTTCCGTGCAGTCGGTCAATCGCCCGCGATCGGCCCGGACACTAAGCGACGGCGCTGGTGGCGTGCTCGCAGATCTGGGGAGAAATTCGCTGACACGCACTCCGTCGACCTCCTCTACGGCACACGAATGTCACGTTCTGACCCGGATATTGCAGCGTTGGGCTGGTTACCGGGGTGTGATTGACGCGGCAGATGCTCCGTCACCTGGGACGATGTTGGTTGGAAAGTCAATGCCGTCCGTGGCGAAGGAGCACCTGTCGGGTGAACACTACTGCGACCCTGTTCGACGTCGGAGAGATCATCAGGCGGCCTCGCTGGGAGTCGGCGAGGGTGACGCCGACGGTGTCGGATGACGAGGTAACCGGCGTCGCCGGGGTGGCCCTGTGGGGGCCGCTGTTGGATCGTCTCGGCTTGGTCGAGGCGGCGGATCGGCGTGGGCTGCGACCGATCGGGGCGGGCGGTTACTCGGGCGGTGAGTGTTATCGGACTCTGGTCGAGGTGCTGTTGGCCGGTGGTGACTTCTTGTCGGATCGTTCGCTGCTGGACGGGGCGACGCAACGGTTGCGTGGCGCCCATCGGTTGCCGTCGCACACCACGTTGTGGCGGTTCTGCGCCGGCGCCGATCTGGGCCGGGCCCAGAAGGCGGCGGCGGTGAACCGCACGATGCTGGCGCGGGCGTGGGCGATGGGCGCCGGCCCGCAAGGTGGGCTGGTGACGATCGACCCCGACGCCACCCTGGTCGACACGTACGGGCCGGGCAAGGAAGGCTCGACGTTCACCTACCGCGGCGAGACCGGGCTATCGCCGTTGATCGGGGTGTGCGGGGAGACCGGTGACGTGTTGGCGGTGCGGGCCCGCGGCGGTAACGCCCACCCGGGCCGGGCGCTGGCGGGGTTCATCCGCGAGTGCGTGGCGGCGATCCCTGCTGCGGTGCGGGAGACGTCGAACCTGTGGGTGCGGATCGACTCGGCCGGCTACCAACACGAGGTGTTCCGGGCCTGCGAGGCGCTCGGCGCCGTGTTCACGATCACCGCCAAGAACACGGCCAGGATGCGTGCGGCGGTGAGGGCGTTGGCCACTGACCCGGCGACGGTGTGGGTCCTGGCGCTCAACGCCGAAGCCGAGCGGGGCTCGGAGATCGCCGAAACGAGAGCCTGTCAGATATTCTGTGTAAGGATCATCCTCCACACCGTTATTTGGATTATATCAGAGCGGGGTCGAGTCGTCCAGGAAAATATAGTTCGAAGAAGTTGAGTGCCTCTCTCCATCGGTAGGTTCCGGTGCCGGCGGTCCCGCCGCGGGTGGTGGAGATGTCTCGGGCGATGAGCCGCATCAGCTTCACCACCGAGTCGTCGTCGGGGAAGTGGCCGCGGGTCTTGGACGCCTTGCGCAGCTGGTAGTTCACCGACTCGATCATGTTCGTGGTGTAGACGATCTTGCGGATCACTGCCGGGTAGGCCAAGAACGGGGTGAACCGCTCCCAGCACCCTCGCCACACAGCGACGATGCCGGGGTAGCGGTCGCCGTGCTCGAGCTCGAAGCTGTCCATCGCGTCCACGGCGGCGTCGACGGTGGCGGCGGTGTAGATCGGGCGCAGCGCCGCCGCGATGCGCTTGCGGTCCTTGTAGGAGCAGTAGCGCAACGAGGCCCTGATCAGGTGCACGACACAGGTCTGCACCGAGGCCTGGGGCCAGGTCGCCTCGATCGCCTCAGGCAGGCCTTTGAGCCCGTCACAGCACACGAACAGCACGTCTTGCACGCCGCGGTTGGCGATCTCGGTGAGCACCGCCGCCCAGAAGCTGGCGCCTTCGCCGCCGTCGCCCAGCCACACCCCAAAGATGTGTTTGCGGCCCTCCACGTCGACGCCGATGGCCAGGTAGACGGGCCGGTTGACGACCTTGCCCTGGGTCCGCACCTTGACCACCAAGGCGTCGATGTAGACGATCGGATAGACCGGATCCAGCGGCCGGTGCTGCCACTCGCGCAGCTCGTCCACGACGGCGTCGGTGACCCGGGAGATCAGATCCGGTGACACGTCGACGTGGTACATGCGTCGGATCTGGCGGCGGATGTCGCGAGTCGTCATCCCCGTCGCGTACCAGGCGATGATGTTCTCGTCGAACCCCGCCAGGCGGGTCGCGCCCTTGGGCACGATCGCCGGCTGGAAGGTTGAGTTGCGGTCCCGGGGCACGTCCAGCTGGACCGGGCCCACCTCGGTCAACACCGTCTTGGGTGTGGTGCCGTTGCGGCTGTTGCCCGACCCGTTGCCGGCGAGGTCGCCGCGCTCGTAGCCAAGATGGTCGGTGAGCTCCTCGTCCAGGGCCCGCTCCAGCAGCTGCTTGGTCAACTCGGTGAGCACCCCGCCGTCTCCCAGCAGCTGCAGGCCCTCGGCGTTCACCTTCGCCATCAGCCCGTCCACCACGTCGCCCAGCGCCGGCGGCCGAACCACCGACGGCGGCGCGCCGTCCCCTCCGGCAACATCGCCCATTGAGCCATCCATCATCGTTACAGTGTCAATCATTACAGGGATTCTCCTCTCACTACCTGAAGGATGATTCATCCCTCAGACCAAGTGGTGGACCCCCTTACACAGACCTACTGACACCTCCCGAAACGATGATCGAGATCGGCACCACGAAACGTGACCGGCGACTGCTGCGCCTCATCGTCCGCCGCCAACCGACTACCGCCGGTGATCAGCTCTCCTTCGACGACATCGACGGATGGCGGTTCCACGCCATCGTCACCAACATCCCGGCCTGGCTCGGCCCGGCCGCCATGGTCGAAGCCCACCACCGGCTGCGCGGCGGGATCCCCGAAGACACCGTTCGCCAACTGAAAGAAGACTTCGGTTTCGACCACGCCCCATTGGAGAACTTCTTCGGCAACTGGCTGTGGTGGCACGCCTGCGCCCTGGCCCACAACACCGCCCGCTGGCTCGACGTGCTCGCCCTGCCCCGCGAGTTCCGCCGCTGCCGCGGCAAGCGGCGCCGCCTCGCCTTCTTCAACGTCGCCGCCCGTGTCGTCACTCACGCCCGCCAACTCTGGCTCCGCCTCCCCCGCAGCCATGCCTGGGCCGCCGCCTTCATCGAAGCCCTCACCCGCGTCCGCCGGCTCCCCGCCTACGCCTGAACCGGACAGGCACCCACGGCGGCAACCGGCACCAGATCAACACCTCAGCTTCGACGCGCCCAGCACACGTCAGCCGCCGACGCGCCCAGCGACACGCCGTCAAACGCGCCCCAGACCACTCCCGCCCAGCCGTCCCCGCGACCCGGCTGCAATATCCGGGTCTGAGGAGGGACAGAAACCGGCGTCCCACGAGCCGGGTCCGCCAACGTACCGGATGCCGTGCCGAGGTGCAACAACGACGGGATGTCCCGGAGTCCTGGTAGATGCGCGAGCCCCGTTCCACGATCCCCTCCGATCGCCACTGCCGCGCGCAGACGGCGCATCCTTGACGATGCCGCCGGAGGCACCGCCCACACTGATGGCGTCACCGGCAGGGTCGCTGTGGACTCTTCTTCCAGTGCGCAGAGGGCCTGTGCGCCGTGCCACTCACGTGCCACTCCGACTGGCACGGAACGGCGATGAGCGGTGGCCAGCGGAGACCAGCGGATGCCCCTGAGCAGGCACGATGGCGAATGGCCCACGTCGGTGGAGCGCCGGCTTCACCTTGCCAAGGTGAGGGTCGCGGGTTCGAGTCCCGTCGTCCGCTCGAAACCGCACCCTGCGGCGAGTTCCGCGACGGCGTCATCGCCGGGCTGATCGCGCATCGCTCGAACCCGCGCCTGACCGACGCCGTGCTCGGGGGCGACCAAGCGCGGGCGGGTGACATGGGTGCGGAACTGCCACGCCGAGCCCTCCATCACCCCGCCGAACGCGGCGACGCTCGCTTGCTGGGGGCGGCATCGCTGGGCCCTTCCCGAGGGCCGAACGCGGGTGATGCCAGACAACCCGCGCCGCGTCGACAGCGACGATGCACCACCACGGCGGTGAGCGCCAGAGATGCGAGGCGCGGAGAAATCTCCGCGCCTGATTGCCCTGGTCTTCTTGACACCGGATGGGGCACCGGCAAGTTTCAGGTGCGGTCGGGTGGACCGGGGTGCTTGAGAGGGAGATGGGGATGCGTCGACATGCTCGTCGAGCCGTTCTGTCCGCGTTCGTCGCATCGGCCTTGGTGGCAACGTCGATACCGCTGCAGGAGGCGTCGATCGCCCAGGCGACCGCGCTGCCCAGCCTCACGCCGCCGCTGACACAGGCCGCCTCGAAGCTCGTGGGGGCCAGCTTGCTGCCGGCGCTGAACCAGCTCGTCCCCGGTCTCGCCACCAACCCGGCCCAACTGTTCGGCCTGCACGAGGTCTTCGCCAAGCTGGCATCGCTGACGCCGGCGAGCGACCTCGAAACGGCGATCGCAGGACTCAGCGGCAACGGCTTCACGTTCAGCGACGTCGTGGCCGTCGACGGCACCCCGAAGGACACGCTGACGTTCAAGCTGGCGATCGACCGGACGATCCCCGTCGAGCTGGGCATCGTTCAGGGCGACGTGCAGCTGATGGGCGGTTCCGTCGACGTGCACGTCACGATGCCGGCGACGACCATCTCCGCCGAGTTCGACTCGAGCATCGGCGGCGGTGACGAGTTCGCGCTCACCAACCTGCCCCAGCTCCCCATCACGATCGCCATCGAGCCCGGCGCCCAGGCACTCAACGAGAGCCTGCAGTTCGGGTTCGCCGAGGCGACGGCGACCGGTACGTTCGCCGTCAACTCGACGGTGACGTTGGCGCTCACGGATCCGGACTCGTCGGGCCGCCTGACCCTCGCCGAGCTGACGACGGCCGACATCGCCGACGTGATCAGCGTCGACTTCGGTGGTGGCACCAACGAGCTCGCCGCCTCGATCACGCTGACAGCCGACGTCGGCGGTACCGACTTCACCGGCACGGTGTCGATCACCGACGCCGCCCTGTTCGAGGGCGCCGAACCGGTGGTCAACATCTCCCTCGACGGGCCGAACCCGATCGCGTTGCTCACCAACCTCGGTCCCGACAGCGCCCTCGCCGGGCTCAACCAGATCCTGTCGGCGTTCGGGGCCGGCATGATCGCCGGCGACCGCCCCCTGCCGTTCCTCGATGGCGGGCTGTTCATCCCGGCCGGCCTCGGCAACGACTTCGACAAGGTGTTCGACGCGGTCAAGCCGCTGTACGACTACGTGCAGAGCCGCAGCGTCCAGCTCAACTGCGGGGCCTTCCCGCCGGGAACCCTGACGCCCTCACCGACCGACAACGTGCCGGTGCTCCCGGCCACCGACCTGGAAGCGAACCAGTACGTGGCTTGCCGCGCCTTCGCCGGTGAACCGCCGCGCGCGGGGACCACCGTGACCTGGACGCCGACAGGCGCCACCCGGCTGACGCTGGACGCGGACTCGTTCACCAGCGTGGCCGTCCAGCCCACGACCAGCGTCATCTTCCAGATGTCGGCGCCCGGTGACTTCTCGACCACGTTGACGTTCACCCCGGACGACACGGGCGTTGAGACGACCGTGCAGCAGCGCGCCCAGACGATCCAGCAGCTGCTCGCCGAGCTGGAGTCGGTCGGCGCGTTGCCGCCGAACTCGGTCACGTGGGATCCCAATCTCCAAGCGCTGGTTCTCGACCTCTCGTTCCAGTCGGCGGCCCTCGCCCGCTCGGCGGGCGTCGACGCCGGCAACGGCCTCGCCGCCGACACCCATCTCACCGGGCTGTCGAGCACGGCCGACGTCGCATTCAACGTGGGGCCGGTCAGCGCCGACCTCTCCGTCGGCATGATCCTCACCGACAAAGCCTCCGACATCGGGCCGGCGCCTTCGTCACCGGGCACGAGCACCGAGTCCCGCCGCTTCTTCGTCAAGGTGCCCGACTCCGGCAACGTGCTCAGCGTCGACGACGTCGCCCTCAACGGATCCGCCGGGTTCGAGGGCCGGCTCGGCTTCCTCGAGGTCAACGGCTCGGCCGCCCTCACGACGTCGAAGCCCGCTGCCGGGCCCGCGCTGGCGGTGCAGCTGGACAACCCGACCGGCGTGCAGATCGCCGGCGGTGGCTCCGATCCCAACGCCATGCTCATCGCCGAGCTGCTGGCCAAGCCGCTCTCCTACTTGGACGTGGCGACCAACCTGCAGATCAACGGCGACGTGTCCCTGACGGCTGAGGCCCTTGTCGGCAACGCCGGCGCCGGTTTCGACTTCGCCTGGCCGCTCGACGGCGCACCGACCGTGTCCAACTTCAGCGGCGACTTCAACTCCCTCGTCCAGTTCGACGCCTCCGAGACGCTCACGGTCACGGCGTCCTCGACGGCCGCCACCGGTGAGGCCGTCGCCGCGGGCAAGCCGATCGAGGTCAGCGTCACGTCCAGCGCGACCGACCTGACGACCAAGCCCGGGCTGGTCGGCGCGGTGCTCACGCGTGACGGCCAGCCGGACTGCCAGATCACGGCCGTCCCCAGCAACTCGACGCTCTCCTGCACGCTGACCGTGCCCGAGGGTTACGTCGAGGGCACCCCGCCGCTGGCCGCCGGTGACTACGAGGTCGTCGGCAACACCCTCTCCCACCTCGTCAAGATCCTCGAGACGATCGCATCGTTCGCCGACGTCCTCCAGCAGAGCGTCGACGCCGCCCAGCTCGGCGACGACGTCGAGATCTGGGGCATCAAGCCGTCCGACCTCGCCGCCCAGGCCCGCAAGCTGAAGCTGCTCGTCAGCGAGCTGCAGGGCGCCGCCGACGCCGAGATCCAGTGCACGCCGGTCACCGCCGGCGCCGAGCTGCGCGGCCTGCCCGTCGGCGGCGGCGCGCTCACGTGCCACGCGACGAACGGCAACACGGCGGCGTCGAACGTGCGCTGGCGCATCGTCGACACCGACGCCGGCACCGGCGCATGGTCGGACGATCCGGCCGGCACGACCGTCGGCTCCTCCGACCCGACCGCGATGCAAGCGCTCACCGTGCCCGACGACGTCGACCAGAACGGCGACGGCTTCCTGGCGATGGGCACGGAGTGGAGCGCGGTCGTCGAGTGGACCGACGCGCAAGGGGACCACCGCGCCTCGTTGCCCCCGCCGACGCCAGGATCGCTGACCCGGCTCGAGCAGCTCGTCCAGAACACGCTCGGCATCCCGGACGCCGCCCTCCAGCTCGGGCTCGATACCAGTGGCGCCACCCCGACGCTCACGATCGAGCTCGGCTACGGCATCTGCTCGAGCGTCGCCCCACCTGACCTCACCGACGAGTGCAGCGGGATGCCGACAGGCCCGACGCCCTCGACCAACATCGCCTTCAGCCTCGGCGACCAGTCCCTGGCAGCCCTCGACGTGCAGGGGGATCCGCAAGTCACATACGCCGCGCTCGGCCAGTTCAACCTCGGCGTGCCGCTCGACGCGTCGGAGCCGCAGATCCTCGACGGCACCGGCCTCACGCTCACCGCCCGCGCCGACGCGCCGAACATCGGCCTCCAGGCGATCCTCGGGCCGTTCAAGGCCCAGGCCGGCTCGTTCGTCGCCGACATCACTGGCACCGCACAGGCCGACAGCGCCACCGGCGTCCTCGTCGTCACCACGGCGATTGCCGACCAGATCCCCGACGGCGCGCGCATCGAGCGCACCAGCGACCAGGGCACGTGCGTCGTGACCGCGCATGGCGCGGTTGACACCAACGGCAACATCCCGCTCACCTGCACCGGCATCGAGTGGGCCGCGGGCGACGCGTTCAGCGTGCTGACGGGCAGCGAGCTGAAGGGCCAGCTCGGCGTCGACGTGACGCTGTCATCCGGCCCGATCACGACGACCAGCCCGTCGGTGGAGATCACCGGGCTCGACGACGACTGTGGACCCCTCCCCGGCGGCGACCCGATCCCCAACCCGCTGCCGACCGGCGACCCGTTCGCCTGCGCCCGGCTAGCGCTGGCGCTCGTCTCCGGCAGCGCGAGCACCTACCTCGGCGAGGTCGGCGTCGACGTCGTCGATACGGACCCGGCCGCGCTCGGCTTCTCGCCGGCCTTTGCCGTCGTCGTGCCCACGGACCTCGCCAGCAAGCTCGCCGCGGCGATCCTCGACCCGTCGTTCTTGCTGCAGGCGCTGCCGGGGATCCTCCGCGACATCGCCGCGCAGCTGCGCAACCTCGCTGAGGGCCTCCCCGACGCCGTCGGTGATCCGCTGCGCAGCGCCGCCGACGGCCTCGAGGGCATCGCCGACGTCGTCGGCGAGGTCCTCGACCTCACGGGTGGCGACCTCACCAGCATCGACGGCATCAAGAATGCCGTGACGAACGCGCTCCACACGCTGCTCGACCAATTCCTCCCGCAGACGCTCGCGCCCCAGATCGACGTCATCCTCACGTGCGGCGATCACCAGTGCGTGCAGGGCACCGATGGACCTGCCGCGATCAGCGACATCTCGGTCCAGCTCACGCTCGGTGACACGATCGAAGCAACGGCGCCGATCAACCTCGGCCTCGAAGGCCTGCCGCTCTCCGTGCAGGGCGGCGTGACGGCGGGCGCCGAGTGGAGCCTGACCGCCGGCATCGGCCTGTCCCGCACCGACGGGCCCTACCTCAACGCGCCCACCGCGTCGCTGACCGCGTTCGTGCGGTTCGCCGACAACTCCCAGGCCCAGTGCACGGGCATCCTGCCGGCGTCGAACAACGACCCCAACGACTGGGCCGTGGACCCCGACGGCCCGGGCGGGCCAGAGCTCGGGCGCTGCCTCAAGGCCCGGCTCGGGTTCCTCGACGTCGAGGCGATCGACGCCAAGGCCGATGACGAGCGGACGACGATCGAAGGCGAGGCCACGATCGGGCTGACCGGCGGCGGCGACAACGTCATCACGTTCAACGAGCTGACGACCGGCGACGTCGGCATCGACGCCGACATCGGCGGCACGCTGCGGATCAACCTCGCCCTGCGCACCGGCATCGCCGGGACTGGGACCGACCTGCCGTCGATCCTCGGCACGATGCACTTCTCGGCGGCGGCCTCGGCGAGCGGTGGCTTCGAGCCGCCCGAGTTCAGCTTCGGCGACCTCCACCTCGATGTCGGGACGTTCCTGACCAACTTCCTCAAGCCGGTGATCACCGGGATCAACAACGTGATCTCGCCGTTCAAGCCGATCATCGACGTGATCAACGCCCCGATCCCGGTCGTCTCCGACCTCGCCGCGCTCGTCGGCGAACCGCCGGTGACGATGATCTCGCTGCTCGAAGCGGCGACCGGCGCCGACCTCGGCATGGTCAAGTCGATCCTGTCGATCATCGGGTTCGTCGGCACGATCGCCGACATCGTCAACAGCCTCCCGCCCGGCGCCAGCCTGCAGCTGCCGCTCGGCGAGCTGCTCCCCGGCGCCGCCAGCTTCGGCGGCTTCCCGCCACGCGATCCCGGGAGCTTCTCGGTCGACACGGACAAGGCGTCGCAGCCGACCACCCCGGACAACCGCGGGTCGTACATCGCCACCGGCTCCCACGGCGGCAGCGGCTTCGTCAACGACATCGCCGGCGGCTCTGACGGCACACTCGCGCCACCCGGCAACGACCCCGACGACGGGCGCCCGACCACGTTCGGCGTCCGCGGCCTCAACTTCCCGTTCCTCGACGACGCCAGCCAGATCTTCGGCCTGCTCGTCGGCAAGGACGCCGTGCTGATCCGCTGGGACGCCGGCATCATGGAGGCCTCGGCCGGCCTATCGTGGGACTTCGGCCCGATCATGGTCGGCCCGGTGCCAATCACGATCTCGATCGGCGGCGAGGTCGGCCTGCGCGGCCGCTTCGCCATCGGCTACGACACTGTTGGCATCCGCAAGCTGATCGACGGCGGCAACGCCGCCTCGCTGCTCGACGGCATCTTCATCGACGACCTCGACGCCCAGGGCAACGACGTCAACGAGCTCGAGTTCTTCGGCCGGGTCTGGGCCGGCGCGTCCGTCGACCTGGTGATCATCTCAGCCGGCGTCAAGGGCGGGATCGAGCTGACCTTCGGCCTCAACCTCAACGACTCGCCCGACCCCGACGGCAAGCTGCGCATCGACGAGATCCTCAACAAGCTGCAGAACCCGATCTGCCTGTTCGACGTGAACGGACGGATCGAGGCTTTCCTCGACGTCTTCGTGAAGATCGACCTGTTCTTCTTCACCAAGGAATACGACTTCGAGCTCGTGCGGATCACGCTGCTCGAGTGGTCCAGCGCGTGCGAGCCGCCGGCCCCGGACCTCTCCGAGGACGCCGGCAACGTGCTGTACCTCAACGTGGGTTCGCGCGCTCCGACGCGGAACGTCGCGGTGAACGACCACGACGAGAAGATGGAGGTCCGCCAGCTCGGTGACGGGTTGGTCCGCGTCTCCGGCTACGGCGTTGAGGAGACCGCCGACAACATCGACCTGATCGTGTTCGACGCCGGCAACGGCGACGACGAGATCCTGTTCCTGCCCGGCGGGGAGAACGGCAACACGATCCCGTTCACCATCCCGGTCGCCGGCTCCGGAGGCCCTGGCTCGGACATCGTGAAGATCGGCGGGGAGGCCAGCAATGACGGCACGCCCGTCGGCGGGGCACCCGACTTGATCCGCGGTGACGACTCGCTCTCCGGCGTCACCTCGTGGGCCGGCGTCAGCTTCACCCCGGTCGCGGCGATGGCAGCGGAGGCCGACGAGACCTACGACGACGCGATCGAGCCCGGCGCCGGTGACGACACCGTCGCCGGCAACGGTGGCGCGGACACGCTCAGCGGCGGCCTCGGCACCGACAGCCTCGACGGCGGCGACGGCGCCGACCGCGTGTCGGGTGGCCCCGGCAACGACGTGATCAAGGGCGGTGGCGCCGACGACACGCTGTCGGGCGGCCCGAGCAAGCTCGACTCCGCCAGCGACGACGACGCCATCGTCGGCGACGGCGGCACCGACACGATCACCGGCGACGTCGGCAACGACGTGCTGTTCGGCGACGACTCGGCCGGCACGATCTCGGGCTCGCCGACGTTGACGTTCACCGGGAACCGGGCCGACTGGGCGACGTGGTGCGTCGCCGGTGGTGACACCGACCTGATGACCGGCAACAACGGCGACGACATCCTCATCGGCGACGGCGGCGACGACCAGATCATCGGCAACGCCGGCAACGACAAGGTCAAGGGCTGCGACGGCGCAGACCTGATCAGCGGCGACGAGGACAACGACGAGCTCGACGGCGATGCCGGCACGGACACGATCAACGGTGGCCCGCAGAACGACATCATCCACGGCGGCACCGAGAACGACGCCCTCCACGGCGACGCCGACCAGGACATCGTGTTCGGCGAAGAGGGTGCCGACTTCGTCTACGGCGACGACGGCCAGGACATCCTGGTCGGCGACACCGGTTCGGTCAACAACCCGTCGTTCGGCGTGGCCGATGCGACCGAGCTCGCTCCGGACCAGGCCAAGGCGGTGGCGATGGACGGCTCTGTCGTCCACAGCCACAACGGGACGGGGCCGCGGCGCAACAGCTGCGACCCACTCGACCCGACCCCGGTACCGGTCGGCAACTCCGACTGCGTGATCGGTGGCAACGGCTCGGACGCCGCGTTCGGCACCGGTGACGGCGACATCATCGAGGGCAACGCCGGCGTCGACCTGCTGGTCGGCGACACGGGCAACGACCTGATCCGCGGTGGCACGGACATCGACCTCATCTTCGGCCGCGCCGATGACGACGAGCTGTACGGCGAGAGCAGTGCCGACCTCGTGTTCGGTGACCGCCCGGTCGCCGAGTGGCCGCCCGACAGCCCGTCGGACACCGGCGGCACGGACACGCTGTACGGCGGCCCGGGCACCGACCGGCTCGAGGGCGACGGCGGCGTCGACACCATCTTCGGCGGCGCCGACGACGACCACGCCGAGGGCAACGGCGACGCCGACACGATCCACGGCGAGAGCGGCCAGGACGACCTCATCGGCGGCTCCGACAAGGCGAACGTGGCCGACGCCGGTGACACGCTGATCACCGGCGGAATCGGCAACGACGTCATCGCTGGCGACAACGCCATCATCACCCGGATCGCCCCCGTGTACGTGCTCGGTCGCCGGGTGGAGCTGCTCGACGCCGACCCGGCCATCGGTGGCGCCGACACCATCGAGGGCGACGCCGATCGGGACGCCGCGTTCGGCGAGGTCGGCGACGACGTGATCTCGGGGGACCAAGGCGTCAACGGGCCGTTCCTCGGCGTCGGCCTGCTCGACTACCTCGAAGGGGACAACGGCAACGACACGATCGCCGGTGAGGAAGGCAACGACGACATCGTGGGCGGCAACTCCGCCCAGGACGGGATCATCGACGCCGACCGGATCGGCACCGGCCTGCCCGACACCGGCGAGACGCGCTTGGACGGCGGGCCAGGCCAAGACTGGATCGCCGGCGACAACGCCCGCATGGACCGGGTGCTGCGCCTCGGGCCCAACTACCCCGACGCGGCGACCGCCAACCCGATCCAGCTGTTCGACCTGGCGACCGTCTCGGTGGACGCCACCACGGGCTCGTTCGGCGACGACCACGCCTTCGGCGGCGACGCCAACGACCTGATCTTCGGCCAGGGTGGCGACGACGCGCTCAACGGTGAGGGCGAGGCCGACTACATCGAGGGCAACGCCGGCAAGGACACCATCGCCGGCGGTGACGCCGACGACGACCTCATCGGGGGTGGGTCGGCCAACAACGGGCTGATCGACGCTGACCGTGTCGGCAACGGGCTACGCGATGTCGGCGAGACCGAGGTCACGGGCGGACAGGGGAACGACTGGATCACCGGCGACAACGGGTTCACCAAGCGCGACCTCGCGCTGCCCGACACGAACCCTCCGCGGGCGCCGATCGAGCTGTTCGACGTCCAGACTGCGGGTGGCCCCTCGGTCTCCACCTTCGCCAGTGGCGGCGACGTGCTCCAGGGCAACGAAGGGGACGACCGCATCTTCGGCCAGGGCAACGGCGCCCAGTCGGCGAGTCAGACCGATCCTGTTGACGATCGCAACAACGACTTCGTCGTCTTCCTGCCCAACGGTCAGCCAGATGTCGCGTCACCCGACTTCGATCGGCTGACCGGCACGATCGACGAGGACGCTGCCACCTGGCAGGGCGACAGCATCTACGGCGGTCTCGGGGACGACTACATCGAGGGCAACCACGGCAACGACCTCATCTTCGGCAACGACTTCCACGGCACCGACGGCCCGCAGGACGAGGACGACATCGCCGGTGGCGGCTCCGCCAACCCGACGGGCGAGACGGCCGAACTCAGCAGCTCCAAGATCTTCGACGTCCCCTGCCCGGTCGGGGTGGAGTGTCGGGCCGGACTCGGGGCGTCGCTGCTCGACGGCTTCGACACGATCCACGGTGACTCGGCCAACAACTCGACCGGTGACGACGATGCGATCGTCGGCGACAACGGTTGGGTCAAGCGATTGGCCACCACCCAGTCCGGACCCGGTCCGGAAGGCCTCCCGGGACTGCCTCGGGACAACGTCAGCATCGTCGATCGCGACGTGCAGATGACCACCACCAGAGCCAGCGTCGGTACGTACGCCAACGACTTCATCAGCGGCAACGGCGGCCACGACGAGCTGTACGGACAGCAGGGCGACGACTACGTCGAGGGTGGCTACGGCTCCGACGCCATGGTCGGCGACCTCGGCAAAGTCACCACCAACCTGCTCGCCGCCGGAGAGGTTGACCCCAACTGTGGTGCGGCCCGTACCATCTCGCCGAACGAGCCGTTCATCCAAGAATTGGTATGCCAGCCGGGCACGCTGTTCCGTCTCGTCGAGCTCTACGCGTTCGATGACACGGCCACTGACGCCGTGGCCGCGGGCAAGGATGTGATGCTCGGGCTCGACGGAGACGACTGGATCCATGGCGGGCCGGGCGCCGACATGATCAACGGTGACGGTGACGGCGGCCAGGAGTTCGTCGATCCTCTGCACACCTACACCACGGACATCACCGACCCGAACCCTGCCTCCGCCGACGTTGACCGCATCTTCGGCGGCGACAGCAACGGCGCCGGGACCGTGAGCACGGTGACCGGAGGCGACGGTGACGATGTCTGGGGTGGGCGCGGCCACGACCACACCTACGGTGGTCGGGGCGACGACATGCTCGAGGTCCGACCCAACCTGGCCAACCCCACCAACTTCCCGCCGGCGTGGTCGGCGTGGGCCGAGGCCGACGTCGAGAGCTACCACGGCATCGACTTCGTCTACGGCGGCTACGACCAGGACGCGATGCAGGCCAACGTCGCCGACAACGGCCCAGCCCTCGGTGACCGCCTGTTCGACTGGGTCGGCGCCTACAACATCTACTACCTGTGCCCGGCCACGTACGGGGCCTACGTGAGCATCCGCGACCAGAGCCCGGCGATCCTCGCCTACTTCGAGGATCAAGCCAGAACCGACGGGGCGCTCACACCGGCCTCCAGCGGCACATCCGGGTTCAACGAGCTGGCGCTCGTCTACAAGAAGGACGTGAAGAACAACGCCAACCCGGTGTACCCCGGCACGCCGGGTCACTTCTTCTGCGGACCCTGAGCGGGGCTGAGGTTGCGAGCGAGGGGCGGGGCGACGACCGGTAGGCGGGACCGGTCGTCGCCCTCGCTGGTCGGGCTTGACGCGAGCCGTTCGACCGAAATAGCGCGCCGTCAGCGGAACACCGCGATCGGACGACCGACGCCCGGTGCCTTCGCCAGCATGGCATCGAACGCGGAGCTTCTCGGGCCTCGTCGGGGATGTTGCGAAGGGGGATGTCAGCCAGAGGTATCGCAATGAGATCAGCGGTCCTCGCGGCAACGCTCCGGTAGGTTCCGGAAGATGCGCCTGTTGGAGCCGGCGGCGATGCTGGAGGACCCGTTGACGCCGTACTGGGAGGCGACCCGTCAGCCGCCACCCGGTGGCTGCTGGGTGCTGGCAAACATGGTCGTCGGCCTCGACGGCACCGCCGCCGTACGCGGCAGGGTCGGTGCGCTGTCGAGTCGGCGTGACATAGAGCTGTTCAGCCGGTTGCGCGGCGTGGCCGACGTGGTGCTGGTCGGCGCCGAGACGGCTCGACGGGAGCGCTACGGCCCGGTGAACCTGCCCCCAGACCTCGTCGAGCGGCGGCGGGCTCAGCAGCGCCAGCAGCCGCGGGCCGCGGTCGTCTCCTCGTCGCTGCAGCTGGATCCCACGCTGCCGCTGTTCACGCAGGCCTGTCCGGCACGGCCCCCGCTGATCGTGACCACCGCCACGAGCGACGTGCGGGCGCTCGCCGGACTGCCGGCCGAGGTCATCGTCGCCGGCGAGGATCGTGTCGACCTGGCCGTCGCCATGGCTGAGCTGGCCGCCCGCTCGGCAGCAGTCGTGCTGTGCGAGGGCGGCCCGACGTTGCTCGGCCAGTTGATCGCCGCCGACTTGCTCGACGAGTACTGCCTCACCGTGGCGCCGGTGGTCGGTGGAGACCCGTTGCCGGTCGTCGACACATCCGCCTTCACGGCGCTGAGTCGCTTCCAGCTGGCCCACGCCGCCGAGGAGGACAGCTCGTTGTTCCTGCGCTACGTCCGCAGGTCGGAACCGTGACGAGAGACGCCTTCGACGCGTTCGTCACCCGCCTCGACGGCGCGCTGCTCGTGGTGACAGCGGCCACGGAGGACCAACGCGCCGGGTGCGTCGTGGGGTTCCACACGCAGTGCAGCATCGATCCGCCCCGGTACGCGGTGTGGCTGTCGAAGGCGAACTTCACGTACCGCGTGGCACTGTTCTCGACGCACCTCGCATTGCACATGGTCGGCGCCGACGACCGCCTGCTGGTGCAGTTGTTCGGCGGCACCAGCGGCGACCACACCGAGAAGTTCGCCCTCGTCAACTGGGCGCCGGGGCCAGGTGGCGTCCCGCTGCTGGCGCAGTGCCCCAGCCGGATCGTCCTCGAGCGCTTGACGACGCTGGACGACGGCGGTGATCACGTCTGCTTCGTCGGGTCGCCCGTGAACGCCGAGCTCGCACCGGACGGCGCACCGATGCGAGTCGCCGACGCCGCCGACGTCGACCCCGGGCACGAGGCGGACGAGCGGGCGGCGCCTGCCGACCTCGGAGCCGACGAGCGACCGCCGGACGATCACGGTTCCCCGATGGACGCAGCGGACCGCCGCGGCATGGAGAACGCGGCAGCGGGCGCAGGACACGCCGTCGACCTGTCGCCCGACGCGCCCCAAGACCGAGGAGGCACGTCGGCGGATCAAGGCCACGAACCGGTGCGACGCGCGAGGGCTCGGCCGGTCGCGCGATCGGTGCCCGTCGGCGCTCCCGCGGGCAATGCCGTGGATGCCGGGCAGGTCGAGCTCGCTCGTCCACCGCACGACGGCGTCGTCGACGACGATCACCGGGATCGCCGCGCCCGAGACGCCGTGGCCGAACACCAACACGGTGACGACGACCGCGATCAGCGCGGCGATGAGCCAGCCCACCCCGGTCTTGCGAAGGTGGAATGGCAGCGGTGGCGGTGCCCCTGACGGCCGGCGCCGGGGCTCCCGAACGGTGAGTCGTGCCGGCGGAGATCCGCCGTCTGGGCTCACAGTTCGCGCTGATGCATCAGTCGGGGTGGTGGTTCTCGGCCGACTCCGAGGCCGGCTCACCGGCGATGCGGGTGTGCCACATCCGGCGAGGCTCGGTCATGTCGAACGGCGTCGCCCGGTGCATCAGCCGGCGGTTGTCCCACACGACGGCGTCGCCGACCTCCCACTGGTGGTGGACGACTCGGCCGCCCTGGCAGGCCCACTCGTTGAGGTCGTCGAGGAAGCGCTCCGACTCGTCGGGATCCATGCCGACGATCCCGTAGGCGTGGCGGCCGATCAGGAGGTTGGGGCGGCCAGTGTCCGGGTGCACCTTGACCAGCGGGCGTAGGGACGGCTCGAGCTCATGGTAGCCGTACTGGTTGTAGCCGCCCTGCTCGTTGCGCGCTGACGGTAGGTATCCGGCACGGCCCTGGCTGTAGTATAGCGAGTGGTAGGCGGACATCCCGCCGATGCGCTCGCGCAGGTCGTCGTCGAGGGCGTCGTAGGCGGCGCGCATGTCCGCCCAGCCCGTGGCCCCACCAGCCGACGGCACGATCTCGGCGGAGAACACCGCGCCCTTGGCCTGGATCGGCATGTACGTGCTGTCGTGGTGCCAGCCTTCGTTGCCGCGCAGCGACTTGACGACGTCGTCGTCGGGCGCCGCGTGCACAGACCCGTCGCGGCCGAGGTTGGAGATCGGCGCGGCCTCGAACTCCAGGTCGCCGAACCGGCGGGCGAAGGCGTTCTGATCGTCGCGGCTGATGAACTGGGCGGGGAAGATCAGCAGCGCGTGCTCGAGCCACATCCCGTGCAGCTCGGCCCACGCCTCGTCGTCGAGGTGGGCGATCTCGACGTCGTGCACGATCGCCCCGAACGTCGCATCGAGCGGCTCCACGTGCATGGCGCCAAATGTAGGTCGACTATCGTCCCCACGACCCATGGGGCGGACGGGCCGGGAAGGGCCCGATGACCAACGCCAACGATGCCGCACCCGCGATCCGCCGGGCGGTCGGCCGCCTCGGTGCCGTCGGTGCTGTCGGGGCCGTGCTGATCGGCGCCTGCGCTCCGGCGGCCACGCAGTGCGCGCCGACGCCCGCATCAGCACCGACGACGGTCGTCGCGCCGGCCGACGTCGTGCTCGCCGCCCGACCGGTGCAGCCGCCGTGCACCTACACCGACACGTTCGGCGCCCCGCGCGACGGCGGGCGGGTGCACCTCGGCACCGACATCCTCGCCGCCGAAGGCAACCAGGTGTACGCGGCGGTGGCCGGGGTCGTGACCAAGACCTACAGCGCCGACACCGCGCCGCTCACCGGCAACGGGCTGCGGTTCACCGCGCCGGACGGGACGTACTTCTTCTACGGCCACCTGTCGGCGCTGGCACCGGGCATCGCCGTCGGCACACCCGTCGCGGCCGGCCAGCTCGTCGGGTACGTCGGGCACACCGGCAACACCACCGTGTCGCACCTCCACTTCGAGGTCCACCCGCAAGGAGGCGAGGCGATCGACCCGTACCCGATCCTCCAGCGTGACGGCGCGTGCTGAGCGTCCATCCGCAGCGGCCGGCGCGGCGAACATGTGGGGATGACCACCCGCCGCGCCATCCAGATCGTGCTGTCCGTGTTGATGGCCGCCGCCGTCCTCATCGGCGGCAGCGTCCACCTCTATCTCTACAACAACGGCTACGACATCCCCGGCAGCAGCATCGGCAAGCAGTTCCTGCTCAACTTCATCAGCGCCATCGTGATCGCCGCCGGGCTGTTCGTTCCGCTCGTCGTGCGCACGCGACTGCTGGCGTGGGCCGGCCTCGCCGCCGCTGTCGGCGGCGTGATCTGGGCGGCGATCGCGCTGATCGCCTTCAAGCTCGCCCGCACCAGCACCGGCTGGTTCGGCTTCCAAGACGCACCCGGGCTGAACCCCTCGCCGGAGGCCGCGCTGGCGGTGTTCTCGGAGGCCGCGACGGTGGCGCTCGGGCTGGCGATCGTCGTGCTCACCCTGGCGTGGTGGCGCCCCCGCTGAGGTCGACGCGCAGCACGAGGACACCGTCCTCGAGCGTCGCGACGGCGTCCCCGATGATCGCGAAGTCCTGGTAGTCGAGCTGGGCCTGGGCGAGGAAGCGCTGGCGCTCCTCACCGGCCACGGGTGGCAGCGGCCGTCGCTTCACCGCCGCCGCACGATCACGGAAGCGGGCCAGCATCTGGTCGACATCGAACGTGGCCATGGCGGCGACAGTACGCCAGGTGGCTGATCACGCCGTCTCCGCCGGCTGCGGATCCTCCTCCGAACTGTGAGCCGTGGATGCGGGTTCCCGCTCGCCGGGCTCACCGTTCGCGGCGACTCCCTCCCGCGGCGCCGCGTGGGTCGGCTCCGGCAGCGGCGGCGACGCCGGCGGAGGTTCGTCGCTGATGGGCTCCGTCTCGGCGTCGAGGATCGGGGCCGGGGGCAGCGCACCGGACGGGCGGGCGCCGTCCAGGGAGCGCGACCGGCGCTCGGCGTCGGCGCGGTGCCACCGCCGGTCGCCCATCACCTCCAGCGGGCCAAGGGCGGGGACGTCGGTGCGGGTGGCCCGCACCAGCCACACGGTGGTCACGATCATCGCCACGCCGAGAGCGACCAGGAGCGTGACGAGCACGAACGTCGTTGTGCCGGTCGAACCGAGCAGCGGAGCGGGCGGGGCGTCGGGCACGGCAGTTGAAGTCTGCCAGGTTCACCGCAGGAGCGACGGGCATTGGCGGGCATCAGGGAACAGCGTCGGGTGGGCATACTCGCGAGGTCATGACGAGCGTGCTGTGGGTCGTCGGCCTCGTGGTCATCTGCGCCGGCCTCTTCTACCTCGCCTACACGATCGAGCCGCACTGGGTGGCCAAGGACGACTCCCGCTTCCTCGCGACGGCGGAGACGATCGACCACGAGGGCAAGGTGCTGACCAGACGCCGAGAGGTGCGCGGCACGATCACGAGCGACGGCGTGATCATGCTCGGCAGGCGGACCGCGTGGCGGACCCGCACCACCTTGTGGCGGCTCGTCGGCAAGCAGCCCGAAGTACGGCGGCGTCGGCTGCGCTACGTCCTCGACAGCGTGCCACGCGACGAGCTCGGTGAGCAGCTGGTCCTTCGCGTCCCGACGAAGAGCCGGCTGGTGCCCCGCCTGGAGGCACTGCTCGCGATGCAGACCCGGCCCACCTGATCAGCGGACCTCGTCGAGAAAGGCCGCCAGCGGCTCACCGACGAGGTCGACGTTGATCAAGAAGGCGTCGTGGCCGTGCGGCGAGTCGATCTCGACGTAGCGGCTGTCGACGCCCTCCGAGCGCAGCACCTCGTCGATCTGACGTTGCTGGTAGTTGGGGTACAGCAGGTCCGAGGAGATGCCGATGATCAGCGACGGCGCCTGCACCCGGGCCATCGCCCCCGCCACGCTGCCGCGGTTGCGGGCGACGTCGTGGAGGTCCATCGCCGTACCGATGACGACGTAGCTGTTGGTGTCGAAGCGTCGGCCGAGCTTGGCGCCGTGGTACTCGAGGTAGCGCTCGACCTCGAACTGATCGCCGACGAGGTCGCGACCGAAGCGCTCGGTGAAGACATTGTCGCTGCGGAACGTGACCTGGGCCACCATGCGGGCGACGGCGAGCCCGTCGTCGGGACCGTCGCCCGGCTCTGCGTCGTAGTAGTCGCCGCCGCGGTAGCGGGGGTCGAGCTCGATCGCCCGACGGCCGATCGCGCCCCACGCGATCTGCTGGGCGGTGGCCTGCATGCACGTCGCGATCGGCACGATCGAGCGCACCCGGTGCGGGTACATGATCGCCCACTCGAGCGCCTGCATCCCGCCCATCGAGCCGCCGATCACGGAGTGCCATCGGGCGATGCCGAGATGGTCGGCAAGGCGGGCCTGGGTGCGGACCATGTCGCGGATCGTCACGACCGGAAACCGCGAGCCGTACCGGCGGCCGTCGACGGGGTGCGGCGACGCCGGGCCGGTGGTCCCCTGGCACCCGCCGAGCACGTTGGCGCACACGACGAACCAACGGTCGGTGTCGATCGGGCGGCCGGGGCCGACCATCGCCTCCCACCAACCCGGCTCGGGGTGGCCGCGCCCGGCAGGTCCGGTGACGTGGCTGTCGCCCGTCCACGCGTGGCACAGCAGAACCGCGTTGGCGGCCGCCTCGTCGAGCGTGCCCCAGGTCTCGTAGGCGACGGTGACGTCGGTCAGCGTGCCGCCGCGCTCGAGGGCGAATGGGCGGTGAGGCGGGAACGTGAGGAACTGGCGGTGGCCGGGCGGATCGCCGGGCAGCCACGCGCCCGACACGCGCCGTCCGTTGCGCTTGACCTCGGATCTCATGCCCGTCCTCTCAACGCCTTGGTTGCCGGATCTCATCCGGCCACATCCCGCCGCCCGGAGGCGACGGCGTCGGCACCTTGGGGCGTCAGCCCAGGTTGCCGGGTCCGGGTGCACCGGACCACTCGAAATGCGGGCGTGATCGTAGCAGCGAGGGGAGTGAGCGCCGCTGCGAAGCGGCGGCGGCGAGCTCGGAGGCGAGGGGAGCAGCTTGGCTGCGAGCCGAGCCCCAGCGTTGCGTCACACCCGGCCGATGACCGGCTGGGAAACGATGCGGTGGCGATCGAAGCCGGCCTCGTACGGGAGGAAGCCGTTGGGGTCGGGGTAGACGAGCTGGACGACCTCGAAGGGCCGGCCCTTGTACCAGGCGGCAGCGGTGGCGAACAGCGGGCCCCAGTCGTCGAGGTCGATCGAGGCGAACCGGCAGCGCAGCTCGTTGTCGAGGAGGCCGACCAGCTCGACGTCCAGCGGGATCTCGGTGCCGGCGCGCAGCTGGTCGCGCACGAGCCCGATCAGGCCACGCGCGTTCACCGGCTTCATCCCGAACACGACCAGCTCCGGGAAGCCGACGTCGGCCGGCAGACCGATCGTGTAGGTGTACCCGGCACGCGGTGGGTCGCTCTCGAGATCGGGCGGCACCGGCTCGACGGCGAAGCCGTCGGTCTCGATCATGAACTCGATCTTCTCGGCGTGCGGGATGTGGAAGTCGGGCAGCTCCACCGCTCTGGACGGTACCGGCTCGCAGGCAAGCTGCTCGCCGGTACTCCAAGCGAGGGCTGCGCAGCGCGCTCCGCAGCGGCGCTCGCCCACCTCGCGGCCGTGGCGCTACGGTCGCCGCCGGGCCATGTACCGGTTCCTGTTCTCCCCCAAGTGGCTGGGCTTCCACCTGCTCGTCATCGCCGTGATCGTGGCGATGATCAATCTGGGGTTCTGGCAGCTTCGTCGACTCGACGAACGCAAGGCGTTCAACCGCGAGGTCTCGGCGCGCATCCAGGAGGCGCCGGCCCCGCTCGACGACGTCGTCACGGCCGCCACGGATCCCGACGCGGTCGAGTGGCGGTCGGTGACGGCGTCAGGGACCTACGTCGCGGCCGAGTCGTTCCTCGTCGTCAACCGCTCCCAGGACGGCATCGGCGGGACGATGGTCGTCACCCCGCTGCGCCTCACCGACGGCCGGCTGCTGCTCGTCGAGCGCGGGTTCATGCCCGGCACCACACCGCCGCCAGCGGCGCCGTCTGGCACCGTGGAGATCGTCGGCCGGCTGCGGCCGTCGGAGACCCGCCACACCGGCCAGCTCAGCGACCCATCGTCGGGGGTGCTGCGAGAGGCCCAGCGGATCGACATTCCCCGGCTCACCCCGCAGCTGTCGGCGCCGCCGGTGCCGATGTACGTCGAGCTGACCGCGTCACGACCCGCCGAGCCGACGCCCTTCCCGGCGGCGGTGACCCTGCCGGAACTGACCGAGGGTCCGCACCTGTCCTACGCCGTGCAGTGGTTCACCTTCTCGGTCGCCGTCCTCGTCGGGTGGGTGCTCGCGGTGCGCAAGTCGATCAACGCCAGGCGCCGCGCGGGTCCACCAGCAGCCGCCGACGCAGACCCCGAGGCAGTCGGCGCAGCACCGCCGTCATCGCCCGGCTGACCTCCAACGGGGAGGCGTCGATGCGCAGGTACGGTGACCACACCTCGACCGGCAGGTCGAAGAACGCGTCGAAGAACGTCGCCAGCTGCTGCTGGTCCAGGCGCAACAGGACCTCCAGCCCGTAGGCGTGCAGGCGGCGGGTCTGGCGCAGCAGCGCCGGCCACACTGCCTCCCACACCGGCCGCGCCGGCGGACGACCGGGCCGGTCGCACAGCGTGGCGATCGCCGCCGCCACGCGCGGGGCGGCGCGGATCGAGGCGGCGACCGAGAAGCCCGAGGCCGGATGGATGTAGCCGGCGGCGGCGCCGAAGCGGGGTACCGGCCTGTGGCGGGACGGCAATCGCCCGCCGAGCGGGATCGTGACGAGCTCGGTGCGGTGGCCGGTGAGCTCCCCGACGCGGGCCGTCAGCCGCGTCGCCAGCTCGATCGGCGGCACCGGCGGCCGGGCGGCGAGCACGGTCTCCTCGACGAGCCAGCCGTCGGTGACGGGCGCGGTGTAGGCGAACGTCGGCGGCCCGGCGTCGGCCGGTCGAAGGTCCATCAAGGTCGGCATCGACGTCTCGATCCCCGGCGGTGGGCTGGCGACCACGACCCCGTAGGCAGTCTGCGCCGCTGTCGCCGCGGTCGCCGCGGACCTCGGCCGTCCCGTGGCGGCGACCACGAGGCGGGCGTCGACGCCGCCGCGTGCGGTCAGCACCGTGGCGCCCCACGCCATGTGCCGCACCCGCTCGGCCCGTGCCTTGTGCACGTCGAGCTCTGCGGCGAGGTGGGCGCGCAGGGCGTGGTTGTCGAACACGGCGTACTCGCGCTCGACGATGTGGCGGCGGTGGCCGTGCACGATCACCGTCGCCGACGTCGACGCGAAGCACGGGACAGGCACCGACGGCACGTCGTCGCGCCACGTCCCGTACGTCGCCGTCCACGGCGTCTGTTCGCCGACGACGACGACGCCGAGCCCAGTCGCCCGAGCGGCGGCGGCCAGGGCCAGGCCGGCCGGCCCGTCGCCGATGACGGCAAGGTCGGCGAGGCCAGGCGAGATGGTCAGTGGTCCAGTGCCGCCATGCGCCGGAACTGCTCGACGATGTCCGGGCTGCGGTGGGCCGGGTCGAGGGTGCGGTACACGGTCTCGACGTTGACGGCGATGCGGCCGGCCTCGCCCCACGACGAGAAGTCGTCCCCGGCGTCGACGAGCGCGGCGATCTCCTTCGCCGCGGCGAATGCGTCGACCCCGGCGTCGTGGCGGGCGGTCGCCTCGGCGTCGACGAAGGCGAGGTAGTCACGGACGGCGGCGATGCCGGCCCTGTCGGTGAGTGGGCCGTGACCCGGCACGACGACCTCGACGTCCATGCCGAGCATCAGGTCGCAGGCGGCGACCCAGTTGGAGAGCGGGCCGGCCCACACGATCGGTGTGCCGCCGATGAAGAGGATGTCGCCGGTGAAGATGGTCCTGGCGTCGGGCACGTGGACGAGGCTGTCGCCCTTGGTGTGCGCCGGCCCGACCTCGATCAGCTCGACCTCGCGCCCGGCCACGTCGAGCGTCAGCCGGCCCTCGAACGTGCGCGTCGGCGGGGTCAGCGTGATCCCGCTGAAGTCGAACTCGCCGAAGAAGCTGCGGAACAGCTCGCCGACGTCGCCGGGCGCGTCGTTGAGCCCGGCCAGCAGCGACGGCGGGACCTCGCCCATCTCCTCGGCCGCCGCCGCGGTGGCGATGATCTCGGCGCCGGCGACGAGCTCGTTGCCGTAGCAGTGATCGCCGTTGGCGTGGGTGTTGACGACGATGTCGATCGGCGCCGGCGCCGTCCGGTCGGCGAAGGCGTCGAGCATCGCGGCCGTCAGCTTGAGGTCGAACAGCGTGTCGACGAGCAACGAGCCGCCGTCACCGACGATCAACCCGGCGTTGCTCCATCCCCACGACCCGTCGCGCTGGACGTAGGCCCAGCAGCCGTCGCCGGCCTCGTGCACCGTTCCGTTGGCGCCCATGTGACATGTTGGCACGGCCACCCATCCGAGTGTTTCGCCCCAGGAGAATCGAGTTGTCGTACTCGGATGGGTTCAAACACTCGGATGGTCTCGGCGGTCGATCAGGCGGGCGGCGAGCCGTTCGGCGAGCATGAGGGTCGGTAGGTACGGGTTGGCCCGAGGGATGTCGGGGAAGGCCGAGGCGTCGACGACGTAGACGTTGGCCAGGCCGTCGACGCGGCCGTCGCCGTCGACCACGACGCCCATCCGGCACGTCGACGCCCAGTGGTGGACGCCGCCGGGCGGGTCGACCGTGTACCCGGCGACGGCGTCGGTGAACGGCGGCGTGGCGAGCAGCTCCTCGACCACCACCCGCAGTTCGTCGACGCGCCGTCGATCACCGTCGTCGAGCTCGTAGCGGACGACGGCGCCCGGCTCGACCGACCCGAGGCTTGACGTCTCCAGTGAGAGCGCGAGCAGCATCGCCTCGCCCGGGAGGTGGGGTCCGAGGTGGTTCATCGACGTCACCTGGATCCCGTCGCGCAGGAGGATCGCACCGGTGACCAGGCCGTGCGGGTCGACGTCGGCTCGTAGGTGCAGCGTCACCGGCAGCCCTGGGTGGTTCCGCAACCCGGCGCCGATCTCGGGATGCGTCAGGCCCGACGCCCGCAGCAGCGACGGCGTGCCAATCGCTCCAGCGGCGACCGCCACCGCGTCGGCGCCGACGACCCTGCCGTCGGTCAGCCGGACCCCCCTCGCCCGGCCGCCAACGACCTCGAGGCGCGCCGCCGGCACGCCGGTCGCGAGCTCGACCGGGACCTGGTCGAAATAGGCGTCGGCCGCGGTGACCCGTCGTCCCCCGCGCGTGGTCAGTCGGACCACGGTCGCGTCGGGCGCGGCGGCAAGCAACGCCTTGTCGACCGGGCCGAGCGGTGCCGCTGGCTCGATCGGCACCTTCACCCGCCCGAGCGCCGCCGCCGCGTCGGTCCAACCCCATGCCGCGTACTGGTCGGGATCGCCGCGCGTGACCACCATCCCGTTCACCGCGCCGGACCCGCCGAGCCCGCGGCCGCGCACCGCCGGTCCGGGGAACACCGCCCCGGGGGCAGCGAGCGTGTCGAGGAAGCTCACTCGGACAGGCGGTGGGGCGGCGCCGGCCTCGACCACGGTGACGTGGTGGCCGGCTTCGGCGAGCCGCCCGGCGACCACGCACCCCGCCGAACCGCCGCCGACGACCACCCATCTCACCCGGGTTCGACTCGCAGGCAAGCTGCTCGCCTCACCTTCCGAGCTCGCCGCCACCGCTCCGCAGCGGCGCTCACCCACCCTGGCCAACCACAACCCCCATCGCCGGGTTCGACTCGCAGGCAAGCTGCTCGCCTCACCTTCCGAGCTCGCCGCCACCGCTCCGCAGCGGCGCTCACCCACCCTGGCCAACCACAACCCCCATCGCCGGGTTCGACTCGCAGGCAAGCTGCTCGCCTCACCTTCCGAGCTCGCCGCCACCGCTCCGCAGCGGCGCTCACCCACCCTGGCCAACCACAACCCCCATCGCCGGGTTCGACTCGCAGGCAAGCTGCTCGTCTCACCTTCCGAGCTCGCCGCCACCGCTCCGCAGCGGCGCTCACCCACCCTGGCCAACCACAACCCCCATCGCCGGGTGCGACTCGCAGGCAAGCTGCTCGTCTCACCTTCCGAGCTCGCCGCCACCGCTCCGCAGCGGCGCTCACCCATCTCACCACTTCGTTGACTCCACGAATCAGAGGCCGGCGAGGTGGGCGGCGTCATTGTAACGCAGCAGCCGCCAGCGACCGGGGCGCACGAGCAGCAGCTCGGTGAGCGAGGCGTTCGTAGTGAACAGCTCGAAGTCCCCGGTCGCCGGCGCCCGCAACGCCAGCCGCAGGACCGCGTTGATCACGCCGCCGTGGCAGCACACGACCACCGTCCCGCCAGCGTGCCCGGTCGTGGCGTCGTGGACGGCCTGGCCGACGCGGTGGTGCAGCTCGGCGATCGTCTCGCCACCGGGGAACGTCACGGTCCACGGGTCGGCCTCCCAGTCGGGCATGCCATGTCGCTCGATGAACTGCTCGAACGTGAGCCCGTCGCAGTCCGGGCCAGGATCGTGCTCACCCCAGCGCTCATCGACCCGGACGGCGACGCCGCCAAGCGCGGGTGCGAGCAGCTCGGCCGTCTCGATCGCCCGCGGGTAGGCGCTGGCGTAGAGCACGACGTCGCTCAGCTCACCGGTCTCAGCCAGGCGAACGGCGAGCCGCTCGCACTGGCGCCGGCCGAGCTCGGACAGCCCCACGCACGTCCGCGGCCCACCGATCGAGCGGTTGACGCTGGCCATCGACTCGCCGTGGCGCACCAACACGAGGCGGGTCGGCTCTGGCTCGTCGTCCACCAGGACCACGGTACCGACGCCGTGCCTGCCAGGATCGGAGCGTCCGTCTCGGGCGCCGGCGTCGACGGACAGACTTTTCGTCAAGAGTCCGGATCCGGCCTGGCGCGCGCCGTAGCTTCGGGGCAGTGGTGCGGCGAGGCCCGATACACCGGTTCACGGTGCGGTCCATCGACCCGGACCCTCGGGCGGCGACGATCGCCAGCGGCGCCGCGTCACTCGGGCTGGCGTTGACCGGCTCAGTCGACGTCGCCGACGTCGTGTTCGTCGAGGGCGACCTCGACGAAGCAGGGCGTGACCGCCTTGGCGGGTTCCTCGCCGACCCGCTGCTCCAGCGGGGGACCTGGGAGACGCCTGCCGGCGGGATCGAGATCACGCTCCACCCCGGCGTCACCGATGGGCCCGCCGAGGCCGTCGTCCACGCCGCCGCCCAGCTCGGCGTGCCGGTGACCGCCTCCGCGAGTGGCCGTCGGATCGTCCTGACTCCGGGCACCGACGTCGACGTGCTGCTGCGGCGCCTCGTCGCCAACCCGGTGATCGAGCACTGGACCGACGGTCCCGCCGAACCCGATCTGCACCCCGGCTCCGACGAGGTCCCCGCCGTCGAGGTGGTCAAGGTGCGTGATCTCGACGACGGCGCGCTCGCCGAGCTCAGCGCGTCGCGTGCGCTCGCCCTCGACCCCGAGGAGCTAGCCGCGATCCGCGCCCACTTCACCGCGGCCGGGCGCGACCCGACCGATGTCGAGCTGGAGACGCTGGCCCAGACGTGGAGCGAGCACTGCGCGCACAAGACCTTCCGCGCCACGATCACGACGCCCGACGGCACCGATGGCGAGACGGTCGAGCTGCTCGGCCTGCTGCGCGCCGCCACCGACGCCATCGGCGCGCCGTTCGTGCGCTCGGCGTTCGTCGGCAATGCCGGGATCGTGTCGTTCGTCCCCGGCACGACGATCGCACTCAAGGCCGAGACGCACAACCACCCGTCGGCGATCGAGCCGTTCGGCGGCGCCAACACGGGCGTCGGCGGGGTCATCCGCGACGTGCTCGGGGCCGCCCACCGCCCGATCGCCTGCAGCGACGTGCTGTGCTTCGGGCCGCCCGACCTGCCGATCGACGAGCTGCCCGAGGGCGCGCTGCACCCGCGGCGGATCCGCGAGGGCGTGGTCGACGGCGTCGCCGACTACGGCAACAAGATCGGCCTGCCCACCGTCGCCGGCGCCGTCCTGTACGACCCGGCGTACACGACCAACCCGCTCGTCTTCTGCGGCTGCATCGGCGTCGCCGACGAGCGCGCATCGCCGGGCGGTCCGTTCCCGGGCGACCGGGTCGTCGTGCTCGGCGGGCGCACAGGACGAGACGGCATCCGCGGGGCGACGTTCTCCAGCGCGGCGATGGACGCCACCACCGGCGAGGTCGCCGGGGCGAGCGTGCAGATCGGCGATCCCGTCACCGAGAAGCTGCTGATCGACGTGCTCACCGGCGCCGAGCACCTGTGGACGGCGATCACCGACTGCGGCGCCGGCGGCCTGTCATCGGCGGTCGGGGAGATGGCCGAGCGCACTGGCGCCGACGTCGAGTTGACGGCGGCCCCGCTCAAGTACCCGGGGCTGGCGCCGTGGGAGATCTGGCTGTCCGAGGCCCAGGAGCGGATGGTCGTCGCCGTGCCGCCCGACCGGATGGTCGAGCTGCGGGGTCGCTGCGAACGCCACGGCGTCGAGCTCGCCGACCTCGGGTCGTTCACCGGCGACGGGCGCCTGGTCGTGCGCCACGGCGGGAACGTCGTGCTCGATCTCGACACCACCTTCCTCCACGGCGGCCGGCCGCGTCGGCGCCTGACTGCGTCTCCGCCCACGCCCGACCGCACGCCCGGTGCCCGTCACGTCGCCGATCCAGTCGCCACGCTCCTCGCCCTCCTCGCCCACCGCAACATCGCGTCGAAGGCCGATGTGATCCACCGCTACGACCACGAGATCGGCGGCGGCGCGGTCGTCCGCCCGCTGGTTGGCCCGGCAGCGGACGGCCCTGGCGACGGCGTCGTCCTCGCCGATCCGCGCGACAGCCACGGCATCGCCATCGGCATCGGCGTGAACCCTTGGATCGGCCTCCACGACCCCGAGGCGATGGCCCACGCCGCGGTCGACGAGGCGATCCGCAACGTCGTCGCCGTCGGCGGTGACCCCGACCGCACGGCGCTGCTGGACAACTTCTCGTGGGGCGATCCGCGCCGGCCGGCGACGCTCGGCGCGCTCGTGGCCGCCGTGCGCGGCTGTCACGACGCCGCGATCGCCCACCGCGCGCCGTTCGTGTCGGGTAAGGACTCGCTGAACAACGAGTACACCGGCGCCGACGGGAGGCGCCACGCCGTTCCGCCGACGCTCGTGATCACCGCCGTCGCCCACGTCCCCGACGTCGGAGGCTGCGTCACCGCAGAGCTCACCGCGCCGGGGAACACGCTCCTGCTCCTCGGCGAGACACGACCGGAGTTCGTCGGCAGCCACTTCGACCTCGTGCTCGGTGCGCCGGCTGTGCTTGGTGCTGCGCCGCAGCCGGATCCGGATGCGCCGGCCCGCTACCGACGGCTGCACGCGGCGATCCGCGCCGGCCTGGTGCGGGCGTGCCACGACGTCAGCGAGGGGGGGCTCGCCGTCGCGCTCGCCGAGCTGTGCATCGCCGGGCGGCGCGGGGCCGTGATCGACGAGCTCGGTCATCCCGACACGACGACGGCGCTGTTCGCCGAGTCGACCGGCCGCCTCGTCGTCGAGGTCCGCCCGGGCGACGTCGCCCGCTTCCTCGACGTGGCCGGCCCGGCGCGGCTGCTCGGCACGGTCAGCGCCGAGCCGGCACTCGCCCTCCCCGGCCTGCCGGCGATCCCGATCAGCGAGCTCATCGGAGTGTTTGCTGCGGGGGGGACCCGCACGAAACACTCCGATCCGTCGAAACACTCGGATGGATGGGGAGGTGAGCGATGAGCCGGCCGGCCGCGATCGTTGTCGCCGGGCCGGGGACCAACCGGGACACCGACGCCGTGTTGGCCCTCGACCTCGCCGGGGCGGAGCCGTCGGTCGTGCTGGCGGCGGAGCTGACGGCGCGGCCGGAGCTGCTCGACGACGCCCGCATCGTCGTCGTCGCCGGCGGGTTCAGCTACGGCGACGCCCTCGGCGCCGGGCGGATGCTCGCCCTCGACCTCACCCACGCCGACGGCGGGCGCCTCGGCGAGCGGCTGCGGGCGTTCGTCGCAAGCGGCCGACCGGTCGTCGGCATCTGCAACGGCTTCCAAGTGCTGACCCGCGCCGGGCTGCTGCCCGGTGCGCTCGGCCACAACTCCGGCGGGCGCTTCGACTGCCGCTGGGTGACGCTGTGCGCCGAGCCGCGGAGCCGGTGCATCTGGACGGCCGGCCTCCACGACGACGTGCACTGCCCGATCGCCCACGGCGAGGGCCGCTACGTCCACCCCGATCCTGGTGCCCTGGCCGCGGCCGGGCAGGTCGCACTGCGCTACCGCGACAACCCGAACGGCTCGGTCGCCGACATCGCCGGCGTGTGCGACGAGACCGGCGTCGTGCTCGGACTGATGCCGCATCCGGAGAACCACGTCGTGGCCCGCCAGCACCCCCGGCACCGGCTCGACCCGACCACCGAGCGAACCCTCGGCCTGCGCCTGTTCGAAGCGGCGGTGCGCCATGTCAAGTGAGACCCACACAGACCTCGACGCCCTCCTCGACATCGACCTGCCGCTGCCCGACCGGCGCGACGGCAAGGTCCGCGTCTCCTGGGCGTGGGGCGCCGACCAACGGCTGTTCGTAACCACCGACCGGCTCTCCGCCTTCGACCGCATCCTGGCCGGCGTGCCGTACAAGGGTCAGGTCCTCAACCAGCTCGCGGCGTGGTGGTTCGAGCGCACCGCCGACGTGATCGCCAACCACGTCGTGTCGGTGCCCGACCCCAACGTGCTGATCGCCCGGGCGGCGACGACGCTTCCCGTCGAGGTCGTCGTGCGCGCCTACATCACCGGGGTCACGTCGACGTCGCTGTGGAAACCGTACGCCGCCGGCGCCCGCACGATCTATGGCCACCGCTTCCCCAACGGGCTGCGCAAGAACAGCCCGCTGCCCGACGTGCTGATCACGCCGACGACGAAGCCGCCGGCAGGCTCGGCGGTCCACGACGAGCCGCTGACGTCGGCGGAGGTCGTCGAGCGCGGCCTCGTCGACGCCGCCCGATGGGAGCAGGTCACGGTCGCCGCGCTCGAGGTCTTCCGCCGCGGCCAGCAGGTCGCCGCCGACGCCGGGCTGATCCTCGTCGACACCAAGTACGAGTTCGGCCTGACCGACGACGGCGAGCAAGCAGAGCTGCTCTTGATCGACGAGGTCCACACCCCTGACTCCTCGCGCTACTGGGTCGCCGCGACCTACGAGGAGCGGCTGGCCGCCGGTGAGGAGCCGGAGAGCCTCGACAAGGAGGTCGTGCGGCGGGCGTTCATCGACGCCGGCTACTCCGGCGACGGCGAGCCACCGCCGGTGCCGGCGGATGTGTGGACCGCGACGTCGGCCCGCTACGTCGACGCCTACCAGCGACTCACCGGGCTCGTCTTCGAACCCGGCGCCACCCCTGCCGGCGCCCGCATCGCCGCGTGCGTCGACGCCCTCCTCCGGAAGGACATCCATGAATGACCACCCAACAGACGAGTGCGGCGTGATCGGCATCTCCACCCCGCACGGCGAGGGTGTCGCCCAGCTGACCTTCTTCGGGTTGTTCGCTTTGCAGCATCGTGGCCAGGAGGCCGCCGGCATCGCCGTCAGCGACGGCCAGCGGGCCCGCGTGCACAAGCAGGCCGGCCTGGTGTCCAACGTCTTCACCAACGAGGCGCTGAAGCCGCTCGCCGGTTATCACTCGATCGGCCACACCCGCTACTCCACGACTGGGGCGTCGAACGAGCGCAACATCCAGCCGTTCCTCGTCGAGACGATGCATGGCCCGCTCGCCCTGGCGCACAACGGCAACGTCGTCAACACGTCGGCGCTGCGCGAGGAGCTGCTCGGCCGCGGCTTCGGGCTCACCGCCACCAGCGACTCGGAGGTGATGACGCTGATGCTCGCGGCGGCCGGCGGCAAGTCGTGGGAGGAGCGCATCGAGCGCACGCTGCCGGCGTGGAAGGGCGCCTTCTCGCTGGTGCTGCTGGCCGCCGACCGTGTCATCGCCGTGCGCGACGCCTGGGGCTTCCGGCCGCTGTCGGTGGGCCGCCTGCCCCACGGTGGACATGCCGTGGCCAGCGAGACCTGCGCCCTGTCGACGTTGGGCTGCATCGAGATCTCCGAGGTCCAGCCGGGCGAGATCGTCACCCTCCGCGGCGCCGAGCTGCACCGCCGTCAGGCCCTCGCCGCCGCCCACGACCAGGCCCGCTGCACGTTCGAGTTCGTCTACTTCTCGCGGCCCGACTCGGTGTGGAGCGGGCGCAACGTCCACCACGCTCGGGAACAGCTCGGCGCCGAGCTGGCTGCCGAGTCGGCGGTCGACGCCGACGTCGTGATCCCGGTGCCCGACTCCTCGATCCCTGCCGCGATCGGCTACTCGCGGGCCAGCGGGGTGCCGTTCAACGACGGGCTGATCAAGAATCGCTACATCGGGCGCACGTTCATCGAACCGACCCAGGAGATCCGCGCCCGCGGCGTCGCCCTCAAGTTCAACGCCCTGCCGGAGAACCTCGCCGGCAAGCGGGTCGTGATGATCGACGACTCGCTCGTGCGGGGGACCACAGCGGGGCCGTTGGTGAAGCTGATTCGTGACGCCGGGGCCACCGAGGTCCACGTGCGGATCACCTGTCCGCCGATCATGCACCCCTGCCACTTCGGCGTCGACATGGGCCACGACGGCGACCTGATGGCGGCCCGTCTGACGATCGACGAGATCCGCGACCGAGTCGGCGCCGACAGCCTGCAGTTTCTCTCGCTGGAGGGGATGATGCGCGCCGTCGGCAACACGGACGGCTCACAGGCGGGGTTCTGCAACGCCTGCTTCACCGGTCGCTACCCGCTGGAGGTCGGCGAGGCCCAGGCCAAGCTGAGCTTCGAAGGCGTGCTCGCCTGATGCGGGTGGCCGTGCTCGGCGGCGGCGGGCGAGAGCAGGCGATCGCATGGGCGTGCCGATCCCACGGCCACCACGTGTCGATGGCGCCGGACCTCTCCGGCGTCGATGTGGCCACGACCGACCTCGTGATCCCGGGACCAGAGGCCGTGCTCGTCGCCGGCGACGCCGACCGCTGCGCCGCCGCCGGCGTGCCGTGCTTCGGGCCTCGCGCTGCACTGGCCCGGCTCGAATCGTCGAAGGGCTACGCCCGCGAGCTGGCGACGTCGCTCGGCATCCCTGGGCCGCGCTTCGCCCGCTTCGGTGCCGGCGACGTCGAGGGCGCGTTGGCGTGGTGGCGTGAGCTCGGGCGCCCGGTCGTCGTCAAGCTCGACGGCTTGGCCGGCGGCAAGGGCGTCACCGTGCCGGGCGACGACGCCGAGACGGAGGCGGCGATCCGGGCGACTGCCGAGCCGTTCGTGCTCGAGGAGCGGATGACCGGGCCGGAGTGCTCGCTGCTCGCCCTGTGCGACGGGCACACCGCGGTCGCCCTCCCGCTCGCCCAGGACCACAAGCGCATCGGCGAGGGCGACACCGGCCCGAACACGGGCGGGATCGGCGCCTATGCCCCGGCACCGGTGCCGTACGCCGCCGACGAGCTCGTAGCGAGCTTCGTCCAGCCGGTGCTCGACCACTTCGCCGCCGCCGGGACGCCGTATGTCGGGGTGCTGTACGCCGGGCTCATGCTCACCCCGGACGGGCCTCGCCTGGTCGAGTACAACGTCCGCTTCGGCGACCCCGAAGCCCAGGCGGTGCTGCCCCTCCTGCGCACCGACCTCGCCGCTCTGGCGCTGGCGGCGACGAGAGGCGAGATCGGGTCGGTGCCACTGGAGCTCGCCTCCGGCGCGGCATGCACCGTCGTCGCCGCGGCGGCTGGTTATCCAGACCGCCCCCGGCTCGGCGACCCGGTGGCGATCGGCGACACCGGCGATGCGTTGGTGTTCCCCGCCGGGATGGCCGACGGCCGGACCACGGGTGGGAGGGTGCTCGCCGTGACCGGGCTCGGGCCGGACCTCGCCGCCGCCCGCGAGGCCGCATACGCGGCGATGGCCCAGGTCTCGTTCGACGGGATGCAGGTGCGCCGCGACATCGGATGGCGGGCGCCGGGCGCCGAGCTGCGCTCGTACGCGGCGGCCGGCGTCGACATCGACGAGGGCAACCGCGCCGTCGCCAAACTCAAGGCAGCCGTCGAGCGCACCCACGGAGCCGAGGTCGTGCGCGGCGTGGGCAGCTTCGGTGGCGCCTTCTCGGCCAAGGCGCTGCTCGGCATGGACGACCCCGTGCTCGTCGCCTCCACCGACGGCGTCGGCACCAAGGTCGAGCTGGCGGCGCGGTTGGGTCGGGTAGTCGGCACGGGCGTCGACATCGTCAACCACTGCATCGGCGATGTCCTGGTGCAGGGGGCGCGGCCGCTGTTCTTCCTCGACTACATCGCCGCCGCCACCCTCGACGCCGACCTCGTGGCCGACGTCGTCGGCGGGATGGCCGAGGCGTGCGAGGCTGCCGGCTGCACGCTGCTCGGCGGGGAGACCGCCGAGATGCCCGGTGTCTACACACCGGGTGCGTTCGACATCGCCGGCACGTTGGTCGGGGTCGCCGAGCGGGCGGCGCTGCTCCCCCGCCCCGACGTCGGCCCCGGCGATGTGCTCATCGGGATCGCCTCCAGCGGCCCGCACACCAACGGCTACTCGCTGCTGCGCCGGCTGTTCGCCTGGCTCCCGATGGACGTCACGCCGGCCGGGCTCGACCGCCCGCTCGGCGACGCCCTGCTCGAGCCGCATCGCAGCTACCTCGACGTCCTCACGCCGGCCCTCGCCACCGGGCGTGTCAAGGCGCTCGCCCACATCACCGGCGGCGGCTTGCCGGAGAACGTGCCACGGGTCCTGCCGCCCGGCGTCGACGCCCGCATCGAGCTCGGCTCGTGGCCGGTGCCGCCGCTGTTCCGACTCGTGCGCGAGCTGGCCACCGGTCTTGTCGCCCATGAGCTCCACCGCACGCTGAACATGGGGATCGGGATGGTCGTCGTGTGCGCCGCCGCCGATGTCGACGCCGTGCAGGCGGCGATCGCCGAGGAAACGTGGGTCATCGGCGAGCTCGTGCCGGGCAGCGGCCTGCCTGCCGTGCATCTGGTCTGATCCTGAACTGTCCTTCGATTTCGGCCCGATCCGGCCGATCTTGAAGGACAGAACGGGCTCATCCGTCCAACACGAAGCGGATCCGCCGGTTGCGCTTGCCCTTGCTCTCCACCTTGGTGATGCGGAACGGCCGCGACTGGCCGGTGTTCGACAGGTGGGTGCCGCCGCAGGCTTGGCGGTCGACGCCGTCGATCTCGATGATCCGCAACATTCCATCGGGCGTCGGCGGCGGAGCCACCGAGAGGCTGCGCACGAGCCCGGACGTCGTCGCCGCGTCGCCGGCGTCGACGTAGACCGAGCGGACCTCGACCTGCCTGCGGATCACCTCGTTCACCGCGGCGTCGAGGCCACGCAGGGCGTCGTTGTCGACCTCGGACAGGTCGAAGTCCATCCGTCCGGTGCCGTCGGCGTTGATCTGGGCGCCGGTGACGAGCGTGCCCGGCCAGCGTTCGAACACGACCGCGTTGAGGACGTGGCTGTCGGTGTGCAGCTGGGCGACCCGGGAGCGATGGTCGGGGTCGACGCGCACCACGACATCGCCGGCGAGGGCGACGTCGGCGTCGAGCACGTGCCACACGACGTCGCCGATCGTCTCGATCGCGGTCACCCCGACGACCCCGCCGGCGTGCTCGATCGAGCCGACGTCGCTGACCTGGCCGCCGCCGCCGGGATGGAACGCCGAGCGGTCGAGCACGACCCGACCCGGAACCGCGTGGAGGACAGTGGCGGCGTGCTCGTACAGGTCCGGCTGTTCGTGGCAGAGGTAGACGGCCATGCCCGGAACCTACCCATGCTCGGGTTCGGCTCGCAGCCAAGCTGCTCGCCTCACCTCCAAGCTCGCCGCCGCCGCTCCGCAGCGGCGCTCACCCACCTGCGATTGCCGTCAACCTACCGAGCGAGCGCCGAACGGTGAGCCGTCGATGCGAAGATCGCCTGGCGCGACTCACAGTTCGCTGGGACCACGACGACCGGGGCCGGCGAGTGCCGCAGCAACCGCCCAGCGACACCGCCGAGCAGGCGCCGGTGGTTGTTCGTCGCCCCGACCACCACGATCGTCTCCGCGTCGATGAAGCGGCTCAAGCCCGCCTCAGGTGAGCGGGCGGCGACGGTGTCGAACATCGCGGTCGGGACGTTGAGCTCGCGAGCGACCCAGAACAGGTGGGCGGAGGCAGGGACCTCGACCCGGCGCCACGCCATCTCCGTGACCTCGATCATCGTCAGGTCGGTGTCCAGGCGGCGGGCCAGCGTGACGGCCACGGTGGCGACTCGCAGGCTCTCCCACCGCCACCCGCTGAGCCCGGCCAGAACGTGGCGGACGACGCCGCCACCCGGTCGCCAGGCCGGTCCGACGACGAGCAGTGGGACGGGGCACCCGGCCAACCGGGCCGGATGACGACGGTGCGACGCACCCACGCAACACAGGCTCGCACCGGACCACGTGATGTACGAGACGACGTCATCGGCGCCCCCTCGGACGATCCGCCAGTCCGCGCGCGCGGCGCCTGCCGCGGCAGCGCCGTCGCACCGCGCCCGCACGGCTGCCTCCCGCCGGGCCTGATGGCGCTCGTCGCCGGCGCCGACGAACTCGAGCCCCACGCCCGCCTGGCGAGCGACGGTGACGGCGACCGACGTCGTCGCACCCGGGCACCGATCGGCGTGCACCGGCACGGCGATCCGCTCCCGGTCGACCTCGACGTCCCACGTGTCGGCGATCGCCGTGACGCCCATCGCCACATCCTCGCGCGTGCTCGCACGTGAGCTTTTCGTCAAGCATCCGTCGACCTCGGGGGGTGCCCGTCTAGCGTCGAGTCATGCAGGGTCCGCGTCTCGTCGTCCTGGCCTCAGGCAACGGCACCAACCTGCAGGCGATCATCGACGCGTGCCACGACGGGCGACTGCCCGCGTGCGTCGCCGCCGTCGTCTCCGACCACGCCGACGCCCACGCCCTCGTGCGCGCCGGCGCCGCCGGAATCCCCGCCGTCCACGTCGGACGCCACCCAGGCGAGCTGCGTCCCGACTACGACGCCCGCCTCGCCGACGTCGTCGCCGGGTTCGGACCGGACCTCGTCATCCTCGCCGGGTGGATGCGCATCCTCACGATGAGCTTCCTCGGCTGGTTCCCCGACCGCGTCGTCAACCTGCACCCGGCCCTGCCCGGCCAGCTCGCCGGCACGCACGCCATCGAGCGGGCGTGGCACGAGGCCCTCGCCGGAGAGCGCACGGTCACCGGCGTGATGGTCCACCTCGTGCCCTCCGAGTCGGTCGACGACGGGCCGGTGCTCGCCACGGCGGAGGTGTCGATCCTGCCAGACGACACTCTCGACTCACTCACCGCCCGCGTCCACCAGGCCGAGCACGAGCTGCTCGTCGCCACCCTCGCCGACCTGCTCACCCCCTTGGAGGTCCGCTGATGAACCAGGAGCTGTTCGACCGCTTCGAGGCCCTCACGTTCGACGACGTCGTGCTCGTGCCGGGGTACTCCGAGACGCTGCCCGACACCGTCGACACCACGGCCACGTTCGCCGCCGGGATCGTCCTCGCAGTGCCACTGGTTTCGGCGGCGATGGACAAGGTCACCGAGTCGCGCATGGCCATCGCCATCGCCCGCCAGGGCGGGATCGGCGTGATCCATCGCAACATGTCGATCGCCGAACAGGCGGCCGAGGTGCAGAAGGTGAAGCGCAGCCAGAGCGGGATGATCACCGATCCGGTGACGCTGCCGCCGACGGCCACACTGCACGAGGCCGAGGAGCTGATGAACCGCTTCAAGTTCTCCGGCGTCCCGATCACCGACCCCGACGGGCGCCTCGTCGGGATCCTCACCAACCGCGACATCCGCTTCTGCGAGGGCGCCGACTTCGAACGGCCGGTGACGGAGTTCATGACGTCCACCGACCTGCGCACGGCGTCCGTCGGGACCACCCTCGACGAGGCCAAGGCGATCCTCCAGCGCTACCGCATCGAGAAGCTGCCGCTCGTCGACGATCACGGCCGCCTCGCCGGGCTGATCACGGTGAAGGACATCCAGAAGCGCCAGGAGTTCCCCAACGCCTCGCGCGACGAGGCCGGTCGCCTCCGCTGCGCCGCCGCGGTCGGAGTGGGCGACGACCTCGAGGAGCGCGTCGAGGCGCTCGTCGCCCGCGCCGTCGACGCCGTCGCCATCGACACCGCCCACGGCCACTCCGCCGGCGTGATCAAGGCGATCGAACGGGTCAAGGGCGGCTGGCCGTCGCTGCCGGTCGTCGCCGGCAACGTCGTCACCGAGGACGGCGTCGAGGCCCTCGCCCGCGCCGGCGCCGATGCGGTCAAGGTGGGGGTCGGCGCCGGCTCGATCTGCACGACGCGTGTGATCAGCGGCGCCGGGATGCCGCAACTCTCGGCGATCTGGCACACGACCCGCCGGGCCCGCCAGCTCGGCGTCCCCGTGATCGCCGACGGCGGGATCACCTACTCCGGCGACATCGTCAAGGCGATCGCCGCTGGCGCCGATACCGTCATGCTCGGGTCGCTGCTCGCCGGCACCGAGGAGAGCCCCGGCGAGATGGAGCTGTTCGAGGGCCGCCGCTACAAGACCTACCGCGGGATGGGCTCGATCGGCGCGATGCAGGGCCTCGGCGCCGATCGCTACGCCACCGGCCAAGCAGGGCAGTCGGCGGTCGGCGCGGCGACGCGCAAGCTCGTGCCCGAGGGCATCGAGGGCCGGGTGCCGTACGCCGGGCCGCTCGCCGACGTCGTGTACCAGCTCGTCGGCGGGCTCCGCAGCGGCATGGGCTACGCCGGTGCGGCGACACTCGAGTCGCTGCGGACGGGATCACGTTTCATGCGGGTGACGGCCGCCGGACGCGAGGAGAGTCACCCCCACGACGTCACGATCACGAATGAGGCGCCGAACTACCAGCGCAGCTGAATCGCTCGCGCTCCGCCTTGTGGGCGGGCCAATGGATCTGCCCGGTGGCGGCCAGTGCTGCTGCTTGGACGCGGCCATGCACCGGGGCGCTGGAGCGCTCGTAGCGAGATGGCGAGTCAGCGGCCCAGCGCGGCTACCGGCACCTCGAGGACCCGCTCAACGCCTCGCCCGCGTATGGCAGTGCCCCGTCGCGGGCAGCGCCCGGACATGATCGGAGTTGTGGGTGCCTGGCGGCTATGGCTGCTCCTCGTCATCGGCCGTCGGTAGATTCTCGCAACGCGTTCCCCTCGAGCAGCGCTGTGGCGGCGAGCTGCCGCACGCGGTCATCGGGGTCATCACTGAATCGGCTGTGCACGAGCTCGTAGAACTGCAGCGCTTCAACGGATGCGTGGCGATCAGCCAGGGACTGAGCCTCGGCCAAGAGGGCCTCGGCGGCCGCCCTCCGAACGTCGACGAAAGCGGAGTCGGTTCCCAATCGATGGAGTAACCCGTGAAACACGGCTAGGTCCTCCTTCGGTGGGGAACCCTGGAAGGCTGCGACGCGTGTCAGGCTCGCAGCCCCTCTCCACGCGACCTCGGGTTCTTCGGCACCGATCGCTTCCATCGACCAGCGCCGGCACCCGTCCAGATCCCTCGTCCGTCCAAGGGCTAGGGCGAGGCTCAGCGCGGCGAGCCCGTAGTACGGCCCCCCGCCTTCCGCCAGGCTCTTGCGGAAGGCTTCTTGGGCCTCGCTGTCGTTGTTCTCATCGACAAGCCAGCATCCGCGGTGGTACCAGGCCGCTGCCGCGACTGCGCCCGTCGCGTCACTCATCACCTCGGTCATGCAGCGCTCGGCTCCCTCAGCGTCCCCGACCTCCTTGCGGATCAGGGCCTCCGTGAGGCGGGCAATCAGGCGGCGAGGTGGGCGGTCGGCGTCGTGCACTGCGGCCAGGAGCCGCAGCGCCGTGCGGTTGTCACCACCCCGGGACAGGCGGGCGGCGAGGTCGAGGGCCGCTTGGCAGGCCGTCTCGCGGTCCCCGCCGAGGATGGCTTGGCGGTCCTGCTCCACAAGCACCTGCAGCAGCTCGTCCCCGACGTCGTCGTGCGAGGCGAGCTCGACCGCGAGGCGCTTCAGCCTCACCAGTGCATCTGCTGCCGCTTCCGATGGTCTGCCACGTGGGACATCAGATGAACCGTCGTCGATCAACTCCGCAGTCTCCGTCTTCCGCTCAGAGCCGTCAGGCCCACGACCAACGCCGCCAGCACCACGGTTCCCACCCAGATCGATGATGCCTCCCACCGCAGGAACGGTGCCGGCAGGAGAACAACGCCGGCACCGAGGCAGAGCACAGCACCGCGCAGCGCCCACGAACGTCGGGAGACCAACTCGTTGACCCATTGCGCGTAGGCGTCGATCTTGAGCTCCTGCTGAACGGTGAGTGCGCTGTGCGGCTGCGGCTCGCTGGTTCCCCGGCCTGGCGTGAGGAACGCGGCGTACGCGGAGGCGAACACGAGCGAAGCGGCGAGGAAGACGGCGGGCGCTGCACCAGCGGGAGAGAGCGGGGTGCCGTCCTTGACGCTGTACGTCAAGCCGAGCAGGCCCGTGTAGAGGGTGACGACAGCAGCTGCCGCGTTGCGGCAGAACTCCGCAGCTCTCGCCGCCCGGTCGGTCGCCGCTGTAATCGTCGTCAGCCGAGCGTCGATCACCGACTTCAGGATCGCGTAGTGGGCGGCATATGCGGCGGTCCGACGAGCCTCATCAGCCTCCGCCAGCCGCGCTCGCTCGTTTTCCACCTGCGTAGCGGCTCGCTCTTCCTGCGCCACAAACGCGTCGAGACGGGCGCGGTAGAGCATCGACGCGAGCTCCCCAGCAGCTGGACCAGCGGTATCCGGAGCCTCCGGCCACTCCTCACCCATCGGCGTCCTCCGCCTGCTCAACGTCCATCGCACGCAGTTCGTACTTCTCGCCGATCGGTTCCCCGCTCGTCGTATGCCGTGGACCCGCGGGTCCGCCGGGCTGATGCACCCGCCCGTATTCTTGGGTCCACGCGGAACTGATCGGCCGGAAACCGGGCCAGCTCCCAGTCGCACCACACCAACTCATCCGGCATACGTACCTCCACACTCAGCCGGCTGGGAACCGCTCCCGTTGACTGGGGCGATGAAGCACCAGTTTGCCCGCACAGCCAACTTCGGGAACGGCGACGAGGGATCATCCGATTCCCCTGGAACCACCCAGTGACGTGACGCTGCAGAGTACCGGCGAGGCTGGCCCCCGCCGCTCGGAGGTCGCCGTGGACGAATTGGCTGCCGGCCCGGCGGAACAGGATGCTGGGGCGATCGCACGACGGACTTCGAAGCTGGCCGGATGGAATGTCGCGTTCCAGTTCCACGTCAGCTCAGCGGGCGCAACCGCGCCACCGCTGGCCTCGCCCTCGACGACGTGCCGACCCACACCGTCGCCCAGGTCCGGGTGTCCGCCGATGTCAGCGTGAGCGGCCACACGAGGTACCAGACACTGCCCAGCGGCGGGCACGGCCTCCTCCACGGCGGGCTGTTCGGGACGGCGTACCTGCTCGGCTGGGAGATCAACCCGGTCAGCGGGAAGTGGGAGGAGCTGGCGAGCTCGGCGTCGAGGACGGTGTTCAACAACACCTCCTGGTACGGGTTGCAGGACACCGGCACCACCGCCGCGATGGCGTGGAAGGGCACCAGCTTCACGTGCGACTTCGTGGTCCAGTCGGGCCGCCACTACGCCTTCGGCATCGTTTTCCAAGTGACCCTCGACATGGACCTGCGGGCCTCCGACGACCACTCGCCGTACCAGCGCCAGCCCGACGATCGGATCGAGGCCTGGGGCTACCTCGCCGGCAACGTCGCCCAGATGTCGGTCGACACCCGGTTCGTCACGATCCCCTGAGGAGTTGCGCGGGTCGGCCAGGTGGGCGAGCGTCGCTGCGAAGTGGCGACGGCGAGCTCGGGAGGTGAGGCGAGCAGCTTGGCTGCGAGCCGAACCCGAGTGTCAGCGGAGCCTGCGGACCTCGTAGCTGCACGAGTGGGCGCCCGCCATCATGTGCGTGACCCGCTCGATCTGTGCCTCCGGGAGCGCGGCGCGGAGGAACTCGAGCTCCGTCGCGCACGCCTGCGGGTGCTCGCGGGCGACGGCGAAGATGGCGCAGTTTCGCTCGGCGATGCGGTAGGCGTCGCGCCCGATCGGCTCGACGCCGGCGAGGTAGCCGTCCTCGTCGAGGATTCGGGTCAGCTCGGTGACCTTGGCCCTGAACGTCCGCGTGCCGGCGAGGCGGCCGCGCGCGGCGGCGATGCGATCGTCACGGCGGTGCTCGAACGCCGCCGTGACGGCGCCGGGCGGCACGTAACCGAGGAGCTGGTTGGTCAGCTCGCCGTAGGCCCGGGGGAACAGGGTCTCGGCGGCCGGGGAGATGCAGTAGGTCCGCTCGCTGCGACCCTGCTGGCCGGCGGTGCGGGTCGCCTCGCCGGCTTCGAGGAGGCCGGCGTCGACGAGGCTGGTGAGGTGCTGGCGGGCGCCGCTCGGCGTGATGTCGAGCAGCTCGGCGATGTCGAGCACCGTCGCCTCGCCACGACGGCGGACCGCGTAGAGCACGCTGCGCTGGGCCGCCGTGACGGGCGGCGGCACGCTCACGCCAGGACCGGTCATGAGCGCTCCGGCAGGATCAGGTGGACGTCACCGAACTCGTGCCAGCGGTACCCGGCCGCCAGTGCTGCCCCGTAGGCCAGCTCCAGCGCCGGTCGGCCGGCGACGGCCTCGAGCATCATCAGGTGGCTGGCATCCGGTTCGTGCCAGCCCGTGAGCAGCCCGTCGACGACGCGCACGCCGCGGTCGGGGGTCACGACGAGCTCGGTCCAGCCCTGCCCCGGGTGCACGGTGCCATCTTCGTCGGCGGCGGTCTCCAACGCCCGCACCACCGTGGTCCCGACCGCGACGACGCGATCACCGGCGGCGTGGATGGCGTTCACCAGCCGGGCGGTCGCTGCCGGCACTCGGTAGCGCTCGGGGTACGGCGTCTCGTGCGCCTCCAGCGAGGCCACGCCGGTGTGCAGCACGATCGGCGCCACGACGATCCCGCTGGCGACGAGATCGGTGATCACCTCGGCGGTGAGCACCCGCCCGGCCGACGGCATCTCCGCCGACCCCGGCTCTCGGGAGAAGGAGTTCTGGTAGGCCGTGATCGGCCACGAGTCGGGCACGTAGCCGTAGCGGATCGGCCGGCCGAACCTGCACATGTGCTCGAGCAACGGGTTGCGCAGCTCGACGGTGGCGACCCACAGCCGCACCGAGCCGGGCATCCGCCCGAGAATGCGCACGGTCCCGCCGCCGGCGAGGGTCAGCGGCTCGCCGGCGTGGTCGGTGAAGTCCGGCCTGGTCGAGCCGTCGATCTGTTGGCGGCGGACCTCGACGAGGTGCAGGCCGGTGGGCAGCTCGGTCGACACGTGGACGACGACCGTCTGCCCGTCGGGCGTGGTGGCGTCGATCGCGGCTGGGATCGTCGCCGACGTGTTGACGACGACGAGGTCGCCCTCGCGCAGCCACGACGCCAGGTCGCGGGCCGTGCTGGGCTGTGGCGGCCGCTGCCCGATCGACACCATCATCCGGACCGCGTCGCGGCGACCGAGCGTGAGCTCGGGCGGCTCGGTGGCCTCCAGCTCCTTGGGCAACACGAAGTGGTCGAGGTCGAGCCGGGGTGTGGTGGCGATCACGGCGTCACCTCCGCGGCGCGGTAGCGGCCGCTCGGGGCGTCGCCGTCGATGAGCGCGAGGATCGACGGCACGCTGGCCTCCGGGAGCGGGCGGTCGGAGATGTCCTCACCGGGGAAGGCGTCCTGGTGCATCTCGGTGCGCATGTCGCCGGGGTCGATCGTCAGCACTCGCACATCCGGCCGCTCGGCGGCGAGCACCCGCCCGATGTGGTCGAGGGCGGCCTTGGTGGCGCCGTACCCGCCCCAGCCCTCATACGCCTCCACCGACGCGTCGGAGGTGATGTCGACCACGACGGCACCGGGCGACAGGTGCGGCAGTGACGCCTGGATCAGCCCGAGCGGGGCGACCACGTTGACCTCGAAGAGGTCGACGAGCGCGTCGAGCGGGTAGTCGGCGAGGGCCGGCAACGGCGAGGGACCCAGCCCGCCGGCGTTGTTCACGAGAAGGTCGATCGTCTCCCCCGCGGTGGCCACGAGGTCGGCGCGGTGGGCGCGATCGGTGACGTCGCCAGGGATGCCGGTGACGCCCTTGATCCCGGCAACGGCGGCGGCGAGCGTCGCTGCGTCACGACCGTCCGTGACGACGTGCCAGCCGGCGTCGGCCAGCGAGCGGACGAGAGCCAGCCCGAGCCCCCGTGAACCTCCGGTGACGATGGCGGTGCGGTGTTCCACGATGGCTCCTCTCGATCGCATCAGCCTAGCACTTTAAACAGTCCTCACTGTTTTTGATTCCACCGTCTTGACTGTCGTCATCAGATCACCGCGGCGGGCGATCATCGCCCGCCGCGCCGCCGGCGAGGCATCGGTGGCCGAGCTGGCGGCGCCGTTCGCGATGACCCAGCCGGCGATCTCCAAGCACCTCAAGGTGCTTCACCGGGCCGGTCTCGGCTCGAGCCGTACCGACGGTTCTGGGCAGAGCGTTACGACCGCCTCGACGACGTGCTCGGCGAGCTGCAGGAGGACTGCAGATGAAGACAACGGTCGAACCGGTCGGCGATCGGACGATTCGTATCGTGCGCGCCTTCCAGGCGCCCCGCCGATTGGTGTGGGCCGCGCACACCCGCCCCGACCTGCTCAAGCGGTGGCTCGGTTCCACCGACTGGCCGCTCACCGAGTGCGAGATCGACCTCCGCCCCGGCGGTGGCTTCCCCCCACGTGATGCGCGGGCCTGACGGCGCGGAGATACCGGGAACCGTCCCCGCGGCAATCGATCGAGGACGACCCGCTCGGCGCCTACCGGACGGCGCGGGCCGACGTCGAGCCGGTCCTCGCCGACCCGGCGGTCGCCCTCGCCGAGTGCAACACCCCGATGGGCCGGATGACCGTGGCCGAGCACGTCGACGGCGTGGTCAGCACCGACCTCGTGCTGCACGGCTGGGACCTCGCCCGCGCCGCCGGCCTCGACGACGCCATCGATCCCGACGAGCTGGACCGCCTGTGGCCGGGCATCGAGCAGATCCCCGATGAGATGCGCATCCCCGACCACTTCGGGCCCGGCGTCGTGGTGATCGGCCCCGAGGTCGACGTGCCGGCCGACGCGCCGTTGCAGGACCGCTTGCTCGGCAAGCTCGGTCGGGATCCCGAATGGCGGCGTCCGAAGCTCCTATGTCAAGGGGCCAGGGTTCACGCTGCCCGTAGCGGCGGGTCAGCGGTTCGGCGTTGGTCGATGTCGCGTGTCATGTGCCGGTAGACGACGTCGCTGAGGTGTCGTTTGAGGATGCGCATGGCCTCCTTCTTGGTGTGACCGCGGCGGCGGGCGTCGTCGTAGACGCGCCGAGCGCGTGGTTCGCATCGCAGCTGGGTGACGGCGATGCGGTGGAGGCAGGCGTTGACGCGTCGGTTGCCGCCTCGGTTGAGGCGGTGACGGATTGGTTGGTTGTCGCCCTCGGCGGAGGAGGCTGGGAGCGGGGCGGTGCCGTTGAAGCGCGCGAAGCCGCCCTCGCCGGCGAAGCGGCGGGGGTCGCCGACTTCGACGAGCAGCTCGGCCTGGGTGCGTGCGGCGATGCCACACAGCTCGTGCAGGGTGGATCCGCTGGATCGGGCGAGGCGACGCAACTCGCCAGCGGCCTCACGGTCCTGGCGGTCGAGCTCGGCGATGGTCGCGGTGTGCCGCTCGAGCAGTCGCAGTCGCAGCATCGTCGCCGGATCCCACTGAGCCGCCGGGCGGGCACTCAACGCTCGCAGTCGTGGCCGCACCGCCTTGGTATCGGGGAGCCCGTCGCGCACTGCTTCGGGGAGTTCGCCCAGGAGCACTTCGGCCTCGTTGAGCAGATGCTGGCGAGAAGTGAGGATCGACCGGCGAGCCTTGTGCCACAACGAGATCAGCTCGTGGGTCTCGTCCGGGCCGGCATCACCGGCGGCCCGCTTGAACGCCACCGGCATCGCCGGGTCGGCCTGGGTCTCGCGGGCGATGCGCAACGCGTCGAGGGCGTCGGACTTGCCATCGCGGCGGCGCCGGGACTGCTCCGCGGTGCGAGTCGGGCACACGTCGCGCGCGTCGTGACCCTGACCGACGAGGTACATCGCGGTGTGCCGGCCGAGCCCGGCCGCACCCTCGATACCCCAACGCACGATCGGCCCGAAGCCCAACGCCCACGCCTCCATCGCCCGGTGCCCGTCGCCGGACACCCGGAACGTCGCCGTGCCCAGCGTGCCGCCGCGCTCGTCGAGCACGCACGCCGTGACCGTCTTCTTGTGCGGATCCGCGCCGAACATGTTCCCGGTCTCGGCAACCACCGCCACCGACTGCTTCCTACCCATCGCAGGCTCCTCTCGTCATAGGGTGAGAGGACCGGTCGACACATCCCCGTTGAGACGATCAACGCTCCTATCAAGTCAGGCCGGTCCCGAAGGCCAGGGCCGAGGGCGACACTTCAGAACGAGGACACCCCTGATGCAGCGGGGGTCGAGATCTGAGTTGGGTCAGCCCTGGGCCCGGCCTTCGACCGTACGACGCCGTCGCGCCATGCGGTACCGACCATCGAAACACGGGGATCTGAGGGGAGCGAGCGCCGAAGCGCAGCGGCAGCGAGCTCGGGAGGCGCAGGGGAGCAGCTTTGCGGCGACCCGGAGCCCGAGATGCCCCGCTCAGCGGACGACGTAGCCGGTCATCGAGAGGGTGCCGTAGGCGTAGCCGTCGACCATCACCTCCGCCTTCTCCCCCGCCCCCGCGGCCAACCCGGCGACGTACAACAGCGGCAGGAAGTGGTCGGGCGTGGGCACGGCGCGGCGGTAGTCCGGGTGCTCGCCGAGCGTGGCGATCTTGTCTGGCGCGGCCGTCATCAGGTCGCGGGCGGCGTCGTCGAAGCGGTGGGCCCAGTCGTAGCCGGTCTCCCCCATCGACGGCACGATCGCCGCCAGGTTGTGGACGACGTTGCCGCTGCCGACGACCAGCACGCCCTCCTCGCGCAGGGGCGCCGAGCGCGGCACCGAGGGCGACGTGGTAGTCCAACGGCTTGCTGGCGTCGACCGACAACTGCACCACGGGGACGTCGGCGGCGGGGAAGGCGTGGACGAGCACCGACCACGTGCCATGGTCGATCCCCCAGCTGTCGCGATCCATGCCGACCCAGGTCGGCTTGGCGACCTCGGCGACCTCAGCCGCCAGCTCCGGATCGCCCGGCGCCGGGTACTCCAGCGAGAACAGGGCCTCGGGGAACCCGAAGAAGTCGTGGATCGTCGGCGGCGCCTCCATCGCCGTCACCGCAGAGGCGTTGATGAACCAGTGCGCCGAGACGGCGAGGATCGCCCGCGGCCGGGGCACGCTGCGCCCGAATGCCGACCACGCCTCGGTGTAGCGGTTGCGCTCGAGGGCGTTCATCGGCGACCCGTGGCCGACGAACGCAGCAGGCATCGTGCTCATCCCCCCATTCTGGCGAGCTGATCCTCGGACGACGCCCCGTGGCGCCCCCGCAGGCGCCGGCGTTGCAGGTCCGAACTCCAAGAGCCCGCTCGGGACCTAAGCCCCTACTCGCAGATGCCGACGGGGGATGCAATGGCCACCATGGTGGTGATCGTCGTCATCGCAGTCTGGATCACCATCGGGATGGTCATCGGGCTCGTCGAGGCCCGGCACGGACACTGGTCCAAAATGTGGGTGCTGGGAGTGATCCTGGGACCGTTGTTGATTCCGCTCGCTGTCCAGGCTCGCCGTGGTGAGGTCGAGACAGGTTCTCGTCCGATCGGTGAGGGTCAACCGCGCGCGGGTGAGTTCGATGTGCTGGTTGGAATCGACGGGTCGGCGCCGTCGGTGGCTGCTGCCATCACAGCGGCCGATTGGTTCGGACCCCGTCTGGGGCGGTTGACGCTGGCCGCCGTCCTCGACTTCGACACCGCCACGCCCCACGACGACTCGCTGCTCCATCCGGGCCCGTGGGCCGAGGAAGCTGCCGCCGAGGCGGCGCTCCAGGCGACAGTCAGGATGATCTCGGAGCAACGGGACGTGCAATCAGCGGCGGTGCTGTTGGCGGGACGACCGGCTGATGCACTCGACTCGTATGCCCTCGAGCACGGCTTCGACGCAGTCGCGGTCGGCCGCCGGGGCCGGGGGCTTTCCAAGGCGCTGCTCGGGAGCTGCGCATCGCAGCTGGCGGGACGAACACATCTGCCAGTCCTGCTCGTTCCGGATCCAGGGACCACCCCGCCGGGATCCGCCGCCGGCGGCCACGGCGGGACAGCGGCAGTCATGACCGAGGGAGCGCGTCGACACGCGCAGAATCGAACCCGGCATTGACCGCGGACGTGGCAGCGACGACCCGCGGCGGCCCAACCGACGGCGAGAAGCCTGGCGGACACCACACGCTGGCCGCGCACGAAGTTTTGCTGCTCCTCGAGACCGACGCGGACCATGGCCTGAGCGAAGCGGAGGCACAGCGACGGCTGGAGCAGTTCGGGCTCAACGTGCTTCCCGAGGCGAAGACCGGTGGTCCGTTGGTGCGATTCGTTCGACAATTCCATCACCCGCTGATCTACGTCCTGCTCGTCGCAGGTGTCGTGACGATGCTGCTCGGTGAGACGGTCGAATCGGCCGTCATCTTCGGCGTTGTTGTGGTCAATGCCGTGATTGGCTTCCTGCAGGAATCGAAGGCGGAGGCTGCCCTCGATGCGCTGCAGTCGATGATCCGAACGGTGGCGCAGGTGCGACGCGACGGGCACCGCCGTACCGTTGTGTCGGCAGTGCTCGTACCCGGCGACGTCGTGTGGGTCGAGGCAGGCGACAGGGTCCCGGCGGACATGCGCCTCGTCGACATCAGCGAGCTGCAGGTCGACGAGTCGGCGTTGACCGGCGAGTCGGTTCCGGTGGTGAAGGACGAAGTGGCGCTGCCGTACCCGACGCCGGTCGCGGACCGTCGGAACATGGTGTACTCCGGGACACTGGTGACGCACGGCTCGGGCGTCGGTGTCGTCGTGGCCACCGGAGCAAAGACCGAGCTGGGTGAGATCCACCAGCTCGTCGGTACAGCCGACACCCTCGCCACGCCGCTCACGCGCAAGCTCGTGTCGTTCTCGAAGGTGCTCACCGCAATGATCCTCGGGCTCGCCGCGCTGACGTTCGTGATCGGCGTCGCCCGCGGCGAGAGCGCGTCGGAGATGTTCACCGCGGCGGTCGCACTGGCCGTTGGTGCGATCCCTGAGGGACTGCCCGCGGCGGTAACGATCACGCTGGCGGTCGGCGTGAACCGAATGGCGCGGCGGCGTGCCGTGATCCGCCGGATGCCAGCAGTTGAAACGCTCGGAAGCACGACCGTCGTGTGCGCGGACAAGACCGGCACGCTCACCGAGAATCAGATGACGGTACGCGCCGTCTGGACTCCGGGTCAACGATACGACGTGAGCGGCGCGGGCTATCGGCCGGCTGGCTCCGTGCTCACCGCGGACGGGTTCGACGCCGACACCGATCGGGCGGAGGCGTTGCGGTGGACGTTGGTGGCGGGTGTCTTGTGCAACGACGCACGCCTCGTGCACGTCGACGCGCGTTGGGAGGTCGTCGGCGACCCCACGGAAGGGGCCCTGCTCGTCGTTGCGACGAAGGCGGGCCTCGAGCCGTCCGCTCTCGTCACGTCGCTTCCTCGAGTGGCGACCATCCCGTTCAGCTCCGAACGCCAGTACATGGCAACGCTGCACACTGCGGCGAACGGCGAGCGGGTGGTGCTCGTCAAGGGTGCCGTCGAGCGCGTGCTCGAGCTGTGCGAGACGCAGATCGCTCCGGACAACTCCCGCGAGATGCTGGTTGGGGGCGCGGCGATGTCTGCGGCCGACGATCTCGGGCGCGAAGGCCTCCGTGTACTTGCGACTGCAGTTGGCCGTGTGGACGAGATCGCCAGCTTCGATGCGGACCTGCTGCGGGGAACCCTCACCTTTGCTGGCCTGCAAGCGATGATCGACCCCCCACGGTCCGCGGCGATCGACGCGGTGACGGCGTGCCATACGGCAGGCATCGACGTGAAGATGATCACTGGTGACCACGCCGCGACCGCCGCGGCAATCGCCCACCGGCTCGGCATCCTCGACGGGCGCAGCGACGGCCTACTGCTGACCGGCGCCGACCTGGCGAAACTCGCCAACGACGAGTACCCCGACGCGGTCGCGCGAGCGTCCGTGTTCGCCCGGGTGTCACCCGAGCAGAAGCTTCGACTTGTCAACGGGCTGCAAGCTCGCCATCACGTCGTCGCGATGACCGGCGACGGGGTCAACGACGCGCCCGCCCTGCAGCAGGCCGACATCGGTGTTGCGATGGGCCGTGGCGGCACTGAGGTGGCGAAGGAAGCGGCAGACGTGGTCCTGACCGACGACGACTTCGCCACCATCGAAGCCGCGATCGAAGAGGGACGCGGCGTGTTCGACAATCTCACGAAGTTCATCGCATGGACATTGCCAACGAACATGAGTGAAGGCCTTGTCATCCTCGTCGCCATCGCCCTCGGCGCGACGCTGCCGATCCTCCCCGTGCAGATCCTGTGGATCAATATGACGACCGCGGTTGCCCTTGGGTTGATGCTCGCCTTCGAACCCAAGGAGGTGGGAATCATGGAGCGCCCGCCTCGCGATCCTCGGCGACCGCTCCTCACTGGAACGCTTGTTCTGCGGATTGTGATCATCGCATCGATGCTCGTCGCCGGGGCGTGGTGGATATTCGAGTGGGAGCGTCGCGGCGGCGAGAGCCTCGAAGCGGCCCGCACCGCAGCAGTCAACCTCTTCGTCACCGTCGAGGCGTTCTACCTGTTCAGCTGCCGGTCCCTGACCCACGCCGCGTGGCACGTCGGCATCCTTTCGAACCGCTGGATCATCGGAGGCGTCGCGGTGCAGACGGTCGGCCAGTTGGCGATCACCTACGTCCCGGCCATGAATGCCATCTTCGGGACGGCGCCGATCGGGCCCGCAGCCTGGCTGCAGATCCTGGTCATCGCCGCGATCTCCGTCTCCGTCGTCGGCATCGAGAAACGCCTGCGGCGCGGAACTGCATGACGGTCGAGGATGAGACTGCCGATCTCCCCTCCGATCGACCCCCATGCGGCGCGGCGGCGTACCGTTTCACCATGCCGTTCGAGTTCCCGATCATCAGCGCCGACTCGCACATCACCGAGCCGCCGGACTGCTACACCGCCAACATCGACCCGGCCTTCCGAGACCAAGCGCCGCACATGGTCACCGACGAGAAGCGCGGCGACCTGTTCATCGTCCCCGGCATGAAGAGCCCGATCGCCATCGGCCTCGTTGCCGCCGCCGGCAAGGCAGCCGAGGAGCTGACCGAAGCCGGCGTGACGTTCGACGAGATCCACCGGTCCGGCTGGGACGCCACCGCACGAGTCGCCGACCAGGAGCGCGACGGCGTCGCCGCCGAGGTCATCTACCCGACGATCGGCATGATGATCTGCAACCACCCCGATGTCGACTACAAGCGGGCCTGCTTCCAGGCCTACAACCGCTGGATCACCGACTACTGCGCGGCGGACCCGAACCGCCTGCTCGGCTGCGGGCAGACCGCCCTGCGCAGCGTCGAGGAGGGCATCGCCGACCTCGAGGAGATCGCCTCCGCCGGTCTGCGTGGTGTGATGATGCCGGGTGCGCCGGGCACCGAGCAGGACTACGACGACCCGGTGTGGGCGCCGTTCTGGGATGCCGCGATCGCCCTCGGCCTGCCGCTCAGCTTCCACATCCTCACCGCCCGCGGTCAGGGCTGGCGGGGGCCGCGGCTGAACAGCTTCATGTCCATCGTCCGCAGCATCCAGGACATCATGGGCACGCTCGTGTTCGGCGGTGTCTTCCAGCGCCACCCAGGGCTGAAGGTCGTCTGCGTCGAGGCCGACGCCGGGTGGGTGCCGCACTACATGTACCGGATGGACCACGCCTACGACCGCCACCGCAACTGGCTGGCGCCCGGCGTGGCGCTGGACCGCAAGCCGTCGGAGTACTTCGCCGAGCACATCTACATGACGTTCCAGGACGACTGGACGGCGTTCCGCTTCGCCGACGACATGAACTGGCACCGCCTGATGTGGGCCAACGACTTCCCCCACTCCGATTCGACGTGGCCATGGTCGCAGGAGCTGCTGGCCACCCAGACCACCCAGCTGACGCCCGAGCAGACCAAGGCGATCCTCAGCGACAACGCCGCCGACCTGTACCACGTCGACGTCAACCAGCTCGCCGTCGCCGGCGCCTGAGCCCACGGTGATGTCCGACGACTCTGTGACCTACGTGCCGGCTGGTCAGGCGACCGCGGCGTGGCACCAGCCGCTGGTGCAGATCGTCGCCGGCACGCTCTCCGGCGACACCACCCAGACCAGCGGGATGACCCGGCTCGAAGCGATCTCCGGCAAGACGGTCGGCTCGGAGAAGCTGTGGATGGGCGAGACCCACGTCGCCCCGACCACCAACTCGGGCGACCACCACCATGGTGCGGCGGAGACGGCGATCTACGTCGTCTCCGGCCGGCCGCGGTTCGTGTTCCTCAAGGACGGCCAGGAGAAGATCCTCCAGACCGGCCCCGGCGACTACGTGTTCGTGCCGCCGTACACCCCGCATCGTGAGGAGAACCCGTCGCCCGACGAGCCGGCGGTGGTGGTCATCGCCCGCAGCACCCAGGAGGCGATCGTCGTCAACCTGCCCAGCCTCGCCGGCTGAGCCCGAACTGTCCTTCAAGTCCGGCGCGATCGGGCCGAAATCAAAGGACAGAACGAGGGATCACGCCAGCTTCTCGACGAAGGCCTCGAGCTGGCGCAGATTGCGGCACTCGTAGACGCCGTCGGTGTGGGTGGCGTACTCGCCGACGATCGAGTCGCCGGTGTTCCAGTACGACCGCGGCTCGGGGTTGAGCCAGTACACGTGGCGGGCCTTGTGGCGCATCTCCTTCACCGTCCACGCCTGGCTGGCGTGGTAGTTGTTGCGGGCGTCGCCGAGCAGCAGCACGGTCGTCTTCGGCCCGACGTCCCTGCCCCAGCGCTCCCAGAACACCTCGAAGGCGTGGCCGTAGTCGGAGTGCCCGTCGACCCACACGACGTCGGCCTCCGTGTTGACCCGGTGGATCGCCTCCTGGATGTCCTCGGTGGCCTTGAAGTAGTCGGTGACCTCGTCAATGCCGTCGATGAACACGTACGAGCGGACCTTCGAGAATTGGTTCTGGATCGCGTAGACGAGCATCAGCGTGAACCGGGCGAACGCCGCCACGGAGCCCGAGATGTCGGCGACGACCATCAGCTCGGGCTTGGCCGGGCGGGGATACTTGAACTTCGGCTCCGCCGGCACCCCGCCGTAGGACAGCGAGTGGCGCACGGTGCTGCGGAAGTCGAGCGGACCCTTGCGCCCGTGGCGGCGCTTGCGGGCGAGGCGGGCGGCGAGCTTGCGGGTCAGCGGGTACAGCGCCTTGCGCAGCGACTGCATCTCGTCGCGTGACGCGTGCATGAACTCGACGTCCTCGGGCAGCGGCTTGCGCAGCGTCTTGGCCATCGCCTCGGCGCCGCGGTCGGCGACGAGCCGGCGACGGATCTCTGCCTCGATCTCGCTCTTGAACTTCTCGATCCGGTCCTGGTACTCCTCCCGCTCGAGCCGCTCCTCCAGCGACGTCAGCTCGCCGCCGACCTCCTGACGGGTGGCCTCCATCAGCTTGTCGAGCATCCCGTCGAGGTCGAGGTTGCGCAGCGTGCGGTAGAGGTAGTAGGTGCCGCCGACCGGGCGGCCGGGCTCCATCCCGGCGAAGCGCTGCACGGCCTGGCGGGCCAGCGCCCGCATCATCGCCTGGTCCCCGTGGAGCAGCGCCTGCATCAGCAGGTGGGCGATCTCCTCGGGCGTCAGCGCGTCCATCGACCCGCCCGCCGCTCCGCGACCCTCGCCTTGCTGCTCCTGCATCTCGCGGAACAGCTCGTCGAGCGCGTCGGCGTCGCCCTCGGCGATCCGGTACTCCGGCCCGCGCAGGCTGAAGTAGACCTCGAACACGGTCTCGAACGCCCGCCAGTGGGCGTTGTTCTTCACCAGCGTCGCGGCCAACGCGTACTTGAACGCCTCGCGGTCGTCGATCGGGATGTGCTGCACCGCCTCCATCGCGTCGAGGTTCTCGGTCAGGCTGACCGGCAGCCCAGCGTTGCGCAGCTCGACGACGAACCCGTTGAGCAAGGACAGCATCCCGCCGGCCGGGCGGGGGGCGACGTCGGTCATCGCTACTTGTCCTCGACGGTGAGCTCTTTCGTCGCCTTGGCGATGTCGGTCTGGTACTTGAGCAGGATGTGCAGCGTCTCCTTGGCTGTCTTCTCATCGATCGTGTCGATGTTGAGCAGCAGCAGCGTGCGCGCCCAGTCGAGCGTCTCAGACACGCTCGGCGACTTCTTCAAGTCGATCTGGCGGATCGAGCGCACCACCCGGGCGATCTGGTCGGCGAGGTTGGCCGTCACGCCGGGCACCTTGGCGAGCACGATCTCCTTCTCCCGCTCCAGCGACGGGTAGTCGACGTGGAGGTAGAGGCAGCGTCGCTTCAACGCCTCCGACAGCTCACGGGTGTTGTTCGACGTGAGGAACACCAGCGGGATCTGGGTCGCCTCGATCGTGCCGAGCTCGGGGATCGACACCTGGTAGTCGGAGAGGATCTCCAGCAGCAGCGCCTCGGTCTCGACCTCGACGCGGTCGACCTCGTCGATCAGCAGCACCACCGGCTCGTTGGCCGTGATCGCCTCGAGCAGCGGGCGGGTGAGCAGGAACTCGTCGGAGAAGATGTCGTCGTGGACCTCACTCCACGAGTCCGAGGTCTTGTCGGCCTGGATCCGCAGCAACTGCTTCTTGTAGTTCCACTCGTAGAGCGCCTTGGACTCGTCGAGGCCCTCGTAGCATTGCAGCCGGATCAAGCGGGCGCCGTTCATCTCCGCCACCGACTTGGCGAGCTGGGTCTTGCCGGTCCCGGCCGGACCCTCGATGAGCACCGGCTTGCCGAGGCGGTCGGCGAGGTAGACGACGCCGGCGATGCCTTCGTCGGCGAGGTAGTCCACGCGGCGCAGGCCGTCGCGGACCGATGGCACGTTCTCGAACCGTTCGGTCGCTGCGCTCGTCATCGGGCGCGAGGGTACCTGGGCACTTGACCGCCGGGTCAACCGGAACTGCTCACCTACGCTCGGCGGTCGTGCCCGGAGTCCTCGCCAGCTACGTCGACGGGTTCGTCGATGCGGTCAGCGCCGAGCTCGGCGAGCTGTCCGGGCGTGACCTGCGGCCCGAGGTCATCGTCGAGGCGGGCGACATCGTCGGCGCCGTGATCGGAAGTGACGAGCGGCTCTCGGCGACGGAGCTGGAGGCGTGGCTCGACGACATCGGCGCCCGCCTCGAACCGCCGGTGCGGGTGTCCTCGAGCCAGCTGCGGGAGAGCGAGCTGCTCGCCGGCAAGCGAGCGTGGCTCGATCGCCCGAGCACGCTGTTCGACCTGTTGGTGCGCGCCGACGCCCGAGACGGCACGGGCCGCGCCGCCCGCTACTACGAAACCGCGATCCGCTTGGCCCACGCCGCCGCGGCGATCGACCTCGTGCCCTCGCCGGACGAGATCGCTGCGATCGACCACTTCCGCGACGTGCTGCTGCGGGCGTTCGACGCCGCCGGGGTGGCCCGCCCGGGTCATGCAGGCCAGCGCCCGGCGACGCCGGCGGCGACCACGTCGGCGGCTGCCGCGCCTGCTGCCCCGACGGCGTCACTCCCACCGCAGCGCCCGATCGAGGACCTCCTCGCCGAGCTCGACGGGCTGGTCGGGCTGGCCGAGGTCAAGGCCGACGTCCGCCGGCTCACCAGCCTGCTGCGCATCCAGCGGCTTCGATCGGAGCGTGGCATGCCGACGATCGAGACGAGCCACCACCTCGTGTTCACCGGCAACCCGGGCACCGGAAAGACCACCGTCGCCCGCCTGCTGAGCCAGATCCTGCGCACCCTCGGCGTCGTCGCGAAGGGTCACCTCGTCGAGACCGACCGCAGCCACCTCGTCGCCGGCTATGTCGGCCAAACGGCGACCCGGACGCGCGGCGTGCTGGAGTCGGCGCTCGGTGGAACGCTGCTCATCGACGAGGCGTACGCCCTCGCCCGCGGCAGCGAGCAGGACTTCGGCCGCGAGGCGATCGACACGATCGTCAAGTTCATGGAGGACCACCGCGACGACCTCGCCGTGATCGCCGCCGGCTACCCGGAGGAGATGGCCGAGCTGATCGACGCCAACCCCGGGCTGAAGAGCCGCTTCACCCGCACCATCCACTTCCCCGACTACACGACGTCGGAGCTGGTGGCGATCTTCGTCTCGATGTGCGAGACCAACCGCTACCGGCCCGACGAGGCGGCGACCGCCCGGCTCACCGCGCTGATCGACGCCGAGCCGCGGTCGCGCGGCTTCGGCAACGCCCGCTTCGTCCGCAACGTGTTCGAGGCCGCCGTCGGCCACCAGGCCGAGCGCCTCTCGACGATCTCCGCGCCGAGCGACGACCAGCTCACGACGTTCACCGCCGACGACATCGTGTCCCCCGACCGCTGATTCTCGGGTTCGGCTCGCAGGCAAGCTGCTCGCCTCACCTCCCGAAGCTCGCCGCCGCCGCTTCGCAGCGGCGCTCGCCCACCTTGCCGCGCCGGCTGGTGTCAGACGCGGGCGCGGCGGGCGCGGTTGCGGGCGGCGCGCTCGCTCGAGCAGGGCGGCGGTCTCCTCGGAGACTGGGGTGACGAGGATCGAGGTGACCAGGTCGACGAGGTGGCTGGTGAACAGCCGGTCTGACTGGTGTGGTCGCTCGCTCGCTCGGCGGCCGAGCTCGATGTGGGCGAAGCGCATCGCCGCGAACCGGCGGTGCAGGGGCGGCCCGACCACGATCGGCGGCAGCAGCGGCCCGACCAGTCGGCTCCATCGAGTAATGCTGTCGGTGGGATCACGGCCCAGCGGGTCCGACAGGATCGACGGCTCACCCGGTTCGATCTCCCGAGTGGTGCGGTTGACCAGCTCGGCGGCGATGCGCAGGTAGCAGCGCCCGCCGTCGCTGTCGTGGAGCTTGCTGACCAGCGGCAGCACGAAGGCCGAGGCCAGCAGGCGCACGTCCTCGGCGCCGCTGGCGTCGTACTGGTCGAGCAGCGCGTTGCGCCGGATGTGGACCTCGCGCCCATGCTTGGAGAGGATCGCCCGCAACACGCCGGTGCGGTCGCCGAAGTGATACTGCAATGACGTCGTGTTGCGCTGCCGGGCTTCCCGGTTGATCTCGCGAAGCGAGACGCCGTCGATACCACGGTCGGCGAACAGCTGCTCGGCAGCGGCGATGAGCGAGGCCGACGCGTCCGGGCTGGTGCCGATCTGCGCTCTCGCCATGCGGCGAACATACCGACGCATCGGGCCGGAAGCCGGACCGAGGTGCCGGGGTGGTCGGCAGTAGCCTCGGGCGCCGATGGCGTTCCGCGACCGGTTCTGGACGCCGGCGACCGCTCGGGCGATCCTGTCGTGGCGGATCCTCGTCGGCGCCGTCGTCGGGGTCGTGGCCGGCGTGCTCGGGCTCCCGATCCCGCTGGCGATCGTCCTCGGCGTCGTGGTCTACGGCGGCGCCGTCTGGGCGGCGATGCCGAAGGACGCCCGTCCCGCCGAGGTCGACCCGTTCACGTTGAGCGAACCGTGGCGGCGCTTCGTCCAGAGCGGGCAGCGCTCGCGCCGGCAGTTCCGCACGACGGTGGCGAACACGCCACCGGGCCCGCTCCACGACCGTCTCGCCGACATCGCCGCGCGCCTCGACGCCGGACTGCAGGAGGGCTGGCAGGTTGCCAAGCGAGGCGACGAGATCGACGCCGCCGTCAGCCGCCTCGACCCGACCCGGCTGCGATCGCAGCTGCAGACCCTCCAGTCCCAGGCCGGCGCGGCGCCATCGGAGAACCTCACGGCAGCGATCAACTCGGTGCAGTCGCAACTGGCGACCGCCGATCGGCTGAAGGCGCTGTCGGCGTCGACGGCAGACAAGCTGCGCCTCAACGCCGCCCGCCTCGACGAGCTCTGCGCCCGCGCCTCCGAGGTCAGCGTCGGCAGCCGCGACACCGACACGTTCGCCAGCGACGTCGACGACCTCGTGGTCGAGCTCGAGAGCCTCCACGAGGCCGTGCAAGAGCTCCCGAGCTGACGACGTGACCGCCAAGCGCATCGTCGCCGCGGTCGCCGCGGCGGCCCTGATCGTGATCGCCGTCGTGGTGCGGCGCAGCGTGTTCGACGACGACGGCACGACCGCCGCCACCACCACGCCGGCGACGGCAGCGCACACGACCCCGGGCGAGCTGGTGTGCGTCACCGAGCTGAGTGCGGCGTGCGATGCCGTCAAGGCGCAGTTCCCCGGCCTCGCCGTGCGCGTCGAGGCGGCGGGCGCGACCCTCGACGCCCTCGCCGCCACCGATGAGCCCGCACCGGTGTGGGCGACCATCCAGCCCTACCCGGCGATGGTCGACGCGGTGCGCACGCAACGGCTGGGGTTCACGACGACGTCGCTCGGTGCCTCCCGTCTCGCAGTCGCCACGCCGATTGGCCCGCGGGCGGCGGCGCTCGCCAGCGGTTGCGCCGGCATCGCACTGTGGGCGTGCATCGGCCGCCACGCCGGGGCACCGTGGACCGAGCTTGGTGGAGACGCCGCGCTGCGCACGGTGCGCCCGTCACTGGGTGCCGTCGATCGCGAGGCCGTCGCCCTGGCGTCGTTCGCCGACGCCGTGGCGGGCTACTTCGGCACATCACCGATCAGCGCCGGCACGTGGGAGAACGACCCGGCCTTCGTGCCGTGGGCGCGGCGGCTGTCACGCGCCGTGCCGGTCTCGTCCCTCTCCGCCGGGACGCCGCTGGCAACGATGGTCACCAGGGCCGGCTCGCTCGACGTCGCCGCGACCACCGACGTCGAGGTCGCCGCGCTCGGTGGGGACCGTGTCGACGTCAACTACCCTGAGCCGTCCATGTGGGTGGAGGCGGTGCTCGCGGTCCCCGGCGGGCAGACCGCCCCCGCGGGCCTCGCCGCCGCCCTGACCGACTCCCTCGCCACCACGGGCTGGGCCGCCTCGGGCAGCGCCGCCCAGCGGCTGCCTGACGCCGGCACGATGCTCGCCCTGCGCGCCTACTGGCGGGACGCCACCGGATGAGAGCGAGGCGCACCGCGCTCGCCGCGCTCATCGGGATGGTCGCGGCGGCCTGCACCGGCAGCGGCGACGACACCACGGGTGGCCAGACCACTGCCGGCGGCAGCGGCGCCAGCGCACCCCCCGGCGACTGCATCGTCGTCGACATGGCGGTGAGCAGCGAGAAGATCACGCTGCTCACCGACCTCGCCGACTCGTTCAACGCCTCGCCGGCGGCGAAGGTCGGCGGCAAGTGCGTCTTCGTCACGCCGCGCAGCGTCGCCTCCGGGCTCGCCGCCACGTTGATCCCGCAGGGCTGGCCCGACCCCGACGTCAACGGACCGCCGCCGGTGATCTGGTCGCCGGCGGCATCGGCGTGGGCGGGCATCGTCAACGACCGCGCCGGCACGGAGCTGGCGCCCGCCGGCACGCCGTTCATGCTGACCCCGCTCGTCATCGCGATGCCCAAGCCGATGGCCGAGGCGCTCGGCTGGCCGAACACCCAGCTCGGGTTCAAGGACCTCCTCCGCCTGGCCAACGACCCGCAGGGCTGGGGCTCCGTCGGCCACGCGGAGTGGGGTCCGTTCCGGCTCGGCAAGACCAACCCCAACTTCTCCACGAGCGGGCTCAACTTCACGATCGCCGAGTACTACGCGGCGGTCGGCAAGTCGCAGGGGTTGACGATCGAGGACCTGGGCCGTCCGGCGGCGGTCGACTTCGCCAAGCAGATCGAGTCGTCGGTCGTCCACTACGGCGACATCACGATGACGTTCCTCAACAACTGGTTCGCTGCCGACGCTCGCGGCACAGCGCTGACCTACGCCAGCGTCGTCGCCGTCGAGGAGAAGTCGGTCATCGACTACAACAAGGGCAACCCCGACGGTGTCCTCTCCCCCGGCGAGACGCCGCGCACCCCGCGCGACCCGCTCGTCGCGATCTATCCGTCGGAGGGAACGCTCTACTCCGACAGCCCGTTCATCGTGCTCAACACCGAGTGGGTGGACGCCGACGAGAAGGCCGCGGCGGCGCTGTTCAGGGACTACGTGCAACAGTCCGACAACCAGCGCAAGGTGCTCCAGTACGGCTTCCGCCCGAACAACCCGGCGGTCCCGCTGGCCGACCCGATCGTGGCCGCCAACGGCGTCGACCCCAACCAGCCGACCGCCACGCTGGAGGTGCCGAAGCCCGAGGTGCTCGTCGGGATCCTCGACTCGTGGGCCGAGCTGCGCAAAGACGCCCGGGTCCTGCTGGTGCTCGACATCTCGGGCTCGATGGGTGAGCTCGTCACCAACGACAAGACCCGCCTCGACCTCGCCCAAGAGGCGGCGGTCAGCGCGCTCGATCAGTTCAAGGCGACCGACGACGTCGGGCTGTGGGCGTTCAGCACCGATCTCGGCGGCGCCGACCCGAACGTGCGCGAGCTGGTGCCGGTCGGGCCGATCGGCGGGACAAAGCAGGCGATCGCCGACGCCATCAAGGCCCAGTTCCCGACCAACGGGACGCCGCTGTACGAGGTCACGCAGAAGGCCTACGACACGATGCTCGCCAGCTACGACCCGGCCAAGATCAACGCCATCGTGCTGCTCACCGACGGGCAGAATGACGACGGCGTGGCCGACGACGACGACCAGCAGTTGAGCGACCTCGTCGCCGCGCTCCAGCAGGGCAGCGAGGGGTCGTCGTCGCAGCCAGTGCGCCTCTTCACGATCTCCTACGGGGACGACGCCGACCAGCTGACCTTGCGTTCGATCTCTCAAGCGACGCGTGCCGCCACCTACAACGCCAGCAATCCGGCGACGATCAACCAGGTCTTCACCGCCGTGATCAGCAACTTCTGATGGCGTCCTTCCGGGACCGCTTCTTCACGCCGCGCGTCGCCCGGGCGATGATGTCGCCGCTCGGCATCGTGCTGTTCGGTGCCGGGGCCGCGGCGAGCATCGTCGCCGGGCTCCCCCTCGTTGCCGCGGCGGGGATCGGTGCGCTGGCGTGGGGCGGGCGGGTGCTCGCGGCGGTGCCCAAGGGTCCGCCGACCGCACGGGTCGCGCCTGGCAGCCTCAGCGAGCCATGGCGGACGTACGCCGTGCAGGCCGAGGAGTCGAAGCGACGCTTCGACCGCGTCGTCGCGTCGGTGGCACCGGGCCCGCTGCGCGACCGCCTCCAGCAGCTCTCCGGCAGGCTCGACGAAGGCGTCGACGAGTCGTGGCGGATCGCCCGCCGGGGCCACGAGATCGTCGCCGCGATCGGCACGATCGACACGGCGTCGGCGCAGGCCGAGCTGGCCGAGCTGAAGCGCTCGATCGGCGATGCCGCGCCGACGTCGGCCCAGACCCAGACGGCCCAGGCGCTCGAAGCCCAGCTCGCCTCGGCCAGTCGGCTCGCCGCCCTCGCCGCGCGCAGCCGCGACCGCTTGCGGCTGCTCGACGCCCGATTCGACGAGCTCGTCGCCCGCACCGTCGAGGTCAGCGTCGGCTCCGGCGACACGGACGTGCTCGGCAACGACGTCGACGGGCTCGTCACCGAGCTGGAGAGCCTGCGCGTGGCGATGGAGGAGACCGAGCGGGCCGCCGGCCCGTCCACCACATGAGCCTGCTGCGAGCGAACGTCGTCGTCGCCACCGGCACGGCGCTCTCGCGGATCACCGGGCTGTTGCGGGTCGTCGTGTTCGGCTACGTGATCGGCCAGGGCGCGCTGGCCGACGCCTACACGATCGGCAACGAGACCCCGAACATCGTCTACGAGCTGCTCATCGGCGGGGTGCTGTCGGCCACGCTCGTGCCGCTGTTCACCTCGTACGCCGAGCGCGACGACGACGAGTCGACCGACGTCACCGTCACCGTGTCGCTCGTCGTGCTCGCCGCGGTGACGTTCGTGGCCTACGTCGCCGCCCCGTGGATCTTCCGCCTGTACACGATCGAGCCGGCGGCCGGCGTCGACAAGGAGGTGTTCCACGACGTCGGCACGCTGCTCACGCGGGTGTTCCTGATCCAGATCTTCTTCTACGGGGCGACCGCCCTCGGCACCGCGCTGCTCAACGCCCGGCGCCGGTTCTTCGCCGCCGCGTGGTGCCCGATCCTGTCCAACCTGATCGTGATCGTGACGCTGCTGTCGCTGCCGTCCGCGGGATCGTCCAGCTGGCAGCTCGGCGACGTCCTCACCGACGACCGGCTGCGCTGGACGCTGGGGATCGGGGCGACCGCTGGGATCGCGGCGATGGCGGTGGCCCTGATCCCGGCGATCGTCCGCGCCGACATCCGCATCAAGCCCCGCTTCGACCTCCACCACCCGGCGGTGCGTCGCCTCCTGACGCTGTCGGGGTGGACGCTCGGGTACGTCGTCGCCAACCAGGTCACCGTGGTCGTCGTGCGCAACCTCGCCGACCCCGGGTCCGGCAACGCCCGCGCCTACTTCAACGCCTACACGTTCTTCGTCCTCCCTCACGGTCTGCTGGCGGTCTCGCTGGCGACGACGTTCGCCCCGGAGATGGCCCGCGCCGTCACCCGCCGGGACAAGCGAGCGTTCTGCAATCAGATGTCGCTGGGCACCCGCCTCGTCGCCCTGCTCACGCTGCCCGCCGGGGTGCTGATCTTCGTCCTGCGGCGGGCGATCGTCGGCGCCTTGCTCCAGCACGGCGAATACGCGGCGATCGACGCCGACGCCGCAGCGTGGGCGCTCGGCGGGTTCGCTCTCGGCCTCGTCGGGTTCTCGGTGTACCTGTTCGTGCTGCGCGGCTTCTTCGCCCACCAGGACACGCGCACGCCGTTCGTCATCAATGTCGGCCAGAACGCCTTGAACATCGCCCTCGCCTTCGCTCTCGTCGGCGCCTACGACATCATGGGCTTGGCTGCGGCGCTGGCGATCTCGTACCTCGTTTGCGCGGCGTGGGCGCTGCAGGTGATGTCGTACAGGGTGCCCGGGTTCCCGCTCGCCGAGATCGTCGCCAGCCTGTGGCGGATGGTCGTCGCCGTGGCGATCGCCGGCGAAGTGACGTGGCTCGTCACCTCGCACGTCGGGGCCACGGCCGGCGCCGGCGCATGGGTGCGGATGATCGTCGGCGCGGTCGTCGGCCTCGCCGTCTATGCGGCGGTCCTGGCCGTGCTCAAGGCCCCCGAGCTGACGGCGGCGCGCCGGCGACTGGCGGGGCGGCTCCGGGCGACCGCGGCCTAGGCTTCGGCACATGTTCAAGCTGTTCAAGAAGTGGTGGAAGTACCTCACCGCCAAGCTCACGGGCTCGTTTAACGAGCGGGCGGACCCGAAGGTGCAGCTCGAGCAGGCGATCGCCGAGGCCCAGAACCAACACCGCCGGCTCAAGGAGCAGGCGGCCAATGTGATCGCCAACCAGAAGCAGGGTGAGCTGCGGCTGAACTCGAAGATGACCGAGCTGGAGAAGCTCAACGCCAACGCCCGCCAGGCGCTGATCATGGCCGCCGACGCCCAGAAGGCCGGGGACGCGACGAAGGCGGCGCAGTACAACTCGGCCGCCGAGACGATCGCCAACCAGCTGATCCAGGTCGAGAAGGACGTCGAGAGCCTGAAGACGATGGTCCTCGAGTCGACCGAAGCGTCGGACCAGGCCAAGGCCGCCGTGCAGCAGAACAGCCGGCTGCTGCAGGAGAAGATCGCCGAGAAGTCGAAGCTGCTGTCCCAGCTCGACCAGGCCAAGATGCAGGAGGAGATGAACGCGGCGATGGCCCAGCTCACCGAGACGGTGGGGGCCGACGTGCCGACGCTCTCCGAGGTCCAGGAGAAGATCCAGGCCCGCTACGCCAAGGCCAAGGCGACGGCCGAGCTGACCGAGACGTCGGTCGAGTCCCGCGTGCTCGAGGTCGAGCAGGCGACCGCCAACGTCGAGGCCCAGAGCCGGCTCAGCGAGCTGCGCGCCGAGCTCGGCCTCGGCGGGCCCGAGCCGGCAAAGGCCGAGATGGTCCCGCCCTCCGAACAGCCCCAGCCGGCGCCGAGCGAGGCCCCGCCCAGCTGATCGGCGTTTGTGTCAGGCCGGGAGCAGCACGAGGTCGTCGCGGTGGATGACCTCGTGGGACATGCCGGCGGGGAGCTGCGAGGTGTGGCGGCCGGCGACCCGGCGCAGCTGGCCGGCGTCGACGAAGACCATGCCGCGAGCGAAAGCGACGCCGTCGGTGCCGGTGACGTCGACCGTGTCGCCCTCGCCGAACGCGCCCGAGACGTCCACGACGCCGGCCGGAAGCAGGCTCGTCTGGCGCTCGACCAGCGCTCGCCGGGCGCCGTCGTCGACCATCACCGTGCCGGCGACGTGGGAGGCGAAGGCGATCCACAGCTTGCGCGCCGGGAGCGTGCGGCGGTGGGCCTCGAACGTGGTGCCGACGGCCTCGTCGGCGATCGCCCCGGCCAGCACACCCCGCCGCCCGGCGTTGGCGATCACCGTGCGCACGCCTGACCAGGACGCGATGCGCGCCGCCTCCAGCTTGCTCGCCATCCCGCCGCTCCCCCGCCCGCTGCCGCCGGCCCCGGCGCGGATCGACAGCATCGGGTCGTCAACTCTGACCCGCTCGACAAGCGTCGCGTCGGTGTGGACGCGTGGGTCGGCGGTGTAGAGCCCGTCCAGGTCGGTGAGCAGCACGAGCACCCCGGCGGCGATGTTGTGGGCGACCAGCGCGGCGATGCGGTCGTTGTCGCCGTAGCGCGTCTCGTCGCGGGCGATGGCGTCGTTCTCGTTGATGATCGGGACCAGCCCGAGCTCGAGCAGCCGGGTGAGCGTGTTGCGGGCATGGAGGTACTGGCGGCGGTCGACGAAGTCGTGCGGCACGAGCAGCGCCTGGGCGGGCACCAGGCCGTGCGGGGCGAGGGCGGCGTCCCACCGTGCCATCAGGCGCGGCTGGCCGGCGGCGGAGATCGCCTGCAGCGTCGAGATGTCGCTCGGTCGGTGCTCGAGCCCGAGGGCGGCAACGCCGGCGGCGACCGCGCCCGACGACACCAGCACCACGTCGTGCCGGTCGCCGCGGGCGGCGGCGATCTCGCCGGCGAGCACGCCGATGGCGGCGTCGTCGATCGCCCCGCGCTCGTCGGTGACCGACGACGTGCCGACCTTCACGACGACGCGCACGCCGTCACTCCCGGTATTCGAAGCTGAAGTCGCCGATCCACACGACGTCGCCGTCGGCGGCCCCGGCCCGGGCGAGCAGCTTGTTCACGCCGAGGCGGTCGAGGCGGTGGCTGATGTAGGCCGCCGCGTCCGGCGACGTGATGTCGTTCAGGGCGACGACCCGCTCGACGTCGCGACCGAGCAAGCGGAACTCGTGCTCGCCCTCCCGGGAGACGGCGGCGCCCTCCGGCACAGGCCGCAGCAGCACGACGCCGTCGGTCACCGGCTCGGGCTCCCGTGCCTCGTGGACCAGGCGGGCCATCGCCCCCACCAGCAGACCGAGGCCGTCGCGGGTGACGGCCGAGATGATGAAGCGGTCCTCGCCGTTCGGTGTGAACCCCAGCTCGGCCGGGTCGGTCGCGGCGGTGATGTCGGCCTTGGTGCCGACCACCAGGCGCGGCCGCTCGAGCAACTCGGGCCGGTAGGCGCCGAGCTCGGCGAGCAAGATCCGCTCCTGCTCGGCGGGCGACGGACCGTCGAACTCGGCCGGAGCGGCGAGGTCGACGAGCAGGCACAGCACCCGGGCCCGCTCGACGTGGCGCAGGAATCGGTGACCGAGGCCACGACCCTCGCTGGCCCCCTCGATCAGGCCGGGGATGTCGGCGACCACGAACTCGGTGGCGTCGTCGACCCGCACGACCCCGAGGTGCGGCTCGAGCGTCGTGAACGGGTAGTCGGCGATCTTCGGCCTGGCCGCCGAGATCGCGCTGATCAGGGTGCTCTTGCCGACGTTGGGGAACCCGACGAGGGCGACATCTGCCATCAGCTGCAGCTCCAGCTTGAGCCATCGCTCCTCGCCGTGCTCGCCCTGCTCGGCGAAGCTCGGTGCCCGCCGCCGGTTGGTGAGGAACCTGGCGTTGCCCCGCCCACCCCGGCCACCGGCGGCGGCGAGCCAGCGGTCGCCGTGGCGCAACAGCTCGGCGAGCGCGTCACCGGCGTAGAGGTCCCGGACGACGGTGCCCTCCGGGACCGTGACGATCAGGTCCTCCCCGCGACGGCCGTGGAGGTCCTTGCCCTTGCCGTGGACGCCGGACTGCGCTCGTCGGTGCGGATGGTCGCGGAACGCCAGCAGTGACGCCACGTTGTGGTCGGCCACCAGCCACACGTCGCCGCCCTTGCCGCCGTCGCCGCCGTTGGGCCCACCGAACGCCACCGGTCCCTCCCGTCGGAACGACACGCACCCTGCCCCGCCGTCGCCGCCGCGCACGTTGAGCTGGCACTCGTCGACGAACTGGGACACGTCGGCCCACGGTACCGGCCGCCTCGTTGTCACACCCCTTCCCTATTCTCGGCGTCATGGACGTCGACGACCAGATGCAGGAGCGGGCCGATCGCTGGGCGTCCACGATGCGCGGGGCAGCCGAACGGCAGGGTGTTCGCTTGGCCCATGCCGACTCACGCGCCTCAGCCGGGACGTCGGTCCGGCGGATGGCCCGCCAGGAGCTGGAGCACGAGCTGCTGGTGTCGTCGGCCACCCGTGCCGTGGGCGCCGGCACCCGGGCACGACCCGAGGAGCCCGACGAGTGGCGAACGTGCTTCGAGCGCGACCGCGACCGCATCCTCCACGCACCCGCGTTCCGTCGCCTGGCCGGCAAGACCCAGGTGTTCGTGTTCCCCGACGACCACCAGCGGACCCGCCTCACCCACGCCCTCGAGGTGGCCCAGGTTGCCACGTCGGTGTCCCGGGCGCTCGGGCTCAACGTCGCCCTCACCGAGGCGATCGCCCTCGGCCACGACTGCGGGCACGGGCCGGGCGGCCACGCCAGCGAGGACGGGCTGTCGCCATACGTCGCCGGCGGTTACGACCACGCCGTGTGGGGTGCCGACGTCACGCTCACCCCGCTCAACCTCTGCGCCGAGACGCTCGACGGCATCCGCAACCACTCCTGGAGCCGCCCGGCGCCGGCCACGCCAGAGGGCGAGGTAGTCTCGTGGGCCGACCGCATCGCCTACGTGTGCCACGACTTCGAGGACGCGGTCGCCGCCGGCATCGTCGCCGCCGACATGCTCCCGGCCAGCGTCGCGGCACGCTGTGGGCCGGCCCGTTCACGCCAGCTCGGGACGTTCATACGCGGGATGGTCGACGCCGCGGCTGACACCGGCTGCATCGGGATGACCGAACCGCTTGCCGACGCCCTCGCCGACTTCCGCCGCTTCAACTACGAGCACGTCTACCTGCGCCCGGCCAGCCGGGCCCAGGCCGAGGCGGTGATCGCTCTGCTGCGGGCCCTCGTCGAGCACTATGGCGACCGCCCCCACCTGCTCCCCAATCCTCTGGTGGCCCCGCACGCCGCCGGAGGCACCGACGAAGCCGTCGAGGCGGCCGTCGCCTACGTCGCCGGAATGACCGACCGATTCGCCTGCCGCCAGGCCGTCTCGCTGCTCGGCTGGGATCCCGCCAAGCTCCCCCAGGGGGTGAGCTGACGCCCCGGATCAGCGAATCCGGAAGCCGACGAGGCCCTCCGGGGGTTCCTCGGTGACCTCGACGGCGGTGACTTCGGCGCGGGCCGGGCCGATCCGGCACCAGCTCACGCACTGGGCGACGGCGGCGGGCGACCCTTCGAAGACCGCCTCGACCGAGCCGTCCATTCGGTTGCGCACCCAGCCGCTGACCCCGCGAGCGACAGCCTCGCGCCGGCACGAGTCGCGGAACCAGACGCCCTGGACGCGCCCGTTGACGACGACGCGCGCCCGGAGGTCAGACCGGCTCGACGTCGACGACCTTGCGGCCCTTGCGCTCGCCGAACTTCACGGCGCCGTCGACGAGCGAGAACAGCGTGTCGTCGCCGCCGATGCCGACGTTCCTGCCGGGATGGAACTTGGTGCCGCGCTGGCGGACGATGATCGTGCCGGCGGTGACCTTGGTGCCTCCGAACACCTTCACGCCGAGGCGCTGGGCGGTGGAGTCACGGCCGTTGCGGGTGGAGCCGCCACCCTTCGTCTTCGACATCCGGCTCTCCTACTTCGTGGCGATCTTGGTGATCTCGACGACGGTGTACCGCTGGCGGTGGCCGAAGCGGCGGCGTTGGTTGGTGCGCCGCTTGTAGGTGAACCCGTTGATCTTCGGGCCCTTCGCCTCGCCGACCACCGTCCCTGTGACCGTGACGCCCCCGAGCTGGTCGGGCGTGGCAAGGACGGTGTCGCCGTCGACGACCATCTTCGCCGGCAACGTCACCTCGTCGCCCTGTTGAGCGTCGAGCAGGTCGACGTGAACCCGCTGGCCCTCCTCGACCTTCAGCTGGCCGGACCCGGCCCCGATCACCGCGTACATAGCGGTCGGCAAGCGTAGCTGGCTGGCCCGCCGCTCCCACCGGCCGCTCCATCCGAGTGCCACAGCCCGATTCTCCCGGAGCCAAACACTCCGACGGGTCGAAACACTCGGATGCCGGCTCAGTCCAGCAGGGCGTGGTCGACGATCACGCCGCGGCCCTCGCAGTTGGGGCAGATCGTCGAGAACTCGGTGAGCAGGCCCTCGCCGATCCGCTTGCGGGTCATCTCGACGAGCCCGAGGTCGGAGATGTCGAACACCTGCGACCGCGTCTTGTCCCGCGAGAGGGCGTTGCGGAAGCGCTCGACCACGGCGCCCCGGTTGGCGCGGTTCTCCATGTCGATGAAGTCGATGACGATGATCCCGCCGATGTCGCGCAGCCGCAGCTGCTTGGCGATCTCGTCGGCGGCCTCGAGGTTGTTGTGGAACACCGTCTCCTCGAGCGACGACGTGCCGACGTTCTTGCCGGTGTTGACGTCGATCACCGTGAGCGCCTCGGTGTGCTCGATGATCAGCGAGCCCCCCGACGGCAGCCACACCTTGCGGTCGAGCGCTTTGTGCACCTGCTCGTGGACGTGGTACTGCTCGAACACGCTGAGCCCCTCGGCCTCGGCGTCGTAGTACTCGACCCGCCCGGCGAGGTCGGGGTTGAACGCCCCGATGTACGCCTGCAGCTCGGCGTGCAGCCGCTGGTCGTCGATGATCACACCCCGGTAGTCGGCGTTGAACTCCTCGCGGATGACCCGCACAGCCAGTTCCGGCTCCCGGTACAGCAGCGTCGGCTGCTTGGCGCTGGCCGCCTTGGTCGCGATGTGCTGCCATTGGTCGAGGAGCAGCGTCATGTCGGCGCGCAGCTCGTCCTCCGTGGCGTGCTCGGCGGCGGTGCGCACGATCAGGCCGTGCTGGTCCGGCTTGACCCGGTCGAGGATCGCCCTGAGCCGCTTTCGGACGTCGTCGGGCAGGCGCTTGGAGATGCCGTACGTCTTGGAGTTGGGGATCAGCACCACGAAGCGGCCGGGCAGCGAGACTTCCTGGGTCAGCCGGGCCCCCTTGGCGCCGATCGGGTTCTTGGTGACCTGGCAGACGATCAGCTGGCGGGGCCGCAGGATGTCCTCGATCCGGGCGGCGTCGCCGCGCTCCTCGATGTCCTCGGCGTCGTACTGCACGTCGCCTCGGTAGAGCACGGCGTTCTTCGGGGTGGCGATGTCGACGAACGCCGCCTCCATTCCGGGCAGCACGTTCTGCACGCGGCCGACGTAGATGTTGCCGTGGATCTGGCTGATGTCGTCGGCCGGGCGGCTGACGTAGTGCTCGATCAGGTTGCGCCCTTCGAGCACGGCGACTTGGGCCATGTCCGGGCGGACCTGCACGCACATCAGGTAACGGCCCACCGGCCGACCGCGGCGCTCGCGGCCGCGGCGCTGCTCTGCTTGCTCTGTCTCGTCTGCTTGCTCGGCGAGCTCGTCCGGTCCCCCGGCCACGGATGGCCGACCGCCGCGCGGTGCCCGCCGCTTGCGCTTGCCGTCGTCGCCCCGGCCGGGATCGGTGCCGCGGGCGGCGCCGGCCGGCACGCCCGCCCGGTTGCGCCCGCGCTTGGCCCGTTCGACCGGGGCCGACGGGGGCGACGGTGCCGGGCGGGTGTCGCCGATCTGCGGCTTGCGCACGAGCGCCCGCTCGGCCGCCTCGACCGACGGCCGGTTCTCCCGCAGCGGCTCGGGCATCTCCGGCTCCTCGGCGTCGCCGGGCGCCGCCTCGCGCGCGCCGTTCTCGCCGTCCGCCTTGCGCCGGCGCTGGCCGCCGCGTGAGCCGCGCCGACGCCGGCGTGAAGGTCCGTCGCCGCCGCCCTCGGCGGCCTCGCCGTCGCCCGTCAGCTCCGGCGCCGGTGTGAGCGTGCCGTCATCTGGGGCGTCGGCCTCGAGGGGGGCATCCGGCCCCGCCGTCTCGTTGTCCATCGTGACTCCTTCTCATGCGCCCACCAGGGGCGCCGGCACGACGACCGGCAGCGCGATCACCTCGCGCCGGTCCCCGTCGTGCTCGATCCATTGGTGCGTCCGCAGGACCCGCAGCGCCGAAACGTCGGCGCCAGGGAACGCCACTGCGGCAAGCTCGGCCGGTCGCAGGCCGCGCCCGACGGTCGCCACGTCGGCGACCAAGGTGTCCAGGGTGTCGGCGGCGGCCGCCGCCAGCGACAGGATCGCGGGTCGCACGTCGTCCACGCGCCGCTCGTCCTTGCGCTCCCGGTCCAAGGGGAGCGTGGCCGCACCGAGCAGCCGCTCCACCGCCGAGCCCACATCGACGCCGGGCGGCACCGACAGCTCCCACGTCACCGCCCTGACGTGCTCCTGCAGCGACCCCGCGCCGGGCTCGCACTCGACGACCGCCAGCGTCGAGATCCCCACCGGCAGCGCCTCGTCGAGGCGCCCCGGCAGCTCCTCCATCTCCGTCGCTGGCACCGCCCCGTCCACCACCTCGACGTCGAGGTACTCGGCCACCGACTCAGCGCCCGTCGGCAGAGCGAGCCCGAAGCTCACGCGGGGCCGCGGCGTGAACCCGGCGCTCGTGGCGACGGGCAGCGCCGCCCGCCGCAGCGCCCGCTCCCACACCCGTGCCACGTCGCGATGGCTGATGAACCGGATCTTTCCCAGCTTCGAGTAGCGCAGCCGCAACCTCATCGCCAGGCCCCCAACAGCGCAGGCCGCTCGCCACCCGTCAGGTCGTGTCCCGTACCCTGGCTGCGGCCCGCTGGTGGGACGGGCGAGGCGACGACGTGCTCGATCCCGTACCCGGTGCACACCCCGCAGTCGTAGCACGGCGTCCACCGGCAATCGGGCACCCCGCTCGCCGCCAGCGCCGCCTGCCAGTCGTCCCACAGGAAGTCCTCGTGCAGACCGGCCGTGAGGTGCGACCACGGCAGCACCTCCTCACGGGACCGGTGGCGATGGACGTACCAGTCCACCGATAACCCTTCGGCCTCGAGCGCCTCGGACCACCGCCGCAGATCGAAGTGCTCGCCCCACTCCTGGAACGTGCCGCCGGCCCGCCACACCCGCTCGACCACCCGCCCGATCCGCCGGTCGCCGCGGCTGAGGATCCCCTCGGCCGTCGTCGCCGCCGGGTCGTGCCACTTGAGGTCGACCCCGCGGGCGCCGCGCACCGCCCCCCGCAGCAGGTCGACCTTGCGCTGCAGCTCGCCGCCGGTGTTCTGCCCGAACCACTGGAACGGGGTGTGCGGCTTGGGCACGAAGCCACCGACGCTCGCCGTCGCCGATGCCCGCCCGCTGTGGCGGCGACCGAGCTCGACGCACCTCTGGGCCAGCGCGGCGATGCCCAGCGTGTCCTCGTCGGTCTCGGTCGGCAGCCCGACGAGGAAGTACAGCTTGACCCGCGACCACCCCTGGGCGTAGGCGGCGTCGACCGCGCCGTACAGGTCGTCCTCGGTGATCAGCTTGTTGATCACCTGGCGCAGCCGCCACGACCCCGCCTCCGGGGCGAACGTGAGCCCGCTGCGCCGGCCGCTCGTGACCTTGGCGGCGAGCCCGACGGTGAACGCGTCGACCCGCAGCGACGGCAGGTTGACGGTGGTCGGACAGCCCGGCGCGGCGGCCTCCTGATCGGCGAGGATGGCGCCGACGATCCCAGAGACGTCGCTGAGGTCGGCCGTCGACAGCGACGTCAGGGCGACCTCGTCGTAGCCGGTGCGGCGCAGCCCGTCGGCCACCATCGTGCGCACCTGCTCGGCCGAGCGCTCGCGGACCGGACGGGTGATCATCCCGGCCTGGCAGAACCGGCAGCCGCGGGTGCAGCCGCGGAAGACCTCGACGTTGAGGCGGTCGTGGACGACCTCGGTCAGCGGCACGAGCTGGCGCTTGGGGTACGGCCACGCGCCAAGGTCGGCGACGGTGCGCTTGTCGACGGTGGCCGGGACGTCGGCGAACCTCGGCTCGATGGCGACGATCGCCGGCCCGTCGTAGCTCACCTCGTACAGCGACGGGACGTAGACGCCAGGCACGTGGGCCAGCTCACGGAGCACCGTCTCACGCCGAGCACGCCCGGCGGCGATCCAGTCGGCCACGAGCGACGTGATCTCGCCGACGACCTCCTCGCCCTCGCCGAGCACGACGAGGTCGACGAAGTCGGCCAGCGGCTCGGGGTTGAACGCCGAGTGCCCGCCGACGACCACCAGCGGGTGCTCGGGACCACGGTCGCAGGCGTGGACTGGCACGCCGGCCAGGTCGATCATCTCCAGGACGTTGGTGAACACGAGCTCGGACGACAGGTTGAAGGCGAGCAGATCAAAGTCGCCGGCGGGGCGATGGGTGTCGACCGAGAACAACGGCAACCCGTGGCGCCGCAGCAGGACGGAGAGGTCGGTCCACGGCGCGTAGGTGCGCTCGGCGACGGCGTCGCCGCGCTCGTTGAGGATCTCGTAGAGGATCTGCAGGCCCTGGTTGGGCAGGCCGACCTCGTAGGCATCCGGGTAGGCGAGCAGCCAGGAGACGGTCCCTGGCCCGTGCCGGGGGGTGACGGCACCGTCCTCGCAGCCGATGTACCGAGCCGGCTTCTGCACCTGGCCCAGGAGCGGTTCGAGCCGCGTCCAGAGTCCAGTCATGTCCCCGGAAGGCTAGCCGTTGCTAGCGCATCCTTCTCATGTGCACGCTCTGGACCAGACCCAACAGGGCGAACCACGTGATCAACGACGACCCGCCGTAGGAGATGAACGGCATCGGCAGGCCGGTCACCGGCATGATCTTGATCGTCATCGCCACGTTCTGGAACACCTGCCACAGCAGCATCGTGAACACTCCGGCGCAGAGGTAGGTGCCGAACATGTCCCGTGACAGGTGGGCGATGCGCCAGATGCGGATCAGCACGACGGCGAACATCGCCAGGAGCACGGCGCAGCCGACCAGCCCGAACTGCTCGCCGACCGCAGCGAACGGGAAGTCGGCCCAGATCAGCGGGATGTCCTTGCCGTTGGTCAATGGTCCGTGGAGGTAGCCCTTGCCGAACACGCCGCCGGTGCCGACCGCCTTCACCGCGTTGCCGACCTGGTAGACCTCCTTGGCCAGGTCCGGGTTGTGCTCGTCGAAGAACACCCGGATCCGCGCCAGCTGATACTTGTTCACGAGCTCTGCCCAGTAGGCCGCGGCGACGGTGGCCACCGACAGCAGGCTGATGGCGGCGATGTAGCGGGCCTTGGCCCCGGCCACGAGGAGCACGCCCATCGTCATCGCGATGAGCACCGACGCCGAGCCGAGGTCGGGCTGGACCACGATCAGGACAGTGGGGATCCCGACGATGATCAGCGAGCCGAGGAACCGCGGGTAGCTGACGTTCTCGCCGGCGTTGCGCTCCTCGCTGATGTAGGCGGCGAGGGCGAGGAGCACGGCGAACTTGGCGAACTCCGCCGGTTGGAGCTGGATCGGCCCGACGTCGAGCGCCAGCACCGTGTCGTGGCTCAGCTTTCCGTAGACGGCGAGGGCGAAGAGGACGGCGATGGCGGCGACGTACAGCGCCCGGGCGTGCTGCTTCCACCAGTCGTAGTCGAAGAGCATCACCACGACCATCACCACCGCGGCGACGATGGCGAAGATCACCTGGCGGGTGACGAACGTGTAGGGGTCGGTCGTCCTCGTGCGGGTCGCCGAGAACACGATGAAGCAGCCGGCCACAGTCAGGGCGGTCTGGACGATCATCAGCACCCAGTCGATGTTGCGGCTGGGGTCGGCGGGGCTCCGGCGGATGTTGCCGAGCCCGGAGTCCGGCTTGCGCTGCAACATCGACAGGCCCACGGCGTCAGTCCTTCGCGCCCGACGCCACGCCGGGCGTGATCGTGTTGGCGTTGGTGCTGCGCATGCAGCTGACGTCGACGCGGGCGAGGTCCTTGGCCGGCACCTTCATCGTCGTGTCCAGCGCCTCGGAGAGCTGCACTGGGTCGAGCGGGATCAGGCCCGACAGCGCCTCGAACATGCACTTGACGACCGGCGCCGCGCCGACCGAGCCGTACCCGGCCTTCTCCAGGTACGAGGTGACGGTGAGCGGGTGGGCAGGGTCGATGCTGTAGGCGGTGAACACTGAGGAGTCGAACCACGGGTACGACTTGAAGCCCTGGGCGGTGCCGGTCTTGCCGGCCACCGGGATCGCGTTGGGCGGGTAGTCGGCGAACAGCTCCTCGGCGGTCGTCGAGTGACCGTTGGCGCCGGGGCCGGTGATGTTCTGGCGGATGCCGGCCTGGATCGGGTCGTGGACCTCGGGCGGCATTGGGATCGCCCTGCTCGCCGGCGCGATCTGCTGGACGACCTTGGCCTGGGTCATGTCGGCGAGGCCGGGCGTGTCGCTGTCGGGCGTCTCCGGGGTGAGGATCGCCTGCACCACGTGGGGCGTGACGACGTTGCCGCCGTTGCCGAACGTCGAGTAGCCGACGTTGAGCTGCAGCGGCGTGGACGCCAACAGGCCCTGGCCGATCGCCAGCAGCAGCACGTCGCCGGGCTGCAGCCGCTCGGACTCGCCCTTCGCCAGCACCCCCTTGTCGACGAGCTCTTTCTTCAGCTCGTTGGTCGGGACGCGCCCGTCGAACTCGAACGGCAGGTCGATGCCAGTCTTCGACCCGAAGCCGAACTGGCGGACCTGGTCCTGCAGCTGGGTGCCCGGCGTCAGCCAGAACTCCTCGCCGAGATGGTAGAAGAACGAGTCGCTCGACACGGCGAGGGCGTTGGTGACGTTGACTCGGCCGTAGCGGCACGGCGTGTTGTCGGGCGGGCAGGTCGAGTTGCGGTACACGCAGCGGACGACACCCGATGCGCACTTCGTCTCGTCGACCGACGCCGGGCTGAGGGTGTAGGTGCCGACGTCGTCGTAGATCGTGTGCGGCGTCAGGCGGCCCGTCGACAGCGCGGCGTAGGCGGTGAACACCTTGAACGTCGACCCGAGGTTGTACTGGCCCTGGATGGCGCGGTTGGTGAGCGCCGACTTGTCCGGGTCGAGCTTGGACCCGTCGGGGTTCGTGGTCGGGAAGATCTGGTCGAACTTGGACTTCGGTACGTCGGTCGAGAACCAGCGGTTGTCGAAGGTTGGGTAGCTGGCCATCGCCAACACCGAGCCCGTCTGGTTGTCGAGCACCACCGTCGACCCGGCCGGCGCCGGGTAGTGCACCTGCGCGCCGACCGCGAGCTGCTCGTCGAGCGGACCCTTCGTGCCGTCGGGCTTGGTGACCTCGGGGTTCCCCGCCGTGAACAGACGCTTCAGCGCGAGCTGGGTCTGCAGCAGCCGTTCGGCGTACTGCTGGAGGTCGAGGTCGATCGAGAGCTGCACGTCCTCGCCGTTCACCGGCGCCTCGTAGCTGAGCTGGCGCACGATGCGGTTGTTGGCGTCGACCTCGTAGACCACCTTGCCCCACTTACCGTGGAGCGCGCTCTCCATCGACAGCTCGACGCCGGCCCGCCCGACCTCCTCGCCGTCGACCGACGTGTCGTAGCCGAGATCCGTGTAGTGCTGCTCGTCGTCGGCCGTGATCGCCCCCATGTACCCGATCACATGGCTCGCCAGCGGGGCGAACGGGTAGGTCCGCCGCCATCCCTGGACGATCGACACGCCGGGGAAGTCCTCGCTGCGTTCCTGGATCGCCACGGCGACGTCCGGTGCCACGTTCTCCTTCAGCGGCAGCGGCTTGTAGCGGCTGTAGCGCCTGGCGTCGTAGCGCGCCTCCATGTCGGCCACCGGCAGGTCGAGCCAGCCCGAGAGTCGGCTGAACAGCTGGGCCCGATCGGTGTCGCGGCGGATCACGTCCCAGTCGACGGCGACGGTGAGCACCCGCTGGTTGTCGGCCAGGATCCGTCCCTTGGCGTCGAGGACCCGCCCCCGTTCCGGCACCAACCGGACCGTCTTGGTCTTGCGGGCGTCGACGGTCTGCTGCAGCGAGTCGGCCTGCACCGTCTGCAGGAACCACAGCCGGGCGCCCATCGCCCCGAACAGGAGGGCGGCGACGACGGCGAGCACGCCGAGGCGAGTGGCCCGCTTGTCAGCCGGCATTGCTGCCCTCCCGAGGGGCCTTCCACTCCGGCTCCTTGACCCGCATGCACCAGCGGCCGATCGGCACGAGCAGCGGGCTCATCACCGCGGCCCCGGCAGCGACGACGCCGACCACCACGCCGTAGCGAGGTTCGAAGCTGTGGCTCTCGCCGACGAACTCGCGGATCAGCGGGACGACGGCCTCGCCGACGGCCGCCCCGATCGCGGCGAACAGGCCGGCCAGCCACCACGGCGGGCGCACCGTGATCGACATCGTGTACCCGGCGACGTAGCCGCCGAGGCCCATCGCGATCGACGACGACCCGAGCGGGGTCCCGACGTTGAGGTCATACAGCAGCCCGAGCACGAACCCCGCCAAGGCCCCTTTCTGCGGGCCGGCCGCGGCACCGGCGGCGGCGGCGAGTGCGAGCAGGACCTGCAGCGTCACCCCGGCCGGCCGCAGGTCGTCGAACAGCGTCCGCTGCAGGGCCAGCAGCAGCACGCCGGCGAGCAACAGCCGCAGCAGCGGACCCTGCACGAGCGACGCGAGCATCAGCCGCCGGCCGCCTCGGTAGTCGCCGCCGAGCCGGCCTCGGACACCGACAGATAGATGACGATGCTGACGAAGTGCAGCCGGTCGAGGTCCGCCGACGGCTGGATCTCGAGCAGCGGGCCCTCCGACGAGGAGCGGCGGATGACGTTCTGGACGGTGCCGATCGGGATGTCGGGCGGGGCCAGCGACTTGTCGCCGCCGGCGGAGAAGATGAGGTCGCCGACGGTGATCCGCCCGAGCAACGGGGCGTCCGAGAGCAGGTCGACCTGGGGCAGGTTCGACGACCCCTGCCCGGCGAGCTGACCGGTGTCGCGTTCCTGGTCGGGGTTGGGCACGAAAGTGGTGGTCGTCGTCGATGGCACCGTGGTCGTCGTCTCGATCGGCGCTGAGCCCGGCGGCGCTGACGAGGGTGGCGCGCTCGGCGGCGGAGTCGTCGGCGGCGGGGTCTCCCCAGGCACGGTCGAGGAGGGCAGCGTGGTCGTGGTGGTCGTCGGCGGTGGCGAGCCGGGCACGACCTTGACCGCCAAGCGGTAGCGGGGGTCGGTGACGAGCATCACGTAGGCCCGGTCCGCCAGCAGCGGCACGGTGATCTTGCCGATCAGACCGGCGCCCGTGGTGACCGCCATCCCGACGCGCAGGCCGGCGTCGCGGCCCTTGTTGATCTCGACGACCTGGTCGAGGTTGCTCGGGCTGGCGCCGACGACCATCGCCGTGACCCGCTTGTAGTTGCCGAGCGCGGGCAGGTCGTTGAGGGCGAGCAGCGCCTGCTCGTCCTGGATCGCCGCCTGGGCCGCAATCTGGTCCCCGCGCTGAGCGTCGATCTGCTCCTGCAGGCGCTCGTTCTCGTCCTTGACGTCCTGGTAGTCGACGATGCCATGCCAGGCGTTGCGGATCGGGCGAGTGGCCACGTCGGCCGCCGACTCGAGCGGGTCCATGAACTTGTTGAAGCCGGTGCGAGCGCCGTCGAAGATGGCGTTGCCGCGCAGGTCGAGCGTCAGCAGCAGGATCGACGTGAGCAGCAGCAGAACGATCGCCCGCCGCCGGCCGGGTGTGTACAGAGGCATCAGGACGTGAGGTGGGCGCGCGCCGCTGCACAGCGGCGGCGAGCTCGGAGGTGAGACGAGCAGCTTGGCTGCGAGCCGAACCCGAACATCAATCGTCGCCACCGAGCGACATCAACCCGCGCATCGCGTCGATGTTCTCGAGGGCCCGACCGGAGCCGATGACGACGCTGTAGAGCGGCTCATCAGCGACCCGGATCGGCATGCCGGTCTCGTGGGACAGGCGCTCGTCGAGCCCGCCGAGGAGGGCGCCGCCGCCGGTGATCGTGATCCCGTCCTCCATGATGTCGGCGGCGAGCTCCGGCGGGGTCTTGTCGAGCGTGGTCTTGACGGCGTCGACGATCGCCGACACCGGCTCGGCCAGCGCCTCGCGGATGTGCTCGGTGGTGACCTGGATCGTGCGCGGCAGGCCGCTGATGAGGTCGCGGCCGCGGATATCGGCGGTCAGCTCCTCCTCCATCGGCCACGCCGATCCCATCTGGATCTTGATCTCCTCGGCGGTGCGATCGCCGATGGCGAGGGAGAACTCCTTCTTCACGTACTGCATGACGGCGTCGTCGAGCTCGTCGCCGGCGACGCGCACGGACTGGGCGGTGACGATCCCGCCGAGGGAGATCACGGCGACCTCGGTGGTGCCGCCGCCGATGTCGACGACCATGTTGCCGGACGGCTCGTGGACCGGGAGGTTGGCGCCGATCGCCGCGGCCATCGGCTCCTCGATGATGTGGACCGGCTTGCGCGCGCCGGCGTACTCGGCGGCGTCTTGCACCGCCCGCTGCTCGACGCCGGTGATCCCGGAGGGTACGCAGATGACCATCCGCGGCTTGTTCCACTTGCTCGCGTGGACCCGCTGGATGAAGTAGCGGAGCATCTTCTCGCAGACCTCGAAGTCGGCGATCACGCCGTCCTTCAGGGGCCGGATCGCCCGGATGTGGTTGGGCGTGCGGCCCATCATCCGCTTGGCCTCGAGGCCGACCGCCACAGGCTTGCCGTCGTTGACGTTGATCGCCACCACCGACGGCTCGTCGAGCACGATGCCCTGGCCGCGCACGTAGATCAGCGTGTTGGCGGTGCCGAGGTCGATGGCGAGGTCGCGACCAAGGCTGAGCGGGTTGCTGCGGCGGGCCATGGGGACGGTGGAATGTTACAGATCGGGGAAGAAGATGGTGATCTCACGCCGGGCGGAATCCGGCGAATCGCTGCCGTGGACGAGGTTCTCGGTGAACAGGATGCCGAGGTCGCCGCGGATCGTGCCCGGGGCGGCCAGGCGCGGGTTGGTGACGCCCATCATGGTCCGTACGACGTCGGCTGTGTCCTCGGGACCCTCGAGCACCATCGCCACCACCGCGCCGCGGCTCATGAACGTGACGAGGTCGTCGTAGAAGCCTTTGCCGACGTGCTCCTCGTAGTGCCGGGCCAGGGTCTCCTTGTCCAGCGTGCGCTGGTCGAGGGCGACGATCCGCAGGCCCTTGGCCTCGAACCGGGCGATGATCGTCCCAACCAGCCCCCGCTCGACGGCATCGGGCTTGAGCAGGACCAGCGTGCGGTCGGCCATGCCCGCCGAGGCTACCGGCGCGCCCGACGCGGCTGGCTCGGGCAGCGTGCCACCCGCCGATCTGGGCGGGCAGCATGCCAAACGCCGATTTGGGCGGGCAGCGTGCCAACGGTTGTCACGCTGCCCGCCCAGTTCGGGACGCGTTCCCTTTCCGCCATCTCGAAACACCCATTGGAGGCATGGACATCAGCGTGCTCGACACCTTCGCCAAGGACCACCACGGGCTGGTCACCCGACGCGCCGCCACGAAGGCAGGCCTCTCCGTACGATCCTGGTACCGCGCCATCGAACAGGGCCTGCTGGAGCAGCTCCACCCGGGGGTGGGCCGGATGTACGGCGCGGCGACCACGCCCACCCAGGCGATCCACGCGGCAGTGCTGGCAGCAGGCAAGGGAGCGATGGCGTCGCACCGGTCGGCAGCGAGGTTGTGGGGCATCCCGCGGCCCGACGCCGAACTGGTCGATCTGATCCTGCCCCGCCGCACCCGAGAAGCGACGATCGACGGCGCCGCGGCTCACCGGCCGCGGGATCTCCTCGACTTGAAGCCGTCGCGCAAGGAGAGGATTCCGACGACGAACATCCTGCGCACGCTGTGCGACCTCGGGGCCGTCGACCGCGACGCCGTGCCCGGTGCGGTCGGGCACGTCGTGACCACCGGGTTGGCGTCGCCGGCGGCGCTCGACGCGGCGATTCGCCGTCACGGACGACGTGGCCGGCCCGGCGTCCCGGCATTGCGGGACGCGCTCGGTGACTGGGTGCTCGACGGCAAGCCGGTCGACAGCGTGCTCGAGCCTGCGATGCGGAACCTGCTGGCAGATCACGGACTGCCGCCGGCCGAGTTCCACGCCATCGTCGGCGGCTACGAGGTCGACTTCCTGATCACGGGCAGCCAGCTCGTCCTCGAGTGCGACGGATGGGCCACGCACGGACGGGATCGGCGGCAGTTCGAGCGTGACCGCACCCGAGACGCCGAGTTGACCGCACTCGGCTACGTGGTGCTCCGGTTCACCTATCGGGCGATCGTCAGCCGCCGGCGCAAGGAGGCGGAACGGATCCGCCGCATCGTCCTTCGGTGGGCGCCGCACCTGCTCGCCGCCTGATCCGGGTGGGCAGCGTGACGACTGTTGTCACGCTGCCCGCCCAGAACGGCGTTTGGCACGCATCCCGCCCAGATCGCCGGCGCTCAGGGGATCAGGCGATGCAGTGCCGGGCGGGCGGCGCCGGCGACGTACAGCGAGCCGGCGGCGAGGATTGCGTCGTCGCCGTCGGCGCCGTCCATGGCCACCTCGCAGGCCTGCTCGACGGTGTCGGCGGCGAGGACCTCGTCGCACCCGAGGGCGACGGCGGCTTGGGTCACGTCGACCACCGGGACGCCGCGCGGCGACGGGGCGGTGCAGGCGACGACGACGTCGAACTCGTCGGCCCGCAGTGCCTCCAGCATCGACCCGGGCTCGCGCAGCGTGCCGACGACGAGGATCCGCCGGCCATCGGGCTTGAAATCGTCGAAGAACACCTGGGCACACGTGTCGGCACCAGCGGGGTTGTGGGCGCCGTCGACGACGACCAGGGGCTGGTGCCCGAGCACCTCGAAGCGGCCCGGCATCACCACGTTGGCGAACCCCTCCAGCACGACCGTCTCCGAAAGGGGCGCGGCGAAGAACGCCTCCACCGCGGTGAGCGCCACAGAGGCGTTGTCGCCCTGGTGGGCGCCGTGCAAGGGCACCAACACGTCGGGATAGATCGTCGTTGGCGTGCGGATGTCGACCAGCCGCCCGCCGATCGCGAGCTGGTTGCCGGCGGTGTCGAAGTCGACGCCGCGCAGCAGCCGGGTGGCGGCCGGTGGCTCGCTGAGCACGGCGACGATCGCCGGGTCGGTCTCGCCGATCACGGCCGCCGACGTCGGCTCGATGATCCCCGCCTTCTCCCGGGCGATGTCGGCGAGCGTCGGCCCGGCGAACTCGTTGTGGTCCATGCCGATGTTGGTGACCACGGCGACCTGGGCGTGGACGACGTTGGTGGCGTCCCATGTGCCGAGCAGCCCGACCTCGACCACGGCAACATCGACGGCGGTGTCGGCGAACCAGCGGAAGGCGGCCGCCGTGCACGCCTCGAAGTAGGTCGGGCGGACGCCGATCAGGCCTTCGAGGTCGGCGATCGCGGCGATCTGCTCGGCGAACGACTCGTCGTCGATCGGCACGCCGTCACGCGCCAGCCGCTCGTTGGTCCGCTCCAGGTGGGGGCTGGTGTATGTCCCGACCTGCAGTCCCTGGGCGCACAGCAGCCGGGTGATCATCTGCGCTGTCGAGCCCTTGCCGTTGGTCCCCGTGATGTGAATCACCGGGTAGGCGTGCTGCGGGTCGCCCATCGCCGCGCACAGCCGGGTGATGTGGTCGAGCGACGGGGCGGTGATCCGCCCGGTCTTCTCGTACGAGGCGTGGTCGTCGAGGTAGGCGAGCGCGTCGCGGTAGTCCACCGACGGCGGCTACGAAGCGGCGCGGCGCGGGCGTGCCGCCCGGCCTTCGGCGCGGGGGACGAGCGTCGGGTTGACCTTCTCCCGCACGGTGGGCTCGTCGATGACGACCTTGCCGACGTCGGTGCGGCCGGGCAGGTCGTACATCGTGTTGAGGAGGACCTCTTCGAGGATCGCCCGCAGCCCACGCGCCCCAGTTCCCCGCAGCAGCGCCTGGTCGGCGATCGCCTGCAGCCCATCGGGCGTGAACTCGAGCTCGACGTCCTCGAACTCGAAGACCTTCTGGTACTGCCGCACGAGGGCGTTCTTCGGCTCGGTGAGGATCTTCACCAGTGCACCGCGGTCGAGCGAGCGCACCGCGCCCATCGTCGGCAGGCGGCCGATGAACTCGGGGATCATCCCGTACTTGACGAGGTCCTCCGGCAGCACCTGGGCGAACAGCTCGCCGGGGTCGCGCTCGGACTTCGACTTCACCGTGCCATGGAAGCCGACGCCCTTGTGGCCGATCCGGCTCTCGATGATCTGCTCCAGCCCGGCGAACGCCCCGCCCAGGATGAACAGCACGTTCGTGGTGTCGATCTGGATGAACTCCTGGTGCGGGTGCTTGCGACCGCCCTGCGGCGGCACCGACGCCTGGGTGCCCTCGAGGATCTTGAGCAGCGCCTGCTGGACGCCCTCGCCGGAGACATCCCGCGTGATCGACGGGTTCTCGCTCTTGCGGGCGATCTTGTCGATCTCGTCGATGTAGATGATCCCCGTCTCCGCCCGCTTGACGTCGAAGTCGGCGGCCTGGATCAGCTTGAGCAGGATGTTCTCCACGTCTTCGCCGACGTAGCCGGCCTCGGTGAGGGCGGTGGCGTCGGCGACGGCGAAGGGCACGTTGAGCAGGCGGGCCAGCGTCTGGGCGAGGTGGGTCTTGCCGCAGCCGGTGGGGCCGAGCAGGAGGATGTTCGACTTCGCCAGCTCGACCTCGTCACGCCGGCCGACACCCATCGACTGCTGGTACTGGATCCGCCGGTAGTGGTTGTAGACGGCGACGGAGAGGATCTTCTTGGCGCTGTCCTGCCCGACGACGTAGTCGTCGAGGAAGGAGCGGATCTCCCGGGGGTTGGGGAGGTGGTCGAAGCTGAGCTCGGCGGTCTCGGTGAGCTCCTCCTCGATGATCTCGTTGCAGAGGTCGATGCACTCGTCGCAGATGTAGACGCCGGGCCCGGCGATCAGCTTGCGCACCTGCTTTTGGGACTTGCCACAGAACGAGCACTTGAGCAGTTCGCCGGTGTCACCGAATTTGGCCACTGCGCTGGTCCCCCTGACCGTTCCTCGTGCCTCAGCGGATCGCGCCCGTGCGGTCGGCGATCTCCCGGGACTCGATCACACTGTCGATGATGCCATACGCGAGAGCCTCGTCCGCTTCCATCACGAAGTCGCGGTCCGTGTCCTTGTGCACGCGCTCGAGCGGCTGGCCCGTGTGCTTGGCCAGCAGCTCCTCGAGCAGGTCGCGCATCCGCAGGATCTCCTTGGCCGCGATCTCCAGATCGGTGACCTGCCCGTAGCCGACCGAGCCGTGCGGCTGGTGGAGCAGGATGCGCGAGTGCGGCAGCGCCAGGCGCTTGCCCTTGGTGCCCGCCGCCAGCAGCACCGCCGCCGCCGACGCCGCTTGGCCGAGGCAGATCGTGGCGATGTCGTTGCGGATGAACTGCATCGTGTCGTAGATCGCGAACAGCGAGGTGATGTCACCACCGGGGCTGTTGATGTAGATGTTGATGTCCTTGTCGGGGTTCTCCGACTCGAGGTGGATCAGCTGGGCGCAGATCAGGCTGGCGATCTGGTCGTCGATCGGCGTCTGGAGGAAGATGATGTTCTCCTTCAGCAGCCGGCTGTACAGGTCGTAGGCCCGCTCGCCGCGGCTGGTCTGCTCGACGACGTTGGGGACGAGGTAGTTGCTGAAGTTCATGATGGCGCTTCCGTGGTCTGGGGGGTCTCGTCGCTGTCAGCGGTGTCGTCGTGGTCGTGAGTGTGGCCGAGGACGACGTCCCGGTCGAGCGGGTTGCCGGCCGGATCGACCATCTCGACGTGGTGGAGCAGCCAGTCGAGGGCCTTCGCCTTGCGAACCTGGGCGGCCAGCTCGGGGACCATGTCGTTGCGTTCGTACGCCTTGCGGACCTGGTTCGCCTTCTCGCCGAACTGCGCGGCGAGCCGCTCGTACTCGGCGGCGAGGTCGCCCTCGTCGGCGTCGACGCCCTCGGCGGCGGCGACGGCGCGCAGGGCGAGGTCGACCTTGACGGCCTGCTCCGACGCGCCCTTCAACGACTCGACGAAGCCGTCGGCGTCGTGCCCGGTGACCGACAGCCACTGCTCGATCTCGATCCCCTGTGATTTCAGCTGGCGGACGGTGCCCTCGACCCGGCGCTGGAGGTCGTTCTGCACGAGCGACTCCGGTGGCTCGACGTCGGTGAGTCCGGTCAGCGCCTCGGTGACCCGGCCGACGAGCTGCTGGCGGGCCTGGTCGAGCTTGGCCCCGCGGATCCGCTCGGCGATCGCCGCCCGCCAGCCCTCGACGGTGTCGTGCTCGCTGACGTTGTCGGCGACGAACTCGTCGTTCAGCTCCGGGACCACGAGCTCCTGGACGGCCGTCACCCCGACCCGGAAATCTGCCGGCTCGTCGGTCCCTCGTGGAGTCGTGGTGAACGTCAGCTCGTCGCCGGCCGACGCCCCGACGAGGTGCTCGTCGAAGTCGTCGGCGACCCAGCCCTGGCCGACCTCGTAGGACCAGTCCTCGGTGCTCAGGCCAGGCACGTCCTCGCCGTCACGGGTCGCGTTGAGGTCAAGCGTGACGTAGTCGCCCCGGGCCGCCGGTCGATCGACGTCGGTGAGCGTGCCGTGGCGGCGCAGCACGGTGTCGATCGCGCCGGCGATCTCCTCGTCCGTCGGCTCGAGGGCGGGCAGCTCCACGCGCAGCCCGTCATAGCCGGGCACCGTGATCTCGGGACGCACCTCGCAGGTGGCGTCGAAGCCGACCGGGCCGGCCTCCTCGCCCGCGGTGATCTCGACCTCGGGGGAGGCGATCAGGTCGACGTCGTGCTCGCGCACGGCTTTGGCGAGGTAGACCGGGATGGAGTCGCGCAGCGCCTGCTCGCGAGCGGGGGCCACGCCGATGCGGGCCTCGAGCACGCGGCGCGGCGCCTTGCCGGCGCGGAACCCCGGCAGCCGGACCTCACGGGAGATCTTGCGGAAGGCGGCGTCGATGTCCTTGTCGAACTCGGACTCCTCGACGGCGACCGACAGCTTGACCTTGTTGCCATCGAGGCTCTCCAGGCTGCTCTTCACAGGCAGTCGAGGGTATCGGCCGGGCTGAGCCCCGACGCGCTGCTCACCGCTGGCCCTGGCGGAACGCCGTCAGACGCGAGCGATCCCTGTCAGAATGTCAAGCCGTGCGTCGATCCGCCCGGCGGCGTCCGGTGGACCTCCTCGTCGGCGCGCTCACCCTCACGACGCTGCTCGTCGGCACACCGCCGAGCCAGCCAACCGAGGCGACGTCGATCGTCCCCTTCGCGCGGCGGTTCTCCGCCAACGACAACGGCTCGATCGCCGTGTTCGGCAACAACCTGATCGTCTGCCCGCCGACGGTCAGCGACTGCGCCGCCACCCGCGCCGGGACCACTTCGAAGAACAACAACGGCTACAACATGGTCCACCTCGACCAGGACGGCGCGGCCTTCTCCACGTTCTCGTCCTCGTCGGCCGACGTCATTCTCCCCGCCGACGCCGAGGTGACGTGGGCCGGGCTGTACTGGGGGGCCCGGCTCGGTACGGGCGCAGGCGGGGTCGCCGCCTCGGGCGACGGCCGGCAGATGAAGCTGCGCGCCCCCGGCGATGCGGCGTACCGCACGATCGGCATCGCCGACCCCGCCACGCCGGGCGTCTTCTTCGGCCCCTCCGGCACCAGTGACAAGGCATATCAGGCGTTCGCCGACGTGACGTCCGTCGTCCAGGCTGCCGGCCCGGGCACGTACTGGGGGGCGGACGTGCCGGCGGCGACGGGCGCCGACCGCTACTCGGGCTGGTCGCTCGTCGTCGTCTACCGCTCGCCGTCGCTCCCACTGACGTCGTCGTCGCCGACCTGCTCCCGTCCGGGTTCCCGACCGGGACGTTCACCCCGACCGGCTGGACGGTCGCCTCGGTGACGCCGCCGGGTCCGTCACCGGTGTGCGACCTCGGCACGCTGACGTGCGACCTCGGCGACCTCCCCTCGGGCGCCACCGTGGAGCTGCTGCTCGACGTGGCCGTCGCCGGGGACCTCGACCCCGGCGCGTCGGTGAGCAACACGGCGACGGTGGCGACACAAACGAGCGATCCGAACACCGACGACAACACCAGCACGTTCACGGTCTCGAGCGACCCGCACGCCGATGTCTCGGTCCGCAAGCTCCCGCCGGCTGGTTCGCCGATCGCCGGTGACACGTCTGCCGGATCGCTCCCCGATCGCTCCTTCCGCATCGAGATCGCCAACTTCGGCCCGTCGGCGACGGGGTCGTTCACCGACTCGCTGCCGCCGGGGATGACGTTCCGGCGGATCTACGACTTCGACAACCCCGACGTGGATCTCACCCCGCTCCTCAACTGCAGCGTGACCGGAACGCCGGCGACCGGGCCGACCGTGTCGTGCTCGCCCCCGTTCGATCTCGATCCGTTCGTCGGTGTCTTCTTCGCCCTCGAGTTCTCGGTCGACGCGACGATCCCCGACGGCACCCTGCTGGAGAACGCGATCGCCGTCGACACCACCGTGCCGGACGGCAACCCCGGCAACAACACCTCGACCGCCCTGGTGGCGGTTCGCGCGGAGGTCAACCTCACCGTCGAGAAGCTGGTCGTCCCGATGGACGCCAACGGCGACTTCGTGCCCGGTCCACAGGGTGAGATCCCCTACTTCTATCCGCGGGCGCAGGACCCGCTCGGCGTCGCCCCCGGCCTGCCCGTGAGCTTCGCCGTCATCGTCACCAACCAGGGGCCGTCAGCGGCCGCCGACGTGGAGTTCATCGACGCCTCTCCGCTCGATGCGGCCTACTTCCCGGTCGGCGACTGCGACTTCCTCAACGGCGAGACCGTCTGTCCGAATCCCGCCGAGCTGCTGCTGCCGGGCGACTCCTTCGGCGTTCAGATCATCGCCGTCCTCGATGGCGACACGCCCCAGGGCGTCTACGCCAACACCGCCCGAGCTTCGACATCGACGGACGAGACGACGCTCGCCGACAACGTCGACACCCGCCCGATCGAGGTCATCGACCCCGTCGCCGACCTGATCATCGAGAAGGACGACGTCACCTCAGCGCTCGCGGCCGGTGAGTCGTTCACCTACCAGATCGCGGTCTCGGCGGGCCGCATCGACCTGGCCAACGGCGTGCTCCGCCTGAGCTCGGACGCCGCAGACGTCGTCGTCACCGACAGCCTGCCGGCGGGACTGGTCCCAGCTGCCGCCACCTCCTCGCAGGGCTCGTGCACGGTCGACGGCCAGAACGTCACCTGCGAGCTCGGCACCGTGGGGTCGTCGATCTCCCTCGAGCGTCAGGTGCCACCGACCCTGATCACCGTCACCGGCAGGGTCGCGCCCAGTTTCGCTGCCGCGGAAGTGACGAACACAGCCACCGCGACCTCATCGGCGCCGCTGTTGAGCGGCGAGGACGACGTGTCCGCTTCGACCACCACACCGGTCACCCGCAGCGCCGACCTCGCCGTCACGAAGGTCGCAAGCTCGCCGACCGCGCCCGCGGGGGGCGGCATCACGTTCACCGTCACGGTCACCAACACCGGGCCGTCGGATGCGACGGGGGTGGTGATCACCGACCTGCTGCCCGCTCCCCTGGAGTTCGACCAGACCGGCTCGGATGCCGCGTGCACGCCGTCCGGCGGAGACGTGGCGTGCGACATCGGGACCGTCGCGGCCGGCGACTCCGACGCGGTGACACTCGCCGCCACGCTGCCGTCGGGCGCCGCCGCCGGCTCGGTCACGAACACGGCGACCGTGACGGCGGACGTGCCGGACCCGAACGCCGACGACAATCAGGCGTCGGTCGACGTCGCCGTGACCCACGCGGCCCACCTCGTCGTGACCAAGACGCCGGCCACCGAGGCGGTGCTGCTGGGCGACACCATGCCCTACACGCTGGTCGTCGCCAACGACGGTCCGTCCGACGCGACCGGCGTCGTGCTGACCGAGACGATCCCCGCGGGTACGACGGTCGGGACGCTGCCGGCGGGCTGCTCCGTGCCCGCGCCGCCGAGCGCCGGGCCGGTCACGTGCGACATCGGCGCGATCACCGCCGGCGACACGAGGACGCTCGAGCTCGTCCTCACGTTCCCCGACACCCTCTCGCCGGGCCCGCTCGACAACCTGGCGTCGGTGACGTCGGATACGGACGACCCCGACCAGTCGGACAACCAGGCGCTGGCAACCGTCGAGGCCGTCGCCGACGCCGACGTGACGCTGACCCAAGACGCTGGTCACCGACCCGCCGATCGCCGGACATCCGCTCGAGTTCCTCCTGACGATCGTCAACAACGGTCCCACCGTCGCCCCGAACGTGACCATCTCCGACCCGATCCCCCCGGGCACGACGTTCACCTCGTTCACCGCGAGCCAGGGCATGTGCCAACTCGATCCGCTGGAGGACGTGCCGGCGGCGTCGTGCAACCTGGGGCGGATGGCGGTCGGGGCGATCCTGACGGCGACGCTGACCGTCGACACCGATCCGAGCCTGCGCACGGTCGCCAACACCGGCTTCGGCGGTTCCGGCGGGCTCGACGAGAACCCTGACGACAACGACGACACCGCATCCGCCACGCTCGTGCCGGTGTCGGACCTCTCCGTCGTCAAGTCCGGTCCAACTGAGGTATCGGCGGCGGCGCCCGCCCAGTACGAGCTGGCCTACGCCAACGCCGGCCCTTCGACGGCGACAGATGTGGTGATCACCGACACGCTGCCGACCGGGCTGACCCCGCGGCCGGCCCCCGGGTGCACGATCAGCGGTCAGGCCGTCATGTGCGCCGTCGGGGCGGTCGGCGTCGACGAGACCGGCACGGTCACGATCACGGCCGACGTCGACCCGGCATTGGCGCTCGGCACCAAGCTCACCGATGTCGCCTCGATCGCCGACCGGGCGACGGGCGCGCTGGATCCCGACGGATCCGACAACTCGTCGCAGGCGTCGAGCACGGTCGCCGCGGAGAACGACGTCGGTGTCACGGTCACCGCCAACGAGGCCGAGGTCCGGGCAGGTGACTCAGCCGGCTACACCGTCGTCATCACCAACCACGGGCCGCAGGTCGCGAATGCCGTCACGCTGGTGAACACGATGCCGCAGCAGCTGGTCACCCCGACCGCCAGCCTCGGATCGGCGCGGGCGCTGCCGATGCAGGTCAGCCCCGGGTGCCTACCGACTGGCGTCACGCAGACCTGCGCGCTCGGTGACCTCGCCGTCGGTGCCAGCCGCACGATCGTGTTCGGCGGCACTGTCGCCGCTGGGACGCAGGCGGGCACGGTGCTCACCGATTCGGCGACGGTCAGCTTCGACGGTGTCGACGGCGTCGCCGCCAACAACCAGTCGTCGGCGACAATCGTCGTCATCGCTGTGGTCGTCACAACGACGACGACCGTGCACAGTGGTGGTGGGGGCGGGGGTGGCTCGTTGCCCGCCACGGGTGCGGCGATCGGGGCCCTTCTCCTCATCTCCGGCGGCACGCTGTTCCTCGGCACGGGATTGCGCGCCGCGGCCGCGGACCGGCTGCGGCGTCGGCGGCGTCGCTAGCGTTGACGTCGTGTCCATCCGCAACTCGCTCCGGCAGCGTCTCGGCGCCTCCGTCGCCGAGCTCGACCGCACGCGGCTGCAGGACCGGTGCCGCGGACTCGACGTGACGCCGATCGCCGAAGCCCCCCGCCGTGTGCCGGTGCGCGTCGGCGGTGAGGTCAAGCGGGTGATCGTCGCCCCGCGCAACGGCGTGCCCAATCTCGAGGTGATGGTCAGCGACGGCACCGGGTCGATCACCGCCGTGTTCAACGGGCGCCGGCGCATCGCCGGGGTGGACCACGGGCGCACGATTGTGCTGGAGGGCGTCCCGGTCGACCTCGCCGATCGTCCGGTGATCTACAACCCTGCCTACACGCTGGTGCCCTGACCGGGCGCGACGAGGAGGGTCCGCACATCGGCCTCCGACTCCTCGGTGACGAGGACGAGGACTTCGTCGCCCACCCGCAGCACGGTGTCGCCGCGGGGCACGATCAGGCGCTCGGCGCGCAGCACCGCGACCACCGTTGCGTCACGGGGCACGCCGAGGTCGACGATCTGCTTGCCGTCGGCGGGCGAACCCTCGGCCAGGCGGACCTCGGCCAGGCGGGCCTTGCCACCCTCGAACGACAGGATCCGCACGAACGTGCCGACGCTGACCGCCTCCTCGACGAGGGCGGTGATGAGGTGCGGGGTCGACACGCTGACGTCGACGCCCCACAGGTCGTTGAACATCCACTCGTTCTTCGGATTGTTCACCCGAGCCACGACGCGCGGCACGCCGAACTCCTGCTTGGCGAGCAGCGACACGACGAGGTTGTCCTCGTCGTCGCCGGTGACCGCGGCCACCACGTCGGCTCGCTCGACGCCGGCGGCGGCGAGGTTCGTCAGCTCGCAGGCGTCGCCGTCGAACCATGCCACGCCGACGGGCTCACCCGAGCGCGCCGCCTGCCCGATCACGTTCTTGTCGTTGTCCATGATCAACACGTCATGGCCGGCCCCGTGCAGCTGCTCGCCGATGAACCGACCGACGCTCCCGCCCCCGGCGATGACCACGCGCACGTCAGTGTCCCTTCCTCGCCGGCCCGGCGAGGGCGGCGTCGATGTCGGTGAGGCGGGCGCTCTCGGCGGCGATGTAGAGCACGTCGCCCGCCTGGGCCATCGTGCGCGCCGTGGGGATGGTCGCCGCCCCCATCCGGTTGATCGCCACGATGCGCGCCCCCGTGGCCTCCTCGACGTCGGACAGCGGACGGCCGGCCCAGCTGTCAGCGACGGTGCGGTCGACGAGGCAGACCTTGGCGGTGGGATCGATCCACTCTGCGGGCCGGGCTTCCGGGATCAGACGCCGCAGCACCTGGTCCGTGGTCCACGCCACCGTGGCGACGGTCATGATCCCGAGGCGCTGGTAGATCACCGCCCGCCGCGGGTCGTAGATGCGGGCGACGACCTGCTCGATGCCGAAGTTCTCGCGCCCGACGCGTGCCACCAGGATGTTCGAGTTGTCGCCGCTGGTGACCGCCGCCAGCGCGCCGGCATTCTCGATGCCGGCCTCGACCAGGCGGTCGCGGTCGAAGCCGATGCCCTGCACGGTCTGTCCGGTGAAGTCCTTGCCGAGCCGGCTGAACGATTCCGAGCGGCGGTCGATGATGGCAACGGTGTGGCCGTCGCCGGTGAGAACACGGGCGAGCGACGATCCGACCCGCCCGCAGCCGACGATCACGACGTGCACGGTCGCGGAGTGTAAGTCCGCTTGTCGAGTACGTGGGTAGACGACCCGCGTTCGACGACGAGGCATATGGTGACCACTCCATATGGTGTCGCTCGCCAAGCGGATCCTGATCGGGCGGCCGATCGCGACATCCGAGGAGGGCCACCAGCGGCTGCGCAAGCGCGTCGCCCTGCCGATCTTCGCCTCCGACGCAGTGTCCTCGACGGCCTACGCCACGGACGAGATGATCCTCGTGCTGACGGCTCAGGCCGGTATCGGCGTCGCCGCCTTCGGCAGGCTCGTGCCGATGGCGCTGGTCGTCGCCGCGCTGCTGGTCATCGTGATCCTGTCGTACCGCCAGACGATCTACGCCTATCCCTCCGGCGGTGGGGCCTACATCGTGTCTCGAGAGAATCTCGGCGAGACCCCGTCGCTCGTCGCTGGCGCCTCGCTGCTCACCGACTACATCCTCACGGTCGCGGTGTCGGTGGCCGGCGGCGTGCTGGCGATCCAGTCGGCCACCGACTTCGATCCCAGGTGGAGGGTGCCGCTGTGCCTGCTGATGATCGCGATCATGACCGTCGCCAACCTGCGCGGGCTGAAGGAATCGGGCGCGCTGTTCGCCCCGCCGACGTACCTGTACATCGCCATGCTGATCGTGCTGATCGTCGTCGGCTTCTACAAGATCTTCGTCCAGGACCTCGGACCGATCCCGCTCGACCACCTCTCGAAGGAAGCGCGAGAGCTGGCCTCCGGGACGAAGTCGCTTGGCCTGCTGATGCTGTTGCGGGCGTTCTCGTCGGGTGCCGTCGCACTGTCCGGGGTCGAGGCGGTCTCCAACGGTGTGCCGTCGTTCCGCAAGCCGGAGTCGCGCAACGCGGCGATGACGCTGGCGATCATGGCGACCATCCTCGGCACCTGCTTCATCGGCGTGTCGGTGCTCGCCTCGCATCTCCACCCGTTGCGCGGTGAGAACGACCCGACCGGCCTGGCCCTCATGGCTGAGCACATCTATGGCGGCAAAGGCATGTTGTTCTGGATCACCCAGCTCGCCACGTTCGCCATACTCATCCTCGCCGCCAACACCGCCTACCAGGGCTTCCCCGGGCTGTCGTCGATCATCGCCCGCGACGGCTACATGCCCCGCCAACTCGCCAACCGCGGCGACAAGCTGGTGTTCTCCAACGGGATCATCTTCCTCGCGGCGGCTGCCGGCGTCCTGATCGCCGTCTTCAAGGGCAACATCTCGGCGCTGATCCCGCTGTACGCGTTCGGTGTGTTCACCGGGTTCACGCTGAGCCAGGCCGGGATGGTGATCCATCACATCCGCTTCAAGGAACACAACTGGCGGGCGTCGCTGCTAATCAACGCCCTCGGCTGCCTCGCCACCGCCACCGTCGCGATCGTCGTCGTCGTCTCCAAGTTCACCGAGGGGGCATGGATCCCGGCGGTGCTGATCCCGGCGATGGTCGTCGCCTTCCGCTCCGTCAACAAGCACTACGCGCGGGTCCGGCGCGCCGTCGAGGCCGACGAGGCATACACGCCGCTGCGGCGTACCCACCTCGTCGTCGTGCTGGTCGGCACCGTGCACAAGGGCGTGATCGAGGCGGTGCGCTACGCCAAGTCGCTGGCGCCGGAGCGTTTGATCGCGGTCTCCGTCGTCACCGACGCCGACGAGCAAGAGCGGCTCTCCAAGGCGTGGACCGAGTTCGGGATGCCGATCGAGCTGCACACCATCGCCTCCCCCTACCGCGAGCTGACCCAGCCCGTGCTCGAGTACCTCGACGAGCTCGATGCCGAGGACCCCGACGATGTGATCACCGTGGTCATCCCCGAGTTCGTCACGCAGTGGAAGACGCAGTGGCTGCACAACCAGTCAGCTCTCGCCCTCAAGGCCCGCTTGCTGTATCGCCCCAACACCGTCGTCACCTCCGTACCGGTGCTCGTCGACGGCGACGACGACACGCTCGTGCGCCTGTAACGCGCACCGCGCTGCAAGCGCCGGCAGCGCCCGCAGTGGGAAGTCGCACGGATACGGCGGCGGCGGCCAGAATGGCGCCGATGCAGTTCTGGAAGCCGCACGCGCTGGCCAAGCCCCATCAAGGGCAGCTCGACCTGCGCATCGGCGACAAGGTGCGGGCGATCGTCGACCTGCCAGGCGTCGCCGCAGGCGCCGAGGGCAAGGTCATCCTCGCCAACGGGTTCAACTGGCAGCGCTACCGGGTCCGCTTCCCGGACGGCACCGAGCTCGGCGATCTCGACCAGCGCAACATCGAACCCATCGGCCGCGCCGCACGGCGCGTCGCCAGGGCCGCCGCCCGCGCCCGCTGACGCCATACACTTGCAGCCCGACCGGGGAGTAGCGCAGCCTGGTAGCGCTCCTGCTTTGGGTGCAGGAGGTCGGGGGTTCGAATCCCCCCTCCCCGACCATATCTAGCTGGTGTGATAGATTGCCGAAGCGCCAGCCGGATCCGCATGTATCAGCGATGTATCAGGAGTCAGCGGCTTCGGATGCGCCGGAGGTGATACATGGCGTGGAAGGCGACCGGCCAGCCGACGGTCCGTAAGCAGCGCGACAAGTGGGTCGTGCGCGTCGACGGCATCGACACGGCCACCGGCAAACACCGGCCCCGCCAGCTCGGGACGTACCCATCGCAGCGGTCCGCGCTGACGGCGGCACGCTCCGGCCGAGCGGACAGCCGCAGCACCGAGCGGGGGACGGTCAGTTGGTTGGTGCGCCGATACGTCGCGGGCCGTGTGGACATCACGCTCAAGGCCCGTGAGAGCTACGAGTGGGCGATCCCACACATCGAAGCCGGCCTCGGCGCGATCCCGATCGCCCGCCTCGACCGCGACGACGTCGCCGAGTGGATCGACGGCCTCGCCGCCGGCGGCTCTTTGTCCCGAAGGAGCGTCCAGATCTGTCGTACCGTGCTGCGCGCCGCGCTCACCGAGGCAGTCGAGGAGGGGTTGATCCCGCGCAGCCCTGCAGCCCGCGTCGGGCTGCCGAGAACCGTCGCCAAGCCAGCCAGCTCGAAGGAGATCCAGGCGTGGGACAGCGACGAGATCGACCGATTCCTGGAGGCGTCCCGTGACCATCGTTGGGCCGTCGGGTTTCGCCTCGGCGTGCTCTACGGGTTGCGTCGCAGCGAGGTCCTCGCTCTTCGCTGGGACGATGTGGACGCCGAGGCGAAGTCGCTGCGGATCGACCAGAGCCTCGTTGCCGTGAGCAAGGGTGCGGCCTGGAGTGACGCCAAGAACGAGCGCTCGCGCAGGCGGATTCCCGTCGACGACGAGACGTTCCGCATGCTCGGCCGGCGAAGGGCCGAACAGGCCACCGAACGCCTCCTCGCCGGCGCCGGGTGGGAGGACAACGAGCTGATCATCGCCACAAGGCAGGGCCGGCTTGTGCTCCCCCGGTCGTATGACCGGGCGCTCGCCCTGATCGTCGCGAAGGCGGGGGTGTCGCGACTGACATCGCACGGCCTGCGCCACACCGCGGCAACCCACATGGTCGCCGCCGCAACCGACATCCGTCAGCTCCGGGCTATCGCCGACATCCTCGGCCACAGCCCCGACATGCTGATGAAGACCTACGCGCACGCAATGCCGCAGAGCACCTCGGCCGTGATCAAGCGGATCGGCGAGCGGTGACAGTGTCTCAGCCGTCCGCGTCGGAGTCGTACCCGATGGCACGCCCGGGTCTCGCTCGTTCGTGTCGGTGACACCGCAAGTTGCCCAGCGTTAGCGACGAGGTTCTCGCGCGGCCATCGCTGCGAGCGATATGACCGCCGGGAAAGCACAGTCTGCAAGCCGGCGATCTCGGACGGGGTCACAGTGGGTTATGAGCCGTGATTATCGGATACTTCGCCGTTGAGCCTTTCCGGGGCTGGCCGGAGGTGGAGGATGAACCGGGCGGTCGCGGTGTCTGCCTCGGGAATGTGTTCATCGACGATGTTGAGGATGTCGGCGAGCAGGACATCGAGGTCTTGAACAGTTGTCGGTGATGGTCGCAGCATGCCGGTCTCGATCCGCTCCCAGAACCGACCGGGGACGTCTACGAAGTTGCTGGTCTGCTCTGGCAGCCACTTCGGATCTTCAGTCGCGACGAACACGCGGTTGGCCGCCGCGAGCAGCCCGACCGCGTGCAGCAGCACCTCCGAGAGCCGGGCCTGGAAGCTCCGCACGTCGCCGCGCCGAACAGTCAACTCGAACACTGCCGTCGGTGCCAACAGGCCCCGCCCGTGGCGGGCCACCTCGGCCACTGCCACGGCGTCGCTATAGACCAGCATCCGCTGCCACTCGGCAAGTTCGTCAGCGCCAAAGATCGCGGTCCCGTCGCGCAGGCCGACGATCACCTTGGGCCGCCTCCCCCGACAGTGGTTCACCGTCCGCGAGTGCCGATGCGACGCCGCTCACGACGTCGACGTCGACGCTTTCGATGTCGACGTACCGATCCCCGATCCGGTGCTTGGCGAACCACCCCGACGCTGTCGGGATGCCGACCACAAGCTCGTCAGCGATGCCATCGAGAAGCTGCCCGCCGGCGACGGCGTCGCGATCGACCGCTCCCAGTACAGGTAGATCTCGAGATCGGAGGCCATCCCGCAGCCCAGTCAGCTGGCGGTAGCGGTCCACCACGGCGGAAGCCAACTCGAGGTGATCCTGCCACCACATGCCACCAGGACGATGATCCGACCATGGCGCCGCCGAGTCGGCGTTCCCGGGCACGCGGCCGAAATGTTCTGCCCGTTGCTTGCGGACACCTCTCGGACGCCTTGGGCACGACGTCTGCACGTAGCCGGCGGCCGCCGCCGGACCACTGAGCTGGGGTCGCGGATGTCCTCGCGACCGCCGAGCCGTCGATGTGCAGGCAAGCCGCTTGCCACCGATCGCGGACGGCCGGAACGGTCAGGGCGACCTCGTGCGCCGGGAAGCGCCGCTCTTCCACCAGTTCGGCTCCTGACCGTGCTCGCGCAGGTACCTCAGTGCGTTGGCAGCCCGCGGCCACTGGCCTCCGCTCGACCCGCAGAACTTCCACAGCTCGGCGGCAGACAGCTTGTAGTGATGAATCAAGTCGTCCAGGTCGAACTCATCGATCTCGCCAGCGTCGAGCTGGGTGAAGCCGGCGCGCACGTGCTCGAGCAGCGTCCGCAGCTGACCCTTGTGATAGGCGGCGATGAGCTCCCGCGAGGCCCGACGATCGGCCCTCTCCGCTGAACGACGCTGCGCGTCACCGGTCCCGACATGGTGCGGAAGCTATAGCCTGGCTACACCCCTCGATGGACTGAACGCCGGTCTTCCCCGGCCATGCCACGCGGAAGCAAGCCGGCGATCCCGTGCACCCGCAGCAGCCCGGTCGGGAGGCGCTATTCAGGTACTTCGACAGACTCCGACCGTGGCGTCAGGAACGATGGTCGTGCTGGTCGGACCTGCGCAGTGGGCAAAAGCTTGGGGGGGCCACGCTGGCAGTCAGGCTGGGCAAGTTGTTCGTCGACCTCGACGAGATGGGCGACCGCTACTACGACGCGGTCGACCAGCCCCTCGGGCAGCGGAGCAACGACCGAGCGTCAGCCTGCCGGCGTTTCCGGGTGGTTGGCTCAGAGCGTTATCCCGCGGTATTGGGACAGTCCGTTGGGGTGACGACGTTGGGATCCTCGACGAGATCCGGCTCGTGGACTTCCTCAGCGCAGGCTGCTCCTCGAGGCCCCCGGCGCTGCTGCGGCCTTCTGGTCTGGAGGAGCCCTGGCGACTCGGGTGCTGCCCCCAGGGGGACGTCAGCGGGACGTGATCCGGCGGCCAGCTCGACACGTTGGCGAGCCGAGCAGGCCGGACCGTCATTTGCCGATCGTCGAGTGTGCTGCGGTGTCGAGCAGCGTCGTGCGGTCTTCGGGCAGCAGGAACCCCTGGTCAACGACCGCTTTGCTGGCGTGGCTCACCTTGGAGACGTACGACCCGTGGGTCGGGTAGCGAGCGTCGAGCTCGGGCTGGTCGAACGGGAGGTGGGTCCCGAACAGCACGCAGAAGGCGTTGAGCGGGTTGGACAGGTTGGCCGGCGCGTTCTCACCGTTGTTCAGCGCCACCGGGACCGACACGCTCGGGAGCCTGATGCCGCCGACGGCGAAGCCGTCGCTGTCGCGTACGACGGTGACGGGGGGGCCGGCGTTGACCAGGATCGGCGATGCCCTCGGCGGGGCGACGCCCTGCGCGACCCAACGATCGAGGGCGGCGTAGCCGGCGTCGAAGACCGCCCAGACTTCGACGTCGCTGGGTCCTGGGTTGACGCAGTGGAGCGGCGGCGACGGTCCGTACTCACGTGTCTGGATGCCGCCGAGGGTGGCCCGGAAGTCGGTCGGATCGGGTGACACCGCGGATGCCGGCACGTGCGATCCCCCGGCGATCTCCCAGGTGCGGGTGGTCGCTCCGTCCGCGACGCGCAGCGCTGCCTGCCCCCGGACGTCGGTCTCGGTGTACACCTTGAACAGCTTGGTGCCGACCCCCGGGAGCGGCGCCCCACCGCCGAGACCCACGAGGAACCCGTCGAAGACGTCGGTGCTCGCCTGCAGGCTGTTGTAGTAGCGGATCAGGAAGCCTGCCGACTGCGAGACACCGCCGGCGAGCACGTGCTGCACGTCGAGCCCGGCGAACGGGTTGGGGCCACCGGAGGGTCCCTGCTCGGCGAGGCGGGCGATCTGGGTGTAGACGTCGTAGGACTGCGAGTCGTCCACCACGGTGGCGCCGTTGGTGAGGTCGAGGTCGCCGTAGCGGCCGGGGCTCCACTGCCGCAGCCCGAGGCCGGCGGTGGCTCCGGTTGTGGCGCCGTTGACGCCGACGCGCTGGACCGACGCCCCGACCCACACCCAGCCGTGGCGGACGAAGAAGGCGCCGCTCGCGCCCCACTCCGTGTCGATGTCGTGGCCCGCTGTCACATTCTGCCAGTCGACCACCACGACGCCGCTGAACTGTTGCGGATTGACAGGACGGCGCACGACGATGCGCGTCTCGTACGGCATTTCGCCGATCCGCGTGGCATTGGGCGCGGTCGGCAAATACCTCGTGGCAACACCGCGGATGAAGTACTCCTGCTCGACGTAGCCCACCTTCGAGAGGTCCATCGGCGTCGAGTAGAAGACGTAGTCGTGCGACGGGTCGCCCGGCGCCACCGTCGACGGGATCGGCCCCACCACCTCGGGCACGGCAGTCGCCGCTCGCGCCAGCTCTGGCGGCGCACCCACGGCCACCACCGCGCTCGCGCCGAGCGCCAGGCTCAGCAAGACAGCCGGGACACAGATCGGTCGATGGCTCCGCGACATCGGCATCACACCCCCTCGTGCGTTGCACCTACGGCGAGCCGATCCTACGGGTGAGACCGGACGTGGATCGAGCCGAACCGCATCGCGCAGCTGACGGCAGCCGTGCCGCCGCCCCACACCGACCTCGAGTCCGGCGATCGCGGACATGCCCGCCCGGCATTCCGGTGAACTGGCGGCGCGCTTGTCAGCAGCGCGCTTCGGACACCTGCGCCGTTGGGAACAACGCGAGATGCAGACCGGCTTCTCCCCGCCATGCTGGCGCGCAGCCGCCCTCCCCCACAAGATCGCGGCGACGCCGACGATGACGAGGACGAGCGGGCCGAGTACACCGAGCACCTGTCCATCGGGGTTGCCGCGCTGCCCATGGTCAGCGGATGCCGGTGTCGCAGTACAGGTCGGCCTGGATTCGACGACCAGACGCGACAATCACTGCCACCGCGTCGCGGAGCGGCCCGACGGCGCCGGTGGCCGCGACGAGCGTCTACTCGCCGCCCGCGACGGTGAGCTCGTACCGACCTTCGCTGTCGGTTCGGGTGGTGGCGACGGCTTCGCCCGCTGTGTCCTTGGCGTCGATCTGGGCGTCGCCGGGTCTCGACGAGCACGGCTCGAAGGGGTCATCATCAACGGCACGGTGCATCCGGCAATACGCACGCACCTGCCCCGGATCGGTCGATGGATGGTGCTTCGACCGACACCGCGCAGCGTAGTTCCGGAGTGTCGTTGTCCCGATCCTCACAGAGCTGATCCTGACAGCCGCCAGACCCTCGTGACGATGGAGATCCAGCCGGCGTTCACGGGCAATTCGAGCGCGCGGTACCGGCCGCGGTTCTCGGACACCGCCAACAGCGCAAATTCTGGATATCCAGAGCGCACACGGACGTTCGCTGGTCAGTCCGCGCCAATTCGTTCGGTTCGCTGTCGCAAGGGGCGGTCTCGTCAGTCGTCCGGGGCGTCGAGTGTGCTTCCTTCGACTCCACCCTCGGCATCTTCGAGTGTCTGGTCGATCCAGGCTGAGCCGGCACCGGGGTCGCCGGGCGAGGCCTGAGCTTCGACCACCTCGACGTCCGTGTCGCCCTCGACCGGTCCGGTGACGAGGCCGGTCGCGGACGGGCGAACCTGCTCGGGTGTCTCGGGTGGCACGCCTGTGATTGCTGGATCTTCGTTGGGATCGGGTGTGCTCGCCATGCCGTTCGTGTTACCCGCCGGAAGCTCAAACGTACCGACGGTCATCCTCCGTACGGCCGATTGCTCCCGATCCACCGAGGCAGGTCTTTGGCCGACGTGGCGTGCCTGTCGTGCCCGGATGTGACCGACACCCGGCGGTCTAGGACGCGGCGCGGCGGGATGTTCGGACGTTCTTACCGGATACCCCGTCGGATGCGCGTTCGGTGCTCGACGGGGCGTACCGGATCGGTCGCGCGGCTTTACCAGCACCGATCAAGTCGTGACCTCCGGTCGGGAGACTGCGCACGATCACAGTCTGATCTGGCGCCGCACTGGCTGCGGGGTCGGTGGATTGGGCGGGCGTGCGGGCGGCCGCTGTCAGATGTCGACCTGGCTGCCGGCGCCGCGCTGGCGGGCGGCGGCCAGGACGAGTGCGGCGGCTGCGGCGTCCTGCACGGCGACCCCGACGGACTTGTAGACGGTCAACTGTCTGTCATCGGTGCGGCCTTGGCGATCTCCGGCGGCGAGCTCGCCGAGCTCGGCATGGATGTGCTCGGTGGTGATCGCTCGTGCCTCGATCGCCCGGCGCAGCTCGACTGCGCCTGACGGCGGCGGGGCCAGCGCGGCGGCTCTCGATTCGACCACCACGAGGGCATCGCGGAGGGTGTCGGTGTCGAGCTCTCCGGCGCCTGCGGTGTTGTAGCCGACAGAGTTCACATGGGTGCCAGGTCGCAGCCATTCCCTGCGCACAACGGGTTCGTCGGCGTGGGTGGCGGCACAGACGATGTCGGCCGAACGCACGGCCTGTTCGATGGAAGCGACCGCGTTGGCGGGGACCCCCGAGTCGACCAGCTCATCGGTTAGCGCAGCGGCCTTGGCGTGGTCGCGGCCCGCGATCACCACCGCCTCGACGCCGTGGAGACGGCTGAGCGCCCGGGCGTGGGTTCGGGCCTGGACGCCAGTGCCGATCACAGCGACCACCGCCGACCCGGTCCGGGCCAGTAGTCGGGTGGCGAGTGCCGAGCCGGCCGCGGTGCGTGTCGCGGTGATGTAGGTGCCGTCCATGAGTGCGAGGGGCGTCCCCGTGTCGCTGTCGAAGCAGACGATGACGGCCTGGTGGGTGGGCCGATCGTAGTTGTCGGGGAACAGCGACACCAGCTTGGTCGTCAGTGCCCCGGCCGAGGGAAGGAACGCTGGCATCGCCGCCAGCATGGCGTGCCGGTCAGCGATGGACGCGGCGACCCGGGGTGCCATTGAGGCGCGTCCATGGCTCAGGTCAACCATCGCCGCCTCCACGGCGTCGACCAGATCGTCGAGATCAAGGACAGCCTCTACCTCGGCACGAGTGAACACCAACACGACGTCGCCCCCCCGGATATAGTTAAACTCTATTGAGGACAGTGATACGATACCGAGATGGTGTCGGTCAAGACCTCATCGTCGCTTCGCGCTGAGCAGGCGGCGCAGACCCGCCGCCGCATCCTCGACGCCGCGGCGCGGATCTTCGAGGAACAGGGCTTCGCCGGGACCCGCATCGACGTCATCGCCGCTGAGGCAGGTGTCGCAGTACCGACTGTCTACAAGGTGTTCACCAACAAGGTGAACCTTATGGTCGGCGCTCTGAACCAGACCATGGCGGGCGACGACGCCACCCCGATCGACCAACAAGGATGGTTTACCGAACAGCTGCACGAGCCAGACCCGGTACGCCAGCTGCAGCTCGTCGCTCGCAACGCCCGCCGGATCTACGAGCGCGCCGGCCGGCTTCTCAATGTCCTCCGGGCCGCCGCACCACTCGACCACCACCTGGCCCAGGCATGGCAGAACATCGGCGCCCAACGTCTCGAGCGCAGCCGTCGCACCGCGAAACATCTCAACGCCAAAGCCGTCGGGCGGCTCCGCCTGTCACGAGACGAGATCGTGATGACGCTCTGGGCTCTCACCGAACCCGAGCTGTTCACCACCTACACCGCCGGCAACCGAACCGCCGACCGATACCAAACCTGGCTCAGCGACATCCTCTGCCGGTCGCTACTCGACTGATGCACCCCCCGTCACCGCCGCGTGCCCAATCGGCAGCATCGTCCGGCCTGGCCGACACCCGCCGCCGCGTCCTTCACCTGGTCGCCGCCGAGGCGGAAGCCGCAGGGCCGCTCGGCACCGAACCTCGGTCTCGGAGATTCGGTAACGCCACCGTCCCGGCGGTCGAGGACGCGACGGTCCGTGGTTATCCCCGTTGTTCGAGGACACCGGACGGGGCGTGGCGGAGGTGCGAGACTGAAGCCGTGAGCGCCGCACCAACGCTCGTGATCGGGGATCGTGAGATCGATCTGGCGCGACTCGCCGACATCTGCCACCGCTTCGGCGTCGTCGAGCTCGCCGCCTTCGGGTCGATCGTGCGAGATGAAGCGACGCGCGACAGCGACATCGACCTGCTGTACGTGATGGCGCCGGACCGACGTCTCGGATTCGCGGTCGACCGACTGGAGGACGAGCTCGCCGACCTGTTTGGCCGCACGGTCGACCTCGTCTCGAAGAAGTCCCTGCATCGCCTGTTGCGAGACGAGGTCCTCGCCGAGGCGCGCATGCTGTATGCAGCGTGACGCGCTCCTTCTCGCCGAGATCATTGGCTCGATCGAGCGGATCTTGGAGTTGACCGCTGGTCGTTCGTCGACTGACGTCGACCGCGACCGTGATCGACGGGACGCGCTGTTGTGGAACTTCACGGTCCTTGGAGAAGCGGTCGGACAGGTCTCCGATGACGCCAAGCGTGCTCATCGTGAGCTCGACTGGGCTGCGCCGGTGCGTCTGCGCAACCGCATCGTTCATGGGTACTGGTCGATCGATGTCGATGTGCTCATGGCGACCGCTCAGGACGACCTGCCATCGTTCCTCGCTGCTGCGCGGGCGATCGAGCTGCAGCCCTCCGACGAGTGATCTAGCGAGCGCGCTCAATCCGGCGATCCAGGACGCCTCGGCAGCTTGCATCGCTCCGCGTTATCCGGGCGCGCCGAGGTGTCGGCGGCTCAGACCCGAATTTGGCAGGTTGAGCGGCTTCGGCGGGGTGGGCAAGGCGGTGACCTGGTGTTTTGTCCTGTGAGGGAGTCTTTCGGCTCCCCGGTGTAGGGACAACAAATCCACCAGCAGTGCGCGCCGATCTGCAATAACCACCGTCGTGTTCGTGAAGACCACACGCGTCAAGCGGGGCAACAAGAGCTACGAGTACCTGTCCCTGGTGGAGGCCGTCCGCGACGGCGACCGCACCGGACATCGGGTCCTGTTCCGCCTCGGCGAGGCCACCACGCTGCGCGCCAGCGGCCAGCTGGACCGCATCATCGCCGCCCTTCAGCACCACGCCGCGCGGCCGTGGGTGTGCGCCGACGAGCTCGACGCGGACGGCGCACCGGCGGTCGGGTCGGTCGCCGCTGCCCACTCGGTGTGGCGACAGCTCGGGTTGGAGACCTGGTTCGCCAAGGTCGGCGCCGAGCGCGGGGCGCCGGCGGTGGAAGCCGCGGCGTGGGCGATGGTCGCCAACCGGTTGATCGATCCGTGCTCCAAGCGGCGCCTGCCGGAGTGGATCGAACGCGATGTCGTGATGCCAGCGGGGTTCGTGGCGCCGTCCGCGGATCAGTACTACCGGACACTCAACGCGGTCGCCAAGACGAAGCAGGCGACCGAGACGCAGCTCTACGCGACGCTGTGCGATCTCACCAACTTGGACCTGCGGCTGGTCTGCTACGACCTCACGTCGACCTACTTCGAAGGCTCGACCCGGCCGTCGGAACGCTTCCCGTCGCGGGCGTTCGGCTACTCCCGCGACCATCGCGGTGACCGCCCGCAGGTCGTCGTCGGGCTGCTGTGCACCGGCGATGGGCTCCCCATCGCCCATCACGTGTTCGCCGGCAACACCGCTGACGTGTCCACGTTGCCGGGCGTGTTGGGCGACTTGCAGGAGCGGTTCGGGGTGGGCCGCATCTGTGTCGTCGCCGACCGTGGTCTGATCTCCGAAGACAACGTGGAAGTCGTTGCGGGACAAGGGTTTGATCACGTCTTGGCGACCCGCCTGCACCGCGACCGCACGTGCGCCGAAGCCCTCCAACACTCCGTGCAACGCGACGCCGTGTGGGTCGCAGTGCCCGCCGCCGGTTCGCCCGCCTGCGACGTCACGCTGGCCGACGGACGGCGCGCCGTCGTCGTCGCCAGTCCCGCCCGCCACCACCGCGACACGACACGCACTGCCGAGCTCGTCGCCCGCACCGAAGCCCGCCTCGTCGCCCTCGAGGACCGCGTGCGCGTCGGGCGCCTCGTCGACGCCGGGCGCATCGGCCGAGCCGCGCAACGCATCCTCGGCGCTCCGGCGTGGCCCACCTGTTCGACGTCGAGATCGGCGAGCGCCGCTTCGTCTACCACTACGACGAGACCGCGCTCGACTACGAAGAACTGCTCGCCGGCCGCTACGTGCTGACCACCTCACTCACCGCCGCGCAGGCCTCGACCGCCGACGTCGTGCTCGCCTACCGCCAGCTGCAGGCCGTCGAGCGACGCTTCCGCGTGCTCAAGGACTTCCTCCACCTGCGCCCCGTGCGCCACTGGACCGAACAGCGCGTCCACGGCCACATCGCGGTGTGCGTCTACGCCGCAGTGATCGAAGCACTCATCGAACGCGCCCTGCGCGACGCCGACGTCCGCGATCCCGACCTGCCCGACCAACACCTCTCCGCCGCCCGCGCCCTGCGCGAGCTGCACCGCATCCGCGACGTCACCCTCACCGCCGGCGACCACACGATCACCGTCACCACCCGCCGCGAGGCACTGCAACAACGCATCCTCGCCGCGCTCCACGTCGACACCACCGGCTGGGACCGCGCCCGCACCCGCTGAACCACCCCCCGACACCCCGGCGACGCCGCTCACCAGCGGCGATGTAGTACAACACGGCGCCGCCCCGAGCCCGCTACCAGGCACAACGCGCCGACCCTGCCAAATTCGGGTCAGACCGTCCGCCCGTCAGCTGTCGCTTGTCGGCTGCTCACCGTCCGTGAAGCTGGCGTCGCTCGCGTCGATCGGTAGTCCGTCGCGCTCTTCGATGCCGCGCCAAGCGACGCGAGCGCTTGACGATCCAGTTGAGTACCTCCACGAGGAGTCCTTCGTCGTTCGACAACGTGTTGGCCTCGGTGTTCCAAGCGGCCTTCCGCTTGCTGCGCCCATTCCACGCTCGAACCTACGTCCGGAGGGTGGCTTTACCCCTGCGATCGTGGTCGGCGCCGCCGAGCGAGGGCGCTGAAATCGTCGAGGACCCTCCGAAGCGCCACCATCCGGCGTTCGAGGATGGTCCGCGGCGCGATTACAGGACGCGATTATCGGCTCGGTCGTGCCTTGTCATGCCGAACGGCGTACTCGGTTGCACGCGCGAGCGCGACGAACTCGTCGGCCTCCTGCTTTGTCAGGCGACCACCTCCATGGACGGCCTGGTGACCCACAACGCGGAAACGATCGGCTCGAGCTCGACCATCGAACTCCCGGCCGTCGGGCGCAAGGCTGCAGTTCGACCGAGCCGGTGCAGGTCGAGGCTCGACCGTCATCGCCGTGTGCGCCCCGTGCTGACAGACATCTGATGACCACCGTCGCAAAGCAGCCTTGCTCCGGTGAGCGGGAACGACGTTTCCGCATGGTCCGCCACCCGGCGTTCGATGACACACCGTGCGGGAGTTATCCCCGTCATATTCGGATACCGGCTCAGAACGTGTGTTGGCGGCCACGCTGTCTTGACATGGTCTGGCATCGGTCGGTGTTGATCGGGCGGTGTCGGTCGATGAGCACGGGTCGTTGATGTTCAGTCTCGGGTGAGCTCGGCGACGGCTTTCTTGGCGCAGGCGTCGTCGATGAGGGCCTTGTTGTCGGCTGCGCCGGCGATGATGGCGGCGGTTGCTGCGTTGTTGAGGGCGCGTGGGAGGCCGCCTGAGGCGCGGTGGAGTCGGGCCACGGCGTCGTCGGCGAAGAGCGGGTCGTCGCGTCCGGCGAGGGCGAGGTGATGGTGGAGGTAGGCGGCGGACTCGCCGATGTCCATCGGTTTGATCGTGAACCGGGTGGCGATGCGCTGGTCGAGCGCGGCGAAGACGCCCATGCGGAGCTGGCGGTTGAGGGTGGGTTGGCCGATGAGGATCCCGGCGAACGGTGAGGCGGAGTCCATCTCGGAGTTGGTGAGCAGACGAAGCTCTTCGAGCTGGGCTGGATCGAGCAGGTGGGCTTCGTCGCAGACGAGCACGACCCGGCGGTGCCGTTCGGCAGCCTCGGCGGCGAGGAGGTCGGCGGCTTGGGCCATCAGCTCGGCTTTGAGGTAGCGGGGCTCGGCGCCGAGGGCGCGCACGATGGTGACGTAGAGGCCTCGGGTGCCGAAGGCGGGGTTGGCGATGTAGATGACTTGGTGGCGGGTGCGGTCCAAGGCGTCGACGGCGGCGCGCACCGACACGGTCTTGCCGGCGCCGACGTCGCCGGTGATCACCCCGAGGGCGGACTCGACGACACAGAAGTTGATGCGGGCGACGGCCTCGGAGTGGGTCTGTCGGGCGAAGAGGTCCTTGGCGGCGATCGACTTGCCGAAGGGGGTGCGCTTGAGCCCGAAGTGGGTGGCCCACGGGGCGGCGCTCATCGGGCCAGCTCCTCGTCGTCGGGATCGGCGAACAGCCCGAGTTGGGAGAAGTCGATCTTGGAGCCGGTGCCGGCGGCGTCGTCGTGGGCGGCGGCGACCAGGCCGAGATAGTCGACGCCGGTCGTTTCGGGTTGGGGGCGGGCGGCTTGGGGGACGGCGGGGTGCACGTGGCGGCGGGTGACGAACGGCGTGGCCACGCCGGCGGGTCGGCCGTCGAGGAACACCTCGATGCGGGTGAGGTCCTCGGGATCATAGCGCAGCTCGACCCGCCGGCCGACGAGCGCGGGATCCACGCCGTAGGCGTTGCCCTCCAAGGGGACGGTGGCGGTGCGGGTCACCTTGCGGGTCACCGACCAGCGGAACGCCTCGCGCAGCCGGTCGGCGTCGACCCCGCGATGGGGACCACTGCGCTCGAAGCGCACAATCGGCGTCTCGTTCGTCTCGGCGTGCACACGCCGGTTGGCGACCTGCTCGGCCCACGCGGTGAACCGGTCGTTGAGCTCGGCCAACGACTCGATGCCGACGTGGGTGGCCTCGGCCAGGAACGCCTCACGGATGTAGCGGTTCGCGCGCTCCTGCTTGCCGCGGCCTTGAGGGGAATACGGCTTGGAGTGCACGAGGCGCACCCCCAGCACCGCGCAGGTCCGCGCCAGCCACGCGTTGGCGAACGGTGCGCCGTTGTCCGCGTAGAGCACGACGGGCACACCGCGGCGCACGATCGCCCGGCGCAGCAGCTCCTGGCACGCCCGCGCGTTCTCGTGCCCGCCCCGCTTCGCACCCAGCCTCTCGACCACGCACGGGGGCTTCACTACCGGGGACCCAGGCGTCTCCCCGGACCGGACTCACACCGGCTGGCTGCCCTGAGCTTGTCGCTCAGTTACGTCACGTTGACCTCCTTGTCATCGTGGCGCCCAAGCTGCTGGGCGCACCGTCCGCTACCACGCGTCAAAGGCGCTCGTCGGGCATCGGATAAGCGCCGGTCCTCGCAGCGGTGGCTATCTCCCTGAGCGATGGGAGGCGCCCCACACTCGCGTGTCCGGTCAGCCGTTGGTGACGAAGGCGACGACGGCGTAGGCGGCGTGACGGTCGTAGTTCTGGCGGCGCCGGTCGTGGACGGTGGTGGTGCGGGGATCGGCGTGGCGGGCGGCGATCTGCACGTCGCGCAAGGGCACCCCGGCGTCCAAGGCGGCCATGATGAACGCCGCGCGCAGCATGTGTGGATGGACCCGGTCAAGCCCTGCTTGCACACCGACCGAGCGCACCCAGCGGTAGGCGGTGCGGGCGTCGAGGCGTTCACCGCTGTGGCGCAACAGGATTGGTCCTTGGCTGCGTTCTCCGATCGCCAGGTCGATGGTGCGCGCCGTGCGCGGCACCAGCGGGATGCCAGCTGGCTGGTTCCCTTTGCCGACGATGCGCAGGATGCGGTGACCGCGTTCGAACCCGAGGTCCTCGATGTTCGACCCGCATGCTTCGCTGACCCGCAGCCCGTTCAGCCCGAGCAGCACGGCCAGCGCGGCGTGCATGGGCGAGGTCCGCTCGGCGGAGTACAGGAACGACGCCAACTCGCCGCGGTCCATGCCGCGCTGGGCGGTCGGGTGGACGCGGGGTCGGCGCACGTACTGGGCGGGGTTGGAGGTGATGCGGCCATCGATGTAGGCGAAGCGGTAGTAGCCACACACGGTCGACAAGCGGCGATCGACCGTCGATGGTGCCAGCCCCCCGCTCGTCCATCCAGGCCCGGTACAGCTCGATGTGGGTGCGTGTCGCCGCCAGCGGTGCCGACTCGACGTGCGCGCACCACTGGAAGAACTGTCGAAGATCGGCCCGGTACGACTCGAGCGTCCGCCCGCCATAACGAGCCAGGAACGCCACGCCAACTGCGCCTCGTCGAGCAGCGGTCGATCAGCTCGAGCGACCAGCGGAGTCTTCGGCGTGGAATGAACATGGACATGAATACCTCCGAGCATGTAGCGGAGGACCAAGCCTCACCGGACTCGAGGGGCGCCGGACTTCCGGCGGTAGCGGACGGGCCGCGCGGCAAAGCGGACATCCTTAGCGACGCCCAAACGACTCCTGATCGAGGCGACCGGTGGGTCTGCGGCGACGGCCGTCAGGTCCCGGTCCTCGACCACAAGCGCTACGTCGATGTCCCCCCTGTCGCCCCGGTAGAGCACTGGCCCGGCGGCGGCCGCATCATCGCCGTCCGCCAAGGCGTCACCGCTGCGGCGGCTACCAGCACCGTGGCTGTCCGTCCGCCCACCGTTCGGTCACTCGCCAACGCACGATCTGCCGGATGGGCGCGCAGGCTGCGGCGGCGCGAGCGCGGTCGGCTGGGTCGTTGGGGTCCAAGCTCGGCTGATCCTCTCTGGTGCGGACAGTGTGAGCGATCGCGTTGCGGAGCACCTCGCGGAAGTAGTGGCCGAGGTCGGAGGCGTCATCCGGCGGGTCGTGAACGTCCGCTTGCCTTGACGTCGCGTAGCGCTGCGCGTCGTCCTCGCTGCCATCGAACGAGATGACCAGCGCGTTGTGCAGCCACAGGAACTCGACGTAGGGGCTCTCCGCAGCGCGTCCTTCTCGGTAGAGTCCGGTCAGCCGGTAGAGCAGAGCGTCGTCCTGCACGGCCACTCCGGCCACGGGCAGCAGCATCAGTGTCGGTCGCGGGGCGGGCTGGCACATCATCGGCCGATCTAGCGGCTGCTTGAAGCCGACCCCGACGTCGACCCCGATGCCGATCCCGATCGGCTGGTCGAGTGCGTAGCTCAACACTGCGAGGAACCTGTTGCACGCCAGGCCGGCCGCGTAGCTGTCGCTGTCGGGCCACATGACCGAGAGCACAGGGCCGCACATCTCATTGCTGTCCGGCGCCGGCCGTGCCGGATGCCAGACGTAGGTGTGGTTGGCCTGAGTGATCTCAATCGGCTCGGTGATCTCTCCGAAGTCCGGCAGTCCGTGACCGAAGGTGAAGCCGGGTCTGATCGCCACTTCGTACCGCACGATGGGCCAGCATCGCCGATCCGAACTGGGCCGCTCAGCTCTTTCTGCCCGACGCCCCGGGACGCGTCCGCGCATTCTCCCTCCAGCGCCGCCGGCCCGTCTCGAGGGCGACCAGCGGCGATCCGCAGGGCGTCCGAGCAACGGGCGGATCGACGGCGATCCACGGCCGTAGGGCTGCCTCTACGTTGATGGGCCGTGGATACCGAGCGACGACCCTGGGAACGGCTTGACGAGGGCGCCTGGGCCTGCGAGATCTTCCGCACCTACCGTGACCTCGACCCGACCCGCACCGTGCGGGCGGTCGGCACGCCGGTCGGGCGGCGGGTGCTCGGCCACATCGAGCGGTGGGCGAGCCGGCTCCGGTGGCGGGTTCGCGCCGCGGCCTGGGACACCGAGGTCTACCGCCGCCACGACGACGCGCTGCTGGCGGCAATCCATCCCCCTCAGCCAGCTTCCCACGCCGATCTCGAGCCCGAGCCCCACCCGCTGGCCGCCCTGCTCCGACTGGTCGACGGATCGTGACCTCCGAGGAGCCAGCCGGTCACGTCTCGCATTTCATCGGTGTCGTCGCGGCTGGCCCACCCGCTGAGGTTCGAGGGCCGGGTCTATCTCGACCTCGGCGAGTACGACGAGCTGGTCGAGGCGGCGTCCAAGCTGTTGGCGACCGACCAGCGCGACACGTTCCGGCTCGTGGTCTGGTCGCACCGAGGGTTCCGGGAGGCCGTGGCTAGGGTCCGCGCCCCTCGCCGATACCAAGCCGACGCGCCTGGCCTGGCCAAACTACGACGAGATCAGCGTCACGCTGCTCGACTGGCTGCTCAGCGTGCGCCTGTTTCTCGACCACACCCGCTATGAGCTCGCCAGTCGGTTCGGCTCCGACAGCGCCGAGGCCAAGGCGTTCAAGGCGGCGACCAACGCCGAGCACTCCGCCCAAGCGGCCTATCGGCTCGTCTACGACCTGCGTGACTACAGCACCCATTGCGGGATGCCGCCCGTCCACCTCGCCGTTAGTGCCCACCTCGGAACAACCAGCACGGTCGACCTCGTCCTCGACCCGCCCACGCTGCTCCAGTGGCGGAAGTGGCACTCCCTCACGAAGGCTGACCTGACGCAGGCTGCTGAGCCGATCGACGTGTGCGCGGTCGTCGACGAGGCAATGTCGTGCCTCCGCCGGCTCCTCGTCGTGCGCCGCAGCCTTCTCGACGCCGACCAGCGCGAGCGCGCCCGACGCTTGGTCGACGCTGCGGAGCAACTCGGAGACGCCGACGGCGAACCCGCGCTCATCCGCATGACGTTCGAGGCCGAGGACAAGTCCGTCCACGCGATCTCGCCGACGCCCATTCCGATCACCTTGGCCCGGCGGCTGCTCACCGAGATGACGTGACACCGAGCGCTCACCCGTAGTGCCTGAACCACCCGTTGCGGACCAACATCCTGACCGAAGGCCGGCGGTACCGGGCACACCCGAGGACCGGTATCCGGCGTGCTTGCCGGACACATCTACATCGCCGTGCCGTGCAACGTGAGCAGTAGCGTCGAGCGATGGACGATCCAAAGTCTGGGGCGTCGTGAGCGGTCGCGCGAGTCGGAAGCCGCCGTCGGAGCCGCTCACGATCGAAGTGCTTCAACGATTCATCAATGAGCACCGGGTTCGCAAAGACGCCCAGGTAGTCGTCGGGTACCGGACGACGCCGGAGGCCGACTACGTGGAGGTCGTAGTGACCGGTGCGGATGTACGCCTCGACACGAAAGGCCGGCCGTCCAGGCTTGTCTTGCGGTGCGAGTGACGTTCGATCCGGCGGTTGAGGACGTTGCGGACACCGACGCTCGGCGGTGGTATCGGGCGGTTGTGGGCGGGAGCCGGGTTAGCGCCCCGTGAGGGCGGCGAGTTCGCGATCGGGGCTGACGTGACGCTTGCGGAGAGGACTGCAAGGCGTTTCGGCCACGCGCATGGACAGGGTGAGCAGGTCGGCGTCGCCGTCGTCGAGATCCCCAGAGGCGCCGTCGTGACCGGACACCGCCCGAAGGTCGGGTACCGAATCGGATCGTCATGGCGGCACGAGGCAGACTGTGGTGGGAGGCACCGTGGCAATCGTTTTCTCGGGCGCAGAAGCGATCAATCAGTTGTGGTCTGTGGCGGCCTCACAAGCACATGGCACTGTCCAAGAACGCGTCAGCGACCTCGCCTTCCGACGCAACGTCCTGGCCGTCGCCAAGCGAGCCCTCGACTCGTCGCAGATCCCGTCGGGCCGGGCCCTAGCGGCGCTGCTCGACGACCAGGCGTTCATCGCCTTCGCCATCGAACCGACCAACCGTGCGGCACTCGACATGGTGCCGGCTGATTTGCTGCGAGCAGCGTTTGGAGGCGACCCCACCGATGCCTACGAAGCTGCCTCCGTCGTCGCGTCGACGGCGGTGGCCCTGGCGTTGGGCGGGGCCGAACTGCCCACCCGGATCCTGGATGCCAAGCTCAGCGAACTCACGCAGATCGGCCTGCAGCAGCTCAGCTACGTCGTTGACATCTTTAATCTCGTTGATGCTAGCGGTGGACTTTCGCACTTTGAGGTCGGGGTCCTGACCTGAGTCGCCGGTGATGTAGCCAATGCCATCGGCGGAGAAGCGCGATGCGAGATCCTGGGTCTGTCCGTGAGACAACGGACAGACTGGAGGGTTCGTAGGATGTCTTCGTTGACTGGTCGACGTGCGCCTCGTCTGCTTCGAGGGTCGCTGATCACCCTGCGCCGCCGGTGCGGCAAACCCAACTGCCGGTGCGCCGAGGGCGTTCCCCACGAGACGCCGGCGTTGTCGTACTCGCTGCAGGGCCGGACGCGCACCGTGACCTTGCGCGTCGAGGACCTGCCCGCCGTGCAGGCCGCGTTGGAGCGCTATGCGGCGGCCCGCCAACGCCTCGAAGACGAGGCGCTCGCCGGGATCGAAGCGCTGCGTGTCCGCGCCGGCGGCTCCGACCGGTAGCGGGGACCAAGATGGATCCGCTGGCCGCCTGGGCGGCCCTCGTGCAGGGCTGCGCGGTGGTGTTCCACCGGCGCAGCTTCGCCATCTTCGGTGATCTGGTGGTCGGCTGGGTGCTCGCCCCCGGTCGACGCACGATCACCGGGATCATCACCGTCGCCGACCCGACGGGGCGGCGCGCCCATGACGCCTATCACCGCTTCGTGCGCGACGGGACGTGGGCGATGAGCCGGCTGTGGCGGGTGCTGGCCGTCCACGCCGTGGCCCGTTTCGCCCCCCACGACGGCGTGGTCAGCGTGGACTGCGATGACACCCTGTTCCACAAGTCCGGCCGCCGTGTTGACGGCGCCGGCGTGTTCCGTGACGCTGTGCGCTCCACCGGTCGCCGTGTCGTCTACGCCCTGGGCTTGAACCTGGTGGTCATCACGTTGCGGGTCACGCCACCGTGGGGAGGCTGCCCGATCGCCGTGCCGATCAACGCCCGGTTGCGCCGCAAGAACGACCCGACGACCACCGTCGAACATGCCGCCGTGATGATCGGTGAGCTCGTCGAGTGGCTGCCCGACCGCAGCTTCGAGCTCTGTTGCGACGGCGCGTACGCCTGCCTCGCCGGCGCCGGGCTGCCACGATCCCACGTCAGCTCCCGGATGCGCCGCGACGCCGCCCTGTTCGAACCGCCCCCGCCGCGCACCGGACGAAGGGGCCGCCCGCGCACCAAAGGCGACCGGCTGCCGACCCCACCCGACATCGCCGCCCAAACCCGGCGCCGCCACTGGACACGCACGACGATCGATCTGCGCGGCCGACGCGTCGAGCGTCTCGTGCTCGTCCGCGACGTGCTGTGGTACCGCGTCAACCGCCACCACCTCGTGCGCCTCGTCACCGTCCGCGACCCCGCCGGCGTCGAACCCGACGACTTCTTGTTCACCACCGACCTCACCGCCACCGGCGCCCAAGTCGCCTCCCGCTACTCCGGCCGATGGTCGATCGAGGTCACCTTCCGGGACACCAAACAGAACCTCGGCGGCGAGGACCCACAGTGCTGGAAACGCAACGGACCCGAACGCGCCGCCACCTTGTCGCTGTGGCTGCACAGCATCATCTGGTGCTGGTACCTCGACACCCACCCCACCGGAGGCACCTGGCCACTCAAGCCGTGGTACCGCCACAAGACCACGCCCAGCTTCCTCGACGCCCTCGCCGCGCTCCGCCGCCTTCTCTGGTCGCAACGAATTACATCGCTGTCGTTCCCCACCCCCGACAACACTGAAATCACTGACACACTGTTGAACGCCTTGGCCTACGCGGCGTGACGGCATCCCGACAGTGCGAAAGTCCATTAGCGGGGGGAGGGCAGGCCCTCCCCCCGGCCCCCTCCCACGACGCGGTCCGAGTCGGTGGACATCACCGCGATGTGGGCGCACGCTTGGCTGATGGCTGCGGTGGTGAACATCAACGACGTGCTTGATGGCCACGTCGGGCTGGTGGTCGATTGCGTGGATCGCCTGTATCTGAACGGGTACGTGCCGTCGTTGCAGACGCCCGGCCAGGTGGCTTGGTTCTTGCACGATCATCTCGGGTTCATGCTGCCGTCACCGGCGATCTTCGAGAAGATCGGCAACCGGTTTCGTGGGGCGGTCCGCCGCTTCGCCGAGGACAACGACATCCCGATCCTGGCGTTGAAGAAGCCGGACCGGACTCGATGGGATGACCGCAAGCTCGACCACGTCCAGCCGTATCTACGTGCCGCAAGGGACACGGGCCGGTTCGGTGTCGTCGCGATCGTCACCGGCCAGGAGTTTCAGTGGGTGTTCTCCGGCCGCACCTCGCGAGGTGACGGGTTCACGTTCTTCAAGGAGCAGCGCCGCGTCGGCGTCTACTACTTCTACGTGCTCGATCCGGACTTCGGGCCTGGGTTCATCAAAATCTGCACGTACTTCCCGTATCCAGCCAAGGTGTGGATGAACGGTCACGAGTGGGCCAAGGGTCAGGCCGACCACGCCGGGATCGGCTTCAGGTCGTTGGCCAATGGGTTCGCCTCCTGTGACCTGCCCGAGCAGCTCCAGGCGATCTGCGATCGTTTCGGTCCCGACGACGTGCAGGGGTTCTTCGACCGGTGGATCACGGCGATCCCGACCCCGTTCACCTCGGCAGACCGCGCTGCGGGCTTCTGGTGGGAGCTGTCGGTCCGTCAGGTCGAGGTGTCACGCACCCTGGTGTTCGATGATCCACGCCGTGCCCGCGGCTTCTTCGAAGCACTCGTCACCGACAATGTCGGCATCGGGCGCCCCCATGAGGTCGCCGCCGTGTTCAACCGGCGGGTCACGAAACGGACCCCAGGAATCTTCCGCACGCGCATCTTCGACCGCGGGACCGAGGTGCAGCTCGAGTTCCGCTACAAGCACAGCCGGGTCAAGCAGTACTTGAAGGAAGGGAGGGCCTTGCGCATCGAGACCGTCATCAACAAGCCATCCGACGTCGGGATCCGTGCCCGGCTCGAGCATCTCCCCGAGCTGGTCGTCAAGGGTCGCGAGGTCAACGATCGTCTGCTTACGATTGAACGTGCCGGTCAGGGCTGTGCCATCGGCTCTGCGCTCTTCGAGCGCATCCACCAGCCCTACATATGGGAGGGCCAACGAACCGGAGCCCTACGCTTCGGGGACCCACGCGCCATGGCCCTGACCGGCGCCCTGTGCTGTTTCGTTCACGTCCTCGCCGGCTTCACCAACCACAGCCTTCGCGAGCTCGTCGCCGGACTGCTCGGACGCGACTACAGCACCAGCCAGATGACCTACGACCTGCGCCGCCTCCGACTTCACGGACTCATCGAACGGATCCCCCACAGCCACCGCTACACGCTCACCGCCGACGGGACACGCGTCGCCATCTTCTACACCAAGGTCCACGGCCGCGTGCTCCGGCCCCTCGTCGCCGCTGGCGACCGACCGCCAGCACCCATAGAACTTCGTCGCGCCCTCGCCACGATCGACCGAACCATCAACACCTACGTCACAAACGCGCGCCTCGCAGCCGCTGCCTGAAACCTGCCGAGATGTTCAACAAGCCCGCGACAGAGAAGACCTAGCGGACACCTGGCGAGTTCTCGTCCAACCGCCGGGTCGCCGGTGTGGTCGTGTCGGCAGCCGTTGGCGGTTGACTTGCTCGGCCGGGACCGCGAGCTCGAATGGCTCGCGACGCTTCCCGATGCCGGCGTGGCCGTGATCCACGCCATCGGCGGAGCCGGCAAAACCCAGTTGGCTCTGCAGTTCGCACGTGAGCACCAGCACCGCTTCGACCTCGTCGCGCTACTTCCGGCGTCGAGCGCCGACATGCTCACCGAAGCGGCCGGCGCACTGGCCAACGACCTCGAGCTGGACAGCGGCGACGAGGATCTCATCGAGCGAGTCCGCCGGTGGTTGGCAACACACCGACGCTGGTTGTTGATCTGCGATGCGGCCGACAACGCCGATGCGGTCGCCTCACTCCTGCCACTGTCTGCGAACGGTCTGACCCGGATATTGCAGCGTTGGGCTGGTTACCGGGGTGTGATTGACGCGGCAGATGCTCCGTCACCTGGGACGATGTTGGTTGGAAAGTCAATGCCGTCCGTGGCGAAGGAGCACCTGTCGGGTGAACACTACTGCGACCCTGTTCGACGTCGGAGAGATCATCAGGCGGCCTCGCTGGGAGTCGGCGAGGGTGACGCCGACGGTGTCGGATGACGAGGTAACCGGCGTCGCCGGGGTGGCCCTGTGGGGGCCGCTGTTGGATCGTCTCGGCTTGGTCGAGGCGGCGGATCGGCGTGGGCTGCGACCGATCGGGGCGGGCGGTTTGAAGCGCCCCGGGGTTGATGGAGGCTCTGAACCCACGAAAGGGTGGGAGTCATGCCAGCACCGAGGAAGTACCCGCCGGAGTTGCGGGAGCGAGCGATCAGGCTCGTGCTCGAAGCCCGCGAGCAGGAACCTGAGCTGTCGCTGAACGCGGCGGTGATGCGGATCGCCCCGCGTGTCGGGATCAACAAGGACACTCTGCGTGGGTGGTGCAAGCAGGCCGAGGTCGACGCCGGTCGCCGCCCCGGCGTGTCGACATCGGAGGCAGCGAAGATCCGCGAGCTGGAGCGGGAGGTCCGCGAGTTGAAGCGGGCCAACGAGATCCTGCTGGCGGCGTCAAGTTTCTTCGCGGGGAGCTCGACCCGCGACTGCCGTGGTGATCGGGTTCATCGACGATCACCGTGACCGGTTCGGGGTCGAGCCGATCTGCCGGGTGCTCACCGAGCACGGCTGCAAGATCGCCCCGTCCACGTACTACGCGACGCGCACCAGGCCGGCGTCGCCGCGGGCCTGCCGTGACGAGGTGGTGTTGGAGCATGTTCGCCGGGTCCATGCCGGCCCGATGATCGGCCGGCGCCTGTACGGGGCCCGCAAGGTGTGGAACGAGCTAGGCCGCGAGGAGGCCCGTGGTGAGCATCCCGAGGTCGGTCACGTGCCGCGCTGCCAGGTGGAACGACTGATGCGCAGCCACGGGCTACGTGGCGTGCGGCGCGGCCGCCAGTTCATCACGACTCGCCCCGCGTCCGGCGCCCCGCGGCCACCAGACCTGGTCAAGCGGGACTTCACCGCCGAGCGGCCCAACCAGCTGTGGGTGGTCGACTTCACCTACGTCGCCACGTGGGCCGGGATGGTGTTCACCGCCTTCGTGATCGACGTCTTCTCCCGGCGTATCGTCGGCTGGCGCACCGCCGCTCGGATGCCGACCGCGCTGCCGCTCGACGCGTTGGAGATGGCGCTGTGGGTCCGCGCCCAGGCCGAGCAGCTCATCGCCGGGCTCGTCCACCACAGCGACGCCGGCAGCCAGTACACCTCGATCCTGTACACCAACCGCCTCGCCGACGTCGGCGCTGTCGCCTCCATCGGCACCGTCGGTGACAGCTACGACAACGCCCTCGCCGAGTCCACGATCGGCCTGTACAAGACCGAGTGCATCCACCACGAAGGCCCCTGGCGCGGCGCCGACGACGTCGAGCTGGCCACGTTGAACTGGGTGTGGTGGTACAACGAGATCCGCCTCCACTCGGCGATCGGCTACGTCCCACCTGTCGAGTACGAGACCGCCTACTACCGTTAGAACAACTCCCACCAGCAGCCGCCAGTGGGAGAACCCAGCCTCCACTGAACCCGGGGCGCTTCAAGCCGCCGACGCGCCCAGCGACACGCCGTCAAACGCGCCCCAGACCACTCCCGCCCAGCCGTCCCCGCGACCCGGCTGCAATATCCGGGTCTGATCGTGATCACCTCAACGACGCCGACCGGCTGGAAGCACCTCGGTCCCACCTTGGCGCTCGAGCCGCTGCAGCCAGCATCGGCCGTCGAGGTGCTAGTCCGACGCAGCGGCCGAGCCGACGAAGTCAACGCCGAGGTACTGGCCAAACGACTGGATCGGTGGCCGCTTCCGCTGGTTCAGGCAGCATCGTTCTGTGAATCAACTGGTCTCAGCTTCGCTCAATACCTGAAGTTGTGCGAGGCGCGCCTGGCCGAACTGCTTGCCGACGCGTCGACGGCTCCGCACGACCATCCGCTAACCACGGTTGCCACGATCAATACCGGACGCGACGCCGTCGAATCCCGATCGCCGCTCGCAGGCCGGCTGCTTGAGCTGTGCGCGCTACTCGCGACCGCCGCAATCCCCGCCGCATTGTTCGATGGGCTCGATCAGGACCCGGTGATGGTCGCCCGAGCCATAGGCGAGGCGCGCCGCTTCTCATTAATCGAACGCGACGGCGAGACCTGCTCATGCATCAGGTCGTTAGGGACATCCTGCGGAGCGGCCTTGACGACCCACGAGATCGTCTCGATCAGCTGCTCGGTCTCATGGCCCGACACGGCGGCATCGATGTCAACGAGCCGGACAACTGGTCGACCTGGTCGGCGCTCGGTGCTCATATCGACGCACTCGCCGACCTCGCAGAACAGCTCGGCATTAACGACCGACGGCTTGGCGCGCTACTGGACCGGTTAGCGACGTTCCGCGAGCTCCGCGGCCACGTCTTGTTGGCGATGGCCACATTCGAGCGGGCAATCGGCGCGCTCATCAGGTCCGACGCTCCGAAGTACAGCGTTCTGCAGGCTCGCTGCAATGCTGCCCAGGCAATCGCCAACGTCGACCAGGCAGAAGCAGAAGCCAGACTGATCGAGCTTCGGGCCGAACTGATCGATGACGCTGGCTGGGAAGAGGCCCAACGATCGATGTTGCTGGCCACGATTTCGCAAGCGCTGGGGCTGATCGCCCGCAACACCGGTCGCGGACTCGAAGCCGAGGCGATGTTCGATGAAGCACTCGGTATTTACTCTCGGGTGCTGCCCGAAGTCGAATGGTATCGGTCGAAGGCCATCTGCGACTGTTTGAACAACCTCGGCCTGGTGGCGTTGGATCGCGGAGAGCTCGAGCTGGCGATCCGACGCTTCGACCAGGCCGCTGATCTCAACCGTCGCGGCGGCAGAGATTTAGAGGTGGCGCGCTGTACGAGCAATTCCGGCGTCGCCCACTACCATGCCGGCCGTTTCGAAGCAGCCGAGGCCGCACATCGCGCCGCGCTCGACATCCGATCCGGACTGCTCGGTGATCACCACCCGTTGACCACCCTCAGCCGCGGCGAACTGGCAGCAACCCTGCGCGGACGCGCCGGTGCACTCGACCGGAACGAGGCGCTGGCGGAGATCGTTGTGCTGCTCAAGCAGGCGATCGCACTCGACACCGAGTCGTTGGCACTGTTAGACAACGGCGACGACTCCAACGGTGCCCGCGCCGCACGTCTCAACGGACTCGGAGTCTCCTACCTCGATCTGTACAAGCTGACCCGACGTGACCAAGACGCTTGCCAATCACGCCAGGCCTTCGACGCGTCGCTCAGCCTTCGGCTGAAGTTCGACCGTCGCGACATAGCTGCGGCGCAGACGACGACGAACATCGGGATGCTGTCGCTTGCCGAACAGGAGCCGCGCCGGGCCAAAGCAGAGTTCGAGACTGCTATGAAACTGCTGGCGAGCCGAGGCGGAGACCCAACCCCTACCCACGCCTTGGCCTTTCACGGGTTGGGCCAGGCAATCGCCGATATGGCGACGAACGACGTCGAGCGCCGTCAAGCACTCAAGCTGTTCACGCGCAGCTACGACCTGTACGCAACCCTGACCCAACCGTCGTCACCGTCGTCACGACGTCAGCTGGCAACCATTCGCAAGTACCAGACGTTGTGGAAGCTCTCGGATTAGGACGCTTCAATGGCGTCTCCGCGCCCCCAATAGGCAGCGTGCACCTCGCCGATCAGCGAGCGAGCGACCGGACGTAGGGGTTTGCAGTTCGGAAGCGGCACGTCGACTGCGCGCGCAGCGTGGGCCCAGAGCCGTCCCGTCCGCTGTCTCGCAGGACGACCAGCCCACCACACCAGCCGTCAACCCGAGGTAACACTTCTACGACGCGTCGTGTCGCCCGCCAGTTTGATGGGACCACTTGGATGTTGGCCGCCATGAGCGCCAGTGGCATGGGATGACCTGAGCCGATCGCGACTGCATCGGAAGAGCGTGCACCGAACAACATTGTCCACACCTTGTCCACAGTCCCGTAACGACGTCCGGTAACGCGACGGTCCGCGTCCGGGACCGCCGGAGTCGGCGCGCGCTCATCAGCGTTCGCCGACCGGCCCGCTACCTGAACGAGAACCGGCAGGATGCGCATGGCCGACCGTCCTGTAACGTGCATCCGAGAATCCGCCCACGGCAGCCGCCGAGGACATCCTCGAAGCGCCGTTCCTCACACTTGGAGCCATCTCTGCAACAGATGGTTCGCCTCCATCGGGCCGCTGGTCGGGTGATCGCTTCTGGCCGCCGACCGGCAGATCGGATCGGCGCAGAACTCGCCGTCAATCCTGAGCACGGCTGCGTCGGTCCGGACCGGGGTCGAACGGGTGACGGTGCTTGGGCGAGCCAGGTGATCACGGTTCGATGCCAAAGTCGGGGTGCGCGATGCGCACTCCGGCGGGGGGCCTGGCTTGCGCGCAAGGCTCATCGGCAAGCATCAGGCTGCTCGCGTTGAGCGGTCCACGCGTTTGGCGGCCGAGCACACTCTGGTCGACGGTCAACCGGTAGGCGGTCCCTCCGAACCGACCGCCGTGCTCGCGATCCTGAATCGCGGTGACGAGGGCGGCCTCGCGAATCACGCCGAGCGCGCGCTGCGCGGTGTTCGGAGCGACGCCGAGATGAGCGGCGACAGCACATGCCGAGCTCCGCACGATCCACAGCTCGCCGTCGTCGGCGGGAGTGGCGGCGAGCACCTCGAGCGCGCACCACGCAGTCGCCCCGACCGACCGACGCACGTCACCGGCCGCCGGACCGATCGCGATCTCGATCGGCGCGCCGCGAGCCGGATCAGGCTGGTGGCCCATCCGCCAGACGCACGACACGGCCGGTGGTCAGCAACTCGGCGAGCGCCCAGCGCGGCACCCGGATGCACGAACCGAGCCGGAGGACTGGCATGCCGTCACGGCCGTCCGACGACTCGTACAGATGGGCCATGCCATAGGCCAGCGATCGGCCGATCCGCAACACCTCCGCGGCATCGTCGATCGTCAGCAACGGCGGGTAGCCATCAAGAGCTCCCAACACCTCGACGCTGCTCATACCGCTACTTACAACGATGTGATCCGCCCGATCAACCCCCTCCCGATGCCCCGGCAGCACCCGGCGACCGGACGGGGGGCAACAGGAGACAACAGCGGACAACCACGGACAACCAGGTGCAACAGAACGGCACGAGCGCTGTGACAAAGTTCACAGCCGAGTTCAGCTCGGCGTCTCGGGCACGATGCCCTTGCTCACGATGCCGGACCAGTTCCCTCGGTCAGGACTCGCGCGAGCGGGACGCGAGCCTGCGCAGCTCGGGGAGTGCTTCGGCGTCCTTGTCGCGACCCGCGGCCTCCTTGGACTCGATGATGTCGTCGAGGCTCGCGACCCGGATCGTGGCGCCGCCGGTCTGTCGCCAGTCGCTCCGGTTGGCGAGCTCGTCGTAGCCACGGCGTCGCCCATCTGCGGCGGGGATGTCCATCAGCACGTCGAACAGGCCGGCGTCCGTAACCCACGTCGAGACCCGCAACCGTGCGAGCATCTCGGCGTCCAGTCGGACGGGCAGTTGGCGCGCCTCGTCGTCGCTCAACCCACCCACCCACCCGCAAGCGAGCGCCGAGCTCGCGCATCGCATCGGCGAGCCGTTGGAGGTTCTCGGCGGTCGACCGCGGGACGCAGTCGAGGTCGTTCGTCGACCGGCTTGCGCCGTGTGCCTGGGCGGCGATCCCGCCGACGAGGACGTACTCGATGCCGTGGCGCTCCAGCACCTCCACGATGCGGGCGGGATCGAACTGGTCGCCTCCGGCGCTCACGCGCCGTCGTGCGAATCGCGTCCAGCTCGCTCGGTTTCGACCTCGGCGAGGAACGTGAGGACCGCCTCTTTGGAGTCCAGCCGGCGGCCGTCCATCGTGATCGACACGTCGTCGCTCGTCGCCGATCCTCCTCGTCGCACGGCATGCTGCAGCGCGGCGAGATCCCACTCCTCCGCTGGCGCAACCCTTTCGGCGCTCACATGGTTGATGATACGGCCGGCGGCGTCGCCGGCGACCCGAGGCCACACGCCCGATGTATCAGCGATGTATCAATCCGCCGTGCAGTGGACGGTGGTGCTCCGCAGCCCCGATCGGCACCACCCGGACGCCCGCCGACCAGATTGGGAGCAGGAGGTCGGGGGTTCGAATCCCCCCTCCCCGACCAAGTCTGACCAGGGATGATACGATCCCACCTCGTCACACCCGGACGCGATCAAGCCGGGGAATCTTGTCGTCACCGGCGACGAGCAGGACCCGGTCGTCGCCCGCGTGGTCGAGATCATCCAGCGGCCTGGTGGCCAGAAGGTGATCATGGAGCTTCTGGGCGACGCCGAGGAGCTCCTCACCCGAGGTTGTACGCGGCCCCTGCGCAAGGGCAGCCGTGCCGGCATCGCCGCCGCGCTCGTGTCGGCAACCGGTCCGGACGACTGCACGACGGCGAGCGTCCTCGTGGTCCCCACGACGTCCGACGATGTTCGGTGGCGTCGGACTGCCGGGGTTCGAAGGCGGTGGCAATTGGCGTCGCGGGGCGTCGAATGCGGTGTGCGGCGAACCACAGCGGACCGTCCGGGCGCCCCGCTTACGCGCGGCGCATCGTCTGGCGACCGTCGGTCGTCGACCACCGGTCGACCACGAGCTGCCCATCGTCGACCGAGATGACCGTGAGCGCGTCGATGTCGATCGTGAACAGATCCCAGTCCTCGGGTTGCTCGAAGCCACGCTCGGAGTTCAACCAGGCGCGAAACGTGGACAGCTCGCCGGCATCGGAGGCCAGCACGGCCGTCCCGCTCACCTTGGCGTCAGCCTGGCCGACGTCCGCCGCGCCGTCACGCAATTTACGCGAGTCCCACGGGATGCTGTGCACCGCGACCCGTGGGTCGCGACGCAGGTCCTGACCCTTGCGCGCCCGCGGCATCGACCAGATGCGGAGCTGGCCGTCGTGGAAGTACGGATCGGCGCCGCTGAGCCGCGGTGAGCCGTCCCGACGGATGGTTCCTAACACCGCGTTGGTTGTCGACGACAGGATTGCACGGACCCGGTCGGCAAGGTCTGGTTCGACGTTCTCCACATCGGCGAAGCTCACCATCAGCACAGTCTGGTTCACGGCTGGCGGCCCGTCAGGCCCGGCCCATCCGGATTACTGCTCGCCCACATGGCGCTGCCGTTCGTCGATGGCACGAATCGATTCACCACAGAACAGTTCGTGCGTTTCGCCGGAGGCTGGGGCTGACGCGACGTCGCTTGTTCGCGGCGGCACGAGGCGCCGAACGCGCAGCAGGATCTCACCTCTCCGCGCCGTCGCAGCGGCCCCTTCCTCGCGAGCCGTATCACCGCCATCATCTGATCGAGGAGTGCGAAACAGAGTTGCCGGGTGATCCATTCTTCGGTACGTGTCAAGCTCCATCGGCGCAGCTCGACAAGGGCGCGGAATGGGGCCACATGGAAGAAGGACGCCGGCAAGGTCGCAGGAAGGCGGTGACCTCGCGGTCGGAGGGTGCGGCGACACGGAGCTCGTCCACGAGGCGTTGCATGCGAGGTACCACGTCGCGCACGTGGCGGACGTAGAGGCGGAGCTTCTCGATCGGGTCTGGTCTCGACATGATCTGGCGCGCCCAGCGTCGCTCGCTGGGACGCCGGCTTCCGGCCTGCGCTGGTTCTCGTGCCCCAAGGTGCCGATCAGCACACCAACGCTGCTGCCTGCTGCATGGCGGGCGTCGCCCGCGTCCTTGACGCCGACCGACTCGACACCCCCGATGTCCGTCACGCTGTGATCGCCGTCGATCCCGCGAGTCACGTCCTCGTCGCCGCCGTAGCGGCCGCACTGGCCGCCGCCGTCGCGGCATTCGAACGTCACGACGTATCGGCCTGACGAACAAGCGCGCTGCGACGCAGCGCCAACGAACGACCGTGATGCGAGCACGGGTCCCCCTGCAAGCCGCACGGTCCGTTGCGGCCGCGCGATGTCGACAAGAAGCGCGGCTGCGCCAACATGTCCGGTACCGACCAGGCCGTCGCCGAGAGAACTCTCGATCCGGTGCGATCACGACGTCGGCGAGTCGACGTGCGCTCGCGCGAGATCGTGCAGGCCGACCCGGTCGATGCCGTCGTCGTTGCTCAGGAGGATTGGCATGCGCCGGGCCTGGCACGCTGTCCTCGATGAGCCGTACCTGGTTCACGGCGGACCTGCACCTCGGGCAGCCCAACATCATCGGACACTGCGACCGCCCGTACTGGGGAGTCGCGCAGATGAACGCCGACCTCGTGTGGCGTTGGAACCGCGTGGTCGCCGACGACGACACCGTGTGGGTGCTCGGTGACGTCGGCGCGGCCTCCGCACTGCCGCTCGTCCGCTTTCTGCGCGGCACAAAGCACCTCATCAGCGGAAATCACGACCATTGCTGGCCCGGGAACGGACCTCTGGCCGGCGCGACGCGGTGGATGTATCTGGCGGCGGGGTTCGCCACGATCCGCACGACCGCGGAGATCGAACTGGGCGGCGAGCGCGTCGCGCTCAGCCACTTGCCCTACAAGGGCGACAGCCACGGCGAGGACCGTTTCGTCGCCTGGCGTCCACGGGACGAGGGCGGGTGGATCGCCCATGGTCACGTACACACCGCATGGCGACACCGCGGACGAATGATCAACGTCGGCGTGGACGTGTGGGACTACGCGCCCGTCGCCGAGGAGACGCTGGTCGAGCTGATCCGCGGCGGGACCGGATGACAGCGTCCGCGTTGTTCGCCTCACTCCCCCGCCGTCACGCCGGCGGATCGCGGCGCTGGCTCGAGGTCGATTGGTCGCTGCGTGACGAGCTCTACCGATGCCGACCGGCACGGTCGTCGCGTCCTGGTCACGGGCAGAACGAGGCGTTCCGCCGTTGAGGGCGACGAAAGCTGCGACCCCCGTCCTCAGGTCCGAACGACGCAGCGAGCGCGCGCCGATAGCGGGGTCCCTCGGGCTCGAGAACGACCACGGGAGTTGTGGTTGACCGCCCACTTGCGAAAGCGTCGAGGCCGACATCGATCTCGGCCCATCGCTGCCACAGCCGGTCCCGCTCCTGCCCCTTGGCGGCGCGGGCATGTACGAGGCAGGGCCGGTGATGGGCCAGTCGAACGGTGGCGTCAGGATGCACCTCAAGGTTGAGCCACCAGGCGGGATCACCCTCGTCCCAGCCGTTCATCGCGAGCATGACGAGGTTCGGGCCGTCTTCGATGTAGCCGAGGATGACTGTCCGGTCCCGCCCGGACTTGCGGCCAACCGTCGTGAGACGCAGGGCCCCCCAGCCACGCTTGCTGGCCGGAGTCCACAGGAAGCGCCCGCCGCTGAGCCGGTGTAATGCACGGTGGCCACGCCAGAATGCGTGCTTGAACCATGCCGGGGGAAGCATCGGTCGTCGAGCCACTGCAGTGCTCATGGTCATGCCTCCTCACAACCCCTTCCGGGCTCTTCAACCCGGCCCGTTGTGGACACGCCAGACAGCGTGCGCCTCCGACACGCCTGCGAGAAGGGCCGATGGTCCTCCGCTCATCTCAGGCGCGTCGGTGATCGCTCAGCGACACCATCCTCGGACGCCGGGTCCTCCGTCGGCCGTCCGCTTCAACCATGGTTGGTCTCCTGGCGCCGGGCTCTTCGCCCTGCGGGCGTGAACACCCGCAAGTTGATCGCCGACGGCCGGCGACAGCTCACCAGCCGGCACCACCGCGACGCCCGGGAACGTGCGCATCTCGACGCGTGCGTGGGTGCAGGCCCGACGCAACCGGGATTGCCGCCGGCGCGCCCACGGCGTCACGTCGTCGCTGACAAACACGGCCTCGGCATGATGGGCGTGGACCACGCGCAGGGCCTCCTCGATGGGACCTCGACTCGCGCGTCGTCCAGGCACTGACGCAGGAAGTGTGCCCGGTTGGGCACTGACCGGATCAGCGCCGGCTCCACGACGAACATCGAGATGACCGTCGAGGCGAGCTCGCTTGCGACGGCGAGCGCAGGGTGATCGTGGACGCGGAGGTCCCGATTGAGCAGCACGATCGCGCACTCCATGTCAGTGGACCCGATCCACTGCGGCCGCGGCCAAGGCGACGAGCGCGTGGCGCGCCGGCTCGGGGACCTCGACGAGCACCTCCATCGCCGACGCGTGCTGCGCGGCCACCATCGCTTCGACGCTGGCAAGGGCACCGCTGCGAGCGACGATGGTCCGACTACGCTCAGCGCGCCGATCGTCGAGCTCACGGTCGCCCAGCGAGGCCCGCAGGACGGAGCGCTCAGCTGGCGTCGCTCGCGCCATCGCCTCGACGACGAGCACGGTGTACTTGCCGGCTCGGAGGTCATCGACGCAGCTCTTGCCGGTTGTCGATGGGTCCCCGAAGACCCCGAGGATGTCGTCACGGAGCTGGAACGCCAGCCCGACGGCGTCACCGTAGGCCCGCAACGCCGACCCCAGCACTCCGTCGGTCGCGCCGGCCAGCGCCATGCCGAGCTGCAGCGGTCGAGTCACGGTGTACCGTCCGGACTTGAGCAGGGCGACGCGGCGAGCCAAGTCTGGGCGCCCACCGCCGACCGCCTCCAACCTCAAGTCGAGGTACTGGCCGGCCATCACCTCGAGCCGCAGCACGGAGTACGCCTCCCGGACCGCAGCGGCGACCGCGGGTGTGGCGAACGGAGCCTCGTCGAGCAGCTGATCTGCCCACACCAACGCGATGTCCCCAGCCAGCAGCGCGGCGCGCGCACCGAACCACATCGGGTCGCCGCCGAGGCCGTCGGTGATGTGGGCCTCGGCGAAGCCACGAGCTGCGGCGCGCCGACCACGCCGCACTTCGGCTCGATCCATCACGTCGTCGTGGAGCAGCGCGAACGTGTGCAGCATCTCCACGGCAGCCGCGACAGCGATCGTCGAGCGATCCAGCTCGGCGCCGCCGGCGGCGCGATGGCCCCAGTAGACGAACGCCGGGCGCAGACGCTTGCCGCCGGCTCCGATCAGATCGGCGACCTCCTCGCCGACCACGGCGAGGACCTCGTCAATCGTCATCAGCTCCGCGATGCGGGTGCTCAGGAAGCGTTTGAGCGCGTGGTCGACCTCGGATCGGATTGGGAGGAAGGGATCAGTCGCTGCGCACTGAGTATCACCGTTCCTGTGCATGTCGTCGCGATAGTATCGCTCCGATGCCGAAGTTGCGAGCGGACCTGTCGATTGGCGCTGTCTCGCAGCAGACGGGGGTCGAGCCGGCGACGTTGCGCTCCTGGGAGCGTCGCTACGGCTTTCCGGTCGGGGTGCGTCTGCCGAGCGGACACCGCCGCTTCACCCGACAGCAGGTCGAGCAGGTCCTGGCGGTGATCCGCGATCGCGACGCAGGGATGTCGCTCGAGGCAGCGATCGCTCGGGCGACGTCGAGGGCAGCGCGTCCTGAGTCCTCGATCTTCGCCGGCCTGCGGCGGCGCTGGCCGCATCTGCCGGTGCACGTCTTGTCGAAGGCTGCGATGCTGGCGATCAGCCGTGCGATCGAGGACGAGTGCTGCGCCCAGGCCGAGCGTCCTGTGCTCATCGCCAGCTTCGAACGTGAGCGGTTCTACCGCCAGAGCGAGCAGCGATGGCGGGAGCTGGCGCGCACCTCGGCGGCGACGGTGGTCTTCGCCGACTTCGCCACCGACGTCGTGCGGCGCCGCGCCCCCGCCGAGCTCGGCCTTCCCGAGGATGCGCCGCTGCTGCGCGAGTGGGCTGTCGTCTGCGATGGACACGACGCAGCCGCATGCCTGGCCGGCGTAGAACGTCCAGGAGACGATCGTCCGCGCCGCTTCGAGGCGGTGTGGAGCGTCGATCCGCTGGTGGTCCGCGACGCGGCCAGCATCGGCGTCGGCTTGGCGCGGCGCCCGGACGGGACGTTGCGCATCGCCCTCGCCGACCAGCCGACGCCCGACTACGGGCAGATGTTGGACCGTGCCACGGCGCTCACCAACCGGATCGTCGCCTACCTCGATCGGTAAGTCGACGAAGGGAACGTGTGCGTACTGTTATGGTTTTCTGTGTCGTGGGTCAGGTCATTGCGGCACTACCAGGAGGTGACGTCGGATGAGCACGATCGAGTCGTCGGTCGAGGTCAAGGTCCCGCTGTCGACGGCCTACAACCAGTGGACCCAGTTCGAGGAGTTCCCCCGGTTCATGGAAGGCGTCGAGTCCGTCGTGCAACTCGACGATCGTCTGCACTGGGTCGCCCAGTTCGGCGGCATCCGCCGAGAGTGGGATGCGGAGATCGACGAAGCGGTCGGCGACAAGCTGGGCCTCGTTCGCCGGCGGGCGGCGGGTGACCTGACCCGGTTCAAGGAGTTCATCGAAGGCGTTGGCGGTGAGACCGGCGCGTGGCGCGGGGACATCCGGCACTGACATCGAGCCGCTCCGCTGGCGGGGTGCCACATGCGCCGTCGTAGCGTGGCCGGCGTGGGGAAGCTGCCTCTGCTGGATGTGCCGATCGTCGACTACGGCGGCGACGAGGAGGCGATGATCCACTACCGCCGCGAGGGCGAGGCGCGCGCCTCCGCCCTCGGCAACCGTGGCCCGATTACCTTCGACGGGCGCGGCCGCATCGAACAGTCGATCCTCGATGCCTACGAGGAGCACGGGTTCTACGTGTTCACAGGCGTCGTGACGCCGGAGGAGCTCGACGACATCGAGCGCGACATCATCGATCTGCTCGATCGGGCGCCCGTCGTCAAGGACGCCGACGTGGACTGTCACGGGCGCCCGGCGCTGGGCGCCGACGCCCGGTCGCAGAACATCCTGTGGGTGCGGCCCCTGTCGGACCCCTGGGGCGGCACGAGCGCGGCCAACGGGCGCCATCCGTCGAAGATGAACGAGCCGCGACCGCCGCAGGAAGCCCCCGACCACGTCGTGCAGCTGATCGGCGGCTCGCTCCAGTTCTCCCCAGCCTGCCTGCGCCTCTACGGGCACCCGCACCTACTGGCGGTGACAGCGGCGATCAACGGTGACGACTTCGTGCCGTTCAACGAGGCGGTGTGGATCAAGCAGGCCGGCCTCGGCGCCTCGGTGGCGTGGCACCAGGACGGCTGGACCCACTGGGACAGCGCTGACCTCGATTCGGGCAGCCACGGCTTCAACTTCATGGCCCAGCTGTACGGCTGCACGTCGGCCAACGGGCTGTGGGTCGTGCCAGGCTCACATCGGCGCGGCAAGGTCGACATCAAGGCGATGGTGGATGCAGCCGGGTCCGACCGCCTGCCCGACGGCGTGCCGCTCGTCTGCGCGCCGGGCGACGTGGCGATCACCAACCGCCAGGCCGTGCACGGCTCCTTCGCCAACACCAGCCCGCTGCCACGGGTCACGATCAACTTCGGGTTCCACCGCCGACGATCCGTGCTCGGCGTGGAGAGCGGGGGCGTGCACAACGCGGTGGCGGTCTACGACGAGGCACGCATCCACGAGCGCTCGAAGGCGATCGCCTTCGCCGTCGACGCCCGAGCCCAGCGCTTCCCCGAGGAGCCGCGATTCACGTACCGCCCGTTCGCAGGTCACGAAGATGAGTACCGCTGGACGCCCGCCACGATGGACGCGCTGCGCGATTACAACCTCCTCGACCTCGGCATCTGAATCCGCGCGTTCCGATCCCCGTGTTTCGATGGTCGGTACCGCATGGCGCGACGGCGTCGTACGGTCGAAGGCCGGGCCCAGGGCTGACCCAACTCAGACCCGGATATTGCAGCCGGGTCGCGGGGACGGCTGGGCGGGAGTGGTCTGGGGCGCGTTTGACGGCGTGTCGCTGGGCGCGTCGGCGGCTGACGTGTGCTGGGCGCGTCGAAGCTGAGGTGTTGATCTGGTGCCGGTTGCCGCCGTGGGTGCCTGTCCGGTTCAGGCGTAGGCGGGGAGCCGGCGGACGCGGGTGAGGGCTTCGATGAAGGCGGCGGCCCAGGCATGGCTGCGGGGGAGGCGGAGCCAGAGTTGGCGGGCGTGAGTGACGACACGGGCGGCGACGTTGAAGAAGGCGAGGCGGCGCCGCTTGCCGCGGCAGCGGCGGAACTCGCGGGGCAGGGCGAGCACGTCGAGCCAGCGGGCGGTGTTGTGGGCCAGGGCGCAGGCGTGCCACCACAGCCAGTTGCCGAAGAAGTTCTCCAATGGGGCGTGGTCGAAACCGAAGTCTTCTTTCAGTTGGCGAACGGTGTCTTCGGGGATCCCGCCGCGCAGCCGGTGGTGGGCTTCGACCATGGCGGCCGGGCCGAGCCAGGCCGGGATGTTGGTGACGATGGCGTGGAACCGCCATCCGTCGATGTCGTCGAAGGAGAGCTGATCACCGGCGGTAGTCGGTTGGCGGCGGACGATGAGGCGCAGCAGTCGCCGGTCACGTTTCGTGGTGCCGATCTCGATCATCGTTTCGGCGATCTCCGAGCCCCGCTCGGCTTCGGCGTTGAGCGCCAGGACCCACACCGTCGCCGGGTCAGTGGCCAACGCCCTCACCGCCGCACGCATCCTGGCCGTGTTCTTGGCGGTGATCGTGAACACGGCGCCGAGCGCCTCGCAGGCCCGGAACACCTCGTGTTGGTAGCCGGCCGAGTCGATCCGCACCCACAGGTTCGACGTCTCCCGCACCGCAGCAGGGATCGCCGCCACGCACTCGCGGATGAACCCCGCCAGCGCCCGGCCCGGGTGGGCGTTACCGCCGCGGGCCCGCACCGCCAACACGTCACCGGTCTCCCCGCACACCCCGATCAACGGCGATAGCCCGGTCTCGCCGCGGTAGGTGAACGTCGAGCCTTCCTTGCCCGGCCCGTACGTGTCGACCAGGGTGGCGTCGGGGTCGATCGTCACCAGCCCACCTTGCGGGCCGGCGCCCATCGCCCACGCCCGCGCCAGCATCGTGCGGTTCACCGCCGCCGCCTTCTGGGCCCGGCCCAGATCGGCGCCGGCGCAGAACCGCCACAACGTGGTGTGCGACGGCAACCGATGGGCGCCACGCAACCGTTGCGTCGCCCCGTCCAGCAGCGAACGATCCGACAAGAAGTCACCACCGGCCAACAGCACCTCGACCAGAGTCCGATAACACTCACCGCCCGAGTAACCGCCCGCCCCGATCGGTCGCAGCCCACGCCGATCCGCCGCCTCGACCAAGCCGAGACGATCCAACAGCGGCCCCCACAGGGCCACCCCGGCGACGCCGGTTACCTCGTCATCCGACACCGTCGGCGTCACCCTCGCCGACTCCCAGCGAGGCCGCCTGATGATCTCTCCGACGTCGAACAGGGTCGCAGTAGTGTTCACCCGACAGGTGCTCCTTCGCCACGGACGGCATTGACTTTCCAACCAACATCGTCCCAGGTGACGGAGCATCTGCCGCGTCAATCACACCCCGGTAACCAGCCCAACGCTGCAATATCCGGGTCAGATCTCGACCCCCGCTGCATCAGGGGTGTCCTCGTTCTGAAGTGTCGCCCTCGGCCCTGGCCTTCGGGACCGGCCTGACTTGATAGGAGCGTTGATCGTCTCAACGGGGGATGTGTCGACCGGTCCTCTCACCCTATGACGAGAGGAGCCTGCGATGGGTAGGAAGCAGTCGGTGGCGGTGGTTGCCGAGACCGGGAACATGTTCGGCGCGGATCCGCACAAGAAGACGGTCACGGCGTGCGTGCTCGACGAGCGCGGCGGCACGCTGGGCACGGCGACGTTCCGGGTGTCCGGCGACGGGCACCGGGCGATGGAGGCGTGGGCGTTGGGCTTCGGGCCGATCGTGCGTTGGGGCATCGAGGGTGCGGCCGGGCTCGGCCGGCACACCGCGATGTACCTCGTCGGTCAGGGTCACGACGCGCGCGACGTGTGCCCGACTCGCACCGCGGAGCAGTCCCGGCGCCGCCGCGATGGCAAGTCCGACGCCCTCGACGCGTTGCGCATCGCCCGCGAGACCCAGGCCGACCCGGCGATGCCGGTGGCGTTCAAGCGGGCCGCCGGTGATGCCGGCCCGGACGAGACCCACGAGCTGATCTCGTTGTGGCACAAGGCTCGCCGGTCGATCCTCACTTCTCGCCAGCATCTGCTCAACGAGGCCGAAGTGCTCCTGGGCGAACTCCCCGAAGCAGTGCGCGACGGGCTCCCCGATACCAAGGCGGTGCGGCCACGACTGCGAGCGTTGAGTGCCCGCCCGGCGGCTCAGTGGGATCCGGCGACGATGCTGCGACTGCGACTGCTCGAGCGGCACACCGCGACCATCGCCGAGCTCGACCGCCAGGACCGTGAGGCCGCTGGCGAGTTGCGTCGCCTCGCCCGATCCAGCGGATCCACCCTGCACGAGCTGTGTGGCATCGCCGCACGCACCCAGGCCGAGCTGCTCGTCGAAGTCGGCGACCCCCGCCGCTTCGCCGGCGAGGGCGGCTTCGCGCGCTTCAACGGCACCGCCCCGCTCCCAGCCTCCTCCGCCGAGGGCGACAACCAACCAATCCGTCACCGCCTCAACCGAGGCGGCAACCGACGCGTCAACGCCTGCCTCCACCGCATCGCCGTCACCCAGCTGCGATGCGAACCACGCGCTCGGCGCGTCTACGACGACGCCCGCCGCCGCGGTCACACCAAGAAGGAGGCCATGCGCATCCTCAAACGACACCTCAGCGACGTCGTCTACCGGCACATGACACGCGACATCGACCAACGCCGAACCGCTGACCCGCCGCTACGGGCAGCGTGAACCCTGGCCCCTTGACATAGGAGCTTCAGAACCGGCGTGCCAGGCGCTCATGGCGCGCTCGGCCGTCGGGGTCGTAGAGCGCGCGATAGGCGAGCCGCGACCACGCCCGCGTAACAGGGCCGAGCGGCACATCAGGCGCACGCCGTAACCGGCCGCCGGGGTGGGGGCCGACGCAACCCCTCTGGTGCCAGCGATCCAACGCCTGGGCCGAGGCGCGCACGGTGTCGAAGGCCTGGTGTGGGTCGAGCAGATCGACGTCGTCGCCGGCGTGGCGCCCGAGGTGCTCGCCCATCAGGTCGAGTCGCAGCTGGCGGGCGAACAGGCGGGCGCCGTCGCCGAGGGCGCCGGGATCGGTGGGGATGCGGGCGTCTCGTCGTTCGTCGATGACTGCTGCGCTCAACTCGGAGTCGTACGTCCATGAGCGGCGGTTGAAGTTGTCGGAACCGACCGTCGCCCAGACGTCGTCGATGATGCACACCTTGGCGTGGACGTAGATCGGGGTGCCGTGCTCGTTCTCGAGGTGTAGAGGGCGAAGCGGTCGCCGGCCGCCTCGCCCAGGACCGCTGTCGCTTCTTGTCGGCCGTACAGGTTCGGGGGCCGTGACAACCGCCCGTCCTGATCAGGGTACTCGAGGCACGATGGCCAGCAGCCGCAAGTCCGGGCTGGCGTCGAGGGCCGACGCGAAGACCTCGGCGACCTCTCTGGACCAGACGAACTGGTCCTCCAGGTAGACGAGGCGGCGCGCCCGGCGCAGCGCCTTGGCGTAGGCCCTCGCCACGCTGCGCTCGCCCTGTGGGGCAAACGGGTACGGGCGGTGGCGGGCGGGGTAGGTGCGCAGGAGCTGGACTGCGCAGCTACCCCGAGGGTGCGGATCCGGGAGGCGCGTCGGAAGCGTCGCCGGGTTGGTGTCCACGGGACGGACGGCGTCGCTGAGGCGACGGACCGGGTTGCGGCTGAGTGGCTGGGGATCGTTCCAGCGCTCGCGGAACACGCACTCGACGTCGCCGACGCCGGGGCCGCTGATCGCCAGTTGCAGGTCGTGCCATGGCGGTGTCGGCCCGTAGTCCGCGGCCATCGGCTGGGCCTGCGGATCTCCGAGGTGTCGGCGGTCGTCGCGGCGGCTGTGACACAGGTCGATGCCGCCGACGAACGCAACGTCGCGCTCGGAACAGGTCGCCGAGCGGACCACCACGAATTTTTGGTGGTGCGACCCGCCGGGCCGGACGCGCATGTCGAGGAGGCACTCGCCGCCGGCCGCATCGATCGTCTCGCCGAGGGTGCGGTTCTCTCGCTCGCTGAAGCGGAGGCGGTCGAGGTGAGATCGCCACACGAGGCCACGCACGATCACGCCCCGACTCGCCGCAGCATCGAGCACGCCGGCCACGTCGACGCTGTCCCCGAGGCGTTCGTCGGGGTCGCCGCGCCAGTCGGTGAACAGGATCAGGTCCTCGCCCGTCGACGACTCGATGGCCCCGAGCAGTCGATGGAAGTACGTCGCGCCGTGGACCAACGGCTGGACGTCGTTGCCGACCGTCCAGGCGGTGAGCTCAGTCGCGTCGTTGCCCCGCTCAGACGCAGTCAGGAACCACTCCTCGAGCCGCACGCCACTCCCTAACGAGGCTCGACGGGTACCGCGGGGACGACACGTTCGCCGAGCTCGACGGGCGCGCCGAATCGCAGGATGCGCCCGCCGAAGGCGATCGAGGAGATCGCGAACCACGCCCATCCCATCGCCAGACCAGCGATCACGTCGGTGAGCCAATGCACGCCAAGCAGCACCCGTGAGGCGGCCACGGCGACGGCGACGCCGGCGGCGACACCGGCCAGCGCAGATCGCACGGCCGATGATCGCCGACGCCCCAGCAGCAACGCGAAGGCCGCCCACATCGCTGCTGCCGTCGCGGCATGGCCCGACGGGAACGACGAACTGGAAAACCCGACGAGCCGATCAACGTCGGGCCGGGCCCGATCCACGGTCCACTTGGTGAGGTTGAACACGAGCGACACGCCGGCCATCACCACGACCAGGAACCACAACGGCGTCCAGCTCCTCAGCCGGCGCCGCTCGGCAGCGGCAACGACCAAGCCGATGACGATGACGGCCCCAGTGCCGCCGAGCTGGGTGAGCGTCCGCAGCACCGACGTCGACAAGTCCGTGGCGTGGCGGGCACCGAAACGGGCCGCGCCTGGATCCCAGGTGGCCAGGCCAGTGTTCGTGCGGATCATCAACAACAGGATCCCGGCGACAATCGCACCGGCCGCGATGATCACGCCGGCGACGCTCAGCGCCAGCCCTGTGGCCGCGGTGGGATCGACACGGCGACGCATCGCGTCCCGGATGCGTGAGTGGGAACGCACGCCGCGCGCCACCGTCTGGGGCGACACACGGGGTGCCGCGACATCGGAAGCCGGCCACCGGCGGACGAGCAGCGTGACCAGCACACCGACCGCCGCGGCGGCAATCCCGACGATGACCAGCAGCACTGTGACGTCCACTCCTCAGTTGAGTCTTGGTTACCGCCACGACGGGCCGGTAAACACGCCCAGCTTGCACTGAAGCAGGCTCCGTCGGCCCGCGCTTCGGCGCCAGTGTCCTCGCGGCGCGGAGCGAGGTGCCGGTGCGTTGAGTCGAGCGACGTCGTCGTTTCGAGGTCTGCGGAGTTCGGGTAGGTGTCGGGCCTGGTACCCACGGGGTGAGTCGATCGGAGGACGCGCAGCAGTGGCGCTAGCGGGCGGTGTGACCGTGTCGTGTTCAGGGCTTGGCAAGACCTTCGACGACCGGCCTGCCGTCCACGATGTGGCGCTCGCCGTGGACGAGGGTTCGATCCTCGGTCTGATCGGACCGAGCGGTTGCGGCAAGACGACGACGGTCCGGCTCTTGATCGGCTTGCTTCACCCGACGACTGGGTCGGCGACGGTCTGGGACACGCCATCGACGAGGCTGACGGCGTCGCAGCGTGGTCGGATCGGCTACCTCCCTCAGCTCCCTGCGCTGTTCCCCACGCTGTCGTTGTGGGAGAACCTCAGCTTCCACGCCTCGATGTACGGGCTGCGATTGCGTCGTCGGCGGCGCCTGCACGAGATGCTGGGATGGGTGCAACTGGATGAGCACCGGGACAAGAAGGTGCGCGAGGCGTCGGGCGGGATGCAACGACGGGTGGCGCTGGCTGCGGCGTTCGTGCACGACCCCGTCCTCGTCTTCCTGGACGAGCCGACTGCCGGCATTGATCCGATCTTGCGCAGCGCGTTGTGGGAGCGGTTCCACGAGATGCGCGACGAGGGCCGGACGATGCTGGTCACCACCCAATACGTCGGCGAGGCGGCCTACTGCGACCACGTCGGGCTGCTCTCGGACGGCGAGCTCCTGCTCGTGGACACTCCGGAGAACCTCCGCCGGGCCGCATTCGACGGCGAGGTCGTCGACCTCGAGTTGAGCCACGAGGTTGACCCGTCCGACGTCCGCTCGCTCGCTCGAATCAGCGGCGTTCGGTCCGAGCCTGAGCAGCTGTCGAGACGCGTGTGGAGGCTCGTCGTTGATGACGCCGACACAGCGATCGTCCGAGTCGAGGAGGCGCGTGCTCAGTCGGGTCTGCCGATCGTCGAGGCTCGAGAGCACATCGTCGACTTCGACGAGGCGTTCGTGCGCATCATCGAGCGCCACCGCCGTGGGACCGCCGACGGCGGCTCAACCATCGACGACGGCGTGGTCACACGCACATCGAGCGAGGCTCGTTGAGCCAGGGTCGGCGGCGGCTCGCCCGACGTCAGCGGCGCGACGGAGGCGGCACCACGCCGGCTCCACTGCACCGCAAGAGCCGGCTCCGCGCGTCGAGCGCCTGGGCGATCGTCGTGCAGGCGATGGCATTCGTCCGCAAGGAGCTCGCTGAGATCGTCCGACAGCCCAGGCTGCTGGTCCTGTTGGTCCTTGGACCGTTCGTGTTGCTCCTGCTCTTCGGCACGGGCTACAAGGACACCTCGATCAAGCTGCGCACCGAGTTCGTAGGGCCCGCCGGCTCCTTCTACGAGCACGCGGTGTCGGAGTACGCCGACCAACTCGACGACTACATCGCGTCGGCCGGATACACGAGCGATCAATCGGCGGCGCTGCGCCGGCTCGGAGCCGGCGACGTGGACGCTGTCGTGGTGTTTCCTGACGATCCCCTTCGCGACGTGCTCAAGGGCCACAGCGCCACGATCCGCGTGCTGCACACGACGCTCGACCCGTTTCACCAAGCGGCGATCGAGATCGCCTCAAGGCTGGCGGTCCAGGAGGTCAACGCGTCGGCCCTCAGTGCGATCGCCGGCGGTGCCCAGACCGCGCTCTCACCTGTCAGCGAGACCGCGGCAGCACTCACCCAGGCCGCGGCGCAACTGTCCGACGCGGTGGCAGCTGAGGACGAGGAGTCGATCGCGGCGATCGCCCGCCGTATCGCCGGCACCTTGCGAGATACCCGGCTGGTGATCGCTGCGTCACGCGACGTGATCGACCGTCTCGGCGCCACCCAGGAAGCCGCCGCCACGAACGACGTGGTCGACAGGATCTCCGCAACCGAGGCGGCTGCCCTCCGGGTCGGTGCCGGCGGGAGCGGCGATGTCAACGCCGAGGCGGCCAGCCTGGCCGAGTCGCTGCGCCAGGTCGCCGGCGCGATTCCCAAGGTGTCAACCCTCGACCCTGACGTCCTCGTGCGGCCCTTCCAAGCCGAACCGCAGCGCGTCTCGGCAGTGCGCATCAAGCCCGCCGACTACTTCGCTCCCTCTTCGATCGTCCTGCTCTTGCAGCACCTCGCCCTCACGTTCGCCGCGCTGTCGCTCGTGCGCGACCGCGAGCTCGGACTCTTCGAGCTGCTGCGCGTCGGGCCGCTGTCGTCCATGGAGATTCTCGTCGGCAAGACGATCGCCTACCTCACCGTGGGCCTGTCGGTCGGCGCCGTGCTCGTCGCGTCGGCTGTGTGGCTGCTCGGCGTGCCCTTGCAGGGCCACGTGGCGTGGGTTGCCGTGACGGTCGTTCTCGTGCTGCTGGCCGCGCTCGCCCTTGGCATGGTGCTGTCGATGATCTCGCGATCCGAAACGCAGGCTGTCCAGTACGCCATGCTCACCCTGCTCGCCGGCATGTTCTTCTCCGGATTCATCCTCGACCTGTCCGAGCTGGCCTTCCCGTATCGGGCACTTTCCTACCTGTTGCCGGTGACGTACGGGATCAACATGTTGCGCGACGTGATGCTGCGCGGCCTGGATCGGACCCGACCGACCTTGTCGGACTCGGCGCGCTCATCGCGGGGTACGGGGCGCTCGCCGTGCTCCAGCTGCGACGAAGGCTGCGCATCGGATGACGGAACAGCCCACCCGGGCAAGCTCGCACAGGATCCGCACGGCGTTCAGCCGCCGTCGGCTCGGACGCGCTGTTTCCACTGCCGCCATCGTTGCCGCCGTGACCTGCCTGATCGGGGGGTTCGTCGCATGGCACCTGCTCGGCAATCTCCGCGACCGCTCCGCCGCCAGCCTGCAGCTGCTCCAACGGACGCTGGTCAACGTCGACGAGTCGCTCGCGATCGCGCAAGATGTCACCGGCGCCATCGGGAACTCCCTCGACACTGTGCGCTCCTCGCTGGCGACCCTCTCGACCGGCGTCGCCAACAGTCAGGCCGCCCTCGACGCCGTGGCATCGCTCACCGAGGACGTCCCGCCCGCTCTCGATCAGGTCGACCGCGCCCTGAGCGACGTGCACAACGCCGCCACCGTCGTCGACAACGCGCTTGCGGCGATCGATCGTCTCCCCCTCGCCCCCGAGCTCACCGCCGACGCCAACCTCGCGCCCGCGATCGACAACGTGCGCAACGACCTGCGCCCGATCGCCACCGACCTGCGTGCGTCCACGACCACGATGCGCAACCTGAGCGCCTCGAGCGACGAGCTCGTCGCCCAACTGCAGTCGCTGAGCACCGACCTCGACGAGCTCGACACCTCCCTCGGTCGCAGCACTCGCCTGGTACAGCGGTATCGGACCGACGCTCACGAAGCGATCAGCTTGGCCCAGCACAGCCTCGACGACCTCGACCGAGACATCGGGATGGCCCGGATCCTCGCAATCATCCTCGCCGGCGCGATCGCGGTCGGCCAGATCGCGCCGTTCCACATCGGGCGCCAGCTCGCAGCCACCCCGACCGACATCGCGCCGCTCGCGCAGCCCGACCAGACCGACGACGCCTGACGCCCAGAAGCTCGTGACACGCACCGATCGTCGCTGGCACCATGTCTCGATGCGAGCCGGCGTCGCGGGAGAATCGTGACGTGCAGTTCAGTCCGGACCTTCGCGATCGGGTGGCCGACGGGAGCATCACCGTCTCCTACCGGCTGTGGTCGAGACCGAAGGTCAAGGTCGGCGGCATCTACCGCAGCACTGACGTCCTGATCGAGGTCGACGACATCGACCTCGTCCCGTTCTCGTCGGTCACCGACGAGGATCTCGCGCAGACAGGAGAGCCGGACCTCGAGAGCCTCCGCGGGCGGGCTGCACATGCAGGTCCCGTCCACGACGACACGTTCGTCTATCGCGTCGAGTTCCACGTCGTGAGACCACCGAACAATGCGAGCCCGTGACCATCCCGATACCGCGGTGGGCGAACGTGGGCCCGTGGACGGCGGGCCGACGGAAGAGCACCGTCAGGTGAGGCAGAGCCAGTTGCTCGCGCTGTCGGCGTAGAACGCCGCGGCCGTCACGTCGTCCACCCCGGCGAGTGACCGGTCGAAGCGACCGAGCGGATCACGACCGCCCTCGGCGTGCGGGTAGTCGGAGGAGAACAGGTAGAGCGTTGGGTCCGACTGGGCGCACAGCCAGCCGACGTCCTCGAACGGGTAGGGCGTGAAGCGCAGTTGCGCCGCCGCCTGCTCCGATGGGCGCCGCTCGAACCCGCCCAGGCGAGGCTCGCTGCGCTTCCAGATGTCGACCGCATGGTCGAGCCGGCGCACCATCGCCGGCACCCACCCGGCACCCATCTCGATCGCCCCGCCGTGCAACCCAGGGTGGCGCTCGAGCACGCCGTCGAGCACGAGCACGGACAGGAAGCGCTCGGCTGGGTGGTACACGACCATGAAGTCCTTGGAACCGATGATCTCGACGCCCGGGATCTCCTCGTCTCGTGGCCGCCCGTTGTCCAACCAAGCGTCGCCGATGTCGAGCGCGCCGCTTCCGACGTGGAGCACGAACGGCACCCCCTTCTCGGCAAGTCGGGCCCAGAACGGATCGTGGTCGACGTGGCCCGGCGCCCGACCACCAGGGGCCCGAGCGGGCAGCCACACCTCGCGCAGCCCGAGGTCGAGTGCGGCGTCGAGCGCGGGCAGGGCGCGCTCCACGTCGTCGAGATCGCACATCGCGACACCGAGCAACCGGGGATCGTCGGCGCAGAACGTGGCAACGGCTCGGTTGTGGGCCCGGTATGCGGCGTATCGCACGTCGGGGTCGGCGATGTCGAACAGCGGTGCGCACAGCGACGAGTAGACGACCTGATGCTCGAACCCCAGCAGGTCCAGCGCGATCGAGCGCTCCGCCGGGTCGACCGCGCCGAGCGCGGCGTGCCACTTCGGCCCCTTGCGCACGAGATCGTCTCCGAGATCGACCAGCGCCCGACGCTCGTCCTCGGCGCGCGACCCGTCGCTCACGATCAACCCCGAGCGACCACCGAGCGACGGCATCGCCGCGCGAAACGCCCGATCGGCGTGGTCGGTCAGGAACCCCGGCCACTCCATCAGGTGGCTGTCGGCGTCGACGATCCTGCGAGCTCCGGCGTATGTCACCCTGAGATCGTCGCGCCCCGATGGCTTCCAGACTCGAACGCGCCGGCGTCGGTAGTGTCTTCGGGGTTTCGAAGCCGACCCGAGCCACGTACGTCACGTTCTCGCCACCGGCAACCGTCGCGCCCAGGCCGTCGCCGAGGCCACGCTCGACGAGGTCCGCGCCGCGATGCACGTACGAGTAGGCATCGGCTCAGGCGAGCGTGGCTTCGTCGTCGTCGAGGACGGCGCCCAGCGTACGGCGGCCGATCGCGGCCATTTCCGGGTTGTCGTCCGACGATGCCAGGTAGGCGACGGCCAGCACCAGCGCCCACGCCCGGGAACGCTGCCAGGTGGCGTCGTCGACAACCCGCTCGGCGCCCGCAGCCTGTCGGAACGCCACGCGATCGACTCTCGGCAGGAGCATCCACGCAACCGCCAGGTCGGTTGCCGGATCCCCCGCGCACACGTCACCGAAGTCAACAACCGCGCTCAGCGCTCCGCCGTCGACCAGCAGGTTCAACGGGTGCAGATCGCCGTGCAGCCACACCGGCGCGCCGTCCCACGCAGGCGCGCTCCGCAACTCGGCGAAGACCTTCCGGCACCGCCCCGCGTCGACCCGGGAACCGAGGACAAACAGCCCGGCATCGAATCGTTCCGCGCGCTCCGCGAGCGGCACGCCCCGAAACGGATTGTGCGGTGCGTCGCTCGGTGCGCGGCGATGCAGCGCGGCGAGGAAGGCGCCCAGCTGGCGCCCAGCCAGTCGCGTGTCGCTGGGCGGCGTCGATTCCCATGGGGCTCCGGCAAGCCACGGAACGATCGTCCACGCCCACGGATAGCCCCGTCCCGGCCGACCGATGCGCACCGGGGCCGGTATCGGCAGTGGAAGGCCGAGCGCCAACTCACCCAACCAGCGATGCTCGTGGTCGACAAGCGGTACCGCCGCGGCTCGCCGGGGCAGACGAACGACGAGGTCGTCACCGAGACGAAACGACTCGTTGTCCCACCCTCGCGCGAGGGGAACCAGCGCACGCCCAGCCAAGTCCGGATGCTGGTCGACGATCAGCCCGGCAACCAGCTCGACGTCGATGTCGACCTCGGACGCTGGCATCTTCGCCACCGCCCAAGCATGTCGTCACGGCCAGCGCTTGGACGAGACCCGACCGCTGACGACGTAGGTCGGGTCAAGCGGAAGAAGCCGGAGTGGCCGTCGCGGATGACCTGAGATGTCCCCGGCTGGGCCGCGCGCCGCGGCCGGAGCGGGGTTCGCGCATCTGGTCGAGGGGCCACCATGGGAACATGGGCAAGGTGCAGATCGGGATGCTCGGACCGCTCGAGGTTCGCACGGACGACGGTCTCTTGGCCGACGTGCCGGGTGCCCGGCTGCGTGGATTGTTGATCGCTCTCGCGCTCGAACCAGGTCACATGGTTTCGAAGGCCACGCTGATCGACTGGGTTTGGGGTGACCGCCCGCCCTCCGGCGCGGCGAATGCCTTGCAGCGCTTGGTTTCCCGGCTGCGAACGGCGCTGCCGGAGGGGTTGGTCGAGGGGCAGACTGGCGGTTATCGGTTCATGGTGGACTCCGACGCCGTCGACGCCGTGCGGTTCGAACGCCTCGTTGACCAGGCCCGCACCGAGGAAGGTCCGCAGCGCGTTCGGCTGCTGCGTGAGGCCCTCGCCTTGTGGCGCGGGCCGGCCATGGAGGATGTCGGCCTCCAGGACGGTGAAGCATTCGACGCGGCGGTGACCCGACTCGAGCGGCTCCGCCTGACGGCCACGGAGGATCGGTTCGATGCGGAGGTAGGTCTCGGCTACGGCGTCGAGCTGGTCGCCGAGCTGACCGACGCGGTCGCCGCGCATCCGGTGCGAGAACGGCTGGTCGCTGCGCTGATGCGTGCCCTCGTTGCGGCCGGTCGCGACACGGAGGCGCTGTTCGTGTACCAGCGCACGAGAGAAGCCCTGGCCGACGCTCTGGGCGTCAACCCCTCACCGGAGCTCTCCGCATTGCACGGCGCGCTGCTGCGGGGCGAGCTGGGACAGCGGGGAAAGAACCGGAACACCAACTTGCGTGCCGAGCTGACCAGCTTCGTCGGCAAGGACGCCGATGTCGCTGCGGTCCGCGAGCTCATCGCCGAGCATCGGCTCACCACCCTGATCGGACCGGGCGGCGCGGGGAAGACCAGGCTGGCCACGGAGACCGCGCGAACGCTGCTCGGCGACCTGCCGGACGGCGCCTGGCTGGTGGAGCTCGCATCCATCGACACCGGGGGTGACGTGGCACAGTCGACGCTTGCCGGGCTCGGGTTGCGGGATGCTCTGCTCGGCGGGACACCGAACGTGGATCTCACGGACCGGCTCATCGCCGCGATCCGCGAGCGGGCGGCGCTCCTCATCCTCGACAACTGTGAGCACGTGATCGAATCTGCAGCGGGGTTCGCGCAGCGAGTGCTCGGGGAGTGCCGGCGTCTGCGGATCCTGGCGACGAGCAGGGAACCGCTCGGCATCACCGGTGAGGCGCTGTGGCTAGTCGAGCCGCTGGGCGTGCCGGAGCGCGACGCCAGCCCGGGCGAGATCGAGTCCTCGCCTGCCGTCCAGTTGCTGCGGGACCGAGCCGACGCGGTGCGCAAGGACCTCGCGTTCGACCCCCACACGTTGTCGACGATGGCGCGCGTGTGCTGCGCGCTGGACGGGATGCCGCTGGCGATCGAATTGGCCGCGGCCAGGTTGCGCACCATGTCCCTGATTCAGCTCGCCAATCGGCTTCGATGACCGATTCCGTCTGCTGACCAGCGGCAGCCGCACCGAGCTGCCGCGGCACAGGACGCTGCGCGCGGTGGTCGACTGGAGCTGGGAGTTGCTCACCGACGCCGAACGGATGGTGTTGCGCAGGCTCTCGGTGTTCTCGGGCGGGGCGAGCCTGGAAGCGGCAGAGCGGGTCTGCGCCGGCGATGGGGTCGAGCAGGAGCACGTGCTCGAATTGCTCAGCTTGCTGACCGACAAGTCGCTGCTGCTCACCGACGGCGACAGCGCGCTGCGCTACCGGATGATCGGCACGATCAAGGAGTACGCTTGGCAGCGGTTGGCGGAGGCGGGCGAATCGGAGCTGACGCGTCGTGCGCATCTCGCCTACTTCAGTGACCTCTGCGAGACCGCAGACCCGCATCTTCGCCGCGCCGAGCAATTGGAGTGGCTCGCCATGCTCGACGTCGAGCACGACAACTTCGTTGCCGCGATGCGTGGCGCACTCGCCGCCGGCGAGGCCCACGCGGCAATGCGGCTCGCCGCGGGCGCCGGCTGGTACTGGTGGCTCAGCGGGCACAGGGCCGAAGGCATGGAGCTGATCGTCGCGGCGACGGAAACGTCCGGCGACGTGCCCGATGAGATCCGGGCAATGGTGTACGCCCTGGTCGTGCTGTTCCTGGGCTCCGGGCGCGGCGACGAGCGCGAGGCCGAGGAGTGGATCCACAGGGCATACCGGTTCGGTCAGCGCAGTCAGCGCCGTCAACCGCTGCTGGGACTCGTGACCCCGCTGGAGCGCATGTTGCAGGCGCCGGACGCGTTCTTGCCATCGTGGGAGTCACTGCTGGACGATGAGGACCCCTGGATACGCGCCCTCGCCCGGCTCCATCTCGGCAAGATGCGGATCATGCTCGGCCACGGCGGGCGGGATGCAGACGCCCATCTCGAAACGGCGCTTGCCGAATTCCAGGCACTCGGCGAACGGTTCGGGATCTCGTTCGCCCTGACCGAGCTGGCGGATCGAATCGCCATGCGCGGCGAGCTCGCCCGTGCGTGCGAGCTCTACGAACAGGCAGTTGCGGTCGTCACCGAGCTCGGCGCCATCGAGGACGTCATCCGAATGCGGGCGCGGCAGGCTCAGCTGTACTGGCTGGTCGGTGACAGGGCGTCCAGCGCGGCTGCCATCGCCGCGGGGCAGCGGTGCGCGGAACGGGTGACCTGGCCGGATGCGCTGGCTGAGCTGGCTCTTTCGAGGGCGGAACTCGCTCGTTGGAGCGGCAACGCCGAGGAGGCGTACGAGCAACTCGGCGTCGTGGAAACGGTGCTGGGTGACGACGCGGAGCGGCCGAACATCCGCGCTGTGACACACGACCTGCTCGGCTACCTTGCCGACGATCTCAGCGAGGCCCTTGCGCACCGCGTCGCCGCGTGTCAGGCGGCCTCCGAGGCGGGGGCCACGCACCCCTGATAGCGCAGGTACTCGTCGGCGTCGCCGATCTGGCAGTCCGCTGCGAACACTACGAGCAGGCTGCGCGGCTGCTCGCCGCAAGCGCGCGGGTGTCCGGAATGCCTGATCGTTCTCGCCCGGACGTGGCCCGGATCGAGCAGGCTGCGCGGTATCGCCTCGGCGATGCACGGTTCGCCGAGGCGATGCAGGAGGGAACACAGACGAGCTGGTCTGAGCTGGTGATCGTCACGCTCGCCTCCTGAACGGAGCAGGCACCGATCGGTGCCCGACGAGCGTGATCACGGCCCCCCGTCGTGTCAGGGGTCGTGTCAGGGGCGTGACAGGTGGGCGTCAGGCGGGGCGCCGATGCTGATCACATGAAGAGCTCAGCGATTGCAGCTTCGGGCCTGCGGAAGGCGTACAAGGACAACATCGTTCTCGACGGCATCGATCTGGACGTTCGTGCGGGCACGGTCTTTTCCGGCTCCTCGCGTTGAACGTTGGGGCCGGTTCGTGACGGTGGCTGGCTGACAGGGTCCACCACGCGAGTCGGAGGTCTCGCCATTCTGCGGATAGCTGACATCTGCAGACGGGAGGACCTCCGACGTGGGCAACGGTAGTGACACGAGCGTGGGCGCGACCGCGCTCGTCGGGCTGGACGGCTTCGTCGTCGTCGCCCAGACGACGCGTGACGGTGAGCACTGGCTGGCGGTGGAGACGACCGCCGCGCAGGCATGGTGTCCCAGCTGTGGGGTGCGGGCGATCGGCAACGGGCGGCGCCGGGTGACGGTGCGCGACCTGCCGATCGCCGGGATGGCGACGGTGATCGTGTGGGCCAAGCGGACGTGGCGCTGCCGCGAGGAGCTGTGTCGGCGGGGTTCGTGGTCGGAGACCTCCGACGAGATCGGGGTGCGGGCGTCGCTGACCGAGCGGGCCCGCCGGGAGATCTGTCGCCGTGTCGGCGCCGAGCTCGACACCGTCGCGGCGGTGGGGCGCGAGTTCGGGGTCGGCTGGGCGTGCGCCCATCAGGCGGTCGTCGACTACGGCGACGCGTTGATCGCCGCAGATGATCGCCTCGAGCGGACCCGCAAGCTCGGCGTCGATGAGCACACCTTCCAGCACGCCAACGCCCGTCGCCGCACCCAGATGGCGACCACCTTCGTCGACTTGGACCGGCGTCGGCTGCTCGACGTCGTGCCTGGTCGTTCCGGTGATGTGGTGCGCCAGTGGGTCGAGTCGCAGCCGATCTGGTGGGCCGACCGCATCGACGTCGCGGCGATCGACGCGTTCCGTGGCTACGCCACCGCGATCGGCGACGTGCTGCCCGACGCCACCTTGGTGGTCGACCACTTCCACGCCATACGCCTCGCCTCCGAAGCGGTCAACGACGTCCGTCGCCGCGTCCAGCAGGACACGCTCGGCCATCGCGGCCGCAAGCACGACCCGCTCTACGGGATCCGCCGGCTGCTGCTGCGCACCTGGTCGAACCTCAACGAGCGGGGATGGGAACGGCTGCGTGCCGGGCTCGCCGCCGGCGACCCCGACGGCGAAGTGGCTGCGGTGTGGCTGGCGCGCGAGCTGCTCGCCGAGGTCTACGCAGCCCGCGATCTCGCCCATGCACGACGGCGGCTGGTCGTGTTCTTCCAGCACGCCGCCGACGCCGAGATCCCCGAGCTGACCCGCTTGGCGTCGACGATCGACCAGTGGCGTGACGAGGTCCTCGCGTTCCACACCACCGGCGGCGCCTCGAACGGGCCGACTGAAGCGGTCATTATCTGGAGCCACGATCGGGGCGTTGTCGATGTCGCCGACAGGGCCGTCGAGGCTCGTCGGGGACGCGTTCTCTGGAGTGTGTTGTCGAGGTCCCCGATGTCGCCGGCGGCGTGAGCTAGACATCGCTGGCCTTGGCCTGCGCCCCCGCTGGTCGATCAGTGGAGGTGAATGGTGAAGGTGCAGCGTGTGACGATGCCGGTGACCGGGGCGGAGGTCGTGGACGGTCGTCGGCGACGACTGGGCTCCGCTCGCACCGGTCGAGCGCTATCTGGCCCATCTGGCCGGGATCGAGCGATCACCGAACACAGTGCGGGCGTACGCCCATGGGCTGCGTCTGTGGTTCGAGTTTCTCGACCGGCGCGAGCTCGCGTGGGACGTGGCGGGGATCGAGGACGTGTCGCGGTTCGTGGCGTGGCTGCGGGCGCCGGCGGACAACGTGATCGTCCTCGACGACACCGCTGCGGTGCGCAGCGCCGCGACGGTGAACCGGCATCTGGCCGCGCTGTTCGGCTTCTACGACTTCCACGCTCGCAGCGGGGTGGGCCTGGCGGCGGATCTGGTGGCGTGGCGGCGGGTGTCGCGTGGCTCCTACAAGCCGTTCTTGCATCACGTCTCGCCGGGCCGGCCGATCGCCACTCGCCCGGTGAAGTTGCGGGTTCCCCGTCGGCTGCCCGCAACGTTGAGTGTCGAGGAGATCGCCGTGATCTTGGCGGCGTGTCAGCGTCTGCGGGATCGCTTCTTGTTCGCGTTGTTGGCTGAGACGGGGATGCGGATCGGTCAGGCGCTCGGGTTGCGTCACGGCGACTTCGTGAGCCGCGAGCGGCGGGTGATGATTGTGCCGCGCGGCGACAACGCCAACGGGGCTCGGGCCAAGTGCACGGCGGCGGCGAGTGTGCCGGTGTCGGCGCCGCTGGTGCGCCTCTACAGCGACTACATGCACAGCGAGTACGGCGCGCTCGACTCCGACTACGTGTTCGTCAACTTGTGGTCGGCGCCGGTGGGTCGCCCGCTGCGCTATCAGGCGGTCGTCAAGCTCGTCGACCGGCTACGGGCCAGCACCGGCATCGCGTTCAGTCCGCACATGCTGCGCCACACCTGCGCGACCGAGCTGATCCGTGCCGGCGTGGCGATCGAGGTCGTCTCGAAGCTGTTGACCCACCGGTCCGTGACCACCACCAGCGACGCCTACGTGCACCTCGACGTCGAGGACCTGCGCGCCGAGCTGGTCCGCGCCGGCGCTTGGGAACCAGCCTCGTGCTGAGCGTCGTCGCCGTTCCCGACACCGGCGGCGACGAGCTGGGGACGTTGCTGGTCGCCGCGGTCCGACCCGAGTTCGCCGGCGAGATCATCCAAGTCGATCCCGATGACCCGGTGTTCGGCCGCGGTCGCTGCGGCGTCGACGGGTGTGCGCGCACGTCGTGGGCGTTGCAGTTGTGCGCCGCCCATCATCAACGCTGGACCAAGCACGGCAAGCCCGCCGTGGAGGAGTTCCGGGCCACCGCCGCACCCGTCGCCGTCCGTGCTGGTTCGGAGATGGTCGACGCCTTCGATCTGTCGGTGCTCGACGCCCGAGCGCGTCTCGAGGTCGGCTACGTGTTGCAGTGCCGCCACGACGACCGCGGCGTGCGTGTCCCACCCTCGACGATCCGTCACCTCGTCGGGCTCTACGTTGACGGCGGTGCCCGGTCGCTGTTGGAGCGGCCGGTCGAGGCATGGCTCGACGCCGTGCGATCGGGGGGCTGGAAAGACCCGACTCGCACGGTCGCCCTGGTGCGCTACGCCCACCAACGCCTCACGGACTTGCGTGGCATCGACGTCGAAGCCGAGTACGCGAGCGACATCTGGGTCGCTGGCCGGCTGGGGATCCATGTGACGCGGTCACCGTGCCAGACCCGCTTCGACACAATCACCCAACCGTGGCTGCGGGTAGCGACGAAACGTTGGGCCCGGCTGCGGCTCGGCTCAGGCAAGACGTTCGGCACCGTGAACGTCGACGCCCGAGCGATGCTGTGGTTCAGCCAGTTCCTCGCGGGCCGTGACATCGCTGCCGGTGACGAGATCGTCATCACACGTGACGTCCTCGAGGCCTACCTCGTGTGGATCATCGCCTCTGGCCTGGCCCCGCACACATCCAGCACCTACATCACCTGCCTGCGCGGCTTCCTCGACACCTGCCGTCGCCACCACTGGCTGCCCGAGCTGTCAGCGACCGCCGCGCTCTACCACGACGACCTGCCGAGCCGTCCCCGGCCGCTGCCCCGCTTCATTCCCGAGTTCGTGATGAACCAGCTCGAAGACCCCGACCGCCTGGCCGTCTTGCTCGACACAACCACCCGGGCGTTGATCGTCGTGATCATCGAGACCGGGCTGCGCGCCAACGACGCCTGCGCGCTGCCGTTCAACCCCGTCATCGACGACAGCGCCGGGTGGCCATGCCTGCGCTACTTCAACGCCAAGATGGCCGCCGAGCAGCTCGTCCCACTGAGCGCCACCGCCGCCGACACGATCCGCGCCCAGCAGGCCGAACTCCGCCGCCGCTGGCCCGACGGGCCGGCGGTGCTGTTCCCGGCGCCGCACTCCAACCCCGACGGGGCACGCCCGTTCAGCTACGCCACCCTCCGCCAGCGCCTCGCTCGCTGGCAAGACGACATCGACGTGCGCGACGAGACCGGTCAACGTGTCCGCGTCACCGCCCACCAATTCCGGCACACGCTCGGATCGAGATCGGGGTGCGGGCGTCGCTGACCGAGCGGGCCCGCCGGGAGATCTGTCGCCGTGTCGGCGCCGAGCTCGACACCGTCGCGGCGGTGGGGCGCGAGTTCGGGGTCGGCTGGGCGTGCGCCCATCAGGCGGTCGTGGACTACGGCGACGCGTTGATCGCCGCAGATGATCGCCTCGAGCGGACCCGCAAGCTCGGCGTCGATGAGCACACCTTCCAGCACGCCAACGCCCGTCGCCGCACCCAGATGGCGACCACCTTCGTCGACTTGGACCGGCGTCGGCTGCTCGACGTCGTGCCTGGTCGTTCCGGTGATGTGGTGCGCCAGTGGGTCGAGTCGCAGCCGATCTGGTGGGCCGACCGCATCGACGTCGCGGCGATCGACGCGTTCCGTGGCTACGCCACCGCGATCGGCGACGTGCTGCCCGACGCCACCTTGGTGGTCGACCACTTCCACGCCATACGCCTCGCCTCCGAAGCGGTCAACGACGTCCGTCGCCGCGTCCAGCAGGACACGCTCGGCCATCGCGGCCGCAAGCACGACCCGCTCTACGGGATCCGCCGGCTGCTGCTGCGCACCTGGTCGAACCTCAACGAGCGGGGATGGGAACGGCTGCGTGCCGGGCTCGCCGCCGGCGACCCCGACGGCGAAGTGGCTGCGGTGTGGCTGGCGCGCGAGCTGCTCGCCGAGGTCTACGCAGCCCGCGATCTCGCCCATGCACGACGGCGGCTGGTCGTGTTCTTCCAGCACGCCGCCGACGCCGAGATCCCCGAGCTGACCCGCTTGGCGTCGACGATCGACCAGTGGCGTGACGAGGTCCTCGCGTTCCACACCACCGGCGGCGCCTCGAACGGGCCGACTGAAGCGGTCATTATCTGGAGCCACGATCGGGGCGTTGTCGATGTCGCCGACAGGGCCGTCGAGGCTCGTCGGGGACGCGTTCTCTGGAGTGTGTTGTCGAGGTCCCCGATGTCGCCGGCGGCGTGAGCTAGACATCGCTGGCCTTGGCCTGCGCCCCCGCTGGTCGATCAGTGGAGGTGAATGGTGAAGGTGCAGCGTGTGACGATGCCGGTGACCGGGGCGGAGGTCGTGGACGGTCGTCGGCGACGACTGGGCTCCGCTCGCACCGGTCGAGCGCTATCTGGCCCATCTGGCCGGGATCGAGCGATCACCGAACACAGTGCGGGCGTACGCCCATGGGCTGCGTCTGTGGTTCGAGTTTCTCGACCGGCGCGAGCTCGCGTGGGACGTGGCGGGGATCGAGGACGTGTCGCGGTTCGTGGCGTGGCTGCGGGCGCCGGCGGACAACGTGATCGTCCTCGACGACACCGCTGCGGTGCGCAGCGCCGCGACGGTGAACCGGCATCTGGCCGCGCTGTTCGGCTTCTACGACTTCCACGCTCGCAGCGGGGTGGGCCTGGCGGCGGATCTGGTGGCGTGGCGGCGGGTGTCGCGTGGCTCCTACAAGCCGTTCTTGCATCACGTCTCGCCGGGCCGGCCGATCGCCACTCGCCCGGTGAAGTTGCGGGTTCCCCGTCGGCTGCCCGCAACGTTGAGTGTCGAGGAGATCGCCGTGATCTTGGCGGCGTGTCAGCGTCTGCGGGATCGCTTCTTGTTCGCGTTGTTGGCTGAGACGGGGATGCGGATCGGTCAGGCGCTCGGGTTGCGTCACGGCGACTTCGTGAGCCGCGAGCGGCGGGTGATGATTGTGCCGCGCGGCGACAACGCCAACGGGGCTCGGGCCAAGTGCACGGCGGCGGCGAGTGTGCCGGTGTCGGCGCCGCTGGTGCGCCTCTACAGCGACTACATGCACAGCGAGTACGGCGCGCTCGACTCCGACTACGTGTTCGTCAACTTGTGGTCGGCGCCGGTGGGTCGCCCGCTGCGCTATCAGGCGGTCGTCAAGCTCGTCGACCGGCTACGGGCCAGCACCGGCATCGCGTTCAGTCCGCACATGCTGCGCCACACCTGCGCGACCGAGCTGATCCGTGCCGGCGTGGCGATCGAGGTCGTCTCGAAGCTGTTGACCCACCGGTCCGTGACCACCACCAGCGACGCCTACGTGCACCTCGACGTCGAGGACCTGCGCGCCGAGCTGGTCCGCGCCGGCGCTTGGGAACCAGCCTCGTGCTGAGCGTCGTCGCCGTTCCCGACACCGGCGGCGACGAGCTGGGGACGTTGCTGGTCGCCGCGGTCCGACCCGAGTTCGCCGGCGAGATCATCCAAGTCGATCCCGATGACCCGGTGTTCGGCCGCGGTCGCTGCGGCGTCGACGGGTGTGCGCGCACGTCGTGGGCGTTGCAGTTGTGCGCCGCCCATCATCAACGCTGGACCAAGCACGGCAAGCCCGCCGTGGAGGAGTTCCGGGCCACCGCCGCACCCGTCGCCGTCCGTGCTGGTTCGGAGATGGTCGACGCCTTCGATCTGTCGGTGCTCGACGCCCGAGCGCGTCTCGAGGTCGGCTACGTGTTGCAGTGCCGCCACGACGACCGCGGCGTGCGTGTCCCACCCTCGACGATCCGTCACCTCGTCGGGCTCTACGTTGACGGCGGTGCCCGGTCGCTGTTGGAGCGGCCGGTCGAGGCATGGCTCGACGCCGTGCGATCGGGGGGCTGGAAAGACCCGACTCGCACGGTCGCCCTGGTGCGCTACGCCCACCAACGCCTCACGGACTTGCGTGGCATCGACGTCGAAGCCGAGTACGCGAGCGACATCTGGGTCGCTGGCCGGCTGGGGATCCATGTGACGCGGTCACCGTGCCAGACCCGCTTCGACACAATCACCCAACCGTGGCTGCGGGTAGCGACGAAACGTTGGGCCCGGCTGCGGCTCGGCTCAGGCAAGACGTTCGGCACCGTGAACGTCGACGCCCGAGCGATGCTGTGGTTCAGCCAGTTCCTCGCGGGCCGTGACATCGCTGCCGGTGACGAGATCGTCATCACACGTGACGTCCTCGAGGCCTACCTCGTGTGGATCATCGCCTCTGGCCTGGCCCCGCACACATCCAGCACCTACATCACCTGCCTGCGCGGCTTCCTCGACACCTGCCGTCGCCACCACTGGCTGCCCGAGCTGTCAGCGACCGCCGCGCTCTACCACGACGACCTGCCGAGCCGTCCCCGGCCGCTGCCCCGCTTCATTCCCGAGTTCGTGATGAACCAGCTCGAAGACCCCGACCGCCTGGCCGTCTTGCTCGACACAACCACCCGGGCGTTGATCGTCGTGATCATCGAGACCGGGCTGCGCGCCAACGACGCCTGCGCGCTGCCGTTCAACCCCGTCATCGACGACAGCGCCGGGTGGCCATGCCTGCGCTACTTCAACGCCAAGATGGCCGCCGAGCAGCTCGTCCCACTGAGCGCCACCGCCGCCGACACGATCCGCGCCCAGCAGGCCGAACTCCGCCGCCGCTGGCCCGACGGGCCGGCGGTGCTGTTCCCGGCGCCGCACTCCAACCCCGACGGGGCACGCCCGTTCAGCTACGCCACCCTCCGCCAGCGCCTCGCTCGCTGGCAAGACGACATCGACGTGCGCGACGAGACCGGTCAACGCGTCCGCGTCACCGCCCACCAATTCCGGCACACGCTCGGATCGAGATTGAAACCGCCGGGAGTTGCATCGGGTGCATCATTCGCCGAGGTGCGCGAAGCCTGTGGCACCAGGGCCTGCGACGTTATGCGTGTTGCCTGATCCGACGGTGGTGGCTCTCGCAGGCTGGCGTCGTGGCTGGTCAGAGTGACCATCCACCGGTTCGGTTGCATTCGTTGCAACGATGCGGCATCGGCTCCGAACCGGATCCGGGGAAGCGGAGAGCCGTGATGCGACAGGTGGATCTGGCGGGGGCGGCTCATCTGGTGCTGGCTGAGGGGGCGGCGCTGCTGCACCCGGAGCCGGCCGTGTTCGAGGCGATGTTGACGGGCTGGCGCCAGCAGCAGGAGAGCCGGCTGCTGGGCGTGTCGACGATCGAGGTGCGGGATCAGACGATGCGCCGGTTCCGGGTGTTCACCGGCGAGTATCCGTGGCGGTGGGGCCCTGAGGACGTGGAGGGGTGGACGGTGTCGCTGCGGTCGGCGGGTCGGTCACGTTCGACGATCCGCTCCTACCAGAACTCGCTGGCGATGTTCATGGGGTTCATCTGCGATCCCCGCTACCGCTGGGTGAACGAGTGCGAGGACCGGTTCGGGGAGCACCCGGTGCAGATCTGCCACGAGTGGAACACCGCCGACCACGTCGCCGACTATGAGGGCGGCCCGGGCCGACGCCCGTTCACCCGCGGTGAGCTTCAGGTGTTCTTCGACTACATCGACGACGCGGTCGCGACCGCGCAGCGACACGGCCGCAAGGGTGCGGTGGCGGCGTGGCGGGACGCCACGATGTTCAAGGTGACCTACGCGTGGGGGCTGCGGCGCCGGGAGGTGACGATGCTCGACACCGTCGACTTCACCGCCAACCCGGCCGCCCCCGAGCTGGGCCGGTTCGGGATGTTGGCAGTCCGCTACGGCAAGGCGATGCGCGGCTCGCCACCGCGGCGACGCAACGTGGCGTCGGTGATGCCGTGGGCGGTGCGGGCGCTGGAGGAGTATCTGGCCGAGGTCCGTCCGTGCTATCGGCCGGGGAACCGGACGGTGTTGTGGTTGACGGAGCGGGGCGAGCGGATCAGCGTCGGCCACGTGAACGACCGGTTCATGGCCTGGCGCGACGGCGCCGGCCTGCCCGTCGAGCTCAGCCCGCACTGTCTTCGCCACTCCTATGTCAGCCACCTCGTCGAGGACGGCGTCGATCCGTTGTTCGTCCAGCAACAGGTTGGGCACTCGCACGCGGCGACCACCGCCATCTACACCTCGGTGACCACCGACTACCGCAACCGGGTGCTGCGGGCGGCGCTCGAGAAGGCGTTCAGCGACACGGCGGAGGCCGCGCGATGAAGGGTCGGGTGACGACCTATCAGTGGCATCTGCGCCAGCTGATGGCCGACCGGGGGATGTTCGCTACCACCGATCTGGTGGCGCCGCTGGCCGAGCGGGGCGTGTCGCTGTCGCGAGAGCAGGTCTACCGGCTCGTCGTCGGGACCCCGGAACGGTTGAGCCTGCCGACCTTGACGGCGCTGTGCGACATCCTGGCGTGCACACCGAACGATCTGATCGAGGTGGCCGCCGAGCCGGGACGGCTGCGCAAGGCTGCCGGCGCCAAGTCGGCGACCACGCCGCTCGGTGGCCGCCGCCCGGTGCGAGCCCGCATCGTCGAGGACCCCGAGCGCTGACATGGCCGACACGTCGACGCTCGAGGCGGCAGCCGACGGGCTGACGTGTGGCTGCTGCGGCCGGGTCCGTCCGCTCACCCGGCGCGGTGCCGACGGCCGGCCGGCCCTGTGCACCACCTGCTACGTGCAGCCCGAGCGGCGCTGCGGTCGCTGCGGTCGAGTCGATGAGATCGCCATCCGGGCCACCGCCGCCACCACCGACATCTGCGTGAACTGCTACCGGCCTCCCGTCGCCGTCTGTGACCGCTGCGGCCGGAACCGGCCGTGCTTCCACGTCGCCGAAGGTCGGCCGATCTGCGCCACCTGCTGCCCTCGTGTCGACGCCGAGTGCGCGCACTGCGGTGAGCTCCGCCCCCCGACGGCCCGTTGGGCCGAAGGCCCGGTCTGTGAACGGTGCTACCGGGCCGCGCTCGACACGCCGCGGACGTTGCGATCGCTGCAGCCGTGAGCGGCGACTGGTGTCGCCTCCCGGACCGGGCGCGACGCGCTGCTGTGACTGTGCCGGGCTCGCCGCCGCGCCGGCCTGCTCGCAGTGCGGCCGTGAGGACCGGCTGTTCGAACGGGGCCGGTGCGCTTACTGCGCGCTCGCTCGCCGTGTCACCGTGCTGCTCACCGGTCCCGACGGGGATGTCCCCGCCCCGCTCGTCGCCGTGCGTGACGCCATCGCCGGCTCCGATCCGCCGTTCGCCGCGCTCAACTGGCTGCGTCAGGGTGCCGGCGCGTCGATCCTCGCCGCGTTGGCGGCGGGCGAGATGGCGTTGACCCACGAAGCCCTCGACGAACATCCCCGTCCTCGAGCGGCCGGCTACGTCCGTCAGCTCCTCGTCACCCATGGTGCCCTGCCCGAACGCAACGAGTCCATCGCCTGGCTCGAACAGTGGATCGCCGCCACCCTCGCCGGGGTCGCCGATCCCGAGCAGCGACGGTTGGTGCACACCTTCGCCACGTGGCAGACCGTGCGTCGGCTCCGACGCCGAGCTGCGCGGACCGATCCCACCCGGCGCACCGCGATCCGCTACTCGCGCAACCAGGTCGCCGCCGCTGTCGCCTTCCTCAACTGGCTCGACGACCATGAGCTGACTCTGTCCGGCTGCACCCAGGAGCACATCAACACCTGGCTGACCACCGGGCCGGCCTCCCGGCGAGACGCCCGCTACTTCCTTGCCTGGACCGCGCAACGTGGCGTCTCGGCCACCTTCGCCATCTCCGCGCCGCCCGAGCACGACGGCCATGCACTCGATACCGACGAGCGCTGGACCATCGCCCGTCGCCTGCTCCACGACGACAGCGTCGAGCTCCTCGACCGTGTCGCTGGGAGCTTCGTGCTCCTCTACGCCCAACCCCTCAGCCGCGTCGCCGTCGTCACCCACGAACAGATCACCACCAGCAGCGACACCGTCAGCGTCCGGTTCGGTCGCTACGCCATCGAGATCCCCGCGCCGCTCGACCAGCTCGTCGCCACACTCGCCGTGACCGGGCGCCGTCCGCACACCAGCATCGGTGCCCCCACCACCTCACCGTGGCTGTTCCCCGGCCACCTCCCCGGCCGACCGATCACCGCCAGCCGGCTCGGCGCGCGCCTCGGCGCCCTCGGCATCGACGCCCGAGCCGCCCGCCGCTCGGCGCTCATCCAACTCGCCGCCGAGCTCCCCGCCCCCGTCCTCGCCGACAGCCTCGGTATCAAGATCGCCACTGCCAGTGACTGGGTCAAGACGGCCGGAGGCGACTGGTCCAACTACGCCGCCGCCACCGCCCGAACATCACGGTGAGACCAGAAAGCCACAGCCGATGCAACAATCCCGCCTCCCAGCCACCCCATTCGGCCAGGTTCGAATAACCGAGTCCGCCAGTTTCAACCAGGGCGTCCCCCAGCACGTCATCCAACGCCTTCTCGGACACGCCAGCCCACAGATGACCGCCCGCTACGCCACCCTGCATGACACCACCGTCCGCCGGGCCTTCGACCAGTACTGCCAGCAGCGAGTCAACGTCAGCGGCGAACGCATCGTCTACGACCCCGCCGGGCTGACCGCCGACGCCGAATGGACCAAGCACAACATGGCCCGCGTCCAGGCCAGCCTCCCCAACGGCTACTGCGGACGACCACCCCAGCAGGACTGCCCGCACCCCAACGCCTGCCTCACCTGCCCCGACTTCCAGACCACCCCGGCGTTCCTCGACATCCACCGCCGCCAACGAGACGAGACCCGCGTGCTCATCGCCACCGCCGACGCCGACGGCCACTTCCGGCTCGCCGCCAACCACCGTCAAGTGCTCGACAACCTCGACCAGCTCATCGGCGCCCTCGACGCCATCGGAGACACACCATGACCGTCGCCCTCACCGCCTCCGCCCGACAGCGCACCCACGACACCCGCCACCGTGCAGTCGAAGCGCTCCGCCAGCTCGACGCCGACGGCGAGCCCGTCACCTTCAGCAGCGTTGCCCACGCGGCCGGCGTGTCGCGATCGTGGCTCTACCGCCAGCCCGACCTACGTGGCGAAATCGACCGGCTCCGCAACCTCGCTCACGCCAACACCGCACCTGTTCCCTCGGCGCAGCGCGCCTCCACCGACTCGCTCCGGCGGCGCCTCGAGACCACCCTCGGCGAGATCCAACGGCTCACGATCGAGAACCGGCAACTGCGAGAACAGGTCGCACGCCGTTTCGGTCAGCAACGCGCCGACGGACTCACCTGACGCTGTCGGCAACATGTCCACGACATGCAAGCCCAGCCAACACGGCGTTCCGCCGGATCCGCTCCAGATAACGGTCAACCTGCTGATCGAGAAGATCCGCCGCGTCGGGCACGGCTACCGCAACTTCACCAACTATCGCCGCCGGCTCCTCCTCGGCTGCGGCATCACATGGACTACCATCCCAACTCGCAGAATCCGAGGCCGCCAACCAACGATCGCCGCGT
>CAWJCQ010000007.1:0-298729 GCA_963841465.1 uncultured Acidimicrobiia bacterium | reverse complement strand
ACCGGCACGAATGAGCGCTGCACCTGATCGGTGCCCGGCACGATCACAGTGGCCATGCGGTCGACCCGCCAGCGGCGTGCGGTGCCGCCGAAGCGGCGCAGCACCTCATCGAGGCCGGCCACGAGATGGGCCTGATCGTCGGCCTCGGAGAACCACACCCGGAACTTGCCCGAGTGCGACAGCGCCCCGACGAGCACGTACGCCTTCGCCTGCCACGGCGTGTCGGCGAGCTCCAACCAGTCCCACTGCATCTCCTCGCCGGCGGGGTGCTCGATGTCCACGTGCGCCCGCCCGTTGCTCGATGAGCACGGCTCACAGTGCGGACGCAACTGCCGGTCGCGCAGCTGCCGGGTGAACGTCGGGTACGCCCGCTCGTAGCCGAGATCGGCGACCTCGGCGAACAGCACCGTCGCCCGCAGATGCGGATCATCGGCCAGGCGCTGACGCACGTACGGCTCCAACCGATCGAACGGATCATCCTGGGCCGGCGCTCGCACGCCCACCTCACGCTGCCCGGACAGATAGGCCCGAACCGTCTTGCGGTCCCGGCCGACGTGACGGGCTATGGCCGAGATCGACCAGCCCCGCTTGCTCAACGATGAAATCTCCATGTCTTCCCCTGGTGTCAACATCGAGACGGGGCTCCTCCCGGTCGCTGGCTGGTATCGGAACCGTCAGCATCGGAAGGAGCCCCACCCCTTCTGGTGGATGGTCAGGGGCGGGGAATTTCAGTGAGCAGAACTGGGGAGATCTCCGTGAGCGTGGTCACATCTGAGAAGCAAAGCCGCAGCGACAGGTCGCGGCCTGCTTCTCGCAGGGGTCGCGATGCCCAAGTTCGACGGGGTGTACCAGGACACCAAGGGCCGCTGGTACTTCAAGGTGTGGCTCGGTCGGGACCCGATCAGCGGGCGGCAGAGTCAGGTGACCAAGCGGGGATTTTCGACCGCGGCGGACGCTGTCCGCGCCCGCCGGGAGTTGCTGAGCGACTTCGACGTCGGGCGGCGCACGACCGCCGCCCCGGCGTCACTGACCCTCGCTGATCTGCTCGATGTCTATCTCGATGGTCTCGACGCCGACGACGTCTGGCTAGGAAGACCCGCTTCGACTATCGGGCGAACGCGGACGCCTATGTTCGGCCCTGGCTGGGGAAGAAGCGGGTGCGGGATCTGACTCCGGAGGCGATCCTTGCTTGGCAGCGCCGCTTGATGACTGGCGGTGGGACGAAGAGCGGCCGGGCTCTGTCCGCCAACACGGTGCGACTGGCAAGGTCGCCGCTCGCGGGCGCCCTGAAGCTCGCCGTCGCCCAAGGTGTCGTGCGATCCAGTCCGATGGCATCGGTGTCCCGCCCCGCCACGGGACGCCGGATCCCCCGTCACTGGACTCCAGAGCAGGCCCGCGACTTCCTGCGCAGCCAGGAAGGTGACCGCCTCTATCCGCTGTGGGCCTTCCTGCTCGGGTCCGGTCTCCGCATCGGCGAGCTCGTCTGGTTGCGGTGCCAGAACGTCAACCTGACACGTCGCCATGCCCAGATCGTCGACTTCGCGTCGACGCTCGGATGGGACCTCGTGGCGTCCGAGGGCAAGAGCGCGACCGCGACCCGCAGGGTCGACCTCGATGCCGGCCTCGTCGCCATCCTCCGAGAGCAGCAAGAGATGCAGCGATTCGAAGCCCGACGTCTGGACTACACGCCCAGCGACTTCGTCTTCACCAAGCCGGCTGGCGGCTCCTACCACCCACAGTCGGTGTCAAAGACTCTGGCGCGCCTGTCTGAGCGGGCCGGCCTGCCGCGTCTCACTGCACACGGCCTGCGTCACACCAGCGCCACACGGATGCTCGACAACGGCGTTCCACCGAAGGTCGCGGCGGAGCGCCTCGGACATGCGGATCCGACGCTCTTCATGAACCTCTACAGCCACGTGACTCCCACCATGCAGAGGGAGGCCGCCGACCGGATCGGTCAAGCACTCTTCGGAGACGCATGACGCACGGTGGGCGCGAGTCGACTCGAACGGAGAGCGAATCGCCCTACACACGTAGGTGTACAATGGTGTACGTGGCTCGGACGAACATCGACATCGACGACGAGCTCGTGTCGAAGGTGATGCAACGCTACGGCCTCACGTCAAAGCGCGCCGCCGTCGACCTCGCGCTACGTCGCCTCGCCGGCGAGCCGCTGTCCCGCGAGGAGGCACTCGCGCTGGAAGGGTCGGGATGGGACGCCGACCTGGATGACCTACGCCGCGGTCGGCTCGGCGCGTGACGCTCGTTGACACCTCGGCGTGGGTTGAGTACCTGCGCGCGACGGGGAGCACGACCCACCGGGCCGTGCGACGCATCCTCGATCGCGACGAGCCCGCTCAGACCACCGACGTGGTGGTGATGGAGGTTCTCGCCGGCGCCCGCGACGACGAGCACTTGGACCGGTTGCGTCGCCTGCTCGCTCGCTGCGAGCACGTCCCAATGGGGGGTCTCGACGACTTCGAAGCTGCCGCGGAGCTGTACCGCACGTGCCGGAGCGCGGGCGAGACAGTGCGGGCATTGACAGACTGCTTGATCGCCGTCGTGGCGTTGCGAGCCTCGCTTTCAGTCCTACATGCCGACCGCGACTTCGACGTGTTGGCTCGACACACCGGCTTGCGGGTTGAAAGCGCCGGGCGACGCGGTCGGTGAGCAGAGTCGTGCTACCCGGTGGCGACAGTGGTCAAGTCTGCCATTGTGATCCGTCCGTCGGCGTCCGGCACGGTCGGCCTCCATGTCGGATCCATGTTCACGAAACCATGGACATCACCACGCCGCAGTCCGATCAGCAATCGGACGACGCTGCGGCCGCCGCGGGGTGTCACTTCCATGGGTCTTGACGGGTTCCTCCGATGAGGTGGGCATTGCAGTCACCGAGGAAGTTCCGGAGACCGGCTACAAGCGCGGTGTCGCCTGCGGAGGTGGACGCGGGCGAGGACGTTGGGGCGCGGCCGGCGGTCCGCGGCGACGAGGTGGTCGACCTGGACTTCGGGGCCGGTGGTCATCTCTACGCCACCCATCTGCTCCACGCTTTCGCGGCTCGCTGCCCACCGCCCCTCGCCCGATGGGCGATCGACCGCTACAGCGAGCCGGGCGACGTCGTGTTGGACCCCATGTGCGGCAGCGGGACCACCCTGGTCGAGGCGACGATCGCCGGGCGCCACGGGTGGGGTGCTGACATCGATCCGCTCGCTCGGCTGCTGGCAGAGGCCAAGAGCTACCCAGTGGCGCCCTCGGAGCTGGAGGAGATCGCCGACGACGTGGAACGCCGGTTGGCCGACGGGGTCGAGGACGACGGATGGCGGCCGTCGGGAATCGACCTAGGCAAGTGGTTCCGCGACGACGTCGCTGCCGACCTGGCTCGGCTCCGCACCTTGTTGCTCGGCCTTGAGAGCGACGGAGCGGTTCGTGCAGTTGCGTGGGCGGCGTTCTCCTCGCTCATCGTGGCTCGCACGTCGGTGGCCAACGCCCGCGATCTGGTGCACTCGCGCCATCACCACCAGCCCCGGCCCGGTCCCTCCGACGTCCCGGCCCGTTATGTCCGTGCGCTGCGACGCGCGGCCAAGCTGCACCGCGACTACGACGCGTTGTTGCTCAACGACGCGGCGGTGCCCCGGGTCGTGGGGACCGACGCTCGCCGCTTGCCGGTCGAGCAGGACGGCGTGGCCCTGGTGTTCACCTCGCCGCCGTACTGCTCGGCGCTCGACTACACGCGCGCCCACCTGTTCGCCGTCGCGTGGATGCCAGAGGTGCTGGGGTGCTCGACCGAGTCGTATCGCCACCTGGGCCGGTCCTACGTTGGGTCCGAGCGCGCACCGCTCGCCGACGTCACGTCGACCCAGCCGCTGCCGCCGCCGACGCCGTTTGGCGGGGTCAACGTGGTCGTCGATGCGCTGCGTACGGAGCCGAAGCGCGCCTGGATCGTGCACCGCTACTTCCAAGACATGGCCAGCGTGCTGGCCGAGGCTGCCCGGGTGGTGCGACCCGGCGGTCGGGTGGTGCTGGTCGTGTGCCCGTCCAACATCCGCAAGGTGCCGGTCGCCACCCACGAGCTGTTTTCCGAGATGGCACAGCCAGCGACCGGCGGGGCGCTGTCGGTGGAGGCCATGCACGCCCGGACGATCCATGACCACCGGCGGGTGATGCCGTACCTGGAGGCGAGCTTCGGCTCGCGGATGCGGACCGAGTACGTGCTTGTGCTCGCCAAGACGCACGCCAGTGGGGCTCAATCGACCATGCGCAGCTTCGAGGGGGCCGGGTCGATGGCAACGAGCAACGGGCGGGCCATGGACGTGAACGACGCGATCGCCTGACCTGGGGCGAGGCCGGGCAGCCGCGCCCACAATGCATCATCGATGCCGGGGATGGACGCCCGCAGGCGGGTGATGGTGGCGGCGTCGTTGATCTTGTGGAGGACGAAGTTGTTGACCAGCCCGAGCACGGCCCGGGGAAGATGCTGGGGGAGCTGCGTCACGAACACCAGGCCGAGCCAGCGCTTCCGGCCGCGCTTGGCGATCCGCGAGACCTGCTCGAAGAGGTTGGGCATCTTGGCGATGCGTTCCTCGGATAGGAACTCATGGGCTTCCTCGATGATGATGAGCGCCTTGGTCGGTTCGGTGCCGGCTTGCTCGGCCGCTCGGTATACGTCCTCCTGGGTGCGCTGAACCCGACGCAAGACATCGGCGATCACGAGGTTGTTCAGCGTCGGTGAGTCGGTGTCGGACAGGTCGAATATGGAGACCCGGCCGGGGCTGAGCAACGCCTCGCAGTCGACGGGCTCGGCGTTGGGCTGGTCGAAGACGGCGAGGCGGCGGAGCCGCCACAGCCGGCCGAGCAGACCCCGCCAGGACAGCACGTGCGACGTCTTGGCGTTGGCCTCCTTGACCTTCGTGATCACCTGGTCGGCCCGGTTGCGGAAGTCGGGGCTGAGAAGGCGCACGTCACGGGGGTCCTCCTTGGCCTGGCAGGCGTGGATGAGCTGCACGACGTCGAGGACATGATCGAGGCGCATCCGCGGGTAGCCGGTTTCGAACTCGTTGAGTTCTAGCGCCTCCCGGTCCTCGTCAGGGTTCACCCTGGTGCCCTGCTTGGTGGGGAAGATGCCGAGTTCGCGCAGCAGCAGCTTGGCGGTGTCGTAGGCCCTCTCGAAGCGTTCCTGCTGGGCATCGGGCATGTCGAGGATCTCCTCGACGGTGAACGGCGACAGGTCGGAGAAGGCGAGGCTGAACGACACGACGTTGGGATGCGCGGGGTTCGAAGTGTCCTTGCCAACGAGGCGGAGGAGCGTGGTGTTGTCGATGCCGTGCGGATCGAGACCTCGTCGCTTCAGCGCGGCGAGCATGGCCGGGTCGCCGGTCGGCTCGTTGATCGTGGTGTACTCGCCCTCGGTGTCGAACAGAATGACGGCGTAGCCTCGGGTGGCGGCCTGGTCGAGGAGCCGGTTCACGGTGGTGGACTTGCCGCCGCCGGTCGTGCCGAGGATGCCGGTGTGGCGGGGAAGCACGGACTTGCGCTCGGCGGGGATGGCGAGATCGATGCTGTCGTCGCCGACGGCGACGCCGAGGCGCAGGGAGCCCTGCACCCGGAGGACGTCGGCGGTCTCCTTACTAGACAGCGCGAAGGCGGGGCTGTTGGGCAGCGGCCGGAACCGGGGCGGCCCGAGGATGCCGCCGGTGAGCTCTTCGCCGAGGATCTCGACTTGGACACGGCCGTGGTAGCGGGGCAAGAAGATTCCACCCCGCACGGTGGTGGTGATGACCGCGGGGGCATCGAGCGCGCAGCCCGTCGGGCTCGGCGAACGGACCAGCGACGACAATCCCGAGGTAGGAGCGGCCATCGGGGTGGCTACGGATGCGCAGCATCGACTGGGCCGGCACCTGCTGCAAGTTGTCGGTCGGCAGCAGCACCGTGACGGTGTTGTCCTTGCTGCCGGGGGCGTCGAACATCGTGCGGCCGACGGACCCGACGAAGGCCTCGGGCTCCTCCCAGGCCTCGAGGTCGTCGAGCTCGGCGAGGGCGGTCAGCGGGACGGGCCGCACCCCCTCGAGGGCGGGCTGGTCAGCGTGATCGGTCATGGCGTCGCTCACTTTCGGGTGTCGCGTTCGTTGAGGTGCCGGAACGGTTCGCCGGCGTCCGCATAGGCGCCGCGGACGGCTTCGCTGAAGACGTCGAGGCCGAACGCGGTGCGGCACACGGTGTCAGCCAGGTCGATCGACAGCGGGAAGCCGCGGTGCTCTTGCAGGATGGAGTCGGCCATGGCCACGAGGACGGCCTCGTGCACGTGTTCCGGGTGGGCGAAGAACGGCCGGGCGGGCGCAGACGGCGAGGCCCGGTAGATGCCAATGACGATGTTGGGGCCGACCGCGGTGGCGAAGTCGCGGGCGAACTGCAGCCAGTTGCGCCCGTCCGCCCGCTTCGAACGTTCGTAGTGGCCGTTGTCAACGATCTGCAGGATGCCCTCGGTGGCAGTGTCGACGATGGCGTATTCGAGGGGGTCGAGGGCGTCGCCGACGGTGAGCAGCAGTCGGTCCTTGATCGACGACGGCACGAACACGAACCGCTGGTGGTCGCACACCAGCTGCTGGACGACCCCGGCGCCCGCCTCGAGCAGCTCCATGCTGCCGGAGCCGGTGACCAGCTCGTAGGGAGCGGGGTTACCGTGACCCATGCGCCAGCGGGCGTCAGATCGCTCAAGGAGCACGGCCCGTTCGGCGTAGGCCATGATGCCGCGGCGGGCCAACTCCGAAATGGTGTCGCGGCGGTCGTCGACACCGGTGGCGGCCCGGTCGCGGCGGCGGCGCAACAGCTCCTTGGCCTCGGCCAGCGGGTCGTCGCCGGTCGAACGCAGGTCCCGGCGGTAGAGCCGTTGGGACAGCGTCAGCTGGTCGCCCTGGTACGACAGGAGGCACAGGCCGATCTGAGTGACGGTCAACAGCAGGGTCTCGTGATTGACCACGGTGCCGTCGCAAGTCTCGAGCCGGCCGGGGAACAGCACCTTGCGGTGCATCACCTCGAGCTGGTCGATCGTGGCCTGGAAGACGCCGGCCTCGGCTGGCGCGTTGGGGCGAGTGGAGAGCATCGGGAACAGCTCGTCGCGGACGAACCGGCGGATGCGTCGTTCCTGGGCGATGGCGCCCCGCACCTCGTGGCCGAGGCGTTCGTAGAGGCCTTGAAGGTTGGCGTCCGCTGACCAGGAGTCGAGGTCGAGGGTGGCGGAGATCTCCTCGCCGAACGCGTCCTTGAACTCATGGGCACCCACGGTGGCGCCGTCACCGATGCCGCCAGTGTCGCCATCGGCGAGGGCTTCGGCGGGGTCTTCCTCGCTCGGCGTGGCGGGCGTGTTGGTCATCACCATCTCCGTTCCGGGCCCGCGACCCGATCGCGACGCCTAATCGTCGAGGTTGAGCCAGCTGTCGCCTCGAGGCGCGGCGAGGCGAGCGAGGAAGGCGCCGTAGGCGGCGGCAACGCCGCTGGGAAGTCCGAAGTGGTGCACCAGAACCGAGGTAAGGGACGCAGCGTCTCGGTCAGTGGCCGTCGCCAGGACGGCAGCCCGCGGGGCCAGCAGTTCCCAGGCCATCATCTCGGCCCGGTCCTCGACCGCGCTGGTCGAGCGGACCACGTGGCCACCGGCGGCGCCCCGTTCGAGAAGGTGGGTCTGCACCCCCAGGGGGACGTCGGCGAGGAGGGCGCCCAGTTCTTCTTCGGGTGTGGGCGGGCGGAGCCCGTCCATGACCTCGAGCAGCGCGGGATCGTGCGCGGCGAGTCGGCCACGGACGCGCAGGTAGTCGAGCAGGAAGTGCGCCGCCTCATGGGCCAGGTTGAGTCGTCGCTCGGCGGGGTCGTCGGTGGCGTCCAAGAAAACAATGCCGACGCCGGCGTAGGCGAGCAGGCAGGCATGGACCCGCCGGTTGGGCAGTCTGGCCAGCAGCCGGGTCGCCTCTGAGCCGAGGTGGGCTCGCATGTCGTCGACAGTGAGGTCGGCGACCTCGATGATGGCAAGGGGCAGGTTCAGCAGGACGTGCAGTTCGAGGTCGCGGGGGAACCCGTCGAGCGGCTGGGAACGCCAGAACTGGTCGACGACGGTGGCCAACCATCCCGGTAGGGCACCGCCGGCGATCGCGGCGCCCGTCGCTGGGACCTCCACCCGCGTCGTTTCTTCATCGGCGACGTCGCGGGCGGCGGCGAGTACCGAGGAGGCGGCCGAGGAGCCAGCCACTAGTGCTTCCTCAGCGTCGAGCAGGCGGTAGAAGCGGGCGATGTCCGCGACATTGATGCCGGCATGCACAGCGACCGCCCCGACGTCGGCCTCAAAGTCGGCGCCGCGTCGAGGAGACCGGCACAGGGCGAGTCGCTGCCACGCCTCTGAAGCGCCGGTCAACGGAGCCGGGTCGCCGATCAGGGTTCGCCAGCGGACAAGGTCGTGGCTCACGAAGCCCGCCTCATTCTCCAGCCGCGCCCGGAGCCGTTCGAGCACCCTGTCGTCGGCCGTCTCGCTCATGGCCGGCCTCCGAGGTGGCGCTTGACCCTCGCCTTGATGCGGTCCTTGTTCCGCTTCACTTCAGCTTGCTGCTCCTCGTCCGGCAGATCACTGATGCCAAGGACGTTGGCGGCCGCGGCCGTCGAGGTGTCTCCGTCGAGGAGGAGAGCGAGTAGCCGGCGATCCGTGTCGTCGTCGAGCGCGCCGAGCGCCTTGTCGAGGGCGTCGCGCTCGATGTCGGAGGGGTAGTCGTCGCTCCTCATGAGACGAAGGTTCCGGGCAAAGTCCTCACCCTCGACGTCGTCACGCATCAAGGCCACGCGCCGCTGATGAAAGCTCCGCCTCGGCGATCGGTAATCGTTGGTGAGGTCGCCATGGGCCTGCATCTGAAGCCAGCTCACCAGGTTGCTCCTCGATGGATCGTACCGTTCCGGTTCGCGCAGGTAGCCGACGAAGACCTGCACGGCGGCGTCGTGCACGGCGTCGGCGCCGGCCAGAGTGGGCCACCGGCGGCGGAGCCGGTCGACCAACTCGGGCAGGACGAGCTCCGCCAGATCGCCCGACGCGACACGATCGCCGGCGACAAGCCGGGCGTGCAGGTCTCGCACCTGGTCGTGGTCGAATGCCACCACCCCATCTTCCGAGTTGTGAGCCGGAGTTCGACGCGAACCCTCGCCGACCAAGTGTCGCAGGCAATCGTCGACAGCTGGGGCACTAGTGGCACCGCGCGCAAGTCATTGTGATGTCACGCGACTTTGAGTGGGCGGGCGTCGTAGGTCCATCGGAATGGTTTGGCGGCCCGGTTGTAGGCGTTGATGAATTCGATGATGCGCTGGGCGAGGTGATCGACGGAGTCGAACTCGCCGTTGCGGATGAGGCGCCGTTCCATGATCGAGAACCACAGCTCGACCTGGTTGAGCCAGGAGGCGTGCGTCGGTGTGCGATGCAAGAACACGTGTGGGTGGTCGTCGAGAAATGCTTCGACGGCGGGGGTCCCGTGGGCGGAGAGGTTGTCGACGATGCAGTGCAGCTGCATCCCGGTCGGGGTCTGGGCGACGAGATCGGTGAGGAAGGCGACGAAGTTCTCCGCTCGGGTCGAGTCGGTGACCCACCCAGCGACGGTGCCGTCGTGCACGTTGAGGGCAGCGAACAGCTTGGCCGTGCCGTTGCGGCGGTACTCGAACTCGCGTCGCACCGGGATCCCCGCCACCCGATCGTCGCCATCACCGCGGGCGGGGATCGCCGGGCGGGTCGGGTTGATCCGAGACTTGGCCTGGATGCCGGTCTTCTCATCGACCGACCACACCAGCGCGTTGTCGGGCGGGTTCAAGTAGAGCCCGCAGACGTCACCGGCCTTGGCCCAGAAGTCGGGATCGTGGCTGGTCATCCACGACTGCACCTGCCACGGCTTGAGATCCAACGCCCGACAGATCCGCCACGCCTGCGACGGCGAGATCGGCACGCCTTCCTCGGCCATCCGCGCCGCCAAGGCATCCATCGTCCAGCGCGTCGCCCCATCCGGCGGGTCCTCGGTCACGGACTTGACGAGCAACAACACGTCGTCGTGGCCGTAGGTCGGCGGTCGACCCGGCCGGTCACCGTCCAACAGGCCGGCCAGACGGTCAACCTCGAACCGTTGACGCCACACACCGACCTGGTTGAAATGCATCCCGACGAGCTCGGCGATCTTGCGGTTCGACACACCACCGGCGGCCAACAAGACAATTCGGGCTCGCTGCGCTGCCCGGGCCTCGATCGTGTTCGAGCGCACACGACGCTCCAACTCGACGCGCTCCTCATCCGGAGTTCCGCAGAATTCGTAGTCAAACGGCCTGTGCTCGCGGCGTTTGTCCTGGTGAGAGGCTGGCGCGGGTGTTGTAGAGCGGAAAACCTGTAGACACACGACTCGCTGCTGGTATGCGGGATCGTTGAGGGTTGATGTCGTAAGCTCGTAGACATGTACTTGCGGGAGACGCGGCGGCGCAACCGTGACGGCAGCGAGGTGTCGTACCTGGCGTTGGCCCACAACGCGCGCGACCCGGAGACCGGGATGCCCAAGGCCCAGATCATCCACAACTTCGGTCGCGCCGAGCTGGTCGACCGTGACGGCCTGGCCCGCCTCGTGCGCTCGATCAGCCGGTTCCTGGACCCCGCCGACGCGGTGGGGGCGGGCGGCGCCGGCGAGGTGCAGCTCCTCGACTCCCGGCCGATGGGCACCGCCTGGGTAGCAGACCGGTTGTGGGAACGGCTCGGGATCGGCGCCCAGATCCTGGCGGTGGCCGCACGGCACACGGGTCGGGGCCGACGAGGCGATGCCGACGGCATCGAGCGAGCGATCTTCGCGATGGTCGCCAACCGGCTGTCGCCCAAGCCGTTGTCGAAGCTGGCGGGGTGTTCCTGGGTGGAGCATCGGGTGTTCATCGAGGGACTGGCCGAGGTGGACGAGGACACCTGCTACCGGGCGATGGACTTCTTGCTGGCCGCGCTCGGTGAGCTGCAAGAGGCTGTGTTCTTCTCGGTGGCGAACCTGTTGAACCTGCAGGTCGACATCTTGTTCTTCGACACCACCTCGACGTTCTGGCAGACCGAACGCGCCGACGACGCCTTGGTTGATGACTCCGACCTCGACGATGCCGGTGACACCGGGCGGGCCCTCGAGGCGGCTGTGCGGACCTGGGGTCACAGCAAGGACCACCGGCCCGATCTGCCCCAGGTCGTGATCGGCATGGCGGTCACCCGCGAGGGGATCCCGGTGCGGCTGTGGACCTTCCCCGGCGACACCAGCGACCAGGTGCTGATCCGCACGGTCAAAGACGACCTGCGGGCCTGGAACCTGCACCGGGTGATCTGGGTGCTGGACCGGGGCTTCACCTCGGCGGAGAACCGCCGCTACCTCCAGCGCGGCGGGGGCAGCTACATCATGGGCGAGAAGCTGCGCGGTGCCTCCGTCGAAGCCGCGGCGGCGCTGGCCCGTCAGGGCCGCTACCACACCGTGGCCGGCAACCTGCGGGTCAAGCAGGTGCGGGTCGACGACGGCGTGGCCCGTGACCGGTTCGTCATCTGCCACAACCCTGAGGAGGCTCGCCGCGACGCCGAGATCCGCACCCAGATCGTCGCCCGCCTCCAAGACCACATCGCCGGCAGCGACGCGCTGGCGGCCCGGGCGCGCGCCGAGCTGGCGGGACGACTCAAGACCAAGCCGGCGTTCAACCGGTTCCTGCGGGCCACGCCGGCGGGCAAGCTGCGCATCGACCGCAGCGCGGTACGCCGCGACGCCCACTACGACGGCAAGTACCTGCTACGCACCGCCGATGAGAGCCTGTCCCCCGACGACATCGCCGACGCCTACAAGGCCCTCTACCAAGCCGAACGGGGCTGGCGTGACCTCAAGACCATCCAGATCAACCTTCGGCCCGTGTTCCACCACAAGGACGATCGCATCCAAGCCCACGTGCAGCTGTGCTGGCTGGCGCTGTTGCTGTTGCGGGTGGCGGAGCTGGCGGTCGGCGACACCTGGCGCAACATCCGCAACGAGCTCGAACGGATGCACCTCATCACCCTCGCCACCGCCGAAGGCCAAATCGCTCAGCGCACCGAGCTGACCGCCCGCCACCGGTCGATCCTGCGGGCGCTCGAGCTGCCCGAACCGCCGCGGTTCTTCCAGTTCAGCCCCACCACCGGCTGAACAACGGGCTGTAGTAACACGACTCATCGCCCGTCGCGCGCCCAAAGTCCCTGGTCAGAGCCTGTTTCAGGCCTCGCGTGTGCCCCAATTCTGCGGAACTCCGGCTCATCGGTGACCTGCAAAGGAAGCAACCTCATGGCCACATCAAACCACATCCCTGTCATTTGCGCGGGGACCCACTAGTCTGCTCGGACACCCGCCACAGCGAACACGCCCACGTGTGGCAGAACCCGTCGGCGACGGCCTCATCCACCGTCTTGAGGACCAGCTCCTTCACCAAGGCGGGGACCCGCGCCGGGAGCGGACCGATCAGCCCCAGCCGCTTTCCCCGCACGACCGCCAGCTCGATCGCCTGCGCCTTGATCGCCTCGGTCAACTGGCCGATCTCGGCCCGGGCCGCCTCCAGCTGCCAGTCCCGCTCCTTGGCCGGCCTGCCCGGCACCCGCGCCAACGCGGCGAGGGCGGCGTCCTTCACGGTACGGCGAACGCCGATCACCGTGGAGACATCGACCTGCCACTTGCGGGCCGCGTCGGCCTGGGTGATCTCGCCAGCAGTGACCTGCAAGAAGATCTCCCACTTCGTCTCGGCCGACAACTTCTTCGGCCGTCTGCGAGCGTTGACCTCGGACATGAACTGCTCCTCTCAGAACGTCCGAGGAGACTCCCAGCCTTGGTTCATTTCGCGGTGGATCCTCCGCGTCGAAGTCAGACGCAAACCATGAGCGCCGGCTGAGCAGGCGCCGCTAGCTACTTCGACCTGAAATAGTCGATCCACCACCTGCGCGCGTGCGTTCGATACGATGGCCTCGCCCCTGGTAGTTGCGTTACCGAACAGCGAGGCCATCGATGTTGCGAACGGTAGGCGAGGAGCCGACGTTGTGGGAAGCGTTGCTCCCGGCGGAGGCGTTGGTGATGCCCGCCGAGCTGGTCCGCGTCGATGCGCTGTTGGATGACGACCGCTTCGTCGAGCCGTACGCCGAGTTCTTTCACGCCACGCTGGGGCGGCCGTCGATCCCGATCGAGACGTATCTGCGGCTGATGTTCTTGAAGTACCGCTACCGGCTCGGGTTCGAGACGCTGTGTCGGGAGGTCACGGACTCGATCGGTTGGCAGCGGTTCTGTCGCATCCCGCTCGGTGGACGGGTGCCGCACCCGACGACGTTGATGAAGATCACCACCCGTTGCGGTGGGGTGGCCGTCAACGGGTTGAACGAGGCGTTGCTGGCCCGCGCCGTGGAGGCCAAGGTGTTGAGGACCAACCGGGTGCGCGCCGACACGACGGTGATCGAAGCCAACGTCGCGTATCCGTCGGACTCGTCGCTGTTGGCCAAGGGCGTCGCCAAGATGGCCAAAGCGGCCAAGAAGCTGCGGGCAATGGGATTGGCGAGGCGCACCCGGCTGGCCGACAAGACGCGTACGGTGCGCTCCCGGGCCCGCTCGATCAACGCCAACCTGCGCCGCCGCACCGACGACAAGCTCGCCGAAGTCAAGCGGATCAACACTGACCTCGCTGGGATCGCCGAGCGGGTCGCCCGGCAGGCCGACGCCGTGGTGCGCAACGCCCGCCGTAAGCTGCGCACCCTCGGTGACCAGGCGTCTGGGCTCGCTCGTGCTGCGGTGGAAGGGCTGGAGCGGACCGCCACCTTGACCCGTCGGGTCGCCGCCCAGACCCGCCAACGCCTCGCCGGCGAGACCCCGCCGGGGGCGACTCGGGTGGTGTCGTTGCACGACGCCGAGGCCCGTCCGATCGCCAAGGGACGTCTCGGCAAGCCGGTCGAGTTCGGCTACAAGGCCCAACTCGTCGACAACGAAGATGGTGTCATCGTCGACCACAACATCGAAGCCGGCAACCCGCCCGACGCACCGATGCTCGAACCGGCGATCCAACGGATCAAGCAACGCACCGGTCGAGCACCGAGGGCGGTCACCGCTGATCGTGGCTACGGCGAACAAGGCGTCGAAGACGCCGTGCGTGCCGCCGGAGTACGTCATGTCGTGCTCCCCACCAAAGGCCGACCGAACGCGACACGTCGCCAGATCGAGAACCGACGCGCCTTCAAGAAGATGGTGCGATGGCGCACCGGCTGCGAAGGCCGCATCAGCTGCGCCAAACGCGACTTCGGACTCTCCAGGACGCGGATCGACGGGCTCGCCGGCGCACGCACCTGGTGCGGTCACGGAATATTCGCCCACAACCTCGTCAAGATCAGCGGCCTGATCGACTGATCGAGCCCAACGAGATCGAGCCGGCGACCGGCGGCCCACATCGCCGACAGCCACCGCGCCACACCCGCATCAACGTCACTCACGCCCCCCGCGCCCACACACTTCTTCAGGTCGAAGTAGCTAAGGCGCCCCGAGACGCCCTAGCTCCGGCGCGAACTGGCGCGCCGAGACGGCTCGGCGACTGATGGGAAGCAGCTTGATGCCAGCACGCATCAGCTTGTCGTCGGTCACGAGTACGTCGTAGTAGGGCGCAGCGGCGACGTGGTGGGCGTCGGCCAGATCGGAACCGCGGATATCGTCGCCTCGTCCACCCGGGGTTCCGCAGTTGATGGGCTGATGTGGGCATTGTGGTGGCTGAAGCGGCTGGTCAGTGGGCCGTGATGGTCTGGGGATGTGAAAGAGTGTAGGCACACGACTGGTCTTGTGATCCGCGTCTTGAAAGGCTGGTTGGTCTACTCTGTGGGCATATGTACTTGCGGACGATTCAGCGCCGCAACAAGGACGGGTCGGTGGTCCGCTACGTGCAGTTGGCCCACAACGTGCGCCACCCCGACTCGGGCAACCCGGTCGCCGAGGTGGTCCACAGCTTCGGCCGGGAGGACCAGCTCGACCGTGACGCGTTGAGCCGTCTGGTCCGCTCGATCGCCCGCTACCTGGGCCCGGAGGCAGAGCTGGAGGCGGCCGCCGGCGGCGGCGACGGGACGGCGGCGTTGCGGTTCGTGTCGTCCAAGGCGTTGGGCGGGGCGTGGGCGCTGGATGGGCTGTGGCGTCGGCTGGGGGTCCACGAGGTGCTGTTGAACCTGTTGGCCGGCCGCCGACTCGATCCCCGCGCCGAGCGGGTGCTGTTCGCGTTGGTCGCCAACCGGGCGTTGGAGTCGCTGTCGAAGCTGGCCGCCACCCGCTGGGTGGCCGAACGGGCCGTGATCCCCGGGCTCGACGAGGTCGACGACGACGCCTGCTACCGGGCGATGGACTGGCTGTTGAAGATCGAAGACGACCTCGCCAAGGCGGTCTACTTCGCCGTCGCCGACCTGTTCAACCTGGAAGTCGACCTGCTGTTCTTCGACACCACCTCGACCTACTTCGAGATCGAGCAGCCCGACGCGCCCGGCGAGGGTGAGACGGTCGGGTTCGGCACCCACGGCCACTCCAAGGACCACCGCCCCGACCTGCCTCAGGTGATCGTCGGCATGGCCGTGACGCGCACCGGGATCCCGATCCGGGTGTGGTGCTGGCCCGGCAACACCCCCGATCAGGCGTTGATCCGCCAGGTCAAAGACGACCTGCGGGCCTGGCGCCTGGCCCGGGTGGTGTGGGTCGCTGACCGCGGGTTCGCCTCGGCGCAGAACCGCCGCTACCTGCAGCGCGCCGGTGGGCACTACATCATCGGCGAGAAGCTGCGCGGCGCCAGCAGCGAAGCGTCCGCGGCGTTGGCCCGCCAGGGCCGCTACCACCCCGTCGCCGGCAACCTGCGGGTCAAACAGGTCGTCATCGACGACGCCACGATGCGCGACCGCTTCGTGGTCTGCCACAACCCCGACGAGGCCGCCCGCGACGAGGCCGTGCGCGACCGGCTCGTCGCCCAGCTCGCCGAGGCCATCGCCAGCTCCGACGCGCTGTCGGCCACCGCCAGAGCGGCACTGGCCGCCGAGCTGGCCGCCCACCCCGGCTACCGCCGCTTCCTGCGCACCACCGGCGGCGGCCGGCTGCGCATCGACCGCCCAGCCGTGCGCGCCGAAGCCCACCTCGACGGCAAGTTCCTGCTGCGCACCAGCGACCCCACGCTCAGCGCGGAGGACGTCGCGGTGGCCTACAAACAGCTCCTCGAAGCCGAACGGGGCTGGCGCGACATGAAGTCGACACTCGAACTGCGCCCCGTCTACGACCGCCTCCAAGACCGCATCCGCGCCCACGTGCTGCTGTGCTGGCTCGCCCTGCTGCTCATCCGCATCGCCGAGACCGCCACCGGTGACACCTGGCGCAACCTCCGCCACGAGCTCGACCGCATGCACCTCGGCCACTTCGCCCGCTCCACCGGACACGTCCACCAGCGCACCGAGACCACCCTCGGCCAAGCCGCCATCTTCCGCGCCATCGGTGTCCCCGAACCCAAACGGTTCCTCGGCATCACCCCCGCAGCCAGCGCGTAGGCACTACACGTCTCCGACAGCCAGGCCCGTATCCCCTCGTCAACGCCCACATCCATGCCTACGGGCTCACAGCAACTGCGGAACTCCGGTCCACTGGTGAAGACGAATCTGGCCAGCTGGAACGTCATGAACATCCAGGCCGACGGGTAGCGACGGAACGACCAGTCGTTGGTGTCCGGCGGCTCGTACAGCCCGCGCTCCACTCCACTGTGAACGATCGATGCCACCCATTCTGGAAAGTCGGCCTCATTCTCGTACCAGCGCCGGAACTCCCTGTACGAGCGCTCGTGACCAGCGGCCAGGAGCGCAGCTACGGCGTCTTCGCGTAGCTGCTCTTGCTGGTTGAGATACGCCGTCTTCTGCGCTGCGAGGTCACTGTTCACTTCGACCAAATCGGCCTCCGCCCTGCTCATAGCTCTGAGACCGTCGCGGGTGGGCCCGGGCAGGTAACGCTTCTGGTCCGGGAGCAGGCCGCCATGGACGACTTCCATGGGATGGCGCTCGTTCAGGGGTCGCAAGAGTCTCGGCCCCACCAGCTCGAAGAACAGCTCCACCATCCGTTCGTACTTCTCCCACTTCGACCTCGCCGTGCCGATGACCTCCTCGAGCAGATCGACGGAGCCGATCACAAGAAGGCGCCCAGCCCGACTCCCCGTCGGAGCAGTTCGAGGTCGAGGCCGCGGGGACCATCGTCGGGCCAAGTAGTTCCACTGGTTCGTGTCGAGCGCGATCCGTGTCGGCACGAGCTTGACTTCGTCCGTCACAAGCCGAGCTGGGTGGCGGCGTTGTCCTCCCAGGCCTCGTGGACCCGTACGTACTGCCCCAGCGTGGCGAGTGAACGGTGGCGGGTCTGGTGAGCGATTGCCCGATCCGAGGCGCCTCGCAAGTGGGCGTACGTGACGAAGCCAGCTCGAAGCGAGTGAGCCGAGTAGGGGACTGCGTCGATTCCTGCACGCGCAATCGCGTCCTGGACGAGCTGGTTAATGGTCTCGGGGTTGAGCGACTGGGGACCGGGTTTGTTGGCCTTCGTGACACGACGGAGTACAGGTCCTTCGGTGATCCCGGCGGCCTCGAGCCACGTCGTGACAGCCGTGACTGGGCACCGGGCGGGCCGAGTGCCCTGCGGCAGCACTGCCAGCTCGCGCTGCATGCCGCTCTGGTTGCTCTTCGAGCGGGGGATCGACACGACGAGCCCGTTGGGGTGTCTTCCAAGATCCTCGACCCGCAGTGCCGCGAGCTCGCTGCGGCGAAGGGCGGCGGTGAAGCCGACGAGCAGGAGGGCTCGATCACGTGCACCGGCGAGGCTGGGCTCGTGAGGGCGGCCGCGGGTCTTCCATGTCTTGGTCGTCGGGCACGCGTCAACGACGTCGAAGAGTTCGGGGGGCATCAAGGGGGCGGCTTGCTCGGGAGGTGCGCCGTGGGTGCGACGGATGCCTTGCCACACCGTCATGACCCGAGCGTCGGCGGTTGGGTCAGGGAGGTTTCTGATGCGGTGGGCGAAGCGGATGGATGAGAGGCGGCGGGCCATGGTCCCGACGGCGGCGCCGTGTCGGGCGAGTTCGGTGATGTAGCGAGAGATCCCAGGCGGTGTGGCCGGCACGGTCGCGAAGCCGTTTGATGCGCTCCAGGCGCACCACTCCCGCCAGTCCGATCGGTAGCCGCGGATGGTGTTGTCTGCCCGGGCGGCGGCGACGTACGCTGCTTCGTCACTTGTGAGTTGGTTGTCGGGCGGCACGAGGTCGTACGCCGCAGCGCTGACCGGCAGTGACTCGCTCACTGGGTTTCCTGTCGTTGGAGGAGGCGGTCGACGAGTTCAACCGTGGCGAGGTAGGTCCAGAACACCCAGTCGACGAAGGCGGGGTCGTAGTCGGCTCGCTGCGATGCGTCGCGGTGGCGCAGATCAAACTCGTTGGCGATGTGGAACAGTGCTCCCTCGTCCTTTCGGAAGAGCTGCGCCTTTGGTAACGCCCGGTTCGCTTCGAGGATGCCGGCGAGAGTGACGATCGCTGTGCGCTTCGCCGGAACATCGGCGTCGCGGGCCCGGAACGTAGCGATGGCGTGGTCGACCTCTTGCGCTTGACCGGTGTCATGAGTCGATCGGGCCCGAGTCAGACCCGGATATTGCAGGCCGGCCAGGCGGAGGGATGAGCGGTCGCGATCGTGACGGCCGGAGGGCTGGGACGATGTTCGAGTCATTGATGGGCGCGCCGGCCCAGGGACCGTGTGCGCTGCGGTTGTCCGGGCTGGGGTGGTGTGAGTGCCTGGCCGGTCAGGCAAACGCTGGGAGTGCTCGGATCCGGGTGAGGGCTTCGATGAAGGCGTCGGCCCAGGTGTGGGAGCGGGGGATGCGCAGCCAAAGTTGGCGGGCGTGGGTGACGACGCGGGCGGCGACGTTGAAGAAGGCGAGCCGCAGACGTTTGCCCCGGCAGCGGCGGAACTCGCGGGGCAGTGCCCGGTCGCGGATCCAGCGGGCGACGTTGTGGGCGAGGGCGCAGGCGTGCCACCACAGCCAGTTCCCGAAGAAGTTCTGGACCGGGGCGTGGATCAGCCCGAAGTCCTCTTTGAGTTGGCGGATGGTGTCTTCGGGGATCCCACCGCGTAGCCGGTGGTGGGCTTCGACGTCAGCGGCGGGGGCGAACAGCGCCGGCAGGTTGGTGACGATGGCGTGGAACCGCCACCCGTCGAGGTCGTCGAACGACAGCTGCTCGCCGGCGCTGGTGCGCTGACGACGCACGATCAGCCGCAACCGGCGCGGTTGTTGATGGCGACGGGGCCAGCCGACCTCGATCGTCGTTTCGGCGATCTCGGACCCTCGTTCGGCCTCGGCGCCCAGCGCCGGGGTCCACACGGTGGCCGAGTCGGCGGCCAGCGCGAGCACCGCATCTCGCACATTGGTCCTGTTCGGCGCGGTGATCGTGAACACCGCACCGAGCGACTCGCAGGCGGCGAACACGTCGTGCTGGTAGCCGGCCGAATCGATCCGCACCCACAGGTTCTTGCCAGCACGGACCGCTGCGGGGATCGCTGCGGCGCACTCACGCACGAACCCGGCCAGCGCCCGCCCGGGGTGGGCGCTGCCACCGCGAGCGCGCAACGCCAACACGTCACCGGTCTCGCCGCACACCCCGATCAACGGTGACAGCCCGACCTCACCGCGATAGGTGAACGTCGAGCCCTCCTTGCCCGGCCCGTAGGTGTCAACCAACGTGGCGTCCGGGTCGATCGTGATCACCCCGCCGTCGGGCCCGGCACCCATCGCCCAGGCCCGAGCCAGCATCGTGCGATTCACCGCCGCCGCCTTCTGCGCCCGCCCGAGATCGGCGCCGGCACAGAACCGGAACAGCGTGGAGTGCGACGGAAGGGCGTGCTGGCCCCGCAACTGCTCGGTCGCCCCGGTCAGCAACGACCGGTCGGAGAGGAACTCGCCGCCGGCCAACAACACCTCGACCAGGGTCCGGTAGCACTCCCCACCGCTGTAGCCGCCCGGCCCGATCGGCCGCAGCCCACGAGCATCGGCCACATCGACCAGGTTCAGCCGGTCCAGCAGCGGACCCCACAACACAGCACCAGCCACGCCAGTCACGTCGTCATCGGTGACCGTGGCCTTCACCGCAGCCACCTCCCGACGAGGCCGAGCGATGATCTCCCCGGCATCGAACAATGTCGCACTAGCCTTCACCTGTCAGGTGCTCCTCTGCCTGGGTCGGTCTTGATGTAGCAATCCACATCGTCCCAGGCGGCGGAGCACTTGCCGCGTCAATCCGGTCGATCAGACAACCCGGCCTGCAATATCCGGGTCAGACCCGGATATTGCAGCGTTGGGCTGGTTACCGGGGTGTGATTGACGCGGCAGATGCTCCGTCACCTGGGACGATGTTGGTTGGAAAGTCAATGCCGTCCGTGGCGAAGGAGCACCTGTCGGGTGAACACTACTGCGACCCTGTTCGACGTCGGAGAGATCATCAGGCGGCCTCGCTGGGAGTCGGCGAGGGTGACGCCGACGGTGTCGGATGACGAGGTAACCGGCGTCGCCGGGGTGGCCCTGTGGGGGCCGCTGTTGGATCGTCTCGGCTTGGTCGAGGCGGCGGATCGGCGTGGGCTGCGACCGATCGGGGCGGGCGGTTACTCGGGCGGTGAGTGTTATCGGACTCTGGTCGAGGTGCTGTTGGCCGGTGGTGACTTCTTGTCGGATCGTTCGCTGCTGGACGGGGCGACGCAACGGTTGCGTGGCGCCCATCGGTTGCCGTCGCACACCACGTTGTGGCGGTTCTGCGCCGGCGCCGATCTGGGCCGGGCCCAGAAGGCGGCGGCGGTGAACCGCACGATGCTGGCGCGGGCGTGGGCGATGGGCGCCGGCCCGCAAGGTGGGCTGGTGACGATCGACCCCGACGCCACCCTGGTCGACACGTACGGGCCGGGCAAGGAAGGCTCGACGTTCACCTACCGCGGCGAGACCGGGCTATCGCCGTTGATCGGGGTGTGCGGGGAGACCGGTGACGTGTTGGCGGTGCGGGCCCGCGGCGGTAACGCCCACCCGGGCCGGGCGCTGGCGGGGTTCATCCGCGAGTGCGTGGCGGCGATCCCTGCTGCGGTGCGGGAGACGTCGAACCTGTGGGTGCGGATCGACTCGGCCGGCTACCAACACGAGGTGTTCCGGGCCTGCGAGGCGCTCGGCGCCGTGTTCACGATCACCGCCAAGAACACGGCCAGGATGCGTGCGGCGGTGAGGGCGTTGGCCACTGACCCGGCGACGGTGTGGGTCCTGGCGCTCAACGCCGAAGCCGAGGGAGGTGTCAGTAGGTCTGTGTAAGGGGGTCCAGCACTTGGTCTGAGGGATGAATCATCCTTCAGGTAGTGAGAGGAGAATCCCTGTAATGATTGACACTGTAACGATGATGGATGGCTCAATGGGCGATGTTGCCGGAGGGGACGGCGCGCCGCCGTCGGTGGTTCGGCCGCCGGCGCTGGGCGACGTGGTGGACGGGCTGATGGCGAAGGTGAACGCCGAGGGCCTGCAGCTGCTGGGCGACGGCGGGGTGCTCACCGAGTTGACCAAGCAGCTGCTGGAGCGGGCCCTGGACGAGGAGCTCACCGACCATCTTGGCTACGAGCGCGGCGACCTCGCCGGCAACGGGTCGGGCAACAGCCGCAACGGCACCACACCCAAGACGTTGTTGACCGAGGTTGGCCCGGTCCAGCTGGACGTGCCCCGGGACCGCAACTCAACCTTCCAGCCGGCGATCGTGCCCAAGGGCGCGACCCGCCTGGCGGGGTTCGACGAGAACATCATCGCCTGGTACGCGACGGGGATGACGACTCGCGACATCCGCCGCCAGATCCGACGCATGTACCACGTCGACGTGTCACCGGATCTGATCTCCCGGGTCACCGACGCCGTCGTGGACGAGCTGCGCGAGTGGCAGCACCGGCCGCTGGATCCGGTCTATCCGATCGTCTACATCGACGCCTTGGTGGTCAAGGTGCGGACCCAGGGCAAGGTCGTCAACCGGCCCGTCTACCTGGCCATCGGCGTCGACGTGGAGGGCCGCAAACACATCTTTGGGGTGTGGCTGGGCGACGGCGGCGAAGGCGCCAGCTTCTGGGCGGCGGTGCTCACCGAGATCGCCAACCGCGGCGTGCAAGACGTGCTGTTCGTGTGCTGTGACGGGCTCAAAGGCCTGCCTGAGGCGATCGAGGCGACCTGGCCCCAGGCCTCGGTGCAGACCTGTGTCGTGCACCTGATCAGGGCCTCGTTGCGCTACTGCTCCTACAAGGACCGCAAGCGCATCGCGGCGGCGCTGCGCCCGATCTACACCGCCGCCACCGTCGACGCCGCCGTGGACGCGATGGACAGCTTCGAGCTCGAGCACGGCGATCGCTACCCCGGCATCGTCGCTGTGTGGCGAGGGTGCTGGGAGCGGTTCACCCCGTTCTTGGCCTACCCGGCAGTGATCCGCAAGATCGTCTACACCACGAACATGATCGAGTCGGTGAACTACCAGCTGCGCAAGGCGTCCAAGACCCGCGGCCACTTCCCCGACGACGACTCGGTGGTGAAGCTGATGCGGCTCATCGCCCGAGACATCTCCACCACCCGCGGCGGGACCGCCGGCACCGGAACCTACCGATGGAGAGAGGCACTCAACTTCTTCGAACTATATTTTCCTGGACGACTCGACCCCGCTCTCTGATATAATCCAAATAACGGTGTGGAGGATGATCCTTACACAGAATATCTGACAGGCTCAAACGATGATCGAGATCGGCACCACGAAACGTGACCGGCGACTGCTGCGCCTCATCGTCCGCCGCCAACCGACTACCGCCGGTGATCAGCTCTCCTTCGACGACATCGACGGATGGCGGTTCCACGCCATCGTCACCAACATCCCGGCCTGGCTCGGCCCGGCCGCCATGGTCGAAGCCCACCACCGGCTGCGCGGCGGGATCCCCGAAGACACCGTTCGCCAACTGAAAGAAGACTTCGGTTTCGACCACGCCCCATTGGAGAACTTCTTCGGCAACTGGCTGTGGTGGCACGCCTGCGCCCTGGCCCACAACACCGCCCGCTGGCTCGACGTGCTCGCCCTGCCCCGCGAGTTCCGCCGCTGCCGCGGCAAGCGGCGCCGCCTCGCCTTCTTCAACGTCGCCGCCCGTGTCGTCACTCACGCCCGCCAACTCTGGCTCCGCCTCCCCCGCAGCCATGCCTGGGCCGCCGCCTTCATCGAAGCCCTCACCCGCGTCCGCCGGCTCCCCGCCTACGCCTGAACCGGACAGGCACCCACGGCGGCAACCGGCACCAGATCAACACCTCAGCTTCGACGCGCCCAGCACACGTCAGCCGCCGACGCGCCCAGCGACACGCCGTCAAACGCGCCCCAGACCACTCCCGCCCAGCCGTCCCCGCGACCCGGCTGCAATATCCGGGTCAGAAGTTCCTCGCGGGCGTCGTCAACGTGTTCGACGAGACGCCCGGCGTCCTCCCCAGCATGTGCGAGACGGAGGTCGACGGTGCTGCGCGAGAGGAGCTCGTTCACTCGGTGGCGGTACAGGCGTTGTCCGATCTCGATCGCGAACCCGGAGTAGTGGTGGTGGCCGTAGACCGATGTTGGCGGCATGACTTCCTGATGATGTAGCCGCGCGCGTCGGCGGCGCTGTTTGTCGACCGCTGTGTTCGCTGCGCGGTGCGGTCAACGGTGAGGATGTCCGGTCCCTGTACGCGAGGGACCCCCTCCCCATCAGTTGGTCGCTGTGGCGGGAGGGGGTCCAAGGCGGTGTTTCCACCTGTGGCGATCGTATGGCCGTGTCCGTTGTCAGTCGAGCGGTACGCGGCGGCGGGTCGTGACGTCGCGGTGCCGCGGCCGGACTGTCCGCGCTGCGGTGGGATGACGTCGTGGTGGGCGGGCTATCGCCGTTTCGTCCGCGCTGGCGGTGTGAGCCGGGCGATCTTCGTCCCGAGGGTGCGCTGCGGCCGGTGCGCGAAGACCGACGCGGTGCTGCCTGCGTTCGTGTTGTGCGGTCGGCTTGACACTGTCGAGACGATCGGCGCAGCCATCGATCGTGTCGCTGTCGGCGCGGGCGGGGTGCGCCCCGCCGCGACCACGGCGGATGTGCCGCACACCACGGCGCGGGGATGGCTGCGTCGCTTCGCTGCGCGGGCGGCCCGAGTCTCGGTCGCGTTCGCGGCGCTCGCCGTCGAGCTCGGCGGCGAGGTCCTCGGCGCGATCGGCGATGGCATCGGCCACGCGTCCGCGGCGATCGGCTCGGCCTTCGAGTTGGCCGCCACGCTGGCGGGCTGGGCCGCGCTGGGCCGGTGGCGCTTCGCATCTGCGGTGAGCGGCGGGAGCCTGATCGCCACCAACACGAATACGCCCTATCTGATCGTCGGCAGGCGTCGTTTCATGCCTCCGGTCCCCACCGAGGGGACGCGAAGAGAGGAATGACATGGACCACGACTCCCAAGAGGCCGTTGCGCTGCACCGCTTCGGCGTGATCGCTGAGGCCACCAACCCACGCCTGTCGCCGGCGGAGCGGGGCGCGGTCGTGCGGGCGATCGCAATGCGGGCACATTCGCATCCCGACGGCAGCGAGCGCCGCTACTCGCGGGGAACGATCGACCGGTGGGTGCGAGCCTGGCGGGCCGGCGGGCTCGACGCGCTCGAAGCCTTCGGCCCGGGCCGACACGGGCACGGTGCGCGCCCACCCGGAGCTGTTCGCCGAGGCGGCCGCGTTGCGGTTGGAGCTCCCGTCCCGCTCGGCCGCGCAGATCGCCTCGATCCTGTTCCACCGCCACGGGATCCGGGTCGCCGAGCGCACGGTGCGGGCCCAGCTGCGACGCGCCGGGTTGCACCGCGAGGCGCTCGAGGCCGAACCGAAGGTGTTCGGCCGTTACGAGGCCGAGGCGCCGAACGACCGGTGGATCACCGATGTCCTCGTCGGCCCCTATGTGCCTTGGCCGAGAACGGACGGCTCGGTGCGGGCTCGGCTCTTCTTGATCGTCGACGACCATTCCCGGCTGATCGTCGACGGCCGGTTCTTCGCCCACGAGAACGCGGTGGGCGTGCCAGGAGCTGCTGCGCCGGGCGATCGTGCGCCGCGGTGTGCCCGTCGTGCTCTACGCGGACAACGGCGCACCGTTCGCCAACGTGTGGCTGGCGCGGACCTGCGCGGTGCTGGGGGTGCGCCTCGTGCACTCCAAGCCGTATTCCCCTCAAGGCCGCGGCAAGCAGGAGCGCGCGAACCGCTACATCCGTGAGGCGTTCCTGGCCGAGGCCACCCACGTCGGCATCGAGTCGTTGGCCGAGCTCAACGACCGGTTCACCGCGTGGGCCGAGCAGGTCGCCAACCGGCGTGTGCACGCCGAGACGAACGAGACGCCGATTGTGCGCTTCGAGCGCAGTGGTCCCCATCGCGGGGTCGACGCCGACCGGCTGCGCGAGGCGTTCCGCTGGTCGGTGACCCGCAAGGTGACCCGCACCGCCACCGTCCCCTTGGAGGGCAACGCCTACGGCGTGGATCCCGCGCTCGTCGGCCGGCGGGTCGAGCTGCGCTATGACCCCGAGGACCTCACCCGCATCGAGGTGTTCCTCGACGGCCGACCCGCCGGCGTGGCCACGCCGTTCGTCACCCGCCGCCACGTGCACCCCGCCGTCCCCCAAGCCGCCCGCCCCCAACCCGAAACGACCGGCGTCGACTATCTCGGCCTGGTCGCCGCCGCCCACGACGACGCCGCCGGCACCGGCTCCAAGATCGACTTCTCCCAACTCGGGCTGTTCGCCGATCCCGACGACGAGGAGCTGGCCCGATGAGCGCCGCCCCGTGGGCCGCCCACTTCGGGCTCAAGCGCACCCCCTTCGGCAAGTCGATCGCCGCCAAGGACCTCTTCGCCCGACAGACCCACTCCGAGGCCGTCGCCCGCATCAACTTCTGTGTCGTCGAGTCCGCCCTCGGGGTGATCACCGGCGACGTCGGCGCCGGCAAGACCGTGTCGGTGCGCGCCGCCGTCGACGCCTTGGACCGCACCCGCCACCAAGTCATCTACATCGCCAACCCCGCCTTCGGCACCCGAGGCCTCTACGTCACCATCGTGCGCGCCCTCGGCGCCGAGCCCCGCTACCTCAAAGCCGAGCTGATGGCCCAAGCCGCCGACCTCCTCGCCGCCGAGGCTGCCGAACGGCACCGCCGGGTCGTGCTCGTCTGCGACGAAGCCCACCTGCTCGATCCAGCCCAGCTCGAAGAGCTTCGTCTGCTCACCAACTCCGAGATGGACTCCGCCTCACCGTTCGCCGGGATCCTCATCGGCCAACCCACCCTCAACCGCCAGCTCCGCATGGGCGTCTTCGCCGCGCTCGACCAGCGCATCGCCACCCGGTTCACGATCAAACCGATGGACATCGGCGAGTCCGCCGCCTACCTCCACCATCACCTCGCCCTCGCCGGACGCGACGACCCGCTCTTCGCCGACGACGCCGTGGCCCGACTCCACCGCGCCTCAGGCGGCCTCCCACGCGCCCTCAACAACGCAGCAACCGCCGCCATCATCGCCGGCGCAGCCGACAACAAGGCCCTCATCGACGACGCCTGCGCCAAGAAAGCCGTCGCCGAGCTCACCCGAGACTGAACATCAACGACCCGTGCTCATCGACCGACACCGCCCGATCAACACCGACCGATGCCAGACCATGTCAAGACAGCGTGGCCGCCAACAACCGAGTGGAAGTCGCGACGGCGCGGGCGACCTGCGAGGTCGTGAAGCAGCTCGATGGCATCGAAGAAGTCGTCGTCGTCGAGGCGAGGTAACACCGTCTGGAGGCCAGACGCCGTAGCCGAGCTCGTCTTGCAGCACCTCTTGGAGACTCGGACCCGTCCGCCCCTCGTCAGGGCACTCCATGGGAGCATCGCGGGCGAAGTAGCCGTCGATGAACATCTCGACGGCAAGGTCAGCGAACTGCCGGCGCAACGCCGGTCCGTCGAGCGGCGCCCGCGTGCGCCCTGCACGGCGCTCCGACCATCGTGGTGCGCGAGCGGACGGTGGGTGCAGCTTCCCACCGTTCGCGGCCTGCTGCAGTTGCAGGAGCAGAGCGGCCTGAGGCGCAGGGGTGCCGGCGGAGGTATGCCACGTGGCTGCTCGCCACGCCTCGAGGACGGCCTGGCCCACGAACGCCTCGGTCAGCAGCAGTTCGATCTGGTCGTCATCGTTGGTTGCGCGCACGATCGCGAGCTCATCGGCGAACACATCGACCGGCCAGCGCAAGGCTGCGTCGGGTGAGTCGAGATCAAGAGCCACGGTGCAGGAGAGTAGGCGATTCCCTGCCGTATTACCGGCTCCTCGCGTTGAACGTTGGGGCCGGTTCGTGACGGTGGCTGGCTGACAGGGTCCACCACGCGAGTCGGAGGTCTCGCCATTCTGCGGATAGCTGACATCTGCAGACGGGAGGACCTCCGACGTGGGCAACGGTAGTGACACGAGCGTGGGCGCGACCGCGCTCGTCGGGCTGGACGGCTTGGTCGTCGTCGCCCAGACGACGCGTGACGGTGAGCACTGGCTGGCGGTGGAGACGACCGCCGCGCAGGCATGGTGTCCCAGCTGTGGGGTGCGGGCGATCGGCAACGGGCGGCGCCGGGTGACGGTGCGCGACCTGCCGATCGCCGGGATGGCGACGGTGATCGTGTGGGCCAAGCGGACGTGGCGCTGCCGCGAGGAGCTGTGTCGGCGGGGTTCGTGGTCGGAGACCTCCGACGAGATCGGGGTGCGGGCGTCGCTGACCGAGCGGGCCCGCCGGGAGATCTGTCGCCGTGTCGGCGCCGAGCTCGACACCGTCGCGGCGGTGGGGCGCGAGTTCGGGGTCGGCTGGGCGTGCGCCCATCAGGCGGTCGTGGACTACGGCGACGCGTTGATCGCCGCAGATGATCGCCTCGAGCGGACCCGCAAGCTCGGCGTCGATGAGCACACCTTCCAGCACGCCAACGCCCGTCGCCGCACCCAGATGGCGACCACCTTCGTCGACTTGGACCGGCGTCGGCTGCTCGACGTCGTGCCTGGTCGTTCCGGTGATGTGGTGCGCCAGTGGGTCGAGTCGCAGCCGATCTGGTGGGCCGACCGCATCGACGTCGCGGCGATCGACGCGTTCCGTGGCTACGCCACCGCGATCGGCGACGTGCTGCCCGACGCCACCTTGGTGGTCGACCACTTCCACGCCATACGCCTCGCCTCCGAAGCGGTCAACGACGTCCGTCGCCGCGTCCAGCAGGACACGCTCGGCCATCGCGGCCGCAAGCACGACCCGCTCTACGGGATCCGCCGGCTGCTGCTGCGCACCTGGTCGAACCTCAACGAGCGGGGATGGGAACGGCTGCGTGCCGGGCTCGCCGCCGGCGACCCCGACGGCGAAGTGGCTGCGGTGTGGCTGGCGCGCGAGCTGCTCGCCGAGGTCTACGCAGCCCGCGATCTCGCCCATGCACGACGGCGGCTGGTCGTGTTCTTCCAGCACGCCGCCGACGCCGAGATCCCCGAGCTGACCCGCTTGGCGTCGACGATCGACCAGTGGCGTGACGAGGTCCTCGCGTTCCACACCACCGGCGGCGCCTCGAACGGGCCGACTGAAGCGGTCATTATCTGGAGCCACGATCGGGGCGTTGTCGATGTCGCCGACAGGGCCGTCGAGGCTCGTCGGGGACGCGTTCTCTGGAGTGTGTTGTCGAGGTCCCCGATGTCGCCGGCGGCGTGAGCTAGACATCGCTGGCCTTGGCCTGCGCCCCCGCTGGTCGATCAGTGGAGGTGAATGGTGAAGGTGCAGCGTGTGACGATGCCGGTGACCGGGGCGGAGGTCGTGGACGGTCGTCGGCGACGACTGGGCTCCGCTCGCACCGGTCGAGCGCTATCTGGCCCATCTGGCCGGGATCGAGCGATCACCGAACACAGTGCGGGCGTACGCCCATGGGCTGCGTCTGTGGTTCGAGTTTCTCGACCGGCGCGAGCTCGCGTGGGACGTGGCGGGGATCGAGGACGTGTCGCGGTTCGTGGCGTGGCTGCGGGCGCCGGCGGACAACGTGATCGTCCTCGACGACACCGCTGCGGTGCGCAGCGCCGCGACGGTGAACCGGCATCTGGCCGCGCTGTTCGGCTTCTACGACTTCCACGCTCGCAGCGGGGTGGGCCTGGCGGCGGATCTGGTGGCGTGGCGGCGGGTGTCGCGTGGCTCCTACAAGCCGTTCTTGCATCACGTCTCGCCGGGCCGGCCGATCGCCACTCGCCCGGTGAAGTTGCGGGTTCCCCGTCGGCTGCCCGCAACGTTGAGTGTCGAGGAGATCGCCGTGATCTTGGCGGCGTGTCAGCGTCTGCGGGATCGCTTCTTGTTCGCGTTGTTGGCTGAGACGGGGATGCGGATCGGTCAGGCGCTCGGGTTGCGTCACGGCGACTTCGTGAGCCGCGAGCGGCGGGTGATGATTGTGCCGCGCGGCGACAACGCCAACGGGGCTCGGGCCAAGTGCACGGCGGCGGCGAGTGTGCCGGTGTCGGCGCCGCTGGTGCGCCTCTACAGCGACTACATGCACAGCGAGTACGGCGCGCTCGACTCCGACTACGTGTTCGTCAACTTGTGGTCGGCGCCGGTGGGTCGCCCGCTGCGCTATCAGGCGGTCGTCAAGCTCGTCGACCGGCTACGGGCCAGCACCGGCATCGCGTTCAGTCCGCACATGCTGCGCCACACCTGCGCGACCGAGCTGATCCGTGCCGGCGTGGCGATCGAGGTCGTCTCGAAGCTGTTGACCCACCGGTCCGTGACCACCACCAGCGACGCCTACGTGCACCTCGACGTCGAGGACCTGCGCGCCGAGCTGGTCCGCGCCGGCGCTTGGGAACCAGCCTCGTGCTGAGCGTCGTCGCCGTTCCCGACACCGGCGGCGACGAGCTGGGGACGTTGCTGGTCGCCGCGGTCCGACCCGAGTTCGCCGGCGAGATCATCCAAGTCGATCCCGATGACCCGGTGTTCGGCCGCGGTCGCTGCGGCGTCGACGGGTGTGCGCGCACGTCGTGGGCGTTGCAGTTGTGCGCCGCCCATCATCAACGCTGGACCAAGCACGGCAAGCCCGCCGTGGAGGAGTTCCGGGCCACCGCCGCACCCGTCGCCGTCCGTGCTGGTTCGGAGATGGTCGACGCCTTCGATCTGTCGGTGCTCGACGCCCGAGCGCGTCTCGAGGTCGGCTACGTGTTGCAGTGCCGCCACGACGACCGCGGCGTGCGTGTCCCACCCTCGACGATCCGTCACCTCGTCGGGCTCTACGTTGACGGCGGTGCCCGGTCGCTGTTGGAGCGGCCGGTCGAGGCATGGCTCGACGCCGTGCGATCGGGGGGCTGGAAAGACCCGACTCGCACGGTCGCCCTGGTGCGCTACGCCCACCAACGCCTCACGGACTTGCGTGGCATCGACGTCGAAGCCGAGTACGCGAGCGACATCTGGGTCGCTGGCCGGCTGGGGATCCATGTGACGCGGTCACCGTGCCAGACCCGCTTCGACACAATCACCCAACCGTGGCTGCGGGTAGCGACGAAACGTTGGGCCCGGCTGCGGCTCGGCTCAGGCAAGACGTTCGGCACCGTGAACGTCGACGCCCGAGCGATGCTGTGGTTCAGCCAGTTCCTCGCGGGCCGTGACATCGCTGCCGGTGACGAGATCGTCATCACACGTGACGTCCTCGAGGCCTACCTCGTGTGGATCATCGCCTCTGGCCTGGCCCCGCACACATCCAGCACCTACATCACCTGCCTGCGCGGCTTCCTCGACACCTGCCGTCGCCACCACTGGCTGCCCGAGCTGTCAGCGACCGCCGCGCTCTACCACGACGACCTGCCGAGCCGTCCCCGGCCGCTGCCCCGCTTCATTCCCGAGTTCGTGATGAACCAGCTCGAAGACCCCGACCGCCTGGCCGTCTTGCTCGACACAACCACCCGGGCGTTGATCGTCGTGATCATCGAGACCGGGCTGCGCGCCAACGACGCCTGCGCGCTGCCGTTCAACCCCGTCATCGACGACAGCGCCGGGTGGCCATGCCTGCGCTACTTCAACGCCAAGATGGCCGCCGAGCAGCTCGTCCCACTGAGCGCCACCGCCGCCGACACGATCCGCGCCCAGCAGGCCGAACTCCGCCGCCGCTGGCCCGACGGGCCGGCGGTGCTGTTCCCGGCGCCGCACTCCAACCCCGACGGGGCACGCCCGTTCAGCTACGCCACCCTCCGCCAGCGCCTCGCTCGCTGGCAAGACGACATCGACGTGCGCGACGAGACCGGTCAACGCGTCCGCGTCACCGCCCACCAATTCCGGCACACGCTCGGATCGAGATTGATCAACCAGGGCGTCCCCCAGCACGTCATCCAACGCCTTCTCGGACACGCCAGCCCACAGATGACCGCCCGCTACGCCACCCTGCATGACACCACCGTCCGCCGGGCCTTCGACCAGTACTGCCAGCAGCGAGTCAACGTCAGCGGCGAACGCATCGTCTACGACCCCGCCGGGCTGACCGCCGACGCCGAATGGACCAAGCACAACATGGCCCGCGTCCAGGCCAGCCTCCCCAACGGCTACTGCGGACGACCACCCCAGCAGGACTGCCCGCACCCCAACGCCTGCCTCACCTGCCCCGACTTCCAGACCACCCCGGCGTTCCTCGACATCCACCGCCGCCAACGAGACGAGACCCGCGTGCTCATCGCCACCGCCGACGCCGACGGCCACTTCCGGCTCGCCGCCAACCACCGTCAAGTGCTCGACAACCTCGACCAGCTCATCGGCGCCCTCGACGCCATCGGAGACACACCATGACCGTCGCCCTCACCGCCTCCGCCCGACAGCGCACCCACGACACCCGCCACCGTGCAGTCGAAGCGCTCCGCCAGCTCGACGCCGACGGCGAGCCCGTCACCTTCAGCAGCGTTGCCCACGCGGCCGGCGTGTCGCGATCGTGGCTCTACCGCCAGCCCGACCTACGTGGCGAAATCGACCGGCTCCGCAACCTCGCTCACGCCAACACCGCACCTGTTCCCTCGGCGCAGCGCGCCTCCACCGACTCGCTCCGGCGGCGCCTCGAGACCACCCTCGGCGAGATCCAACGGCTCACGATCGAGAACCGGCAACTGCGAGAACAGGTCGCACGCCGTTTCGGTCAGCAACGCGCCGACGGACTCACCTGACGCTGTCGGCAACATGTCCACGACATGCAAGCCCAGCCAACACGGCGTTCCGCCGGATCCGCTCCAGATAACGGTCAACCTGCTGATCGAGAAGATCCGCCGCGTCGGGCACGGCTACCGCAACTTCACCAACTATCGCCGCCGGCTCCTCCTCGGCTGCGGCATCACATGGACTACCATCCCAACTCGCAGAATCCGAGGCCGCCAACCAACGATCGCCGCGTAGAGCCGTATTACCTGGGATTCCATGCATTATCCGAGGTAATGGGGCTTGGAAAGGCTTGCTAGGCGGGCCGGCCCGCCGTCGCTCGGCGTCTGCGTTCGACGCTTCGACGACGCCCTGCGCTGCAGCGATGTGCTCTTACCCGGACGCGCAGTGTCAGCCAGACACGGGTCGTACTGAACGCGGCCTCGACGCGTCGGCGTTACTCCACGCGGCCTCGGAGCGGTACTAAGCGTTCTCCGCCGACACTCAAACAGGAGCCCTACCGGCAGGCGTCGGATGCCGCGAGTCGCTCCAGCAAGCGCTACTTCCAGTCTTGAGAGACGCGTCGCAGACGGGCGCCCGTGCGACCGGTCCCATTCTTGGTCGCTTCTAACCAAGGGTCACGCGATCGCCTGCCGGCCAGGTGGACCCCGCCCTACCTACACGACCTCACGAGACACCAACGCCGACACCGGGTGCTGAGCGAAAGCTCGGTCGGGCCATGATCGAGGGCGACCACGACGTCGATCAACCCGACGGTGCAACGAACTCGAAGTTCAGCGCTGCGCGCACGCGCCGGAACTCGTCGCCGACGGCGGCTCGGTCTTCTCCCGCCACGTTGATAACGGCGTACCGGTAGCTGAGCCCGTCATCCTGGAACCAGTTTTCGGACAGTCGATCGCCAGTGGAGTAGAAGGTCGAGACTGAAGTCACCCGAGATGCGGCGCGGATCCTCTCGAGCGCGCGGTCATCGGGCGCTCGCGCCACAATGGCGTCCTCGAACTGTCGAAGGACGAAGCTCGTTGCAACCTGATCGCGTCCTTCCGACGTGATAGCGGGTGGCTCGTCGTCTAACGCGAGCGAGAGGAGGACCTCGTAGGTGTTCGTCCCGTTCACTCGCTCCATCAGATCAGCCCACTGCGCGCACATTCGCGGGTTGATCTCGACGATCCGGACCTCATCCGTGCTCGGATTATGGCGTAATTCGACATTGAATAGTCCCATGTCGAAACCAATGTAGGCAAGCACACGCTCGACCAGGAAGCGCATACGCTCGCCCAGATCCGGCGTGATTGACGACGGGTACTCGAACCGCTCGAAGCTCAACGTTCCTCGATACATGACGGAGTCAACGACGCCGATGACGGTGATTCGACCTGCTCGAACGTATCCCTCCAGCGTTACCTGATAGCCGTCGATGATCTCCTCGGCGAGGAGGTAGCTACCGTTGAAGGCGAACGTCCCGTCCAGCTCCAGCAGCTGATTGAATGGGCGAACAAATTCTTCAAGATGCGCCCTCACAGCAGGTCTGCGTGCATAGGCGCGCAACTGCTCCAGGCTGTCGATCTGACGCGCATGCTGCGAGAACCATGACTTCACTGGCTTCACGAACACCGGGAAAGGGAGCTCCAGCGGGCATTCGCCGATCGTTGTGGGATCAATCAACTCGAACCGGGGGGTTGCCTCTGGAACTACCTCACGCTGCGCGATCCGCGCGTAGTACTTGTGAGAGCACTGCAAGACGCTGTTAGGGGTGGGGCCAGGCAGACCCAACTCTTGCGCGACGAACGCAGAGACGATGCAGCCGGGATAGTCACTCGAGCTGGCGACGCCGGCAACGGGGTCGGCGGCGAGGGTCTGCACGGCCCACGCGATGAACTCCAGCGCGTCGAACCGCTCGGGGGCGTGCTCGGCGTCGGGGCCCAGCGCCCGCACGAAGAACTGCGGCCACCGGCTACGCAGATCGGGGAGGTGAACTCTGTCCCACGCGGTAGGGCAGACGAGAGCGATGACCCGCCGCTCATCGCCGACGGGCAATGAGCACCGTCTCGTCGAGAGTCAAGGACTTACCGGCGGCATCTGCAGCCGCCAACGCGGCTGCGGACAGGTGCTCACGCGCCCGACTTGTGCGCGAGCCGAGTATGTTCGCTTCGGCAACACTCCGTGGTAGCCCAGCGGCCTCGCGGAGCTCGGTGGCCGCGGCGGCGAGCTTCACACCATCCTCCCAACGCTGTTCCTCGATGGCGAGCGCTGCGAAGCCCTCGATTGCGAGGATCTGTGGACGGGTGTCGCCGAGCATCCGTACTGTCGTGATGCACTCGTCGTGGTGCTCGTGTGCGTCGTCGAAACGACCATCCTGCGATGCGATGAGCCCGAGGTAGTGCCTCGACCATGCCACGAGTCCAGGGTCTCCGATCCGCTCCCCGACTTCTTTCGCCTTCAGAGCGTGGTCGTTCGCGTCCGGCCAGCGTTCCTCAACGATCGCCAACGCAGCGAGGTCGTTCTCGACCCACGCAACCCCGCGCGCGTCGCCCACCTCGAGGTAACTGCGCACGCTTCGTCGGAAGTGTGCTGGTGCGTCGTGGTTACGGCCGGTGCTGAGCGCAACGAGGCCAAGGCTGTCCTCGACGTCGGCGATCGCGCGCACTCGCCCACGTGATGTGTTGATCTCCAACGCTCGATGCAACATCAGCTCGGCATCCTGAAACTGGCCTCGTTCCATGTGAACGAGTGCGCCGTTGGCGAGGGCGTCAGCCTCGAGCCCGGCGTCCGACAGCGTGAGCGCCAGTGCTTGCGCTTCGGCAAAGTCCGACGCGGCCTTCGGCAGCTGGTGAAGTCGTATGTTCAGGCGCCCGCTGATCAGCAACGCAGTGACGCGCAGGGATCGGGCCGACTCAGGCGTCGGCAACGCCAACACGTTCGCGGTTCGTGTGGCCCCACCGGCGTAGTCGCGAGACCACCAGAACTCACCCGCTGCACATACAACTCGGAGAGCTGACTCCGCGTCGCCCCGGTCGACGAAGACATCGAGGATCGTCGCAATATTCTCGTGCTCGGACTGGATGGCGACGAGGTAGGCGTCCTGGTCTGCCTCGAACAGGTCACGATGGGCGCGCTCCGCATGGTCGAGGAAGCAGGCGCAGTATCGTTCACGCAGCGCTGCGATGACGTCCGGATCATCGTCGGTCAGTTCTTCACCGGCGAAGCGACGGAGCGGGGGGAGCATCGACATCCGGTTCGCTCTCCTGCTGTCCCGGCGGACCAACCATTTATCGAGGAGCGAACTCATCTTGTCGATGAGTTGGATGCGACCTGCCGACGGGTCTCCGACCACGGTTGCGGCGGTCTGAAGCGTCCAACCCCCTCCAAAGATCGAGAGGCGTCGGAACAGCACTTGCTCCTCGGTGGACAGCAGGCCGTAGCTCCACGCTGACGCCGCTCGGAGGGACCGTTGTTTGGCGGGGATGTCGGGGCGGGTTGCCTGGAGATCGAGCAGATCGCCTTCCTGCTTCAGGCTTTCCAAGAGGTCCGGCAGCGAGAACTGTTGGGCGCGAGCAGCAACGAGTTCGATCGACAGCGGAACCCCGTCGAGCCACGAGCAGAGCTCGATGGCACTCGCCTCGTCGATGTCGACCTCGCCGCCGCTCCATTGGACGCGGTCGCGAAGCAGCGTGACTGCGTCGCGCTCCGGGAGCGGTCCAAGGGGGTACGGTCGTTCGATACCGAGCTTCAACGGGTCGAGGCTCGTGGCCAGGACTTGAAGCCGAGAAGCCCCATGAAGGAGCTCGAGAATCGCAAGGGATGCCAGCTGAACATGCTCAAAGTTGTCGAGGACGAGCAGAACACGGCGATCGCGGAACAGCTCCTTGAGGGCCTCGAGCGCCGGCTCACCTGCATCGAGGCGAAGGGCGCGGGTGATGGTTGCAATCACGAGACTTGAGTCAGTCACTGTCGTCAGGTCGACGAAGTAGACGTGCCCATCGAAGTCCGCCAGCAGCGATCTCGCCAGCTCCAGCGCGAACCGCGTCTTGCCGACGCCCGGCTCACCAGTCAATGTCATCAGACGAGCGGACTCGTCGGCCAGCCGCGAGCGGCACTTCTCCATCTCGGACTTTCTGCCGAGGAATGAGTCGACTTCCGGCGGGAGGTTCGTGGGCGGGAGGGTTGCTCTCCCCCTCATGTCGACCGGTGACGTTGAGTGCGTCGGCGGAGGACTGGGTGTGTCGTCGAGATCGAGCGTCCGCAGGAGCTGTCTGGCGGTGTGCTCCCACGTGTACTCGGCGAGGATCTGCTTGAGTTGGCGCGCGTTGCGCTTGGCCGCGACGGGGTCGACGGCAATCGCGGCGAAGGCCGCGGTCACCGCGGCGACATCGTCCTCTGAATAGTACGGAGCGTCGATTCGCCCCTTGATGTCGACCGGCCATACGCATCCGACAGCCGAACCTCCTCGTTGGTGGAGAAGGCTGTACAGACCGGTGTTCTTTGAGACGATCAGCGGTACCTCGGCCGCGATGGCCTCCCAGCCGGTGAGGCCGAATCCATCGTGAACGGACAGCATCACACACACGGTTGCTCTGCGAAGCTCTTCGAACAGCACGTCTCGCGACTCTGTGAACGGGTGTCCGATCACGGCGACGGCGCGGCCGGCACGGTCGTGGGCCATGCGACGGAGCTCCTCCTCCTCCTTCCCTGCCACGGCGTCGCCGTCTCCGCCGGTTTCGATACCCACAACGACCAGGCTTGGGTCATCACGAGTGATGTCCAGCGCCTCTCGCGCCAACTGCCCGAATGCCTGGACCGCGAGTCCGGCTTGCTTGATGCGGTCCGTGATCGGGTCGAGACGGCCGAACGTGATCACCCGGAACGTAAGGGGCGGGTCGGCGAGCGGATCGATTGATGCGAGGCCCGGCACGATCTCCGTCACCGAACCTGCCGAGCTCACCCCGCGTACCATCGAACGCGCCGCCGCGGCCAGCTTTGGTCCCACCGCAAGCACGACGTCGGCCCTCAGAAGCGTCGCGGAGCTGTCCAGCTCTCGCCGGATGATCGGCTCTCCGCTGCGTCCTTTCAACGGCGCGTACGAGGCGTAGTCCGTGTGCTGAATCACCGCGGACCGCGCGCCCGTCTGCCGTGCGACCGCCACCGCGACAGGGCCGGAGATGACGTCGTGACCGACCCAGCACGCTACGCGGCCGCCCCACTCCCGAGCTCGGTGCGACAACTCGTACGACCACCGCTCAGGCACCCGTTCCGTGCCCTTCTCGGCCTCGAGAGAGACGAGCGTCACACCTCGAGACGCCGCATCGGCGACCTCTGAGGGACTCGCATGAAGCGTCACACACACGACTGCGAGCCGCGACGGCGCGAGTTCGGCAACAGCACAGCACAGGTCGTGGTTCAGCGCATTGATGCCTCCGGCGCGGGAGCCCCAGGCGCCCGCGATGAACGCCATCACACTGTCCATGAGTCCCTCCCTCCGGCGACGGGAGACTAGACGCGCTGGTGTTCAGTTCGGCCCGGCCGTTCGACGCTCGTGGGGCACTGTGAATGCGCAATGCTGAACGAACACTGAGGGAGGCGCGGTGGACCTCGTCATCGGCATCGTCGGCAGCCTGATTGCGGCTGCCATCGGGGGCGCATCCGTCTGGGGCGTGCAACGCGTGCGGCTCAGGCGCGACCGCCTGCGGCGAGGGCTGTTCCTCGGGCTCTCCGATACGGCTCGAGTCGTGATCGTGCTCAACCACTCGCCACGGGCTGGTCCCAATCCGGCCGCCGCGAGTGCACGTCTGATGACCCATCTCGACCTCGCGGTCGTCTTCGAGCTGGGGACGCTCGTCAAGGGACTTGGGATCGATCCTGTCCTTCGCGAGGCGGGCGAGTTGATCGATGACGGCGACCTCACTGAGTTTGTCGTTGGCGGGCCGATCTCGAACCCTCGCGCCGATGAGATCCTGAGATCGCGGCTACCGGGCACAACGTTTGCCGCTCGGTCGAGCGAGGCGGATCAGGCTCCTCGTGACGTCATCGTCGGCGGTGTGAGGTACCCGTGCGTTCGCGGCGTGGCGGAGTACGCCGTGGTCGCCCGGTTCCGCGACGGACGGGGGTGCTCGTTCGTCATCGCGGGTCAGACCGGTCTCGCCAACCTCGCGGCCGCGAGACTTCTGCGCCGACGCCTTGACGAGCCGTCGCCGCACTGGCCTCTCACGGCGGACTTCGCGCGACTCGTGGTGCTCCGCAACTCGACGCAGGGACGAGCGAGCGAACTCGAAGAGGTCCTCGACCTCCTGTAGTGGCGGTCGGCAGCGGTGAGTCCATCACCCGCTGGTCCGGCCGCCGGCCGGCTGCCTCGTGACGAGCCGGACGCTGGAGCCGGGCAGGCCAACCGCTGGCCTCTAGAACCGCCTCAGCAATTCGTCGTGATCTTCGTCAGTCACAGCGTCACGAAGCGCTGGAGGCCAATCGTGCACGACGTAGGACACCGCGTACAGATGCGCCCGTTCGTAGTCGCCGATCGACCGCCACCTCGTGCGACTGCCCGGACGTCGAGGATCGCCATCTGCAGCACGTCGTACACGACTGAGCGAGATGACGGCCGACGCACGGGCGCATCCTGCCCGATCCGCAATGACGGCCGGGCAACGAGAAGCGACGTCAGCTCGTGCAGGTCCGCGGGTCCTGTAGCGCCGGTCGGAGGGTGGGCGAGTATCCGAAGACGTGCTCTGGTAGCACGGCGGTCTCCGCGCACGCCCACCACGCCAGTGTCGCCGGACGAGCTGTCGGCGGCCGTGAGATCCTCCCCGTAGGCGGACACGGATTTCCCCGCTGACGGCCAGCGGTGTTCCCCGCTGGTGGCCACGAGATTTCCCCAGTTGTGTTCGTTGTCCGTGGGGATCCACCACGCGGGCGGTCCCTCCTCTTCAACTCGGCGTGCTCATTCCGTCGAGGCTCCGAGGAGGGACCACGTGAAGCATGCCGAGGAGATCATGAGGATTCTGGAGGCGTTCGATTTGACGCAGAGTTATCGGGCGGCGGGCGAGTTGGCCGGCTGTGACCATCACACGGTGGCGCAGTGGGTGGCCCGTCGGGATGCGGGCGAGTTGACGGCGACGCCGCTGCAGCGCCGCCAGCTGATCGACGAGTTGTTGGCGAAGGTGGAGGAGTGGATGGAGGCCAGCAACGGCAAGATCCGCGCCGATGTCGCTCACGACAAGTTGACGGCGATGGGCTATGTCGGGTCGGAACGCACGACCCGGCGGGCGGTGGCGCAGGTGCGGGCGGCGTGGCTGGTTGAAGCGCCCCGGGTTCAGTGGAGGCTGGGTTCTCCCACTGGCGGCTGCTGGTGGGAGTTGTTCTGACGGTAGTAGGCGGTCTCGTACTCGACAGGTGGGACGTAGCCGATCGCCGAGTGGAGGCGGATCTCGTTGTACCACCACACCCAGTTCAACGTGGCCAGCTCGACGTCGTCGGCGCCGCGCCAGGGGCCTTCGTGGTGGATGCACTCGGTCTTGTACAGGCCGATCGTGGACTCGGCGAGGGCGTTGTCGTAGCTGTCACCGACGGTGCCGATGGAGGCGACAGCGCCGACGTCGGCGAGGCGGTTGGTGTACAGGATCGAGGTGTACTGGCTGCCGGCGTCGCTGTGGTGGACGAGCCCGGCGATGAGCTGCTCGGCCTGGGCGCGGACCCACAGCGCCATCTCCAACGCGTCGAGCGGCAGCGCGGTCGGCATCCGAGCGGCGGTGCGCCAGCCGACGATACGCCGGGAGAAGACGTCGATCACGAAGGCGGTGAACACCATCCCGGCCCACGTGGCGACGTAGGTGAAGTCGACCACCCACAGCTGGTTGGGCCGCTCGGCGGTGAAGTCCCGCTTGACCAGGTCTGGTGGCCGCGGGGCGCCGGACGCGGGGCGAGTCGTGATGAACTGGCGGCCGCGCCGCACGCCACGTAGCCCGTGGCTGCGCATCAGTCGTTCCACCTGGCAGCGCGGCACGTGACCGACCTCGGGATGCTCACCACGGGCCTCCTCGCGGCCTAGCTCGTTCCACACCTTGCGGGCCCCGTACAGGCGCCGGCCGATCATCGGGCCGGCATGGACCCGGCGAACATGCTCCAACACCACCTCGTCACGGCAGGCCCGCGGCGACGCCGGCCTGGTGCGCGTCGCGTAGTACGTGGACGGGGCGATCTTGCAGCCGTGCTCGGTGAGCACCCGGCAGATCGGCTCGACCCCGAACCGGTCACGGTGATCGTCGATGAACCCGATCACCACGGCAGTCGCGGGTCGAGCTCCCGCGCGAAGAAACTTGACGCCGCCAGCAGGATCTCGTTGGCCCGCTTCAACTCGCGGACCTCCCGCTCCAGCTCGCGGATCTTCGCTGCCTCCGATGTCGACACGCCGGGGCGGCGACCGGCGTCGACCTCGGCCTGCTTGCACCACCCACGCAGAGTGTCCTTGTTGATCCCGACACGCGGGGCGATCCGCATCACCGCCGCGTTCAGCGACAGCTCAGGTTCCTGCTCGCGGGCTTCGAGCACGAGCCTGATCGCTCGCTCCCGCAACTCCGGCGGGTACTTCCTCGGTGCTGGCATGACTCCCACCCTTTCGTGGGTTCAGAGCCTCCATCAACCCCGGGGCGCTTCACTGTGGTGGCACGCCTGCGCCCTCGCCCACAACGTCGCCCGCTGGATCCGCGACCGGGCACTGCCCCGCGAGTTCCGCCGCTGCCGGGGCAAACGTCTGCGGCTCGCCTTCTTCAACGTCGCCGCCCGCGTCGTCACCCACGCCCGCCAACTTTGGCTGCGCATCCCCCGCTCCCACACCTGGGCCGACGCCTTCATCGAAGCCCTCACCCGGATCCGAGCACTCCCAGCGTTTGCCTGACCGGCCAGGCACTCACACCACCCCAGCCCGGACAACCGCAGCGCACACGGTCCCTGGGCCGGCGCGCCCATCAATGACTCGAACATCGTCCCAGCCCTCCGGCCGTCACGATCGCGACCGCTCATCCCTCCGCCTGGCCGGCCTGCAATATCCGGGTCTGATCGGGTGTCTCCCACGATCGTGGGTCCGCGGTCGTGTCAATGTTTGAAGGCCGTCCAGCACGGGTGCTGGCGGGCACGCCGGTTGCGGGAGCTGACCGCGAGACGACTCGGGGTGCGTAGGTGGGCGGTGCCGACCATCAACCTCGACGGAAGGTGTCAGGGTGTCGCGTAGACGAGGTCGGAGTCGACTGCCCGCAGCACGTGGAAGCAGCGCCGAGCGAGCTTGCGGGCCATCGAGATGGTGGCCGGCTTGCCGTTGAGGTGCTCCTTGACGTCGCGGTAGTAGTCGTGTCGGGGCTGCGTTGATGCGACGCGTTCTTGGCGGCTTCGTACAGCGCCCAGCGCAACGTCGGCGGCCCCTGACGGGGGAGGAACCCGCCGGCGCGTCGGCGGTCCGAGGCGTCGACGCTGACGTCCCGGCCGCTGTGACGCACCACCTGGTCGGAACGGTCGAACCGTTGGCAGTCGCCGAGCTCGGACCACATCGCCACGGCCAGCAGTCCTCCGATCCCGTACTGGCTGTCGACCAGCGCTCGACAGCGTGGCTGGCGCAGTCCGAAGCGCTGCAGGTCGGCCTTCAGTGGGAGTGACTCGACGGTGATCGCATCGATCATCCGAAACGCCGTCAACACTCGTTGGCGGCCGGCCGGGCTCAACTCGATGCCGTCGGACTCGAGCGGCTGGCGGGTCGTCGACCAGCGCAACTCCGGCGGCGCGACGCCGTGCTGATAGAGCTCGGCGTGGATCCGTTGCACCCACGTCGAGCGTTGATCGACCAACGTCGTGCAGAGCCGCACCCGTTCGCGCCACTCCAGCACGATCGTCGGCGGGATCCACGATGCCGGCAGCCGACCCATCGGCGAGCAGCTCGCGCAGCAGCCGGCTGTCGGTGCGGTCGGTCTTGGCGTGACGCTTGCGACCTCTCGCCGCCTGCGTGTCGGCCGGCTCGGCCAGATGCGCCTCGAAGCCAGCGGCGACCACCTCCTCGACGACGTAACGCCAACCGGTGCACCCCTCCACCGCGATCGCCACCGGGCCACCATGCGAAACCTCGGTGACGTCGTCGCGCAGCCACCGGCGGAACCGCTGCCGATCGGGCTGCCATATCCGCCCGGTCCACACCTGACCGGACTCCACCTCCAACGCGTCGAACGTGATCTGCCGGCGATGCAGCTCCAACCCACATACCATCGTCACCGGGAACCCCCCAGCTCGTACTCGGGTACTTGCCGAACCGAATGGTTGCCCGAGCCCGAGCCGGCGGGGTTCCCACACATGGGGCGTTTCAGGAACGTCTCGACACAGCGACCAGGCAATTGGCCATCTCATCCAGAGGTCGGCGCGACTCTGAGCTGAGGCCTCCGTGGGTGTTCCTGTGTGGCTAGACATCGTGGGTGGCCGGGTCCCGGATCGACACCGACGTTGTGGTGGTCGGCGGCGGCAACGCGGGGTTCGCCGCTGCTCATGCCGCCGCCGAGCGTGGCCGGCGTGTCGTGATCTTGGAGAGGGGCACGTCGGACGTTGCCGGGGGCAACAGCTACTTCACGGCGGGTGCGACGCGGATCGCCCATGAGGGGTTGAGCGATCTCGTCGACTTCGTCGAACCCGACCCTCGCCACGCCCGCACCGTCATCGCGCCGTACTCCCGTGACGAGTACGTCGCCGACTTGGTCCGTGTGACCGGCGGTCGCAACGACCCGGCGCTCACCGCGGTGCTGGTCGACGAGGCCCAGCCCACGGTTCGCTGGCTGCACGGATTCGGGATGCGCTACCGGCTGCTCTACGAACGCCAGGCCTACGAGGCGGCGGACGGCCGGCTGGTGTTCTTCGGCGGCCTGCACGTCGGCAACGTCGGCGGCGGCGTCGGCCTGATCGCCGACCACACGGCGATCGCCCAGCGGCTCGGTGTCGACGTCCGCTACGCCACCCGGGCGACCGATCTCGTGATCGACGGGCACCGTGTCGTCGGCGTGCGCGCGACCGCCCCCGACGGGCCCGTCGAGGTCGCCGCCAGTTCCGTCGTGCTCGCCGCCGGCGGGTTCGAGGCCGACCCGGAGCTGCGCCGCCGCCACCTCGGGCCGGGGTGGGAACGCGCCAGGGTGCGCGGCACGCCACTCAACACCGGCGACATGATCGCCGCCGCGACGCGCATCGGGGCGGCGACCAGCGGTGACTGGGCCGGAGCCCACAGCGTGCAGTGGGACGCCCACCATTCCGGCGATGCCGGCGACCGCGAGCTCACCAACCGCCTGACCCGCCAGAGCTACCCACTCGGCATCCTCGTCAACGCCGACGGCGAGGGCTTCGTCGACGAGGGCGCCGACTTCCGCAACTACACCTATGCCCGCTACGGGCGCGCCGTGCTCGAGCAGCCAGGCGCGGTCGCCTTCCAGTTGTTCGATGCGACCACGCGGCCGCTGCTGCGCACCGAGGAGTACGAGATGCCCGGCGTGTCCGTCGCCACCGCCGACACCATCGAGGAGCTCGCCCGGCGCATCGGGATCAGCCCCGCCCGTCTCGCCGCCACGGTCGCTGCGTTCAACGCCAGCATCGACATCGCCGTGCCGTTCGACCCCACCATCAAGGACGGCCGTCGCGCCGCGCTGGCGCTGCCCAAGAGCAACTGGGCCGTCCCCCTCGACAAGCCGCCGTTCTACGCCTTCGCCGTGACCTGCGGAATCACCTTCACCTTCGGCGGGCTGCGCGGCGACATCGACGGCCGTGCCCTGGACAACGCCGGCTCGCCGATCGAGGGCCTGTTCGTGTGCGGCGAGATGCTGGGCGGCCTGTTCTGGGGCAACTATCCCGGCGGCAGCGGCCTCGCGGCCGGCATGGTGTTCGGACGGCGCGCCGGCGCCCACGCCTGACACGCTCTCGTCGAGCGGACACCCAGCCGTATCGCAACCGTGCCCGGTCGACGCCGTCTGCCCGACGTCGACGACCAGCGTCCGAGCTGAACCAGCCAGATGCCCGCCCCGCACGATCGCGGTCTCACACACGCGGGACGAGGAGCCGCGACACCGAGCGACGTCGGTTGCCATTCGGCGAGGACCATCGACCCGCCGAGTGCAACAGACGCTCACATCGTCCATCGCACGGGCCGCCCTCGGGCGTTCACCTGTACGGCGGATGGACGGTGATGGGCCACTCGTCGCCGCCAGCCAATCGCTGGAGCCACGGGCCGAAACCTCCCGTGGCAGCTGCTTGCGCCACGAGCTGATCTCGCGCGAACCACTCGCCAGTGACGTTCCACTCGTCGAGCTTGGAGTGGATGAGCGCCTCGAGCTCGGGGGTGGCGTTGCTCATCTCGGCGATGACCGTGATGCGTCGAGAGTGCCCTGTCTGCAGGGCGTCGGGGACCGGCAGGGGTCGACCGGCAGGCGCAAGGCCACGTGACCTACGGCCTCGCTGAGCCGGTTCAGGTAGCCCAGCGTTCCTGTGCTGCCCTTGGACTGGACCGCCGCCGGTGGGGCGCAGCCGTCCTCGAACCGCCCCCACGTCAAGCCACGCCGCTTCGGTCCGGGCACGCACCGCACGTCCGGTAGCTCCTCTACGACGAAACCCGGCATCGCCCTCAGGCTGTCGATTGAACGGCGGCTGTCGGCGTGGTCCTGGGCGCCGCCCTCCTTCACCCAGCTGCTCGGATCCACGGGAGATCGGACACCGTCGATGTCGACCTGGTAGATGTCCCCGAGCTCATTGGTGATGTACGTACCAGCCATCGCGCCTCCGTGGTGTCAGTCACCGTCGCCTTGTGTATTTCACACGAGCGCGACGTTGTCGCTGACGACCAGCGGTGCACTTGCGGCCGCAGGCGTTCCGTGTGCCTCCGCGACGCTCTTCCCGGATAGGGCGAGGCCGGCCTATTCCCCGCGGATATCCCCGTGTTTCACTCGCAGTGTGAGGATCCGCGATCACCGGTTCGCCGGTTCGTAGGTTCGAAGGCCGGGCCGGGGGCTGACTCAGCTGATATCCGACCCCTGTGTTGGGGTGTCTTTAGTCCGAAGTGTCGCCCCCGGTCCTGACCTTCTGGGACCGGCCTGACTTGATAGAAGCGTTGATCACTCAACGGGGATTTGTCGACCGGTCCTTTCACCTTACGCCTGTGAGAGGAGGCCGTGATGGCCAAGCAGCGAACGAAGACCACCGACCCGTTGCCGATCGAGGTGAACGACGCGCACGACGTGGGGATCGACCCGCACAGGAAGACGTTGACCGCCACCGTGCTCGACAGCCGCGGTGGGACGGTGGCGACGGCCTGCTTCAAGGTGTCCGGTGTCGGCCACCGGGCGCTGCTGGAGTGGGCGACAGCGTTCGGCGCCGTGCGCCGCTGGGGGATCGAGAGCGCCAGCGGACTGGGCCGGCACACCGCGATGTTCTTGATCGACCACGACCATGACGTGCGTGACGTGTGCCCGACGCGCACCGCCGAGCAGTCCCGCAAGCGGCGTCAGGGCAAGACCGACGCGCTCGACTCGCTCCGCATTGCCCGCGAGGTGCAGGCCGACCCCGACCTGCCGGTGGCGTTCAAGCGGGCGCCGGGCAACGCCGGCCCGGACGAGATCCATGAACTGCTCAATCTGTGGCACAACCAGCGGCGCAGCCTGCTCAAGAGCCGCCAACAGCTGCTCAACGAGGCCGACGCCCTGCTGCATGATCTGCCCGAAGCGATCCGCGCCGACCTCCCCGACGACCGCAGCATCCGCCCCCGGCTGAAGGCGCTCGCTGCGCGCGACCAGACGGTGGCGTGGGATCCGGTGACCACGCTGCGGCTGCGGCTGCTCGACGACCACACCGCCGCGATCCGCAGAGCTCGACGTCCGCGAACGCGAAGCCAGCCGCGAACTGGGCGACCTCACCCGCCGCGCCGGCTCCACCCTCAACGAACTCTGCGGAATCTCCGACCGCTCCGACGCCGAGCTGCTCGTGGAGACCGGCGACCCCCGACGGTTCGCCGGCGAAGGCGGCTTCGCCCGCTTCAACGGCACCGCCCCACTACCGGCGTCCTCCGCCGAAGGTGACGACGAACCGAAACGGCACCGGCTCAACCGCGGTGGCAACCGTCGCATCAACGCCGTCCTCCATCTGATGGCCGTCACCCAGCTGCGCTGCGAACCCCGAGCCCAACAGATCTATGGCGACGCCCGTCGCCGCGGCCACACCAAGAAAGAAGCGATGCGAATCCTCAAACGTCACCTCTCCGACGTCGTCTACCGACGGATGACCCGCGACCTCAACGCCACGCTCAGCTCACCACGCATCGACCCCCAACAGGCCGTCGCCTGAATCGAACACCAGTTTCTTCTTGAAATAGAAGCTTCGGACTCGCCGTTGGGCCTTGCCGGGACTGGTTGGAGGTGGAGGAGGAACCGGGCTGTCGCGGTGTCTGCCCCGGGAACGCGTTCATCGACGATGTCGAGGACTTCGGCGAGCAGGTCATCGACGTCCTTGACAGATGTCGGTGCTGGTCGCAGCATGCCGGTCTCGATCCGCTCCCAGAACCGACCAGGGACGTGTGCGAAGTGCCTCGTCTGCTGTGGCAGCCACTTCGGATCTCCCGTCGCGACGAACACGCGGTTGGCCGCTGCGAGCAGCCCGACCGCATGGAGCAGCACCTCCGACAGCCGAGCTTGGAAGCTCAGTACGTCTCCGCGTCGAAAGGTCAACTCGAACAGTGCCGTCGGCGCCAACAGGCCCCGCCCGTGGCGGGCCACCTCGGCCACCGCCACCGCGTCGCTGTAGACCAGCGTCCGCTGCCACTCGGCGAGCTCGTCAGCGCCGAGGATCGCTCTCCCCATCGCGCAGACCAACGATCACCTTGGCCGCCTCGCCCGACACTGGTTCACCGCCCGCGAGCACCGATGCGACGCCGGTCACGACGTCGACGTCGACGCTTTCGATGTCGACGTAGCGATCCCCGATCCGATGCTTGGCGAACCACCCCGACGCTGTCGGGATGCCGACCACAAGCTCGTCAGCGATGCCGTCGAGAAGCCGTCGGTCGGCGACGGCGTCGCGATCGACGCCATCCCAGTACAGGTAGATGTCGAGATCCGAGGCCTCGTCGGCAACGCCACGGGCAACCGACCCCGTGACGATCGCCATCCGCAGCCCAGGCAGCTGGCCGTACCGGTCCACCACGGCGGAAGCCAACTTGAACGGATCCTGCCAACCCATGCCACCAGCATCATGATCCGACCATGGCGCCGCCGAGCCGGCGATCCAGGGCGGCTGCTCGGTCCTATCGCGCGCCGTTTTCGGATACCGGCCGAACAGCGAGTAGGACGAACCCAGCCACGGAGATCGCTGCAAGCATGGGAACAGCGGCCTTGGCCGCCCGAGGTGGAAGCACGAGCTCGAAGAGCGGGGTGGGGTCGCCCAACCTGCGCTGCAGCGGTCCAAGCGGGCAGTTCCCTCGTCCGAGACGAGAGCCACGCCTTCCACGAGGAGCGCTCCGACCGAGAAGCGGAGCAATCTGTCTCGACGCCCGACGAGCGCACATGTCCAGATATAGCCGAGACCGACCAGGTCGACCACGGCGATCAGCGTGTGGACGACGCGGAAGCCAGCGGCGGCCCGGGGGAGCACGTCATGCTGCGTGGGCGTCGCTGCTGCGGAGCGGGCATCCGGAGCGCTGTGGCGCTCAGTGGTTGTGACCGTGCCGGTGGTGGATATCGGGCAAGTGTTCGTGGTCGTGAGCGAAGACGAGGTGTCGGTGTTGGTCACCGTCGACCACTTCGATGACTCCCGGTGCGTGATGGGGATCGCTGGGATTGATTGCGTGCGCGTGCTTCATCAACGGATGCTCGTGGTGATGGAGGTGGTGCGCGCTGCTGACCAGTGCCACGCCACCGAGCGAAATCGCGATGGCGAGAACGACGGCTCCGGTCAAGCGGTCACCGTTTATCGGCCATGCCAGCAGCGCACCGGCGAACGGGGCGAGCGCGAAGATGGCTTGACCGCGAGTGGCGCCGACGAGGCGCGCCCCGGTGATCCACAACGTGATTGACAGGCCATAGCCGAGCGCGCCGATCGCGAGCGCGACAATCACGACTCTCGCCGACGGGACACCGGCGAGCGCAAGACCGAGCGCGCTATTCACCGACCCCGCGACGACACCCTTGGTGAACGTGATTCGCTTCGGGCTATAGGCATCCAAGCTGGCGGTGACGGCGTTGTCGATTCCCCAACACACGCAGGCGCCCGCGACGAGGAGCGCACCGAACGCGAGACCAGTGCCGCTTGTACCGGTCACCACGACACTGCCCGCGACGATGGTCGCGATCCCGCTTGCCGTACGACGACCGATGTGTTCGTGGAGAAATGCCCAGGCGATCACTGCCGTGGCGACGAGCTCCAAGTTCAACAAGAGCGATACCGTCCCCGCCGGTGTTCTGTCGAGCGCCAACACCAGCAGGACTGGAGCGAGGCCACCACCGACCGCGACAGCGAGGAGGAGCCGGGACCGTTGACCGCGGGTGGCTCGGGCCCGCTGCTCTCGCATCGCGAAGGGAGCTACCGCCATCGCCGCGCCCAGATACAGCAGCCCGGCCAGTGCCACTGAGCCAACATCATCGACGAGCAGCTTCGTCGCTGGTGTCGCTGCACCGAAGAGAACAGCCGCGCTGGCGCACCACAGCCACCCGTTGCGTTGCGTCAGACCCGTGGTCATCAACGTCGATGGTAGGACGCGACCTTCCAGCGACGCCCGGGCCGCTCGTCGTCACGCGCCCGCATGACGAGGTGACACCGGCTGGTCCGCCGGCGGAGGGTACGGTCCGACGTCGTGCGTTACGGCTTCAAGACCGCTCCGATGAACACCACGTGGCCAGCGATGCTCAACGTGTGGCGGGCCGGCGACCAGCTCGACGTGTTCGAGTCGGCGTGGAACTTCGACCACTTCGAGCCGATCTTCTCCGACCGCTCGGGGCCGTGCATGGAGGGCTGGTCAATGCTCGCGGCGATGGCCACGGCGACGAGTCGGCTGCGCCTCGGCTGCCAGGTCACCGGCATGCCCTACCGCCACCCGTCGGTGCTGGCGAACATCGCGGCCACCGTCGACATCATCAGCGACGGCCGCCTGATCATCGGTCTCGGCGCCGGCTGGAACCAGGACGAGTCCGATGCCCTCGGGATCCGCCTGCCGCCGCTCAGGGAGCGCTTCGATCAGTTGGAGGAGGGGGTGGCCGTCATCGTCGAGCTGCTGAGCAAGGATCGGGTGTCGTTCCAGGGGCAGCACTTCACGCTCACCGAGGCGTGGTGCGAGCCGAAGCCGGTGCAGCGGCCGCACCCGCCGATCGCGATTGGCGGCAACGGTGAGCGCCGGACGCTGCGCATCGTCGCCAGATACGCGCAGCACTGGAACTCGACGCTCGGCGACGTCGAGCAGTGGCGGCGCAAGGGTGAGGTGCTCGACCGGCACTGTGCCGACGTCGGCCGCGATCCGTCCGAGATCGAGCGTTCGGTCAATGTCCGGCTCAACGCCGGCGACGATCCACGCTCGTTGCAGCCGGCGGTGGCGGGGTGGAAGGACGCCGGCGCCGACGTCTGCATCGTCTACCTCGGCACGCCGCACGACGCCGCCGTGATGGAGCCGCTCGCGGCGGCGCTGGCCGAGATCGGCTGACCGCGCGCACAGTCGGCGGAACGCTGACGGGCACTCATGGTCCACCCATGGGACATCTCGTTCACCGGGCATGTCGTTCATGCGGTATCGCGTTCGGCTCGCGATCGGAGCCCGCGCAGGAACCGCCGGGTGGTGATCGCCTCGCCCCAGATCAGCACGACCGGGACCACCAGCAGCCGGAACGCCAGCGGCTCGGCCGAGAACCGGACCCGGTGCACCATCCGGGTCGTCCCATCCGGACGTGGGGTCAAGACGGTGACGTCGGTGAGTTCCCCGTGCACCGCCGCTCGCCACCGGGCTGGCACGAGGTACGGGAGGTGGGTGTCGGTGAACAGCACCCTGACTCGCTCGGGGACCAACTCGCGCACGATGTAGTACGCCGTCCGTGGCGGCCCGTCCATGATCAGGTCTCCGACCGCGCGATCTTGCCAAGCGTGGGTGATGCGGTCGTCGACGTGGACGTACCGTTCTCGAGCAATGCCGCGTCCCCGGGAGAGCAGACGGTAGTAGAGGTCGACGCAGGCATCCCAGATCCGGGAGTCGGCGTAGAACCCGGCCTTGCGTTGGCCGGTCTGCATGAGCCACCGCCAGATCTGCTTGGGGTCCGCCCGGACCGTGAGCGCTTGGGTGATTTGGCAGAACGGCGTCGTGACGAGATCGTCCCCATGCATCGCCCCCTGCGCCTCATCCGCCGTGGCACCGAACCACCGGGTCGACGCCAAGCGTCCAATCGTGGATCCGACCCGCTCCACAGCCCAGATCACTGCCTCTTCATGAGCGATCCAGAGTCCAGCCGACGGGACGGTCGGCAGGAAGCGCCACGTCCGTCGCAGACGTAGACGTACGGGCTGGGCAGCCGATCTTGCCGCGGAGGACGACCACCTGGCCATGGTCCCTTAGCAGCACCGACTCCCCCGATTCGACGCCGACGAGTCCAGTGGATGTCAGGTGGCGTCGCGGTGACGATGTTCGATCTGAACCGCCGGACATCGACGACGGCGTCGGTTCGAAGCTCGCCCAGCGCCTCGAGTGATGCGGTCGTGAGGACCAGGAGCGGGAAGCCATCGAAGCAGGTGTCGGGCAGCGATCCGTTGGACGGGCGTATGCCCGGATTGTGACGTGAACGACGACGTGTTCGACGGTCGCGCCCAGCGCTACTAGAGCGTCTGCCGGGTGAGGAACTCGAGGCTGGCCCGGTTGAACTCTTCGGCGTCTTCGTGCAGGCCGGCGTGGGAGAGGTGCTCGAAGACGAACAGTTCGGCACCCTTGATGCCTTCGGTGAGGGCTGGGGCGAAGCGGGTCGAGGTGAGGAGGTCCCAGCGGCCGCAGGTGACCTGGGTGGGGGCGACGATCCGTCCCAATTGGGCCTCGGCGTCATGGGCGAGGACCGCTTCGGATTGTTGCAGGAAGGCGTCGACGGGCTGGGGTGGGCGACCGCGGACGAAGTCTTCGAGGCCGGCGACGAGCTCTGGCTTCTCGGCGTACATCTCGGGTGTGAAGACCCACGGGAAGATGCCCTGGATGACCATCTCGGGCACACTGCCGAGGGCCCGAGCGATGACCTGCCAGCCCTTCACGACGACCGCGAGGAATGGGTCGGTCTTGGCCCAGGCACTGTGGAGCGACAGGGAGGCGACCCGTTCGGGGTGCTTGGCCGCCAGCCACATCCCCGCCGCGGCACCGAGCGAGACCCCGGCGACATGCGCCCGGTCGATGTCGAGGACCTCCATCAGCCCGGCCACGTCGTCGGCCATCTGCTCGGTCGAGTACGGGCCGGCGGGCTTGTCGGTCGTCCCCGCCCCCCGGAGGTCGACCGCCACACAGGTGAAGTGCTTCGAATACTCGGGTGTCTGGAAGGCGTAGCAGGCGTGGTCGGCGGAGAGGTACGGAATGAGAACGAGCGGGTCCCCGGATCCCTCCGTCTCGTAGTGCACGGTGATGTCCCTTACGGTCGCGGTAGGCATCCGGACCCTCCTCAACTGGTCGACGATCGGTTCTACCAGGAGGCGTGACACGGCCGTGACAACTCGTGTCACGAGTACCTTGCGCGCTGACACTTGACATGGCGGCCGACAACGCGACGACCGACCGACGTCGAGCACGCCGACGTTCCCCCGATCGGCCACGGGGGCGCCGGGCGCGCCACAGGGCTTGGATGAGCACGTTCTGCAACATCGCCTCGGCGAACTCGACGCGCCGGCTGGCGGCCTCGGCACGGCGCTGCTCGCTCGCCGCCGGGCCCGCCGTCGCCGAGTCGTCGTGCGCCCACAGGATGCCGAGGGCACCTGCACCCGTCGATCAGTCGACCAGCTGGCTCCCGACACCCGCGTCGCAGGTGGAGGACACGTCCCCTTCGGGCCTCGAAGGCCAATCGTTGCCCACGGCAGCGCGCGCCCCCTGTGTTTCGAGCGGTCACCACATCGCGTCTTTGCAGCTCGGGGCGTCGGGCCGCCGTTCGCCCGCCGTTGGCTCAACCAGTCTCGCGACCAAACATCTCGGGGCGACGCTCTGGCGCGCAACCGACATCGAGCCGGCGGTGCCGGAGGCGCTGCTCGCGTGGTATCTCGCGCGATTCGGACAGTCGGGAGCTGGCCCCGATCGATCGTGGGGGCCGGGGAAGGTATGTGCCGCGACGGATGATTCTCGTGACGCAAGACGGGGGGGAGTCGGGTGCTGGATGAGGTGGCGGCCCACGACGAGGCGCAGCTGTAGCAGCGTCTGACCGCCGAGCTCGCGGTAGCACAGGATTTCGCGCCGGTAGATGTCGAGCCTCAGCGCCACGGCACGCATCTCCCAGCAGCGTCACCCGGCCGCGCGTCCACGTCTCAAGCGGCGGACGGTCGAACAGCGCCCACTTGAACACGGCTTCGGTGCCCGCGATCAGCAATCGCACCTGGGAATGCCACCCGGCGCAAACGGCCAGCGCCTCGTTGCGATCACCGTGTGCCGACCAGGACTCCTCGCGCCAGCCGTCGCCGGGCGTGCAGCCGATCCAGTTCACCAGTCGGCCCCACGAGACGTAGTAGGTCACGAACAGCTTGCCCGGCCCCAAGTTCACGTGCTGGCGCATCTCGAGCCCTACCTCGTGGCCGACCGACCCGGGCGCCAAGTTGAATCCTGCCGGGGGCACTCAGCCGGAAGCATTTGATGGGCGCTGGGGAGGTCGGCTGCTCACCGACCTCCGCCTTCACCCGCCGATTCCTCCATCTCGGCGCGGGCGCTCAACTCACCCACGTGAGTCGCGAGCTCGTTGAACTCGGGCGCGAACGCCCGCCGCATGCCGGCCTCGTAGAGGGCCGGCGCCAACGTGCGGACCACCTGAGCCACCTTCAGCCATCGCGGCAGCACTCGCTCGGAAGCGCCTCGCTCGACCGCGGTGATCACCGCGGCCGCAGCGTGCTCAGGCGGCAAGGGGCGCGGTCGGCGTCGGCGATAGTGGGGCGCGGCGACGTTTGCGGCGAACGTGGTGGCTATCGGGCCCGGATTGATCACCGAGACGCCGACCCCGAACGGCCGCACCTCGAGGGCGAGCGCTTCGCTGAAGCCGACGAGCCCGAACTTCGAGGCGGAGTACAACGACTCGAACGGCACGCCCACACGCCCGGCGACCGAGCCGATGTTGACGACGTGACCGCTGCGGCGACGGATCATGGATGGCAGCACGAGCCGGGTCAGCTCGATCGCCGCGACGAGATTCACGGCGATCGGCTCATCGACGGCCCCTTCGCTGGTGTCCACGAACGCTCCCCAGCAGCCGACGCCGGCACAGTTGACGAGGATGTCCACCGGACCGATCTCCTGGCACAGAGAATCGAACGCCTGCCCGAGCTGCTGGCGTTCGGCGAGATCGACGGTGGCGGTTGCGACGCGTCCGCCGAGCCGATCGCGGACCTCGGCGAGCGAGTCAGCGGAACGTGCGACCAGACCGAGGCGTGCTCCCTTCGCGCTCGCAGCGATTGCGATCGCCCGTCCGATCCCTCGCGACGCTCCGGTGACGAGAACGGTCGAACCCTCCCAACGCATCAGCGGATGATGCCGCAGCCAGGCAGCTGAACTCCGCGGCGGCCCTGCCGTCCTGCCTCACGATCCGGCACCGACCGAGAGCGAGATTCTAGGGTGCGGGCCGGTGTCGGATCGCGGGCGAGCGCTCCCGAGTGGCTGGTTGGGCCGGTGGTTGTCCGCACCCGACGGGCGGCGCCGGCCCGACGCTCCGTTTGGAAGAGGTCCGGTGGCCGCGCATGTCCTCGGTCGGGTGATCGACGTATCGGCGATAGTGGGGTGTCGGTTGCCGGTCCGAGTAGCGCACATGCTGGCGGTCGCCGGCGGGCACGTGGAGTGGGCGGCCCGGCCAGCCAAGCGCCGCCAGCTCGCGGCCAACCTGGCGCATGCCGTCGCCGCCCCGGCTGATTCTCGGGCAGTTCGTCGTCTGGTGCGCGCGGAGATGGTGAACGAGGCCCGACGTTCCGCCGATCTGCTGTGGGCGATCGGCCGACCCGACGAGCTTCTGGCGAGCGTCGAGGTGGTTGACGCCGAGCACGCCGCCGGCGCCGCGGCTCGCGGCCGCGGCGTAGTCCTGGCCGGCATCCACTTGGGCGGGTGGGAGGTGGCCGCGGCCCTGCCAGCCCGCGTGATGCCCGTTTCGACCACGGTGCTCGTCGCCGACAACTGGCTTGCCTGGGCCATCGCCCATGTTCGCTCCTCGGTCGGTCTGCGAGTGGCGTACCGCAACGGATCGCCGTTGGAAGCAGCCCGTGCGCTCGACCGTGGCGAGGCGCTCCTGGTGCTTGGGGACGACGCCCAGGGCGGTGCGTTACATCGCCAGATGGTCCGCTTTTGCGACGGGTGGGCTGACCTTCCGGCCGGGATTGTCGTACTGGCCCGGCTGTCCGGCTCACCGATCGTCCCGTTCGCAGTGGTGCCGGTAGCCCGCCGCCGCTGGCAGGTGATCGTCGAACCGCCGATCGAACCACCCGTGCGCCGAGGAGCGGACGGCGATGAAGCCCAGGTCATGCAGGCCCTGGCCGACCGCTGGACAAGGATGATCCGCGACCACCCCGACCAATGGGCGGCGTCGTTCCCCATCGCGTGGCGAACGGACCGATGAGCGGTCGCCGTGAGCTGGCGCTCGGGCTCGGGGCGTACGTCGCCTACCTCGCGGTGCGTGGACTCGTCTGGACCGACATCGGTCGAGCCCGAGCCATGCGGAACGCCCGGCGCGTCGCCGCGCTGGAACATCGTCTCGGCGTCGACGTCGAGCCCCGCTTGCAGCAGCTCGCGTTGCGCTGGCCCCGCCTGGTCGACGCCCTGAGCATCGGGTACGTAGCCGGCAACATCGGTTTGACCGTGGTGTGGCTGCTCCGCCTATTCGTCCGCCAGGATCCCGAGTTCCTGACTCACCGGCGCGCCGCGCTGGTCGCCTTCGGCGCCGCCCTTCCGATCTTCGCGATGTTCCCGGCGGTACCGCCCCGCGCTCTCGACGGGTACGTCGACACCGTAACCGTCGGAGGTTTGCCGCTGGACCACCCGCTACTGATCCGCTTCTACAACCCGATCGCTGCGCTGCCCAGCCACCATGTCGCCTTCGCGGTCGTCACCGGAGCGGCGCTGGCCGACCGCTCGGGTGGATGGCTAACGCGCCTGGGATGGCGCTCCTATCCGGTCGCCGTCGCAGCTGTGGTGATCGCCACGGCGAACCACTTCGTGCTGGACGTCGCGACGGGGGCTCTGTTGGGCACAATGGCCAGGCGGATGTCCAGATGAGTCAACCCCGCGATCGGCAGCTACGCCCCATGCACCTGGTGATCGGCGCCCTCGTCGCCCTTGTCGTCTTCGCGGCGCTCGTCACCGGGATCGGCCGGCTGGCTGGCTTCTCCGACATGCGTCGCGCGTTGCGGGGCGCCGAGCCCAGTTGGCTCGCTGTCTGTTTCGTCGGCCAGATCGTGGTGTTCGCTGGCTATACGGGCGTCCTTCGCAACGCCCTCGCCGCGGACGGTGGTCCGCAGCTACCCGCCGGCCTCTCGGCGCGCCTCGTGCTGGCCAGCTTCGCCGCCACCCAGGTGTTCGCATTCGGCGGCATCGGCGGGTTGGCGATCCTTTTTGGGCGTCCACGCGGCTCGGCTTCGGGCGCGACGAAGCGGCCGTACGGCTGATCGGCCTGTCCACCGCGGTCTACCTCGTCTTCGGTGCGGTCGGGTGGTGCGCAGCCTTGAAGCTGCTCGTGGAGCGTGGGCCGGTCGGGATGACCATCCCTTGGCTCTTTGGCTTCCCCTCGGTGATCGTGGCGGCGCGCTGGTTCACCGGCCCGGGCCGGGTCGGCCGTTGGACGGCCCGCACGGACACGCTGGCTCGGCGTGCGCTCGCCACAGGCGTCAGCGCCGCGGCCTGGGTTCGCCGCGAGCTGGGTACGAACACGGGGCGGCGTCTCTTCCTGCGCGCCACCTTCTACTGGGTTGGAGACATCGCCAGTCTGTGGGCCGCCCTTCGAGCCTTCGGCGCCACGCCTTCGCTCGCGGTGCTCGTCGCCGCCTACACCACTGGATACCTGGTCCAATCGCTGCCGATCCCGCTGATCGCCACCGGCGGCGTCGATGCGGCCACAGTGTTCCTCCTCGAGGTCCTCGGTGTCCCCCTCGAGACGGCCCTCCTTGGCGTCCTCACCCACCGCCTGTTCGCTTTCTGGCTGCCCGTCATCCCCGGCTCGGTCTTCGCGTTGTCCCTCCCTCGCATCGGTCGATCCCTGCAAACCGCCCGGGCCGTGGCCGAGCCGACGCCATCCCCGATTCCATTCGCCGCTCCCACCGGCTCCGTCCAATCCGGCTTCGGAGGCTCAGCGCACCGTGGGGGCGACGCCGGCCCTGAATGATCAGCCGGGTCCCACTGGCCAACGGATCATGACTGCCGCCTGCGCGCGAGGTGTACGTCTGGTGTTGGTCACGGTTCGCGGTCGACGAGGTGAAGCGGGGTCCGTCGTCGGCCCGCGCTTGATCGAGGATGTGGCCGACATCTTTGGCATCGCCGAGTTTGATCGTGAGGGCGTCGAAACCAGAGGCGATGGCCTCGAGCCAAGACAGTCTGCGGTTCGGCTTCGGAGAGCCCGAGGGGACGCGATCCGAGACGTGGTTCGTGCGCCTCGACCGCACCGAGGTCGTCGGGCAACGGGGACGACCTTCGCAACTGCACTTCACGGCGCATCGCTCCGGGAGCTGGCACGTCGTGCTGCCGACGGGCCCTCACAAGTACCCGCACGAGTTTGGACTGCCCACGGAGCTGTCGCCGGGTGTCGAGCGGATTGTCGACCTCGGTCCGATCCGACCACGATGAAGCCGGTCGCGCACCGAACCAGGCGATCCGGCGTTCTGTAGCGCCAGACGTTCGGCGATACGGAACGGCGGTTGCCATACTTGTCGGCCGCCGTCATCGGGCAGGTGAGCGGAGTGGGATCACGTGCGTAGGCGTCGGATCGTTGCGGTGCTGCCGAGGCGTAGTGTGCAGCGGCGAGAGCCGGGGCACCGGTCGTCGTGGGGAGGTTGACCATGCCGACGTACATCATGTTGACGACGTTGACGGCGGAAGGTGCGCACACCGTCCACGCCAACCCCGACGGGCTGAACGCCGTCAACGACGAGGTCGCCAGCTTCGGCTGCAAGGTGATCGCACAGTATGCGGTACTGGGGGCGCACGACTTCGTGACCATCATCGAGGCGCCCGACAACGAGACGATCGCTCATCTCAGCGTCGACCTCGGGTCCCGCGGCACCGCCAAGTTCCAGACCCTGCCAGCGATCCCGGTGAAGGCTTTGGTCGACAAGCTCAAGGCACCTGACCAGCTCGGCCGGTAGCCGCAGAAACCGACGCCACCCGCCGTCAGTAGGTGCTGGAGGGGGGTGGGCAGATGCGCCGTGTGAGCGTCACGGCTCGCCTTGACACCCGTTGACAGGATGTTGACGCAAGTTTCATATCGCCTTAGGTTGGAGTCGTCGCTGTGGGGTGGACAGTTCATCTGGGGTGTGGTTGCGGATCTTGATCGACGTCGTTCGCCGGCCCTGCACCCCCGGGCATCGCGCTCAACAAGGGGGTTCGACATGGGTGCTGCAGGTCTGGTCTCGCCGGTGAGTCGTGGACGTCGACGGCGGCTGGCGCCGCTCATGGCGACCGCCATCCTGGCCGGGACACTCCTCGCCGCCCGCGCTGCGCCGGCGGGCGCACAAGACGAACCGGCGCTGCCCATTGTGTTCGTGCACGGATTCTCCGGTTCGGGGGCCCAGTACGAAACCCAGGCGCTGCGGTGGGCGAGCAACGACTACCCGAACGTCATCACGGCGATCGACCGCGTCTCGTCGACGCCGGCGATCATCTACCCGATCCTCGATCAGTTCTTCGACGACTTGATGGCGAAGACCGGCGACTCGCAGATCGACGTGGTCGCGCACTCGGCAGGCACCGCCGTCATGTTCGGCTACCTCAGCAGCTCGCCGGAGCGGGCGGCCCGCGTCGCCAGATACATCGGCATCGACGGCTTGACGAGCCCGACCTGTCCGGGCGGAGTGACGTGCATGGGGCTGTGGGCGCGCGGCAGCGCGACGCGTGTGCTCGGGCCGGTCAATGTGCAACTCGCCGATCAAGGCCACACCCAATCGGTTGGCTCGGGCGAGTCGTTCCGCGAGCAGTACAAGTTCTTCACCGGGCACGAGCCGGCCACGACGCTGGTGCTCCCCGAGCCTCCCGGCCAGGTCGAGATCTCCGGGCGGGCGCTCAACTACCCGGCCAACACGGGGATCGCCGGCAGCACGCTGGACGTCTACGAGGTCGATGCCCGGACCGGGGCCCGCAGCATCCCCACACCGCTGCACACCGTGGCCGTCGGCTCCGACGGCAACTTCGGGCCGCTGCAAGTCAACGGTCAACGGCGCTACGAGCTCCAGCTCACCCGACAGGGGCCCGACGGCCCGCTCTACCAGCACTTCTATTACGAGCCGTTCATCCGCAGCAACGACCTCCTACGGCTCAACTTGGCGCCGATCGACTCCGCCCTGTCGAACGCCATCCAGCGCGGCCCGCACACCTCGGTGAGCATCGTGCGCCAAAAGGAGTGGTGGGGATCCAACCCGCTCGACTCGGCCAACGTCGACGCCTTGGACATCACCACGACGAGGCCGTCCGGTGTCGAGTCGGTCGGCAACATCATCAACGAAGCGACGGCTCCCTACGCCGGGAGCACGATCGCCATCATCAGCTTCGACATCAACGTCGACGGGCTCTCCGACACCGAGCGCGCTCTTTCCGCTCGGGCCCTTCCTGTCCGGAGTCGACGCCTACATGCCGGCGACGGACCCCCCGGATGGGACGATCACTTTCACCCACGACCAGCGGCGCGAGGGTCGCCAGGTGATCGCCACACCGAACTGGTCCTCTGAGGCCGGCCACGGGATGACCGTCACCTTCCGCGACTGGGTCCAGGACATCAACACCTGGGGTCAGTGCAAGCGAGTGAAGCCCAGTCCTTGCTCGTGACCCGACGCGACGGCGACCGGGCGCGCCCACCATGGCCCGTCCCGTCGCCAGGCGCCGGACCATAAGGCCCACGAATACGATCCGGACGTGATCGAGGCGCACGCTGAGCGGTTGCGGGGCGGTCACGCGACGGGCGGTCGCTGCTCACCCCGCGCGGGCTGCGCACACGGGCCAAGCTGGTCGCCGCGGCCCGCCTGATCTTCGCAACCATCGCCCCACGCCAGCCGCAGCTACTTCGTGGCCAGCCGGGGCCCTTGCGGGCTTCGGGCCACGATCGACGAACCCACCGAGGAGACATGACACAGGCAGCAGCAACGACTATGCACAAGGAGCCCGTCGTCGACGCGTCGATCGAACGCGCCTTCAGCGTCTTCACCGACCGCTTTTCGCGATTTCAAGCCGCCGGAGCACAACACGCTGGGCGCTCCGATCACGGAAACGGTGTTCGAGGCTCGTATCGGCGGCCACATCTATGACCGCGCCGAGGACCGCAGCGAGTGCCGCTGGGCGCGGATCCTCGCCTACGAGCCGCCGACGCGAGTGGTGTTCAGCTGGGACATCGGGCCGACGTGGCAAGTCGAGTCGGATCCGGAGCGCGCGAGCGAGGTCGAGGTGCGCTTCGTCGCTGAGGGTCGAGATCGCACCCGCGTCGAGCTGGAGCATCGCAACATCGATCGTCACGGTCCGGGATGGGAAGGCGTTCGCGAAGGTGTCGACAGCGATGGTGGCTGGCCTCTGTACCTCACCCGGTACGCCGCGCTGCTCATCGGCTGAGCATTATCGAGTTGTCATTGTTCGAGTCGGGCGAGGAACAGGTGGGTGTGGTGGTTCGAGCCGTCGCCAGGTTGGTGGTCGACGTCGCCGAAGCCGGCGCTGTGGAGCATGGCGATGATTTCGGCGGCGGTGGGGATGCGGTAGACGTCGGGGTCCATCCAGTTGGGTGGCTCGGTGTCGCTGGTCCGGCAGGCGATCACCAGTGAGCCGTCTCGCTTGAGGACGCGGCGATGTCGGCGATCGTGGCGGCCGGGTCGGGCATGAAGTAGATGGTGTGCGCCGTGATCGCGGCGTCGGCCGTGCGGTCGGGGAACGGGATCGTGATGCCGTCGCCGTGGCGGAGGGTGGCGCGGCCGTCTCGGCAGGCGCGCCGGTTCCGGGCGGTGGCCTGTTTGACCATCGTCGTCGAGGGGTCGACGCCGATCACCCGATGACCGTCGCGCAACAGGATGGCGGCGGTGCGGCCCTGCCCGAACCCGACGTCAAGCACGATCCGGGGTCGGGCGAGGTCGAGCACCGCGAGGGCGCGATCGTTGGTGGCGGCGGCGTCTTTGACCATGGCACGCCCGACGATGCGACCGAGAAGACCGGTAGGGAGCCCGGCCTGGCGGGAGCGGACTCGTCCGAGTGCTCCGGGCCGCGAGGGTGTGGCGGTGTTCATCGTGGTGCTCCGATGGCGAGGTTGCGGGATCATCGTGGCACAGCGCTCGGCGCGGTGTTGGTCCCATTGGTCGATCCACGCCTCGGCGACGGTCCGGAGGTTGTCGGACCGGTTTGTCGCTGTGACGTCAACGAGGCCGGCTCAGTGCAGCAACACGAGAGGGTCATAGGTCGAGGCGACGGCCCATGAACCGCAGCGGTGCGCTCACTGCCGGTCGCGCCTGCTCAGGCCGGGCGTGGTGCGAATGGTGGTGAGGGCCATCGGGCCTCCGGGCCGGAGAGCTCTCAGCACGGAGAGCTGGGGGCGCAGTCAACACAGCACCCGGTGTGAACGACCGCATCGAACGAGCGGGCGTGGAAGGGCAGGCGGCGTGCGCTGACGTTGACGCAGCATCGCCACTGGATCGAGTTCGAGCAGCCCGGCGAGCTCGTCGGCCTGGGCGATGGCCGTGTAGCCGTGCGCTCCCCACTCACCGCCGACGGCCGTCTAATCGATCGATCGGACGACGTCGACGCGTTGCTCGCGGTATCGGTCGGTGAAGCGCTCCTGCGCCTCGTGCTCCTGACGGCGGACCATTGTGGGCGGCCGCGGTCAGCCTCCACCCCAGGTCAGCGGCACGCCGGGGCAGACGCAGAATTCGTTGCCTTCGGGGTCGGCCATCGGAATGAAGTTGGCGTCGGCGGGCTGGCCGATGTCGATCCGGGTGGCGCCGAGTCGTTCCAGTTCGGACACTTTGGCCTCGACGTCGTCGACGCGGATGTCGAAGTGGACGCGGGACTTGGCTGTCTTGGGCTCCGGCACCCGTTGCAGTAGGACCGGCGGGTACGCCGGGTCGTCGGGCAGCAGCAGGCCGTACTGGCCTCGGCTGCCGATCTTGCGATAGCCGAGCGCGGCGGCCCAGAAGTCCAAGAGCAGGTCGACGTCGTGGCAATCGATGACGATGTCGAGGTTCGGTGTGCTCGTCATGACCCAGGCCTGGGTGATTCGATCGGTGGATTCGTCGTCGCTGACCGCGGTTTGCGGGCCAGGAAGGCGTAGCCGTACACCTCGAACGTGCGGGCCTTGGCTTCGCCGGTGGCACCGACGAAGGTGTCGATGGGTGGGCCGATCTCGATGTCGACGAAGCCTGCTTCGGTGAGCAGTTGGTGCCAGCCCTCACGGGGCAGCCCGCCGGCGATTCAACCGGTCCACAGGTCGACGTCACGCATCGCCTCGATCGGGACGGGGCGGCCATTGGCGATGTCGGCGAACTGCAGCACGCAGCCCGGGCGGAGCACCCGTTGGATCTCGTCGAACACGGCGCGCTTGTCGGCACACAGGTTGATGACACCGTTGGAGATCACGACGTCGGCCCAGCCGTCCTCGATGGGCAGCTCCTCCGCCAGACCGCGGCAGAACTCGACGTGTGGCAGGTCGAGCAGCTTCGCCGTGGCGGTGGACTTGGCGAGCATCTCGTCGGTCATGTCGACACCGATGACAGCGCCACCGGAACCGACACTGTGAGCGGCGACGAAGCTGTCGAAGCCTGCGCCGGAGCCGACGTCGACGACGCGCTCGCCAGCTGGCGTCGTTGTGGTGGTCACGGGCCGACCGCCAGCGGACGGCCGCTCCACGTCAACCAGATGTCGGGTCCACCGTCGAGCACGCTCACGTCGTGGTGGCCTCGGGCGGAGAGGATGCTGGCGCCGGTCATGGCCCGCTCGCCATGCCCGCACATCACCGTCACCGGCCCGTGAGGAGCCGCCTGGTCGGACACACTGCCGAGCTCGATGTTGACCGCGTCGGGGACGTGACCGGCGACGTACTCGCTGCGTTGACGTACGTCGATCACCGCGCCAACCATCTCGGCCGGCGACACCAGCGACAACCCGTCGATCCGACCGCCGGCGGCGCGCCACGCCTCGGTCCCACCGTCGAGCTCGCCGACGATGGTGTCGTGGCCGATGTCGAGACACTGGCGCACGATCTCGTCACGGTCTTGCTCATCGTCGGCGACGATCACGATCGGCTGGTCAAGGTCGGTGATCCAGCCGAGCCAGCTGGCGAACACCGGCCGCAGCGCGTTCGAGAGCGCACCGGGGATGTGGCCGCGGCCGAACTCGGCGATCGGGCGGACATCGACCACGGCGGCGCCGGCGGCGAGATGACGCCTGACGGCGTCGACGTCGAGCCGATCGAGGCGGGGAAGGTGCCGGTAGTAGCGCGGTCCGCGACGGTTGAGCTCGGGCAGCCGGGCGAAATAGGTGGGGAACGTCCCGAACCCGGCAAGCAGCTGCTCGACGAAGGTGTCCTCGTCGTCGATCCGCAACAGTTGGTTGGTGGCCCGTTCCCGCCCGAGCGTCGATGTGCGCTCGGAGCCACCCGGTGCAGAGCAGAACGACCCGGCGCCGTGCGTCGGATAAACCGCGAGATCGTCGGGCAAGCCATCGAGACGTCGAAGCGAGTGGAACATCTCGTGTGCCAACGGCTCGGCGAGGTCGGGGCCGCACAGGTCGGTGCGACCGATCGCGCCGACCATCAACGACCCGCCGCTGAACAACGCGACCGGCGACCCGGCGCGCTCGAGGACGTAGACGTGATGATCCGGCGTGTGACCCGGCGTGGCGATCGCCCGCAATGCCACGCCGCCCGCCAGCGGAACACGTTCCTCGTCCTGCACCCCTCGATGCGGTGTCTCGAGCTCGGATGCGGCGGGAGCGATGAACGTGACACCGTCGCCGGTGACCAGCGCCGGGCTGCCGGTCACATAGTCGGCGTGCGAGTGGCTGTCGAGGGTCCACCGCGGAGTGATCCTCAGCGTTCTCGCGGCGGCGAGATGCTCGGAGGGGAACCGTGGAGGGTCGACGATCGCGGCCGACCCGTCACCCAGGTCGACCAAGTAGGACGAGTGACCCAGCCCCTCGTCTACGAACATCCGAATGCCCACCATCACCCACTCCTCAAGCAATGTCTTGAATATATGGGCGGGGCGGGCTACATTGTCAAGGAGTTCTTTGAGGAGGACCGAATGAGTGATCGACGGGCCAAGGACGCGCTGTTCGACGCCTTCGCCGAGGTCGCCAAGGCGCTCGGCAACGGGCGCCGCGCCGAGCTGGTCGACGTCCTCGCCCAAGGCGAGCGTCACGTCGATGAACTCGCGGCCGAGATCGGCCAGACCGTCGCCAACACCTCGTTCCACCTTCGCGCCCTCGCCACCGCCGGACTCGTCACGACGCGCCGCGACGGGACAAGGATCTACTACCGCCTCGGCTCCGACCGCGTCGGCGAGCTGTGGGCCGCCCTGCGCGACGTCACCGCCGCTCATCATCAGCAGCTCGACGACCTCGCCGCCACTTACCTCGGAGACCGCAGCCGGCTCGAACAGATCGACCGCCGCGAGCTCGTTCAGCGCATCGAGACCGGTGATGTCGTGGTCGTCGACGTGCGACCCATCGCCGAGTACCAGGCCGCGCACATCGCCGGCGCACGCTCGATCCCACTCGACCAACTCGCCGCCAGCATCAAGCAGCTACCCAACGGCATCGAGGTCGTCGCCTACTGCCGTGGCCCCTACTGCGTGTACGCCGACGACGCCGTCCGCCTCCTGCGCCGCCGTGGCCGCGCCGCCCGCCGGCTCGAGGACGGATTCCCGGAATGGCGACGCGACGACCTACCCGTCGAAACGGCCGCTGCGTCGTGAACTGCTCGTCGCACCGCCACTGTGACCAAGCAGTATCTACAGATGGCGACAACGGCACGTTGCTTCCACCCGCCTCGCAAATGACTCCCACCGACGCTGACACCTGAAGCGCGCGCGCTGACGCACGCACCCTTGGGGTACAGCGAACGTCCGGCCGACCGACCGAGCAGTCTGCATCCGACGAGGCACCGGCTCCGACGATGCTCGGTGCGCCGGCTGTCGCCGAATCAATCTATGTGTGCCGAACACGGCGTTCGAGGCGGCCTTCCGCACTGCCAGATATCGCGCGTCCACGGACGCTCCTCTGCCAGAGCGCGAAGGCATCATCGAAGTGCGTTGACACACATCTGAGCCGGCGAGGTCCTCACACATCGATTGATATCGGCCACTTGACCGCGCCGGCCAACCTGCAGGGCTGAGCCGAGTGGCGTCAAGAAGTGGTTCAGGAGGAGCGCCGCCAGCAACGGCAATGTGACTCGGCAAGCTGGCGCTGCGCCTACGCTGGAGCGAAAGCCGCCGCCGTCCAGGCCATCGCGACTACAACTCCCAGCTGGGCTGACAGGTCACCTGCGCCGGACAGCAGGATGACGGCGAGGTACGTCACCATCCAAGGGTGCACGAGACTGGCAAGCACACGACCACCAAGACGTAGAACACGGCCGCACCAAGCTGAACCGCGAAGGCGAGGAATGCGAGGATGGCGACCGCAGCGGTGTACACCGCAACCACCCCACTCTGAAGGCCGGCGATCTCGGACACCGGCGACCGGAGTTATCGGTCGCGATACTCGGACGCTGCTCGTTGGGTGTTGGGTCGCGAGCGCGGGTCTACTCGAGTCCGAGCTCGCGGAAGCGAGTACGGACGAGTCTGCTCACGAGGGGTTTGGGCAGCGCCCGATCGATGGCGAACTTGAGCGAACCCTTGGACGTTTCGTAGCCAGCGACTTCCTCGCCCAACTCGGCGAGTACCGAACCGCTGTGGGGCAGATAACTGAGGTGGTTCTTGAACGCCGCGAACCCGGCAACGGTCTTGCCCTGAACCTTGAACGCCGGCACCCCGTATGAGAGGCCCTGGTCGGCATCGGGCACTTCCTCGATGATCGACCTGCGCAGCTCCTCAAGCGTGGTCCGCTTCGGCTCGTCCAATGCCGCGAGGTAGGCGTCGATCTCCTCCTTCGACATTCGGCTGAGTCTTCCACCGATCGCGCCACGCCCAGAGCGAAGCGCGGGGCAACCGCTCACCGCGCTTGCGCACGACTCCGACGATGCAGGACGCGGCACCACGGCATTGTCCCCGTCAGCATCGGATGGCCCGCGGCGGGTCGACGTCCTACGAGTGTTGCGACTTCCCAAGGGCATCGGGCACGAACAGCACCGGCGACGATTCTGTGTCGTCGTTCACTTCCTCGCGATGCTGCCGCGGTCGGTGGTGCTCGTGGCCCCGACTTCGACGAGCGCGCGGGCTGTGTCGTTCCGACCAGAGCTCGACCTCGGCGGCCGACGCACACGAGTCCTCGTCGAGCGGCTCGGCGCCGTCAACGTGAACCGACTCGGCAATCTGGTCGGCAGGATCACCCTGGACCAGCAATGGCTACCTGCCCACACCGGACTGCTCGTGGCGGTCGGCGAAGCTGGCCGGTCTCGCCGGGTCACGACCTCATCATCTCGGCAACGGCTCTCGCCACGGGGGCGAATCGTCGTGACATCAGACCAGGCCGGCTTCGAGGATCTGCCCGGTGTAGTGGTTCGACGACCCACTCGAGACACGCCACCACGCCGAAGCGCCGACCAGCGTCGCCGATCAGCGTCGCCGACGAGCTGGGCACCTGGGAGGCGCTGCCCCGGAGCCGGCGTGAGGTCACGCGGCGTGCGGCCGACGGCTCGCGCGTTGCTCGGGCACCGTCGGGTGCCGCCGTTCAGGCAGCATGCGTCCGCCTGGTTCTCGGTGGGTCCACCCGGACGCCGAAGCTTCGCCCTACGTTCGTCGAAGCCGGGACTGCCCGGGCGACGTAGTGGAGGTACCCGACATGATCGGCTTCATCATCTTCCTGATCGTGATCGGGTTCGTGGCCGGCTTCCTGGCCCGGCTCCTCGTACCCGGCCCAGACCCAATGAGTCTCCTGCAGACGTGGCTCCTCGGCGTCATCGGCAGCTTCGTCGGCGGGTTCATCGGCTACCTCCTCTTCCGCCACGACCCCGAAGACGGCTGGGTCCAGCCAGCGGGCTTCGTCGGCTCCGTGATTGGCGCTGTCATCGCGCTGCTGATCTACCGAGCGTTCCAGCGGCGGCGGCTCGCACGCTGACGCAGCCAACAGCGGCCGACGCCAGGACGATGAACCGCCCCGGCGCCCGTCCTCCGGCGACAGCGGACGGTGCGCTGCGGGTCATCCGGGAGTCGGTGGGAACGTGAACGATGTGAGCGCCCCACCGTTCGAGACCGGCCGACGTGACAAGGACGGCTTCCCGGTCGTCCGTCGAAGGTGACTCGATGCGATCGACCCCGCGCGATGGTCGGCCCACTGGACGTTCCTCCCGGATTCGCGACAACGACGCGGATTCGCGAGCGCCCTGCCACACCCACCTCATCGCTGGACGATCGTCATACCGAGGTTGACGACCCGGCCTGATCGGCTGACCGCCGGGCGTCTCGCGGCTGATGGCAGCGGCCCCACGGTGAGCACGGCCCAGGCGCGAGGAACACGCGTGCGTGTGACGGCGCAGCTCGCCTGGGCGTATGGCAGTGGCCGCGCGCGACCATCAGCCGCCGCGAGACGTCGGCGAACGTCGGGTCGACGCTGCGGTCGAGCGACTCGCTCGCGTCGCGACGGGCTTTGGTGCGTTCTTACGGCGCACGTGGGCGAGCAGGTCCGTGTAGGCCTCGTCCATGCACCGAGCCAGGAGCGCCGTGTCCGCGATGGCAGCTGCGTCGGCGTGCAGCCCGATGTCGAGGGCGGGGCCGGTCGACACGGCGGTGAGGTTGAAGGCTGTGCCCGCCACCGGTCCGAACGCGTAGGTGTGCATCAGCCGGGCGCCAGCGATCCAAGGCTCTCCGCGGTAGCCGGGGAGGTTGGAGGTGGCGAAGTCGATGTGGCTGGCCTGGTTGCGGGTCATGGCGATGACGAGCGCTGTCGGCATCAGGTTGGCCACCGTGGCGACCGCAGCCATCGGACCCTCGCCGTGCACCTCCTCGCGGCGCTGCCTGACGAGGTCGTGCACCGCGGCGAACCGCTCCGGCAACGGCATGGGTGCGGCCGGTAGCTGCACCGGAACCGGCGTGAACGCGTTGGCCCCGCTCTTCTCGCCGCGGACGCTGACGACGAAGGTCACGTGGAGATGCTCGACATCGGCACCGTGAAGTTGGTGGTAGCGGAAACTGCCTTCCACCGCGCCGGTCATGAACACGTCGTTGACGGTCCCACCCAGGGCCTTGCCAGCCCGTCGGGCGTCCTCGAGCGGGATGCTGATCGGCTCGAAGCGGCGCCGGCGGGACCGTTCGCGCCAGAGCGGCGAGCCCGCGGGGTGGAGCTGGTCGATGGCGGCGCGCAGAAGGGACGCGGTCTCATCACCGGCGTGCGCGAGGCGATCCGGATGGCTGAGCATGTCAAGGGTCCGGCGGGTGACGTCGACGGGGAGCCGCATCAGGCCGGCCATGCGCTCGACGACGTTTCCCACGGCACGGCGTTCGGTCTTCTCCTCGTCGGCCATCGACCTTCGCACCACGGCGTCGAGGTCGATGGCGGGCGGCTCGCCGCCCTCGGGCCCGTTGGCACTGGCGTCGATGTAGCCTTCCGTCAACCGCACCAGCATCGCCCCATCGGCGACCACGTGGTGGATCTTCATGGCAAGCGCCGAACGTCGCTCCGCCATGCCGTCGACGACCACGTACTGCCAGAGCGGGCGGGTGCGGTCGAGAGGGTCCTGGAAATACTGCGTGGCCCAGTCGAGAACGGATCGGACACTGCCGTCACCGGGCGCGCCGATGCGGCGAAGATGCCAGTCGATGTCGAAGTCGCGGTCGAACGTCCAGCGCGGCGGGACCAGCGGGCCGGCACCCGAGTCGACGTGCTGGCGCAGCCGCTCCACCGACGCGACCATGTTCGCCATCCGCGTGCGGAACCGGTCGATGTCGAGCTCGCCCTCGAAGATGCTGACCGCGCTGCCGCTCGTGGCGAGCAACGGATCCCGGTCGATGTGCCACATCATCGTCTCGGCCCCACTCATCTCACGCTCGAGGAGGACGTTGTGGCTCGTCATGGACAGATGCTACGCGGCCGGCTTCGGCGTCGCCGACGCTGTCGAACGCTCGGCCGGCGTGTTGTGGTCGCAGGTTGCCGTAGTGACCTTCGCTGAGCGAGGGTGCCTGGCCGAGCCGAGGTTCGAGAACGACAGGAGCGTCACACGCGGCTGGATGTCAACTCGCTCGCCAGGTCGGCGGCCATGACGGCGATGGCTGCCAGTTCCTCGTCGCGGGGTCGATGTTGACCGTCGGGTCGGTGAGGAAGACCGTTCGGCCGTGACGATCAGGTACAGCCGGGTGTGATCCCGGGTGCCGAGGCGACGATCTGCAGTGCGGGTCAGATCACGTCGGATGTGGCAGAGGGACGTCGTGACCGGAGGGCCTTGAGCCACTTTGGGTCGCCATCGCCTCCCTCACGAGCGCCTCTCAGCACCGTGCCACCGGATCGTCACGACGTCGCCGTGCCTCCCTCGCGGCGACGGCGTCGGGACGCGGTACTGGCCCAGGGAGCACCGGAGGCGGCGTGTGCTCGAAGGGTTCATACCCTTGTCGAGGCCCGCTCGTCCGGGTGACCCGCGCTCGGGCGAGCTTGCGGGCCGGGTTGGGGTGGCGCCGCCGGTCGCCTTCGGTGCCGGCCTCGACGACGCGGGGGACGGAGCATGGGAGTGGAGACACTCTTGGGCACGGCATTCGTCGCCCGAAGACCGTCTCCAGATTCAGGACCAACGGCCCTAATCCGTGGCCGAGACCGGCTGTACGGTCACAGCGGCGGTGGCACGTCGCCCGCGTCGCGTGATTCTCGAGGGGAGGACAGGTGACGAAGTCGGACACCTATGACGCCGTGGTGATCGGCGCAGGCCACAACGGTCTGTGCTTGGCCGCCTACCTCCAGCGGGCCGGGCTCCGCACCGTCGTGGTCGAGCGCCGCCATGAGGAGGGCGGCGGCATCAACACCGAAGAACCAGTGCTGCCCGGGTACCGCCACAACATGCACGCCCAGTACATGGAGTTCTTCGACATGATGCCGATGATCGAGGACTTCGGGCTGGAGGACCTGGGGCTGCGCACGATCACGCCGGACGCTCAGGCGGGAATCGCGTTCGCCGACGGGCGACCGCCGATCATCATCTACCGCCCGGAGCTCCTCGACCGGACGCGGGAGAGCATCGCCGAGTACTCCAAGTCCGACGCCGACACCTTCGTCGACCTGAAGCGGCGGGCGATGCTGATGCAGCAGATGCTGGCCACGTCGTTGTACAACCCGCCGTCGCCAGCCAGTGAGCTCGAGCAGGCGGCGGTGGTGGCAGAGGGTTGGTCCGACCTCGGCATCGGCCCCCAGCACGCCTTGAAGTCGCCGAAGGTCGTGATCGACGAGCTGTTCGAGACGTCTGAGCTCCGCGCCCTGCTCTACCGCACGACCGTCGAGTGGGGATACCCGATCGACCAGGCGGGAATGGGGGCGGGCTTCCTCACCTTCATCATGTGGACGCTCGGCAACTGGAAGCTGTGCCGGGGTGGGACGCACACGTTGGCCAAGGCGATCACCCAGGCGTGCTATCGGGAGGGCGTCGACCTGATCGAGAACACCGCGGTCGAGCGTGTCCTCGTCGAGGACGGCCGGGCGGTGGGCGTCGAGGTGCGCGGCGGCCGCCAGATCCGGGCCAACCGGCTCGTCGCCTCGAACGCCGATCTCCGCCAGACGCTGCTCGACCTGGTCGGCGAGGAGTATCTCAGCAAGCTGTGGGTCAGCCGTGCCAAGGGATTCCGGTACGGGCCGAGCCACGTGCTCGGCACGCCGATGTTCTGCCTGTACGAAGCGCCCACTTACAGGTCGGCCGAGTGGAATCCCGACATCGACCGCTGCTTCTACACGATGGTCGGGTTCGAGGGTGCCGACGACACCGTCCGATACATCCGCGACGCGTACTCCGGAACGCTGCCGAAGCCGGCCGCCGGGACGTGGGTGAACTCGCTGTGGGACAAGAGCCAGGCGCCGCCCGACCGCCACGCCGCCACCGGCTGGTACTTCCTGCCTCCGGCCAGCGCCCTCAGCGCCAAGGAGTGGACTGACGTGCGGGCCACGTTCAACGATCGCTTCTTGGCCGTGTGGCGTCAGCACGCGCCGAACATGACGGCCGACAACGTCATCGCCCACAAGCTCTACACGCCGGACCAGATCGAGCGGAAGAACCTGATGCGGGAAGGTGACTTCTCGAACGGCGAGTTCGCCCTCGACCAGCTGGGGTCCAACCGGCCGTTCCCGGAGGCATCCACCTACCGCACCGAGGTGGCCGGGTTGTACCTGTGCGGGCCGTCCGCCTACCCGGGCGGCGGCGCCCACGGAGCGTGCGGCTACAACGCCTACAAGGCCATCGCCGAGGACCTCGGGCTGCCCAGCCCGGCAACCGACAGGAGGGGGTATTGATGGCGTACATCTACACCGACGAGTGGTTCGGCTACGTGCGCGATGCCATCAACGCGAAGGTGGCGACGCTGCGCAACCTCCCACCGGACACGCTTCTGATCGCCGTCGACATCGTGGGCGATGGGGTCTCCCCGTACGTGGCCGAGGGTGCCGAGCGGCACTTCCTGGTGCAGATCGACGGTGGGCACTGCGGCTGGTACCGGGAGGGCGAGGCCGGCGAGGGCGACGAGCTGAACTACCGGTTCCGGGGTCCGGCCACGGTGTTCGACGAAATCGCTGCCGGGCTCGTCGACCCCATCGACGCAGCGTTGAAGGGGGCGGTGCGCGTGCGGGGCGACATGCGGTTTCTGATGCGCCAGGCCGACCACGTGAACGCGCTGCTGGAGGCGTACGGCACCGTCGCCACCGAGTGGCCGCTCGGGTCGCCGCCGTACGGGCGGGACCGGGAGGCCGTCGATGCGTGAGACGTACGACGCCATCGTCATCGGCAGCGGCCACAACGGGCTCACGCTCGGCGCCTACCTCGCCCGCAGCGGGCTCGACGTCGTCGTGCTCGAGCGGCGCCACGAGGAGGGCGGCGGGCTGGCGACCGAGGAGCTCACGCTCGCCGGCTTCCTCCACAACGTGCACGCCAACTACCACACGTTCGTCGATCTGGCGCCGCCGGTGAAGGACCTCGAGGTCCGCGACCACGGCGTGGAGTACCTGCGTCCCGAGGTCCAGATGGCGTCGATCTTCCCGGATGGGACGGCCCTCACCGTGCACACCGACCTGCAGCGGACAGTCGAGTCGATGGCGCGCATCGACCCGGTCGACGCCGAGACCTTCCGGCGCCTGTACGTCGAGGCGCACGGCTACGTCGACTTGTTGCTGGGCACGCTGATGTACCAGCCGCCGATGGCCGTGAAGGAGCTCACCAAGGCGCTGGCCATGTTCGGCGTCGAGGACCGCTCGGAGTTCCTCAGCGTCAAACTGCGGCGGGAGACGATCGACCAGTTCCTCGACCAGCACTTCACGAACCCCAAGATCAAGGCCCATCTGGCGTTCCACGCCGCGATCTGCGGGTACACCAACGACGTTCCCGGTCTGGCCATCGGCTTCCCCCTCCTGGTCGGCAAGATCGACAACTGGCACGTCTGCGTCGGCGGTTCCCATCGGCTCGCCCACGCCTTGTGGCGCGACCTCGCCCAGCACGGCGGGACGCTGATCAGCGACGCCGAGGTCGACCACATCGTCGTCGACGGCAACCGTGCCGTCGGGGTGCGGCTCACCGACGGCACCGAGTTGACCGCCCGCCAGCTGGTGGCCTCTACCGTCGACGTGGAGCAGACGTTCCTACGCTTCCTCGACCCGGCGGACGTCTCCGACGAGCTTCGAGAGCGCGTCGCGACCAAGGTCCGCCACCAAGGATGGACGCTGTTCTCCGTCCATCTCGCGATGACCGCCGCTCCGCAGTACACGGCGGCGGCGTTCGATCCCGACGTCGATCGGGCGTGGGTGGTGAACCTCGGGTACGCCTCGCTGGCCGACCTCGACGACGACTGGCGGAGAGTGCGGGCAGGGCAGCTGCCCGATCCGCGACCGAACGCCGCCGTCAACACCCTCTACGACCCCACCGACGCGCCTTCCGGCTGCTACACGGGCCTGCTCCGCCAGTTCGCGCCCTTCGCCCTCGCCGACGGTGGCGAGGCGCAGTGGGACCTGGTGGGCCACCGCTACGGTCGCCACTGCATCGAGGCGTGGCGGCGCTACGCGCCGAACATGACCGACGACGTCGTGCTCGACTGGGTGGCCTACACCCCCGCGGAGATCGCCCGAAAGATGGTGAACATGGTGCGCGGCGACTGGATGATGGGCGAGATCAGCCTCGACAACATGCTCGACCAACGCCCGTTGCCCGAGCTCGGCCAGTACCGGACGCCGATCGAACGGCTCTACATGGCCGGTTCGACCCAACATCCGCATGGGTTCATCACCTTCGGCCCCGCCTACAACGCCCTCCAGGTCATCGCCGACGACGTCGGGCTGAAGCCGTGGTGGCGTCGAGTCTGACTCACCGACCACCCCCTCGCGTCTCCGTGCCGGCGGGCGACGGGGCCTCGGGCCTGGCCGAGATGGTGGCGGGTCTGCTCGCCGCCAACCTCGCCGACTCCCGGGCTCGGGCCGCGGTTGCCCGCCTGGCACGCGGCCAGCTCGTGCTGAGCACGACCGATCGACCGGCGGCCGTGACGCTCACATTCCACGGCGACGAGGTCATCGTCGACGACGGCACCGTGGCCAACGCCCCATCGCTGGCCGGGCCGTGGCTGGAGCTCGCCCACGTCTGCAGTGGGACACGCTCGCCGGCGGCAGCCCTCGTCGCTCGCGACCTCCGGGTCGCGTTTCGCCGGCGGCCACACCTGGCCGCGATGGCCGGATTCGTTCTGGCCGCGCCCGCCGACGTCGAGACGTCCGCCGCAAGACGCCGTCGGGTTCTCCGAATTCTCGCCGTGGGAGGCGCGGCCGCGATCGGCGCAGCCGCGCTCGTCTTCCTGCGCCGAAAGACAAGCCGAGCGGCCTCGACCCGCCGAGGCCAGAGGGCACGCACTGACGGCGCAGGACGGTGATCGCCATCGCGACATCTGGGACTCGGTGCCCATGATGGAGGAAGGGATGCAGCGCAGTGGAGCATCTCGCCGACACCCTGAACGAGCGGTCCCGCCCGACGAAGTTGCCGAGTCCTTTACTCGCTCGACCGCCGGGCGGTCGACCGCGGTACCACGGACGCGGGAACGCGCGGGCGGCGGCTGCTGAGCGTGTCGTCGGAGGCGCCACGACACCTCCCGCTCTCGCGTCATCTGCGTGCGCGATCGGTTCGAGGCTCGGCGAAGGGTCCGCCACCGGGCAGCCCGGCCTGACGGCCGGGTCCGCATGGTCCGCTGACAGGCGGGTCGGAGATCTCCACGGATCGACCACGCGCTCTCCAAGCACCGCCATGGCAGCGTCGCGGACACTCGTCGGCCATGAGACCCCAGACCTTCTTCCTGCGCGCGGTGGTGCCGGCGCTCGCCGGCGCGGCGACGTTCGCTGTCCCGACGGCGGCGCTTGGGTCGACGAATGCGCCGGTGGCGCGCCCCGCCGGCCGCGACCGCTTCACCATGGCCGAGCTCGGCACCGGGACGGCGACGCCAGACCCCTGCCTCGACCGCCCCGGCCGGTGCGGGTTCACGCTCAAGGGCACGCTCGCCGGCAGGCCTGCCGACGCGACGTTCTTCAGCATCATCGACGACGGCGGTCGGGCCGACAGCGGGCGTTGCGTCCCGGCCAGCTACGCCGGCCTGTTCGGCGACGGCCCGGACCAGTCGATCGCCCACGTGTCCGAGGGGCGGCTGTGCCCGGATGGCCACGGCGGCTTGCGCTTCGAGGGTCGCTACCGGATCACCGGCGGGCTCGGGGCGTTCGGCGGGATCAGGGGGCGGGGCCGTCTCGTCGTCCTGATGCCGGCCGACGGCTCGGTCACGGTCAGCGCGACCGGCCCGTACTCGCTCCCGCGCTGACATCTGAGCGGAACATCGCCGCCGCCGCGCCGATCGCGGCGGCGACGGCCACGACGGCCGAGGCAGCCATCACCCCCCGGTCGAGCCAGTACGGCGCATCGGTCGGGATGAGGGCGCGGAACGCAGCGTCGCGGCGCAACCAGACCCACATCGCCAGCTCCATCGCCGCCAGCAGCACCAGGGCGTACGACACCAGGTGCCGCCCGAGCGCCAGCGCGACCAGGGCCGATACCGCGGCCACGGCTGGCAGCACCCACCACACCAGCAGCGGGCCTGTCTCACTCGGCAGCGACCCGTATTCCCACCACCCGATGCCGCCTGCAGCGACGGCGGTGGCGAGCAGCACGAGGCCCAATCGGCGGCGCCGAAACAGCGCCAGCAGCACCAGCGCGCCACCCACCGCGGTGCCGACGGCGAGCGGCAGCCGGGACGGCTCGGGCAGCCAGGTCGTGGTGACGGCGACGGCGACGTGGGTCCCGTTGACCACGATCGGCACCGTCGAGCTCTGGATCTGCTCGCCAGGGTGGAAGCCGACGGGGCGCTGCGCGCTCATCCAATGGGCCCGGTGGTCGTGCCACGCGTACGTGCCGCTGGTCGCGACCGTGGTCCAGTCGGGTGGCAGCGTCGGGTCGGCACCGGCCGGCGCCGACCCCCCGAAGCGGCTCGTGTTGAGGTAGGTCGCCGGCGACCGCTGGTTCTCCTGGACGACGCCGTCGGGCAGGAAGTGGAGGTACGGCTCTTGGGCGTAGCCCTCGACGATCACGTCGGTGCCGCGATCGGCGACGAGGCGCAGAAACGAATCGCCGCCGACAATCTCGACCCGGAACCCGCCTTGGTCGGGCGTGATCGACGTGATGTGCGAGGCGTAGTCCGTGGGACCGGCGGGATCGGCGAACGCCACCCCGGTCGGCGCCAGCACGGCGGCGCCCACGAGCGTCACCAGCCCGGCGAGCAGTCGGCGCCCGATCACATCACTCAGGCCGACGCCGGCGTCGCCTGGCGCAGCAGCAGCCGGAGGTCGCCGGCGAGGTCCTTCGACGACGTGGTCGTCCTGGCGTCAGTGCTGACCGGCCAGGTGATCACCAGCCTGCCGGCATCGTCGACACCGAAGAGATAGTTGGAGTGGGCGACCTCGACCTCACCCGACGAGCTCGTCCTCACCTCGTAACTGACGCCGAACGCGCCGGCGACGGCTTGCAGCGTGGCCTGGTGGTCGGTGGCGAGGGCGTGGGCGCCCGGGATGAAGCTCTGCACGTACTTGGCCAGCACCGGGATGTCACGCGCCGGGTCGATCGTCACCATCGCGGTCTCGACACGCGACGCGTCGTCACCGAGGTGACCGAGGGCGACCTTGAGGTCCGAGAGCGTCGTCGGGCACAGGTCCGGGCAGTTGGTGTAGCCGAAGTAGACGACGAGCAGCCCGTCCTTCGGCGCTCGGAGTTCGAACGGCTTGCCGCCGTCGCTGACGTCGGGGATCGGCGTGGTGTCGACCTGCGGTTCGACGTCGCGGGTCAGCCCGACGAGGTCGTGACCTCCGCCGCCGCACCCGGCGAGCACGCCGACTGCGGCCAGTGCGGCGAGCGCCCGCCTCATCCTTCCGCCTTGAGCGACACGATGTAAGCGACGATGTCGGCGATGTCGGCGTCGCTCAACTCGTTCTGCGGCATCGCCACGGCGTACCCGTCGACGACCTGGGCCTGGGGGTCCTTGATCGACCGGGTGAGGTAGGCCTCGTCGACGGTGACGGCGGTGCTGTCGGTCAGCTTGACCGTGGAGCCGAGGGCGCCGACCCACGCCGGACCGAGGTTGCCCTGCCCGCTGGCGCCGTGGCAGGCGGTGCAGCCGTTGCTCCTGACCAGCTCCTGGCCGTGCTTGGCCGCCGCCGACAGCTCGCCGGCCTCCCCTTTCCCCTCGCACGCCGCCGCTGAAGCGGCCACCGCTGAAAGCAGCAGCCCGACCGCGAGCACACGTCGAGTCACCATCGGGCGAGAGTCTGGCAGCGCCGAGTGGCGGTTCCCCCGTCACCCCGCCTGTGACGATTGTGCGGGAACCGGGGCACGGCGAGGAAGTCCGTCGTGCCACCACCGCGCCAACCCAGCGCTCGCCACCGGGTCGAGGCCGTAGGCGCAGAGCACCTCCTCACCGCAGGACGCGACGTCGCCGGCGCGCAGCGCGTCGATCGCGGGTCGCGATGTCGCCATGCGGCCAGGGCAGCTCGGCCAGCCAGCGCGGGCCGAGGCGGACCGTGGTCGCCGAGAGCCCCGTGCCGGCCGCCTGGTGCCACGCCCACGCGCTGGCGACCGGCGAGGTGAGCGCCGCGCCGATGGCCCACGGATCGACGCCGGCGGCGGGGCGGGCGGTGAGCGCCGGGACGCCGGGCAGCCAGGCCCCGGCGTCGTCGACGGCGGCCTCGACGACCCGGGTCTGGTTGGCGACGAGCACCTTGGGGACGAGGAGGTCGTCGGCCCAGCGGCGCAGCCGCGGCGTGAGCCGGTGGGTCTCGACGGTCGGGCGCAGGAAGCGGCGGCGGGCGAACCGCATCGGGCGCCGTCCCCACCAGCACGTCGCCGGGTCGATCAGCCCGCTCGGCACGAGCGGTGGGCCGGGCCCGTCCTCGACCACCGCGCCGACGAGCCCGTAGTACTGGTCGCGGAAGTTGGCGGTGAGGCGGCACCGGTCGCCGAGCGTGCCGGCGGTCAGCAAGGGGGGCAGCACAGGCACGGCGAGGCCGCTGGTCACGACCTCGGTCCACCCGATCCCAGGCCCGGGCCGCTCGGACGTCTCGGCGACCAGCGCGCACACCCGCACCTGGGCGTCGAAGACGCGCTCGGGCGACCACCACGCCCACACGATCGAGGCCCGCCGGTCGAGCGCGGCGCGCACCGACGCGGCGTCGCGAGACGCGAGGATCGACTGCGGCAGCACCAACCCGATGCGCCCGCCGTCGGCGCGGGCCAGGCGCAGGGCGAGCGCCAGGAACTCGACGGCAGCATCGGCGTACGGACCGCCGCCGTGGGGGCTGGCCCCGCCGCGGGTCGTCGCCGCCGCCAGCTGCGACAGATAGGGAGGGTTGCCGAGCACGACGTCGACCCGCCCGGCCAGCTCGGACCAGTCGTGGACCAGCGCGTCACCGCGGATGATGCGTCCACAGGTCCGGCGGGCCTCGTCCGCGGCGTCGGGATCGATGTCGCAGCCGACGAGCAGCGGCCGCCCGCCGCACTCCTCGATCCGCCGAGCGGCGGCGACGAGGAAACGCCCGTCGCCACACGCCGGGTCGACGACGACGACCTCAGCGCCGGGGCGCACGTCGGCGATCGCCTCCTCCACCAGCCGCTCGACGAGCCAGTGGGGGGTCGGGTAGTCGCCGCGCTCCTTGCGGGATTGCCGCGCGACCACGGCCGGAGCCTAGGGTCACGCCGTGACCGAGGCCGGGACCCGGTTCCTGACGTTCGGACGCGACGATTGGGCGGCGTTGCGCGCAGCCACCCCGCTGACCCTTCGAGAGGACGACCTCGCCAAGCTGCGCGGGATCAACGAGCGCATCGACCTCGACGAAGTCGCCGCCATCTACCTCCCGCTGTCACGGCTGCTGAACCTCTACGTCAGTGCGTCCCAGGACCTCGCCCGGGTCTCGTCGACGTTCCTCGGCACGATGGCGCCGCGAGTGCCGTACGTGATCGGCGTCGCCGGGAGCGTCGCCGTCGGCAAGAGCACGTTCGCCCGCATCCTGCAGGCGCTGCTCGCCCGCTGGCCCGACCACCCCCAGGTCGACCTCGTGACCACCGACGGGTTCCTCTATCCCAACGCCGTGCTCGCCGAGCGCGGCCTGATGGAGCGCAAGGGATTCCCCGAGTCCTACGACACCAGGCGCCTGCTCAGGTTCCTGCGCGACCTCAAGAGCGGCGCCGACGAGGTGCGGGCGCCGGTCTACAGCCACGTCGTCTACGACATCGTGGAGGGCGAGGAGATCGTGGTGCAACGGCCGGACATCCTCATCCTCGAGGGCCTCAACGTGCTCCAGGTCTCGATGGAGAAGGCCGAGTTCGTGAGCGACTACTTCGACTTCTCGATCTTCATCGACGCCGACGAGATGGACATCCGGGAGTGGTACGTGCAGCGCTTCTTCGCCCTCCGCGAGACCGTGTTCAAGGACCCCAACAGCTTCTTCCGTCACTTCGCCGATCTCACCCCCGAGCAGGCGCGGGCCACGGCCGAGAGCATCTGGAGCAACATCAACGGCCGCAACCTGAGCGAGAACATCCTCCCGACTCGGGAACGGGCCTCGCTGATCGTGCGCAAGGAGGCCGACCACCGGGTCTCGGAGGTCCTCCTGCACAAGATGTAGACCGTTCTGTCCTTCGATTTCGGCCCGATCGGGCCGGATCCGAAGGACAGTTCAGCCGGACAGGTTGGTGCGGGCGACGAAGCGCTCGGCCACCTCCCGGTCGCCGACGACGTCGACGTGGTCGAGGGGAACGCGACGCCACAGCGCGAGCAGCAGGTCTTCGGCGCGTGCCGCGCAGGGCGGCGTCGCCCTTGGCGTGTTCGCGGGTGACCGCCCCGTCGGGCTGCACCAGCCACTCGCCGGCGACGTCGGTGCAGTGCACGTGCACCGACCCGTCGAGCGGCCTGTCGGCCAGACCAGCCCACCGCAGGAACTCGAAGAGGAACTCGTCGATGCCGTCCGACGCCAGCTCGGGCTCGATCGCGTACGAGCGCCCGGCGGCGCGCTCGGCATCGAGCCGGTGCACCGCCGTCTCCTGGGCCATCCGGCGCACGGCGAACGCCGCCGTCTTGTCGCTTCCCCAGGTCCAATGAGGCGTCGCCGGATCCGTGGTTGTCAGCACGCGGTCGAGCTCGGCGCCCCAGCGCTCGGCGAGGGCGAGTCGTTGCTCGAACGCCGGCGGGCTCTCGGTCTGGACGACCTGCCGCGGATCGTCGACACGGTCGCGCACGATGATCGCCCACCACTCCCACACGTCGGCCATGTGGGCGGCGAGGTCGGCCGCAGTCCACCCCGGGCAGGAGGGCACGGCGGCGGCGGGCCCGGCGTCGCGGAGGGCGACGAGCAGGGCGGCGATGTCGCGGCGCAGCGTCGTGAGGTAGCGGTCCCGATCCATCTCCCGATCATACGTTCGCCGCACGGAGCGCGACGGGGAGGGCGCTGATCGACGCCAACTCGTCGAGGTCCTCGTCGTGGTCGACGTGCTCGTGCTCCCAGAGCAGCGGGTAGGGGACGTGCACGGCGTGGCCGCCGACGGCGAGCACCGGGAGGACGTCACTGCGCACTGAGTTGCCGACCATGCAGAAGCGCTCCGGCGCCACGCCGAGCTGGCGGAGGATGCGGGCGTAGGTCTCCGGATCCTTTTCCAGTACGACCTCGACGGCCTCGAAGTGGTGGGCGATGCCGGACATCTCGACTTTGCGGGTCTGATGGACGAGGTCGCCCTTGGTGATCAGCACGAGCCGATGGTCCCGGGCGACGTCGGCGAGGACGGCAGGCACGTCGGGGAGCAGGCGCACGTCCTCGGTCAGCATGTCGAGGCCGGCGTCGACGAGCTGGCCGAGGAGTGGCGCCGGCACCCTCCCCTCTGTGACGTTGACGGCGGCCTTGACCATCGCCAACGTGAACGCCTTGACCCCATAGCCGGAGATCGGCAGGTGTGCCCGCTCGGTGGCGCGCAGCGCGGCGGCGACGTCGACGCCCGGCGGTACGAACGGACCGACCAGCTCGACGAAGCGGGCCTCGACGGCGGCGAAGGAGTCCTCGCTGTGCCACAGCGTGTCGTCGGCGTCGAACCCGATCAGCTCGAACCGCCGCGTCATCCGTTCACGTCCGGTGGATCGCGTTCAAGTAGTTGTAGACGGTGATCCGGCTGACGCCCATCGCGTCGGCGACCTGCTCGACCGCCCGGCGCAGCGTGAACGCGCCGCGCTCGTCGAGCATTCGCACCGCCCGCTGCTTCTCCTCCCGGCTGAGGTCGGGCAGGCGGCCGCCGAGCTCGGTCTCGACCGCCTCGACCATTCGGTCGAACGCACCGTGCAGCGGCGCGCATCCGCACCGCGGCGACGACGCGTCCTTTCCACACCAGCGGCACGTCACCGGCCTCGCGCTGGTCCGGCGGCACGATCGTGGCACCCACCGCGTCGACCACCGGGCGCACGGCGTCGACCAGCGGATGATGCTCACTCATTGGTGCAGCCTCACGTGATGCGGCGACGCCACGTCGTCGGACCTCCTGGGGCACCAATGAGCGAAAGACCGTGCCGAATTGTTCGCTCGCTCGAAGACTCGCTCACTCACGCCGCGTCCCCGACGCGTGCAACGTGCAGCGCGACGTGGGTGGCGCCGTTGGCGAAGGCGGCGCGGGTGATCGCCGCGACGATGTCGGGCATCCGGTCGTCGTCGACCCGGCAGCTCGAACCGAACGGGCCGAACTCGACGTCGGCGCCAGCGGCCGCGGCCGCCTCCAAGGCAGCCGTCACGTGGGGCCCGGGGTGGCCCTCGACGAACGGCTCGATGGTGAACTCGAGCTCCTGCACGCTCGGATCGTAGGGTTCGGCTGGTGGTGGGGCCCTCCACGGGGCGGGTCCCGACCATTCTCGGAGCGCTCACTGACGACTGTTGTCGGGCAACGCACCCAGATCGGCCTCCGGCAGGGATCGCACCCAGATCACGAGGGGTCGACTGACGGTGACGGCCGCCCGGGACGCGTGTGGAGGGAGCACGTCCCGGGCGGCCGCCGGCCGGTCCGCGCCAACGCCCAGCGGGCAGGGCGTCGGCGCAGCCGGTCCGGGTGGGGAACCTGGGCCGGACGCCTATCGATACATCGCGACGCGCAGACCCTCGGCGCGTTGCTTGATCTCGGTGGCAGCGGCGCCGAAGGCCTCGTGCATCTGCTTCAACGCCGTCTCGAAGGAGTGCCAGTTCTGCTCGAACGAGTTGCGTGCCGGCCCCGTCCACTCGGTGGTACTGATCGCACTCTTCACGGTGGACAGGATCGAGTCGATATCTGCCTGGCGGGCCTGCATCGCCGAGCCGAGGGCGTCCATCTGGTCGGCGTTGCCGGTGACGGTGGGCATGCGTTGCTCTCCTGTCGTTCCCGACACAGAGGTCGGCTACCCAGCATGTGTGTTCACAGCAGCCGGGAAGGGAAAAGTTCTTCGAACGGAATCAGGGCAAGGCTGTCGGGGACGAACGAGGCGCTCACCAGCAGCCCGTCGAGGGTGGCGCGATCGACCCACCGCGCCTCGGCCACCTCGCCATCGATGAACGACACCGCGCCGTCGTGGACGACCCAGTAGCAGCGCCCGACGAGCTCGACGTCGGCATCGGCGTACGTGCCGGTGCACAGCAAGCGCGGAACGGCATCAATGCCCAGCTCCTCGCGCAGCTCACGGCGGGCCGCCGAGACGTCGTCCTCGCCGGCGGTCACCACCCCGCCGACGGCGATGTCCCAGCGCCCCGGCCAGAGATCTTTGGTGTCGCTGCGGCGGTGCACGAGCAGCTCGCCGGCGCTGTTCGTGACGGCCACGAACACGGCGCGGTGGCGCAGGCGCTCGGCGCGCATCCGTCGTCGAGTGACGGTGGCGATGACGCGGTCGTCGGCGTCGACGATGTCGACGAGCTCGTCGCCGGCCGTGGGCGGGTGGGCCACGGCCCGTGCCTACCATGAGCCCATGCCCGTCGACACCGCCTCCCTGCGGGAGGAAGCCAACGATCTGCTCGCTGCCACGGTCGACCTCCGGCGCGAGCTGCATCGTTGGCCGGAGATCGGCAACGAGTTGCCGCACACCCGCGAGATCGTGCTCGAGGCGCTCGATCCGCTTCCCGTCGACGTCACTCTCCACGAGGCCACCAGCGGCGTCACCGCCCTGCTCACCGGCGAGCGGCCGGGCCCGACGATCCTGCTGCGCGGCGACATGGACGCCCTGCCGCTGCACGAGGACACCGGCCTCGATTTCACTTCGCGCCACGACGACGCGATGCACGCCTGTGGCCACGACACACACACGGCGATGCTCGCTGGCGCCGCCCGCCTGCTCGCCGGGCGCCGGGCCGATCTGGCCGGGCGGGTGCTGTTCATGTTCCAGCCCGGCGAGGAAGGCCACCACGGGGCCCGCTACATGCTCGAGGAGGGGCTGCTCGAGGTCCCCGATCTCGCCGATGGCACGCCGTCGCCGATCACCCGCGCCTTCGCCATCCACATCACCTCGGCGCTGCCGACCGGGTACTTGAGCTGCCGGGGCGGTTCGATCATGGCGTCGGCCGACCAGTTCACGGTCACCGTCACCGGCAAGGGCGGACACGCCAGCGAGCCGCACCGCACGACGGATCCCGTCCCGGTGGCGTGCGAGATGGTGCAGGCACTGCAGATGATGGTCACCCGCTCGATCGACGTGTTTGACCCGGCCGTCGTCACCGTCGGCAAGATCGCCGCCGGTACGACCAACAACATCATCCCCGAGACGGCGCACATCGAGGGCACGATCCGAGCGGTCAGCGAGAAGACCCGATCCAAGGTCCACGACGGCATCCGCCGCGTCGTCGACGGCATCGCCGCCGCCCACGGCTGCGCGGTCGAAGTCGATGTCGAGCAGGGCTACCCCGTCACGATCAACGACGACTCGTTCGCCGACCACGTGCTCGGCCTCGCCGAGAATGTCGTCGGACCGGACAACGTGATCCGCCTCCCGCACCCGGTGATGGGCGCCGAGGACTGGAGCTACGTGCTCCAGAAGGTGCCGGGGGCGATGATGTTCCTCGGTGGCACCCCGACCGACCGCAACCCGGCAACGGCGCCGCCCAACCACTCCAACCGCGTCGTCTTCGACGAACAGGCGATGGCGACCGGGATCGCGACGTACGCGACGGTGGCCCTCGATGAGTTGACCTAGGCGTCGGACGGCGCTGGACATGTCCGGGGTGGGCTTCGAGCACACCACGCGCCCGGTGGACCGCACCGTCGGCGATCGAGGCGGTGAACATCGGCGATCGCGACCGCCCACCACGCGGACGGCCGCGAGGCCACGGGGCCGCACCACGCTCGAGCCGGTGAGTCCTCCGGAGCGGCGCGGGCGGGATGCACCCAACGTTGGCTCCTTCGAACTTGTGTCGGCGGCGACGCGGATCCGCCGAGTCGCGGAACCGCTGATCCAGCGCAAGGAGAACCAGTTCGACGGCCCCCAGCACGTGCTCCCTGCGCCGACCCTGAAGGATGAGATCGCCGGCGCCTTCGAGGAGGGACCGTCGGCGGCGTTCACCATGCTCTGGGAGACCGATCCGTTCCTCCACGATCTCGACAAGTACCAGCGCAAGGGCGGCGGTGGGCGCCCGACGGAGTCCCGTGCGCTGCTCGCCACGACGAAGCCGGACCCGGATCGCAAACAGAACGACGACGTCCGGGTCCACGGGTGGGTCGGCAGCCTCGAGGCGACGCTGCGCGGGAGCCCGGAGGGCAGCGAGTACAGCTCCTGGCGTCGCGAGCGTGGCGAGGAGCAGGCACCCGAGGAGGCTTCGACGACTATCGTCACGTCGCCCGATGTGGACGTCAAGCCGGGCAAGGCGGAGAAGCTGTCGCCGCCGTCGAACGTCCCGATCACGCCGAAGAAGTCGCCCCAGGCCAAGCAGCCGGTGATCGGGGCGAAGCCGCTCAAGGTGCAGCTCGAGCCACCCTACGACGGCGGTCACCTGGTCGCCTTCCAGTTCATGGGCAAGCAGGCGAACGTGTACTCAAACGTCGCGCCGCAGGGGAAGGCGTTGAACAACGGCCCGTTCCAGCATTGGGAGAAGGCCGTCGTGGCGTCCGCCGTCCGGTCGACCGCGGACACGCTCATCAAGGCCGGGGTCGCCGACCTGCCGCACGCATTCCACTACGTGGTGGCCGCCAACTACACCGCCGCGAAGTACAAGGTGTCGCCGGCGGTGCTCGCCACCTACGGCGTGATCCCGCCGACCGACATCGACGCGATGCCGGAGAGCATCGCGCTCACCCGGCGCATCCCGGTGAGCTGGGAGGCGTACGCCCAGCCGTTGGCCCTGCCCTCCGCCGAGCAGCTGGGCATCGCCGAACGACCCGTGACGCCGTGGATGTTCGCCGACACGACGGACTACGGGCTGGTCGACCCCCGCAACAAGGAGCGCACGAACCAGGAGTACATGGCGCGAGGTCCGACGAGCATCGTCAAACGGTTCGTCGGGACCTCCGAGGAGGAGGGCGCGTTCGTCGCCAACCTGGCTGCGAACGTGGCGCGAACCAGATTCCGGCACTTGCTCGAATGGCAGGCGCAAGGTGACGACGTCGACGTCAACGCCGTGCTGGCATGGGTGAAGTCGCCATACTCGGCGTACGCAGTGGAGGTCAGGCAAGGCGTCGGGCTGCCGAGGACCTACGTCGGCAAGTACCAGATCCTGGACACCAGGTGGGACGACCTCGGCGCCGAGGAGCCGATGGAACCGGAGGCGAGGTCACCGCAGCCGAAGACGCCGCAGGTGAAGACCGCAGTGGCCAAGACCGCACCGACGTCGAGCAAGTCGGCGAAGGTGACGTCGCCGCCCCGAGCTGTGTCGACCACGGCGGAGGCGAGCGAGAAGAAGGAGTCGGGTGACAAGGACGTGACGGTCGAGAAGGTCGAGAAGGTCGAGAAGGTCGAGAAGGTCGAGAAGGTCGAGAAGGTCGAGAAGCAGACCAAGGTGCTCAGCCTGGAGGAGAGGGCGGAGATCGAACGACGGCGACTCGAGCGACAGCGGGAGGCCGCCGAGCGCGAGCGGCTGGGCGCCGAGGCCGCCGCACCGCGGTCGTTCGCGCCGGCCGAGGTCGCGGCGATGATCGGCGAGCTGAAGGCCAGCGACGACCGCAGGGTGAAGGACCGAGTCGAGCGGTACCTGCGCCAGCACTACAGCATCAAGTCCCTGCTCGAAGGTGCGGCGAAGTCGGCGATCGGCGGTCCGAAGCCCGAGAAGATCAGCTCCGAGCCGGCGGCCCGGCCGTCGACGAAGAGCACGAAGGTCGTCTTCTCCGGCAAGTTCGCGCTGCCGCCCTCGCTCATGCCCGACGTCACCCGGTTCCAGTTCTCCGCCGCCGAGACCCAGCCCGACTGAGCCGATTCGCGCATGCCCGGCCGGCGAGCTTCCATCCGATCGGTCGTCGCCACGTTCCTCGAGGCCGACGGCTGGCCGGCGACATGGCACGACGACACCGTGGAGGTGCTCTACGAGGGAGTGCACGGACTGTGGCGCTGCCACGGCATCGTGTTGGAGGACGAGGAGCGGTTCATCTTCTATTCCATCGCCCCGCTGACCGTGACCCGCCGCAAGAGCCGCGCCGTCGCCGAGTTCCTCCACCGCGCCAACGACGGGATGGTGCTCGGCTGCTTCGAGTTCAGCTGGGACCGCGGTGAGGTCCGCTTCAGGACCTCGATCGACGTCGAGGGCGGGGCGCTGTCGGAGACGATGGTGCGCACGCTGATCGAGACCAACGTCCAGGCCATGGACCGCTACCTGCCGATGCTCACGGCCGTCGCCCGCGGTACCGCCGAACCGGCCGCCGCGGTCGCCGACACAGAGGAATGACGGATGGAGCTCGTCGATGACGCGTGAGCGGCTCGGGGACCGGGCGGAGATCGCCGATCAGATGTTCCGCGACGCCCGAGCCACCGAGAACCGAGTCAAATGCCGAGGCTCAGCACGAACGTGCGGATGGCATCGATGAGCTGGTCACGAGCGTCCGACAGCGAGATGAGGTGGTCGTTGCTGTCCAGCTCGACGATGGACGGCCCGGGGAGCCGTTCGGCCATGTAGCGGGCTTCTTCGATGGGATCGGTTCGGTCGCCGGTTGCGCGCCGTTTGACGTGCGCTTCGGCCCGATGGATCAAGCGTACGAAGCGAGCGCTGTCCAGCGCGTCGGATGACACGGCCAGCCGACACCCGGCCGACGTCGACTCGACCGCCGGCTCAGTCGCGGGTGAGGCGCAGCGTCTCGAGCTGGAACGGACGCAGCGTGGTGGCGACGATGCCATCGCTGACCTCGAACGAGCCGGTCGGCTCTTCGAGCAGGTTGCAGCGGCTGGCCGCGGCGATCCGGCGGTCGGCGGCGACGGTCACGTGGGTCCGGTCACCGCACGCTTCGTGGAGCCGCACGACCAGGTCGCCCGACCCGTCGTCGGCGAGCTTGACGGCGTCGACCTCCACGCCGAGACCCGTGACCCGCACCACCGGCTCAGGTGCCCTGGCGGCCCGGCCGGCGGTGACCACCCGCACCGGGAGGTCCAGCCGCTCGGTCTCGGCGACGACTTCGGCGAGCCCGGCGCCGTGGGGGAACAGGCTGATCGTCACGTCGTGGCGGCCCTGGTCGGCGTCGGGGTCCGGATAGCGGGCGCCACGGGCCAGGCTGACGCGCACCGCCCCGCCGAACACGTGATGGCCGTAGCGGCCGTCGTTGAGCACAGCCACGCCAAACGACGGCTCGGCCACGTCGACGTAGCGATGGGCACACACCTCGAACTTCGCCGCGTCCCAGGAGCTCGACGGGTGGGTCGGTCGACGCACCGCGCCGAACTGGATGCCGCACGTCGCCTGGTCGGCGCGCACGTCGAGCGGGAAGGCCAGTGACAGCAGGTGCTCGTGATGGTGCCAGTCGAGCTCGACGTGGATGTCGAGCCGGGATGACCCAGCGCGCATCACATACGTGACCGTGAACGCCGAGTCACCGGAGGATCGTTGCACACGCACCGACCCGACGAGCGGGCCGTACTCGACCACCTCGACGTGATCGGCGTGGGTGAGGCGGGCCGGGTCGTCGCGCACCCACGACTCGAGATCCCACGCGTCGTAGCGGACTGGGTGGTCGGGTGCCAGTTCGAGCACCGCGCCGAGCTCGCCGTGGGGCAGCAGCTCGCGCGCCCTGGCGACGTCGATCACCGAGCGCAGGTTGCCGTCGAGGTCCCAGCTCACGGCGAGGCGACCGTTGGCCATCGAGCGGTCGGTGACCACCACGCGCTCAGCCGCCTGGACGGCGATCGCTGGCACCATCGCCAGGCCAGGCACCTGGGCCCGGAACGCGATCCGCCTGTCGGCGAGCCGCTGCACCGGTCCAGCGGGTTCGACGTCGGCGACGACCACCTCGTCGCGAGCCACCGTCGCTGGGTTGGCCAGTGCCGGCCCGGGCGGCGCCAGCTCGGCCAGCACCGCGGCGATCCGCGACTCCAGCTCGTCGGCGATGCGCCGGTGGGCGGCCTCGGCCTCGTCGTGGACCCAGGCGATCGACGATCCGGGGAGGATGTCGTGGAACTGCAGCGTGAGCACCTCGCGCCAGAAGTCGTCGAACCCGCCCGGCGCGCCACCGGCGGTGGCCGTCCACAGCTCGGCCTCGCGCAGCAGCCGCTCGCAGCGACGGTTGCCCATCTTGGTCCGCAGCTGGCTGGTGAGGGTGCCGCGGTGAGTCTCGAAGTACAGCTCGCCGCGCCACACCGGCACCGGCGCCCCACGGCGGATCTCGTCGTCGAGGTGTTCGAAGAAGTCGCCGGGTGATCCCTGCTCGACCGGCGGCAGCCCGTCGAGGTCGGCCATCCGCCGCAGCCGCTCGAGCATCTCGCGCGTCGGCCCGCCGCCCCCGTCGCCGTAGCCGAACGGCATCAGCGACCACCCGCTCCACGCTTGCTCGGCGAAGCGGCGCACCGAATGCGCGATCTCCTCCGGCACCATCTCCGCGTTGTACGTGTCGACGGGCGGGAAGTGGGTCAGCACGCGGGTGCCGTCGATGCCCTCCCACCAGAACGTCGAGTGGGGGAAGCGGTTCTGGCGGTTCCACGACAGCTTCTGGGTCACGAAGCGGTCCATCCCCCCGGCGACGAACACCTGGGGCAACCCGGCCGGGTAGCCGAAGACGTCGGGGATCCACACCTCACGGCAGCGGGCGCCGAAGCGCTGCTCGAAGAAGCGCTGGCCGAGCACGATCTGGCGGACGATCGACTCGCCGGACGGAAGGTTCATGTCCGGCTCGACCCACATCCCGCCGACCGGGATCCATTGCCCCTCGGCGACCTTGTCGGCGATGCGGGCGAACAGCTCCGGCTCGCGCTCGGCGATCCACGCGTACTGCTGGGCTTGCGAGCAGGCGAAGCGGAAGTCGGGCGCTGCGTCCATCAGCGCGACGGCAGAGGCGAACGTGCGGGTGCACTTGCGCACGGTCTCGCCCAAGGGCCACAGCCACGCGGTGTCGATGTGGGCGTGGCCGGTGGCCACGACGCGATGGGCACCCGATCGCGCCGGCACAGCCAGGACGCCGGCCACCGCGGCGCGGGCCGCCACCGCCGGGTCGTCGCAGCCACCCGGGGGACTCGCCAGCACGTCGAGGGCGCGGGCGATGGCGACGCGGATGCGGGCCCGGCGCGGGTCGTCGAGGGCCAGCGTGCGCATCGTGCCGTCGAGCACGTCGAGGTCGTGGAGCAGGGCTTCGGCGTCGCTGTCGACGACGACCAACTCGGCCCGCTCCAGGCTGTAGAGCGGGTCGGTGCCGGCGGTGGCCGGATCGCCCAAGGGCGACGGGCGAAACTGCGGGAACAGCGGGTTGGCCGCCGCTTCAACGACGAGCTCGACCGGGCCCGGACCGCTCGTGACGAGGACGGCCTGGCGGCGGGGGTGTACGCCTTGAACGGGCCGGCCCTTGGCGTCGCGGACCAGGCCCTCGCACTGGAAACCGGGCGAGTCGGCGCGGAAGCCGAGGTCGAGCAGCGCCTCGACGCGCCGTCCGGACCACGCCATCGGCACCTCGCCGGTGAAGCGGAACCATGTTGTCGCCCACGGCCGCCCCCACGGTTGGCCGACGGCGAATGGGCCGAGCTGATCGAGCGCCGCACCAGCCTCGACGGCCAGCGACCGTCGCTGCGGGTGGACGAGCGGCAGCACGCGCTCGGTGAGCTCGCGGGTGATCCGCTCCTCGACCAGCTCCCGGTCGTCGTGCATGCCGATCCATCGTGACATCCCGGCGCGGTCACAGGAGGTTCACAGGCCGGCCGACAACGCTCGACGCATGGACACGAACACCACCCCCTCGCTCGACCATGACGACGACCACGACCGCGGCCTGCAGTTCGACCTCTCCTCGCTGATCGCCCGCCGCCGCCTCCTCGGCCTTTTCGCCGGCGCTGCCGGGGCCACCGTGCTCGCCGCCTGCGGCGTGACCAGCGCCAGCCGCGGCACCAGCTCCGGGTCGGCGACGACCACCACCACCACCACCACGGTGGCATCGTCGAGCTCGTCGGGCTCGGCGGGCACGCTCACCGAAACACCGGAAGAGACCGCCGGCCCCTACCCCGCCGACGGCTCCAACGGCGTCAACGTGCTGACCCAGAGCGGCATCGTGCGCAGCGACATCCGCTCCAGCTTCGGCTCGTCCACGACGACCGCCGCCGGCGTGCCGCTGACGATCACGCTGAAGGTCGTGGACAGCACCGCCGGCGCCCAGGCCGGCAAGGCGGTGTACCTGTGGCACTGCGACCGCGACGGCCTCTACTCGCTCTACACGCTGCCCAACGAGAACTACCTGCGCGGCGTGCAGCAGACGGCGGCCGACGGCACGGTGACGTTCACGAGCATCTTCCCCGCCTGCTACTCCGGCCGCTGGCCGCACATCCACTACGAGGTCTACCCGAGCCTGGCGGCGGCGACGAGCGCATCGAGCAAGGAGGCGACGTCGCAGATCGCCCTGCCCGAGGACGTGTGCAAGGTCGTCTACGCCACGAGCGGGTACGAGCAGAGCGTGACCAATCTCTCCAGGGTCTCGCTGTCCACGGACAACGTGTTCCGCGACGGTTGGCAGAACGAGCTCGGCACGGTCGTCGGCTCGTCGTCGGCCGGATGCACGTGCACCCTCACCTGCGTGCTCTAGCGAGGTGGGCGAGCGCCGCTGCGAAGCGCTGGCAGCGAGCTCGGGAGGTGAGGCGGGCAGCTTGCTGCGAGCCGAGCCCGAGGGAACGGCCCGATCGGGCCACAATCGAGGGACAGTTCTACGGTTTCGGGCCGTGAACGGACCGCTGACCGGCATCCGCGTCCTCGACTTCTCCCGCGTCCTCGCTGGGCCGCACTGCACGAAGATGCTGTCCGACCTCGGCGCCGACGTGATCAAGGTCGAGCCGCCCGACGGCGACCTCACCCGCTACGCCAGCCCGCGGATCAACGGGCTGTCGGCCTACTTCGTCCAGCAGAACGCCGGCAAGCGCAACGTCAGCATCGACCTCTCGTCGCCGCACGGTCACGAGATCGCGATCGGGCTCGCCGCTGCCAGCGACGTGCTGGTCGAGAACTACCGGGCCGGGGTGATGAGGCGTCTCGGGCTCGGGGCCGACGAGCTGACCGCTCGCTTCCCGCGACTCATCTACGCCTCGATCTCCGGCTACGGCGCCACCGGGCCGTGGGTCGAGCGGCGGGCCTACGCGTCCGTGGTCGGCGCCGAGGCGGGGATCACCAAGCTGCAGGGCGACGCTCGTGGCGGCGACTACGCCAACGACCCGCTCAGCCACGCCGACAGCTACACCGCGCTGGAGCTGACCACGGCCATCCTCGCCGCGCTGTACCAGCGCGAGCAGACCGGCGCCGGCCAATCGATCGACGTCTCGATGGCCGAGACGATGCTGTTCGTCAACGACCATCTCAACGGTGAGCTGTGGGACGGCCCCGAGGACCCGGCGGCGATCCGAAACTTCGCCCCTGGCGACTACATCGTGTTCGAGCTCGCCGACGGCGACCACGTGATCGTCAGCGGCCACCCCGCCGAGAAGGGAACGTTCGCGCTGTTCCTGCGCGCGTTCGGCGTCGAGCCGATCGCCGACGATCCGCGCTTCGCCGACGTCGGTGCGCGCCTGCAGCACGGCGACGAGCTTCGCCAGATCCTGCTCGACGCCGCCCGCCGGATCCCCGACTGGTCGGCGTTCGAGGCCTGCACCGGCCCGCTCGACCTCGCCGTCGGACGCGTCCGCAGCGGGCGTGAGCTGGCCGACTCGGACTGGGCCAGGGAGCGGGGCGCGATCGCCGAGGTCTCCAACCGTGGTGGCGGCACCATCCGCATCCCCAACCCGCCGTGGCACTTCAGCGCCGCCGAGGTCGGGCTGCGCGGCGGGGCCAAGTACCGGGGTGAGGACAACCGCCAGGTGCTCACCGAGATCCTCGGCTACGACGACGCGACGATCGACGCGCTCGAGGCCGATGGGGTCTTGTCGAGCCGGGTGCCATCTCCACCTCCGGGCTCGGCTCGCAGCCAAGCTGCTCCCCTCACCTCCGGGCTCGCCGCCTCCGCTCCGCTTCGGCGCTCGCCGCCCTCATGACGCCGATGAGCCTGACGTTCCCGGTGGCGCCGATGCGGGCGTCGCTGGGGACGCTGCCGACGGAGGACGACGGCTGGGCCTACGAGATCAAGTGGGACGGCTACCGGACGATCGCCTTCGTCGAGGACGGCCGGGTGCGGCTGCAGAGCTCGAACCTCCACGACGTCACCGCGCGCTATCCCGAGATGCAGGCGCTCGCCGGCGAGCTGGGCGGGCAGCGGGTGATCCTCGACGGCGAGCTGGTCGTCGTCGACGAGCGCGGCCGGCCGCGGTTCGAGCTGATCCAGCGCAAGGAGGTCGACCACCTCGAGGCGGCCTACTTCGTGTTCGACGTGCTGGCGATCGACCGCCACGACACGATCGGGCTGGTGTACGAGGAGCGCCGGCGGCTGCTGCGCGAGCTCCTCGACGACGGCCCCAATTGGCAGGTGCCGGCGCACCGCATCGGCGACGGCCGGGCGATGCTGGAGGCGACCGCGGCGCAGGAGCTGGAAGGCGTGATGGCCAAGCGGCTCGGGACGACGTACCGACCCGGCACGCGTTCCAAGGACTGGCGCAAGGTCAAGCACCGCCAGCGTGCCGACGTCGTGATCGGCGGCTACACGCCCGGAACCGGCAACCGCTCCAACACGTTCGGCTCGCTGCTCGTCGGGCGCTGGGACGGCGACCAACTGGCGTTCGCTGGCGGCGTCGGCACCGGGTTCACCCAGGCCCGGCTGGAGCAGTTGATGGCCCGCTTCGAGTCGCTCCGGACACCCGAGTGCCCGTTCGACCCTCCCCCGCCGACCGCCTACCGCCGCGGCGCGGTGTGGGTCCGCCCCGAGCTCGTCGCCCGCGTCGAGCTCACCGAGTTCACCAACGAGGGCTACGTCCGCCAAGCCAGCTTCATCGACCTGGTCGAGCCGTGATCCATCCGAGTGTTGAACGTCATCGGAGTGTCGAGGGGCGCGAAACCGGACCTTCAACACTCGGATGATCGCGCGGGCGGAGGCCGAGGCGCTGGACGCCGCCGACCCGCTGGGCTCGTGGCGGGAACGGTTCGTGACCCCACCAGGCCTGGTGTACCTCGACGGCAACTCGCTGGGGATGACGCCGCGGGCGACAGTGGACCGCCTGCAGGAGGTCGCCGGCACCGAGTGGGCCGAGGGGCTGATCCGGGCCTGGGACCACTGGGTGGACCTGCCCCGTCGCGTCGGCGACCGCGTGGCGCCGATCGTTGGCGCGCCGGCCGGGTCGATCGTCGTCCACGACTCGACGACGGTGAACCTGTACCAGGCCGTCCACGCCGCGCTGGCGATCGCCGGTGACGGGGCGATCGCCGTCGACGGCCGCGACTTCCCCACCGACCGCTACGTCGTCGCTGGCATCGCCCACGCCACCGGGCGCCAGGTGCGCCCGACGCTGGACGACCTCGACGGCGTTGTGGTCGCCGTTCGCTCGGCCGTCGACTACCGCACCGCCGAGCGCTTCGACATCGCCGCGGAGACCGACCGTGGCCGCCGCGCCGGCGCCGTCACGGTCTGGGACCTCTCCCACGCCGCCGGCGCGGTCGAGGTCGACCTCGCCGCTGCCGGCGTCGACTTCGCCGTCGGGTGCACCTACAAGTTCCTCCACGGCGGGCCCGGCGCGCCCGCCTGGGCGTACGTGCGTCCGGGCCTCGGCGTCGAGCAGCCGATCTGGGGCTGGTTCGGGCAGTCGGCTCAGTTCGAGATGGGCGACGCGTACCGGCCCTACCCCGACGTGCGGCGGCTGCTGCTCGGCACGCCCGGGATCCATCGGGCTCGCCGCCGCCGAGGTCGGCATCGGTCACGTCGCCGACGCCGGGATGGCGGCGATCGCCGCCAACGGCCGGGTCCTCACGGGATTCGCTTTGCGGCTGTGCGACGAGCTCGACCTCGCGTCGCCGACGCCCAGCGACGAGCACCTGCGCGGCGCCCACGTCGCCGTGCGCGTCCGAGGCGCCGACGAGGTGCATGCCGCGCTGACCGCCCGTGGAGTGATCACCGACGTCCGCCGACCGGACCTGATCCGCCTCGGCTGCGCCGCCCTCACCACCCGCTTCATCGACGTCTGGGACGGCGTCCACGCGGTGCGTACGGTGACGCCATGACGGCCAACCTCGATCACCTGGTGTTCGGCGCCGCCGACCTCGCGACGGGCGTCGCCGCAGTCGCCGAGCGCTGCGGTGTGACGCCCCATCCCGGTGGACGCCACCCCGGCTTCGGCACCCACAACGCGCTCACCGCGCTCGGCGGCCGTGCCTACCTCGAGGTCATCGCACCCGACCCCGAGCAGCCCACCGCGAGCCCGATGCGCACGATGCTCGAGGCGCTCTCGACGCCCGCGCTGATCACGTGGGCGCTCGCCACCACCGATCTGGCCACCGACGCCGAGCGGATGGCCGCCGCCGGGTTCGAGCTCGAGCCGCCGATCGACATGGAGCGCCCCGTCGGCGATGTCGTGCTGCGCTGGCAGGTTCGCCGGCCCGTCGACGCCGCCGGCGGTGTCGTGCCGTTCTTGATCGACTGGGGCGACTCGCCGCACCCATCGACGACCCTGACCCACGACCTCGCCCTCGTCGTGCTGCACCTGACGACGCCTCACGTCGATCGCCTGACCGCGGCGCTGGTGGCGCTCGGCGTCCACGGCGTCGAGGTCCGCCACGGCGAGCACCCGGCGCTGTGGGCGACGATCACCGGACCGCGGGGCACACTCTCGGTATGAGCGAGCGGAGCGAGCGAATCAGCATCACGGCGCCGAAGGCTCACTGGTGCACCAGGCGCCGAACTTGAATGACGACTTCGACGGTGGGATGGTGCACCAGTGAGCGTCGTCAAGATCAATGCCATCGCCGTGCCGCCCGGCGCCGGGCCCGAGTTGGAGGCCCGCTTCGCCGCCCGCGCCCGGAGCGTCGAGCAGATGCCGGGGTTCGAGGACTTCCAGCTGCTGCGCCCGGTGAGTGGGGAGGACCGCTACTTCGTCTACACCCGTTGGGACAGCGAGGAGTCGTTCCAGAACTGGGTCAACAGCCAGGCCTTCACCCACGGCCACGCCAAGGCCGAGGCGCCGGACGGCAAGCCGGTGTCGACCGGCGCCCACCTCCTCGCCTTCGAGGTCGTCCAGCACGTCACGCGGTAGTCCCCGCGGCCGACCACCTCCGAGCTTTGGTCGCGATTCTTCGGCCATGCCCAGGGCGAATCGCGACCAAGGGTGTGGCCAGGGCGGTACCGCCCTCGCAGGTCACCGGTAGGCTCACGACCCCGTGGCGCTGATCGTCCAGAAGTACGGCGGCACCTCCGTCGCCGATCCCGACCGGATGCGGGCGGTGGCCGAGAACGTGCAGATCACCAAGCGCCACGCCAACGACGTCGTCGTCGTCGTGTCGGCGATGGGCAAGGCCACGGACAACCTCATCGCCCTCGCCGGCCAGGTCTCCCAGACCCGGCCCGGCCGGGAGATGGACATGCTGCTCACAACCGGCGAGCGGGTGTCGGCGGCGCTGCTCACGATGGCCCTCGCCGACCTCGGCGTGCCGGCCGTCAGCTTCACCGGCAGCCAGGTCGGGATCATCACCGATACCACCCACGGCAAGGCCAAGATCCTCGAGGTCAAGGGTGACCGGGTGCGCGAGGCGCTCGCCGCCGGCAAAGTCGCCGTGATCGCCGGTTTCCAGGGCGTCAGCACCGACAGGGAGATCACGACGATGGGCCGGGGGGCATCGGACCTCACCGCCTCGGCCCTCGCCAAGGCCCTCGACGCCGACGCCTGCGAGATCTACACGGACGTCACCGGCGTCTTCTCCGCCGACCCGCGCATCGTGCCGCGGGCGCGCAAGCTGCGCCGGATCAGCTTCGACGAGATGCTCGAGATGGCCGGCGCCGGCTCCAAGGTGCTCGCCCTGCGCTCGGTGGAGTTCGCCCGCAACCACGGCGTCGCCCTGCACGTGCGCTCCGCGTTCACGTGGGAGCCGGGCACGCTCGTGACCGACGAACCCGACGACTCCCGACTGGAGGGCTCGATGGAAGATCCGATCATCTCCGGCGTCGTCACCGACGCCAGCGAGTCGAAGGTCACCGTGCTCGGCGTCCCCGACCGGCCGGGGATCTCGGCGACGTTGTTCGAGCCGCTCGCCGCGGCCAACGTCAACGTCGACATGATCGTCCAGAACACCTCGACCGAGGGCAAGACCGACATCAGCTTCACCGTGCCGTCGGCCGACATGGGGGTGGCCGAGGAGATCGTCACGCGGGCGGCCAAGGAGATCGGCGCCTCCGGCGTGACCCACGACAGCGGCATCGCCAAGGTGTCGCTCGTCGGGGCGGGGATGAAGACGACGCCGGGCATCGCCGCCAAGATGTTCCGCACCCTCGCCGACGAGGACGTCAACATCGAGATGATCTCGACGTCAACGATCCGCATCTCGGTGGTCGTCGCCGCGTCCGACTTGGAGCGGGCAGCGCGCACGCTGCACACCGCGTTCGGGTTGGACAGCGGCAGTGTCTACGGCGGCCCCCTCCCCGAGCGTCGCTGACGGCCGTCTACAGTCGGGCGCTGCGCGTGGGGACCAGGGGGTTCGGGTGAAGACGTACGTGGTCGGGACGGATGGATCCGAGACAGCGGCTCGCGCCGCCGAGCGTGCCGCTGAGCTCGCCGCGACGACCGGCGCAGCGATTCACGTCGTGTGCGCCTACGAGCGGCGAGGCTGGGAGACCGTGCGGTCGGGAACCGACGAGCTCGTGTTCAGCGGGCTCAACGAGGCCGAGGACCTCGCCGGCGCACAGGCGGCGACGTTCCGCTCCCGCGGGATCGCCTCGACGTCGGCGGCGATCGCCGACAAGCCGGCCGACGCCCTGATCGGCGAGGCCGAGCGCCTGGAGGCCGAGCTGATCGTCGTCGGCAACCGCCGCATGCAAGGCGTCGGCCGCCTGCTCGGTTCGGTCGCCAACGCCGTCGCCCACAACGCACCCTGCGACGTGCTGGTGGTCAAGACCGTCTGAGCAGGTCCGGTCGGCGCTCCGTGCCTCGACCGCGTCCGTGAACCGGCCGGGCGACGCGGTCGCGCCCGTTGTTCGATCACGAGGAGCGAGTGACGACCAAGCGATGCTGGACAGGAGTGGTGCTTGCCGCGGCGGTGGTCGGCGGCGGCGCGAGCCGTGCGGTCGCGATCGGATCCCAGCCACGGGCGCCGGCGCCGGCAAGACATTGAACGTCGGGTCGCAGTCGACCCCGGGTCGGGGCGGGACGCGTCACCTTCAACCCGTTCAGCGTCCGACCTGCGCGTCTGACACCGTCCCGGTGTCAGATCCGGTCGACGAAGACGTGCTCCTTGCCGATCCAGATCGCCGAGCGGGCGAAGTCGATGAACACTCGCTCGTCCTCGACGGCCCGCCGGCCGGCCTCGGCGGCTTCCGGCGGTGGCGTTCCGCCGCGCTCGAACCACGCCTCGGCGTGGCCGGTGTAGGCGTCGGCCTGAGTACCGCGGCTCGCCCGCAGCGCCGTCTCGAACGGCGTCTCGTAGCGGTGCACCTGCTGGTAGCGCAGCATGCCCATGGCCGGGGCCATCGAGCGGATCAGGGGGCCGTGCTGGACGCGCCAGTAGCGCTGGGCGTCGTCCATGGACATCCCGGTGGGGTGGCGCAGCGGGAAGTGCAGCTTCACGATGCGGTTGGTCGGGCGGGCGACGATCGTCTCGGGCACGGGGTTGACCTGCGGGTACTCGTGGGCGAGCCACAGCGGCGACGCGGCGAGGTCGATGAACTCGGCCTCGTCGGCGAGCAACTGGGCGCCGACGCGGCGCCCAGCCTCCGTCGCGCCTCCATCGCGGAACGAGTCCTCCCCGGCCCACCACAGCTCGGCAACGCCGTCGTAGGGCTCCTCCATCGCGCCGCGTGCCGTGGCCAGCGCCTCGTTGATCGGGTCCTCGAGGCGGTGGGTCTGGGTGTAGCGAAGCACGCCGATGACGGTCTGACTACCAGCGACGATCGGGCCGTGGTCGAGCCGCCAGCGGTCGCTGAACTCGGCCAGCGACAGGCCGGCCCTGCGCCGCAGCAAGAACACGAGGCGGATCACGGCGCGATCTTGGCTGACCGCCCACCGACGGGCCGCACCCGACGACCTCCGACCGCTAGATCGGTCCGGCGGCGAACCTTCTGGCGACGTCGAGGGCGGTGAGCTCGGGCTTGTCGAACGTCAGCTCGCGACGGTGCGCCCGCGAGCACAAGGCGAGGTGGAGCGTGCGGATGAACCGCTTGAGGTTGACCGCGGCCGCACGGGACGCCGGATCGAGCAGCCCGGCGCGGCCGGCGAGCCATGAGCCGAACATGTCGATCCAGTCGCTCAGCTCGTCGTCGCCGATCGTCTCTCGCCCGATCACGTCGACGACCACGAGCACGAGGCGGTCCTCCTCGTCGTCGACGAACACCGGGCCGGTGGCTCGGGTGAGCAGCGTCTGCAGGGTTTCGAGAACCCGCCGGTGCTCGGCTTGCCCGGTGAGCGGGTTGCGGACGAGGAACTTGAGCAGGTCAGCGGTGTGGGCGGTGGCGTTGATCCAGCCCACGGTGGGCACGTACCCGCGACGGTCGGGCTCGTCGAGCAGGTACTCGATGCCGGCGTCCAGGAGGCCGTGCACCTCGGCGCGGTCGAGGAAGCGATCCTCCACGTCGCGGAAGGCGAGGAGCGCCAGCGCCAGCGCCGAGTACGAGCGGCGCACGGCGAGGCGATCGGGGTCGCCAGGGTCGTCACCGTCGAGCCCGAGGCGCAGGTCGGGCACGAGCCGCTCCACCGCGTAGCGCAGCTGCTCGCGGCCGAGGATGTGGTCCTGGACCACCCAGCGGGCGAGCAGGCCGTAGCCGACCTCGTCGCGCAGGTAGGGGTCCTCCTCACTGAGCAGGTCGAGCAGCGAAGGGAGCAGCTCAGCGGCCGTGCGACCAGGTGGGACCTCGGCGTCGGCGTCGACGATGGATTCCCAGAGTGCACGGTCCGCTGTGAGTTGCATGCCTCATCCTGCCATCCGGGCCGGGGGGCGTCGAGTTCCGGTTCGGCGAGCGAGCTGCCACACTCTCGGAATGCCTCGCGAGCGGCCGCAGCTGATCCCGTGGAAGGTCGCTGGACGGGTCACGGAGGAGCAGGCGAGCGCTGACGAGGTGGTCCAGGCCACCGGCTGGGTGTTCAACAGCGAGACCGGCCACACGCTCACGCTGGCCGAGTTCGTCGCCACCGGCGACGCCGAGGTCCCGGTCTACCTCGACCGCTTCGGGCTGCTCGACGGCGACGACGACCGCCGCACCCTCGTCGAGATCGGGTGCGGGATCGGGCGGATGACCTGCGCCTTCACCCGCCGCTTCGGCACAGTGATCGCGTGCGACCTCGACGCCGGGTTCCTCGAACGCTGCCGCGAGGCAGTGGCCCGCTTCGGCAAGGTCGAGCGGTTGCGCACGGTCGAGGTCGCCGACGGCCGGACCCTCCGCCTCCCCGACGATTCCGTCGACGTCGCCTTCAGCTACATCACGCTGCAGCACTGCCGCCGCGACGATGCCCTCGCCCTCGTCGCCGAGGCGGTGCGGGTCGTCCGTCCGGGCGGGCGGGTGGCGCTCAACTTCCGCTCGTGGTCGGGCCTCGACCCGTTCGTACTGCCCGTCGGAGCGACGGCTCGAGCGCTGCTGCGTGCTCCCGGCGTCGGCAGCTGGCTGTCACGGCGGCGTGCCGTGACACGTCTCGCCTGGCAGGCCAACCGCCTCGACCCGCATCAGGTGCTCGGCCCGATCCAGGACTCGCTGACCGACGTCGTGGTGTGGCGGAACCCGGTCCGCGGCACGCCGCTGTGGGGCGTCAAGCACGCCACAGCGGAACACTACGAGGGGATCAACCGCAACCACTGGTGGCTGGTCGCCACGGTCAAGTAGGGCTCGGCACGTCCTGTAATCGCTGGTCGAGCCTCGGGCGGCCCTCGTTAGCCTGTCCGTCCGTGCGCGTCGGAGTCGTCGGTGCAACCGGACAGGTCGGCGGTGTGATGCGTCGGCTGCTCGCCGAGCGTGACTTCCCGGTCGACGAGCTGCGCTACTTCGCGTCGGCCCGCTCCGCGGGGTCGGCGCTCCCGTGGGCGGACGGGGAGATCACCGTCGAGGACGCCGCGGTGGCCGATCCCACCGGGCTCGACATCGCCCTGTTCTCGGCCGGTGCCACGTCCTCGCGGCACCTGGCGCCGCGATTCGCCGCCGCCGGCGTCGCCGTGATCGACAACTCCTCGGCGTGGCGGATGGACCCCGATGTTCCGCTCGTGGTCGCCGAGGTCAACCCGCAGGCGGTGACCGAGGCCCGCAAGGGGATCATCGCCAACCCCAACTGCACGACGATGGCGGCGATGCCGGTGCTCAAGCCGCTCCACGACGAGGCCGCCCTGGTCCGGCTCGTGGCGTCGACGTACCAGGCTGTCTCGGGCGCCGGGCTGGCGGGCGTCGACGAGCTCGACAAGCAGGTCCGGCAGGTCGTCGACGGCGCCGCCGCGCTGACCCACGACGGGCGCGCCGTCGTCTTCCCCGAGCCGGAGAAATTTGTCCGCCCGATCGCCTTCAACGTGCTGCCGTACGCCGGCAAGCTCGTCGACGACAGCCGATTCGAGACGGACGAGGAGCAGAAGCTGCGCAACGAGAGCCGCAAGATCCTCGGCATCCCCGACCTCAAGGTGTCCGGCACCTGCGTGCGGGTGCCGGTGTTCACCGGCCATTCGCTGTCGATCAACGCCGAGTTCGCCCGGCCGCTGTCGGTCGAGCGGGCCACCGAGGTGCTGGCCGCGGCGGCGGGTGTGGAGCTGAGCGACATCCCCACGCCGCTCGAGGCCGCCGGGCGTGACCCCTGCTACGTCGGGCGGATCCGCCAGGACGAGGGCGTCGACGGCGGGCGCGGGCTGGCCCTGTTCGTCAGCAGCGACAACCTGCGCAAGGGCGCCGCCCTGAACGCGATCCAGATCGCCGAGCTCCTGCTGCGCTGACTTCCGTCGCCCTCACGAGATGGCGTTCGAACCGTCGCGGCCCGTGACGACCTCGGACGTGGCACGCCTCCGTGGCGCCTGAACGGCCGCCGGAGGGCTCATCGAGTCTGACGGGCTACTCCAGTTGCCCTACGACCCCCTCTCCGTCGGCGCCTGCGATGGTCTTGAGCCGGTATCGGACACGTTGATCGCCGGATTGAAAGGTCGCCGTGATCTCCTCGATCTCGGCGTGAACTGCCGTTCCAAGCGCGATGCCGTCGGCTGCCGCTCGCATCGCCTTCGGTACTCGCCCCTTGAACACGCGATCTGCGGTCTCGATCTCGAACTGCCCACCTCGCGCCGTGAAGCCGCGCATCACCCCATCGACCTGGAGGAGAGAGGTGTGCTCCGCAAGATCCTTGAGGAACCGGTCGAGGGCGATCGCCGCGTCACGCCGGAACCAGACGCTTGCGCTGCGTTCCTGTGTGTCGAGCTGGATCTCCGTGTCGATGCGATACCGCGACATTGCTCCGATCATCTGCCTGAGCGCTGCGAGTGTGGCAGCTGTTAGATCAGCCGAATGGACTAACGCGTGGTCCTCGAGCGATTCGCCCGCCTGCACCACGTCAGGACTCAAGTCGATGACGGCCGACGCCGCCTCCGCAAACGTATTGAACGTAGGCAGCTCCAGCTGCGAAGGACCCACCAGTGTGATCACGTGGGAAGCAGCGTGTGCAGGAGCTACGAGAACCTCGGTCCCGTACTCGGTTGCGATCTGGTCGTATCTCTGAATGATCTCCTTCACCAGCTCAGGTGGTGCGTTGTTGCCCTCGACCGCAGGGCCCATCAGTCGAAACGTGACAACGGCGGGTCCGAGGAGCTGACCGAGCTCGTCTTCGATCAACTGAGCCTCACGTAGCCGTCGCGACACCTGCGCCTGCTCGATGGGGTCCGAGGAGTCGCGGAACCGGGCGACATAGTCGCGTGCAGCTTCGAGCTCGAGGCGCAGCCACGCCTCTCGTGTGATCGTCTCAGCCATCGCCCTCCTCTCCTACCAGCTTGATCCATCCAGCAACGATCTGCTCACGGGTCTCCGGGCGCAGCGCACGAACCCTGCTGCGCCTCGCTTCCTTCTCCCGCTCGAACGAGTATTCGAGCCATCATGACGAAGGGGTGTCACGACGAGACGAACGGGGTCGAGTCTCACGGGCTCGGCCGACAATGCCAGCAGCACCCAGAGATCGCCCTCTGCCACGCGTGCCGTGCTGTAGTGCGCGACCAGGTCAAGGTCGTCAATCTCTGGCGCCAGCGTCGAGGCGAAGCGCCCGCGAACCCAGACCTCCCGCCTCGGATCCATCGCAAACGCCCCTTCGAACCACGCCATGAAACCCCGGAGATGCCGGAAGGCAGCACGCCGGATCGTTGAGCCCGACCCGAGCACGGACTCGACCTCGGACAGCGTCGCGGGCCACGGATCGCAGATGACCACCTCATCAATGCGGTGCCGCTCAGGGCCTTCCGTCAAGATGGGAGTCGAACCGGTCACGCAGCGTCACGCGTGCTCCCTGCCTCGGGGCCCATGCAAGGCCGCAGGGTACGCTGTCAGGAATCCGTGCGCGAGGGACCGGATTCGTCAACGCCGAGCGACGGAGTCGCCCTGGCGAGATGGCGTTCGAACCGTCGCGACCCGTGACCGTCTCCGACGAGGCAAGCCTCCGTGGCGCTTGAACGGCCCCCGGAGGGCAGACACGGTGGGGTGAAACCCCGACGCAGGAGCGAGCGAAGCGAGCAGAGTCGCCCCGGCGAGCTGGCGTTCAAACCGTCGCGACCCGTGACCGTCTCCGACGAGGCAAGCCTCCGTGGCGCTTGAACGGCCCCCGGAGGGCATACACGGTGGGGTGAAACCCCGACGCAGGGGCGAGCGAAGCGAGCGACGGAGTCGGGGTGGGGAGATTTGAACTCCCGGCCTCCACGTCCCGAACGTGGCGCGCTAACCAAGCTGCGCTACACCCCGTAGCGACGACCGAGCCTACCCGCCGCCCCCAGTCCTCCCATCCGAGTGTTTGCGGTCATTCGAGTGTGAGGGGCGCGGTTTCGCGCCCTTCCACACTCGAATGGGCTGTGCTTGGCTGGACCCCCCAGCGGCCGTCGACGAGGCCCTCGCGGTAGGCATCCCCGCGGAGCACGGCTCGCACGGCCCGGCGAAGGCGAAGCGGGTCGAGCGGCTTGACCAGCCAGCCGTCGGCACCGGAGCGGCGGGCGAGGAAGACGTCGGCGACGCGGTCGAGGAGCATCACGATCGGCACGTGCGGCACCCGCCCGCTGGACTCGTCGAGGCGCAGCGACAGCGTCACCGCCATCCCGCCCATCGAACCGATCTGGAGGTCGAAGATGCCGACGTCGACGTCCTCGCCGGCGGCGGCCTTGTCGGCCACCACGCGGGCCACCTCGCGACCCTCCGCGCACACCGTGAACGACGTGTCCGGCCCGCCTAGCGCGGCCACGACGTCCTGCACGAGCCAGTCCGCATCCGTGGCCAGCAGCACCCTCACGGCCCGGGACGGTACCCCACCCGGCGAGGTCCGATCACGCTCGCCCGAAGAGGTGGTGGCGGATCTCGTCGAGCCCGGCCAGGTCGTGGACGTCCCCAGCCAACAGGGGGACCTCGGCCAGCGGACCGCCGTCGAGCAGGGCATCGAACGGCGCCAGCTCGGTGCGCGCCGCCTCGGCCAGCGCCCGCAGCTCGGCGACGTTCCGCCACAGCGCGGCGATGTCGGCGTCGGCCGCGTCGGCCGCCTCGGCCGCCCGTCGCGCTGCTTCGGCGGCGGTCCCGCGCCCGAAGCTCGGGTGGACCCGGTTGGCCACGCCGGCGACGCGCGGGATCCCGTGCTCGGCCAGCTTGCCGGCGAACCACACCGCCTCGGTCACCGTGTCGCGGTGAGGTGAGGCGACGACCACGTAGCGCGTCTCGCGCGACCGCAGCAGCGCCATCACGTCCTCGGCCCGCTGGCGGAAGCCCCGCTCCATCCCGGCGAACGCCTGGAAGAAGGCGACGGCGTCGGCGAGCACGTCGGAGCCGACCACCCGCCCGATCGCCCGCAGGATCGGCTGGGTGGCGGCGGTGACGATGCCCATGCCCCGCCGCGCCGGCAGCATCAGCAGGCGGAACAGGCGGTGGTCGAGGAAGCGGGCGAGCACGCCAGGTGCCTCGAGGAAGTCGAGGGCGTTGCGGCTGGGCGGGGTGTCGACGACGACGAGGTCGAAGCGCCAGTCGCCGTGGAGCTGGTGCAGCGTCTCGGCGGCCATGTACTCCTGGGTGCCGCTCAGGGCGCCGGAGATGTTGCGGTAGAAGGTGTTGGCGAGGATCCGCTCGGCCTGCTGGCGGTCAGCGGCGTGGCGGCGCACGACCGCATCGAAGGCGGCCGCGGTGTCGAGCATCATCGCCCACAGCTCGCCGGGCGCGCCCTCGAGGACGATCCGCTGCGGCTGTGGGGCGAGGCCGTCGGCGAGGCCGAGGGCATCGGCGAGGCGACGCGCCGGGTCGATCGTGACGACCACCGCCCGCCGTCCCTCCCGGGCCGCCTGGAGCCCGATCACCGCGGCGGTGGTCGTCTTGCCGACGCCCCCGGATCCACAACAGACGATCACCTGGGCGCCGTCGAGCATCCGGTCGAGCGCCGTCACGGTTGACCCCCGACCCGCCTGGGACGATTCCCGCCCGGATGAGGAGACGGTGGCGGGCCGCTCACGACGGCGCCCGGATCGACGCCGCCAGGGTGGCGACGTCGGCGGCGCCGAGCCCGGCCACCGGCAGCAGTGGCAGGTGCCACTGCGGCAACGCCAGCTCCTTCGCCAGCCGGGTCAGCTCCTCGACCTGCATCGCCCGGCGGGCCCGGCGGTAGATGGCCGCCTCGGCGAGCAGGGAACGCTCCTCGGTGCCGTCGAGGTCCACCGTCGCCGGGTCGGGCACGTCCGGCTCGCCGAGCCCGTCGATCTGGTTGACGACCAACGGACCAAGGCGCACCCCGACGCGGTCCTCCAGCGCGTAGGCCGTCTCGACGACCTCGTTCACGGGCGTCGTCTCGGGCACGGTGACGAGCACGACTTGGCTGCGGACCGGGTCGCCGAGCATCGCCACGACCTCCTGGGCCTGGGCCCGCACCGGTCCACCGCGCACGGCGTCGAGCAGCCCGGCGGCAGAGGTCAGGAACGTGATGGCGTGGCCGGCGGCGGGCCCGTCGACCACGATGACGTCCCAGTCGCCGCTGCGTTCGAGCTGCTTGATCCGACCGAGCACGACGATGTCGTCGATGCCCGGCGCCGCAGTGGCGACGACGTCGATGACACCCGTCGTCGTGAGCCGCCGGGCCACGCGACCAAAGCCATGCTCCCGCAGGTACGTCTCGAGCGCCTGCGATCCGGAGATCGCCTCGCACGGCACGGTCCCCGCCAGCCCGGCGAGCACCGGCTTGCCGTCCAGCTCGACCACGAGCACCCGCCGGCCGGCGTCGGCAGCGGCGCGGGCGAGAACTGCCGTTACCGTGGTCTTGCCGACACCACCCTTGCCCGCCACGATCGTGACGCGCGCGGCGGACAGCTGCGGCACAGGATCGACGAGCTCCGGAGGCACCTTTGCGCAGACTAGCGATCGCCCTGCTCGGGGCCGCTGCCTGCCTCGCCGTGCTCGCTCCCTCCGCCCCGTCAGTCGACGCCGCGCCGGCCCAGCAGGAGACGCCCGGCCCGGTCGACGTGCTGCAGGTCAGCGGGCTGTTCGACCCGATCGTCGTCCACGCCATCGAGGAGGCGATGGATCGCAGCGCGAGGGACGGCGCCCAGGCCCTGATTCTCCAGGTCAACACCCGCGGCGCGGTCGTCGGGCGCGACCGGATCCAGGCCCTCATGGAGCGCATCGCTGCCTCCAAGGTCCCGGTCGCGATCTGGGTCGGCCCGTCGGGCGCTCGCCTCTACGGCACACCGGCCCAGCTCCTGGCTGTCGCCGACGTCTCGGGCATGGCGCCCGGCGCTCGCGTCGGGCACATGGGCATCCCGTTGCACCCGAACGGCCAGACCGTCGACTTCGGCGCGGCCATGGAGGCATTGCGCGCCGGGTCGCTCGGCCTCAGCGACGCCCGCCGGCTCGGCGTGTTCAACCAGCGAGTACCGGACGAGGGGATCCCGACGATCGTCAACATGGTCGACGCGCTCGACGGCTACACCAAGGACGGCGTGACCCTGCACACGTCCAAGCAGGTCACGCTGGACAGCGGCACCGTGCGCCGGGACACGATCGCCACGGTCCGCTTCGCCAAGCTCGGCCTGGTCGACCAGCTGTTCCACACCGTCGCCAGCCCCGCCGTCACCTACCTGCTGTTCCTCATTGGCATCGCCCTGCTGATCTTCGAGTTCTTCACCGCCGGTGTCGGCGTCGCCGGCATCGTCGGCGCCGGATGCGTGGTGCTCGCCTGCACCGGTCTGGCGACCCTGCCGATCAGAGGCTGGGCCGTCGCCCTGCTCGTGGCGGCGATGCTGGCGTTCGCCGTCGATGTCCAAGTCGGCCTCCCCCGACTGTGGACCGGCGTCGGCATCGTGCTGACGATCTTCGGCAGCCTGCTGCTGTTCCAGGACCTCCCCGGCGTCACCCTCCGCCCGTCGTGGATCACGTTGCTCGCCGGCATCGGGGGCACGATCGTCGCCTTCGTGGTGGGAATGCCGTCGATGGTGCGGACCCGGTTCGCCACGCCCACGATCGGGCGGGAGTGGATGATCGGCGAGCTGGGCGACGTCGTCGAGGCGGTCGATCCCGACGGTGTGGTCAGCGTCGGCGACGCCCGGTGGCGGGCGCGCACCAACAGGGCGACGCCGGTGAAGGCGGGCGAGCAAGTCCGGGTCGTTGGCATCGACGGCGTCACCCTGGAGGTCGAGCCGCTGGAGGGCGCGGCGAAGGACCACCGCGAACGACGCCGCCCGGGACAGTCACCATGACAAAGTCGGGAGGCCTCATGAGCGAGCGAGTCTTCGAGCGAGCGAATCAGCGTTACGGCGCCGAAGGCTCACTGGTGCACCAGGCGCGGACAGCGGATGGCGTGCTCCGCAGGGTGATGGTGCACCAATGAGCAGCGATTCGGCATTGCATTGGCGGGGGATCAACCACCTCGCCCTGGTCACGGCGGACATGGATGCGACGGTGCGCTTCTACCACGGCGTGCTCGGCGCCGAGCTCGTCGCCACCATCGGCACGCCGTCGTTCCGCCACTACTTCTTCTCCTTCGGCGAGCAGACGACGGTGGCCTTCTTCGAGTACGCCAACGCCTCGATCGAGCCGTTCGCCAAGCCGGCCGGTGTCCCTGACCCTCGGGCGATGCAGTTCGATCATCTGTCGTTCAACCTGCCCGACGAGGAGGCGTTGCTGGCGCTGCGCGACCGGTTGAAGCGGTCCGGGTGCGAGGTCACCGATGTCGTCGACCACGGCTTCATCCGGTCCGTGTACTTCACCGATCCGAACGGGATCGCCCTCGAGGCGTCGTGGTGGACACTTGACGCCACGGGCCGGCCGGCCGACTACGGCGACGACCGACTGTTCGGCGACCCCGACCCGGTGCCGGCGGTCGCCGAGCTGCGCACCGCCGGAGAGGTCGCCAGCGTTCCCCGCACTCGGCTCGTCTGACGCCCAGTCCGGAGCACCCGTTTCGGCGCCGTAAACCCTGTGTGAACAGGGTCGCCGACCCATTGAACGGCGCCGAGCGGCTCCCTACCGTGCTCCCCGTGAAGGCTGCCACGTGGCAAGAGGTCGGCGCCTGCCGCAACGGCCCAGCCAGCGACTTCTACCCCCCGATCCACGTCGAGCGCAAGCACGAGCGGCTGGCCCGTGAGCGACGGGCGAAGTCCGTGTGCGCGAGCTGTCCGGTCCGCGTGCAGTGCCTCGAGCACGCGATCGCCGTCGACGAGCGCTACGGCATCTGGGGCGGGCTCAACCAGGAGGAGCGCCGCCACGTGCGGGTCTCGGCCTAATACTCGGGTTCGGCCCGCAGGCAAGCTGCTCGCCTCACCTCCGAGCTCGCCGCCGCCGCTACGCAGCGGCGCTCGCCGCCCACCTTCACGCTCGAGTTCGGCCCGCAGGCAAGCTGCTCACCTCACCTCCGAGCTCACCGCCGCCGCTACGCAGCGGCGCTCGCCGCCCACCTGGCACCTAATCCGTTGGGAGCAGGTTGCCGGCGATCCGCAGGTCGCCGCGGCGGCGGGTGATCCCCCGGCTGTCCAGCTCGGCCAGCAGCGGCACGGCGTGCTTGCGGGTGATCCCGGCGGCCTCCCGGAACTCGCCGACGGAGAACCCCTCCGGCCGCGTGCGCAGCAGCTCGGCGGCGAGCGCGGCAGCCGTGTCGAGGGCGTCGGCGTGCCACCACAGGCCGTCGCGCTCGACCACCACGCCGCGGCGGACCAGCTCGCGCAGCTTGACCCGATCGAGCCCGACCGGCGGCTCGGGCGCCAGCCCCCCGGCGCCGAGCGCGGGGACCGCAGGGTGCTCGGCGAGCGGGTCGGTCGCATCGCCGCGTCGGGCCGTCCCGCCCTCGACGATCACGTCGGCGAACGTGTCGAGCACGGCCCGCTCGCGCTCGTCGAGCGTGGCGACGGGGAGATCGCCGTCGAGCCGGGCCCGCAGCGCCGCCGCGGTGCGGGCGACGGCGGTGGGGTCGGCGACCCACCGCCCGACGGTCGGGCGTCGGCGCTCTCCGGTCAGGCGCTCCAGCTCGCCGGCGTCGACCCACCCGCGCTCGGCCACCACCCGGTCGACCGACCGATCCGGGCGGGCCTTCGACGCCGGGCGCACCGGCGCGACATCGAGCACCTCGCCGCCGCCGACGGTCTCGTCGCGGCCTGTCTCGCGCAGCACGTAGCGATCACCGGGCAGCAGCGGCAGCGACGCCGCGAGGTGCAGCCGCACGAGGCCGTGGCCGCCCGGTTCGATCGCCTGGGGGCCAAGGACGCGAACACGCACGGCGTGCTCACCCGATCCGATGTACGCGAGGAAGGCACCGCGGCGGGACACCGGATGGCCGAGGGTCGCGAGGACGTCGAGCGTGGCGTCGGCCATCGTCGTCGTGTGCCACCGGCCCGGCGCCACGACGGCGTCGCCGCGGGCGAGCGCACCGTGCTCGACGCCGGCCAGGTTGAGGGCGACGCGATTGCCGGGACCGATCTCGCCGACCGTCCGCCCGAGGGTCTGGATCGCCCGCACCCGCGCCCCGCCGCCGCCGGGCTCGATCCGCACGTGATCACCGGTGACGATCGTGCCGTCGGTCAGGGTGCCGGTGACAACGGTGCCACTGCCCTTGGCCGCGAACACCCGGTCGATCCACAGCCGGGCGCGACCGCGATCGGTGGCCGCCGGCATGGTGCGGGCGAGGGTAGCGAGGGCGTTGCGAAGCTCGGCGAGTCCGCCGCCGCTCGGCGCGGCCACGGGCATGATCGGGGCGCCGGCGAGGAACGTCCCGGCGGTGTGCTCGGCGACCTCGAGGGCGGCCAGCTCGACGAGCTCGGCGTCGTCGAGCAGGTCGACCTTCGTCAGCGCGACGACGCCGTGGGTGACGCCGACGAGCTCGAGGATCCGCAGGTGCTCCTCACTCTGCGGCTTCCAGCCCTCGGTGGCGGCGACGACGAAGAGGCAGGCGTCGACCCCGCCGACCCCGGCGAGCATGTTGCGCAGGAACCGGACGTGGCCGGGCACATCGATGAAGCTGACCGCCTCGCCATCGACGATCGTGTGGGCGAAGCCGAGGTCGATCGTCAGCCCGCGGCGCTTCTCCTCGGCGAAGCGATCGGGGTCGGTGCCGGTGAGCGCCAGCACGAGCGACGACTTGCCATGGTCGACGTGGCCGGCGGTGGCGATCACTCGCACCGGCGCAGGGCCTCCACGACGACGGTGTCGTCGGCGGGTTCGACGGCGCGCAGGTCGAGGAAGGTTGCCCCGTCCCGCGTGCGGGCGATCACCGGCGGGTCGTGCTCGCGCAGCGTGGCGAGGTGGTTGCCGTCGATCCTGACCCCGGCCGATGGGATCGTCGCCCCGGGTGCGGAGCCGGCGCCGGGGACCGCCTCAGTGGCGACGGCGGTCGTCTCGGTCGCCGTAGCGATCTTCTCCGCCCGCTCGCGCAGGTCGGCCACCGGCGTGGCGGCCATCCGCCAGAACGGCACGGTCGCCACGACATCTCGCCGGAGGTAGGCCAGGGCGAGGTCCTGGAGGGCGGCGAGCACGAGCCCGCCCGGGCGCAGCGCCCGCGCCAGCGGGTGGCGGCCGCAGCGGGCGACGAGGTCGGCGCGCCCAGCGATGATCCCGGCTTGCGGCCCGCCGAGCAGCTTGTCGCCGCTGAACGTGACGAGGGCGGCCCCGGCGGCGAGGGTCTGCACCGCCGCCGGTTCGCCGGCCAGCCAGGCCGGTGGGTGCGGGACCGGCCACCACGGGCAGGTGGCGTCGACGAGGCCGCTGCCGAGGTCGACCACGACCGGCGGGCCGAGCGACGCCAGCTCGGTGACAGTGGTGTGCTCGACGAAGCCGTGGAGCCGGTAGTTGCTCGGGTGGACCTTGAGCACGAGCGCGACGTCGGCGGACTCGACGGCGCGGCGGTAGTCGTCGAGGCGGGTGCGGTTGGTGGTGCCGACGTCGACGAGGCGGGCGCCGGACTGCTCCATGACCTCGGGCACGCGGAAGCCGCCGCCGATCTCCACGCTCTCGCCCCGACTCACCGGCACCGCCTGCCCGCGGGCCAGCGCGGAGAGCACGAGGAGCACGGCTCCGGCGTTGTTGTTGACGACCATCGCGTCCTCGGCCCCGCACAGCCGGGCGAGCAGCCCGCCGACGGCGCGCTGGCGGGAACCGCGCTCGCCGGTGACGAGGTCGAGCTCCACCGACTGCGCCCGCGCCTCCTGGTGGTGGGCGAGCGGGGCTCGGCCGAGGTTGGTGTGGAGGAGGACGCCGGTGGCGTTGACGACCGGCGTCAGCAGCGTCCGGCGCAGTGCCTCGGCGCGGTCGGGTGCGGCGTCGAGGGCGCCGTCGGCGATCGCCTGGCGGGCGACATCGACGAGCAGCGGGTGGGGCAGCCCCGACCCTGCCAGCGACCGCGCCAGCGTGTCGACCGACGGCGGGCGCTCCATCACGTCGGAGGGTACGCCGTGTTCAATCGGAGTGTTGAAGGTCATCGGAGTGTCGAAGGCGCGGTTTCGCGCCTTTCAACACTCGGATGGGCAGTCGGTAGGGTCCGGGCCCGATGCCGCTGCCCGTGCCGGTCGTCCGGCTCGACCCAGACCTGCCGCTGCCGTCCTACGCCCACCCCGGTGACGCCGGGCTCGACGTCCACGCCCGCATCGACGTCACCCTCGCCGCCGGGGGCGGGCGGGCGCTGGTGCCGACCGGGATCGCCGTCGCCATCCCGCCCGGCCACGCCGGGTTCATGCTCCCCCGCAGCGGGCTCGCGCTCGGCCACGGCGTCGGCGTCGTCAACTCGCCCGGCCTGATCGACGCCGCCTACCGCAGCGAGCTCAGGGTCGTGATGCTGAACACCGATCCCGCCACCGACTACACGATCCATCGCGGCGACCGCATCGCCCAGCTCGTGGTGCAGCGCGTCGAGGAGGTCGTGTGGGAGCTCGTTGCGTCGCTCGACGGACCGGACCGCGGCGGCGGCTTCGGCCACTCGGGTCGGTAGCTACCGAATGCTCGGGTTCGACTCGCAGCCAAGCTGCTCGTCTCACCTCCGAGCTCGCTGCCGCCGCTTCGCAGCGGCGCTCACCCACCTCGCCGATCACCGCCAGGCGAAGACGGGCTGCTCGAAGCCCTGCACCGGGTCGTCCCGGCCTTCCAGCCCGAGCCACCGGAACTGCACGAGCACGGCGGCGGTCGGGGCGTGGATCAGGTCCCGCCCGAGCGGCAGTTGGACCACGGGCTTGTCGCTCTCGGGGATGTCGATGAACCGCGGCGAGTCGTCGCGACACAGCTGATGCAGGCCGACCCGGTAGGCGGCGCGCACCTCGTCGGGATGCGGACGGGGATCGGTGCGCCCGCCGCCCCACAGCACCACCGGCGTGATGACGTAGCCGGACCGGGTGGGATAGTCGTCCATCAGGCCGAGCACGGCGCTCGGATGTGAGCACGACGCCGAGCTCCTCGTCGAGCTCACGCAGGGCGGCGGTGACGGCGTCCTCGCCGGAATCGAGGCGCCCGCCGGGCAGCGCCCACTGCGCCGAGTGGCTGTTCAACCGCGAGGACCGCCGGCATAGGAGGAACGCGGCGCCGCCGCTGACCTCGAGCATCCGCCCGTCGAGGCCGCGTGCCCCGCCCGGGATCTGGTCCATCGACCCCGGCTCGGGGTCGTACGGATCGACGCGATCCTCGCCTTCGATCGAGTCGACGAGGACCACGGCCACCGCGGCGTGGCGCCGCTCACCGACCTCGATCACACGCCGGGCATGGGCCGCCAGGTTTGCCACGATGCGCGCCCGCAGCGCGTCGTCGTACGGCAGGGGCGGCGGCACGATCGTCATCACCACCATCGTCGCCCAGTGCGCGCCCGTCCCACGATCTGGGCGGGATTCTTCCCGGCTCCGGGGACGGATCCCGCCCAGACGGCCGACTGGGACGATTCCCGCCCAGATGTGCGGACCGCCGTGGGTAGCGTCGGCCGGCGGTGCTGGGGCAGGTGCTCGACGAGGGGTACGCCCCGGAGGTCCGGCGGGGCGTGGTGCCGCTCACGACGGCCCGGCTGTCGAGCAACGCCGTCTACCGGTTCGCCCCGCCGTTCCTCGCCACCATCGCCCGCGGTCTCGACGTCGACCTCGCCGACCTCGGCGTGGCCCTGGCCGTCTCCGAGCTCGCCGGCCTCACCTCGCCGATCGTCGGCCGGCTGATCGACCGCGTCCCTCGCCGCGGGTCGATGGCGGCCGGGCTGGCTGGCATCGCCGCCGGCAGCGTCGTCGCCGGCGTCAGCCGGGGGATCGCCATGTTCACCGTCGGGCTGCTGTTGCTCGGCATGACCAAGGTCGTCTTCGACGTCGGACTGATCTCGTGGACCGCCGACCACGTGCCCTACGAACGGCGCAGCCGGGTCACCGGTCTGCTGGAGACGTCGTGGGCGCTCGGCCTGCTGATCGGCGTGACGCTGCTCGGGCTCGTCGCCGCCGTCACGTCGTGGCGCTGGAGCTACGTCACCGGCGCGATCGGGGTGATGGCGATGGCCGGCGTCGTGCTCGCCCGCCTGGACCACGATCGCCCGCCGACCCAGACCGCCACCCGCCCCGCGCCCGGCGGTCACCTCGACCGCGCCGGGTGGGCGGCGATCGTCGGTATGTTCGGCCTCACCGCCGCCGCCCAGGCACTGTTCGTCACGTTCGGCGCGTGGCTCCAGGACGTCTTCGGGTTCGGGACCGCCGCGCTGTCGGCCGTCACCTTCGGCATCGGCGGGCTCGAGCTCGTCGCCTCGTCGACCTCCGCCGCCCGCACCGACCACTGGGGCAAGGAGCGCAGCGTCGTCCGTGGCGCGATGATCATGGTCCCCTGCGGGCTGGCCCTCGCCGTCTCCAACCACACGCTGGGGGTGGGCATGGCCCTCCTTGCACTGTTCATCGCCGCCTTCGAGTTCTCGATCGTGTCGACGATCCCCGTCGGCGCCGAGCTGATCCCCGGCGCCGCCGGCCGCGGCATCGGGGCCCTGCTCGTCGCCGGCACGGTCGGCCGGATGGTCGTGGCGATCCCCGCCACCCGCCTCTACGAGGGTCACGGCTTCGGGGCGCCGGCGCTGATCGCGGCCGGATCGGCGCTGCTCGCCGGCGCGGCGATGCGGACACGCGCCGCGTTGGTGCGCTGAGGTGTCTCCACGAAGTCGTCAGCCCCTCTCCAAGCGGGTGCCATCCGGCGAGGCGCACCATCGGTCCGTGCGCGTGCTGTTCACGACCATGCCCGGCGTCGGCCACCTGCACCCGTTGGTCCCCGTCGCCCAGGGCCTGCGCCGCCGCGACCACGACGTCCTCGTCGCCGCCTCGCCGGCGTTCGCCGCCGACGTCGCAGGGGTCGGGCTCGACCACGCCCCGGTCGGGTCGCCGTGGACGACGAGTGAGCTGCCGGTGCGCTTTCCCGACGTCGGTGCGATCCCTCCCGATCCGGGTCGGTACGCGTACGCCCGCGCCGAGATCTTCGCCCGCGCCGTGCCGCTCGACGTCGTGCCCGACCTCCTCGCCGTGATCGATCGGTGGCGACCCGACCTCGTGGTGCGCGAGTCCGCCGACTACAGCGGCTACCTCGGCGCCGAGCTCGCCGGCGTGCCTCACGCGATGGTGCGCAGCGACTCGGGCAGCGGGTCCTACACCGACCGCGGCGTGGTCGCCGCAGCCCTCGACGACGTCCGGGCGAACCTCGGCTTGCCGCCTGACCCGACCGCCGAGCGCCCTTTCACCGGTCTGCAGCTGTCGTTCGCCCCGCCGGTGCTCGACGACCCACCGCACCTGCTGCCCCCGACCTGGCAGCACGTGCGCCCGGCGACCGTCCCGGCCGGCGCGACCCCGGCGTGGCTCGCCGACCTCCTCGACCACCGCGATGGCCCGATCGTGTACGCCACCCTCGGCACCGTCCACCGCGGTCCCGACGCCCTCGCCACGATCATCGACGCCCTCGCTCCCGAGCCAGTGCGACTGGTCGTCACGACCGGCGGCCTCGACCCGTCGGTCTTCGGCCGGCTCCCGGCCAACGTCCACGTCGAGTCGTGGATCCCCCAGGCGCTTCTGCTGCCGCACTGCGCCGCCGTGGTGACCCACGGCGGGTTCGGCACCGTCGCCGCCGCGCTCGCCTACGGCCGCCCGCTCGTGCTCGTGCCGATCTCCGCCGACCAGCCGGCCAACGCCGCCCGCTGTGCCGCGGCCGGCGTCGGGATCGCGATCAGGCCCGACGAGCGGTCCGCGCGGATCATCCGCCGCGCCGTGCGCACGGTGCTCGACCGCCCCGGCTATCGCGCCGCGGCCCGGACGCGCGGCCGCCGAGGCCCACGCTCAGCCGGACCTCGACCACGCCCTCGACCGACTGGAGCGGCTCAGCTCGTTTGTGTCACCGGAGGAGTCGCCGGGGACGTATGCGGTGACACAAACGTCGGGGCGCTAGGCGCGGTAGCCGTTGGTGATCGGCATCCGCCGGTCCCGGCCGAACGCCTTCGTCGTCACCCGCACGCCCGGCGGGCACTGACGGCGCTTGTACTCGGCGATGTCGACGAGCCGGGTCACTCTCCGCACCACTGCCTCGTCGGCGCCGAGCTCGACGATCTCCCCGGCGGTGCGGTCGTCCTCGACGTAGGCCTCGAGGATCGGGTCGAGCACCTCGTACGGCGGCAGGCTCTGGTCGTCGCGCTGGTCCGGGCGCAGCTCCGCCGACGGCGGCTTGGTCAGTACATCCTCCGGGACCAGCTCCCGCCCGGCCCGCTGGTTCACGTAGCGGCACAGGGCGTAGACCTCGGTCTTGAGGACGTCCTTGATGACGCCGTAGCCGCCGACCGAATCGCCGTAGATCGTGAAGTAGCCGACGGCCATCTCGCTCTTGTTGCCGGTGGTCAGCACCATCCAGCCGAACTCGTTGGAGAGCGCCATCAGCAACTGGCCGCGGCAGCGGCTCTGGATGTTCTCCTGCGTCAGCCCGGGCGGCCGGTCCCCGAACGACGGGGCGAGCATGTCGACGTAGGCGGCGAAGGCCGGCTCGATCGGGATCGTCCGGTAGTCGAGCCCGAGGTTCTCGGCAAGCCGCGCCGCGTCCGACTTCGAATGGTCGCTCGAGTAGCGCGACGGCATCGACACGCCGTGGACGTGCTCGGCCCCGAGGGCGTCGACGGCGATCACCGCGACGAGCGTCGAGTCGATGCCGCCGGAGAGCCCGACGACGACGTCGGTGAAGCCGTTCTTCCTGCAGTAGTCGCGGGTGCCGAGCACGAGCGCCTGGTACAGCTCGGCCTCCGGGGACAGGGTGTCGACGACTGGGTTGGTGACAGTGTCGTCGTGCAGCACCGGCGCGTCGGACACAACGATCTGGGGCAGCGACACCTGCGAGATGCGGCCGCGCGGGTCGAGCAGGCGCTGGCGGTAGACGGCCGGCACCGGCACGTCGACGATCATCAGCGTCTCCACGAACTGCGGGCCGCGGGCGATCAGCCTGCCCTCGGCGTCGAACACGAGCGAGCAGCCGTCGAACACCAGTTCGTCCTGGCCCCCGATCTGGTTGACGTACACCAGCGCCGAATGGGCGTCGGCGGCGCGGGTGGCGAGCATCGTCTCCCGATATGTCGCCTTGCCCCGGTGGTACGGCGAGCCGTTGATGTTGATCGCCAGCTCGGCCCCGCCGTCGGCCTGCACGGCGAGCGGGCCGTCCGGGCTCCAGATGTCCTCGCAGATGCTGATGCCGACTTTGATGCCGCCGATGACGTAGAGCTCGAGCGGGTCGGTCTCGTTGCCCGGCGTGAAGTACCGGGCCTCGTCGAACACCGCGTAGTTGGGCAGCAGGCGCTTGCGGTAGGTGCCGAGGATCTCCCCGCCGGCGCACACGGCGGCGGCGTTGAACAGGTCACGGTCCTCGTCGACGAACCCGACGACCGCGGCGCAGCGGCGGGTGCGGGCGGCCAGCTTGCCCAGGGCGGCCTCGTTGTCGTCGACGAACGCCGGCTTGAGCACGAGGTCCTCCGGCGGGTACCCGGTGATCGACAGCTCCGGGAAGGCGACGATGTCGCAGCCGGCCGCGTCGGCCCGGTCGTAGGCCTCGGTGAGCTTGGCCAGGTTGGCGTCGATGTCACCGACGGTCGGGTTGAGCTGGGCCAGCGCGACGCGCAGCACGGTCACGGGGAAAACGCTACTGGCCGGGCCGGCGTAGGTTCCCAGTGATGGAACTGGTCGAGCTGACGGCCCTCGAGCAACGCCGGATGATCGGCGCCAAGGAGGTGTCGGCGGGCGAGTTGCTCGACGCCCACCTCGCCCGCATCGAGGCGACCAACCCGGCGGTCAACGCGATCGTCGCCCTCGATCCCGAGGTCGGCCGGGCCAGGGCCCGGGCCGTCGACGACGCCATCGCTCGCGGCGACGACCCCGGGCTGCTCGCCGGACTGGTCACCGCCCACAAGGATCTCACGGAGACCGCCGACTTCCCGACGTCGTACGGCTCGCCGCTGTTCGCCGGCTTCCGGCCGAAGGAGGACAGCCTGCTCGTCGCCCGGATGAAGGCGGCCGGCGCCGTCGCCGTCGGGAAGACCAACAGCCCCGAGTTCGGTGCCGGCTCGCACACGTTCAACCGTGTGCACGGCACGACGCTGAACCCGTGGGGGCTCTCGCGGTCGGCGGGCGGGTCCAGCGGCGGCGCCGCGGTGGCGCTGGCCTGCCGCATGGTCGCCACCGCCGACGGCAGCGACACCGGCGGGTCGCTGCGCAACCCGGCGGCGTGGAACAACGTCATCGGGTTCCGGCCGTCGATCCGCGTGATCCCGCGAGTCGGGCCGGGCAACGCGTGGATGCCGCTCAGCACCGAGGGCCCGATGGGCCGCACCGTCGACGATGTCGCCCTGCTGCTCCGAGTGCTCGGCGCGCCCGATCCCCGCGACCCGATGCCGCGGGTGATCGAGCTGCCCGCCGAGATCGTCCCCCCGGAGCGCCCGCTGCGGGTGGCGTGGTCGCGCGACCTCGGGCTGCCGATCGAGGCCGAGCAGATCAGTGTCCTCGACGGCGCCCGTGCGGCGCTGGAGGGGCTCGGGTGGACCACCGTCGAGGCCACGCCGGACCTGCCGCTCGCCGACGACAGCTTCCGCGTCTTGCGGGCGTGGAACATCGCCAACGGGCCGACTGCCCCATTCGCCGACCGGCGCGAGGAGATCAAGGCGACGATCCAGGACGAGATCCGCCGCGGCGAGGCGCTCACTCAGCGCGAGGTCGCCGCCGCATACGCCGGGTACGCCGACTGCTGGGCGCGCACCGCGGCGTTCTTCGACGACGGTGGCTACGACCTGCTCGCCTGCCCGGTGACCCAGGTCGCCCCGTTCCCCGCCGAGTTGGAGTACCCGACGTCGGTGGCCGGTGTCGAGATGGCCAACTACATCGACTGGATGGAGGCGTGCTGGCGGATCACGGCCACCGGCTGCCCGGCGCTGTCGCTGCCCGCCGGGTTCGACGCCGCCGGGTTGCCCGTGGGCGTTCAGCTCGTCGCTCGCCACGGCCACGACGTCGACCTGCTGCGGGCGGCGAAGGCGTTCGAGGAAGCCACCGGGCTCGCCGCCCGCCGACCGCCGCTGTTCGTCGAGGCGTGAGCTCGATGCGCGAGCGCTGGGAGATCTGGGCGGGATCCGTGCCATTCCGCAATCTGGGCGGGCAGCGTGACAACAGTTGTCACGCTGCCCGCCCAGAACGCTCAAGGGCGATCCGGTGAGCGCGCCGTTGCAGGACCGCGTCGCCGGCCACGGCGACCGGGTGGCGATCGTCGACCCCGCCGGCGAGTGGTCGTTCACCGCCATCGACGCCAACGCCACCCGACTCGCCGCCACGCTGCCCGTGGGCCACGGCGACCGGGTGGCCCTGCTCTGCATGCCGGGCCACGACGACGTCGTCGCCATGCTCGCCTGCTGGCACGCCGGCGCGATCGCCGTGCCGCTGCACCCGCCACACCCCGACGCCGAGCTTGCCTACGCCGTCGCCGACAGCGGGGCGACGGTGATCGTCGCCTCGCCGGCCCACCGCGATGCGGCCGACCGGATCGCCGCCGCCACCGGCGTCGGGGTCGTCGACGTCGGCCAGCGCGGCCTCGTCCACCGCTTCTCGACCTCTCTCGCGCGCCCCGCGCTGATGATCTACACCAGCGGCACCACCGGCCGACCGAAGGGCGCCGTGCACACCCACGGCTCGCTCGCCGCGATGGTCGACGGGATGATCGAGGCGTGGTGCTGGACCCCGGCCGACCGCACGCTGCTCGTGCTGCCGCTCAACCACGTCCATGGGCTGGTCAACATCACCCTGACCGCGCTCGCCGTCGGGGCCACGTGCGAAGCGCCCGGTGGCTTCGACGCCAGCGAGGTGTGGGAACGCCTGGCATCCGGGGAGCTGACCGTCTTCATGGCGGTGCCGACGATCTATGCCCGGCTGAGCGCCGCCTGGGAGGCCGCCGACGCGGCCACCCGGGCGAGATGGTCGGCGGGCGCATCGGAATTGCGGCTGATGGTGTCGGGCTCCGCCGCGCTGCCGGTGTCGACCCTCGACCGCTGGCGCCAGTTGACCAGGCACACGCTGCTCGAGCGCTACGGGATGACCGAGCTGGGGATGGTGCTGTCCAACAGCCTCGAGCACCGAGTGCCGGGTCATGTCGGCGAGCCGATGCCCGGCGTGGCCACCCGCCTCGTCGACGACGCCGGCAGCGACGTCCCCGACGGACAGCCGGGAGAGCTGCTGGTCAGCGGGCCGCAGGTGTTCGCCGGCTACTGGCAGCGTCCCGACGCCACCGCCGAGGCCTTCGTCGACGGCTGGTTCCGCACCGGCGACGTCGCCGTCCACGAGCCCGAGGGCTTCCGGCTGCTCGGGCGCTCGTCGGTCGACATCATCAAGACCGGCGGGGAGAAGGTTTCGGCGCTGGAGATCGAGGAGGTCTACCGGACCCACCCGGACGTGGCCGACTGCGCGGTGGTCGGGGTGGCCGACGACGAGTGGGGCCAGCGCGTCGCCCTCGCCCTGGTCGCTGAGCGGGGAAGCGACCCCGACCCGGCGGCCCTTCGCGAGTGGGGCAAGCAGCAGCTCGCCGCGGCGAAGGTCCCGACCCGCTTCACGGTCGTCGCCGAGCTCCCCCGCAACGCCCTCGGCAAGGTCGTCAAGCCCGAGGTGGCGCGACTGTTCGGTTGAGTCCATCCGAGTGTTTGCGCCGACCGAGTGATTGGTACCGGGAGACTCCGGCCGTGGCACTCGGATGGATCCAAACACTCGGATGGGTCCTACGGTGACGCCATGTCGCCGTTCACCGAGATCCTCTACGAGGTCGACGGGCCCGCCGCGGTCATCACGCTCAACCGGCCGGAGCGCTTGAACGCGTTCACCGGGACGATGCAGGAGGAGATGATCGCCGCCCTCGACATCGCCGACGCCGATGACGAGGTCCGGGCGGTGATCGTCACCGGCGCCGGGCGCGGCTTCTGTGCCGGGGCCGACCTCGGGGCCGGCGGCGACACGTTCAACTACGACGCTCGCGGCTCCGCCGACGGTGAGGCTCGCGGCGCCGCGCCGGCGGAGCCCGCGCGCGCCGCGCGACGGCGGCGGCGTGCTCACGCTGCGCATCTTCGACAGCAAGAAGCCGGTGATCGGGGCGATCAACGGCTCCGCCGTCGGTGTCGGGCTGACGATGACGCTGCCGATGGACGTCCGCTTCGTCGCCGACACGGCCAAGCTCGGCTTCGTGTTCGCCGGTCGCGGCATCGCGCCGGATGGCGCGGCGAGCTGGTTCCTCCCGCGCATCGTCGGCATCAGCCAGGCGCTGGAGTGGGTACTGACGGCCCGGGTGTTCGGCGCCGACGAGGCCCTCGCCGCCGGCCTCGTCAAGCAGGTGCTGCCGGCGAGTGAAGTGGTCGGGGCGGCCAAGGCGCTGGCCGCCGAGATCGCCGCCGGTTCGGCCCCGGTGTCGGCCGTCGTGTCGCGCGGGCTGCTGTGGCGGATGCTCGGCGCCGATCACCCGATGGTCGCCCACCGCGCCGATTCGGCGGCGATCTTCGAGCTCGGTCGCAAAGCCGACGCCAAGGAGGGTGTGATGGCCTTTCTCGAGAAGCGCGCCGCCGACTGGAACCTCCATCCGTCGACGGACATGCCGACCAGCTACCCCTGGTGGGACTTCCCGACCTACGAGGGCGATTGACCCGAACTGTCCGCCGGTTGCGGTCCGATCGGGCCCGAATCGAAGGACAGAACGGGCACAACCCCGTTCACACAGCGTTCACAATCGTGACACGACCGAGCAACTGGTCGCCGAAAGGATGTGCGCCACGCGCGGGTTCCCCTGCCGCGCTCACCCGTACCCCCGAAGACCGGTCGATCGAGAGGACACCCGTGGTCTACAAGGCTGAGTACATCTGGATCGACGGCACCGAGCCGACGGCGAAGCTGCGATCGAAGACCAAGATCGTTCCGGACGGCGAGGCGCCGCCGCAGTGGGGCTTCGACGGCTCGAGCACCAACCAGGCCACCGGCGACAAGAGCGACTGCGTGCTGAAGCCGGCCTGGACGTGCCCCGACCCGATCCGCGGGGGCACCAACGTCCTCGTACTGTGCGAGGTCTACGCCGCCGACGACAAGCCGCACCCGTCGAACACCCGGGCAGCGCTGCTCAAGACGGCCAAGAAGTACGCCAAGCACGAGTGCCTGTTCGGCATCGAGCAGGAGTACACGTTCTTCAAGGAGGGCCGCCCGTACGGCTTCCCGATCGGCGGCTTCCCGGCGCCGCAGGGCGGGTACTACTGCGGTATCGGCTCTGACGAGATCTTCGGACGCGAGATCGTCGAGGCCCACCTCGATCACTGCCTCGCCGCCGGCCTCTCGTACAGCGGCCTCAACGCCGAGGTGATGATCGGCCAGTGGGAGTTCCAGATCGGCCCGCTCGGCCCGGTCGAGGTCGCCGACCAGCTGTGGATCGCCCGCTGGTTGCTCTACCGCACCGCCGAGGACTTCGACGTCGCCGCCACCCTCGACCCCAAGCCGATGAAGGGCGACTGGAACGGCGCTGGTGCGCACACCAACTTCTCCACCAAGGAGATGCGCGAGGAGGGCGGCTTCCAGCACATCGAGAACGGCTGCAAGGCGCTGGCCAAGAAGACCGAGCTGCACATCAAGAACTACGGCCACGGCATCGAAGACCGCCTCACCGGTCACCACGAGACGGCGCGCTATGACACGTTCAGCTACGGCGTGTCCGACCGCGGGGCATCCGTGCGCATCCCGCTGCACTGCTTCAAGGACGGCAAGGGCTACCTGGAGGACCGCCGACCCAACGCCAACATGGACCCGTACGTCGTCGCCCGACTCCTGGTGGACACCGTCTGCAGCGCGATCTAGCACGGCGTGGGCGCCGATCTGCCCCGCCACCCGCCAGACTGCGCAGGTGACCGAGATGCTCGACCAGCAGCGTGAGTACGTCCTCCGCAGCGTTGAGGAGCGCGGCGTTCGCCTGATCCGACTGTGGTTCACCGACATCCTCGGCAACCTCAAGAGCTTCGCCATCAGCCCGGCCGAGCTGGAGAACGCGCTGGAGGACGGGATGACGTTCGACGGCTCCTCGATCGAGGGCTTCTCGCGCATCCAGGAGTCCGACGTCCTCGCCATCCCGGATCCCGACACGTTCGAGCTGCTGCCGTGGGGGGACGCCAAGGTGCCCGAGGCGCGGGTGTTCTGCGACATCCACAACCTCGACGGCACGCCCTTCGACGGCGACCCGCGCCAGGTGCTGCGGCGTCACGTGCGCTCGCTGCACGACCAGGGCCTGACGTTCTACGTCGCGCCGGACATCGAGTTCTTCTACTTCGCCCTCCCGCAGCCGGGCCAGCGACCCCAGCCACTCGACGAGGGCGGGTTCTTCGACCTCACCACGAACGACATCACCGGCTCGTTGCGCAAGCAGACGATCCGCACCCTCGAGTCGATGGGCATCCCCGTCGAGTACAGCTTCCACGAGGACGCGCCGAGCCAGCAGGAGATCGACCTGCGGCACACCGACGCGCTGACGATGGCCGACAGCGTGATGACGTTCCGGCTCGTCGTGCGTGAGGTTGCCGCCTCCCACGGGCTCCACGCCACCTTCATGCCCAAGCCGATGGAGGGCGTCCAGGGCTCGGGGATGCACACCCACCTGTCGCTGTTCCGCGGCGACGACAACGCCTTCTTCGACGACGAGGACGACTACTACCTGTCCGACTTCGCCAAGGCGTTCATGGCCGGGTTGCTCCACCACGCCGCCGAGATCACGGCGATCACCAACCAGACGGTCAACTCCTACAAGCGCCTCGTGCCCGGCTTCGAGGCGCCGGTCCACGTGTCGTGGGCGCGCAACAACCGCAGCGGCCTGATCCGTGTGCCGATCGCCAAGCGCGGCAACCCGTTGGCGACGCGCATCGAGTATCGATCCCCGGACCCTGCGTGCAACCCGTACCTCGCGTTCAGCGTCCTCCTCGCCGCCGGCATGCGCGGCGTCGCCGAGGGCTACGAGCTGCCGGTCGAGGCGGACGCCAACCTGTTCGAGATCGGCGACGAGGTGCTCGCCAAGCTGGGGATCGAGCAGCTCCCGCAGTCGCTGTCCGACGCGCTGCGGGCGATGGAGAGGTCGGACCTCGTGCATGAGGCGTTGGGTGGCCACATCTACGAATGGTTCCTGCGCAACAAGCGCACGGAGTGGCGGGCGTACAAGACCCACGTGTCGAACTTCGAGGTCGACCGCTACCTGAAGGCGCTGTGAACATGCCCTCCGACACCGAGCAACTCGCCGTCTACGGCGACCCCGTGAGTCCCGAGCTGGCCCGCACCCTCGACCTCGGCGGCTACACATGGAAGGCGGTCGTCAACGCCGACGACGCCGCCGAGTCCGAGCCGACCGGCGGGTGGGCAGGGGCGATCATCGACTGCGGCGCCGACGCCACCGGCGCCTGGGCGTTCGCCCGCACGATCCGCAAGCGCGACCCGGGCAACCCGCCGGTGTTGGCGCTCGTGTCGGGAGCCCAGCTCGCCGACCTCGAGCTGCGCGACGAGCTGTTCGACGACTTCTGCCTCGTCCCCTTCCACCCCGCCGAGCTTGAGGCTCGCGTCCGCCACCTGTTGTGGCGGGTCGGCGGCGGCAGCCGGCCGGACATGATCGAGTACCGCGAGCTGTCGCTGAACCTCGAGACCTACCAGGCCTCGATCGCCGGTCGCCCGCTCGACCTCACCTACATGGAGTACGAGCTGCTCAAGTTCCTCGCCCAGAACCCTGGCAAGGTGTTCACCCGCGAGATGCTGCTCAACCGGGTGTGGGGCTACGAGTACTACGGCGGGGCACGGACCGTGGACGTCCACGTCCGCCGGCTGCGGGCCAAGCTCGGCGAGGAGCACGCCGGCCTGATCCAGACCGTGCGCTCTGTCGGATACCGCTTCGGCCAGAGCCGCTGGGGCACGTAGCACCCGTCAGGCCATCCGAGTGTTTCGATCCATCCGAGTGACAGCACTCGATTCTCCCGGCGCGAAACACTCGGATGACGACAAACACTCCGATGGAGCGACGCTCAGGCCATCCAGTCCCTGACCGTCTGGGCGACGCGGCGGGAGAACTCGTCCTTGCCGAAACCTGATGGGTGCACGCCGTCGACCAGCACGCCATCCTCGCCGGCGATCGAGTACCAGTCGACGACCCTGGCGTTCCCCCGCGCTGCGAGCACCTGGCGGAGCACCGCGTCGAACGCCTGGGCGTCGGCCTTGTAGCGGCGCAGGTAGCAGTCGACCCACACCACGCGGGCGTCGGATGGCAGCGCCGCGAGCACCTGCCGGATCACGCCCGGGTATTGGTCGTGGGGGTAGTTGGCGACGTCGTTGGTGCCGAGGGCGATCACCCAGAGGTCGGGCTCGGCGCCGTCGCCGAGGACCGCCTGGATCCCCTCGCGCCCCGAGCTGATCGAGCTCGACTTGAGCATCCGCCTCCCGCTCTCGGCGTTGATGTCGACGTCGTCAAGGCCGATCCCGCTGAACGCCTTCTCCAGCGCCGGCTCGGCGGCGACGGTGATCGAGTCACCGACCATCGCCAGGCGCTTCACGGTGATCCGACCACTGTCGGCAGGTGCCGTGCCGGCTGGCACGCTGGCCGGCACTGACTCCGTCTCGGTGCCGAACGGGGCCACCGCCGAGGACTGGTGTTCCGACGAGCACCCGGCGCCGGCCGCGATCACCGCGAGCAGGGCGGCGCGCGCGGTCCAGGCCGTCCAGCGAGTCATGGCCCACAGTCTGGCCGGTCGACACGGCGGTCGGCCGTCACGCCGAGCCTTGGATGCGAACGGCAACCGCGCGGTGGGCGCGCAGGCGCTCTTCGACGGCGGGGTGCACGAGCGCGCCGGTGCGCACGACCGGGACGCCGTTGACGATGGTGTCGCGGGCGACGAGCGGGCCGCAGCGCAGCCACGCCTCGATCGGGTCGGCGATCGCGCCGGCGAAGGACGGCCCCGTCAGCGGCCACACCGCGAGGTCGGCGACCGCGCCCGGCACCAGGACCCCGAGCTCGCCGCTGCGGTCGAGGCACGCCGCCCCGCCGAGCGTGGCCATCTCCAGCGCCATCCGCGCGGTGCCGGCGGCGGCGCCCCCGCGCAGCTTGGCGAGCAGCATCGCCTGGCGCGCCTCCAGCCACAGCGAGGCGGCGTCGGCCGACGACGAGCCGTCGACCCCGAGCCCGACCTGGACGCCGGCAGCGCGCAGGTCGACCACCGGGGCGATGCCCGACGACAAGATCAGGTTGCTCGAAGGGCAGTGGGCAACGCCGACACCAGCCGCACCGAGCCGGGCGACCTCGGTGGGGTCGGGCGTCACGCAGTGCGCCAGCCAGGCCCGGTCGCTGAGCCAGCCGGTGCGCTCGAGGTAGTCGGTGGGTCGGCACCCGAACGTGGCCAGGGAGAAGGAGTCGTCCTCGGCGTTTTCGGCGAAGTGGGTGTGCAGGCGGACGTCGAGCCGCGCGGCGAGCTCGGCGGAGCGGACCATCAGCGACTCGGTGACGGTGAACGGCGAGCACGGCGCCAGGGCGATGCGCGTCATCGCCCCGAACGACCGGTCGTGGTGGCGGTGCACGGCCTCCTCACTGGCGGCAAGGATGTCGTCGTCGTCGGCCACGATGTCGTCGGGCGGCAGGCCGCCGTCCTTGACCGACAGCGACATCGAGCCGCGCGTCGGGTGGAAGCGGACACCGAGGTCACGGGCGGCGTCGACCTCCGCCGCCAGCAGGTCGCCCGCACCGCGGGGGTGGACGTAGAGGTGGTCGGTGGACGTCGTGCACCCGGACAGCGCGAGCTCGGCGAGGCCGACCCACGCCGAGAGGTGAGCGGCGTCGGCGTCGAGTCGCGCGCCACAACGGGTACAGCGTCTGCAACCACCCGAACAGCGGGGCTCCGGTCATCGGCGGGTAGGCGCGGGTGAGGTTCTGGAACAGGTGGTGGTGGGTGTTGATCAGGCCCGGCGTGACGAGGCAGTCGGCGGCGTCGATCGTCACCGTCGCTGCTGGAGGTGGGCCGCTGCCGACGGCGTCGACGAGCCCGCCGGTCACCGCCACCCATCCGCCGGCGATCTCCCGGCGCCTGGCGTCCATCGTCGCCACGCAGCGGGAGTTGGCGACGACCAGGTCAGCCATGGACCGTCCGCCACCCATGCAAGCTGTCGACGATCGCCTGCAGGTCCTCCACCGTCGTCAGCGGGTTGACGATGCACCACCGCAGCACCGTCTCTCCGTGCCACACGGTCGGCGTCACGAACGACTGCTGCGTGGCCAACTGGTCGTCGCTCCACGCCTGGTAGGTGGGGGCGTCCCACCCGACGCGTCGGAACAGCACGATCGACAGCTCCGGCTCAAGCAGCAGCTCCAGGTGCGGCGCCTGGCGGACGAGGTCGGCGCCGGCGCGGGCCACCCGCAAGCGTCGTCTCGACGGCCTCGGCGTAGGCCTCGGTGCCGTGGGTGGCGAGGCTGAACCACAGCGGCAGGCCGCGTGCCCGGCGGGAGAGGTGGTGGGCGTAATCGGAGGCGTTCCACTCCGGTCCGATGCCGTGGTCGTCCTGGAGCACCTCGAGGTACTCGGCGTGCTGGGTGTGGGCGCGGCGGGCGACCTCCGGGTCGCGGTAGAGCAGGGCGCATGAGTCGAACGGGGCGAACAGCCACTTGTGCGGGTCGACGATGAAGCTGTCGGCGGCCTCGACGCCGGCGAAGCGATGGCGGACGCTCGGCGCGGCCAAGGCAGCCCCGCCGTAGGCGCCGTCGACGTGCATCCACGTGCCGACGGTCGGCGCACACCGCGGCGGTGGCGGTGAGGTCGTCGATGACACCGGCGTTGGTCGTCCCGCTCGTGGCGACGATGGCGAACAGCCGGTCACGGTCGGCGGCGTCGAGCCCGTCGATCGCCGCCCGCAGCGCCCCGTGGGTCATCCGGCCGTCATCGTCGGCGGGGACCACGGCGACGTCGGCGTCCATCGCCCGAGCCGCGGCGGCGACCGACGAGTGGGCGCCGCCCGACGCGACGAGCAGTCCCCGCGTGCGGTCGCGGGCGCCCCCGGCCCGGTCGCGCCAACGCCACCGGGCGGCGATCAGCGCGCTCAGGTTGCCGGCGGTTCCGCCGCTGACGAACACGCCGCCGGCCTCGCCCGGCAGTCCGGCGAGGTCGGCGATCCAGCGCAGCGCCTCGTTCTCGGCGTAGACCGCCCCGCCACCTTCCAGCCACGAGCCGCCGTAGATGCTCGACGCCCCGACGACGAGATCGAACAGGATCGACGCCTCGGTCGGGGCGGCGGGAACGAACGACAGGAACCGCGGGTGGTCGACGGAGATGCACGCCGGCGCCAGCACGTCGGCGAACACCCGCAGCGCGGCGAGGCCACCGATGCCGTCCCGTGTGATCGTCGGACCGGCGGCGGCGCGCAGCTCGGCCAGCGAGCGGGGGCCGTCGAGCGGCGGTGGGTCGAGGCGCACCCGCCACAGCGCGTACTCGACGATCGCGTCCGTGAGCTCGGCGATCGTCTCGTCGCGCCGGTGCATCAGTCGGTGAGGTCGAGGAGCTCGCTGCCCTCGTTGCGGACCTCGGCGTCGTGCTCGAGGGCCTCGCCGAGGATCGCCGAGGCGACGCCGCCGCTCATCAGCACGATCACCGGGATGAGCAAGAGCACCACGACGATGACGATCGCTCCGGCCACCTCCTCACGCTAACGCGGCGCACTCGGCGTGGCGGAAGCAAGTGGTGAGGTGGTCGTTGACCAGCCCGCAGGCCTGCATCAGGGCGTAGCAGATCGTCGGGCCGACGAACCGGAAGCCACGCCGGCGCAGCGCCTTGCTCATCGCCTCGGACCTCGCCGTGCTGGCGGGCAGCTCGACGAGAGCGGTCCAGTGGTTCTGGATCGGCACGCCGTCGACGAAGCTCCACACCAAGCCGGCCGGGTCGTCGAGCTCGAGCCAGGCCCGGGCGTTGCCGACGGCCGCGGTCACCTTGGCCCGGTTGCGGACGATGCTCGGATCGGCGAGGCAGCGGGCGATGTCGTCGTCGGTGAACGCCGCGATCGCCACCGAGTCGAAGTTGGAGAAGCAGCGGGCGTAGCCCTCCCGCTTGCGCAGGATCGTCGACCACGAGAGCCCGGCCTGGGCGCCTTCGAGCAGCAGGAACTCGAACAGCCGGTGCTCGTGGCGGGCGGGCACGCCCCACTCGGTGTCGTGATAGGCGACGTAGAGCGGGTCGCTCTCGCCCCAGCCGCATCTTCGGGCTCGGCTCGCAGCCAAGCTGCTCGCCTCTCCTCCCGAGCTCGCCGCCGCCCCTTCGGAGCGGCGCTCGCCCCCCTTGCCATTCATGAGGGCCTGTAGGCCCAGGCCTCGACCTCGACGGCGAAGCCGCCCGGGAGCGCGGCGACGCCCACCGTCGAACGGGCTGGGCGGTGGTCACCGAGAGCTGCGACGTAGGCCTCGTTGAACTCCGCGAACGTGCCCATGTCGGTGAGGAAGCACATCGTCTTGACGACGTCCGCGAGCGTCGCCCCTGCTTCCGCGAGCCGCGCCGCGACGTTGGCCATCACCTGGGTGGTCTGGGCGGTGACGCCGCCTTCCACCGGGGCCTCGTCCTTCATCCCGACCTGCCCGGACACGATCACGAAGTCCCCGGCGCGGACGAACGGGCTGTATGGACCGAGCGGCTTGTTCACGCTGCGGAACCTACTGGCCAGCGTGGCGGGTACCCGGCGGCCCGCCACGCCGCCGCGCCGACGGCGGCGAACACGGCGTCACTGGCGTTGACCGGCGGGCTGTCGTCGGGCTCGATCTCGATCGAGATCGGCGGCACCTCCTGGGCGCGCAGGATCCCGAAGGACCGGATCGTGAGGTCGAGGGGCACACCGTCGACGTCGACGGCGAGGCCCTCCGATCTCACCCAGCCGAGGGCCATGTGGGCGGCACCGGTGCAGTAGCTGCGCAGGACGACCTCGTCGATCGGATCACCACAGCGGACGCGGATGTGGACGCCGGCGCGGTCGACGACGGCCGCGGCCTGTGCACCGCTCGGCGACGTGACCGTGTCCGGGCCGGCGCCCAGCGACGCCAACAGGATCGCCGCCTCGGCCCACCCGGCGGCGCGCAGCGCGCACGAGGTCGGCGGACCGGCCACCTCGACCTCCTCGATGGCGAGCCCGGGGGCGACCGCTGCGATCACCGCGGCGATGCCCGCTGTACGCGCCACCCGGATCACGCCGGTGCCGTCGGCGTGCACACCCGCGGCGATCGGCGGCCGCTTCGGGCCGAGCCGCACGACGTCCTCGCGGGTGTACAGCGCCCGCACGGCACGCCCGTGCTCGGCGGCGAGCCGACGGGCGACCGCTTGCACCTCGCTGTCGACCTTGCCTCCGAACGCCCCGCCGTTGGCGAGCGGCGTCGCCGGCTCGCCCCCGGGCGCGCACCACGAGGCGTCCAGCTCGAGGTAGCCCGGCTCGACCCAGGTTGTCTGCATCGTCCGGACCCAATCGCCCGGCGGCACCTCGAGCGGCCAGGTCAGAGGTGCCGTCGTCCTCCTCCCCGGCACCCGACCCGCCAGTCGCGTCGCCCCGGCCAGCGTCTCGGCGACATGCCACGTCCCGTCGGCGCCACACCTCGCCACGAGCGCGTCGGGCGGCGCGGTGTCCTCGGCGAACCCGCCGTCGCCGTCCGGCGCGAGGCGTTGGGGGACGCCGCCCTCGAGGGTTGCCCTCGAACTGTCCTTCGATTGCGGCCCGATCGGGACGGTTCCGAAGGACAGAACGGTCTCGACGATCGGTTGCCAGCCGGTACAGCGGCACAGGTGGGCGGCCAGCGCCCGGTGAACGGCGGGTCGGGAACGGCGGGCGTCGGCGGACATCGCCGCCACCCGCATGATGATCCCCGGCGTGCAGAACCCGCACTGCGACGCCCCGTCAGCGGCGAACGCGCCGACCCACGCCTCCCGGTCGGGCAGGCCGTCGAGCGTCGTGACATCACGGCCGGCGACTCGGACGGCCGGGGTCACACAAGCGACGCGCGGTGAGCCGTCGACCCACACCGTGCAGCAGCCACACTGACCCTGCGGGCTGCAGCCGTCCTTCGCCGTGCGCACGCCGAGGCGCTGGCGCAGGACATCGAGGAGCGAGCCGCCGTCGTCGGCGACCTCGACCGGCCGGCCGTCGAGCCGGAAGGAGATCATCTGCGAACGCCAGGCGGGCGAGCGCCGAAGCGCAGCGGAGGCGGCGAGCTCCGAGGCGAGGCAAGCAGCTTGCCTGCGACCCGAGCCCGAGAGATCAGGGGCAGGTCAGGAGAACGACTGCCCGCAGCCGCAGGTGCGGGTGGCGTTGGGGTTGGTAATGGCGAACCCGGACTGCTCGAGGCCGTCCTTGTAGTCGAGCGTGGCACCCAGCAGCAGCTGTGCCGATGCCGGATCGACGACCACCTTCACCGTGCCTTCGGGCCCGAACTGAGCCTGCTCGTCCTCAGACGAGATCTCGCCGTCGAAGAACATCTCGTACGAGAACCCGCTGCACCCGCCGGGACGAACCGCCACGCGCAGGGCGAGGTCGTCGGCACCTTCGGCGGACAGCAGTTCCTTGACCTTGACGGCGGCTGCTTCGGTGAGGGCGATCACGGTCATTCCTCCTGTTGAGACATGGTCAAGACTATCTGCTCGTCAGCGCCACCTGGCATGGCGTCCGGCTGGCGAGCGAGCAGAACTCGGTGACCTCGGCATCGCCCATGTGGGCGACGAAGCCGGTGACCAACCCGCGATGCAGAGCGCAGACGAGGTCAGGGTGATCACGGGCGAGGTCGGCGAACGGGCAGTTGGCGAAGGCGACAACGGCGGTGACCGGCGCATCGGGATCGTCGTCGGCCTCCTCGACGTCGGCGTCGTCGCGGGCCGTGACCAGTGGGTCGAAGCCGAGGCGATCGAGGTCGGCGACGAGCGCTTCCAGGGCCGACGGGGCATCGTCGTAGCGGGCGGCTCGACGCTCGCCCTCGGCCTCCCCGACCGCCATCGCGTCGACCGGGTTGGCCCCGACGCGGCGGGCCATCGCCAGCACCATCCGCGCCAGCATCGGCATCGTCGGCGGCTCGAGGCCGAGCGACGGGGCTTCGGGCGCCAGCGAGTAGCGGTGCTGGGGCCGGCCGACCTCGCCACGAGCATCGGTGGTGACGTCGAGCAATCCGACATCGCGCATCCGCTCCAGGTGCGGGCGCACCGTGTTCGGGTGCAGGCCCAGCGTCTCGGCGATCTCGGCCGTCACCAGCGGACGCGGCGATCGGGCCAGCTCCAGGTAGATGGCGTAGCGGGTGTTGTCGCCGAGCACCCGCAGCACGTCGCGCGACGGCAACGACGGCACCGGGGGCGGCGACGCAACCATGTCGTCAGATTACACGGCCCGGACCGGTAAAATCGGGGTCATGGCTGTGCCGCCCCCGACCCGCGAGGACGTCGTCGCCGTGCTCGAAAGCGTCGTCGACCCCGAGCTCGGCGCCGACATCGTGTCGCTGGGCATGGTCCCGGCTGTCGACGTCAGGCCCGACGGGGTCGTCCGCGTCACCGTCAAGCTGACGATCGGCGGCTGCCCGCTGCGGGCCGACATCAAGCGGGAGATCTCCCAGCGCGTCGGCGTCCACCCCGGGGTTGCGGACGTGCGCATCGAGTGGGGCGAGATGACTGCCGAAGAGCGCAGCGAGGTGATGCTCAAGGCCCGTTGGAACGCCCGCCAGCAGGCCGCCGAGACGCAGATCCCGCCGTCGACACGCATCTTGGCGATCGCCAGTGGCAAGGGCGGCGTCGGCAAGAGCTCGGTCACGGTCAACCTCGCCGTCGCCCTCGCCAGCCAGGGCCGCACGGTGGGCGTGCTCGACGCCGACATCTGGGGCTTCTCCGTGCCCCGGCTGCTCGGCATCACCGATCGCATGGAGGCCCAGCGGATCGAGGGCTCGGACCGCCCGCTCATCGTTCCCAACGAGCTGCCCGTCGGCGACGGCCGGCTGAAGGTGGTGTCCACCGGCTTCCTGGTCGAAGAGGACACCGCGCTGATGTGGCGCGGGCTGATGCTCACCAAGGCGGTCGAGCAGTTCCTGCGCGACGTAGCCTGGGGCGAACTCGACGACCTGCTGATCGACATGCCGCCGGGCACCGGCGACGTGCAGATGGGCCTTGCCCGCCTGCTGCCCCGCGCCGACATGGTGATCGTTACGACGCCTGCGCTGGCCGCCCAGAAGGTCGCCCAGCGGGCCGCCGACATGGCCCGGCGCAGCTTCGTGCGGGTGGTCGGTGTGGTCGAGAACATGACCGACACCGCCGCCGACGCCGCCGGGCGCGCGCCCCTGTTCGGCGCCGGAGGCGGCGCCGCGCTGGCCGACTCGATCGGCGTGCCGTTGCTCGGCCAGGTTCCGCTCTCCGCCGCAGTTTCGGCGGGCGGCGACGCCGGGCGCCCGGTCGCCGTCGCCAACGACGACCCGGCGGCGCTCGCCTTCAGCGACCTCGTCGCCCGCCTCGACGAGGTCGTCCCGCACGTCACCCCGGTCGAGGGCCCCGACATGGCCGGCTGCTCGGCCCGCCTGCTCGCCGCCGTCGAGGTCGCCCTCCGAGACTGACCCATCGGAGTGTTGAAGGTCATCGGAGTGTGGGAGGCACGTTTTGGCGCCCTCCCACACTCGGATGGGGCTACGGGAGGTCGTCGTAGTCGGGGTCGCCCGGGAGGCTGACCAGGCGGGCGCCGTCGGGCGTCGGGAGGAGCTTGGGCTGGATGCGCGGCGGGGAGCCGATACCGTCCGCCTTCGCCAGGGCCGACGCGGCGTCGGCGCAGTCGGCGACGAAGCGGAGGTTGGCGATCGTCGGCGGCATCATCACCAAATCGCCGGCGTCGGCCTGGGCCACGGCGTCGGCCGGGCGCACCCACATGCTGTGGACCAACTCGGCGTCGTCGTGGATGCCTTCCTGGCCGGGCGGCGCGGCGGCGAGGAAGAACCGGGTGTCGAAGCGCCGCGGGCTCTCGCCGAAAGGCGTCACCCAGTGGGCGACGTACCGGATCGCCGCGAGGTCGAGCACCAGGCTGTCCCGTCGGCACAGCTCCTCCATCGACAGCTCGCCGCGATGGACGGCGGTGCGATCGGCCTCCGACACCGCCAGTGCGCTCCCGTCACGCCGTCGGGCGAGCAGCACACCGGCCTCCTCGAAGCACTCGCGCACGGCGGCCACCCAGTAGGCGAGCCCGCCGTGGTCGACGCCGAGGCGGGCCGAGGCCCGGGCGTCGTCGAGCCCGTCGCAGTACGGCTCCAGCTCGACAGCGTGGTCGACGTCGTCGACCCTTCCGCCGGGGAACACGTACATCCCGGCGCCGAAGGCGGCGCTCGCCGTTCGCCGGAGCACGAACACCTCCACGCCGGACGGCTCGGCGTCGCGCACCAGCAGGACGGTGGCCGCCGGGCGGGCCTCGACGACGGCCGGGGGCTCAGGGGGTGGGTTCTCGCTCACGCCTGGGCGAAGCTAGCGAAGGGCGCGCCCTGGGCCGCCGCCGGAGCCCGACGTAGGCGATCGCCGCGACGACGATCACCGCCAGCACGAGCCCGACCGTGCGCCAGTGGTCGTTGAGCGAGGTGGTGACGCGTACCTGGAACCGCTCGACGGCGTCGGTGATCGTTGCCGAGTCCCCATGGACGTCGACGACCCAGAAGTAGTACAGCAGGTAGACGCCCGAGAGCAGGACGAACGCCGCAGCGAGCAGCTGGACGTGCTGCATCCCCGAGCGCAGCACCCGGAGCAGGGCGTGGTTGGCGACGGCCAGCGAGACGGTGAGCGCGATCACCAGCAGGCCCATCCCGAGCCCGAAGGCGGCGCCGTTGACGATGCCGGCGCCGACGCCGTCGACCTCGAACAGAAGCGGGACGAACAGGGCGATCGTGCAGCTCAGCGACACGACGGCGTAGACGATCCCGTAGACGAACATCGACCGCACCGTGCGGTCGCGCCCGCCGACGGACGCCAGCCCAGGCACGGCGAAGCTCGGCTTGAAGCCGAACAGCATGGCCACGCCGAGCACGATGAACGCCGCTCCGGCGAGACCGGTGACGTACTTGGAGTTCGCCACGAGCCAGCTGGTGAACCAGCTGGTGACGGCCCCGACCAGCACGAACACCGCCATGAACCCGGTCGTCACGGCGCCGCCCACGAGCAGCGCCCGACGCACCGTGGCCGGCTCGGAGTCGACCGGCCGGCCGGACTCCATCCCGAGAAAGTACATGAGGTAGGTCGGCAGCAGCACGAACCCACAGGGGTTGACGGTGGCGACCATCCCACGGAGGAACGACAGGCCGACGTTCATGAGAACAGGTCCCGGATGCGTGAGCGCAGGATCTGCGCGGTGATCGGCCCGCTCTCGTCGAGGATCGTTCCGTCGGCGGCGACGAACAGCGTGACCGGATACACGACGATGTCGAGCGCCTGGCCGAGGTGCTCGCCCGGGTCACGAAGCAGCTCGTAGGTGACGTGCCGGTCGCCAGCGAAACGGGTCATCGCGCCGGCCGTGTCGAACGGGTCGACGCCGACGAAGCGGACGGCGTCACCGACCTCGGCGTGGACGGTGGCGAGATCGGCCAGCTCCCTGGCGCATGGGGCGCACGTCGAGAACCACAGGTTGACGACCATCGGCCGACCATCCGGGATCAGCTCGACGGCGGCGCCGGACGCGTCGGTCAGCGTCACGGCGGGAAGCTGGTGGGTTGCCAACGGCGGGTTGGTGGTGCCGCTTGGCTCGTCGAACGTCCCCGGCTCGTCGAGCACGGCGTCGGGCGTTGAGTCGCCCGTTGCGACGCGGCTCCACACGACCGCTCCGACGGCGCTGACGGCCACGACGGCGGCGAGCACCAGCAGGCGCACCCGAGCAGCCACACCCGGAGGCTACCGATCGGGTCGCGAGGACCCCAGGCGCCGGACCGGCGGGGAGGATCACCGGTCCGGCGCCGTCAGGGGGATCACGGTCGGGCTTCGCCCCGACTCCACCGTGGCTCAGGCCACGGAACCCACCACGCCGAGCTCGTCCACGATCAGCTCGGGTCGCGGGTGCTTCGGAGGACGGCCACACGGACGCTTGTTGCGCACAATGCGGCCGTTGGCCAGGAGCTCACCACCCCAGACACCCCACGGCTCCTCACGCTCGAGAGCGCCAGCGAGGCACGACACCGACAACTCGCACTTGGCGCAGATCGCCTTCGCACGGGCGATGTCGATGATGTCGTCGGAGAAGAACAGGGGGGTCAGCGTGCCGTTCCCGTCGGCGCAGCGCGGCGCAGGCGTACGAACGGCGGCGGGACTGGCCTCGGATCGGGGAAGTTCGTAGATGGCGTACATGTCGTTCGTCTCGCTTCTTCGTTCGTCTCGCTGCCTGCTGTCTGACCCCGAAAAACCGGAAAGGCCGCCGGGGGTTCCCGGCGGCCTCAGGGTCGAGCTCGACATCTCTATGTCGAGGGTCTCCCGAAGTGCCGGGTGGAACGCTTGGCCGTGAAGCCATTGGTGCCGAGGTCGCCACCGGTGCACGGGTCGGCGTGAATGCTGAGCCAGCCCCGCTTGTACGCGAGCCCGGCCATGACCGGGACCACGCGCGCGGCGGGCATCGCTGCCGCCTGCTGCTCGGTGGGGATCCGGATCATCGTTGGTTCGTGCTCCTGTGCCTGATCGAGGTGATAGCCCCGCGGGTCCGGGGGCCTAGTCATGAAACCAACCCATGTCGTCCCCCGTCAAGGGGCTTTTCGTCACGATGCCGAAACTCCCCCACTGATCGCGACATTTCGCGTCTCAGATCCTTCTGTCGGCGCTCCTGTTGTTCGTGGACATCAAGCGCTACGCCCGGTGCAACGACGGCCGCGGCTCGTTCAACCACCTGTTCTTCTCCGACGAGCCGGTCGACATCGCCCGGGCCAAGGCGATCTGCTCGCGCTGCATGGTCCGAACCCAATGCCTCGAGGGCGCGCTGTGCCGGGAGGAGCCGTGGGGGGTGTGGGGCGGCGAGATCTTCGTCGACGGCAAGGTCGTGGCGATCAAGCGCCGCCGCGGTCGCCCGCCCGTGCACCCTCGCCCGCCGCTCGTGGTAGCGGAGGTCCCGGACGTCTCGGACGTCGCGTAGGGCTCAACTCACCTTCACGTACTGGTAGCCGTGGGCCAGCTCCCGGCGTTCGAGCTCGCCGGCCCGGCGGAGGTGCTCGAGGTGGGCGAACGTCTCGCTGTCGGCCATCGCTCCCTGGGCTCGCGGCGAGAAGAGGTGAGCTGACAGCTCCTGCACGCTCGCCGGGCGATCGAGCTCCTCGGTCGTGCGACGGAGCAGCTCGAGGCGGGCGATGTGGTGCTCCTGGATCGACTTGGCCCGCTCGGCGAGGTCGTCGAACGGGTGGCCGTGGGCGGGCAGCACGACACGGACGTCGGGGCCGTAGGCGGCGACCTTGTCCAGCGACTCGAAGAAGTCGAGCAGGGGGTCGCCCCGCGGGTTGAGCCCGCCGATGTGCGGCGTGATCGTCGGCAGGACGTGGTCGCCCGAGAGCAGCACGCCCCCGGTCGGGTCGAGCAGGCACAGATGATCCTCGGTGTGCCCGGGCGTGTGCAGCCCGATCCACTCCCGCCGGGCGAGGCGGATGACGTCGCTGTCGACCATCCGCACGGTCGGCACCGGCGTCTTGAACAGGCGCGGCGCGATGCTCGCGGCGCGCATGCGCATCCGCCGCTTGAACGGGAAGCGATGACCCGTGCCACCCCAGGGTGGCGGGTCCCACGGCCGGCGCCGGCTCGGATCGGCGGACGAGGTCTCCGCGACGACGTCCTCGATGTCGAGGTCCGGCGGCTCGTTGCGGTCCCAGATCATCCGGAACTTGCGGTGCGTGACGATCTCGGCACCGGTCTCGGCGCGCACCCATCCGGCGCCGCCGAAGTGGTCGGGGTGGCTGTGAGTGACGATGACCGTGTGCACGCGGGCGAGCGGGATGCCCGCCGACGCCAGCCGGTGGCCGAGCGCCCGGTACGCGCGGCGCCCCGGAAGGCCGGGGTCGACGATCGCCGCGCCGCGCTCGTCTTCCAGCACGTAGCAGTTGACGTGGCCGAGCCCGGGCATGTCGATCGGCAGCTGCGCCCGCAACACGCCCGGTGCCACCTCGGTGACCTCGGACGACGCCGGCTCCTGCTCCTGGCGACGGGGGCGATCGACCATCCAACAAGCGTACGAGCGGGTCCCTCGCTCTGCGACGATCGGAGTGTGGGCTGGGGCCTCTACGCCGCCGGCTGGTCGATCGGCTGGCTGCTGCTGTGGTCGACCCGCCGGTTGCCCGCGGCGACCGCCGACCGTGACCCCATCGCCGTTGTGGTGCCGGCGAGGGACGAAGCGGCGTCGCTGCCGCGCCTGCTGACGCGCCTCCTGCCACAACTGGGCGAGGGCGACGAGCTGGTGGTCGTCGACGACCACTCGGAGGACGAGACCGCCGCGCTCGCCCGATCGCTGGGTGCGCGCGTCATCGCCGCGCCGAACCTGCCCGACGGCTGGATCGGCAAGCCCCACGCCTGTGCGATCGGTGCGGCTGCAACGACCGCACGCGTGCTCGTGTTCCTCGACGCCGACGTGCGGCCTGGGCCTTCATTGCTGGTGGGGCTGGCGGCGGCGCTGGACGCCGATGCGGCTGCGGTCGTGTCGGTGCAGCCGTGGCACGACGCCGCCAGCCCGGGCGAACGACTCGCCGCCCTCGCCAACGTGGTTGCGCTGATGGGCAGCGGGGCGTTCACGGTGCTCGGCGATCGGGTCCCGACACACGTCGGGTTCGGTCCCGTGCTCGCGATCACGCGGGACGCTTACGACGATGCTGGTGGCCACGCCGACCCCGCCGTTCGGTGCAGCCTCACCGAGGACATTGCCCTCGCCACCAACGTCGGCCGCAGCCGGCTGTTCAGCGATCGCCGCGACGCGACGTTCCGGATGCACCCGCGTGGCTTCGCCCAGTCGTTCGCCGGATGGTCGCGCACGATGGCCGCCGGGCTGGCGGCGACTCGCTGGTGGCTGGTGTTTGCGGTGGCGGCGTGGGTCTGGTCGCTCGCCGGCGGACCCTTCGTCGGCTGGCTGGCCTACCCGCTCAGCGCCGCGCAGGTGTGGGTCCTCGGTCGCCGCGCCGGGCGTGTCGGTCCGCTGCTCACCGCCGTTTATCCGGTGCTCGTCGTCCTACTGGTCGCGATCGTCGGGCGGGCCGGCTGGCTGCGGCTGCGCGGGACGACGACGTGGAAGGGGCGGACAGTCAAGGCCGCCTGACCTCCAGGAGGATCTTGCCGACGTTGGCGTCGGCCTCCATGTGGCCATGGGCGGCGGCGATGTCGTCGAGGGCGAAGCGGCGATCGATGACGGGGCGCAGCGCGCCGGTCGTGAACAGCGGCAGCACCTCGTCGGCGAAGCGGCGGCTGATGGCGGCCTTCTCCTCCAGCGGGCGGCTGCGCAGGACGGTGCCGACCCAGCGCACCCGCTTGGTCAGCAGCAACCCCAGGTTGACCTCGACGGCCCCGCCGCCCATCAGCCCGACCTGGACGATCGTCCCCTTCGGCCGCACGACGCGCAGGTTGCGATCGGCCTCCGGCCCGCCGACGACGTCGAGCACCGTGTCGACCCCGGCGGTGCTGCCGTGCTCGGCGAGCCCAGCGTGCAGCGCGGCCGGCCAGTCAGCGGGCGAACGCTCGAGCACGACATCCGCGCCCAGATCCCGGCAAGCGGCCATTTTGCCAGCCGAGCAGGTGACGGCGACGCGGGCGCCGATCGCCTTGGCGATCTGGATGCCGGCCGTGCCGACGCCCGAGGCGCCGGCGTGGATCAGCGCCCACCGCCCGCTCGTGAGACCGCCCTGCACGACCAGGGCGTCCCACGCGGTGATGAACACCTCGGGCACGGCGGCGGCGTCGGCAGGGTCGAGGTTCGGTGGGATCGGGAGGGCGAGCCGATGGTGCGTCACGATCTGCTCGGCGTAGCAGCCGCCAGATTCGATGCCCATCACGGGGTCACCGACCAACCACCCCGTGACGCGATCGCCGAGAGCGGCGACGCGTCCGGCGTACTCCATCCCGGGGATCTCCGGGGAGGTGTCGCCGGGCTTGCGGCGCGGATCGGGGTACCCGCCCACGCGCTGCACCACGTCGGCCCGGTTGAGGGCCGCGTGGTGAACGTCGACGAGCAGGTCGTCCGGACCGACGGTCGGCGACGGGACATCGGCGACGCGCAACACCTCGGGCCCACCGTGGCCGTCGAGCACGACCGCCCGCATCAGCGGACATCCTGGGCCGGCTCGGGATCGCGGTCCTCGGCCACGAACACGCGCTGGCGATAGTACCGCAGTTCCTCGATCGAGTCCCGGATGTCGTCGAGGGCGCGATGGACGCCGACCTTCTGTGGACGCGCCTGGCGGATCTTCGGGTACCACCTCCGCACCAGCTCCTTGATGCTCGACACGTCGATCGAGCGATAGTGGAGGTACTCCTCGATCTCCGGCAGGTAGGCAGCGAGGAAGCGGCGGTCGGTACCGATCGAGTTGCCGCACAACGGCACCGTCCGCGGCTCCGGCACGTGGTCGCGGATGAACGCCAGCGTTTGCGCGCCAGCCTCCTCGAGCGTTGTCGTCGACGCCTTGATCGCCGTCAGCAGCCCGGAACGGGTGTGCATCTCCACGACGAATGGATCCATCGCCGCGAGCACGTCGTCGGGTTGGTGGACGACGACGTCGGGCCCTTCGGCCACGACCCCCAGCTCGTCGTCGGTGACGACGGTGGCGATCTCGACGATCACGTCCTTCGTGTGGTCGAGACCTGTCATCTCCAGATCCATCCACACGAGCACGGCGACGGACCTTACCGGTGGCACGATGAACCACATGAGACGCGGCGACGCCAGTGCGTTCGGCCGGGCGCTCGCCGAGCCCGGCGTCGTCGAGCGCCTGGAGCTGCGCAGCCATTTCGGGTTCATGGCGTTCCACGGCGGGGCGCTGGAGCGCCAGACCGACCGCATCGCCGCGGCCGCTGCCGAGGCCGGCGGTGCCTCGCTGTACATCGTCGCCCACCCTGGCCCCGACCCGCCGCATTTCCCGTCGACCGATGTCCAGCCGGCGGCGTCGCCCACGCTCCAGGAGTTCCTCGACCACGTCGAGGTCGTCGTCACCGTCCACGGCTACGGGCGCGACGGGATGTTCACGTCGCTGCTGCTCGGCGGCTCCAACCGCTCGCTGGCCGCCGTGCTCGGCGTCGAGCTGCGCGGCGCGCTCCCGGACTACGAGATCCTCGACGACCTCGACACGATCCCGCGGGAGCTCCGTGGCCTGCACCCCGACAACCCGGTCAACGCGCCGCGCCACGGCGGCGTCCAACTGGAACTGCCACCACGGGTCCGCGGCCTCGGGCCGCGGTGGGCAGGCTGGCCCGGGGCCGGGTTCGTCCCGCCGGCGGCCGCGCTCGTGGCCGCCCTGGCGAGGGTCGCGCGAGCCTGGCGGGCATGAGGTTGAGCCGGTTGGCCATCGCGCTCGCCGCTGCGCTCATCGGCTGCTCGTCCGGCGACGACGACACCACGCTCCAGCCGCTGCCCGTCCAGGGCGGGACCGCCGCGCCGTCGCCGACGATGGTCGTCACCGCCCCGCCGACTGCCGCGACGTCGACCACGACGGTGCCTGGGTCGGTCGCCGAGGACACCGACGGGGACTGGGACGGGGCCCGCTTCGACATCGGGACGGTGTCGGCGCTGACCAAGGTCGGCGCGCTCGACGCGATCTCGCTCGACCGGCTCACCTACCACGCGCCCGACGGCGCCAGCTACGACGCCTCGAGCATGACGTCCGAGCCGATCGTCGCGTGGTGGCGCACGAGCCCGTTCACCAACGTGCAGGTGCGCGACCGGACCTTCGTCCTCGCACCGGGCGTCGAGGTGCTCGTGCTCGATCCCGCCGGACACGACGCCGCCTGCGCCGATCCCCCAGCTTCGGTCCCGCCTGCCCCGACATGGACGCGCGCCGACGTGTCGGCGCTCGCTGACCCAGCCAACGCCGACGCTGTCGCCGCGCTCACGTACTCGGCCACCGGCCAGGTGGTCCGAATCCGCCTCACGCGCGGGTGTTGATCTCGTTCCGTCCTTTCGAACCGGCCCGATCGGGCCGGTTCTGAAGGACAGAAGCGATCTACCGGGTGCGGGAGACCTGGATCTGCAGCGTGTAGTCGGCGCCGCCGGAGGTGTCGGCGCCGCCGAGGTAGACGCTCCTCGTGAACGAGCGGCCCTTGGCCGGGAGCTTCGACGCCAGCTCGCTGGGCGAGAACGACGAGGTCTTCGACCCGATCAGGTCGTCCTTGCCCCAGTCGAGGACGAGGTCGACGCCCGTGCCGACCACCTTGATGGCTGGCCCGACCCAGGCCACGGACGGGTACTGCTTGCCGACGTAGTCGGCGATGTCGCCGGCGTACCCGAAGTACTGGGCGACCTTCTTCCGGGTCTCCTCCGACGTGCCGAGGTCGTGCTCGAACAACTGCACGCTGTAGCCGATCCCCAACGGCGCCGTCTTGCCGTAGCACTTCGTGCCCCAGAGGTAGTCGGCAGAACTGAAGTCTCGGGACTCCTTGGAGTCGACGTCGCTGAACGTCGCCGACTTGCGGGTCGCGCCGGTGTCGGCGGTGCCGACCGAGCTGAACACGAAATACGGCTCGTCGGAGCCGGCCCAGTCAAGGTGGCTCTCGTCGTCGGCGGTGAACTTCAGCATCTTCACCTTGTACTGGGGGCCGCTGCCGTCCGCCGGCGGCGCCGGGCAGGCCGACGTGGGCGTTGGGGTGTCCTCGGGATCGGGTTGCGGCTCGATCGCCCGAGCCGGGCCGGCGAGGGCCACGATGCCGAGCCCGGCGACGAGCGCGCCGAGCCGGATGCGGGTCTTCATGATGTGCTCCTCCTGAGCGGTGTGGTTGGTACCACCGAATGGCGCGACGGCTCCGTGCCGCTGCGTGCCGTCCCCGTGCCACGGCGTGCCATCCGAACTGTCGACTCGTCGCCCACGTATCGGTTGGTGCGTGCCGCTCCGTTGACGAGGGGAGGGTCATGGCGACGCACGATCAGGAGTCACTCGCAGCGGAGCAGACAGATCTGTGCGCCGCGGCGGCGCTGCAGGAGGCAGGTCGGCTCGAGGCCGCCCGCACCGCGTTCGCCGCCGTCGCCGCGGCGGCGCGGGAGGCCGGCAACGCGGACGTCCTCGCCGCGGCCGCCGTCGGGCTCGGCGGGGTGTGGGTGCACGAGCAGCGGACGTCGATCGCGCGGGCGCACATGCTCGAGCTCCAGCGTGAGGCACTCCTTGCCCTCACCGCGGTCGACCCGAGCTCACCGATGGCGTGCCGGCTGCGCGCCCGCCTGGCCGCCGAGGAGTGCTACATGTCAGGTGATCCGACCGCCGTGCTCGTGGCGCTCGACGACGCCCGACGGACAGGAGATCGCGTCGCTCTCGCCGACGGCCTCTCGCTCGCCCACCACTGCCTGTTGGGGCCGGACCACGGCGCCGCCCGGCTGGAGCTCGCCGACGAGCTGATCGCGACGTCGACGGCGACGAGTCGCAACGTGGACGCGCTGATGGGGCTGACATGGCGCACCGTCGACCTCTTCCTCGCCGGCGACCAGCGGGCCGAGCGCTTGCTGCGCGAGCTGCGGTCGCGGCTGGACGTCACGCCCTTCGCATGCATCGAGTACGTCCTCCGCGCGCTGGAGGTGATGGCGACCATTCGCACCGGTCGGCTGGCCGAGGCCGAGCACCTCGCTGAATCGTGTTACCAGCTCGGCGTCGACGTCGGTGATGACGACGCGCGCGGGTGGTACGGCGCCCAGCTGGTGGCGATCCGCTGGCTGCAAGGACGAGGTGCGGAGCTGCTCCCGGTGCTCGACGAGCTCGTCCACGATCCGACGATGGCCGAGCCGAACGACGCCTTTCTTGCCGCGGTCGCGTCGCTGCGGGCGTGGGCCGGCAACTTCGACGATTCAGCAGCGGCGATGGAGCGGATCCGTGCCCGCGGGCTGGAGGCGACGCGCAACTCGAGCACCTGGCTGGTGACGATGCTCGCCGTGGCGGAGGCGTCCCACGTACTCGGCGACGCCACGACTGCGCGTGAGGCGTACGACCTGCTCGCCCCGTTCGCCGAGCTGCCGATCATGGCCAGCCTCGCGGTGGCCTGCTTCGGCTCGGCGCACCGTCCACTCGGGCTGGCGGCGCTGACGTTTGGCGAGCTCGACCTGGCCGTCGATCACCTCGACGCCGCCGTACGCGCCGAGCTCCGTCTCGGCAACCGGCCGTGCCACGCCGTGAGCTGCGCACTGCTGGCCGACGCGCTCGAGCTGCGCGGCGGAGTCGGGGACGCCGAGCGCGCCCACTGCATTCGAGAACGAGCCATCGCATCGGCGCAGTGCATGGGGGTCGCCCTGCCCGCGTTGGCGACTGCCGCCGTCACCCACCACGAGATCGCGATCGAACGTGACAGGGACGGGCGGCGGTGGCGGGTGACCGCCGGCGATCACGTCGCCCAGGTCACCCACTCGGTCGGCTTGGTCTATCTCGCCCGCCTGGTCGGATCGCCAGGCACAGAGGTGCCCGCCGCCGAGCTCGCCGGGGGCTGCCGGCTGGACAGTGCAGGGCGCCAGCCGATGCTCGACGACCGGGCCAGGGCGGCCTATCGCCGGCGCGTCGCCGAGCTGCGGGCGGACATCGACGAGGCCGAGGAGGCGTGCGACATCGAGCGGGCGGCGCGGGCCCGCCTCGAGCTCGAGCGCTTCCTCCACGAGCTCGCCCAGGCCACCGGGCTCGGCGGCCGCGACCGCTCGTTCCGCGACGACCGCGAGCGGGCCCGGACGTCCGTGCAGAAGGCAATCAAGCGGGCGCTGGCCGCGATCACCGAGGCGGACGGGGCGATCGGGCGAGCGCTGGCCCGCAGGGTGGTCACGGGCGTCCGCTGCGTCTACGAACAACCCGGTTGACCCCCGTTTCTGTCCTTCGATTGCGGCCCGATCGGGACGATCCTGAAGGACAGAACGGTCATGGGGCCAGGCGCTCGATCACCCAGCCGGCGCCATCACGGCGGTAGCGGACACGATCGTGGAGTCGGTTGGCGCGGCCCTGCCAGAACTCGATCTCGTCGACGCCGAGGCGCCAGCCTCCCCAGAACTCGGGACGCGGGACGTCGCGCCCGTCGAACTCCGCATCGACCGCGGCGATTCGCCGGTCGAGCTCGGCGCGGTCGGCGAGCACGTCGCTCTGCGGCGAGGCCCACGCCCCGATCTGGCTGTCGCGGGGCCTGGAGCCGAAGTAGGCGTCGCTCTCGGCAGTGGAGGCCTTGCTCATCGGACCGCGCACCCGGACCTGGCGGTGGAGGTCGAGCCAGGCGAACACGCCCGCCGCCAGCGGGTTGACGTCGAGCTGGTGGCTCTTGGGACTGGCGTAGTTGGTGTGGAACAAGAAACTCCGCTCGTCGACGCCGCGCACGAGCACGAAGCGGGCGTCTGGCTGGCCCTCGGGCGTGACCGTCGCCAGCACCATCGCGTTCGGTTCGTGGACCCCGGCGGTGCTGGCCTCGTCGTACCAGCGCTGCCACTGCTCGATCGGGTCGGCGGCGACGTCGGCGACGTCGAACCCGACGGTCTCGTACTGCAGCCGACGCTCAAAGAGCTCGCGCGCGACGTCTCTCATGGCGGCCCGATCACGGTCGCGCCGCGCATGTACGGGTGGAGGACCTCGGGGATCACGATCGAGCAGTCGGGCTGGCGGAAGTTCTCGACGATCGCTGCCCATACGCGCGGCACGGCGAGCGCCGAGCCGTTGAGCGTGTGCACGACCTCGGTGCCCTTCGACGGGCGACCGTCGAAGGGGCGGCGGCGGAAGCGGATGTTGGCCCGGCGGGCCTGGTAGTCGCTGACCCAGCTGACCGACGACACCTCCAGCCAGCTGCCGACGCCGGGCGCGTAGACCTCGATGTCGAAACTGCGGTGGTGGGCCTGGCCGAGGTCGCCGGCGCAGATCTCGATCGTCCGCCACGGCAGGCCGAGGGCGTCGATCGAGCGCTCGGCGCGCCCGACCATCTCGGTGAGCAGCTCGGGGCTCTGCTCGGGTGTCGTCAGGGCGTAGATCTCCACCTTGTCGAACTCGTGCGAGCGCAGCAGGCCGCGTGTGTCCCGACCGGCGGCCCCGGCCTCCCGGCGGTAGCACGGCGTGTACGCCATCAGCCGCGTGGGCAGCTCGGTCTCGCTGAGGATCTCGTCGCGGTACAGCGACGTCAGCGGGACCTCCGCCGTGGGGATGCACCACAGGTCGTCGCGCTCGATGGCGAAGGCGTCGTCGGCGAACTTGGGCAGCTGCCCACTCGCCGTCAGGGTGAACGTCGTGACGAGCGACGGAGGGCGGACCTCTTCGAAGGCGTCGGCGTTGGTGTCGAGGGCGAGCTGGCACAGCGCCCGCCCGAGCGTCGCACCGAGCCCGCGGGTCATCGCGAACATCGCCCCGCTGATCTTGATCGCCCGCTCGTTGTCGAGGATCCCGAGCGCCGCGCCCGACTCCCAGTGCGGCACCCGCTGGTGCTCGGCGAAGTGCTCGGGCAGGTTGGACGGTCCGTGGACGACGACGTTGTCGGCATCGGACTCGCCGTCGGGGACGTCGGCGTGGATCAGGTTCGGGAACCCGAGCAGCAGGTCGCGCAGCGTCGAGGCGACGGCCTCGTGGTCGGCGCCGAGCTTGACCTCCTCGTCGCCGAGCGCCCGGCTCTCGGCCTGCTTGGCCTCGGCGGCGGAGGTGTCGCCGACGCGGCGCAGCCTCCCGACCTCCTGCGAGAGCCGGTTCACCCGAGCCCGCACGGCGTCGCGACGGGCGGTGAGCTCGCGCAGCTCGTCGTCGAGCGCGGCGGCCCTGTCGAGCTGGTCGAGCAGCGCCGGATCACCGCGCCGGGCGGTGGCCGCCCGCACCGCGTCCGGGTCGGTGCGCAGGAGCCGGACGTCGATCACGAGACGGTGACGTTACCGGCTGGTCAGGAGCTGCCGAACCCCAGCATGACGGTGGGCGAGCGCCGCTGCGCAGCGGCGGCGGCGAGCACGGAAGGCGAGGCGAGCGGCGTGCCCGCGAGCCGAACCCCAGCATGACGGTGGGCGAGCGCCGCTGCGCAGCGGCGGCGGCGAGCACGGAAGGCGAGGCGAGCGGCGTTCCCGCGAGCCGAACCCGGGTCAGACGGTCCGGTGAGGCTCGTCGGGTGCCGGGACGCGGGCGAACTCCTTGGCGACTTCGTCGTATGTCAGCGTGGCCTCGTCGTGGCCGACGATCTCGGCGTTCGGCATGGCGTGTCCACGCCGGTAGTCGTACTCGTCGCGGTTCGACGCCGAGAACCTGGTGAACCACAGGATGACGATGATCGTCCAGAGGAAGATCGAGCCGCCGGTCTTCATGATCCCCCCGGCCAGCTGCTGGTCGGTGGTGACCGAGATGCCCCAGAGTCGCTCGGGTTTGAGGTAGGCCTTGTACACGGCGCCGTCGGCGAACGCCAACCATCCCGCCGGCACCGTCGGCACGACCGACTGGAGGAAGAGGTAGATCATCTTCCCCGGCGTGCCCATGTGCAGCTCCTTGAACGGGCCACAGACCGGCATCCACATCAGCAGGGCGGTGGAGACCACCATCACGTGGAGGCTGTAGTGCAGCCACGGGCTCGGTGACTCCACCGACGCGTTGACCACGCCCGGCACGTGGGTCACCATCACGGCGAGGTTGAACAGCACACCCGCGACGACCGGTTTGGTGAACCACTTCAGCACGGTGTACGCGCGGCCGTCGCCGACGATCACGCGGAGCAGCCACTCCGGCGTCGCCATGAGGACGAGCGGCGGCATGAAGTAGCTCAACATCATGTGCTGGAGCATGTGGACCGAGTAGAGGTACTGCTCGCCGATGTCGTGGATCGGGTAGTCGCTCGCCGCCTCCAGCAGGATGATCGCCCCGATGAAGCAGCGGATGTTCTTGGCGGTGACGACGGGCCGGCCGGCCGGCACGGCGTGGGGGCCGACGAACTTGATCGCGTAGACGTAGGCGCCGATCAGAAACGCGACGAGGACCCAGACCTCTGGGTGCGGCTGGAACCGGAAGGGGTCGGCGAGCGCCTGCCCGATCACGGGTTGCAGTCTGCTACCACGGCGGCCCGCCGCAAAGCCGGCCGCCGACGCGAACAGTGAGTTGTGGAGGTCGGTATCCGCCGTCTCAGCTCACAGTTCACGACGGGCAAGGTGGGCGAGCGCCGCTGCGAAGCGGCGGCGGCGAGCACGGCAGGCAAGGCGAGCTGCTTGCCCGCGAGCCGAGCCCGAGTCATTGAAAGAAGTGGAAGGTCGCCAGGGCGGCGACGAAGACGAAGACCGCCAGGAGCAGGCCCATGTAGAACATGAAGCTGAAGATCCGGTTGTCGAACTTCAGGTGCATGAAGTAGCTGACGACGGTGAGGAACTTCGCCGCCATCAGGATCAGCAGGGTCGGCAGGAAGATCGGCCCGATGTCGACGTAGCTGATCGTCACCTCGAGCGCGGTCATCGCGGCGAGGATCACGGCGACGATGATGTAGGTCTGGTCCGTCGCACCGTGTTGGCCCTCGCCGAACTCGTCGGAGTGGAGCTGCTCGGCGATGCTCGGCGTGTGGTGCGGCTCGGTCTCAGCGGTCATCGCCCACTCACGCCGGGATCAGGTAGACGAGGGTGAAGATGACGATCCACACGATGTCGACGAAGTGCCAGTAGAGGCCGACCAGCTCGACGACCTCGGACTTGTCCCCTGGCACCCGGTCCTTGGAGATCATCCCCACCAGCGACAGCAGCATGATGATGCCGACGGTGACGTGGGCGCCGTGGAAGCCGGTGAGCGTGTAGAAGCTCGAGGAGAACAGGCTCGTCGTGAAGCCGAGGCCCTCGCGGTAGAACGACGTGAACTCGTATGCCTGGCCGCCGACGAAGGTCGCGCCGAGCAACGCCGTGACGACGAGCCAGAGCTTGGCGTTGCGGACGTCGCCGCGCCCGATCGACGACACCGCCAGCACCATCGTCAGCGAGCTCATCAGCAGCACGAAGCTGGACACCGACGTGAACGGGATGTCGTAGATCTGGTCCGGCCCGAGGTTCCCGGAGTGCCGTCCCCGGTAGAGCATGTAGGTGCTGATCAGCCCGCCGAAGAGGAGGCACTCGGAGCCGAGGAACAGCCACATCGCGAGCTTGTTGTTGGAGATGCCGGTCGTCGAGGCGTGTCCGCCGTGAGCGTCGCGTGCCTCCCCGGCGGGCGGCATCTCGGTGAGCGTCCGCTGCCCGGCGCCCGCGGAGACCGACGGGCCCGGCTCGGGTATCCCGCCCATCGGGATCTCCTCGTCGATCGTCTCGACGATCGAGCTCGAGCTGCCCGGCTCCTCGTTGCCGAGGTCCGGGGCACCATGGCCCGGCGACTTCTCCTCCGGCGGGGCCGGACCACCCGGCACGTCGCTCACGTCTCGCTCCCGAGGGTCGCCAGCGCCGAGCCGGGGCCCGCGCCGTTGCCCGACGGCGGGTCGTACTCGGAGGGCGGTGCGACCGCCGGCTCCATCGCCCACCCGAACAGCCCGATCACGAGGATCACCGCACCGACGAGGCCGATGACCCGATTGTAGATGACCCCGAAGGCGATGATCGGCAGGGCGAAGGCCACGACGATCGGCCAGTACGACGGCGACGGCATGTGCATGTCCGGGTCGGCGTGGGCCTCCAAGTCGGCGAGGATCTCCTCCACCGTCGCCACCTGACGGAGGTCGTGGGCGTCGCCCTCGCCGACATCCTCGTACTTGCGATGGAAGAACTCGTCGAGCGCGTGCACCGTCGGCAGGGTGTCGTAGTTGTACTCCTTGGGCGGGCTGGTGGTCATCCACTCGAGCGTGCGAGCGTCCCACGGGTCGAGCGGTGCCTTCGGCGCCGACCGCGTCGTGACGAACACGTTGATCAGGAACACCAGCACCCCGAGGGCGATGGTGAAGGCGCCGACCGTCGCGACCGCGTTCCAGAACCCGAGGTTGAAGAACCCCTCGCCGGCGCGTGCTTTCGTCCACACGTACATCCGCCGCGGCTGGCCCTGGAGGCCGAGGATGTGCATCGGGCCGAACGTCAGGTTCATGCCAATGATCATCAGCCAGAAGTTCCACTTGCCGAGCTTCTCGTTGAGGCACTTGGCGAACACCTTCGGCCACCAGTAGTAGAAGCCGGCGAAGAAGCCGAGTACGGAGCCGCCGAACAGCACGTAGTGGAAGTGGGCGACGATGTAGTAGGTGTCGGTCTGCTGGGTGTCGGACGGGACGACGGCGTGGGTGACGCCGGACAGGCCACCGACAGTGAACTCGACGACCAGGCCGATGGCGAAGAGCATCGCCGTCGTGAAGCGCAGCTTGCCGCCCCACATCGTCAAGGTCCAGTTGATGATCTTCACCCCGGTGGGGATGGCGATGAGCATCGTCCCGACCCCGAACACGGCGACGCTCACCGGGCCGAGGCCGGAGGCGAACATGTGGTGGGCCCACACCCCCCAGCCGAGGAAGCCGATGGCGGCACCGGAGAAGACGACGAACGGATAGCCGAACAGGGGCTTGTGGGAGAAGACCGGCAGCACTTCGGAGACGATGCCGAACGACGGCAGCACCAGGATGTACACCTCGGGGTGGCCGAAGATCCAGAACAGGTGCTGCCACAGCAGCGGGTCGGCGCCGGCGGCCACGGAGAAGAACGTGGCGTCGAACTCACGCTGGAACAGCAGCAGGACCAGCGCCACCGTGATCACCGGGATCGCGAACAGCAGCAGGAACTGGATGACGAGGACCATCCACGTCAACACCGGCATCCGCATCAGCGACATGCCCTTGGTGCGCAGGTTGAGTGCGGTCACGATCAAGTTGATCGCGCCGGTCTGCGACGCCACACCGGTGATGATCAAGCCAAGCGCCCAGATGCTCACGCCGTTGCTCGGGGAGAACGGCACGCTGGAGTTCGGGGCGTACATGAACCAGCCGCCGTCTGCGGCGCCGCCGAGGATCCACGCCGAGTTCACGAAGATCGCACCGAACAGGAACGACCAGAAGCCGAAGGCATTGATCCGCGGGAAGGCGACGTCACGGGCGCCGACCTGCAGCGGCAGGAGGTAGTTGCCGAACGCCGCCGCCATCGGCATTGCGAAGAGGAACACCATCGACGTGGCGTGCATCGTGAACATCTGGTTGTAGACGCTCGCCGACAGGATCTTGCCGTTCGGCCCGGCCAGCTGGGCGCGGATCAACAGCGCCTCGACACCGCCGACGACGAAGAAGAACATTGCCGCGGCGCCGTACATGATCCCGATCTTCTTGTGATCGATCGTGAACGCCCACGACCGCCACCCGGTGCTGGCCACGGGACGGCGGAAGACGCCGAGCGACGTCGAGGGAGTGACGACCGGGGCCGGCCCGGCCGGCGCGGTGATCGCCGGCACCGGACGCTCAATGATCGCCATGCGTTGTCCCTCCTCTCATTTCCTTGTCAACAGGTACGCGACGACCTGGTCGATCTGGTCTTCGGACAGGGCCAGGTAGGGCATCCCGCGGGACTTGCCGTCGGTGGGGCCGAGCTTCTCCGGGTTGGCGTACATCGGCTTCTTCTCGGGGGCGTTGCGGATCCACTCCCGCAGATCGACCTCGTTGAGGCAGTCCGGGCTGACCTCTTGGAGGTACAGCTTGCCGAACTCCTCCGGCTTGGCCTTCCACACCCGGTCACGGCACGACGGATCGAGCAGGTCCCACGACGCACCGGCGAACGTGTTGCGGCTCATCAGGTGGGTCAGGTTCGGTGCCGCCTCGGCGTAGACGTAGTCCTCCGGCTTGGCGATCACCGGGTCGCCCTTGTCGTCCTTGAGGCCGTCGACCTGGTGGCATCGTGAGCACTGGGCGATGAACGTCTGCTCACCGGTGGCGGCCAGGGAGTCGGGCGCCGGAGCCTGATAGTCGCTGAGCTGGTTGGCCTTCCACGTCTCGAAGTCCTCCGCCGTGAGGGCGACGACCTCCATCCGCATGTTGGCGTGGGACAAGCCGCAGAACTCGGCGCACTGGCCGGCGTAGATGCCGGGTTGGTCGGCCTCGATGCGCAGCGTCTGGACGCGGCCGGGCACCATGTCCCGCTTGCCGTTGAGCCTGGGGATCCAGAAGCTGTGGATCACGTCGCGGCTGGTGCCGCGCACGAGGACGTTGGTCTTGATCGGGATGACCATCTGACCGCTGGTCACGATCGGGGCGTCGATCCCGCCGCAGCCTTCCTGCTGCGGGAAGTCCATCTCCCACCACCATTGCTGGCCCGTCACGTTGACGTAGCACTGGGTGTCGCTCGTCTTGGCCAGCGCGAGCACGCCGCCGACGGTGAACACGGCAACGAAGATCAGAATCACGGCGGGGATGATCGTCAGGCCGATCTCGAGGGCCGGGCGGCCGTGAGTCTGCTTCGGGATCGGCTGGCCGCGGTCCCTGTATCGGAACACGCACCACCCGACGGCGGTGAACACGAGCACGCCGATGATGCCGGCGATGAGGAACACCCACCACTGCAGGTTCTGGATCTTCTGGGCGTTCGAGCCCGCCGGCTGCCACGTGTCCTGCGGGGCGTCCCTGGCGCATCCCGCCCCGAGCACCACCAAGCCGGCGATGCCGACGCGGACGGCAAGACGGCGGCGCACGGTCGCGACGCTAGTCCTGGTGCCCGTTCCCGGCCTCGTGCGGTCGTGCGTACCCGCGGGACTGCGTCTCACGGCACCGTGACCGGCAGCTTGGCGGTGTCGACGCCCGGGACGATGAAGGCATACGGCTGGGCGGCGGCCCAGCTCGGCACGGCGATCGAGAACGTGAGCAGCTGGCTGCCGCCGTAGTCGGCAAGCTGCGTGCAGCGCTGATCGGGCACCGAGGTGTCAGGGATCGTGTTGCCGGTGGTGTCCAGTTGCGGCTTCGTGCCGAGGTCGAGCACGAGCCGCCGCGGTTTCCCGCTCTCGTTGTGGAACATCACGTTCGTGACGTTGGCCCGGGTGATCGTCAGCGACGTCTGCGGACCGGCGACGCCGGCCGCGCGGGCGGTGAGCTTGCCGCTGCGATCGAGGGTGATCTCGGCCGTGATGCTCGCCTTGGCGGCGACCGATTGGGACGAGTTCTTGTCGGCCTCGGTCGCCGCGCTCTCGTCGCACTTGCCGCCCGACGAGAGCTCGTCCGTCGTCTCGTGCGGGTCGATCGTGCGCTGCCCGGCGAGCGCCGCGCTGGCCCCGCCGGCGACGAGGCCGAGGGCGGCGATCGTGCAGAGGGCGCCGATCGCACCGGTGCGGATCGATGGGCGGAAGGCAACGAGGAATCCGATCAGCAGGACGAGGGCGGCGATGGTGGCGAACAGTGCCGGCCCGCTGGTCTTGGACAGCCACAGCATGATCCGGCTGAACGAGTAGACGAGCACGACCACGCCGATCACGGCCAGCAGCGGGAACTCCAGCGGATGAGCCAGGCGACCGCGGACGTCGGCGTTGTACTGCATGTCGGCGGACGCCCGCTCGCTCCAGGCCTCGATCATCCACTCGACGGCCGCCCCGAGCAGGGCGATGATCCCGAAGATGAACACCGGCGGGTAGGTGACCAGGCCGACGACGACCAGGACGCCGCCGATCGCGGCGACGATCGGCCACATCGTGCCGGGCGGGGTGCGCGTCGCCGCCGGGGACTCGGTGAGCACCGCGGTGTCCATCGCCGACACGTCGGCATCGCGCGTGAAGACGTTGACCCCGGCGAGGAACGACAGCGCGATGGCGGCGAAGATCAGGCCGCCGGTGCCGAGCGAGCCACCCTGGGCGAGGCCGTAGACGACGGCGGCGATCGTGGCCACGACGGCGCTACCGATGAGCAGCTTGGACCCGGTGGTGAACATCACTTGGTCACGTAGACGATGAGCCAGACCGCCGAGAACGCAGCGGCGAGGACGTACCAGTACATGGCGTGGGCGGCGACGATCTCGTGGTCCTGCGACCGCCCGCCGAGGAAGCGGAAGGCGGCGACGCCGGCGAAGACCAGCCCGGCGACGAACAGGGCGATCATCGTGCCGGTGATCGCGTAGAACATCCCGGCGTAGCCGCTGTCGGCGATCGGCAGGTCCAGCTGCGAGTAGACGTAGGCCTGGGCGTTGATGATGGCGATCGCCATCACACCGGTGATCGACAGGGCGAGGGCGGTGTGCGGGCGGTCGGCGCGGCGGGCCGACCACGCCGCCCACTGGGCGAAGACGCACAGCCCCCAGACACCGATCAGCATGACGTTCGCCGGCACCTCCGGGATGACCGTCCCTCGCGGCACCCATTCGTCGCCGGCGTCGATCGTCCGCTGGCGCTGGAGGATCCACACCGCCAGCATCCCGCCGACGAGCATCAGCGTGGCAACTCCGGCGAGGGCGGTGCCGACGAGCATCTGGCGGCGCGGGGGCGGAGCCGGACCGGGCGGCAGGGCGTGGGTCATCGCTGGGCTCCGTCGGGCCCCCGGCGGTCGAGCGCCGGCTCCGGCGAAATCACCGTCGGCACCTCGGTGTAGTTGTCGCGCGGGGCCGGCGACGTGGTGGTCCACTCCAGCGTCTGCGCCCGCCACGGATCGTCACCGACTTCCGCCGCCCGCGGCGCCGGGCGCAGGGCGAGGGCGATGAAGGCGAGCACGGTGACGAGCATCAGGACGTGCCCGGCGGTGACGAGGACATTCCACAGCGCCGACGGGCCACCGTAGTCGTAGGTGCCCGAGTTCGCCGGCTGATCGGCGAAGCCGGCGATGACGTACGGGACCGAGGCGAGGACGGTGGCCAGGACCCCGAGGAGAGCAAGGCCCATCGCTGGCGCCGCCGGCAACATGCGCCCGGTCCACTTCGGCAGCCACCAGGCGACCGCTCCGAGGGCGGCGAGGCCACCGCCGTAGACGACGTAGACGAGCGTCGCCTCCTCGAACACCGTGCCCTGCAGGCCGATGTTCTCAATCGGCAGGAGGGCGGCTCCGATCATGCCGGCGAGGATCATCCCCAGCCCGAAGAAGGCGAACAGAAACGGCGCGGTGATGTTGAGCCGCGACTCGCCGGCGTCGGGCTTCGCCGCCAGCGCGCCCATCGCCAGCACGACCACCGCGCCGAGCAGTGGGATCAGGGTGAAGCTGGCGTAGGTCAGCAGGGATTCGAACTTGGTGCCGGCCGAGCCGGTCCACGGCACGTTCTGGATCGCCTGCTGGGTGGCTCCGGACAGGGCGGCGACACCGACCAGCCCGAGACCGCCGTACACGACGCCACGCCGCGGCATCCGCTTGCCGAAGGTCACCGGGACGAGCTCGGCGAAGACGCCGATCGCCGGGAGAGCGAACAGGTACGTCGCCGGTTGGGTGAGGACGAAGCTGATCCACGACCCGACTCCGACGTTGCCGCCGAACACCAGGCGGGCGTGACGGTGGTCGATGAACAGGTAGATGAGCACCCCGAGGAGCACCGGCAGCACGATCAGCAGGCCGATCGACGCGACGAGCACCGACCACGAGAAGAACGGCACCCGCTCCATCCGCATCCCCGGGGCGCGGGTCGTGAGGATCGTCGTGGCCAGCGCGCCGGCGATCGCCGCCAACCCGAGGATCAGCAGGGCGAGCCCGGCCAGGAAGAGGTCGACCATCTGGGCGTTGCCGCCACCGGGTCCGCCGTTGGTGGCCAGCGAGACGATGACGACCACGAGGCCGCCAAGCCACGTCCAGAACCCGGCGGCGGCGAGGCGGGGGAAGGCCAGCGACCGCGCTCCGACCTGCAGCGGGACGCTCGCGACCGCCACGCCGAGCAGCAGCGGCACCGAGCGCGCCGAACACGAGCCCGACCCGGAAGGCGACGAACATCTGCGGCAGCGCGCTGGCGTCGAACAGCGAGTCCTTGCCGTCGACGCGTTCCAGGCCGAGCAACGCGCCCATCACCGCGGTCGCCGCGAGGGCACCCAGTGAGGTGCCGATCAGCTTCGCCCCGGTGACCTTCGAGTCGGCCGAGGTGACCCAGGCCGCCATCGTCGCCAGCGCGCCGGCGGTCCTCGCGTCGGACGCCGGCGTGGCGAGTGACTCCGTGGTGATGTCGGTGGTGCTCATGCGTGGTGCGGCTTGTGACCGTGCTCGTTCGTGGCGATCCGACGCCGGCCGGACATTACCGGTCGAGCGTCGCGCCGGCCGAAATCCTGGCTCACCCGAGGAGGAGGACGTCGACCGTCAGCGCGGCGAACAGCACCGTCACGTACGTGATGCTGAACGTGAACACCTTCATGCTGGCTGTCGGCGACGGGGCCTTGGCGAGGGCGATCGTCGCGAGGAGGAATCCGACGCCCAGCACGACGGCCGCCGAGGTGTAGATCCACCCCAGGTCGGCGACGGGCACGAGGACGAGCGTGCAGGCGACGAGCGCGACCGTGTACCCGATCATCTGGCGGGCCGCGGCGGAGGGCGGGGCGACCGCCGGCAGCATCGGCACGTCGGCGGCGCGGTAGTCGTCGGCGTAGCGGATGGCGAGGGCCCAGAAGTGCGGTGGGGTCCAGCAGAACATGGCGAGGAAGAGCACGATCGGCGCCCAGCCGAGCGAGCCGGTGACGGCCGCCCATCCGACCAGCACGGGCACCGCACCGGCGGCCCCGCCGATCACGATGTTGTGGCGGCTGGTGCGCTTGAGCCACAGCGTGTACACGCCGACGTAGAACGCCGCCGCCGCCAGCGCGAGCACGGCCGAGAGCAGGTTGGCGCCCACCCCCAGCACGACGAAGGCGACCGCCTCGAGGGCGAGGGCGAAGGCCAACGCGTGGCGGGGCTGGATCACGCCGGTGACCAGAGGGCGCCCCCGAGTGCGCTCCATCAGCGCGTCGATGTCGCGGTCGACGTACATGTTGACGGCGTTGGCGCCACCGGCGGCGAGCGTCCCCCCGGCCAAGGTGAGCAGCACGAGCCACGCCGACGGCCAGCCCCGTGCCGCCAGCACCATCGTCGGCACCGTCGTGATCAGCAGCAGCTCGATGATCCGTGGCTTGGTCAGCGCGATGTAGGCGCCAACGATCGACCGGGGGGAGCGCCGGTTGGCGTGGGCCCGCTGCAGCACCCGGCCCGGCGCCAACCGGGACGGGACGAGGGGGCGGCTGCCGACGGCCATAGCGAGGCCCACCGTAACGCTCGGGCTCGGGTCGCAGCCAAGCTGCTCCCCTCGCCTCCGCGCTCGCCGCCGCCACTTCGCAGCCGCGCTCGCCCACCTTCACTGTTCACACCGACCCCGGTCGCAGCCAAGCTGCTCCCCTCGCCTCCGCGCTCGCCGCCGCCACTTCGCAGCCGCGCTCGCCCACCTTCACTGTTCACACAGACCCCCGTCGCAGCCAAGCTGCTCCCCCTCGGGAGCAAGCTGCTGCGGTGGTTGAATGGTCGGCGTGCCCGCACCGTCCGTGCTCGACCGCCCCGAGGTCGATGTGTCGACCACGGAGGATCGCCCATGGGTGGTGATCGTGTGGAACGACCCGATCAACTTGATGAGCTACGTGACGTTCGTGCTGCAGAAGCTGTTTGGCTACGACTTGGAGAAGGCGACATTGCTCATGCTCGACGTCCACCACAAGGGCAAGGCGGTGGTCGCCAGCGGCACCCGGGAGCAGTCCGAGCTGCACGTGTTCCGGCTCCACGAGCACGGGCTCTGGGCGACGCTCGAGCACGACGAGTGAGGAGTTGCACGAACGTGGCAAAGTGGGCGAGCGCCGCTGCGCAGCGGCGGCGGCGAACTCGGGAGGTGAGGCGAGCAGCTTGCCTGCGAGCCGAACCCGAGGATGAGCGGTGATTGGATTGTCGCGCCTCGTGACCCGTTCCGGCTCGGGGTTCACACTGCACATCGGCAAGGACGAGCGGGCCGTCGTCAGCCGGCTGCTGGAGGAGCTTCGGACGCTGCAGTCCGACCCGGCGGCCGCCGAGGCCACGGTGCGGCTGTTCCCGGTCGTCCATCCCAACGAACCTCACCAGGAGGAGGAGTGGCAGCGGCTGATGCGCGACGAGCTGATCGAGAGCCGCGCCGAGGGCATCGACGCCGTGGTCGAGGTGCTCGCCCGGCCCGGTCGCAAGGTGGCGATCTCCGAGGACGAGATGCTGGCCTTCGTGCGGGTGGTGAACAGCGTGCGGCTGGTGCTCGGCACGATCCTCGAGGTCACCGAGGACGACGACCTCGACGCCCCGCCCGAGCTCTTCGAGAGCCCCGAGTACCAGCTCTACGGTTACCTCTCCTACATCCTCGACGCGTGCGTCCGGGCGCTGAGCTGACGCCGAACTGTGGGTTGTGGAGGCGGATCTCCGTCGTTTCCGTTCACAGTTCGCGACGCCGGCGCCGCGGGACCGGCGATCCGTGAGTCGTGCCGGCGGAGATCCGCCGCTTGAGCTCACAGTCGCGCCCGGAACCGCCCGGTGGGTCCTGGCGAAGCCGGGTGTATCGTCGCGGTGCTCAACGAGATGAGGCGTCTGCCCCCATCGTCTAGTGGCCTAGGACACCACCCTTTCAAGGTGGCGGCACGGGTTCGAATCCCGTTGGGGGTGCACATACGCAGTGGTCCCGTGGTGAAGTCTGGAGTTCACGCCGGCCTGTCAAGCCGGAGGTCGCGGGTTCAAGTCCCGTCGGGACCGCTCGCCCACTTCGGTGGGCAGAAACGGTCGAGTAGCTCAGTCGGCAGAGCGTCCGCCTGAAAAGCGGAAGGTCACCGGATCGACGCCGGTCTCGACCACCACCACGCCTGCGCGACGAAAGGGGCTGCGATGGCTACTTCACCGGTGCTTCCGGGGCGGTTGGGAGATCCGGGCATGACGCTCGGCGAGGACCCACGCGTCGACCGACGGCTGCTCGCCGCGATGGAGGCAGTCGGCCTGCTGGCGCCGCAGCCGCCGCTGCCCGTCGACGCCACGTCGCCGGTCGAGGCGCTGCTCGACTACGTGGCGACTGCCGAGGAGGGCTTCGAAGGCCTGTTCGGGATGCTTTCGGGCGATTTGCCGGCGATCGAGGGGGTGGCGCGCAGCGTCGAGGTCATCCGCGGCGTCGACGGCAACGACATCACGCTGTACCTCCATCGACCGGCCGACGGCGACGGACCCTGGCCGGGGATCCTGCACCTCCACGGCGGGGGGATGACGATGCTCGAGGCGGCCGGGACGGCCTTCGCCCGCTGGCGCGACCAGCTCGCCGCCACCGGCCTGGCCGTGGTCGGCGTCGAGTTCCGCAACGCCGGTGGCAAGCACGGCCCACACCCGTTCCCCGCCGGGCTCAACGACTGCGCCTCCGCCCTTCACTGGGTCGACGCGCGCAAGGATCAGCTCGGGATCACGACGCTCGTGGTGTCGGGCGAATCCGGCGGTGGCAACCTGACCCTGGCCACGACGTTGAAGGCCAAGCGCGACGGCCACATCGACATGATCGACGGCGTCTACGCGATGTGCCCGTACATCTCTGGCGTCTATGCGGCGCCGCCGGCCGAGCTGACGTCGCTGCACGAGAACGACGGCTACTTCGTCGACTGCGAGATGATGGGTGCGCTGGCCCGGCTGTACGACCCCGCCGGCGAGCACGCCACCGACCCCTTGGCGTGGCCCCATCACGCCAGCGACGACGACATCGCCGGCCTGCCCCCGCACGTGATCTCGGTCAACGAGCTCGACCCGCTGCGCGACGAGGGCATCGCCTACTACCGCCGCCTCGCCGCGGCCGGGGTGGGTGTCGCCTGCCGCACGGTGAACGGCACCACCCACGCCGGGGACATGATCTTCGAGGCGGCGATGCCCGACGTCCACGCCGCCACGCTCCGCGACATCAAGGGCTTCGCCGACTCGCTCTGACAGCGATTTCGCCGACGCCGGCGGCGCCCTCTGGGCCACACTCATGGCGTGCGGGAGGACATCGACCCGACCTGGCGCGGGGCCGTGCTCGCGGTCCGGGTCGCCCTCGGCCTGATCGGCGCGGCGGCGCTCGCCCCCGTCGTGGCGTCGCTCGTGCTGCGCCAGGTGATCGTGACCCGCCCGCGTCTCGTCGCCTACGTCGCCGGCACGCCGCTCGTTGCCGCCGCCGGCGTGGCGGCAGTCGTGCTGTTCCTCCTCGCCCGCAGCCGCATCGGGACCGCAGTCGCCAGCGTCCTCACCGCCGTGCTGCTGCTCAGCCAAGTGCCGCTGTACCTCGGCACGGCGTCGGCCGCACCGGGCTCGACACCGCTCGTCGTGATGACGATCAACATGCACTTCGGAGGAGCCGACGCCGACCGACATCGTGGGGGAGATCCGCCGCCACCACGTCGACGTGCTGGCGACAGAGGAGATGACGCCGGAGGCCGTCGACGCGCTGCGCGCTGCCGGCATCGGTGAGGTGCTGCCCTACCAGGACCTCAAGCCGCGGGGCGGGGCGGCCGGAAACGGGCTGTGGAGCCGGTACCCGCTGACCCACGTCCACACACCCTTCGACTTCGGCCACCCACCCGACTCGGCCACGCTCGACTTCCACGACCGAGCCGTCTTTGTGTCGGCTGTCCACCCAGTCTCCCCGTACCCGTCGAACGCCCCGCAGTGGTCCCGCGAGATGGGCCGCATCGCCACGTGGCTGGGCGACGTGCGCGGGCTCGCTGTCGTGGCCGGTGACTTCAATGCCACCCGGGACCACAAGCAGTTCCGCAACATCCTCGACGCCGGGTTCGACGACGCCGCGACCCAGGCAGGCGTCGGCTGGCAACCGACGTTCCCCGCCAACCGCCGCCGCCTCCCGCTGCTCGTGGCGATCGACCACGTCCTCGTGCGCGGCGGCATCGTGACCACCCACGTCACACGGGTGAACATCGACGACACCGACCACGCTGGGCTCGTCGCCACGCTCATGGTGCCGCCGCCGGCGTAGCACGGTGGACCCCGTACGATCCGGGGGTGGGTTGGGAGCAGCTGCACGCCGGGATCACGCTGCCGATCGACCCGTCGATCACCGTGCCCCCGCTGACCCGCGTCGAGCTGCCCGTGCCGGCCCCGCCGTCGATCCCCGACGTCGAGGGAGCGGCGCGTGAGGAGGTCGTCGAGCGCTTCGCCGACGCTGTCGCCGGCGGGATGACGGTCGCCGTCGGCGCCGGCAGTCGCGGCCTCACAGCACGAGTGGAGCTGCTGCGCGGCGCCATCGCCGGCCTCCGCGACCTCGGAGCGGCGCCATTCGTCGTCCCGGCGATGGGCAGCCACGGCGGAGCCACCGCCGAGGGTCAGCTGGCGACGCTCGAGAAGCTCGGGATGACAGCCGACGCGCTCGACTGCGAGATCCGCTCGACGATGGAGACCGTCGTCGTCGCCCGGGACGTCAGCGGGCGGCCGCTGCACCTCGACGTCCACGCCGCGTCGGCCGACCGGGTGCTCGCCGTGAACAGGATCAAGCCGCACACCGCGTTCCGCGGGCCGATCGAGAGCGGCTGCACGAAGATGCTCGTGGTCGGCTTCGGCAAGCAGCCCGGGGCGGCGCAGTTCCACTCCAGCGGGGCGCTGGTCATGCGCGAGCAGCTGCTCGAAGGAGTCATGGCGCTGCGCGCGGCCGGCCGGGTGCTCGGCGGCGTGGCGTCGATCGAGGCCCCCTCGGGCGACGTGGTGACCGTGCGGGCGCTGACCGCTGACGAGGTCGGCGGTCCGGCCGAGGTCGCCCTCACCGACGAGTCCCGGGGTCTCGTCGCTGCGCTGCCGTTCCCGGAGATCGACGTGCTGATCATCGAGGAGGGCGGCAAGGACATCTCCGGCACCACGCTCGACCCCAACGTCACTGGTCGCTTCTGGGTCAACAACCTGCCCGACCTGCCCGTCGCCGCGGGTCGCGATGATCGTGTTGCTCAGCCTGACCGCGGTCACCGCCGGCAACGTCACCGGCATCGGGTTCGTCGACTTCGTGCCCGTGGCGCTGGCCGAGCAGATCGACTGGGAGCAGACGTACGTCAACTCGTTCACCGCCGGAGGGTCGGGGGTGCGGCGGGGACGCATGCCGATGGTGCTGCCCGACGAGGAGTCCTGCATCCGGGCGGCGCTGCAGACGTGCGGCAAGCCGTTCGACGCGCCGAAGAAGGTGGTGCGCATCCACTCGACGCTGCACCTCACCCACTGCTGGGTCAGCGAGCCGCTGCTCGCCGAGCTCCCGCCCGGCGCCCGGGTGGTCGCCGGGTGAGCTCGTTCTTCACCGCGTCGCAACGCCCCGACGGGAGCGAGTGGTTCGCCCCGACCGAGCTGGCCCGCGGTCCGTGGGACCCCGACGCCTGTCACGGCGGACCGCCGACCGGGCTGCTGGTGCGGGCGCTGGAGCGGGCGGTGCCGACGCTGCGCCTGGCCCGCATCGCCGTCGATTTCGGCCGGCAGGTGCCGATGACAGGGTTCACGATCGTGACCGAGGTCGCCCGCTCCGGGCGGGCGACGGCCAACACGACCGCGGCGATCCTCGACGCCGACGGGAAGGTGCGGGTGACGGCGACCGGCGTGCACCTGGCCGTCGCACCGACGCCGATGTTCGAGGGTCGCCTCGACAACGGCGCCGCCGTCACGGCACGCTTTGCGGACGCCATCCCGGGCGAGTTCCCGGTCCGCCACACCCACGGGATGCGCGGGTTCCGCGACGCCGTCGAGGTCCGCTACCCGCTGGGCGAAGACAACACGCCGGGCGCAACGACGCTGTGGATGCGCACGCGTGCCGCTGCTCGCCGGCGAGGCGATGACGCCGTTCCAGCGGATCTGCCCACTCGCTGACTGCGGCAACGCCTTCGCCCGGCACGCCGAACCCGACCAGGTGCAGTTCATCAACACCGACCTCGTCATCGCCCTTCATCGCGACCCCGTCGGCGAGTGGATGGGCGGCCGGGCGACGTCGGTGTGGCAGCCCGACCGGGATCGGGCTCGCCGACGCTCTGCTCTTCGACGACGAGGGTCCCGTCGGGCGGGCGCTGCAGACGCTGCTCGTGCGGAAGTGGGGGTCATGAAGCTCGCCACGGCTCTGCGCGAGGTCGTCGGGCCGGAGCACGTCCTCGACGATCCGGACATCACGGCGTCCTACGCCACCGACTGGACGCGGCGCTTCGCCGGCGAGGCGTCGGTCGTCGTGCGTCCCGGGTCGACCAAGGAGGTGGCGGCCGTGCTGCGGCTGTGCGCCGAGGCCGGGACACCGGTCGTCCCGCAGGGTGGCAACACCGGGCTGGTCGGCGGCAGCGTGCCGCGCGGCGAGCCGATGGTCGTGCTGTCCACCCGCCGGCTGACCCCGCTGGGCGACGTCGACGCCGGGGCATCGCAGGTCACGCTCGGCGCCGGCGTGACGATGGCGTCGTGGCGGGCCCATGCCCGCGACGTCCGGCTTCGACGCGCCGGTTGACTTCGCCAGCCGCGATACGGCCACCGTCGGCGGCGCCGTCGCCACCAACGCCGGCGGCTCGCGGGTCGTCCGGTTCGGCACGATGCGGACCCAGGTCGCCGGCCTCCTGGCGGTGCTCGCCGACGGCTCGACGATCGGCTCGCTCGCCGGGTTGCCGAAGGAGACCGTCGGCGTGCACTGGCCGTCGTTGCTGGCCGGCAGCGAGGGCACGCTCGGCGTGATCACGGATGTGCGACTGAAGCTGGTGCCGTGGTACCGGCGTACGGCGACGGCGATGGTGGCGACGAAGACGCTCGCCGACGCCGTGTCGGTGCTGACCGCGCTGCGCAGCGGTGTGGCGAACCTCGACGCCGTCGAGCTGATCCTGCCCGAGGCGATGACGATCGTCAGCGCCCATCTTGGCGCCACGCCGCCGATCGGTGACGCGTCGACGGGCGCCTACGTCGTCGTCGAGCTCGCCGACCACGAGGACCCGACCGACGCGCTGGTGGGCGCGCTGTCCGGGCTCGGCGAGGTCCAGGACGCCGCCGTCACCACCGAGGGCCCGGCGCGCGAGCGGCTGGTGGCCTTCCGAGACCGGATCACCGAGTCGATCAACGCCCAGGGCGTCCCGCTCAAACTCGACGTTGCCGTGCCCGTCGCCGCCCTCGACGAGCTGATGGCCGCGGTGCGCCGCACGCTCGCCGCCCACGGCGGACGGGTCGTGCCATTCGGGCATCTCGCCGAGGGCAACGTCCACGTCAACGTGCTCGAGCCGGGGGACCCGGCGGCGATCACGCGTGAGGTGCTCACGGCAGCGGCCGGCCTCGGCGGCACGATCTCCGCCGAGCACGGCGTCGGCATCGCCAAGACCCACTGGATCCACCTCGTGCGGACGCCCGCCGAGCTCGCCGCGGCGGCGGCGATCAAACGGGCCCTCGACCCCGCCGGCATCCTCAACCCCGGCGTCCTCCATCCGAGTGTTTGAGCCGATCCGAGTGCTACGCCTGGGTTTCCCCGGGACGAAACACTCGAATGGGACGAAACACTCGGATGCACTGCTTGGTCAGGTGCCGTATTCGAAACCGAGGTCGGGCGCGGTCAGCAGCGGGCGGTAAGGGATGCCGGCGGCGTCGGCGAGCGCGGCGCAGGTGCCGCCTCGGTCGACGATCACGGTGATCAACACGGGCTCGGCCCCGAACGCCCGGACCACGTCGACCGCCTCCATCAGCGAGGTGCCCCGCGTGACGGTGTCCTCGGTGATGACGACGCGGTCGCCCTCGACGAGCGCGCCGGCGATGCGACCGGTGACGCCGTGATCCTTGGCCTCCTTGCGCACGCTGAAGCTGCGCAGCGCCCTGGCTCGCGTGGCGGCGATCGCGGCGACGCCGAAGGCCACAGGGTCGGCGCCCATCGTCAAGCCACCGATCGCTGTCGCCTCGTCGGGGATCACGCTCAGCGCCGCCTCGGCCACGAGCACGATGCCGTCGGGCCGGCACGCCGTCTGCTTGGCGTCGATGAACCAGTCGCTGCGGACGCCGGACTTGAGAGTGAAGTCGCCCCGCTTGACGGCGTGGGCGAGCACGTGGTCGCGCAGGGCGGCGAAGGGGGCCAGCAGATCCGGCAGGTCGGGGTCCGGCATCGGCGACCGACGGTAGTCCCGGCCCATAGCGTCCTGGCGGTGATCACGCTCGACCGTCTCCGCATCTTCACCGAGCCCCAGCAGGGCGCGACCTACGACGACCTCCTTGCCGTCGCCGTGCGGGCGGAGCAGCTCGAGTTCGGTGCCTTCTTCCGCAGCGACCACTACCTCGCGATGGGCGCCGCGCTCGAGGCCGGCGGCTTGCCCGGGCCGACGGATGCGTGGACGACGCTGGCCGGCCTCGCCCGCGACACCTCGACGATCCGGCTCGGGACGATGGTTACCTCGGCACCTTCCGGCGGCCCGGTCCGCTGGCGATCACCGTCGCCGGGGTCGACCAGATGTCGGGTGGCCGCGTCGAGTTGGGCCTCGGCGCCGGCTGGTATCGGCAAGAGCACGAGGCGTGCGCGATCCCATTCCCGCCGCTCGGCGAGCGCTTCGAACGGCTCGCCGAGCAACTGGCGGTCATCACCGGGCTGTGGTCGGCGCCGGTTGGGCAGCCGTTCTCGTTCACCGGGCGCCACTACACCGTGACCGACTCACCTGCCTTGCCCAAGCCGGTGCAGCCCGGCGGTGTGCCGGTGATCGTCGGCGGCGGCGGCCCGACGCGCACCCCGGCCCTCGCCGCCCGTTACGCCGCCGAGTACAACGCGGCGTTCATGCCGATCGATCGCTTCCGCGAACAGCGACAGCGGGTGGCCGACGCCTGCAGTGCTGCCGGCCGTGACCCCACGTCGATCACCTACAGCGCCGCCGTCGTGGTGTGCATCGGCGCCGATGAAGCCGAGCTGGGTCGGCGGGCAGCGGCGATCGGGCGGGAGCCCGATGAGCTGCGGGCCAACGGTGTCGCCGGAACACCCACCGAGGCGCGGGCGTCGATCGAGCGGTGGAGCAAGGCTGGCGCGGAGCGGCTGTACCTTCAAGTCCTGGACCTCGCCGATCTCGACCATCTCGATGTGATCGCCGCGGCGCTCTCGTAAGTCGCCGGGCGAGTGCCTATGAATCGCGCTCATCAACGGCGTATGGTTCAGTTCATGGCAACCAAGCGAGGGCGAAAAGGCCCGATGTCCGACGAGCACAAGGCAGCGCTCGCTCGCGGACGATCCGAAGGCAAGGCGGTCCGTGACTATCTCGATGCGCTGCGTGCGAACAAGCCAAAGCGCGGCCGCAGGCGTACCTCCGAATCGATCAAGAAGCGACTTGCCGCGATCGACGCCCAGTTGAGGGACGCCGATCCGCTGAGGGAGGTCCGCCTGATCCAGGAACGGCGCAACCTTGACGCCGAGCTGCAATCGATGGGCAAAGCCGTCGACCTGTCCTCCATCGAGGAGTCGTTCGTCAAGGTGGCCAAGTCCTACAGCGAGCGCCAGGGCATCTCCTATGCCGCGTGGCGCGAGGTCGGCGTCGAGGCGAGCGTGCTCAAGCGGGCCGGCATCGCCCGCTCGGCGTAACCCACCAAGTCGGCGATCGGCTCAGGTGACCGGCGCCGGCGGCGGGCGCAGGTGGTCCAGCGCCGCCGTCACCCGGTCGGCGTGGCGCAGCGATCGACCGAGGTCGAACGCTTCGTCGAGCACCTCCTTGGACAGCGCGACGTCGGGATCCTCCTCGAGCAATGTCCGGAAATCAGAGCGCTCCTCCCACGCCGTCAACGCGTTGCGCTGGACGATCCGATAGGCGTCGTCCCGCGTGGCGCCGGCTGCCACCAGCGCCAGCAACACCGCTTGACTGAACACCAGCCCGTGGCTCGACCAGAGGTTCTCCGCCATCCGCTCAGCGTCGACACCGAGTCCCGCCAACAAGCGGTTCAAGCGGCCGGTCATGTAGTCGACGAGCAGCGACGAGTCGGGCAGGATCACCCGCTCCACAGATGAGTGCGAGATGTCCCGTTCGTGCCACAACGCAACGTCCTGCAGGCCGGCCAGCAGGTTCGAGCGCACGACTCTGGCGAGCCCGCTGATCGTTTCGGCCGAGATCGGGTTGCGCTTGTGTGGCATCGCCGACGAGCCCTTCTGACCCGCTTTGAAGCCTTCGAGCACCTCGCCGACCTCGGTCCGTTGGAGGTGGCGCAGCTCGACCGCGACGAGCTCGCAGGTCGCCGCGATCGAGGCCAGGGCGTACAGCAGCTCGGCGTGACGGTCGCGGGCGATCACCTGCGTCGCCGGCACCGGCCGCAGCTCGAGGCGCTCGCCGACGTGGGCTTCGACGGCGGGATCGATGTTGGCGTACGTGCCGACGGCGCCCGACAACTTGCACACGGCGACCGACTCGCGTGCCGCCCGAAGGCGGGTGCGATCGCGCTCGACCTGCAGCGCCCACAGCGCGACCTTGGCGCCGAACGTCGTCGGCTCGGCGTGGATGCCGTGGGTGCGACCGATCATCACGGTGTGCAGGTGGGTGCGGGCGAGATCGACCATCGTCGACAGCAGCTCGTCGGTGGACGCCAGCACGATGTCGGCGGCGTCGCGCATCGCCCAGCACAGCGCGGTGTCGACGACGTCCGACGAGGTCAGCCCGTAGTGGAGCCAGGAGCCGGCGGGCGGGCCGATCGCCGCCTGCACGACGTCGACGAACGCGGCGACATCGTGGTCGGTGGTGCGCTCGCGCTCGGTGACGGCGGCCACGAACGCGTCGTCCACCACCGGCGACCGCTCGCGGCAGGCGGCGGCATCAGCCGGCGGGACGACCCCCAGCTCGGCTTGGGCCTCCGTCGCCAGCAGCTCGATCTCCAGCCACCGGCCGAAGCGGGTGGTGTCGGCCCACACCGCCGCCATCGCCGGTGTGGTGTAACGGTCGATCATGCGAGTGACCGAGCGCCAGCGAAGGAGCGGCCATCCGCGGCCTGCGTGGCCGGGGAACGCCGTGAATGGATCACGACTGCCAGAGCACGTAGTCGTCGCGTTCGGCGCCGACGCCGATCACGCGGACCGGGATGCCGACCTCGGCCTCGACGAGCTCGATCAGCGCCCGCGCTGGCGGCGGGAGGTCGGCGGGCTCCCGGAGATCGCGCAGGCTGCTGCCCCAGCCGGGCAACGTGCGATACACGGGCTCGACGCGGGCGAGCACGCCCGACCTGTCCGGGTGGTGGGCGAGCTGGCGACCGTCCAGGCGGTAGCCGGTGCACACCTTGACCTCGCCGAAGCCGTCGAGCACGTCGAGCTTGGTCAGGGCCAGCTCGGTGAGGCTGTTCAGGCGCACGGCGTGGCGGAGCATCACGCAGTCGAGCCAGCCGGCGCGGCGGCGGCGGCCCGTGACGGTGCCGAACTCGTGGCCCACCTCGACGAGCTCGTCGCCGTCGTGGTCGGTGAGCTCTGTTGGGAACGGGCCGGCGCCGACGCGGGTGGTGTAGGCCTTGGTGATCCCGACGATGCGGCCGATGTCGCGCGGCCCGAGCCCGGTGCCGGTGCAGGCGCCGCCGGCGGTCGGGTTCGACGACGTGACGTACGGATAGGTGCCGTGGTCGAGGTCGAGGAATGTCGCCTGGGCGCCCTCGAGCAGGATGTGCCGGCCGTCGGCGAGGGCCTCGTGGAGCAGTCCGACGGTGTCGCTGACGAACGGGGCGAGGCGGGCGCCGAGGGCGGCGAAGCGCTCGACGACCTCGTCGACGTCGAGCGGCGCGCCGCCGGCTGCTTCGATCTCCCGGTTCTCGGCGACGGCGCGAGCCGTGACGTGGGCGGCGAAGGAGGCGGGATCGAGCACGTCGCCGGCGCGCAGGCCGACGCGGCGGGCCTTGTCGGCGTAGGCCGGGCCGATGCCCTTGAGCGTGGTGCCGATCTTGTCCTCACCGCGCAGCGCCTCGGCGATGGCGTCGTGGGCTTGGTGCCACGGGAAGATGAGGTGAGCCCGGCTCGACACGCGCAGCCGGGCGCACGACACGCCCCGGGACTCGAGGGCGTCGAGCTCGGCGAACAAGGTGGGCAGGTCGACGACGACGCCGTTGCCGATCACCGGGACGACGTGGTCGTAGAGGATGCCGCTCGGGATCAGCTGGAGCGCGTAGCGGTCGCCGCCGACGACGACGGTGTGCCCGGCGTTGTGGCCGCCCTGGTACCGCACGACGTAGCCGTGCTCCTTGGCCAGCAGGTCGATGACCTTGGCCTTGCCCTCGTCACCCCACTGGGCGCCGACGACGACGGTGACGGGCACGTCGGTCGATCGTAACGGCCGGTACGGTCCTGCGGCGTGGAGACGGTCATGCGCCGGATGGAGTGGGCGGCGATGGACGAGCCGGCGCGGGCGGCGCTGTGCGCTCGTGGCCTCGGCGACATCTTCGACCCGGCGCTGCGCGATTCGATCGCCGCTCTCGTCGAGGACGTGCGCGTTCGCGGCGACCAGGCCGTGTGCGACGCGCTGGCCCGCTTCGACGGCATCGCAATGCGACCCGACCAGCTGCGCGTGACCGCCGCCGAGATCGACGCCGCCGAGGTGTCAGCGGCGGTCGACACCGCGCTCGACGACGCCATCGCCCACTGCCGGGCGTTCAACGAGCAGCTGATGGCGCGCGCCGCCGACTGGGCGTTCGAGCCCGAGCCCGGCCTGCGCGTCGGCGAGAAGGTCACGCCGATCGCCTCGGCGGGGTTGTTCGTGCCGTCCGGCAAGGCCAGCTACCCGAGCGTGGCCTACCAGCTCGGCGTGCCCGCCGTCGTCGCCGGCGTGCCGCAGATCGTGCTCGTCGTACCACCGGTCCCGGGAGGCGACGGTGCCGTCGACCCCGCGGTGCTCGTCGTGTGTCGCAAGCTCGGCATCGCCGACGTGTTCCGCGTCAACGGCCCCGCCGGGCTCGCCGCGCTGGGGTTCGGCACCGAGTCGATCCCGAGGGTGCGCAAGGTCGTCGGCCCGGGATCGCCGGCGGTGACGTGCGCGCAGGTCGAGATGCAGCGCCACGGCGTGGCCACGATGATGCTGCTCGGGCCGACCGAGAGCCTGGTGATCGCCGACGACTCGGCCGACCCGGCACGCCTCGCCGCCGACCTCCTGATCGAGGCGGAGCACGGCACCGACTCGTCGGTCGTGCTGGTGACCCCGTCGCCCGACCTGGCGGCGCGCACCGACGCCGAGCTGGCGCGCCAGCTGGTCGACCTTCCGCCCGGGCGCGCCGACGCCGCCCGGGCGTCGCTCGGCGTCAACGGCGGGTGCGTGCTCGTCGCCGGCCTCGACGACGCCGTGGCCGTCGCCAACCGCTACGCGCCCGAGCACCTGCAAGTCGCCGTCGGCGACGCCGCCGCCGACGCGGTGGTCGACGGGTTGCGCAACGCCGGCGAGATCCTCGTCGGCCAGCACACCCCGTTCAGCGCCGCCAACTTCGTCATCGGCTGTCCCGCGTCACTGCCGACGTCGGGCTTCGCCGAGGTGTCGTCCGGGATCACTGTCGAGGCGTTCCTCAAGCGAACGGCGGTGGCCCGCGCCGACAGCGCCGCGCTGAGGCGGATGGCGCCATCGATCACCGCCCTCGCCGACCACGAGGGCTTCCCTGCCCACGCCGCCGCCATCCGCCGCCGCCACCCCTGAACTGTCCTTTGACTGCGGCCCGATCGGGCCGGTCTTGAAGGACAGAACGGGGTCAGCTGAGCTCGCCGGCCAGCGCGCCCAGGCGCCGCTCGCCCTCCGGGGTCTGCCCGCCTCGGGCGAGGAAGTGCTCCATCGCCTCTCGCGTCCTGGCGTCGGCGAGGGTGCCGGAGAAGGCGTGGGCCTCGGCGAGCAGCTGCTCGAACACGCCCGACTCGGCGCGCACGACGCTGGCCTTCGCCGCGGCGACGGCGTGAGGCGGGAACGAGGCGATGCGCGCGGCGAGACGGTCGACGAACGTTGCCAGCTCGTCGGTCGGCAGGACCCGGTTGACCCACCCCCACCGCTCGGCGGTCGTCGCGTCGATGTCGTCGCAGCCGAGGATCGCCTCGAGCGCCCGGCTGCGCCCGATCAGGCGAGGAAGGCGGACGGTGCCGGTGCCGCCGGGGATGATCCCCAGCGCCACCTCGGGTTGGTTGAACACGGCCGTCGGTCCGGCGAAGCGCATGTCGCAGGAGAGGGCCAGCTCGCTCCCGCCGCCGCCGACGCGGCCCTCGATCACGGCGATCGTCGCCTTCGGCATCTGCCGCAGCTGCTCGCACATCAGGTGGTACGTGTTGAGCTCGGTCGGCGCTGGGCTCTGCTCGGTGGGGAAGTTCAAGATCGCGGCGACGTCGAAGTGGGCGATGAACCACTCGGGGTTGGCGGAGCGGAACACGACCACGAGGACGGCGTCATCGGCGGCCAAGCGGTCGATCGTCTCGGCCAGCTCCATGAACACCGGCACCGTCATGAGGTTGATCGGGGCGTGGTCGATGACGACAGTCGCCACACCCTCGTGCGTCGAGACGACGAGGTTCGCCATCGCGCCGACCGTAGCCACCTCCACCAGAACGTCAGGGATCCTCCATGCCGCGGTCGCCGACCGCCTGCGCAGGATCGGCCTCTTGTGAAGCTCCTGTTCAGCTCGCGACCTGCGTACGGTCACATCTATCCGCTGATGCCGTTGGCCGAAGCCGCTCGGCGGGCCGGCCACGAGGTGGTTTCGCCACGGCCGGCGCCTTCGTGGCCAAGCTTGCCGCCCTCGGGTTCCTAACCCATGAGGTCGGCCTGAGCATCGAGGCCGCGCTGGCCCGTATGGACATGTCCGACGGGGGTGCGGCGCCCAAGGACGACGATGGCCGCCCGGACGTCGAGGCCGGCGGCCATCTGTTCATCGACGTGCTGGCGTCGGCCACCGCGGCCGACCTGAGCGGGCTGCTGGCGCACTTCCGGCCCGACGTCGTCGTCTACGAGCAGTACGACCTCGGGGCGGCGGTCGCCGCCGGCGCCGCCGGGATCCCCGCCGTCCTCCACTCCATCTCGCCGCGCATGCCGCAGACCGTGATCGATCGCGCCAGCGGCGATCGGGTGGCACGGCTGTGGGCCGACCACGGCGTGGCCGTGGCCCCGTTCGACGTCTTCACCGGCGAGGTCTACCTCGACATCTTCCCCGCCGTGCTGCAGCAGCCGTCGGTCCTTGCCGAGCCGGCGCGGGTGCGCCTGCGGCCGGTGCCCTACGCCGAGCCCGGCGCGACGGCGCCGCGCTGGCTCGGGCGCGGCGAGCGTCCGCTCGTGTACCTGACGCTGGGCACGGTGGTGGCCACCGACGAGGTGCTGCGACCGGCGATCGAGGGTGTCGCCGCGCTCGACGCCGACGTGCTCGTCGCCCTTGGGTCGGCCGACGGCGTTGAGCTCGGCGCCGTGGCGACCAACGTCCACGTCGTGCCGTTCGTCGACCAGTCCGCGGTGCTCGCTCACGCCGCCCTCGTCGTCCACCACGGCGGCAGCGGCACGATGCTCGCCGCGTTCGGGGCAGGGACACCCCAGCTCGTGCTGCCCAAGGGTGCCGACCAGTTCTTCAACGCCGACGCCCTGACGCGTGCCGAGCTGGCCGCCGTGCTCGAGCCCAAGCAGGCGACCGCGGCCACGATCATGGCGGCCGCAACCGCCGAGCTCGGTCGTTCCCGACCGGCGGCCGAGGCCGTGCGCGCCGAACTCGCCGCGATGCCGTCCCCGGAGACCGTGCTCGACGAGCTGGTCGATCGCTTCAGCCGCCGCTGCGCCGCCTGATCATCGCAACGCGGCGGTGATCAGGCGGTGATGCTGAGGCCGTCGGCGCCGGCGTCGACGTGGATCGTGCCGCCGTCGGTGACCTTGCCCTCCAGCAGCAGCAGCGCCGCTTGATCGCCGATCTCGCGCTGGATGATCCGCTTCAGGGGGCGGGCACCGAAGGCCGGATCGAAGCCCTCGCGGGCGAGGTGGGCCCGCGCCGCCGGGGTCACCTCGAGCTCGATCCGTCGCTCGGCGAGGCGCTTGCGCCAGCGGTCGAGCTGGATCTCGACGATCTTCTCCAGGTCAGCCTCGGTCAGCGGCTGGAAGCGGATGATCTCGTCGATGCGGTTGATGAACTCGGGCTTGAAGAAATCGAGCGGCTCGCCGGGCAGGTTCGACGTCATGATCAGCACGACGTTGGTGAAGTCGACGGTGCGGCCGTGCCCGTCGGTCAAGCGGCCGTCGTCGAGCACCTGGAGCAGCACGTTGAACACGTCCGGGTGGGCCTTTTCGATCTCGTCGAGCAGCACCACCGAGTACGGCCGGCGCCGGACCGCCTCGGTGAGCTGGCCGCCCTCGTCGTAGCCGACGTAGCCGGGGGGCGCGCCGATCAGGCGGGAGACCGAGAACTTCTCCATGTACTCGCCCATGTCGATGCGCACCATCGCCTGGTCGTCGTCGAAGAGGAACTGGGCCAGCGCCCGGGCCAGCTCGGTCTTGCCGACGCCGGTGGGGCCGAGGAACATGAACGACCCGATCGGCCGGTTCGGGTCGGAGAGGCCGGCGCGGCTGCGGCGGATCGCGTTGGCGACGGCGTTGACCGCGACATCCTGGCCGACGACGCGCTCATGGAGGTGTTCCTCGAGGTGGATCAGCTTGGCCGCCTCGGCCTCCATCAGCCGGCTCACCGGGACGCCTGTCCACTTGGAGACGACCTCGGCGATGTCCTCGGCGTCGACCTCTTCCTTGAGCATGCGGTTCTCCGACTGCAGCTCGTCGAGGTGGGCGGTGGCCTCCTCGATTCGGCGCTCCAGCTCGGGGATCCGGCCGTAGCGGATCTCGGCGGCGACGTTGAGGTCGGCCTCCCGCTCGAGCTGGGTGCGCAACTGCTCCAGCTCCTCCTTGAGGGTGCGGATGGCGTCGATCGCCTCGCGCTCGGCCTCCCAGTGCTTCTTCATCTCCGCCGACTCGGCGTTGAGCGCGGCGAGCTCGTCGTGCAGCGCGTCGAGGCGCGCCAGCGAGGCCTCGTCGGACTCCTTCTCCAGGGCGACCTGCTCGATCTCCAACTGCAGGATGCGCCGCTCGACGACGTCGATCTCGGTGGGCATCGAGTCGATCTCGATGCGCAGCTTGCTGGCTGCCTCGTCGACGAGGTCGATCGCCTTGTCCGGCAGGAAGCGGTTGGTGAGGTAGCGGTTCGACAGCACCGCCGCGGCCACGAGCGCCGAGTCCTGGATGCGCACGCCGTGGTGGACCTCGTAGCGCTCCTTCAGGCCGCGCAGGATCCCGACGGTGTCGTCGACCGACGGCTCGGCGACGTACACCTGCTGGAAGCGGCGCTCGAGCGCGGCGTCCTTCTCGACGTGCTTGCGGTACTCGTCGAGCGTGGTGGCGCCGATCATCCGCAGCTCGCCGCGCGCCAGCATCGGCTTGATCATGTTGCCGGCGTCGACGGCACCCTCTGCGGCGCCGGCCCCGACGATCGTGTGCAGCTCGTCGACGAACGTGATGACCTCGCCGGCGGCGTCGGTGATCTCCTTGAGCACGGCCTTCAGCCGCTCCTCGAACTCGCCGCGGTACTTGGCGCCGGCGACCATCGAGCCGATGTCGAGGGCGACGAGACGCTTGTTCTTGAGGCCCTCGGGCACGTCGCCGTCGGCGATGCGGCGAGCCAGGCCCTCGACGATCGCCGTCTTGCCGACACCCGGCTCGCCGATCAGCACCGGGTTGTTCTTCGTCCGCCGCGAGAGAACCTGGATGACCCGGCGGATCTCGTCGTCACGGCCGATGACCGGGTCGATCCTGCCCTCGCGGGCGCGGGCGGTGAGATCCTGGCCGTAGCGCTCGAGCGCCTGGAACTGGCCCTCGGGGTCCTGCGAGGTGACGCGGTGCGAGCCGCGGACCTCCTGCAGCACCTGCAGCATCTCCTCGGTGCCGACACCCAGACGGTCGTGCATCGCGAGCAGGAGGTGCTCGACGGACAGGTAGTCGTCGCGCAAGTCCTTCTGGAGCTGCTGGGCTCGCTCGAACACCTGGCTCAGCTCGCGCGACAGGCGCGGCTCGTCGCCGCCGTAGGCCTTGGGCAGCTTGGCGACGGCCTCCTCCGCCTTGTTGCGGACCATCAGCGGGGCCTGGCCGAGCTTGGCCAGCACGGCCGCCACGATCGTGTCCTGCTGCGCGGTGAGGGCTGCGAGGACGTGGTCGGGCGTCAGTTCCGGGTTGGCGTTCGCCTTGGCCTGGTCGATCGCCGCGGCCATCGCCTCCTGCGTCTTCGTCGTCCACTTCTTGGGGTCCAGCGCCATGAGTCCAGTCTACCTCCGACCAGGAAACTTGAGTCGAGTTGTATCAAGTTTCGACCATTGATGACGATCGCGTGACGCGATACGCTCCGACCGCCGGGCGAACCAGGTGGAACCGAGGAGGGCCCGTGCACCAGCCGTCCAACCGAACCGTCGCCCGGGCGCGCCCGCGGCGCTGGCGCAGCTACAGCATCTCGGGGATCGCCGGCCTCACCCTGCTGGTCTCGCAGTGCGCCCCGACGACGCGGTGCGCGCCGGCGCCGGCGCCCGCCGCGGGGCTCTCGCCGGCGCTGCAGCAGGTCGTCGACCTCACCAACCAGCACCGCGCCGCCGCTGGGCTGCCGGCGCTGACGGTCGACCAGCGCCTGGTCAACGCCGCCCAGGCCCACTCCAACGACATGGCCGCCCACAACCTCATGTCGCACACCGGCGGCGACGGCTCCGACCCCGGCCAGCGGATCACCGCCGCCGGATACACGTGGCGAGCGTGGGCGGAGAACGTCGCCGCCGGCTTCCCCGACGCCGCCTCGGTCGACCAGGGCTGGTGGAACAGTCCCGGGCACCGGGACAACATGCTGAGCACGAGCGTCACCCAGATCGGCGTCGGCCTCGCCTACTCCGCCACCGGCGTCCCCTACTGGACCCAGGACTACGCCCGGCCGGGCTGACCTCGCGCCGCGTTGTCAGTCGATGTCGCGGATCGATGAGCGACGTTCTGCAGGCCACAGACAATCGACACGTCATCCGATCTCGATCACGGTCGGCGAGATCGCGCGCGCGTGGGCGGCGAGCCACACGTCGCTCGCGCCGACCCGGATGATGCCAGCGGCTCACCGGCGTCGGGACACATCCATCGATCGCCGTCGGCGGCAGACTGGGGTCGTGGACGATGCCAGGTCGCCATCGACCGTGACACCCGAGGAGCGCCGCCGCGTCGAGCGACAGTTCGCGGCGCTCGGCGCCGAGGAGACCGACGACGAGGGCTCCGCGGCCTGGCGAGCGGACGTGACCGACGCCATCGATCGGCGCCGCGCGGCTGCCGGCATCGGCCCGCTCGCGCCATGGTGGGCGGCGAAGGGCGAACCGGAGTTGCACGAGCGTGCGCGAGCCCTCGGACTACTCCGACCGCTTCGCTGAGCGCCTGCGGTCGCTCGGGTTCGCGCCGGTGCTCATCGGCGCGCTCGCCGCCAACGTGTATCGCCTCGTCCCGCGCTTCACGACCGATGTCGACTTCCTGACGCGCTCGCTCGTCGGGCTCGCCGAGTCAATCGAGGCCGATGGATTCGAAGTGCGCACGCTCGCCGATCCCGGTGAGGCGCCGTACGTGGCGTTCATCAGAGGGAGCGGCATCCGTGTCGACGTCGTGGCGGCGCAGACGGACTACCAGCTCGAGGCGATCGATCGGGCGGGCGACGGCGTCTTGACGGTGGAAGACGTCATCGTCCACAAGCTGATCGCGTGGCGACCCCGAGACCGCGACGACGTCGACCAGATCCTCGCCGCCGGCCACGCGCTCGACCACGTCTATCTCGATCGCTGGATCGCGGCGTGGCACGTCGAGGATCGCTGGCGCGAGGCGCGACGCAGGTTCGGCTGATCTGCGCCCGTACCGGGCTCAGCGGCCGATCTCGGTCGCCTTCACGCCGGGCAGCTTGCGGTGGTCCCACGTCACGACCCGCTCGGGATGGAGGGTGACGCCGATCCGCTCGGGCACCATCCCGGCGACGATCGCCCGCAGGTCGTCGGTGAGCTCGCCGCTCGCACGCTCGAACAGGGCCAGCCCGACGCGCATGGATGTGTCGGAGTCCTCGCCGAGCTCGGCCCGACCCGACAGCTGCACCGCCCGCAGCTCCGTGAACTGGGTCCCCGACTCGACGAGACACGTCATCCGTGGGTCGCGCCGCACGTTGGCCACCTTGCGCGACCGTGGGTCGGTCCAGAACGTGAGGCGACCGTCGAGCACGACGTAGGACAAGGGCACGACGTGTGGCGTGCCGTCGGCGTTGATCGTGCCGACGTGGGCCCGCCGCTCCTGGCGCAGGAACTCGGCCACCTCGTCGTCTGACATCGCCAGCAACGACCGCTCGGACACGACTCGACCATACCGACGCGTCGCCGTGTGGATCTCCACGGCATATCCAGGCCGCCTTCACGACTGGACGAGGCGTTGCTGCGACGGTGGTCGACGGCCTTGACGAACGAGTTGCGGAGGACGCCATGGGTGGTCGAAACACTGGACGGAAAGCCGTCCTGCTGGGCATGTCGCTGATCGGGTCAACGGTCGCGCTCGCCGCGCCACGCGCCGCCGCCGCCTTCCCGGGCGACAACGGCATAATCGCCTTCGACTCGTCGCGCACCGGCGACCGCGACATCTTCGTGATGGGTCCCGACGGTGCGGCGCCGACGAACCTCACGCCGAACGACGCCGCCGACCTCGACCCGGCGTGGACGGCTGACGGCAGCCGGATCGCCTTCTGGTCCGACCGCGACGGCAACGGCGAGATCTACGTGATGCGCGCCGACGGCTCGGCCCAGACCAATCTCACCAACAACGCCGCGTTCGACAGCGAGCCGTCGTGGTCGCCCGACGGGACCCGGCTCGTCTTCACCAGCAACCGTGACGGCGGCGACCTCGAGCTCTACGTGATGAACGCCGACGGCACCGGCCAGACCCGGCTGACGAACAGTCCCGGCGACGACAAGCAGGCGGCGTGGTCGCCCGAAGGCACCAACATCGCCTTTGCCAGCGCCCGCGGCGGCGGTTTGGACGTGTACGTCATGAACGCCGACGGGACGGATGTCGTCAACGACTCGGCCAACCCGGCGACGGACTGGATGCCGTCGTGGTCCCCGGACGGCAGCCAGGTGGCGTTCATCGCTGGCCGCGACGGCAACTTCGAGGTCTACACGATGAACGCCGACGGCAGCGCCCAGACCCGGCTCACGAACACGCCCGGCTTCGAGTTCGAACCGGCGTGGTCGCCGGACGGGACGCGCATCGCCTACTCCGGCTTCACCGGCTTCGACTTCGACGTGTTCACGATCGCTGTCGACGGAACGGACGTCGTCGACGTCACCAACGACAGCGGCCTCGATGACCATCCCGACTGGCAGCCGGCCGCTGCCGACATCGCGCCGACCATCGCCATCGGGGCCGGCGGGACGTGTGGACCGAACGACCGCAGCGCGGCCGTCGAGCTGCTCGTCACCGACCCGGACACGCCGCCCGAGCAGCTGGCGATCGACGCTCGCAGCAGCAACCCGCGACTGATCGACGAGCGCGACATGGTGGTGACGGGCACGGGTGAGCATCGCACGCTCACATTGACTGCCCGCGGCGGCGCCGGGGCCGCGGACGTCACCGTGTCGGTCAGCGACGGCCACGCCCCGAGCGAGGTGACCCTCGGCGTCCAGCTCGGGCGAGAGCGCGTCGACGTGCTCATCGGGACCGACGGCTCGGACCTCCTCCTCGGCCGTGGGGGCGACGACGTCCTCATCGGGTTCGCCGGCGACGACATGCTGTACGCCGCTGCCGGCCGCGACATCCTCATCGGTGATGCCGGCGCCGACCTCTTCGGCGGCGGCAAAGGCATCGACCTCGCCGTCGACGTGACTCCGTCCGAGGGCGACCGGACCGACGGGCTCGTGCCCTAGCCCCACGACCAGCGTCAGCGCGCTCCGGTCTAGGGTGCGCCCGTGACCATCGACGTCGGTCGGATCGGTATCTGGACATCGGCCTTCGAGGCACACCCGTCATCGCGTGCCCAGGAGGCGGCCCAGGAGCTCGAGGCGATGGGCTACCCGATCCTGTGGATCAACGAGGCGACGGGGCGCGACCCGTTCGTGCTCTCGACGCTGCTGCTCTCGGCGACCTCGACGCTGAAGCTGGCGACCGGGATCGCCAACGTCTACGCACGCGACGCGATGACGACCGTCGCCTGTCAGAAGACCATCGCCGAGGCGTTCCCCGGGCGCTTCCTCCTGGGGCTCGGGGTGAGCAGCCCGGTCCTGGTCGAGAAGGTCCGCAAGCACTCCTACGACAAGCCACTCGCACACATGAAGTCGTATCTCGACGCGATGGACGAGGCGCTCTTCAACGCGGTCGGCCCAACTGAGGATCCGGGGCGAGTGCTGGCGGCGTTGGGGCCGAAGATGCTCGGACTCGCGGCGACGCGGGCCAACGGCGCCCATCCCTACCTGACCACCCCGGACCACACCCGACAAGCGCGGGAGATCATCGGCCCCGACGCCCTCCTCGCGCCCGAGCAGATGGTGGTGCTGGAGACCGACCCGAGCACGGCGCGGGCGATCGGTCGGGCGGCCGTTGGCTTCTACCTGCGGGCGCCTGGCTACCTGGCCAACCTGCGCCGGCTCGGCTTCACCGACGACGACTGGGCCGACCCGAAGGCCGCATCCGACCGCCTCGTCGATGCCGTGGTCGCGTGGGGCGACCTCGGCACGGTCGTCGGACGCGTCGCCGAGCACCACGCCGCCGGCGCCGACCACGTCTGCATTCAGGTCCTCCGCGCCGATCGCGAGATTCCTCTCAAGGAGTGGCGCGAGCTCGCCGGCGCCCTCCTCTGAATCGGCGGGTCGATGACCGCCCCGCCGTGACACCCCCTCTGTAGGGTCGAGCCCATGCCCAGCCTGCGGCCGCGTTGGCCACCCGAGCGGTGGTCGGCACCGCGCGCGGCGAGGGGTCCGGCTCCGGCAATCGTGGCCAGCTGGGTCGGCGGCACCGTCCACCTGTGGGGTTGGGATGGCGCCCACACTGCCGTGCCGAACGCACTGCGGCTGGCGTTCGACACGCCGGCGTGGCGGGCCGATCCGTTCCGCATCGGGCATCTCTCGTCGGTGGAGGTGGCGCTGCCCGGCGGCGAGGCGATCCGCCCGGCGTCGATCCGCCTGCCCGCCGACCGCGCCGCTGGGTGGCTGCAGTCGCTCGGCGCGCCGGAGCACGCAGCGCTGGGCACCGACTCGCTGGCCTGGCTCGCCGCGGTGGCCCGGCTCGCCGCGGCCACGGTGTCGGCCGGCCTCGTCGCGCCGAGCATCCGCGAGGAGCGCGAGCTGCCCGTCGCCCGGTGGGTGCCGGTACCGGACCAGGCCAACGCCGCCGCCCTCGACGAGCTGGCGGCGGCGATGCCACCGATCGTCGTCCCAACCCCGGGTGACCCGACCAATGCTGCCGACATCCACGGCGCGATGGTCGACGCCACCGCCCGCCACCGCCTCGCCGACCGCGGGTGGCGCCCGCCGCTGCCCAGCTCGCGTGACCCGGTGATCTCGGCGGCCCGCTCGGTGCTGCGGGCGCTCGCCAACGTCGACCCTCTCATCAGCGGCAGCGGGCTCGCCCATCCCGAGGAGATGGGTGCGCTCGCCGCCCGGTTCGAGCGCCATGAGCGGCGCCTTCGCGGCGAGCCGGTCGTGCTGCCGCGGGTCCGCCTCGTCGTGCCCGACGACCCCTACGACGACTGGGAGATCCGCCTCGAGCTGGTCGACGAGCGGGAGCCGGGACGGTGGTGCAGCGCCGAGGACGTGTGGGATGCCACGCCGGTGGCGATCGAGGTTGCCGGCGGCGACGAGCACCTCGACCGCTTGCGCGGCGAGGTCGTCGAGCTCGCCATCACGGTCGCCGGGTGCGTCGACACTGCCGCCGAGCTGGCCACGCTCCACGAGCCGTCGACGCTCGAGCTCGGCGTCGAGGAGGCCGAGCGGTTCTTGGAGCAGGCGCCGGCCGAGCTCGCCCAACGGGGATCGAGCTGGTCGGGCCGGAGCGTCTCGTCCGCGCCGGCGTCAGCCTCCGCGGCCGGGCCACGCCCAGCGCCGGCGGCGACCACGGCAGGCGGTTTGGCCGCAACGCGATCGTCGACTGGAAGCTCGTCATCACCGACGACGACGGACCGGCGGCGCTCTCGGCGGCCGAGCTGGAACGCGCCGAGCGGGCCGGTGCCACGCTGCTGCACAGCGGCCGGCGCTGGGTGCGCATCGACCCCGCCGCCTTGCGCCGGGCCCGCCGGCGTCTGGAGGATCACGTCCGCGACTTCGGCGAGGTCGACGCGATCACCCTGCTGCGGCTGGCCGGCGAGGGCGAGGTCGCGCCACCGATCGCGACGGCAAACCCGTCATGGACCGACGAGCTGCTCGCCGGCCTGCCCGACGAGCGCTTGGCCGAGGAGCACGAGCCGGCCGGTTTCGTCGGCGAGCTACGGCCGTACCAGCGGCGCGGCCTGGCGTGGCTGCGGTTCCTCGACCGCATCGGCCTCGGCGGGTGCCTCGCCGACGACATGGGCCTGGGCAAGACGGCTACGACGCTCGCCCACCTCCTTGATCGGCCCGGGCCGCACCTGGTGATCTGCCCGCTGTCGGTCGTCCACAACTGGCGGGCGGAGGCGGCTCGGTTCACCCCGGCGCTGCGGGTCGTCGTTCACCACGGCGCCGAACGGGCCGAGCAGGAGCTCGTGGGCGCCGACCTCGTCATTACCACCTACGGGCTGCTGCCTCGCGACCTCGAGCACCTCGGCGCCGTCGACTGGACGACGGTCGTCGCTGACGAGGCGCAGACGATCAAGAACCCGGCCACCCACGCCGCCAAAGCGATCCGCACGCTTCGGGCCGGGCAGAAGCTGGCCCTCACCGGCACGCCGGTGGAGAACCGGCTGGCCGACCTGTGGGCGATCCTCGATGCCGTCAACCCGGGGATGCTCGGCAGCCGCGAGCGTTTCCGCCACCGGTTCGCCAAGCCGATCGAGCGCGACGGCGATGGCGACGCGGCGGCTCGGTTGCGCCGGATCACCCAGCCGTTCGTGCTGCGCCGCACCAAGGCCGACCGCCAGCTCGTGCCGGACCTGCCGGACAAGATCGAACAGGTGGCGTGGGCAGGGCTGAGCCGCGAGCAGGCGGTGCTGTACCAGCACGTGGTCGACCAGCTGCTCGCCGAGGCCGCCGCCACCACCGGGATGAAGCGCCGCGGGCTGGTGATCGCCGCGCTGACCCGGCTCAAGCAGATCTGCAACCACCCGGCCCACGTCCTCGGCGACGGCTCGCGGCTCGCCGGCCGCTCCGGGAAGCTGACCCGCTTCGACGAGCTCGTCGACGAGCTGCTCGATGTCGGCGAGCGGGCACTCGTGTTCACCCAGTTCCGCGAGATGGGCGAGCTGCTGGTGCGCCACCTCGCCGAGCGGCTCGAGATGCGGGTGCCGTTCCTCCACGGCGGCGTGTCACGGGGCCGGCGTGAGCAGATGGTCACCGACTTCCAGGCCGGCCTCGGCCCGCCGCTGCTGCTGGTGTCGCTGAAGGCCGGCGGCACCGGGCTCAACCTCACCGCCGCCAGCCAGGTCATCCACTACGACCGCTGGTGGAACCCGGCCGTCGAGGACCAGGCCACCGACCGGGCGTGGCGCATCGGCCAGGGCCGCACGGTGAACGTCCACAAGCTGGTCTGCGAGGGCACCGTCGAGGAGCGCATCGCCGCGCTGATCGACCAGAAGCGGGCCCTCGCCAACGTCGTCGTCGGCGCTGGCGAGGCCTGGCTGTCGGAGCTGTCGACGGCCGAGCTGCGCGAGCTGGTGCGGCTGGAGAGCCCGTCGTGAGCGAGCGAGTCTTCGAGCGAGCGAATCAGGATGACGGCGCCGAATGCTCACTGGTGCACCAGGCACCGACGGTGGATGACCTCCTCTTCGGCGGGAGGATGGTGCACCAGTGAGCATTCCCCGACGGTTGATCACCCCGCACCCGCAGGGGCGGCTGCCAGCGGCGATGCTGCGCGCCCTCGCCGCCGAGCTGTCCGACCCCGGCCGGTTCTCCCGGGCGAAGGCCTACGCCCGCGACGGCGCGGTGCTCGACATCGAGGTCGAGCCCGGCGCGGCCCGGGGCCACGTCCAGGGATCGCGCCACGAGCCGTACGCGGCGACGATCTTCGTTGCGCCGGCCGGTGACGGCGAGGGGTTGCTTGGCCTGATCCCCGAACGGCGCGAGCTGATGCCGACGTGCAGCTGTCCCGACGCCGAGACGTTCGGTGTCTGCAAGCACGCTCTCGCCGTGCTGCTGGTGCTCGCCGACGAGATCACGATCGAACCGGATCTGCTCACGCGCTGGCGCTCGGGGCCGGGTGACAGCCCGGTGGCCTCACCGGAACTGACGTCAGGTGTCGACGTGCTCGTCGACCTCCTCGCCGCCCCGGTGCCGCTGCCGGACCCGGTGGACATCCCACCGCGGCTGACGATGGCGATGGCCGCAACCACCGACCCCCGGGACGCGGACGTCTCGGCGGCGGTGGCCGCGGCGATCGCCGTGCTGCGCGCCCGCTGAGCTGGCAGGTCCTCACCGGGCGCGAGAGGCGACGCTACGCCGCGTCCGGTGGCGACCCGGGGAGGAGGTGGTCGTTCACCGGACGGCGGCGCAGCCGGTGGGGACGGGCGATCACGGCGCGGCGCTCACGGATCAGTTGCTGGCGGCGGTCGGCGGCGAGCTGGAAGGCGGTGTCGACGGCGAACAGGTGCATCTCGGGCTCCTCCTTGGATGGCCTCACACCACGAACGTACGGACGATTGTGGACAGAACAGGTCCTCATTTCGTGGCAATCTTCAGGGATCGACACGCCCGCCCGACTGCTCCGCTTGCTGGTCATGTTCTCGACGCGTCCGGCCTGGTCAGCGGCCGAGTTGACGGAGCGGCTGGAGGTCACGCCGCGCACCTTGCGGCGGGACGTGACGCGCCTGCGCGACCTCGGCTACCCGATCGAGAGCACCACCGGTCGCCACGGTGGCTACGCCCTCGGGGCCGGTGGCCGGCTGCCCCCGCTGCTGCTCGACGACGACGAGGCGGTGGCGGTCACGCTCGGTCTCCGCGAGCTCTCGCGGACGGCCGACCCGACCCTCGGCGAGGCCGCCCTCGCCGCCCTCGCCAAGGTCGTCCAGGTCATGCCGAGCGCGCTGCGGGAGCGTGTCGACACCCTCGGCCAGGTGACCGTACGGATCGGCCGCAGCGGGCCGAGCGACGGCGAGGGCACCGACGTCGGGATCTTGATGGCACTGGCCCAGGCGGCGCGGCGGCTGGACCGGCTGCGCTTCGACTACACCACCGGCGACGACCGAACGAGCCGGCGCCACGTCGAGCCGCACCGGCTGGTGTCGTTGCGCAACCGCTGGTACCTCGTCGGCTTCGACCTCGACCGCGACGATTGGCGCACGTACCGCGTCGACCGCATCGGCCCGCCGGTGGCGACCGGGTTCAAGAGCGCTGTCCGACCCGCGCCCGACGCCGCCGCCCTCGTCGCCGAAGGCGTCGCCGTCCGTGTCTACGACCTCCAGGCGCGGATCCGCTTCCCAGTGCCGCCCGACGTCGTCGCCCGGGAGATCCCTCCGACGATCGCGGTGATCCAGAAGGGCCATGAGCACGCCACGACGACGACCGTGCTGATGGGGGGCGACCTCGACTGGTTCGCCCAGTACCTGTGCGGGCTGCCCTTCCCGTTTGAGGTGCTCGACCCGCCGGAAGTCCGCGCCGAGGTCGCCGCCCACGCCCGCCGCCTCCTGTCGTACGTCAGCGATCCCTGACGGCACCTACATCTGGGCGGGATTCGTCCCAGCGAGCCTTCTGGGCGGAGATCGTCCCGGATTCCGGGACGGATCCCGCCCAGATCGATGGACGGTCTCAGTCGGTGTCGAGCCGGGCGCCGCGCACGAACACCGACAACGGCCCGTTCGACGACACGACGAAGGCGATCGCCGCCGGCTCGTCGACGGTGAAACGCAGCGCCGACGTGTGCCGGGTGCCGCCATACGGCGAGACGGTGCGCGATCTCTCCGACGAGCGGAGGTGGACACCGACGGTCGTGACGGTCCCCGCCTGGTCGACCAGCGCGGCCCGGTCGTACTGCGACAATGCGTTGAGCAGGGCGGCGAAGTGCGTGCGGCGGGTCAAGTCCAGCCGCGGAATCTCGACGGCGGCGGCCATGCCGAGGTGGCCCAGCTCGTGCGGGTCGCCGTCGAGGCGCCAGATCAGCGTCGCCCCGACCCGACCGGCAGCGAGCCAGTGCGTGCACAGCTCGAGGAGGTTGGCGAGAACGATCGGATCGGCCGTCGGCGCGTGGGCGGCGACGCGCGTGGCGAGGTCCATCGACAGCGGCTTGGTCGACCAGCGGATGCCGTCCCAGATCGCCACGCCCTGCGGCGTGGTGAGGCGGACCCACCCGCGGCCGAGGCGCTGCACGACCAGCGCCCCCGTTTCCACGGCGAGGTGGACGGCGGAGGACTCGTACTCGCGGGTGCGGTCGAAGCACACCAGGCGGTCGGGGTCACCGACGAGACGGGCGACGAACGACGACCGCCCATCGGCCAGGCGCCGGACGACGCTGAGCGGGATGTCGCGGATGTCAAGCAGCTCCAGTGTCTTCGGCTGCCGGCCCAGCACCTCGGGTGTCGCCAGCAGGGCGCCATAGCGCGGGGCGACGCCCTCGTGGGCGTGAGGGTGGCGGGCGTAGTCGAGCTCGGAGAGGAGCAGCTCGAGCAGTTCGTGGTCGTCCGGGAGCCAGATCCCGTCGTCGTCGAGCTCGTGGCGCAGCCGTTGCATGCGGCGGGCGTTGGTGTCGAGCTCGTGGGGCGGCGCGCTCACGGCCACCAGCGTGCCCGACCGGCAGACGGATCGCACTGGCAGAACGAAAAGTCTCAGCCCGACCGAAGGATGTTGCCCGTGACGAGTCGGGCGGCGTCGCTGCACAGCCAGGCGACGACCTCGGCGACGTCGGCTGGACCGACAATGCGGTGATGCTCGGTGGACGCGGCGACGAACGCCCGCACCTCGTCGGTGACCCACCCAGGGTCGGTCGCCGGCGGCAGGACCATGTTGGCGGTGATCCCGAACGGCGCCCGCTCGGTCGACGCGGCCATCGTCCAGTTGTCCAGCGCCGCCTTCGCCGCGCCATACGACACCTCTTGTGGGAAGCCCATCGGACCGCCCGAGCTCAGCCCGACGATCCGCCCCCACTTGGCTCCACGAGCGATGTGGCGGCGGGCCAGCTCGGCGATCAGCAACGCGCCACCGCGGGCGTCGACCGCCGGGTTGCGGTCGATCGTCGCCGGTGACACGCCCGCCAGCCGGCGGCCGAGGCGGTCGGTCGGATCGGGGGTGAACGTGTCGGCGAGCCACCCGCTGGCGTTGTTCACGAGGATCGAGACGGGTCCGAACCGGCGCTCGGCCTCGTCGAAAATGCGCGCCGGAGCGCCGTCGGCGGCGAGATCCTCCTCGAGTGCGCCACCGCGACCAGCGAGCGGCTCGATCGTCGCTAGTACCTCGTCGCCACCGGCGCCACGCTGGGCCCCGTAGGCCGGCGGGACGCCGGGATCGTGGTCGTCGACCAGGCGCAGGAACGTCACCAGGACATCGACGCCAGCGGTGGCGAGGGCGACGGCCGTGGCCGCGCCGATGCCGTGGTTGCCGCCGGTGACGATCGCGACCCGGCGCGGGGGCGTCGGAAGATTCGACTGGGGCACGATGGGTCTCCGGTGGATGTCTCCGATTCGTACAAGCCGGGCGCGCAGCACTGCTTGCCCTCGTTCATGATGGCGCCATGCATGGAGTCGTCGTCGCCGACACGGACGGGCGCGTCGTGACATGGGACGCCGGCGCCGAGACGATGCTCGGCCAACGCGAGCGGCACTGGGCGGGGTTCCGGCGGGCGATGCCCACCGGGGCCATGTCGATCGACGCCGATGCAGCCGGTGACGAGGAGCCGTGGGGGTCGATCCGACCCAAGAGGCTCACGTGATCGCCCGATTGCGAGCGCGCCAGGAGTGGGCGCTGACGGTCGCACTGCGCCGGGCCGCGCCGGTCGAGTCCGTGCTGTGGTGGATCGGGATCGCCCTGCGCGGCGCCCTCCCGGCGAGCATCGCCGTCGCTTCGGGATGGCTGATCCGTGCCGTCACCAACGGCACGGACCTCACCGTCCCGCTCGTGACGCTGGGCGTCGTCTTCGTCGCCAGCCAAGTCGTCGGGCCGCTGCATGAAGCGCTCGGCTCAGACCTCGGCAACCGCACCGCCACGTGGCTCAACGATCGCCTGATGGCGGCGACGCTCGACCCCCCGGGCGTCGCCCACCTCGAACGCGCCGATCTCACCGACCAGCTCTCGATCGCCCGCGACTTCGACCTCGGCATCACCGGGCCGCCGCTGTCGTACGGCATGAACTTCGTCGCCGACGGGCTCGTCGGGCTGGCCGCCGGAGCGGCCTCGGCGATCGTGCTCGCCCGTTACGGGTGGTGGCAGGCAATCGTGCTCGTCCTGGCCTGGTCGTCAACGCACTGGATCCTGCGCGAGAGCGCGGTGTGGTTCGAACGCCGCACGCCGGAGGTCATGCGCGCCCAGCGCCTGGCCGACTACGCCTACCGCCTCGCCGTCGACCCGCCGGCGGCCAAGGAGGTGCGCCTGTTCGGGCTCGCCGACTGGGTGATCGACCGCTTCACGGTCCAGCGGCGGCGGCTCTACGACCTGCAGTACGAAGCCACTCGGCTACGCGAGAAGTCGGTCGCTGGCGCCCTGGCCATCGTCATCGCCGCCAACCTGCTGGCGTTCTGGACGCTCGGCGCCCGCGCTGCGGACGGCCGTCTCGACCTGGCCGGCGCGATCGTCGCCCTGCAAGCGGCGATCGGCATCGGGGCGATCGCCTTCGGTGGGCTCAACTGGGCGCTCGACGGGGCCGCCGCACCGATCGCTGCGGTGCGCTCGCTGGAAGCGGAGATGGGCCCGGCGGGGGCGCTCGACACTTCCGGCCGGGCCCGTGTGACGCCGGCGCGTGGACCCGAGCTGCGGTTCCGCGACGTGTCGTTCGGCTACCCGGGCGGCCCGCTCGTGCTCGACGGCTTCGACCTCACGATCCCGGCCGGGTCGTCGCTGGCGATCGTCGGCCAGAACGGCGCCGGCAAGACGACACTGGCCAAGCTGCTCTGCCGGCTCTACGACCCGTTGTCGGGGTCGGTGGAGGCCGACGGCGTCGACCTGCGGGCGATCGAGCTCGCCGACTGGCGCGATCACGTGGCGGCGGTGTTCCAGGACTTCGTGCGCTTCGAGCTGCCGCTGCGCGACAACGTCGCCCCGGCCGGCGGCGTCACCGACGGCGACGTGCTGGCCGCCCTCGACGGGGCGGGGGCGCGGGCCGTTGCCGCCCTCGACACGATCCTGGCCAAGGGTTACCCGGGCGGCACCGACCTGTCCGGCGGACAGTGGCAGCGGGTGGCCCTCGCCCGCGCCCTCGCCGCGGTCCGCAGCGGCGCCGGCGTCGTGCTGCTCGACGAGCCGACCGCCCAGCTCGACGTGCGCGGCGAGGCCGAGATCTTCGAGCGCATCCTCGCCGCCACCCGCGGCCGCACCACGATCCTGGTGTCGCACCGCTTCTCGACGGTGCGCCACGCCGACCGGATCTGCGTGCTCGAGCACGGCGCGGTCGTCGAGCTCGGCACCCACGACGAGCTGATGGCTCGGGGTGGGCGCTACCGCACGATGTTCGACCTCCAGGCATCGCGGTTCGTGGAGCTCGACGAGCACGGGGAGGAGGTCGTCCATGATCGCCTCGACTGAACCGCCGTCGACACCGGCCGAAGACCTGCCCAAGGCGGTGCCGGCGCTGTGGCGGACCTTCAAGCTCGGTTACCACGCCGAGCCGCGCCTGCTCGTCGCGTCGCTGGTCACGACGTTCCTCACGATGCTGCCCGACGCCCTGCTGGCGCTGTGGCTGAAGCTGCTCACCGACGGCGTGCTCAAGGGCTCCCGCGGCGAGGTACTGGCGGCGGCCGTCGGGCTCGCTGTGTCGGTGACGGCCACGTGGTACGTGAGCGTGCTGAACCAGCGGGTCAGCCGGAAGTTCCGGGACCGCATCGCGATCGCGATGGAGTCGCACATCGCCCACCTCCAGGCCACGGTCGCCACGGTCGAGCACCAGGAGCGCCCGGACTACCTCGACCGCCTCGCCGTGCTGCGCGACCAGTCCTTCACCCTCGACCACCTGTTCCAGTCGCTGCTCACCAACCTGTCGCTGGTCCTGCGCCTCGTCGTCACGGCGATCCTGCTCGGCTCGATCCACCCGGCGCTGGCGCTGCTGATCGTGGCCGGGCTGCCGGCCGTGGTTACGTCGCTGTGGCGCCCGGCGGTGGAACGGGCGGTCCAGGAGTCGGTGACGTCCCACGACCGATTGGCCCGCCACCTGTTCCTGCTCGGCACCACGCCGGGCCCGGCCAAGGAGGTGCGCGTCACCGGCATCGGCTCGACCCTGCGGTCCCGGCGGGAGGCGGCGCGGGAGCGGTGGCGGGCACCGATCGCCGCCACCAAGTGGCGCTCGGCCTTGTGGTCGTCGCTCGGATGGGCCGTGTTCGGGCTGGCCTACGTGCTCGGCATCGCCTGGGTCGCCCGCGGCCTCGACAGGGGTGTCGGCGACGTCGTGCTCGTCGTGGTCGCCGGCCAGCGCCTGTCGATGTACATCGCCCAGTCGGTCACCGAGCTCGGGTTCCTGCGCGGGGTCTGGATGGACTCCTCGCTGCGCCTGGCCTGGCTCGAGGACTACGCCCGGCGGCTGGAGGAGCACGCCACCGCCGCGCCGCCCGACCGCCTGGTCGAGGGGATCCGGTTCGAGCACGTGTCGTTCCGTTACCCGGGCACCGATCGCCTCGCCCTCGAGGACATCGACGTGCGGCTGCCGGCCGGGTCGGTCGTCGCCGTCGTCGGGGAGAACGGGGCCGGCAAATCGACGCTCGTCAAGCTGCTCGCCGGGATGTACCGGCCGACCGCCGGGCGGATCACCATCGACGGCGTCGACCTCGCCACGATGGCCAGCCCGGCCTGGCGCGCCCGGATGGCCGGGGCGTTCCAGGACTTCTTCCGCTTCGAGCTCGTCGCCCGCCAGAGCGTCGGCGTCGGCGACGAGCCGCGCCTCGACGACGAGCCGGCCGTCGCCAGCGCGGTCGACCGCGCCGGCGCCGTCCGACGTCGTGGCCGGCCTCCGGTCGGGGCTCGCGACTCAGCTCGGCCCGACGTGGGACGACGGCGTCGAGGTCAGCTTCGGGCAGTGGCAGAAGGTCGCTCTGGCCCGCGGGTTCATGCGCGACGAGCCGCTCGTGCTGGTGCTCGACGAGCCGACCGCGGCGCTCGACGCCGAGACCGAGCACGCTCTGTTCGAGCGCTACGCCGACGCCGCCCGCGATGCCACGGGGAACGGCCGGGTCACCGTGCTCGTGTCGCACCGCTTCTCGACGGTGCGGATGGCCGACCTCATCGTTGTGCTCGACGGCTCCCGCCTGGTCGAGGTCGGCAGCGACGAGGAGCTGATGGCCAGGGGTGGCCAGTACGCCGACCTGTTCCAGATCCAAGCCGGCGCGTACCGCTAGCAACCCGTTTGTGTCACCGCACAGGTCCCCGGGGACGTATGCGGTGACACAGAACCTATTGTCGGGGCCGACGTGGACGACGAGCTGCTCAACCGGGTGACGTGGAAGATCCCCAACGCCCTCGCCCTGGTCGGATCGCGGTCCGGCGACGAGTGGAACGGGATGACGACGAGCTGGATCACCCAGGTGTCGATGGAGCCGGTGCTGATCGGCGTCGGCGTCGACAACACCGCGGTCACCCACCGCCTGATCTCCGCCGGCGGGTCGTTCACCGTCAACTTGTGGTCCGTCGACGACACCCGCGTGTTCGTCAAGTTCTCCAAGCCAGCGGCGTTCGACCCCGAGGCGATGACGCTCAACGACCGGGCCGTGCGCACCGGCGTCACCGGTGCACCGATCTTCACCGACGCGGTGGCGTGGATGGACTGCACGGTCCGCTCGTCGCAGGGCTACGGCACCCACACGTTCTTCGTCGGCGAGATCGTCGCCGCCGGTGTCAACGACGACGAAGCCCGCGCCGCGGCGATGAGCGACACCCGCATGAAGTACGGTGGCGTCAAGCGGCACTGAAAGCCTCGGCGTGATCGTGCTCGGCCCTCGCGGCGTCACCGCCGCCGACGTCGTCGCCGTCGCGCGAGGCCGCGAGCGGGTCGAGCTCGGCGCCGAGGCCCGGGCCGCGCTCGAGCGCGGGGCCGCGGTCGTCGAGCGGCTGGTCGGCCAGCCCGAGCCGGTGTACGGCGTGTCGACCGGGTTCGGTGCCCTCGCCAACACGGTGATCCCGGATGATCGCTCGGCAGAGCTGCAGATGGCCCTGCTGCGCTCCCACGCCGCCGGCATGGGCCTGGAGGTCGAACGGGAGGTGGTGCGGGCGATGGTGTTCCTGCGCGCCCGCAGCCTGGCGATGGGCTTCTCGGGCGCCCGGCCGATCGTCGCCGAGACGATGCTCGCGCTGCTCGACACCGACGTGATCCCGGTGGTGCGCGAGCACGGGTCGCTCGGGGCGAGCGGCGACCTGGCGCCGCTGGCCTCGGCGGCGCTGGTCTTGCTCGGCGAGGGCGAGGCCCGGCTCGCCGACGGCACGCTCGTCGACGGCCGCGCCGCGCTGGCCACAGCCGGCGTGACACCAATCCAACTGCGGGCCAAGGAGGGCCTCGCCCTCATCAACGGCACCGACGGGATGCTCGGCGTGCTGGTGCTCGCGCTCGCCGACCTCGCCGGGTTGCTCAGCGTCGCCGACGTCGCCGCAGCGATGTCGACCGAGGCGTTGCTCGGCACCGACCGCGCCTTCGCCGAGGACCTCGTGGCGATGCGCCCACAGGTCGGCCAGGCGACGAGCGCGGCCAACCTGCGCCGCCTGCTCGCCGGCTCGCCGATCGTCGCCAGCCACCGCTTCGGCGACGACCGGGTCCAGGACGCCTACTCGCTGCGCTGCACGCCGCAGGTCCACGGGACGGCGCGGGATACCGTCGCCCACGCCCGTGCGATCGCCGAGCGTGAGCTGGTGTCGTTCATCGACAACCCGGTCGTCTTGCCCGACGGGCGTGTCGAGTCGTGCGGCAACTTCCACGGCGCGCCGGTGGCTGCGGTCGCCGACTTCCTCGCCATCTCGATCGCCGATGTCGGCGCGATCAGCGAGCGGCGCACCGATCGACTACTCGACCGCACCCGCTCCCACGGGCTCCCGCCGTTCCTCGCCCCGGACGCCGGGGTCAACTCGGGGCTGATGATCGGCCAGTACACGCAGGCGGCGATGGTTGCCGAGAACCGTCGCCTCGCCGTCCCGGCCAGCACCGACACGCTGCCGACGAGCGCGATGCAGGAGGACCACGTGTCGCTCGGTTGGTCGGCGGCGCGCAAGCTCCGCGTCGCCGTGGCCAACCTGACCCGCGTCCTCGCCGTCGAGCTCGTCGCCGGCGCGTGGGGCCTCGACCTGCGCCGGCCGCTGTGGCCGGCCGCCGGCACCGGCGCTGCGGCACGGGCGATCCTCGCCGCCGTCGGCGGCCCAGGCCCAGACCAGTGGCTGGCCCCCCGCCTCGCCGCCGTCGAGGCGATGGTCGCCGAGGGTTCGCTGCTCGCCGGCGTGCCGGTCGAGCTCGAATGATCACCAGGGCAGTTGGCGGCCGTCGCGCCAGAACCCTCCATTGGGTCCGTCGTCCGCCACGTCGAGCCCCCACATCACCCGCCGCGCGCCGAGCGCCGCCGGATCGCCGCCGGCACCACCCATGTCGGTGGCCACCCAGCCCGGACACACCGCGTTTGTGCGGAAGCGCTCGCCCTGCAGCTCGCCAGCGAACAAACGCGTGAGGGCGTTGAGACCGGCCTTCGACACCGAGTAGGCGGGGACGCCGCCGGTCATCTCGGTGATCGAGCCGGCCTCGCTGCTGACGTTGACGATCCGCGGGTGGGCGCTGCGGCGCAGCAGTGGCAGCAGGGCGAGCGTCACCCGCCAGGGGCCGAGGAGATTGGCGTCGAGGGCCTCGCTCACGACCCGCAGGTCGGCGTCGCTTGCCCGCTGCCACGTGTCGTAGTGGATCGCGGCGTTGTTCACCAGCCCATCGACGGCGGTGTACCGCTCAGCCAGCGACGCCGCCGCGGCGTCGACGCTGGCCGGCACCGTCACGTCGAGCTGGATGCCGATCGGGCGGCGACCGGTCTCCGCGGCCAATGCGGCGACCTCCCGCCCGACGGCTGCTGGGTCGCGACCCGTGAGCACCGCCTCGTCGCCCCGCACCAACAGCTGGCGCACGACCTCGCGACCGATGCCGCGTGTGGCGCCGGTGACGACGACCAGCAACCTACGGCCTGGGCTCGCGAGGGAGGCCGAGCAGCCGCTCGCCGATGATGTTGCGCTGCACCTGGCTGGTGCCGCCGGCGATGCGGCCGGCTGGGGCAGCGAGCAGGCCGAGCGTGTCGGGCCCGTCCAGCAGCGCGTCGGCGCCGGCGGTGTCGGCGCGGAGCTCGGCGACGTCGAACGTCATCTCGGAGATGCCGAGCTTGAGCAGCGAACTGCCGGTGGTGGCGATCGCCCCGCCTTGATCGCGCTGACGCTGCGCCAGCGCCCGGTACGAGGTGCCGATGGCGATCAGCGATGCCAGCCGCTGCCTGTCGACGGCGTCGAGGTGCCGTGACGCACCGAGCGCGGCAAACCCCTCGAGCCGACGCTCGAGCGAGATGATCGCCGTGCCGATGTGCCCGCGCTCGTTGGTGAGCACGCTCATCCCGACGCCCCACCTGCCATGCAGCGGGCCGAGCAGTCGGTCGACCGGCAGCGCCACGTCAGTGAAGAAGACCTCGTCGAACTCGGCGCCGCCGGTCATCTGGCGCAGCGGGCGGATCTCGATGCCGGGGAGGTCCATCGGGCACAGGAAGAACGAGATGCCCTCGTGCTTGGGCAGGTCCGGATCGGTCCGGGCCATGAGGATGCCCCAGTCGCTGATCCGGCCGCCCGAGCACCACACCTTCTGGCCGTTGACGACGAAGTGGTCGCCGTCGCGCTCAGCCTTCGTCGACAGCCCGCCGAGGTCGCTGCCGGCGCCCGGTTCGGAGAACAGCTGGCACCAGACCTGCTCGCCGCGCAACGTCGGGAGCAGGTGCTGGGCCTGCAGCTCCGGCGTCCCGTAGCGCAGGATCGCCCCACCGGCCAGGACCAGCCCGACCATGTTGAGCACCGGCGGCACCGCGGCCTTGGCGCACTCGATCAGCCACGCCGCCTGGTGCTCGGGCGTCAGGCCCCGCCCGCCGTGCTCGACCGGCCAGTGGATGCCGGCGTAGCCCGAGTCGTGCAGTAGCCGCTGCCATGCCCTGCCGGCGCCGACCTGCTCGGGCGGGCAGATCGCCCCATAGTCCGGCGGCGCGTCGGCCTTGTGGGCGGCCAACCACGCCGCTGCGCGAGCGGCGAAGTCGTCGACCGGTCTCATCGGTGCCCTTGATCTGGGCGGGCAGCGTGACAACAGTTGGCACGCTCGCCGCCCAGATCCTCAAATGGCACGCTGGCCGCCCAGATTGCCGTGCTCATCCGACCAGGGCCGCCGCTTCGCCGAGGGCCGCGGCCAGCGACAGCCGTACGTTCTCCGAGGGCCGCTTCTGCTCGTCGAGGTCGGCCGGCGTGGCGTAGGTCACGGTGGGCACGGTCCACCCCTCGAGGCTGGCGACGAGGCTGCGCATCCCGGTGTCGAGGGCGAGATAGTGGGCCGGCCCGCCGGCCGTCGCCGCCAGCACCGCCGCCTTGCCCTTCAACCCGCGCGACGGGAGCTGGTCGAACACGACCTTGAGCAACCCGCTGTAGGTGGCCCGATAGATCGGCGTCACCAGCACGAGGATCGACGCCTCCTCGATCGCCGCCAGCAGCCCGGCCACGTCCGGCGACGGCGCGACGCCGATCAGACCGGCCGGGTCGAGCGTGACGAGGTCGACGATCTCCCCGCTGCCGTAGATCTCGGCTGCGAGGGTGGCGACGGCGTGCGTCGACGACGAGGCGGAGTGGCTGCCGTTGAGGGCGACGAGGCTCACGCCCGCCATCCTGGCACCCGCCGCCGATGAGGCCCCCCTCGCAACGTAGGCGAGCGCCGCTGCGAAGCGGCGGAGGCGAGCTCGGAGGCGGGGCGAGCAGCTTCGCTGCGAGCTGAGCCCGAGTATGAGTGTGGAACAGTGGCGCCGTGAAGGGTGCCCGTCCCGTCCGTGCGCCCCGCGGCGCGGAGCTCTCCTGCCGAGGGTGGCCGCAGGAGGCCGCCTACCGGATGCTGCAGAACAACCTCGACCCCGAGGTCGCCGAGCGTCCCGACGACCTCGTCGTCTACGGCGGCACCGGCCGTGCTGCCCGCTCGTGGAAGGCCGTCGACGCGATGCTGCGCACGCTGCGCACGCTCGGCGACGACGAGACGATGCTCGTCCAGTCGGGCAAGCCGGTCGGCGTGTTCTGCACCCACGAGTGGGCGCCGCGGGTGCTGCTGGCCAACTCCCACCTCGTCCCCGAGTGGGCGAACTGGACCGAATTTCGCCGCCTCGAGGCCGCCGGCCTCACGATGTACGGGCAGATGACGGCCGGTTCCTGGATCTACATCGGGACCCAGGGGATCCTCCAGGGCACCTACGAATGCTTTGCCGAGATCGCCCGCCGCCGCTTCGGGAGCTCGCTGGCCGGCACGATCACGCTGACCGCCGGGCTCGGCGGGATGGGCGGCGCCCAGCCCCTGGCTGTGACGATGAACGACGGCGTGGCGCTGTGCATCGAGGTCGACCGGCGGCGCGTCGACCGGCGGCTGGCGACTCGCTACCTCGACGAGGTGGCGACCGGGCTCGACGACGCGATCGACCGCTGCATCGCCGCCCGCGACGCCCGCACCGGGCGCTCGATCGGTCTGGTCGGCAACGCCGCCGACCTCGTGCCACGGCTGCTCGAGATGGACTTCCCCGCCGACATCGTCACCGACCAGACCAGCGCCCACGACCCGCTGTCGTACGTGCCCGTCGACGTCACGCCGGAGGCCGCCGCCGAGCTCGCCCGCACCGATCCGGACGGCTACGTGCGCCGCGCCCGCGAGTCGATGGCCATCCACTGCGCGGCGATGGTCGGCTTCATGGACAAGGGAGCCGAGGTCTTCGACTACGGCAACAGCCTTCGCGCCGAGGCCGAGCTGGGCGGCTTCGACCGGGCCTTCGCCTATCCCGGCTTCCTGCCCGCCTACATCCGCCCGCTGTTCTGCGAGGGCAAGGGGCCGTTCCGCTGGGTCGCCCTGTCCGGCGACCCCGCCGACATCGCCGCCACCGATCGTGCCGTGCTCGAGGAGTTCCCCGGCGACGAGGCCCTCGCTCGCTGGATCCGCCTCGCCGGCGAGCGGGTCGCCTTCCAGGGCCTGCCGGCGCGCATCTGCTGGCTCGGCTACGGCGAGCGGGCCCGGCTCGGGTTGCGGTTCAACGAGATGGTGCGGCGCGGCGAGCTGGCGGCCCCGATCGTGATCGGGCGCGACCACCTCGACTCCGGCTCCGTCGCCTCGCCGTACCGAGAGACCGAGTCGATGGCCGACGGCTCCGATGCGATCGCCGACTGGCCGCTGCTCAACGCGCTCGTGAACACGTCAGCAGGAGCGACGTGGGTGTCGATCCACCACGGCGGCGGGGTCGGCATCGGACGCTCGATCCACGCCGGGATGGTCGCCCTCGCCGACGGCACCGACCTCGCCGCCACGAAGCTCGAACGAGTGCTCACCACCGACCCTGGCACCGGCGTCATCCGCCACGCCGACGCCGGCTACGACCGTGCGCGGGAGGTCGCCGCCGAGCGCGGCGTGCGGTTGCCGATGACGGAGACGTGATCAGACCGGGCTGGCGTGGCCGAGCTGCTCGGCGGCGGCGGCCGAGAACCCCTCGATGACCCGGCTACCCGTTGGGCCGCCCAGCTCGACCTGGGTCAGCAGCACGGCGACGCTGTTGTCGGATGGCACGACGTATGCCGACGTGCCGGTCCCGCCGACCCAGCCGTACCGCCCGGGCACGTTCCAGGGTTCGCGCCGCTCGATGTCGACGCCGCCGCCGAGGCCCCACGACTGGCCGTCGAGGAACACGGTGTCGGTGGCGCGGATCGCCGGGGTCAGCTGGTCGGTCGTCATCGCCGCGACCAGCTCGGAGGGCAGGACGTCACCGCCGCGGGCGAGCAACATCCGTTGGAAGGCCAGGATGTCGGCGAGCGTCGACACCAGGCCGCCCCCGCCGGACGGGAAGGGCGGCACCGTCGACCACTGCCCGTCGGGGCCGTCCTGCTCGACCAGCCCGGCGTCGCCGGCGCGGTAGTAGGTCGTGCGCCGATCGTCGGTGCCCGGTGGGAAGGCGAAGCCGGTCTCGGTCATCCCCAGCGGCTGGAGGATCCGGATCGCCATCAGCTCGGGTAGCGCTCGGCCGGCGGCGCGGGCGAGCAGCACGCCGAGGATGTCGAAGGCGGCGTTGTAGGTGAACCCCTCGCCGGGCTGGTGGAGCAGCGGGATCCCGCCGAGGATCGCCATCCACTCCTCCGGCGGCGGCACCGTCTGTGGCCGCGGCGGGCCCTGGTGCAGGCGTTCGACGAGCAGCTGCACGACCGGCGCCGAGAAGTCGGACGGAAACCCGTGTCCGTTCGTCGACGTGAGCAGGTGCCTGAGAGTGATCGGTCGAGCCGCCGGCACCGTGTCATCGACCGGCCCGGACAGTGCGCGGACCACGCGGGGGGACGCCAGCTCGGGGAGCAGATCGGCAACGGGCTGGTCGAACGTCAGCGTGCCGTCGGCGACGAAGGTCAGCGCCAAGGCGGTCACCATCGGCTTGGTCATCGAGGCGATCCGGAACAGCGAATCCTCGCCCATCAGCGGACCGCCAACCGACCGCGCGCCGAGCACGACGACCTCGACATCGTCACCTCTCCCGGCGGCGGCGACGACCCCGGGCACGGCGCCGTCATCCACGAGCGGACGGAGGGAGTCGGCGAGGGAGGTCACGGTCGGGAGCCTCGCGCGCGGCACACTTGGCGCGTGCGCGTCGCCGCCTCAGCGATACGTGACCTCCAGCGCGATGGCGCGGTGTGCATCCGCGGCGCCGTCGCGCCCGAGCACGTGTCGCTCGCCCGGGAAGCGATCGAGGCCAACCTCGCCGACCTCCCCGCTGGCCAAGCGCGCCAGCGGCGCCGACGACGGCGAGGACTTCTGCAACCGGTCCCGGCTGCCGGCGATGCGCCGGCTCATCGCCGAGCGTCGCCGCCATCGCCGGCGAGCTGATGGGCTCGGCGACGGTGGCCTGTACCACGACCACGTGCTGGTCAAGGAGCCTGGGACCCGGCAGCGCACGCCGTGGCACCAGGACCAGCCGTACTACAACATCGACGGCCGGCAGAACGTCAGCATGTGGTTCCCCGTCGATCCAGTGCCACGCGAGTCCACCCTCGAGTTCGTCGCCGGCTCGCGCCGCGCGCGTGGTACATGCCGCGGTCGTTCCTCGACCACGAGGCGAAGTGGTTCTCGGACGGCACGCTCACCGAGCCGCCCGACATCGACGGCCGGCCCGAGGACTTCCGCGTGATCGGATGGGCGCTCGACGAAGCGCTGTCCGGAGCCGACACGGTCGCCCTGACATGGATCGCGCTGCTGGCGTTCGTGCGATGTCGACGCGAGTCGACCTCTTCCCCGCGCCGCTCACGACGGATGCCGCGTTCGACCGCGTCGATGCGTGGCTCGGGGCGGCGCCGGCCGTAGTCGTCGGCCCGGGCGCCAACCACGCCAGCATCGTCCGCCGGCTCTTGCGTCCTCTGGGAACCGGCGCCAATCTCATCAACGACGCCCACCTCGCCGCGCTGGCGATCGAGCACCGCGCCACGATCGTGTCGTACGACCACGCCTTTGCGCGCTTCGCCGGTGTTTCGTGGACGCTCCCGACAGCTGACGGACGTCGGTTCCGCCTACTGACCGGGCGGGTTGGTCGGCGGCACAGTCGGAGGCGGCGGGGGAGGCGGCGGGGTCGTGCCCGTCAGCGCAGCCAGCTCCTCGGTGATCAAGCGCACGACGAGGCCATCGAGCGGCAGCTCCTCGTAGTCGGTCGACGTGATGTCGGTGTGCTCGCCGATCTCGGCGCCGTTGGCCCCGCCGGCGAGGAACACGAACCGGGCGCCGGTGGCCGCGGCGATCTGGCGGAACACCGCCTCTGCCTGGTCGTCGCTCTCCGAGGAGGCGATCGGGAAGACCTTGATGCCGCGGCCGACGGCGGTGGCGATCGACTGCACGTAGGTCACGTCGACCTGGCGGGCGACCTGCGGCGGCGCGTCGGCGATCAGGAACACCAGCTGCACGGTCGTCGCCGGGTCACGCCACGACGGCGCGCTCAGGGCCTCGGCGAACCCCTCGTCGAGCGCCTCGGCGTAGTCTCCGCCGCCGTCGGCGACGACGTCGCGGATGGCGGCGCGGAACTTCTCGACGTCGCTCGTGAAGTCGAACGTCGAGGTCACGAAGGGATCGCCGAGGTCGCGGTACAGGGGTCATGCCGAAGCGGATGTCGGGGTGGGTGTCGAGGGCGCTGATCTGGGCGGCAACAGTGTCGATGGTCGTCTTCAGGCGGTCGATCTCGTCGCCCATCGAGCCGGTGTCGTCGAGCAGGAACAGCACGTCGACGGGAACCGGTGCCGCGACGGGCGGCGCGTCGACGGTGAACGAGAAGCTCCCGCCGGGCGCCGCCGACCCGACGTTGCCGCCCGCGGCGAAGTCGTACGTGTCGCTCAGGTCACCGTACAGGTGGGGAAGGAAACGGGCCGTGCCGTCTGCCGTCGTGCGCACCGAGGCGACCGCCGCGCCGTGGGTCGTGACCGCCACGTCCATGCCGGCGGCCGGCGAGCCGTCGGGCCGCTTGACGTCGACGATGATCCGCCCGCTGGCGTCGAACGGCCGGGTGGCGACGCCGAGGTCGGTGATCCGCGCGAGGTAGTCGAGGAAGCGGCCGAAGTCGGCGTTGTCGTCGACGTTGCCGGCCCGCAGCGGTGTGCCGTTGGGCGGGAGCGGCGACGGCGCCACCGCGTCCTCGGCCGCTCCTGTCAGCGTGGCGGCCGTCGTCGTCGCCGTGGCGGCAGCCGTAGCGGTCGGCGCGGCGGCGGCAGCTCCCGCCTCACGGGCACCGGCGGCGAAGTCGGGCTCGCCGCCGATCCAGCCGCGGTCCGTGGTTGCCGGGGAGGCACTCTCGTTGCCGCAGGCGAGCAGGAGGGCGCTCATCGTGACGACCAGGGCTGGGTGTCCTCGCATGGCTCTGTGACGCCCGGCGGGCCGGCGCGGTTCCAACGGCAGTTCTTCGGAGTCTGAGGGTCGCTGGACGACCCTCAGCGTCGTCAGAATCATCCTCCGTGGCTGCCACCTACCACTGCGAGTTGGCGTGGCTCGGTGGCGAGGAGCCAGCGGCCGACGTCGTCATCGAGGTCGTCGGGGAGCGCATTGCCAGCGTGCGACCCGACGTGACCGGCCCGATCGCCGGCGCCGTGCACCTCCGCGGGCTCACGGTGCCGGGGTTCGCCAACGCCCACAGCCACGCCTTCCACCGCGCCCTGCGCGGGCGCACGCAGGGCGGCACCGGCTCGTTCTGGACGTGGCGGCAGCAGATGTACGAGGCGGCGACGACGCTCGATCCCGATCGGTACTTCAGGCTCGCCCGGGCCACCTACGGCGAGATGGCCCTCGCCGGCATCAGCTCGGTCGGCGAGTTCCACTACCTCCACCACAGTCCCGGCGGACGGCCGTACGCAGCACCGAACGCGATGGCCGACGCCCTTGTCGCCGCGGCGGCCGACGCTGGCGTGCGCATCACGCTGCTCGACGCGTGCTACCTGCGCGGTGGACCCGGTGTCGATCTCGACGACGTCCAGCGGCGCTTCTCCGACGGCACCGCCGACCGCTGGGCGGATCGGGTGTCCGAGCTGCACCAAGGATCCGGCGTGCGGATCGCCGCCGCCGTCCACTCGGTGCGCGCCGTCGACCCGCCCTCGATCGCCGTCGTCGCCGGGTGGGCCGCCGAGCATCGGGCACCGCTGCACGCCCACGTGTCGGAGCAGCCGGCGGAGAACGAGCAGGTGCTCGCCGCCCACGGCGCCACGCCCGTCGGCGTGCTCACCGACGCCGGCGCGCTCGACGAGCGGTTCACCGCAGTCCATGCCACGCACGTCAGCGCTCACGACGTCGGGCTGCTCGGTGCGGCGCGGTGCTCCTGCTGCATCTGCCCGACGACCGAGCGCGATCTCGCCGACGGCATCGGCCCGACCGTCGCGCTGCGCGACGCCGGGGCCCGGCTCACGCTGGGCAGCGACTCGCAAGCCGTCATCGACCTCCTCGAGGAGGCCCGCGCCGTCGAACTGGACGAACGTCTCGCCTCCCTGGCCCGTGGAGGTCACGACCCCACGGCGCTGCTGCGGATGGCGACTGTCGACGGCCACGCCAGCCTCGGCTGGCCGGAGGCCGGACGCCTCGAGGCGGGCGCGCTGGCTGACCTGACGACGATCGGCTTCGACTCCGTGCGCACCGCCGGCACGACCTCCGCCGACGCCCTCGCCAGTGCGGTCTTCGCGGCGACCGCCGCCGACGTCTGGCATGTCGTGGTCGGTGGCAGGGTCGTCGTGCGCGACGGCGAGCACACGGCGATGGACGTCGCCGCCGCGCTGCGTGAGGTGTTGGCGTGACGACGGTGGTGGACGGGATCGGCCTGCTCGTCACGAACACGCCCGCCGGCGAGCTCGTCGACGCGTGGGCCGTGTTCGACGCTGCCACCGTCGTGGCGGTCGGCACCGGTACGCCACCTGCCGCCGACGATCGAATCGACGCCGGCGGCCGGTGCGTGATCCCGGGCTTCGTCGACAGCCACACCCACCTCGTGTTCGCCGGTGACCGGGCCGCCGAGTTCGCCGCCCGCATGGCCGGCGCACCATACGAGGCCGGCGGGATCAACACGACCATCGCTGCCACCCGTGCGGCGACGAACGACGAGCTGCGAGCGCTGGCCGCGGGCGCGGCTGGACGAGGCCCGCCGCGCCGGCATCACGACGATCGAGGTCAAGTCCGGCTACGGCGCGACGGCCGCCGATGAGGCGCGGCTGGTGCGACTCGCCGCCGAGCTGACGCCCGAGGCGACGTTCCTCGGCGCCCACGTCGTGCCCGACGGCGCCGACGCCGACGCCTACGTGTCGTTGGTCTGCGGCGAGATGCTCACCGCAGCCGTCCCATACGCCCGATGGGTCGACGCCTTCTGCGAGCGCGGGGCGTTCGACGTCGACCAATGCCGCGACGTGCTGTTGGCCGGTCGAGACGCCGGGCTCGGGATGCGTCTGCACACCAACCAGCTCGGCCCCGGACCGGGCGTGCAGCTTGCCGTCGAGCTCGGCTGCGCGTCAGCCGACCACTGCACCTACCTCAGCGACGACGACGTCGCCGCCCTCGCCGCCGGCGACACCGTCGCCACGTTCCTGCCGGCCACCGACTTCTCGACCCGCCAGCCCTACCCGGACGCCCGGCGGGTGATCGATGCAGGTGCAACGGTCGCCGTCGCCACCAACTGCAACCCCGGCTCGAGCTACACGACGTCGATGTCGTTCGTGATCGCCCTCGCCGTTCGAGAGATGCACATGACCGCGACAGAGGCCGTCACCGCGGCCACCCTCGGCGGTGCCAAGGCGCTCCGCCGCGATGACGTCGGCTGGCTCGGACCCGGCTCACGCCCCGACCTCGTGATCCTCGACGCCCCGAGCTACGACCACCTCGTCTACCGGCCCGGGGTGCCGCTGATCCACCGGGTGATCAGTCCGCCGCGGACTTCTTCTCCTTGAGGAAGCCGGGGCGCTCCCCGAACACGGCGAGGGCTTGCTTGAGCGGAACCAGCTCGGCCGGCTCGCGCGCCCGCGCCGCGGCCTGCTCGGCCGTGCGCCGGGTCGCCGCCAGCTCCGTCTTCAGCCGCTCGTTCTCGGCTTCCAGCTCCATCACCCGGCGGATGCCCTCCAGGTTCATCCCGGACTCGGCGAGCTCGGAGATCCGCCGCAGCCGCTCGATGTCGGCCTCGCTGTAGCGGCGGTTGCCGCCCTGCGTGCGCGCCGGCCGCACCAACCCCCGCCGTTCGTAGATGCGCAGGGTCTGCGGGTGCATCCCGGCCAGCTCGGCGGCCACCGAGATCACGTAGACGGCCTGGGTCCGGCGAATCATGACGCCGCCCTCTCATGAGGGCCGGCGCTGGCAGCCGCGAGCTGCTCGATCGCCGAGCGCTCGGCGTCCGAAAGCGACGTCGGCACCGTCACGTCGATCGTGACGATGAGGTCGCCGGTGCCCTTCTTCGTGGCGATGCCCTTGCCGCGCACGCGGTGGCGGCTGCCCGGCTGGGTGCCCGGCTTGATGCGCAGCGTCACCGGCTGCCCGTCGAGCGTGGGCACGACGATGTCGGCGCCGAGCGCCGCGTCCGTGAAGCTGACCGGCACGCGCACCGTGAGATCGTTGCCGTTGCGGCCGAACTGCGGGTGCGGGGCGACGTGCACGAGCACCAGCAAGTCGCCGGCCGGGCCGCCGCTGCGCCCGGGGCTGCCGCGCCCCTTCAGGCGGATCGTCTGCCCGTCGGACACGCCGGCTGGGATGCGCGCCTGGACCTCTCGGGGGCGGCGCTCGATCCCCGTCCCCGAGCACGTCGGGCATGGCTCCTCGATCACCGTGCCGGCGCCGCCGCAGCGGCGGCACGGCGTGGAGAACGAGAACAGCCCCTGGTTGTCGTCGATCACGCCGCGGCCGCCGCATTGCGGGCACAGCTTCGGCGTGGTGCCGGGCCGGGCGCCCGAGCCGTGGCACGTCGAGCACTGGGCGTCGCTCGTGAGGTGCAGCGTGGTGGTGATGCCGCGCGCGGCGTCGACGAAGTCGAGCGTCAGCTCGGCCTCGACGTCTGCGCCCCGGCGCGGCCCGGCGCCCGACTGGCCACGCGCCGTGCGTCGCCCGAACATCTGCCCGAGCAGGTCGCCGAGACCGCTGGCGTTGGCGTCGTCCATGTTGAACGTGAAGCCACCAGGACCGCCAGGACCGCCCCGGCCGCCGAACGGACCGAGCCGGCGGACCTCGTCGTACTCCTTGCGCTTGGCCTCGTCACCGAGCACGTCGTAGGCCGCCGACACCGCCTTGAAGCGCTCCTCGGCGGCAGCGTTGCCGGGGTTCTTGTCGGGATGCAGCTCGCGCGCCAGCTTGCGGTAGGCCTTGGTGATCTCCTTGGCGGTCGCCGTCTCGGCGACCCCGAGCTCCTTGTAGTAGTCCTTCTCGAACCACTCGCGTTGCGCCGCCATGACGTCGACCCTCCGTCCTCGTCAGTCGCGGGTGCGGACCATGGCCGGGCGCAAGGTGCGCCCGTTCCAGGTGTAGCCGCTGCGGAGGACCTCGGCGACGACCACGTCACCGCCGTCGCCGGGCTCGTGGGCGACGGCTTCGGCGACGCTCGGGTCGAACGGCTGATCCTGGAGGTGGAGCGTCTCGAGGCCCTGCTTGCGCAGCTCGCTGAGCATCACGTTGAGCAGCGGCCCGACCTCGTCGGGGTGCTGGAGGTAGGCGGCCTCGGTGGCGTCGAGCACGGGCAGCATGGCCTCGGCGAGGCGCGCCGAAGCCCGGTCGGCCTCATCGCGGATCCGCTGCTGGACCTGCTTGCGGTAGTTCTCGAAGTCGGCCTGGACTCGCTGGGCGATGTCCTTGTACTGGTCGCGCTCGGCGGCCAGCTCGGAGATCTCGGCGGAGATCTCCAACGCCAGCTCGTCCTCGGCCTCCTCTTCCGCCGCCTCCGGCCCGGCCTCCTCATCGAGGCCGAGCGCGGCGGTGGCGGCGAGATCCTCGGGAACCCTCACGTCCGCGGACCTGGGGTCGCGCGGGAGCGAGCTCACGACTTCTCCTGACCGTCCTCGTCGACGATCTCGGCGTCGACGATCTCCTCGTCGTTGACCGAACCGGCACCGTCGCCCGCCTGGCCCGAGGCCGACGAGCCGGCAGCGTTGGCATCGCGGGCGGCCGCCTCGTACAGCTTCTGGCTGAACGCCTGGCTGGCCGTCATCAGCGTCTCGCTGGCCGTCTTGATGGCAGCGGTGTCGTTGCCCTCCAGCGCCTTCTTCAGATCGGCGAGCGGTTGCTCGACGGCCGCCTTCTCATCAGCGGTGACCTTGTCGCCCTGCTCGCGCAGCACCTTCTCGGTCTGGTACACGAGCGAGTCGGCGTTGTTGCGGACCTCCGCCTGCTCGCGGCGCTCGCGGTCCTCCTGGGCGTGGGCCTCAGCGTCCTTGACCATCTGGTCGATCACGTTCTTGTCGAGCGACGACTGACCGGTGATGGTCATCGACTGCTCCTTGTTCGTCGCCCGGTCCTTGGCCGACACGTGGACGATGCCGTTGGCGTCGATGTCGAAGGTGACCTCGATCTGCGGCACGCCGCGCGGCGCCGGCGGCAGGTCGACGAGCTGGAACTTGCCGAGCGTCTTGTTGTAGGCGGCCATCTCCCGCTCGCCCTGGAGCACGTGGATCTCCACCGACGGCTGCATGTCCTCGGCGGTGGTGAACACCTCGGTGCGCTTGGTGGGGATGGTCGTGTTGCGCTCGATCAGCCGGGTCATCACGCCGCCCTTGGTCTCGATGCCGAGCGACAGCGGGGTGACGTCGAGCAGCAGGACGTCCTTGACGTCGCCACGCAGCACGCCGGCCTGGATCGCGGCGCCGACGGCGACGACCTCGTCGGGGTTGACCGACTTGTTGGGCTCACTGCCGGTGAGCCCGATGACGAGGTCCTGCACCGCCGGCATGCGGGTGGCGCCGCCGACGAGGATCACGTGGTGGAGATCGCCCTTGCTCACGCCGGCGTCCTTCAACGCCTGCTCGAACGGGACCCGGCAGCGCTCGATGAGATCGGCTGTCATCTCCTGGAACTTCGAGCGCGACAACGACTCGTCGAGGTGCAGCGGGCCGTCGGCGGTGGCGGTGATGAAGGGCAGGTTGATCTGTGTCTGCTGGACCTGGCTGAGCTCGATCTTGGCCTTCTCGGCGGCCTCCTTGAGGCGCTGGGCGGCCATCCGGTCAGTGGACAGGTCGACGCCGTGGGCGGCCTTGAACTGCTGGACCAGCCAGTCGATGATCCGCTGGTCCCAGTCGTCGCCACCGAGGTGGGTGTCGCCGTGCGTCGACTTGACCTCGAACACGCCGTCACCGATCTCCAGCACCGACACGTCGAACGTGCCGCCGCCGAGGTCGAAGACCAGCACGGTCTCGTCCTGGGCCTCCTTGTCGAGGCCATAGGCGAGGGCCGCCGCGGTCGGCTCGTTGATGATCCGCAACACCTCGAGGCCGGCGATCGTGCCCGCCTCCTTGGTGGCCGTGCGCTGAGCGTCGTCGAAGTACGCCGGCACGGTGATCACGGCCTGGGTGACGGTGTCGCCGAGGTAGCTCTCGGCGTCCCGCTTCAACTTCATCAAGATGCGGGCGGAGATCTCTTGGGGCGTGTAGCGCTTGCCGTCGACGTCGTCGGACTTCCAGTCCTCGCCCATGTGCCGCTTGATCGAGCGGAACGTGCGGTCGGGGTTGGTGATCGCTTGGCGCTTGGCCACCTCGCCGACCAGCACCTCGCCGGCCTTGGAGAAGGCGACGACGGACGGGGTCGTGCGCGAGCCCTCGGCGTTGGGGATGACGACGGGATCGCCGCCCTCGAGGACGGCGACGACGGAGTTGGTGGTACCGAGGTCGATACCGACGGCCTTGGCCATGAGCGGGTCTCCTTGCGATGGGTGGACGGCGAACGTTGTGTGCGATCCAGGCTACGAGACCGAGCCGCGGTGTGGCAACCTCAGAGGCAGAAATCTTGAGTCGAAGGGACTCAGGTTTGGCGTGGATTCGCCGCGTGATCGGCACCGAAGGCGTCGGGCAGTAGCTCACCGATCGTGAAGGTCCGCCGGACACCATCGGGACCGGCGGCGTGGACCGGGGTGGCGGGGCCGGCGAACTCGCGGATCCGCTGGCGGCAGCCGCCGCAGCAGGTCGTCAGCCGCTCGCCGTCGGCGATCGTCAGCACCTCGACGATCTCCCGCTCGCCGGCCGTGACCATCGCCCCGATCGCCGCCGTCTCGGCGCAGATGCCCTCCGGGTAAGAGGCGTTCTCGACGTTGCACCCGGCGAAGACCCGCCCCGACGCCGCGCGCACCGCCGCTCCGACCGGGAAGTGCGAGTACGGCACGTGGGCGTTGGCCTGGACCGCACGGGCCGCCGCGAGCAGATCGTCGGGGCCGTCGGTCACACAGGGCATGGGCCCAGGGTACGGGCGCGGGCCGATCTGTGAGCTTTGGCGGCGGCGACCCGCATCGACAGCTCACAGTTGCCGCTCGCCGACCGCCGCGCATGTCGATCTGTGAGCTGTGGCGGCGGAGATCCGCATCGACAGCTCACAGTTCGCCGTCGCTAGGTTCCGGGGCATGTCGGAGCAGAAGGGCTACCGCCAGATGCGCTTCACCAAGCCGCCGGGTTCCACCGAGCTGCTGTTGGTCCGCCACGGCGAGTCCGAGCCGATGGTCCCCGGCCGGCCGTTCCCGCTGGTCGACGGCCACGGCGATCCGGAGCTGGCGCCGGAGGGACGGGTGCAGGCCGAGCAGATCGCCGATCGGCTCGCCGGTCACCACCCGATCGACGCCATCTACGTCACCACGCTGCGGCGAACGGCGCAGACGGCGGCCCCGCTCGCCGCCCGCCTCGGTCTCGAGCCCGTCGTCGAGCCCGAGCTGCGCGAGGTCAACCTCGGGGAGTGGGAAGGCGAGCTCTACCGCAAGCACGTCGCCGAGGGCCATCCGGTCGCCTTGCGCATGTTCAAGGAGCAGCGCTGGGACGTCATCCCAGGCGCCGAGTCGCCCGAGTCACTCCGCACGAGGGTGCGCGGCGCGCTCGACCGCATCGTGACCGCCCACCCCGGCGAGTGCGCGGCCGTGTTCACCCACGGCGGCGTGATCGGCGAGATCCTCGCCCAGGTGACGCAAGCCGGGCGGCCGTTCGCCTTCCTCGGGGCGTCGAACGGCTCGATCTCCCAGATCGTCGTCTTCGAGCAGCGATGGGTCCTGCGGCGGTTCAACGACACCGCCCACCTCGCCGGCGACCTCGACCGGGATCCCGATCTCCCTGGCGCCTAGCGTGCACGCATGAGTTACGCCAACCGGGTGATGCTCGACGCCGACAGCCACGTGATGGAGCTGCCCGACTTCCTGTCGTCCCACGCCGATCCGGGCATGGCCGAGCACCTCCCGCCGGTCAGCTTCAGCAGCGGCGGCAAGCTCGGCCAACGCCTGGCGACGTACGCGGCGACGCGCCACCACGAGCCGGCCGTCGTCGACGACTTGGTCGCGCTCGGTGACCGGCTGCTCACCGGCGCCAAGGGCTACGACGCGCTCGGCGCGTTCGACACCGCCGAACGCAGCCAGGCGCTGGACCAGCTCGGGTTCGAGCGCCAGTTCGTGTTCGCGACCTTCAGCACCGGGGTGGTGTTCGACGTCCGCCTCGCCCCCGACGTCGCCGCCGGCGCTGCCCGCGCTCACAACCGGGCGATGGCCGCCTTCTGCGCCGGCGAGCCGCGCATGGTGGGCGTCGGGGCCACCGCTCTCGACGACGTCGACGCGGCGATCGCCGAGATCGACCACATCCTCTCGCTCGGGCTCGGCGCGGTCTGGATCCCCCACCGCGCACCCGGCGGCCGCTCCCCCGGCCACGACCACCTCGACCACTTCTGGGCCAAGGTCGCCGCTGCCGGCATCCCCGTGCTGCTCCACGTCGGTGGCCACCCGCTGCAGCTCGACCCGGCATTCATGAACACCGGCCGCCCGGTGCCGACCGACTGGCTCGGCGGCGGGGAGAACGTCCGCGGCAAGGACATGATCGGCCTCCACCACGCCGCCGAGGTGTTCGTCGGGACGATGGTGCTCGACGGCGTCCTCGAGCGCCACCGTGGTCTCCGCGTCGGCGTGATCGAGCTCGGCGCCGGATGGGTACCGGCGATGGTCCGCCGCCTCGACCACATCGCCGCGATCTGGAAGCGCTCCGAACCCGACCTCGCCGCGCTGACCCGACCGCCGTCGCGGCAGCTGATCGAGCAGGCCGCGTTCACGCCGTACCCGTTCGAGGACGTCGGGGCGATGATCCGCGAGTCGCACCCCGACCTGTACCTGTTCTCCAGCGACTACCCCCACATCGAAGGCGGGCGCGATCCGCTCGGCCGGTTCACGGCGAGCCTCGACGGGTTCGACGACTCGGTGCACGAGCGCTTCTACGCCGGCAACATGCGCCGGCTGCTGTCCACCTCGGGTTCGGCTCGCGGCGCAGCCGCTCCCCTCACCTCCGAGCTCGCCGCCGCTGCGACGCAGGGGCGCTCGCCCACCTCAAGTTGAGCGGCGAATCTCGCGGTACGGGATGTCCCGATCGACCGAGGGCTCCCGCGGCAGGTCGAGCACCTTCTCGCCGATGATGTTGTGCTGGATCTCGTCGGTGCCGCCGGCGATCGACTGCGCCGGCACCGACAGCAGGACCTCGGCGATCACGCCGTCGAGGAGGCCGTCGGCGCGGGTGAGCTGGCCGTCGGCTCCAGCCAGCAGCGAGTGGGTGCGGGCGGCCATCTGGGCGACGCGGCTGGCGGCGAGCTTCCCGAGTGAGCCCTCCGAGCCGGGCGCCCGGCCGGCGGCGCGCGCAGCATGGGCCCGGCGCGCCGTCCACTCGTGAGCCCGGCGCAGGGCGACGAGCGCGGCCATCTGCTGGCGGGCGATCGGATCGCCGGTGCGTCCCTCCAGCTCGGCGACCCGCGGCACGAGCTCAGCCCGTCCGGCCCGCTGCGGATACCAGGCGTAGACCTTGAAGTACTCGTCGGCCTCAGCCGCCGCCTCCGTGGCGGCCCGCCCGACCGGCTTGCTCGACGAGCGGGCGCGCATCGTGGCGAACTGGCGCTCGAACGCGAGCGTCGTCATCGCGATGCGCCAGCCGTCGCCTGGTCGACCGACGATGTTGTCGCCGGGCACCCTGGCGTCGCTGAGGAAGACCTCGTTGAACGACGAGTGCTCGTTCATCTGGCGCACCGGTCGGACCTCGATGCCCGGCTGGTGCATCGGCAGCACGAAGTAGCTGATCCCCTGGTGCTTGGGCACGTCGGGGTCGGTGCGGGCGAGCAGCAGGCCGAGGTCGGCGTGGTGGGCGCTGGTGCTCCACAGCTTCTGGCCGTTGACGACCCACTCGTCGCCGTCGCGCTCGGCGTGGGTGGCCAGCCCAGCGAGGTCTGAGCCGTTGGTCGGCTCGCTGAACAGCTGGCACCACGTGTCCTCGCCGGTGATCGCCCGCGGCAGCAACCGCCGCTTGAGGTCGTCGGAGCCGTGGGCGAGCAGCGTCGGCGCGGCCAGGCCCATCCCGCCGCCGACCGCCGGACCGACCGCGCCGACTGCGGCGAACTCCTCGCTGACGATCGGGTCGGCCCAACCGGGCAAGCCGCGCCCGAACCACTCCGCCGGCCATGTCGGCGTCGCCCAGCCGGACCCGACGAGCTTGCGCCGCCACTCGAGCAGCGACAGATCCGGGTCCCACTGCTCGGCGAGCCAGGCCTTGACGTCGCGGCGCACCTCCTCCGGCGTCACCGCAGACCGTCCAGGAACTGGCGCACGATCGCGTTGAACTCGTCGGCGTGACTCATCGGCGGGGCGTGGCCGGCGCCGTCGATCACCGCCAGCGTGGCGTTGGGGATCTTGCTGGCCATGTAGTGGGAGCCTTTCACGAACGGCTCGTCCTCGCTGCCGACGACCACGAGCGTCGGGGCGGCGATGCTGGGGAGCCCGTCGATCACGTGGGCGTCGATCTGGGTGAGCACGTTGCGGGCGGCGTGGACGAGCCCCGTCGCCGTGGAGTGGACGCCCGCCGCCAGCTCCTCACCCCCGGGCAGGCCGGCGAGGCCCTTGGTCTCGAGGTCCCGGCGCGTAGGCGTCGGCCATCCGGTTCCACCCGTCGCGGGCGGCGTCGCTGCGGTAGCCGGGGCCGGTGTCGACGAGCACGAGGCCGGCCGTTCGCTCGGGATGGGCGAGGGCGAGGTCCAGGCTGAGGTACCCGCCCAGAGAATGGCCGAGGAACACCGCCCGCTCGGCGCCGACGCCGTCGACGAGGTCGAGCAAGCAGAGCATCGCCGCCAGGAACGACGCCATGGAGTAAGCCGACGAGTCGTCGGGCGCCTCGCTGCGGCCGTGGCCGGGCATGTCCCAGGCGATCACCGTGTGGTCGGTGGCGAGCGCCGGCACCGTCTTCGCGAACATGTGGGAGGAGGCGGCGAAGCCATGGGTCAGCACGATCGCCGGCCCCGATCCCGTCACCTCGGCGTGAATGTGCACGGACCCATCGTGCCCGATTCTGACGACCCTGAGGCCTGCTGGACGTGCCTCAGACGCCGAAGAATCGCGAGCGGCTGAGCACCCACAGCACCGCCGCCACCTGATCGGCGAGCGGACCCGGCGTCAGGTGCAGATCCGGTGACGGTGGCGGCTCGTAGGGGTCGTCGACGCCTGTCAGGCCGGTGAGCTCGCCGGCCCGGGCGCGGGCGTACAGACCCTTGGGGTCGCGCTCCTCGCACAGGGCCAGCGGGGTGTCGACGAACACCTCGACGAACCGCAGCCCGGCCGTGTCGTGGGCCGCCCTGACGCGGTCGCGGTCGGCGAGGTACGGGCTGACGACCGGAACCAGCGCGACGAGCCCGGCGTCGGCGAGCAGGCGGGCGACCTCGCCGACCCGCCGCACGTTCTCGGCCCGATCGGCGGCGGAGAACCCGAGGTCGGCGTTGAGGCCGTGGCGGAGGTTGTCGCCGTCGAGCACGTACGCCGGCCGGCCGGCGTCGAGCAGCGCCGTCGCGGTGGCGTCGGCCACGCTCGACTTGCCCGCGCCGGACAGGCCGGTGAACCAAACCGTCGCCCCGGCCAGCCCGAGGCGCGACCAGCGCTCCTCGCGATCGACGGTCGCCTCGTGCCAGTAGACGGTCACGGCGCCGTGCGCAGCATCCCGGCGCCGGCCGTCTGGTTGGTCGACTCGTCGATCAGCACGAAGCTGCCGGTGACCCGGTTGCGGCGGTAGTCGTCGGCGAACAACGGCGTCGTCGCCCGCAGGGTCACCCGGCCGATCTCGTTGAGCGCCAGCTCGCTCACGCCCTCGACCTGGTCGAGGGTGTCGACGTCGAGCCGGTAATCGAGGTCGGTCACCATCGCCCGCACGGTGCGCGTCGTGTGCTTGAGCGTGTAGACCGTGCGCGGCCGCAGCGGGTGGTCGGAGTCCATCCAGGCGACGACGGCGTCGAGGTTCTGGCGCGGTGCCGGTGGGTCGTCGCGGCCGCAGATCATGTCGCCGCGCGAGACGTCGAGGTCGTCGGCCAGCAGCAGCGTCAGCGCCATTCCCGGCCGGGCCTCGTCGACCGGGCCGTCGGCGGTGTCGATGCGCTCGATGGTCGAGGGCAATCCCGACGGCAGCACGACCACCTCGTCGCCGGGGTGCAGCGTGCCGGCGGCGAGCGTGCCGGCGTAGCCGCGGTAGTCGTGATGCTCGGCACGGTGGGGGCGCACCACGAACTGCACCGGGAAGCGGACGTCGGTGAGGTCGGCGTCCGCCGCCGTGTCGATCGTCACCAGGTGCTCGAGCAGCGTCGGCCCCTCGTACCAGGGCATCATCGTGGAGCGCTCGACGACGTTGTCGCCGGCCAGCGCCGAGATCGGGATCGCCGTCACCTCGCGGACGTCGAGGCGAGCGGCGAAGGCGGCGAGCTCGTCGCGGACCTCGGCGAACCGCACCGGTGACCAGTCGACGAGATCCATCTTGTTGATGGCGACGACGAGGTGGGGCACGCCGAGCAGCGACATCAACAGGCTGTGGCGGCGGGTCTGGGTGACCACGCCGGAGCGGGCATCGACGAGCACGATCGCCAAGTCGGCGGTCGACGCGCCGGTGATCGCGTTGCGCGTGTACTGGACGTGGCCGGGGCAGTCGGCGATCACGAAGTCGCGCTGCGGCGTGGAGAAGTAGCGGTAGGCGACGTCGATGGTGATGCCCTGCTCGCGCTCGGCGCGCAGGCCATCGGTGAGCAGGGCGAGGTCGACGTAGTCGGTGCCCCGCTTGCGGCTGACCGCCTCGATGTGCTCGAGCTGGTCCTCGAAGATCGACTTCGAGTCGTGGAGCAGGCGACCGATCAGCGTCGACTTGCCGTCGTCGACGCTGCCGAGCGTGGCGAACCGCAGCGGGGCGGCGCGCCGGGTCTCCTCTCTCGGGCTCAGCTCGCAGCCAAGCTGCTCGCTTCGCCTGCCGACCTCGCCACCGCTTCGCAGCAGCGCTCGCCCACCTGACTGATCTCGAATCTCGCTGTCAGAAGTAGCCAAGGCGCTTGCGGTCCTCCATCCCGGCTTCGGAGATGCGGTCGTCGGCCCGCGTCGCGCCGCGCTCGGTGATCCGGGCGGTGGCGGTCTCGGCGACGATGTCGTCGACGGTGAACGCCGACGACTCGACCGCCGCCGTGCACGTGGCATCGCCGATCGTGCGGAACCGCACCACCGCCTCGAACGCCACCTCGCCGTCGAGCATCCGCACGTGACGGTTGACGGCCATCAGCATTCCGTCACGGCGGAACACCTCCCGCTGGTGGGCGTAGTACAGCGACGGGAGGTCGACCTTGCGCTCGGCGATGAAGCGCCATACGTCGAGCTCGGTCCAGTTCGACAGCGGGAACACCCGCAGGTGCTCGCCGCGGCGGTGGCGGGTGTTGTAGATGCCCCACAGCTCGGGCCGCTGGTTCTTCGGATCCCACTGCCCGAACTCGTCACGGTGCGACACGACCCTCTCCTTCGCCCGGGCCCGCTCCTCGTCGCGGCGGGCCCCACCGAACACGGCGTCGAAGCGCTGAACGGCGAGGGCGTCGAGCAGGGTGACGGTCTGCAGCGGGTTGCGCGAGGCACGAGGCCCGGCGTCCTCGCGCACACGGCCCTCGTCGATCGAACGTTGCACCGAGGCGACCACGAGCTCGACATCGAAGTCGGCGACGGTGCGGTCACGGAACTCGATGACCTCGTCGAAGTTGTGGCCGGTATCGACATGCATCACCGGGAACGGGATGCGCGCCGGCCAGAACGCCCGGTGGGCGAGGTGGAGCATCACGACGGAGTCCTTGCCGCCGGAGAACAGCAGCACCGGGCGCTCGCACTCGGCGGCGACCTCGCGGATGATCGTGATCGCCTCGTCCTCGAGCTGGGCGGTGGAGGACGGGGCCGTGACGATGGCGGAGCGCGGCACGCAAGCGAGGTTAGCCGCGAATCCCGCCAAACCTGATCGGGAAACTCAGGTATTGCCGGCGGCGGCGCCGATCACCCCGCCGGCGGTCACCACAACCAGACCGGCGAGCCCGACCCAGAGACCGGCGCCGCCATCGTCGAACACCGTCCCCCGGTTCTCGAACTGCGTGACGCTCCGGTAGCTCGGCGTGAGGAGGAGCACCACGAGGTGGAGCATGAGCACGACGACGCCCACCGCGGCCACGGCGAGCCCTCCTCCCCGACGCCAGCTGGTCGCCAGCGCGGCGACGACGACGGTCAGCGCGGCGACGCCGCCCAGCAACCCGAAGCGCCACCAGAAGCGCACGTACCCGTTGCCGAGGAACGGCGCCAGGGACGACGCCTGACGAAGGTTGGCGAAGCTGACCTCGATGAAGTTGTCGAACGACTGCAGCGGCAACCCGGACGTGCCGACCAGGGTCAGGCCGAGGCCGAGCACGGCCACGCCGGCGGCGGCGCTGCTGCCCGTCGAGCGAGCAGCGGCGGGGCGATGCGTCGGAGACGGCGGCGGAGGCGGATGGGTCGGCGGCTTCCAGCCTGACGAGGTCGACGAGCTCATCGGAGCCAGGATCGCACGCCCCGACTGCCGGTCAGCGCGACGGCACCAGCGCCAGCTCGGCCGTGGCCCGCCCGGCCCGGTCGTGCCACGCCGCGACGCTCACCGTGTCGCCGGGCGCACCGCGCACGACCCACGTCGCCAGCACCCGGTCGGGCGTGCCGTCGTGCCATTGGCCGAACCGCATCGCCGACCGCCCGGCGAGCTGGCCGAGCAGCACCCGGGCCGGGCCCCCGATCACGTCGGCGCCGGTCAGCTCAGCGACGATCGGCTTGGCCAGGTCGTCCTTGGCGCCGCGAGCCGAGACGTGCGTCGGCAGCCACCCGGTGTTGGCGATGCCGGCCTCGACCCGCCACGCCCCGCCGCCCAGGTCGACGACGGCGGTGTGCGGGATGTCCAGGCAGGGCGCCGCCATCGCCTGGGCGACGGCGAAGGCGGCGTGCGGAGCGACCTCGTCGGCGAGGCGGGCGAGCGGTGGGTTGGTCCAGACGCCGTTGACGTGCCAGCCGCCGAACTCCACCGGACCGAGCTGCGGGTGGTCGAACGGGTACCAGTCGACGTGCTGGTCGGGGGCGTGCTCGTCGACCCACCGCAGCACGGCCAACGCCTGGTCGTCGGTCGGCCCGAGGTACCAAAACTGGCCGCCCTGCCGCTCCCCGGTAGCGGCGTGGACCACGTCCCAGAACTCGGTGGTCCACGAGTACACGCCGAGGTGCTCGTAGGCCCAGTCGTCGGCGGCGCCGCTCATCGTCACCGCCTTGTCCCACGTGAAGTCCTCGAAGACGGAGTGCGCGGGGTAGCCGGTGAGCCGGGTGCCGATCTCCCCGAGCTGCTTCCACGCCCACACGTCGACCGGAGGCAGGGCCGAGTCGGCCACGGTCGAGGACGGGCGCAGCAGGACGCCTCCGCTGGTATGGAAGGCGTTGTAGCCGCACACGTTGGGCCGGGCGACGATCGCCCGCACGAGGGCGTCGATCTCCGGCTCCGACAGCGGGTGGTCGCCCGAGCCGCGGACCGTCGCCCCCCACCCGGCCGGGAAGTTGCGGTTCATGTCGAGGCTCTCGGGGTCTCGCGGCAGGGGGATCGTGAAGCCGTCGAAGTCGACCAGCGGACCCTCCAACAGCAGCCGCCAGCGAGGCGTGCCAGTCGGTGCGCCGTCGGGCGGGACCGGGACCATCAGCCGCGGCGTCGTCGGGGTGGGCCCGCCACGCCCCGTCCGGATCGGGGATCCGCATCTGGAGGACCCGGCCGTCGCCGTCGATGTCCTCGACGTGGGCACCGGGCCAGCGGTGAGCGTCGGGCCACGGCCACGGGCGCACGCTGGAGCGGCGATAGCGGGGCGAGTCGGCGAGCGCCCACTCGGCACCATCCGGGTTGACTCGCGGCACCACGTAGAACGTCCGCGTCCGCAGCGCCTCGGTCACCACGGGGTCGCCGGACACGTGGCCCTCGACGAGGTGCTGCAGCAGGCAGCACGCGGCGACCGTGCCGGTGAGCTCGATGGCGTGGATGCTGGCGTCGACCCAGTGCGCCGGCTTGGTGTCGTGAGCGCCGGTCGTCGTGTCGGTGACCGTCACCAGCAGCAGGTCACGCCCCTCGTAGCTGCGGCCGTACGACTCGATCGCCACGAGGTCGGGGTGGGCGGCGCGCAGCTCGTCCAGCCAGGCGCGCAGTTCGTCGTAGCGAAGGTACCGGTCGAAGGCGTAGGTCACGTCTGCGGTCAGACGAGGGCCGGGGCGAGGGTGCGCAGTTGGGCCGTCGGCCAGGCGCGCGGATCGGGGTCGAGGGCCTGGATGCAGACGTGGTCGGCGCCGGCGTCGCGGTGGGCCCGCACACGGGTGGCGATGGTCTCCTCGTCGCCCCATGCGACGAGGGCGTCGACGAGGCGGTCGCTGCCTCCGTCGGCGAGGTCCTCGTCGGTGAATCCGATGCGCTTCCAGTTGTTGGCGTAGTTGGGCAGGCCGAGGTAGGTGGCGAGGTGGGTACGGGCAGTCGCCCGGGCCGTGGTCGGGTCGGACTCCAGCACGACGGCCTGCTCGCTGGCGACGAGGGCGTCCGGCCCGATCGCCTCTCGTGCCCGCTGGGTGTGCTCGGGCGTGACGAGGTAGGGGTGGGTGCCGGCGGTGCGGGTGCGGGCGAGCTCGAGCATCTTCGGCCCGAGGGCGGCGATGCAGCGGTCGCCCGGAGCGAGCGGCGGATCGGCGGCGTCGAGCCCGTCGAGGAACTCACTGACCTTGTCCACGGGCTTCTGGTACGTGCCCGGCGCGTTGACGTGGTCGATGAACGGGCGGTGGCTGACCCCGATCCCGCACAGGAATCGCCGCCCGTGCTTCGCCGTCAGGGCGGCGTGCTGCGCCGCCGTCTCCTCCGGAGTGTGCATCCAGATGTTGAGGATGCCAGTGGCCACCGTCGCCGTCGTCGTCGCACCGAGCAGGCTGTCGAGCGGCGTGAAGACATCGCCGCCGACGTCGGGGATCCACACCGCGGTGTAGCCGAGCCCCTCCAACTCGGCGGCCAGCGCCGCCGCCTCGGCAGCGTCGCCGTAACGGAGCATCGCGCTCCACACGCCGGTGCCGGACATCGAGTACCTGTCGCTCATCGGGTCAGCCTGTCACTCGGGTTCGGCTCGCAGCGAAGCTGCTCCCCTCACCTCCGAGCTCGCCGCCGCCGCTGCGCAGCGGCGCTCGCCCACCTCGCAAGGGTACGGTCCGACGCGACGACGTGAGGAGGATGCGATGCGTTGGGTGAAGTTGGGATCGACCGGACTGGACGTGTCACCGATCTGCCTCGGGTGCATGAGCTACGGCCTGCCCGACCGGGGCGGCCACCCGTGGTCGCTCGACGAGGAGAGCGCCCGGCCGTTCTTCAAGCAGGCGATCGAGTCTGGGATCAACTTCTTCGACACGGCCAACGTCTACTCCTACGGCACCAGCGAGGAGATCACCGGCCGGGCGCTCGCCGCCTACGGCAACCGCGAGGAGCTCGTCGTCGCCACCAAGGTCAACGGGCGGATGCACCGGGGCCCCAACGGCGCCGGCCTCTCGCGCAAGGCGATCCTCGCCGAGATCGACAACAGCCTTCGCCGCCTCGGCATGGACTACGTCGACCTGTACCAGATCCACCGCTTCGACGCGACCGTGCCGGTGGAGGAGACGATGGAGGCGCTGCACGACGTCGTCAAGGCGGGCAAGACCCGCTACATCGGCGCTTCGTCGATGTACGCCTGGCAGTTCTCCAAGATGCAGTACGTCGCCGACGGCAACGGCTGGACGCCCTTTGTCACGATGCAGGACCACTACAACCTGCTCTACCGCGAGGAGGAGCGGGAGATGCTGCCGCTGTGCGTCGACCAGGGCGTCGGCGTGATCCCGTGGAGCCCGCTCGCCCGCGGCCGCCTGACGCGTGACTGGGACGCCGTGACCGCGCGCACCGAGACCGACGAGTTCGGTCGGTCGCTGTACCGGGAGGAGGACAAAGCGATCGTCGAGGCGGTGGCCGCCGTCGCCGCCGCCCGCGGCATCAGCCGGGCCCAGGTGGCGTTGGCGTGGCTGCGGCACCACCCGGCGGTGAGCGCGCCCATCGTCGGGGCCACCAAGCCCGAGCACCTCGCCGATGCCGTCGCCTCGGTCGACGTCGAGCTCACCGACGACGAGGTCGCCGCGCTCGAGGCGCCGTACGTGCCCCACCGCATCGCCGGCCACGCGTAGCTCGGGCCTCGGCTCGCGGGCAAGCCGCTCGCCTCACCTCCGTGCTCGCCGCCGCTACGCAGCGGCGCTCGCCCAACCTCACGTACGATCGGTGGGCATGGTCGGCACGCTCGTCCTGCTCCGCCACGGTGAGAGCGAGTGGAACCGGAAGAACCTGTTCACCGGCTGGGTCGACGTCGACCTCACGGCCAAGGGCGAGGCCGAGGCGCGCCGCGGCGGGGAGCTGCTCGTCGAGCACGGGCTGCTGCCCGATGTCGTCCACACGTCCGTGCAGCGGCGGGCGATCCGCACCGCCGAGCTGGCGCTGAACGCTGCGGACCGGCTGTGGATCCCGGTGCGCCGCTCGTGGCGGCTCAACGAGCGCCACTACGGCGCGTTGCAGGGCAAGGACAAGGCCCAGACGCTGGCCGAATTCGGCGAGGAGCAGTTCATGTTGTGGCGCCGGTCGTACAGCACCCCGCCGCCGCCGCTGGCGATCGACGACGAGTTCTCCCAATTCGACGACCCCCGCTACGCGTGGCTGCCGCCCGAGGTGCGGCCGCGCACGGAGTGCCTCGCCGACGTCGTCGCCCGCATGCTGCCGTACTGGTACGACGCGATCGTGCCGGACCTGCGGGTCGGGTCGACGGTGCTGATCGCCGCCCACGGCAACAGCCTGCGGGCGCTGATCAAGCACCTCGACGACATGACCGAGGACGCGGTCGTCGGGCTCAACGTGCCCACCGGCATCCCGCTGCGCTACGACCTCGACGACGACCTCCGGCCGGCCACCGTCGGCGGCGCCTACCTCGATCCGGACGCCGCGGCGGCGGCGATCGAGGCGGTGAAGAACCAAGGCAAGAAGTAGCCGTCGGATCGGCCAAGTGGGCGAGCGCCGCTGCGGAGCGGCGGCGGCGAGCGCGGGACGCGAGGCGAGCAGCTTGGCTGCGAGCCGAGCCCGAGCATGATTGTCAAGGACGACTGCCGGAAGCCGTACAGTCGCGCAACTATGGCCAGCAAGAAGGCATACGTCGACCATCTCCGGAGCGTGCCGCTGTTCGCCGCGTGCACCCGTAAGGAGCTTGAGCTCATCGCCCGCTCCGGCGACGAGATCACGATGACCGCGGGCACTGTGCTGGTCGATCAGGGCCAGACCGGGCACGAGGCGTTCGTCGTGGTCGATGGCAAGGTGGGGATCAAACGCAACGGGCGCAAGGTCACCACGCTCGGTCCGGGAGCGATCGTCGGCGAGCTCTCGCTGCTCGACCACGGCCCGCGCACGGCTCGCGCCGAGTGCGAGACGGATTGCACGCTGTTCGTGATGTCGCAGCGTCACTTCCTCGCCGTCGTCGACGAGGTCCCGTCGCTCTCCCACAAGCTGCTCGCCGCCCTCGCCGGGCGCATCCGCGACCTCGACCGCGCCTACTACGGCTGACGCAACGCCCAGAGCGGCCAGGACCCAGTGGCTGTCAGGCTCAGCGGAGTGACGGATCTGAGCGCCGGACCTACCCCGCTGTAACGTCGGCGGCCGATGACGACGCACGCCGAGCCGGAGACATCCGTCGAGGAGACGGCCGGCCCCAAGGTCCGGATCCGCCCCCACCACCTGGCCATCGGGCTCGGGGTCGCCTTCGCCGTCGTCACCGCCGTCTCGGGGATCATCCCGCTGATCACCGGGTGGCACAACGACAACGCCCACACCCGCGAGGTCTTCGGCGACATCCCCGCTCCGCTGCAAGTCGCCTTCTACACGATCATCCCCGTGATGCTGCTGTGGGGCGCCTTCGCCTTCGCCGACCGGATGAAGAACTGGGAGCGCGGCAAGCCGGCGCCGTCGCGCCGCACCACGCTGGCCAACGCCAAGCGCCGCGTCGGCGACTTCCGCGCCGGCGTGTACATGCGCACCCTGCTGCGCGACCCGGCCGCCGGTCTGATGCACTCGATGATCTACTTCGGGTTCCTCGTCCTGCTCGGCGTCACGACGGTGCTGGAGATCGACCATCAGGTGCCCGAGGGGATGAAGTTCCTGCAGGGGCGCACGTACCAGGCATACGCCTTCGTCGGCGATGCCGCCGGGGTCGTGTTCGTGGCCGGCGTGGTGTGGGCGATCGTCCGTCGGTACGTCCTGCGCCCCTACCGCATCCGGATCAAGACCAAGCCCGAGCACGCGCTGATCCTCGGGACGTTCCTGCTGATCGGTCTCACCGGGTTCGGCTCGGAGATGTTCCGCATCGCCCAGGCGTCGGCGAGCGGGCAGAACATGGACTACGAGAAGTGGAGCTTCATCGGGTGGCCGCTCAGCCGCACTGTCGACGGCGCCGCCGCGTCGACGTTGCACACGTGGCACCAGTGGTGGTGGCTCACCCACGTCGCCGCCTTCGTCGCGTTCCTCGCGATCCTGCCGGTGACGATGCTGCGGCACATGTTCACCTCGCCGCTGAACATGTACCTGCGCGACAAGACCCGCCCCAAGGGGGCGATGAAGCCGATGCCCAACCTCGCCGAGACCGAGCTGGAGACCTTCGGCGCCTCGGTCGTCGAGGACTTCACGTGGAAGCAGCTGCTCGACACCGACGCCTGCACAATGTGCGGCCGCTGCACGAGCGTCTGCCCCGCCCACGCCACCGGCAAGCCGCTCGATCCCCGTGAGATCGTGCTCAAGGTCGGCGAGGTGATGGCCGCCACCGGCACGCCTGTCGTGTCGCCGCCGATCGGCACCGACCGCGAGATCACGATCGGCGTCGACTCGCTGTTCGAGCGGATCACGTCGGAGGAACTGTGGGCGTGCACGACGTGCAAGGCGTGCGACGAGATCTGCCCGGTGAACATCGAGATCCTCGACAAGATCCTCGACATGCGGCGGTACCTGTCGCTGATGGAGTCGGACTTCCCGGCCGAGCTGGGCAGCGCCTACCGGGGCATGGAGAACCAGTTCAACCCGTGGGGTATGAACCCCTCCGAGCGCGGCGACTGGGCCAAGGGCTTGGAGGATGTCGACATCGTCGAGCCCGGCCAGCCGCTGCAGGCCGAGTACCTCTACTGGGTCGGCTGCGCCGGCAGCTTCGACGACAAGAACAAGCGGGTCACCCAGGCGATGGCCAAGCTGCTGCGCCGAGCCGGCATCGCCGTCGCCGTGCTCGGACCGTCGGAGATGTGCACCGGCGACTCGGCCCGGCGCTCCGGCAACGAGTACCTCTTCCAGATGCTGGCGCTGCCGAACATCGAGATGCTCAACGGCATGGGCGTCACCAAGATCATCACCCAGTGCCCGCACTGCTTCAACACGCTGCTCAACGAGTACCCGCAGCTCGGCGGTCACTATGAGGTCGTCCACCACAGCCAGCTGCTGGAGACGCTGATCGCCGATGGGCGGCTCGACGTCAGCCAGGCGACGCTCGAGGAGCGGATCACCTACCACGACTCGTGCTACCTCGGCCGGCACAACGACATCTACCTCGCCCCGCGCCGGGTCGTCGGCGTCGATCAAAGGGATCGAGGTCGTCGAGATGCCGCGCAACGGCACCAAGGGGATGTGCTGCGGCGCCGGCGGGGCGCGGATGTGGATGGAGGAGTCGATCGGAATCAAGGTCAACGACGAACGGGCCCGCGAGGCGCTCTCGACCGGCGCCAGCCGCATCGCCACCGCCTGCCCGTTCTGCTACATCATGATGGACGACGGGACAAAGGCGGCAGGGGCCGGCGACGACGTCAAGGTCGGCGACATCGCCCTCCACCTGCTCGACGCGATCGAGGCCGGTGAGCGCGAGTTCGACAGGCCTGCGGCGCCGCTCGCGCCGAACCCGGTGGCCGGCGACTAGGTCAGCTCCCGACGATCTGGGCGCGCTCCCCGCCAGATCGCCTTCTGGGCGCGCTCGGTGCCAGGTGTCGTCAGCCCGTTCACCCAGATCGGACCGGGCGGAGGTCAGCCCGTTGCGTTGAGGATCGGCGGCGTCGGCGTGTCGCTGCCGCCGGCCGGTTCCTCGGTGATCGCCCACACGTCGGCGCTGGCCGGGTCGAGCCCGGCGGCGTAGATGCTCAGCGTCCCGTCGGCGTTCGGGCGGAAGGTCGTGTACCGCTTCGGGACGTTGTCGCTGATCGCCCACAGCTCGTAGACCCGGTCGCCCGCCGGGACGGGAACCCTCTGCGACATCAGGACGGACGCGTTCTGCGACGGCGAGTGGACGATCGTGACGTCCGGCAGGGTGCCGGGCATCTGGATCGTCTGGGCGTCCTGGGCCTCGAGCACTGCGGCGGTGTCGTCGGTTCCGGTGCTCCACGGCGAGACGATCAGGAGGCCCACGACGATGGCGATCACCGCCGCCGCTGCCGCACCGACGGCGATGAGCCGGTTGCGGCGCCGATGGATCGGCACGACCGGCGCGACCGGCTGTGGTGGTCGCGTCTCGGGGGGCAGCTGCGGCGTGACGGCGATGCGGTCGAGGATGCTGGCGCGCAGCGACGCCGGCGGGGTCTCTTCCGCGGCTTCGGCGAGGATCGTCGTGGCGGCCTGGAGCTCGTCGAGCTCGGCCCGCAGATCCGGTCGTGTGCGCAGCTCGTCGTCCACCTCCGCTCGCTCCTCGTCCGTCAGCGCGCCGACGGCGTAGACGGCCAGCTGCTCGCGCAGTTCGTCGTCGGTCACGACGGACCCCCCATCGCCGTGCGCAGCCTGATCAGGCCGTCACGGATGCGTGTCTTGACGGTGCCGAGGGCAACCCCCAGGTGGTCGGCGATCTGGACGTGGGTGAGCCCGTCGTAGAACGCCAGCTCGAGCACTTCCCGCTGGGCGGCCGGCAGCGTCTGCAACGCCGCGTTGGCCCGCCGGCCCTCATCGACGTCGATCGCATCGTCCTCCGGTGTCGCCGGCGTGTCGAGGGCCGCCGCACCGGCGGTCGTCTGGCGATCCCGGTGCGACTGCTCGCTGCGCACCCGGTCGACGGCGCGGCGGTGGGCGATGACGACGGCCCAGGTCCGGACGCTGCCACGGTTCGGATCGAAGCGTGACGCCTGGCGCCAGATCTCCACGAAGACTTCTTGGGTGACCTCCTCGGCTTGCGATGGATCCCGCACCACCCGGCGTACGACGCCGTAGACGGTGGCGGCAAGGCTGTCGTACAGGGACGCGAACGCGGACTGATCGCCCTTGGCGACGCTGCTCACGTATCTCGTCAGGTCCGAGTCCACGCGCCCACCAATGTGGCAGATCGCCGCACGGGCCACGGTGGATGGCCCGCGCCACCACACGACGCGGCTCCGCATGCCCCGCATGCCCCGCATGGGCATCGGCAGTGGCGCGTACAGCGCGATCACGCACGGCGTTCGGAGCGTGGCTCACGCCAGATGCCACCGCCGCGCCAGGTGTCACCCCGCCAGCAGTCGCAGTACCGCCCGTTCGATCGCGTCGCGGGAGCGCTCGGGCTGCCGCCGTCGTCCCAGCCGGCGCAGCATCGGCTCGATCGTCTGGCCCTGCTCGAAAGCGTCGATCAGTCTCGGGTCCACGTACGATCCTCTGGCCACCGCCGGCGTGTTGCCGAGGTACTCCGACACGTCGACTATCGCCGCCCGCACTGCCTTCTTTCGCCGCGTCGGCGACCCGACGTCACCCGCCCGTTCCGCCAGCGCGATGGCGGCGAGGACGGTGCCGTGCCACGTGCGGAAGTCCTTCGTCGACACCTCGCCACCGACGACGGCCTTGACGTACGCGTTGATGTCGGCCGACGTGACGTCACGCCAGCGTCCGTCGTCCTTGTAGGCGAGCAGCTCGGAACCGCCGCCGCGTCGCGACCGCAGTGTCGAGATGGCGGCGATGACGGCCGCATCGGCGACGGCGACGAGCCGCTCCCGCCCCGACTTGGCCGGGTAGTCGAAGACGACCTCGTCACCGGCGATGTGGACGTGGCGCTTCTCGATCGTCGCCAGGCCGTAGCTCCCATTGTCCTCGACGTACTGCTCGCCGCCGACGCGGAAGAAGCCGAGGTCGAGCAGCCGGAACGCCACGCCGAGCGCCCGCTCGCGGGGCATGCCCTCGAGCGCCAGGTGCTCGGCCACCGTGGCGCGGGCCCGCGGGAGGCGGCTGGCGACGGTGAGCACCCGGTCGTGCTTGGCCTTGTCCCGCAGCGCGCGGCACGCCGGGTGGTAGAGGTACTGGCGGCGGCCGGCGTCGTCGGTGCCGACAGCCTGGATGTGCCCGTTCGGCGCCGGGCAGATCCACACCTCGGTCCACGCCGGCGGGATCACCAACTGCCGGCATCGAGCGACGTCGTCGGGATGGCTGCGGCGGAGGCGGACCACAGCCGTGCTGTTCCCCCGTTCTGTCCTTCCGAACCGGCCCGATCCGGCCGAAATCGAAGGACAGAACAACCTCACTCCCGGAAGTTCTCGAAGTACCGGCTCGGTGTCGGCCCGCGCTGGCCCTGGTACTTGGACCCCGTCGCCCCCTTCCCGTACGGGCGATCCGCCGGGGTGGTCATCTGCATGAAGCTGATCTGGCCGATCTTCATGCCGGGGTACAGGGTGATCGGCAAGCTGGCGACGTTGGCCAGCTCGAGGGTGATGTGACCCTGGAACCCGGAGTCGACGAAGCCGGCGGTGTTCGACACGAAGACGCCACCCCTCCCGGCGAGGAAGTTCTCGATCGTGCGACCGGCGGGCCGCACTTCGAGGTCGAACAGCGGCTCGACACACCCCGTGTCGACGACCTCGACCACCCTGTCCCACGCCACGCCGCCGTCGGTCAGCCGTGCGAGCTTGGCCAGGACGGCGTCGCCCGCACCGTGATGGGCATACGTCTGGTGGAGCCGGCGGACCGTAGCGAAGCGGATGGCATCACGCCCGCACCCTTGTTCGAGGTTGTCGAGATCGGTGGGTTGTCCAGACCCGGCGGCGATGGCCGCGGCGCGCTGGCTCAGGCCGGCCTCCGCACGAGCCGACTGGAGCAGTCCCTGCGGCAACGGCACCGAGGTAAACAGCTCGTGCTCCCAATCAGTGGCATAGACCTGCCAGACCGGGAGGCGATCGGTGACCTTGCGGGTGCACCCGGCACGCCGGCCGAGGCGGCTGAACAACAGCAGCAGATCGGCGACGAGGCCGGCTGAAGTGGTCCGCACGGACGTGCGCCCGCCGCTCCTCGAGCCGTCGCCGTCCGCAACGCCGCCGAGGAACGCCTCGACGATCGGTCGCGACCACCCGAACGCCGCGGGCGGTACCCGCTTCGTCGCAGCGCCATCGCCCGTGCCGAGCCACCCGATGAGGTCGCTGAGGAGGGTCGAACAACATCTCACAGCGCCAGGCGCGCGAGTCACAGGAAGTCCGAGGGTGGCGAAGATCGCTGTCAGTCGGTCCAACCGGAGCTGGTCGGTGTTCGAGATCGTCACCTGGGTTCGTCGCCGCGACCCTTCGGCGACATACATGCCCAGCAGCCACGCGATCTCGGCGTCGACGCCGACCCGTGCGGGGAGCGAGTGGCGCTCCCCCCTCCTGGCGATCCGATCACCGTCGCCGAGCCCGGCCAGGAGTCCGGGGAGCTGGGCGGCGACTCCGAACGGGAGTGCGGAGCGGGAGCGGTAGTACGACACCGCGTCATATCCCGCACTCCGCAGCACGGCGCCGATCTCACGAGGCCACGACGCGAACGCCGCCGCGACCCGCGGTCCGCTGACGACCAGGCGGTCCCGCTCGGCCTCGGGGATCACACCGAGCAGATCGATCGCATCGACGGGCTGTGCCGGGTCGGGTACGTCTCGGGCGATCGCGATCTGCGTGCCAACCGCGAGCTCGGCGGTCCGAACGCGTCGCAGCTCACCCGCATCGTCGAGCGAAAAGACGTTGTGGCCTGCGCTGACGCGCACCGAACGACCAGACCGGAGCCGGATCTCGTAGACCCGATCCGGCGCGCTCTCGTACCAGCCGGTCACACGGTGGTAGCCGACCTCGAACGTCGTCGGGTCGAAACCGACGATCGAGCACGGCCGCTGGTGCTTGACGATCTCGCCCATCGTGCGCAGAACGAGGCCCTCGTCGTCGAGCACGAGCAGCGGCTCCGACGCGGGCAGGCTGCTGTGGATCAGCAGCCCCAGCCGGCCGAGGCTCGACTTCCCCTCGATGCGGGCCACGAGGTCGTCGGGCACGCGGACCTGCTCGAGCGTCGAGCCGAGCACGAACTCGCCTGGGTGCAGCATGAAGACCCCACTGTCGTCGATCTCGACCTCCTCGGTGAGACCGGTGAGGTCCTTCTTGACGTCGATCACGCCGGCCGTGTGGTTGCGGAAGACTCGGAACAGCCGGTCGAGGCGGACGTCGACCGACGACGGTTGGACGAGCGCGTCGTCGAACGGCTCGAGGCCGATCCGGCCCGCGGCGACGGCCTCGCGGATCGAGCGGTCCGACAAGATCATGCGTCAGGACCATAGCGAAGGGCTCCCACGGCTAACCTGTGCCCTCCGCGTGGATGTAGTTCAATGGCAGAACATCAGCTTCCCAAGCTGAATACGGGGGTTCGATTCCCCTCATCCGCTCCCGGCTCCTGACAAGCAAACTACCTGCTAGGCGGGTACTTCTGCGATCGAGGCTCTTCGTGGCGTCGTCGCCGCGCTTGCGGTCGTGACTACAACGTGACTAGAACTCTGGCTTGGAGTCGCGAAGGGAGCGCGTGTGGTGAGGTCTCGCCCGTTCGGAACGGTGACGAAGCTGCCGAGCGGGCGCTACCGCGCTCGCTATTGGGAGCTCGGCCGGCAGCTCGCCGCGCCGTCGACGTTCGCCACCAAGGCCGACGCCCGGACCTGGCTCGCCGGAGTCGAAACCGACATGGCGCGAGGCGAACACACCGATCCCGAGCGAGGATCGATCGCCTTCGGCCGCTTCGCCGCGACGTGGATCGATGAACGGCCGTTGCGACCGCACACCCGGGCAACGTACGACTCGCAGCTGCGACACATCCTGACGGTCTTCGAGGATGTCGAGCTCGCAGAGATCACGCCGGCGGATGTGCGGGCTTGGCATGGCCGACTTGCCCGATCAGGTTTGGACCGCAACACGGTGGCGAAGGTGTATCGCCTGTTTCGCAACGTGATGGGCACCGCCGTCGACGACGGTCTCCTGCGCGCCAACCCGGTGAGCATCAAGGGCGCGGCGGTCGAGCGATTGATCGAGCGGCCACTCCCGTCGTGGAGTGACGTCGGCGCGCTAGCCGAGGCCATCCATCCTCGCTTCAGCGCTCTGGTGTGGACCGCCGCGGCGTCGGGACTCCGTTTCGGCGAGCTCGCCGGTCTTCAGCGACGACACGTCGATCTCGATCGTTCGCGGCTGCGGGTCGAACAGTCGCTGTCATTTGTCGCCGGCCGCGGCGCCACGTTGGGACCTCCCAAGTCCGATGCCGCCTATCGCAGCGTTGTCCTTCCTGCGACGGCTCGCGAGTTGCTGGCTGCGCACTCGGCGGCGTACGTCGGGCCGGACGATGCTGATCTTGTGTTCACCACCGTGAACGGCCGGCCACTGTTGAACCGGTACTTCGCCCCGTACTGGCGCCGGGCCAAGACGAGCGCAGCCATCGACGAGGGCATGCGGTTCCATGACCTGCGCCACCTCGCAGGAACGACCGCTGCGAGCGCCGGGGCCTCACTGCGGGAGATCATGACCCGGATGGGTCACGCATCGAGCGACGCCGCGCTGCGGTATCTGAAGGCCTCCGAACGGCGCGACGCAGAGGTCGCCTCAGCGATCGAGGTGCGCCTAGCCCGAGAGCTCGGCCGTCCCGATCCGCAAGCAAGCTGAGCGCTCCTCGGGGTTCCCCTGCGTGCCCTGGAGGGTCCGCTGCGGGCGTGGCCAAGAAACTTTGGACGGATCCGTCGTCTCGGTTGCGGTTATACGTATGGCGTCAACGTGCGATGTTGGGGATCCGCATGCGGGATCCAGCAGTGTCATCGGCGTTCCGAGGAGCGCAGGCGGTCGTCCCGTTCCATCGGTCGCCTCGGTCGCCGAGTCAGATCTGCCGTGCCTGCTGACCATTGATGAGGTCGCGGCGCACTTGGGCGTCAACGTCCGGCATGTACGCCGCCTGGTCGCCGAACGCCGCATCCCGTACGTGAAGTGGGGGAACCTGCTGCGATTCGATCCTGATGAGATCCGGCGGTGGCTTACGACGAAGGTCGTCGATCCCCTACCCATTGCTCGGGGCCATCGACGAGCAGGGTGAACTGAACGGCAGGAGTGCTGACTTGCCCACCTACACGGGGACATCCGCTCCATGGGCAGGTCATGGCCTGCTGGGCCCCGCAACCGTCGCCGCGCTAGCTGTCCACTGGCTCGGCGACGGGATGATCGAGCCACCGAGCGGCGACGGCCGAGGTGACCGGGCGATGGCGTGAGATGCGTCCCGAGTGCCTGAGGCGGACCCGCCGGGCGAGTGTTACACCCTCGGCGTACCGTCGTCAGCGAGGGATCGCGAGGCTCCCTTCACTTCCGCCCCGCCAGCGCTCATTACCAACGAGGGGAACGAAGTGATGGACGGCACTGAACGGCTTCCGCACCAGGAGCTGATCGACGGCCTGCGCCGATGGGCGGCGGGCTCCTACGCACCGAAGCCGCCGTGGCTCTGCTGATCGCACACGAGCGGTGGCTTGAACGCGAAGACTTCCGCCGCGAGGCGGTCTGGGTCGATGATGATGTGCGCGTCGTCGGAATCGACTGGGATGTCGCGGCGGACCTTGTCGACGTTGCACCGGCATCCTCCAGCGAGCGGCAGGTCCTCTCGCTCATCGTTGCGCTCGTCGCGGGCCGACACCGTCCAGTCGATCTCGGCAACGCCTTCACGAGCCTCGATGCGTCCAATGCCGCCAGGGTTCTGCAGGCGCTCGGTCATGCCGCCGGTCTTCACTCGCGTAAGGCGACGGTCGTCGTCGGCGGGCACATCGACGAATAGGACACCGACCTCCTGATTACAAGTCAGGTCAGGTCGTGATCGCTCGTGCTGTCCGGTGTTGCGCCGTCTGCCCTGAGCAGGGCGAACGAGCGAAGCACCAGACGGGGCAGAACTGGGGAGATCTCCGCGAGCGTGGTCAGCAACGGATGGATACATCTTGGATACATCGCGGCGCCCGTCACAGATGGTGACGCGCGCTGTTGGGTGCTGATCCTTGTCGCTTGCCATGAGCATGGGACCACCGGTTTGCCACGACCATGGGACCGCCTCGCGGGCGATGACCTGACGCGTTGTTGATGATGAACCGTGTGTCGGTGGGGGTCAACTGGTTGTCGTTTTTCGTGTCGGCGAGCCGGGGTCAAGGCCGGCCGCAGGCCGCCCGGAGGGCTTGGCCTTGACGCCGGTGGTGGTGGTGTCCGGGGCTCGGGATAATGGTTGCGGCCCCGCCCCCTGGGCGGGCCTGTTTGCCCGGTCCGTCCGGGGCGTTGGCGTTGCCGGTAGGAGGGGCCGTCGACGACGAGTTGGTAGGCGTTGGAGGTCAAGCGGTCGATGGCTGATTCGGCGAGCAGCGGGTCGGCCATCGAGGCGAGCCATTCCCCGGGCGGTTCGCGGTTGGTGGTGACGATGGTGGTTGCTCGCCGATGCCTTTCGACGATGATCTCGTAGATGTCTGCGGTGTCGGCGGGGTCGAGGCTCTGCAGACAGAAGTCGTCGACGAGGAGGACCTCGACGCGGATCAGTTTGCGTAGTTCGAGGTCGTGGCTGCCGTCGAGGCGGGAGCCGCGGAGCCGTTTGAGGATCTGGTCGCAGCGTCCGGCCAGGGTGGTGTAGCGGCGCCGGCAGGCGATGTGGCCCAACGCCGAGGCCATGAACGTCTTGCCGACCCCGACGGGTCCCATCACGATGAGGTCGCGGCGGGCTTCGACGAAACGCAGCGTGCACAGTTCGGCCCACAGGTCACGGTCGAAGACTGCTTCGGTGGTGTCGTCGAAGCCTTCGAGGGTCATCGTGGCGTCCAGGCGGGCGGCGCGGGCGCGCACCGTGGTTGATACTCGTTCCCGGCGGGTGACTTCGTCGGCGAGGAGGGCGGTGAGGAACTCGGGGTAGGGCAGGTGGGTCTGGCGGGCGAGCTCGACGCGTTCGGGCAGGGTGTCGAGGATCCCGGACAGTTTGAGGTCGCGCAGCACTTGGCGCAGCTCGGCGGAGAACGGTTCGCCGCTCATCGGCCCGCTCCTGACGGATCGTCACCAAGACCGGGCTCTGTGAGGCTCGCAGAGGCAGGCGACGGGGTCGGGGTGATAGCGGGGTGCGGGCGATGCGACCCGTCGACAGCGACCTGCTCGGGGTGACGGGTGAATCGCAGCGGCAACCTGAGCGCCACCGGTGGTGGGGTCATCTCGGCGTGTTCACGTCCTCGCTCGAGGACACGGGCGATCACCCCGACGTCGACGACGTCGAGGGCGAGGGCCTTGGCGCAGGCCGCCTCGACGCGCTGGTCGCCGTAGCGGCGGGCCAGGCCGAGCAGCCGGTAGACCTGACGCATCCGGGTCCAGGGCAGCTCGACGTCGAGCAGCCGGTGGGCGTAGACACCGACGGAGGCGCCGACCTGCTCGGCTTGGCGGCGCAGGTAGTTGACGTCACGCAGCGCGTACACGGAGCGCTCGGCGGGCAGATCGGCGGGGTCGGTGGAGCGGCCGCCGGGTGGCTGGCGGGGATGGACCTTGACCAGTCCACCCCGCCAGAAGATCTTCACCAGCTGGGCGTCGGCCCGCGCCTCGACGTGATGGCCGATCAGGTGACCGGGCACCGAGTACAGCGCCTTGGCCACCTCGACGTGATGATCCCGCGCCACCTTCGGACGGGCATAGATCGGCAGGTAGGTCATAGGGCAGCACCGGTGCCGGCAGCAGCTCGGGCTGCTCCTCGACACCGAACACCTCGACCGGGCGGCGCTGGGTGGTGCCGTGGATCCGCAGCCCAGCGGTGGTGCGACACCACGCCTCGGCCCGCTGTTGGGCGTCGGTGAGATCGGCGAAGGTCTCGCCGGCGAAGAACGAGTCGCGCAAATAGGGAACCATCCGCTCCACCCGCGGCTTGTCTCGCGGATGGCGCACCCTGGCCGGATCGACGACGAACCCGCGGGACTGGGCGTACTCGACGAACCCCTCGTTGAAGCGAGGGCTGACGTCGTCGGCGGCGACCACGATCGCCTTCACGCAATCGGGGATCACCACCTTGAACACACCGCCGAAGAACACCCACGCCGCCTCGCAGCCTTCGATCACGTCCACCAGCCGCTGCCGGTAGGTGAGCCACACGAAGCAGTGACGGCTGTAGCAGGCGGTGAAGATCAACGCCCACACCCAACGTCGCCGGCCGCTGGCGGGGTCGAAGATCAGACCCATCCGCCCGAAATCGATCTGGCATTCGACCCCGGGCTCACCGTCGGCCACCCGCACCGTGACATCACGGTGGCCGAACCCGCAACACTCCATGGCGAAGCGGTGCAACGTCCGATACGGCACCGCCACCCGCCGCCGCGCCAGCAGCTCGGCGATCTTGGTCAACCGCAGATCCTGCTTGACCCACCCGCGGATCAGCTCCTCGTGCGGCACCAACGCCTCCCACGCCGCCCCATGCCCGCCCGGACGAGCCGGGCGCACCATCCCAACGACGACACCGAGCAGCCCGTCGTCGAGCTGCTCGACACCGCCGTCTTCCTTCACCCCTGCCGCCACCGCCGCCTCGACGTAGCGGCGCACCGTCTTGCGGTCCACCGCCGTCAGCCGGGCGATCGAGCGGTAACCCTCCCCGCCCAGCCGCAGCCGCAACACCTCTTTGATCTCGAACACCGGGACCTCCCTGAACGCCATCCCGCACCTCCTGCTCGACCAAGCGAGAGGTGCGGGATACCACGCTCGATCGGCGTGGCCACAGCCATCACAGGTGGTCCCATGACTGGCAACAAGGTGGTCCCATGCTCATGGCAAGAACCGGGCTCAAGTGGTCCCATGCTCGTGGCAGGCGACAGATCCTGGGCCGAGTCGGCGGTCAGCACGGATGCGCCCGCTCAACTTCGGCAACGGTGGGAGGTGGCCGCTGACGACGACGCCGTGGCGGTGGCCGACCCTCGTCTGGCGAGCTCGGCGACGGCCGCGCTGACGAGCATCCGGGCGCGGCTCGGCACCGCCGAGCACCACCTCCGCCAGGCGCTGCACCCGGGGCACGGCTGCGCGACCGGATGGCCTGCGCCGGCGGCGCGCCGCACCGTGGTTCCGTGATCGAGCGGGTCGAGTACCCAGCGCTCGCCGGGGCGGAGGCGAGCATCGAGCGGGCCCGGGCGGCGCTGGGCGCCCTGGCTGGGTAGTCGTCAATCGAGTGCCTGGCATAGAAGAGCGGGGGGTTCGCGGCCGGCGAGCAGCTGGCCGGCGCAGGTGGCGACGATCGGCACGCCGACGACGAACGCCAGCAGGTTGCCGAGTGGCACATGGAGCTGGTCGTCAAGGGCGGTGAAGCTCGCATCCTGCGGCGCGACTCCCTACTGCGATGATCCCATACGTCGTCTCTGCTGATCACACGGCTTGTACCGTTCAGGAGCGGACGGTAGGACTCTGGGTGCCATAGTGACCTGGTTGGCCAGGTCGGCTTCTCCGGTTGACGCGCCTCGCGCGGTCCGGGATTGCTGCCGAAGCGCGATGCCGGCGTGGGCGAGGGCGCGTCGCATCGAGCTGGTGCGGCAGTTGAGCTCGGCGGCGAGATCTTCGAGGGACGCCCGGTCGGTGAGGTAGCGAGAACGCAACCAGGTGGCGTCGTGGAGACGGTCGATGCGGTCTCGCCGCCGGCCGCGAACGGTGATGGCATAGCGCCGCAAGGCACGGCGGACCGACGTGGTGCTGCAACCAATCTCGGCGGCGATCGCGCCAACCGGAAGCCGATCGTGATGGAGGATGTCCCGCTTCGTGTTGAAGTTCGGTGGTGATCCCGAACTTGCTCAGGCCACTTCAGAGTAGTCGGTGGGTGTGACAGCTTCCGGGTTGGTGGCCCGGGCGACGGCGGCGACGAAGGCGGGCATGTCGGCGCAGCCCTTGATGCGACGGAACGAGCGCTCGGCTTCGAGCATGCCGGCAACGATCCACCGCTTCTTCATCGTGCCGTCCCGCCAGTGCTTGACCCGGCCGGTGGTGGTGCGGGCGATGGAGAACATCGACTCGATGCAGTTGGTGTTGGTCAGTGACCGTCGGAGCCGGCCGCTGACGCCGAGGCGGGCGACGGTGAACATCTCCTCGAGGCCCTCGCGCAGCGAGGCGGCGGCGTCGGGGTGGCGGCCCTCGAGCTGGCGGGCGAGTGCCTGGCAGGCGCGCAGGCCCTTGTCTGGGTCGGGGTCGGCGAACGCTCGGGCGAGACGCTGGTCGATCGCGTCGCGCTCGCCGACGGGCAGGTAGCCGGTCACGTTGCGTCTCTTGTGCAGCGTGCAACGTTGCACCAGGGCGCGTTCGCCGAACACCTTGGTGACCGCCTTGCGCAGCGCCTTGGAGCCGTCCAGCACGGCGACGATGCCGTGGCTGTAGCGCAGCCCGCGGGCGACCAGATCAGCCAACAGGTCCTTGACGACGACCGCGTTCTCGGTGTCGCCGAGCTTCAGCCCGACCGGCACCTTGGTCCCGTCGGCGCAGATGACCAGGGCGACGACGATCATCTGGTCGGCGACACAGAGCCCGTCGATCATCAGCACCGCGGTCTCCAGCTCGGACAGGTCGCGGGCCAGCAGCTCGCCCATCGCCGTCTCAGTGGCGGCCTTGAACCGTCGCGACACCGCCGACTTCGACGTCGCCGTGCCCTCCACGCCGACGGGCTCGGTGACGTCGACGTGGCGGCGAGTCGCTACCCCGGCGAGCATCCGCTCCACCACCACCTGACGCAACACGTCGTCGGAGGCGAAGCACTCCCACGTCCCCAGCTCCACTTCGCCGCCGTCGACGTAGCGGCCCCGCGGCCGCTGCACACTGACCTTCTGCGAGCCGAGCACGACCTGACCGGTGGTCGTGCCGTGCCAGTTGCCGACCCGCTCCGCGCCGAGCTTGGCGTGCTTCGGGCCGACGATCGCGGTCAACTCCTCGGTGAGCATCTGCTGCATCACCACCAGTCCTGCCGACGTCGCGAACGCCAGCAGGCCCTCGCGCAACGCGCCGGCAACGTCGGCCATCGCCACCGTCGCCTGCACGGGCAGACCCTCCAGCGCGATGGCAGCCTCCGGTGTCGTGATCTTCACGACGGGTACCTTCTTGGACACGGTGATCCCTCTCCTTTCGGATGTCTTGGATGGACCCCCGAACCCTGCCATCACGGCACGGCCCGGGGAGGGATCACCACCTCACTTCAACAGGCTCCGGGACAACCTCTCGTGATGGTGACGGTGTCGTAGCCACGCCGGGTCGTGGAGTTGCGGGTATCGGCGGCGCGGGCGTCCCGGCCGCACGTCAATGCCATGGCGGTGCAACGCCTTGAGCACCGTCGGTGGCCGGCAACCGATTTCCACCGCCAGCTCCGTGGCGTTGCGGCCGTCGTCGATGTAGCGGCGCCGGAGCCACCCCGGGTCGTGGAGCAGGGAGAAGCGGACCTCGTGGAGGCGGCGGCGGTCGGTGATGTTCTGGGAGCGGATCGCCCGCCGCACCGTCGCCGTGGCGCAGCCGATCTCGGCGGCGATGTCGGCCAGCGATCGCCGAGCGCGTAGCTGCGCGGCGAGCCAGCCTGGCTGGTCCAGCTGTGGATAGCGAAGCTCACGGCCGCCATGCGTCACGGCGACGTCACATCCGCGAGGAGGTGCAGAGGATGCCATTGAGTCCGATTCAGTGTCTTCGGCCACCACGATCTGCCTGCTTGCGGCCTTGACAGGGTGGTTGCCCACCGGCGGCCAGCAATGTAGCGAAACCATCTGTTGGGGAGATAGCAGGAGGTGGTAGGAACGGCGCTTATACGGGTGATCCACCAGCTGGGCTGACCGTCCGGGGAGTCTTGCCTCGGGCGGAACTCGAGCGAGGAGGATCACGGTGGTCTGGTATCCGGAGGTTCGCCGTGTCGCCGGTGACGGTGGTGTCGGTGAGGTGTATGTCGTCGGTCATGAGCTGGTCGATGACTTCTTGCGCTTCGCTGGGGGTCGGGCGCGGCCGAACACGGTGCGCGCCTACGCGCACGACCTGAAGACGTTCTTCAGCGTCGTTGCCAAGGACCCGGTGGAGGTGCGGGCGCAGGACGTGTTCGGGTTCATCACCGCGCAGCAGCGGGCGCGGGAGGGCGCGGAGAACGTGGCCCGGATCTCTGATGGTGGGTCGGGGTTGTCGGCGGCGACGGTGCGGCGACGGCTGGCCGCGGTGTCGGCGTTGTACGGCTATCTGGTCGCCCGTGGCGACGCCGGGGTGGAGACGAACCCGGTGCCTCGGGGTCTGCCGACGCGGCGGCGTCGCGGTGACGGGCGGGGGCTGCCGTTGGTGCGTGGGGTGCGTCGGTTGCCGCGCATCTTGGAGCCGGCGGAGGTGGCGGCGCTGCTGGGTGCGCTGCGCAGCGAGCGGGACCGGGCGATGGTGCAGGCGATGGTGTTGGGCGGGCTGCGCCGTTGCGAGGTGCTCGGTCTGCGGTTGGAGGATCTGCGCTTGGGTGAGTGGCGGGTGTTCGTCGCCGATGGCAAGGGCGGCCATCAACGTCTGGTGCCGGTGTCGCCGAGCTTCTTCGCCACGGTCGCCGCGTATATGAACAGCGAGCGCCCGAGGGGCGCCGGGACGGATCGGGTGTTCGTCGTGTTGAAGGGCCCGAGGCGGGGCCGGCCCCTGTCCGCCGAGGGCCTGGATGAGATCATCAGCGCGGCCCGCGCCCGTGCCGGTCTCGCGTATGGGACCTGTCACGAGTTGCGTCACACGTGTCTGACCCGGCTGCGGGAGCACGGCATGTCGTTGGAGGCGTTGCAGGCCCAGGCCGGGCACCGCTCGATCGCTTCGACACAGTTGTATCTGCATCTTGGCGTCGACTGGCTGGCGGACGAGTATCGGCGGGCCGCTGAGGCGATCGAGGCCCAGGCGTTGGTGGGGGTGCCGCGATGAGCGCCACCTCGGCACCCATGATCGTGGCGGACAACGGGCGACCACCGATCGGTGACTGGGATCAGATCACCGCCCGCGCCCCGCGCTTGGCAGCGACCGTCGACGCCTATCTCGACGAGCTCGCCGCGACGAGGTCGCCGGCCACTGTGCACGCGGTGAGCGCGACGTTGCGTCAGTTCGCCGGCTACGTCAGCGTCGTCGATCCGCACTGCACCACGGCGGCGGGGATCACCGGGCATCACGTCGGCGACTACTGCTTGTGGCTGGCGTTGCATCCCGACCGGCGCACGAGACGAACCGTCTCGGCCGGCGGCATCGACCGCCGGATCGGTGAGCTGCGCCGGTTCTTTGAGCACCTCGCCGAACGCGGCGACGTCGACGCACCGGCGCTCGTTCCGGTGCCGGCGCGACGACGCCGGTGTCGAGCAACTGCACCCGATGCCGCCGACAGCTGTGTCGTGCCGGCACCCCGACCAGCCGCCATCGCCGATTGGGACGAGATCGCCGAGCGGGCGCCGCAGGTGGCCGCGACGATGAGCGCCTACCTGGACCAGCTCGCGGTGTCGTCGCGACCCCGCACCGTGGAGGCGGCGTCGCGCGCGTTGCGCCAGTTCGCCGACCACCTCACCCGCAGCGACCCGGCCTGTGTGTCGGTGGCCGCCGTGGAGCGTCGCCACATCGAATCGTTCAAACTGGCGCTCGCCGCCCGGCCCGGCCGCCGCGGCACCGTGTCGACCGAGACGATCCGCAACCGGCTCGGGATGCTGCGCACCTTCTTCGAACGCATCATCGACTGGGACGACCCCGACGCCCCGCGCCGGGTCCCGGTGTTGGCCGGTGACATCCCCAAGGCTGACGAGCCACTCCCCAAGTTCCTCGACGACCCGATGGCGGCGAAGTTCATGGCCGCGTTGGCCGTCGAGCCGAACAAGCGGCGCCGGTTGATCGTCGAGTTGCTGGCCCGCACCGGGATGCGTGTCGGCGAGCTCGGCGGACTGCGCGACGACGCCATGTATCGCCTCGGTGACACCTGGTGGCTGCGCATCCCGCTCGGCAAGCTGCACAACGACCGCACCGTCCCGCTGCACCCGATGCTCGTCGGGTTGATCAACGACTACCGGCGTGGCGCGGACCGACCAGCACCGGGCTGCTCGTCGAACGCGACGACCACCAGCCGATGGATGCGCGCACCATCTACCGTCACGTCGCCGCCGTCGCCCGACGCGCCGGCGTCGCCCACGTCCACCCCCACGCGCTGCGCCACACGCTGGCCACGCAGTGCAAACCGCCGGGAGTTGCATCGGGTGCATCATTCGCCGAGGTGCGCGAAGCCTGTGGCACCAGGGCCTGCGACGTTATGCGTGTTGCCTGATCCGACGGTGGTGGCTCTCGCAGGCTGGCGTCGTGGCTGGTCAGAGTGACCATCCACCGGTTCGGTTGCATTCGTTGCAACGATGCGGCATCGGCTCCGAACCGGATCCGGGGAAGCGGAGAGCCGTGATGCGACAGGTGGATCTGGCGGGGGCGGCTCATCTGGTGCTGGCTGAGGGGGCGGCGCTGCTGCACCCGGAGCCGGCCGTGTTCGAGGCGATGTTGACGGGCTGGCGCCAGCAGCAGGAGAGCCGGCTGCTGGGCGTGTCGACGATCGAGGTGCGGGATCAGACGATGCGCCGGTTCCGGGTGTTCACCGGCGAGTATCCGTGGCGGTGGGGCCCTGAGGACGTGGAGGGGTGGACGGTGTCGCTGCGGTCGGCGGGTCGGTCACGTTCGACGATCCGCTCCTACCAGAACTCGCTGGCGATGTTCATGGGGTTCATCTGCGATCCCCGCTACCGCTGGGTGAACGAGTGCGAGGACCGGTTCGGGGAGCACCCGGTGCAGATCTGCCACGAGTGGAACACCGCCGACCACGTCGCCGACTATGAGGGCGGCCCGGGCCGACGCCCGTTCACCCGCGGTGAGCTTCAGGTGTTCTTCGACTACATCGACGACGCGGTCGCGACCGCGCAGCGACACGGCCGCAAGGGTGCGGTGGCGGCGTGGCGGGACGCCACGATGTTCAAGGTGACCTACGCGTGGGGGCTGCGGCGCCGGGAGGTGACGATGCTCGACACCGTCGACTTCACCGCCAACCCGGCCGCCCCCGAGCTGGGCCGGTTCGGGATGTTGGCAGTCCGCTACGGCAAGGCGATGCGCGGCTCGCCACCGCGGCGACGCAACGTGGCGTCGGTGATGCCGTGGGCGGTGCGGGCGCTGGAGGAGTATCTGGCCGAGGTCCGTCCGTGCTATCGGCCGGGGAACCGGACGGTGTTGTGGTTGACGGAGCGGGGCGAGCGGATCAGCGTCGGCCACGTGAACGACCGGTTCATGGCCTGGCGCGACGGCGCCGGCCTGCCCGTCGAGCTCAGCCCGCACTGTCTTCGCCACTCCTATGTCAGCCACCTCGTCGAGGACGGCGTCGATCCGTTGTTCGTCCAGCAACAGGTTGGGCACTCGCACGCGGCGACCACCGCCATCTACACCTCGGTGACCACCGACTACCGCAACCGGGTGCTGCGGGCGGCGCTCGAGAAGGCGTTCAGCGACACGGCGGAGGCCGCGCGATGAAGGGTCGGGTGACGACCTATCAGTGGCATCTGCGCCAGCTGATGGCCGACCGGGGGATGTTCGCTACCACCGATCTGGTGGCGCCGCTGGCCGAGCGGGGCGTGTCGCTGTCGCGAGAGCAGGTCTACCGGCTCGTCGTCGGGACCCCGGAACGGTTGAGCCTGCCGACCTTGACGGCGCTGTGCGACATCCTGGCGTGCACACCGAACGATCTGATCGAGGTGGCCGCCGAGCCGGGACGGCTGCGCAAGGCTGCCGGCGCCAAGTCGGCGACCACGCCGCTCGGTGGCCGCCGCCCGGTGCGAGCCCGCATCGTCGAGGACCCCGAGCGCTGACATGGCCGACACGTCGACGCTCGAGGCGGCAGCCGACGGGCTGACGTGTGGCTGCTGCGGCCGGGTCCGTCCGCTCACCCGGCGCGGTGCCGACGGCCGGCCGGCCCTGTGCACCACCTGCTACGTGCAGCCCGAGCGGCGCTGCGGTCGCTGCGGTCGAGTCGATGAGATCGCCATCCGGGCCACCGCCGCCACCACCGACATCTGCGTGAACTGCTACCGGCCTCCCGTCGCCGTCTGTGACCGCTGCGGCCGGAACCGGCCGTGCTTCCACGTCGCCGAAGGTCGGCCGATCTGCGCCACCTGCTGCCCTCGTGTCGACGCCGAGTGCGCGCACTGCGGTGAGCTCCGCCCCCCGACGGCCCGTTGGGCCGAAGGCCCGGTCTGTGAACGGTGCTACCGGGCCGCGCTGACACGCCGCGGACGTTGCGATCGCTGCAGCCGTGAGCGGCGACTGGTGTCGCCTCCCGGACCGGGCGCGACGCGCTGCTGTGACTGTGCCGGGCTCGCCGCCGCGCCGGCCTGCTCGCAGTGCGGCCGTGAGGACCGGCTGTTCGAACGGGGCCGGTGCGCTTACTGCGCGCTCGCTCGCCGTGTCACCGTGCTGCTCACCGGTCCCGACGGGGATGTCCCCGCCCCGCTCGTCGCCGTGCGTGACGCCATCGCCGGCTCCGATCCGCCGTTCGCCGCGCTCAACTGGCTGCGTCAGGGTGCCGGCGCGTCGATCCTCGCCGCGTTGGCGGCGGGCGAGATGGCGTTGACCCACGAAGCCCTCGACGAACATCCCCGTCCTCGAGCGGCCGGCTACGTCCGTCAGCTCCTCGTCACCCATGGTGCCCTGCCCGAACGCAACGAGTCCATCGCCTGGCTCGAACAGTGGATCGCCGCCACCCTCGCCGGGGTCGCCGATCCCGAGCAGCGACGGTTGGTGCACACCTTCGCCACGTGGCAGACCGTGCGTCGGCTCCGACGCCGAGCTGCGCGGACCGATCCCACCCGGCGCACCGCGATCCGCTACTCGCGCAACCAGGTCGCCGCCGCTGTCGCCTTCCTCAACTGGCTCGACGACCATGAGCTGACTCTGTCCGGCTGCACCCAGGAGCACATCAACACCTGGCTGACCACCGGGCCGGCCTCCCGGCGAGACGCCCGCTACTTCCTTGCCTGGACCGCGCAACGTGGCGTCTCGGCCACCTTCGCCATCTCCGCGCCGCCCGAGCACGACGGCCATGCACTCGATACCGACGAGCGCTGGACCATCGCCCGTCGCCTGCTCCACGACGACAGCGTCGAGCTCCTCGACCGTGTCGCTGGGAGCTTCGTGCTCCTCTACGCCCAACCCCTCAGCCGCGTCGCCGTCGTCACCCACGAACAGATCACCACCAGCAGCGACACCGTCAGCGTCCGGTTCGGTCGCTACGCCATCGAGATCCCCGCGCCGCTCGACCAGCTCGTCGCCACACTCGCCGTGACCGGGCGCCGTCCGCACACCAGCATCGGTGCCCCCACCACCTCACCGTGGCTGTTCCCCGGCCACCTCCCCGGCCGACCGATCACCGCCAGCCGGCTCGGCGCGCGCCTCGGCGCCCTCGGCATCGACGCCCGAGCCGCCCGCCGCTCGGCGCTCATCCAACTCGCCGCCGAGCTCCCCGCCCCCGTCCTCGCCGACAGCCTCGGTATCAAGATCGCCACTGCCAGTGACTGGGTCAAGACGGCCGGAGGCGACTGGTCCAACTACGCCGCCGCCACCGCCCGAACATCACGGTGAGACCAGAAAGCCACAGCCGATGCAACAATCCCGCCTCCCAGCCACCCCATTCGGCCAGGTTCGAATAACCGAGTCCGCCAGTTTCAACCAGGGCATGTCGCTGGAGGCGATCGCCGCCCTGCTCGGGCATCGCTCGCCGCGGATGACGCTCGTCTACGCCCGCATCTCCGACACCACCGTCGCTGAGCCGTACTTCACCGCCACCGGCGCCCTCGAAGCCGGCAGCGAGACAACCACGCCACGCAGCGACGACGCCGTGGCCCACGCCGCCCAACTCCACCGACGCCTGCTCGGCAACGGCCACTGCACCCGACCCGTCGAGCTGGACTGCCGCTTCCACACGATCTGCGAAGGCTGCGGCTTCTTCCAGACCGAACCCGAGTTCATCCCCATCCTGCGCCGCCAACGCGACGACGCCACCGCCCACGGCGACCACGCCCGCACCCAGCTCTACAACCAGCTCATCGACGTCATCGACGACACCCAACCCGGCACCACCGCACGGAAGGACGTCAGCTCATGAGCGCCGACAAGACCACCGTCAACCTGCACGCCGAGGAGATCGTCGAGCTGCGCGAGATGCTCGTTCCTCTGCGACTGGCTCAACGACCGTCGCGTCACCGCCTCCTACGACCAGTTCACCTTCGGGCTGCTCACCGTCGACGAACTGCGTGCCGACCTCGCCCGCTTCGCCTTCCTCCTCGGCGGCGACGGATACCTCCTCAACGACGAGACCGACGAGCCATGACCCGACTCGCACGAATGCCTCGACAAGCACACGCCAGCATGCTTCGATAGTCCACTGCCCCGCCCCGCGGATCACCCGTGTAACGGCGCTTCGAGGATGCCGTCGCTGGTCCGCAGCTGAGCATTGTCCCCGCGCACTATCGGACGGTCTCGGCCTTCACTTCGCCGGTTATCTACCGGGGTCGTCCCGCGGCGGGAGCCGCGATTATCGGGCGCTTCCGGAGCGCCCGATAACACTCAATGTGGGGCTCTCGGCCGGCTCGGTCGTGGGCGACGCCGACGGTTTATCTGGTGGCGAGGGGTCGAGATGAGGTTTGAGGTCCGTCGAGGTCGGGGGCCGTGTGTGTGGGCGGCGGCGTCGGGTTTGGCCGTGTCGCGGTACGGCATCCACGGCCAGCCGTCAAGGGCCGCCGAAGAATCCCGGCTCCTGGCTGTCGCCGCTTCGCTCACCGCCGGGATTCTTCGGCTCTGCGCTTCGCTCCGTCCCTTGACCGCTGGCCGTGGATGCCGTGGGTGGCCCGTAAGAGGCCAAGGGGAAGCCCCTTGCCCTCCCTGGGTGAGGGCAGTGGCTCGACGGGGCACAGCTGCGAGGCGGGGACGGGGGACCTCCTCGGCTCGGGTGTCGGCAACCATTCGGTTCGTCAACTACCTGCACTCGAGCAAGGAGGTCCCTGATGAGCATGGTATGTGGGTTGGATCTGCACCGTCAGCAGATCACGTTCGACGCGTTGGACACGGCGTCGGGCGAGGTGTGGCGGGGCCGGGTGTGGCAGCCCGACCGGGCCCGGGTTCGTCGCTGGCTACGACACGACGTGGCCGGGCGTGCGAATGGTCAGCCGGTGGCGGTGGCGGTGGAGGGTTGCACCGGTTGGCGCTACGTGGTCGAGGAGATCACCGCGGCCGGGTTCGAGGCGCATTTGGCCGAGCCGGCCGACACCCAGGCGGCGCGGGGCAACAAGCACCGGGCCAAGACCGATCGTTCCGACGCCCGGTTGTTGCGCCACTTGTTGCAGCGCGGCGAGCTGCCCGAGTCGTGGGTCCCGCCGGAGATCGTGTTGGAGTGGCGGGAGCGGGTGCGGTTGTACAGGTGGCTGGTCGATCAACGCCTGGTGTGGATGCAACGGATCCACGCCGAGCTGTTCCAGCACGGCGTCGCCGTGCCCGAAGCAGCGATCCGCTCGGCGTCGACACGGACACTGTTGGCCGGCGACGAGGTGACGCTGTCCCCAGCAGCTCGGCACCGGATTCGGGTCGGTTACGCGATGATCGACGCCGGCGACGCCGAAGCGGCGCCGTTGAAAGCGCAACTGCAGCGCTTCGGGATGCACCAGCCGGCCTGTCGGACCCTGGTCGACGCGATCTACGGGATCGGCGGGTTGACGGCGGTGGCGGTGTGGTCCGAGCTCGGCGACTGTCGTCGGTTCTCCCGCTCGGACCAGGCGGTCCGTCACACAGGGTTGGACGTCAGCGTGGACTCCTCCGACCTGCGCCGCGCCGGCGGCTACCTGTCCCGGCAAGGACCCCCGGTGCTGCGCTGGGCGCTGGTCGAAGCCGCGATCAACGCCTCGCGTCAGCGCAGCCCCGATCACGCCTACTACGTCGGCGTGAAGCAGCGTCACGACGGCAAGCTGGCGGCGATCTCCGTCGCCCGCCAGTTCACCCGCCGCTGCTACCACATCCTGCGCAACATGGATCCCGACGTCGTCTACGCGACACCGGCGGCCTGACCTTCGCCGGCGTCGGCGGTCCGGGTCGCCCACTCGAACATCACGGGTCTCTACCGCGGTCAGCTCCTGGCGGCCGGGTGCCCGCCAGCCTCCGGGCTGGACGGCCTTATAACACTGACGCGACCGCGCTCCCCCCGGGGGACACCCAAGCAAGGATTGTTGTCGCCGACGACACCAGCTTCGTCGAGGACCTAGGAGACGCAGGGCGCCCCCACGCCGCCGTCAACCGGCCCATAGCAAGTCTGCACTGAAGCGCCCCGGGTTCAGTGGAGGCTGGGTTCTCCCACTGGCGGCTGCTGGTGGGAGTTGTTCTGACGGTAGTAGGCGGTCTCGTACTCGACAGGTGGGACGTAGCCGATCGCCGAGTGGAGGCGGATCTCGTTGTACCACCACACCCAGTTCAACGTGGCCAGCTCGACGTCGTCGGCGCCGCGCCAGGGGCCTTCGTGGTGGATGCACTCGGTCTTGTACAGGCCGATCGTGGACTCGGCGAGGGCGTTGTCGTAGCTGTCACCGACGGTGCCGATGGAGGCGACAGCGCCGACGTCGGCGAGGCGGTTGGTGTACAGGATCGAGGTGTACTGGCTGCCGGCGTCGCTGTGGTGGACGAGCCCGGCGATGAGCTGCTCGGCCTGGGCGCGGACCCACAGCGCCATCTCCAACGCGTCGAGCGGCAGCGCGGTCGGCATCCGAGCGGCGGTGCGCCAGCCGACGATACGCCGGGAGAAGACGTCGATCACGAAGGCGGTGAACACCATCCCGGCCCACGTGGCGACGTAGGTGAAGTCGACCACCCACAGCTGGTTGGGCCGCTCGGCGGTGAAGTCCCGCTTGACCAGGTCTGGTGGCCGCGGGGCGCCGGACGCGGGGCGAGTCGTGATGAACTGGCGGCCGCGCCGCACGCCACGTAGCCCGTGGCTGCGCATCAGTCGTTCCACCTGGCAGCGCGGCACGTGACCGACCTCGGGATGCTCACCACGGGCCTCCTCGCGGCCTAGCTCGTTCCACACCTTGCGGGCCCCGTACAGGCGCCGGCCGATCATCGGGCCGGCATGGACCCGGCGAACATGCTCCAACACCACCTCGTCACGGCAGGCCCGCGGCGACGCCGGCCTGGTGCGCGTCGCGTAGTACGTGGACGGGGCGATCTTGCAGCCGTGCTCGGTGAGCACCCGGCAGATCGGCTCGACCCCGAACCGGTCACGGTGATCGTCGATGAACCCGATCACCACGGCAGTCGCGGGTCGAGCTCCCGCGCGAAGAAACTTCACGCCGCCAGCAGGATCTCGTTGGCCCGCTTCAACTCGCGGACCTCCCGCTCCAGCTCGCGGATCTTCGCTGCCTCCGATGTCGACACGCCGGGGCGGCGACCGGCGTCGACCTCGGCCTGCTTGCACCACCCACGCAGAGTGTCCTTGTTGATCCCGACACGCGGGGCGATCCGCATCACCGCCGCGTTCAGCGACAGCTCAGGTTCCTGCTCGCGGGCTTCGAGCACGAGCCTGATCGCTCGCTCCCGCAACTCCGGCGGGTACTTCCTCGGTGCTGGCATGACTCCCACCCTTTCGTGGGTTCAGAGCCTCCATCAACCCCGGGGCGCTTCACACCGGCCCTCGGGTTGGTCAACGTCGTTCGTCTTCGCCTCGCTGCGGACGCTCCACCTTGATCAACACCGGAGGCCCGGAACACACGCGAACCAAGCGGGCCTTGACAGCGAGGCCTCACACAAGAAACCCGGCGATCTCGGACGCGGCGGCCCGTGATTATCCCCGACGTTCGAGGACACGCCACGCTCCGCACGTTCTGTGCTCCGGTGGGCAGTCCGCGGACTTGATGGGCGGGTCGCGGTGTGTCTGCGGTGGCTCCGCACCGGCGGGCACGGAGCCGTCGTTCGGCGTCCAGGCCGGCAGACGGATGCCGTGCCAGTGATGCCGATATGTGCGGCCTCGATCACGTGTCGGCCCGACATTCGGTGCTGTCGTTCGGTGGGCAGTTCTGTGCGGACACCGCGCTCGGCGACGAGCCGCAGACCCGGTCGATCCGGCGGTTGGCAAGTTTGCGTCCCGTGCACCTAGCGCCGAGTCTGGAGCGCTTGCGGGAGGCAGCACAAGGTCGTGCGACGGCGGCTGGGGCATGCCATTGAGCCGGCGATCAGGGATGCGTTCGAGTGAGCATCGGCCGGCGCGTTCTGGGACACTCGACCACCGGTCTTAGACTTAGGGGTTGCGCCGATAGGCGTCATGTAGGGCTCCACCGGTTGCGGTAGTTGAGGAGTTTGCCGATGATGAGCACGCTGGTGGCGAGGCACAGGGCGGCGTGGCCGTGGATCGTCTTGCGGTCGGTGCTGCGTCGGAGTTGGCCGTAGTTGGACCACCGCGAGTTGAGTGCTTCGACGATCCAGCGCAGCCCGAGCGTGATCGGCTGCTTGTCGGTCTTGGTCTTGCTGGCGCGTGGCTGGACGTCGAGCTCGGTGAGCCCGAACACCGCGAGCCTTCTGCGGATCACCGGGTGGTTGTAGCCTCGGTCGAGGCGCAAGGTGTCAATGTCGGCGAGCAGCCCGTTGCGGCGATCGCTTCGATCGTGGTTTCGAGCAGTCGGGTGTCGTGACGGTTCGCACCGTCGATCGTCCAGCCGATCGGGATGCCGTGGCGTTCGACAGCGACCGACCACTTCCAGCCCGATTTGCCACGATCTGTTGGGTTCGGACCGGTTCCCTCGCCACCGGAGGGGGCCTTGTGGAGGCTTCCGTCGAGCGCGACTTCGGACATGTCGAGCCCGATGATCCGATCGAACGACGCGAGCGCTTCGGTCTTCAATCGTTCGAACACGTCGGCCCCGATCCACTCGTCGCGTCGGACACGCAGCGTCGTGTCGGAGACCTGGTGATCGAGGATCGCTTCGATGTCGACCCACGAGCTGCCGGTCGTGAGCCGGATCAGGATCCCACGGAAGCACAGCCGGTCCGACACACGCGGACGATGACACCCAACGGATCGGCGTCGGATCGCTCGGGCGGCATCTATGCACGCCTGGGTGCCCGGTGGCACTGTCTTGATCCCCATACCGCAGTCAACAGAACAGGACCGTCCCGACGACGAGCGACAATCGTGATGGTCTTTCGCAGATTCGACCGGTCGCTGACGACGGTAGCGGTCCCTCGCCACTTGGGCACGCTTGTGGTATGTCGCTCTAGTTCAGCCCACGGTAGTGGGGAGCGCGCTCGGCGTTACGACGACCACGAACCCATAGACGACGAGGACTACCGCAGCGACGCGAGCGATCCGGTGCCCGCCTGGCAAGCACTTCTCGGCGAACACGATGAGCGCGATCACGGCCATAGCCGCGACGTTCATCACCCCCAACGGCACCAGGATCACGAACAGCAACCAGCAACAGCCGAGACAGATCATGCCGTGATGAAGACCCATCCGGATCGCGCCGCTCGTGCCGTCACGCCACGACGTCATCAAGAACGAGATCGGTGATCTGCACTTCGCGAGGCAGACGTTCTTGAGCGGTGAAAGCTGGTAGAGGCCGGCGGCGACGAGCAGCAGGCCGCCGACCCGGGCCCAGTCGTCCACGACCCACATCGAGTTGTCGGCGAGATGCTGGACCCCGATCGCGAGCCCGTACGCGACGGCACCGAAGGCGACCCAGATCGACAGGTACGCACCGACGAAGTAGGCGGTCGGCACGGAGGCGCGGCCCGCCTCCCGCTTGCGTGCCTGCATGCGGTCGAAGAGCAGGATCATCGGGGCAGCGGCCGGGAACATCATGGCGACCATCATCGCCACCCACATCGCGAAGAACAGCGGCGCCGTCATGCCCATCGTGAGGTCGAGGCCGGCCATCGCACCCTCATCGTGCATGCTCATGCGATCGCCACCCGCCTGCCAGGCGACCACGACCCAGCCCGCGACCGCGAGGACGAGCAGCCCGCCGAGGACGGTGTTGCGCTGACGGGCGAGCGGGACAGGCGCTCGCCCGGCGCTCACGCCTGCCATTCGAAAGCCGAACTGCCCAAGTACGCCCAATCCACGACGGGCGTCATGCTCTCCAGGCGAACGTGTGCAACGTACCCGAGTCGCCGTCCCACGCGTGGAGATCCGGATCGGCAAAGTGACTGCCCTTGCTGCTCGCCAGATCCATGCTCTCGATCTGGAAGCCGGCCTGTGCCATCGCGCCTTGCACCTTGGTGGGCTGTCCGTCCGGGTTCTTGAGGGGCGCGAGCGTTGCCTGTCCCACCGTTCCCACGCTGAACGACGGGCTCTCACCCCACTGGATGTCGATCTTCGCCGTCTGGGCCGGAAGCCACTTCGCGACGACCGCCCCGAACAAAGGCTCCAGATGCCCACCCTGCTTCCCACTGAAGATCGCTTCGAGTGCACTGCGCTGATCGCTGGTGGCGGCCTCGCCGATGTAGAGGCGAGCTTTGCCGTCGCCGAGGAAGAAGTTGGCCGGCCACTCTGCGCAGAGGACCACCTTGGTTCCGCTCAACTCGACACCGTCAGCCGCGCCCTCCTCGATATCGAAAACTAAGCTGCCGCCACACCACCCTTGATCCGGTTCCCCCTCGGGCCCCAGCCAACACGGGCACAGCATCTTGCAACTACACAGCTCGATACTCCGGCCACGAACGTTCCACCCCATGGATCCACCTCCGTCTCCGAGTCCGAGGGCGAGAGCCCCCAACAGGATCAAGCACAGTCTGCCCGTCCATCTCACGCTCGGCAAGGCCCTCCGTCGCCTGACCCGATGCGACCAGGGCTCACCGAACGGTGCATCGAGGCTAAAGCGGCGTCCCCGTCGCCCGCGATGAGGAAGGTATGTGCAGTAGTGCGTGAAGAGCATCCACGGCGCTGTCGTACTCAAGCCGAGTGATGCCCTCGATCATCGCGTCGACGTCGAGACTTCGCGGAGATGGACGCACCCGAAGCCACCGGTCTGCTGCGTGACCCTCGCCGCGGTGCCGACGGCGGTCGAGCTCATCTCCGTGCGTCGCTTCCGTCACGTGCGAGCCGACGCCTCGCTGCAAGTCTCGCCCGCCAACCCGGCATCGCCGATGCGGTGATCGACTACGCCTGATCGCTCAGGCAGGCGATCAGGCCGGCGCGGCCACCTTGGCGGCAAAGCGAGAGATCAACGCGTTCACCTGCTCGGGGGCGAACAATTGGTTGAAGTGGCCTACGTTTGGCGTCTGCTCGATCTCAGCGTGCGGGAGGCGCTCGCGCAAGATTTCGACCGTGTTCACGCCGGGGGTCGCGTTGATCACGAGGATGGGCTGATCCCAGCTGTCGCCCTCGTGGCGGCCGGCCCATGCCGCGATGTCCTCCATGCCGGCCAGGGCGACATCGTCCGGCGCGGCACACATGGCATCGATGATCCATGCCCGGGTGGCCTGGTCGTCGGTGGGCTGGAAGAAGAACGGTGCTTCCTCGAGGAAGCCGCGGCGCACGTCAGCCGAGGCGGGGCTCCTGAGCCCGTCGAGCAGCCCGCCGAGGGCCCCTCCCAACTCCGGCGTCATGGCGACCGGGGCCGGGTCAACCAGCACGAGAAATGTAACGAGGTCGGCATGCCGGCTCGCCAGTTCGAGGGCGATCAGGCCGCCCATGCTGTGGCCCACGATGATCGGACGCTCGACACCGGTGGCCTGGACCACGGCGGCCACGTCGTCGGCGAAGTGCTCGATCGAGATCACGCCTGGACCGCTCTGGCCGTGGCCCCGCAGGTCAATCGACAGCACCCGGTGATCGCTCTTGAAATGATCGAACTGCGGCGCGAAGTAGCGGGTGTCGCAGCACCACCCGTGCACAAAGACGAGCGCCGGATTGCCCGCACCGCCCAATTCGTAGTGCGTCGATACCCCGTCATGCTCGAGAAACGGCATGGAGACCCCCTTCTCCCAGCGGTGTCGGCAGCTGTAGCGACCGAGCTTGCTGAAGCCTACGTTCTCCGCGATCTCACGCTCACCAAGCTGTTGGTGATGCTGCTGAGCCCATCCAGGCCGCACGGCTGGGACGCTGCTGAGTACGGGTGAGCTGGCGCGATCGGGGGGTTTGTCGGAGCTGTACCACCCCGCTGGGGTGAGGACGTCGTTCAGTCCGCACACGATGACCGAGCGCGTCTCGACGTCGGGCTGACGTGTTCGATCCTGATGGAGGGTGGCATGGACGAGTCGAAACTGATGGAGTTCATGGGCAGGTTGGTGTCGGACATGGGTGGCGCGGCGATGCTCGCGTCGGTCATCGTCGGCGACGAACTCGGCCTGTACCGGGCGATGGCCGACAGTGAACCCGTCACCGCTGCTGACTTGGTCGGCGAATGTTCTACGCAGCCTCGACGTTCATTTGCACACCGAAGTCGCTCTCACAAGAGGTTGGCCGCGGCCTCGGCGCCCAAGCGGGAGAGGCTCGCCTTCGCGACGTCTTCACCGAAGCAGGCTTCACACGGTTGCGGCGCGCCACGGAGACCCCGTTCAACCTGATCTTCGAGGCACGAAAGTAGCCACACCGGTCAGGCACCGCCGAGCGAACCGACCGGACGACCGAACCACCTGCCGGCGGCATCTGGTTCCGTGACCTTCACGGAGCGTGGATCAACGTCCGGATCGTCGCGGAGAGCAGCCCGCGGACCCGAGCGCTTGGTGAATGCCGTCCCATAATGACGCCCGGAAGAGATCCCGACGTGCCCCTGATGTGCCGATAGGTCACGCTCGCGACTGCAAGCGCTGCCTCGTCATCACCGCTCGCCGACGCGACCGATCGACGGTTCGGCGCCGTGCTTTGACGCGGGGCGCAGGCCCAAGTCGGTTCAACATCGTCCGGTCCGGCGCCCGGTGCGCTGCTCGCGCAGCGCACCGAACGCGAGCATCGGCGTTCTCACCGGGCGGCACCGGCGATGAAGGTGGCCACGATGTAGGTGGCGTGCCGGTCGAGGGACTGCCGGCCGCGGTCGTACCGCATCGTCGTGCGAGGGTCAGCGTGCGAGGCGGCCTCTTGCACGTCGCGCAACGGCACCCCAGCGTCCAACGCGGCGGTTATGAAGGCGTGACGCAACGTGTGCGGACCGACCCGCTTGCCGATCTCGGCGCGGCGGGCGATGCGCCGCACGATCCGCCCTGCGGCGTGGCGATCCAATCGTTGGCCGTCTGGGTCGGTGAAGATCGGCCCCTCGAGACGTTCGCCGATGGCCAAGTCGATGGCACGGGCCACCCGTGGAGCCAGCGGCATCGTGACCAGCTTGCCGCCCTTGCGCACCACGGTCAGGGTGCGATGCCCTCGTTCCTGACCGAGAGCTTCGATGTTCGCGCCGAGCGCTTCGGAGACCCGCAGGCCGTTCAACGCCAGCAGCGACACCAGGGCGTGATCGCGTGGCGACGAGAGCCCGGCGGTGACCAAGATGGCGCCGAGCTCGTTGCGGTCGAGATGGGCGACGTGGGACTCGTAGTCGATGCGCGGCCGGCGGATGTGCACCGCCGGCGAGTGTTCGATCACGCCTTCCTCCTCGGCGTAGCGGTAAAACCCGACGATCGTGCACAACCGGCGAGCCACCGTGGCTCGGGCCTTGCCGCGATCTTCGAGATCGCGGGCAAAGCACTCGATATCGACGCGGCGGACATCGAACAGGTGATGCTCATGTTGCCAGCACCAGCTGGTGAACTGGCGCAGGTCCAGGGCGTAAGCGTCGCGGGTATAGCCGCGGTAGCCGGCCAAGAAGCCGAGCAGCGTCATCCGCTCGACATCGGACAGCACCGGTTGGTACCGCGCGATCGCGGTGGTGGGATCGGGCATGGGAGCAGCCTCCGTGTGGTCGTGGCCGGAGACCCCGACCACAACGCAGCAAGCGCCCCCGGCCGGTGGAGCCAGGAATCTATGCCGACGGTGCTCCACCCACGCACGACACACCCCATGCTGTTCGACGCTCTTGCGGGCCGCCCACCGGGGTTTGTTCGGGCGTGCTGTTCGGTGCGGGTTCGCGGTCGTCACGGTCCGGTACGAGGACGCATTGCTCAAGGCTCAGGCGCGGGGTACGGCGTGGTGGCTGCGCCAGCGATGGGCGCACTTGCGCGCGTGCTTTGCTGTGGCCCGATCTGGGTGATGTCGGCCGATCAGGTCGAGCAGCTCGGCGGTTCGGGGGTGCGGTGAGGTCGCGAGCCGGTCGATGAACTGGGTGTGCTCGGCGGCGGGGAGGTTGCCGAGCATCGACTCGACGACGTCCGCGGGTGTGCCGGCATGGGCGAGGCCGATCATGGCTGCGACGCCGGCGTCGATCATCATCTCGACCGGGACGTCCTCGATCGGCACGGCGCCGGCGTCGGCAAGCAGCAGCCAGGCTTGTGGCGCGAACGGTGTGTCGAGTGCGTCGCGCAGTGGCTCGATGGCCGCGTCTCCGAGTCGTTGCAGGATGGCGATGCCGTGCAGGAGGCGATCCGGTTCGCTGGTCACGGCCAGTTCGTTCACGAGGTCGACCGCTCGGCAGTGACGATCCGCCGGCGGTGCCCAGCAGGTGGCGAGCAGTTCGGCGTCGTCGTCTCGGTTGACCATCGCGTCGAGTAGCTCGCCCGCGGTGAACTCGACGACGGCCTCCGGGTACAGGACGTCGGCGCCGACGTCTTCGAGCAGTGAGGCGACGAGGCGCGCGCCAGCAGGGAGCAGCTCTATCTCGTCGCCGCTGCGGCGCACGATGCCCACCGCGGCAAGGGTGTCGAGCATTTCAGTGATCCGCGCCGCGGCGACGTGGCGTTGCGCCGCACGCGACGGCGGCGCCACGTCGGGCGCGATCTTCATCGCCATGCCCTGCAGCGTGTCGGCAAGGAGGTCGACGCTGATCGGCGCGCCGGGGACCCACAGCACTGCGACGAGCTCGATGGCGATGTCGTCGGCGACGTCGATCCACGCGGTGTCCCCGGTGGTCGGCGACGGCGAGGCCAGTGAGGCTGCACCGACGTCGAACACCGCCTCGGTGACGAGCGCCCAGCGTGCTACGGGATCGAGCTCGTCCCAGGCCGCGGCAGCCCGTACCAGTGAGCCATCATCCTCGACAGCGCCGGCCGCCAGCGCAACGTCCAGGACTGCGGCCCAACGATCCTGTGCCTCGCGGACTTCGACGCCCTGCGGTCCGACCTCGGCCTGCAGCGCGTCGACCTCCCGTAGCAGCGGCACGTGGGCTGCTGCGGCGAGCAGTTCCTCCTCGAGCGGCAGAAGGCGGAACGGCAGCGTGATCGGCGCGTCGTCGTCGTCGTCGATCAGCCCATCCGTCGACTCCAATCCCAACACGCGACCGCGCTGTTCGAACGACAGTGCGTTGAACTGCGCCATGGCAGTCTCCAAAGCGGCCTGATCAGGGACGTTGTCGGCCCCGAAACCGGCGCTCGACATCAGCCGCTTGGCCATCCCCCAGTTGCGTGGGTCCTCCATCGCCTCGAGAAATGCCCGACGCTGCGACAGCGCCCGCGTCGCGACCGCGTCCGGATCGTCACCTCCGTCTCGCAGCAGCCTGGCGTCGTCGAGGTAGTGCACGAAGGCGCCGAGCGATGCCGGGATCGACACGACGTGCTCGGTCGCCGCGGTCAGCTTGCGCGGAAGATGCTCGAGGAGCACCTCGTCGACATCGGCCCGTCTCCACGACCCGAAGTCCCCGTCGCCGTAGGCGTACTTCCAGTCCAGCAGCAGCTCGACATCAGCGGCCTCGGCGTCCTCCGAGCTGCGCCCCTGCAGCCACGACCCGAAGCCCTTCACGAGCTGATGCTTGGCCGCAGCTGCCGCATCGTCGTCGGCACCGGTCGTGGGATCGAACTGCAACCGCACGAGCACACCCTCGCGCATACCCATGGCAGCCGCTGCCTCCATCGCGCGGCGACCTCATGTTCGACATAACCAGCGTGCCGAAGCAACGGCAACCGCCGAGCACCCGCGCCACCCCCAGATCCCCCGCCGAGACGTCGAACATCCCCGGCGCAAGGAGATGATGCCATGTGGAGTTGGTCGGAGGGTTGAGCCTCCCCGCTGTTGGTTCGGTCCTCTACTCCGGATGAAGCTTGAGGTTGCTTAACACCAACCCTCGAGCGAGGAGGCTCACATGGGATCGTACGTAGGGATCGATCTGCACCGGCGCCGGTCGGTTGTCGTCGTTTTGAACGAGGATGGCGAGCGGGTGTCGTGGAGTCGGATCGACAACACGCCAGCCAACCTGGCTGCTGAGATCGTCGCCGCCGGCGGACCGGAGGCGGAGGTGGCGATGGAGGCGTGCTGGGGCTGGTATTGGGCGGCCGACGTGATCGCCGAGTGCGGGGCCCGGTTGCATCTGGCCCATCCGTTGGGGATCGCCGGCTACGAGAACCGGCGGGTCAAGAACGACATCCGCGATGCCACGCTGCTCGCCGACCTGCTGCGTCTGGGTCGTCTCCCGGAGGCGTGGGTGGCACCGCCCGAGGTGCGCCAGTTGCGTGAGATCGTCCGCTATCGGGCCAAGTTGGGTCGGCTGCGGTCCGGGTTGAAGCAGCAGGTCCATCAGACCCTCGGCAAGGAGGGGGTGATCCCGCAGCTCGACGACATCTGGCGCGGTGGCGGCCAGCAGTGGCTGGACGGGCTGCAGCTGGGCGACGTGTACGTCGATCGGATCGAGTCGCTGCGTGACCTGATCGAGCTCTATGACCGCGAGATCACCCAGTGCGACGTGGCCATCCACCGTCGGCTGAAGGGTCATCCCGGCTACGAGGCGGTGCAGGCGTTGCGTGGCGTCGGTCCGGTGTTGGCGGCGGTGTTCGTCGCCCGAGATCGGCGACGTCGGCCGGTTCGACAACCCGCGCCGGTTGTGCTCGTGGGCCGGGCTGACCCCTCGGCTGCGCGAGTCCGACGCCCACACCCATCGTGGACACATCACCAAGCAAGGCTCCCGGCTGCTGCGCTGGGCCGCGGTCGAAGCGGTCTCCGGGGCGGTCCGCGACCCGCGGATCGCCTCGGTCAAAGCACGTGTCGGCGCCCGCCGGGGCCGCAACATCGGACGGGTCGCCGCGGCCCGTCATCTCCTCACGCTCGTCTACTACGGCCTGCGCGACGGTGAGATCCGTTGCCTCGCCACTGACGCGGCGTGATGTCGGGCACGGCCACGACGCAGCTCGGGAACGGCATGACCCACCACCAGGTGTGGTCGACGCAAATGAGTGAGCTGGTCGTGGTCGTGACCGTACGGCTTCATGCTCACCCCGCATTGTCGGGCGTGACGAAGGTATGCCCAGGCACCCGACATCCGGGCTGCCCGCCCCTCGCTCGCACGAGGACCGAAGCCAGGTTCACCGTGCCCACCCACACCGCACCGACGACCACGCCAAGCGCGGACAGTAGGGGAAGGGCAAGCAGGCCCCGCCCCAGGGGCGGGGCCGAGACCATTGTCCCGATCTCGGGGCATCACCATCGCCGGCGTCAAGGCCAAGCCCTCCGGGCGGCCTACGGCCGGCCTTGACCCCGGCTCAACCCGACCAACAAGAAGAATGACCGCGCCGCGGCGTCGGCACACGCGTCCGACGCCGGACTCGTCGCGCCCCGAGTCCGGGCCTCCGGCCCGGACCAGCCTCGATAGAGGCAATCGCACCGGTTGACGGCTCCACACTCCACATGTATGCCGTTCGGGCGCGGCGGCGCGGGCGCGAGCGACGTCGTTCGGTGCGCGGGTTCGGCAGAGCCGCCACGTGTGAACCGATGGTTTCGCGATACGATACTCACCACGTGGAGATCTACGCATCCGCCCGCAAGCACGGGATCGACGACGCCGACATCAACCATGCCATCGAGAACGCGCTGGCCGCAGGAGAACAAGACGACGGCAAAGTCCTTTACATTGGGCCCGATCGCGCGGGGAACCTGCTCGAGGTCGTCTCCGTGCTCCGTGACGACGGGACCGAGATCGTGATCCACGCGATGCCGATGCGTCGCAGCTACGAGTCGTTTCTCGCGGACCGAGGAGATCGAGATGGTTGAGAAGAACACGACACACGGACGGTCGAAGGCTGGCGTTGAACTCACCGACGAGGTCCTTCAACAGATGGCACGGGAGGCCGAAGCTGGGTTGGACGTCACGAAGCTGCGCCGCCGCCCGGGCCGTCCCACGATGGGCTCAGGCCCTGCTGACACGCTCCCCGTACGGCTCGAGCCGGAGCTTCGCAGAGCCGTCGAGGACCGGGCAGCAGCGGACGACACGACCCCTTCCGACGTCGTGCGCACAGCGTTGCGCCGCTACCTCAACGTGAGTTGACGCGATTCGCCGACCCGATTGGCCGGGGCGGCCGGCCAGCGCGGAGATGCCGTTCGGTGTCCGTCAGGTCGATGCCGGTGACGTGATTCGGTGTCGCCGTTCGGTGCGCGCGCTTCGGGCATGATCATCACGGTGGACGTTCTGGGCGTCGACCTTGCTGCTGAAGCGAGAGCGACAGGTGTCGTTCGGGTCGCTCGTGATGCGGGCGTTTGGAGTGCGACCACGGTCAACGGGCGTCTCGACGACGATGCACTCGTTGATGCCGTTCGCACGGTCGACGTCGTCGGCGTCGATTCGCCGCTTGGATGACCAGTCGCCTTCGTCGACGCAGTCGAGGCGCATGGCTCGTTTCGTCCGTGGCCGGCTGGGGTCGATCGATCCACGCTTACGCATCGGGACACCGATCGTGCGATCCGGGAGCACGGCATCCGTGCGGCACTGTCCGTTTCGGCAGACAAGCTCGGCTCGGTCGCGATGCGGTGCGCGCTGCTGCAACGACGTTGGGCGGACGAGGTTTGGGGAGCGCCAGCCGCCCGAGACGGAAGCGAGAGGCTGGTCGAGACGTATCCGGCGGCAGCGCTTGCTGCGTGGGGCATCGACTGTCGTGGTTATAAGGACCGTCGAGATCGAACTGCGGCGACTGTCGTCCGGCAGCGCCTCGTTACGGAACTCGGGCGCGCCCTCGCCACCTGGCTTGACCTTCAGCCGGCACGACAGGCGTGCGTCCAGTCGGATCACGTCCTCGATGCGCTGATCTGCGCACTCGTGGCGATCGCCACCAAGAACGGGTCAACTCACCCGCCCACCGAGTCCCAGCGCGACGCGGCACGGCGGGAGGGCTGGATTCACGTGCCGTCGAGCTCGCTCTCATCGCTCAGACCCGCCTGACGCCGGCACCCCCGCCGCCGAGATGCCGTTCGGCGCTCCGTCGTTCGGTGGCTCTGTTCGGTGCGTGTTTGGAGCCGGCCGTGGCACAGATGCGTTGACGTCGCTTCGTTGATGGAGGGCAGCCGTCCGGGGGAGGGCGGCCGAGAGGACCGCTGTGGCGGCGTGTTTCTCGGCTGAGGGACGACCGCGTGCCGCGTCAGCCGACGCGTTCGGTGGCCATGCGCCGGTCCGTCACGATCTGCTGAGCGCGCGGGGGAAGGGGCGCGCCGATCGCTGTGGCGAAGTCAAGGAAGTCGGCGTGGCCGGGCAGTTTCTGCAGGCTCTGGTGGACCAGGTCGCGTGCGCTGCTCTCGTCGCCGTGTTGGTGGGCCAGTCGCGCCTGAAGAAATGTGAGCTCGGGCCCGCCGAGGGCGGGGTGTCTTGCCAGCCGGGCGAGGCGGTCTTCGTGATCACTGTCCCTGAACCGGTCGAGCAGCAAGAGGTGCCACTCGGCCAGGTTCCTCGTCCGCTCCTCACGATCTCGGTCGGGCCGCCAGGCCCGTTTCGGTTTCACCGTGTCGTCGCGAGCGACCTGGTCGAGCGCGTCGAGGTAACAGTCGGTGAACCCAATCCACATGTCAGTGGCCGGCAGCATCCGTACCAGCACGCTCGCCAGCGATGTCTCCTTCTCACTGACGCGGCCCCACCCGCGGCGCGTCCAGCCGTACGTCGACTCCCAGCGGATCAGCTGTGGCGCGGCCCGAACGGCGAACGCTGCGAACCCGCCCTGCTGCCGCGCCTTGCCCCACATCAGCGCCACCGCATCGGACACCACGAATCGTGCCGCCTCCACCGGATCCTCGGACCGGAAGTAGTCGTACCCACGCATCTCGCAGGCGAAATCGATGAGTTCCTCGAGCGCCGTGGCCGCGGTGGCGACCCCCTCAGCCTGCAGGGCGACCTGCGCGTCGGTCACCAGACGCCGGAAGGTGAACCGCCAACGTGTCCGCTCCTTCGGTGAGACCCGACGGTCCCCACCGATGTACGCGCCCGAGCGAGCCAGCGCAACAAACTCACAGACCTCGCCCAGCACGCCGTGGGGATCAACCGGCTCCTTCGACAGCCGCTGGCGCCGATCGCGGTGATCACCGTCGACTTCGACCTCGATGCGTTCGCGGACCGCCGCCGGTCCCCGCCAATACACGTTCCACAGCGCCTTCTTCAGGCGCTCCTCGTCGAACGTGGCCAACGTGTCAAAAAACTGCTCGCGGTTCATCCGTGTCGCTGGCACGACAAAGGGTAACCTTGCCGCGGTTGCCGGAGGCGGACCAACACGCGCCAGGTCAGCGCCGCCGCGAGCTCGGCCGGCGCACTCGCGAGCGGCGACAGCGAGATCCGCCGCGCCGGACCGTGCGTCATGCGTCGCGCGGCGCGATCGGCCGCCTCTTGCCAACCGGTGCCACGAACAGCACATCGCGACCGCAATGCCAGTGAGATCTGGCGCGGCGGCCGGGCCGGCCTTTCCGCGATTCGGTGCTGACATTCGGAGTGGCTGAGCAGCTGCTGAGCGTCCGCGACGAGTGAGTCGTCGTCGAAGCGCGCTCGAACACGTCCGTTATGGTCAGCTTCGCGACGGCCGAGTGTGGAGGTGTCTGTCCATGATCAGAGTGGGTTACCGAATCCGCCTCTCATCGGGGAAGGGCCCGGACCGAGAGGGCGTCGTGACGGCGCTCGTCGGATCGATGCTGCGGGTGCGCTGGCCCTCGCAGGAAGAGACAATCGTGATCCCCGGACCCGGGACGGTGACCGTGCTGGCGTCGTCGGATGACGATGCGCCATCAGGGTCGCCGCCCGGACCGTCGGCCCCCAAGAGAGCCGCGCCGAAGACCGCGCCAAAGAAGGCCGCGCCGAAGAAGGCCGCGGCGAAGAGGACCGCGGCGAAGAAGATCGCGGCGACGACGACCGCGGCGAAGAAGGCTGTGCCGAACAAGGCCGCGGCGACGAAGACAGCGGCGCAGAAGGCTGTGCCGAAGAAGACGGCGGCGCAGAAGATCGCGGCGACGACGACCGCGGCGAAGAAGGCTGTGCCGAACAAGGCCGCGGCGACGAAGACAGCGGCGCAGAAGGCTGTGCCGAAGAAGACGGCGGCGCAGAAGGCCGCGCCGACGAGGAAGAAGACCGAGACGGGGAAGACGGCGTCCGGCAAGAAGAAGAACGCGCCGACCTAGACAGGTACCAGGACGGTGTCGGCCAAGAGTGGTCGCGACACGTCGACGGGGGCGAGGCGCCGGGCTCGCTGATCAGCGCTGCTCGGCCCGCGCGAGATCACCGCGCAAGAGTTGTGAACGGGACAAGGATCGAGACCACACCATCGGGCAGCGACGTCGGTAAGTAGATGCCGTTCGGGCGCCGGCCGGCCGTGGTCGACGCTGTCGTTCGGTGCGAGCGTTCGGTGTCCGGGGACGGCGCTTTGCCGATGGCCCAGACTGCCATCGGTTGCGTCGGCACCGGCGGGTTCGGGCTTGTGGGCCGCGGCGCACTGACTCGCGTTCGGTCGTTTTTCCGGGCGGGCTCAATGCATCGGGGTGTCTCAGCACTTCCGCGCTCGGCGTACCGAGCACGTGGAACCGGTCGATCGTGCAGTCGCACATCACCTTTGTTGAGGTCAACTGTCCACCGTCGGCGGCAAGGGTGAGTGACGTCGTCAGCCGCGGCCGATGTAGGGCATCTTGGTCGCCAAAACGGTCATGAACTGGACGTTGGCGTCGAGGGGGAGTGTCGCCATGAACACGATGGCGCGGGCGACGTCGGCGACGTCGAACGTCGGCTCCACGGCGATGCGTCCGTCGGCCTGTGGCACACCGGTGGTGTACATCGCCGCGGTCATCTCGGTGGCGGCGTTGCCGATGTCGATCTGACCGCAGGCGATGTCGTGGGCCCTGCCGTCGAGTGACGTCGATTTGGTCAGGCCGGTGATCGCGTGTTTGGCGGCGGTGTAGGGCGCCGAGTTGGGGCGGGGAACGCTCGCCGAGATCGAGCCGTTGTTGATGATCCGCCCGCCGCGCGGCGATTGCCGCTTCATGAGGCGGAAGGCGTGCTGGGTGCACAGGAACGCCCCAGTGAGGGTCGTGTCGACGACGATGCGCCACTGCTCGACGGTGAGCTCCTCGAGCGGCACGCCTGGGGCGCCGACGCCGGCGTTGTTGAACAAGAGGTCGAGGCGGCCGAAGCGGTCGGCGACCTCGTCGAACAGCGCGTCGACCGAAGCCGGATCGGTGACGTCGCCGACGATGGCGACCGCGCCGCGCCCTGCCTGGCTGGCGGTCTCTTCCAACAGGCGGCGGCGGCGGCCGGCGACGACGACGGTGAACTCCGCGTCGGCGAGTGCCACCGCGGCGGCCCGGCCGATGCCGCTGCCGGCTCCTGTGACGACTGCGATCGCGGTCATCCCGCGGGCTCCCGGACGCGGCCGCCGAGCTCGTCGTCGATGTAGACGCGCACAATGTCGTCGAACGTGCGCTCGGTGACGAAGCCGAGGGTCGCCGCTCGGCGCGTGTCGAATACCGCCGGCCAGCCGGCGACGATGCGGGCGATCGTCTCATCCGGCTGGCGACGAACGAGGCGTTCGGCATCGGCGCCGCCGAAGCGTCGCAGCGAGGCGAGTTGCTCGGCGACGGTCGCCGACACGCCCGGCATCGTGAGTGCGCGCCGGTTGCCGAGGGTGCCGGTGTCGAGCGTCGCCGCATGGAGGAAGAAGCCGGTGGCGGCGCGCGGCGAGGCGAACCAGTGGCGAACGTCGTCGGACACCGGCAGCACTGCCTCGCGGCCGTTGAGCGGCTCGCGGATGATGCTCGAGAAGAACCCCGAGGCGGCCCGGTTCGGGGCTCCCGGGCGGACGCAGATGGTCGGCAGCCGCAGCGCGATCCCGTCGACGAAACCGCGGCGTGAGTAGTCGGCCAGTAGAAGCTCGGCGAGCGCCTTCTGGGTGCCGTAGCTCGTCAACGGGGTGAGCTGTTCGTCGTCGCCGATCACGTCGGGGAACGGTGCGCCAAAGACTGCGATCGACGAGGCGACCACGACACGCGGCACGTACTCCCCGTTGTGCTCGCCGCGCAGCGCGTCGAGCAGCAGCCGCGTGCCGTCGAGGTTGGCGCGGTAGCCCTTGTCGACGTCGGCTTCGGCCTCCCCTGACACGACCGCGGCGAGGTGGAACACGACATCGGGGCGGCACGCCACGAGCGAGGATGTGACGCCGGGCTCGGCGAGGTCCCCGCGTCGAGCCTCGATGGTGAATGCCGCGGTGGGCACGGCCGGCTCGACGACGTCGACCAGCACGAGGTGCGAGATCGTGCGCTCTCCGAGCGCGCCCGCACGCACCAGCGCTGCGACCAGCTTCTGGCCGAGCATGCCCGCGGACCCGGTGACGAGGACTCGCACCGAGACAGCCGACCCCACAACGGCGATCGTACGTCACCAATGATCGGCCCGGCCCAGACGGATGGCCGCAGGTCGAATGGATCTGCTCTCGCCAGCTCGTGGACGCGACACGAAATGATGCCATGTGGAGTTGGTCGGAGGGTTGAGCCTCCCCGCTGTTGGTTCGGTCCTCTACTCCGGATGAAGCTTGAGGTTGCTTAACACCAACCCTCGAGCGAGGAGGCTCACATGGGATCGTACGTAGGGATCGATCTGCACCGGCGCCGGTCGGTTGTCGTCGTTTTGAACGAGGATGGCGAGCGGGTGTCGTGGAGTCGGATCGACAACACGCCAGCCAACCTGGCTGCTGAGATCGTCGCCGCCGGCGGACCGGAGGCGGAGGTGGCGATGGAGGCGTGCTGGGGCTGGTATTGGGCGGCCGACGTGATCGCCGAGTGCGGGGCCCGGTTGCATCTGGCCCATCCGTTGGGGATCGCCGGCTACGAGAACCGGCGGGTCAAGAACGACATCCGCGATGCCACGCTGCTCGCCGACCTGCTGCGTCTGGGTCGTCTCCCGGAGGCGTGGGTGGCACCGCCCGAGGTGCGCCAGTTGCGTGAGATCGTCCGCTATCGGGCCAAGTTGGGTCGGCTGCGGTCCGGGTTGAAGCAGCAGGTCCATCAGACCCTCGGCAAGGAGGGGGTGATCCCGCAGCTCGACGACATCTGGCGCGGTGGCGGCCAGCAGTGGCTGGACGGGCTGCAGCTGGGCGACGTGTACGTCGATCGGATCGAGTCGCTGCGTGACCTGATCGAGCTCTATGACCGCGAGATCACCCAGTGCGACGTGGCCATCCACCGTCGGCTGAAGGGTCATCCCGGCTACGAGGCGGTGCAGGCGTTGCGTGGCGTCGGTCCGGTGTTGGCGGCGGTGTTCGTCGCCGAGATCGGCGACGTCGGCCGGTTCGACAACCCGCGCCGGTTGTGCTCGTGGGCCGGGCTGACCCCCCGGCTGCGCGAGTCCGACGCCCACACCCATCGTGGACACATCACCAAGCAAGGCTCCCGGCTGCTGCGCTGGGCCGCGGTCGAAGCCGTCTCCGGGGCGGTCCGCGACCCGCGGATCGCCTCGGTCAAAGCACGTGTCGGCGCCCGCCGGGGCCGCAACATCGGACGGGTCGCCGCGGCCCGTCATCTCCTCACGCTCGTCTACTACGGCCTGCGCGACGGTGAGATCCGTTGCCTCGCCACTGACGCGGCGTGATGTCGGGCACGGCCACGACGCAGCTCGGGAACGGCATGACCCACCACCAGGTGTGGTCGACGCAAATGAGTGAGCTGGTCGTGGTCGTGACCGTACGGCTTCATGCTCACCCCGCATTGTCGGGCGTGACGAAGGTGCCGCCGCTCGCTGAAATTCCCCAGGGTTGCTCGTCGAAATTCCTCACCCCCCTCTGTGTCAACCTCGGGTGAGGCGGATCGAGCAGTCGATTCATTGAGCTGAGAGGGTGGGGAGGAGTTCCCCGAATGAGCACGATCATCCACGATTCTTCGAGCGCGCGCGCCCAGGCTGGCGCCGTGGACGACACGAACGATCCGGATCCCGAGGTCCCCGAGCGGGCCCGTGGCCCGCGTCGGTACTCGGCGAAGTACAAGGCCCAGGTTCTCGATGAGTACGAGCGCCTCGACAAGGCGGGCAAGGGCGCGCTGTTGCGGCGCGAGGGCCTGTACACGTCGCTGATCTCGGAGTGGCGCCGCCAGCGCGACCGTGGCGCGCTGGCGGCGTTGGCCAAGCCCGCCGGCCGCCAGCCGGCCGATCCTCGTGATCGCGAGGTGGCCCGGTTGCGTCGTGAGAACGAGCGGCTGGCCGGCGAGCTGGACAAGGCCCGCAAGATCATCGAGGTCCAGGGAAAGCTCTCGGCGCTGTTGGACGATCTCGCCACCGACAGCGCCCCGACGGATCGGGGCGAGACGAGATGATCGATCAGGCGATCACCGAGCTCGCACCGCTGGTGGGCGTGCGCGACGCCTGCGCGGCGATCGGCGAGGCCCAGGCCCGCTGGTATCGCCGGCACCGCCAGAGCCCCCCGGCCCCGAAGCCCGAGCGGATGCCCACACCGCAGCCTCGGGCGCTCAGCGAACTCGAGCGCAAGGAGCTGCGGGCGGTGCTAAACAGCGAGGACCACGTCGATGAGGCGCCCGCCACCGTCTACGCCAAGCTGTTGGATCAGGGCGTCTACCTGGCCTCGGTGCCGACGATGTACCGGGTGTTGCGCGAGCACGACGAGGTCCGCGAGCGTCGCCGCCAGGCCACCCATCCAGCGGCCAAAAAGCCCGAGCTGCTGGCCGCCAACCCGAACGAGGTCTACTCGTGGGACATCACCAAGCTGCTCGGCCCGCAGAAGTGGACGTACTACTACCTGTACGTGATCCTCGACATCTTCAGCCGCTACGTGCCGGGCTGGATGCTCGCCCACGCCGAGAACGCCCGCCTCGCCGAAGCGCTGCTCGCCGACACCGTCGCCAAGCAAGGGATCGAGCATGGTCAGCTCACGATTCACGCCGACCGTGGTTCGCCGATGGTGGCCAAGCCCGTCGCCTTCTTGCTCGCCGACCTCGGCGTCACCAAGAGCCACAGCCGGCCGCACGTGAGCAACGACAACCCGTTCAGCGAGAGCCAGTTCCGCACGCTCAAGTACCGGCCCGAGTTCCCCGACCGCTTCGGCTGCTTCCAGGACGCTCACGCCTTCTGCAGCCGGTTCTTCAACTGGTACAACGACGAGCACCGGCACTCCGGCATCGGGTTCCACACCCCCGCCGACGTCCACTACGGGCGAGCCGAGTTCATTCGCGAGCAGCGTGCTGTCGTGCTCAACGACGCCTACGCCGCACACCCCGAACGCTTCGTCCGCAAGCCACCGCAACCGCCGGCGCTGCCCACCGCGGTGTGGATCAACGAGCCGAAGGAGGACGCCACGACACAGTGATTCTCAAGAGATCTGCCTCGAAAAGGTTGACACGCGCCGCCCGGTGGTGGGTGTGAATGTAGTGGTTGTCTCCTTGTGGGTGGTGGACGGGCAGTCGGCGGCGTGGGCGCGTTGGTGGGTGTAGCGGCGGCAGTGCTGGCACCAGGTGCGGCCGTCGCCCGTGTCGGGGTGGTCGAGGCGGTGGGCGGTGCGGTAGCAGCCGATCGTGCAGTAACGCGCCTGGCCGGGTTGGGCAGCGACGGCGTCGGGGTTGCAGACGGGGCAGCTGGTGGTTCGGTCGCTGGTCATGGGGTGATCGCCGTGCGGGTGGTGGCGGCGCGGGCGCGGTGGGTGCGCATGCGGTAGCTGTCGCCGGTGATGTTGATGACCACGGAGCGGTGTGAAGCGCCCCGGGGTTGATGGAGGCTCTGAACCCACGAAAGGGTGGGAGTCATGCCAGCACCGAGGAAGTACCCGCCGGAGTTGCGGGAGCGAGCGATCAGGCTCGTGCTCGAAGCCCGCGAGCAGGAACCTGAGCTGTCGCTGAACGCGGCGGTGATGCGGATCGCCCCGCGTGTCGGGATCAACAAGGACACTCTGCGTGGGTGGTGCAAGCAGGCCGAGGTCGACGCCGGTCGCCGCCCCGGCGTGTCGACATCGGAGGCAGCGAAGATCCGCGAGCTGGAGCGGGAGGTCCGCGAGTTGAAGCGGGCCAACGAGATCCTGCTGGCGGCGTCAAGTTTCTTCGCGCGGGAGCTCGACCCGCGACTGCCGTGGTGATCGGGTTCATCGACGATCACCGTGACCGGTTCGGGGTCGAGCCGATCTGCCGGGTGCTCACCGAGCACGGCTGCAAGATCGCCCCGTCCACGTACTACGCGACGCGCACCAGGCCGGCGTCGCCGCGGGCCTGCCGTGACGAGGTGGTGTTGGAGCATGTTCGCCGGGTCCATGCCGGCCCGATGATCGGCCGGCGCCTGTACGGGGCCCGCAAGGTGTGGAACGAGCTAGGCCGCGAGGAGGCCCGTGGTGAGCATCCCGAGGTCGGTCACGTGCCGCGCTGCCAGGTGGAACGACTGATGCGCAGCCACGGGCTACGTGGCGTGCGGCGCGGCCGCCAGTTCATCACGACTCGCCCCGCGTCCGGCGCCCCGCGGCCACCAGACCTGGTCAAGCGGGACTTCACCGCCGAGCGGCCCAACCAGCTGTGGGTGGTCGACTTCACCTACGTCGCCACGTGGGCCGGGATGGTGTTCACCGCCTTCGTGATCGACGTCTTCTCCCGGCGTATCGTCGGCTGGCGCACCGCCGCTCGGATGCCGACCGCGCTGCCGCTCGACGCGTTGGAGATGGCGCTGTGGGTCCGCGCCCAGGCCGAGCAGCTCATCGCCGGGCTCGTCCACCACAGCGACGCCGGCAGCCAGTACACCTCGATCCTGTACACCAACCGCCTCGCCGACGTCGGCGCTGTCGCCTCCATCGGCACCGTCGGTGACAGCTACGACAACGCCCTCGCCGAGTCCACGATCGGCCTGTACAAGACCGAGTGCATCCACCACGAAGGCCCCTGGCGCGGCGCCGACGACGTCGAGCTGGCCACGTTGAACTGGGTGTGGTGGTACAACGAGATCCGCCTCCACTCGGCGATCGGCTACGTCCCACCTGTCGAGTACGAGACCGCCTACTACCGTCAGAACAACTCCCACCAGCAGCCGCCAGTGGGAGAACCCAGCCTCCACTGAACCCGGGGCGCTTCAGTGCAGGAGCCGGTCCAACATGGCGGCGGCGATGGTGGTGTCGGCGAAGATCTCGCCCCAGGCGGCGACGCCACGGTTGGTGGTCAAGATGACGCTGCCGCGCAGGTATCGCTGGGAGATGACTTGGAACAGGGCGTTGGCGTCTTCGGCGGGCATCGGCAGGTAGCCGAGCTCGTCGACGATGAGCACTGAGGGGCCGTTGAAGAAGCGCATGGTGGTGGCCCAGCGGCCCTCGACGGCGGCCTTGCGGCAGCGGGCGGCCAAGTCGGCGGCGGTGGTGTAGTAGGTGCGCAGCTGGTTGTCGACGGCGGCGTGGCCCAAGGCGATGGCGAGCATCGTCTTGCCGACGCCGGGCGGGCCGATGAACAGCACGTTGGTGGCGTCGTCGGCGTAGCGGCAGGTGGCGAGGTCGCGCATCAGGCCGGGGTCGACGGAGGGTTGGGCGTCGAAGTCGAAGTCGTCGAGGCGCCATGGGGCGGGGAAGTTGGCGAAGCGCAACAGCCCGGCGTGACGGCGGGCCTCCACCGCGGTGACCTCGATGGCGAGGAGGTGTTCGAGGAACTCGGTGTGAGTCGCTTTGGTCTTCATCGCCTCATCGAGCTGGGCGGGCAGCGCCTCGGCGGCTGCGGTGAGGCGGAGGTAGGCGAGATGGGAGCGCAGCTGCTGGTAGAGGCTGTCGGCGGCACTCATCAGGCGCCTTCTTCGGTGAGTCGCCGGTAGAGGTCCAAGTCGATCACCGGGTCGGCGCCACGATCACCGAGCAGCTCGGCGGCCAAGGCCAAGGCGGCGTCGGAGGGTGGCCGGTTGAGTTTGCGGCGACACGGCGCAGCGGTGTTGAACCGGGCCAACACGACGTTCTCCAGCGCCGCGGTGTGCTCGGGGAGGCGCACGGTGCGCTGCGCGCCGCGCGGGGCGAGGCGATGCGTCGTGACTCGGACACCGCCGGCGTGGAAGTCGGCGGTCTCGGCGCCGAGCCGCCACCGCACCTGCACGTGGGCGCCGACGAGGCCGGGTGGGACCGAGTAGCGGTTGCCCCACAACGACACCAGGGCGTTGGCCGCCACCGTGCGCACGACGCGCACTTCGGCCGGAAACGGCGGCTGCGGCAGGTCGAGCAGCGGTTCGGTGTCGGCGAGTTCGCCGACGGTGAGCTCGCCGCGGCGACGCCGGTCGGCGACGTCGATGCAGAACCGGTCGGCGCTGGCCTGCGCCTCGGTCGGTGTGTGGACGCGGGCGGTGCGCCACCACGACTGGGTCAAGTAGTCGATCGCCTTCTCCACCACCCCCTTGCGGTTGCCGTGACGGGGCGGGCACGGATCGACGCCGACGCCGTATTCTCTGAACTCGAATTTTCGTCGCTGGCCCCGGCGGTGTTCGACTGTGGCGGCGCGAGTCGGGTGCTCAGCTCGGTGTGAGGTCGAGTCGTCCGTCGATCTGGGCGAGCTTGTTCGAGGCACCGGCGAGGCTGATCTGTAGTCCTTCGACCTCGCCGAGCCATCCCTCACGTTCGGCTTCGGCGACACGGGCGGTGAGGTTGTCGCGGATCTCGACGAGGCGGGGCCGCTGATTGGGGTCGGGCCACAGCATCGGGCAGCGGACGCAGGCGTGCTCGTGGATGCACGGGGTGGAGAAGGCGCGGGCGCACGTTCCGATGGACACTTTGCGGCGTTCGAAGTGGCCGAGGAACTCTTGCCATTCCTCGTCGGTGGGCACCCGATATTCGTCGCTGGGTCGCAGCGATCTCCGCCGAGCGAGGAAGGCGAGGTGGGCTTGGATGGCTTCTTCTGGGTAGACGGCCTTGTAGCCGAGGGTGACGTTGATGTCGCGGTGGCCGGCGATGACTTGGGCGATGTGCGGTGGCAGGCCGTTCATGACGGCGTCGGTGATGAACATCCGGCGGAAGTCATGCGGGGTGTAGCGAAGTGGCTCACCGTCGACGGGGTTGACGAGGCCGGTTCGGGCGAGGGCGCCGGTCAGCAAGTCGCGGACGGTGCTGCCGGAGAACGCCCGGTTCTCGTTGCCGACGTGGCGTTGGAACAGCAGCGGCGCCGGCGGTGACCACACCCGTTCGTGTTCGTCGTAGGCGGCGACCAGCGGGACAGCGCCGGTTGCGCTGCGGATCCGACGGATGATCGTGGAGAGCACGTCGGCGAGCCTGGGGCTGACGACGAGGAGCCGTTCGGCGTCGGTCTTGGACGGCACGATCTGGAGTAGCGGGACGACCTCGCCGGTGGTGGGAAGGCGATACTTGACGAGGCTGTGATGGCTGAGCTCGAGGAGTTCCTCGACGCGGATGCCGGTGGCTCGGAGCACCTCGACGATGGCCCAGGCCCAGAAGGCGTGGCCTTCCTCGCGGACGAGGTCGCGGCGTGACCCGGTCGTCGGGTCGGTGACCCACACCTTGCCGAGCCCCGAGCGCGGACCGATGACCGAGCGAACGAGGGTCGTTCCTTCGGCGGTGAAGGGTTCTCCGGGCGAGGCCCGGCGGGCCGCGTCGAGGAGGGCGGCGGCCATCGTGCGTCGCTGTTCGACGCTGCGGACGACGACGGGCAGCACGGGCAGGCGTTCACGGGTGCGGGCGTCCATGCGCGACTTGAGGCGCCGCTTGGCCTTCTTGCGGTTGATCTCCTCGGCGCCGATCGGGCAGGGAGCGACCCACGGACCCCAGCGTCCCGGGTCCTCGACCGCCCAGTGGGCCAAGTCGAGGTAGAAGGCCCGCACCGGGGTCAGGCACTCCCGGTAGTTGATCCGCTCGACGGCGAGCTCGACTGGTTCGCTCGTCGCGGTCGTCGTCTTCGGGATCGTCTGCAGGCGCCGCTTCCAGTTGTCGGCGACCTCGCGTGACAGGCGCAGGTCGGCAATGCCGGGATGATGGCGCTCGAGGTCAGCCCAGAACAGCTTGCCGAGGAAGTTGGACAGCGAGTCCAAGCTGTTGTAGTCGAGCGCCGGCTGGCGCTCGCGCAGGTAGTCCACCAGCAGATCACGCACCGGGCGACATGCCAGGTGGTAGCGATCGATCAGCTCGTCGGGTGTGCGCTGACCGTTCGTTCGCAGCGCCCGCAACGTCGACGGTGCCGCCTCAGCGAAGATCCCGAGTTGGTGCAGCATGCGGTAGAGCACGGCCCGACCGTCAGACGGGCTCGCCCGGCGATCCTCGGCCTCGAACAGCTCGACCACGTCGCCGACGGTGATCTCGGTCAGCCCGCCTCCCTTGGCGGCAATGATCAGCGCGCTGCGGTAGAGCATCCGGCCCCTGGCCAGCGGCGAGACGCCAGGGTCGTCGTCACACACCGTCCGTAGTCGGGCGAAGCCGCCGGGATCCCGACACGTCTCGATGTTGCGGACGAGCAGGCCGGCGCCACGGGCGAACCCGCCACCCACCAGCCAGGCCAGCGAGGGACGCACGACATCGGCGCAGATCGCCACCGACATCGCCTCGATCAGCGCCGAACGGCGCCCCTCGCCCTGATCCCCGCTGGAGATCAACCATGCTGCCGGCACGTCGCGCCACGTCACCGGCGCGGCGTCGGCTCCGCTGGCGAGCCAGCGTTCCTGCCAGGTTCGTCCCGGCTGATCGCCCAGCCAGTCGAGCAGCAATGACACACCCCTCGCCCGTCGACGCTGGCGTTCAGCGTCCGGCGGGACGAACGGCGGCGAGGTCATGCGACCCAGCACCTCACCGCGGCCAGCGGTCGTGGCTGGCCACGACGGTGGCGAGGAACGCGGCGGGAACATCACCGGCGTCGACCGTTGTGCAGGGGTCAGCGCCCCACAAGCGACGTTCCGCTCCTGCAGCCCCACGCTCATCAGGTTCCTTCACCGAATAGGACGTCGAGGGTCTCGGGCCGATAGCCCGGCGCCGGCACCGGCACCGCCTTCTCGACCGCTCGTCTGGTCTGTTCGGCGTGGTGGGCCAACACCCGGCGGATCACATCCTCCTTGCGGGGAGTCAGGTAGATCTGGGTCGTGGTCAGCTGGGCGTGGCCCAACACGAGCTGCACGTCGGTCAGCGGCAACGCCGGGTCCTCAGCCATCCGGTAGGCCGCGGTGTGGCGCAACGAGTGCAACGTCGCCTCAGTGCCCGCCCGAGCGTTGACCCGTTCGAACATCCGATGGGCGGCGTGGTAGGTGAGCGGGCGAGGCCGGCCACGCAGCGTCCACCACAGCGGCTGGCGCCGCCCCGTCGGGATCACGCCATCCATCTCCAACTGGTAGAGCCGCAACCAGACAAAGGCATCGGTCGACGCCGGCAACGGCTGTGCATGCCGGGTTCCCTTGCGCACCACGGTGATCAGCTGCCGTCCAGGATCGACACCGCCGTAGGTGACCGACAACAGCTCGGAGGCTCGCGCCCCAGTGGAGACGTAGAACGCCACCAGCGCCCGGTCCCGATGCGACGGCAGCCGAGCGAAGATCTCGTTGAACTCGACGTCAGGAACACTGCGCGGAATGCGCGACGGCACCTTCGGCCGATACAGCCCGACACGTTCCTTGCCCGCCGGTTCCATCGGGTTCCGATGGGCGTGAGCCCGCCGGTCCGACCTCGAACGTTGCAACGGGAACGGGTTCAGGATCGGCCCGGTGCCGGCGTCACGATGGAAGTCGTAGAAGCCGCGCAACACCGTCTCGCTATGAGCACGCACCGACGCGGCATACGGCCGGCCCGCCGACACCACCGCAGGCTCGGCCCCAACCAGCCTCTCCGGGTGGCGCCAGTGCAGTCGCACCTGCTTGCCCCTGACCTGCAGCCAGCGCGAGAAGTCCCGCGCCTCGATCCGCGTAGCCCGGTCCCACGCCACCCCAACCGCGCACAGGAACCGGAACCATCGCAACAGATCCATCCCATAGGAACGGATCGTGGACGCCGACCGCCCGGCCGCCTGGAGATCCCCGAACCACGCGGACACCGCCTCCACCCGCACACCATCACCGTCGACGAGACGACACGGCTCCCACGGGTCCGCGGTGACCACGAGCCGGCCCGTCAGCGGCACAATGATCGCCGCCAGGTCCGTCGAGATCGTCTGCTCGCTGTCCATGCGCGGCGAGGTCTAACACAACAACCTCAAACGAAAGTGGATCCTGACCTGCTCTTACGCGGCAGAGAGTTCAGTCAATAGGTAGTGCTTGGCCACCGGCACGAATGAGCGCTGCACCTGATCGGTGCCCGGCACGATCACAGTGGCCATGCGGTCGACCCGCCAGCGGCGTGCGGTGCCGCCGAAGCGGCGCAGCACCTCATCGAGGCCGGCCACGAGATGGGCCTGATCGTCGGCCTCGGAGAACCACACCCGGAACTTGCCCGAGTGCGACAGCGCCCCGACGAGCACGTACGCCTTCGCCTGCCACGGCGTGTCGGCGAGCTCCAACCAGTCCCACTGCATCTCCTCGCCGGCGGGGTGCTCGATGTCCACGTGCGCCCGCCCGTTGCTCGATGAGCACGGCTCACAGTGCGGACGCAACTGCCGGTCGCGCAGCTGCCGGGTGAACGTCGGGTACGCCCGCTCGTAGCCGAGATCGGCGACCTCGGCGAACAGCACCGTCGCCCGCAGATGCGGATCATCGGCCAGGCGCTGACGCACGTACGGCTCCAACCGATCGAACGGATCATCCTGGGCCGGCGCTCGCACGCCCACCTCACGCTGCCCGGACAGATAGGCCCGAACCGTCTTGCGGTCCCGGCCGACGTGACGGGCTATGGCCGAGATCGACCAGCCCCGCTTGCTCAACGATGAAATCTCCATGTCTTCCCCTGGTGTCAACATCGAGACGGGGCTCCTCCCGGTCGCTGGCTGGTATCGGAACCGTCAGCATCGGAAGGAGCCCCACCCCTTCTGGTGGATGGTCAGGGGCGGGGAATTTCAGTGAGCAGAACTGGGGAGATCTCCGTGAGCGTGGTCAACGGCGGCGAGACGGAGCACGCGGCGTTCTGGCGGTATGTGGAGGCCCATGCACACTTCGACCGTGGGCGACCCGAAGACCTGGCCGCCGCTCGCATGGCGCTACAGGACGCAACCTCGAATGGCCCCCGCACAACCTGGTTCCGCCGCCTAAACCGGACCATCGCGGATCTCACCGGAGCCGACCGCCGTGGTGACGACACCGACCGCCTGTTCTTGGTGTGGGACGAGTGGAGACGAGAAGCCGGAGGCCGGCTCGACCGCACTTTGGCTGAAGGTCGGCTCCTGCTCGGCGGTACCCACGATCAACAGTGCGACGGTCTCAAGGTCCTGGCTCGCCTCGCCGGCGCCAGCGGCGAGCGGCCACCTCGCGGTGAACAGAGCGCCACCGACTGCCGATGGACATGGTCAACGGCTCGAAGAGGAGAGCGGCGCGTCTGGGAGGTCAAGACGAAGGCAGCCACTTTGGTCGCACGCGACGACATCAACCAGCTGCTCGGCCAGATCGAGGTCGAGACCAGACGCGCCGCTGGCACTCGCGTCTCTGGCTGTCTGCTGACGCCAGCTCAATCGGCTGCGACCGACGCCGCCGAAGCGGCGCGGGACAAGATCACCATGGTCGCCCAACCCGCTGCAGTACGCCTCTACGATCTGCTCGCCGAACGGCTGCGGCAGTACAGCTCGCGCTGCGGCGTCGGCGACGCAACGGCACGGGGCGAAGCACGGACACACGTAGAATCGCTGCTTCCCACCGACGGGTGGCTTGGCCGACTGCTGACGCCGAGCCAGGGTCGCGTCATCGGCGTCGACGAGATCTCTGCGCTATTCACATCGGGGTGACGAGCTCGCGACCGGTCGGCGAGGCGCTCGGCGTGGGAGTGTTGGCTAGGAACTGCGGCACCAACGTGGCGACCTGCGAATCACCCGTAGCTCATCCTCGAGGCGAGGGTGTGTGATGCGTACCGTCATTGCGTGTCTCAGGATCTCATTCGCCCCCGAACACGACGCGAGTTCAAGGAGCTCGCGTCGGGCTGGGGCGTCCTGCGGACCATCGGCGCGGCGTTCGAGGACGAGGGCTTCTTCGCTGGGCCGGCTGTCGACTCCGGCGGAGAACGGCGCAGCCTCTTCGACACCTACGCGAACGCCATCGACTGGACCGATAGCGGCCAGGTGAGCAGGGCGTTGAGGGTGTTCGAGGAGATCCTCCACTGGGGCGACGACGTCGAGCCGACGTACCGCGATCCGGCCATCGCGCGCGTGCGCCGAGCACTCAAGGGAGACGGATTCGCTCTCGACGACGAGCTGCGAATCCGGTCGGTGGCTGCCCGCACCGCTGTGGAGCTCCCGCTGGAAGCGCTCCGCAACGCTGAGGCGATCGAGGAACATCTGCGGAGACTTGAGACTGCCGACGACACCCGGCGCTGATAGTCCATGTTGGCGTACTGCGAGTTCAGGAAGGCGTGGGCCTTGGGCGACAGGAAATAGAGCGGGTATCGGGAGCCCTCTGCGTCCTTGTCGGGGGCGACATAGTGGGGAAGCGGGTCGACCGCGCCGCCGGGCTGGAACTCGTTGTAGCCCTCGCGGAACACCGGTACCACGATGTTGCCGGCCTGTTCGGCGAGGGACGAGCGGAACTCGCAGGTGCCCGAGGCGGTAGGGAAGTTCCCCTCGGCGTGGGGGGCGTAGTGGTCGGCGTCGGGCAGACTCAGTCGCGCCCAGCCCTTGTCCTTGAGAAGGTCGAGGGTGATCCCCTCCAGTGTCGGGGCCGCCCAATCCATGGCGGCCATGGCCATCTGTTCGTCGCTGAGGGCGTACCAGTCGAGATCGAGGCCCATCCGCCGGCTGATGCGGCGGAACAGCTCGACGTTGGGCACGGCTTCGCCGAGCGGCTCGATGGCCGGCTGGTTGAGCGACAGGTAGAGGTGACCCCACGAGAACATGAGGTCGAACTGCTCCAGCTGCGTCGTGGCGGGCAGGACGATGTCGGCGTAGTCAGCGGTGTCGGTGAGGAACTGCTCGCTCACGACCGTGAACAGATCCTCCCGGGCCAGCCCGGCCAGCGTCCGGCCCTGGTCGCACGCCTGGGTCACCGGATTGGAGTTGTAGACGAAGAGCGCCTTCACCGGTGGATCGAGTCCCAACTCTCCTGTGAGGGCCGGTCCCAACTGAAATTGGTTGACGACGCGGGTGCCCGGCCGGATGAGATCCGGACGCGAGAGCACGTCCCATTTCAGCGGGAACGCCCACAACGGGAGCTGCAGGATCCCACCGCCGACGTGACGCCACGCTCCGACCAGGGCCGGCAGGCAGGCGATGGATCGCACCGCCTGACCGCCTCCGGCGTTGCGTTCGATCGCGACGCCGATGCGAATCGCCGACGGCTGAGTGGTCGCGAACTCTCGGGCCAGCGTGACGATGTCCTCGGCCGGAATGCCAGTGATGGTGGAAGCCCACTCCGGCGGGAACTGCTGGACCCGCTCGGCCAACCCGTCGAAGCCGGTTGTGTATCGCTCGACGTACTCGTCGTCGACGAGGTTGTCGTTGACGATCACGTTCATCATGGCGAGGGCGAGCGCACCGTCCGTGCCCGGCCGGATGGGGATGTACCAGTCGGCGCTCTGGGCGGTGCGGTGTCGCAGCGGATCGATCGCTACGACCTTGGCGCCCCGCTCCTGGGCCTGCTTGATGAACGGCCACATATGCAGGTTGGTGGAGCGGACGTTGCAAGCCCACAGGATGATGTAGCGGGCATGGACGAAGCTCTCGGGGTCCATCCCAGCCGTCGGCCCGAGCGTCATGAAGTACGCCGTGCACGAGCCCGAGTCACAGAATGTCCGCTCGCTGACGGTGGCGCCCAGGGCGTGAAAGAACGGGTCGCCCACGGTGAGGCCGTTGAGGATGCCCTCTGTGCCCAGGTAGCTATACGGGAGAATGGCCTCTCCGCCATGTTCGTCGATGATCCCCCGGAATCGGGTGGCGATCTCGCCGAGAGCGTCATCCCAGCTGATCCGCTCGAATCGGCCTTCGCCCTTCGCGCCGACCCGCCGGAGCGGGTAAAGGACCCGCTCGGGGCTGTAGGTGTGATGGGTGTAGTCGTTGACCTTGACACACAGGCCACCCCGAGTGAAAGGATGCTCGGGATCCCCGCGGACCTTGGTAGCGCGCCCGTTCTCGACCGTGACGAGCATCGCACACGTGTCAGGGCAGTCATGCGCACACGCCCCCCGCACGGTCCGGACGTCCTCACTCACGCTCATAGCCCCACTCCTCCCGACCACCCTCCCATCGGCAGCGTGCTCCGTCGACTCGGCCAGTGTCAACGGGCGACCGCTCTCACGCCAACGCGCACACACATCGGCACGGACGTTCCCCGGGGTGGGCGCCTTGGAATGGTGCGTGGCTCGCGGACTGCGCGTCAACAGTCGTTGGCGCGCCTGAGCTGGATCGGTCCAGAACCCCCTTCATCTGGTCTCACGGTGGTGAAGCTCACGTGAGCTGAGCGGGATCCACTCCGGCTCGTACCGCGTCCTTGTCCGAGCACCTCACCCGGAGCCGCGACATCGACGATTCTCGGGGCGAAGCTGTGGGGCGGTACCAGCCGACTTTGACGGAGGCCGTGCCGTCGACCGCATCTGGATGCCTTGTCGAGCACAGAGGCAGGCCCCGCCGACGCCGACCACGCCGGCCCCGGATCGGGCATACGATCGGCCAGTCGCGACACCTCCGGCGGGCGCCCCTCCGGAGCTCACGTCGCCAGGAGGAGTCCATGGCTACGTACATCTCACTCATCAAGTTCACCCAGCAAGGAATCACCTCGATCAAGGAGGGGCCAGCCCGTCTCGATGCGGGAAGGGACACCCTGAAGTCGTTCGGCTCCGAGCTCAAGGCGTTCTATCTGACCATGGGGAGCTACGACATCGTGGCGATCAGCGAGGCGCCCGACGACGCCTCCGCCGCCAAGGTCGCCCTCGCCATCGGCGCCGCCGGAAATGTCACGACAGAAACATTGCGCGCCTTCACCGAAGACGAGTATCGCGAGATCGTGGCGGCCCTGCCCTGAGCGATCCGGTGGGTCGCTTGTGTGGGGGTGACGGCCGGGGGCTGCTCACACGCGCTGCAGACGGGTGGCCACTGGCCGAATGAGAAAGGAGGGCCGATGGGGGCCAGAGAGAACCTCGAGTTGATCGAGGAGTTGCAGCAGGCGGCCGCGGAGTTCGACTTCGATCGGTATGGCCAAATGATTGCTGAGGAGGCGACGTTTCGAGCGGCCGGGGTACCGGCCGCGTTGGGGGGTGTGCTGTCGGGCCGTGAGGCGATCGTCGATCAACTGCGTCAGACGGCAGGTGCCAGCCGATTCGAGATCAAGCAGATGTTCGGCGACGACAAGCACGTCTGCCTGGTGGGCACGGTGACTGCCGACCGCTTCCTCGGCAGCCAGTACTTGCGGGGTGCAGACCTGCCGTACTCGACGTACGAATGCATCGTCTATCGGATCGCGAACGGCAAGGTGGCGGAGTCGACGACGTATATCAACTGGCTCGACCCGTATGTCCAACTCGGACTCGTCGAAGTCACTTCACTGACCCGCTGACCGGGTACCGCCCGCGCTTGACGCTGGTCGAGCTGCGTCGGCGATCGGTGCGTCCGCGGCAAACACCGCGCGAGGGAGCAGAATGACGGCCAACACCGGTTCGAGTCGCGCACCGATCGACATGTCTGCGACCTCGTGCGAAACCGGAAGGCCGGCGGTTCCTGACGCGAAGCAGTTGGTGCAACCGGCGCCGCTATCACAACCGCCATACCGACGATCAGGCTCTCGGGCCGCCGGCGAGGTCTCCTGGATTCCGGATGACGGCGTCTCGGCGCGGGCGACGATCGGTGTGCGGTTCTCGATGACAACAGGATGCACCTTGGAGGTAGTCGCATGCTCTCGTCGATGCCGGAGCCATCGAGCGGTGGGCCGACGTGTACGCCGTCGGCGAGGACGCGGCATCGTCGTGGGTCGTACGATGGCGTAGCTGGCGAGCTCGCCACCCAATGGGATGACGATTTGCGTCCGCGGTTGCCGGTTCGGCGCACTGCCAGTAGGAGGTCAGCAGTGATGAAGGGGTGGCGGTTCACCAATACGAACGAACCGCTGGTGCTCAGTGAGGTTGCGGAGCCATCGCCGGGTCCGGGTGAGGTCGTGCTTGAGATCAAGGCTGCGGGCCTGTGCCATTCCGACGTGGGGGCGATGACCGATCCGAGCTGGCTGTCGGTCATCCCGGTGCGCCCGATCGTCATCGGGCACGAGGTCGCCGGGGTGGTCTGCGCGCTGGGTGAGGGTGTCACCAACGTGCGGATCGGCGAGCGGTACGGAGTGTGGCCGATGGGCGCTGCGGGCGCCCCGGGCTATGCGCGCGACGGAGGGTTCACGTACTTGCATCGGGTGGCGGTCGCCGATCTCGTCGCCGTGCCAGCTGGGCTCAGCTTTGAGTTGGCGGCGATGGGGACCGATGCCGGCATGACGTCGTATCACGCGGTCATGATGCAGGGTGCCGTGAGATCCGGCGACAGGGTCGGCATCATCGGTCTCGGCGGGCTGGGTCAGATCGGTGCCCGCGTCGCGGTGGTCTCCGGCGCCGAGGTGCACGTCGCCGAGGTGAACAAGGCGGCGTGGCCGCTGGCGGACGAGATCGGCGCGACCTCGGTGGTCGCCGACGTCGACGAGTGGGCCGGACACGACTTCGATGTGATCGTCGACTTCGCCGGTTTCGGCACCACCACGGCCAACGCGCTCAAGGCGATTCGTCGCGACGGCCGTGTCGTGGTTGTGGGCATGGGAACGATGGAGATCACGTTGAGCACGATTGACGTCGTCCGCAAGCAGGCGCGGATCTATGGTTCCCACGGCGGCACCAAGGATGACATCGCAGCCGTGTACGAGCTGCTCCGCACCGGCGACGTCACGCCGGCCTACACCGTCATCGGCTTCGACGACATCCCCCAGGGCATCGACGACCTCCAGCACCATCGCGTCACTGGACGCCTCGTCGCACACATCGCCGGCTGATCAACGTCGCCAGCCGCCCCAACGATGCCAGCGAACCCTCGGGGACGGTGCACGCTGCATGAGCACCGGCCGGTCACGGCCACGGCGATCAGATGATGATCTCGGAGCGCGCCGGACGGCACCAACCTGACAATTGTCCGACGAGGCACTTCAGTCGACGGGCGGCGCGATCGCTCGGAGCAACCGCTCGAGAGACGATGTAGGCACCGAACGACGCGACCGAACGACGTCCCTTGCCGAATCACCGGGCGGACATATCGGCATGTCGTTGGTCCCTGGGATGTCGTCGGAGAAGCTGAGCTTCCTCGACTTGTGCGGCGGAGCGATCGGACGCAGGGTCGGGCGGGCGGCCCTGAACTTCGTGCGTGAACCTACGGACCTTCCGAGCGGACGGTTCCGCTCTGGGCGAGGTGCGCTGGTTGCGCGGACTCGGCACCGTTGCGAGCGGGCTGCGCTTGCCGGAGGCTCGCCACGACGTCGGGACCCGGATCCTTGCGACGGTGCGCAACGGCAGCGGCCGGCCATCAGAGGCGCGTGGTCTCGCCGCAGCACCTCGGTAAGGAACTGGTCCGTAGTGTGGGCGGGCATGAGCGCAGGCGTCGTCGTCGACTGGGGGCGCGCCGAGCAGGTGGCGATCACGGTGTCCGGGCTCTCGTCTGCGCCTGACGTCCACGTCGAGGGATGGGATCCGCCGATCGGGCTGATCGAGCAGCAGATCGAGGACGTCACCGGGTTGCGCTCCGCGGCAGGTGCGGCGTCGGCCGATCTGATCGACCGGCCCTCGTGGGTCCGAGCCAACGTCGCCTCGTTCCGCCAGCTGCTCGAGCCGGTGGTCTGGAAGGTGGCGTCGCGACGATCGACGTCGGGTGTTGCCGCCGGCGCGCTCAACGCTTGGTCGCGGCAGGTGGCCGGCATCGAGCTCGGGACGCTGCTCGGATGGATGGGTGGCCGGGTGCTCGGGCAGTACGACGTGCTGGTGCGCGGCGACGCCCCGGACGCCGGCGCTGACGGCGCCGTCTACCTCGTCGGCCCGAACCTGGCGACGTTGGAGCGGCGCTTCGGCTTCGACCCGATCGAGTTCCGCACCTGGGTGCTGGTCCACGAGCTCACCCACCGTGCGCAGTTCAGCGGTGTGCCGTGGATGCGCACCTACTTCACGGGGCTCGTGGACGAGCTGCTCGGCGCCGTCGACCCGCGCCCAGAGGTGCTGTTCGGGGCGCTGCGCGATGCGCTCACGCGGCCCGACGCGGCGCGCCAGCAGCTGCGTGAGACCGGCCTCGCGGGGCTCATCGCCGGCCCTGAGCAGCGCGCGGTGATCGACCGGATCGCCGGGCTGATGTCACTGCTGGAGGGCCACAGCGACGTGACGATGACCCGAGCGGCCGGCGACCTCGTGCCTGACTCCGGCCGCTACGCCCGGGTGCTCGCCGCCCGTCGGGCCAACGGCAATCCGGTGACCAAGCTGCTCAAGGTCGTGACGGGGATGGAGGCCAAGCTGAACCAGTACGCCGCCGGGGAGCGTTTCATCGCCGCCGTCGAGGCTGTCGGCGGGCCGCGGGCGATCGACGTGTGCTGGACCTCGCCAGCGATGCTCCCTTCGATCGAAGAGATCCGCAACCCGAAGCAATGGCTGCGCCGCGTCGGACGAGGCGCCGCGTGAGCCTTCAAGCGACGACGAGGGGCCGGGCCGGAGCGGCCCGGCACGCCCGGCGACCGGTGGGGCGAGCACCTACAGCCGCATCTCGTTTGCGAACCCAGCAGCGTCAGGAAGGGCCGCCGATCGCCGGCCCCGACACCGAACGTGCGCACCGAACCGCCGCTTACGGCCACGCTCGAAAGATGCCGAACGGCATCACCGGCGCGGCCCGTCCGCGCGCACGACGACGAGTCCCTCCAAGCGTTCGGTACCGCGTCCCGATCGGCCGAAGCGATTGCCAGGCCGTCGGCGTCGGCGTCTGAGCCGAGTTTGGCGGGTCCCACGCAAACTCGGGTCTGACTGGGCACCGCACGACGCATCATCACCGTCGTTCGGTGCGTCTGGTTCCAGCTCGCCGCTCTGCGGGGCATCATGTGCGGCGTGTCAGCGACCCAGCCGCAGCGCCCAGGACTACGGGTGCACGTCGACAGTCTCAACCGGGCGCTCGAAGGTTCGCCGTACCTGCTCGACGACAGCCTGAGCGGCGCGGAGCGAGCAGCGTTCCTCAGAGAATCATGCGAAGAAGTCGAGGTCCGTCAACGGGAGGTACAGACTCGCTTCGAAGCTGAGTCCGCACAGATCAGACAGTCGCTGAAGCGGGTTACGCAGTCGCGACTTGTGTATGAGAGCAACAAGTTGGAGTCAGCTGGTCTTCCGCTCGAGGAAACGGATGCTGCGATTGCAGCGGCACCGTCTGACTTGACTCAACTATCTCGTTTCATCGCCGAAGAGGCGGTCAAAGCTGATGCCCACCTGCTTGAGGTGCTGGGACTCCACGAAGCGACCATCTTTGCTCGCAAACTGGCTGACGACTTCTGCGCTGCCGCCATTCCTGTCCGCGAAATCGACCTGCGCTCGCTACACGAGATGACGCTGCCCACCGCCAGGTTCGCAGGGCGGTACCGCAACATCGAGGTCGGGATCAGCGGATCGTCGCATCGTCCACCATCGGTGGTGGAGGTGCCGGCGCAAATGGCTCAACTTGTCTCTTGGCTGAATGACACAGCTGCACCACCGGCCTTGGCCGCCGCGGTTGTTCACTCGTGGCTAACGATCATCCACCCTTTCGAAGACGGTAACGGACGGGTGGCACGGCTCCTTGCGAACGTTGTGCTACTGAAAGCGAGCTGGCCGCCACTAATCGTGCGGTCGTCGGACCGTCTCCAATACCTCGACGCGCTCGTCGCGTCAGACCAAGGAGGCGACCTCCTTCCCTTGTTCGATCTCTTCGTTAAGTCCTTAAGACGAAGCCTCCGCGAATTCGAGAAGCCAGATCTTGCGGAGCGTCTGTTCATCGCAGACCTCAAGAAGTTCCCGGATCGGCGGTACTCAGTGTGGTGGGACGAGCTCGACGACTTCCTTGCGTGTCTTCGAGCAGAGCTCCAGGGCGACGACATCTACATCGACCGAGTATCGGTGCCCAATGAGTCCGTCTTCTACCTTTTGGAGGAGCGCGATCCCTCGGGAAACACTTGGCTCGCCAAGGTGCGGAGTCAGGATAGGTTGGTCGACCTGCTGCTGTGGTTGGGATATATGTCCAACGACATGTACAACAGCTATAAGACCGACTGGGCGCCCGCCATCTACATCTCCGAGCGTGACCGCAGTCCAAATGCGGTGCAGCCATATAGGAACGTGCACTACCATGGGTCGCCGCTGGGAGTCGACGAAATTGCCATAGTGCCGTATGAGGTTGCTACCCCCGCCCTGGTCCGGTCCGGGTCCACCGTACTTGACCGATCGATTGCGGATGCGGCCAAAGTGCTCGCCTCTCAGATTCGTTCTCTTCGGTAACGCCAGCCTCCCGAGGCGCCGAGCGCATGCGCGGCTCGACCGATTGCTCACGGCGGCACGGAACTGCCATGCCAAACGACAGCACCGAAGGACGGCGTCGAGGTCCGGATGGATGGTGCCGAACGGCAACTCGCTGTCCGCTGCGAGGCGCCGGCCCTTCCGGTGTGCGAGCTTTCGCGAGCGCCCGCTACGCGAGGTGGGAGTGACCAGCACCCCCGGACGCTCGGCGCCGTGATGAGCCGTCAGTCGGCGAGAAAGAGACGGTTCTGCTTCCTCCGACGCCACAACACCCGCGGAACGAGGAACGCGAGAACGACGAAGATCGCGCCTGCGATCCAGGCTCTGTTAGCGAACGACGACGCCGCCAGGCCAAGAATCACCACGGCCATAATCCACGACCCGACGCGGTCAGCGCGTCCGTACTTCCACGGCTCTCCCCACGAGGTCTGTGGCAGGGTGGCCCGCGAGATCGTCGGCACGCCAGCGATCCGGGCTTCGACCGCGTAGCCGCTCGGATTCCCCTCCGTCAGCATCTGCACCTCGAACATATCGAACGGATTCAGGAGCCGACCTTCCAGGATCACCCGATCGTCCGTCGTCCTGAGGTCGAACGACAGGTCAGGCGGCCGCGCGTAGGTGATCTCCGCGGTCACGATCTGCGCCCCGTCAACAGTGAGCGCGAGCGGCGTCTCGTAGTCGCTCGCCGCGATCGGTTCCGACCCGCCATTCGCCAACCGCCAGACCACAAGGTGCGGCGAGGTGAGCACGCGGTCGACGTGTCGAATCGAGACGTCGAAGCCAGTGCGGGTCAGGATCGGCCGACTCGAGAGAATCGCGTACGACAGGTCCCTCTGCCGCCGCCTCCGGTCCAGGGCGAACAACCCGACCGTCAGCCCGAGTCCGACGGCCGCAAGTCCGACCTGGATCCAACCCGACCAGTCGCTCACAAGCGGCCGACTCTACGGCCGCCCCTCCGGTTGAGCATCAGGCGGCGAGCATCCGGAGGATCGCCCAGGTGACGCCGATGACCTGAGAGAACTGGACGTCGGCGCGCCGTCGGTTTGATCGACGAACTCGCGGGCGAGCGGGATGACACGCTCGTGCTGCATGCCCGAATAACCGGCTCAGCATCGCCCAGATACTTGACCGAGGACGCCGGTGTGATGACGCCTCCGCACCGCGCTCGAGCCGGGAGCGCTGGCTGCCGCGAGCAGAGGGACCGTCGCACGAGCCGTACATAAGGACGCGACCGAACGACGGGCTCCCAGTCGCCTCGAGCCGATACCGAACGGCATGTCGGCCGGTGCACGTCTGTTCCGTTGTTGGCGTGCCAGCGCGTCAGCGATCGGCTTGCGTGCGCACAGAGGTTGAGCTCGGAGTCAGCGATCGTCGAGCTCAGCGAGGTCGGCGTCGCTGAGGGTTGCATCGCTCACCGCCAGGTTCTCCTCGAGGTGGGTCAGTGACGAGGTGCCCGGGATGAGCAAGATGTTGTCCGCCCGATGGAGCAGCCACGCCAGGCCGTCTTGCGCAGGTCTCGCACCGACGCGGTCGGCGACGGCGCGCACCGCTGCATCGTCGGTGACCTTCGGCATGTTCGGGAACGCCGAACCCAACGGGAAGAACGGCACGAAGGCGATCGCTCCTGTGATGCAGCGCTCGAGCACGCCACCGTCGTCCTGGGCGACAAGGCTGTACGGGTTCTGCACGCAGGTGATCTGTGTCAACTCGATCGCCGTGTCGACGTCGGCAAGTGACGCGTTCGAGATGCCGACCCCGGCGATCTTGCCCTCCTCCCGCAGGGCCACCATCTCGGCGAGCTGATCTTGGAGCGCCACAGGATGCTCGCCGGAGCCTTCGGCGAGGTCCATGCGCCGCAGATTCACTGCCCCGAGCTGCTCGACATCGAGTGTGCGGAGGTTCGCTTCGACCCCCGAGCGCAGCTCGGCCGGGGTCTGAGCAGGCTGCCATCCACCGCGCTCGTCGCGGACCGCGCCGACCTTGGACACGATGACGAGGTCGTCGTGGTACGGGTGCAGCGCCTCGTGGATCAGCTCGTTGGAGACATTCGGTCCGTAGTACTGGGCGGTGTCGATGTGGTTCACTCCGGCGTCGACCGCCTCGCGCAACACAGCGATGGCTTCGTCGTGATCCTTCGGCGGTCCGAACACGCCTGGACCTGGCAGCTGCATCGCGCCGTAGCCGACGCGTCCGACCGTCCGACCAGCGATCTGAAACGTCGTTGCGGTCACGTTGGCGACGGTAGCGGCGCACACGACGTCACGTCGGGCGAGGAGCCCCCCACGTCATGTCCCGAACAACGGAACCGAACAATGCCGACACCTGACCAGCAAGCGCGCCCGATCGGCATGTCCATACTCGTCCGGATCGGCTGCGCTTCGACTACGCGAGGGCACAATCCGCAACGGGCCAACTCACACCCCAGCATCAGGCCCGTCGGCGCTGCGCCGACGATCAGTACCGTCGGCGCCGGGGTCACGACCAAGCGATCTACGCAGCCTGCAGTGCGGCCCGGGCGGCCTGCAGGACGACGGCGTGAGGGGACGAGTAGATCGCGTGACGCCCGGCCCTCGGCGACCGTCGCACGTGGCGAGGCTAGGGCTGGCCCTTCGCGCCGAGGACCGAGCGGAGGCGGCGGTAGATCTCGTCCTCGGACGCCTCGAGCTCGACGGGGATGATCTGTGACTTCGGTCTGGCCTTCGGTAGCCGTTTCAGTCGGTTGACCGCGTCGACGATGAACGCCTCGACGTCGGCGTCCGCGATGTCGCGCTCGGGGTGGTTCTCGCCGCGCTCAGCCATAGCTCGACGGCGGGCGCCGAACCGGTCGAGTGCGAGGCCCACCTCGGTCGCAAGGATGACCTCGACGAACGTCGCACCGTGCTCGCGTGCCACGTCTTCCAGCAGCAGGATGTAGCCGAGCCGGCCGAAGTACTGGGCGAGTATCACGTCGCGTCCGGCGCCGAGATGTTCGACAACCGCGGCGCCCGCAAGGTCGCGCGCAATGAGCCTCGTTGCCTCGTCCTGCTCCCAGTTCGGAAGGGTCATCCGCAGCGTGTCGACCTCGACGAGAGCCGTGTTGTTGTGGTCGTCGACGTAGCGGCGAGCAAGGGTGGACTTGCCCGAGGCGGGAGCTCCGTTGACGAGAATCAGCAGTGCGATCCCCGCATCTTTCCCGACCGCTCTCATCGAGTTCGACCAACTGGCCTTGACACCCTGCCGGACACGAACGGTACCGCCCCGCTCGAGGGCGTTCGTAGCCGACAGCACCTTCCAGACCGTTGGCTGGCGCGGGCGACGTTGCACGGTGGTCGAGGCGGCACCGACGACTCGCCCGAATGACTCCATCGGGCCCGACCGTCACGCGCCCGAACGGCAGCACGGTTTCGGCCTGGTTGAGGGCTGGGCGCTGGGGGCTGGCCCGCCGGGCGTCGGGTCCTGATCGAATGGGCGCGATCGCGGATCTCGAGGAGGTGCCAAGTGGACGTGAACGAGCTCATGCAGCAGGCGCGACACACGCTCACGGTGAACCGGCTGTTCGGTAAGCCCCACGAACGTAACGGGGTCATGGTGATTCCCGTCGCCGTCCTGCGTGGCGGAGGCGGCGGTGGCCGTGGCGAGGGTCCGGGACCCGAAGGCGACGGCACCGGGTCTGGGTCCGGCGGCGGCTTCGGGCTCGCCGCGAAGCCCGCTGGCGTGTATGTGATCGAACGCAACCGTCTGAGCTGGCGACCCGCTGTGGACGTCAACCGCATCGTGCTCGGTGGTCAGATCGTCATGATCGTTGCGCTGCTGGTGCTGCGCAACGTCCTACGCCGTCACTGATCGCTCGCGTCGACCGGTGCCGGAGGGCGACCGTGCGCCCCGAACGGGAGCGCCGAGCGACGGCGTGACGGGGTTGACGCAGCTGCCGAGTACCGAACGACGCGCCCGAACGACGCCCATCGCCGCCCACCGACCGCGCCAGAACGGCATCTCCGCGCTGGCCGGCCGCCCCGGCCAATCGGGTCGGCGAATCGCGTCAACTCACGTTGAGGTAGCGGCGCAACGCTGTGCGCACGACGTCGGAAGGGGTCGTGTCGTCCGCTGCTGCCCGGTCCTCGACGGCTCTGCGAAGCTCCGGCTCGAGCCGTACGGGGAGCGTGTCAGCAGGGCCTGAGCCCATCGTGGGACGGCCCGGGCGGCGGCGCAGCTTCGTGACGTCCAACCCAGCTTCGGCCTCCCGTGCCATCTGTTGAAGGACCTCGTCGGTGAGTTCAACGCCAGCCTTCGACCGTCCGTGTGTCGTGTTCTTCTCAACCATCTCGATCTCCTCGGTCCGCGAGAAACGACTTGTAGCTGCGACGCATCGGCATCGCGTGGATCACGATCTCGGTCCCGTCGTCACGGAGCACGGAGACGACCTCGAGCAGGTTCCCCGCGCGATCGGGCCCAATGTAAAGGACTTTGCCGTCGTCTTGTTCTCCTGCGGCCAGCGCGTTCTCGATGGCATGGTTGATGTCGGCGTCGTCGATCCCGTGCTTGCGGGCGGATGCGTAGATCTCCACGTGGTGAGTATCGTATCGCGAAACCATCGGTTCACACGTGGCGGCTCTGCCGAACCCGCGCACCGAACGACGTCGCTCGCGCCCGTGCCGCCGCGCCCGAACGGCATACATGTGGAGTGTGGAGCCGTCAACCGGTGCGATTGCCTCTATCGAGGCTGGTCCGGGCCGGAGGCCCGGACTCGGGGCGCGACGAGTCCGGCGTCGGACGCGTGTGCCGACGCCGCGGCGCGGTCATTCTTCTTGTTGGTCGGGTTGAGCCGGGGTCAAGGCCGGCCGTAGGCCGCCCGGAGGGCTTGGCCTTGACGCCGGCGATGGTGATGCCCCGAGATCGGGACAATGGTCTCGGCCCCGCCCCTGGGGCGGGGCCTGCTTGCCCTTCCCCTACTGTCCGCGCTTGGCGTGGTCGTCGGTGCGGTGTGGGTGGGCACGGTGAACCTGGCTTCGGTCCTCGTGCGAGCGAGGGGCGGGCAGCCCGGATGTCGGGTGCCTGGGCATACCTTCGTCACGCCCGACAATGCGGGGTGAGCATGAAGCCGTACGGTCACGACCACGACCAGCTCACTCATTTGCGTCGACCACACCTGGTGGTGGGTCATGCCGTTCCCGAGCTGCGTCGTGGCCGTGCCCGACATCACGCCGCGTCAGTGGCGAGGCAACGGATCTCACCGTCGCGCAGGCCGTAGTAGACGAGCGTGAGGAGATGACGGGCCGCGGCGACCCGTCCGATGTTGCGGCCCCGGCGGGCGCCGACACGTGCTTTGACCGAGGCGATCCGCGGGTCGCGGACCGCCCCGGAGACGGCTTCGACCGCGGCCCAGCGCAGCAGCCGGGAGCCTTGCTTGGTGATGTGTCCACGATGGGTGTGGGCGTCGGACTCGCGCAGCCGGGGGGTCAGCCCGGCCCACGAGCACAACCGGCGCGGGTTGTCGAACCGGCCGACGTCGCCGATCTCGGCGACGAACACCGCCGCCAACACCGGACCGACGCCACGCAACGCCTGCACCGCCTCGTAGCCGGGATGACCCTTCAGCCGACGGTGGATGGCCACGTCGCACTGGGTGATCTCGCGGTCATAGAGCTCGATCAGGTCACGCAGCGACTCGATCCGATCGACGTACACGTCGCCCAGCTGCAGCCCGTCCAGCCACTGCTGGCCGCCACCGCGCCAGATGTCGTCGAGCTGCGGGATCACCCCCTCCTTGCCGAGGGTCTGATGGACCTGCTGCTTCAACCCGGACCGCAGCCGACCCAACTTGGCCCGATAGCGGACGATCTCACGCAACTGGCGCACCTCGGGCGGTGCCACCCACGCCTCCGGGAGACGACCCAGACGCAGCAGGTCGGCGAGCAGCGTGGCATCGCGGATGTCGTTCTTGACCCGCCGGTTCTCGTAGCCGGCGATCCCCAACGGATGGGCCAGATGCAACCGGGCCCCGCACTCGGCGATCACGTCGGCCGCCCAATACCAGCCCCAGCACGCCTCCATCGCCACCTCCGCCTCCGGTCCGCCGGCGGCGACGATCTCAGCAGCCAGGTTGGCTGGCGTGTTGTCGATCCGACTCCACGACACCCGCTCGCCATCCTCGTTCAAAACGACGACAACCGACCGGCGCCGGTGCAGATCGATCCCTACGTACGATCCCATGTGAGCCTCCTCGCTCGAGGGTTGGTGTTAAGCAACCTCAAGCTTCATCCGGAGTAGAGGACCGAACCAACAGCGGGGAGGCTCAACCCTCCGACCAACTCCACATGGCATCATCTCGGCGCGGTGTGCCCGGTCAAGGTGACACCGACCACGACGAGCTCGACTCGATGTTCGAGTGAGCCCGTGGTGCGTTCGACCCTGGCACCTTTGACCCGGCGGAGGTCGAACATCGACATCGAGCTTGGCACGTGGTGGGCCCGTAGCGGATGCGAATTCCTACGGCCCGCGAGTCGCATCCGAGCATCACCCACCCTCCGGTCTTCGCATGCCAGCATTGGCTCCCATGACCCGTGGCCGTCGCGTCTGCCCCCACCGAGCCGGCGTTCCCCGCCGGGGTGTTGGGAACGGACGAACCGCCCACGCCGCCCGCTCTCGACGAGCTCGAGGACTGGCTCGCTGAGTGGGGGGTGCTCGAGCAAGTGGACTTCGCCGGCGCCCAGGGGGTGCTTCCCACCCCCGAAGAGGCGTTCGGCGAGGTCCTCGCTGGGGCGGAGGCAATCTTGGCCACGGTGCGGTCCCCGCTCGATGCGGAGATGTGGGGTTCGGAGATGCTCGGTATTCTCGCCCTCCCCCCGCTCCCGCCCGCCGCCGCCGAAGACCTCGTAGCCGAGGCCATCGTGCCGATGGCCGAGACAGCCGCCACCCCGACGGCACTGGCGATGCTCATCGTGCTCGGCTCCCTCGGTGGCCCCCGACTATCTGGCGCCGCCACGGCCGCCCGGCAGCGCGTGGTCGAGCATGGTGTCCCCGAGCCGCGCTGGGCCGAGCGCGTCGGGTCCCCCACCGTCGGGCCGTGCTGGGTCTACGGCGACGCCTTCGGGGACCAGGAGTCGGTGACCACCACCTTCAGCTACGGCCGCAAGCGTCATGGGCTGTGCGTGCTCATCGACCACGACCTCGGTGGAGGGCTCAAGGACTGCTACGTTGTCGCCCGGGTGCCGATGCTGCGCCGGCAGATGTTCGACATGGCCAGCGACGATCCGGTGTCCTTCTGCGAGGAGGTATCGGCGGCCGACGCGACAGGCCGACTACGCGAGGCCATGGACGCCCCGGAGTGCCCTTGGCTGCCCGACCAAGTCGAAGACGTCGCCCGCACTCGGGCGCTCCTTCGTTCGCGTCTCGCGCTCATGTGCGCATCGGTGTAGCCCCGTCCCACGTCACCTCCTCGTAGCCGCAGCTGACGCGCTCCACGTGGTGCTCGGCGAGAACCCAGCGCTGACTTCGTCAGCGACGACCGTAACCTCGTCGAGGGTGCCCACCTTCGTCGGCATGCCAACCTCCTCCGACTGCCGACCAGACCGTGAGCGGGCCACAAGCGGGTGTAGAGCGCACGGCCCCGCGTAGCGTCCCCTACCATTCGCCCATAACCACGATCCCGCCCTGCCTTCTGCCCCACATCGCCGGATATTCGCGCCATGGCACGGCCGCGTCTCGCTCGCCGTGCCTGCCGTCGCGACCGCGAGGCGCTCGGGAGCGGCGTGCCGGCCCACGCACAGAATCGCGGCGACCTAACGACGACCTGACTGCGCTGCGGCCGCGCACCGAACGGCATCACCGCGCGGTCGGTCAGAGGGCAGCAGAGGAGAGCACTCGGAGCGTTCGGTACCGGGGCTCCGGCGGCGTGGGCGTGGGCCGGACGTCGAGCTGGGCGTTGGACTCCCGGCATCGGATGGCGCGCCATCACCGTCGTCCGGTGCGGAGACGGGTCGTGCCGCTGTTGATCACATCGCCTCGATCATGTTGATGCGCGCCGTCTTGACAATCGCCAACGCCGTCGGGGCACGTAGGATTCTCAACGTGGGCAGCGCCGGCGCACTCGCCGTCTGGAACGACCAGTGCCGCTTCAGTCCGTCCGCACTTCCTGCGGTTTCGCTACCGGACGCCAGTGACCTCGACTTGCTGCTAGGCGGCAGGGCACTTCTCCACTACTGCCGCTCCGCCGACGCGGGATCGATTCTCGCAGCCGGCTTGTGGCCCGGCAGTTGGTGCACAGTCCACCCTCTTGAAGGTCACGTAGCGGACATCTGGCTCGGAACCCTACGGAGGAAGGATTACGTCATCGCGTTCGATCCATCGAGGATCGGCCGCTACAAGGGTCCAGGCTCCGCACCTCCCGACGGTTCGGACCCTCTTCGGACTGGCGGCGGCCTCGAGATCTATCTTCCTGATGGAGCGCCGGCCTCTGCGGTCGTCACCCACGGCCCGTTGGAGGCGCCATGAGCGTCGACGAACTACGCGGCCTCAGTGAGCAGTTCGGCCAGTCATTGCGCGCCTCGCTCGACGAACTCGGGAAGGAAGCGGAGATTCATGGGGGCGGACTCAGGCACGGGGATGTCGAATGGCACGTCACGTACCACCACGACGAGCTGCGAAGACTGCTCATCTTCCATCTCAGCGAGGCGACGAGGGCGCTTGTGACCCTGTCGGCGCAGGTCGCGGTTACTGACGGAAATGGACGATGGGCGAGCGCCGTCGCCGGAAGCACATCCCTGCCGAGCTCAATGCTCGTGGATCAGTTGAAGGTCCTTGTCCCACAACTCATGAACCAAGCACGATTCGTGGCGAACGCGCTCGGCCCGGATGACATGCGTCCCATGGTCATGAACGCGTTTGAACAGGCGGGCCAGTAGCGCTCGAGCTCCAGCCTCGTGCGTCCCTGGTACGGCGACCCGATTCGGCGATCGGCACTGACGACCCGACCCTGCCTCCACGGCGCTCACCCGGGTCGGCGGCTCGACGCCGAGGGCCGTGGCCGCACAGAACGGCGACGCCGAACGACAGCACCGAACGACGGCGTTGAAGCTCTGACGGCTGATGCAGAACGGCATCTACGGACCGTCGGAGTCTGACGCTTGGGCGGCCGCCGCGTCGTCTCCGAGAGACGACGCGGCGGTGCCACAGTTGGGTCGTGGACCCGATGAGCGATGGAGCGACGTGGATCCATCCAGCTGCGCAGCGACGCTCGTCGAACATCGAGGGCGACGGCATGTTCGCGGCACAAGCCCTGAGAGACGGCACGATCATGGCGCGGCTGCGCGGCCGCATCGTCGACGACGCGACACTGCACGAGCTGTTCGCCGACGCCGCGGCCGACGGCGGCTATGTCGACACGATCATGATCGACGACGACCAGAACCTGGTTCTCGACCCTGACCAGTTGATCCACTTCTGCAATCACAGCTGTGACCCCTCGCTGTGGCATCTCGACACCCAGACGATCGCCACCCGCCGTGCGGTCGCCGCCGGCGAGGAGCTCACGATCGACTACGCCACGCAGACCACGCATGCCGACTTCGAGATGGACTGCAACTGTGGCACTGCCCTGTGTCGGGGCACCGTCACCGGTGTGGACTGGATGGACCCGGACTGGCAGCGTCGCTACGGAGACCACGTCGTACCCGCCGTGCGCCGCGCGATCCAACGCTGGGGCTCTGCCTGACCGGAGTTCCGCAGAATTCGTAGTCAAACGGCCTGTGCTCGCGGCGTTTGTCCTGGTGAGAGGCTGGCGCGGGTGTTGTAGAGCGGAAAACCTGTAGACACACGACTCGCTGCTGGTATCCGGGATCATTGAGGGTTGATGTCGTAAGCTCGTAGACATGTACTTGCGGGAGACGCGGCGGCGCAACCGTGACGGCAGCGAGGTGTCGTACCTGGCGTTGGCCCACAACGCGCGCGACCCGGAGACCGGGATGCCCAAGGCCCAGATCATCCACAACTTCGGTCGCGCCGAGCTGGTCGACCGTGACGGCCTGGCCCGCCTCGTGCGCTCGATCAGCCGGTTCCTGGACCCCGCCGACGCGGTGGGGGCGGGCGGCGCCGGCGAGGTGCAGCTCCTCGACTCCCGGCCGATGGGCACCGCCTGGGTAGCAGACCGGTTGTGGGAACGGCTCGGGATCGGCGCCCAGATCCTGGCGGTGGCCGCACGGCACTCGGGTCGGGGCCGACGAGGCGATGCCGACGGCATCGAGCGAGCGATCTTCGCGATGGTCGCCAACCGGCTGTCGCCCAAGCTGTTGTCGAAGCTGGCGGGGTGTTCGTGGGTGGAGCATCGGGTGTTCATCGAGGGACTGGCCGAGGTGGACGAGGACACCTGCTACCGGGCGATGGACTTCTTGCTGGCCGCGCTCGGTGAGCTGCAAGAGGCGGTGTTCTTCTCGGTGGCGAACCTGTTGAACCTGCAGGTCGACATCTTGTTCTTCGACACCACCTCGACGTTCTGGCAGACCGAACGCGCCGACGACGCCTTGGTTGATGACTCCGACCTCGACGATGCAGGTGACACCGGGCGGGCCCTCGAGGCGGCGGTGCGGACCTGGGGTCACAGCAAGGACCACCGGCCCGATCTGCCCCAGGTCGTGATCGGCATGGCGGTCACCCGCGAGGGGATCCCGGTGCGGCTGTGGACCTTCCCCGGCGACACCAGCGACCAGGTGCTGATCCGCACGGTCAAAGACGACCTGCGGGCCTGGAACCTGCACCGGGTGATCTGGGTGCTGGACCGGGGCTTCACCTCGGCGGAGAACCGCCGCTACCTCCAGCGCGGCGGGGGCAGCTACATCATGGGCGAGAAGCTGCGCGGTGCCTCCGTCGAAGCCGCGGCGGCGCTGGCCCGTCAGGGCCGCTACCACACCGTGGCCGGCAACCTGCGGGTCAAGCAGGTGCGGGTCGACGACGGCGTGGCCCGTGACCGGTTCGTCATCTGCCACAACCCTGAGGAGGCTCGCCGCGACGCCGAGATCCGCACCCAGATCGTCGCCCGCCTCCAAGACCACATCGCCGGCAGCGACGCGCTGGCGGCCCGGGCGCGCGCCGAGCTGGCGGGACGACTCAAGACCAAGCCGGCGTTCAACCGGTTCCTGCGGGCCACGCCGGCGGGCAAGCTGCGCATCGACCGCAGCGCGGTACGCCGCGACGCCCACTACGACGGCAAGTACCTGCTACGCACCGCCGATGCCCTCTGTGTCAACCTCGGGTGAGGCGGATCGAGCAGTCGATTCATTGAGCTGAGAGGGTGGGGAGGAGTTCCCCGAATGAGCACGATCATCCACGATTCTTCGAGCGCGCGCGCCCAGGCTGGCGCCGTGGACGACACGAACGATCCGGATCCCGAGGTCCCCGAGCGGGCCCGTGGCCCGCGTCGGTACTCGGCGAAGTACAAGGCCCAGGTTCTCGATGAGTACGAGCGCCTCGACAAGGCGGGCAAGGGCGCGCTGTTGCGGCGCGAGGGCCTGTACACGTCGCTGATCTCGGAGTGGCGCCGCCAGCGCGACCGTGGCGCGCTGGCGGCGTTGGCCAAGCCCGCCGGCCGCCAGCCGGCCGATCCTCGTGATCGCGAGGTGGCCCGGTTGCGTCGTGAGAACGAGCGGCTGGCCGGCGAGCTGGACAAGGCCCGCAAGATCATCGAGGTCCAGGGAAAGCTCTCGGCGCTGTTGGACGATCTCGCCACCGACAGCGCCCCGACGGATCGGGGCGAGACGAGATGATCGATCAGGCGATCACCGAGCTCGCACCGCTGGTGGGCGTGCGCGACGCCTGCGCGGCGATCGGCGAGGCCCAGGCCCGCTGGTATCGCCGGCACCGCCAGAGCCCCCCGGCCCCGAAGCCCGAGCGGATGCCCACACCGCAGCCTCGGGCGCTCAGCGAACTCGAGCGCAAGGAGCTGCGGGCGGTGCTAAACAGCGAGGACCACGTCGATGAGGCGCCCGCCACCGTCTACGCCAAGCTGTTGGATCAGGGCGTCTACCTGGCCTCGGTGCCGACGATGTACCGGGTGTTGCGCGAGCACGACGAGGTCCGCGAGCGTCGCCGCCAGGCCACCCATCCAGCGGCCAAAAAGCCCGAGCTGCTGGCCGCCAACCCGAACGAGGTCTACTCGTGGGACATCACCAAGCTGCTCGGCCCGCAGAAGTGGACGTACTACTACCTGTACGTGATCCTCGACATCTTCAGCCGCTACGTGCCGGGCTGGATGCTCGCCCACGCCGAGAACGCCCGCCTCGCCGAAGCGCTGCTCGCCGACACCGTCGCCAAGCAAGGGATCGAGCATGGTCAGCTCACGATTCACGCCGACCGTGGTTCGCCGATGGTGGCCAAGCCCGTCGCCTTCTTGCTCGCCGACCTCGGCGTCACCAAGAGCCACAGCCGGCCGCACGTGAGCAACGACAACCCGTTCAGCGAGAGCCAGTTCCGCACGCTCAAGTACCGGCCCGAGTTCCCCGACCGCTTCGGCTGCTTCCAGGACGCTCACGCCTTCTGCAGCCGGTTCTTCAACTGGTACAACGACGAGCACCGGCACTCCGGCATCGGGTTCCACACCCCCGCCGACGTCCACTACGGGCGAGCCGAGTTCATTCGCGAGCAGCGTGCTGTCGTGCTCAACGACGCCTACGCCGCACACCCCGAACGCTTCGTCCGCAAGCCACCGCAACCGCCGGCGCTGCCCACCGCGGTGTGGATCAACGAGCCGAAGGAGGACGCCACGACACAGTGATTCTCAAGAGATCTGCCTCGAAAAGGTTGACACGCGCCGATGAGAGCCTGTCCCCCGACGACATCGCCGACGCCTACAAGGCCCTCTACCAAGCCGAACGGGGCTGGCGTGACCTCAAGACCATCCAGATCAACCTTCGGCCCGTGTTCCACCACAAGGACGAACGCATCCAAGCCCACGTGCAGCTGTGCTGGCTGGCGCTGTTGCTGTTGCGGGTGGCGGAGCTGGCGGTCGGCGACACCTGGCGCAACATCCGCAACGAGCTCGAACGGATGCACCTCATCACCCTCGCCACCGCCGAAGGCCAAATCGCCCAGCGCACCGAGCTGACCCCCAGCCACCGGTCGATCCTGCGGGCGCTCGAGCTGCCCGAACCGCCGCGGTTCTTCCAGTTCAGCCCCACCACCGGCTGAACAACGGGCGGTAGTAACACGACTCATCGCCCGTCGCGCGCCCAAAGTCCCTGGTCAGAGCCTGTTTTCAGGCCTCGCGTGTGCCCCAATTCTGCGGAACTCCGGTTGTAGGCCGCAAACCCGCGGTCGGCGGCCACAGCGTCGAGCGAGGCGACGTTGACGATCGCCGCCTGGGTGGCGAGCCCGTCGGCGATCGTGCGCCGCAGGAGCGGGATCGCCAGCTGGCAGCTGTCGAACACCGCGTCCAGGTTCAACGCCAACGCCCGCCGCCAGTGCCTCGGATGCAGGTCGAGGGTAGGAGCGACGACCACGTTGCCGGCGTTGTTCACAACGGCGTCGAGCCGTCCGAACCGCTCGGCCGCCTCGGCGAACAGCCGCTCGAGGTCGTTACGGTCGGTGACGTCGGCGGTGACGAACACGGCGCGATCGCCGAGGTCTTGTGCCAGGTCCTCGCCGAGCTCGGTGCGCCGGCCGCAGAGGACGACGGCGGCTCCCTCGGCGTGGAGGCGCTCGACGGTTGCCCGGCCGATGCCCGTGGTGCCGCCGGTGACCACCACCACCTTCCCGGCGAAGCGCTCGGTCACCGGTCGGCGCCTGCCAACAGTTCGTTGAGCGTGGTGTGCAGGTGGACCAGCGGCGGCTCGATGCGCCCGTAGACGACCTCGGGGAGCGCGCCGGAGCGCAGCGTGGCGTAGATCCGCTCCATGGTCGGGAAGTCCTCGGTGCCGGTGACCTGGAGCAGCAGATCAAGGTTCTTCGACCAGTAGCGCAGCGCCGACTCCGTTGGGGGCTCGGGGGCGAAGATCGAGGTGTACACCCGCACGCGACCGACGTCGAGTGGCTCGACCCGCCAGAGCTCGACGTGGTCGAGCTGGTGCACGACCAGCGCGTTCGGCACCAGGAAGTACTGGATCGTGCCATACGGCAGCAGCGACCACTCCTCCTTCGGCTTGGCCACCTCGTCGAGGACGTTGGCCCGCAGGCCGATGGAGGCGCAGTTGCGGCCGAACGGTTCGAAGATCACGCAGTCGGAGTTGAACGCCGGCGCGATGGTGTTCTTGTGCAGCCAGCGGATGTGGTAGCTCTCGGTGAACGTGTCGAGGATGAGCTTCCAGTTCATGTCCCACACGTTGGAGCGGGTCTCGATGTGGGTGTAGCCGTCGAGACCGAACGAGCCGAGGTCGTCTTCGGCGCCGCCGAGCACGTCGTCAACGTCGATCGGCTCAGCCGATCCGGCGCGGATGTAGACGAGTCCATGGCGCTCGGCGATGGCGACCTGGTGGAGGTCGCAGGCGATCGTCACGTCGTCAAACGCGCCGGCCGACAGGGGCCGAGCGCGCAGCGTGCCGTCGGTGCCATACGTCCAGCCGTGATAGCCGCACACCATGCTCCGCCCGAGGTTGCCGGACCGCTCCGTGACGAGCGGCGCGCCGCGGTGCCTGCAGGCGTTCACCATGGCCCGGAGCGAGCCGTCTGCCTGGCGCACGGCCACGATCGGAATCCCGTCGACCGTGGTCGTGAGGTAATCGCCAGGGCCGGCGAGCTCGCAGCTGAGCCCGAGCAGCGTCGGCCCATCACGGAACAGCACGCGTTGCTCGAGCGCGAAGCGGTCGAGGTCGGTGTAGGCGGTCGCCGGGTTGACCATCGAGTGGTTGCCGTGCAGTCCGGCGAAGTGATCGCCGGACGCAGCGACCCGTTCCAGCAACTCCACTTGGCGTTCATGTCGCATCGAAGAATCTCCCTGGACCATCTTGCAGGCGGGCGGTCCGATGAGCTCGTCACGCCGGTCCGTCTGGCACGTTGTCTGAGACTAATCGAGATTAGAAAACTGGTCAACACGACCGCCGGCGGACGACCTGACCCTTGTTCGGAGCATGGTGGCTGCGCGACGGTGGCGCCTTGCTCGGCGTTGGCCGGCGGCCCGATGCGTCACGGAGTGAGTGCGGTCAGTTGGTCGGTGGCGAGTTGCTCGCGGAGGACGAACTTTTGGACCTTGCCGCTTCCGGTAAGCGAGAACGCGTCGGTGACGTACCACTGAGCGGGGATCTTGTGGCGGGCGAGGCGCTCGCTGCACCAGCTGCGCAGTTCGCCGATTGTGGGTGACGGCTGTTTCGGGTCGGTTCGGACCGTCGCGGTGATGAGCTCGCCCCAGTGGTCGTCGGGGCGGCCGACGACGGCGACGTCGACGATGGCTGGGTGGGTCAGGATGGCGCCCTCGATCTCGGCGGGGTAGATGTTCTCACCTCCGCGGATGATCATGTCCTTGAGGCGCCCGGTGACGGTGACGTAGCCGCGCTGGTCCATGGTGCACAGGTCACCGGTGTGAAGCCATCCGTCGGTGTCGATCGCGCGGGCGGTGGCGTCAGGCACGTCGAAGTAGCCGATCATCGTCGAGAAGCCGCGAACGCACAGCTCGCCTTGCTCGCCGACGGGGACCGTGTCACCGGACCCGGGGTCGACGATGCGGCACTCGAGCTGCGGGAGCGGGGTGCCGACGGTGGTCGACTTGTCTTCGGGCGAGTCGTCGGGGTGCACCATCGTGATGACGGGCCCGAGTTCGGTCTGGCCGAGCATGTTGATGAAGGTCGCGTCGAAAGTCGCTTGCATGCGCCGGATGAGTTCGGGCTGGACGGGGGCGCCGCCACCGAACACCGTTCTCAGCGACTCGGTGCGTGCGGAGACGTCGGGGTGGGCGAGCAGCGCGGTGAACACCGTTGGTACGGCGCCGAGGGCGACGGCTTGTTCCTCGTCGATGATTTGCAGCGTGACGTCGGGATCGAAGCCCGACATGAGCACCAGGGTGCCGCAGATGCTGGCCGCACCGAGGACAGCGACGCAGCAGCCTCCGGTGTGGAACAGGGGCAGCGGTGTCAGGTACACGCCGCCTGCGGGGACGCGTCCGCGAGCGAAGGTCAACCGGGCGTCGTTGGTGATGCTGCGGTGTCGCAGGAGGGCACCTTTGGGGAACCCCGTGGTACCGCTGGTGTATTGGATCTGGGCGGCGTCGTCGGGTGCCACGTCAGGCAGCGCGACGTCGTCGGCTGTGTCGACGGTGGCGAAGAAGTCGGTCAGCGTCGCCGTCGCGCGCAGCTCGGGTAGCTCGTCAGCGAGCGTGCGGGCTGCGTCGCTGAGTGATTGGCCGCGGTATGCGTCGTCGTGCAAGAGCAGGTTGGCCCGGCTTTGCGTGAGGACGTAGCGGGCTTCGGGGACGGTGAGAGCTGGGTTGACGGTGACGAGGACGACACCGGCGAGTGCGGCGCCGTACTCGACAAGCACCCACTCGGGACTGTTGGCCGCCCACACGGCGATGCGTTCGCCGGGTTCGAGGCGTGCCAGCAAGGCCCGGGCGATCTGCTCGGCGTCGGCGAGGAGCTCGGCGTAGGTCCACCGGCGCCGACGTGGGTCGGCGATGCCCTCGATGAGCGTGGGATGGTCGGGAACCTCGGCGGCCGCGTTGCGCAGGATGTCGCCGACGGTCGTGTCGAGCACCGGTTGGCTGGTGTCGATGGGCCACCAGGAAGTCGTGAGTGTCATGCCGGTCTCCTCGGATCGAGTGGTGGGAGGTTGGGTTCGTCGACGGGTTGGTGGAGACGCCGAGGTTGCACAGGATCTGGTGGGGGTGGTGCCGGGCGACCCGGGCTGCACGTCGCGTGGTGAGCGGTTCGGTGTGTCATCCCGGCTCGCGGGGCAGACCGAGGACCCGTTCGCCGATGATGTTTCGTTGCACCTGGTCGGTGCCGCCGTAGATCCCTGGAGCCGGCGAAAGGAGGGTCAATGTCTGCACAGCGCCGCCGTTGCTGCTGGCGTCGGCTGCAAGCATCCCGTCGGCGCCGACGATGAGAGTTCCGACCTCGCGGAACCGGCGGAACAGTTCGCTCATCGCCAACTTGGCGACGTTGTCGGCGCCGGGGACTGGTCGGGCCGCGCTGCGTTGCGCCGACCACCAGTTGATCTGGACGAGGGTGTGCAGCTCGGCGAGGCCGGCGCGCACCTGTGGGTCGTCGAGGCGTCCGAGGCGTCGGGCCAGGTCTGTCCATTGGGTGACGTTGACGGCGCCGAGGTGCGTGCCGGCGAGGAAGTCCTCGCCGCGACTGGCGGTGGCCAGCAGTTCGCCGACGTGCCGCCCGAGGCGCCCAGCGGTCGCTCCTGGCGTCTCGGCGGGCAGGTCGACCTTGGCCGAACCGAGCCGTGACCGCTCGGTGGCCAGTGTCGTCGCGGCGACTGCCCACCCCTGGTTGAGGGGGCCGATGCGGGCGGCGTCGGCGACGCGGGCGTCGTCGAGGAACACTTCGTTGAACACTGCTTCGCCGGTCATCTCACGCAATGGGCGCACCTCGACGCCGGGTTGACGCATCGAGAACGCGAACCAGCTGATCCCTTGGCGTTTGGGGGCGGCCGGATCGGTGCGGGCCAGGAGCATGCCCATGTCCGCGAGATGACCGCCTGAGGTCCACACCTTCTGCCCGTTGATGATCCACTCGTCGCCGTCTTGGACGGCCCGGCACTCGAGGGATGCGAGGTCGGAGCCGGCATTCGGTTCGGAGAACAGCTGACACCAGGCCTGCTCCCCGGACAGGATCGGGGCCGCGGACCGGGCGATCTGCTCGGGGGTGCCGTGCGTGGCGATCGTCGGCGCCGCCAACATCATCCCGATGCCGCCCGGCGGCCCCATGCAACCTGCGTCGGCCAACACCTGGCGCACAGCGACGACCTCGTCGGGGCCGAGACCGAGGCCGCCGGCGGGACGGGCAGCTCCGGGGCGGCGTAGCCGGCGTCGGCGAGACGCCGCCACCATTTGCCGAGGCGCAGCGACGGATCCCAGTTCGCCTGGACCCAGGCGTGTGCGTGAGCCTGTACGGCGTCGAGCCCTCGAAAG
>CAWJCQ010000006.1:0-1632093 GCA_963841465.1 uncultured Acidimicrobiia bacterium | reverse complement strand
GCGTCGATCCGTGCCCGCCCCGTCACGGCAACCGCAAGGGGGTGGTGGAGAAGGCGATCGACTACTTGACCCAGTCGTGGTGGCGCACCGCCCGCGTCCACACACCGACCGAGGCGCAGGCCAGCGCCGACCGGTTCTGCATCGACGTCGCCGACCGGCGTCGCCGCGGCGAGCTCACCGTCGGCGAACTCGCCGACACCGAACCGCTGCTCGACCTGCCGCAGCCGCCGTTTCCGGCCGAAGTGCGCGTCGTGCGCACGGTGGCGGCCAACGCCCTGGTGTCGTTGTGGGGCAACCGCTACTCGGTCCCACCCGGCCTCGTCGGCGCCCACGTGCAGGTGCGGTGGCGGCTCGGCGCCGAGACCGCCGACTTCCACGCCGGCGGTGTCCGAGTCACGACGCATCGCCTCGCCCCGCGCGGCGCGCAGCGCACCGTGCGCCTCCCCGAGCACACCGCGGCGCTGGAGAACGTCGTGTTGGCCCGGTTCAACACCGCTGCGCCGTGTCGCCGCAAACTCAACCGGCCACCCTCCGACGCCGCCTTGGCCTTGGCCGCCGAGCTGCTCGGTGATCGTGGCGCCGACCCGGTGATCGACTTGGACCTCTACCGGCGACTCACCGAAGAAGGCGCCTGATGAGTGCCGCCGACAGCCTCTACCAGCAGCTGCGCTCCCATCTCGCCTACCTCCGCCTCACCGCAGCCGCCGAGGCGCTGCCCGCCCAGCTCGATGAGGCGATGAAGACCAAAGCGACTCACACCGAGTTCCTCGAACACCTCCTCGCCATCGAGGTCACCGCGGTGGAGGCCCGCCGTCACGCCGGGCTGTTGCGCTTCGCCAACTTCCCCGCCCCATGGCGCCTCGACGACTTCGACTTCGACGCCCAACCCTCCGTCGACCCCGGCCTGATGCGCGACCTCGCCACCTGCCGCTACGCCGACGACGCCACCAACGTGCTGTTCATCGGCCCGCCCGGCGTCGGCAAGACGATGCTCGCCATCGCCTTGGGCCACGCCGCCGTCGACAACCAGCTGCGCACCTACTACACCACCGCCGCCGACTTGGCCGCCCGCTGCCGCAAGGCCGCCGTCGAGGGCCGCTGGGCCACCACCATGCGCTTCTTCAACGGCCCCTCAGTGCTCATCGTCGACGAGCTCGGCTACCTGCCGATGCCCGCCGAAGACGCCAACGCCCTGTTCCAAGTCATCTCCCAGCGATACCTGCGCGGCAGCGTCATCTTGACCACCAACCGTGGCGTCGCCGCCTGGGGCGAGATCTTCGCCGACACCACCATCGCCGCCGCCATGTTGGACCGGCTCCTGCACCGCTCCGTGGTCATCAACATCACCGGCGACAGCTACCGCATGCGCACCCACCGCGCCCGCGCCGCCACCACCCGCACGGCGATCACCCCATGACCAGCGACCGAACCACCAGCTGCCCCGTCTGCAACCCCGACGCCGTCGCTGCCCAACCCGGCCAGGCGCGTTACTGCACGATCGGCTGCTACCGCACCGCCCACCGCCTCGACCACCCCGACACGGGCGACGGCCGCACCTGGTGCCAGCACTGCCGCCGCTACACCCACCAACGCGCCCACGCCGCCGACTGCCCGTCCACCACCCACAAGGAGACAACCACTACATTCACACCCACCACCGGGTGAGGAATTTCGACGAGCAACCCTGGGGAATTTCAGCGAGCGGCGGCAACGCTGGTGGCGCATGCGACGCACCGTGACGGCGTACAAGCCGACGTCGGCTGTGTCCGCCAGCGCGTCGCGGTCGCCGGTGACGATGATGCTCGTGAACGCCGGGTTGCGCTCCCCCTCGACCGCCACGAGCGCCGTACCGCCTGTCTCCCTGGCGACGTCAACCGCCGTCGAGCCGAGCGTCCCAAGCGCTGCAAACATTGGTAGTCAGGGGCGCGGTGCCGTTGCCGGCCCGGTTCCCCATCCCCCTTTCAGGTGAGTGGCGGGAGGGAACCTCCCCCTCCCGCTCTCGCAGAACCGTACGTGACAGTCTCCCGTCATACGGCTCCCACAGTCCGGCCTGAGGTGAGCTGGGCAAGCCGCCAGTGGGCGAACAGGCGCGGGTTGTGTTGGCGTACCTTCGCCAGCCACTCCCACGCCCGCCATGGCTTGCCTCGTAGCCGTTTGAACTTCTGCATGGCCCAGCGGACGAGATGCTCGTCGATGCGCCGTGCAAGGGAGTACAACTCGGAGCGGTAGAAGACTCCGTAGTAGTTGATCCAGCCCCGCACCTGAGGGTTGATCTCCTCGGCGAGGCCGGACAGGGCCGTCCCGCAGCGACGGTTGAGATGCCAGGCTCGGATCTGCTGGCCTTTCGCCTTCTTCGCCGTGGTGCTGATGGCGGGCGCGAAGCTCACGAAGTAGCCGTGCCGGCCACGGGCCTGGCGACCCCGGAAGGTGTAGCCGAGGAAGTCGAAGCTGGTGTGCTCCGCATGGCCTCGGCGGTTCGCGTCCTTGCAGAACACGATCTTGGTCTTGTCAGGGTGCAGCTCGAGACCAACGGTTCCGAGCCGTTCGGCGATGGCGGCCCGCAGTGCTCGAGCCTGTTCCTCGGTGTCGCAGTGGACAACAACGTCATCGGCGTAGCGCTCGACGGGGCAGCCGGGATGCTCCCGGACCATCCACCGGTCGAACGCGTAGTGCATGAAGAGGTTGGCCAGCAGCGGCGAGATCGGAGACCCCTGCGGGGTCCCTTTCTCCCGAGCGAGGAGGGACCCGTCTGGTATCTGCATGGGGGCGGTCAGCCACCGTTCGATGTAGAGCAGGACCCAGCGCTCGTCGGTGTGGTGAGCGACCGCCTTGAGGAGGAGATCGTGGGGAACGCTGTCGAAGAAGGCCCGGATGTCAAGGTCCAACACCCAGTTCTGCTTCCAACAGCGCTGACGGACCACGGCCAGGGCGTCGTGGGCGGAGCGCCCAGGACGGTAGCCGTAGCTGTCGGGGTGGAAGATCGGCTCCAGCTTCTCTTCCAGCAGCATCGCTGCTGCCGTCTGGGCCACCCGATCGGCCGTGTTCGGCACCCCGAGGGTCCTGACCCCCGCCCCATGATCCTTCGGTATCTCCACCGCCCGCACCGGCCCCGGGAAGTAGCTCCCCGACGACATCCGGTTCCACAACGTGTAGAGGTTGTTCCTCTCGTCGTTGCCGAACCCGGTGATGCTGACGGCGTCCACGCCCGGCGCTCCACTGTTGGCCCGGACCTTCTCCCACGCCTCATAGACGAGGCGCTTGGGGATTTCAAACGACTTCACCTTCGGCTTGGGTCCTTCCTTCGGCTCCTCCCCCGCAGGGTTGGCCTCGGCGCGACCCTGGTCTGCCCGGTCCCTTGGCTCCAGCCCCATTACAGGACCTTCATCGCTACTGCGAACCGGCCGGTCCCTGTGCCCCGCATCGGTACTCTGCCGCTTGCGGTGTTCGCCGCTTGCGGTCCTCTCTCTCGCGGCCAGGGTGCCAGACACACCACGTTCGACTGGCCGACGGTATCGAGGCGACAGGTTCTCCTGTTCCATGCCAGCGCCTGCGACGAGCTCACGCCACCTTTACACCGGGCACCGCCAGGACAGCACGCAGGCCGCCTCCTGGCTGAGGGCCCACTCCCAGGAGCGCGCCTTTGTCCCAGGGTCACGGATCGCCCCTGGTTGTGATGCCATCGTTTCGCATTTCGATGCGTCAGCAGTGGTTTACGCATGTTCGTCTTCTCGTCGCTCACCTGACCCGCTGGTTGCGGGCCTTCTCCGCAGTCGCTTCCCACCCCGGCTCTTGACCGACATGACACTGCGGTGGTTTGGGATCCCCGCCTGCACGGCGAACCCGGAGGGCCGACCTCCATCACTGGCGCAGCACGCTTCGTGCTGGCGATCTTCTACATCGTCAACCTCCACTTTCAGGACGCACATCCGTACGTGCGGTTTTCCCGCACACGGCTTACCGACGGTCGTCTGGACATGGTTACGCAGCTTTCGGGTAGCGGATGGTGCCGAGCAGTTGGTGCAGGCCCTGGTCGTGGAGCCAGGCGTCAGTCCATCGGGCCGCCTGACCGGCGCGCAGGTTGCGGCCCCGCTTCTTGATCAAGAGGCGTTTGAGCCGCCACACCATGTGACGATCGAGTTGGCGGAACTTCTTGGACGCGTTGCCGGTGCGGAAGTAATTGCCCCATCCCCGCAGGAACAGGTTGAGGTCGCCGATCACGTCCTTCAACTCCATCCCGACCCGGCGACGATCGGTGAGTGCTCTGACTCGTTGACGTGCCCGCTTCATCGACCGCTGCGACGGCCACCGGTGCAGGTAGTAGCGGACGATCCGCTTCTGTTCCCACAGGCGACCCGACATGCGGGCATGAAGATGACAGCCAAGGAAGTCGAAGCCCTCGCGGCCTTCCCGGAGGTCGACCACACGGGTCTTGTCCGGATGCAGCTGCAAGCCGAGCCCTCCCATGATGGCGGTCGCCCGCCGTTGGGCTTGCTCGGCTTGGCTGCGGGTCGTGCACACCACCACGAAGTCGTCCGCGTAGCGGACCAACTCCCCGGTGCCGGACTCGGCCCAGGCCCGATCGAAGGCGTGCAGGAAGATGTTGGCCAACAGCGGGGAGATCACCCCGCCCTGAGGTGTGCCGGTGACCGTCTCGGTCAACACCCCTTGGTCCAGCACCCCGGCACGCAGCCACAGCCGCAGCAGCTTGAGCACCCGCCGGTCCGACACTCGAGCCCCAACCAGGCTCAGCAGTCGGTCGTGATCGATCGACCCGAAGAAGTCCCGGATGTCGGCCTCAAAGACGAAAACTGCGCCTTTGGGGAACGCCACCCGGATCGCCTCCAGGGCGTCGGTGGCCGACCGTTTCGGGCGGAACCCGAAACTGACCGGCAGAAAGTCGGCCTCGAAGATCGGTTCGAGGACGATCTTGGCTGCCTGCTGGCACACCCGATCACGCACCGTCGGGATACCCAACGGCCGCTTGCGGCCGTCTGGCTTGGGGATCTCCACCCGACGCACCGGCGCCGGACGGTAGATGCCTGCACGGAGGTCTGCGGCCAGCTCACCCAACATGCGATGAACGCCGTAGTCCTCCACCGCCGCCACGGTCACCTTGTCGACCCCGGCGGCGCCACGATTGGCTCGCACCCGCTCCCACGCCTCCCACAGCACGTCATCTCTGTGGATGCGGTCATACAGGGCGTGGAAACGGCGACCCGAAGACTGCTTGGCCGCAGCCCATAGCCGGTTCTGCAGGCGTCGCACGTTGACGTCAGGCATCACGCCTGCCGGGGTGATTGGGCCGGGCGGTCCCGGCCATGCCCTTGCGCGTACCTGCTTCGCCCGGCGTGACCGAAGTCGGGGCCCTTCCCTCCCGCCGCGTTGCTCACGGCGATCACCGGTACTACGACCCCGTCGGACTCCCGCTGCGCTCCGTGCGGTTTCACCATCGGCTTATCCCCACGGTCTTTGCTGACGAGGCTGCGCAGACGGGCCTCTCCTGTTCCGAACCAACCCGTGCGTACGTGCCGCTCCCCTTACCCCGGAGGGACCCGGCGGCGGACAACCCGGACCACCACCATCGGACGTGGCCTTCACCGTGACATGAGCGGCTCGGCTCCCCCGTTGTAAATGTGACGAGGCTGCAGGACTCGCGCCTGGTGACGCTACGGCCCGCACGCTTGCTCCCTCCGAAGAGGCTCTCGACGCCCCGCTCAGCCCGCCGCCTCTCAACGACGAACCGGGGCCTGCTACCGGGCGCTCCGGCGCTTACCCGGACGGGACTCACACCCGCAGGGTTGGTCCAGCTTTCAGGACGCACCACGGTCCAAACCGTAGCGGCGGCAGTCGCCAGCCCCGGGCTGCCTTGCCGCCGCGATACTCCGATTCTCAATGGCGCCGAGAACGCCGGCGAGATCATCTCGAACATGGTCACGAGATGACCACATCGGGGGCGCACGCTTGGTGACGGACACCCCGAGACGAACGGAGAGACCCCGATGTACAGCCCGGCACGCGACGACGAGATCACCGGCCTGGTGCGCTATCTCGACCAGCAGCTCGACGCCGTACGCGCCGCTGCCGTCGGATTGACCGAGGAGCAGATCCGGGTGCGCCCGTGCCGGAGCGCGTTATCGATCGGCGGGCTGCTCAAGCACGTCACGTACGGCATGCGAGGCGCTCTGGAGCGCCTCGCCGACGGGTCGCTCCGAGCCGCCGACGAGGCCGAGTACACGGCGTACATGGCGAGTTTCGCCCTCGCAGACGACGAGACCGGTGTCGGCGCTCTCGCCGAGTTCGACGAGGTACGCGACGCGTACCTCGCGGCGGTCGCGGCGTCCGATCCGTCGGCGCCGACGATGGAGCCGCCGAGTCCGTGGTTCGGGGTTTTCGACGCACGGCCGGCGAACGTCCGGTACTACCTCGTGCACCAGATCGAGGAGATGGCGCGTCACGCTGGCCATGCCGACATCATCCGCGAGGAGATCGACGGGATGGCGGTTCCAGCGATCATGCTCAGCGAGGCCGGCGCGCCGGCCAACGACTTCTTCCAGCCGTACCGTCCCGCGCCCGGCACCATCGGCGCCAAGTAGCCGAGGACGCTCCACTCCCACGACGTCGACAAATGCGTTGAGCGGGCCAGGACTCGGCGTCCTTGTCTACTGCCCCCTTCGACGCCGGCATTATCGACACCGACATATGGGCCGAAGTGCACGGCCTCCCACCGGCCTTGAACCGGGATTATGAGCGTCATTATGACGCGGCCTGAGGATGGTCCCGGGGCCGATCGGTGTGTCCAGATCGATGCTCACGGTACGCCGCAGTCGCCGGCGAACTCGGCGCCGAGCGCCACCTCGGCTATTGCGACGGTGTCCGTTCCTTGTCGATGATGTCGTTGCAGAGAGCGACGCACTCGTCGCAGACGTAGACGCCCGGCCCCGGCGATGAGCCTTTCGACCTCGGTCCTCAGCTTCCCGCGTCCGGGCCGCCGAATGCTCCACCGCCGTGGTTGCCGCGATGCCCGGACCGGGGGGTGCAGGGTCAGGCTGAGCTGGATTGGGACCAGAGGTTGACGTCGGCCTCCGTGGCGTTCCGATCGATCTCGTCCAATTCGTCGTCGGTGAGGTCGAGTCGGTCGAGCGCAGCGACGTTCCCCTCGAGCTGGGCCACGCTGCTGGCGCCGATCACCAGGGACGTCATCCGTGGGTCGCGCAGGGCCCAGGCGAGGGCGAGCTGGGCGAGCGTCTGGCCGCGGCGCGCCGCCACGTCGTTGAGCGCGCGCACTCGGTCGAGTCGTTGGTCGGTGAGCATGTCGCGGCCCATCGCCCCGCCGGTGGCGACCCGTGAGCCGGGCGGCACTCCCTTCAGGTAGCGGTCGGTCAACAAACCCTGCGCAAGCGGAGAAAAGGCGATGCATCCCGCGCCGACCTGGTCCAGCGTGTCCAGCAGCCCGTCGTCCTCGATCCAGCGGTTGATCATCGAGTACGACGGTTGCGAGATCAACAGCGGCGTACCGAGCTCGCCCAGGATCGCCGCCGCCTGCGCGGTGCGCGCCGAGTTGTACGACGAGATCCCGACATACAGGGCGCGACCGGAGCGCACCGCGGTGTCGAGGGCGCCCAGCGTCTCCTCCAGCGATGTGTCGGGGTCGACGCGGTGCGAGTAGAAGATGTCGACATAGTCGAGTCCCATCCTCGTCAGCGACTGGTCCAGCGACGCCGACAGATACTTCCGCGACCCCCACTCGCCGTACGGACCCGGCCACATGTCGTAGCCGGCCTTCGTCGAGACCACCAGCTCGTCACGGTACGGCCCGAGATCGGTGGTGAGCATCCGCCCGAAGTTGACCTCTGCCGCCCCATACGGCGGGCCGTAGTTGTTGGCCAGATCGAAGTGCGTGATCCCCAGGTCGAAGGCCCGTCGCACGATCGCTCGCTGCGTGTCGTACGGCCGGTCGTGGCCGAAGTTGTGCCACAGACCCAACGACAACGCCGGCAATCTGAGCCCGCTGCGCCCGCAACGCCGGTACTGCATCGAGTCATAGCGGTCGCCCGCAGCAACGTGCACGTCGTCGATCACCACCGACACCATACGGGACCTCCCGCAACGGCCAGCCGCGAGCGGCGTGGTCAGCGCGTCCAGGGTGACCCCGCCATTTGAGTCAGCCCGTGCCAGCTGGAAGTCCGACCCACTCGAGGTGCGAGTAACGCGGCCGGCAATCCTCAGCGCCGGGTGTCCGGTACCGCCAATGAGATGAGGTTCGTGAGCCGCCGATGGTCATGGCGACGGCCCGAGCGCGGGCCGCTCGATAACCGGCCTGGCCGACCCGTCTCGGCGCTCCACATGCTCCGGGCCCGGGCGGACGGATTCCCTGCGACCGCGATTACGAGCGCACCAGGATGGGCCGAAGTGCGCGGTGTCTGGCGGGCTCCGGCTCGGGTTACTGGGCGCGTGTTATGGCGCGGGGCGCTTCGCGTTGTGGCGCGGGGCGCTACGCGTGTGAGCGGCTGCTCCCCGTCGGCTGTCGAGCGCCGTCTGGCGCGGGGACGCCGCGCCGCATGGTTGCCGATTCCATGGCGCTCGGCGTCTACGGTCGGGTGATGCTCGATGTGCGATCACTCCGCCGCGTCGACGGGGCGGTTGCCCTCGTGGTCTACCGCGGGGATTGGTGACCGTACTGTTGCGGTCAGCTGGTCCAGCTGGCAAACGATCTCCCGCTGCTCCACGAGCTCGGCACCGACGTGGTGGCGGTGTCGGTGGACTCGCCGGAACGCAATGCGGCGATGGCAGCGCGCTGGCGGTTGCCGTTCCCGATCCGCAGCGATCCCGGCGGCGTTCACGTGATGCGTCCGCTCGATCTGTGGAACGCCGATGAGCGGGGCGGCATCGGGTGGCCCGCCACCATCCTGTTCGGACCGGACGACGCGGAGGTGTGGCGGCGCCGTGCTCGCGACTTCGCCGACCGCCCGGCGCGCAACGACGACCTGTTCGCCGCGGCGCGTGACCTCCAGCTTCCGGCACTGTGCGGCGTCGAGCAGTGGGCGCCAGAAGTGGAAACCGTCGACGACCCGGGTGCGCTGCGCGTCGACGCTTTCGGGGCGTACTTTCGCGGCGTCCGCTTCAGCACGCTCGCTCTGGCCGGCCGGCTCGTCGACGAACGCGACCGCGCCGCGGCGATCGCGATGAGCGACATGGCGATCGCCTTCCTCGACGCTTGGAAGACCCGCCGAACATCGTGACCGCCGATCGGGACCTCATCCGACCCGGAGCTTCGACGATGTTGAGCACCCGCTCGACATGCTCGAGCAGGGCGCTGTCTAGTGGGTCCCCGCGCAAATGACAGGGATGTGATTTGATGTGGCCATGAGGTTGCTTCCTTTGCAGGTCACCGATGAGGAGCGCGTCGAGTTGGAGCGTCATGTGCGCTCGAACACGATCGAGGCCCGGGCAGCGCAGCGAGCCCGAATTGTCTTGTTGGCCGCCGGTGGTGTGTCGAACCGCAAGATCGCCGAGCTCGTCGGGATGCATTTCAACCAGGTCGGTGTGTGGCGTCAACGGTTCGAGGTTGACCGTCTGGCCGGCCTGTTGGACGGTGACCGGCCGGGTCGACCGCCGACCTACGGCCACGACGACGTGTTGTTGCTCGTCAAGACCGTGACCGAGGACCCGCCGGATGGGGCGACGCGCTGGACGATGGATGCCTTGGCGGCGCGGATGGCCGAGGAAGGCGTGCCGATCTCGCCGTCGCAGGCGTGGCGGATCTGTCGGGCGTTGGATCTCAAGCCGTGGCAGGTGCAGTCGTGGATGACCAGCCACGATCCCGACTTCTGGGCCAAGGCCGGTGACGTCTGCGGGCTCTACTTGAACCCGCCCGACAACGCGCTGGTGTGGTCGGTCGATGAGAAGACCGGCATCCAGGCCAAGTCTCGGATCAACCCGACCCGCCCGGCGATCCCCGCCCGCGGTGATGGCGACGATCGGGTGGCGGGGATCCCGGTGCGACGCGAGTTCGAGTACCGCCGCAACGGCACGGCCAAGCTGTTCGCTGCCCTCAACGTGCACGACGGCACCGTCGCTGGGTGGGTCACCGACTCGACCCGAGCGGAGAACTTCGTCGCCTTCCTCACCGATCTCGTCGCCCAGACCCCGACCGGGATGCAGCTGCACTGCATCGTCGACAACCTCTCCGCCCACGGGACCCCCGCCGTCGAAGCATTTCTCGACGACCACCCACACGTGTTCTTGCATCGCACACCGACGCACGCCTCCTGGCTCAACCAGGTCGAGCTGTGGTTCTCGATCATGGAACGGCGCCTCATCCGCAACGGCGAGTTCGACTCCGTCGATCACCTCGCCCAGCGCATCATCGAATTCATCAACGCCTACAACCGGGCCGCCAAACCATTCCGATGGACCTACGACGCCCGCCCACTCAAAGTCGCGTGACATCACAATGACTTGCGCGCGGTGCCACTAGTGGCAACGTGGTCGTCGCCTCGGCAGCAGCGATCCGCTCGAGCAGCACGGTCCGGGCGGCGTTCCACTCAACCTCCATGAGCTGGCCGGCACCGAACCGGCGCGCCAGCACGACCAGGTCCGCCTCAGCGGCATCGGCATCATGTGGCGCTCGTCGAGCGCGGGCGGAGCGGAGCTTGCGCCACAGTTGCGGGGTCACTTTGGCGAGTAGGGCTGCTTCGACCCACGCCTCGAGCGGCTCGGCAGCCATCGTCGTGCCGCAACCGGTCGACAGGTTGCCCGGTCGGGCGCAGCGGTAGTGACGTTGCCGCTTCACGATGCCGCCCTTGGCCTTCACCTGATGGTGGCCTCCGGCGAGCATCGACTGACCACACTTCCCACACATCATGAAACCCGACAGCAACCATCGCTCGCCAGCCGGTCGCCCGCGGCCGCGCTCCGGCTTGTTGAGTTCGGCGACGATCGCCTGATGTGTCTCGACATCCAGGATCGCCGGCCACGAGCCGGTGATCGGTACGCCGTCCACGATACGGATCCCGGCGAGCTGCGGCGACGCCAAACCCTTGCGCAACGACTGCGTCCACCGCTCGTAGCCGTGCTCGCCCAGGTACCGCTGCACTACACCCATCGACCCCGTCGAAAGGAACAGCTCGGCCGCTCGACGCACGAGCGGCGCGGTCGTCTCATCGATCTCGAGCGGCCCAGCCGGCCGACCGTGCTCATCTCGGGCCCGGACGTAGCCGAACGGAGCCCGACCGAGGTACGGGTCACCGCGACTGGCCCGGTGGGCATGCCACGCTAGGGCGCGCTGCGATGACCGGGCCCGCTCCAACTGAGCGAACACCATCGTGATCTGTACCATCGCTTCACCCATCGGGTCCGACGTGTCGAAGCTCTCCGTGCACGACACGAAACCGGCATCTTCAGCTCGCAGCTCCTCGAGCAACAACGAGAAGTCGTGAACCGAACGAGAGCATCGATCCAGCTTCCACACCACCAGCACGTCGGCCTCGCCGCAGCGGATCATCTCCCGCACGTGATCCAGCCCCGGCCGCTTCTTGCCCGTGCCCGCCGAGCGACCGCGCTCGACCTCCATGTGCACCAGATTCCAGCCCTTCGCCGCGCACAGCTTCTCGATCGCCTCGGCCTGGATCTGTGGCGACACCTTGCGCTCGTGATCAACGGAGACCCGCACGTAGCCGACCGCACGACGATGCAACGCCCTCAAAGGCATCGACCGTCAAGCGTAGAAGCGGCGAAATGAGCTGTCTACGGCCACATCGAACATTTGCCACACCAAGGCAGGTGGTAGCGGACGCACGGGGGACGTCCTCGACCGGCGCTTCGGGCGCGGTGCTGAAGATCCGGAACAGGCCGCCGCGGTTCGAATCGAGGATCGCCGCGAAGACGCTTGGCGAGTCGAAGCGTGGGCAGCAGTACCAGTCGATCGTCCCGTCGGTGCCGACCAGTGCGACGGTGTGCAGGTCGCCGATCAGGCCGTGCTCGGCGATCGGCAGGTAACGGGGCCGCTGCGCCCGTCGGCCGTCAGCGGACACAAGGCAACGGGGACCAGCAGCACGGATGTCGAGCGCCATCGGTGAGCGTCGTTGTCGCCTATGGGACGAGCACGAGCTTGCCCTTCGTCGCGGAGCTCTCCAGCAGCTCGTAGGCGTGGCGCGCTTGGCTGAACGGCAGGCGCTCGGCGACGACCGGGTGGATCTTGTCGGCACGGAGCAGCTCGAACAGAACGAGGAGGTCCTCGCGGAATCAATCCTGGTGCGGGATCCGCAGGATCTGGATGCGGTAGCCGCTGAGCCGACGGCGGGTCGACACCATGCCCCACAGGGACGTGATCGCCGTCGCCAGGTACCACTCCATCACGGCGCGCCAGTTCTTGCGGCCGTTCGCCATCGTGTCGTACCGGCCGATCATGATCAGCCGTCCGCCAGGGTCTCCCGTGATGGCATCGCGGCGCCGCAGCGCTCGGAACGAGCGCAGCGACACCATGCCACCGATCCCGTCGAGCACCACGTCGACTCCCTCGCCGCCGGTCGGCTCACGCACCCGCGCCAGGAAGTCCTCGTTGCGATAGTCGATGAACGTCGCGCCGAGCCGCTCGACGACGGCGCGCTCGGCAGCCGAGGCGGTGACGATGAGCCGCAGCCCGACAACCGCTCCCAGCTCGAGCGCCGCAGTGCCGACCCTGCCGGCGACGCCGTGCACGAGCACGGTCTCACCACGCATCACCCTCGCCGTGCGGTGGAGCATCTGGTACGCCGTGATGTACGGGAAGATCAGGCTCACCACCTCCGCCGGATCGAGGTCCCCGGGCACCTCGACCGCATACTTCTCGGGCACGCAGACCCGCTCGGCGTCCGCCCCCACACCGCCAACGCGCCGACGCGGTCTCCCACCCGCAACCTCGAACAGCCCGGGCCCAGTGCCTCGACGACGCCGACAAGCTCGTAGCCCGGCGTGAACGGCGGCTTCGGACCGCCGAGATAGGTGCCCGCACGGATCTGCGCATCCGTGAACGACACACCGGCGGCCAAGACCCTGACTCGGACCTCGCCGTCCCCCGGGCGCGGATCGTCCTCCTCCACCACCCGCAGGACCTCCCGCCCGCCGAACCGCTCAACCACGACACGCTTCATCGCAGACCCCCTGTCGATCGCCCTCTCGAGCGCTGGTGTCCCGCTGGATTGGGCTCATCGACGCGCCACACTCGTAGCGCGCTAGAGGCGAAGGTCCCTCATCCGCCGAGCAGCGTCCGCCGAGACGGTTCTGGCGGCTGCGGCCTCACGGCGGCGCCACGCCCGTGTGCGACCCGCTGGTGGTCCGGGGTCCACCGCCTGCAGCGTTGTCAGGTCGGGATGCTCCCGGCCCGGGCCCGCCTTGGCGGCCTGCTCAGCCGGGTCTGTTGGTGAGGAGCTGGCGGTGTCGCGGAGGGCGAGATGGCGGACGACGGCGACGGTCATCAGGAGCGGAACGAGGGTCCACAGGACGTCTGTGGTGAGCACGTAGACGGCCACCGCGACCATCGGAGGGTGTTGGCCGGGCCCGGCTTGCGGATCGATTTGCGCTGTGGCCTTCCCGGTGCGGAGTCGACGATCAAGAGAGCGCAATCGGTGCGTTGCACGACGAGGTCGGTACCGAGGTTGCTGAAGTAGAAGCCGCGGCTGTCGAGGTCCTTCCATCAACAGTGGCCGGTAGTTGCATCGGAGACCGGTCGTCCACCAGGTCACGTCGCGCACCGCAATCGGGCTCCTCGCGTTGAACGTTGGGGCCGGTTCGTGACGGTGGCTGGCTGACAGGGTCCACCACGCGAGTCGGAGGTCTCGCCATTCTGCGGATAGCTGACATCTGCAGACGGGAGGACCTCCGACGTGGGCAACGGTAGTGACACGAGCGTGGGCGCGACCGCGCTCGTCGGGCTGGACGGCTTGGTCGTCGTCGCCCAGACGACGCGTGACGGTGAGCACTGGCTGGCGGTGGAGACGACCGCCGCGCAGGCATGGTGTCCCAGCTGTGGGGTGCGGGCGATCGGCAACGGGCGGCGCCGGGTGACGGTGCGCGACCTGCCGATCGCCGGGATGGCGACGGTGATCGTGTGGGCCAAGCGGACGTGGCGCTGCCGCGAGGAGCTGTGTCGGCGGGGTTCGTGGTCGGAGACCTCCGACGAGATCGGGGTGCGGGCGTCGCTGACCGAGCGGGCCCGCCGGGAGATCTGTCGCCGTGTCGGCGCCGAGCTCGACACCGTCGCGGCGGTGGGGCGCGAGTTCGGGGTCGGCTGGGCGTGCGCCCATCAGGCGGTCGTGGACTACGGCGACGCGTTGATCGCCGCAGATGATCGCCTCGAGCGGACCCGCAAGCTCGGCGTCGATGAGCACACCTTCCAGCACGCCAACGCCCGTCGCCGCACCCAGATGGCGACCACCTTCGTCGACTTGGACCGGCGTCGGCTGCTCGACGTCGTGCCTGGTCGTTCCGGTGATGTGGTGCGCCAGTGGGTCGAGTCGCAGCCGATCTGGTGGGCCGACCGCATCGACGTCGCGGCGATCGACGCGTTCCGTGGCTACGCCACCGCGATCGGCGACGTGCTGCCCGACGCCACCTTGGTGGTCGACCACTTCCACGCCATACGCCTCGCCTCCGAAGCGGTCAACGACGTCCGTCGCCGCGTCCAGCAGGACACGCTCGGCCATCGCGGCCGCAAGCACGACCCGCTCTACGGGATCCGCCGGCTGCTGCTGCGCACCTGGTCGAACCTCAACGAGCGGGGATGGGAACGGCTGCGTGCCGGGCTCGCCGCCGGCGACCCCGACGGCGAAGTGGCTGCGGTGTGGCTGGCGCGCGAGCTGCTCGCCGAGGTCTACGCAGCCCGCGATCTCGCCCATGCACGACGGCGGCTGGTCGTGTTCTTCCAGCACGCCGCCGACGCCGAGATCCCCGAGCTGACCCGCTTGGCGTCGACGATCGACCAGTGGCGTGACGAGGTCCTCGCGTTCCACACCACCGGCGGCGCCTCGAACGGGCCGACTGAAGCGGTCATTATCTGGAGCCACGATCGGGGCGTTGTCGATGTCGCCGACAGGGCCGTCGAGGCTCGTCGGGGACGCGTTCTCTGGAGTGTGTTGTCGAGGTCCCCGATGTCGCCGGCGGCGTGAGCTAGACATCGCTGGCCTTGGCCTGCGCCCCCGCTGGTCGATCAGTGGAGGTGAATGGTGAAGGTGCAGCGTGTGACGATGCCGGTGACCGGGGCGGAGGTCGTGGACGGTCGTCGGCGACGACTGGGCTCCGCTCGCACCGGTCGAGCGCTATCTGGCCCATCTGGCCGGGATCGAGCGATCACCGAACACAGTGCGGGCGTACGCCCATGGGCTGCGTCTGTGGTTCGAGTTTCTCGACCGGCGCGAGCTCGCGTGGGACGTGGCGGGGATCGAGGACGTGTCGCGGTTCGTGGCGTGGCTGCGGGCGCCGGCGGACAACGTGATCGTCCTCGACGACACCGCTGCGGTGCGCAGCGCCGCGACGGTGAACCGGCATCTGGCCGCGCTGTTCGGCTTCTACGACTTCCACGCTCGCAGCGGGGTGGGCCTGGCGGCGGATCTGGTGGCGTGGCGGCGGGTGTCGCGTGGCTCCTACAAGCCGTTCTTGCATCACGTCTCGCCGGGCCGGCCGATCGCCACTCGCCCGGTGAAGTTGCGGGTTCCCCGTCGGCTGCCCGCAACGTTGAGTGTCGAGGAGATCGCCGTGATCTTGGCGGCGTGTCAGCGTCTGCGGGATCGCTTCTTGTTCGCGTTGTTGGCTGAGACGGGGATGCGGATCGGTCAGGCGCTCGGGTTGCGTCACGGCGACTTCGTGAGCCGCGAGCGGCGGGTGATGATTGTGCCGCGCGGCGACAACGCCAACGGGGCTCGGGCCAAGTGCACGGCGGCGGCGAGTGTGCCGGTGTCGGCGCCGCTGGTGCGCCTCTACAGCGACTACATGCACAGCGAGTACGGCGCGCTCGACTCCGACTACGTGTTCGTCAACTTGTGGTCGGCGCCGGTGGGTCGCCCGCTGCGCTATCAGGCGGTCGTCAAGCTCGTCGACCGGCTACGGGCCAGCACCGGCATCGCGTTCAGTCCGCACATGCTGCGCCACACCTGCGCGACCGAGCTGATCCGTGCCGGCGTGGCGATCGAGGTCGTCTCGAAGCTGTTGACCCACCGGTCCGTGACCACCACCAGCGACGCCTACGTGCACCTCGACGTCGAGGACCTGCGCGCCGAGCTGGTCCGCGCCGGCGCTTGGGAACCAGCCTCGTGCTGAGCGTCGTCGCCGTTCCCGACACCGGCGGCGACGAGCTGGGGACGTTGCTGGTCGCCGCGGTCCGACCCGAGTTCGCCGGCGAGATCATCCAAGTCGATCCCGATGACCCGGTGTTCGGCCGCGGTCGCTGCGGCGTCGACGGGTGTGCGCGCACGTCGTGGGCGTTGCAGTTGTGCGCCGCCCATCATCAACGCTGGACCAAGCACGGCAAGCCCGCCGTGGAGGAGTTCCGGGCCACCGCCGCACCCGTCGCCGTCCGTGCTGGTTCGGAGATGGTCGACGCCTTCGATCTGTCGGTGCTCGACGCCCGAGCGCGTCTCGAGGTCGGCTACGTGTTGCAGTGCCGCCACGACGACCGCGGCGTGCGTGTCCCACCCTCGACGATCCGTCACCTCGTCGGGCTCTACGTTGACGGCGGTGCCCGGTCGCTGTTGGAGCGGCCGGTCGAGGCATGGCTCGACGCCGTGCGATCGGGGGGCTGGAAAGACCCGACTCGCACGGTCGCCCTGGTGCGCTACGCCCACCAACGCCTCACGGACTTGCGTGGCATCGACGTCGAAGCCGAGTACGCGAGCGACATCTGGGTCGCTGGCCGGCTGGGGATCCATGTGACGCGGTCACCGTGCCAGACCCGCTTCGACACAATCACCCAACCGTGGCTGCGGGTAGCGACGAAACGTTGGGCCCGGCTGCGGCTCGGCTCAGGCAAGACGTTCGGCACCGTGAACGTCGACGCCCGAGCGATGCTGTGGTTCAGCCAGTTCCTCGCGGGCCGTGACATCGCTGCCGGTGACGAGATCGTCATCACACGTGACGTCCTCGAGGCCTACCTCGTGTGGATCATCGCCTCTGGCCTGGCCCCGCACACATCCAGCACCTACATCACCTGCCTGCGCGGCTTCCTCGACACCTGCCGTCGCCACCACTGGCTGCCCGAGCTGTCAGCGACCGCCGCGCTCTACCACGACGACCTGCCGAGCCGTCCCCGGCCGCTGCCCCGCTTCATTCCCGAGTTCGTGATGAACCAGCTCGAAGACCCCGACCGCCTGGCCGTCTTGCTCGACACAACCACCCGGGCGTTGATCGTCGTGATCATCGAGACCGGGCTGCGCGCCAACGACGCCTGCGCGCTGCCGTTCAACCCCGTCATCGACGACAGCGCCGGGTGGCCATGCCTGCGCTACTTCAACGCCAAGATGGCCGCCGAGCAGCTCGTCCCACTGAGCGCCACCGCCGCCGACACGATCCGCGCCCAGCAGGCCGAACTCCGCCGCCGCTGGCCCGACGGGCCGGCGGTGCTGTTCCCGGCGCCGCACTCCAACCCCGACGGGGCACGCCCGTTCAGCTACGCCACCCTCCGCCAGCGCCTCGCTCGCTGGCAAGACGACATCGACGTGCGCGACGAGACCGGTCAACGCGTCCGCGTCACCGCCCACCAATTCCGGCACACGCTCGGATCGAGATTGATCAACCAGGGCGTCCCCCAGCACGTCATCCAACGCCTTCTCGGACACGCCAGCCCACAGATGACCGCCCGCTACGCCACCCTGCATGACACCACCGTCCGCCGGGCCTTCGACCAGTACTGCCAGCAGCGAGTCAACGTCAGCGGCGAACGCATCGTCTACGACCCCGCCGGGCTGACCGCCGACGCCGAATGGACCAAGCACAACATGGCCCGCGTCCAGGCCAGCCTCCCCAACGGCTACTGCGGACGACCACCCCAGCAGGACTGCCCGCACCCCAACGCCTGCCTCACCTGCCCCGACTTCCAGACCACCCCGGCGTTCCTCGACATCCACCGCCGCCAACGAGACGAGACCCGCGTGCTCATCGCCACCGCCGACGCCGACGGCCACTTCCGGCTCGCCGCCAACCACCGTCAAGTGCTCGACAACCTCGACCAGCTCATCGGCGCCCTCGACGCCATCGGAGACACACCATGACCGTCGCCCTCACCGCCTCCGCCCGACAGCGCACCCACGACACCCGCCACCGTGCAGTCGAAGCGCTCCGCCAGCTCGACGCCGACGGCGAGCCCGTCACCTTCAGCAGCGTTGCCCACGCGGCCGGCGTGTCGCGATCGTGGCTCTACCGCCAGCCCGACCTACGTGGCGAAATCGACCGGCTCCGCAACCTCGCTCACGCCAACACCGCACCTGTTCCCTCGGCGCAGCGCGCCTCCACCGACTCGCTCCGGCGGCGCCTCGAGACCACCCTCGGCGAGATCCAACGGCTCACGATCGAGAACCGGCAACTGCGAGAACAGGTCGCACGCCGTTTCGGTCAGCAACGCGCCGACGGACTCACCTGACGCTGTCGGCAACATGTCCACGACATGCAAGCCCAGCCAACACGGCGTTCCGCCGGATCCGCTCCAGATAACGGTCAACCTGCTGATCGAGAAGATCCGCCGCGTCGGGCACGGCTACCGCAACTTCACCAACTATCGCCGCCGGCTCCTCCTCGGCTGCGGCATCACATGGACTACCATCCCAACTCGCAGAATCCGAGGCCGCCAACCAACGATCGCCGCGTAGAGCCCGCAATCACGCCGCTGTCGGTCGCCGCCAGGTCTTCGGGCCGCCCATTGCTACTTCGACCTGAAGAAGTGTGTGGGCGCGGGGGGCGTGAGTGACGTTGATGCGGGTGTGGCGCGGTGGCTGTCGGCGATGTGGGCCGCCGGTCGCCGGCTCGATCTCGTTGGGCTCGATCAGTCGATCAGGCCGCTGATCTTGACGAGGTTGTGGGCGAATATTCCGTGACCGCACCAGGTGCGTGCGCCGGCGAGCCCGTCGATCCGCGTCCTGGAGAGTCCGAAGTCGCGTTTGGCGCAGCTGATGCGGCCTTCGCAGCCGGTGCGCCATCGCACCATCTTCTTGAAGGCGCGTCGGTTCTCGATCTGGCGACGTGTCGCGTTCGGTCGGCCTTTGGTGGGGAGCACGACATGACGTACTCCGGCGGCACGCACGGCGTCTTCGACGCCTTGTTCGCCGTAGCCACGATCAGCGGTGACCGCCCTCGGTGCTCGACCGGTGCGTTGCTTGATCCGTTGGATCGCCGGTTCGAGCATCGGTGCGTCGGGCGGGTTGCCGGCTTCGATGTTGTGGTCGACGATGACACCATCTTCGTTGTCGACGAGTTGGGCCTTGTAGCCGAACTCGACCGGCTTGCCGAGACGTCCCTTGGCGATCGGACGGGCCTCGGCGTCGTGCAACGACACCACCCGAGTCGCCCCCGGCGGGGTCTCGCCGGCGAGGCGTTGGCGGGTCTGGGCGGCGACCCGACGGGTCAAGGTGGCGGTCCGCTCCAGCCCTTCCACCGCAGCACGAGCGAGCCCAGACGCCTGGTCACCGAGGGTGCGCAGCTTACGGCGGGCGTTGCGCACCACGGCGTCGGCCTGCCGGGCGACCCGCTCGGCGATCCCAGCGAGGTCAGTGTTGATCCGCTTGACTTCGGCGAGCTTGTCGTCGGTGCGGCGGCGCAGGTTGGCGTTGATCGAGCGGGCCCGGGAGCGCACCGTACGCGTCTTGTCGGCCAGCCGGGTGCGCCTCGCCAATCCCATTGCCCGCAGCTTCTTGGCCGCTTTGGCCATCTTGGCGACGCCCTTGGCCAACAGCGACGAGTCCGACGGATACGCGACGTTGGCTTCGATCACCGTCGTGTCGGCGCGCACCCGGTTGGTCCTCAACACCTTGGCCTCCACGGCGCGGGCCAGCAACGCCTCGTTCAACCCGTTGACGGCCACCCCACCGCAACGGGTGGTGATCTTCATCAACGTCGTCGGGTGCGGCACCCGTCCACCGAGCGGGATGCGACAGAACCGCTGCCAACCGATCGAGTCCGTGACCTCCCGACACAGCGTCTCGAACCCGAGCCGGTAGCGGTACTTCAAGAACATCAGCCGCAGATACGTCTCGATCGGGATCGACGGCCGCCCCAGCGTGGCGTGAAAGAACTCGGCGTACGGCTCGACGAAGCGGTCGTCATCCAACAGCGCATCGACGCGGACCAGCTCGGCGGGCATCACCAACGCCTCCGCCGGGAGCAACGCTTCCCACAACGTCGGCTCCTCGCCTACCGTTCGCAACATCGATGGCCTCGCTGTTCGGTAACGCAACTACCAGGGGCGAGGCCATCGTATCGAACGCACGCGCGCAGGTGGTGGATCGACTATTTCAGGTCGAAGTAGCTACGCCGCTCCCGAGACTCGCTTCGCTCGCTCGGGATCGGTGGCCCCTTCGGGGGCAGCCGGGTCGTCGGTGGTGATGTCTACGGTTCGGCGATGGACGACGCGCTCTCTGCTCGCTATGGCGGTCTGCTCATCGGCAGCTACGACTGCGTGGATCGGATCGTGCTCAACGCCTACTTCTCGATGGGGCACTCGCCGGGCGGGTTCCGGACGTGGTGGCGGCGGTTGCACGGCTCCGACGAGCATCTCGACAACACCCACCTGATGCGCATGGCGGGCCGCTTCGCCCGGCGGATCCGCGGGTGGGCGAAAGCCAACGGGGTCCCGGTCATCGACACCAAGGCCGGTGAGCGCAAGCATCTCATCGCCGAGGAGTACCTGGCCACCCACGACGTCGGCGTCGGCGTGTTCTTGGTGCTGGTGGCGCGGGCGCCGGCGGCGGTGTGGAAGGTGACCCGGTCCCGTTCCGGTGTGCTCGTCAACTTGGAGAAGAAGTCCGAGTACGTCAACCACTACTCGTTCCACATCCGTGACCCGGTGTGGGGTCACGTCACGATCAAGATGTCCGGCCACCCGCCGTTCGGCGCCCAGGTCATCCTCAACGGCCACGAGTACGTGGCGTGTGCAGTCGGCGGCCGGGGTCGACTTCGTCAAGGAGGGCAACTGCTTCACCGAGCTGTCCCAGCCCGACCGCCTCGCCGAGATCGCAGACACCGTGTCCCAGCCCGGGGCAGCAGGGCTCTTGGGTCAGGTGTGCGACCGCTGGATCTACAGCGCCTGCGTGTGCTTCGGGTTGAACTTCGATGAGCAGCGCGACAGTGGGTTCGGCTACAGCTACTCCGTCTACCAGGTCGAGTACAGTCGCAACCTGCTGTTCGCCAACGGGGCACGGATGCAGCGCACCTTCGATGCCATCGTCGACCGCACCCGGTCACGCCTCGACGTGCCCATGGTGCGCACCCTGTTCGGCGCCAAGGCCCGTCCCCACCGTGACCGTGCCGGTGGCCCACCTCGACTCGAGGCCGTGATCGGGACACCTCGCTATGACCTGACCACGTTCAAGGTCCACTTCGGACGTTTGACGCTCAAGGCCTACACCAAAGGCGAACACGTGCTTCGTGTCGAGGCGATCACCCACAACACCAAAGACCTGCACTGCGGGCGGATCCTCGACCACTGGGGTGACATCACCACCCGCCTGCGGGCCATGGCCGAGGCGTTTTGCACCACCGTCGACTGCGTCGACGTCACCTTCATCCCCGACGGCCTGCTCGACGAGCTGCCCCACGCTTCGCTGCTTGGGGCAACCCGCGTCGGCGGCATCGACATGAACAAGGCCCGGATGCGTAACACCGTGGCCGCCGTGCTCGCGTTGGCCCTCGCTCCCGCCGGCTTCACCGTCGGCGATCTCGCCGCCAAGGTGCACACGATGACCGGCCTGACCGATGTCGACTACTCGCTCCGCCAGGCCGCGTACGACCTGCGCAAATTGCGCGCCAAGAGTCTCGTCGTCAAGATCGGCCGCTCCCACCGCTACCGTGTCCCACCCGACGCCGCCCGGACCATCGCCGGCCTCGTCGCGCTGCGCGATCACGTCATCGCGCCCATCCTCGCCGGCATCCGCAGCCCCCGACCGGGCCGCAAACCATCGGCATGGACCACCGTCGACCGCGACTACGAACAGCTCCGGATCAACATGCACAAGCTGTTCGACGACCTCGCCATCGACCGCGCCGCGGCCTGACAAGACATTGTCGATCGATGGCCGCAAGCGCCTAGGCGCCTGCCGCCGGGGGCGTCGCTCAGTGGCGACGCGCTCGGCGCCGGCCGGTACCGATGCCGTCGAACAACAGCCGGCACAGCAGCTCGCCGACCTCATCGGGTGTGGCGGCGCCACCGGAGTCGAACCACTCTGCGGTCCAGTTCGCGGCGCCCACGACGAGCATCCTGGCGGCGCTCAGATCGACCGTGTCGTCGAGGGAGCCTTCGTCGACAGCGGCCTGGAACAGCCCGGCGAAGTAGGCACCGTACTCACGAAACAAAGCGTGGAGCGGCTCGGCGAGGCTCATCGGTAGCTGGCCAACCGCTCGCGAGCTGGCCAGCGCAGCCGGGCTCCGCTCCAGGATGAACGCCACGTGCGCAACGATCGCGGTCTCGAGCCGCTGTCGAGCTGTGGCGTCAGGTGACAGGGCGTCGACCGCTGACCTGGTGTGGTTCATCGCTGCTCGTGCACCCGAGAGCAAGACCTCCTCGACAAGCTGCTCACGGCTGTCGAAGTGGTAGTAGAGGCTGCCCGCTCTCGTGCCCGCGGCCTGGGCGATTTCCTCCATGCTCGTGCCCGCGTACCCGCGTGCAGCGAGCAGCTCGCCCGTCACCTGCAAGATCCGGTTTCGCTTGTCGCGGCCCCGGGGGGTGGAGACGCGCGGCGGGCTACCGACGGGCGAAGGTTGCGCGTTCGTCAAGGGCACACCGTCCGCCGCGGGCGACTACTTCTGCTTCCGTCGGGGATCGCCACGAGATCAACGTTAACCCGGGGACCTCCTCCTCATCCTGGAACGCCAGACGAAGATCCCACCACCGCGGGCGACCGGTCACCTGAACGGCTCAGCTCCCGGTTGGCGCCGCTCGCCATTGGGCTCGACAGCATCCGCTTACCACCGTGATCTTCGAGCGACCGCGTCGTCTCCACCCACGACCCGCGACGGCGCGTCGAGTGGCGGGCGTCTGCCCACGGCGCCGCACCCGGTTCGAATCAGACTTCGTGGTCCTGATGGGTTCCACTCGATCGAGCAGTCCGGTGGCAACACGCTGAGCGAGGAGCCCCCCCGAGAGCGTCCGTGTGCTGTCGATCCGTCTGCGTCATGGGGTGACCGCTCGCCTCGCGTCTTCTCGGTGGTGCCTGCACGGGGGAGCGGTGGGGCTGCTGTCATCTGCCGCGTCAGAGCCCGATGCCAAGTTCGCGCGCCGCTGACCGTGTGGTGGTCGGGTCATGCGCGGCGACGGGGTCGGTGCGAGGGATTGGCGGGTGGATGTCGTCGCGGAGGGCGGCGGCGAGGTGGCGTTCTACGCCTGCTCGTTGGTTGAGGATGGCGTAGACAGAGCACATGGTGCCGTCAGGGACGGGGTCACCGTCGGCCCATTGCTTCCAAGTGTTCAGTGCCCGGACGTTCATCCGGTGTTCGCCGACGGTCGGTGTCATGGCGTCGAGCCGGTCGATCGCGTCGCAGGTTCGGAGCTTCTCGTAGGCGTCGCGTTGGGCGATGACCGCCTGGTTGTGGCGTTCGACGGCGGGTCCGGTTCGGTCGCGGGTGCTTGCGAGGTAGCCCTCGGCTCGTTCCAGTCGCCGCTCTGCGACGGCGAGGTCGTGGCGGGCGGTGCGTCGCTCACGGCGCGGCGCTGTCGTGAGGCGACGCTGGGCGCCGGCGTGGATGCGTCGGGTGTCGGCAGCCCGGGCTTCCGCGGCACGCAAGGCGTCGCGATCATCGAGCGTAGCTGCTGCGACCTCGGCCAGCATGGCGTCGGCGGTGGCCACGGCGGCGGTCACTTCGGCGCGTCGGGCGGCGGTGCGGGCTGCGTTCTCCTCCGCGACGAGTACGTCTCGTTGGGCGTCGGCGAGCACAGCTGGGAACCATGCCGGCACCTCACACCGCCGGGTGGGGGCGGTCGCTGTGCGTGGCGCTGTCGCAGCGAGGGTGCGTCGTATGGACTCCCCGGTACGCGGACCCAGCGCGTCGCGGACGTGCAGCGACGGGGGGTGGCGTCGAATGGGCTGATCTCGACGCCCGTCGCGGGCGCGACGGCGTCGGAGGGTATCGACGCGTACTGTCCAGCAGATGAGAAGGATCGACACCGGCACGGAGGACTTGCTCGCCATCGTTGACGGCGGCGTGGCGACGCTGACGATGAACCGACCCGCGCGACGGAACGCCATGTCGGGGGCGATGAACAAGGCGTTGGCACAGGTGCTGGCCGAGGTCGAGGTGGCCGACGATGTGGGCTGCGTGGTGCTGACCGGGGCCGGCGGCGCGTTCTGCGCCGGCGGCGACGTGAAGGGGATGGCCGCCGTCGGGGATGCGGGTGAGGCCGCGCCGACGTCGTACGACGCTGGCGTGCATCGGCAGCGTCTCAATCAGCGGGCGATCAGCCAGCGCTTGTACGAGATGCCCAAGCCGACGATCGCCGCGCTACCCGGGGCTGCGGCGGGCGCCGGGTTCTCGCTCGCGCTGGCGTGCGACCTGCGCTATGCCGTGCCGACCGCGGTGCTGACGACGGCGTTCGCCAAGGTCGGCTTTGCCGGCGACTACGGGGGCACGTGGTTCCTCAGCCGACTCGTCGGGAGCGGCAAGGCCCGCGAGCTGTATTACTTCTCCGACAAGCTCGGTGCCCAGGAAGCGGAGCGTCTCGGCCTGATCAACGCGATCTTCCCCGCGGAGACCTTCGCCGACGATGTCGCCGAGCGCGCCCGCCAGCTGGCACACGGTCCAACAGTGGCCTACCGGTACATGAAGGAAAACCTCAACCGGGCTGTGCACGGCGAGTTCGGCGAGTGCCTCGACATGGAGGCCGCACACCACATCCGGACCGGCCAGACCGAGGATCACAAGGAGGCGGCGAAGGCCTTCGTCGACAAGCGCCCGCCGGTGTTCCGCGGTCGGTAGCACCGGCGATTGGGCGTCGGCGTCGGCCGAGCGCGGGCGTCGGGGTGACCCAGGTCTCTGCGTGGGTGCCAAGTCACGGGCGGGTCGTGCGACGCTACGGTCTCGTGGGCACGGAGGAGGCACGATGGACGCAGGAACGTTCGAGGGTTTCTCGACCGCTGTGGAGGAGCCCGGCATCCTCGCCGTGACGTTCGATCGGCCGGAGACGATGAACGCATCGACGATCGGGATGAAACGTGATCTTGTCGAGCTGCTCACTCGGGCTCAGATGGACAACGCGGTCCGGGTCTTGATGTTCACTGGTGCAGGACGGGCGTTCTGGGCCGGCGACGACATGACGAGCTACGCCGGTGACACCGCCGGTTCGATGGTGGGACCGATCGATCCCGGCCACGAAACTCCGCTCGGCACGTACGACGCGTTGCGCGCCATCAGCCAGGCGGTCAACGTCGCCGTCCGTGGTCTCGACAAGCTCACGGTCGCTGCGATCAACGGATACGCGATCCAGACCGGGTTCTCGTTCGCGCTCGCCTGCGACTTCAGGATCGCGGCTGAATCGGCGCGCATGGGCAGTGCCACATTGCGCTTTGCACTGCTGCCCGACGAGGGCGGCCAATGGCTGCTCGTTCAGCATCTCGGGGTGGCGCGAACCATCGACTTCCTGATGCGCAAACGCATCGTCTCCGCGCACGAAGCTCTGGAGCTCGGTCTGGTTCACCACGTCACAACGGACGACGCACTCCCCGGTGCGGCTATGGACCTGGCCAAGGAGCTGGCCGAGGGCCCGCAGGTCGCGATGCGACTGCTCAAGCGGTCGATCTACAGCGCAGCGGAGTTGTCCTTTCCACACGCCCTCGATGACATCGCCACCAAGACCGCCATCTCGGATCACCACGCCGACGCCAAGGCCGGCGTCCAGTCCTTCCGTGACAAGCGACCCGCTCGCTTCAACAACTGGCTCGATTCGAACTGAACCTCCACGCGAGACGGCGGAACGCCGCACGCCGGCGCCGGGTCCACGACGCCACGGCGAGCCATTTGCCGCCTCGGCCTCGCGAGGATGCGCTGACGCCACGTCGGTTCGCCGCCGGCATGGTGCGCCCGTCATCGGCTGACCGACCCCGCCGCGACCGTTGTCACGCTGCCTCGAGGGTTGGTCAGCGCCGTTCGTCCTTCAGCTGTCGGGCCTCCACGTCTCTGCGGTGAGCGGTGTCGTCGGCCCTCGATCATTGGATCTCGATGAGATCGTCGACGTCCGTCTGAACTCGTGGTTGGATCCTCGACCTGCGTGGCAACGGCGGCGGCAACACGTATCCGATGTCGCTGGCGCATTCCCACTTCTCGGACCTGAAGTTTCGGTCGGCTTCCGGGAAAAGTGCGCCCGATGCCTACGCTGGGGGGTGCGCCGCCCGGGCATGCACAGCGGGCCGATGTTCTGGTGGTTGCTTGACCTGGCGCCGGCCGCCGTTGTAGCACTCCGTGGGCTACGTGGCGCGCTGTGGCATCCGCTTCTTGTCGGGCCGACAAACGGACAGGTCCACTTCAAACCCGTCGAGGGCGGCGCATTTCAAGCGCTCCGGCACAGGCCACGGATGACAGGCGTAATGCTATTGGCGGTGGGGTTGCCCCTGATGCCCGCTGGGCTGCTCTTGAACTACGCGGTGGCGGCGAACGATCTCGATGATTACATTCGCCTCGGCGTCGGCCAGGTCAACGTGTCAGGCATGTCCCTGCCAGTTACGGAGACCTCCCGGTCATCGGAGTGTCCAGCCGCGGAGCCCGCGAGCCCGGCTGGAAAGACACCTGAAACGCCGATGGTTCCTCGGCCCGCGGCAGCACCTCCGATCACCCCAAACACAGCAACCCCCGTGGCGCGGTGCGGGACGGTGGGCTCGGCCCACGGGATTGAATGTGCGCCCGGTGCTGAGCTACTGCGACGTGAGGATCAACGTGACGTCGTGTCGCATCGTGTTGGCCGACGTCGCTGACGGCGCTGCTTGCGGCGAGCGCGCCTTGGCCGGGCTGGTGACTTCGACATCCCGAACCGCGGTCACACGGACCGCATGCCGGCGTCTGCAGCGCCACCGTGGAGATCGTCGAGGTGGAACGCCTCAGCGGGACCCAACGCCCCGCTGGCGCGGAGTCCACCCTCAGCGGCGCGTGCCGCCCCCCACGCCAGGATCGCCGCAGTGAACTCGTAAGGATCGCCCCCCTCGAGACGTACCTCGGCCAGGCAGTGGCCCGATTCGTCGAGGGCGCGAGCGAGCACGCCGGCGCGGGCGCGGCGGCGAGCGCTCTCGCTCGGACCTCCTGTCGATCCGCGCCCCACCATCGACCACGCCCGTTCGACGATCCGCCCGAGCGGCGCGATCAGCTGCGCCGGTGCCATCGCGGCCGACGCCGCCCGCACCTGCCAGGTCTGCGCCCCCGGCACCCCGAGGTAAACGCCAACATCGCGGAGCTCGCGGTACAGCCGGGGGAGCGAGAAATGCTCGGACCCCGAGAGCGACATGCCCGCCCCACTGCGTGAACCCCAGCGGTAGGCAGCAACCCGCGCGCCCTGACGTTCGCCGGTTATGCGACCGCCGCGAAAGCAGAACCCGGGCCGCAGCATGACGCTGACCCCCGACGCCACCGTTCCGCCGCTGGCGCCACCGCCCGTCGTGACGTAGAAGATCTCCACCCCCGTTGCGCGCCGCCCGACGTCAGCGGCTTCACGAAGGGCCAACGCACCAGCGAGATTGCCCGGAACAAAGTCGTACCCGAACGCCGTCAGCACTGCGCAGTCCGCCCGCCGCGCTCGCGCTCCGTACTCGTCGAACACGCGACGAATGAACGGACCCTCCCCCGTCGCGTCGAAGTAATGCGCCCCGGCGTCAACGGCCGCCTCCAGCGCAGCGTCGCCGAACCGCAAGTACGGGCCGACGGTGCTCACCAGCACGTCACCGCGCTCGACCAGCGCGCGCACCGAGCCAGGACGGTCGACGTCGGCAACCGTCGTGTCCAGGCCTCCGAGCGCAGCGGCCAATCGAGCGACACGGTCGGCGTCACGACCGGCCAGCAGGGGCGTCGCACCACGCCCCACGAGCGCTCGAGCGGTCAGCTCGCCTGTGTACCCAGTCGCCCCGAACACCACGATTCGACCCGCCATCGCTCACCTCCACGCTCGCGTCGCGCCGGACCGTAGCCCGAGCGCGTCCAGCGCCACGTCGGGCTCGAGCCGCCTCAGACAAGGTTCGTGTCGTCTGAGCCAACACCGATCATCCGTCACCACAACGGGAGAGACGCGGACTCGCACCTCGCGCCGCGAGGTCGCTGTGACGCCGGCCAAACCGGCACAACGGCTCACCGTAGGTGGCGAGACGCACGGGCAGACAATTCGCCACAGCATTCTCGCAATCCCATACCGGCGGGATGGTCGCAGGCATCAACGTCCACTACCGCCGGTTCGTTGCCGCCCGCACGCGGTACCAGCACCGCGAGCGCTCAGAATCGCTGTTCGGCATTCCCTGCGGGGTGATGGCGCGTCCGCCGTCGTCTGCCCGGCGCGCGCCCGAGCAGCCGATCGGCGTGCGGACGAGCCGGCTGGCGGGCGGCCGGGTTCGTGCCACAACGACGCGCGTAAACATCGGGCCGGAGGCTGCTGGAGGCCGAGCGCTTCGGCCCCTCCCGAGTGCTCTGTAACGCTCCGCGCGTTGGTTCGCAGTACGAGTCGGGGCGGGCCGGCAGTGGGCAGGCAACGAGCGTGCTTGTTGGGCGATGTTGGACGGCTCGAGAGAAAGTGGAACTGTCGATCCAGTACGTTCGACTTGCGCGCCCAGATCGCGCCCCGACGTCGGCGGGGTACGCGGCACGTTGTCACCTGTCTGACGAACTGGCCCTCGCGCCGAGTTCGACGCTGGTGCCGTGGAGGTAGTCGGCGATCGCGCCGGCGATGCGTTTGCCGTCGCCCATTGCCAGGATCACGGTTGCCGAGCCACGCACGATGTCGCCGCCCGCGAACACGCCGGGGAGATTCGTCCTCCCGTGCTCATCAACCGCCAGGTATCCACGCTCCGTCAGGGCGAGGTCGGGCGATGACGACGTGAGCAGCGGGTTGGCGCGGGTGCCGACCGCGACGACCACGGTGTCACACGGGATGACCCGGTCTGATCCCTCGATCGGTACGGGTGCTCGTCGGCCGGACCTATCAGGCTCGCCCGGCTCGGTCTTCACGCAGCGCAACCCGGTGACCCAGCGGTCGGCGTCACCCTCGATCGCGATCGGGTTCATTTGGAACTCGAAGCACACGCCCTCCTCCTCGCCGTGGCGGATCTCTTCGACGCGTGCCGGCATCTCCGTGCGGTTGCGCCGATACACGATCGTCGCCTGTCGGGCGCCGAGCCGGCGCGCCGTGCGCACCGCGTCGATAGCCACGTTGCCTCCACCGATCACGACCACACGGTCGCCGTGCAGGACCGGCGTGTCTGCGTCGGGAAAGGCATAGGCCTGCATCAGGTTCACGCGGGTCAGGTACTCGTTGGCCGTGTAGACCCCTTTCAGTCCTTCGCCGGGGATGCCGAGGAAGATCGGCAGTCCCGCACCGACGGAGATGAACACAGCGTCGAACCGGTGTCGCAGGTCGTCGAGCGTGTAGGTCCGACCGATCAGTACGTTGCATTCGACGTGCACACCAAGGGCTTCGAGGCGCTGCACCTCATGCTCGACGATCTCGTTGGGCAGCCGGAACTCCGGGATCCCATACGACAGCACGCCACCGGGGACGTGCAGGGCCTCGTAGATCGTGACATCGTGACCGCGCCGGGCGAGCTCGCCAGCCGCCGTCAGGCCACCAGGGCCGGACCCGACGATGACCACGCTCTTTCCCGACCGCTCGAACGTCGGCGATTCCTCGCGCCGTTGACCCCGTGCCCAGTCGGCGACGAACCGCTCGAGGTGGCCAATCGCCACCGGCGCGCCCTTGCGCCCCCTGACGCACTCGGCCTCGCACTGATGCTCCTGCGGACACACCCGGCCTGTTACCGCTGGCAGGGCATTGTCAGCGAAGAGAACGTGCGCCGCTCCGGCGAGGTCGCCATCTTCGATACGCCTGATGAACGTGGGGATGTCGACCATCACCGGACAACCCTCGACACACGTTGCCCGCTTGCACGCCAGGCATCGTTGCGCCTCGAGCATCGCGATCTGCTCAGTGAACCCGAGATTGACCTCGTCGAAGGTTCCCGATCGCTCGTGCGCGTCACGAGTGGGCATCTCCTGACGGCCGATGGCCAGCCGCTCGCGCTTGGCGAGCGGCTCCCCGCTCAGCCCGGCCCCCGGCAGACGTGGCTCAAGGCCGTCCGTTCGAACTCGCCGTACGTTCGGAGCCGATCGGACAGCTCGTCGAAGTCGACGCCGTGGCCGTCGAACTCGGGACCGTCGACGCAGGCGAAGCGCGTCGCCCCATGAACCGTCACGCGGCATCCGCCACACATACCCGTGCCATCAACCATGAGCGGGTTGAGCGAAACGATCGTCCGCACCCCGAGCGGTGCGGTGGTGGCGGCGACGGCGCGCATCATCGTCACCGGCCCGGCCGCGTAGACGACATCCACCGATCGCATCCCAAGAAGGTCGGCGAGGGCGTCGGTCACCACTCCTGCGCGCCCGGCACTGCCATCGTCGGTGCAGACGACCACCTCCGCGAAGGCAGCGAACTCCTTCTCGAACAACAAGCTCGCCCTCGTGCGGGCGCCCAGCACCGTGATCACGTCGGCGCCCAGTTCGGCCAGCCGGCGAGCGATCGGCATGATCACCGCCGCGCCGACCCCGCCGGCGACGCAGACTGCGGTGCCATCGGCGAAGAGATCGCTCGGCCGCCCGAGCGGACCCACGATGTCTTGGATCCGGTCGCCAGGAGCGAGCGCCACCAGATCGGACGTGCTCTTGCCGACCGCCTGGATGACGAGCACGATCGATCCCGCTGCCGAGTCACCCTCGGCGATCGTGAGCGGGATGCGTTCGGCGCCTGGACCAAGCCGGACGATGACAAACTGACCGGGCTCGCGTACGGCGGCGACCCGGGGAACCCTGACGACCAGCCGGTGCACCTCGGCCGAGAGGGGGGTATTGGACATCACCTCGTAACCCTGCCTGCTCATCACGCTCGGCGATTGGTGTTCGGTCATCGGCGCTCCTGGCGGTCACTACCATGGTACAGACGGCCATGAGGCGCGGTACTGGGACTACTGATGCTCGCGGCGCCAGTCGCGGAATCATCCCACGCCGTCTAACGCTGATCGCAGAGCTTCGACCTGACCCTGTGGAATCGGCGATTCGTTCGCTGGGGCGACGTACCGTCCTCGTTGAACCAGAACGAGGCCGGCCGGCGTTGGAGTGCCGGCGAATCCGACGCGGACCATCGCGGTCGGTGATCTGGTGTTTGGGGGCATCGTCAAGGTGGAGGGACGCCCGCCTCGTCGGGATCGTGTCAACCCGGGACCTCCCTCGCGCCCACCTCCCGTGACACCCGAATGGGCCCCGACCACCGCGACCTGACGCGGGACGTTCGGCCCTGGCGCTGTGTCCGCGATGGACCGAAACTCGTGATGGGCGCGGCAGGCGTCCATCGAAGCAGCCAAGGAGCCATGCCATGAAGGTTCGTGACGCCAAGGGGAAGGCGCCCGTGACGATCGGCAGCGACGCCACGGTGGCCGAGGCGGCCTAGTTGATGGATCGATATGGCGTCGGCGCAGTTGTCGTGATCGATCCCCAGAACCGCCAGCCCGTCGGCATCGTGACCGACCGGGACGTCGTGGTGCGCGGTGTCGCCCGCCGCGTGGCGAGCGACGCGCGGGTGGACTCGATCATGAGCACCGACATCGTGTGCATCTGCGCCGACGACGACGTCCGGGAGGCCTACCGGCTCTTCGCCGCCTACCCGTTCCGCCGCCTGCCCGTCGTCGACGGCAACGAGCTCGTGGGCATGCTCGCGGTGGACGACCTGCTCATCTACCTGAGCTGCAGCATCGAGTCGCTCGCGGGCGATCTGGGAGGGCTCACCCATTCGGTCTCGTCCCAGCTCGCGAATGCTCGACCGGTGCCGAGCCCGCCCGTGCTCGCGGACACCGCCTGAGGCCCGCGCCGCGTCCAGATCGACACAACATCAAGCGGTCGCCCCCGCCACGAACTGCAGCGACTCGCCTCGATGCGGGTCAGCTCCAGTCGTCGGAGGCGCTCCCGATGATGCGCACGACCGACGGCGGGTTCTTGGCGACCGTGGAGCCTGCCGTCGGACGACGCCGGCGGTTCCACTACTTGCTCGACGGGGAACGGTGGGAGAACGACTGGGCTGTCGACGACTCCGTCGCGGACGAGCTCGGAAGTGAGGACTCCGTCGTCGGCCTGTCGGCACTCCAGACCCCGCTGCCCGACGAGCCTCGCGAGGACTGCCGCCGAACACCGGCGCGCCGGCCGGCGAGGAGGCCGCGGTCGACGACATCACAGGGACGAAGGCGACCACGAAGACGGGCGCAGCGACCAGGGCGCGGCGAAGAAGGGCGGCGCGGCCAAGACGCGGCGACGACCACTCCCCAGACGCGGGCGGAGGACCTGACGAAGTAGGCGTCAGCCGAGACGTCACAGCCAAGAAGGCCATAGACAAGGAACCTCCAGCGAAGACGGCCGCCGCCCAAGGAGGCGACGCGACGCTGGGATGCGCCGCACCGACCGCTCGATCATCCTCGCTGGGGCGGTCCCAGAGGTTCAGCACGTCTCTGCCCGCATGACCGCGACGGTGGTGCCGCCCCCGGCGGGCATGGGTCCTGCCGCCCGGCGCGACGGGCTCGACCGCGATGACCGCGAAGAGCAAGACGGCTTCGCCAACTCCCAATGGACCGCCGCCAACGCGCCGACCGGCTCGACGATCACGGTGACCGGGATCGAGCAGCCCGGGTTCTACAACGATCCCTCGGCGAGGCCGCAGACCGTGGGGGCACGCACGCAAGCTCCCGTCCGGACGGCGGCAGGCGCGCTACCAAGCCCAGGCGTCTGGAGGAACGCCCCGGAGACGTTCCGCCACCAAATGGCCTTGCCGACAGCTGGCTCGCCGACCGCCCCGATCTGCGACCTTTCGTCGCTGTGTTGCGCGAGCTGGGACCTCGGGACAGCATCGCAGAGCGCCGTCAGGGGACCTCGACGGTGGTGAGGTCGTCGGCGAGGACGATGGTGCCGGCGAAGTGATCGCCAGCCGCGCTTCGCCACTGTGGCTCGTGGTCGGGCACGAGCGGCGGGACGAAGTGGGTGGCGATCAACGTGGCGACCCCGCCACGGGCGGCGGTTTGCGCCGCCTGCTCGATCGTCGAGTGGTACTCCACGATGTCCTGCAGCCGAAGGTTCGGGATCGTGCGCACCAGGTCGCTGCGGATCACGGTCTGCACGTAGACGTCGGCACCCAGGCACAGTTCGTCGAGCCCGGCACACGGGACGCCGTCCCCAGCGATGACGATCGCCGAACCGTGATGCTCGACGCGGTAGCCGACCGTCGGTTCGACCGGGCGGTGGTCGGTTGCGCCGACGACGACCATGGCGTCGCCAATGGAGATGCGTTCGGGTGGAGACACCTCGCGGAGCTGGACGGTTGGAGCCCAGGTGAGATCGTCGTGGTGGGTCATGCGGTAGTCGATGTCGGCGGCGAGCATGGCGAAGATGCCGTCGAGGACCTCGGCGGTCCGCGGCGGCCCGTAGATGCGCAATGGGGTCGGTTCGCCGCTCATCACCCAATGCGTCGTGATCACGTCGTTGAGATCGGTGATGTGGTCGCTGTGAAGGTGGGTGAGGAGCACCGCGTCCAACATCGCCGGCAGTACGCCGACTGCGGCGAGGCGCATCAACACGCCGCGGCCGGCATCGACGAGCAGGGTGGTCGATCCTGCCTGCACGAGCGTCGACGGCCCGGCCCGCTGCGGATCGGGGATCGGGCTGCCGGTACCGAGTGTGGTGACACGCACGTCGGTCACCTGTCGCAATCGACGCAGTGCGCCACAGGTGCGACGTCCTCAGCGAACAGCCCTTCGACTCCCCGACGCGGATCGTTGACATCCTCGACACGGGACCACTCGAAGGTTCCGAGCTGACCACAGACCACCGCGCCCACGCTCACTGACCGTAGGTGAACGGACGACCCCGATTCGATCGCAGGCGGGGGGAACGCCGCTTCGAGGGCGCCAGGCGTGCGTGTCCCGACGCGACGTATCGTCACCGCTGCAGCCGATGGTGGCGCGATCCGCGCACAGCACACCTCACCGGATGCCGAACCGTCCGCTCGCACGAACGTTCGAAGCACGCGTGCCATGGGCGGAACACGCGGACGAGGCGATGCGATGTGCCGTCTCGGCTCTCTCGGCTCACCACGCCGGTGGCGCCGCGCCCAGACAGCTGCGCCAACGGAATCGGCGAGCCGGCGTGGCCATCTCGAGGTCGTCGCGCCGTCCGCTCGTCGGGTCACGGCAACCGGCGGGCGAATCTCTCGGATGGACCTTCCGAGTCGACGTCTGCTACGCCGCGGCGCTGTCGAATCCGCCCACGGACTGGCTGACTGTCAGGGCCGGCGCACCTGCCACCAGTGCGAGCTGGGGCGACTGAGCGACGGCCCGCCGGCGTTACGTGTTGGTCGAAGCGTCGGACTCGTACTCTGTGGTGCCGTGCCGGACGCGTTCCTACCGCCGCTGGTACGCGACCTGCCGGCCGGCGTGCTGCGGGCGCGCCTGCCGACCCCGTTCGCGGTCGGTGCGGTGAACTGCTATCTGCTGGTCGACCCGCCGGTGACGATCGTCGACCCCGGCGTGGTGACCGCGGCGTCGCTGGAGCGCCTGGGCGCCGTGCTGGCCGATGCCGGGCGTTCGCTCGACGACATCGAGCAGGTGGTGGTGACGCACGCCCACCCCGACCACTTCGGCGCGGCGGCATGGGTTGCCCGCCGTTCCGGGGCGATGATCCTGGCCGGCCGCGCCGAGGTTCCGGCACTCCGGGGCGACCGGGGCGATGACCTGCGTCCGGCGATGATGACGGCTTTGGGTGTGCCCCTCGAACTGGTCGAGGCAGCGGGTCTCGCCGGACGATTGGGCGACCTCGTGGAGTTCGCGGACGATGTCGACGTCGTGCCAATCGACGACGGCGACGTCGTGCACGCCGGCGGCCGGGTGCTGACAGCCCACGTCACCGCTGGCCACGCCACGGGTCACCTCTCGTTGTGGTGCGACGACGGCAGGTTCTTGCTGAGCGGGGACCACCTGCTGGCGCGCATCGTTCCTCTGCCCAGTCTGGAACCTGCGGGCATAGGTGGCGGGCACCGGCCGAGCATGGGCGAGTACGAGTCGTCGCTGGCGCGGTTCGTTGCGCTCGACCCCTCCGTCGTGCTGCCCGGCCACGGCGAGGCGTTCACCGATGTCGATCTGCTGGCTCGGCGGCTCTGCGACCACCACGCCGACCGGTCCGCCAGGGTGAGGACAATCGTCGCCGACTTGGAGCATCCCACAGCGTTCGAAGTGGCCCAGCGGCTGCTCTGGCAGGCCGACGGCAGCCGGCTCCTGCGCGGCGTCGCCGAAGTGGTCGCTCATCTCGACGTGCTGGAGGACAGCGGCGACGTGGTGGCTGAGGCGCAAGGGCCGGTGGTCCGCTACCGCGTGACGGGCTGAGCGACACCACGGCGCACACCGACACCCCAGCAGTACTCCCTGTCCGACCACGCCTGCCGAGGCGGGCGACCAGAGACGAGGTCTTCTTGTCCACTGGTTGCGGCAGATCGCCGAGGATCCGCGGTCGGGCGTTGGACGGATGACGGTGGGATTCACGGGGCCGTTCAGCGTTGTCATGGCAGGTCGTGTGGTCGCTGATGCTCGTGCTGCCGTCGTCGAGAGCCAGCTGCCCTTCGTGGTCAGGTGTGATCGAGGACGAGGCGCGCCGCTGACGGGGCGGCAACGTGGCACTTCTTGGCTCGACGGTCGAAACCGGATGCTGCGTGACGGGGCCACGTCCAGCTCGACGGATCCCGCGTCAGTGGTGGTCGCCCTGGCGGCCGAGGGTCTCTACGGGGGTCGCGCCGGGGCGGATCCACTGCGGCGCGGCGAGGGTCGCCTGCTCAGCTGGCGAGGCCGACACCGCGGCTCACCAGTCTTCTTGAGGAGCCCCGAGCAGCTTGACCGTGGGGGATCGCCTGTTCTACCTCGCCGACGACGACACCGCCCAGGCCGGATGCTGACCACACTCAGGGATCGACGCCATCCAGCGACGTCGGGAGCGATACGCGCCGATGGGTCCACCACTCCCGTGGCGGACCCATCAGCTCAGGAGCCCGATCGAGCCGGGCGCGAAACGTCTTCAGCTCGTCCGGACGTTCTTCGCCTCTTCGCTCTTGCGGCCGGGGCCGACCTCGAACTCGACGGTCTGCCCCTCCGTCAGCGTGGTTCCGGCCACCTGGAGGTTGGAGGCATGCACGAACACGTCGTCGCCGCCATCCCTGGAGATGAATCCGAACCCGCGGTCGGGGTCGAAGAACTTCACTTTGCCTTGCATTCGATGAACCAACTTGTTGTTGTGGACCGACCCAATTGGCCGGTCCACATCGACGGTACGGCCCCCGAGGTGACAATCCTCGCGTTCGCGTGGAGTCGGGCCGGGCTGCGACGGTCCGTGCTGGCTCGGAGGATCGGGCTGTCGCGGCGGGCATGATGGTGTCTCGTCCGGGATCCGCGTCGATCTGGCCCTCGCCGAGCGCTCCCCTGCTGGAACGAGGTCGCGAAATGGATCAGCGTGTGGTCGTCCCTCGATCGCCGGTCGATGGTGGTGTTCAGCCGAGCATGTCCCCGAGCGGGCGCTCGATGCGGCTCGGTGGGTGATGCCTGGCGACCGGCTGATCAGGATCCTGAAGCGACTCGCCGCGGACGACGGCGCGGGGGCCGCGACGCGGCTGTGCGCGGTGTGCGCGGAGGTCACGCAGATGAGCGGGGCTGGGATCATGCTGCTCTCGGGAAACCTCCCGCAGGGCTCGGTGTGCACGACCAACGACGTCAGCTCGTCGATCGAGGAGCTGCAGTACACATTGGGGGAGGGCCCGTGCATCGACGCTCATCGCCAGCACTCGCCTGTCGCCGAGCCCGACCTCGCCGACCCGGCGACGATCAGGTGGGCCGAGTTCGCCCGCTCGGCGGTCGCCCTCGGCGCTCGCGCCGTGTTCGGGTTCCCAATCGCCGTCGGTAGCACCCACCTCGGCGCGCTCAACCTGTACCGCGACCGGCCCGGAGCGCTGAGCGCGGATCAACACTCCGACGCGTTGCTCGTGGCCGACGTCGCCGCCTACGCGATCATCTCCATGCAAGCCAATGCCGACCCGGACACGCTCGGGCCCGAGCTCGAGTCGGGCGGCAACTTCCGCTTCGTCGTCCACCAAGCGGCCGGCATGATCGCCGTCCAGGTGGACATTCCGGTGGACGACGCCCTGCTGCGACTGCGAGCACACGCGTTCAGCACTGGCCGACCGAGCTCAGACGTCGCCCGCGACGTCGTCGCTTGCAAGTTGCGCTTCGACTCGCTCGACGAGGCGTGACGACCACCGGTCGCGGTGCCCGCCGGGATCAGGCGTGCGTACGATGTGTCCGAGGGTGACGAACGCCGCGCCCGCTCCGGGAGGTCGCATGACTCGCGAGGCCGTCCTCGCCCGCACGATGGTGGAACTCGCCGACAACCTCGTCGACGACTTCGACATCGTCGATCTGCTCACGACGTTGTCGGACCGGTCCGTCGAGGTCCTCGACATCGCCGCCGCCGGCATCATGCTGGCCACGCCCGAAGGTGAGCTGCAGGCGATCACCTCCTCCAATGAGGCCATGCGCGTCGTCGAGCTGTTCGAACTGCAGTCCGCCGAAGGACCGTGCCTCGACTGCTTCCGCAGCCGCCAACCGGTCGTCAACCAGGACCTCACCACGGCCGGCGATCGCTGGCCCCTCTTCGCGCCCGTCGCCGTGCAGGCCGGGTTCCTCGCCGCCGACGCGATCCCGATGCGCCTCCGCGGCGTCATCACCGGAGCGCTCAACCTCTTCCGCACCGAGACCGGATCACTGAGCAGCGACGACATCTTGGTCGCCCAAGCACTCGCCGACATCGCCACCATCGCCATCCTGCAGAACCGCACCACCGTCGAGGTGCGAGACGTCAACGCCCAGCTCACCACCGCGCTCACGAGCAGGATCGTGATCGAGCAAGCCAAGGGCATGATCGCCGAGCGCGGCCAACTCCCCGTTGACGAAGCCTTCAACCGACTCCGGCGCCACGCCCGCAACCACAACCTGCGCCTCGCCGACGTCGCTCGTGAGACCGTCGCCGGCACCATCGATCCATCCGTTTTCGCGCTCCCGCACGTCTGATGGCCGCGCCGCCCGGGGAGCGCCTTGCGACACGTCAAGCGACCTGGTAACCGGCGTCCTCGATGGCCGCGGTGATCGCGGCCGGCCCGACCAGTGTGGGGTTGTAGTCGACGCGGACGCGCTTGGCGTCGAGGTCGACGTCGCAGCGCTCGACGCCGCCCACCTCGTCGAGGCGCTCTTCGATGTTCAGCTTGCAGGCCGTGCAGTGGACGGTCGGGACGGCGAGGAGGATGGTGGCCATGGCGGGCGCTCCTTCGGTGAGGGGGCCTGCTCCACGTGGCTGCGGAAGCGGCGGAGTCGGAGGCTGTTGGTGACGACGAAGACGCTGGAGCACGCCATCGCCGCGCCGGCCAACATCGGGTTCAACAACCCCGCGGCGGCGAGCGGGAGGGCGGCGAGGTTGTAGGCGAACGCCCAGAACAGGTTGCCCTTGATGGTGGCGAGGGTGCGGCGGGACAGGCGGATCGCGTCGACGGCTGCGCGGAGGTCGCCGCCCACCAGCGTGAGGTCGCTGGCCTCGATGGCGACGTCGGTGCCGGTGCCCATGGCGAGGCCGAGGTCGGCCTGGGCGAGGGCGGCGGCGTCGTTGACGCCGTCACCGACCATCGCCACGACCGCGTTGCGTTGAAGACGGCGGATGACTTCGACCTTCTCCTCGGGCAACACGTCGGCGATCACGTCATCGCCGGCGATGCCGACGTCGGCCGCCGCTGCGGCGGCGGCGCGGCGGTTGTCGCCGGTGAGCAGCATCGGCCGCAGGCCGAGCCGGCGGAGCTCGGCGACGGCGGCGGCACTGGTCGACTTGACGGTGTCGGCGACGACGAGGAGGCCGCGCGCTGCGCCGTCCCAGCCGACGAGCACCGGGGTCCGCCCAGCCGCCTCTGCATCGTCGCGAGCGGCGCGCAACGTGCCGTCGGGGTGCATCGACCAGTCGGCCAGGAATCGCTCACGGCCCACGACGACGGCGTGGCCGTCGACGACGCCGGTGACGCCGAGTCCCTGGCTGCTGGCGAAGCCCTCGACGGCCGGGAGCTGGTGGCCGGCGCCGCGAGCACCCTCGGCGATAGCGCGGGCGACGGGGTGCTCGGATGCGTCCTCGAGGGCGCCGGCGATTCGCAGCACGTCGGCGGGATCGACGCCCGGGGCGGCGACGACGTCGACGAGCGCCATCGTCCCGGTCGTCACGGTGCCCGTCTTGTCCAAGACGATGGTGTCGATCCGGCGGGTCGATTCGAGGACCTCGGGGCCATTGATGATGATGCCGAGCTGGGCGCCGCGGCCGGTGCCCACCATGATCGCGGTCGGGGTGGCGAGGCCGAGGGCGCAGGGGCAGGCGATGATGAGCACGGCCACCGCGGCGGTGAAGGCAACTGACGCTGGCTCGCCGGTGCCGAGCCAGAACCCGAGGGTGGCGGCGGCGAGGCCGATGACGATCGGGACGAACACGGCGGAGATGCGGTCGGCGAGGCGTTGGATCGGCGCCTTGCCGGTCTGGGCGTCCTCGACGAGCCGAGCGATCTGGGCCAGCTTGGTCTCGGCGCCGACACGGGTGGCGCGCACGATCAGGCGTCCGCCCGCATTGACGGTCGCCCCGGTGACGGCGTCGCCGGGAGCGACCTCGACGGGGACCGGTTCGCCGGTGAGCAGCGAGGCGTCGATCGCCGACGTGCCGTCGATGACGACCCCGTCGGTGGCAACCTTCTCGCCGGGGCGGACGACGAACACGTCGCCGACGGCGAGCTGGTCGATCGGGATGCGCTGCTCGCTGCCGTCTCGGAGCACGGCGACGTCCTTGGCGCCGAGGTCGAGCAGGGCGCGCAACGCAGCGCCGGACCGTCGCTTGGCCCGGGCCTCGAAGAAGCGGCCGGCGAGGATGAATGTCGTCACGCCGGCGGCGACCTCGAGGTACAGCATGCTCGAGCCCGTCCCGCGTTCGGCGCGGAAGGTGAACCCGTGGGTCATCCCGGGCACGCCGGCGTCGCCGAGAAACAGCGCGTAGAGCGACCATCCGAACGCGGCGAGCACGCCCAGCGAGATGAGGGTGTCCATCGTGGCCGTGGCGTGGCGCAGGTTGGCCCACGCGGCGCGGTGGAACGGCCACGCGCCCCAGGTCACCACCGGCGCGGCCAGGGTGAGCGACAGCCACTGCCAGTACTCGAACTGGAGGGCCGGGATCATCGCCAGCACGACCACCGGTGCCGACAGGATCGCCGAGATCACCAGCCGGTCACGCAGGCGGCGGGTCTCGTCGTCGCCATCCGGCGCAGCTGGTCCTGACGCCGCGCCTGCTCGTGTGGCAGGGCGGGCATTTCGGGCGGTGTAGCCGGCGGCTTCGACGGCAGCGACCAGCTGCTCGACCGTGACGTCGGCGGGGGCGTGGACCGTGGCTCGCTCCGTGGCGTAGTTGACGGTGGCGGTGACGCCGTCGAGCTTGTTGAGCCGCCGCTCGATTCGAGCGGCGCAGGAGGCGCACGTCATCCCACCGAGCGCCAAGTCGACGGAGACGATCTCGTCATGCGGGGTGGTGTCGCGGACGTCGCGCATCGCCGTCAGCCTCCGTGCCCGCCATCGTCCGACGTCACGGTCGCCGATGCGCGTTCGCTCGGCGCGGCGACCGTGACGACGGTGGCGGTGCGCATGACATCGCCGTGGGAGAAGTCGAAGTAGAGGCCGTACGTGCCGGCGGTGGGGACGTCCACGGCGAAGCGCACTGTGGGCCCGCCCGGGCCATCCGTGGCGTCGAGTGGGTGGACGTGGAGGTAGGCGAGGTCGCCGTCGCGGATGGCGACGAGGTGGCCGAGCGCACCGAGGTATGGCTGCAGGTCGGTGACCGGGGCGCCGTCGCGTGTGACAGTCACGGTCAGCTCGGACTCGGTTCCGGCGACCAGGACGCCGTCGAAGGTGATGTCGTAGCCGTCGACGCTTGTGGTGGTCGATGGCGCCGGCGCGGTCCGCGGGGCGTAGTCGCCCGGGACGCTGAGGTCGGCAGCCAACGTCATCGCCGTCGATCCGGTGGGGACGAAGTCGGCGTAGGCGCGGTAGGAGCCGGCGGGGAGCGGCGGGACGGTGACCGTCCACGTCCCGGCGGCGTCCCGATGGGGATGGAGATGGGCGTAGGTGGTGAGGTCGCGGCTGACCAGGACGAGGTGCAGCTCCTTCTCGTGAGCGACGTCGAAGGTCGTCACGGGCGCGCCGTCCGGTCCGGTGATGACGAAGGACAGCTCTGCCTCGGTGTCGGCAGCGACGATCCTCGTGTCGAGGTGCAGCTGGTAGCCATTCTGGGCGACGACCAGCCCGGCCGGTAGCGGGTACCCGTTCACGATCGGACCGGAGGACGTCGCCTCGTGGGTCGGGTGGCCCGGCGTTGACGGTTCGGGGCCGAGGGCAGCGCCAACCGCGGCGCCACCGCCGAGGGCGGCAGCGAGGATCACGCCGTAGGCGGCGAGCTTGGCCGCCGGCGATCGAGACAACCTAGACGATGACACCGACATGATTATACCTCGGGGGGGTATAACCCAGCACCCGGAGAGATCACTGCGGTGTGAGGTGCACTCGACGCAGGAGCTGGGCGTTGAGGGCGACGACGATCGTCGAGAGGCTCATCAGCACGGCACCGACCGCCGGGGACAGCGTGATGCCGGCCCAGGACAGAACGCCGCCGGCGAGCGGGATGGCGACCACGTTGTAACCGGCCGCCCAGGCCAGGTTCTGGACCATCTTGCGGTAGCTGGCTCGCGACAGCCGCACGACGCCGGCGACGCTGCGCGGGTCGCTCGACGCGAGGATGACGCCGGCCGATTCGATGGCCACGTCGGTGCCGGCGCCGATCGCCAGGCCGACGTCGGCACGGGCGAGCGCAGGCGCGTCGTTGACGCCGTCGCCGACCATCGCCACCCGGTGGCCGCGGCGTTGGAGGGCGGTCACGGCCTGGTCCTTGTCCTCCGGCAGAACTTCGGCGAACACCTCGTCGACGCCCAACTCGCCGGCAACCGCCTGGGCGACCTGGCGGGCGTCGCCAGTGATCATGGCCACATCGAGCCCGAGGCGGCGGAGGTCTTCGACGGCCTCGCGGGCCTCGGGCCGGATCTCGTCTTCGAGGGCGAAGGCGGCGATCACGTCGGCGCCGCGCACCAGGTACAGCACCGCGGCGCCGCGCTCCTGCCAACGCTCGACGGCGCCGTGCAGATCGGCAGGCACCTGGACGTGGCGTTGGCGCAGCAGTGCCGGCCCCCCGACGGCGTAGCCGATGCCGTCGATCGTCGCCTCGACACCGCGGCCGGTAAGCGCCCGGAAGTTGCTGGCCGGTGCTGGGCCGCCGTACTCGGCGGCGGCGGCGACGATCGCCCGAGCCAGGGGATGCTCGCTGTCGGCCTCGACCCCCGCCGCCAGGCGCAGCGCCTCGCCAACCGCGGTCCCGGCCGTCGCCCCCTCGTCGGTGACGACGTGGGCACCCTTGGTCAGCGTCCCCGTCTTGTCGAACAGCACGGTGTCGACGGTGCGCATCCGCTCCAACGCGAGACGGTCCTTGATGAGGATCCCCGACCGCGCCGACACTGCCGTCGACAGGGCGATGACGAGCGGGATGGCCAGACCGAGGGCGTGGGGGCAGGCGATCACCAGCACCGTGACCGTGTTCGTGATGGCGTCGTCGACGCGGCCTGCCGACCACCAGGCGATGAACGTGAGCACCGCCGCCCCCAGGGCGATCCAGAACAACAGCGCGGCGAAGCGGTCGGCGAGCGCCTGGGCCCGGCTCCGGCTTGCCTGGGCGTCGGCGACGAGGCGCTGGATGCCGGCCAGGGCGGTGTCGTCGCCGACTGCGTCGACCCGGATGCGGACCGACGAGTCGGTCGACACCGTTCCGGCCACGACCCGGCCACCGATCGTCTTGGCGACCGGCTTGGACTCGCCGGTGATCATCGACTCGTCGAGCTCGGCTGCCCCCTCGATGATCGTGCCGTCGGCCGGAACCCGGCCACCGGCGCGGACCAGCACGATGTCACCGACCGACAACTCTGGCAACGCGACCGTGCGAACCCGATCGCCGTCGACCACCTCGGCGTCGTCCGGCAGCAACTCGGCCAGCGCGGCGAGCGCCCCGCGAGCCTGACCGATCGCCTTCATCTCCTGCCAGTGGCCGAGCAGCATGATCGTCACCAGCGCAGCCAGCTCCCACCAGAACTCCAAGTCGAGCCAGTCGAGGCTGGTTGCCATCGACGACACGTAGGCGACCGTGACCGCCAGCGAGATGAGCAGCATCATCCCCGGCTGGCGGTCGCGGGCTTCTTGCACACCGCCGACCAGGAACGGCCATCCGCCCCACCAGAAGACGAACGATCCGAGGATCGGGCCGAGCCACGACATGCCCGGGAACTCGACCGAGTAGCCGAACCAGTCCATCACCATCTCGCTCGTGACGACGAGGGGGACCGTCAGCGCGAGGCTCAGCCAGAACCGGCGACGGAACATCGCTGGGTCGTGGCCAGCGTGCTTGTCATGGCCGCCGTGAGCCGCGTGCTCGCCGTGAACCGTCGTGGCGCGCTCGTCCCGGTTACCAGCGGCGACGTCGTGAACGTGAGGTGCGGGCGACATGGCTCTCCCTAACTCGCAATGCGCACAGCTTATACCCCGGTGGGGTATTAGCCGAACCCGCACACGATACCCGGTGGCGGTATGCTCACACGCGTGGAGCGCGGCTACACGATGAAGAAGGCGGACTACCTGAAGCGGCTGCGGCTGATCGAGGGTCAGGTGCGCGGGCTGCAACGGATGGTCGACAACGATGAGTACTGCATCGACATCCTGACCCAGGTGTCAGCGGCAACCAAGGCGCTGCAGAGCGTCGCCGTCGGCCTCCTCGACGAGCACCTCCGCCACTGCATCGCTGGAGCCGCGGCCGCCGGCGATGCCGACGAATCGACGCGGCTGATCACCGAGGCGACGAACGCCATTGACCGGCTCGTCAAATCCTGATCAGCGATCACAGCGTCACGAGGTCGCGCAAACACAGACGTCGCGCGATGCGCGCGACGCCGTCCTCCTGGGTCTCGCCGATCATCTGGACCCGACGACTCCATCTCGTTTGGTGGACATCGAAGCCGAGTGCGGTGAGGACCGCCACAGCCGCGCATCAGCCTCCCAGTAGAGCCTCCACGTCATCGGATCGTCAGCTCGATCATTACCCGCCGCTCGGCGTGCTGTGACACGCCTTCGCGAACGTGGCGAGGTCCGGAACGTTGTGGACGACGTGGTGGCACACCGCCACATCGGTGATGCCAACCAGCGGTGCGACCTCAGGCCACCGGCCCTCGACGGTGGTCACCTCGATGCCACGCCGGGCCGCAAGATCCTGGAACGCACGGAGCAGCTCGCCGCTGGAGTCGACACCGATGACGTGACCGCCGTCCAGTCGCAGGCCTGCCGCACCCGCGCCGACACCGACATCGAGCACGGGTGCCCGCTGCCGGGAGCGCTTCGCGGGCGACCGCGTCAGACCGGGTGTCCTCGACACGGGCGAGCGCGGCGGCCGTGGCGTCGACGAAGACGGTTGGGTCGAAGAAGTACGGCGACTGCGGCGAGCGGCGACCACACGCTCCGGGATCGCCCAACGCGCCAGCCCACGGAGCCCGGGCGTTCCCCGACCGCTGCCGCCCGCACGCCGCCGCCCCCGTGACATCTGAGTCATTCGTGCCGGCCTTCCCGCCGGCCGCACTCCGGAGCCGTCAGGCGAGCATCGAGCGCAACGCGTCAAGGCGCGACGGCACGATCCGGTACCAGACCCACAGGCCCCGCTTCTCCCGTTTCACGAGGCCGGCGTCGACGAGCACCTTCATGTGATGGCTCACCGTGGGCTGCGAGCGTCCCGACGTGTCGACGAGGTCGCACGCGCACACCTCGTCGGGTGCGGCTGCCACTGCCGAGAGCAGTCGCAGGCGCACCGGGTCGGCGAGGGCGGCGAAGGAGCGGGCCAGCATCTCGGCCTCGTCCTCGGCGAGCACGTCGCTGCGGACCGACCCGCAGCCCGCGAGAGGGTCATCGGCCACGGCGGCGGTGCGGCGGCTGGTCACCGAACCATCGTATCGAGGATGGTCGATACGGGCGGAATGACCGCCTTCGCCGTGCCTAGATGGAAAATGCCAAGGGGTCCTCAGTGGTCGTAGGCGGTGAGCGAGCGGAGGACTGGTTGTTGGCTGTGGTGGTTGTGCCAGATCGCGGCGGTGAGGGCGAGTAGTCGTTGGAGGATGCGAACGGCGACGCCTTGGGCGGTGTGGGCTCCATGGTTTTCGAGGCTGAGCTGCGCTTTCAGGGTGTTGTTCACCGATTCGATGATCTGACGCAGGCGCCGCAACTGAGGTGCGCCGCGGCGCCGAGACTCGTTGGCGCGGGCCGGACGGACGAGCTCGACGCCGTGTTCGGCGAGTCGGCGCTCGAACTCCGCCGAGGCGTACCCCTTGTCGGCGATGACGGTTTGACCGTGGCGTCCGGCGAGCAGGCCCGGTTCGGCCTCGAACAGGTCGATGGCGACGTCGCGTTCATCGACCTTCGGGTTGGTCAAGGCGAACGTGATCGGCAGCCCGGCCGGGGTGCACACGAGATGCAGCCGCAACCCCCAGAAGTAGCGGGAGTGCGACGCGCAGTAGCCGTAGCCGGCCCAGCCGGCCAAATTCGAACCTTTGGCGGTCGGACGGGAGCGGCCGCATTCGACCGGGGTCGAATCGATCAACCAGGTGTCGTCGGCCCACACATCGGTGTCTTCGGCGAGCAGTCGGGTCATTGCCTGCAACTGCACGGCGGACTTCCGGAGCCGCTTGTTGTAGCCGGCCTGACCAGGCAGGTAAGGGAACAGGTGGGTCAGGTGCTTGCCGGCGTAGCGAAGCCAGCCGGTCTCGTTGGCGTGACCGAGCAACGCTTGCATCACCGCCAACGTCAACAGCTCGGCATCGGCCAGCTTCGGGGCGATGCCGATTGTCGGGCGCCACGGCACCAGCTCGGGGCGTGCCTTCAACGTGTCGTCGATCCGCGCGGTACAGTGCAGTAGCGAGGGTGTCCAGATCGGCGTCCATCAGATCCTCCAAGATCGACGTGGGTTAGCAACGCCGATCATGGACCCCCTCCACTCACGAGGCGCGGACCGTCACCCCTTGGAATTGGTCATCTAGCGAGCGGAAGGAAGAGTGGCCGTCGTGGCGACGGACCGGCGGGTGTAGCGCTTGATGTAGACGTGGCCGGGGCGACCGAGGAACCAGGTCGCAGCCTTGAACGAGTGGCGTGTGGCGTTCGTGTTCAGGCCGGGGATACGCCCGCCGGCGCCAGTCGGTTCTCAGCGGGCGGGTGCCATCCGCTGGCGAATCTCCTTGCCGATGCGGTGGAGGCCGAACGCGACGAACAGGTTGGACACGCCGCGGGCGAGCGCCGTCGCGCCGACCCACACCACGAGCAGGGCGATCGAGCGCCCGGCGTAGCCGACCGCCCAGAACCCGATCATGATCTGGACGATTCCGAGGATCAGACCGAGCCACCACAAGTCGTTGATCTCGCGGGTCGCGATCGCCGTGACGAGGTCGATGATGCCGGCGAACAGGACGAACCAGCCGATGATCCCGGCCAGCACCAAGAACGTCTCGCCGGGCCAGGCGAGCGCGAGCACGCCGGCGATGATGCAGATCACCCCGAACGTGATGTGGAGCCAGCGGAACGACGTCGCTCGCCAGCCGACCATCAGCTCCATCAGCCCGCCGCCGATCAGCCCAAGCCCGAAGAACACGGCGACCGCCCACACCGTGGAGTAGTTGAACGACAGCACCACCCAGGCGAACAGGATCCACAGGATCCCGGACACGAGGAACACCCACCACAGCGATGCGGCCTCGCTGTCGACATCTGACGAGACGGTCGGATCCATGTCCCCACGATGGCACAACGCCTGACCGGCGATGTGGCTTCTCGACTACGACATCTCAGCGTTGCTCATCGAGATCATCCGATGCCCGCCTTGCGATCGAGGTGCTGGAGCAGGTCGTGGGCGGCGAGCTCGACCGCCTTGTGCCGCCACCCCGAGGCTCGGTAGACGCAGGCGATGAGACCGCTGCGGTGCACCCGCCGCAGGTCCCCGTAGACGAACGCGTAGCGCGCCTTGGTCCCGTCCTTGGCACCGTGCGTCAGCCCGAGGTGCCACGCCGCGTAGGCCTCCCACGAGTGCCGCTCGAGGTACTCGTTCTCGGCGTCGGCCGTCGGCTGGACGTCACCCCAGTCGCTGTTGAGCACGTACTGACGGGCGTCGATCAGCCGGCGGGCGTGGGCGACGGCATCCTCGTTCACGGCATAGCGGGCCATGGGCCGAGCCTTCCCCGATCATGCTGGAACCCACGCACGCGTCCGCCGCCGCGTAGCGTTGGGACCTTGGCGACGACGTACCACGTCGACGGGCGCACGATCGAAATCACCCACCCCGACCGGGTGCTGTTCCCCGACGATGGGATCACCAAGGCCGATCTGGCCGCCTACCACCACACGGTTGCGCCAGTGCTGGTCGCCCATCTCGCTGACCGGCCATTGATGCTGCAACGGTTCCCTGGCGGCATCGGCAAGGACGGCTTCTACCAGAAGGACGCCGGCAAGACGTTGCCGCGGTGGATCCGCACGGTCCGCGCGCGCAAGGAGGGCGGCGTGGTGAACCACCCGATCGTCGACGACGAGGCCGCCCTGCTCGCCCTCTCCAACCTCGGCACGATCTCGTTCCACCGCTGGGGAGCGCGCGCCGACGAGCTGGACCACCCCGACCTGCTGATCATCGACCTCGACCCGTCTTGCGACGACATCGCCGCCGTCGTGCGTGCCGCACGGTGGACGCGGGAGCTGTTCGACGAGCTCGACCTGGCGGCGTACGTGCAGGCCACCGGGTCGCGGGGGCTGCATGTGGTCACCCCCCTCGATCGTGCGGCGACGACCGAGGAGGTCGGGTCGTTTGCCGACGGGCTGGCGGTCGTCCTCGCAGCGCGTCAACCCGCCGAGCTGACCAACCAGTTCTCCAAGGCCGCACGAGGCGGGCGCCTGTATCTCGACACCGCCCGCAACGGCTACGCCCAGACGGCGGTGGCGCCGTACTCGGTACGCCCCCGCCGCGGCGCCCCGGTGGCGACACCACTGGCGTGGGACGAGCTCGACGATCCAGGCCTGCGCGCCGACGGCTGGACGATCGCCAACCTCCCTGCGCGGGTGGCCGAGCGCGGCGACCCGTGGGAATCGATGTCCCGCCACGCCCGCAGCCTCCCCGCCCGCCGTGAACGCTTGGCCCGCCTGGTCCGCGACGCGACCTGACGTCGAGGAGGTCCGCGCGTTGGCCAGGTGGACGAGCGCCGCTGCGCAGCGGCGGTGGCGAGCTCGCGAGGCGAGGTGAGCAGCTCAGGCCGAGGGCGTGGCGGCGGCCGGCGCGGACCGTGCTCACGCCGTGGCGCACCGGGGCCGCCGACCAGCCTCGCGCCGACCGGACGGGCCGGTCCCGGGTCGTGAAGACCAGCGCCCGACCCTGGCCGATCGTCGACACGGTGGCCCGCGACTGCGCCCGCGGCCGCTGCTCGACGACGACGAACTCACCGCCCTCGTAGTCCCGGCCGGGCCGGTCGAGGCCGATCACGACCTGCAGCGGGAACACGAGCTGGCCGTAGAGATCGCGGTGCAGGGCGTTCCAACCGCCAGGCCCGTAGCGCAACAGCAGCGGTGTCGGGCGCGCCTGCCCGCCGCGGTGGCAGTCCTCGAGCCAGTCGTCCAGCCCGTCAGGCCATGGTGCCCGCCGCGCCAAGCGGTCCGCCCAGTCCCGGGCGATCGAGAGCAGGGGCGGCCACCACGCCGCCCGCAGCTCCTTGACGATCGTTGGCAGCGGGTGACCGAAGTAACGGTACTCGCCCTCACCGAAGCGGTGCCTGGCCATGTCGACGGTCGATCGGAACCGGCGGTCGTCGGCGTAGAGGTCGACGAGCTCACGGCAGGCGTCGGGCTCGAGCACGTCGCCGGCGACGGCGACGCCGACGGCGTCGAGGTCGGCGTGGATCGCCTTCCAGTCGAGGTCGTCGAGCCTCATGGCGCCTCCAGATCCAGCAGCAGGCGCTTGGCGTCGACACCGCCTCGATACTGGCCGATCGAGCCGTCGCCCCGAACGACGCGGTGGCACGGGACGACGATCGGCATCGGGTTGGATGCGCAGGCGCTCCCGGCGGCGCGCACGGCGCGAGGTGAACCGACCGCCCCGGCGACGACGGCATAGCTCTCCGTGGTGCCGTACGGGATCAAGCGCAGATGCTCGAGCACGGTGCGACGAAAGCCGCGTGCGAGCCGGAAGTCGAGCGGCACATCGAACACCCGCCGGTGGCCGTCGAAGTACTCGTCGAGCTGGCGTGCCGCGACGTCGAGGCGGCCCGGCGCCCGCAGGACCCGTGGGCTAACGGCGTCGGCCAGCGCGGCAAGCACCAGGTCGTGGCCCTCCCCCTCGAAGGCGACGCGCACCAGCCCCTCGGTCGTCGCCGCCAGCAGCAGCGATCCGAGCGGGCTGTCGACGTTGCGGTAGGCGACGTCGAGCAGCTCATCCCGCTCGGCCCGCGCCGCGAGCTCGGCCTCCAGCCGCTCGATCGCCTGATCGTCGGGCCAGCCGATGGCCGCGAAAATCTCGCTCACCTGGTTCCTCCGAGGCGTGCCCGGAGCGCGGCGATGCCGTCGGCCGCCCGGCGACGCGCGGCGGCGGGCGACACGCCCAGCTCGACGGCGATGTCGGCGTAGGGAATCCCGCCGAGGTGGTGCAGGACGACTGCCTCGCGCTGCGCCGGCGAGAGATCAAGGACCGCGGCCTGCAGCTCGTCGTCGGCGGGCGACGGGTCGACCGCCCCGACGTCGGGGAGGTCGGCCACCGGTCGGGCCCGCCGGCCGGCAGCCCGAAGCTGGTCGAGCGCCTTGCGGTGAGCGATCGTCACCAGCCATCCTCGCTCGTTGCTGCCCGGGCGCAGCCGAGGGTAGGCACGCAGCGCGGCGAGGAAGGTCTCCGACCACGCCTCCTCGGCATCGGCGGACGTCAGCATCGCCCGGCACACCCGCATCACGACCGCCCCGTGCTCGCGGACGAGCTGGTCGAACGGGCGCATCGAGCCATGATGCCAACCCACGTCACAGCCCGGTCTCCCGCACCGTGATGCTCAGGCGTCCAGGCGGGAGCCCCGCTTGGCCCAGGGCCGCCGGACCGGTGCCGTGGAGCACCTTCGGCACGCCGTGGTAGATGCGCCGGCTTGCACCGCCGAACACGAGCAGGTCGCCGCTGCGCAGGGCGACGTCGGTGAACGGGCGGGTGCGACGATCGACGCCGGCGAGGCGGAACACGCATGTGTCGCCGAGGCTGATCGTCACCACCGGCGCCCCCGACGGCTCCTCGCCGTCCTGGTGCAGCCCGAGCCGGGCACCAGGTGCATAAAGGTTCACGATCGCCGCGTCGGGCGCGTACCGCTCCCCGTCTTCCGGACCGAACGTGTCGGCGACCGCCAGCCGAGCCAAGGCCACGAGTTCGGCCGGCATCGGCTTCACCGGCGCGCCGTCGGTGTCGTCGGCGGTGCGGCTGTAGGCGTACGGCTGCCAGTGCCACCCGAGGCACACCGACTGCACGGTCATCAGGTGCCCGGCAGGCACCCGCGGGTGGCGCAGTCCGGCAGGGGGCTCCGCCCAGGCCCGGAAGGCGTCGGCGAGGCTGCGCTGGGCGCTCGCGTCGAGCCAGCCCGAGATGTGGACGACGTCGGGCAGCACCTCGCGGCGGCCCGTCGGCGCGACGACGTCGAAGTCGAGCCCGAGCTGGCCGGCCGGTGTGGTGGCTTCGGGGGGTGGCAGCGCGGTGGGCACGCCGCCGAGGCGGCTGGTGCCCATCCGGCGGCGGGAGGAGATCACAACGAGGTCAACGCCGCGGCGCGGGAATCTGTGAGCCTGTGAGCCTCACCTGACGATCAACGAGGCCAGCGCCCATACGGTGGCGAGCAGCCCAACCGCCGCCATCACCGCGGTGCGGGCGATCGGCGCCCGCTCGAGCGCATGCTCCTCCTGCGGCTCGGCCGGCGGACGGATGATCGCCGCGACGTTGCCGACGAGCAGCGCGCCGCCGAGCGCCAGCACCAGCCAGGCCAGCAGGTCGTCGCCGAGGAACACATCTCCAGGATGGCCCGGCTCCGCGACGCTCACACGCCGCGGGCGGCGTTGTCGAAGCGCGTGTACTGGCCGCGCCACACGAGGCGCACGGTGCCGATCGGTCCGGACCGATGCTTTGCGACGATCACCTCCGCCGAGCCCTTGTCGGGGGAATCGTTGTTGTAGACCTCGTCGCGGTAGAGGAACATCACGACGTCGGCGTCCTGTTCGAGGCTTCCGCTCTCGCGGAGGTCCGACAGCATCGGGCGCTTCTCGGAGCGGGATTCGAGGTTGCGGCTGAGCTGGCTGAGGGCGATGATCGGCACGCCCAGCTCGCGGGCCAGGATCTTCAGGTTGCGGCTGATCTCGCTGACCTCGAGCTGGCGGTTCTCCGCCGTCTCGCCGCCGCTCATCAACTGCACGTAGTCGATGACGATGAGGGCGAGACCGCCGTGGCGGGCCTTGAGGCGGCGGGCCTTGGCCCGGATCTCCATCACCGTCACCCGCGGGTTGTCGTCGAGGAACAGCGGGACCTCGAGGCGCCCGATGGCCCGCCCGATCAACGCCCAGTCCGACTCGCTGAGCCGGCCGTTGCGGATCTTCATCGAGTCGACCTGGGCCTCGCTCGACAGGATCCGCTGAGTCAGCTCGTGGTGGCCCATCTCGAGTGAGAACACGAGCACGGGCAGCGCCGTCTTCTGGGCGACGTGGGTGGCGATGCCCAGCCCCAGCGCGGTCTTGCCCATCGCCGGCCTCGCCCCGACGATGTTGAGCGTCGACGGTTGAAGGCCCGACAACAGCGCATCGAGGTCGTCGTACCCGGTGGCGGTGCCGGTGATCGAATCGCCCCTGGCGAAGGTCTCCTCGAGCCGGTCCATCACCCCCTTGATCGACTCGCTGAGCAGCTGGGTGGTGTCGACGATGCGATCGTCGGCGATCTTGAACACCTTCGACTCGGCCTCGTCGACGGCCTTGGTGACGTCGTCGGGCTCGCCGTAAGCCATCTCGGCGATGTCGCCGGCGACGTGGATCAGCCGCCGCAACAGCGCGGTGTCCTGGACGATGCGGGCGTAGTGGGCGGCGTTGGAGATCGCCGGCGTGGCGTTCTGCAACGCATGCAGGACCTCGGTGCCGCCGATCTGCTCGAGCAGCCCGGCCCGCCGCAGCTCGTCGGCCACGGTGATCGTGTCGGCCGGCGCCCCAGTCGCGTAGAGGGCGCGGATGGCGTCGAAGATGTGCTGGTGGGCGGGGCGGTAGAACTCCTCCGGGCGCAGGCCCTGTTCGCTGACTGCCCCGATCGCATCGCGCGAGAGCAGCGCCGCGCCGAGCACGGACTCCTCGGCAGACAGGTTGTGCGGCGGCACCCGACCGCTGCTGGCGGGGCGGCGGCGGCCCTCGCTGCTCCCCCGCTCCTCCCGCCGGTCCATCAGGCCACCCTCCCAGGGTCATCCTGTGGGCCGCCAGTGGACGAGCGCGCTTGTTGTGTGGAGAAGCCCGTGTTGCGATGTGGACGGGGTGTGGACATCGCCACGCCCCATCATGATCACGCCGAGACGATCTCGACGGTGATGGGGAACGAGACGTCGCTGTGCAGCTTGGCCGTCAGCGTGTGCTGGCCGAGCGTCCGGATCGGGTCGCTCGTGAGCTCGCGGCGGTCGAGGTCGACGCCGGTCTGTTCGCGTACCGCGTCGACGACGTCGGCGACGGTGACGGATCCGAACAGCTTGCCCTCGCTGCCCGCCTTGGCCGCGATGGTGATGATCTTCGGCACCAGCGTCGTCGCCACCGTCTGCGCCGCCTCGCGGTCGTGCGCGTCGCGCAGGTCGCGCGCCCGGCGCATCCGGGCCGCCTGGTCGACGGCACCCTCGGTGGCGACCAGCGCGAGACCCCGCGGCAGCAGGTAGTTGCGGCCGTAGCCGTCGGCGACGTCGACAATGTCGCCGCGCTTGCCGAGCCCGTCGTGATCCTGCCGGAGGATGATCTTCATCACTCCTCGTCCTCGGCGATCTCGTCGGCAGCGCCCCCGACGTCCGCGCCCTCCACCGCGAGCTCGACCTCAGGGCGGTCGAGGTCACGGTCGCGACCGGGACGGCCGTCGCGCCCGCCGTCACGGGGCGGGCGGGTGCGTTGCGTCGACACCCGCCGGGCATACGGCAGCAACGCCATCTCGCGGGCGATCTTGATCGCCCCGGCGACCTCACGCTGCTGTTGGACGTCGTTGCCGCTGACCCGGCGGTTGCGGATCTTGGCCCGGTCGCTCATGAACCGGGAGAGCAGGTCGACGTCCTTGTAGTCGACGTAGACGACCTTCTCGGTGATCAGCGCGCTGGTCTTCTTCTTGTACTTGCGGGGGCTGGCGTCCTTCGACTGCCGGGCCCGGTTCTTCTTGCTCGCCATCGTGGTGCCTCGTGTCAGAACGGCTCTTCGTCGCCGTAGATCGGATCGGGGGGACGGCTTGCGCCGCTTGGGCTGGCGGCGCCGGCGCCGCTGTCGGGACTCGTGCGCGACGTCTTCTCGACGTGCGCCTGGGCCCAGCGCAGGCTGGGACCAAGCTCGTCGGCGATGACCTCGACGACGGTGCGCTTCTCGCCGTCTTGGGTCTCCCACGAGCGCTGCTCGAGGCGGCCGAACACGACGAGGCGGGTGCCCTTCGTGATGCACGCCGCAGCGTTCTCGCCGAGCGTGCCCCACGCCACGATGTTGAAGAAGGAGGTCTGCTCCTGCCACTCGCCGTTGACCTGATAGCGACGGTTGACGGCCATGCCGAAGCTGGCCACGCCGCGGCCACCGGTGGTGTAGCGCAGCTCGGGGTCGCGCGTCACGTTCCCGACGAGGGTGACGGTGTTGTCTGCCATGGGATGTTCCTCTCGCGGTGCCGCGTCAGGCGGCGATGCCTGTCATGCCACGGCGCTCGGCCTCGGCTTCGGGCAGGCGGATCAGCTTGTGGCGGACGACCTCGTCCGCGAGGCGCAGGGTGCGCTCCAGCTCGTCGAGCGCGCCCCCTGGGGCGAGGGCCTCGACGACGAGGTAGTAGCCGGTTTCCTTGCGATTGATCGGGTAGGCGAACTGGCGCTTGCCCCACCACGCCGGCCGGCCGTGGATGGTGCCGCCGGCGGCGGTGATCCCGTCGGTCACCGTCTTGACCCACGACTGGGCCTTCGGATCCTCGACGTCACCGTCGATGATCACCATCAGCTCGTACGCACGCACCATGCGTGATGAACCTCCCTTCGGACCCGGTGGCACGCGGCCAGCGCGGGGCCCCGGTGTGGGGCAGGGCGAATGTGACCGGGCGAGTGTATCGGTGGGTTCATGCGGGCGAGCATGGCAGGGGGGTGTCACAGCGAGTTGTCCGCCGACGCCGTCGATGGCCGCGATCACGATCGGTGAGCTGTGGAGGCGGAGATCCGCTGATGCAACTCACAGTTCGCGAGGTCAGGCGTGGAGCGGGCACGGCGTGTCGGTGATCGAGAGCGTGGCGCCGGGGCCGACGAGGAGGTCGGGAAGGGTGCCCTTGGCGACCTCGAGGGCATCGGTGTACGGGGCGTCGGCGGCGTAACGGGTGCACGCGTCGTCGGGGCCGGTGAGGCAGGGCTCCATGTCGGTGGCCGAGACGAACGTTCCGTCGGCGGCGAAGAAGGCGATGCTGAGCGGCGTCGGGGTGTCGCGCATCCAGAACTTGATCGTGGTCGGCGACCCGAAGCGGAAGATCATCCCGTCGGCGCCGCTGAGGTCCGTGACGCCCATCAGGCCGCGGTCCTGCTGCTCGATCGTGCGCGCCACCCACAGGCACACGTCGCACGTGCGGCCGTCGGCGGCGGTGACTCGCGCCGCGACGGTGTCGAAGCCGGACGGCGCGACGCCCGACGTCGGCGGCGATGGGACACTCGATCTGGCCGGCGATGCAACGCCCGACGTTGCTGACGGCGCGGTCGTGGTCGCCGACCCGGACGGCGTCGAGCCTGCGCTGCTGCATCCAGCGATCGCCACCACGAGCAGCACCACGGCCGATCGCCACGCCATCGGCCTCAAGGTAGGCGTTAGCGTCGGCGTCGTGCCGGCGACGTGCGACAGCTGCGGCGCCATGGAGGACGAGCTGTTCGCCGTCCGCCGCCAGTACGTCACCCCGGCGGAATGGGACACGCCGGCGCGGGAGGTCACCCTCGACGAGATCGAGCGCTGGTGCTTCTCATGCTGCACCCACTACCCCCACGTCGACATCTGACAGCTCAGCTGTCAGGCAGGGCGAGCGCCGCTGCGGAGCGGCGGTGGCGAGCTCGGAGGCGAGGCGAGCAGCTTGCCTGCGAGCCGAGCCCGAGTGAACAGCTCAGCGCCGGCCGATCGGCAGCACCGTGCGCAGGTGGTGCCAGTGGCAGGCCACGCACGCTTCGACGACGTAGGCCGCCAGCTCGTCGTCACGGCGGTCGAGGGCGCGCAGCTCCTTGGCCGTGGTCACGCAACGCCCGTGCGCCGGCAGGCGCGGCCCGAACACGTACGTGACGAGTCGCAGCTCGTCCTCGTCGCAGATCGGGCACGGCGTCGACGCCTCGGTGCCGACGTTCTTCGCCGCCCTGATCAGCTCAGGGTGGGCGTCGCACACCTGGTCCTGGCTGAGCCGGCCGCGCTTGAACTCGTTGATGAGGTGCCGCCGCGCCAGGCGGTGGTCGATCTGGCCGCGCCCGTGGCCGGCACCGCGCAGGGCATCGACCGACAGGCTCATCACCGCACGAGGCTAGCCAGGCCAGCCCGATCGCACCGCCGCACTGCTGTTGCCGGCCACACTGTCAGCGATGACGGAGCGAGTGACCTACGGCGCCGGCGTACCGGGCGACGACGAGCTGCACCTGCTCGGCGACGTGACCGGCGGGCGGCGGGTGGTGGAGCTCGGCATCGCCGGCAATGCCATCGCCCTCGCCGAGGCCGGGGCCAAGGCGATCGCCCTCGATCCCGACGTCGATCGCATCGCCGAGCTGCGGGGCAAGGCGGCGTCGGCCGCTGTGTCGGTCGAGTGCCACCAGGGCGAGCTGGCCGACCTCGGCTTCGCCCCGAGCGGCACGATCGACGTCGTGCTCGCCTGCCACACCCTCGACGCCGAGCCTGACCTCGACCGCACGCTGCGCCAGGTCCACCGCGTGCTCAAGCCGGGCGCCCCGTTCGTGCTGGCGATGGCCCACCCGTTCGCCGCGGTCGGCGCAGGTCGGCCCTACGGCGACGGCCAGCGCACCGTCGGCGACCTGCTCACCGCCCTCGATCGGGCCAACTTCCGCATCGAGGCGTTCCACGAGCTCGGCGTCGACGAGACCCAACCGGTGCCGACGACGCTGGTCGTCAAGGCCCGCAAGCAGGGAAGCTGAGCGCCCGAGCCGCCCGTCCGTGCGCGATCTGGGCGCGCAGCCTGCCGGCACCTGGCAGGGCGCGCGCCCAGAACCGGAGATGGCAGGGATCGCGCCCAGATCGCCGCGCGCTCAGCTGCCGAGGCGCAGCGTTGCTAGCGTGTGGTCGAGGGCGGCGAGGTCGGCTGGCTCGGTGATCTGCGCCAGCAGCAGCACAGTGCCCGGCGTCCGGCCCTGGCGCACGGCGACGGTGACGATCGCAGTCCCGGTGTCGCCGCAGTCACGCCACACCTCGTACTCACCGGCCAGCCGTTCGTTCGTGTAGGCGATGCGCCGCTCGGCGGTGCAATCGTCGAACCGGTATGCGCCGAGTGACTCGTCGGGCGGGTTGTCGACGACGACGGCGGTGAGGCCGGGCTGCCCGTAGCCGTCGAAGAACCGCGTCTGGTCCGGCGCCGCCGCGATGTACGGCGCCGCCTTGCCCTCGCTCAGCGGCGACGGCGTCGTACGACGGTCGGACCAGCTGCGCGGAACAGCCATCCGCAGGCGGCCCGTGTCGTCGACGACCGTGTCGCTCGGTGGAGCGTCAGCCGGGCGGCCGGGCACCAAATCGGCGAGCACGTCGGCGAACACGGTCGGTGGACCGGTCTTCGTCGTCGGCGCCGTGGCGGTGGCGTCGGTGGTCGCCGGCGGCGTCTCATCGGTCGTGCTCGCCGGCGCCGTGGCGCCAGGCAGTTCGCTCGGCAGCGTGCCGACGGCGACGGTGCTGGTGGTCGGCGACGACCCGCGATCGCATCCGGTCACGGCCAGCGGGCACGCCGCGACCACGAGCAGCGTGACGATCCGGCGCATAGAAGCCGTCGATCGTACGGGAGCGCGCCGGAGCCGGGCCCGCGGGCCCGGCTCCTCCGTCAGGTTGGGCGAGCGCCGCGGCGCAGCGTCGGCGGCGAGCTCAGAAGTTCGAGCGTGATCAGACGGCGTCGAAGCTGTCGAAGGCCTGCTGCAGGGCGTCGACGTCGGCGTCGGTGGCGATCTGGGCCTGGATCACTGCGAGGTAGCTGCCGCCGGCCGGGACCGCCACCAGCGTCACGACGTCGTTGGCCGTCCCACCGCAGTCCTGCCAGACCTGGAACTTCCCGGTGAACACCGAATCGCTGTAGTCCTCCACGCCTCCGTCGGTGCACTCGCCGCTGAAGCCGTAGGTGGCGAGCTCGGCGTCGAGGTCGGCGGTCGCCGGCATCTTGGCGAACAGCACACCTGGGGCGGAGAACCCGTTGAGGAACCCGTCGAGGTCGGTCGAAGCGGCGATGTACGGCACCGAGACGCCGTCCTTGTCGATCGGCGCCGTGATCCTTGCCGTCCACGCCGTCGGGACGTCGACGTGGATCTCACCGGTGTCGTCGGTGACGGACTCGTAGGTGTACGCCGGCGTCGCGCCGGTGTCGTCGCCGACCTCGTCGCTCACCTCATCGGCGAACGAGAAGGTGGTCTCCAGCGGGCGGTCGCCGTTGATCTCGCCCTTGAGCACCTCGGAGGTGTCGTAGCGCAGGACCTCCACAGCGATCGGCTGGCCCTCACCCGCGGTGCGGATGACGTCGCAGTAGTCCTTGAACGTGCCGTCCGTGCCGACGGGGAGGCCGTTCATCGACGTCACGATGTCGCCAGGCTGGAGCCCGGCCGCTGAGGCCGGCGATCCGGCGGCCACGCCGGCGATCCAGATCCCAGCGATCCCGGCATCGTCGTCGTGCACGGCCCAGCCGTTGATGCCGAGCGACTCGACGTCGCCGTCGCGCAGCTGGTCGACGACCGGCTGGGCGAGGTCGGAGGCGATCGCGTAGAACTGCTCGGTCGTCGTGACCTCGGCGCCACCGGCGTAGTTGATCCCGACCACCTCGCCATTGGAGTCGACGAGCGGGCCGCCCGAGTTACCGGGCTGGATGTTGGCGTCGTGTTCGATCGTGTGGTCGATCGACGACGTGCCCGTGAGGTCGCCACCGGCGCGGGCCTTGGCGACGATGCCGCGGGTCAGCGTGAACTGCGGGTCGCCGAGCGGGTAGCCGGCGGCGTACACGTCCAGCCCAGGTGCGATGGCGCCGTTGTACCAATCGAGGTGGGGCATGTCGCGGGCCCCGCTCAGCTGGATCAGCGCGAGGTCGTTGCACTCCGACGTGCCGAGGACGCGGGCGTTGTAGCTGCGGTCGAGGTCGCCGCCGACGTAGACCTCGAGTGTCGCCGCGCCGGCGACGACGTGGTTGTTGGTCACGACGAGCCCGTCGTCGCTGATCAGGAAGCCGCTGCCCAGCCCGGAGCCGTCGGCGTAGCCGACCTCGGGATCGCGGAACGTGCCCTTGGCGACGATCTGGGCGACCGCCGGCTGCACGTCCTGGTAGGAGTGGACCGTCGTGTCCGGCGCCGGTGCCGTCGTCGACGGCGGCGTGGTCGGGCGGGTCGCCAGCGTCGTGGTCGCCGGGGCGGCGCCGTGGGTGTCGCTCCCGCACGCCGCCGCGGCGACGACGAGGGGCAGGGCGAGCGCCGGCAGGGCGCCCCGAATGATTCGGTTCATGTCTGTCCTCCATGCGGGTCCCACGGCCCGCCTCCCTGGCCCGCCGCGTTGCGGACCTCGGCGCACACTCAGCCGGTGGTGCCTTGGAGCGTCCGTGGGGCCCACATGAACCGGCAGCGGCTCACATGAGGCCTCACATGAAGCCAGGTGGGCGAGCGGTCACATGAGGCCTGGCTGGGAGCCTTCCGCGACCCGCTCGGCTTCGACGATCGACGCCGGGCGGGGGCGGCCGAAGAGGTAGCCCTGGCCGCGGTCGCAGCCCATCTCGCGCAGCCGCGACAGCTGCAACGGCGTCTCCAGGCCCTCGGCGATGACGGCGATGCCGAACGAGTGGCCGAGCTTGACGACGGCCTCGACGATCGTCGTGTCCTCGGCGTCAAGGCCGAGACCGGCGACGAAGCCGCGGTCGATCTTGATCGCCTCGACCGGGAACCGCTTGAGGTAGGTCAGCGAGGAGTAGCCAGTGCCGAAGTCGTCGACGGCGAGGTGGAGCCCGAGGCTGCGCAGATTCCGCAGCGCCACCGTCGACGCCTTGACGTCGGCGAGCAGCGCGGTCTCGGTGATCTCCAGCCACAGCGAGTCGGCGGGGATCCCGGTCTCGGCGAGGAGGTCGGCGACGAGCCCGGCGAACGACGGGTCGACGACTTGGCGGGTGCCGACGTTGACCGACAAGGTGGCGTCGGCGAACGGCAGCTCGCGGGCGCGCCAGGTGGCGAACTGGGCCAGCGCGTCCCGCAGGACCGTGGCCCCGATCTCGCCGATCAGCCCGGTCTCCTCGGCCATCGGCAGGAATTGGTCAGGCGCCAGCAGGCCACGCTCGGGGTGGAGCCAACGGGCCAGCGCCTCGAACCCGGTGACGTGGCCGGTGGTCAGCTCGACGATCGGTTGGAAGTAGGGCACGATCTCGCCGCGCTCGAGGCCGCGGCGCAGCTCGGTGGCCGTGCGCAGGGCGAGCACGGTGGTCTCGTGGGTGCCCGGGGCGAAGGCCTCGACGCAGTCGCGACCGTGGGCCTTGGCCCGGTACATCGCGGCGTCGGCATCGCGCAGCAGGTCGGCGGCGGTGACGCCCTCACGGTCGTTGACGGAGACGCCGATGCTCGTGCTGACGTAGAGCTCGGTGCCCTCGACCTCGACCGGTCGCAGGACGGCGGCGCGCACGTCCTCGGCGATGTCCATCGGCTCGCGCTCGCTGTCGCGCAGCACGACGATGAACTCGTCCCCGCCGAAGCGGGCCAGCTCGGCGTCGGCGCCGACGACCTCGCGTAGGCGCACCGACATCGCCGTGAGCAGGGTGTCGCCGATCCCATGGCCGAGGCTGTCGTTGACCGACTTGAAGTTGTCGAGGTCGATGAACAGCACTGCGACGTCGCCCACCTCGGCCTCGGTGAGGATGGCGTCGACGCGGTGGATCAGCTCGGTGCGGTTGGGGAGGCCGGTGAGGTCGTCGTGGGTCGCCGCCCATTGCAGGCGCTCGGCGGTCCGGCGCTGCTCGGTGACGTCCTCGATGTGGGTGATCGCCAGCGAGACGCCCTCGTCCTCGGTGACCGCGACACGGGTGCGGGCCCACACGAACGCGCTGTCGCTGCGGAGGTAACGCTGGTCCATGAGGTAGGTGTCGGCGATGCCCAGCTCCAGGCGGGCGCGGTAGGCGGCGGCGGCGCGCAGGTCGTCGGGGTGGGTGATGTCGCGGATGCTGCGCCCGACGAGCTCGTCCACCGGGCGGGCGAGCATGTCGGCGAGCGAGCGGTTGGCGTCGAGGATCGTCGAGTCGTCGAGGCGGACGAGGGCCATGCCCGTGGGCGCCGAGTGGAACGCCTGCTGGAAACGGCGCCGGGCTTGCTCGAGGGCACGGACGCGCTCCTCTCGCTCGGTGACGTCGCGCAGCCGCACGATCACCCCGGCGTCGGTCTGGCGAGGGCGGTCCACGGTCGCCTCGACAAGGGTGACGCCGGCGCCAGCGGCGTGAGGCAGCCGGAAGGTCACCGGCGCGTCCGGGCGATCCGTGCGCCCGCTCGCCAGCCACGCTTCGAGATCAGTTCCCCGCGCCGGCTCGACGAGCTCGGCGAACGGGCGTCCGGCGAGCGCGCTCGTCGTGCGGCCGGTCAACTCGGCGGCTTTGGCGTTGGCGCCGCGCACGACGCCGTCGTCGTCGAGCGAGACGACAGCCTCGGGCAGATCGTCGAGCAGCAGGCGCAGCTCGGCCTCGGTGTCGATCAGCCGCTGGATCGTGCGGTTCAGGTGGCTGGTGATGCGCCGCGACTCGAGCCAGCTGACGACCACCGCGGCGGCGGCCAAGGCGGCGATGACGACCGCAAGCGCGAGCGCGCCGGGCGAGCGATCCGAGTCGAGCCGGAGCAGCGCCAGCACCAGCGCGACGAGCAGCGCCGCGGCGACGCCGACGGCGAGCAGCCACCGCCACATCGCCGCCCGTCGCCGGATCGACAGCCCGTCGGTGATGTCGTCACGCACCGGCCCACCATCCGCTCCGGGACTTCCACCATTGGTCGAGGCGGGCCACCGCCTCATCGTGGCCGATCTCGCCCTCGTCGAGGCGGATCTCGAGGAGGTGGGCGAGGGCCTCGCCGACCAGGGGGCCAGGCCCAATGCCGAGGTGGGCCATGACCTCGTTGCCGTCGAGCTCGGGGCGGATCGCCCGCAGCTCCTCCTCCGCGGCGAGCTCGGTGATGCGCGCTTCGAGGTCGTCCATCCGCTTCGCCAGCTGGGCCGCCTTGCGCTCGTCGCGCGTGGTGCAGTCGCAGCGGGTCAGGACGTTGAGCTCGGCGAGCAGGTCGCCGGCATCGCGCACGTAGCGGCGCACCGCGGAGTCGCTCCACCCCATCTTGTACGTGTGGAACCGCAGATGCAGAAACACCAACTCGGAAACCGCGGCGATGTCGGCCGACGGATAGCGCAAGGCCTCCATCCGCGCCCGCGTCATGCGCGCCCCGACGACGTCGTGGTGGTGGAAGGTGGTGCCCTTCCCCGGCTGGTAGCCCCGGGTCCGCGGCTTGCCGACGTCGTGGAACAGCGCAGCGAGCCGGGTGATCCGGAAGTCGAAACCGCCGCGGCTGCGATCGACGTTCTCGATCACCGCGATCGTGTGGCTGAGCACATCCTTGTGGCGATGGATCGGATCGTGCTCGAGGCGCAGCGCCGGCAGCTCGGGTAGGAAGTGCTCGGCGAGCCCGGTGTCGACCAAGAACCACAGCCCGCGCGACGGCCGATCGACGACGATCAGCCGATCGAGCTCGTCACGGATGCGCTCGGCCGACACGATCGCCAGCCGGTGACCGTGCGACCGGACGGCGGCGACCAGCTCGGGGACCGGCTCCATCCCGAAGCGGGCGATGAAGCGGGCGGCGCGCAGCGTCCGCAGCGGGTCGTCGTCGAAGCTGACCTCCGGCGCCAGCGGCGTGCGCAGCGTGGCGGTCGCCAGGTCCGCCATCCCGCCGTAGGGGTCGACGAGCGTGGCATCGTCGGAGAGCAGCTCGAGCGCCATCGCGTTGATGGTGAAGTCACGTCTCGCGAGATCGGCCTCGATCGTGTTGGCGTACGTGACGTCAGGCTTGCGCGAGTCGTTGGCGTAGCGCTCCCCACGGAACGTGGTGATCTCGACCGTGAGCGCCGAGCCGTCGGGCCGGTCGTGGCGAGCGCCGATCGTGCCGAAGCGCTCGCCCTGCGTCCACAGCGCATCAGCCCACCCGCGCAGAAGCTCCTTGACCTCGGGCGGGCGGGCGTCGGTCGTCAGATCCCGGTCGCCGGCAAGGCCGCCTGCGAGCAGGTCACGCACCGCCCCGCCGACGAGGTAGAGCCGGTGGCCGGCGGCGGCGAAGCGCTCGGCCAGCGGCACCAGCTCGTCGAGCGTGGGGGCGAAGCGGGCGGGGACCATTCTCCCGGGCTCAGCTCGCCGCCAAGCGGCTCGCTTCGCCTGCCGAGCTCGCCGCGGCCGCTGCGCAGCGGCGCTCAACCACCTTGCCGACGTGCGCGTTCACGCCAGGTCCGCCCACACCGCGGCAGCGGCGTCGACGGCGTCGTCACCGGGGCCGCCGCTGCTGGGACGCTCGACCGCCGTCTCGACCCCCGCCAGCGCGGCGAGCACGCCGGAGGCGCACGCCGACAGCGCGTCGAGGTCGTAGCCGCCCTCGAGCATCGCCACGCACCGACCCGGGGGCACGAGACGCAGCGCCCGCGCCGTCAGCAGCGGGAAGTCGCCGGAGGTCAGCCCGAGCTCGGTGAGCGGGTCGTCGCGGTGGCCGTCGAAGCCGGCCGAGATCAGCAACCACGTCGGGGCGAACCGCTCGACGACCGGGGCGATCACCTCGTCGAAGGCCCGCAGGTACACGTCGCCGGTGGCTTCGGGCGGCATCGGGATGTTCATCGTCGAGCCCACCCCGGCGCCGTTGCCGGTCTCGGTGACCCGCCCGGTGCCGGGGTAGAGCGGCCACTGGTGGAGGCTGACGAACAGGACGCGCGGGTCGTCGACGAACGCCGCTTGGGTGCCGTTGCCGTGGTGGGCGTCGTAGTCGAGGACCCACACCCGCTCGCCGGCGTCGACCAGCGCGGCGGCGACGACAGCGACGTTGGAGATGAGGCAGAAGCCCATCGCGTCGGTCGGCGTGGCGTGGTGACCGGGCGGGCGCACGGCGCAGAAGGCTGCGGTCCCGGCGCCGCGGCGCAGCGCGTCGACAGCCGTGAGCCCGGCCCCCGCGGCGAGGTGGGCGGCCGTCGGTGACTGCGCGCTCAGTCGGGTGTCGGCGTCGATCCACCCGCCGCCGGTGGCGGCGAGCGCGTCGAGCCGATCGAGGAACCACGCAGGGTGGACCCGCTCGAGGTCGGCCCGCGACGCGGCGACCGGCTCCAACGGCGTCAGCGCCTCCGCCACCTCGGGCAGCGCGCCCCGTTGATCACGGCTTGCATCCGCGACGGGCGCTCGGGATGTCCCGGTCCGGTGAGGTGCTCGAGGAAGGCCGGGTGAGTGGTGAACAGCACCGTCACCACACCAGCCTATGACTGTTCATGCTCCGGCTCGGATCGCAGCCTCATGCTCGGGCTCGGATCGCAGCCAAGCAGCTCCTGCGGCAGTGCATCCCGAAGGGTGGTGCCGGCCCAGTACCGTCAACGGACGGTGAAGGTCCGCCGGCACCCCCTCGACGCCGAGCTCGGTCCCCGCGTGCGGGTGCGACCGTGGGCGTTCGACCGCGGCGTCGTCCAACTCGCCCTCGCCGACCAGGGGATCGTGCCGTCGGTGCCGGAGATCCACGGGTGGGTCGACGCACTCGGAGCGGACCGGCGCGAGCTGCGAGCGATCCGCACCGGTGCGCTGTTCGCCGACGCCGCGGTGCGTTTCGCCGACGCCGGTTTCACGGTGATCGACAGGCTCGCCCTCCTGCGCGTCGAGCTGGCCGGGGCGCGCCGACGGCCTCGTGTGCCGACCTCGCCGCTGCGCGCCCGTCGCCACCTCGACGCCGCCAGGGTCGACCGCGCCGCGTTCGGCGACCCGTGGGGCAACGACGCCGGCGACCTCGCCGAGATCCGTCGGGCGACCCCGATCCACCGGGCCCGAGCACGCTTCGTCAACTCGCCCGGCGGCCGTGAGCTGGTCGCGTTCGCGATCACAGGCGCCGCCACCGGGCACGGCTACCTGCAGCGCCTCGCTGTCACCCCGGAACACCAGAGGCGCGGGCACGGTCGTGCGCTGACCCTCGACTCCTTGGCCTGGATGCGGGCACGGCGCCTCGCCTACGGACTCGTGAACACCGCCGTCGACAACGAGCGGGCGCTGGCGCTGTACGAATCGGTCGGCTTCCACCGTCTGGACGACCAGCTCGTGGTGATGCAGCTCGACGTCAACGGCGCATGATGCGGCGCGGCGCCGCGCTCCTCGCCGCGCCGGTCGCGGTCCTCGCCGCCACCGTCGGCTACGCGCCATCGGCCGCCGCGGCTGGCGATGCCGTCGGGGACCTCTCGCTCGCCCTGGCGAGCCAACCGTTCACCGTGCGTGCCGGGGGTGAATGGAGGGCCACGTTCACCGTCGCCGGCGACCTCGGCGCCGCCGCGCCGATGGTCGTGCCGTCGCTCCCCGGCCCCACGACGCCACCGTCGTCCTCCGGGCCCGACGTCGAGGCGCGGGTCCTCGTCCGTCGGCGGATCGCCGATCGGGAGGCGCTCGCCGAGGTGCTCGACGGCGCCAGCACCAACGTGTCGGCGCGCGCCACCGTGCCGGTGATGCTCACCACCGACGGTGACCAGACGATGTTCACCGTGTCCGTCGCCACCTCAACCTCGCTCGACGACCGCGACGCCCTCGTCCTTCCGCGCGACGGCGTCTATCCGATCACCGTCCAGCTCCTCGTCGACGGTGCCATCGTGGCCTCTGCGGACACCTTCATCGACCGCCTGCCGACGACGCCCGATCCTCGCGGCGAACCGATCAACATCGCTGTGCTGGCCGATGTCGCCGATCCGGGACCCTCGCCCACCGCTGTCCAGCTCGCCGCAGCGCGCACCGAGCTGCAGGCGATCGCCCAGACCGCGGCCGCGCTGAACGGAGCGATGACGCTGCGCGTCCCACCCGTCGTCATCCAACAGCTCACCACGGACGACCCGAGCCTGCTGGCGACGCTGCGTACGGCGCTCGACTCGAGCGAGGTATTGGCGACGCCGGCGCGCCCGCTCGACCCGTCGTCGGCCACCGCCGCCGATCTGCAGCAGGCCTTCTCCAGTTCGCTGCGCGCCGGCGAGGACGTCCTCGGGGGAGCCTTGCCGGCGTCGCCGCCGCAGCGCTCGGCGTGGATCGTCGACGGCCCGATCAGCGCGTCGGCGGCGGCGATGTTGCGCGACCCGCTCGGGTTCGACCTACTCGTGTTCGACCACGCGGTGTACGACAAGCTCGACGGCAGCATCGCCGGCTTCCACGACCGCTCGCTGTCGTTCGACGTGGACGTCGGCGCCCGGGCCACGTTGCCCGGGTTCATCGTCAGCGCCAGCAGCCACTGGCTCGACCGCGACGAGCTCGACCGCGTCGGCCTGACGCCGACCGACGGTGCGGTGCGACTGATGAGCGAGCTTGTCGTCGCCCGCGACGCGCTCGGCACCGACCTGCGGCGCGGCGTCGTGCTGGCGCTGCCCACGGGCGTGATGCCCGACGCGGAAGTCGCCGCCACACTGACCACGTTCGTGGCCGAGACGGCTGCGTTCGCGCTGGCCCGGTTGGCGTCGCTGCCGGCATCCACGGACACGATGGTCCTGCCCAGCGGGCGCGAGACGGTCCGCCTGCCGGCCGTCGCCGGCCCGAACCTCACCGAGCGAGCTCAACGGGTGACACTGACGAGGCTCGCCGCGGCCAGTGCGGCGTCGATGCTGAGGGGCGACGAGACACAACTCGAGGCCTGGAACACCTCGCTCGACGCGATCCTGTCGACCCAGGTCTCCGACCGCACCGCCGACGCCGAGCTCGACCGCGTGTCCAATGAGGTGCGGGCGATGTACGCCGACGTCGAGGCGCCGCGCCCGTTCACGTTCACGCTCACGGGGCGACGCTCGACGCTCCGGCTGAACCTGCACAACAACGGCAACCGCGACCTCCACGTGATCGTCCACCCCTCGTCGCCGAAGCTTCGGTTCCCAAACGGCGACGAGCCCGTCGACCTCGAGGCCGGCTCGACCACCGAGGTCCTCCTGCCCGTGCACGCCCAGACCAACGGCACGTCGGCCATCGCCATCGAGATCCTCACCCCCTTCGGCAGCCAGACGGTGCAAGGACCGGTGGTGCTGACCGCACGCGTCAACGCCCTCTCCGGCCTCGGCCAGGTCGTCACCGGGGGCGCCATCCTCGTCCTGGTTTCGTGGTGGTACGGCCACTTCCGCCGCCGCCGCCGAGCCCGACGGGCGCTGCTCGGCGAGGTCGACAACCCGGCCGTTGTCACGCCGGCAGCCGTCTCGCCCGACGCCGCCGAGGCCCTCGCCCCGTCGATCATCGCGCCAGCCATGCCGGCTGAGCTCGAGAACAACGGCGATCGCTCCGGTCAGTCGGCGCCGGCGGCGGCCACACCTCGACCTCAGGTTGAGACTTCGGCGGACCCTTCCTGACCCTCCCTCAGATCACGGGCCTGCGCAACTAGCGTTCGTCGCGCGATGCCGGCGTCGTCCTCACCTCCTCCCGCGCCGAGCGCGCGCCCGTCGGGCGGCGACGAGCCGATCGTCCTGGCTGGGCGCTACCGGCTCGAGCGCCGCCTCGCCCAGGGCGGGATGGCCGAGGTGTGGCTCGCGACCGACCTGTCGCTGGACCGCAAGGTCGCCCTCAAGTGGCTCAAGCCGAGCCTCGCCACCGATCCCGTCGTGGCCGAGCGCTTCCGGCGCGAGGCGATCGCCGTGGCCGGCCTCACCCACCCCAACATCGTCGCCGTCCACGACGTGTTCGAGGATCAGGGGCGCCAAGCCGTCGTGATGCAGCTCGTCGATGGCAAGAGCCTGCGCCAGCTCCTCGACGTGCAGACCCGGCTCAGCCCCGAGCTCACGATCCACATCGGGGCCTGCGTCGCCGCCGCCCTCGACACCGCCCACCGCGCCGGGTTCGTCCACCGCGACGTCAAGCCCGGCAACATCCTCGTCACCGCCGACGGCCGGGTGCTGCTCACCGACTTCGGGATCGCCAAGGGTCTCGACACGTCCGACGACGACCTCACTAGTGACAACGTGATGATGGGCACGGCCAAGTACCTCTCGCCCGAGCAGGTGCGCGGTCGCCGCCTCGATGGGCGAGCCGATCTCTACTCGCTCGGCCTGGTGCTCTACGAATGCCTCGCCGGTCGGGTGCCGTTCCTCGGCGAAACCGATGCCGACACCGCCCTCGCCCGTCTGCAGCGGGACCCGACCGACCTCGGTCGGCTGCGCCCGACGCTCCCCCCCGGCCTGGTCAACCTGATCCACCGGCTGCTGTCGCGCAACCCCAACCACCGCCCGGCGACCGGTGCCGAGCTGCGCGCCGAGCTGCTGCGCGTGGCCGACGAGCCGCCGTCGGACCTCACGCCGCTCGGCGCGCCGCCCGCCGCGACGCCGGGCCCGACGACCGGCCCGAGCCCCGTCGGTCCGTTCATCCGCTCGGCGCGCCAGACCGGCCCGCTGCCACGCACGAGACCGGGCGCGCCGCCGATCCCGGGCGAGGCGACGCCACCCAACCCGGTCGGCCGCCGCCCTCGCGACCCGACGCCGGCCGGCGGTCCACCCATGCGCGGCAAGCCGGCCAAGGGGATGCACTCGCGGACCGGGCCGTCGATGGTGCTCGTGCTCAGCCTGCTCGCCGCAGCCTTGATCGTCGCCCTCGTGCTGTGGATCACGATCGGGCGCGGCGATGCGGGCACCGGCGGGCCGTCACCCAGCACCTCCGGCGCGCCGCCCGTCGGCGGGGCAGGTCGGATCACCGGCATCGCCGCGTACGACCCCGACGGCGACGGCACCGAGAACGACGGGCAGGCCTCGGCCGCGCTGGCCGACGGCAACCCGGCGACCAACTGGACCACCGTGTGCTACCGCCAGTCGACGATGGGCAAGGACGGCGTCGGGCTGGTCGTCACGCTGGCCGCGGCCACCACCGGCACGCTCACGTTCCAGGTCGGCAACCCGCCGTTCCAGGTCGAGGTGTTCGGCGTCGACACCGATGCCGTGCCGGCCAGCTTCGACGGCTGGGGCCCGGTGCTGCAGAACAAGACGTTCTCCCAAACCGCCGGCCCGGTGAGCGTGACGCTGCCGGTGCCGGTGAAGCACCTCCTGATCGTGCTCCGCGAGATCGGCCGCGACGCGGGGTGCTCGGCGAACCACCCCAACCGCGGCTCGATCGGCGAGGTCTCGTTCGGCTAGTGGACAACGACGAGGGCCTCGTCGCCGCCGCCCAGGCCGGCGACCGCGGCGCCCTCGACGCTCTGCTGCGACGGCACTACGACCGCGTCCACGCGGTGTGCCGGCGCATCGCCGGCTCGAGTCGCGACGCCGACGACGCCGCCCAGGAGGCGATGATCGGCATCGTGCGCGGCCTCCCCCGGTTCGACCGGCGGGCCCAGTTCTCGACGTGGGTGTACCGCATCGCCACCAACGCCGCCCTCGACGAGCTGCGCCGGCGCAAGCGACGGCCGGCGCTGGCGCTCGTCACCGAAGAGGGCGAGCAGGTTGAGGCCGCCGATCCACTGGCCACCCGCCAGGTCGAGGGTGCCGTCGACCGCCTGTCGATCGACGCCGCGCTCGACACGCTGCCGGAGGAATTCCGCACAGCCGTCGTCCTGCGCGACGTCGCCGACCTGGACTACGCCGAGATCGCCGAAGCACTCGGGATCCCGGTCGGCACCGTCAAGTCGCGCATCGCCCGCGGTCGAGCCCAGCTCGCCGACGCACTCGGGAACCGCCGCGGGCGCCGCGGACGTCCAACCGACACCCCCCACGATCCGGCACCACCATGAACGACGACCAGCTCCTCCTCGCCAGCGCCTACTTCGACGGCGAACTCGACGCCGGCGAGCGCGCCCGCGCCGAGGCCGACATCGAGGTGATGGCCGAGGTGGCCCGGCTCGGCGATGTCCGCGAGCGGCTCCGGGCCGCCGATCCGCCCGACCCGGCGCGCCGGGAGGCGGCGATCACCACCGCCCTGGCGGGCACCGCGCCGTCCGCCGCGATCGCCCCGCTTCGTCGGCGCCGGGTGTGGCTCCCGGCGGCCGCCGCCGCGGCGGTGATCGCGATCGCGATCGCCGGCGTCGCCGTCCTCGCCAACCGCTCTGGCGGCGACGACTCCGACACCGCGCTGCTCAGCGCCACCGCCACCACCGCGGCGGCCAACGAGGCTGCTCCGAACCGGGCGGCCGCGACGCTCGGCGAGTCGGCGACCACGGCTGCCGGCGGGTCGGCGACCGCCACCGCAGGTTCGGCGAGCGCGCCGGCCGAAGCGTCGACCAACGCGCCCGCGGCGGCGCCGACGACCACCGTCGCCGTGCTCGACTCCGCGACCGCGCTCGGCGCCTTCGCCGCGCGGATCCCCCCGGCGCAGCTCGACGCGGCCACCACGCCGCCGACATGTGCCGGCGGCCGCTTCGTCGGGCGCGCCGAGTACCGAGGAGACAGCGGGGTCACGCCCGTCGAGGTCTTCGTCCAGGACCGTGCCGCGATCGCCCTCGACGCCACGACGTGCAGCGAGGTCGCCCGCGCCGCCCTCCCCTGACCGGCGGACGCCCCCAGGGCCGATCGGAGGGCGTGAGTATGCTCGGCGCCCATGGCCGGGAACCCGCTCACCGATCCTGAATGGGCCGCCGATCTCGCCAACACCGTCGAGCGTGTGGTCGGACAGGTCCGCGATCGGGCCACCACGCCGGTCGTCCACGTCACCCGGGCGATCGTGTACGGGCTTCTCGCCGCGCTGCTCGGCATCGTCGCGCTCGCCCTGCTGCTGATCGGGCTCACCCGCGGCTTGCAGGCGCTACTCGACATCGGGCTGGCACACGAGCGCTCCGTGTACCTCAGCTACCTGATCGTCGGTGGAATCCTGTGCATCGCCGGGGCGTTGTTCCTCCTGCGGCGTCGCCCCTCCCCCGACCAGTGACGCGAACGGAAACCCCATGCCTCGCAACGTGATCATCGTTGGCTCCGGCCCGGCCGGGCTGACGGCCGCCATCTACACGGCGCGCGCCAACCTCGCCCCGCTCGTCATCGAGGGGGAGCCCTCGAGCACGAGCGACCAGCCCGGCGGGCAGCTGATGCTGACCACCGATGTCGAGAACTACCCCGGCTTCCCGGACGGGATCATGGGGCCGGAGCTGATGCACGCCTTCCGCCGGCAGGCCGAGCGCTTCGGCGCCGAGTTCCTCACCGAGAAGGCCACCAGGGTCGACCTCTCGTCGCGCCCGTTTCAGGTGTTCGTCGGTGACACCGCGTACGAGACCGAGTCCGTCATCGTCAGCACCGGGGCCCGCTCGCTGATGCTCGGCCTCGAGGCCGAAACTCGTCTGCTCGGGCACGGGCTGTCGACGTGCGCCACCTGTGACGGCTTCTTCTTCCGCGGCCACCGCATCGCCGTCGTCGGAGGCGGAGATTCGGCGCTGGAGGAGGCGTTGTTCCTCACCAAGTTCGCTGAGAAGGTCACCGTCGTCCATCGCCGCGATGCGCTCCGGGCGTCGAAGATCATGCAGGATCGGGCTTTCGCCAACCCGAAGATCGAGTTCCTGTGGGACACCGTCGTCGACGACCTCGTCGGGGCGGAGTCGCTCGAGGGGGCCGTCGTGCGCAACGTGCGCACCGGCGAGACATCCACGCTGGCGGTCACCGGGTTGTTCGTCGCCATCGGCCACCGACCCAACACCGACCTGTTCACGGATGTGCTCGACATGGACGAGAACGGCTACCTAGTCACCGCCTCCGGTTCGTCGTACACGAACATCGAAGGGGTCTTCGCCTGCGGTGACGTGCAGGACCACACATACCGCCAGGCGGTCACGGCGGCGGGGTCGGGTTGCATGGCGGCGATCGATGCCGAGCGCTGGCTGGAGCACCAGCACCACCTCACGAGCGCCGACACCGGTCGCACGAATTGAGAATCAGTGGGAATAGGCTCCCCCGCTCGATCGTTTGACACCCCGTACACTTCGCCTGCCGAACAGGCCAGAACCGCAAAGGAAGCCGCCACCATGGCCGGAATCGTCAACCTCTCCACCTCGACCTTCGACGAAACCGTCGCTGGCTCCGAGCAGCCCGTGATCGTCGACTTCTGGGCGGAGTGGTGCGGACCGTGCAAGGCCATCGCGCCGATCCTCGGAGAGCTCTCGAGCGAACTGGGTGACCGGGTCACCATCGCCAAGGTGAACGTCGACGACAACCCCGATCTGGCGATGCGATACAACGTGATGAGCATCCCCACCCTCCTGGTCTTCAACGGCGGCGAGGTGCAGAAGCGCCTCGTCGGTGCCAAGGGCAAGTCCCAATTGCTCCAGGAGCTCGACGAATTTCTCGTTTCCTCCAGCTGACCCCAGGCCAGCACGGCGACCCGATCCGCGACCTGCAGCGTCGGCTGGGCGCGGCCGGCTTCGCCCCGGTCGACGCTGAGCCCGGTGTGTTCTGCGGCGCCACCGAAGCTGCGGTGCGGGCGTTCCAGCGCCATCGCGGCCTCCACGACCACGGCGTGTGCGACGAGCCGACGTGGCTGGCCCTCGTCGAATCAACGTGGCAGCTCGGCGACCGGCCGCTGCGGCTCGTGGCCCCGCACCTGCGCGGCGACGACGTCGGCGCGCTGCAGGCGGCACTCGGCCGGCTCGGGTTCGACTGCGGTCGGGTCGACGGGATCTTCGGCCCTGCGACAGCCCGGGCACTCGAGGAGTTCCAGCGCAACTGCGGCGTCGATGTCGACGGCGTGTGCGGGGCCGCCACCGTTCGTGCACTCCAGGTCAACGCCGCCCGCAGCGGCACCGGTCCGGGGGTGGCGGCGATCCGCGAGTTGCAGCAGCTCAGCGCGATCGGGACGTCGCTGCAAGACCTGCGGGTCGTGGTCGGTCAATTCGGCGGGTTCGGCACACTTGCCCGCCACGTCGCCCGGCTGCTGCGCCAGCACGGGGCCAGGGTGATCACCGCCGACGAGCTCGACCCGTCACTGCACGCGGCCGCTGCCAACCGTCACGAGGCCACGGTGTACATCGGCTTCGACGCCTGCTCGGACGAGCAGGCGACGGTCGCCTACTACGCCACCGCGGGGTTCGAATCGGTCGGCGGCAGGGCCCTCGCCGAGCGCCTCGCCGCCACATTCGAGACGACCGACGTGGTCCCGCCCGTGCACGTCAACGGGATGCGCCTCCCGGTGCTGCGCGAGACGCGGATGACCGCGGTGGTCTGCGAGGTCGGCCCGGTCCAGCGCGTCGTCGACGCCGCTCCCGCCGTCGCCGCGCTGGTCGTCGAGGCACTCGTGGCGTGGGCGGCATCCCCGATGCCCGCCCCCGCCTGACGAACCCCTCGTTGGCCCGCGTTCCTGCCCTTGCCAACTGGCCCTTCCCATGCCCTGACCAGGGAAGACGTTACGTTGTCCACAGCCTTGTCCACTGCTGTGTGTAACCGTGGAGATGAGGGTGGATGACCGAGGACGACACCTCGATCGAGACTTCATCGCTCGGGCTCGGCTCGCAGCCAAGCTGCTCGCCTCGCCTGCCGCGCTCGCCCACTTCACGTGAGGCCGGGCGGCTAACGCTCGCCGGCGATCCGGCGGTAGATCCGCTCGAGATCCTCGAGGTCAGCGAACTCGATCGTCACTCTGCCCCGCTTGGCGCCCATCTGCACCCCGACGCGGGTGTCGAGCACGTCGGCGAGGAGCTGCTCGAGCTCGAGCAGACCCGGCGGACGCAGGCGGGTCGCGTCGGTGAGCCCGGCGCCGTCGATGATCGGTGACGGCTTCGGTGGCTGGTTGGGCGCCGGCTGTGGCGGCGGACCGCCGTGACGCACCCATTCCTCGACCGTGCGCACCGACCAGCCCTCGGCGGCCGCCAGGCGGGCGAGGCGTTCTTGGAGCGCGCGGTCGGGCGTACCGAGCAGCGCGCGGGCGTGGCCGGCGGACAGCTTGCCGTCGGCGAGTAGGTGCTGCACGGCAGGCGGCAGCCCGAGCAGACGCAGCGTGTTGGTGACCGTCGAGCGGCTCTTGCCGACCCGTTGGGCGATCTCGTCGTGGGTCAGCTCGAAGTCCTCGATCAGTTGCTGGAACGCCGCCGCCTCCTCGAGCGGTGTGAGATCCTGGCGGTGGAGGTTCTCGACGAGCGCCTGCTCGACCGCATGCACGTCATCGCTGGTGCGCACGATCGCCGGCACCGTGGTCAGGCCGGCGCGCCGCGCCGCCCGCCACCGACGCTCGCCGGCGATCAGCTGGTAACGCTCCCCCACCCGCCGCACCAGCACCGGCTGCAACACGCCGAGCTGGGCGATCGAGGCAGCTAGCTCGGCGAGCGTCGCCTCGTCGAAGTGGACTCGCGGCTGGTGGGGGTTGGGGACGACGTCGGCGATCGGGATCTCGACCAGCGCCGGGGCGTCGCCATCGGCGATGGTCGTCCCGCCATCGACCGGTGGGATCAGCGAGCCGAGCCCCCTACCCAACCCGCTGCGCCGAGTCATCGTGCACCTCCTTGGCAACGTCGCGGTAGGCATAGGCGCCGCGCGATCGCGGATCGAACGTGATGATCGGCTGGCCGAAGGAGGGGGCTTCGGAGAGACGCACCGAACGGGGCACGATCGTGCGAAGGACCTTCTCCCCGAAGTGATCGCGAACCTCGCTCACGACCTGGTCGGCGAGCTTGGTCCGGGCGTCGTACATCACGCACACGATCGTGCTCACGTCGAGGTCGGCGTTGAGGTTGCGGCGCACGAGGTCGACGTTTCGAAGCAGCTGGCCGAGCCCTTCGAGCGCGTAGTACTCGCACTGGATCGGGACGAGCACCTCCTTCGCCGCACTCAGCCCGTTCACGGTCAGCAGGCCGAGCGACGGCGGACAGTCGATGAGGACGTAGTCGTAATCGTCGATGATGGCGTCGATCGCCCGCTTGAGACGGGTCTCCCGGCTGAACGCCGGCACCAGCTCGATCTCCGCCCCCGCCAAGTCGATCGAGGCGGGGGCGACGAACAGCCCTTTCACATCCGTCGGTTCGATGCAGTTCTCCAGCGGCACCTCGTGCATCAGCACGTGATACATCGACGTCTCCAGACCACGGTTCTCGATGCCGAGGCCCGTCGAGGCGTTGCCCTGCGGGTCGAGGTCGATCAGCAGGGTGCGCTGTCCGAGCTCGGCGAGGCAGGCACCGACGTTGATTGCCGTGGTCGTCTTGCCCACCCCGCCCTTTTGGTTGGCCACGGCGACGATGCGCGGGAGCGGACGCTGCGCCGAAACCCGCACCGGGCCGGGCGTCGCGGGTGGCGCCGGCTCGGGTTGCATCGGTGGCGGGGCGACCTGTGGCGGCGACTCGACAGCCACGTCGACGTCGGCGGGATCGTCCAACGGTGGATCGTCGAGTTCGGTCGGCACCGTCAAGCTCGGCAGCTCGTCGGGGAAGCTCATCAAGGGGCTCTTTCGATCGGGCGCGGGCCGGAACGGGGACCGCGTCGACAGCCTCTCGCGCCGAGCGCCCGACGGTCAAGCACCCGACCAAGCGGGGGTTCCATGTGGAACATCCATCCTCTCAGGCTCGTCTGAAGGGTGAGGTTGTGGCGCGGTTGGTTTCACGTGGAACGACGGAACGTCGCCACCCGTGAGTCGGGCGAGGCGACAGCGACCACCCCGATCTCGTCGAGCAGGTCGGGGGCCCAGCGGGCGCTCGTGGCGTCGGGAGGCTCGCTGATCACCACCAACCCGGCGGGACGCACGACACGGGCGGCCATGCGCAGCGTCATCTGCGGCGGACCGAAGCCCCGCGCCACCGCGGCGTCGGCGGCGGGATCGAGGATCAGATCAGCAGCGGCAGCGGTGACCACGGTGACCCGGTTCTGCCAGCCGAGGCGGCCTACGAGCCGACGAACATGATCGGTCCTGCTCGTCTTGCGGTCGACCAACACGAGCGCCAGATCGGGCCTGGCGGCGGCGATGATGAGCCCCGGGACCCCGCCTCCGGTGCCGAGGTCGACCACCCTCCCACAGACCTCGTCGAGTGCAGCGACGAACGCGCCAGCGTGATCGATGACCTCGGGGATCGGGCGGCCTCCGAGCATGCCGAGCCGCTGCGACGATGCCAGCGCCTCGATCAGCGCCGGCTCGTCGACGCCCGGCGGCACCGTTCAGCTCGGCATGACGACGACGCGACGGTTCGGGTCTTCGCCCTCGGACCGGCTGGTCACGCCGTCGATGCCGCTCAGCACGTCGTGGAGCACCTTGCGGTCGGCCGACGGCATCGGATCCAGTGATCGAGCGACACCGGTCTGCTTGACCTGGTCGGCAACCGTTACGGCGAACCGCTCGAGCGCTTGGCGCCGCTTCTCCCGGTAACCGGCCACGTCGACGCGCAGCCGGGTCTCGTGGTCGCCGAGGCGACGCTGGGCGGCCACACGGGCGAGGTCTTGGATCGCCAGCAGCGTCCGCCCGCCCGGCCCGATCAGCAGTCCGAGCGACGCACCCGCTACGCGCACCTCGATCTCGCTGCCTTCCACGCTCGCCTCGACGGTCGTGTCCAAGCCGAACGCGTCGGTGAGCCCGGTGATGAACGCCACCGCGGCCCCGCGGACCGCCTCGACGTCGGGGCCGCTGGCGGCGGCATCGTCGCCTTCGCGCTCGTCACTGGTGATCACGGTTCCTCCCTCGGGGCCGTTGGGTTGGGGGGCAGGGTCAACCGCCGCGACGGGGCCGGACGCCGTGCGGCCACGGTTGCGCCGCCGGGGGGCGGGCTCGCCGGTTCCCGGATCCTGGGTGCGCTCACCATCCCCGTCAGCGGATCCGCCGCGCCGGCCTCGGCGGCGGTCCTGCTTGGGGCGCACCGGGGCCGGCCGTACCCGCGCCCGCACCCTTGCCTCGCCACGCAGTCGGCCGAACAGGCCCGGCTTGGGCTCGGCGAGGATCTCGAAGTCGGCGTCCTCGGCGATCACCCCGAGTTGGTCGAGGGCGAGCTCCTTGGCCTCCTCCACCGTTCGCGCTCGTCGTCTCCACCCACTCCATCGTCCACTCCGTTCATCGACGCCGCGGTCAAGCACGTCGGCGTCAGCGTCGGCGCTTGCCGCCGCTCTTGGTCCGTGCCCCGCCAGGTCGCGCTGACGACGGACGGTTGCCCTGCGCCGCCTTGCCAGATGGCGTCGGACGTCCCTTCGGCTCCGTCGTCCGCTTGGTCGCGCCGGCGGCCGGCTGCTGTGTCGGCGCGGCAGCATCCTTGCCCGAGGCCTTCGAGCCACCGCCCTTCGCGCCGGTGCTCGCGCTCTTCGTCGCCTGCTCGGTTCGCGCGACGGTCGCCTGGTCGCGCATCTGGGCGAAGAACCCCTTCTTCGGTCCTCCGTCCCCATTGCCGGCGTCCGCCTTGGCGAGCTCACGCGCCTCATTTCCTGCCCTTTGGGCCTGGCGGCCGAGCGCCTCCTCGTGCCCGTAGAACTTGCGCGTGATGTACGCCTGCTGACCGATCCGCAGGATCGCCTGGGTCATGTAGTAGATGATCAGGCCGGCGATGAAGAACACCTGGAAGATGGCGAAGGCCACCGGCAGGTACTGCATCAGCTTCTGCTGCTGCGGCGACATCGTCGGGCTCACCGCAGCACGGGCGGCGACCATTCGCTGTTGGGCGAAGTACAGGAACGCCAGCGCAACCACCAGCACGGCGTAGATCAGCCCGACGCCGATGCCGTCGGCAAGCGCCTGGGCGGGGGAGCGGGCGAGGTCGAGGCCGAAGGACTTCATCTCCTGGTGGCCGAACAGGCTCGTGTACAGCTCGCTCGAGTGGGCGATGTAGCGGGGGACGAAGCCGAGCTTCGCCGGCGCCGTCTGCCCGGCCCCGGCGTAAACCGCTCGCACGACCGGGGCGACCTCGCTCACCGGCTTGTAGGTCAGGCCGTGGAGCACCCGGAACATGATGATGAACACCGGCATCTGGGCGAGGAGCGGAAGGCACGAGGCCATCGGGTTGACCTTGTGCTCTTGGTAGAGCTTCATCATCTCTTCGTTGAGCTTCTGGCGGTCGTTGCGGTACTGCTGCTGGAGCTTGCGCATCTCCGGCGACAGCCGCTGCATCTCGAGCATCCCCTTGGTGCTCTTCAGCGTCAGCGGCGTGATGATCAGCATCACAACGAGGGCGATCAGGCCGATCGAGAGGGCGTAGTTGTGGGTGAGGCCGTAGCACCAGGACAGGAGCCAGGCCGGGAGCTCGAACATCAGGGCTCCTCCGGGTCGAGCCCGGTCGAGCGGCCAGGCGGGCGAGCGCCGCTGCGAAGCGGCGGCGGTGAGCTCGGCAGGTGAGGGGCGCAGCTGGGCTGCGAGCCGAACCCGAGGTGATCCTGGCCGGGCACCTCGGGCACCGGATCCCAGCCGGACGGTCCGAACGGGCGGCAGCGGGCGAGTCTGCGCACCGTCAACCACAGTCCGCGCCGGGTGCCGTGGACAAGCAGCGCCTCCCGCGCATACGACGAGCACGACGGCGTGAACCGGCACGGCGAGGGGCGACCCTCGACGCCACGTTGATACCAGTCGACGAGCCGGACCAAGCGGGGCACGCGGGGCAGGCGGGGAAGCGGCGGTGCCGGGGTGCTCACGGCGTGCTCCGGATCGCGGCGAGCAGCTCGCTCACCTCGTGCCCCAAGGCCTCGAACGAGCGTTCGCTGGCGTCGGCGTGGGCGCCGATGAGCAGGCGACCACATCCCAGCCGCGGTGGATCCTCCGCGCTCGCCGCGCCCAGGAGTGCGCGAAGGCGTCGGCGGACCCGGTTACGGACCACCGCCGGGCCGACGGAACGCCCAACCGCGAACGCCACTTGCGGGGGCACGACGCGCTCGTCCCCGAGATAGCGGCACCACAGGGTGTCGGTGCGGACGCGACGTCCATGGCGGCTGAGTCGCTCGAACGCTCGTCGCTCCGTGATCCGCCGGATCAAGCCGACAGCCGAGCCCGCCCCTTGCGCCGGCGGGCCTTGATGATCGAGCGCCCGGCCCGGGTGCGCATCCGGGCGCGGAAGCCGTGCTTGCGAGCACGGCGGCGGGTGTTCGGCTGATAGGTGCGCTTCACGGTTGGCTCCGGGCGTTCGCGGGTCGAGAGGGACGGCGCGGCAATGCGCGCCGACCCGCAGATCGTAACGGTTCAGAGGCCGACAACGGCCAGGACGCCCGTGAGTCGAGTTCGCTCAGGAGTGGTACGGTCGACGGGCTAGCCGGCTCGGTCGTCCACAGACTGTGGACAAGCGTGTGGATCAGGCTGAGCGGAAGGCAGGGAGATGCAGGTGAGCGACCAGGAGCAGGTGTGGACGGCCGTCGCGCAGCAGCTGCGAGGCCAACTCACCGAGGCGGTCTGGTTCTCGACCTTCGAAGGCGTTCGACCCCTGGATGCCAACGGCGCCGCGCTGCGGATCAGCGTGCCGAGCAACCATGTGCGAGATCGCATCCTGACCCGCTACCTCCCGCTTGTGAACGAGGCCCTCGACGAGGTCATCGCGCCGGGCTGCCAACTCGACATCGTGGTCGACGAGCGGGCGCCAGTCGAGGAGCTCGCCATGGTCTCGTCCTTCTTCGACGATTCGGCCCGGCCCGGCGCCGATCCGAACCACGACGCGCCCACGCTGCACACCGGCCCCTACGGCATGGCGCTCCTCGACGCGGCCGGCCTCAACCCCCGGTACACGTTCGAGACGTTCGTCAAGGGGGCGTCCAACCAATTCGCCCTCGCCGCCGCGCTGCGCGTCGCCGAGACCCCGGCGCGGTCCTACAACCCGCTGTTCATCTACGGTGCGGCCGGCCTTGGCAAGACCCACCTGCTGCACGCCATCGGCCACTACGTCCACCACAACTACCAGCACCACGAGGTGCGCTACGTCTCGACCGAGACGTTCCTCAACGAGTTCGTCGACGCCATTCGCACCAACACTGGCAACGCCTTCAAGCGCCGCTACCGCGAGATCGACGTCCTGCTGATCGACGACATCCAGTTCCTCGAGAACCGGGAGGGCTTGCAGGAGGAGTTCTTCCACACGTTCAACTCGTTGCACGGCGCCAACAAGCAGATCGTCATCTCGTCCGACCGCATCCCCGACGCGATCCCGACACTCGAGGAGCGGCTGCGTGGCAGGTTCAAGTGGGGTCTGATCACCGACATCCAGCCGCCCGACCTCGAGACCCGCCTCGCCATCCTGCGCAACAAGGCCGAGCGCGATCAGGTCGAGGTCCCGCCCGAGGCGCTCGAGTTCATCGCCACCAAGATCTCGACCAACATCCGCGAGCTCGAAGGAGCGCTGATCCGAGTCACCGCGTTCGCCAGCCTCAACCACGTCCCGATCACGATCGAGCTGACCCAACACCTGCTCGCCGATCTGCTACGGGAGGCCACGACGCGGCCTCGCACGGACGAGGAGTTGCTCGCCGAGATCGCTGTGATCCTCGGCTTCGAGGTCACCGCGTTGAAGGGCAAGAGCCGCCAACGGCCACTGGTGACGGCGCGCCAGATCGCAATGTACGTGTTCCGCGACCTGACCGATCTCAGTTACCCAGGCATCGCCCGCATCTTCGGCGGTCGCGACCACACCACCGTGATCCACGCGGTCGAGAAGATCCAGCGCCTGATGAGCGAGCGCAAGCAGATCTACGACCAGGTGACGGATCTGCTGCAGCGGCTCACATCGTGACGGTGCGCACCTCCGTTCTCGTTAGCTGCGTCACCGGGGACACGCTGGGTTCATCGTGTGGACACCTCGGCCGAGGCTCCGGACAACGCACCCGTCGTCCACCGAACCACATCGTCGTCATTTCCGGCCCGGGGATGACGGTGGACAACCCTGGACTGTGACACCCACCCTCTACGCTGCGGCGACAACGGGTTGTCCCCAATCCACAGCCCCTACTACTGCTACTACTTCGTCTCAACACCTCGATGTGGGAAAGGCCGATCTGTGAAGTTCCGATGCGAGCGCGAGGTGCTCGCCGACGCGCTGGCCACGGCAGGACGGGCGGCCACCAGCCGCACTGGCACGCTGCCTGTGCTGTCCGGTCTCCGCCTCGAGGTGAAGGGCGACGAGCTCTCGGTCACCGGCACCGACCTCGAGCTGTCGATCCGCCTTACCGTCGCCATCGGTGGCGAACGCGACGGCGCCGTCGTCGTGCCGGCCCGTCTCGTCGCCGACATCGTGCGCTCCTTGCCGCCGGGCGCGGTGGAGCTCGCCCTCGCCGACGAGGAGGTGAACATCACCGCCGGCCGGTCGCACTTCACGATCCGGCCGCTCGGGCTCGACGACTACCCCGTGCAGAGCGAGCCCGCCGCGGAGGCGGTGACGTTGAAGTCGGCGGCGGTCGCGGAGGCGCTCCGTCAGGTCGTGCGGGCGGCCAGCACCGACGACGCGCGGGCCGTGCTCACCGGTGTGCTGATCACGTCGGAGGACGACGGCGTGCGGATGGTCGCCACCGACTCGTACCGCCTCGCCGTCCGCGACCTGCCCGAGAGCGACATGCTCTCCTCGGGCCAGAAGGTGCTCGTGCCGAGCCGAGCGCTGAACGAGCTGCAGCGCGTGCTCGGCCATTCGGAGGACCTCCAAGTGCGCCTGGGCCAGCGCGATGCGGTGTTCGAGTCGGGCACGACGCGGGTGACGACCAGGCTGATCGAGGGCGAATACCCGAACTACCGCAACCTGCTGCCCTCGACCTATCCGAACGTGCTCACCGTCGGTCGTGACAGCCTGCTCGACTCGCTGCGGCGGGTGAAGATCCTCGCTCAGGACGCCACGCCGGTGCGCCTGCACCTCGGCGGTGACACGCTCCGGCTGAGCGCGATCACCCAGGATGTCGGGAACGCGTCGGAGGAGATCGACGCCAGCTACGAGGGCGCGGAGATGACGGTCGCCTTCAACCCCGACTACCTCGCGGCGGGAGTGGATGCCGTCGACGCCGAGGAGATCACGCTCTCGACGCTGGACCCGATGAAGCCGGCCGTCATCCGTGCGGTTGGACGAGACGACTACCTGTACCTGCTGATGCCGGTACGCGTGCCCTGACCTTCGGGAGAGGCGCGCCGTGATCGTCGAACGACTGGAGCTCCTCGACTTCCGGAACTACACCCAGGCCTCGTTCCAGTTAACGCCCGGGACGACGGTGGTCGTCGGCGACAACGGGCAGGGCAAGACCAACCTCGCCGAGGCACTGGCCTACCTAGCGACGCTGGCGAGCTTTCGCGGTGCCCCCGTGGACGCCCTCGTTCGGATCGGTGCACATGCAGCGATCGTGCGCGCTGAGGTGGTGGACGAGGACGGGCGCTCCTCGTTGATCGAGGCCGAGCTGGTTCCCGTCGGCCGCAGCCGGGTGCAGGTCAACCGCCAGCGCCTCGACCGGTCCCGCGACCTGCTCGGCGTCGTGCGCGTCACGGTCTTCTCGCCCGACGACCTCACCTTGGTCAAGGGCGCTCCGTCCGACCGGCGGCGGTTCCTCGACGACACGCTCGTCGCGCTGGCCGTGAAGTACGACGCCATGCGGCTCGAGCTCGACCGCATCGTGCGCCAGCGCAACGTCCTGCTGCGCCAGGCCGGAGGCCGCCTGGACGAGTCGGCGGCACAGACGCTCGACGTGTGGGACGCCCGACTCGCCGATGTCGGGGAGCGCTTTGGTCACGCCAGGCACACGCTCGTCGCACGGATCGGGCCGATCGTCGCCGACGCCTACGCCCAACTGGCCGGGGTGGCGACCGTTGTTGGCGTCATGTACGACCCGCCGTGGCGCGCCGGCGGTCTGGCCTCGGCGCTGGGGCGGGCCCGTGACGCCGACGTCAAGCGCGGTGTCTCCACGGTCGGGCCACACCGCGACGAGCTCGCCCTGACGATCGCTGGGATGCCCTCGCGCACGCACGCCTCGCAGGGTGAGCAGCGCACCCTCGCCCTGGCGCTGCGCCTCGCCGCCCACCGCCTCGTGGCCGACCGCACTGGGTCGACGCCGGTGCTCGTGCTCGACGACGTGCTGTCCGAGCTCGACCGCGGCCGCGCCGCGGCGCTGCTCGCCAACCTCCCGCCGGGACAGGTCGTGATCACCACGGCATCGGCAGTGCCGATGGCGGCGCGCCCCGAGCGGGTGCTGCGCGTGCACGGCGGGGCGGTCACCACCGATGAGGTGGCGGCTGGACATGAGTGACGATCCAGTGCCGGTGACCGACGCCCTCGATCGGGTGCTTCGTTCGATGCGCGGCGGGGCCGGCCGAGCGGAGGTCGGCGGGGTCTTCGGCGGCTGGGATGACGCCGTCGGCGCGGCCGTCGCAGCGAACGTCCGCCCGATCCGCCTGGAGGGTGGCACGCTGCTGGTCGAGGTCGACGACCCGGCGTGGGCGACCCAGGTCCGCTTCCTCGCTGACGACGTGCGCCGGCGGCTCCACGAGGTCACTGGCGTCGCCGTCGAGCGGCTCGAAGTCCGGGTCCGCCGTCCGCGTCGGCGGTGACGCCGTTCTGTCCTTGCGATCCGGCCCGGTCGCGTCGATCCTGAAGGACAGAACGAGGGGTCGATGTCCCCGCTCGGTGTGACACCCCGTTGGTAGACTGACATCCATCGCTGACACGTCGAAACCCGGCGCTCGCGACCTTCGTCGTGGGCCGTGCCGGGGTGGTGGTCGACGACCGTCAGCCGCTGTCGACCACCCCGTGAACGAACGGATCGAACCCCCGAGATGACGCCTGATCAGACGACGGATCGAGGCCGCCATGGCCGCTGACGACCGCACCCCCGGAGCCGGTGGCGGCGGGGGCGTCGGGGACTACACGGCCAAGGACATCCAGGTCCTGGAGGGGCTCGATCCGGTGCGCAAGCGGCCCGGGATGTACATCGGGTCCACCGGTCTGGCCGGCCTGCACCACCTCATCTGGGAGGTGGTCGACAACGCCGTCGACGAGGCGATGGCCGGCTTCTGCACGCGCATCGTCGTCACGATGCAGGCCGACGGCGGCTGCCGGGTCGAGGACAACGGGCGAGGCATCCCGATCGGCGCGCTCACGTCGGGCCCACACAAGGGCAAGAGTGCGGCCGAGGTCGTGCTCACCGTGCTGCACGCCGGAGGCAAGTTCGGCGGCAATGGCTACAAGGTCTCGGGCGGGCTCCACGGCGTCGGGGTCAGCGTCGTCAACGCTCTGTCGGAGCGCCTCGTGCTCGAGGTCGACCGCGACGGCAAGCGCCACCGCCAGGAGTTCGCCAAGGGTGGCAAGCCGCAGGGCAAGCTGGAGGTCGTCGGCCCGACGCCCGGCCGGGGCCGGATCACCGGCACCACCGTCACGTTCTGGCCGGATCCCACGATCTTCGTCGCCGAGGGCACCGAGTTCGTCGCCCGCACGGTGCTCGAGCGGTTGCAGACGATGGCCTTCCTCAACCGCGGCCTGGAGATCGTGTTCGTCGACGAGCGACCGGAGAAGGAGCAGAAGGTCACCTACCAGTACCGCGGTGGGCTGATCGACTTCGTCAAGCATCTCAACGCCTCGAAGGAGGCGCTGTTCTCCAAGGTCTGCCAGTACGAGGAGCCGGACGAGGACGATCAGTCGCTCGACATCGCGATCCAGTGGAACACCGGCTACTACGAAGGCGTCCACGGCTACGCCAACGGCATCTCCACCACCGAGGGTGGGATGCACGTGGAGGGCTTCCGCAGCGCCCTCACCACGGTCGTCAACAAGTACGCCCGGGCCAAGGGCCTGCTGAAGGAGAAGGACGACAACCTCCTCGGCGAGGACATCCGCGAGGGCATCACGGCGATCATCTCCGTGAAGTTGCGCGACCCGCAGTTCGAAGGCCAGACGAAGGCCAAGCTGGGCAACGTCCCGATGCGCTCGTTCGTCCAGAAGGTCACCAACGAGCGTCTCGCCGAGTGGCTGGAGGAGAACCCCACCGAGGCCAACCGCGTCGTCAAGAAGGCGCGCGACGCGGCCACGGCACGGGTTGCGGCGAAGAACGCGCGCAACGCGATCCGTCGCAAGACGGCGCTGTCGGGCGCCGGCATGCCCGACAAGCTGAAGGACTGCTCGAGCCGCAACGCCGCCGAGAGCGAACTGTTCATCGTCGAGGGCGACTCCGCCGGCGGCACCGCCGTCGACGCCCGCGACCCGCGAACCCAGGCGATCCTCCCGATCCGCGGCAAGATCCTCAACGTCGAGCGGGCGCGCGTCGACAAGATGCTGAAGAACAACGAGATCCAGGCGTTGATCACGGCCATCGGCGCCGGCGTCGGCGACGAGTTCGACGTCAGCAAGGCGCGTTATCGCAAGGTGATCGTGCTCGCCGACGCTGACGTCGACGGCAGCCACATCCGCACCCTGCTGCTGACATTCTTCTACCGCCAGATGCGCCCGTTGGTCGAGGCAGGCTACGTGTACATCGCCCAGCCGCCGCTGTACTCGACCGAGGTCGGCAAGGAGAAGATCTACCTCAAGGACGACGCCGCCAAGGCCCGGTTCCTGGAGGAGCGGCCCAACCATCGCAAGGAGTTCCAGCGCCTGAAGGGCCTCGGCGAGATGGACTGGGACGAGCTGCGGGCCACGACGATGTCGCTGTCCACGCGCACGTTGCTTCAGGTCACCGTCGAGGAGGCTGCGCTGGCCGACGAGATCATGAGCGTGCTGATGGGCGACGACGTCGAGAGCCGCCGCAGCTTCATCACCACGAACGCGCGCGATGTGCGCAACTTGGATTTCTGAGCGAGTAAGCGATGCCTGACGACACCACTCCCGAGCTTCCGCTGGAGCCGATCCAGCCGATCCAGTTGCAGGACGAGATGGAGAACTCGTTCCTCGACTACGCGATGTCCGTCATCATGGCCCGCGCCCTGCCGGACGTGCGCGACGGGCTCAAGCCGGTGCACCGCCGAATCATCTGGGACATGGAGCAGCAGGGCTTCCGGCCCGACCGCCCGTTCGTCAAGTGCGCCCGCGTCACGGGCCACACGATGGGCACGTTCCACCCACACGGGAACTCGGCGATCTACGACGCCCTCGTACGGATGGCCCAGCCGTTCTCGCTGCGCCACCCGCTGATCGACTTCCACGGCAACTATGGCTCCCCAGACTTCGGCCCGGCCGCCGAGCGCTACACCGAGTGTCGGCTGTCGCCCCTGGCGATGCGGCTGTTGGCCGACATCGACGAGGACACCGTCGACATGGTGCCGAACTACGACGGGTCCAACGAGGAGCCACGAGTGCTGCCGGCGCGCTTCCCGAACCTGCTCGTCAACGGCAGCCAGGGCATCGCCGTCGGGATGGCGACCAACATCCCGCCGCACAACCTCGGCGAGGTCATCGACGCCACCATCCACCTGATTGATCATCCGGAGGCCATGCCCGACGAGTTGATGCAGTTCGTCAAGGGCCCCGACTTCCCGACGGGAGCCAGCATCCTCGGGCGGGCCGGGATCATCGACGCCTACCGCACCGGCCGCGGCAGCGTGAAGATGCGGGCGATCGCCACGATCGAGGAGAACCGTCGCGGGGCGACGGAGATCGTCGTCAGCGAGCTGCCGTACCAGACCAGCTGCTCGTCGATCGCGGCACGCATCCAGGAGCTCGTCGACGCCGGCGACCTCGACGGCATCGCCGACGTCAACGACGGCTCGGCGGGCGGCAAGGTCGAGCTCGTCATCACCCTCAAGCGCGACGCCAACGCCAACGTCGTGATGAACAAGCTGTTCAAGCTCACCCAGCTGCAGACGAGCTTCGCCATCAACATGGTCGCACTGGTCGATGGCGTGCCGCGGACGCTGAACCTGACCCAGGCGCTGGCCGGCTACATCGCCCACCAGGTCGACGTCATCACCCGGCGTTCGCGCTTCCGCCTGCAGAAGGCCCGCGACCGTGAACACATCCTCGAGGGCCGGATCAAGGCGCTCGACGTCATCGACGCTGTGATCGCCCTGATCCGCGGGAGCGACGACGCCGGCGCCGCCAAGGCCGGCCTGATGGCGGCGCCGTTCGAGTTCTCCGAGCGCCAGGCGATCGACATCCTCGACATGCAGCTGCGCCAGCTGACCCGGCTCTCGCGGATCGACCTCGAGACCGAGCTCGTCGACGTTCGCACGCGGATCCAGGAGCTGGAGGCGATCCTCGCCGACGACCGGCTGCTGCGGCAGGTGATCAAGGATGAGCTGCTCGCCGTGAAGGAGGAGTTCGCCACGCCGCGGGTGTGCCAGATCGCGCTCGACACCGGCGAGATGTCGATCGAGGACCTCGTCGACGACAAGGAGCTCGTCGTCGTGATGACCGAGGCGCAGTACGTCAAGGCCGTCCCGGCTGGCTCGTTCAAGACCCAGGCACGCGGGGGCCGCGGCGTCAGCGGCGCCAAGCTCAAGACCGACGACCTCGTGCGCCACGTCATCTTCACGACGTCCCACGCCTACCTGCTGTTCTTCTCCAACCTCGGCAAGGTGTACCGGCTGCGGGCGCTGGAGATCCCCGAGCGCGAGCGCACGGCCAAGGGCATGCCGATCGTGAACCTGCTGCCGCTGGCGCCGGGGGAGAAGATCCAGGCGATCATCGACACCCGCGACTTCGCCGGCGAGCGCTTCCTGTTCTTCGCCACTCGGCAGGGCATGGTGAAGAAGACGGCCTTCGACGCCTACGACTCGAGCCGCCGGGACGGCCTGATCGCGCTCAACCTGCGCGAAGGTGACGAGCTGGTGCGGGTGATCGAGACCGGCGGCGGCGACGACATCTTCATGGTCAGCCGCAAGGGGATGACGATCCGCTTCAACGAGGACGACGTCCGCCCGATGGGTCGCACCGCGGCTGGCGTGCGCGGCATGAAGCTGCGCCCAGGCGACGAGGTGGTGTCGGTCGACGTGGCACGTGACGACACGGCGATCCTGATCGTCACTGAGGCTGGGTTCGGCAAGCGGACTCAGCTCGAGCACTACAACACCCAGGGTCGTGGCGGCCAGGGCGTGATCGGGATCAAGCTCACGGGCCGCAAGGGTCAGGTGGTCGCCGCGTTCATGGTCGGGCTCGACGACGAGATCGTTGCGGTTGCATCGAACGGCGTCACGATTCGCATGCCCGTTCGCGACATCTCGTCCCAGGGCCGCGGCGCCACCGGCGTGCGGCTGATGAGCGTCGACGACGGGCAGACCGTCGCCTCGGTCGCCCCGATCCTGTCCAGCGACGAGGCCTGATCCTCGGCGGCCCGGCGCCGCCCACCTGATGAGCGCGCTACGGGCGCGGGGAGATGTCGGAGGTCGCCGATGATGCGGCGCGGGCGAGCGGTACGGGACGAGCGGGGGCAAGCGGTACCCCTGGCAGCGGCGTTGGTGGCGATCGCGGCGATGCTGGTGCTGGGGATCGGCGCGATGGCCGGCGACGTCCGTGACGCAGGAAGGGCCCGCGCCGCCGCCGATGCCGCCGCATTGGCCGGCGTGGTCGGCGATCGCCCGGCGTCGGCCACGTTGGCGGCGGCCAACGGCGCGATCCTCGTCGGCTGGGCGCGGGAGGGCCCGGACGTCGTCGTCACGGTGCGCGTCGGGTCGGCCACGGCGACGGCGCGAGCCACCGGTGGCGAGACGATCGACTGAACCAGTTGCCCGGTTCCGGGCGAGGGCCTCGCGTACACTGGCCCGTTGTGAGCCCGAGCAAGCGCGCCGGCGACACGGTCGAGTCATCGGTCGACGAGGACCAGCGCGGCGCGAACGGCGAAGGGTCCGGCAACGGTGACGCCCACGGGCCGGGCACCAATGGTGGGCCGACTCGACCACGCCGGCGCTCGATCGTCTCACCCGCGCAGGCGCCGATTCCCGAGCGCGGCTCAGCGTCGAGTCGAGGAGCTTCGTCCAGCTCGATCACGAGGCGCTCCGTCAGCGGCGCTCCGAGCGCCTTCCCCGAAGATGACGAAGCAACGGTGGAGGACTTCGTCGCCGAGCCCGCAGTCGCCGAGTCGATCCCTGAGCCGACGGCCGTCCAGGAACCCAACACTGATGCGGCAACGGTCGAGAAAGGGACGGTCGCGGAAGCTGCGGTCGAGGAGGCTGCGGTCGAGGAGGCTGCGGTCGAGGAGGCGACCGACGCGCTAGGCCCGTCGCCGGCGATCGTCCCGCCGCCCACGGCGAGGGTTGATCCCAACGCCCGCCGACCCCTCGGCCCTGACCACAGCGTGGTGCCGACACCATTGCCGATCGTGATCCCGCCGGGCCCGCCGGTCTCGCCTGGCCCGACCGTCGTCGACGGCGGCTCCGAGCTGACCGTGCCCGGCGTGCCGATGGCGCCACCCGACGCGCCGTATGTCACGACGACGTTGTCGTCGCACCAGGTGGCGCCGGTGCCCCGGCTGGTCGGCCGCCGGCCTCGGGTGCGCCGGGTCACCCGGGTCGTTCGACATGTCGACCCGTGGAGCGTGTTCAAGGTCGCCCTCGTGTTCAACCTCGTGCTCTACATCGTCCTGCTCACTGCGGGGGTGCTCCTGTGGAACGTCGCCTACGCCACCGGCACGGTCGACAACCTCGAGCGATTCTTCGAGTCGTTCGGCTGGTCGAGCTTCGAGTTCCACGGCGGCGCCATCTTCCACGCCGCGTGGATCGCCGGCCTGTTCGGGGTCATCGGCCTCACCGGGGCGGCGGTACTGGGGGCGACGCTGTTCAACCTGATCACCGACCTCGTCGGGGGCGTTCGGCTCACCGTGCTCGAAGAAGAGGTCCAGGAGCGCACGATGGCCCCGATGCGCCGTTTCGTGGTCCGTCGGCCGACCGCGCCGAGCGACCCTGCCGCCGGACTGCGTCGGGAGGTCGACCGGTTCGAGACGCTTCCGGATCCACCGGTCCCGACGACCGACGGCTGATCGGAGCTGCCGGATCGCCGGCCGGAGGGATAGCGTTCCTACGGCTCGGGGCTATAGCTCAGTCGGTTAGAGCGCATCCCTGATAAGGATGAGGTCGCAAGTTCGATTCTTGCTAGCCCCACCGCGAAGCGCCTAGTAGGAAGCTTGGAGCTGATCACCGGTCGCCTGCGGCGACGGCCGGGTGAGCAAGTAGGTGAGCAATGGAGGTCGGCCGTCGGCGCACGGCCAGGTGCCCATCGCGTCGAAGGCATCCGGCCCTCCTCGGCTTGGGATGGCTCATCGCCGACTCAAGCGTCCGGGCACCGAGCCGCACTCGTCCAAATGGGTAGAAGCGGCGCAGGCCGGCGCGCCGTGCCGCGGCGTTGGAGCCTGTTACGCACCGGGCAACACGACCACACCCTCGCCGTGTTCCACCGGCCGTAGGCCCGCACGCGGCCAGCATCAGTCGCGAGTTGCGACCCGGGACGACCCGAAGCTCCTGGGTGAGACATCGTCGCTGCCACCCCGGGTGAGGTACGCGTTCACGGGCGGCCTGATCCGGTGGCGCTGCCGGCGGTCAAAGAGAGCCGTCGCGGTGGTGCGCCACCGCCGTCGGTGACGCTGGCTGGCGCCGGTACCAGTGCGCTTCGTCGTGGTGCCGCTGCTGCATGAGGTCGACGATGGCCTGGATGAGCTCGTGCAGTGTTGCAGACGTTGCGCTCCTCGGGGGTCAGCGGCACGTCCGGGTGGGAGATGGTGAGCATCGAAGTTCCTTTGGGGAGTGGTTGGAGGCGTCAATGACGGCCCTGTGATTCACAAGACCACCTTTTGAGGGTGATCTTGTGAAGCGCCAGTGGACGTTGGCGCTAATCGTGTGGAGACGGCGCCGCGCTGGTGTGGATGCGGTGTGGACATCACCACGCACTCATCAAGCGCGCAGCAGCACGGGGTGGTCCGGCTCGTCGACGGCCGACCCGCGCCAGGAGGGCGGTCCGAGACGTCGGGCCTCGTGTGGCGACCACCGTGAACTACAGGGTTCGCAACGGAGGTCGTCGTCCACCCGACCGGACCCATGGTGTGCGTGACCGGGCGGCCGGAGTGACAGCTGTGAGGAGGCACCATGAGCGGTCACGGCCAGACCGGGCCCGGCTCGAGGTCCTACGCCGGGCGACGTCTCGAACCGTACGGTGTGCGGCGCGGGCGCCCTACCGGCCAACATGGGCCCGACGCATCCGTCGACGAGAGGTGCACGATGAAGGTCAATCCCGACGCTGCCGGCCTCGATTCCGCCCGCCTGGCGCACCTCGATCGCCACCTGCGCGAGCGCTACGTCGACGCCGGCAAGATCGCAGGCTGCCAGACGCTGGTCGCCCGCCGCGGCCAGGTGGGGTACTTCTCCTCGCTCGGCTTCATGGATGTCGAGCGCGGCAAGCCGGTGCGGGACGACACCATCTGGCGCATCTACTCGATGACCAAGCCGATCACCGGCGTGGCACTGCTCACGTTGTACGAGCAGGGTCACTTCCAGCTGAACGACCCCGTGCACCGCTTCATCCCCGAGTGGCGCGACCAGAAGGTCGGTGAGCGCGCCCCCGATGGCTCGCTGCGACTGGTGGAGCCACACCGCGTCGTGACTATCCGTGACGTGATGATGCACACCGCTGGGCTCGGCTATGGACCCGGCAATGCCGACCTCGACGTCGAGACGCTGCGCGCGCCGGAGCGGGCCGGCCCCGTCCGGCTCGACGGCACCCTCGAGGACCTGGCGCTGCGGTTGGCCGGCGAGCCGCTGCGCTTTCATCCGGGCACGCAGTGGCTGTACTCACTCGGCACCGACGTGTGCGCGCGCCTGGTCGAGATCATCTCGGGACAGCGATTCGACGACTACCTGCGCAGCGTCATCTTCGAGCCGCTCGGCATGAAGGACACCGGCTTCGTTGTACCCGACGCCGAAGTCGGCCGCCTGGCCGCCAACTACCGCCGCAACGACCGCAAGCAGTTGGTGCTGCTTGAGGACCCGGAGCAGAGCACATTCCGGTGCCAGCCGTCGATGCTGTCGGGCGGCGGCGGCCTGGTCTCCACGACCGCCGACTACTTCCGGTTCGCCCAGATGCTGGTGAACGGCGGCGAGCTCGACGGCACCCGCATCCTCGGTCGCAAGACGGTCCAGCTCATGGCGTCGAACCACCTGCCCGGCGGCGCCGACCTCACGCAGATGTCCCTGCCCGGCGGCTACGGCGAGGTGGGGATGGACGGCATGGGCTTCGGCCTCACCGTCGCGGTGAACCTCGGCCCGGTCGCCACCCAGGCGGTCGGCTCGGCCGGCGCGTTCATGTGGGGAGGGGCGGCCTCGACCACGTTCTGGGTCGATCCCGCCGAGGAGCTGGTCGTCGTCTTCATGACCCAGCTCGTCCCGTCCGGCACCTTCAACTTCCCGGGGCAGTTGAAGACCCTGGTCTACGGCGCCCTCAGCGACTGACGGGCCCCGCCCTATCGTCGCTTGATCGTCAGGGGGCGCCGAGCCCGGCTACCTGCAGCGGCCCCCGATCACTGTCTGCTGCGTGCTGACGGCGGTAGCTCGTCGAACTCGTCGTGGCCGCGGTACCAGAATGACATCGGCGCTTTCGGCCAGCCCGCGGGGGCGTCCTCGTCATCGGCCTGTCCGCCGTACGGGATTCCCCGGGCGTGGGGTCGGCGCGCCAGCGCTAGCGAGGTGGCTTGGCAGCGGCCGTGGGACTGGAGCCGAGCCTGGTGATCTGCGGGAAGATGAACCACATCAGTGGCTGCGCTCGCGGCCGCCATTGCGCTCGTTCAGCGCCTGGTCGAAGTTGAGGCGGTAGCCGTGTTGGAACCGCTTGAGGTCGATGTCCGACATCGCATGCGAGCCGAGAAACCGCTGGCGCCGAGCCGCTGTGACGAGTGCTGGCGATGGGACCGCTGCGCCGTGCGGCTCAGGCGATGCGCCTGACGGCGTGGGCGTCGGTTCGGTCGTGCTCGGTGATGAAGTGGGAGGCGGCTTCCATGCGCCGATCAGCGGAGTGACAGAGGTCCCGTGCGGTGGCGATGTCGCCCGTTTCAGCTGCGATGCGGGCCAGCGCGTCGAGGGCGAAAACCTCGACGTGGGCGTGGTTGTCGCGCCGGGCGTTGTCGAGGATGGCGAGGAGACGTTCCTCGGCGCCCGGATTCCGATCCGCCGCGTCCATGGCGGCGAGGAGGCATTGGCCGAGGGCGGCCTGTTCGCCGCCTTCCGCGGTGCGATGCCAGGCAGTCGCCACTTCGAGCGCCGTGCGCGCTGCCGAGAGCTGTCCGAGTGCCCGCAGAATGCGCCCGAGGTGAACCCGGGCGAGCGCAGCGAGCCGTACGTCACCGGTGGCCTCGGCCTTGTCGATCGCCCGCTCCAGGCTGGCGGCACCGGCGTGGTGGTCACCGGCCTGGCATTGTGCTCGTCCGAGACTGGACAGTTGGTAGGCCTCGGTTTGGCGGAAGCCGAGCCGTCGCGACGTTTCCGCGGCGCGACCGAGGTGCTCGACCGCATCGTCGAAACGATGCTGGATGCGGGCGAGTTCGCCGAGGACGGCGTCGCGGCGAACGTGCAGCCACGGGTCGTCGACGGTGCGCAGCCAGTGCTGGACGTGATCGACGGCGTCGACGCTGCGCTCCTCGTCGTTGGCTGAGATCGCGGCTCGGGCGGCGAAGAGCCAGTTGGCGGCCTGATCCCACGGTCGGTCCAGCCCTGCGTAGAGAGCGTCGCTCCGATCGGTCAGCTCGATGGCGTGACGGAACTCGCCGTCATGTGAAACGACGTAGGCGAGGTAGTAACAGCAGCGCGCCTGCAAGTCGACGTCGTCGATCGTGTCGGCCAGCTCGCTGGCTGCGGCGAGGTGGTTGCGGGCGAGTTGGAGGCGCCCCGTCGACGCCTCGATCCATCCGGCGAGCAGCAAGGCGTTGGCCCGCTCGCCGACCGGTGCTGTGTCGCTGGCCGCGTCGAGTGCGGCCAGGATTCGTTGCGCGCCTCTGCTGTCGCCGAGGACGACCCAGGCCCAGCCGAACCCGTTGACAAGGCGAAACGCAACCGGCGGATCATTCTGGATGCTCCAGGTCACCGCGGCGTCGATGTTGGCGCGCTCGGCTCTGGCGAAGGCCAGGTGCTCGGCTTGGTGGCTGCTGCGCACACCTTGGGTGGAGGATCCGGCGGCGCCGGCGAACCATGCGGCGTGGGCGGCGAAGGCGCGCTCGGGCAGTCCGGCGTCGGTCATCGCCTCGAGCGCGAAGGCACGGATGCTGTCAAGCAGCCGGTAGCGGACAGTATTCGGGGCACCGTCGTCGTCGACGACGACCAGTGACCGGCTGGCGAGCCGGCCGACCACGTCCATCGCTGCGGCTGCCGGCACGTCGAGCGCTTCGACGACCGACTCGACCGCGGGTAGCGGGGCGCCGCCGGCGAAGGTGGCGAGCGCCCACAGGCCCCGCTGGTCGTCGGGGAACAGCAGGTCGTAGCTCCATCGGATCGTCGACTTGAGTGCTCGGCGGCGGTCCGGTCGGCGGCTGCTCGGGTCGCTCAACACGTTGAACCGATCGTCGAGGCGGCGGGTGATCTCAGCGATCGACAACGTCTTGGTTCGTGCCGCGGCGAGCTCGATCGCCAAGGGAAGACCGTCGAGCGATCGGCAGAGGTCCTGGATCACCTCGTCTGCCTCGTTCGAACCGGGATGCATGCGGCGCGCACTGGCTCGACGGCTGAACAGTGCGACGGCGTCGGCGAGGCCCAGCGGTGCGAGTTCGAACACGACCTCCCCGTCGACGTCAAGTGGGACCTGGCTGGTGCACAGGATCCGCACCCCGGGGGCGGCATCGAGCAGGCGCACAGCCAGGTCAACGGCAGCGTCGATGACCTGTTCACAGTTGTCGAGGATGACCAACGCGGTGCTGTTCTTGAGGCGCTCGATCAGCGCGGTCTCGCCGCCGACGTTCAACGCAGCGATCAGTATGTCGACCACATCGTCTGCGGTCGCCGCAGTCTCGAGTCCGGCCAACCAGACGCCTCCGGGCACGGCACCGTCCGACGAGCTCAGCCTGCGGCCGGTCGCGATCGCCACCGCCGTCTTCCCGACACCGCCGGGCCCGACGATCTCGACGAGCCGCTTCTCGGCGAGCAGATCGGCGATCGCCGCCACCTCGGTCTCGCGACCCACGAGGTCTGGCGAGATCGACGGAAGGTTGCCGGCCGGCCGGTCCGGCCCGAGTCGTCGCACGGTGGCGGAGGGGAGGCCGAGTGACGGGTCGTGGACCAGGATCTGGTGCTCGAGTTGCTGCAGTTGCCGCCCAGGATCGAGGCCGAGCTCGTCAGCCAACCAGGTCCTGACCCGCTGGTACGTCGCCAGCGCATCCGCCTGACGGCCGTCGCGGTACAAGGCGACCATCAGCAACGCCCACAGGCCCTCGCGCAGCGGATGCATGCTGACGAGCGCTTCGAGCTCGCCGATCACGTCGCCCGACGCGCCGAGATCGAGCCGCGCCGCTAGCTGGCCCTCGATGAGCGCGAGACGGACTTCCTCGAGGCGGCCACGGAAGGGGACGACCCAGTCGTCATCGCCGGCGGCTGACAGGATCTCTCCCTGGAACATGGCCAGCGCCGTCGTGCACGTCTCCAACGCAGCGGACGTGTCGCCCCCGCTTCGCAGCGCTGAGGCCTGCTCGGCCAGGCGCAACACCTCGAGTGCGTCAACGGCGCTCGGATCGACCTCCAGCGTGTAACCGGCACTCGTCCCCGTCACCAGGGCGGTGTCGCCCAGCGCCCGGCGCAACCGTGACACCTTCGTCTGCAGCACGTTGCGTGCCGTGCTGACGGCCTGGTCCCCCCACAGATCCTCGATCAACCGCTCGGTGCGCACCATCACACCGGCCTCCAGGGCGAGACGTACCAGCACCTCGGTCGTCTTGCCCGGACGCACAGCGATGCGCTCACCGTCGCGGTGCAGCTCGACGACATCGAGCACCGACACCGCGATCACCACCGCAGGGTACGCCCACGCCTTCGTGACAGGGCCGTGTCAGGGGCTCCCCCCACGCTGCACCCATGCCCGCCGAACCCGACGACGTGATCCATCAGCTGGTGGTGGGCGGCGCCGCCGCCATCGCCGAGATCATCGAGCAGGCCCACACCACGGACGACGTGACGACCATCGTCGCCGCCGTACTGTTCGCTGCCGCTCCGGGCGACCTGCTCGATCGGGCCGCCGCGGTGGCGACGACGACACGGGACCGCCAAGTCGTCGCCATCGCCGTCGCCCACGTCGCCGGCGACGCCGACCGAGTCGACACCCTCGCTCGCGACCACCTCGTCGAGCATCCCGCCAGCGTCCTGGTCGCCTGGATCATCGCCAGCAGCCACCCACAATCACCAACCCGGAAGGACCCGTCATGAGCCACACCACCACACCCACGACATCCCGCCTCGATGCACCCGTTGACCAGCACCCAACACGCCGGTCGTTCCGACCGTGGTGGCAGTGGCTGCTCGTGGCCCTCGCCTTTCCGGTGGCCGGCCTCATCGGTCATCTCGTCGCCGGACGCGTCGATTCGGTATCGGCTGCCATCCTTGGCGGCGTCGTGACCGGCGCCGGGCTCGGCGTCGCCCAATGGTTGCTGCTGCGCCACCGCGGCATCGGCATCCGCTGGATTCCGGCGACTGCCGCCGGGCTCGGCGTGGGACTGGCCGTCGGAGCCGCACTCGTCTCCTATCGCACCGACATCACGTCGCTGGTGGCCATGGGTGCCGTGTCCGGGCTCGGCGTGGGCCTCGCCCAGGGCGCCATGGTCGGCAACACCAAGCGCATGCTCGGTTGGAGTGTTGCGACCGCCGCCCTGTGGGCCGTCGGCTGGGCCACCACCACGGCCGGCGGCATCCGCGTCGATGAGCAGTTCGTCGTGTTTGGCGCCTACGGCGCCGTCGCCTCCACCTTCCTGCAGAGCATCATCATCAGCTGGTTCATCCCGGCCAAGGCACTGCAGTCATGAGCACCGGGACCCACGTCCTGTTCGGTACCGGCCCCGCCGGTCGCGCCGTGGCCGGCGCCCTCCTCGACCAGGGCGTCCGAGTTCGGATGGTCAACGGCAGCGGCAACGCCACGATCGCCGGGGTCGACACCATCGGTGGTGACGCCACCGATCCCGCCTTCGCCCGCGAGGTGGCGGCCGACGCCGACACCGTCTACTTCTGCCTCAACGCACCGCACTACCACCGCTGGGCCAGCGAGTTCCCGCCCCTCCAGCACGCCGTGCTCGCCGCCGCCAGACGTTGTCAGCGGCAACCCCCCGGGTCGTCACCGAAGAGACCGGCCTGCCCGCCACACCATCGCCGGCTGGCATGTCGGAGCGATCGACTTGCCCCGCAACGGGCAGTCATCGTCGACGAGGCGTCAATGGTGCCGACGCTGGTGCTCGACGAGATCGTGCGGGTCGCCGGCGTCTACGGCTCCAAGCTCACCCTGATCGCCGACTTCGCGCAGATGGGCGCACCCGAAGCCGGCCGTCTGCTGCGCGACCTTGCCGGGTTGCCCAGCGCCGTCGAGCTCACCGTCGTGCGACGATTCCAGCACAAATGGGGGGCCGACGCCTCGCTGCAACTCCGCGGTCGCGACCCTGCCGTCGCCGCCACCCACTGGCGTGAAGGGCGGATCAACGAGACCAGCACCGACCGCGTGTTCGACGACGCCGCCGGCGCCTGGTGAGCCGACACCGACGGAGGCCACCGCTCGCTGATCGTGGTCGATACCCGCCGCCGACGCCGCCGACGTGAACACCCGCTGCCAGCACCGCCTGATCGTCGCCGGCCGGCTCGGCGCCACGTCGCCGACGCCGCCGACGGGTGCCGCATCCATGTCGGCGACGCCATCCAAACGCGCCGCAACACCGCCGAGCATCTCGCCAGCGACCGCCGGCGCATCCTCAACCGCGACGTGTGGACGGTCACCGCAGTCCTCCACGACGCCAGCCTCCAGCTGACACGCGCTACGACCGGCGTCGGTCATCCTCCCCCCGACTACGTCGCCGCCGACGTCGTGCTGGCCTACGCCACCACGATCGCCGGTGCCCAGGGCCGCACCGTCGACCGCAGCCACGTCATCGTCACCCCACGAACCAGCGCCGCATCGCTGTACGTCGGGATGTCCCGTGGGCGTGAAAGCAACCACGCCCACGTCGTCTGCGACAGCCACGAGACGCCCGACTTCGGTGAGCGCTACTACTCGTTCCAGATCACTTTCGCCGACTCGTCATCGGACGCTGCGCCCGGCCGCCGCACGCACGGGCGACAGCTGCCGCCACTGTTCCTCCACGGGCCAACCTTCGACGGCCCGGTGCGGGTGCGGCTGGCTCCTGGGGCGTCGGGAGTGGCGAGGCGTTCGCTCTGTCGCCTGGCGCTCGTCTCAGCTACCCCAGTGACGGAGGAAGCGCCACGAGATGCAGGACCTGCTGTCCCGGTGGAAGAAGCGCTGACTCGACATCACCCCAGGGGGACGAACGGCGAGGACATCTCGATCATCCCACATGAGAACGTTCAATCCCAATTCATCCCGATTCCGGTTGTTAGTATGAGCCGACAAGACCATCCGTCGGGAGGGGGTAACCTGCCGATTCGGCACGCACATCGTGAGAGGCCATATGGCGACAAGGACGACGCGCTTCGGGGTGGGCAAACGAGAGGGTCACGACTCGACGCCATACTATGACCGCGCGTTGAAGACCGTCGAGACGGTGGGCGACCGCGCCCCGTCACGGACCGTGGTGTCGAGTGGTCTGTACGCCCACTCCGCTGAGTCGATGTACGAGCTGCCGGACGACTCCGTCGCACTGATGGTGACCTCACCGCCGTACCACGTCGGCAAGGAGTACGACTCCGACCTCTCCTTCCAGGAGTACCTCGAGCTCCTCCGAGCTGTGTTCAGGGACACCTATCGAGTTCTGGAGCCCGGCGGGCGTGCGGTCGTCAACGTCGCCAACCTTGGGAGGCGACCGTATGTGTCGCTCGCAGATCACGTGACCGCCATCATGGAGGACTTGAAGTTCCTGGCGAGGGGCGAAGTGATCTGGTTGAAGGGACGAGGGGCCTCCGGGTCGTGCGCTTGGGGTAGCTGGCGGTCGGCGAGCAACCCGACCTTCCGTGATCTTCACGAGTATTGCCTGTGCTTCAGCAAAGAGCGGTGGAATCGCGCCCGTAAAGGTGTCAGCACGATCTCACGGGATGAGTTTCTTGCGGCGACACTCTCCGTATGGGAGATTCCGCCCGAATCCGCCCGACGGGTGTCACACCCAGCACCATTTCCGGTTGCGCTCCCAAAGCGCTTCATCGAACTGTACACCTACCTTGACGACTTGGTACTCGATCCATTCCTTGGTTCGGGTTCCACGGCCATCGCGGCTCTTGAGACAGGACGTCGCTACGTCGGCTACGACATCAGTGATGAATACCTCAGCGTTGCTCGCGAGCGGATTCTCGCTGCGCCTCCATACGTCGGTTCCTCGGTCGGCTAGATCAGCGCACTCATCGGTTGGGTCGGCCGGCGAGCTCGGTCTACTACGTGGTGGTGAACACGGCCACGGTCCTCCCGGGGACCGTGAACGCGCCCGTTCGCGCTGTCGTACGTCGCCGACTTCACGATCTCGTCGGCGCCGCCGGCCTGCACGGGGTGTAGCCGGTAGGCCTCGCCGGCCAGCCCAGGAATCGTCTGGGTCTGCGTGCCTGGCGTGGCGTTGAACACGACGACGATGCCCTCCCAGCGCGGGTCGAGGTCGGGGCCGGCGCGGTCGTCGAGCGACATCGTGATGACCCCCGGTGTCTGTTCCGGTCCACCGATCGGGAAGGCGACGCGGTCCTCGATGCGGTCGGCGGAGCCGAGCCGGAACAGCGGCGACGAGAAGCGGATGCGGAGCAGCTCGGCGGCCGCGGTCGTCGCCCTGTCGAGTTGGGAGGGGGACGGTTCGAGCGCGGCGTCCTCGAGCAACGGACGCATGAACACCCACTTCGACTCGTTGTCGGCACGGGGGGGCAGTCCGGAGCCCCACGTCGAGTCGGTGGCCGACCAGTCGATGCGGTTGAACCAGTCCCCCGAGTCGAAGGAGTTGCGGTCGAGCGACTTCGATCGCAGCAGATCGTTGCCGGCGTGCCAGAACGAGGGACCCTGGGAGAGCGCGGTGGTGGCGAGCGCCACCGTGTTCATCCGCACACGGTCGTCCATCGACGTGGCCTGGGGCAGCTTGTACTGCAGCACGTCGAACAGCGTCTCGTTGTCGTGGGCGTCGACGTACGTGATCGTCTCGGAGGGATCGGCGGCGTAGCCGGCCGGCTGGTCGTTGTAGTCGACGTCGGCACCGGTGACCGTGGCACCGGTGCGGTCGACGAACTTGTAGTCGCGCAGGTTGCCGGTCAACCCGACCTTGATCTGGTCGTCGTACAGCAGCAGCCGCGCGCGCTGCTCCTCCGGCGTCCCGTTGACCTCGGCTCCGTTCGGGTCGGTGCACAGGCCGGTGGCGAAGCCCTGGATGCGCGGGTCGGCGTCGAACGGGCCGCCGCCGCGGACCGCGTCGCGGAGGCGGTCGCTGAACGATCCGATACCGGTGCCCGCCAGGTTCAGTTGCCGGGCCTGGACGAAGCGTGCGTCGTCGGCGACCTCACCGAAGTTCCAGCCCTCGCCGTACATGTAGATGCGCTTGCCGTCGACCCCGTCGCGCTTCACGGTGAGCTCGTCGAGGGCGTGGCGTACGGTGAGCATGTTGGCAAGCGAATGGTGACCCATGAGGTCGAACCGGAACCCGTCGACCTTGTACTCGCGAGCCCAGGTGACGACGGAGTCGACCATCAGCTTCTCCATCATCCGGTGCTCGCTCGCCGTGTTGGCGCAGCATGTCGATGTCTCGACCGTGCCGGTGAGCGACAGCCGCTGGTAGTAGCCCGGCACGATCCGGTCGAGCACGCTCGTGGGCGCCTGCCCCGACGCCGCGGTGTGGTTGTACACCACGTCCATCACCACCCGCAGACCGGAGCGATTGAGCCCGGCGACCATTTGGCGGAACTCGAGGGTACGACGGGGTCCCTCTGGGTCGGTGGCGTATGAACCCTCGGGGGTCGTGTAGTGCCACGGGTCATAGCCCCAGTTGAAGCCGTCGCTGGCGGCGACTGCCGAGACGCACGCCTGTTGCTCCTCTGACGCCGGCGGGAGCGACTCGAGGTCGCATGCCGGAGTCGATTGGTCGGCCCGCCGCTCGGGGATCGTGGCGATGTCGAACACCGGCAGAAGATGCACGGTGTTCAACCCGGACGCGGCGAGCATGCGCAGGTGCCGCATGCCGGCGCTGTTGGTGTCGGTGAACGCGAGGTACCCACCGCGGTGCGCCGGCGGCACGGTCTCGTCACCGATCGAGAAGTCGCGCACGTGGAGCTCGTAGATCGTCGAGTCCTCGGGCTGGGCGAGATCGGGCTTGCGCAGCCGATCCCAGCCGGACGGTTGCAGCGCCGGGTCGTCGAGGTCGACGATCACGGACCGAGCCGAGTTCGTCGTCAACGCCAACGCGTACGGATCGGTGACCGTGTTGGTCACGACGGCGTGCTCGGACGGCACGTACACGTCGACCTCGAAGAGGTAGCTGGCCCCCTTCCAGTCGCGGCGGCCAGTCACCGACCAGACGCCGTCGCCGTCTCGGCGCATCTCGACCCGGGTGTCGGCAGCCTGCCCGGGACGTCGGAGGAGCAGGCCGACGTCCTTCGCCGTCGGCGCCCAGACGGCGACCTCCGGTACCGCGCCGTGCCAGGTGACGCCGAGGTCGCGGTCGTAGGCGTCCGAGTAGACGTCGTCGAGGACGCCGGGGATCTGCACGCCGGTGGCGTCGACGAGCCGACCGAGGTCGTCGTACGCGGCAACGGCGATCTGCCCGGTCAGCAGCTCCTCGGCCTGGCGGGCATCGTGGCGCGACAGCCGCAGCGCGTCGTAGGCGGCGAGGTGCGGCCACTGCTCGCGCACGTCGGCGGGAAGACCGGCCGGATCGAGTGTGAGGGGGAACGAGATGCCGCCGAGGATCGCTTCGTCGTCGACGACCAGTCCGCCGGCCGGCGCGGCGTGGAGCCGGAAGTGCCACCCGCTCGCCTCGGCCGGCAGGTCCCAGGCCAGGAGCCCGCGCTCCAGCCAATGCGCCATCTGGCGGTCGAGGTCGGGGACCGGCCCGGCGCGTGAGGTGGTCACCGTGAGCACGTGGGTGGCGAGCACGTAGCTGAACGTGACGCGCACGTCATCGGCGGGAACCGAGTACGGGATGTTGGTGCCGTTGGGGGCGCCGCCGGCTCCGTAGTTGACATCCCACGACAATCCATGGGTCACCTTGACCTCGTACGAACCGGCTGGGATCTCCGTCGTCGACCACGTCCACGTGCCGTCACCGTCGGGGTCCTGCAGCCACGGCCGCATGCAGTCCGGCGCCCAGTCGCCCGGGCACCCGAGCTCGGATTGGGCGCTGCCGGGGGCGGTGATGATGGGGCTCAGCACGTCGTTGGTCACCCAGTGCGTCCCGTGGTCGTAGTAGAAGGTCACCGCTCCACCCGGGTGGGTGAACGAGATGTTGGGACCGTCGCGCACCGCGCCGGCGCCGTAGTTCTCGCTCCAGCTCTGGTTGATGGCGACCTTGAACTGGTAGTCGCCCGCCGGGAGGTCGAACGTGCCCTTCCAGATCTGATCGTCGGGATCGAGCGTGAGCTGGGCCTGCGGGCAATCGGGCTGCCAGTCGCCTGGGCAGCCCATCTCGGTGTTCAGCTCGCCGGGGACGCTGACGGCGTCGGGTTGGGTGATCGGGCCACCGCCGCCACCGCCGTCATCGCCTCCCGGCACGGGCTCCCCGACCGTCGCATAGGTCTGCGCGACCGAGAGGTTGCCGCTGTGGTCGCGGAGCACGGCCCGGTACTCGACGAGCGTCCCCACCGCCAGCCCGGTGACGTCGTGGAACACCCGGTACGGGGCGTTGTCGTCGGTGCCGAGCGGTCGCCACGCCGCGGTGCCGGCCGGGCGCCAGGCGAGGGTCACCTCGTTGAAGCCGTCGTCGGGCACAGCCACGCCGACCTCGGCCCGCCCGCCGACGGTGCCGCCGGGTCCCGGCGTGCGGAAGTACATCGCCGGGGCGTGGCGCTCGTGCTTCAAGGTGGTGGCGGCGCGCCAGACGACCGCGCTCAGCGCCGGCACGGTGACCGTCACGCGACCCTCGTCGTCGCTGCGGACGTCGCCCGTTCCAGCCGGCCACAGCCCGCGGAACTTGACTCGTTCGCCGAAGGTGTCGAACGTGACCGTTTGGTCGGTCTCGCTGTTGTTGAGCGCCACGACGTACTCGCGCTGCTCGGTGGCGTCGATGCGGCTGAAGGCGTACACGCCGGCGTTGCGACTGGCGTAGCGGTGCACCTGGGCACCGTCGGCCAGCGCAGGGTGATCGGCTCGGAGCCGGGACAGCTCGGCGAGGTGCCGGTACAGCGGATGGGAGGTGTCGAAGTTGGCGGCGGCAGTGGTGGCGTCGGTGCCGATCAGGTCGTCGTCGTTGTACGAGGCGACCTGCGACGGGAACATGTCCTGGCGGGCGTCCTGGTCGCCGCCGTCGCCGACGAACCCCTGCTCGTCGCCGTAGTACACGACGGGTTGGCCGCGCGAGAGGTACATCAAGGAATGGGCGAGGCGGTCACGGGCGAGGAGCTGGTCGCCGGTGGTGCCGGTGCCGGCGATGAACCTCCCGATTCGGCCCATGTCGTGATTGCCGAGGAACGTCGGCAGCGAGTAGGCGTTGGAGTCGGTGTCGGTGTAGTAGTCGTCGTTGGCGAACAGGTCGCGCAGGTCCACCGTCGGGCCGCCTTCGGCGAAGGCGCTGGCCTTGGACTGGAACCCGAAGTCGAGGGTCGCCTGCAGCCCGGCCTCGGTCGTGTAGCGGGACATGAACGCCGGGTTGGCGTCGAACACCTCACCGAAGGCGAAGAAGTCGTCGTTGCCGTCGGCCTTCGCCCGCGCCGCGATCGCGGCGGCGAACGCCTGCCAGAACTCGACGTTGACGTGCTTGACGGTGTCGATCCGGAACCCGTCGATGCCGAAGTCGACCCACGCCTTGTAGATGTCGGTCATCCCGGCGACGACGCCGGGATGCTCGGTGAACAGGTCGTCGAGCCCGAAGAAGTCGCCGTACTCCGCGTCCTCGCCGACGAAGTCGGTGTTGCCACGGTTGTGGTAGTAGATCGGGTTGTTCAGCCACGCCGGCACCTTCACCGTCTCGTCGGCGACGCTGTTGAACGTGGGCGTGTAGGGGAACGACACCGCTGGGTCGAGCGGCGGGAACGTTCCGGTCCCGACGTAGTCACGGTCGTCGAAGGCGTTCCCCGCGGCGTCGCGGTACGGCTCCGTGGCCTTGTCGATGTAGGCGTAGTCGTTCGCTGGGCCTTCGGCGTAGTCGATGACGTCGGCGGTGTGGTTGGTGATGATGTCGAAGAACACCTTGATGCCGCGCGCGTGCGCCTGATCGACGAGCGCGCGGAGGTCCGTGTTGGTGCCGAAGTGGGGGTCGACCTGGGTGAAGTCGGTGATCCAGTAGCCGTGGTAGCCGGCGCTGACGAAGGGGTCGGTGCCCTGCACCGGGCGGTTCTTGAAGGCCGGCGTCAACCAGATCGCCGTCGTCCCGAGGCCCTGGATGTAGTCGAGCCGGGAGGTGAGGCCCTTGAGGTCGCCGCCGTGATAGAAGCCCTTGTGCGTGGGGTCGAAGCCGTTGGCCAGCCGGCCGCCGGGGATCCCGCCCGTGTCGTTGCTCGGGTCGCCGTTCTCGAAGCGGTCGGACATCACGAAGTAGAAGCGCTCGCGGGTGAGGTCTTCGCGCAGGGACGTGCCGGCGAGAGCACGATCGGCGTCGGTGGTCCCCTCGGGCGGGTCGGCCGGCGCGACCGCGACGCGATGTGTCGCGTCGTCGTACGAGAACGTCAGGCTCGCTGCGCCCTCGAGCACCAGCGGCACGTTCGCCGCGGGGTAGCTGCGGTCCCACGTGCCGTCGAGGGCCACCTTCCATTCCCACGAGCCGGCCGGCACGCTAACGGTGATCGACCACACGCCGTCGGCGGTGAGCGCCATCGCCGTCGCCGGACACGGCGGTGACCAGTCATCGGGGCAACCGAGCTCGGACTGCAGCGAGCCGACGAGCGTGACCGATGCGGCCGAGCCGTCGTGCTCGGCGGCTACTGGCGTCACCGGCGTGACTGGCGCGACCGCACCAACGGCGAGGCCGAGGAAGAAGCTCAGTGCGAGCAGGGCACGGCCTGAACGACGTGACGCGACCATCTGCACCCCCCATCGGCATCGCCGAGACGAACTCCGAGACCGGACCTACGGTAGCCCGGCGGATGGTGCCGGTCGTCCGGCCTCAGGGGGCGGCGCGCACTCGTCGTCCGGTGACGTCAGTCCTTGGTGTAGTCGGTCAAGCGCTTCAGCACGGAGATCCCGATGTTGGTTCCGTGCTGGGGAAGCTCGGCCTCGAAGATGCGCATCATCTCCGGTCGCTCGAAATACCGCGCGCCGTCCTCGAGCGAATCGAACGAGAACTCGACGACTCGCTGGGGGGACGCCGAGAACACGTTGTCGTACGACGCGAGATGCCTCAACTCGTCGGGCTTCTGCAGCGTGTCGGCGATCGAACGAACCCATTCCAGATACGCCCGCTTCCCTCCGACGGGGTAGTCGATCGTGTAGATGTACTTGATCATCGGCGACACTCCTTCCAGCGGCGCTCCGGCGGCGACGAGGCCACCCCACGCCGGATCATCGATCGGGGCGGGTGCCCCTCACAATCCTGGCCGCTGACGGGGCCCGGCATGGTCACGGCACGCTGCCGCCGGGACGATCCACTCGACCGGCTGATGGGTGATGGACGCGATCAGGTCGAAGTCGTGGTCGTAGTGGAGGACGACGAGTTCCGCTGCTTCGGCTGCCGCGGCGATGAGGAGGTCGGCGATCTTGGCACCACGTTGCTGGCTCCGGACGGCGAGCGTGTCATGAACGTCGACGGCGCGATCGAGGACGTGCTGATCCAGTGTGACGAACGGCCGAACGCTCGTGGCGCATCGCTCGATGCGATCTGGCCGAGGAGAACCCCGCTTCCAGGTCGGTGATCGTGCAACGTGCAACCAATCCGGCTTCGAGCAGCGGAGCCAGCCGTTCGGCGATCGCGCCCGAGGTCAAGCGCCTCAGCGCTGATGTGTCTCCGAGGTAGTAGGGCCTCAACGCCACGCCGCGCGCCGGGCATCAGGATCGGTGAGGGCCGTGCTGTCGACGCCTCGCTCGGCGAGCGATGCACGGCGGCGTTGGTCCAATGCGAGGATCTCGTCGAACGCCTGGTCGACGGTCGCCTTCAGGGTGGTGGTCCCGAGGAGGTCACGAGGCCGAACGGTCCGCCCGGGGACCCGTCGGCGGCCGCGCTGACGATCAGCCGGCGGTGTCGAAGTCGACCTCCGCGGTCGGCACGGTGCTCCCAGCCCGGCCGGGGGCGGTGGTGTACTTCCAGTACAGGTTCGTGTGGGCGATGACCTGTTCCGCGTTGAGGGGCAGCCCGTACTGGCTGGGGTCCTCGGTGGTGTGGGCGTCGCCGACGAGCGTGGCGTCGTAGCCGCGGACCAGGGCGCCGTGGAGCGTGCTGCGGATGCATGCGTCGGTCTGGGCGCCGGCGACGACGAGCCGCCCGACCCTGCGCGCGGCGAGGAGCTCCTCCAGCTCGGTGTCCTCGAAGGAGTCGCCGAAGTGCTTGTGGACGAGCGGTTCATCGGCGTCGCGCTTGAGCTCGTCGACGTACTGCCAGCCATCGGAGCCCTCCGGGAGGCCGTCGTCGGAGTGCTGCACCCAGATCACCGGCGTTTGGCTGTCGCGCGCCCGCTGGAGCAGCCGATTGATGTTGGCGATCACGCCGTCGCGGTCGTGGGTGTTGGCGACCACGTCGCGCTGCACGTCGATGATGAGCAGGGCGGTGTTGGTGCGGTTCGGCAGCGAGGTCATCCACGCAGTCTGCCGCTACCGTGAGCGTCCCCATGCCGACCCCCCTGCACCGATGAAGCTGCTGCGCCGAGCGCTGTTCGCCCTCTGGGTCGCCGGCGTGATCGCCGGGGCGATGCGCCTGCGTGGGCGCGGCGGGGTGCCCCCGCAGCACGGCGGCTGGCAGCCGGTCGACGTCGACGGCTGACGGCGTGAGGACGTGACCACCACGCTGGGCACGATCGCCGTCGTCGGCGCGGGCGTCGTCGCCGAGCGGCTGCGCAGCGTGGCTCGCGACCGGTACCGCTTCGTGGGGCCAGACGTGGCCGCGCCGATCGTCGTGCTCGCCTCCGCCGGCCCGCACGCCGAGCTCGCCGCCCGCTACGTCGGGCGGGGCGTCCACGTCGTGTCGACGTCGGGCTCGAGCCACGACGTGCGCGACCTGCTCGAGCTCGACGACACGGCACGGGCGGCGGGCGTCTCGCTCGTCGTCGGCGCCGCCGTGTCGCCCGGGCTGAGCGGGCTGTTCGCCCGCCACCTCGCCGCCGGGATCGCCGGCTGCGACGAGCTCCACATCACCGTCCACGGCACCGCCGGGCCGGCGTGCGCCCACGAGCACCACCGATCGCTGCGCGGCTGGGCGATCGGGTGGCACGACGGGCGGTGGATCGAGCGGCCAGCGGGGAGTGGCCGCGAGCTGTGCTGGTTCCCCGAGCCGGTCGGGGCACGTGACAGCTACCGGGCCGAGATGCCCGACCCGTGGCTGCTCCACCGCAGCTTCCCCGGCGTGCACCGGATCAGCGCACGCCGCTCGGCGACCCGCCGGGACCGGTTCACCGCCCGCCTGCCGATGCTCAGCCCGCCCCACCGCGAGGGCGGCGTCGGCGCGCTGCGTGTCGAGGCGCGCGGCCACGACGACAGCGGTGCCCGCGTCACGCGCGTCATCGGCATGGCCGAGCTGATCGGCACCGCCGCCTCGGCCGTGGCCGGCGCCTTCACCGACCTGCTGGCGGGCGACGGCGCTCCCGCTGGCGTGGTCGCCGCCGGCGACGCCGGCCTGCCGACGACGGACCTCCTGGCCGCGGTCGCTCGGGGCGGCGTGCGCATCCAGGCGTTCACCGGCATCCCCCACACCGGCTGAGCCGTCTGTGTCACCGCAGGCGTCCCCGGGGACATATGCGGTGACACAGAGCGGGCTTCAGGGGAGCGCGTCCAGCAAGGCCGTGACGACGTCCGCGCGCGCCGCGTCGGCGACGCCCATGTGGTCGGAGCCGGGATAGGTGCGCAACTCGGCGCCGGTCTCGTCGGCGAGGGTCGTCGACCACGCCACCGGCACCGCCTCGTCGGCGTCACCGTGGACCAGCAGCACCGGTGCCGCCCCCAACGCTCGGCCGGCGGACTGGCGGGCCAACGCCTCGGCCCACGCCGGCTCGGCGAAGCCCTCGACCTTCACCCACCGCCGGGCGTCGCCGCCGAAGACCTGCACGAGGTGGGCGAGGCGGTCGGTCCACAGGTGGTCGATGCGCTCGATCGCCGCCGGCGTCAGCACAGCCGCCGCGTCGACGGGCTCGACACCCGGCCACGTCGCCGCCATCTGCACCGGGAAGGCGGCGTGCCCGCTGGAGGTGGCGTAGTGCGTCATCGTCGCGGCGAGGTCGGACACCGGCGACATCGGGACGGCGAGCCTGACGTCGAGCCCGTCGCCGTCGATGCCGGCGGCGAGCTCGTTGGCCCAGAGCACGGCGTGTCCGCCGGCGGAGTGGCCGGCGATGGCGACGACGCTGCCGGCGCCGGCGGTGGTGAGGTCGGCGGCGGCGCGGGCGGCGTCGAGGACCGCCTGCCCGGCGGACGTTCCGTGGAGGTACGGGTGGACGATGCCTTCCATGCCGAGCCCGGTGAGGTCGGGCGCGGCGACGACGCACCCGGCCGCGACGAGGTCCCCGGCGTACCAGGCGTCGAGCCCGGTGCGCGACGGGCCGCACCCGGGTGCCACCCCGACGGCGCCGTGAACCCACACGACGACGGGTCGCGGCGTCGGCGCCAGGCCGGCCGGCACCGCCATCGCCATCGACGTGGCGACCGGTCGTCCGCCGGCGTCGATCGTCCGGTAGCGGACCCGCCAGCCCACGCCGCCGGGACCGATCGGCAGCGGCTCGGCGCCGAGCACCTCGCCGCGCCGCCCCGGCCCCGGATCGACGGCGGCGTAGAACCCGGTGTGGTCCGGCTCCGGTGGTGTCGTGCCGCGACGCCGCTGGTAGGACCGCACGGCGCGCCGGCCGAAGGAGGCGGCGTCGTCGAGCAGGCCACGCACTCCCGGCATCCTCGGAGACTAGGCAGCGGCTTTCGGCGGAGCACCCGCGCACCCTCTGGGTAGGGTCGATCCGGTGAGCGAGCGAGTCTTCGAGCGAGCGAGCAACTCGGTACGGTCTTTCGCTGATTGGTGCCCCACGAGGTCCGGCGAGGTGGCACCGTCGCACCATGCGAGGGTGCGCCAATGAGCGAGCGAGTCTTCGAGCGAGCGAGCAACTCGGTACGGTCTTTCGCTGATTGGTGCCCCACGAGGTCCGGCGAGGTGGCACCGTCGCACCATGCGAGGGTGCGCCAATGAGCGAGCGAGTCTTCGAGCGAGCGAGCAACTCGGTACGGTCTTTCGCTGATTGGTGCCCCACGAGGTCCGGCGAGGTGGCACCGTCGCACCATGCGAGGGTGCGCCAATGAGCGAGCGAGTCTTCGAGCGAGCGAGCAACTCGGTACGGTCTTTCGCTGATTGGTGCCCCACGAGGTCCGGCGACGTGGCACCGTCGCAGCATGCGAGGGTGCACCGGTGAGCGAGTTCGTCCTGCCGTGGATGCCGGAGGGACGGCTCGTGCGCATCGAGGGCCGCGGCGAGTTCTTCGTGAGGATCTCCCGGCACCCCAATCCGGATGCTCCTGTCGTGCTCTTGCTGCACGGGTGGACTGCGTCCAGCGACCTGCAGTTCGTCACCGCCTACGAAGCCCTCGGCCGTCGCTACACGTTCGTCGGCATCGACCATCGGGGCCACGGCCGCGGCCTGCGCGCTGCCGACGCCGTTCACCCTCGAAGACGCCGCCGACGACGCCGCCGCGCTGGTCACCGCGCTCGGGCTGGGCCCGGTCGTCGCCCTCGGCTACTCGATGGGCGGCCCGATCGCGATGCTCCTCGCCCACCGCCATCCCGAGCTCGTGGCCGGCGTGGTCGTGCAGGCGACGGCAATGTCGTGGAGGAACACGTGGAAGGACCGGATCCTCTGGCGGGTGCTGCCGATCGTCGGCTCGTGGCTGCGCAGCAAGGGCTACCGGCGTTACCTCAACCGCGCCGTGCCCAAGGTCATCGGCCTCCGCGACGGGGAGGAGCACCCGGTGCGGCCGTACGTGCCGTGGCTGGTGTCCGAGATGTCGCGCAACGACCCGTTCGTCATGGTCGAGGCTGGGCGGGCGCTCGCCCGCTACGACGCCCGGCCGTGGGCGGCGAGCCTCAGGATGCCCGCCGCCAGCCTCGTCACCGCCGCCGACCACCTCGTCTCGCCCCGCCGGCAGTGGGCGCTGGCCGCCGCCCTCGGCGCCGAGACCCGTCAGCTCGACGCCGACCACCTCGCCGCGCTGTCGCACCCATCCCGCTACAGCGAGCTGACCATCGAGCTGATCGACGACGTCCGTCAGCGGGCGATGTCGGCGTCGTCTTCGTCGTCGGTGGCGGCGTCGGTCGTCGCCTGACCGCTGAGCTCGTCGACCTGTTTGCTCAGCCGGTCGACGGCAGTCAGCAGGTCGGTCAGCTGCTCGCGCAGCTCGTCACCGGTGAGGGCGTCGCCGAGCATCAGGCGGACCCCGGCGATCTCCCGGGCGAGGAACTCGGTGTCGGCCTGGGTGCGCTCGGCCACCGAGCGGTCGACCTCGGCCTGGCGGCGGTCGCGGGCCTCCTGGCGGTTCTGGGCCAGCAGGATCAGCGGCGCGGCGTACGCGGCCTGTGTCGAGAACATCAGGTTGAGCAGGATGAACGGGTACGGGTCCCATTGCAGTGTGACGACGGCGACGTTGGCGGCGATCCAGAGGATGACGATGACCGTCTGGATGGCGAGGAAGCGGGCGGTGCCGAAGTACCGGGCGACGGCCTCGCTGAGACGGCCGAACGCGTCCGAGTCGTACTGGACGTCGATCCGCCGCCCCGACCGGGGCGTGGTGAGGTCTTCGCGGCGCTTGACCATCGCTCACGCCGTCCTCGTCCGGTCGGTCCTCACCCCCCGTTGGCGCTGACGCCAGCCGGCGCCCAACTGGCGGTCGAGCACGTCGTCGACGGTCACCGCGCCGAGCAGGCTCCCGACCCGGTCGCACACCGCGACGGCGAGCATGTCGTAGCTGGCGAGCAGCTCGGCGACGTCGATGTCGGACGTGTCCGGGCTGACCACAGGATCCTCGGCGACGCAGTGGCGCAGCTCCGTGCTCGGCTGCTCGCGCAGCAGACGTTGGAAGTGGGCGGTGCCGAGGAGGCGGCCGGTTGGCGTCTTCAACGGCGGCTGGCACACGAACACCTGGGCGGCGATCGACACCACCCAGTCGGGTTGGCGGATCTGGGCAAGGGCGTCGGCGACGGTGGCCGTGGGGCCGAGCACGATCAGCTCCGGCGTCATCATCCCGCCGGCGGTGGCCTCCTCGTAGGCGAGCAGGCGGCGCACGACGTCGGCGTCGTCGGCGTCCATCGCCTCGAGGATCCGCACCCGCTCCTCGCCCGGCATCTCGCCGAGGAGGTCGGCGAGGTCGTCGTACTCCATCTCCTCCAGCACGCCGACGAGGCGGTCGAGGTCGAGGTCCTCGACGAGGCGGATCTGCTCCGACTCGGGCAGCTCCTCCAGGAGGTCGGCGAGGCGCTCGTCGTCCATCGCCGCGGCCAGTTGACGGCGCTGCGTCAGCGGCATCGTGCGCACGAGCTCGGCGACCTCCGACGGGTGGCGGTCGCGCAGCCGGGCTGCCTCGGCGGCGATCGGGCTGATCGGCGGGAACAGGCCGGGCACCTCGTCGACGTCGACGAGGCGGAAGCTCGGCTTGCGCCGCAGCTGGTTGCGGCGGCTCAGGCGGACCTTGGCGATCTGCCAGGCCTTGGCGCCCTTGTGGTCCTCGACCGGCCGCAGGGCGACGTCGCTGACCGTCTCCTCACCGACGCGATGGTCGATGACGTCGCGCCCGACGAGCACCTCGCCCGGACGGGACTTGAACGGGTTGAGATCGACGTCCCAACTGCGCAGGCGGATGCCGTCGCCCTGGATCTCGGCGAGGCGGTTGGCGTTGACGAAGATCCGCCGGCGCTGGCTCTCGGCGACGAACCCGGTCACCCGGGGCTCCTCGCCCGGGCTGGCGGGGACGGCGACGATGTCTTGGACGCGGCCGATCGCGGCGCCCCCTGCGTCACGCAGGGGCAACCGCATCACGCGGAACGCCCAGATCAGCTCGCCGGCCACACGGCCGAGCCTACCCCTGGCCCCCCGTCGGGCCAGGTGAGGGCGCCGATCCAGTTGCGGAGTCAGGCCGGCTCCACCTCCACCAGGGTGTCGCTGTACGCCACGCCGCCGCCCCAATCGGTGAGGGTGTCGTTGGTGAGGGCGTTGGCGACACGGCCGTCGGGGTGGTGGGCGCTCCACCAGCCGAACGGGATCGCCACCAGCCCCGGACGGACCCGCTCGGAGATCCGCACCGGCACGGTGACGCTGGCGCGGTCGTTCCACACCCGGGCCATGTCGCCGGCGCCGAGGCCACGCGCCGCGGCGTCGGTGGCGTCGAGCTCGACGAACGGCCCGCCCTCGGGCGGCCCGTGCTTGGGCAGGTGCGAGTAGCCCGAGTTGAGGAACCGGCTGTGGTGCTTCGGCGTCAGCAGTTGCAGCGAGAACCGCCCCGCCAGCCCGGGGTCGCCGTGCGGACCTTCCCGGGGCGGCACGAACGTCGGCAGCGCCGGCTGACCCATCGCAGCCAACTGCTCGCTCACCAGCTCGACCTTGCCCGACGGCGTCGGGAACACGCCCGCGCCCCAGGCCCGGCCGTCCTCCGGGTACGGCACCTTCACCCAGCCCACGCGGCGCAGCTCGGCGAGGTCGACCTTCTGGCCGAGCGCCTGCTGAAGGATCGTCTCGTCGTCGTCGAACAGCGCCGGCTCGGTCATCCCCATCGCCCGTGCCAGGCGACGGAACAGCTCGGTGTTGCTGCACGCCTCGCCCAACGGGGCGATCGCCGCCTCGTTCCACCCCATCCACAGGTGGCCCCACGCCGGCACGACGTCGGTGGTCTCCAGTTGCGTCGTGGCGGGCAGCACGATGTCGGCGTAGCGCGCGGTGTCGGTGAGGAACTGCTCGTGGACGACGGTGAACAGGTCGTCGCGGGCCATGCCACGGCGCACCAGCTCGGCGTTGGGGACGATCACCAGCGGGTTGCAGTTCCATACCACGAGCGCTCCGACCATCGGGTCCAGCGTCGGGTCGGTGAGCGCCTCGCCGAGGCGGCTCATGTTGATCGCCCGGGGCAGCAGCCCGGGAAGCAAGTCGAGGCGCACGATCGCCGCCTCGTCGATGATCGCGTCGTGGTACGAGCCGACGCTGCGGGCGAGGCCGCCGCCGCGGTCCTGCCACGCCCCGACCAGCGCCGGCAGCACCGCCATCGTGCGGTGGAGCATCGCCCCGTTCTCGTGGTGCTCGCCGCCGATCAGCGTGCGGATCGCGGCGGGGCGGATCGTGCCCCAGTCCCGGGCCAGGCGCTCGATCTCCCCGGCGTCGACGCCGCAGATCTCGGCCGCGCGCGACGGCGTCCACTCGCTGACGTGGTCAGCGAGCTCGGCGAAGCCGATGGTGTGCTCGTCTATCCATGGCTGGTCGACGAGGCCGTCGCGGACCAGCACGTGGATCATCGCCAGCATCAGGGCGATGTCCGTGCCCGGTCGGGGCTGCACGAACTCGTCGGCGGCCTCGGCGGTCACCGTCCGCAGCGGATCGATGACCACGACCTTGGCCCCGTCGGCCCTGGCCGCCTCGATCGTCGGCCACAGGTGGCGGTTGGTGAGCCGCGTGTTGGAGCCCCAGATCAGGATCAAACGGCTGTGGCGCAGCTCCAGCGGGTCGAGCCCGAGGCCGGTGCCGTTGGTCATCCGCACCCCGTGGCCGACGGTCGGGCCGCAGATCGCCCGCACCACCCGGCTCGCCCCGAGGGCGTGGAAGAAGCGCCCGTCGAGGCCCATCACCGACAGCAGGCTCTGGTTGCCGGCGTCGCTGAACGGCAGGATCGCCTCCGGCCCGTGGGCGTCGATCACGGCGTGGAGGCGGGCGGCGACCTCGGCCAGCGCGTCGTCCCACGAGATTCGCTCGAACTCACCCGCACCCTTACGGCCGACCCGCCGCAACGGGTGGAGGATGCGGTCCGGGCTGTAGACGCGGTCGAGGAAGCGGTTGACCTTCGGGCACAGCTCGCCATAGCTGTACGGGTGGTCGGCCCGCCCGCGCAGCTTGATCGCCATGCCGTCCTCGACCGTCACCGTCCAGCCGCACGAGTCCGGGCAGTCGTGATGGCACGTGCCGTGGACGATCATGCCCAGAGCGTAGGTTTCTGTCCTTTCGAATCGGCCCGAACGGGCCGGTTCCGAAGGACAGAACGGGATCCGATGCCGACCACCATCTCCAACTGGGCGGGGAACCAGCGCTGGGTGGCGGCCGAGCTGGCGATGCCGCGGTCGACCGACGAGGTCGCGGCGATCGTGCGGCGGGCTGCGGATGCGGGGCGGCGGGTCAAGGTGATCGGCGCCGGGCACTCCTTCACCGCAGCCGCCGAGACCTCGGGCGTGCAGCTCTCGCTGGATCGCATGCAGCGCATCGTCGACGTCGACCGCGCGTCCGGACGGGTGCGGGTGGAGGCCGGGGTCCGCCTCCGTCGCCTCAACCACGCGCTCGCCGCGAGTGGCCTGGCGATGCCCAACCTCGGCGACGTCGACCGCCAGTCGATCGCCGGGGCGATCGCCACGGCCACCCACGGGACCGGCCTCGGCCTGGGCAACCTGGCGACCACCGTCGTCGGGATGGAGCTGGTCACCGGCACCGGCGAGGTCGTGCCCGTCGACTCCGACACTGACGCCGATCTGCTGCGCGTGGCGTGGGTCGGGCTCGGCGCGTTGGGCGTCGTGACCGAGGTGACGCTGCAGTGCGTCCCGGCGTTCGCGCTCCATGCCCGCGAGACGATCGAGCCGCTCGACGTCGTCCTCGACGGGCTGCTCGACCAGGCCGCCGCCGTCGACCACCTCGAGCTGTACTGGATGCCCGGCGGCGGCACCCGCTGCCAGGTCAAGCGCAACGTGCGCACCGACGAGCCGCTCCGCCCGCAGTCCCGCCTCGGCTACGCCCGCGACAAGTGGCTCGGCGAGAACCTCGGGTTCGGGCTCGTCTGCCGAGTCGGGCGGCGGTTCCCGCGGGCGGCGCCAACGGTCGCCAAGCTGGTCATCGGCGCAGCCGCCGAGCGCGACGTGGTCGATCGCAGCGACCGGGTCCTCTGCACGCCACGCAGGGTTCACTTCGTCGAGATGGAGTACGGCGTTCCCGTGGAACACCTCGCCGACGCGGTCCGCGAGCTTTGCACGGCAACCAAGCGCCTGCCGACGCCGATCCTCTTCCCGATCGAGGTCCGCGTGTCGGCGGCCGACGACATCCCGCTGTCCACGGGCTTCGGGCGGGCGTCGGGCTGGATCGCGGTGCATCAGTACCGCGGGGCGCCGTACGAGGAGTACTTCGCGCTGGCCGAGCGGATCATGGACGACTTCGGGGGACGGCCGCACTGGGGGAAGCTGCACAGCCAGCGGGCCGGCACGCTGCAGCCGCGCTACCCGCAGTGGTCCGACTTCCAGGCGGCCCGGGACAAGCTCGACCCCGACCGCACGTTCGCCAACCCGTACCTCGAACGCGTCCTGGGATGAGAAGTTGCGCGGAAGTTGCGCGGAAGGTGGGCGAACGCTGCTGCGGAGCGGCAGCGGCGAGCTCGGAGGCGAGGCGAGCAGCTTGGCTGCGAGCGGCGCCCGAGTGAGACGTAGATGAGCGAGCACCCGTTTGCGGCGGTGCTCGAGGCCGCCGCCGCCGGGTCGTTCCCGCCGGCCGACGGTGCGGTCGAGGTGCTCACGCCGGACCCGTCGGGCTGGTGGGCGGTCGTCGCCTTCACCGGCCACGCCTACGTGCTCGCCGACGTCGATCCCGACGAGCTGCGCGCCGCCGGCGCCGACGGCTACGGCGGGGCGTTGCACCCACCGGCGCTGTCGTTGATCGCCGGGCCCGGCGGCACGATCGGGTCGGTGGACGCCGTGCTCGTCGCCCTCGCCGAGCCTGGTCCGGTGCTGCCGCGCCGTGACGATCTCGACGACCACCCGAGGGCGCAGCGGGCTCGCCACCACCGTCGCGACGTCGAGGTCTACGCCGACGACGACGGGCTCGTCGTTCTCGGTCGTGGCTTGGTGGGGCGGCGGGAGCTGGCGGTCGAGCTGTTCGACCCGGCGGCAGCCGGCGGAGCGGGTCACGGCCGGCGGCTGATCCGGGCCGGCCTGGCGGCGCTGGCGCCCGGCGAGCGGTGCTGGGCGCAGGTGTCGCCAGGCAACGCGGCGTCGCTGCGGGCGTTCCTGGCGTGCGGGTTCGTGCCGATCGGGTCGGAGGTCATCCTCCAGCCGGCGCCGCGCTCGAGTACCGTCGACCGGCGTGCAGGTGACCTGTCCTCGCTGCGGCCACGAGGTCGAGGAGCGCTACTACGGTCCCTGTACGGCATGCCGGGAGGAGCTGCGACTGGCGTACCGGCGCGAGGGCCGCGTCGTCGAGGTCGCCGAGTACGAGCCGAAGGTGAACGTCACGCCCAACGCCGTGGCGACCACGGACGACTAGTCGACTCGGGCTCGGCGCGCAGCCAAGCTGCTCCCCTCACCTCCCGTGCTCGCCGCCGCCGCCTCACAGCGGCGCTCGCCCACTTGCCGCTTGGCGTGCCTGATCACCGGGAGCCGGTTCGTCTCCCGCCGGTACCATGTCGGCGCCGGGGACGTGGCGCAATTGGTAGCGCATCGCCTTTGCAAGGCGGGGGTTGCGGGTTCGAGTCCCGTCGTCTCCACATGAACGAGCGAGTCTTCGAGCGACTGAATCAGCGTTGCGGTCTTTGTGGTCATCGGTGCCCGGCCGTGGTCGGCGAGTCGAACGCGTCCACCGATTCGGCGCTGCACCAATGAGCAGGATCCGCTTCGGTGCGTTCCTCGCGCCGCACCACCCCTCGGGCGAATCCCCGATGTTGATGTTCCAGCGCGACATCGCCCTCGCCCGCCACCTCGACGAGCTCGGGTTCGACGAGTTCTGGTGCGGCGAGCACCACTCGTCGGGATGGGAGACGATCGCCTCGCCCGAGATGTTCCTCGCCGGCGCCGGCCAGCGGACCCACCGGATCATGCTCGGCACCGGCGTCGTCAGCCTGCCCTACCACCACCCCTTCAACGTCGCCCAGCGGATGGCTCAGCTCGACGTGATGACCAACGGGCGAGCGATGTTCGGGTCCGGGCCGGGCGCCCTGCCGTCCGACGCTCGCACCCACGGCATCGACCCGGGCCTGCTGCGCGACCGCCAGGACGAGGCGCTCGGCGTGATCATCCGTCTACTGCGAGGCGCCGACCGCTTCTCCTACGAGTGCGACTGGTTCGAGCTGCACGACGCGCAGCTACAGATCCTCCCGGTGCAGGAACGGATGCCGATGGCGACGGCGTCGTCGATCTCGCCCTCGGGGATGCAGCTCGCCGGCAAGTACGGCATCGGCGTCCTGTCGATCGCCTCCAACTCGACCGAGGGCATCCAGGCGCTCCCGCTGCAGTGGGGCTTCGCCGAGGAGGCCGCGGGACACCACGGGTCCACGGTCGACCGTGCCGACTGGCGGGTGCTGATGGCCTTCCACCTCGCCGAGACGCGCGAGCAGGCGCGCCGGGAGGCCGTGCACGGCCTGCACCGCTGGCACAACGAGTACAACGTCGGCACGCTCGGCCGGCCCGGCGCGGTCGCCTTCGACGACGCGTGGACGCTGCTCGAGGCGACGGTCGAGGGCGGCACCGCCGGCGCCGGCACGGCGGTCATCGGCACGCCCGACGACATGGTCGCGATGATCTGCCGGCTGCAGGAGACAACGGGCGGGTTCGGCGTCGTGCTCGGGTTCGCTCACGACTGGGCCGATCGGGAGGCCACGCTGCGGTCGTGGGAGCTGTTCGCCCGCTACGTGATCCCCGAGCTCACCGGGTCGACGCGCAACATCCGCGCCTCGCAGCGGTTCCTCCACGACCACCGCGAGGAGCTGATGAGCGGGGCCAGCAAGGCCGTGCTCGACAAGATCATGGCCCACGAGGGGGCGGCCGCCGCCCTGGCCACGACGATGGAGCAGATGGCCCGTGGGAAGACCTGATTCCGACGACGCTGAAGGCCGTACAGCGACCCTCAGACTCCGAAGAATCGGGAATTCGCCAGGTGGGCAAAGGCGACGGCGGCGGCGTGGCCGACGTTGAGCGAGTCGACCGTCGGATCGATCGGGATCCGCACCCGCCGGGTGGCCGTCTCGAGGGTGGCCGTTGACAGGCCGGGACCCTCGGCCCCGAGCATCAGGGCGATGCGGTCGGGCACGTCCAGCGACCACAGCGGGTCGGCAGACGGATCGGGTGTGAGGGCCCACACCTCGAAGCCCGCGTCGACGACGGCAGCGAGATCGCCGGGCCAGTCACTCGCCCGAGCCACCGGCAGGAACAGCACCTCGCCCATGCTCACCCGCACCGTGCGGCGGTAGTACGGGTCGATGCACGTCGGGTCGAGGACCAGTCCGCCGATCCCGAACGCGCGCGCCGAGCGGGCGACGGCGCCGAGGTTCTCGGGGTCGTTGAGCCCCTCCAGCACCGCCAGCGACGTGGCGCCGGCGACGACCTCGGCGAGCGCCGGCAGCGGACGCCGGTCGGCGGCGGCGACCGCGCCGCGGTGGAGGTCGAACCCGACGGTCGCCGCCAGCACCGCCCGCGGGGCGACGTACACCGGGGCGTCGACGCTGTCGAGGGCGCCGTCGAAGCGGGTCAGCGCCTCCGGCGTCACGAGCACGGAACGCACCGGGTGGCCGCTCGCCAGCAGATGTACGATCGCCGTCGGCCCCTCGGCGACGAACACCTCGTCGCGCTCGCGGCGGCGGCGAGTCGCCGGGTCGGCGAGCTCCAGGTAGTCGGCCAGCCGGGGATCGTCGGGGTCGTCGATCACCACCACCACGATCGGAGTCTGCCGCCTTGACGTCCGCCCGCACGTGGCGCGACCATCGAACACATGTCGGCGAACGCCAGTTCCCTGCAACCGTCGCTGTTCGGCGCGACGGAGCAGCCGGCGATCGACGCCACGTTCGGCGGGCTCCGGCGGATCGAGCTCGACGGCAGCTCGTGGCTCGACCACCTACCGGCGTGGTTGGCCGGCGAGCAGGTCGTCTTCGACGAGCTCGTCGAGCGGCTGGACTGGCACCAGCGGACGGTCACGATGTGGGAGCGCCGGCTGCCCGAGCCGCGGCTGACGTCGTGGTGGACGCCTGACGACGGCCCCGAGCTGATGCCGGTCCTTGCCGAGATGCGCCGGGTGCTCAGCGTTCGCTACGCCGAAGCGTTCGACTCGATCGGCTTCAACTGGTACCGCCACGGCGAGGACTCCGTGGCCTGGCACGGCGACCGCCACCGGCACACGGTCGACGACCCGGTGGTGGCGATCCTCAGCGTCGGCGGGCGGCGACCGTTCCGGGTCCGCCCGCGTGGCGGCGGTGCGGCCCGCTCGTTCGACCTCGGCCGCGGCGACCTGCTTGTGATGGGCGGAGCCTGCCAGCACGACTGGGAGCACAGCGTCCCGAAGGTCCGTCGCGCCGAGCCGCGCATCAGCATCACCTACCGCCACGGGGCGCGCTGAGAGCGCCGGGATTGGTGCCGGGGACCGGTCCCCGGTGACCGGGGCCGCCCGGAGCCGTACCGTCCGCGCCCATGGAGCTGTTGGTCGAGGTCGTCCACGGCGCCGACATCTCGACCGACGTCGCCGTCGAGGTCGAGCCGGGGGCAACGTTCGGGGACGTCAGTGACGCGCTGGGCCTCCTCCACCATGTCCGTGACGGCGCCACGCTCACCGTCGCCCGCACCGGCCAGACGCCGCGCCGCGACGACCGCGTCGCCGACGTCGACGTCCGCTCCGGTGACCGCCTCACGCTGGTCGACTCGATCAACGCCCTGTTCTCGGTCACGTCGGAGGCGATCGCCGCGACGCTCGTCATCACCGCGCCGACCGGGACGGCGATGGAGTACCCGGTGCGCTACGGCGACAACGTCGTCGGCCGCGACCTCGACTGCGACGTCGTGATCAAGGACCAACAGGCGTCGCGCCGCCACGCCCGGATCAACGTCACCGACGTCGTCACGATCACCGACCTCGGCTCGAAGAACGGCGTCGTCGTCGCCGACAAGGCGATCACCACGCCGACCGTGCTGCGCCTCGGCCAGGACGCCGAGATCGGCGACCTGCGCCTCTCCATCCACGACCACCTGCGGGCGGTGGAAGCCGTCGCCTCCCGCAACCGGGTCGAGTTCAACCGCCCGCCGCGGGTGACCCGCCCGTACGGCGGCGTCCAGGTCGAGCTGCCGGCGCCGCCCGATCGTCCACGCAAGCAGCGCGTGCCGATGATCTCGGCCGTCGTGCCGGTGATCCTCGGCGTGTTCATGTACTTCCTGCTCGGCCCGATCGGCGCGGTCTTCATGCTCCTGTCGCCGGTGCTGCTCATCGCCAGCTGGGTGGAGGCCAAGCGCACCGGGCAGTTCGAGTTCAAGGAGCAGCTCGCCGAGCACCGATCGATGATCGAGGAGCAGGTGCAACGGCTGGAGGCGGAGCGCGACCTCGAGGTGCGCAGCCGGTTCAACGAGACGCCAGGAGGCGGCGAGCTCGGCGGGCTCGTGCGCTCGCTCTCGGACCGGCTGTGGGAGCGGGCGCCGGAGGACGCCGACTTCCTGCGCCTGCGCATCGGCACCGCCGAGCTGCCATCGCGCACGACCGTGACAGTCAGCAGCGGCGGCGCCCGCGACCTGCGCAAGGAGGTCGAGGCGATCCCGGGCCGTTTCGAGCTCCTCGACGACGTGCCGCTCGCCGTCGACCTGCTCGCCCACCGGGGCATCGGCATCGCCGGCCCGCTCCACGCCACCCGCGCCCTTGCCCGCTCGCTCGTGATGCAGGCCGCGGCGATGCACAGCCCCACCGACCTCGCCGTGATCGCCCTCGTCGGCGAGGGCGGGCTCAACCAGTGGGGCTTCCTGAAGTGGCTGCCCCACGCTCGCTCGCTCGGCGGGTCGCAGCTGGCATCGACCTCGCACCACGCCCTCACGATCGTCAACGAGCTGATGGGGGCGCGGGCCAGCGACGGGTCGAGCCTGCCCGCCGTGCTCGTCGTCATCGACGAGACCTGCCCGGTCGAGCGACGCCGGCTGATGCCGCTGCTCGAAGCCGGGGCAGCCGCCGGCGTCGGCTTCCTGTGGGTGTCGTCGGCCCGCCACCGGCTCCCCAAGGCGTGCGGGGTGGTGGTCGAGATCGACCCCGACCACCTCGCCGCGCAGACCGGCTTCACCTCCAGCGGACTGACCGTCGCGCCGACGCGCTGGGAGGGCATGTCGCTCGCCGACGCCACCGCGGTGGCACGCGACATCACGCCGGTGATCGACGTCACCGGGCGCATCGACGACGACACCGAGATCCCCAGCGCCGTCGCCTTCGCCGACCTCTACAGCGGGGCCCACGTGCTCGACGACCCGTCGTCGATCCTCGAGCTGTGGCAGCAGCACGAGACCGCCGACCGCCACACCGAGCACGGCCTGCGGGTGCCGGTGGGGATGCAGTCCGGCGCTCCATTCGTGCTCGACCTGCGCCAGGACGGCCCGCATGCCCTCGTCGCCGGCACCACCGGCGCTGGCAAGTCGGAGTTCCTCCAGGCGCTGATCGTCGGCCTCGCCACGATGCACAGCCCGGAACGGGTGACCTTCCTGCTCGTCGACTACAAGGGCGGGGCGGCGTTCAAGGAGTGCGTGGCCCTGCCCCACACCGTCGGGATGGTCACCGACCTCGACCGCAACGAGGTCCGCCGGGCGCTGGTGTCGCTGAACGCTGAGCTCCACCACCGCGAGCTGTTGCTGCAGAAGGCCGACGCCAAGGACCTCATCGAGATGGAGCGCAAGGGGCATCCGGACACGCCCCCGAGCCTGCTCATCGTCGTCGACGAGTTCGCCGCGCTGGCCAAGGAGATCCCGGAGTTCGTCGACGGGGTGGTCGACGTCGCCCTGCGGGGACGGAGTCTCGGACTTCACCTCGTCCTCGCCACGCAGCGCCCGGCCGGTGTGATCACCGGCCAGATCCGCGCCAACACCAACTTGCGCGTCGCCCTGCGCATGGCGGCCGACGACGAGTCCTCCGACGTCGTCGGCTCCCCGGTGGCAGCGGCGATCGAGCGCCGGCTGCCCGGCCGCGCCGTCGCCCGTATCGGCCCGCAGGAGCTGGTGCCGTTCCAGAGCGCCTACGTCGGCGGCCACACGATGGCCAACGTCGTGCCGCCGATGGTGAGGGTGCGGCTGTTCGGGTTCGACCACGACAGCGCCGTCGTCGAGGAGCGCCGGGTCGTCGTGCCCGCCGACCACCCGAGCGACCTCCAGCGGCTGGTGGTCAACCACGGTCGGGCCTTCGGGCTCTCCGGGGCGCGGCCGCCGCGCCGGCCGTGGCTGCCGCCGCTCGCCGCCAACTACGAGCTGGGCCGGCTGCCGCGGCCGAAGGACGATTTGTCGATCGTGCTCGGCGTCCGCGACGAGCCGGTCCGCCAGCTGCAGGCGCTGGCCTCGTTCCGCCCCGACACCGACGGGGGCCTGCTGATCCTCGGCACAGGCGGCGCCGGCAAGACGGTGGCGCTGCGCAGCATCGCGATCAGCGCCGGGCTCGCCGCCGAGGCCAGCCGCCATCAGGTTGAGGTCCATGCCCTCGACTTCGCCGGGCGAGGGCTCGACGTCCTCGAGGCGCTGCCGCACGTTGGCTCGGTGATCGCCGGCGACGACACCGAACGGGTGACCCGGCTGCTGCGCACGTTGCGCGAGCGCATCGACCAGCGGGCCGTCGACTTCGCCGCGGTGCGCGCGGCGTCCCTGCCCGAGTACCGCCGCAGCGGTCCTGGCGGCGCTTCGACGAGCAGGGTCATCGTCCTCCTCGACAGCTACCCGGGCTTCCAGGCGATGCACGAGCGGATCGAGGCGGGGCGCTGGCTCGACCTGTTCAGCCGCCTGGTCGCCGACGGCCGTCAGGTCGGCGTGCACTTCGTGATCACCGCCGACCGCCGGACGTCGGTGCCGATGGCACTGGTGAGCTCGCTGCCGAAGCGCCTCGTGCTGCGGCTGTCGAGCGACGAGGAGTACTCAAATGCGGGCGCGCCGACGGGGATCCTTTCAGCCAAGAGCCCACCAGGACGAGCGATCGTCGACGGTCAGGAGGTGCAGATCGCGGTGCTCGGCGGATCGGCAAATGGCGAACGTCAAGCCGAGGCCATCGCCCGGCTCGCAGCCCGGCTCGGCGACGGCGTGATGGCGCCGGCGCCGAGCGTCGGCGTGCTGCCCGACGAGCTCCGGCGCGAATCGCTCGGCGCGTCGACACCGGACGACCTCGCGTTCGGGCTCGGCGACGCCGACCTCGCGCCGCGCGCCCTGCGGCTGGCGCGGGGCCACGTGCTCGTGACCGGCCCGCCGAGGAGCGGCAAGACGACGGCCCTGGCGACGATCGCCCAGGCCGCCGCGGCTGTCCGCTTGCCCACGTTCCATGTCCACGTGCGGCCGACCGCGCTCGCTCACGCCCCGTTCTGGGGCAAGGTCGCCCGTGGCGCCGAGGACGGCGCCGAGCTGCTCGAACGAATCGGCGGCGCCGTGCCGCAGCTGGGAAAACGGGTCGTGATCGTCGTCGACGACATCGGGGAGCTGGCCGACTCCGAGGCCGACACGGCGCTGTTGGAGCTGCTCCGGCTGAGCCGCGAGCACCCGGTGACGATCGTCGCCGCGGTCGACAACACCGTCGCCCGCCGCCAGTACTCGGGGGTGATCCCGGAGATGCGCAAGGACGGCATCGCCCTGCTGCTGCAGCCCGACACCGACAACGACGGCGACATCGCCGGCGTCGTGCTGCCCCGCCGTACCCGCGGCGCGTGGCCGGAGGGTCGCGGCTACCTCGCCACCCGGGGCGCCGCCGAGCTCGTCCAAGTGGCGATCCCCGACCCGTGGTGAGGGCAAGGATGTCTGTGTCACCGGATATGTCCCCGACGACGTATGCGGTGACACAAACCAGGGGAGTGCTCCCCATTTCCACAAACTGCACCATTCCGTATCCTGGTCATTGACCGATACGGATCAACAAGGAGTAATCATGGCTCAGCTCGGCGCAGACGTCGAACAGCTCGATCAGCTGTCGAAGAAGTTCGACCAGGAGGCGCAGGCGCTCTCGCAGGCGACCTCGCAGATCACCGCTCAGGTCAACAGCACGTGGTGGAAGGGCCCCGACGCCGAGAAGTTTCGCAACGAGTGGGAGAGCCAGTTCGCCTCCCAGCTGAAGAAGATCTCGGAGGCCCTCCGCCAGGTCGGCACCGTCGTCCGCAAGCAGGCCCAGCAGCAGCGCCAGACCAGCGCCGCCTGACACCCCCGCCAGGCGGGCGCCACAACCACGGCGCAGCGGTGGACAGAGCCCCGGCCCTCTCCCTCGGGCCGGGGCTCTGTCGCGTTCCGGGTGGGGACGTCGACGTCAGACGGTGACGGCGTTCTCGCACCGATCAGCCCGCCGATGCCGCCACCGACGCACGCGATCCTCACCACGGCGCCCAGTCAAGGCGATCTCTCGTCCGGACTCATGTAGGGCCTGATCCCTTGGTGAAGATCCTGCGTCCTTCCGGCGGATGTATCTGTTCGCCGCGGCCCTGCCTCTTCGTACGCGTCGCCGCCCGCGACCCGCCCACGAACGGAGATCCACGATGCTCGCACCGGCGCGCAACGGACTGCGCAGATCCCACCTCACGGCCCGGCCGACGTTGACCGCGTTCGGCGCCGCTTTCTTCATCGGCGTGCTCGGCGCGTGGCTCGTCGTGCGCGGCGCTGACGGGTTCCTCAACCCGCTCTTGGCGATCGGCGCTGGCGCGCTCCATGCCACCGCCGTGATCCTGGTCATCACCGTGGCGACGGATCTCTGCACGGCCGCCTCGCCGCGGACGCAGAAGTGGTCCGACCTCGGACCGTTCGAGCTCGGCGCTTTCATCGTGCTCGGGCTCGCCGCGATCGGCCTCGCCGTGTGGATCGACTGGACGGTCGCCCGCGGGAGCGTCCCACCGCACTACGGCGGGCTCCACGTCGCCGCCTGCGTCGGCCTCTCACTCGCCGCCGCGGCGGTCACCATCCACGCCGTGCGGCCGGGCACCGACCGCCACCAGCGCCCAGCGGTGGCCGCGCTCGCCGCGCTCGCGGGGTTGGCGATCGGCGCCACGTCCACGGGCACGTGGGCCGGCGTCGCCGCCTGGGCGGCCAACAACGACGTGCCGACCGGCCCCGACCTCTCCACGCTCCCACCGATCACGGGCATCCACGGGACGTATGTCGCGCTCGGCGACTCGTACTCCGCCGGCGAGGGGCTGGGACCCTTCGATACGGGGACCGAAGGCGATTGCCATCGCTCGTCACGCGCCTACCCGCGGCTGCTGCGCTTCGCCGGCCAGCCACCGGCCGAGCTGTTCGCCGCCTGCTCCGGCGCCGTCTCCTTCGACGTGTTTGGCACGTTGACCGCCCCCGACGGCACCGTGGTCCAGGCGCCACAGATCGACGGGCAGGTCCATCCGGAGGTCGGACTCGTGACGATCACGATCGGCGGCAACGACGTCGTCTTCTCCAAGGTCGTCGTGCACTGCTTCACCCACACCGACTGCCTCCACACGACGTTCGTCCCGCCGCAGGACGACCCGGCGCGCGACCTGCGGTTCCCGAAGCGCCAGCCGCTCGACACGTGGGCCCACCAGGCGCTCAGCCTCGTCCGCGGCAAGGTGGCGACGCTGTACCCACGGCTGCGGACGACCTTCCCGAACGCCCGGATCGTCGCCATCGGCTACCCGTACCTGTTCCCGGCCGGCCCGCCGGACGTGTTCGGCGTCTCCGACTGCCAGACCGTCCTGCGCCGCTTCTCCCAGGGCGAGCGCGAGGAGGTGCGGGCATTGCAGGACGAGCTCAACGACGTGCTCTACCACCAGGCGATCGTCGCCGGCATCGAGTTCGTGTCACCGATGAGCGGCTGGAGCGGCCACGAGCCCTGCGGTGGTGAGTCCAGGTACACCAACGCGATCAAGCCGAACCTGAACCCAGGTTCGATCACCAATGTCGTCGACGGCGGCACCTTCCATCCCAACGTCGCCGGCCAGCGTGAGCTCGCCCGCACCGTGCAGTGCTACCTCCACCTCAACCCCGCCGCACCGATGCCCGACCCGTCACAGCCGGCGTCCGGCTCGCCCGACCGCCCACTCGACGGCTGCTGAGCTCGGCGGCTCACTCGATCTCGGGCGGCAGCCGGTTCAGCTGGCTGCGGGTGATCAGGCCCGACTCCACCGCGTGCTCGACAAGGCGGCGGCGGCGGTCCGTGGCGAGCTGGTCGATCGACCCGCGCAGCCCGCCGACGCCGAGCTTGGCGAAGCGGCTGCAGAGGTTGTCGAGCTTGCGGTTGAACTTGGTGATCGACCAGCCGAGCCGGCGGGCGACGGCGCGGTTGGTCGGCAGCTCGTCGGCGCTGTGGGGGTCGAGCAGCGTCGTCTCCCCGAGGGCGAGCAGCAGCAGGCGCTGCTCGTCGGTCAACAGCAGATCGCCGAGGGCGATCGTGTCGCCAGCGGCCTCGTCGTCGGCGTCGAGCGGGTCGTCGTCGCCGTCGGCGTCGGACGCGCCCCGGTCGGGGACGCGCACGATGATCTCGTACTCGGTGACGCCGGCGCGGAAGCGGAGGATCGAGTTGGGGAACGACAGCGCGATCTCGCTCCCGGGGGCGAGCTGGACGCTGGAGCGGGAGTCGGCGTCGGCGATCTGGATCGTGATCGAGCGGCCCTCGTTGGTCAGCCACCACGAGTCACCGCGTGACCAGAACCGGCCGAGCACACGATGGAGGTGGCGGTTGTCGTCGACGTGCAGGTCGGCCTGGCGCCCGAACGTCAGCTCCTCGCCGGGTGCCACGGCCGTCAGCTCACCGATGAAGTCGACGTAGAGGTCGGGGTCACTCATGACGGGGCAACACGGTGAACGAGCGCGAGCCGAAGTAGACGACGGCGCCGGGCTCGACCATCTGCGGGCGATCGGTCTCGACGGCGGCGACCTGGCCGCCGGGGTGGGGCACGACGAAGGTCCCGTTGGTCGAGCCGCAGTCGGCGACGAGGACGTCCCACCCCTGGAAGCGGACCTCGAGATGGGTGCGGGACACCTTCTCGCCGAGCGTCTTGACCCGCCCCATCCGAGCCCGTGACGGATCGGTGTCGCGGTCCGGGTTGCGCCCGAGGAGCAACTCCTGATCGAGCTCGACGAGCTCGCCGTCGTCGAGTTGCAGGCGCCCGAGGCTCGGCCGGGGGACGTGCACGACCGCCTGCGAACCAGGCGACAGGAACTCGCCACAGACGCCGCACGTTGCCGCCGTCGGCGGGTTGGGGTGGCCGGCGGGGCACAGCTTGGCGTCGACGAGCGCGCCGCGACCGTCGGTGGACTCGGCACCGCGCACGTCTGCCAGCAAGCCCTCCGATGCCGGCGGCGGCAGCGTCACCTCAGGATCGGACCCCTCGTCATCGGGCGACCAGGCCGACCCCGGCGCAGCCTCGGCGTGTGGTGCAGGATCAGGCTCGGCGACGGGCGGTTGGAGCGGCATGCCGTCCGCACCGACGGCGGCGGCCTGGATCGCGGCGAGGGCGGCGACGGGGTCGTCGGGATCGATCGGCACCGGCTCGGCGACGCCGGACATCGCGTCGGCCGCCGGGTCGGGCCGGCCACGAGGGACGGCCGCGGTCTCGTCGACGACCGCTGGTCGCGGCACCGGCGCCGGCGCAGACGGCCGCCGTGGCGCCTCGCCGAGCTCCAGGCGGAACCCCCCGGCGAACACGGTGCCGTCGACGAGGTCGGTCGCCGGGTCGGTGGCGTCGCCGGCGACCGTGACCACGGCGTGCCCGCCGCTCAGCGCGACGGTGTGCTCGACCCAGGTGCGCGACCCGGCGCCCGACAGCATCGGCAGCGACGGCTGGTCGGTCTCCACGGCGACGTCGCCGAACGCCATCACCCGCAGCCCGCCATCCCACGTCAGGCACACGAACGGGCCGACGTCGAACCCGGTGGCGACGGTGGCCGACGCCAGCGCCTGCATCTCGGCGCCGGCGGCACTTGTTGCGAATGCATCGACCAACGCTTTGTCGGCAGACGTGGCGAACAGCAGCGCAGCCCCCCGGCGGCTGACCACGCCGGATCCGGGTGCTAGCCGCAATGCGCTCGTCATGCGCCCTCCGCGGTCCCGAACTCGACGACGATCGCCGTCGAGTTGTCCCGACCACCCGCCCTGTCGCTCTCGCCGACCAGCGCCTCGGCGGCCTGACGGGCGGTGGGTGCGGCGAGCAGCTTGCGCAGGTGGTCCCCGTCGAGCTGGCGGTGGACGCCGTCGGTGCACAGCAGGATGCGGTCCCCGGACCGCACCGGGACGGCGAGCACTTCGACGCGGAGGATGTCGTGCTCCAGCCCGATGAAGGAGGTCAGGCCGTGGAGGGCCACGCCGCGCTCACGGTAGTCGCCGACGTCGAGGCCCGCGGCGAGCAGTTCGGCCCGGACGTTGTGGTCGTGGGTGAGGAGGTCGAGGCGCTCGTCGTCGACGGCGGAACCGAGTACCTGAGCGGGGTGAGCGTCGCTGCGGAGTGGCGGCGGCGAGCTCGGAGGCGAGGCGAGTGGCTGGTCGTGAGGGGGGTGAGCGTCGCTGCGGAGCGGCGGCGGCGAGCTCGGAGGCGAGGCGAGCAGTTTGTCGTGAGGGGGGTGAGCGTCGCTGCGGAGCGGCGGCGGCGAGCTCGGAGGCGAGGCGAGCAGCTCTGCTGCGAGCCGAGCCCGAGAGAGACGGTAGGCGCGGCAGTCGCCGACGTGGACGAGCGTGACCAGCGGCCCGCCGATCGCCGCCGCCAGCAGCGTCGTGCCGACCCGGTCGATCCCGCGGTCAGCCGCTGCCCGCAGCACGTCGACGTTGACCTGCTCGACGACCGCCCGCCAGTCCGGTCGGGCGCTCCCCGTGACTCGGTCGAGGAAGCGGTCGACAGCCGTGCGGGCGGCGAGCGCGCCGCCGCCGCGACCGCCCATCCCGTCGGCGACGACGAACACGTCGCCGCGCCGCGCCCACGTGTCCTCGTTCACCCGCCTCCGGGTGCCCGGCGAGGTCGCCGCCCCCCACGCCACGACGCCCAGTTGGAACGGCGCCAGCACGCCGGCGACCTCGCGGAGGACGGTGGCGTTCCCGGTCGGGGTCGTGTCGTCGTCGTCGAGGTCGAGCATCGCTCAGGTCGCAGGTGGCGTGGGTGGTGGTGTCGGTGGAGCCGGCGGCGCCGTTGCGGGGGCGGCGGTCGTCGGTGCTGCGGTCGTTGTCGGCGCGACCGTGGTGGTCGGCGCGACCGTGGTGGTGGGGGCGACGGTGGTCGTGACGGCCTGCGTGGTCGGCGCCTCTGTCGCTGGCTCCGTCGACGCCGACGTCGCCGACGTCGAGGCCGGGGTGGTCGTCGTCGGCTTCTCGCCGCCGTCCCCTCCCCGCGTCAGCAGGACGACGACGAGCACGACGACCAGCACCGCGGCCACGGCGCCGATGGCAATCCACGGCAAGGGACGTCGTGGTGGCGGCGTGCCCGGCGGAACCGGGCGTTGGGCTGCTGGGAGCCGGGCCCCTGGCTGCCACCGGGACGGCGCCGCCGGCTGCTCGGCGGTCGGGATCGCGCCCGACGTCGCCGCCAGGACGACCGTCGCCGCCTCGTTGCCGGTGACGGCCGGCGGGGGCAGCGGAGCGGGTGGCAGCGGCGGTGGCATCGCCCGTACCGGTGCGGTCGGCGCGGTGGGCGTGGTCGCGGCGGCCAGTGCGTCGCCGCCGCCGCCCATGTTCGTCGCGGCCGCGCGGCGGATTTCGGCGATCACCTCGTGGTCGGCGCCGATCGTGGCGTCGTCGTCGCCGTCGGTGAGGTCGTCGTCCTCGTCGGCACGCCTCGGCGTGGCCGCGCCGCGCCGCAGCTCGGCCAGCAGCTCGTGATCCCCAGGCACGGTGACGTCGTCGGCGTCGTCCGGCGGCGGCGCCTCGCCGCTCATCGCGGCCGTCCGGGCCGGGCGCCGTGGGTGGCGTGGTCGCGCCGCAGCGGGCGGGGGTCGAGGTGCATCCGCACTCGCTGGGCCAACCGGTGACGGCGGCGCAGCTCGGCCGCCACGCCGTCGCTGCAGCGCCACGCGACCGCGGCGTGCCCGGCGTCCGGCAGGGACGCCGCGTACGTGGCGCGGTCGACCTGCCGGGCGAGCTGGCGCAGGTCGTCCTCGACCTCGTCGATCGTGGGCGTGTGGACGTAGACCGCGACCCGCTCTTGCGGAGTGACCTCGGTGAGCCGCGGTGCGCCGGCCTCGGTGCAGCGGTCGATCGCTTCGGCCCACGCCCCGGCGATCCGCCCCGTCGTCGTCGGCCGCGTACGCCGGCGCCACCGGCGGACCGCTTTCCAGCCCACGACGACGGCGACGAACGCGAGCAGCAGCACCACCGGTACGGCGGCGACGCCGGCGGCGACCACCGCCCACGGCGCCCAGCCGCCACCGTCGTCCCACGTGAACGTGATCGGGTCGATGTTGTTGTCGTCGGGCTTGCGCGCCTCCTGCCGCGGTGGCTCGACATCCGGCGGGGGAGGAGGCGGCGGCGGTGGATTGGGGATCGCGACCTGCTGGGTGGTCGCCCCGTGGGCCTCGGGGTCGGGCGTGCGGGAACGGTCCGGGGTGACGTCGACGGGTACCCACCCGAGCTCGCCGGCAGCGAGCTCCACCCACGCCGAGATGTCGTCGGCGGTCACGTCGGCGCTGCCATTGCGCCACGCATCGGCGGGGATCTCGTAGCCGACGACGACGCGCACCGGGAGCCCGGCGACCTCGGCCATCAGCGCCGCCGCCGCGGCGTACTGCTCCTCGAACCCGACGATGCGCGACGGGTCAGTGAGCATCGTGGCGATGCGCCCGTAGGAGTGGCCCGGGGGAGTGTCGGGTGTGGCGTCGTAGAAGCCGCTGTTGACGAACTCGTCGCGGATCGCCGCCATCCGGTCCCAGCCCGCGTCGCGACCCTGGACGAGGTCGGCGGCGAGGTTGAGGATCGGCTTGGGCAGCAGCTCGAGCTCCTCGCCGTAGTCGACGCTGCGGATCTTGGCGTCGCGTAGCTGGTCCTCGGTCACGTCCGGCGGGATCGCCGAGCGCACCTCGTACGTCAGGCCGTCGGGCACCCCACCGGGCAGGGCGATCGTGCCGGTGCCGAGGTTCATCCGTGGGTCGAGATCCCTGCCGCCGGCCGACCGCAGGTCCAGCTCGCGCCCGATCCCTGCGGTGGGAAGGAAGTTGCCGCCGAGGTCCTTGATCGTGATCGTGTCGGTGACAGTCGTCGAGCCCTCCGGCACCGGGTCATCGAGCGCCGGGAGCCGGGTGTCGACGGGCACGAACTCGGTGCCCGCCTGGTCCCGCTTGGGATCGGCGACGGTCCAGATCACGCCGTCGTAGTCGGTCATCACGGCCACCGGCATGCGCTCGACCGGCGTGTCGCCGGACACGGTGAACACGACGTCGTCCTTGCGGTCGTCCTTCAGCGAGGCCTTGACCTCGGCCAGCGGGCTCGGCACCTGCAGCGGGTCGAACGGGGGGGTCTGGTAGCGGCGCAGGTCGAAGCGCTCGTTGGACTCCGCGCCCGGCAAGTGCGGACCGAGGATCGGGGCGACGACGACGGCGCCGGCGACGACCACCGCGCCGAGCATCAACCGGGCCCGGTTGGTGGCGACGGCCCCGGCGTCGAACTCGTCGAGCGTGGCGACGAAGCGACGGCGGGCGAAGCGCTGCCCGGCGGTGATCAACAGCAGCGTGCCGGCGAGGATCCCGGCGCCCTGGGCGAGGGCCAGCCACCGCTCCTCGACGGTGAACAGCAGGCTCAGGGCGAGGGCGAGGATCGGGCCGATCGCCGGCAGCCCCGGCCGCCGCGAGTGGCGGGCGATCTCGCCGCCGACGGCCGCCGACAGCCAGGCGACGGTGAACGGCAGGGCCCGGAACTGCTCGGTGATGTCGGCCGGCGGGGCGCTCGACAGCAGGTCGGCCCACCCGTCGACGAGGCCGCGGGCGAACGCGCCGTAGGCACCGGGCGTCGGCAGGCCGCCGACGGCGACGCCACCGAGGACGACGAAGCCGATCGCCGACAGGGCGACGCTCTCGCCGAGCAGCAGCCGGCGGAAGCGGGCGAACAGCACGATCACCGACGCACCGAGCGTCCCGATCGCCGCCGCCGAGACGAAGCTCCAACCTGACAGGGTGCTGCGGAAGGCGACTGCCGAGATCACCGACATCACCGCGACGATCGCCACGGCGACGGCGGTGTAAGTGCCGATCGTCCGGCGAGGCCGGTGGTCCGCCGGCGAGGCGGCGCCGTCGATGTCGTCGACGTCGTCGAGGTCGTGGGCGCGGGCGGCACGGGTCCAGCGGGCCATCAGGACGCCACCTTCTCCCACGCCGCCTGGAACCCGTCGAGGGTGTCGACGTCGATGACCTTGGCACCGGGCAGCACGCCGGGCAGGCGGTCCCCGGCCGGCCAGGTGCGCACGAGGATCACCCGGGCCGAGCGCCGGGCGACGGTCGACATGAGGAGGAACCGATCGGTCGGCACGTTGCCGGTGACGACCACGAGCGCCGACGTTCCGGACTCTGCCCGCAGCGCGTGCAGCGCGGCGTCGCCGACGTCCGTGCCCGTCGCCCCCTGGGCCAGCGTCAGGCGATCGAGCAGGTCGGTGCGCCCGGCGGGACGGTTCTGGCCGGTGACGACGTCGCGGTCGAGCCACACGGCGATCGGCTGGCCGTGCAACATGGACGAGACACCGAGCGAGGCGGCGAACTCGATGGCGAGGTCGAACTGCTGCTCCGAGCGATACGAGTCGATCTCGGTGTCGACGACGACGGTGATGTTGGGCCGGCGGTTGTCGACGTAGTGACGCACCATCAGCGTCCCGGTGCGGGCCGTCGACATCCAGTGGATGTGGCGGTGGTCGTCGCCCAGCTCGTACTCGCGCAGCGCGTGGAAGGCGACGTCGCCGGCCGGCGAGGCGTCCGATGTCGGCCCCTCGAGGTCCTTGGCGAAGCCGACGGGCAGCGGGCGCAGTGCGGCGACGCGAGGGTGGACCCACAGCGTCTGCACGTCGGTCTGGGCGATCTCTCGGCGCATCAGGCTGAGCAGGTCGGATTTGACGATCAGCGCCGGCCCGACCTGGACCACGCCGCGGCGCGTCGTCGGCAGCGGGTACACCGCCTCGGTCGAGCGGCCCGGCCCGAGCGGCGGGACGTCGAGGCGCAGCGGGCGGCCACCGACGTGCTCCTCGATCGTGCGCGAGGCGAGCGGCGTGCGGCGCGGGTTGGTCACCCGCATCACCGCGACCGCTTTGTCGCCGACGGTGGTGCGCTCCGGCTCCAGCGTGCGCTCCACGTCGAGGGCCAGGCGCCCGATCACGAACGGCAGGGCGACGGCGAGCACGATCAGGCAGCCGGCGGCAACGACCATCAGCTCAACCCAGCCGAGCAGCCACCCGGCGACGTAGGCGACCACCGCGAGGACGGAAAGCGTCCATCCACTGGCGGTCAATGGGAGCTTCATCGCTTTGGTCGCGATCTGTCCTGGGAGTGACCGGAAAAACGCGACCAAGGCGAACGAAGGAGGCTCATCAGGCGCCTTGGCGCATCGCCGCCGGGAGCTCGACGCGGTCGAGGATGTCGTCGATGAGGTCGGTGGTCTCGACCTTGGCCAGCTCTGATTCCGGCGTCAGCAACATGCGGTGGCCCATCACGGCGGGGGCGACGATGCGCACGTCGTCGGGCGTGACGAACGGGCGGGCCTGGGCGGCAGCGAGGGCCCGCGCCGTGCGTACGAGCGCCATCGCCCCGCGGGTCGACACACCGAGGCGCAGCTGGGGCATGCCGCGGGTGGCCGCGCACAGCCGCACGACGTAGCTGCGGATCGAGTCCTCGACATGCACCGACTCGGCGACTTGGATCATCGTGCGCACGTCCGCCGTCGACATCACCGGCTGCAGCGACTCCGGGCGCAGCTCATCGGCGAGCATCCGCAGCACGTCGACCTCATGGTCGTGGTCGGGGTAGCCGAGCGTGGTGCGCATCAGGAAGCGGTCGAGCTGGGCCTCCGGGAGGCGGTAGGTGCCCTCCTGCTCGATCGGGTTCTGGGTGGCGAGTACGACGAACGGCCGGGGCACGTCGTAGCCGACGCCGTCGACGGTGACGTGGCGCTCCTCCATCACCTCGAGCAGCGCCGCCTGCGTCTTCGGGGAGGCCCGGTTGATCTCGTCGGCGAGCACGACGTTGGCGAACACCGCCCCGCGGCGGAAGTCGAACGTCCCCTGCGACTGGTTGTACACGAGTCCACCGGTGACGTCGGAGGGGAGCAGGTCGGGGGTGAACTGGATCCGGCTCCACGTGCCCTTCACCGAGTGAGCGATCGCCTTGGCGAGCGACGTCTTGCCGGTGCCCGGCACGTCGTCGAGCAGCAGGTGGCCCTCGCTGAACAGGCAGACGAGGGCGAGGGCGACCTGGTCGCGCTTGCCCTTGATGATCCGCTCGACGTTGTCGAGCAGGGCGTTGAACCAGTGGCTGAACCACTCGGCTTGCTGATCGGTCGCTGGTCGCATCTCGTTGTTCCTCGTGGGGTTCAGCCGGGCCATTGCCGGTGGTCGGATTCGACGCCGCCGATCGTGATCCAGAACGACTCGTTGTACCCGAAGTAGCAGGCGTTGCCGTCGGTGACGGTCCCGCCGCTGTCGGCGGTCTTCGGGGTCGGCGAGAAGGCGCCCTGCACGGATCCGTGGCAGGTCACGTCGTAGGTCTGGCCGGGGGTGAACCCGGTTCCGGTGGTGCGCACGTACTTGCACTGTGGGGCGCTGCAGTTGGGCTGGCCCTGGGCGTCGCCGTAGGAGCTCCACGTCACGTTGCGTGCCGGTGGGTCGGTCCTCGCCGAGCGGTCGGCGCTCCACGGCCCGCAGCCGATGCTGTTGCACGCCCGCACGTGCACCGTGTACACGGTGTCGTCCTGCAGACCGCCGAACGTGTGGCTGGTGTTGCCGTCGATGACGATGCCGCCGCCGTTGAGCTGGAGGTCGTAGTGGTCGATCGGCTTGCCGTTGTTGTTGGGCGCCGACCAAGTGGCGGTCACCTGGTTCTTGCCGCCGCTGACGGCCAGGCCGCCGACCTGATCGGGGGGACCGGGCGTCTTCGCCGACACCGTGTTGCCGCCGGCTCCGGGACCGACGTCGTTCACCGCCCGCAGCTGGAACGTGTACGTCGTGCTGTCGGCGAGGCCGGTGCGGGTGTACGACGTGCCGGTGCCGACGTTGGACCAGCCGCCGCCGTTCACCGACAGCTGGTAGGTGGTGATCGCGCTGCCGTTGGCGTTGGCGGGGTTCCAGGTGATCGTCACCTGCTTGGTGTCCGGGGCGGCGCCGGTGATCGTGGGTGCGCCCGGCGGCCCAGCCGGCACGACGGCGTTGGACGGGGCGCTGCGGGCGCTGTCGCCGACGTCGTTGCGGGCGATGACGGTGAACGTGTAGCTGGTGCCGTTGCTGAGCCCGCCGACGGTGGCCGACGTCGACCCGCCGCCGACGCTGGCCGAACCGCCACCGCTGGCGGTCACCGTGTAGCCGCTGATCGCGCAGCCCTGGTCGTTCGGCGCCTGCCACGACACCGTGGCCTGGCCGTCGCCGCGCACCGCCGTCACCCCGCCTGGTGGGTCGGGCACGCCGCAGGGAATCACCGGTGCCGACGCCGGTGAGAATCCACCCCACCCGCCGCGGTTGCGGGCCCGCACCTGGAACTGCTGGGGCTGGCCGTTGGGGAGGTTGGACCAGCGGATCGAGGTGCCCGTCGTCGTGTTGGTGGCGCCGGTCGACAGGATCTGCACCTGGTACTCGATGATCGGGTCGCCGCCGTTGCCGGGCGCGCCCCAGTTGACCGTGATCGTCTTGTCGCCGCGCTGGGCCACCGGCGCGCCAGGCGCGTCCGGCGCCCGCAGCGGGTGCTCCGGCGCCGACGGGGCGCTGAACTGGCCCTCGCCCTTGGCGTTCACGGCGCGCACCTGGAACGTGTACTGCTGGCCGTTCTGCAGGCCCGTCCAGGAGTACGACGTGCCGTTGCCGATGCGCTGGATGCTCGACATCCCCCCACCGATCTGGATGTCGTAGAACTGGATCGCGCTGCCCTCGTTGGTCGGCGGCGACCACGTCACGACCAACGAACTGTCGGCGAACTGGACGTTCGGCGCAGCCGGGCGACCCGGCTCGATGTCCGGTGTGACGGGCGGCGACGACCCGCTCCACGGCCCCCACCCGGCGCTGTTGTGGGCCCGGACGCTGAACGTGACGGCGACGCCGTTGGTGAGCCCGTTCCACGTGTACGCGGTGGCCGTGCCGGTGTGCACGCTGGCGCCGTCGCTCATCTGCAGCTCGTAGTCGTCGATCGGCGCACCGTTCGACGGCGGGGCGGCCCAGTTGAGGGCGACGGCGGCGTTGCCGGCGCGGGCGTCGGGCGTCCCCGGCGCCGACGGCTGACCGATCACCGTCACGTCGACCTGCGACTCGGACTCCCGCGACGCCGTGTTGGCGCCGTCGCGTACGCGGTAGATGAACGACGTCGGCCCGAAGAAGTCGGCGTTCGGCCCGAACGTCACCTGCTGGCCGTCGGTCGACGTCGCGCCGGCGGCCGATGCCCCTGCGCTGACCACCGTGAGGCCGCGGCCGAGCGGGTCGATGTCGTTGGCCAGCACCGGGATGGTCACCGGCTGACCCTGGTTCGTGGTCACCGCGTCGGGGCGAGCCTGCGGCGGTGGTGCCGACGGCGCCTTCACCGTCAGCGACACCGTGGCGCTCGCGGTGTGGGCGGCGGAGTCGGTGACGGTGTAGGTGAACGAGTCGGTCGTGTCGGTGGCGTCGATCGGTGCCGACGCCTGGACGGCGGCGCCCGACTGACTCAATGCGACGGCGCCGGCCGACGGCCCGTTGATCGCGTAGGTCAGCTGGTCGCCGACGTCGGGATCGGTGACGAGGGCGGCGAGGTCGATGTTGGTCGGCGTGCCGGCCTCGACGGCGACGGTGGTGTCCTTGGCGACCGGCGGCCGATTGGCCGGCGCCACCACGTCGATCGTCACGGCGCCGGACACGGAGTGGCCCTGCTGGTCGTCGACGGTGTAGGCGAACGTGGCCGGACCGGAGAAGCTCTGGTCGGGTGTGAACGTCACCTTCAGCTGGCCCGCCCCGTTGGCCACCGTGGCGGCCGAGCCACCGTGGGGGTTGTCGCAGCACGCGTAGTAGAGGGTGTCGCCGTCGGGGTCGGTGGCCTGGCCGGCGAGATCGAGCTCGATCGGCGCATCGGCGGTGGTCTGGGCGGCGTACGGCTTGACCTCCGGCGCCCGGTTGTGCACGACGAGGACGTCGACCTCGCCGGTGTCGTCGAGGCCGGTCGGGTCGGTGATCGTGTAGGTGTGCCGGCTCGACGTCGTGCCGGCGGCGACGGTGAGCGTGCGGGCGTCCTTCTTCGTCAGCGCAGGATCCGACGTCGACACGACGAGCTGGGCCGGGTTGCCGTCGGGATCGAGGTCGTTGGCCAGCACGTCGACGTCGACCGACTGGCCCGGGCTCAACGGACCGACCCTGTCGTCGACGGCGACGGGCGCGATCGCCTGGGTGGCGTCGACGACGTGCACGGTCACGGTCGCGCTGGCCGTCCCGCCGCGGCCGTCGTCGATGGTGTAGGTGAAGGCGACGTCCACCGGCTTGTCGTCAGCCGTCGCCTTCGGCGGGGTGAACACGACCCCGGTGCCGTCGCTGGCGGCCTTGGTCTCGCCGGCCGACGGCGTCCCCGAGCCGGTTACGTGGAGCTGGTCGCCGTCCGGATCCGAATCGTTGGCGAGCACGTCGTAGACCAGCGGGGCGCTGCCCGCCACCGCCTGCACCTGATCGTCGAACGCCTCGGGGGCGCGGTTGGCGCCGGCGGCCGGCATCACGCCGATCAGCACCTCGCCGATGGCGATCTCCCCGCCGGCGTCGACGAGCGCGTAGGTGAAGCGGTCGGTGCCGACGAACGTCGAGCTCGGCATGTACACCACGGCGCCCTGCTCGACGCTCGCCGTGCCGCCGGTCGGCTGGGAGTGGATGCTCTCGACGGCGATGAGGTCGCCGTCGGGATCAGAGTCGTTGGCGACCGCCTCGATCACCACCGCCACGCCGCTGCGCGTGTGGCCGATGTCGGTGCGTGCCGTCGGCGGGCGGTTGACCTCGTTGCCCGGCACGATGCGCACGTCGACGAACGCGCTCGCCTGGTTGCCGGCGGCGTCGGCGACGGTGTAGCTGACGGTGAAGCTTGAGACGACCGTCGGGGCGACCTCGATGTCGACGGACTGGCCGTTGAGGCCGGGCTCGGTCTGAGCGCCGTCGAACGGCGTCACCGCGGTGACCGTGAGCGCGCCGCCTTCGGGGTCGTAGTCGTTCTTCAACACCGGCACGCTGACCTTGCCGCCGGCGCGCACCTCGACGACGTCGGCGTTGGCAACGGGTGGTTGGTTGACGGTGACCGACTTGGTGACGGCCACGACCACGACCGCCGACACCGGGTCCGACTTGCCGTCGGAGATCTGGTAGCGGAACGTTGGTCGCGACGGCGCACCCGGGGCGACCGTGACGAGGTAACCGACGCCGGCGATCTCCTTCACGTCGAGGCCGCTGCCTGGCTCGACCTCGGCGCCGACGAGGCCGATCACGTCGCCGTCGGGGTCGCCGTCGTTGTCGAGCACGTGGACGACCCGCGTGCCGCCGGCGGCGATCACGACGTCGTCGCGGATGGCGATCGGTGGGCGGTTCTCGGTGGCTGCGCCGACCTCGACGCGGATCTGGGCGACGTCGGTCTCCTCGCCGTCGGTGGCCGAGTAGTCGAAGACGTACGTCCCGGGAGCATCGGGGTCGAAGAAGAGTTCGCCGTCGGGCGTCAGCGAGAGGTCGAGCGAGGCGATCGTGCGGTCGGACGGACGCACCAGCGTCGGTTGCTGGGCGATGAACAGCGGGTCGGCGTCGGGGTCGGTGTCGTTGGCGAGCACGTTCAGCCGCACCGGCTTGCCGGCCACCGTGACGGCGGCGTCGTTGCGGGCGTCGGGCTCGTTGTTGGCGTCCTGCAGGCGCACCGAGACGACCACGGTGCCTTCGTCGGTGGCCCCGAAGTCGTCGCTCACGGTGTAGGTCAGCTCGATCCGCTCCTGGGTCGTGTTCGGGTCGGGCGTGAACACGACCTCGCCGGACGGATCGGGCACGATCAGCCCGGCCGCGCTGGCAGGATCCTTGAGGTCGATCGAGTCGAGCACGAGAGCGTCGCCGTCGGGGTCGGTGTCGTTGGCGAGGACGTTGAACGTCGTCGGGCGGCCCCGCCGGGTCGAGGCGATGTCGTTGTGGGCGACGGGTGGGCGGTTGTCGTTGCCCGCCGAGGCGGCGACCTGGACGGTGACGTTGGCCGAGGCGCTGGCGTCGCGGCCGTCCGTGATCGTGTAGCCGAAGCTCACCGTGCCGGTGAAGCCGGCGCCGGGGCTGACCTGGACGCTGCGCCCATCCGGCGCGATCTGGATCTGGGCGTCGCCGCCTACCTGCTGAACCTCGGTGACGACGAGCACGTCGCCGTTCGGATCGGTGTCGTTGGCGAGCACGTCGACGTCGATCGGCCGGTCGACCCGTGTCTCGGCCTGGTCGTCGCGGGCGATCGGCGGCTTGTTCGGCCCGGTCGCGTCGATCTGGTCCGACTGCACGATCTGCGCCGTCGGGTCGTCGGGGTTGACCTCGGTGACGACGTTGCCGCCGTCCTGGTTGGTGTCGTCGTTCTGCGAGTCGTTGGTGAGCTGGGAGAGGATGTTGCCCCAGTCCTCGACCCGGTCGATGCGCTGCTGCGGGCTGGTGACCCACGCCGCGCCGGTGTCGACGTCGTTGATCCACACCCACCCGTTGACGAGACGCAGCCGCAGCTCGGACCCTGCCCCGTCGAGGGGCAGCGTCTGGATCTGCTTCCACGCCGGGGCACCGTCGGCGTCGGTCCCGTTGGCGCACCACTGGGTGAACGTCGCCGGCTTGGTGGAGACGGCGAACACGCAGCCGCCGTAGGCGATCGGCGCCACCGGCTCGGCGCCGCCGAGCTGGCCGATGTCCGACGGCACCGCACCGTCGCCGCCGCCGAGCGGGATCGACACCACCTTGCCGTCGGTCGTCACCGCGACGACGCGGTCGGCCGCCGGGCCGGGCTGCTGGAGCGTCACCGCTGACGGCTGCCCGTCCGCGCCTGGCACGTCGATGCCAAGCGGTGTCGCCTTGCCACCCGCCGAGGCGACGACGAGGTCGCCGTCGGCGTCGGCGAACACGGCGCGGTCGGCGCCGAGCGTCGTGACCGACGTGATGTCGTCGTTCAGCTCGACCTTTCCGCTCTTGGCGATCGAGCCGTCGTGACGGAGGAACACCACGCGGCCCGCCTTCTGGTCGACGAGCGCGGCGTTGCCGTCCGGCGTCACGGCGGCGAGCGTCCTGCCCTCGCCGGAGACGACCGGCTTGACGTTGTCGGTGGACGGCACGGACAAGAGCTGCTCGCGCGTCAGCTTCCACACCCTCATCGAGGCGTCGTCGACGATCAACGCGCCACCGTCGACGGCGTGGACCTCGATGTCGGAGCCGACCTGCACGCCGTTGGTGTTGGCGACCCGCTCGACGGAGTCGTCGACGACGGTGACGGTGCCCTTCGTGCGGTCGTGGACGACGATCACGCCCCGCGCCTGGTCGACGTCGAAGTCGGCGCTGGGGTCGGCGACACTGACCGCGGCAGTGATCTCGCCGACCTGGCGATTGACGTGACCCACATACCCCACGTCGCGTTTGAGCAGCCACGCCCCGCCGTCGTTGGTGTCGGCCTTCGACCGCTCACGACCCTCGGCCTGCAGCGCGGTGGCGATGACCGCGCCGACGACGACGCCGAGCACGACGAGGACGCTGCCGGCGACGCTGCGCCGGGTGCGCCTGGTCACCGCCGGTCCTCGTGGCGGGCCGCGTCGCTGTCGTCGTGTGTCACCGCTGCACTGCTTGCACTGCTTGCACTGCTTGCTGCTCCAACGATCGTCTGCCGCCCCGCTCCCGGTCGCGCTGGCGCCCGCGAAGACGTACAGGAACTGCTGCCGTGCTCGTTGACGACGCCCGGTCCTGGACCAGAGGAACGAGAACGACCGTAGGCTAACGGCCGGCGTGCAGCGTTGCGATGGGGACCGGTCCCCCAACGGACGGGTCACGCCGTCCCGATCCCCAAGGTCCCCTCGGAGTCCCTCCACGATCGTGCCTCGGCGCACCGACCCAAGTGTCCCGTCCGTCCAGATCGACGGGTTCGACGAGCTCCAGCCGATCGGCCGGGGCGGGTTCAGCTACGTCTTCAGCGCCCGTCAGCGCGACTTCAACCGGCGGGTCGCGCTGAAGGTCCTCAGCTTCGGTTTGGCGGACGAGCGTGAGCGACGCAGCTTCGAGCGGGAGTGCCGGGCGATGGGGCTGGTCTCACAGCACCCGCACATCGTGACCGTGTTCAACGCCGCCTTCACGACGACCAAGCAGCCGTGCATCGTGATGGAGCTCTACAGCGGGGGCACCTACGGCGAGCGCCAGAAGCGCGACGGCCCGCTGCCAGTGGCCGTCGTGCTCGACGTCGGAGTGAAGATCGCCGGCGCGCTGCAGACCGCCCACGACCGCGGGCTGCTGCACCGCGACATCAAGCCGACCAACCTCTTCATCTCCGAGTTCGGCGAGCCGGCGCTCGGCGACTTCGGCATCTCGACGCTCGACGACGAGCGCTCGATCTCCGGCGGCGGCGGTCTCACCGTCCACTACGCACCGCCGGAGGTGCTCGAGGGCTCCCCGGCGACGCCCCTGTCCGACGTCTATTCGCTCGCCGCCACGCTGTACACGTTGCTCGAGGGCGCTCGGCCGTTCGGGCCGAAGCCCGGCGCCCGCCAGTCGGTCGGCGACCTGGCCCGGCGGATCATGGTCGAGGACCCGCCGCGCGTGAAGCGGCCAGACGTGTCGCGGGCGCTCGCCGAGGCGCTTGCCAAGGGGATGTCGAAGCGACCCGGCGACCGCCAGCAGTCGGCGGTCGATCTGGGCCAGGACCTCCAACGGATCCAGGGCGAGCTCGGCCTGTCGGTCACCCCGCTGCCCCTGGCGACCCCGCCAGCGTCGAGGTCCGGCCCGGCGCCGGCGACGCGCCAGGGTGAGGTGTCGGGCGACAGCGGGGGTGCGGACCTCGGCGCCGCGCCCCCGCCTCAGGGCACCCCGGCGATGCCTCCGCCGGTGATCGCGCCCGTGGACCTCGCCACACCGGCGTCGATGCCGATGCGGCCCGTCGGCGCCGGCGGCGACGACGGCGAGCATGCCAACACCGTCACCGTCGGTCGGGCCCCGCTCGTTCCCCTCGACACGACGACCACCGCCGGTCGCGACGAGCAGACGTCGACGCGACGGGTGGTGATCGGCACCGCCGCCGGCGTCGTGTGCCTGCTGGCGGTGGCGATCTCGCTGCTCGTGTTCGGGCGCGGCGGCGGGGGCACGGCGACGACGACAGTGGCTCCGTCGGTGACCCAGATCCTCAACGTGCGTCCGCCCGCGCCGACGGGGGTGACGATCACCTCGGGCACAGACGTCCGCCAGCTCACCGTGGCCTGGCAAGCCGTCGGAGACGGCTCTGAGGACATGCACTACCAGGTGAAGCCACAGACATCGGGTCTCGCCGCACAGAACACGACGGCGCTGTCGGTCACGTTCGAGCTGCCCGAGGAGCTGACAGGCCGACCGTGCTTCCAAGTGGTGGCGATCACCTCCGACGGCAGGCTCTCCATGCCGAGCGACACCGCGTGCATGTGACGCAAGATGAAGTCGGCGTTGGGTGCTCCAATCGAGCGCACGCCGTGGACATCGCCGTCACCATCACCCAGGCACTCGAGCGAGGAAGCGGAGGCGAATGATGGCAAAGCCGAAAGCGATCGAATGGCTGAGGAGCAGACCGGGGAAGCGATCGAATTCGCGCCGAAGTCTTCGTCGTCGAGCGACTGGCACCTCTCCGTGCGGCTCACCGCTGGCCTCGCCCAAGGGTTGAACCTCCTGGCTGCCGAGCGGAACGTCTCCATGTCACCCCTGGTTCGTGAGCTGCTCGGCGAGGCCGTGGCATCGAGGAAGGCCGTGGCCTCACTCGACGCTCGGGCACTTGCCGACCGACTCGCCACCGACGTTGCCGAGGTTCGACGCCGCCTCGCCCGCTGACGACGAACTGCACGCCGGGCCGGGATGCCGTCGGCTGGCGCGACACCGGACGACATCGCCGCCGGACCGTACGCTGCGCCCATGCAGAGCGTGTACGACGCCGCTGGCGGCGACGACGGGCTGCACCGCCTGGCCGAGGCATGGCACCAGCGAGTGATGGCCGACGAGGTCGTCAGCCACGCGTTCAGCCACGGGTTCCATCCGGACCACACCGAACGCCTCGCCGCGTATGGGCTGAGGCGCTCGGCGGCCCCCCAACCTTCACCTCGCGCTACGGCGACGAGAGCTCGGTCGTGCGGATCCACAGCGGCAATGGCGCGCATGAAGAGATGGACCAGCGGGCGATCGCCTGCTTCGATCGAGCGATGGACGACGTCGGCCTGGCGGACGGCGAGCTGCGGCAGGTCCTGCACGACTACTTCGCATGGGCGACCGCGACGACGATGGCGCGCTACCACGAATCGGCCGACGACGTCCCCGACGGCCTCCCGCTGCCGCGATGGTCCTGGACCGGCCGGCGATCCTGAGGGATCGAGCCGTCACGTCGTCGTCACGACATCACCAGTGGTCCTCCATGACGGGCTGATGCTCGATCCGGCATCGTCGAGCCCATGACTGCTGACCGTGTCCTCGACCTTCCCGCCCAGCGAGACCCCGCGACGCTGCGGCGCATCGGCGTGCTGCCGCCAGCGTCGCGGCCCATCGCGGTGCCGACCAAGGCGCTGAACGCGGCGATCCCGTCCGGCCCGGTCGTTGCGCACCTCGATCCCGGCCAGCTCCGAGCGCCCGACGGCAAGGCGACGATCTGGTCCTTCGGCCCGAGTTGGATCGACTCGTACCACGGGTCGTTCGAGATGTGGACAACGATCGAGTCGGCCACCTACATCAACCTGGAGTTCTGGGGCTTCGAGCCAGGCACCGACGCCGTGGTGTCGGTGCGCCTCAGGGTCAACCCAGAGGGCGACGTCCACGTCAGCGCCACCGGCAATCCCGTCACGATGCTCGTCAGCGGGCAGGTCACGGGGGGACAGGCGGTGACGATCAACGTCCCGATCGTCGCCAGCGACTACTGCCTCGTGAGCCTCGAGCCGGGAACCACGAACCAGGGCTTCGACTGGCTCTCAGCCGATCTTCGGCTGCTCTGAAGTTGCTCCGAGCTTGCTCCGAGCGGGAGGGCCGCCGCTCGTAAATCGGCCGGCTGTTCGTCGGACCGTCGCTACGGTCTCCGATCGACCGTGTCGTAGAGGGAAAGGAAATGGTCATGGACAACTCGCTCAAGGCTGCCGGGACCAACCAGGTCGTGAACGTGACGCTTCCAGCCGAGGTCGCGTTCGACTTCGATCGCTTCTCGAAGGTGCAGAGGGACATCCTCGGCAAGCTTGGCTGCATGGCGTGCTGCTCGGGCTTCGACATCCGTTGGGACTTCGCCCGCCAGTTCCACGTCGACGAGGAACTGAACGTGCGAACGGCCGGTCTCGGCTGACATGTCGGGCCGGCCACAGGTCGGCATCGTCTACGCGCCGGGGATGGAACCGATCTTGCGGGCCATTCCCGACGCGTTCGACGTCCTGGAGATCGAGCCGCAGACGCTGTCACCGAGCCTCGCCGGCCATCCCGACGCTCCGACACCGTCGCCGAAGGATCTCGAGACGGTGCTCTCGTTCCCCCACCCGAAGGTCGTCCACAGCGTCGGGCTGCCATTCGGCAACGAGGCGCCGCCCACCCAAGCCGAGGTGACGGCCCTCAGGTTCGCAGCCGACGCGGTCGACAGTCCGTGGGTGAGCGATCACCTGAGCTTCAACCGTGGCGACGAGGGCTTCGCCGGGTTCCTGCTGCCGCTGCCACAGACGCCGGCCGCCGTCAGCCACGCCGCCGAGCGGATCATGTGGATCGCCGAGCAGGTGGCCCGGCCCGTCCTCTTCGAGACGGGGGCCAACTACCTCGACCCGGCGCGTGACGAGATGTCCGACGGCGCCTTCTTCGCGGCCGTCGCGGAGACGGCCAACTGCGGGATCCTGCTCGACCTCCACAACGTCTGGACCAACGAGCGCAACAGACGCCAAGCGGTCGAGGCGGTCGTCGCCGAGCTGCCCCTGGACCGGGTCATCGAGGTCCATCTCGCCGGCGGCTTCTTCCGCTCCGGCTTCTGGATCGACGCCCACAGCGGTCTCACGAGCAGCGACCTCCTCGAGCTCGCCCGGCGGGTCATCCCGATGTTCCCGAACCTGTCCCTCGTGACGTTCGAGCTGGGAGTGGACTACCTCGTCGCCGCTGGGATCTCGGCGACCGAGCTCGGCGAACACCTCGCGCAGATGCGCGCCCTGCTCCCCGAGCGTCGCCCGAGCCCACCGCACTTCCACGTCGACGACGTCCGAACGTGTCAAGGTGAGCAGGTCCGCGGACCGGAGCTGCGGTCCTGGCGAGATCATCTCTCGTTGCTCGTCAACGGGCGACCCGTGCACGTCCAGGACGGGCCGTCGCTCGGTGAACGGGGCGTGGACCTCTACCGCCAGCTGGTGGCCGTGGGCCGCTCGAGCACGGTCGTCGGTGCCGCACCCCTGACGTCTCGCTATCTGCTGATGCTCGGCGGACCGAGCCGGCTCGAGTCGATCGTCGAGGAGTTCCGCGCTGCCACGCTCCCACAGGCGCTCCCGCTGGACGAGCTGCGCGCGTTCGAAGCGTGGGTGAACCGGTCGGACCTGCCCGACGAGGTGCGGCAGATCTTGGCCTTCGAGCGAGCGCTGCTCGAGACGGCGGTCGACGGTCGCCCGCGCACCGTGTCGTTCTCCACCGACCCCGTCACGCTGCTGGGCGAGGTCGGCGCGGGTCGTGTCCCCCCGAAGTCCGCCAGCCACGGGCCGGTGTACGAGCTCACGATCGAGCCGCCAGCACCAGTGCGCCACGACATCACCTGATCGATCTCGGAGGTGAGCGATCGGTCCCGGCGACCGATCGCTCGCCCGGGTGTCACATCGTGGACGGGCCGGTCGGGCCTCCTGGGAGGTCGAACGTGCGCCCGCCGATGGCGATGCCGTACGTGCCCCGCGGGCCGTTGATCGCCAGCACGTCGGTGAACGCGACCTTGGTCACGGCGCCGGAGCCGGCGCATCCCTGGATCGTGTAGTTCCAGTAGTCGCGCGCCTGCACGTAGACGACGTCCTCGGGGATCAGGGCGACCATGGTGTCGGCGTACGGCTTGGTGCCGCTGACCTGGATCGCCGCGCCATCGCTGGTCCCGACGAGCTGGATCGACGTGAGCGAGAGGGGTTTGGTGCAGTCCGGCTGGATGATCTGCCGGTGCCGCGCTGGCGTCGGTCGCGGCGGCGCCGACGAAGCCGCCGACGGCGAGCGCGACGACCGCCATGCGCCGCTTCCAATGGGGGAGGAGGGCGCCGCCGCCCTTGTCGCCGCCTCCTGCAGCTCGGACGGCAGCGGTGGCAACGGCCCGTACAGCGAGCCGGCGGCGTCGACGACCTCCAGCCGGAATGCCGCCGCGCCGGCGGGAGACGCGCCGACGACCACGATCGGGCTGGCCAGCTCGCCGTTCGGATCACTGCTCGTCGACCAGCAGAGCCGCACCGTCTACCTCTTCGAGCAGGACACGTCTGGCATCTCGACGTGCGACGGCGTCTGCGCCGCGGCGTGGCCGCCCGTGCTCACGTCGACGACCCCGGCGGCGACCACCGATGTCACCCGCGCCGACCTCGGCACCACGACGCGGCGCGACGGTACGCAGCAGGTCACATACCACGGCCATCCGCTGTATCGGTTCACCGACGACGTCAAGCCCGGCGACACCACCGGCCAGGGGCTCGTGGCGTTCGGCGCGAGGTGGTACGTCGTCGGCGCCGACGGTCGTCCGATCGACTGATCACGCGCCGGGTGTAACCCGGGTCCCTACATGAGGACATCGAGCGCACCGCCATCCCACGACCCGCCGCCACGCTCGCCGTGAGCGACGGGACCGACGCGACGCGGCCGGCACCCCGGCGAGGCGGGCCGCCTCCTCCGTCAGCCCGGCGTCGTCGACCGGCGTGATGATCGTCCAGTGGTCACCGACAGGGCATCGCTGGATCCGGTAGCGACCGAGGCGGATCGCCTTGAACGACACGCCAGGGATCCACGTCGTGGTGAACACGTGACCCTCGCGGCAGCGGACGATGACCTTCGTGGCGTCGACGGTATCGGCGACTCGAACCCACGACGGCCGGCGATCCGCAGCCCGACCGTGTGGCATCGTGGCGCTCCGTGGTCGAGGGCAAGGATGGCGTCGTCGTGGTCGGGGCGTCAATCGCCGGGCTGCGCGCCGTCGAGGCCCTGCGCACCGACGGCTACGCCGGTCCGCTGACGCTGATCGGTGCCGAGGTCCACCTGCCCTACGACCGACCGCCGCTGTCCAAGAAGCTGCTCGCCGGCGACTGGGAGCCCGACCGCATCGCCCTGCGCAAGCCCGACGAGTACGACCACCTCGGCCTCGATCTGCACCTCGGCGTCGCGGCGACCAGCCTCGACGTCCAGGGCCGCGCCGTCCACCTGGCCGACGGCACGACGGTGCTGTACGGCGACGGGGTGATCATCGCCACCGGGACCGCGCCCAAGCGCCTGCCCCGCCAGGATGCGGTGTCGACGGTCCACGAGCTGCGCACGATCGAGGACTCGCTGGCGCTGCGCGCGCGGATCGCCGACGGTGCCGCTCGTGTCGTCGTCGTCGGCGCCGGCTTCATCGGCCTCGAAGTCGCGGCGACCTCGCGAGCCCGCGGGTGCGCGGTCACGGTGCTGGAGGGACTGGCGGCGCCGCTGATCCGCGGCCTCGGCGCGGAGATGGGCGCGGCGGCGACGGCGGTCCACGCCGCCGACGGCATCGACATCCGTTGCGGCGTGACGGTCACCGGTCTGAGCGAGGACGGCGTCACGCTCGGCAGCGGCGAGCTCTTGCCGGCCGACGTGATCGTCGTCGGGATCGGCGTCGCCCCGGTGACGGGGTGGCTGGACGGCTCCGGCCTGGAGCTCCGTGACGGCGTCGTGTGTGACGCCACGTTGGCCGCCGCTCCCGGCGTGTGGGCGGTCGGCGACCTGTGCCGCTGGCCCAACGGCCTGTACGGCGAGGAGATGCGCATCGAGCACTGGACCAACGCCGCCGAGCAGGGCGCCGCCGCCGCCCGCAACCTGATGGCGACCGTCGGAGGCGTCGCGCCGACGCCCTACGCGCCGGTGCCGTTCTTCTGGAGCGACCAGGGCCGGCACCGCATCCAGTTCCTCGGACGCTCGGCGACAGATCCGGCCGACGAGGTCGTGGTGGCGGTCGGGACCACCGACCAGGAGCGGTGGCTGGCGCTGTACCGGCGCGGCGAGCGCCTCTGGGGCGTGCTCGGAACCAACGCCCCGCGCTTGGTGATGCTCTACCGCAATCTCCTCGCCGACGCCGTGAGCTGGGACGACGCGCTGGCCTTCGCTGCCACCCAACAATCCTGAGCGGCGCCGTATCAAGCCCTGCTCTGGATCGATATCCTTCGATCCATGAGCGTCACGACTGATCCGTCGACCTCGACCCGTCTCCCACTGGCCGAGCTCCCGGGCACCGTCCTGCCAGGTGCCGTCATCACCCTCGCCCTCGTCACCGACCAGGCCCGCCGCGCCGTCGAGGCCGCGCGCGGCGCTGGCGACGGCCGGGTGCTGCTGCGGTCCGGGGACGAGCAGATGGGTGTCGTCGCCCAGGTGCCCGACATCGGCGCGCTCCCGACGGGCGAGCCGGTGGCGATCGTGCGCGTCGAGTCGCGCGCCCGCATCACCGCCGTCCACGCCTCCGAGCGCGGCGCCACCTACGCCGACGCCGAGATCCTGCGCGACCCCCGTCCCACGCCTCGCGTCGAAGCGCTCGGCCGCGAGCTGCGCGGCGTCCTCGAGCAGGTCGGCGAGCTGCGCCGCTCGCGACGGCTGCCCGAGCTGCTGCGCTCCGGGCTTGAGCCGGGCGCACTGGCCGACGGCGTCGTCGCCTGGGCCGATCTCGCCGAGGTGCGTCGGCGGGAGGTGCTCGCCGCAGTCGACGTCGGCGAGCGGCTGGAGCTCGTCCTGTCCTGGGCCCGCGATCACCTCGCCGAGCTGCAGGTGGCCGAGACCATCCGCAACGACGTCTCCGAGGGCGTCGACAAGCAGCAGCGCGAGTTCCTGCTCCGCCAGCAGCTGTCGGCGATCCGCAAGGAGCTCGGTGAGGGCGACGACGACGTCGTCGGCGAGTACCGCACCAAGCTGGAGGCTCTCGACGCGCCCGACAAGGCGAAGAACTTCGTCGCCAAGGAGATCGACCGCCTCGAGCGCACCACCGCCCAGTCGCCCGAGCAGGGTTGGATCCGCACGTGGCTGGACCGCGTCTTCGAGCTGCCGTGGGGCATCCGCAGCGACGACACCATCGACCTCAGCGCGGCGCAGCGGATCCTCGACGAGGACCACTACGGCCTCGCCGACGTGAAGTCGCGCATCGTCGAGTTCCTCGCCGTGAAGAAGCTGCGGTCCGATCGTGACGTCGACGAGTCGGCGGAGCGCAGCGCGACCAAGCGCGGCGCCGGTTCGATCATCACGCTGGTCGGGCCTCCCGGCGTCGGCAAGACCAGCCTCGGCGAGTCGATCGCCCGGGCGATGGGCCGCCAGTTCGTCAGGGTCGCCCTCGGCGGCATCCGTGACGAGGCCGAGATCCGCGGTCACCGGCGCACGTACGTCGGCTCGCAGCCGGGGCGGATCGTCAAGGCGATCACCGAGGCCGGCACGACGAACCCCGTCGTCCTCCTCGACGAGGTCGACAAGCTGAGTGCCGGCGCCTGGTCAGGCGACCCGACGGCGGCGCTGCTGGAGGTGCTCGACCCGGCCCAGAACCACACGTTTCGCGACCACTACCTCGAGCTCGACCTCGATCTCTCCGAGGTGGTGTTCATCGCCACCGCCAACGTCATCGACACCGTGCCGGCACCGCTGCTGGACCGGATGGACGTCGTGCGCCTCGACGGGTACACGGACGCCGAGAAGGTGTTCATCGCCGACCGCTACCTCCTGCCCCGGCAGCTGCAGCGGGCCGGCCTGACCGCCGGCGAGATCGTCGTCGACGACGACACCGTGCTCGCCATCATCCGCGGCTACACGCGGGAGGCCGGGGTGCGCTCGCTCGAGCGCGAGCTCGGCCGGCTCGCCCGCAAGGCGGCGGCCAAGATCGCTTCGGGCGAGGCGCTCCCGGCGCTCGACGCCGGTCACCTCACTGAGTGGATCGGGCGACCGAAGATCGTCGACGACGTGCCGGAGCGCACCGAGCTGCCTGGCGTCGCCACCGGGCTCGCCGTCACCGGCCACGGCGGCGACGTGCTGTTCATCGAGACCACCGCGTTCCCGACGTCGGCCGATGGCGAGCCCGGGCTGACCCTCACCGGCCAGCTCGGCGACGTGATGAAGGAGTCGGCGCAGATCGCCCTCAACTACGTCCGCTCGCACGCCGCCGAGCTCGGCGTCGATCCGGAGGCGGTGCGCCGGCGGTTCCACGTCCACGTCCCCGCCGGGGCGGTGCCCAAGGACGGCCCGTCGGCGGGCGTCACGATGACGACCGCGCTGGTCAGCCTGCTGCGCGACCAGCCGATGAAGGACACCGTCGGCATGACCGGTGAGATCACGCTGCAGGGCGCAGTGCTGCCGATCGGCGGGGTCAAGCAGAAGGTCCTCGCCGCCCACCGCGCCGGGCTCACCGAGGTCGTCCTCCCGAAGCGCAACGAGGCCGACCTCGAAGACGTCCCCGAGACGGTACGTGAGTCGATGACGTTCCACCTCGCGTCGACCTACGCCGACGTCCTGGCGGCCGCCTTCGCCGGCTGAACCGAGTTCTGTCCTTCGATTTCGGCCCGATCCGGCCGAAGTTGAAGGACAGTTCGGGTGACAGGCTCGGCTCACCTACGATGGCGGCGTGGCTGTGGAGGGACGCCTGGCGGCACCGATGGCCGGTGCTGAGCACAGCGACTTCGCCGGCATCGGCGTCGATGTCGTCACGGTGGGCAACGCGCGCGTCAAGCGGCTGATCTACCGCCCGGGCACGCGGTGGTCGACGGACGTCAAGCCGCTCGTCGGCACCGACCTCTGCATGCACGGCCACGTCGGGTTCCTCGCCCAGGGCCACCTGTGCGGGGAGTACGAGGACGGCTGTGGGTTCGACTTCCAGGCGCCTCGGGTCGTCGTGATCGAGCCGGGTCACGACGCCTGGGTGGTCGGCGACACCGATGCGGTGCTGATCCAGTTCGACTTCGGCGTCGACACCCTCGGGGCGCTCGGCCTGCCCGACGTCCACCGCCATACGTGAGCGAGCGAGTCTTCGAGCGAGCGAACCAGCGTTACGGCGCCGAAGGCTCATTGGTGCACCATCACGAAAGCCCGGACCGAGTCGCGCACCGTGTGTTGGTGCACCAATGACTGGCGGTCACGGCGGGCACGGCCACCAGCACGGTCACGGGTCGATCTCCGCCGGCGAGCGGCACAAGGGTCGGCTGTGGGGAGCATTTGGAGTGCTCACTGTGTTCATGGTCGTCGAGGTCGTCGGCGGCATCCTCACCAGCTCGCTGGCGCTGATCTCCGACGCCGCCCACATGCTCACCGACGTCGTCGGCATCGGCATGGCGCTCGCCGCGATCCACCTCGCCGCTCGCGGCTCGGAGCGCTCCCACCGCACGTTCGGTTGGTACCGGTTGGAGATCCTCGCCGCCCTCGGCAATGCCGTACTGCTGCTGGGCGTCGCCGTGTACGTGCTCGTCGAGGCGATCCACCGCTTCCGCGACCCCGCCGACGTGCTCGGTGGGCCGATGCTCGTCGTCGCCGTGCTCGGCCTGGCCGCCAACCTGATCGCGTTCCAGCTGCTGCGCGCGGGTGCCAAAGAATCGCTGAACGTGGAAGGGGCCTATCTCGAGGTGCTCGCCGACACCGTCGGCTCCGTCGGCGTGATCGTCGGGGCGATCGTGCTGTCGATCACCGGCTGGACGTGGGTCGACCCGGTCGTCGGGCTGGCGATCGGGCTGTGGATCGTGCCGCGGACGATCCGCCTCGCCGGGCAGGCGCTGCGCATCCTCGTCCAGGCGGCGCCGCCGGGCACCGACATCGACGCCCTGCGCGCCGACCTCGCCGCCGTCGACGGCGTCGTCGATGTCCACGACCTCCACGTGTGGACGCTGACGTCGGACATGGACGTCGCCTCCGCCCACTTGATGGTCGGCGCGGCGACGGACGCCCACGGCGTGCTCGACCGGGCGCGCGACCTGCTGCGCGAGCGCTACGGGATCGGTCACGCCACCTTGCAGGTCGAGCCGGAGGACCACACCGGCTGCGACGAGGTGGGCTGGTGAGGCCATTTTCGGTGGGGACTACGATTCACCCATGAGCCACCTGTCGGGCGTCTGGTTCAAGGTGACGGACCTCCAGGTGGCCAGCGGGAAGGGCTGTCGCGTCACCACTGTCGACGGCGAGGAGTACCTCGACTTCGCCGCCGGCATCGCCGTCAACTCCACCGGTCACAGCCACCCGGCTGTGGTCAAGGCGATCGCCGAGCAGGCGGCGCGCGGCATCCACCTCCAGGCCAACGTGTACACCCACGACCTGCTCGAGCCGCTCGCTTCCCGGCTCAGCGACCTGATGCCGGGCGCGATCGACACGTTCTTCTTCGCCAACTCCGGCGCCGAGATCACCGAGGCCGCGGTGAAGCTGGCCAAGCAGGTCACCGGGCGGCCCAACGTGATCGTCTTCTCCGGCTCGTTCCACGGCCGCACCCACCTGGCGATGGCGATGACGACGTCGAAGACGAGCTACCGCGCCGGCCATAGCCCGCTCCCGTCGGGCGTGTTCGTTGCCCCGTTCCCGGACCCGCTCGTCGTCGACGTCGACGGCGAGGTCGCCCGCGCCCTCTATGGGCTCGACCACCTCCTCGCCACGATGACCGCGCCGAACGAGACCGCGGCGATGATCATCGAGCCGGTGCTCGGCGAGGGCGGTTATTGCCCGGCACCACCGGCGTTCCTGGAGGGCGTGGTCGAGCGGTGCCGGCGCCACGGGATCCTGTTCATCGCCGACGAGGTGCAGACCGGGTTCGGGCGCACCGGGAAGCTGTTCGCCGTCGAGCACTACGGCATCGAGCCCGACGTGATCTGCATGGCCAAGGGCATCGGCTCGGGCTTCCCGATCTCGGCGCTCGGCACCCGTCGCGAGCTCGACGACCGGTGGCCGAAGGGCAGTCACGGCGGCACCTACGGCGGCAACCCGATCGGGTGCGCGGCGGCGTTGGCGACGATCGACGTGCTCACCGCGCCGGGCTTCCTCGCGAATGTCGTGGCCCGTGGTGAGCAGCTGATGAACGGGCTGGGCGAGCTGCAGTCGGGCGACCCCGGCCTCCGCCAGGTGCGCGGGCTCGGGCTGATGGTCGCCGCCGAGTTCGACGACCCGGCGCGGGTCACCGCGATCGCCGCCCACTGCCGTGACGAGGGCCGGCTGATCTTGATGTCGGCCGGCACCTACAACACGGTGCTGCGCTGGATGCCGCCGCTGGTGGTCTCGGCGGCGGAGATCGACGAAGCCCTCGGCGCGTTCGGCGCCGCCCTCAAGGCGACGGCCTGAGGCCGTGCCATGGCCCGCCTCGACGCGAGCCGGGTGGCGGCGTGGCGCGAGCTGCAGTCGGTGGCCGCCGAGCTCGAACGGCGCATCGACGAGGCGTTGATGGCCGAGTGGGAGGTCCCGCTCGGCTGGTTCGACGTGCTCGGCGGGCTGCAGCGCCTCGGCGGCGCGGCCCGCCCAAGCGATCTCGCCGACGAGCTGCGCCTCGTGCGCTCGAGCCTCAGCCGGCGCCTCGACAGGATCGAGGAGGAGGGCTGGGTCCACCGCACCCGCCCGGCAGACGGCGACGACCAGCGGGCCGTCATCGTCGAGCTGACCAAGCGCGGCCGCACGCTGTGGCGGGAGATGAACGTCACCTACCGCCGCGCCGTCCAGCAGCACGTCGCCTCCCCCCTCGCCGACGACGACATCACCGACCTCCGACGCGTCCTGGCCCTGATCGCGCCGGCCCCGGCCTGACCATCCGAGTGTTTCGATCCATCGGAGTGTTTCGTCCCGGGAAATCCCGGACGAAACACTCGGATGGAGCTTCGGTTTGGCTCGTCATCCGGATCGGCGGAAGACTCCGTCGATGACCACCGCTGTCATCGTCGACGCCATCCGCACCCCCCTCGGCAAGCGCAACGGCAAGCTCAAGGACTGGCACCCGGTCGACCTCGCCGCCGAGACCCTGGACGCGCTGGTCACCCGCACCGGCATCGACCCCGGGATCGTCGACGACGTCGTGATGGGCTGCGTCATGCAGGTCGGCGAGCAGGGCGTGAACATCGCCCGCAACGCCGTGCTCGGCGCCGGCTGGCCCGAGCACGTGCCCGGCACCACCGTCGACCGCCAGTGCGGGTCGAGCCAGCAGGCCGCCCACTTCGCCGCCCAAGGTGTGATCGCCGGGGCCTACGACGTCGTGGTCGCCGCCGGTGTCGAGGTGATGACGCGGGTGCCGATGGGCGCCTCGATGGCGGAGGGCAAGTTCGGGTTCCCGTTCGGGCCGAAGATCGGGGCCCGCTACGCCGATCAGGGCGGGCTCGTCCCGCAGGGCATCTCGGCGGAGTTGATCGCCGACAAGTGGGGGATCTCTCGCGAGGACATGGATCGCTTCGGCGCCCAGTCCCAGCTTCGGGCCCAGCGGGCGACCGCAGAGGGGAGGTTCGAGCGCGAGATCCTGCCCGTGCTCGGCGCCGATGGGGCGATGATGAAGGTCGACGAGGGCCTGCGCGAGACGACGATGGAGTCGCTCGCCAAGCTCAAGCCGTCGTTCCGGCCCGAGGAGGAGGGCGGTCGGGTGACCGCCGGCAACTCGTCACAGATCACCGACGGCGCCTCCGCGGTGCTGATCATGAGCGAGGGGAAGGCCTCCTCACTCGGCCTCACGCCGCGTGCCCGGTTCGTCGACTTCGCCCTCGCCGGCGCCGATCCTCGCCTGATGCTGACCGCCCCGATCCCGGCCACGGCCAGGGTGCTCGACCGCTGGGGCAAGGGCCTCGACGACATCGACCTCGTCGAGATCAACGAGGCCTTCGCCTCGGTGGTGCTGGCGTGGGAGAAGGAGTTCCACCCGGACATGGAGAAGGTCAACCCGAACGGTGGGGCGATCGCCCTCGGCCACCCGCTCGGCTGCTCGGGCACCCGTTTGATGTCGACGCTGCTCAACGAGCTCGAGCGCACCGGCGGGCGCTACGGCCTGCAGACGATGTGCGAGGGCGGCGGGATGGCCAACGCGACCTTGATCGAGCGGCTTGGCTAGTCACTCGGGCTCGGGCCGCAGCCAAGCTGCTCCCCTCGCCTGCCGAACTCGCCGCCGCCGCTTCGCAGCGGCGCTCGCCCGCTCGTCGTCTCGCCAGAGTCAGCGCAGCGGGCGAGCCAGTTGCGCAAGAGGTCGTGGCCGCAGGCGGTGAGCACCGACTCGGGGTGGAACTGGACGCCCTCGACGTCGTCGCTCGTGTGACGCACGCCCATGATCGTGCCGTCGGCGGTGGTCGCCGTGACATCGAGCTCGGCCGGCAGTGTGTCGGGGTCGATGGTGAGCGAGTGGTAGCGGGTCGCGGTCAGCGGTGACGGCAGGCCGGCGAACACACCGGCCCCGGTGTGCTCGATCGGCGACGTCTTGCCGTGCATCAGCTCGGTCGCGCCGACGATCGTCGCCCCGTAGACCTGACCGATCGCCTGGTGGCCGAGGCACACGCCGAGCACCGGCGTCCCCCGCTCGGCGAAGGCGGCGACGGCGTCGCAGATGATCCCGGCGTCCTCGGGCCGCCCCGGGCCCGGCGACACGAGCACCCCGTCGGGCTCGATCGCCAGCGCATCGTCGACGGTGAGGGCGTCGTTGCGGTGGACGATCGGCTCGGCCCCGAGCTCACCGAGGTACTGGACGAGGTTGAAGACGAAGCTGTCGTAGTTGTCCAGCACGAGGACCCGCGTCACCGCCCGGACGGTAGCGGCGTGGAGGTGCCCCGGCGCCACGCGAACAACCGACGTGAAGTACGCGCTGAGCCCGTGACGCGGTGAGTCCCATACGCTCTGGGGTGATGGCTCCTCCGAAGCGCAAGACGGGCGGCGGGCGTACCACACCGGCGGGCACCAAGCCCGGCGACAAGGTGGCGACGCCAGCCAAGGCGGCCCGCACCGCCGCGTCCGGCGCCGTCGGTGCCTCGTCGCGCTACACCCCGCCGGTGCCCCAGCGCGCCAAGGAGAGCCCACCGTGGGTGCCGGTGCTCATGCTCGCCCTGTTCGCCCTCGGCGCGCTGGCGATCATGCTGCGCTACCTCGTCTTCCCCGACAGCAACATCCCGCTGGTGATCGGCCTGGTGTGCCTGCTCGGCGGGCTGTTCACGGCGACGAAGTGGCGGTGAGACGAATGACACAGCTGTCGTTTGTCCGCAGGCTTCTCCCCATCCTGTGGACAACCGCCCGGCTCATTCCATGACCGGCGCGACCAGCGTCATGTCCTCGAGGCAGTGCTTGGGCGGCGGCGGATCCTCGTCTGGGGCCATCGTCAACTTCAGCTCCACCCCGCAGACATCGCAGCGATACCGGACGTTGACCTTGCGCATCTCGCCCGGCGGTGGCGGTGGGGGCAGCGGGCTGGTGAGCGAGCGCAACAAGGCGATGCCGGTCCTCCACACCACGTAGGCGACCACGAGCCCGGCGAGAATCCACAGGACCATCCCCAGGCTCACGGTGACAACCGTACCGAGCAGGTAGGCGTCTCGAGGTGGGCGAGCGCGCTGCGGAGCGGCGGCAGCGAGCTCGGAGGCGAGGCGAGCCGCTTGGCTGCGAGCCGAGCCCGAGCATTACGTCGTCGGCGGCCCGGTGGTCGTCGTGGTGGTCGCTGCGGCGGTCGTGGTGGTCGCCGCGGTGGTGGTGGTCGTCGGGGCGGCCGCCTTGCCGACGGTCAGCGTGATCTTCGAGCCGGCCGGCAGCTGCTGACCGCCGGCCACGCTCTGGGCGACCACTTTGCCGTCGTTCGGGTCGCCGGCCGCCAGATCCTGGGTGGTCGCGCTGACGTCGAACTGCGACAGCGCCGCGCGGGCCTGGTTCTCGGTGGTACCGACGACGTTGGGGACGTCGATCGGCGGGGCGCCGGCGGACACGACGATCGTCACCTCGCCGCCCTTCGTCACCAGTGTCTGGGCCGGCGGGTTGGTGCGGATGACGATCCCGGCGGCGACGTCGCCGGTCTCTTCCGTGGTGACGGTGACCTTGAAGTTGAACGGCGCTGCCTCGAGGTTGGCCTTGGCGGCGTCCTGGGTCTGGCCGATGACGGTCGGCATCGCGATCTGGTCCGGGCCCGACGACACGACGAGCTTGATGGTGGTGTCTTGCTTGACGCGGGCTCCAGCCACCGGATCGGTGCGGATCACCGAGTTCTTGGCGATCTGGTCGCTCTGCTCGAGCGTGATGTCGGCCTGGTCGCCGACCTTGAACCCCGCCTGGCTGAGGATCCGCTGGGCGTCGGCGAGCGGCTGGCCCTCCACGTTGGGGACCTGCACGAGCTCCTTGCGTGGGTTGTAGTAGAGGCGGATGACTTGGCCATCGACGACGACGACGCCAGCCGCGGGGTCGGTGCGGTGGACGATGTCCTCGGCCACGGTCGTGTTCTCCTCGGCGATTGCCTCGTACTTCAGGCCGAGCTTGGAGAGGTCGTCGATGGCGTCCTGCAGCGGCATGCCGACGTAGTTCTTGAGGGCGTTGCTGCCGGCGGCGTCGTTGCCGGACAGGGCGTTGAAGAGCAGCACGCCGCCGATGCCGAGGGCGACGAGGGTGAAGAACGCGGCGAGCGCGTACCACCCGGTGCGTGACGGCGGCGGCTCGTAGTAGCGGGCGGCCGGCGAGGCGCCGGTGGGCAGCCTGTCGACCGGCGGCGCCGGCTGGGCCCCGGTGCGCTGGGCACCGGTGGTCGTGGCGAGCGGCACCGTCGCTGCGGTCGTCGGACGGGTCAGCGGCACGGTGCCGGTGTTGGCGGCGCGGGCGGCGGCACCGGCGGCGGCCAGCGCGAGCACCTGCTCGCCGTTGCGGAACCGGCGCAGGTCGTCGCGCAGGGCGTTCGCCGAGGCGTAGCGGACCCGTGGGTCCTTGGCCAGCAGCTTGGCGACGATCGCCTCGTACGCCCGCGGCACCTCGGCGACGATCTGGTTCAGCGGCTGGGGGTTGTCGTGGACCTGCTTGTAAGCGATCCCCACCGGGTTGTCGCCGATGAACGGAGGGTGCCCGGCGACCATCTCGTACATCACGATGCCGAGGGAGTAGAGGTCACTGCGCGGCTCGGGCTGGGCTCCCTGGGCCTGCTCGGGCGAGAAGTACGTCGCCGTCCCCATCACCGCGCCGGCCTGGGTGAGGTTGGTCTCCGTCGGCGCGTTCATCGCCCGGGCGATGCCGAAGTCGGCCACCTTCACCTGGCCGTTCGAGCCGATGAGGATGTTCGCCGGCTTGATGTCCCGGTGCACCAGCCCGGCCTCATGGGCGAAGCCGAGGGCGGCGGCGACCTCGCTGGCGATCTCCGCCGCCTGCTTGGCCGTGACCCGCCCGTTGGTGCGCAGGATGTCGGCCAGGGTGCGCCCATGGACGTACTCCATGGCGATGAAGTAGGTGCCCGAGTGGCGTCCCCAGTCGTAGACGCTGACGATGTTCGGGTGGCTGAGGTTGGCCGCCGCCTGGGCCTCGCGGCGGAAGCGCTCGACGAAGTTGGGGTCGACGGCGAACTCGGGGAAGAGCACCTTGATCGCCACCTGCCGGTCGAGCAGGCGGTCGCGTCCGAGGAACACGTCGGCCATGCCGCCGCGCCCGATGCGCTTGCTCAGCTCGTAGCGATCGTTGATGATCGCCGTGCGGTCGTTGGTGGTCACTGCTCTGCTTGCGCTGCTTGCTGCCTCGTTGCTCGTCGAGCGCCCAGGGCGTCACGACGCCCGCCGAGGCTACCGACGAGCCGCCACGTCGATGCCTCGGTGCGATCTGGGCGGGCAGCGTGACGACTGTTGTCACGCTGCCCGCCCAGAACCGCCAATGGCACGGGTCCCGCCCAGTTCACCCGCCGGTCTCCCCGGCGAAGGCCTGGTCGAGCACCTGCTTGGCCACCGGGCCGGCGAGGCGGCCTCCCGTGCTGGCGGAGATCTCGGCGTTGGTGCCCTTGAGCATCACGGCGACGGCATAGCGCGGCGCGTCTGCTGGGGCGAAGGCGACGATCCAGGCGTTCGACCGCTCCGGCTGGCCCGGCCCGTTGAGCTGGGCGGTGCCGGTCTTGGCGGCGACGGGGATTCCGTTGGCGAGGGCGATGCAGCAGCGCGCCGTGCCCCGCTCGGCGACGCTGACCATCAGCCCGTTGAGCGTGCTCGCCGTCTCCGGCGTGATCGGCGTCTTCCACACGCTCGGCTGGGTCGACGACAGGACGTTGCCGTCGTGATCGACGGTCTGGGCGACGACGAACGGCTTCATCATCTTCCCGCCGTTGGCCACCGTCGAGGCGACCATCGCCATGTGCAGCGGGACCATCTGGTCCTCGTTCTGCCCGAACCCGCGGATCGCCAGCAGCGGCAGGTTCTGCTCCTTGTTCTCGACGTTGCCGAACGTGCTCGCCGCCGGGCGCGGCAGGTCGATCGGGACCTTCTCGCCGACACCCCAGTCGGCGACGCCCTTGATCATCGCGTCCCGACCCGACCTGCAGCGCGAGCTGGGCGAAGGGGATGTTGCAGCTGCGCGTGAAGACCTCGACGAAGGTGCCGCCGCAGCGCTCGCCGCCGAAGTTCTGGATCGGGTCGTTGGTCTGCGGCGGGACGAACTCGGTCTCCGCCGGGAACGTCGTGTCGAGGGTCACCGCCCCCGTCTGCAGGGCGATGCTCGTCGTCAGCACCTTGAACGTCGAGCCCGGCATGTAGCGCTGCTGGTAGGCGTTGGCGAGCAACGGGTCGCGAGGGTCGTCCTGCAGCGCCGTGACCGCCGCCTTGGCCCGCGTGAAGTCGGGGTCGGCGATCTGGTTCGGGTCGTACGACGGCCAGCTCCACAGCGCCTTGATCGCCCCCGTCGTCGGGTCGATCACGACGACCGAGCCCTCGCGATCGCCGATCGCCTCCTTGGCGGCCCGCTGGAGGTCGTCGCGCAAGGTCAGCCGGACGGTGCCGGAGTTGTCCTGGTCGCCGGTGAGGATGTTCGTCAAGGCGCGCAGCTTCTGCTCGGGGGTGGCGCCGACGAGCACGTCGTTCTGAGTCCGTTCGAGTTGCGTCGACCCAAGCCCGAACGTGTAGTAGCCGGAGACGTCGGCGTAAAGGTCGGCGGTGGGGTACTGGCGCTGGAAGTCGAACTTCGAGCCCGGTGGGTTGGTGACGGACGTTGCGATCACGGTGCCGTCGGCGCTGACGATCTGGCCGCGCGGCTTGTCGAACTCCCGCTTGATCGCGCGGGTGTTGTCGAACGACGCGTCGAGCTGCTCCTTGCGCCCGACCTGCCAGTAGTTGAGCGTCACGAACAGCGCGGCGTAGCAGAGCATCAGCGCGCCGGCGAGCTGGCGGATGCGGCGGTTCACGCCACCAGCCCTGCCTGCTCCGCGTCGGCCGCGCCACGGCGCCGCAGCCGCCATGCCGCCCAGCGCTCCGACAGCGTCGGGTCGTCGGGCAGCTCGTGGAGGCGGCGGGCGCCGGAGTCGCTGAGCCGGATCAGCAGGGCGATGAGGATGTAGTTGGACACCAGCGACGACCCGCCGTAGCTGACGAACGGCAGCGTCACACCGGTCAGCGGCACGAGCTTGGTGACGCCGCCGACGATGATGAACGCCTGCACGCCGATGATCGTCGTCAGCCCGACGGCGAGCAGTTTCTCGAAGACGTTCTCGGTCCGCAGCGCCGTGCGCAGCCCGGCGCCGATGATCAGCAGATAGGCCATCAGCACCGCCGCCGCGCCGAACAGGCCGAGCTCCTCACCGATCGAGGTGAAGATGAAGTCGTTCTGCGCCTCGGGCACCGTGCCCGGGCTGCCCAGGCCGAGCCCGGTGCCGGCGACGCTGCCGTCGGCGAGCCCGTAGAGCGCTTGGACGATCTGGTAGCCCTTGTCGAGGCGGTACTTCCACGGGTCGAGCCAGATCGTCACGCGGGTCTGGACGTGTCCGAACAGCAGCCAGGCGACGTAGGCGGCGGCGGCGAACAGAACGAGGCCGATCACGAGGTAGCTGGCCCGCTCGGTGGCCACCCACATCATCACGACGAAGAGGGCGAAGAACAGCAGCGACGAGCCGAGGTCCTTCTCCCCGACCATCACGACGATCGTGAAGCCCCAGGCGAGCACGATCGGCAGGAGGTGGCGCGGCTCGGGCAGGCGCAGCGGGCCGACGCGCCACGCGCTCACTGCGATCAGCTCGCGGTTCTCGGCGAGGTAACCGGCGAAGAAGATCGCCAGCGCCAGCTTGGCGAACTCGCCAGGCTGGAAGTTGATCGGCCCGAGATTGACCCAGATGCGGGCGCCGCCGACGCTGAACCCGACGCCCGGCACGAGCGGCAGCAACAGCAACACGATGCCGGCGAGCAGGAAGCTCCACCGGAAGCGGGCGAGGTCGGGGGCCCGCTGGACGACGAGCAGGGTCCCGATGAAGACGGCGATGGCGACGATGCTCCACGTCGTCTGGAGCCCGGCGAGGCGGTCGTCGAGGCGGGTGATCATCACGTAGCCGATGCCGTGGAGCAGGGCGGCCAATGGGAGGACGGTGCCGTCGGCCCCGGCGGCGAGGTAGCGCACGGCGAGGTGGGCCACGACGAGCAGGCCGAGCAGGACGGCCAGGAACGGCACGAGCCGGGCCGGGATGACCGCGTTCTCGCCGAGCGAGGCGAGGGTGTAGGCGCCGGCGGTGATGACGGCGGCCATCACGATCAGGGACAGCTCGGTCGAGCGTCGGGCGCGGGCGATGGGGGACGTCGCGGCCATCGTCAGGGGCGCGGCTCAGCCGGAGGGAGCGGCGGGCGCGAGGGTGGTGGTCGGGGGGATCGTGGTCGTCGTGGTCGTGGTGGTCGTGGTGGTGGGGGGAGCCGTCGTTGTGGTGACCAACTGCTCGCCGATGAAGTTCTGGGCCGCGGCGCGGGTGTCGAAGCGGGGCTTGGAGTCCACGCGCTCGATCGAGCGCTGGTCGAGTTGGTTCCTCGAGAGCACGGACGTGTCGCGCACGGTTGGATCGAACCACAGGAACCCGTCGGTGCGGCCGCGGTAGACCGCAACGTGGCCCGCCGAGTCGAAGGCGACGAAGTAGCCACGGCGGGCATAGGCGGAGGCGACCACGAGGGCGAGGATGAGCACGGCGAGCACGCCGATCGCTCCGAGGAACCCGATCAGCCGCCGCCTGCGGCGCTTCGGCGCCGGCGCCTCGGTGGCCGGGACCTCGCCGACGGCCGTGGCGGTAGCGGCCGCGGCGGTCGTCGGCGCCGCATCGGCCGGTGGCTGCTCGCCGGCGACGAGCGCGGCGAGGTCGTCGAACTCGGTGGCCTCACCCGGCGCGGCGTCGACCGCCCAGGTGCCGGACCCACCGGTGTCCTCCCATGCCGGCTCGAGATCGAGCTCGGTGTCGGCGTCGGGCGGCTCGGCGCCGTCCAGCACGTCGACGACGATCACCGAAATGTTGTCGCGGCCGCCCTGGCGGTTGGCCAGCGCGACCAGCTCGTCGGCCGCCGCCTGCGGGTCGGTGACCGTCTGCAGCACGCGCACGATGTCGTCGTCGCGCACCTCGTCGACGAGGCCGTCACTGCACAGCAGGAAGCGGTCGCTGCGCACGAGCGGCAACGTCCACGCGTCGACGCGCACCGACGGGTCGATGCCAAGGGCGCGGGTGACGATGTTGCGCCGTGGATGGGTGCGGGCTTCGTCGTCGGTGATATGCCCGGTGGCGACGAGCTCCTGGACGTAGCTGTGATCGACCGTGACGCGGCGAAGCCGTCCATGGCGCAGGAGGTAGGTGCGGGAGTCGCCGACGTTGACGAGAGCGAGCTGCTCGCTCGCGCCGTGCTCATCTTGCGCTGCTTGGCCTGCTTGTTCTGGTTGCGCTGGTTGCTCTGCTTGCTCGGCCTGGTCCCCGTCGCCGTCGCCTCCGGGCGTGTCGGCGATCACGGCGAGGGCGGTGACGGTCGTGCCCATGCCTTGCTGTTCGGGGTTGCCGATGGCCGCCCGGTAGATGTCGCCATTGACCTCGGCGATCGCTGCGACGACCTGCTCGAGATCGGCTCCGGGCGCGCTCAGGCGGGTGCGCAGCAGGTCGACGGCGATGGCGCTGGCGACCTCCCCGGCGCGATGGCCGCCCATGCCGTCGGCGACGGCGAAGACGTTCGGCTCGGCGAGGAGGTTGTCCTCGTTGTCCGGCCGGATCCGCCCCGGATCGGTGGCCGCCCCCCAGCGGAGCTGCGCCACTACTGGGCCTCCATCACGGTGTAGCCGACCTGGATCCGGTCGCCTGGGTGGAGGAGGTGGGCGCCGACCAGGCGGGCGCCGTTGTGGAAGGAGCCGTTGGTCGAACCGAGGTCCTCGACCAGCGCCTGGCCGTCGGCGTCGTAGATGCGCAGGTGCAGGTTGGACACGAACGTGTCGCCGTCGATCGTGATCGTGCAGGCGGGGTCGCGGCCGACGGTGATCTCCGTGCCGAGCGGGAACGTCGCGCCGCGGCGTGACTTGGGCTCAATGATCACGAGCCGGTTGATCCGTCCGGCACGGCCCTTCGGCGGGCGGCCACGGCGCCGCGACTTGCCGGGTACCGGCGCGGCGACGGTGGCCGCCGCCTCGTCCACCAGTGGCCCGACCGGGTGGGGCTGGGCGGCGCGGCTGTTGGCGGCCCTGACCTCGCTCCATACCGCCCACAGGACGCGGGCGAAGAAGAGGTACAGCAGGCCCAGCAGGACCAGCTTGAGGATGTCGAGCGCCTGATCTGTCATCGCGGAGGTGCTCGAGGTCTACGACGCCTCGAACCGGACGTACGTGGACCCGAAGCTCAGGATGTCGCCGTCGCTGAGCCGCTGCTCCCCGCCGATGCGCGTGCCGTTGACCATCGTCCCGTTGGTGGAACCGAGGTCGGCGATGACGTACGCGCCGCGGCCGGGCTTGATCTCGGCGTGGCGGCGGCTCACGTTCTGGTCGTTGAGCGGGATCGAGCAGTCGCTCATCCGCCCGATCGTCATCGGGCGGTCGCCGAGCGGGATCCGCTGGCCCGACGGCAGCACCAGCGAGCCGGCGCCGACGCCGCCGGCCGCCTGGCGCAGCGTGGCGACCACGGCGAAGCGACCCGGCCGCAGTTGATCGTCGCCGGCGAACTCGACGCGCACCGGCCCCATGAAGTGGTAGCCCTCCTCGCGGGCGTACTCGCGCCCCGCCTCGACCAGCTCGGCGCGCAGCACGTCGCGGATGTCGTCGAACGAGGCGAGGTCGCGGGGGCTGAGGTGGATCACGAAGTCGTTCGGGACGACCCGCCGGCCCTTGACGTCGACGGAGCGCTGCTCGTCCATCTCGCGGACCAACCGGCGACCGAGCTCGATCGGCCGGATCGCCGCGCGCGAACCCCGGAACACGCCCTCGACCATACGCTCCAGGCGCCGTTCCAATGACTGCAACACCATGGTGGCCCACGATGCTACCGGTGGGCTGTCGCCGCCCCGGGGCGCCCGCCGCCCCGTCCCATCCGAGTGTTTCGACCCGTCCGAGTGTTTCGTCCCGGGAGAATCGATGCGTGGCACTCGGATGGATCGGACGTGCCGCCGTCCGAGCACGTTGGTAGCGTTGCCGTGCTACTCGGGCGAGTGGCGGAATGGCAGACGCGCTGGCTTCAGGTGCCAGTGAGGGTTTCCTCGTGGGGGTTCAAGTCCCCCCTCGCCCACCACGAAGGCCCTGCTCAGGCAGGGCCTTCAGTGCGTTTTCGGCCGACTTCTACCGGATCTTCTACCGGAGCTCTCGAGACCGCTTCGTCGCACCCGCTCCGGAGGGCGTGCCGGCGCTCGAGCCGGACCGCCGGGCGTGTCTCGATGGCGGCCACCCCGGCCGCCGCCGACGGCCGGAGAAGTACGCTGGTGTCATGGCCGAAGGAGCTGAGGTGGCACTCGAGCTCGACGTGGCCGCGATGGTCGCCGACATGGGTCCACCGACGGCGGACGACGTGCCGATCGCGCTCGATGGCACGCGCCTCGACACGCCGGGCAAAGCGATCGCCTACCTCGAGCAGATCAACGCCGCTCCCCGGCGACTTGCCGGCTGACGAGTTCGACCTCGAGCGCATCCTGTGGGTCCTCGCCGACCACGGCGTCGACTGCCTGATCGTGGCGGCTTCGGGGTCCAGGCCCACGGCGCGCTCCGCCGGACTCTCGACGTCGACGTCATCCCTCGTAGCACCGAGGCGAACCTGGAGCGACTCGCCGCCGCCTGCAAGACCTCGGTGCGCGCGTTCGAGGGGGCGGCCTGGTGGCCCGATGGGGCGCGACGGCCCCCTGGCACTAGGGCTCGGGCACGCCTCAGATCCCATTGCGTTGTCGCGGCATTAACAACAACGGTGATCAATGAATTGCGGTCGGTGACGCCGACGCTGGTTGCGTGCTGCGCCGAGCGCAGGTCATCGGCACGATCTACGCCTGCTCGATGCCGTACGGCGCGCGAGAGACTGAAGACTGTGACCGACCTCTCGGGTGCGCTCGACGCGTTCGACCGATCCGAGGCCAACGTTGTGCGCCTCGAAAGCGTGTGGCAGCAAATCCAGGCTCACTATGGCGAAGGGATCAGCTTCGGGAACGACACGGCCGAAGTTGACGCCCTCCTCGACTCGTTCCGAATCCTCGTCGGTGGTCTACCGGCGATCGATGGCTACCGCCTTGAGTCGATGCCGATGTCTCCGGACGAGCTGGCACAGAACCGGCTCGACGCCGCCGAGCTCGGCTTTGCTGAAGCCCTGACGTCGGTCGAGGACGGCGCTCGTCAGCCCGGCCGTGACATCGCCGCCTACCGGCGGAGGCTTGAGGGTGCTCGTCGGCGGCTCGTTCGAGGGCAAGCCGTCTCCGTGACGGCCGAGATCGATGCCTTGCTCCGCGAGGTCACTGTGGAGGAACGCGGCGCCACCTGGCGGTCGACGAGCCGGTGGGCCGAGCTGACGGACCGAGTCTCGGAACTCGGGCGGCTCACAGCGGGTATCGATCTGCGGGCGTCGCGCTGGCCCGACCTCAACCGGCACTTGCACTTCGCCGAGCCTGGCGATCTGCGCGACATCGTCGAGATGGACTGGCCGTCGGTCAAACAGGCACTTGAGCACTCGCTCTACGACGTGAACGAGCCCGTTCCGGTGCCGGTCGATGATCTTGGTGAGCTTGTGCGCTCGCGCCCAACGGGGGCTGTCAGTTCGCGCCTCGACTGGGCGCGCATCTCCGATGAGGAGTTCGAGGGGCTCGTCTTCGAGCTCGTTCGCAGCGCACACGGATACGAGAACGCCAACTGGCTGATGCGAGCGCACGCCGCCGATCGTGGGCGCGACATCGAGGTACATCGAGTCCTGACCGATCCGCTGGCTGAGACCAGACGACGACGGGTCGTCGTGCAGTGCAAGCACTGGCAGACCAAGTCGGTCAACCGAAATGAGCTGGTCGCCTGCATCGAGGCAGCGAAGCTGTGGGAGGGCGGGAGGGTGGACACGGTCGTGGTCGCGACCTCGGGCCGCTTCACCCAGGACGCCGTCGCTCTCAAAGAGAAGTACGACGCTGACAGGACGGTCCCGTCGGTCGAGCTGTGGCCGGACAACCATCTCGAGCTGCTCGTGGCGCGGCGCCCACATCTCGCTGCGATGTTCGGCCTGCGTTGAGATCTCTGACGACGAGTCGCGCGTGGGGACGTCCTCGCTCAAGCCCGCCTGTCCCGTGAGCTCACGGGTCGGATGACGTTCGATGTCGTCGCAGCACCTCACCGGGTGGGAGAACCGGGGCGTCGGCGCCGGCAACTGCATCCGCGGGGAGGATCTCTCCGGTCAACATGAATCGGACCAGTCGCTGCGAGGCCGACCACCAGAATCGCGATCCGATAGCCACGATCGGGAGACCGGCGAGGTACTGCGAACTGCTTGCGAGGGCGAGAAGGAGTAGTGCGGCGTACGGCAGCGAAACGACGACGAGGGTGAGAACGACGGCCTTGTTGGCGGGCCAGGGCGGGCAGTTCTCGCGCTCGGCGCTGTTCATCGCCGCGCTCACGGTTCACCGGATGCGGTGCGGGCGCGGTGGCCGCGGCGGTCGGTGGCGGCAGCCTTCTTCCTCGCTGCGGACGAGAAGGGCTCGTCGAGTGTGTACTGGCGTTCTTGGGTCCAACCCGTCTCGGACTTCGCGTTCCTGACCCACTGCTCGTCGACGTCGAGGACACCGGCCTTCCGCAGCTCGCGAAGTCCGCGCTCGGCGCTGTCGGCGGAGATCCCGTACCACGAGGGCACTCGGTCGGCCGGGAGTGAAAATCCATCAGGCAGACTCAGACCCGGATATTGCAGGCCGGGTTGTCTGATCGACCGGATTGACGCGGCAAGTGCTCCGCCGCCTGGGACGATGTGGATTGCTACATCAAGACCGACCCAGGCAGAGGAGCACCTGACAGGTGAAGGCTAGTGCGACATTGTTCGATGCCGGGGAGATCATCGCTCGGCCTCGTCGGGAGGTGGCTGCGGTGAAGGCCACGGTCACCGATGACGACGTGACTGGCGTGGCTGGTGCTGTGTTGTGGGGTCCGCTGCTGGACCGGCTGAACCTGGTCGATGTGGCCGATGCTCGTGGGCTGCGGCCGATCGGGCCGGGCGGCTACAGCGGTGGGGAGTGCTACCGGACCCTGGTCGAGGTGTTGTTGGCCGGCGGCGAGTTCCTCTCCGACCGGTCGTTGCTGACTGGGGCGACCGAGCAGTTGCGGGGCCAGCACGCCCTTCCGTCGCACTCCACGCTGTTCCGGTTCTGTGCCGGCGCCGATCTCGGGCGGGCGCAGAAGGCGGCGGCGGTGAATCGCACGATGCTGGCTCGGGCCTGGGCGATGGGTGCCGGGCCCGACGGCGGGGTGATCACGATCGACCCGGACGCCACGTTGGTTGACACCTACGGGCCGGGCAAGGAGGGCTCGACGTTCACCTATCGCGGTGAGGTCGGGCTGTCACCGTTGATCGGGGTGTGCGGCGAGACCGGTGACGTGTTGGCGTTGCGCGCTCGCGGTGGCAGCGCCCACCCCGGGCGGGCGCTGGCCGGGTTCGTGCGTGAGTGCGCCGCAGCGATCCCCGCAGCGGTCCGTGCTGGCAAGAACCTGTGGGTGCGGATCGATTCGGCCGGCTACCAGCACGACGTGTTCGCCGCCTGCGAGTCGCTCGGTGCGGTGTTCACGATCACCGCGCCGAACAGGACCAATGTGCGAGATGCGGTGCTCGCGCTGGCCGCCGACTCGGCCACCGTGTGGACCCCGGCGCTGGGCGCCGAGGCCGAACGAGGGTCCGGGATCGCCGAAACGACGATCGAGGTCGGCTGGCCCCGTCGCCATCAACAACCGCGCCGGTTGCGGCTGATCGTGCGTCGTCAGCGCACCAGCGCCGGCGAGCAGCTGTCGTTCGACGACCTCGACGGGTGGCGGTTCCACGCCATCGTCACCAACCTGCCGGCGCTGTTCGCCCCCGCCGCTGACGTCGAAGCCCACCACCGGCTACGCGGTGGGATCCCCGAAGACGCCATCCGCCAACTCAAAGAGGACTTCGGGCTGATCCACGCCCCGGTCCAGAACTTCTTCGGGAACTGGCTGTGGTGGCACGCCTGCGCCCTCGCCCACAACGTCGCCCGCTGGATCCGCGACCGGGCACTGCCCCGCGAGTTCCGCCGCTGCCGGGGCAAACGTCTGCGGCTCGCCTTCTTCAACGTCGCCGCCCGCGTCGTCACCCACGCCCGCCAACTTTGGCTGCGCATCCCCCGCTCCCACACCTGGGCCGACGCCTTCATCGAAGCCCTCACCCGGATCCGAGCACTCCCAGCGTTTGCCTGACCGGCCAGGCACTCACACCACCCCAGCCCGGACAACCGCAGCGCACACGGTCCCTGGGCCGGCGCGCCCATCAATGACTCGAACATCGTCCCAGCCCTCCGGCCGTCACGATCGCGACCGCTCATCCCTCCGCCTGGCCGGCCTGCAATATCCGGGTCAGAGCGACAAGCAGCATGGCTTTGCCCGGCAGGCTGAGTGACAGGTGGAACTGCTGGAGCCAGTAGGCGTGGGGTAGCTGCAGCCAGTTTTCGCCGTCGCCGGCCGTGTGCGGGTGTTCGTAGGCGTCGCCGCTGCCATCCTCCTTGAGCAACGTGATCGAGGCACGCCGCCCGACCCGGCTCCGTGCGATGAGCTGGCGATCCTCGAGGCGCTTCATCACCTTGGAGACAGCGCTGCGCGCGGATGCCGGTTCAGCTGCGTCCTCGAGCCCGAGGGAGCGAACCCACATGCCTGCCGGGTAGTCGCAGTTCCACGGATCCGCGCTCGCGAGCGCGTGGACAAACACGTACGCGTCGAAGCCACGGCCATCGTGGGAGCTGACGAAGCCTGCGAGCGGACCCGGAGTGCGCTTGCCGCGCTCACCCTGCTGCACGAACGTCTTGCGGATCGGCACGATCCCGCGGCCTGACTGAGCGAGCATGTCGATGAGCGTGTCCTGCCGGCTCAACGGTGCTGGCGGTGTGGTCCGAGTTGCCGGCCTGCCCCGCTGTTTGCGTACCGTCACCACGCCGAGAGTGTGCCACGATGGAGCACTACGTGCACCGGGCTGGATCTTGCACTCTTACCGCGACAGCACCCACGATATGAGAACTTGTGAAGCCAGGTGGCAGGTCACGTGTGAGGACAAGTGACAAGCCCACACCGACTTGTCGACACACCGGAAGATGCGATGCCAGCGAGCGGCGCGTCCGGACGTGGCGTCGGTCCAGTCTCACCTTGTTGCCGGCTCTGTCCGCCCGGCGCGAGTTGCTGCGATGCCGGCTTACGATCGACGACCGGGCTTCCGACCAAGGACCAGGCGGCGATGGCCAACTCGATCAACGACACCTGGCGCTCTCGTCTCGGGCGAGTCGCCTGCGAGCACGCACGGGCTGCGCTCGAGGCGTACCAGCGTCAGGCCTACGAGCTGTTCTACGTCGAGGCCGGCATCGCCCTCGAACTGGCGATGAAGGCGAGGCTTGCGACCGTCACGCCCTACCTCCTGGCGCCGAACGAGCGCGGCTGGTTCCGGCAAGGGTTCAACCTGGCAAAGGGCGACACGCAGTCCGGCGCAAGATCCGTTTCGGCCAAGGACGCGTTGGACCGTCTCAAGTCACTCGAACCGGAACTGATCGCAGGTATCGCCCCGCTCATCCTCGCAACTGTGGAGCGGCGCGATCAGAGCGTTCACCTGGGCGTGTTCTCCCAGCCGAGCGGTGCCGAGCTGCTCGCGCACGCTGCGACCTTCGTGGAGGCCATCAACGGCCTGGTTCCGGACTCACCAGAGGTCTTCTGGGGCGACTCGGCCGTGCTCGCGGCCGAGCTGGTCGCCGCTGAGCGCAGCGCCGTACGGGTCCGGGTCGCAGGCCTCATCGCTGCGGCCCGCACTCGGCTGGCAACCCTGACCGGCGAGGAGCGAGAGGTTCTCGGTGGTGTTGCAACTCAGTACTACGAGGACTACCAGGACGAGATCCCTGATCTCGTTGTGGTCACCTGCCCGGTCTGCGCGAGCGATGCGCTTGCGACGGGTGAGCTGACTGATGACGGTGAGCCGGTTTGGGACCGGGACCCCGAGCCCATCGCGTGGGCCTATGAGATCAACACTGTGCTGACCGGCTTCGAGTGCAAGGTGTGCCGCCTCCGCCTGTCGTCCGCTGAGGAGATTGCTGCTTCAGACCTGCCAACGAAGGTCGCCAACGAGCACGTCGATCCGAGCATGCTCTACGAGCGCGATCCCGAACCGTGGTGACCGCGAACGAAGCGACAGCGCATCATGGAACGCCGTCCAAGCTCCAACTGCTCGGTTCCCATCGAGCGTTGCGGTCGACGCGGCGTTGTTCGACAAGTGTGACGAGTTCCTGACACTGGGCGCGGAAGACCGGGTCCGGGGCCGACCGTCCCATCTCCTCGAGTAGACGGACCAGCCGGGTGACCAGCTCGTGGACCGCGCCGGGTTGGCCGTTCGGTCCTCCCACCCACTCCACTCGATCGATGCCTTCGCGCTCGTAGTACTCGCGATGAGTGGTCAGGTGGGCAAGGTGGGCGTCCATCGCCCGCTTGCGGTCGAGAATCCAGTCGAGATCGGGGTGTGAGCCTGCGACGGGCGCGAACGCGAAGTGGACCGACGACCTCACGTCGTCGGGGAAGTCGGGGCGGGGCGGGCTGTAGAACTCGGCCAACGCCCGTGCGTAGACGACCGCCGAGGCGCCCAGTGCAACGTCGACGTTGGGCAGGAGCGCTGCGACGGTTCGACGCTGGTCGTCGTCGAACGAGCGGCGCACATCACTAATCGAACATTCGGCACAGGCGAGCCATCGGTAGGAGTCCGCGATGTGGCGGAACGCTTCGTCGTCGGTGATCTGGCCCACTCAGTCGCGCTCCATGCGTCGCCACTCTCCGCCCAACGGAAGCAGCTCTGTGCTCTTCGCCTCGTCGTCGTAAGCGGTCGCAGTGCCCTGATCACTAGCCCAGTCGTGGGCAACCTCGGCCCAGAGTCGGTACGGCGGAGCCTGCTCTTGGATGTACCAGTAGTGACTCATTGTTCTCGCGTGCCCCTCAGCTCATCATCGCCGCTGACCCGAGATGTCCCAGAACCGGCAACGCACCGGGTCCCACCACCACCGGTGCACCCCTCGCGCCCAGTCTGGTGGGCCGAGCACGTCGTAGCCGAGGTCGAGTACGGCGTAGGCGTCGTCGACCTCGTCGGGTGGCCATCCTCCGTCGCCAACGATGATGGCGTGCACGCTGCCGAGGTCGAATGTGAACGACGGGGGTAAGCCGGTGGCAGGCGCCCGCCACTCACGCTCGTGGGACCAATCTGCCTCCCCTGGAGCGAACCGCACAGCTCGCGACACCATCGGTGCTGGCAGGTGCTCGCGGTACCGAGCCCACTCGTCGTCCCGGACGTAGTGGACCGGTCCGCCGCCGGCGGCGTAGACCATCTCCTTGGCGAACACGATGCCCCATGGCTCGTAGCCCCGGTCGGCGATGAGGTGTCCGATGCCATCCAACGTTGACTCGGTGAAGCACGCCACGTGTGTCGGCGTCCCATACGGCCGAGAACCAAGGATCGCGCCGGTCTGCAGGATCGAGCGGAGCCGCTCATGACCCGCACTCCGAGCGATCCAATCAGGCAGGTCGTCCGACGGTGGACGACTCCGTGCCGTCATGTGGGTCACGAATGGCGCCAAGTCAGGGTGCTGGAGCTCACGCCAGTCCGTCACGTTCCAAGCCAACACGACCACTCGGGGACCTGGCAACCGGGGTCCACGGCCCGGAGACGGAGGCCTCCGTTCCGAGGTCGGCGGCGGCTACGGGCCGTTCCGGGACAACGTTGCGTGGCGTCCGACTCGGGATCCCCGTCGCCGGTCCTGGCGCGCTCTGGCTGACTCGACACGTTCGCTGGTCCGCGTCCTGTTGTGGCGGTGCATGTCCGTGCGACGCCGGGCGGACGGCGCGCAGTCCGTAAGGATCTTGATCGTGATCACGGAGCTCACTCGAAGGGACCTGATCGACCTGTTCAACTCCTACGACCCCGCGCCCGTGGCGACGATGCTCGACGAGCTAACGAGTCTCACCGAGGTCCAGGGTCTTCGATTGCGGCCGCCGCAGCGAGGCATCTTCTGGTGGGGACGCCTCGACGAATCTGGTTTTCTCTCGAGGCTGTACGACCTCGATGCCCTACCGTCGCGCGACCCCAGATTCGACAACGCAGGCGGCGACATCTGGCAACACCGAGAGAACAACTCGGACTGGGACAACGATTGGATCTTCAGCGACCCGCGCTTCGAACTGGCGACCTCCGACGACAAGCTGCTCCGATTCCTCGCCGAGACCCTCCACCCAGCCGTCCGACCCGATCGAGACGAGGTCGAGCAGCTCCGCGCGGAGTACAACCGCATCCTCCGGCCGGACCGCGTGGAGATCCGACAGACGTCGACAATCTCCGGTCGACCTGTGTTCGCCGGGGGGCCAGCGACGCCGCGATCAATCCAGCCACACACGCTTCGCACCACGATCGGGGAAGCGATCCGTGCCGCCTTCAAGGCGTACGACGTCGAGGCTTACTGCGACGAACTCGGCATGCCAGCGCTGTCCGCGAACAGTTACGCGAGCCCCGGAACGAGCAAGGCCGCCTACGTCGTGGCGCGCCTCACCGATTGCTCTCGACCCGAGCTGATCCGGTTCGCCCGGGCCGTTCAGGACCGCTGTGCGGACCGAGCGCTTGAAGCGGTCCTTGCCGAGATCGACTGGAGCGGCCGGCCCGGCGTCGCAGGAGCTCCGAAGAATCTCATCTTCGCCTCCGACGGACCCAAGCCCGACATCGTCCTCGCCGACGCAGTCAACAACGACATCCGCATCGTCCGGAACGCGCAGCACTGCCTCGTCTACGACCAACCGATCAACCCCGACGCCGGCGTCTCGTTCCAGATGCTCGTGGACTGGTGGACCACGTCACGTCCGACAGACGACGGAACCAATCCCGCCAACGACCTCCACCGACGTCTTCTGCAAGGACAGAGCAACCCGGAGCGAGCAATCTTCAACGGCTACGCCGCCGTCCTCGCAGTGCACGGCTTCGCGCTGCCCGCGCTCATTCCGCAGGTCTACTTGCACTACGACCCAGAGACGATCGCCGGTCGAGTGAGGTCTGGGACCGGCGCCGTGCTCGAGCGCCAACGGATGGACTTCCTCATGCTCCTCCCTGGGCGGCACCGCCTGGTCGTCGAGCTCGACGGACGCCAGCACTACGCAACGGCCGATGGCGTGGCCTCACCACAGCTGTACGCCGAGATGATGCGCGAGGACCGTCGTCTCCGGCTGGCCGGCTACGAAGTGTTCCGATTCGGCGGTGATGAGTTCGTCGACCTTGACGCCGGTAAGGGACTCGCCACCTCCTTCTTCATGGCGCTGCTGAAGCGGCACGGCGTCCTCTCGAGCTAGCGCTCGAGCATCACGACGCCTGGCCACGGCTCGAGCGATCAACGTTCCCCACTGCCCATACGGCGGTCGATCGGGGCCAGCTTGCCACTCAGGCCTTGGTTGCATCTCCAACGTTCAACCTCAACGGGTCCTGGGATGCTCCCGCCCCACGCGATGGTCTTCACCGCGCGATCTACGACTACGGCGCCCAGGGCCGAGCGGGGCAAGTCGACCCGCCAGTTCGTCGGGCGTGGTCTCTCCGGAAGTCATCGCCTTCGGCTTCCGCCGAAATCTGTCCGGTACCAGCTGTCCGAGAACAACCGTCGACTGTTCCCCACGCGGGTCCGATACGCGTTGGTCTCGGACGCTCGACGTCGCTTCTTGCGAGGCCTGCTCCTGAGTTCCACTGCGTTGAGCTGGCAGGTGCACCCCAATCAGAGCACGAGGCCGGCAACCAGGCTGGCCGCCTCGTCGTGCAACGTCGGCGCCACATGGCTGTAGATGCCGAGCGTCACGGCGATCGTCGAGTGGCCCAGGCGCTCCTGCACGACTCGTGGGTGCACGCCCTGCTCGAGCGCCAGCGTCGCCCACGTGTGGCGCAAGCCGTGAAGTGTCAGCACCGACAACCCGTACTGACCGACTCGACGCACGAACATCGCGCTGACGGCGTCGGGCCGCAAACAAGCACCGTCCGGCTGGTGGAACACGAGGTCCTCGTCGCTGAAGTCGGGCCCGACGAGCAACCGCTCCTCGAGCATCTGCTTGCGGTGCGTCCGGAGGACCGCCACCGTGCCGCCGTCGAGCGAGATCGATCGGCGACCACGGGCTGTCTTGGGTTCGCCGACGGTCACCTTGCTGCGGACCTGCGTGATCGTCTGCACGATCTGTAGGCGGCCGGTATCGAGGTTCGCGTCGGACCAGCGAAGGCCGATGGCCTCGCCTCGCCGCATGCCGGTGGTCGCCAGGACGACCCACAGCGCGTGCAGTCGGTCGGTCGAGGCCTGCGACTGCGCCAGGAACGACCGAAGCGTCGCGGCATCCCACGCTCGGGTGCTCTCTGTCTTGCGTCCGGCCCGTGGCGGGTCGGCCGCGTCGGCCGGGTTGCGGGCCAGTCGTCCCCACCGGACGGCGTCCTTGAACGCACGGTGCAGGATCGTGTGGATGTAGCTCACCGTGCGTCGGTCGAGACCTTCCGGGATCGCCGCTCGCCAGCCGCCGTCCGCGTTGCGTCGGAGCAGCGACGCCAACGTGTCCTTGGTGATGTGGTCGGACTCTGCGAACTCACCTCGGAGCTGGTCCGCCGTCTCGACGAGCGTGAGGCCGGTTGCGCGTAGCTCGATCGCCCGGTCGAGGACAGCAGCCGAGTAGCCGCGACCCGAACGCGACGGTGCTCGCCGGCCAGAGCGGAGCAGCAGCGCGTAGAGGCCGTTCAGCGTGCCGGCGTCGACCCTGCGAAGTCGCAGGGCACCGATGTGTGCGATGACGTGGTTGTGCACGTTGCGGGAATATGACTCGAACGTCGACGGGCGCACCGTCGGCTCCATCGTGTCGAGCCACTCGACCAGGAAGTCGCCGAGGGTGTGATGCGATGGTTCGACGTACTCACCGCGGTCGAGCTTCGACAGTAGGTCGGTTCGGGCGCGCTCGGCGTCCTTCTTCGTGCGGTAGCCCGAGTGCCACTTCATCCGGCGACGGCCGGTCAGTGGGTCAGGGTCGAGCTCGATCTTGACGTACCACCGACCGCCCTTCTGCACCACTGAGCCGCGCATGATCATTCCTCCGATTCGCGAGCAGGTCTGATGACGGCGTCGAGGTCGATCTCCTCGACATCGTCGAACGGGCTCGAGGTGGGGATGCCCAGCTCGCGGTTGCGTCTGGCCATCTCAGGTGACGTGGGCAGGAATTTCTCGCCTTCTTGGAGGAGCACGAGGGCGTGGTCGGGGTCGGTGGCCCGGAGGTTGGCCATGCCCTGCGGGGTCAGGTTGACGAGCTGGATGAGCAGCTGCGCCATCTGGGTGATGACCTCGTCGGCGCCATCCACGTAGCGGGAGAAGGTCATGGCTCGGATGGCGAGGCGGCGCAGGTTGATCTGATCCTCGACCTTGGTCGTGCCGGGGTAGCCCTCGAGGGCGTAGTGGAGGGCGTCCACCGTGAGCTCGCGGTCGGTCTTGATCAGTTGGGCGACGCGATCGAGGAAGTCGCGCCAACCCGCCGGCGTGCCGATGGTGAGGGCGACCAGGTCGGCGGCGGGCAGGTGGTACTGGCGGTCGTCGTTGACGGGTTCGACCAAGTCGCCGCCGCGCCCAGGTGGAGGGAGGAAGAACCAGCCGATGGGTCGTCGGAAGCAGCGGGAGAAGGCGACGACATCGGAGGTGTCGATGTTGCGACGCCGTTCGGAGTCGTAGGTCTTCTCGATCGCTGAGACGCCGGCCTGGTTGAGCTTGTAGCCGAGGTAGGGCTCGAGGCGGTCGCTGGTTTCGACCTGCGTCCAGCCGGCGGCGGTGCGGGCGCGGGCGAAGTTGTAGGCGACGATCTGGTGGGTCGTCAGCGTGGGCGGTGGAGGCGGCGGTGTCTTCGTTTCCGGTTTGCGGCGCTTGCGGACGGCCATCGGTCGACACCGTAGCAACACGATCTGGCATTGCTTGACTTCGTCACCGCAGTGGCGCGCATACTTCGGAACCGGCGTGGAGAACTTCGCCACGCTGTCCATGTTGGGAGCGTGTGATGTTCGATGACCTGCCGCCGTTCATGACCGTGGTGGAGACCGCCAAGGTGCTCCAGATCGGCCGCTCGAAGGCGTACGAGCTGACGGTCGAGTGGGAGCGCAGCGGCGGCCGTTCGGGACTGCCGTTCGTGTGGTGCGGGTCGCAGAAGCGGATCCCGCGCTTCGGTCTCGTCCGCTTCGTCGAGCAGAGCCTCGGCACGCTGCCTGCGGCCTGACATGCCGACGCCTCACTGCGTCGTGACGCTCGGCGCAGGTGCGCCACAGCTGCGACGCCAGGTTGGCCCGACCGCCTGGTGCGCCCTCGAGGCGCTCGTCGCATGCATGACCGCCGACGGCGAGGCGCATGCTTCCGTGCGCACGGTCGCCGCCGAGCTCGGCGTCGCGGTCAACACGGCGCAGCGAGCGATCGGCCGTCTCCGGCGTGCCGGCATCGTCGAGCACGCGCAGCGCCGATCCGTCGGCGGCCACTTCGCCGGTGCGACCTACCGCGTCGAGATTCCCACCGACGTCTTCGAGATCGCGACAGCTCCGAATGATCGCCTCCCCACACGATCACCGTCGAGCCATCGCACCGCGACGTCCTCCCCACTCACCGAGCAACTCCTCCTGCTCCCCACCTGACGCATCGCGCCATGGCCCACCACCCCAGCCCTCAATTCGATCGTTCAAGTCAAAGCAGACAAGTGCCCGCGAGTGGTCGGGAACGTCCCGAGGCGCCATGTTGCGGGTGACGACCCTCCACGCAGCCTCGGCGGCGGCCACCGCGAAGTACTACGCGGAGTACCTGACCGCTGCGCCGGGGGAGGAGCCGGGCGTCTGGTCGGGACACCAAGCCGGCGGACTCGGCCTGACGGGCCGCGTCGATGCCGACGCCCTTGAGTCGCTGCTGTCGGGCCACGACCCGACGACGGCATCGCCGCTCGGCCGGGAGCTGCTCGACCGCTACACGACGGACGGCAGGGTCGTGAAAGCCGTCTCGGGGTTCGACGCGACGTTCTCGGCGCCCAAGTCACTGTCGGTGTGGTGGGCGCTCACGGGCGACCACCGGCTCCTTGAAGCGCACGACATCGCAGTGACCGCCGCGCTCGATCACCTGGAGCGGTTCGGGTCGACGACTCGCATCCGCTCCAACGGCGGCCGCCTCCACTCGGACACGAACGGCCTCACGATGGCGACGTTCCGCCAGACCACCTCCCGGGCCGATGATCCACAGATCCACACCCACGCCGTGATCTCCGCCAAGGTCCAGACCCCTGACGGTCGCTGGCTCGCCCTGGACGCCCGCTACCTGAAGCGGCACCAGCGGATGCTCGGCGGCCTCTACCAATCGGTGCTCCGCGCCGAGCTCACGAACCGGCTCGGCGTCCAGTGGCGGCCGATCGTCAACGGGCAGGCCGAGATCGCCGGTCTCCCCGACGAGCTCCTCACGGTCTTCTCGAAGCGCTCCGCCGACATCGACGAGGCGCTCTCCGACAAGCTCGCCGACTTCCGCGCCCGTGAGGGTCGCGACGCGTCACGGTGGGAACGGGCCGCGCTGACCCGTGAAGCATCGGCTGACACACGGTCGCGCAAGTCCGGCAACGGCCACGCCGATCTGACGACACGGTGGGAGACCGAGGCCAACGACGCCGGCTGGACAGCCGAACTCCTGGGCGCCACCATCGACGAGGCAGCTGCCGAGACGCACCTCGATCCCTCCGACCCGCTCATCGTGGCCGACGTCGTGGACGCGGTGTCGCAGCAGCATTCCTCGTGGACACGAGCTGACGTCCTCCAGGCGATCTGTGACCGGCAACGTCCCGTGACCCAGCAATCGGGCCACCGCTGGGCCGCCACCCTCGAACGAGCCACCGACCATGTCATCAACCAGCTCGTCGACCTCGACCCGCCCGGCCACACCGCTGTGCGCCAGTCAGACGGCCGGTCAGTGTGGATCGAGCCGACCGCACCACGGTTCACATCAGAGACCGTCCTGGCCCAAGAGGAATCGATCCTCACCTGGGCGATGGCCGCCCAGGCCGACCCACCGACACCGTCGAACACGCTCGTCCGCGACAACCTCGATCCCTTGCAGGCTGCCGCAGCAGCAGCAGTCGCCGGCGGCGACCGGCTCGTCCTCGTGATCGGCCCCGCCGGCGCCGGCAAGACCCGCATGCTCAAGGCGACCGCCGACGACCTCAGCGCGCACGGCCGTGTCGTGTTCGCGGTGGCGCCCACCGCGAAGGCAGCGCGAACGGTCGAGCGGGACACCGGCATCGCATCGGACACCGTCGCCAAGCTCCTCCACGAGCACCAGCGGACCGATCGACCACCGCTGCTAGAGCTCCAGCTGCCCGCCGGGACCACGCTGCTGGTCGACGAGGCCGGCATGTTGTCCACCCCCGCCCTCCACCAGGTCGTCACGCTCGCCGACAGGAGCCACTGGCGAGTGGCCCTCATCGGTGACCCGAGACAACTGCAGGGCGTCGGCCGCGGTGGCATGCTCGCCGAACTGTGCGCCAACGGCCGCGTCGAACAGCTCGAGACCCTGCACCGATTCACCCACCCATGGGAAGCCGCAGCATCCCTGCAGCTCCGAGCCGGCGATCCGAGGGCGCTCAACACCTACGAGGCGCACGGTCGCATCGTCGCCGGCACCCTCGACGCCCACCTCGACCGGCTCGCCACCGCATGGATCGACCACCAGTCCACAGGGCGCAGCATCGCCATCGTCGCCACCACCAACGACCACGTCGACGCCATCAACCAGGCCGTCCAGTGCGCCCGGCGCAACGCCGGCCACCTCGACGCCGACCGCACCACGCGAATCGCAGGTGAGGAGACCGCCGGAGTCGGCGATGTCGTGTCGACACGTCACAACGACCGCCGACTCGTCACCGCCAGCGGTGAGCCGGTCCGCAACCGCGACACCTGGACGGTCAGCGCCATCGGTACCGACGGCTCGATCACCGTGACCCACCAAGGTGGACACGGCGACGTCACCCTCCCGGCCGACTACGTGCACAACCACGTCCGACTCGGCTACGCCGCGACCGAGCACGGATGGCAGTCGGACACCGTCGACACCGCGATCGCCGTCACCTCTCCGGTCACCAGCCGGCGTGGGCTCTACGTCGCCGCCACCCGCGGCAGCGACGTCAACACGCTGTGCGTGGTCACCGAGAGCGACGACATCGCCGAAGCGCGCGACGTCCTCGAGGCCGTCATCGCCGCCGACCGAGCCGACGTCCCTGCCATCACCCAGCGCCGCAACCTCGCCTCTGCCACCCACCACGAGGCCCAGACTGCGGCCGCGCAACCGACGCCTCGGTGCGAGATCCCCGAGTGGTTCTCGTCAGCGCTGGACAGCGCCCACCGCAACCTCAGCGATGCTCAGATCGGTGGAGCGCAGCGCGCACAGCGCCAGGCCGAGGCGCACGCCGCTCTCGCCGACGCCGACCGCGTCGCCGCCGACGTGGCAGCACCAACCGCTGCCGATCGAGACGCTCTGCAGTACGCGGAAGCCCGCGTCGCGGACGCACGCCGACGACAGATCGCAGCAGCTCACCAGCTGGACAACGCGCCGCGCCGTCAACGCCGCAGCCTTCGCGGTGATCTCAACGTCGCCGAACAGCAGCTCGATCGAGCGGAGACCTACCTCGCACGCACCCAGCAACGAGGCGTCCCGGCAGCGGAGCGCTACGCAGTGGCCGTCGAGAACCAGCGCACCGCCAGGCAGCATGCGCAAGCGGTCAGCCAGATGGACGCCACACCGCCCGTCATCGGACAACACCGGCTCCACATCCGGGCGCTGAACACCTGGAAGCACTGGGCCGAAGGCCACGAGGTACCCGATGCCGCGCTCCGCACCACGGCTGCCGTACTGGCTCAGAAGCGCGGGCCGGAGCAGCAGCTGGTCGTCCCGCTCCGCCAGGACCTCGCGACACGACCCGTCGAGCCGAGCGCTCGCAGCTTAAGCCGGGAGCCCGATGCGCATGTGCACGTCGAGCAACAAGACTTCGGCATCGAGCGCTGACACCCGACGGTTCGACCACGCAGGTAAACCAGCGTCCGGGTGGATGTGCTCCGGGCTGGCCACCGGGGCGACTCACCGGCCCACCCCAAGTGTGCTCCGATCCTCGGGTTGGTCAAGGTCGTTCGTCCTCGCTTCGCTGCGGGCGCTCCAGCTTGACCAACGCCTGCGGCCCGGAGCTGCTGCATCAACAGGGCGCGTGGGGTGGCGGGCGACCTGGGGCACGCCGTGCGACGCGACTCGACGTCACTGCTTGGGTCGTTCCTTCTCCCCGGCGGCCAACAGCTCGACCACCTCGGCGATGCGAGCAGCCCGAACATCGGGGCGCCGCTTGGTGGCGTCGATGTAGCGGAGGTACGCCCGTCGGTAGAACTGCGCGATCGAGTCGAAGAAGGCACCCGCCGCCGGGTTCGCCGCGAAGGCAGCGGCAAGATCGTCGGCGAGGTCGTCGCGCTGCGGGCCTTCCGGCTCGAGCATCACGTCGACGGTGGCGCCGGACTCGATGTGCCGGTCTCGCCGCCACGCCGGCCCGAGCACGACACCTCGACCGGCCTTGAGCGGCTCGACGACACCGCGAAGGTCCAGTCCATCGACGGTGCCGCGCACGCGGTGCTCGTGCTTCGGGCCCCAGACGTCGTCCGGGTCGAACGGGATCGGGAGGAAAACACGCCGCCGCTCGGTGATAAGCGTGGTGACGAATCGTTGCTGGAACGCGATGCAGCGATCGTCGCGCGCTGTGATGACCCGATGCACCCCGGCTTCAACAGCGCGTGCGATTCAGCCGTCCGTGGGGCAGCCGATGCGGATGTTGTTGCCGTTCGGGTCGGTCAAGGCGAACTCGCGCATGCCCCACGGCTGGTCCGAAAGCGACGACACAGGCAGGTCGAGCGCGTCGAGTCGTCGGTGCCACTCGTCGACATCGCTCACGATGAGGTAACAGCCGGCGCCGTTGGATACCGCGGTCACGGGCTTGTCGACCTTGTCGAGGTCGAAGACGCTCTCGTCGTCGACTCTCACGAAGGCGTAGCCACCGTCGTACCGCCGGACCTCGAAGCCCGCCTTCTCGTAGAACACGACCGTCGCGTCCATGTCGAGGACGGGCAGGATCGGCGTTGAGTCGACCACGCCCAGCTTCGACCGGAGCCAGCCAACGCAGACGTGGCAGACCTGGATGTCGTCGTGGCAGAGCAGCGAGGCGAGCTGGTCGCGGTCCTCGCCGCAGCAGGAGCACTTCATGTCGTCAGCATCCCCGGAAGCCGAGCCGATACAGGGCTCGTCGCCACCACGGACCGGCGGGCGCGTGACGAGCAAATTTGTTCGATCCGTCGCTTGCGCCTGACCAGCGACGTCACACATCGGAAGCAGACGGCGACCTCGGTGTGCTGCTCGAGGCGGAGCAGGCTGCTCTGCACGGTTCGATCCCCGCAACACCAGCACCCAGGTTGTTCGGCCGGAAGCACATCGGCCGGGGTCATGTCGGCAAGTCTCGCGCCAGCCGTCCCGCAGGTCAGCCCGCGCACGAACCGACGTCAATGTTCTAGATGCAGCCGCCGGTTCAGGTCGGCGCGAGTTGGGATCCCAATTGGCCGGCCCGACGTGTGTCGTGCGCCGTTGCGTCGTCCGCGGACACACCACGAGGAAACCGCAGCACTGGCGCCGACCGATAGGGATCGCGAAGCGCAGCCCTTGGATGGCTCTCGCCCCCGCCGTCGGCCAACCTGCGCCCGATTACTGTGCGTCAGTGGTGAGCGAGACCGTGCGCCGGCTGAGGGTGCAAAAGCCGGTGCTGGATCGGTTCCTCGCCCTGCAATCCACGACGGGTGACGTCGACGTCGACAGACGAGTGGAAGGCGCACGTACGACGGGGCTCAACGTGCTGCCATCCTCGGTCCGACAGGAGCTGGTGCAGCTACGAAACCGTCGCCTGGCGGTTGCAGCGGTTCACATACAGGGGCTCCTGTGCGACGCCGAGTGCGCGCCGGGCTGGTCCGTAGACGAGGTGGCCGCTGCGGAGAACGTCGTGCTCGCCGTCGGCACCGTTCTCGGCGAACCCGTGGGCTACGCGAGCGAGAAGTCAGGAGTGTTGGTACAGCACGTGTTCCCGGTCGAGTCGGAGGCGTCCACGCCCTCGAACGAGTCGTCTTCGTTCGAGCTCGACCTCCACACGGAGCTCGTGTTCTCGCGCCGGCATCCCGAACGCCCGATGGATGCGCTGTGCCCTCACTTCATCGTCCTCGCCTGCCTGCGAGGCGACCCCGCTGCGCGAACGGTGATCGTGTCCAACCGTGATCTGGTTGCATCGCTTGATCAATCGGACGTTGACCTGCTCCGGTCCGGAATGTTCGAGCTGCAGGCGCCCTATTCGTTCACTCGTGACGGAGATCGGTCTCGCCCGTGGACCGACCCAGTGGCACTGTTGACGGGCCCCGACTCGGATCCCTGTCTCGCGATGGACCTCGCGTGTGGAACACGAGCCATTTCTGCCGAAGGCGAGCGTGCCTTGGAGGCGTTGCGTCGTGCCGCAGCGCCGGCGGAGCGACGGGTCGAGATCTCGTTGGCGGCGGGTGACGTGCTCGTGCTGGACAACCGCCGCTGCTTGCACGGCCGCTCGTCGTTCACCGCTCGCTTCGACGAGTCTGACCGCTGGTTGCTGCGTGGCTACGTCCGAGCGTCGCTCGAGCCAGCGGGCCGGATCTTGTGATCAGGTTCGGCCGATGACCATGTACCTGGTGAACAACGACAGCTCGAGTGAGCCTGCGAAGTCCACGGTGGCGAGCTGCGCATCGTCGGCGAGTTGCTCGGAGGAGTCGACGCAGTTCACGTGGTCGGGGCAGCCCCGATAGTTGTTCGACTGCAGCACGACAAGGGTGTCCGACGGGACGAGTCGTCGCCAGCCGGCGAAGTCGGAGAGGTGCTCACAGATCGTGTTGACGAGCACGAGCCGTCGATCTCTCGCCAGGCGGGCGTAGTCCAGGCGATGGACGTCTTGGCACAGGAAGTGGAGCCGCGGCGTCTCTCGTCCCGTAGTCCGGGCGCCGATCGAGCACACCGCGGGATCGATGTCAACGCTCACCGCGAGCTGCGGGCTCCAGCCCCGGCTGCGGTGCAGCAGCCAGGGAAGGACACCGCACCAGCCACCGAGGACGACCAGCGTTGCGTCTCGCACCGACGTGACGTGCTCGAGCTCGTCGAGCAGCCAGTACTTGGAGCGCAGCTGGATCTCGTCGAGCGCCTCGAGCAGCACCGCACGCTCGGCGTCGCTGACCGCCCAGCCGCTCATCGTCGCGGGGCTGATGTGGGTGTCCGTCAACGAACGAACGGATCGACGAGGCTGCGAAGGTTCTCGAACGTGGTGAGCCCGACGCAAGAGGCGCGCGCTCCCTGCGCCTTGGTGCCGCCGACCATCGCCCCAAGGATCTGGTCCTGCAGCTTGCCGTCCATGAACACTGCGACGGTCGGAACCCGGAACACGCCGTACTCGGCGCACAGGTGGGCCGTGTCCGGACCGAACTCAACGTACGTGACCTTGACCTTGCCGCGCATCGACGTGGCGAGCTCCTCGATGTCCGGGATGAGCTGAAGGCTCGCTGAGCACCACCTGGCACCGAAGTGGACGATCGTCGGCACCTTGGGCTTGAGGACTTCGACGTCGAAGTTGTGAACACCGACCTCCCGGACAGGCGCGAGCCGGGACGCCACCATGTCCTTGATGGCGCTGCGGTCGGTTGCGCCTCCGATGAGGTCGACCATCGTCCCGCCGTCGAACATCATGGTGACGGGGATACGCGTGACGTTCAGACGTTTGCAGAGCGCCCGCTCGGAGTCGAAGTCGACGTTGACGACCTTGACCTGGCCGTCGAACTCGTCGGCGAGGCCGTCGATGTCAGGCACCAGCTCTTGGCTGGGCTGGCACCACGAAGCGCGGAACGCGACGAGAACCGGGACGTCGGCGGCCAGCACCTCCTTGCTGAAGCTGCGGCTCTTGATGGCAACGGCTGGCATGTCTTCCTCCTGGTGGCTAGCGGTCGATGAAGCGGTTGTGGTCGGCGGTGGCGTACTGGCGCACGGCGGTGTCGGCGGCGGTGATGGCGCCGAGGCGTTCGACGATTCCGGGGACGTCGCGACCGGGGATCGCGCACGTCAGCTCGTCGGGGGCCATACCGGTCCGTTCTCGGCTGAGCGCGCATCCCATGCTCAGCGCGGCCTGCCCAGCCTTGGCTTTCGCGACGATCTGGCATTGCGGCTTGCGGCTGTACTCGAGGGTCGGGATCGCGTCGGAGAGCTGCATCATATGGCTGGGCTTGAGGCGCAGGACGACGACGTCGGGGTCGCCGGCGGTGTCGGCGAGTGGCCCGTAGACGATGCTTGCCGACGACTCGGGAATGACCTGCACTGCGGCGACGTCATCGCTCGTCACCCACCCCACCTCGAAGAGTGCGCCGACGTCGGCGGCACCGGCGACGTCGTCCAGCGTGGCGAAGCCATGGACCCATCGACCGACCGAGCAGTTGCCGTGATCCTCCGGAGCCGTGGCAAACGTGGCGGTGTCTGCTTCCATCCAGAAGACGCAGCTGGCCGGGACCCGACCCGACCGCCCGTCGGGAGTGGGTTCGCTCATCGGCTTCGCGAAGTGAGGGGCGCCGGGGTCCACCTCGTCGCTGAAGGTCAGGGCGATCGGGTCGTGTTCGAGACCCAGGGTCTCGGTCAATGTGTCGCTGACGTCTTGCCAGGTCGTGGTCATCGGGCCTCCCTCGTGGCGGTTGGTTCCTAGAGTCGGGCGAGCTGCTCGCTCGTCGGCTCGGCGCAGCAGTACCAGGGCTCACTGAGCGACGGGATCTCGTCGTCCTCGCTCACTTCGACGGGCGAAGCGCCAGCCGCCGATCGCACCTGCCGGTAGATCTGTCGACGGCTCAGCCCCTCGGACTCTGCGTGAGCGACGACGGCCATCACCGCTTCGTACAGCTCGTCAACGGCAAAATCGGGGTGCCGCCATGGGTAGAAGAGCGCGGCTTCGTCGAATGGCTCGAGCAGCTCGACCACGTCCGGCAGCTCGAGCAATCGGGAGTTGGCAGTGACGAGGAGCCGGATGGCGTACTGCACCGGAGCGACGTTGCCCACGAGGCCGAGGTGCGCGACCCGGTCGAGGAACGCGCGGTATCCCTCGGTGGTCGTCCACGGTGTGAAGGCCACGAAGGTCGAGTTGAAGGCCAACCCGGCACGACGACAGGCGGCGAGGGCCTGCTCGAAGTCCTCTGCGGTGTGCTGCTTCTCGAAGCGCTCCAAGATGACGGGGTCGAACGATTCGACGGCGCTAGTGACCAGGACGCATCCGGTTGCCGCGAGCTCGGGGAGCAGCGCCTCGTGCCGGCAAAGGTGCTCGACCTTGATTGTCACGTCGTAGGTGACGTCCGGGAACTGCTCATGGAGGGCGTGGACGATTCGTCGGGAGTGAGCTGGGCCGTTGAAGAAGTCGGGATCGCCGAACGTGATGTGTCGTGCGCCTGCGTCGACCTGATGACGGATGTCTTCGATCACCACCGTCGGCGTGACCGGAATGAAGTGTCCGTCGTAGATCGGCACCACAGGACAGTGCCGGCAACGGTGGCGGCACCCTCGGGAGGCCTCGGTGTAGCCCACGGTGCGATGGCCGCCGCCGGGGAGCCGCAGGAAGGCGTAACGCTCGAGTGGTGGAAGCCCGCTGCGATCGGGTGTGTGGAGGCTCTGATGATCGAGCGAGATCACCGGGATCGGGACAGTTCGCTGCGATCGAGGCTCCGCGGTGAGTCGCTGATAGAGTTCGACGAGACCGGCTTCGTACTCGCCGCCGAGGATGGTCTCGACGCCGAGCTGCCGGAAGTGGTGCTCGTTGAGCGGCGCGTAGAGCCCGTAAGCGCAGAGATGGGCACGGGGCTCGAGGGCCCGGACTTTGGAGATCAGACCCTGCGTGAGGCGTGCAGCGGTGTGCATCGGAACGAAGAACGCCACGATCGCCGCGTCGCGGATCGCGGTCTCGTCCAACGGGTCGACACTGACATCGAGGACACAGACGTCGGCGCCGGCGTTCCTGAGCATGGCGGCGGGCGACGCCAGGCCGACTGGTTGGCGTCCGAGGTCGTAGGTCGACACGAGCGCTACGTGGTGTGCCATCGCGTCTCCCTCCTGTGACGCTGGACGTTGGTCAGAGTACCCCGGCCCGGCTGTCCGGTTGGCGCGACATCCCTGCTGGTTCGCAGTAGCCGACCGTTGCGTACGCGTCGAGGTACTGGCCGCGCAGCCGGCGCCAGTCGAAGTGACGGGCACGGTCGGCAAGCACGACGGCCCGGCGTCGTCGCCACGACTCGTCGGTGCTGCGGTCGAGCTTGTCGACGGCGGCTTGGGCGTTGCCGGGCGCATAGCTGTCCTCGCGGTCGCCGATGTAGTCCTCGACGAAACCAGGCAGATCGGGGCAGATCACCGGGCAGCCGGCAGCCATGGCCTCGAGCAGGGCGTTGGACGCAGTGCCGTCGAGCACAGGGAGGAACAATGCCGACGCCGAGCGGTAGGTGGCGGCCAGCTCCGCCTCGCTGAGGCGGTCCACGATATGGACATTCGGTGGCAGCCCGCTCAGCTGTGCGCGGGCCGCCGCGCCGACGGCGAGCACCTCGCGGTGTCGCAGTCGAGGCGCGGCAAGGACGTGCCTGGCGAACTGCCAGTCGCGCAAGAACGAACCGACGACGAGGATCGGACCGGGGGACGTTGGAGTGAGCTCAGTGTTGGCGTACCTGAACGCGTCGACTGAGACGCCATGCGGAATAACGGTGATCGGCCGATGGAAGCCGCCAGCGCGAAGTTCGTCCGACTGCGATCTGGTCAGTCCGATAAGGGCATCACAGTCCCTGAGGCCTGCTCGAGCCTCACGTTCGGCGAGTAGCCGGCTTGCCGGCTTGTGAACGGTGGCGATGATCGGCCGGCCGGGATGGCGTCGGCGAAGGAGCGCAGGCAGGCCGCTACCGCTGCAGTCGCCGTAGATGACGTGGAAGACCACAGACGCGTCAGCGGCGGGCGGCGGTCGGTGCCATTCGACGTCGCCGCGTTCGAGGGCCTTGCCGCTGAGCCAGCCAGCTGTCGGGAACTGGGCGATGACCTGGTCGTAGCCGCTGCTGGGCGAATGATCGCAGCAGCGATCGCCGACGAACACGAGCCCGATCACCGTGAGACTTCGCCTCGCCCAGCGGCGGTCACGGGTTCGGAGCGGACAGGACTGGGGCCGTGCCGGAGTCGACGAGGATCCGAGCCGACTTCTCGTGGCTCCGGGCGATCGATCCTTGCCCTTTGCCCTCGACGTGCACCCCGAGGCCGACTCGGTCCTGGAAGGCCTGTTCGATCACGGCGCAGTCTTGCTGAGTTGCCTCGGCTTCGATGACGAGGTCGTCGTCGTCGCCGTTGCGATGAAGCAGCGCCCGCCACTCGGCATTGGCCGGAAGTAGTCCGGAGACGATCTCGGCGACCGCCGATGGGTAGACGAGCACCCCGCCGACCTTGAGTGAATGGTCCGAGCGACCCAAGATCCGTGACATCCGCTGCGTCAATGCGGACGTGCCGGCGGTGGCTCGGACGAGATCCCGGGTGCGGTAGCGGATCAGCGGCGTTCGACAATCCGGCTTCCGCGTCGTGAAGGTCAGCTCACCGACATCGCCCGTGGGCACAGGCACGTCTGCATCCGGATCGAGGACCTCCACGTGGAAGTCGATGGTGTTGAGTTCCAACTCAGGGACGTCGGGGTCGAGCGCGCACGCCACCGACGGTCCAAAGGTCTCGGTCAGGCCGTACAGCTCGACCCATCGGAAGTCGGGCGGCAGGTGGTTCAGCAGCTTGCGTCGCAGCGATTCCTCGGCTGCCTCCGCACCGATGAACCCGAGACGCAGACGGCTGCCCCGCAGATCGAACCCCTCGATTTCGGCGGCCTCGATGAGGCGGCGCATGTAGGACGGCGTCGCGCTGATCGCAGTGCCGACGCCGTCGGCCAGGAACTGGAGCACTGCGACCGCTCCGACCGGACCCAGCGGGATGACGCCCGCACCCGAGCGCTGCGCCAGGAGATCCAGGATCGGGCCACCGACCCACAACCCGTAGCAGTGCGTATTGAGCAGCGCGTCGTCGCTGCCGAGGCCCACTCTTCGGCCGACACCCTCCAGCCAGTTGCCGACTCGTTGGTAGTCGATAGGAGCGAACGCCACACACATCCGGTCACCGGTCGTTCCCGACGTCGCAACTACCCGATGGGAGCCGTTGGCACCGCCGGCACTGATCGGAAATCGTCCGTAGCCGGCGGTCGTCGACTTGTCGAACGTCGGGAGCCCGGAGAGATCGGTCCGATCGAGACCGCTCAATCTGTCCCGGTAGAAGGGGATGGCGGCAATCGCAGCGTCGACGACGTCGGGGAGCCAGCTGGTGTCCGGTCGAGCTTCGGTCGTGGTCGCTGTCATTAGAGATCCTCGCTGTCGTTGATTTCTGCGCGTTCCGTCGCCTCGAACAGGGCGCGCACGTTGTTGGCGCCGAAGCCGACGGCGCCGGCCCGCTGGATCAACTCGAAGAAGAACGCGCCGTTGTCGGTGAGCGGCCGCGCGAAGACCTGCATCAGCAGCCCGCGATCGTCGGCGTCGACGAGAATCTGCAACTCCTCGATGCGCTCCCAGGGGAGTTCCGCACCAGCGAGTCGGCGGCGCGCATCTCGGTAGTAGCCGGGCGGCGCGTCGAGGAACTCGACGCCGCGGTCACGCCGTTCAGTCACGGCAGCACACAGGTCACGGAACGCCAGGGCGACGTGCTGGACGCCAGGCCCGCCATGGCGATCCACGAATCGCTGTGTTTGGCCGCCGCGATTGGGCACCGACGGTTCCGTGAGCACGATGGTCGCGGCCTGTCCTGAGCGCACGACGATGCTGCGCATCCCGGCCACGTCGACGCCGACCTCGGCGCAGTCACCGATCTCCAAGCGCGTGAACCCAAAGACCTGCTCATACCGACTTGCCAGTTCGTCACTGGTTCCATGAGGCAGGCACAACGCGATGTGATCGATGTGCGACTCGGAACGCCGCGACGTCGGCGCCGGCTCCAAGGTGCCGACGGTGTGGCAGAGCGTTCGTTCACCGGTCATGTCGATGCTCACAATCCCGTCGTACTCGAGCACCTCAACGTCGGCGGTGCGCGCTCGCCTGATCGTTTCGTCGGGGTCTGAACACAGGATCTCCACGTCGCTGACCGTGTCACCGTGCATCGCGGCGTGGCGGCTGACACGGGCATCTCCGAGCGTACGAACACGGACCTCGACGTCGCCCAGGTGATGCAGTCGGAGATCGGCCGAACCGACGTCGAGACCGGTATCGAACCCGTACCTATTCACGAGGAGTTCGTTGGTTCGATCCGGATCGCGCAGACACAGTTCGACCCGTCCGAACCGCAGGTCGGTCTCCGGCCGCAGCGGCCCGGTGCCGAGGTCCGTCATGTCGATGCCTTAGCGCAAGGTTCTCCACAACCCGGCTCCCGCACGACGGCCAACGCGCAGGCGTCGCGTACGAGATTGCCCCGCCGATCGCCGAGATTCAGCGTGGCCCGACCGACCGGCACGTCGCCGACGAGGGAGGCCCCAGCGCCGATGACGTACGTCATCGGCCGCAGCTCCACCCGATACCAGCACCACGACTCGGGGCCGCCGACCGGCAGCCTCGACGGCTCGACGAAGTCCTGGACGATGCCGCCTCCGACTCCCCATCGAGTGGCGAGCTCGTCAACGAGTGCGCGGTCGGACGGCTGCGATCCGTCCACGAAGAACACGTCTGAGCCCTCGCATCCATCGGTGCGTTTGACGACCGCACGCCCCGCCGGGGACCGACCATCGAGCTGGCGAGCAGGAGGAGGCGACAGGAGCGGTTCTTCGTCCAGGTAGAAGCGGATGAGGTCGTCGCTGAACGCGAGCAACGCCTTGTTCGCAACGAGGCCGATCCCCGGACCGTTTAGCGCTGGGAGGCCGGCATCCGCGTCCCAGGTGTCAAGGAGTTGCCGGAACGACGCTCCGAGCGTGCCGCCCAGATTGATGACAGCCGCTGGACGCGGCCCGCCCTCGATCGAGCGTTGCTCGATGCTTGTCGTCGACAGCCCGAGCGATGCCATGGTGGCTCGCTTGCGTGCTTCCTCGTTCGAGGCGACGTCCGGTGCGCTGAGAGGAGCCTGCCCGGCGAGACAGACGACCTCTCCGCGCCAGTCCTTCACTTCAGTGCAGGCCAGGAAGGCTTCGACCGCCGTCCGCAGGTCGTCGCCCAGCGGGACGCCGGGTGCGAGCGTCAATTCCGTCGACACGAGGAATTGGTCGAGCACCCACATGGCGTTGCCCACCCCGCCGAGGCATCCGATGTTGTCCTCGAGGACGCGCCACTCGCCGCTCGCGTCGCGGATGAGGTCGGGGCCATAGATGAATCGCACCGCGTCGACACCGGCGCCCGCCCAGTAGGCGCGCAGCTCGTCGACTCGACATCCGTGCATGTCGACGATACGTGCCACCAGATCGGCATCGAGAACGCCGTCCAGCACACGCCGGCGTCCACAGAACAGGTCGTGGAACAGCAACTGCAGCATCGCCGCTCGCTGCGCGGCACCAGCTGCGATGCGGCGGAACTCGGCATCGTCCAGCACGAGCGGGAGCGGTGCGATCGGTACGCCGCCACGCAGTGAGCTCTCATGCAGGTTGTTCAGATGGCGTGGTTCAGGATGGTCGACGCTCCGGCCGCTACGCCGAGAGAGCCGTTGCGCTGCCGTCCGGACGCCGCCCGCGCGGTCATAGAGCTCGTCGTAGGCTTCGTCCTCAGTGAACCCCTCTGGCATGGCACGCCTCGCCTAGGACACAGTGTGGCTGGGGAATCTTGGCACGCTGCCGAGCGGCATCGCGCCGACTTGTCGAACGTCCGATTCGTGGCCGTCACCGGGAGCTGCGGCAAGACGACAACCGTCTCGCTGGCCCACCAGATCGTCTCAGGATCGCTCAGCGGAACCGCCAGCAGGGAGGACGCCAACTGCGCCGAGCCACTGGCGCAGTGCATTGTTGGTGTCAATCCTGACGACGACTACTGCTTGCAGGAGGTTGGGGCGTGGGGACCGGGCACGATCGAACCCGCACTCGCACTCGTACGGCCTGACGTAGGCGTCGTGACGAACGTGCGGCGAGACCACTTCAGCGCGTTCCACGGACTCGCGCACACTCGGCACGAGAAGGCCAAGCTGATCGCTGCGCTGCCACCCGAAGGGTTCGCAGTTCTCAACGCCGACGACGAACGGGTGGCGTCGATGGCGACGGTGACCCGCGCACGGGTGCTGACCTTCGGACGATGTCGCAGTGATCTCCGTGCCAGCGATGTCACGGCGGTCTGGCCGCGATCGCTGAGCTTCTGCTTGAAGTACGACGGCGCTTCCTACGTGATCGGCACCCGCCTCATCGGCGAGCAAGGTCTCGGTTCCGCGCTGGCGGCTCTGGCGATCGGGCTCGCGCTCGGCGTCGAGCTGGAGGTCCTCGTCGAACGCCTGGCTATGGCCAACCCCCCTCCACGACGAATGACCGTCCACGCAAGCGCGGATGGAGTGACGTTCATCAGGGACGACTTCAAGGCGCCGAGCGACTCCCTCGCAGAGGTGACCAGCTTCATGGCATCAGCGTCCGCCATCCGCAAGATCGCCGTAGTTGGTCAGATCTCCGACTACCCCGGCCGATCACGCCGCATCTATACCGAGTTCCTGAACGCAGCCCGAACCGTCTTTGACGAGATCGTATTCGTGGGCGAGCGGGCTGAGGAGCTGTGGGGCTCAGGTCCTCTTGAACGGCCCGAAGACTCCGGGGCTCGCGTCTCCGTCTTCGGAACGGTCAGAGGAGCAGCCGAGGAGCTGCAGACTCGACTCCGCCCCGGCGACCTCGTGCTCCTCAAGGCTTCGGGTGTGGCCGACCACCTCGAGCGGATCCTTCTCGCTCGCTCGTTGCCGGTGTCCTGCTGGGAGGCTCACTGCGGGCGAGTTGAAGCATGCGATACATGCAACGCACTGACCAATCCGGTGCCCGTCCGGACATCCATTCGAGACGTCGCAATGAGAGTGCCCGAGTAGCGCGGGCTGCCAGCCTCTCACGGTGCCTCGCCAACGACTTGGTTTCGGGTCAAGATCGATGGCGACGCCATAGCCATCGATCGGGTCGCTGCACACCCAGTCATCCCCGACCGGCGTCGGAGGTGGGGCTCCGGATCGCCAAGCGGTCGAGCGGGCGCATCCAGCGGGACGGCGGGCCTCGCAGCCTCACCGCGTCGATGGCGCGATGGCCGACGATCGCCGACGACGGCACCGGCCACTGCGCCAACGTCGGCGCGTTGCACACACGGTCACGGAGCGGGAACTAGTCTCGAGAGAAGCTGGAGGGAGGGATGAGATGTCGACGATCTCGCCGAGCCGGGAGGACGTGGCCGCCGCCGAGGCGGTGGTCGCACAGATCGATCTGACGCCGATCAACGCCAAGCTCGCCCACGACGATCCCGAGACGTGGCACGACGCTGCGCTGGCGATCGTGGAACGGAGGTATCGGCGCTTCCTCGTGCTCAACCTGCTCCACCCGCACACGACGCTGTCGGTCGACAGGGCGCTCGACGAATACTGGCACCAGCACATCCTCGACACCAGGAAGTACGCCTCCGACTGCGAGCAGGTCTTCGGGTTCTTCCTGCACCACTACCCGTACTTCGGGATGGACGACGAGGACGAGTGGCAGGAGAACGTGGCGCTATACGCGGCAACCCGGCGGCTCTACGACGAGGCCTTCGGGGACGATCCACCGGCGCGCCGGACGCTGACCGTCGACAAGGTCGTCGGCGGCTACCAGGCCACGCCCGACCACTTCGACGCGACGCGCGTCTATGCCTTCCCGCAGGCGTGCAAGTGCGGCCAGCACTGCAACAAGATCGTTGCCCCGGATCGCTTCGATCCGTCGATCCCGGCGGTGCCGCGTGAGCCCTTCACGGCGCCGATCCAGCCGTTCGAGCCCGGTCGCTCGCCCGGGCCGGGGTGAGCCCGAGCTACATCCCACCGACGATCTACGTCGGCCCGTCGATCCCCGTCGGACTCGCAGAGCGCATCCTCCCGGGCGCCGACTTCCGCCCGCCGATCAGGCGTGGCGATCTCGACCAGGTGGCGGGGGGTTCGATCGTCGGGATCATCGACGGCGTCTTCGCCCAGACGCTGGCGATCAGCCCCGGCGAGGTGCGCCAGGCGATCGAGCGAGGAGTGATCGTCTACGGCGCCGCCAGCATGGGGGCGCTGCGGGCCGCCGAGGTCCCCGCAGTGATCGGCGTCGGGCGTATCGTCGAGATGTACCGCACCGGCCTGATCGAGCGCGACGACGAGGTCGCCCTGCTCTTCGAGTCCGAGTCCGGGGCGAGCTTGACGGAGCCGCTCGTCAACGTGCGCTACGCCGTCGAGCGTCTGGTGCGCGTGGGGACGATCTCCCGGCCGACGGGCGACGAGCTGGTGGCAGCCTGCGAGAAGCTTCACTACACCAGGCGTACCTACCGGAACATCCTCGACGCCTCCTCACTCGCCCAGACCGTCGATGCCGATGACCTGATCCAACTGCTCCGCCGCTTCGACCTCAAGCGGGAGGACGCCCAGTTGCTGCTCGAGACGATCGCCACCGCCGACGTTCCGGGCGACTCGCCTATGGCCGTCGGCCGGCGGTACGTCGTCGCCGAGCGTCGAGAGGCACCACACGTGCTCCGTCGGTTCGGCCCTGACGCTCCGGTGCTCATGTGGGAGAGCGGCGACTCGGTCGATTTCTCGGACCTCGTCGTGTTCCTCAAGATCACGGGCGCCTTCCAGCCGGCTGCCCGCCGGGCGCTGGCGCGCACGTGCCTCAATGGAACGTCGCGGTGGATCGCACCGGACGCACTGGTGGTGTCGTCTGACGAGCTCGGCGATGCCGCCCAGTCGCTGCTGGACTTCATCCGCCTGCAGTGGGGGTGGGAGTCACCGGAAGAGGCACACGTCACTATGCGGGACCTGGGGTTGGGCATCGAGGACGTCTCCGACGTCTTGCACGAGGAGGTCCTGTTCGAACGGGCGATCGCTTTGTTCGCCCGGCACCCGAGCGACGGGGCGCAGAAGGCGCTCCGAGCCGAGCTGTGGATGGACACGTTGGGCCTCAAGCGTGAGGTCCTGCGGCTCGGCGCGATGCGCTCCCTCGCCGCCGCCGCCGAGCACGGAGCGCCCGACGAAGGCGAGCTGGAGGGCGCCCGCCGGTGCGTGGCCCGACTGCACAACACCCTGCGGTGGTCCATGGTCGAGTCGGACCTCGGAACGCTCGGCATCTCCCGTGAGGTGCTCGACGCGTTCCTGGCCGATCTGGCCCTGGCCCGGCGCGCCGGGCGATCGCACGTCGAGGCGCTGGACCGACGGCCACCGACCGGAGCTAGCCCACGTCGCGATGGGTGGCAGAAGCGGGGATTGGCGCTCGAGCCGACACCAAAGGCGCGTGGGTCGCGACGCTTCGGCGTGGAGCCGGAAGAGGCATTGCGACGGGCCGAGCGCATCGCCGAACAGATCGGAATCGTCCGCATCGGCATGGTCGGCGAGCTCACCACCCTCGGCATCCACGTCGCCCAGGCCTTCGCCGAACGAAGCGGGTGGTCATCGAGCTTCGCGAGCGGCAAGGGCGAGACGCGGGAAGCGGCGAGGGCCGGGAGCATCATGGAGGAGGTCGAGATCCACGCCCAGGACGCGTTCCGGCCACCACGCGTCCGCACCTGCTCCTACCGCTTCCTCGCATCGATGGCTGCGCCGGTCATCGACCCGGCGACACTGGGGCTCCCGTTCGATTCGAGATACCACCCCGACGTCGAACTGGAGTGGTCGGAATGCGTCGACCTGCTCGGGGACGGGATGGTGCTGGTGCCGACGGCGTGCCTCGTGGGCGAACGGCTCCAGGACGACATCCTCTTCTCGCCGCGGCTCGGCGGCAAGATCTTCTCCTCCAGTGGGTTGGCCTCCGGGTTCAGCATGGCCGAGGCTGCGGTCCACGCGGCATCGGAGTGCATCGAACGGCACGCCACGCGGCTGGCCGAGCTGGAGCTGGACAACCCGGGCGGTGTCGGCGTTCGCCGGTTCACCTTCATCGACCCGGGCTCGCTGCCGGACGCGCCGCGGCGGATCACCGACAACTACCACCGCGCCGGCATGACGACGCGAATCGTCGACATCACGTCCGAGATCGCCGTACCGACGTTCTATGCCCGGGTCTTCGAGGATCCGTTCCACGGAGGGCAGAGCACGTCGGCCGACGGCTTCGCCGCCCATCCCGACCCGGAGGTGGCCGTGACGATGGCGCTCCTGGAGGCAGCGCAGACCAAGGCCGGTTTCATCGCCGGCGGCCGGGAGGACTACTCGCTGCAGGCCCGCAGCCTCGGCCGCCACGAGCGTCCGCGCACGGTCGTCCCGGCGGCGCAGGCCTTCTGGTTCGGAAACGACCGGCCCACTCGTCCTCTCGCCGACACGGACGGGCTCGAGTCGGACGACCTGCTGTTCGAGCTGGAGTGGATCGTCGAACGCACGGCATCAGCCGGCTACGAGCACCTCGTGATGGCGGATCTGACCGTAGGCTCGATCGCCCCGGCCCACGCCGTCCGGGTCATCATCCCCGGCACCGAGACAACGAACCCTCTGTGCACGGGGCCACGTGGGCGGGTGACGTGCATCCGTGACCTCCTTCCCCGAGGTGCGTCGTGAGCGGGCTTCATGCGGTCGCCGCTCGTCCGCCGCGCCACGTGGTCTGGGACATCACCTACGCCTGCCCGCTGCGCTGCGTCCACTGCTACTCCGAGGCAGGTCGACGACCATCCCGTGCGTTGGGTCCGCGTGACATGCACCGCGTGTGCGACGCGCTCATCGAGCTCGGGCCGGAGGTCGTCGTGCTCTCCGGTGGGGAGCCGCTCGTCGTGGCGGCGATCAGCGAGGTCATCTCACACCTCCACGGCGGCGGCATCGGCGTACACGTCTACACCGGTGGATGGGCGCTGCCGCTGTCGGCGCGACGGACGATCCTCGACGTCGCCGCCAACGTCACCGTCAGCGTCGACGGGGCCAACGCCGCGGTCCACGACAGCATCCGAGGCCGCCCGGGATCGTTCGCCCGCGCCATGCGCACACTGACGGCGCTCGACCAGGACCGCGACGACCAGGGCGGTCCTGCGCTCGGCATCGACTACACCGTGATGCGCAGCAACATCGGGCAGCTCCGAGACTTCTGCACGGAGGTACTCGCCCGCTTCGCCCACCTCGACTACGCCTTCTTCGGCGCGGTGATGCCCATCGGTTTGGCCAGCCGGCCCGGCTTCGAGGAACACGAACTGCTCGATCGCGGCCAGCTCGACGCGCTCCGTGATCCCCGCCTGGCCCGCGAGCTCGGAGCGCTCGCGCCGAGCGTCGACGTCTGCGTCAGCGACAACGGCATGTTCCAGATGCACCCGGATCGGCTCGCCGCCGGAGAGGTCCCGGCGATGCAGGTCGAACCGGACGGGCGAGTTCGGGCGATGCCCGTGTACGAGGGCACGGTGGGCAGCCTGCTCGAGGAGTCGCCGCTCGTACTGTGGGAGCGGGCCGTCGCCCGATGGAGCGATCCGCTCGTCGCCTCCTTGCTCCGAGAGGCGACGACGATGGCGGGGTGGGCCAGTGCGACGCGCCAGATCGACCTCCGCTTCGGATCGCCTGCCGACCGGGCCCGCATCGCCTGTCGGCCCGCATACACGCCGTGACGGAGGACGAGCTGGCCACGTTCGTGGTCTCTCCGCTCGTCACGGTCATGTGGCGCGACGGACGGATCGAGCTCCGTGCGGCCGGCGCCGCCGTCGAGCTGACGACGGTTGAGCTCGACGTCCTCGGTGTGCTGCACGCCTTTCGCCGGCCGCGCCTCGTGCGCGACGTCGTCGCCGAGCTGTCGGCGTTCCCCGGCGAGGAGGTTGCTGCGCTTGTCAGCGACCTCTTCGAGGCCGAGATACTCATCGAGCCGACGACGCAGCTGGTGGGCTGGGACCTCGATGCGTTGGCGTTCCACCGCCGCTCGCGCTCTGATCGTGTCCCGGTCGTTGGTGCGCCGCCTCCGCCGGCGATCGAGCCGCCACGGTCGTCACACGTGCTGGCACTGGCTGGAGACTCGACCGTGGGCAGCGGTGATCTGACCGAGGCGCTCGGCGCCCGCCGTTCGCGTCGGTCGTGGCCGCGGGCCCCGATCGCCTTCGAGGTGCTCTCCCGGCTGCTCTGGCTGTCCGCCCGCAACAGGGACGCCGCCGAGCGGGCCGACGGCGACCACGTCTCCCGTCCCTATCCCTCCGGGGGCGCTGCCTACTCGCTGGAGCTCACGCTCGTGATCGGCGCCGATGCGGTGTCCGGTCTGGAGCCCGGCGTCTACCGCTACCTGCCAGAGGTGCACTCGCTCGACGTCCTGTCCCACGACCGCGCCCACATCGCACCGTTCCTCGACGCCGCAACGGTGGCCGCCGCCTGCGATCGCCCGCCTGTGACCATCGTCATCACGAGCCGGTTCGGCCGCCAGGCCAGCAGCTACGACCACCTCGCCTACGGGCTGGTGCTCAAGGAGGTCGGTTGCCTGTTCCAGACCATGTACCTGGTCGGCGAGCACCTCGACATCGCGGTCTGTGCGCTCGGTGGGGGATCACCCGACGGTCTGCTCCACGAGCTCCTCGGGACCGACGACCTCAGCGAGCCCGTCGTCGGTGAGTTCATGCTCGGCCCTCGGGCGTGAGTCAACGTTCGAACGGTGCTCCCTCGACGTCGCTCAACTCCTCGCTGTACTGGCACGGGAAATCGTCGCCCGTCGGCTGCCGCTCAAGCGAGGCGGGATCGACGTCGAACGTCGCCTGGTCGAACTGGACACGGAGCCGATCGTCCGAGATCGAGTAGCGGTAGGTGCCGTCGAGGGCGACGGGCTTGCGCTTGCCTTCCGGCGCCGGGAAGTCCCCGTACCCGATCTGTGTGTCCCGCACGACGAGCTCGTCACCCTCGAGCGACATCCGTGACAGGAAGCAGGTTCCGGCCATCGGATCGGACTGCACGTTCGTCGAGCTGACGAACCGAGCGAAGCCGAGCACCTCACCGGTGCTCGGGCGCTCGGTCATCTCGTAGCGGTAGACCCGGACAGCGTCCATGCTGCCTGCGAGCTGGACCTTCTCGCCCTTCGCATCGAGTCCGTAGCGGCGGCCGAGCGTGATCGAGGTGAGGTCGAAGGTGAACCCGTCTGACCGCAGCGCAAGGTCGCCGAAGAAGTTCTGATCGACGTAGGTGACCTCGGTGCCGCCGTCGTTGGTCCGCGCCGTGATCGGAGCTGCGACGACGGTCCTGCCGATCACGTTGCGCTGGAGGAACTCCACGACACGTTGAGCGGACGACAACTTCTCCACGTGACCTCCCTCGTCAGGTGTCGATCGGATCACCCTAGTCCCGGAGCCGCTCGGCCGACGTCGCCGGGTCCTCGCTCGGGCGGCGGGCGCGTAGCGTCTGCGAGAGGGGCGCCGCTGAGATCCGCACAAGTCACCGAGATCGAGCGCCTGACGCCCGATCAGCGCCAGCAAGTCGTCAACGAGCGCACGTCGACGGATCTGTCGGACGTGCCGGACGACATCGTCGAGCGCGCGCTGATGGTCGGCGCGTGCTCGTCCAATGCGGCGTCATCGCTGAGGTTTGACCACTGGCCGCGTCATTCGAGTCACCGACGGCCTCTCCGTGCCGCTCGACGACGACCTCGGCGTCGACCGGGGACCCAACGGTGAGCCGTCGGCGAGCGATTTCATCGTGCTGGAGCTGCCGCGATCGTGGAGCGCTTCCTCACCGTCTTCGTGGGCCTTCCCGAGATCGTCGAGGGCGTGCCGGCCGGGCGAATGCTGATCACGTCCGGTGTGCTCGTGCGGGCCGTCGCCGTGTTCGGCTGGCGACCTCGGACACGACGATCGATCTGATCGGCGTGACGATCGAGCGCTGATCGGGCCAGCAATCTCAATCGGCGACGAGCGCAGACTTCTACCGAAACTTCTACCGGATCTTCTACCGGACGGGGAGAAGTCGCCCGGAACGGATCGAGACGGCTCAGCACGACGGGCGAGATCAGCCCAGCTCAGAGCAACATTCGAGCACGAGTCGGGATCGGCGGAACCCCCTCGGACCGGAGTTCAAGTCCCCCCTCGCCCACCACGCGGAGGTGAGCGACCGGTCTTCGGACACGCGTGGTTGCGTGAGGTCAGGTCACGCGTCCTGTAGCTGCATGCTCTCGATGAGACGGTCGACCCGTTGGCGGATGTCGTCGCGGATGGGGCGTACTGCTGCGACGTCGAGGTCGGCGGGGTCGTCGAGCTCCCAGTCCTCGTAGCGCTTGCCGGGGAAGATGGGACAGGCGTCGCCGCAGCCCATGGTGACCACGACGTCGGCGGCCCGCACGATCTCGTCGGTCCACGGCTTCGGGTAGTTGCTGGTGATGTCGATGCCGACCTCGGCCATCGCGGCGATGGCGGCCGGGTTGACCTCGGAGGCCGGTTCGGAGCCGCCGGAGTACACCTGGACGCGGTCTCCGGCGAGGTGCTGGAGCCAGCCGGCGGCCATCTGGGAGCGGCCGGCGTTGTGGACGCACAGGAACAGGACGGAGGGGGTGGTCACGTGGAGTCTTCCTTCGATCTTGGCGAGGGCTTGCAGGCGGTCGCGGGCGAAGCGCTCGGCGAACACCGGGGTGAAGGTGGTGATGCGGGCCTGGGGGAGGAGCTTGTCGAGGCTGTCGGTGAGGAACCGTTCGATGGTCTCGGGGCCGAAGATGCCGGCGAACTCGTCCTGCAGTTGGGTCCGCACCGTGAGCAGGACGTGGCGTTGGGCGAGCGTGAGTTCGTTGCTGGAGGCCATCAGCCACCTGCCTTCGGGTTGGGGTAGAGGAAGCGGATCAGGACGAACGCGATCGCTCCGCCGAGGAGCTGCATGACGATGAACATCGGCGCCGATGACGGCTTGATCCCGGCGAAGCTGTCCGACAGTGTTCGGGCGATCGTGACGGCGGGGTTGGCGAAGCTGGTCGAGCTGGTGAACCAGTAGGCGCCGCCGATCCAGACGCCGACGGCGAAGGGGACAGCATTGGCGCGGCCGCTGCGCACACAGCCGTGAATGACCAGCAGGAGGCCCACGGTGGCGACGACTTCGGAGAGCCACAGGGCGCCCGAGGAACGCTCCTTGGTGGACCATTCGACGGCGGGGAGCTCGAACATGAGGTTGGCGATGATGGCGCCGAGACACCCGCCCATGATCTGGGCAGCGATGTAGAGGCCGGCATCACGACGGTTGATCGACCCGAAGGCGCGGTCGACGAGGGTGACGACCGGGTTGAAGTGGGCGCCGGAGACAGCGCCGAACATGAGGATGAGCCCGATGAGGGCGCCTGCGGTGGCCGCGGCGTTCTCGAGCAATTGCAGTCCGATGTCGTCGGGTGAGAGGCGGCTGGCCATGATCCCGGAGCCGATCACGGCGACGATCAGCAGGCCGGTGCCGAGGGCTTCGGCGACGAGGCGCCGTCCGAGGTCGACCGGGAGCTCGCCGGTGCCGGTCTCGGGTGCTCGTTCCAGCTCGGTCATGCCGCGTCGGCCAGGGCGGTGATGCGACGGCGCAGTTCGGCGACGGTGGCGTCGAAGGCGTGGCGGGTGCCGATCGGAACGGGGTCGGTGACCGACCAGTGCAGCCATCCGGGTTCCGGATCGAGCTCCTCGTGCGCTCGGTCGCAGACCGTGATGGTCAACGCGGGCCGGTGAGCGAGATCGGCGAGCGCGGTCGGTGTGGCCGAGGTCAGGTCGATCCCGGCGCGCCGGGCGGCCGCCACGGCGCCGGGGTGGACGACGGCAGCGGGATGGGTGCCGGCGCTGACCGCATGAAGGCCCGTAACGGAGTGCCAGAGGGCGGCGGCGAGCTGGGAGCGGGCCGAGTTGGCGGTGCACACGAACAGGGCCGGTTGTGGGGTCAGGGTCGGCTGGAGGCGGAGCCGGCCGAGGCTGCCGGGACGCAGGCGGACGTAGCGGCGTCGCCCATCGCCGCTGGAGCGGCTGCGCTCGATGAGTCCGGCGGCCTCGAGGACGTCGAGGTGGTGAGCCAGGAGGTTCGAGGGGATCGAGAAACGCTCTTGGAGCTCTTGCGGGGAGCGATCCGACACGGTGAGGGCGTCGACGATGCCGAGCCGAGACGGTTCCCCCAGTGCGGCGTGCAGCTTCGCTCGTTCCTCGATGTCGACCTGCTCGGCCACGCCATGAGCGTCTCACTCAGCTTGTGTTGAGGCAACCTTCGACGAGTGAATTTTCTGTGAACTCGCTGGACAGCTGTCGTGGACCAGCCGTCGAGGTCGAGATCACCGGCGCTCGCCGTCTGCTGCGGCTGGTGCTCGCGATCGGCGCGCTTGCCCCGATAGACGCGTGCTCGGCGCGCATGCTGGCGAAGAACGCGTCGCGCTGGGCTGGCGCGATGTGCTTGTCGACGAGCCGCCAAGAGGTGGCCCAGAAGTCCGGGAGCTCGTGGACGGTGACAGTCCCGTAGACGCAGACATGGCCGGCCACGGGGCCGTGGCCTCGATGCACAGCGAGGCTCGAGGGCGTTGAACAGCTGCTCGCACCAGCCCCGGTCGTAGGTGCCGGTGATGCAGAACGCGTCGTCGTGGTTCCATCGGCGAGACCAGGACGGCGAAGCCGTCGTAGCGGATCCCCCACGACACCGTCTCGGACACCGACAGCCCTGCGAGCAGCACCTGCGGTCGGCGCGGTGCTGCACCCTCCACTGGATCAGCTGGGGCAGCAGCGCCCGCCGGTGCCGGGGTGGGCGCCGATCACGACGTTCTCGATCTGGTCGACATCGGCGTGCTTGACGTACCACTCCCAGCGGGTCCCATCGGGGCCGTGCACCCACGTCTCGGTCTTCTCGGCGTAGCAGCACACCGTGTCGTCCACCCCGGTCGTCTCGATCCCCTCACCGGACAGGCGGGCCTCGGCCGCCACGACCTCGGCCGAGCTCTCCGTCTCGACCCCGAGGTGGTTGATCGAGCCCGACTCGCCGGCTCCTTCGAACAGCACCAGCTTGAGCGGCGGTTGGTCGATGGCGAAGTTCGCGTAGCCCGGCTTGGTCTTGACCGGCGCCACGCCGAACATCTTCGAGTAGAACTCGACTGCCTCGTCCAGGTCAGCCACGTTGAGAGCAAGCTGCAGGCGCATCACACACACTCCTTGAATTGATCGACGAACGTCGATCGTCGGGGTCGACAGTAGCAACTCCATCGACTATCGTCAATCATCGATGGCAAGTTCTTCTGTGACGATCACGACCCGTCAGACGGTGACCCGCGAGGAGGCGACGACGTGGGCCGGCTGGTTCAAAGCCCTCGGGGACCCGACCCGGATCCTCATCCTGCACCTGCTGGCGACCGAAGCGCGACCGATGACCACCGGAGAGGTCGTCGAAGCGATGGACGTCGGCCAGTCCACGGTGTCCCACCACTTGCAGATCCTCGGTGAGACCTGTTTCGTGCACGTCGAGCGCACCGGCACGCAGTCGTGGTGGCGGATCAACGAGCGGTGCATGGGGTCGTTCCCCTCCGCCGCCGAGCTGATCACGGGCCGCCTCCCCCTGGTGGCGCCGTGGGACGACTCCGCCGACACCTGCTCGACCGGCACCTGCTGATGTCCACCTCGGACCCGAACCTGGCCGGCTACGCCGAGGCAGCCCGCCGCATGAGCGCCAGTGACGCCGGCGACGGCTGTGCACTCACCAGCGGTCCGTTCGGTGCCGGCAACTACGACGACCTCGCAGGCGTGCCGAACGCAGCGGTGCAGGTCAGCCTCGGCTGCGGCAACCCGACCGCTGTCGTCGACCTGCAACCCGGCGACACCGTCCTGGACCTCGGATCCGGTGGCGGCATCGACGTGCTGCTGTCGGCCCGCCGGATCGGGCCGACCGGCTTCGCCTACGGGCTCGACGCCACCAACGAGATGCTCGAGCTGGCCCGACGCAACGCGGCCGACGCCGGGGCCACCAACGTGGAGTTCCTGCACGGCATCGTCGAGGACGTCCCGCTGCCCGCCGACAGCGTCGACGTCGTCATCTCGAACTGCGTCATCGTGCTGTCCGGTGACAAGGACGCCACGTTCGCCGAGATCGCCCGGGTGCTGCGCCCGGGCGGACGCGTCGGCATCAGCGACGTCGTGCGCGCCCATCCCGACGACGGCACGCCGACCGGCGTGACCTGCGGCGATCGGGCCCTCACCGTCGATACCTACGAGGATGCCCTGCGCCGGGCCGGTCTTGTCACCGTCCGCATCGAGCTGCACGACCCGATCGGCGCCGGTCTCTCCACCGCGATCATTCGCGCCGCCAAGCCATCGGTGACCATCCGGGCGATGACATCCGCCGACTGGCCGGCCGTGCGGGACATCTACACGGCCGGCATCGCCACCGGCAATGCCACGTTCGAGACCACCGCACCGGACTGGGAACGCTGGGACGGCGACCACCTCGCCGAGCATCGGCTCGTCGCCACCATCGCGGATGGCACGGTCGTCGGTTGGGCGGCGCTCAGCGCCGTCTCCGACCGCTGCATCTACGCCGGCGTTGCCGAGAACAGCCTTTACATCCGCCCCAACCACCGCGGCCAGGGCGTTGGCACCCAACTCCTCGACGCCGTCATCACCGGGGCCGAACGCGCCGGCTACTGGACGATCCAGACCGGCATCTTCCCCGAGAACACCGCCAGCATCGCCGTCCACGAAGCCCTCGGCTTCCGCGTCGTCGGTCGCCGCGAACGCATCGGTCAGCTCAACGGGGCGTGGCGGGACACCCTGTTCCTTGAACGCCGCAGCCGCCGCATCTGATGCACGAGACCATCGACACGCTCCAGGCACATCCCTGAGGTCTTCACACGAGCATGCCGTGCCGCGTCGGGCGACCGGTCCTGAGTCATGGGACCCAAAGGCGCGATCGGCGATCGCTAGGCGAGTTTCATGAAGAGCTTCTGGACGTCGTCGAGGGCGTATCCCTCGGCGGCGGACTCCGCGGGGTTCGCGAGGCACCAGGTGAGGCCGCTGGCCACGAGGAGGAAGCCGGCTTGGTCGAGCGCTTTGCTGGCGGCCGAGATCTGGGTGACGACGTCTCGGCAATCGCGTTCATCGGTCAGCATCTGTTGGATGCCACGGATTTGGCCCTCGACTCGGCGGAGTCGGCGGATGAGGTCGTTCGTCGTCGTCTCTGGGATGTCCATGGTGATCAGACCTCGCCGCTCACGGACGCGGATCCTGCCTGGGAGGCCTCGTCCACGGCATCGATGACCCGACGCAACCGGCTCGACACCTCGGCGCCGAGTTCGGCGAAGGCGGGGTCGTCCATCAGGGCGAGCGGGTCGACGGCGGCGATCTTGGTCCCGGTGCCGACGTCCTCGATGGTCACGTTGCATGGCAGGAGCAGACTCACCGTCGGGTCGATGTGCAGGGCCCGTTGGGCGAAGTGGGGGTTGCAGGCGCCGAGGATCTTGAGGAATGGCCGCTCGACGCCGAGCTTGGCTTGAAAGACGGCGGCGACGTCGATCTCGGTGAGCACGCCGAAGCCTTGGTCGGCGAGCGCAGTGCGAGCGGCGGCTTCGGCATCGGGTGGCGTGAGTTGGACGATGACTTCGATGGCGTTCATGGGGTCCTCCTGGGACACATGAGATCGGAGGTGGCGTTCGACTCCAAAACAGCATACCCTAGGGGGTATGTGTAGAGCGGTATTGTGCCGGCGTTGTGGGAAGACGACATGGGCCGGCTGCGGGGCTCATGTCGAGCAGGTCCTCGGCCACCTTGCGCCGGAGGATCGTTGTCAGTGCTCGGCCGCGGACTCCAGGCAGGACGAGTCGCCGTCGACGTGGTGGCGGCGCCTGGTCGGACGCTGAGCGGCCTCGCCGTCGGGATCGGCGGGGAGCGGCGGTCCGCAAGTGTCGGCCAGCCGCGAGCACAGACGCACGGTGAGGACACGCTCGATGTCGGCGGCCGAGGTGAACACGCGGTGGCGCGCACGGCGCCGGTTGTGGCTCGTCGGTCACGGCGCACACCACTGCGTGGTAAGGCGCCGTGGCGGACACCGATCCGCTGCAGTTCGTCGAGCGCGACGGCGCCGGCGACGTTCGGTGGTCCGGCCTGTTTCGTGATCGGCCGAACTGCGCGTACATCTGTGGCCACTCCACACCACGAACTCGGCCGTCGACGGCAGCCGGTGGTGCGGCACTCGTCGCCGACCACGCTGACGGGCAGCAGCGAGCGTTCGGCGCCGGTCGAGGCATCAACGTTGGTGGTCGGTCTCCTGGCGTTGCGACCTGCCGGCGACGGTATCGGGAGCCGGCCGGCGGCACGTGGCTCAGCGCGCGGCCGCCGGCGCCTCGGTCGGGAGACCCGCCGTGGCCCACGCGTCGTAGCCGCCCTGCAGGTCGGCCACACGATCGAAGCCCAGGGAGCGCAGCAGTGACGCCGCGATCGAGGAGCGGTAGCCGCCCGCGCAGTACACCACGGTCGGGGCTCGCCGATCGAGCTCGTGGCAGCGCTCGAGGAGGCGGGCCAGCGGCATCGCGACGGCCCCCGGGATGAGGCCCGCCGATCGTTCGCTGGGGTTGCGCACGTCGATGATCTGGATCGCCGGCTCCTCGTCGCGCCACGCGGCGAGGTCGGTGGCGGCGAGCCGGACGGCGCGCTGGGACCGGTCGGGATGCTCGGCGAGCGCCCGCTCGACGTCGACCAGCACGCCGCGCACACGGTCGAAGCCGATGCGAGCCAGGCGCACCTTGGCCTCGGTCGCCCGGCCGTCGGCGCCGATGAGGACGATCGGTTGGCCAGGACGGGCGACGTCCCCGGCGTACTCGGCGAAGCGGCCATCGAGGCCGACGTTCACCGAGCCCCGCAGGTGTCCAGACGCGAACGCCTCCGGGGCCCGCGTGTCGATCAACAGCGCACCCTCCCGAGCGCAGCGCGCGACATCGTCGACGTCGAGCTCGAGGGGAGGCTCGGTGTCGTCGAGCAGCTCGCGTGTGCGGCGGTTGCTGTCGGCGGTGAACGCGAAGTAGAGCGGGGCCACTGACTGGCCTTCGGTCACGGCGGCGACGAAGTCGTCCTCGCTCATCGGGCGCAGTGCGTAGTTGAGCCGTCGCTGCTCGCCGATGGTCGACGACACGGCGTCGGACATCGATTTGCCGCAGGCCGAACCGGCGCCGTGAGCGGGGAAGACCCGGGTCGAGTCGGGCAACGTGAGCAGGCGGTCGCGAAGCGAGCGGTACAGCTGGCGGGCGAGGTCGTCGGCGCTCCAGCCGACCGCGGCGAGCAGGTCAGGGCGTCCGACGTCACCAACGAACAGCGCGTCGCCGGTGAGCACGCCCCACGGCTGCTGATCGTCGCCGTGCTCCCACACGACGACACTGATCGATTCCGGGGTGTGACCGGGCGTGTGGCGGATCTCCAACACGACGTCGCCCAGCTCGAGCCGTCGGCCGTCCGCCAACGGCTCGATCGGGAACTCGGCCCTCGCCGCGTCGCCGTAGGAGATGACGGCGCCCGTGGCCGCGGCCAGCTCGAGGTGACCGGAGAGGAAGTCGGCGTGGAAGTGGGTCTCGATGACCCGCTCGATGCGCAGCCCGTGGGCGGCCGCATCGTCGACGTAGCCGCTGATGTCACGCTGCGGATCGACCACCACGGCGCGTCCGGTGTTCTCGTCGCCGATGAGGTAGCTGAACAGCGACAGGCACGGCAACTCGTACTGACGGAAGAACATCATGTCTCCTGGGAGATTGTCGGAACCGGGATGAGGAGTCGGCGAGGCGACGAGGCGTCAGCCCGCGGCTTGGGCGGCGACACTGCGGTGGACCTGCTCCATGTCGAGTTGGCGGACCTGGGCGATGACGTGCTCCAGCGCCGGGCCCGGCAGGGCCCCCGGTTGGGAGAACACGAGCACGCCCTCGCGGAACACCATCAGCGTGGGAATCGACATGATCCTCAAGGCGGCGGCCAGGCCCGACTCGGCCTCGGTGTCGATCTTGGCGAACACGATGTCGGGGTGCTCGGCGGCCGCCTTCTCGAAGAGCGGGGCGAACATCCGACACGGCCCGCACCACGAGGCCCACCAGTCGATCACGACGATGCCGTTGTCGGCGATCGTGGACTGGAAGTCCTCGGCTGTGACGTTGACGGTTCCCATTGCTGGTCCTGACGCTCGGGAGTCACGTCTGCCAACCGTGATACCCCCTGGGGTATTCCGCCTCGTGGCTGAAGTGGCCGCTGGGAAGGATCCGATGCAGCCATGCCCAACCTCAGGGCGTGTATCTGACCAACGAAGGCGATATCGGAATAATACCCCCCTGGGTATACTTGGACAAGGCATGCGAGCGCAAGACGGAGCCAGTAGGTCGACGCAGGGTCCCGTCCCGGTGACCCCCGTCTGAGTCGACCACGACATGCGCGCCCTGCTCGCTTCTCCACTCGGGCTCCTGATCGGCGTGTCGCTCGGCGCGCTCGGCGGGGCGGCTCCATCCTGGCCGTCCCCGCCCTCGTCTACGCCGCCGGGCAGTCACCCAAGTACGCGACGACCACATCGCTCGTGCTGGTCGCGGTCACCGCCCTCATCGCCATCGTGCCCCACTGGCGCGCCGGCCGCGTGCGATTCGGTGCCGGCGTCCTGTTCGGACTGGTGGGCATCGGCGGGTCCCTCGTCGGATCCCGATGGAACGACGCCGCCGATCCCGACGTCCTGCTGCTCGCCTTCGCCGGACTGATGCTCGTCGCGGCGACTGCCATGTGGCGCCGCACCCGCCGTCCGGCGGCGAGCTCGTTGAGCGCAGCGGCCGCTCCCACGGCGGCATCGACCACGCCGGTCGACCTCGTGACGGTGCTCAAGGTGATCGTGGCCGGCACCGTCGTCGGGCTCCTTACCGGGTTCTTCGGCGTCGGTGGGGGGTTCGTCATCGTGCCCGCCCTGGTGCTCGCGCTCGGTTTCGCCATGCCTGAAGCGGTCGGAACGTCTCTGCTCGTCATCACCATCAACTCCGTGGTCGCACTCAGCACCCGCCTGCAGGCCGGCTCGATCGAATGGGCCACGGTCATCCCGTTCACCCTCGCCAGCCTCGTCGGCGTCGTCATCGGCGCCCATCTCGCCGGCACCAAGCACCCCGCGTCGTTGCAGCGATGGTTCGTCGTCCTCCTCGTCGCCGTCGCCACGTACACCGCCGTCCAGTCGAGCCTCGCCCTTCTGTGAGTCGGCACACTGGAGGAACGCTCAACCACGCCGGACGCAGATTGTCCTGGTCAGCGCTCATCCTTCGGACCCAGCGGCTCGACCTGTCGAGCCGTTGCGGATTGGTGTTCGCGGCCCCTCGCCCACCGAACGCTTCCGCTCGGGACAACCGTCCGTGCCCTCAGGCTTGGAGCGTGACCGGGGCCACGAGCAGTCGCTCGGCGACCGCGCCGGCATGGAGGCGACGGTCCCAGACCGCCACGACGAGCTCCGCGCTGTCGATGGCGAGCGCGCTGGCGAGGTGGACGGCGTCGGCTCCTCGCAAGGTGTGCCGTCTAGCGAGCGCGCCGGCGTGACGTTCAACCGCCCGAGTCAGCTCGACCGGACGAACGGCGTCCCAGAACCGCTCCCAGGTGGGATGGGCCCGGTCCGCATCGGCCGTCCGCAGCTGGCGGTTGCGGACGGCAGCGGCCATGACGGCGCACACCTCGGGATACGCCAAGCGGCTCGACAGGGCGGCGTCGCAGCCGTCCCAAAGGTCGACGGCGAGATCAGTGCCAACCTCGTCGACCACCAGCTTCACGAGGGCGCTGGCGTCGAAGTAGACGAGCGCCACCGCTACCGGCGCTCGGTGCTCACAAGCTCAGCGAGGGGCGCGACGCCTCGGGTCCGCTCAGCTCAGGGACACCGTGACGATCTCGAGGCCGCCAGGATGGAGCTCGGCGCGCAAGGCCTGCCACCCGGGCAGATCGAAGCGGCAGCCTCAAAACGGGGCCATCCGCTCCGCTGTGCGGACGAGATCGAACGCACCCACCAGCGGCACGCACACCTCGGCCTTGCAGGCGCCTGCGGCTTGATCTCCTACCCCGTGCCGGCGGCGAACCGCTCGGTGTGACGTCCAGCGCCCCGACGATCATCGGCGCCGACGGGTACCCCCGTTGGGCGGAGGCCTCGCCACCGCTGTTGGACCTATCGTCGGACCGTGGCGAAGCGACGACGACACGGGCGACATCCCAAGGGCGGACGGGTCACGCCGAAAGGCACGCGGCCGTTGGGCTACCAGGACCCGACCTGGGCGACGCCGTCGCCGGACGCCGAGCCCGACCTGATCCAGGATCTCCGCCGCGCCGTGCGATCGGGCCAACCGCTCGACCTGCTCGCCCAGGTCAGCTCGCTGCTCTCGATGGTCGACCGGCGGGAGTACGGGCTCGGCCGCCGACCTGGGGAGCCGCCGTACACGCTCCAGCAACTCGTGGACATGTTCCTTCCCGTCGAGCGGATCGAGACGACCGCGCTCCTGACGGTGCTCGCCGAGCTCGCCGACGACGACGAGCTGCTGCTGGCCCGCGTCCGGCGCGAGCTGGCCCGGCGGGACGACCCGCTGCCGGAGTGGCTCGCCCATCTCGGCGATGCCGAGGTGTACGGGGCGCAGGAGATGGTCCACGTGTTGGGCGACGGCGACGACGTCAACGTCGGCGTGCGATTTGCCGGCGGCGCCGAGCTCACCGCGCTCGTCTACATCGACCACAACATGGGCACCCTCGTCAAGGACGCCTTCATCGTTCCGACGACGCTGGCCGACCTCGAGGCGTTGATGCGTGCCAAGGCCGACGATCCCGACACGGTGTTCCGTGACATCGACCTGGCCGACGCCCGGACCCGCATCACCGAGGCGATTGAGCTGGCGGCGATGACGGTGCCGCCGTTCGAGACCGACACCTGGCCGATGTGCCGCCCGATCGTCGAATGGCTCACCCGGCGGATGCCGGCCGGTGGGACCGGCTACGTGCGGCCGGACTGGAGCGACCCGGACCGCCAGCGGCTGGCGGATCGGTTCTTCGCTTCACCGTTCGGCACACCGCTCGACGATGCCGATCACCGAGCGCTGCTCGAGTCAGTGATCTGGTTCGGCGCCGATTACGGGCCAGGCGATCCGCTGCGGTGGAGCCCGGTGGCGATCGAGATCATCCTCGAGGACTGGATCCCGCGCAAAATCGTCGCCGACGCCGACTTCTTGTCGAAGGCGCCCGAGCTGCTGCGGGCGTTCGTCCGCTTCTGCCACGCCGAGCGAGGCATCCGCACCGAGCTGACGCTCGCCACGCTCGCCGCGATCGACGAGTACGAGCCCGACTACCAGCGCACGATCCGGTCGCCGCGCCCGCAGGGCCCGGCGGCGCTGCTCGCGGCGATGGCCGCAGTCGACCCTGATGGACCGTGGGCGGCAGGTGACCTCGACCTGGACGACGACTTCGACGACCTCGACGACGACGACTTTGACTTCGACGACTTCGACGTCCCGTTCCACTTCGACCATCGGTCGTTCATGCTCGAGCTGCTCCGGGAGGCTGCCGGCAGCGATGATGCCCTGCGCGCCCTCGACGACCGGCCGCTGCCGGACGAAGACTTCGACTGGGGCGTCGTCGCCGACGACGTCCGCGACAAGGTCACCGAGGTGCTCGCGCTGTGCGATCGGTGCTGCGACGAACTGCTCGACGTGGAGCACCGCACCGCCTGTCGGCGGCTACTCGCCCGCGTCGCCGCCGGTGATCCGGCCGTGTTCCGGCGCCGGGCCAGCTCGACGACGGCGGCAGCCGCGATCTGCTGGATCGTCGGCAAGGACAACGACCTGTTCACCCACGTCGGTGGCGGGATGCTCGTGAAGGACCTGATGGCACACTTCGGCCTGGCGCAAGGGAGCGTGTCACAGCGGGCGGAGACGCTGCTGCGGGCGGCCGGGTTCGACCCGTCGGCGCGGCGTTGGGACCTGCGGCTCGGTTCACCGGAGCTGCTCGTCTCACGACGTCGGCGGCACATGATGGCGCTGCGCGACCAGTATCTCGTCGACGACTGAGAGCGAGCGCTCAGCAGCCGGTGGCGTCGCGCAGGCGCTGGCACGCCTGGCTCATCCGGGCCGGGCTCAACTGCACAACGGGCGGCGGAACACGTCGCGCGGGATGGTGTGGATGTTGTCGAAGTTCACCACACAGTCGGTCGGTACCCCGTCCGCGCGCGCCGTCAGCTCGAGCTCCGACACGAGGCACCGAACGGTTCTGGTGAGCGCGGCCACGACCACTGAGCCGATGCGATCGGAAACGGGATCACGCGTCAGCACGAGCACCGGGCGATCGCCTCCCGGCGTCGCCGCGAACCAGACCTCACCGCGCTGCATCGGCCCAGTCCGACCAGTCCTCGGCCGGGCCCCAGTCAGCGACATCTGCAACGGCGGTCTCGGCGACGGCGAGCGGCTCGTGTTGCCACGTCGCCGCGTCGTGCTCGGAGGCGAGACGGACCAGGTGCCCGTGCAACGCCCGCCGGAGCAGCTCCGACTTGTCGATCCCGAGCGCGTCGGCCCACCGCTGGGCTCGACGCGCTTCGTCGTCGTCCACACGGAAGCTGAGCATCGTCATACGACGATGATACGCCGTATGACGTATTCGGCCGGTGTGGTGATCGGGCGAGCGACGCGGCGACCCGGCGGCGCGGCGTGGCGTCAGCTGGGGTTGCGTCCGGTGTAGGCGAGCAGCCGTTCCTGCGGTGAGGCGTCCGCGCTGACCGGGACCTCCGGCTTGAACAAGCCCTTGCGCTAATCGTCGCTGAAGCGCCCGTGGATCATGTCGTACGCCGCCTGAGCCAGCCCAGGCGGCATCGTGGCGTCCTGCCCCGTCGCCTTGGCGAGGTCCCAGGCGTGCACCAGCTGGTCACCGAAGGCGATGCCCAGCGACGGCCCGGTCTTCTCGATGACGCCGGGCGCGGCGAACGCGGCCATGACATCTGTGCGCATCCGGCTGAAGTCGGCGACGGGATCGTCGCTCACGAGCTCGGGCGGGCTCGGCGCCGGCGGCGAGGCGTCTTCGCCCTTGGCGACCCCGAGGAAGTAGCGCTGCGTGTCGAGCATGTGGTCGAGCAGCGTGCGCACGTTCCACTCGTCGCACGGTGTGGGGCTGTCGAGCTGGGCTCCAGCACCGACGACCTTCTCGCCCGCCCAGTCGCTGGCCTGGCGGTAGAGGTTCAGCATGTCGAGGGACATCGAATGCTCCTTCCTGCGTGGCGGGGTTACCGGCCCACGGCCTGTTCGAGCTCGGCCTTGGACATCTTCGAGCGGCCCTTGATGTGCTTGGCCTTGGCCTCGCTGTACAACTGGGCCTTGGTGCGGCCACCCGGCCCCCGGTGCGATCGCAACCCGCCGCGGCGACCGGACGAGACGTCCTTCGTCGAGGTTCGGCTCGCCTGGCGGGCCTCGCCGTGGCGGGCCCGTTCCTTGTTCACGGTACGGGCGGCGATCTCCTCGGCCGTGTCCTCGGGCCGGCCACGCTCGAGGAGGCCCTCCTTGATGTGCTCGTACTGTCGTTCGCGCTTGGCGCTCCACGATCGCTGTGGCATGGCCAACCTCCTGGTCCAGATTCGATTCGGCTCTACCCACGCAACGCCTGGCGCTGAACCAGCCTCGTACCCCTACAGTCCCGGCGTCCGCACGAGGGAGCAACCAATGATCGACCCAGCCGTCGCGTTCAACCACGGCGTCGCCCACCGCTTGTCGCTGGCGCTGGCAACGCTCGTGGTCGGGGAGACGCTCACCAGCGAGTCCGACGTGCCGTTCGAGCCGTTCACGGCGGCCTTCGACGTCGGGACGAAGGTGACGGCGTCGACCTTCAAGGCCGCGCTGGGCTTCGATGCTGGCCGCCAGGCCGTGCTCAGCGCGGCGGCCGCCTTCTTCGACCGAGTCGCCGCGGGGACCGACCCTGGCACACAGCAGGTCTTTGCCGTCCTCGAGCGCGTCATGCGCCGTACTCTCACCGGGCTCACCCAGGTCTTCGTGCGCGGCGACGGGATCGTCGAGGTCCCGTTCTTCCTGTTCGGCCGGTTGGCCGGCGGCCCGCTCGTCGGTCTGCGCTCGACCGCCATCGAGACCTGAGCGGATGCCACCATGGGGTGTTGTCGTGTAGACCGGCGGCATGCCCGAAAGCCCGACAACCGCGGATGTCGGGGTCGAGGTCGACGGCCACGTCGCCGTGATCGAGATCCGCCGCCCACCCAACAACTTCTTCGACATCGTGCTGATCGGCGCCATCGCCGACGCCTTGGAGGACCTCGCCGCCGGCGACTGCCGCGTGGCCGTGCTCGCCAGCCAGGGGCGGCACTTCTGCGCCGGTGCCGACTTCGGCGGCGAACGCCGGTCCGACGGCGCCCGGCCCCACCTCTACGAGATGGCGATCCGCCTGTTCGAGCAACCGCTCCCGATCGTCGCCGCCGTCCAGGGTGCGGCGATCGGCGGCGGCCTCGGTCTGGCGATGGCGGCCGACTTCCGCGTCGCCAGCCCGGAGGCCCGGTTCTCCGCCAACTTCGCCCGCCTCGGGTTCCACCACGGGTTCGGACTCACGGTGACGCTGCCGCTCGTCGCCGGCCACCAGGTTGCCCTCGACATGCTCTACACCGGCCGGCGCGTCGGCGGCGACGAGGCCCTCCGACTCGGTCTGGCCGACCGACTGGTGGCGGCCGACGAGGTGCGCCCCGCCGCCCTCGACCTGGCGGCCGACATCGCCAAGTCAGCGCCGCTGGCAGTGCGGTCGATTCGCCAGACGATGCGCGGCGATCTCGCCGAACGGGTCCGTGCGGCGCTCGCCCGCGAGCGCTCCGAGCAAGACCGCTTGAGCGCCACCAGCGACTGGCGGGAGGGTGTGGCGGCGATGGCCGAGCGCCGCCCGCCGATGTTCACGGGGCAGTGACCGTGGCCGCCGTCGAGATGTGGACGCCGGGGCCGGGTATCCCAGGCAGGTCAGCCGACGCCGCCCGCCGCCTTGAGGCCGAGGGATGGACCGGGATGGGCATCGTCGACTCGCAGTGCCTGTCCGGGGATCCGTACGTCGCTGCGGCGATCGCCGGCGCGGCGACGTCGACGCTGATGCTCGCCACCGCCGTGACCAACACCGCCACCCGCCACCCTGCCGTCGCGGCGACGGCCGCGGCCAGCGTCCAGGCCGAGACGGGCGGGCGCTTCGTGCTCGGTATCGGGCGCGGCGACTCCGCCCTCGCCTACCTCGGCCTGGCGCCGGCGTCCGTGGCCCAGTTCGCCGCCCACCTCGAGCGACTGCAGGGCTACCTTCGGCGCGACGAGGTCCCGTTCGACCTCGCCGCGGACGCCGTCAACGGGCTGCACTCCTCGGCGACGCTCCACATGGACAACGAGCCGACCGTCAGCCGGCTGCGCTGGCTGCGCGACGGGTCCGTCAAGGTGCCCGTCGATGTCGCCGCGTCAGGCCCGAAGGTGATCGACGTCGCGGCCCGGCTGGCCGACGCGGTGACCTTCGCCGTCGGTGTCGACCCGGCGCGGATTCGGTGGGCGATCGATCGCGCCCATCAGGCGCGAGCGGCGGCTGGCCTCGACCCGGCGACGCTCGGGCTCGGTGCGTACGTCCCGCTGTTCGTCCACGACGACCCGGCCACCGCCCGCCAGCTGATCAGTGGGAGCGTCGGCTCGTTCGCCCGCTTCTCGGTGATGCACGGGACGGTCACCGGCCCGGTCACCGAATCGCAGCGGGACACGCTCACGAAGGTCCACGCCGCCTACGACATGACCGCCCACTTCACCCAGGGCTCGCGCCAGTCGCAGCAGCTCACCGACGAGGTGATCGATGCCTTCGCCCTCGCCGGTCCGCCGTCGTACTGCCTCGAGCGGTTGGAGCAGCTGCGAGAGCTGGGCCTGCGCCGCTTCTACCTCACCGGCCCGGGATTGGGGTCGGATCGCGAGGCTGCGGCGGCGTCGCACCGCCGGATCGTCGCGGAGATCCTGCCGGCGATCATCGGCTGAGCGGGGCCAGGCGGGCGAGCCCGAGTAAGGGAGGCTCAGGCCTGGCAGTGGGCGGCGGCGAAGTCGGCCAGCTTCTGCTGGCGCTCGGCGACCTTCGCCTGGCGGTCCTTGACGTGGCCCTCGCGCGTGTCGATGCGCTCGACGAGCTTGGTGTTGCCGGCGTCCTGGGCGGCCTGCTTGGCGCTCTCCAGCAGCGTGAGCCGGTCGCTGAGCAGCGTGGCGTGGTCCGCCTGGACCTTCTCGATCTGGTCGAGGTTGGCGCAGACGAACGCCGTCCTCGCGCCGGCGTTGTTGCTCGTGGCCGGAGCTTCGGTCGAGGGGCTTGCGGGGGTCGGGTCGCTCTGGGCGGAGGCCACGCCAACGGCGGTGCCGACCCCGCCGAGCACGACGATCGCGGCGGCGGCGAGGGTGGTCCGGGTCTTCATCGAGTCATCTCCTTGTCGTGGGCCCGCGTCCTGCGGGATGAGCCCATCGTCAAGGTGAGTCATGATCGAACTGTGATGGCGACGGTGAGAGCTCGGTGAGGCGATGTCCCGTCGTTCTGTCCTTCGATACCGGCCGGATCGGGCCGATTCGGAGGGACAGAACGGCTGTCAATCGCCGACGACGCCGTCGGCGGCCTCGCGCAGCAGGTCGAGGTGACCGGCGTGGCGGGCGTACTCCTCGATCATGTGAACGAGGATCCAACGCACGTTGCGCCGCTCGGCATGGACGTCGGCGTTGCGCTCGAGCATGTCGAGCGAGTCGACGCCGGCCATCACGGCCCGGCAGCGCTCGATCTCGCCCCGATACGCCTCGAGGGCGGCGGCGACGGTGACGTCGGGTGGGGCGTGGAAGTCACCGTCGACGTCGCCGGTCGGATGGGACGTGCCGTAGTAGATCGGGGGAGCTGCCTCGGCGGCGATGTCCCGGCGGAACCAGCTGCGCTCGACGTCGGTGAGGTGGCGGACGATGCCGACGATGGTCAGCTCACTGGGCGGGCACAGCGCCTGGCGGGCCTGCTCGTCGGCAATCCCCTCGGCCTTGCGGATCGTGACGGCGCGGTAGTAGTCGAGGAACGTCTCCAGCGTCGTTCGCTCGTCACCGGTGGGTGGGTCGGGTGGGAGCTCGGTCGTCGGGGCGGCCACTGTTCGGCCCTGGTCAGCGGGTCGTCTGCAGCTCCTCGACCTGTACCGGCGGCACGTTCTGGGACAGCCTCGCCGTGACCAGCTCATCGGGCATCGCCATCAGCTTCTCGTACGCCGCCCGCTCGCCCATCACCATGTGCGGCTTGGACCAGTCGATCGGCGGGTTGGGGACCCGCCCGCCCTCGTCCTCGTAGTCGGTCGGAGCCCGCATCGCCGCCAGCTCGTCGTCGTCGATGCCGCACAGCGCGACGACTTCGGGGTCGATCCACGCGCGGTCGTCGATCGGCGCCGCCGAGGTCGCGATCTCGAGCGTGAGGTGCTCGGGGCCGGCGAAGTAGATCGAGTGGCACAGCCCATGGTCGAGCGGGCCGAAGACGTTGATACCGCGGCTGCGAATGCGGTCACGCAGCGCCAGCAGGTCGTCGAGCGAGTCGACGTTGAAGGCGACGTGCTGCATCGTGCCCGGCGCTGACGTGCCGGCGCCGCTGCCGGCGTGGGTGACGCCGATCTCGCTGTCGATCTCGGCGATCGCCGCCATTTGGACGAAGGCGATGTAGCTGGCGTCGTTCAACTTGACGAACCCGTGCTGGGCGCCCTCCACGCCGTGCATCCAGTAGAGCGCCTTGAGCTCGGCGCCGAGCACGTCGCAGAAGAACGTCAGCTGCGCCTTCATGTCCGCCGTCGAGATCGCCAGGTGGTGGACGCCGCTGGCCAGGCCCATGAGATCCCCCGATCGTTCGGTGTGCGTCGGTCAGGGTACCTCCCGAGCTCGCCGCCGCCGCTGCGCAGCGGCGCTCGCCTCCTCGCGTTCGTGGAGCTGTCACTCCTCGGGCTCGAGATGCATCGCCTCCTCCTCCGGCGACAGCCCCTCACCTGGCTCCTCCTCGGCGATCAGCTCCTCCTCGTCGTCCCACTCACCGACATCGTCGGGGTCGACGAGCTGGCCGACGTCGGAGTGCGCTCGTGGGCGGTAGTTCTCCGGCTCCTCCCGCCACGTGCGCCGGGCGAACGACTCGCCAACCTCTTCCTCGAGGGCGGTGACGCCGAAGGCCGTGGCACCTTGGTAGCGATCGGGCGGGTAGTCGGGGAGGTCCTCACCGACGTCGTCGCCCGAATAGTCCTCGTCGGTCTCGATGTCGACCTCGTCGAGCGCCTCGGACTGGTCCAACGGTTCGTCGCTCACGCCGCCATGCCTACCCGATCGGAGTGTCGAGGGGCGGAACCCACCCTCAATACACTCCGTGCCCGTCAACGCCGGCGGCGCCAGCCGGCACAAGCGAACACGCGCGGATCAGTTGAAGATCGCGTCCTTGGCCCGGCGCACCGAGTCCCGCGCCTCGCGCACCCGCCCCTTGATCCGTCCGAAACCGATCGTCGGGAACGGCGTGGCGATCGCCACCTTGGCCAGGTTGCGCCGCCCGGGCACCAGCAATGGCCGGCCGTTGGCGGCGCCGTCGAGCGCGAGCGATGCGACCTGGGTCGGAGTCATCCACTGGTTCGGCGGGACGTTCGGCGAGAGGCCGACCCTGGCGAAGTAGTTGGTGCGGGTGAAGCCGGGCAGCACGGTCGTGCACGTGACGCCCGAGGACGCCAGCTCGGAGTGGATCGCTTGGCCGAAGCTCGAAACGAACGCCTTCGACGCTGCATAGACGGCCTGCTGGGGGCGTGGACCGGCGGCGGCCATCGACGCGATCTGGATGATCGTGCCCCGCCCAGCCTTCACCATCGGCACGGCCGCGGCGTGGGTGAGGTGGACGAGCGCCTCGTCATTGACCCTGATGCAGTCGAGGGCGAGGTCGAGCGGGAGGTCGACGAAGGCGCCCCACTGGCCCAGGCCGGCGTTGTTGACGAGAAGGTCGATCGGCGGCTCGGACCGCTCGATCGCGGCGACCGTCGCCTCGACGCCTTCGCGGGTGGCGAGGTCGGCCCGCAGCACCTCGACATCGACGCCCCGACCGCGGGCGTGAGCGGCGACCTGGTCGAGGGCCTCGCGGTCCCGACCGATGAGCACCAGATCGACCTGTTCAGTCGCCAGCAGGTCGGCGAACGCCGCGCCGATTCCCGAAGACGCCCCGGTGACGAGCGCCCGCCGCCACGGTCTCACGTCCATTCGCCCTCCTGCCCGTCGTCCGACACCCTCCGCCTGGGCGTGCCCGCTGCGGCGAGGTCTGCCGCAGTGGTGTGAGCGTATCCCGACGTCCCCGCAAGGGTTCATCGAAATTGACAATTCGCGGGCACGCCGATCCGAACCAGGTAGCGTGGGCACAGCCTACGGGGAGTTCCTGTGAGGGTGGAGTAGCAGGTCAATTGAGCCACGACAGTTCGCACGCCCCGCTGGTCAGCGTGGGAATGCCGGTCTTCAACGGGGAGAATTACCTCGCCGAGGCGATCGACTCGATCCTCGCGTCGACCGTCGAGGACCTCGAGCTGATCATCTGCGACAACGCCTCGGCGGACCGCACCGAGGAGATCTCCCTCAAGTACGTCGACGCCGACCCACGCGTCCGGTACCACCGCAACCCCACGAACATCGGGGGCGCCCGCAACCAGGCGCGGACGGTGGACCTGTCCCGAGGCCGCTACTTCCGGCTCTCCGCCCACGACGACAAGATCGCCCCGACGATGCTTGAGCGCTGTGTGGAGGTGCTCGAGGCCCGGCCCGACGTCGTGATCGCCTTCACGGGCACCGTCGTCATCGACGAGCTCGGTGCCCAGGTGAGCGTCTACCGGTCGACGCGTGGGACGGCAGCGACACCGTCGGCGCGGTTCGCCGAACTGGCGTTCCGCGACCACAACTGCGACGCCGTCTACGGCGTGATGCGCGGCGACGTCGTCCGCGCGACCAAGCCGATGGACAACCACATCGACGCCGACAAGGTCTTCCTCTCCCGCCTGGCCATGCGCGGACCGTTCTACGCGGTGCCCGAGGACCTGTTCTACAAGCGCTTCCACTACAAGAACTGGGTCGGCAACTGGCGCGACCGGATGGCCTGGTTCAACCCCGACCGCAAGGGCAAGGTCTCGTTCCCCAACTGGCAGGAGCTGCGCGGGTTCATCGGTGTCGTCGCGGAGGCGGACGTCCCGCCGGTCGAGCGGGTGCGCTGCGCCGGGACGGTGGCCCGCTGGGCGACGCGCTACTCGCCGAAGCTGGCCAAGGACCTCCTCGTCGCCGGGGAGACGGTCTGGCAGCGGGCCCGCAACGCGAGTCGCGAGGGCGTCTACAACTGGGAGTGATCGGGCGCCGGAGCGGGTACCCGCTGAAGCCACCCCTCGCGCCAGTACGGGTAGATCTCACGCGGGCAGAACCAGCGGCCGGTGCTCCGCTCCGCCTTGCACACCGCGCCCTCCAGCTTGATGCAGTCGCTGCCGAACCGGAGCATCTTCCCGGTCGGCTCGTCGATGATGTGGTCGACGCGGTTGCGTACCTGGTGGACGGTGCCGCAGAACTCGGCCATCTCGATGTCGAACTGCAGGCCGCGGTTGCGGCCTTCGAAGGTGAGCGTGGCTTCGATCTCCGGCAGCGATTTCACGCGCACCCACTCGCCGGGCTGGAGGTCGAGCGGCTCGAGCTTCGGTGACGACGCGCCCTCGCCCTTCGGTCGTTTCAACAGGTCGAACTTGTGCATCGGCTGCATCACCGCGGCCCGCGCCATGATCCGCACCCACGTGCGAACCGGGACGTTGGAGGTCGTCAGCTCCCGGACGTAGGGGCGGGGGTCGTAGGTTGACAGCGGCGTGGTGGCCTTGGCCAGCTCGGTGGCCTGGCAGCGGTATCGGGTCTCGCCCTCGTCGTCGACCCACGTCGTGTGCGCCTGAGTCCGGGCGAGCAGGGCCTCGTTGGCCTCGTCGTCGTCCGGCGCGGCCGCCGGATCGCCCGGCTCGACCGCCCGCAGCCACGCCTCCTTCCAATAGTTGCGGCACTCCGCCTGGCAGCCGCCGTGTGCAGAGCCGTCGCAGCGGGCGTCGTCGAGGAGCACGGCGTCGGCGAGGCGCACGCTGCGCAGGGTGCTGTTGACGGTGTCGCAGAGCTTCTCGGTGCGCGCCGTGACGTGAAACCGCTTCCCGCACGACGCCACCATCTCGGGCATGAACGGCATCGCGTCGAGGGCGCCCACATCATCGAGCGTCGCCAGGATCTCGCGTGCGCTGCGCACCTCGACCAGGTCGCCGCGCTTCAGGCTCCCCGAGCCTCGTGTTGCCATGTGTGTCGTCTCCCTCGCCGAAACCGGCGATGTTACTGCCCGCCACTGCGGACGACTCCCGGCTACCGTGCCGGCGTGCCCTGAGGGAGGGTGGCGGAAAGAGGCGGAAAGATGACACGAACGGCGAGCGGGCAATGGGTGGCCGGGCTCGTCGCCGCCCTCGTAGTGGTGGCGTGCTCGGGCTCGGACGACGACGGCGCCGCGACCACCGGCGCGGCGAGCGCGCCGACTGCGGGCGCCACGACCGCTGCGCCGCCGTCCGGCGCCACGAGCGCCACCGCTGGACCGACGTCCACCGAGACGACAGGCGTGCCATCGTCAACGGCTGCCACGTCCGAGCCTCCGGCCCCGGCGGACGCCGCGCCCCCCGCCGGCATCGCCTTCCCGGTCGGGGTCAGCGCCAACAAGCGGTACCTGGTCGATCAGGATCGCAAGCCGTACATGTTGAACGGGGACTCGCCCCAGTGCATGCCGGCCAACCTGTCCACCGACGACATGGAGTTCTTCTTCAAGGACCGCCAGCAGCACGGGTTCAACGCAGCGTGGGTCAACCTGATCTGCGGTCCCTATACGCACGGTCGTGACGACGCCTCGACGTACGACGGGATCAAGCCGTTCACGGACGAGCACGACCTGTCGACGGTGAACCCGCAGTACTGGAAGCGGATGGACACGATGGTCGACCTGGCGAAGAAGTACGGCATCACGCTCGTGCTCGACCCGGCCGAGACGGGCAGCTTCCGCGACCTGCTCAAGGACAACGGCGAGGCCAAGAGTGAGGCCTACGGCACGTTCCTCGGCGAGCGCTATCGCGACGACGTGAACATCATCTGGATGTTCGGCAACGACTACGGAGACTGGGAGACGTACGACCCCTATCTGGTGGCCCTCTCGAAGGGGCTCCGCGCCGCCGATCCGAAGAAGCTGCAGACGATCGAGCTCAACCCATCGAACACCTCCTTCGACGATCCGACTTGGCCGCCGCTGATCGATCTGGCGTCGGCCTATGCCTACGAGCCGACCTACGAGGTGGTGCTTCGCGCATACAACGCCAAGCCGACGACGCCGGTGTTCATGGTCGAGGCCAACTATGAGTTCGAGAACAACGACAAGGGCCCGCCGACGTCGGACGAGACGCTGCGCCGCCAGGAGTACTGGACGATGCTGTCAGGCGCGACCGGCCAACTGTACGGCAACAAGTACACATGGGGGTTCGAGGACGACAGCTGGAAGGAGCACTTCGACACCAAGGCCGTGAGCGAATGGGAGCTGATGGTGCGCTTCTTCTCCGCCCGTCCCTGGCAGGACCTCGTGCCCGACCAACAGCAGCGCTTCCTCACGAAGGGCGCGGGCGAGCCGACGAACCAGGGCGACGTGCTGGAGAGCGACTACGCCACGGCGGCGACCACCCCCGACCGGTCGCTGGCCATCGTCTACGTGCCGACGGGGGGCACGATCACGGTCGATGTGGGCCAGCTTCAGGCAGGGGTGACGGCGCGCTGGTTCGACCCAACGGACGGATCCTTCCGCGATGCCACGGCGCCGTTCACAACGCCTGGCAAGAACGCCGCAGGCGCCGAGGACTGGGTGCTGGTCATCGAGCATCCGGCGTGATCTGCTCGAGGAGGCCGTGCTGCTCGAGCATCGCCGCGGCCGCGTCGACGGCGGCGAACTCGACGCCGGCCCGCTCGGCGACGGCGAGCAGGTCGTGGTCCCCGTCGCCGAGGTTGAGCACCCACAGCATCGCCAGCTGGAGGCCGGGGATGTCGGTGCCGCCCATCGCCCGGTAGAGGCCGCGCCGGCCCAGCTGGGGCTCGCCGTACGGCGCGAGGTTGCGCAGCGTGCGGTCGGCATCGACGATCGCGAGGGCGCGGGACAGGACGTCCAGCGACGCCGCCATGTGCTCGCCCGACACGAACGAGAGGTCGTCGGCGGACGTGTGGTACTCGGGGAACTGGCCATGCCGCCCGCGCATCAAGGCACCCACGGGGAGGCGGAAGCCGGGCGAGTTGTATTGCCGCTCGTCGTACCCGTACGGGAAGAAGTCGATCACCTGATGCTCGACCCCCGACTCGCCGAGCGCCTTGGCGACGGCGCGGTCGATGACGTGGTGGCCGCCGACGGTGCGCTTGTACGTGAACGGCTGGTCGTCGCCGAGGCACTGCAACGTCAGCCCGTGGGCGATGCGCTGGTCGGGATGTGTCGCCAGCCACGTGATCGCGCCGATCGTGCCGGGGGCGTAGAGGAAGCGGTGGGTGAGGCGAGGCGTCGGTCCGTCGAGGAGGCGGCGGGCGAGGGTGGTGGCGACGGCGATCCCGCTGAGGTTGTCGTCGCACAGCGAGGGGTGGCAGATGTGGCACGACACCAGCACCTCGGTCTCCTCCCGACCGGGCACGACCACCTCGCCATAGGTCAGGGTGCCCGGCGCCAGCGTCGAGTCGATGCGCACGTCGTACTCGCCGGGTGGCAGCTCGTCGAGGGCCTGCTGGCTGAGGCAGAACCCCCAGTTCTCGTCGTAGTACGTCGTGCGGTACGGCACCAGCGTCGGCTGCTCGGGCAGCGTGTGCAGATGCGGGCGCAGCTCATCGAGCGTCATCCGGGCGTCCACCGGCACGGAGTAGTTGACGACATGGAGGTTGCTGCGGGCGAAGTCGACGACCCGGTTGCCGTCGAGGTCGGCGACGTAGGCGTCGCGGATGTTCCACTCCGGCGGGACCGTCCAGTCCAGCACGGGCGTGCCCGACGGGACCTCGGTCACGGTCATCGGCACGGCCTCGCCGACGATCTCCAACGTGCGTCGGACCCCGTCGCCGGTGATCGAGCGGCAGATCGGGTACAGCGCCTCGACCAGCGCCATCATCTCCTGCCCGATGCTCATTCGTGTGATGCGCCGACGACGTACGGGTCGAAGTCCGGGTAGCTGGCGTCGCGCGCCGCGATGACGGTTGGCTCGGTCGGCCACTCGATGCCGAACGCCGGGTCGTTCCACCGCGCCCCGCGGGCCGCATCTGGCTCGTAGAACGCGCCCATCCGGTACTCGACATCGGTCTCGTCGACAAGCGTGACGAAGCCGTGGGCGTAGCCCGCCGGCACGAACAGGGCGCGCCCCGACGCGGCGTCGAGGTCGACGCCGACCCACTGCAGGTACGTCGGGGAGCCGGGTCGGATGTCGACGATCACGTCGTGGATCGCCCCCCGCCCGCAACGCACCACCTTCGGCTCGGCGAAGGGCGCGGTGTTGAAATGCATCCCGCGCAGCGTGCCGGCGCGGTCGTTGCGCGAGATGTTCGACTGCGGGAACTCGGTCGGCAGCCCTTGCGCCTCGAACTCTCGGGCGCAGTAGGTGCGGGCGAAGAACCCGCGCTCGTCGACGTGCGGTTCGAGGTCGATGATCCACGCCCCGTCGGGCCCCGCCGGCGTGAATCGCACGTGGTCAACGCTACCGTTCGCCCAATGAGCGACCGAGTCTTCGAGCGAGCGAATCAGCGTGACGGCGCCGAAGGCTCACTGGTCTTCCAGTGAGCCGCTTCTCCTGTCGCTTCTGTGGCACTCCGCTCGAGCACGGCGTCGTCGACCTCGGCATGTCGCCGCTCTGCGAGAGCTACCTCGCGGCCGACCAGCTCGATCGGATGGAGCCCTTCTACCCGCTCAACGTGTGGGTCTGCGGGAAATGCTTCCTCGTCCAACTCAACGAGTACGTCGCGCCGGAGGAGATCTTCACCGAGTACGCCTACTTCTCGTCGTTCTCGGGATCGTGGCTCAAGCACGCCGAGGACTACGTGGCGATGATCACCGAGCGCCTCGGTCTCGGGCCCGACAGCTTCGTCGTCGAACTGGCCAGCAACGACGGGTACCTGCTGCAGTACTTCGTGCAGCGTGGCATCCCGTGTCTTGGCGTGGAGCCGGCGGCGAACGTCGCCAAGGACGCCGTCGCCCGCGGGGTGCCCACCGACGTCTCGTTCTTCGGCGAGCAGCGGGCTGGCGAGCTGGCAGCGGATCACGGTCTCGCCGACCTCGTGCTGGGCAACAACGTGCTCGCCCAAGTGCCCGACCTCAACGACTTCGTCGCCGGGATCCCGCGGATTCTCAGGCCGGACGGGACGATGACGATCGAGTTCCCGCACGTCATGCAGATGCTCGACCAGAACCAGTTCGACACCATCTACCACGAGCACTTCTGCTACTTCTCGCTGATCAGCGCCCAGACGATCTTCGCCGCCCACGGCATGACGATCTTCGACGTCGACGAGATCTGGACCCACGGTGGTTCGCTGCGGATCTACGCCCGGCACAGCGCCGACGAGACACGGCCGGTGAGCGAGAAGGTCCGTGAGCTGCAGGCGCGAGGAGGCCGCCGGGTTCCGCGATCCGGCGACGTATGCGGCGTTCGAGCAGAAGGTGCGGGCCACCAAGCGGGCGCTGCTGGCGCTGCTCTCGGACATCAAGGGGGCGGGCAAGACGATCGTCGGCTACGGCGCCCCCGGCAAGGGCAACACATTGCTCAACTACTGCGGCATCCGCACCGACTTCATCGACTTCACGGTCGACCGCAACCCGTACAAGCAGGGCCGCTTCCTGCCCGGCACGCACATCCCGATCCACGCCCCCGAGGTCCTCGACGAGGCTCGTCCCGACTACATCTTTGTGCTGCCGTGGAACTTCAAGGACGAGATCCTCACCCAGCTCGCCCACGCCCGCGACTGGGGCGCCCAGTTCATCATCCCGATCCCCGAGCCGACCGTCGTCTGACCCCCGGTTTCTCCGCTTTGTGTCACCGCATACGTCCTCGGGGACTCCTGCGGTGACACAAACAGTTCAGATCCGGCGAAGGTCATCCCCGATGACGCCGTCGTCCTGGAGGTGTTTCACCGTCTTCAGGCGGTAGTAGCGCCAGCCCTCCCACTCGTCGCGGGTGAGCTCGGCCGACGTATAGGCCCGGTACAGCTCCTCGACGCCGGCGCGGACGGTCCACGTCGGTTGGAACGCCGGCACCTTCTCGGCGATCTTGCTGAAGTCGACGCGATAGTTGCGGGTGTCGGGGGACGCTCCCGGCGCGTACGTGACCTCGCAGCCTGGCACGACCTCCTTGACGATCTCGGCGACATCGCGGATGCGGTAGTTCTCGCCGTTCATGCCGACGTTGAACGCCTCGTTGTGGATCGCCTCGCGGGGCGCGTCCAGGCAGGCGGCGAAGGCGGCGATGATGTCGCGCAGGTGGACCAGCGGCCGCCACGGCGTGCCGTCGCTCATCAGCAGCACCTTGCCGGTGGTCACGGCGTGGCCGACGAGGTTGTTGACGACGATGTCGGCGCGCAGCCGCCGTGACGCCCCGTAGGCCGTGGCGTTGCGGAGGTAGACCGGCGAGAACGAGTCGTCGGCCAGCTTGGACACCTCCTGCTCGACACGCACCTTCGACTCGCCGTAGGCGGTGACCGGGAAGAAATCGGCGGTCTCGTCGAGCAGGTCGTCGCCACCCGCGCCGTAGAGGCTGCACGACGAGGCGAAAAGGAACCGCTCGACCCCCGCCTGCTTGGCGGCCGCGGCGAGGCGGACCGAGGCGTGGAGGTTGATGTCGTAGGTCAGCTCGGCGTTGAGGTCGCCGAGCGGGTCGTTGGACAGCGCGCCGAGGTGGGCGACTGCGTCGATGCCTTCCAGGTCGCCCGCAGTCACGTCGCGAAGGTCGACGTCGATCGTCGGGAAATCGTCGGGAGGGCTGACGAAGTCGCACTCGTCGTACAGCCCGATGTCCAGCCCGACCACGTCATGCCCGGCACCGCGCAGCGCCGTCGCCATCTCGACGCCGATGTACCCCCGATGTCCGGTGACGAGCACCCTCATGACGACCTCCCTCAGATCACCATCTTGCGGACGTGGAACGCCTCCGCAGCCGACGCCCCGGCCTCGACGCCGCGCACGGCGAGCAACCCGGCGAACGTCTCGGGCCGGAACCAGTACTTGTCGTGCTGGGTGCCGAAGTGCTTCATCACCAGCTCCACCTTGCGCGCAGCGACGTGCGGTGGGACCCGGACGAACAGGTTGGGCTGGCCGAGGTCGCCTTCGTACTTCGGGATCTCGAACTCGGCGATCAGGTGGTTGCGGAACGTGTTCCACACCAGCTCACCGACCGTGCGGTGGTCCTGATGCTCGTCGCGCCGGTGATGGCACAGCACGAGGTCGGGGTCGCACCGACGGCGCAGCTCGTTGAGGTAGGCCTTCACCGCCGACCACTGATCGGGGAAGTAGCTCTCCCGGAAGGTGGCGACCTCGATGGTGCTCGACCCGGCGTCGACGAGGAAGTCAGCGGCGCTGGCCCGGGCCTCGGCCTCGCGCTCGGGTGTCGCCGACAGCACCACCCAGCGCACGTGCGACCCCGGTCGCTCGGCGAGCAGTCGGAGCACGGTGCCTCCGCAGCCGATCTCGATGTCGTCACTGTGTGCGCCGATGCAGAGCACGTTGAGCGGCTCCCCCGTCGGTCCGCCGAGGACCACGTCGATCACGGCGGCACGCTAGCCCAGTACCTCTCGCCAGCCCGAGGAGTTGGCCCGGGGTACGGTGACTCAGCGTGAGCTGGTCGGGAGGGGCTGGATGAAGGTGGTGTTGTTCTGCGGGGGCATGGGGATGCGCCTGCGGGAATACTCCGAGACGACGCCGAAGCCTCTCGTCGACGTCGGTCCGCGGCCGATCATGTGGCACCTCATGAAGTACTACGCCCACTATGGGCACAAGGACTTCATCCTCTGCCTCGGCTACGGGGCGCACAAGATCAAGGAGTTCTTCCTCCGTTACGACGAGTGGGCCACGAACGACTTCGTGCTCGCCGACGGGGGGCGCAGCGTGGAGATGCTTGGCACCGACATCGAGGACTGGCGGATCACGTTCGTCGACACGGGCCCTGAGTCGAACGTCGGTGAGCGGCTGCGGCGGGTGCAGCATTTTCTCGGTGACGACGAGATCTTCCTCGCCAACTATGCCGACGGCCTGTCGGACCTCCCGCTCGACACGTACATCGACGACTTCGTCACCCGCGACCACTGCGTAGCCTGTTTCCTCAGCGTGCCGTTGCCGCAGTCGTTCCACGTCGTGCACACCGCCGCCGACGGCGAGGTGACCGGCCTCGAGCCGGTTTCGACATCGCGCCTGCGGATCAACGCGGGGTTCTTCGTGCTTCGCCGGGAGGTCTTCTCCTACATGCACCCAGGCGAGGAGCTGGTGGTCGAGCCGTTCGCCCGCCTCGTCGCCGAGCGCAAGCTGATGGCGCACCCGTACGACGGGTTCTGGCGGCCGATGGACACGTTCAAGGACAAGCTCGAGCTCGACCTCATCGCCGGCTCCGGGCACGCACCGTGGGAGGTGTGGAAGCGACAGCCGACGTAGGAGTACGGCCGGAGCCCAAGCATTCAGATGCGGCCGGCGAGGAGGTCGTCGGCGAGGCGGTCGGCGGCGCGCAGAGCCAGCGCCATCGCCGTGAGCGTCGGGTTCTTCTCGGCGCCGGTGGTGAACGCACTGCTGTCGACGACGGCGACGTTGGTCACGTCGTGGATCCGGTTCCACCCGTCGAGCACGCCGAACGCCGGATCGGCGTGCATCCGAACCGATCCGCCATAGTGCACCGACGAGCCCGGATGGATCTCGTGGAACGGGCCTGGGAGCTCGACATCGACACCGGCCGAACCGAGCACCTCGACCAGGCGTCGCCGGCCAGACAGCAGGTTGGCGACGGCGGCGCCGTCGTAGCGCAGCGTGATCCGCGGACGCAGGGCGAGTGCGTCGGTGGGCTCTTCGTCGCCGATCGACATGCCGATGTCGGGCGTGGGCACCATCGTGCCGAAGACCTGCACCCCGAACGCACGGCTCGAGCCGCGGTAGAAGGTCCGCACCCGCTGAGCCGAGCGGCGTAGCCCGAGGGTGAGCGATGTCGCCATCAGCGGCTGGCTCGACGCCCACGGGTCGCGAGTGATGTAGACGGGATGGGCCAGCGCCGGCAGCGGGCGGCGGGCACGCGCCGGCCACCACTCCCGCGGATGATCGTGGAGGTACCGGCCGAGTAGGTCGCGGGAGTTCCCGAGGCCGCGCGGGAAGTCATCGGATCGGGAGCGCATGAGCAGCATCGTCGAGTCGATCGCGCCACAGGCCACGACGACAGCCCGCGCCCGCGTCGTACGGTGCACGCCGCTCGTGCGATCGACGTACTCGACGCCTTCGACCCGACCATCCATGCTCGCCCACGACAGCCGCACCGCCTGGGCGTGGGTCAGCAGGCGGAACGTTCGCGTCGAGAGCAAGGGCTCGATCACGCAGTGGTAGCTGTTGAACTCCGTCGCCCGCCGGGCGATCATCCACGGCCGACCTTTGGCCAAGGGCATCGCCCCGACGCCATGGCCATGGCGAGACGCCTCGGCCGCGATCGTCTGCCAGCGCGGGCCGAGGCGATATTCGTATCGGCGGGTGCCCGCCGGCACGCGCAGGATCGGGTCACCGGCGGTGACGATGAGGAAGCGCTCTGCCCGGGCGTAGAAGGGCTCGAGGTCGGCGTAGGTCACAGGCCATCGGTATCGTTCGTCGAGCCGCGCTCCCTCGGTGAAGTCCTCGGGGGCGAAGCGCGGGACCGCCGCCGTCCAGTAGTTGGACAGGCCGCCCAGCGATCGGCTCGAGTACCACTCGACGCCATCGTCCGACGTCGGATCGAGGCGATCGGTCTCGTAGTCGGCCCATGCGAACCGCCGATAGATCGTGTTGCCCGCGGCGCGCGCGATCTTCCCACCAGGGGCGGCGGTGCCTGCGTCCAGCATGAGGACGTCGAGGCCGCGATCGACGAGGGCCACCGCGGCCATCGCGCCGGTGGGTCCCGAGCCGAGGACGACGACGTCAGGATCGGCCACGCTGATGCCTGTCGGTGAGCAGGAGTACAGCCTCGCGTACATCGGCCCGCAGCGGCGATGCGGTGATCACGGCGACGTTGCGGCGGAGATGGGCGCTGGAGCTGACCCCGAGGAGAACCACCGACACGGCAGGGAACGAGCGGGCGAAGTTGATCGCCAGCTCGTCGACGCCCACGCCTGCGTCCGCCGCCGAGCGCGGTGAGGGCGGCAACGAGCGGGGCTTTGGGATCGTCGGCCAGCGCTGCTGGATCGCGAGTGGCCAGGGCCAGCAGCCCGCCACCGAGCACGCCGCGTGCCCACACCTCCGCGGGCCGCTCCCGAAGCAACGGGAACAGCGAGTCGGCGGCGTCCGGGTCGAGGATCCCGAACGGGATCTGCACGCACGCCACCGCCGGCACGGCGAGCCATTCGATGGCCGACTCGACGCTCTCGGCTCCGACGCCGAAGACGCCCACCTTGCCCGACGCGCGCAGGTCGTCGAGCTCCTCGAAGACGGTCGAGGAGACCACCGGCGGGCCGTGCAACTGGTACAGGTCGATGTGGTCTGTCCGCAACCGGCGCAATGATCCCTCCACCGCGCCGCGCAGGTGGTGCGGCGAGAAGTCGTGCTCGCGATACGCGTCACTGCGACCCGGTCCGCTGGCGATGCGCCGGCGGCGGGGGAGCCGCTGCCGTGCGGCGCCGACGAGTCGCCGTGCCGCCTGTTCGCTCGCGCTGCGCTCACGGAACAGGTAGCCGCCCTTCGTCGCGAGGTAGACGTCGTCGCGTCGGCGGCGCAGGGCACGGCCAAGGATCCGCTCGCTCGCTCCGCTGCCGTACGCGTCCGCAGTGTCGAAGACCGTCACGCCGAGGTCGAGCGCCTCATGGACGAGACGGACGTCGTGACCGGCCGACCGTCCGGCACGGGCGCTGCCGAGGTTGACGCCGCCGAAGCCGAGGGCACTATGGCGTGCCGGCAGGGCTGAGGATGTCGACACGAGCCGCCGAGTATCGCACATCGACGCGCGGGCGGCGGCGGGCGGTGCAGGCCACGCGAGCCTGCCCGTGTTCGGGTGACGTCGCGCCCCGTGATGTGTTGCGGTTGCGCGGTGTACATGACGGTCGTGTTTCAGTTGCTACAGTCCAGCGTCACATGGGCCCCAACCGCCGGGGTCTGCCTACACCACCCCGGTGGCCCTTCGCGGCCCCGCCCGATTGGGAGGATCATCGATGTCAGCAGCGAGCACCGCACCCGGCCGAATACCTCGCCGACCCCGTTGGGGCCGTCCCGTCGTCGTCGCGGCTCTCCTCGGAAGCGTGATCGGCGCCGCTCCGGCCACCGTCCACGCCGCCCCGGCACTGACCGCCGACGGCTGGACGACCTCCGTCGACGTTCCCGACAGTGTCGCCGCCGGGACGCCGGTGACGTTTACCGTCGACGTCACGGCGAGCGCGACGATGCTCGCTCTCGTAGACCTCGAGGTGTACAGCCGCGACACCGCCGACGCGCAGTGGGAGCGCGCGGTCCAGCGGGTGTGGGACAGCGAGCTGTTCATCGCCGGCCAGAGCCAATCGTTGACGACGACGTGGAACGTTCCGGCGGACGAGCCGCAGGTCCAGCACTACGTCAAGGTCGGCGTATTCCGGTCTGGGTGGGGGCTGCTCTACCACTGGAACGATTCCGCCGCCGAGTTCACGGTCACGGCAACGACGAACCCCCCGCCGTCGACAACGGCACCGACGACCACGGGGGCGCCGACGACGACGCAGCCGCCGACGACTACGGCGGCACCGAGCACAACCCAGCCGCCGACGACGACGCAGGCGCCGACGACGACGGCGGTGCCGAGCACAACTCAGCAGCCGACGACGACGACCGCTCCGTCGACGACCGCGGCGCCGCCGGGGGTGAGCTTCTCGGAGGACTTCTCGGTGGCGGGGTCGTTCGTGTCGCGGTTCGATCATGGGTGGTCGGGTCTGGATCCGGCGACATTGCCGGACTATGCGGGTCCGGTGCGGTCGTGGTTGGGTGATCACGACGGGTCGTGTGGTGATCCGAACCTGTCCTCGCGGACGATCACGATGGGGGTCGGTGCGGCGGGCAAGGAGGGGATCTTCTATCAGTGCCTGCCTGGTGGTGATCCGGCCAAGGGTCATGTGATGACGTCGGTGAACTCGTCGGGGTACAACATCGCCTGGTTCTCCCCGAAGCAGTACTTCACGAACGTGACGCGGGTGTGTTGGGATCAGAACCTGACCGATCTGGGTGGCGGTAAGTGGACCCAGGTGGTGTTGGTGAGTCGGGCCGATGCGCAGCGGATGAACGGTGATCTGGGGTTCGTCGGTCCGGGGTTCGAGGATCCCAACGGTCCGTCGACGTCGTCGTTCCCGTCGTCGTCGACGGGTGGGGCGAAGATGTTCAAGGGCGGCTTCGAGATCTGGCGTGGTGCGCCGGGCACCGACGGGATGGCCGGGATCACCGGGCAGATGTCCGGTGGGATGACGACGTCGGACAAGGCACCGCGGTTCCAGCACTGCATGGTCGACAACAACAACGGGACGGTGACGTTGACGCAGGCCCGTCCGAACGGGACGACGGCGACGCAGACGGTGCCGGGGAACCTGCCTGACGGTGAGGTGCGGGTGGTGTTCGAGGACGACACCTACAACGCCGACAAGCACTTCGACGAGTCACTGCACGCCGGCCCCAACCACACCTACACCTGGCATTGGGACAACATCCAGATCACCTAGCACTAATGTCCGTCCTAGGGCGGACGACCGGGTGTCCACACACCCGGGACAGACGTGGCACCGCACGCGTGCCCTGAACAAAGGACGAGGACGCGGTGTCAACACTGAAGCGACCGATCAATCCCGGCCGAATATTGCGGTCGGCGGTAGGCGTGGTGCTCCCGTCGGCGGTCCTGCTGGGTGGTTGCCCGCAGCAGTGTGCTCCCGCTCCGGCGCCGGAATCGCAGTCGGCCGCGGTGGCGCCGCCGGGGGTGAGCTTCTCGGAGGACTTCTCGGTGGCGGGGTCGTTCGTGTCGCGGTTCGATCATGGGTGGTCGGGTCTGGATCCGGCGACATTGCCGGACTATGCGGGTCCGGTGCGGTCGTGGTTGGGTGATCACGACGGGTCGTGTGGTGATCCGAACCTGTCCTCGCGGACGATCACGATGGGGGTCGGTGCGGCGGGCAAGGAGGGGATCTTCTATCAGTGCCTGCCTGGTGGTGATCCGGCCAAGGGTCATGTGATGACGTCGGTGAACTCGTCGGGGTACAACATCGCCTGGTTCTCCCCGAAGCAGTACTTCACGAACGTGACGCGGGTGTGTTGGGATCAGAACCTGACCGATCTGGGTGGCGGTAAGTGGACCCAGGTGGTGTTGGTGAGTCGGGCCGATGCGCAGCGGATGAACGGTGATCTGGGGTTCGTCGGTCCGGGGTTCGAGGATCCCAACGGTCCGTCGACGTCGTCGTTCCCGTCGTCGTCGACGGGTGGGGCGAAGATGTTCAAGGGCGGCTTCGAGATCTGGCGTGGTGCGCCGGGCACCGACGGGATGGCCGGCATCACCGGGCAGATGTCCGGTGGGATGACGACGTCGGACAAGGCACCGCGGTTCCAGCACTGCATGGTCGACAACAACAACGGGACGGTGACGTTGACGCAGGCCCGTCCGAACGGGACGACGGCGACGCAGACGGTGCCGGGGAACCTGCCTGACGGTGAGGTGCGGGTGGTGTTCGAGGACGACACCTACAACGCCGACAAGCACTTCGACGAGTCACTGCACGCCGGCCCCAACCACACCTACACCTGGCATTGGGACAACATCCAGATCACCTGAACGCACCCGCCGCGCGCCGCGCGGCGCCGGGCCGTCGGGGTCACGGGCCTTTCTGGTTCGGGTCCGCGCGCTTGAGCGAACGGACGGAGCCACCGACGCGCCGGGCCCACAGCTTCGCGTTCGCCCGGACATAGGCCTGCGAGAGGTCGGCCGCCTTGACCGCCTGGCGGAGCGAGGTCCGCCCCGACGACAACGCCCCGCCCGCCAGCTCGGCGATCGACTGCTTGTACGCCAAGCGCATGGAGAGCAGCTGGTCCGACGTGTTCGACGGATCGGTGAGCGTTTTCGCCCGCACGCGCAAGGCGGCGCCTCTCCACTTGGTCGACCGGGCGCTCTGAGCCTGGGGATGCCGACGCCACTGCAGGATCGAGCGATCGATGAACCCGAAGTCGCCGAGTCGGCTCAGCCTGATCACGAAGTCGGAGTCGTCGGCCGGGACGGTGTCTGGATCGAAGCCGCCGATCTCGACCACGGCCGCCCGACGGAGCAGCGCGGTGCCGAGGGTGACGACCCAGTTGTGGTGGACGAGTGCCCCGAACGGCGTCGGCTCGGCGGGAGCGAGTGCGGTCAATCGACCGGCGCGGAAGCCGACGCGGTCCCGCGACAGCGCCTCGAGGTCGTCGCCGGCCACCGGTCGACCGGCGTCGTCGATGCACCGGGCGAGGGCGTGGACGCCGACGTACTCGGGGTGGTCGTCGAGCGCCGCGACCAGCGTCGTCAGCGCGTCGGGGTCCCACACGTCGTCGTTGTCGAGGAAGGTGACGAACTCCGCCTCCGGCGCGGTGTGCTCGAAGGCGCGGTTGCGCGCTGCCGCCACCCCCTGGTTGTCGCCACGGACGACATGGATGCGAGAATCGGTGTCCGCGAGTGAGCAGGCGACCGCGAACGTCTCGTCCGTGGAGCCGTCGTCGAAGATGACGACCTGCCACTCCGTGAACGTCTGCGCCTTGACGCTCTCGACCGTCTGGCTGAGGTACTGGGCGGAGTTGTACGCAGGGATGACGATCGCAACCCGAGGATGCGCGGCTCGCGCTCTTGCGGACACCTCGGCCATCCAACCTCCTGCCCTGCCTCCGCCGACGGAGCGGTCACGGTATCAGGGCGGTACTCAACGGGTGCGGTCGTTGACCTCCCGGGCGACCTCGCCGAGTCGGGTGAAGCCCTCCGGATCGCGCTGGCGCATGGCGTCGGCGAAGTACAGGATCAAGCGAGAGGCGACGCCGCCGTAGCGGTCGACGAGGCGGTCGGCCAGCTCGTCCCAGCTGGACTCGACGGTGAGCTCGGCCACGAGCTCGTCGGAGATCAGGTCCGCCATGCCGCCCACGTCACCGGCCTTCAGGCGCTCGTTGAGCCGGGCCGAGGTGCCCTCGAACCCGAGCAGGTCGAACTGGAAGGCGTAGTTCCGCGTCGAGCCGTAGAAGGCGATCTGCGACCGGGCCAACGCCCGCCATGGCGCCCGTTCCTCGTCGGAGTCGCCGACCACGGTGAACACCGGGACAGCCAGAGCGACGGTCCTGGCGTCGCGCCCGGCCTTTGCCGCGCCCGCGGCGATGCCTGGGAGCAGCATCTCTTCGATGTAGCGCCGGCTGTGTAGCGGGTGAACGTGAACACCGTCGGCGACCTCGCCGGCCATGCGGACCATCCACGGTCCGACGGCGGAGACGAAGATCGGGACGTCGGGGTGGGCGATCGGTCCCGGTGACCACATCGCCGGCAGCAGCTCGTGGCGGTAGAACGCGCCGCGGTACTCGAGCGGTTCGGTTCCCTGGAAGGCGCGGAAGATCGCACGCACGGCTTCGACGTAGTCGCGCAAGCGCGGCCCGGGGTGGTCGAACTCGCTGGAGTAGCGCCGCTCGATGTGCGCCCGCACCTGCGTGCCGAGGCCGAGCAGGAACCGTCCGTCGGTGAGATCGGCGAGCTCCCAGGCCGTCGCCGCGGTGACCATCGGGCTTCGGGGGAAGGCGACGGCGACGCCGGTGCTGTAGGTCAGCTCGGGCGCGGCCAGCGCAGCGGCGGCGACGGACAGGTAGGCGGTGCGCCCGGATTCGGTGAAGGTGATGCCGGCGAACCCTCGTTCCCGGGCCTCGACGGCCAGCCCCTGCACCTCGCGCAGCCGCCCTCCGCTCGCCATCACATCGACGTCCATGGCGCCGATCGTCGCGCGTCGTCGCCGAGCCACCGATGTCGTGGGCGCCGACCTATCGTCGCTCCTGTCCGGACAGGGAGGGGCGTTGCCGAGCGAAGCCAAAGCCATGGTGCTGACGTCGCCCCGGTGCTTCGAGTTGCGGAGCTTCCCGCTTCCCGCCGTCGGGGCCGATGATGGTCTGCTGCGGGTCGAGGCGTGTGGGCTGTGCGGTACCGACCACGAGCTGTACACCGGGCACATGCGGGCGCGAGGCCCGGTGATCCCCGGGCACGAGACGGTCGGCGTGGTCGAGGCGCTCGGCGACGCTGCCGCGCGGCGGTGGGGGGTGGCGGTTGGGGACCGGGTCGCCCTCGAATGCTTCCAGTCGTGCCGCGAGTGCGAGGCGTGCCGGGCCGGGTTGTACCGACGATGCACGCGCAACGGCTTGCGGACCCTGTACGGCATGACCCCGATCGACGTCCCACCCTCGCTGCTCGGCGGCTACGCGGAGTACCACTACCTCGCACCCGACTCGATGCTCCTGCCCGTCCCGGGCGGGCTCGGCCCGGTCGACGCCACCCTGTTCAACCCGATCGGTGCGGGGCTGCGGTGGGGCGCCGACCTGGCAGCCACCGGGCCGGGCGACGTCGTCGCCGTGCTCGGCCCGGGCATCCGCGGCCTCGCCGCGGTCGCCGCCGCCCGCGAGGCGGGTGCCGATCGGATCATGATCACCGGCTTCGGGGACCGCGACCGGCCTCGACTCGACGCCGCGCTCGACTTCGGCGCCGACGTCGCCCTCGACGTCGCCACCGACGATCCGGTCGCCGCGGCGCGCGAGCTGAGCGGCGGGGCCGGGGCCTCGGTCGTCGTCGACGTCACCGCCAACGCGCCGTCGGCCCTCGGACAGGCGGTCGACATCGCCGGGCGCGGCGCACGGATCGTGATCGCCGGCGTGCGCAACTCGACTGCCACGCCGGGCTTCAACCCCGACGCGATCACGTTCAAGGAGCTGACGATCATCGGCGCCCTCGGCGTCGACGCGCCCGTCTACCGGCGGGCCCTGGCGCTGCTCGCCAGCGACACGTACCCGTTCCGCGCGGTGACGCGCCGCGTCGAGCCGATCGACCGCGCCGGCGACCTCCTCGCCACGATGGCCGGCGAGACGGATCAGGTGCCGCCCATCCACGCCGTACTCGTGCCCGGGGTCTGACACCGGACCACGGCCAAACGAGGAGTCCGATGCCGACACCGATCACGTACGAGCGCTTCGACGAGGAGTACGCCCGCAACATCACCGGGCGTACCAGCAGGCGGGGCATCGACGGCTATCTCGGGATCACCGTCACCGAGCTCACGCCGGGCCGGCTGGTCGCCCAGTTCGAGGCCCGCGAGGAGTTGATCACCCCGCTCGGGAGCATGCACGGCGGGTGCCTGTCGGCCCTCGTCGACCACTGCCTGGGCGTGATCATGTACCCGGTGATGCCTCCGGGCTCCTGGGCGGCCACCACCGAGTTCAAGATCAACCTGCTCGCCCCCGTGTCGGGCGGGATGTGCGTGGCGACGGCCGAGATCCGCAGCATCAGCCGGCGCCTGGCCGTCGTCGGGATCTCGGTCGAGAACGCCGATCGCCTCGTCGCCCTGGCCCAGGGCACCTGCACCATCGTGGTCCCGCGCCAGCCGACGTCGTAGCGGGCTTCGATGGAGGGCGACGGCGGTGGCTACCGTCGGGCCCCACGCACACCTGTGGGTGAGAGGAGCCAGGCGATGATCCCAGCGGGCATCATCTCGGCCGACGGACATGTCTGCGAGCCGGCCAACTGCTACGTCGACCACATCGACCCGAAGTACCGCGACGAGGCGCCGCACATCGAGACCCTCGACGACGGGACCGAGGCGTTCATCGTGCCGGGCATGAGGCGCCCGGTGCCGCTCGGGTTCATCGACGGCGCTGGCTTCCGACCGAGCGAGCGGCTGGAGCGGGCCAAGACGATGAAGTTCTCCGACGTCCGACCCGCCGCCTACCTCGGCCGCGAGCGGATCCCGTACATGGATCAGGACGGGATCGCCGCCGAGCTGATCTATGCCTCCGTGGGGATGGGCCTGTTCATGCACCGCGACCCCGAGTACAAGGACGCCTGCCTGTGGGCGTACAACCGCTGGCTCGCCGAGATGTGCGCCGACGCCCCCGATCGGGTCTTCGGCATGGCCCAGACCGCGGTGCTCGGCATCGATCAGGCGATCGCCGACTTCCAGCGGGCCAAGGAGATGGGCTTGGTCGGGATGATGATGCCAGGCGACCCGCTCCACGAGGACTACGACCACCCCGACTACGACGCCTTGTGGGGGTGCGCGACCGACCTTCAGCTGCCGATCTGCTTCCACATCCTCACCTCACGGTCAGGCAGCCTGACCGCCCCGACGCGCGGCCACCCGATGAACGGCTTCCTCGGGATCATCCGGGCGATCCAGGACGTCGTCGGCCTGATGGTGCTCGGGGGCGTCTTCGAGCGTCACCCCGACCTCAAGCTGGTGGTGGCCGAGAGCGACGCCGGCTGGCTGCCCCACTACATGTACCGGATGGACCACGCGGCGCGGATGAACGCCGAGGGCGGCATCATCAAGGGCCTGTCGAAGCTGCCCAGCGAGTACATCAAGAGCAACGTCTACGCCACGTTCCAGGACGACGTCACCGCCTACCACACGATCGATCGGTTCCCTTACGACCACCTGCTGTGGGCCAGCGACTTCCCGCACACCGACTCCACCTGGCCGCGGTCGCGCCAGATCATCGACGAGCAGGCGTCGCATCTCGACGAGGCCCAGCACCAAGCGATCTTCCGGGACAACACCGCCCGGCTGTTCAACCTCCCGGCCGGCAACCAGTCGTGGCGGATGGAAGACGCATCGGCGGTCGCCTGACGCGCGCCACCGTGTGACGTGAGTGGCGGGGGTGTGGGGCAGAGGCCATTGGCCGGAGCCCCACCGGCGATCGATCCGGCTTGGCCGGTCGATCGCCCTTCATGCTGGGTGCCGGCCGCAGGCCGGCCCATCAAATTCGCCTCGCAACCTTCGGTTGCGAGGGCGAAACAGGTCACCAGCTGGCGTAGCCCTTGTTGCCGTAGAGCGACCGGGCGAAGCGCCACGCCGAGTAGGTGATCGGCGCCTTGACGAACGTCTTCTCGCGCAGCAGGCCGAGGCGGCTCGTGTTGTACCAGTTGGGGAAGAAGAACGGCTTGCCGTCGTTGAGCGCGAACGGATCAGCGTCGAGATCGTCCATCTCACCGAACGTGATCGCCATCATCGGCCGCGGCGACGGCGAGAAGTTGGGCATCCCGCGGTGCCACAGCGTGGACTTGCGCACGATCACGTCGCCCTGGCGCAGCGGAACGCGTGTCGTCTTGCGGTACAAGCGGTGGAAGGAGTAGCGCCAGAACTTCCAGAACTGCCGGTTGGTGGCCGGCAGCACGTCGATCGCGCCGTTGCGAAGGTCCGTGTCGACCACCGCGATGTTGCAGATCAGGAACTCCTTCAGGTACAGCCCGTCGGTGTGGTAGTGCTGGGCCACGCTGCCGGGCAGGTTGAAGTTCATCGTCGCGCGCAGCGAGTCGGCGATGTCCGGCCGCACCGCCCGCACGAGATCGGGGATGCCGGCCTTCGAGATGTCCTCCCACACGAAGCGCGACTGCTCGCCGGGGAAGCAGTTGAGGTGGCCGGTCAGCGACCCGCCGCCCTCGAACATCTCGTTCCCCGCCTTCAGCCGGTCGTACTCCGCGGCGAGGTCGGTGCCGAGCGTGCTCAGCCGTTCGCGGTCGACGACGTCGCGGATCACGACGTACCCGTCCTCGTCGAGCGCCCTGCGGAACGAGTCCACGTCCATGGTCTGCTCGAGAACCCTCATGCCTGATCTCCCTCATCGCCCGTGCGGTGGCCCGTCACCGTCCCGAGCCGCGAAGGCTACCGCTTGATACACCGCCGCGACGTCGGCGGCCATCCGCGGCGTGGTGAACCGCGACTCGACGACCTGGCGGCCCGCCGTCCCCATCGCCGACCGAAGTTCGGGGTCGAGGAGCAGCGTCCGCAGGTTGGCGGTCAGGGCGTCGAGGTCGCCGTGCTTCGAGAGCAGACCGGTCCGCCCGTCCTCGACGGCCTCGACGGTGCCCCCGTCGGCGAGCCCGACGACCGGGCGGCGCATCGCCATCGCCTCGCAGAACACGAGGCCGAACGGCTCCTCGAACGACGGCATCACGAACACGTCGCACGCAGCCAGCAGCTCCTCGACGTCCCCGCGCCGGCCGAGGAGGGCGACGTGGTCGGCGAGGCCGAGCTCGTCGACCCGCTGGCGCAGCTGGGCAGAGAACCACCCGCCGGTGATGTCGGTGCCGACGATCAGCAGGCGGATGTCCGGGAACTCGTCGCGCAGGCGGGCGACCGCCTCGATCGCGTCACCCGGGCCCTTCTCCGGGAAGAGCCGGCAGATGGTCAACAGCAATGGCGTGGTCGCCCCGGTGCCGAGCTCCCGCCGCACCCTTGATCCGTCGGCGTCGGGGTGCCAGCGGTCGACGTCGATGCCGTTGAGAACAACGTGGATCCGATCGGGATCGAGGCCTCCCTCGGCCAGCGTGCGGCCGACGTAGGCGGAGATCGCAATCAGGGCGTCGCTGTGGCCGAGGGCCCAACGCAGCATCCCGCCCATCCAGCCCGGGTTGTAGCCGACGTGGACGTGGACGATGCTGCGCGCCCGGGTGAGGCGGGAGAGGACGACGGCGGCGGCGGCGTCACGCGGCCGGTCGCTGGTGTGGATCAGGCGGATGCGTCGCCGCCGGATCAACCAGGCGAGGCGGGCGATCGTCCATGGCGCCGGCAGCGTTGCCAGCAGCCTGCCCACCCGGCCGAGCCGGGACCTCCCCGACAGCTCCGGGCCGAGGTTCGCCGGCACCAGCTCGAGGTCCGGGATCACCCGAAGGGCGTCGTAGGTCGGCGTCGGCTCCGCCTTGCGGCCGAAGACGCAGGCGGCGATCGGCTCGAACGCGGTGCGGTCGAGGTGGCGCATGATCTCGACGTGGATCCACGTGTCGGCGCCGAGCGGCGGGAGCGTCGCCGTGTTGAGGAACAGGATCGGCCAGCGTGACCCGTCCGTCGGCATCGCGCGGAATGTAGTGGTCACGGGCGAGGACGAGCCCGGACTTCTCGCCTGGATACGCTCCCGCGTCCTGTGCGGTCCACTGTCGTCAACGCGCCCCTCGCCGTCGCTCGCGCCGGGCTCGCCGTCCCGGTGGGGTACCTCACGGTGCTGACGGCGTCGGCCTGGGTGGCCACCGCGCGCCGCTCGACGCCGTCGCCGGGGCGGGCGACCCGGTTCGCCGTCCTGATCCCGGCCCACGACGAGGAGGACGTGATCGGAGACACGCTCGCCGCGCTGGCCGCCGTCGAGTACCCGCAGGACCTGTACGCCGTGCACGTCGTCGCCGACCACTGCACCGACCGGACCGTCGAGCTCGTGCGCGCTGCCGGCGTCGACGTGCGCGAGAACACGTCGGGGCGGCGAGGAAAGGGCCCGGCGCTGCAGTTCCTGCTCGACGGCCTGCTCACCGAGGCCGATCGGGACGGCCGCTCCGTTCAGGCCGTCGTCATCGTCGACGCCGACACGGTCGTAGCGCCTGACTTCCTCGGGGCGGCGGCGGCGCAGCTCGACGCGGGGGCACTCGTCGTCCAAGGTCAGTACCGTGTGCGCGACCCGGGTGCTTCGACCGCCACCGCCCTGCGCAGCGCCGCGCTGGCTCTACGCCACCACCTCCGCCCGCTCGGCCGAACCGCCCTCGGTGGGTCGTGCGGCCTGTTCGGCAACGGGATGGTGTTCGCCACTGACGTCCTGTGGAACCGCGGGTGGAGCGATCACCTCACCGAGGACATCGAGCTGCAGAACGAGCTGCTGCTCGACGGCGTGCTCGTCGGCTATGCGCCGGACGCTGTGGTCGAGGCGGCGATGCCGACGACGCTGGAGGGAGCGCGCACCCAGAACGAGCGCTGGGAGCGGGGCCGGATCGAGCTCGCCCGGCGGTACGTGCCGCGGCTGCTGGCGCTCGCCCGCCGCGACCCGAGCCGCCGAGTCGCCGCCGTGGACGAGGTCCTCGACCACCTGGTGCCGCCGCTGTCCGTGCTCGTCACGGCCACCGGCGCGACCGCGGTGGCGAGCACCACCGCCTCGATCCTGTTCGGTGGTCGCCGGACCAGGGGCTGGGGTCTCATCGGCGCGCTGGTCGTCCACGTCGCGTCCGGTCTCGTACTGGCCAAGGCGCCGGCGGCGGTCTACCGCGCCCTGCTCCACGCTCCGGCGATGGTCCTGTGGAAGCTGCGACTGTGGGGCCGGATGCTCATGCGCCCCGGCCGGGAAGGGTGGGCACGCACGGCCCGCGAGAGGAATTCGGGGTGAGCGAGCGAGGCTTCGAGCGAGCGAACGATTGTTGCGGTGCCTCGGCGCGCAGCGCCGAGGCAGTCATTGGTGCACCGCCCGTCGCGCATCCGGAAGCTGACACGTCGATGGTGCACCAATGACGGAACGGAGGGCGGCGGTGCTGCTCGGCACGCCAATCGACGATGTCACGATGGGTGAGTCGCTCGACCTCATAGCGGCGATGGTCGACACCGGCCGGCGCACCGGGCGGGTCCACCAGATCGCCACGGTGAACGTCGACTTCGTCGTCAACGCCGCCGCCGACGACGATCTGCTGGCAATCATGCGGGGCACCGACCTGTCGATCCCCGACGGGATGGGAATCGTGTGGGGCGCCCGGCTGGTCGGGACACCGATCCGCGAGCGAACCGCCGGCGCCGACCTCGTGCCGGCGCTCGCCCGCCGGGCCGCCGCCGACGGCTGGCGGCTGTGCCTGTTCGGGGGGGCACCGGGCGTGGCAGAGCGGGCGGCGGAGGTGTTGCGCGAGCGGACGCCCGGCGTGGACGTGCTCGTCGTGCCGGCGCCGATGGTCGGCGCCGACGGCAGCATGGACGTGGCCGTGGTCGAGGAATTGCGTGCCGTCAGGGCCGACGTCCTCGGTGTGGCCCTCGGCAACCCGAAGCAGGAGCGCTGGATCACCCGATGGGGTCGGGCGGTCGGCGCGCCGGTCTGCATCGGCATCGGGGGCACCCTCGACTTCCTCACCGGCACGACCAGGCGGGCGCCGGCGTGGATGCAGCGAGCCGGCCTGGAGTGGATCCACCGCGCGTCGAGCGAGCCGCGCCGGCTGGTCGGTCGCTACGCCCACGATCTCGTCGTTTTCGGACCGGCGCTCGCCCGCCAGATGTGGACTGGGCGCCGCCGCCGGGATCGTGGCCGGGTGCTCGTCGTTGATCCGCCCGGTGCCGGGGAGCCGACCGTCTTCGAGCTCGCCGAGCTGCGCCGACTGGACAACGCCGCCGCCGCCGAGCTGGCCGCGGCCCAGCGCGCCGTCCACCTTGCCGGCGGGAGATGGGCGCTCGCCGGCCCGTCGGAGGAGGTGCTGGCCGCCGCCCGGCGCCTCGGCGTGGCCGAACTGGTGGCCCCGACCGAAACGCGCCCGCCCCGCTGACGTTGGTCTGTAGCATTCCCGCTCGTGGCGGCGAGCAAGGCGCGCAACGTGCCGGTCGGGACGGGGCAGGTGGGGGCGGTTCGCGCCACGCGCCGCACCCGGCTGAACGCCGATACCAGCGCCGAGCCGGAAGGCTTGACCCGCCGGGTCGTCCTCAACGTCCTCGAGGCCTTCTTCCGCCGGCCGTGGCTGCATCTGCTGCCGTTGATCCTGATGCTGATCCTCGGCGGAGTCACAGCCTTCGGCAAGGACGCGGTGTACAAGTCGACCGGCACGATCACAGTCACGGCCGCCAGCAGCAACCTCGTCAGCAGCCTGGCCCAGGGCAACACCCAGGGCTTCAACGTCGAGACACCGGCCACCATCGTCTCCCGCAACATCAACGAGCAGCTGCGCACCACCAACTTCCTCAACACGATCGCCACCCAGCTGCAGGAGAACCCCAACGACGACGCGCAGAAGGATCTGCTGCGGAAGGTGATCGCCAAGGACGTTGCCGCCACCGCGGACGGTGACTCGCTGGTGCGGGTGTCGGCGAGCACGGGCCGGGCCGACCTGTCGTTCCGGTTGGCCCAGGCGACGATCACGGCCTACCGCAACGCCGTCGTCACCAGCCAGGTGCAGGGCAGCCAGAAGGACGTCTCGTTCTTCCAGCAGCAGGTGAGGTCAGCGAAGGACGCGCTGGACGCGGCGAACGCGGACCTCGTCAAGTACGTCACCGACAACGGGCTCTCCGACACCACGAGGATCCCGCTCCCGCAGCAGCTGGTGCTGAAGCAGAAGCAGGATGAGGTCGCCCGTCTGCAGACCCTCTACGACGCCGCCGTCCAGCAGCTCAACGACGCCAACGTCAAGGTCAACGCGGCGAAGACGGCGGTCGACCAGCAGCTGCGCGTCACCGACGCCGCCGAGGCGCCGCTGGCGCCCGAGCCCCGCCTCAAGAAGGCGGCGCTGACGCTGGTCATCTTCGGCGTCCTGGGCCTGCTGCTGACCCTCGCGTCGGTCATCGTGTCGGCGACGCTCGACCGCACCATCCGCGTCCCGGGCGACATCACGGCGAAGTTCGACCTCGACGTGTTGGCGGTCGTCCCCGACGCACGCGCTCGCTGAGAGGGAGATCGCGATGGCACCACGCATCGGCTTCGGGCGCAAGAAGCGCACCGCCCCGCCACTCGATGAGTTCGGCGGCACCGTCGACGGTGGCCTGGCGATCATCAACGACGAGGGCCGACTCGTCCACATGACGCCGCCGCGCGTCGCCGGTGCGATGCGCTACTTCCTCGCCCGAGTCCAGCTGCACGACGCCCAGGGCCTGCCCGAGCGCCTCGCCCTCACGTCGGCACTGGTCGGCGAGGGCGTCACCTACGTGACCCGCTCGCTGGCCGCCGCGATCGCCTACGACACCGACGCGTCGGTCGTGATCGTCGACTTGACGTTCCGGCGCCCCGGCGGCTCGAACCGCCCGGCCAAGGGCGCCGCCCGGCGGCGGGCGACCAAGCCGGCAGAGGAGCAGCCCGCAACCGACAGCGAGGCAGAGGTCGAGGCACCGACCGAGGAGGCCAACGGCGACACCAAGCCAGAGGCCCCGACGCGCCCGACGCTCGCCGACGCCATCGAGAACGACGCCGGCCTCGATGACATCATCATCCCGACCACCAACCCCCGCCTGAGCATGATCCAGGCCGGGGGTGTCCCGGTCGCACGACGCCCGGCGCTGGCCCAGGGTCGACCGCTGGCGTCGTTGCTCGATCAGCTCGACGAGCGCTTCGACCACGTGCTGCTCGATCTGCCGCCGGTGCTCGCGTCGAGCGACGCGATGAACCTCGCCCAGCTCGCCGACGCCTACGTGCTGGTGGTGCGCCAGGGCTCGACGTCGGAGTCCCAGGTCGAGGCGGCGGTCGAGGAGCTGCAGGGCGGGGAGACGCTGGGCGTCATCCTCAACCGCTTCGACAGCGACATCCCGCGACGGCTGCGGCGCCTCGTCGGCACCTGATCGGCCCGTCACGTGAAGGTGCTGCTCACCTTCCTCCTGGCGACCTACCTGGTCGCCGTCTGGGCCGCCAACCGCGGCCGCCCCTCGCGGGCGTGGGTGCTGGCAATCGTGTCGGTGTTCGTCGGCGCGCTGTTCCTCAAGCAACGGTTCATCTGAACGCCGTGTCCATCGACGCAGGCGGCAATGGGGGGATGCTCGAAGGGGGGCGCTCCGCGATCCCCCCTTCGATCTGGTCGGAGCCGGCTTTGCCGGTCCGACCGGCTGGATTTTTCGTGCGGCCGAAGGCCGCCTGCTTCGCCGTTCGACCGAGTGGAGAGAGCGAGCGTAGCGAGCGAACGAACGAGGGCGAGGCGTAGCCGTGGCCGTGAAGGCTCCGCCGCCGAGGTCGGTCGGGCGGACGAGGACGATCGACGTCGAGGCACAGATCGCCCATGACAACGCCCGGGCACGGGTCGTCTACGGGGCGATCGTCGTCCTCACCTTGTTGATGGGCGCCGTCGCCTACAGCCGGGCGCCAGAACCGTTCCCGATCGCCCTGCTCGTGCTGACCCTCTCCTGCGTCTGCGCCTTTCTCCGCCCGGCCGCCGGGATCTACGTGCTGGTGTTCCTCACGATGGTCGGCGATGCCGTGACGATGCCGTGGTGGCCGTTCACGAAGAACATGTCCAGTCGCGAGTCGATCTTCTACGTCAACGACAACCTCTTCATCAGCCCATTGGAACTGCTGGCGGGTGTGACCCTGATCGCCTGGCTCCTGCGCAGCGTGGCCGACCCGACGTGGCGCTTCGTGCGCGGTCGCATGTTCTGGCCGATCATGGCGTTCACCGGTTTCGTGGTGTTCGGCTTCGTCCGCGGGATCGGATCTGGGGGAGACAAGCGCGTCGCCATCTTCGAGGGTCGGGCGCTGTTCTACGTCCTGATCATCTACATGCTGGTCACGAACTTGCTCACCACCCGCCGCCAGTACGTGCGCCTGGTCATGGTGGCGATGGTCGGAGTGGCGATCCAGAGCATCTTCTCGCTGGAGTACTACCGGGGGCTGGCCGACGCCAAGCGGGCGTCGCTCGAGAGCCTCGGCGAGCACTCAGCGACGGTTCCGATGAACGCGCTCTTCGTGCTGCTCATCGGGGCGCTCGTCTTCAGGGGATCACGGTGGTTGCGCTGGACGGCGTTCCTGCTCTCGATCCCCGTGGCCTACGCCTACATCCTCTCCAATCGGCGGGCGGCGATGGTGGCCCTGTTCGTCGGCCTCATCATCATCATCGCCGTGCTCTACCAGCGCCGCCGCCGCGCCTTCTGGATCCTCGCCCCGACGACGGTGCTCGTCGCCGTCGGTTTCGTGCTCGCGACCTGGAACGCGTCCGGCGCGATCGGGCTCCCGGCGAAGGCTGTCAAGACGGTGCTGTTCCCCAACGATCTCAGTGCGCGGGACAGCAGCTCCGACCTCTACCGCCAGATCGAGGCCGCCAACCTCTATTACACGATCCAGTCGAACCGCCTCTTCGGCGTCGGCTTTGGGCGGAAGTTCCTGCAGGTGATCCCGTTGCCCGACATCAGCTTCTTCGAGTTCTGGGAGTACATCCCCCACAACAACGTGCTCTGGATCTGGATCAAGCTGGGCTTCTTTGGCTTCATCGCGATGCTGTTCATGTTCGGGCGCTGCGTCCAGCTCGGCGCTCGCTCGGTGGCCCTCGTGCGCTCTGCCGACCATGTCGCGTTCGCGGTCGTCGGGCTTGCCTACGTTGTGATGTTCCTGGTCTTCGCCTACGTGGACATCGCCTGGGACCCGCGCAGCACGGTCTTCCTCGGGCTGTCGATGGCGCTGTGCGCCGACTTCGTGCAGGCTCACGACACCGACGCCGAGAGCCGCCGGACACCGGCGTTCGAGATGGTGCCGCAGTGAGGCCGCGCCTCGCTTGTGTCGCCATCACGATGGTGGCCCTCGTCGCCGCAGGCTGCGGCGGCGGCTCGTCCGAAGAAGGGATCGCCCTCAACACCGGCCCGACGTCCATCGAGTCGGGCACCTCGGTGGTCCCGGCGCCTGGTTCGAGCGCCGGCGGGACGTCGACGTCCTCGTCGTCGTCGGCGGACGTGACGGTGACCGTCGACGTCTCCAGGCCCGGCGCGACGATCAGTCCAGCCATCCTCGGCGTCTCGAGCACGCTCACCGCCGACCAGCTGCACCAGGCCGGGCTCACTGTCAACAGCTGGGGCGGCAACCCGTCGAGCCGCTACAACTACGACATCGGGCACGCCTGGAACCAGGGCGCCGACTACGAGTTCCGGAACACCAACTTCAACGACCCCGCCCCGGACTCGGCATTGGCCTATGTGCGCGACAACAAGGCGGCCGGGGTGCAGACGCGGATGGCGATCCCGACGCTCGGCTGGGTAGCGAAGAACGACGACCCCAACACGTGCTCGTTCCCGAGCGGCGGCGGGTGCCTGGCCGCCTCCGCGGTCGGTGACTGCAAGGCCCCGAAGGTCACAGCCGACCCGACCCAGGCCAACGTGGAGAGCACGCCGGCGAAGGTCGAGGCGTGGCTGAGGCGGATGGCGGCGGCCGGCTCGATCCCGGACTTCGTGGCGATGGACAACGAGCCCGACCTCTGGGGTCAGACCCACTTCGACGTCCATCCCACCTGCCCGACGTACGAGGAGATCCTCGACAAGTTCCTGACCTACGCCGCGGTCGTTCAGGCGGCGATGCCGGGTGTCGAGATCACTGGCCCGGCGCTGTGCTGCTGGTACGACTACTGGCACATCGCCCCCGGCCCGGCCGATCGCTCGAACCAGGACTTCGTCACCTGGTTCCTCGACAAGGTCCGCGCCCACGACGCCCAGACCAGCCAGCGCTCACTGGCCTACCTCGACGTCCACTTCTATCCCCAGACCGACGTGTTCAACGACAAGGACGATCCTGAGACAAACGCCCGCCGGCTGCGCAGCACGCGGTCGCTGTGGGATCTGAGCTACCCCGATGAGTCCTGGATCAACGACTCGATCCAGTTCATCCCGCGCATGCGCGAGGCGATCGCCGACCACTACCCGGGGACGAAGCTGTTCATCTCGGAGTGGAACTTCGGCAACGACCAAAGGATCAACGGCGCGCTGGCGATCGCCGACGCCCTCGGCATCTACGGCCGCGAGGGTGTCGACGCCGCGGCGTACTGGCGCAACCCGAAGGTCGGCAGCCCGGGCTGGTTCGCCTTCACGATGCACGGCAACTACGACGGCAAGGGGAGCCGCTTCGGTGGCACGTCGGTGCCCGTCGCGAGCACCAACCGCGTTGACGTCGGCGCCTACGCGGCGGTCGATCCGTCGAGCGGGCTGCTGCGAGTGATGCTGGTCAATCGCGACCCAGACGCGGCCCGCGCAGTATCGCTGCAGCTGAGCGGGTTCCGTGCCGGCGCGCAGGCGAGGCGCTACACCTACTCCCCGTCTGACCTCTCCAAGATCGTGGCGGGCACCGCGGGCACCGACGCGCCGATCGAGCTGCCGGCGTCGTCGATCACCGTGCTCGAGCTGACCCCAGCGTGAGCGAGCGAGTCCTCCAGCGAACGAACGAGCGTCACGGCAGCGAGCGAGTCTTCGAGCGAGCAAACCAGTGAGCCTGCGCAAGAACATGCTCCACCTGCTGGTGTTCCAGGTGCTGACCTGGTTCGTCTCGTTCCTGTTCCTGATCGTCGGGCCACGCCGACTCGGCACGGACGCGATCGGCGCCTACACCTATTCCGTCGCCTACGTCGGCTTCTTCACGCTGATCGCCGGCCTCGGGACGGCCACGTTGCTGACAAGGGACATCGCCCGCGACCGCTCGCGGCTGTCCCAGCTCGTCTACAACGCGACGCTGCTCAAGGTGCTCAGCGCGATCGTCGTGCCGGCAGTCGGCATCGTCTTCGCGTGGATGATCGGCAACAGTGGCGACCGTTTCACGCTCATCGTGCTCGGGTTCGTGGCGATGGCCTTCGCCACCGTCGCCGAGGTGGCGATCTCGTCGCTTTACGGCCTCGAGATCATCTCCGGTCCTGCGTTTCTCGGCGTCGTGCAGATGTACATCGCCAACGGCATCGGCGTCATCGCCATCGTCATGGGTTATGACGTCATCGTCTACGGCGCGATCGTCACGCTGGCTGCCTTCGTGCCGCTCGTCGCGAGCTACGCGATGCTCCGGCCGCACCTCCACCGCCCGGTCCACGTCGACTCGAACGTGTGGCGCCACCTGCTGCGCGACGGCATCCCGCTGATGACGCTCGTCGTCTTCAACGTCATCTACGGCACGATCGACGTCCCGATCCTCGGCGCCATCACGGACGACCACACCCTTGGGCTCTACGGCGTGGCCTACCGCTGGGTCGGGATCCCGATCTTCATCACCACCGCCGTCGTGACGTCGTACTTCCCGCGCTTCTCCGCCCACGGGTCGCCGATGACGCCCGAGTACCCGCGCCTCGTCAACCAGGCCGTGCGGATCGTGATGCTCGCCGCTGTGCCCGCCTCGATCGGACTGGCGATGGTCGCTGACGACCTCGTCCACCTCGTCTACAAGCCCGATCAGTACGGCTCGATCTCGCTGATCCAGATCCTGTCCGTGCACATCCCGCTGGCGGCGATGGACACGGTCCTGGCCACTGCACTCATCGCCGCCGACCGCCAGCGTCGGTACCTGTACGTGGCGCTCGGGGCGGCGATCCTGAACCCGATCCTCTGTGTCATCCTGATCCACTGGGCCCTCAACCGCTACGGCAACGGGGCGATCGGAGCGGCCATCGTCACGGTCGCCACCGAGGCCTACATCCTGGTCGGGGCGCTGCGGCTGAAGGCGCCCGGCGTGTTCGACCGGGCCTCGACCGTGAACGTCGTGCGAATCATCGCCGCCGGGTTGGTGATGGTGCCGTTGCTGATCGCCGGCGGGTCGCTCCCACTGTTCGTCCAAGTAGTCTTGGGCGCGGCGAGCTACCCGCCCGCCCTCTTGCTGTTCCGTGCTGTCACCGTCGACGAGATCCGCAGGCTGTTCGCCTCGCTGCCCTTCGGACGGAGCCGGCCGGTCCCCGAGCCGATCGATTGAGGATCCTGATGCCCCACGACAACGCCGCCGTGCCGCAGGTCTCGGCGATCATCTGCACCCGCAACCGGGGCGACAAGATCGCATCGGCGGTGACGAGCGTGCTGGGCTGCGATCACCCGTCGTTCGACCTCACGATCATCGACCAGAGCACCGACGACCTGACGCGCGACGCGGTGGCCACGATCTCCGCCACCGACCCGCGGCTGCGGTACGTCCACAGCACCGAGCCGGGCCTGTCGCGCGCGTACAACAACGGGGTCCGCCGCACCACCGGCGAGATCCTCGTGTTCACCGACGACGACTGCCTGGTCGAGCCGGACTGGATCACCAACATCGTCAAAGCGTTCGAGGTCGAGCCCGACGGCGACCTGCTGTATGGACGGGTGATCGCCGCCGGCGAGAGCGACGAGGACATCGCCCGCACCCCCGCTCTCGACCTCGAGGCGCCGGAGCGGCTGGCCAAGGGCGAAGGGTTCAAGGTGTGGGGCATGGGCGCCAACTTCGCCGCCCGTCGCCGGCTTTTCGACCGTGCCGGCTTCTTCGACGAAATGCTGGGTGGTGGCGGTCCACTGTGGTCGTCGCAGGACTACGACCTCGAGTACCCGCGCGTACAAGGCCGGTTGCGTGATCCTGCTACGCCCTGAGGTGTACGTGCGTCACGATGGCCGGCGCGAGGACGAGGACTGGCCCAAGCTGCTGCTGGCGTACGGCTCCGGTGACGGCGCGTTCTACATGAAGCACGTGCGGTGCCGCGACCCGCTTGCGATGTGGCTGCTGTCCAAGCAGCTCGGCGTCAACGGGGCGAAGCTCCTGGTGAAGACGGTGCTGCTGCGCAACGACTTGAATCGCTACTACCTGCGGGGCATCCTTCGCGGCGCCCGCGCCAGCTTCAAGTACGGGGTGGATCGGCGATCCCGCTTGTATGTCGAGCGCTGACGCTCCTGGCCTGCTCTGGCGGGCGCGGATGGCGGCCGAGGAGGAGTTCGGCGAGCGCAATCCGAAGCTGTGGATCGTCCTCAAGTTCATCGGCTTCCTGCCGCCGTACACCTTCAGCCGGTCGCGGATGCGACTGCTGCGCCTGATCGGCGTCCCGATCGGCGACGACACGATCGTGTGTGGCCGGATCGGCATCGCCGGCTCCCGGCACGCCCAGCGCCAACTGCGGATCGGCGCGTCGTGCATGATCAACGACGGCTGCCGCTTCGACACCGGCGCACCGATCACCATCGGTGATCGGGTGTTCGTCGGCCACGATGCGACCGTGCTGACGACGACCCATGACATCGGGTCGCACGACAAGCGCTGTCACGGCGTGCGCAGCGAGCCCGTCTCGATCGGCGACGGGACGTGGGTGGGCACACGGGCGCTGATCCTGCCCGGCGTGCACATCGGGGCCGGGTGCGTGATCGCCGCCGGCGCCGTCGTCACCGAGTCAGTGCCCGACGACACGCTCGTCGGCGGCGTCCCCGCCAAGGTCCTGCGCCAGCTGGACCCCCGACTCAGCGGACCAGCACGCCCAAGCGCTTGACGTAGGCGTCGAGGGTGGCGTGCTCGAGGACCCAGGCGCGACCGTTGGTGCCGAGGCGGGCGGCCTCCTCTGGGTCGGCCACCAGCCGTTCGATCGCCGCCCGCAGCGCGCCGACGTCGCCGGGCGGGACGTAGAGGCCGGTCTCGCCGTCGACGATGGTGTCGGTCTGGCCTGGTGTGCGGGTGCAGACGACCGCCTTGCCCATCGACATCGCCTCGAGGATCGTGGTGATGCCGGCCTGGAAGTCGGTTTCCTCCAGCGGCACGACGACGAACGCGGCGTCGGCGTACAGCTGGCGCAGGGCGAACAGGTCGTAGCCGCAGGCGGTGACGTTGGGCGGCACGACGAGTCCGGCGGCGCTGTCGCGGAACGTCGACCACGGGCTGACGGCGGCGATGGCGACATCGAGGTCGAGCCCGGTGACCGCATCGACGAGTGTCGCGTAGTCGCGGCGCTCCTGGCCGACGGCGCAGATCATCGGCCGCGGCGTCGGCTGGGCGGCGACGTCGTCAGGGCTCCAGAAGTCGGTGTCGACCATGAATGTGGAGAGCACCACCTGCGCGGGCCGGTAACCGAGCTCGTCGATCGCAAAACGGCGCTGCTCCGAGGCGTAGACGACGACGGTGTCGATCCGCCGCTGCAGCCGCAGGGCGCGGTGGACCAGCGCCTTCTTCGGCGGCGACAGCACATGGCCGATCATCACATGCCGCGGGCGGCGCCGGGTGAGCCGGGTGAGTGCGGCGTAGGGGATGCCGACCTGCTCGCCATCCGTGAAGATCACCTGGTAACGGCTCCGCAAGCGGAAGCAGGCCCATGCCAACGGCACGTCGGCGCCGAGGCGGACGAGCAGCGATGCGATCGGCCCGGCCGCGCCGGCGGCACCGGCGCGGTCGAGCAGCGCGGCGTCGAAGGCTGCGGCCATCTCCACGTAGTCGGTCCGCGGCCGGGTTCCGGCGGTGATCTGCATGCGCAGGTCGTCGGGGATCGTCCCCGACACCGTGAGCAGCGTCGTCGCCCTCATCGGTGCTCCCTTTCATCATGCGACCTGCTCCGATCGTGCGAGCCCGGGAGGCACCGATGAGTGCAAGACCGTGCCGAATCGTTCGCTCGCTCGAAGACTCGCTCGTTCATCAGCCGGCGGCGCCGACGGCGAGCAGGAGCGCCACCAGCCGGTGGGCATTGGCGGCGGCGTCGAACGCGGCCCGTACCAGCTGGCGGGCGGCCTCGCCCATCCGCCGCCGCAGGGCAGGATCCTCGGCGAGCCGGCGCAGGGCGGCGGCGAGGGCGGCGTCGTCGTCGACCGGGACCAGCAAGCCGGTCTCGCCGTCGCGGACGATCTCGCCGATCGCCCCCACCGCCGTCGACACGAGCGGCAGCCCGACGGCGCCTGCTTCGGACAGCACCATCGGCAGGCAGTCGCCCATCGTCGGCAGGCAGAACACGTCGGCGCGGTGGTACAGCTCGATGAGCGGCGGGCTGTTCGGCGTCAGCCCGTGGTGTGCTCGCACCCCGTCCTGATCGGGGACCAGGTCGCGGGTGACCAGGTCGAGCTCGACGTCCACGCCCTCGGCGCGGAGCGAGGCGATCGCCGCCAGCAGCACGTGGCCGCCCTTGCGCTCGAGGTCACCGCCGACGAACAGCACCCTTAGCGGGCCGCCGTCGACGGCCGGCTCCCGGTCGCGCCCGTACGCCGACCAGCGGGCGTAGTCGACGCCCGGCGAGATCACGTGGACCTTCTCCGCCGGCACCTCGTACCGGTCGACCAGACCCTGTTTGGTCCACTCCGCCCACGCCACGATCGCCCGGGCCCGGGCGAAGCAGGCCCGGTTGGCCCGCCACTTGAGCCCCTCGGCGAGCCGGCCGCCGGTGTCGTGGCCGTAGTGGGCGCCGAGCTCGTCGTACTGGATCGGCGTGGCGTCGAGCGAGACGACGGTGGGGATGCGGCGTACGTGGTCCGGCGAGAGGATCGCCGGCACCTGCGTGTGGACAAACATCGCGTCCACCGGCCCGCCTCGCTTCAGCCGGCGGATCGCCCGGCGCGCCCGCACGCCGGCACGCACCGTCCAGTTGCCGAACCCGGGGACGTGGGCTACCCAGCCGTCGACGTCGAAGGCGATCGGCTCGAACACGGCGTCGACCGATGGATCGGCACCGACGAGGTGCTCGAGGTTGTTCGAGTGGGTGATGTGGCCGAGCGTCTGCTCGAGCACGAACCCGACCCGCGGGGCGAGCGCGGCGGCGCTGTCCCCGCCGAACAGCGCCAGCAGCCGCCTCCCGCTCCCCAGCTCGTCGGCCATCCCGCCGTAGTAGGCGAGGTTGTACAGCGCACTCAGGGACTGGCGGGCGACCAGGCCGAGGCGCAGCGCCGACGTCGCCCGCGCCGTCAGCCGCAGCGCCCCGATCGTCGCCCGTCGCAGCCGGGGGCGGGGCACGCACAGCCGGGCCAGGCCGCGCACGAGGCGGTGGCGGCCGTGGAACTCGCGGCCGATCGAGTCGAGCAGCCAGCGCTGGCCGAGGTCGCGCCCGAAGATCACGTCGTTGCGCCCGTACTGCCGGGCGATGTCAAGCCACGAGTCGAAGCTGCGCTCGGCGTGGTGGTGGACGACGGCGTCGGGGGCGAACGCGAACGACAGACCGCGGTCGGCGAGCCGGTAGGCCAGCTCGACGTCCTCGGCCCGCCGGAACGACTCGTTGAAGCCGCCCGCGTCAAGCACGTGCCGGCGGGCGATCGACGCGTTGGCGGTGTAGAACTGCCGCGCCGTCGCACCCCACTCGCCGCGCTCCATCGCCGCGTACTGCTTGTAGAGCATGTCCTGCTCCCAGCGCACCCAGGGCGACAGATCGTGGTCCGGGGGCGTCACCATCGGGCCGATCACGACGGTCTTGTCGCCACCGCTCTCGCGGTGGTGGCGGAGGTGGGCGGCGAGCAGGTCCGGGGCCGGGACGACATCGTCATCCACGAACACCACCAGGTCGCCCGTCGCCTCGCCCACGCCGCGATTACGGGCCGCCGCCGGGCCCGCGTTGGGCTGCGAGAGGGCGAGCACCGGGAGCGGGCACGCCGGCGAGCGGAGGTACTCGTCGGTGCCGTCGGTCGAGCCGTCGGACACCACGATCACCTGCGCCGGCTCGACGAGCCCGGTCTGGGCGGCGAGCCCCCCGAGCACGCCGCGCAGCTGGTCGAGCCGGTTGTACGTCGGGATGACGACGCTGATCGTGCGCGGGGCAGACTCGCTCGGCTCACCCACGTCACAGCTCCCGGATGACACGAGCGGGCACGCCGGCGGCGAGCGTCCGCGGCGGAACGTCCGACGTGACGACACTGCCGGCCCCGACGCAGGCGTCGCGGCCGACGGTGACCCCTGACATCAGGATCACCCGGGCCCCGATCCACACGTTGTCCTCGACGACGATCGGCTTCGACGGCGGCCGCTCGAGGCCGACGCTCGGGTTCGACGTGGTGGAAGTCGTTGTCCAGCATCATCGTGTACGGGCCGATGTGGCAGTGGGCGCCGATGTGGACGAGCTCGGTGGCGACGAGCGAGCAGCCGAAGTTGACCAGCGTGCGCGGCCCGATCTCGAGCAGCCCGCCGGCGTCGCTGACCAGCTCGAGGGTGGCGATCGTCGAGATCAGCTGGACCCGCTCCCCGATGATCATCCGGCCGTGGTTGGTGACCGCTGGCCGCCCTCGCAGGCGGACCCGAGTTCCGACCTCGTCGGCATGGCGGAGGTACCAGCGGGCCCGCAGCACGGCGCACCCGTTGTCCCACACGTACCTCGGACTGATCGCCACCGTTCGAGCCTCCCAGCCGGGCTTCGTGAGCACCCGACGATAACGCAGGAGTTTGCGCTCCGCGCGGGCTCCAACCACGGGGGCGTAGCGCCAATGGACCGCGATGCGCGACGGTCGGCACGATGGCTCCGGCCTGGTGTTCCCGTCCAGAGATGTGGAGCGGGCCGGCGCGGCGTAACTGATTGGAGCGGGGCAGTCAGGCGGCGAAGGCCCCCGACTGTTGCGCTGTGCGCAGGCTCCTGCACGGCGGCGTGGCCCCTTGGGCCTCCGAATGCGCGACGGTCGGCGCGACGGCTTCGTCCGATGTTCCTGGCCGGGGACGTCGAGCGGACCTGCGTGGCGTACTGACTGGAGCGGGGCAGTCGGGGACAGGAGTTCCCGACCTTTGGTGTATCCAGTGGCGCTCGGCGGCATCGATGTCGTGCAGCCGCATTGCAGCCGTGCAGCTGTGGGATGTAGGCTACGACACAGGACGGGCGGAATTTGAAGACTGCGGGCAGTGTGACTGGCGGTCGTGCCTCGGTGGAAGTCGTTCCACCGATCATCGAACCGGAGAGCGGGCCTTCCACGCTCGCGCCTTCGACGCTGCGGCATCGTCTGATCGCCGCCGACGTCGCGGTGGTCGCGCTGTCGATTGCCCTCGCCTTCTTGTGGCAGTGGCTGGTGCAGCCCGACAACCGCCTTGGCGTCCAGCGCTCCCATCTCACGCTGGCATTCATCACGTTCCCGGCCTGGATCGTTTCGTTCTCGCTACACAAGCTCTACCAGGCCCGGGCCGTCGAGCGTCCCACCGAGGAGCTGCGGCGGATCATCTACGCCTCGCTGACCGCGGTCGGCGTGATGGTGGCTTTCTCGTTCGTCTTCCAGTTCAAGGCGCTGTCCCGGCTGTGGGTGCTGTCGCTGCTGGCGTTCGTCATCGGGCTGATGGCGATCGAGCGCCTGATCGCCCGGCGGATCTTCACCAAGATGCGGCGCAACGGACGGAGCTGCCGGCCGGTGCTGATCGTCGGTACCGACGCCGACGCCGTCGCCCTGCTCCACGCCGCCCAGCGCACGCCGCACCTCGGCTACCGCATCGTCGGGTTCGTCGGCGCCGACGACATCGGGACCCGTGGCGGGTGCCAGGTCCTCGGGCCGATCGAGCGGACCAGTGACGTGCTCGAGGCCACCGGCGCCACGGGCGTCCTGATCTCGCTGTCGTCGGTCGAGTCCGAAGTCGTCAACAAGCTGACCCGCGAGCTCACCGACGGCGGCTACCACGTCGCCCTGTCCTCAGGGCTGCACGACATCGACGTCGTCCGCTTCCGGGCCCAGGACCTCGGCGGACGCACGCTCATCTACGTCGAGCAGATCCAGCGCGGCGGCTGGCGGGCGGTCGCCAAGCGGACGTTCGACATCGTCGTGGCCGCGTTCGCCCTCCTGCTGGCCGCCCCGATCACCGCCGTCTCAGCGATCGCCATCAAGCGGTCGTCACCGGGGCCGGTGATCTTCAAGCAGGAGCGGGTCGGGCGCGACGGCGAGACGTTCCGCGTCTTCAAGTTCCGCACGATGGTGCAGGATGCGGAGGCCCGCCGGGCCGCGCTCGAGGCGCACAACGAGGCCGACGGCCCGATGTTCAAGATCGCCGAGGACCCGCGGGTCACAAAGGTGGGGCGGTTGCTGCGGCGCTTGTCGATCGACGAGATCCCGCAGTTCGTGAACGTCCTGCGCGGCGAGATGAGCATCGTCGGCCCGCGTCCGGCGCTGCCGTCGGAGGTCGAGCAGTGGACCGAGGACGTCCACGAGCGTCTGCGGGTGCTGCCCGGCATCACGGGGATGTGGCAGGTCTCCGGCCGCTCCGACACCACGTTCGACGAGTACAAGCGGCTCGACCTCTACTACGTCGACAACTGGTCGCTGGCCCACGACGCCCGGATCGTCTGCAAGACCTTCGCCGCCGTCGTGAAGTCCCGCGGGGCGCGATAGTCACGTCCGTCGCCCAGTCGGGTGATCTGGAAAAGCTGGTCCGCCCGACCAATCGCGAACGGCGTCGCGAACGTACACTCGTCGTGGCGGCGCGATGATGTCGCAGGGCCGACGGGTGGACGTGGTGGAAAGATGGCTGCGATCGAGCGAGATCGTCGCCGTTCGCGTATCTCGACCACCCGCTGGTGGATCAGAGGGAGCGTGGACATGTACGAGGAGTACGACGACGGGTCGGAGGGCGGATCCTCCCTGGTGCGCAAGATCGCGTTGGGGGTTGGTGTCATCGCCGTGGCTGCGCTGGGCTGGTTCGTGGTGACCAACGTCGCCGGTGGCAACGGCAACGACCAGGTCAAGCAAGGCGCAGCGGCGACGACATCGATCGCGCCGACCACCACGAAGGCCGCGGTCGCCGCCAAGGCGGTGACCACGACGACCGACGCGGCAGCGGCCTCGACCTCCGCCGAACCGACCACGACCACGGTCGCGGCCACGACGGCTCCCCCACCGCCGCCCACCACGGCGGCTCCGACGACGGCACCAGGCGCGCCGTATCCGACGAACATCGATGGCACGCCGACGTGGGTCGTGGTCATCTTCGACACGAACGCCATCACGATGAGCGGCGAGGTGCCCGACCAGGCGTCCAAGGACAGGCTCAAGGCCCTGGCCACCCAGTACGCCAAGCCCGGCGAGGCCGACTCGATCAACGACAACCTGCAGATCAACCCCGCGATGCCGAAGTCGGTCGGCGTCAGGATCGTCGAGCTGACCTCGGCCCGGTTCCCGGACGGCAGCGCCGCGATCGAGGGTGACCACGCCGCAGAGCTCGACCGGGTCGTGGCGGCGATGACCGCGCTGCCCACCACCACGGCGATCGTGATCGGCCACGCCGACCAGCGCGGCAACGAGGTGTCGAACTACGTGCTCTCGGTGCAGCGGGCCCAGGCCGTCGTGGACTACATGGCCGCCAAGGGGATCGACCCGGTGCGCCTGTCGGCGAAGGCGGTGGGCGAGCAGGATCTGCTCGACCTGCACGACGACGCCGCGGCGTTCGCCCTCAACAAGCGGACCGAGTTCGTGCTCTTCGGCCTCCTGCAGGGATGACGCCGAACCGGACCGGGTGACGGCGCGGCCAGTACGTTCGAGCGAAGTGGAGCTGGGAGTCCTCGGACCGCTCGAGCTGGTCTCGAAGGGCGAGCCGATCCCGCTCGGCGGGCCGAAGCAGCGGCTCGTACTGGGCCTGCTGGCGGCCCGGCGGGGGCACATCGTCGCCCTCGACGAGCTGATCGACGGGCTCTGGCCCGACGGTCCGCAGGCCCGACCGCGCAAGACGGTGCAGGTCTACGTCACCCGGTTGCGCCGGGCGCTCGGTGAGCGCGCCGACGCCATCCGCAGCGAGGCCGGTGGCTACCGTCTCGACCCCGCCCTCGTCCCCGTCGACGCCGACGCCTTCGAGGCCGAGGTGCGGGAGGCCGCCGCCGACCCCGACGAGGATCGGGCGGCGGAGGTGCTGCGGCGGGCCCTGGGGCGGTGGCGGGGCGACGCCTTCGGCGACCTGCGAGAGTGCCTCGACCTCGTCCCGGACGCAGTGCAGCTGGACAGCCGCCGGCTCGCCGCCCAGCACGAGCTGTTCGAGCGGGTGGTGCGGCGCCGACCCCACGAGGTCCTGGCCGAGCTGGAGCAGGCCGTCGAGGCCAACCCGCTCCACGAGAGCTTCGCCGGGCAGCTGATGACGGCCCAGTACCTCGTCGGGCGCCAGGCCGACGCCCTGCGCACGTACCGTGCACTGCGCCGGCGGCTCGGTGAGGAGCTCGGCCTGGAGCCGAGCCCGGCGCTGCGCGAGCTCGAGGGACGGATCCTGCGCCACGAACTGGTCGCTGAGCCGGCGCCGGTCTCCGTCCCGGAGCGGCAGCGGCGGCGCGTCAGCGTCGTCTCGGTCGAGCTCTCCGTCGCCGGGCCCGGTGACGTCGACCCGGAGGTTGAGATGGCGATCGCCACGCCGGCGCGGCGGGCGGCGCGCTCGCGGCTGGTCGAGCGGGGTGGCGTCGTCCTGGGGGCCGCCGGCGACACGATCTCGGCGTGCTTCGGGTACCCGTCGGCGGAACGTTCGGCGGAACGGGCGGTGCTCGCGGCAGTCGCCATCCGCGACCTCGTCGACGATCGGCTCGCCGTGCGCATCGGTGTCGACACCGGCATCGTCGTCATCGAGGGCGGTGGCAGCGAGCTGAGCGGGATCGCCGGCGAGCCGCTGCGGGCGGCGACCCGGCTGCGCGCGCTGGCTGAGCCTGGCGAGATCGTGCTCGGGGCCTCGACGGCGGCGGCGGTGGAAGGCGTGGTGGCCACGGCGCCGGGCGATCGCGACGTTCACGTCGCCGGCGACCTGATCGAAGCGCCTCGCGAGCCGCGGACGGGCAGCGGGCTCGTGGCCCGCGAGGCGGCGTTCGACGAGCTCGCCGAGCTGGCCGACCGGGCGGCCACACAGTTCGTGCCGGTCGTCGTCGGCGGGCCCGCCGGCATCGGCAAGTCGGCCGTCGTCGAGCGCTTCGTCACCGACCACTTCACCGAGGTGGTGTGGCTGTACGGCGACCGCCGCCACAGCGCAACCCCACTGCACCCGCTGCGCCCGGTGCTGCCGGAGCTCTTCGACGCCGGGGCCGAGCCCTCGACGCGCTCGATCCTCGCCGCGCTGGCGGCCAGGTGGACCGGCCAGCTACCGGTGCTGGTCGTCGAGGACGTCGACGCCGTCGATCCGTCCACGCTCGACCTCCTCGAGGCCCTCCCCGAGCACCTCGCCCATGGCCTGCTGGTGCTGACGACGCGAGCGACCACACCGGTCGAGATCGGCGGCGACCTCGTCGCCCGCATCGCCCTCGGCCCGCTCGATCGAGCGGCGTCACGAACCGTCGCCGCCAACGTCGCCGGCCAGCGGCGGCTGCGGCTCGACACGCTCAACGCCATCGCCGACCGTGCCGGCGGTGTCCCACTCCACATCCAGGCCCTGACCCGGGCCGTGCTCGACGGTGGCGCCGGCATCACCGCCGTCCCGACGTCGTTGTACGACTCGCTGATGGCCGAGCTCGACCGGCTCGGGCCGGCGCGGGGGCTCGCCCAGCGCCTCGCCGTGCTCGGCCCCTCCTTCGACGAGGCCGAGATCGCTCACGTCACCGCCGGCGTGCCGTCCACCGCCACGGACCTCGACGGGATGCTGGCCACCGGCGTGCTGCGTCGCGACGGCACCCGGTATCGCTTCGCAAGCGCGCTCGTCGCCGAGAGCGCCTACGAGTCGCTGCTCCACGCCGACCGGGTCGCCCTGCACGAGGCGATCGCCGACGCGATGACCACACACGGGGCACCCCCGGAGCGGCTCGCCTTCCACCTCGAGGCCGCCGGCAGACCGTTCGACGCCGCGGTCGCTTGGCGCCGGGCGAGCGCCGAGGCGGTGCGCCGGGCTCGCCACCGGGAGGCGATCCACCACGCCCACCGGGCGCTGTCCATCCTCGACCGCCACGACCCCGCGCCCGACGGTGGCGAGACGCGGCGGCGGGCGCTGATCACCCTGGCGATCGGACTCCAGGCCATCACCCACGGCGCCGAGGAGCTGCTCGACGTCGTCGCCGAGGCCCGCCGCGCCGGTGTCGGCGCTGGTGACCTGCCGCGGCGCGTCGTGCTCGACGTGATGGAGATCAGCGCCCGCCACGAGCACGGCGAGTTCGTGGCCGCTACGAAGATCGCCGAGCAGCTCGTCGACGACGCCCGGGCGGCCGGCGATGACCGCTCCACCTCGTTCGCGCTGCGCTTCCTCGGGGCCTGCCATGTGTGGCGCGGTGACCTCGCCCTCGGGACGAGCGAGCTGGAGTTGGCCGTCGAGCTCGCCGAGGCCAGCGGCGCGAACGATCCGGTGAGCGCCCGCTCAGAGGGTGCCACCTGGTGCTTGCTGGGCCTCGCCGCCTGCTTCGCCGATCGGCCCGACGAGGCCGGGCGCCTGCTCGAACAGGCCCGCGAGGTGATCCCCGCCGACGACGCCTACACCCGTTGCCTCGTCGCGGCGACGGCGGCGATGTCCGATCAGCTCGCCGACCGTCCGGACCTCGTCCGCGCCGCGGTCGAGCCGGTGTGGTCGCTGGCGATGGACCTCGGCAGCGACTTCTGGTTCGCCTGGGCCCAGGCGTTGCTCGGCTGGGCGGTCGCCGCCGACGACGCGGCCGCGGGCCTGGCCATGCTCACCGAGACGCTCGATGGCACCACCACCCGCCAGACCAAGCCGTACTTCCTCGGGCTGCTCGGCGCCCGGCTGTGCGAGCACGGCCGGATCCGTGAGGGGCTGGCCCGGCTCGACGAGGCGCTGGCGCTGCTCGACGAGACCGACGAACGACTGTGGGAGCCGCTGCTGCGGTTCACCCGCGCCCGCTGGCTGGCCGGATCAGGTGACCCGGCGGCAGCCGACGCCGAGGGCGCGGCGGCCGCCGCCCTCGCCGCCGCCACCGGCCAGCGGCTGATCGTGCGCTGGTACGACGAGTGGCGGGTCTCGCGGTGACAGGTCCGGTTGGCGGTCCGTGGACCGACGCCGTGCTCGACCCCTGGCGCACGGTCGGCGACGAGCCCGCCGATCAGGCCGTGGCGGCCTACTTCGACGCCACCGCAGATGTCGCGCCCGGATCCCTGATGCGCTCGCTCATCGACCACCTCGACCTCCGCCCCGAGGAGCGGGTCCCGGCGATCGCCGAGTTCCTGACGACGGCCGGGACACTGCCACCGTGGGCCGACCTGGGGCGCATCGCCGCAGGCCAGAGCGTCTTCGGCGACCTCATCGTCCACCAGTTCACCGCCCTGTACCTCGCCGCGCTGCCGAGCGCCTACGCCGCGGCGCGTGGCGTGCACGTGATCTGGTTGACCGCTCGCCTCGAGCAAGACCCGGTGCGGCGGCTTAACGAGACGGCACAGTTCCTGATGGACGTCACCGCACCGGGTGCCTTCGATCCCGGTGGGGCGGCCGTCGACCGCATCATCCACGTCCGCCTGATGCACGCCGCGGTGCGCTGGCTGATCGACCACCACGACGGCGTCTCGCGGCCTGCCGACGCCGATCCCGCCGCCCCGCCCGATCGCCCGACGTGGGCGGCATCGTGGGGCCGCCCGGTGAACCAGGAGGACCTCGCCGGCACGATGCTCACGTTCTCGACCGTCGTCCTCGACGCCTTCCGCCGCAGCGGGGTCGAGCTGAGCACGATGTCGCAGGAGGACTTCGTCCACCTCTGGACCGTGATCGGTCACCTCCTCGGCATCCATGACGAGCTGCTGCCTGCGGATCTCACCGCCGCTCGCGAGTTGCAGTTGGCGATCTTCACCCGACAGCAGAAGGCCTCCGTCGTCGGCCGCGACCTGACGGCGACCCTGCTCGGGCTGCTCCACGACCGGGTTCCGCGGTTCGTGGCAAGTCTGGCGCCGGCGATGTCGCGCAAGTATCTCGGCGACCGGGTCGCGGACATGGTCGGGGTGCCGAAGAGCCGCATCGCCAATCCGATCCTCTGGCTGCTCGTGCTGTTCACCCGACTGACCACCCGGCGCGACGCCGCCGTGCCGCGCTGGATCAGCGACCGCCTCGGCCGGCGCCTGATGGAGGGCCTGCTGATCGTCTCCCGCGGCGGCGCCCGGGTCCCGTTCGCGATCCCCGATTCGCTCGGCGGGGTGCCCGACGTCGCCAAGGTCAGGCGTCGGGCGGATCGGCGAGGTGGGCGAGTGCCGCTGCGAGGCGGCGGTGGCGAGCTCGGAAGGTGAGGCGAGCAGCTTGGCTGGGAGCCGAACCCGACTCAGGTGTCGGGCGGATCGGCGAGGTGGGCGAGTGCCGCTGCGAGGCGGCGGTGGCGAGCTCGGAAGGTGAGGCGAGCAGCTTGGCTGGGAGCCGAGCCCGACTCAGGTGTTGGGCGGATCGGCGAGGTGGGCGAGTGCCGCTGCGAAGCGGCGGTGGCGAGCTCGGAAGGTGAGGCGAGCAGGTTGGCTGGGAGCCGAGCCCGACTCAGGTGTTGGGCGGATCGGCGAGGTGGGCGAGTGCCGCTGCGAAGCGGCGGTGGCGAGCTCGGAAGGTGAGGCGAGCAGGTTGGCTGGGAGCCGAGCCCGACTCAGGTGTTGGGCGGATCGGCGAGGTGGGCGAGTGCCGCTGCGAAGCGGCGGTGGCGAGCTCGGAAGGTGAGGCGAGCAGCTTGGCTGGGAGCCGAACCCGACTCAGACGTCGGCTGGTGGGAGCAGCGGTCCCGGCGGCACCCGGCCCTCCCGCATCGCCGCCAGCTGGACGTCGCTGAACGGATGGGCGCCCAGCGATTGGTCGCGCTGGCGGCCGCGGAAGAGATTGACAATGTAGCTCATCCGCTGCTCCAGGATCGCCCAGTCCTCGACGCCGTCGTGGATGCCGGAGCCGCCAGTGCGGTCCCACTCGCGATACACGGCGACGGCGCTGGCGATCTCCTCCGGGCTGTCGAGCAGCTCGCCGAGGACGACAGGAAACAGGCTTCCGTCCGCCAGCGGTGGCACGTCCTTGTGCAGCCGCAGCACGGCGCCAGGGATCCGCAACGTCATCAACAGCTCGGTGGTGAGCTCCCGCCCCGTCCGCTCGGCGATGCGCCGCAGCGGCCTGCCGATCAAGGCCGCGACGACCCCCTCGACGACCCACGGCACCCACGACGGCAGCAGCTGGTCGACGACGCGGGTCGCCGAGAGCAGGCCGGCGTCCATCGCCGCGGCGATGTCGTCCTGCAGGCGCTCCTGCTCGTGGGCGACGGCGCAGACGTTCGCGGCGAGCACGGCGAAAGCCCGGGTCTGCTCGTCGGTGGTCACCACGGCCTGTCGCCACCACTCGAAGGCGTCACCGAGCTTGCCCTCGACCGGCTTGCCAGCGGCGACTGCCAGCAGGTGCTGGACCTCGTCGGCCCTGATCGCTGCGAGGTTGCCGGCCTCGCAGCGCTCGACGAAGGCGACGAGAAGCGGGCCGAGCTCGGCGTACACGAGGGTGTTGCCGTGGGCGATGTGGTGGCTGACGTCGGCGATGGCGTCCCGCACCGCCTGCCGCAGCGGATCGTCACCCAGAGGCTGTCCGGCGCGAACGAACCGCAGTGGGCGCATCCGGCGGTTGACCTTGGCGACGTCAGCGAGGTGGTCGGGCTCGGTGTCGAGGATGTCGACGACGATCCGTGGCAGCTCGTCGCCGCGGATCGATTGGCCGGCGGTGCCCGAGGCCCACACGGCGAACCCGCACCACGTCCGGTCGGCACCGCCCACGGCGTGTTGCAGGCGGTTGCTCAGGTCGAAGTACGACTGCGTGATCCACAGGTTGCGCAGTACCGGGTCCTCGATCGCCAGGACCTTGGTGACCCCTGCGGCGTCCAGCGGCTCGGAGATCACCGGCTGATCCTCGCGGTTGGCGTGAGGCAGCGATGAACCGGATCGCGGCGTGGGCGCTGGCGCTCTACGGCGTCGGCCTGCTCGTCGTCGGTGGGCTGATCCTGCTCGTAATCGGCATCGACGTGCCCACTCCGGCAGAGCTGCTCGACGACGTCGCCGCCCGCCGCGGCATCTGGATCACGGCCAACGTGGTGTTGATCGTGCAGCAGGCGCTGCTGACCGTCGGCGCATCCGCCGTCGGCCGGCTCGTCGCCCCGACGTCGCGGCTGGCGGCCGACGCCGTACGCGGCTTGCTGGCGATCGCCGCGGGGGCCTTGATCGCCAGCGGCACGGTGCACGCGGTGCTCGGCGCCCACCTCGCGTCGGAGGTGACGGACGGACCGCTCGACCCCGACCTGGTGCGGGCGGCGAAGGTCCTCCACGCGGTCGGCGACACGACCTGGTTCATCGGCCTCGGCGCGCTCACGGCGACCACAGCGGTGTGCTCTGCGGCGTGGTGGCGTTCGCCGGCGGACCGGTTCCGGGCTCGCCTCGGCGCGGCGGCCGTGGTGTTCGGCCTGTTGCAGTACGGATGGTTCGTTGCTCACGTGCTCGGTTTCTTCGCCGCCCCCGGAGCGCTGCTCCAGGCAGCGTGGTTCGTGGCGATCGGCGCCGCGACGACGGGGCAACCGCCCGCTCCCGTCGTCGAGGCGTCGACCTCCTGATCATCAGCCATCGGCCCACGAATACCGACGGCGTCCCTCTGGATGACCCGGTGCCGCCAACCGGACCCCGTCAGGCGAACGGCGACGACGGCCCCAGTGTCCGCCTCCGTGGCTGCAGCGTGGCTGCAATCGACGTTTGCCGGCCGCCGCCCGGGGGCAGTGGGGGGCCATGAGTGGTGAAGCAGATCAGGCCAAGGGCCGAGTCAAGCAGGCCGTCGGTGACCTCGCCGACGACAAGGACATGAAGCGAGAAGGGAAGCTGGACGAGGCCGCCGGCAAGGTCAAGGACGGCATCGACAAGGTCAAGGACAAGCTCACCGGCAAGGACGACTGAGCACGCGCGCCGCTGCCCCTGCCGTTACGACGGCGGGGCGGCGGGGGGCGGCTCCGCAGGCGGGGGAGGGGTTGCCGCGGGAGGAGTCGCAGGGGTAGCCGCCGGCTCGTCGCCGGCGACCTTGTCGACGAGGTCCTTGGCCTTGTCCGACATCTCGTCCACCTTTGCCGCGTGCTCCGGGCTGACACGCTTTTCGACCTGGTCAGGGGCGGTGTCGATGCCGCTCTTGACCTCTTGTTTGCGACCCTTGAACAGGCCCTTGATCTTGTCCATGAAACCCATCGGTTGCCGTCTCCTCCTTGCCCGCGCCGGCATCTTGGCACGTGGAAGCCTCGGCGGAGGTGTTTGTCCGCCGATCAACGATCGGCGTCGAGCAGCGCCATCACCACCGCAACGAGGGCGAAGAACCCGGCCATGGCGAAGCCGACGACTGTCACGCCGTGCGGGCTGAGGTCGGTGCCGGCGCCTGGGTTGGCGTAGCCCGGACCGATCGGGCTGGTCGTGCGGCTCGTCGCGTCCGTCAGCAACAGCCACCCCGCCGACAGCAGCCCGCCGACGGCGAGACCGAGCCCCCAACGGCGCACCATCAGGCAGCCGACGACGCCGCACAGGAGCAGGAGGCCGAGCTGGACGGCGCGGCCGACGAAGAAGGCTCGCGGCAAGTCGACGCCGCCCAGCGAGTCGGTGGTCCAGTTGCCGGTCCAGTCGGCGGTCCCACGGGGGACCAGCGGGCCGACCGCGGCGATCACGAACGACACGGCTGCGAGAGCGGCGATCCACGGGTCGAGCCCGGCCCGCCCATCGCGCCCGGCGCGGGCGAACGAGGTCACGAGCACGATCGCGCCGAGCCCGCCCGCCACCCACAGCGACCAGAAGCCGATCGAGCGCTCGACGACCGCACCCGGCGCGGCGTGGATGCGCCACTCGGTGAGCCCGATGATCAGCGCCGCCCAGCCGGCCAGCGAGGCTCCGGCGCCGCCGGCGAGCCCGGCACCCCAGCGCCTGCCGGCGGACCACAGCAGCGAGCCGATCACCATCGCCCCTGCGGCGAGCAACGCGGCGACCGTGTTGTTGGTGCCGAGGCCGTTCACGGTGTAGCGGGGGACCGCGCCGTCGGGGGGAGGCGTGATGCGCACCACGGTGGTGGTGACGGCGATGACGGTCGCCCCGGCGGCCAGGAGGGACTGGATCAGCATTGGTCGCAGCCGGAACCGCGGCGATGACGGTGCGGCGGCCGGAAGCTCGTCGGTGGTGGGGGCGACCACTGGAAGGGGGGCGGTGAGGTCGACCGGGGGCGACGTCGCTTCGACGACGCGCACGTCGCCCGGCTCGGCGGGCATCGCCGCGGCTCCGGCGACCGGCGTCGGGACGTCGACACGACTGCCGACAGGCGCCGTCTCGTCAGCACGTGCGCCGATCGGGGCGACCTGGGCGCGCGGCAGCGGGCCCGGCGACCAGGCAGGCGGGGGAGGCACGGTCGCCGGCTCCCGCGTCGGCGCGTCGAGCGGATCCCGGGTCCGGACGACCGGCACCTCGCCGGTGACGTCGGCGACGCCGCGCAGCGAGGCTCCGCACTCGGCGCAGAACTTCTGCCCCTCGTGCACCTCGGTGCCGCACGAATGACAGCGCACGTCGCGAGCCTACGTGCGAACTGTCCTTCGACTTCGGCCCGATCGAGCCGGTTCTGTAGGACAGCACGAGATGAGCGGGCGATTCGCGCCGTCACCGACCGGGCCTCTGCATGTCGGCAACCTGCGCACTGCGCTCGCCGCGTGGCTGCTGGCCCGATTCGCCGGGATCGAGTTCCTCGTGCGGATGGAGGACCTCGACCTTGCCACGTCGAGCCGGGCCAACGAGGCCCGCCAGCTCGCCGAGCTGGCCGCCATCGGCCTCGACTGGGACGGCCCAGTGGTCCGCCAGAGCGAGCGCTTCGACGGATACGACGACGCCATCGACGAGCTGGCGGCGGCGGGGCTGACCTATGAGTGCTTCTGCACCCGCCGGGAGATCTTGGAGGCGGCGCAGGCCCCGCACGGCGGTGACGTGCCGTACCCGGGGACCTGCCGGGAGCTGACGGCGGCGGCGCGGTCCCGGCGCGGGGCGGAACGGCCGCCGGCGCTGCGGCTGCGCTCCCCGGGTCAGCCGGTCACCGTCCACGACGTGGGCGCAGGGCCGTACACGGCGACGCCCGACGACGTGGTGCTGCGACGCAACGACGGCGTGCCGGCCTACAACCTCGCCGTCGTCGTCGACGACGCCGCCCAGGGCGTGACCCAGGTCGTTCGCGGCGACGACTTGTTGTGGTCCTCGCCGCGCCAGGCGCTGCTGCAGGACCTGCTCGGCCTGCCGCGCGTTGAGTACGTCCACCTGCCGCTCGTCGTGGGTGACGACGGCGAGCGCCTCGCCAAGCGCCACGGTGCGGTCACGCTCGAGGACCTCGCCGACGTTCCGGTCGGGCGGATCCTCGCCGCGCTGGCGCGATCGCTCGGCGTGCGCGTCGACGGCCGGGAGGCGACGGCGACCGACGTCCTGGCGAGGTTCGACGTCGCCGACCTCATCGCTCGCGGGCGCACGCCGACCCGACTCGGCGACCTGCAACGATCCTGGACGTGAGCGAGCGTGTCTTCGAGCGAGCGAACCAACGTTGCGGCAGCGCCGGCGGTCATTGGTGCACCTCCTGTCGGCCGATGTCACGCGCGGACATGGTGCACCAATGACCGAGCCGGACGACGTGGACGACCTCGAGCGGGTGCTCGCCTACCGAGACGCCGTCGACGACCGTCGCGGCGTCGACGTGGTCGGGCCGGATCTGCTCGTCGTGCCGTTCTGGACGCCCCGGTTCTGCGCCGCCGTGGTGCGAGCGGCCGATCTCGTCGGGTACGCCAGCACTCCCGACGACCCGGTGCCCGGCCTCGAGGTCTCGCTCGCCGCGATCAGCCCGCGGCTGTACGAGGCGGTGCAGGACGACCTCGGGAATCGGATCTGGCCCGCGCTGCTCACGGAGTGGCCGTTGATCGACTACCACGGCCTTCGCGACGCCTTCGTGATCCGGTATGAGGCATGCGACGAGTCGTTGCGCGTGCACCATGACGTCGCCCAGGTCTCGGCGTCCGTGAAGCTCGACGCCGACTACGACGGAGCCGAGCTGTGCTTCCCCCGCCAGGGGTTCGACAACGCCGCGCTCCCAGTCGGCGCGCTGCTGGCGTGGCCGTCGCTCGTGACCCACCCGCACGAGGTGGGGCCGCTGCGCCGGGGTGTCAAGCACGGCCTGATGATCTGGTTCGAGTTGCCGTTCGCCTCGATCTGAATCGGGCTCGCCGCCGCCGCTTCGCAGCGGCGCTCGCCCGCATGGCCGAAGTGCGGAACGCTGAGGGCCGTGGCCGGCCGCGAGCCCGCTGGTAGCCTGCGGCGCGGTGGTCAGCCGAGGGAAACCCGCCGGGCGCGCCGTTCGCCCGGTGTCCCGGGTCGCACTGGCCGCCCTCGCCGTGCTGGCGCTCCCTGCCGTCGCCGCGTGCAGCGCATCGCGTGGAGCTGACCGCGAGGCGGCCGCGGCGCCGCCTGTCTCGCCGCGACCCGCGAGTTGTCGCCGCCGCGGCGGTTGCGACCACCACCACGACGGTCCCGCCGACGACCGCCCCGCCCTCCACGGTCGCCCCGACCACGACGGCGGCACCGACCACGACCACCACCATCCCGCTGCCACCGGTCACCACGTTGCCGCCCGGCCCACGCAACATCGAGGCGGCGACGTCGGTGGAGCCGGCGCTGAGCGCGGTCGGCACTCGCAGTGGCGGTGAGACGGCGCGCATCCAGCAACGCCTCGTCGACCTCAACTTCTGGACCGGTGCCGTCGACGGCGGGTACGGGCTGACCACCCGCCAGGCCGTGATGGCGTTCCAGAAGTACACCGGCCTGAACACGAGCGGCTCGGTCGACGACGCCACCGCGGCCGCGCTCACGGCGGCCACCGAGCAGGCTCGGGCCACCGCCGACGCGGGCACGCTGGTGGAGGTCGACAAGACCAAGCAGTTGCTGTTCTTCGTCGTCGACGGCAAGACCCAATGGATCCTCAACACCTCGACCGCGAACGGCAAGGCCTACGAGGAGGAGGACAAGAACACGCCGGGGGAGATCGTCAAGGGCGTGGCGATCACCCCCAACGGTCTGCACGACGTCTACCGCGAGAAACCCGAAGGATGGTGGGAGGGCGACCTCGGGCGGATCTACCGGCCGAAGTACGTCATCGGCGGGGTTGCCGTCCACGGGTCGAACAGCGTGCCCAACTACCCCGCCTCGCACGGCTGCATCCGGGTGTCGGTGGAGGCGATGAACTTCATTTGGGAGAACGGGATGATGCCGATGGGCATCCCCGTCTGGGTCCACGGCAACCCGCCCGCATAGCGTTAGGTGGGCGAGCTCGGGAGGTGAGGCGAGCAGCGTGTCTGCGAGCCGAACCCGAGTTGGCGGATCGGCGAGGTGGGCGAGCGCCGCTGCGTAGCGGCGGCGGCGAGTTCGGGAGGTGAGGCGAGCAGCGTGCCTGCGAGCCGAACCCGAGTCAACGGCGGCAGGCGCGGATCGGGTGGTCGGCGGCGGTGAGGCAGTGGCCGGACTCGAGGTCGAAGCGCCAGCCGTGCAGCGTGCAGGTGAGGACGCAGCCGTCGACCTCGCCGAACACGTCGAGGTCGGCATTGCGGTGCGGGCAGCGACGCTGGACGACAAAGCCGCCCAGCTCGATGTCCGGCTCTGCTTCGGTCGGCGGAGCCAGCCGGCGGACGGCCTCGGCCTCGGTGCGCCGCATCCGCTCGACCGACAGTGACTTGAAGAAGTTGTAGACCCACTCGTTGAACGGGCCGTCGCGCCAGGCTCGGAAGCGACACGACAGGAACAGCGAGTTGCTCCAGTCGACGGCTCGATCGGCGACGACCGACTCGACCAGCGTGCGGTCGATCTCGAACCGGAAGTCGTACGCCTCGCCAGCGTACGGGCGGACTTCGCCGGCCGGGAAGTCGATCAGCACGTCGACGTCGCCGGCCCGTAACAGGCAGGCCGCGCCGACCGCGCCCCGCAGCGTCGGCGCCATCGCCAGCAACGGCTGCCACCACGCCTGCAACGTCGCCAGGAGGTCGAGGTCGGGGTGCTTGGTCCACCCCGCCTTGAGCTCGCCGATCCACGGCAGCCAGTCGGCCTGGTACTCGGACAGGTAGGTGGCTTTGTCGATGAACGGCGACATCGTTTCGCCGTCGGGGTGGTCGACGGTGATGGCGTCCGGCGACACCGAGATCGTCGTGCCCGGCACGGCGAGCACGCCGTGGTGGCCGGAGTCGGCGAGGCGGTCGAGGAACACCAGCTGATCGACGAAGATGCTCTGCTTGCTCTGCTTGCTCTGCTTGCTCTGCTTGCTCTGCTCGTCGCCACTGATGACGTTGAGGTGGAACAGCTCGGGATCGAGGAAGCACGGTGGCCCGGCACTCGGCACGACGGCGCGGGCGCCGACCGCCTCGACGTAGCGCATCGCCCGCGCCAGCTGGCTCTCGATCTTGGCCCGCACCAGGCGGGGGAGCTCGCCGGCGGGCAGTTCGTAGACCATCGGGTACCAGATCGCCCCGCTGTACTGCAGCCAGTGCAGGTCGACTGGGCCGTGGGCGCGCATTGCGTCGAGGTCGGTGGTGCGGCAGTCGTTCTGGTCGACGATCCGCGTGACGCCGTCGCTGACCACCAGCGCCGAGTCGCCGCCGGGCCCGTCGGTGATGCTCGTCTCGACGTGGATCGCGACGGTGAGCCCGCCGAGGTCGAGCGGTTCGCCGTCGACGGTGCGGATCAAGTTGGTGAACCCGAGCCCGCGCAGCCGCCGCTCCAGCTCGCGCGTGGGGTAACCCGGCACGAGCACGCCGATGTCGCGGGGAAGGTGGTCGCGCAGCCAGGGCTCGTCGAGGTGGTCGCCGTGCAGGTGGGAGACGTAGAGGTAGTCGGCGCCCTGAATGCGCGCCCGCAGGTCGTCGCCGAGACGGTCGTTGCGGGGAAACGGGAACCACGAGCCGAGGAAGGCGGGCACGAACCACGGGTCGCAGACGATCGACCCGTGGGCCGATTCGATGAGGATCCCGGCGTGGCCGAGGGAGGTGGCGCGCATCCCCGAGGCCGCGCTCCAATACCGCTCAGGCGACCGGCGGGTCGGTGTACTGCTGGCCGGCGCGCGAGACATGCTCGGTCCACGCCGAGCCGTCCCAGTATCGCAGCTCGTAGCGGCCGGCGGGATCGTGGTACCAGCCGGCCGGGACCGACGGTGTGGATGGCTGGGCCGGTTGGGTCGGGGTGGTGGGGGTGGTGGCGGCGGCTGTCGTCGATCCCCACGACGAGCCGCTGTCGTTGGTCGACGTCGACCCCCACGACGAGCCGGTGCCGCTTGCGGCCGGCGCGCTGCCCCACCCTGCCGGCTCGCTCACGGTGGGAGTTGCCGCCGCCGCCGTCGTGGCGGCCGCGATGTCGGCCGGCGTCGACGTGGTGGACGACGCCGCGGTGTTCGACGCGGTGCGCTTGACGTAGGCGACCACCTCGTTGCCGGCTGGCACGACGGCGACGACCTCCCAGCCGTCGGCCGAAATCTCGGAGAGCTTCGCCGCGAGCGAAGCCGCCTCGTAGCTCGAGACGCTGACGGAGTCGAACTCGTACATGGTCGAGACTGTAACGCCGGGCATCCCTGGTCAAACCGCCATCACCGGGCGACGAGCGCGTCGACGTCGGCGCCGGCAGGTGTCCCGTCGTAGACGAGCTCGCCGTCGCGCAGGGCTACTAGACGCTCCGACGCGCCGACCGTCGTCAGCTCGTGGGTGGCGACCACGAGCGCCGCACCGTCGGCGTGCACCCGCTGGAAGAGGTCGAGCAGGGCCTCGCGACCGGCTCGGTCGAGGCCGACGAACGGCTCGTCGACGAGCATGACCTCGAACGGGCGGATGAACGCCAGGGCGATCGCCGCCTTCTGGCGCAGCCCGCGGCTGAACGTCATCGGCAGGTCGTCGCGACGGTCGAGCAGCCCGACCGTCTCCAGGAGATCGGTGGCGTGGTCCTCCCAGTCGTCGTGGCCGTGGAGCTTGGCGATGTACTCGAGGTGCTCCCACACGCTGAGGTCGTCGTAGAACACCGGCTGGTCGCCGAGGTACGACGTCGCCGCCCGGGCCTCGATCGACGCGACCGGGAAGCCGAGTACGGTCGCCGAGCCGCCGGTGGGCTCGAGCAGGCCGGCGGCCAACCGCAGCAGCGTCGTCTTGCCGCTGCCGTTGTGGCCAAGCAGGGCCACCCGCTCGCCCTCGCCGACGTCGAGGTCGATCGGCGCCAGCGCCGGCGCGTCGCCGTAGGTCTTGGTCAGCCCGCGGGCCGACAGCGCGGTCATTGGTGCACCATCCCACGACGGTTGAGGAGATCCACCGTCCGCGCCTGGTGCACCAATGAGCCTTCGGCGCCGTAACGCTCGTTCGCTTGCTCGAAGACTCGCTCGCTCATCGAGATGCCCCACGACCGGCATCGAGGAAGTCGCGGAATTTGACGCGCCACTCGTCGCGCCGGCGCACCCACCACACCACGCCCGCCACCACGACGACCATCGCGATGCCCATGCGCACGACCGTACCGACCTCCGGTTGCTCGCGGGCCGCCAGCACCGGAAGCCCGGCGACGATGCTGATGGCGACCGGGTAGAGCAGCCGGATCGTCGACGTGAAGCCGGCGAACTCCGGTGGCACGGCAGCCGACGATGCGGTCGGCGGCGCCAGCGGGTCGGGCGCGTCGCGCACGATGCTGATGACGGCGCCGGACACGCCGACCCAGGTCACCGGCAGGCACAGAGCCAGCGCGCCCCACCACGCCTGGTGCTCGAACAGGGCCACCGTGGCGGCTCCGAGCAGGGCGAACGGCACGAGGCCCAGCGCCGGGGCGGCGACGTGGTGCACGAGCACCCAGCCCCGAGGGATCGGCACGCCGTCGGTGTGATCCGGGTGGTCGATCTCCTGGGACAGCGGCTCGACGGCATCGAGCCCGAGGAGGTAGAGGGCGATCCCGACGCCGACGATCGCCGGTGTCGTGCCGCGCAGCACGGCGACGGCGGCGAGGCCGGCGAGGACGGCGAGCCCCGCCATGCGAGCGAGGCGGGAGATCGGGTAGCGCAGCAGCCCCCGCCACCCGCGCTGCCAGATCGCCCGCGCCGGCGTCCCCTTCAGCGTCGGCCGCAGCCCCAGCCACGGCCGCGGACGGGGCTGCTCGCCGCGCAGCTGGCGGCGCAGCAGGACGACTGTGCGCAGGTCCTGCATCGTCACGGCGAACCGCAGCTGCGACACGAGGTCGCCGCGGCGCACGAGCGGCTCGACGCGCAGCCGCCCGGCGAGCAACACCGCCACCACGGAGAGGGCGGCGGCGACACCCAGGCCGACGAGGTCGACCGGGTGCACGCGCAGGCCCCACAGGGCGAAGCTGCCGATCGAGTCGCCGGGGCCGGGGATCCGCCCGGCGATCGCCAGGCCCTGGGCGACGAGCACGACCAGCGCCAGCCCCGTGGCCAGCCAGCGCGGGACGCGCAGCACGTGGGCGATGATCGCGACGGCGACGAACAGCGCGCCCATCGCCGCCGTGGCGATCCCGGCACTGGCCGCCCAGGCCTCGCCGGACCCAGGCAGCCGCCTCGCCGCCAGCTGGCCGGCGATCGCGCCGATCAAGAGCCCGATGAACGCCATCGATCGCAGTCGCTGGACGACGGGTCGAGTCAGCACCTCGCGGCGGGGGACCGGCGCCATGAGGAGGTGGCGGACGTCGGGCGGCTCGATCGAGACCGGCCCGCCATCGCTGCCGCTGCGCAGGCCGAGGGCGATCGCCAATGCGGCGCCGGCGCCGAGCACCGCAGAGCCGTGCTCGCGGAGTGCCGCCACCTGCGAGGCGGTCACCGGGTCGTCCGACACCAGCCCGCTCAACCACAGCACCACGCCGCCGCCGACGAGCGCGGCGAGGTACACGCGGTAGGCGATCTCGAACCACTCCAGGTTGCCCAGCCGGCGCACCCGACGCGTCCGCCGCATCTGAGCGACAACGCTGGTCATTCGGCCAGCCTCGACGACGCACGATCCGGAACTGTGAGCTGAAACCGCGGAGATCCACATCCACAGCTCACAGTTCGTGGCGACGTCGGTGGTGGGCACCACGAACGTCGCGAACGGTGAGCTGAGACGGCGAAGATCCGCACCGAGAGCTCACAGTTCGCGGCATCGCCGACCATGCGGCGAGCAACGCTACTGGCGCGCCGCGCCCGTTCGGCGGCGCCGGGCACCCATACTTCCGGCCGTGGACGTCGAGGCCGCGCAGGTCTTCTTCAGCCTGCTCGCTCTCATCGCCGGCGGGGGCGCGGTCGTCCTTGCCGTCGCCCGGGTGGCGGCTCGATCCTCGGCGCCGGCGGCCCGCGTGGCCGGCGCCGTCGACGAGGCCGCGCTGTGGCTTGCATTCTTCGTCGCCGCCACGGCGATGGCCGGCAGCCTCTACTTCTCCGAGGTCGCCGACTTCATCCCCTGCACGCTCTGCTGGTACCAGCGCATCGCGATGTACCCGCTCGCGGTCATCCTGCTCGTGGCTGCGATCCGGCGCGATCGCGCGGTTCGCTGGTACGTCGGCCCGGTCGCCGCCGTCGGCGCGGTGATCTCGACGTACCACTACCTCGTCGAGTGGTTCCCGTCGCTCGAGAGCGGCGGTGTCTGCGCGGTCTCGGTGCCGTGCACCGTCCCGTGGTTCCGCCAGTTCGGCTTCGTCACCCTCTCGTTGATGGCGCTCTGCGGCTTCGTCGCCATCCTCGTCCTGGCCGTCGCCGGCCGACCCCCCCGCCTTCTGGAGGCATCGTGAACGCCCGCTCGCGCACCCCGCTGATCATTGCCGTCGTCATCGTGCTGATCGCGATCGCCGGGCTCGTTGCGGTGCTCGCCACGCGCGGCGGAAATGACGACTCCGCCGACACGATCACATACGGCTCGGTGACGGTGACGGGGACGCCTCTGGATCGGAACGAGGGCCCGCAAGACCCGGCGATCGGGACCGCCGCGCCGACGATCTCCGGCACCGACTACGCCGGCAAGGCGGTGACGATCGCGCCAGGCAAGGAGGGTCCGTTGATGATCGTCGTGATGGCGCACTGGTGCCCTCACTGCAACAACGAGATCCCCAAGCTGATCGAGTGGGGCAAGTCCGGCAAGGTACCCAAGGGCTTGCGGGTCGCCGGGATCAGCACGGCGGCCACCGCGGGTGCCCCGCACTTCCCGCCGGGGCAGTGGCTCGACTCGTTGGGTTGGGACTGGCCGGTCATCGCCGACGATCAGGATCAGACCGCTGCCGCCGCCGTCGGCACGCCGGCGTACCCGTTCGTCGTGTTTGTCGACGCCAAGGGCCAACTGCTGTTGCGCATCTCCGGTGAGCTGCCGATCGAGGACGTACAGCAGCTCGCCGACGCCGCCGCGGCGACGTGACGCTCGGGCTCGGCTCGCAGCCAAGCTGCTCCCCTCGCCTCCGAGCTCGCCGCCGCCGCTTCGCAGCGGCGCTCGCCCAACGAGCCGTTGCGACCCATCACTGCCAATCGGTGGTCACCTCGATGTGGTCGGTGACGGTGCAGTCGGCGCCGAACAGGACGAAGCGGTCGAACCCGCGCAGGAACCAGCGGTCGTGGGTGACGGCGATGACGGTGCCGGTGAACTGGGCCAGCCCGTGCCTCGAGCGCCTCCGCTGACACGAGGTCGAGGTTGTCGGTCGGTTCGTCGAGCAGCAATAGGGTCGCCCCGGAGCGCTCGAGCAGCAGGATCTGGAACCGCGCCTGCTGGCCGCCGGACAACGTGTCGAAGGGCTGCTCGGCGCACCCCTGCAACTCGTAGCGGCGGAGCATCCCCATCGCCGGTCCGCGCACGACGTCGTGGTCGTGGAGGATGTCGAGCAGCGTCCGCCCAATCCATTCGGGGTGCTCGTGGGTCTGGTGGAACAGGCCGGGCACGACGCCGGCCCCGAGCCGCCACGACCCGCTGTGGGCGACGGCCTCGTCACCGGCCAGGAGGCGCAGGAAGTGGCTCTTGCCGACCCCGTTCGGGCCGAGCACGGCGACCCGCTCGCCGAACCACAGCTCGATGTCGAAGCGATCGGTGAGACCGTCCAGCGCAAGGCCATCGACGATGACCGCCCGCTTGCCCGTGCGGGCACCACCGAGGCGGACGTCGATCTTCTGCTCGCGCGCCTCCTGCGGGCGCTCGTTGCGCTCCTCGAACTGGCGCAGCCGGCTCTCCGCCGCCTTCAACTTGGACGCGAAGCCGTCGGACATCTTCGCCCGCTGGCGCATCACGGCCACGATGTCGAGCAGCCGCTGGCGCTCGTCGTCCCACCACGAGCGGTCGCGGCTGAGGCGTTCGAGGCGGGCCTTTCGAGTCTCGTGGTAGCCGGTGAACCCGCCGCCGTGAGTCCAGGCTCCTTTGGCCTCGACTGTCACGATCCGCGTGGCGGCGGCGGCGAGCAGCTCCCGGTCGTGGCTGACGAACAGGATCGTCTTGCGCGAGGCGAGCAGCTCGCCTTCCTACCATCGCTTGGCGGGGACGTCGAGGAAGTTGTCGGGCTCGTCGAGCAGCAGCACGTCGTCGCCGCCGCGCAGCAGGATCTCCAAGGCCAGCCGCTTCTGCTCGCCGCCGGAGAACGTGCGCAGTGGGCGGCCGGCGACGTCGTCGAGGCCAAGGCCGACGGCGCGGTGGACGCACTCGTCCCAGTGCTGCTCGGCGGCGTAACCACCGTGGTCGCCCCAATCGGCGAGGGCGGTGGCGTAGCGCATTGGGTCGTCGGCGGCGCGGGCCTCGGCCGCCACGAGGCGCTGCGCCGAGGCGCGCAGCGTCGGCGCGGCGAGCGACACGAGGAGGTCACGGACCGTCGCCGGGCCATCGGCGGTGCCGACGAACTGGCGCATCACGCCGAGCCGCCCGTCGATCGCGAGGGTGCCCGACGTCGGCGTGAGCTCGCCGGCGATGAGTCGCAGCAGTGTCGACTTGCCGACGCCGTTGGCGCCGACGAGCGCCGCCCGCTCACCGTGGCCGACGGTGAAGCTGACGTCTTGGAGGAGGTCGGCCCCGCCGGGGAGCCGCCACCCCAGATGGCTGACCTGGATCGACCCCATTCGTTCTGTCCTTCAGATTCGGCCCGATCCGGCCGCACTCGAATGACGGAACTTATGGATGCGGGCGGCGACTCCGCGCCTGGGTTTCGGCCTCACGCAGGACGTCACGCAGGGGGCGTCCCAGGCTTCGGGCAGCCTCTGCCGCATCCCCTGACTCAACTTTCACGCGTCCCGATGCGACCTTCACGCGGATCGCGTTGCCATCGACCTCGACGGTGATCTCCTCGCGGCGCTGCGGCCACCGAGCGACGGTCGTGGCGCGGATGCCGAGGCTGCCGGTCTCGGCGAGCATTACGGCGGCGATCCGTTCGACGTCGGCGGGGTCGGTGAGGGCGTGCACGGTGTGCGCCGGGCGGCCCTTCTTCATCACGATCGGCGTCGCCCAGGCGTCGTGGGCACCGACGGCGAGGAGGGCGGCGACGGCGTGGGCGAGCACCTCGCCGGTGACGTCGTCGACGTTGACCTCGAGTTGGACGGCCGGCCGGCCGGGCTCGGGTGTCGCGCTCGGTTCGCTGGCCGTGCCGATCACGACCTGCACGACGTTGGGCCGGCCGGCCGGATCGGCGGTGCCGGCGCCGTAGCCGACGCGCTCGACGGTCATCGCCGGCATCGGTCCGAAGCGCTCGGCCAGCGCGGTGAGCACGGCCACACCGGTCGGGGTCGACAACTCCATCGGCGTGTCGACGCCGATGATCGGCACACGCCGCTGGGCGAGCAGCCCGGCGACGGCCGGCGGTGGGTTGGGCAGCACGCCGTGGGCCGAGCGGATCGTCCCGTAACCGACGCCGATCGGCGAGGCAACGATCTGCTCGATGCCGAGGTCGTGCAACGCGGTGGCGACGCCGACGACGTCGACAATGGCATCGACGGCGCCGACCTCGTGGAACTCGACGTCGGCGGCGTCGATCCCGTGGACCTCGCCCTCCGCCGCGGCGAGCGCGTCGAACACGCGGTGCGCCGCCGCCCGCACCGGCTCGGGGACGTCGGCGGCGTCGAGCAAGGCGGCAATCGCCTTCGCCGGCCGGTGCTCGTGGTGATCGCCGGTGGCGGTGATGACGTTGGCCCACGTCGCAGCGATCCCGCACCGCTGGACCCGTTCGAACGCCAGCGCCCAACCGTCGACGCCGAGCCCGGCGAGTGTGGCGCCGATCGGTTCGGGGTCAGCACCGGCATCGACGAGTGCGCCGAGCAGCATGTCGCCGGCCACCCCGGCGGTGGCGTTGACGTAGGCGACGCGCGTCACCGGAGCATCCGGGCGATCGCGCACGCCGCGCCGTAGCCGTTGTCGATCCCGACGACGGTGACGCCGGCAGCGCACGAGGCGTGCATCGCCAGCAGCGCGGTCACGCCCTCGAGCGATGAGCCATAGCCGGCGCTGGTCGGCACGGCGATGACCGGTGCGCCGGTGAGCCCGCCGACCACGCTGGCCAGCGCACCCTCCATCCCGGCCAGCACGACCACCGCGTCAGCGGCGGCGACGGCGTCGAGGCGGGCGAGCAGTCGGTGCAGTCCGGCGACGCCGACGTCGTCGAGGCGATCGGGCGCGAAGCCGTGGGCACGCAGGGTGAGCAGGCACTCGTCGGCGACGGGACGGTCGGCGGTGCCGGCAGCGATGACCAGCACCCGACCCGTGCGATGTGGCGCCGACACTCGGTAGAGTAGGGCCCCTCCCTGCTGCAGGGTCGGGCCGTGCTCGGCGATCAAGGCCTTGGCCTGGTCTTCGGAGACCCGGGTCACGAGCACCGGCGCGGTGCCGCCGGCGAGCAGCTCACCGACGATGCGCACGCACTGCTCGGGGGTCTTGCCGGGGCCGTACACGGCCTCGGGCAGGCCTTGGCGCAGCGTGCGGTGGTGGTCGACGACAGCGTCGCCGATGTCGGCGAACGGCAACCGCTTGAGCCGGCGGACCACCTCGTCGGCATCGACGCGCCCGGCCGCGACGTCGTCGAGCAACGCTCGCAGCGCCGGTTCGTCCACATCCCCATGCTGCCACGGGGATCGCCGCCAATAGCCTGGCCGGCCGTGACAGTGCGAGTCGGGTTCTTCGGGCCGTTCGGGACGTTCACCGAGCAGGCCGTGCGCTCCCAACCCGACCTCGCCGGCGAGGAGTTGGTGGCGTTCCCGTCGGTGCCTGACGTGCTCGATGCCGTCGCCAGCGCCGACGTCGACTGCGGCGTCGTGCCGATCGAGAACTCGATCGAGGGCGTCGTCAACTTCACCCAGGACGCGCTGTGCTTCGACTACGACCTGCTGATCACGCGGGAGGTTGTCCTCGACATCGAGCTGTGCCTCCTCGGCGTCCCCGGCCAGCGGGTGGCCGAGGTCAAGGAGGTCTTGTCGATCCCCGTGGCCACTGCACAGTGCCACCGCTTCCTGCGCGAGCAACTTCCTGACGCAGAGGTGCGTCCGGCGGCGAGCACGGCCGAGGCGGCGCGGCTGGTCGCCGAGGCGGCCGGGCCGGGGACCGTGGCGATCTCGCCTCGTGTCGCCGCCGACCTCTATGGGCTCGAGGTGCTGGTCGCCGACGTCGCCGACCACGGCGGCAACCAGACCCGGTTCGTGCTCGTCGCTCGCGACGGCATCCCGGCGCCGACGGGCCACGACCGCACGGCGATGGTCGTCTACCAGCGGGCCGACGAGCCGGGGAGCCTGATCTCGATCCTCCAGGAGTTCGCCGCCCGGCGGATCAACCTGACCAACCTGATCAGCCGCCCGACCAAGCGCGGCGGGCTCGGCGACTATTGCTTCGTGATCTACGCCGAGGGGCACATCGACGACGAGCTCGTGGCCGACGCGATGCGCGAGCTGCACGCCAAGCAGGGTGCGGTGAAGTTCTTCGGGTCGTACCCCGCCGCAGGGGAACGGGCGGCGAGCGCCCGTGAGCACGCCGACGCCCGCTGGCGCCAGGCCGACGACTGGGTGGCCTCCCTCCGCCGCAGAATCGTGCGCTGACTGGCCGCCTCCCCCAACTTTCCGCCCTGGCGGACGAATTGCGTCCGTCACACCGGAAAGTTGGCGGAACGGGCCGGGCCTACTGTCTGCGGGCATGAGCGAGGCTCCCGTCTCCGTGGTCACCGGCGCCAACTCGGGGATCGGGCGGGCGACTGCCATCTACCTCGCCCAGCATGGGCACACGGTGTACGGCACGATGCGGGCCACGTCGCGCATGGACACGTTCCACAGGATGGCGGAGGCGGTGGGGGTGGACATCGAGCTGATCGAGCTCGACGTTGCGGACGACGACTCGGTGGCCCAGGGCTTCGAGCACATCCTCTCGCAGTCCGGACGCGTCGACGTGCTCGTCAACAACGCCGGCGTCGGGGGCAACGCCGTCGCCGAGGAGGCGACGCCGGAGCTGTACCTCGACGTCATGAACGTCAACCTGTGCGGCGCGATCCGCTGCCTCAAGCACGTCCTCCCCGGCATGCGCGAGCGCCGCAGCGGGGCGATCGTCAACATCACGTCGATCACCGGCAAGGTGGCGGCGATCGCCCAGTCGCCGTACGTGGCGTCCAAGCACGCCTTCGAGGGCGTCAGCGAGGGGCTCGCTCAGGAGCTCGCGCCGTTCGGCATCCGGGTGGTGATCATCGAGCCGGGCGTCACCAAGTCGGCGATCTTCGCCAAGAGCGTCGACGCGCCGAACGCCACGGGCGCCTACGATGCCCCGTACCGGCGGATGTTCCAGTTCTACGCGCGCGGCATCGCCGAGGCCACCGACCCGATCGAGGTTGCGCAGGTGATCCACCACGCCATCACCACCGACACGCCACAGCTGCGCTACGCGATGAGCTGGGGCGGCCCGGAGGTCATCAGCGGCCGGGCGGCGATGTCCGACGCCGACTGGGTCGCCCTCGGCGCGATCGAGGACGACGCCGAGTACTACGCCCGCTTCCGCGACCACTTCGGCGTCGACATCAGCCCGGTCTGAGCACCGTCGCGAGGGCTCGGCCGAGGGCCCGGTCGAACTCGCGGTAGCGGTCGCGGAGGGCGTCGGGCGGCCATGGCTGCGGCGTCAGCAAAGGGGGCAGCAGGGGCTCACGGCGGAGGAACCGGACCACCTCGGCGGCCAGCGTGATCGTCGCCGGCAGCGCCTCAGGACGGCGCTCGGCGAGCCCGGGCAGCGTCTCGTCGAGCCGGCGGGCGAGGCCGATCGCTGTTGCCGCCAGCTCGGAGAGCGGCCACAGCCGGGCGGCCAGCGCTGCCGGGTCGACGCCGTCGAGCGGACCGCGCACGACCACCAACCCGTCGTCGCCGTCGGGCCCGGGGAGGTTGGCCGGCCGCATCCAGGTGTCCGGCCGCAGCTCGCCCATCCGGAGGTTGGCCATGTGCGAGCGGAACGCCCGCCGCGCCGCCACATCGCGCCGCTCGGCGGTGACGACAGCAGCGATCCACGACCCGTCCCAGTCGTCCACGGGCGGTCGCCGCCCGATGTCCTGGGCCGCCTTGCGCTCGAGCAGCCGCCCGACGAGCCGGTAGCCGTCGCCGTCGCCGTCGAGCTCGCCAGCCGCCGCCATCCGCGAGAGCGCCGTGCGCATCGTGCCCGGGGCGATCCCGAACATCTCGGCCAGCCGCACCAGCGCACGTGCCGGGAGCACCGGCGGGTCGAGGCCGAGGAGCACCGACAGCACGAGCGACCGGGCGTTGAGCGGGCGCATCGGCTCCATGTCAAGAAGGTTACATTGCTCGATCGTCGCGATCAGCGAATGTATGATGACCCAATGGCGCTCACGACGGTGCGGTCGACGATGGTGCCGCCCGCCGAGCTGCTGCCCGAGGTCCTGCCGACGGAGCGTCTCAACGCCCGGGCGATGCCGGCCCGCCCGCTGCGCGACGAGCTGCGCCGCGTCCCGACGGCCCGCAATGTTGTCACCGTCGTGGCGGCGCTGGCCCAGACGTTCGGGGTGGTGATCGGCGCCGCCGCCATCGACACGTGGTGGGCCTACCTGCTCGCGTTCCTGCTCATGGGCCGTGGCCACGCGCTGCTCAACATCCTCGGCCACGAGGCGGCCCACCGCCTGCTGTTCCCGAACCGGCGAGCCAACGACCTCGTCGGCCGATGGCTGCTCTCATACCCGACGCTGCTCGCGTTCGGTGCGTACCGCCGGGTCCACTTCGCCCACCACCGCGACGAGCTCGGGCCCGACGAGCCAGACCTTGCCCTCTACCGCGGCTACCCGATCGCCGCCGACTCATGGCACCGCAAGCTGCGCCGCGACCTGCTTGGCGTGAGTGCGGCGAAGAACTTCCGCGCCCTCGGCCACAGCCTTCGCCGGCCCAGCGCCGAGGCGTGGCAGATCGTCGCCGTGCAGGCCGTGCTGCTCGGCGCGGCGATCGCGCTCGGCCGGCCGCTCGCCTACGTCGTGTGGATCCTCTCGTGGAGCACGCTGTGGAAGCTCTCCAATCGGCTGCGGGCGATCGCCGAGCACGGCGGGATGGAGCGCTCCACCGATCGCCGCCGCACCACCCACGTCATCCGCCAGACCCCGCTCGCCCGCTACCTGATGGTGCCGTACAACACCGGCTGGCACCTCGCCCACCACGTCGACATGGGCGTGCCGTGGCGCAACCTGCCGACGTTGCACGCCGAGCTGGTCCGCTCCGGCTGGCTCGTGCCCGACGTCGAGTACCCGTCGTACCGAGCGTTCTGGAAGGCCTGCTCGGCGGGCGGGCCGCGCTGAGAAACCTCCTTCGCCAGCGGTCGGCGCGGGGGTATGGTTGACGCATGATCCTCTGACGAGCCCGGCCCACTCGTCCCGCCGGCCCCGCCGGCCCGATCCCAGGAGGATCTCACGTGCCTGCACGGTCTCGCCGCAACAGCCGCATCACTCCCAAGGGCGCGCGCCCGGCGGGGTTCACCCCCCGCACCACCCCGGGCGATCGCCCGACCGCCTTCGCCCGACCGGGCCGGCAGCAGCCGCCGGCCATTGGCCCGCGATCGGGTCCGACCCGCGCACCGGGCGTGGTTCGGACCGGCCAGCGGGGCGTACGCTGACGTAGCGTCGCGGCGATGTCCGACGACCTCGCCGATCGCGTGGCTGTCGTCACCGGCGGTGCCAGCGGCATCGGCCGGGCGACGGTGCTCAAGTTCCTCGATGCCGGCGCCAAGGTGGTCGTCGGCGACCTCAACGCCGACAACGGCCGCCGGCTTGTCGACGAGATCGGTGACCCCGGTCGGGTCCGCTTCATCCGCACGGACGTCGCCGAGGAGGCCGAGGTGGCGGCGCTGATCGATGCCGCCGTCGAGACGTTCGACGGTCTCGACGTGATGTTCAACAACGCCGGGGTCGGCGGTGCGTTCGGGCCACTGACGGAGATCGCCGTCACCGACTGGGACCGCACGTTCGCCGTGCTCGTCCGCAGCGTCTTCCTCGGCACCAAGCACGCCGCCCGCGTGATGACCGAGCGGGGGCGAGGCGGGAGCATCATCAACACCGCCTCGATCGCCGGGCTGAGCGGCGGCGGTGGCCCGCTCGCCTACTCGGCGGCGAAGGCGGCAGTGATCAACTTCACCGCCGGTGCCGCGGTCGAGCTCGCCCGCCGCCGGATCCGGGTCAACGCGATCTGCCCGGGACTGATCCACACGCCGCTCGCCCTCGGCCGCTTCGCCGACAAAGTGCGCGAAGCAATGCCGAGCTTCCAGCCGTGGCCGGACGCCGGCCAGCCCGAGCACATCGCCGCCCTCGCCCTCTTCCTCGCCGGGCCCGAGAGCGAGTTCGTGACCGGGGAAGCGATCGTCGCCGACGGAGGCCTCACCGCCGCAGGTCCGCGGATGAACAACGTGACCGACCCGTTCAACGCGACGTACCGCTACGCCGGCTACGCCGACGGCACCACCGGCCGGGCGCCGGAGAAGCGCCGGCTGGCCGAGCAGACCTGATCACAGCAGGGCCGATCACAGGTGCTTGGTCGCCTCCCGGCGTGACAGCGGCGAGAGGCGGGCGGCGTGGGCGTCGACGAAGGCGCGGACCCAGGCGGGGTTGGTCTTGGCGTACCCACGCAGTGCCCATCCGATCGCCTTGCGGATGAAGAAGTCACGATCGTCGAGGTTGGCGGTGATGGCGTCGGCGAGGAGGGCGGTGTCGGTGTCCGACTTTGCCAGCACCTGGACCAGGATCGACGTCCGTCGTCGCCACATGTCGCTGTCGGTGATCCACCGCCGCACGTGCGGCTCGACCGCGGGGCGGTCGGCGCGCAGGATTGGACCGATCAGGGAGATGGCGACGGCGTCGACGTGGTCCCACCACGCGCCGGTGACGACGAAGTGGTCGTACATCGGGACGAGCGCGGCGTCCTGCCACGGGCGGGCGGCGCGCAGGCCGCACACGTCGATTGCCAGGTAGCGCTCCTCGCGGTACGCAGCGCGGTCCCACAGATCGCCGACGGTCGTCTCCCATGCCGTCCGGTCGGCGGGGCCGCCGACACGGGCGATCACCTCGCGCACGAGACGCCGGCGTGCCGGCGTCGGGACGCCGCGGAACGGCATCGCCGACTTCATGTACGCCTGCATCGTCGGGGCCTTGGCCGGATCGGCGGCGGCGGCGAGGCCGGCTCGCAGCTCGTCGGCGAGGGTCACGGGTGGGCGCGAGCCCACACCGTGACGATCGGCTCCAGCTCGGCCGGCGCGGCGCCGTGGAGGATCACCCCGTCGGCGCCGAGGTCGAACTGTCGCTGGATCACCGCGACGCACTGCTCGGGCGAGCCGGTGGCCGCCTGCGCCAGCCACGCCGGCGGGATCAGCGTGGCGACGTGCTCCAGCTCGGTCGTTGTCGCGGTCTGGTCGATCGCGCCTTGGTACCCGGCGACGAACGGGTCGGCGCGGAACGCGGCGAGCGGGGCGGGATCCCAGCCGTTCGTCTCCACCATCAGGTCGCCATAGGCCTGGAGGTACGTGGCCATCCGCCCGACCGTCTTCTTCAGGCGCACCGGCTCGGGGAGGTGCTCGCCGATCGTCGCCAGGACCGACCAGACCTTCACCGCACTCGGGTCGCGGCCGACCCGCTCGGCCTCGTCCTTCACGGTGCGCACGCAGCGGGCCAGTGTCTCGTCCTCGAAGAACGTGTGCAGCACAACCTGGTCGAAGGCCCGCCCGCCGAGGCGCAAGGTCTGCGGACCGAACGCCGTGATCCCGAGGCCGATGTCCTCGTCGAAGGCCGGGTCGAGGCGCAGGAACGGCCAGCTCCCGGCCGGCCCGTCGTGGCCGAGGATCGTCTCGCCGTGCCACAGCCGGCGCATCAGCCCGGCGAAGTCCTCGAGCTGGGCGGTGGTCACCGGCGGCAGGCCGAGCGCACGGGTCATCGGCGCGATCCCGCGGCCCAGGCCCAGTGTGAAGCGCCCGCCGGTGAGGCGGTGCATCGTCGTGGCGTAGGCGGCGGTGATCAGCGGGTGGCGCGTGTTGTGATTGGTCGCCGCGGTGGCGATCCGCAGCGTCGTCGACACCGCGCCGACGGCACCCGACAGCGTCGCCGCCTCCTTCACGTTGAGGCGCTCGGAGATGAACGCCCACCCGAGCCCGAGGCGCTCGCCGTCGTGGGCCTCCTCGATCAGGTCGCGCGGCGACGGCGCGGCGCCGGCGAGCGTGTAGTAGCCGAGGTCTTCGAACATCGGGGGCATCTGCAGATGTGACCACGATCGGCCCCGGTTCGCGGCATCCTGGACGGCGCTGGAAGGATCGTCGTCCGTGGCCGACGTGCTCGATCCCGCCATCGTCGATCTCGACCGCGTCGCCACGTGGATGGACGAGCGGGCGCTGGGGCAGGGACCGATCGAGGACGTCGAGCTGATCGCCGGCGGCACGCAGAACGTGCTCGTGCGGTTCCGCCGCGGCGATGGGGAGTTCGTGCTGCGGCGTCCGCCGCCGCACAAGCGGGCCAACAGCGACGAGACGATGCGCCGCGAGGCCCGCGTGCTCGGCACCCTCGCCGGCTCCGACGTGCCGCATCCAGGACTGATCGCCGCCGAGCCGGGGCTCGACGTGATCGGCGCGGCCTTCTACCTGATGGAGCCGGTCGACGGCTTCAACGCCACGCTCGGCTTGCCGGAGCCGCATGCATCCGACCCGCAGGTCCAGCACGACATGGGCCTGTCGATGGCCGACGCGATCGGCGCGCTGGCCCGGATCGACGTCGCCGCGCGGGGTCTGTCCGATCTGGGCAGGGCCGACGGGTGGGCCGAGCGGCAGGTGCCGCGTTGGCGCAAGCAGCTCGACGGCTACGCCGAGTTGCCCGATTACCCGGGGCCGGTGATCCCGGGGCTCGACGACGTCTCGGCCTGGCTCGAGGCCCACCGTCCCGCCGCCGTCCGCATCGGTCTGATCCACGGCGACTTCCACTTCGCCAACGCGCTCATCGACCGGCGCGCCGGGCGGGTGGCGGGGATGGTCGACTGGGAGCTCACCACCCTCGGCGACCCGCTGCTCGATCTCGGACACGTGCTGTCGTCGTGGCCGCGACCAGGCCAGCCGGCGATCACGCCCGTGGCCCAAGCCGTCGGGCTGCCAACGGGGGACGAGCTGATCGCCCGCTACGCGACACAGGTCGATCGGGACATCTCCGACCTGCCGTGGTTCCGCGTGCTCGCCTGCTACCGGTTGGGGATCATCCTCGAGGGCTCCCACGCCCGCGCCTTCTCCGGGCTGACACCGCGGGACATCGGCGACCGCCTCCACCAGCACACGCTCGACCTCTTCGCCCAGGCCGCCGAGCTCATTGCCTGACCGACGACGAGCTCATTCGTCTTGCGCTCGCTCGTCGCGGTCGTAGGTCCAGTCGGGGCGCTTGTGCCAGAAGGTCTCGTCGTAGGTCGCCGTGCCGTCGACAAGGTCGACGAGCTTGGGGATCGGCAGCCGGCGCGGGCGCGGACACCGCCCGAGCTCGACGTGTTCGGCGAACTCGTCCGGGAATGCCCGCATGATGCTGTCGACCACGACCTGCTCTTCGACGGCGAGGTAGCAGCGGTTGCCGTCGGTGACACGGCCCAGCCAATGGGCGATCCAGCGCACGTCGTCGTCAGTGCCGCCGCCGATCTCCAGCCGCTCGAGGTGGTTGGTGATCTCGCCGGAGCCGAGCTTGCAGGGAGGGCACTGCCCGCATGACTCGATCGACAAGAACCGGGAGAACCGGTACGCCGCGTCGACCATGCACGTCGTGTCGTCGTAGACGATGAACCCGGCTGAGCCCATCCCGCTGCCGATCGCCTGGAAGCCCTCGTAGCTGACGGGCACGGCGAGGTCGGCGGCGGTGACGACGGGGTTGGCGACGCCGGAGAACACCGCCTTGACGGCGCGTCCGGGTGCCAGGCCGCTGCCGACGCCGTCGATGACGTCAGCCAATGATGTCCCGAGCTCGATCTCGCCGACATCAGGGGCAACGACGTCGCCGACGACAGTGGCGACGATCGTGCCCGGCGAGTCGGCGGTCCCCATCGAGCGGAACCACTCGGGTCCCCGGGCGAGGATGTGCGGCACGTTGGCCAACGTCTCGACGTTGTTGACGAGCGTCGGGTTTGGCCCAGCGGCGTTGCCGTGGCGTGGTGTCGCCTCCCATCCCAGCTGCGGGGCGGTGGCGAAGAGACCCTGCTCGCGAGGCGGGAACCACCGCGGCAGCGGCGGCTTGCCCTCGATGACCTCGAGCATCGCCTTCTCCTCACCGAAGAGGTACTCGTCGGGCCCGGCGACGATGGTGACCTGGCAGTCGGCGCAGATCCCCGCCGACTGGAATTCCTGCACCGCCCGGGTCACGGCGTCCAGCTCGCGCTCGAAGCTCCGTTTGAGGCAGATGAAGGCCTCGACCGCACCGACGGCGAAGGCGGCGACGATGACGCCTTCCACGACCTGGTAGGGGTTGTTGCGGAGGATGGCGCGGTCCTTGAACGTACCGGGCTCACCCTCGGCGCCATTGGACACGACGTACCGGCGAGCCACGTCCTGCCCGGCGATGCCCGCCCACTTCCGGCCGGTCGGGAACCCACCGCCGCCCCGGCCGCGCAGACCCGAAGCGAGCACGGCGTCGATCGTCGCGGCTGGCCCGATCCGCTGGGCACGCTCGACCCCGAGCCCACCGATCTCGGAGCCGAGATAGGCGTCGAGCGACGTGACCGGGTTGGGGGAGAGGAGGAATGTGGTCATGGGCGTGTTCTCCGAAGCATTGGTGTCCACATCGCGTCTGTTGCGCGTCCAGCGGTTACATCGTCACACCCCGGTTGGAGCGGTCGTCTGCTCGACTCGTCTCCACACGACGAAGCCCGCCGGGCTGAAGGGCCCGACGGGGGGCGAAGTGCTAGCCGGCGGCTGAGATCAGCCGGTCTCCTGCAGGAACTGCTCGATCCGATGGATCGGCTGGCGACCGCGGCCGATCTCGATGCGTTCGAGTCGGCCCAATGCTTGTAGTCGTCGCGCATGCGGGGCCCGGTCGCGGATTGCACGGCGGGCCTCGCACCACGCGCGAGCACAGAACGACAGCTCACCACGGCTTAACTTTGCGCCAGAACGATTACCTCTTTGTTGTCAAGAGGCGGGTTCTGGCGCCTGTAGTCCACCGGCCAGCGGCGTGTCGTCCTCCCCGTTGTCGAGGCTCGACACGATCGGCTGCGGCCTCTCAATCGGCGTCGGAAGGTGGTCATTGCGGTCGTCGAAACGATACCTATGTGGATGGGAGGATGCTGGATGAGGGAGCCGCCAAACGGGTACCGGTCGAACCCGATGGCGAGATCGATCTGGGAGCGGCAACGATCAGCTTCGGCCACATCGAGCATTGCCACACCAAGGTAGGTCGGAGCGGACGCACGGGTCCTCCATGACCTGCGCTTCGAGGACGCCGGCAGCGGCCGACAGTTGCGCGCTACTGCACCGAACGGTTCACACATCGCGTCTGCCTCCGCGGGCGGGAGGACCGCATTTCGACGACACGACCTTGGGGAGGTTGACTGGAGGTTCCGGTGCGCGGCATCCGGATGCAGCGTCCTCTCGTCTGACCCGAATTTGACAGGGGGCCCGCGTAAGCCCTGGTAGATGGCCTGTGATCAGGCAGTGTTGTACTACATCGGGTGGTTTCATCCTGTCGGCGCCGCTGTTGGGCGGGCTACGCGCCCGACGAGGTGCCGCTCGGACCTTTTCCTTGCGCCACAAGGCTCGCGTGCCCGTGGGAGGATCGCCGTGTACCGACCGAGAGGCAAGTGTTGTAGCCCCTCGATGACGAGGGCGAACGCGGCGTCACGGACCACAGTATGAACGAAGTCGGCGCGGAAGTGGTGGATCTTGTTGTCACTACATCTGGGTCACGAATACGCCGACTCTAGGGCATACGCCCTGGTCACGGTGTTTCGGGGGCCGGAAATCGGCCCGACCCTGTCAAATTCGGGTCTGAAGCGTGCTCTCACGGCGCTTCAAGCATGCCGTCAGCGGTCGCGAGGGTGGGGACTGCTTGATCTCGGCTCAGGAGAGCGCGACGTCGCTGTCGAGGTCCTCACTGCTACGGGCGGTGTCGCGGGCGTGGTCGGCGATCGCGGCCCGGCGACCCTTGTTGAGCGCCAATCTCGATGAACACAAACGCGAGCTTCCACGACGGCGCACGTCGGTCGATGGGATCAGAGGGCCTCAGACGGCCTTGGCCAGGTCCTCGTACGAACGCTGCAGGCAGTCGGCATAGACCTCGGGGTCGGGCATCATGGCCCGGTCGGAGGCGAACGCGATGGTGAGGGCTCCGCAGTAGCTGGTGACGGGGTGGATCAACCCCATGCCGTCGGTGATCATGCCGAAGCCGTAGTTGGCCACCATCCGCGCCCCGCAGAAGTAGAGCGGCTGTTGGGGCCCCGGCATGTTCGTGACCGTGGTGTTGAACACAGGTCCGGCGCGGTTGGCGAGACCGAGGCGAGCTGCGCTGCGAGCGGCAAAGCCCACCAAGGCGCCGGGCATGAACTCGGCATAGTCGACCATGGTCTTGGCCCCGATCGCCTCCGAGAAGGCCTTGGACCGGTGGGTCGCCTCCGTGATCGCCTCGAGCCGGGCGCGGGCGTCGGCGATGTCTGTGCCGATCGGTACGAGCATGGCCGACACCTGATTGCCGGCCGCCGCCCGGTCGCTCTCGGTGCGGACCGAGATTGGGCACATCGCAACCAGCGGCTCGTCCGGCAGCTCGCCCTTCTCCGACAGGTAGACGCGCAGCGCACCACCAACTGTGCAGAGAACCACGTCGTTGACCGTCGCCCCATCGACCGCGGACTTGATCCGGCGCATGTCGGCCAGGTCGAAGCGGCGGGCATCAATCACGCGGTGGGGCGACACCGCCGCCGAGAAACGGGTGCGGGGTGCCCCGCCGGACGGCAGGCCGCGCTGGCGGAACAGCTCCCGCTGCACACGGCCAACGGCGGGGACGGTGCGGCCCACCACTCGCACGAAGTGCGCCGGCCGGCGCACGTTGTTGACGGTCGCGCGGGTCAGCAGCTCTGCCGCCGAGGGCTCACGATCGGGCTTCCAGCTGTCGTCGGGCGCCGGCGGCGGCGCGTCGGGGGAGCGATCGTGGAGTGCGTTCATCATCTCGATCCCGGACATACCGTCGATGGCGGCATGGTGGGTCTTGGAGACGACGGCGAACGAACCCGGCGGGACATCTTCGACCTCGTCCATGCCCTGGATCACGTAGGTCTCCCACAACGGCCGGGACAGGTCGAGCGGGCGCTCGAGGAGCCGCGCCGTCTGCACACACAACTGTCGCCACGATCCCGGGCGCGGTAGGGCGATCTCACGGACATGGAACTCGAGATCGAAATCGGGGTCTTCGATCCAGTACGGGTGGTCCAAGCCGAGCGGCACCGTGGCGAGCCGCTGGCGGAAGATGCGCGCCAGGTGGAGGCGTTGACGGATGAACGTCAAGACGTCGTCGAACGTGACGTTCCCGCCGGGCGCCGTCGAGGGATCGTAGATGGCGAGGCCGGCTCCGGCCATGTGCGCGTTGGGCGTCTCGGCGTAGAGGAACGAGGCGTCCATCCCGGTCAGTTGCTGCATCGAAGCCCCCTTGCGGCGCCCCGAGGGACGTGGGCGCCGACGTCATGTTGGCGCTCGTACCGATCCGGGTCAAGGCCTCGTCACACACCCGGTGTACCCCCAGATTCAGGACAAGGAAGCCCTGCCAGGTTCGTTGTAAGGATCGAGGTTGAGTAAAAACACGGAGACAGCGCCCGGAATGTAGGATGAAACAGGGAAGGATGATCGATGGCTGACGTCCAATCGCTGAGGTTTGCGCGAGTGGAGTGTATACGATAAGAGGTCGGAACTGAGTGAACAAGTATAGGATCGAGCACTCGGTTGCCGAGCAGTCGTTGACCGCGGCGGAACGACTCCGGCTGGGCGAGTTCGATCCTGATGAGAAACATGAGCTTCAAACGAAGAACAAGTCCTTGGGAAGGAGCAGCGGCCTTCTTCGCCGGGCAGTCAAAGTGGCTCGAAGTACGAGCCCATCGACGGCGAGAAGGCCAAATACACGCTCGAGTGAGCGTACCGGTGGTCGGATGCGTCGAAGTCCGGGTTCTACGAGTGGCGGAACCGGCCAGCGTCGGCCCGACGGCTGAGTGGGGCCGCGTTGAAGGTGGAGATCCACCGGGGTCTTCGCCGACGCCGCGGAGCGGCAGGCTAGAAGCGGGTGCAATCCAAGCTGGAGCACGAGAACATCGAGGCCGGCCTGAACTGGTCCGCCGTGGCATGGCCGCCGACGGTTGGTGGCCTGCCACCCCTCCATTCCGCACGACGACGATCGTCGACGCCCAGGCCGCCTCCCCGGCCGTTGTGTGCGAGCGGGACGAAACTGCGGCGGCGCCGGGTCAAGCTGGTCTCGGACAGCACCTTCTTCCCGGCCTGGGCCGGGGTGGAGGTACCTGGTCACCGACATCGACAGCTGCACCCGATTCCTTGGCTCCGCCCTCGGCGACCACATGCGTCGGACCCGGCCGAGTGGGCACACATATTGAGTGCTATCCGACTCACTTGCCGCAGACCGAACGTATCGAACGATCTATGACGATGACCAGAACAGACAGACGCCGACGTGTAGAATCATCGAGAGCTCCGGTGGAGCGTCCGTCGGGAATAGAATCACGAGGTTGTGACCGGTCACCCGAGTTTCGGGCCGTCCGGGTTGAGCGTGGTGCACATTCCCGCTCTGTGGGCGACCACCGTCTCCGCCCACGGAGTGGCCACCAGCAACTGCCCGCCGGCGACCACGGCGTTCGCGATCGATCGCTTGGAGAGATGGGCCTCGGACGGGAGGTACGGCACTTCGATCGCGCTCTCGACCGGGACGATCCGCGCACCCCGGATTGAGCGTTAGCGGGCGCGCCACTCACGATCCCTACCGGCGCTTTGAGGACGCCCTCGAGCGAATCCCAATCGCGCGTTCCGAGACGATCGATGTAGATTCGACGGCGGTCGGGCGACGTATCGGCGCCTGCGGTTGGCTGCGGCACGGGCGTTGCGACGCCGATCGCGATCTCGACGTGTGGATGGCGACCGCGGTCGACGCTCGGCCCGCCGGGCTGGATGGTCGCAAGTTCGCCCGGCAGCTGGCGTCGTTCGTGATCGTGTCGGGACGGTGCCGGTCCGACGCCGATTTCCTCTTCGCCAAGGACGTCGGGCACAGTTCGCCCGGCTGGGTCAGTGCGCTGTTCCTGTCGCCGTGGAACGCCTCCGTGCGGTGCCCGACCAGTTCGGCGCCACCGCACCCGAGGTGGCGGTCGCCGTCGCCTTCACCGGCCGACCACCGGTGTCGCTACTGTCCGGGTCGGCTGCGAGAGGGCTTCGTGGAGGGAGCTGCCGGCATCGGCGAGGGGAGGAGGGTGATGATGGGTGGCGCGTGGTGCTGAGCGATATCGATCGGCTGATAGCCGGTGAGCACCATGATCCCCACAGTGTGCTCGGCGCCCATGTGGAGGGTGGCGTGGGGGTGCTCGTACGGGGGTGGAGGCCGGAGGCGGCCGCGATGTGCATCGTGATCGACGGCGATCGCCTGCCGATGCGGTGCGTGCACCCTGCCGGGGTGTTTGAGGTCAGGATCGCCGTCTCGGAGGTCCCCGACTATCGCCTGGAGGTCACCTACGCGGACGGCATGACGGTCACGGTCGACGACCCTTATCGTTTTTGGCCCACCCTCGGGCCGATGGATCTCCACCTGTTCGGTGAGGGGCGTCACGAGGGCTTGTGGCGGCACCTCGGCGCCCACGTCCGTGCCCACCAAGGTGTGCACGGGGCGTCGTTCGCGGTGTGGGCGCCGAACGCCCGCAGTGTGCGTGTGGTCGGGGACTTCAACGGCTGGGATGGCCGTATCCACCCGATGCGGGTTCTGGGCGGCTCCGGTGTGTGGGAGCTGTTCCTGCCCGAGGTCGGTGAGGGCGCGAGGTACAAGTTCGAGGTGCTGTCCGCCCACGGTCACCTCAGTGTGCGGGCCGACCCGTTCGCGTTCCGGACTGAGGTACCACCGGCCACGGCGAGCGTGGTGACCGGCTCGGACTACGAGTGGGGCGACGAGTCGTGGGCCAGCCGGAGAGCCGGCACCGACCTGCTCTCCACGCCGGTGTCGATCTACGAGTGCCACATCGGGTCGTGGCGCCACACCCAGGATGGAGATCAGTGGCGGTCACTGACCTACCGCGAGCTCGCCGAGGAGCTGCCCGGCTACGTCGCCGACCTGGGCTTCACCCACGTCGAGTTCCTGCCCGTCGCCGAGCACCCGTTCGGCGGTTCGTGGGGGTACCAGGTCACGGGGTATTTCGCCCCGACGGCTCGCTTCGGCTCTCCCGACGACTTCCGCTATCTCGTCGACCGCTTGCACCGGCACGGGATCGGCGTCATCGTCGATTGGGTAGTCGCCCACTTCCCGAAAGACGAATGGGCGCTTGCCCGTTTCGACGGCACCGCGTTGTACGAGCACGCCGACCCGCGACGCGGCGACCATCCCGACTGGGGGACGCTGGTTTTCAACTTCGGCCGCCACGAGGTCGCCAACTTCCTGCTGGCGAACGCCCTGTTCTGGATCGAGGGGTTCCACATCGACGGCCTACGGGTCGACGCCGTGGCGTCGATGCTCTACCTCGATTACTCGCGCCGCGACGGGGCGTGGGTCTCGAACGTCCACGGCGGGAACGAGAACCTGGACGCCATCGCGTTCATTCGCGAGCTGAACGAGGTCGTCTACCGCCACCATCCCGACGTGCTGGTCGTGGCCGAGGAGTCCACGGCCTGGCCGGCGGTCTCCCGCCCGACCTACCTCGGTGGCTTGGGCTTCGGGTTCAAATGGAACATGGGCTGGATGAACGACACCCTCGAGTACTTCTCCAACGATCCGATCCACCGGCGCTGGCACCACCACGAGCTGACGTTCGCGCTCCTGTACGCGTTCCACGAGAACTTCGTGCTCCCGCTCAGCCACGACGAGGTCGTGCACGGCAAGGGTTCACTGCTGGCGAAGATGCCGGGCGATCGCTGGCAGCAGTTCGCCAACCTCCGCGCGCTGCTCGCCTGGATGTGGGCCCATCCCGGGCGCCAACTGCTGTTCATGGGCGGTGAGCTGGCCCAGAACGACGAGTGGTGCCACGACCGCTCGCTCGACTGGCACCTGCTCCAGTACCCCGAGCACTCCGGCGTGCAGCGACTGGTGCGCGCCCTCAACCACCTGTACCGGGGTGAGCCGGCGCTGTGGGAGCGGGACTTCGAGTGGTCCGGTTTCCGCTGGATCGATGCCAACGACGCCGACAACACTGTCCTGTCGTTCATCCGCTGGTCAGCTGACGGCGACCGAGCGCTGGCCTGCGTCGCAAACCTGACACCGGTCGTGCGTCCGGCTTACCGTGTAGGCCTGCCCCGCGCCGGGCGATGGGTCGAGGTGCTGAACACCGACTGGCACGAGTTCGGCGGAAGCGGCGTCGGCAACCCACCGATCGACAGCGAGGACATCGCCTGGCACGACCTAGCGACTTCGGCCGTGCTCAACCTGCCACCGCTGGCCGTCACGTGGCTCACCCCCAGCGCTCAGACGCCGGCCGGTTGAGCGCCGACCCACATGACAGGGCAGCGAAGGCAGCTGGCGTCGCCGACATCCCTCCTTCAGATCGAGCGACGTGAACCCGGCGACCCAGCACACCATCTCGAACGTCAACCGGAAGCACGGTTGGCCACCGACCCAGCGCGTCAGGCGAGAGCAACGCCCAATCGCGGGAACGCCAGCAGATGACGGGCCGCGCCGATCGGCAGGCGGTGCACCGGTCTGTGGGTCACCCGCTCCGCCAACACGGCACGCTCGACGTGAACCCGGCGGCTCGTCCGCTGAACAGCCGCAGAAGACCAGGACGGCGACCCGGTCAGGGTGTTGGACCGTGGGCTCGGTCCACGGTCGATGGCCAGGATCGGGCCGGCGGGCGCACTGGCACCGACAATGCTCGGCAGGCCAAGGAAGCGGTGCTGGTCAGTCACGACTATCACAACCCGGTTGGGCGGACATAGGTTCACCCCTCGTGATCATCAAGAAGACCGTCGATCGTGGTGCACGAGTCAAAGTGACGTTCACCGTTCCCGCCGACGGACCGCAACGCATAGCGGTAGTGGGCGACTTCAACGACTGGAACCCGTACGCCACACCGATGCGCAAGCGAGGCGACGTCCGCTCGGCGTCGATCACCCTCGACACCGGCCGGCGGTACGCGTTCCGCTACCTGGCCGAAAACGGTCACTGGTTCAACGACGACCAAGCCGACGGATTCGAAGCCAACAGCACCGGCGACACCAACTGCATCCTCGACGTGTCTCAACAGATCTCAAACTGAGCACGACCCCCGCGTCCACGTCAGGCCGCGAGGTGCCTTCGCCACCGGAGCGTCGCAGCCAAACGGACGCCGAAGGAACGATCGGCTGCGATGACGGCTGGCGGTTTCGGAATCTGAGGGCTGAGTTTGGTGGAAGGCTGGAGATGATGAGTCTCGTTCGATGGGGGGTCACGTGTATCCGGGCGATACCGATCTGCTTCGCGCTGCAAACCTGCTCGCCGACCAACTGCCGGCTCCGCTGCGTCCTCTCGCCCGCCTTGCGTACAACTACCGGTGGTGCTGGGAGCCCGATGGTTCGAGCGTGTTCGGGGCGGTCAACCCGCACCGCTGGACGGTCGTCGGCCAGAACCCGGTCGCCATGCTCGCCGGGTCGTTGCGCTCGACTCTGGAGTGGGCCTCGACCAGCCGGGAACTGGTCGCCCGGATTCAGGACCTAGCTGGCCGCATCGACGCCGATCTCGCCAGAGATCCCATGGCGGGGTCGCTGCAGCCCGAGCACCCAGTGGCGTTCCTGTGTGCCGAGTTCGGCGTGCATTCGTCGCTTCCGATCTATTCCGGTGGTCTCGGGGTTCTCGCCGGCGACATCTTGAAGGAGGCCAGCGACATGGGTCTGCCCATGATCGGAGTCGGCCTCCTCTACCAGTTCGGCTACTTCCACCAGCGGACCGATTCTTCTGGCTACCAGCAGGAGTATTGGATCGAGAGCGACCCCAAGCGTCTCCCCATCACGGTCGTCAGCGGGTCGGACGGTCAGCCACTGCGGGTCACCGTGCCCGTCCACGATCTCGAGGTCCACGTCCAGGTGTGGCGGGCCGACATCGGACGGGTTCCGCTGTACCTGCTGGACAGCAACCTCGCCGAGAACCCGCCATTGGGCCGATGGGTGACCGCACGGCTGTACGAGGGGAGTCATGCCATCCGCCTGGCACAGTACGCGCTGCTCGGCCTCGGCAGCGTTCGAGCGCTCCGGGCGATGGGCATCGAGCCGAGCGTGTACCACCTCAACGAGGGCCATCCGGCGTTGGGTGTGCTCGAGGTGCACCGGTCGTTGGTCGCCGAGGACCGGTCGTCCGAGGAGGCGTGGGAGGAGGTGCGCCGACGGTTCGTGTTCACGACACACACCCCCGTCTACGCGGGCAACGAGACCTACCACCGTGACGAGATCATGCAGATGTTAGAGGCGGTCGTCCGACTGGCCGGGGGCGAGGAGCGCTTCTTCTCGTTCGGTCGCGTGAATCCGGATGACGGCAATGAGCCATTCGGGCTGACGCCGCTCGCCATCCGGGCCGCCCGCAGCGTCAACGGCGTCAGCGCCCGCCATGGAGGGGTCGCACGGGCGATGTGGCAAGCGATGTTCCCTGGGCGTGCGGTCGAGGACGTCCCGATCACCCACGTCACCAATGGGGTGCACGTTGCTACGTGGATGCAGCGGCCGATGCGCGAGCTGCTCGAGCGTCACCTGGGTGCGGGCTGGCTGGCACACGCCGACGACCCGCGGACCTGGGCCGGGGTCGAGCGCATCCCTGACGAGGAGATCTGGGCGGCCCGCACGGCACTCCGCCACCAGATGATCGAGGAACTCCGCGACCGCATCACGTTTGACCGCCTCCGTCGCGGCGATCCGATCGACCTCGCGATCGCGCCCGAGCATGTGCTCGACGGCGACCTGTTGACGATCGGCTATGCCCGCAGAATCGCGAGCTACAAGAGGCTCCATCTTCTGTACGGCGATCCATCGCGAGCACGCACCATGATGGGCGGTGAGAAGAATCCGGTGCAGCTCTTGACCGCTGGCAAGGCTCACCCCATGGACGACGGAGCCAAGCGCATCGTGCAGACGATGTTCCAGATCGCCACCCCCCGAGCCTCGTCGTACCGCAGCCTGGGCGGGCGAGGCGCGTTCATCGAAGACTACGACATGGCCCTGGCGTCGCTCCTGGTCTCGGGGTGTGATGTGTGGATCAACGTCCCCCGACCTCCGCAAGAAGCGAGCGGTACGAGCGGCATGAAGGTGGCCTGCAACGGCGGGCTGAACCTCAGCGTGCTCGACGGTTGGTGGTGCGAAGCGTACGACGGTCACAACGGTTGGGCCATCGAGGGCGACGTCGACCCCGACGAAGCATCCCAGGACGCTCGGCACGCACGATCCCTGTTCGATCTCCTCGAACAACAGGTGATCCCAACGTTCAACGACCGCGATGATCGCGGGATTCCGACGCGGTGGGTGCAGATGGTGAAGCGCAGCCTAATGACCATCGGGCCGTGGTTCTCGGCGACGAGGATGCTGCGCGAGTATTCCACCCGGATCTACCCGCAGCGCCAACATCGAGCCGCGCACCCGTCGTCCTGACCCGCCGCGGCACGACGACGAAGCTCTGCATCAACCGCCAGCCCGACCGCCCCATCTGTCGGTCGTTGACGCCGGCCTGCGCAGCCTCGACAACAGCCAGGTCATCGGCGTAACCGGGCTCTACGCGTCTGAGTGGGGAGAGCGGGTTCGGATGCCGCGGTGGGCGTGGGTCGTTCGGGCCAGGTGATGCCGCCGGCGTGGAGGAGCACACGGAGCCGATAGTTCTCGAAGGATCGGAAGCCGTGGCCGCAGCGCTTGACCTTCTTGACGCACAGGTTGACCGTTATCTGGAGCGGATCCGGCGGAACGCCGTGTTGGCTGGGCTTGCATGTCGTGGACATGTTGCCGACAGCGTCAGGTGAGTCCGTCGGCGCGTTGCTGACCGAAACGGCGTGCGACCTGTTCTCGCAGTTGCCGGTTCTCGATCGTGAGCCGTTGGATCTCGCCGAGGGTGGTCTCGAGGCGCCGCCGGAGCGAGTCGGTGGAGGCGCGCTGCGCCGAGGGAACAGGTGCGGTGTTGGCGTGAGCGAGGTTGCGGAGCCGGTCGATTTCGCCACGTAGGTCGGGCTGGCGGTAGAGCCACGATCGCGACACGCCGGCCGCGTGGGCAACGCTGCTGAAGGTGACGGGCTCGCCGTCGGCGTCGAGCTGGCGGAGCGCTTCGACTGCACGGTGGCGGGTGTCGTGGGTGCGCTGTCGGGCGGAGGCGGTGAGGGCGACGGTCATGGTGTGTCTCCGATGGCGTCGAGGGCGCCGATGAGCTGGTCGAGGTTGTCGAGCACTTGACGGTGGTTGGCGGCGAGCCGGAAGTGGCCGTCGGCGTCGGCGGTGGCGATGAGCACGCGGGTCTCGTCTCGTTGGCGGCGGTGGATGTCGAGGAACGCCGGGGTGGTCTGGAAGTCGGGGCAGGTGAGGCAGGCGTTGGGGTGCGGGCAGTCCTGCTGGGGTGGTCGTCCGCAGTAGCCGTTGGGGAGGCTGGCCTGGACGCGGGCCATGTTGTGCTTGGTCCATTCGGCGTCGGCGGTCAGCCCGGCGGGGTCGTAGACGATGCGTTCGCCGCTGACGTTGACTCGCTGCTGGCAGTACTGGTCGAAGGCCCGGCGGACGGTGGTGTCATGCAGGGTGGCGTAGCGGGCGGTCATCTGTGGGCTGGCGTGTCCGAGAAGGCGTTGGATGACGTGCTGGGGGACGCCCTGGTTGATCAATCTCGATCCGAGCGTGTGCCGGAATTGGTGGGCGGTGACGCGGACGCGTTGACCGGTCTCGTCGCGCACGTCGATGTCGTCTTGCCAGCGAGCGAGGCGCTGGCGGAGGGTGGCGTAGCTGAACGGGCGTGCCCCGTCGGGGTTGGAGTGCGGCGCCGGGAACAGCACCGCCGGCCCGTCGGGCCAGCGGCGGCGGAGTTCGGCCTGCTGGGCGCGGATCGTGTCGGCGGCGGTGGCGCTCAGTGGGACGAGCTGCTCGGCGGCCATCTTGGCGTTGAAGTAGCGCAGGCATGGCCACCCGGCGCTGTCGTCGATGACGGGGTTGAACGGCAGCGCGCAGGCGTCGTTGGCGCGCAGCCCGGTCTCGATGATCACGACGATCAACGCCCGGGTGGTTGTGTCGAGCAAGACGGCCAGGCGGTCGGGGTCTTCGAGCTGGTTCATCACGAACTCGGGAATGAAGCGGGGCAGCGGCCGGGGACGGCTCGGCAGGTCGTCGTGGTAGAGCGCGGCGGTCGCTGACAGCTCGGGCAGCCAGTGGTGGCGACGGCAGGTGTCGAGGAAGCCGCGCAGGCAGGTGATGTAGGTGCTGGATGTGTGCGGGGCCAGGCCAGAGGCGATGATCCACACGAGGTAGGCCTCGAGGACGTCACGTGTGATGACGATCTCGTCACCGGCAGCGATGTCACGGCCCGCGAGGAACTGGCTGAACCACAGCATCGCTCGGGCGTCGACGTTCACGGTGCCGAACGTCTTGCCTGAGCCGAGCCGCAGCCGGGCCCAACGTTTCGTCGCTACCCGCAGCCACGGTTGGGTGATTGTGTCGAAGCGGGTCTGGCACGGTGACCGCGTCACATGGATCCCCAGCCGGCCAGCGACCCAGATGTCGCTCGCGTACTCGGCTTCGACGTCGATGCCACGCAAGTCCGTGAGGCGTTGGTGGGCGTAGCGCACCAGGGCGACCGTGCGAGTCGGGTCTTTCCAGCCCCCCGATCGCACGGCGTCGAGCCATGCCTCGACCGGCCGCTCCAACAGCGACCGGGCACCGCCGTCAACGTAGAGCCCGACGAGGTGACGGATCGTCGAGGGTGGGACACGCACGCCGCGGTCGTCGTGGCGGCACTGCAACACGTAGCCGACCTCGAGACGCGCTCGGGCGTCGAGCACCGACAGATCGAAGGCGTCGACCATCTCCGAACCAGCACGGACGGCGACGGGTGCGGCGGTGGCCCGGAACTCCTCCACGGCGGGCTTGCCGTGCTTGGTCCAGCGTTGATGATGGGCGGCGCACAACTGCAACGCCCACGACGTGCGCGCACACCCGTCGACGCCGCAGCGACCGCGGCCGAACACCGGGTCATCGGGATCGACTTGGATGATCTCGCCGGCGAACTCGGGTCGGACCGCGGCGACCAGCAACGTCCCCAGCTCGTCGCCGCCGGTGTCGGGAACGGCGACGACGCTCAGCACGAGGCTGGTTCCCAAGCGCCGGCGCGGACCAGCTCGGCGCGCAGGTCCTCGACGTCGAGGTGCACGTAGGCGTCGCTGGTGGTGGTCACGGACCGGTGGGTCAACAGCTTCGAGACGACCTCGATCGCCACGCCGGCACGGATCAGCTCGGTCGCGCAGGTGTGGCGCAGCATGTGCGGACTGAACGCGATGCCGGTGCTGGCCCGTAGCCGGTCGACGAGCTTGACGACCGCCTGATAGCGCAGCGGGCGACCCACCGGCGCCGACCACAAGTTGACGAACACGTAGTCGGAGTCGAGCGCGCCGTACTCGCTGTGCATGTAGTCGCTGTAGAGGCGCACCAGCGGCGCCGACACCGGCACACTCGCCGCCGCCGTGCACTTGGCCCGAGCCCCGTTGGCGTTGTCGCCGCGCGGCACAATCATCACCCGCCGCTCGCGGCTCACGAAGTCGCCGTGACGCAACCCGAGCGCCTGACCGATCCGCATCCCCGTCTCAGCCAACAACGCGAACAAGAAGCGATCCCGCAGACGCTGACACGCCGCCAAGATCACGGCGATCTCCTCGACACTCAACGTTGCGGGCAGCCGACGGGGAACCCGCAACTTCACCGGGCGAGTGGCGATCGGCCGGCCCGGCGAGACGTGATGCAAGAACGGCTTGTAGGAGCCACGCGACACCCGCCGCCACGCCACCAGATCCGCCGCCAGGCCCACCCCGCTGCGAGCGTGGAAGTCGTAGAAGCCGAACAGCGCGGCCAGATGCCGGTTCACCGTCGCGGCGCTGCGCACCGCAGCGGTGTCGTCGAGGACGATCACGTTGTCCGCCGGCGCCCGCAGCCACGCCACGAACCGCGACACGTCCTCGATCCCCGCCACGTCCCACGCGAGCTCGCGCCGGTCGAGAAACTCGAACCACAGACGCAGCCCATGGGCGTACGCCCGCACTGTGTTCGGTGATCGCTCGATCCCGGCCAGATGGGCCAGATAGCGCTCGACCGGTGCGAGCGGAGCCCAGTCGTCGCCGACGACCGTCCACGACCTCCGCCCCGGTCACCGGCATCGTCACACGCTGCACCTTCACCATTCACCTCCACTGATCGACCAGCGGGGGCGCAGGCCAAGGCCAGCGATGTCTAGCTCACGCCGCCGGCGACATCGGGGACCTCGACAACACACTCCAGAGAACGCGTCCCCGACGAGCCTCGACGGCCCTGTCGGCGACATCGACAACGCCCCGATCGTGGCTCCAGATAATGAGGCCTTCGGTCGGACCGTTGGAAGCGCCGGTGTCGTGGTGAGCGAGGATCTCGCTGCGCCACGAGGTGAGCGTGCCGCCGAGCGAGCGAACCTCGGGCACTTCGTCGCCGGTGCAGCCGACGATTGCCTTGTCGAGCAGCGTCGCGGCGTCGGCCGGGTTGTCGGCGAGGTAGACGTCTCGCACTGATTCCTTGGCCAGCCAGGCGCCGAGCAGTTCGTCGTTGGGGTCACCGACGCGCAGGCCCAGCAGCATCCGGTCCGAGCCGGCTTCGTCGAGGCGTTCGCTCCCGGCGAGCAGCAGCTTGCGGATCCGGTACAGCGGATCATGCTTGCGGCCGCGATGACCGAGCATCTCGTTCTGCACGCGGCGGCGGACCGCATCGACGCAACGGTTGGCGACGCGCACGACGTGGAACGGATCCGCCACGCGGCGGGCGTGATCGAGGTGCGGGGACAGCCCGGCACGGAACGACTCGGCCAGATCCGTCGCCACCACCTCGATCCCCGCCAGCCAGTCGGGATGCGCGTTCGACGTCCATCGCCGCAGGTCAGCCGCCGCATTGCCCTCCACCATGTCGATCACCACGTGGCGTTGCAGGTCGATCAACCCGGTCGCGTACACCGTCGGATGCGACGGCGTCGCGGCGAGGAACGACGTCTCGTCGACACCCAGCTGGGACACCGCGCCGACGCGGTCGGGGTCGTCGACCAGCGGTGTGCCGTGCTCGACGACGGCGTTCATGATCGTCCACCAACACACCCCAAGCTCGTCGGCGAGCTGGCTCACGGGGCGGGCGTTCTCACCGACCTGGCGGCACGCCTCGATCCCGGCACGGCGCGTCAACACCACCTGGGTGTCGATGTGCTCGGAGGTCTCTGTCCACGTCCGCGCCGCACAGCGCGGCTCCCGGCAGCGCCACCGCCGCTTGTTCCACACCAGCCGCGCCGGACGTCCGAAACAGGCCAGATCGCGGACGTCGACACGCATCCGATCCTGCAGCTCGGCGCCCACGCCGCACACCTGACAGAACGCACGCGTCGCCGTCGTCTCCACGCGAATCACGACCTCCACGTCGCTCTCGGTCACCTCGAGCACCCGGAACCCGGGCAGTCCCAACAGCGCCTCCGCGAGACCGGTACCGTCGTCCATCGCCAGGGATCTCCTCGTCGTCGCAGCCGTCGAACAGCCGCAACGATGGCGAGATCCCTGACTCGCGTGGTGGACCCTCAGCTACGGCTCTCCCCACTCCAACGCGAAGAGCCCGTAACCGATCCGCTCGGCTCGAGGAGCCCTCCACGTCGCGGCCGATGCTCAGGTCGGTGCTGCGCCGCGACGCAGGCAACACCGTTCGCAGGGCGGCCGACCGCGGCGGCGGGTGAAGGCCGTGACCTCACATGAGTAGCATCCCGACTACTGGAGGCCATCTCCAGAAACTGGGGGGTCGTCAACGTCACGGGGAGAGCAATGTCGCCACACGTCGCCGTCGAATATGTGCCCAACCAGCGTGTGAGGGATCTCGGTGCGTCCGAGTATCTGGTGTACCTGCTGGAGAAGAACGCCGGTTCTTCGCATCTCGTCCGGGTGATCGAGTTCGACGGGCCCGTGGATCCGGCGCTGATGGAGCGGGCCTTCCGCCAGATGATCGACCGCCGGCTGCTGCTCCGAGCTCGCGTCCACGAGCCGGAGGACGGCACGCGGCCCTACCTCGTCCTCGACGAGTCGGTCGCTCCCGCGTTCACGGTCACGACGTGGCAGGGCCCCGGGCAGTGGATCACGCGATTCAACGACGAGATCAACGCCGCCATCGGCGTCAACGGCGACCCACCGATGCGCGCCGTGCTGCGCATGGCCGCCGCCGGGCCGGGCGGAGAGCTGCTGCTGTCCTGCCCGCACACGTTCTGCGACGGGCGATCGCTCGTCCACTTCTGCATCCAGCTCCTCCACGAGTACGAGGCGCTCCAGCGCGGCGAGGACGGTGATTTCAGCATCCAGCCGAGCGGCATCAACCCCGCGGTCGAGGACCTGCTCCCCGAGTGGGCTACGCCCGAGCGGGGCAAGGAGTTCGTCGAAGCGTTCTTCGAGCGGGCCGCCACCGAGGCACCTCCGATCCCGTGGCCGATGGAGCAGGGCGACATGACCTCCAAGCGGGAGAGCCGCGTGTGGCCGATGGACCTCACCGCCGATGAGGTGCTTCGCATTCGCACCAACGCCCGCCAGAACGGGACCACCGTGCTCGGCGTGCTCGGGGCAGCGATGATCCTCGCCACCGACGACCTGCTGCACCCGGCCGCCGATCAGCCGATCGTCGTGACGACGACCCTCGACATCCGCGACGGGTTGCGGGTCCCCATCTCCGTCGACGACCTCGGCATCTACGCCGCAGTCCTGAACAGCCGGCACGCGAACTTGAAGCAGATGTCCGAATGGGACCACGCCCGCGACTTCAAGGCCCAGGTCACCCACGGCATCGACCGCTACGACCACTACGCCTGGGTCTTCATCGGGGAGGCGTTCGCCAAGCGGCTGACGGTCGCGTCCGGCGCGGCGGCGTTCACCGACACGCTCGCCAACCTGGGCGCGATCGAGATACCGACAGAGGGGACCAGCCTGCGCCCACAGAAGATCCGCGGCGCGCTCGGCAACCACCACGCGACGTGGGCCTACGTGTCGCTCAACGGCATCGGGAACAACGGCGCGTTGGCGATGACACTCACCTACACCTACCCATGGGTCGGAGACGAGCGGATCGCCGAGTTCGCCTCGATGATGACCGACCGCATGCGCTGGTACGCCAACTCCGGAGATGCGTGATGACGCGGCTTGGGCGCCGCCGGTACCCAGGCTCGCCGACGGTGACCGCACCAGTCAGCTCGAGCCGGAACTGCCCGGCCTCGGACTGAGCCGTGGCCGTGGCCACACGAACCTGGGTTGGGCCAGTGCGGTTCGTCGAGCTCATCGGAGCCCTCGGCGCTCGGGGTGCCCCCGACGTCGAACCGGAGGGTGCGGCCACGATCCTGCACCCGGCGACACGACTGGGAAACCGACGGAGCGCACGTCGCCCGTCGCAACGTCGCGGGGAGTGTTCGGCATGTCCGACGTCTGAGCAAGCCGTCTTGATCCGCCGGTCCATCTCACGCCCACCGAGGGGGAACGATCCGTGCAGCAATTGAGCGGCCAAGACGCCATGTTCATCTACGGCGAGACGCCGCGGACACCTTTCCACGTCGGCGGCTTCATGACCTACGACCCGACGACGGCGCCCGGGAGAAGCGTCAGCTTTGACGACATCCTCACTCATGTGGAGGCTCGGCTGCCGATGCTCCCGATGCTGCGCCGCCGGCTCGTGCGAGTGCCGTTCGATCTGGATCACCCGTACTGGGTCGACGACCGCGACTTCGACCTCGAGTACCACGTGCGCAACATCGCCCTTCCCCATCCCGGCAACTGGGATCAGCTTCGGGTCCAAGCAGCGCGGATCTTGGCCCGGCCGCTCGACCACGGCCGGCCGCTGTGGGAGATCTACGTCGTGGACGGCCTCGACGGCATCAAGGGCCTCCCCGAAGGCAGCTTTGCCGTCGTCCTCAAGCTGCATCACGCCGCGGTGGACGGTGTCGCCGGGAGGGAGCTCAGCGGCGTTCTGCACACACCGACACCCGATCCAGCCCGCCCCGATGGCACCGACGACTGGCATCCCGAAGACGCGCCGTCGCAGCTGAATCTCATCGGTCGCACGGCCCAGAACTACATGATGCGGCCGGCACGGTTCGCCGGGGCCGTCACTCGTACCGTCCCCGCTCTGTCGAGGATGCCGACACTGCTCCGGTCGCCCGACCTGCGCGCGCAGCCGCGCGTGCCGCGGACCCGCTTCAACGGCCCCCTCGACGCTCGCCGTACCCTCGACGGCTGTGCCTTCGACCTCGACGAGATGAGGCGGGTCAAGGGCGCCGTGTCTGGGGCGACGATCAACGACGTGGTCCTCACCGTGGTGAGCGGCGGGCTGCGGCGGTACCTCGCTGACAAAGGGGAGCTGCCCGACGAACCACTCGTGGCCACGATCCCCGTCTCCGTGAGGTCCGACGATCACCGGGGCGCGGGTGGCAACCAGGTGACGACGATGCGGGCGTCACTCGCCACCGACATCGCCGACCCGATAGAGCGGCTCAGCGCGATCCACGACGCCACGGCCAAGGCGAAGGCACTCGGGGAGTTGATCGGCGCTCGGTCGCTCGTCGAGTACTCCGAGTTTCTGCCAGGAGCGCTCATCGGCTTGGGCACCCGAGCCATGCTCGCGACCGGGCTCGCGCAGCGGGCGGCGCCGATGGCGAATGTTCCGATCACCAACATCCCCGGCCCGCAGTCACCGATGTACCTGGCCGGCGCCCGGTTCGTCGCCACCTACGGGACGCCGCCACTGCTCGAGGGGACCGGATTGATCCATCTCGTCCACAGCTACTGCGGCGAGGTGTTCATGAGCACGTGGTCGTGCCCAAAGGTCCTGCCCGACATCGAGAGATACACCGACGACCTGCGCGCCGCGTTCGACGAGCTCTCGCAAGGCTGAAGCGTCGCTACGTGGCGCCACGTTCGCCCGCCGTGCGGGCGCCGATGGCCGCTCCGCGCCGCACCAGCCAGCGCGGGAAGAACCGCGAGGTGCGCGCGCTCACGTCGTAGAACAGCCCGGGAACGACGACGACCTGCCCGCGGTCGACGCCGCGCAGGCCGGCGTTCACGACCGACTCCACCGACGTGATGGGGAGGCCCATGTTGGTCATGTTGAGCTGGGCTTGACCGCCGAACTCAGTCGGTGTCGCCCCAGGGCACAGCGCGCTCACCACCACCCCCGTCCCGCGCAGCTCTTCCGACACCGCCTCGGTGAAAGCCGTGACGAAGGCCTTGCCCGCGGAGTAGGTGGCCAGCGTCGCGGTCGGGAAGAACGATGTGTATGACGAGACGTTGATGATGCCACCGTGGCGACGAGGGATCATGGTTTGCAGCGCGGCGTGGGTGAGACGCACGACCGCCACGACGTCGACTGTGACTTCCTCGGTCTTCTTCTCGATGTCCAGCTCGGCGAAAGGTCCCCTGATCGTGAACCCGGCGTTGTTCACCAAGAGATCGATCGGCGACGACGTCGACTGCAGGCGCTCCTCCACGCGGTCGCGCGCCTCGGGATCCGACAGGTCGGCAGTGAGCACCTCGACATCGACGTCGCTCCCGCGTAGTTCGGCGGCCAGCGCGTTGAGACGCTCGGTGCGGCGGGCGACGGCGACGAGATGGGTCTTGCGCTTTGCCAGCCCGCGGGCGAAGCCTTCACCGATACCGCTCGAAGCCCCGGTGATCAGCGCCCGTTCCCATTTTCGGGCCATGAGCCGTCGACGCTACTGCACTCAGGGGACGCCGGGAGCCCGCTCAGGCGGGGCCAGACGCCCGCAGGGCCCGCTCGAGAACCGCTTTGGCGCGACCGCCGCGGACTCGTCGGGCGGTCGACTCGGCCGCCGCCTCCATCACCTCGCGGATGTGACGCCGGCTCAACGCGTTGACACCGTGATGGCGCAGCTCGTCGCCGGTCGGACGCAGCAGCAATACCGCCTTGCCGGTGGCGCGTACGGCGGCCCCTTCGGCGGTGAGCTGGGTGTTGAAGGCACCCCGGGTGATCGAGCGCACGTAGCCAGGCGGGCGGCGGGGGTCGAACCCCATCGGTGCCACGGCGATGACGACCTGGCTCGACGTTCGCGCGGCGAGGTCGAGGTTGTTGGCCGACATCACGCCCCCGTCGACCATGCGCCGACGGCCCACGCGCACCGGCGAGAAGACGCCGGGAACGGCGGAGCTGGCGACCACCGCTTGTCGCAGCGTCGCCCTGTGGCCGGCGTTGCCGCCGTCCCGGTGCAAGACCATACGCCGGCTGTCGTCGAGGTTCCAGGCCACGAGCCACAGAGCCCGCTCGGGCCATGCGTTCGCGAACCGCTGCGCCGCCCACTCACCATCGGCGATCGCCATCATCGACCCGGGGAACAGGCGCTGCAGGGTGCGAGACGGCGGGGGCATCCGCATGGGCATCGGCAGCGCCGTGCGTGCCATCACCCATGCGGACCCGACGCTGCGTCGGACGAAGTCGACCTGGGAGCGCCACGCAGGAATGATGTCGTGGGGATGGACCCCCACCGTCGCTGGCGGCTGGAGGAGGTCGCTGATCTGCTCGACTGTTCGACCGAGCCGCAGGTCCGCGGCGATGATCGCTCCCGCGCTCGTGCCGATGATGACGTCTGCGGCATTCAGGTCGAGACCGCTGGCCTCGACGAGGCCGGACAGGGCGCCGACGATGTACGCCGCTCCGACCGAGCCGCCACCCCCCAGCACCATGGTGAAGCCCTGGCGCTGCGCGCTTGCAGGACCCTGTGCGGGCTGCGTTCGTTGCTCCATACCTGGTACTCGATCCTCCTGTCGAACGACCAAGGGCAACGTCACCGTCGCTCGATCAGGCATTCGTAGACGGCGGCGACCAGCGCGGTCGCCCTCGTGTCGGGTTTGGTCGGATCCCGCCGCATGCGGTTCATGACATAGGCGAAGGCCAGCTCGGACTCGGGGTCGGCGAAGGCCAGTGATCCCCCTGCGCCGCCGTGGCCGAACGCGGTCGGCGCGCACGCCTCGTTCAGGAAGGGAGGCAGCGCGAAGCCCAACCCGAACTTGGAGTCGAGGCCGAGGACGAGGTCCGGACCGTCGGACTGCACGACGCGGGCCGCGTCGACGGTGGCGGGCGCCAGGAGGCGCACTCCGTCGATCTCGCCGATCGTCGCGGCGTACACGCGGGCGGCCGCCGCGGCGGTAGTGACCCCATTCGACGATGGCATCTCGGCTTGGTGGAGTGCCCGCCCGTTCCAGCGCTCGTCGTACGCGAACAACCGGTTCGGACCGCTCATGACTCTGGCCATCAAGCTGGCAGGGTCGGGCAGCCCTCCCATGAGGCGGAGCTGCTGCTCGTCGGGCGGATCGGGGGGGATGATGCGAGCCAGTCGTGGCTCGATCTCCTCAGGAAGACCGATCCAGAAATCCACACCCAACGGCTTCGCCACCTCGGTGGCGAAGAAGCTCCCGAGCGTCACGCCGGTCACGCGCAGCACCACCTCACCCAACATCCAGCCGAAGGTGCGGGCGTGGTAGCCGTGGGCCGTGCCTGGTTCCCAGTTCGGCGCCTGTGCGGCCACGGCGGCCACCACGCCGTCCCAGCCGACGATGTCGTCGAGCGTCACCGGTGAGTCGACGGCCGCTACCCCCGCCCGTTGGGACAAGACCCACCGCAACGGGATGTGGTCCTTGCCGGCCGCTGCGAATTCAGGCCAGTACGTGGTCACCGGCGCGTCCACGTCGAGCACGCCCGCCTCCACCAGCATGTGGACGCAGATCGCTGTGATGCCCTTCGTCAGGGAGAAGACGAGGACTGGTGTGTCGTGGGCCCAGCGACGGCCGGTGGCCCGGTCGGCCGTGCCCGCCCACAGGTCGACCACGGGCTCGCCCCGATGGTAGACGCACAGGGCAGCACCAACGTCGCCGCGCCGGCTGAAGTTGCCGGCGAACTCGTCGATCACCGGCTCGAACTGCGCCGACGTGATGCCTTCGACGCCGAAGACGGGGGAACCGCTCTCTCGGGCCACTGCGGCGCTGACCCTAGTTTGGGCGCCGCCTCGTCAACGAGCTGCGGGCCGCTCAACGCCTTCCGGGCGCCTCCGAACGCTGCCCGACAACTGGGACGGCATCGGGGAGTCGACGCGAGGGGAATGGTGCCGTGAGCGCTCCGCCAACTAACGACACGACACATAACACGCGCACAAGAACGCGGACTTCGCCGTCGGAGACGCGGACCGCGACGGAGCCCGGCGAATGTCGTGCGGCTTGCCTGGACGACACAGATCGACGGCTCGGGCGCCGGTGCGGACCGGCGATGGCGACGACGCTGCGGGCGGTCGACCGCGCCGAGAAAGGCGAGGCCGCGCCACGGCGACGCGCACCGCACGCGCGTGTCCACAGCTTGTCTACAGTCCGGGGATAGTCGTGGCCGGTAATCGCGGCGATCCGCGTCCGGGACCGGCTGATACACGGGTGATCGCGAGGCGCCTTCCCGATGACACGTCGCCTCGATCACCCGTGTCGATCAGGCGTTATCCGGCCCGAAGGGCTTGGTGATCTTCGATCACCCGGATAACACGCCGGCTCCCGGTCGTGATTCAGATCGCTTTCGATTGGTGAGGGATTCGGCTCCGCTTTCCTCGCTGGTGCCGGTGGCGAGTCGACTGGCGGCGTGATGAGAGCGAACGCCCGGGGTCCGCTCGGTGACCTCCGCGCCGGGGATACCGTCACGCGGGTGAGCACCGGTGGCACGGGCCCGTTTGCGAGCCTGCCGGCCGACGTGGTCGAGGTGATGGCCGGCGCCCCGATCCAGGAGAAGGTGCTGGCCGAGCTGGGGGTGGCCTGGCCCGGCCTCGACGAGCCCCAGGCTCGGATGGCTGAGGCGTTGCGCATGTTCCTCGTGACGTGGGACCCCCTTGAGCACCACGTCCCGCGCCCAGTGGCTTTCGCCAGCGTCAACGCCGGTCCGCCGGGCCTGGAGGTGGTGGTCTACATCCCGGTGTGGGTGCTGATGGCGGCGGCCGGCTGGGAGGAGCGGGCGGCCGGCGTGGTGGGTGAGCTGGGCGGCTCGGCTGTCGTGGTGGCGGCCGCCAACGAGGAGGCCGTGGTCAGCGGTCGCTATCCGGCCGTGGCGAGTCGGGGTTCGGTTCCCCACCTGCTCGACCAGCGTCGCGCCGGCGCTGCTCTGGGAACGCCGTCGGTGAGCCTCGTCTCCGAGGGGTGGGAGCCGATCGGCCTGGGGGCGATCCGCGATGTCGTGCAGGACGCGCTGGGGCCGGTGGATTTGGACCGCTCACCGGTGGAGCTGGCGGCCGGCGTGGAGCCGGCTGCGGGTTGTCCTGCCTGTCGGGCCCGCCGCTTCGGTTTCCCCGGGGAGTTGGGCGGGGCGGCCCCGGCGATGTGTCCGGCGCACCGCGCCGAGGCCGATCGCGTTTCGACCGAGCGGTTCGGGCGGGCGCACATGTCGAACCCCGACGGGTGGGGGGCCGTGCTGGACGCCTGCCGACGCCTGGAGCTGCCCCACCTGCCCAACGGCCTGGCGACGAGGATGGCCGGCGCCGAGGACCTCATGTTCGAGCTGCGGGAGCCGGACCAGCTGGCCGCCGTGGTCGAGGACCTCGTCGAGGCGGCCCGCTGGTTTCCGGGCCGTGCTGAGGACCTGGCCGTGGCCCTCGGCGCCGAGGAGGACATGCCCTGGCTGCCCGAATGGATGGAGAACCTGGTGCTCGATCTGGGCCGTGTCGGGCTGGCCGCCGAGGCGGAGGAAGCTGCCGACGCTCTTATCCGGATCGACCCGGACAACGAGTCGACCTACGCCGCCGACTTGGGCTGTGCGTTGGCCGAAGCGGGAGACTCCCCGGCGGCACAGGCGCGGATCGAGGCCAACCTGGCTCGCTGGCCCGACGAGCCCTGGGTCCGCGTTCACGCCGGGGACGCCCTACAGGTGTTGGGCTACGCCGACGGAGCGGAGGCCCACTTCCTCGCCGCGCTTGCGATCGCCGATGCGACCGACGACTTCGAGCTGCGCTCCGATGTCGTCGACCGCCTCGCCGAGCTGGGCCGTGCACCGACCCCGCCGATTGCCACCCGCCTGGCCGGCGCCGGTGGAGGGCGCAGACGGTCCCGGAGTGCTCGGCTCGGGCGCAACGACCCCTGCTTCTGCGGCAGCGGCCGCAAGTACAAGCACTGCCACGGGCAGAAGGCGTGACATCGGGATGCCCCGGCGGGCTCCGTGCTGACGCCGACGAGCGCCACCGGTCGACCGTTTCGCGTTCCTGCGCGACGCGATTCGCCCGCCTCGAGGTCCACGTCGACGCTTGCCGGTGTCCCGAAACGACGCCGAACATCGCCGCGCCACGCGTCATCGACCGCCAGACTTCCCCAGGAGCCACACCGTCGACTGGTGCCGTGAGCGCCGAGGTTCCTGGTCGTGTCGAAAGCGCCCGAGATTTGGCGCGTGATCGGCCGCCGACGGACGATGACGTTCCGATCACGCGAGACGGGCGTCGTCTCGACACGCCGGAGAAGGTGATCGGCTTTGTTGACGAGACCAACGCTCGCCGCGAGGCCGTAGCCGGTCGTGCCCTCTGAGGGCGACGATCTGTCGATCCGGATCGCATCCTCGCCACGCTGGAGACCCACTGCGTCGGATACCTGCGGGTCGGAGGTTTGGCGGCCCGTGCTCACTCACGGTGCGCAGCGACGGACTGCCGATGTGGATTGTGTGCCGAACACGCCGAAGGAGAACCTCGACCGGCTGGCCGCCGCGTTGCGTGAGCTCAAGGCTCGCCTGCGGGTGGAGGGCATGTCCGATGACGAGGCACGCCGGCTCCCGGTGGTGGTCGACGCGGCCACGTTGGAGAGCCTCGGGTCCCGACTTCGATGACTGACGCCGGCCCGATCGATCTGCTGGTCGAGCTTCGCGATCGCGAGGGCGGACGGCACTGGTCCTCGAGCTCTCCCGAGCGCGCCGTCCGCTATGAGGTCGGTGGCGTGACGGTCTCGCTGGCGTCGCGCGACGACATCATCGGCTTCAAGGAGTTCGCCCGACGCGAGAAGGATCGCGGGGGATTACCGGAGCTGCACGGCCTTCGCAGACGTCCACGCGACCCGGAGTGACACCATGAGCCTGCGGTCTGCCGCGACCGCTAACGGCGTCCGGTAATCCCTACCGGCCGCGTCCGCAACCGCCGGGAGTCGGCGCCCGAACGTCCGTCGACATCGGTCTCAAGCGTTCTCTCGCGTCGGTCCTCGCGTCGCAGGCGTGCCGCGCCGTTGGTGCCCTCGGGCGATTCGTCGCGCGGTCAGCACCGATCGCTGCCGGTTGCGGCGCGTCCTGGGTTCCCGGCTTGGTCACTCCCCACAGCGGGGGCCGCCCGGACGGTTGATCGACGGGGCGTTGTCATGGCGCGGCGCGGTATGGGGCGTCATCTCGAGTCCGACGGCGAGAAGAGCTTTGAGCAGGCGGCCTGCACCGAGGAGATGTCGTCGACGAAAGCGGCTGCGCTCTGCCCATGCCACACGCCGGCCCAGTCGACTGGTTCCGCCGGGTCCACGATGGCGCGGACAGTCAGCGGCGCCAGCCGTCCGAGCGGGCTGGCGTGGAGTCCAGACGGATCGCGCGGCGTCGCCGGGTAGGAGTTGAGGGCTATCTTGGCGAGGAACGAGATCAAGCGTTTCGTGGTGCGGCACGAGGAGGGAGTCTGACTCCGTGGGTGTCGAGCACGAGGCGAAAGCTCCGGGACCTTCGAGGGAGCGCACGTGTGCCGACTCGCGGGGACGCCCTCCCGCTGTCACTGTTCGAACCTCCGCCGCGTCGATCCGTATCGTGGATCCTCCGATCCAACGCAAGCTGGTTGTTGGACCCACTGGTGATCGCTACGAGCGCGAGGCAGAGCGGGTAGCGGCAGCGGTGGTGCGCGATCTGCCACACGTGGCGAGCCGCGCCGAGCACGTCGAGTTCGCGGTCGACGACGCTGGCCCGAATGGTGCGCTAGCGCGGCGGCCAGTCGCGCCGTCCCAGTGCGAGCGTCACGATGACGAAGCTGCGATGGGAAGAATTCGGCGCCGGACCAATTTTGAACCAGCGAGCGGCACGCCGGACTTCGAGCGACAGGCGACCTCAGACGGCGGCATGAAGCTCATTGAACGTGGCGACGCCGCCGGCGGATCGCGGATCACCCTCAACGACGCGACCGGCACGTTGGGCTCCGTACGAGTTCACGAGGTCGACGGCCGGTCGGTGGAAGCAACCAATCTCGTCGTCTCCCCGGCGCATCGAGGCCACGGACACGGGGCGACGCTCCTTGCCGCGGTGGGCGAGGCCGCCGAACAGTCCGGGCGGTCACGGATCACGCTCGGTTCTCAAGACGACGGCAGCGGCAGACTGGACACATGGTATGAACGACTCGGATTCGAGAGCACCGGCGGAAGCTTGAACGGCTTCTCGCTGCTCGAGGCATCTGCGGGTGTGCTCCGACGAAGTCGGATCCAGCGGGCGCCGTCGAGTTGGCCGGGGGTGCCCGCCGACGAGCCAACGGTGCGGCGCCAACTGGCTGTGGGATCCATAGAGGCAGTCCCGAGGTCGGCCCCCCGTTCCGGTGCCTCTGGCACGCTGCGGGCCACCGTCGGGGTGTCCGTTGGGGCGCTCCTCGTGCAACGGATGGACCTTGGTGCCGTCAAGACGATCAATGAGTCAATGTCTGGTGAAGCCGAGTCGCGGAATACTCAGGCGGTCGCCATGTACGACACCGCGACCGGAACACTGTTCGTTCAACGCGAGTCCAGCGCCTTCGACGCGGCGATAGAGGCCGTGGAGAAGGAGTACAAGATCACGATCAATGAGCGTGTGATCGGCGACCAGAAGAAGGAAGACGAAGGGATCCACGCCGAGATGCTGGCCGTGTCCTGGTGGCTCCTGGGAAAGACGACAAAGCCGAAGTTTCTCTGGGTCAGCCAAGGCGTTTGTGGCCGCTGTGAGGCGGTTCTCAACCACCTCAAGATTAGATACAAGCCCTCCGGCGGTCATTCCACCGCGAACTGGGTTCACCCATATCGCCACGCCGGGATGACACCCACAGGTGCACTCGCCAAGTTGCCCCAGAAGGTCACAAAGAATATAGACTATTCCTGGTAGGGTATCGACAGGTCCTCGATGCGGATCGGCCGTGCTGGACCATACGGCGATCACCATGGACCATGAGTCGAGTTCGTCGCGGCTCCCGGTGACGGCAACGTGCTGGATCGGTGGCAGCTCGAGGACGTGAGCGGCGCGGCGATTCAGCGGCGAGGTGCCCCGCTCGACCCCGTTCGAGCACGGCCAGCTCGTCGACGATCCCTCCAGGGCCGGCGCTGATCACAAGGGCGCCAGCCGGCAACGCAGCCAGCCGCGCCGCCGGCACGAGGGCATGCGTCAGGCCTCAAGATCAACGACACCGAGCTCGCCGCCGTCCCCTTCGCACCACAGAGGTGGCACGGCGAATGGAACTACACGATCGCTCAATCACACGCGGCCGCCTGAGCAATTAGCGTCAACTTCGCTCGCCTCTTGACGATCGACCGCCAGATCGACGGGTAGGGCAGAGAGTCGACCTCGGGAGTGAGCCACCTCGCGAGGCCGCGACCAACCGCCCTCCGCTGGCACTGCGGAGCGACCTCACCGCAGGCGCCCCCGAGCGGGTATCCGGTAATCGCGGGGATAATCCCGAACGGCCGCGTCAGCTACCGCCGGTTGTGGAGCGCTCGCGGTGTGAGAGAACGCGATTACGACGAGGGCATGTCGCCCGGCACTCGACCGGTTCGCCGCCGGAATGGCGAGGTCAGTCGGGCGGTGTAGCGGGCTGCGGCGCGCCTCCCGGTGGGAGGCCGCCATCGAGATCGGGGAGCGGCTGGGGTTGGGGCTGCTGTGGCTCTCCTGACCCATCAGACGCGTTGATGACGAGGGCGTACACGACGAGCACGGCAGCGATCCCCAGCGCGACGCCCACCTGCCCACCGCCCCGGGCGACCATCTCCTCCTCGGTCAGGCCGATCCGTCGTGCGAGCTGGCCAGCCCGCTCGAAGTCGTGGCGTACGACGGCGTTGTGCAGCTCGGTGAAGTCCTCTGGATACTGCTCGGCACACTCGGCGATCATGGCGAAGTCGCGCTGCATCATCGCGACGTGCTCGGGCGTGACGTGCGTGGGAAGGTCAACACGTACATAGCGTTCACCCGTGATCCCGATGCCGCCGGACTCGCTGTGAAACCCGGAGACTCCGATGACGGCTTGCACTGGCGCCTGGCTGGACACAGGACCTCCCTCCTGTCGCCTACTCCGCGACGAAGTGTATGGCCCGGCACGAGGGCGCCGCGCCGAGTGTCCTTCCGTCCGGCCGAAGTCGCTGTGCGCGCCTCGCGCAGCAATGATCGCGACGCCGCGAGCCTTGGTCCAGCTCGCCGGATCTCTGCGACAGAGCGACGACGGGAGCAGGCGGTTACGAAACGCTCCAATCGGCCCTTGGGCCCAGCCGGCCAGCTCCAGCTGGGTCGCATACGGCGTCGCGCCCCGTCGTGCCGTCGGCGGGTCGCCGGCCGGCGACTGGGCCTCCTCGATCAGCTGTGCTGAAACCCCGCCCATGCAGTTCGTGGGGGACGGGACTGATGACGCCGATGAGATAGCCCCGAGTGAGCTCCCGCTGCCTCACGGTGATGCTCCATCGTGGTGGCGGAGGGACACGACGAGGTCACAGCGCCCTCGACGCGCGCCATATCGTGGAGCCACCGGCGAGGGATGTGCTCTTTCGTCGGCACCACCTGAGGGTCCGTCGCGTGCAGGCCCGCGACGGGCAGACATGTCGGCAACGTGCCGCTCGGGGCGTCGACGTCAGGATGGTGGGTCGAGATAGAGGCGTCCGTTCGAGCGTTCGTCGAGCGCCCGGGCCAACTCGGTGCGGCTGACGAAGTCGATCACCTCAGTGGCTTGCGCGGTGATCTCGTCGATCACCTCGGCCGCGGGGGTCTGCGAGGTGAGATGAAATGGGCGTGCATCCGAGGTCGAACACCTCGTACCACGTCAGGATGGTGTCGGTGGCATCCACCGGGCCGCGCTCGAAACGTCAAGCCCCCGGTGTGTCACCGACGACTTCGGCCGCGCCGGTCGTGTCGCAGGACTCGGCGAACCGCAGCTCGATGGCCTTGGAGCCGGCCCGGTCGTGATCGAGGGTAATGGTCGAGCGTCCGTTGTTGACCGTGAGCTCTCGGAACGACCAACCGACCGGCAACGGCGCCAGGCACGGGACGAGCTGGGCGCTCTGCACGGCCTGGGCCTGCAACCACATGACTTCCATCGCGTCGCACCGCGGCGACGTGCACGGGGGTGCGGGTGTTGTCGTTGGTGAACAGCCGGGCGCCGTTGAGCACGAGCGCGACGACGATGATGGCGGCGATCATGGCGACCGCGACGCGCCGCATGGTCCATCGCTGGATCTTGATCGGACGGGGACGCTCGGGTAGCAGAGCGAGGAACTCGCTGTGGATGTCCCGTGCGTCCGCGCTGAGCGCACGCCGCAGCTGCGACGGCAGCGCCAGCCCGCGTGCGGCGGCGAACGCCTCGGAGATCTCCTCGACGCTGAACTGGCGCGTTGCCCGCTCGTCGACCTGTTGGGCGCTGGAGCGCAGCGCGAGGCAGAGCATCATGTGGCGAGGTCGACGGCCTGGCGCCACGGCGTCGGGCGGAGTTCGGCGAAGGCGACGTCGATGAGCACGATATGGCCATCGCGCACCATCAGGTTGGCCGGTTTGATGTCGCGGTGGGCGAGCATGTACTCCTGTTCAGGCGTCAGCTCGACGAAGCCGTACGACTTCGGCCCCGGCACGCCGGCATCCCGGAACACGCGCAGCGCGTAGTCCTCCTGTTGGACCAAGCGGCGCACGGTGCTAAATGGCTTCTCGTCCTCCAAGCGGCCATACAGCAGTCCGCGGCCCAGCTTGTACCGGCGGTCCGCGCGCAGGTGGGTGCGCGAATAGAGCGTGCCGAACAGGGCGGCCTTCACGACGTCTCCGAGCCGGAGCTCGACACGCACGTCGGGCACCCGGATGTTGCGTTCGGCGAACTCGCCGGCCAGATCTCGAGGTCGCGGAGCTTGTCGAGGAACCGGGGGACCGTGGCGTCGAACACGTGCAGGACGACGACCTCGACCCCCAGACCGGCGAGCTGCTGGATCGTCGACCTGACGGCAGCATTGACGGCGCCGGTCCCCGGGGGACGAAGGCCTCCTGGGATCTCATCCGTACGGACTCCTTCGGCGGGACGACGAGCACCGCCTTGGTGTCCGGACGACGGCGAGCACCTCGGCGGGCGCCGCGTGCTCGACGGTCGCCTCAGCCCATTGGCGAACGTCCGTTTGCCGGGCGGCGGCGCTCAGTCGTCCGAGGAGCCCTTGGGGATCGACGCCACCTGTTCGGAGGCTGCGACCGCGGAAGCCATGAAATGGCGACACGGCCATCGCGTCGCGGGTCGCTACCGTTTCGCGGGGGAACCGAGTCGGCGCCATCCGGGCGTGTGGGTTCTTCGGCGAAGGGGGAGTTCGTGGCGTCTGGCTTCATCGACGTTCCGGACTGGTCTTCCTATGAGAACCAGGGGTGCGGCGTGGCCGTCGCCGATCTGGACGGGGACGGCCGGCCCGAGCTGGTGGTGTTTCAGATCGACAACCCGGGCGGGCAGAACAAGGGCTACTACCGGGTCGGACGGGCCCTCGACGCGGTGGCCGGGGTCACTGCGGGGTGGGGGCCGTGGCTGGAGGTGCCGGACTGGTTTTCGCACGAGAATCAGGACGGCGACATCGCGGTCGGCGACCTCGACGGGGATGGCAGGCCCGAGCTGATCGTCTTTCAGATCGACAACCCGGGCGGGCAGAACAAGGGCTACTACCGGATCGGGCGCACGCTCGACGCGACCGGGGCGGTCACCGGCGGCTGGGGGCCGTGGATCGAGGTGCCGGACTGGTTCGCATGGGAGAACTCGGGGGCCGGAATCGCGCTGGCTGACCTCGACGGGAGTGGCCGGCCGGATCTCGTCGTGTTCCAGGTCGACAACCCGGTCGGCGCAAACGCCGGTTACTACCGGGTTGGCCGCGATCTCGACGTCAGCGGCGGCGTGACCGGTGGGTGGGGGCCGTGGCGAGCGGTGGACTGGTTCTCCTGGGAGAACTCGGGCGCCGGTATCGCGCTCGCCGACCTCGACGGCGACGGGCGGCCCGAGTTGCTGGTCTTCCAGATCGACAACCCGCCCGACCAGAACGGCGGCTACTACCAGATCGGTTGGGCGTTGGACGCCGACGGAGCCGTCACCGGCGGTTGGTCAGCCTGGACCGCCGTTCCTGACTGGCACTTCTGGGAGAACGCCGGCGCAGGCGCAGCGCTGGCCGACCTCGACGGCGACGGCCGCCCGGAACTGGTCATCGGCGTGGTCGACGCCGCACCGGGCGCCAACACCGGCTTCTACCGCGTCCTTGACGCGGTGATCGACCTGGACGACGCCCCGACGAGAGGGATCTGGCGCCTCGAGCAGGAGAACTCGCACATCCTGGCCATCCACGCCGCCGGCTTGCACACCGGGGAGGTGTACCTGTTCTCCGGATCGAGCAACAACCCGCAGAACGTCGGCACACCGAATCGAGGCGTGCTGTGGGACGCCGCCGACCGCACAGTGACCAACAAGGAGGTGCCCGCCGACTTCTTCTCCTGCGGACACGCCTTCCTGGCGGATGGTCGGCTGCTCGTCGCCGGCGGCACCAAGGTGTACGACGCCGGGCACCCGTTCTTCGGGCGGAAGGACGCCTACGTGTACACCCCGGAGAGCGGCAACTGGGCGCCGGTGCCGGACATGGCCGGCGGGCGCTGGTACCCGACGCTGGTCACGTTGGGAGACGGGCGGATCGTCGCGTTCGCCGGTCTCGGCGAGGACGGGCTGTTGAACCTCGTCCCCGAGATCTACGCCGACGGCGGTGGCTGGAGCGCGCTGCCGGACCAACGGACCTGGTCGGCCACGCCACCGGGCAGCAGCCGGCGGGTCCCGCTGTACGCCCAGCTGTTCCTGCTCCGGGACGGCCGCCTGTTCTACACCGGCGCCAACTATGGCGGCAACGAGGACCTCAACCCCTGCTTCGTCGACCTGGCGGCCCACGACTTCACCGAGGTGCCCGGACTGGCCACCCATGAGGAGCAGAGCCACCGCAACCAAGGCGGCAGCGTGCTCCTGCCGCCCGCCCAAGACCAGCGGGTCATGCTGATCGGCGGCGGCGCGCCGCTGGTCGGCGGGCACCACGCGATGGCGGCGATCGACAACGTCAACATCGTCGACCTCGACGCCGCCACCGTGGCGTACCGGCCGACGGCGCCACTGCACCAGGCCCGCATGCACCACGTCTCGGTCCTCCTTCCCGACCGCACGGTGCTCGTGGTCGGGGGCAGCCGGCTCGAGGAGTCCCGCGAGCTGGCCACTCCGGCGGCCGAGATCTTCGACCCGCAGACCGAGACCTGGGCGATCGGGGCGCAGGCCAGGGTGCTGCGGCTCTACCACTCGGTGGCCATCCTGCTGCCCGATGGCACAGTGATCACCGCCGGGTCGAACCCGGCGAGGGGCGACGAGGAGTACCGTCTTGAGCGCTATTACCCGCCGTACCTGTTCCGCGGGCCGCGCCCGGTGATCGCCGATGCTCCCGACACCGTCCACTACGGAGACGTGGCGACGATCACGTGCGGGTCCACCGCGAACGTCAAGTGGGTGAACCTGATCCGAGCCAGCACCTCGACCCATTGCCTCAACACCGACCAGCGCCTGGTCGACGTGCCGTTCACGGTCAGCGGCTCGACATCGCTCGAGGCCACCGTGACCACTGACGCCAACCTGGCGCCGCCCGGACGCTATCTACTGTCGATCAGCGACACCACCGGCGTGCCCTCGATCGCCCGCTGGGTGCGCGTCCGTCCATAGCGTGGGCGAACATGGAGCCCGTTCGATGACGTTCACTACCGGGACGACGCCGTCGTGATCACGAGGATCGGCTTCGGCACCGCACAGGTCCGCCCGGGCACGACGCGCGTCGACCTACAGGAGGGCCAGACCCTCACCGTCGGTCTCGGCGTCAGCGCCGGCTCGCCCGACGAACTGGCCGACGCCGAGGCCTTCGTGTGGACCAACTACGGGTCGCAGGAGCCGAGTGCCTTCGCGGCCGTGCCGATGGACCCGGCACCACCGTCGGACGGCCACCAACGCGCCTTCGAGGCCACTCTCGCCCCGGCCAGGCTCGGCACGTACATCGCCACCGCCTACGTCGTGACCCGGGACGGCCAGCACTGGGCGCAGGATCACGCGCCCCCCGACCCGGGACGGGAGCAGTACAACCTCAACAACCGGCTCGTGTTCCGGGTGTCGTCGTCCGACGTCCGCGGGCTGTTCGTCCGCCAGATCCCGCTGGACAAGGCGAACGCCCGCTCCAATAGCACCGACATCTCGACGATCGACGACATGCTCGAGGAGGGGGTGGGCTGGTACAACCTGAACAAGCTCGCCGCCGACGGGGTCGACTGCCTGTGGGTGCAGGTGCCCTACCGGATCGACCTGTGGGACGGGCTACCTGCCGTCGACGACGCCGGCAGCGACTTCGCCAGCACGGACTGGTTCTCGATCGACCCCGAACTGTCGCGCGAGGCACGTGTCGTACCGCCGTGGGATCGTGACCGGCAGCGGGAACTGGCCAACGGCGTGATGAAGCGCTTCGTGGACCGGGCCCATGAGCTGGGCATGAAGGTGATCTTCGGGCTTGCACCCAACCACGTCGGCCACAACTTCATCTTCCGCGACTCCTTTGAGGACCCCAATCCGATGGAGGTCCGGCGCCGGGACTACCGGCAGGCCGCCGTCCACGCGGCACAGCTCGCCGAGGTCAACGCTCGGCTGGGGTCTCCCAGCGTCGACGAGACGGTCAAGGACTACGCCGAGTGGATGCTGCCACAGATGTACGCGGCGCGGTATCCCGACGGCACCTACAACCCGTTCGGCGCAGCGAGCGTCTTCGAGACGTACTCGCCGGACTGGTACGGCGTCTGGGCCGACACCAAGCACCTCAACCACGGTGGGCACGCCGGCCAGCACATCTGGTACCCGAAGACCGAGCAGAACTACCGGGTGCTCGCCTACATCGGACGGGTGATGCGGTTCGCGGCAACCGAACTCGGCGTCGACGGCTTCCGCTTCGACCACGCCCTGGGCATGCCGTACTACTTCTTCGAGCAGACCCTGCCGTGGGTCGAGATGAAGGTCCGGGAACGGAGAGGCGACGGCGCGTATCTCCTCCTCGTGCACGAAGACCACGACCGCAAGGACTACTCCGCCCGCGTCGGCGACATCGTGCAGTCGAAGGGGTACGAGGGACTGCTGCACTTCCTGACCCACCAGGACGTCGAGGGCGTGTGGAGCCTCTACAACAACCCGCACTTCACCATCGAGTTCGTGGGAACGGGCAACCACGACGAGGTGAGAGGCTCGACCTTCTTCCCCAGCGATCTCCTGGCCTACGGCAACGCGGTACTTACCATGCAGTTCATGGGCGGACCGATGACGATGCTGGCCGGTGACGAGTACGCCGAGGCCGAGAAGCTGCGGTTCAAGTCCAAGGGCGGGATCCCCACCCTGTGGCAGCTGCGCCTCGGCCAACTGCCCCAGGCCAACCAGACCCTCGCCTACTGGGTCGCCCGTGGAGGACAGCTCAAGACCGGCCACCCGGCGCTAGCCGGCACCCACCGGGAACGCCTCCATACCGTCGCCAGCGGCACCGCGCCACACATCCTGGCCTGCGCCCGATCCAGCGGCCAGCCCGGCGATGTGCCGCTGATGATGTTCAACAACCTCGACCGGCAGGAGTGGCTGAACGCGACATATGACGTCGGCGCAGCCGTCCGCAGCTGGCTGGGGCAGGCCCCCGGGAACTTCTACCAGATTCGGGACCTGATCGGCGTCGACCCGCAGCGACCGCTCTGGCGCCGCCCGCTGCCCGGGCAGGAACTGCTCGACCAGGGCATCGGCGTCGGCCTGCAGCCCTACCAAATCCAACTGCTCGAACTCGAACGACTGGCATAGCGAGGCGCAGCAGGTGGCGGTCCCCGGCGCGGGGGGAGGCGCCAGAACAGGCGGTGACGACGTGACGCAATGGCCAGACCAGCCGGTCCTGTACGAAGTCAACACCCGGATCTGGCTGGGCGAACTGACCGCGCGCTACGGGAGGCCGGTCACCCTGGGCGACGTCCCCGCAGAGGCGTGGGACGATGTCGCCGTTCCCGGCGTCGATGCCCTCTGGCTGATGGGCGTCTGGGAGCGCAGCCCGGCCGGCCGCCGGATCGCCTTGACGGACGACGCGCTGCGGGCGTCGCTGCGCGACGTGCTCCCCGACCTGCGCCCCGAGGACGTCGTCGGCTCGCCGTTCTCCGTGCGCCGCTACGTCGTCGACCGGCACCTGGGCGGGCCCGAGGGACTCGCCACCGCCCGGGCCGAGTTGGCCCGCCGCGACGTCCGGTTGGTGCTCGACCACGTCCCCAACCACACGGCACCCGACCATCCTTGGTCGCGTGAACGACCAGACGTCTACGTTCACGGCACGGCGGAGGACGTGGCGAGGGCTCCCCACGCCTTCATCCAGCGCGGGGGCCGGGCGTTGGCGCGTGGGGGCGACCCGCACTTCCCGCCGTGGCCCGACGTCATCCAGTTGAACGCGTTCAGCCCCCGGATGCGTCAGACGACCGTGGAGACGCTGGACGCCATCGGCGACCAGTGCGACGGCGTCCGCTGCGACATGGCCATGCTGCTCGTCAACGAGGTGTTCGCCAGAACGTGGGCCCAACGGGTCGGACCGGCCCCGGCCGAGGAATTCTGGCCGCACATCCTCCGCCTGGTCCGAGACCGCCACCCGGGGATGCTCTTCGTCGCCGAGGTCTACGGCGAGCTGGACTGGGCGCTGCAGCAGCAGGGCTTCGACTACTGCTACGACAAGACGCTGTACGACCGCCTCCTGGGCGGCGACCCGTGGTCGGTCCGGGCCCACCTGCAGGCCGACGCGGCTTTCCAGCGGCGCCTCGTCCGCTTCCTGGAGAACCACGACGAGCCGCGGGCTGCGTCGACGCTGCGGCCTCCCGAGCGAGAACGCGCGGCGGCAGTGGCAGTGGCCACGCTGCCCGGCGCGACGTTGTGGCACGAGGGACAGTTCGACGGCCGCCAGCTGCGGCTCCCCGTGTTCCTCGACCGGCGGCCCCTCGAGCCGACAAACGCCGCACTGCGCCGCTTCCACCTCGACCTGCTCGCGGCGGTTCGCCGGAACCGGCTGAGGGCCGGCGGGTGGCGCTTGCTCGAGAGCACCGGCTGGCCGGACAACCAGTCGTGCCAGAACCTCGTCGCGTGGTGTTGGGAAAACGCACCACGACGACATGTCGTCGTCGTGAACCTCTCCGCCCACACGTCGCAAGGGCACGTGCCGCTGCCGTGGCCGGCCCTCCGGGGACGATCCTGGCGGCTGGTCCCGGTTCTGGGCGGCGACACCGTTGAGCGGGACGGTGACCAGATGTTTTGTCCCGGGCTATTCGTCGCCCTTCCGCCCTGGGGATGGCACGTTTTCGCCCTCGAGACCTGAGCGGGCCACGAAGGCGGGCAAGTCGGCGTGACCCTTAATCGCGTCCGGGAATCGCGATTGGCCGCGTCGAACGCCGGATAGCGGTCGTCAGCGACCGGTGTGTAGCTCGCGGATGTGGTCGCTCGTCGTCGGGTAGAAGACGTGGTGTGAGCCGTCCTCGGCGAACAGGTGGCTGGTCAGGTCGCCGACCGCACGGGGCGCTCCGCCGCTGGCGACCATGAGGTTTTGCAGCGAGGGCTTCAGGTCGCCGGCGAGCTCGAGGTGGCGGACGTCGCCGTCGGTGCCGACGTAAGAGACGTGCTGCGTGCCGCGCGCCGGGAAGGTGTGGCTCGCCGGGTCGCTGGCGGGCAGGTCGGACCCGGAGTGCCCCGGAAGGAGGTCACGCCACGGCGAAGCTTGCCCGAACCAGCGCAGCTCGCTGAGGCTGTCGTCGACCGAGGTGTACAAGACGTGCTGGGTGGCGTCGGGGCCGTACACGTGGCTCGCCGGTCGTCCGGCGCCTTGCGGTGCGCCGGGGCTGCGGGCGGTCAGGTCGACGTGGTCTTTGCCGCCGCCGCGGGGCCACCACACCTCGATGACCTGGTTGTCGACGGAGATGTAGAAGACGTGCTGGGTCCCCTCCGGCTTGAACACGTGGCTGACCGGGTCCGAGTTCGCCGGCGGCGCGCCGCGGGCCTCGACCATCAGGTTCTCGGACCGGGCGGATGCGCCACCCTGCCACCACAGCTCGATGATCTGGTCGCCGGCTGTCCGGTAGAACACGTGCTGGGTTCCTTCGTCGTCGAAGACGTGGCTGGCCGGCGAGCCGACGGCGTTGGGCGCGCTGGCGCCGGTCAAGGCGCCCCAGTGCGGTCGTTCGCCGCCCCGCCACCACAGCTCGATGATCGTCCCCTCGAGCGTCCGGTAGAACACGTGCTGGCTGCCCTCGGCCACGAAGACGTGGCTTGCCAGGTCACCTTCGGCGGGCGGCGCGCCGCGGCTGGCGACGGTCAGGTCGCCCCATCGCGGGCGCTCGCCGGGGCGCCACCAGACCTCGACGATGTGCCCGGCAGCGGTGCGGTAGAAGACGTGCTGGGTGCGTTCGGCGGTGACCACGTGGCTCGCCATCCGGGTCGCCGGTGCGATCGGGGGCGCCCCACCGCTTTCGACGTTGAGATCTCGCGACATCCAGCCCATCCCAGGCCCTCCTCATTGCTCGCTTCGCACACTCGGTGCGCCGACGCCGGACGTGGCGTCGACCGAGGAGGCGTGACAGGCCCGTTCCACGAGACGGCACGAAACGGCCACGAGCTGTCGAGGCCAACGTGTGTTCGTCTCGCCAGGGCAACGTCAGACGCCGACGAGGTGTCCTGCCTTACAGCGTCGGTGTCGCGAACCGCCGCCCAGAAAGGCCCTCAGCCGAGGTCGGCCAGGCGGCTGAATCGCACCGAACGATCGCACCGAATGACGACGCGCGAGCGGACGCCGTCGCGCCACATCGGCATGGCTGGCGCGCCTCTCAAACGCCAACGGTGAGACAGAACGACCGCTCGGCGATGTCGGAAGGGGCAGGGCGGTCGCCGGGGTCGCCGGCTGACGGACTGCTCTCGAGGATCTGGTAACGACGCCGAATAACACGAGCGCCTACGCCCGGAAACGCCGGGTCGCCGACACTCCTCGTGTCGCGATCCATCGCCAGCACAGATGGCCCCAGCCCGAGGGTCGTGGCCGCCGGTGGCCACTTTTCGGTTGGCCGCCGATGGCCCCTTTTCGGTTGGCCACTGACGGATCGGGGCGATGTGACCATCGAGCCGCTCAGTGTCCCTGTAGGGGATGAGGCCAGCGTATGGCTGGTGGGTCCGAGGGGGGATTTCAATGGGTCAGCGCACTATTGAAGCGCGCCTCCGAGCTGTCGGTGCGGAAGCCACCGGCGAGCGATGCCACGAGCCGGAGCAGGGGTCGTACCGAGCCACGGCGATCGAGGCGGGTCGGGTGGCAGGCGCGCCACACGGCCGGCTACTGCTCACGTTCGACGAGGCAGCCGAGATGCTCGGCATCGGCCGCACCTCGCTCTACAGGCTTGTCTGGGCCGGGTGGCTCACGCCGGTGCGGATCGGCAGGTCGGTGCGCTTCAGCTGTGCTCAGCTCGAGGTATTCGTGGCGTTGCTCGAGAGCGGGGCTTGTTGAAGCCCTTGGAAGATTCTGCAACTGTGCTCAGCCGCGCTGCGTCGGCCATTGGGGTGTCGAGCGGTTCGGCTGCCAGCTGAGCGGTCTTCAGGGCGTTCGCCGAGACTGGCGACCTACCGGGAGGTTGTTGCTGAGCTGGCATGGCCGACGTGGCGGGCGATGTCATCGATGTCGGTGCCGGCCGTGTACAGCGCGGTGACCACGGTCCGGCGACCTACGTGGGTGCCGAGCCGGGTTGCGTCGATCCCGACCTTCTCGGCACCACGACGCAGCAGCTTGTCGATCCGCTGGCGGGCGGCGAGCCCGCGGTCTTGTTTCGTGAAGACCGGATCGAGGCGCTGCGATTGGTAGGTGTGGGTTCGCCAGAGCGGTCCGGCGCGTGTCAACCTTTTCGAGGCAGATCTCTTGAGAATCACTGTGTCGTGGCGTCCTCCTTCGGCTCGTTGATCCACACCGCGGTGGGCAGCGCCGGCGGTTGCGGTGGCTTGCGGACGAAGCGTTCGGGGTGTGCGGCGTAGGCGTCGTTGAGCACGACAGCACGCTGCTCGCGAATGAACTCGGCTCGCCCGTAGTGGACGTCGGCGGGGGTGTGGAACCCGATGCCGGAGTGCCGGTGCTCGTCGTTGTACCAGTTGAAGAACCGGCTGCAGAAGGCGTGAGCGTCCTGGAAGCAGCCGAAGCGGTCGGGGAACTCGGGCCGGTACTTGAGCGTGCGGAACTGGCTCTCGCTGAACGGGTTGTCGTTGCTCACGTGCGGCCGGCTGTGGCTCTTGGTGACGCCGAGGTCGGCGAGCAAGAAGGCGACGGGCTTGGCCACCATCGGCGAACCACGGTCGGCGTGAATCGTGAGCTGACCATGCTCGATCCCTTGCTTGGCGACGGTGTCGGCGAGCAGCGCTTCGGCGAGGCGGGCGTTCTCGGCGTGGGCGAGCATCCAGCCCGGCACGTAGCGGCTGAAGATGTCGAGGATCACGTACAGGTAGTAGTACGTCCACTTCTGCGGGCCGAGCAGCTTGGTGATGTCCCACGAGTAGACCTCGTTCGGGTTGGCGGCCAGCAGCTCGGGCTTTTTGGCCGCTGGATGGGTGGCCTGGCGGCGACGCTCGCGGACCTCGTCGTGCTCGCGCAACACCCGGTACATCGTCGGCACCGAGGCCAGGTAGACGCCCTGATCCAACAGCTTGGCGTAGACGGTGGCGGGCGCCTCATCGACGTGGTCCTCGCTGTTTAGCACCGCCCGCAGCTCCTTGCGCTCGAGTTCGCTGAGCGCCCGAGGCTGCGGTGTGGGCATCCGCTCGGGCTTCGGGGCCGGGGGGCTCTGGCGGTGCCGGCGATACCAGCGGGCCTGGGCCTCGCCGATCGCCGCGCAGGCGTCGCGCACGCCCACCAGCGGTGCGAGCTCGGTGATCGCCTGATCGATCATCTCGTCTCGCCCCGATCCGTCGGGGCGCTGTCGGTGGCGAGATCGTCCAACAGCGCCGAGAGCTTTCCCTGGACCTCGATGATCTTGCGGGCCTTGTCCAGCTCGCCGGCCAGCCGCTCGTTCTCACGACGCAACCGGGCCACCTCGCGATCACGAGGATCGGCCGGCTGGCGGCCGGCGGGCTTGGCCAACGCCGCCAGCGCGCCACGGTCGCGCTGGCGGCGCCACTCCGAGATCAGCGACGTGTACAGGCCCTCGCGCCGCAACAGCGCGCCCTTGCCCGCCTTGTCGAGGCGCTCGTACTCATCGAGAACCTGGGCCTTGTACTTCGCCGAGTACCGACGCGGGCCACGGGCCCGCTCGGGGACCTCGGGATCCGGATCGTTCGTGTCGTCCACGGCGCCAGCCTGGGCGCGCGCGCTCGAAGAATCGTGGATGATCGTGCTCATTCGGGGAACTCCTCCCCACCCTCTCAGCTCAATGAATCGACTGCTCGATCCGCCTCACCCGAGGTTGACACAGAGGGGTCCGGCCAGCAAACGTTCCTCCGTCTGCTCCGCCTTCCAGGCGCGCAAGCGCTCAACGGCTCCCTCAGCTGGGTGGTGCACGCCGGTGCCGCCGTCGGTCTTGGTGGGCCCGGACCTGCGATCACCTTCGCCGGCAACGACCGCCCGGCGCACATGGGCGGTGCCTGCGTCCAGGTCGATGTCGCACCAGGCAAGTCCGAGAACCTCGCTGACTCTCAGTCCGACCGTGAACATGATGGCGATCGCGGCGGCGTAACGGTGGTGATCGACCTCGGCGATCAGGCGGATCACTTCGTCGCGAGTGAGCACCCGGCCCGGCGAGCGATTCACCTTGGGCGGCTTGACGCGGTCGACAGGGTTGGTGCGAATCACCTCGAGATCGACTGCCGAGAAGAACATCTGACGATGGTGGAGCGGGTGTCTGCCACCGTCGTGGGCCCCAGGCGGCGGCCGTTCGATCGTGGCGTGGTCAACAGCCAGGTCTGCCAGTCCGCGACCTGCGCTGGACTCACATCTCCGATCGGCACATCGGCGAGCCGGTCGAGGCGGTCGAGACGCTCGCGATACTTGTCGACCGAACTGCGGCGGAGGCGAGGGGCGTAGGTCTCTATCCACCAGTCGGCGAAAGCGGCCGTGGTGCTCCGGCCGCCAACCCGCGTCGAGCGCAGCATCGGCTTCGCGCCGTCGGCGGTCGCTTGATCTCGGCGGCGGGTGACCTCGTCGCGAGTCGGCGCAAAGATCGTGCGTTGCTGTCCGGAATCGGGATCCCGATAGGTCGCCCGCCAGTGCGCTCGTTTGAGGCGGACGCGCCCGTCCGGCAGGGTCGTGCGTCGCTCCGGGGAAATGGAAGACGCTGCCCGCTTGGTTGGCGGCCTTGTTGACGACAACGAAGCTGCCGTCGTCTCGCTGGACCCGTTTGCCCGTCGGTCTGCGCGGCTTCGGCCACCTCCCGGACGCGAGTGTGGCACAGGAACCGGCACGTGGCACAGTAACGAGCACGGTGACGCTCCAGGAACGCAGATGAACGCCGGGTCACGATCCGGGCCACGAGCAGGTCTTTTTTCGAACATCAGCGAGCAGCCAGGAATCGCGAAAGCCCTGAAAGCGGAACGGGAGGGATTCGAACCCCCGGGCCTTTCGGGCCTCCCGCTTTCAAGGCGGGTGCAATTGTCCGCTCTGCCACCGTTCCGCCGGCGAGGCTAGCCCTGGCCGTCCTCGGAGCGCCGTTGCATGCGCCGCTACACTACGGGCCTCCCAGGAGAGGTGCCGGAGTGGCCGAACGGGGCGCCCTGCTAAGGCGTTGACCGCCGCAAGGTGGTCCGTGGGTTCAAATCCCACCCTCTCCGCCCGAGTGCTCGGCTCTCCCCGGTTCTTGGCTGGACCCGAGGTGGGGATGACGGTCGTGTGACCCCGACGTTGCGGTTGCATGACGAAGGGTGTAGACCAGGGCCCTTCGCGCAGCCGACGGGGCGGCGCCTGCATCGGCATGATCGACTTCGACGACGAGACCCAGGCCTGGGACGACATGGGCACGCTGCCCGTCAGGTCGTCGCGAACCAGACGCCAGGTCGATCGCACTCGCACCCACCACGTCGTCACGGCGCGCCCCGTCGACGAGGCCTATGACGACTTCACCGGCGACTGGTCGCCGGTTGATCACTGGGTGGAGACCGAGTCGCGGCGGGTCCGCAGCTCGATCGGTGTCGACCCGCGGCTGGTGCGCATCGGGGCGCTCGCCGCCGCCGGTGTGCTGATGATCCCGCTCGCGATGGCGCTGCGCGACTCGCCGCAAGACGGCGTGCGCTCCACGAACAGCGGCTCCACGACGACCATCGCTCCGGTCACGGTCGCGTCGCAGCTGGTGGCGGCACCGACCGAGACCATCGTGACGGTGCCGGCGACGCCCGCACCCGTCGCGGCGTCGCCGAGCCCGGCCCCGTCGCCCGCGCAAGCCGCGCCCGCGGCGGTGAGGAAGCCGGCGTGCGCCGGGACCTACACGGTGATCCCGAACGACTACTGGAACCGGTTCCCGAGGTCGTCGGGCGCCAGCGTGGCCGAGTGGCTCGCCGCCAACAACGCCACCACCGACACGCCGCTGTACGTCGGCGACAAGCTGTGCGTCCCGGCCGGCGCCAAGCCTCCCGCGCCGCCTCCGAGCACGACGACGACCGAGGCTCCGACGACCACGGCCGCTCCGCCGCCGACGACGACGGCCGCTCCGCCGCCGACGCAGGCAGCGGTCGTGACGCCCGCCCCGACCACGGCCCGGGCACCAAAGGCGACATCGGCTCCGACCACACCAGCGGCGCCGGCCACCACGAAGCCGCCCGCGCTGCCGAAGCCGGCGAACTACACCCCGGCGCAGATCGAGGCCCTGATCCGCCAGGTCTGGCCCGACGACATCGAGGAGCGGGCGCTGACGATCGCCAAGCGGGAGAGCGGTCTGCGCACCGGCACGTACAACTGGTGCTGCTACGGCATCTTCGCCATCCACTTCCAGGCCGGCTCGTCGCACGGCTTCCTCCAGAGCCAGGGCGTCACGTCGCCCGAGCAACTGATGGATCCGCCCACCAACATCCGCGTCGCCTATGCGCTGTACCAGATCGCCGGCTGGGCTCCGTGGAGCCAGACCGACCCCGGCGCCTGACGAGAACCTGGGGTTCCGATCCCAGCGAGGTCCCGTAGACTCTCCGAGCGCAATCGACTGCGCTCGTAGCTCAATGGATAGAGCATCTGACTACGGATCAGAAGGTTGGGGGTTCGACTCCCTCCGAGCGCGCCAACAGGTGAGCGGCAGAATTAGACGCTCACCTGGGGTTTTCTCTGAGATGGCATGGCACAAGGCTAGGTGAGCCGCACCGTGTCGTCAAGGATGGCCTAGTTGAAGACTAGTTTTTCCTCGTGGCCGTCGACTCGAACACCCCTAACAGCGCTCGGCGGGGCTACGGACAAGGGTCGCTCGTCGAGGTCGCCCCCGGCGTCTGGCGGATGCGTGTCCACCTGGGCAAGGACGCCATCACCGGCAAGATGATCCAGCCGAGCCGCCGGTTTCACGGGTCCCGGCTTGCCGCCGAGCGTGAGCTGGCCCGGTTCCGCGCCGAGCTCGAGGAGGCCGGCCCTCGCCCCCTGGCGATGTCGACGCGCGTCACGCTCAACGAGGTCGTCGAACGACACCTCGCCGCCAGCGATCAGCTCGCCCCCGGGACCCGCCGCACCTACCAGTCGCAGTACGAACGCCACATCGCACCCGGACTCGGCCACTCCCCCGTGGGCAAGCTGACGGCACAGGGGATGCGCACCTACTACCGCCGCTTGGCCGAGGAGTCCGAGCTCTCCGACTCCTCGATCTGGTCGATCTACTCGCTGATCAGCGGCGCGATCCGGCGGGCCCAGCGAGAAGACGGCCTGCGGTTCGACCGCAACCAGCTCGTCACGCCTCGCAAAGCGCAGCGACCCGAGAAGAAGCTGATCACCGACGAAGAGCTGAGCCGCGTCTTCGACGTCGCCGGAGAGCTCGCCGGGGACTGGCCTCTGTTGTTGCGGATCCTGTGCGCAACCGGGATGCGGCGCGGCGAGGCGATGGCGCTGCGCTGGTCCTCCCTCGGCGCGAATAGCGTCCTGACCGTCCGGTTCGGCGCCGTCGACGAGCACGGCGGCATCATCGAGAAGCTTCCAAAGACCGGCCACCGCCGAGAGCTCCTGCTCGACGGCACCACGGCGGCCATGTGGCGGGAGCGTCAAACCGTCGTCCTCGCGCAGCTCGCCGCCGACGATCTTCCCTCCGGAGACGACCTGTACGTCTTCTCGAACGACGTCACTCGCTCCACACCTCGCCGCCCCGACCTGGTCAGCAAGAAGTGGAACGCGATCCGACAAAAGGCCGACGTCCCGGCAGACGTCGAGCTCCGCTCGCTCCGGAACTGGCACATCACTGTCCTGCGCGAGGCCGGCTTCCCCCTCGAGTTCATCGGCCGCCGCGTAGGTCACGACGGCCGTGAGTCGTCTCCGCTCGCTATGACGGCCAGCTACACGGTGAGCCGCCTCGCACAGGAACGAGCGATGGCCGACACGATCGAGACGCGGTTGCAAGCGATCATCGAGCAGTCGACTTCGGGTCGAGGGGCGTGACCTTCTGCGGTCACGTTGCTGCCCGCTCGCCGCCACGCCGGGCGCGCATGATCGTTTCGGGGGCGACAGCTTTCGACAGGCGCCATCACTCATGGCCGTGAAGCCCGCACGGTGATGGCGCCCGTGGCCACCATGACCTTGGAGGCAAGGGTCGAGCGTGGCTAGCCGGCGCTGCCTTCGGCATCGCGAGCCGACGCGAGGGGAGCCGGCTGGCTAGCGCCGAGGACGTCGACCGGCACAGGGCTGGGGTCCTTTGCCGCGACAGACCACGGCCGCCGACAGAGGCGGAGCGGACACAGCTCAGCGCCGGACGTCCCCGTTCAGATGCACACGTCGTTGACGTCCTGACGCCTGGCGGGAGAACGGTCCATCGTGGGTGGCAGACTGCGAACTGTGACGTCAACAAGCGCTGGTGGCCTTAGGCCGATCGAAGACCGATCTGGCTATCGCATCACGCACGACGACCTCACTTTCCTTTGTCTAAGTCCACATGAGATCCGTCTCTGGCAAAGTGGGGAGGTCCCACTTGGGCTAACCAAGGCACGATATGCCGAGTTGATCGAGTCACTAGTCGGTGCCCTCGCACGGGAGGGCATCACGGAGGCGGACGTCCGACTGCAGGGCAGTGCAGCGCACTTCTGGTCGAGTGCGCACAAGGCAATGCCGATGTCATCGACAGAGGTCGTTACACTGTTCTTGAACGAGCGAGGGTGGTCCCCCACTGCGGTACAGCTCAAAGAGATCTGCTCCGCGCTGGACTCCCGATGGCCCGCTGGCAGCCGTCCCACCCAAAGGCCGTTCGATTCGCTTTATCGACTCGGCATCTCCAACGCCCGGAGTGACCTCGACCTCCAAATCTCGAGCGATGAGCTCGTTGAGCGGGCCCGGGCGCTCTTTTCGGATCTGGGCCTGCCCGCGCGTGACTTTTGGGTCCGAAACAAGACCTACGGGTTCGTTCAGAAGTCCCTAGTTGAGCAGACTGCGCCCTACCTGCGGGCCTGGACAAACCATCGCTCCGACGTCGTAGGTAGGGAAGTAACCGTCGCCGTCTTCCCCAGTAAAGGCCCGAAGGCGAGCCGCCAGCGATCCGACCTCTCGGCGCACTTCAAGCCATCTGACTGGAAGATCGACATCGACGGGGAGCGCCGGTGAATCAGTCGGGCCAAGCCCCCGGTGAGCTGAGGACAGCGTGGGAACTCGCTTTGCCTGATTCGATTGATCGACCTGGCGTTGTTCGTTTGTGCGCCGATCTGCAGGTTGTCCTCACTAGATCGCACGACCCGGATGAATTCACGATCGGCCGGCGTACGCTCTCCTACGATCCGGACGGCGTCATCGAAATGATGTACCTCGTTCGCGACCCAGTGAGCCCCGAAGGGCTCAAGTTTGAGTTTGTTTCAAATGTTGGCGATGGCGGTGCCTCTCAGAGCGTTCGGGATGACGCCGATCGGGCCCTTCTCCGCTACTCCCCGCCTATCGAAATGGCCGGTGTTGCAGGCGGGGCGGATTCGGGTGGAAGGACAGTTCTGGACGTCATCGTCGACATCAACGCGCGGTTCGTCACCGACCGAGGGCGAGGTGACGCCTTCGAGCGGATGATGCGGTCCTACTTCCGGACCGATCCGTTGTACGCCGCTCGCTTCAGTGACGTCTGGCTCTGGCAAGACTGGGAGGGGCGCGAAGGCCAGTCCGATGCAGGTATTGATCTGGTGGCCGCGGATGCCGACGGCGGAACGGTCGCGATCCAATGCAAATTCTACGCACCCACGCACACCCTGCGGAAGGAAGATATCGACTCATTCTTCACCCGATCGGGCAAGGCTCCTTTCACGGGCCGGATCATCGTGTCGACCACGGATCGGTGGTCGACTCATGCCGAGCAGGCGCTGGAGGGTCAACAAATCCCCGTGGTCCGCATAGGCCTCGCTGACCTGCAGGCGAGCGGCATCGATTGGTCCCAGTTTGAGCCGCACCACCCTGACGAGCTCCGGCTGTTGCCGCAGAAGGCCCTTCGGCCGCATCAGCGGGTTGCCATCAAGAACGTACTGGCCGGCTTTGACACCGGGGACCGAGGGCGGCTCATCATGGCTTGCGGCACCGGCAAGACGTTCACGTCCCTCAAGATCGCTGAAGAGGTCGTCGACCGGCTGGGCAGACCAGCCAACGTGCTGTTCCTCGTCCCGTCGATAGCCCTTTTAAACCAATCGCTGCGGGAGTGGACAGCCGAGTGCGGACTGGCGATGCGGTCGTTCGGCGTTTGCTCCGACGTCAAGGTCGGCAAGCTCAGCGAGGACCTGACGACGCACGACCTCGCGTTTCCCGCGACGACCGATCCCGACTCCCTCGTTCGACAGGTCGCTGCCCACAACGACAGGGTGGACCTGACGGTTGTGTTCTCGACCTATCAGTCCATCGGCACTATTGCTGCAGCACAGGAGGTGGGCCTGTCCCGCTTCGACCTCATCGTTTGCGACGAGGCGCACCGCACCACCGGGGTGACACTTGAGGGCGACGACGAGTCGGCGTTCGTCCGTGTCCACGACGACGGGTTTATCGGCGGCGATCGGCGGCTCTATATGACCGCCACGCCGCGGATCTTCAACGACGAGACGAAGAGCCGAGCAGCCGAACGTGATGCGGTACTAGCCAGTATGGACGACGAATTTCTTTACGGCCCCGAGTTTCACCGGCTCGGGTTCGGGCAAGCGGTCGAGGCCGGGCTCCTGACTGACTACAAGGTATTGGTGCTCAACGTCGACGAGGGCTCGATCGCGGAGTCGTTCCAGCGTCAGCTGGCCGACGAGTCCTACGAACTACGGCTGGACGACGCTGCGAAGATCGTCGGCTGCTGGAACGGTCTGGCTAAGCGCGACAACACTCTGATCTCCGGCGACGGTTTTGCCGCGGACCCTGCGCCGATGCGTCGGGCGGTCGCGTTCTGCCGCTCGATTAAGGACTCCAAGGCGCTCGCTTCCCGGTTCGGCGTGGTCGTGGACGAGTACACCGGTGACGACCCAGAGGCGCTCAACTGCGAGCTGTCGCATGTCGACGGCACAATGAACGCACTGCGCCGAAAAGCTGAGCTGGAGTGGTTACAGGCCGACACTCCCGAGAACGTCTGCCGAATTCTGTCGAACGCCCGGTGTCTGTCCGAGGGTGTCGACGTGCCGACTCTCGATGCCGTGCTCTTTTTGAATCCGCGCAACTCCGTTGTAGATGTCGTGCAGTCGGTCGGCCGGGTGATGCGCCGAGCGCCGGGCAAGCAATTCGGCTACATTATCTTGCCCGTGGGCATCCCGGTCGGGCTCGACCCGGCGACAGCGCTGTCGGACAACAAGCGCTACAAAGTCGTCTGGCAAGTACTCCAAGCGCTGCGGGCCCATGATGACCGCTTTAACGCGATGGTCAATCAGATCGAGCTAAACAAATCGCAGCCGAAGCGGATCGACGTGATCGGCGTGCCGACGGTCGAGGGCGGTTTACGAGGCGACGGCTCAGGGGCGGGCCAAGGTTTGCAGCAGGTTCTTCCGCTGCTGGAGTGGCGGGATGCCATCTACGCCAAGATCGTAGCCAAGGTCGGTGAGCGCACCTACTGGGAGCGCTGGGCAGACGACATCCGCGACATTGCTGAGCGCCATATCGCGCGGATAGAAGCAGCGGTCAGGGACCCGGCGACAGCTAAGGGCAAGGCGTTCGTTCATTTCGTCGAGGAACTGCGCGACAATCTCCTCAATCCCGGCGTCGGATCGGCGGAGGCCATTGACATGCTGGCGCAGCACCTCGTCACCAAGCCGGTCTTCGATGCGCTGTTTGCTGGCTATGCCTTCTCCGAACACAATCCGGTGTCGCTGTCGATGCAGAAGATGCTCGACGCGCTGGACGACGAGTCGCTGGGCCACGAGGCAACGGCGCTAGAACCGTTCTACGCCTCGGTGAGAGCGCGAGCCGAGGATGTTGATAACCACGAAGGCCGCCAAGCCGTCATCACCCAGCTGTACGAGCAGTTCTTCAAGAAGGCTTTGCCAAGAACGGCCGATGCGTTCGGCATCGTCTATACGCCGATCGAGGTAGTAGACTTCATCCTGCGCTCGGTAGACCACGTACTCCGACAGCATCTCGGCAGTTCGCTCACGGCTCGAGGCGTACACGTGCTCGACCCGTTCACGGGCACCGGGACGTTCATCGTGCGCCTGCTGCAGTCTGGCCTCATCGCCCAAGGCGACCTCGAGCACAAGTACCGAGAGGAGCTTCACGCCAACGAGCTGCTGCTCCTCGCCTACTACATCGCAGCTATAAACATTGAGGCGACCTACCACCAGCTGCAGCCAAGCGTCTACGTTCCGTTTGATGGCATCGTCCTCACCGACACCTTCCAGTCCTACGAAGCGGACGATGGCTCGCTGTCGAGCGGCCTGTTCTCCGAGAACCACGACCGTCTCGCCCGACAGAAGGCGGCGGAGATCAGGGTGGTCATCGGGAACCCGCCCTACTCGGTTGGCCAGACGAGCCAGAACGATGACAACCCGAATCTGTCCTATCGGCGGTTAGATCGTCGCATTGAGCAGACCTATGTTCAAACCAGTACGGCGGGACTCTCCCGAAACATGTACGACTCCTATGTCCGGGCCTTCCGATGGGCATCGGACCGGATTGGTGAAACGGGCGTCGTCTGCTTCGTGTCAAACGGTGGCTGGATCGACTCGAATTCAGCCGACGGCCTGCGTAAGGCACTGGCGTCTGAGTTTCAGCACATATACGTCTACAACCTCCGGGGCAACCAGCGCAGTGCTGGAGAACTGTCGAGACGGGAGGGCGGCAAGATTTTCGGAGCCGGCAGTCGAGCGACGGTGGCGATCACCCTGCTGGTGCGCGACGGCAGCGGCGCGGCGGACAGCATCCACTACCGCGAACGTTGGCGACTACCTCAGCCGCGAGGAGAAGCTGCGCATCGTCGCGGGCGACGATATCGCCAGCCTTGCGTGGCAGGAGATCATCCCCAACGTGGACGGTGACTGGATCAACCAGCGCGACGAGCGATTCGCGGCGTTCACCCCGATCGGTGACAAACCGCGTGCGGGCACGCGTCCTTCTGCGACGCTCTTCGACCTCTATGGGGTCGGAGTCGTCACCGGTCGGGATACGTGGTGCTGGGGATTCGGTGAGCAGAGAGTCCGAGACAACGTGTCACGAATGCTCGAAACCTACAACGCGGCAGCCGCCAGACCCACCGAGAAGCTGACCCCCGACCCGAAGCTCATCAGCTGGACACGCGGGCTCAAGCAGTCCGCGGCGCGAGGCACCGCGCTCACTTTCCAGCCTGATCACATCGTCCTCGGCAGCTATCGCCCCTTCGTTAGGTCGTATCTCTACTACGATCGGCGACTGAACGAGACCGTCTCACAGCAGCCGCGTATCTTCCCGTTCAGCGGTGCCCCGAACATCGGCTTCACAGTGACCGGACCGTCGTCGCACTTCGAGTTCTGCGTCATCGCGACGGACCGCGTTCCCGACCTGCACTTGCTCGATACTGGCCAATTCTTCCCGCGCTGGCGATACGAGGAAGCCGAGGAAGGTTCGCTGTTCGACGACAGCGGTTTGCGGCGAGTCGACAACATCACGGCGGAGGCGCTGGCGGACTTCAGGGCAACGTTCGGAGCCGACGTCACCGCCGACGACATCTTCTACTACGTCTACGGGCTGCTGCACTCACCCGACTACCGCGGCCGCTACGCCGCGGATCTCAAGAGGATGCTGCCGCGCATTCCGAAAGTGCGGCAGTTTCACGAGTTCGTCGAAGCAGGCCGAGCACTGGCCGGTCTGCACATCGGGTACGAGTCCGTGAGGGCGTACCCCCTCGACGATCCCTCGCAGGCGCAGCTCGTCGATCCCGGACCGAGCTGGTACCGCGTCGAGCGGATGCGCTTCGCGTGGTCCGGTCGGATTGATGATCGTTCCAAGCTCGTGGTCAACGCCAATATCACGCTCTCGGGGATTCCGCCCGAGGCGCACCGGTACATGCTGGGCCCTCGCTCCGCGTTAGAGTGGTTGGTGGACCGATACCAAGTCAAGGTCGACAGCCAGTCCGGTATTGTAAATGACCCGAATGAGTGGGCTCAACAGGTCGGCAACCCGCGATACATCATCGACCTCGTTAAGCGCGTGGTGACCGTGAGCGTCGACACGATGACGATCGTCGACGGTCTGCCGCTGCTCGACCTCATTGAGTAGCCAGGTCAGGCGACCTTAACGGCGAGGCAATGGTCGAAGTGCCTCGGCCGATTCCGCCTGCCCGGGATTCATCCGGACGCCTCGGTATCGGATCGCTACCGGAGCATTCCCAGCGAAGCGTCGGAACCGATACCGAACAGGGGAATAGAGCGGCCGTCCGCCAGAGAGCGCACCGAGACCTCAAGCATGCCGTTGGGCGTCGGAACTTGCGCCAGCCTGGACCCTGACCTGACTACAGGAGTTGCCTCCAGCGGTCACCGCCGCCCGGTCCGCAGACATGGTCCAGGAAGCGGGCGAACGTACCGACAGGATCGCTGTCTGCTCCGCCGTTCCTGGCATAGAGGCTGCACAGCTCTGGGATCGAGGCGAGGAACGCGAGCATGCGGTCCGAGAGACCTGCCGGCGGGGGCGGCGGATCTGCTTGACGAAGCAGGGCGGCGCAATCCGAGCGCTGCATGATCGCATCAATGCGATCGGAGCCAAAGAGTCTGCGAGCGAATACCGCCGCTGCCGCGTTCGCGTCGCGCTCAGCCGGCATCGCATTGTAAAGCCGGCCCGAGTTGTCAGCATCCAAGGTCACAACTTCCTCGACAAGCCCGTGCAGCTCGTACGTCCGCGGATCCGCCTCGAACTGTCGAGCATGTTCAAGCTCGTGGCGCAACAGCGCTCCACTGACCTCGAGTGGGCAGTCCGACCCGAGCAGCACTCGATGAGCGTTCACGCAGTCCTGCGCGAGCCCGTTCAGCCGCTCTTCTAGTTCGACAGAGATGTCGATCGCAGCGACGCGCCCGTGTGGCAGGTAGCACGACAAACGCTTGTCCTGTCGTACGTTATGCCTCGTCAAGACCAAGACACAGTCGGACAACGGGATTCCCGCGTTTTCAGTGGCGGCAACCCACACACGATCGATCTCCGCAGGCAGCGGCTCCTGACACGGGTGTCGCTCCGCGTATAGGACCATGCGGCGAAGCCTATGGCCCGAACTGGACCGAGGCCGCGACCTCACCGGTGCATGCACATCCAACCCGAGGTTGCAGGAGCGCCCCTCCGTCGTTCGATGCGAGCTGATGCGTAGCAGGAGCCCGGAACGACGTGCACAGCCACGTGGCGGCGATCGAGTAGCGCGCGGTTCAGAGGCAGGCCGCCGTCCCCGGCCTGAACGCGATCGACCACGACCGGCGACCCACAACGGGAGGGACCGACGGCGATCGGCATCATCAGATCCGCCACGACGCTGCGGCCGTCACACTCGGACAACTACCACACGAGCCGACCGCAGCTCCTTGGGTCGAAGTGCGGACGTAGGACAAACGTGTGACCTCTCCCATGGCACGTCCGGACATTCATCCAGCAGCCGGCGCTCATCGACGCTGCCTCCTGAAAGGTTCCACACCGATGTCTCAACTTGGCCACGACCGCAGTACTCGTCGTCACCAAGACGTCGTCTGTCCGACCTGCCACGCTCCGGTCGATCAGCCGTGCGTCACCATCCGCCAAGCACCGTGGATGTTGCGCTGGGGTTGGCCGACCCACCCCGCCCACATGGCCCGTCAGGAACAGAGCGCCCACGCTCCCGCGCGCCGCACCGGGCGGCGACGTTCCTGAGACCGTGATGTCACTAGTGTCACGTGTGTCGAGGCGGACGCTTGACCCGAGCCCGCAACGTCGTGAACAGCTGGCTGATGCGCCAGTGCGGCTGGGAACTCTCGCGAGCACTTAGGGAAACATGGTCGACATGTCGTCGGCGTGCATTGGCCTGCCTACACCTATCTGCCGCGCCTCGCTCGCCGGCTTCGACGCCGCGCGTGAATTCGTTGACGGTGCGGGCGTACTGCGACCAGGCGCGCCGCCATGCCGTCCGGACCGCCTCGGCGGAAGCGATCTGCTCTTGGACGCGGCGGCCGCGCAGTTCCCGGCCGGCCTGGCGCCCCTGCTTACCCATCACCCACCGAGACGTCGACGTCGAGCAGCTCGGCCGCACTCATGATCACGTCGAGACCGTACAGAAGGGGTCTACACCGGCGGGCGCCGCCCGCCCGGCGCGACGAATAGGTGGGCGGCCGCGTCGTGGGCGGCTGCGAGCTCTCGACCGAGCGCCTCGGCGTCGCGACGGGCGGTGCGCAGGGCCACGACGACACGCTAAGCACTACGGCGGGGTCGTCGTCGTTGTCGACACCGAGGCGGACGTAGCGCTCGCGGTACTCGAGAATGTCGGCGAGCTGGCCCAAACCCTGCGGCAGGCGCCGGGCGAGCAGCCGCAGCTCGCCGAGGACGGCACAAAGGTCGCCGAGGACGTCCTCGCCGGCGGAAGCGCTCCCGGTCGGGTCGAGGGTGAGGTGGTTGAGGCGGCGCACCCCCTCGGCGGCGACGTGAGCTGCGTCGAACGCTGATGATGTCTCCATGCCTCATGAGTGCGGCCCGGCGCGGGCGAACGTCACATGCCTGAGCACCTTCTCGCGGCCATGAGCCGCCCCGGGATGCAGATCGAGCACCTCCCGCGTCGTGACCAGGACCAACAGGTTGGCCAGCCGACGTCGGGCAGCAGAGCTGACAGCGGGATTACTGAATACGCCGGGCTCGGGCGGTTCCGACGGTCGGTGCTCCCGTGCCGTACGACGGCCCGGATGGCGCGTTTCCGGGACGTGCCGGCTAACCCCAGACACTGTGGCGTCTCGTTCAGTGTCTGTCCGGGCGGAGCTAAAGCCGCACGATCGCTTCGGGCTCGGTGTACCGTGCGGTCGATGCTGACTAGGCGCGAGGCGACGTGTCAGTGACGCGGACGGGATTCCGCTACCCGCGCGCTCCCATCGCGGAAGCCGTGCTGGACGTTCGCGTGGAAGAACTCTCAGAAGCTCGGCTTGCCCAGGTCGCGACGTTCGCCGACACCGATTACCCGAAACGAGAGGAGACTGTGCTGACCGGCGCCGAGTTGCAGTCCGGTCCTCTGGGGGTGTCGACTAAGGCAACGCGCCAGATGAACGGATTCCGCTTCACGTCTCAGGACGGACTCCAGATCGTTCAGATGCGCAACGATGGATTTACGTTCAGTCGGCTTGCTCCGTACGAGGAGTGGGCAATCTTTCATACCGAGGCTCGGCGGCTGCTCAACGCATATACGGATCTGGCTTCTCCGGTTGGCTTCAAGCGCCTGGCGCTACGATACATTAATCAGATCCGCGTCCCTCCCGGTGACGTTCGGATTGACGAGTACCTACGCACCCGACCTGAAATCTCGGACGACATGCCAACCACGTCATCGGGCTATTTCATGACGGTGGACATACCGTTAGCGATGTTTAATGCAATGGTGCGGATCACACAGACCATTTTGGCGCCAGATTCAGCGGGCTTGGGGCAAAGTCTGGTCCTCGACATCGACGTGTTTCGTGTTGGAGCATGGGTACCATCGGATGATGAAGTGACTGAGGCATTCCGCGACTTGCGTCAGGCTAAAAACCTGGTCTTTGAAGCGTCTATCACCGACAAGGCGAGGGAGCTGTTCCAATGACCACCCTGATGATCCACCCTCGACGGGAGTCGTCCCTCCCATCATTTGACGAGCACGACTTCGTCGTAACTGGGCAACCAATGGGGGCCATGGTTCGGTGCATCATTCAGGCTCGGACTGAGTTCTTGGGCAGTGGTATGCAGTGCAGGTTTTGGGAGTCCGTCGTGGAGTCTCAGTTAGCTGATCTAGAGCTGACGGAGTACATCTGGCTCAACGATGGCAACATTCGACAGGACGATGTGACGCTCGCATCAGAATACCTCGATGCGGCGCTCCGTCTTGAGCCCACGCGACTGCCCGCATGGGATGACTGAGCGGACCGTTTGCGGTGTGGTTGGATGAGGCCCCTGATGAGAACGATCCACTTCGACAAGGCGATCTACTAATTGGGATTACATTACCCAACCTAAAGCTACCCTTACCGCTCTACAGCGTTGGAAATACTGAACAGACTGCTGCGCCCGCGTCGTCGGCAAGTGTAATCGTCGTCTCTCAATGCTGTGACAACGAAAAAGGTGATTATGCAGCGGTCGCGCCAGTGCGACCACTTGGCGGCCTGGAGGAACACCAGCGCCAAGCCCTGCTGAGGCCGGAACCGGTCCTCGACGGCGAGGTGTTGTCAAACTACACCCTCGACTACTTTTTCCTCGATCACACGGGCCGCGGTTTGGACGACCCCGGGCCCAATCGATACCTCGTGGCCAATTTGCGCCGTATCGCGTCGTTTCATGGCGACTGCACCCAGCTGCATTCGCATCGGGTAGCACGCATGACTCCGACTGCGAGGCGTCTACTGCGTATCAAGCTTGGACTGTTCTGGAGTCGAGCCGAAGCAGAGGACGTCGCTATCCTGGCCGAACAGGGCCTTCCGGCTGGAATCGCCCAAGCCAGGCGGGTGCCCTAAGTCTCCCCTCGCCGACAACGCGGCGAGGACTCGTGCGTCCTTCATCCGCTCGAGCCCTTTCGGCAGGTGATCGGTGGCACTCGTCGTGTGGCGCCTGGTGTGGTGCGGCCGCGGGCTCGTCGATGTGACGTTTCGGGATGAGGGCCCGACATTCATCCGATGTGGACGTTTTCGCGCCTTGGTTCGGCCGTCCCGATGCACGCGAGGACGGGGATCGGGTGTGGTCCGGCGAGCTAAGTGGCGCCGTTGCGGTCGATCTGGCAATCGTGCACGCGCTCGGCACCGGTCGGGTGCTGGTGGCTTGGCGATCGGCCATCACCGTGCACCGGTGGCCGGCTTGGCCGTCAAGGGTCGCCGGTGACCGGCTGGCTCTTGGCTGTCGCCGCTTCGCTCACTCCACCCGGTCGTCGGCTCGGCCTGCGGGTCCGTCCCTGGACAGCCGCCGACCGCCGGCACGTCGAGATGTCCATCAGCCACCAGCACCCCGGCGCCGCCGGGACCACCCCAAGGAGCCAGCAATGGACATGAACAGTGTCAACCTCACCGGCCGTCTCACCGACGACCCATCTCTGCGGTACACCGCCGACGGCAAGGCCGTCGCCAACCTGCGAGTTGCCGTCAACGGCCGCAACGACCGGGTCGACTTCATCGACGTCACGGTCTGGGGCAAGCCCGCCGAGGCCGTCGCCGAGCACAAGGGCAAGGGCGACCAGATCGGCGTCACCGGCCGACTGACCTCGAGCGACTGGACCGACGACGACGGGCAGCGTCACTTCCGCACCGGCGTGACGGCAGACGAGGTGATGTTCCTCGCCAAGGCCCGCCAGAAGGTCGAGGCGTGACCCCCGTCCAGCCGGAGGACAACGGTGTCCTCCGGCTGGCGACGGGGGAGCGGACACCGACCAGCCGGGCCGGAACCGCTGGCGTCGGTCCCGAACCCGAACGTGGCTCCGCGTATCGTCGCGTTCGGGGATGCGTCTCCCAGGTCGCTGCCGCCGCCGGCAGCCAGGAATCCCTCCCATCGTTCGGAGGACGCGATGACCGTCAACGAGCTCGTCACCTTGTTGCAGACCTTTCCTGGCGACGCACCCGCCGGGGTGCTCACCGTCGCCCAGTCGGGTCTCGTCATCGACATCGACACCGCGCCGGTGCTGACCGTCGAGCAGACCGTCGCCGATGACGGCACGGTCGAGGCGGTGTGGCTCACCGGTGTCGGCGAGACCGCTGTCCCGGCGCCGACGTTGATCACCTGGCCGTGCAACTGCGGTGAGTTGATGACGATCGACCGCTGGTCGTCGTGGCCCCACGACCATGACGAGCACCTCTACGGCCTTCCTCGATCGGGCTGACACACACCATGACGTCATCGGCCTGTTCGGTGACCGAGGAGCAACCAGAGCGTTCGCCGACACGGTGTGACGACGATCGACCTCGACGTCCGCGGCCGCTCACGCCCCGCGCTCTCTCTCGGATCCCCGGGACGGCTCCGATCACCGCTGTCGCCTGTCGGTGGAGGCCGCGGCTGGACCGGTCGGACCCCGGTGATGCGGCGACGACGACTCGACCGCTGACTCCCGGATCGATGGCATCTCACCCTGCCGGTGCGTCGCCGGCTCGGGTCAAGGGCCGGCGAGAACTTGTGGCGCGCCGGGCTGTCGCCGCTGCGCTCAGCGCCACAACTTCGCCTCGCCTGCGGCGTCCCCTGACCCGGCCCACTCCGCCCCGGCTCGACGGGTGATGCCACCGGGAGCCAGGGCCGACCCGGAACGGCTTCACCCAGGCCCGGCCGAAAGGTCCCGGCCACCACCTTCGGGGATGTCGGCGGTGGTCGGGGCCCGACGGTTCGATCCGAGAGGAAGTCCCGTCCGTGAGCGTCCACCACATCGTCGACACGGGCTACGTCGTCATCGAGCCCCTCGCCGACCCCCTCAAGCAGCCCACCTGGCTGCCCGCCGCCAGCAACGACCTGCTGGCCACGCCACCCCGATCCTCGGGCCCCTGTCGACGCTGATCGTCCACCGCATGGCCTGGTACTTCGCCGCCGGCGACACCTGGCAGCAGTTCGACCTCGCCGAGCTCGGCCAGACCTTCGGGGTCTCCGGGATCGGTGCCAACAGCCCGCTGATCCGCTCCTTCGCCCGCATCGACCGGTTCGGGTTCGGCCAGCTCGACGCCAGCCGCCCGAAGCTGCGGATCCGCTCGCTGATCCCGCCGCTCCCACGGCGCCTCGCCGAGCGGCTCCCGGCCTACCTGCAGGAGACCTGCCCCTACATCGTCCGCTGACAGCGTCACCGCCGGGGCCCACGGGCCCCGGCACGAGCGTGCGTTCCGGCATCTCGCGCGAACGGTGGCGCCGCGCACGACGGCCATGCCTCGGCTGATCGGGAAGGGCCGTCGCGCCGGGTCCGGGTCGGTGGACGTGCCGCAGGCGCCGTGCGGCCCTCAAGGGTCGTCGAACAATCCGGGCTCCTGGCTGTCGCCGCTTCGCTCACCGCCCGGATTCTTCGACTCGTCGCTGCGCTCCGCCCCTTGACCGCCTCCCGCCACCTGCTGGAGGGCGCCCCTAACGGGGCAACGGCCCGGACCGTTGCCCCGCCAGGGCAACCGACCAAGGAGCATCCGATGAGCATCACGTTCTGCGTCGAGGCGCACAGCGAAGCCGAGGACGACGCCCTCGCCTCGGAGAACGCGCCGACCCTCAACGTCCACAACACCGGCGGCTGGACCCTCCTCGCGGTCCTTGGAATCGCACCCGACCACTACGGGACCATCGACGCGGACGACCTGCTCGCCCGCGTCGACGCCGCACCGGTCGGGCCGATTCCCGAACACCCCGGCCTCGACTACGTCGTCGTCCGCCTGCCCCTCCTGCGCAGGGTCGCCGTCGCCGCAGCCCGCCTCGGTCGTCAGGTGGTGTGGGGATGAACGCCGCCGACGTCATGGACCGCGTCGTCGCCCGCCTGGTCGACGCCATCGAAGCCGGCGCCGCCGACTGGCAGATGCCGTGGCGCTCCCTCGGCTCGACCGGCTGGCCGACCAACGCCGCCACCGGCAACCGGTACTCGGGAGGCAACGTCCTCGCCCTCTACCTCGCCGCCATCGACCGCCGCTACCCGACCGCACGCTGGGCCACCTACAAGCAATGGGCCAGCCTCGGCGCACAGGTCCGCGAAGGCGAGCGCGGCACCCTCGGCATCTTCTGGAAGGTCACCGACCCCGCCGACGACACCAACGACCAACGCGACGACGCCGACGACGCCGAAACCCAGACGCTGCGTCGACGCAGCGCGTGGGCCCGAGTGTTCACCGTGTTCAACGCCGCCCAGGTCGACAACGCCGCCGCTTCCCGGGCCGTCGCCGAGCCCGATCCGCTCGACCGCGATGCCCGCGCCGAAGCGTTCTTCGCCGCCGTGCCCGCCGTCGTGCGCTGGGGCGCCGGGAACCCGTGCTACCGGCCGGCCTCGGACGACGTTCTCATGCCCGCCCTCGACGCGTTCGACAGTGCCGCCGACGTCTACGGCACCCTCGCCCACGAGCTCACCCACTGGACCGGGCACCCGACCCGCCTCGCCCGCACCTACGGCCGCCGGTTCGGGGACGACGCCTACGCCGCGGAGGAGCTCGTCGCCGAGCTCGGCGCCGCCTTCGTCTGCGCCCTCGCCGGCATCGACAGCGTCGCCCGCACCGACCACGCCGGCTACCTCGCCCACTGGTGCCGCATGCTGCGCGCCCAACCCGCCGTCCTGTGGACCGTCGCCGCCAAAGCCCAAGCCGCCGCCGACTGGCTCGCCGCCTACAGCACCACCCCCGCCGACACCCCCGCCCTCGAACCCGTCGCCTGACCCGGCCGTGAACGTGACCGTGACCCACCCCGGCCACCGCCAGACAATCAGCCCGGCGCTCGCCGTGGCCGTCGTCGCCGCCGCCCTGCGCGCCGGACACACCGTCACCGTTCACCGTCCCGACCACCCGACCCGCTGGGCGCTCACAGCCACGCGCCGGGCCGTCACCGCCACGCCGGTCAACCCGGACCTGTTCGCCATCAACCCCGCCGCCCCGGCATAGGTCGAGCGCCTCGCAGCAGCAGCCGCCGACCTCCTGTGACCACCGAAAGGAACCGTCCCATGAACAACACCGACAGCATCGACCGCGTCGAGCCGATCGCCGTCGATCTCATCGACCCCGACCCCGACAACCGGCCCGCCGTCCTCGACGGCGCGTTCCTCGCCTCCGTCGCCCAACACGGAGTCCTGATGCCGATCCCGTCACCCCGACCGACGACGGCCGTTACCGCCTCGTCGCCGGGGAGCGCCGCTACCGCGCCGCCATCGCGGCGGGCCACGCGACGATCCCGGCGAGCATCCGCAGCGCGGACGAGTCCACCGCCGCGGTGTGGCAAGCCGTCGAGAACCTCGCCCGCATCGACCTCACCCCATCCCAACCAAGCGGAGTTGCAGCGAGCGCATCATTGGGCGCCGTGGAAGAAGCCGGTCTGCGTTGATTAGCCCTGCAGGCGGGGCTCTCGTGAGTGCTGCTGAGGGATAGCGACAGTTGCCATGTGCTGGGCATCCACGACTGTCGTCTGGGCTGATGCAACAATGTCGGGGTGACTGTGCCCGGCGATCGGAGGGGTCTGGCAGGGTCCGCCGCCCTCGTGCTGGTCGAGGGTGTGGCACACCTGGACCAGGCTCGGGCGGTGTTCGAGGCGATGCTGGTGGGCTGGCAGCGTCAGATGTTGGCCCGGGGGCTCAAGGTGGCGACGATCGAGTCTCGTCTATGGCTGGTGCGACGGTTCGCGGTGTTCACGAATGACTACCCGTGGCGGTGGGCGCCTGGGGATGTGGAGGACTTCACGGCAGCGTTGCGGTCGGGCAGCGAACCGCTGGTGCTCTCGACCATCCGCGGCTACCAGATGCAGCTGAATCTGTTCATGGAGTTCGTGTGCGACGGCCGCTACGGCTGGGTCGAGGTGTGCGAAGCGCGCTTCGACAGCACTCCGGGGATGATCTGCCATGACTGGAACACGGTGCGGCACTCGGGGGACTTCGAGGGCCGACCCGGCCGGCGGCCGCTGACTGTCGACGAGCTGCAGGATCTGTTCGACCACGCCGACAACGAGGTGGGTCGTGTGGCCGGGTCGGGCCGTAAAGGGACGTGGGCGGCCTTTCGGGATGCGACGCTGATGAAGACGGTGTTCGCGTGGGGGCTGCGTCGAGGCGAAGCGGTCGGCTTGGACGCAGTCGACTGCCACCGACACGTCGGGTGCCCGGCGTTCGGTTCCTTCGGTGCGTTGCACGTCCGGTGGGGTAAGGCCAAACGGGGAGGTCCTCCTCGACGGCGAACTGTGATCTCGCTGTTCGACTGGGCGGTGGAGGGGCTGAGCGAATACGTCAACGAGGTGCGACCCCGATTCGATCCGGGTAATCATCCGGCGTTGTGGGTGACCGAGCGGCGTTCCCGGTTGTCGGCCCGCGCCGTCGACGAACGCTTCGCCCAGTATCGCCTGGCGCTGGGGCTGCCGGCGGAGATTGATCTTCACTGTCTTCGCCATTCGTATGTGACTCACCTGGTCGAGGCCGGCTACCCGGAACGGTTCGTGTCCGAGCAGGTGGGACATTCGGCGTCGGCGACGACGGCGATCTACACGAACCCTCGGGAATTGCATCGGACGCGAGCGAAGGCCCTGGTCGCCTGCTGAAGCGCGTGTTGGAGTGGTTGTGCCGTTCGGGGCCGGCGCATGCCGTGAGCTGGCATCCACCACCATCGTTCCCGTTTGATGCATGATCATCCCGCTCGATGGGTGCGTTTGGAGGGTGCTGTGGGACGAGTCGATCTGGCCGGCGCGGCGCATCTGGAGCTGGTGGATGGGGTGGTGCAGCTGCGCCCGGAGGAGGCGCTGGTCGACGCGATGCTGCGCGGCTGGCGGGCACAGCAGACGGCGCGTGGGTTGCGCGAGGAGACGATGTTCGGCCGCGAGCAGTTGGTGCGCCGGTTCGTCGAGTTCACCAACGAGTTCCCGTGGCGGTGGATGCCGGGCCACGTCGAGGAGTTCACCGTGTCGCTGATCGCCGAGCGGCATTTGGCGCCGTCGACGATCCGCAACTATCAGGTCGGGTTGCGGTTGTTCAGCGAGTTCTTGACTGACGCCCGCTACGGCTGGGTGGCGGTGTGCGAGGAGGCCTTCGGACCCGGTGTGCATCCGGTGGCGATCTGCCACGAGTGGAACACGATCGCCCATCTCAACGACTACGAGGGCAACCCCGAAGCGCGGCCGTTCACCCGCGACGAGCTGCAACGGTTCGTTGACTACGCCGATGAACAGGTGGACCGCGCGGTGCGCGCCGGGCGCAAGGGAGCATTGGCCGCGTATCGGGATGCGACCTTGTTCAAGGTCATGTACGGCTGGGGGCTGCGTCGCACGGAGTGCTCGAAGCTCGATCTCGTCGACTGGGGTCGCAACCCGGCCGCGCCGGAGTTCGCCGCCTATGGGATGTTGAACGTCCGCTATGGCAAGGCCAAGCGCGGTCAGCAGCCGAGGCGCCGCAATGTCGCGTCGGTGATGCCGTGGGCGGTCGACGCGGTCGTCGACTACGTGGAGAACATCCGGCCCCGGTTCGGCTGCGATGAGCATCCAGCGATGTGGGTGACCGAACGGGGTGGGCGTCTGCGGCCGGCCGAGATCAACGCCCGGTTCGTCGCCTACCGCGACGCCCTCGGCTTGCCCGAGGCGTTGGTGCCGCACTCGATGCGCCACTCCTACGTGAGTCATCTCACCGAGAACGGCGTCGACCGGCGTTTCATCCAGTGCCAGGTGGGTCACGAGGCGGACAGCTCGACGGCCATCTACACCCATGTCAGCTCTGACCCGGATATTGCAGCCGGGTCGCGGGGACGGCTGGGCGGGAGTGGTCTGGGGCGCGTTTGACGGCGTGTCGCTGGGCGCGTCGGCGGCTGACGTGTGCTGGGCGCGTCGAAGCTGAGGTGTTGATCTGGTGCCGGTTGCCGCCGTGGGTGCCTGTCCGGTTCAGGCGTAGGCGGGGAGCCGGCGGACGCGGGTGAGGGCTTCGATGAAGGCGGCGGCCCAGGCATGGCTGCGGGGGAGGCGGAGCCAGAGTTGGCGGGCGTGAGTGACGACACGGGCGGCGACGTTGAAGAAGGCGAGGCGGCGCCGCTTGCCGCGGCAGCGGCGGAACTCGCGGGGCAGGGCGAGCACGTCGAGCCAGCGGGCGGTGTTGTGGGCCAGGGCGCAGGCGTGCCACCACAGCCAGTTGCCGAAGAAGTTCTCCAATGGGGCGTGGTCGAAACCGAAGTCTTCTTTCAGTTGGCGAACGGTGTCTTCGGGGATCCCGCCGCGCAGCCGGTGGTGGGCTTCGACCATGGCGGCCGGGCCGAGCCAGGCCGGGATGTTGGTGACGATGGCGTGGAACCGCCATCCGTCGATGTCGTCGAAGGAGAGCTGATCACCGGCGGTAGTCGGTTGGCGGCGGACGATGAGGCGCAGCAGTCGCCGGTCACGTTTCGTGGTGCCGATCTCGATCATCGTTTCGGCGATCTCCGAGCCCCGCTCGGCTTCGGCGTTGAGCGCCAGGACCCACACCGTCGCCGGGTCAGTGGCCAACGCCCTCACCGCCGCACGCATCCTGGCCGTGTTCTTGGCGGTGATCGTGAACACGGCGCCGAGCGCCTCGCAGGCCCGGAACACCTCGTGTTGGTAGCCGGCCGAGTCGATCCGCACCCACAGGTTCGACGTCTCCCGCACCGCAGCAGGGATCGCCGCCACGCACTCGCGGATGAACCCCGCCAGCGCCCGGCCCGGGTGGGCGTTACCGCCGCGGGCCCGCACCGCCAACACGTCACCGGTCTCCCCGCACACCCCGATCAACGGCGATAGCCCGGTCTCGCCGCGGTAGGTGAACGTCGAGCCTTCCTTGCCCGGCCCGTACGTGTCGACCAGGGTGGCGTCGGGGTCGATCGTCACCAGCCCACCTTGCGGGCCGGCGCCCATCGCCCACGCCCGCGCCAGCATCGTGCGGTTCACCGCCGCCGCCTTCTGGGCCCGGCCCAGATCGGCGCCGGCGCAGAACCGCCACAACGTGGTGTGCGACGGCAACCGATGGGCGCCACGCAACCGTTGCGTCGCCCCGTCCAGCAGCGAACGATCCGACAAGAAGTCACCACCGGCCAACAGCACCTCGACCAGAGTCCGATAACACTCACCGCCCGAGTAACCGCCCGCCCCGATCGGTCGCAGCCCACGCCGATCCGCCGCCTCGACCAAGCCGAGACGATCCAACAGCGGCCCCCACAGGGCCACCCCGGCGACGCCGGTTACCTCGTCATCCGACACCGTCGGCGTCACCCTCGCCGACTCCCAGCGAGGCCGCCTGATGATCTCTCCGACGTCGAACAGGGTCGCAGTAGTGTTCACCCGACAGGTGCTCCTTCGCCACGGACGGCATTGACTTTCCAACCAACATCGTCCCAGGTGACGGAGCATCTGCCGCGTCAATCACACCCCGGTAACCAGCCCAACGCTGCAATATCCGGGTCTGACTTCATGAACACCGCGCTGCGTCGAGCGTTGGCCCCGGCGCTCGAACCACAGCTCGATGAGCGCTAGGAGGATTGGATGGCGAGGAACCTGGACTATCGCTGGAACCTGCGGCAGGTGATGGCCAGCCGCGGCATGTTCGCCACCACCGACTTGGCCGACCCGCTCGCCGAGCGAGGCATCCGCCTGTCCTCGAGCCAGATCTACCGGTTGGTGGTGGAGCGGCCTGAACGGTTGAGCCTGAAGATCCTGATGGCCTTGTTGGACATCTTGGACTGCTCGATGGAGGACCTGATTGAACCCGTCACGGGTGCTCAACCAGCACGGAAGAAGGCGGCCGGGGCCGAGGCGAGCCTCGGCGGGCTGCGACCCAAACGAGCTCGGATCACGTGAGTCCATCACAGCAGCTCCTTGACCCGGTGGAGGATCCACTCGCCGCCGTCACTGCGACGATCTGCGCGGCGGATCCCGAACTGGACCCGGCGGTGGTGCGACAGGTGGTCGAGCGGGTGAGCGGGGGCCGCGCCAAGCAGCGCCGACTGGCCGCCGCGATCGTCGACGATTCGACGGCGCTGACGACGGGCCGATCGCCGGCGCCGAGGCCGGTCGGTGACTTGTTGCTGGCACTGCGCGCCGCCGGCTCGAGGGTGATCGCGGCGCCATGCTGTGCCGGCTGCGGCCGCGAGGTCACCGCGATGCAACGACGTGGTTACGACTGGTTCTGCTCGCCGTGCTTCAAGCGGCCCGACCTCTGCGCCAGTTGCGGCAACGAGCGACAGGTGGCGTTCCGCGACCGTGACGGTCGGCCGCGCTGCGGTCAATGCCGCGACTACGACCCCAACCCGCTCGCCGCGCTGGTCGAGCTCATCACCTCGATTGACCCCGCCCTCACCGAAGCGGCAGTGAGCGCCGCGATCGACGCGACGGTGACCAAGCCGGCCCACATCCAGAAGCTGGCGTGGACACTGCACGCCAACCCGGAGCTGCTCACCGGTGGCGGCGCCCACGCCCCGTTCCCGATGATCTTGCGACTGATCGACGCCCTCTGCGAGATCGGCGCGACGGTCGTGTGCCGTCCCGCCTGCCCACGTTGCGGTCGCGTCGTCACCTTGAACAAGCGGGCCGACGGTGTGCGGGTGTGTCGCAACTGCCGAGCCCGAGCCAACGCGGTGGCGTGTGCGCGATGCGGCTCCGTTCGCGAGCCCGCCGCGCGCGACCCTCAAGGCCAGCCGTTGTGCCCGTTCTGTCTGGTCAACGACCCGGTGAACCACGAGGCATGCATCGACTGCGGCCGGCGGCGGCGAGTCGCCCTGCGCAGCCCCGCCGGACCGTTGTGCGGGACCTGCATCCCCGCCGTCATGGCGACGTGCAGCGTCTGCGAACAGATCCGACCTTGTCGGACCTCGACCGTCACCGGGCAACCGTGGTGCGCGAACTGTGCGCACACCTGGACGACTTGCTCGAACTGCGGCACGCCCGGCCCGATACGTGGCGGCACTCGCAGCGCGCCGCTGTGCGCCGACTGCACTACCAGCGACAGCAGCGTGTGGAAGCGGTGTCCGACCTGCGGGCAGACCGGGCAGCTCCTCGCCGTTGACTGCACCCGGTGCCGTCTGCGTCGGCGCGTCGACGAACTCCTCACCGGGCCCGACGGCCAGATCCGGCCGGAGCTGCGCACCCTCAACGACGCGCTGACCGGTGTCGAGCGGCCCGCCAACGTGGTGCGCTGGGTGTCGGCCAACGATGCCGTCTCGGTGCTCGCCGACTTCGCTGCCGGCACCCGCCCGCTGACCCATGCCGCCCTCGATGACCTTCCGGACACCAACACGCTCGCCCATCTGCGCGCCGTGCTCGTCGCTACCAACACCCTGCCTGCACGTGACGAGCACCTCGCCCGGCTCGAGACGTGGACCACCCGAACCGTCAACGCCTGCGCCGATCCCGACGATCGGCAGGTGCTGCACCGCTACGCCCACTGGCACGTCCTGCGCCGCCTCCGAGCCCGCACCCGCCACACCACCACCACAGCCAGCCAGGCCAACTTCGCCCGCGGGCACATCCAGGCCGCGGCGACGTTCCTCGACTGGCTCGCCGCCAACCAGCTCACCCTGGCCACCATCAGACAGGGTGATCTTGACCGGTGGATGGCAACCAGCAGCGCCGCGCAACACGGACGCACCGGCGCGTTCATCCGCTGGGCCAAACGACAACACCTCACCGCCCTCGACTTCCCCGCCACCGGCTGGGCCGGCCCTACCGGCCGCCTCGACACCGAAGGCCGCTGGGAACACACCCGACGGCTGCTCCACGACGACGACGTCGCGCTCGAGGACCGAGTCGCCGGGCTGCTCGTGCTGCTCTACGCCCAACACCCCGCAAGCATCAGTCGCCTCACGCTCGACGACATCCACGTCACCGGCCGCCAGGTGACGATCCGCTTCGGCCGGGAACCCGTCACACTGCTCGAACCCGTCGGCGGGCTCGTCCATCGACTCATCAACGAACGTCGCGGTCACGCCCGCATCGGCGCCGACCGCACCACCCGATGGCTGCTCCCCGGCGGGCGGCCCGGCCAGCCGATCAGCTCCTTCCGGCTCAGTGAACGCCTCCGCCACCTCGGCATGCCATCCGGCCAAGCCCGCTCCACCGCACTGTTCCAGCTCGCCAGCGAACTCCCCGCCGCGATCCTCGCCCGCCTCCTCGGCATCCACATCACCGTCGCCGTCAAATGGCAACACGCCGCCGGCGGCGACTGGACCAACTACGCCGCCGAGATCAGCAGACGCAACGACACCCACCGGCCCGCCCACCCCCAGAAGGTCTGAGCCATGACCCGTCCTCGACGACGACCAGCATTCCGACAGTTCCAATATCCGACTCTGCCGTTGTCGGTCTCCGACGACTTCAAGAACCAGGTCCTCAGCCGTGCCTTGGCTGGGGCGTTCACGATCGGAGGTGTGTCATGACCGAGGTTGTCCCGGAGCCTGTTGAAGTGAGGTGGTGATCCCTCCCCGGGCCGTGCCGTGATGGCAGGGTTCGGGGGTCGATCCAAGACATCCGAAAGGAGAGGGATCACCGTGTCCAAGAAGGTACCCGTCGTGAAGATCACGACACCGGAGGCTGCCATCGCGCTGGAGGGTCTGCCCGTGCAGGCGACGGTGGCGATGGCCGACGTTGCCGGCGCGTTGCGCGAGGGCCTGCTGGCGTTCGCGACGTCGGCAGGACTGGTGGTGATGCAGCAGATGCTCACCGAGGAGTTGACCGCGATCGTCGGCCCGAAGCACGCCAAGCTCGGCGCGGAGCGGGTCGGCAACTGGCACGGCACGACCACCGGTCAGGTCGTGCTCGGCTCGCAGAAGGTCAGTGTGCAGCGGCCGCGGGGCCGCTACGTCGACGGCGGCGAAGTGGAGCTGGGGACGTGGGAGTGCTTCGCCTCCGACGACGTGTTGCGTCAGGTGGTGGTGGAGCGGATGCTCGCCGGGGTAGCGACTCGCCGCCACGTCGACGTCACCGAGCCCGTCGGCGTGGAGGGCACGGCGACGTCGAAGTCGGCGGTGTCGCGACGGTTCAAGGCCGCCACTGAGACGGCGATGGGCGAGCTGCTGGCCCGCGACCTGTCCGAGCTGGAGACCGCGGTGCTGATGATCGACGGGCTCTGTGTCGCCGACCAGATGATCGTCGTCGCCCTGGTCATCTGCGCCGACGGGACCAAGGTGCCGGTCGGGCTGAAGCTCGGCGACACCGAGAACGCGGTCGTCGTCAAGGACCTGTTGGCTGATCTGGTCGCCCGCGGGCTGCGCTACAGCCACGGCATCGTCGCCGTGCTGGACGGCTCCAAGGCGCTGCGCAAGGCGGTCACCAAGGTGTTCGGCGAACGCGCCCTGGTGCAACGTTGCACGCTGCACAAGAGACGCAACGTGACCGGCTACCTGCCCGTCGGCGAGCGCGACGCGATCGACCAGCGTCTCGCCCGAGCGTTCGCCGACCCCGACCCAGACAAGGGCCTGCGCGCCTGCCAGGCACTCGCCCGCCAGCTCGAGGGCCGCCACCCCGACGCCGCCGCCTCGCTGCGCGAGGGCCTCGAGGAGATGTTCACCGTCGCCCGCCTCGGCGTCAGCGGCCGGCTCCGACGGTCACTGACCAACACCAACTGCATCGAGTCGATGTTCTCCATCGCCCGCACCACCACCGGCCGGGTCAAGCACTGGCGGGACGGCACGATGAAGAAGCGGTGGATCGTTGCCGGCATGCTCGAAGCCGAGCGCTCGTTCCGTCGCATCAAGGGCTGCGCCGACATGCCCGCCTTCGTCGCCGCCGTCGCCCGGGCCACCAACCCGGAAGCTGTCACACCCACCGACTACTCTGAAGTGGCCTGAGCAAGTTCGGGATCACCACCGAACTTCAACACGAAGCGGGACATCCTCTCATGACCCGCAGGATCGGCTATCGCTGGCATCTGCGCCAGTTGATGGCCGCAAGGGGAATGTTTGCTACCACCGATCTCGGCCCGCTGCTGGCCGAACGGGGGATCGATCTATCCCGTGAACAGGTTTACCGGCTCGTGGTCGGCACCCCGGAACGGCTGAACCTGCACGTCTTGGCGGCCTTGTGCGACATCATGGACTGCGGCCCGGAGGAGCTGATCGAACCTGTCGCGGAAGCTCGCCAGGTGCGCAAGGCGTCGGCAGGAGCCAAGGCCGCTGGGGGAGAGGTGCGCGACCTCCGCCCGACACGAGCACGCCTCGCTGACCGCCCGCCGAAGTGAGCGAGCCGACGGCCCTGTGCGCCGCCGGGCGCCATCAGCGGGCGCCAACAACAACCGGAGATTGCTGCGCCTGTGGGGCCGATGACGCGCTGGTCGAGCTCGCAGCCATGCTGCACGAGCTGCTGCCCGCCGCAGACGAGGGCGTTCTGGCCGACATCACCGGCGGGGTGATCCAGACAGGACACGCCCGGCGGCGGGTGGCAGCTCACTTACGGAGCCACCCGGAGGCGATGAGCTCCGGGGGATCGATAGGTCCGCTCGCCTGGGTGAAAGTGGCCCATGCCCTGGCCGACGCCGGCCTCGACGCGGTGACGCGTCCGTGCTGCGTGACATGTGGACGACCGACCCGACGCTTTCAGACCGTCGAGGCGACGGGTCGCCAGTGCGTCTCGTGTCGCCAGGCAGCCTGCCCCGAGGCCTGTCACGACTGCGGTCGAACGCGGCGCGTGCGGGCCCGGGTCGACCGGGGGCCGCTATGTCAGAGGTGCTGGGCCAAGGACAGCGCGAGCTGGCGGGCATGCGAGCGGTGTGGCCGGGTTGGACCCAAGGCAGGTTCAATGGGCGGACACCGAGTCGGCGTGTGCTGCTACGTGGCGCCGTCGGTGCGTTGCACCGTGTGCGGCCTCGCTCAAGGCGTCAAAGCGTGGAAGACCCGCCGACCGGTGTGCAGCGGCTGCCAACACCGCCCCCAGGTGGACTGCAGCGTCTGCGGCCGCGCCGCGGCGGCCCCGACCGACAGCACCGAACCGGTTCGTTGTGCCGTGTGCGCCACCAACCCGGCGCTCGCCTGTGGTTCATGCGGCACACCCACGCCGACACGGGATCGTGATGGACGAGCCCGGTGCGTTGACTGCTACCGCCGTCCCCAACGTCCATGCGGCCGCTGCGGGCGGGTCCGCCCGGTGGTGCGCCTGGCCGCAGGCAACGACCCCGACCTGTGCGCCATCTGCTGGCGCGGTCCGATCGTTGCCTGCGAGGGCTGCGGGCGACGGCGACCATGCCGGGGCGAACGTCGAGGGCGGATGCTGTGCTCAACCTGCGCACCGCACACGCCTCAGGAGTGCGCCCATTGCGGCCGCCTGCAACGGGTGACCGCCCATTGGCCCGAAGGACCCGTGTGCGGCGCCTGCTACCTGCGTGCCCTCGCGGCCAAGGCCAGCTGCCCCACCTGCGGTCAACATCGACGGCTTCGGCGCCATCACGATCACGACACACCGGTCTGCTCGAGTTGTTCCGGCACACCGGCCTTGTCGGTGTGCCGCACCTGCGGCGTCGAGGACTGCCTGTGGCATCAGGGTGAATGCTCGGCCTGCGCCCTGCTCACCCGTCTCGACGGGCTGCTGGGCGACCGGGCGGCCAACGGCATGCAGCCCCTGTTCGACCGGCTCATCGAAATCGACGAACCCCGTGGGGTGCTGGATTGGCTGACTCGACGAGGCTCGAGCGCGCAGGTGATCGCCCGGTTCGCTCACGGCGAACTGCCGCTCGACCACGCCGCCTTCGACCAACTGCCCGCCGGAAGATCAAGCTGGTTCACCGAACGCCTCCTCGTCACCGCCGGCGTGCTTCCCTCCCGAGATCCCGTGCTCGCCAGGTTCGAACGCTGGTGTGATGATCGGCTCGCCACCGTTGCCGATGCCGCTGATGCCAGGCTGCTGCGAAGGTTTGTCACCTGGCAGCTCATTCGCCCGCTCCGTGACCGGGCGAACCAGGGCCCTCTCAGCGACGCCATCATCAACGGTTCCAAGATGCGGCTGGTGGCCGCCGACCGGTTCCTGGTGTGGCTACGCGAGGAACGTCAGCGTGTCCTCGCCGGCTGCACCCAACCCGACGTCGACGCCTGGGCCAACGGCTCCTACCGGTCATGGCACCAGACCCGATCGTTTCTCAGTTGGGCTCGGCGTCAGCGACTCGTCGCCGACCTCGAGTTCCCCAGCCGGCGAGCGCCGACCTCACCGGTGATCGTCAACGACGATGCTCGCTGGCAGCTCGCCCGCCGCCTCCTCCACGACGACGACATCCCTGGTGACATCCGCGTCGCCGGCCTGCTCGTCGTCCTCTACGCCCAACCCGTCACCCGTCTCGTGCTCCTCACCACCGGTCATGTCACCGTCGACGGCGGCGCGGTCGCCATCAAGTTGTCCCGAACACCGATCCGGCTCGCCGAACCCCTCGCCGGTCACCTCACCGCGCTGACTGCTCGGCGACGCCCGCACTCGGTCGGCCAGCTCCACGGCCCAACCCCATGGTTGTTCCCCGGCCACATGGCCGGACGACCCACCCACGCCACCGCCATGTCCGATCGGCTCCGCCGCTACGGCGTCTCTCCCAGCCAGCACCGGGTCAGCGCGCTCGCACATGCCGCCTCCACCATGCCCGCCGCCATCGTCGCTGACCTCTTGGGTGTCAACATCGCGACGGCGACCCGCTGGGCGGAGCTCACCGGGCGTTCCTGGGCCGACTACGTCGCCCATCGCCCCGCTCCGCACCCCAACCCGTGACCGCCGTGCGGTCTCGGGCCGCCAGGACCACACAGCGCCGACGGTGGCGAGTGGGCCAACGACGCCGCAGTGCGAACGGCCCGTCATGACCTCATCGTCCTCAGATCTGGTTGCCGGCCGGTCGCGGGACCGGCGCGGCAGATGACGGATCCTCGGCCGTTTCCGCCCTCGCCTCCGGGCGTCCTCGGGGGGAACGAGCGACGATGATGAAGATCGCCGCGCCGGCGACAGCGGCGATGACGGAGGCGGCGAGGGTGCCGATCTTGGCGTCGTCTTGCAGGCTGGCGGTGTCGAAGGCGAGGTCGGTGATGAACAGCGACACGGTGAACCCGATCCCGGCCAGCGCGGCGAGCCCGACGACGTGACCCCAGCCGGCGTCGGCGGGCAAGCGGCCAAGCCCGATCCGCACCGTCAGCCAGCTGAACCCGACGACGCCGATCAGCTTGCCGGCGACGAGGCCGACGGCGACGCCGGTGAGCACCGTCGAGGGGTTCGAGAAGACGTCGGCCGTCAGCACGATGCCCGCGTTGGCCAGGGCGAAGATCGGCACGATGACGTAGCTGGTCCACGGGTGCAACACCTCGATCAGCCGATCGCACGCCGATACCGACCCTTTGATCGCCGTCGCCGTCGCCCGGATGTCCTCGGCCCGCAGATCGGGCTGTCCCTCCAACACGTCGACAATCTCTTCGGCTTCCAGGTCGGTCTGCGACGGTCGGGCCGGGGTCGCCAGCCCCATAATCACCCCAGCGATCGTGGCGTGCACGCCGGACTCGTAGACGACCAACCACAACAACATCCCGGCCGCGATCAACACCGGCGGATAAACAACCCGAACCCGGTGCAGCATGACGACCAACGCCACCAACCCGAGGCCGGCCAGCAGCAGCGCCGGGTCGACCTCGTCGGCGTAGAACACGGCGATGACGGCAATGGCGCCGATGTCGTCGACGATCGCCAGCGTCAACAACAGCACTTTGACCGATGCCGGCACCTTCGAACCGAGCAGGGCCACCACACCCAAGGCGAAGGCGATATCAGTCGCCATCGGGACCCCCCACCCGTCGGCGCCGACGCCGCCGGCGTTGAACCCCAGATAGATGACGGCTGGCACGAGCATCCCACCCAGCGCAGCCATCGCCGGCAGGGCCACCGAGCGGCGATCGCGCAGCTCACCGACCACCAGCTCGCGTTTGATCTCCATCCCCACCACGAAGAAGAACAACGCCATCAACAAGTCATTGACGACGTGGCCGAGGTCCTCGGCGAACACGTAGCTGCCGACCTCGACCCGGATCGTCGTCGACCACAACGACTCATAACTGTCCTGCCACGGCGAGTTCGCCCACACCAGCGCCACCACCGTCGCCGCCGCCAACAAGATCCCGCCGGCCGCTTCGACATGCAGGAACCGGGCAAACGGCTGGGCGGCGCGAGCCAGCACGCGATCGCTCTGCAGGAACGTCGGCTCCGCACTCGGAACAACGGGGCTGGCGGCCATGGCACTCCAGAAGGGTCGACGGATGCAGCGCCGACCAGACTTCCCGGCTCACCAGACCCCCCACCCTACGCGACACCCCACCCGGCATGGCCGGCCGATGCGCCGAACCGGCCACGGCCGCAGCGTGACCTGTCGTGATCGCCGTCTGAATCGCCCTGATCGCGATCGATGTCGCCGACATCGCGCGCGACGACCTCGAATAGCGCAAGGTTCGAATGAGGCGCCTCTGCCAGTGAAGAAGCCCGCCAGACAGCGCGGATCATGGCCGCCGGGATGAAGCAGAAGGCCCTCGCCGCCGCCCTCAACCGGCCGCTGTCATGGGTCCGGAGTCGCCTCGCCATCGTCGGTCTGCCCACCGCCGTGCAAGACGCCATCGACGCCGGCACCTACGAACCGTCCGACGCCCTCACCTTCGCCAAATACGCCGACCGCCCCGACGACATCGACGTCGTGCTCACCGACAACTACCGCTCCGGCAGCGACCTCGACTGGCGACTGCAACGCGCCGCAGAAGCCGCTGACAACGCCGAGTGCCGCCAAGCGATGCTCGACCAGTGCGCCGCGTCCGGCTGGAACGTGTTCGAGGGCTACGACCCGACCAGCGCCCACCGCGGCGCCAAGCCGCTCAGCACTCTCGGCATCGACCACGCCGACCACGCCGGCGAGTCCTGCCACCTGGTCGTGATCTCCGGCAGCCGACACCAGCGGCCGGACACGGCGCCGTGGCGCACCCACCCTCGCCGCCACATCACCAAAGGTGCCAGCGACGTCCAGGTGGACGACGAGCGCGCCGACGTCGTCAGCGCCGACGACGACCGCGCCGCGGCGGAGCGCGAGGCCAAGCGCGCCGCCAAAGCAGCCCGCGCCCAACGCGACGACTTCGCCCGCCAAGCCATCGCCGCCAAGCTCCGCGGCCGCGACCTCACCGACTTCGTGCTCCCCGTCCTGTTCGACGTCGCCGGGCAGACCGAACTCACCGCCGCCGGCAAGCTGCTGCAGGTCGACCCCCACCCCCCGCAGTACCAAGGCGGCGGCAAGGACTACGCCACCCCGCTGCGCCAGTGGGCCGCACAGTCCACCGCCAACCTCACCCGAGCGATGCTCGCCATCGCCTACGTCCACGCCACCCTCGACGCCACCTACGCCAGCGACACATGGCGGCAGACCTCCCGCCAAGCCGTCAATGACTGGCTCGACGGACTCGGCTACCAACCCGAGGGATGACCGGGCGCGCCGGTCCTGGTCGACACCAGGGCCGGCGCTCGGCCGGCGGCATCACCATCGTCGACGACCACGTCCGAGCGTGACGCGATGGCCGGCGGGACCTCGTTCCTAGGCTCCAGGACGATGCCCGACGCCGACCTCGAACGGTTCCACGACGGCTACCGCCGCGACTACGACCAGGCGCTCAGCGAGATCAACCACGGCCGCAAACGCTCGCACTGGATGTGGTTCATCTTCCCGCAGGTCACCGGCCTCGGCTCCAGCCCGACGGCCGCCCACTACGCCATCCGAAACCGGGCCGAAGCCGAAGCGTTCCTGCGCGACCCGATCCTCGGACCCGGCTACCGCACCCTCGTCGACGTCGTCTGGCAGCAGGTCATCGGCGGCGGCATCAGCGTCCGCACCCTGTTCGGTCGGCCCGACGACCAGAAGCTTGTGTCGTCGCTCACCCTGTTCGCCGGCATCGCAAGCGACCTCGGTGACGCGTGGGCGCCGACCGTCGCCAAGGCTGACGAGGTGCTCGACCGGGCCGAGTCCCAGGGCCTGCCTCGCTGCCCGACCACCCAACGATTCCTCGACGCCGATGCTCGATCCTGACACCGCGCCGCTCGACGAGCTCGACCGCGAGCTGGCCCGGCTGCAGCGCCGCTACCGCACGGCCAGCCATGAGGTCGGCGAGCGTGGCGCCCGCCCGGAGGGCATCGACGACGCCACCCTCGGCTGGTGGGTCGCCGCCCATCGCGCCAAGTGGCGGCGCCGGCTCGAGCGCAGCGAGACGTTGGCGGCCACCGAACCGGTCAAGGAGGTCGAACTCCGCAAGACCCGGCTCCGCAAGCCGCCACGCTGACGCCGCGCCGGCCGCCCGCCGGCGGCGGGGATCAACGGTTCGTCACGCCGTCTCCATGCGACATCCAACCGCCTTGCCGCACGATGACGACAGACCGATGAGGTGAACCGAGTGCCTTCGTCACTCGTACATCTGACAGACGCGGAAGGGGGTTCCGACATGGTCATCGCAGCTGAACAGCTCCGGGCAGGAGACATCGTCGAGTACGGCGGTGCTCGTCACCTCGTCGCCGAGATCCGCCGTCCGTGCGGCGCCGCCTGGCCGATGGCCGTCGATCATGATGGCTGGGCCATCGCCCTCGGCTCGCAGCTGCTGCGCGTCGAGCGCCAGTCAGCCCCTGTGCTGCTCGCCGCCTGATCGCCGGCGCGAGGTCTGCGGCCCGCGCCGTCGGCCCGACGCTGGATCCACGGGAACCAGCCGAGGTACGCCATGTCCAGCGACGCGCCGTGGCGTGTCGCGGTTGAAGGCTGGACGCCGACGAGGAGGATGGCGACGTCGTCGCCGATCTCTCGACCAGCGGTGGGGCCTGTGCGTCCGGACACCTCGAGCTCGACGCATGAGACAATGCCGCCGTGACCGATCCGGTCGACATCGACGCCGCCCGCTACGCGGCGTACGTCTCCGACGCACGTGGGTTCCACCAGGCGTACGTGCAAGAGGGCACGGGTGGGGTGCCGCTCGTGTGTGTCCACGGGGTGGCCGGAGTCGAAGCGGATCTTCTGGAAGGTAATCGGTCCGCTCGCGGCTGCCGGGTTCGAGGTGATCGCACCGGACCTGCGCGGGTTCGGCGACAGCGACGTCGCGCCCGACGGGTTCCACGACGTGTTCGCGCACAGTGCCGACGTGTACTCGCTCGTCCACGACGTGCTCGGACATGAGCGGGTGGTTCTGCTCGGCGGCGATCTCGGCGGTCCCGTCATCCAGGACCTCGCGCTGCGATACCCGGAGTGGGTGGACCGGATGGTGCTGTTCAACTCGCCGCTGCCGTTCGACAAGGAACAGATGGGACACCTGGCGCACACCCGTCCCGCCCGTGAGGCGAGCGACTACTTCGTACGTCAGGGCACCGATGCCGACGCGCTCGCCGCCGAGCTCGCCACGCCGGACGCCCGGCGGTGGTACATCTCGATGTTCTACACGTCCCGGTTCTGGGCCCACCCTGGCGCGTTCCTCGACGTAGGTGTGGCGCCGGGGCCGGTGGGCAGCGCACCGGTCGTCGACTTCCACACCGAACCGTTCGCCGACACGGCGAAGCTCCGGGCGAGCTTCGAGGGCTACCGCAGCGTGTTCGATCCGTCGCGGCGCAGCGGCGAGACACTGCTCGCCCACAACGCCGCGACGCCGACGCTGATCCTGTTCGGCGCCAGCGACCACGTGCTGTACCCGGACTACGACCGCATGGCTGCGCTCACGTTCGACCGTCACGTCGGACCCTTCCTGCTGCGCGACTGCGGACACTTCGTGCCGTGGGAGGCACCCCAACCACTCACCTCGGGCACGGCCGCGTTCTGCAGCGACCTGCTCGCCGCTCGTCGCTGACGGCGGCTCGCCGAACACGTCGCCATCGCCCCTCGGTGAACGCCGATCTCGGCTACCATGCAATAGCCGTTCGTGTCCCTGGCACGGTCAGAGCCAGCATCCGTCGGGGCCTGCGAACGGTTGAGGTGGGCGCCAGAGAAGCGAGATGGTGCAGAGGCGGTGCCTCAAGTGACGACCTCGGTGGCCGCGGTGTTGGCAGGCGTTGGGCTCACCGGCCGGACGGATCGACTCGCGGGTCGGGGTCGGCGGAACAGCAATGCGGTACGGGTGCCGAGCAGCTCGGCGACCTCTGCTTGGGTCACCGACGCCACGCCAACGAGTTCGTTGGCGGCGCGGCGCACGGCGTCAACGTCGACCGATAGTTGGGCGGCGATCATCGTGATCGCGGCAGCGCGTTCGAGCGGGTCGTCGTCATCGGCGCCCAGCTCGTTGACGGCCTGGTCGAGTTGTCGAGCGAGTCGGTCGAGAGCGCTGAACGCCGCGCTCTGTGCTGCCTCCTGCCGTTGGTGGCGTTCGCGTAGGGCCACGTGGGCCTGTCGTTTCCGCTCGCGGATCGCTGCACGTTGGGTGTCGTCGCAACTCGCCATCGGCTCAAATCGTATGAGCACCCGTGTGTGGGTTGCTCGTGCCCTGTGACCCATCCCTGGTGCTGCGTCACGGTCATGATTTCGTACATACAGATGCATTCTCCGAATGGTGGTTCACCACTAACATCGCCTTTCGGTGATGTCCATTGGACGTGTATCAGCCGGAAACGGCTACGAGTATTTGACACGTTCAGTGCGCAATGACGCACACGACTACTACGTCGGAGACGGTGAGGCACCCGGCCGCTGGACCGGCACAGGCCTCCCACGGCTCGGCCTCGCCGGCCAGGTGGAGGAGTCGGAGATGGCACTGCTGTTCGGCGCTGCAGCCCACCCGCAGACCGGTGAGACGCTGTCCACGCCGTACCGCACGTACCGGACGATCGAGCAGCGCATCGAGTCGAAGCTGGCCGAGCTCGGCGAGGCGGCGACGCCCGGGGATCGAGCGAGGATCCGGGCCGAGCAGTACCGGATCGGGGACCGGGCACCGGTCGCCGGGTACGACTGCACGTTCTCGCCGGCCAAGTCGGTGTCGGCGCTGTGGGCGCTGGCGCCGCCCGAGCGGCGCGTCGTGATCGAGGAGGCGCATGACCGGGCCGTGGACACGGCGTTCGGCTGGTTGGAGGAGCGGGCGTTGCACACCCGCGCCGGCCGGGACGGTGTCCGTCACCTCGACGCCGAGGGGTTCGTCGTGGCCCGCTTCCAGCACCGCACGAACCGCAACGGCGACCCCCAGCTGCACACCCACTGCGCGGTGGCCAACCGGGTGTGGTCCCCGACGGAGGATCGCTGGCGGGCCCTCGACGGCCAGGGCCTGTACCGGGAGCGGGCCGGCGCCGACGCCGTATACATGGCGGCGATCGAGCATCAACTGACCGCCCGGCTCGGCGTGACGTTCGAGCGGCGGGGCGACGTCCGCGAGGTGGCCTCGGTGCCGGCGACGTTGGTGGAGCGGTGGTCGTCGCGACGGGCCGAGATCCTCGCCCGCTACGACGAGCGCAGCACCGCGCTGGGTCGGGCGGCGACCCCCAAGGAACGCTCCGACGTGTTGCGCACGGTGACGTTGCAGACCCGCCAACCGAAAGTCAAGGACGGTCACATCGGCCTGCACGAACGCTGGGCTGACGAGGCCGCCGAACGCGGTGTGAGTTGGCAGCTGGTGGCGACGCCGGCCGCCGTGGCGGCGACGGCCGGGGTGGACCGCGGCGAGGTGATCGCTGTGGCGGTGAGCGCGCTGGAGGCCAGTCGAGCTCACTGGTCGTACTCGCTGCTGACCGCCGAGTTGGCGAACGCGGCCGGGCACGCGTTGACACCGGACGAGCTGCGCTCGTTGGCCGACGAGGCGATCCGTTCGGAACGGGTCGTCGGGTTGTCGGTGGCCGACGTCGGTGACGAGGCGCCGCTGCGGCGCCGGGACGGCGAGAGCGTGTACCGGGACCCGCAATCGGCGCGTTTCTCGACGGTCGCGGTCACCGGCGCCGAGACCTTCCTGCTCGACACGGTCGACCAGCCGGGTGCTCCGGTGTCACCGCGGGCGGTGGTCAAGGCGCAGCTCGCCGGGCGGGGTCTCGGCGTCGACCAGGCCGCCGCCGTCGAGCAGATCCTGTGCGGCCCGCAGCGGATCACGGTGCTGATCGGGCCCGCGGGGACCGGCAAGACCCACACGCAGCGGGCGGTGGTCGAGCTGGCGCGGGCGCACGGCCGGGACGTGTTCGGGCTGGCGACGTCGCAGAACGCGGCGGACATTCTCGCCGAGCACGCCGGGTGCCGAGTCGAGAACGTCGCCCGTAGCCGTGTCCACGGCTGGGACGCCGAATTCCCCCACGGCGGGATCGTGATCGTCGACGAGGCGGCGATGGCCGGCACCCTTGACCTGGCGTGGATCACCGAGCGCGCCCAGGCCGCTGACTGCAAAGTGGTGTTCGTCGGTGACGACCGCCAGCTCCAGTCCCCATCGGCCGGCGGGATCGTGCGCCGGCTGGCCGACAGCCGCAACACGGTGTGGCTGTCGGATGTGCGCCGCTTCTCGGCCCAGTGGGAAGGCGCGGCCTCGATCGCGCTGCGGGTCGGCGACGCCGGCGTCACCGCCGTCTACGAGGACCACGACCGGCTGCGGGGTGGCAGCCGCGACGAGATGATGGCGGCGATGGTGGCCGACTGGTGGGACGACCAGAGCGTCGGGCGGCGCACGGTGATGATCGCCCGGGACAACGACACCGTCGCCGAGCTGGCGGGCGCCGCCCGCGCCATCCGCGTCGGGGTCGGCGAGGTCGAGACCGCCGGGGTCCGTCTGCGTGACGGGACTCGGGCCGGGGTCGGGGATCGCATCGTGACCCGTGACAACAACGGCCGGATCCGCACCGAGACCGACCGGCAGGTCGTCAACCGGGCGGTGTGGCAGGTCACCGCCCGCCACCCCAACGGGGCGCTGACCGTCGTCAACCAACGGTGGGGAGACCGGGTGTTCCTGCCGCCGAGCTACGTCGCCGAGCACGTCGAGCTGGCCTACGCGACGACGATCGCCGGCGTGCAGGGCCTCACCGTCGACAGCGGCCGCGCCCTCTTCGACGAACGCACCAGCCGCAGTGAGCTGTACGTGGCGATGACCCGCGGCCGGCACTTCAACATCGGCTACGGCGTCCTCGACGCGGTGTCCGACACCGACGAACGCCAAGCGGCAGTCTCGGCGGCCGGGTTGTTCGCCCGGGCCGTCGGCAACGACAACCGCGAGTCCAGCGCCATGGAAGCCTTCGCCGAAGAACTCGCCCTCAGCGACAGCACCGCGCGCCTCGACGCCATCCGCGACGACTGGACGACGGTCCTCACCCAGCACCTGCGCGGCGACCAGCGCATCGCCGCCGGCGACGTCGTGCGAGCCCACGACCGAGACAACATCGGCACCGTCCAACACGCCGACCAGGACGTCGCCCTCGTGCACTTCGTATCACCGGCGGGCGCGCAGGCCGACGTGGAGCTCCCGGTCGACGACCTCGAGATGATCATCCCGCACGACCCGCTGTGGATGGCCACCACCGACGAGCTGCGCGCCAGCGTCGCCGACGACCCGTGGGCCGGGCGCCTCGTCGACTACCTCGACCGGATCAACACCGCCCGCGCCGAGCGGGCCGAGGACCTCGCCGCCGCAGCGGCTGGGGAGTCGTGGACACACCTCGTCGCCTCCGAGCATCTCCCCGACGTCGCCTACTACCGGGACCGGTGGGCCATCGACGACGAGCTCGCCCCGCTCGGGCCCGAACCGGCCAGCCAACGCAGCGCGCAACACCGCCAATGGGAGCACCTCGGCGCCCGGATCGGCCCGACCGGCACCCTCGCCGAGCTGGCGACCCTCCGGAACCGGACCACCGATCCGGCCGCGTTGGCAGCGCTCGACACGGCGATGACCCGACGGCGCGATGTCGTCGCCGCGGTGGCCGAGCGCGCCGAGCAGCCGCCGCAGTGGGCGCACTCGCTGCTCGCCCGCTCCACCTGGGCCGGGGAGCCGGGTCGCAGCCAGCGGGAGTGTGAGGTCATCGCCAAGGTCGCGGTGTACCGGGACCGCTTCGACGTACAGGGCGACGGCCTCGGCGCCGAGCCGTCGGGCCGGGACGAACAGCGCATCTGGCGCGGCCTGCGCAACAGCCTCGTCGCCCTGCAGCGAGACGACGACCGAGACGAGGACCGCCACCTCGAGGCCGAGCGCGACATCGGGCTGGAACGCTGACTGCTCGGCGGGGCCATCCTGTGGGCGATGTTCCCGCTCCCGGCGCCGATGCTGGCCACCAGCGGTCGACCGAACACCGGGCTCGACGACTGGACCGTCGAAGTGAAGCTCGACGGTTCTTCCGGGCTACTCGAGTGTGAGGTAAGGGCTGAAGGACACCGCCGACGTCGCGCCGGCTACGACGCCAACAATGACCGCCGATGGTTCGACGGCTACGAGTTCGCCAAGGCCGAGGCGCTCGCCGAGCGACTGCGCTCGTATGTCGGCGACAACGTCGCACCTCCCATTCATTCGGCCATCACCCGGCTCAGCAAAGGTCGCCCGGAGCGAGTCGACGGCAAGATCACCGCGACCAACCTCGCAGCCGAAGCACGGATGAGCCGCAAGCCTGGGCCTCGGGCTCTATGCGGGCCGCTTGGTCCGTGGGCGTCGGCTGGCAGCAACCGACTTGACGGGTTGCGTGACGATCTGACCGATCGTGTTGAGGATGACACCGGAGGCGAGCAACGCTCCCACCGTCCACCGCCAGTCGCCGGTGACGGCGTAGGCGATGACCGCCGCGGCGAGGCCGCCACCGACCATCCATATCGTCCAGAGGATCTTGAATTGTGTGGGTCGTGGCACGGTCGGACCTCCTGCTTGGCCGGCCCGTCTCTATTGGACAACCACCGCGCTGCTGCTACCAGGGCCGAGATGTGGGCATGGCAACCGTTCTGCGGCTCGTGCGGGCCTCCACGTCCACTTCGTCACGCGAGCGGCCAGCGTCGCCAGAGTCAATGGTCCCTCCGGGACGGGAATGCGGCTGAGTCGCAACGAGCGGCCATCACGGACATTCACAGGTCGCGGGACCCCTCGGGATCGGCGCCGCGGTGCCGCGAGGCGGGCCGGGCCGGGCGCCGCCCAGATCGGCGGCGCGCCCTCCAAGTGTCGGATCGGGCGCAGCAAGTCTCGGGAGCACCGGCTCGCCGCTCCGGACTTCGACGCTTCGCCGCGTCGTTCCGGCGCGGCGTTGACAACGGAGGTCGCACGCGGAGCCGCCGATCGATTGCCGCGAGACGGGTCGCGGGATGCGAGAGTGCGTACTGTCGCGAGCGTGTAAGTTCGAGCGCCCCGCCCAGGCGTGCCGAACGGCACCGTCTCGGACGCGTCGGGCCGGTTTCGTTGGGCGTTCGTGCTGGACGCCGGCCGCAAGAAGCCACACAACTCGCAACCACACACTCGCTACAGCGGGAGAACGACGGATGGCGGGCGATCGTCGGCGTCAGCGGCGAGGGCTACCAGGTGCGCACCCGGCGAGGTCGATCGATCGGCGACCGCCTGCCCGAGCTGCGGGCGCTCACCGCGCTCGGGATCGACGCCGTGCTCGACGGTGAGCTGATCGCCGGCGCCGGACGCCCGGCTGAGTTCTACCAACTTGCCGGCGCGATGGCCGCCCGCCGCCGTGATCGTCCGGTCTGCTTCGTCGCGTTCGACGTGCTCCGACTGGACGGGACGAGCCTCCTCAACATCCCTCAGCAGGAACGACGGCAGCTCCTCCAACAACTCGTCGCGGTCACCGACGACACACTCCCCGTCGTGCCGAGCTACCCCGGTGGCGACCTCGACGACGTCCTCGCCGGCTGCGAGGAACTCGCCCTCGAAGGCGTCGTCATCAAACGCGACGACGCCCGCTACCTCCCCGGCCGTCGAAGCAACGGCTGGCGCAAGGCCAAGGCGCCGAGCTGGTCAGCACACCGAGAGCAACGTTTCAGCCGAGCCCGACCCTGACCAGCCGGCAGGATTAGCGCGAGCGGGCACCAGGTACCGTCCAACGTCTTTGGCGAGGTCGATCTGGAGCGGCACCATCTCGTTCGGGTACATCGAACATTCGCCACACCTGACGGGTCGAGCGGGCGACAGCGGATCGTCCGCGGCCGGAGCTCGTCGACGTCAGACGTCAGTGGCGACGCCGTCGACCAGCCCGCGGCGTCGGTGTCGATCACCGCTTGATGCCGGCTGGCACAGATCGGGGTTCCGGATTCCTCGGCGGGCATCCGCGGTGTCCAGCAGATGGATCGTTACTGTCCGGCGAGAGACGTAGGAGGTCGGGTCGTGCGCAACGGCAAGTTCGTCATCAAGCGTGGGCGCGGCGGCAAGACCCACTTCGTGCTCCTTGCCAGCAACGGCCGAGTGGTGGCCACCAGCGAGACGTACGAGTCGAAGGAGTCGTGTCTCAAGGGCATCGCTGCCGTGAAGCGTCTCGCCGCTGATGCCGCCGTGATCGAGGCCGACGCGGCGCCCACCGCGAACGGTGCCAAGCGGGAGACCTCAGCGCGCAAGACCGCCGCCAAGCAGTAGACGCTGTGCGGGGCTCGCACGGACTGACCGCCCGTGCGAGCGAGCGTCCAGCCTGTGTCAGTTCGAGGCGATCAAGTTTGTCGGTACCGAACGACGCACAAGGCGATTCGGTGCCCAAGCTCAGCGTCCGCCACCGAGGCCCAGTCCCAAACGTCTTCCAGACGGTCACCACTCCGAACGCCGATTGTTCCGACGTCGTGATTGTTCCGACCTGAGCGCGCTTGGGCCCGTCTGGTAAGGGGATCCGACGCGAGCAGGTCGGAACAATCAGAGGCCGTCAAGGAGAGCGAGTAGCGGGTCGACCGGCGGGGTAGCGGCCCGGCGCGGTTACTCGATCGATGGCTCGCTCTCTGTGTCGGCAAGCGAGGAACCCGATCGCCAGCAGGTCGAGCGGCTGGACGCAGTCGTGCTCGGTCTGGACACATGCTCGCTCGTTCACCCGGATGGGGTGCGCGACGGCATCAGCCGAGCAGCCGGATTGTTCCGACCTGGCGCCCGCGAAACCCCTTGCCAGCCAGCTCGCGTGCCCCCCACGTCGGAACAATCGGGAGGTCGGAACAATCGGCGTTGTTCCGACATCGGAACAACGGCGAATACGTGCGCGGGCTAACGGCTTCAAAACCGCCGCGCGTTCTGTGCCCAAGGCAGCCCGCGGCGCGTGCAGCTCCTTGTCGGCGGCAGTGGTGCGTCGAATCGCCGCCAGATCGAACAGCCTCTCCACCGATCAGAGAAGAACATGGCGTATCACTCTCTAACGACCGCCTGGTTCAGATAAGCCCTCTCAATGTCTTGTCGCGCACGTTCAAACTGATTATTGCCGGCGTAGTGCCTCGCGCCCTCATCCAGCACAGCGCGCGTTGACTGTAGGAGAGCGAGGCGCTCCTCCTGGCGAATCGGGGCCGCCTGAACCCATTGGTCAACGTGTTGTGCCAATACAACGTACGTGTTCGGAGAGTCCGCAGGGTGCGCGTCGATCACATCGTAGATAATCGCGAGCGCCTCCTGAAACCAGTCAACAGCCCGAGTATTGCCCGGATCACGACACGCCTTCTCCATAAGGAGATATGCCCACTCGGTGTCGATCATGTGATCGCCGGCGGTCATGCCGCGCGCCTGCGCCAAGAAATTCTCCGCATGCACAATGTCTCCACGCTCGAGCTCAAAGCTGCCGCGCTGTAGCCAGTAGTGTGCGTCGTCATGAAGGAGCGTCTCGATCTCCGAGTATACATCGCGTATATTTGACGTTGTGTCGACGGACCGCAGCAAGAACTCGTGATTGGTCAGCGTCGTTAGCAAGCGTCGTTCCGCCGTTCGCGCCATTCCCGGATACACCTTTGTTGCCATCACGAACGCCAGCCTCGAGATCGCTTGCCCGAGCTGGCCCGACCGGCGGTAGTGAGTCACAACCTCTCGCGCGATAACCGGATGTCGAGCCGCGAGTGTGGTGTCGGAAGCGCGAAAGACGAGGTGTTGCCGCGTGAGTCGATCGATGAGTGCCGTTCCCGTCGATGATACATCGGATAGCGCTGACAGGCAGTCGTCGAGCCTGAGGGCGTACCGCAGTGATGTCGCAAGTGCGATGACCGCGTATGCCATTTGCAGCTCAGGCGCAAGGTCAGCAGCCTCACGTCCGATCTTCTCCTCGAATCGCTCGCCCGTAGTTGCCTCGTACATGGCAACAAGCAATTGACGTCTTGCGCGTGACTTGAAAGCTGCAAACTGTTCATCCCGGGACTTTCCTGCCAGCACACCGAGTCGCCGAGCTTCTGTGAGGGCGTCTAGAAGGAGTTCGATGTCCGAATCATCTAGATGGAAAATGCCAAGGGGTCCTCAGTGGTCGTAGGCGGTGAGCGAGCGGAGGACTGGTTGTTGGCTGTGGTGGTTGTGCCAGATCGCGGCGGTGAGGGCGAGTAGTCGTTGGAGGATGCGAACGGCGACGCCTTGGGCGGTGTGGGCTCCATGGTTTTCGAGGCTGAGCTGCGCTTTCAGGGTGTTGTTCACCGATTCGATGATCTGACGCAGGCGCCGCAACTGAGGTGCGCCGCGGCGCCGAGACTCGTTGGCGCGGGCCGGACGGACGAGCTCGACGCCGTGTTCGGCGAGTCGGCGCTCGAACTCCGCCGAGGCGTACCCCTTGTCGGCGATGACGGTTTGACCGTGGCGTCCGGCGAGCAGGCCCGGTTCGGCCTCGAACAGGTCGATGGCGACGTCGCGTTCATCGACCTTCGGGTTGGTCAAGGCGAACGTGATCGGCAGCCCGGCCGGGGTGCACACGAGATGCAGCCGCAACCCCCAGAAGTAGCGGGAGTGCGACGCGCAGTAGCCGTAGCCGGCCCAGCCGGCCAAATTCGAACCTTTGGCGGTCGGACGGGAGCGGCCGCATTCGACCGGGGTCGAATCGATCAACCAGGTGTCGTCGGCCCACACATCGGTGTCTTCGGCGAGCAGTCGGATCATTGCCTGCAACTGCACGGCGGACTTCCGGAGCCGCTTGTTGTAGCCGGCCTGACCAGGCAGGTAAGGGAACAGGTGGGTCAGGTGCTTGCCGGCGTAGCGAAGCCAGCCGGTCTCGTTGGCGTGACCGAGCAACGCTTGCATCACCGCCAACGTCAACAGCTCGGCATCGGCCAGCTTCGGGGCGATGCCGATTGTCGGGCGCCACGGCACCAGCTCGGGGCGTGCCTTCAACGTGTCGTCGATCCGCGCGTACAGTGCAGTAGCGAGGGTGTCCAGATCGGCGTCCATCAGATCCTCCAAGATCGACGTGGGTTAGCAACGCCGATCATGGACCCCCTCCACTCACGAGGCGCGGACCGTCACCCCTTGGAATTGGTCATCTAGGAGTGGAATCGAGAGCGCGCCGTGATCGACATCGTCGAGCTGATTGTCCACCTGAAGATCGTCGTACGCGGCAGAGCCGTACGCTGCGACCACGAGCGGCCCCCCGTCCGCTTGTGCCAGCTGGCGAATGAGGTCCACACCGCGGGGCCCGAAGCGCTCCGCCCGGTCGATGACAACAACGTCCGCCGAGGAAGACAGTGCGAGCGCGCCCAGCTGGTGCACCGCTGGCACAGCGGCTTGGTTCAGCCAGGCAACCAGCCGCCCTTCAGCGCGAAGCGCAAGCGCAACTCGAAGTATGGTCGTTGACTTCCCCGAGCCCGCAGTTCCGAAAATGATGAACGCCCGCAGCGTCGGATCTGTGAGCGACTGAAAGAGCCGCGCCTCGAACCCGCGAGTGACAGCGAACCCCGTTGTGATGTCACCCCACGTCGGTTCTCTGCCGAGTAGAAAGTCGGCCGGGTCCGCGGCTGGCGCACGCGTTTCTCCATTGAGGAGGAGAAACGGTGAGTCGACTCCAGCGGTTGCACTGGACACCCTCGGGATCCGCTCGTGCGCGAGCTCTTGGAGATAGCGGTTGGCGAACTCAGTGGCGTCGAGCTGAATGTGCCGGATGTTGTAGCGCTCCAGTAATACCGCTCGAGCGGCCGGAAGATGCCGAGTAACCAGAAAGGACTTCGGGCGAAGTTCATGACCTGGCGGTCGATCGCCGCGCATGACAATGTGCTGCCAGAGGGGCGGCTCATCGAGCTGGGACCCAATGATCACGAAGCAATAGGACTTCAAGTCCCGTGTGAGAGTCGCGTAAGCGTCATCCGCGCGATTGGCGCGCTGGCCATATTGCGGCGGAGAAAACGTGATGTTTGGAAAGTCGCTCAACAGTCCGTTGAGATGGACCGCGGCGAGAACCTCCGGACCAGGAACGGTTTCAGTCATACCAGATATCAAACGAATCGAATCGGGCAGACGGTACCGCGCCTGCGCTGCAGCAATGAGCGTGTCAACGTTCAGTGTGTAGATGCGAAACCACGGCAGCGAGAAGTACGTCTCGTAGATATCCGGGAGAGTCGTCGGATCGACGGTGAGTCTTCGCAGCATCAGTTCCCGCGCAGCATTGCCACGCGTCCGAACCGCCGCGTCGAACACCTCGCCGAGTGCCGACTCCGAATCAGGAGGATCGCGCGGGAAGGCTACGCCCCACAGCTCATCTCGGAGCTCTCTTCCAAGCGGCAGTACCTCATCATTCGCATTTCGGGCAGCCGCTGAGAATCCAGCGCCAGTAAAGAGCACGGCGCGACCGTTTCGGATAGAGCGCTCAAGGAAGAGCCGTGAGTTCTCGTCCAATCCATCACCGGTCGGCATCGCAGTCTCCAACCGTGCTCCGAGTGCGTGCGACACAGGTCCGACCGACGATCGACGAAGAAGGCCCAGGCGCCACCACACTGGCGATCTCAGAGGCGTCCATCACTCACACCCTTAGGAAGGTCGATCCGCACCTGTACCCTACGGCTCCGCCCGAGCCCAGGTGACGATTCCCCGCTCGGCCTGTCGCCCGGACCGACACGGAACGACCCGTAGTCCTTCCGTCGGGGATCAACACCAGGCGTACCGATCGACGGCTCGGCGCTGCCTCCGCCCGCCCGCGAATGACGTGCCGACCGAGGATCGAAGCGCGAAGCGAGGAGTCCCGTCGCCTCCCCGTCCGCACCGAACGTCGGCCCCCGGTGTGTATCCGATCCGCGCACGGTCAACGCGGCCGCCGCGTTCGGGACCCCGGATGCGGGAGACACCCGCGACCCCCGCGGCGGTGCGACGCTTGGGAGATGGAGCCGGCTTCGAACGCCGCCTGCTGACGGCGCCGATGGTCACCTGACGGGCTTGGGTTAGCCATCGGCCGAGCAGGTACCGTCGGACGCCTATGGCTCGGTCGATCTGGAGCGGGACGATCGGCTTCGGCCTGATCGCGATCCCCGTCAAGTTGTACACCGCCGTGCGCAGCAAGGGGGTGTCGTTCAACCAGCTCGACGACCGCACCATGTCCCGGATCCGCTACCTCAAGGTGTCCGAGGAGACCGGCGAGGAAGTCCCGGCCGAGCAGATCATCAAGGGCGTCGAGATCTCCAAGGGCCGCTACGTGATCGTCGACCCCGACGAGCTAGCCCCGTTCGTGCCCCTGGCCACCAAGACCATCGAGGTCGAGGAGTTCGTCAGCCTCGCCGAGGTCGACCCGATCTACTTCGAGACCAGCTACTACGTCGCCCCCCACCTCACCACCAAGCCCTACGCCCTGCTCGCCAAGGCGCTGGAACCAGCCGGCAAGGTGGCGATCGTGCGGTTCGTCATGCGCAGCCGCCAGTACATCGCCGCGCTACGCGCCGATCAGGGACGGCTGGTGCTGTCGACGCTGGCCTATGCCGATGAGATCGTCCCCGTCGACGAGGTCGAGGACCTGGCCGGGCTCGACAAGGTCGACGTGTCGGACCGCGAGGTGAAGATGGCCGAGATGCTCGTCGAGTCGCTCACCGCAGAGTTCGACCCCGACAAGTACCAGGACGACTACCGGATCCAAGTCCTCGACCTGATCGGCCGCAAGGCCGCCGGCGAAGAGTTCGAGCTCCCCGCCGTCGAGGCGGAGAAGCCGAAGATCGTCGACATGATGGCTGCGCTCGAGGCGAGCGTCGAGGCCGCCAAGGCGGCTCGGGGACGACACCCAACGGCGCGCCAGGCGCCGGACGCGGCCGCCAAGAAGCCAGCCAAGCGAGCCGCCAAGCCGCGAGCCCGCAAGTCCGCCTGACCGGCGTGCTACGCCTTCGGGAGAGTTTCGGTCTCCGTAGACGGCGCTTGACGATCCTGTCGACTTCCCATTCGTCAAGCGCCTGAGCGATGGCGCTGTTCGCTACTCCGCCTTCAACATCTTGTGGCTTTGCGGAGGGGCCGATCGCATGAGCGACAGGAGCCCTCGTGTAGGTCCTCATCCGAGCGCTCGCCGGGTCGCCGACGTCGGCCACGCGTGGCAGCAGTCGCGTAAGATCGGGAGATGTTCGACCGCGCGGTGAGGGAGCCGCCGACGCAGGCATCGAGGACGACGCCTGTCCGGCGGCGGCCGCCACGCACGATCGCCCGTTCGAGCACACGAGCGCCGGATCTCGTGGCCTCAGTCGGCTCGGATCCTCTGTGCCGTGCCGCCAGCCGGTCGACCCGGATCGTTCGACGAGCGATCGGCAGTGAAGGTGGCGCCGTGGATCCCCGGCTCGCGAGTCGCATCGAGTCATCCGCCGGCGGCCAACCGTTGGAGGCTGGTCTGCGAGCGCGCATGGAACCGTTGATCGGCGCCGACCTGAGCGGAGTGCGCATCCACCGTCGGAGCGAGTTGCCGGCCGAGCTCAACGCGCACGCGTTCGCGGCCGGCAACCAGATCCACTTCGCGCCCGGGGCGTTCGACCCCGAGACGCCGACCGGTGGTCACACGCTGGCTCACGAGCTGGCCCACGTCGCGCAGCAGGACACCACGGTGCGCCGGATCCTCAAGTTCGACGACGTGCTCGACAACCAGGTCAGCACCTGGAAGCAGGTTGCCCTGCAGGCGTTCTCGCCGGCGGGGCAGGCCGACGTCGTCTTCACGGTCGCCGAGTTCGTCGTCGCCAACCTCAAGCGGGCACCTGGCGGCTCACCCTTGCCCGTCGACTTCCAGTTCAATACGCCGTGGGTCGGCAAGTCGGCGCGCGACGCGACGACTGCGACCTACGACACCAACATGCTTCCGCTTCGCGAAGAGCTGACGGAGAAGGTCAAGAAGCTGACGAAGCCTCGGGTGGCGGCAATCCGCAAGCAGCTCCAAGGGTATTGGGTGGCGATGGTTGACGAGCTGATCGACAACCACGCGGCTGGCAAGGCTCAGTTGGATGAGGCCGCGGACCTCACCGCGGAGGACATCCTGGCCTTGCAGAAGGGCCCCCCGAAGAGGGTGGTCACCAAGGCGGCTCGGGCGGCGTTTGCCACGACGCACAAGCAGTCGACGAAGTGTCGATACAGCGTCGAGGACATCGTCAAGGCAGCGAACGTCAAGGTGGCGGCGGACCACGGCCAACCGGCTTGGAAGGTGAGCGCCAAGCAGAAGCTCACGCCCGAGCAGTTCGCAATGTTCGATCGGGAGCGGAAGATGATCGAGCTGCGGCTCGCCCAGTGGGACGCGAAGGCGATCGACGCTCCGGGGACGAACCCGGACGGGACTTACGGCACCTCGTTTGGTGGCACCGGGACCAAGTTCGCGGATAACGCGCTGCCCAAGGCGGTGTACGAGTCCCTCTTGGGGTGGTGGAAGACCGTGAAGGGTTCGACGTGGTCGACGGAGAGCAAGACGACCGACTACAGCCTGAAGAAGGACCGGATCAAGCTCGATGCGAAGCTCAGTCCTCGGTTCAACTACCACATCGAGCTCGCAGCCGCGTGATGGACGGCGGGCACCACGGGTAGCGAGCGCAGATCGTGCGCGACTCGGCCGGTGCCGAGCGTCGGGCCGGCCTGACCTGCGTGTCTGACGGAGCCCGGAGGCCGACCAGACCGGGCGTTCGCCGATGATCGTGATGTGCTCCATCAGGCAGCGCTGCGGGAAGTGGGCCGACGCGTAATGCTGCGTCGAGCGGTTGTCTCAGAACGCGATGTTCCGGCGCGCCACCGGAACGGCACTTGTACTCCCGCGGGCACGTGCGGCGGCCGCTGCGACGAAGGCGCGAAGCGGCCGGCCCGTCGCAAGACGGCGCGGTGCCGGCGCGACGGCTAGTAGCTGACACCGAGCCAGTCGTCGCCGAGGACGGTCCGTGCAGGGGGTGGGGTCTCGGTGTGGTGATCGGGTGTGCAGCCGGTGTTCCAGTGGTCCCGGAGTCGGCTCAGCAGCCGGGCGAGTTCTTCGTGCCAGATGATCCACGCGCTGGGCCGGTCGGGGATCTCCATCACGCCGCGCCAGGCGATGAACAGCGCGGAGAGCTCCTCGACGTGGGCGCCGTGTCGCCACCAGCACGGCGGGATCGGGCGTTGCAGCCGGTAGCGGGTGACGAGCCAGTCGACGAACCTGGCGACGTCGCGGGAGTACTCGAGGTGGTCGTCGTCGTTGAGGAGGTCCCAGCGGAACGCGGCGGGCGGGATCTCGTTGCTGATGCCGATCAGGTCGAAGTCGTCCATCAGGTCACTCCAGTCGGGTCGCGCTCCCACACCGCGGGGAGCCGGGTTCGCATGGCTTTGGCGGCGCGGGGGATGACGAGCACCTCGCCGGGGTGGGTGTGGCCGAGGGTGCGCAGCTCGTCGGTGGTCAGCACCGGGCGCAGCCGGGTGTGGCGCTGCACGCTGGCCGCGCTCCACAGGACCGAGGCGCCGGGCTGGTGGGAGATGCTGGTGACTTCCTCGTCGCGTTCGCCGAGCAGGTCACCGAGCTCGCGCAGGTCGTCGGCGTTGCCTTCGCCGCCGAAGAGGATCTTGATCGTGGCGAGGTCGCGGATGATGGCGTCGCCCTTGTCTCGTCCGTAGGTGTCGCGGGCCTGGCCGAGTGACTGGAAGGCGACGATGGTGCAGATCCCTGACCCGCCGCCGGAGGACAGCAGTTGGTCGATGGTGTGCAGCGGGGCGGTGTTGGCGGCCTCGTCCAGGGCGATCAGCAGCGGCGGGTCGAGCCGGGCGGTGTTCCGGGCGGCGCGGCGGGCGGCGGCCGTGATGGCGGTGATCAAGGCGATCGCGAGGCCGCCGACGGCGCGCTGTTCGTCGGGGTCACCGAGGATGTAGATGGTGTCCGTCCCGGCGGCGACGAAGGCGGCTGGGTCGAAGCCCTCGCCGGCCCGCAGCGCGCAGGACCGGGCGAGGGTGGCCATGTTGAGCGGGAACATGGCTTGGGTGACTTGACCCCAGACGCCGGCCCGGTAGCGGTCGTTGCGGGTGGAGAGCCCTTCGAGGATCTTGGCCCAGTTGTGCAGCCCGGCGGCGCCGAGGGCGTCGATCGGGACCGGGGAGGTCTCGACGGCGGACCAGGCGACGACGTCGTTCATGGTGTGGCGGCGGGTGGCGGCGGCGAGCAGGTAGCAGGTGAGGACCTTTTCGCCTTCGGCCCGCCAGTAGACGTCCTGGCCCTGGGCGGGGCCGAGCCCGGCGAGCAGCGCCTTGGCCCTTGCCGCGGCGGTGATGTCGATGTCGCAGCCGGTCAGCGGGGACCAGGGGAGTGGGTCGGCGCCGGCGTAGCTGTCGGCGGTGGCGGAGGGGTCGAACACCCACCGTCGGCCACGCTGCGCCCGTGCGACGGTCCACTCGAGGACGTCGGGACGGAGTCCGGTGACGACGGCGGCGCCGGGCCACCGGGCGATCGTCGGGGCGATCAGCCGGGACGTCTTGCCGGAACGGGCGGGCCCGATGACGGCGAACGTGTCTTCGATCGTGGCCCATACCGGTTCGTGGCCTTCCCGGTAGCCGACGAACACGCCGACGTCGTCGATGCTCGTGGCGCCGTGGACGGGGCGCAGCGTGGTGGCCCGGGCCCGCACTGCGCTCGTCGACATCGCGCCGGCGTCGCGGCGTGTCGCCAGGCCGCGTTGACGGACGCTGTGATGCCGGAACCGGGCCGCCAGCGCGAGGGCGCCCAGCATCCACAGGGTGACGGTGACGGCGGCGGCGGTGAACAGGGCGACACCGGGACGGACCGACACCGACGACGGGGCGCCGGCGGCGGGGGTGGCCGGGTGGCGGAGCCAGCGTGCGAACGCTTCGCTCGAGGGCCACCACGAGAACCCGCTGCCCGCGGCGAGGCCGAGGTAGAGACCGAGGGCGGGACCGGCGAGGACGATGCCGATCGCCGCCCACATGCCGCGGGGGCTGCCGGTGGACAGATGCGGGGTCGGAGTGGTCACGGCTCGGCCCGGGTGGAGGACTGCCAGGTGGCGGTGCCGGCGTCGACGGTGACGGTGGCCGTGTCGGTCCACCAGCGCCCCGGTCCGTCAGCGTGCCAGCCGTCTCCGAGGCCGGTCAGTGGTGCATCGAGGTGGACCTGGAGGTGGAGCTGCACCGTGTTGCCTGACGGGCCGGTCGGCCGCCCGAAGCTGGCCGTGTACCCGGCGAGCTGGCCGGCGGCGAGCAGCTCGGCCGGGACATCAGCGAACACGGGCGGTAGGGCGGGTGGGCCGGCGACGAGGAGGTTGAGCCGGCGGAAGCCGATGGAGCGGACCTCGGTCAGCGGGTCACTGCGGTACTCGCAGCCCTCGACCGACACGGCCGTTGGTGTGCCGGTGTCGAGGGGTAGGCGGGCGCAGCGGGGGTCGCCGGTGGTTCCGTCGTAGTCGGGGACCGTGCTCGGCGACGCCGACGCTGCCGGGTCGATGGTGTGGGCGGCGGCCGCGAGGAGGTCGTCGATGCGGCTGGTCGACGACACCAGGTAGAGCACTTCGGTGCTCAGCGAGGTGCCGTCGATTTCGGCCAGGCGGGTGGCGGTGACGTCGAGCTCCATCACGGCACTGCTGGCACCGGACGGGCGCGGGACGCCGAGCACACCGAACGCGGTCAGCGCCGTGTTCACGTCCAGGGCCTGGCCGCCGGCATCGCGCAGCGCAGCGGTGGTCCGGGCCGGCAACGGCTCGTCACCGGTGACGAACATCGGGCCGAGGACCGTTGGGGGGGCGGCGAGTTGCCCGGTGTCGATCGGCTCGTCCGGGTTGACCGCACCCGGTGAGGCGGCACCGTCGCCCTCTGACGGAGCGGAGCCCGGAACGGTCGTCGGCGACGTGGCCGGAGCCGTGAGCGGCGGCACCGCTGTCGAGGTCGGCACGGTGGTCGCGGCCGGGTCGGGGCTGTCGCAGGCGGCGAGGACGGCCACAGTGACCAGGAGGGCAGCAGTGGAGTGGCGGCGGTTCATGCGACGGCTCGGCGGCGCAGGTACCGGTACTGGCGGGCGCAGTGCGCTGCCGCCGGGGCCGGCGGTTGGTCGACCCACACCGCGGCGAGATATGGGCCCATCCCGGCCGGCATCGGGCCGAGGGTGCGCAGGGTGCGGCGGGCGTCGAGCTGGTCGAGGACCCGGGCCTCGAACTCGCCGCCACCCACGGTGTCCTCGAGGACCTCGCGGGGGGTGGCGACTTCCGGGCTGGGCCGGTACTGGCGTCGGGCCAGCCGGCGCCGCACGAGGGTGCGCCAGTCGTCGCTGCTGCCTGGGCGGGCATGGAGGGTGTCCCACAGCACGGTGACGATCTCGGCTTCGGCGTCGAGGAGCCAGGAGCGTTGGTGGATCAGCTGGTTCGCCCAGCGGGCCGCGGCGGCGAACACGCGGCGCACGGCGACCTCGTCGCCGCCGATGGCAGCTTCGACGAGGACGGACCATTGGTCGTCAGGGACGGGTGTGGAGCGGCCGCCGGACAGGGACGTGAGCAGCGGGAGGTGCATGCGCCGAGCGGCGCGCACGCCATTCCCGGCCGATTCCCGAGGCGTTCCCATCCGGGCGGGAAGGTCGTCGAGGCCGTTCCCGGCTGATTCCCAACCCCAGGTCAGCGCCACTTTCCGGCGCGAGATGGAAGGCGGAGCTGGTGGTGTGGTGGGGCGGTTCCCAGGCATGGGAGGACTCCTTCCGGAGTGCGTGAAACGGTGCCTGGGTCCCATCTGTCGGGGGGACCGACCCGACGCCAACCGTACGCCGGGGGTGTCACGGTGGGCAGGGATGGCGGTGGGTCAGGCGACGCGGCCCATCGCCTGGTTGGTGTAGGCGAGGGTGGCGAGGGTGTCGTTGAAGCGAGCCTCGACGACGGCCAGGCGGCCGCCGCAGTGCACGAGGGCACGGTGGATCGGCAACCTCTGCAGGACACCGACGGCGGCCGCCGGCAGGGAGAGCTCGGCGGCGGTCAGCTCGGCGTCCTCACGCTTGCCGTGGCGCAACAGGATGTGCGTGCCGGAGTCGGCGACGAGGGCCCGGGTGACCTTGGCCAGGGCGGTGCCGTCGTCGGACTGGGCGGCGAGGTCGGAGAAGCGGTGGATCATCGCCCAGCACGAGGTGCCGGTCTGGCGGCCGAGCTTCCAGGAGTGCTGCAGGAACCGGACGGTCTGCGACGTGGTGGCCAGCCGCCACGTCTCATCGGCGAACAGCAGCGTGCGGCGAGTGCCCGCGCGCGAACTGGCTGACGGCGCGCAACCCGGCCAGCATCGACAGTTGCAGCAGCTCGTCGTCGTTGCCGGCGCTCGACACATCGAGGATCAAGCCGGGTGAGCCGGGGTCGATCGTCACGTTCGTCGGGGCGTCGAACATGCCGGCGAGGGCGCCGGTGACGAGCGAGCGCAGGGCGTAGCGGATCTCGTCGGTGCGGTCCAAGAGGTCCTGGCGGTCCTTCTGCAACGCGGTGACGACCCGGTCCGGCGGCTCGGTGATCACCGTGACGAGGTGGCGCAGCAGCGGTTCGGGTTCGTGTTCGGCGACGACGGCGACGCTCTCCTCCAGCAGGACCCGCTCGACGGCGGTGAGGGACCGCCCGGCGAGGATCGAGGCGAGGGCGGCGACGAACCGGAGCCGTTGCGTGTCGCCGTCGGGGGTGCCGTCGGAGGTCATCGGGTTGATGTGGCTGGTGCCGTGGGGGTGCAGGGCGATGCGGTCGCAGCCGAGCGCGGCGCCCAGGGCGGTGTACTCGGACTTGACGTCGACGACCACGAGCCGGTAGCCGAACGCGCCGACGAGCCACCACGCGGCGGTCTTGCCGATCCCGGACTTGCCCATGCCGGGTTCGCCGGCGACGACGACGTTGGGGTTGGACGCCTGGTCGGCGTCGACGAGCTCGAAGGGATCGAACGTCCAGGCGGAGCCGCCGGTGAGGTAGTCGATGCCGATCACCGGGCCGGCACAGGCGAGGCCGCCACCGAAGTGCCACGGGTACAGCGCCGCCAGCGAGCGGGTCGTGGCGTTCATGCGGGGCAGACGGATCGTGCGCACGGCCGCTCCCTAGCTCAGGTGGTGGGGCGGCCGACCGGCATGCCGATCGGCAGCGCCGCGGCCCAGCCGACGTCGTGCAATGTGTCGAGCGGCCGTAGCCGGGCCCCGCCGCAGCGGGCCGCCGCGCGCTCGAGACGCTGGCAGCGGGCCTCTAGCGTGGCGACGTCACGGGCCGCCAACACGACCAGCCCGAACGCCTCCATCTCCATGTGGCCGGCGACGAGCTCGTGCTCGCGTTGCGCCACCGCGTCGGCCATCGCTTGGTGGCGGGCCGACACCCGGTTCTTGCGGTGGTGTTCGACCTGGGCGTCGGACTGCAGGCGGGTCAGTTGGTGCTCGACCCGGCGCCGCGACGCCGAGGGGGCGATCGGCTCGAACACGACGGTGGTGATCTTCGGGCCGTCGGCGGCGGCGAGGAGTTCCCACATCCAGTCGCCGGCCACCTCACGTGACGGCCAGTTCACCTGATAGGCGCGATGCACGGCCGAGTCGACGGCGACATAGAGCCGTTCGTTGACGATGCTGGCGGGGACTTCCTCGGCGGCCTCCGGGACCCCGAGCCGCTCGGCCGGTGACAGCCCGTGGCGCCGGGGCCGCCACGGATCACCCAGGCGGCGCACCAGCTGGGCCACCGCCAGCGGTGACAGTGGGCGGCCGACCCGGTAGCCGCGTGCCGATAACTCGCGGCCGATCGAGTCGCACTGCTCGACGGTGGCCGTGACGTAGTCGGCCTTGGCCCGCTCGGTCAGCGACCGTCGCCGGCGCGCCGTGCCGGTCGACAGCGTCACCGTGACATAGACCCGGTGGTCCGAGGTGCCGGCCGAGAAGCTCTCCAGGTGCCGGTCGTACTCGCCCGACGCCGGGCCGGGCTGTCCGTGGGTGCGGTGGTAGGTGAACGCCTCCCGAGTGTCCGCGGCGCCGTGGACATCGGTCCACGAAACCCGGGCGATGCCGCCCTCGGCCCGCTCGGTGCACAAGCCGCCGAGCACTTCCCCCCACTCCCGCAGCTGACCGTCGATGCCGTCACCGTCGAGCAACGCCAACTGGGGGCCCTCGACCGGCACGATCAACGAGATCAGACCGCGCATCGTCACCAACCCCAACGGCGGGCCGGTCGCCCAGTCGCCGAGGCCCTCCACCGCCCGCACCCGATACCCGCGCAGACACGGCGGCATCTGCGCGCCCGCACGCTGGCGGCCGACCGGGACCCGGTAGCGGCGCGACTTCGACGACGACACCCAGCCGAGACGGGTGGCCAGCCTGGTCCGCAACGGCACCCCTGCCCACTGGGCGGCGCCCACGACCGCCACCGGCGGCGCCACCAACACCCCGACCAGCAGATGATCGGTCATCGCCGACACGACGAAGATCCCGAGCGCCAGACCGAGCGCCGTCAGCTGCGCCCGGGTCAGGCCCATCATCACGCCCATCGACTCGTTCGGCGGGTACTGATAGCCACTCACGTCGTCTCACCCCCGCCGACCAGCCGGGCGCCAGCGGACGGCGGGCGACGTGACGGGGCCGCAGCCGTCGTCACCCGCGCCGCCACCGCACCGTCCGACGCTGACGAATCTGCACCGCTCGACGACGGGGTCGACGTCGACGAACCTGCTGACGTCGCCGCCGCAGCACCGCTCGTCACGAGCTGCTCGGCGACACCGCCGCCACCGGCACCGGCACCGCCACCCCCGTCGCCGGGCGCGGGGCCGCCGCTGCCGGAAGACAAGCCATCGCCCGAGCCACCGGGCGACGGTGCAACCAGTTGCCCGATGCGGCTCCCGGCGGCCCCACCCGCCGCGGCGCCGGCGGTCGCACCGCCGGCCTTCATCGCCACCGCCCCGGCGGCCACGATTGCGCCACCGGCGATCGCCGTGGACAGGCCGTCCCCGATCGGGAAGAGCTTGTTGGCGATGATCGGCGAAAGCACGGCCAGGATCAGTCCGGCCAGCACGCCGAGGCCTCGTGAGATGTCCAACGCCCCGGTGTCGGAGTAGCGCAACAACGCCACCGACAGGCACAGCATCATCACCAGCGGGGTGATCGCCAGGGCGCAGAACAGCTTCACCGTCGCCTGGAACACGACGCGGGCCGGTGTCCAGGACCGCGTGGCGATGCTGAACGGGCCGAGCACGATCAGCACGGTGGCCAGGTGGCCACGGATCAGCTGCTCGATGTACAGCACCAGCAGAGCGAGGATCATGCAGATCCCGACCGTCACCCGCATGAAGCCAGGCATGCCGGCGTCCAAGTCGAGCTGCTCACCGAAGCCCGTCGCCGCCGCGTTGCGGCCGATCGCCGCGGCGGCCGAGTCGAACACCTGCAGCACCGTCACGCCCAGCGCCGGCAGGCTGAACATCCACAGCAACGTCACCGGCAGATCCAGCAGGCTCTCGGTGAGCTGGGTCATGCCGGCGTCGCTGCGCCACATCACCGCCGTCGTCTGAGCGATCACCCCGAGGACGACTGACACCAGGCCGAGCCACAGCACGATCCCGGACGGGCCGCCGAGGGCGCTGAACCGGTCTGAGATGTCCGCTGAACCGGCACCCAGGATCACCCCCATCAGCTGTCGGGCCAGCCACGACAGGGCGTCGGAGACCCAGTTGGCCAGGAAGTCGAACGCCCCGCCGACGACGTCGGCCGCCGCGTCTTTGACCCAGTCGATCGGGTTGAGTGAGAAGCCAAACACCACGGACCGCCCCGATCAGGTGGCGATGAACGTGACGATCGACGTCGAGGTCATCACGATCACGAGGGCGACGATGATCTTGCCCAGCCGTTCTTTCATGTCGGCGGCGTGTGAGCCCATCCCGCCGCGGTCGGCGGCCAACGCCAGCATCCCGAACGCGGCCAGGCCGACCAGTCCGGCCATCAGCGATCCCCACTTGACGAGACCGATCACGGTGGTCGTCTTCGCCTGCAGATCGGGCGGGGCCTGTGGCGGCGGGTTCGGGATCTGCGCCGGCAGGTCAGCCAGCATCGACAACAGCTGGTGCATCGGAGCCTCCGTCTCGTTGCAGCCGGACCTCTGCTCGGCTGCTCGATGAGTGCTGGAGTCCAAGCCCAGGCCGTCATGTGACCTGCGGCACACATCAGCGTGTGACCGTTCGGCGAACTGTTCCGACATTCATCAAATGTGACTCGGCTCATCGTCGGCGTCGGTGCCGTCGCCGCCGTCCTGCTCGCACCCGTACTCGCCGTCGTCACGCTCGTGATTCCTGCCGCCAGCTCGACGAGCGCCGCCCCGGTGGTCTGCTTCGGCTACGCCGCTGACCTGCCGCGGGTCCTGGCCACGATCCGCACCGTCGAGACCGGCGGCAACTACGCCACCACGATCAGCTCCTCGAGCGCATCGGGCGCCTACGCCTTCATCGACACGGCGTGGCGGCACTACGCCGCGCTCGCCGGTGTCGACGTCAACGCCTACCCGCGGGCCAAGGACGCCCCGCCCGAGCTCCAGGACCAAACCGCCGCCTACTACGTCAGCGAGCTGCTCGAACGAAACGGGGGCCGCGTCAGCTCCATCCCGATCAACTGGTACCTCGGCCACGAACCGCCGGCGGGATCGCCGGAGTGGGGCAGCTATCCGGCCGGCAACGGAATCACCCCGCGCGACTACGTCGACAAGTGGATGGGCGTCTACGCCGAGATCGTCCTCGCAGGCGACGTTCCGGACGACTTCTGCAACGGCATCACCGGCGCCGGCGCCACAGCCGGTGACCCGCTCAACCCGCTCGTCGACGACAGCGGCCGGGCGTGGTCCATCCCCGTGCCGGCCACAGCGTTCAACCCGTCACAGCTCGACGATCCCCACCACGACTATCCCGCCTGGGACCTCATGATCCCCGTCGGCACCCCGGTCTACGCGCTCACCGCCGGCACCGTCGCCCGCGTCACCCGCTTCCCACACAACTGGTGGGACGCCGGCTGCCGCGTCGCCACGCCCGGCGGCTGCCAGACCTGCGGGATGGGCGTCACCGTCCAGACGGACATCGGGCTGCGCTACACGTACTGCCACAACAGCGCCCTCTTCGTCGACGAGGGCCAACAGGTCACCGCCGGCCAACAGGTCGCCGTCTCCGGTGACACCGGCTTCAGCGGCGCCCCCCACGTTCACATCGAGCTCCACCTCGACGGCGTCCAATACTGCCCACAACCGGTCATGCAGGCCCTCTACAGCGGATCCGCCGTGCCGATCACGTGGACCACTCGCGGCTGCAGCTTCTGACCAGATCGGCTCAGAGCCCCGGCGGGCAGGAGCGGGTTGTGTAGAGGACCTGCACCGTTCTTGGAATGAAACGGGCGGCCGCTGGGGAACGTGCGTCAGGTGGCTTCGTCGTTCACCGTGCTGTTGGACATCGACGGCACTCTCGTCGATAGCAACTACCACCATGCGATCGCCTGGCAACGAGCACTTCGGCGCGCTGGTGTGGAGGTGCTCACGGCCGACCTCCACCGCTCGATCGGGTTGGGCGGCGACCACATGATCGAACGGCACGCCGCCGGCGAGGACGCTCCGCTCGAGGCCTGGTGGCACGAGGAGTTCAAGCCGCTGATGCGCGAGCTACGCCCGACACCAGGGGCCGCGGCACTGATCGCCCATCTCGCCGAGGCCGGCGCAACCAACGTCTACGCCACCTCCGGCAACGCCGAGGACGTCGAGACGTTGCGGGCCCTCATCGACGCAGATCGCTGGATCAGCGCAGCCGTCAACTCGAACGAAGTGGCTTCGAGCAAACCGGCGCCGGACATCTTGGAACTCGCCATGCGTCGCGCCGGCGCCGACCCGGGCCGCACCATGCTGATCGGTGACAGCACGTGGGACGTCCACGCCGCCACCGCCGCGAGGCTGCCGTGCATCGGCTTGACGTGCGGCGGGATCAGTGCCGCGGAGCTGACAGCCGCCGGCGCCATCGAGGTGTACGAGACACCTCAAGATCTCCTCGACCACACCCGCACGAGCGCGCTCCACCGGCTCATGACCTGATCCGCCCGTCTGGCCCCACCGAGTCCGAGCCGCCTGCACCGTCGTGCGGCCTCACAGAGCGCCGGGTCGCGTTCGACGTCGGTCGGTGCGGCCGGCTCCGGCAGGCGATCTCGAAGCCCATGGCGCCGGCGGAACGAAGGGAGCGGGCCCGGCGCGCGGGGCCCGCTCCTGTGGGCGGTCCAATGGAGCCGCCATCGCCACGGTGCGGGGGACAGCGTGGCGAGAACGTGGGGGTCAGGTCGGGGATTCTTCTTTGCCGTAGCGAGCTTCTGTGTCATTGGCTGCGCTGGCGTCGTGGCTGGCGGCCGATCCCTCGCCGTTCGCCTCGTCTGGTTGTGCCATGTCCTGATCCGACGCCTCGTCGGACGAGCTGCGGTTCGGCTTGCCGCGAACGCTCCCCTGCTGCGCTGACAACGAGGCATCGCTTACGACATCACCGGCCCGACGTCAACGCTGGCACGAGAACAGGCCGGCGGCGGCCGGGCACCGCAATATCGGAGACGTGGCGGGACCGCCGGCGTGTCGATGCGTGGGCGGATCGTCCCGTTGAAGCGTGGGTGGGGCGCTTCGGCGGCGATCGAACGGGTACGCCGTGCCCGCAACGAGGAGGCCCGATGACCACAAGCGATGACTCAAGCCAGCCCGACCCTGGCACCGACAGCCGTGTCGAGGACTGGTTCGGCCAAAGCGTTGAGCGCGACGCCGAGCTGGCCGATCGCTTGAGCGACGATCTCGATCCAGCTGACGCCGAGGCCGCGTTCGACGAGCACGCCACCGGCGAGGCCGAGCAAGCGGCCCGTCACGGCGACACGATCGACCCCGACCAAGGCCGCTCGGCCTACCAGAACGACACAACGTGAGCGTCGGCAACGCCGTCGTCATCGCGCTCGGGATCGTCGCCGTCGCTGCCGTTGTCGGCTGGTTCCTGTTCCGCCGCAACGAGCCCGAGGACGCCGCGTCGCACGGCACAGCGGACCGCACCGGCTCCGCGCTGTACGACGGCGACGTCAACGACCGCCCCGCCGGGCCGGGCGCCGAGGCCGACGGCGTAGCCGGGCCCGGCGAGCCGGTCCCTGGGCCCAGCGCTGAGGCTGATCCGCGACCCAATTGACCCGCGCCCGTGCTCGCGACTGTCTCGCTAGCGGACCGTTCGCAGGGCGGCCCGAACCGAGGCCGAGACGGAGCAGTCGGTCGAGCAGCTACGCCGTCGTCGGTGACGTCTGCTGCAGGTAGTACCTGAGAGCGTGGCGGATGGTCTGCGCCATCGTGCGTTCGTCGGCCGCTGCGCGCTCCTTCACTGCGGCGTGGAGGTCGGCCGGTAGACGCACGTAGGTGGGCTGAACTTCGGTCTTCTCCATGGCCCCTAACGGTGCCACACCCCCAGGCGATATCGGTGGATGGTGAGCATCCACCACTTCCCGGCGCTATCGCGGAGCATGAGAACTGCCGCGGCCCCCTGCGGCATGAAACCCCCTGACAGAAACGAGAAGGACCGATGCAAGTCAGCCCGTGGCATTCGATTCTTGCGAATGTCCACCACAACAACACGAACTGCAACACAGGCAACAACATTGAGCGGGAGAACCGCCGCGAAGGCACGGGCGGGAAGCCGCTTTGTGCTGAGTGCGCGCGACTGTCGTGACCGGACGTTGACCGGCTTGAACTGGAGTTCCCAGTACGGGCCGGTCAACTCACATCCAAGACACAGCCTCCCTAGCTGGGACGGCTGAAGGCCAGCGCGCCAAGCAGCGACCACCGCTTTGGTGCCCGCGGAGCGGTCACCGTGAAACCTGATCGTCGGGCGATCAAAGGTGTGACCCGGCCCCGCCCTCACAAGACTCGTAGGTTTCAACGGCCAGCCCGCGGAGGGCCACAACTGCGTCTTCGATGCCTGGGTCAAGGATCCGGTCGTGGGGGCGCGACGCCACTACTGCCACCCTCAATCGCTCTCGTCGGGGTCGGTAGCCCGGGCCGTCTTCCTCAGCGCCGCCATGACGTCCTCGCGGTCGGGCACCGGAATCATCGCGCCGTACTCGGTCTCCTGGGTTGGCTCGTCGGCCATGTGCGCGAGGCTAACCACCATGCCGATGATCAGCTCGGAGTTCCCCCGAGCGTTGACGCTCATGCCGCAAGGCTGGACGGTTACGGGCGGCGCCCGCCGAACCTCACCCAGTTGGACGTTCTGAAGCGTCACCGACTACTCGACTCTGCCGCGTCGAAGTTGCAGTGGGCGGAGCGCAGCCTTGCAGCCCTCGCAGAAAACGTCGCCCAAGAGTTCGCCGACCCAATCGACCAAGCAGTGCTTTGCGCCGATCTCGACCCGGAGACCAGCTATCATGTCTTCCGGATCGAAGCGCATCCCATCGGTTTCGATGAGTTCGCCGAGAACCTGACCCACGCCGTTGCGGACGTCGCCGGATCGATCCGGTCCGCGCTCGACAAGGTCGCATGGCGGTGTGCCAACGCCTTCGCGCCACCAACTGACGAGGCAGGAGTCGCGTTCCCGATCTGCGATACCGCCGCGCTGTACCAGAAGGCGAGAGTGCGGAGGCAGATCGACCCAGCGCATCGTGACTTCATCGAGCATCTTCAGCCGGTACCACGGAGTGTATGACTTCGCCGATTCCTACGGTGGACCCTATGTGCATCAACTGGTGTTGCTGAGAGAACTCGCCAACGATGACAAGCACCAGGACACCGCGCCGGCCCTGCTCACCGCCGGGAGTTTCAGCTTCCGCGGAACGGTCACGTTCGCCCGAGTCACCCGTCCCGAGGGATGGACTGAACTCGACATCCAGTAGACCGGTGTCGGGGAACCGATAGAACTCGGCATGGAAGTGATGAGAGCGCGGGTGGTCGCGCCAGCGGAGCCACACATCGATGACGCAGGACGCGTCGACCCGCTGGTAACGATCGGCGAAGGAAGGCCGGTAGTCGAAACCCTGCAGCGCCTGCACCGCTGCGCGCATTTCATCCTCAGCGAATTCGCCCGTCGGTTTCCATGATCGGTTCTCTACTCGTGAACTTGTTTCTACAGTGATGGGATAGTTGCCCGGCAACTGGTCACAGGACCTCAGCCGCCGGTCAACTGGGCGACGAGTGCTTCTGGTGGTGCCAGGTCGGAGTCGTGGACGAGCTGCGCGAGGCGCGTCGCGAGCTTCTGGCGGGTGGAGGCCAAGCCGGTTCTGCCAGCGGCGACCGCGGCGGCTTCGAACAACGCCCACGGTTCGACCACGCGCAGCGTGGCTTCCACACGCAACAACATGTCAACGAGACGGTCAGCGGTGATGAGGTTGTCTGTGCCGGTGGCGGCGAGCGTGTCCCAGGTTTCGACGGCGAGGCCGGCGGCGTGGAACAGCGTGCTGGTTGCCTGCTCAACGGCGGTGGCCCCGCCGAAGTCCTCGTCGCGTTCGTCGACCCAGCCCCACAGCGACGAGCCGCCGCCGGCGGCGTAGGCCGGGCCGGTGACTCGGGTGAACAGCTCCCAGCACTCGTTGAGCGCACGGTTGGCGGTGTCGCGTGAGGTGGCGTCCCGGGCGCTGTGGGCGAGGTCGAGCATCCATTCGGCGTCGCTGCAGACACCGGCGTCGAGCGTCCAGATGTTCCCGTCGCTGTGCACCAGCTGCAGCTCGCGTAGGCGGCCGAGTTTGTTCTGGATGGTCTTGACCTTGATCCGCAGGAGCTCGGCGAGCTGGTGGGGTGGCCGCCCGCCACCGAGGAAGTCGAGGGCGGCGATGATCGTCATCGCCCGGGCGTCGACCTCAGCCTGGCGCGGGTCGAGGTCGGGCAGCAGACTGGAGAACAGCCGCAGCACCAAGCGGGGTGGGGTGATCGATCCGCGAGCGGCCCGGTCCAGCCGCACCACGTTCGACGCCGGCGACGCCTCGCTGGCGCACGAAGTGGCGGGAGCAGCTTCCCCGACGTCGATAGCGGCGATGGCGCCGGGCACGAGTGAGGCGCGGAAGGTGATGTCCCCGGGGTTCTGTGTGGCGGTGCCGTCGGCCTCGACGCGCACCTCGGTGCCGACCGTGCGGTCGGAGCTTCCCAGGATCAGCACGGCCCGGCGGGGGTCCCTTTCGACGGCGGCGGTGAGGTGGTCGAGCGTCGGGTCGTCGCTTTCGATGACCGACAGGTGCAGCGTCGGCGATGACGGGTCGATCGGATCGTCGAAGTCGGTCATGACGCGCTCGACCTGTTCGCACGACGCCAGGTGCACGCCGTGGAGGTGGACGACGGTGTCGCTGAGCAGTTCGCCGGTGCCGAGCTCGAGGACGAGTGCGCCGACGAACGCTTCTGCGCCGGGGCCGTCGACAGCGACGGTGCCGTAGGCGGCGAGGTTGACGAGGTACTGGCGGCCGTCACGCTCCCCGAACGTGACGAGGCCGGGGAACCCGACCAGCGGACCGTCATCGGGGGGCGACAGGCGAGCCGAGCTGGGCAGGTTCCACACCCATCCGTCATGACTGCTCCACCACGGGCACGGCGCGATCGGCCGTGTCCGATCCCAGCGGACCGTCAGGACGGACTGGTTGTACTCGACGCTGACCACGGCCGCCGTGCGGCGCGTCTCGTCAGCGAGATGCGACAGGGCCGCGGCGACCCACTCGACGGTGATCAGGTCGGACGTCGCGGCCAACGCCTCGGGCGGCTGCTCGCTGGCCGCGCCGACCGTCCACGGCGACCCGCCGGCTGCCCAGCGGGCGCGTCGACGGCGCCGCCACAGCTCCAACAGTCCGGTGGCCAACCCGACCGAGGCGACCCCCCCGAACGCCCATGGCAGCGGCGATGACGACGGCTCGGACGTGGAGGCGGTGATCGGCGTCGCCGGCACCAGCCGCAACGGCGGCGACGAGGAGGTCGGCGCCGGGTCGGTCACGACACTGGCTGGGACCGGTTCGGCGACGACCGGTGGCGAGGGAACGACTGTCGCCGGCGGCAGGGGCGCATCGACCGTCGCGGCAGGCTCGGCCGCCGGCGGCGCATCGACAGGCGGCGCAGCGACCTCGACCGGCGGCGGAGTGGTCACGGCGGGGCCCGGGAGGACCGGGAGGCGGATCACCGTGCCGATCGGGATGTTGTTGGGATCGGCCAGCTGGTTGTAGTCGGCGACGTAGTGGACGAGCGGCACGTCGACGTAGCCGTACGCGGCTTTGAGGATGTCCCACAACGTGTCGCCGTAGACGATGGTGTGAGTGCGCTCCTCTTGGATGATCGCGCGCGGCGGTGGTGATGCCGGGGCGACGGCGGCCGGGGGCTGCTCGCTGTCGACCGGTGTGCCGACGGACGGCATGACGATGTGTTGGCCGGTGTAGATCAGGTTCGGGTCGTCGATCGAGGGGTTGAGTGACACGACCTCCTTCACCAGCTGCGCGACGGCGACGTCGCCGTCGGGGGCGGCGACGGAGCGCAGTCTCGCCAGGGAGAGGTTCCACAGGTTGTCGTCGTCGGCGACGACGATCTCCTCGACCGGTCGATACCGCTCGCTCGCAATGGGTGATGCGGACTCGGGGATGGCTGCTGCGACCGCCGCCGGCGGCGGGGCGGCTGGCAGTTCGAGCTGCCAGCCGGCGTGGAGCTTCCACGGATGAGTGAAGGTGGCGCCGTCATCCATCGTGCGGCCCTGGTTCAGCTCCCACACCTCAGGCCACCGATCGGGTGAGCCGAGGGTGCGGGCGGCGAACATCTCGATCGACTCGGCCGCCTGCACCGTCTCCCAGCCCGCCCGCGACGCGGTGGCCGTCGGAGGAACCACGGCTGCGTCGGTGAGCGTCGAGGCCGATGCTGCGACGGCCACAGGGATCGGTACCCCAGACGGTTGAGAGTGGGCGACGTTCGGGGCGAGTGACGTGAGCGCGGTCAACCCGGCGACGATCCAGGCCCCGAAGCCGTCGAACATGCCGAGTCGCGGCAGACGGAGCCGGCCCAGTCCGGGACGTGAGGCCACCACGGAGGACAGCACCGACAGCAGCAGTCCGGCCCACAGCAGCCAGCACAACGAGATCAGGACCCGCAGCGCGACCCGGGCGATCTCGGTGGAGGACCGCTGTGTGGTCACCCAGCTGTGGATCTCGTCCCAGGTGCCGATGCCGGGGAGTGGGTGTGACGAGCCGAGACCGGCCCGGCACACCACCACCAGGCCGACGGGGATGCCGACGGCGACGACCAGCAGGACGATGACCGCGGTCAGGAACCGCAGCCATGAACCCGCGCCACGTTGGCCAGGTCCGACAGGGTGGGTTGCCATCGCTACTGGCCTTCCTCGGTGACGCCGACCAGGATCCGGGCCCGTCCGGTCTCGTTGATCGTGCGGGCGGCGACGAGCGGGAACGCCGGCTGGATGTGCCGGGTGACGGTGACGACGACCTCGCCGGCGCTGACGGCGACGTCGCGCACGGTGGCGCCGGTGCCGTCGAGCAGGGCGTTGGCGGCGTCGAGGGCGGCGGCGCGGGCCGTCGTCGGGTCGAGGCTGGCGGCGCCGTCGCGGACGGTGCCGACCTGTACGGCGTTGGCGCCGGCGCGGGCCGCCTCGTATGCGGCTGAGGACGCCTGTCGTTGCGCGGAGACGATGCGCGCCGAGTCGACGATCACGCCGACACCGGCCAGGGTGAGCACACCGAACAGCACGATGAACGCGGCGACGAACCCGGCGCCGCGTTCGTCATCACGGAACCGACGCCACCACGCCGTGAGCGCCGTCATGGCCCGAACCCCTTGAATTGGTCAAGCACCGCCCGAGAAAGTGCATGCAGTGTCCGGGCGGGGGCGTTGATGGCGCCGAGGTCGTGGCGCTCGACGGTGCACGACACGGTGACGGTGACCACGCCGCCCGGTTCCCAGCGGTCGGCGGTGACCGCCACGGCGGGTCCGCCGGCGCATGCCGTTCCGGCCGCTGACAACGTCGACGCGGCCGCTTGGTGGGCGGCTGCTTGGGCGCTGCCGGCGTCTCGTTGGTGTGACGCCGCGACGGCCGCGACGTGCGCGGCGTGGGTTGCGCCTTGTGCGGCCGCGCCTTGGCGGCCGAGGAACACGAACAGCAACACGACACCGAAGACGAGCGGGACGAGGAACATCATCCCGACGACGTCGCCGTCGCCGCGTTCGTCGCCCCACAACGTTCTCATGGTGCGTCGAAACGGTCGGTCGGGGTGACGGAGCGGGCGTGCACCCGTACCGACGTACCGATCAGGATGCCGGGGGCGTCACCGCTGGCCTCGACCACGGTCACGTCATCACGGCGGTCGACCGACACCGCCACGTTCTCCAAGCCGAGGGAACGCAGGGCGCCCTCGAGCTCGTCCTGTGCGCCGGTGGGTGCGGCGTCGTACAGGGCGATGGCGGAAGAGGCCCGGTCCGTCGCCGCGGCGGCGAGGTCCCGGTCCCGCTGCCACAGCATCGCCTGCACGAACACGAACGCGACGACAGCGAACAGCGGGAACAGGACGATCGTGGCGGCGACCCCGCCTCGATCGTCACGACGGAACCGCTGCAGCACCGTCACCATGCGCCGGTGCTCGCTACGGGGCCTGCGGCGGCGTCACGTCGACGCCGCCGGCGCCTTCTTTGAGCTTGCTCCACAGGATGCCGGCGACGACGGCCGTCGCCACGAGCGCGAAGCCGACGAGGACGATCCACTCGGCCGTTTGGCCGCGTTCGTCGTCGCGGAACCGGCCGGTGAGTGCGGTGAGGTAGCCGACGATCATCTGGTACTGGGTCATGGTGGGGTGCTCCTTCCGGGGCGGGATCGTCACCGTCATCCGATGCGGACGTTGGTGACGAGCGGATACAGCAGGAACAAGATGAACCCGACCCCCATCAGCACGACGGGCAGGAACATCTGCTGCGAACGGCGGCGGGCCTGGGCTTCGTCGGCCGACAACGACGTCGTGCGCAGAGCCCGAGCCTTGGCCATCAAGCTGCGACGCACCGCGGCGCCGCGTTCGCCCGCCAGGTTTCCGGCGGAAGCGATCTCACACAACTCGACGGCGCGCAGCCGTCGGCCGAGCTCGTCGAGGAGGTCCCAGATCGGTTCGCCCGACAGCCGGGCCTGCACCGTGGCCCGGCGCAGCTCGATGAACGCCGGGCCGTTCCCAGCCCGCGCCGCGGTCTCCATCGCCCCCTCGGGTCCCTCACCGGCGGCGAGCAGCAACACCAACACGTCGAGGTACGCGGACAGGGCGTGGCGAAAGTCGCTCCGCGCCGTGGTGGCCTCCGCCCGCAGCACCAGGCGCGGAACCAGGAAGCCGAGCGCGACACAAGTGATCGCCACCCAGACCGGCACCAGGACGCTGACCTCGACGCCCGCCAGCCGCACGAGCGTCCAGGCCAGCGGGCCGGCGGCGAGCCCGCACAGGGCGCACAGGGCGCAGGTGCCGGCGTACACCTCGAGCGGGCGGGCGACGACGGCGAGGTCGCTCGTCGTCTGTTCGTCGGCCAACGTCGTGGCCCGCACCCGGCGCAGCAGCATCCGCCCGGCCCGCACCACCAGCGAGCTCGTCGACGCGGTCGTCGGCACGAACATCGCTCGTGGGCTGCCCGGCGTGTGCAGCCGAGTCAACGCCTGCGCCAATGACGGCCGTGGTGGCCAGATCGCCGACACGATCAACCACACCCCGCCGGCGAACCCAACCGCCGCCACCAGCGCCAGCAGCATCATCGGTCCATCTCCAACTCCGTGACGCCTGTGGCAAGGAACCGGGCGGGGCGGTCGAAGCGGACCAGCTGGCGCAGCCACCAGATCGCAGTCCCGTACAGCACGGCGACGAGCGCCAACATGACCTGACCGGTGGCGCTCGAGTAGGCGTCGAGGAACGACGTGCCCCGACCGAAGATGACGACGCCGGCGATGACGGCGATCCCGAAGCCCAACACGAACCGGGCCTCGGCGCGTTGGCCGCCACGCTCGGCCTCGATCCGCAGTCGCATCGTGGCCCGTTCCCGGATCGTCGAGGCCAGCTCGCTGAGCAGGTCGGCGGTGCGACCCGAGTGCGACATGGCCAGCAACAGCACCGACCCGATGAGGTCCCCGGAGGGGTCATCGACCTCGCTGGCGAACTGGCGGATCGCCAACTGGGGGGCCTGGCGCGCCAACCGCGTCGACAACCGCGACACCTCCGGACGCAGCGCCGCGGGCACCGTGGCCACCGTGGCGTCGATCGTGCCGATGATCCCGATGTCGGCCGACAGCAGATCCCGCAGCTGCTCACACCACACCGCCAACGCCTCGATGCGCTGCTGCTCACCAGCCCGGTTCCTCTTGCGCCCTTCCCATGTGTTGACGGCAGCCCAGCCGGCCAGCCCGGCGGCCAGCGCACCGATCAACCAGCCCGTCACCAACAAGCCCACCACCGCAGCCACGACGGCGGCCAGCGCCTTGGTCGCCAGCAGGTGGGGCAGCCGTCGAGCGTGCGGTTGGCGAGGACGTGGTGGGGTCGTCCAGGCGGAGACCGTGATGAGCACCCCGACGGCACCCACCCCGGCCAGCAACGCCCCCACGACGGCGGACGGGGTCATGCCAGCTCTCCGTCGGGGAGGTCGTCGGCCCAGCCGTCGGTGGTCCAGGACCAGCCCTGGCGGGCCATGAACCGGCGGCGCATGGCCGACAAGGCGTGCTGGGGCACCAGTTCCCCGCGTTCGTTGAGCCCCCACAGCTCGGTCATCGCCACCTGGCCGTCCTCCAGCCCGGTGACCTCGCAGATCGACGTGCAGTAGCGCCGCACCACGTCCTCGGTGGCGACGTCCTTGGCCAGGTGCACGATGATCGGCAGGGCGTTGGCGAACGCCAGTCGCACCGCCTCGGGCGGCAGCGGCGGGTTGGCGGCCATGCCATACTGTTCGAAGCGGTGAATCACCGCCCGGGCCGAGCGGGCATGGATGGTGCAGGCGCTGCCGGCCGTCGAGGCTGTGAACGCATCCAGCACCGGCCCCACCTCCTTGCCGAGGACTTCTCCGACGAAGATGCGGCTGCCGTTGAGGCGGCGGGTGTAGTCCTCCATGAGTTCCCACACCGTCACCTCGCCCTCGCCCTCGGAGCCGTTGGGCCGGGAGAACAAGGCGACGACGTTCTTCAACCGGCCCGAGCGGTGCAGCCCGAGCTCGGTGATCCCCGCCTCGACGGTGATCACCCGCTCCCACGGCGACACCGCTGAGTAGATGACGCCCCGCATCGATGTGGTCTTGCCCGACCCGTGGTCCCCGCCGATGATGACGTTCTCGCCGGTCGCCAGCGCGGCGACGACAAACCGCGCCGCCTTCTCCGGCCACAAGCCCAGCTCGACCAAATCCTCGACCGACGGGTTCTGGTAGCGGTGGCGGCGGATGCACAAGTAGGTCTCGGCGCCCACACCGTTGGTGCCGGGACCGCCGTAGACGGCGAACATCCGTGATCCGTCCGGCAACTGCAGATCCAGCCGAGGGTGCCGGGCGTCGAACTGCACCTCGACCTCGCCGAGTCGCCGCCCGACCCGCCGCACCAAATCGAGAAACTCCTCGAGACTCGACGCGACCGGCGGGTCCTTCACCAGTCCGCCGGCGAACGTGACGAACACCGTGCCGGCGCCGTTGCAGTCGATGTTGTCGACCTCCGGGTTGTTCCACAAGTCGTCGAGCTCGCCCAGTCCGTAGATGTGGGCCAGCACCATGTCGTGCAGCCCGGCCAGGGCGGTGTCGCTCAACGGGTCCAGGCCCGAACGCAGCCGGCGCTCGTTCTCGGAACGCAACGCCTGCTGGATCTCCGTCGACGAGGCCACCATCTCGGCATCGGGCGTCATCAGCGTGCCAGCCTCCACGGCCACCTCGACCCGGGCCGCCACGTTGCGGCCCACCACATCGGCGGTGCGACGGGTCAACGTCCGTTGCTCGTCCACCGCCAGCTCACCGCGCGTCCGGTCGATCGGTTCGTACCAGCTCATCTCGCAGCCTCCGCGGGGTCCTGCATCGCCTGCACCGCCGCCAGCCCGCTCGTCGGTGTGGCCAGCGCGTCAGTGATTGCTTGGGCGACGGGGCGGGCCGAGCGCAGTAGTGCGGAACGGGCCGCGCCGCGGCCGACCGTCCATGCCCCGCCGACCTGGCTGGCGCCGATTGGGTCCTCGGCGAGCACCCCGAACAGCTCGCCGCCGACGGTGGCGGCCACCTCGCCGGGGTCGTAGGGGCGGGCGCCGACCACGACGACCCCGACGGGGGCGTTGAGCCGTGAGAGACGCTCCATCGCTTCGGCGGCGCGGTCCACCCGCGCCACCGTCGCCGCCGCTGACGAGGGCGCCTGGCGGACCAGCAGGAGGATGAGTGATGCCGGTGCCGCCCACGCCGGCGGCGCCTCGTCCAACCGGCCGCAGTCGGCGAACGTGATCACGTCCGACAGCGACGCCAGCATCGGTCCGAACCGGGCCGCCGACTCGCGCACCACGGTGCGCGCCACCCGGGCCCTCGTCGGGGCCAGCAGCACGCTCAACCCGGACGGCATCTCCTGCATGTGCGTGCGCAGCCCGTCCCACGAGCGATCACCGGTCGAGACCGACGTCGTCCAGCCCGGCGTGTCCGACAGCTCCGCCCACGACGCCAGGTCGCCGCCGGACGGGTCGCACTCGGCGAACAGTGACTGCCACCCCGCCGGCGCTGTCGCTGACAGCGCGACCGTGCTCGTCGTGGACGTCGACGTCCCGGCGGCCTCGACCAGCGCGACAGCCGGCATCAGCCACCGCCTGCCGGCGTCGACACCGGCGTGGAACTCGCCGTCACGTCGCTCCCCGGCGCTGCCGCAGTGTCCGGGAACGGCTCGTCGGGCGCGAGCACGGCGACGGCCACCGCCTTGGCCGCGCCGATCGTCGCCGCGGCGCCCGGATCGACCTCCACCGTCAACGCCACCGCCGACGAGCCGTTCGAGTCACCGCCCGACACCAGCTCGCCCAGGTTGCGAGGGACCGCCGCCACCGTCGCCTCGACCAGCACCGGCGGCGCCCCACCCGCGTCTGGGGTCACCACCAGCACCAGCCGCGAACCTTCCCGCAGACCCGTCGGCACCCCCGACAACGGCACCGCGACCGACATCAACACCTTCGACGGATCGACCAGCGGCCGGGTCTGAACGCTGTCGGCCACCAGCAGCGACCCGTCGATCATGCGGACCTTGGCGTACTGACCGACGATCGACGCCCGGGCCGTCGCCGGCACCGACGGGAACGACCCGTCCGCCGAGATCGACACCACCCGCAGACCGGCATCGGTCAACTGCTCGCCGGCCAACACCGTGCGACTGACCGCCAGCACGTCCTGGCGGTCGCCGACACGGGTGTAGATCACCAGCACCGCCACCACACACACCGCCACCAGCAACAGCCCGAACAGTGCCCTGGCCGGTCGCTGCGGCCGTACCCGCAGCCCCGACCGCAGGCCCAGCTCGGCGCCGGCCACACTCAACCGTTGACCCGTCTGCGTGTCAGCCATTCCCAGCCACCCTCACTGTCTGGATCTCCCGAACCTGGTAGTTGAACGACGTCGTCCGATCGATCGGGCCCAGCGATCCGCCCGCCCCCTGTGACGTCTCATAGGTGACGACCCAATGACCGGTCACCGACGCGTGGTAGGCGAGGTCATCGGTCCCGGTGAACTTGCGTGCCGACGGCCAGCGGTACGTGTAACCGCACGGCCCCTGCTCAGCCGTCTCCTTGTCGACGATCGGTGTGCCCAACCCGTCACACGTCGTCGAGTCCCCGTTCCCGAAGTCCCACGTCGTGCCCTCATAACGAGCCGTCACCGTCGCCCACACCGGACCAACCTCCGCCGTGATCGACACCTGACCCGGATCAGCGACCGCCAACCACAGCCCGATGTTCACGACCCCGCCCACCGCAGGAGTCGGGTTCATGTTCATCGACGGGCTGGGCACCTGTGCCGTCACCTGGCGCGTCGCCGACGAGATCAGGTCATCGACCGACACCTGATTCGGCACCATCGCCCACGTCTGGACACCGCCGCCATTCGGACTCGGGCACGTCTTCGTGTACAGGGTCGCGTCGGCAGCCGCCGCCTGCTCCAAGAGAGCGTTGACCGCGCTGGTGGGCCCGAGCGCGTCGGCGACCGGTTGGAGATCCGGGGGCGTCACGTACTTCTCGTACGAACACGTCGGCCGAGACGGCGCCGAACGCGACGCCTGAGGACCACCCGACGTCGTCAAAGACGCGCCGACAGCCACTGACCCCGCGCTCGGGTCCGAGCTCGCTGCTGTTGTCGAAGTGTTGTTGCCGAGGTCTGCGCGAGCGGGCGTCCCCAGGCATGCGGTGAACAAGACTCCGCCGATTACCGCTGCGCCTATGCGGCGGGGCACTTCGACGCGCCCTTCCAGGTTCCGACATTGGTGCCCTGCTCGACCTTCCAGGTTCCGTCTTCCAGCACCAGCGTCACCTGATCGCGGCGAGCGACAACTTCGTCGTTGATGACTACATCCCCGCCGTCGGGAGCTGCGCCTGGCTTGTAGACCACACCCGCGCTGATCGTGCAGACCATGGCAAGCGCCTTTGTCGGCGGTGGACCGTCGAGCAGTTGCACCTCGCCCTCGACCGTCGCGGTATCCGGGATTTCTGGGTTGAGTCGCGCCGACCAGCCGTTCGAGCGGAGTGTGTCCATGTTCTGCAGCGTCATGTTCCAAGACGGGCTGTCCCGAACAACCGATCGCGCGAGAACGTCCAAAACATCCGGTGCGTCGTAGTTCGAAATCGCGTAGTTGTAGGCCTGACGGTTCTGCGCAACAGCAGCGGCTACTGCGGCCTTAGTTGCAGCCGTGGGATCAGCCGCCGTAGTGGGCGCTGTTGTCGTCGAAGGGGACGGGGGCGAAGGCGCAGCACTGCTGGTTACGGCTGGGACCGGCGTCGTCGTTGACGTGCTCACACGGGGCGCTGCCGCCGACGTCGATGTGACGGTCGAGTCGTCGTCGTCGGTACAGGCAATCGGCGTGAGCGCGACGAGGAGCGCAGCCGCCGTGAGCTGTAGACGCTTCCTCCGGCTCACCAGTACGTCCCTCCGAACACGACGCGAGCGGTCACGCCTGCGACAACAGCGCCGACGAACCCGACCGCGAGGCCTGGACCGAGTGGCACGGCGCGCCGTGGACCGCCCACAAGCGACTGTCCCAACGCGGTGACGCCGGCGATCAGCAGCACGATCGGCGCGGCGAGCGGAGCGACCAGGCCGATCGCTGCACCCTGCAGTGTCAGCAGCTTGACATCGCCGGCGCCCACCGTCGCTGGCCGAACAAGCCACATGACACCAAGAAGCGGGGCACCACTCAACACGAACCCTGCGAAGAGCGCGCCTCCGACGTCGATCAGTCCCCGGTGGTCACCGACGGCCGTGACAGCTCCGCCGGCGACGAGAGCGAAGAGACCGCCGAGGATGAGCTGGTTCGGGATCCGGTGGCTCCGGGCGTCGACGACCGCCGCGAGAAGCGATAGTGCCGCGATGACCACCACGGGGACGGCCGCCGCGCGCTCCATAAGGCCCCATGCGATGACGGCCAGCGCCGCGCCGACCGCCGTCAAGCGGGGCCACACTCGCGCAGCCGGAGAGAGATGAGCGCCGGCGACGCTGGTCATGCCTGGCTTGGACCCTCTGCCGGAGCGGATCGCCCCGGCCGTTCTCGTCTCACGAACCCAGCCCCTGACTCGCCCACCGAGCAGTGGGCGCACCGTAGTTCCGCACCCGTGGCGTTCGCAGTGATCCCTCACATCGGAATGAATGTCCCTCCCGCGCGCGGAAAGCGTCACGAACGGGCGCAACATCGTTTCCACGAAGCCAGGGATCGGAGACCTCCCCGAACCCCCCGACCACCGCAGCGCAGCACCTCCTTCAAATCGCCTCGAGGACGGCGCCGACGACAACAGACCCGCGGAGTCCGGTCGGGCGTCAACGCCGCGGTTGTCACCGCCAAGCACGCAGCTCGTCGCGCCTCGATTGGCGTGGTGGTGCGACCGGCTCCCATGGAACCGTGGGCGTCGTTCACTGGCGGCCGGACTCTGGAGGCTGGGGATTCCTGCCATGTTGAGGGCTCACCTTCTCGCGTCGATGTAAGCGATTACGCGGCAGGCTGGGAATCGCGTCTCGTCGCCGACCGGGGTTGGTGTGATCGGTGGCGAAGGGACGCCGAGCAGGCGATAGGCGGTGGCGCGGCTGCACCCGAGCAGCTTGGCGGCTTGGGCGATCGTCAGGAGCCGGCAGTCCGTACCGTCGTCGCCGTCAGCCGGTTCCCGCTCGAGGATCCACCGTAGGACGCTGCGCACGGAGTAGCGGGGCCACGAGTCGACGCTCACAGAACGCACCGGGAGCTGGCTCATGCGGGCCATGCGACGCAGCGTCACGGGGTGCACACCGAGGATCGATGCGAGCTGCGTGCCGGTCACGACGGCCGCCGGGTTGTCCCGGCCGTCGGGCAGAGGCTGGACGAGGTCTCGGAAGGTCTCAGGGCGACGGCGTCGAGCCGTGCCCGGGTCTGACAATGTGCTCATGGCCGATGAGTGCCGGGTCGGGGCGCCGAAACGTCACGTCCGGCCGCGAAAATTCTGCTCGTCACGATCCCCCCGGGCTGGTTGTTGTGACGACGAAGCGTCTCGGCTCTCAGTGCACGCAACGCCGTGGGTGACAGCAGGCGGAGCGCCGCCGGTGTGAACTCGTCGGCGATCGCTTCGTCGAGCGCTCGCACGAGCTCGAGGCCGGTCCCGCTCTGTTGGTAGTCGGCGAGTAGGTCGAACACTCCGTCATCGACGCTGACCTCGTCGATCTCCTCGCCGCCAGGAGTCTCGCCGACCCGCGGCGGCGCCGGTGCCGGTTCGTCGGGCCTGGTGTCGGCCGTCGGGACGAGGCCCTGTCTCGCCCGGGACACGAGCAAGCCGAACGGACTCCTGACCGTCGATTTGCCGGCGCCTGACCGCTCGACGATGTCCGCGACCAGGCCGCGGACGGTGTCGTCGTCGTACGGGGCGAGGGCCGATGCGATCGTGTCGCGGTCACTCATCGGCACGAGACCACGCGCGCCAGCGACCTGGTGGAGCGGTTCAAGCAGGGAGTCGATCCGCGCGGATCCGCGGGGACGATCCGCGTTTCCGCGCGAAGGTCGCGAAGAAGCAGCATGCGGAGGAGAAGGATCGTCTTCCTGCTGCTCGTCTTCTCTGTCCTTCCTGTGTTCCGCGAGAACTTCGCGCGGAACGGCCTCATCCGCGCGAAGTCCGCGCGCGGATTCGCGCGGCTTCATCGCGGAGGCGACGGCCTCGGCAAGGGCGTGGAGGAGGTGTGCCTGCTGTGCGACGAGGTCGGCGATCGCGCCGACCAGGTCCGCTGTTCGGTCTTGGCGTGATGGCCCTTCCTCGGCAGGCGGGACTGCGCCTCGGTCCGGGACGAGCCGGATGACAATGTCGGGTCGTCGGCTGACGATGGACGCCCCCATCGCCGTCAGATAGGCGCCGACCGTGGAGGCCGCGACGTGGTGCCGTCGGGCGAGCTCGCACTGTCGCATCGGGATCCTCACGTGGTCTCCTTCCCGTACGCCGTAGTCGCGCATGGCGGCGGCGAAGAACTCCTCGGCGGCGGTCATCTCCGTGGTCTCGTCTCGTCATGGGGCAGTGCTTGACAGGTCCCACGACGAGGACCAGCATTGGGTGGCGTAGCTGATGTGCCACCCATGGCGTGCCGTGGGATGAGACTCCGCCCCGGTTACCGCCGGGGCGGTTTCGCGCTCGGACTGGCCTCCGACGAGCACGTCGGGCCGGTCAAGTTGACGGCCTCAATTCGCCGGCACGTTGCCCTCGCGTCGCTGACGCGCAGTCCGAGACGGCGCTGATAGCGAGATAGTCGCGGGTCGGCGGAGACCTCGATTTACCCCCATCCTGTGGCTACGGATCAGAAGGTTGGGGGTTCGACTCCCTCCGAGCGCGCTGACCATCGGCCCTGGTCGCGGCCTCGCGGTCGGCCGTGACGGATGTCCCGGGCGGTTCGTATCCCTATACCGATCCCTATAGCTACTTCGACCTGAAGAATGTGTGGGCGCGGGGGGCGTGAGTGACGTTGATGCGGGTGTGGCGCGGTGGCTGTCGGCGATGTGGGCCGCCGGTCGCCGGCTCGATCTCGTTGGGCTCGATCAGTCGATCAGGCCGCTGATCTTGACGAGGTTGTGGGCGAATATTCCGTGACCGCACCAGGTGCGTGCGCCGGCGAGCCCGTCGATCCGCGTCCTGGAGAGTCCGAAGTCGCGTTTGGCGCAGCTGATGCGGCCTTCGCAGCCGGTGCGCCATCGCACCATCTTCTTGAAGGCGCGTCGGTTCTCGATCTGGCGACGTGTCGCGTTCGGTCGGCCTTTGGTGGGGAGCACGACATGACGTACTCCGGCGGCACGCACGGCGTCTTCGACGCCTTGTTCGCCGTAGCCACGATCAGCGGTGACCGCCCTCGGTGCTCGACCGGTGCGTTGCTTGATCCGTTGGATCGCCGGTTCGAGCATCGGTGCGTCGGGCGGGTTGCCGGCTTCGATGTTGTGGTCGACGATGACACCATCTTCGTTGTCGACGAGTTGGGCCCTTGTAGCCGAACTCGACCGGCTTGCCGAGACGTCCCTTGGCGATCGGACGGGCCTCGGCGTCGTGCAACGACACCACCCGAGTCGCCCCCGGCGGGGTCTCGCCGGCGAGGCGTTGGCGGGTCTGGGCGGCGACCCGACGGGTCAAGGTGGCGGTCCGCTCCAGCCCTTCCACCGCAGCACGAGCGAGCCCAGACGCCTGGTCACCGAGGGTGCGCAGCTTACGGCGGGCGTTGCGCACCACGGCGTCGGCCTGCCGGGCGACCCGCTCGGCGATCCCAGCGAGGTCAGTGTTGATCCGCTTGACTTCGGCGAGCTTGTCGTCGGTGCGGCGGCGCAGGTTGGCGTTGATCGAGCGGGCCCGGGAGCGCACCGTACGCGTCTTGTCGGCCAGCCGGGTGCGCCTCGCCAATCCCATTGCCCGCAGCTTCTTGGCCGCTTTGGCCATCTTGGCGACGCCCTTGGCCAACAGCGACGAGTCCGACGGATACGCGACGTTGGCTTCGATCACCGTCGTGTCGGCGCGCACCCGGTTGGTCCTCAACACCTTGGCCTCCACGGCGCGGGCCAGCAACGCCTCGTTCAACCCGTTGACGGCCACCCCACCGCAACGGGTGGTGATCTTCATCAACGTCGTCGGGTGCGGCACCCGTCCACCGAGCGGGATGCGACAGAACCGCTGCCAACCGATCGAGTCCGTGACCTCCCGACACAGCGTCTCGAACCCGAGCCGGTAGCGGTACTTCAAGAACATCAGCCGCAGATACGTCTCGATCGGGATCGACGGCCGCCCCAGCGTGGCGTGAAAGAACTCGGCGTACGGCTCGAAGAAGCGGTCGTCATCCAACAGCGCATCGACGCGGACCAGCTCGGCGGGCATCACCAACGCCTCCGCCGGGAGCAACGCTTCCCACAACGTCGGCTCCTCGCCTACCGTTCGCAACATCGATGGCCTCGCTGTTCGGTAACGCAACTACCAGGGGCGAGGCCATCGTATCGAACGCACGCGCGCAGGTGGTGGATCGACTATTTCAGGTCGAAGTAGCTATAGGGATGACGACGAGTTATAGGGATGAGATTCCGTCTCGTGTGCGGGCTCGACGGGGAACGGGCTCGCTGCGTGAACGCTCGCCGGGGGTGTGGGAGATCCGCGTCGTGGTCGGCTTCGACCCTGCTCATGGGCACAGTGTGCAGCGTTCGTTCACCGTGCACGGCGACGCGGCGTGGGCGCAACGGCGGCGCTGTGAGCTGGTCGAGGAGTACGGGATCGACCGGGTCGGGTCATCTGACATGGGTGCGGCTCTCGTGGAGGGTTTGTTCAGATTCGGCTGATCATGGCCGGGAGCTGCGAATTTGGATCCGACAAGGCTGTGGGGTGTCGGAGCCCGAGGGGTCGCTGAGGCGAGTATCGCGGCCGAGGGTGAGCTATGTGTCGACGTGCTGAGGTGGCATTGGCGGCGTTGAGTCGGAGGCGGCGGCTCGTGGGCTTGGCCCCTCGGCGGTTTCGAGGGCCTGCAGCGAGACGATCTCGAGCTTGGCGACGAGGTCCTTGAGGCGTCTGGCGTTGTCGAACCATGGCTGGTAGCGCCCGAGCTGCTCTTTGCTCAGGAACCTGGTGACGGTCTTGCCCCCGACCGTGCGGGTCCACTGGATGTAGGGGCCGTGCAGGACGGGCGGGTCGGCCTTGCACGCGCATCTGGGCTTGCCGCAGCGCATATGACGGACGATGACTGATCCGGGGAGCAGCCCGTCGATCTCGGCGAGGGCATCGGCCAGCGCCTTTCGGGTCGCAGCAAAGGGCGGCCGTCGCGCCGAGTTGCTCATCACATCTTCTCCTCCTCGCCGGGGCATCCACCGTCTCCGATCCTACAGCGGTAACGCTGTAGGGCAACATCGACCTGGATGGAGGGTCCCATGCCGAGCAACTGTGCCGACGATGCCTTCAGCGCGAGCCGCGCCCGATTCGAGGAGGTGTGTTGTTTCATCGGCGGCGAGGAGGCGACAAGTCTCACCCACGGCGAGCTCGAGGCGAGGCTGAGCGTCGACGCCCGTGAGCTGGTCCGCCAGCTCTACCAGGACCACCTGGACCTGCGCGCCACACGCGAGGGGCGCCTGGTCGAGGTGGCCGACGCCGCCGGCGCCCCACGGGGAAGCGTCGAGACCGGCCATGTCCGGCCGCTGGCGACGATCTTCGGCGAGGTCAGCGTCACCCGCATGGCGTATCGCCGCCGGGGCGAGGACAACCTCTATCCCGCCGATGCAGCCTTGAATCTTCCACGCCAGCTGCACTCCCACGGGCTGCGTGCGCTGTCGGCCACCGAGTCCTCGAGGGGCAGCTTCGAGGAGGCGAGAGAGGCAATCCATCGCGCGACCGGCGTGACGTGCGGAAAGCGCCAGGTCGAGGAGCTGGCGGCTCGCTGCGCGGTCGACTTCGAGGCCTTCTACGAGAACGCGTCTCGTACGCCGGCCGACCAACAAGATGTCCTCGTGCTCTCCGCGGACGGCAAGGGGATCGTCATGCGACCCGACGCCTTGCGGCCCTCAACCGCCAAGGCCGCCGCCAAAACCTCGGCCAAGCTGAAGACCAGGCTCTCCAAGGGAGAGAAGCGGAACCGGAAACGCATCGCTGAGGTCGGCGCCGTCTACGACGTGACGCCGGTTCCCCGCACTCCCGCCGACATCATCGGATCCGACGACGCCGACAGGACCCCGGCACCCGAAGCAGACAACAAGTGGCTCACCGCCAGCGTCGTCAAGGACGCGGCGGCGGTCATCTCAGCCGTGTTCGACGAGGCCGAGCGCCGTGACCCCGAACACCAGCGCACCTGGATCGCCCTCGTCGACGGGGCGAAGCACCAGATCGACCGCATCCACACTGAGGCGACGGCCCGTCACGTCGAGGTCAGCATCATCTGCGACTTTGTCCACGTCATCGAGTACCTGTGGTCCTCGGCCTGGTCCTTCTTCACCGAAGGCGACCCCGCAGCCGAGGCCTGGGTCGCCGCCAAAGCCCTCGCCGTCCTCAACGGAGAGGCGTCGACCGTCGCCGCATCAATCCGGCGCAAGGCCACCTGCCACGGCCTCCACGCCGACGCCCGGCACAACGCCGATCGATGCGCCAACTACCTGCTCGCCAAGCGCGACTACCTCAACTACCCACAGGCACTCGAACAAGGATGGCCGATCGCGACCGGAGTGATCGAGGGAGCCTGCCGCCACCTGGTGAAGGACAGGCTCGATCTGACCGGCTCCCGTTGGGGACTGAACGGAGCAGAGGCCATCTTGAAGCTCCGAGCCCTACGCAGCAACGGCGACTTCGACGAGTACATGACCTTCCATCTCGACAGCGAACGACACCGAGTGCACGAGGCTCGCTACGCGGGCGGAATCATCCCTCAAGCCGCCTGAATATCCCTCCACGGGAGCCGCACCCATCTGACATCCCAGGATTGAACGTCGCCGAGCTATTGGTCCGGTTCATGGCTGGTCCGCATCTGTGGAAGCCAGCCACCTACGCGTCGCACCGTCACGTCGTCGACGACCTGATCGCTGACCCACTCGGCCGCCGTCCGCTGCTCATCCTCACCGCGGGCACGGTGCGGGCGGCGATCGTGCGCTGGCAGGCGTGCGGAGTGTCGGTGGCCACGGTGTCGGCTCGCTGGCTGGTGTTGCGCTCGGCGATCTCGTGGGCGGTCACCGAGGGGTTGCTGCGGTCGAACCCGCTGGTTGGGGTGCGCGGTCCGCCGCGCCCGCGACCCCGACTGCACCACACCCTCGACGAGGTGCACCGCATGCTCACCTTGGCCGAAGCCGACGTGGCCAGACTGACAGCGGCGTTGGAGGCGGACCCGAGCTCGCTGTGGTGGCGACGATTGCTGTTCAGCGCCGAGCAGGCACTGCTGCTGGTTCGGGTGGCCGCCGACTCGGGCGCGCGTCGCGGGGAGCTCTCTGTGCTCCGTCACGGCGATGTCGACGGGCGGGTGCTGACGATCCAGCGCGGCGTGTCCCACGGCGTGATCGCCTCGACCAAGTCGAATCGGTCGCGGCGACTGACCCTCGGCACGACGACGGCAACGCTGATCGAGTCGCAATGGACGTCGTGGGCCGAGCGGGAACCGGCACCGGTCGACGACTGGTTGTTCGCACCCACACCAGCCAGGGCGACGTTCCTCACTGCCGACGCGTTGTCACACAAGTTCCGTCGCCTCGGCGTCGCAGCCGGCGTGGAACGTCCCGCGCTTCACCGCCTCCGTCACGCAGTGGCCACCCACCTCGTCGGCGAGGGTCAGCTGCTCAAGGCCCAAGCCCGTCTCGGGCACCGTGATCCGATGACGACGCTGCGGCATTACTCACACGCCGTCGCCCTCCATGACGAAGACATCGCCGACAACCTCGACCGGCTCTTGAACAACAGGCCTGAGATGCGTGCTGCGCGGCCCGCACTCAACCGGCTCGGTCGAGCTATCTCGGAGCGCCAAGAGGCTTCGACGTAGCCGCGCATCGCTGAGACGACGAGTGCTGGCACCGTGCATTATCGCGCCGCGTTATCGGGCATCGCGATCGTGCACTGCGCCGGTTACCGAGCAGTGCGACTCCTCTCGGCCGTCGTAATTATCGGACGGGCCGCGGACGCCATCGACCCGGCGTTATCCGGGTGATCGAAGATCACCAAGCCCTTCGGGCCGGATAACGCCTGATCGACACGGGTGATCGAGGCGACGTGTCGTAGGTGATGCGCCTCGCGATCACCCGTGTATCAGCCGTTACCAGGCGCCGCTGGCCGGTGTTATCCCCGTCGTTAGCGGACGCTCAGCGGTTCGCTCGTCGCGACGGCAACAGGTGCGTCAGGCGACGACGACGTTCTCTTGCGCGATCCACAGGGGCGACAGCGCCAGGTCGATGAAGTTGCCCTCGTCGGCAAGGAGATCGGCCATCGCCTTCTGTACGGCCGCGTCCTCACTGCCCAGTGCGTCGAGAGTCTCGATCCAGATTTCGGCGACGCCGTCGTAGGGCTCGGGGGATCCTCCATTGCGCTCCTGAAGAGCAGGGACTACCTCTGGCATCGTCGTGTGGGCCTGGATGTACCGCTTGATCCCAAGGAGGTGTGCTCGTTCGGCGACGAGCGGCGCGTGGACCTCGCGCCAGCACCGCTGGAACTCCTCGACGCTCATGTCCGGCTTGCGGCGCAGGCAATAGATGAGCTTCAACATGGCGACGCCTCCCTCGCGGTACTTCGTGCCTCGGCACGTGCAGCGTCCTTCTATGTCCTGGAAGGCTGTTCCGGCGAAAAATGTTGGGTGATCGGGAGTTTTCGCGTCTGTGGCGCGTTCTGCCAGGTAGAACCCCTGACAGAAGGAGCCTGGCATGGCACGTCGTGGACGACCCACGGTCGAGATCACGTTGAGCGGCGATGAACGCAAGACCTTGCAGCGCTGGGCGCAGCGACACAGCTCGTCCCAAGCACTGGCGTTGCGGTGCCGGATCGTGTTGGCCTACGCCGAGGGTCGCCCCAACGGTGAGGTCGCTTCGGAGTTGCGGGTCCATCCCACGACGGTGTCGAAGTGGCGGCACCGGTTCGCCAAGGAGCGGATCGACGGATTGGTGGATGCCCCCCGCCCCGGCGCGGCGCGGCACGATCGGCGATGACGTGATCGAAGCGATCATTGTCGAGACCCTCGAGACGGCACCGCCGGATGCGACGCACTGGTCGACTCGGGGCTTGGCGGCCAAGCATGGGATCTCGCACACCACCGTCGGCGCGATCTGGCGGGCGTTCGGGCTCAAACCGTGGCGCCAAGACGAGTTCAAGGTGTCGCCGGACCCCGAGCTGGTGGAGAAGATCCGCGATCTCGTCGCCCTGTACATGAACCCGCCGGTGGCCGTGGCGGTGTTCGCGGTTGACGAGAAACCCCAGATCCAGGCCCTCAACCGGACCGCACCGACCCTGCCGATGCTGCCCACCACCCCGGCCCGGGCGACCCACGACTGCCAACGCAACGGCACCTGCGACCTGTTCGCCGCCTGGTTTGCGTCTGACTTCGACGCGGAGGATCCACCGCGAAATGAACCAAGGCTGGGAGTCTCCTCGGACGTTCTGAGAGGAGCAGTTCATGTCCGAGGTCAACGCTCGCAGACGGCCGAAGAAGTTGTCGGCCGAGACGAAGTGGGAGATCTTCTTGCAGGTCACTGCTGGCGAGATCACCCAGGCCGACGCGGCCCGCAAGTGGCAGGTCGATGTCTCCACGGTGATCGGCGTTCGCCGTACCGTGAAGGACGCCGCCCTCGCCGCGTTGGCGCGGGTGCCGGGCAGGCCGGCCAAGGAGCGGGACTGGCAGCTGGAGGCGGCCCGGGCCGAGATCGGCCAGTTGACCGAGGCGATCAAGGCGCAGGCGATCGAGCTGGCGGTCGTGCGGGGAAAGCGGCTGGGGCTGATCGGTCCGCTCCCGGCGCGGGTCCCCGCCTTGGTGAAGGAGCTGGTCCTCAAGACGGTGGATGAGGCCGTCGCCGACGGGTTCTGCCACACGTGTCAACGCCGCCGCTATTCCCTAGCCCGGCGTCGGCGTTATTCCCCACCGGGCTCTTGGGTTGAGTGTCTAGGTGAGCCCTGAAGTAGTCGGGTGACCATCCACCACTGGGGAGTCTCGCGAAAACAGACTTGGGTCGTGGCGTTGGGCATGGTGTCGGTGTTGCAGCGGTTCGACAACCCTCGCGAGTTGTTGGGCGAGCGGCTCAGGGGTGTGTACCGGTTGTTGGCTGATCACGGCGAGCGGATCTTCCCGGGTGACTACTTCGCCGACTGCTACAAGGTCTCGCGGCGGGGCCGGCCGACGATCCCAGCGTGGGTGCTGGCCACGACGATGGTGCTCCAGGCCTATGAGGGCTTGTCGGATCAGGAGGCGGTCGACCGTCTGGAGTGCGATCTGCGATGGCAGGCGGCGGCTGGGGTGGATGCCGGCTATGTGGCGTTCCATCCGACGACGCTGGTGGGTCAGCGCAATCGCTTGCGCACCGTTGGGAGGGACAAGCGGTTCTTGGAGGACACCAAGGTTGCCGCACGCGAGGCGGGGGTGATGGGCAACCGGGTGCGGGTGTTGGACTCGACGCCGATCTATGACGCAGTGTCCACGCAGGACACGGTGACGCAGCTGCGTTCGGCCATCCGCAAGCTGTTGCGCGCCCTGGATCGCGACTACCTGCAGCTGGCCGCCGAGGTGCGCGGTGTGCTGAGGCGCGACGATGATTACGCCTCGGTGGGCAAACTGAGGCGTGTCTGACCCGGATATTGCAGGCCGGCCAGGCGGAGGGATGAGCGGTCGCGATCGTGACGGCCGGAGGGCTGGGACGATGTTCGAGTCATTGATGGGCGCGCCGGCCCAGGGACCGTGTGCGCTGCGGTTGTCCGGGCTGGGGTGGTGTGAGTGCCTGGCCGGTCAGGCAAACGCTGGGAGTGCTCGGATCCGGGTGAGGGCTTCGATGAAGGCGTCGGCCCAGGTGTGGGAGCGGGGGATGCGCAGCCAAAGTTGGCGGGCGTGGGTGACGACGCGGGCGGCGACGTTGAAGAAGGCGAGCCGCAGACGTTTGCCCCGGCAGCGGCGGAACTCGCGGGGCAGTGCCCGGTCGCGGATCCAGCGGGCGACGTTGTGGGCGAGGGCGCAGGCGTGCCACCACAGCCAGTTCCCGAAGAAGTTCTGGACCGGGGCGTGGATCAGCCCGAAGTCCTCTTTGAGTTGGCGGATGGTGTCTTCGGGGATCCCACCGCGTAGCCGGTGGTGGGCTTCGACGTCAGCGGCGGGGGCGAACAGCGCCGGCAGGTTGGTGACGATGGCGTGGAACCGCCACCCGTCGAGGTCGTCGAACGACAGCTGCTCGCCGGCGCTGGTGCGCTGACGACGCACGATCAGCCGCAACCGGCGCGGTTGTTGATGGCGACGGGGCCAGCCGACCTCGATCGTCGTTTCGGCGATCTCGGACCCTCGTTCGGCCTCGGCGCCCAGCGCCGGGGTCCACACGGTGGCCGAGTCGGCGGCCAGCGCGAGCACCGCATCTCGCACATTGGTCCTGTTCGGCGCGGTGATCGTGAACACCGCACCGAGCGACTCGCAGGCGGCGAACACGTCGTGCTGGTAGCCGGCCGAATCGATCCGCACCCACAGGTTCTTGCCAGCACGGACCGCTGCGGGGATCGCTGCGGCGCACTCACGCACGAACCCGGCCAGCGCCCGCCCGGGGTGGGCGCTGCCACCGCGAGCGTGCAACGCCAACACGTCACCGGTCTCGCCGCACACCCCGATCAACGGTGACAGCCCGACCTCACCGCGATAGGTGAACGTTGAGCCCTCCTTGCCCGGCCCGTAGGTGTCAACCAACGTGGCGTCCGGGTCGATCGTGATCACCCCGCCGTCGGGCCCGGCACCCATCGCCCAGGCCCGAGCCAGCATCGTGCGATTCACCGCCGCCGCCTTCTGCGCCCGCCCGAGATCGGCGCCGGCACAGAACCGGAACAGCGTGGAGTGCGACGGAAGGGCGTGCTGGCCCCGCAACTGCTCGGTCGCCCCGGTCAGCAACGACCGGTCGGAGAGGAACTCGCCGCCGGCCAACAACACCTCGACCAGGGTCCGGTAGCACTCCCCACCGCTGTAGCCGCCCGGCCCGATCGGCCGCAGCCCACGAGCATCGGCCACATCGACCAGGTTCAGCCGGTCCAGCAGCGGACCCCACAACACAGCACCAGCCACGCCAGTCACGTCGTCATCGGTGACCGTGGCCTTCACCGCAGCCACCTCCCGACGAGGCCGAGCGATGATCTCCCCGGCATCGAACAATGTCGCACTAGCCTTCACCTGTCAGGTGCTCCTCTGCCTGGGTCGGTCTTGATGTAGCAATCCACATCGTCCCAGGCGGCGGAGCACTTGCCGCGTCAATCCGGTCGATCAGACAACCCGGCCTGCAATATCCGGGTCTGACTTTGCCGCGGAGATCGGGTTGGAAATGAACTAACTCATGGGTGTCCTCGGGGTCGTTGGTGTTGGTCCGGCGGTGGTGGTGGAGCCGTTGTTGGCGGGCTCGTTGGAGGCCTTGCTGGCGGGCCTCGCGGATCGCTGCTGCCCGTCTGTAGTGCTCGTCGTCGGGCGTGACGTAGCCGATCGACTCGTGAAGCCTGACCGAGTTGTACTCGGTCCGACATTCGGGCGAGCTCGGCGTCGAGCACGGCGGGGTCGTCGATGTCTTCGAGATGGGGCCACTCGCCCTTGATGTGGCCGAAGAAGCTCTCGATCCACGCCTGGTCGGTCGGGGTGTGGGGCCGGCCGTGGTGCTGGGCGATGGCGAGCAGGGTCATGAACGCTCGCGTGTCGTGGGCGGTCATCGGGGGGCCGTTGTCGGACACTGCCAGCAGGATCGGCCGGCGGGGATCGTCGGGATCGAGCTCGAGACGGTCATCGGTCAGCAGCTCGAGCAGACCTTCGACCTCGAGGGCGTGCTCGAAGATCACCGCCACCTGGGTGGCGGTCTCCTCGATGCTGACGAGTGTGTCGATCCAGCGGCGACTGACCATGTCGACGATGGCGAACACTGCGCGGCGCGCGTTGGTGAAGTGGGTGTAGGGGTCGGGCCGGAGCGCCCTGCCCGGCTTTCACCAGGTGGGTTTCTCCGGCCCGCCCTCCGAACCGGACGAGCGACTTTCACCGCATCCGGCTCTCCACGGTTCATGCCGCTGGTGCGGGTGATCCTGACGTCAGGCTCGTCCATGGTGTCGGGATACGGGTGCCCCGGTAGCGGTATCGCTCGATGGCGACCTGTTGCGGCCGGAACAGCTCGATGTGGCCGTCGCGGATCTCCCAGCGTGGGAGGTGGCGGCGGACAAGTTCCCGTTTGTTCAGCCCGGCGTGTCGTTTGCGGAGCCAGCCGAAGATCCGCCAGAAGGCGAAGTGATCGACGTAACTGAATGTCCGCGCCGGCTCCTCCGGAGGATGTCCCGCTTCGTGTTGAAGTTCGGTGGTGATCCCGAACTTGCTCAGGCCACTTCAGAGTAGTCGGTGGGTGTGACAGCTTCCGGGTTGGTGGCCCGGGCGACGGCGGCGACGAAGGCGGGCATGTCGGCGCAGCCCTTGATGCGACGGAACGAGCGCTCGGCTTCGAGCATGCCGGCAACGATCCACCGCTTCTTCATCGTGCCGTCCCGCCAGTGCTTGACCCGGCCGGTGGTGGTGCGGGCGATGGAGAACATCGACTCGATGCAGTTGGTGTTGGTCAGTGACCGTCGGAGCCGGCCGCTGACGCCGAGGCGGGCGACGGTGAACATCTCCTCGAGGCCCTCGCGCAGCGAGGCGGCGGCGTCGGGGTGGCGGCCCTCGAGCTGGCGGGCGAGTGCCTGGCAGGCGCGCAGGCCCTTGTCTGGGTCGGGGTCGGCGAACGCTCGGGCGAGACGCTGGTCGATCGCGTCGCGCTCGCCGACGGGCAGGTAGCCGGTCACGTTGCGTCTCTTGTGCAGCGTGCAACGTTGCACCAGGGCGCGTTCGCCGAACACCTTGGTGACCGCCTTGCGCAGCGCCTTGGAGCCGTCCAGCACGGCGACGATGCCGTGGCTGTAGCGCAGCCCGCGGGCGACCAGATCAGCCAACAGGTCCTTGACGACGACCGCGTTCTCGGTGTCGCCGAGCTTCAGCCCGACCGGCACCTTGGTCCCGTCGGCGCAGATGACCAGGGCGACGACGATCATCTGGTCGGCGACACAGAGCCCGTCGATCATCAGCACCGCGGTCTCCAGCTCGGACAGGTCGCGGGCCAGCAGCTCGCCCATCGCCGTCTCAGTGGCGGCCTTGAACCGTCGCGACACCGCCGACTTCGACGTCGCCGTGCCCTCCACGCCGACGGGCTCGGTGACGTCGACGTGGCGGCGAGTCGCTACCCCGGCGAGCATCCGCTCCACCACCACCTGACGCAACACGTCGTCGGAGGCGAAGCACTCCCACGTCCCCAGCTCCACTTCGCCGCCGTCGACGTAGCGGCCCCGCGGCCGCTGCACACTGACCTTCTGCGAGCCGAGCACGACCTGACCGGTGGTCGTGCCGTGCCAGTTGCCGACCCGCTCCGCGCCGAGCTTGGCGTGCTTCGGGCCGACGATCGCGGTCAACTCCTCGGTGAGCATCTGCTGCATCACCACCAGTCCTGCCGACGTCGCGAACGCCAGCAGGCCCTCGCGCAACGCGCCGGCAACGTCGGCCATCGCCACCGTCGCCTGCACGGGCAGACCCTCCAGCGCGATGGCAGCCTCCGGTGTCGTGATCTTCACGACGGGTACCTTCTTGGACACGGTGATCCCTCTCCTTTCGGATGTCTTGGATGGACCCCCGAACCCTGCCATCACGGCACGGCCCGGGGAGGGATCACCACCTCACTTCAACAGGCTCCGGGACAACCTCGACACGCCGTGACGGAAGTAGTTGCACCATCCCCGCAGCACCGGGTTCAATCGGCGCAGCAGATCGGCGAGCGTTCGATGCTTGTGGCGGGCGGTGAGCGATCGGACTTTGGACGTCACCGAGAGCAAGCTCTTCTTCGACGGGTAGGTGTAGACCGCTCGTTTCCCGGTTCGGCCTCGCCAGCGGCGACGCTGGATGCGCCACCCCAAGAAGTCGAACCCCTCATCGATGTGGCAGACCCTCGTCTTCTCTTCCGACAGGCGCAGGCCCATCGGGGCGAGCACCGTTGCGACCTCGACCCACAGAGCTTCGGCGTCGTCGCGGGTGCCGTGGATCATGACCACGAAATCGTCCGCGTAGCGGACGAGGCGCATGGCCGGTTCCCCGGCGCGGCAACGCTTGGCGCGTGTCCATGCCGGTCCGAGCGCTTCCCATTTGGCGGTGAAGTGTTCGTCCAGCACGGACAGGGCGATGTTGGCCAACAACGGTGAGAGGATCCCGCCTTGCGGGGTGCCGGTGATCGTCGCCCTGGCGGTGGCGTCCTCGGTGAGGATGCCAGCGGACAGGAACGCCTTCACCAAGCCGAGGACCCGTTTGTCTCCGATCCGACGTCGCACCCTGCCCATGAGGGCGGGGTGGTCGATCTCGTCGAAGCACGCTTTGATGTCGGCCTCGAACACCCACTCGTAGTTCCGAATGGGTGTGCCGAGGAAGTGGATCTCAGCGATCGCGTCCTGGGCTCGACGCTTCGGGCGGAAGCCATACGAGCATGGCTTGAAGTCCGCCTCGAAGATCGGTTCGAGCACCAGCTTCAACGCGGCTTGCACGACCCGATCCGCGACAGTCGGGATGCCCAGCTTGCGGACCTTGCCGCCGGCTTTGGGGATCGTCTTCTGGCGGACCGGGACCGGGTGGAACCGGCGGGCCTTGAGGTCATCTCGCAGCCCGTCGAGGAACTCCCCGGCGCCGAACACGATGGAGCGAGGTGTCACCCCATCGATCCCGGCGGTCCGTGCTCCCTTGTTGCCCCGCACCCGACTCCACGCCACGACGAGGAACGCCGGGTCATAGACGAGGTTGAACAAGTCATCGAACTGGCGGCCAGGATCACTGGTCGCCCATTGGTGCAGCTTCGTCTGCATCGCGAGTACCCGCAGCTCCGCCTCGATCAGGCTCGGCCACGGCGCGCCGATGTTCACCGGCGACCTCTTCGTTCAGCGTGGATGCTGCTGATCCGCTGGACCCCTTCGCCATGTGCGCGGCTTTCCCGTGCTCGGACTACCACGGGTCCTCCGCCCCACCCCGACAGCATCAGCCGGCGCCGGGAAGGGACCATCGGGGTGGTTCCCACGTTCACTCTTGGACCGTTCGACGGGGGTGGTGCCCAGCTATGCCCCTGCGGCATCGCCACACCTACGCCGCAGGCATTCGGTGTGGCCTCCCGACCGGCGACACTGACCGGCCAAGGAGTTCCCCACCCAGCAAGTGCCGGATGGGTGCGCGCCGCAACCCAGCCCCGATCCGTCAGGTTCGAGCTGGTGGATGCTTCTTGAGAGGCGTTCTCACGCTGGTTCACCGTCGTTACACCGTCCCGTCTCGCTTGCCGGACCCGCACCATCTGACGGTGCTGGCACGTCCCGGCGTTGTCAGGGCTGCTTGCCACCCTCCCCGGCGTCCCCCGGATCAGGCTGCCCTCAGCTTCGACCGGCCTGCTGCGACAAGCCGACGGCGGTGCCTTCCATCACCGCACGGTCCAAGAGCGCCTCGTGGCGCTCCGCGTCCCAGATCCAGATCCGGTTCGGTGCCCACACCAGCCAGTCCGGCCATGGCTTCTTCACCGACAGCGAACGGGTCGACAGCTCGGGCAGCACGAGGCCGTGAGCAGCCAGAACCCGGCGGAACGTGGATGGTGCCACCCACACCAGGTGCTCGTAGGAGCCGCGATGGGCGAGCTTGCGGTGGGACCGATCGACCGGTCCCCACTGCTCGGCGATCGCCAAGATGGCGGCGATCTCGGCGGGCAGGATCCCGTGCACCGGGTTCCCGCCCGGCGCACGATCAATCAACGTGCCGGCGTCGCGGAGCTGGGCCCGCCACCGGTGCACCCGGTCGTCGGACACCCGCCACAGCGAACACGCCCACGTGTGGCAGAACCCGTCGGCGACGGCCTCATCCACCGTCTTGAGGACCAGCTCCTTCACCAAGGCGGGGACCCGCGCCGGGAGCGGACCGATCAGCCCCAGCCGCTTTCCCCGCACGACCGCCAGCTCGATCGCCTGCGCCTTGATCGCCTCGGTCAACTGGCCGATCTCGGCCCGGGCCGCCTCCAGCTGCCAGTCCCGCTCCTTGGCCGGCCTGCCCGGCACCCGCGCCAACGCGGCGAGGGCGGCGTCCTTCACGGTACGGCGAACGCCGATCACCGTGGAGACATCGACCTGCCACCTGCGGGCCGCGTCGGCCTGGGTGATCTCGCCAGCAGTGACCTGCAAGAAGATCTCCCACTTCGTCTCGGCCGACAACTCCTTCGGCCGTCTGCGAGCGTTGACCTCGGACATGAACTGCTCCTCTCAGAACGTCCGAGGAGACTCCCAGCCCTGGTTCATTTCGCGGTGGATCCTCCGCGTCGAAGTCAGACGCAAACCAGAACTTCGTTGCCATTAGCCGATCAGATCGGAGCTGTTCGGCTCAGATTCCGGCTCGGGGCGTCACGCTGCGGCAGTCCCGATGGAAGCGAGCTGCGTCCAGCCCGTTCCACCCGGCAAGCAAGCGCACTGACCTATTGTGGGCGAGAACGGCTAGCTCGATGAACAAGTTGATGTCGATCGCGGAGCCCCGAACACGTGAGCGAGGCACACCCGCCAAGGGATCATCCTCGGTTTCGAGGCCGTGATAAGCGCCGAACCGGACGCCGTGAGCGGGCACGCTGAGCAGGCTGTAGGTACTGGGCGTACTGGACACAAGCCGAACAAGCTCGTTGATCTTCGGTACCGCCTTAGGGCTTTGGGGCGGGTCAAGGAGGACCGCTGCCATAATGTGTCCGTTGGGAGAGATCGCTGTCGGCCTGGCTTGCCAACGCGCTCGCGTGACATCACCCAGCAGGCTCTGCTCGGCCGCTTCGACCTCCGTCTGCGCTGCGGCAACTGCTGCGTCCGGGCGGAAATCGGCCAGCAAGAGACGCTGTTGCCTCAGGTCGCTGAAACGCCAGGCCAGATACCGGCGCCCGCGCTCCGCGCCATCGATGCGATCATCGAGCAACCACGCAACTTGGCCGGCCACCTCCATGCCGGGACGTACAGCGAACGACAGTCCCGGCCCGTTCACTGCGTTGTCGCGCAGCCTCGCAACCTGGAGGCAGTCGGCGACGGCATCGACGATGATCGTCAGATTGGCGACCATCACTTGGGCGTCAACGTTGAGCCGATCGAGAAGGCGCGCTCGCTCGCGGCCACCGGCTCCGCTTCGTCGAACGTTGTCACTGTCAGACCGTCTCGGCGAACCGGGTCTTGAACGCGCCGGCGTGTCATCAACCAGGGCTGTGCGAGAAGTATCACATGACGAAGATCCTGCTCGGCGGTGGAGGTCACTCTCTCAAGTCTGGCTAGCCGGCGACTTCTTCGCGCCCCGCCTTCCATCAGCTCAGCCCTGAGCAGGAGTTGCGATCTTCGGACTTGCGACATCAATGCCATTCGTTCAGTGGCGGATTCAGAGAGTCACCGTCCGGCATTCGGTGCTCACGTTCGGGCCGGATTGATGGCGGGCCTGCTCGGCCGAGGCGAGCAGGCCGCGTCGACCCTGGCACGCCGGGGCACGTTCACATGGTCGTCGTCGTCGGCGGATCACCCGTCGGCGAGCGCGTGGAGACGGCCCGCTCCAGGTGGGGGTGGTCGTTGGCTGGGCGGCGGCCGGTCGTACCATCGGGGTCGTGGCACCGACGTTCGAGATCGCTCCCGTCAGCGGGGTCATCGGCGCCGACGTCCACGGACTTGACCTCGCGGCGCCGCTCGACGACGACGCCGTGGGGCGGTTGCGCAGCGCGTTCAACGAGCACCAGGTGCTCTTCTTCCGTGATCAGCAGCTGACGCCGGAGCAGCAGATCGCTTTCGGACGCCGGTTCGGCGAGCTGGGGAGGCACCCGTACGTCGCCGCGAACGCCGAGCATCCGGAGATCATCGACGTCGTCACCGAGTCCGACGATCGGGTGAACTTTGGTGGCGGCTGGCACAGCGACGTGACGTTCCTGCCTGAGCCCGATCTGGGCTCGATCCTGTATGCCGTCGAGCTGCCGCCCTACGGCGGCGACACCCTGTTCGCCAGCCAGCTCGCGGCCTACGACGCGCTCAGCGACACGATGAAGACCCTCCTCGATGGTCTCGTCGGGATTCACTCGGCCGGTCCGCAGTACGGCGGCGCCGGGTACTCGACGCAGAGCTCGGCGATCGTGACGCGCGGTGCGGTTGAGGCGGCGGCGAGCCGGGTGGAGCATCCGGTCGTACGCACGCACCCGGAGACGGGGCGTAAGGGTTTGTATGTGAACCCCGCGTTCACGATCGGCATCAAGGGCATGCACCGGTCCGAGTCCAAGGCGCTGCTGGCGTTCCTCTTCAAGCAGGCGACGGCCGAGGAGCGCACATGCCGCTTCCGGTGGCAGCCCGGATCAGTTGCCATGTGGGACAACCGCAGCGTCCAGCACTTCGCGCTCCACGACTACCGCGGCCAGCGCCGTGTCATGCGCCGCATCACGATTCGCGGCGACCGCCCCCGCTGACCGAGCGCTCGGCGCGTCGCCTCGCTCGACCGGGTCATCACTCCGACATCAATGATGCCATGTGGAGTTGGTCGGAGGGTTGAGCCTCCCCGCTGTTGGTTCGGTCCTCTACTCCGGATGAAGCTTGAGGTTGCTTAACACCAACCCTCGAGCGAGGAGGCTCACATGGGATCGTACGTAGGGATCGATCTGCACCGGCGCCGGTCGGTTGTCGTCGTTTTGAACGAGGATGGCGAGCGGGTGTCGTGGAGTCGGATCGACAACACGCCAGCCAACCTGGCTGCTGAGATCGTCGCCGCCGGCGGACCGGAGGCGGAGGTGGCGATGGAGGCGTGCTGGGGCTGGTATTGGGCGGCCGACGTGATCGCCGAGTGCGGGGCCCGGTTGCATCTGGCCCATCCGTTGGGGATCGCCGGCTACGAGAACCGGCGGGTCAAGAACGACATCCGCGATGCCACGCTGCTCGCCGACCTGCTGCGTCTGGGTCGTCTCCCGGAGGCGTGGGTGGCACCGCCCGAGGTGCGCCAGTTGCGTGAGATCGTCCGCTATCGGGCCAAGTTGGGTCGGCTGCGGTCCGGGTTGAAGCAGCAGGTCCATCAGACCCTCGGCAAGGAGGGGGTGATCCCGCAGCTCGACGACATCTGGCGCGGTGGCGGCCAGCAGTGGCTGGACGGGCTGCAGCTGGGCGACGTGTACGTCGATCGGATCGAGTCGCTGCGTGACCTGATCGAGCTCTATGACCGCGAGATCACCCAGTGCGACGTGGCCATCCACCGTCGGCTGAAGGGTCATCCCGGCTACGAGGCGGTGCAGGCGTTGCGTGGCGTCGGTCCGGTGTTGGCGGCGGTGTTCGTCGCCCGAGATCGGCGACGTCGGCCGGTTCGACAACCCGCGCCGGTTGTGCTCGTGGGCCGGGCTGACCCCTCGGCTGCGCGAGTCCGACGCCCACACCCATCGTGGACACATCACCAAGCAAGGCTCCCGGCTGCTGCGCTGGGCCGCGGTCGAAGCGGTCTCCGGGGCGGTCCGCGACCCGCGGATCGCCTCGGTCAAAGCACGTGTCGGCGCCCGCCGGGGCCGCAACATCGGACGGGTCGCCGCGGCCCGTCATCTCCTCACGCTCGTCTACTACGGCCTGCGCGACGGTGAGATCCGTTGCCTCGCCACTGACGCGGCGTGATGTCGGGCACGGCCACGACGCAGCTCGGGAACGGCATGACCCACCACCAGGTGTGGTCGACGCAAATGAGTGAGCTGGTCGTGGTCGTGACCGTACGGCTTCATGCTCACCCCGCATTGTCGGGCGTGACGAAGGTATGCCCAGGCACCCGACATCCGGGCTGCCCGCCCCTCGCTCGCACGAGGACCGAAGCCAGGTTCACCGTGCCCACCCACACCGCACCGACGACCACGCCAAGCGCGGACAGTAGGGGAAGGGCAAGCAGGCCCCGCCCCAGGGGCGGGGCCGAGACCATTGTCCCGATCTCGGGGCATCACCATCGCCGGCGTCAAGGCCAAGCCCTCCGGGCGGCCTACGGCCGGCCTTGACCCCGGCTCAACCCGACCAACAAGAAGAATGACCGCGCCGCGGCGTCGGCACACGCGTCCGACGCCGGACTCGTCGCGCCCCGAGTCCGGGCCTCCGGCCCGGACCAGCCTCGATAGAGGCAATCGCACCGGTTGACGGCTCCACACTCCACATGTATGCCGTTCTGGGCGGCCCCCGTTACGTGTCCGGCCGACATTCTGCGCTGTCGTTCGGCTGTGCTGTGCGGCGCCGCCGCGCCCACTCGCGGACCGGCGGGAGGCGCTGGCGAGTCGCCGCTGGCGGGCAGCTTCATCCAGGCGGCCTCAACCCTGTGCTCGCCAATCGCCGGGGCGATCCTTGACAACAGAGCTGTCCGGTCGTGGCTCCGTCGGTCGTCGTGTCACCCTTGACTGGTCGGACTGGCCGCCGTACGGTTCAGCCAGGTCTGTCGAGACCGGCCGAAGGGCGGAGCGGGCATGGGCGGGAACGTGGGCGGTGTGCAGTGGGGTTGGCACGTTGATACCTGTCCGGATCGCTGGGGGGCGGCGACAGGCCGGATCCATCAGGCATCCCACAGGAGGAACAGCATGCGCTTGCGCCACGTCTTGATCTCTGCCGCCGTGGTCGCTGCGGGAGTGGCGACCGTCGGCGGACAGGCTTCGGCGGCGCCGACAAAGGTCGGCACCGAGACGTTCACGCTGATAGCAGACATCACCGAAGAAGGTGGCGGTCCGGTGACCGCGTCCGGCGTCATCAACGACACCGGCACGGACATCGTGATCAGCGACACCGAAGACCTCTTCGACTTCGGCGCCAACGGCACGATCACCGTGTTCCACGCGCCGCTGCACTCGGTGGACCACTTCAGCGAGAAGAAATGCACCTTCAGCTTCATGGAGAAGGGCACGTACGTGCTGGGCAACGGCACCGGCGAATGGGCGGGCTACACCGGCTCGGGCCGCTACACGGTGAGGGGCAGCGCCACCGACGCCTGCGGCGACTCCCCGATCGGCACGGTCACCATCACGGCCTCGGGGCCGCTCAGCCAGATCGACAACGGCTGAACTCACCCACCCGGCAGTGGCCGCTTCTCGTCGTTGGCACGGGCGGGGGCGGCCCGCCGGAGCGGCCGCCCGCCAGGCCCGTTTCGCTGGGTGCTGCGGACCGCCATCATCGCTCACAGGCTGTGTTGCTGTTGAGATACTTGGCGGCCTGTTGGGCCCAACGCCGCAGGGAGTACGAGTCGATCTACCCATCGACGAAGGGCTACAGCGACTCGGCGTACGCCCCTTGGTAGTGCATGAAGCAGCAAGCCGACCTCTACCAAGAGCGTGAGCGCGGACAGAGCGGGCGCCGTTGGCCGTCGAGGACTCGGTGACGTACTACGAACGAATGTTCGGGAACCATAGCGAGCTGGGCCGCAGGTCAGGCCGAGCGTTGACAGTCCCGCGTTCGCCTTCGGGGGACGGCGGTGGGCACCGAACGCTCCCGGCGGTTCAGTCGGGATGCGCACCGACGGTCCGCGCCGGTGATGCCTGCTTGTTAGGGCGCGTCGAGGCGCGGGCCGGCGCTGACGTTCGGGGCGAGCGTTATGGCGCGGTCGAACGTAAGTATGGGGCCCGCGCCGGTCTGTTCGGGTCGAGTGGGGCTCGGATCGGTGTCACAGAGCGGTGGCGGCTGCGGCGATGACTGCTGCCACGATTGGATCCCATTCGAAGCCGGGCTGGCGGGTGACCGTGACGAAGTCGTTCACTGCGTAGATCGAGGCGACACCTTCTGCTGCGAACACAGCCTCAGCGAAGCGGTGGCCGGCTGCGGCTTCTGCGGTGGCGACGTTGAGCACATCCGGGAGGGTGGTGTCCAAGGTGAACTTCATTGCGTTTGGGTTCGGTGTCGGCGAGGGTGAGGCGTGGGCCACGCGATGATCGTACGGTCGGCGGCCACCAGCTGGGAGCGATCGGCATCGTCTGGCCCCGTGGGCGCGGACTTCGGTTCGACGCCGGTTTGTGCCGCAGGCGGCCTGCCCGGCCGGCCGCAACGTGTGCGGACGCGCTCGCGGGGTGCCTTGGCCCGGTGTCGGCCGCTGGGGTGAGCGAGGTCAGCGGCGCTGACGTGGTGGTTCGCCGAACGATCGCCGCCCGCCGGTATCGTCGCCGCGAAGTCGAAGGGACACTCGATGACCGCCAACGAAGTTGAGGTGGGGCCGGCGTCCGAGCTGGCGCCTGGTGTCGTCCGTGGAGCAGGCGATTACGCGGTCGGGAATGCGAACGGCGAGCTGTTCGCGGTGACCCGCCGTTGTCGACACCTGGGTGCCGATCTTGCCGACGGATCAACCGACCGTGAGGGATGCTTGGTGTGCCCCTGGCACGGCGCCCGCTATGACGTCGCCACCGGCCGCATGATTCGTGGGCCCCAGGGAGTGTTCGCCAAGATCCCCGGCGCCGACGCCGGCTACCGACTCCTGACACGGGTGTGGCCGCTGGGGCGAGGCGAACTCATCACACGCGGCGGAACCGTGTTCGTCCGACAACGACATCGATAATCCGAGCTCGGCGCGCACGGACGTGCCGATCGGTGCGGTGCGGTCGTTCGGGCGCGCTCCCTCACCGGTCGACGACCGACGTCTGCTGGCCGGTCGCCATCGGCCGAACCCGGTACCGGCAACGACGTTCGTGGGTCCACCAGCGTCGTGCGGTCAGGCGCCAGCCTTCAGTCTGCAGATGGCCAAGTGAGCGGCGAGCACCGACTCTCGGGCATCGCCCGACAACCCGGCATCGGCCTCGGCGGCCACCTTCGCGCTGTCACCGGCTTGCTCCAGCTCCACCACCGAGTCACGATCGGGGATGCCACCGGACGCAGACTTCCTCGCCTTCGCGAGCTTTGCTTGGAACTCCCCGACGACAGCCACCAGCACCGGCGACGCGCCGGAGTCAGCTTCCACATGACGCACAGCCTCGGTGATCTTCTCCACCACTTCATTGAACGCGACCATCGTGCTCCCTTCTACCGGGCGCCACCAACGAGCGAAGTGCGTTCTCGCTCGACGAGCGCGCCCCGACCCGTGGGCAGGACCCTCGTCAACAGACGGCAGGGGGCATCCGAGCCGGGTCGACGTGAAGCTCCGACGCCCAGCAACGAGATGCCAGTGTATGTAGGTGGGCGCTACTCGTGGTCCACCACTGGCTTGCTGAGGGTGGCTACGGTCGGCGGCTCCTGCGGCTTCGGTCTGACTTGTTGATGCATCGTGATCGTTGAGAGATGCCTGTCGATCGGAGTCGTGGGCCGAACATGGGCACGCCCCGTTCCGGAGGGTGATCGATCGGCCTGTTGACGCAGCCCGATCGTCACGGTCTCCTTCCCGGGACGTGCGTGCCACCCCTTGACCACTTCACTGAGAAGGGATGGCGATGACCATCATCGTAGAGACGCGCTCGATCACCGGTGGGGTGGACACTCATCTGGATGTTCATGTCGCCGCCGCGCTGGACGCCAACGGTGGTGTGCTCGCAGTCGAGTCGTTCCCCACGACCACTGCCGGGTTCGTCGAGCTGCACGCGTGGCCGTGTTCGTTCGGCACGTTGTGCCGAGTCGAGGTGGAAGGCACCGGCGCCTACGGGGCCGGCCTGGCCCGCTTCCTACGTGGCGCCGGGGTGGCCGTGCTCGAAGTGAGCCGGCCCAACCGTCAGGCCCGTCGCCAGCATGGCAAGTCCGACACCATCGACGCGATCGAGGCCGCTCGAGCGGCACTGAGCGGTCGTGCCCACGGTGTGGCGAAGACCGCCGACGGCAACGTGGAAGCGATCCGGGCGCTGCTCGTCGCCTTCCGCTCCGGGCGCGACGCCCGCATCAAGTGCCTCAACCAGCTCCGCCATCTCGGCTTCTGCGCCCCCGATGAGCTGCGGGAACGGTTCCGTGACGTCACCGCCGACACACTTGGCCGGACCGCCGCCGGACTCCGTCCCAACCCCGACGGCGACCCGGTCGTGTACGCCACCAAGCTGGCCATGCACATTCTCGGCCGCCGCGTGCTCGACATCGACGCTGACTGCGCCCGCCTCCACAACGAGCTCGCCGCCCTCGTCGCCACGACGGCACCGAGCCTCGTCGAGTTGCACGGCGTCGGCCCCCACACCGCGGCGATGCTGCTCGTCGCCGCCGGCGACAACGCCCAGCGGATCACCTCCGAGGCCGCCTTCGCCCATCTCTGCGGCGCAGCACCGATCCACGCCTCCTCCGGCAAGACCATCCGTCACCGGTTGAACCGAGGCGGCAACCGGCAAGCCAACCACGCCCTGTGGCGCATCGTGCTCACCCGCATGAGCTCCGACCCGCGTACCCGCGCCTACGTCGAACGTCGCAGCGCCCAAGGACTCAGCAGACGCGAGATCATGCGCGTCCTCAAGCGCTACGTCGCCCGAGAGGTCTATCGCCACCTCCCCGGCGTCTAGCGCTCACGATCGAGGTGACGGGCCTGACCCTCGAAATGCCCGACGCCGACGGCTGTCCTGATAACGATCTGTCGGCCCGCCACCTCCACCCGCTCTCGCGACATCGCGTGGCCTGATAACAGCCTGCCCTCACACGAGTGGCCCATCACTGGTCTGCCCGCACCGTCGCCAAGAATTGACCCTTGACAACCATAGAAGCATCGATATGTGCGGCGATGAGTCGTGGACTCCTTGTCTTCGGGCACGTCGTTCGGTGCACAGCCACAGTGCCTGCTGGCGTCCATTCGGCGCACGGGAGGATGCTGCGCAGGTCTGCGACGAGCTTCGGCTGGTCCGTCCTGGTCGTGGCCGAGACACTGCGGCGGCTGGGATGCGTTCATTCCCAGAAGCGGTCCAGCTGCCACTCGATGCTGAGCAAGCCGTCGATGTCGAGTGGCAGGGTCGAGGGCAGCCGGAGCACCATCACGCCCTGCTGGTCGGGCGTGGGCACCAACTCGCCGTGGCGCCGCCCAGCGAGCGGCCCGCGCCACAGCTCCCACCCAAAGCGCTCGTAGAACCCTCGTAGATCGGTCTGCAGACATCCGAGAGCAAGTCGTGGAGCTCGCGGCCGAGGCGACCCATGGCCTCAGTGGACAGACCGACGTGCTGACGGGTCGGGTCTGTCGCCACTGCGTCGACGAAGGCTGTGCGCTGGGGCGGGTGGCCGCCGGGCTGGGCCCACCGAGTAGTGACCACCGCGTGGCTCGCGAGCACGCCGTCGTGGTCGAAGCCAAGGAAGTGCCGGCCGCCGGACGGGACGTACAGGACGAAGAGGTGGCGAAATGCGTCTGTGTGGTTGGCGGCGTTGCAGAGGTCGCTGATGCGGGCCTTCTGGGCGGCCGAAAGGTCCTCGGTGGCGCACACAGCCACGGTGAGTACCATCGCTAACCGAGACCCCGTGGGAGCACTCCGTGAGCGTCGCGCGTCGAGCGCACCGGAGTGCGCGTGAACTCGGCGGGCACGTGCTCTTCGCGCAGGCGGCCGATAACGACCACGCGACCCGCCCGTTCAAGCTCCCATGAGACGCAACCATGCCGATATGTGCGCGGACGTCCGGTCGGGTTGCCGTCGTTCGGTGCGTCGTTCGGTGTGCTCCGGCTATGCAGGTGGCGTGCGCGAGTGCGCGGCCGGCGCCGAGCGGGTCGGTCCGGTTGGGTCGTCGGGGCATTGCATGGTGACGGTGCCGAGAGGATGATGATCGGGGGGCAGAGCGAGCGGAGGTCGATGATGTTCGTGCGGGGCCGAGACCATTGTCCCGATCTCGGGGCATCACCATCGCCGGCGTCAAGGCCAAGCCCTCCGGGCGGCCTACGGCCGGCCTTGACCCCGGCTCAACCCGACCAACAAGAAGAATGACCGCGCCGCGGCGTCGGCACACGCGTCCGACGCCGGACTCGTCGCGCCCCGAGTCCGGGCCTCCGGCCCGGACCAGCCTCGATAGAGGCAATCGCACCGGTTGACGGCTCCACACTCCACATGTATGCCGTTACGTATCGACCTTGAGGAGGTCGACGATGGCGTTCGGTTGCGTCGTAGGTACCCGTCGATACCAGCATCGTTACGGACGCGCCGAGAGCGTGCTAGCGCCACTGGCCGAGCGGCGCCGATCGCTGTCACCATCAACGAGTTCAGCGTTACCAGAGCCCCACGTGCCCGCCTGTGCGTGGACGGATGCCGGGACAAGCCGTTCAATGGAAGCATGGAACAGCATCTGCCGACGATCTACCTTGCCTTCCGTGAGGCCCATCCGGAGGTCGCCAAGGCCCTCGACGACCTTGGCCGGGCGACTGAACAGGGCGGTCCTCTGGACGCCCGCACGCAACGACTCGTCAAGGTGGCACTCGCGGTCGGCTCGCTCGCCGAGGGTGCGGTGAGGTCGAACGCGCGCAAGGCGCTCGAGGCGGGCGACACGGCAGCCGAGATCAGGCACGTCGCCCTGCTCGCCATCACGACCTGTGGCTTCCCGACCGCGATCGCAGGGCTCGGTTGGATCGAAGAAGTTCTCGGGCACACCGAGGAGCGCTGATGTCGCACCATCCAGAGCTCAGTCCTGCCGAGGGCGGCGGCGCCGTGCTCGCCGTCCACGTGCAACCCGGAGCAGGGCGACCGAGGTGGTGGGCCGCTACGGCGACGCGCTGAAGCTGCGGGTGGCCGCCCCGCCCACCGGCAACCGGGCCAACGATGCAGTGGTCGAGCTGGTGGCGAAGGAGTTCAACGTGAGTCGGGCCGACGTCAGCGTGATCTCGGGCGCCTCCAGCCGGCAGAAGCGCATGCGGCTCAGTGGTGTCGATGTCGCAGACGCGGCGCGAGTGGTCGATCGGCTGCTGGCCAATGTGCGTCGATGACGCGTTGACCAGTGAGCGCGAGACTGGAGGTGTCCGCCGAGCTGGGAGGTCGACATGGACGGACGCCGAGTAAGCGAGCTCACACGAGTGCCGGACGCGGTGCCTCGGGTCCGGCGCCTACCGCGTCCGCTGCCCCGGTCGTGGGCGTTGGCGGTCGGAGCCGGGTGGCCGCTGCTGTTGGTCGTTGTGATGGCCCTGACCCCGGAACCCGCCGATCCGAATGCTGTGCCGACCTTCGTTGACTCGGCCGTGTTCTTGGCGCTCACGGTTGGACTACTCGGCACAGTCGTGGCCGCGGTCGCCCGCCAGTCAAAGGCGTTGGTGTGGTCAACGGGTCTGGGGGTCGTTTGGGTGGCGACAACGATCGCCTGCCCGCTGACAGGCCACCACGACGCCGTGGGCTGGCAGTGGTACGCCGATTTGGCGTCCAGTAGCAGTCTGCTTCTGCTCAGCCTCATCGGCATCCGCCTGCTCGTGCACCCTCGCTTGAGCGTGCCGTGGGCGAGGAATTGATGCGGCGCCTCTCCGCGCTCCCGGACCGACCGCCGAAGTTCTGATCCGTGCAGCGTCCGTACGGTACGCGGTCGGGTTCTGTGGGTTCGTTCGGTCTGCGGACGATGGAGTGTGTGAGCGACACCGAGCAGGAGGATCTGATGACCGGCGAGTTGCCGGGCCCTTCTGGCCCTCTGTGTCAACCTCGGGTGAGGCGGATCGAGCAGTCGATTCATTGAGCTGAGAGGGTGGGGAGGAGTTCCCCGAATGAGCACGATCATCCACGATTCTTCGAGCGCGCGCGCCCAGGCTGGCGCCGTGGACGACACGAACGATCCGGATCCCGAGGTCCCCGAGCGGGCCCGTGGCCCGCGTCGGTACTCGGCGAAGTACAAGGCCCAGGTTCTCGATGAGTACGAGCGCCTCGACAAGGCGGGCAAGGGCGCGCTGTTGCGGCGCGAGGGCCTGTACACGTCGCTGATCTCGGAGTGGCGCCGCCAGCGCGACCGTGGCGCGCTGGCGGCGTTGGCCAAGCCCGCCGGCCGCCAGCCGGCCGATCCTCGTGATCGCGAGGTGGCCCGGTTGCGTCGTGAGAACGAGCGGCTGGCCGGCGAGCTGGACAAGGCCCGCAAGATCATCGAGGTCCAGGGAAAGCTCTCGGCGCTGTTGGACGATCTCGCCACCGACAGCGCCCCGACGGATCGGGGCGAGACGAGATGATCGATCAGGCGATCACCGAGCTCGCACCGCTGGTGGGCGTGCGCGACGCCTGCGCGGCGATCGGCGAGGCCCAGGCCCGCTGGTATCGCCGGCACCGCCAGAGCCCCCCGGCCCCGAAGCCCGAGCGGATGCCCACACCGCAGCCTCGGGCGCTCAGCGAACTCGAGCGCAAGGAGCTGCGGGCGGTGCTAAACAGCGAGGACCACGTCGATGAGGCGCCCGCCACCGTCTACGCCAAGCTGTTGGATCAGGGCGTCTACCTGGCCTCGGTGCCGACGATGTACCGGGTGTTGCGCGAGCACGACGAGGTCCGCGAGCGTCGCCGCCAGGCCACCCATCCAGCGGCCAAAAAGCCCGAGCTGCTGGCCGCCAACCCGAACGAGGTCTACTCGTGGGACATCACCAAGCTGCTCGGCCCGCAGAAGTGGACGTACTACTACCTGTACGTGATCCTCGACATCTTCAGCCGCTACGTGCCGGGCTGGATGCTCGCCCACGCCGAGAACGCCCGCCTCGCCGAAGCGCTGCTCGCCGACACCGTCGCCAAGCAAGGGATCGAGCATGGTCAGCTCACGATTCACGCCGACCGTGGTTCGCCGATGGTGGCCAAGCCCGTCGCCTTCTTGCTCGCCGACCTCGGCGTCACCAAGAGCCACAGCCGGCCGCACGTGAGCAACGACAACCCGTTCAGCGAGAGCCAGTTCCGCACGCTCAAGTACCGGCCCGAGTTCCCCGACCGCTTCGGCTGCTTCCAGGACGCTCACGCCTTCTGCAGCCGGTTCTTCAACTGGTACAACGACGAGCACCGGCACTCCGGCATCGGGTTCCACACCCCCGCCGACGTCCACTACGGGCGAGCCGAGTTCATTCGCGAGCAGCGTGCTGTCGTGCTCAACGACGCCTACGCCGCACACCCCGAACGCTTCGTCCGCAAGCCACCGCAACCGCCGGCGCTGCCCACCGCGGTGTGGATCAACGAGCCGAAGGAGGACGCCACGACACAGTGATTCTCAAGAGATCTGCCTCGAAAAGGTTGACACGCGCCGTGGGGTGGACGTTCGAGTCCATGGGTGAGGGTGGCGCAGTGATCCGCACGGCAGAAGGACGAGCCGGGCTGCACCGCGGCGACGACGCCCGGCAGATCGTGAGCTACTTCCATGTCGACGACCATCGCGGCCGCCGCCCAACAGGTTCGGGAGCTGGGTGGCCAGGCGGATGATGCCGGCCCCGCCGAGGAGGGCTTCGGCCGGTTCGTCACGGTCGACCCAGATGGCGGCGAGGCGACAGAGGTTCTCGTCGAGGGTGCCGGCAACGATCCGGCGGTGGGTCTCGTAGGCGTCGAGGGCGCCAGGGTCACCGCGTCGCAGCTTCAGGGATGCGTCCGCTTCCCATTCATGGCTGAATCGGTGTAGGCGTTCGAGTTGGTCGACGCGGCCGTTGGCGCAGAGCTCGGCGAGCATCCCGCTGCGGCCGACGCCTTGGAGCTGTCTCGGGTCGCCGACGAGCGCGAGTCGCCACCCGTTGCGGTCGGCGAGCGACACGATCTGGTGGAGCGCTGGCGTAGAGAGCGTGCCGGCTCGTCGAGGATCAGCGTGGAGCCGACCGGCAGCTGGAACTCGGTGAGCGGTGGCCGGTCGCTGCGGTGCCACTCGTGGAGCAGCTTGGTGACCGTGTCGGCCGGGATGCCGGTGTCGCGCGCGATCGTGCGGGCGGCCTTCGCCGTCGGTGCGACTGCGAACACTGCCCGTCCGTGGGCGCGCAGGTCCTGCGCGGCGGCGGTGAGCATGCGGGTCTCGGCGGCGCCGGCCGGGCCGACCACGAGGACGAGGCGATCGTTGCCGGCGACGGCGGCAGCAGCGTCGCCCTGCAATGTGTCGAGCCTGTCCCGGTTCACGGTGGTGGACGGTGCGGGAGGGTCGGCTTGGGCCGCCGTCGCCCACGTCACGATCGCTTCCTCCTGAGCGAGCACCGGGTCGGACGTGAACCGGGGTGCGGTCGGTTCGATCCACACCGAGCGGCCGTCCGACGACCGGCGAGACGTCTCGCCGGTCGGGTCGAGATCGACGAGCTGGCCGACGACGCGGTCGGCGGCTCGTTCCAACGTGGCGGCCCACCCGTGTCCCGAAAGCTTGGACACGGGGCGTTGGACGTCGCAGATCGCCTGCAGCACGTCGGCCCGTGTCCACGACGACCGTTGTTGTGACACGGCGTCGATGACGTCCGGCACGGTGAACGACCTCCGGTGGAGCCGCGCCTGCGGCGGCCTCGTCGATGCTGGCGGTGAGCAGGTCGACGGTCCAGCCGGCGGCGGCAGCCTCGGTCTGCCACTGTGTCGTCAGACCGGCGGCGCCGTGACCGGACTTGCGGGACCGTGTGTCAGCGGATGCTTCACGGGTCAGCGCGGCGCGTTCCCACCGCGACGGCTCACGACCTTCGCGGTGGCGGAAGTCGTCGAGCTTGTCGGCGAGCGCGGTGTCGATGTCGGCGGTGCGCTTCGAGAACACGGCGAGGAGCTCGTCGGGGATGCCGGCGATCTCCGCTTGACCGTTGACGATCGGCCGCCACTCCACACCGAGTCGGTGGCTGAGCTCGGCGCGCAGCACCGATTGGTAGAGACCGCCGAGCATCCGTTGCTGCCGCTTCAGGTAGCGGGCGTCGAGTGCGTACCAACGGCCGTCGGGCGTCGCGGCGGTGGTAGTCGAGCTACAATCGCCACAGCGGCACGGGCGAAACGGTAACCAGTCCACGGCACACCCGGCATCAGTCCTGGATCCGACGAGTCGGGTTCGGGATCGGTCGGGCAGAGCCGAGCTCGAGCCGGTCGACGTCGCGTCGGCGAGGTCGGGCAGAACGACGTCAATAGCGCGGACGATCCAGCGCCCTCGAGCACGGCATCGCGAGCTAGGAGTTCACCGATCGCGACAAGGACCGCCGCGCTCGGCGCGAGCTGTACGAGCTCCCACGGCGACGCGATCCAGTCGCGGACGCCGGTCCAGCGAGCCGCGGTCGCCGCCGCGCGCCCGGGCTGCTCATGCGTTGGTGGTATCGGGCCGTCGAGTCAGGTCGTGTCTCGATGGGTGCGCTCTTCGAGCTCTTCGAGCTCCGGCAGCGCCTCTCGGTCTTTGGGGCGATCGGCGTGCCGCTTGCTCGCGATGATCTCGGACAGCGCGGCAACCTGCAGGACAAGGCCTTCGACGTGGGCGGTCGTGGCGGTCGACAGCAGCGCTTCGTAGCCGAGTCGGCCCGCGTTCGTGGGAAGGTCATGCAGGACATCAATCGGCCCGGCATCGGTCAGCCATGTGGAGCTGCCGAACGCTGCCAATGTCGCCCCGTCGATGACGACGGGAAGCCGGCGGGCCTCGTCGTCGGACATGCCGCCGACCCGGAGACGAGCACCCAGCTCGCGTGGCGCGGCTGCGAGGCGACTGAGATTGTCCGGGGTCGAGCGAGGCACGAAGTCGACGTCTTCGGTTGGACGGTTGGCGCCGTGGGCTCGAGCACCGAGACCGCCGACCAAGACGTACTCGACGCCGTTTCGTTCGAAGGTTCTCAGGATGTGTTCGAGATTGAACGACGGCGGGTCAGACCCCATCGGCGGTCTCGCGCCGACGATTGATCTCCTCGAGAAACCCGAGCAGCTTCTCCCGAGTGTCCAGCGGCTCCCAGTCGAGCGTCATCGGCACGTCGTTGTCGGTCGGCGGACGCAGGTCCTCCGCAAGTTCCGCCATCGTCAAAGTACGGACCCTGCTCACCGCCGATCAGTCTACGGCGACGCCCAGCCCGCTCGAGCGGACACACCTCCGCCAGGAGCGTTGGCCGACCGCAACGCACACCGTCGACCCGGCGGTAACGCACAGATGCTGTGGCTGCAGTTGGCGAGTGCATCGCGCACACGCAGCGGGCGTTCGGCGTCGGCGCGCCGCCGCCCGACTCGAAGGCTGCGCTGTGCGCCAACCTTGATCAGGTCGATGTGATCCTCTCGCCAGGCTGGAGAATCGGACGGAGTCTGGTAAGCGCTCGCCTCAGCCGACGTTGAACGGTGCGCTGCGAAGGACCCAACCTACGAGCGACTTCGGGGGTCGATCTTCGAGAAGCGTCGCCGTCCGTATCTAGCAGGCCGCCGAACGTCTCCTCGAACGTGGCGAACTCGTCGTCGGTGAGCCCAGCGGCCGAGGCGGCCCGGGCGAACAGGTACCGGAACGGCACCGAGGCTTCGCTCACAACGGCACGGGTCGGTGCGAACTCGCCCTCTGAGGCATCGAGGCTCTGCGCGGCTGTTCGTAGCGCGACGAGCCGCCTCTCGCGATCGTTTCGGAGGCCAGGAAGCACCTGCTCGGCGCGGCGAGCTTGATCGGCGATCTTGGAAGGCAGCCGGTATGCCGAGTTCTCTAGGTTGGCGACTTCCTTCTTCACTGCGTTGCGAATCGCGGCGAACGCGTACGCCCCGAAGTCTCCTCGCTCAGCTTCGTACGTTCGGGCAGCCTCCAGAATTGCCAACCGCCCAACTTGCAGGAGGTCGTCGCCGCTCACCACTCCTTCCGCGAGACCATGCTCATCGCTGTGCCCTTCTTGCCACTACTTGGCCACGCGGTGGGCCTGCCAGTCGTAGTCGCCTATCAGCGCCTCCATCGGCTCGACGTAGCTCTCGCCGGTCCGCAATCTCCGCCGCTGCGTTACGACCACGTCGCGTGTGGGTCCCGATGTTTGCGGCGGCCACACCGTCCCACAGAGTGGATTCGACGTACCAGCCCCTGGCCCGTAGCTGCCGACGGATCCGACTGATAGCGACCGGCGCGAACGTCGTTCTCCAACTCCCATGTGGATACCGCAAGACGTAGTGGCGAGCTGCGTCCTCAAGCGCTGCCTCGGCTGCGCCACGTAGGTCCGTCAGCGAGTTCGAATCGGGAGCCTCACCCGTAACCTCCGCGAGTCGGATGTGCTCCTGAACGAGACGCGCAACCTTGGCCTCCAGTCGCTGCCTCTCCGCGCTCATCGCCGTTCGGAGGTCCGGGGCAACGGCCTCAACGCTCAAATCACTGGCGGGAGCCCGTCGTACGAGCGTTCGAAGAGCGTCGTGGGCAGATCGCTGTAAAGCGGTCTCGAACTCGGGCGCAGTCCAGCCCTCGGCTAGTCGTCGGGACTCTTCCCTGACGAGCGGCCGAATCTCGGCGCGCAGCCGTTCTTCCACGCGGTGCCGTCCCACCGCCTTCTCGACGGCGGCGCGAACGGCGACTGCTGAATGCTCGCGGTGGCCCCCGACGACCAATTCTCTCACGAGCGCGTCCGCGGCTACTCGCTCCAGTGACCTGCGACGACTGAGGAGGTCCCCGCTGAGGTCCCCGGATCTGACTTGGTACCCATCGACGACCTCACCGACGACAGTGACCCACCGCTCCACGTCGAAACCGCAGAGGGCCCAAGCCAGTCGCTTCGTCAGCTCAGACCGCAATGATTGTTGGCTACGCCCTGCGTTCACCGGCGGTCGCTGTCCGCAACGAACGTGTAGATCGCCAGCAGCGAGACGGCCGTCGTCAACGAGCTGTTCCAGAACGCAACGGCTGTTGACGAGTAGACAGACACGGAGCCCGTCAGGATCGACAGAAGCGCAACGAAGACCAGCACGTCGCGAGCATCCCTTTCCGAGTTCATAACCGTACAGGTGGATCCAGATCCCTCGAAAGCGACAGCTCCTCGAACATCTTTCAGTCGACGTCCTCAAGCGGAGCAGGTCGAGGCCTCCCAACGATCTGGAGCCGCAGCATGGGGTTCGTGCCGGTAGCCGGGATCGAAGGGCGAAACGAGCGAGCGGTGATCTCCGGACTCGTCCGGCGACGCTTGGCTCGGAATGTCTATGTGGCAGATCAGGCTGCAAGCCTGTGCGCGTCCGACGGCTCGGTAGGCCGTGCAGCTCCTGCAAGCCGGCAGATGAGGATCGGCGCGCGTCCGCTAACACGTCTCCTCGAGCGTCCCCTCTGGGCGGCCCGGAGACCGTCGGAGAAGCGCCGCACCGCGGATACGGCATGGTCGCCTGCCACCGTTCTACGCCTCCCTCGTCGGCGGTTCGCGGAGGAGGTCGCCGAGGCCGGCGGCGACGGCTTGGTCGGCGGCGGCGAAGGCGTGGGCGTACACGCGCAGCGTCATCGCCGGGTTGGCGTGGCCCAGGCGGCCGGCGACGGTGCGGACGTCGTGGCCCTGGCCGATCGCCACCGTTGCTGACCAGTGGCGGAGGTCGTGCAGGCGCCAGTGCTCGTCGATGCCGGCGAGCGTGCGGGCGCGCTTCCACCACCACCCGATGCGGTCGGGGCTGACGAGTTCGGGGCCCAGGCCGAACATCCACGGGCCGTAGGGCTCCCTTGCAAGCCGCAGCCGCTCGATCGCCTCGACGGTCCCGGCGTCGAGCGTCACGGCGCGGGTGTTGGCGGTCTTGGTCGCCGCGTCGCGACGCTGGCGTACGCGTTCGCTCGCTCGAGACGATCTCGATCGCCGAGTCGATCGTGAGCAGCCCGTCGTGGAGGTCGTCCCACCGCAGGGCGGCGAGCTCGGCGCGGCGGGCGCCGGAGACGGCGGCGATGCGCAGCATCGAGCGCGGCGGCGGGATCGATCGACTCGGCCGCAGCCATGACGGCGCGCACCTCGTCGAGCGTCATGACGGTGCGGCGCTTCTGCTTCGTCGAGCACAGCCGCGCCATGCCGGCGACGTTCCGGTTGATCCACCCCCAGCGAACCGCCTGCGCCAGCGCGGCACGCAGCACCCCGCGCGTTGGTTCTTGACCCCCGCGTCGCCCATCCCGGCCTGCCGAAGCCGGGTGTGCCAGCGCTCGACGTCACCGACGGAGAGCCGAGCGAGCGGCACCTTCGAGATCGGGTCCTTCTTGAGGCTGCGGACCCGGCTCTGCTGGTCACGCGCCGACGACGGCGCCCACGTGTCGAGGTTCTGGGCGACCCACGCGTCGAGCACGTCGCTCACGGACCGGCCGCCCGGCGCGGCGCGTACCGAACCGGCCTCCATCTCGGCGGCGACTCGCTGAGCCTCGCGCTTGCCGCCGTGGACCGTCTTCGACAGCTGGGTCGGCCGACCATCCGCGCCGGTGCCCGTGAAGACGCGCACCTCCCACACGTTCGACCGTCGCTCGCGCATGGTGGCCATGCGCGAGCGCTCTACGCCAGATCTCGCCCAGATGTTAGGGATGGCATCCCTAAACCGGTCAGGTGTTCGATACTGCGCCGTAGCGCCGTTTCGAGCGCCTACTCGATACGCAGGCCTGATATCGCCCGGGCGATCACCAGCTGCTGGATCTCGGACGTGCCTTCGAAGATCGTGTGGATCTTGGCGTCGCGGTGCCAGCGCTCGACGGGGTAGTCGCGGGTGTAGCCGTACCCGCCGAGGATCTGCATCGCCTCCTCGGTGACCCACACGGCCACCTCGCTCGCCTTGTACTTGCTCATCGAGCCCTCGGCGTTGCGGTAGCCGCCGTTGTGGGCGAGCCACGCTGCCCGCCAGATCAGCATGCGGCTGGCGTCGATCTCGGTGATCATGTTGGCCAGCTTGAAGGCGATCGCCTGGTTCATGATGATCGGCCGGCCGAACGCCTTGCGCTCCTTGGCGTAGTCGAGGGCGAACTCATAGGCGGCGCGGGCGATGCCGAGGGCCTGGCCGCCGACGATGGGACGGGTGGCCTCGAACGTCGACATCGCCGGCTGCTTCTCGCCGGAATGGCCCCGCTCGCGGGCCCGGGCCAGCTTGGCGTCGAGCTTCTCCTTGCCGCCGAGCAGGCAGCGGCCGGGTACGCGCACGTCGTCGAGCACGACCTCGGCGGTGTGGGAGGCCCGAATGCCGTGCTTCTTGTACTTCTGGCCCTGGCTCAGCCCCTTCGTTCCCGCCGGGACGATGAAGCTCGCCTGCCCGCGGCCCTTCAGCGCGGGATCGACGGCGGCGACGACGACGTGGACGTTGGCGATCCCGCCGTTGGTGATCCACGCCTTGGTGCCGTTGAGCACCCACTCGTCGGTGGCCTCGTCGTACACGGCGCGCGTGCGCAACGACGAGACGTCGGAACCGGCGTCGGGCTCGCTGACGCAGAACGCGCCGAGCTTGACGTCGTCGGCGGTGCCGTAGCACTCCGGCGCCCACTCCATGACCTGCTCGGGCGTGCCGTTGCTGGCGATGCCGACGGCCGCCAGGCCCGATCCCATGATCGCCATGCCGATCCCGGCGTCGCCCCAGAACAGCTCCTCGACGGTCACCGGCAGCGTGAGCCCGGAGGGGTCGGCGAGGGCGCTGACCATGAAGTCGACGCTGTACAGCCCGATCTCGGCGGCTTCCTGCACGACCGGCCACGGGAACTCCTCGCGCTCGTCCCACTCGTGGGCGGCCGGCCGGACGACGCCTTCGGCGAAGTCGTGGACCCACTTCTGGATCTGCAGCTGGTCCTCGTCGAGCATCACGTTGAAGGTGGCCATAACTCCAAGTTACCAGCGGGTAACCTCCTTGTCTACCCACGGGTAACTTCGAACTGTCCTTTGATTCCGGCCCGATCAGCCCCAGCAAGACGGCTCAGCCGGAGCGCCGGGCGGCGGCCCCGGCCTTCTTCGCCGCCGGGCGCACGTGCTCCTCGCCGGCGGTCGACAGCTCGCCGCCAGAGCTCTCGAGGTGGGCGCGGACAAACCAGTGGAACAGCTCCAGCTGCGCCGACTGCTCGATCAGCATGTCCTGCGTCACCTTGTCCGGATCCTCGGTGGCGTCGATCGCCTTGCGGTGGCCCTCGATGACCCCGGCGTACACGACGTCAAGGGCGCCGAGGTGCTCAATCGCATTGGCCCGGCCGATGCTGTAGTCGTGCCACGTGCGGGCGGCGACGAGGGCGCCGGGCGTGCCGACGGGCGACACGCCGAGGGTGGCGATGCGCTCGGCGGTCTCGTCGCTCATCGCCCGGACAGCGTCGACCTGCGGGTCAAGCATCTCGTGGACGGCGATGAAGTGCGGCCCGACCACATTCCAGTGGATGTGCTTGAGCGTGAGGTGGAGGTCGGTGAGGGCGTTGAGGCGCTCCTGGAGGATCGCCGCGACCTCGGTGCCCTCGCGGGTCGACATGCCGGGGACGGTGAACCGCGCGGGTGCGGGCTTGGCGTTGGACTTCTTGGCGGGCATGGGCGCGGAGTACCCGCGTGCCGTCAGCAGGAAACGGTTGGTCAGATCGCCAGGAGGGTCGGAGCGATCGCGTCGAAGATCGCCTTGGCGCCGGGCTTGTAGACGTGGACGCCGTCCCATCGCATTCCGGCGTCGGTGGCCATCGCCTGGTCGGTGCACCACGGCGGACCCTTGACGAACGTCGTCGTCGACGGGTTGGCGGCGGCGACGGCCTGCCACAGCGCGTTGACGTGGGCGACGCGCTGGTCGTCGGCCCGTTCGGGCAGCACCGGCACGGCCGCCCCCTTGACCGGGATCGGCCGCATGCAAGGGATCTCGAGCAGGGCGACGTGGGCGCCGGCACCGACGAGCGCGTCGATCCCCTGCTGGAGGTGGCCGCGCACGTAGTCATCCCAGGCCGCCGTGCCGAATGTGAGCACGGTGCCGTCGGCGGTCTCGAGGTCGAAGACGTCCCACGCCCCGAGCACCACGAGCGCCAGCGAGGCGTGGCGCTTGATGACCGCGCTGGCCCACTCCTGCTGCCACCCCTTGCAGATCTGGAAGTAGTTGGTGAACGAGGTCCGGCTGCTGTGGACGCGGCCCTCGTCGTAGACGCTGCAGCCGTCGACGGAGCCGTCGGTGACGGAGAAGGTGGCCTCGAGACCGTCGGGCTGGTTGATCGCCAGGGCGTGAGCCTGGGAGTCGCCGACGATCGCCAAACCGGTGACCGCCGGCGCCGTGGTGGCCGGCACGACAGGTTGGCCGGCGGCGGGGACCGTGGTGGCCGCCTGGGTGGTCGTGGGGGCGGCGAACGTCGCATCGGCGCCACCGGCGGCGCGGTCGTAGGGCCGCACCGCGGCGTAGCAGCCGGCGAGCAGGACCGTGCCGCATGTGGCGATCAGCAGCACTCGACTCCGCGCCGGCCCGGCCTCGTGCCACCACCGTCCAAGCGAGTCGTTGCGGACCGGGAGCTCGACGTAGTGGTAGCTGAGCTCGGTCGCCGCCGCCGCCACGGCGAGCGCGCCGACGAAGCGGCCGAAGGAACCGTGGGTGGCGCCGAGCAGGGCGAACACCGGCCAGTGCCAGAGATAGAGCCCGTAGCTGCGGCGACCGACCTCGACCAGCGGTCGCCACGCCAGCAGGCCGCGGATCCGGCGCCCCGCCGGGTGGACGACGACGAGCACGACGGCCAGCGCCAGCAGCGTCACCATCGGCAGCAGCCACTGGTAGACGTAGCCGTCCGTCAGCGTCGCCGTCCCGACAATCGACCCCAGCCCGAGCAGGGCGGCGCCGCCGGCGAGGTCGAGCACTCGGCCCGGGTCGCTGGTCGCCGGCCTTCGCCACGGGCGCCACACGAACGCCGCCGCCGACCCCAGCAGCAACCCGCTCGAGCGGGTGAACGTCGACAGGTACATGAAGTTGACGCGGTCGACCCCACCGAAGAAGGGGACCGGTCCGGGCCCGCTGGCGTGCAGCCACCATGTCCACACCATGAAGAACACGGCCACGCCGGCGAGCCATCGGGCGATCGTCGACGGCCGCAGCCGTCCCGCCGTCAGCGCCACGAAGACCACCGGCCACACCAGGTAGTACTGCTCCTCGATGGCCAGGCTCCACAGGTGCCGGAGGATCGGCGGATCGGTGGCGTAGTACGGCACGCCGCCGACGATCTGGCCCCAGTTGCCGACGTAGAAGATCGCCCACGGGAGGTCGCGCCGCATCCCGCCCCGCTCGGCGGCGGTGCCGACGGCCAGCGTGACGGCGGCGATCACGGCGAGCATCACGAACAGCGCCGGCAGCAGCCGCCGGGCGCGGCGGCGCCAGAACTCGCCGAGGCGGATCCGGCCGGTGCGCTCGCGCTCGCCGATCAGCAGCGAGGTGATCAGGAACCCGGAGATGACGAAGAAGACCTCGACGCCGATCCACCCGCCGTGCATCCAGCCGAACCCGGCGTGGTAGCAGATGACGGCGATCACCGACAGCGCCCGCAGTCCGTCGAGCCCCGGCTGGTACCCGAGGGTTGCCCGTGATCGGTGGCCGGATTCGCCAACTTTCCGCGCTAGCGGCCAACTTCCGGCCGTTTCCGCGGAAAGTTGGCGGGGAAGCACCAGCTCGCCCGACGGGTCGGCGCTGCGGCTCACCGCCGAACGGACGTCCCGCTCGGTGTGGTCTCGACGATCCAACCGCCGGCGTGCAGCTCGGCGCGGATCGCGTCAGCAGTGGCGTAGTCCTTGGCGGAGCGGGCAGCGTCGAGCTCGGCGACGCGCGCCTGGACATCGGCCGGCACGTCGTCAGCGCGCCCGAGCTCGAGGCCGACGGCGGACGTGACGTCTCGGACGGCGGCGGCGAGCGAGGCAGCCGTGGCGACATCGCCGGCGTCGACCGCCGCGTTGCCGCGGCGCACGGCGTCGAACACGACGGCCATCGCCCCGGGCGTATCCAGGTCATCGTCCATGTGCGCCCGGAAGCGCTGGAGCACATCGGCATCGGCGGGCGCCGGCGGGAGGTCGGCGGTGCGGCGGGCGAAGGCGTCGAGCCCGGCGAGCGCCCGCTCGGCCGACACCGCGATCTCGGCGTCGACCGATACCGGCGAGCGGTAGTGGGCCTGCAGCAGCAGCAGCCGGAACGAGCGGGGGTCGTGCTGCTCGACGAAGTCGAGCAGGTTCTCGAAGTTGCCGAGAGACTTCGACATCTTCTCGCCGGTCCGATCGACGACGAAGGCGTGGTGCATCCAGTGGTTGGCGAAGCGCCGGCCGAGGGCGACGGCCTGGGCCCGCTCGTTCTCGTGGTGCGGGAACTTGAGGTCGAGGCCACCGCAGTGCAGGTCGAAGCCCTCGCCGAGCAGCTCGAGGCTCATGACGACGCACTCGCTGTGCCACCCAGGGCGCCCCGCGCCCCATGGCGACTCCCACGACGGCTCGCCAGGCTTGGCCAGCTTCCAGAGCGCGAAATCGGCGGGGTTGCGCTTGCTTGCCGCGCCGTAAACCTCCCGTTCGCCGCCGCCGACAAGCAGCTCGTCGAGCGACTGCTGGGCGAGCAGACCGTAGTCCTCGACAGTGTCCACGGAGAGGTAGACACCATCGTCGGTGACGTAGGCGCGCCCGATCTCGACGAGCCTGCCGATCATGTCGACCATCTCGTCGACCCACTCGGTGGCGTGAGGGACGTCCGTCGGCGGGTCCACGCCCACCGCCGCCATCGCCGACCACCACACGGACTCGCAGCGCCGTGCGATCTCCGCCGAGTCCCGTCCCTCGCGCTCGGCGCGCTCGATGATCTTGTCGTCGATGTCGGTGACGTTGGAGACGAGGCGCACGTCGACGCCCGTCCACTCGAGGTAGCGGCGCAGGAAGTCGTACTGCATCGTCGCCCGGCCATGACCGAGGTGAGGTGGCCCGTAAACGGTGGGGCCGCACAGGTAGATCGACACCTTTCCCGGGTCCCGGAGCGCGAGCTCGCGGACCTCCCGGGTGGCGGTGTCGTACAGCCGGAGCACGACGGCCAACGCTACGGGGGCCGCCGGTTCCGCCCGCGGATGTATTCGACCGGTCTCGTATCCTGGTCCGATGGGCCGGATCCCGGACAAACCGACGCTGGACGGGATCGAGCAGCGATGGATCGAGCGCTGGGAGGCGGACGGGATCTACCGCTTCGACCGCACCGCCGAACGGGACAGGGTGTTCTCGATCGACACCCCGCCACCGACCGTGTCCGGCTCGATCCACATGGGCAACGTGTTCGGCTACGTCCACACCGACGCGATCGCCCGCCAGCGGCGGATGGCCGGTCAAGTGGTGTTCTTCCCGATCGGCTGGGACGACAACGGCCTTGCCACCGAGCGCCGGGTGCAGAACTACCACGGCGTGCGCTGCGACCCGTCACAGCCCTACGACCCCACCTTCACGCCGCCCTACCGCGGCGATGCCGCGAAGGATCACCAGGAGATCGCGATCTCGCGGCCCAACTTCGTCGAGCTGTGCCACGAGCTCACCGCCACCGACGAGGCCGTCTTCGAGGAGGTCTTCCGGCGCCTCGGGATCTCGTTCGACTGGTCCTACCAGTACGAGACGATCAACGACATCAGCCGCTGGACCAGCCAGGCCGCGTTCCTCCACAACCTCACCCGCGGCGAGGCATACAGCGCCGAGGCGCCAACGGTGTGGGACGTCGACGACCGCACCGCCGTCGCCCAAGCCGAGATCGAGGACCGCGAGCGGCCCGGCGCCTACCACCTCCTGGCGTTCCACGGTCCCGACGGCGAGGTGCTGATCGACACCACGCGGCCCGAGCTGGTCGTCAGCTGCGTCGCCCTCGTCGCCCACCCCGACGATCGTCGGTTCCGCAGGCTCGTCGGCAAGGCGGCGCGGACGCCCGTCTTCGGCGTCGAGGTGCCGATCGTCGCCCACCCCCTCGCCCAGCCCGACAAGGGCACCGGCATCGCGATGGTCTGCACGTTCGGCGACACCGCCGACGTCACGTGGTGGCGCGAGCTGGCGCTGCCGGTGCACAGCGTGATCGGTCGCGACGGGCGGTTCATCGACACGGAGCCGCCGTGGCTGACCACCGATGCGGCCCGGGCCGCCTACGCCCAGCTCGCCGGGCGCACGGTGAAGCAGGCCCAGACGGCGATGGTCGAGTTGCTGACCGCGTCAGGAGAGTTGCGCGGCGAGCCCCGCTCGATCACCCACCCGGTGAAGTTCTACGAGCGCGGCAGCCGACCGCTGGAGATCGTCACCAGCCGCCAGTGGTACATCCGCAACGGCGGGCGCGACCAGGACCGCCGGGAGGCGTTCCTGCTCCGCGGCAAGGAGCTGAACTGGTTCCCCGACCACATGCGCCACCGCTACGAGCATTGGGTCGAGGGGCTCAACGGCGACTGGCTGATCAGCCGCCAGCGCTTCTTCGGCGTGCCGATCCCGCTGTGGTACCCGATCGCCGACGACGGCTCGGTCGATTACGACCACCCGATCGTGCCCGACGAGGACACGCTGCCGATCGACCCGTCGACCGACATCCCGCCGGGCTACGACCCGGCTCAGCGCGGTCTGCCGGGCGGCTTCGTCGGCGACCCCGACATCATGGACACGTGGGCGACATCGTCGCTGACACCGCAGATCGGCGGACGCTGGGTCGACGATCCCGACCTGTGGTCCAGGGTGTTCCCGATGGACCTGCGCCCGCAGGGACCGGAGATCATCCGCACGTGGCTGTTCTCGACGATCGTGCGCTCGCACTACGAGCACGGCTCGCTGCCGTGGACGAACGCCACGATCAACGGCTGGATCCTCGACCCCGACCGCAAGAAGATGTCGAAGTCGAAGGGCAACGTCGTCACGCCGATGGCCCTGTTCGACCGCTACGGCACCGACGCCGTCCGCTACTGGGCGATCTCGGCGCGTCCCGGCGTCGACACCGCGTTCAGTGAGGACCAGATGAAGGTCGGGCGGCGGCTCGCCACCAAGCTGCTCAACGTCACCAAGTTCGTGCTCGGCATTGCCGGCGCGGTCGAGGGCGTCGAGTCCGGCACCGTCACCGAGCCGGTCGACCGGGCGATGCTCGCCCGCTTCGACGCCACGATCGCCGAGGCGACCACCGCCTTCGAGAGCTTCGACTACGCCCGCGCCCTCGAGCGCACGGAGTCGTTCTTCTGGTGGTTCTGCGACGACTACGTCGAGCTGGTCAAGGGTCGGGCCTACGGCGGGCAGGGCGACGGGCCCGCATCCTCGGCGGTCACCGCGCTCGCCACCGCGCTCGAGGCGCTGCAGCGGCTGCTCGCCCCGGCGCTGCCGTTCGCCGCCGACGAAGCGTGGAGCTGGTCGCACGACGAGAGCATCCACGCCGGCACGTGGCCGGTCGCCAGCGGCCACGACGGCGGCGGGGTCGACCTCGACATCGTCAGCGAGGTGCTGGCGTCGGTCCGCCGTGCCAAGACCGAGGCCAAGAAGAGTCAGCGGGCCGAGGTCGCCCGGCTGACGGTCACCGGACCGGCCGGTGCGCTCGTGTCGCTCGAGGCAGCCCGCGCCGACCTCGTCGACGTCCTCACCGTCGACCGGCTGGAGCTCGCCGAGGGCACGGAGCTGGCCGTCGACGTGGTGCTGGACGGGACCGGCGTGACCGGAACCTGACCGGGTCAAGCAGTAGATTCAGCGCCTCATGGCCGAGCCGGGACCGCGTCCAGCGACGTCCCACCGGACCTGGCCGGAGCGGCTGGCGATCACCGCGACGATCCTCGCCGCCGTCCTCAGCTTCCTCGCCGCTGGCACGCTGGTCGCCGCCTACGTGATCGTCGGGCGGCGCCCCGTGGTCCAGATCACCAACCCCGCCGAAGCCGCACCGGCGCCCACGCCGACGACGAGTGGACCGACGACGACTGTTGCACCGGGCGCCACGACCGCGCCGGCGCCGGTGACGACGACCAACGAGACGTTTCCGCCGGCCGACCCGCAGGCCCAGAACTTCCTGCTCACCGGCGCCGACAACAACGCATGCGTCGACCCCAACTCGCCGTTCGCACCGGCGTTCGGCGATGCCACCAGCGGCCGCGTCGGCGAGCGCAGCGACACGATCATGGTCTTCCGCGTCGACCCGGCCGCCGACCGCGTGGCGGTGCTCTCGTTCCCCCGTGACCTCTACATCAACATCGCCGGCACCAGCGCCAAGAGCAGGATCAACTCGGCTTACCAGCGCAACGAGCCGCAGCGCCTGATCGACACCATCTACCAGAACTTCGGCATCGGCATCGACCACTACATCCAGGTCGACTTCTGCGCCTTCAAGACCCTCGTCGACGCCGTCGGGGGGGTCACGGTGCCGTTCGCCTACCCGGCCCGCGACCCGAGTACCGGCCTCGACGTGCCGACGACGGGCTGTTACACGTTCAACGGCGACCACGCCCTGGCCTACGTGCGATCCCGCCACTACCAGTTCGAGGATCCGCCGGGCAGCGGGAACTGGAAGACGGATCCGTCGTCGGACCTCGGGCGGATCTCCCGCCAGCAGGACTTCCTCCGGCGCACGCTGTCGAGCGTGCTGTCCAAGGGGCTGCTCAACCCGAGCGTCGTGCGCGGCCTGATCAGCACCGCCACGAACGGCGAGGTCGTCACCGACGACAAGCTCACGCTGGCCAAGCTGATGGAGTTCGCCGGCGTGCTGCGGGATGTCCAACCCAACGCCATCCCGTCGTACCAGATCGAGGCGGTCGGCAAGACGATCGGCGGGTCGTCGGTGCTCGAGCCGCGGATCGGCGGCGAGAACATGCAGGCCGTGCTGGCGATGTTCCGCGGCGACACGTCGCTCGCCGACGCGCCGGTGCAGTCGTTCGAGCCGACCACCGGCACACCCGAGCGCACCGCAGCGTCGGCGCCCGAGACCGCCCCGCCGACGAGCGCGGCCCCAGGACCGCAGGAGAACAACGTCGGCATCGTCCCGCCGCGCGACGTCCAGTGTCCGTAACGCTCGGGCTCGACTCGCAGCCAAGCTGCTCGCCTCGCCTCCGAGCTCGCCGCCGCCGCTCCGCAGCGGCGCTCGCCCAACCTCGTCGGATTCCGGCCCGATCGGGCCGGATCAGAAGGACAGCACCCGAGTGAGGGCGTCGGCGGCGGCGGTCGGTCCGGTGACGGTCGTCAGCGTCGCACCGACCTGCGCCGCCAGCTCGACCGCTGCCGCGTCGTCGCCCTCGGGAGCCACGATCGCCAGCTCGTCGAGGGCGGAGGCGGCGACGACCACGTCACCAGGCTCGGTGGCACGACAGTCCGACAGCAGCACAACGATCTTGCGCCCCGCCCGCGACCGGGCCAGCTGCTGGCCGGCAACCGCGAGGGCGCCGGCGAGGTCGGTGGTGCCGTGGCCGCGTAGGGCGAGGATGCCGTCGACGACGGCCTCCACCGGGCGCCAGCCGTCCTGCGACTTGACGACCACGGAGTCCTTGGCGAACGACACCACGCTCCAGTCCTCCGGCGCCCGGAAGGCGACGGCAGCGGCGGCGACAGCGCTGGTGGCCAGCGGGCGCCCGCCCATCGAGCCGCTGCGGTCGACGAGCAGGCACACCGCCGTGCGCGGCTGCACCCAGCGCCGGACCCGTAGGCGCTCAGGGTCGATCGCCGACCCCGCCGCCCGCGCCTCGACGATCGCTTCGGTGCTGGCGTCGATGTCGAGGTCGCCGGCGTCGGGCAGGTAGGGCATCGTCTCGATATGGCCCGTCCCCCGCGGCCGCGACCGACCCCGTCGGGCGACCTCCAGCATCAGCCGGCTGGCGAGCCGGCGGGCCAGCTCGCGCAGCCGGGCATCGGTGGCCCGGGTCATGTCGGCGAGCATCGCCATGGCCTCGTCGGGATCGTCGTTCATCAGGTCGTCGAAGGCCGCCTCGTCGAGCCGGCCGACGTCCGGCGACACCTGTTCGAAGCGCGGCCGCCGGGCGAGCTCGCGGCGCGAGGTCGTCGACTTCTTCGCCTTGTCGATGGCGTCGAGGGCCTGCTGGCCCTCCTTCAGCCCGGGGAAGCCCCCGTCGGGGCGATCGCTTTTCCCTCGCTCGCCTCGTCGCCGTCGGAGGAGCTACCGAACACGTCGCGCCACAGCTCGGTGATGATCTCCTCGGTCGTGCGTAGCGAGCCCTCGCGCAGGCGCACCCTGCCGGACAGGGCGATGAGGACGGCGTCGAGCCCGACCGACGGCGTGGTGACCGGTTGCTCGCGGAGGGCGGCGAGCGAGGCCACAACGGCGGTGGCGTCGAGGGCGCCGCGCACGGACGACCCGACGCGCAGGTCGGGATGCGTCCGCGTCCGCCGGACGAGCTCGACCATCTTCGCCAGCCAGCGCTCGTCCGTCGCAGGGACGGCGCGGGCGACGATCGCCTCCTCCTCCCGCGCCGACTGGTAGTCGACGCTGAGCCGGCACACCCGGTCGTACACCGCGCTCGAGATGCGGGCGGTGCCGACGGCGTCGAACGGGTTCATCGCCGCCACCAGGCGGAAGCCGGGATCGGCGACGACCCGCCCGAGGCGCGGCACGTGCAGCTCGCGCTCGCTCATCACCGTGATCAGCACGTTGAGCGTCTCCTCCGGCACACGGTTGAGCTCCTCGACGTAGAGCAGCGCACCCTCGCGCATCGCCGTCACGAGGGCGCCGTCGACGAAGACGTCGGGGTCGTAGCCCTCGGCGAGCACCCGGGCCGGGTCGAAGTGGCCGACGAGGCGGGCGGGAGTCAGCTCGGCGTTGCCCTCGACGAACTCGAACCCGACGCCGAGCTCGTCGGCGACCGCGCGCAGCAGCGTCGACTTGCCGGTACCCGGCGGCCCCTCGATCACGATGTGCCGCCCGGCGTCGAGGGCCGCGAGCACGAGCTCGATCTCGCGCCGGCGCCCGACGAGGCGGGACGTCAAGTTGGCCAGCGCGGTCTTCACCGCCGTCGAAGTTACCGACGGTCGAGGTCGGGGGCATCGACGGGAGGGAGCACGGCGTCGATCGCCGCGGACCAGTCGACGTCCTCAGTCGATGCGCCGGTCGCCCGGATCGCCGCCCGATCGGCAGCCAGGGTCGCGGCGAGCGCGACGACCTCGTCGGTGAGCAGCGCGGCGGCGTGGTCGCGGAGGCGTCGGGCGAGGGCGGGGCTTGCCCCGCCGGTGCTGACGGCGACGGCGAGCGGGCCGTTGCGGGCGATCGCGGGGAGGATGAAGGTGCAGTCGGCGGGCTGGTCGGCGGCGTTGACCCACAGCCCCGCCGCCGTCGCCGCCGCAGCAACCGCCGCGTCGACCTCGCGATCGCCGGTCGCGGTGATCACGAGCCGGACGCCGTCGAGGTCGGCGGCGAGAAACCGGCGCTCGCGGAGTTCGGCGACGAGCTCGCGTTTGAGCGACGGCGACACGTCGGGCGCGACCACGCGCACAAACGCGCCGGCGGCGGCGAGGCCCTCGACCTTGCGGGCGGACACCGGTCCGGCTCCGACCACGAGCACCGGCACGCCGGAGAGGTCCAGGTAGACGGGGTAGGCGAACGGCCTCACCGGGGAATTCCCGATAAAGTTGATGGAATCACTCGGGATTTGATTGACTGTGCGGGGTGTTCGAGGACGCTCATCCCCTGGAGATCCTCCACTGGGCGGGTGAGGAGTTCGGTGACGGCCTGGTGGTGACGGCGAGCTTCGGAGACGCCGTGCTTGTGCACCTCGTCAGCCGGGCGATCCCGGAGGCCGATGTCGTGCTCCTCGACACCGGCTACCTGTTCGCCGAGACGGCATGGTACGCCCAGCGCCTGCGCCGTGGGTACGGCCTCAACCTGCGCATCGTGCGTCCGCTCGACGACGCCGTGCCCGACCAGTGGGTGACCGACACCGACGCCTGCTGCGGCGCCCGCAAGGTCGAGCCGCTGCAGCGGGCGCTGGCCGGCAAGACGGCGTGGGTCACGGGGCTGCGCCGGGCCGACTCCGAGGCCCGGGCTTCGACCCCGATCGTGCATCGCGACCTGCTGCGCGACATCACCAAGGTCAACCCGGTCGCCACGTGGTCCGACGATGACGTCGCCCACTACGCGGCGATGGAGCTGCTGCCCGAGCACCCGCTGGCGTCACGGGGATATGCCTCGATTGGCTGCTGGCCGTGCACCCGGCCGGTGGCCCCGGGCGAGGACGCCCGCGCCGGGCGCTGGGCCGGCACCGACAAGTCCGAGTGCGGGATCCACGTGTCGTGACTGAGCGGAGAATGAGCGAGCGAGTCTTCGAGCGAGCGAATCAGCGTTACGGCGCCGAAGGCTCACTGGTGCACCAGGCACGGAGGGTCGACGACCTCCTCGACCTCGGGATGGTGCACCAGTGAGCGTGGAGGACGTCAAGCGGGCCAGCGGCTTCCTGCGCGGCGAGCTGCCCGAGCAGCTCGTCGACGGCACCGAAGCCTTCGACGGCGACAGTCAGGTGCTGCTCAAGTTCCACGGCATCTACCAGCAGGACGACCGCGACGTCCGACGTGAGCGGGCGTCGAGGAAGCTGCCGCTCGCCTACTCGTGCATGGTTCGCGCCTCGGTGCCCGGCGGCAGGCTGACCGCCGAGCAGTGGCTGGCCCTCGACCGCGTGGCCGACCTCGCCGACGGCTCGATGCGCCTCACCACCCGCCAGGGCATGCAGTTCCACATGGTGCACAAGGGTGAGCTGCACCAGCTCGTGGAGGCGATCAACCGGGCGCTGCTGACGACGCTCGCAGCCTGCGGCGACGTCGTGCGCAACGTGATGGGTTCTCCGTGGCCAGACGAGCGCCACAGGGTGATCTCCCCGCTCGTCGCCGCCCTGGTCGCCCGCTTCCGCCCGCAGACCGAGTCGTACTGGGAGTTGTGGGTTGACGGCGACAAAGCGGTGACCGCGGCACCGGCACCGCTGCCGTTGGGCGCTCCGAAGGGCCGCAAGCGCTCGGTCGAGCCGGTCTACGGCGACGTCTACCTGCCGCGCAAGTTCAAGATCGCCGTCGCCTGGCCCGGCGACAACAACGTCGACGTCCTCGCCAACGACGTCGGGATCGTCCCGATCCTCAGCGACGGCACCACCGGCGAGCCGGTCGGATACAACGTCTACGTCGGCGGTGGGCTCGGCATGAGCCACGCCCGTGAGGAGGACACCTACCCGCTGCTCGCCCAGCCGCTCGGCTTCGTGTCGCCGGAGCGTGTCGTCGACGTCGTCGAGGCGGTGGTCACGACGCAGCGCGACTTCGGCCGCCGCGACGACCGCCACCGAGCCCGCCTGAAGTACCTCGTCGAGGAGCGGGGCATCGAGTGGGTGCGCGCCGAGGTCGGTCGCCGGGTCGCCTTCGAGCTCGCTGCGCTCGCCGAGCAGGTGCCGTGGGAGGCGGAGGAATACCACGGCACGCGCGACGGCGTGATCGGGCTGCCCGTGCCGTCGGGCAAGGTCGCCGACCGCGACGGCGTGCACCTGCGGACGGCGCTGCGGGCGCTGACCGCCGACGGCACCGTCACGCGGATCACGGTCACCGGCCGCCAGGACCTGCTGCTGCACGGGATCGCCGACGGTCGCACCGAGGAGGTCGAGGAACGCCTCCGTGCGCACGGCGTCAGGCTCGCTGGTGATGTCGAGCGCGCTGCGGCGGCTGTCGATCGCCTGCCCGGCGTTGCCGACGTGCGGGCTGGCGCTGAGCGAGGCCGAGCGGGCGCTGCCCGACCTCGTCACCGGGCTGGAGAAGGCGCTCGCCGACTCCGGCAATGGCGACGCCCCGATCCGTCTCAACATGACCGGGTGCCCGAACGGCTGCGCCCGCCCATACACCGCCGAGATCGGCGTGGTGGGACGGACCAAGCGCGGCTACGACGTGTACGTCGGCGGTTCGCCCACCGGTGAGCGCCTCGGCGAGCGGATCCGCGCCGACGTCCCGCTGGACCAGCTGGCGGCGACGCTGGCTCCGGTGTTCGCCCGCTACGCCGAGCGGTCCGACCCCGGCGAGTCGTTCGGCGACTGGTCGCAGGCGATCGGCACCGAGACGATCGCGACCTGGCTGCCCGAGCCGGTCGTGCGCCGGCGGGCGGCGTCATGACGCCGGTTGCGCTGGTCGGGGCCGGCCCTGGTGATCCCGACCTCCTCACCGTGCGCGCCGCCCGCCTGTTGGCGGCGGCCGACGTCGTCGTCCACGACGCCCTCGTCGGCGACGCCGTGCTCGCCCTCGTCGCGCCCGACGCCGAGCTGATCGACGTCGGCAAGCGGCCCGGGCGTCCGGTGCCGCAAGAGCTGATCTCGACGCTGCTCGTCGAGCTCGCTCGCGACGGTCGCCGCGTCGTACGGCTGAAAGGCGGCGACCCGTACGTCTTCGGCCGCGGCGGCGAGGAGGCCCAGGCCCTGCTCGACGCCGGCATCCCGTTCGAGGTCGTGCCCGGCATCACCTCCGCCGTCGCCGCCCCCGCCGCCGCCGGCGTCCCGGTCACCCATCGCGGCGTGGCCGCTGCGTTCACCGTCGTCACCGGGCACCGCCGAGTCGACGAGCCCGACGTCGACTGGCGGGCACTCGCTCGCGTCGGCGGCACGGTGGTCGTGCTGATGGGGGTCGCCCGGCGGGCCACGATCGCCGCCGAGCTGATCGCCGGCGGACTGCCGCCGTCGACTCCCGTGGCCGCGGTCCGCTCGGCCACGACGCCAGATGAGGTCGTTGCCCGGTGCCGTCTCGACGAGTTGGCGACGACGCCGGTCGAGGCACCGGCGGTGATCGTGATCGGCGCCGTCGCCGCGCTCGAGTTGACAGCCGCTCAGACGGCCAGGCTGAGCTCCGCCAGCGCGTAGGCGTGGAGCTCGGCCACCCACGTCGCGATCAGCTCCACGACACGATCGACCAGCCATCGGCAGCGCGCCCGGCCGGCGTCGCTTCCTCCTGCTCGATGCGCCGCGCCAGCCCGGCGGTAGCGAGAACAGCCCGCTGCCGGTCTCCTCGATCGCCTCGACGACCACCAGCCGCTCGGTCGGCGTGACGCCGTGGATCAGGTGCGCCAATCGCCCGCTCAGCATCCGGTTGACGGCCGTGCGGTCGCTGTAGACGGCGCGCAGCACGTCGGTCGTGGGCCGCTGGTGGTCGTGGCCGAGCAGGGCCAGGTCGTCGAGGTACCACGGCCAGTGGTGGTCGTCCTCAAGGTGTGCCGGTTGACCGGCGCTGCAGGGCACGAACGCCAGCCGCTGGCGCGGCGTGAGGGTCTCGTCGCGCAGGAAGTCGAAGAAGGGCGGGGTCGAGTAGGCGCGATTGGCGGCCATGACGTGTCGCAGCACGGTTCGCATCGCTGCTCGGTGCGCGCGTCGGTCGTAGCGGTGCTTGCAGATCGGCTGGAGATCGCCTGACCTGTTGCGCGCAGAACCGCATCCGCCGCGTCGGCGTACTGGGGCCATGGAGCGGCCCGATGAGCGGGTCGCGCGCGGATGAATGGAGATGGTTCGTGACTTCACGACATCACGGACGGCGCCGGCGTACCGGTGGCCTCGTCCTCGGCGGTCTGGCCAGTGCAGGGGCGATGGGAATCGTCGTCGGCCCCGGACAGGTCCACGCCGCCAACGGCCCCAGCGCCGTGTTCACGCTCGGCGTGCTCACGGTGATCGGGGACGGCAACGACAACGCGATCACGGTGAGCCGGGACGCCGCCGGCACGATCCTCGTCAACGGCGGGGCGATCCCCGTGGTGGGTGGGACGCCGACGGTCGCCAACACCCGAGCGGTCACGATGATCGGCCAGGCCGGCAATGACACCCTGGCGCTCGACGAGGCCAACGGGGCGCTGCCGCGGGCCACGTTGATCGGCGGCATTGGCGACGACACGCTGACGGGCGGGTCGGCCACTGACCTGCTGATCGGCCAGGCCGGCAACGACACGATGCTCGGCAAGGGCGGCAACGACGTGATGGTCGGCGGCGCCGGCAACGACACGCTGACCGGCGGCGACGCCGACGACCAGGCCTTCGGCGAGGCCGGCGACGACCGGATGATCTGGAACCCGGGCGACGACAACGACCTCAACGAGGGTGGCGACGGCAACGACACGACCGAGGTCAACGGCGGCAACGGCGCCGAGCAGTTCACGACGACACCCAATGGCGCTCGGGTGCGCTTCGACCGGGTCAACCCGGCGCCGTTCTTCGTCGACATCGGAACGACCGAGAACCTCGTGCTCAACGCCAACGGCGGCGACGACTCGTTCACGGGAAGCAATGGCCTCGCAACGCTGATCAAGATCAACGTCGACGGTGGCGCCGGCAACGACACCATCAACGGCGGCGATGGCGCCGACATGCTGCTCGGCGGCGACGGCAACGACACGATCGACGGCAACCGCGGTGACGACGTCGGCATCCTGGGCGCCGGCGACGACACCTTCATCTGGGATCCGGGCGACGGCAGCGACGTCGTCGAGGGTCAGGACGGCGCCGACACGATGCTGTTCAACGGGGCCAACATCGACGAGAACTTCGACGTGTCGGCGAACGGCGGGCGGGTGCGCTTCTTCCGCAACGTCGCCAGCATCACGATGGACCTCGATGACGTCGAGCGCATCGACCTCACCGCCAAGGGCGGGGCCGACAATCTCGCCGTCCACGACATGACCGGCACCGACCTCACCCAGATCTTCACGGATCTCGCCAACCCGTCTGGGACTGCCACCGACGACGGCGCCGCCGACAACGTCACGATCGATGGCACCCTCGGCGACGACGTGATCGTGGCCCAGGGTCAGGGCGGGGCGATGGACGTCCAGGGCCCCGGCCTGGCGACGGCGGTGTCCATCGCCGGTGCCTCCCCGGCCACGGACCGGGTCACGATCAAGGCCCTCGACGGCGACGACGTCGTCGACGCCTCGCAGGTCGTGGCCGGGACGGCGCAGCTGACGATCGACCTCGGCAACGGCGACGACGTCGGCATCGGCGGCGAGGGCGATGACACGCTCCTCGGCGGCGCCGGCGACGACGTGCTGATCGGTGGTCCCGGCGTCGACACGCTCGACGGCGGCCCCGGCGACAACGTCCTCCTCGAAGGCGAGAACATCGTTGCCGGTGCGGTCGCCGGCGACGAGTGGCTGCAGAGCCACACCCAGGAGCAGGCCGGCCAGACCGTCCTCGAGAACGACGGCAAGAGCTACGAGATCCCGGCGGCAGACCTGGCGGCGGCCTGACCGTCTGTCGTGTTGGTCCGGATCCCGGTCGCCGGTGCGAGCGGGATCCGGACCGAAACGCGTCAGGGCTCAGGGCGTGTGGGTTCAGGGCGTCGGATCGGCCGGGCCCGTCGGCCGGTACCCACCGAGGTCGCCGAGGTAGGAGATCCACCCCTGCTCGGTGAGGTTGCGCCCGGCGGGCCCTGACCGACCGCTCCGACCGCGCGCGGTCGCCCCGGCGAACACCCTTTGCGCAACTCGCCGGCCGCAGCCGAGGTGACACCGGGAGACCGGGCGATTCCTTCGCGGGTTCAGGGCTTGGCGCGGGCCAGGCCGCGATAGCGCACCGGTCGCTCCTCCATCTCCTCTTGGAGGTGGGCGGCGAACCCGGCGAGGCGGGCGACAGCGAACGGCTCGATGTCGTCTGGGAGCCCGGCGACGAACGTCAGGGCGCCGAGGCCGAGGTCGACGTTGGGCCGCTTGGTCATCCGCACGCCGGTCTCGGCGAGCAGGTCGTCGACGACGTCGATCCGGCCCGACCGATCCGGGAGCCCGCGCACGAGCTCGAGCAACGGGGCGAGTCGGGGATCGTCGCCGGCGTAGATCTTGTGGCCGAAGCCGGGTAGCCGCTCTCGGGACTGCAGCCGACGCATCACGACGGGCGCGGCCCCCTCCCCCTCGCACTCGACGAGCAGCTCGTGGACGGCGCGGGCGGCGCCGCCGTGGTAGGGGCCATGGAGCGCGGCGAGGCCGGCGGCGTAGGCGAGGTACGGGCTGGGCCAGGTCGACCCCGCGACGCGCACGGCCAGCGTCGAGGTGGCCAGTTCGTGGTCGGCGAGCAGGACAAGTGCCCGGTCGAGTGTGCCGGGCAGCTCTGGCGGCGGGTCGGGATGCCACGCCACGGCCAGACGAGCGCCGATGCCGGCGTCCCACGGGATCGCCGCGTTTGTTCGACGACGCACGGCGGCGGGGGCGACACCGATCAAACGCTTCGCCGCGGCCGCCGGGTCGTCGCCCGGATGTCGGACGCCGAGGGCGCTGGACACCGCGACGAGCGCCGGCACACCCGTGACACCGACGGCGTCGGTGACGGCGATCGTCGTGGCGAGGTCCTCGTGGCCGGGCGGGTCCCACGGCTCACGGGGCCCGACCACCCCGGCCCACAGCAGCCCGGTGACCTGCTCGAACGAGCAGTGTCGGGACAGCTCGGCGACGTCCCAGCCGCGGTATCGCACGCCCGACTCGTCGAGCGTCGTGACGGCGGTGGTGATCTGCACATCGAGCGACGGTCGCGGCTCGGCCTGCGGCTTGTGCACGCGGCCGGCGAGCGATTCGACGTCGTCGACCGCATACAGCGATGTGCGCCCGTCGACGGCCACGCGCCGGCCGATCAAGCCGCGGCTGACGTAGGCGTAGAGCGTGGCCTTCTGGATCCCGAGCAGGCGGGCGGCTTCCGTGGCGCCGACGTACCTCGTCACGCGGTCGAGCGTACTGCGTGTGTCAACGTTGACTAGATCAATGTTGATGAGGCCGCTCGCGCGCTCAGGATGGCGGCATGACCCTTCTCATCGACGTACCCCCCGGCCTCAACGGCGTCGCCGTCACCGACACCTCGATCGGCGACGTCGACGGCGAGGCTGGCTGCTTCCACTACCGCGGCCACGACGTCACCGAGCTCGCCCGCCGCGTCAGCTTCGAGGAGGCCTGGCACCTCGTCGCCCGCGGCCACCTCCCCGACGCCGCCGAGCTCGCCGCATTCCGTGCCGAGGTTGCCGCGGCACGGCCGCTGCCGAGCGCGCTGCTGCCCGTGCTCGGCCCGCTCGCCGAGGCCACCGGTCCGACGCTCGGACGTCTGCGGGCGGCGGTGTCGATCGCCGCCGACGAGCTCAGGCTGCGCCCGCTGATCGACCTCGCACCCGACGAACGGGCCGCCCAGGGGCTGCGCGTCGCCGCCGTGATCCCGACGATCGTGGGCGCGCTGCACCGGGTCAGCCTCGGCCACGACCCGGTTGACGACGACGACGCCCTTGGTCCGACGGCGGCGTACCTTCGGGCGGTCACCGGCGAGACCCCGACCGCCGCCGCCGTCCGGGCGCTCGAGCACTACCTCGTCCTGACGATCGACCACGGGTTCAACGCCTCCACGTTCACCGCCCGCGTCGTCGCCTCCACCGGTGCCGACATGGCCGACGTCGTCGGCGCCGCCCTCGGCGCGCTGGCCGGCCCGTTGCACGGCGGGGCGCCGAGCCGGGCGCTCGACGCCCTCGACGCCATCGGCGACCCCGCCAACACCGAGGCGTGGGTCACCGCCGAGGTCACCGCCGGGCGGCGGATCATGGGCTTCGGACATGCCGTCTACCGCACCCGTGATCCCCGCTCGGCGCTGCTGCAGGAGGTCGCCGAGGGCCTCGGCGGGGAGCTCGTCGAGCAGGCGATCGACGCGGAGGGGCGGATCCTCGCCACGCTCGCCCGGCTCAAGCGGGACCACCCGCTGCCGAGCAACGTCGAGTTCTTCGCCGGCGTCGTGATGGCGGCGGCGGGGCTGCCGCGGGCGCTGTTCACCCCGACGTTCGCGGTCAGCCGCTAGATCGCCTGGGTCACCCACGCCTGCGAGCAGGCGGCGATCGGCAAGCTGATCCGTCCCAGCGCCCGCTACGTCGGCCCGGCAGTGGCGTAGGACCCCGCGTTTGTGCACCGACAGTGCGTGAGCCGATCACCGATGCACAAACGCGACGTCACGCCAGCGCGGGCGTCGGGTGGGGTGACGTCGTGACGAACGAGAGCTCCTGGACGGCCCGGGTCATCGCCACGTAGAGCAGGCGGGCGCCGCGGGCGGTGCCGTCGAGGATGCGGTCGGGCTCGACGACGACCACGCCATCGAACTCGAGTCCCTTGACCTGCTCCGGCCCGAACATCGGGATCTCGCCGTGGTGCAGTTGGTGGAGGTGGTCGACGGCGCGCAGTCCGACAGCATCGAGGCTCGTGGCGATGGCCGCGTGCAGCTCGATCGGCGCGACGACCCCGGTTAGCCGGTGACGGTGCTTGAGCTGGTGGGCCTCGGCGGCGACCGCCGCCGCCAGCTCGCCGACGGTGGCGTGCACCCACGTCGGGGCGTGACCATCGGCGCGCACGCTCCGGCTGGCGCTGGCGTCGACGCCGGTCAGCGGCAGCAGGCGGTTGGCGACGGAGAGGATCGCCGCCGGCACGCGGTACCCGATCGTGAGCTCGGCGACGTCACGCGCCGCCCCCACGGCCAGGCGGGCGAACACGTCGGCCCAGCGTTCCTGGCCCGCGGGTGTGGTCGACTGGGCGACGTCGCCGACGAGCGTCATCGACGCCACCGGAGTGCGCCGCCCGATCACCCGCAGGGCGACGGCGGAGTGGTCCTGGGCCTCGTCGACCACGACGTGGCCGTAGACGAGCGGCGGCCCGTTGAGGATCGAGTTGGCCTCGTCGACGAGCAGCTGGTCGGCCGCCGTCCACTGCCGCCGCTTGCCGCGCGGCCCGGGCAGCAACCGGTCGACGAGGCGGATCGGCTGCTGCGTCGGCCACGCCGCGTCGAGCGCCTTGCGCAGCGGACCGGCTTCGGACCACACGTCCTCGCCGGTGCGCCGGCGCAGTTCCTGCTGGGCGATCGAGCGCAGCCGCAGCCGGCGCTGGTTGAACGGCACCACGCCGTTCATCGCTCGCTCCAGCCACTCGCAGATCTCGGCGGCCCTGAAGACCAAGCGACGGACCCCGAGCGGCACGACGACGTCCTCGGTCGGCGGGGTCACGCCGAGCATCGCCGCCAGCTCCAGCTCTTGGAGCATCGACGCGTCGCCCTTGGCGCGGGCCGCGGCGGGCTCGTCGACGGCGCTGATCTCGACCTTCGGCAGGCACAGGTCGAGCACCGTCGTCTGGCGCACGCTGCGCTCGCCGAGCGACGGCAGGACGTTGCCGATGTAGTCGAGAAACGCCCGGTTCGGGCCGATCACGAGCACGCCGTCGCGGGCGAGCCGGCGGCGGTGCTCGAACAGGAGGTAGGCGGCGCGGTGGAGGGCGACGGCGGTCTTGCCGGTGCCGGGCCCGCCCTGGACGATCAGCACCTGGTCCATCGGCGCACGGATGACGAGATCCTGCTCGGCCTGGATCGTGGCGACGATCTCGCGCATCGCGCCGGTGCGCTCGGCGCCGATCTCCGCGAGCACCGGGTCCGGGATGCCGCCCGCGACGTTGGCGGCATCCGGGTCGTCGAGGTGCTCGTCGAGGTAGGCGGTGATCACCCCGTCGTCCATCGTGAACCGCCGCCGTAGATCGACGCCCAGGGAGTCGGCGGCGGTGGCCCGGTAGAACGGGGCGGCGATCGGGGCACGCCAGTCGACGACGACCGGGTCGTGGCGGTCGTCCTCGATGTGGCGGCGCCCGATGTACCAACGCTCACCTGTCCCGCCGGGCCCGTCGTGGGTGTCGATGCGGCCGAAGAAATCACCGGCGCCCGGCGAGTGCAGGTCCTCCAGCGCCTCCTCGACGGTGACCTCGACGTACTCGGCGGTGAATTCGTCGGCGGTCGAATGCGGGTCGACCCGCTCCAGCCGCTCGATCATCCGATCTCGGGACGCGCGGGCGAAGGCCAGCCGCTCGCGCTCGTCCGCCAGCTCGGGGAACGCGCTCACAGTCGACCGCCGAGCGTCCCGTGGTCGAGCCGGAGGACCTGGTCGGCGCGTTCGAAGGCCACGGCGCGGTGGGACACCGCGAGCACCGTGAGCCCGGCGGCGGCGAGGTTGTCCCAGAGCTGCAGCTCGGTCTCGACGTCGACGGCGCTCGACAGGTCGTCGAGCACGACCAGCTCCGGGGCGTGCACGAGCGCCCGCGCCGTCGCCAGGCGCTGGCGCTGGCCACCGGACAGGCGCAGGCCCCGCGGTCCGATGAGGGTCAGCTCGCGCTCCGGTAGCTGCTGGACGTCCTCGTAGATGGCGGCGAGCGACAGCGCCCGCGCCAGCTCGTCGCCCGGCAGCGGGCCGAGCCCGACGTTGTCGCTCACGGTGTCCGACACGAGCTGGGGCACCTGCGGCAGGAACGCCGCGTTCGGCGGCACGAGGAAGGCGCCGCGGTCGCGGAGCACGACGCCGTTCCACCGCACCTCGCCGACGACATCGGCCTGCCACGCGAGGCCGAGGATCGCCCGCAGCAGCGTGCTCTTGCCGGACCCGACCGGTCCGGTGAGGACGACGAACTCACCTCGTTGCATCGCGAACGACACGTCGTGGACGCCCGCACCGCCGGGATATGTGGCGGAGAGCCGATCGACGGTCAGCGCCTCCAGCGGCACCCGCTCAGGCCGCTCGGCGTCGGGTCGCACGCTCCGCTGGCGGCGTTCGATCGGCAGTACGCGCGGACGAGCGACGTTGTCCGCCGACCGCTCGGCGACCAGCTGGCGCATGCGGTCGACGGCGATCGTCGCCTGCTTGCGCCGGGCGAGCATCCGCCCGACCATCCGCGGCAGGAAGCTGAGGTACCCGAGGTAGGCGACGAACAGCGCCAGCGTGCCAACGTCGAACGATCCCGACGCCAGCGCGGCCGCGCTCACGAGCAGCACGAGCCCGAGCCCGACGTCCGCCGCGCCCTGGCTGAACGCCATCACGCCCTCGTCCAGCACGCGGTCGCGCACGGCGGTGCGGCGGCGCTGGGCGACCAGACCGCTGAGCCGGGACAGCATCGCATCGGTGGCGTTGTTGACCTTCACCGTCGTGGCCGCGGCCATGATGTCGCCGACCAAGCCGGTGACGTCGCCGGTGACCTCGCGGTCGTCGGCCCGGTAGCGCTTGATCCGCCCGTCGAGCGCCTTGGTCACGAGCACCACACCGACCAGCGGGATCACCAGGACGGCCGCGGCGACGGGGTCGGCGGCGCCGAGCACGATCCCCGCGGCGAGGGTGAACACGAGGCCGCCCGACACGTCGACCATGCCATCGACGAGCTGGGCGATGTCCTCGGTGTCGTCGCGGAAGTGGGTCAGGGACTCGCCGGCCGAGCCGACCGGCTGGCCCGCCTCCGGCCCCCCGCTGGCCACCTGGGCGGTCAGCAGGTTGGCCCGCAGCAGCGTCTGCATGTGGACCCACGCCTTGGTCCATGTGATCGCCCCGTAGTGCACCGAGGTCATCCGCAGCGCCTCGACCACGAGCACGACGACGGCGTAGCGGTAGACGGTGGCCGTCTCATCCTTGGACAGCGCGTCGTAGCCGCGCGACAGCAGGTACCCGGACAGCGCCGGCATCGAGAAGAAGACCACCCACGCCAGCCAGGCGAGCCAGAACGAGCGGGGCTCGTGCTGCGACACTCGCCAGGCGATGCGCCAGATCGGCAGCCCCTTCGGCGCGGGCTCGAGCGTCGCGGTCATGCCGACTCCACGGCAACGGGGACCGGCTCCAAGTCGACGTCGACCTCGAGCGCCAACTCCAGCAGGTGCCGCCAGCGGCTCGAGCCGGAGCGGGCCAACACCTCGCGGTCGTCGTGCTCGACGATGCGGCCGTGGTCGAAGACGATGACCTCGTCGACCATCCGCAGCGTCGACAGCTTGTGGGCGATGATGAACGTCGTCCGTCCCCGGATCAGCTCGGCGACGGCCGCCTCCAAGCGCTGCTCGGTGATCGGGTCGATCCGCGCCGTGGCCTCGTCGAGCACAACCAGGTCGGGCTGGCGCAACCAGACCCGGGCCAGCGCGAGCAGCTGTGACTCACCGGCCGACAGACCGGCCCCGCCGGCGCCGAGCGTGCGATGGATGCCGGCCGCGGTCAACGACGCGAGGCCCGCCCGCTGCAGGGCCTCGACCACCTCGGCGTCGGTCGGCGCGGCGTCGAACAGCGTGACGTTGTCGCGGATCGTGCCCTGGAACAGCTCGACCTCCTGGGGCACGAGAGCCACTCGGCAGCGCAGCTCGGCCATCGGGATGTCGCGGATCGCGACGCCGCCGAGCGACAGGCGCCCGGTGGTCGGTTCGACCAGGCGGAGGAGGAGCCGGGAGAACGTCGTCTTGCCGCTGCCGGTGCGCCCGACGACCCCGACCGATCGACCGGGCGCGACGTCAAGGTCGAGCCCCTGCAGCACGACCTGCTCGTCGGCGCTGCGGCCGTAGGCGAACGACACGTTGCGGCACGCCACGCCGAGCGCGCCCGGCGGCGGCGAGACCGTGCCGCGGTCGACGATCGTCGGCTCGATGGCGAGCAGGTCGACCACCCGCACCATCGCCCCGTTGGCCTTCTGCACGGTCTCCAGCTGGTGGACGACGTCCTCGAGCGGGCGGCTGATCACCTGCACGTACTGGAACAGCAGGAAGCCGGTGCCGAGGGTGATCGCCCCGCTGGCGACGAGGGCTGCGCTGGCGGCGAGCGAGAGGACCGACCCGACCGTCACCGCCCCCTGCACCGCCCACCACATCCGGAGGAACGCCCGCTGGCGGCGGATGGAGCTGCGCAGCATCCCGCTGCTGTCCTCGACGAAGCGCCACATCGCGTGGGCGCCGGCGCCGTTGGCGCGGAGGTCCTCAGCCGCGGTGAGGCGCTCCTCGATGCCGCCGTAGAGGCGGGCGAGGGCACCCATCTCGTCGGCCGCCTCGCTGATCGCCCGATGGCGCATCGTCAGCAGCACGGCGAGGGCGACGACGAGGTACAGCAGCATGCCGAGCCCGATCCGCCAGTCGATGGCCGTGACCACCGCGAGCACCCCGGCGATCAGCAGGAGCCCGCCGACGGCCTTCGGCACGACCTGCGACAAGAAGTCGGACACCGACGTGACGTCGCCGTCGACGCGCTGGATCAGCTCGCCCGGCGTGTGGGAGCGATGGAACTCGTGGTCGAGTCCGAGCACGTGGCGGGTCATCCGCAGCCGCAGCTGGTTCGTCGTGCCCCACGCGGTGATCGTGGCGTAGCGGATCACGACCACGCCGACGACTTGGGTCGTGATGGCGATGGTCAGGAAGGCGAGGGCGAGGCCGACGAACGTGCCGGTACCGGCACCCTTGGTCGCCTGGTCGACGATCGTGCGCACCACCAACGGGCCGGCCAGCGCCAGCGCCGAGCTCGCCGCCAGGAGCGCGCCGAGGACGGCCCAACGGCGGGCGTCGGGCCGGAGCAGGGCGAGCAGGGCGCGCCCGCGCGACGATGATGCGGTGGGCACGGGCGTCAGTCTCTCGCCGCGACCCGGCTTCCGGCGAGGAGGTTTGGGCGCGGTACCCTGCCCGCATGGAGAACGAGACCGTGACGCGCGAGGCCGAGCCGGCCGACGACGAGCTGGTCACCGAGGAGCTCCTCGTCGAGGAGATCTCGATCGACGGGATGTGCGGCGTCTACTGACCTGATGCTGGAGCGCCGGCTGGCCCTCGACCCGCAGGTCGCCCTGCGACCCGAGCCGTTCGGCGCGCTCGCCTACCACTACGGCAACCGCCGGCTGATCTTCCTCAAGCACCCCGACGTCGTGCGCGTGGTACGGGCGCTCGGCGAGCACGAGTCGGTGGCCGCGGCGCTCGCCGCGTGCGGGATCGACGAGTCGCGCTGGCCGTCGTTCGTATCGGCCCTCGATTCGCTGGAGCGATCCCAGCTGCTCCGGGAGGCGGCATGAGCCAGACCATGCTCGTCGAACAGCTCAAGGGCGGCCTCGACGCCCCGATCTGTCTGACGTGGGAGCTGACCTACGCGTGCAACCTGCAGTGCGTGCACTGCCTGTCGTCGTCGGGCCGGCGCGACCCGCGCGAGCTGTCGACCGACGAGGCCAAGGCGGTGCTCGACGAGCTGCACCAGCTGCAGGTCTTCTACATCAACATCGGTGGCGGCGAGCCGATGATCCGCAAGGACTTCTTCGAGCTCGTCACCTACGCCGTCGACCACGGCGTCGGCGTCAAATTCTCCACCAACGGCACCTATCTCGACGCCGAGGCCGCCCGCCGGCTGACGGCGATGGACTACCTCGACGTCCAGATCAGCCTCGACGGCATCGACACGGCGACCAACGACCACGTGCGCGGCGCCGGGTCGTACGCCGCCGCCCGGCGAGCGATGGACCACCTCGCCGACGCCGGGTTCGGGCCGTTCAAGCTGTCGATCGTCGTCACCCGCCACAACGTCGACCAGCTCGACGACTTCAAGGCGCTCGCCGACTCGTACGGCGCCCAGCTGCGGGTCACCCGCCTGCGGCCGGCGGGGCGGGGCGCCGACTCGTGGCCGGAGCTGCACCCGACCCACTCCCAGCAGCTGCAGATCTACGCCTGGCTGCTGGCCCACGGCGAGGAGGTGCTCACCGGGGACTCGTTCTTCCACCTCAACGCCCTCGGTGAGCCGCTGCCTGGGCTCAACATGTGCGGCGCCGGGCGGGTGGTGTGCCTGATCGACCCGATCGGCGACGTCTACGCCTGCCCGTTCGTGATCCACGACGAGTTCCGCGCCGGATCGGTGCGAGAGGACGGCGGCTTCACCCGGGTGTGGCGGGAGAGCGAGCTGTTCGTGTCGCTGCGCCAGCCGCAGTCGGCCGGCGCCTGCGCCTCGTGCGGCTCGTACGACGCGTGCCAGGGCGGGTGCATGGCGGCCAAGCTCTTCACCGGCCTGCCCCTCGACGGCCCCGACCCCGAGTGCGTCAACGGCCACGGCGAGGCACTGCTCGCTGGCGTCGCCGCCGGCTCCGCGCCCCGCCCGGCGATGGACCACTCCCGCCGCCCCCAACCGATCCTCTTCGTCCGCCGCTGACCGCCTGGCCCATCCGAGTGTTTCGGGCGATCCGAGTGTTTGGGCCCGGGAGAATCACGTCGTGACACTCCGAAGGCCTCAAACACTCGGATGAAGCTGCTGGAGCCACTCACCCTGGGGCCGCGTCAGGCGCCGAACCGGATCATGTTCGGGCCGCACGTCACCAACCTTGGCGACGAGGACCGCCGGTTCAGCGCCCGCCACACCGCGTACTACGAGCGCCGGGCGCGCGGCGGGTGCGGCACGATCGTCACCGAGGGCGCCAGCGTGCACGACTCGGACTGGCCCTACGAGCGGGCGCCGCTGGCGAGCGAGTCGGCCGACGGGTGGGCGGCGATCGTCGCCGCCTGCCGCCCCCGCGACGCACTGGTGATCGCCTCCCTCGACCACGCCGGCGGCCAGGGCTCGTCGGCGTACAGCCAGCGCCCGCTGTGGGCGCCGTCGCGCGTCCCCGAGGTCGCCACCCGCGAGGTGCCGAAGTGGATGGAGGCCGAGGACATCGCTGCCGTGGCCGGCGGGTTCGCCGCCGCCGCGGCGGCAGCCGCCGGCGCCGGCTGCGACGGGGTCGAGATCAACGCCGGCCAGCACAGCCTGGTCCGCCAGTTCCTGTCCGGCCTCACCAACCAGCGCGGCGACGAGTGGGGCACCGACCGCCTCCGCTTCGCCCGCGAGGTGATCACCGCAGTGCGCCGCGCCGCCGGCCCCGACCGGATCGTCGGGCTGCGGCTGTCGTGCGACGAGCTGGCGCCGTGGGCCGGCATCACCCCCGAGATGGCGCCGGCGATCGCCGCTGAGCTCGTTGCTGCCGGCGTCGACTACGTCGTCATCGTGCGCGGGGCGATCTTCTCGATCGAGCAGACCCGGCCCGACTTCCACCAGCCGACCGGCTTCAACATCGGGCTGGCCGCATCGGTCGCCGCCGCCGTCGACGTGCCGGTGATCGTCCAGGGCTCGATCGTCGACGCCGCCGGCCAGGCCGAGTGGGCTGTCGGCGGTGACCCGGCCTCGTGCGCTGGGGTGGAGATGACCCGGGCCCAGATCGCCGACCCCGATCTCGTCGCCAAGTTGCGCGCGAGGACGCCGGAGCGGATCCGACCGTGCACCCGGTGCAACCAGACGTGCCAGGTGCGCGACGCCCGCAACCCGATCGTGACGTGCATCGGCGAGCCGACGTCCGGTCGGGAGACCGAGGACCCTGACTGGTACGCGCCCGCCCGCCAGCCCGGCGAGATCAGCGTGGTCGGCGCCGGGCCGGCCGGGCTGGAGACGGCGCGGGTGGCAGCGATCCGCGGCCACCGGGTGACGGTGATCGAGCGAGCGCCGACCGTTGGTGGCGTCGCCGCGATCGCCGGGCCCAACAGCGCGCTGATCGACTGGCTCGCCGCCGAGGTCGAGCGGCTCGGGGTCGAGGTCCGCACGGGGACCAGCGAGATCCCGTCCGATGGCTGCATCGTCCAGTGCACCGGCTCCGTCCCAGGAGTCCGGGAGTACGACGTTGGCCAGAGCGCGGTGGTGCTCGACATCGTCGACGTGCGCCGGGGCAGCGCCGAGCTGCCGGCAGCGGGCGACATCGTGCTGTTCGACCCGATCGGCGGGCCGATCGCCGTCGCCCTCGCCGAGGAGCTGGGGGCGCGGGCGGTGCTCGTGACCCAGGACAACATCGCCGGCAACGAGCTGGCCCGCTCCGGCGATCTCGCCCCCGCCAACGTCCGCCTGGCCCAGGCGGGCGTGCGCATCGAGCGGCGCAGCATGCTGATCGCGGTGGCGGCGGGAACGGCGACGCTCCGCGATCGCTACACCGGCCATGACCGCACGATCCCGTGCGCCGCGCTCGTCGATTGCGGGTTCCGCCTGCCGTCCGAGCCGCTGCCGGGCGCGGCGCTACAGGCCGGCGACTGCGTCGCTCCGCGGACCGTTCACGAGGCGATCCTCGAGGGCCGGCGAGCGGCCTCAGCGATCTAGGTCGCGCAGCGCGGTGCGGGCGGCGTGCCAGCCGCACATCCCGTGGACGCCGGCGCCGGGCGGCGTCGACGCCGAGCACAGGTAGACGCCCTCGAACGGCGTGCGCCACGGCCGCAGAGCCAGCGTCGGGCGGCGCAGCAACTGGCGCCAGTCGGTGACCCCGCCGGTGACGTCGCCCCCGACGAGGTTGGCGTCGTAGGCGTCGTAGGCCGCCGCTGTGGTGACGTGGCGGGCCAGCACGACGTCGACGAACCCGGGCGCGAACCGCTCGATCTGCGCTTCGATCGCCGCGCTCACGTCGACGTCGGAGCCGGCCGGCACGTGGCAATAGGCCCACAGCGTGTGCTGCCCGGGCGGGGCGCGCGTCGGGTCGCACGCCGAGGGCTGGGCCACGAGCACGAACGGCCGCTCGGGGTGCTCGCCCCGCCAGACCGCGGCTTCGGCGGCGGCGACCTCGGCCATCGTCCCGCCGACGTGGACCGTGCCGGCACCGGCGACGGCCGGAGCGGTCCACGGCACGGCAGCGGACAGGGCGAAGTCGACCTTGCACACGCCCGGACCGTGGCGGAACCGCCGGTAGCGGCGAGGAGCGCCGGCCATCGCCGCCAGCGCGCCCGGCGCGACGTCGGCGAGCACGACCGGGGCCGGCACTCTTCCGAGATCGTCGACGCGGAGGTCGCACACCACCTCCCCGCCCTCGGCGGTGAGGATCGCCACGAGGGCGTCGACGATCGACTGCGACCCGCCCGCCGCGAACGGCCAGCCGACGAGGTGGGCGAGGCCGCCGAGCGCGAGCGCGACGCCGGTGGTGAGCGGACGGTCGAGCGGCAGCACCGAGTGCGCAGCGAGACCGGCGAGCAGCGCCCGACCCTGCTCGGTGGTGAAACGGCGGCCGACCTGCTCGGCGCCGCGCACGCCGATCGGCGCGAACCGGGCGAGGCGCAGCGGGTGCCGGGGGATGTCGCGCGGCGACAGCACGTCGTCGACGACGCCCTGCCCGCCGTCGACGAACGGCCGCACGAGGCGACGCCACAACGGGCCGTCGGCGCCGAGGCCGGCGACGGTGTCGTCGACCGAGCGGTGGAGGACGGCGACGCCGTCGTCGAGCGGGTGGGCCAGGGGCACCGCCGGGTGCACCCACCGCACGCCGTGGTCCTCCAGCCGCAGCGCCCGCAGCGCCGGCGAGCCAGCGGCCAGCGCGTGGACCGCCGAACAGACGTCGTGGCGGAACCCCGGCAGGGTCAGCTCGGCCGTGCGGCACCCGCCGCCCGGGGTCGGTGCGGCCTCGAACACCACGACCCGCCGTCCGGCGCGGGCCATCGTGATCGCGGCGACGAGACCGTTCGGCCCGGCCCCCACGACGGCGACATCGAACGGTGAGCTCACAAGACGGACATCCGCCGGCACGGCTCACAGATCGCCGGCACCGACCGTCCCGTCCGCCGAACTGCGAGCTCAGACGGCGGATCTCCGCTTCGTTGGCTCACAGTTCGCCGTCAGCCGACGGCGGTGGTCGTCGTGGCGGCCGCGGTAGGGGGAGCGGTTGTCGCCGACTCACCGACCGAGCCGGGCACGGTCGTCGTGGCACCGACCACCGTCGTGGTCGTCGCGCCGGCCACGGTCGTGGTGGATGCGCCGACCGGCGCCTGGCCCGTGTCGACGGCGCCGAGCTCGGCGAGGTTCTTGGCCCACGGTGGCTGGGCGATCGTGGTGCCCTTTGGCTGGAAGGCGATCGTGATCACCAAGCTGTTCTTGGTCATCCGGATGTCGTTGAAGTCGGTGACGAAGCGCTGCCCGTTGGAGGTGTCGTCCGGGCTCTGCCACACGGTGACCGACAGCTCGCCGTCCTTGCCGTCCGCGCACTTCGTCTCACCCTCCGTGTAGGACTTGCCGCCGTTCTGGTCCTTCGGGAACTTGAGCGTCGTGTCGCTGAGCTCGACCCCGTAGTTCTTGAGGAAGACACCGAGCTTGGCGTTCTTGCCAACCGCCACGCCCGAGAACGGGTGCCAGTGGATGACGCCGTCGTCATGGCTGTGCACGTACGTGCGCAGGTAGTCGTTGTAATGGTCGCTGCTGGCGTCCTCGAGGTTGCCCTGCAGCTTGACCATGTCCGGCTGGTCGCACAGCGAGAAGCCGTAGGCCATGTGCCAGTGATCCTGGCTCGTCGGCGGCGAAGCGTCGGCCGCCGGCACCGAGGCCCGGGCGTAGACGATCGTGCCGACGCCGATGACCAGGATCAACAGCACGACCATCGGGAACAGGGTGCCGCCCTGGAACCGGACGCGCTTGCCCTTGCCCTTCTGGGCGAGCCGGGCCGCCCGCTTCGTCGACGAGGAGGACACCACGGGTTGGTGAGGCTATCGCTGGGGTGGTTCGAAGCGTCCGCGGGGGTACCGTCACGGCCCGTGTCGCGGCGGCATGTGATCGGCTCGGTGCTCGCGGCTGCGGTGCTCGCGGCGTGCACCGGCGGTGGCACCGACACCCTGCCGTCGACGGCCACAACGACGCCGGTGCGGCCGACGGCGACTGCATCGGCCGCGACTGCTGCGACAACCACGATCGTCGCGCCGACCACTACTACGGCGCCTCCTCCTCCGACGACGCCCGTCCCGACGACGCCCGCCCCGACGGCACCGCCGGCACCCCCGACCACAGTCGTCCCGGCGCCGGACGCCAAGGCGTTCGCCGTCTATGACATGCGTGCGGGAGCGTTCCTCCTCGGCAACCAGCAGGACGCGCCGCTTCCGGTCGGAAGCCTGATGAAGCTGGTGGCGGCGCAGACCGCCTATGCCGCAGGGAACCCGGTGAAGGTCGCCACGGCCCCGGCCGGACTGATCATCGACCCCGCCGAGTCGCGCATCGGGATCTTCGAGGGCCAGCAGCTGTCGAGGGACCTGCTCGTGCGGGCGATGCTCATCGTCAGCGCCAACGACGCCGCCCGAATGCTGGCGATCGACGTGGCCGGCGGCGAGGCCCAGTTCGCCGACCTGATGAACCAGACCGCCGCCGCCCTCGGGTTGGCCAACACCCACGCCGTCAACGTCACCGGCCTCGACCAGGACGGCGAGTACTCGTCGGCCGCCGACCTGACCAAGCTTTCCGCCTTCCTGATGGGCAACCAGACGTTCCAGCTCACGGTTCGTCGCACCAGCGCGTCGCTCAACGGCAAGACCCTGCCGTCGACCAACGACCTGCTCAAGAAGTACCCGGGCGCCGACGGCATCAAGACCGGGCACACCACCAACGCCGGCTACTGCATCGTCGCCTCGGCGGCGCGCGACGGCCGGCGGATCATCGCCACCGTGCTGGGGGCCCCGACCGAGACCGCCCGGGACGCCGGCGCCGCCGCCCTCCTCGACTGGGCTTTCCAACAGCCGTAGGGTCGGCGCGATGGTCGAGCCTGTTGCCGAACGTCCGGCGATGCGCGACTACGGCGTAGACACGCCGGACTGGCGGCCGCTGCCGTGGTCGTGGGCGGCGCAGCGCCTGGAGCGGTCGCGCAACCTCTGGGTCGTCACGGTGTCGGCCACCGGGCGCCCGCACGCCCTGCCAGTGTGGGGCGTGTGGGACGACGCCGCGCCGGGCTTCGCCTGGTCGAGCGCGCCAAGCGCCCGCAAGACCGCCAACATCGCCGCCAACCAGCAGGTGTGCGTGATGGCCGACGACACCGTCGAGTGCGTGTCCGTCGAGGGCCGGGCGTCACGTCTCACCGACGCCGCCGAGATCGACGCATGGATCGAGCGCTACCTCGACAAGTACCGCGGCGAGGAGGTGACGGGCGACTTCCTGCGCGCCGAACGCGATGTTCGCCGTGGCCCCGGAGCGCGCCTTCGGTGTCATCGAACGCCACGACGAGTTCGCCACCCGGGCCACCCGCTGGCGCTTCGAGCTCTGATCCGTCATGTGGTGGGCGAGGGCCGCTGCGCAGCGGCGGCGGCGAGCACGGAGGTGACGCGAGCAGCTTGGCTGCGAGCGGAACCCGGGTGTGAGACGTAGCGTCGCCGCGGTGGACGACCCGCAGCGCGAGCTGCCTGAGGGGATGCGCGAGCAGCTCGACCTGCCCCACGCCGGGATGGTGTCGTTCGGCCACCGCCCGTTCCTGACCGAGGTCAGCCAGCTCGAGACGTGGCGGCCCGACGTCGCCATCGTCGGCGCCCCGTTCGACGTCTCGACCACCAACCGCCCCGGCGCCCGCTTCGGCCCGCGGGCGATCCGAGCCACGGCGTACGAGCCGGGCACCTACCACATGGACCTCGGGCTCGAGATCTTCGACTGGCTGGAGGTCGTCGACTTCGGCGACGCCTACTGCCCCCACGGCCAGACCGAACGCTCCCACGCCAACATCCGCGAGCGGGTCCACGCCGTCGCCTCCCGCGGCATCGTCCCCGTCATCCTGGGCGGCGACCACTCGATCACCTGGCCGGCTGCCACCGCGGTCGCCGACGTCCACGGCTACGGCAACGTCGGCATCGTCCACTTCGACGCCCACGCCGACACCGCCGACATCATCGAAGGCAACCTCGCCAGCCACGGCACCCCGATGCGCCGGCTGATCGAGTCCGGCGCGATCCCCGGCACCCACTTCGTACAGGTCGGGTTGCGCGGGTACTGGCCGCCGCAGGACACCTTCGAGTGGATGGTCAGCCAGAGCATGACCTGGCACACGATGCAGGAGATCTGGGACCGTGGCTTCAAGGCCGTGATGGCCGACGCCGTCGGCGAGGCGCTGGCCAAGGCCGACAAGCTGTACGTGTCGGTCGACATCGACGTCCTCGACCCGGCGTTCGCGCCCGGCACCGGCACTCCCGAGCCCGGGGGCATACCGAGCGCCGACCTGCTGCGGATCGTGCGCCGGCTGTGCCATGAGCACGACGTCGCCGGCGTCGACGTCGTCGAGGTCGCCCCGGCCTACGACGTCAGCGAGCTCACCGTGAACGCCGCCCACCGCGTCGTTCTCGAGGCGCTCGCCGGGATGGCCGCCCGCCGCCGTGACGCCGCCGGCGCGCCGCCGGGACCCCCCTCGCCGCTCGCTGGATGAGCGGCCTGCGCGTCGGCGAGTCGAGCGGCCGATGGGTGCTCGTGGCGACCGTGCTCGGCTCGAGCATGGCGATGCTCGACGGCACCGTCGTCAACCTCGCCCTGCCGCGCATCGGCACCGACCTCGACGCCTCCTTCAGCGGTCTGCAGTGGATCCTCAACGGCTACACGCTCGCACTCGCCGCGCTGATCCTCGTCGGCGGCGGGCTCGGCGACCGGCTCGGGCGCCGACGGATGTTCGTCATCGGCGCCGCCGCCTTCACCGTCGCCTCGGTGCTCTGCGCGGTGTCGATGAGCGTCCCGATGCTGATCGGCGCCCGCGTCCTGCAGGGTGCCGCGGCGGCGTTGCTCACGCCGGCCAGCCTGGCGATCATCGAGGCCTCGTTTGACCCGGCCGACCGCGGGCGGGCGATCGGCGCCTGGTCCGGGCTCGGCGGTGTGGCCACGGCGATCGGTCCGTTCCTCGGCGGCTGGCTCGTCGACGCTGCCTCGTGGCGTTACGTCTTCCTGCTCAACGTGCCCCTCGGTGTCGTCGTCGTCGCCGTCGCCACCCGCCACGTGCCCGAGACTCGCGACCCACATGCCACCGGCCGGATTGACGTGCCCGGCGCGACGCTCGGCGCGCTCGCCCTCGCCGGCCTGACCCTCGGGCTCAGCGAGACGTCGTGGCCGCTGGCGATCGCCGGCGTCGTGTTCCTTGGAGCCTTCGTCGTCGTCGAGCAGCGGACCCACCGACCGCTCGTGCCGATGTCGATGTTCTCGTCGCCCGTGTTCAGCGGCACCAACAGCGTGACGCTGCTGCTCTACGGCGCCCTCGGGGTCGTCTTCTTCCTCCTCGCCCTGGTGCTGCAGGGACCGCTCGGCTACACGCCGCTCCAGGCGGGCGCGGCGACGGTGCCGATCACGATCGCGATGTTGCTGCTGTCCTCGCGCGCCGGCGCGCTCGCCGAGCGGATCGGGCCGCGCCTCCCGATGACCGTCGGCCCGCTGCTCGTGGCGGCGGCGATGCTGTTGCTGACTCGGATCGAGCCGGGGAGCTCGTACTGGACCGACGTCTTGCCGGGCGTCGTGGTGTTCGGGCTCGGGCTGTCGCTCACCGTCGCCCCGCTCACGGCCACGGCTCTCGGCGCCGTCGACGACGAGCACGCCGGCGTGGCGTCCGGCGTCAACAACGCCGTTGCCCGCACCGGCCAACTGCTGGCGGTCGCGGCGATCCCCGTCGTCGCCGGCTTCGCCCCGGGCGCGTCGGTGGGCGTCGACGACCTGATCGACGGCTTCCACCGCGTCATGCGGGTCGCCGCGGCCACGGCGCTGGTGGCGGCGGTCGTGGCCTGGGTGACCGTCCGCCGCCCGCCGGCCGCCGTCGAGCAGCCCGCCCACTGGCATTGCGCCGCCGGCGGTCCGCCTGCGGTGCCGGAGCCGGCGGTGCCAGCCTGAGGCGTCGGAATCGTCCGTCCCCGGACGATGGGAGGATCGTGGCCGTGCCGTCCGTCGCCGGGGATCAAGCAGGGCAGGGCGCGACGCTGTTGGCCCTCTACGACGACGCCGTCGGCGAGGTGTACGGCTACCTGCTCGCCCGCTGCCGCAACCGCACCGTCGCCGAGGACGTCACGTCGGAGGTGTTCATGGGCGCCGTCGACGCGATCGGGCGCGGCACCGTGGCCGACGTCACGACCGCCTGGCTGATCGGCATCGCCCGCCACAAGCTGGTCGACCACTGGCGGCGCGTCGAGCGCGACGAGCGTCGACTCTCGGCGGTCGCCGACGAGCCCTCCGGTCCGGGCGCCGACGACCCGTGGGATGCCCAGCTCGACGTCCTCGCCGCGCGAGACGCCTTGGACCAGCTCGGCGCCCACCACCGCGCCGCACTCACGCTGCGCTACCTCGACGGGCTCGGCGTGCCAGAGGTCGCCGCCGTGCTCGACCGCACCGTCCACGCCACCGAGGCCCTGCTGGTGCGGGCCAAGCGGGCGTTCCGCGAGGTCTACGAGGAGGTGAGCTGTGACTGATCCGCTCGACCAGCTGCGCCTCAGCGACGAGCCGGTGCAGCCCGACCGCCGCTTCGCCGCCGGCCTCAAGTCGCGCATCGTCGCCGCCCTCGACGTCCTCGGCGCCGAAGACCTGCCCACCGTCGACCTGCCCAAGAGGAGCACCACCGTGTCCGAGACCGCCACCACAAGCCCCACCCGCACGGTCACCGCCGCGATCACCCCGAACCTGTGCGTCAATGATGGCGTCGCCGCTCTCGCCTGGTATGCGGACGTGCTCGGCGCCGTCGAGCTGGTCCGCTACACCGCCGACGACGGCCGCATTGGCCATTCCGAGATGTCGATCGGCGGGGCCACGTTCATGCTCAACGACGAGTATCCGGACTTCGGCGTCGTATCCCCGACGACGCTCGGCGGCTCGTCGTTCTCGATGCATCTCGTCGTGCCCGACGTCGATGCCGTCCACGCCCGGGTCGTCGAGTCGGGAACGCCGGTCGAGCGCCCGCCGCAGGACGAGGCGTACGGTGCGCGGTCCTTCACGATGCGCGACCCGTTCGGGCACCGCTGGCAGATCCAGACGCCGATCGCCACCCCGTCGATCGAGGAGATCGAGTCGGGCATGCCCGGCTACATCGTCACCGCCGCCGCGGCAACGCCGGTGGAGATCGGCTACGTCACGTTCGCCAGCCCGGACACCGCGCGGGCGTCGAGGTTCTACGGCGAACTGTTCGGGTGGGCCACCGAGCCGGGGAACATGGGCGACCAGTACGCCCACATCAACAACACCAAGCTGCCGATGGGTCTCACCCCCGGCGCGGCGGACGAGGCGCCCGTCGTCTACTTCCGGGTCGACGACATCGCCCGCTTCACGGCGCGGGTGCGCGAGCTCGGCGGCGAGGTCCTCAGCGAGGCGACCTACGACTCCGGGCCCAACGCGGTCTGCCGCGACGATCAGGGCCGGCAGTTCCAGCTCTGGCAGCCGGCGCCCGGGTACGACTGAGCACCCACATCTGGGCGGGATTCGTCCCACCAGGTGATCTGGGCGGGTTCCGTCTCGGCGTCCGGGACGATCCCCGCCCAGATCAGCTGAGGACGTCCCGGGCCGGCTCGTGATAGTGGCGCCGCATGGCGTTCCTCGCCATCGTCCGTCCGAACTCGCGCAGCAGGCTTGAACCCCGATGAGCGTCGGCGAGGACGTCGTCGAGGGCGCCGACGAACTGGTCGACCTCGGCCGGACCGGCGATCAGCGGCGGGAGGAGCTTGACGATGTTGACGTTGTCCGCCGCCACCTGGGTGAGGATGCGGTGGCGGTGGAACAGCGGCACCACGACCATCTGGGCGAACATCGCCGGGCGCACCCGCTCCATCGCGCTGAACCGCCGGCGCAGCGCCGGCGTCTGGGGCCGGCCGAACTCGATCCCGATCATCAGCCCGAGGCCGCGGACGTCGTGCAGCAGCTCGTACCGCTCCCGCAGCGGCTCGAGCGCGGCCATCGAACGCGGCGCCCGTCTCCGCCGCCCGCTCGACGATCCGCTCGTCGTCGAACACGGCGAGCGTCGCCAGCCCGGCGACCATCGCCAGCTGGTTGCGGCCGAACGTCGTCGAGTGCTTCATCGCGTCGGACATCGAGAGGTAAACGCTGGTGCAGATCTTGTCGCTCGTGATCATTGCCCCGACCGGCACGTAGCCGCCGGAGAGCGCCTTGGAGACCGTGACGATGTCGGGTTCCAGTCCCCAGTGCTCGTGGGCGAAGAACCTGCCGGTGCGCCCGAGCCCGGTCTGCACCTCGTCGACGACGAACAGGGCCCGGTGGCGGCGGCACAGCTCCTGCGCCCCCTGCCAGTAGTCCGACGAGGCGAGGTAGACGCCCTTGCCCTGGATCGGCTCGACGACGAACGCCGCGATCTCGCCGCTCGCCAGCTCCCGGCGCAGCGCGTCGAGGTCGCCGAACGGCACCGGCCGGGCGCCAGGCAGCAACGGACCGAAGCCCTTGCGGAACTCCCCGCCGCCGTTCAACGCCAGCGCCCCGGTGGTCAGGCCGTGGAAGGCGTGCTCGGCGTAGACGATCCCAGGCCGGCCGGTGGCCTGGCGGGCGAACTTGATCGCCGCCTCGACCGCCTCGGCGCCGGAGTTGCAGAAGAACGCCCGCGTCAGCCCGGCGTGGGTGCGGGCGACGAGCTGCTCGGCGAGCAGGCCGGGCAGCAGCGCGCAGTCCATCTGCACCATGTTCGGGAGGTCGAGGTCGATCGCCTGGTGCAGCGCCGCGCTGATCGCCGGATGGCTGCGGCCGAGGGCGAACACGCCGAACCCCGCCAAGAAGTCGAGGTACCGGTCGCCGCGGTCGTCGTACAGGTAGCAGCCCTCGCCGCGCACGTAGTAGCGATCGAAGCCGAGCGTCTTCAGCACCCGGGCGAGCTGCGGGTTCAGGTACTGCTCGTGGAGGGCGAAGTTCTCGCCGTGGCGTGCTTCGAGTGCTTTGGCGACGTCGAACGGCACGCCCGTGAGCCTAAGTCGCGTACACGAAGCCAGGCAGGCGAGCGCCGCTGCGAAGCGGCGGCGGCGAGCACGGAAGGTGAGCCGAGCAGCTTGCCGTGAGGCGAACCTCAGCGTGACGGCAGGCGAGCGCCGCTGCGAAGCGGCGGCGGCGAGCACGGAAGGTGAGCCGAGCAGCTTGCCGTGAGGCGAACCTCAGCGTGACGGCAGGCGAGCGCCGCTGCGAAGCGGCGGCGGCGAGCACGGAAGGTGAGCCGAGCAGCTTGCCGTGAGGCGAACCTCAGCGTGACGGCAGGCGAGCGCCGCTGCGAAGCGGCGGCGGCGAGCACGGAAGGTGAGCCGAGCAGCTTGCCGTGAGGCGAACCTCAGCGTGACGGCAGGCGAGCGCCGCTGCGAAGCGGCGGCGGCGAGCACGGAAGGTGAGCCGAGCAGCTTGCCGTGAGGCGAACCTCAGCGTGACGGCAGGCGAGCGCCGCTGCGAAGCGGCGGCGGCGAGCACGGAAGGTGAGCCGAGCAGTTGCCGTGAGGCGAACCTCAGCGTAAACGGACTGCGGCGTCAAGGGCGGAGTTGGCGAGGGCCTCCGTGCCGGCCTTCATCCCGTCGAGCTCGGCCTGGCTCAGGCCCTGGTCGCCCATCGCTCCGTGCAGGTAGCGGGCGTACACGCCCTCGCTGATCACGGCCAGACGCCACGACGCGAAGGCGACGTAGTAGTCGATCCCGCTGACATCTCGACCGGTCCGGGTGGCATACCGCTCAAGCAGCTCGGCGTAGGAGGGGAAGCCACCGGCCGTCGTCGGGTCGTTGTTGCGACCGGGCTTGTCCGGATCGGCCCAGTACACCCGCAGGTACCCGACGTCGGCCAGCGGGTCGCCGAGGGTGCACAGCTCCCAGTCGAGCACTGCGGCGATCCGCCCGACGGTGGTGTCCGTGAGGCAGTTGCCGAAGCGGTAGTCGCCGTGGGCGATGGCGACGCCCTGCTGGGTGGGGATGTGGTCGGCGAGGCGGGTGGCGACCTCGTCGATGGCGGCGAGCTCACGTGTCTTGGAGTTCACCCACTGCGTGGTCCAGCGCTTGAGCTGGCGCTCGATGTAGCCGTCCCGGCGGGCGAGGTCGCCGAGACCGATCGCGTCGATGTCGACGGCGTGGAGGTCGGCGAGCACGTCGATCAGGTCGTCGCTCGCCTTGGCGCGCAGCGACGGGTCGAGCGCCGACGCCTTCTGCGGGCTGTCCAGCACCACGCCCTCGACGTAGCCCATCACGTAGAACGGCGCCGCGTTGACGTCCTCGTCGGTGCAGACGCCGAGTGCCGGGGGCACCGGCACCGAGGTCTCGCCGACGGCCTTGATGATGCGGTGCTCGCGGGCGACGTCGTGGGCCGACGCCAGCACGTGGCCGAGCGGCGGGCGGCGCAGAACGAACCGCGTCCCGTCGGCGCCGACGACCGTGAAGGTGAGGTTGGAGCGACCGCCGGCGATCAGCGTCGCCGTGAACGGCCCGACCGCCCCCTCGACGTTCGCCTCCAGCCACGGCCCGACCCGCGCGAGATCAAGTACTTCCGGCACCGGTGTCACGGTAGCCAGGCCGTCGTCACTCCCACTCGATCGTGCCCGGCGGCTTCGACGTCACGTCGTAGACGACCCGGTTGATCCCGTTGACCTCGTTGATGATCCGGTTGGAGATCCGCTCCAACAGGTCGTAGGGCAGGCGGGCCCAGTCGGCGGTCATCGCGTCGTCGCTGGTGACCGCCCGGACGATGATCGGGTGACCGTACGTGCGCTCGTCGCCCATCACCCCCACCGAGCGGATGTCGGCGAGCACGGCGAACGACTGCCAGATCTCCCGGTCCAGTCCGGCGGCGGCGATCTCGGCGCGCACGATCGCGTCGGCGTCCTGCAGCAAGGCGACCTTGTCCCGGGTGACCTCGCCGATGATCCGCACGGCGAGTCCGGGGCCGGGGAAGGGCTGGCGCCAGACGATCTCGTCGGGCAGGCCGAGCTCGTGGCCGAGGCGGCGGACCTCGTCCTTGAACAGCTCGCGCAGCGGCTCGATCAGCCGCAGCCGCATGTCCTCCGGCAGCCCGCCGACGTTGTGGTGGCTCTTGATGATCGCCGCCGTGCCGTCGGTGCCGCCGGACTCGATGAGGTCGGGGTAGAGCGTGCCCTGGACGAGGAACTCGGCCTCGACCAGCCCTCCGGTGTGCTCCTCGAAGACGCGGATGAACTCGTCGCCGATCGCCTTGCGCTTGGCCTCGGGATCGGTGACGCCGGCGAGGCGGCCGAGGAAGCGGTCGGCGGCGTCGACGTGGATCAGCTCGATCCCCATCGCCCGGCGGAACGTGTCGGTGACCTGTTCGCTCTCGCCCTTGCGCATCAGCCCGGTGTCGACGTACACGCACGTCAGCTGGTGGCCGACGGCGCGGTGGACGAGCGCCGCAGCGACCGAGGAGTCGACGCCCCCAGACAGCGCGCACAGCACCCGCCCGGCGCCGACCTCGGCCCGGATCCGGGCGACCTGCTCGTCGATCACCGACGCCATCGTCCACGTTGCCGCGACGCTGGCGCGCTCGGCGAGGAACCGCCGCAGCACGCCCATCCCGTAGGGCGAGTGGACGACCTCCGGGTGGAACTGGACCCCGTAGATGCGCCGGGCATCGTCCTCGAGCACGGCCACCGGCGCGTCGTCGGTGGCCGCCGTCGCGGCGAAGCCGGCCGGCACCTCGGTGATCGCGTCGAAGTGGCTCATCCACACGTCGTGGACGTCAGGGGCGTCGTCGGGCAGCAGCAGCGACGGCCCGGTGCGGCGAAGCTTGGCCCGTCCGTACTCCCCGCGCATCCCGCGACCGACGGTGCCGCCGAGTTGCTGGGCGATCAGTTGGGCGCCGTAGCAGATGCCGAGGATCGGGACGTCGAGCTCGTAGATCGCCGGGTCGAGCGACGGGGCCCCGTCGACGTGGACCGACTTGGGGCCGCCGGACAGGATCAGCGCGGCGGGCCGGCGGGCGGCGAGCTCGGCCGCGGTGATGCTGCTGGGAACGATCTCGGAGTAGACCGACAGCTCACGGACCCGGCGGGCGATGAGCTGGGCGTACTGAGCGCCGAAGTCGACGACCAGGACAGGGTGCTCGTGGCTGGGGGGCGCCGCGTCGCTCAAGCCCTGGATCGTAGTTGGCGCTGGTAGAAACCTCATCGATGCCCGCCGCGCCGCGCCTCGCCGTCGCCCTCCTCGCGGCGCTGTTGATCCCACTCGCCGCCGTCGCCGCCTGCGCCGTCCCCACGGTGGCGGCCGCGCAGGCGCCCCCGACGACCACGCCGACGTCGGTCACCGACAACCCGTTCATCCCGCCGAGCAAGGACCTCTCCACGTGCATCAGCGCCAATCCCCAGCCGGGCTGCGGGAGCTCGGCCCAAGGCGGGTGGCGCCAATACCTCGTCGTGGCCGTCTTGGTCGCCGGCCTGGCGTTCATCGGGTGGCGGATCGTGGCGGTTGTGCGCCGCAACCACCGAGAGGTCGGGGCCAGTGGAGAGCGCTGAGTTCCGCGCCCGTGGCCACGAGCTGATCGACTGGATCGCCGACCACGTCGAGGGCCTCGAGCACGTTCCAGTCGCGCCGGCCGTGCAGCCCGGCGACATGCGGGCGCGGCTGCCCGAGCACCCGCCGACGTCTCCCGAGCCATGGGCAGAGGTGCGCCGCGACCTCGACGAGGTGATCGTGCCGGGCATCGTCAACTGGCAGCACCCGAGCTTCTTCGCCTACTTCCCGTCGAACACGTCGTACCCGTCGATCCTCGGCGAGCTGCTGTCGGCCGGGCTCGGCGTGCAGGGGATGAGCTGGGTGACGTCGCCGGCGTGCACCGAGCTGGAGACGCTGATGCTCGACTGGATGGTCGAGCTGCTCGACCTCCCCGTGCGGTTCCGCTCGACCAGCGCCACCGGCGGTGGGGTGATCCAGGGCTCGGCCAGCGAGGCCGCGCTGGTGGCGATCCTGTCGGCGCGGTGGCGGGCGTCTGAGGGCGCCGTCAACCGTTCCGGCGACACGACACGACTCGTCGCCTACTCGACGGCGCAGGCCCACTCGTCGATCGAGAAGGGGCTGCGGATCGCCGGGGTCGGCACCGAGCGGATGCGCGTGGTGCCGCACGATCCGGCGACGTTCACCATGGACGCGTCGTCCTTGGCGGACGCCGTCGCCGCCGACCGCGCCGTCGGGCTGGTGCCGTTCTTCGTCTGCTCGACCCACGGCACGACCTCGTCACTGGCCTTCGACCCGACGCCGGCGATCGCGTCGTTCGCTCGGGACCACGGGCTGTGGGTGCACGTCGACGCGGCGATGAGCGGGATCGCCGCGCTCGCGCCGGAGATGCGGTGGGTCAACGACGGGCTCGAGCTGGCCGACAGCTACTGCACCAACGCCCACAAGTGGATGGGCGTCAACTTCGACTGCGACCTCTACTGGACGGCCGATCGGGCCGCCCTGCTCGGCGCCCTGTCGATCCTCCCCGAGTACTTGCGCTCGGCCGCCGCCGAGTCCGGCGCGGCGATCGACTACCGCGACTGGCAGGTCCCACTGGGCCGGCGGTTCCGGGCGCTCAAGCTGTGGCTCACGCTGCGTCTCGACGGCGTCGAGCCGATCCGGGCGATGATCCGCCGCCACGTGTCGCTCACAGAACGGCTCGCCGCGCTGGTCGCCGACGACGAGCGGTTCGAGATCGTCGCCCCGCACCCGCTCAACCTGCTCGTGATCCGAATTGGAGCCGGCGACGCCGCCACGGACGCGCTGATCGAGGCAGCCAACGCCACCGGCACGGTGCTGTTCACTCGCACCGTGCTCGACGGCCGGGTCGCCCTGCGCTTCTCGATCGGCGCCCAGGCGACGGAGTGGGAGCACGTCGAGGCCGGCTGGCACCTACTGCAACGCCTGGCACCGGTGTGATCGGGCGCATAGTCGATGAGCTGGTGCCGTGTCAGACAACGTTCGCCCTGTCGGGCGCAATGACGCCGATCGGCAGTGCTTTCGGTGAGCGGCGTGGCGGTGCACGTGGTGGCCCGTGCCGGAGTCGGGCACAGAGCCGAAAGCACGCCGGACAAGGGGCTGGGACCGGCAGATCTGCGCCATCACCTGTGGTTGTGTGATGAGTTTCGCGGCGACCAATCGTCCGAGTGGTGGTGAGTGTTCGCAAGGGGCGCTGGGGCGGCAGCAGGAGGATCAGGCCATGAACTCGATGGCGCGCCGGATGTTCGAGCTGGTCGAGCCGATCGGTGTCATCCCTTACTCAGCCGACGAACCCAACGAGGCGATGTTCGCCCTGGGATTCACCAACTACTGGGATACCTACTTCGCCGGACGGGCGGCGCCCCTGGGTCGCGTCCCGGCGGAGCTCGTGGACGCGCTCTTCTACAACTTCGCTCCAGGCGAGGTGGCTCGCCACATCCCGAAGGTGTGGGAAACGACCACGCCGGAGGCGGCGATCGCCGCTCGTCAGCAGGGCTCTGTGAAGGCGTTGCGGCGGATCCTCGGCGATCACGTCGACTCTGGCGCCTTCGCCCGCGCCGCCGAACTGCTGCTCAGGGCAGCGACCAGCGCACCGATCGAGGGCCGGCCCATGTACGCCGCGCTGCGCGCGGTCCCGATCCCCGACGACGTGGTGGCCCGCTTCTTCCATGCCGCTTCCTTGCTGCGCGAGCACCGTGGCGACGGGCACATCGCCGCCCTGAGAATCGAGGATGTTGGCGGCCTCGAGGCTCACGTCCTCTTCGCCCTCGACACGGGCACGCCCGCAAAGAAGTTCGGCCGCATCCACCACCTCCCCCCAGCGCAGCTCGCCGCCGTGATCGAAGGAATGCGCGATCGCCACCTGATCGGAGATGACGGCTGGCTGAGCGAACCGGGCCGCGTCGTCAAACAGCGGGTCGAGGCGCTCACCGATGACCTCGCAGCCAAGCCGTACGAGAGCCTCAAGTCTGACGAGCTCGACGAGCTCGTGGCCACGCTCGAACCGCTCGCCGCGCTGCTGCTCGCCGCCCAAGACTGGTAGACGCACCAGCGACGGGTCTGATCGCGACATCGCCCCGAGGGATCTCGCCCGCAAGGGACAGAGGTGCCGAACCGCCAAGGCGATCGAGACCAGTCCTGGTCCAAGCGTCATCTCGGCCAGCACGGTTCGAGCATCCGCTCCGCCGGCGAACTCGTCAGCGCTCGGCGTCACCCGCACGGAATGCCCGCTCGGGATTCAGTCCGCGACCCGATCCGACGCACCGAATGCCCCGAGCCCCACTGTCCGAAGCTTCTATGTCAAGAAGAAACTGGTGTTCGATTCAGGCGACGGCCTGTTGGGGGTCGATGCGTGGTGAGCTGAGCGTGGCGTTGAGGTCGCGGGTCATCCGTCGGTAGACGACGTCGGAGAGGTGACGTTTGAGGATTCGCATCGCTTCTTTCTTGGTGTGGCCGCGGCGACGGGCGTCGCCATAGATCTGTTGGGCTCGGGGTTCGCAGCGCAGCTGGGTGACGGCCATCAGATGGAGGACGGCGTTGATGCGACGGTTGCCACCGCGGTTGAGCCGGTGCCGTTTCGGTTCGTCGTCACCTTCGGCGGAGGACGCCGGTAGTGGGGCGGTGCCGTTGAAGCGGGCGAAGCCGCCTTCGCCGGCGAACCGTCGGGGGTCGCCGGTCTCCACGAGCAGCTCGGCGTCGGAGCGGTCGGAGATTCCGCAGAGTTCGTTGAGGGTGGAGCCGGCGCGGCGGGTGAGGTCGCCCAGTTCGCGGCTGGCTTCGCGTTCGCGGACGTCGAGCTCTGCGATCGCGGCGGTGTGGTCGTCGAGCAGCCGCAGCCGCAGCGTGGTCACCGGATCCCACGCCACCGTCTGGTCGCGCGCAGCGAGCGCCTTCAGCCGGGGGCGGATGCTGCGGTCGTCGGGGAGGTCGGCGCGGATCGCTTCGGGCAGATCATGCAGCAGGGCGTCGGCCTCGTTGAGCAGCTGTTGGCGGCTCTTGAGCAGGCTGCGCCGCTGGTTGTGCCACAGATTGAGCAGTTCATGGATCTCGTCCGGGCCGGCGTTGCCCGGCGCCCGCTTGAACGCCACCGGCAGGTCGGGGTCGGCCTGCACCTCGCGGGCAATGCGGAGCGAGTCGAGCGCGTCGGTCTTGCCCTGACGCCGCTTGCGGGACTGCTCGGCGGTGCGCGTCGGGCACACGTCACGCACGTCATGGTCGTGGTCGATCAAGAACATCGCGGTGTGCCGGCCCAGTCCGCTGGCGCTCTCGATCCCCCAGCGGCGCACGGCGCCGAACGCTGTCGCCCACTCCAGCAGCGCCCGGTGGCCGACACCGGACACCTTGAAGCAGGCCGTCGCCACCGTCCCACCGCGGCTGTCGAGCACGGTGGCGGTCAACGTCTTCCTGTGCGGGTCGATCCCCACGTCGTGCGCGTCGTTCACCTCGATCGGCAACGGGTCGGTGGTCTTCGTTCGCTGCTTGGCCATCACGGCCTCCTCTCACAGGCGTAAGGTGAAAGGACCGGTCGACAAATCCCCGTTGAGTGATCAACGCTTCTATCAAGTCAGGCCGGTCCCAGAAGGTCAGGACCGGGGGCGACACTTCGGACTAAAGACACCCCAACACAGGGGTCGGATATCAGCTGAGTCAGCCCCCGGCCCGGCCTTCGAACCTACGAACCGGCGAACCGGTGATCGCGGATCCTCACACTGCGAGTGAAACACGGGGATATCCGCGTCCGGTAATCCCGGCAGCCCGCGTCATTCACCGCCGGAAGTCCATCGCTATCGAACGCGCCTGTAAGGCGTTGTGGGCGTGCGCGCCCAACAGCTTGCCAGCGGTGCTGGGCCAGTGCATGCGACGAGATCAGCCGGCGCTTGGTGAGCGACCGGCTGACAGGATGAGGTGATGCGCGTGTTGTTGACCGACGGCTCGGGATTGACGGCCCGCCAGGTCGCGACGCACCTCTCGAGGGCGGGTCATACGGTCGAAGCGCTCTCGCCAGACCCTCTGGCGTTGACCCGCTTCACCCGTCATGTCCGGCGGGTTCATCGGGTGCCGCCGTACGGGATCGACCCATTCGCTTGGCTGGAGGCGGCCATCGCGAGGTTCCAGAGCGACGACTTCGACGTGCTGTTTCCAACGCAGGAGCAGGTCGCCGTGCTGTCGGCGCAGGCCGACCGCGTACGCGCCGCGGGCGTCGCGACCGCGGTGCCGTCATTCGAGAGTCTGGCGAGACTGCAAGACAAGTGCGCGGCACACACCACGCTGGCCGAACTGGCTCTGCCACAGCCGGACGCCGCCGTCGTCGGCGGCGCCGTTGAGCTGGCAGCCTGGCGTCGCATGCCGGTTTTCGTCAAGAGACCGATCGGCACCGCCACGGCTGGCGTGCACTACGTATCGGACCCCGCCGAGCTCGGTCCGCTGGCGGCCAACTGGGAAGCCGACGGCACCTTCGCCGACGGCGGCGTGTTGGTGCAGTCCCCGGTGGCGGGCCAGTTGGCGATGATCCAAGCCGTCTACTGTCGTGGCCAGCTCGTGGCCTCGCACGCCAACCTTCGCCTCCGCGAAGGTGTCAGCGGCGGCGCCAGCCACAAGAGAAGCGTCGACCTACCCGATGTCCGCGAGCACCTGGGGATGATCGGCGACCATCTCGGATGGCACGGAGCGCTGTCATTGGACGCCATCCTCACCGCCGAGGGTCCCGCGTACATCGACATCAACCCCCGCCTGGTCGAGCCCGGGAACGCCTGGCGCTCGGGTGTCGATCTCGTCACGGCCCTCTTGGACATCGCCTGCGGAACCGACCCGCCACCTCAGCCGACAGGGCGACCCGGAGTCGCCACCCACCAACTTCTGCTGGCCGTGCTGGGAGCCGCCCAGCGTCACCGCACTCGGCGCGCCGTGTTGTCCGAGCTCGTCTCCGCGCTGTTCCATCGGGACGATTACAGCGGCAGCGTCGAGGAACTGACCCCGGTGCGCCACGACCTTCGCACCGCGATCCCGGTCGTCGTCGCCGCGCTTGCGACGGCCGCGAGCCCACCCTCGTGGCGCTGGTTCTCGTCCGGTGCAGTCACGAATTACGCCCTGACACCGGCCGGGTGGCGCGAGATCGTCTGCCGACACCAGCAGCCGAGCACGCCACATCAGACGAATCCGAGCTCCCCCCGCGTGGGCCGGGAGTGACCCGCCAAGGTTCGACGGAGTGTGCCCCTTCGCGTCCCGACGGTGGCGAAGCGCACGGAACATGCCGCCGGGTGTCCGCTCATCGCGTCCGAACATCCCACGCCGACAATCCTCGAACGTCGGGTCATCACCGTTCACCCACCGGCCCGAGCATGGGCTTGACGTCGATGATCGGCGTGCCGTCCAGGGCCTCCAGATCGCTCACCGTGACCGTGGTGGCCTCGATCGAGGTGACGACGACGCGGTGGAGTCCAACGGGGTTGGGACGGTCGGCCGATCTCGTGCTGAACACGCCACGTTGCGGACGAGTCACGTCGTCGCGAGGGTGCACGACGAGCACGTCACGCGAGGCGCGGTCGAGCCAGGTCAACAGCAAGATCGTCTCGCCGACGTGGAGGTCCCGGAGCCCGCCGACGAACTCGGTGGCGAAGACCAGCTTGGCTTCGGGCGCACCTTCGTCGCCCTGCCGCGGCGCATCCGCAAGGCTGACGAGCGGGGAACGAACCCACCCGATCGGACGTACCTGAAACTCGCCGTTGCACATTGCGCCATCCTTGCCTCCGATCTCGCGCAGCCGGACCGTCGCCGACCCGATTGAGGTCCTCGCCATGGCCACGCCGCCGCCGACGGCAGCTCGACGGCTACGTCCAGCGTGCCGCGGCCCTGCCCGGCGTGGCGACGGTCGACGTCGACGCCACCTCGCCCCGGCGGCGCCGTCGTCGACGTCACCCCGGACGGCCCGACACACGAAGCGACGGCGCAGACCATCGTCGCCGAGCTGCGGCGCCTCGATGCCCCGTTCCCGACGTTCGTCGGTGGGGACGGCGCCGAGCTCGTCGACTTCAAGCACCGCGCAGCCGCCCGGCTCCCGCGCGCTCGGCCTCGTCGCCGCCGCGACCATGGTGTTGCTCTTCCGCATGACCGGCTCCTCCGGTGCCGCGCCGGATCAGCCAGCGAGATCGAGCGAGCGGTGCGGCAGGACCACCGTGCCAGTGCCGACCGCCGACAGCTCGCCGTGCTGGTTGCGTGCTTCCTGGTCGACGGTGACCAGCGCCCGGCCCCCGTGGTCGACGCCGGTCGCGGTCACCCGGCCGTCGATGCGCAGCCAATCCCCCACCACGTTGTGGTGGCGGATCTCGCAGCGGTGATTGAGCAGGAACCCGTCGTCACCCATCCAGTTGGTGAGGTGCGAGGTCAGCCACGAACATCGCTCGGGCCCGTAGTCGTAGGCGCCCGGCGTGCCGACGTCGGTGGCGAGGTCGTTCTCCCAGTGGACCCGCTCGGGCACGTCGGGAATGCCAAGCCGGTTGGGGATGGCGAGCCCGGGGTGGCGCTTGATCTGCTCGTAGGCGAGCTTGTTGGCACGGATGTAGAGGCCACCCCACCCTAGGGCGAAGGCGATGAACCCGGTGACCGTCATCGGTCCCTTGGCCATCGTCGGCAGCCGCTCGCCGACGGCGATGTCTTCGATGTGCCGCGGCTCGGCGCCACGGATCCGCTCCGCCTCGTAGAGGTCGTAGATCTGCTGCAGCTCGTCGCGGTCGTAGGTGGTCGCCGGGCGGGCCTTCGCGGCGTCGTACTTGGTACCGGCCTCGCGGGCGGTGTCCCGCTCGGTGCGGAAGCACCACGAGTCGCCCGAGCACAACGGGCGACCGTCGTCGGTGGACACCTCGACGTGGTAGATCTGCTGGATCGCCCGCCCGGCGAAACGGGTCTCGTGCTCGACGAGGTCCTTCAGGTGGGCCGCCGTCACGATCTTGGTGTCGCGCAGGATCGGCTGATGCCAGGTGAGATCGGCACCGGCCCACATCGCGTGGATCCCGGGCAACCCGCCGACGTATCCCGACAGCACCCGGTCGAGGGCGAACACGAAGCTCGGTGGAGCGACGACCGTGCCGTAGACGGTGCCCGCGGCGTAGTCCGGATCGCACCACAACGGATTGGCGTCACCGATACCGTGGGCGTAGTGGCGGATGTTGTCGCGGGTCGCCTCGTAGCACCACGGCTCGACGGTGTCGACGATCGGGACGCCGATCAGCCAGCGCAGCTGATCGACGGCATCGTCGGTGATGACGGCGAAGCGCGACGCGCCCATCGATCCAGGCTCGCACACCCACACCGACGACAGCGGTGCTCATGCGCGGGCGCAGAGAACCGGATCGCACACCGGGCCTACCGACGTCGGTAGACCTTGCTTCGATGGTCGATCGCGAGGACGGTGACGACGCGGGAGCGGTCGTCGATCTGGTAGATGACCCGATACTCACCGCGGTTCGCGCTGTGCATTCCTTCGAGCTCGAACCGCAGCCGGAGACCGACCTGGTGCGGACTCTTCGCCAACGTGCCGTAGACGAACTCGACCACCGCCGTCGTCACCTGCTCGGAGAGGCGGGCCACGTTCCGCAATGCGGTCGGCGCCCAGGCGATGTCGAACGGCGGCTCGCGGGTCACGAACGGCTGATCAGGCCGCGTGCCTCACCTCGCGTCAACCGAGTCGCCTGACCAGCGTCCACCTCACGTTGCGCGCGTCGGATCGATCGCACCAACCCTGGATCGCCCAGGATCTGCAACGTCTCCTCGAGCGACTCGAGATCCTCGACGCTGAGCATCACCGCGGCGGGACGTCCGTGCTCGGTGATCACGACTCGGCCGTGCTCTCGTTCGAGCCGCTCGATGACTTCCGAGAGTCGGTTCTTGGCGTCGGCGAGGGCGACGTGACCGGCAACGCTCATAGCCAGAAGTACAGCCAGAAGGTGCAATCGGCGAGTTGGCGGCCGAGGTCAGCCACTTGATCGCGCCCCTCGCCCCGACGCTCAGACGGTGAGGCCGCCGTCGACCACGACGTGGGCGCCGGTCATGTACCCCGACTCGTCGGAGGCGAGGAACAGGGCGACATTGGCGATCTCCTCGGGTGTGCCCATTCGGCGCAACGGCGTCGTGCGTACCAGCGTGTCGTTGGCGCTGTCACGGAGGTCGCCGAGCATCGGCGTGTCGATCACGCCGGGGTGGATCGAGTTGACCCGGATGTTGTAGCGGGCCAGCTCGAGCGCCGCCGCGGCGGTCATCCCGGTGACGGCGTACTTGCTGGCGGCGTAGGCGATCATGTACTTCGTCGCCCGCAGGCCGGCGCCGGAGGAGGTGTTGACGATCGAGCCACCGCCAGCCGCGGTCATCAGCGCGATCACAGAGCGGATGCCGAGGAACACGCCGGTCTGGTTGACGCTGATGACCCGCTCGTAGTCGCCGAGGGTGTGCTTGGCGATCGTCGCGGTGTGCCCGATCCCGGCGTTGTTGACCAGCACGTGCAGCGCACCGAAGCGCTCCACGGCCGTGGCCACCGCGCCTTCCCACGAGCCCTCGTCGGCGACGTCGTGGCGGACGAACACGACGTCGTCACCGAGCTCGGTGGCCAACGCCTGGCCGGCGTCGACGCGCACGTCGGCAGCGACGACCTTGGCCCCCTCGGCGGCGAACAGCCGGACCTCGGCCGCCCCTTGCCCTCGTGCACCGCCCGTGACCAGCGCCACCTTGCCGTCGAGACGTCCCATGGCCGGCCATCTTGGTGGGCCACGACCGACGACCCGAAGCCGTGGAGCTGTACCGTCCGCACGGTGCCTGATCCCACGCCGCTCGCCGGTCGCGTCGCCTTCGTCACTGGCGCGGCGCGAGGCATCGGGCGAGCGATCGCTCTGGCCCTGGCCGACGGCGGTGCGGACGTCGCCGTCGCGGACGTCCATCCCGACCCGTTCGTCGGCGAGCGTTGGTACCGGTTGCGCGAGCGTGTGTCGGGGCCGGAGGAAGAGGTCTCCACCGCGGACGCCATCGCCGCCCTCGGCCGGCGCTCGATGTCGATCGCCGTGGACGTCGCCGACGCCTCGGCGGTGGCAGAAGCCGTGGCGGCGTGCACGTCCGCCGTCGGTCCGCCCGACATCCTCGTCAACAACGCCGGGATCGTGAACAACCTCGCGTCGATCGCCGAGATGGCACCGGACGCGTGGGCCCATGAGTTGCAGGTCAACCTCTCGGGGATGTTCCACACCGTGCGCGCCGCCGTCCCCGGTATGGCCGACCGCGGGTGGGGCAGGGTCATCAACCTGTCGTCGATCGCGGCGATCCGGCCCGGCCTCGGCCAGCCTGCGTACACCGCGTCGAAGGCTGGCGTGATCGGCTTCACCAAGGCCGTGGCCCAGGAGTTCGGCCCGGGCGGCGTCACCGCCAATGCGATCCTGCCGGGGCTGATCGCCACGCCGCTCGTGCGCTCGATGCCCGCGCACCTGCGAGCTCACTACATCGAGCGCACGCCGGTCGGGCGAGTGGGCGAGCCGGAGGACATCGGAAGCCTCGCCGCCTTCCTTGCCTCGCCGGCGGCCGGGTTCATCAGCGGCGTGGCGATCCCCTGCGACGGCGGGATGACGAACGCGGCTCGGGAGGGTCTCGATCGGTGATCAGGAGCCGACGACGACGGTGAACGTGACGCTCTTGCTCGACGAGGAGTTGGTCAGCGTCACCTCGGTCTTCCCCGCCTTCTTGGCCTCAAGCCCGGGGTTGAAGCTGGCGCTGCCGGTGTTGCGGCCGGGCACGAAAGCGACGACGGCCGGGTCGGCGATCTTCGCCGACCAGTCGGTGTAGGTGGTCTCGTCGCCGGTGAGGTCGACGGTGCCGCCGGTGCGCACGTCGACGGTCGTGCCGTCGACGGTGTCCAGGTTGACGACCACCGGCGGCAGCACGGTACCGACGGCGCCAGCCGTGGTCGCCGGCGCGTTGTCGTCGTCGCCGCACGCGCCGAGGACCAACGCCGTGGCGAGGACAGGCACGAGCAGGACCCGGCGCAGCGACGTCATCTCGCGATCGTCGCATCTGTGATCGGGCGGGCCGGGGATGCCTGCCCCGTGACGCCGCGGGACGGCGGCAGGACGCTTGGTCCCGATGCTCGACAACTGCCCGCTGGCGACGTGGTGGTGCGCCGCCAGCGGGCCCTGTGTCAGGTGTTGGTGACTGCGCCGATCGCCCGCTGGAGATCGCCGACGGTCATCGGGCCGATGTGCTCGGTGGCGACGCGACCGTCTCGATCGACCACCACGGTGACCGGCAGCACCGCCGTCCCGAGGGCGTCGGTCAGCTCCCCATGGTCGTCGATGTACTGGTCGAACGTGATGCCGAGGCCGGTGAGGTAGTCGCGCGCCGCGGCGGCCTCCTCGGCGATGTCGACGCCGACGAACCGCACGTCGGGCCGGGCCACGCTGACCTGCTGGAACGCCGGCAGCTCCTTGCGGCACGGCGCGCACCACGTCGCCCACAGGTTCACGACGGCGGGACCGCGCAGCGTGCCGATGTCGAGCGCCGCCCCGCCGTCGTCGAGCGAGCGCACGGTGACGTCGGGCAGCGCGGTGTGCCCCTCGCTGTCGCCGCAGGCTGCCGCCACGACGAGCACGGCTGCGAGCACCGCTCTCACGGGGCGTCGTCTCGCACCTCGACGGACACGGTCTCGGTCCCGGCCGTGGCGAAGTGAAGCGTCACGTCGAAGCGCTCGCCCTTCGTGAGGGGCCCGGCGAGATCGACGAGCATGAGGTGGTCGCCCAACGGGTCGAGCACGAGCGGGCTGCCCTTGGCGACGGGGAGCGAGGACACCGCCTGCATCGACGCCATCGAGCCGCTCGCCGACTCGGTGTGCAGCTCTGCGTCGGCGGCGATGCGCGGGTCGACGTCGGCGCCGGTGAGCGCGTCGTCGGTGGCGGTCGTGGCGGTCAGGTAGACGACGCCGACCGACACGCCTGGTGGCGTCGTGCGGGCCCACGCGTCGGTGATGTCGACGCCCTTCGCCGCTCCGCTCGAGTCAGTGCACGCCGCGAGCACGAGGGCCACAGCGGCGAGCGGGCGCCTCACGGACCGGCGCCGGTCAGCGGTCCCAGGGGGCGCTGGGCGACACCGCACCCGGCCCACCGGTGAGCACGTCGGCCCCGTCGTCGGTGACCAGGATCGTGTGCTCGAACTGGGCGGTGCGCTTGCCGTCGGCGGTGACCGCGGTCCAGTCGTCGTCCCACATCTTGTGCTGCCACGTGCCGAGGCTGATCATCGGCTCGATCGTGAACGTCATGCCCGGGCGCATCATCATCGACGCCCGCGAGTCGTAGTAGTGCAGGACCTGGATGTCGCCGTGGAACTGCTCGCCGATGCCGTGGCCGATGAACGCCCGGATGACCCCGTAGCGGTGGGCCTTCGCGTGGTCCTCGATCGCCCGGCCGACGTCGCTGAGCGGGCGGCCCGGCTTGACCGCCTCGATCCCGTGCCACATGCACTCCTCGGTGACCCGCACGAGCTGGCGGCTGACCGGGTCGACGTCTCCGACGAGGAAGGTGGCGTTGGTGTCGCCGTGCACGCCCTCGATGTAGGAGGTCACGTCGATGTTGAGGATGTCGCCGTCCTGCAGCACGCGTGAGTCCGGGATGCCGTGGCAGATGACCTCGTTGGCGGACGTGCACACGCTCTTAGGGAAGCCGTTGTAGTTGAGCGGCGACGGGTAGGCGTTGCGCTCGATGTGCAGCTGGTGGACGTAGGCGTCGAGCTCGTCGGAGGTGATGCCCGGGCGGACCATCTCCCCGGCGAGGCGAAGTATGTCTGCGGCCAGAGAGCCGGCCCGGCGCATCCGGGCGATGATCTCGGGTGACTTCACGCGCGGCTCGTCCCACGGCACCGGATGGCCGGACTCGGCATAGGGCGGCCGGCCGATCCCCTCCGGCACCACGCGCATCGGCGACACCGCGCCCGGCAGCACCCGCCCTTCCGTGCGCTTGTGGCACCGCTTGTACTTGCGCCCGCTCCCGCACCAGCAGGGGTCGTTGGCCTGCGGAAGTGTGGTGGGGGCGTTCGCCAAAGAGCGCATCGAAACCAGGATACGGACTTTCGTGTTTCCCCTTTCCCGTTCCGGCGACCCACTGGAAGGGCATGGGGCGCTGGAGCACGACACGCCGAGAGCCTGTACTGTGCCGGCGCACGGCTGTGGGAGCCGTGCGAGACCGGGGAGACGAGGTGGTGGAACGCTCCACCCTCGAACGCCAGATCGGACCAGGCAGCGCAGAGACGACGGCAGGAGGGAGAGCGGTCGAGGCGACCAGGTCGGCCTGGCGCGCCGTTGGACCGACCGCTCGAGTGATCACGGTGCTGGGCGTCGTGATCGCCGCCGTCCTCGGCGGGTCGTGGGCCTTCGATGTGCTCCCTTCGCTGGCGACCGGAGCGAGCCTCGTGGTCCTCGTCCCCGCCGCGCTGGTCGACGTCATCGAGCACCGGCTCCCCAACACGCTCGTCGGCATCGCCGCCGTCCCGGTGATCATCGCCGTCGTCGCCAGCGGCGGCGGGCTGCTGATGCCGGCCCTCATCGGGGCGGCGGTGCTGGGTGGGCCACTGCTGGTCACCCACCTCGTCTCGCCGATGGGGATGGGGTTCGGCGACGTCAAGGCCGGGGTTGTCGCCGGGGCCGCGCTCGGTCTCGTCGATCCGCAGCTCGCGCTCTGGGCGCTCGTGCTCGCCCTCGGCGGCGCAGCGTGCTGGGGCCTCGCCCGGCGAGCCCGCAACGTGGCACTCGGACCGGCGCTGTTGGCCGGTGCGATCGCCGCCCTCGCCCTTGCCCGTGTGCTCGGCGTGGAGGCGCTGTGAAGGGCTCGGCCGTCCTGCTCGTCGCCGGCGCCGCGCTCGTCGCGTTCGTCAGCACGGCGTGCAGCGGCGACGACGACGCGGCCACGACGACCACCACCCCTGTCGTCACGACCAGCGTGGCGCCGTCAACGACCGCGGCGACGACGGCACCGACCGTCACGACTGCGCCGCCAACGACCACCGAGCCGACCTCGACGACATCGCCCGAGGATGCGTTGAAGGCCCAGATCGCCGCCGACTACGTGGCTTCAACGGATCGGTACTTCGAGCTGGTCAACCAACCTTCGTTGGACGGCCTCGAGGAGCGTGCGGCGCACGTGGCCGCGCCGGGATCGCCGTACTACGACGTTGTCATCGCCAAGCTGCAGCAGTTAGTCACGCTCGGCGACCGAATCGTTCCGAATGACCCCCCGATCCGGAAGGTGATCGTCGAACACGTGGAGCTGGTCGGCCCGCCCCCGTATTCGAAGGCGGACATCACGGTCTGCGCGGTTGACAATGGGCTGCAGGTGACGCCGCCGGAGCACACGCCCGACAGCCAGCAGGTCATCGAAGGCGGCACCGGGGAGCTGCTGGCCACTCGGAGCAAGCAGGAGGTGTGGCAGACCACCCAGGGTTGGCTGCCCACGCTGAAGTTCGACGACGCGGATCAGGCCTGGACAGGGGTGGACTCGTGCCCGGCCGAATGAGCCTGATCATGGCACTCGTTGCGGGCTCTGCTGTGTTGTCGGTGCCGACGGACGTGGCTCTCGCGGCCGGTTGCGATCCAGGTGCAGCAAAGAACAACGTGGTCATCAGCGCGTGGGGGTTCTGCCCTCACCCGAAGCCGCCACCTCAAGGGGACCCACCGAAGCCCACGCCGGTACGTGGCGGTGGTCACGCGCTGACCGTGAACTGCGATAGGACGCCTGGTCCTTCGTACGTCGGCGTCACGGGTGCCGGTCCGGAGGGTCTCGGCTTCTTCCGCATGAATGGCCCCGTGCTGGAGATGCGCTGGGCCTACGACTGCCACAACGGCGCGTTACCGACGTGGTACTGGCAGCCGATGACCGGGACGTCGCCAGCGGACCCCGGGCAGCCGGTCATCACGGCCGGTGACCTCGTGCCGGGCGCCTTCGACCACGTCGAGCGGGCGCTGCCAACACCGGTGCCGATCATCGCGCCCGCCGACCGCGACCCGCACGGCTACGCCTACGTCCAGAACCACACGTTCTTCTGGGTCGACCAGGCACCGGGGCAGTGGGCGCCGGTCACGGCGACGGCGTCGGTGCCCGGCTTGTCCGTCACCGTCACGGCTACGCCGGAGCGCCTCGACATCGATACCGGCGATGGCAGCGGCGTGAGCTGCCCGGGTGCGCCGCTCGCGCTGCCACTCGGCGCCAGCCCGTCCGGCTTCCGGGGCTGTGGCTACATCTACACCGACAGTTCGGCGATGGCGCCGAACGGTGCGACGTTCCAGGTGACGGCGACGATCGTCTGGCACGCGACCTGGCAGGCCACTGACGGCAGCGGCGGCGATCTCGGCCTGCTCACGACGACCTCTGCGCCCTACGACCTCGCCGTCGCCGAGGTCCAAGCGCTGGTGACCGACACATGACGACGACCGATCACAACGCGCTCGGCGCCAACGGCGCCACCGCTTCCTCCGGGCCGGGTGCCGGTGGCGACGCCCAGGCGCCGGCCCCGGCACCCGGGCGGGCGAAGCGACGGCTTCCGGCGCGGCGAGGTGCGCCAGGTCCCGCCTCACGGTTCGAGCCTGGCCGCGTCGCCGAGGCCCGCCACCGCAACCCGACGTGGATCGTCGCCGGCGTGCTGCTGGTCCTGCTCAGCGCACTCGGCGGGGTGCTGCTGTTCACGTCCACCGACGACCGCACCGACGTCCTCGTCGCGGCGCAGGACCTCGACCCAGGCCGACCCGTCGAGCACGCCGACCTGCGCGTCCAGCGCGTCGCCCTCGACTCGCATGTCTCGTCGATGCCGGTCACGGCGGCAAGCGATCTCGTCGGCCAACATCCGATCGGGCGGATCCCGTCCGGCACGATGCTGTCGGCGGCGATGTTCCAGCCGGACGTGCCACTCGGCCCCGACGAGGTGGTCATCGGTGCCGCCCTGGACCCGGGTGAGGCACCGCTCTCCCAGCTGCACGTCGGCTCCGGCGTCGAGCTGGTCAAGGTCACCGTGCCCGGACCCGGGGAGTCCGGGGCCGAGGGGTCGGCGGCATCGCTCGGCACGGGCACCGTGTGGGCCGTCGAGGAGATCGCCTCCGGGCAGCTCTGGGTGTCCGTGCGGGTCAAGGCCGACGTCGGGATGCAGACATCGGCGGCGGCGGCGCAGGACCGCCTCCGCGTGGCACTGATCGGAGGGACCGGATGACAATCATCGCCGTCGGCTCGGTCACCGCCTCGCCCGGCGCCACCCGCTTCCTCCTCGGCCTCGCCGCGTCATGGCCGGACGGCACTCGCCGGCGCGTCGTCGTCGAGGCCGACCCTGACGGCGGGCGCCTCGGCGCCGAGCTCGGCATCGGTGTCGAGCCCGGCCTGATGGCCCTCGCCCTCGCCGCCCGCAGCGGCGGGTTGACGGCCGATGACCTCGTCGAGCGCGGCGCCGCCGCGGTCGGCGACTGGTTCGTCGTGCCCGCGCCGCCGTCGGCGGAGCAGTCCAGCTCAGCACTTGCCCACGCCGCAGGGTCACTCGCTGCCGTCATGGCCGCCGACGCCGACGGGCCGGTGTGGCTGGTCGACGTTGGTCGGCTCTCGACCCGATCCCCATCGCTCCCGTTCGCCCGCGCTGCCGCCCCCGTCGTGCTCGTCACCGGCGGCACGTTCCCGCTTCTGCAACTGCTCCCGCACCGCGTCGACGCGCTTCGCTCGGCCGGCTGCGCCGTTTCGGTGGTCGTCGTCGAGCCGATGCCGTGGGCGCCCGATGAGGTCGCCGAGTTCGTCGGCGCCGAGCTCGTCGCCGTGCTCCCACACGTCTCGTCGCGCGCCACTGGCATCGCGGCGATGCGCTCGAGCGCCTGGCGTCCCTGGTGGCGGCGGGTCGAGGACGCCGCCGCCTACCTCGCCGCATCGACGGCGGACGTGACGGTGGGGCAGCCGTGACCATCTCCGACGTGCGCCTGGAGGAGGTCATCGAGGCCGTCCAGGAGGCGCTTGTCACGGCCGAGGCGGGCACCGAGGCGCGGCGCTGGGACGACCTCGAGCGGGAGGCGTTCGCCCACGACGTCGCCACGTCGTACGTCGGTCGGCGGGCGCGTGCGGCAATCGAGGCCGGCATCGCTCCGATGGACCTGGCCGCCGAGCACGAGCTCATCCGCCAGGCCATCGCCGCCTACTTCCACGCCGGCAAGTTCCAGGCCCTGCTCGACCTCGGGGGCGTCACCGACATCATGGTCAACGCCCACGACGCGATCTGGTTGCAGCGTGTCGACGGCACGATCGAGCGCTACCGCGAGCCGATCTTCGCCGACGCCGACGATCTGCGCGCCGAGGTCGCCCACCTCGCCCGCCGCGCCGGCGGCACCGAGCGCCGCTTCGACGACGCCAAGCCGATGCTCGTGCTGCGCCTCCCCGACGGCTCGCGCTTGGCGGCGATCATGAACGTCTCGCCGGTGCCGCAGGTGGCGATCCGCCGCAACGTCCTGCCCGACGCCTCGCTCGACCAGCTCGAGGAGCGCGGCACCGTCGACCGGGCGATGCACTCGCTGCTGGCGGCGTCGATGGGCGCCGGGATGCGCGTGGTGGTTTCCGGCGAGACCGGGGCCGGCAAGACGACGCTCGTGCGGGCGCTCATCAACGAGCTGCCCGTCGACACCCGCCTCGTGATCATCGAGGACACACGGGAGCTCAACGTCGCCGCCGATCCTCGCCGCGCCGACGCGGTGCTTGAGTGGGAGACGCGCGAGGCGAACATCGAGGGCGTCGGGCTCATCGACCAGCGCGAGCTCGTCCGCCACGCGCTGCGCTTCAACCCCAACTGGCTGATCGTCGGCGAGGTCCGCGACGGCGATGCGGCGCGCGAGATGTTGCTGGCGATGCAGCACGGCCACCCGAGCCTGTCGACGGTGCACCACCACTCGGCGCTGTCGGCGTGGAAGAAGCTGGCCCAGTACGTCGCCCAGGGATCGGAAGCGGTCGAGTTCCCCATCGCCGCCCTGCTCATCTCCGACGCCGTCGACTTCTTCGTCCACCTCGGCCGCGATCGCCAGGGCCGCCGCGTCGTGAGCGAGATCTGCGAGGTCGCCGGGTGGAACGGCAACGAGGTCCAGCTCAACCGGCTCTTCGTCGCCGGCCCGGACGGGCGCGGCATCCCCCAACCGCATCTCACCGACATGCGTCGGGCCAAGCTCGTCGGCCACGGCTTCGACGATCACCTGATGCTCAACGAAGCCGGATGGTGGACGACGTGAGGTCCGCCCCGCTGCTCGGAGCCGTGCTCGGCGCCGGCCTCGCACTCGGCCTGCTGCTCGCCGTCGGCGGGTGGCTCGGCGTACTCGACCGGCCCCGACGGGAGCGACGCCGGCTCCACGTCGACCGGATCGTGATGCGGTGCGGGCTCGCCATCACTGGCGCCGCCCTCGCCGCGTGGTGGACGAGGTGGCTGGTGGCGGCCGTGGCCGTCGGCGTCGTCGGCTGGCTGGCGCCCTCGTTCGTCGGCCTCCGCGCCAGTCGGCGCCGCCAGCTGGCCCGCTCCGAGGCGATCGCGATCTGGGCGGAGATGCTGCGCGACCTGCTCGTGTCCAACGCCGGCCTGCACGAGGCGATCGGGAAGTCGGCACGCGTCGCCCCGGCGGCGATCCGCGACGAGGTCCGCGCGCTCTACGTGCGGGCCCAGCGCGGCGACCTCTCGGCGGCGCTCACCCGCTTCGCCGACGAGATGGACGACGCCATCGCCGACACCGTGGTCACCGCGCTGCAGATCGCCGAGCAGCGGGCCGTGTCGGACCTCGGCGAGATGCTCGCCGCCGTCGCCACCTCGACGCGCGAGACCGTGGCGATGCAACTGCGGATCAACGCCTCGCGAGCCCGCACCTACCGCACGGCGCAGCTGATCGCCGGCATCGTCGCGTTCTTCGTCGGGGCGATGGTGATCACCAACCGCTCCTACCTCGAGCCGTTCGGCACGATGACCGGCCAGATCGTGCTCGCCGGCGTGTGCCTGGTCGTCGCTGGGGCGGTGTGGTCGATGGTCGCCCTGTCGCGCCCCGCGCGGGCGGAACGGCTCCTGCGCGTGGGGCGGGCGACGATCGCTCGCTCCGCCGGGACGGTGGTCCGGTGATCTGGGCAGCCCTGCTCGCCGCGCTCATGGGTGTGGGGATCTGGCTCGTCGCCCGCGCCCTCGCCCCGTCCCCTCGTCCACTGCGCGTGCTCTCCGACGAGCTCGTCGAACCGCGCCCTCCTCGCGCATCGAGGGTCGTTCCCGGCAGCGGCGTCCGCCGCCGCTGGCACGCCATCGCCGAGCGCCTCGGCGGACGGCCGTCGGAGCGCCTCGCCGCCGACCTCGCCGTGCTCGACCGCACGCCCCAACGCCACACGCTCGACAAGCTCGGCTACGCCGCCGTGTTCTTCGCCCTCGCGCTCGTACCGGTCGTGCTGTTCCCGGTGGTCGGCCTCGGCCCGCCGTTCCTCGTGTCGAGCCTGGGCGCGCTCCTCTTCGCCGCCGCCGGATGGCTGTACCCCGACGTCGAAGTCCGCTCGCGAGCCATCGCCGCGCGGCGGGCGTGGGCCCAGGCGCTGACGGTGTACGTCGACATCGTCGGCATCTCGCTGGCCGGTGGCGCCGGAGTCGAGGACGCTCTGATGGTCGCCGCCCACGCCGGCACCGGTCCGCAGTTCGAGCGCCTCGACGCCACGCTGCGGGCCGCCCAGACCCGGCGCCGCAAGCTGTGGCACGCCCTCGACGAGCTCGGCGCCCAGGCCGACATCATGCCGCTGCGCGAGCTGGCGTCGGCGGTCGACCTCGCCGCCGAGTCGGGGTCACGCATCCGAGAGACGCTGCTCGCGAAGGCCAACGCGATGCGCGTCCGCCAACTCACCGAAGCCGAGGCCGACGCCCAGAAGGCGTCCGAGACGATGGGCGTCGCCCCCGCCCTGATGGCCGTCGCCGCCGTCGTGCTCATCGGCTATCCCGCGCTCGCGAGGTTCCTCACCGGATGAGCGCCGACCTTCCTCCCACCATCATCGATGACCCAGAAGACAAGGAGCATCGCCATGCCGATCCAGGTTCAGATCATCACTGCCTTCCTCGTGTTGCGCGATCGCATGGCGGACGCCGTGCGCCAGGTGCGCGACGACGAGCGGGGCGAGTTGACGGGCAGCGTCATCCTGCTCGCCGCCCTCGCCTTGGCCGCCGTGGCCGTTGGGGTGATCATCGCGCAGAAGCTGAACTCGAACGCCAACAAGGTGCCCGGCTGACGTCATTGGGTCGTGGGCGCGGTGATGCCGGGCTGGTGGCGACGGTGATCGTCGTGCCGACCTTGCTGCTGGCGATCTGGCTGGTGATCCAGTACGCGATCGCCGGCCACGTTCGCCACGTCGCGCTCGCCGCCGCCCAGGACGCGTCGATCGCCGCCGCCGCCGGACGGGATTGGCACGAGGCCGCCGCCAACGACCTGGCGGCGATCTCCTCGATGACGTCTGGCGTCACGGTGTCGCCGAGCGTCGGCACCGATCAGGTGGTCGTCACCGTCCACGCCGATGTGTTGCAGGTCTTCCCGATCGGCAGCTTCGACGTCACCGTCTCTGCCGCCGCGCCCGTCGAGCGCTTCATCTCCCAGCCGGAGCGGCCATGACGCCGCAGCGGTTCCGCGGCGATCGCGGCGACTCTGGTCCGCTCGAGCTGGTCATTCTCGTGCCGGTCCTGCTGCTGCTGTTCGGGCTCGTCGTGGCGTTCGGGCGGGCGACGACGGCGCAGGAGCACGTCCAGCACGCCGCGGCCGTCGGCGCCCGTGCAGCCGCCAGCGCCCAGACGCGAGGTGGCGGCACCGCGCTCGCCGATCGAGTGGTCGGCGACAGCCTGGCCGGTGTCGGGATGACCGACTGCGGGACGCCGTCGGTGGACGGCTCCTGGGCGCCGGGCGGTCGGGTGACCGTCAGCGTGACGTGTGTCGTCACGCTCGGCGACCTGCTCCAGTTCGGCAGCATCCCGGGATCACGGACGCTGCGCGCCTCGGCCACCGAGGTCGTCGATCGGACGAGGGGTGGCGGGTGAGCCGCACATCACGTCTACGCGGCCAGCGCGGCAGCGTGTCCCTGCTGATCGTCATCCTGGTGCCGGCGCTGTTGCTGGCCACCGGGCTGGTGCTCGACGGCGGCCGCCAGCTGCAGACCCGTCGGGACGCCGCCGCGGCGGCCGCGGCCGCGGCGCGTGCCGCGGTCGAGCTGTCCGAGGACGAGCTGTACTTCCATCACCTCGACCCCTCGCTCGCCCGCGATCGTGGCAACGCCGAGCTCTCCGCCCAAGGTGTCTCTGGATCGGTCGCGGTGTCCGGGTCGAAGGTCTCGGTCACGGTCACCGAGACCGTCGACTACCTCATCCTTCCTGGATCCAAGGACGTGTCCTCGACGTCGAGCGCGAACGCCGAGGAGGGCACCACGACAGGCGAGGTGCAACCGTGACCCGTCGGCTCTCGGCGCTCGCCGCGGTGGCCACGATGGTCGCCGTCGTCGTCGGCGTGCCCGTGCTGCTGGTGGTGCTGGTCGGCAACCCCTGGCCGGGATCGGCCCGGCTCGCGATGCGCGACGACGTGGCCGTCCTCGTCGGCGTGCTCACCGTGCTGGCGTGGCTCGTGTGGGCGCGGTTCGTGATCGCCGTCGTCGTCGAGTCGCGGGTCCAACTCGCCGAGCTGCGCGAGCTGGCGGCGATCGCGCCGGCCACCCGTCTCCACGTCGCCTCGCCGCCCGAGCGCGCCGGCACTGGGCTGCTGGCCCAGCGCCTGGTCGCCGCCGCCCTGGTGCTGCTGCCAATCGGGCCGCGGGTCGCCCACGCCCGCAGCGGGGATGACCTCGTGACCGGCAGCCAACCCACCGCCGTCGTCGCCATGGCGGAAAGTGCCCCGGCGGCGCCGGCGCCGCAACCGGCATCGCCGGCGGCGATCCCCCTGAGCGTCACGGTCGCCGACGGAGACACGTTGTTCGGCCTCGCCCGGACCCACCTCGGCGACAGCGCTCGGTGGCGGGAGATCTTCGAGCTCAACCGGGACCGCCTCCAGCCCGACGGAGGCAGGCTCACCAGCCCCAGCCTGATCCGCACCGGATGGCTCCTCGTCCTGCCCGCCGGGGCCGCGCCGGCAGCAGCGATGCCGACCCCACCGGCACCCGCCGCTGCCGCCGCCCCGTACCTCGCCGCCGGACAGGTCACCGTCGCAAACGGTGACAATCTCTGGTACCTCTCGCGGCAGCGACTGACGGAGGCCGGGTTCACCCACGACGCGGCGGCGGTCGCCGACTACGTGCACGCCGTGGTCGACGCCAACCGCGACGTCATCGAGGACCCAAACCTGATCTACGTGGGCGAGCAGCTCGACTTCCCGGCCGTCCGCACGCCACAGCCGCCGCCCGCACCGGCGCCAGCTCATCCCGCACCGGCGTCGGCTGATCCCGCACCAGCGCCGCTGCCCGCCGCCGTGCCGGCCCCGCCCACAGCACCTCCCGAACCGGCCCCGCCCACAGCACCTCCCGAACCGGAGTCGGTTCCGGTCGTGTCGGCAGCGTCGACGGCGATCACGCCCACGACGTCCACGACGACGACGTCGCCTCCGGTGCTGCCGCCAGCGGACACGCCGGTGTCGCAGCGCTCGCCGCTACCGATCGGGCTCGGCGAGGCGGCGCTGCTGTCGGGCGGCGTACTGGCCCTCCTCGCCTCGCGGCGCCGGCTGCGCCTGCGAGCGTCGCGGCCCCGGGCACGCGTGCCGGAACCGCCGGCGGACGCCGTCGCCGCGGAGCGTCGCCTGCGCGCCGTCGACGCCGGGGAGCGGTTGCTGCGGGTCGACATCGCGGTGCGCGCCGCGGCGGCCTCGCTCGTCGAGGGGCCGGCACGGATCGCCCTCGTCCGCGCCGGCACCGACGGGAGCATCGAGCTGGACCTCACCGGCCCAGCCGACCTGCCGGCACCGTGGGTGGGCAGCGCCAGCACCTGGACACTGCCTGGTTCGACGCCGGTCGAGCTGCTCGCCGACGCCGCCCGCACGGTCGGCGCGCCCTGCGCGGCGTTGGCCCAGCTCGGCGTCACCACCGACGGGCGCGACCTGCTCGTCGACCTCGAGGCGCTCGGAGTCCTCGCCATCGACGCTCCGCCCGGGCTCACCGACGACGTCGTGCGCGGGCTGGCGGCGGCGCTGGGGTCGTCGATCTTCGCCGAGGTGGCCAACCTCGTCGGCACGGGCGTCGACGCCGACGCCTTCCTCGATCACCGACACGCCCACACCGCGCCATCGGTCGACGGCGCGCTCGAGCTGGCGGCCACGCTCGTCGGCACGACCGCCTCGGCCACCTGCCGGCAGTCGACGTTCGTGCTGCGCGCCCGCCACACGAGCGGAGAGGCGTGGGAGCCGGCGGTCGTCCTGGTCGCCCCGTCCGCCGCCCACGAGGTCTCACCGGAGCTCGTGCGTGACACGCGCCGGCACGGCGGTCTGGCGTTGGTCGTCGGCGCCGCCGTGGATGGCGCGCCGTGGACGCTGCGCGCCGAGGACGACCGATGGGTACTCGACCCAGTCGGCGTGTCCATGGTGCCGGTCGGGCTCACTGACGGCGAGATCGGCGAGCTGCGAGCCGTGCTCGAAGCTGTCGACGCGCCGCTCGTCGACGACGAGGCCGCTGATGTTGCAGATGCTCCGACCAGGGTGACCGTGGTCCCCGACACGTGGTCGTTGATGGTCCGCCTGCTCGGCCCCGTCGACGTCGTCGATCGTGACGGCCGGGCAGCGGTGTTCGAACGGTCGAAGGCGCTCGAGCTGATCGCCTGGTTGACGATGCATCGCGAGCGGGCCACGCGCGCCGGCGCGCGCACGGCGCTGTGGGAGCTCGACGTGCGCGACGCCACGTTCGCCAACGTCGTGTCGGAGGCACGGCGGGCGATGGCCCGGCTGGTCGACCCGCCCCCCGACGCCGAGTGGCTCGGCCGCACCCTCACCGAGGTGTTGCCGTTGCACCCGGGCGTCGTCGCCGACGTCGACGTCGTCCGCCACCATCTCGACGCCGCCCGGCTGCAGCCCCCCGAGCTGGCCATCGACACCCTGCGCCCGGCCGTCGACCTGCTGCGCGACGTGCCCTTCTCCGGAACCGGGTACCTGTGGCCCGACGCCGAGGGCATCCAGTCCAACCTCGTGCTGCTGGCCACCAGCGCAGCCACCGAATTGGCCGGCCACCACCTGTCGATGGGCGACGTCGATGGTGTGTTCTGGGCCACCGGGCAGGGCTTGCGTGTGCTCCCCGGCCACGAGGAGCTGATCGCCCTGAGGATGCGGGCCCACGCCCGGGCCGGCGATCTGTCGGGTGTCCGGCTGGAGTGGGAGTCGTACGAGCGGGCGCTCAATGCCGACCCGTGGGGCGATGGCGAGCCGGCGCCGAAGCTGGTCCTGCTGCGCCACGAGCTGCTGTCATCCGGCGATCGGTGAGCTGTGGCGGCGGACATCCGCCGTTTGAGCTCACAGTTCGGTCAGACCTGCTTCAGCGTCTCCCGGGCGGCGACGGCGACGGGATCCCACACCGAGGAGAACGGCGGGGCGTAGGCGAGGTCGAGGTCCATCACGTCGGCCACGGTCATGCCGGCGGTGATCGCCGTCGCCACGGTGTCGATGCGCTTGGCGGAGCCCGGTCCGCCGATGATCTGGGCCCCGAGCAGACGACCCGAACCCCGCTCGGCGACGAGGCGGATCGTCATCGGCGTGGCGTGTGGCAGGTAGCCGGCGACGGTGGTGGCCTTGATCGTCGTCGCCACCGCGTCGAGCCCGGCCTCGCGGGCGGGGTCGAGACGGACGCCGGTCAGCCCGATCTCGAGCGTGCACAGCTTGGTGATCGCGGTGCCGAGGACGGGTCGCGAGCGCGCCGCACCGCCGGCCATGTTGATCCCGGCGACCCGGCCGTGACGGTTGGCGTACGTGCCGAGGGGGATGTGCACCGGCTGCCCGGTGACGAGGTGGGTCGACGAGGCGCAGTCGCCGGCCGCCCACACATGCGGGGTGCTGGTGGCCTGGCGATCGTCGACGCGGATGGCGTGCTTGGGCCCGAGCTCGATCCCCGCGGCCGCGGCGAGGTCGCTGCGCGGCCGGACGCCGACGCCGAGGATCACGAGGTCGGCGGGCACCCGTCCGTCAGCGGTGACCACGGCGTCGGGTTCGAAGCCCTCGACGTCGGTCTCCGTGCGCACGTCGATGCCGCGGTCGCGCATGGCGTCGGCGACCCGGGCGCCGAAGTCCTCGTCGATGACAGGCATCGGTTGGGGTAGCCGCTCGACGACCGTCGCCGTACAGCCGCGCTCGATGTAGGCCTCGGCCATCTCCAGGCCGATGTAGCCGCCGCCGACGATCACGACGCGTCGGCACCTGCTCTCGGCCAGCGACAGCAAGACCTGGGCGTCGGCGAGATCCTGCACGCCACGGACAATCGGCAGGTCGACCCCGGGCAGGTCCGGACGGATCGGCTCGCCGCCGGTGGCGATCAGCAACTCGTCGTATCCGATCCGCCTGATCGTGCCGGCGTGCTCGTCGACGACCTCGACCTCCCCGCGAGCCGAGTCGATGCCGATCGCCTCATGGTGGGTGCGCACGTCGATGCCGCGGCGACGGTGCTCCTCTGGCGAGCGGGCCACCAGCGCTTCGACGCCCCCTGTCGACGCGCCCACCGACGACGAAGGGGATCCCGCACGCCGAGTAGCTCGTGAAGCGGTCCTTCTCCAGCACGATGACCTCGGCGTCAGGCTGGGCGGCCCGGATGCGGGTCGCCGCCGACATGCCGGCGGCATCGCCCCCGATGATCACGCTCCGCGTCGTCACCGCGCAGTTCTACCTGCCACCACCGGCCGGAGACCGGCCTTACACGGTGCGGCCGAGGAAGGCGGCGAGCTGGTCGGCGTTGCTCGCTCCTTCCGGCGCGTCCTGCTCCGGTCCGAACGGTGCTTGGCCGTCGGGGCCGCGCAGCGACCCGGTCACCACCGGACGTCCCCGTTCGAGCAGCTCGGCGGCGAGCTCGGGCGCCCGATCAGTGGGCTGGCCGGTCGCTCGGGCGATGTCCCACCCGTGGGTGAACGTGTCGGTGGCGGCGAGGCCGACGAACGCCGACCCGGGCATGTCGCCGAACGGGAGGTGCACGGTGCGCTCCATCGCCCCGTCGGCCCCGAAGGCGGCGAGGCAGGCCGCGCTGCCGTCGTCAAACGCCGCCAGGAAGTCGCCGGCTGCGAAGTCGGGCCGCTCGCTGTTGGGCGCCTCGCCCCTCATCGACGCGGCGAAGAAGTACTGGCCGCCGACGATGTGGTTGATCACGTCGGCCACGGTCCACGACGCGCACGGGGTCGGCAGGCCGAGCTGATCGCGGCGCACCCCGGCGAGCACCTCGCGGGTCGACCGGATCGCGGTGTCCAATGGTTGTGTGCTCATGTAGGCCCCCTCTGTCGCCCGCCGGCGCACCCTAGCGGCGAGACTCGTCAGATCGAGACGGACGAGGAGCAGGCGACCGGCTACGGCGTGGCTACGCCGGCGGGGACAACTTGTGCAACGACTTCGTCCAGGCGCTTGCGCTCGCATATGCCGACCTGGCGACGGCGCGCGGCCCGGACCCGTCGATGTTGCCGCTTCGACCCGGGCGGTTCCTGCCGATCCGGGCACTCGACGCGCCGAACTGGCGGCACTGGGTCGGCTACCTCGAGGGCGAGGCGGTGGCGACGTCGTCGGCGTACATCGCGCCGCAGCACGTCGACGTCGAGATGATCTCGGCCCGGCCAGAGGTCCGCGGCCGGGGCGTCGGACGGGCGGTGACCGCGGTGGCCACGCTGGCCGCGCCCGAGCGACCGGCGATGCTCATCTCCAGCGACGACGGCCGCCCGGTGTACCGCCGGCTCGGCTACGTCTCGATGCTGCGCTTCACGATGTGGCTCGGCCACCGGCGGTGATCCTGCTGCTGAATGATGTTGCTGACCGCCGAGCCGGCCTTCCAGAACACCGGGCGATCACGATCGACGCGCCGCCGGCGCGGGTGTGGCCGTGGCTGGTCCAGCTCGGGGCCGATCGCGCCGGCTTCTACAGCTACGACTGGCTGGAGAACGTCGTCGGGCTGGGGATCCACAACGCCGACGAGCTGGTCCCCGACTGGCAACACCTCAGCGTCGGCGATGTGGTGTGGGCCAACGGCGTCCGCACCGGCGGCTGGATCGTCGAGCGGCTCGACGCGAACGAGCTACTCGTCCTCAAGGTCGCTGACGTCGAGCAACGGCGGGCGATCCGGCGAGACGAAGGGGTCGGCTTCCAGTGGACCTTCGCCGTCCGGCCGCAGCCGGGGGATGCGACGCGCCTGCTCGTGCGCGAACGCGTCGGCTTCGGGTGGCGACTGACTCGATGGCTGATGGCGCCGGTCGCCACGGTCAGCTTCGTGATGACCCGCAAGATGCTGAAGGGCATCAAGCAGCGAGCCGAGCACCCGATCGGCCGAACCACCGCGGCATGACGTCCCCGATGTGCTTCACAGCGACAACACGACGGCTCGCTGCGCCCGCCGGAGCGTGGCGGCGTCGACCCTGCCCACCGCTTCGAGGAGGCGATCGACCGGCAGGGTCGTCAGGAAATCGACGGCGAAGCGTTCGTCGAGGCCTGGTCGCCACGGCGACTCGTCGGCGGCTACCGTGGCGATGCTGGGCGCCACGATCGCCCGGGCGGTTGCCTGATGGAACCGGGTGTCCGACAGCACCAGCACGCGCCGCCGCTGCTCGTCGTGGGTGTCAGCGAGGAAGATGTCGCCGGCCGTTGGGGTCACAGTGCGTCGAGCCAGCGCTGCACGTCGGCCTCGGCTGCAGTCAACGCGGCCAGGTCCTCGGCCGACATCGTCCGGCGCCGGGCCTGTGCCGCCTCGGCCGCAGCCCAGAACTGCTCCCGCTCGAGTGCGTCGAGGGCCTCGACAAGGGTGTCTTCCAGCGTGGCGCCGGGCCGGCCCAGCGCGCGAAGCCGGTCGCGGCTTGCCTCGCTCACCTGCATCGTGGTCGCCATAGCGCGACCATAGCGGCCGGTTCAGCGGTCGTGGCCAAGTGGCCGCGGGGCTGCGTGCAGTTCAGCTGTACTGGTCGAGGATCGTCGACTCGGTGACCCGTTCGAGGGTGTCCTTGATCGACATCGCCAACTCCCGATCGACGTGCTCCACGTCCATCAGGTCGGCGATGGTGGCCCGCTGCAGCTTTGCCAATCCGCCGAAGTGGTCGGCGATCGCCGCCGCCTGGGCGGTGGGTAGGCGGCTGACGCGATGGAGCAGCCGCAGCCCCTTCGGCGCCACCTCCTGGTCGAGGTCGCGGCTGTCGCCGTCGCGGTGCAGCGCCGCCGCGGCACACCGCAGGTCGAGCACTTCGTCATCGGTGAGGCGCGACATCTCGGCCTGGGTGTCGGCTGCCGTGCGCCCGGGCGGCAGGTAGTCGGCGACGACGAGGTCGAGCTCGTCGTCGATGTCGCCGTAGAGCTCGTCGAGCTGCAGGCGCAGCAGCCGGGCGTCGACACCGAGCTCGATGATCATCGTCTCGATTTCGTCGCTGATGCGGTGCACCATCTCGCCGCGCTGGACGACGGCGACGACGTCACGCAGCGTGACGACGTCCTCCAGCTCGACGCCGGTGAGGTTGGCGATGGCGTCGTCGAGGCGGACCTTGTAGCGCTCCAGCGTCTGCAGCGCCTGGTTGGCTCGGTCGAGGAGCCGGCCGATGTCCTGTAGCTGGTGCTTGAGTCCGCCGGCGTAGACGTTGATGACCCCCATCTCCTCACTCGCCGACACGACCGGCACCTTCAGCGAGCGGGCGACACGCTCGGCAGTGCGGTGCCGCGTGCCGGTCTCGCTGGTCGGCACCGTCGGGTCGGGCACGAGGTGAACGTTGGCCCGGGCGATCCGGTTGCCGTCGGTGGAGATGATGATGGCGCCGTCCATCTTCGCCAGCTCGGACAGGCGCTGGGGGCTGTACGGGGCGTCGACGAGGAAGCCGCCCGAGCAGATGGCCAGCACCGCCGGCCCGTCGTCGAGCACCAGCAGCGCCCCCGCCTTGGCCCGCACCACCCGGTCGATCCCGTCGCGCAGCGGCGTGCCGGGGGCGACCCGGGCGAGTGCATCACGCATCTCGTCGTTGGCGCCGCGGGACCGGTTGGCCATCCGGGGATTCTAGGGGGCGGGGCCCGCCGGCCCCGAACGGCTCCTCGGCCCGCCGACGATCCCCACTGCGGCGAGCGCCTCGCCGAGGCTCCGGACCAGCACGACCTCGATCCCGTCGCCGGGCGGGGATGACGCCGGCACGATCGCTCGGCGGAACCCGAGGCGGGCGGCCTCGGCCAGGCGGCGCCGGGCGTGGGTGGCCTGGCGGACCTCTCCACCTAGGCCGATCTCGCCGAGCACGACGTCGCGGTCGCCGATCGGGAGCTCCGTGGCCGCGCTGGCCACCGCGACGGCGACACCGAGATCGACGCCCGGCTCGGCCAGCCGCACCCCGCCGACGGTGGAGGCGTACACGTCCTGGCTTCCGACCCGCACGCCCGGCGCGCCGATCGAGCACCGCCAGCAGCAGCGCCAATCGCCCGGCGTCGAGGCCCTGGGCGTTGCGACGAGGCGGGGTGCCCGGCGGGATCGGCACGGTCAGCGCCTGCACCTCCACGAGCAGCGGTCGCTGACCGTCGATCGCCGCCACCACGACCGACCCTGCCACCGCGGTGCGCCGGTCGGCGAGGAACAGCTTCGACGGATCGGGCACACCGACGAGCCCGGCGCCGGTCATCTCGAACAGGCCGAGCTCGTCCGTCGACCCGAAGCGGTGCTTGACCGCCCGCAAGAGGCGCAGGGCGTGGTGCCGTTCGCCCTCGAAGGAGAGCACCGTGTCGACGACGTGCTCGAGGACGCGCGGCCCGGCCAGGTTGCCGTCCTTGGTGACGTGGCCGACCAGCACGATCGGCACACCCCGCCGCTTGGCTTCGACGACCAGCGCCTGGGCGCACTCCCTGACCTGGGTCACCGAGCCGGCCGAGGAGGAGACCCGCTGGTCGACGATCGTCTGGATGCTGTCGATCACGACCAGCGTCGGCGCCGTGCGGTCGATCGCCGTGACGACCCCGGCGAGGGTGGTCTCGTTCGCCATCCACAGGTCCGGACGCACCGCCGACAGCCGCTCGGCCCGCAGCCGGACCTGTTGGGCGCTCTCCTCGGCGCTGACGTACAACGTGGTGCCGGGCCACCAGGCCAGTAGCTGCATCAGCAGCGTGCTCTTGCCGATGCCCGGCTCGCCGCCGAGCAGCGTGACCGACCCTGCCACGATCCCGCCGTCGAGCACCCGGTCGAGCTCGGCGATCCCCGTGGGCTGCGGCGCCGCGAGCAGGGCGTCGATGTCGTGGAGCAGCCTGAGCGACGACATCGCCACGACGCCCGGTGGTGCGCCCGCCATCGTGTCGGCGGCGTCGCCGAACGTCTCCTCGACGAGCGTGTTCCAAGCCCCACAACCGGAGCACTGCCCCGACCACTTCGGGTGGGCGGTGCCACAGTCGACACACGCATGGATCGTCTTGGTCCTCGTCATGCCGGCGAGCATGACAAGGGGGTGTGACAGCGAGAGCTGCGGCCTGCGAGTGTCGGGATCGAACTACGATCCGGCGGAGTTGAGGAGGTGCGACATCGAGGACTTCGAGGAGACTGGCTTGCGGGTGGGCCACCACTCGTCGGGCGACGCCGTCGTGATCGAGTTGGTGGGCGAGCTCGATCTGGCGTCCGCTCCGGTGCTCGACACCTGTGTTGATGGCGTCCGTCCGATCACGGCGCCGCTGACGATCGACGTCTCTGCCTTGCGTTTCGTCGACTCGAGCGGGCTGCGCGCGCTCACCGCGGCGCGGCGGGCGGCCGTCGAGGACGTGGGTGGACCCGTGAGGCTCGTCGGCTGCGGTGACATGTTGCGGAAGCTGCTCGCCATGTCCGGCCTCTCCGAGGCGTTCGTCGTCGACGACTGACCGCGGACGCCGGCGATCAGGCGAAGCGCCGGAACAGGAACAAGGCCGTGTCGTCCTCGACGGCACGGGATCCGACGACCTCGTTCATCACCGAGTCGCAGACCTCCTCGACGGGCCCGGCGTAGAACGCCCGCCGCATCCGTTCGAGTCCCCGGTCGATCGACTCGGTGCGCCGCTCGATGAGCCCGTCGGTGTAGCACGCGACTGTCGCCCCTGGGCGAAGCTCGCACACGACGTCGACGTGACAGCCGGCGACGTGCGCGCCGATGGGCGGGCTCGGCGAGCACTCCAGGACCGTCGCTTCCTGGCCGGGCTCCGCCATGACCGGCGGCGGGTGTCCGGTCGACGAGAACGTGAAGCTGGCGAGGTCGGGGGCGACGGTGATGTACAAGACCGTCGCCATCGCGTCGGGTTCGAAGTGGGCGAACTTCCGGTCGAGCCGCTTGAGCACGTCAGCTGGGCTCGACGACTCGATCGCGTACGCACGCAACGCGCTCCGCAGCCGACCCATGACGACTGCGGCCGGAAGCCCCGACCCCGCGACGTCGCCCATGACGATCCCCACCTGGCCGTCAGGGAGCTTGAAGGCGTCGAACCAGTCACCGCCGACGCCGAAGGTCTCCGCGGCCACGAAGCGAGTGGCGAACTCGAGCCCCTCGACCACGGGAAGCTGGGTCGGCAGCAGGCTCTGCTGCAGGGTTCGAGCGGCCAGTCGCGCTTCCGCCGCCTGCTGGGCGCCCAAGGCGGACGCGATCCGGTCGGCGGCCAACTGGAGGATCGTCGTCTCGGCCTCGCTGAACTGGCGATGCCGCAACGTGCCAACGTGCATCACGCCGAGCACCGCGCCGCCGGCGACGAGCGGCACGCCGAGCAACGATCGCACCCCCTTCCTCCACAGGATCGGATTGACGACCGTGTCCGGCCCGACGTTTGAGAGCGCCACCGGGGTTCTCGTCGCGGCGATTCGACCGGCGAACCCGCGCCCTATCGGTACGCGGACACCTTGACGGACCTCTTCTTCGAGTCCCCGTGCCGAGTGGGCGACGAGCTGCCGACCGGCGTGGTCGAGGAGCAGGATCGCGACGGTGTCGACGCCCAACAGGTCTTGCACCCGGGTCAGCAGCTCGTCGTGAAGGTCCGACGGCTGCAGATGCGCCAATTCCGGATCGGTGATGTTGGCGACACGCCGAAGCTGGTCAGCTGACGTCTCCGCCCCGCTCATCGCAAGGCAACCTAGCGACGCATCGACCTCGCACCATGGTCCCGGGCTCGTCACCTCGCCTGGCACTGAGGGCACCAGAGCGCGGTGCGGCCGGCGGCGACCGAGCGTTGGAGCGGCCGGTCACATCGCGGGCAGCTCGGTGCTGTCGCGGCCCGCTGGCTGGCCAGCCACCGGGATGTCCTCGGGATGCGCCCGCGCCGCGCCGAGCGGGCGACGACGTCCCGGACGGCTTCGTGCAGCCGGGCGATGTCATCGGCGTCCAGCGACGACACGCTCCGGCGAGGGTGCAGTCCGGCCCGCCACAGGATCTCGTCGCTCAACATGTTCCCGAGCCCGGCGATGACCTCCTGGTCGATGAGCGCCGCCTTGATCTCGCCGCGCCGATCCCGCAACGCGTCGATGAGCTGCGCTTCGGTGAGCCGGGCGGCGTCGGGGCCCTGGGCCGGGATCACGCGATGGAGCTCCGACGCATCGATTGCGAGCCACGCACGGCTCAGCCGGCGCCGGTCTCGCAGTCGAAGCTCGGCATCGCCGATGAGGGCCAGGCGGTCGTACCGATCCAGGGCGTCGTGGGTGAGGACGAGCGAGCCGGTCATCCCGAAGTGCATGACGATGGCGGCGTCAGCCGAGTCGCGCCGTTGGCTCGCTCGAGGACTCGTGTGGCTCCCGAGGTGGACGACGAGCCACTTGCGGCGCCGTTCGACCCGTCGGACCAGCTTGCGGCGCACGGCCTCCTCGAGCTCGGCCGGCTCGACGTTGCGGACCACCGCCGGATCGATGACCTCGAGCCGCTCGATCCGGTGCAGGTTGCGGCCGACCAGCCGCCGGAAGCCGGCGATGTCAGGCAGTTCGGGCACGGTCCCTCAGGCAGTCGCCGGGAACCCGAACCGTCGCCGGCGCCTCGTCGAACACGACAGCACCATGCCCCGCCGCGACGCCCGCCCATGCGCCTGCCGTCGTCGACCTCGGCGGATTGGCGGAGTGCGCCCCGTCCGTGTCGGGTAGCAGGGCGAGGCGCCGCCTCCCGGCGCCCTCACCCCGATCCCGTCCGCAAGGAGTCTCCGTGGCCACGCCTCGCCCGCAGCGTCCGTCAACGTCCAGCCCCTCGACGACGGCATCGTCGGCGAGGCGCCGTGTCCGCAAGAGCCCGACTGCCACCGCTGCCACCGCTGCCACCGAAGCGCCGCCCGACACGACCGGCGAGGGGGGCGAGACGCACCAGACCGTCGACGGCGGCACCCGACTCACGACGCAGCAGGGGATCCCGGTCGCCGACGACCAGAACACGTTGCGCGTCGGCCCCCGCGGCCCGGCCGCCCTCGAGGACTTCCACTTCCGGGAGAAGATCTTCCACTTCGACCATGAGCGCGTCCCCGAGCGCGTCGTCCACGCACGTGGCTATGGCGCCCACGGGGTATTCGAGAACTACGAGTCGTTGAGCGACCTCACCCGCGCCGACCTGTTCCAACGGGCCGGCGAGCGGACCGAGGTCTTCGTGCGCTTCTCGACCGTGGCCGGGAACAAGGGATCGTTCGACCTGGCCCGCGACGTGCGCGGCTTCGCCACCAAGTTCTATACGCGGGAGGGCAACTGGGACCTCGTGGGGAACAACATCCCGGTCTTCTTCATCCAGGACGCGATCAAGTTCCCCGACATCGTGCATGCCGTCAAGCAGGCTCCCGATCGCGGGTTCCCTCAGGCCCAGTCGGCGCACGACAACTTCTGGGACTTCATCTCGCTGATGCCCGAGGCGACCCACATGGTGATGTGGACGATGTCGGATCGGGCGATCCCGCGCTCGTTCCGCTTCATGGAGGGCTTCGGGGTCCACACCTTCCGGTTCGTGAACGCCAGCGGTGACTCGACGTTTGTCAAGTTCCATTGGAAGCCGCTGCAGGGATTGCAGTCGGTCGTTTGGAACGAGGCCGTCAAGATCAACGGCGCCGACCCCGACTTCCATCGTCGCGACCTGTGGGACGCCATCACCACGGGTGATCTGCCGCAATGGGAGTTCGGCGTGCAGCTGTTCGACGACGCCTTCGCCGACGCGTTCGACTTCGACGTCCTGGACGCCACCAAGATCATCCCCGAGGAGCTGGTGCCGGTGCGGCGGATCGGCAAGCTGACGCTCGACCGGGTCGTCGACAACTTCTTCGCCGAGACCGAGCAGGTCGCCTTCTGCACCCAGAACGTGCCGCCGGGCATCGACTTCACCAATGACCCGCTGTTGCAGGGCCGCAACTTCTCCTACCTCGACACCCAGCTCAAGCGCCTCGGCGGCCCGAACTTCACGCACCTGCCGGTGAACGCCCCGCGCTGCCCGGTCGCCCACTTCCAGCAGGACGGGCACATGGCGATGGCCAACCCCGTCGGTCGCGTCAACTACGAGCCGAACTCGTGGACCGGCGAAACGCGCGGTCCTCGGGAGGATCCCGACGGCGGCTACCACACCTACCCATCCCGCGAGGAGGGCGAGCTGCGTCGCATCCGCTCGGAGCGCTTCGCCGACCATTACAGCCAGGCCCGCCAGTTCTACGTCAGCCAGACACCGGTCGAACAGGCCCACCTGATCAACGCGTTCGTCTTCGAGCTGTCCAAGTGCGAGCAGCTGCCGATCCGCCAACGGATGGTCGCCAACCTGCGCAACGTCCACGAATCGCTGGCCGCGGAGGTCTCCGACGGACTCGGTCTCGCCGAGATGCCGGCGGCCTCGACGCCGGCCCGGGCACCGATCGCCGATCTGCCGCCTTCTGATGCCCTGAGCATCGTCAACAACGGCCCCGACTCCTTCGCTGGCCGCAAGGTCGGCGTCCTCGTGACCGACGGCACCGATGCCAAGACGCTCGCCACCCTGCGAACCGCGCTGGCCAAGGAAGGAGCGCTGCTGGAGCTGATCGCGCCCACCGTCGGCGGCATCACGGCCAGCGACGGCGAACGCGTCGCGGCGCACCACTTCGTGGCCGGCGGCCCATCGGTCCTGTTCGACGCGGTGGCGGTGCTGCCCTCGCCCGAGGGGGCGCTGGTGCTCGCCGCCGATCCCCACGCCCGGGACTTCGTCAGCGACGCCCACGCACACGCCAAGTTCATCGGGCGCAACGCATCCGCGGCGGACCTGTTCGAGGCCGCTGGGCTGCGTGAATCGATGCTCGACGAAGGATGCATCGACCTGGACGCCGGCTCCGCGCGAGGCTTCGTCGAGGCCTGCCGAGGGCTGCGCCATTGGACGCGTGAGCTGGCACTGCAGCCGGCGTGATCGTGGGACCAGCGGGGGTCGTCGTCGCCGTCCCCGCCCGCGACGAGGAGGCGACGATCGTCGACTGCCTGGCGTCGATCGACCAGGCTGCGGCGCGCGGCTCGGCTGCGGTGCGTGTCGTCGTCGCCGCCGACCGATGCGGCGACCGCACTGTCGAGCTGGCGTCGAGCTTCGTGCCCGCCCACTGCGACGTCAGTGTCGTCGCTGGCCGATGGCGCACGGTCGGTGCGGCGCGGGCAGCCGCCGTCGCCCACGGACTGGGCGGGCGCTCCCATGGCTGGATCGCCAACACTGACGCCGACTGACCCGGACTTCCGGCTCGCCGTGTTCGACGCGCCGGCCTGATCACGCCTCGCCACGGATGCCCACCAGCCCGCGCTCGGCGGCGGCACGAGCGGCCTGGCGGCGGTTGCTCACGCCGAGCTTGGCGAGCACCGCCGAGACATGGTGGTCGACCGTCTTGGCGGCGATGAACAGGCGGGCGCCGATCTCCTCGTTGGTCAGCCCGGCACAGACGAGGTCGAGCACCTCCTGCTGGCGCCCGGTCAGCCCGAGCGGGTGGCGTCGCGTCGCCGGGCGGGCGCCGGCCGCGATGGCCCGGTGCCCGCTGGCGCGCATCAGGCGACGCACGGCCGACGCCGCAGCGGTGGCGCCGAGGCCGTCGAGACGTCCGAGGGCGCCGCGCAACGACTGCTCGTCGCCGACGTCCACGAGCGCGAGCGCGGCGCGGTACGGGCAGCCCCGCTCGTCCCACACCGCCGACGCCACGCGCGGGACATCGCTCGCCAGCCCGAGCCGGTGCTGCCACATGGCGACCTCGGCGGATTCGCACCAGAACGATGGCTCGACCGAGCCGACGGCGACGGCGACCTCGCGCGCCGCGCCGTCGAGATCACCGGCCAGCCAGTGCTGCTCGGCGCGGGCGAGGCGGGTCATCACGATCCATGGTGTCTCGCCGAGTCGGTCGGCGGCAGTCGTCGCGGCGTCGAGGACTTCGTCGACACCGGGCTCGCCGCGGCGCATCCGCACCAGACTGGTGGCCACCTGCGACGTCAGCAGGTTCACCGGCGAGGCCGTCGCCCGCAACACCGGGTCAGCCATCGCCAACGCCTCGTCCCAGCGGCCCAGCTCGGTGAGGCCCAGCGCCCACCGGCCGCGCAGGCAGTAGGCGTACACCTCCAGCTCGCGCTCGCCGCACAGGGCGATCCCCTCGGCGTACGCCGTCTCGCCGGCGCTGAGCTGGAACGTCACCACCAGCAGCTCGAGGAGGTTCGAGTGCAGCCACGGCACCAGCTCGTCGAGGCCGTGATCCCGGGCCAGCCGGAGGGCCTCCTGCAGCGGCGTCTGCCAATCCTGCCGACGGCGGAACGCCAGAACGGCCTCGCTCATCGTCACCCGGATCAGCAGCTCGGCCGAATCGAGCTCGGTCGCCACCTCGTGCGCCCGGGCGATGTCGGCGGCCCACGTGGCGAGGTCGCGCGACTCGGTGGACCGGCCGATGTAGGCCCGGCCGAGCTCGGCGGTCGGGCCGAGCGGGCTCAGCACGTCGACTGCCTCCGCCCGCAACGCCGCCAGCTCGTCGCCTCGGCACAGCCGCCACATCACCGCGCTGAGCCGGCGCAGGTCGCAGCCCACGCGCAATGGCTCGTCGAGCTCGCGCCAGATCGACAGCGCCTCGGTGAGGGCGTCTGCGGCCTCGTCGAACCGATCGAGGCTCGACAGCCCGTTCCCCAGACCGTCGAGCAGCTCGGCCACCGCGCGTCGATCGGCCCGGTCGGCGTAGCGCAGGGCCCGGTGGTACTGGGCGACCGCCTCCCGGTGAGCTCCGAGCCCGGCGGCGCGTGCCGCGGCTCGTGGCGCGTACCGGTCGACGAGCACGGCGTCGCCGGCGCCGTCGGCATGGAAGGCCAGCCGGGCCTCGTCGTCGCAGCCGACGGCCTGGAGCGCGTCGAGCACGATCCGGTGGGCCTCCAGCCGGCGGTGCGGGCCGAGGCTCCCGTCGATCGCCAGACGCGTCAGCTCGTGGCGGAAGCGCACCGCCGGACCGTCGGCCATCAGCAACCCCGCGGCGACCAGTTCGTCGACATCGACGCCGTCCACGTCCGCCTTGGCGAGCAGCGTCGGCTCCATCCGACCGCCGAGGACCGCGATGACCTCGAGCGCGGAACGGGCCGGCGGGCTGACGCGGGCCGCTCGCGCGAGGGCGGCGTCACGCGCGGAGCGGGGGAGGTCGTCGGTCGATCCGGCGCAGAGCAGCTCGGTGACGAAGAAGGCGTTCCCGCCGCTGAGCGCGTAGACAACGAGGGGATCGAGGCGAGCGTCGCGGGCGAGCTCGCGGACGGCATCCAACGACAGCGTGCGAAGGTCGATCCGCCGCGTCGCCCGCTGCACGGACAGGTCACCGAGGGCGAGCCGCAGCGGATCGTCGGCGGCGAGCGCGTCGTCGCGATAGGTGGCGATCACGAGGCACCGCACGCCGCGCAGCCGGCGGGCGACGACGCGGACCATGTCGAGGGTCGCCTCGTCGGCCCAGTGCAGATCCTCGATCACGAGCACGGTGAGTTCGTCCCCGCGCAGCGTGTCGAGGAGGGCGGCGAACAGGTCGGCGCGGCGCTCCGAGCTGTGGCACAGCTCGGCGAGCTCGCCCCCAACCTGCTCGGCGATGTCGCGCAGCGGGCCGAGCGGTCGGGGCGTGAACTGTCCGTCGCACGCCCCGCGCAGCCAGCGGCCGTCGGGCAGGTGTGGCTCGAGCGCTTCGACCAGCGCCGACTTGCCGACACCGGCCTCGCCGGCGATTATCACGAGGCGGCCATCGCCAACCCGGGCCTCCGTCGCCGCGTCGACGAGGGCGGCGAGCTCTGCCTCGCGCCCGACGATCGTCACCCTGAGATTCTGCCATCGCGGCCTGAGCAACCGATCGGAGTATTGATGCTCGGGTTCGGCTCGCCGCCAAGCTGCTCGCCTCGCCTTCCGAGCTCGCCGCCGCCGCTTCGCAGCGGCGCTCGCCCACCTGGCCGGTGCGTGCAGCTTCAGTCCTCGTCGGCCAGTGTGGCCTTGGCCACGGCCATCGCCGCGTTGGCAGCGGGGATTCCGGCGTACGCCGCGGTGTGCATGATGACCTCGGCGATCTCGGGCGCGGTGAGACCGTTGCGTCGCCCCGCCCGGACATGCAACGCCAGCTCGTGGTCGGCGCGCAGCGCGGTGAGCACGGCGATCGTGACGCACGAGCGGGTCCTGCGGTCGAGCTGCTCGCCACGCGTCCACAGTGCGCCCCATGCCGACTCGGTGAGCCAGCGCTGGAAGTCGGCGTCGATCCCTGCCGACGCCGTCGCCCGGTCGACGTGCTCGTCGCCGAGCATCTCCCGCCGCACCCGCATCCCCGCCTCGTACCGATCATCGTTCATGGGTTGCCTCCTGGGCGCGGGCGAGGTTGGCGGCCATCCGGTCGGTGTCGAGCCGCAGCCGCCCGAGCGACTCGCCGATCCAGTGCACCGCCGACCCCGTCGCCTGCCACAGCTGCCGGAGCGCCGGCCATTCGGCGTGCCACGCCCCAGCTGCCCGTTCGAGCTCCCCGCCGCCGATCGCCGCCAACACGGTGGCCACCAGCCCCGGCACCTGCATCGCCGAGGCGCGGGCGGAGATGGCGGCGATCGGGTTGTGCTTGTGCGGCATCGACGACGAACCGCCGGCGCCGGGCGCGACCTCGGCCAGCTCGCCGATGTCGCTCTGTGCGAGCACGACGACGTCGGTGGCGATCTTGCCCACGGCCGCCGCGGCCGACCCCCACGCGCCGGCGATGGCGGCGACCCAAGTCCGCTGCGCATGGCGGGCCAACGGCGCCACCGGGAGGTCGAGCCGGGAGGCGAAGTGGTCGAGGATCGCGGCGTGGTCGGGTCCGAAAGACGACCCGTCGCCGCTCGGCCCGCCGAGCCCGACCGCCGGCCGGGCCACCTGCTCCAACGCCTCGACGGCAGCACCGAGCCCGTCGGCCCATCTGTCGGTGACGGTGGCGAAGGTCGTCGGCACGGCGTGCTGGCCGAGGGTGCGGGCGATCATCGGCGCCGACCCCTGCGTCGCGCCCAGCTCGGCGACGACGCCTCGCGCCCGTCGCAGCACTGCGATGGTGGCCTCTGCGCAGCGCCGCCCGACCAGCGCGGTCGCCGCGTCCATCACGTCCTGGCTCGTCGCCCCGCGATGGACGAAGCCGTTGTCGTCAGGCCCGACGATGTCGCGCAGTCTGGGCAACAGGGGGATCACGAGGTTGCCGCCGAGCGCCGCCTCATTGACGATGGCGTCGACGTCGTAGCGGACGACGTCGCACGCCCGGGCGATCCCACCCGCCGCGCCGAGCGGGATCTCGCCGACGTCGGCCTGGGCACCGGCCAACGCCGCCTCCACCTCCAGCACCGCCTCGACCCACGCCCGCGCCGAGGTGAGTGCGGCCACGGGGCCGGCGGCGGTGAGGAAGCGGAACGGGTCAGATGAGAAGGAAGACCGACTCATCGTTCCCCTGGAGGCGGATGTCGTAGCGCCAGGCGTCCGGGCCGTCGGGCTGGGCCATCAGCCGCCCGGCTCGCTCGCCGGCGGCCGCCAACGCGGGGTCGGTCGAGTTCGCTGGTTCGCCCTCGAAGTACAGCCGCGTGACGACGCGATCCAGCAGGCCACGGGCGAACACCGACACGGCGAGGTGCGGGGCCTGCGGTGTGCCGTCGAGCGTCGGGACGGGCGACGGCCGGACCGTGGTCACCGACCAGGCGCCGTCGGCGTCGGTGGCACAGCGGGTGAACGGCCCGCCGAGCTGCCACGTCTCGACGACGGCGTCGGGCACCGGCCCGCCGGCGCCGTCGACGACCGTCCCGCGGATGGTGATCGCGCCAGGCGCCCCCGGCGCCACACCGTCGCGCAGCGCCGGGTCGGCGAGGGCGAGGTGGAGGAACGGCCCGACGGTCTGCGACGGCGTCAGCCCCCGGTCAGGCATACCCGATCTCCTCGATCTCCTCGAACGGCGTCGCCGCCGGCCCGCGCACGACGATGTCGAACCGGAACCCCAGCGCCCACTCCGGGCTGGTGACCTCGTGGTCGTAGCGTGCGATCAACCGCTGCCGCGCCGCGGGGTCAGGGACGCTGTTGAAGATCGGGTCCTGAAAGAAGAGCGGGTCGCCGGGAAAGTACAGCTGCGTCACCAGCCGCTGGGTGAACGCCGAGCCGAACACCGACACGTGGATGTGCGCCGGGCGCCAGGCGTTGGGGTGGTTGCCCCACGGGTAGGCGCCGGGCTTGATCGTGGTGAAGCGGTAGGCGCCGTCGGCGGCGGTGAGCGTGCGACCGGCGCCGGTGAAGTTCGGGTCGAGGGTCCCCGGCCACTGGTCGCCCTCGTGGCGGTACCTGCCGGAGGCGTTGGCCTGCCAGATCTCGACGAGCGAGCGGGGGATCGGGCGGCCGGCACCGTCGAGCAGGCGGCCGGTGACGAAGATCCGCTGACCGACGGCCTCTCCGGTCGGGCCGATCGTGAGGTCGGCGTCGCCGGGGGTCACGGCATCGGAGCCGAAGACCGGGCCGGTGAGGTCGGTCGGGTCGGCCAGGCCGGGCGCCAACCGCAGCAGCGGCTGGGTCGGGTGGCGCAGTGCCGACGAGCGGTAGTCGGGGCTGTCGAGGGGCGGGTGGGTGCCCGGCGGCGGCTCGGCGAAGCGGTCCACCGCGATCACCCGCCCCGCCGTCCCGACCATCTGGGCGGGATCCGTCCCGGCTTCCGGGACGATCCCCGCCCAGACCTTGATCTGGGACGATTCCCGCCCAGATATGGGCTCACGCGGCGTGCTCCGGCAGGGTGGCGAACGGGAGGCCGGTGTAGTGCTCGGCGAGGTCGGTGGCCGCTGCCGTCGACGTCGTCACGAGTGCCAGCTCGGCCCGCTGCAGCTCACGCAGGAAGGGGTCGTCGCCGAAGCGGTGGAGCATCGTCGTCATGCGGTGCGAGAACAGCTGCGTCCGCCAGACGCGCGACAGGCACGTCGGGGTGTAGTCAGCAAGCCGCTCGGGCCGCCCGGCGCGCAGCGCGTCCTCGATCACCGACGCCATCACCGTTGCATCTGCAATCGCCAAGTTCATGCCCTTGGCGCCGGTGGCGGGGACGATGTGGGCGGCGTCACCGGCGATCAGCAGGTTGCCGGCGCGCATCGGCGTCGCCACCGAGCTGTGCATGCCGGTGATGCCGCGCTCGATGATCGGGCCGGTGTTGAGCCGGAACCCGTCGGCCAGCGGGAGCCGGGTGGCCAGCTCGGTCCAGATCTGGTCGTCCGACCACGCCGCCACGTCGTCGTCGGGTGCGACCTGGAGGTACAACCGGGTCACTTCCGGCGAGCGCATGCTGTACAGGGCGAAGCCGCGCTCGTGGCTGGCGTACACCAGCTCGTCCTGGGTCGGCGCCGCTTGGGCGAGGATGCCGAGCCAGGCGAACGGGTAGGCCTGCTCGGCCACGCGACTGTCCGGGATCAAGCGGGCGCAGGCGCTGTGCGAGCCGTCGCAGCCGGCCACGATCCGGCACCGCAGCTCGTGCGGCTCGTCGCCGAGCCGGTAGCGCACGACGGGACGCACGGTGTCGACGTCGGCCGCCGTGACGTCGAGCGCCTCGAACACGATCGCACCGCCCGCCGCGAGCCGTGCCGCGATGAGGTCCTTCACCACCTCCTGCTGTCCGTACACGGTGATCGACCGACCGGTCAGCTCCAGGAAGTCGACGCGGTGGCGGGTGCCGTCGAACGCCAACTGGATGCCGCGGTGGGCGAGGCCCTCGCGTTCGAGGCGGTCGGCCAGGCCGAGGCTGCGCAACAGCTCCACCGTGGGGTGCTCGAGCACGCCGGCGCGGACCCGGTACTCGACGTAATCGCGGTCACGGAGCTCGAGCACGACGCAGTCGATGCCCCGCGCCGCCAGGAGGTGGGACAGCACCAGCCCGGCGGGACCGGCGCCGACGATGGCGACCTCGGTCTCGTCGGCGACCACGTTGACCATGATTGCATTCCTCCACCTCGGGCTCAGCCCGCAGGCGAGCTGATCGCTTCGCCTCTGTCGGCGGCCTCCCGGGATCTGCCCATGACCCTCGACGCCGTCATCGGCCGCGAGCACGGCGTACACCGCTACGAAGGGCACGAGGACGCCCGCTGTAACGAGCGCACGGATCTCGGGGTCATCGGGGACGGGCACGGTTCGCAGCTCGAAGTCCTCGGCGAGCAGCCGTTCTGGTCTCGCCGGCCAGGCCCGAACCATCATCCGTGCACGACACCACGGCCAACGCCAAGCTCGCCGCCAACGGAACACCCCAGCCGGGTGCTCGGCGGGCAGTTCGCACCCCGATGAACGTACGGGGGCCTTCACGGGTCGGTCCGGGGCGCTGGTGTTCGAGGCGGGCTAGCAGAGCACCCGAGCCGGCGGTAGGTGGTGCAGAAGGCCTTGGTGAGCGAGCGTCGGACGCGGACGCGGCCGGATTGCACGTCCGGGACAACTCACGGCGGCGGCCGCTGGCCGGTCCGCAAGGTGCCGGCATCCGCGCTGGGCCGCTGACGCGACCTCGCTCGGAGCGATCGAGCGCAGCGGTCGATGGCCGCTTCTCGAGCCGCCGCTTCGCGGTGGTGCTGGCCCACCGCCATGTTCGGGCTCACCGCAGACGGGACAGGGCGCGACGGCGACGCTTGGCCCGCCGGGCCCTCGCCGCGCAGCACCGACACGATGAACGCGGTCGCCGCGACCAGCCACACGACGAGCAGCACGAGCAGCCCGGTGGCGAGGATCGACGCGATGCCGCCGTCGCCGGGCGACTGGTGGGTCCGCAGTTGGACCACGGCCGCCTTGCCGTCCATCGGCGCCGCCCATGTGCGGGTGCCGTGGTCGTCACGCCCGTTGGTGTCCCTCACGGTGCCGGGCAGGCGGGCGCGCAGGACGACCGACAGCGCCGTCTCCGGCGTCGCCCCGGACGCCGCCAGCTGCTGCGCGTAGGGCGTGCTGCCGACGGCGGCGAGCAGGTCGGAGTCGGCGAAGGCGGCGAACCCGCCGGTGAGGGCGAGCTGGCCCGACAGTGTCGTGGTCGCGGTGCGCCCGTCGTCTGACACGACGCGCTCCACCTTCATCCCGACGAACGGGGGACCGAGGCTGGCGAGCAGGTTGGTCGCCTCGGGCGCCGACGTCACGCGGTGGGTGAGCACGACCCGCAGTCCGCCGTCGGGCGTCGCAGTCGGTCCGTCGACGTTCCACCCGGCGGCCGTGGCGTCGTCGAAGCGCAGGTCGGCGGCGAGCCCTGGTGCCTGGCGCACGACGTCGGCGTCGGCCACCGCGGTCACGGTGAGCGAGCCGGTGCCGTCGGGACCGATCGCCAGCTCGACGGTCGCGTCGACGTGGCATCCGGCGAGGAGCAGCACGAGCACCGCGCCGACCAGCAGGCGGGCGAGACGGCGCGGCATCCGGACAGGATGGCGGATGACCCCCGCTAACGTCGGCGACCCGTGTCACCGATCTTCCGCACCACACGGTGGAGCCTCGCCGTCGTCGTGGCGGCGCTCGTGGCGTCGTGCGCGCCAACGTGCGCACCGCCGACACCAGGACCTGCAGCGACCACGACCACGACGATCAAACCCGTCGGGCAGGAGACCGTCACGTACAACGGAGCCGGGCCGGCCGCGCCGCGCTTCGGGCTGATCGGAGACTCGACGCTGGCGGCGATCCGCTGGAACGACGCCTACGCACCGCTGCGGCAGTGGAACTACATCTTCGACGCCGAGTCGTGCCGGCGGACGATCACCGCCTCGTGCGCTGGTCCTGACGGCTACGCCCCGGACAACGCGATCGAAGCCATGCACCGCCTGAGCGGGCGCTTGGGCGCGGTCCTCGTGATGATGACGGGCGCCAACGACCCGACCAACCGATTCGGCGAGGCGATCGACACGATCGTCGCCGAAGCGCGCAGCGAGGGCATCCGCTCGGTGATCTGGCTGACCGTTCACGGTGCAGACGACCGCAACGCGATCCTCGCCCAACGCGCGGGGCAGGATGGCGGCTATCTGGTCAGGGCCGACTGGGCCGGCTACGGCGCCGGTCACCCGGAGTGGACGAACGCCGACGGCCTGCACATCAGCAACGCCGGCGCGCCGGTGCTCGCCCAGTTCATCGCCGACAACGTGGCGCAGGTATTGGCCACGCCGTAGCTCAGTGGAAGGCCGGGGCGACCTGCTCGATCAGCAGGTCGTACGCATCGAGCTTCTGGGCGCCGGTCCCGAGCGTGAAGTCAGGCACGATGACCTCGTCCACGCCGCCGTCGGCCCAACCCTGGATGGCCTCACCGAGCTGCTCGACGCCGCCGCCGACCACTGCGCGGGGGGCGACGCGCTGCGGCGAGCGATTCGAGCTTGGCGTCGTCGACGCCGATGAAGAACAACGCCTGCGTGGAGCGGGCGATCGTGGCCGGGTCACGGTCGACGTCCGCGCAGGCCGCGTCGAGCGTCGCCGAGCGCTCGGGGAAGTCGGCCGGCGTCGACCAGGCGTTCCACTCGTCGGCGTGACGGGCAACGACGCCCATCATCCGCGGGCCCTTCGCGCCGATCAGGATCGGCAGCGGTTGTTGCACCGGCTTGGGCTCCATGACGGCGTCCGTCAGCCGGTAGTGCGTACCGGCGACGTTGGTCACCGGCGTCCGCAGCAGGCTCTCCAGCACGGCCAGCGCCTCCTCCAGGCGCTCGATGCGCACCGCCGGCGATCCGAGCTCGATGCCGTACTGCTCGTGCTCGTTCTCCTGCCAGCCGGCGCCGACGCCGAGCAGCAGCCGCCCGCCCGAGATGTGGTCGACGGTCTTGGCCCAGTTGGCCAGCACGGCCGGGTGGCGGTAGGTGATGCCGAGCACCAACGATCCCAGCCGGAGCCGCGACGTGCCGACCGCCAGCCCGGCCAGCAGCGCCGTCGCCTCGAACGTCGGTTGGATCGTGTCGCCGGCTCGCTCGCCGTCCCCCATGAAGTGGTCGGCGACGTAGATGCCGTCCCAGCCGGTGGCTTCGGCGTGCGTGGCCACGGCGAGGATGTCGGCCCACGGCTGGGCGGGATTCGGCCACACGGAGAAGCGCACGACGGCCGACCGTACCGGTTTGTGTCACCGCACCATGTCCTCGAGGACCTGTTCGGTGACACAAGGGCGGCTACTCGGTCGGTGGGGCCGGTTCTGCCTCCGGCTCCTCGCCAGGCCGCGGCTTGAGCGTCTGCGTGCTCGCCGTCGCCGTGGTGGCCAGCTCGACGGCGCTGGGCGGCACGAAGCCCTCCACGCTGGAGAACTTGATCCGCTGCGCGCCGGGCTTGTCGGGGTCGTCCTCGACGTCGACGACGATGATCTCGCCGGCGTGGAACTGCTTGAACAGCAGCATCTCCGACAGCGGGTCCTCGACCTGGCGCTGGATCGCCCGACGCAACGGGCGGGCGCCGAGCTGCGGGTCGTAGCCCTTGACCGCCAGCAGCTCCTTGGCCGCCTGGGTCAGCTCGATCCCGAGGCCCTGGCCCTCCAGCTGGGTGGTGAGCCGGCGCGTCAGGTTGTCGACCATCTGCAGGACCTCGCCGCGGTCCAGCTCGTGGAAGACGATGACCTCGTCGATGCGGTTCAGGAACTCGGGACGGAAGTGCACCTTCAGCGCATCCATCACCTTCTCCTTCATCCGCTCGTAGCTCATCGCCGTGTCACCGGTGGTGAAGCCGACGTTGGCCTTGCGCAGATCGGCGGTGCCGAGGTTCGACGTCATGATCAGCACCGTGTTGCGGAAGTCGACGGTGCGGCCCTGGCTGTCGGTGAGGCGACCCTCTTCGAGGATCTGCAGCAGCGTGTTGAAGACGTCGGGGTGAGCCTTCTCGATCTCGTCGAACAGCACCACCGAGAACGGCTTGCGCCGCACGGCCTCGGTGAGCTGGCCGCCCTCCTCGTAGCCGACGTACCCCGGAGGTGAGCCCACCAGACGGCTGACGGTGTGCTTCTCCATGTACTCCGACATGTCGAGCGTGATCATCGCCGAGTCGTCGCCGAACAGGAACTCGGCGAGCGTCTTGGCCAGCTCGGTCTTGCCGACGCCGGTGGGGCCGAGGAAGATGAACGACCCGCTCGGCCGCTTCGGGTCCTTGAGGCCGGCCCGGGTGCGGCGGATCGACTGCGACACCGCGGCGACCGCGGAGTTCTGGCCGATGATCCGCTTGTGCAGCTCGGCCTCCATGTTGATCAGCTTCTGGGTCTCTTCCTCGGTGAGCTTGTAGACCGGGATGCCGGTCCAGATGCTGAGCACCTCGGCGACGGCTTCCTCGTCGACCTCGTCGAAGAGGTCGACGCCGTCGGCCTTGACCTCGCGCTCCTTGTGCGCCTTCTCCTCCAGCAGCGACTTCTCCTGGTCGCGCAGGCGCCCGGCCTCCTCGAAGCGCTGCTCCTCGACGGCCGACTTCTTGGCCTCCTGGACGTCGTTGAGCTTCTGCTCGATCTCCCGCAGGTCGGGCGGGGTGGCCATGCGCTTGATCCGCAGGCGGCTGCCGGCCTCGTCGATGAGGTCGATCGCCTTGTCGGGCAGGAAGCGGTCGGAGATGTAGCGGTCTGCCAGGTTGGCGGCGGCGACCAGCGCCTGGTCGGTGATCGTGACCCGGTGGTGGGCCTCGTACTGGTCGCGGATGCCCTTGAGGATCTCGATCGTGTGGGCCAGCGTCGGCTCGTCGACCTTCACCGGCTGGAATCGGCGCTCCAGCGCGGCGTCCTTCTCGACGTACTTGCGGTACTCGTCGGTGGTGGTGGCCCCGATCGTCTGCAGCTCGCCACGGGCGAGCATCGGCTTGAGGATCGACGCGGCGTCGATTGCCCCCTCGGCGGCGCCGGCGCCGACGAGGGTGTGGATCTCGTCGATGAACAGCAGGATGTCGCCGCGGGTCTTGATCTCCTTGAGCACCTTCTTCAGGCGCTCCTCGAAGTCACCGCGGTAGCGGGAGCCGGCGACGAGGGCGCCGAGGTCGAGCGTGTAGAGCTGCTTGTTGCGCAGCGTGTCGGGGACGTCGTTGTTGACGATCATCTGGGCGAGCCCCTCGACGATCGCCGTCTTGCCGACGCCCGGCTCGCCGATCAGCACCGGGTTGTTCTTCGTGCGCCGGGACAGGATCTGCATCACCCGCTCGAGTTCGCGGGTGCGGCCGATGACCGGGTCGAGCTTGCGCTCCCGGGCGAGCTGGGTGAAATTGCGACCGAACTGGTCGAGGATCTGGCTGTTGCCCTTGTCGCTGGCGGGGTCCTCCTTGGTGGAGCCGCCGACGTTGGCGCCCGCGGTGCCACCCGAGGCGCCGCCCTCGGCGCGACCGGACGGGCCCTGGTAGCCGGACAGGAGCTGGATCACCTGCTGGCGGACGCGGGACAGATCGGCCCCGAGCTTGACGAGGACTTGGGCGGCGACGCCCTCGCCCTCACGGATCAGCCCGAGCAGGATGTGCTCGGTGCCGATGTAGTTGTGGCCGAGTTGCAGCGCCTCGCGCAGCGACAGCTCGAGGACCTTCTTCGCGCGTGGGGTGAACGGGATGTGCCCGGACGGCGACGAGCCGCCCTGGCCGATGATCTCCTCGACCTGGCTGCGCACGGCCTCGAGCGAGATCCCGAGGCTCTCCAGGGCCTTGGCCGCGACGCCCTCGCCCTCGTGGATCAGCCCGAGCAGGATGTGCTCGGTGCCGATGTAGGAGTGGTTGAGCAGGCGGGCTTCCTCCTGGGCGAGGACGACCACCCGGCGGGCCCGATCGGTGAATCTCTCGAACATGTGCGCCCTTTCCAGTCGGGACGACGTCTAGGCAGTGTACCGGCCGCGTTCGAGGCGGATCGGCCGCGATGAGGAGCGTGTTCTCTGTCACCGCATACGTCGTTGCGTTGCGCGGGGTTTCAGGTGGGCGAGCGCCGCTGCGGAGCGGCGGCGGCGAGCTCGGGAGGCGAGACGAGCAGCTTGGCTGCGAGTCGAGCCCGAGTATGGCGGTGGGCGAGCGCCGCTGCGGAGCGGCGGCGGCGAGCTCGGGAGGCGAGACGAGGGGCTTGGCTGCGAGTCGAGCCCGAGTATGGCGGTGGGCGAGCGCCGCTGCGGAGCGGCGGCGGCGAGCTCGGGAGGCGAGACGAGGGGCTTGGCTGCGAGTCGAGCCCGAGTATGGCGGTGGGCGAGCGCCGCTGCGGAGCGGCGGTGGCGAGCTCGGGAGGCGAGACGAGGGGCTTGGCTGCGAGTCGAGCCCGAGTATGGCGGTGGGCGAGCGCCGCTGCGGAGCGGCGGTGGCGAGCTCGGGAGGCGAGACGAGGGGCTTGGCTGCGAGTCGAGCCCGAGTATGGCGGTGGGCGAGCGCCGGTGCGGAGCGGCGGTGGCGAGCTCGGGAGGCGAGACGAGGGGCTTGGCTGCGAGTCGAGCCCGAGTATGGCGGTGGGCGAGCGCCGGTGCGGAGCGGCGGTGGCGAGCTCGGGAGGCGAGACGAGGGGCTTGGCTGCGAGTCGAGCCCGAGTATGGCGGTGGGCGAGCGCCGGTGCGGAGCGGCGGTGGCGAGCTCGGGAGGCGAGACGAGGGGCTTGTCTGCGAGTCGAGCCCGAGGATGCGGTGGAACGAGAACGGGTCCGGTGGTGTCCTGATCTGCACAAGGCTGCCCATGCCGATGACGTTGCGCCACGAGGACCGCTACGAGCACCTGGACGACGACGCCCTGGTGCGGCGCGCCCTGGACGGCGACACGGTCGCCTACGGGACCCTCGTGCGACGCCACCAGGGGCCGGCATTGCGGCTCGCCGCCGGCATCTGCGGCTCGACGGAGGAGGCCAGGGACATCGTGCAGGACGCCCTCGTCAAGGGTCACCGGCGGCTGCGGTCCTGGCGCGGCGACGCACCGGTGCGGTCGTGGCTGCTGCAGATCGTCGCCAACGACGCCCGCAACGCCGTGCGCGGACGAGGCCGGCGGCGGCTGCGGGAGGCTCGCTTCGGGGCGCTGCGTGTGGCCGCCGGCGGCGATCCGGTCGGCGACCAGGTGGCCGCCGACGACGAGGCCCGGCGGCTGCTGGCTCTGCTCGGACGGCTCGACGAGCGTGACCGGGCCGTGCTCGCCTGCCGGTTCGTCGCCGGGCTGTCGGAGCACGAAGCGGCGGCCGTCCTCGACGTCCCGCTCGGCACCATCAAGTCGCGCACCGCCCGGGCGCTGCAGCGGGCGCGGAGCCTCGGAGCGGGCGATGAGTGACGTCACCCTCGAGCAGCGCCTCGTGGCGATGGGCGAGGGCCTGACGTTCCCGGGCGAGGCCGCGCTGGCCGACGACGTCGTCGCCGCGCTCGGCGAGGCCTCCGGCATCCACCAGTGGCGACGCCGGGCACTGGCGGCCGCGGCGGTCGTGCTGATGGTCGCGGCGATCGTCGCCGCTGTCCCCTCGACCCGCCACGCCGTGTCCCGCTGGCTCGGGCTCGAGCACCTGCCGATCCGCGTCGGCGTCAACATGCCGGTCATCGGCGGCGCCGACCTCGGGCCGCCGATGACGCTCGCCGAAGCCGCCCAACGTGCCGGCGTCGTGCCCTACGTCGCGCCCGGCCTCGGGGAGCCGCTCGACGTCTACAGCCCCGGTGGCGCTTACGTTGTCGTGCGCTACGACGACGGCGGTACGCAGGTGCTCGTCACGACGTTGCCGGGCACGGTCGACGAGATGGCCTTCTCCAAGCTCGTCGGCTCCGGCGCGTCCGTGCGCGAGGTCACCGTCGACGGTCACGACGGATGGTGGATCACCGGCGACCCACACCTGTTCCTCTACGAGGACCGCCGACGCGGGATCCGCGAGGCCCGGCCCTCCGCCGACTCGCTGGCGTGGCAGGTCGGGGACACGATCGTGCGGATCGAGGCCGACGTCCCGCTGGCCCGGGCGATGGCGTTGGCGGCCGAGGTTCGCCCGGCAGGCCCCGACTAATCGCTCGGGTTCGACTTGCAGACAAGCTGCTCGTCTCACCTCCGAGCTCGCTGCCGCCGCCGCGCAGCGGCGCTCGCCCACCTGGCCGTTTCACACATCCCGAGTAGCCTCCCCGCTGTGTCCGACGCCCCGGTGCGGTCCCCGCTGTTCTCGCTGGCGTCGATCGGCACCGACCGCGAGCGGATCGAGCTGGCGATCCACGAGGCCGTCCGCAGCACCGACCCCTACCTGACCGAGATTGCCTCCCACCTCGTGGTCGCCGGCGGCAAGCGACTGCGCCCGGTCGTCGCCATCGCCGCCGCCCAGGTGCTCGGGCGCGACGCCTCCGACGACGTCGTGCGCGGCGGGGTCGCCTGCGAGCTGGTCCACCTCGGGTCGCTGTACCACGACGACGTCATCGACGAATCCGACACCCGCCGCGGCGTGGAGACCGTCAACGCCAAGTGGGGGAACCTGCAGGCGATCCTCGCCGGCGACTTCCTGCTCTCACGTGCGTCGGAGATCGCCGCCACGCTGGGCACCGAGGTCGCCGGGCTCCTCGCCCGCACGATCAGCTGGCTGTGCGAGGGCGAGGTCGAGCAGCTCCGCCACACCTACGACGTCGGCCGCCCGGAGGAGAGCTACCTGGTGTCGATCCAGGGCAAGACGGCGTCGCTCTACGGCACCGCGGCGCGCATCGGCGGGATCGCCGGCGGGCTCGACCGGCCGACGATCGAGGCGCTCACCGCCTGGGGCAACGCCTTCGGGATGGTGTTCCAGATCGTCGACGACATCCTCGACATCACCGACACCACCGAGCAGCTCGGCAAGCCCGCCGGCCACGACATGGTCGAGGGGGTGTACACGCTGCCAGTGCTGCGCACGCTGGAGATGGGCGGGGGTGTCGGCGAGGAGCTGGCCTCGCTGCTCGGCCGCCCGCTCGACGTCGCCGAGCGGGACAAGGCGCTGGCGATCGTGCGCGCCAATGAGGGCGTCGAGAGCGCCGCCGCCACCGCCCGCCGCTACGTCGCCGAGGCGGAGCGGGCGTGCGACGAACTGCCGGGAGGCGCCGTCACCGACGCGCTGCGTGCCGCCCCGGGCGTGCTGCTGGAGACGGCGCTCACGACGTTCTGAGCGTCCGCAGTCGGTCCACGCGTTCGTCGTCGCCGAGCAGGTCACGAACCTCGGCGAGCACCGCGTCGAGGTCGAGGGTGCCGCTCTCCAGCATCGTGGCGATGTCGACCCAGTCCTTGGGACGGTCGAACAGCACCTTGAACGTGGCCAGATCGACGGGCGCGAGGACTGGGATCGTGCGCCCGGCGAAGTCGACCGACCTGGCCCGAGCCGCCGCGGCCAGGTGAAACGAGTGGGCGGCGAAGAACACGTCGACCGGCGTGTCGTCCCACCACAGCCGGACCTGCTCGTCGCGCTCTGCGGTCTCCACGTCGGCGACCGACCACATCACGCCATCAGGCAGAGCGGCGAATACGACCTCGGCCTGGTCGGGCCCGAGGAAGACGTTGACGTCGATGTCGCGGGTGCCGCGCGGTTCCTCCGTGGCGTAGGCCAGCGCCAGGGCTCCGCCGAAGGCGTGGGCGATGCCGGCCGCGTCGAGGGCGTCGGCGATGGCGCCGATCTTGGCGACGAGGGTGGTCACCGCGTCAACGGCCGTAGCGCGGGCGAGCCATCGGCCGCGGTCGATGCGGCAGCGCCTCAGCCAACTCGAGCACCTCGGCGAGCAACCGACCCTGGCGGCGGTCGTCGAGGCGGCGCACGTACGATGGCTCGAACCCCGCCGCCCGCACCAGCGCCAGGAACACATCGGCGCCGGGCTGGCGGCGGTCGTTCTCGTAGGCGCTGAGGACGGTGGGGGTGATGCCGACCCGCCGGGCCAGCTCCACCTGGCTCAGCCCGGCCCGGTGGCGGGCGTCGCGCAGCGTGGTGGCGGCGTTCACACCACCAGGTTAGCGGATCCGCTCACACTCGCCCGGCTGCCGCCGTTCTGTGTCACCGCACAGGTCCCCGGGGACGTATCCGGTGACACAGAAGCCGCTACTGACCGGCGCCCCGGAAGGCGACGAGCTGCATCACCCACGACCCGCTGCCTGGGGCGGTGGCGGCGTAGGTGCCCGTCGCCGACACGATCCGGTCCTCCAAGATGTCGGCGTCGGGCTGGGTGATCACCCGCGTGGTGAAGCCGCTTCCGGCGCCGGCGAACCCACCTGTCGTCGTGCCAGCCCCGAGCAGCAGCGAGTTCGCCGTCGTGGTCGTGGCGTTGCCGCTGCTGGCGGTGGCCACCGAGCCGACCGCCGACGCCGTCACGTCGAGCGGGGCCGTGCGGTCGAGCCCGGCGTACTCAGCGATCCGCACGTCGGCAAACGCCGCCGCCCGGTCGAAGGTGACGGTCACCGTGTCGGCGCCGCCGGCGATGCTGGCGGCGTAGTACACGGCCTGGCTCAGTCCGCTGCCACGCGTGACCGGGGCGGCGAGTTGGTAGGTGTTGCCGGCGCTGTCGGTGACGGAGGCGATGTTCGCCGCGGTGTCGTTCCACCCGACGACGACGACGTTGAGGTTGCCCGCCTGCTCGGCCGTCGTGAACGCCACCGGCAGGCTCGTCACCGACGACTGCGGCGTCGCGCTGGCCTGCTGGACGAAGGCGATCGGCCCACTCTGGATTGGCGTCACCGTGTAGGTGGCTACGTAGGTCGCGTCGGTCGCCGGCACGGTCAACGTGTGGGTCTGGGTGCCGCCGTCTGACCACGAGGCGAACGTGTCGTTGTTACCGCCCGACGTCTGGTTCCGGGCCTCGATCGTGTGCTGGAACCCGACCAGCGTGTCGTAGACGAACGGCGTCGTCTTGGCGATCCCGTCGAGGTACAGGGTCAACCCGCTGGGCACGGTGTCGAACGTCAGGTTGACCTTGGTCGGGTAGATGATCACCGACTTGACATCGGTGAGGCCGGTCGAGTCGGTCACCGTGAGCGTTACCCGGTAGCGGGTGTTGCCGCTGAAGTCGTGACCGGTGGTGGGGATCGTGAACGTGCCGTTCTTGACCCCGACTATCGGCGTGCCCGGGTGGATGTGGCCTTCGTGGAGGAAGTCGATATTCCACGTGTACGCGCTCGCCGGCAGCGTGCCGTCGTCAGGATCGGTGGCGTCGCCCGAGAAGGTGATCACGTCGCCGGCCTTGAAGAAGGTGCCGTCGGTCGGGGCGAGGATCGTCGCCGTCGGCTTGGCGCCCGCATTGATCGTCAGCGGGAGGGCATTCGTCGCGTTGACCCCGTCGGAGACGGTGAGTCGCGCGGTGTACTGGCCAGGCTGGGTGTAGGTGTGGCTCGGGTTGGCCGCCGTCGACGTCCCGCCGTCGCCGAACGTCCACGCATATGTCAGCGGCTGACCCTCGGGATCCGACGACCCGGCGCTGGAGAACGACACCGCCAGCGGCGTGGGACCCGACGTCGGGGTGGCGGTGGCGTTGGCGATCGGCGGCTGGTTCGACGCCACGTAGCGGATCCGGCGCAGCTTGCTGACGCCGAACTGGCCGCTGATGTCGGAGTACCCGAGGTCGAGGTAGTACAGCGCGCCGTCAGGACCCTCGACGAGGTAGACGATGTCGCCGTACGGTCCGTCCACCGAGCCGTCGGCGGGCTCAAAGTTCTGCACGCCGGTGACCGCGCCGTTGGCGTCGAACGTGAGGCGGCGGATCCAGTTCTGGGTGTAGTCGGCGAAGAAGAAGCTGCCCTGGTACGACGACGGGAACTGCGTACCGTGATAGACGAATCCGGCCACGACTGCGGCGTCGCGCCCGCTGTGGGGGTAGCTGTACAGCGGGCTGGTGCAGGAGCCGGAGCAGTTGCCCTCGGAGTTGGGCCAGCCGTAGTTGGCGCCGCGGGCACCGACGTTGATCTCCTCCTTCGCCGTCGAGTAGTCGTTGCCGCCGACGTCGCCGACGAAGAGGCGGTTGGTCGGGGCGTCGAAGAAGGCCCGGAACGGGTTGCGCAGGCCGAGTGCCCAGATCGAGTCCCAGTGCGGACCGGCCCCGTCGTAGAACGGGTTGTCGGTAGGCACCGTGCCGTCGAGGTTGATGCGGTGGATCTTGCCCCGCGGGTTGTTGAGGTCCTGGGCGACGCCAGCGTCGAAGTGCTCGCCGGTCGTGAAGTACAGCTTGCCGTCGAGCCCGAACGTGATCGCGCCCCCGTGGTGCTCGGCGTTGGCGTCCTGCGGGTCCTGGTACAGCACGACCTCGCTGCCGGCGACGGTGCCGGTGCCGGCGGCGTTGGCGGTGAAGCGCGACAGGCGGTCGCGGTTCGGCGTGCCCAAGGTGAAGGAGACGTAGAAGAAGTGGTTGCTGGCGTAGTTGGGGTCGAAGGCGAAGTCGTAGATCCCCTGCTGGACGCCCGCCGTGCCGACGTTGGTCAGCTGCAGGAACGGTGTCGGGTCCGGCGCCGAGTACGGCGGCGGGACGATGAGGATCCGTCCCGCCAATTCGGCGATCAGCAGCCGTCCGTCGGGCAGGAACTTCATCGCCGTCGGCAGGTCGAAGGCGGTGGCGAGGATCTCGTTCTGGAAGAAGTTGCTGTTGGCGACGTTCACCGTCACTGGCGCCGAGGTGGTGGTGTTGCCGGCGGCGTCGCGGGCGCGGGCGGTCAACGTGTGCGGGCCGTTGCCGGCGGTGCGGGTGTCCCACGTGAAGGCGTACGGCGCGGCGGTGTCCTCGACGCCGGCGTCGACGCCGTCCACCGCGAACTGCACGCCGGCCACGCCGATGTTGTCGTCGGCGTCGGCGGTGACGTTGACGATGTCCACGACCTGCGCGTTGGCCGCCGGCGTGGTGATCGTCACGAGTGGCGGGACCGGGTCGGGCGAGCCGACCGAGCCGAGCGGTGAGTTGAGGTCGGTCTGGATCTCGCTCGCACTCAAGGCTCGGCCGTAGATGCGGACGTCGTCGACGCGCCCGTTGAACCCGAACCCCGCCCAGCCGGGGCGCTGGCCGATGACGACGTTCTGCGGGGAATCCTGCTGCGTCGCTGCGACCGTGCCCTGGAGCACGCCGTCGTCGAGGACGCCGTTGAGGTACACGTGCATCGTGCGCGCCGCCGCGTCGTAGACGCCGGCGACGTGGTACCAGGTGTTGGCCTGCACCGGTGTGGCGCCGTAGCGGAACATGCTCGCCCCGTTGCCGGCGTTGAGCTTGAAGCCGATCACCCGCGGCCCGGTGTCGATCGTGGTGTCAAGCTGGTAGCCGACACTGCCGCGCTTGGACACGATCGCCGCGTCGTCGGCGGGGAAGGCGGCGGTGTTGATCCACGCGCTCACCGTCATGCTGCCGGTCAGCCGCAGTGACGTCGGGTTGCCGAGGTCGACCACGTCGTCGGCGCCGTCGAGGCGCACAGCGTTGCCGAACTTGCCGGGCTGCCACGTCGGGCCGTTCTGCAGCTGGCCGGTGAGGCCATGGCCGGAAGCGTCGGCGGCGGTCGTGCCGCTGCCCTCGTCGAGGGCATAGCCGGCGAGCAACCCGGCCGGTGTGGCGTTAGCGACGGTGACCGTGACGGTCGCCGACGTCGTCGAGTTGCCGGCGGCGTCGCGGGACCGGGCGGCTAGCTGGTGGGTGCCGTTGGCTGTCGTCGTCGTGTCCCACGACGTCGAGTACGGCGACGTCGTGTCCTCGGCGTTGAGCAGCGCGCCGTCGAGCAGGAACTGGACGCCGGCGACGCCGACGTCGTCGGCGGCGTTGGCGGCGACCGTGACCGCGCCGGAGACCGTGGCGTTGGAGGTCGGCGACGTCACCTGCGCCGTCGGCGGCGTCGTGTCGGGCGCCGGTGTCGTGGCGCTCACCGTGGCCGACGGGCCGGACACGTTGCCGGCGGCGTCGCGGGCGCGCACGGCGAAGGTGTAGGTCGTGCCGGCGGTGAGGCCGGTGTTGGTGTAGCTCGGCGAGCCGACCGTCGTGACGTTGACGCCGTTGCGGTAGACGTCGTACCCGGTGACGGCGACGTTGTCGGTGGACGCCGCCCACGTGAGGACGACCTGGGTCGGCCCCGTCGCCGTGGCGGTGAGCCCGGTCGGAACGGATGGCGCCGTGGTGTCGGCGAGCGTGCTCGCCGACACGGCGGTGCTCGGCGGCGAGGCGTTGCCGGCGGCATCGACGGCGACGACGGTGTACGAGTACGACGTCGCCGGCGCCAACCCGGTGTCGCCGAACGACGTGGTCGCGCTCGTGCCGACGGCAACGCCGTTGCGCAGGACGCGGTAGCCGGTGACCCCGACGTTGTCGGTGGCGGCGTTCCACGCCAGGTCGATGCGAGAGACGGAGCGGGGCGTCGCCGTGACGCTGGTGGGAGCCGTCGGCGGCGTGGTGTCGGACGAGGCGGCGCGGAAGGCCACCATCTGCAGCACCCACGCGTTGCTGTTCTGCGTCGCCGTCGCCGAGTACGACCCCGCGGTTGTGACGACGCGGTCCATCGTCCGGTTGCCGAACGCCGTCGAGCGGGTGGTGAGGCCGGTGCCCGCGGCGGTGACCGTTCCCCGCGACGCCCCGGCGCCGAAGATCAAGTCGTTGGCGTTGGTGGTCGTGATGCTGCCGGAGCTCATCGCCGCCGCCGTGCCGACGGCCGACTTGCTCACGTCGAGCGGGTTGACCTTGTCGAGGCCGGCGTACTCGTGGAGGTAGAGGATCCCGAACCCGCCGCCGACCGAAGAGGCGAACGTCGCCGTGACGGTGTTGGCGCCCGCCGCGATGTTCTTGGCATAGAAGACCTGGGCGCTCCACGCTCCGGCGGCCCAACGGGTCGGCGCCTGGGCCGCGGCGTAGGTGTTGCCGCGGCTGTCGGTGACGGCGACGTTGGAGGTGTTGCTCCACACGACGTAGGCGACGAGCAAGTTGCCGGCGGTGTTGGCGTTGGTGAAGGCGAGGGCGTTCGCCGTGCCGGTGTTGACCTCCCTGGCCGCCGTCTGCACGAACGTCGGCGCGGCGTGGACGGTTGCACCCGGCGCCGCGACCACTGCGCTCGCGATGGTGGCTGCAGCGGCGATCAGCAGCCCGATCCGGCGCCGCCCGCGCGTGCTCGTGGCCGCCGTGCCGTCCCCGCCCATCCGCCCCATCATCGTCTCCGTCCGTTCCCGCCCGGACCCTACACACGGTCGGCGCAACGGCGCGCCGCTGTTCGCGCCCAGAGAGGGGATTCGCGAGCTCGCTGCCTTCGCTCACGCACCGGGGGCGAGGCGGACGATCGCCGCCGCCGCCCGGTACGCCGCCTCGGCCGGGCCGATCTCGTCGGGCCGCAGGAGGTTGGCCATGATCCGCAGCACCCACTCCATGAGCGTGCGGCTGTGCATCCCGACCCGGGTCAGCTCGCGCATCAACAGCGGGCGCCCGATCACGCGAGCGAACAGGCGAGCCACCTTGAAGTACTGGCCGTAGGTGTCGTCGAGCAGCTTCGGGTAGCGCTGGAGGGCCGTCGGGTCGGCGTCGTCGAGCGCTTCGTGGAGGACGTCGGCGGCCATCCGCGCGGTCTCGTAGGCGTAGTCGATGCCCTCGCCGTTGAACGGGTTGACTGCGCCGGCGGCGTCGCCGACGACGAGGTGGGTCGGCCCGGCCTTCGGCCCGACCGAGCCGCCCATGGGGATGCGGCCGCTCACCGGTCGGCCCTCGGGGTGGTCGGCGTCGATCTGCCACCTGTCGGCGATCTGATGGGCGTAGGCGTCGAGGAGGTGGGTGGTGTTGACGCTCTTGAAGTCGCGGAAGGTCGACAGCAAGCCGACGCCGATGTTCACCGTGCCGTCGCCGACCGGGAAGATCCACCCGTAGCCGGGCATCGGGTTGCCGTTGCGGTCCTTGACGTCGAGCGCCGACTCGATCCACGGGTCGGCGTGGCGCGGTGAGCACCAGTACGTCCGGATCGCCGTGCCGTACGGCCAATCCCGCGCCCGGAACGTCCCGAGCGCCCGGCCGAAGCGGCTGTTGGCGCCATCGGCGACGATCGTGAACTCGGCTCGCAGGTCGACCGACCGCCCGTCGCTGCGCTGCACCGTCGCCCCGCGCACGAAGCCGCGGTCGACCAGCGGGTGCACCGCCTCGTGCTCGTGCAGGATCGTCGCCCCCGCCTGCTCGGCGTTGGCGGCGACGGCGGTGTCGAGCTCCCGCCGGCGCACGACGTAGCCATGGTCGGGGTACACCGGGTGCGCCGGCCAGGTCAGCTCCAGTTCGCGCCCCATGCCCGTGGCCCGCAGCCCGCGATAGCGGTGGTAGCGGGCGAGCTCGTGCTCGAGGCCCATGTCGACGAGCTGCTTGACGGCCCTCGGCGTCAGCCCGTCGCCGCACGTCTTCTCCCGGGGGAACGACTTGCGCTCGACGACGGTGACGTCGTGGCCGTGGCGGGCCAGCCAGTAGGCGGCCGCGGCGCCCGCCGGACCAGCGCCGACGACGAGGACGTCGGTCGTGATCGTCGACAGGCGAGTGTCGAGCGGCTCGACGGTGGCGGTCACCGAGCTGATGGTTCGCTCGCTCGAAGAATCGCTCGGCTCACCCTGGCGGCGAGCCGGCGGCCGGCGCGTCACCGATCGGGATGATGTCGATCGGCTGGTTGCTTGCGTCGTTGACCGGGGTCGTGCCGAGGTCGGCGAGCGTCGTGCCCGCCTGCAGCGCGGCGTACGTCGGGGCGTCGTCGGCGCACCAATCGGCGAACTCCTTCTCGTACTCCGCGGTGGTGGCATCGGCACCGCCGACCGTGTAGCGCTCGTGGCAGACGACGGCGAGGATCTCGGAGTCGCTGAGCGAGCCGCCGGCGTTCGCACCCCACGCCGGCATCGGTCCGAGCGAGCCCGCCAGGTGCTCGCCACCCTCGCGCTGCGGGTTGCCGTAGCTCTTGACGCCGGCGACGTTGTAGTTGGCGGTGCCGAAGTAGACGAAGCGGATCTGGTCCTCGATGTGCGGGAACGTCTTCAGCACCTCGCCGTTGGCGAACGGCCGCCCGACACCGCCTTCGCCCGCGCTGCCATGGCAGCTGGAGCAGTTGGTGTAGACCTCGGCGCCGACGCCGATCGGTCCGCTGGCGACCTTCGGCGGCACCGTGACGGCGCGGACGTACATGAACAGCCACAGCGGCATCAGGCTGAGCGCCATCATCGCCCAGAATGGGATCTTCTGGCGAGTCTTGGCGGCGACGATGTACGGCGGGTCGGGCTTGGGCGGCGGAGGAGGCGTCGGTTCGGCGGCCGCCTTGCGCGGGGTGGGACCGCTCGGGGGTGGCGGCGCGGCCGGGGCTGACGTGGCTGCCGCGCCCGTGGCGGCGGGCGTCGCCGCCGCCGTCTCCCCGGCGCCCGCTGCGGCCTCGTCGCCGCCGCCGAGCCCGAGGGCGGCGCGGCGGTCGCGAGACCGCTTCAGCAGGTGTTCGGGGATCTCCGTCACGCGCCGCCACGATAGGCGAGGCGCTCAGACTGTCACCAACACGCCGGCGTCGCCGGCGCGATCTGTGAGCTGTGCCGGCGGAGATCCGCATCGACAGCTCACAGTTCGACGAGCACTTGCGCACAACCGCCGGGGGTCGTCGGGCGGACGTGCCAGACTGACTTTCGAGCCAGACGTGCGGTGCGACTACGGTTCGTGCGAGCGTTCACGAGCGGCGGGTCACGCCACCCCGACGGCGCCGAACGCGACCAGACTCGACGACCACCACCGACACGGAGAGGCAACCGCTCGCCTGATGCCCCGCTTGCCCGCCACGCTCGCCATCGATGTGTTGAAGTGGCCTGGCGTCAGCGTGCCGTTCCTGTCGTCGTTCATCATCTCCCTCGTCCTGATCTTCGCCGTGATCCCGTACGGCCGGCGCCGTCCCGTGGGCAAGCCGATCACGTGGGGCGAGGCGATGATCGGCTCGGCCTACGCCTTCGGTGTGATGCTGCTCTGCTTCGGCATCGTGCCGAACACGTGGATCGACCACTCCGACCGCAACCTCGGCTGGCACAAGGACAAGATCATCTACGGGCCCGGCGACATCCTCAAGCCCAAGGCCGCTCGGCGGCTGGTTCCCGTTCACGCTCCAGTACGAGGCGGTGCGCGACATCGTCGTCGTGCTGCTGCACGTCATCTACTTCGGGCTGATCATCTACATCTGGCATTGGTGGCAGCACCGTGGCGAGCGCCCGGCTCCCGGCACCGAGATCGAGACCAGCACCTACGGCCGACCGCTGGTGAAGAAGAGCTGACGCCATGGCTCGAACCGACGCCAATCCACCGATGATGCCGTACACCGACGAGTACACCCTCGTCGAGGTCGACGCCGACTACCTCAGCAAGGCGGTCAAGCCGAAGCAGTTCATCCACATCGACCAGACCGAGTGCATCCTGTGCGAGGGCTGCGTCGACATCTGCCCGTGGAAGTGCATCCACATGGTCAAGCCGGAGGCGATCGTCGAGGCGATCGGCACCGAGCGCCCGGGCGAGGACCCCTCGGACCACGTGGTCTTCACGATCGACGACGACATCTGCACCCGCTGCGCGCTGTGCGTCGACCGCTGCCCCACCGGCGTGATCATCCTCGGCAAGGTCGGTGCCCCCGGCGTCACCGGCGACTCACACACCCGCACCAACCAGCACGGCTACGCCTACGGATTGAGGTTCTGACCCGTGGCAAAGACCATCGACGAGCGCCCTCGTCCGACGATCAAGGACCGCCTGGCCAAGACGATGGACGGCGTCCAGGGCAGCCAGGCCTGGAGCAGCATCTTCCGTCCCGGTTCGATCTTCCGCAAGGGCTACACCGACAGCCCGCGCAACCGCTCCTACGTGATCATGAACTCGGTGCTGTACCACCTGCACCCGGTCAAGGTGAAGCGCCACGCGGTCAAGGTCAGCTACACGCTGTGCCTCGGCGGGCTGAGCTTCTTCCTGTTCATCCTGCTCACGGTCACCGGCATCTTCCTGATGTTCTTCTACCGGCCCGAGGCGACCGCGGCGTGGAACGACATCTCCAACCTGCAGACGTCGGTGACGTTCGGGCTGCTCGTCCGCAACATGCACCGGTGGGGCGCCCACCTGATGGTGCTGACGGTGTTCCTGCACATGGCCCGGGTCTTCTACCACGGGGCCTACAAGCCGCCGCGGGAGTTCAACTGGGTGATCGGCGTGATCCTGCTCACGCTGACGCTGCTGCTCTCGTTCACCGGCTACCTGCTGCCCTGGGACCAGTTGGCGCTGTGGGCGGTCACGGTGGGCACCAACATGATGGGCTACACCCCGGTGTTCGGCCAGCAGGTGCGCTTCGTGCTCCTCGGCGGGGCCGAGATCGGCCCGGAGACGCTGCTGCGTTGGTACGTGCTGCACGTGCTGTTCTTCCCGTTCATCATCGTCATCTTCATGGCCATCCACTTCTGGCGAGTGCGCAAGGACGGAGGCATCTCGGGTCCGCTGTGACGCGAGGAGGCACCATGACCGAGCGAGTCTTCGAGCGAGGGCACAATCAGGCACGGTCTTCGGTCACTGGTGCACCAGTGACGAGCAGGATCGCGTCGCAACACGACAGGGTGCACCAGTGACCGAGATCCCCGAACACCTCCTCAAGCGGGCCCAGCAGGCCCGCGAGAAGGCCGCCGCGGACCAGCCGGCCGTCGAACCGCCGGCGGCTGCCGCCGAGACGCCGGCTGCTGGCGCTGCGTCCGGTGAGGAGTCTCGAATCCCGGCCCACCTGCTCGAGCGCTCCCGCGCCGCCAAAGCCCAGCGCGAAGGTGGTGGTGCCGCGGCGGGCGAGGCGGCTGGCGGTGGCGCCGTCGCCGTCCAGGAGCGCGTCGCCTCGGTCGTCCAGGCCGCCCCAACAGGAGCCGGCGTCCCGATCGGTGCGGGACCGGGTGGGCACACCCAGCGCCTGCTCACAGTCGTCAAGTCGGGCTCGATCCAGGAGGTCAAGGCGGCGCCGGTCGACAAGGTCCACACGTGGCCGCACCTGCTGGCCGCCGAGTTCGTCGCCTCGCTCGTGTGCCTCGCGTTCACGTTCGTCTTCTCGATCTTCGTCAACGCCCCGCTGCTGCAGCTGGCCAACATCAACCAGACGCCGAACCCGTCGAAGGCGCCGTGGTACTTCCTCGGCCTGCAAGAGCTGCTGACGATGTTCCACCCGATGATCGCTGGCGTCACGATCCCCGGTGTCGGCCTGATCGTGCTGATGTTCGCCCCATACATCGACAAGAATCCGTCGAACCGCCCGGAGGACCGCAAGTTCGCCACCTGCCTGATGACCATCCACCTGATGTTCTGGGCCGTGCTCGTGATGATCGGGTCGTTCTTCCGCGGCCCCGGCTTCAACTTCATCCTGCCGTGGCGCGACGGCCTGTTCTTCGACCTCTGATCGGAAGGAGGGACCCTCGACATGTCAGCCGCAGCCGTCATCGCCATCGCCATCGCGGCCGTCGTGATCCTCGGCGCCCTCGCCTTCGTGACGCTCGCCCGCAGGTCCGACGTCCGCGGCGCCGGCGCACTGTCTGGCGAGACCCGCCGCCGCGACGCCGCCGCCCGTGAGGCCCGCCCGACCGAGGAGGTCGTGCCCCGTGCCCCGACTCGCGCCGAGGCCGAGCGCGCCGGCGAGATCGCTCGCTACGGCACCGGCGTCGCCGCCGTCCCGGAGACCACGCTGGCACCCTGGTCGCCGCCCGATCCGGAGGCGATCGGCGTCAGCCGCCGGCAGTTCTTCAACCGCGCCACGGTCACGCTGATGAGCGCCGGCATCGGGTCGTTCGCCGCCGCCGGGTTCGTCGCCTTCCTGTGGCCGACCGCCAAGGGCGGCTTCGGCCAGCCCGTCCTCATCGGCAAGCTCGACGACATCAAGCAGGGCATCGTCGACGGCCAGGGGTTCTTCTACGCCCCGGCGGCGCGCACCTGGGTGACCGCATACCCGGCGGATGCGCTGCCGAAGGCCCGCGCCGTGTACCCGGACAACATCCTCGCCGTGATGGACCACGGCATCGTCGCCCTGTACCAGAAGTGTCCCGCACCTCGGCTGCCGGGTTCCGCCAATGCGTGACCAGCCAGTGGTTCGAGTGCCCGTGCCACGGGTCGCAGTACAACCAGGTCGGGGAGAAGAAGGGCGGCCCGGCCCCGCGCGGGATGGATCGCTTCCCGGTCACGTTCGCCCCCAGCGGCGACGTCACCGTCCAGACGGGCACGATCGTCCCCGGCCCGGCGATCGGCACCAACACCACCGGCCAGGAGGCCGAGGGTCCGCACTGCATCACCGGTGGGGGCGAGCACAAGTGATCGCACTCGCGACCACGTCGATCGCGATCGTCCTCTTCGCCGTCATCGTCGTCGGTTGGATCGTCTACTACTTCCTCAACAGCTCGGCGGCGCGGCGGGAGGTCGGCTCGGAGATCGAGCTCGCTGCCAACCGCAAGCCCTACTACCCCGACGAGGTGCTCGAGGGCAAGCGGCTCGAGCGGGTCCAGCTGTACGGCGTGCTGCTGCTGATCGTGATCGTGATCGGCCTGCCGCTGTACTGGGTGTTCGAGCCCAACCGCCAGGCTGGGGCCACTGACGCCGCCGAACAAGCAGCTCGCCGGGTGGGGCTCGAAGGCTGTTCGAGACCACGGCCAACGGCGGCTTCAACTGCGCCGGCTGCCACGGCGGGATGAAGGCCAACGGCGGCACCGCGCCGTACACCGTCACCGACCCGGTGACCCAGCAGGTGCGGGCAGTCAACTGGTTCGCCCCGGCGCTGAACACCGTGTTCTACCGCTTCGACGAGAGCGAGGTCACCTACATCCTCACCTATGGCCGGCCGGGATCGCCGATGTCGGCGTGGGGACTCGACGGCGGCGGCCCGATGAACGCCCAGCAGATCCAGACGCTGATCGAGTACCTCAAGTCGATCCAGATCCCGCGCGAGGACTGCTCCAAGGAGGAGGCCGGCCCGCTGTGCCCGACCGGGCACCTGCCGGCGAAGGACCAGGCCGACATCGAGAAGCTCGCCCGCGAGCCTGGTCGCCGCCGGCACCTACAAGACCTACGGTGAGGCGCTGTTCAACCTCGACCTCAACAGCGGCGCCTACAGCTGCGCCCGCTGCCACACCAAGGGTTGGAGCTGGGGTGATCCGGGCGTGCCCGGCCAGGGTGCGTTCGGCTGGAACCTCACTGGCGGCAGTGAGGCGGCGAAGTTCCCGAGCCAGGACGACATGAAGCAGTTCGTCTCCGACGGCTCGGTCAACGGCAAGGGGTACGCCCCGCAGTCGCAGGGCAGCGGCAAGATGCCCGGCTTCGGCACGCTCCTCACCGACCAGCAGCTGACCGCGATCATCGAGTACGTGCGGAGCCTCTGAGTGTCCCTCGCCATCACCCAACTAGCCATCAACTGGCAGCCGGAGCTGCGCGGCATCCTGATCGTGATCATCGCCGTGTCCGTGCTGATCGGCAGCGTCTACGCGATCATGGCCACCAACCTCGGCGTCCGCCTCGGCTTCCTGGTCACGCTCGCTGCGCTGTTCGGGTGGCTGCTGCTGATGGGGATCACGTGGTCGATCTACGGCATCGGCCTGCGCGGCAAGGATCCGACGTGGGACGCCGTTCCGGGGCGAACCGTGCTCCAGGATCCCCACGCCCTCTACGTGGCGGAGGTGCTGAAGACGGAGCCGCAGGTCCCCGAGGACGCCTCGTTCCCGAAGTCGGCGGACCTCGTCAAGCGAGCAGTTCGTCGACGAGGGCTGGACGCCGCTCGCCGAGTCGGACACCCAGTTCGGTCAGGCGTCGTCGGCGGCCGGCACGTTCCTCGAGGAGACCAAGACGTTTGCCGCCGGCGAGTTCAAGACGGTCAACGTGTTCGACATCGGGGGCGAGCGCTACCCGAAGATCGGCGACTTCGACCTCATCGCCTTCTTCCACAAACCGCACTTCGTCGTCGTCGACGTGGCGCCGATCGAACCAACGCGCACCGAGCCCGGGCGGGCGCCGGCGGCGGCGGTGATCGACACCACGCGCCAGCACCAGTACGTCTACATGGAGCGCAACCTCGGCACTCGCCGCCAGCCGGCGTTCGTGCTCGTGCTCGGCGCCGGGCTGATCTTCCTCACCCTCTGCTGGTTGCTCCACCGCCGTGAGCGGGTGCTGGTGGCCAACCGCAGCGCACCCCCGGTCCCAGCGGTGATCGAGACATGAGTCAGTACTTTCCTGTCGTCGTGTTGTTGATCCTCGCCGTGGTGTTCGGCGCGATCAGCCTTGTGATGTCGCACCTGCTCGCGCCGCGGCGGCCGTCGGCGGCGAAGGACGCCCCCTACGAGTGCGGCATCGTGCCCAGCCGCGACCCGCCCGAGCGCTTCCCGGTCAGCTTCTACATCGTGGCGATGCTGTTCATCATGTTCGACATCGAGATCATCTTCGTCTACCCGTACGCGATCGCCCACGGCGACCTCGGCACGTACGGCTTCGTCGCCATCGTGATCTTCTCGGTGCTGTTCTTCCTGACGTTCGTCTACGAGGTCGCCCGCGGTGGGCTCGACTGGGGCCCGCTGCAGCGGGTGCGCGACCTCGTCGAAGTCGCCCGCCAGGTGAGCCCCGAGCGCACGCTCAGCACGACGATCCGGCGCGTCGGCACCGACGGCCGCGAGACTCCCGAGGAAGCCGCGTAGGGAGGCGCCGGGGTGGGGCTCAAGCAGAGCATCGACGACATCCGCGACGACGGGCTGGCCGGGATGACGCACAACGTGATCACCGGGCGCATCGAGGAGCTCGTGAAGTGGGCCCGGTCGCGCAGCTCGTGGCCGGCCAACTTCGGCCTCGCCTGCTGCGCGATCGAGATGATGGCGGCGGGCGGCGCTCACTACGACATCTCCCGATTCGGCATGGAGGTCTTCCGGGCCTCGCCGCGACAGGCCGACATCATGATCGTCGCCGGCAGGGTCAGCCAGAAGATGGCGCCGGTCCTGCGCCAGGTCTACGACCAGATGATGGAGCCCAAGTGGGTCATCTCGATGGGGGTTTGCGCCTCGACCGGCGGGATGTTCAACAACTACGCGCTGGTCCAGGGCGTCGACCAGGTGGTGCCTGTCGACGTGTACGCGCCCGGGTGCCCGCCGACGCCCGAGACCCTGCTCCACGCGATCGAGCACCTCCATCAGCTGATCGAGGATGGTGAGCTGATGCGCCGTCGCGGGGACGGCCGCGGGGCCGACATCCACATCGCCGAGATCCCGGCGTCCGACCACCCAGTGCCGGTGCCGCTGGGGAGCAAGTGAACGATGGAGGCCGAGGAGACCGAGGGGACCGACGCGGCGCCTGACACGCTGTTCGGCTGCCTCGTGTCTGACAGTCGCGGGCAACTCGTCATCCACCCGACCCGCGACGGCTACCTCGACGCGGTCAAGGCGCTCACCGATGACGGCTACACGATGTGCGTCGACCTCACGGCGGTCGACTACATCGCCTTCCCGGGGCGGTCGCTGCCCGATGGCGTGGCGGCGGAGCGGTTCGAGGTCGTCGCCAACTTCCTCGACCTCGGCGCCGGGCGCCGGATCCGGGTGCGTGTGCAGGTGCCTGGCGACGCCCCGACGCTGCCCACGCTGTTCGACATCCACCCGGGCACCGAGGCGATGGAGCGAGAAGCGTTCGACATGTTCGGCATCGAGTTCACCGACCATCCCGACCTCAGTCGGATCCTGATGCCGGAGGACTGGGAGGGACACCCCCTGCGCAAGGACTATGAAGTCGGCGCCATCCCGGTCCAGTTCAAAGAGGCCAACTCGTGACCCGTCTCCCCAACTTTCCGGTGTGGCGGACGATTTCCGGCCGTGTGGCCGGAAAGTTGGGAAGAGAGCCGTGACCGACACCGAATACCGGGCGCCGGCGGTGCTGATCCGCCAGACGTCGGAGGAGTCCCAGGAGCTCAAGCCGCGCTCGGAGGTCACGGCGAAGGAGCTGCTGCGCGAGGTCGGCGCGGTGCTGCGGATGAGTGAGGCCGAGGCCGCCAAGCTCGGCGACCTCCCCGAGGACCCCGACGAGGACCAGACGATGATCCTCAACATGGGCCCGGCCCACCCCAGCACCCACGGCGTGCTGCGGCTGATGCTGGAGATGCAGGGCGAGACGGTGCTGCGCTGCAAGCCGATCATCGGCTACCTCCACACCGGGATGGAGAAGACCGGCGAGCAGCTGACCTACCTCCAGGGCGGCACCAACGTCACGCGCATGGACTACCTCAGCCCGTTCTTCAACGAGCTGGCGTTCTCCGTCGCCACCGAGCAGCTGCTCGGCATCGACGGTGACATCCCCGAGCGGGCGGTATGGATCCGCATGCTGCTGTCCGAGCTCAACCGGATGGCCAGCCACCTGCTGTTCCTCGCCACCAACGGGATGGACCTCGGCGCCGTGTCGATGATGATCTACGGCTGGCGGGAGCGGGAGGAGGTGCTGCGCTTCTTCCAGAAGGTCACCGGGCTGCGGATGAACCACAACTTCGTCCGCCCCGGCGGCGTCGCCGCCGACCTCCCGCCGGGCTGGCGCGACGACGTGCTGCGGCTGCTCGAGCTGATCCCGCCGCGCCTCGACGAGTACGACACCCTGATGACCGGCCAGCCGATCTGGCGGGAGCGGCTACAGGGCGTCGGCGCGATCACCCCCACCGAGGCCGTCGCCCTTGCCGCCACCGGCCCGGTCTTGCGCTCCACCGGCGTCGATTGGGACATTCGCCGCGGGATCCCGTACCTGCGCTACCCAGACGTCGACTTCGACGTCATCGTCGGCACCTTCGGCGACGCCTTCGACCGCTACGCGATCCGGCTCAACGAGGTCCGCGAGTCGATGCGCATCGTGCGCCAGGTGCTCGACAAGATGCCCGGCGGCGACTACCGCATCCAGGACAAGAAGGTCACCCCGCCGCCGCGGGCGCGCATCGACGAGTCGATGGAGGCGCTGATCCACCACTTCAAGATCTTCACCGAGGGCTTCAAGGTGCCCGAGGGCGAGGTCTACGTCGCCGTCGAGAGCCCCCGCGGCGAGCTCGGTTGCTACATCGCCAGCGACGGCGGCCCGCGCCCGTACCGGATGCACATGCGGGCGCCGTCGTTCGTCAACATCCAGTGCCTGCCGCACATGATGCGCGGCCGCCTCGTCGCCGACGCGGTGGCGATCATCTCGTCGGTGGATCCCGTGCTCGGGGACGTCGACCGGTGACGGTGCTCGTTGCCCCGACGCGCGCGGCGACGCCCGTCCTCGCCGGGGTCGCGGCGACGGCGTGCAGCGGCGAAGGGATGGCCGACCACGCCACCACAGTTCCGCCAACGACGCAGAGTGCGTCGACCACGACCGCCCTTGCGGCCGGGTTCACGTTCAAGGACACCGCCGGCGGCTACTCGGCGGCCGTCCCGGCCCAGCCGACCGACAGTCAGCAGTCGCTCAAGCTGCCCGACGGCACGGCGGTGCCGTACACGATCCGCGTGTGGACCGATCCGACGTCCGGGGTCGACCGCGGTCTCGCCTCGGGGGTGATCGTCTACCCGCCGGGCACCGAGGTGAGCCTGGAGGGTGCCCGCGACAGCGTCGTCGCCAGCTTTCCAGACGCCGCGCTGGCGAGCTGGGAGGACATCGCCGTGCAGGGCCGCAAGGGGCTGGCGTTCACGATCGACCTCACTGGCGGCGGCTCGTGCATCTCGCGCATCTACGCCGGCGACGCCCGGCTGTACCAACTGGTGTACGTCGGCCGCGACGTCACCCCCACCGACGCCGATGCGAAGGCGTTCTTCGACTCCTTCGAGTTCATCTGATGGCTCGCCTCACCGATGCCAATGTCTCGATCGCCAAGGAGATCATCGGGCGCTACCCGCGGCCGAAGTCGGCGCTGATCCCGCTGCTCCACCTCGCCCAGGAGCAAGACGGCCACATCACCGACTCGGCGATGGCTCACATCGCCGAGCTGATCGGGCACACCCCGGCCGAGGTCTTCGGCACGGCGACGTTCTACGAGATGTTCAAGTTCGAGCCGGTCGGCCGGTACCTCGTCAACATCTGCGGGACGATCTCGTGCCTGCTGATGGGCGCCGACGAGTTGATGCACCACGCCGAGGAGCGCCTCGGCATCAAGGCTGGGGGCACGACACCGGACGGGCTGATCACGCTGGAACACGCCGAGTGCCAGGCGGCGTGCACCGAGGCGCCGTGCCTGCAGGTCAACTACCGCTACCGGTATCGCGTCACCAACGACCACTTCGACGCGCTCGTCGACGGCCTGCGCTCCGGGGCCCTCGCCGCCGAGATCCCGCCCCATGGCGCGCTCGCCGCGGTGCGCCAGCGGATCCCCGCCAACCGTGGCGTCGGGCCGCGCCGCCCGGAGGACGTCACCGGTCCGCCGCCGTGGGTCCACGTGACCGCACCGGAGGAGAACAAGTGAGCGTGCGAGTCTTCGAGCGAGCGAATCAGCGTTACGGCGCCGAAGGCTCACTGGTGCATCAGGCGCAGACCGTGGATGACGTCCTCGATCGTGGGATGGTGCAGCAGTGAGCGTGCGAGTCTTCGAGCGAGCGAATCAGCGTTACGGCGCCGAAGGCTCACTGGTGCACCGGGCGCAGACCGTGGATGACGTCCTCCATCGTGGGATGGTGCACCAGTGACCGGCACCGGCACGCCGATCCCTCGCGCGCCGGGGTTCATCGCCGGCGATCGGCCGCAGATCGTGACGTCGCGCTTCTCCTACGACGACTCCTACACCCTCAACCGCTACCTCGCGACGGGCGGCTACGAGGGGCTCAAGGCGGCGCTGGCGAAGTCGCCGGCGGCGGTGCACGAGGAGGTGCGCACGGCCACGATCCTGGGTCGCGGGGGAGCAGGCTTCCCGGCCGGCGTGAAATGGGGCCTGACGCCGCAGGGCGTGTGGCCGCGCTACCTCGTCGTCAACGGCGACGAGAGCGAGCCGGGCACCTACAAGGACCGCCTGCTGATGGAGCTCGACCCGCATCAGCTCATCGAGGGCTGCCTCATCGCGAGCTACGCCACCGGGCTCTCGCAGTGCTTCCTCTACATCCGCGGCGAGATGGCCGTCGCCCAGGAGCGCGTGGCCACCGCCCTCAACGAGGCCTACGCCGCCGGCTACATCGGCAAGAACATCCTGGGCAGCGAGCTGTCCGTCGACATCGTCATGGCGTGGGGCGCCGGCGCCTACGTCGTCGGGGAGGAGACCGCGCTGATCGAGAGCCTCGAGGGCAACCGGGGCATGCCGCGGCTGAAGCCGCCGTTCTTCCCCGCCGCGATCGGGCTGTACGGCCAGCCGACGATCGTCAACAACGTCGAGACGCTGTCCAACCTGCCATGGTTGATGGTCAACGGCTCGGCCGAGTACATCGCCATCGGCAGCGAGACGTCGCCCGGCACCCGCATGGTCGCCGTCTCCGGGCACGTCAAGCGGCCCGCCGTGTTCGAGGTGATCAACGGCACGACGACGTTCCGCGACATGATCTACGGCGAGGAGTTCTGCCAGGGCATCCGCGAAGGCCACGAGCTGAAGGCGTTCGTCCCCGGCGGCGGGTCGGCCACGTGGTTCACGCCCGAGCAGGTCGACCTGCCCTACGAGAACAAGGTCGTCGGCGCCGCCGGCTCGATGACCGGGTCTGGCGCGGTGATGGTGATGGACGAGACCACCGACATCCCCGCGGCGGCCCTGTCGCTGGCTCGGTTCTACGCCCACGAGTCGTGCGGCAAGTGCGTGCCGTGCCGCGAGGGCGGCACCTGGCTCGAGCGCATCCTCACCCGCATTTGCGACGGGTACGGCGCGCCGGAGGACCTCGACCTGCTGTACAGCGTCGGTGAGTCGATCTGCCCCGGCCGGTTTCCCCACGCGGCGAGCTCAAAGCTCGGCCTCGAGGCCGTGCCGTTCCCGTACAAGATGACGACGATCTGCTTCGTCGGCCCCTCCGCCTACGCCCCCATCCACTCCGCTCTGACGCTGTTCCGCGAAGAGTTCGAGGCCAAGATCAAGCCGCGGATCCGGATCCCCGTTGCGGCGGCCGGGGCATGAGCGAGCACCCTTCGCCGGCCGAGGCGGAGCCCGAGGGGGCGGCCGAGGCCCAGGCGCCGCCGGCACCGCCGGAGCCCGATCCGAACGCGGTCGAGATCACGATTGACGGGCAGCCGTTCACCGCGCGCAAGGGCGAGCTGATCATCGCCGCCGCCGACCGTGCCGGCGTCTACATCCCGCGGTTCTGCTGGCACAACCGGATGAGCTCGGTCGGCATGTGCCGGATGTGCCTGTGCGAGGTCGACACCGGGCGTGGTCCGCAGCTGACGCCGACGTGCATGGTCACGGTGGCGCCGGACATGAAGGTCGACACCCAGTCCGAGACGACCAAGCGGGTACAGGAGGGCATCCTCGAGCTGCTCCTCGCCAACCACCCGCTGGACTGCCCAGTGTGCGACAAGGGCGGCGAGTGCCCGCTGCAGGACCAGGCGTTCAGCCACGGCCCGGGGGAGAGCCGCTACGTCGAGGAGAAGCGCCACTTCGAGAAGCCGATCCCGATCAGCGACCTCGTGCTGCTCGACCGCGAGCGCTGCATCCTGTGCGACCGCTGCACCCGCTTCGCCGACGAGGTCGCCGGCGACCCGCTGATCAGCTTCGCCCAGCGCGGCAACCAGACCCAGATCGCGACGTTCCCCGACGAGCCGTTCTCCTCGTACTTCTCGGGGAACACGGTACAGATCTGCCCGGTCGGCGCGCTGACCGCGGTGCCGTACCGGTTCAAGGCCAGGCCGTGGGACCTCGAGGAGGTCGAGAGCACGTGCACCACGTGCAGCGTCGGCTGCCGCACCGTCGTGCAGTCGTCGCGCGACCAGCTCGTGCGCTACCTCGGCGTCGATTCCGACCCGGTCAACTGGAGCTGGCTGTGCGACCGCGGTCGCTTCAACTTCGAGGCCACCCACTCCCCGCAGCGGCTGACCGCGCCGCTGGTGCGTGGCGAGGCGGGCCTGGCGGAGACGTCGTGGAGCGTGGCGATGGACGCCGCCGCGCAGCTGGTGCGGGAGGCCCTCGCCGGCGGCGGGCCGGTCAGCATCGCCGTGCTCGGCGGCGCACGCGGCACCAACGAGGACGCCTACGCGTGGGCGTCGTTGTGCGATGTGATCGGCATCACGAACCGCGACGCCCAGCTCGGCGACGGCCTGCCGGCGGCCGTGCTCGCCCTGCCCCGGGCCACCATCGACGAAGCCGCAACGGCGGCGACGGTGGTGCTGCTGGCACCGGACCTCAAGGAGGAGCTCCCGGTCCTCTACCTCCGCTTGCGCCACGCCGCCGAGCAGCGCCAGGTCCGGATCGTCGAGCTCACCCCCGCCGCGACCGGGCTGACGCGCTACGCCTGGCGCAGCGTCACGATCGAGTCCGGCGCGGCCCTGGACGCGGCGCTGGCCGACCACGAGATCGCCGACCAGCTCCGGTCCGGCCCGGTGGTGGTCGTCGCCGGAAGGGCCAACCTCGCCGAGTCGACCGACGTCGCCGCCTCGGCGCTGCGCACCGTGCTCGACGCCTGCCCGGGGGCGAAGGTGCTCCCGGCGCTGCGCCGGGGCAACGTCGTCGGGGCGATCCAGCTCGGCCTGACGCCGCAGAACGGCGGCCTCGACGGCGCCGGCATCCTCACCGCCGCCGCGGACGGCAAGGTCGACCTGCTCGTACTGCTCGGCGCCGATCCGCTGAGCGACTTCCCCGACGCCGATCTCGCCCGCCGTGCCCTCGCCGGCGCCCGCCGGATCATCTCCGTCGACACGTTCCTCACCGACTCGGCGGCTGCCGCCGACGTCGTCCTTGCCGCCGCCGCATACGGCGAGAAGGCGGGGACGACCACGAACCTCGAGGGCCGCGTCACCACCGTCGGCAAGAAGGTGTCGGTGGCCGGTACGGCCCGGCCGGACTGGATGATCGCCGTCGAGCTGGCCGAGCTGCTCGACCACCTCGACATCGCCGACAGGCTCCTGTCGGTCGACGCGATCACTGACGCCATCGCCGCATCGGTGCCGGCCTACGCCGGCGCGACACGCGCCGCCCTCGCCGCCTTGCCCGATGGCGTGCTCGCCGTCGCGGAGACCGATCCGGCCGCCCTCGCCGGGCCCATGGCGCGCGCCGGTGACCGCGTCAGCTACGACTATCGCCTGGTGTTGACCCGCAAGCTGTACGACCGGGCCGTCATGACCGCCCACTCGCCCTCGCTCGCCGAGCTCGCCGCGCCCGCCGCGGCCCACGTCAACCCCCTCGATCTCGACCGCGTCGGGCTCACCGACGGCGACGAGGTGCGGGTCGTGTCGGCCAAGGGCACCGTCGTGCTGCCCGTCGCCGCCGACGAGCGCGTCCCACGTGGCGCACTGCAGGTGCCGTTCAACGTCCCCGGGGCGTCGATCACCGACATCATCGACGCCACCGCCCCCGTCGTCGACGTGCGCGTGGAGCGCCTGTAGTGCTGGCGATCGACCCCCTGCTCGACGCCGGCCTGAAGTGGACGCCGCTCGTCCTGATCGCTGTCAAGGTGCTGGTCGTCTTCGCCGTGGGCCTGGTCGGGACGATGTTCATGGTCTGGTTCGAGCGCAAGATCATCGCCGGCATGCAGAACCGGGTGGGGCCGAACAAGGCCGGTCCGTTCGGCATCCTGCAGACGCTCGCCGACGGCATGAAGCTGATCTTCAAAGAGGACTTCATGCCGGATCGGGCCGACCGGTGGGTCTACCGGCTGGCCCCGTTCCTGGCCTTCGTGCCGGCGTTCCTCGTGTGGTCGGTGATCCCGCTCGGCGGCGACTTCCGCGACGGCAAGGACGGCAAGCAGGGGATCGTCGAGTGGTTCGGCCACGCCACGCGGGTCCAGCTCGCCGACCCGCCGATCGGCATCCTGCTCGTGCTCGCGCTCTCGTCGATCGCCGTCTACGGGATCATGCTCGCCGGCTGGTCGAGCGGCTCGAAGTACCCGCTGCTCGGGGCCGTGCGGGCGTCGGCGCAGATGATCAGCTACGAGGCCGCGCTCGGTCTGAGCGTCGCCGCCGTGCTGCTCGCGACCGGCACGTTGTCCACCGCCGGCATCGTCGCCCAGCAGGACTCGCTCTCCAACTGGAACATCATCGCCACCGGCATCGTGCCCTTCGCCATCTTCATGATCGCCGCCACCGCCGAGCTCAACCGCCCGCCGTTCGACCTCGTCGAGGCCGAGCAGGAGCTGGTTGGCGGCTTCAACACCGAGTATTCGGCGTTCGGGTTCGCGCTGTTCTTCCTCGCCGAGTTCATGAACACGATCACGATGAGCGCGATCATCGTCACGCTGTTCCTCGGCGGTCCCCAGCCGCTGGCGATCGGTGACTGGACGGCGGACATCCCGCTGATCCCCAACGACCTCGAGGGCACGATCTGGTTCGTGCTCAAGGTGTTCATCTTCTTGTACGTCTACGTGTGGTTGCGGGCGACGCTGCCCCGGCTGCGCTATGACCAGCTGATGGACGTCGGGTGGAAGGCGCTGATCCCGATCTCCCTCGGGTGGTTCCTCCTGCTCGCGGCGATCCGCCTGGGCAACGACAACGACTGGAACCCGGTGCTCGTGGCCGTCGTCACCGTCGCCATCGAGCTCGTCGCCGCGGCGCTGATGGTCCTCGCCCTGCGCACCGCCGGCCGGCGCCGAAGGATGCTGACCTGATGGGCTGGTGGCAGGGCTTCGGCGTCACGCTCCGCCAGCACCGGCTGTTCGGCGGGAAGCGGCTGACGAAGAACTACTCGGGCGGCCGGGCGGCGCGCAAGGAAGAGGCCAAGCAAGGGACGCCGGAGGCGCTCGCCCCACCAGACGCCCACGACGACGTCAAGTCGGTCAAGCCGGCGCGCCTCCACGGGCGCCACGTCCTCAACCGCTACGAGGACGGGATGGAGAAGTGCATCGGGTGCGAGCTGTGCGCCGGCGTGTGCCCCGCCAAGTGCATCTACGTGCGCGGCAAGGACAACGACCCGGAGTCGCCGACGTCGCCGGGCGAGCGCTTCGGGTTCGTGTACGAGATCAACTACCTGCGCTGCATCCACTGCGACCTGTGCGTCGAGGCCTGCCCGACGGAGGCGATCACGGAGTCGAAGATGTTCGAGTTCTCGTTCACCAACCGACGCGACGCGATCTACACCAAGACGGAGCTTCTGGTCGACGACGACGGGCGGCCCCAGCGCCTGCCGTGGGAGGACTGGCGCACCGGCGAGGACGCCAACACCAGCGGGTGGGTCCGCGCCACCGCGCCGTCGGGTGACGCCGGCTTCGTCGGCGCGGTCGGCTGGAGTGGCGACCTCGGCCACGGCGTCCGCGACGCCGAGAGGCCGGCGCCGTGACCGGCCGACCTGTGAGCTGTGGATGCGGGTCTGCGCCGTCTGGACTCACAGTTCGCGGTCGGGGGAGCGGCTGATGCAGCTGCTCGTGTTCGTCGTCGCCTCGATCATGGTGATCGGCGGGGGGATCGGCGTCGTCATCTATCGCCACCCGGTCCATTCGGCGCTGAGCCTCGTGCTGACGCTGTTCGGCGTCGCCGTCCACTTCGTGGCGATGGAGGCGCACTTCCTCGCCGCGGTGCAGGTGATCGTCTACGCCGGGGCGATCGTCGTGCTGTTCCTGTTCGTGATCATGTTGCTCGGCGTCGATCGTGCCGATCAGCTGCGCACCGACAACCTGCCGATCGCCCGCCCACTCGCCGCGGTGATGGGTCTCGGTGTCGTCGGTCTGCTGATCGCGGCGATCGTCTCGACCCGCGACACCAGCCCGCTGCGCGCCAGTTCCGGGCTCGACATCGCCGGCCAGTCGAACGGCGGCGTGATCGGTGACCACGACGCCAACATCCGCCAGCTCGCCCACAACCTCTTCAGCGACAACGTGTTCGCCTTCGAGCTGACCTCGGTGCTGCTGATCGTCGCCGTCGCCGGCACCGTCGTGATGACCCGTCGCGACAAGCAGCGATCGAGCGACGACGAGGCCGCCGCCAGCGAGACACGTGAACGGACCTCGCCGTGATCGCCGACGCCGTGCCGACCCCAACGTGGTACCTCGTGCTCGCCGCGGTGCTGTTCGGCATCGGCGCTGTCGGCGTCGTGACGCGGCGCAACCCGCTCGTGATGTTCATGTGCATCGAGCTGATGCTCAACGCCGTCAACCTCAGCTTCGTGGCGATGGCCAAGCGCCTCGGCGACATCGGCGGCCAGACGGCGGTGTTCTTCGTGCTCGTCGTCGCCGCCGCCGAAGTCGTCGTCGGGCTCGGCGATCATCGTGTCGATCTTGCGGCGACGCCCCGGCGCCACCGCCGACGACCTCGTCGGACCTCAAGGGCTAGCGCTTCGATGACGAGCGTCGTCTGGCTCATCCCTGCCTTCCCGCTGCTCGGGTTCTTCGTCATCCTCGTGTTCGGGCGCCGGCTCGGCGACCCTCGCGCCGGCTACCTGGCGACGGCGATGGTCGGCGCCTCGTTCGTCGTCGCCGCCGGCGTCTTCTTCGATCTCCTGAGCAAGCCGGCGGAGGAACGGGCCCACGTCGTCAAGCTCTACGAGTGGATCCCGGTCGGGACGCTGCACATCGACATGTCGTTCCTCGCCGACCCGCTGAGCATCACGATGTGCCTGTTCGTCACCGGCGTCGGGGCGCTGATCCACCTCTACGCGATCGGCTACATGCACGGCGACCCGAAGTTCTCCAAGTTCTTCCTGTACATGAACCTGTTCGCCTTCTCGATGCTGGTGCTCGTGCTCGGCGAGAACCTGCTCGTGACGTTCCTCGGGTGGGAGGGCGTCGGCACCTGTTCCTACTTCCTGATCTCGTTCTGGCAGACCCGCCAGTCGGCGGCGACGGCGGGCAAGAAGGCGTTCGTCACCAACCGGGTCGGCGACTTCGGGTTCATGATCGCGATGTTCCTCGCCTTCGAGTCGGTCGGCTCGGTCAGCTACTCGGTGCTCAACCACAGCGCCGAAGCGGGCACGATCACGCGGTCGGCGGCCACCGGCGTCGCCGCCCTGCTGTTCCTCGGAGCGATCGGCAAGAGCGCCCAGCTCCCGCTGTACTTCTGGCTGCCCGACGCGATGGAGGGCCCGACGCCGGTGTCTGCGCTGATCCACGCCGCCACGATGGTGACCGCCGGCGTGTTCCTGATGGTCCGCATCAATCCGCTGCTGGCCGCCTCGGCGTCCTGGCTGCCGACGCTGATCGCCTGGATCGGCGTGATCACCGCGCTGTTCGCGGCGACGATCGCCGTCGCCCAGAACGACATCAAGAAGGTCCTCGCCTACTCGACGATCAGCCAGCTCGGCTACATGTTCCTGGCCGTCGGATCAGGTGCCTACGTGGCGGCGATCTTCCACATGATCACCCACGCCTTCTTCAAGGCCCTCCTGTTCCTCGGGTCGGGCTCGGTGATCCACGGCATGCACGACGCAGCAGGACATGCGCCACATGGGCCTGCTGCGCAAGTTCATGCCGATCACCGCGTTCACGTTCATCGTCGGCTGGCTGGCGATCGCCGGCGTGCCGCCGTTCGCCGGGTTCTGGTCGAAGGACGAGATCCTCCTGTTCTCGCTGCGCCAAGAGCCCGGCGCTGTACGTCATCGGCCTGGCCACCGCGCTGCTCACCGCCTACTACATGACCCGGCAGGTGATCATGGTGTTCTACGGCGAGGCGCGGTGGGAGAGTCACGCCGACGCCCACGGCGCCCACGGCGAGTTCAGGCCTCACGAGAGCCCGCCGGTCATGCTCGCTCCCGCTGGTGATGCTCGCCGGGCTGTCGATCGTCGGCGGGATCATCCAGCTGCCGAACGTCTCGTGGCTGCCCGACTCGATCACCGAGCGGCTCGAGCACTGGCTGGCGCCGGTGGTCGAGGTGGGTGAGCGCAGCATCACCGGCACGTGGGGCGACAGTCACAAGACGATCCTCATGCTGATCGCCACCGCTGGCGCCGTGCTCGGCATCGTGCTCGCCTGGCTGGTCTACGAGCAGGCGCCGGATCAAGGCCCAGTCGAGCCGGTGATCCTCGCCAACGGCTGGTACTACGACCAGGCGGTCACCGACTTCATGGGCGGTCCCGGGCGGGCGGCGTTCGAGGACGCCGCCTGGTTCGACCGCAACGTCGTCGACGGCGCGGTCAACGGCGCCGGCCGAGGTCGTTCGCGGCACGGCCGGCGAGCTGCGCAAGGGCCAGACCGGCTACGTGCGCGCACTACGCCGGGATCATCGGCGTCGGTGTCGTGCTGCTGCTCGGCTGGTTCGTCGTCGTGCGGGGAATGCTGTAGTGCCCGAGTCGTCGGCGGGCTTCCCGATCCTCACCGCGATCGTGCTGGTGCCGGTGGCCGGCGCGCTCGCCGTGGCCCTGGCCAACAAGCGCCGCCCCGAGTCTCGTCAAGCTGATCGCCCTGCTCGCCAGCGTCGCCACCGCGGCGTTGTCGGTGTGGCTGCTCGTCGAGTTCGACACCAGCGAGCCGGGCTTCCAGTTCGTCTCCGAGCACTCCTGGATCGAGGCCGTGGGGTATCTCGTGGCACCTCGGCGTCGACGGCATCTCGCTGTTCCTCGTCGTGCTCACCGGCGTGCTGTTCCCGCTGTCGTTCCTCGGCGCCGACGCCCACCACGACGAGAAGCCGTACCTCGCCTGGATGCTGCTGCTCGAGGCCGGCGTGATGGGCAGCTTCCTCAGCCTCGACCTGTTCGTCTTCTTCATCTTCTTCGAGATCGTGCTCGTGCCGATGTACTTCCTCATCGGCGGATGGGGCTACGACGACCGCCAGTACGCCGCGCTGAAGTTCTTCCTGTTCACGATGTTCGGCTCGGCGTTCATGCTCGTCGGGATCATCGCCACGGTGTTCCTGGCCCGCCCGAGCGTCGGCGAGTTGACGTTCGACCTCACCGTGATCGCCGAGCACGCCAACTTCTCGACGTCGACGGCGCGATGGCTGTTCTTCGCCTTCGCCGTCGCCTTCGCCGTCAAGGTCCCGCTGTTCCCGCTGCACACCTGGCTGCCCGACGCCCACACCCAGGCCCCGACGGCGGGCTCGGTGATCCTCGCCGGCGTGATGCTGAAGCTCGGCACCTACGGCCTGCTGCGCTTCGGGCTGTACCTGTTCCCCGAGGCGGCGTGGTGGGCCCGCCCGCTGTTCTTGACGCTGGCGGTGATCGGGATCCTCTACGGCGCTGTCGTGGCCACGATGCAGAAGGACCTCAAGCGGCTCGTCGCCTACTCGTCGATCGCCCACCTCGGCTTCATCGTCCTCGGCACCTTCGCCGTCACCAGCCAGTCGCTGTCGGGCGGCGTGCTGCAGATGGTCAACCACGGCCTCTCCACCGGCGCCCTGTTCCTCCTCGTCGGATGGATCTACGAGCGCCGCCACACCCGCGAGATCGCCGAGCTGCGGGGGATCCAGTCGGTCGCCCCGATCTTCGCCGCCGGGTTCATGGCGATCATGCTGTCGTCGATCGGCGTTCCCGGGCTCAACGGGTTCATCGGCGAGTACCTCATCCTCATCGGCTCGTTCCTCACGTCGCGCTGGTGGACCGTCGCCGCCGCCGCCGGCGTGATCCTCGCCGCGCTGTACCTGCTGTGGGCCTACCAGCGGGTGTTCCACGGCGAGGTCGACGACGAGAACCGCGGCTTCCGCGAGATCAACCTGCGTGAAGGGCTGGTCCTGCTCGTGTTCATCGGGTTGATCGGCTTCATCGGCGTGTACCCCAAGCCGTTGCTCGACCGCATCGGGCCGAGCGTCGACCGTCTCGTCGAACACGTCGAGACGCGGGCGGACGTGAAGATCCCGAAGCCGGAGCCGCAGGAGGCCGGCGGGTGATCGCTCAGGCCCCGTTCAACGGCCCCGACGTCCAGTGGTTCGCCCTCACGCCGATCCTGGTCCTCGTCGGCGCGTCGCTGTTCCTGCTCGTCGCCGGCGCCCTCACCCCGCCGTGGCCGCGGGGGCTGTACGCCTTCGCCACGGCGTCGGCTGCCGGCGCCGCCGGGATCCTGTCGATGGTCCTGTGGGACGACGTCAGCGACGAGGGCACGAAGACGCTCGTCGGCGGGGCGTTGGCGTTCGACACGTTCGCCGAGTTCGTGACGATCACGATCTGTGCGGCGGTGGTGCTGGTCGCGCTGACGAGCGACGACTACCTCCGCCGCGAGGAGCTCGACAGCCCGGAGATCTACGCCCTGTTCCTCGTCGCCGCCGCGGGCGCCGTGGTGATGGCTGCGGCGAACGACCTGATCGTGCTGTTCATCGGGCTGGAGACGATGTCGCTCGCCTTCTACGTGCTCGTCGCCAGCTACCGCCGCAAGCGGGGCGCCGCGGAAGGGGCGATCAAGTACTTCGTGCTCGGCGGCTTCTCCTCGGCGTTCCTCCTCTACGGCATCGCCCTCGTCTACGGCGCCACCGGCTCGACCAACATCTCCAAGATGGTCGACGCCGTCGCCAACGGCATCCCGGTCGAGCGCAACGACGCGCTGGTGCTAGCCGGTGTCGCCCTGCTGCTCGTCGGGCTCGGCTTCAAGGTCGCCGCGGTGCCGTTCCACGTCTGGACGCCAGACGTCTACCAGGGTGCCCCAACGCCCGTCACCGGGTTCATGGCGTCGGTCGGCAAGGTCGCCGCGTTCGGTGCCCTGCTGCGCGTGTTTGTCGTTGGGCTGCCGGCGTTCCGCGACGACTGGCGCCCGGCGATCTGGCTGCTCGCCGTGCTGTCGCTGGTGGTCGGTTCGGTCCTCGCCGTCGTCCAGACCGACGTCAAGCGGATGCTCGCCTACTCGTCGATCTCCCACGCTGGCTTCATCCTCGTCGGCGTGGAGGCCGCCGCCCATCGCGCTGGCGAGGCCGACAGCGGGCTCGGCGTGCCGAGCGCGCTGGTGTACCTCCTCGCGTACGCGGTGATGGTCGCCGGCACGTTCGGGATCGTCGCCCTCGTCGCCCGCCGCGGCGACCGCGAGACCAGCCTCGATGCGTTCCGCGGCCTCGGTGCCCAGCGCCCGACGCTCGCCCTCGCGCTGACCGTGTTCCTCGTGGCGCAGGCCGGTGTGCCGTTCACGTCCGGGTTCATCGCCAAGTTCGGCGTGATCCGCGCCGGCGTCGACGAGCACAGCTACGCGCTGGCGATCATCGCGATGGTGTCGTCGGTCATCGCCGCCTTCCTGTACCTGCGGATCATGGTCAGCGTGTGGATGTCCGACCCCGGCGGCGACGAGACCCCGGTGCGGGTGCCGTTCTCCTCCGGCGTGGCGATCTTCCTCGCCGTCGGCTTCACGCTATTCGTCGGGATCGTCCCCGGCTGGCTCCTCGACGCCGCCGAGCAGACCACCCAGTTCGCCCACTGACGGTCTCGAGCATCCGAGTGTTTCAGCCCATCGGAGTGCGTGGGCCACGGTTCTCCGGGACGAAACACTCGGATGCGCACACTGACGCCTGAGGATCCCGCCCGCCGCCGCGACCTGCGGCGGATGAAGGCGTTCGCCACCGGGCTGCTGGTGGTCGTCGGCGTCATCTACCTGATCGCCCGAGCCAACGAGGACGGCGGGCCGGCGTGGGTCGGCTACCTCCGGGCGACCGCCGAGGCGGCGATGGTCGGTGCGCTCGCCGACTGGTTCGCCGTCACCGCCCTGTTCCGGCATCCGCTCGGGCTGCCGATCCCGCACACGGCCATCATCCCCCACCGCAAGGACCAGATCGGCCGCAGCCTCGGCGAGTTCGTGCAGGGCAACTTCCTCACGCCCGAGCTGCTCACCGAGCGAGTCGCCGCCGTTCATGTCGGCCAGCGCCTCGGTCGGTGGCTGGCGGCGCCGGGCAACGCCGAGCGGGCAGCCAGCGCCGGTGGCGACGCCCTGCGCGGCGTTGTCGAGGTGCTCGACGATCGCGACGTCCAAGACGCCCTCGGGGGGACGGTCGAGCGGCGGCTCCGCGAGGTCGAGGTCGCCCCCCTGCTGGCCCGGGCGATCGACGTGTCGGTCGAGGGAGGTCACCACCAACGCCTGCTCGACGCCATCCTGCGTGGCCTGTCGACGTTCCTCGACGACCACCGCAGCGTCCTGCGCGACCGCCTCAAGAAGGAGTCGCCGTGGTGGGTGCCCGAGCCGATCGACGACCGCATCTTCAACAAGATCTTCGACGGCCTGCAGCGCTTCCTGGGAGACCTCTCCGCGGCGCCGGATCACGAGGTCCGCCAGTCGATCGAGAAGCGGATCATCGACCTGGCCGATCGGCTTCGGACCGACCCCGAGATCATCGCCAAGGCTGACGAGCTGAAGCACGAGCTGCTGTCGCACCCCCAGGTCCAGGCTTGGTTCGGCTCGCTGTGGGGCTCGGTGAAGAAGTCGGTGCTCGACGCCGCCGACGATCCGGCCAGCGACCTGCGGGTGCGCCTCACCGATGGGCTGCGGCGGGCTGGCAAGCGGCTGGCGACGGACGCCGACCTGCAGGCCAAGGTCGACGGCTGGGTCGAGCGCACGCTGGTGTACGTCGTGGAGCACTACCAGGGCGAGGTTGCCGACTTGATCGCCACCACCGTCGAGCGTTGGGACAGCGCCGAGACGTCCCGCCGCATCGAGCTGCAGGTCGGCCGCGACCTGCAGTTCATCCGCATCAACGGCACGGTCGTCGGCGGCCTCGCCGGTCTGCTGATCCACACAATCAGCCAGGTGTTCTTCTAGTCGGGTTCGACTCGCAGGCAAGCTGCTCGTCTCACCTGCCGAGCTCGGCGCCGCCGCTTCGTAGCGGCGCTCGCCCACCTGGGCCAAGCAGCCAGGTGTTCTTCTAGTCGGGTTCGACTCGCAGGCAAGCTGCTCGTCTCACCTGCCGAGCTCGGCGCCGCTTCGTAGCGGCGCTCGCCCACCTGGCCAAGCAGCCAGCTCCTCTGGCCGGGTTCGACTCGCAGGCAAGCTGCTCGTCTCACCTGCCGAGCTCGGCGCCGCTTCGTAGCGGCGCTCGCCCACCTGGCCAAGCAGCCAGCTCCTCTGGCCGGGTTCGACTCGCAGGCAAGCTGCTCGTCTCACCTGCCGAGCTCGGCGCCGCCGCTTCGTAGCGGCGCTCACCCACCTGACGAATCGGCCAAGACTCGATTCGAGCCCCCGGTAGCGTCGCCGGCGTGCCGACGTTCGACCACGCCAACGCCACGCCCGAGTCCGTCGCCGCCGAGGTCGAGCGGGCGATCGGCGACGCCGACGCCATCGTCGCCTCGGCGATCGAGGCGGGGACACCGCGCTCGGTGGCGGTGACGCTGCTGCCGCTGGACCGGGCACGTGGCGTGATCGCCGACGCCATGGGCAGCGCCGGGTTCATGGCCTACGTCCACCCCGACGCCGACGTCCGCGCCGCCGGACATGCCGCGGCGGAGCGCCTCGAGCGGTGGCTCGTCGACCTGCCCTTCGACCCGGAGGTGGCAGCGTCCGTCACCGAGCTGGCGGCGACACCAGAGGCGGCGGCGCTCACCGGTGAGCTCGCCCGACTCCTGCAGTTCACACGGCGCGACATTCGCCTCGCCGGCCATGGCCTCACCCCGGCGGCGCGTGATGAGGTGCGGGCGGCGATGGCCCGGCTGGTCGAGATCGGGGTCCGCTTCGAGCAGCACATCGCCGACGTCACCGACGTGCTCGTCGTCGACGCCGCTGACCTCGACGGCCTGCCGGACTCGTACCGCGACGGCTTGGCCCGCGACGACGACGGCCGCTACCGGATCACGATGGCCTACCCCGACGTGCTGCCGTTCCTCGAGCACGCCCGCAACCGCGAGCGCCGACGGGAGCTGGCCACGCTCTTCGGCAACCGCGCCGCGGATACCAACCGCGCGCTGCTGGCCGAGGCCGTCGCCCTGCGCGAGCGGGTGGCGGCACTGTTCGGCCAGCCGTCGTGGGCCCATCACACGATGGACGAGAAGATGGCCCACGACCCCGAGACCGTCGACACGTTCTACGCCGACCTGCTCCCGCCGCTGACCAAGAAGGCCACCGACGAGATCGTTGTGATGGCGGCGCGCCTCGCCGCCGACGAGGGCGACGACGAGCTGCAGCTGTGGGACTGGCGCTACTACGACACCCAGCTGCGCAAGACCGAGTACGGCGTCGACAGCCACGCCGTCGCGGCGTACTTCCCGCTCGAGCAGGTGGTCGACGGGCTGCTCGAGATCACCGGCGCGGTGTTCGGCCTCGAGTACCGGCCGCTCGACGACGTCCCGGTCTGGCATCCTGACGTGCGCAGGTTCTCGATCGTCGATCGGGCCAGCGGTGAGCCGATCGCCGTCGTCCACATGGACCTCCATCCCCGGGACGGCAAGTTCAGCCACGCCGCGGCGTTCGACCTAGTGCCCGGCCGGCGCCTCCCCGACGGCTCGTACCGGGCCCCGGTTTCGGCGATCGTGGCCAACCTCACCAAGCCCACCGCCGACCGGCCGTCGCTGCTGCTGCACGACGAGGTCGTCACGCTGTTCCACGAGTTCGGCCACGTGCTGCACCAGACGCTGACGCGCGCCGAGACGGTGCGCTTCTCCGGCACCAGCACCGAGCGCGACTTCGTCGAAGCGCCGTCGCAGATCATGGAGCACTGGTGCTGGCGACCGGAGGTGCTGAGCCGCTTCGCCCGCCACCACGAGACCGGTGAGCCGATCCCGGCCGAGCTCGTCGACCAGCTCGTGGCGGCGCGCGACCTCAACGTCGGCGTCGTCACTCTGCGCCAGGCCCAGTTCGGCGTGCTCGACATGGGCCTCCACGGGCCACGCCGCCCCGAGGACGGGTCGCTGCCCGACGGTGCGCGCGACCTCGACGCGATCCTGCGCCGGGCCGAGGCGGTGTCGTTGTTCGACCACGTCGACGGGACGTTCATGCCGGCCAACTTCGGCCACCTCCTCGCGGGATACGACGCCGGGTACTACGGCTACTTGTGGTCGAAGGTGTTCGGCGACGACATGTTCAGCCGCTTCGCCGACGAGGGCGTCACCAACCCCGACGTCGGCCGCGCCTACCGCACGGCGATCCTCGAATGCGGCGGCTCCCGTCCGGCCAGCGAGATGCTCGAGGACTTCCTCGGCCGGGCCCCGAACAACGAGGCGTTCCTCGCCGACCTGGGGATCCTGTGACGGACCGGGCGTCGGACGGCGCGGTCGCCCGGCGGGCGATCCCGCTGCTCGACCTCACCGACCTCGGCGCCGACACGACTGAGGCCGCCGCGGACACCCTGTGCGAGCGGGCGGCGCGGGCCTCGGTCGCAGCGGTCTGCGTGTGGCCGCCGTTCGTCGCCCGCTGCCGGCACCGCCTCGACGGCAGCGGGGTGCGGGTGGCAACCGTCGTCAACTTCCCGGCCGGCACCGACCCGGCCGACCGTGCCGCCTCCGTCACCGCCGCCGCCGTCGCCGCCGGGGCCGACGAGATCGACGTCGTGCTGCCGTACGCGGCGTGGCTCGCCGGCGACGTCGACCACGCCGCCGGCCTGCTCGCGGCGGTCCGCGCCGAGACCGGCCCACGGGTGATGAAGGTGATCATCGAGACCGGCGAGCTCCCCGACCGCTCGGCAGTCGACCGGGCGACGATGTTCGCCATCGAGCACGGCGCCGACTTCGTGAAGACGTCGACGGGCAAGACGCCGGTGTCGGCGACGCCGGAGGCCGCCGAGATCGTGCTCGAGGCGATCGCGATGTCCGGCGAGCCCGTCGGCTTCAAGGCGTCCGGCGGGATCCGCACCGTGGCCGACGCCGCCACTTACCTCGACCTCGCCGATCGCATCATGGGTCCGGACTGGGCGACGCAGGCCACGTTCCGAATCGGCGCCAGCAGCCTCCTGGACGCGCTGGAAGCCGCGCTGTAGGCGCATTCGAGTGTTTCGTCCCGGGAGAATCGGGTCCTGGCCCTCGGATCGGCTCAAACACTCGGACGGAGGGGGCCGGTCAGGCGGAGCGGGTCGAGGGTCTCGCGGGCCTCGGGCTCGGGGAGCACGCCCTCCTCGACGACGAGGTCGATGATCGAGCGCCGCTCCTCGATCGCCCGGTGCACCAGCTCGGCGGCGCGGGAGTAGCCGATGATCGGGTTGAGGGCGGTGGCGATCGCCGGCGACTGCTCGGCGTAGTGGCGGCAGCGGATCTCGTCGGCGAGGATGCCGGCGACACAGCGGTCGGCGAACACTCGGCACACGTTGGCCAACAGCGTGCCCGACTCCAGCAGCGCGTCGGCGACCACCGGCAGGTACGTGTTGAGCTCGAGGATCCCCTGCGAGCTCCCGAACGTCACGGTGACGTCGTTGCCGAACACCCGCGCCGCCACCTGGTTGACCGACTCGCACAGCACGGGGTTGACCTTGCCGGGCATGATCGACGACCCCGCCTGCAGCTCGGGCAGCAGCAGTTCGCCCAACCCCGCCGACGGCCCGCTCGCCAGCAGGCGGATGTCGTTGGCGATCTTGGTGAGGGCGACGGCGATCCCGCGCAGCCCGGCCGAAGCCTCGGCCAGCGCCCCTTGGCCACCCTGCTGGACCATCGGGTTGGGACTGGGTCGCAGCGGCAGCCCGGTCTCGTCGGCCAGCGCCTCGATCACCGTGCTGGCGAACGTCGGCGGGGTGTTGATCCCGGTGCCGACGGCGGTGCCGCCGAGCGGCAGCTCGCCGAGCACGTCGACGTCCAGCCGTGAGCGGGCCAGCGCGCCCGTCAGCATCCCCGCCCACGCGTCGGCCTCCTGGCCCAGCGTCACCGGCGTGGCGTCCATCAGATGGGTGCGCCCGGCTTTGACGACGTTGGCGTAGCGGGCGGCCATCTCGCGCAGCGCGGCGATCAGCGCCTCCACCGCCGGGTGGACATCCGTGACGAGCAGCCGAGCGACGGCGATTCGGATCGCCGCCGGGACCGTGTCGTTCGACGACTGCGACGCGTTGACGTGATCGTTGGGGTGGACGTTGGCGTCGATCGACGAGGACGCCAGCGAGGCGATCACCTCGTTGACGTTCATGTTCGTCGACGTCCCCGAGCCGGTCTGGTACACGTCGATCGGGAACTGGTCGTCGAGCTCGCCGGCCTCGATCCGCCGCGCCGCGTCGGCGATCGCGTCGGCGACCTCAGATGCCACCCCAGGGACGGCGAGCGACGCGTTCACCGCCGCGGCGTGGCGCTTGATCATGGCCAGGGCGTGGGCGATGCGGACGTCGAGAGGGCGATGGGCGATCGGGAAGTTGCCCACTGCCAGATCGGTCTGCGTGCCCCAGAGTCGTCGGGTCGCATCCACGCCCCCACCCTAGGGACCCCGCCAATGGCCAGGCGGGCGAGCCCGAGTGAAAGGTAGAAGCCCTACAGTTGCCGGACGGTGCCGCCCGTTGACTCGTTCACCGCGTTCCTCTTCGATCTCGACGGCGTCCTCACGCCGACCGCCGACCTCCACCAGCAGGCCTGGACGACGATGTTCGACGAGTTCCTCGTCCCCCGCGGCCAGGCCAGGTTCAGCGAGGAGGATTACCTGCGCTACGTCGACGGCCGGCCCCGCTTCGACGGCGTGCGCACGTTCCTCGCCTCGCGCGGCATCACCCTGTCGGACGGGGATGGTGACGACCCGCCCGGCGACGGCTCGGTGGGCGCACTCGGCAACCGCAAGAACGTCGTGTTCCTCGACATCCTCCGGCGCGACGGGATCGCGCCGTATCCCGGCTCGGTGCGCTTCCTCGACCACCTCGCCGAGCAAGGGATCAAGGCGGCGGTGGTGTCGTCGTCGCGCAACGCCCGCGAGGTGCTCGAGGCGTCTGGGCTGGCCCCCCGCTTCGACGTCGTTACCGACGGCCTCGTCGCCGCCGAGGAGCACATCCCCGGCAAGCCGGCGCCCGACATATTCCTCAACGCGGCCAGCCGTCTCGGGGTCGCCGCCGCCGACGCCGTCGTCGTCGAGGACGCGGTGTCCGGCGTCGAGGCCGGGCGGGCCGGGCACTTCGGGCTCGTCGTCGGGGTCGATCGTGGCGCCGGCCACGACGCCCTGCGCGAGCACGGGGCGGACGTCGTCGTCGACGACCTCAGCGAGCTGCTGGAGGGCGCCTCGTGAGGCGCACGGCCCCCGAGCACCTCGATCTGGCCCGGTTCCCGGTCGATCCGTGGCGCCTCATCGAGCGGGAGCACGACCCAAGCGACCTCGGTCTCACCGAGACGCTGTTCACCGTCGCCAACGGCTACATCGGAATGCGGGCCAACCCATCCGAGGGTCGCGAGGCGCACACCCACGGCACCTATATCAACGGCTTCCACGAGACGTGGAGCATCAAGCACGCCGAGGACGCCTTCGGCTTCGCCAAGTTGGGCCAGACGATCGTCAACGTCCCAGACGCCAAGCTGATGAAGCTCTACGTCGACGACGAGCCGTTGCTGCTGACCAACGCCGACTTGGAGTCATACGAGCGTGTGCTCGACTTCCGCGAGGGCATCCTCGACCCGCGACCTGGTGTGGCGCACGCCGGGCAGCAAACGGGTGCGGGTGCGGGCGCAACGGCTGGTGTGTCTCGCCCACCGCCACCTGGCGATGCTGACGATGGAGGTCACGCTGCTCGACGGCCGGGCCCCGATCGTCGTGTCGTCCCAGATCCTCAACCGCCAGGACGGTGAGGACGAGTACCACACGCCGATTCACGCCCTCGGCCACGCCCCCGACCCGCGAAAGATGCGCACGTTCGACCATCGGGTGCTGCAGCCGCGGCTGCACCGCCAGGAGGGCGGCGGCGTCGTGCTCGGCTACCGCTGCGCCAACAGCGGGATGACGCTGGCGGTCGCCGACCGCCACTTGATCGACCTCCCGGCCGAGCATCGCATCGAGACGACAGTCGGGGAGGACCTGGCGAAGACCGTGATCACGGCGCGGATGGATGCCGGACAGACGTTGCGCATCGTCAAGCTCGTCTCCTACCACACCTCCACGGGCGTGCCGGCGGAGGAGCTCGCCGACCGCTGCCACCGCACCCTCGATCGGGCCGTCGCCGACGGGCCGATGACGATCGTCGCCGAGCAGCGCGAGTGGCTCGACGAGTTCTGGGCGAACAGCGACGTCGAGCTGCGCGGCGACGAGCCGTGCCAGCAGGCCGTGCGCTGGAACCTGTTCCAGCTCGCCCAGGCCTCGGCCCAGACCCAGGAGCACGGCATCGCCGCCAAGGGCGTCACCGGCGGTGGGTACGAGGGCCACTACTTCTGGGACACCGAGACATATGTCGTCCCGTTCCTCTCCTACACCAGCCCCGAGCTGGCGCGGAAGGTGCTGCGGGCCCGCTGGCGCACGCTGCCCAAGGCGCGGCAACGGGCCCGTGAGCTGAACCAGGTCGGCGCGCTCTATCCGTGGCGAACGATCACCGGCGAGGAGGCGTCGGCGTACTACGCCGCCGGCACCGCCCAGTACCACATCAACGCGGCCATCGCCTTCGCCCTCAAGCGCTACCTCGACGCCAGCGGCGACATCCAGTTCCTCGCCGGTGAGGCGGCCGAGATCCTCGTCGAGACGGCGCGGTTGTGGGAGGACCTCGGGTTCTACGCCACCAACGGGGAGGAGGTGTTCCGCATCCACGGCGTCACCGGCCCCGACGAGTACACGACCGTGGTCAACGACAACCTCTACACGAACGTGATGGCCCGGTTCAACATGCGCTACGCGGCGCGGGTCGTCGAGTCGTTGCGGGAGTGGGACCGCGACGCCTATGACGCGCTGGTTCGGCGGGTCGGCCTGGAGGAGCAGGAGATCAAGAACTGGATCAGGGCGGCGGACTCGATCTACCTCCCGTATGACGAGGAGCTCGGCATCAACCCCCAGGACGACACGTTCCTCGAGCTCGAGCCGTGGGATTTCGAAGACACGCCGCCGCAGAACTACCCGCTGCTGCTGCACTACCACCCGCTAGTGATCTACCGCCACCAGGTGCTCAAGCAGGCCGACGTGGTGCTGGCGATGGCGCTGCGCAGCGACCAGTTCCCGCTCGACCAGAAGCGGCGCAATTTCGACTACTACGACCCGATCACCACTGGCGACTCCTCCCTGTCGGCGTGCGTGCAGGCGATGGCGGCGGCCCAGATCGGATACGACGACCTCGCCGCCGAGTACTTCCGCGAGGCGCTGTTCGTCGACCTCGCCGACACCCACGGCAACGCGGACGACGGCGTCCACGTCGCCTCCACCGGCGGGGTGTGGGGCACCATCGCCTTCGGCTTCGCCGGCCTGTTCGATTCAGGGACCGCGCTGCGCTTCACCCCGAGCCTGCCATCGCGGTGGGACGGGGTGACGTTCCACATGCAACGACATGGGGCACGGCTGCGGGTCGAGCCTCGACGCCGAAGGCTGCACGGTCGAGGTGCTCGACGGCCACGCCGTGCCGATCGAGACGCCCGACCGCACCGGCGTAGTGAACGTCGCGGTCGGCGAGTCGTACCAGATCCCCCGAACCGAGCTGCCGAAGTAGCTCGTTCAATTGGGCGTGGACGGGCCGATCGGAACGGACACAACGGGCCTGGATACGCTCCGGACGTGAAGTCGATCTTCTTCCACCTCATGCCGTACCGGGACCTGCCCGACGACTTCGAGGAGCGTTACGAGAGCGTCTGGGTGACGCCGCCCAACGCCGAGCTCTGCGACCCGGCGAAGGTGGCCCAGTACTACCAGTGGAACCTCGACGAGCTGGAGCTCGCCGACGAGCTCGGCTTCGACGGCCTCGGCGTCAACGAGCACCACCAGAACGCCTACGGGTTCATGGCCTCGCCGAACCTGATGGCCGCCGCGCTGGCCCGGCGAACGCCGAACAACACGGCGATCCTCGTCCTCGGCAACACGCTGGCCCTGTACACGCCGGCGCTGCGCGTCGCCGAGGAGTTCGCCATGCTCGACTGCATGACCAACGGCCGGCTCGCCGCCGGGTTCCCGGTCGGCACGTCGATGGACGTCAATCGCTGCTACGGAATCACCCCGACCGAGACCCGGCCCCGGTTCTATGAGGCCCACGACCTGATCATGAAGGCGTGGACGCAGCCCGGCCCGTTCCCGTACAACGGCCGCTTCAACAAGCTGCGCTACGTCAACCCGTGGCCGCAGCCGCTGCAGAAGCCGCACCCGCCGGTGTGGCTGGCCGGCGGCGGGTCGGTGGAGACGTACGAGATGGCCGTCGCCAACGACTACACGTACAACTTCCTCAGCTTCTTCGGCTACCGCTTCGCCAAGAAGGTGATGGACACGTTCTGGGAGACCGCCGACCGCCTCGGCGCCGACCGCAACCCGTACCGCGCCGGCTACGCCCAGCAGATCTGCGTCGCCGAGACCGACGCCCAGGCCGAGGAACTGTACACGGAGCACGTGATGTACTTCTTCAAGAAGTGCCTGCACGTCCCGCCGTACTTCATGGAGACGCCTGGCTACCGCACCAAGCGCAGCGTCGAGTTCATCATGAAGACCAACACGCCCGCCGAGATCGCCGCCGCGGCGGCAGCGCGCAGCGACTGGAAGTCGCTCGTCGACGGTGGCTTCGTGATCGCCGGCAGCCCCGAGAGCGTCACCGAGCAGCTGTTCGAGGCGTGCCGGGGGCTGCGCGTCGGCAACCTCATCGCCCTCCTGCAGATCGGTTCGATGCCCCACGAGCTGACCAAGATGAACCTCAGGCTGTACGCCAAGGAGGTCATGCCCAAGGTTCGAGGCCTGTGGGCCGACGAAGGATGGGAGCACAAGTGGTGGCCCCAGGGCGCCCGGGTTGACGCCCCGGTGCCGGTGGCCGGCACGTGAGCGAGCGAGTCTTCGAGCGAGCGAACCAGCGTTGCAGTCTTTTCGTTCATTGGCGCCCGACGGCGCTTGACGGGCCGAACGCGTTCACCAAGTCGATGGTGCGCCAATGAACGAGTCGTTCCTCGAGCTGCGCGACGGACGGTTCAAGATCCGTCTGCTCCAGGATGGGTCGGGCGATCCGCTGCTCTTCCTGCACGGCGCCGGCGGGCTGTTCTGGGCCCCGTGGCTCGACGCCCTCGCCGCCGGCCACCACGTGATCGCGCCCGAGCACCCCGGCGCGGGCGACTCGCAGGGCTTGGAGCACGTCGAGGACCTCTGGGACCTCGTCCTCTACTACAGCGAGCTGCTTGACGTGCTCGATGTCGAGTCGGCCACGGTCGTCGGCCACTCGTTCGGCGGGATGGTCGCCGCCGAGCTGGCGTCGACGAGTCCGCAACGTGTCGACAAGCTGGTGCTGATCGCCCCGCTCGGGCTCTGGCGGGACGACAACCCGGTGCCCGACATCTCGGCGGTCCCCGGACCCGATCGCCCGCGCCTGCTGCTCGCCGACCCCGACGGGCCGCTTGCCGCGGCGCTGCCGGCACCGGATCCCGCCGTCCCCGAGCAGCTGTTCCGCGCCTCCCAGACGACGGCCAGCATCCTGCAGTTCACGTGGCCGCTGCCCGACAAAGGGCTGTCGAAGCGGCTGTACCGCCTGAAGGCGCCAACCCTGTTGGTCTGGGGCGCCGAGGACCGGTACGTCGACCCCGCCTACGGCGAGGACTTCAAGGCACTGATCGCCGACGCCCGGCTGGAGATCGTCGAGGGCGCCGGGCACTTTCCCCAGATCGAACAGCCCGAGCGGACGGTTGCCGCGATCACGGACTTCATCGGCTGAACCCCCGAACTGTCCTTCCGATCCGGCCCGTTCGGGCCGATTTCAAAGGACAGAACGAGGTCGGGGCGCCAGCGACCTCGGCGAGGGCCACGTACGAGGCCTCCCACGAACGCACGGTGGCCCGGAGCTCCCACACCCGGCTGATCAGACTGCGATGGCCGATCCTGTGGCCCGGCCAGTCACGCAGATCCTCGACCGCCTGACCGGCTGCGGTCGCGTCGAGGAGACCGGCCCGCTCGTGATGGCGGACGACACCGAGCACCTCAGCGTCGATCACGTGCGGCGCCATCCCGTCGTCGTCCTATGCCAGGCGCGTGCGGATCAGCTCGGCGCGCTCAGTGTCGGCGAGCACCTCGAACAGGCAGGAGGCGTCAACGACCAGCATCCGGCCACGGCGAGCCGCGCCGTTTCGCGCCACAACAGCTCCGGGACGGTGGTGTTCGCCTCGGCGGCGCGCCGGGCGAGCGCGGCGTAGACCTCGTCGTCGAACTCGTTCGTGGTCAACCGCCCGATGTCGCCTGAAGATCGGGATAGCCGGCGGCGTGCACCGCGGCGACGACCCTGGCGGCGTGCTCGCGACCGCGCACCTCGAACGTGGCGTGGACGCTGGTCTCGCGCACGTGCAGGTCGACCCCCTCGCGCTGGTGCTCGACCTCGATCAGGTTGGCGCCGGCGGCGGCGAACTCCCCGAGCAGGCAGACCAGGGTGCCGGGGCGGTCGTCGATCTTGACGTGGACGTCGAGGCGCCGGCCGGCCTTCGTCTCGTGCCGGCGGATCAGGGCCGGAACGATCCCGAGGTCGACGTTGCCGCCCGACAGCACGACGCACGTCGTGCCCGTCGCCGCCGGCGTGATCAGCCCCGCCGACAGCGCCGCCACGCCGACCGCGCCGGCACCCTCGACGTAGAGCTTGGCTCGGTCCATCAGCAGGACCATCGCATCGGCGATGGCATCCTCGTCGACGGCGACGAGATTGTCGACCCATTCTGCGATCAGCGGGGCGGTGAGCTCGCCCGGGTGCTTGACGGCGATGCCGTCGGCGAGGGTGACGACCGCTCCGTCGGGCGAGCGGCCGCCGACGTACGGCGCGCACACGGCGGCCTGCACGCCGACGACCCGGACGCCGGGCCGCGCCGACTTCACGGCGATCGCCACCCCAGCGGCGAGTCCGCCCCCGCCGACCGGCACGATCACGCTCGACAGGTCGGGGAGGTCCTCCACGAGCTCCAGCCCGAGCGTCCCCTGCCCGGCGATGACGGCCGGATCGTCGAACGGGTGGCAGAACGCCATCTGCCGCTCCTCGGCGCGAGCTCGGGCGGCGGCGAACGCCTCGACGAGCGAGGCCCCGCCCTCGACAACCGACGCGCCATAGGCACGGCACGCCTCGATCTTGGTGATCGGCGCGCCCGCCGGCACGAAGATGTCGCACGGCACGCCGAACTGTCGGGCGGCGAAGGCGAGGGCGAGGGCGTGGTTGCCGGCGCTCCCGGCGGTCACTCCGTTGGCCGCCCGCTCACCGAGCGACGACAGCTTGTTCATCGCCCCGCGGATCTTGAACGCGCCGGTGCGCTGGAGGCTCTCCGCCTTGAGCACGACGTCGAACCCGGTCTGCCGCGACAGCGTCACCGACGACACGATCGGCGTGTGCTTGGCGATCGTCGACGTGACGACCCGGGCGGCCCGGATGTCGTCGACCGTCACCATGCCGGCCCGACGCTACCGCTGCGTCCATCCGAGTGTTTCGACCCATCCGAGTGCCACGACCCGGATTGCCCGGGAGCAAACACTCCGATCGGACGAAACACTCGGATGGGTACGTTGGCCCGGTGCTTGCCGTGCTGATCGGGAACTCGCGGGACCTCGATGCGGGGTTCGTCGGGGGCCACTTCCGGCGCCGCGGCTACCAGTTCACCGAGGGCCAGCGCGAGCACCCGGCCGACTGGCCCTCGCTCGACGGCGCCGACGTCGTGCTCACGCTCGGCTCGGAGTGGAACGTCTACCGGCCCGAGACGAGCGCGATGCGTCGAGGCGGAGGCCTCGCTGCTGCGTGACGTCGCCGGCCGGGGCATCCCGCTGTTCGCGATCTGCTTCGGGGCTCAGGTCCTGTGTCACGCGCTCGGCGGCACGGTCGCCCGGGCGTCGGAGCCGGAGATCGGGTGGGTCACCGTGGCCGTCGACGGACCGCCGGTCGCCGCCGGACCGTGGATGGAGTGGCACCACGACGTCTTCTCCGCGCCCCCCGGCTTCGACGTTCTCGCCTGCAACAGCGCCGGCGCCCAGCTGATCCGCGGGCCGCGGGCGGTCGGCACGCAGTTCCACCCGGAAGCGACCGAGACGATCGTCCGCGACTGGATCGAGCACGGTGGGGCCGAGGCCTACCGCCGCCACGGCGGCGATCCCGACGCCCTGCTCGCCGAGACGCGGGTCAACGTGGCGCGCAGCCGACCGGCCGCCGAGGCCCTTGTCGACTGGTTCCTGGAGAGCGTCGCGAGCACCTGATCCGGCCCGAGCAGCAGTTGGGAGCGCATTCTCGAACCTTGGTAGCGTCGCGGCCGCATGTCGTCCTTCCTGCGGGATTACCTCACGGTCGTGTGGTTCGGGCTCGCTGCGCTGGTGCTCGGGGGCCTGCTGTTGGGCGTGGCCTCGGTCCTCCGGCCGAACAAGCCGAACCCGTCGAAGCTCATCGCCTACGAGTCTGGGGTCGACCCGGTTGGGTTCGGTTGGTCGCAGAGCCAGATCCGCTACTACGTGTTCGCTCTGCTGTTCGTGATCTTCGACGTCGAAGCGGTCTTCATCTTCCCGTGGGCGGCGGCCACCGAGCGCTACGGGGCGTTCGGCCTGGTCGTGATGCTGGCGTTCATCGTGCTACTGCTCGACGGCCTGCTGTACGCCTGGAAGCGGGGGCTGCTGCGGTGGGTCTAGTCGACCGTGGCCGCCTGCCCGGGCCGATCACCAAGCTCCTCAACCTGGGGCGCTCGTACTCGATGTGGGTCTACCAGTGGGGCCTTGCCTGCTGCGCGATCGAGATGGGCGCGGCGTTCGCCTCGCCCCGCTACGACGTCATGCGCCTGGGGGTGATCCCGCTCCCGGCGAGCCCACGACAGGCCGACTTCGTCGTCATCTCCGGCACGGTGACGGACAAGATGGCGCCGGCGATCCTGCGCCTGTACGACCAGATGCCTGAGCCCAAGTACGTGATCTCGATGGGCAGCTGCGCCAACTGCGGCGGCCCGTACTGGGACAGCTACTCCGTCACCAAGGGCGTCGACCAGATCATCCCGGTCGACATCTACGTCCCCGGCTGCCCGCCCCGGCCGGAGGCGCTGCTGGAGGGGATCGTCCTGCTCCAGCAGAAGATCCGCAACGAGGACATGGCCGCCAAGTGGCGGGGTGAGGGCGGCGACGTCATCCCCGAGCGCGAGCCAATCGTCGTCGGCGGCGGAGCGATCCGGTGATCCTCGATGAGTGACACCTCCACCGAGGAGCCGCAGGCCCTCCCCGGTGACGGGCTGCGCGAAGGCGTCGTCGACGAGCTGCGCCGGCGCATTGGCGATGCACTCGTCGCCACCGAGCTGCGGCCGAATGACGACCTCTGGGTGCGCGTCGCCACTGGCTCGTGGAAGGCGGCCGGCGAGGCCCTGCTCGACATCGGCTTCGAGCACTTCTGCTTCCTCTCGGCGATCGACTGGCTGCCGTCGCCCTATGGCCGCGGTGAGGACGACCCGACCGAGCCGCCACCCGTGCGCTCCACCGAGATCCGCCAGGGTGTCACCGGCGGGGAGACCCGCTTCCAGGTCTTCGCCCGCGTCACCGACGTCCACCGCCACGTCGGGATCACGATCAAGGTCGACGTCCCCGACGACACGATGACGATCGCCTCGTGGTGGACGGTCTACGCCGGCGCCAACTGGCACGAGCGGGAGACCCACGAGATGTTCGGGATCGCCTTCGCCGGCCACCCCGACCTGCGCAACATGTACCTGCCGACCGAGTTCGAAGGCCACCCGCTGCGCAAGGACTTCCCGCTCTTGGCGCGGATGGTCAAGCCGTGGCCGGGGATCGTCGACGTCGAGCCGATGCCGGCGGAGGAGGCCGACGAGGCGACGACGGAGGACGCGACGGAGGACGCACCGTGACCGACCTCCTCTCCGAGCGCCAGCAGCTCTCCTACATCGCCGGCCAGGCTGCCGACGCCCGGCTCAACGTCGAGCTCGAGACCGAGGGGATGACCCTCAACATCGGCCCGCAGCACCCCGCCACCCACGGCACGTTGCGGATCATCGTCCGCCTCGACGGCGAGCAGGTGGTGTGGGCCGAGCCGTCGTGCGGCTACATGCACCGCGGCTACGAGAAGCTCACCGAGGTCCGCACCTACCCGCAAGTTACGACGCTCGTGAACCGCATCGACTGGCTCGGCAGCTTCGCCAACGAGGTCCCGTTCATCCTCGCCGCCGAGAAGTTGATGGAGATCGAGGCGCCCCCGCGCGCCCAGTACATCCGTACGATCCTGTTCGAGCTGTCGCGGATCGCCAACATCGTGCTGTTCCTCGGCGACCTCGGCGTCCAGCTCGGGGCGGTGACGCCGGCGTTCTTCGCCTTCCGCGACCGCGAGCACGTGCTCAACCTCATCGAGACGGTCACCGGCGGCCGCTTCCACCCCAACTTCGACCGCATCGGCGGGCTCAAGGACGACTTCCCGAAGGGCTTCATCGACGAGTGCCGCCAGGTGATGCGCAAGATCCGCGTCTACTGCGACGAGATCGAGGACCTCCTGATCGGCAACGAGATCTTCCAGGAGCGCACCCGCGGCGTCGGCATCATCCCCCGCGAGGTCGCCCTGCAGTACGGCCTGTCCGGTGCCAACCTGCGCGGCAGCGGCGTCGAGTGGGACCTCCGCCGTGACCAGGTGCTGCCATTGGCGTGGGACAAGGTCGATTGGAAGGTCTGGACCCATCCCGACGGCGACAGCTTCGCCCGCTGCTGGGTGCGCCTGCAGGAGACCCGTGAGTCGACGAAGATCGTCGACCAGCTGCTCGACGGGCTGCCGAGCGGTTCGATCATGGCCAAGGTCCCGCGCATCATCAAGGTGCCCGAAGGCGAGGCCTGGGTCTCAACCGAGAACCCGCTCGGCGAGATGGGCTACTACATCGTGTCCCGCGGCGACCTCGGCCCGTTCCGGGTCAAGATCCGCTCGGCCAGCTTCAACAACATCTCGGTCACGCCGTGGGTGCTGCGCGGCGTCTACGTGCCGGACATCATCACGATCCTCGCCAGCCTCTACTTCATCCTCGGAGACATCGACCGGTGAACGTCGTTGGGGTGGTCGTGCCGTATTGGGGGCAGTCGCTGCTGCGTGTCCTCGGCGGGATCCTCGCCGTGCTGCTGCCGGCGGGGACCATTGTCTACGTGTTCCTGTTCAAGATGATGTCGTTCATGCAGAGCCGGCTGGGTCCGATGGAGGCTGGCCCGTACGGCTCGCTGCAGCTGTTCGCCGAGGTCGGCAAGTGGCTGCAGAAGGAGGACACCGCGCCTGCGGCGGCCGACCACAGCATCTTCAAGATGGCCCCGCTGATCGTGCTGGTGTCGACGTTCCTGCTCGTCGCCGCCCTCCCATTCGGCCCCGACGCCTGGCTCACCGACTTCTCCGTGGGCGTGTTCTACGCCCTGGCCGTGTCGTCGATCAGCGTGATCGGCATCGTCGTCGCCGGCTGGGCCAGCGCCAACAAGTACTCGCTGCTCGGTGGGCTGCGCGGCGCCGGCCAGCTGATCGCCTACGAGCTGCCCCTCGTGCTCGGCACGCTCGGCGTTGTGATCCAGGCCGGGTCGATGAACTTCCAGGACATCGTCGTGGCCCAGAACGCCGGCGCCATCTTCGGTTGGGATGGGCTGGGCAACCCCTACATCCTTACCCAGTTCATCGGGTTCTTCGTGTTCATGGTCGCCGTTCAAGCGGAGCTGACCCAGCCACCATTTGACATGCCGATTGCCGAGTCGGAGCTCGTCGCCGGCTACATGACCGAGTACTCCGGCTTCCGGTTCCTGATCTTCTTCATCGCCGAGTTCGCCACCGTCGGCGTGTTCTCTCTGATCGCCTCCGTGCTGTTCCTCGGCGGGTGGGGCGTGCCGTTCGCGTGGTTCGGCTGGGATTCGCTGGCCGATGTCGACAACTGGATGAACGTCGCCGGCCCGCTGATCCTGTTCACCAAGATGGTCGGGCTGTCGTTCCTCGTCATGTGGGTGCGCTTCAGCGTTCCCAGGTTCCGTGAAGATCAGCTGCAACGATTCGCGTGGAAGATCCTGATCCCGCTGTCGCTCGCGAACATCGTGGTGACGGCCATCTTCAAGGTGGCGGTGTAGTGCCAATCTCGAAACCCAAGGTCCCCGGCTTGTTGAAGGGCATGGGCGTAACGCTGAGGACGCTCGGGCGCACCGTCACCAAGGGTGCCGAGACGGTGCAGTACCCGCACGAGAAGGAGACGCCGCCGATCCGGGCGCGTGGCGTGATCGCACTGCGCGAGGAGAACTGCACGGTGTGCATGCTGTGCGCCCGTTCGTGCCCGGACTGGTGCATCTACATCGAGGGCCACAAGACGCTGGCCCCGCCGCGCCGTGCCGGTGGCAAGCCGCGGTCGGTGAGTCTGCTCGACCGCTTCGACATCGACTACGCCCTGTGCATGTACTGCGGGATCTGCGTCGAGGTGTGCCCGTTCGACGCGCTGTTCTGGAGTCCCGAGTACGAGTACTCCGAGCCGCACATCGCCGACCTCCTCCATGACAAGGAGAAGCTCGGCGAGTGGATGGAGACGGTGCCCGAAGCGCCCGAGCTCGAAGCCGGCGCGGAGAAGAAGAAGTGAACGCGCTGGCGGTGCTCGCCGCCGACGACATCAACGTCGCCCAGAACGTCGGGTTCGGGATCATCGCCTTCTTCATGGTGTTCGCCGCGCTGTGCGTCGTCACCACCCGCAACGTCGTCCACGCCGCGCTGTGGCTGGTGTTCGTGCTCGCCGGCGTCGCCGCCCAGTACATCCTGGCCGCTGCCGAGTTCGTCGCCGTCAGCCAGGTGCTCGTCTACATCGGTGCGGTGATGGTGCTGTTCCTGTTCGGCATCATGCTCACGCGTGCCCAGATCGGGCGGGAGCAGGGCCTCAACAACCGCTACTTCGGCCTCGCCGTGCCGGTGGCGCTGGTGCTCCTCGGGCTGCTGACGTGGGCTGTCCTCGACGCCTTCGGCAAGGACACCTTGCCCGACCGCGGTCCGGCGCGCACGACCGACCTGTCGGACGAGATCCTGTCGCCCTACCTCGTGCCGTTCCTCGCCACGTCCTTCATCCTCCTCGCCGCCGCCATCGGGGCGATCGTCCTGGCCCGCAAGGACTGACGATGCTGGCGGCCAACTTCCTCCTTCTTGGCGCCGTCCTCTTCTGCATCGGCGTGTACGGCGTGCTCGCCCGGCGCAACGCCGTGCTCGTCCTGATGTCGGTCGAGCTGATCCTCAACGCCGTCAACCTCAACTTGGTCGCCTTCGCCCTGATGCACGGCAACGTCGACGGCCAGGTCTTCGCCATCTACGTGATCGCCGTCGCCGCCGCCGAGGTCGGCGTCGGCCTCGGCATGGTCATCCTCGTCTACCGCAACCGCCGCAGCATCTCCCTCGACGAGTTGTCGGAGATGAAGGGATGACGGCCGCCGAGCTGCCGACCGGCTGGTTCCTCGAGCACGCCTGGCTGATCCCGCTGATCCCGGGAATCGCCTTCTGGCTGATCATCCTCGTCGGCAAGCGGCTGCCGATGAAGGGCTCCGAGCTGGCGCTGGCGTCGATGGCCGCCTCGCTCGTGCTGTCGATCGGCGTCGCCGCGCAGTGGGTCCACCGCACCAACGAGGCGTCCGCTACGGGCGGCCACGAGGGCTACGTCGCGCCCGTCATCAGGTCGTGGACGTGGTGGCAGAGCGGTGGCTTCGAGCTCGGCATCGGCGAGCACATCGACGGCCTCGCCGTGATGATGCTGTTCCTCGTCGCCTTCATCTCCCTGCTCGTGCTGGTGTTCTCGCTCGAGTACGTCCGCGGCGACGTGCGCTACACCCACTTCTTCGCCGCGATGACCCTGTTCTCCTGCGGGATGCTGGTGATGGTCTCCGCCGAGAACATGATCCAGGTCATCCTCGGCTGGGAGATCATGGGCCTCTGCTCGTTCCTGCTGATCGGGCACTGGTGGGAGGAGGAGCCCAACGCCCGGGCCGCGGTGAAGGCGTTCCTCACCGTCCGCGTCGGCGATGTCGGCCTGCTCGTCGGCACGTCGATCCTCTTCTTCGGCGCCAACGCGTGGTCCCAGCAGCACCTTGGGGCGAGTGGCTTCAGCATCCAGGGCATCTCCGGCTGGGCGCTGTCCGGCGAGGCCAGCCACACCGTGATCTTCTGGGCCGGCGTCGCCCTGTTCATCGCCTGCATCGGCAAGAGCGGCCAGTTCCCGCTGCACACGTGGCTCCCCGACGCGATGGCCGGCCCGACGCCGGTGTCGTCGCTGCTGCACTCATCGACGATGGTCGTCGCCGGGGTGTTCCTCGTCGCCCGCCTCTACCCGGTGTTCTGGGAGGCCTTCTCGATCCCCGACGTCCACGTCAACTTCATCGTGTTGATCGCGGCGATCACGATCATCATCTCCGGGCTGCTGGCGTTCGTGATGGACGACATCAAGAAGGTGCTCGCCTACTCCACCGTCGGCCAGCTCGGCTACATGATGCTCGGACTCGGCGCCGGGGCCTGGATCCCGGCCGTCTTCCACATCTTCACCCACGCCTTCTTCAAGTGCGGCCTGTTCCTGTGCGCCGGGTCGGTGAGCCACTCGGGCTCGCACCACAGCTTCGACATGAAACGCGACATGGGCGGGCTGGCGAAGAAGATGCCGATCACCGCGACGTGCTGGATCATCATGGGCCTGGCCCTGGCGGGGATCTTCCCGCTGGCCGGGTTCTTTTCCAAGGACGAGATCATCGACAACGTCGGCCACAACGGCTACGAGACGTTCATGGTGATCGCCCTCGTGGGGGCGTTCATCACCGCCGCCTACACCGCCCGGGCGACCTACCTGACGTTCTTCGGCGAGCCCCGCGGGGCGGCCGCCTACACCGACGACGTCCACGATCCGCACGAGCTCCACGAGGTCGCCGCTGCCGGCGCCGCCCTCGAGGCCCACGACGCCCCGGCGGCCACGGAGATCCAGCAGGAGGGGGAGCTCGAGCCGGTCGACGCCCACGGCCGCGCCGGCGTCGTCGCCCTCGCCCTCGAGGAGGAGGCCGAGCACGCCCACGTCGCCCACGGGGGCCACGACGAGCACCACCCGCCACGGGAGTCGCCGAAGCTGATCCTGGTCCCGATCATGATCCTCGCCCTGGGCGCCGCTGTCGTTGGCCTCTTCAACGCCACGCCGTTCGGGGAGCAGTGGGAGAACTTCGCCAAGTACGTCGAGCTCCGGCCGGCCGCCGTCGTCGAGGCAACCGGCGCATCGGCCGAGCCGGTCACGCCCGAAGGTGGCCAACTCACCGGCTGCGGTCGCGAGGTGCCCGCCGACGCCACCGCCTGCTACTTCCCGACCGTCGACCACGCCGAGTTCGAGTGGTCGAAGGCAGGGCTGTCGATCCTGATCGCCGCCCTCGGCCTGCTCGTCGGGTGGTACGTCTGCGCCGCCCTCTACACCCAGCGCAACCGCCGGCTGGTCGGGCTCACCGAGCGCTCACGGCCGCTGCGCTGGGGCTACCTGTTCCTGGCCAACAAGTACTACCTCGACTGGCTCTACGAGGACGTCATCGTCAGGGCGATCGCCCACCCGATCGCCCGAGCTGCTTACTGGATCAACCAGAACGTCATCGACGGCATCGTCAACGCCGCCGGCTGGGCCGGCCGCCGGCTCGGCCAGTTCTTCTACCGGGACATCGACCAGCGCGTCGTCGACGGAGCGGTCAACGGCTCCGGCGCCGTCGCCAACGGTGCTGGGACGGCGCTGCGGCCGATGCAGTCGGGAAGGGTCAACCAATACGGGGCGCTGCTCTTCGGGGCGGCGGCGATCGGTGCCGTCGTGCTCGTGATCATCAACGTGTGAGGATTCGGATCAGATGAACGTCATCACCTCGCAGAACTGGCTGCTGAGCGTCGGCACCTTCCTCCCGATGGCCGGCGTCCTGGTGATGCTGTTCATCCCACGCGGCGAGGAGCTGCTGCACAAGCAGGTCGCCCTGGTGACATCGCTGGCGACGTTCGGCGTCGGCGTCTACACGCTGGCCCAGTTCGACTACGACCAGGCCGACAAGCTGCAGTTCTTCGTCGACCACGGCTGGATCGACGCGATCCGCGCCCACTATGCGATGGGTGTCGACGGGATCAGCCTGCCGCTGTTCGTGCTGTCCAGCTTCATCACGCTGCTCTGCGTGATCTACACGTTCGACGACATGCCAGAGGGCGGCAACCCCAAGGCGTTCCTGATGCTGATGCTGGTGCTGCAGGTCGGCATGGCCGGCACCTTCGTCGCCCAGGACCTGATCCTGTTCTTCGTCTTCTTCGAGGTCGTGCTGCTGCCGATGTACTTCATGATCGGCGTGTGGGGCGGTGAGGAGCGCCAGTACGCGTCGCTGAAGTTCTTCCTGTACACGATGTTCGGCTCGGCGCTGATGCTGGTGGCGTTCCTGGCCCTCTTCGCCCAGACCGGCGGGGAGAGCTTCACATTCGCCTACCTCGCCGAGCAGGGCCCGACGATCGGGCGCACCGTGCAGATCTGGATCTTCGCCGGGATGTTCGTCGGCTTCGCCGTCAAGGTGCCGATGTTCCCGTTCCACACCTGGCTGCCCGACGCCCACACCCAGGCCCCGACGCAGGGCTCGGTGATCCTGGCCGCGATCCTGCTGAAGCTGGGCACGTATGGCTTCGTCCGCATCGCCATCCCGTTCCTGCCCGAGGCGGCCAAGGCGTGGGCGCCGGCGCTCGGCATCCTCGCCGTGATCGGCATCCTCTACGGCGCGCTCTGCTGCCTCGCCCAGACCGACATGAAGCGGCTGATCGCCTTCTCGTCGGTCGCCCACATGGGCTTCGTGATGCTCGGCATCTCGACGCTGACGACGTTCGGCATCAACGCCGCCCTGTTCGGGATGGTCGCCCACGGCCTGATCACCGGCATGCTCTTCTTCCTCGCCGGGTCCGTGAAGCACCGCTATCACACCCTTGAGATCAAGCGCCTCGGCGGGATGCTGGTCAACATGCCGCGGCTGGGGTGGATCCTCGGCTTCTGCGCGATGGCCAGCCTCGGCCTGCCCGGGCTGGCCGGGTTCTGGGGCGAGTTCCCGGCGATCCTGTCGGCCTACAGCCCGGGCTTCGGGCTCAGCGACGCCCTGTTCCGCACGCTGATGGTGCTGGCTGCGTTCGGGACGGTGTTCGCCGCCGCCTACCTCTTGTGGCTGTACCAGCGGACCGCCTTCGGCACCGTGCCGGCGGAGTGGACGGGCGGTGGGCACGCCCACGCCGTCGGTGCTGGGGTCAACCCGGCCAACGACGACGACCACGGCGCCGACATCCACGACGTCACCGTCGTGGAGTGGATCACGTGGACGCCGATGCTGATCCTGATCGCCCTGCTCGGCATCTACCCGCAGCTGCTGTTCAGGATCTTCGACCCCGCGGTCAGCGCCCTCGTCGACCACCTCAACCGGTTCATCCCGACGTGATCGCCGCGCTGCTCGCCCAGGGCGGCGGTTGGTCGGCGCCGAGGATCGACTGGCACGCGATCGCCCCCGAGCTGGTCCTCATCGTCGGGATCAACGTCGTGCTCGGCACCGATCTGTTGATCGACGAGTCGAAGAAGTGGGCGACGGCGACGCTCACCGGGTTCGTGCTGCTCGGCGCGTTCGTGCCGATCGTGACCCTGGCCGTGGTGAACAACGACGGGCTGCGGTCGATGTTCGACGGCCGGTATGTCGTCGACGACTTCTCGCTGGTGCTCAAGGCGCTGTTCCTGCTGACGGGCTACGTGGTCGTGCTGATGAGCCAGAACGAGCTCGAAGCGGGCGGCTACCACCAGGGCGAGTACTACGTGCTCCTGCTGTGCAGCGTGCTCGGCATGGTGATGATGTCGTCGGCCCGCGACCTGATCAGCGTCTTCATCGCCCTCGAGCTGCTGTCGATTCCCGCCTACATGCTCGCCGCCTGGCGCAAGCGGGACACCAAGAGCAACGAGGCCGGGGTCAAGTATTACCTGCTCGGCGTGTTCGCCAGCGCCGTGCTGCTGTACGGGATGAGCCTGCTGTACGGGGCCACCGGGACGACCAAGCTCACCGGGATCGCCACCTCTCTCGCCGACCACTCCCTGATCGGGCTCGACATCGTCGGCGTCGTATTCGTCATCGCCGGCTTCGCCTTCAAGGTGTCGGCGGTGCCCTTCCACACCTGGGCGCCCGACACCTACGAGGGCGCACCGACGCCGGTGACGGCGTTCCTCTCCGTGGCCTCCAAGGCGGCCGGGTTCGTCGCCCTCGTCGCGCTGATCTTCATCGCCTTCCCGAGCGCCGACAAGGTCTACGGCCCGCTGGTGTGGGTGCTCGCCGCGCTGACGATGACGGTCGGCAACGTGATCGCCCTGCGCCAGACGAACATCGTGCGCATGCTCGCCTACTCGAGCGTCAGCCAGGGCGGGTTCATCCTGATGCCGCTGGCGTTCGTCAACACCGGCGACGCCGGCGCCACGGCACTCAAGGCCGTCGTCGTCTACCTGCTCGTCTACGCCTTCACCAACCTCGGCGCGTTCGCCGTTGTCATCGCCGTCGCCCGCAAGACCCACAGCGGCGAGATCAGCTCCTACGGCGGGCTCGTCCAGTACGCGCCGGGGCTCGCCGTGATGATGACGCTGTTCCTCGCCTCGCTGGTCGGCGTCCCTCCGCTCGGTGGATGGATCGGCAAGTTCAACGCCTTCAAGGCGCTGCTCGACGCCGGCACCGGCAGCGCCTACGTGCTGGCCGTGATCGGCGCCGTCAACACGGCGATCGCCGCCGCCTACTACCTGCGGGTGATCCGCGAGATGTGGATGAGCGACCCGCCCGACGGCGACCGCACGCCGATCGTCACGCCCCCGTCGGTGTCGGCGGCGCTGGCGATCACGACCGTCGGCATGATCGTCGTCGGGGTGCTGCCCGGGCTGATCATGCGCTTCGCCGACCTCCAGGACCTGAACGGCGCCCTCGGGCGCTGATGGGCGCCGCCGCCGACGACGTCCGCGCGGCGATCGAGGCGGCTGGCGGGGCGATCCCATTCTCGGCGTTCGTCGAGCTGGCGCTGTACGGCCCGCACGGCTTCTACGCCGACCGCGCCGCCGGGCGGCGGGGCGACTTCCTCACCTCGCCGGAGGTCGGGCCGCTGTTCGGCGCCGTCGTGGCCCGTTTCCTCGACGCCGAGTGGGAGCGCCTCGCCCGGCCGGACCCATTCATCGTGGTCGATGCCGGGGCCGGGCCGGGCACGCTCGCTCGGTCCGTGCTGGCTGCCCGTCCCCGGTGCTCGCCGGCCCTTCGGTATGTCGCCGTCGAGGTCTCGGCGGCGCAGCGGGAGGGCCACCCGGCGGACGTCTCCTCGGCCGACGTGCTGCCGAGCGGCCCCATCGACGGTGTCGTCATCGCCAACGAGCTGCTCGACAACTTGCCCTTCCGCCTCGCTGTTCACGACGGTGCGTGGCGGGAGGCGTTCGTGACGACCGCGCCTGACGGCTCGTTCGCCGAGGTGCTGTCGGCACCGTTCGACCCGGTGCCGCCGGTGTTGCCGGTGGCCGCCGCGCACGGGGCACGGGCGCCGTTGCAGGACGCCGCCGCGGCCTGGCTCGGCCAGGCGTCTGCGCTGATCCGCCGGGGTTCGGTCGTCGTGTTCGACTACGCCCGGGCGACGACAGCCGAGCTCGCTGCCCGGCCCTGGCGGTCGTGGCTGCGCACCTACCGGAGCCACCAGCGGGGCGGCCATCCACTCGCCGACCCTGGTGCCCAAGACGTCACGGTCGATGTCGCGATCGACCAGCTGGCGGCCCCGTCGACGATCGAGACGCAGGCTGGGTTCCTGCGCCGCTGGGGGATCGACGAGCTGGTCGCGGAGGGAAGGCGGGCGTGGGACGCCGCCGCGGCGTCGCCGGACCTCGCCGCGATGGCGATGCGCAGCAGGTCGCGAGAGGCCGAGGCGCTGCTCGATCCGTCCGGGTTGGGTGGGTTCTCCGTGCTGGGCTGGGATGCCCTGCGGCGGTGAGGGTCCCGCGGTAGGTTCCCGTGCAAGATGTCGTCCGCCCGCCCCCCGACGACGCAACGTCCGGACCGACGCGTGTTCGCCATCGCCGGCGTGCTCGTGGTCGTCGCGATCGCTGGGATCATCGGATGGACCGTTGGCCGTCACGACGGGCGCGACGCGCTCCTGCGCGTCGAGGAGCGGTTCCCGGCTCCGACCACGGCGCTCCCTCCCACGACGGCGCCGGCCACGACGGCGGTCGCTCCGACGACGGCGGCTCCGGCGACCCCCGTCCCGGCGACCACGGCGCCACCGACCCCGGTCCCGGCGACGACGGCGTCGGGCGTCGTCATCCCGGGCGCCACGACCGTGGCCGCGCCTGCCGACGACCCTGACGAGATCACCCGGCTGGTGCCGAACCTCGCCGCCTTCCCCGAGTACCTGGCCACCCCGGAGCAGGCGAAAGCGCAGATCGACCAGCTCTTGGCCAGCGGCCGCCATGACGTGGCCGCACCGGGACCGGTCGCCACGATCTGCGCCGCCGGCAGGTTGACCCAACCACTGGCGATCAGGAGCCGATGGGAGCGGGACGGTCGGCGCGTCGCCTCGAGCGACCTCGGCCGCCGCGAGGCGCCGGGGTTCGGCGAGTGCCTGAGCAACGAGGGCAAGCCGCTCGAGAACGGCTCGTACCAGTACGTGGCGATGGACTCCGAGGGCCACGAGTCGGCCGCCGGCGGCATCGTGATCGGCGCCGCCCGCATCGACCAGCCCTTCACCAACAACGACACCGAGCCGGTGTGCACGATCCGCATCGCACCGAGCGTCAGCCGGTACTTCGAGGTGTACGTCTACACCGCCGCCCCGATCGCCCCCGGCGCGACGGTCTCCGTGCCGGTCGCCGACGTCGGCCAGGACGTTGAGAGCGTCGGTTGCCGTGCCAGCGAGGACGACGAGGACGTGCTGGCGACGTTCTCGTTCGACCCACAGCCGGGGGTGCCGCAACCGCTGAAGCCGTAAGCGTCATCCCAGCGCGGCGCGTGAACGGTCCGCCATCCACGTCGCCCCGTGCCGCTCGTGTGCCGCGAGCCCGGTCTGCAGCAGCTCGATGGCCTCCTCTCGCCGACCGAGCGTGTCGGCGGTGAGGCCGGCGAAGTGGGCGGCGGCGCCGCGGTAGCGCAGGCCCGGATCGGTGATCGTGAGGTCGAGCGCCGGCGCCAACATCTCACCGACGAGCTCGGCGGTGGTCTGGTCGCTCGTGCGGTGGCACGCGTCGGCTGCCATGGCGAGGGTGGCCAACCAGTACCCGTCGCGTGTGAGGCCGGGGAGCAGCTCGCGCGTCCGGTCGACCAGCGGTTCCGGCCGGTCGTGTCGGGCGTGCACCGCCGCGGAGTAGGCGATGACGGTCGCCGCCATCTCCGGCGTCGGCCACTCGATGTCCAAGCCGGCCGTCCCCCTCACGTACTGCTCGGCGCCGGACAGGAAGTCGATCATGCCACGCATGCCCATGGTCCCTGCTCCCTCGTCAAGCAGCGCCTCGCCTGCCGTCCGCCGCGTGTGCGCCGCGGCGGCGCGAGCACCGTCCCGGACGCCAATGACCGGCGTCGCCAGCAACCGGCCGTACCGGTGCGCTGATGTCGGTTGTTTGCACCGGTGAAGCGGCGGCACCACGACTGTTCGACGGCGGCGTCTGGGGCTGGTTCCGCGACCGCCCCGCCGAGGAGGCCGTGTTCGGGCAGGCGATGGCGGGCCACGTCGGCTGTGCAGATCGACGACATCCTGGCGTCGTACGACTTCGGGCGGCACCCTCGGATCGTCGACCTCGGTGGCGGCGAGGGGCACCTGTGGCGGGCGATCGTCCGCCACGTCGACGCCGTGGGGGTGTTCGACCAGCAGGCCGTCGTTGCCGCGGCGCGTAGCGCCGACTCGGACGAGCGCCTTTCCTTCGCCGCCGGGGACTTCTCGACGCCGCTGCCCAGCGGCGACCTCGTCATCCTGCAGGAGGTCCTCCGCGACTGGGACGGCGACCGGTGCCGCCAGATCCTCGCTGCCGTCTCATCGAGGCCGAACCGGTCCTGTCGGCCTGACCTCGGGAACCGGGGCCGGAACGGGGCGTCACTAGTCTCGGCGGCATGACCGATGACGCCTCTGCGGCCATCTCAGCGCTGCTGGCCGAGAACCGCACCTTCCCGCCGCCGGAGTCGATCAAGAAGGACGCCCTGGTCACGGGCACCTGGATGTACGAGGAGGCAGGCGAGGACGACGAGGGCTTTTGGGCCAAGCAGGCCAGCGAGCTGCTCGACTGGGACACGCCGTGGGAGACGATCTGCGAGTGGAACCTGCCGTTCGCCAAGTGGTTCGTCGGCGGCAAGCTCAACGTCGCCCACAACTGCCTCGACCGCCACGTCGCCGCCGGCAAGGGCGACAAGGTCGCCATCCACTTCGAGGGCGAGCCCGGCGACACGCGTGCCGTCACCTACGCCGAGCTGCTCGACGAGGTGCAGCGCTTCGCCAACGCCCTCAAGGGGCTCGGCGTCGAGCGCGGCGACCGCGTCAACATCTACCTGCCGATGATCCCCGAGGCGGCGGCGGCAATGCTCGCCTGCGCCCGGATCGGCGCGCCCCACAGCGTCGTGTTCGGCGGGTTCTCGTCGCAGGCACTGGCCGACCGCATCGCCGACGCCGAGGCGAAGGTGCTGATCACCGCCGACGGTGGCTGGCGCCGGGGCAGTGTGTTCCCGCTCAAGCCGGCGGCCGACGAGGCCGTCGAGGCCACCACGACGATCGAGCACGTCGTCGTCGTCAAGCGCGGCGAGAACGAGGTCTCGATGGTCGCGGGCCGCGACCACTGGTACCACGAGCTCGTCGCCGCCGCCGACCCCGAGTGCCCGGCCGAGCCGTTCGACTCCGAGCAGCTGCTGTACCTGCTCTACACGTCGGGCACCACCGGCAAGCCCAAGGGCATCATGCACACCACCGGCGGCTACCTCACCCAGGTCGCCTTCACCCACAAGTACGTCTTCGACCTCCACCCCGACACCGACGTCTTCTGGTGCACCGCTGACGTCGGCTGGGTCACCGGGCACAGCTACATCGTCTACGGCCCGCTCGCCAACGGGGCGACGATCGTGATGTACGAGGGCGTGCCCAACCACCCCGGCAACGACCGCTTCTGGGAGATCATCGAGAAGTACAAGGTCACCATCTTCTACACCGCCCCGACGGCGATCCGCACGTTCATGAAGTGGGGAACTCACGAGCCGGCCAAGCACGACCTGTCCAGCCTGCGGGTGATCGGCACGGTCGGCGAGCCGATCAACCCCGAAGCGTGGATGTGGTACCACACCTTCATCGGCGGCGAGCGTTGCCCGGTGGTCGACACGTGGTGGCAGACCGAGACCGGCGCGATCATGATCAGCCCGCTGCCGGGTGCCACGACCACCAAGCCCGGCTCGGCGACCTTCCCGCTGCCGGGCATCTCGGCCGAGGTGGTCGACGACAGCGGCCAATCGATCAAGGTCGGCGGCGGCTACCTCACGCTGACTCGACCGTGGCCGGCGATGCTCCGGGGGATCTGGGGGGACCCGGGCCGCTACCGGGAGACGTACTGGAGGCGCTTCCCCGACCGCTACTTCGCCGGCGACGGGGCCAAGCTCGACGAGGACGGTTACATCTGGCTGCTCGGCCGCGTCGACGACGTGATGAACGTGTCCGGCCACCGCATCTCGACGACGGAGGTCGAGTCGGCGCTGGTGTCGCACCCGGCGGTGGCGGAGGCGGCCGTGGTCGGGGCCAACGACGCCACCACGGGTCAGGCGATCATCGCCTACGTCACATTCCGCGGCGGCGAGGACGTCGGCGTCGCCACGCTGCGCGACCACGTCGGCAGGGAGATCGGGGCGATCGCCAAGCCGAAGACGATCTACCTGACGCCCGAGCTGCCCAAGACGCGCAGCGGCAAGATCATGCGCCGGCTGCTGCGCGATGTCGCCGAGGGCCGCAACCTCGGCGACACGACCACGCTCGCCGACGCCACCGTCGTCGACGAGATCAAGCACCGTGCCGAGGAGGCCTCGCCCGAAGAGTGAGCGTCGTTTCCGCGAATCCGGCCAGTCAGCTCACCCGCTGGAGGCGCCAGCGGCGGCGGCGTCCCTCGCGGCCGCCGCCGGCGAGTGACGCCAGGTCGAGCACGACCCCGAAGGCGACGAAGATCCACCCGAACGTCGACACGCCGCCGGTCGGGGCGTAGGCGATCACGTAGAACAGGGTCGTGTAGGGCATGAAGATCAACCCGGCGAGCGGCAGGAGGAACCCACCGTCGAAGGCGATGTCGACGCGGTCGGTGAAGATCCACGTCAGGAACAAGGCGACCCGGGGGAACGCCGAACCGAGCAGGACGAGCAGGCAACCGCAGCCCATGAGGCGCCTCAGTCGCGCCGGTTGTCGAACTGGATCGGGATGCCCAGATCAGCGTCCCGAATGACCTGCATCACGGCCTGCAGGTCGTCGCGCTTCTTGCCGGACACCCGCACCGCGTCGCCCTGGGTCTGGCTGTTCACGCCCTTCGGGCCCTTCTCCTTGATCAGCTTGTTGATCTCCCTTGCCTTGTCGGCCGAGATGCCGACCTTGATCGTCGCCGTCTGGCGGACCGAGTTGTGCGCGGCCTCCTCCACGTCGCCGTACTCCAGGCCCTTCAGCGAGACATTGCGCCGGACCAGCTTCTCCTCCAGCACCTGGCGCAGCGCGGCGAGTCGGTCGGCGCTGACCGAGCGCAGGGTGAGCACGAGGTCGGCCTGCTCGATCGCGGAGCTCGTGTTCTTGAAGTCGAACCGGGTCGCGATCTCTCGCTGGGCCTGATCGACCGCGTTGCGCACCTCGTGGCGGTCGACCTGGGACACGACGTCGAAACTGGGCATGTGAACCGAGGGTATCCGGGCGGTACGATCCCGCTCCGCAAGGGTCGGTGCCCGAGTGGCCAAAGGGAGCAGACTGTAAATCTGCCGGCAACGCCTACGTTGGTTCGAATCCAGCCCGGCCCACCATCTTTCTCGGGCTCGGCTCGCAGCAAGCTGCTCGCCTCGCCTCCGAGCTCGCCGCCGCCGCTACGCAGCGGCGCTCGCCCACCTGGCATTCCGCCGCACTTGCTCGCGCCCGCTCCTAGAGGACCAGCTGCATGACCGCCACGTCCAGCCAGCGGTTGAACTTGCGGCCGACCTCGCGCTCGATGCCGACGAGCTCGAACCCGCAGCGGGCGTGGACGACCCTGCTGGCGGCCCCGCCGGCCTCGATGCGGGCCATGACGGCGTGGAAGCCCGAGGCTCGGGCGACGTCCACCGCGTGGCTGAGCAGCAGCCGTCCGATGCCCTCGCCGTTGCGGCTGCGCTCGACGTACACCGAGTCCTCCACGGTCGTTCGATAGGCCGCCCGCTCCTTGTACGGCGACAGCGAGGCGAACCCGACGACGGTGTCGTGTTCGTCGACGGCCACGATCGTCGAGAACGCGCCGGAGCGAGCCTCCAGCCACGTGACCTGTTCCTCCAGCGTGCGTGGCAGGAGGTCGAACGTGCTCGTGGCGGTCATCACCTCAAGGTTGTAGATCGCCCGGATCGCCTCCGCATCAGCTACGCCGGCGAGGCGGATCCTGACGGCGGACACGGTGCGGGAGGTTAGCGAGCGTCTTGTCGTGGGTGCCGGTGCGAACCCTCGCTGGCCTGGGGGAACGGCCGTAGCCGGCGTCTGCGGCCCCCGCTACACTCGTCCGCTGGCTCGTGGCTTGCCCGCGCGCCACCACATACCGCCCTCTTAGCTCAGTCGGCAGAGCACAGCCATGGTAAGGCTGGTGTCGTGGGTTCGATTCCCACAGAGGGCTCGAACCGCTGGCGGCGTAGCTCAGTTGGTCAGAGCATCCGGCTCATAATCGGAAGGTCATCGGTTCGATCCCGATCGCCGCTACCAGACCGGTCCATCCACACATCACCTTGGAGAGAAGGCGAACACAGCACCATGGGTAAGGCCAAGTTCGAGCGTACGAAGCCGCATGTCAATGTTGGGACGATGGGGCATATTGATCATGGGAAGACGACGTTGACGGCGGCGATTTCGAAGGCGTTGGCGGAGAAGGGGTTGGCGCAGTACACGCCGTTTGATGCGATTGATAAGGCGCCGGAGGAGAAGGCGCGGGGGATCACGATTTCGATCGCGCATATCGAGTATGAGACGGAGAAGCGGCATTACGCGCATGTGGATATGCCGGGTCATGCGGATTACATCAAGAACATGATCACGGGGGCGGCGCAGGTGGATGGGGCGATCTTGGTGGTGGCGGCGACGGATGGTCCGATGCCCCAGACCCGCGAGCATGTGTTGTTGGCGCGTCAGGTGGGGGTGCCGTACATCGTGGTTGCGTTGAACAAGGCGGACATGGTGGATGACGAGGAGTTGTTGGATCTGGTGGAGTTGGAGGTGCGGGAGCTGTTGACGGAGTACGGGTTCCCCGGCGACGACGCTCCGGTGGTCAGGGTCAGCGCGTTGAAGGCGTTGGAGGGGGATCCGGTGTGGCAGGGCAAGGTGATGGAGTTGATGGATGCGGTGGATGAGTTCGTGCCGGAGCCGGTTCGGGATCTGGACAAGCCGTTCTTGATGCCGATCGAGGATGTGTTCACGATCACCGGGCGGGGGACGGTGGTGACGGGGAAGGTGGAGCAGGGGACGGTGCACACCGGTGATGACATTGAGATTGTGGGGTTGCGGCCGACGCAGAAGACGGTGTGTACGGGGGTGGAGATGTTCCGGAAGATTTTGGATCAGGGTCAGGCGGGGGACAACATTGGGGCGTTGTTGCGGGGGACGAAGAAGGAGGAGGTGGAGCGGGGGCAGGTGTTGTGCAAGCCGGGGTCGATCACGCCGCACACCAATTTTGAGGGTCAGGTGTATGTGTTGACGCAGGGTGAGGGTGGCCGGCACAAGCCGTTCTTCAACAACTACCGGCCGCAGTTCTTCTTCCGGACGACTGATGTGACGGGGACGATCGAGTTGCCGGAGGGTACGGAGATGGTGATGCCGGGTGACAACATCGTGATGACGGTGGAGTTGGGCAAGCCGATCGCGATGGACGAGGGGTTGCGGTTCGCCATCCGTGAGGGTGGCCGTACCGTCGGCGCCGGCCGCGTCACCAAGATCCTGAAGTAGAGGTGCTGACATGCCGAAGAACGACAAGCGCGTCAAGATCACGCTCGAGTGCACCGAGTGCAAGCACCGCAACTACATCACGATGAAGTCGAAGATCAACGACCGTGAGCGGTTGGAGATGAAGAAGTACTGCAGCCACGACCGCCGGCACACGGTGCACAAGGAGACCCGCTGACGAGCTCGCGGAGCGGGGTTCGGCGCCAGGGGGCGAGCGCCGCTGCGAAGCGGCTGCGGCGAGCTCGGAGGTGAGCGCGAGCAGCTCGGCTGCGAGCCGAACCCCGAGCGTGAACGGTAGCCTGGTTGCCCCGAGCCGAGGGCAGTAGCTCAGTTGGTAGAGCATCGGTCTCCAAAACCGACGGTCGGGGGTTCGAGTCCCTCCTGCCCTGCCCCTCACGAACGACAAGGCGCCGAAGACCTCTGATGTCACTGGATGACCTGAACCGCGAACAGAAGCGCAGCCTGCGCCGGATGGGTGCCCTCGACGAGAAGGGCGCGCCCACCCGCGTCCAGCGCCAGGCGCCGACCAAGCGCGAGCGGGTGACGCCGGCGCAGTACCTGCACGAGGTCCGCGACGAGATGCGCAAGGTCGCCTGGCCCAAGCGCGACGAGGTCGTCCGCTACTCGATCGTCGTGATCATCACGGTGGTGGTCTATGCATCCATGATCGGTGGCTTCGACGCCCTGTTCACGTTCCTGGCGAACCGCTTCTACCTGTGACCGACGAGCCCGAGCCGAGCGAGAACGAGATGAGCAGCTTCAGCGAGGTCGGTGAAACCACCGCCCCAACCGGCGACGACACCGCCGAGTACGACACCACGGCGGACTTCGGGACCACCCCCGCCGAGACCACCCTCGCCGAGACCGACGCCGCCGAGGCCGACGCCGCCGATCCGGCTGACGATGCCGAGGTCGTCGCCGACATCGAGGAGGTCGAGGTGGTCCCGGCCGACGGCGACGCCGAGAGCGCCGACGCCGACGCCGAGAGCGCCGACGATCCATGGACCCGACCGGGCGAGTGGTACGTCGTGCACACCCAGTCGGGTTACGAGAAGAAGGTCACCGCCAACCTCCATGCCCGCATCCAGAGCATGAACATGGAGGAGCGGATCTTCGAGGTCGTGATCCCGATGGAGGAGGTCGTCGAGTTCAAGAACGGCCGCAAGCAGATCGTCCAGCGCAAGGTCTTCCCGGGCTACCTGCTGGTGCGCTGCAAGATGGACGACGAGTCCTGGTACTGCATCCGCAACACGCCCGGCGTCACCGGCTTCGTCGGCCAGAGCCGCCAGGGCCAGAAGCCGACCCCGCTCTCGCGCAAGGAGGTGCGCACGTTCCTCGCCGCCAAGGGCGATGCCGCCGATCAGACGGCGCGGGCCAAGCCGCGGCTGGAGTACGAGGTGGGCGAGAGCGTGCGCGTCAGGGAAGGCCCCTTCGCCGACTTCTCCGGCGAGATCGCCGAGATCAACGCCGACCACATGAAGCTCAAGGTCCTGGTCAACATCTTCGGACGGGAGACGCTCGTCGAGATGGACTTCAGCCAGGTCGCCAAGCTGTAATCCCGAGGAAGAACCCTGTCATGGCGAAGAAGAGAGTCGCGGCGATCGTCAAGATCCAGATCCCCGCCGGCAAGGCCAGCCCCGCGCCGCCAGTCGGCACCGCCCTCGGCCCGCACGGCGTGGCGATCATGGACTTCGTGAAGGCCTACAACGCCGCCACCGAGTCACAGGTCGGCACGATCGTGCCGGTCGAGATCACGGTGTTCGAGGATCGCACGTTCTCGTTCATCCTGAAGACCCCGCCGACGCCCGTGCTGCTGCGCCAGAAGGCGGGGCTGGAGAAGGCGTCGCCGGAGCCGGGCAAGGTCAAGGTCGGCCGGGTCACCGAGGCCGACGTCGCCGAGATCGCCCAGATCAAGATGCCCGACCTCAACGCCTACGACTTGGAGTCGGCCAAGCAGCAAGTGCGCGGCACGGCCCGGTCGATGGGCATCGAGGTCGTCGGCTAGCACATTCCACCACCCGGACCGGGAGCACCTCGCCCGGCGGGTCCGCACCAACGAGGGAGACAGCAATGTCCGGCAAGAAGCTCACCGAGGCCCTCAAGGGCTTCGATCGCGACCACTTCTACACCCCGACCGAGGCGCTCGGGATCGTCAAGACCGTCGCCGACGCCGGCTTCGACGAGAGCGTTGACGTGGCGGTCCGCCTCGGCGTCGACCCGCGCAAGGCCGACCAGATGGTGCGCGGCACCGTGGCCCTGCCAGCGGGCACGGGCAAGGACGTGCGCGTCGCCGTGTTCGCCGCCGGCGAGAAGGCGGCCGAGGCCCGCGAGGCCGGCGCCGAGATCGTCGGTGCCGACGACCTGGCCGCCCAGGTCGAGGCCGGCAAGTTCGACTTCGACGTGGCGATCGCGACGCCCGACATGATGCCGCTGGTCGGCCGCCTCGGCCGGGCGCTCGGGCCGCGCGGCCTGATGCCGAACCCGAAGACGGGCACCGTGACCAACGACGTCGGGCGTGCCGTCGCGGAGTTCAAGGGCGGCAAGGTCGAGTACCGCACCGACCGCTACGGCAACATCCACGTCCCGCTCGGCAAGGTCAGCTTCGACCCGGCCGCCCTGGAGCAGAACTTCCGGGCGGTCCTCGAGGAGCTGCAGCGAGCCAAGCCGGCGGCAGCCAAGGGCCGCTACCTGAAGAAGATCACGGTGTCGTCGACGATGGGCCCCGGCGTGCGTATCGACACCAACCGGCTTCGGCCAGAAACGGTCTGACCACACACCTCACCCATCAGGCCGCTCATCGGTGCGCGGCGGGTCAGTCACGTCGCACGGCGGGCGGTGGCGCCAACGATCGTTGTCACCGTCTTGCGATCGAGGCCGGGAACCTCGGCGAGTTGGCGGATGGAGGCGCCCGCTCGGTGTGCGACTCGGGTCATCTCGTCGCGGATCTGCGCTTCATTCGCGACTCGTTCTGCGCTCGGGCCGACGACGGCGGAGGGCCGCGCCGATCTGTCCGGTGTCACCGCCGCGGTACTTCTCCATGGCCGCGACGGCAGACGAGACCTGTTTCTCGGTGTCGCTCATCGTTCCTCTCGGTGCCTCACCGAAGGTCGACAGCGAACCGCTCCAGGTTCGCCGCCACGAGCTCGACGTCAGCGGGGGTGTGCTGGACCGACAGCGTCCACTGCTCCATCTTCCCCCACGGTGGCAGGAACACCCCGCCGTTGTGCTGGCAGAGCCAGTGGGCGTGGCCGTAGCGGGCGTCGTCGCGGATGAAGTCCCGGTAGTCGCGGATCGGCGTCGGTGAGAAGACGATCGCCCCCTTGGCCCCCAACGCACTGACGTAGCCCGGCAGGCGGTGCCGGGCGAGGATGCGGCGGGCCCGGGCGGCCAGCTCCTCACGGAGCGAGTCGACGTGGGCGTAGGCGGCCGGGGTGAGGACCTCGTGCAGCATCGCCTTGGCCGCGGCCATCGTCAGCGGGTTGCCGTTGAACGTGCCGACCTGCTCGTAGACGCCACTGGCGATCGCGTCCATCACCTCGGCCGTGCCCCCGATCGCCCCGCACGGCACCCCGCCGCCGAGCGCCTTGGCCAGACAGACGATGTCGGGCACGACGCCGAAGCGCTCGGTGGCGCCGCCCGGCGCGATCGACAGACCGGTCTTGACCTCGTCGAACGCCAGCAGCGCGCCGTGGGTGTGGAGCAGCGTCGCCAACCCGCCGAGGTAGCCGGACGGCGGCGCCACGACGCCGATGTTCATCATCACCGGCTCGACGATCATCCCCGCGATCTGTCCGGGATGGGACAGGAGCACCCGGCGCACCGCGTCGAGGCTGCCGAACGGGACGACGTGGACCAGTGCGGCGACCTCGGGCGGCACGGCGCCGTTCTCGGGGACCGTGGCCGGCTGCTCGGGCTGGCCGAAGGCGTCGGCCGGCGGATACACCGAGACCTGCACCGCGTCGTGGTGGCCGTGGTAGCTGCCCTCGACCTTGATCAGGTGGGTCCGTCCGGTGACGGCGCGCATCACGTGGATCGCGGCCAACGTCGACTCGGTGCCGGAGTTGGTGAAGCGCCACATCGGCAGGCCGAAGCGGCGGGCCAGCTCGGCGGCGACGGGGACGATGTCGGCCACCGGCTGGGCGAAGTGGGTGCCGCGGGCAACGCGCTCCGTCACCGCCCGCACGATCGCCGGATGGGCGTGGCCCGCGAGCATCGTGCCGAAGCCGGCGTGCAGGTCGACGTACTCGAAGCCGTCGACGTCCCAGACGTGCGCGCCGGCTCCCCGCTCGATGAAGACCGGGCAAGGCGGGGCGTCCTGCCACGTCGAGCTCACGCCGCCCGGCAGGTACCGGGCTGCGGCGACGTGGAGCTCGTGCGACCGCGACGTGCGGGCGAGGAGCGCCGCCTCCTCGCCGGCGATCAACCCGTCGAGGATGTCGAGGACGTCGAGGACGTCGAGGACGTTGCCACGAACCTGGTCGACGGCCGCCATGGGCATTGCTCCTTACTGACGCGTCAGTCAGCAAGCGGAGCGTAGCACGCGCTCAGCGATACATCCATCCGAGTGTTTCGTCCCGTCCGAGTGTTTCGACCCGGAGGAATCGGGCTGTGGCACTCGGATGCCGTCAAACACTCGGATGGATCAGGGACGGGCCCAACCGCCGGCGAGGTAGGCCGCGGCAACCAGACGCACGAACTGGGCGACGGCGTCCTCTGTCGTGGAGAACGGGCCTGGCCGGTAGCCGCGGGATGCGACGCCGCGCTGGACCGACTGGCAGGCGGCCCAGTCCTGGCGGTTGGTGAGGTCCCAGAAGTCGACGGCGAAGGACGCATCGCACGCGGCGTCGCGAGCGAACAGCCACTGGCACTCGATCGCCGTGCGGTCCGCCGCGAGCGGCTCCAGCCGGTGAGTCATCACGTAGTCCGGGTGCAGGCTGAGCAGCAGGTTCGGGACCAGCCCGACGTAGTCGACGCGCCGCCGGGCACCCGCGTCGAGCCGGCGCAGCGGCTCCGTCGGCGATTTCCCGCTGATCGACATCGTCGCCGCATGGGGCATCAGGTCCAGCCACCCGCCGACCCAGAACCCGCGGTGGCCGACGTGGTTGCTCCCGCTCGTGGACGGGCTCACCGCGCACAGCTCGGGGTGGATGTGCGGGCAGTGGAGGCACTCATGGAAGTTCTCCATCACGACCTTCCAGTTGGCCGCGACCTCGTAGGTGTGGGTGGCGCCGACGGCGAGGCGCGCCGGTTCGTGGTCGGTGACGTGCGACTCGACGCCGTCGAGGAACTCGTCGAGCGGCGGAGCCTCGCCGCCGGCGTTGACCATTGCCCAGCCGTGCCACTCCTCGACCCGCACGGGCACCAGCCCGTGCCCACCCTGGTCGAAGTCGTCGGGTGCCACGAACCGTGGTGTCGACAGAAGCGACCCGTCGAGCCCGTAGCGCCAGCCGTGGTAGGGGCACTGGATCGAGCGGCCGTCGGCGACACCACCGCACGCAAGCAACTCGTGAGCCCGGTGCTGGCACACGTTGAAGAACCCGCGCAGCACGCCGTCGCCGCCGCGCACCAGCAGCACTGCGTCGTCGCCGACCCGCACCGCCCGCCGCTCGCCGGCGGCGGCCAGGTCGCCCGACCGTCCGGCGCACACCCACGCCCGGCCGAACAAGTTGGTGCGCTCCCACGCCAGCACCGCCTCGTCGAGGTAGGCAGCGGCGGGCAGCATCGATCCTGAGCCACCAGGGTCGAGCACGGACGTCGAGCGCGGCGGGGTCGACCGGCGACATCGTCATGGCTCTGGATGTTGCCACCACGAACGACTCCGACCTCTACCCTCGGGGCGAGTGGCCGCACCGATCCGCACCCGCGTCGATCCCGCCGTGCGGCGTCAGCAGATCCTCGAGGCGGCCCACACCGTCACGCTGGCCAAGGGCCTCCACGACCTCCGCGTCTCTGACGTCGCCGACGAGCTCGACGTCAGCCACGGCCTGATCCACTACCACTACCCGACCAAGGACGAGCTGATCGAGGCGATGCTCGGCGAGATGGCCGAGCGGGAGATCGCCGGCGTGCGACAGGCGCTGGCCCGCGTGGCGACACCGGAGGAGCGGTTGGCTCGAGCGATCGACATGTACCTGCCCTCGTCCCGGCGCGACCACTCCTGGCTGTTGTGGATCGACGTGTGGGGCGAGGCCCTCCGCGACGCCAACCTCCGGCGGATCTCCGAACAGCTCGACAACGCGTGGGTCGTGCTGGTCGCGGAGATCGTCGCCGATGGAGTCGAGCACGGGGCGTTCGGCTGCGCCGACCCGGTGGCCTCGGCGTGGCGCCTGTGCGCGCTGCTCGACGGCCTCGGGCTGCAGGTGGTCCTCCACCACGGGACGATGACCCGCGCCCAGATGCACGAGCACGTCCGCCGCGCCGCGGCGCTCGAGCTCGGCTACGAGCTGCCGGATTGAACGGCGCCGGCGCCCGCTATCGTTGCCCGGTCCAATCCAGACGGTTGCTCGCCGGAGACCGTCGGTCCACCCGCACGGGTGGGTAATGGGGCCGGGCCCCGCCGACCGAGGTGCACGCCCCACGCAGGTCTCTGTCGTGGTGCTCGCTCCCACAGCGAGTCGCCACGAGACCACGTGAGAGGAGGTGTGCATGGAGAGCAAGATGGAGAATCCCCGTGCTGAGAAGGTCGCCATCGTCGACGAGATCGCGACCAAGCTGACCGACGCCAAGGCGGTGTTCGTCACGGAGTACCGCGGCTTGAAGGTCGGTGCGCTCGCCACGCTGCGTGGTGCGCTGCGCCAGAGCGGCGCGGAGCACAAGGTGTACAAGAACACGCTGGCCCGGTTCGCCGCCGACCGGGCCGGGCTGGAGGGGCTGAAGGAGCTGCTCATCGGCCCGACCGCGCTGACGTTCGTCGGCGAGGACTCGGTCGCCGCCGCCAAAGCGCTGCGCGACACGGCCCGCACCAACCCGATGCTGGTGTTCGCGCGGCGGCACCCTCGGCGCCAACATGCTGACGGCGGCGGACATCACGGCCCTCGCCGAACTGCCGTCGCGCGAGGAACTGCTGGCCCAATTCGCCGGCGCGCTGCAGGCGCCGCTCGTCAAGACCGCTGGCCTGCTGCAGGCGCTGCCCCGCAACCTCGCCTACGGCCTCCAGGCCCTCATCGACCAGCAAGCAGGACAGTCGGCCGTCGAGGCCGCCTGACACCCATTCGCAGACAAGGACAGAACATGGCAACCAAGGAAGAGATCCTCGATTCGATCGGCGCCCTCACGGTGCTCGAGCTCAAGGAGCTGCTCGACGCGTTCGAGGAGCGCTTCGGCGTCACCGCCGCGGCCCCCGTGGCCGTCGCCGCGGCCCCCGCCGGTGGCGGCGCTGCGGCCATCCCGGAGGTCGAGGAGAAGGACGAGTTCGACGTCGTTCTCATCGCCGCCGGCCCCCAGAAGATCCAGGTCATCAAGGCGGTCCGCGAGCTCACCAGCCTCGGCCTCAAGGAGGCCAAGGACGTTGTCGACGGCGCCCCCAAGGCCGTCCTCGAGAAGGCCAACAAGGACGCCGCCGAGGCGGCGAAGACCAAGCTCGAGGACGCCGGCGCCACCGTCGAGGTCAAGTAGGTCGAGCAGCCCAACCCCGATCCGTGAGCCCAGACGGCGGACCTCCGCCGCCTGGGCTCACAGTTCGCGGTGGTGCTTGACACATCGGAGCGGCGTCTTTACCCTCTGAGCAACTGGATCCCGGCCCGGGCGTCTGCTCCCGGAGGCTGGTTGATTCAGTGCGCCCCGATCGGTAGCATCGACTACTGCCGTGCGTCTGCTTGCCCCTTCCTCCGTCGAAGGTTGTGCTTCGCCGCGCCCCGACACCCGCCGACCTGCCTCAACCGCCCCACCCGCGACCCCCCAGGAGTGATAGTGGCATCTGCTTCCACGTCCCGTGAGCGCTACTCGTTCGCCAACCTGGTCGAGCCCTTGGAGCTGCCCGATCTCATCGCCATCCAGCGGGAGTCGTTCGACTGGTTCCTGAACGAGGGCCTCGCCAACACGTTCCGCGACATCAGCCCGATCAAGGACTTCTCCGAGGCCCTCCAGCTCGAACTCGAGTTCGATCCGGACGACGAGGACCTCCGCCCGCCGCCCAAGTTCTCCGTCGAGGAGTGCAAAGAGAAGGACATGACCTACTCGGCGCCCGTCTTCGTGCGGGCCCGGTTCATGAACCGCAACACCGGCGAGATCAAAGAGCAGACGGTGTTCATGGGCGACTTCCCGATCATGACGGAGAAGGGCACGTTCATCGTCAACGGCACCGAGCGGGTCGTCGTCAGCCAGCTCGTCCGCAGCCCAGGCGTGATCTTCGAGCCCGGCGAGCGCTTCCGCCTCCGCAACCTGACCAAGCACCAGCTGGTCAAGGGCACGATCCACCCCTACCGCGGCGAGTGGATGGAGTTCGATGTCGAGCAGAAGCCCGGCAAGGACGTCACCGCCGGCACCCGTGTCGCCCGCAAGCGCCGCCTCGGCATCTTCATGCTGCTGCGCGCCCTCGGCTACGACGAGGAGGGCGCTCCCGGCTTCCTCGACCGCTTCGTCGCCCACTTCGACTTCCTCCAGGGGCAGTGGGACAAGGAGCGCGACCTCGCCCCGACCCAGGACGAGGCGCTGGTCGAGATCTACAAGCGGGCCCGCCCCGGCGAGCCGCCGACGGTGGAGTCGGCCAAGGCCTACTTCCGCAACGCCTTCTTCGAGAGCCGCCGCTACGACCTGTCGCGTGTCGGGCCGCTACAAGCTCAACCGCAAGCTTGGCTCCGAGGTCGCCCGCCTCGGCGAGCTGTTCGGCCTCAGCGACGCCCAGCTCGACTACCCGACCGAGGACCAGAACGTCCTCAGCCGCTGCGAGGTGCTCGCGGCGATCACGTACATGCTGCACCTGGTCAAGCAGGAGCCGGGCTACCGCCTCGACGACCAGGACCACTTCGCCAACCGGCGCATCCGCTCGGTCGGCGAGCTGATCCAGAACCAGGTCCGCATCGGCCTGTCGCGCATGGAGCGGGTCGTCCGCGAGCGGATGACGACCCAGGACGTCGAGGCGATCACGCCGCAGACGCTGATCAACATCCGCCCGGTCGTGGCGGCGATCAAGGAGTTCTTCGGGACCTCCCAGCTGTCGTCAGTTCATGGACCAGGTGAACCCGCTGTCGGGCCTCACCCACCGCCGCCGCCTGTCGGCGCTCGGCCCGGGCGGCCTGTCCCGGGAGCGGGCCGGGTTCGAGGTCCGCGACGTCCACTTCAGCCACTACGGCCGGATGTGCCCGATCGAGACGCCCGAGGGCCCGAACATCGGCCTCATCGGCGGGCTGTCGACGTTCGCCCGGGTCAACGAGTTCGGGTTCATCGAGAGCCCGTATCGCAAGGTCACCAACGGCCGGGTCACGGGTGAGATCGTCTACATGGCGGCCGACGAGGAGGAGAACTACGTCGTCGCCCAGGCCAACACGCCGATCAAGGACGACGGCACGTTCGTCGACGATCGGGTGCTCGTGCGGCGCTCGCCGCAGGCGGCCAGCCTCGACGACCTGCGCAAGATGCTGGAGGCGGAGAGCTTCTTCGGCGCCACCACCGACATCGGGTACGTGCCGCCGTCGGAGGTCGACTACATGGACGTCAGCCCGAAGCAGATCGTCTCGGTCGGCACCGCGCTGATCCCCTTCCTCGAGCACGACGACGCCAACCGCGCCCTGATGGGCGCCAACATGCAGAAGCAGGCCGTCCCGCTGGTGCGGTCCGAGGCCCCCTACATCGGCACCGGCATCGAGGACCGCGCCGCCCGCGACGCCGGCGACCTGATCCAGGCCACCGACGACGGCGAGGTCCTCGAGGTCACTGGCGACTCGATCACCGTGCAATACGCCACCGCCGGCCGCAAGGTCTACCGCCTGGCGAAGTTCCGCCGCTCCAACCAGGACACGTGCATCAACCAGCGTCCCCGCGTCCGGGAGGGCGACACGATCGTCAAGGGCACGATCCTGGCCGACGGCCCGTCCACCGACCACGGCGAGCTGGCGCTGGGCAAGAACCTGCTCGTCGCGCTGATGCCGTGGGAGGGCTACAACTTCGAGGACGCGATCATCCTCTCCGAGCGACTGGTCAAGGACGACGTGCTGACCTCGATCCACATCCACGAGCACGAGGTCGACGCCCGTGACACCAAGCTCGGGCCGGAGGAGATCACCCGGGACATCCCCAACCTCTCCGATGACATCCTCGCCGACCTCGACGACCGCGGGATCATCCGCGTCGGTGCCGAGGTCGACGCCGGCGACGTGCTCGTCGGCAAGGTCACGCCGAAGGGCGAGACTGAGCTGACGCCCGAGGAGCGCCTGCTGCGGGCGATCTTCGGCGAGAAGGCCCGCGAGGTCCGCGACACCTCGATGAAGGTGCCCCACGGCGAGTCCGGCAAGGTCATCGACGTCAAGGTGTTCAACCGCGACGACGGCGACGAGCTGCCGCCCGGCGTCAACCAGCTGGTGCGGGTCTACGTCGCCCAGAAGCGCAAGATCTCCGTCGGCGACAAGCTCGCCGGGCGCCACGGCAACAAGGGCGTGATCTCGAAGATCCTCCCGATCGAGGACATGCCGTTCCTCGCCGACGGCACACCCGTCGACATCATCCTCAACCCGCTCGGGGTCCCGAGCCGGATGAACGTCGGCCAGGTGCTGGAGGCCCACCTCGGCTACTGCGCCCGGTGGGGCTGGACCGACCCCAACAACGGCGGTCGCGTCGGCGGCGAGCCGATCCGCGGCACCGAGGCGAAGACCCGGCCGAACACGCCGCCGGCCACGTTCATCGCCACGCCGGTGTTCGACGGCGCCCACTGGGACGAGGCCGCCGACGCCGGCGAGCACCCGACGATCCAGCAGATCCTCGACAACCTCAACCCGGAGTCCAGCGACGGCACCCGCCTGATCGGGCACGACGGCAAGACGATGCTCTACAACGGGCGCACCGGCGAGCCGTACGACAACCAGATCACCGTCGGCTACATGTACATCCTCAAGCTCGCCCACCTCGTGGACGACAAGATCCACGCCCGCTCCACCGGCCCGTACTCGATGATCACCCAGCAGCCGCTGGGCGGCAAGGCACAGTTCGGCGGGCAGCGCTTCGGCGAGATGGAGGTGTGGGCGCTCGAGGCCTACGGCTCGGCGTACTGCCTGCAGGAGCTGTTGACGATCAAGTCCGACGACGTCCTCGGCCGGGTCAAGGTCTACGAGGCCATCGTGAAGGGCGACAACATCCCCGAGCCAGGCGTGCCGGAGAGCTTCAAGGTGCTGATGAAGGAGATGCAGGCGCTCTGCATCAACGTCGAGGTGCTCGCCGACGACGGCTCGGAGATCGAGATGCGCGAGCTCGACGAGGACGTCTTCCGCGCCGCCGAGGAGCTCGGCATCGACATCTCCCGTCCCGAGCGTGGCAGTGACGAGGACGACGACCAGCGCCCCGCCCGTCCGATGCGGGCCTACTGACATTCACATCAACCACACGACACGACGCGAAGAAGTAGGGAACCAATGCTCGATGTGAACATGTTCGACCAGCTCAAGATCGGGCTGGCCACCGCCGACCAGATCCGGGTCTGGTCGCACGGCGAGGTGAAGAAGCCCGAGACGATCAACTACCGCACGCTGCGGCCGGAGAAGGACGGCCTCTTCTGCGAGAAGATCTTCGGGCCGACCCGCGACTGGGAGTGCTACTGCGGAAAGTACAAGCGGGTCCGCTTCAAGGGCATCATCTGCGAGCGCTGCGGTGTCGAGGTGACGCGCTCGAAGGTCCGTCGCGACCGGATGGGTCACATCCAGCTGGAGGCCCCGGTCGTGCACATCTGGTATCTGCGCGGCACCCGGTCGTGGCTGGCCTACCTCCTCGCCGGCATCGAGCCGAAGGAGGAGCTCAAGGCCAAGCAGCTGGAGAAGGTCATCTACTTCGCTGCCAACCTCGTGACATGGGTCGACGAGGACAAGCGCCACGAGGACCTGCCGAACCTGGAGAACGAGTACCTCGAGGAACGCGACGCGATCCAGAAGGAGCTCGAGCTGGCGATCGACCGGCGCTACAAGGAGCTCGAGGAGGAGGCCGAGAAGGCCGAGGCCGAGGGCACCGACACCAAGAAGCTGCGCCGTGACGCCGACAAGGACGTCGAGGCGCTGCGCGAGCGCTACGAAATCGAGCTCGACCTCGTTGCCCGCACGTGGGACGAGTTCAAGGACCTCCACTCGCGCAAGATCATCGACGACGAGATGCTGTGGCGCGAGCTGCGTGACAAGTACGGCGACTACTTCGAGGGCGGTACCGGGGCCGACGCGATCAAGCAGCTGATCGACCGCATCGACTTCGACGAGGAGGAGATCAAGCTCCGCGACGCCATCGATCCCGGCACGTCGGGGCGCAAGCCGCTGTCCGCCCAGCGCAAGCAGAAGGCGATCAAGCGGCTCAAGATCGTCGCCTCGTTCAACCGCCGCGACGAGCACGGCCGGCGGATCAACGACCCCAAGGCGATGATCCTCGACGTCGTCCCGGTGATCCCGCCGGAGCTGCGCCCGATGGTCCAGCTCGACGGCGGCCGCTTCGCAACGTCCGACCTCAACGACCTGTACCGCCGGGTGATCAATCGCAACAACCGCCTCGGCCGACTCCTCTCACTCGGGGCGCCTGAGATCATCGTGAACAACGAGAAGCGGATGCTCCAGGAGGCGGTCGACGCGCTGTTCGACAACGGCCGCCGCGGCCGGCCGGTCACCGGCCCGGGCAACCGCCCGCTGAAGTCGCTGTCGGACATGCTCAAGGGCAAGCAGGGCAGGTTCCGCCAGAACCTGCTCGGCAAGCGGGTCGACTACTCGGGCCGCTCGGTCATCGTGGCCGGCCCGACGCTGCGCCTGCACCAGTGCGGCCTGCCGAAGCTGATGGCGCTCGAGCTGTTCAAGCCGTTCGTGATGAAGCGCCTCGTCGATCTCGAGCTGGCGCAGAACATCAAGACCGCGAAGCGGATGGTCGAGCGCCGCCGCAGCCAGGTGTGGGACGTCCTCGAGGACGTCATCAAGGAGCACCCGGTGCTGCTCAACCGGGCGCCGACGCTGCACCGCCTCGGCATCCAGGCGTTCGAGCCGGTGCTCGTCGAGGGCAAGGCGCTGCAGATCCACCCGCTGGTGTGCACCGCCTTCAACGCCGACTTCGACGGCGACCAGATGGCGATCCACGTGCCGCTGTCGGCGGAGGCCCAGGCCGAGGCGCGAGTGCTGATGCTGTCGGCGAACAACATCCTGTCGCCGGCGTCGGGTCGCCCGATCGTCACGCCCACCCAGGACCTCGTCATCGGCGCCTACTACCTCACGGAGAACACGCCGGGGGCGAAGGGTGAGGGCCGGGTGTTCCGCCACGTGTGGGAGGCCCTCCAGGCCTACGACGAGGGCTCCCTCGCCCTGCACGCCGAGATCACACTGCGCCAACCGCCGTTCGTCGTCGACCCCGAGGCCGAGCACAAGACCTACGCCATCACGACCCTCGGCCGCCTGCTGTTCGAGGAGGCCCTGCCCGACGACTACACCGCTCGCTTCGGCCACATCGACGCGGTCGTCAAGAAGCGCGAGATGGGCGTCATCGTCGAGCGGCTGTCGGACAACTACCCGAAGGCGGTCATCGCCAGCTCGCTCGACGCGATCAAGAACCTGTGCTACCGGTTCGCCACGCAGTCGGGTCTGACGGTGTCGATCGACGACGTCAAGACGCCGAAGTCGAAGCGGGAGATCCTCGACGGCTACGAGGCCCAGGCGGACAAGGTCGAGACCCAGTTCCGCCGCGGCATCATCACCGACGGCGAGCGCCGCCAGCAGGAGGTGCGCATCTGGACCGATGCCACCGCCGACGTGCAGAAGGCGATGGAGGACGAGTTCAAGGCCCAGCGGTTCAACCCGATCGACATGATGGTCGGCTCGGGTGCCCGCGGGAACATGACCCAGATGCGCCAGATCGCCGGCATGCGCGGCCTGGTGGCCAACCCGCGCGGCGACATGATCCCGCGCCCGATCAAGAAGAACTTCCGTGAGGGCCTCGAGACCCTCGAGTACTTCATCGCCACGCCGGGCGCCCGCAAGGGCCTCGTCGACACGGCGCTGCGCACCGCCGACTCGGGCTACCTCACCCGCCGACTCGTCGACGTCGCCCAGGAGCTGATCGTCCGCGAGGAGGACTGCGGCACCACGCTCGGCGTCTGGGTCGAGCACGTCGAGCCCGACAGCCCGAGCCGTCGCACCTACCTCGAGACCAAGCTGTTCGGCCGGGCGCTGCTCAACGACACGACCCTGTCGGACGGGACCGTCCTGCCGCGCAACACCATCGTCGGCGACGAGGAGATGGTGGCGCTGCGCGACGACCCGGCGATCACCCGCCTCCGGGTGCGGTCGGTGCTCACGTGCGACGCCGAGCTCGGTGTGTGCGCGATGTGCTACGGGCGCTCGCTCGCCACCGGCAAGCCGATCGAGCTCGGCGAGGCCGTCGGCGTCATCGCCGCCCAGTCGATCGGTGAGCCCGGCACCCAGCTGACGATGCGCACGTTCCACACCGGCGGCGTCGCCGGCAAGGACATCGCCGGTGGTCTGCCGCGCGTGGTCGAGCTGTTCGAATCGCGCACGCCTCGGGGTGCCGCCCGCCTGGCCAAGGCGTCGGGCGTCGTTCGCCTCGGCGAGGACGAGGGCAAGGGCATCCCGGTGAGCGTCGTCGACGACCAGGGCGACGAGCACGAGGTGGTGCTGCCGATCGGCGCCCGCCCGATCGTCGCGCGACGGCCAGGAGCTCAAGGCCGGCGACCCGATCACCGACGGCCCCTTCGACCCGAAGGAGCTGATGGAGATCAAGGGCATCCGCGAGACACAGCTGTACCTCGTCGAGGAGGTCCAGAAGGTGTACCGCGACCAGGGCGTGTCGATCCACGACAAGCACATCGAGCTGATCGTGCGCCAGATGACCCGGCGCATCGGCGTCCAGGAGCCGGGTGCCACCGACTTCCTGCCCGGCGAGCGGGTCGACGCCAAGGTGTTCCGCGACACCAACCGGCGGATGGTCGAGGAGGGTCAGCGCCCGGCCGAGGGCCGCCCGGAGATCATGGGCATCACCAAGGCCTCGCTGGCCACCGAGTCGTGGCTGTCGGCGGCGTCGTTCCAGGAGACCACCCGGGTGCTCACCGAGGCCGCCATCGACGGCCGCGGCGACAACCTGATCGGGCTCAAGGAGAACATCATCATCGGCAAGCTCATCCCCGCCGGCACCGGCATGATGCGCTACCGCCAGTTCGAGGTGGAGGCCCCGGACTACCAGCCGATGACGTTCTACTCGAGCGACGCCGAGGAGGACCCCGCCGCCTGGCTGGCCGGGATCGCCGGCACCTACGACAGCTCCGGCAACGGCAGCACCGAGCCGGCGCCCGCCGCGTCCGCCGAGATCTGACCGGTTCTTCCCGATCTGTGAGCTCAGGCGGCGGATCTCCGCCGTCAGGGCTCACGGTTCGCGGCTACACGAGCTCGAAGGAGGCGCCGAGCAGGCGGTACGTCCTGACCGCCCGATGGTCACACGTGAGCAACGTCGCGTCGTGCGCGAGAGCGGTCAACGCATGATGCCGTCGTACGTCGCACCTCCACCGATGCGCGCGGCAGCACGAACCTGCGGGATGCGCTGAACGTCGTCGTCGTCGACTGTCAGCACCGTCTTGATGTTCTCGGCGAGGACCGCAGCGGCGAGGTCATGAGCGGGACGGTTCGGGCAAGCGGGTCAGCACCGAATACCAGCAAGCAGCACGAGCCGTGTTGCGGGAAGAGTTCGCCGTCTGCGGGCACAGCCTTGTCGAGACAACGCTGGCTCCAAGAGGCTGGTTTCGGCGCACCTCAACGGCGGATCGACTCGAGGGTGGTGCGCACGACCTCGTCGGTGAGCGGCGGCACCGGCCCGTCGGCCACGCTGATGCATGCATGCTGCTACTGTGCATGCATGGCGATCATCCAGATCCGCGACGTGCCGGAGGGGACGTACGAGATCATCCGCAAGCGGGCGCGCCACGCCGGGCAGTCGATCCAGGCCTACATGAAGCAGCACCTGGTCGAGTTCGCCTCGACGCCCACGCCGGCCGAGGTCATCGCGGACATCGAGGCCGAGCTCGCCCGGCGGCCTCCCATCGGCCTGACGACGGAGGAGATTCTCGTGGCTCGCGACGACGGCCGACCGTGATCGTCGTCGACGCATCGGCGCTCGTCGTCGCGGTCGGCGACTCAACGGCGAGGAACATCGACGCCCTCCACCGCATCGCCGATGGCGCGACCGCGCCCCACCTCGTGGACGCGGAGGTCGGCCAAGCGTTGCGCGGACTCGTGCTCAGGCGCCGGATCGCCGCAGGTGACGCGCGGACGTCGCTGCTCGCCGCGCAGCGCCTTGTCGTACGACGGTTCGTGCATGGACCGCTCGCCGGCCGGGCCTGGGAGTTGCGGGAGAACCTGACGTTCTACGACGCCCTGTACGTCGCGCTGGCTGAAGTGCAAGGGCTGCCGCTGCTCACGGCGGACGCCCGCCTCGCCGCCGCCGACGGGCCGCGCTGTCCGATCCAGGTCGTGTGAACCTCAGACGTTGAAGGCGATGCCGAGGTCCGGGTAGCGGAAGCGGCGGTAGTCCGACAGCCGGGTCCAGGCTTGGGCCGCCGTGCACTGGGCGAGGTACATCTCCTGGGCGACGACCCCGGCGACCTTCGGCGCGGCGAAGCTGGTGCCGCTCCACGCCGCCCAGCCCCGGTACTCGTTCACCATGCCGGTGGCCTGGTCGACGATGTCGTCGTATTCCATGAAGAACGTGCTGACGACATCGACCGCGGGCGCGCAGGCGTCGACCCACGGGCCGAAGTTGGAGAACGATGCCCGCCCGCCGCTGTCGAGCGCCCCGACGCCGATGACGTTCGGCAGCGCCGCGGGGAAGTACGACCGACACGTCGCGTCATTGCCGGCGGCGGCGAACACGAGGCTGTCGGTCAGCAGACGGCCGATCGTGTAGGCCATCGGCGGCGGGGCGTCGTCGGCGGCGAACGCGCCGAAGCTCATGATCACGATGTCGATCCGGTCGTCCGCCCGCTCTTTGACGTCGTTGACCGCCCGCTCGATGGCCGCGATCACCGACACGTCGTCGCCGTCCCCGAAGCTCGACAGCACGCCACGGTGGTGGATGCGGGCGTCCGGGCACAGCTGGCGGACGATTCCGCTGATGAACGTGCCGTGGCCGGCCTCGAAGTCGAGACGGCCGTGGTGGTCGTCGTCGGGCTCGTCCTCGTCGTCCCAGGAGCCGAGCTTCGGCTTGTCCAGCCAGTCCGGATGGAGGACGGCGCAGTCCTGGAGGTCGGGGTGCTCGACGTGCTGGCCGTCGGCGTAACGGGTGCGCAAGCCGGTGTCGAGCACGAGCACGTTCGGCCGGCGGTGACCGGGGAGGGCGAGCGGTTCGCGCAACACCGGTCGGCGGGCCGGGCGGGCCGAGCTCACACGCGCCGCAGGGTTGCCGAGGATGCCAGGGTTGCCGAGGATGCCGGGGTTGCCGAGGATGCCGGGGTTGCCGAGGATGCCAGGGTTGCCGAGGATGCCGGGGTTGCCGAGGATGCCGGGGTTGCCCATGATCGAGCCACCCATGTAGACGTGGTTCGGTCGGACGCGGCAGCCGTCGGAGCGCAGCCGGGTGAGCACTTCGGCGACCCCGCCGGTCCGCCACCGGTTGCCATCGTGGCCGAGGTCGCGATCGGTGGCCCGGGCAGCGACGAGCCCGCTCGGGGGCGGGTCACGGTGCTCGCCGAACGTGCGCCATCCGGCCCCTTCGAGGACGCTCATCACGCGGTCGAAGTGCCCGTCCCGTCCGACCTCGAAGACGACCGAGTTCGGACGGAGCAGGAAGGCTCGCCCTGATCGATCGGTGCCGACGGCGATCCTGCGGTCGGCCAGGACCTGCTCGAAGGCGCCGAGTGGCCCCTCGTAATCGAATATGTCCCCGTCGTCCCACGAGCTCTGCTTGCCCACGGCGCCATAATGCCGGACCCGTCAACCTGGCCATGGCGCAATACGCTCACCAGGTGAACGCGGAGCCGGGCGAGCCCGAGCAGCTGGTGCTCGGCGTCCAGCGTGATCCGAGGACGACGCTGCGCCGAGCGGCCGCGGTGCTGGCCGGCGATGCGGACCGGCGATCGCAGGTGCTCGCCCACTGGGCGATCGGGATGGCCCATCGCGAGCTCGGCGAGATGGCGGCGGCGCGCACCGAGCTGGAGCTGGCGTGGAACGAGGCGATGGCCATCGACGACGGCGCGCTGGCCGGTCAAATCGCGATCACGCTGTCGTTGGTCCTCGGGTTCCAGGGCGAGATCGCCGGCGCCCTCGCCATCCTCGACGTCTCGGAGCCGGGTGTCGCCGACGACCACCGCGGCCGTCTCCACACCCAGCGCGGGATGCTCCTCTACCAGCAGGGCGACTTCGTCTCCGCGCTCGCCGAGTACGAAGCCGCGCTCGGGTTGCTCGCGACAACCGGCGACGCCCTTGGTGAGCTGCGCCAGCGCATCAACATCGGCGCCCTCCTCAGTTACCTCGGCCGACTCGACGACGCTCGCGACCATCTGCACGCGGCGGCGTTCCAGGCCGAGGAACTCGACCAGACCTTGGCGCGGGCCATCGTCGAGCAGAACCTCGCCCACGTCGCTGCGCTCGAGGGTGACTTCCCGGCGGCGTTCGGGTCGTTCGACCGAGCAGGTGAGTTCCTCCGCAGCTGCAGCTACGAGGGGATGTTGGCTGTATCGCTGCGCCTCGATCACGCCAGGGCCTTGCTGCGCGCCAACCTCCTCGACGAAGCGCGGGAGGTGGCCGATCGCGCCGTCGAGGACCTCGCTGCTTCCGAGGTGACGCTGGATCTCGCCGAGGGTCAGCTCGTCGCCGCTGAAGCCCACATCGCGGCGGGCGACGACGAGGGCGGGGCGGCGCTTGCCGCCAAGAGCGTCGAGGGTTTCAGCGCCCTCGGTCGCACGACGTGGGCTGCCCTGGCTCGGGCCGTGCTGCAGCGGGCGCTGGCGGCACGCTCACCGAGCGCGGCGCTGGTCGGTGAGATCGCAGCGAACGCCGACACCTTGCTCGGCCTCGGCTTCAGGGCCGACGCCGTTCGTGCCGGTCTGCTCGCCGCCGAGCTGCTGGTCTCGCTCGGCGACGCCGATGGCGCCGACGGGCTCCTCCGCCGCGTCGCGCCCGTGGTCCGAACGAGCGTCGTCCTGCAACCAGAGGCGCTCCGGGTGCGGGCGCTCGTCGACGCGGCGCGAGGCCAGCGCGGTCGGGCCCGTCGAGCGGTGAATCTCGGCGTCCGCCTACTCGCCGGCCACCAGGCCGTGCTCGGCGCGCTCGAGCTGCGGGCCCACGCCGCGGCGAGCAGCGACGGGCTCGCCGAGATCGGTGTGGCGATGGCCATCGCCGACCACCGTCCGAGGGAGCTGCTCGCCCACCTCGAGGCGACCCGCCGCACCGTGTCGCTGCTGCCGGCGGCGCGGCCCCCGGACGACGATGCGCTGGCCGAGCTGCTCGCCTTGTTGCGCGTGGTCAACACCCAGGTCCGTGACGCCGGTGCGGATGTCGCCCGGCGAGGCGAGCTCGAGGCGACGCGCGCGAGCCTCGAGCGCCAGATCCGCAGCCACGTCAGGCGGGCACCCGCGTCGGGGACACGAGCCGACGTCCCGCTGGCCTCGTCGATCGCCCGGCTCGGCGACCGGGTGCTGATCGAGTACGCCAACCTGCGCGGCGAGCTGTACGCCGTGTCGGTCGTCGAGAACCGCGCTGCGCTTCACGAGCTCGGCCCTGTCGATGGGTTGGTCGCCGACATCGAGGGCTGCAGCCACGCCCTCCACCGCCTGAACCGGCAGCAGGGCTCGGACGCCTCGCGAACCGCCGCGGCAACCCTCCTCGCGTCGCTGCGCGGTGACCTGGCCAAGCGCCTGCTTCCCCGTCGCGTCCTGCGCACGGGCCGCCCCGTGGTCATCGTGCCGACCGGTGTGCTCCACGCCCTGCCGTGGGGCGCCCTGCCTGGGCTGGCCGGGCGAGCCGTGTCGGTGGCGCCGTCGCTCACCGGGTGGGCGATCGCCGCCGAGCAGACGACGGCGACCGAGCACGTCACGCTCATCGCCGGGCCCGGGCTCACCCACGCTGAGACCGAGATCGAGGCGCTGGCCGATGTGCACTCGGGCGCGACCGTCCTCGCCGGCAGTGAGGCGTCGGCCGACCGCGCCCTCGCCGCGATCGGCAAGAGCGATCTCGTGCACCTCGCCTGCCATGGCGCCTACCGCGCCGACAACCCGCTGTTCTCGACGCTTCGGCTCGCCGACGGCCCGCTCAACGCCTACGACCTCGAACGGTGCTCGGCGATCCCGCGCACGGTGATCTTGTCGGCGTGCAACGTGGCGATGGGCGCGCCCGCCGGCGGCGGCGCCCTGCTCGGGCTGGCAACGTCCCTGATGAACTTCGGCGCCGGCTCCGTCGTGGCCCCGCTCACCCCTGTGTCGGACGAGCGGGTGGTTGCAGCCATGCTGCAGTTGCACCGTGGCATCGTCAGTGGTCTCGACCCGGCGACGGCGCTGGCGAGGGTGACCCTCGACGACGACGGTCGGCTCGATCCGACGGCGGCGGCGTTCGTCGTGATCGGCGCCTGACCAATCGGTAGACGCACGTATCAGGCCCGGCACGGCGGGCTCACGTTGTCGTGAGCGTGTGCTCGGTGACCGCCCCGAGGCCAGACCTACACTCGCCCGTCGTGGAGGCGCAGGAGCTCCTGAGCCGCGTCGTCGCAGGTGATGAACGGGCTTGGAACGAGGTGGTCGACCGCTATGCCGGCCTGGTCTGGTCGGTCGCTCGCTCGTACCGCCTCAGCTCGGCGGCCACCCAAGACGTCGTCCAGACCGTGTGGCTCCGCCTGGCCGAGCACTGTGGGCGGATCCGCCAGCCCGACCGGCTGGCGTCGTGGTTGGCGACGACGACGCGCAACGAAGCGCTCCGAGTCATCCGAGGCAACACCCGGCAGTCGCCGCAGGCGATCGCCGACGACCTCGCCGAGCCGACCGCACCGTCGATCGAGGAGCGGGTGGGCGACGATGCCACGCTGCGCGCCGTGCTCCAGGCCTTCGCCAAGCTGTCCCCCGAGGACCAGCAGCTGATGCGTCTGCTGTGCGCGGTGCCGCCGATCGACTACCAGACCATCGCCGCCATGCTCGGCCGCCCCATCGGCAGCATCGGCCCAACCCGGGCCCGGTGCCTCGAGCGCCTCAAGAAGCTCCTGCCGGCCGGCTTCGCTCCCAAGGAAGGTTTCTGATGCCCGTGTCCGACGACGATCTGCTCGAGCTGGTGGGCCGGGCGCTCCGCGCCGCCGACCCGGTGCCGGATCGAGTGATGGAAGGTGCCAGGGCCGCGTGGACCTGGCGCACGATCGACCAGGAGCTCGCCGAGCTCGTCTTCGACTCCGACGCCGAGCTCACCGGCGTGCGCAGCGAGGACACCGCCCGCCAACTCACGTTCCGCTCCCCCGGGATGGAGATCGAGGTGATGGTGGTGGACGAGGCGTCCCGGCGCATCGTCGGCCAGCTGATCCCGCCCGGCACCTACACCGTTCGGCTGCTGAGCAGCGACGACCAGGTGCAGCAGGAGACCGCCGACCGCCTCGGCCGGTTCTCGTTCGACGCCGTTGCACCGGGTCCGGTCCGCCTCGCCGTCGTCGACCTCGACGGCACCCATGTCGTCACGACTGAGTGGACGCTGCTGTAGCTCGTTTGTGTCACCGCATATGTCGTCGAGGACTCCTGCGGTGACACAAAGAGGGCCGTGGCTTCAGCGGGCAGCCATTTCCGCGAGGGCCTGGACGGTGCGCCAGTTGCGGCTCGTCGACGCCGTGCCGAAGACCTTCTGCTTGTTCAGCGCGTCCAGCAGCTTGGAGCGGGCCTGGCCGCCGGGCAGGTCGAGGTAGATCTCCGTCCCCTTGACGGTGAGGCCCTCCGGCTCGAACGTGGGCAGGTCGAGCTGCTTGGCCGCCCTCGCGTCGCCTGCCTTCTCCAGAAAGACGACCACCACCTTGGTCGGGTCCTCACGTTTGTAGGGGTTGGCGGCGACGATCTTCTTCATCTGGGTGGCGGTGCGGGTGAGCACCGGGACGTCCATCCCGATGGACTCCTTCAGCGCCCTTGTGATCCCCGGGCTCGGATCGCCACGCCCATGCGCCGTGAACACGACGTTGCCGCTCTGCAGGTAGGTCTCGACGTCGCTGTGCCCGAGACCTTCCACGCTGGCGCGCAGGTCGGCCATCGAGAGCCTCCGCTTGCCGAGGTTGACGCCCCGCAGCAACCCGACGACACGCATCGGCCCATGTTGTCGCAATGATGGGCCGGCCCATAGCATTGCAGGGCTGTTCGCTCGATCGCAGAAGGTGACGCGTGCCGACAATCCAGCAGCTGGTCCGCGAGGGCCGTAGCTCGAAGCTCTCCAAGACCAAGACCCCGGCGCTCAAGGGCTCACCGCAGCGCCGCGGCGTCTGCACCCGCGTCTACACCAACACCCCGAAGAAGCCGAACTCCGCCCTCCGCAAGGTCGCCCGCGTCCGCCTGTCGAGCGGCGTCGAGGTCACGGCCTACATCCCCGGTGAGGGGCACAACCTGCAGGAGCACTCGATCGTGCTCGTGCGCGGCGGCCGGGTGCGCGACCTCCCAGGCGTGCGCTACAAGATCATCCGCGGCGCCCTCGACGCCGCCGGCGTGAAGAACCGCAAGCAGGCCCGCAGTCGCTACGGCGCGAAGGCAGAGAAGTGAGCTGACGATGCCGCGCAAAGGTCCCGCCCCCCGCCGCGATCTCGTGGCCGATCCCGTCTACCACTCGGTGCTCGTGACCCAGCTGGTGAACAAGGTGATGCTGCGCGGCAAGCGCAGCCTCGCCGAGCACATCGTCTACGACGCGATGGAGATCCTGGCCACCAAGTCCGGCGACGACGCCCTCACCGCGATGAAGCGGGCGGTCGACAACGTCAAGCCGCCACTGGAGGTCAAGAGCCGCCGCGTGGGCGGTGCAACCTACCAGGTGCCCGTTGAGGTCCGGCCCCGTCGCTCGACCACGCTCGCCATCCGCTGGCTCGTCGACTTCGCCCGCTCCCGGCGGGAGAAGACGATGGCCGAGTGTCTCGCCGCCGAGCTCACCGACGCCGCCGCCGGCCTCGGCGCCGCCGTCAAGAAGCGCGACGACATGCAGAAGATGGCCGAGTCCAACCGGGCGTACGCGCACTACCGGTATTAGTCGCACCCAGCCCACCCCCCGCCCCGGCGGTGCGTTCGCGGTGACTACCGTTGGATACATGAACGTCGACGCGATCCTGAAGTTCAAGGGCTCCGACGTCGCCACCATCGACCAGCAGGCGTCGCTCGCCGACGCCGTCGCCCAGCTGCGCGACCGCGGCATCGGCGCGCTCGTCGTGTCGGCCGACGGGCGCCACATCGACGGCATCCTCTCCGAGCGTGACGTCGTGCGCGCCCTCGCCGCGCATGGTGCCGGCGCCCTCGGCCGTACGGTCGCCTCGGCGATGTCGGCGAAGGTCATCACGTGCGTCGGGAGCGACTCGGTGGAGCAGTTGATGGCAGCGATGACCGAGAGCCGCTTCCGCCACCTGCCCGTGGTCAACCGCGAACAGGAGCTGATCGGGATCGTCTCCATCGGCGACGTCGTGAAGGCCCGCCTCAACCAGCTGCAGTCCGAGAACGAGGCGCTCACGGAGTACATCCACCAAGGTCGGTAGCTTCGCCGTCGATGGCGCGGCAGGGCATGCTCGGGGTCAAGTACCGCAAGCTGTTCGCCGCCACGACGATCTCCAACCTCGGCGACGGCGTGAGCCTCATCGCCTATCCCTGGCTGGCGTCGGCGATCACCCGCAATCCATTGCTGATCGCGCTCGTCGCCGTCGTCCAGCGGCTGCCGTGGCTGCTGTTCACGTTGCCGGCCGGCGTGATCGTCGACCGCAGCGACCGGCGCCGCCTGATGACGGCAGCCAACACCGCTCGGTTCGTGCTGACGGCCGTCGTCGCCGTAGCCGTGTTCGTGCGGCGCGACACGCTGCCGGCACCCGACGCCGTGGAGTCGGTCGTCGGCACCAATACCGGGCTGTACCTCGTGCTGATCGCGGCGACGCTGCTGCTCGGCGTCGGCGAGGTGCTCTACGACAACAGCGCCCAGACGTTCCTGCCCTCGATCGTCGCCGACGACCAGCTGGAGCGGGCCAACGGGCGGATGTACGCCGCCGAGATGGTCGCCAACCAGTTCGCCGGGCCGCCGCTGGCCGGCCTGCTGCTGGCGATCGGGTTCGCACTGCCGTTCGTGGTCGACGCCGGCTCGTTCGCCGCGTCGGCGGCGTTGATCGGCTCGATCGCCGTCGCCCGCCGCCCACCCCCGGCGGAGGCGCCGCCGAAGCCGCAGTGGCGGGCCGAGATCGCCGAGGGCTTCGGTTGGCTGTGGCGCCACCCGGTGCTACGCACGATGGCGCTGTCGCTGGCCGTGCTCAACCTGTGCAGCAACATGGTCTTCGCCCTGTTCGTGCTCTACGGCCAGGACGTGCTCGGGACGTCGACCACCGAGTTCGCCATCCTCAGCACGATCATCGCCCTCGGCGGCGTCATCGGCGGGTGGGCGGCGGCGGGCATCATCGCCCGCCTGGGCCACGGACGGACGCTGCTCGTCGTGGTCGTCGCGGAAGGCGTCACCACCATCACTGCCGGCCTGCTCAGCTCGTGGTGGCTGGTCGGAGCGATCCTCGCCTTCGGCGTCTTGCTCGGCACGACATGGAACGTGATCACCGTCAGCTTCCGCCAGTCGGTGATCCCGGACCGCCTGCTCGGGCGGGTCAACAGCGTCTACCGCTTCTTCGGGTGGGGGGCGATCCCGATCGGTGCGCTGCTCGGCGGGCTCATCGTCGAGGTGCTCGAAGGGCCGCTCTCGCACACTGCGGCGCTGCGGGCGCCGTTCATCATCTCCGGTGTGATCGAGCTCGGGCTGATCATCCCTGTCGGCACGCTCACCACCGAGCGGCTGCAGGCGATCCGGGCAGCCGGCCGCGAGCCAACTCCCAGCGCGGTCGACCCCGCCGGCCGATAGCCTTGAGAAAGCCCAAGACGCAGGTCGCGGGCAGCTTGCGAACCCCGGGCCGCGCCCCGGGGTCTTCGCGTGTCCGTTCGCACATCAAGGTGATCAGTTCATGGCCAAGCGAGAGTTTCCCCTCGAGCGCTACCGCAACATCGGCATCATGGCCCACATCGATGCCGGCAAGACCACGACCACCGAGCGCATCCTCTACTACACCGGCAAGACCTACAAGATCGGCGAGGTCCACGAGGGCGCAGCGGTCATGGATCACATGGCCCAGGAGCAGGAGCGCGGCATCACGATCACCTCGGCGGCGACCACGGCGTTCTGGAACGACCACCGCATCAACATCATCGACACGCCCGGCCACGTCGACTTCACGATCGAGGTCGAGCGCTCGCTGCGCGTCCTCGACGGCGCCGTCGCCGTCTTCGACTCCGTCGCCGGCGTCGAGCCGCAGACCGAGACCGTGTGGCGCCAGGCCAACAAGTACAGCGTTCCGCGGATGTGCTTCATCAACAAGATGGACCGCACCGGCGCCAACTTCTTCCGCACCGTCGAGATGATCCAGAGCCGGCTCGACGCAACCCCCGCGGTGGTGCAGCTGCCAGTCGGGTCCGAGGGAAGCTTCGCCGGCGTCGTCGACCTCGTGACGATGAAGGCGATCATCTGGGACGGCGACGACAAGGGTGCCAAGTATCACGAAGAGGACATCGCCCCCGCCCAGCTCGCCGAGGCCGAGGAATGGCGGCACAAGCTGCTCGACACCGTGTGCGGCGAGGACGACGAGGTGCTCGAGAAGTACCTGTCCGACGAGCCGATCTCCGAGCCCGAGCTGAAGAAGGTCATTCGCATCGGCACGCTGGCCGGGCACTTCGTACCGGTGCTCACGGGGTCTGCGTTCAAGAACAAGGGCGTCCAGCCGATGCTCGACGCCGTCGTCGACTATCTGCCGAGCCCGCTCGACATCCCGCCGACACACGGCACCAACATGCGCGGCGACGAGATCGTCACCCGCGAGACCGACGACAAGGCCCCGTTCTCGGCGCTGGCGTTCAAGATCGTCGCCGACCCGTTCGGCAAGCTGACCTACTTCCGCGTCTACTCCGGCACGATCAACAAGGGTGACGAGGTCTACAACTCGACCAAGGAGAAGCGCGAGCGGCTGGGGCGGATCCTGCTGATGCATGCCAACCAGCGCGAGGACCTCGACGTCGCCTACGCCGGCGACATCGTGGCCGGGCTGGGGTTCAAGGACACCACAACCGGCGACACGCTGTGCGACCGCCACGACCCGGTGATCCTCGAGCGCATCGAGTTCCCCGACCCCGTCATCCACGTGGCGATCGAGCCGAGGACGAAGGGCGACCAGGACAAGCTGGGCAAGGCCCTCAAGTCGCTGTCCGACGAGGACCCGACCTTCCGCGTCCGCAGCGACGAGGAGACCGGCCAGACCGTCATCTCCGGGATGGGCGAGCTGCACCTCGAGGTGCTCGTCGACCGCATGCAGCGCGAGTTCGGCGTCGAGGCCACCGTCGGCAAGCCGCAGGTCGCCTACCGCGAGACGATCACCAAGCCGGTCGAGTCGGTGGAGTACCGCCACATCAAGCAGACCGGCGGCTCGGGGCAGTTCGCGGTGGTCAAGATCACCCTCGAGCCCAACCCCGGCAACGGCTACGAGTTCGTCGACGAGATCTCGGGCGGGCGAATCCCACGCGAATACATCCAGCCGACCAACCAGGGCATTCAGTCGGCGCTCGACGCTGGCGTGCTCGCCGGCTACCCCACCGTCGACATCAAGGCCCGCCTCGTCGACGGCCAGTACCACGACGTCGACTCCTCGGAGATGGCGTTCAAGATCGCCGGTCAGATGGCGTTCCGCAAAGCCGCCGAGCTGGCCAAGCCGGTGCTGCTGGAGCCGATCATGGCGGTCGAGGTGGTCACCCCAGAGGAGTACATGGGCGACGTGATGGGTGACCTCTCCAGCCGCCGCGGCCGCATCGGCGGGATGGAGGCCCGGGGCAACACCCAGGTCGTCACCGCCCACGTGCCGCTCTCGGAGATGTTCGGGTACAGTACCGACCTCCGATCCCGCACCCAGGGGCGGGCCACCTACACGATGCAGTTCGAGGCCTACCAGCAGGTGCCGGAGAGCATTGCCACCGAGATCATCAAGCGAGTGCGCGGCGAATGATCGCCGCCACACGCGGTCCTTTGACAACCCACATCCGCAGGAGATTGCACCGCCATGGGTAAGGCCAAGTTCGAGCGTACGAAGCCGCATGTCAATGTTGGGACGATGGGGCATATTGATCATGGGAAGACGACGTTGACGGCGGCGATTTCGAAGGCGTTGGCGGAGAAGGGGTTGGCGCAGTACACGCCGTTTGATGCGATTGATAAGGCGCCGGAGGAGAAGGCGCGGGGGATCACGATTTCGATCGCGCATATCGAGTATGAGACGGAGAAGCGGCATTACGCGCATGTGGATATGCCGGGTCATGCGGATTACATCAAGAACATGATCACGGGGGCGGCGCAGGTGGATGGGGCGATCTTGGTGGTGGCGGCGACGGATGGTCCGATGCCCCAGACCCGCGAGCATGTGTTGTTGGCGCGTCAGGTGGGGGTGCCGTACATCGTGGTTGCGTTGAACAAGGCGGACATGGTGGATGACGAGGAGTTGTTGGATCTGGTGGAGTTGGAGGTGCGGGAGCTGTTGACGGAGTACGAGTTTCCTGGGGATGACGCTCCGGTGGTGCGGGTGTCGGCGTTGAAGGCGTTGGAGGGGGATCCGGTGTGGCAGGGCAAGGTGATGGAGTTGATGGATGCGGTGGATGAGTTCGTGCCGGAGCCGGTTCGGGATCTGGACAAGCCGTTCTTGATGCCGATCGAGGATGTGTTCACGATCACCGGGCGGGGGACGGTGGTGACGGGGAAGGTGGAGCAGGGGACGGTGCACACCGGTGATGACATTGAGATTGTGGGGTTGCGGCCGACGCAGAAGACGGTGTGTACGGGGGTGGAGATGTTCCGGAAGATTTTGGATCAGGGTCAGGCGGGGGACAACATTGGGGCGTTGTTGCGGGGGACGAAGAAGGAGGAGGTGGAGCGGGGGCAGGTGTTGTGCAAGCCGGGGTCGATCACGCCGCACACCAATTTTGAGGGTCAGGTGTATGTGTTGACGCAGGGTGAGGGTGGCCGGCACAAGCCGTTCTTCAACAACTACCGGCCGCAGTTCTTCTTCCGGACGACTGATGTGACGGGGACGATCGAGTTGCCGGAGGGTACGGAGATGGTGATGCCGGGTGACAACATCGTGATGACGGTGGAGTTGGGCAAGCCGATCGCGATGGACGAGGGGTTGCGGTTCGCCATCCGTGAGGGTGGCCGTACCGTCGGCGCCGGCCGCGTCACCAAGATCCTGAAGTAGAGGTGCTGACATGGCTCAGTCCATCCGCATCCGCCTCAAGGCGTTCGATCACGAGATCATCGACCAGTCGACGAAGAAGATCGTCGAGACCGTCACCCGCACCGATGCCACCGTGCGCGGGCCGATCCCGCTGCCGACGGCACGGCACCGCTACACGGTGATCCGCGGCCCGCACATCGACAAGGACTCCCGCGAGCACTTCGAGATGCGCATCCACAAGCGGTTGATCGACATCGTCAACCCGAACGCCAAGACGATCGACTCGCTGCAGCGCATCGAGCTCCCCGCCGGCGTCGACATCGAGATCAAGATCCAGACGAGTTAGCCCTCACCCTCGGCTGGACCACGATGCGCACCACCCCGCGCGGACCGGTGTTCACCCTCGCCGATCTCGACGATTGGCCGGAGTCGACGCTGATCGAGCTGCACGAGGGGTGCATCGTCGTGAACCCACCGCCGACCGGTCGCCATGCGATGGCGGTCAACCGAGCCATCGAGTGGCTCGCCGCTGCCGGTATCGACCGGTCGCTGGTCTTCCACGGCGTCGGCATCGGGTTCGAGCACGAGTCCGGTGACGGCTTCATCCCCGATGCGGTGGTGACTCGCCTCGGTTGGAATCCCGATCGCGTGTGGCAGCCGCCCGCCGATGCCCGGATCGTCGTCGAAGTGCTCTCGCCGTCCATCAGCTCGCGGGACCTCGGGCAGAAGCGTGACGTCTACCTCGCCGCCGGGCTGACGTGGGTGATCGTCGATCCAGTCGTGGAGGCGATCGTTGACATCGCCGGGCCCGATGCCTGGCTCGCCGACACGCCGTTCTGATCATCCCCAGACGGTGATGCCACGAGCCGAGCACGCCCGTCTCGTAGCGTCCGGGCCATGAAGCTGCTCTGGGGAGCCGTTGCGCTCGTCGCCATCGTGGCGTGCGGCGAGGACAAGACCGATGTCGGCGGCGGGACGTCCACCACCGCGGCGACGACCAGCACGGCGGCGGGGTCCACGACCGCCGCGGCGACGACCACGACCGCTGCGGCGACGACAACCACCACCGCGGGGGTCTCGCTCGCCGACTCGCTGAAGGGCAGCTTCGTCGCCACCGACGTCACGGGCTTCACACTCGTGCAGAGCACGCAGGTCGAGGTCACGTTCGACGGCGCCAACATCTCCGCCACCGGCGGCTGCAACACGATGACGGGGACGTGGTCGCTCGACGGCGACGTGCTCGTCGTGCCGCCGATGGCCCAGACGCTGATGGCGTGCACGACGCCGGGTCTTGGCGATCAGGAGACATGGCTCGCTGCCGTGCTCACGTCGAAGCCGACGGTTGCCGTCAGCGGCGACACGCTCACGATCACCGCCAAGGGGTCGACGGTCACGCTGAAGGCGAAGGAGGATCGACCGTTGGAGGGGATCGCGTGGACGGTGGAGACCGTCGACGCCAACGGGGCGTCGCAGGGAGTGTCCGCTGGCGGGCGGACGCCGACGATCGAGTTCACCGGTGGCAACATCGCCGTCGACACGGGCTGCAACCTCGGCGGCGGCTCCTACACGCTGGGCGACGGCACCGTGACGTTCGGGCCGCTGCGGCTCACCCGTGCGGCGTGCACCGACCCGGCTGGCCAGCAGGTCGAGCAGGCGGTCGTGGCCGTCCTCACCGGCACCGCCACGTACGCCATCGACGGCGACACGCTGTCGTTGACCAACGGCACGACCGCGCTGCACCTGCGCGCCGCCACGACCCCGGCCTCGACCACGACGAGCACCGGCTGACGCCGGGGCGAAACCGCCGCGACGTTGGCGAGCGCGGAGGTGAGGTGAGGTGAGGTGAGGTGAGCAGCTTGCCTGCGAACCGAACCCGAGCATCAACGGTAGAACAACAACATGCCCTGCTTGCCGGCGCTCCCGCCACCCGCGCCCGGCGTGAAGGCGCAGCCGCCGAGCCCGCCGCGGCGGGCGACCAAGCGTTGGCCGATGGTCGCCGTCGCCGGCGGCGCCGCGCTCGTTGCCGCCACTGTCGGCGTGCTCGTGGGCGCCGCGGTCTCCGACGACGGTAACGGCTCCCGCGTCCCCGTGGCGGCCACCAACCGCTCGGGGTCCGGACTGCTCCCGGTGCGCGCCGTCGTCGACACCGTCGGCCCGTCGGTCGTCACGATCAGCTCCGATGTCGCGCTCGGGCGCGCCGTCGGCACCGGCGTCATCGTGTCGGCGGACGGGCAGATCCTCACCAACTCCCACGTCGTCGACGGCGCCACCACCATCCACGTCCGGCTGGCCGGCGAGACCGAGCCGATCGATGCGACCGTCCTCGCGTCCGACGCCGGCAACGACCTTGCGCTCCTGCACATCGCCCGCTCCGGGCTGGCGCCGGTCACGTTCGCTCCGACGTCGGAGGTCGGGCTCGGCGACGAGGTGCTCGCCATCGGCTTCGCTCTCGACCTCGACGGCGACCCGACCGTGACATTGGGGATCGTCTCGGCCCTCGACCGCACGATCATCACCGACGAGGGCGCCCTCGACGGTCTGATCCAGACCGATGCGGCGATCTCGTCGGGCAACTCCGGCGGCCCGCTGCTCGACGCCGACGGTCGGGTGGTCGGCATCAACACCGCCGTCGCCCGCAGCGACGAGACGACCGCGGCGAGCAACGTCGGCTTCGCCATCTCCTCCGACGAGGTGACCCGGGTCCTGAAGGCGCTGCAGGCGGCCAAGGACGGCACGCCGCGCGAAGAGGGGTTCCTCGGCGTCGCGCTCGACGACCGGACCGACGGCGGGCAGGGCGCGCTGGTCACCGACGTCACCGCCGACTCGCCGGCGGGCAAGGCGGGGGTCGAGGACGGCGACGTCGTCGTGGCCATCGACAACGCCGCGATCGACGGCAGCGCCGGCGTGATCGCGGCGATCCGCGACCACTCGCCGGGCGACCAGATCAACATCACCGTCGTGCGCGGCGGCACCGAGAAGACGTTCACCGTCACCCTGACCCGGCGGAACTGACCACCCCAGCGCCAGGGGTGGGCGAGCGCCGCTGCGTAGCGGCGGCGGCGAGCTCGGAGGCGAGGCGAGCAGCTTGAACGCGAGCCGAGCCCCTGCATGGACGGTTGTGGGGGATTCCGGGGTCCGCTAGCATCTCATCCTTGTGCCCGCGGCTGGCCGCCGGCACGGTACGGAACGATTCGCAACCGATGTCCGTGTGCGCCTGACACCTGTCAGGGACCGCACGGCGACAACCAACCCGAATGCTCCGCACGGCGCCCGCCGGCGGAGCATTTGCACGCCGGGCATCCGGGGCCCGGCCCGATGTGGATGGCAGGCCCGCCGCCTGCCCGATCAACACCAGTAAGGGACAGCCGCCATGGCAACCACAGCGATCGTCGGCGAGAAGGTCGGCATGAGCCAGAAGTGGGTCAACGACAAGATCGTGCCGGTCACAGTGCTGCGCGTCGAGCCGATGCGCATCGTGCAGGTGAAGACGCCCGAGCGCGACGGCTACAGCGCGCTCCAGGTGACCTACGGCCGGCGCGACGCCAAGAAGCTCACCAAGCCCGAGGCCGGCCACTTCGCCAAGGCGTCGGTCGACCCGGGCAAGCGCCTGCTCGAGCTGCGCCTCGACTCGGTCGACGGCTACGAGGTCGGCCAGGAGATCCTCGTCGACACGGTCGCCGCCGGCAGCAAGGTCGACGTCACCGCGGTGAGCCGGGGCAAGGGCTTCGCCGGCACGATGAAGCGCCACAACTTCAAGGGTCAGGGCGCCAGCCACGGCAACCACAAGCACCACCGGGCACCGGGCGCGATCGGCTCGTGCGCCTTCCCGGGCCGGGTCTTCAAGGGTGTGCGGATGGCCGGCCACATGGGTCACCAGCAGGTCACCACGCTCAACTTGGAGGTGGTCGAGGCCGACCTCGAGCGCAACCTGCTCTTGCTGAAGGGCTCCGTGCCGGGTCCCAACGGCGGCGTCGTCCTCGTGCGCAAGGCCGTCAAGAGCCAGGAGTCCTGAGCACCATGGCCCAGATCAGCCTCAAGACCGCCGGCGGCACGGACGCCGGCCACGTCGAGCTCGACGACGGCATCTTCGCCGTCCAGCCGAACGTCCCGCTGATGCATCAGGTGGTGACCGCCCAGCTCGCCGGCCGCCGTGCTGGCACCCAGTCGACCAAGACCCGCAGCGAGGTGCGTGGGGGCGGCGCCAAGCCGTACCGCCAGAAGGGCACCGGCAACGCCCGCCAGGGTTCGACCAACGCGCCCCACTACGCCGGCGGCGGTGTCGCCCTCGGCCCGAAGCCGCGGACCTACCGCCAGCGGACGCCGAAGAAGATGATCAAGGCGGCGCTGCGCTCGGCGCTGTCGGACCGCGCCAGCGAGGGCAAGGTCGTGGTGGTCGACTCGTGGGGCTTCGCCGGTCCGAAGACCAAGGACGCCAAGGCCGCGCTCGCCGCGCTCGGCGTCGAGGGCCGGGCGCTCGTCGTCGTCTCCGATCTCGAATCCGCAGCGGCCCGGTCGTTCCGCAACCTTCCCCAGGTCCAGCTGATCAAGGCCGGCGAGCTGAACGCCTACGACGTCTTGTGCAACGACTGGATCGTGTTCGAGCGGGACTTGCTGCCCGTGGCGTCGCCGACCGAGACCGGGCAGTCGACCGATGACACCCAGTCCGAGGAAGCGCCGCTGGACCTGGAGCACGGCGAGGACGGCTCCGAAGGGGCCGAGCCGAGCTCGGCAGGCGAGCCCACCGGCTTGGCCGGCGGCGCGAGCGCGGAGGATGACGATGAGGAGGGTGATTCCGCATGAAAGATCCCCGCGACATCATCCTCTCGCCGGTCGTGTCGGAGAAGTCGTACGCGCTGATGGAGGCCGGCGTCTACACGTTCAAGGTCCGCCCGTCGGCGACCAAGCCGGAGATCCGTGACGCCGTCGAGGCCATCTGGGGCGTCGAGGTGCGCAAGGTCAACACGCTCAACCGCAAGGGCAAGAAGCGCCGCACCCGGGGCACCAACCGGATCGGCTCGACGCCGGCCACCAAGCGGGCCATCGTCACCCTGACGGCGGGCGAGATCCCGCTGTTCGAGAACTGAGGTCGCCATGGGGATCCGCTCGCGCAAGCCCACCAGCCCGGCCCGCCGCTTCCAGACAGTGTCGGACTTCACCGAGATCACCAAGTCGAAGCCGGAGAAGTCGCTGCTCGCCCCGAAGCCGAAGACGGGCGGGCGCAACAGCTACGGCCGCACGACCTCGCGCCACCGCGGCGGCGGCCACAAGCAGCAGTACCGCGTCGTCGACTTCAAGCGCACCAAGGACGGCGTGACCGCCAAGGTCGCAGCCATCGAGTACGACCCGAACCGCACCTGCCGCATCGCCCTGCTCCACTACGCCGACGGCCAGAAGGCGTACATCCTCGCGCCGCGTGGCCTGCGCGTTGGCGACCACGTCGCGAGCGGCCAGGGCGCCGACATCAAGCCCGGCAACGCCCTGCCGCTTCGCTACATCCCAGTCGGCACCGTCGTCCACAACGTCGAGCTACGCCCGGGCCAGGGCGGCAAGTTCGGCCGCTCCGCCGGCAGCGCTGTGCAGCTGGTCGCCAAGGAGGGTGACTTCGCCACGCTGCGCATGCCGTCCACGGAGATGCGCCGCGTGCCGATCGACTGCCGCGCCACGGTCGGCGAGGTCGGCAACACCGAGCACGAGCTGATCAAGGTCGGCAAGGCCGGCCGCAATCGCTGGAAGGGCGTCCGCCCGCAGACCCGCGGTGTCGCCATGAACCCGGTCGACCACCCGCTGGGCGGCGGCGAGGGACGCTCGTCCGGTGGCCGCCCGGCCGTCTCGCCGTGGGGCAAGCCCGAGGGCCGCACACGCGACAAGACCAAGCCATCGCAGAAGCTCATCGTCCGCCGGCGCCGCACCGGCAGGGGTCGGAGGTAGTCCATGTCCCGTAGCGTCAAGAAGGGCCCGTTCGTCGACGACCACCTGCTGCGCAAGGTGGACAACCAGAACGCCGCCGGCGAGCGCCGGGTCATCAAGACCTGGTCCCGCCGTTCCACGATCATCCCCGACATGGTCGGCCACACCATCGCCGTCCACGACGGTCGCAAGCACGTGCCGGTGTACATCACCGAGTCGATGGTCGGGCACAAGCTCGGCGAGTTCAGCCCGACGCGGACCTTCCGGTTCCACGCCGGCCAGGAGAAGGGCGCGAAGGGGCGACGGTGATGAGCGAGCGACGCGAGCGAATCCATCCAGCACGTTCTGCCGGCGCGCCGCGCCGGCAGCATCACACGAGCGACCGAAGGGAGCGAGCGTGATGGTTGGTCCCAAGCTCAACGAGGGTGCCCTGCTCGTCGACGACGACCGGCCGACGACCAAAGCCATCGCCAAGTACCTGCGCGGCTCGGCGTACAAGGCCCGTGAGGTGCTCGACCTCATCCGCGGCCTCGACGTCAAGCGCGCCGACGAGGTGCTGCAGTTCACCACGCGCGACGTCGCCAAGGACATCCGCAAGGTGCTCGCCAGCGCCGTCGCCAACGCCGTGCACAACGACGATCAGGACGCCGACGAGCTGTTCGTGCTCGCCTGCTACGCCGACGAGGGACCGACGTTGCGCCGGTTCCGGCCACGCGCCCGGGGCCGGGCGACGCGGATCCGCAAGCGGACCTGCCACATCACCATCGTCGTGGCGCGCCTGAGCGACGAGCGCCTCGAGGTGCTGCAGAACCGCCAGCAGGCGCAGGCGCCGGGCCGTCGACGCCGGGCCGGGACGACCGCACAGAGCCGCCGCGAGCGGGTGCAACGGAGCCGGGCCCGTGCCGAGAGCCTCCGCCCCGGCGCCCAAGCGCCCGCCGATGACGACATGCTTGAGCACGGCGAGGCCGGCTCCGAAGGGGCCGAGCCGAGCTCGGCAGGCGAGGCCGGCGGCTCTGCCGGCGGCACGAGCGCGGAGTATGAGGTCGAAGGGACCGAGCTGCCCGAGGCCGCCGAGGAAGAGCTGCCGGAGGAGACCCCGGCTGCCGACGAGGGCGTGGTCGACGAGGCCGAGGTCGTCGCCGACGAGGTCGCCGAGGAGCTCGAAGAAGAGACCGAACGCGCCGAGGCGTCAGAGGTCGAGCTCCCGAAGGGCGCCGTCCTCGCCCCCGAGGACGGGTCGATCCCTGAGGGCTACCCGATCAAGGGCAACAACAACTCGATGAAGTACCACGTCCCCGGTGGCCGCTACTACGAGGTCACGATTGCCGAGGTCTTCTTCGACACTCCCGAGCACGCCGAGGCCGCCGGGTACGAAGCGCCGACGGCCGACGTCCAGGAGGACAACTGATGGGCCAGAAGATCAACCCCTACGGCTTCCGGCTCGGCGTCACCACCGACTGGAAGTCGCGCTGGTTCAGCGAGCGGCAGTACAAGGACTACCTCACCGAGGACTGGAAGATCCGCGAGGCGATCATGCGCCGGATGGAGTCTGCGGCGATCTCGCGCATCGAGATCGAGCGCACCCGGGACAAGGTGCGCGTCGACGTGCACACCGCCCGACCGGGCATCGTGATCGGGCGCCGCGGGGCACAGGCCGACGAGCTGCGGGCGATCATCACCAAGATCACCGGCAACCCGAAGGTGCAGCTGAACATCGTCGAGATCAAGAGCCCTGAGCTCGACGCCGCGCTGATCGCCCAAGGTGTCGCCGACCAGCTGGCCAACCGGATCGCCTTCCGCCGGGCGATGAAGCGGGCCGTGCAGAACGCCCAGCGGGCCGGCGCCCTCGGGATCCGCGTGCAGTGCTCGGGTCGCCTCGGCGGGGCCGAGATGAGCCGCACCGAGTGGTACCGCGAGGGCAGGGTGCCGTTGCACACGCTGCGCGCCGACATCGACTACGGCTTCCGCGAGGCCCGCACCACGAGCGGCCGCGTCGGCGTCAAGGTGTGGCTCTACAAGGGCGACATCCTCCCGTACAAGTCGCTGAACGAGGACAAGATCGCCCGTGAGGCGGCGATGGCCGTCGGCGAGACGTCTGGCCAGGCGGGCGAGCCACGCCGCGTCGTGTCGTCGCAGGCCCGCCGCCAGGAGCAGCCCGAACCGGAGACCCAGCCGCTGCTCAAGGAAGCCGACCCCGAGCTCGAGAAGCTGCTCGACGAGGAGGAGGACATCGCCCGTCGGACCCACGACGAGCACGAGACGCCGCACTTCCGGGGGGACGACTGACATGTTGATGCCCCGCAAGGTCGCCCACCGCAAGCACCACCGCGGCCGCACCGCCGGCGTCGCCAAAGGCGGCACCGAGCTCTCCTTTGGGGAGTACGGGATCCAGGCGCTCGAACCGGGCTGGCTGACTGCCCGCCAGATCGAGGCCGCCCGCATCGCCATGACCCGTGCGATCAAGCGCGGCGGCAAGGTCTGGATCAACGTGTTCCCAGACAAGCCGGTCACGAAGAAGCCGGCCGAGACCCGCATGGGCTCGGGCAAGGGCAACCCGGAGCTGTGGGTCGCCGTCGTCAAGCCCGGCCGGGTCCTGTTCGAGCTCTCGTTCCCGAACGAAGAGCAGGCGCGGGTCGCCCTGCACAAGGCGATCCAGAAGCTCCCGCTGAAGGCGCGCGTGGTTACCCGGGAGGAGCGGTTCTGATGGCCCGCAAGACGTCCGACCTCGCCGAGATGTCGCTCGGCGACCTGATCAACGAGCTGCGCGAGACCAAGCAGGAGGCGCTCAACCTGCGTTTCCGCAACGCAACTGGCCAGCTCGACAACACCGCGGAGATGAAGCGGGTGCGCCGCCAGATCGCCCGCATCAACACGTTCATCCGCCAGCGCGAGATCGAAGAGGCGAGCAAGTGAGTGAGCAGCAGCGAGCCAGGAGGAAGGTCCGCGAGGGGGTCGTGGTGTCCAACGGGATGGACAAGACGGCCGTCGTCGCCGTCGTCGAGCGGGTGCGCCACCCGAAGTACGACAAGACCGTCCTGCAAACCACCAGGCTGTACGCTCACGACGAGGGCAACGACGTCAACGTCGGCGACCGGGTCCGGGTGATGGAGACCCGGCCGCTGTCGAAGACCAAGCGCTGGCGGGTCACCGACGTCCTGGAGAGGGCGAAGTAGGAACCCCCATGATCCAGCAGGAATCCCGCCTCCGGGTCGCCGACAACAGCGGCGCCAAGGAGGTCCTCGTGATCAAGGTGCTCGGTGGTACGCGCCGCCGCTACGCCTCGATCGGGGACATCTTCGTGGCGACGGTGAAGGACGCCATCCCCGGCGCCGGCGTCAAGAAGGGCGACGTCGTGAAGTGCGTCGTTGTGCGCACCAAGAAGGAGAAGCGCCGCCCCGACGGCAGCTACATCCGCTTCGACGAGAACGCCGCCGTCCTGATCAAGGACGACCTGACCCCACGCGGCACGCGCATCTTCGGCCCGGTCGGGCGCGAGCTGCGCGACCGCCGGTTCATGCGCATCGTCTCATTGGCACCAGAGGTCTTGTGATGAAGCTGAAGAAGGGAGACACCGTCGTCGTGATCACCGGCAAGGACAAGGGCAAGCAGGGGGAGGTCCAGCGCGTCCTGCCCGGCGCCAACAAGGTCATCGTCAACGGCGTCAACACCGCCACCAAGCACGCCAAGGCCCGCCGCCCCAACGACCGCGCCGGGATCATCGACCGCGACATGCCGATCGACGCGAGCAACGTCGCCTACGTCCACAAGGGCAAGCCGGTGCGCCTCGGTTACGAGGTGCGCGACGGCAAGAAGGTGCGCGTCGCTCGCGTCGGCGTCGGCAAGACGGAGGTGATCGGATGACCGTCACCCCAGACGCAACGACGGTTGGCGCCACGGTGACCACCGCACCTCGCTTGAAGCAGCGTTACACCGACGAGATCAAGGCCAAGCTGCAGGAGCAGCTGGGGCTGGGCAACGTGATGCAGGTCCCGCGGCTCGAGAAGATCGTCGTCAACATGGGCGTTGGTCGAGCCACCCAGCAGCCGTCGCTGCTGGAGGGCGCCGTCGCCGACCTCACGCTGGTCGCCGGGCAGAAGCCGATCGTGACGAAGGCGAAGCACTCGATCGCCGGGTTCAAGCTTCGCGAGGGCCAGTCGATCGGCGCCAAGGTGACCCTGCGCGGCGACCGGATGTGGGAGTTCCTCGACCGCCTGATCGCCGTCGCGATCCCCCGCATCCGCGACTTCCGTGGGCTGCCCCCGAAGGCGTGGGACGGCCGCGGCAACTACACGTTCGGGCTCAACGACCAGACCGTGTTCCCGGAGATCGACTACGACAAGATCGACGTCTCACGGGGCATGGACATCACGATCGTCACGACCGCCACCACCGACGCCGCCGGCAAGGCACTGCTCGACGCCTTCGGCTTCCCGTTTCGGCAGGCCGAAGATCCCAACGCCCCCGCTCCCAAGCAGCGCCGTCGCAGCCGTGGCCCGATCCGCGGCAAGAGGAAGTAAGTCGAATGGCCAAGAAAGCACTGATCAACAAGGCTGCTGCCAAGCCCAAATTCAAGGTCCGCGCCTACACCCGCTGCCGGCGCTGTGGGCGGGCGCGCTCGGTGTTCCGCAAGTTCGGGCTGTGCCGGGTGTGCCTGCGCGAGCTGGCCCACGCCGGCGAGATCCCCGGGCTGACGAAGTCGAGCTGGTGAGGGAGGGAGCACGACCATGATGACCGACCCCATCGCCGACATGCTGACCCGGGTGCGCAACGCCAACACGGCGATGCACGACCAGGTGAGGATGCCCTCGTCGAAGCAGAAGGTGGCACTCGCCGAAGTCCTCCAGAAGGAGGGCTACATCCGCGGGTACGAGGTGTCCCCGTCGCCGAAGGGTGTCGGCGAGGTCCTCACGATCACGATGAAGTACTCGCCCGACCGTGACCGCACGATCTCGGGCATCACCCGCGTGTCCACGCCCGGCCTGCGCGTCTACCGCAAGGCCACCGGCGTGCCGCGCGTCCTCGGCGGCCTCGGCGTCGCCGTCCTGTCCACGTCCCAGGGCCTGATGACCGATCGCGAAGCGCGCCAGCGCAAGGTCGGCGGCGAAGTCCTCTGTTACGTCTGGTGACCTCCTGATGTCCCGAATCGGCCAAGCCCCCATCGCCATCCCGTCCGGGGTCGACGTCAAGATCGAAGGCCGCGTCGTCACGGTCAAGGGCCCCAAGGGTGAGCTCACCCGCACGGTGCCGGCGACGATCAGCGTGCAGCACGTCGACAACGAGCTGCGCGTCGCCCGCCCCGACGACGAACGCGACAACCGTGCCCTCCACGGGCTCACCCGCAGCCTCGTCAACAACATGGTCGTCGGCGTCACCGATGGCTTCCGCAAGCAGCTCGAGATCGTCGGCGTCGGCTACCGCGCCGAGTCGCAGGGCCCCGACGGCATCCGGCTCGCCCTCGGCTTCAGCCATCCGGTGATCGTCAGGGCACCCCAGGGTGTGACGTTCGAGGTGCCGGCGCCGACGCAGATCGTCGTGTCGGGGATCGACAAGGAGGTCGTCGGCCAGGTCGCCGCCGACATCCGGGCGATCCGCAAGCCCGAGCCGTACAAGGGCAAAGGCGTGCGCTACCAGGGCGAACGCGTGCTCCGCAAGGCGGGCAAGGCAGGGAAGAAGTAATGGTCGAGATCGCCCAGATCCGTCGCGAGTCACGCATCCGCCGCCACCGCCGGGTGCGCAAGAAGGTCCACGGCACGGCCGCGCGACCGCGGCTCGCGGTGTTCCGCTCCAACAAGCACGTCGTGGCCCAGGTCATCGACGACGACGCCGGGCGCACGCTCGCCGCGGCGTCGACAGCCGAGCCCGATCAGCGTGCCGCCGGCTCCGGAGCGACGGTTGAGGCAGCCGCGCGCGTCGGCCGGCTCGTCGCCGAGCGGGCCAGGGCGGCCGGCGTCGAGCAGGCCGTGTTCGACCGCGGCGGGTTCATCTACCACGGGCGCATCGCCGCCCTCGCCACCGCTGCCCGCGAGGCGGGTCTGGAGTTCTGATGGCATACAGCACGTACAGCACATCCACCGGCGAACCGTCCTTCGAGGGCGGGCTGCGCGAGTCGCGCGTCATCGCCATCAACCGCGTCGCCAAGGTCGTGCGCGGCGGTCGCCGCTTCTCCTTCACCGCGCTGGTCGTGATCGGCGACGCCAACGGCCGCGTCGGGCTGGGCTACGGAAAGGCCAAGGAGGTGCCGCTGGCGATCCAGAAGGGCACTGAGGAGGCCAAGCGCAACCTGTTCGACGTCGCCCTCGCCGGGAGCACGATCACCCACCCGGTGCTCGGCGTCACCGGCGCCGGGCGGGTGCTGATGAAGCCGGCCGCCCCTGGTACCGGCGTCATCGCCGGCGGCGCGGCGCGCATCATCCTGGAGGAGGCCGGCGTCCATGACGTGCTGTGCAAGTCGCTCGGCTCGGCCAACCACATCAACGTCGCCCGGGCGACGATCGCCGGGCTCAAGGCGCTGCAGCGGCCCGACGACGTCGCCAAGCGGCGCGGCCTCCAGGCCGATGAGTTCGTGCCCAAGGGCATGCTGAACGCCTACAACGAGCGGCGCAAGGGCGGCCATGGTCCAGCGGCGATCGGCGAGGTGCCGGCATGAGCGAGGGAGCAGTGCACGCAGTGCTCAAGGTGACCCAGGTGAGGTCGGGCGCTCACGCCAAGCCGAAGACGCGCGGCACGCTTCGTGCCCTCGGGCTCGGCCGCATCGGCAAGACCAACACGCTGCCCGATCGGCCAGAGATTCGGGGCATGCTCGCCCGCGTCCCGCACCTCGTCCAGGTTGTCGACGCGCAGGAGAACACATGAAGGTCCACGACCTCTCCCCGGCACCCGGGTCGACGAAGGCGCCCAAGCGCGTCGGTCGCGGCATCGGCGGCAAGGGCGGCAAGACCGCCGGTCGCGGCACCAAGGGCCAGCACGCCCGCAACACGGTCGCCCGCGGCTTCGAGGGCGGCCAGATGCCACTCAAGCAGCGGGTTCCCAAGCTCAAGGGCTTCAACAACCCCTTCCGTGTCGAGTACAAGGCGATCAACCTCGACACGCTTGGCGAGCTGGCCGGCGTCGCCGGCCCCACGATCGAGCCGCAGACCCTTGTCGACCACGGCTTGGCTCGACGGACCGACTACATCAAGGTCCTCGCCCGAGGCGAGCTGACGGCGAGGGTCGACGTCCACGCCCACGCCGTGTCCAAGGCGGCCGAGGCGGCGATCGCGGCCGCGGGAGGTACGGTGACGCTGGTCCCGTTGCCGTTCAAGGCCGAGGGAAGGGCGGGCCGTCCCGCCTCCAAGGGCAACCAGTTTGCCAACCGCTGAGCGTCAGAGCCGTGTGACGGTCCGGCGCACCAACTGAACGAGCGCATACGTGCTGGCCAACCTGAAGAACATCTTCAAGATCCCGGACCTCCGGAACAAGATCCTGTTCACGGCGGCGATGATCGCCATCTACCGCCTCGGTGTGTCGATCCGGGTCCCTGGCGTCGACGCGCTCGCCGTCCGCCAGCTCAAGGATGCGGCCAACACCCAGGGCGCGCTCGGGTTCTTGAACCTGTTCTCGGGCGGAGGCTTCGAGAGCTTCTCGATCCTCGCCCTCGGGATCATGCCCTACATCACGGCGAGCATCATCATGCAGATCCTCGGCGTCGTGATCCCCAAGCTGGAGGAGCTGCAGAACCAAGGCGCCGTCGGCCAGCGCAAGATCACTCAATACACCCGATATGTGACGATTGGTCTGGCCACACTGCAGGCCACCGGGTTGGTCTTCATCTTTGGCACCGGGAAGGGGACCGCCTTCTTCACCGCCGCCCGCCAGGCACCGACCGTCCCGCTCTTGCCGGACGGAGTGTGGCCGCGGGGGTACCTGATCATCCCCACGCTCGTGGCCGGCACGGCCCTGCTGATGTGGATCGGCGAGCTGATCAGCCAGCGGGGGGTCGGCAACGGGATGTCGATGATCATCTTCGCCTCGGTCGTCTCCCGCCTGCCGTACGGCTACTACTCGATCATCGAGGTCAACAAGTTCTTCTGGTTCGGACTGATCGTTGCCCTGACCATCGGGATCATCATCGCCGTCGTGTTCGTCGAGCTGGGCCAACGACGGATCCCCGTGCAATTTGCCAAACGCGTCGTCGGGCGGCGGATGTATGGCGGCCAGAACACCTACATCCCGCTGAAGGTCAACCAAGCCGGCGTGATCCCGATCATCTTCGCCAGCTCGATCCTCTTGCTGCCGGTGATCTTCTCAAACGTGCTCGGGAGCGGGGAGGGCTTCCGCGGTGACATCGCCGAGTTCGTCGACAAGTACATCATCAACAGCCAGAACCTCGTCTACATGACGTTCTTCGGCATGCTGATCATCGCGTTCACCTACTTCTACAACACGATCGCCTTCGATCCCGTCCGCCAGGCCGACCAGATCCGCCGCCAGGGCGGGTTCATCCCCGGGGTTCGTCCGGGACCCCAGACCGAGCGATACCTTTCCAAGGTCGTCAACCGGATCACACTGCCCGGCGCCGTGTTCATCGCGGTCATCGCGCTGACGCCCTATCTGCTGGTGTGGGGTGCCGGCATCAACACGTTCGGCTTCGCCGGGACGAGCATTCTGATCGCCGTCGGTGTGGCGCTGGAGCTGATGCGCCAGATCGACAGCCAGCTGATGTTGCGCAACTACGAAGGTTTCCTGAAGTAAGGCCGACGGCTCCGTGATCCCGGGGGCGCGGCTCATCCTCCTTGGCCGACAGGGCGCCGGCAAGGGCACGCAGTGCGTCCGGCTGTCGCGCCACTACGTCGTGCCGCACATCTCGACGGGCGACATGCTGCGCGCCGCTGTGCGCGAACGCACCGAGCTCGGGCTGATGGCGAAGGAGGTGATGGACGCCGGCGGGCTGGTCGGCGACGACATCATGATCGGCATCGTCGATGAGCGCCTGCGCCGGCCCGACGCCGACTCGCGGGGGTACGTGCTCGACGGCTTCCCGCGGACCGTGGCACAGGCCGAGGCGTTGGACAAGATCACCGTCGACAAGCCGATCCAGGTCGTCATCGACCTCGACGTGCCACGGGACATCGTGCTCAACCGGATCTCGGCGCGCCGGGTGTGCCGCGACTGCGGCACCAACTACACCGCAACCGGATACGAGCGCCAGCCGTGGATCTGCGATGTCTGCGGCGGCGACGTCATGCAGCGCGACGACGACACCCCCGACGCCGTCAACCGCCGTCTCGACCTGTACGAGACGCAGACCGCCCCGCTGATCGAGTACTACGAGACCCAGAGCCGCCTGGCGGTGGTCGACGGCGTCGGCGACCCGGACACCGTCTTCCAGCGTCTATCCACGTCGGTCGACAACGCGATGCTGTGAGGACGATTCTCCTCGCCGACTACGACCCCGCCTGGCCGGCAGTGTTCGAGGCCCGAGGCGGCCCGGCTGCGCGAGGTGCTCGGCCCCGTCGCCGTCGAGATTCACCACACCGGCTCGACGTCGGTGCCCGGCCTCGCCGCCAAGCCGATCCTCGACATCACGATGGCCGTCCCCGACACCATCGACGAGCCGGCCTACGTCCCCGCGCTGGAGGCGGCCGGGTACGTGTTGCGGCTCCGCGATCCGGAGTGGTTCGAGCACCGACTCTTCAAGGGTCCTGGTATCGAGATCAACCTCCACGTCTTCAGCGTCGGCTGCCCGGAGATCGAGGCGATGACCCGGTTCCGCGACCACCTGCGGGCCGACGCCGCCGACCGCCGGATCTACGAGGAGACCAAGCGGGCCCTCGCCGCCCGTCCGTGGGCCACCGTCCAGGACTACGCCGACGCCAAGACCGAGGTCGTGGAGGCGATCAAAGCGCGCGCCCGGTAGCATTGTTCCCCGGTCTGTTCGCAGACCGGCCGTCTCGTTCGCCCGGGCATCTGACCTCCAGGAGCCCGAGCCCCGTCCCATCCGAGGAGTCCGTCCTGCCCAAGCCGAAGGAAGACGCCATCGTGCTCGAAGGCACGATCTTGGAGTCCCTCCCCAACGCCATGTTCCGCGTCGAGCTGGACAACGGCCACAAGGTCCTGGCGCACATCTCCGGGAAGATGCGGATGCACTACATCCGGATCCTGCCCGGGGACAAGGTGCAGGTAGAGCTCACCCCCTACGACCTCACCCGGGGTCGCATCACCTATCGGTACAAGTGAGTCGCAGATGAAGGTCCGACCCAGCGTCAAGAAGATGTGCGAGAAGTGCAAGGTGATCCGCCGGCACGGTCGCGTCATGGTGATCTGCGAGAACCCGCGCCACAAGCAGCGCCAGGGCTAGCAGGGCTGAGAGGCACGACATGGCACGCATCGCCGGCATCGACATCCCCCGCGAGAAGCGGCTGGAGATCTCCCTCACCTACATCTTCGGCATCGGCAAGCCGACGGCGCAGAAGCTCTGCGCCGACCTCGGCCTCGACCCCGACACCAAGGTCTCGGCGCTCACCGACGACGAGGTCTCGCGGATCCGCGCCTACGTCGACGAGAACCTGCGCATCGAGGGTGACCTGCGCCGGGACGTCCAGCAGGACATCAAGCGCAAGATCGAGATCGGGTGCTTCCAGGGCATCCGCCATCGCAAGGGGCTGCCGGTCCGGGGTCAGCGCACCCACACCAACGCCCGCACCCGCAAGGGTCCGAAGCGCACCGTCGCCAACAAGAAGAAGGCCGTGAGGAAGTAAGCGATGGCCAAGCCGAAGCCAGGCGGACGCCGGCCCCGCCGCCGGGACCGCAAGAACGTCACCACCGGCGTGGTGCACATCAAGAGCTCGTTCAACAACACGATCGTCTCGATCACCGACCCCGAGGGCAATGTCATCGCCTGGGCGTCGTCGGGCGGTGTCGGGTTCAAGGGCTCGCGCAAGTCGACCCCGTTCGCCGCCCAGCTGGCTGCCGAGCGGGCGGCCAAGGCGGCCCAGGAGCACGGCCTGCGCCGGGCCGAGGTCCAGGTCAAGGGACCAGGATCGGGCCGCGACACCGCGGTGCGGTCGATCCAGAGCGCCGGCATCGAGGTCACCTCGATCAAGGACGTCACGCCCGTGCCGCACAACGGCTGCCGCCCGCCGAAACGGCGGAGGGGCTGAGATGGCGCGCTACACCGGCCCGAAGGTCCGCCTGACGCGGCGCCTCGGCACCAACATCTTCGAGAACGAGAAGGGCCGCCGGGCACTTGAGCGCCGGCCCTTCCCGCCCGGCACCCACGGTCGGACCCGCCGCCGCAACAGCGGGAGCGAGTACCTCGCCCAGCTCCAGGAGAAGCAGAAGGCGAAGTACATCTACGGCGTCCTGGAGCGGCAGTTCAAGCGCACCTACGAGGAGGCCAACCGCCTCGCCGGGCCCACCGGCGAGAACCTGCTGCGCCTGCTCGAACAGCGCCTCGACAACCTCACGTTCCGCGCCGGGTGGGCATCGACCCGCCCGCAGGCCCGCCAGTTCGTCAACCACGGTCTGATCCACGTCAACGGCAAGCGGGTCGACATCGCCAGCTTCCGCGTCCGCAAGGGCGACGTCGTGTCGCTGTCGCCGAAGGCCCGGAAGATGATCGTCATCCAGCACAACATCGACGTGCTCGACCGGCCGCTGGTCGGGTGGCTGCAGGGCAGCGACGGTGGCAAGACGGTCACCGTGCTCGATCTGCCCCAGCGCGACCACATCGACGTCCCCGTCCGCGAGCAGCTCATCGTCGAGCTCTACTCCAAGTAATCCCCCAGGAGCGCCCCCACCATGCTGGTCATGCAGCGTCCCACCATCGAGCCAGTCGGCGAGGAGTCGGGCAACCGCCAGCGCTTCGCCGTCGGCCCGCTCGAGCCCGGCTTCGGGCACACACTCGGCGCCGCCCTGCGGCGCACCCTGCTGTCGTCGATCCCCGGCGCGGCGATCACGATGGTCCGCTTCGACGACGCCCTCCACGAGTTCGACACGATCCCCGGCGTCGCCGAGGACGTCACCGACATCATCCTCAACCTCAAGGACGTGGTGGTCACGTCGGAGTCGTCCGACCCGGTCACCTGCCGCCTCGACGTCAAGGGCGCGGCCACCGTCACCGCCGCCGACATCGAGTGCCCGGCCGACGTCGAGGTGCTGAACAAGGACCTCGTCATCGCCACGCTCAACGGCAAGGGCCGCCTGGCCATCGACCTCACCGTCGAGCAGGGCCGCGGCTACTCCTCCAGCGACCGCGACACGGAGAACCGCACGATCGGCGTGATCCCGATCGACGCCATCTTCTCGCCAGTCCGGCGAGTCGCCTTCGAGGTCGAGCCCACCCGCGTCGAGCAGTCGACGAACTACGACCGCCTGATCCTCGACGTCGAGACCGACGGCTCGATCACGCCCGGTGAGGCGCTGGCGTCGTCGGGCGCCACGCTGCGCTCGCTGGCCGAGCTGGTGGCGTCGATGAGCGACGAGCCGCAGGGCCTCGAGCTCGGCGAGGTCACCGACGCCGGCGCCAGCTCGCCCGACCTCGAGCTGCCGATCGAGGACCTCGACCTGTCCGAGCGTCCCTCGAACTGCCTGAAGCGGGCACAGATCAACACGATCGGCGAGCTGCTGACGAAGACCGAGGACGACCTGCTGAACATCACCAACTTCGGGCAGAAGAGCCTCGACGAGGTGAAGCAGAAGCTCGACGAGCGCGGCCTGTCGCTGCGCGGGTGAGCTCGGAGCCCTGAGATGCCCACGCCACGCAAGTCCAAGCGCTTCGGCGGTAGCGGCGCCCACCAGCGCCTGATGATGGCCAACCTGGCCGCCTCGCTGTTCGCCGCCGAGGCCATCGTCACCACCGAGGCCAAGGCCAAGGCGCTGCGCCCGTACGCCGAGAAGCTGATCACCAAGGCCAAGAAGGCCCAGGACGAGGGCCCGTGGCGGGTCCATCGGATCCGCCAGATCCAGGGCTTCCTCGGCGACCGGGAGATGACCCACAAGCTGGTCAACGACGTCGCCCCCCGCTACATGGAGCGCAACGGCGGCTACACCCGCATCCTCAAGCTCGGCGCCCGCCAAGGCGACGCCGCCGAGATGGCGCGCATCGAATTGGTCTGACCCGTGCCCCGGGCCCGGCTGACCGTCGCCTACGACGGCGCGGGCTTCCACGGGTTCGCCGCCAACCCTGGTGTGCCCACCGTGGTGGGGACGCTCTCGGAGGCGATCGCCACGGTCGTGCGCGAGCCGGTCGAGCTCACCGGTGCCGGGCGCACCGACGCCGGGGTCCACGCGTGGGGACAGGTGGTGTCCGGCGAGCTGCCCGAGGGCACCGATCTGGCCGACCTCGGGCGGCGGCTGAACAAGCTGTGCGCCCCGTCGATCGCCGTGCGCGACGTGGCTTGGGCCGGCGCCGACTTCGACGCCCGCTTCTCGGCGTGCTGGCGGCACTACCGCTATGACGTCTGGAACGCTCGGTTCCCGAACCCGCTGCTGCGCGAGCGGGCGTGGTGGGTGCCCCATCCGTTGGCGTGCTGGGCGATGCAGGCCGGCTGCGACCCGTTGATCGGCGAGCACGACTTCTCGTCGTTCTGTCGCCGACGGAAGGTGGCCGACGGCGAGTCGGAGCCGTCGATGGTGCGGCGGGTGCTCCTGGCCCGCTGGCGGGAGCTCGACGACCCGGCCCACCTCCGCTTCGAGATCCGGGCGAACGCGTTCTGCCACCAGATGGTGCGCTCGATCGTCGGCACGCTGGTCGACGTCGGGATGGGCAAGGCCTCGCCCGGCGACGTCAGGGGGATTCTCGTGCGGCGTGACCGCGAGGCCGCCGGCCAGGTGGCGCCGCCGCACGGGCTCGTGTTCTGGGAGGTCGGGTACCCGCCATGACCACGATCCGCGGCACCCACCCCGATCACCTCGTGGCGCCGGACGAGATCGTCGACCACTTGCGTCGGGCAGGTCACAGTGTCGGGCGCACCCGGATCGCCGTCGTCGAAGCGGTGCGCGCCCAGGAATCGGCGTTCACCGCCGACGACCTCGCCGCCATGGTCCCATCGGTCCACGTCTCGACCGTGTACCGCACCCTGGCGCTGCTGGAAGAGATCGGGGCGGTGCGCCACGTCCACCTCTCCCACGGGCCGGCGCTGTACGAGCACGCCGGATCAGCCGACGTGCGCCATCTCGTGTGCGAGGTCTGCGATCGCCACGTCGCGGTGCCGATGGAGGTGTTCGACACGGCGCGCGAGCGCCTCGCCCGGGACTTCGACTTCGTTCTCGAGGGATCGCACTTCGCCATCGTCGGCCGCTGCCGCAACCACGCCGACGTTTAGGCGGGTTCGGCTCGCAGCCAAGCTGCTCGCCTCCCCTTCGAGCTCGCTGCCGCCGCGTCGCAGCGGCGCTCACCCACCTTGGCCCTGGGGAATCCGTGGGGTCTCGGCGGCCGAACAGCTCTGCGAGCGGTTCGCAATCTGGCATACTGCGAACGGTTCGCAAACGGGGACGTTCGGCGAAGGGAGGTCGTGTGCTGGCGATGCACATCCCGGACGGGTTCATCGACGGTCCGACGTCGATCGCCGCAGGCGTGATCGCGCTGGCCATCGTGACCTGGTGCCTGCGGCGGACCGCCACGACGCTGGACGAGCGAGAGGTGCCGATCGTGGGCCTGGTGGCGGCGTTCGTGTTCGCCGTGCAGATGCTCAACTTCCCCGTCGCCAACGGCACCAGCGGCCACCTCCTCGGCGGCGTGCTGGCGGCCGTGCTCGTCGGCCCCTACGCCGGGGCGCTGGCGGTCACCGTCGTGCTCGTGGTGCAGGGGCTGCTGTTCGCCGACGGCGGGCTGTCGGCGCTCGGCCTGAACGTGATCAACATGGCGCTCGTCGGGGCGTTCGCCGGGTACGGCGTGTTCCTGGTGGTGCGCCGGCTGCTCGGGCGCACGACCGCGTCGGTCACGATGGGCGCGGCGATCGGCGCGGTGACCGCGCCCGTGCTGGCGTCGGGCCTGTTCGTGCTGGAGTACGCGATCGGCGGCAACGATGCCGTGTCGATCGGGGCGGTCGCCGGGTCGATGATCGGCGTCCACGTCCTGATCGGGATCGGCGAGGGGATCATCTCCGGCATCGCCGTGGGGGCGGTGATGGCGACCAGACCGGACGTCGTGTACGGGGCGCGCGGGATCGACGTGACCGAGCGGCGACCGGTCGCCATCGCCCAGGGGATGCGCTGAGATGGCCCGCCGCCGCTCCATCGTCGCCTTTGTGCTCGTCGCGCTGGCCGTCGCCGCCGTGCTCGCCTTCTTCGTTTCCCCGTACGCCAACCCCAACCCGGACGGTCTCTCCACGGTCGCCGCCGCCAAGGGCATCGACGCGGCGCAACGCCCGAGCGCGGTCGACGGCAGCCCGTTTGCCCGCTACGCCGTCAAGGGCCTGCACGACGACGGCCTGAGCAAGGGCCTGTCCGGGCTGATCGGCGTGGCCGTGACGTTCGCCATCGGTGCCGGCGCGGTGTGGCTGGTGCGGCGGCGGCGTCTCGGCGCGGCGCCACCGGGCTGAGATGGGCGGTGCGCACCGGCACCTGTTGGTGCCCGAGGAAGGGCCGCTGCACCGCCTCGCCCCGCAGTGCAAGCTGCTGGCGACGGTGTTGTTCGTGTTCGCCGTCGTGGCCACGCCGAAGGAGCAGTTCTGGGCGTTCGGCGTGCTCGCCGGGCTGGTCGCCCTGGTCGCGACGATCGGCCGGATCCCGCTGCTCGGGGTCGCTCGCCGGCTCGTGATCGAGGTGCCGTTCCTGCTGTTCGCCGTGCTGCTCCCGCTCGTCGGCCGCGACCGCTCGGTGGAGGTGCTCGGCCTGCACCTGTCCCGCCCGGGGCTCTGGGCGGCCTGGAACATCGTGGCCAAGGGGACGATCGGCGTGGCGGCGTCGATCGTCCTCGCCTCGACGACCTCGGTGCCGCACGTGCTGCAGGGGCTGGAACGGCTGCGGATGCCCCGCCAGCTCGTCGCGATCACCGGCTTCATGGTCCGCTACGGCGACGTCATCGGCGACGAGCTGCACCGGATGCGGATCGCCCGCGAGTCCCGCGGCGCCGGCAGCGGGCGGTTTGGCCACGCCCGAGCGGTGGCGGCGTCGGCCGGGGCGTTGTTCGTCCGCTCGTACGAGCGGGGCGAGCGCGTGTACCTGGCGATGGCATCGCGCGGGTACGTCGGTTCGATGCCCGTGCGCAGCGCGCGGGCGACGTGGCGGAGGTGGGCGGTGTGCCTGCTCTGGCCGGCCGCGGCGACGGTGGTGGCGGTGGTGGCGTGGCGGATCAACGGATGAACGTGCTCGAAGTCCGCGACCTCGCCTTCACCTACCCCGACGGGCACGTCGCCCTCGACGGCGTCGACCTCGCCGTCGACGCGGGCGAGCGGGTCGCCGTGCTCGGCCCGAACGGAGCCGGCAAGACCACGCTCGTGCTCGCGCTGAACGGGATCAACGTGGCGACCCGCGGAACGGTGACGGTCGGTGGGCTCCAGGTGGCGAAGTCCAACCTGGCCGAGATCCGCCGGCGTGTCGGCATCGTGTTCCAGGACCCCGACGACCAGCTGTTCATGCCCACCACCCGTGACGACGTCGCCTTCGGGCCGGCCAACCTCGGCATGCGCGGCGTCGAGCTGGAGGCCCGCGCCATTGAGGCGCTCGAGGCGGTCGGCATGTCACACGCCGCGGAGCGATCGCCGCACCACCTCAGCTTCGGCGAGCGCCGGCGCGTCGCCCTCGCCACGGTGCTGGCGATGCGTCCGGACGTGCTCGTGCTCGACGAGCCGTCGAGCAACCTCGACCCGGTGGCCCGCCGAGAGCTCGCCGAGATCGTCCTCGCCCTCGACGTCACGACGATGATGGTTACCCACGACATGCCTTACGCCCTGCAGCTGTGCGAGCGGGCAGTGATCCTCGACGGCGGGCGGATCGTCGCCGACGGACCAACACGCGACGTGATGTCCGATCGCGACCTGATGGCCGCCCACCGCCTCGAGCTGCCGTACGGCTTCGACCCGCTCGCGGTGGGCCGGGCGTAGCGTTGCTCCCATGGCCGAGTACGTCGCGCCCCTCGAGGACATGCGCTTCACACTGGAGCACGTCGCCGACGTGAGAGCGCTGGCCGAGTTGCCCGGCTTCGAGCACGCCGACCCCGACACGGTGATGGCGCTGCTCGAGGAGGCCGGGCGGTTCTTCGCCGACCAGTTCGCCCCGCTCAACCGGATCGGCGACGTCCAGCACAGCCGGCGCCAGGCCGACGGCTCGGTGGTCACGCCGGAGGGGTTCAGCAAGGCCTACCGGCGCTACGTCGACGCCGGGTGGCCGGCGGTGCCGTTTCCGTCCGAGTACGGCGGCGGCGGGTTCCCGTGGCTCGTCGGCGTCGCCATGCAGGAGGAGATGACGTCGGCGAACATGGGCTTCTCGCTGTGCTCGCTGCTCACCCAGGGCGCCATCGACATGCTGCTGCGCAACGGCAGCGAGGCCCAGCGCCAGACGTACCTCCCGAAGTTGGTCACCGGCGAGTGGTCGGGAACGATGAACCTCACCGAGCCACAGGCGGGGTCCGACGTCGGCGCGCTGACCACGAGGGCGGTGCCGGCCGGCGACGGCACCTGGCAGATCACCGGCCAGAAGCTCTTCATCACCTACGGCGAGCACGATCTCACCGACAACATCGTCCACCTCGTGCTTGCCCGCGTCCCCGACGCCCCGCCGGGGACGAGGGGGATCTCGTGCTTCATCGTCCCCAAGTTCATGGTCAACGACGACGGCTCGCTTGGTGCGCGCAACGCCGTCGAGTGCGTGTCGATCGAGCACAAGATGGGGATCAACGCAAGCCCGACCTGCGTGATGGCCTACGACGGCGCCACCGGCTACCTGATCGGCGAGCCCAACGAGGGCATGCGGTACATGTTCACGATGATGAACACGGCCCGCCTCTCGGTGGGACTGGAGGGCCCTGCCCTCGGCGAGCGGGCCTTCCAGCAGGCCGTCGCCTACGCCAACGAGCGGCGCCAGGGGCGGGCGCCGGGTGCGACCGGCGAGTCGCTGATCGTCGAGCACGCCGACGTGCGGCGGATGCTGCTGACGATGAAGGCGCACATCGAGGCCCTCCGCGGCATGACCTACCTGAACGCGGAAGGCATCGACCTGGCGGCGCGACACCCCTCCGATGCCGTGCGGGCGGCGGCTCAGGAGAGGGTCGAGATCCTCACCCCGATCACCAAGGGCTGGGGCACCGATCTCGGTGTCGAGCTGACGTCGATCGCGATCCAGGTCTTCGGCGGGGTGGGCTACATCGAGCAGACCGGTGTCGCCCAGCACTTCCGCGATTCACGGATCGCCCCGATCTACGAGGGCACCAACGGGATCCAGGCGATGGACCTCGTCGGGCGCAAGCTCGGCCTGCGCGGCGGGAAGGCGATGCAGGACTTCGTCGACGGGATCGGCGCGACGGCCACCGCCGCGGTGGCGGCCGGTGGCGAGCTCGCCGAGGTCGGCACCTACCTCGGGGAAGCGGCCGCCATCCTCGAAGCCGCCACCGGCTGGCTGCTCGCCAACGGCCCCAAGGACCCGAACAACGCCTTCGCCGCGGCCACGCCGTACCTGCGGATGGCCGGCCTCGTCACCGAGGCATGGGTGCTGACACGCGCGGCGATCGCCGCGGCCGCGCTGCGGGCGGGCGACGGTGGCGGGTTCCCCGACGAGTTCCTCGACCAGAAGCTGGTCACCGCGCGCTTCTTCGCCCGCCAGCTGCTCCCGAATGCCCCTGCGCTGCTGCGGGCGGTGACGGCCGGGCCCGGTGACCTGTTCGCTGCGGTGCTCTGAACCGGGGCAAGGTGGGTGAGCGCCGCTGCGGAGCGGCGGCGGCGAACTCGGGAGGCGAGGCGAGCCGAGCTGCTCCCGAATGCCCCTGCGCTGTTGCGGGCGGTGACGGCCGGGCCCGGTGACCTGTTCGCTGCGGTGCTCTGAAGCTCCTATGTCAAGGGGCCAGGGTTCACGCTGCCCGTAGCGGCGGGTCAGCGGTTCGGCGTTGGTCGATGTCGCGTGTCATGTGCCGGTAGACGACGTCGCTGAGGTGTCGTTTGAGGATGCGCATGGCCTCCTTCTTGGTGTGACCGCGGCGGCGGGCGTCGTCGTAGACGCGCCGAGCGCGTGGTTCGCATCGCAGCTGGGTGACGGCGATGCGGTGGAGGCAGGCGTTGACGCGTCGGTTGCCGCCTCGGTTGAGGCGGTGACGGATTGGTTGGTTGTCGCCCTCGGCGGAGGAGGCTGGGAGCGGGGCGGTGCCGTTGAAGCGCGCGAAGCCGCCCTCGCCGGCGAAGCGGCGGGGGTCGCCGACTTCGACGAGCAGCTCGGCCTGGGTGCGTGCGGCGATGCCACACAGCTCGTGCAGGGTGGATCCGCTGGATCGGGCGAGGCGACGCAACTCGCCAGCGGCCTCACGGTCCTGGCGGTCGAGCTCGGCGATGGTCGCGGTGTGCCGCTCGAGCAGTCGCAGTCGCAGCATCGTCGCCGGATCCCACTGAGCCGCCGGGCGGGCACTCAACGCTCGCAGTCGTGGCCGCACCGCCTTGGTATCGGGGAGCCCGTCGCGCACTGCTTCGGGGAGTTCGCCCAGGAGCACTTCGGCCTCGTTGAGCAGATGCTGGCGAGAAGTGAGGATCGACCGGCGAGCCTTGTGCCACAACGAGATCAGCTCGTGGGTCTCGTCCGGGCCGGCATCACCGGCGGCCCGCTTGAACGCCACCGGCATCGCCGGGTCGGCCTGGGTCTCGCGGGCGATGCGCAACGCGTCGAGGGCGTCGGACTTGCCATCGCGGCGGCGCCGGGACTGCTCCGCGGTGCGAGTCGGGCACACGTCGCGCGCGTCGTGACCCTGACCGACGAGGTACATCGCGGTGTGCCGGCCGAGCCCGGCCGCACCCTCGATGCCCCAACGCACGATCGGCCCGAAGCCCAACGCCCACGCCTCCATCGCCCGGTGCCCGTCGCCGGACACCCGGAACGTCGCCGTGCCCAGCGTGCCGCCGCGCTCGTCGAGCACGCACGCCGTGACCGTCTTCTTGTGCGGATCCGCGCCGAACATGTTCCCGGTCTCGGCAACCACCGCCACCGACTGCTTCCTACCCATCGCAGGCTCCTCTCGTCATAGGGTGAGAGGACCGGTCGACACATCCCCGTTGAGACGATCAACGCTCCTATCAAGTCAGGCCGGTCCCGAAGGCCAGGGCCGAGGGCGACACTTCAGAACGAGGACACCCCTGATGCAGCGGGGGTCGAGATCTGAGTTGGGTCAGCCCTGGGCCCGGCCTTCGACCGTACGACGCCGTCGCGCCATGCGGTACCGACCATCGAAACACGGGGATCTGAACTGGGGCAAGGTGGGTGAGCGCCGCTGCGGAGCGGCGGCGGCGAACTCGGGAGGCGAGGCGAGCAGCTCGCTGCGAGCCGAGCCCGAGTGTTAGTAGGACAGTTCGAAGGTGACCGTCACCTGGAGGGTGAGCGACTCGGTACCCGGCTCGATCGGCGCGGCCATCGCCGTGCGGGCGCCGGCTCGAAGGATCGGGACCGCCCCGTGGCCGCCGCCCTCGACGATCGTCACGACCGCGCCGAGCTCGCACCCGGCGGCGACGGCGAGCACCTCGGCCTTGGCCCTCGCATCGGCGACGGCCTGCTCGCGCAGCGGGGCGATCACCGCCGCCGGGTCCTCCACCGAGAACGAGACGCCGTTCATCGTCAGCTCGTCGCCGGCGACCTCGGTGGCGGCGTCGACGAAACGCCCGACGTCGTCGACCGGCGTCGCCACGCTCACGTTGTACGACGCCACGTACTCCCGCCCCGACTGGTCGAACCACAGGTTGAGGCCGGTGGTGCGGAGGTCCTCGTCGCGAGCGCCGGCGTCACGCAGCGCGCTGACGAGGGTGGCCGCCCGTTCGTCGACCACGGACAGCGCACTCTGCGCCGACGGCCGCCGCGACTGCACACCCAGCGACAGCGTCGCCCTGTCCGGCCGCGCCGTCGCGCTCGCCGATCCCGTCACCGTCACCGTCCGCACGACATCGCCGCTCATGGCACGAAGTGTTCCAGACGCCGGCCGAGCAAGTCTTCGGGGGTTCACGGGAGCGGAGCCCCCGTGTGAACCGATATCATCTCCCGGTTCCCTTTTCGAAGGTCTGACCAGATGCGCACCTACTCTCCGAAAGCCAGCGAGATCCAGCGCCAGTGGCACGTCGTCAACGCCGACGGGCTGGTGCTCGGGCGGATGTGCACGGAGATCGCCCGCATCTTGCGCGGCAAGCACAAGCCGATCTTCGCCCCCCACCTCGACACCGGTGACCACGTCGTCGTCGTCAACGCGAAGAAGGTGGTGCTCACGGCCGGCAAGGCCGAGCGCGAGCGGGTGTGGCGGCACACCGGGTACCCGGGCGGTATCAAGTCGCAGAGCTACGCCGAGCTGCTCGCACGCAAGCCCGAGGATGCGATCCGCCACACCGTCAAGGGAATGCTGCCCAAGGGCCCGCTTGGGCGCCAGATGCTGACCAAGCTGAAGGTCTACGCCGGCCCCGATCACCCGCACGCGGCGCAGTCCCCGGAGCCGCTCGATCTGTCGGCGGCGAAGCACCGCGCCGCCCGCTGAGCCCGCTGAGGAGACACCGATGCCCACCCCGCTCACCCAGACGACCGGCCGGCGCAAGGAGGCAATCGCCCGGGCCCGCCTGCGCCCCGGCACGGGCACGATCACCGTTAACGGGCGCTCGTTCGACAGCTACTTCACGACGCCGGCCCACCGCATGGAAGCCACCGAGCCGCTGCGGGTGGCCGAGGCCACCGAGCGCTTCGACGTCGACGCCACGATCACCGGTGGCGGCGTCAGCGGCCAGGCCGGCGCCCTGCGCATGGCCCTCGCCCGCAGCCTCGCGGAGCTCGAGCCGGAGAGCCGCAGCACGCTGAAGAAGGCCGGCCTCCTCACCCGCGACGCACGGAAGAAGGAGAGCAAGAAGTACGGCCTCAAGAAGGCCCGCAAGGCACCGCAGTTCACCAAGCGCTGACCGCGCAGGAGCCGGCGTGAAGTTCGGCACCGACGGCGTCCGCGGCGTCGCCAACATCGACCTCACGGCGTCGTTCGCCCTCGATCTCGGCCGTGCCGCTGCCCGCGTGCTCGGTGGCACCGAAGCCGTCGTCGGCGGCGACACCCGCGTCTCCACGGCGATGCTGGAGGCCGCCTTCGTGGCCGGGTTGGCGAGCGAAGGCGTCGCCGTCCACCGCCTTGGGGTCGTGCCGACGCCGGTGGTCGCCTTCGAGGCCGAGCGACGCAACAGCCTCGGGGCGATGATCTCGGCGTCGCACAACCACTATCGCGACAACGGGATCAAGTTGTTCGCCCGTGGCGGCACCAAGCTCACCGATGACGTCGAGCAGCGCATCGAGGCCGAGGTCGTCGCCCTGCCGCTGCCGACCGGCGATCCCGCCCAGCTCGTCGACATGGAAGCCAGCCTTGCGTACCTCGAGCATGTCCTGGGCGTCCTCGACGGCCGCCGCCTCGACGGGATGAAGCTCGTCGTCGACTCCGCCAACGGGGCCGCCAGCGCGCTGGCCGGACCGCTGCTGGCGATGACTGGCGCCGAGGTGATCGCGATCCACGCCGAGCCTGACGGCACGAACATCAACGCCGGCTGCGGGGCCACCGACCCGGCGTCGCTGGCCGCCGCGGTCGTGGCCGAGCGCGCCGACGTCGGGCTCGCGCTCGACGGCGATGCCGACCGACTGGTGGCCGTCGACAACACCGGTGCCGTGGTCGACGGCGACCACATCATCGGCATCTGTGCGATCGACCGCCACGCTGCGGGTCTGCTCGGGGACGGCACCGTCGTCGTCACCGTGATGACCAACCTCGGGTTCCGCCTCGGGATGGAGGCCGCGGGCATCAAGGTCGTCGAGACCGCCGTCGGCGACCGCTATGTGCTCGAGGCGCTGGCCGCCGGCGGGTACTCGCTCGGCGGCGAGCAGAGTGGCCACGTGATCTTCCGCGACCTGGCGACCACAGGCGACGGGCTGCTCACCGCGGTGATCCTGTGCGACGCCGTGCACCGGTCCGGGCGCTCGCTCGCCGATCTTGCCGCCGCGGCGATGACCCGCCTGCCGCAGGTGCTCGTCAACGTTCCGGTGCGCTCGCCGATGCCCGACGCCGCTGCACGCGTCGGCGGCGAGATCGCCGTCGTGGAGCGCGAGCTCGAGGGGCTGGGTCGGGTGCTGGTCCGCCCGAGTGGTACGGAGGCCCTGGTTAGGGTGATGGTCGAGGCGCCGACGCAGACGCTCGCCGAGGCCGCCGCGGAGCGCATCGCCGAAGCCGTGCGCCGGTGCGCCGACGCCGCCGCTCACTAGCCTGGACGCCCATGTGCGGCATCGTCGGGATCGTCAGTCGCCCCCCCACCCGCGCGACGCCGACGCCCGCCGAGGTCATCGCTGGGCTCGACACCGCACTCGGCGTGCGCGGTGACACCCGCGCCGTCGCCGCCGCCCTCCGTGACGTCGACGCCCTGCTCCACGGGCTGCCCGGCCTGACGGTGATCGTCGAGCACCCCGAGCTCGTGCCGGCGATCACCGCTCGCCTCGATCAGCTCGACGCCGTCGCTGCCGCCGGTGACGCGGAGCTCGCCGCCGGTGAGCTCGACGCCGACGCCCTCGAGCGGGCGAGCTCCGACTTGATCGCCGTGCGCGACCCGCTGTGGGCGATCCGCCGCGACCGCCTCCGCACCGCCACCGCCGTCATCGACCTCGCCGGGCGCAGCGCCGGTCCGGCCGCGCTGGCCGGCTACCTCGCCATCCAGCAGGCGTTCTCGGCGATCGACCGGATGGAGGTGCGCGGGCGGGACTCGGCGGGGCTGCACGTCTTCGTGTGGGACCACGACCTCGACATCGACGACGCCACCGTCGCCGCGGCCGTCGGCGCGCGTGGCCGGGACCCGCTGTTCCAGAGCCGCTCGGCCCGCCTCGTCGGTCGGTGCCTGTCGGTCGTCTACAAGGCGGCGGCGGAGATCGGCGAGCTCGGCGACAACACGAGGGCGATGCGCGCCGCCGTCGCCGACGACGACCTGCTGCGGCTGGCGCTGCGCAGCGAGCGCGCCCAGGTCGCCGTGCTCGGCCACACCCGCTGGGCCAGTGTCGGGATCATCTCCGAACCCAACGCCCACCCGGTGAACAGCGACGAGATGGAGCAGCCCGGAGGCGCCGACCCGCCGTTCATCGTCGGCGTTCTCAACGGCGACGTCGACAACCACGCCGATCTGCGCGTGCAGCACGGGCTGCGCCTCGCCGGCCCGATCACCACCGACGCCAAGGTGATCCCGGCGATCGTCGCTCGTCACGCCGCGGGCGGGATCGGGCTGCTCGATGCCTTCCGCCGCACGGTCGCCTCGTTCGAGGGCTCGGTGGCGATCGGCCTCGCCGCCGCCGACGATCCGGGCCGGCTCCTCCTCGCCCTCCACGGCAGCGGCCAGGGTGTCTACATCGGCCTCGCCGAGGACCGCTACGTCGTCGCCAGCGAGCCCTACGGCGTGGTCGAAGAGACCTCGCGGTACGTCCGCCTCGACGGCGAGCACGGCGGCCAGGTCGTCGTCCTCGACGCCACGCTCGCCGGCACGCTCGAAGGCATCGACCGCCGCGGCTACGACGGCTCCGACCAGCCCGTCACCGCAGCCGACATCGTCACCGCCGAGGTCACGACGCGCGACATCGACCGCGGCGACCACCCGCACTTCCTCCTGAAGGAGATCACCGAGTCGCCGGACAGCTTCGCCAAGACCCTGCGCGGCAAGATCGTCGAGCGCGACCGGCTGCTCCACGCCGCCGTCGGCGGGCGAGCGCTGCCGGATGCGGTCGCCGCCCGCCTCGCCGACGGGACGATCACGCGCGTGCGGGTGATCGGCCAGGGCACCGCCGCGGTGGCCGGGCAATCGCTCGCCGGCGTGCTCGCCGAGCTGTCCGGCGGAGCGCTTGACGTGTCGGCCACGACGGCCACCGAGCTGTCCGGGTTCGGGCTGCGGCGGCACATGCGCGACACCCTCGCCATCGCCGTCAGCCAGAGCGGCACCACGACCGACACCAACCGCACCGTCGACCTGTTGCGTAGCCGCGGCGCGGCCGTGCTGTCCATCGTCAACCGCCGTTCCAGTGACCTCACCGACAAGGCCGACGGCGTGCTCTACACCTCCGATGGACGCGACGTCGAGATGAGCGTGGCGTCGACGAAGGCGTTCTACGCCCAGGTGGCGGCGGGCACGCTGCTGGCGTGCGCGGTCAGCGAGGCGGCGGGCGTCGGAACCGCCCAGCGGCGCCACGAGCTGCTGACGGCGCTGCGCCAGCTGCCCGACGCGATGCGCGTCGTGCTCGGGCGACGTGAGGTCATCGCCGATGCGGCGCGCAGGTTGGGGCCGTCGAAGCGCTACTGGGCGGTCGTCGGCAGCGGGGCCAACAAGGTCGCCGCCGAGGAGGTGCGGATCAAGCTCAGCGAGCTCTGCTACAAGTCGATCGCCTGCGACGTGATCGAGGACAAGAAGCACATCGACCTCTCGTCCGAGCCGTTGATCCTCGTCTGCGCCGCCGGGCTCGCCGGCAGCACCGCCGACGACGTGGGCAAGGAGGTCGCCATCTTCCGCGCCCACAAGGCGACGCCGATCGTGATCGCCGACGACGGCGACGGCCGGTACCCAGGGGCGACAGTGATCGCGGTGCCGCCGGTCGACCCGGCGCTCGGGTTCGTGCTGTCGGCGATGGCCGGGCACGTGTTCGGGTACGAGGCTGCGCTCGCCATCGACGCCTCGGCCCGCCCGCTGCGTGGCGTGATGGAGGTCGTCGAGCGGGCCGTCTCCCAGTCGTCGTCGGCGGACGAGGTGCTCGCCGGCGTGCGCCGACGCATCGGCCGATACGCCGCCGAGTACTCCGACGGGCTGCGCGGCCACCGCTACGACGGGCACCTCGAGGCGAGCACCGCCGTGGCGCTCGCCGGGTTGCTCCGCGACGTGCGCGCCGAGCATCCGGTCGAGGCGTACCAGGAGAGCACCGGCAAGGTCGGGTCGCCGGCGGCGCTCGTCGACGACCTCGTGCTCGCGGTCACTCGGGCGATCGATGAGCTGACCCGCCCAGTGGACGCGATCAAGCACCAGGCGAAGACCGTCACCGTCGGCATCTCGCGCAGCGATGAGGGGGTGATGGACAGGGCGCTCGTGCAGGCTGTGCTCGACGCCGGCGCCGGGCGTGACGTGCTCAGCTACCGCACGCTGAAGGTGCTCGCCGACCTCGACCCGGCCGTCGCCGAGATCCACGGCTTCACCCGCTACGGAATCGACGGCGACACGATCACGGTCGTCGACCGCGGCGGCATCTCCCAGCAGATCCCGAGCCGCGTCGACCGCAACCCGGCGCTGGTCGGCACCAAGCGGCGGGTGGCCAGCGAGCGCGAGGTGCTCGTCGCCCGCGGGCGCAGCGACGGGCGGACGGTGATCATGGTGCCGGAGGTGAAGGCCAACACGCCGACGGGGATCACGCTGCTGCAGGTGCGCTTCCACGACCGCCTCGACGCGGCGACGATGCGCGGCGTGCTGGTCGGCTACGACGGGCGTTACGACCGCCTCGTCGACTGGGTCACGGAGACCGAGGGCGCCTTCGATGACCGCCTGCTCGCCGAGCTTCCCGTCGAGGACCTCCTGATCGAGCCGATCAGCGAGATGGCCGACACGTGGCGGCGCTGATCCTGTGATCGGGATCGGCGTCGACGTCGTCGAGATCGAGCGGTTCCGGCTGGCGCTGTCGCGCACACCCTCGATGCGGACGCGCTTGTTCACGTCGGTCGAGCTCGCCTACGTCGCCCCGAAGGCCGACCCGGTGCCGTCGCTGGCGGCCCGGTTCGCCGCGCGCGAGGCGGTGATCAAGGCGCTCGGGCTCGGGCTCGGGGCGTTCGGGTTCCACGACGCGTGGGTCGAGGTCGAGCCGTCGGGACAACCGCGTTTGGTCATCACGGCGCGGGCGCGGGAGCTGGCAGTCGACCGCGGCGTCGTGCGCTGGCACCTGTCGATCAGCCACGACGGCCCGGTGGCGGTGGCGATGGTGGTCGCCGAATGAGGCGCCGAGCCGGGAACTGGGCGGAGATCGTCCCGGATCCCGGGACGGATCCCACCCAGAAGGCGATCTGGGACGAATCCCGCCCAGATGTGGGGACGGCGGTGAGTGGTCCGTGATCCCGATCGTCACGCCCGAGGAGATGGCGGCGATCGACAAGGCCGCCCCCGAACCGGTCGACGTCCTGATCGAGCGGGCAGGATCGGCGGTCGCTCGGGCGGCGCGGGAGATGCTCGGTGGCACCTACGGCCGCACGGTCGACGTCATCGTCGGGAAGGGCAACAACGGCAACGACGGGCGCGCCGCCGCCCGCCGGCTCGCCGAGCACGGCGTACGGATCCGGATGTTCGACGCCGCGGACTGCCCCCCGCAGCTCCCGCCTGCCGACCTCGTGATCGACGCCGCCTACGGCACCGGGTTCCGCGGCGAGTGGCGGGCGCCGCGGGTCGGTGCCGCGCCGGTGCTCGCCGTCGACATCCCGAGCGGTGTGAGCGGGCTCACCGGCGAGGCCGGCCGCGGCGTCCTGGCGGCCGACCGCACGGTGACGTTCGCCGCGCTCAAACCCGGTCTGCTGCTCGGGGCCGGGCGCAACCTCGCCGGCGAGGTCGAGGTCGTCGACATCGGCCTCGACACCCGCCGCGCCCGAGCGCACCTCGTGGAGGCCGAGGACGTCGGGCGGTGGTGGCGGCCGCGCCCGCCGACCGCGCACAAGTGGTCCCGCGCCGTGCGCGTCGTGGCCGGCAGCCCGGGCATGACCGGTGCCGCCCACCTGTCGTCCGGTGCGGCGCAGCGGGCCGGCAGCGGGATGGTGTCGCTGTCGACGCCGGGCACGGATGGCTCCGCCCCGCAGGAGGTGGTCCGGCGACGGTTGCCGGCGTTTGACTGGTCGGGGCAGGTGCTCGACGACCTCCACCGCTACCACGCCCTCGTGATCGGGCCGGGGTTGGGCCGCGAGGCCTACACGGTGGCCGCAGTGCGGGCGACTGCGGTCGCCGCGACAGTGCCGACGGTGATCGACGGCGACGGGCTGTTCGCCCTGGCGTGGGACGCCGACGGCGCCGCACCGGTGATCCATCGTCGGACCTCGCCGACCGTGCTGACCCCCCACGACGGCGAGTACGGCCTGCTCGCCGGGCACCGCCCGGACGCCGACCGCCTCCAGGCCGCCCGCCGCCTGGCCGCCGACCTGCGCGCGGTCGTCCTACTCAAGGGACCGGTCACGGTCGTCGCGGCCCCGGGCGGCGCCGTGCTCGTGGTCGCCAACGGCGACGCCCGGCTGGCCACCGCCGGCACCGGCGACGTGCTCTCGGGCATCCTCGGCACGCTCCTCGCCACCGGGCTCGACCCGTTCCGCGCCGCCGCCGCGGCGGCGTGGATCCACGCCGAGGCGGCCCGGTCGGGTCCTCCCGTCGGGCTGGTGGCCGGCGACCTCGTCGACGCCCTGCCGGGCGTGCTCGGGCGCCTCTCATGAGCGAGCGAGTCTTCGAGCGAGCGAACGATTTGGCACGGTCTTTCGCTCTTTGGTGCGCCAGGAGGTCCGACGACGTGGCGTTGCCGCATCATGTGAGGGTGCACCGATGAGCGAGCGAGTCTTCGAGCGAGCGAACGATTTGGCACGGTCTTTCGCTCTTTGGTGCGCCAGGAGGTCCGACGACGTGGCGTTGCCGCATCATGTGAGGGTGCACCGATGAGCGACTCGGCCGGCCGGTGGGCGTGGGTCGAGATTGATCTCGACGCCGTCGCCCACAACGTCGGCGTGATGCGGCAGGCGGTTGCGCCGGCGGGCGTGTGGGCGGTCGTCAAAGCGGACGGGTACGGCCACGGCGCCGTCGCCGTCGGACGGGCGGCCCTCGACGCCGGCTGTGACGGGTTGTGTGTGGCGCTCACCGCCGAGGGCGTCGCCCTGCGCCAGGCCGGGATCACGGCTCCGATCCTCCTCCTCAGCGAGCAACCGGCCGATCACGCCGCGACGATCGTCGCTCACGACCTCACGCCCACCGTCACCACGATCGAGGCGGTCGACGCCTTCGCCGCCCGCTGCGCCGGGATCGGCGTCCACGTGAAGGTCGACACCGGCATGCACCGCGTCGGGGTCGCCCCGGACGACGTGCCCGAGCTCGTCGAGCACATCGCCGCGTGTGCCCCAGCCGTGCGGCTCACCGGGATGTTCACCCACCTGGCCGTGGCTGACGAGCCCGCCAATCGCTACACCGCCGATCAGCTGGCGACGTTCGACCGGGTCCTCGGGATGCTCCCGCCAGGTGCGCTGCACGGCGTCGTCACCCACGCCGGCAACTCGGCCGGCGGCCTCGCCCACCCCGAGTCGCGGCGCTCATTCGTCCGCGCCGGCATCGCCGTCTACGGGATCTCGCCCGGTCCGGACGTCGATCACCTCGCCGCGGCACTGCGGCCGGTGCTGTCGCTGCGAGCCCGGGTGTCGTCCGTCAAGCGGCTCGAGGTCGGCGCGCGGCTGTCGTACGGGCTGCGCCACACGTTGCCCGCTGCGGCGAACGTGGCGACGGTGCCGCTGGGCTACGCCGACGGCGTGCGCCGCGGGCTGTCGAACGTCGGCGAGGTGCTCGTGGGTGGGCGGCGGCGGCGGATCATCGGCACCGTGACGATGGACCAGCTGATGGTCGACTGCGGCGACGATCCCGTGCGGCGCGGTGACGAGGTCGTCCTCATCGGGGGTCAGGGCGACGAGCGGATCACGGCCGAGGAGTGGGCCGGACGGCTGGGCACGATCGGTTACGAGATCGTCTGCGGCATCGGGCCGAGGGTGCCCCGCTCGCCCCGACAGGTGGTTGGCGGCGCGGACGGCACCGGCTCCGTCCAGCACCCCTAACATCGACGCGTCATGTCGCCGTCTCCGCGCCTGAGCCTGCGTGCGGCATCCCTCGCCGCCACCCATGAGGTGGCCGGCGCCGTCGCCGCGCTCAGCCGCCCCGGCGACATCATCCTCCTCGCCGGAGAGATGGGCACCGGCAAGACGGCCTTCGCCCAGGGCTTCGGGCGAGCCCTCGGCGTGACCGAGCCGATCACCTCGCCGACGTTCACGCTCATCCACAGCTACGACACCGGCGGGCCGACGCTGCACCACGCCGATCTGTACCGCCTCGACCAGCTCGCCGAGGTCGCCGATCTGGCGCTCGGCGAGCTCGCCGAGTTCGACGGCATCGTGCTCGTCGAGTGGGGCGACGTGGTCGAGTCGACGTTCGGGGAGCACCTCGTCGTGCGCCTCGACCTGCTCGACGGCGACGCCGACGCCCGCCGCATCACCATCTCGGCCGCCGGCCCGACGTGGGCCCGGCGCTGGCCGGCCCTGACGTCGCGCCTGGAGCACGTCGGGTGTTGATCCTCGGGATCGAGACGGCCACCGAGCAGGTCAGCGTGGCGCTCGGCGGACACGAAGGGGTGATCGCGCTCTTCGAGGTCGGGCGCGGCCGCCGCCATGCCGAGATCCTCACGCCGGCGATCGATTTCGTGTGCGCCCAGGCCGACATCGGGCTCGACGAGCTCGGGCTGGTCGCCGTCGACGTCGGGCCGGGCCTGTTTACCGGGATGCGCGTCGGCCTCGCCACCGGCAAGGCGCTGGCGCTGGCGCTGCGGCTGCCGATGATCGGGCTCTCCTCGCTCGACCTGCTCGCCTTCCCCCACCGCCGCTCGGACCGCATCGTCGTGCCGGTCGTCGACGCCCGCAAGGGCGAGGTGTTCTACGCGATGTATCGCCAGGTGCCCGGTGGCCTGCAGCAGGTCGTCGAGCCCCAGGTCGGGCCGGTCGACGAGCTGGTGGCCGACCTCCTCGCCCGCAGCCAGGAAGCGCTCTGCGTCGGCGACGGCGCCCATCGCTACCGGGACGAGATCCTCGAGGGCTTCCACTGCGAGATCGCCGACGAGGCTCACCCCTCCGCCGGTCCCCTCGTCCAGCTCGCCCACGCCCGCGCCCTGCGCGAGGACTGGGTCAGCGCGTCCGAGATCCGCCCGGTGTACCTGCGCCAACCCGACGCCCAGATCAACTGGTCGACGCGGGCGTCGAAGGCGTCGAAGGCCAGGGCATGAGCGTGCTCGCCCGCTTCCTCGACCGCGCCGGCACCGATGGGATCACGATCGAGCCGATGCGCCGCCGCCACATCGCCCGGGTGCTGGAGATCGAGCGGGCGTCGTACCCGCGACCGTGGACGATGACGGTGTTCCACGACGAGCTCGACCAGGTCGGTGCCGGTCACCGCTACTACATCGTCGCCAAGCTCGGGCGAACCGTCGTCGGGTACGCCGGGCTGATGTTCGTGGTCGACGAGGCGCACGTCACCAACGTCGCCGTCGACCCCGACAACCGTCGCCGCGGCATCGCCACCCGGCTCATGCTCGAGCTGGGCGACACGGCGATCGGGCGCGGCTGCCTGGCGTGGACGCTCGAGGTGCGCGCCAGCAGCACCGGTGCCCAGGCGCTGTACCGGTCGTTCGGTTTCGCCCCCGCCGGCGTGCGCGTCCGGTACTACGAGAACACCGAGGACGCCATCGTCATGTGGTGTCACGACATCCAGGAGCCGGCCTACGCCGAGCGCCTGGCCAGGCTGCGCCGATGACCGACGTCGTCGACGTGGACGTCGGCCCGGACACGCTCCTGCTCGGGATCGAGACCAGCTGTGACGAGACCGCGGCGGCGCTCGTGATGGGCGGCAGCGACGTCGTGTCGAGCGTCGTCAGCTCACAGATCGACCTCCACGTGCCCTACGGCGGGGTCGTCCCGGAGATCGCCAGCCGGGCCCATCTCGAGCTGCTCAACCCTGTGATCGCCCGGGCGATCGTCGAGGCCGGCGTCGACGAGCGGCGCATCGACGCCGTCGCCTGCACGGTCGGGCCGGGGTTGATCGGCGCCCTGCTCGTCGGCGTCTCGGCGGCCAAGGCGCTGGCGCTGTCGTGGGATGTCCCGTTCGTCGGCGTCAACCACCTTGAGGCGCACCTCTACGCGGCGTTGCTCGACGACCCGACGATCGAGCTCCCCATCGTGGTGCTGCTCGTGTCGGGCGGGCACACGCTGCTCGTCGAGATGCGCGACCACGGCCGCTACCGCCTGCTCGGCCAGACGATCGACGACGCCGCCGGCGAAGCGTTCGACAAGGTCGCCCGCTTCCTCGGCCTCGGCTACCCCGGTGGGCCGGCGATCGAGCGGGCGGCGACGACAGGTGACCCGGAGGCGATCGAGTTCCCGCGGGCGATGCGCAACGACGGCCTCGACGTGAGCTTCTCTGGGCTCAAGACCGCGGTGCTCAACCACGTGCGCCAGCATCCCGAGGTCGCCACGGCCGATGTCGCGGCGTCGTTCCAGGCTGCCGTCGTCGACGTCCTCGTGCACAAGGCCCGCCGGGCGGCCCGTGAGGTCGGCGCCAAGGGACTCGCCCTCGGCGGCGGGGTGGCCGCCAACTCCAAGCTGCGCGAGGACCTCCTCGACGCCTGTCACGAGGACGGGCTGCACGGGTTCCTGCCGAGCCGGGCGATGTGCACCGACAACGCGGCGATGATCGCCGCCGCCGGCTGGCACCGCCTGCGCCTCGACGGCCCCAGCCCGCTCGACACCGGTGCCTACCCCAACCTCCGCCTGGCCACGACCGAGCCGTAGGACCCTTTCCGCCTGGCCAGGTGGGCGAGCGCCGCTGCGTAGCGGCGGCGGCGAGCTCGGAGTAGAGGCGAGCAGCTTGGCTGCGAGCCGTAGCCTGCTTATCGTGCAGCTGCGGTTGGGCGACTTCGTGCCGGCGGCGCCGGTCGTGCTGGCGCCGATGGCCGGCGTGACCAACACACCGTTCCGCGCCCTGTGCCGGCGGTTCGGGCCCGGCCTCGTGTACGTCAACGAGATGGTGATGGCCACCGCCGTCGTCCACGGCAACGCCAAGACGTCGCGGATGATGTCGTTCGGCCCGGACGAGCAGCCACGCAGCCTGCAGGTCTACGGCTCGGATCCGGAGACGATGGGGCGCGCCGTCGACCGACTGTGCGGCGACGGGCTGGTCGACCACGTCGATCTCAACTTCGGGTGCCCGGCGGCGAAGGTCACGCGCAAGGGCGGCGGGGCGGCGGTCCCGGCCCGGCCGGCCCTGCTCCGCGTGATCGTCGCCGCCGCCGTGCGCGCCGCCGCGCCCTACGGCGTGCCAGTGACGGCGAAGTTCCGCATCGGCCTCGACGATCACTGCGTCACCCACCTGCGGGCCGGGGAGATCTGCGCCGGCGAGGGCGTCGTGGCGATCGCCGTGCACGCCCGTACGGTCGAGCAGCACTACGCCGGCGATGCGCGGTGGGCGGCCATCGCCGCGTTGAAGGCGTTCGTCACGGACATCCCAGTGCTCGGCAACGGAGACATCTGGGAAGCAACTGACGCGGTCAGGATGATGGCCGAGACCGGCTGCGACGGCGTCGTCATCGGGCGCGGCTGCCTCGGGCGGCCGTGGCTGTTCGGCGATCTGCTCGACGTGCTTGCCGGGCGTCCGGCGCCGCCGTCACGACGACTGGGGTACGCCGCCGCGGTGATGGTCGACCACGCCCGGGCGCTCGTCGACCACCACGGCGCCGAGGCGCTCGCCCTGGCGTCGTTCCGCAAGCACGCCTCGTGGTACCTGACGGGCTATCCGGTCGGGAGTGATGCCCGCCACCGCTTCAGCCAGGTCTCCTCGCTCGCCGAGCTGGAGGATCTCGTGGCGGACCTCGACGCGACGCTCGAGATGGTGCCTGGCGGCGAACGGATCCGACGGGGCCACACCAACGGGCCGATCCGCGTCGCCCTGCCGGACGGCTTCCTCGACGACGCCGATCGCCGCGAGCACGACCTCACCGTCCCCGACGAGGACGTAATGGCGCTGTCAGGCGGCTGACCGCGGGCGGCAGACTGACCCCATGGCGCGGCCGTTGGACGACGCGCTCGCCGGGGTGCGGCGGGCGATCGGTGGGGCCGTCTTCGCGCGCATCGCCGGATCCGAGGGCGCGGCGACACGGGACCGGCTGCGCCAGCCCGGAGCGAGGTGGTTCGAGGTGGGCTCACCGATCATGCGCGTTCACGGTGACGCCTCGATGTTCATCGGTGGGTTGAGCGCGCTGCTGCTGCAGTCGTTGCACCCGCTGGCGATGGCGGGGGTCGAGCAGCACTCCGGCTACCGAGGCGATCCGTGGGGGCGACTGGCCCGCACCAGCCGCTTCCTCGCCGTGACGACGTACGGCTCGGCGCCAGAGGCTCGGCGGGAGATCGCCGCCGTGCGCGCGGTGCACCGGCGCGTCAGCGGCGTCGCGCGTGACGGCCGCCCGTACTCGGCCAATGATCCGCACCTGCTCACGTGGGTCCACCTGTGCGAGGTCGACAGCTTCTTGCGCGCCTACCAGCTCTATGGCAACGGGCGGTTGTCGCGCCGGGAGGCCGATCAGTACGTGGCCCAGGCCGGCCGGGTGGCCGTCGAGCTGGGCGCCGTCGACGTGCCGGCGACGGTGGCCGAGGTGCGGGCCATGCTCGACGCCTATCGCCCGGAGTTGGTGGGGACGCCGGCGGCCAGGGACACCGCCCGCTTCCTGGTGGCCACCCCGCCGCTGCCGGTGGCGCTGCGGCCGGCGTACGCGCCGATCGCAGCCGCCGCCTTGGGTCTCCTGCCGCGCTGGGCTCGCTGGCCGCTGCGCCTGCCGTGGTTGCCGGTCACCGAGGCGACGCTTGGGCGGGCGGCCGGTGAGTCCGTGACGAGGGTGATCAGATGGGCGTTACCGGCGGCGGCGGGTCTGTCCCCGTGAACTGTCCTTCAGATCCGGCCGTGTCGGGCCGCAATCGAAGGACAGAACTGGTCTTGGCGTCGGGATCGCCGCGACGCAAGGAGCTGCTCGCCCGGCTCGGGCTGGCCTTCTCGATCGCTGTGCCGGACGTCGACGAGACGCCGGCGCCCGGCGAGGCGCCGGTCGACCTGGTGCGGCGGCTGGCGGTTGCGAAGGCCGTGGCGGTAGACGGCGATCCGGTGCTCGCCGCCGACACCGTCGTCGACGTCGACGGCGAGGTGCTCGGCAAGCCCGCCGGCGCCGACGACGCCCGGCGGATGCTGCGCCGGCTGTCGGGCCGTTCGCACCGCGTGCACACCGCGGTCGCGGTGCGGTCCGGCGAACGGGTCGATGTCGAGGTGGTCACGACGATCGTGACGTTCGTGGCCCTGCAGCCTGCCGTGATCGAGTGGTACGTCGGCACGGGCGAGCCGCTGGACAAGGCCGGCGCCTACGCCGTCCAGGGCACCGGTGGCGTGTTCGTCGAGCGGGTGCGGGGGAGCGTGAGCAACGTCGTTGGCCTGCCCCTGACCGCGGTCGCCAGCTTGCTCGATCGGGTGGACGGGTGGCGACCGGGCGTCATCGATTAGCACTCACGGGGCGCGGTTGCTAACGGGGCCGCGGGTGCCCTACCATTGGCACTCGCACATGCCGAGTGCTAACGCCGACCGTCCGTCCACCTGAGCCAATGGAGGCTTGCCGATGTCCCTGAAGCCGCTCGATGACCGCATCGTCGTCCAGCCGAACGAAGCCGAGCAGACCACTGCGTCCGGCTTGGTCATCCCCGACACCGCCAAGGAGAAGCCGCAGCAGGGCAAGGTCCTCGCCGTCGGCCCCGGCAAGCGAGCCGAGAACTCCGGCGAGCTGATCCCGCTCGGCATCAACGTCGGCCAGACGGTGCTGTACTCGAAGTACGGCGGCACCGAGGTCACGATCGACGGTGAGGAGCTGCTGATCCTGTCCAGCCGCGACGTCCTGGCGATCGTGGAGTGACCTGATGTCGAAGTTGCTCAAGTTCGACGAGGAGGCCCGCCGTTCGTTGGAAGCGGGCGTCAACAAGCTCGCCAACGCGGTCAAGGTGACCCTCGGCCCGAAGGGTCGCAACGTGGTCGTCGACAAGAAGTGGGGCGCCCCGACGATCACCAACGACGGCGTGTCGATCGCCAAAGAGGTGGAGCTGGAGGACCCGTTCGAGAACATGGGTGCCCAGCTCGTCAAGGAGGTCGCCACCAAGACCAACGACGTCGCCGGTGACGGCACCACGACGGCCACGGTCCTGGCCCAGGCGCTCGTCCACCTCGGGATGCGCAACGTTGCTGCCGGCGCCAACCCGATGAGCCTGAAGAAGGGCATCGAGAAGGCCGTCGCCGCCGTCGTCGAGTCGATCAAGACGCAGTCCAAGGACGTCGACGACAAGACCGACATCGCCAACGTGGCCACCATCTCGGCCGCCGATCCGGCGATCGGCGAGGTCATCGCCGACGCCATCGACAAGGTCGGCAAGGACGGCGTGGTGACGGTGGAGGAGTCGAACACGTTCGGCACCGAGCTCGAGTTCACCGAGGGGATGCAGTTCGACAAGGGCTATCTGTCGCCCTACTTCGTCACCGACCCGGAGCGCCAGGAAGCGGTGCTCGAGGAGCCCTACCTCCTCATCCACCAGGCCAAGATCTCCACCGTCCAGGCCTTGCTGCCGGCGTTGGAGGCGGTGATGAAGTCCGGCAAGCCGCTGGTCATCATCGCCGAGGACGTCGAGGGCGAGGCCCTCGCCACGCTCGTGGTGAACAAGATCCGCGGCACGTTCAGCGCCGTCGCCGTGAAGGCACCGGGATTCGGCGACCGGCGCAAGGCGATGCTCCAGGACATGGCCGTCCTCACCGCCGCCCAGGTGATCAGCGAGGACGTTGGCCTGAAGCTGGAGAACGTCACCCTCGACCTGCTCGGCACCGCCAAGCGGGTCATCGTCACCAAGGACGACACCACGATCGTCGACGGTGGTGGGTCGGCTGACGACGTCAAGGGGCGGATCAACCAGATCAAGACCGAGATCGAGAACACCGACTCCGACTGGGATCGCGAGAAGCTCCAGGAGCGGCTCGCCAAGCTCGCCGGTGGGGTCGCCGTGATCAAGGTCGGCGCGGCCACCGAGGTCGAGCTGAAGGAGAAGAAGCACCGCATCGAAGACGCCGTGTCGGCGACCAAGGCGGCGATCGAGGAGGGTGTCGTCGCCGGCGGCGGCGTGGCGCTGCTGCGGGCCCGCCCGGCGGTGGCCAAGGTCGCCGACTCGCTCGACGGCGACATGGCCACGGGCGCCCGCTCGGTGTGGGAGGCGCTGACGACCCCGACCCGCTACATCGCCGAGAACGCTGGGCTCGAAGGCTCGGTGTGGGTGCAGCGCGTCGAGGCCGAGGAAGGCACCACCGGGCTGAACGCGGCCACCGGCGAGCTCACCGACATGATCAAGGCCGGCATCGTCGACCCGGCCAAGGTCACTCGGGCGGCGCTGCAGAACGCGGCGTCGATCGCTGCGATGGTGCTCACCACCGAGGCGCTCGTCGCCGACAAGCCCGAACCCCCCGCGCCTGCCGGCGGTATGCCCGGCGGCGGCATGGGCGGCATGCCGGGGATGATGTAGCACGCACTCGCAGGGATGGCGCGGACCGATCGGGTGCTGCGGCCGTTCTGGCTGCACCAGGCGGCGGAGTACCTCGTCGGTGTCGTCCTGGTGGCGATGGGTCTGCAGTCCCCCAAGCCGACGGTGCCGCTGCTTGCCGGCGCGCTCGTGCTGCTCAACGCGGCGCTGGTCGATGGCCCGCTCGGCGCGTTCCGGTTGTTCGATCGGCGTGTGCATCGGGTCGTGGACCTCGTCGTGATCGGCGTGCTGCTGCTCGGAGCGGTGATCCCGGTGCTCGGCGTCGACGCCACGGGACGGGCAACGCTGGCGATCGGGGCGGTCGTGCTCGCCGTGGTGTGGTGGAACTCGGCGTTCGAGAACCGGGCGACGCGGCGCCAGGCGGCCGCGGCGCACGCGGCGGCCCCGAAGGGTGACCGCAGCGAGGCGATCGGGCGCGGGGCGGGGCGCCTCGCCGGCAACGTCGCCAAGGCGATCCGCGACCGCCAGAAGCCAGGCTGACCGACTCGATCCGGGGCCGGTCCCGGGCCCGCCGGTAGCGTCGACGGCATGGCGTTCGAGCGGCCGACCCCCGACCTGCAGAAGCTGATCGCGGCGTGGGAGCAGTTCGAGGTCGGGGAGGAGACGCCGGGGCGGGTGCTCGCCAACCTCAAGACGGCCGGCCTGCCCGAGGTCCTCCTGCAACTCGCCGAGGAGGGCTGGACGCCGCGCCATGAGTGATGTCGAGGCGAACCTGCGACCGGGCGGCGCCCAGGTCATCCCGCGGCCGGCGGCGTGGACGCCGGGTGAGCTGGCCGCGCCGGCCGCCCACCCGCTGGCGGTCACCGTCGACGACATCGAGCAGATCCTCGGTGACAGCCCGCCTGGCCAGCCGATCGTGCCGACCTTCCCCGACGCTCGGCGGTCGGCGGTGTTGATCGCCCTCGCCGACGGCGAGGAGGGCGCCGAGGTCCTGCTGACCCGCCGCTCCCGCCACCTGCGCAACCACAAGGGCGAGATCAGCTTCCCCGGCGGAAGGATGGACCCGGGCGAGACGCCGGCCGAGACGGCGCTGCGCGAGGCCCACGAGGAGGTCGGCCTGGACCCGAGGCTGGTGACGCTGTTCGCCGAGCTCGACCACCTCAGCACCGTCGTCAGCCGCAGCCACATCGTGCCGTTGGTCGGCCGGCTGCCGCGGATCGTGCCGCTCGGCCCGGCCAGCTCCGAGGTCGAGCGGGTGTTGTGGCTTCCGCTCGGCGAGCTCGTCCGCCCCGACACCTACCACGCCGAGCGCTGGGGCCGCACGCCCACCGACCGGCTGCTGCACTTCTTCGAGCTCGAGGACGAGACGGTGTGGGGGGCGACGGCATTCATGCTCGTCGACCTGCTCACCCGCATCGACGAGGTCAGGCGGCGTACGGGGCAGGTGGTGGGTCGGGGAACATGACGGCCCAACGGTCGAGCCGTTCGCCGAGGGGGTGTTCGTAGGGTCGGCCGGGGTGGGCTGGTGGCCGGGTGGGTTTGGTCGGGTGGGCGGCGGGGTCGATGACGCAGCCGTGGCGGTCAGTGAAGTTGAGGCCGCCGGGGTGGTCGGCGTTGCCGGTGATGCCGAGCTGGCCGCGGTGGTGGGCGCGGTGGCAGGTGGGGCACAGGGCGGCCAGGTTGTGGGTGTCGGTGGGGCCGTGGTGTTCGGCGTGGACGATGTGATGGACCTGCAGCCAGCTGGTTGAAGCGCCCCGGGTTCAGTGGAGGCTGGGTTCTCCCACTGGCGGCTGCTGGTGGGAGTTGTTCTGACGGTAGTAGGCGGTCTCGTACTCGACAGGTGGGACGTAGCCGATCGCCGAGTGGAGGCGGATCTCGTTGTACCACCACACCCAGTTCAACGTGGCCAGCTCGACGTCGTCGGCGCCGCGCCAGGGGCCTTCGTGGTGGATGCACTCGGTCTTGTACAGGCCGATCGTGGACTCGGCGAGGGCGTTGTCGTAGCTGTCACCGACGGTGCCGATGGAGGCGACAGCGCCGACGTCGGCGAGGCGGTTGGTGTACAGGATCGAGGTGTACTGGCTGCCGGCGTCGCTGTGGTGGACGAGCCCGGCGATGAGCTGCTCGGCCTGGGCGCGGACCCACAGCGCCATCTCCAACGCGTCGAGCGGCAGCGCGGTCGGCATCCGAGCGGCGGTGCGCCAGCCGACGATACGCCGGGAGAAGACGTCGATCACGAAGGCGGTGAACACCATCCCGGCCCACGTGGCGACGTAGGTGAAGTCGACCACCCACAGCTGGTTGGGCCGCTCGGCGGTGAAGTCCCGCTTGACCAGGTCTGGTGGCCGCGGGGCGCCGGACGCGGGGCGAGTCGTGATGAACTGGCGGCCGCGCCGCACGCCACGTAGCCCGTGGCTGCGCATCAGTCGTTCCACCTGGCAGCGCGGCACGTGACCGACCTCGGGATGCTCACCACGGGCCTCCTCGCGGCCTAGCTCGTTCCACACCTTGCGGGCCCCGTACAGGCGCCGGCCGATCATCGGGCCGGCATGGACCCGGCGAACATGCTCCAACACCACCTCGTCACGGCAGGCCCGCGGCGACGCCGGCCTGGTGCGCGTCGCGTAGTACGTGGACGGGGCGATCTTGCAGCCGTGCTCGGTGAGCACCCGGCAGATCGGCTCGACCCCGAACCGGTCACGGTGATCGTCGATGAACCCGATCACCACGGCAGTCGCGGGTCGAGCTCCCGCGCGAAGAAACTTGACGCCGCCAGCAGGATCTCGTTGGCCCGCTTCAACTCGCGGACCTCCCGCTCCAGCTCGCGGATCTTCGCTGCCTCCGATGTCGACACGCCGGGGCGGCGACCGGCGTCGACCTCGGCCTGCTTGCACCACCCACGCAGAGTGTCCTTGTTGATCCCGACACGCGGGGCGATCCGCATCACCGCCGCGTTCAGCGACAGCTCAGGTTCCTGCTCGCGGGCTTCGAGCACGAGCCTGATCGCTCGCTCCCGCAACTCCGGCGGGTACTTCCTCGGTGCTGGCATGACTCCCACCCTTTCGTGGGTTCAGAGCCTCCATCAACCCCGGGGCGCTTCAGGCGGGGCATCGCCGGGTCCATCGTCCGTGGGTGCCTGAGCCTGGTCTGTGGTTCCAGTGGGACTTCGGCGCCGGGCCGCTGGTCGGGGGTGTGGCGTCGTGGCTGTTTTGTGCGTGGCTGGCGTGGTCCCGGTTCCGGGTGGTGCTGCCGATCCGGGACAAGTCGTTGCCGACGGTGATCGGCTGCATCGACGCCACGCTGCGCCGGTTCGGGGGTTGTCCGACGTACGCGTTGACCGACAATGAGAAGACGGTCACCGTCGACCATGTCGCTCGGGTCGCGATCCGCAACCCGGACATGGTCGCCGCGGCGGGCCACTACGGCCTGACGGTGGCGACGTGCCTGCCAGCCGACGCGCCGTCCAAGGGCGGCTCAGAAGCGACGGTGCGGGTGGCCAAGGCCGACCTGGTGCCGACTGACGCCAACCTGCTGGCGGCGTACGTCGACTGGGCGGGGTTGGAGGCCGCCTGTGAGGCGTTCTGTGTCGAGGTCAACGCCCGGGCGCATCGGGTCACCAGGCGGCCACCGGTGGAGATGCTGGCGGTGGAACGCAACCGTCTGCACCGCCTGCCCGAGCATCCCTGGACCTCCGCGTTCGGGGAGACCCGCACCGTTGGCTGCCCACAACCGATGGTGCAACTGGAGTGGTGCCTGTACTCGGTGCCGTCACGGCTGGCCGGTGAGACGGTGTGGGTGCGCCGCCGCGGTGAGGAGGTGATCATCACCCACGTCGGCGCCGACGGCCCCGTCGAGGTGGCCCGCCACCTGGTGACCACGCCGGGCAACCCGCGGGTTGATGACACCCACTTCCCGCCCGCCCCCGAAGGCCCACTGAACCGGACGCCGGTGGCGGCCAACGCCGCTGAGGCCGAGTTCTTGGCGATCGGTGCCGGCGCTGTGCTGTGGCTCAAAGAAGCCGGGGCGGCCGGCGCCAGCCGGGTGCGGGCCAAGATGGCCGACGCCGTCGCGATGGCCAAGTTGTCGGGCGCCGAGGCGGTCAACTGGGCGCTCGGGCACGCCGCCGTCTACGGCCGTTTCGCCGACGGCGACCTGGCTTCGATCCTCGCCCACCGGGCCAGCACCACCCCCGGCGACGCCCGCCAGGCCAGCGAGGACCACAGCCTGCAGTCCGGCACCGCCGCCTGGGAAGGGTTCGGACGGTGAGCGGGCCGGGCATCACCACCGACAGCCACGCCAACCGTTACGCCGCCGTGCCCGTCGCCGAGCTCGACGCCTGGGCGTGGATGCTCAGCCGGCTCCAGCAATGGCTGGCCCACGCCGGCCACGACACCGTCGAGGACTGGGCCAACTTCGCCGGTCCGTGCGGGCTGCGCCTCGATCAGGTCGTCTACGTGCTCGCCGACTGGACCCCCCGCATCCGCGCCCTCGCCGAGGTCACCACCACCATCCCGAGGCGGCGGCGATGACAGTCAAGACCCCCCAACCACCGCCGCTCGACGACGACCTCGAAGCACTGCTGCGACGGATGCGGCTGCCCTACATCCGAAGGGCCGCCCCCGACGTGCTGGCCACCGCCCGAGCCCAACGGTGGGAACCCGCCGAGGTGCTGCGCGTCCTGCTCGCCGAGGAGATCGCCGGCCGCGACCGGTCCTCCACCGCCACCCGCCTCACCGCGGCAGGGTTCCCCACCGGCAAGACCTTCGACGTCTGGGACCCGACGCTCAGCTCGATCCCCGCCCCCACCCAGACCGCGCTGCGCACCCTCGAGTGGATCGCACGACGCGAGAACCTCGTCGTGTGCGGACCCTCCGGGACCGGCAAGACGATGTTCCTCGAAGCCCTCGGACACGACGCCGTCACCAGCGGACGCCGAGTCGCCTGGTTCAGCCTCGAAACGCTCGGCGTGCTCGTACGCCGCCACCGAGCCGACGACACCGTCACCCGCGCCATCGGCCGCATCCTGCGCGCCGACCTCGTCGTGGTCGACGACATTGGACTGCTGCCCGTCGGCGTCGACGCCGCCGAAGGCCTCTACCGCCTCGTCGACGCCGCCTACGAGAAACGCAGCGTCGCCGTCAGCTCCAACCTTCACCCCAGCGGCTTCGACGAGATCATGCCCAAGACCCTCGCCGGCGCCACCGTCGACCGGCTACTCCACCACGCCCACCTCTGCGCCACCACCGGCGACAGCATCCGTCTCGCCCAAGCAACCAGCGGAAAGGGGGTGACACCACTGACCTAAACGCGGGGAGAACCCGTGGCCGCCCACGGGGACAACTCGTGGCCATCTACGGGGAGAACCGGTGACCGCCCGCGGGGAGAACTCGTTGACCCTTGACAGAATGCGCCGTTCGGTGCGCGACCGGTCTCATCGGCTCGCAAGCAGCTCTCAGCGGCGGCGATCACGCCGATCGCAGAGCCGGGCGCGGTCCGAGGACGAGGCTCGACCTCGATCCATCGCGCCGATCGGCATTGTGGGGCTCCCCCGCAGCCCAGCTCGTCACTGAGCCGTAGGCTCAGAGGTTCCGGGGCGCGGAGTTGTCCTCCCAGAAGTACACCTGAGTGGAACCCGGGGGTCCGCCCAGCGCCCGGCGACATACGATTCCGTCGCCGTTGCTGTCGACTTGCGACGGCGCCGTGATGTAGCCCTCTTTGGTGGCTTGCTTGACGGTGATCGTCTCGTAGCCGGCCGGGCACGCGTTGTTGGCCGGGTCCGCCGCGGCGGTGCCAGCCGTCGTCACGAGGACGAGCACCGCCAGCGGAATAGCCCCACACGCCGTACACGCGGCAAGTGTTCGGAACATCATCAACCTCCCTCGCCCCCAGCGCGACGCTACGCCCAATTGCATCCGGCGTCGAGAGGACGGCACACCGTCGGCTGCCACCACCAATACGAAATGCCCACTCGCGACCCATGCCGCGTACCGCGTACCGATCGCTCGCTCCCCTGGGCCGTCCGATACCGACGATGCCAAGTCCGGTACTCGCAGCGCCGTGTGTCCTGTACGGCCGGGACTGCGGCGACCTGGATCATCCGGCAACGGATGGTGAGGCGAGCAGATCCACGACCTTCGACCGCCATGTCACAGGGTCAGGTCACCTCGGGCGACGCGAGCTGGACTGCGTTCGACGTGGCGGCGCCTCCTTGGCGGCGCGCTACGTGGCGCGGGTGCACGTGGGCGTCGGCTGGAACTGAGTCGGCGCCGGTTTGGATGGCAGACTCGATGGCTGGGGCGTTTGGCCCTCCAGGCGATGGGAGGCTTCATGGGGTTCGGCTACCTCGCACTCAATGACGCTGGTGGCATCCGGCCCGACGTGCTCGCGCGCGAGCTGGAGCAACGCAGGTTCGACTCGGTGTGGATGCCCGAGCACAGCCACATCCCGGCGTCACGCGAGACGCCGTACCCCGGCGGAGGAGACCTGCCCGACGGCTACTGGCAGATGATGGACCCGTTCGTGTCGTTGATGGCCGCGGCCACGGCGACCACGACGCTCACGCTGTGCACGGGCATCTGCCTCGTCCTCGAGCACGATCTCCTCGACCTCGCCGTCACGGTCGCCACCCTTGACGTGCTCTCGGCTGGTCGCGTCGTGCTCGGTGTCGGCGTCGGATGAACGTCGAGGAGCTCCGCAACCACCGCCCGGACCTGCCGTTCGCCCAGCGGTACTCGGCCATGCGTGAGCGCGTCGCCGCGTTGCGGGCGATCTGGACGGAAGAAGAGCCCCAGCTCGACGGACGGTGGGACCGGTTCAGCGCCTCATGGGTGTACCCAAAGCCACAGCAACGCCCGGTGCCGATCGCGCTCGGGAACGCCGGTCCGACGGGCATCCGCCACGCCGCGAGCTACGCCGACATGTGGTGCCCCATCGATGCCTCGTTGCTGAACACAAGCGGGCGTCCGGACGTCGACGGCGGTGTGCAGCTGTTCCGCGAGCTGGCCGTCGAGGCTGGGCGGGATCCGGCACAGATCCCGATCACGATCTTCGCGTGGAACGTGCCCAAGCCGGCTCGCCTCGCCCACTACGCCGATCTCGGCGTGGAGCGGGTCGTGCTCCCACCTCCGTCGATGTCGACGGTCGACGCCGCGGCCACGCTGCGCTACCTCGACAGCGTCGCCGACACTGTCGCCGAGCTCGAACAGCCTGCCTGAGGCGAACAAGCGGCAACGACCGTCGCTGCGAGCGCCAGCCCGGCGCGTTCGATACCGCCCTCGGTAGCCGGATAACCCCGGCACCACTGCTGCCCGGCAGCGTGCGAGGCTGCCGGAAGTACGTAGTAGTCGACTGGCCTGCCCGGGGCCTCTGCCAGCGCGTCTCTGCCCATCTACGAGCCGACTATGGCGTTGTTGGCTCGGCAGCCACGATGGCGCCTTCGCGGTCGATCATCAGCTGCGAGCGGCAAACACCGCACGTGCCGAACCGGTGCTCGGATGTCTCGGGGCCGGGCTCCACCGCTGGCTCCTCGAGCCCGGCGTACGAGTCGCCAGGCAGTCCCCACACGAGCTCCGGCATCGTGCCGCCATGCAGAGGGCACGGTGGAGCGGTGTGGCCCGCCGGACAGGCAATCTCGCGCGGGTTCACGTCGGCCACAGCCCGAAACACTACGAGGAGTGGCTGACCGGGCTCGTGCGAGTCGTCGTTGCTTCGCAGCGGCGCACACTTCTCCATCACTCACAGTCGGAAGAGCGCGCCCAATAATCACTGGCGCCTTCGTCCGAGACCGCCGGACCTCGGGCGCCTCGAACGGTACGGTTCCGGCCGTGGGTGATGATCAGGTCGCTCGCAAGGAGGCACCATCGTCGGGCGCAGTTCGGGGGAACACCGAGGCCAACTATCCCGCGCTGTCGAAGAACGACTATGGGGCTCGTGATGAGCGTCCTCAACTGGATCGTCAGGCGCTGGCGTCGCTTGCGGGGCGTCGAGGAGGCTGACGGTCTCCCAGTCGAAGCGACCGGACCCGACGCCGCCGACGAGCCACCCGCAGCCAGTGGCCGGTAACGACGCCGAATAGCGCGGGCGCCCGCGTCCGCAACCGCCGGTTTGCCGGCGCGCCTCAGGACTCGCCGTCAGGTCCCGGTAGCGCCGCCACGCGAGAGCGAACGGGCAAGGCGATGGCGAACGCAATGGTTGAGACGTTGGTGGATGACCTCGACGGGTCGCCGGCGGTGGAAACGATCCGGCTGGGCTGGAACGGCAACTGGTGCGAGACCGATCTGTCCAAGCGCAACGCCGCCGCGCTGTCGCGGACGGTGGACCGCTCTTGGGACGCGGGTCGTCCAGTTTCCGTCGACGGTCATGCAGTTCGACGCCGCAAGCCTGCGAGGTCGCGGTCCGACAAGTCCAGCGGTGATCCGAAGGTGATCCGCGCCTGGGCAGTGGCAAACGGGATCGACGTGGCAATCGCGCGCTCGATGACAAAGAGCGATAACGAGTGACTGCTGACGCGCACTCCCTTCCGAATCGGTGGCGTGTCAAACGCGGATCACGACCAAGCCTTCGACGACGGGGAAGTCGTCGTCTCGGGTGACGACGGGGACGCCGAGCGCCATTGCGGTCGCAGCGATCCACGTGTCGTTCACCGGCATGCGCTGCTTGGTGTCGCGCAGCAACACCCGGAGTCGCGCCCACAGTGTTGCCACCGCTTCATCGACGGGGATCGGATCCAGCTGCAGTGCGGCCGTCAACGTCCCGAGCCGTCGATCTCGCGTGTCGACGGTCTCTGCGATCAGCACCCCAGCCCGGAGCTCGCCGATCGTGATGACCGAGACGGCCAGCTCGTCGGGAAGCGCGTCGGCGTCGAGCTCCCGCCCGCGCTCCCGAGCGATGAAGACCGAAGTGTCAGCGAGCCCCCGGCTCACGACAGAGGCAGGTCGTCGGTCATCTCCCCCGCCAGCTCATGCAGGTCGGCGGTCATGGCCGCGTCTGCCTGGTTCGCCAGCACCATCGCCACGAACTCTCTCTTGGCTATCCACCGAGCACGATGCCGAACTGGAGCGAGTACCGCCACGGGGCGACCCTCCACGGTGATCGTCAGACGTTCACCGGCCTCGACACGGTCAAGCAGTGATCGCGTCGAGTTTCTCAGCTCCCGGGAGGCTACTTCCGTCATGCGACAAGTGTAGCAAGTGTGCGACAGCTCCGCACGGATCCAGGTGCGCATCCTGATGGCCCATACCGGGTCCGGGCCGTTGCGTCCTGGAGGTTGCGCAATGTGTTGTCAGGCTGCTTCCCGTTCGATGGCGAGGTCGGCGAAGAGCTTGTGCATGTTGATGCGGAGCTGTTCGTAGTCGCGGTCGACTGGTGTCCAGTGGGTCGGCTTGGGGCCGAGGTGGGGGCTGCGGACGCCGGCGAGGATGGGCGCGATGACGTGGTCGCGAAGGGCAACGAGGCCGGCCAGGACCCGAGCCGCGTCGGGTCGGACGTGGTAGCGGTGGGAGCGGCCGAGCTTGACGACGAGATGTTTGGCGCGCAGCTTGCGCAGGTCGTAGGCCGCTTGACGTAGCGAGTAGTCGTCGTCGGTCTGGCCGGTCATGGTCTGCACCTTGCGGGCGAGGTCGCCGACGCTGAACCCGGCCGGGGCGACCGCCAAGGCGAGCACGGCGGTCACGGTGTTGCGCATCCTCGCCTGGTTCATGTCGATGCCGCCGACGCGGGTCGCCCCGAGCGTCGAGGCGTTGGGCAGCTCGTCAAACAGACCGTCGGGTATGAACGAGACGTCGACGCAGTCCAGCGTGGTGCAGAAGGCATCGGCCATCGTGCGCAACCGGGCGGTGATGTCGCCGTAGTGGTCCACGACGCGGCCACAGTGCAGGTCCTTGGTGTTGTGGGTGATCGCCTCGACTCGTAGCACGTGTTCGCCTTTGGTGTAGGCCTTGAGGGTCAAGCGTCCGAAGTGGACCTTGAAGGTGGTCAGGTCGTAACGAGGTGTCCCGATCACGGCCTCCAGTCGTGGCGGACCACCGGCGCGGTCACGGTGGGGGCGGGTCTTGGCGCCGAACAAGGTCCGCACCGTGGGCACGTCGAGGCGGGACCGGGTGCGGTCGACGATGGTGTCGAAGGTGCGCTGCATACGGGCCCCGTTGGCGAACAGCAGGTTGCGGCTGTACTCGACTTGGTAGACGGAGTAGCTGTAGCCGAACCCGCTGTGGCGCTGCTCGTCGAAGTCCAGGCCGAAGCACACACAGGCGCTGTAGATCCAGCGGTCGCACACCTGAGCCAAGAGCCCTGCTGCCCCAGGCTGGGACACGGTGTCTGCGATCTCGGCCAGACGGTCGGGGTGGGCCAGCGCGGTGAAGCAGTTGCCCTCCTTGACGAAGTCGATCCCGGCCTGCGCGCGCCGCGCAGGCAACGTACTCGTGGCCGTTGAGGATGATCTGAGCGCCGAAGGGCGGGTGACCGGACATCTTGATCGTGACGTGACCCCACACCGGGTCGCGGATGTGGAACGAGTAGTGGTTGATGTACTCGGTCTTCTTCTCCAAGTTGACGATCACCCCCGAACGGGACTGGGTCACCTTCCACACCGTCGCCGGCGCCCGCGCCACCAGCACTATGAACACGCCGATCCCGACGGGATGGGCGGCCAGGTACTCCTCGGCGATCCGATGCTTACGTTCACCCGCTTTGCTGTCGATCACCGGCACGCCATTGGCTTTGGCCCAGCCCCGCACCCGCCGGGCGAAGCGGCCCGCCATGCGCATCAGGTGCGTGTTGTCGAGATGCTCGTCGGAGCCCTGCAAGCGACGCCACCACGTCCGGAACCCGCCCGGCGAGTGCCCCATCGAGAAGTAGGCGTTGAGCACGATCCGATCCACACAGTCGTAGATGCCGGTGAGCAGATCGCCGTAGCGGGCAGCGAGCGCGTCGTCCATCGACGAACCGTAGACACCACGCCGGACGTGCCCCGGCTGCCCCGAAGGGGCCACCGATCACGAGCGAGCGAAGCGAGTCTCGGGAGCGTCCTAGCCGTCGCTTGAGGAGCGGGTTCTGGACATCTGAGGCAAGTTTCTGATCAGGCGGCGAGGCGGGTTGTTCGTAGGAGGTTGTGGAGTTCACGTTCGTAGGTGCGCCAGGCGATGGTGAGTGGTCGCGTAGTCGGCGGGCGTGGCTTCGTGAGCGCGGCGAGGTCGGTGAGGGTGGGGATGACGATTCGCGCGGCGAGGTGGGTGAAGAAGGTGGCGACGCGTATGCCGTGGGCGGTGACCCGGTATGTGTTGGTGCCGTTGATTCGCTCGATGAAGCCCTTGAGTCGGAGCCGACGCAGGTCGTAGGAAGCTTGGGCCGAGGTGTAGTTGGGCTGCCAGAGGGCGGCCATCTGGGCGCGCAGGCTCTTGTTGGTGAGGCCGCCGATGATGTGGGCGAACGCGGCGATCGATCCGAGTAGTGCGATCGTTCGGGGTTCACCGAAGCGCAGACCGGGCGCGTTGACCGTCGTGGATGGTGGGTAGCACGACCGATTCGAGGTTGCCGGGTCGGGAAGTCCGGTTGTCCTTCGCCGATAGCGCAAGGAACCGGGCATTGGTAGCGGCGCCGATACGGTGCAGCGCCCGCCAGTTGTCGGCGTTGAGCGTCTTGCGCACGTTGAAGTCGTCGGCGTTGTTGATCGTCGTCTCCACGCGCAGGGCGCGGCCTTCTTTGAGGTAGGCCTTGGCCTTGGAGGACTTGTAGTGGATCTGCATTTGGGGGGCGACGTCGCGGGTGATGATCTCGGTAGCGAACCGTCCCGGGGTTGGACGCTTGGGACGGTTGGTCACGGCGCGGTTGACGACCAAGGAGACCCGCTCCGGGCGACCGAGATCGAGGTGCTCACCAATCGCCGCCTCGAACCACGCGCGCGCACAGCGCGGCTGGTCGAACACCGCCGTGTCGGAGATCTCGAGCTGGGCGATGGAGAACGACCAGTCGAACCCGGCCCGGCGATCCTCGATGGTGAGCGGATCAGGGAGGACCGCCATCATCCGGCGCAGGAGATCGCGGGCGTGACCCGCGCTCAGCCGGGCACAGATGCGGTGGGCCGCTTCGGGATCCTCGACGGCACGCAGCCCGTTGTCGAGGGCATCGAAGCCGATCCCGGCGTTGGTCAGCTGCCGTTTGGCCCACTCGTGCCCGTTGGCGCAACACCACAGCGGATAGGGCGCGTACGAGCACAGCTTGATGAACGCCGGACCCCACTGGTGGTCGGCGAAGTAGAAGTACCAGTGATCGGGCACCGACGACTGGCGTCGCCACGCGATGTGCGGATGACCGGGGCGGTGGCCGTGATGAGTGTCGTCGACGAAGCCGTGCCACGACGAGGTTCGCTCCTGGGCCTTGCCCACCAGCACCAACCCAGAGCGCCCGGCGGCCAGCGCGTCGTCCTGGTAGGGCCGGGCGATGTCCTCTTTCGATTCGCCCCGCCTGAAACGCACCATCGGCACACCGGTGGCCGCCACCACGGCGTCCAACTCCTTGACAAGGCGCTCGTGGTTGCGGTTCAGCGCGGCTGGCGAGGGGATGGTGTTGCCTCGCTTGACGAGGAACTTCACCACCCCGCCTTCGTACTGCAGCCCAGGGACGTAGCCCCGGATACCGATGCGGTCCACCGAGGTGCATCGAGCTGACGTGTCCGGCCAGTAGCTTGGCCACGGTCCCCATGGCGGCCTCCTCCCCCGACCGTTGGCGCGGTCGATCAACGGGTGTGATCAGAAGTACGCTTGCGATACGACCTCGGTGCAGGGCGGTAGCGACGAGCTGCGCGCCGGACGCTGCCGGGAGTGTTCGATACCGACCCCGGTTGAGGAGCATGACCCGGTGGTCCGCAACCGCCGGCCCTCCGTGTCACTCGGGATGACACGTTGCGGAACGAGATCGGCGATGGCGCGAGCGGGTGCTTGTCTCCTGGCCGCGTCGGTTACTCCCGGGTTGCTCCCGGGTGTGCAGCTGGGACGACGGCGAAACGGCTGCTCACTGGGGCTTTCGCGGCAACTGCTCCACCCGGCGGAATCCCACTCCTTCCGCCGCGTCATTCGTCTTGGTCGCGATTCGTCCTGGGAGTGAACGAAAGATCGCGACCAAGACGGCCGGGGCCGGCCGGTCAGCACTGGGTCTGCTTCGGCGGGACCTTGAGGTCGAGGAGGTAGTGGTCGACGGCGTTGTCGACGCAGTCGTTCGAGCCGTAGCCGGTGTGCTTGTCGGCGGTGACGATGATCAGACGGCCGTCCTCCAGCGTGCTCGCCATCACCTTGGTGCCGGCGAGTGGGGTCGCGGGGTCACCGGTGGTGCCGATCACGACGATCGGGCCGGCACCCTTGCCGGTGATCGGGATCCGCCGGCTCTGGGTCGGCGGGAACCACGTGCAGGAGTAGTCGCCGATCGTTTGCGGCGCCACTCGGGGGGCGAGCTGGCGGATCTCGGCGGCCAGCGCATCGGCCTCCTCGACCGTCGGCCGCTCGATGTTGTCCATGCACTCGATCACCTGGAACGCCTCGAGCAGGTTCGGCCAGGTGCCGTCGGGGAGCCGCCGGAAGTAGTCATCCCACAGGATGAGGAGTCGGGCGCCGTCGCCGCGTTGGGCGTCGGCGAGGGCCTTGGACAGCTGAGTCCACAAGCTGCTGTCGTACATCGCCTGATCGACGGCGCCGTTGGCGATGGTTCGGGTGACCTCAGGTCGGCCCGGCTTGCTCGGGATGGGGTGGGCGTCGAGGCTGGCCATCAGCGCGTCGAAGGCCTCCGCCGGACGGCCGTCGTTGTGGAAGGCGCAGCCCGGGTCCTTGGCGCAGGCGTCGAGGTACAACCCGAGCGTGTGCTCGAACCCGGTGGCCTGCTGCTTGCCGCCCTCGGCGAGGTCGGCGGTGGGATCGACGGCGCCGTCGAGCACCGCGGCGCGCACCGTGTCGGGGAACAGCGTCGCCCACGTGGCGCCGAGCTCGCTGCCGTAGCTGGCCCCGAAGTAGGAGATCGTGTCCTCGCCGAGGGCGCGCCGGATCGAGTCCATGTCGCGAGCGGCGTCGTTCGTGCCGACATGCTGGAGGATCGCCGCGTTCTGGCTGATGCAGCGGTCTTCGAAGTTCTTCTCGACATCGATGTCCCGCTGGCGCGCCTCGGGTGTCTCAGGCGTGATGTCGATCGCGGCGAAGTACTGGTCGTAGTTGCTGATGCAGTCGATTGCCGGCTCGGTGTAGCCGACGCCACGGGGATCCCAGCCCAGGATGTCGAAGCGGTCGAGCAGGTCCTTGTCGAACACGAGGTCGGCGCCGGCGGCGAACTCGGCCCCGCTGGCGCCGGGACCGCCGGGGTTGATCAGCAGCGTGCCGATCTTGCGGTCCTCCTCGTTGGCCAGCCGGCGGACCATGAACAGGCGGAACGTGCCCAGGCTCGGATCGCTGTAGTCGACCGGCACGGCGAGCGTCCCGACCTCGAGCTGCGGGAAGTCCTTGCCCGCCGGCTGCCACTCGATCGACTCGCCCGGCGGGCCGGGGAGCGGCCTGGCGACGGTGGTCTCGGGCGTGCTGGCCGGCGACGGCTCGGTCACCTCCGTCGAGGGAGTCGAGTCGGTCGAGTCGGTCGAGTCGCTCGTCGTCGGGGGGGCGACGGTCGGGGCCGGCGCGATCGTGGACGCCGGCACAGTCGAGCTCGGCGCGTTGGCCGACTCGGTGTTCACGCCGGTGGCCGAGGTGCACGCGGCCACCAGCACGGCGGCCACCACCCACCCGCCAGCGAGGGCGCGCCGACGGACACGGGGGGACATCGCGCGCATGGTACGAGACGTTTCCGTGCTCTTGGCTTCGTAGCCTCGAAGCATGCGGATGCCGCCCCACGCGATGGGGCCACGGGACACCAGCACGGTGGAGGGGGCCACCGTCTCGCGTCGCACGCTGCGCCGGGCGTGGAGTTTCGCCCGCCCGTACCGGGCGACGATCGCTGTGTTCCTGGTGGCGATCGTGGCCTCGGCGCTGCTCGGGTTGGTCCCGCCGCTCGTCGTCAAGTCGATCCTCGACACCGCGATCCCGACCGGCGACCGCGCCCTCATCACGTGGCTCGCCGCCGCTGCCGTGGGCGCCGCCCTCGGCGACGGCGTGCTCCAGGTCGTGCAGCGCTGGGCCAGCTCCCGTGTCGGCGAAGGGCTGATCTACGACATGCGGCGGGCGCTGTTCGCCAAGGTCCAGCGGATGCCGATCGCCTTCTTCACCCGTACGCCGACGGGGGCGATGACCTCGCGGCTCAACAACGACGTGATCGGCGCCCAGACCGTCGTCACGAGCACGCTGGGCAGCGTCGTCAGCAACGTGGTTGTGCTGATCACAACCCTCCTCGCGATGATCGCCCTCGAGTGGCGGCTGACGCTGCTGGCCTTGCTCGTGCTGCCGCTCTTCGTGATCCCGGCCAAGCGCGTCGGGCGGCGGCTGCAGGCGATCTCGCGGGAGCAGATGCAGCACAACGCGTCGATGAGCACGCAGATGACCGAGCGCTTCAACGTCGCCGGGGCGATGCTCGTGAAGCTGTTCGGCAACCACCACCGCGAGGACGTCGAGTTCGAGCGCCACGCCCGCGGCGTCCGCGACGCCGGCATCCGCGCGGCGATGTACGGGCGGGTGTTCTTCGTCGCGATCGGGCTGGTCGGCGCCGTCGGGGCGGCGGCAATCTACGGCGTCGGCGCCCACCTCGTGGTCTCCGGGCAGATCTCGGCCGGCACGCTCGTCGCCCTCGCCGCCCTCGTCAACCGGGTCTACGGCCCGCTGACCGGCCTCACCAACGCCCGCGTCGACCTGATGACGTCGCTCGTGAGCTTCGAGCGGGTCTTCGAGGTGCTCGACGCCGGCGACCCAATGCCCGAGCGGCCAGGCGCCGTCGACCTCATCGCCCCCGCCGGCCGGGTGACGTTCGACGACGTCCACTTCCGCTACCCGCCGGCCGCCGAGACGCGCATCGCCTCGCTGGAGCAGCACCCACCGAGCGCCGACCCTGACCACGACGTGCTCGACGGCATCACGCTCGACATCCACCCCGGCGAGACGCTCGCCCTGGTCGGCGTGTCCGGGGCCGGCAAGTCGACGTTCGCCGCTCTCGTCCCACGGCTGTACGACGTCACGTCCGGGCGGGTGCTGGTCGACGGCCACGACGTGCGCGACCTCACGCTCGCCTCGCTGCGGGCGGCGATCGGCGTGGTCGCCCAGGACCCGCACCTGTTCCACACCTCGATCGGCGACAACCTGCGCTACGCCAAGCCCGACGCCACCGCCGACGAGCTCGTGGCGGCGTGCCGGGCGGCGCGCATCCTGGACACGATCGAGGAGCTGCCGGACGGCTTCGACACCGTCGTCGGCGACCGCGGCTATCGGCTCTCGGGCGGGGAGAAGCAGCGGATCGCGATCGCCCGGCTGCTGCTCAAGGATCCGGCGGTGATGATCCTCGACGAGGCCACCAGCCATCTCGACAACGACAACGAGCAGCACGTCCAGGCGGCGCTCGATGCTGCGCTGGCCGGCCGCACGGCCATCGTCATCGCCCACCGCCTGTCGACGATCCGTCACGCCGACCGCATCGCCGTGCTCGAGGAGGGCCGCATCGTCGAGCTCGGCACCCACGACGAGCTGCTCGCCCTCGACGGCCGCTACGCCGCCCAGCTGCGGGCCGGGGACACCGAGGCCGTCGTCGTCGAGCCGGTCGCACCGTGAGACGAGCCGGGCGCGTGGTCACGAGGGGCGGGGGCGACCGGCCGCCTCGATGAGCGTTCGAGCGACGGTGCCGACGCGGCGAGCGGGGCTGCGCCGCCCGTACATGCGGGTCGCGGCGAAGGCACCGTCCATCAGCATCATCAGTCCGTCGGCGAGGACGGTTGGGTGCTCGACAGGCACCGCACTGGCCAGCTCGACCAGGCGGGCGCGCACGGCTCGTTTGTGGGCGAGGGCGACCTCGTGGCCGGGATGACCCAACTCCGGGAACTCGCCTGCCGCGATCTGGAACGTGCAGCCGCGGCATTCGGGCGCGGTGGCGAGCCGTTGCACTGCGTCGAACAACCCGATCAGCTGATCGACCGGGCGGTCGTGGCGGGTGACGGCGCCGTCGAACCATTCCCAGAACCCTTGGTTCGAGTCCTCGAGGTACGCCGCGATCAGGTCGTCCTTGGAGGGGAAGTGCCGATACAGCGTTGTCTTGGCGACGCCGGAGCGCTCCACGATCAGGTCGACGCCGATCGCCCGGAACCCGTGCTCGTAGAACAGCTCGCCGACGGTGGCGAGGATCCGCTCCCGAGCCGCAGCACTCGTGGTCCCGAGCATCGCTGAGCACTGACCTCCTTGCGCTCGTTCCCAGACTAGTGTCGCGCTACAGACCTGTCCGTTTCGTCTCGCTCAGGGAGGAGCCCCCCATGGACTTCGGCATCCACATCGTGAGCTTCGACTACCCCGACGCCCCCGACTCGATCGCCCCGACTCTGATACGCGCCGTCCAGGCCGCTGAGGCGGCGGGGGCGAGTTCGCTGTCGGTGATGGACCACTTCTTCCAGATGGAGCAGGCGGGGGCGGCGGAACAGCCGATGCTCGAGGGCTACACCACGCTCGGCTTCCTCGCCGCGCACACCACCACCGCGCGACTCGGGCTGCTCGTCACGGGGGTCACGTACCGTCAACCCGGCCTCCTGGCCAAGATCGTGGCCACCCTCGATGTGCTCTCCGCCGGGCGGGCCGAGCTCGGGATCGGGGCGGCCTGGTACGAGCGGGAGCACCGCGGTCTCGGGGTGCCCTACCCGCCCGTCGCAGAGCGCTTCGAGCGACTCGAAGAGACGCTCCAGATCTGCCTGCAGATGTGGGATCCGAAAAACAATGGACCGTTCGACGGTCGCCACTACCAGCTCGCCGAGACGCTGTGCTCGCCGGCGCCCATCAGCCGACCCCGCCCGCCCATCCTGATTGGCGGCAGCGGGGAGCGCAAGACGCTGCGCCTAGTCGCCCAGTACGGCGACGCCTGCAACCTGTTTGCCGCGTCGCCGACCGACGTCACCCACAAGCTCGACGTGCTGCGCCGCCACTGCGACGAGGTCGGGCGCGACGAGGCCACGATCCGCAAGACGATCCTGTACGTCGGGCCCACGCTCGCCACCGGGGATGTCGACGAGTTCGTGGCGGAGATGGCCGACTACGCGAAGGCAGGGATCGAGGACGTGATCGTGATGCCGTCCGGCGAACCGCCCGACATCTGGATCGAACGGCGCGGTGGCCAGCTGGGGCCGCGCCTGGCTGAGCTCAGCGCAGGTGGCTGACGGCAACTCAGCGATCTCCTGGCGGTCGCGCTGACGGCGGCACCGGGGGTTCGAGGCTGAAGGCGAGCTGGGTGTCTCCCTGGCTGGCGGCACCGTGCACGGCTGGGATGTCGAGCAGCTGCTCGGGCTCGTTGATCGCCACGCCGCCCGCCGCGACGAGGGCCGCGTTGCCCGCGCCGGCACCGGCGCCCGTCCACACCGCCACCCGCCCGTACCGTTTGCGGAGCGCCTCGGTGGCTCCTGACGTCGACGACGTCGTCGACCAGCAGCACCGGACCGACCGGCAGGGGCCGCGCACGGCGAACGCTCCGGTGATTGTTGGCCAGCTCCTGTGCGCTGTTCTGCATCGTCTTCTGCGGCTCGGTCGCCTTCACCTTGAGGACCGCGTCGACCGCGGGGGAGCCCCAGCGCCTCACCGACCCTCGCGGCAAGCTGGGCAACGAGAAGCGGGTGATCCAGCGATGGTACCCATGTGATCCAGGCCGGGTCCGGCTGCGGTTGCCAGCCGCGCACCAGCTCAGCCAGCGCGCCCACCAATTGCTCGTCGAACCGGCCGTCGATCCGCTTCCCGCGCCGGACCAGCTCGCTCCACCCATGATCGCCCTGCGGTGGTCGGCCGGAATCTTCCTGCGGTCCGGCCACGCCATTCGTGCGTCGATGACCACCGGGTGCCGGCGAAGGAAGCTTGCCGCCTTGACCGCGAGCCCGGCGTCGTACTCGGTCGGGAGTGGCGGCGACGCGCACAGGTCGCAGATGCCGCAGGGCTGGGCGTGTGAAGTAGACCGCGCTCTTGCCCCAACCAGTGCGTTGCACCACGAGGATGCGTCGGCGGTCGGCCACGAGCGCGCCGATCGCCTCGAGTTGGTCGGCGCGGAACGACGCGCCTGGGTCGTCGGTGAGCCGCCGGAGCAGCTCGCGGAGGTGCGCTTCGTCCACGAGTCGTAGTCAAGCGAAGGGGTGTCGCAGTGAGATGCGACGGAAGTCCATCGGTACCCTCCAGCGGGTGGTGCCCCGGTCCGTCGACGGCCTCGACCGCCACCAGGCCGCGTCGCTGCGTCGCCTGCTCGTGGCCGCCACCGCGTCGGTCGGTCGCCCGGCACCGCCCGAACCGTTGGCCCCGCTGGTGGCGGCAGCGCCGATCGACAAGCTGGCGATGGCGGCCGCCCTCCACCGGGTCGGCGGATGCGTGCACGAGGCGCTGAGCGGCGTGCCGGGTGTGCCCGAGGCGGTGATCGACGCGCTCGGATCCCAGCGCGCCGACGCCGCCCGCGCCCATCTCGTCTCCTGCCGGGCCCTGCGCGACGTGGATCGCGCCTTCGACGCCGCCGGGGTGAACTGGGTGGCGATGAAGGGGCCGATCCTGGCGAGCAGCGTCTATCACGACCCGGGCCTGCGCACCTACGGCGACGTCGACCTGCTCATCGCCCAGGATGCGATGCCGGTCGCCGTCGCCATCCTCGAGGATCTCGGGTACGGGCACGTCATCCGCAACTGGCCACTGCACCAGTGGCTCATGGCATCGGAGTTCGTGATGCGCCGTGGGCCGGTCGACCTCGACGTGCACTGGCACATGGTGTACGCACGGTGGGAGCGCCGGTACTTCTCGATCGATCCTCCGGCCATGCTGGCGCGGGCCCGTCCGGTGGCGATCAGCGGGCAGCCGATCCCGACCTTCGACGCCGTCGACACCCTGCTCCACCTCTGCCTCCACGCCTCGCGGGCGGGCGGCCACCGGCTGATCTGGTCGAAGGACATCGAGCGCACGATCGCCGTGCTGCGGCCGGATCTCGACGAGCTGACCACCCGCGCCCAGGACTACCGATGTGGGCCGCCGGTGGCGATCGCGCTCGCCCGCGCCGTCCGCACGCTCGGCGCCGATGTGCCGCACCCGGTGATCCGTGCGCTCGCCGGGCGGCGGCTGGAGCTCGCCGAGCGGGCGACGAGCCGGATCTCGCCGACGGTCCCGTTCACCGAGCGCGACTCACCGGCGCGGTTCTTGGCCCGGTCGGCCCGGTCGCGGCTGCGCACGACGCTCCTCGACCTCGGCGAGCGATCGGTCCGCGCCGCCCAACGGCTGCTCCCGACGCCGCCCCACGAGACGGGCGACCCGCTCGAGCGACGGGCATACCTCGAGGCCGTGACACGCGAGCAGCTGCGGCCTCCGGGCGTTCCCGAAGTGGGCACCGATCCTGCCATTCCCCGTTCTGGGCGCACTCGCTGACAACGGGTGTCAGGCAGCGCGCCCAGATCGTGCTCAGGGCGCCGGCGGGGTCGGGGTCTCAGTTGTCGGAGCGCTCGGCGCGGTGGGGATGTCGCTCGCTTCCGGTGCAGGTGCGGTGGGAACGTCGCTCCCTTCCGGGGCTTCGGCCTCCTCAGCACCGAGGTGCAGCTTCTCCTTGACCTTGTCGACGAGCTCGCCGGCCTTGTCACCGATGTTGCTCGCCGTCTCCTTCACCGAATCAGGGATCTTCTCCTCGACCTTGTCGACGAGATCCCCGGCCTTCTGGGCCACGTCCTCGGCGATGTCCTTGGCCTTGTCCATGAAGCTGCTCACGCGGCTGAGGGTAGTTCAGGATCCCCGCCTTTGCCGCCGGGACCTCAGCCGCACTTCACCCCGGTGGCGTGGATCGGGCAGTAGCCGCGAGGGTTCTTGGCGAGGTACTGCTGGTGGTACGGCTCGGCGTAGAAGAACTCGCCGAGCGGCACGATCTCGGTCGTGATCTCGCCGTAGCGGGCCTCCTTCAGCGAATGCTGGAACGCCTCCTTCGACGCCTCGGCGGCGGCCCGCTGCTCGTCGTGGACCGTGTAGATCACGCTGCGGTACTGGCTGCCGACGTCGTTGCCCTGGCGCATCCCCTGGGTTGGGTCGTGGTCCTCCCAGAACTCCTTGAGCAGCTGCTCGTAGGTGACGACGGCGGGATCGAATACGACGAGCACGACCTCGGTGTGGCCGGTGCGCCCGGAGCACACCTCCTCGTAACTCGGATTCGCGGTGTACCCGCCGGCGTAGCCGACAGCGGTGGACCACACGCCGGGCGTCTCCCAGAACAGCCTCTCCGCGCCCCAGAAGCAGCCGAGACCGAACACGGCGGTCTGGAAGCCCTCCGGCCACGGGCCCCGGAGGGGGTGGCCGTTGACGTAGTGGGCCTCGGGCACGGGCATCGTCTGGTCGGTGCGCCCGGGCAGGGCGTCCTCGGCCGACACCATCGCGTTCTTGGTGCGGAACAGCATGCTCCCAGGATACGACCCCCCGCCGAAGTGAGCGCCCGCTCACTCCGTGTTGTCGGGTTGTTCCTCGGAGTGTTTCGATCGATCCGAGTGTTTCGTCCCGGGAAACTCGGGCCGAAACACTCGGATGGGCTCTACGGGAGCAGCAATGAGGCGACCCGTCTGGACGTGACGATCAACCCGAGGACGGCGAGCCCGGCGAGGACCGCGAGGTGGGCGAACATCGCCCACTGGAACGTGCCGAGGTTGAAGTCGCGGACGATCGCCACCCCGTGGTACAGCGGGCTGAGCTGGACCACCCACCCCCAGCTGCCGTACTCCGACAGCGGGTAGAACGTCGCCGAGAAGAGGAACAGCGGCAGGGTGATCGACGTGACGTACTCGAAGTCGGCCCACGACCGCATGAACGTCGTCAGGGCCATGCCGATCGCCCCGAAGGCGAACCCGATCAGCGCGCACGCCGGGATCGCCAGCACGATCCACGGCGACCCGGTCATGCCGAGCGCCCACATCGTCAGCAGGAACGCCGCCGAGTAGAGCAGGCCACGGCTCACCGCCCAACCGATCTCGCCGAGGGCGATGTCACCGGGCACCATCGGCGTCGCCAGCACGGCGTCGTAGAGCTTGGCGTGCTTGATCTTGAAGAACACGTTCATCGTGTTCTCGTAGACCGCGCCGTTCATCGCCGACGCGGCCATCAGCGCCGGGGCGACGAACTCGGCGTAGGGGATCGCCCGCCCGGCGACGGTGACGGTGCCAACGAGGTTGCCGAAGCCGACACGGATCGACAGCAGGTAGAACAGCGGCTCGAAGAACCCGCTGACGATCACGAGCCACGTCCGGCGGTTGACCATGATCGCCCGTTCGAGCATGCGCTGGGGCCGGCGGGCCTGGAGCAGCGCCGGCGGGATGATCCGCAGGCCTGACGTCGCGTCCGCGAGGGTCATGTCGCCAACCGTCGAGCGAACGTGCGGCGGCTGACGACCACGCCGGCGAGCCAGAAGACGAGCAGCGTGGCGATGTGGACGACCGCGGCGGTGGCGCCGAGGGTGTGCAGCACGGCGCCGCGGCAGAGCTCGACGCCGTGGTACAGCGGGGTCACCTGGGCCACCGCCTGGAGCCAGCCGGGTAGCTGGGTGATCGGATAGAAGGCGCCGGCGAACAGGAACATCGGCACGATCCCGAAGCGCATGATCGCCGGGAACGACTGCTCGCTGTCCTCGCGGGTCGACGACCACGCTGTCAGCGGGCCGCTGATCGCCATGCCGGTGAGCACGGCGAACGGGACCGCGGGGATCAGCCCCCACGACCGGGTCGCCGAGAACAGCGCCAGCACGACGGCGACGCCGCTCGCCGCCAGCAACCCGCGGGTGGCGTGCCACAGGGCGATGCCGTTGACGATGTCCGCCGGGCGCAGCGGTGTCGCCGCCATCGCCCGGTAGTTGCTGCTCCACGTGAAGCCGTCCATCACCGGCCACATCGCCTCCTGGGCGACGACCATCATCGCCGTCGTGGCGAGCAGCGCCGGGGCGAGGAAGCTCACGTAGTCGACACCGCCGAGCACGTCGGGGGCCGAGGTGCCGCGGTCGACGAGCGCGCCCACGCCGACGCCCATGCCGAGCAGGTACAGCAGCGGCTGGAGCAGGCTGCCGAGCAGGTTGGAGCGCCAGATCCGCTTGTACAGGGCGAAACTGCTGTTCCAGACGCGAACGGCGGCCGGCGTCGTCATCGCCGGCTCAGTCCACCAGCGTCCGGCCGGTGAGGCGGAGGAACACATCCTCCAGGCTGCTGCGCCGCACGAGCGCGCTCTCCGGCGTCGAGCCCCGGTCGTGGACCATCGCCAACGCCTTCTCGCCGTCGTGGGCGTAGACGAGGATGCGGTCCGGCAACACCTCGATCCGTTCACCGATCCCCTCGACGTGTGGCGCCGACGCCTCGTTCCGGCCCGCCGGGTAGCGCAGCTCGAGCACCTCCCGGGTGGAATGCGCCTCGATCAGCTGGCGCGGCGAGCCCTCCGCCACGATCCGTCCGCGGTCCATCACGACGAGGCGGTCGCAGAGCTGCTCGGCCTCGTCCATGTAGTGGGTGGTGAGCACGAGCGTGACGCCCTGCTGCTTGAGCCGGTACAGCCGGTCCCACAGCACGTGGCGGGCCTGCGGGTCGAGCCCGGTGGTCGGCTCGTCGAGCAGCAGCAGGTCCGGCTCGCTCATCAGCGAGCGGGCGATCGTGATCCGCCGCTTCATGCCGCCCGACAGCGGCTCGACCTTGCTCCCGGCCCGCTCGGTGAGCTGGACGAACTCGATGAGCTCGGCCGCCCGCCGCTTGCACTCGGCTCGCGGGATGTCGAAGTAGCGGCCGTAGATCACGAGGTTCTCGGTCACCGTCAGCTCGTTGTCGAGCTGGTCGGCCTGGGGCACGACGCCGAGGCGGGCGCGGATCCGCTTGCCGTGGGTGGCCGGGTCGAGGCCGAACACACGCAAGGTGCCGGTCGTCACCGGCGACGTGCAGCCGATCATCCGCATCGTCGAGGACTTGCCGGCGCCGTTGGGGCCGAGGAACCCGAACGCCTCACCGCGACGGACCTCCACGTCGACGCCGTCGACGGCGGTGAACTCACCGAACCGCTTGACCAGCCCGCGGGCCTCGATCAGCGGTGCGTCAGACACGTGGTCCGAACCTACTGAGCCGGCGCCGCCGATCATCGGAGTGTTTCGTCCGGGGTTTCCCGGGACCAAACACTCCGATCGGTCGAAACACTCGAATGGATCAGCGGCGGTCCTGGAGGAAGGGGAAGTGCTCGCGGGTGCGGCGGACGGTGTCGGCGGAGATGTCGGCGAGGAGGATCGACTCGGTCCGCGAGGCCGTCGCCAGCAGCTCGCCGAGCGGGTCGACGATGCGGCTGTCGCCGCAGTAGGCGATCCCCCCGCCCTCGCCGACGCGGTTGACGCCCACGATGTAGGCCTGGTTCTCGATCGCCCGCGCCTGGAGCAGCGACGTCCACGCCAGGCGCCGCTTCTCCGGCCAGTTCGCCGGCACGAGGTAGACGTCGGTGTCGTGGGCCAGCTGCCAGAACTCGTCGGCGAAGCGCAGGTCGTAGCAGACGAACATGCTGACCCGCAGACCCTCGATGTCGACCGTCACGAGGTTCGACCCGGCCCGGTAGTGCTTCTCCTCGCCGCCGAAGGAGAACGGGTGGATCTTGCGGTAGCGATGCACGGTGCCGTCGGGCCCGGCGAGCACGAAGCTGTTGTACGGGCGCCGGTCGTCGGCCGGCGCGCCAGGTGGCACCTCCGGGCACGAGCCGCCGACCCACACGCCGTGCTGGCGTGCCTGGTCGAGCAGGAAGGTGGACGACGGCCCGCCCTCGGGCTCGCCGATGTCGAGGTCGTCGACGACGAAGCCGGTGGAGAACGTCTCGGTCAGCAGCACCAGTCCCGCCCCGGCGCCGGCCGCCGAGCGGATCATCGGGGCGAGCCGCTCGAAGTTGGTGTCGCGGTCGGACCACTCGATGTCGTGCTGGACCGCCGCGATCCTCATCGCAGGCTCGCCAACCGCGACGCCGCCTCGTCGAGCACCTCGATGCGTTTGCAGCAGGCGAAGCGGACCATGTGCCGGCCGAACTCGGTGCGGGCGTAGAACACCTCGTTGGGGATGCCGACCACGCCGCAGCGCGCCGGCAGGGAGCGGCAGAACGCCATCCCGTCGCCATCCGGTTGGACCGGGCGGATGTCGACGGTGGTGAAGTACGTCGCCTCCGGCACGAAGGTGTCGAAGCCGGCCGCCCGCAACCCGGTCACCAAGTGGTCGCGCTTGGCAGCGAGGTCGAGGGCGATGCCGGTGAAGTACTCGTCGGGGAGGTCGAGCCCGGCGGCGATCGCCGGTTGGAACGGCGCCCCGCTGACGTAGGTGAGGAACTGCTTGGCCGTCTTCGCCGCCGTGACCATCGGCGCCGGACCGCACATCCAGCCGATCTTCCAGCCCGTCGTGTTGAACGTCTTGCCACCCGACGAGATCGTGAGCGTGCGCTCGCCCATGCCGGGCAGGGTGGCCAACGGCACGTGCGTGGCGCCGGGGAACACGAGGTGCTCGTACACCTCGTCGGTGACGACGAGCAGGTCGTGCTCGATGGCGAGGGCGGCGATCTCGGCCAGCTCGCCGGCGTCGAAGACCTTGCCGGTCGGGTTGTGCGGCGTGTTCAGGAGGATCATCCGGGTCCGTGGCGTGATCGCCGCCCGCAGCTCGGCCGGGTCGTAGTGGTAGCGGTGGTCGTCGCCCGGCTCCAGCAGCACGGGGATCGGGCGGGCGCCGGCGAGGGCGATGCACGCCTGGTAGCTGTCGTACATCGGCTCGAAGACGACGACCTCGTCACCGGTGTCGAGCATCCCGAGCAGCGCGCCGGCGAGCGCCTCGGTGGCGCCGGTGGTGACGAGGACCTCGGTGTCGGGGTCGTGGGCGAGGCCGTAGAAGCGCAGCTGATGTCGTGCCACTGCCTGGCGCAGCACCGGCTCGCCGAGCGGCGGCGGGTACTGGTTGACGCCGCGGCGGATCGCGTCGACGGCCGCATCCAGCACGGCGGCGGGACCGTCGGTGTCCGGGAAGCCCTGGCCAAGGTTGATCGAGCCGGTGGCGATCGCCAGCGAGGTCATCTCGCCGAAGATCGTCGTGCCGAAGCCCTCCAGCTTGGTCGTCAGCGGCGAGCGGGCCGGAGCTTCCGGTGAGACGGACACGGGGATGATCGTACGCGCCGGGAAATCACACGCCCTCGGCGAGGCGGTGCGGCACGCCCTGCATCTTGGCCGCGTACATCGCCCGATCGGCGGCCCGCAACAAGGTCTCCAGATCAGCACCGTGGGCCGGGAACAGGGCCGCCCCGACGCTCGCCGTGAGCTCGTAGTCGCCGATCGGCGGGGAAGCAGCGATGGCGTTGGCGATGGTCGCCGCCCGCTGGGGCACGGCGAGCACGTCGACGACGCCAGGGAGCAGCACGACGAACTCGTCGCCACCCCAGCGCCCGACGAGATCGGTCTCGCGCACCGCCTGGCGGAGCCGCTCGCTGGCGGCGACGAGAGCGCGGTCGCCGGCCTCGTGCCCGATGGTGTCATTGACGACCTTGAACTGGTCGAGGTCGATGACCATCAGGCACGCCGCCCCTCGCTCGCGAGCGACCCGGGCCAGCATCTCGGTCGCCCGACGCTCGAACTCCGGACGGTTCGCCAGCCCGGTCAGCGCATCGGTCGTCGCCCGCCGCTGCAGCGACCGGTGCTCGGCGACGATCCCGCCGAGGGCGAGCAGGGCGAGCAACGCGCCAATCGCCACCTGCCCGCCGATGAGCGCCCGCTCGCTGCCGCTCAGCCGCACGGCGAGCGGCGCCGAGGTGCGCACCGCCCACGGGCCACCCTCGTACTCGACCGTGGACGGCGTGGCGTACGTCCGCGCAGCGCCGATCGTGAGGGCGGCGAGCAGTGGCTCGCGTGCGACCGGCACCAACGTCGCCGACATCCCCGGCGGGAGCGGCGACGTGTCCAGCTCGGCCGGAACGACCAGGCGCCGGCCGTCCCGATCGGCGGCGATTAGGACGCGTTGCGAGTTGGGCACGACGACGACGACCGGCTCGGGCTGGCGGGCAGCGGCGGCGAGGGCGGCGGCGAGGGAGGTGGCCGGCACGATGGGGCTGATGTTCGGCGGGCAGCTGCGGTCGTCGTCGACCACGCACACCGCCAGCCCGAGCGCGTCGGCGATCCGTTCGGCCGGCGTGTCGGGTGTGGCCACCGCGAGCACGGCGGCGATGCGGGCGACGGTGGCGTCGAGCTGGGAGGTCACGAGGTCGGCGGCGGTCTCGACGCGGCGGTCGCGCTCGGCGCCGAGCTCGTGGCGCCGCCCGACCAGCGTCGCCAGCCCAGTGACGACGAGGGCGACGCCGGCGACGAGCGAGAGCACTCTCATCACGCGCACCACCGCTTATCGGCACGACGGCGCCGCGGGCACAGCGGTCGCGCGTGACGATCGCGCGACGATGTGCAGCCGTGGGCAGAGCGACATCGCCGGAACGGCTGTCGCCGTGGGCACCGCTGCGGTACAAGGTCTTCGCCGCCCTGTTCGCCGCCCAGCTCGGATCGAACATCGGGACGTTCTTCCAGACCGTGGCCGCGGCGTGGCTGATGGGCGACCTCAGCTCGTCGCCGGCGCTCGTGGCCCTGATCCAGACGGCGAGCCTGCTGCCGTTGCTGCTGCTCGGCCTCCCCGCCGGTGCCCTCGCCGACATCTTCGACCGCCGCCTGCTGCTCATCGCCACGCAGGCGTGGATGGTGGTGTGCGCCGGTTCGCTCGCAGTGCTGACGATGACCCACCACGTGACCCCGGCGGGCCTGCTCGCCCTCACGTTCGCGCTCGGCGTCGGCACCGCGCTCGATGGGCCCGGCGTGGCAGGCGATCCAGCCCGATCTGGTGCCGCCGCGAGAGTTCGGTCAGGCCGTTGCCCTGTCGAGCCTGACGTTCAACGCCGGGCGGGCGATCGGGCCGGCGTTCGGCGGGGCGCTCGTGGCGTCCGCCGGCCCAGGGTGGGCGTTCATCGTCAACGCTGCGTCGTTCCTCGGCGTGGTCGTCGTGCTCGTGTGGTGGCGACCGCGGCGCACGAGCGTGCGGCTGTCATCCGAGTCTCCCGGGTGCGATGCGCGCCGGGCTGCGCTACGGCATCAACGCGCCGGCACTGCGCGGGATCCTCGTGCGCACGCTTGCCTTCGCCGCCCCGGCGGCAGCGATCCAGGCGCTGCTGCCGACGGTCGTCCGTGACCAACTCCACCTCGGGTCGGGAGGGTACGGCGTGCTGCTCGGCTGCTTCGGCGTCGGTGCCGCGCTGGCGGCAATCCTTCGCCCGCGCCTCGACGCGCTGTGGACCGGCGACGAGAGCGTGATCGCCTCGTCGGCCGTGATCGCCGTGATGCTCGTGCTGATCGGGTCGATCGGCTCGCAGTGGGTCACCGGACCGGCCCTGTTCGTTGCCGGCGGGGCCTGGACGACGGGCACCGTGACGCTCAACGTCGCCGCCCAGCGGGCATTGCCGTGGTGGGTGCGGGCCCGCGGCCTCGGGCTGTACATGGTCGTGCTGGCGGGCGGGATCGCCGTCGGCAGCGCGGTGTGGGGCGCCGTCGCCGGCTGGAGCATCCCGCTCGCCCACGTGATGGCGGCGGGCATACTTGCGGCCGGGATCGCCACCGCCCGCCGGTGGTCGTTGGAGGTGGTCACCGACCTCGACCTGCGCCCGGCGAGGCCGACCGCGCCGATCGTCGTGCTCGAGCCCGGCGACGACGACGGCCCGGTGCTCGTCACGGTGGCCTACCGCGTCCCGCCGGCGGCGCACACCGAGTTCGTCGAGATGATGCGGCGCGTCGAGCGCGACCGCAGGCGCGGAGGGGCAAAGGAATGGGGCCTGTTCCGCGACCTCGCCGACACCGACCGCTTCCTCGAGACGTTCGAGGTCGAAACGTGGGGCGAGCATCTCCGCCAGCACGAGCGGCGGACACGCACCGCCGACGTGATGATGCAACGGGCCCGCGAGTTCGTCGAGGGCGACATCGAGGTCACCCACCTCGTGTCCGCCTACAGCGCCGCGGGGCTCGTGCCCGTCGACGAGGACCATCCGAGTGTTTCGTCCCATCCGAGTGTCACAGCCGGAACTTCCCGGGACGAAACACTCGGGTAGGTCGAAACACTCGGATGGGGCCTACGGTCCGCGTCTCATGGGTCGACTGGACGGCAAGGTGGCGATCGTGACCGGCGGGGCCCGTGGCCAGGGCGGCGCGGAGGCGGCACTGTTCCGCGCCGAGGGGGCCGAGGTCGTGATCACCGACGTGCTGCGGGAGGTGGGGGCGCGGCACGCCGACGAGATCGGGGCGACGTTCCTCGCCCACGACGTGCGCTCCGAGGAGGAGTGGGCGGAGGTCGTGCGGGCGACGCTCGAGGGCCACGGCCGCGTCGACGTGCTCGTCAACAACGCCGGCATCTTCCAACGGGCCAAGCTGATCGACACCAACCTCGAGATGTACCGGCGGATCATCGACGTCAACCAGACCGGCGTGTTCCTCGGGATGAGGGCGGTGGCGCCGGTGATGATCGAGCAGCGGTCGGGGTCGATCGTCAACATCTCGTCGGTGGCCGGCATCCGGGGCGCGCCGGGCGGGTTCGCCTACGGCGCCTCGAAGTTCGCCGTGACTGGGATGACCAAGTCGGCGGCCGGCGAGCTCGCCCGCCACGGCGTGCGGGTCAACTCGATCCACCCGGGGATGATCGAGACCGACATGATGACCGAGGTCACCGGCGGCAGCGCCGAGCGCCACGACCGCTTCGCCCGCTCGGTGCCGCTGAAGCGCCCGGCCGAGCCGGAGGAGGTCGCCCGGCTGGCGCTGTTCCTCGCCTCCGACGAGAGCGCCTACTGCACCGGCTCGGAGTTCGTCATCGACGGCGGGATGACGATCACCTGACCGTCCAGAACTGTGAGCTGTAGCGGTGGAGATCCGCCCTCACAACTCACAGTTCGACGTCAGCCGCCGGTGGTCGTCGTCGGGCGGGCGCCAAGGGTGACCGTCGTTGTCTTGGTCGCACCGTCGCGCTGATAGGTGACGGTGACCTTGTCGCCGGGCTGGTGCCCGGCGATGGCGGTGGCGAGGTCGTCGGGGCTGGTGATCGTGTCGGTGTCGACCTTGGTGATGACGTCACCGACTCGCAACCCGGCTGTGGCGGCGGCCGAACCTGCCGTCACGTTGGCGATCTGGGCGCCGTCGCCGGACGGCAACGGCTGGGTCTCCACCCCGAGCAGGGCGTGGGCGGGCACCTTGCCGCTCTGCAGCTGGTCGATCAACGTCTTGGCCGGGTCGATGGCGATGGCGAAGCCGATGTTCTGGGCCGACCCCGCGATCGCCGTGTTGATCCCGACCACCTGGCCCTGCATGTCGAGCAGCGGGCCCCCCGAGTTGCCCGGGTTGATCGCGGTGTCGGTCTGCAGCAGGTGGGTGAGGTGGGTCCCGTTGGGCTCGTCGAGCGAGCGTCCCGTGGCCGACACGATGCCGGTGGTCACCGTGGGTTGCCCGGACAGGTCGAGGGCGTTGCCGATCGCGACGACCTGGTCGCCGATCTGGAGGGCGTCGGAGGTGCCCAGCGGCAGCGGGGTGAGCCCAGTGCGGTCGGCCTTGAGCACGGCGAGGTCGCCGGTGCGGTCGGCGGCGACGATCGTGGCCGGGACGTCCTTGCCGTCGCTGAAGTGGACCGTGATGTCGGTGGCCCCGTCGACGACGTGGTCGTTGGTGACGATGTAGCCGTCGGCGCTGAGCACAAACCCGGTGCCGGCAGCCTGGCCCTGCTGGACCTGGCCGAAGATGTCGGTCTGCGAGATCGAGTCGTGGATTGCCACGATCGACGGCTCTGACCGCCGCACGATCGCGGCGATGGCGTTGGACGGCGCCTTCGTCGGCGTCGGCGCAGTGGCCGGAGCAGGCGAGGCCGTGGCTGCCGGCGGCGAGGCCGTGGCGTTGGAGCCGTCGTCGTGGGTGGCGATGGCGACGATCCCGCCGGCCACGAGCGCGCCGACGGCGGCACCGACCGCGACGCCGCCGAGGAACCTACCGCGGGGAAAAGACGCGGGCCGGTCACTCGGCGACGGCGGACCACCCCACGGCTGGCGCGGTGGCGCTGGCGGCCGCGCCGCCGGCGGGGTGGTCGGCGGCGCCTCGGGTGCCCTGGTTGGGAACACGGCGCCGCCGGGAGCTGGCGGATTCGGGGTGGTCGGCGGCGCCTCGGGTGCCCTGGTTGGGAACACGGCGCCGCCGGGAGCTGGCGGATTCGGGGTGGTCGGCGGCGCCGCGGGTGGGAACACGGCGCCGCCGGGACCTGGAGGGTTCGAGGGGGGTGAAAGGGGTTCGTGGTCGGTCAGCACACTCACTGGTGCACCGTCCTTCGGTAGAAGTCGTCATTCAGGGTCGGTGCCCGGTGCACCAGTGAGCCTTCGGCGCCGTAACGCTGATTCGCTCGCTCGAAGACTTGCTCGCTCATGCTCTGACCTCCTGTCGCATGAAGGTGGTGTAGGCAGCCGCGAACAGCACGACCGTGGCGGCGACGAGGACGACCACCTGCCACCAGGCCAGCAGCAGGCTCTGGTCGAGCGGGAGACTGGTGGGCAGGGCGCTGCTGTCCTGGTTGTCGATGACGATGCCGGTCGTCTGCCGGGAGGGATTGAGGAGCACGCCCGTCGCGTCCTTGTAGAGCTGGTCCGGCGAGAAGCGCCGCACGGTCAGCTCGGTGCGGGCGTTGGCGAGCACCTCCTCGGTGGTCGAGTCCGCGTTCACGCTGTGCGCGGAATCGGCGATCATGCTGGCGATCAGGCCCATGAACAGGGTCAGCACCAGCCAGATGGCGATCGCCGACAGCGCCGCCGTCGCCGCCCGCCGGCAGACGACGGACAGCAGCAGCGACAGCGCCAGCCACAGCGCGACGTAGACGAGCGTCACGATGTAGAAGGCGACGATCCGGGCTACATCGCCGAGCGTCGGGCCCATGCCCAGGCGCAGTGCGCCGTAGCCGGCGACCATCGCCACCAGGCAGGCCAGGGCGAGGGCGATCGCCCCGAGCCCGGCGACGAACTTGCCGTTGATGATCTCGTCGCGATGGATCGGTTGCGACACCAGCCGGGGCAGCGTGCGCTGAGCCCGCTCGCCGTTGATCGCGTCGAAGCCGAAGGCAATCCCGAGCAGCGGCCCGAGGATCCCGATGAACTCGTGGAACGCCGGCACGCTCTGGGGCGAGAGCGTGAACAGGTAGAGGAAGATCGACGGCGTCTGGGAGGCGGCGTCGGCGGCGTCCTTGATCGGCCCGCTCGCCGAGTGCACCGAGGCCAGCCCGGCGAGCACGACCAGGATCACGAGGATCACGAAGCGGACCGAGCGGACGTGGTCGACGAACTCCTTGCGGGCGACGATCCGCCACCCGCCCGTGAGGCGCCGACGCGCTGCGGGGATCGCCGTCGCCGTCATTGCAGGGCCCCCAACGGCTCGAGCCGATCGCCGTCGGAGCGGAACCAACGGTGGTAGATCGCGTCGAGGTCGGCGCCTTCACGGGCGAGGTGGGTGAGGCTGCCGCCGGCCTCGAAGACCCGTCGCTGCACGTCCTCGCGAATGTCGTGGGTGGCGGTGAGCAGCCAGCGACCCTCGCGCCGGGACATCGCGACGACGCCTTGGACGGCGCGCAGCAGCGCGTCGGCGTCGGGCAGACCGGCCGTGCCGACGCTGAACACCCACCGGTCGTCCAGATCGGCGGCCAGCTCGTCGATCGTCCCGGACGCCACCAGCTTGCCGCTGACGAACACGCCGATGCGGTCGCAGACCTGCTCGACCTGGTGCAGCAGGTGCGACGACAGCAGGATCGTCACGCCCTGGTCAGAGCGCAGCCGCTCCACGAGCAGCAGCAGCTCGCGCACGCCTTCGGGGTCGATGTTCACCGTGGGCTCGTCGAGGATCAGGATCGACGGGTCCTTGACGAGGGCGTCGGCGAGGCCGAGTCGCTGGCGCATGCCACGCGAGTAGCCACCGACCTTGCGGTCGGCATCGGGGCCGAGGCCGACATCGGTGAGCAGGGCGTCGATGCGCTCCTCGCCGGCGACCCGCGGGAGGCGGTTCAGCTCGGCGGTGTAGCGCAGGTTCTGGCGCGCCGTGAGGTCCTCGTAGAAGCCGACCTCGTCGGGCAGGTAGCCGACGCGGGACTTGACGAGCAACGGATCGCGGGTCGGGATCACGCCGTCGACGCGGGCGCTGCCGGCGGTCGGCTCGGTCAGCCCGAGGAGCATCAGGATCGTCGTCGTCTTCCCGGCGCCGTTGGGACCGAGCAGCCCGAACACCTCGCCGCGGCGGATCGACAGGTCGAGCGAGTCGACCGCCGTCGTCTCGCCGTAGCGCTTGGTCAGCTTCCTGGTCTCGATGACGATGTCCTCGACTGGTGAACCAGTCGCTCGCTCGTAGACTCGCTCGCTCATCGCCGGCCGAACCTGACGAAGACGCCGGCGAGCGCGAGGAAGGCGACAACGATCACGCCGATCGCCACGAAGCCGAGCGTGCGCGAGCCCTGCAGCGTGTAGCGCAGGTCGACGTTCGACGACTCGCTGCCGGCGCTGGAGCGCACGGTCAGCGTGTAGTCACCGGCCACCGCGTTCTTCGCCGGCTTGATGATCGCCGTGACCTGGGCGGTCTCGTTGGGCTTGACACCGGCCAGCGTCTTCGGGTCGAACGAGACGTCCCAGCCGGTCGGCGCGGTGCCGGCGAGCTGGACGTCGGTGAGCGCCGCGGTCCCCGTGTTGGACACGATCATCGGGACCCGCTTCTCGCTGTTCGCCGAGCCGCTCACGTTGAGCTTCTGGTCGGCCGTCTGAAGTGTCAGCTTCGGCGCGCCGGTGACCTCGGCGGTCAGCTCGATCTTGCCCGTCGCCCCGTTGGCCGCGGTGATCGTGACGTCGATCGGGTACTTCCCCTCGGCCACGCTCTGTGGCGGCGTGGCGTCGACCTTCACCGTGCTGTTGCCGCCGGCGTCGATGCTCACGGTCTGGGCGTTGGCGTTGGAGCTCGGAGAGGCGGTGACCGTCCAGCCCTGCGGTCCAGTTGGGTCGAACGTGAACGTCTGCTGCTCGGGCGTGTTGTTGGTGACCGTCAGGTTGTAGGTGAACGCCGTCGCCGGCTCACCCTTCAGCGACGGGAAGTCGGCGGCGATCTGGATGCCGCTGTCGACGGTCTGGGCCACGTCGAGCGTCAAGTTCACCGTGGAGGCGGCGGTGCCGTCGGTGCCGGTGACGGTCATCGGGTAGGAGCCGGCGGCGGCGGTCGGGGGGACGTCGATCTGCAGCTCCGCCTTCGCCGGCGTCGCCGCCGTCGCGGTCACCGCCTTGATGACGAAACCGCCGCCGCGCATCGTCGCCTTCCACCCGTCGGGCAGCCCGCCGAGGGCGAGGTCGACCGCCGACGTCTGGGTGCTGGCGACGTTGATGTCCAGCTTGACGGTCGAGCCCGGCTCGGTCTCGATCGTCGGGTAGGGGGTCGAGACGGTGACGGGTCCGTCCGCAGCCGTGACCGAACCGGCTCCTGCGATGAGGACGCCGCCGACGGAAGCCACCATGGCGAGGAACGTCAGGTGACGTTTCGAGCTCATGCAGCTCGCATCGTGCACCGGCGCCGATGAGGGGCACCTCAGGGGAAGATGTGCGCCAGATGAACGTCCGTTCCCAGCGTCACGCTGGGATGGGCAGGGAGAGCCGGAAGGTCGTCGGCGCCACCTCGAGCAGCCGCAGCTGGCCGCCCTCCGACTCGGCCAGCGTGCGGGCGAGGCGCAACCCGATCCCGTGGCCGGTGTCGACGCGCACCTCGGAGAACGGGTCGGCCTCGGGATCGGACGGCCCGTCGTCGCCGACGTCGATCTCGATGACCGCCCCGTTGCGCCGGACGCTGACGGCCACCGGCCCGCGGCCGTGGACGAGGGCATTCTCCAGCAGCACGTCGAGGATGTGCCCGACCGCGGCGGCGTCGACCTCGCCTGGCTGCGTCGCCGCCCGCACCGTGATGTCGCGCCCGGCGGCTGCGTAGGTGGGCCGCCAGCGGTCGGCGTGCTCGAGGACGAGGGCGCCGACGTCGCACCATGTCGGCGTGCGCTCGTCGTGGCGGGCGAGGGCGAGCATGCTCTCGATCGTCGACTCGAGGCGATCGAGGGCGCGCAGGCACTCGTGGAGGACGAGGGTGCTGTCCGAGCGCGGGGCGTCGAGCTCGGCCTCGATCGCCACGCGCATCGCTGCGACCGGGGTGCGCAGCTGGTGCGAGACGTGCGAGGAGAACGAGCGCTCGCGGCGCAGCAGATCCCGGATGCGGTTGCTGGCGTCGTCGAGGGCGGCGCCGAGCTCGTCGAGCTCGCTGATGCCGGTGGGCGCCGGCGGCGGTCCGGCGCCCTCCCGCCCGATCGTCGCGGCGGCCTCGCGCAGGCGCTCGACGGGACGGCTCAGACGGCGGGCGAGGAGGGCGCCGATCAGACCGGCGACGGCGATGATCGCGATCCCGGCGGCACCGAGGAGGAGCACCGCATCGCGAACGCGGGCATCGCTCTCACCGTGCGGGGCGCGCACCCGCACGATCAGGGGGGCGCCTTGCGGCCCGTTGTTCACTGGTGCGGCAGCGACGAGGTCGCCGTCGACGTAGTCCTCTTCGGGTGCGCCGCTCGTCACGACACGGCCGACGACGCCGTCGGCGAGGTCAGGTCCGCTGCCTTCGAGCAGCCGACCGTTCCAGGTGTAGACGGCGAGGTCATGCCCCGGGCGTACCGCGCTGAGCAGGCTGTCGAAGTCGAGCGGCTTGTCACGCTCGATGCGCCCGGCGACTGCCGACGCCTCACGCTGCAGCGAGAGCAGGTCCTGGCGCTGGATCGCGTTGCGGATCGCCAGCATCGCCGGCACAGAGAAGGCCACCACGGCGCACGCCGTGATGAGGACGATCGTGACGAGGATCCGCCGGCGCACCGCTCACGCCTCCCCGGCCCTGGCCATCTCGCCGTCGAGGCGGTACCCGACGCCGCGGATCGTGGCGATGCGGCTGGGATCGCCGGGCTGCTCCCCGAGCTTGCGGCGCACGGCGTTGATGTGCACGTCGAGGGTCTTCGTCGAGCCCCACCAGTTCTCGTCCCAGACGTCGTCGATGAGCTGCTCCCGAGTGACGACCGCGCCGGCGTCGCGGGCGAGGCGCTCCAGGACGTCGAACTCCTTCGGGCGCAGGGCGATCTCCTCCCCGCCGACGTGGACGCGGCGCGATGCACGGTCGATCGAGACGTCGCCGACGACGATCTCGCGGTCCCGGCGCCCCCCGGCGGTCCCCCTCGTTTCCGCCGATCGCAGCTGGGCGGCCACGCGGGCCAGCAGCTCGGCGAGGCGGAACGGCTTGACCACGTAGTCGACGGCGCCCATCTCCAGCCCGAGCACGACGTCGGCCTCTTCCCGCCGCGCCGTCAGCACGATCACCGGAACGTCAGGATGGTGGCGCACGAGGACCCGGCAGACCTCCTCGCCATCTCCGTCGGGCAGCCCGAGGTCGAGCAGCACGAGGTCGGGAGGGCTGGTGCCGATCGAGGTGATCGCCGCCGTCACCGTGGGCGTCGACGTGGCGTCGTAGTCCTTGGAGCGCAGCGCCCGCACCAGGCTGGAGGCGATCAGCTCGTCGTCCTCCACCACCAGGACGGACGCGCTCATTGCTGTAACGCTAACGGCGCGCCGGATCGCCGCGCCGCCGGGTGAGCCAGCCGTCGACGGCGCGGGCGCCGGCGCACAAGCCGAGGAAGGCGGCGGCGACGACGAGGAGGTTGAGGATCACGCGGGGGTAGCCCTTGTCGGCGGCGTCGAGGAACGGGTACGGGTAGAAGTGCACGCCGCCGTGGCGGATGATCGCCCCGCGGATCATCGTGAACACGCCGTACGCCAGGACGTAGGCGATCGTCCAGCCGATCGCCGCCCGGTCGGTGAGGCCGCGTGGGCCGAACAGCAGCCAGCCGGCGACGCCGAGGATCGGCGAGACGGTGTGCAGCATGACGTCGGCGAAGGCGGCCTGGCCGGTGAGGTCCTGCAGGCCGCGCAGGGCGAACTGGAACACGACGAAGGTGAGGGTGATCCCGACGATGCCGATCATCCGCAGCACCCGGAACCACAGCGCAGTGGGGGCCGCCGCACCGGTGGCGAGCAAAAAGCAACCGACGCCGAGGAGGATGTTGGACTGGACCGTGAAGTAGCTGAACGTGTTGAGGACGGCGGCCCCGCCGGTGAAGAAGCCCTCGTCGCTTTCGGCGACGACGAACAGCGTCACCACGACCCCGACGACCACCACCAGCGCCGTCAGCCCGAATACGATCCGGCCGGCGGCCGTCGTCTGCATCGCCGCGGACGCTACTGGGGCGGTGTCGGCCGATCCGGGACCGTCCGCGCATCTGGGCGGGAATCGTCCCAGATCGGCTTCTGGGCGGGGATCGTCCCGGAAGCCGGGACGAATCCCGCCCAGACGTGGGTTCGCCGCCCGGCCGAAGCGGCGGCGGCGCGGCCCGAGACGTGGCCGAGCCCGAAGTACCACGCCGTCGTCATCGAGAACATCGGGGCGGTGACTCCCTTGCCGGCCCCGAAGTCCTCGGCCATCGAGTCGGAATCCACCAACTGTCCTTCAGATCCGGCCCGATCGAGGCCGATCGGAAGGACAGTTCGCCGCGGTGCCACGATGCCGGGCATGAAGCTCGGGCTGTTCAACATCAACATGGGGCGTCAGGCGTCGCCGGCCGCGCTGACCAAGGCCGCCCAGGCGGCGGAGGCTGCCGGGTTCGAGTCGCTGTGGGCCGGCGAGCACGTCGTGTTGCCCGACCCGCAGGTGCCGCCGTCGCCGATGGCGCCGCAGGATCCCGCGCTCGACTCGTTGGTCGGGCTGACCTTCGCCGCCGCGGTGACCGAGCGGATCCGGCTGGCGACCGGGATCGTGATCATGCCCCAGCGCAACCCGGTCGTGCTCGCCAAGCAGATCGCCAGCCTCGACGTGCTGAGCGGCGGGCGCTTCACGTTCGGGATCGGGGTCGGCTACCTCGAGCCCGAGTTCCGAGCGATCGGCGCCAACTTCCCCGAGCGCGGCGCGGTCACCGACGAGTTCCTCGACGGGATGCACAGCCTCTGGTACGACGAACACCCCGAGCACCACGGCACCTACGTCGACTTCGCCGGCGTCGACGCCCAGCCCCGACCGGTGCAGCAGCCGATCCCGATCGTCGTCGGCGGGCACACACCGGCCGCCTACCGCCGGGCCGTGGCGCGGGGCCACGGCTGGTACGGCTTCGCGATGACGCCGGAGACGGCGGCCGCCTCGATCGGCGGGCTGCGGTCGGCCGCCGGGCAGGTCGATCGCCCGGACGCCCTCGGCACGCTCGAGATCACGATCACGCCGCGCGGCCGGCTCACGCCTGAGACCGCCGCCGCCTTTGCCGAGCTCGGCGTCGACCGCCTCGTGGTGATCCCCAATCCGCGCGACGAGGAGGTCCAGCCCTCGATCGACAGCTCCCTCGCGGCCGTCGCATCGTTGGCGTGACAGATAGCGTGAAGCCGGCGAAAGGGGGTACCACCATGCCGGATCCGGGACCTGTCGGCGTCCACCACGTGGCCTACGCCTGCAAGGACATCGAGGCCACGCACCGCTTCTACCAGGACCTGATGGGGTTCACGCTGCTGCACACCGAGGTCGAGAGCTTCGAGGACGGCGGCTATTTCCGCCACGTCTTCTACGACGTCGGTGACGGCTCGTGCATCGCCTTCTTCGACGTCCACGGCGTCGGCGAGCAGGAGGAGTGGAGCAGCGAGATCTCCAAGGGCGTCGGCCTGCCGGTGTGGGTCAACCACATCGCCTTCAAGGCCGACGAGGCCAAGCAGGCGGCGGTGAAGGAGCGGATGGAGCTGGCCGACATCAAGCCGCTGATGGAGCTCGACCACGGCTGGTGCCAGTCGCTCTACTACCTCGACCCGAACGGGATCATGGTCGAGTTCTGCCGCGACACGCCGGGCATCCCGATCGACTCGGCCCCGACCCGGCTGTTCACGGCCAAGAGCAGGGCCGAGGCCGAGGCGCTGTCCGCAAGCTGACCTCCACGTTTGTGTCACCGCATATGTCGTCGACGACTCCTGCGGTGACACAAACGACGGGCGTCGAGCGCATGTTCGTCGGTGTGCCGTCTCCGGTCGTCGGCCGCGCCGGCGCCGGCGGCCACCCGTGCCAGGGGTTGTGGCACACCCCGGCAGCCGGCCCGCGCCCGACCACGGCGTTCATCGCCACCCACTACAACGTCGACTTCTCCGAGCACTACATCGCCGACTTCATGGCCCGGCGGGGGTTCGGGTTCCTCGGCTGGAACACCCGCTTCCGCGGCGCCGAGGCGTACTTCGTGCTCGACCACGCGCTCGCCGAGATCGCCGTCGGGGTGCGGTTCCTGCGTGACCAGGGCATCGAGCGGATCGTGCTGCTCGGCAACTCCGGCGGGGCCTCGCTGATGGGCGCCTACCACTCCCAGAGCGTGGAACCGAACATCCGCCCGGCCCGCGGCCGCGCCGTGCTGCCCGAGGCGCTGGACCTGCCGGGCGGCGACCTGTTCGTGTCGCTCGCCGCCCATCCAGGGCGACCCGACGTGCTCACCGACTGGCTCGACGCCTCCGTGATCGACGAGTTCGAGCCGACGTCACGCGACCCGTCGCTCGACCCGTTCGACCCGGGCCCGCCGTACGACCCGGCGTTCGTGGCGCGGTACCGGGCCGCCCAGCGCGACCGCAACGCCCGCATCACCGCGTGGTGCCACAGCGAGCTCGACCGCTTGGAGGCGGCAGGCATCGGCGACCGCTTGTTCACGATGACCCGCACGTGGGCCGACCTGCGGATGATGGACGGCAGCCTCGACCCGTCCGACCGCACGACCCCGTCGTGCTACGCCGGCGACCCCCGCCGGGCCAACGCCAGTGTGTTCGGGATCGGCACCGTGTCGACGTGCCGCAGCTGGCTCAACATGTGGAGCCTCACCGACTCCGACTGCCGCGCCGGCCCCCACCTCGCCCGGATGGACCTGCCGTCGCTGGTCGTCCAGGCGACGCGGGACGCCGGTGTGTTCCCCTCGCAGGCGCAGGAGATCTACGACGGCATCGCCGCCGCCGACAAGCGGATCGAGCACATGACCGGCGACCACTACTTCCAGGACCCGGCCACCGCGAGGGACGACGTCGCCGACCTGATCGCCGCCTGGGTGCACGACCACTGAGCCGCTCATCTCGGGCTCCACTCGCAGCCGAGCTGCTCGCCTCACCTTCGAGCTCGCCGCCGCCGCTTCACCGCGGCGCTCGCCCACTTGGCCCCAGCGTCGCGAACCGATCGTCCGGCCCGGACGAACTGAGGACGATGCACCCACGACGGGCAGGCTGCCGACGTTCGCTCGCCTCCGTCCCGGTGGCCCCGGATCACGAGGACATCACCCGCGCGACGACGAGCTCGCGTCTGCGGGACCTGACGACGACACCGCGGACCGACGCCTTCGACCGGATGCTGTGGCGCACTGACGGCACGGTCACCACGTTGTTGGAATCGTGCACCGGCGAGCCCATCCTCACGAGGGCGACGCGCCAGTCGGGTCCAGCGCCGCTCGACGAGCTGCGGTCCGCCGTGGGCCGCTGGTGGCACCCGGACACTCGGATCCTCGGGTTGGCCGCGACCGAACGCCTCATCGCCCGGCGAGTGACGCTGACCGGTGCGCGCAGCGGCGTCGCCTACGTCGCTGCCGAGGCACTCGTCGTCCCGGACCGGCTGCCGGAGCTGCTCGCCCACCAGTTGTCGCGTGCGGGCGCGTCGCTCGGGCGGGTGCTCGCGGAGTGCCGCCTGGAGACCCGCCGTGAGGTCCTCGACATCGCCACGGTGCTGGCAGGATCGGTCGGTGACCAGCTCGGCGTCGCACCAGACACCGCGCTGCTCCGCCGGACCTACACGATCGAGGTCGGCCGGCACGCGGTGTCCGCGGTGACGGAGTGGCTCGTCCCGGGGCGCCTCGCGGCCTCGACCGCGAGCACCGGCAACCAGTTCGTCGCCGACCTCTGACGCTCCGGTACCGTCCGCACCGATGTCCGAGCACCTGGCGTTGGCGGAGCGGTTGTTCAAGGCGATCGAGGCCGGGGACATCGAGGCGGTCAAGGAGATCTACACCCCGGACGCCCAGATCTGGCACAACACCGACAACCTGGTGCAGTCGCCGGCGGACAACGCCCGCACGCTGGCGTGGATCACGACGAACCTGCGCGAGATGGCCTACACCCAGGTGCGCCGAGCGGCGACCGACGACGGCTTCGTCCAGCAGCACGTGCTGGTGCTGACCAACCGCGCCGGTCAGCGCGTCGAGGTGCCGGCGTGCATCGTCGTGCGCGTCGCCGACGGGCACATCACCCGCCTCGACGAGTACCTCGATTCAGCGGTCCTCCCGCAGCTGATGGCGACCTGAGCTCGAAACCCTGCCTGGTCGGGGGCATGCCGCTCGACCCGTCGGCCGAGGGAACCACGCCGAGCACCTGGTGGACGTTGATGTCGCCGTCGGCGAACGCGATCGCCGACCCGGCCATGTAGAGCCGCCACACCCGGGCCCTCGCGGCGCCGGCCAGCCGCACCGCCTCCTCCCACCCTGCCTCGAGGTTGGCCACCCACGCCCGCAACGTGCGGGCGTAGTGCTCACGCAGGGACTCGACGTCGCGGATCTCGAACCCGGCCCGCTCCATCGACAGGACGCTCTCGCCGACGTCGATCAGCTCGCCGTCGGGGAACACGTAGCGCCCGACGAACGAGCGCCCCATCCGCGAGCCGCCGACCTTGCTGATGGCGTGGTTGAGCAGCCGGCCGTGCGGCGGCAGGGCGCGCCGCAGAACCTCGTAGTAGCGGTCGAGGTTCTGGCGCCCGACGTGCTCGGACATGCCGATCGACGCGATCGCGTCGAAGCGCTCGTCGACGTCGCGGTAGTCCTGCTTGCGGATCTCGACGCGATCGGAGAGCCCGGCCGCAGCCACCCGCTGGCGCGCCGCGGCGACCTGGCTGTCGCTGATCGTGACGCCGACGACGGAGACGTCGTAGTGGGACGCGGCGTGGATCGCCATCGAGCCCCACCCGCAACCGACGTCGAGCAGCCGCCCGCCGCGCATCGTGTCGAGCCCGAGTTTGCGGCAGATCAGGTCGTGCTTGAGCGCCTGGGCGGTGGTGAGGTCGGTCGTGTCGTCGACGAACCGAGCGCACGAGTACGTCATCGCCGGGCCGAGCACGATCCGGTAGAACTCGTTGCCGACGTCGTAGTGGTGGCGGATCGCCGCGGCGTCGCGCTGCTTCGAGTGCCGCCCGCCGCGCAGCCGAGCCTCCTGGGGCGGCGGAGGCAGCGGGCGCCCGAGCGCGCCGAGCGTGCGCGCCGCCCGCACCGCGGCCGGTAGGTGGGCCACCGCCACGCGCACGTCGTCGGGCAGCGCCGTCCGCAGCGCCTGGGTGAGCTCCAAGATGTCGCCGTCGGCCTCCAGCTCCCCGGCGACGTAGGCGCGGGCGAGCCCGAGCTGGTTGGGGCTCCACAGCAGCCGGCGCACGGTATCGGGCGACGTGAACCGCAGCGTCCCGGCACCGTCGGGCGGGCCGAGCGCACTGCCGTCCCAGAGCTCGATGCGCACCGGCGGCGGGTCGCCGAGCAGCGCCCGCACGATCGGCGCCAGCGTGCTCGCCGCGGAGACCGCCGCGCTGGCCTGTGTGGCCGCTGTCGTCGTCACGGCGTCGATCCTGTCACGAGACCGGCCGCTCCGGGTCGCTGACCCAGCCCGACCACGACGGCGGGTACATCGCCGATCCGTCACCGAACCCGGCGACCTCCAGCGCGAGCAGTTCATGGGCGGCGGTCACGCCGCTCCCGCAGTACGTCACCACAGGTTCGCCAGCAATGACGCCGGCCGCGGCAAACCGCGCCCGCAGGTCGGCGGGGTCGAGGAAGCGGCCGTCGCCGCGGAGGTTGCCGGCGGTCGGCACGTTGATCGCCCCGGGGATGTGACCAGCGACTGGGTCGACCGGTTCGACGTCGCCCCGGTAGCGCTCGGCGGCGCGCGCGTCGACGAGCACCCTGTCGAGTCCTGCGACGATGTCGGCGGCGGTGACCACGCGCATCGAGCCGGGCCGGGCGACCAGCGCGACGGCGCTCGGCGCGGCTGGCGGGTCTGCTCCGGCGACGATCGGACCACCGGTGGCCCGCCACGCGGCGAGCCCGCCGTCGAGCACGCGCACGGCGGTGTGGCCGATCCAGCGCAACAGCCACCACAAGCGGGCAGCGCTCATCCCGCCGTTGTCGTCGTAGACCACCACGTGCGTCGATGGCCCGACGCCCCACCCGGTCGCCGCGGCGGCAAGCGCGTCCGGGTCGGGCAGCGGGTGTCGGCCAGCCGCCGAGTCCGGCGGCCCGGAGAGCTCGGTGTCGAGGTCCACGTAGCGCGACTCGGCGATGTGGGCTGCCTCGTGCTCGGCCCGCGGGTCGACGGCGCCGAGCGACCACCGCACGTCGAGCAGCACGACATCGCCGAGCGACGCCCGTAGCTCCTCGGTGCTGATCAGCGGCGACACGGTCTCACTCCCCGGCGACCGGCAGCGGCGCTGCCTGCGTGCTGTCGAAGGCGTCCCACAGCTCGGCGTAGCGACCGCCGGCGGCGACCAGCTCGTCGTGGGTGCCGTCCTCGACCAGTCGGCCCTCCTCGACCACCACGATACGCGACGCCGTTCGCGCGGTCTGCAGGCGGTGGGCGATGAGCAGTGTGGTCCGACCCCGGGCGGCGAGGTTCATCGCTCGCTGCACCTCCGCCTCCGTGGCCAGGTCGAGGTTGGACGTCGCCTCGTCGAGGATGAGGATCGTCGGCTCGACGAGCTGGGCCCGGGCCAGGCAGAGCAGCTGGCGCTGACCGGCCGACATCGAGCGCCCGGCCTCCGACACCGACGTGAGGTAGCCGGCGGGCATCGCCCGCACCAGCTCGTGGGCGCCGACGGCTCGGGCCGCCCGCTCAACGTCGAGGTCGGTGGCGTCGGGGCGGCCGTAGGCGATGTTCGACCGGATCGTGCCGGAGAAGAGGAACGGCTCCTGCGGCACGTACCCGAGGAGGCGGCGGTAGCCGTGCAGCCCGACGTCGCGCAGGTCGTGGCCGTCGACGAGCACGCGCCCGGCGGTCGGGTCGTAGAAGCGGGCGACGAGCTTGACGAACGTCGACTTGCCGGCACCCGTGGTGCCGACGAGGGCGACGCGCTCGCCGGCGGTGATCCGCAGGTCCACGCCGCGCAGCGCCTCGGGCGCGCCGGGCGAGTAGGCGAAGCGCACGCCCTGCAACTCGACCGTGCCGATGCGTTCGCTCGCTCGAAGACTCGCTCGGCTCACATCGCCGACCCACTCGGCCGGCTCCAGCGGGTGCTCGGTCTCCGGCGTCGACGTCGGCGTGGCCAGCAGCTCGTCGAGGCGGCCGAGTGAGATGCGGGCCTGGTTCCATTGGTCGAACACCGCCGACAGCTGCTGCAGTGGGGAGAAGAACTGGTCGAGGTAGAGGAGGAAGGCGATCAGCAGACCCGACGTCAGGGACCCGACGCCGAGGAGATGGGCGCCGTACCAGAGCACCAGCGCCTTGGCCACGGTGCTCAGGAGCTGTGAGCCGGCGAAGTACATCGACATCAGCTGCATCGAACGCAGGCGGGCATCGCGGTAGGCGGCCGAGCGGGCGGCGAACCGGGCGGCGTTGTTGTCGGTCCGCCCGAGCGACTGGGTCACACGCACACCGGCGACGCTCTCCTGCATCTCGGCGTTGACCGCCGAGATGGCGTCGCGGGCGCGCACGTACGACGCCCGTGAACGGCTCTTGAACCAGCCGGTGAGCGCGGCCAGCACGGGCAGCACGATGAAGGCGACGAGCGCCAACCGGACGTCAAGTACGAGCAGGATCCCGACGACGCCGACGCAGCTGATGATGCTCGTCAGCGCGAGCAGCAGGCCCTGCTGGAGCAGGTTGGCCAGCGCCTCGACGTCGGTGGTCATGCGGGTCATGATCCGCCCGCCCATCTCCTTGTCGTAGTAGTCGAGCGACAGCCGTTGGAGGTGGGCGAACGTGCGGGCGCGCAGCGTGTACAGCATCCGCTCCGAGGTGTGCGACGTGTACCACAGCTCGACGATCTGGTTGCCCCAGCTGAGGAGCTGGACGGCGAGGTAGGCGATGCACATCGCCAGCAGCACCCGGCCGTCGCGGACGGCGACGCCGGCGTCGAGGCCGTGGCGGATGATCAACGGACCGACGAGCGTGGTGGACGCGTCGACGAGGACGAGCCCGGCGACGGCGAGGAACGCCCAGCGGAAGCGGCGGGCGAGGCGGCGTAGGCTGGATCGGCCGTCCTCGGCGGTCGCCTCGGCGACGTCGACATCGGGGTCGCCCGACAACGGCGGGAGGGCGTCGACGCGCGTCAGCAGCGCGGGCGTGGCCGCGACCAGCCCGGCCCGCGTGCCCATCACGCCGAGCGCGCCGCCGCCTCCGCCGCCGGTCAGCATGCTCGGGACGATCGAGGCCAGCTCGACGTGGTGGGCGCCGCCGTCACCGTCGCCGGCGTCGCGGCGCGGCCAGGCGGCAGGATCGACGGTATCGACGGTCGCGCCGGAGTGGACCGGTGGCAGCTCCGGGCCGCGCAGCAGCTCGCGGTACAGCGCCGACGTGTGCCACAACTCGGCGTTGGTGCCCTCGGCGACGATGCGGCCACGGTCGAGAACGATCACCTGGTCGGCGAGGCGCAGCGTCGATGACCGGTGGGCGATGAGCACCGTGGTTCGCGAGCCGAGCTCGTCGGCGAGGGCGTCGTGGATGCGCTCCTCGGTGTGGGCATCGATCGCCGAGGTGGCGTCGTCGAGCACGAGCACCCGTGGGTCGGCGAGGGCGGCGCGAGCGAGGGCGATGCGTTGGCGCTGGCCGCCCGAGAGCGTGAAGCCACGCTCGCCGACCACCGTGTCGTCGCCGTCGGGCAGCGCGGCGATGAAGTCGTCGGCGGCGGCGACCCGTGCCGCCGCCTCGATCTCGGCGTCGCTCGCCGACGGGCGGGCGAAGGCGATGTTGTCGCGGATCGTCGTGGAGAACAGGAAGCTCTCCTCGAACACCACGTTCACCGCCGAGCGCAGCGACTCCAGCGTGAGCCGGCGCACGTCGGTTCCGTCGAGGCTCACGACGCCCGTCGTCGGGTCGTAGAAGCGGGCGATGAGGAAGGCCAGCGTCGACTTCCCCGAGCCGGACGCGCCGACGATCCCGATCCGCTCGCCGGGGCGGATGCGCAGCGAGATGTCACGCAACACCGGCGTGCCGCCGCCGTAGCGGAAGCCGACGTGGTCGAGCTCGATCGCGCCGTGCGGGTCGAGTATCGGGTGGGCGTCGGGGGCGTCGGCGACGCGGGGTTGGAGGTCGAGCAGCTCGAACACCCGCTCGGCGCCGGCCCGAGCCTGCTGGGTGGTGGCGAGCAGGCCGGAGACGAGGCGCACCGGCGTGATGATCTGGACGAGGTAGCTGGCGAAGGCGAGGAAGACGCCGAGCGTGATGTGGCCACGCATGGCGAGCCAGCCACCGAGGGCGAGGACGCCGAGCTGGGCCAGCATCGGCAGCGCCTGCAGGGTCGCGGAGTACCGGCTGTTGTAGCGGGCGGTGCGCATCCGCGACTGGTACAGCTCGTGCGCGCGGTCGGTCAGGCGGTCGAGCTCGTGTCGCTCCTGGGCGAACGCCTTCACGACGCGCACGCCGGTGACGGCCTCGTCGACGATGCCGGCGACGGCTCCGGCCAAGCGCTGGTCGTTCCACGTCGCCGGGAACACGCGGTCGCGGAAACGCACGGCGAGGATCGCGAACAGCGGCACGAACACCACGACGACGAGGCTGAGCACCGGCGACAGCACGAACATCACGACCACGGCGACGACGAGCAGCGTCATGTTGGCCACGAGCATCGGCACCGAGAAGAAGAACGCCTGGATGAGCGTGAGGTCGGCGGTTGAGCGGCTCATGATGTCGCCGACCGACAGCTCGTCGTGGCGGGAGACGTCGAGCTCGTAGAGGTGGCGGTGGATCGCCTGGCGCAGATCGTGCTGGAGGTGGACACTGACCTTGGCGCCGAGATAGCGGCGGAGGTAGTTGGTGCTGAAGCCGGCGACGCCGGCGAGCACGAGCAGCACCAGCATCGGGCCGAGCGGGGCGTCGTGGGCGATGACGCTGTGGTCGAGGATGCGCTGCTGGATCAGCGGCAGCAGGCCGATGAACACCTGGGCGACGATCGAGAACACGAACGTGGCGATCACCGTGCGCCGGTAGCGGTGGATGAACGGCGCCAGGCGGCGCAGCCACCCGACGCCCGGCCCGGCCGGCGCCGGACGGGTGTAGGCCGGGTCGTCGCGGTCCGTCCGGCTCACGCCGGCGCGGCCACCGTGGTCGTGCGCGCGGCCCAGCGCGCGTCGAGCGCCTCGCGCAGCCGGTCCAGCGCGGCGAGGACGGCGTCGGGGTCGGCGCAGTAACCGAGAACGTCGTCGAGCGCCTCGCGGAAGGCCAGCCCGGCCATCGCCGCGGCGGCTCGGCCGGCGTCGGTGATCGACACCCGCACGGCGCGGCGGTCGCCGGCCGGTGTCTCGCGCCCGACGAAGCCGCGCTCGACGAGGCCGTCGACGAGTGCGGTGAGCGTGGGCTTGGTGACGGCGAGCCGGGCGGCGAGGTCGCCGGCTCGCTCGTGCCCGCTCGACAGCAACCCCAGCACGCGGTACTGCGACACCGACAGATCGCCAGGACCGTGGTTCTCGAGCACCCGGCTGAGCCGGGCGATCGTCAGGGTGGGCTGATCAGCGGCCATGGGCGCTCCTCGAACAGTTCGGTTCCCTAACGATAGGACCCATCCGAGTGTTTGGGCCGATCCGAGTGCCACGCCTGGATCTCCCCGGGACGAAACACTCGGATCCGGCGAAACACTCGGATGGTGCGGCCATGGCACTGTCGCGGGATGCGGATCTGGGGCCGGCGGGCGATTGTCGTTGCCGTCGTGGCCGCCCAGCTGTTCTTCGTCGCCCGCGCCTACTGGGCGCCGCACAAGGAGTTCGGGTTCCAGATGTTCCCGGAGTCGAGCACGTGGCGGGCCGACGTCGTCCGGGTCACCGCCGACGGGCGGCGGGTGCCGATCGCCGATCCGTGGGACGGCTACCAGTGGCCTCAGCTGGTGCCCAGCCGCGGGCTCGCCGACCCCGCCACGCGCCACCACGCCGATGCCGGGCTCGACAACCAGCTCGCCTTCCTCGACGCCGCCCTCGACTACGTGGCCGCGCACACCCCGGCCGACCACGACACCCGCTACCTCGAGGCCGCCGTGACGGCGTGGCACAACGACGACCCGCCGCGCACGATCGTGCTGCGCAGTCAGGAGCGCGATCCGTGACCGCCCCCTCCGATCTGTCCTTCGATTCCGGCCCGATCGGGCCGGTTCCAAAGGACAGGTCGCTGGATTCGCTCCTCGGGCGTCCCGTCAGCATGCGCTCGATGGCGCTCCTGCGGGTGCTGATCGGGCCGGTGGTGCTGCTGCACCTCCGGCCGATCCTCACCGCGGCGTGGCACGGGCGGATCTACCGCGACGCGTTCTACGAGCCGTACGCGTCGTGGTACCCGCAGCTGCCCCGCGACGTCTACATCGGCCTGCTGTGGGTCGCCGCTGCGGGCGCGGTGGTGATGACGATCGGTTGGCGCACCCGGCTGGCCACCACCCTCGTCGCCGTCATCGTCACCTACGACCTGTTCCTGTCGACCACCAACGTCCACAACAACCGGGCCTACCTCGTGATCGTGCTGGCGGCGCTGGCGATCACCCCCTGCGGGCGGGAGCTGTCCCTCGACGCCTGGCTGCGCCGGCGCCGCGGCCTCGCCCCGCTCCCGACGACGTCGCCGGCGTGGCCCCTGTGGCTGCTGCGCCTCGAGGCGGCCACCGTCTACGGCGCGTCCGGCCTGAGCAAGCTCGTCGACCCGGATTGGCTCGGCGGCACCGTCACCTGGCAGCGTCTCAACGCGGTCCGCGACCGGATGGACGCCTCTGTGCTGCCGGGCTGGGCGGTCGACCTCCTCACCAACCGGGACTTCAACACCGTGTCAGCCAAGATCGTCATCGCCACCGAGCTGTTCATCGCCGTCGGCCTGTGGTCGCGCCGCACGAGGTATGCGGCGATCTGGGTGGCGATCTGCTTCCACGTCGCGATCCAACTCTCCGCCGACGTCGAGGTCTTCTCCTACCTCGCCATCGCCGCGCTGGTGATCTGGGCGGTGCCGTCGACGCGTGATCGCGTGCTCCAGGTCGACGCCACCCGAGCCAAGCTGATCGGCGCGCTCGACTGGCTGGCTCGGTTCCGGATCGAGCCAGCGCCGCCTGGGAGCCCGACGCGTGTGGTCGACCGCGACGGTCGCGTCATCGACGGCGGCGCCGGGCGGTTCGTCGCCAGCCGGCTGCCGCTGACGGCGTGGTTCGCCTCGCCGACGCTTGTCGTGCCGGGCCTACGCCGGAGCCGCCAGCCGTGAGGCCGGTCGTGCTCTCGCTCGGCGGGCTGGTGGCCGGGGCCGTGATCGCCTTCGGTGCGATCGCCCCGCCCGAGCACTGCCCGCAACCGACCGACGCCTCGATGCAACAAGCGGCGACCGACTCGACGACCTGGTTCGTCCGCAACCAGCACCCCGACGGCACGTGGCTGTACGAGTACGACCGCTCGACCGGCCAGGCCGCCGACGACTACAACCTCGTCCGCCACGCAGGGGCGGTGATGGGCCTGTACGCCGCCGCCTCGGCCGGGATCTCCGGGGCGCTGGAGAGCGCCGACCGCGGCCTGGCGTGGGCGCGGGATCACCTCATCGAGCACGACGGGTGGACCGCCCTCGCCGACCAGGACAGCGGGGCTCCCACCGGCGGTGCTGCCCTGCTCGCCGCCGGGCTCGCCGAGCGGCGGATCCTCACCGGCGACACCAGCGACGACGACCTGATGCGCTCACTCGGGCGCTTCATGGTGGCGATGACGCTGCCCGACGGCGCGGTGATCGCCCAGTTCAACCCGGTGACGATGGAGCCGGACAGGGCGAGCCGCTCGAAGTACTACACGGGCGAGTCGTACTGGGCGATCGCCCGCCTCCACCGGCTGTTTCCCGACGACGGCTTCGGCGCCGTCGCCGACCGCATCGGCAACTATCTGGCGACCAAGCGCGACGACGTCGAGAACCAGTGGCCGCCGGTGCCGGACCACTGGGTCGCCTACGGGCTCGCCGAGACCGTGCAGTTCCCCGAGCGCGACCACACCCGCCCGCTGACCGACGCCGAGCTCGCCTATGCCCGCCGCCAGGCCGGCATCTTCGGCACCCAGGTGCGGTGGGTGAGCGAGCAGGCAGGTCCGTGGGGCGTGGCGGTGCGCGGCACCCACGTCCCGCGCGGCGGCGGGTACGGCGTCGTCGGCGAGGCGCTCACCGGCCTGTGGCGGGTCGCCGAGGCCGACACCCGGATGGCCGACCTGCGTGGTCAGATCGCGGCGCGCGCCGAGTGCATCGCCGGGCTGTCGATCAGCGTCCAGCACCACGGCGGGCCTGCGGCGGTCGACGGGGCGTGGTTCATCGGTGACATCACCCGGATGGACGACCAGCAGCACGCCACATCGGCGCTGTTGCGCACCAGGCTGATCCTCGACACGCCAGCGTCGTCGGGGCACAACGCACCCACGGGCTGGCTGTGGGGGCTCGCCCTGCTGGCCGTGCTCAACCCGCTCGCCGTCGGCATGGCCGTGCCGCGCCGCAGCCAGCGAGGCGACCGGGCCGCCCTGGCCGCGGTCGGCGCCGCGGCCGGGTCGGCGATCGTCGTCGTCGCCGCGCTGGTCGGCGAGCCGCTGTTCGACCTGCTCGATGTCAGCCACCCAGCCGGGCGCCTCGCCGTCGCCGCCGTCGCCGGGCTGTTCGCCGCGGTGCGGATGGTGCAGCGCCCGCCGCAGCCGCAACCCGGTCCGCCCGGGCTGCGCGCCGCGCTGATGCCAGTGGCGGTGCCGCTCTCCGCCACACCGGGACTGGTGCTGCTGGCGCTGTCGGCCGGCGCCGACCGCGGGGTGTGGTTCGTCGTCGGGGTGATGGCGCTCGGCGTCGGCCTCGTCGCGGCGTCGACGCTCGTCCCCGCCGACGGTGCCTGGCGAACCCTCGCCGGGTGGGTCAACCGGCTGATCGCCGCCGCCGCCGTCGCCGCCTGCGTGCTGCTGGTAGTGAACGCCGTCCTGGACGTCTGACGGCGAGCACCCTTGGCGCCCGCCGTCGTCGGGGGCTCAATCTTCGGGGGGCGCACGGGGGCAGAGCCGCCGTGTGTCAGTGGCCGGTGACGCTGGCGACGCCCTTCGGCGCCTGCTGCTTCATGTAGCCGAACATGTAGCCGGCGACGCGGCGCATCTGGATCTCCTCGGCGCCCTCGGTGATCCGGTAGCGGCGGTGGTGGCGATAGATGTGCTCGAACGGCTTGTGCCGGCTGTAACCGAGCCCGCCGTGGACCTGCATCGCCCGGTCGGCGGCGTCGCAGCACAGCCGGTTCGAGTAGTAGTTGCACATCGACACCTTGTCGCTGGCGGAGAACGCACCGTATGTGTCCATCTCCCACGCCGTCTGACGGATCAGCGCCCGCAGCATCGCCGCCTGGGTCTGCAGCTCGACGAGCGGGAACTGGATCGCCTGGTTCGTCGACAACGGCTTGCCGAACGGCTTGCGCTCCATCGCGTACTTCACCGCCTCGTCGATGCAGTACTGCGCCGCGCCGAGCGACGCCGCAGCCTGGCGGATGCGGTTCTCGTTGAAGAAGTGCTGCACAACCTGCAGCCCCTTGCCCTCGCCGCCGAAGATCGTCCCATGCGGCACCCGGATGTCGGTGAAGCGGACGTGGGCGTGGTCGGTGGGCATGTTGAATGTCCACAGGAACTCGACGACCTCGAAACCCTTGGAGTCGGTGGGGGTGATGAAGGCGGTGATCCCGTCGCCGTCGCCGGGCTTGCCGGACGTGCGGGCGAAGATCAGGTCGTACTTGGCCCGGTGGATGCCGGTGTTCCAGGTCTTCTCGCCGTTGATCACCCACTCGTCGCCGTCGCGCTCGGCGTGGGTCTCCATCCAGGTGGCGTCGGAGCCGTGCTGCGGCTCGGTGATCCCGAAGGCGAATCCCCGGCGCCCGAGCGCGAGGTCGTCGACCCATTCCTTCTTCTGCTCGTCGGTGCCGTACTCCAGCATCAGCAGCAGCCCGACGTTGTTGCCGACGATCGAGTGCTCGTTCTGCAGGTCATTGTGCAGCCCGAGGCCCTTGGCGGCGAGGTGCTCGCGGATCACCGCCATCCCGAGGTTGGTGCCGTCCTTGCCGCCGTACTCCTTGGGGAAGGCGTAGCGGTAGTGGCCGGCCTCGTCGGCCAGCTGCCGCGCCTCACCGAGCAGCGCCTCCCATTCGTCGTTGGGGAGCCCGCCGCGGTCCCAGTCAGTGCGGGCGTCCTCGCGACGGTGGTCGAAGAAGCGGATGTTGTCGTCCTTCTGCTCGAGCGGCTTGATCACCCGCTCGATGAACTCGTCGAGCTCCTCCAGGTAGGCGGCCAAATCGGGCGGCAGTGCGAAGTCCATGGTGTGTCGTCCTTTCGTGAGTTGCGGTGAGCGCCGCTGCGGAGCGGCGGCGGCGAACTCGGAGGTGAGGCGAAGCAGCTTGCCTGCGAGCCGAACCCCAGCTATTTGATCGCCAGCGGGTTGATCGGCGAACCCACGGCGTTGGTGAACTTGATCGGCGGCGCCGTCGTGAAGAACTCCCACACCCCGTCGGCGGCGCAGTCGTCGGCGAGCTCGTCGAGGTCGAGGATCTCGCCGAGCGTCATGCCCATGTCGCGGATCAGCACCATGTGCACGTCGAGCACTTCGGCCGGGTTCTCGCCCGGGAGGGCTTCGATCGCCCAGTTGTCGGAGGCGATCACGGCGACCTCCTTGTCGTACAGCCACTGGGCGCAGTCGACCCCGATTCCCGGCTCCCCTGCCATGAACTCGGCGGCGTTGCCCTCGGCCTTGAACTTGGTCCTCCACCCGGTACGGAAGTAGAGCACGTCGCCCGACCGCGCCTCGACGCCCTGCGCCGAGGTGGCCGCGTCGAGGTCGTCGGGCGTGATCACCTCGCCGGCCTGCATCCAGTCGACGCCCTTCTGCCGGGCGATGTCGAGGAGCACGCCACGTCCGACGATGCCCTTGGCCATCTTGTCGATCGAGCAGTGCATCGCCCCGTGGGGGCCGACGTCACTCGACGGGAAGCCGTTGTACAAGGTGTCGTCGTAGAAGACGTGCGCGAGCCCGTCCCACTGCGACGCCGCCTGCAGCGGCATGAACACGAAGTCGTCGGCATAGTGGAAGACGCCGGGAAAGTTCTGTTGGAGACCCGTTTCCGACATCAGCCGCACCGGGTTGATCCGCCCGCCGCCGGGTTGTGGGCCGTTGGCGTCGAACGGGATGCCGAGATCGAAGATCGCACCGCGCTTGACGAGCTGGGCGGCGGCGATCACGCACTCGGGGGTGATCAGGTTGACCGTGCCGCGCTCGTCGTCGTCGCCCCACCGGCCCCAGTTGCGGACCCGCTCGCCGACCTGGCGGAAGCTCTCGGCCATGACCCCTCCTCGTTCGGCGCGCGCCGCGCGCGTCCAACCGACGCTCTCGGTTGTAGTCCGAGATGACATGAGCGTCAACTTTGGGATCGACCTTGCACCGATGTGCCCCGGCTTGACAGGTGCCTCGCAACGGGGATTGGATGGCAGACGGCCACGTGGGGGTCGGCCCGACCTGCAGCGTCGAGCGGGTGCCGGTCGACCGCGCCCCATGTCGGCCCGACACGACGCACGCGCCACAGGGAGGACATCCATGCCCGAGCTGACCGAGGTCGCCACCGATCTCAAGTTCCCTGAAGGGCCGATCGCCATGCCTGACGGCTCGGTCGTGCTGGTCGAGATGTTCGGGCCGAGCCTGACCCGCATCCTGCCCGATGGCTCGAAGGAGACGATCGCCGAGATCCCAGGCGGCCCGAACGGGGCGGCCCTCGGGCCGGGCGGGCTCTTCTACGTCTGCAACAACGGCGGCCGCTTCACCGAGACCGACATGGACGGACTGACGTTTCCCGGCGCCCTGACCCGATCGAAGTACATCGGCGGACGGATCCAGACCGTCGACCCGTCGACAGGAACGGTCGAGGACCTCTACACCGAGTGCGCTGGCCGGCCGCTGCTCGCCCCCAATGACCTGGTCTTCGACACCCACGGCGGGTTCTACTTCACCGACCACGGCCTCGTCGATGACGAGGCGCGTACCCACCAGATCGCCGGGATCTACTACGCCCAGGCCGATGGGTCGGGCATCAAAGAGGTCGTCTACCCATCCGACGACCCGAACGGGATCGGCCTCTCGCCCGACGGCACCAAGCTGTACTGGGCCGAGACGTGGCGGGGACGGATCCTCCAACGGGACATCACCGGACCTGGGGAGGTCTCCACGCCCGGACTCGTGGACACCTCGCAGTGCCTCTATGGGTTCCCCGGCTTCCAGCTGCTCGACTCGCTGGCCATCGACTCCGCCGGCAACGTGTGCGTGGCGACGATCGTCAACGGCGGCGTGTCGGTCGTGTCGCCGCAGGGCGAGTTGGTCGACTTCGTCGAAACAGGTGATCTGATCACCACCAACGTCTGCTTCGGCGGCGACGACCTGACCACGGCATACATCACGCTGTCGACCACCGGGCGGCTGGTGAAGACGGCGTGGCCGCGCCCGGGTCTCGCCCTCGAGTACCTCAACACCTGACCACGGATCGAAACTGACGAGTCCGTCAAGATTTTCCTTGCCCTCGCACAGAGCCCGGGAGTAGCTTGCGCTGCAAGGGGATTCGTTCGACAACCAGGTGAGCGGGCATGTCGTCGCGGATGTGACCTCGGGGCAACCGGGCGACGCACCATCGATCTGTGCTGCGCCGAGCCCCGCCACGAGCGGCCTCAGAGCCGGGATGACAGGGGAACACAGGAGTATGGACGATCAGGACCGCAACGTGCACGAGGGTCGGATCACCCGCCGTCGGATGTTGTTCGGCACCGCGGGCGCGGTCGGGGCAGCGGCCTTCCTCGCCGCCTGCGGCGACGACGACGACAACGCCTCGCCGACGACGACCGCGGCATCTGCCACTACGGCGGGCGGGGCGACGACGACGGCGGGCACCGGCACGACGTCTGCAGGCAGCACGGCCACGACCGCGGGCGGCGGCGGAGGCGGCGACCTCGTGACCCAGCTCGGCGTCGAGACGGCCAGCGCCGGGAAGGGCAAGACGATCCAACTCGGCGCCGTGCTCGCGCTCACCGGCACCGGGTCATTCTACGGCAAGACGATGAGCCGGGGCCTGGACCTCGCCGCCAAGCACATCGCCGAGCTCGGCGGCCCGACGTTCAAGTACACCTACATCGACCACAAGTCGGGCGATGCGGCTGCCGGCGTGCAGGCGATGACCGAGATCGTGTCCAAGGGCATCCAGGCCAAGTTCGCCTCCTACGTCGACGACCTCGGCGCGATGCTCAAGGCCACGGCCGAGAACAAAGTCTTCACTCTCGACGGCGGCGGCGGCACGAGCATCTTCGGCCAGGGCCAGCCGTACTTCTGGGGCACCCGGGCGATCACCCCGGACGACCCGATGCCCGGCCTGTTCAAGTGGACGAAGGAGACCTACCCCGACGCCAAGACCGTCGGGCTCGTCGGGTGGGACATCGGCGAGCCCAACAACGGCATCATCAAGAAGGACATCCTCGCCAAGATCCAGGCCGGCGGTTACCAGCACAACGGTCTCTACGAGCTGGTGCCGGTGGGCAACCAGGACTTCTCCCAGGTGCTCCCGAAGATCAAGGCCAACGAGCCCGACATCCTCCTCGTCAGCAACTACGGCCAGGATCCCGGCTCGTTCGCCAACCAGGCCGCCACCGCCGGACTGAAGGCGGTTCGCATCGGCTTCGAGTTCACGCCTGACGGTGTGAACGCCTCCAAGGGCACATACGACTCCGACGGCTACACGTTCGCCTACGACTACTTCGATGCCAACAACCCGAAGAGCCTGCTGGCCAAGAAGTTCGTCGAGGACTTCAAGAAGGACAACGGTGAAGACCCCGACTTCTACGCCGCCAACTTCTACGAGAACTCCTTGGTCATGTGGGAGCTGATGCGGCGGATCTGGAAGACCGATCCGAACGCCGAGATCACCGGCGAGGCGCTGGAGAAGGCGCTCGAGTCGAACCTCACCGTGGTCAGCGTCTACGGCGGCGACGAGTCCAAACTCGGCAGCTACACGCTCGACGCCACGACCCATTCGGTGATCAAGCGCGAGATGGGCGTGTTCGAGTACAAGGGCGGCAAGGTCACCCCGAAAGCCTTCTTCGGCATCGACGGAGCCGACTACAAGTCGGCCTGACCCGGTCCAGCACCGAGGGAGGAGCCGCCTCATGCTGGCCGTCACGTTCGACACGTTCAAGCAACTGACCGTCGACGGCTTCTTCCGCGGTTGCTCCTACGGTCTGCTCGGGGTCGGCTTCGCGCTGATCCTCGGCGTCACGGGTCGATTCCACTTCGCCTACGGGTTCACCTACACACTCGCCGCCTACCTCGCCTTCACCTTCACCTTCCGCGTGCATTGGGAGTTCTGGGTCTCCGCCGCGCTGGGCGTGGTGCTGGCGGCAGTCGGCGGGGCGATCATCGAGCGCGGCGTGTACCGGCCGCTGGCGCGCAACGCGGGTGCCACCGCCCTGCTGGCTGTGTTCGTGGCCGCCCTCGGCATCGGCATCGCCGGCGAGAACCTGATCCGCCTGCTGTGGGGCGCCCAGACGCAGTCGTACTACGGGCCGCGCAAAGTCGGCCACGAGATCTGGGGCGCCATCTACATCAACTTCGACGTGTGGCAGGGGGCCAGCGCGATCGGCATCACGCTGGCCCTCGCGGCGATGCTGCGCTACACCGCGCTCGGGCGGCAGATCAAGGCCACGCGCGTCAACCCCGACCTCGCCAAGACGATCGGCATCGACGCCGACCGGGTCTACGTGATCTGCTTCTTCCTCGGCACGCTGTGCGCCGGGGTGGCGGCGATCTGGTACGCCCTCAAGTACTCGACCGACCCGGCGATGGGCACGGCGCCGATCACCTACGCCTTCGTGGTCGCCTTCCTGGGGGGCACCGCCCGCTCGCCGATCCGGGTCTTCCTCGCCGGCATCGTGGTCGCATTGATCGAGCAGTACGCCTCGATCTGGCTGTCCGTGCAGTACACCCAGACGGCGGTGTTCGTGGTGCTCGTCGGCTACCTCACGTACCTGGCGATCCGCTCCAGCGCCTTCATGGCCCGCTTCCACAAGGCCGGCGCGGCGACCCCGCTGGTGCCGTCGTCGGCGACGGAGGCCTGACCGTGGACGTCTGGATCAACTACGTCGACCAGATCCTTCTGTACGCCGCCCTGGCGCTGTCGCTCAACCTGCTGCTGGGCTACGCCGGGCAGGTGTCCGTGGCCCATGCCGCGTTCGGCGCGGTCGGCGGCTACACGATGGCCTACACGGCGCAGGCCCACGGCTGGAACTTCCTGCTCGGCACCCTGCTCGGGATGGCGCTGGCGTTCGTCATCGGCACGGTGGTCGCGCTGCCTGCCCTCAAGCTCACCGTCGAGTACTTGATCCTGCTCACACTCGGCGTGTCGTTCGTGATCCTCGGTCTGCTCGTGGCGATCCGCGAGCTGGGCGGCACCTACGGCCTGATCAACCTCGACGCCGCCAACCTGTTCGGCTGGCACCTCCAGCACCCGCGTGACTGGCTGGTGCCGGCGTTCGTCGCGATGGCGATCGTCTATGCGATCTGTCGCCGCGTCGGCGAGTCGCCCGTCGGGCGTGTGCTCAAGGGGATCCGCGAGGACCCGGTGGCCACCGAGGCGCTGGGCAAGAACGTGTTCGCCTACAAGGTCACGGTGTTCGGGCTGACGTCGGCGCTGGCCGCCTTCGCCGGGGCGATGATCGCCGCCTGGCTGCGCCTCTCCACTCCCGGAGTGTTCGGCTTCGCCTTCTCCCTGACCGTCTTCGCGATCGTCATCTTCGGCGGGATGGCCAACCTCCCCGGCACCGTGCTCGGGGCGGCGATCGTCGTGCTGCTCGACCCGCTGCTCAAGCGGGCGATCAAGCTCGACGAGAGCAAGGCCGGCTACGTCCAGTTGATCGTGTACGGCGCGGCGCTGGCGATCCTGATGCTGGTCCGGCCGCAGGGCGCGATCCCTGAGGGCTTCTCGCTCACGGGTTGGCTGCGCGGTCGGCGCGCACCGAGCCGGCGCATCGAGATGGCCCAGGACTGGGTGCCGTCCATCGTCCAGGAGGTCGACGAGCACGTCGACACCGACCTGTCGGTCGACGAGCAGCAGCGCCACGAGAGGGCCTGGCACGAGGCGCCGATCGTGCTCCAGACGGCCGGCGTGAGCAAGAACTTCGGCGGCATCGTCGCTGCCAGGGACCTCGCGATCGAGCTGCGTCGGGGCACGATCACCGCCCTCGTCGGGCCCAACGGCGCCGGCAAGACCACCGTGTTCAATCTACTCACCGGCGCGATCCCCCCCGATACGGGCACGATCCTGCTCAACGGCGATGAGCTCGTCGGGCTCAACCCGGACAACGTCGCCCGCAAGGGCATGGTCCGCTCGTTCCAGGACGTTCGGCTGTTCAATCGGCTGTCGTGCCTGCAGAACGTGATGATGGCGGTGCAGCGCCAACCCGGCGAGAACTTCGGCGCGCTGGCGTTCCAGCACCGCCGGGTCAAGCGAGCCGAGGCCGAGACGCGGGAGAAGGCGATGGGCTGGCTCGCCTTCGTCGGGATGGCCGAGTTTGCCGACATCCCGGCCGCCGCCCTGTCCTACGGCCAGACCAAGCTGATCTCGCTCGCGCGCGTGCTGGCCACCGAGGCCGACGTGCTGCTGCTCGACGAGCCGGCATCCGGGATCGACACGAAGTGGGTCGACACGATGCTCGAGCTGATCGAGCAGGTCCGCGACCAGGGCCGCACGGTGTGCGTCGTCGAGCACAACCTGCACGTCGTCGGGCGTCTCGCCGACCACACCTACTTCATGGAGCTCGGCCAGATCACGGCGCAGGGCACGATCGCCGAGCTGACCAACGATCGGCGGCTCGCGGAGGTCTACTTTGGAACCAGTTGACACCGCTCCCGCCACGCTCACGTCGGCTGACGGCGACGGCCGCGTCCCGATCCTCGTCGTCGATGATCTGCAGGCCGGATACGGCCGCAAGCAGGTCGTGTTCGACGTCGACATCTCCGTCGAGGCGGGCGAGATCCTCGGCATCCTCGGCCACAACGGGAGCGGCAAGAGCACCACGATCCGCACCATCCTCGGCATCAACAAGCCGTTCGGCGGGCGGGTGACGTTCGGCGGCCACGACGTCACTGGTCACTCGTCGCGCGACAACGTCAGAGCCGGCATGGCGATGATCCCGTCGGAGCGCTTCGTGTTCCAGGACATGTCGGTCACCGACAACCTGCTCCTCGGCGGGGCCAACGATCCCGACGAGGACCGCCGGGCCAAACGCCAGGAGCTCGTGCTCAAGCTGTTCCCGATCCTTCGGGAGCGCGCCGGGCAGTTGGCGGGCACGATGTCGGGCGGACAGCAGCGGATGGTCAGCCTGGGCATGGCGCTGATGGCCAGCCCGAAGCTGCTGATGCTCGACGAGCCGTCACTCGGCCTCGCTCCTGCGGTGGTGCAGCAGATCTTCGACACCGTCCGCCACCTCGCCGACATCGACGGCCTCGCCGTGCTCCTACTCGAGCAGAACGTGGGCCAGGCGTTGCGCATCGTCAACCGCTGCGCGGTGATGCGCTCGGGCCGGGTGATCCTCGAGGAGACCCGAGACGAGATGCTCGCCCGCGACACCTACTGGGACCTGTTCTGATGCCCACGATGTCGCAGGCCGAGGTCGACGCCTTCCTCGACGAGCCCGGGCACCTGTTGCGGCTGGCGACCACGGACGAGGACGGGTTTCCCCGGCTCGTGCCGATCTGGTTCATCCGCCAGGGCAACGAGATCCTGTTCACGCCCCGCGGCCCGTCCTTGTTCCTGGCCAACATCCGACGCGATCCGAGGGTCGGGCTGTCGATCGACGAGGACCCGCTCCCGTACCGCAAGGTGACGATCCAGGGCAGGGCGCGCATCGTCCACGACGTCGGTGAGGACGACGAGTGGCGTGACCTCTACCGGTCAATCGCCAAGCGCTACGTGCCGGCCGAAGCCGCCGACGCCTACGTCGACGACACGATCGATCAGCCGCGCGCCCTGATCGGCGTGCCCCTCACCGGCGACTCGCGCACGTCCACGTGGCGAATGCCCGTCGGCGACGAGGATGGCACCGGCATCTGGCATCGCCGCTACTACCTGAAGGGCACCCACATGGCCCAGCTCGCCGACACCGGCGCCGGCAGAGACGCCTACGTCCCCGACCCCTGATTCAGTCTCCGCCCCACCCATCAGGAGGAAACCATGACCACGACCGAGACCGACCAGATCAGCGTCGGTGACCTGCTCAAGGACGCTCCCCGCAACTGGGGCAGGTGGGGCGCCGACGACGAGGTCGGCAGCCTCAACTACCTGACGCCAGAAGTGATCGTCGCCGCCGCCGGGTCGATCAAGAGCGGCAAGGTCTTCACACTGCAGGTCAAGATGGCCAACCCGGAGGGCGACCCGGTATGGCCCGGCCGCAGCGGCGCGGTGCGCACGATGGTCATCGACGAGGGCCAGTACATCGCCGGCAAGGGACCCCACTTCGCCGGCGGGGCCCACTACGCCGACGACTACATGACGTGCTTCCTGCAGGGCTCGACGCAGTACGACGCCCTCGGCCACGTCTGGTACGACGGCGAGATCTGGAATGGCTACGACGCCAAGACCACGATCGGTGGATTGGAGAAGGCGAGCGTGCTGGCGCTCGCGGAGCGCGGCGTCGTCGGGCGAGGGATCCTCCTCGACATCGCCCGTTGGCGGGGCAAGGAGGTGCTCGACGTCGCCGAGACGTTCACCCACGAGGATCTGATGGCCTGCGCCAAGGCCCAGGGCACGGAGATCCACAAGCGCGACATCCTGATCGTCCGCACCGGCTGGATCGCCAAGTTCTACAAGGTCTCGCGGGAGGAGTTCTACGGCAACTTCGTCGAGCCAGGCCTCACCCACAGCGCCGAGCTGGTGCAGTGGTTCCACGACATGGAGATCCCCAACCTGGTGACCGACACGATCGCCAACGAGGTCACCGTCGACCCCGTATCGGGCGTCGTGCTTCCGCTGCACAACGCGCTGATGCGCAACCTCGGGGTCACGCTCACCGAGATCGCCTGGCTCGAGGATCTCGCCGAGGATTGCGCCGGCGACGGCCAGTACACGTTCCTGTACACGGCCGCCCCGCTGAAGGTGGTCAGCGGCACCGGCGCGCCGGTGAACCCGGTCGTGATCAAGTAGCGCCATGGCCTACGGAGACCGGGTGTGGCTGGCGCAGTATCGCCCCGGCACACCCCATGACATCCCGGTCCGCGGCGAGGGCGATTTCGGATCCGCCCTCGCGATGTTCGAGGCGACGGTCGCCGCCCACCACGACGCGCCCCTGATCCACTACGCCGGCACCACGCTCACCGTTGCCGACGTCAATCGGATGAGCGACGCGCTCGCCGCCGGGTTGATCGCCGACGGGTTCGCAGCCGGCGACCGCCTCGCCGTCTACCTGCAGAACATCCCGCAGTTCGCGATCGCGGTGCTGGCGGCGTGGAAGTCCGGCGGCATCGTCGTGCCGATCAACCCGATGAACAAGGAGCGCGAGCTCAGCTACGCCATCGAGGACTCTGGGTCGACCGTGCTGGTCACGCTGGAGTCGCTGTACACCGACGTCGTCAGCAAGTCGGCGCTCCCCGGGCTGCGGGTGATCACCACGAGCGAGCTCGACCTGACCACCGACGACCCGCCACCGAGCGTGTTCTCGGCGTCGATGCGCAACCGTTCGGCCGAGACCGACGACCTGCTCGAGGTCGTCAACGCCCACGACGGCGAGGCCCCGCCGCCCGTGAGCCTCGGCCCGGATGACGTCGCCTTCCTCACCTACACATCGGGCACCACCGGCGTACCGAAGGGAGCGATGAACACCCACGGCAACGTCGTGTTCAACTCCGAGGCGTACCGACGATGGATGGACCTCACGCCCGGCGATGCCGTCCTCGGGATCGCTCCTCTGTTCCACATCACCGGGCTGATCGCCCACCTGACCGTCGCCCTGCTGGTGCCGATGCCGCTCGCGCTCGGGTTCCGATTCGACCCGGGGAACATGCTCGACCTGATCGAGCGCTACAAGCCAACGTTCACTGTCGGGGCGATCACGGCGTTCATCGCCCTGATGAACGACCCGTCCTGGGATGGGCGAGACCTGTCGTCGCTGACCAAGGTGTACAGCGGCGGGGCACCGATCGCCCCGGCCACCGTCGAGCGCTTCCAGCGCGAGGCCGGCGCCTACATCCACAACATCTACGGGCTCACCGAGACGACATCGCCATCGCACGGCGTCCCGATGGGCGGACGGGCGCCCGTCGATCCGAGCTCGGGGGCGCTGTCGGTCGGCGTGCCGATCTTCAACACCGTCGTGCAGGTCGTCGACGAGGACGGCAACGAGGTGGCGCCGGGCGAGTACGGCGAGTTCGTCACCACCGGACCGCAGGTCGTCGCCGGCTACTGGAACAAGCCAGACGAGACCGAGCACGCCCTGCCCGGGGGTCACCTGCACACCGGCGACGTCGGGTTCATGGACGCCGATGGATGGTTCTACGTCGTCGACCGCAAGAAGGACATGATCATCGCCTCCGGCTACAAGGTGTGGCCGCGCGAAGTCGAGAGCGTGCTCTACCACCATCCCGCTGTACGCGAAGCCGCGGTCGTCGGCGTGCCCGACGAGTACCGGGGTGAGACGGTGAAGGCCTTCGTCAGCCTGCGCCCGGGCGAGGCGGCCACCGAGGCCGAGCTGATCGCGTTCTGCAAGGAGCGCATGGCGGCCTACAAATACCCTCGTTCGATCGAGTTCGTCGACGAGCTGCCGAAGACGGTAACCGGGAAGATCCTCCATCGCGAGCTGCGAGCTGGGCGGGCCGGGCAGACCTGAGGTACCAGTGAGCGAGCGAGTCTTCGAGCGAGCGAACCGGTGTTGCGGTCTTTCGCTCACTGGTGCCCGGCGACATGCTCGACGGCGAACGCGTCGGATGACTTGAGGAGGCACCAGTGAGCGAGCGAGTCTTCGAGCGAGCGAACCGGTGTTGCGGTCTTTCGCTCACTGGTGCCCGGCGACATGCTCGGCGGCGAACGCGTCGGATGACTTGAGGAGGTACCAGTGAGCGAGCGAGTCTTCGAGCGAGCGAACCGGTGTTGCGGTCTTTCGCTCACTGGTGCCCGGCGACATGCTCGGCGGCGAACGCGTCGGATGACTTGAGGAGGTACCAGTGAGCGAGCGAGTCTTCGAGCGAGCGAACCGGTGTTGCGGTCTTTCGCTCACTGGTGCCCGGCGACATGCTCGGCGGCGAACGCGTCGGATGACTTGAGGAGGTACCAGTGAGCGAGCGAGTCTTCGAGCGAGCGAACCGGTGTTGCGGTCTTTCGCCCACTGGTGCCCGGCGACATGCTCGGCGGCGAACGCGTCGGATGACTTGAGGAGGGTACCAGTGAGCGCCGAGCCGGAGGGAGCAGGCGCCGAGCGGGTCGGGTCGGCCCGCCGCGCCCGCCGGCTCCGCCCCGCTCACCGCCCGCGGCGCACGGACTCGGGCGGCGCTGGTGAAGGCGGCGCGGGCGCTGTTCGAACGCCAGGGGTACATCGACACCAACGTCGGCGACATCGCCAAGAAGGCCCGCGTCGCCCACGGCACCTTCTACACCTACTTCGCCTCGAAGGAGGAGATCTTTGCCGAGGTCGCCGACGATCTCCAGCACCGGCTGTTGACGACAGCCGAGGCCGAGCCCCACCTCCCGCCCGACGCGATGCTGTCCGAGCGCATCGAGCGGGCCAACCGCGGCTACCTGCGCGGGTTCGCCGACAATGCCCGGATGATGGGTGTGCTCGAGCAGGTGGCCACGTTCAACCCCCGCCTCGCCGCGATCCGCCGCGCCAACCGTCGCTACTTCGTCCAACGCAATACCGCGTCGATCCGCCGTTGGCAGGAGCAGGGCCTGGTCGACGAGCGCATCGACGCCGGCTACGCGGCGAGCGCGCTCGGCTCGATGATCGATCGCTCGGCCTACGTGTGGATGGTGCTCGGCGAGCCCTACGAGCTCGACGAGGCGGTGATCCAGCTGACCCGGCTCTACTGCAACGCCCTCGGCCTGCCCTACCACCGGGACGAGCCGAGCCCGACCGTCCCCGTGCGGAGCCGTCGCCCGAAGCAGCCCTGAAGGGGTTCACGGCAGGCCGGCGTTGGCGCGCCAGAAGTCGACGATCGCCTCGGTGGCGTTGAAGTGGGTGGCCACCGGTGGGTTGCCGACGGTGGTCGCGCTGGGCCAGTTGTGGCCCCCGTTGAGCACGGTGCCGTGGACGTACGCTGCGGTGCCGGCGAACTCCTGCAAGACCACCTCGGTGAGCCCCGTGCTCGCGGGGACCAGCGACGTGGCGGCCGGTCCGGGCGCCACGCCATTGCGGTCGAGCATCTCCCGCAGCGTGAAGAACGGCAGGGTCTCGTCGAGCTCGACCTCCTGCTGGGTGAAGGGCGGCCGGTAGCCTGGGTCGGCGGTGCCGTGCAGGTAGAAGACCGGCGCCGGCGCCGGCACCTGGCCGAGGTTGGCCAGCACCTGGCGGTAGTGCCGTGCCTTCTCGGGATCGAGTGCCTTGCCGACGGCGGCGAAGCCCTGGAAGCTGCCGCTGAGGTCGGAGTTGAGCAGCTGCCAGACCATGCCGCCGCCGTTGGAGAAGCCGGCCGCGTACAACAGGTTCGGGTCGGCGCTCACCGTCGGCACGACCGCCGAGCCCGTCGCGAAGGCGCGGGTGGTGAGCTCGGCGATGAGGTCACGGACGAAGTCGAGGTCGAGGGTCGGGAACCCGCTCTCGCCGGTCTGGAAGTGCACCCACTCCTTGTCCAGCTGGGGATGGGTCTCGGGGAAGACCAAGAGGTAGTTCTGCAGCGCCACGGGGATCGGGACGGGCGGGTTGACGCCCCACCGCCGGGCGATCGTGGCGACGTCCTGGCCACCGCCGTGAAAGACCACGATGGCAGGCAGGGTCGGCTGCGGCGGGTTGGCGGGCACCTCGATGTCGTAGGTGCGCGTCACCGCCGTCGCCAGCGGCTGTGCGGTCAACAGAGACATGGCAATGAAGTCCTTTCGCGTGCGACCGACGTTCGATCGACGACGCCAGGGGACCTCTCGCCCGCTAACCAGTCGTTAGCGACAACTCCGCCGCCGCCGGGCGGTCGCTCACCAACGACATCGAGGCCGCCGGCCGCCGCCACGCCGACGGCTACGCCTTCACCTTCGGCGCGACGGGATCGCCGACCCGCAACGTCTACAAGGAGGTCTTCGCTCGTCAGGGGTTCGCCGACGACGTCGAGGCGGTCCAGCGACTCCGGCTCGACGGCGACCGGGCGGGCGCGGCCCGCCGCGTGCCGACCGAGATCGGCGTCGGCACCAACGTCATCGGCACCGACGAGCTGATCACGCAGCCCGCGCCTACCGCGCCGCCGACTCGTCTACGGTCGGCGCGATGCAGGCACTCCAACTGGTCGAATGGAACCACGACCCCGAGTTCCGCGACGTGGCCGAGCCCGATCCGGGGCCGGGCGAGGTCGTCGTGCGGATCGGCGGGGCCGGGGTGTGCCACTCCGACCTCCACCTCCTCTACGAGTTCGAACCGGGGCTGCTGCCGTACCCGCTGCCCTTCACGCTGGGCCACGAGAACGCCGGGTGGGTTCACGCTGTCGGTGCCGGGGTCAGCGGGCTGGAGGTCGGCGAGCCCGTCGCCGTGTACGGCCCGTGGGGCTGCGGGCGGTGCATCCGCTGCCGCCAGGGCACCGAGAACTACTGCGTCGAGGGGGCGACGGCCGAGGCAGCCGGCGGCGGGCTGGGTCGGGACGGCGGCATGGCGCCCTACCAGCTCATCCCCTCGGCTCGCCTCGTGGTGCCCCTCGGCGATCTCGACCCGGTCGCCGCGGCGCCGCTCACCGACGCCGGCCTGACCCCCTATCACGCGATCCGCCGCTCGCTGCCCAAGCTGGTGCCCGGCTCGACGGCGGTGGCGATCGGTGTCGGCGGGCTCGGGCACATGGGCGTGCAGCTGCTGGCGGCGATGACCGCCGCTCGCGTGATCGCCGTCGACCAGCGGCCCAAGGCGCTCGAGCTGGCTGCGGCCAGCGGTGCCGACGTCACCGTCACCGCCGGGGACAACGCGGCGGAGGAGATCCGCGACGCCACCGGCGGGCTGGGCGCCGACGTCGTGCTCGACTTCGTCGGCGCCGAGACGACGATGCAGCTCGGCGCCGCGGTGACCCGGCCGCTCGGCGACCTCACCATCGTCGGCATCGCCGGAGGGGCCATCCCGTTCAGCTTCTTCGCGGTCGCCTATGAGGTCTCGCTGCAGACGACGTACTGGGGCAGCGTGACCGAGCTGATGGAGCTGCTCGAGCTCGCCCGCCGCGGCGTCATCAAGGCCGAGTACACGACCTACCCGCTCGCCGATGCGCCGAAGGCCTACGCGGCGCTCAAGGCCGGCACCGTGCGCGGCCGCGCCGTCGTCGTGCCCTGACGCCCTTGACGTTTGTGTCACCGAGGAGTCCCCGGGCACTGATGCGGTGACACAAAGCCGGGCGCGCGGCCCTAGCATTGACTCGGAGAGAGGTGCCGTGGCCATTGCCTGGATCGTCGTCGGGGTGCTGCTCATCGCCGTCGAGCTGCACCACCTCGCCTTCTACGCCCTGTTCGTCGCCATCGGCAGCCTGGCGGCCGCGGCCGTCGCCGTCGCCGCGCCCGATGCCCTCGCCGTTCAAGTCCTGACGGCCGTGGCGGTCAGCGCCCTGGGCGTCGTCCTCGTGCGCCCGTACGTCGCCCGGCTCGTCGAGCGCGGCCACGGCCACCGCGGCACAGGCGTCCACGGCGGCTTCGTCGGCCACGAGGTGCTCACCCTCGACATCGTTGGCGACGCCGACAACGTCGGCCACGTCGAGCTTGCCGGCGAGCGCTGGCGGGCGGTCAGCGGGAGCGACAACCCGCTGCCGGCGGGCACCAAGGTCCTGATCACGGGCGTCCAAGGCACGACGCTCATCGTGTGGCCGGCCGACGGGCATCTGCCGGTCGACCTCGAAGGAGGGTCATAGCCATGCTCTGCTTGCTCGCCGTCGGACCGGGAGGCATCGCCGGCATCGCCGTCGCCGCCCTCGTCGTCATCGTGCTGCTGCTGGCGCTGCGCAGCATGGTCAACATCGTCCAGCAGGGCACCGTCGGCGTCGTCAAGCGCCTCGGCGAGTACCGCCGGACCCACGAGCCGGGTCTCGTCCTGATCACCCCGTTCGTCGACTCCCTACAGCGCGTCGACATCCGCGAGATCCCCCGCCCCGGTGACCGCCAGGACGTGATCACCAAGGACAACGTCGTCGTCACCGTCAACGCCACGATCTTCACCCAGGTCGTGGTGGCCGAGACCGCGCTGTTCACGATCGCCAACTTCGACGTCGCCATCGACGCCCTCGCCCGCACCGCGCTCCGCTCTGTGATCGGCACGCTGACGCTCGACGAGGCGCTGTCCGAGCGCGAGCGGATCAACACCGACGTGCAACAGCAGATGGAGGCGGTCACCGACAAGTGGGGCATCCGCATCAACCGCATCGAGATCATCGAGATCGCCCCGCCGCCGCAGATCCTGCAGGCGCTGGCGCTGCAGAAGCAGGCCGACCAGGAGAAGCGGGCCCGCATCCTGCAGTCCGAGGGCCAGCAGCAGTCGGCGATCAACGTCGCCGAGGGTGAGGCCCAGGCCGCCGTCCGCTCCGCCCAGGGCCAGAAGCAGGCGGCGATCCTGCGCGCCGAGGGCAGCCGCCAGGCGTCGATCCTCGAGGCCGAGGGCCGGGCCAAGGCGATCGAGACCGTCTACGGGGCGATCAAGCGCGGCGACCCGGACCCGACGCTGGTGGCCATCCTCCAGCTCGACGCACTCTCCAAGTTCGCCGACAGCGACAACGCCAAGATCGTCGTCCCGTTCGAGTCGGCCGCACTGCTCGGTGCGGCGCAGACGCTGAAGTCGGTGCTCGCCGAGACCCCGACGGCGAACGGGCCGACCGCTCAGCCGCCCAAGCGGGTCCAGGCGCCGTAGAGCGTCGGCAACGGCTGGACGCCGTTGCGTGACACGATCTCTTCGCGCAGCTGGTCTTCGAGCGCGTCGACGTCGACGTCACCGGGGGCGACGAGCCCCATCGCCGCGAACGCCGGCAGCAGGCTGCGGGCGGTCGCCGCGATGTAGCGGAAGCCGAGCCAGTCGGGTCCGCCGCCGACCGGCGTGTGGGTGCGCAACCCGGGCGCCGGGAGCCCGGCAGCGATGTACGCGCCGTAGAGCTTCGGGCCCATCTGCTGCTCCGGGCCGCCGCGCTCGGCTGGCGGCGTCATCAGCTCGCGCAGCCGGGCGTGCACCGGGCCCTCGGGGTAGGGGTTCAGCACGTTCACGAGGTCGCTCTCCTGGAAGGCCACGATCCCGCCCGGCCGGAGGTAGGAGGCCAACCGGCGCAGCAAGGCGACGGGGTCGGGCTGGTACATCAGCACCCATCGTCCGACGACCGCGTCGAACGTGCCCTCGTGGAGGTGGAGGTCGCGCAGGTCAGCCTCGACGAAGCGCACGTTGTCGAGGCCGGCGGCGGCAACCCGGTCGGTGGCGATGGCGATCGTCTCCGGCGCGACCTCGACGCCGACGACCTCGCCGGCAGGCCCGACGAGGTCGGCGGCAAGCATCGCCACGTCGCCGGCGCCACTGCCGACGTCGAGCACGCGCATCCCTGGTCCGATCCCGGCCGCGGTGAACAGCTCACGAGTCGAAGCACCGTAGATGCAGTGCTGGAGGTGCAGGCGGTCCGCCTCGGCGGGGGATCGGCCGAGGGCATAGGTGGCGGGGTCGGTCGCCGACTGGGTCACGGTCATGGGTGACGAGTCTGCGGATCGGCCATGTAGCGCGCATGAAGGCCGGCAAGAGATCCAGAGGAGTTTCCCGAGTCCTTCTGCTCCGTCGCCAGATCCGCGCCAGCACTGGCTCGCCGCCGGTGCGTGAGCGGGGGTCGTCGCTACAGTCCACGCCGATGACGGGCAGACGGATCGCCGCCGTCGCGCTTGTGGCGATCGCCCTCGCCGCGTGTGGCGATGACGACGACACGACGACGGCGACCACCGGTGCCGCCACCACGACCACCGGTGCCGCGACCACGACGATCGCCGCGCCGACCACGACCGTCGCGCCGACCACGACCGTCGCGCCGGCCACCAGCACGACACCGACGGCGGGATGGGAGAAGGTCGTGCCCGGCGGCGACTGCCAGTGCGCGCTCGGCGGCGAGTTCAGCTACTACGTGCGGCGCGCCGACCCGACCAAGGTCGTTCTCTACTTCGAGGGCGGCGGCGCCTGCTTCAGCGCCGACACCTGCCGGCCCGGCAGCGACCGCTACACGACCGAGGTCGACGTCGAGAGCCAGCTCGCACAGGGCTCCGCCAACGGCATCTTCGATCTCACCAACCCGGAGAACCCGCTGCGCGACTGGTCCTTCGTGGTCGTGCCGTACTGCACCGGCGACGTCTTCCTCGGCGACAAGATCAACCAGTACGCCCCCGACCTCACCATCCACCACGTCGGCGCCGTCAACGCCAAGGCCGCCCTCGACGGCCTCGTGGCGACGTTCCCCGATGCGAAGCAGCTGCTCGTCACCGGCGAGAGCGCGGGAGGGATCCCGGCACCGCTGTTCGCCGGCGAAGCTCACGACGCGCTGCCGGCGACCTCGATCACCGTGCTCGCCGACGGCTCCGGTGCCTATCCAGACGTCCCGGTCATCAACGCCGTCATCGGTGCGGCGTGGGGGACGCTCAACGCCGTCCCGCCGTGGCCGGAGAACGCCGGGGTCACCGCCGAGACGTGGAGCATCCCCGGGCTGTTCGTCCGCGCCGGCAAGCACGACCCGGCGATCGTGTTCGCCCGCCACGACTACGCCTTCGACGCCACCCAGGCCACGTTCGCCGCGCTCGCCGGCATCCAACCGAGCAACCTGCTCAGCCTGATCGACACCAACGAGCGCCAGATCGAGGCGGCCGGGGTCCGGCTGGCCAGCTACGTGGCGCCCGGTTCCGACCACACGGTACTTCACAAGCCGGGCTTCTACACCGAGACCGTCAACGGCGTCGCCCTCGTCGACTGGGTCACCGACCTCGCCAACGGCACGCCCGTCTCGGACGTCCACTGCCAGGAGTGCACGACCGGCTGATGCGGCCGCCGGGAACCTGGCAGCGGCGCCGGACGACCCTGCTTGCTGTGATCGACATCCAGATCCCCCGTCGCCGCCGCCGGGTCGTCGCCGGCGTGCTCATCGCCGCCGTCGCCGCGATCGCTCCGGCGACGATGGCGTCGGCGCACACCGAGACCGACGTGGTCGCCGTGCCAGCCGGGTCGACGGCGACGGTGACGTTCGAGCCCGAGCACGGCTGCGGCGACTCCCCGACCGTCGACATGAAGGTGCAGGCGCCGGTCGCCGGCGCGATCGCGCTCGACAAGGTCGGATGGAAGGCCAGCTCCACCTTAGACGCCAACGGCACCACGGTGCTCGAGTGGTCCGGAGGATCGCAGCCGGCGCACGAGCCGGGTGCTTTCCAGGTCCGCTTCACGGTGCCCGACAAGGTCGGCACGCTGCTCGCCTTCCCCGCCGTCCAGACGTGCGCCAACGACGAGCAGGAGGCGTGGATCGAGACCGATCTCGGCGCCGAGCAGCCGGCGCCGCAACTGCTCGTCCTCGCCGCCGGGTCGCAGCCGGCAGCCACGATCGACGATGTCCCGGCGGACGCCGCGGGTCGCGACCAGCTCGTCGCCCTCGCCGCCGCCGAGGACGGCGAGAACGCCACTGCGACGACCGCGGCGGCCTCGGCGACGACGGTCGCGTCGGGCGGCGGTGGCAGCTCGGCGGGCTGGATCGTGGCCGTGGTGATCGCCGCCGTCATGGTCGTCGGTGCAGTCACCGCCGCGGCCATCGTGCGTCGTCGCGGCGGCGGGTCAGCGGGCGGCGGCGCGGGTGACCGCGGCGAGCAGGTCGGCGCGGGCACGCGCGACGCGTGAGCGGATCGTGCCGATCGGGCAGCCGGCGACCGCCGCCGCCTCCTCGTAGCTGAGACCGACCAGCTGGGTCAGGACGAACGCCTCGCGGCGATCGGGGTCGAGTGCGCCGAGCAGGTCGTCGACGACGTCCGGCGGCGGCGTCCATGGCGCCGTCGTGTGTCGGCTCACCCGCTCGACGAGCCGTCGCCGGCGCTGGTTGCGGCGAACGTGGTCGGCGCACGCCCGCCGGGCGATGGCCAGCAGCCACACCCGCACCGGCGCCTCGCCGCGGTAACGCGCCAGACCGCCGAGCGCCCGCAGATAGGTGTCCTGCACGAGGTCCTCGACCTCCCCTGGCGTCCCCAGCGCCAGGCACAGCTGCCACACCGACGGTTGGGTGAGCCGCACCAGCTCGGCGACGGCGACGTCGTCGCCCTCGAACGCGGCGTCGACGTAGGCGCGGAGGGGATCCACCACCCGGAGATGATGGCCCGACCCGCCGGGACCGTCGACGCGGGAACTCGTCGGTGCCCGCCGGCGACCACAGTCCCATGGAATGCGCGCGCTGGCAGGAGGCCATCTCGGCGCGCCTCGACGGCGAGGATCCGGGCATCGAGCCGGCGCGCGTCGACGCCCACCTCGCTCGCTGCGGGCGCTGCCGGGCGTTCGCCGCCGAGGCCGCGGCGGCCCACTCCGTCCAGCGCATCGGTGCGGCTCCCCACGTGCCCGACCTGTCGCAGCGCATCCGCAACGCCGTCGCCGCGTCGGATCGGGCCGGACACTGGGGCGTCGTGCGGGCCCTGCTCGTCGTCGTCGCCATCGAGATCATCGCCTTCTCACTTCCGGCGCTGATCCTCGGCGACGAGCACGACACCGCCGCCCACGCCGCCCGCCACCTCGGCGCCTTCACCGCTGCCTACGGCGTCGGCCTGCTCGTCGTCGCGATCCGCCCGGCTCGAGCCCGCACGATGCTGCCGGTGACGATCGTGCTCGCCGGCGCCCTGTTGATCACCACCGTCGTCGACCTGGTCGACGGGCGGGTGCCGCTCGTCGGCGAGGCCCAACACCTCCCCGAGCTGCTGAGCATGGCGCTGGTGTGGCTGCTCGCCGTCCCGGCGCCGGCCCCACCCATCGGAGTGTTTCGACCCACCCGAGTGTCACCGAGTGGTTTTCCCGGGACGAAACACTCCGATCAGCCGAAACACTCGGATGGGGCGTCGGTGTAACGTCCGCGACCGGCGCATGAAGGACATCAGGATCGTCGCCGTCCGCGCCCAACTCGACACCGAGGCGATCAACGGCGGTGAGTCCGCCTGCGTCGCCGCCCTCGTGCGGCGCGACACGCGGGCCGAGCTGGCTGAGGCCGTCGACCAGCTGCGGACCGGGCACGGCGTCGAGCGCAGCGAGACGTGGATGACCACGTCGATGCGCCTGGCCGCCCTTCCCATGGGGCCGCTTCTGACCGCAGGCGGCCGAACCGCTACTGGTTGACCGTGATCGTCGACGTGGCGCTGACGGCGACGAAGTCGCTCACGCGGACGCGGATCACCATGTCGTAGATCCCGGCGAGCGGGATGTCGGCGATGACGTGGAACTCGCCGTCCCCGACCGGGTGGACGAGCGGACGCAGCGGGCCGACGCCGAGGTCGGGTTCGGTCAGCTCGATCGTCGGCACGTCGACGGGCGCCAGCGGCTTGCCTGTGGGGTCGCGCAGGGTGAGGACCATCTCGTTCTGCCCCGCCAGTCCGGGGGCGAGCGTGTAGCTCGCGGTACCGGCACCCGACGACAGCGGCACGTCGACGGCCGTTGGGGCGACCGTCGCGGGCGTCACCGGGGCGACGGCGGAGGCGGCGACGGGCGAGCGGTTGACGAGCACCGACGCCACGCCGACGACGGCGAGGAGGACGACGAGCTCGGCGAGGACGGTCGTCGCCAGGCGCCGCCGGCGCTCGGGTGCGGCGGCGGCACCGGCCGACACGGCCGGCACCAGGCGGCGGTTGTTGTAGGCGCCCATCCCGATGACCGGCAACACGAGGGCGACCTTGACGAGCAGGGTCAGGCCGTAGCCAGTGGTGAATAGGTCCCCGAGCGAGGGCAGCACGAGGACCGCCATCCAGGCGCCGGCGCCGACGACGGCGAGCACGGCGACGACGGCCATCGTGCTGAACCGTCCGACGATGCGCCCGAGAACGTCGGGCTCGGAACCGCTGCGGGTGGCGATGACGAGCGCGGCGATCCCGCCCAGCCAGACCGCGCCCGCGGCGAGGTGCACCACGTCGAGGGTGACCATCAGCGCGATGGGGTGCTGGGAGCGGGTGTGGCCCTCGACGGCGAACCCGGCGAGGGCGACGAACCCGATCACCAGGGCGGCGATCCGGCCGGCCCGGCGCAGCGAGGTCGCCGGCTCGGCGAGGCCGGCCATCACGAGCAGCGCGGAAGCGGTCATCGCCGTCGAAGCGCCGATCGGGCCGCGCAGCGACTCGCCGAGGAGGTCGTTGTCGCGCAGCGCCGCCATCCCACCGCCGAGACGTGCGATGCGCAACGGGATCGAGGCCAACGCAGCGACCGCGCCGAGCACGGCGGCGCGCCCGACGAGGCGACGGATCCTGGCGCGGTACGGCGGCGCGGACTCGTCGTCGTCGTGACCCGTGCCGCCGTCGACAACCACCAGGAACCACCAGCCGCCGACGGCGACGAGGGCGCCGGCATACGACAGGGCGACCAGCGTCGCCGCGCCGGTCCGCACGCCCCACCCGGCGCTCGGGGAGCTCGACCCGACGGCGACCGGGCCACCGGGCGACGGCACCCCGATCGAGAACACCGTGGCCCCGCTGACCGGGTGCGAATCCGCGGAGATGGCGACCCACGCGACCGTGTAGGTGCCGTCGGGCAGCTGGCCGCCGAGCGGGATGATCACCTGGTCACCCTCGACCCGGGCGGCGCCGGACACGACCGCAGCCTGCTGGTCGAGGACCCGCGCCGATCCACCCGTCAGCGAGACGTGCTCGCTGAACCGCAGCACCACCTGGGCCGGAGCGTCCGGGACCACCGCGCCATCGGCTGGCGTCACGCCGAGCAGCTCGGCGTGGGCGGACACGGCGCCGGCACTCCACAGCGCCGCGCCGGCGGCGACCACGGTGATCGCCGCGACGGCGGTGAAGGTGCGCAGCGGGCGGGACATCGGCGTCAGGGCGCGACGCATCGTCCGCCACGCGGGGACCAGGTCGCTCATTGGTGCACTCTCACATGACGTGACAACGCCACGTCGTCGGACCACCTGGGGCACCAACGAGCGAAAGACCGTGCCGAATCGTTCGCTCGCTCGAAGACTCGCTCGCTCATCGGCGCACCCTCACATGACGTGACAACGCCACGTCGTCGGACCACCTGGGGCACCAACGAGCGAAAGACCGTGCCGAATCGTTCGCTCGCTCGAAGACTTGCTCGTTCACGAGCGGCTCGGGGTGCCCGCGTGCCAGGCGGCGGTGAGGACGAAGCCGTCGCGCACCGCCCACCGCCCCGGCCACGGCTCCCCACCGGCAGGGGTGGCGACGAACGAGGCGCCGTCGAGCACGACCACGACGTCGTGGAAGTCAAGGATCGGCCCGTCGAGCGCCGACCAGCACTTGTAGAACGACTCCTTGGCGCTGAACAGGACCGTGGCCGTCAGGCCGTCGGCGAGCGCCGCACGCTCCGCCGCCGTCGCGACGGCGTCCACGACCTCCGGCTCGAGCGGAGCCGCCAGCTCACCGTCGATCCCGATCGCCGTCAAGTCGTCGGACCACGCCACGGCGGAGGCGACCATCCCTGCGCAGTGAGTGATCGAACCGACGACACCACGGGGCCACACCGGCAGGCGGCGGGCGTCGACCGGGACCGCCACCGGTCCGATCCCCAGCGCGGCCAACGCCCGGCGAGCCGCCACCCGGCCGGCGGCGAACTCACCCACCCGGACCGGCGCAGCGTGGGCGACGGCGTCAAGCTCTACGCCGAGCAGGTCGGCGATGGTCGCCGTCTCCGGGCCGAGCGCCCACCGCGCCGATGCCGGCACCAGCCCGTCGAACACGGATCCAGTCTGCCGCCGCGCCCAGCCACACTGTTGGCGTGCATCCGAGTGTTTCGACCCGTCCGAGTGCCACGCCCCGATTCCCCCGGGCCCAAATACTCCGATGAGACGAAGCACTCGGGTGCTCGCGCCGGGCGCCGTCCTGCGCCTCCACGACCTCGTCTTCGACGTCGAGCCGGCTGGTGTCGAGCCGTGGCTGGAGGCATGGCTGGCGGGGGCCGTCCACGACCCTGCGCGCGCCTGGACTGGCGCCGTGCTCACCGATGACGTCCGCCTCGAGCACGGCAGCTACCGCTGGCTGTTCGAGCCGCTGCTCGAGCACACCGGCTTCGGGATCCTCGACCACAGCTCCCGGCGCGGGGCGTACGGCGCCTGCACCCGACGGCGCTGAAACCTCACGGGCGGCCGACGTCAGTCCTCCCGGGGAAGAGACCGAGCGCGCAAGCGTTGGCAGGGATGCCAACGGGTCGCCGGCCCGCTAGCGTGCCGATCCAGTCGCACCGAGCCAGGCGGAGGCAGTGTGGAGGACGGCAGCGAGAGGCGGCATCGGTGGTTCTGCGGATCGGCGCGCAACCGGCGCGCCTACGCCGTCGACGACATCGACGTGCTCTGTGAACGCGACACCACCGTCGTGCGCGCCGAACGCCTCCCCGACCCTGACAACACCGTCCCCTACGCCGGCACCGTGTCGTTGAAGCTGCACGCCAATCCAGCGGCGATCGATCCGGCGGCGATCGCCGATCGCCTCCGCCGGATCGCCGCGATCGACCACCCCAGCCTGGGTCGACCGATCGAGTCGTTCCTCGGCCCCGGCCTGGCCCGCTACCCCGATTGCGCCGACACCGCCGACGACGTGTTCTACGTCGCTGCTCGATGGGAGGAGGGCCGGCCGCTGAGGTCGCAGGTCCCGATGGCGCCTGCGGCCGCGCTGGCCGTCGTGCGCGACGTGGCCGGCGCGGTCGGCGCGCTCCACGACCACGGCCTGACCCACCGCGATCTCCACCCGGGGAACGTGATCATCCGCCCCGACGGCACCGCGGTGGTCATCGACTTCGGCACGGTGCGCCCCGACGACGGGACGGAGACCACGACGGTCGCCGGCGTGATCGGCTTCATCCCCCCGGATTCGCTCACCGGCGGCAAGGGCAGCGACGGCGACCGCTGGAGCGTCGGCATGCTCGCCGTCCACGCGCTGCTCGGCCACCCGCAGGGCTCGACCCCGACCCCCGCGCTGCGGCGGGAGCTCGAGGCCGCGCTCGATGGGGCCGCGGATCCGAAGCGGGCCGCCGGCGACATCCTGCGGATGATCGACCCTGACCCGGGCCGGAGGCCGCCGGACCTCGTCGGCTGGGTCGACGACGTCGAGCGGGACCTGCGCCGCCGACCCGCCAGACGACTCGTCGCGTCCGCACTCGCCGTCGCCGCGGTCGTGATCGCCATCGCCGCAGTCGTGCTCGTGCGCGCCCGCCACGACGACGCCACCACCACCACCACCACCACCGCGGACCCCACGTCCGCTGCGGCGCTCGGCCCGCCGGTGCCGGCGAACGCGCCAGCCGGTCCGCTCGGCGCCCCGCCGCCGCCGCCGAGGGCGGGGCCGCCGCCCGACTGCCCGCAGCGCGTGGTGCCGCTGGAGCTCGGGGCGCCACCGCGGTCGTGCTGGGGCGGGCCCCAGCAGACGTTCGTGGCCGGCCACATGCAGCCGGTGGTCGACGAGGCCGGCCGTGCCTCGGGGGTGTACGTCACCGCGCCCGACGGGCGCTCCGTCTACTTGACCGAGACGATGTGGACGTCGTACATCGACATCGCCAGCGGCACCGCGCTCCAGTCCCCGGCGGCCGGCGGCTACCCGGTGGGCGTCGACTTCTACACCGATCCCGAGGCAGTCGCCATCCGCCTCGACAACGGAGGGCTGCTGATCGGGCCGCGCGCCGACACCCAGCTGTTCTGGATCCCCGCCCAGGGCGTGGCCCGCTGGACCGACGCCGGGGGCTTGCCGCGGCGAGCTCGGCTTTCCGGCGTCCAACGTCAACGTCGGCACGGACGAGGCGGTGCTCGAGTTCGAGAAGGGAGAGATGCGAGTCACGTCCGATCAAATCGCCCCGATCACCGACGGCAAGGACGCGCCGATCGACGTCGTCGTCCGGGCCGACCGCACCGGCGGCCTCGACACTGGCACGATCCGGCGGCGGATCATCCGCCAGTGGGGCGATACCGCGTGGTGGGTCGACGGATCCGGCGTCCGTCACTGGATTCCCGACCAGGCCACCTGGACGTGCCTCGGAGGGGACGGCGCGGTGGCCCCGGGCGCCCACGATCTCCACGGCTGGACGGTCTGGCTGTTCCCGCTTGGCCGCCCGGCGCGCTGCGACGACGCCACGGGCGGCGCCTCGTGAGCGCGCCTGCATACGGCACCGTCACCCACGACGACGTCCACCTCGTCATCGGCGACGATGACATCCACTTCGGCCGTGCCCCGCACAACGACATCCGCATCGGCCACGCCCCGATCGTCGACGAGATCGTCCCCCGCACCACGGGCTGGATCGCCGCCGAGCGCAACCGGATCATCGTCGCCAACGCAGACGACCACCTCGCCTTCGATCTCGTGGTCGAGGGTGAGGCGCCGATCGCCGTGCGCCCGGGACTGTGGGTCGCCCCGCCCGATCCGGAGTTCGACATCGTGGTCGTGGGGACGTTTCCGTACACGATCGCCGTCACCCACAACATCGCCGGGGCGACCGTCCAGGTCGTGCCCACCGGTGCGGAACCCGACAACGGGCTACCCACCGGGGCCCGCGTCGAGCTCAGCGCCCGCCAGCGCCGGGTGCTCGACGCCTACGTTGCGCCGGTGATCGCCGGCGGCAGCCCGGCCAGCCACCAACAGGTCGCCGACGTGCTCGGCATCAGTCGCTCGCTGGTCCGCCTGGAGTGCAACCGGATCTGGTCGAAGATGCTGCTCGCCGGGATCCCGATGCGCGAGCTCACCGACACACGCGACCAGATCGTCGACGCCTGGACCCGCCACCGGCTGTGAATGTGCCCAGAGTCACCGGCTCAGGACGGTGATCGGCGGAATGCCCGTTCGTCTGGTTGGTTGACCGCACCGTGGACGAGTTGGAGGGCAGCATGACCGGCACCGAGGAACACCAGAGCCTTCGTGAGGGCGACGTCATCGAGTTCACGCTCCGTGGCGAGCGCCGCACGGCCGAGGTGATGATCGTCAGCGACGACGACCAGCTCCTGCTCGACCTGTTCGACGGCGACCGCCCGGTGTTCGCCCGGCTGGGCACGCTCACCGAGCTGGCCGTCTACCGGCCCGACGAGGCCGACCTGCCGGTCGCGGCCTGATCCTTGTGCCAAGGTGGGGCGAGCGCCGCTGCCAAGCGGCGGCGGCGAGCTCGGAAGGTGAGGCGAGCAGCTTGGCTGCGAGCCGAACCCGGGCGTTACGGTCGGCGGGCATGGGTGAGTTCAGCACCACCGAACGCGACGGTCACCTGTTCACCGTCACGATCAACCGGCCGGAGGTGATGAACGCCCTCCATCCGCCCGCCAGCGCCGAGCTCTCGGGGGTGTTCGACAAGTTCGCCGCCGACCCCGACCTCTGGGTCGCCATCGTCACGGGCGCCGGCGACCGGGCGTTCAGCGCCGGCAACGACCTCAAGTACACCGCCTCCGGCGGCGACCGCAGCTCCTACCCGACGACCGGCTTCGGCGGCATCACATCACGCTTCGACCTGACCAAGCCGCTGATCGCCGCCGTCAACGGCGTGGCGATGGGCGGTGGCTTCGAGATCGCCCTCGCCTGCGACATCATCGTCGCCGCCGACAACGCCCGGTTCGCCCTTCCCGAGGTGCGTGTCGGGCTCGCCGCGCTGGGGGGTGGGGTGCATCGCCTGCCGCGCACGATCGGTCCCAAGCGGGCGCTGGGGATGATCCTTACCGGCCGCCACGTGTCGGCCCAGGAGGGCTACGAGCTCGGGTTCGTCAACGAGGTCGTCCCGGAGGGTGAGGCCATGGTCGGCGCACGCCGGTGGGCCGAGGAGATCCTGGCGGTCTCGCCGATGTCGGTGCGGGCGTCGAAGCAGGCCGTGTACCTCGGCCTCGAGCAGGGCGGCGTGGCCGGCGCCGAGTCGATCCGCTACCCGGCCGTCGTCGAGATGATGGGCTCGGAGGACTACATCGAGGGCCCACGAGCGTTCGCCGAGAAGCGACCTCCGCAGTGGAAGGGTCGCTGATGCGGTTCGACACGATCGAGGTCGCCGTCGACGGGGAGGTCGGTGCGCTGACGCTCGCCCGCCCGGAGAAGCTGAACCCGCTGTCGTCGCACACGCTCGACGAGATCGAGACGGCGGCACGCTGGTTCGACACCCACGAGGCGCTGAAGGTGGTCGTCGTGTCCGGGCAGGGCCGGGCGTTCACCGGCGGCGCCGACGTGCTCGGCTCGGGCGGCCCGACCGGTGTCGAGCGCTCGCCGCGCGACGACGCCGATCGCGGCTGGCGGATGGCGCGGGCGATGGATGAGCTGCGCGCCGTGACCATCGCCAAGATCCACGGGTGGTGCGTCGGCGGCGGGCTCGTGCTCGCCGCCGTCTGCGACCTGCGCCTCGCCGCCCGCTCTGCCCGCTTCTCGATCCCTGAGGTCCAGCTCGGCATCCCGCTGGCGTGGGGCGGGATCCCCCGGCTGGTGCGCGAGATCGGGCCGGCGCTCACCAAGGAGCTGGTGATGACGTGTCGCGAGTTCGGACCGGAGGAGGCCAAGGCCGCCGGGTTCCTGAACCGCGTCGTGGACGACGACGCGCTCGCCGGCGCCGTCGAGGAGCTCGTCGCCACGCTCGTGCGGATGCCCAAGCTGGCGCTGCTGGCGACCAAGGCGCACACCAACGCGGTCACCGAGTCGATGGTGTCGACCGGGCGCAGCTGGTCCGACGCCGACGGCTTGCTGTCGGGCCTGCGCGACACCGAGGGTCGCGAGTCGGCCCGGCGCTACCTGGAACGGGTCCGCGCCAAGCGATAGCGCAGGCGGCACAGGACTTCCGAGTTGTTTCGGCGCTCAGCGGCCGACCGGCGAGCCGGGGACGACGGTGCCGTCGGCCGTGAAGCCGACGATCGCCGTCGGTGGCACGCCGTCCGCGGCGACGGCCGGCTCGACGATGCCGATCCCCGGGTCGAGCTCCTCGGTCTGCTGACCGACGTACAGCTGGAGCCGGACGACGTCGGACGTCGTCGCGTAGACGAGCATCCGCTTGTCGCCGGTCTTCCGCCACGCGGCAGCGGCCACCGGTGGTGGCGCGGTCTCGACCGGGCTGGCGGCGAGCTGGAACTCGTCGAGCACCTCGCCGGTCGTGCCCGAGTACAGCGCCGCCCCGACGCCCTGGGTGGGCGGGTCAGGGGACGAGGCCCGCGCTGACAGCGCGGCGCGGATGACGATCAGCCGCTGGTCACCGGACGACACGGCGCGGTCGCCTGCCCACGCGTCTTCGTCGCGATCCTCCGCTCACTCCCAGCACGGATCGCGACCAAGACGCCGTTCAGACCGTCTTGGCGAACCAGCGGTGGGCGTACGGGTTGTCGTTGTAGCGCTCGATCGCGTGGTAGCCGGCGCGCTCGTACATCGTGATCGCCTCGGTCAGCGCCTCGTTGGTGTCGAGGATCACCCGCCGCCGACCCAGCCGGCGGGCGACGACTTCGAGGTGAGCGAGGAGGCGGCGACCGAGGCCGAGGCCGCGCCAGTCGGGGTCGATCCACATCCGCTTGATCTCGTCGGTGCGCGGGTCGACGCTGTGCAGGCCGCCGCACCCGAGCGTGACGTCGTCGCTGCGGACGAGGACGAACGCCCCGTCCGGCGCACGCATCCCGGCGACGTCGTCGTCGCCGCCGGCCGCCGGATCGAAGCCCGACCGGAACCGCTTGTCGAGCTCGGCGAAGTAGCGGGCCAGCGCCGCCTGCGCCTCGGGTGAGCGTGGGTCGACCCGGTCGAACGTGACGGTGGCTGCCCGCAGGAGCCGTTCGGCGCGAGCGAGGGCGTCCGCCAGCTCGGCGCGCTGGCGGTCGGAGAGCGACGCGAGCAGCGTGCGGACGCCGCGGTCGGAGCGGCGGTCGAGGCGGCGCCACTCACCTCGGCCGGTTGGCGTGAGCCGGGCGATGCGCTGGCGCCCGTCGTCAGGGTCGCCGGCGACGGTGACGAGACCCTCCTGCTCGAGCCGCCGCAGCAGCCGGCTGAGGTAACCCGAGTCGAGACCGAGCCGCCGCCGCAGGTCGCCGACCCTGGCACCGCAGGCGCCGATCTCGAACAGTAGGCGCGACGATCCCAGCGGGCGGCCCGTGTCCAGGTACGACTCGGCGAGCACGCCGATGCGCTGCGTGTAGGACCGGTTGAACCGACGCAGCGTCTCGACCTCTTCCACGATCGCTGACCTTAGTCAGTGATCTGTGCTCGGCTCGTGCCGGACCCGATCGGCCACGATGACGCCATGGCGGCAACCGAACGGCGCACCGATCGGGCTTCGACCGCTTCGTCAACTTCAGCGACGCCGTCGTGGCGATCGCCATCACCCTGCTGATCCTGCCGCTCGTCGACGCCGCCGGGGCCGACGGCGTTCACTCGGCGGCCGACTTCTTCCGCGACAACGGCGACCGACTCTTCGCCTTCGCCGTGGTGGTCGCGGATCGTCCTGCCCGTGCTCATCGTCGTCGCGATGGTCGTGGCGGTGACGGTGCCGGCGATCGGGATGTGGGCGATGGTGATCCTGTTCCTCGGTGGTCCGGTGAGCGGGCGCCTCGCCCGGGGTCAGACGCCGTGGAGCCGCGCGGCGTGATCGGAGAGCTCGGCGCGGAAGTCCGGGTGGGCGACCTCGAGCAGGGCGCGGACGCGCTCCTTGATCGTCTTGCCGCGCAGCGTGGCGATGCCCTGCTCGGTGACGACGTGGTCGACGTAGGTCCGTGGGACCGTGACCACCCCGCCTGGGTCGAGCGTCGGCACGATGCGCGACACCCGCTGGCCGGTGGCGGTCGGCACCGAGCTCGATGGCGTCACGCTGACCGAGCGGCCGCCGTGGGAGTAGGCGCCGGCGATCATGAACACGGTCTGGCCCCCGACGCCGGTGTACATCTGCTGGCCGATCGACTCTGCCGAGACCTGCCCGGTCAGATCTACCTGGAGGGCGTTGTTGACCGTGACGAAGTTCTCGATCTGGATCAGCCGCCGCAGGTCGTCGGTGTACCCGAAGTCGTACAGCTCGAAGGCGGGGTTGCCGTCGATCCGCGCCAACTCGTCGGCTGGCAGCGCCACGCACGCGCTGCCGACGACCTTGCGCTTGTGGATCGTCTTGCGGTTGCCGGTGACGACACCGCGCTCCACGAGATCGACGATCCCGCCGGTGATCAACTCGGTCTGCACGCCGAGATCGTTCTTTGCGTCGAGGTACATGCCCAGCGACGCCGACACGGTGCCGACACCCATCTGCACGGTGTCGCCGTCGTTGATCAAGTCGGCGGCCACCAACGTGCAGATCACCTCGACGGCAGCGACCTCCTCGTCGCTGAGCGGCGGAACGGGGGTCCCACCGGTCGGGGCATCGGCCTCGACGACGATGTCGAGGTGGTCGACGTGGACGAAGTTCTCACCACCGGTGCGGATGAAGTCCTCGTGTACCTCGGCGATGACGAGGTCGGCGTTGCGGCAGAGCGTGCCCGACAGCCACACGCCCGGCCCGAAGCTGCACCAGCCGTTGCGGTCCGGCGGCGAGACCGGGACCAAGAAGACGTCGGGACGGGACGTGAAGCCGTCGGGCACGGTGTCGGTCTTCCAGATGCCGATCGGCAGGTACTCGACGGCACCGGCGTGCACGGCGGCGCGGTTGAGCGGGGTGGCGTAGTTGTCGTGCAGCTCGATCGAGTCGAGCACGCCAGGTTCACACCATGGCGACAGCGACGCCGGGTGGTCGATCCGGATGTCGCGCAGACCACCGGCCTTGATCCGCTCGATCAGCGCGTTGCACAGCGTGTGCGGCGTGCACGTGTACGGCGCGACCATCACGCGATGGCCGGGCGTGATCCGCGCCACGGCATCGTCCGGCGTCACCAGCCTCGCTCGGCACTGGTCGCGCCACTGCGTGCTCCTCATCGTCGATCCCCCAGTGCCCCGCGCCCAGCGCCCGGGACGGCGCGAGTGTACGACCCACCCCGCATAGGGGAGGGTGCCCCTGTTCCCGGTGAGCCGAGAGGCGTATCGTGCAAGGAGCCGAAATCGACGCCGGGAGGATCGTCATGCGCCGGTACCTCGTCGTTGCCCATCAGACGCTGACCAGCCCCGAGCTGCTGGAGGCGATGCAGACCAAGGCGGCCGAGGAGGACACGGCCTTCCACCTGGTTGTGCCCGCCACCCATGGCGGGGCGGCGGCGACATGGACGGAGGGCGAGGCTCGCGCCGATGCGCAGCGCCACCTCGACGAGGCCGCCACGCAGCTGGCGGCCCAAGGCCTCACCGTCACCGGCGAGGTCGGGTGCGACAGCCCCGTCGACGCCGCCGACGACGTGCTCCAGCGCGACGGCGCCGATGCGTTCGCCGGGATCATCATGTCGACGCTGCCGCACACCGTCTCGAAGTGGCTGAAGCTCGACGCACCGAGCCGGCTCGAGCGCCGCACGGAGCTCCCCGTCGAGCACCTGATCGGTCACCCCGCGGGCGTACGCGCCTGATCAGCGGACGAACGGTTCGACGCCTGGCACGACCTGCTCGCGGAACAACTGCAGCACCTCGCCGGGCTGGGCGTGGCGGCCGGTGGCGTGCTTGGAGTAGAGCAGCTCACCGTCGACGGTCACGTCGAATACGCCCTTGCTCCCCATCATGAGCGTGAGGTCGGCGATGACGTGCTGGTAGTCGCGCACGAGGTCGTGCACCGTGCGCACGGCACGGTCGGCGTAGTCTCAAGGCACGCAGTAGGTGATCGTGATGTGGTGCTGGTGCGCCGTCACCCGGCCGACCATACCGTCGCCATCGCCGATGCGGGTTCGCCGCGGTTTACCCGGCGACCGGTCGCGCCGGGAGCGCGGCGTAGTCATCGATGTAGCGCTGCTCGCTCAGCCGCCCGATCTCGTCCATCAGCTGGTCGGTGATGACCCGTCGGGCCCGGTTCGTGCTCCGCACGAACCCACTGTCCGCGGGGCGGATCGGCGTGCCGATGCGGATCGTCACGCGCCGGAAGGGTCGCACGACGCGGGCGCCCGTCGGCAAGATCTGGTCGGTACCGATGATCCCGACGGGAACCAAGGGTGCGCCGGTCTGCAGCGCGAGGTGAGCTGCACCGGAGTGCCCGCGGTGCAACTGGCCGTCTCGCGAGCGTGTGCCTTCGGGGAAGATGACGAGGACTTCGCCGACGTCGAGAACCTCGCGCGCCTCGTCGAACGCCCGACTGAGGTCGGCTGGCTGCTCGCGGCGGACGGGGATCATCCCGGCACCGCAGAACAGCCAACGGGTGATCCGGCGGTCCGCGTACTCGGCTTTGCCGAGCGCGTACACCCGCCGAGGCAAGGCGAACAACAGCAACACCGAGTCGAAGAACGACAGATGGTTGGCGACGATGATCGCCGCCCCCTCGGACGGCAGGTTGCCCTTACCCTCGACTCGCAATCGCACCAGGCCGCGGCGCGCTGGGGCAGACAGGGCCTGGGCCGCCACCCGGGCGCCGTTGCCCGCTGGCCACCGAGCGCGCATCGTCATCAACGACGCACGAACACAATCCCTGATCATGACCCCACCGTCGCGAACTTCGGGGTTCTCGTCCAGCCACGCCGACCGCGATCGCTCAGCTCAGTGACGGCCATGCGGTCCCTCCTCGCGTCGGGCCTGGTGGCCCGGTTCGGCCCAGACTGCTTCGACGGCGCGGTGGGCGAGCTCGATCTCGTCCCACTGCTCGGGGTCGAGGGCGTGGATGATGTGCGGGAACAGGTCGTACTCCTCGTCGTCGATGTGGGTGACGAGAAGGCGCAGCGCCTCCGGGACATGTCGCCCGGTGAACCCGTCGGCGAGCCAACGGTGCAGATCATCGTGCTCGCGGCACAATGCCTCGATCTGGTCGCCGAGCGGCGTCGACGCCTTGGCGTGCACGAACAGGCCGATCTCCTCCTTCGCCGCGTGCATCTGCAGCAGGCGGACGAACTCGGCGAAGGTCGCCGTCGCATCGGTCCCGTCGTGGAGGGCCGTGTGCAGCTCGTCGCCGAGCTCGAGCAGCCGTTCGTGCTCGGCAGCGAGCTCCGACGTCGGTCCCGAACGCCGGCAACCGCAGTAGTCACACATCGGCCGGCTCCGTGCCCGCCGTGACCAGGAGCAGCGCCCGGACGACGAGGTCGGCGACCCACACCAACGAGGCGACGAGCATGATCGGCTCCTGACCGGCGAGCGCGGCAACGGCGGCGACATTGCCGGCGACGAGCGACGGCCACGAGCGGGTGAGGGCGAACCCGGCGGTGAGGCGTCGGTGGCCACCACCGCGCAGCACCGGTCCGAGGTAGGCCAGCGAGGCGACGAGGATCTGGGCGAAGCCCCCGATCGCCATGGCCTGGAGCACCTCGCGGTCACTGGACCGGCGCGCGATGACCACCCCCAGCGCGACGGTCATCGCCGCCCACCACCCGAGCCCGAGGAGCAACTGGATCACGCGGGGTCCACCCACGACAGCCGCCCGCGGCCGTAGACCGGCAGCAGCACGGCGATGCCGAAAAGGCCGAGCGCGTACCCGCTGAGGGCGACGGCGACGAGGACCGGACGGTCCTCGAACCGGGCGATCGCGGCGACTGCCGTCGCCAGCGTGAGCACCAACAGCGCCAAGCGGACCATCGTCGGCGTGGCGTGCCGTGACATCTTCGCCCGCACCTGGGTGGCCGCGAAGTAGGGCAGGGTGGCGGCGACCACCAAGCCCACGAGACCGAGCAGATTGAGGATCAGGTGGGTGCCGCGGACCTCGAGCGTCCGGGTGCCGCCGCGCCCGGTGCCGAGGACGAGTCCCAACGACATGCCGATGGCACCGGCGAGGACCGCGGCGACGTACGCCTCGATCGCCGGGGCGAAGCGCCTCGTCACGGCCCGCTTGCGAACACGGAGCAGGATCGGCACCAGCGCGAGCACCGGCGCGATGACCGCTCCACCCCCGACGACGAACAGCCAGGTCGTGTCCGTCTGGCGGCCGGTGACGAGGGCGACAGCGCCGGCGGCGAGACACCATCGTTGGGCACGCGCCACGACGCGGTGAGGTGCCGGCGACGCCGACCACGTAACGGCGAGCATCGGCGTCGTGGCGGAGATCGCGCTGAGCAGTGCACCGACGGCGAACAGGTGCAGTGGCACCCACCAGCCATCCCCGACGCGGGCGACCGCGGTGACGACTGCTGCCACGACGAAGCCGACGGCCACGGCCAGCCCGCGCCGAGTCTGCTCGTGCACCGCGGCGACGCGACCGGGTGCCCCGCGCCGAGCGCCGAGGAGCGACGTCATCGCCGCTCACGCCGCCGAGCCGGACTGGCCGAGCAGGGATCGGGTGAGTCCAGATCTCGGGCGGGGACGGGTCGGCGGGCATCTTGCATCGTGGTAGCTGCTCCGGGCGCTTGGTGAACACTTCTAGTTCGAGGTGTCGAACGACGGGTCATGGTCGTGTACGCGGCCGCCTGCGCAGTGCCGGGATCAGGACGTTGTTCTCCTTGTGCACGTGCAGGTGCGTGTCCGCCTCGAGCTCTGCCAGGCCCTTGTAGCACGCGGCGTACGACGCGCAGCCGTCGGCCGGGATCGAGTAGCCGTCGGTCACGTCCCGCAGACGGGCGAGCAGCGCGCCGACCGCGTCGTGCTCGCTCATCAGCCGGTCGATCTCGGCGACGGGTGATGTGTCGTCGTCGGACCCAGGCCCGTCGGCGAGCCGGCGGATCATCGGGAACACCAACAGCTCCTCGCGGCGCAGATGCGGTTCGAGGTCGGCGCGCAGGTCCGTGAAGAGCCGCTGTACGTCGGCGAGCTCGGGGTGGTGACCGCCGTGGACGCTGCGGATCTTGTCCACGAGCGCGGCGAGACGCGGCAACTCGGCCCACAGGTACTTGTGGTGCACGAACTCGATGTGATCGACGAGCTCGGAAGGCCCGAGCGAGGCCCAGGGCGCCGGCGGGTCGTCGCCTCGCGCGGCCCACAACTCGTCGGCCACGGTCTGTGGATCGAGACCGGCCTCGGTCGCCGCGGCCGCGAGCGTTCGGCCACCGTGGCAGCAGTAGTCCAACCCACACCGCTCCAGGTGGGCGGCGAGGGACGGGTAGCGAGTGACGACCTCGCCCAACGTCAACGACGGGCCGATGCGCACCGCTTCGGCCCGGGCGCTCGACAGTGTCGGAACCGCCACGTGGTGGCTGCACGGACCTGGTTCGGTGACCGGGTCCAGCGGGACCATCCTGATCTCGTTCGTGTACATCTCGACGCCGTGGAGGTGCTCGCGAACGATCGCCGCGAACACCGAAGGAGCGATGTCGTCGTGATCGATCTCGATGCATCCGCCAGCGATCGATCCGTGCACTGCGCGCACCCCGTCGAGCCGGCTGAGCCGGTCCAGTGTCTCGTTGAAGCAGGTCGGGCAGTTGGCTCGCTCCACCCGAACGGTGGTTCTCATGTCGCTGCCCTCTCCTCCGGGACGTTCGGCGCTGGTGGTCCGCGCCCGTCACGCTACATCGCCATTGTCGATACTTCTAGCATCTGACAGATAAATTATGGGGTGAGCGAGTCAGCCGTCCTCGACGTGGCAGCGCAAGCGGCAGCGACCGCGCCGCGGGTCGCGCGGCACGAGCTCGTCGATGGCGAGACCGTCGTACGATTCGGCGGCGCCGAAGGCCAGCCCGAGGTGAAGGCCGCAGACGGTGTCGGGGTCGACGAGCGCGACCGTCTCGAAGGGGCAGCGATGCAGTGTGATGTCGGCCTGACCACCATGGCGTTCGGCCGTCGGCTCGAAGCCCTGCTGTGCCATTTGCTCGACCAACCCGTTGACAGGATCGGCACCGCCGCCGGGCCCGAGCCGGGCGCGGCGACCGGCACGCCGCCCGACGTCGACCGGCGACTCACCCGTCCTGAGTATCTCGCTCATCAGCAGCGCCAATCGTTCGTACGGCCCCGGCACCCCCCAACGACTGTCGGCCGATGCGTCGACCGTGTAGCGCAGCCGGGGTCGGCCCCGCCCGCCAGCCGGCGCCGTCGACTCGGCCACGAGGCCGGCCGCCACGAGCTTGGCGAGGTGCTGGCGGACCGCGTTGTGGTGCAGGCCGAAGTGCGCGGTCAGCTCGGCGACGTCGACGGGCCGGCCCGCATCCGCAAGGAACCGGAAGAGGTCATGGCGCGTGGGGTCGCCGAGGGCGCGAGCCTGGCGCTGCAGCGTGGTCATCGCGCAGCGCCCGACGCCGGCCCGAGCACCGTGACCTTCACGATCTGTGTCATCATCATCTCCACTGGGTGGCAGCTGGCGGTGCCCCACCCGCGCAAGCTCTCGTCTCAACAATTCTCTAGCAGACTACAGAAGAATCAGACACTGCCGCGGCCAGCTCGTGGACCGCACCCGGTTTAGGTTGGCGGTATGCAGAGTCGGGTTGGCGCCGTGACGGTCCACTACGTGGAGCACGGCGATGGGATACCGGTGCTGGTGTTTCATGGGGCGGGCGTCGACCACCGAGAGGCCGAGGCGTGCTTCGAGCCGGCTCTCAGCGCTCGTGACGGGTACCGGCGGATCTATCCCGACCTCCCGGGCATGGGTCGGACCTCCGCGCCGGCGTCTCTCCGCAGCGCCGACGATGTTCTCGACACGTTGCTGCGCTTCGCCGACCAGGTTGCCGGGCCCGGCACCGTACTCGCGGCCGGCCACTCGGCAGGCGCCCACTATGCCCGAGGTTTCGCAACTCGATGGGCCGGCCGGCTCGCCGGCCTTGCGCTCGTCTGTCCCCTGGTGGCCGGGGTCCGTGACATCCCCGAGCACCGCGTGGTGGTGGCGGCGGACGACCTGGGCGACGAGCAGTTCCGCGCGTACTTCGTGGTGCAGACGCCGGAGATGCTGGACCGCTACCAGCGCTTCGTCGCTCCGGCGATCCCGCTCGCCGACCAGGCCGCGATGGAGCGGATCGGGGCACGGTGGGACTTGAGCACCCTCGAGGGACCGGGGTACCACGGGCCGACGCTGCTCGTAGCCGGTCGGCAGGACTCCACCGTCGGGTACGCCGCGGCGGCGGACCTGCTCGGCGACTTCCCCAGGGCGACGCTCGCGGTGGTGGACGGGGCCGGGCACGCCCTCCCCCACGAGCAGCCCGAACTCCTGGCCGTGCTGATCGACGACTGGCTGGCGCGGGCGGCCCGTAGCTGACGACCTGGTCGCGAGCCTCGATGACCCCTGCCATGACCGTCTCACACGAACCACGAGTTCGTGAGTCGTTCAGCTCGCGGGGGCGGCGCTGCTCGACTTGTCGAGCAGCGCGGTCTCGTAGGCGGCGCGCAGCTGATCGCTCGCACGCGGTGCGTCCGGGTCGGACCGCGGGACGCCGAGGTGAAGCTCGCGCAGCTCCTCGATCATCGCCGCCATGAGCTCGGGGCCGCCGTCGCGAAGCAACTCGGCGCGGACCCGTAGGCGGCGCTCGCCGTGACGGTGGGCGAGGCCCCAGTTGCCGAGCGCGACCATGACCGGGAGCACTTGGATGCCCGCCTCGGTGAGCGAGTACGCCGCCCGCTGCCCTCGGCGGGCATCGTCGCGGGTGAGCAGCCCGGCGGCCACGAGCTGCTTGAGGCGACTGGCGAGGATGTTGGTGGCGATGCCCTCCTCGGAGCCGGCGATCAGCTCGCGGAAGTGGCGGCGATTGCCAAACATGATGTCGCGCAGCACGAGCATCGCCCACGGGTCGCCGAGCACCTCGACGGCGGCGTTGATCGGGCATCCCGACCGTGGGGTGGTGTCCATGGGTGGTCCCTCCCGCAAAGTGATTGCAATCCGCCACTGCTTCGCGTATGTTAGTGGCAACGAGTTGCAGACCGCAACCACTCTACCGCTCGGGGAGGCAGCCATGTCCCAGGTCCGTGTCCACAACTTCTCGATTTCCCTCGACGGGTTCGGCACCGGCGAGGGCATCACATTCGACACCCCGTTCGGTCATGCTGGGGAACGCCTGCACGAGTGGATGTTCGCCACCCGGTTCTGGCGCACGATGGTCGGCGAGACCGGTGGCACCGCGGGTGTCGACCACTCCTTCGCCCAACGCCATGAGCTCGGCTTCGGTGCCGAGATCATGGGCCGGGGCAAGTTCGGCGCGCAGACCGGCCCGTGGACCGATGTCGGCACCGACGACGAGTGGCGTGGCTGGTGGGGGCCCAACCCGCCGTTCCACACGCCGGTGTTCGTGCTCACCCACTCCCCGCGCCCGTCGATCGAGATGGAGGGCGGCACCGTGTTCCACTTCGTCGACGCCAACCCGCAGGAGGCGCTCGACCTCGCCCGCGAGTCAGCCGGCGACCTCGACGTGCGCATCGGCGGCGGCCCCACCGTCATCCGCGACTTCCTCGGCGCCGACCTCATCGACACGATGCACGTCGTGCAGGTGCCGATCCTGCTCGGCCGCGGCGTTCGCCTCTGGGACGGCGTCGAGGGCGTCGAGGAGCGCTACGACATCGAGGCGGTCTCCTCCCCGAGCGGCGTCACCCACCTCACCTTCACACGTCGATGACCGATCCTGCAGTCCGGTGAGGTTGCCCGATCGTGCGCCGTACGGTGGCGCCCCGTGATCCTTCCGAAGGACCGCGACCCCCGGTTCGCCACCATCCGCCGCGGGGGGACACTCACGGACTCCGACCATCGGCTCCTGGCTCTGTGGGCGGCCGGGTGCGCCGAGCACGTCCTGCATCTCGTCGAGTCGGTGCAGCCGTCGGACGGTCGGCCCGGCCAGGCGATCGAGCAGGTTCGGGCATGGGCCCGAGGCGAGATCAGGATGTCGCGGTCCCGTGCGTCGGGCGGCCATGCCATGGCTGCGGCACGGGTGTTGAGCGGAGCGGCTCGTCATGCCGCGTTCGCTGCCGGCCAGGCCGCGGTGGTGGCCCACGTCGCCGCACACGAGCTCGGTGCTGCGGCCTACGCGATCAAAGCTGCACGTGCGGCGGCTCCCGCAGGCGATTCTGAGAGCGCCGGACGGCTCGAGTGCCGCTGGCAGCGTGAACAGCTCCCGGATGCGATTCGCGAACTCGTCATGGACGACCAGCGCTTGCGCAACGAGATCTGCTGGGCGGTGTTCGAAACGCCGTGACCTCGTCGGAAGCGGGTGGCCCGCCCGCGCCCAGCGCATGGCCGCCCATCACCGCCCCATCGAGATCGGCCATGTCGGCGACGCGCATGGAGTTGCCTCCTCGACCTGCGAGCGTACGTGCTCTGCTGCCAGCGCCAGATCGTCCCCGCAGGCGCCGCTGCCCGCAGCGTCAGGAGCGACCGCTGCGGGCAGAGGGCTGGCCGCCTGAAGGCAGGCCGTGGCCGGATGGGCTGGCTTCAGGCGGTGACGGTGATCACCTGGCGCATCCCGAGGGTGAAGTGCGGTGCGCCGGTGCCAGGCGTCTGGCCCGCAGAGCCCTGCGGGATCGGGCACAGCACGAGGTACTCACCGGGCTCGAGCTTGGTGATGATCGACGCCGAGCCGCCGGGCTCGGCCCCGTTGGCCCCGACCGTGAGCACCTTCGACTCGCCGGACGGATCTGCGATCAGCTGGTCGAACGAATCGGTGACGCCGGGCTTGCGGGTGGCGATCACCATGACGTGAAACTCCTTGCCGGCATTGGTGAGCTCGAAGTCGTACGTCCCGGCCTTCATCGTGTCGGGGAGCCCCATGAAGTGGTACTCCTCGGCGTGCACGTCGACCTTGGTCCAACCGCAGTTGGCCTTGTCGAAGGCCAGGATGTCGGGGTTCGGACCGTCGCCAAGCGCCGACGGGTCGCCGGACGTGATCACCGTCTGCAACGCCTCGAGCTGCGTCTTGTAGAGCGCCGACACCTCCGCTGGCGCCTTGGCCGCGGCCGCCTTCGCTGGCTCGACGAGCGCCGCGGCGAATGCCTTCGGGTCGGCGTCGGGGTCGCCGGACGCGGCGGCAGCCATCTGCACGGCGACCTCGGCGTCGCAGTAGCCGACGAGATCGGCGCCCGCCGCCGGGGCGGCCGTCGTCGCGATCGACGCCTTGGATGCGAACGGCGGTGCGGTGGTCGCGCTGGAGACATCGTTGTCGTCGTCGCCGCAGGCGGCGAGGGCGAGCGTGCCCACGGCCAGGAGGGCGGCGGCCAGGTGACGGCGGCGCTGGGCGTAGCGGTGCATGGGGACTCCTGTCCAAGTGGTGGTGGTGGTGTTCGGTCGAACGTACGGATCGACCTCTCCCGCCCGCATCGGTGCCCGCCACACAACGCGGGTGGTCAGCACGTACGCCCGACGGCGGCCAGCCCCCTCCCGTGCCGGCCCGTCGGCGTGGTCGAATGAACGGATGGACGGGGCCCCCGCGCCGATCGTCACCGTGAGCGACGTGTACCGCACGTTCGACCGCGACGTGGCGCCGGTACGCGCCCTACGCGGGGCGTCGCTCGACGTCCACCGCGGCGAGTTCGTCGCCGTGACCGGTCCCTCGGGGTGCGGCAAGTCGACGCTGCTGTCGATCATCGCCGGGCTGGAGATCCCCGACGAAGGCACCGTCGTCGTCGATGGCCAGCGGATGCACGAGCTCGGCCCCGACGAGCGAGCGCTCGTCCGCCGGCACACCGTCGGGGTCGTCTTCCAGTTCTTCAACCTGCTCGAGTCGATGTCGGCGGAGGACAACGTGGCGATGGCGGCGATGCTCGGCGGTGCCACCCGTCGCGCCGCCGGCCGCCGCGCCCGCGAGCTGCTCGACCTGCTCGGCCTCGCCGACAAGGTCGACGCCCTGCCGGCACGGCTCTCCGGCGGGCAGCGCCAGCGCCTGGCGATCGCCCGGGCGATGGCCAACGGTCCCGCCGTACTGCTGGCCGACGAACCGACGGGTGCACTCGACAGCGAGGGCGGCGCCGACGTGCTGCATCTGTTCCGGCGGCTCAACGACACCGGCCAGACGATCGTCATGGTCACCCACGACGCCTCGATCGCCACCGCCGCCCAACGCGTCATCGCGATGCGCGACGGCCGGGTGCACGACCTGGCGGAGACACCATGACGGCGTGGGCTGCATGGGTGCGTCACGACGCCGGCCGGCGGTGGCGCGGCGCGGTGCTGCTCGCCGTGTTCGTCGCCGTCGCCGGCGGTGTCGTGCTGTCGGCGGTGATCGGCGCCCGGCGCGACGCGACGTCGTTCGAGCGCCTCACCGCGCGCACCCATCCGGCGACGGCCATGGCCCTGCCGAACGAGCCCGGTTTCGACTGGACGCCCGTCGGTGAGCTGCCCTACGTGCGGGCGATGCAGACGTTCGCCGTCACCTGGTTCGACGTCGAGGATCACCCCGACGCCAACATCGACTTCCCGCACGCCGGGCCGGCTGTCGGCGAGCCGGTGGAGCTGCCGGCGATGATCGCCGGGCGCCAGGCGGATCCCGGCCGGGCCGACGAGGTGATGATCTCGCCGCATTTCCGGGACAACGCCGGGGTCGACATCGGCGACGAGCTGACGTTCCAGCTGTACGCACCCGAGATGACCGAGGCGATGATCGAGAGCCGGCCGCTGCCCGACATCGCGCCGACGGAGGTTCACGCCCGCGTCGTCGGCGTCGCCAAGGGGACCTTCTTCGGCGGCGACGTGCAGCCGACGCTGGCGTTCTACGAGCGGTACGAGCACCTGCTCACGCCGCCCGGCGTCGGGTACGTCAACGCCGTGTTGACCCTCGACGGCGGGGCGGCGACGATCCCCCGCCTGGAGGCCGACGTGCGACGGATCGCCGGACGGGCGGTGGAGGTCGTGTCTCTCAGCGGCCTGTTCGGCTTCGCCCGCACGCCCTTGCGGGTCGAGACGGCGGGCCTGCTGGCCTTCGCCTTCGCCACCTTCGGTGCGGCGCTGGTGTTCGGCGCGATCGCCGTGCTGCGCGGCACGACGGCGGCGAGGGACGACGTGAGCGCGCTGCACGGGCTCGGCTTCACCACGCGCCAGACGATCACTGCGACCGCGGCCACGCCGGCTGTCGCCGTCACAGTGGGGGCGATCGCTGCGGCGGCCGTCGCATACGCGCTGTCGGACCGCTACCCGATCGGCGGCGGGCGCTATCTCGAGCCGGCGCCCGGACGACACGCCAACGTGGCGCTGCTCACGACCGGCGTGGTGGTCCTCGCCGCGATCGCGATCGCCGGCACGCTGCTCGCCGCGCGCCGTGTCGTTCGCCGGTCGGACAGCGACTCGGGAATCGGCCGCTCCCGCGTCGCCGCGCTGCTCGGACTGCCCGGCCCCTCGATGCCGCTCGCCCTCGGTGCCGGCCTCGCCACGGAACGCCGACGCGGCGCTGGCGGGCCGGCTGTCACGATCTCCTTGCTCGTCGGTGTCACCGGGATCGTCGCCGGGCTCACGTCGCCGGGCTCACGTTCGCCGCCGGCCTCGATCGAGGCACGCGCGACGGGTTGCTGGCCGGCCAGCCGATCGACTCGCTCACGACCCGCGTCGGCGCAGCGGACCTGCCCGCCGACGTGGTGCGGGCGTGGCGCGCCGACGACCGCGTCGCCTCGGCGGCACGCATCGTGGACGCCGTCGTCCAACTCGACGATCGCCCCGTCGCAGTCTTCGCCGTCACCGACCTCAAGGGACGCTTCGAGGACCACCCGTTGCGCGGCCGGGTGCCCACGGGACGCGGGGAGATCGCCTTCGCCCCGAAGGAGCTCGCCCGGCTCGGTCTCGACGTCGGCGACAGCGTGCGCGGGCCTGATGGCATCACCCTGCAGATCGTCGGCGAGCTGTTCACGCCCGAGACCAGCCACACCAGCTACACCGACGGTGCCCGGGTCAGTCCCGTCGAGCTCGCCGCGCTCGTGGCCAGCGGGGCGCCGGTGAAGTTCGACGCGCTCGCGTTGCGCTGGTCGCGCCACCTCGGGCCGGACGAGGTCCACGACGCCTGGCATGGCATCAGCAACGCCGGCGCTGGCCCGGTCGAGAACCAGCGCAACCTGGCGCCGACCCACCAGCTCCCGCGGATCTTTGCCGCCCTCGTCGCCGTGCTGTCGGTCGCCGCCGCGGCCTACGGCGTCTACGGCACGGCGCGCCGTCGACGTCACGAAGTCGCCGTGCTGCAGGTGCTCGGCCTGACCCGGCGACAAGCGCGGCAAACCGTGTGGTGGCACGTCGCGGTCGCCGCCGTGGTGGCCCTTGCGATCGGGATCCCCCTCGGCTTCGCCATCGGCCGCACGCTGTGGCAGGCGGTCGCCGACGACATCCCGATCCGCTACGAGACGCCTGGCGCGTGGCTGCTCGTCATCGCCGCCGCCGGGGGGGTACTGGCGATGGTGGTCGCCCTAGCCGCCCGACCCGTCACGCTCACCGCCCGGGACGAGCCGGCGAGCCTGCTGAGGGCGGAGTGAAGCGGGGCTCCGGGATCGCCGCCGGCGTCGCCGCCGTGGTCGCCGCGACCTGGACCGTCGTGCTCGCCCACGTCGTGGCCCGCTGGCCGGCCACGATGGGAGGCGTCGCCATCGCCGCGGCCGTCGCCGCGGGGCTCGTGATCGTCGCCGTCATGGCGATGCGCCGCTGGGTCCGCCAACGCGACACTCGGGCCGCAGTCGCCGAGCGGGTGCTTGCCGCGGCGGTCACGGTGATCGCCACCGGCACCGTCTTCGCGGCCGTCGTGCTCGCCGTCGGTGGCCGCCCATCCGACGAGGCCACCGACGCCGTGCGGGCGTGCCTCGTGGCTGGCGTCGTCACCGCCGTGCTGCTCGGCCCGGTCGCCAGGCGGATCGGGCGATGGGCTCGCCACGCCGTGCATGGCCGGGAAGGTCCGCGGCGCCAGTTGCTGGAGCAGTTCGGCCGCGCCCTGGCGCGCCCCACGCCGCTCGACGAGACGCTGCGCCACCTCGTCGAGACGGTCCGTCCGGCGTGTGCCGCCGACGCCGCGGACGTGTGGCTGCTCGACGGCGGCGAGCTCCACTTGCGCTGCGCGATCCCCGCCCGAGACGCCGGCCCGATCGCCGTCGACGGCACGCGAGCCGCGGCGATCGCCCGCGCCGGGGTCAGCGGCGGCGGATGGGCCGACTCGTGGCTGCCCGAGCTGCGCGGCGACCCGGGCGATCACGTGCGGGTGGCACCGTTCACGGCGCAGGGCGACCTGCTCGGCGTGCTCGTGGCTCGACGCCGCTCGCCCGGCGACGACTTCGACGACGCCGACGACGAAGGTCTCGGCCGTGTCGTGCAGCTCGTCGCCGCGGCGCTGCGCAACGCCGAGCTCGACGAGGAGCTGCGCGACACGGTGCGCCAACTTCAGGACCGCAACACGGACCTTCAGCGGTCGCGGGCGCGCATCGTCACCGTCGCCGACGACGAGCGGCGCCGGCTCGAGCGCGATCTCCACGACGGCGCCCAGTCGCAGCTGATGGGGATCGCCGTCAAGATCCAGCTGGCGCAGGGGATCGCCGGCCGCGGCGACCCCGACCTTGCCGGCCTGCTCGCCGAGATCGAGCAGGATCTCGCCACCGCCAGCGGGCAGCTGCGGACGCTCGCCCACGGCATCTTCCCGCCACTGCTGCTCACCGGCGGGCTCGCCGACGCCCTCGCCGGCATCGCCTCGCACGCCTCGGCGACGGTGCGCCTGCATCACGTGACGCACGCCCGCTTCGACCCGCAGGTCGAGGCCGCTGTCTACTTCTGCTGTCTGGAGGCGGTGCACAACGCCGCCAAGCACGCCGGCGAGGGGGCGACGGTGACGATCGACGTCTCCGACGGCGACGCGCTGACGCTCGTGGTCCGCGACGACGGGGTCGGCTTCGACCCGGCCACAGTTCGACGCGGGCACGGGTTCACCAACATGGCCGACCGCCTCCGCGCCCTCGGCGGCTCGCTCGAGGTGACGTCGGCTCCGGGCCGCGGCACGACAGTGTCGGGCGCCGTGCCGGCGGCGTCCCTCGCGACGGCTCAGGCCGACAGGCCGGTGAGGTAGACGAGCACCGCCTTGACCCGCCGGTTCACGTCGGGCTCGGCGCCGATCTGGAGCTTGGTGAAGATCGTGTTGATGTGCTTCTCGACGGTGCGCTCGGAGGCGTACGTGCGGGTGGCGATCGCCGCGTTGCTGAGCCCCTCCGCCATCGCCGCCAGCACCTCCTGCTCGCGCTCGGTGAGCGCGGCCAGCGGCGAGTCGGTCACGACGCGACGGACGGCGATCAGCTCCTCGACGACGATCGGGTCGACCACTGAGCCGCCGGTAGCCACCGTGCGCAGCGCGCCGGCCAACTGGTGGACGTCGGTGACCCGGTCCTTCAACAGATAGCCGATCGCCGTCGTCGTCCCCCCCAGCAGCGCCGCGGCGTAGGTCGGGCTGGCGTGCTGGCTGAGCATCACGACCCCGGTTCGAGGGTGCTCGGCGCGGATGCGCAACGCCGCGCGCACGCCCTCGTCGGTGTGCGTCGGCGGCATGCGGATGTCGGCGAGCACGGCGTCGGGTTCGTGCTCGGCGACCGCCGCGAGCAGGCTGTCGTGGTCGCCGCACGACGCCACGACGTCGAGGTCGGCGACGGTGCCGAGCAACCGCTCGAGGCCCTCGCGCAGGAGGTAGTTGTCGTCGGCGATCACGACCCGCACGGACACCGGGCCCATGATCACACGTCCGCCTCCGCCAGCTTCTGGGCGAGCGAGGCGCCCGAGCGGTTCTCGCCAGCGGTGAGTCACCCGCGGGCGTCGGCGACCATCACCGCGAGGTCCTGGCGCGACCACACGACCCGCGCGTCGAGGCCGGCGGCGGCGAGCCAGCCGAGCTGGTCGGCGATCGCGCTGGGCTGGTCGTACACCCCATCGATGGGCGTGACGACCGGATCCTCCGGCACCACCACGTCGCCGAGCACGAAGCGACCGCCCGGTCGCAACCGTGCTGCGACGCGGGTGAACAGGTCCGCCTTGCCGTCGCCGTCGAGGTGGTGGACCGCGAGGGCGGAGACGACGAGGTCGAAGCTGCCCTCGGGCAGCGGATCCTCGAGCCGGCTCACCCGCAGGTCGGCGCCGGGGACCCGCGCCGCCGCCGCGGCCAGCATCGCTGCGCTGTCGTCGATACCGACGAACTCGGCGCCCGCATGAGCACCGAGCACCCGGCTCGACGTCTCACCGGTGCCGACGCCGAGCTCGAGGATCCGTTGGGCGGGCACGCCGGCGGTGGCGTCGGCGATGGCTCCTTGCAGCTCGTCGTAGGCGGGCACCTCGTCACGGATGGTGTCGAGGTAGGTCGCCGGGTCGAAGTGGAACTGGTCGCCGGCTGCACCGTCGCTCATCGAGACCAGTCTGGATTCCCCAACTTTCCGGTGAGACGGACGAAATCCGTCCGCCAGGCCGGAAAGTTGGGCGAGCGGGCCTCGCGCCAGGGACGGGCGGCGCGTCAGTCGCCGGTCTGGTGGTGCGGAGCGTGCACTGGCTTCGACTCCGCTGAGCCGCGTTGGCGGAGGAACACCGACAGCACGACGATGGTCCCGACGGCGAGGAACTCGCTCTGCCAGTTCTGGAAGGAACTGGAACCAGAACTCCGCACTCACGACGAACTGCCACGCGCCGAGCCCCGCCTGGCCGTGCTCGTGCTGTTCGGACGTGTACTCGTGAGCGGCGGCGTCGTCACGGCGCCACCCGGTCAGCAGGCTCGGTGCCGACCCGACGCGCGAGCAGGCCGATCAGGAGCCCGATGGCGGTGCCGAGGGTGACTGCGGCGAGCACGTCCGTCGGGAAGTGGCGTCGCGTGGTCAGTCGCGACCAGGCGACGATGCCAGCTGGCACGCTCAGCAGGGTCGCCGCGGGGTGCTGCAGCGACGCTGCGGTGGCGTAGGCCACGGCGGTGGCGGTGTGCGACGACGGCATCGACGACGTGCGTGCTCGTGGGCCGATCGAGGCCACGGGTCGTCGCCGGCGCGTGATCCGCTTGACCGTTGCTGCCGCCAACGACGCCACCGTCCACGCCACGCTGCCAGCGGCGGCGGAGCGAACAGCACCTCGCCGGCGGGTTGCCAGCAAGCCGATGGTCAGGGCGTGCCAGCCGAGACCGCCGCGAGTCGCCGCCGACACGGCGACCGCGCCGCGAGCGGCGAGGCCGCGGCGACGACCGACGCGAGCGAGGGCGAGGTGATCTGCGACGTGCGGTGCCGAGAGCATGGTGACGGCGCTGTACCCATCCACCGAGCGGGCGATGCCGACCGATTCCTCACGCCGCGTCCGGATCACGTTCGGGCTGGGCGGCCGGCCGCAACCGCAGGCGCTGGTGGGCGACGTCCCACTCGACAATCTCTTCGGCGGTGTAGGTGCTGGCGCGCCGCTCCAGCCGGCTCATGATCGCCTTGAGCAGGGCGGGTCCGCGCACGCGGTTGCGGAGGTAGCCGAGGCGTCCGGCGAGGGCGTCGCCACCGACGATCACGGCGTCGAGCCGGAGCTGGGCGAGGGCACCGCGCAGCGGCCCGTCCATGATCAGCCGGACGTCGCGCACCTTGCCCCGACTGGCCCCGCTGGCGTCGAACACCTCGCACTCGAGGAGATCACTGATCCGCATCGTGACGGCTCCCGGGGATGTGGCCGACGATGTGGGCCCTGGCCCAGCGCTCGGTGCCGAACGTGGCGACGTCGTCGGCGTCGATGGCCAAGTCGACGGTGATGCCGATCTCGCTGACCCGGTCGTAGGGGATCCGGCTCGGGTTCTCGAGTCGTCGAAGGCTGGACGTGAGTGGCGAGCTCGGACAGCCAGGCCCCGGAGCGACGGCGCCCGAGGCGGTAGAGCAGCCGTCCCGGCCCGGCCACGATCGCGGTCATGTACCAGTCGCCGCTCTCGGCTCGTTCGAGCTCGAGGTCGTCGACCTTGCCGCACAGCTCGCCGCGTCGGTCCCTGAGCTGACGGTCGAGCAGGTCGAGCCCGGCGTGCACGATCCGGCCGGTCATTGCCCGGCCTTGGTGATGATCATCAGCGGGACGGTGGCGATCGCGACGAGGGCGAGGATCACGAGGAAGACGGTGGCGATCGTGTTGAGGACGCGGCCGTTCGTGCTGTCACCCATGTAGGAGGGGTCGTTGCAGATGATCAGGATCGGGAAGTAGGTCAGCGGCAGGGCCGCCGCGGACAGGACGATCGAGTACTCAGTGACCTTGACGGGGTCGACGCCGCTGCACGCGATCACGACGGCAGCGACGATGGCGACGAGCACGACGACGTGGAACCTGGACGCTTGGCGGGGCCGGCGGTGCTTGCCCCAGGGCCAGCCGAGGTACTGGGCCACGGTGTAGCCGGCGGACAGCGACGTCTCCAGCGCGGCGCCGAAGGTGGCTGCGAAGATGCCGAGCAGGGCGAATGCGAGGGCGAGCTTGCCCAACACGACGGCGGTGGGCAGCACGACCTGGGACAGCTGGTCGACGCCGATGTCGCTCGGGGCGAGCACGAGGTGGGCGCAGGCCATGATCGCCAAGGAGAGCAGACCGCCGAGCGGGAACCCGATGTAGACGTTGGCCCGGTTCTCGTTGAGGTCGCGCTTGGTCCACCCGTCCTCGACCGCGCCGCTGGAGAAGAAGAACACCTCGTACGGGGTCATCGCCGCACCGAACAGGGCGATCGCGAAGTAGGCGTAGGTGAACGGGGTTTCGTCCGCCGGCACGTGCGGGTCGGCGGCGGCTCGCCACAGCTCGGACCAGTCCGGCCCCAGCCGCCACAGCGCGACGACGAACACCAGCAGGCACAGGCCGAGGAGCCCGAAGATCCGCTCCATCGCCCCGAACGGCATCCGCCACACCACCAGCCACACCAGGAAGGCGGTGACGGGGACGAGCAGCAGGTAGTTGATGCTCGACACCAGCGAGATGGCGATGGCAACGCCGGCGATCTCGGCGGTCAAGGTGAGCATGTTGATGAAGAACGACGCCACCAGGTTGACCAACCCGAACCGCGGTCCCAGCCGCTCACGGACGAGGTCGAACACGGGGCGACCGCAGATCGCCGCGACCCGGCCGCTCATCTCGGCGTAGACGACGATCCCGATCACCCCGACCGGCACGACCCACGCCAGCGTCATCCGGAAGCGCGTGCCGGTCTCGGCGTTGGCGACGAGGTCGCCCATGTCGACGAACCCGCCGATCGCGGTGAGGATGCCGAGGAAGATGCCGAAGAATCGCTTCACGGCAACGTGTCCAGCAGGTCGTTCAGCGCCTCGACGTCGGCGTCGAGCGGCTCGGCGACAGCATCGAGGTCACCGAGGTTGCCGCGGCGGACCTGGATGCGAACGTCGCCGACGTGGTCGAAGGCGTCGGTCAGCAGCGCCGACAGCTGGCGCCGCAACTGCGTCGACTGCTCGTCGTGCGGCGGCTGGATCGACATGAACGTGCCGCGCAACCCGCCCAGGGTGTCCTCCTGCTCGGACACTGCGACGGAGGTGTACGGACCGAACGTCCCGCCATCGGCCGCCGTCTCGGCGAGCAGACGGACCGTCTCCACCGCCGAGATCGTCGATTCCAGCGTGGTCGACGCCTTCGCCGCGTACGAGTCGAACGTCCTGGCCGGGCCGATGGGATGAGCTACACAGCCCGCCGCCACCACGCCGACCGCCGCGGAGAGCGCGGTCGTCAAGCTCGCTCGCCCAACCATGCCGCGGGACATCATCGCCGGGGCGGTCGCACCGGAGGTGGATGTTGGCGTCGCGGCCCGTCCCCCATTCGGGTGTTTCGGATGCTGCCGGTTCGCGACAATGACCCAGCATCAGAGAAGGGACGAGCCATGGAGATCCGACCCCCGTCGCACCCGATCACCGGCCCCGCTGAGATGTTCAGCGGTGAGGTCACGCTCGAGCCGATCGCCCGTGGCGAGGCGCCGTCGACGCTCGCCGTCAGCGCCGTGCACTTCATGCCCTGCGCCCGCACCGCCTGGCACTCCCACAGCCACGGCCAGACGCTCTGGGTGACCGACGGCGAGGGCCTCATCCAGTCGCGGGGCGAGCCTGTTGTCACCATGCATGCCGGCGACATCGTCAGCACCCCCGCCGACGAATGGCACTGGCACGGCGCCACCCCGACGACGGCGATGACCCACCTCTCGATCACCGAGGGCCAACCCACGTGGGGTGACCACGTCACCGACGCCGAGTACCACGTTCCATAGCAGCGTCGAGCCGGTGCTCGGGACGCGCCTGACGATGCGCGTCGATGCGGTGGACACTGTCACCGCGCGGCGCGCCGAGGATCGCGCCGGGGCCAAACGTCTCGGCGTCGCTCTTGCTGCACGCTGTCAACCACGCGCCGGCCGCGACGACCCCCGACGTGGCCATGGCCCGACGAAGGAAGGCGCGCCGCGTCGCCCGCTCGAAATGAGGCAGATCCATCGGCGACGACGGGGTTAGCGAATCGTCACGAACCAGGTGAACCCGACCGTGGGTGCCGCAGGCGTGGTGGTCGCGGCCGACGTCTCCGTCGGCATGCTCGAGGCGTCCCGAGATCGAATCGGCGTCGGGTCCCTGTGGTGGTGACCGACGGCCAGTCGCTGGCGCTCCGCGGCGACGCATTCGACGCAGTGGTGTGCGCCTGTGGTGAGCGTGATCGGGTCGACATCGAAGTCGGGTGCCTGGCGTTCCCGACCTTCCTCGTCAGGCTGGGCGGGGCCCGCCGAGCGCGCGTTGGATCGTGAAGGTGTCGGTGTACTGGCGGAACCAGGTGAGCGCGCCATTGTTGCAGCGCCACAGGTGCACCACGGGTACAACAAAGTGCTCGCTGGTGGCGCGAGCGGTTCCCGAGTAGCGCCCGATCATGATGAGAAGGTCGCCCGCCTCGCGGATGTCGTCGACGTCGGTCGTCCAGCCGTCGAACAGCCGGCCGAGCAGCGTGAAGATCCCGGAGACGACGTCGTCGCGGCCGTGATAGGTCCGCCCGCCCGGGAAGCCCGGCGGCACGTCGAACTCGATGTCGTCGGCGAGCAGCGAGGTGTCGTGCGTGCGATACCAGCGGCGGAGTGTCTCGAGGGCGTTGCTGTTGCCGCCATGCGGCTCGTTGGGGTTGCCCGGCATGGATCGTTCTCCTCCTCCAGGCGCGGCGGGGCGTCCAAGACCTGTTCAGAGGCTGAAGGCGTAGCCGCCGTTGACGGGGATCGTCTGGCCGGTGACCCAGGACGCCGCATCGGATGCGAGGAAGGCGACCATGTTGGCGGCGTCTTCGGGCTCCCCGACTCGGCGCAGGACGTAGTTGGTGAGGACCTTTCTGACTTCGTCGGGGTTGGCGAGCCAGCCGTCCTCACCTGCCGGCGTTCGCATCACGCCGAGCGAGACACAGTTCGCCGTGATGAAGTACCGGCCCGCGGCCCTGGCAATGGCACGCATGAATCCGGCCGCTCCCGCTTTGGCCGCCGAGTAGTGCACGAGGTTGGCCTGGCCCACCCGCCCGGCATCGGAGGTGATGGTGACGATGCGTCCGTAGCGTTGCTCGACCATGGCGGGCAGCACGGCCCGAGTGCAGTGCATGACGCCGTAGAGGTTGACGGCGATCCACGGCTCCCAGTCGGCCGGCTCGGTGAGCCAAAACGGACGGGGGTCGCCGACTTCGGAGCTCGCTCCGGAGTTGCCGGCGTTGTTGACGAGGATCCCGACGGCTCCGAGGCGTCGGTTGATGGTCGCGAAGGCGTTGGTCACGGCGTCGTGGTCGGTGACGTCGCAGTGGACCGCGAGTGCGCGATTGCCTGTGGCCTCGATCTCGTCGACGACGCATTCGGCGCGTTCGGGGAAGTAGTCCACCACCGCGACACCGCCGGCGCCGTGGGCGGCGAGGTGATGGGCGATCTGGCGGCCCACGCCCTGGCCGCCGCCGGTGACCGCGGCGACACGTCCTTTCAGATCGACGAGGTCGCTCATCGCGTCCTTTCTTCGTCGGGTCGTCGCGGCTCCCTCGCGGCAGGCGCGACGACGAGTGTCATGGTGCGAGGTCCCGTGCGGCGAGCTGCCCGTCGACGCCCCAGGGCTGGACCGCGATGACCGGGCAGGTCACCCCGTTGTCGACATAGTCGCGGATCTTCGCCTTGCAGTCGCTGGCCGAGCCCCACACGATCAGCTCGTCGATGACGGCGTCGGGGACGGCTCGGGCCGCTGCGCTCCGGTCACCCGCGTCCCACGCCCGCCACATGTCGTCGAGTGCCTCGGCCCGACCGAGCCAGCGATGGTAGGCGGCGTAGGCGGGCGCGCAGAGGTAGGCGGCCAGGTGGGGTCGGGCATACTGCCGCAGGGTCGTGACGTCGTCCTCCGGGAACACAAGTATCCGAGCGATGAGCTCCTTTCCGTCGAGGCGGCTCGAGACTCGTTTGGCGTCGCCGGCAGAGAGGAACACGGCAATGGCGCCGTCAGCTTCGGCGGCCGCGAGGTCGAGCATCATCGGTCGCAGTGCGGCCACCATGATCGGCACCGGCTCTCGGGGCACTCGATCGAGACGAAATCTCCTCACCGAGAACGTGTCGTACTGCTCCGTGACCCGCTCGCCGGCGAGGGCGCGTCGCAGGAACCGCACCGTGTCGCGCACGCGCGCAAGCGGGCGCTGGTACGCCTGGGCGTTCCAGTCCTCCACGATCACCGGCGACGACGCTCCCAGACCGAGCACGAAACGTCCCGGGGCGAGCTCGGCCAGCGATGCGGCGCTGATCGCGAGCGTGGCCGGCCCGCGGGTGAAGACCGGGGCGATGGCCGCGCCGAGCCGAGCCCGTTCGGTGTGTTCGGCGGCGAGGGCAAGCGGGGTGAAGGCGTCGGCGCTCGCCGCCTCGCTCGACCACAGGTCGGTGTAACCGAGAGCCTCGAGCTCGCCGAGCCACGCCCTCTGATCGCCGAGCGATACGCCGTCGAGCGGCACGGTCATCCCGTGGCGGGGCACGCGCCGATCACCGACCCTCGAACCTCGGGCTGCGCTTCTCGATAAAGGCGACCGACCCCTCGTGGTTGTCATAGCTGCGGCGGTGCAGGTCCGACATGAGGAGCTCCTGGCGCAATGCCGTGGGCAGTGGTTGGTCGGCGCCATCGTTCACCAGCTGCTTCATGCGGGCCAGGCCGAGCGGCGACCGGGCCGCGATCAGCTCGCAGAGCCTGTCCACCTCGGCCTGCAGCTGGATGTCGTCCACGATGTCTGTGACGAGGCCGTTGAGCCGCCGATCGTCCGGCGGGAGCATCGCCGAGGTGAACATCAGGTACTTGGCGTGGCCGGCGCCGACGCGACGGGGCAGGCGGGCCGACCCGCCGCCGGCCGGGACGAAGCCGAACTTGGCGTGGCCGTCGCCGAGGCGGGCCGATCGGGCGCAGATCACGAGGTCGCAGACGAGGACCAGCTCGAAGCCGCCGCCCAGGGCGAGGCCGTTGACGGCGGCAATGGTGGGCACAGGCAGCTGTTCGAGCCGGTTGAAGGCTCGCCCGACGTCGTCCAGGAATGCCGTCACTCGGCTGTGGGCCTCGTCGCCGGCGCCGAAGGTCAGGTCGGCACCGGCGCACAGGGCGCGGCCCGTGCCAGTGACCACCAACGAGCGGATCGCGCCGTCACGCTCGACGCGGTCCATGCCTTCGTGCAGGCCGGCGATGATCCGAGGGCTGAGCGCGTTGAGTGCGTCGGGACGGTTGAGACGCAACCACACCGCGGAACCCCGGCGCTCGTAGACGAGGTCGTCGCCGTGGTCGAGCGGTTCGCCTGCCATCAGTTCACCTTCCGGTCGCGGCCGGCCCAGAACTGCTCGCGGACTTCCCGCCGCAGGATCTTGCCGACAGGGTTCTTGGGAACGGCGTCCCAGAAGAACACGGCCTTCGGCGCTTTGTACGCACCGAGGTTCTCGCGGCAGACGGCGATGACGTCGTCGGGGGTCACGTCGTGGCCGGGTCGACGCACCACGACCGCGGTCACGGCCTCGCCCCACCGGTCGTCGGGCGCGCCGACGACCGCCACCTCCTGCACTCCCACGAGCTTGGAGATGGCGTGCTCGACCTCGTTCGGATAGACGTTGAAACCGCCGGACACGATCATGTCCTTCTTGCGGTCGACGATGTAGAGGTAGCCGTCGGCGTCGAGGTAGCCGACGTCGCCCGTGTGCACCCAGCCGTCGTTGTCGATTGCCTCCGCGGTCTGGCCCGGCTGGTTCCAGTAGCCCTCCATGGCCGTATCGGTGCGCACCACGATCTCCCCCCGCCGGCCGGGTGGCTGCTCCCGGTGCTGGTCGTCGACGATGCGCAGTTCGAAGAAGGGGTGCGGCCGACCCGTCGAAGCGAGATGTCGAGGGGCCGAGCCATCAGGATTCAAATAGTGCTCGCGCTGGTGCAAGGCGGCCAGCGGCATGACGACTTCGGACAACCCGTACAGCTGCACGAAGATCGGGCCGAAGACCTTCAGGGCCCGGACGAGGCGGTCGGGTGCAATGGCGGAGGCGCCGTACAGGATGGCACGCAGGCTCGAGATGTCGTGGGGCTGGTCCTCGGCGGCGTCGGTGAGCAGGTTGAGCATGGTGGGGACGAGGGGGATGACCGTCACGCGAAGCTGCTCGATGGTGCGCAGGACGGCGGCGGGGTCGAACGTGGGCAACATCGCCTGGGTGGCCCCGTTGGTGAAGTAGGTGAAGGCGCAGCCCCCGCTCATGTGGGTGAGCGGAGCGACGTGCAGCACGACGTCGCCGGGGTCGATCGGCGGCAGATGCGTCTGCACGCTGCGCAGCATGGCCACGAGGCTCCCGTGGCTCTGCATCGCCCCTTTCGGCCGGCCCGTCGTTCCCGACGTGTACAGCAGCGCGCAGAGGTCGTCGGCCGTCGGCCGCTGCGGCGGATCCACCGGCTCGGCGTCGGTGAGGAAGTCGCCATACCCGACGATCCCAGCGGCCTCGTCGGCACCGTCGAGGCCCACGACGAGGCGCAGGGCCGGGAGGCGGTCGCGGACGTTGGCCAGCTTCGCCGCCCACTCGGCATCGACGAACGCCGCGCTCGCCCCGCAATCGTTTCCGATGTACTCGACCTCACGGGCGTGGAGGCGAGTCGCCAACGCCACCCTGATCTGCCCGGCGACGGCGAGGGCGTGCTCGACCTCCCAGAACTCGGTGCGGTTCTTCGACAGCAGGAGGACCCGGTCCCCGAAGCCGACGTCGTGTCGGCGCAAGGCGTCGGCCACGCGGTACACGCGGGCACCGAGGTCCGCGAACGTCGTGTGACGGACGCCCTCGATCACCGCCGCTCGTTCCCCGAAGAAGCGGTACGCCCGCTCCATCAGCGTTCCCTGGGTGACGTGCGTGATCGGGAACTTCGGCATCGTCAGTCCCTCGACAGGATGGTCACGCAGGCGGCCGCGGCCTCGGGGTTGAGGAAGCCGCCCGCATTCTCGGCCAGGCCCACTCGCGCCCCGGGTACCTGGCGGTCGCCGCCGCGCCCGCGGAGCTGCTCGACGAGCTCGACGACCTGCGCGCAGCCGGTTGCTCCGACGGGATGGCCCTTGCTCAGCAGCCCGCCGCTGGGGTTGACGGGCTGGCGCCCGCCGAGGCGGGGAGCGCCGGAGGCGAGGTGACGCGGGCCCTCGTCCTCGGCGCAGAGCGACAGCTCCTCGTAGGCCACCAGCTCGGCCGGTGCGGAGGCGTCGTGCACCTCCACGACGTGGATGTCCTCTGGGGCGAGCCCAGCTTGGCTGTAGGCGCGGCGGGCGGCGCGGGCGACGGGCGAGTGGTGATCGCCGCTCTGGTCGACCATGCCGCTGACCAGGGCGGATGCCCGCAGTCGGACCGTGTCGGCGTCCAGGCGGCGAGCGACGGCGTCCGAGCAGACGACGACCGCCGCCGCACCGTCGCCGATGGGCGAGCACATCAACAGCGTGAGCGGCCCACTGATGGTGCGGCTCTCGAGCACCTCCTCGGCGGTGACGCGGTCCCGGTACTGCGCGTGCGGGTTCAGGGCGCCGTGCTCGTGGTTCTTCACGGCGATCTCGGCCATGTCGCGCTCGGTCGCGCCGCTGCGGGCCATGTAGCGCCGGGCGACGTCGGCATAGACATCCATGAAGAACGACCCACCTCCCGTACCAAGCTCGTGCTCGAACTCGTCGCGGCGCGCCACGTCCGAGCCAGTGGCCAGCGCGGCGAAGGCCCGCTGCTTGTCGCTGGGGTGGGTCAGCTTCTCGGCGCCGACCGCGAGAGCGACGTCGTATTGGCCGGAGGCGACGGCCATGCGCGCCAGGTGGATGGCGCTGGAGGCCGAGGCACAGGCGTTCTCCACATTCACGAGGGGCAGCCCCAGCAGGCCGGTGCCCTGCAGGCTGACCTGGCCTCTGATCATCTCCTGGCCCGTGATGATGCCAGCCGCGGCGTTGGAGAAGAAGACGATGCCGACGTCGCTCACGGTGATGCCGGCGTCGGCCAGGGCGGCGGCCGTCGCTTGCTCGGCCAGGGTTCGCAGGCTGACGTCGGGGAACTTGCCGAAGTTGGTCATCCCCACCCCGATGATCTTCGGGTCGGTCACGGTCGGGCCTCCGCTGCCGCCAGGAGGGCGACGAGCTCCTGGTAGCCGTAGTCGCGGGCCATGTCGAGAGGGGTTCGGCCGTCGAGCCCGCGGCGGTCGAGACGAGCACCGGCCTTCACGAACCAGCGGGCCGCCGCGACGTGGTCGTGCCACACGGCGTCATGGAGGGCGGTGTACCCGTTGTAGGGCCCTTGGGCGTCGAGCTCAAGGTTGCCCGACTGGCACAGCAGCCGGGCTACCTCGGCGTGTCCCCGGTAGCCGGCCTTGTGGCCGGGTGTCGCCTTCATGAGCGGGTCGACGATCCGGGCGTCGGCGCCCGCCGCCAGCAGGACGGCGACGATGTCGGCGCGGCCGTCCTGACTGGCAATCATCAACGGGGTGAGACCATCGGGCGAGACCATGTCGACGTCGACGTCTTCCTTGTCGAGCTCGGCCGTCACGGCGTCGGGGTCGCCGGCTCGCACGGCGGCGAGCAGCACCTGGCGCTCGGCGACGTCCTCGAGCTCGGCCTCGCGGCGGCACAGGAGGGCCGCGATGTCGTCGAGTCCGTCGCGCAGGGCGACATCGAGCGCGGTGTAGCCGCCGCGGGCCACCACGTCCAGCCGGGCTCGCTCCTCGAGGAGTGCGGCGACGACGCTGGTCCGCTTGTGCCAGACGGCGTCGATCAGCGGTGTGTGCCCGTTGAGGGGTGCCTGCAGGTCGAGGTGGGCGCCGCGTCGTACCAACAGAACCGCCACGGCGGGGACCGTCGACTGCGCCGCTCGGTGCAGTGCCGAGGCCCCGACGCGGTCGTCGAGTACATGCACGTCGGCGCCGGCAGTGAGGAGCAGCTCGACCATCTGCAGGTGCCCGCGCGCGGCGGCCAGCATCAGTGGCGTGTAGCCGAGCGGATCCTTCGTGTCCGGGTTGGCGCCGGTACGCAGCAGCTCGGTGGCTGTGGCGAGGTCGTCGGTGGCGGCCGCGGCCGCCAGCGCCGGATCACGCATCGGAGGCCTCCGCCGCTCCGGTCGGGATGGCCTGCAGCTGTGCGAGGAGCGGGTCGAGCAGCTCGTGGTCGTTGTGCTCGGGTGGATAGAAGCTGAGCCGGTCGGCGATGTGGGCGTAGCGCTTCGCGAGCAGGCCGGGCAGGACGTGGGGCTCGCCGACGACGGCGAAGGTTTCCAGGACGTCGTCGTCGACCAGGTCGGGGAGATCGTCCCAGCGGCCCTGCTTCACCATGGCTCGAGCTTGGTCGTGGAGCTCACCCCAGCCGTGCTGTTCGAGCACCCCGCGGTAGGCGGGCGTTGAGCTGTGGAACCCGATGTCCTGGGCAACGCGGCGCCGTACGCGCTCCACTTCCTCGTCGTCGCGGCCGGTGACCACCATGACGGGGATGCTGATCTCGAAGTCCGCCCGGGACCGGCCCGAGGCGTCGAGGCCCCGGCCGAGCACCGGCAGGGTGACATCCCGGAGGTAGTCGACCGTGTGGAAGGGGTGGCAGATGAAGCCGTCGGCGACCTCGCCGGCGACGGCGGTCATCCGGTCGCCCACGCCGGCGAGGAAGATCTTCGGTGGGCCGTACGGGTTCGGGCCGGGATCGAAGACGGGGCTCATGAGGGTGTGGGTGTAGAAGTCGCCATGGAAGTCGAGTCGCGTCCCGTCGGACCACGAGGCCCAGATGGCGCGCAGGGCGAGCACGTACTCGCGCATCCGGGCCGCCGGCTTCGACCACGGCATGCTGAACCGACGTTCGATGTGGGCCTTCACCTGCGCGCCCAGGCCGAGGACGAACCGGCCGCGGCTGAGCTCCTGGAGGTCCCAGGCGCTGATGGCGACGGTCATCGGGTTTCGGGCGAAGGCGACGGCGATGGCCGTCGTGAGCTCGACTCGCTCAGTGTGCTGGCCGGCGACCAGCAGGCGGAAGAAGACGTCGTGGGCGTTCTCGAGCGTCCACACACCGTCGAAGCCAGCTTGCTCGGCCGCGGCGGCCTGCGGCCCGTTGTCGACGAGGTGTTCGCCTTGGATGCAGCACTCGATCTTCATCTCGCTCCCGGAGACGGGGCTCGGCGCGGCCCCGTCGGGGGGCGCTCGGGGCCGCGCTCGATCAATTGATGGCTCCCGTGATCAATGGTGTCTTGCCGGACGCGTCCACCGCCGTGCCTTCCACCGTGTACTGGCCGTTCTCGAACTTCTCGAAGACCATCCCCTCGATCGGGAACGGATCGGTGGCCGAGGTGTTGACCGATACACCGTCGACCAGACCTCGGATCTTCACGTCCTTCAGGTTGCGGACCGCCTTCATGAAAGAGTCACGGTTGGGCTGTGACTGCTCGAGCGCCTTCACGAGGGTCTGCGCCCACGCGAACCCCTGGAGGTTGAAGTAGTCGTTCGGGTTGAGGCCCGAGCCGTACTTGGCCAGAGTCTCCTTGTACCACTTGACATCGGCATCGTCCTGCCACTCCTTGGCCGCCGGATCCTTCAGGAAGTTCAGGGTGATGAGCCCGTTGGCGGCGTCGCCGGCGGTCTTGATGCCCTGCTCGTAGGAGTTGCCCGGGTTCACAACCAGGTTCAAGGGTGAGTAACCGATCGCCTTGGCTTTGATGAGGCCCTGCGAGACGAAACCGGGAAGCGTGGCGTACAACACGACGTCGGCCCCTGTGCGCTGGAACTCGTCGATGTACGGATCCATCGTCGGGTCGCTGAAGGAGTGCACCTTCTCCGAGACGATCTTGATGTTGGAGCCCTGGATCGACTGCTTGAACCCCTCGACATAGTGGCTCCTCGCGTTGAACGTTGGGGCCGGTTCGTGACGGTGGCTGGCTGACAGGGTCCACCACGCGAGTCGGAGGTCTCGCCATTCTGCGGATAGCTGACATCTGCAGACGGGAGGACCTCCGACGTGGGCAACGGTAGTGACACGAGCGTGGGCGCGACCGCGCTCGTCGGGCTGGACGGCTTGGTCGTCGTCGCCCAGACGACGCGTGACGGTGAGCACTGGCTGGCGGTGGAGACGACCGCCGCGCAGGCATGGTGTCCCAGCTGTGGGGTGCGGGCGATCGGCAACGGGCGGCGCCGGGTGACGGTGCGCGACCTGCCGATCGCCGGGATGGCGACGGTGATCGTGTGGGCCAAGCGGACGTGGCGCTGCCGCGAGGAGCTGTGTCGGCGGGGTTCGTGGTCGGAGACCTCCGACGAGATCGGGGTGCGGGCGTCGCTGACCGAGCGGGCCCGCCGGGAGATCTGTCGCCGTGTCGGCGCCGAGCTCGACACCGTCGCGGCGGTGGGGCGCGAGTTCGGGGTCGGCTGGGCGTGCGCCCATCAGGCGGTCGTGGACTACGGCGACGCGTTGATCGCCGCAGATGATCGCCTCGAGCGGACCCGCAAGCTCGGCGTCGATGAGCACACCTTCCAGCACGCCAACGCCCGTCGCCGCACCCAGATGGCGACCACCTTCGTCGACTTGGACCGGCGTCGGCTGCTCGACGTCGTGCCTGGTCGTTCCGGTGATGTGGTGCGCCAGTGGGTCGAGTCGCAGCCGATCTGGTGGGCCGACCGCATCGACGTCGCGGCGATCGACGCGTTCCGTGGCTACGCCACCGCGATCGGCGACGTGCTGCCCGACGCCACCTTGGTGGTCGACCACTTCCACGCCATACGCCTCGCCTCCGAAGCGGTCAACGACGTCCGTCGCCGCGTCCAGCAGGACACGCTCGGCCATCGCGGCCGCAAGCACGACCCGCTCTACGGGATCCGCCGGCTGCTGCTGCGCACCTGGTCGAACCTCAACGAGCGGGGATGGGAACGGCTGCGTGCCGGGCTCGCCGCCGGCGACCCCGACGGCGAAGTGGCTGCGGTGTGGCTGGCGCGCGAGCTGCTCGCCGAGGTCTACGCAGCCCGCGATCTCGCCCATGCACGACGGCGGCTGGTCGTGTTCTTCCAGCACGCCGCCGACGCCGAGATCCCCGAGCTGACCCGCTTGGCGTCGACGATCGACCAGTGGCGTGACGAGGTCCTCGCGTTCCACACCACCGGCGGCGCCTCGAACGGGCCGACTGAAGCGGTCAACCTGCTGATCGAGAAGATCCGCCGCGTCGGGCACGGCTACCGCAACTTCACCAACTATCGCCGCCGGCTCCTCCTCGGCTGCGGCATCACATGGACTACCATCCCAACTCGCAGAATCCGAGGCCGCCAACCAACGATCGCCGCGTAGAGCCGACATAGTCGGTGGCGGAGGCCCCTTCGACTGCCAGGATGGCCACCTTGGCGTCCGGCTTGTTCTTCTTCAGGTAGTCCGCGAACAAGTAGCTCTCGAGGCTGTAGGCGGGCTGCCAGCCGATGGTGGACGGGTACTTGTCAATCTGACCGAACGCCGAGGTGCCGTCCTGGATGAACACATCCGGCACTTTGTTCTCGGTGACGTACGGCAGCAGACCGACGTTCGGGGTCGTACCGAGCCCGCCGGCTATTGCGAAGACCTTGTCCTCCTCGTTCAGCTTGGTGGCGTTCGTGAGCGCCCGGGCGGCCTCGAAGCCGTCGTCGGCCACGACGAAGTCGACCTTGCGGGTCTTGCCGTCCGCCATCTTCACACCGCCGGCCGTGTCGTTGACGTAGGCGAAGTAGGCGGCGGCGCCTTTGTTGATGCCGGCGTAGGCGGTCGCCGGCCCCGAGAGCGCGAAGCTCGACCCGATCTTGATGTCGGTGTCGGTCACGCCGGGGCCGACCGAGCCACCGCTCGGTTCTTTCGAGTCGCTGCCGCAGGCCGCGATCAGCATGGCACTAGAGACCGCCAGGGCGAGCAACGCTCGCTGCGGCGTGGACGTTTGGGTCCTCATCGTGTGATCCCCCTTAGGTAGACAGTTGCTTGACGATGTCGCTGGCCGGAGCGATGTGCGTATCCGGCGCGGCTGCCCCAGCTCCGCGCACGGCGGCTTCGACGCGCCTCACGTTGGTCGGTGTGCGGGGTGGCGCTCCCTGCCGTGCCCGCTGGCGCTCTCTGGCCCGTACGCGGTTCATGACCCAACGTCCCGCACCCATGACGCCGCCCGATGTGAGCAGCATGAAGACGATGATGCTGAGGCCGTAGATGACGGGGGCCAGCCCGGGGTTGATGTCCGAGGCGTAGTACGGGACGAACTGCACGAACAGAGCGCCGAAGACCGCGCCGACCACGGTCGCCTCACCGCCGACCACCACCGCGGCGAGGAAGCCGACAGACAGCAGCAGCGGAAACGAGTCAGACGTGACGACCCCGACCATCAAGGCGTAGAGGCCCCCGCCGATGCCGGCGTAGAAGGCAGCGACGCCGAAGGAGACCGTCTTGACGACGCTGGATCGGATGCCCATCGTGTCGGCGACGAGCTCGTTGTCGCGGATCGTCAGCATGGCGCGTCCGGTTCGACCGCCGACGATGCTCTTGGCGGCGGCGAACATCACCACGGCGATGGCGAGGGCGAGGAAGTAGACGTACTTCCGGTTATCGAGATGGGTCCAGGCCGGAGCGATGGGCTTCGGAACGATGATGCCGTTCTTCCCGCCGGTGAGGCTCTCGAACTTCTCGAGGAGTGGCCGCAGGTTGACCGAGAGGGCGACGGTGACCAGAGCCAGGCTGAGCCCACGGATCCGCAGTGCCGGCAGGCCGAAGAGCAGGCCCACACCGAAGGCGAGCCCACCCGCCGCCGGGAGAGCCGCCAGGTAGGGCCAGCTGTGGTTGGCCACGAGCACTGCGACCGTGTAGGCGCCGATGCCGAAGAAGGCACCCTGAGCGAGCGAGATCTGCCCCGTATACCCGGTCAGCAGGTTGAGACCGAGGGCGGTGATGGCGTAGGCGATCACGAAGGAGAGCTGCAGCAGCCGGAACGACTCGACGCCGAACGGCAGCCAGATCGACAGCATCCCGAGCAGCACGAGGCCCGCCGTCGGCAAAGCGCGGGCCAGCGAGAGGCGGCTCATGCCCGGTTCACCTCCGTGCGCCCGAGCAGGCCCTGAGGCCGCACGAGGAGCACGACGACGATCAGCAGGAGCGGCACGGTCAGGCGCAGCTGGTTGCCGACGGCGGGGAGATAGGTGATCGCGAGCGCCTCGGCGACGCCGACGGTGAGCCCGCCGAGCACGGCACCGACAGGGCTGTCGAACCCGCCGAGCGCCGCACCGGCAAACGCGTAGACGAGCAGGTTGATCATCAGGTTCGGGGTGAGCAGCAAGCGGTTCGCCACCAGCGAGCCGGCGAGGGTCCCGATGGCGGCGGCGATGCCCCAGCCGGCCATCAACATCAGACCCACCCTGATCCCGACCAGGCGGCTCCCTGCCGGCTGGAGCGCGGCCGCCCGCATGCCCAGGCCGAACTTCGTGTAACGGAAGAAGGCCCAGATGGCGCCAACCTCGAGCAGGAGGACGCCGAGCAGGAAGAGAGAGTCAGTGCGGACCCGCACCGTGGCGAGCTCCGTGCCGCCCGCGGGGAGGGCGCTGGGGAACTGTTTGCCGATGGCTGACCAGATCCACACGACGATGCCGTTGGCGACGAGGAAGATGCCGAGCGTGACGATCACGATCGTGAGCGGCTTGGCGCCCTCGACGGGCCGCACCACGACGCGCTCGATGGCCGCGCCGCCAACGAATGAGATGACCATCCCCAGGGCGATCGCCAGCCAGATGCCGAGGCCCCAATGGAACAGCTGCCACACGACATACGTGCCGAGCAACGCCATCTCGCCCTGGGCAAAGTTCACGATCCCCGTCGAGCGGAAGATGATGACGAGCGCCAACGCCAGGGAGCTGTAGATCGCGCCGAGGCCGAGTCCTTCGAGAACCTGCTGGGCGAACAGCGTCACGTCAGTAACCCAGGTACGCCTTGCGCAGCGCCTCGTCGGCGGCGAAGTCCTCCACCGGGCCGCTGGCCACGATCTCACCGGATTCGAGCAGGTAGGCGCCGTCGGCCAGCTCGAACGCCAAGATGGCGTTCTGCTCGACGACGAGCATGGCCGTGCCGTACTCGCGATTGATGGCCCTCAGTCGCTGGAACAGGTCGGCGGTGACGACCGGAGCCAGCCCGAGCGAGGGCTCGTCGAGCAGGAGGATGCGCGGGTGCGCCATCAGGGCGCGGGCCAGCGCCAACATCTGCTGCTCGCCCCCGCTGAGGTCGCCAGCCCGCTGGTCGCGGCGGGCCGCGAGGCGAGGGAAGAAGTCGTACCACGAGTCGATGTCGCCCCGGACGGCGCTGCCTCGGCGAGTCCACGCGCCCAGCCGGAGGTTCTCCTCCACGGTGAACTGCACGAAGGTGCCCCGACCCTGTGGGACGTGCGACACACCCAATCGGGCGATCGCTTCCACCGAGCGGCCCACCGTCTCGCCGCCCTCGACCGCCACCGAGCCGCGGCGGTTCACCATCCCGGAGATGGCGCGCAGCAACGTCGTCTTGCCGGCGCCGTTGGCCCCGAGGACGGCCACGATATGGCCACTGGGTACCTCCAGCGACACGTCGCGAAGAGCCCGCACGCGTCCGTACCGGGCCTCGAGGCCGCGAACGGAGAGCACCGGTGGGGCAGTCATCACTGGTGGACCCTCGCCCCCACGTCGGTCATGCGGCCCGCCCGAGATAGGCCTCGATGACGAGCGGATCGGCCTGGACTTCGGTGGGCGTGCCTTCGGCGATCTTCCGCCCGGCGTCGAGGACGACGACCTTGTCGCTGATGCCCATCACCATCGACATGTGGTGCTCCACCAACAGCACCGTCAGGCTGTTCTCGTCCCATATGTCGCAGATCAGCGTGCCGAGCTCGTCGACCTCGCGGTGGTTCAGCCCGCATGCCGGCTCGTCGAGCAGTAGAAGCCTCGGCTCGATCATCAGCGCCCGGGCCAGCTCGATGCGCTTCATCGTCCCGTACGGCACGGCATCGACTTGCTCCGAGGCGACGCTGGCCAGGTCGAGGCGCTCCATTACCTGCGCGGCCCGGCGCCGCAGCGCTCGCTCGCTCGAGCGGACGGCCGGCAGGAACAGGGCCGAGCCGGCGAACCCGCCCCGGCAGTGGATGTGCCCGCCCACCAGGATGTTGTCGAGTGCGGTCAAGGACGGGATGAGGCCGAGGTGCTGGAACGTGCGGGCGATGCCGAGCGCGGCGATCGCCGAGGCGCGGGTGGTGAGCAGGTCGGCGTGACCGAACTGAATGCGACCTCCTTGTGGTTGGTAGACGCGGGTCACACAGTTGAACAAGGTGGTCTTGCCCGCGCCGTTCGGTCCGATGAGTCCGCAGATCTGGCCCGGCTCGACGACGAACGAAGGTCCATCGAGGGCGCGCACGCCACCGAAGCGCATGGTTACGTCATCGACTGCGAGCACAGACATCGACCAGCGCACCCCCCTCGGCGTTCATGTGAGTCTGAGGCCCGACTGCTGAGCGCCTCATCGCTGCGTCGCTCCCGCTGCGCAACCGTCGAGCCCTGGGATCACTATGGCGAGGGAGGCTGGTAGCGTCCAGGGCGGGTGGATACTGGTATCGGCGCTACCCAGTACGCCTCGGCGAGTGGACGATCGGCAGGAGTGGGGGACGACATGGAGCAGCGCCCGAGCCGTCGCGACGAGCTCGTCGACTTCCTGCGGTCCCGCCGCGCACGGCTGACACCGGACGAGGTCGGCCTCCTGGCCGGCCCCCGTCGGCGGACCCCCGGTTTGCGGCGCGAGGAGGTCGCCCAGCTCGCCGGCATCAGCACGACGTGGTACACGTGGCTCGAGCAGGGACGCGACGCCCACGCCTCGATCGACGTGCTCGAAAGCCTGGCCCGGGCCCTGCGCCTCGGTGACAGCGAGCGAGCGCACCTGTTCGACCTCGCCGGGCGCCCTACCCCGCCGCAGCCGCGGCGCGGCGACATCGTGCCAGAGCCGTTGCCGTCGGTTGTCGAGGTCGTCGAGCGCATCGCTGATCCCGTCTACGTCCAAGGCCCGTTGTGGCAGCTCGTGCTCTGGAATCGCGCCACGAGCGCGGTCTTCTCCGACTTCGACGCCATGGCGTCCGAAGACTGCAACCTCATGCGATACGTATTCGTCTCGCAGTCGCGCACCCACGGCAAGCTCCTGAACTGGAACGAGTGGGCGCGGTTCTACGTCGCCCAGTTCCGAGCCGACACCACCCGCTTCGTCGGCGACCCAGCGTGGACGGACCTCGTCGCCGAGCTGTCGGAGCACGCCGGGTTCCGGGCCTTATGGGCCACCCACGACGTCCACGGGCGATTGCATCCCCGTCCGAAGGAGATCGAGCACGTCACGGCGGGCCGGCTGGTCCTCGACTGCACGATGTTCCGAGTCGATGCGCAGCCCGAGCTCACGATGGTGATCCACACGCCTGTCCCCGGCACCGGCACGTCCGAGCGGCTCCACGCGCTGCTTGATGCCGAGCGGGTCGGCTAGGAGCACGGGCCCACGGGTGTCGGGTCGCCTGATCCTGGTGGTCGCGCTACCAGTATCGAGGCACACTGGTAGCGGCCCGCCGCGATGCCAAGACTGAGCAGGTGGTGGCGAGCCGAGACGCGCTGTACATCGACGGTGCCTGGCGGTCTCCCACGGCGCCGGGCGACATCACCGTGATCAACCCCACCACCGAGGAGCCCGTGGGCGCCGTGCCCGAGGGAACCGCTGACGACGCCGGGCGGGCGGTACGCGCGGCGCAGCAGGCCTTTGCTGGATGGTCGGCGCGGTCGGCCCAGGATCGTGCGAAGTACGTCGATCGTCTCGCTGACGCGCTCGAGCGGCGCAACGCTGATGTCGCCCGGGCCGTCACCGAAGAGATGGGCATGCCCTACGAGCAGGCTCTGGCCGGACAGGCTGCGGGCAGCGTGGCGATCGCACGATCCGCCGCGCACCACGCCCGCACCTTCCCCTACGAGGAAGAACTGGGCCCGTCGCTCGTCGTGCGCGAGCCGATCGGCGTGGTCGCCGGTATCACACCCTGGAACACGCCACCGATCCTCGTGCTGATCAAGGTGGCGCCGGCCCTGGCGGCCGGTTGCACGTTCGTGCTCAAGCCAGCCGAGACCGCTCCGTTCGACGCGTTCCTCCTCGCCGACGCCATCGACGAAGTCGGCTTTCCGCCGGGTGTGTTCAACCTCGTGTCGGGTTACGGCCCGGTTGTCGGAGAGGCGCTCGCGTCGCATCCGTTGGTCGACATGGTGAGCTTCACGGGGTCGACGCGCGCCGGCCGCCGGGTGGCCGAGCTTGCCGCTCGGACGGTCAAGAAGGTGACGCTCGAGTTGGGGGGCAAGTCCCCGAATGTGATCCTCGACGACGCCGATCTCCAGACCGCCGTCACGATGGGTGTCGAGCAGGCGTTCACCAACTCCGGTCAGATCTGCGGCGCCTGGACACGCATGATCGTGCCCCGTGCGTGCCTCGCGGAGGTCGAATCGGTCGCCGCCGGCGTGGCGAAGGCGGTGGTGGTCGGCAACCCCTTCGATCCCGCCACCACCATGGGGCCGCTGGCGAATGCCAACCAGTGGACCCGCGTCCAGGACTACATCGCGAGGGGGGTGGAGGAGGGCGCCCGGCTGATCACCGGCGGGCCGGACCGGCCCGAGGGCCTCGAGCGCGGCTTCTTCCTGCAGCCAACGATCTTCAGTGACGTGCGCAACGACATGACGATCGCGCAGGAGGAGATCTTCGGACCGGTGCTCTCCGTGATCCCCTATGACACCGAGGAAGAGGCCATCGCCATCGCGAACGACACCATGTACGGCCTGGACGGCGCGGTGTTCGGGTCCCAGGAGCGGGCCGTGCAAGCGGCCCGTCGCATCCGCGCCGGTCGGGTCGACGTGAACGGGCCGAAATTCGGGCTCGAAGCCCCCTTCGGCGGCTACAAGCAATCTGGGGTGGGCCGGTGCCTCGGCCGGTACGGATTCGAGGAGTTCCTCCAGATCAAGGCGCTGCAGCGATGACAGCATGACCATCGATGCCGCCGCCGTCGGCCGCGAGCTGCCAGCGTTCGAACGTTCCTGGACGAGCGAGGACCTGCTGCTCTACGCCCTGGGAGTCGGGGCCGGCCCCGAGGAGTTGCACTACACGACCGAGAACACCGTCGGCGTCCCGCAACGAGCCATTCCCACCTTCGCAACGGTGATCGGCGAGTCCTTCGCGCGGGAACTGGTCGAGCTCGCCGGCGACGTGGACTGGTCGCGGGCCGTCGACGGAGCCCATGCCCTCGAGATCTTCCGCCCGCTACCCGTCAAGGGACAGGTCTCGACCGTTCGGCGCGTCACCGACGTCTTCGACAAGGGCTCCGCAGGTATCGTCGTCACCGAGGCGGCGTCAGTCGATGCCTTCACTGGCCAGCCCGCGTTCCTCAACCGAACAACGATGTTCTTCCCCGGACAAGGCGGGTTCGGCGGCCCGCGTGGTCCGTCAAGCCGTCGCAACGTGGCGCCGGACCGCCCTCCGAATCACGTCATCCAGTACGACACCCGCCCCGAGACGCCGCTCGTCTACCGGCTCACCGGTGACCGGTACCCGATCCACTCCGACCCGGCGTACGCGCGTGCCGCGGGCTTCCCCGGCCCGATCCTCCATGGCCTGTGCACGTTCGGGTACACCGCCAGGGCGCTGATCACCACTGTCGGTGGAGGTGAGCCGTCGCTTCTGCGCGCCATCGAGGGGCGCTTCGCCGCACCGGCCTTCCCCGGCGACGGCTTGCGGATCGAGATCTGGTGTGACGGCGACGAGGCGCTGTTCGTCACCCGCCGCACCGACGGCACTGCCGTGCTCGACGCCGGACGCGCCGTGTTCGGCGAACCCGCTCCGTGATCGGAAGCCCAGCAGCAGCGTGCAGCGGCGAGCGCCGCTGCCGTTCGACGCTGGAAGGTCCCCGCCTCGTCGACCGCGCCACCGACTTCGTGGTCCCGGCCCTCGAGATCGTCGACAGCCGATTCACCGGCCGCGGCGAGACGCTGCTCGTCGACAGCATCTCCGACGCCGCTCCGTGCAGGTTCGTGTGCTCGGCGGCAACTCGGCGCGGCTCACCGAGATCGATGTCCGTCGCATCGGCGGATCGTTGTCCATCAACGGCGAGATCATCGAGACCGGGACCGCCGCCGCCGTGATGGGCAACCCCGTCAACGCCGTCGCCTGGCTCGCCAACAAGCTCGCCGAGTTCGACGTCGCCATGGAGCCTGGCGACGTGATCCTCTCCGGGTCGTTCATCAAAGCGGTCCCGTTCGACGCCGGCGACTCCATCCTCGCCATGTTCGACCAGCTCGGCGAGGTCTCGTTGATGGTCGGACCCTGATTCCGCGCAGCTCGGTGTTCACGGCCGGGACTTGGGACTCGGGGTGGACCGTCGTCCGAGGATGGTGTGCGCGGCGGCGAGGAAGATGGCGGCGAACAGGCCCAACACGAGCCATCGCTCGATGTCGGCATGAGTGAGCAGGTCGGGGCTGAGCACGCCCTGCAGCTGGCTGCCGACGGCCTCGAACGCCCACCTGTTGGGTGTGATCACGCTGATCGCCTTGCCCGTCGCGGTCATCGCATCGGTGGGGACGACCGCCCCGGAGAACAGAACGGCCGGGAAGCACAGCATCGGCAGGGCGAGCGTGGCCTGGGCGGGGTCGGCGACGGCCGCCGACGCGAGCAGCCCGAGGGCGGCCGCGGCGACGGCGTCGACGATCAGGGTGAGCGTCGCGGCGATCGTCGCCGAACCAAGTGACGGGAGCCGGTCGAGTGCGGTCAGCACGGCGACCATGGCGGCGACGACCAGGGTGAGGACCGGCACGAGCACCGTGAGCTTGGCCAACAGGTAGGAGCCGAGGTTGAGTCCGACGAACCGCTCTCGTCGCAGGATCGCGATCTCGGTGCAGATCTGGAGGAGTCCGAAGGTCAGGCCAAAGAAGAAGCCGGCGAAGGCGAGCCAGAAGGCGACCATCGCCGCGGCGTCGGCGTCGGGGTGGGTGGTGAAGGTTCCTGGCTGGAACAGCACCGTGAACATCCCGATGACGAGCAACGGCGAGCCGAACGTGATGGCGAGAGTCAGGCGGTTGCGGCCGAGCAGCGCGACGTTGCGCCGCGTGAGGACCATCCACTGTCGAAGCGTCGAGGGTCCACCGGTCGACGTTCGGGACACCGTCCTGGGAGCACCACGGCGTCGTGCCGCGGGAATGCGCACGGGATTGACCGGGCGGACGGGGGGCGACTCAAGGTCCGTGCTCCGCTCGAGAAGCTCGTAGAGCTCGGACACGTCGTCGGTGCCGAAGTGGAGCTTGGCGTCGTCGAGCGCGCCGTGGTAGGCGAGGCGTCCGCCGGTGGCGAGGAACACCACTCGGTCGCAGTGGCGGAGGTCGGCGGTGTTGTGGGTCGTGAGCACGACCGTGGTGCCCACGTCGGCGAGCCGGCGCAAGGTCCGCATCAGCGCCTGCGCGGTGGCTGGGTCGAGCCCGGAAGTGGGTTCGTCGAGGAAGAACGCACGCGGTCGGGTCAGCAGCTCGACGCCGATGCTGGCCCGTTTGCGTTGTCCCCCGCTCAGCTTGCCGACAGGGACGTCGGCGCGGTCGTCGAGCCCGAGCGTGGCGAGGGTCTCGGCCACGAGGGCGTCGAGCTGCTCGCCGGCGGTGGTCGCAGGCAGGCGCAGCTGGGCGGCGTAGCGGAGGGTGGCACCCAGGGGCAGGTCGCGGTGGATGATGTCGTCCTGCGGGACGTACCCGATCGTCGACAGCGCCTCGGGGTGGCCGCGGGCGTCGACGCCGTCGAGGAGGACGGTGCCGCGCGACGCCGGGCGCGTCCCGGCGAGGGCGTCGAGAAGGGTGGACTTGCCGGCGCCGCTGCCGCCGACGATGGCGACGAGCGCTCCGGGCTCGATGGTGAGCGAGACGTCGTCGAGCACGCGCTTGCCGTTGCGCACGGTCTGCCCAAGTCCGTGTGCGTCGATGCGCAGTCCGCGGCGTTGTGGTTCCTGCTGGTGACAGCGGTCGAGGTCGGTGAAGGTCTCGGTGATGGTCATGGGATGGCTCCAATCAGCTCGGGGTCGTAGAGACGTCGATGGGTGAGTGCGTCGACGAAGGATTCGGTCCGCCACCACTGGCGGTAGACGTCGTGGCCGACGAGCGCCCGCAGCGGGAATGCCTGTGAGGCATGCGCCAGCAGGGCCGCCACCTTCCGGTCGAGGGCGGCGCCGTCGAGCCGGAGGGCGTGGACGAGATGGCGCTCCTCAACGCACGGTGGTCCTGCGCTGTCGGCGAACAGACCGATGCGTTGGCTGACCGCACCCCAGTCGGCGTGGAACTGTGGGGTGAGGGTGGCGTACCAGAGGCGGAACCGGCGACCGGATGCCTCCCAGGCGGCGGTGGTCCAGGCGGACACGGCACGGTGATCGGGGTGGCCGGTCATGCCGTCGGGTCCGAAGGTGACGATGGTGTCGGGTCGCACCGCCTCGACGACGTCGAGGATGCGCGCCGTGGCGTCGACGTCGGCGCAGCCGCCGTCGGGCAAGTCGAGCACGTGATGCTCGTGGACGTCGAGGACGGCGAGGACGGCGCGCAGCTCGTCACGCCGCCAGGCCCCGAGCCGGTGCGGTGGCCAGCGCTCGGGATGGGCGGTGCCGTGCTCGCCGGCGGTGGCGGTCAGGACGACGACGCGTTCGCCGCGATGGCGGCGCTCGGTCATCAGGCCGGCCGAGAGGTAGGCCTCGTCGTCGGGGTGGGCCCAGACGCCGAGCAAACGTGCCGCTGCTCATGACGCGGTGAGGGTGTCGAGGGCGGCCAGGGTCTCGACCTCGTCGGCCATCGCCGAGCTGACCTGGAGGAGGAGGTTGGGGATCTCCTCCTGGGTCCAGCGTTGGGTGGCGATGGTGTCGACGACGTCGAAGAGTTGGGCCGAGAGCCGGTCGCGCGTCGCCTGGTAGTCGGCCAGGGCGTCGGCCCGGTCGGGTCCGTTGGGTGCGGTGGCGACGATCGCGCGGGCGAGGAGCTCGGCGTCGCGGAGCGCGGCGGTGAGCCCGTGGACGCTGATCGGGTCCATCCAGTAGCCGGCGTCGCCGACCAGCGCCCAGCCATCGCCCCACGGCCGCCGGATGACGCCGGGCCGTCCCATGAACGTGCGGACGCCACGCGGCGGCGTCGCGGCGCGGACCCGTGCGGCCACGTCCGGATCCGCGTCGGCGAGCAGCTGATGAAGCGCATCGATGCCCTGCTTGCCGCCGGCGGCGATGCGGTCCGGCGTTGCTCCGACGAACACGCAGCTCTGGCCGTTGTTGGTCGGAATGATCCCGGCCACCGTGTTGGGCCGGTAGATCCACTCGTACCCGTCGGCGTCGAGACCGGACCAGTACCCGTAGACGACGGCGGTGGCTCCGCTACCGGCCCGCTCGAGCGGTGCGCCGACACGCGCAGCGATGGTGGAGCGGACGCCGTCGGCGCCGATGACGATCCCGGCCCTGACCTCGAGCGCTCGACCGTGCTCGTCGCGTCCGAGGATGCCGGTGGCGCGGCCGTGGTGGTCGCGGCGGACGTCGGTGACGCTGACGCCGTAGCGGACCTCGGCGCCGGCGGCAGCTGCGGCGTCGACCAGGATCGGGTCGAGCACGGTGCGCCGGGGAGCGTAGAGGGCCTCGACGCCGAAGCAGGGTTTGATCGTGATGACGACCTGCTCGGCGCCGTACGTGAACGTCGTGCGCCGGATCGGCGGGGTTCCGGCGCCGGCGATGCGGTCCAGCAACCCCCAGCGCTGGAGCTGGAGGACGCCGGCGCGCATGAGACCGTGCGTCGAGAGGGTGTCGGCGCCGTACCTGCCGCGGTCGACGACCAGCACGCGCTGGCCTTGGCGGGCGAGGAGCATGGCCGTCGCCGCGCCGGCGGCGCGGGCGCCGACGACGATCGCGTCGTAGGAGGCGGGGGTGGGGTGCATGGCGGGTCTCCGCTCAGTGGCGGCGCGTCAGCGCGGCCGTGAGGTGGTCGGCGACGAGCTCGGCGTCGCGGCCGACGCCGTCGAGCCCGTCGCTGTTGCGGCGGTGCTGGAAGTGCTGGCCGAGCACATAGAGGCCCGGCAGCGGTGTGACGCCGTGGCGCTGGCGGATCTCGCCGTGTCGGTCGAGCACGGGCAGGCGGAGCCACGGGTAGGTGCGGCGATGCCCGGTGGCCCACACGACGGTGGTGATGCCGCGCAGGTCGAGCCGATCGGGCGCAGCGACGGGACGCACAGGTGCGATCGGTTCGGGCACGAGCACCTCGTCGGCGAGGCCGCTGCGGTCGATGTGGCGGTCGATCTCGGCGAGCACTCGACGCATCTGCCGGTCGGCGAGCATGGTGGTGTGGAGCAGGTCGTCACCGAACCTGACGTGGTGGTCGACGATTCCGGTAAGGCGTCCGGTGAGTTGTACGCCGGCGTCCTGCAGCGTGTTGAGATCGACCAGACGACCGTCGCGACCGCCGACCAGTTGGAGGGATGGTTCGTTGCGGGCGCCGGCGGGGTCGGGCATCTCCTCGATCGTCTTGTCGCGGCTGCCGATTCGCTGCAGCCACCAGAAGATGTCCATGCCGCGGTACCGCCGGGGCAGTCGGCTGTGACGCCCGACGGCGAGGAACACGTCACGCCCGGTGCGGCGCAGCTCGTCGGCGAGCTGGACTCCGGTCGCCGACGCGCCGACGACGAGCACGCCGCCGTCGGGGACGCTCGACGGGTTACGGTAGCTGCTCGGCGCGAGCTGGTGGATGTCGGCCGGAAGGTGACGGGACTCCGCCGGAACGGCCGGACGATCGCACCACCCGGTGGCGATCACCACTCGCGGGGCGCGCCATCGACCCCCGGTGGTCGACAGGTCGTAGACCTCGCCGTCGAACCGCAGCGTCTGCACCGCCGACTGCTCTTCGATCGGAGCGTCGGATGCTCGGGCGTAGCGCTCGAAGGAGGACACCAACTCGGCGGAGGTCATGAACCCGTGCGGGTCGCCGCCGTCGTCGCTCCATCCCGGAAGGCGGGTCATCCAGTTCGGGGTGAGCAGCCGCAGCGAGTCCCAGCGCTCGCTGCGCCAGCGCTCGCCGATCCGCCCGCGTTCGAGGACGACGTGGTCGACGCCGCGGTCCGTGAGGCAGCGGCTGATGGCGAGGCCGGCCTGGCCGGCCCCGATGACGATCGTGTCGGTGGTGGCCATCGTGCGAGGTCCCGTGAGGGCAGGCGGCGACGGTGGCCGGCCGGGACGAGAGGCCCGGCCGGCACGACCATCGGGTCCGCGCGCCGTCAGCCGGCATCGACCTCGATGGCAACGGGGACGCCGTTGGTGACGATGTCGTAGACCGCCGAGCGCTTGCGTGACTGCTCGACGACCTGCCGCAGCTTCGCCGGATCGTCGCCGCGCAGCTTGAAGCTGACCTTGATCTGCTGGTAGCCGTTGCGGACCTCGTCGGACAAGCCGAGGATGCCGAGCAGGTCGATGTCGCCCTCGACGGTCGACTCGACCGACTCCAGGTTGACGCCACGGGCGGCGGCGATGTTGGCGAGGCCGGCGGTGAGGCAGGCAGCGAGCGCGTGGAGAACGAACTCGGCCGGGGTCGGGGCGTTGTCGGTGCCGACGAGCACGGCGGGGTGATCGGCGTCGAAGACGTGCTCCCGCTGGTGCGTCATCTCCTGCATCGCGCCGTAGAAGCCGTGGATGGTCGACCGGTTGTGGGTGCCGCTCACCCAGCGGTTGGTGGCGCGGAACTGGAACTTGGCGATGTCCGGGTTGGCCTTGACCGCGTCGAGGGTGGCGAACAGGGTCGCCGTGTCGACGCCGTTGCGGACTGCGCTGTCGGTGGTGGTCATCAGGGGTGCTCCTTGCTGGTGGTTTGGAGGTGGATGCGCAGGACCGTACGGAGGGGTCCTTCTCCCGGCCTTCCGCACGGCCCAACCGCAGATCGGCGGTCCGTTCGACGGGGGAAGGCGCGGGGAAGGTCGCCGGCGGATCGTGGGTGCCCGAGTGAACGGAGCCAGACTCGCGCCGTGGACGGGGTGGACAGGGGCGACGACGAACCGAGACGGACCGTGACGCCGGTGGACATCACGCTGCTCGGCCGGTTCGAAGTGACCGTCGATGGCGTCGCCGTCCCGGCCCGGGGCTGGGCTCGGCGCCACGCCGCGACGCTGGTCAAGCTGCTCGCCTTGTCGCCCCACCACCGCCTCCACCGGGAGCAGGTCATCGACCTCGTATGGCCGCATGACACCGTCGACGTCGCCGCGCCGAAGCTGCACAAGGCGGCCCATTTCACGCGGCGGGCGACCGGTCAGACCGACGCGATCGTGCTTCGCGATGACATGGTGCACCTGTTCCCCGACGCCGAGATCGCCGTCGACGCGGTGACCTTCGAGCAGTTGGCTCGAACGGCGCTCGAATCGGGTGACCGCGACATCGCCCGCCGTGCGCTGCTGTTGTACGGCGGTGAGATGTGCCCGCAGGATCGCTACGAGGAGTGGGCGGCCGAGCGACGCGAAGCGTTGCGGCTGCTCCACCTCGACCTGCTGCGGCTCACCAGCCAGTGGGAGCGGCTCGTCGAGCTCGACCCCAGTGACGAGCACGCTCACCTCGAGATCATGCGCCGGCATGCCGAGGCTGGTGACCGGCATGCGGCGCTGCGCCAGTTCGAGCGACTCGACCGCGCCTTGCGACGCGAGCTCGGGCTCGCCCCCGGCACCGAGGCGACCTCCCTACGCGACCGGCTCCTCGCCGAGACGGGGCCGGCGCCCCGGACCGGGACCGCGTTGATCGGACGCGACGCCGAGGTGGCGACCGTGGAGCGGCTGCTTCGGGACGCGGGGGCCGGACGAGCGCGAACCATGTTCATCGGTGGACCCGCCGGCAGCGGCAAGTCGGCGCTCCTCCAGGAAGCCAGAACCGTCGCCGAGGCACGGGGCTGGCGGGTCGGCCACGGCACCGCCGCGCCGGTCGAGGGGATCTGGCCGTTCGCGCCGGTGATGGAGGCGCTGGCGGACGTGTGCCGCCGCCACCCCACGCTGCTCGACGGCCTCGCCGACGTCTACCGCGAGGAGATCGACAGGGTCCTCGCGCGGTGCCGACGCCACGTGGGCAGGCCAGAGCGGGTACCAACGGCTGTTCGTGGCGGCCGCCGAGCTGGTCCGGCTCGCTGCCGCCGGTCACGGGCTGCTGCTCACGATCGACGACGTCCACGGCGCCGACGACGCCAGCCTTCGCCTCCTCCACTACATCGCCCGCGCGACCACCGACCAGCAGGTGGCGATCATCGTCACCCACCGCCCGCACCCGATCACGCGCACGCTCACCGACCTGCGCGACAGCCTGACCAGCGGACACGGTGCCGTTCAGCTCGCACTCGCACCACTCGACCTCGACGCGACGCGGGCCCTGATCGGCCGTCACCTCGAACGTGCCGACGAGGCGGCCGTCGAGCGGATCAACGCCCTTGCCGGGGGCATCCCGTTCGCCATCGAGGTGCTCGCCCGACGAGCCGCTACCCAGCCGGAGCGGAGCCAAGCGCTCGACGACAGCATGATCACCGGCATCGGCTCGTCGACCCGCGAGGTCCTCCAACGCGTCGCCGTCGCCGGCGTCACCTTCGACACCGACGAGTTCGTCGCCCTCGCCGGACTCGCCGCCGGTGACGCCTACGAGCACCTCGACGCCGCCGTCGCGGTCGGGCTCGTCGAACCCGAGCCCGCCGGCTACCGCTTCCGCCACACCCTCGTACGGGACGCGCTGCTGGAGAGCCTCCCGCCGCACCGACGCCGCAGCATCCACCACGACGCCGCCGAGCGACTGGCCGAGCTCTCCGCGCCGCCTGCCCGCGTCGGCTACCACCTGCTCGCCGCCGGCGAACACGCACGCGCCGTGCCGGAAATGCTGCGCGCCGCCGAGTCCGCCGCCGCCATCGGCGCGTACCGTGACGCGCTCGACCTCGTGGAAGCCGTCCGCGCCCACGCCAGCGGCAACGAACGTGCCCGGCTGCTCACGCTGCGCGCCGACCTGCTGATGGCGATCGGCGACCAGAGCGCCACCGCCGCCTACCGGGAAGCGCTCGGAGCCGCGAGCGGAGACGGCCGTCGAACGCTGCGGGCCCGGCTCGCCCGCGCCGCCACCATGTCCGGTGACTTCGAGACTGCGGCAGCGGCGCTCGACGGCCTCGAGCTCGACGGTGGTCCGTCCGACGCCGAGATCCTCCTCGCCCAGGGCAATGTCGCCTACTTCTCGGGCGACCACGACACGGCGTGGCGCATCGCCGAACGAGCACGCCAGCGGGTCCTGCAGGGTGAGCGGAACTGGCAGGTCCTCGACCTCATCGGTCTGCAAGGGATGCTCGCCCACCGAGCGCGGTGAGTGGTTCGATCGCCTCAGCGTCGAGCTGCGGCGCACCCGAGACGTACCCGACGTCGCTAGCGCCCTCTTCGACGGGTACCTCTGCCCCGCCGAGTACATGCTCTACGGCACGACCCCGTATGGCGAGGTCATCGAGCTGTGCCGATCATTGCGCGCCACCGCCGAACGTGCCGGTGCGCTGCGCGCCGTCGCGTTCGCGACCTCCGTCATCGGCGAGGCGGCATACCTGTCAGGCGATCTCGACCTGGCCACCCGCGAGCTCCAGCAATCGATCGAGCTCCACCACGAGATCGCTGCAACGACGGGCGAATCGGCCGCACTCCAGCGCCTTGCCGAGGTCCACGTCGCCCGTGGCGACGCCGACGAAGCGAACCACCTCCTTCAGCGCGCCTTCACACTGGCCCGCTGGTCGGCGCTCGCCAGGCACCTGATCCAGCGGATCTACGGCACGATGATCTCCGCCGCCCCCGACGCCGCCACCGCGTGCGCCGTCGTCGAGCGCGCCGAGGCAGCGCTCGGCGCCGACGACAACTGCCCGTTCTGCGACGTCATGCTCGCCGTTCCGGCCACCATCGCCTGCGCCGATGCAGGCGATCTGCCCAGCGCCCGGCGCCACCTCCAGACCGCCCAACGCTCGGCCAGGTTGTGGGAAGGCCGCGCATGGGAAGCCGCGATCGCTGAAGCACGCGCCCACATCGCCGCGGCGACCGGCGACCTCGGCACCGCCACGCACGACATCTCGACCGCCGTCGACACGTTCGTCGCAGCCGGACAACCACTCGACGCCGAGCGCTGTCGGCGACAAGCCGCGATGTGGTGACGTTGGAACTGACCGCGTCGTGGCGGGTGCAGTCAGCGCTTGGCCTTCGACTCGTTCAGGACGACGGCGGCGCGGATCAGCGCCTTGAACGCCTTCGTGTTGATCTTGTCGGTCTCGTGAACGTCGATCGCCCGCCGCGTGTTCCCCTCGAGGCTGGAGTTGAAGAGGCCCGCAGGGTCATCCAGCGAAGCCCCTTTGGCGAAGGTCACCTTCACATGGTCCTTGTACGTCTCGCCCGTGCAGATCATCCCGTCGCGCTCCCACGTCGGAACCCCGCGCCACTTCCACTCCTCGACGACATCGGGGACGGATTCGTGGATCAAGGCGCGGAGGCGGCTGAGCGTGTCGCCCCGCCAGTCGCCGAGCTCCTCGATCCGCTCGTCGATCAGCTCGGACGGAGACTTGCTGTGCTGCGACGCGCTCTTCGCCATGCCCAACTCCCTTGTCGCTCCCAGCCCTCACCCTATGCGTGCTCGAGGACCCGGCAGCCGCGCTTGACCAGGGGGCGGAGTCGGCGGTCTGCTTGACGCGATGGATGCAAGATGGGCGCCACGAACGTGAAGGTCGACGTCACCGTTGAGACGGTGATCGAGCGACCGCTGGCGGTGGTGGCGGACTACGCCGCCGACCCGTCGAACGCCCCGGCGTGGTACAAGAACATCGAGTCGATGGAGTGGGAGACCGAACCGCCTGCTCGCGTGGGGTCTCGTGTCGGGTTCGTCGCCCGGTTCCTCGGCCGGCGGCTGACGTACACCTACGAGCTCGTCAAGTTCGAGCCGCACAGCCGGTTGGTGATGCTGACGGCGCAAGGGCCGTTCCCGATGGAGACGACCTATGCATGGGAGGCAGTGTCTGCCGGCTCGACGCGCATGACGTTGCGCAACCGGGGTGAACCCCGCGGGTTCTCGGCGCTGCTGGCGCCGGTCTTGTCGCCAGCCGTACGCCGGGCGAACCGCAAGGACCTCGCCGCGCTGAAGCGGCGCCTCGAGGTGCCCGACGACAGATGACTCGACGCCGTCCGCTCTGCGGGCGTTGCCACTCAGCTCGGTGCCGTGGCCATGACGGCTTCAGCGGGGGTGGGGCCGCCGGATGCGCCGCGCACGAGGGCGAGGAAGCGCTCGACGGCGTGGACGGTCGCATGCGTGCGCACCGACGGCACCGTGTCGAAGGCGTGCTGGGCACCTGGCAGTTCGGCGTAGACGACGGCTCGCTGGGAGCTCTTGCGCAGCTCGTCGACGAAGGCGCGCGGCTGCTCGAGGGGCACGAGCGAGTCGTTCACGCCGTGGAGCACGAAGAAGGGTGGGGCGTGCGGCCCGACGTGGCGGATCGGGGAGGCCTGCTCCCAGCGTGCACGATCGTCGGCAAGCGTGGACTTGAAGACCCGCTCGGCGAGGAACTTTTCCAGCTCGGCGTTGTCGGCGCTGTGCCCGTTGGTGAAGTCGTACACCCCGTAGAACGGCACGGCCGCGGCGACGCTGGTGTCGGCGTCCTCGAAGCCGGGCTGGAAGGCGGCGAGGTTGGGGGTGAGCGCGGCGAGCGCGCACAGGTGGCCGCCCGCCGAGCCGCCGGTGATGACGACGAAGCCTGGGTCGCCGCCGTGGTCGGCGATGTGTGACTTGGTCCAGGCGAGCGCCCGCTTGACGTCGACGATGTGGTCGGGCCACGCCGCCCTCGGCGACAGTCGGTAGTTGGCCGTGACGCACACCCAGCCCCGCTCGGCGAGATGGGCCATCAGCGGCTCGGCCTGGCCCTCCTTCCTGCCCATCGTCCAGGCACCACCGTGGATCTGGAGCAGCACGGGCGCCTGGGCGTCGGCTCCGAGATCGCTGCGCTTCCACACGTCGAGCTGGTTGCGCACGCCGAAGTCCCCATAGCTGATGCCGCGCGCCGAGCGATAGCGGCTGCGCACGCGCATCTCGGGCGCGAGCAGTTGCCGGCTGGTCAGCGCCGGCTCCGGTCGCGCCGTGAACGGCTCGCGGACGCGGCTGCGATAGTCCGATCCCAGCTCGTCCGCCAGCGCGGCGTCGAGGACGCCACCCGCCCTCCGGGCCGTACGGTAGACGGCGACGAGACCGGCCACGGACGCCGCGTGGGCGGCGATCCCGAGCTTCCCACGCCAGCCCCGAGTGCCATCGCTTCGCGACAGGAGTCCACCGATCGCCAGCTGGAGGAGTCCGGTGTGCAGCGGGAACTCGGACGGCCCGAGCCCGAGGGCGAACGCCGGCATGGACAGGAGGCGCCCGCGCCCGGCGGGTCGGATGGCGTTGGCGGTCGTGGCAACTGCACCGGCGCCGGCGATGAACAAGCGAGTCCTGGGCTTCACCACACCAGCATCCCACCGGTCGCCGTCGGCTGGGCCATCATCGGCGGCATGCGTCGGGTGCGTTCCAGTGATCTGCGTGACAGGGTGATCGAGGCGATGGGTGACGGCGCGGTGCCGGTCGACGTGCTCCACGCGCGGCTCGGGGCGCCGTGGGACGACCGGCGCGGCGGTCGAGACGAGCTCGATCGGTTGCTGCAGCGCGACACGACGTTCACCGAGGTGAGCGGTGGGCTGGTGTTCGTGCCGGCGTTGGTGGAGGGGACGGCGTGGACGGTGTGGGTCGATCCGGACGACGCAGCGGACGGGTTCGTGCGGATGAATCCGGGACTGTCGGCGTTGAGCTGGTGGTTGATCGGCGATGACGTCGAGCTGGTCGACGCCACCGGCAGCCGTCTCGGCGTGCTGGAGACCGACGGCTGGATGCTGGACGACCGCGACACGGACGTTGTGCTGGGCCCGCCCGGGTGGCTCGATGGGCTGGTCGGGTGCTGGGCGAGGGTCGAGGTGCGCGTCGGTGCCTTGCACTGGTCGGTCCTGGATGTGCCGCCGGGGCCGGCGCCGGCGCAGGTGTCGGCGGTCAGGATCGGCTTCGACCGGGCGGTGCGTCACGACGGCGAGTCGCGGCGGGACTTGGGGGCCCCACCGATCCCAGATGGGCTGCGCTTCGCCTCGGGTGAGGATCCGATCCACGAGGCGCTGCTTGCCGACCCGCGGGCGTTCCGCGACCATCCGGTCCCGCCGCTGATCGACCTCTATTCGGCGGCCGGCCTCGTGCAGCGCGGCGAGACCATCGCCGAGGAGGGCTTCGACTGGGATGCGCTGGGAGCGTGGCAGACCCGCACCCGGCTCGCTGTCTTCTACGGCCTCGACGGTGCCCAGGCTGACAATACGGCGACGCTCCTCGCCGCCTATGACACCGGGATCGCCTCCGACGGTGAGCCGGTCGCGGTGGGCGCGGGCGTCGAGGCACTCGACGATGGTGACGTCGCCGCGGCCGTGTGGCACGAGCTCGGCCGCCGAGGGGCGGCCATGGACGACCTCACGCGTTTCGCCGACATGTTGTCGGCGGCGGGCGAGACCTCGGTCGGTGCGGTGTGGCTGCAGGCACGGCTGCTCGACCTGTCTGGCGACACGGTGGCGGCCGTCGACGCGCTGGAGTCAGTCGTCGACGGCCGGTGCAGCCACGGGCCGGCGCTCGTCGATCTCGCCGGGTTCCGCGCCGATCGAGGCGATGCCGTCGGCGCGCTGCGGTTGCTGACCCAGGCCGGCATCGGCCCGCCCGACCCCGACGAGGACGACGAAGGCAGTGGCGATGCCGAGCTGCTGTGGGCGGAGGTCGAGGGCTTCGCCACGCACCGTCCGCGGGCGATCGCCCGGCGCAACGATCCGTGTCCGTGCGGGTCGGGCCGCAAGTACAAGGCGTGCCACCTCGGCCGCGAGACCCACAGCCTGGATGATCGGGCCGGCTGGCTGTACCTGAAGGCGCAGCGCTTCCTGGCCCACCGCCACCCGGACGCCGTCGCCGAGCTGGCGGCACGAATCGTCGACGAGATCGATCAGCGCAAGCTGTTCGAGGACCTGCTGGACGCACCGTTCGTCGCCGACGTCGTGCTCCACGAGAACGGCGTGTTCGCCGAGTTCGTCGCCGCCCGTGACCAGCTCCTCCCCGACGACGAGGCCCTGCTCGCCGCGTTGTGGGCGACGGTCGACCGCGGCGTCTTCGAGATCCTCGACGTCCGTCACGGTGGCCTCGAGCTGCGCGACGTCGCCCGCGGCGAACGGATCACCGTCGTCAACACCCACCCCAGCAACCACACCCGACCCGGCATGTTCCTCGTCGGGCGGCCGCTCCCCGTCGGCGACACCTACCGTGCCTTCAGCGGGTTCATGCACGTCCCCCACGGCCACGTCGACACCCTGCTGGCCGCCATCGACACCGGCGACAGCGACGCCGTCGCCGACGCCCTCGCCACCATCCTCGCCCCGCCCCGACTCGCCAACACCGACGGCCACGATCTCGTCGCCCACACCATCACCTGGCGCGTCCCGGACCCGTCCGCGGTCGGCGGCGCCCTCGTCGCCGCCGGCCTCCGCGCCGACGACGGCGACCAGTGGACGCTGGTGCGCGACTCGAAGAACCAGGACAACACCGTCATCGCCGGCGTCGCCCTCGACGGTGACGAGCTGACCGTCGACGTGAACTCAGCGGAGCGGGCCACCGAGCTGCAGGCCCTCATCGCAGCCGTCGTGCCAGACGCCGAGCTCGTCGACGTCGACGCCCGACCCTTCGAGATGCCCGCCGACGGTCCCGTCCGCACGCACCCCACGGGTGGCATCGACGTCAACGACCCGGCGATCCGGGCCGTGCTGGCCGAGCACGTCGCCGGCTACGAGCGGCGGTGGCTCGACGAGTCGATCCCCGCTCTCGGCGGGCGCACGCCACGCCAGGCCGCCGAGGATCCGATCGGCCGCGAGGAGCTCATGCGCCTGCTCGCCTCCTTCCCGGTGCCGACCGACGGCGCCGTCGGCGTCATGGACCCCGACCGGCTCCGGGCCGCGCTGGGGCTGTGAGCAGCGGCGGAGAGGTTGATGGTGATGGCACATTCAGGGCATCGTTGTGGCATGAGTCGTGTGCGGGTCAGTACGACGATGGATGAGGATCTGCTCACCGAGGCGCGGCGGATCAGTGGCCAGTCCGACGCGACGCTGATCGACGAGGCGTTGCGGTCGTACCTGCTCCGCCACCGCGCCGCTGAGCTGGACGCCGAGTACGCCGCCTACGACACACATCCCCTCGACGAGCGTGACGAGTGGGGCGATCTGGCGACGTTCCGGGCCGCGGCAGCGTCGAGCTGATGGCCCAGCCGCTGCGCGGTGAGGTGTGGTGGTGCGAGCCGCCACAGATCGGGCGCCGTCCCGTCGTCGTGCTGTCACGTGACGCGGCGATTCCACGGCTACGGCGGGCGTTGGTGGCCCCGTGCACGACGACGCTTCGCGGCTTGAGCAGCGAGGTGGTGCTCGAGCCGCACGAGGACCCGGTACCTCGCATCAGTGCTGTCAACTTGGACTCGGTGGAGAGCGTCTCCATCGCGGTGCTGGTCGAACGCATCGGGCGACTCAGCGGCGAACGCATGCGCCAGATCCGTGCGGCGCTCGACGTCGCCGTCGACTGCCCGGGCTGACAAGGCGCGGGTTTGGCGCCGCAATGGTTGAACGACTCGGCGTGACGCTTCCGGCGGCGCGGCGGCCGAGCGCGGGTCGTGCGAACTCCTGCTCGGCGCTGACACCGTTGTATCAGGTCTTCCTGATGAAGCCCAGCGCTTTCGTATACTGCAGGTAGAGCCGGGTGACGACGACGAAGCTATCGACCGGCACCCGGGACCGGTTGCGGCGCTCGGCCACGAGGGTGAGTCGCTCGAGGACGTCGTCGCCGCCGCGATCGACGCGTACGAGGCCCAACAGCTCTGGGCCGCCGCGGTGGCTGCAGATGCCGCGGAGACACGGGCGCAGCGTGCCGAGCGCCAGCGCGTCGAAGCCGACGTCGACGCCTGGATGGATGCGTCACGTTGACACCATCGGCCGGCGAGATCTGGCTCGCCGATCGCAGTGAGGAGACGCGTCGGATGATCTTCGTCATCTCCGACTCCAGGTTTCACCACCTCTCGGAGCGAGCTGTCGTGGCCCCGATCCTCGATCACGTGCCTGCGTCACCGCGCCCCGGGCATTTCGTCCTCGGCAAGGACCGGACGACTGCGGTCAACCTGCTCCACACGATGCGGACGGAGCGACTGCTGGACCGCGTCGATGCCGTCGCCGGCGAGCTGCTCGTTCGAGCGCGTCGCGCCGCCCACGCCATCCTGGGCTGAACCTCCCTCGGCCAGCCGCCCGCCCGGGTTCCACGCGAGTGTGAGCCGGATGACCACGCCGCGAGAGCTCGGCAAGAACGGCCGTGAGATCATCCGTCGCGTCGAAGCGGGCGAGCCGTTCGTGATCACGCGTGGAGGTGTGCGATCGGCGAGCTGGCTCCGATCCGGCCGCGTCGCGTCACCAGTCGGCGGCGCGTTGGCCGATCTTGTCGGTGACGGTGCGCACGGACTCCGGCAGGACGTGAGCAGAGGTGCGGATGCGGCTGGCCGCCCACCCGTACTGCTGCTGGCTCTTTGCCGACACGTCGACCTGCTCGCCGATTTCGGTGTCGGTGCCGTCGACCGGCACGACCCCCCTTGTCGCGCCGCTGCCGGACTTGTGGACGCACGGTGAAGTTCCACGCCCTGGCACCGTCAACCGTGATACCGACGTCAACATCGGGGCGAAGACTGCCGAAGACCCAGCCTGTCTGGTCTCGCGGGGTCTTCGGACTCTATCGCGCCTAGTAGATTGCCAATTCTGGTCAGCGCGCTCGGAGGGAGTCGAACCCCCAACCTTCTGATCCGTAGGCCTGGAAAAGCCCTGGTCAGAGCATGTTTTTTCGTGACGCCTGATACCGCTGAGCTGGTCTTTCGCGACCGGTCGGCGGACGGCCCAACACGACGGACTACGCCTCGAAACGGCCCGAAATCGGGCGAACCGATACATCGGGGATACGCATCAACCTTCTGTGCCGATGGTCAGAGCCTTGACCTGGCCGTCGGCCATGCGGCTGGCGTCAGCCCAGGCTGTGTATTCAGATTCGTGGGTCCGACGAAGCGCTCGCGCTGATACGTCGATACGCCCGTAGCGGGCGTGTATCGAAACCTCTGACCGCTCGTGTCAAGGGTCAACGAGTTCTCCCCGCGGGCGGTCACCGGTTCTCCCCGTAGATGGCCACGAGTTGTCCCCGCGGGCGGCCACGGGTTCTCCCCGCGTTTAGGTCAGTGGTGTCACCCCCTTTCCGCTGGTTGCTTGGGCGAGACGGATGCTGTCGCCGGTGGTGGCGCAGAGGTGGGCGTGGTGGAGTAGCCGGTCGACGGTGGCGCCGGCGAGGGTCTTGGGCATGATCTCGTCGAAGCCGCTGGGGTGAAGGTTGGAGCTGACGGCGACGCTGCGTTTCTCGTAGGCGGCGTCGACGAGGCGGTAGAGGCCTTCGGCGGCGTCGACGCCGACGGGCAGCAGTCCAATGTCGTCGACCACGACGAGGTCGGCGCGCAGGATGCGGCCGATGGCGCGGGTGACGGTGTCGTCGGCTCGGTGGCGGCGTACGAGCACGCCGAGCGTTTCGAGGCTGAACCAGGCGACTCGGCGTCCGCTGGTGACGGCGTCGTGTCCGAGGGCTTCGAGGAACATCGTCTTGCCGGTCCCGGAGGGTCCGCACACGACGAGGTTCTCGCGTCGTGCGATCCACTCGAGGGTGCGCAGCGCGGTCTGGGTGGGGGCGGGGATCGAGCTGAGCGTCGGGTCCCAGACGTCGAAGGTCTTGCCGGTGGGGAACCCTGCCGCGGTGAGGCGGGTGGCGGTGGAGGACCGGTCGCGGCCGGCGATCTCCTCGGCGAGCAGGACGCGCAGCACCTCGGCGGGTTCCCACCGTTGGGCTCGGGCGGTGGCCAGCACGTCGGGGGCGGCCCTTCGGATGTAGGGCAGCCGCATCCGTCGCAGCAGTGCTTCGAGGTCGTCGTCGAGCGGCGGTGGTTGGGGGGTCTTGACTGTCATCGCCGCCGCCTCGGGATGGTGGTGGTGACCTCGGCGAGGGCGCGCATGCGGGGGGTCCAGTCGGCGAGCACGTAGACGACCTGATCGAGGCGCAGCCCGCACGGACCGGCGAAGTTGGCCCAGTCCTCGACGGTGTCGTGGCCGGCGTGGGCCAGCCATTGCTGGAGCCGGCTGAGCATCCACGCCCAGGCGTCGAGCTCGGCGACGGGCACGGCGGCGTAACGGTTGGCGTGGCTGTCGGTGGTGATGCCCGGCCCGCTCACCGTCCGAACCCTTCCCAGGCGGCGGTGCCGGACTGCAGGCTGTGGTCCTCGCTGGCCTGGCGGGCGTCGCCGGGGGTGGTGCTGGCCCGGTGGGCGAGGATCGAAGCCAGGTCGCCGTCGGCGAAACGGCCGTAGACGGCGGCGTGCCCGAGCGCCCAGTTGACCGCCTCGGCGCCCGACAACTTGGCCATCGCGACGGCGTCGGCCATCTTGGCCCGCACCCGGCTGGCGCCGGCCGCCCCGGCTTCTTTGAGCCACAGCACAGCGCCGGCACCGATCGCCAAGAACTCGGCCTCAGCGGCGTTGGCCGCCACCGGCGTCCGGTTCAGTGGGCCTTCGGGGGCGGGCGGGAAGTGGGTGTCATCAACCCGCGGGTTGCCCGGCGTGGTCACCAGGTGGCGGGCCACCTCGACGGGGCCGTCGGCGCCGACGTGGGTGATGATCACCTCCTCACCGCGGCGGCGCACCCACACCGTCTCACCGGCCAGCCGTGACGGCACCGAGTACAGGCACCACTCCAGTTGCACCATCGGTTGTGGGCAGCCAACGGTGCGGGTCTCCCCGAACGCGGAGGTCCAGGGATGCTCGGGCAGGCGGTGCAGACGGTTGCGTTCCACCGCCAGCATCTCCACCGGTGGCCGCCTGGTGACCCGATGCGCCCGGGCGTTGACCTCGACACAGAACGCCTCACAGGCGGCCTCCAACCCCGCCCAGTCGACGTACGCCGCCAGCAGGTTGGCGTCAGTCGGCACCAGGTCGGCCTTGGCCACCCGCACCGTCGCTTCTGAGCCGCCCTTGGACGGCGCGTCGGCTGGCAGGCACGTCGCCACCGTCAGGCCGTATTCTCTGAACTCGAATTTTCGTCGCTGGCCCCGGCGGTGTTCGACTGTGGCGGCGCGAGTCGGGTGCTCAGCTCGGTGTGAGGTCGAGTCGTCCGTCGATCTGGGCGAGCTTGTTCGAGGCACCGGCGAGGCTGATCTGTAGTCCTTCGACCTCGCCGAGCCATCCCTCACGTTCGGCTTCGGCGACACGGGCGGTGAGGTTGTCGCGGATCTCGACGAGGCGGGGCCGCTGATTGGGGTCGGGCCACAGCATCGGGCAGCGGACGCAGGCGTGCTCGTGGATGCACGGGGTGGAGAAGGCGCGGGCGCACGTTCCGATGGACACTTTGCGGCGTTCGAAGTGGCCGAGGAACTCTTGCCATTCCTCGTCGGTGGGCACCCGATATTCGTCGCTGGGTCGCAGCGATCTCCGCCGAGCGAGGAAGGCGAGGTGGGCTTGGATGGCTTCTTCTGGGTAGACGGCCTTGTAGCCGAGGGTGACGTTGATGTCGCGGTGGCCGGCGATGACTTGGGCGATGTGCGGTGGCAGGCCGTTCATGACGGCGTCGGTGATGAACATCCGGCGGAAGTCATGCGGGGTGTAGCGAAGTGGCTCACCGTCGACGGGGTTGACGAGGCCGGTTCGGGCGAGGGCGCCGGTCAGCAAGTCGCGGACGGTGCTGCCGGAGAACGCCCGGTTCTCGTTGCCGACGTGGCGTTGGAACAGCAGCGGCGCCGGCGGTGACCACACCCGTTCGTGTTCGTCGTAGGCGGCGACCAGCGGGACAGCGCCGGTTGCGCTGCGGATCCGACGGATGATCGTGGAGAGCACGTCGGCGAGCCTGGGGCTGACGACGAGGAGCCGTTCGGCGTCGGTCTTGGACGGCACGATCTGGAGTAGCGGGACGACCTCGCCGGTGGTGGGAAGGCGATACTTGACGAGGCTGTGATGGCTGAGCTCGAGGAGTTCCTCGACGCGGATGCCGGTGGCTCGGAGCACCTCGACGATGGCCCAGGCCCAGAAGGCGTGGCCTTCCTCGCGGACGAGGTCGCGGCGTGACCCGGTCGTCGGGTCGGTGACCCACACCTTGCCGAGCCCCGAGCGCGGACCGATGACCGAGCGAACGAGGGTCGTTCCTTCGGCGGTGAAGGGTTCTCCGGGCGAGGCCCGGCGGGCCGCGTCGAGGAGGGCGGCGGCCATCGTGCGTCGCTGTTCGACGCTGCGGACGACGACGGGCAGCACGGGCAGGCGTTCACGGGTGCGGGCGTCCATGCGCGACTTGAGGCGCCGCTTGGCCTTCTTGCGGTTGATCTCCTCGGCGCCGATCGGGCAGGGAGCGACCCACGGACCCCAGCGTCCCGGGTCCTCGACCGCCCAGTGGGCCAAGTCGAGGTAGAAGGCCCGCACCGGGGTCAGGCACTCCCGGTAGTTGATCCGCTCGACGGCGAGCTCGACTGGTTCGCTCGTCGCGGTCGTCGTCTTCGGGATCGTCTGCAGGCGCCGCTTCCAGTTGTCGGCGACCTCGCGTGACAGGCGCAGGTCGGCAATGCCGGGATGATGGCGCTCGAGGTCAGCCCAGAACAGCTTGCCGAGGAAGTTGGACAGCGAGTCCAAGCTGTTGTAGTCGAGCGCCGGCTGGCGCTCGCGCAGGTAGTCCACCAGCAGATCACGCACCGGGCGACATGCCAGGTGGTAGCGATCGATCAGCTCGTCGGGTGTGCGCTGACCGTTCGTTCGCAGCGCCCGCAACGTCGACGGTGCCGCCTCAGCGAAGATCCCGAGTTGGTGCAGCATGCGGTAGAGCACGGCCCGACCGTCAGACGGGCTCGCCCGGCGATCCTCGGCCTCGAACAGCTCGACCACGTCGCCGACGGTGATCTCGGTCAGCCCGCCTCCCTTGGCGGCAATGATCAGCGCGCTGCGGTAGAGCATCCGGCCCCTGGCCAGCGGCGAGACGCCAGGGTCGTCGTCACACACCGTCCGTAGTCGGGCGAAGCCGCCGGGATCCCGACACGTCTCGATGTTGCGGACGAGCAGGCCGGCGCCACGGGCGAACCCGCCACCCACCAGCCAGGCCAGCGAGGGACGCACGACATCGGCGCAGATCGCCACCGACATCGCCTCGATCAGCGCCGAACGGCGCCCCTCGCCCTGATCCCCGCTGGAGATCAACCATGCTGCCGGCACGTCGCGCCACGTCACCGGCGCGGCGTCGGCTCCGCTGGCGAGCCAGCGTTCCTGCCAGGTTCGTCCCGGCTGATCGCCCAGCCAGTCGAGCAGCAATGACACACCCCTCGCCCGTCGACGCTGGCGTTCAGCGTCCGGCGGGACGAACGGCGGCGAGGTCATGCGACCCAGCACCTCACCGCGGCCAGCGGTCGTGGCTGGCCACGACGGTGGCGAGGAACGCGGCGGGAACATCACCGGCGTCGACCGTTGTGCAGGGGTCAGCGCCCCACAAGCGACGTTCCGCTCCTGCAGCCCCACGCTCATCAGGTTCCTTCACCGAATAGGACGTCGAGGGTCTCGGGCCGATAGCCCGGCGCCGGCACCGGCACCGCCTTCTCGACCGCTCGTCTGGTCTGTTCGGCGTGGTGGGCCAACACCCGGCGGATCACATCCTCCTTGCGGGGAGTCAGGTAGATCTGGGTCGTGGTCAGCTGGGCGTGGCCCAACACGAGCTGCACGTCGGTCAGCGGCAACGCCGGGTCCTCAGCCATCCGGTAGGCCGCGGTGTGGCGCAACGAGTGCAACGTCGCCTCAGTGCCCGCCCGAGCGTTGACCCGTTCGAACATCCGATGGGCGGCGTGGTAGGTGAGCGGGCGAGGCCGGCCACGCAGCGTCCACCACAGCGGCTGGCGCCGCCCCGTCGGGATCACGCCATCCATCTCCAACTGGTAGAGCCGCAACCAGACAAAGGCATCGGTCGACGCCGGCAACGGCTGTGCATGCCGGGTTCCCTTGCGCACCACGGTGATCAGCTGCCGTCCAGGATCGACACCGCCGTAGGTGACCGACAACAGCTCGGAGGCTCGCGCCCCAGTGGAGACGTAGAACGCCACCAGCGCCCGGTCCCGATGCGACGGCAGCCGAGCGAAGATCTCGTTGAACTCGACGTCAGGAACACTGCGCGGAATGCGCGACGGCACCTTCGGCCGATACAGCCCGACACGTTCCTTGCCCGCCGGTTCCATCGGGTTCCGATGGGCGTGAGCCCGCCGGTCCGACCTCGAACGTTGCAACGGGAACGGGTTCAGGATCGGCCCGGTGCCGGCGTCACGATGGAAGTCGTAGAAGCCGCGCAACACCGTCTCGCTATGAGCACGCACCGACGCGGCATACGGCCGGCCCGCCGACACCACCGCAGGCTCGGCCCCAACCAGCCTCTCCGGGTGGCGCCAGTGCAGTCGCACCTGCTTGCCCCTGACCTGCAGCCAGCGCGAGAAGTCCCGCGCCTCGATCCGCGTAGCCCGGTCCCACGCCACCCCAACCGCGCACAGGAACCGGAACCATCGCAACAGATCCATCCCATAGGAACGGATCGTGGACGCCGACCGCCCGGCCGCCTGGAGATCCCCGAACCACGCGGACACCGCCTCCACCCGCACACCATCACCGTCGACGAGACGACACGGCTCCCACGGGTCCGCGGTGACCACGAGCCGGCCCGTCAGCGGCACAATGATCGCCGCCAGGTCCGTCGAGATCGTCTGCTCGCTGTCCATGCGCGGCGAGGTCTAACACAACAACCTCAAACGAAAGTGGATCCTGACCTGCTCTTACGCGGCAGAGAGTTCAGTCAATAGGTAGTGGCCCGCCGCGGCGACCATGTCCGGGTTGCGGATCGCGACCCGAGCGACATGGTCGACAGTGACCGTCTTCTCATTGTCGGTCAACGCGTACGTCGGACAACCCCCGAACCGGCGCAGCGTGGCGTCGATGCAGCCGATCACCGTCGGCAACGACTTGTCCCGGATCGGCAGCACCACCCGGAACCGGGACCACGCCAGCCACGCACAAAACAGCCACGACGCCACACCCCCGACCAGCGGCCCGGCGCCGAAGTCCCACTGGAACCACAGACCAGGCTCAGGCACCCACGGACGATGGACCCGGCGATGCCCCGCCAGCCACGCCGCCCGCACCTGCGCCACCGCCCGCCGGGTCGTGCGTTCCGACCCGACATAGCCCATCGCCGTCAACTTGTCGTGAGCGACATCGGCGCGGATCTAGCCGTTGCTGGCCTCCATCCACTCCTCCACCTTCGCCAACAACTCGTCGATCAGCTGGCGGCGCTGCAGCGGCGTCGCCGTCAACTCGCCCGCATCCCGACGGGCCACCCACTGCGCCACCGTGTGATGGTCACAGCCGGCCAACTCGCCCGCCGCCCGATAACTCTGCGTCAAATCGAACGCCTCCAGAATCCTCATGATCTCCTCGGCATGCTTCACGTGGTCCCTCCTCGGAGCCTCGACGGAATGAGCACGCCGAGTTGAAGAGGAGGGACCGCCCGCGTGGTGGATCCCCACGGACAACGAACACAACTGGGGAAATCTCGTGGCCACCAGCGGGGAACACCGCTGGCCGTCAGCGGGGAAATCCGTGTCCGCCTACGGGGAGGATCTCACGGCCGCCGACAGCATTCCGGCGTTCCGTACCGGCAGCCTTCCGGCGTCGAGGGCACATGCGGTCGCTGCGATCGGCGGCTGGTACCGGATGGTGGGACCAGCTGTTGCGGTGTCGGCGTTCGCCCGGCGCCTCAGAACCGGCGCTGCGGCGGGGCGTCCAGCAGGAGACGACCGACTCGGTCGTACACGCGGTCGGGATGGGCGTTGATGTGCAGCGGCATCGCCATCACATCGCGGTAGCGCCGCTCGAACGTCCCGCTCTCACGTAGGCCGTTGCCGCCGAGCACGGTGAGGATGTGGTCCATCGCGTCCCGGCTCAGGCGCAGGGCCTGCGCCGACAGCGCCAGCTGACGGGTGTGGTCGGCCTCCGACGGTGGCTCACCGGCGGCGATGCGCGCGTCGACCTCGGCACAGCCGACGGTAACGGCGGCCTCCGCGACCGCCAGCATCGACGACGCCTCGCCGAGGCGCATCGGCACCATCGGCATCTCCACCATCGCCGCGCCCATGATCGCCCTTCGCCCGACCACGCCGGCCGCGGCCTCCTCGAGGGCGGCACGTGCCGTGCCAGTGGCCTGCGCAGCCAGCCACAGGTCTGATAGCCCGACCCAGTCCTCGCGGTAACGGGGGTGGACGACGGGGAGATCGGGCCGGCGCAGGACGTCGCTCCGGTTCGCCGCGTACCACGGCACGCAGCGATCGAGCGGCACCCGCGTGCCGTGGTGGTGAACGGTGTCGGTCGCCGAGGCCCGCAGCGCCATGCCGTCCCAGGTCGGCTCGATCCGCACAGCTGGGTCGTGGAGACGCACGATCGTGAAGCGCAGGTCGGGTGGCGCGGCCGGCTTGCCGGTCTGGGGTTCCACCAAGGCGAACACCACCCCAGTCCACTCGCCGTACCGGCAGCCCGAGCCGAACGTCGTCGGGCCGTCGATCGAGACCTCGCCGGCCTCTTCGTCGGCGTGGCCGTACGCTCGCGACCCGGCGCCGGCCGGGAAGCAGACCCACTCGTGGCGGTCGACGATCGCCGCCAGCAGCTCGGCGTGCGCCGGACCGAGCGCGCCGACGTAGAGATGAAACACGCTGAGGTGGTTCCACAGGCACCACGCCGTCGATCCGCATGCCGCGGCGATCGCCGCCAACTCCCTGGCGATCTCACCGACGCCCGTTCCCGGGCCACCAATCTCGAGCGAGGCCGCCATCTCCATCAGCGACGACGCCTTGATGGCGGCGATGACCTCCGGCGAAACGTTGCGGCCGCGATCAGCGTCGGCGGCCTGCTCGGCGATCAATGTCAGCAGATCGGCGCAGCGCAGGTCCCCCATCGACCCGACCGTACCGAGCGACACCCGCCCGCGATGGTGCCGGCACGACGACGGCGCGCCGGACCGGTCATCCACGCCGTCAGCGCACCACGACCTGATGCCGGTACTGCATGTCGCGGGTCAGCGCCATCGTTCCGATCGGCGCCATCGTTTCGGCGGTTCCGGACGCGCTCGGGCGGCGATACTGACAGCGACTATCGGATGCTTCGGTCGGTGCGCGTTCTGGGCGGCTCGGCTCGCGGATCCGATTGATCGCGGCAAGGTCCAGCCGTTGCCCGCCGGCGTCGGAGGTAGCCAGGCCGGTGCCATCACCGTCGTTCGGTTGCGTCCTTGGCCGTCTAGACGAGTGACCTTGGTCGCGCCTCCGACGGTCACGCGTCACGCCCGCTTCGTGGGTCGGATCTCAGCACCGTTGAGGTGGGGCGGCCCCGTCGGGCTGACGCCGAGCCGGCCGGTGTCCGGTTCGGCCCGGAGCACCAACGCGGTGCGTCACCCCCAGTGCCTCACGGAACGGCCTGACACCCTCTGAGTACGCTTCAGATCGTGGCCGGAGACTCCGTGACGTTCCGCCTCGACGGCGAGATAACGATCGAGCAGCTCTCCGACGCGTTCGTCCGGTTCCGCGCCATCCTCGAGGCGCTCGAGGAGGACCAGGGCGCCCGTGTCCGATGGGTTCTCGCGGGCCTCGATTACGGCTCCGCGGCCGCGACGGCGTGTGCGGAGCCGCTCGACGAGGACTCCGCGGCCAAGATCCCGGCGATCACTGAGCAGTACGTCGCCGCTGGCCGGCAGGTGTCCCGCGGCGAGGTCGACACGAGCCGCCGGCTCCTTCGAGTGGTTCGCGACCTGACCGACCTCGCCGACGAGAAGAACCGGATTATCCTCGAGACTGCAGACGACGAGGTGATCTTCACCGCCCCCGTCAACCACGCCGCGGGCGTCGTGGGACCGCAGACCACCAAGTCCTTCGGCACTGTTCGGGGTCGCGTCGAGACGCTCTCCCACCGAAAGGGTCTTCGCTTCACCCTCTACGAGCTGACCAGTGACCGGCCGGTTTCCTGCTACCTCCAGGCTGAAGATGAGGACCAGATGCGCGACGCATGGGGCCATGTCGCCGACGTGACCGGCGTTGTCACCCGCGACGCTGACTCCGGCCGACCGCTTGCCGTGCGACGCGTGACGAGCGTCGACGTCGTGAACGAAGGCGAGACCATGGGGTTCCTCAAGGCGCGAGGCGCCGTCGGAGGGAGTGAGCCGGCCGAACGTGTGATCCGACGGATCAGGGATGCCAGCTAGCCCGCCTCGTGTCTATTTCGACGCGAACGTGCTCCTTGCGTACGTCGGGGGACGAGGAGGGACGAGCCGACACCGTACAGACGCTCCTCCACGAGGCTCGCCGCGGGGAGATCGAGGTCCTGACGTCGGTCCTGTCCATCGCCGAGGTCGCGTTCGGCGCGCTCGAACGGGACAACGGCCTGACCGAGGAAGGCGAGGCCGCGATCGAGGAGCTATGGACTCCGGCGTCACCGATCCAGCTCGTTGATGTCACGCAGGCGCTCACCCGGCAGGCCCGGACCCTGATCCGAACGGCCAAGGCGGAGGGGCACGGGATCCAGGGCGCCGACGGGATTCACCTCGCCTCCGCGGTCATGTTCGGCTGCGCGCTGATCTTCACCTACGAGGCCAAGGCGCGCCGGACGCGATGGGCGCAATTGACGGGAATCGAAGTCGCCGAGCCTTACACGAACAAGCCGCAGCTCGACGTCTAGCCGAGGCCCACGAGGGCGTGATGTCCGGGACTGTGCCGGTGGCGCGCCGGCCGAGAGGGCGGAACGGATCGTTCGCCGCACAAGTGCTCCATAGCCGGCGTTCTGCGTCGCCGGCGCCGCGGCGGGCGCGGGTCACGCCGCCCTCCTGAGCCGACCGCAGCTCGGACGGCAGGTGCACAGAACGCGGGCTTCGGCGTTCGGTGCGCGGTCAACACGGCATTCGATGACATGGGGTCGTGTTGTGCGGCGGATTAGTCGGATGGTTCACGGAGACGTGGCGGTTCGCCGAGCGAAAGCGGTGCTTCTCGCCACCGAGGTCCGCCGGCACCGCTCGGGCCGACGAGACTTCAGCGGTGAGTAGCGCCGTGGGCCCGTTCGACGTGGTGGTGGTCGGCAACGCCGGCATCGACACGAACGTCTACCTGGCCGAACCTGCCGACCTCAACCATGAGACCGACTACACGGACAACGCCGACGGAGTTGGCCAATCCGGTGGCTACAGCGCCCGGGCGTTCGCTCGGCTCGGCTACCGCACGGCGTTCCTCGGCTACGTCGGAGACGACGCGATGGGCCGGTTTCTCCTCGACGAGCTGACCTCCGACGGCGTCGACACGACCCACATGCTCGTCGATCCCGCCGGCACCAACCGCAGTGTCAACCTGGTGTCGCCCGACGGGCGGCGACACAGCTTCTTCGACGGCAAGTCACACATGACCATTGTGCCCGACGTGACGGCTTGGCAGCCGGTACTCAACGACACCACGCTGATCCACTTCTCGATCCCGAACTGGGCACGCCTGTTGCTGACGACCGCCCGAGCGGCCGGCGCCGTTGTGTCCGTCGACGTCCAAGACGCCCGCGACCTCGACGACCCGTACCGAACCGACTTCATCGATGCCGCCGACGTGCTGTTCGCCTCCTCGGCGCACCTAGCGAGCCCTCGTCGCGCGCTTGACGCATGGCATCGGACCGGTCGGACCACCGTGTGCACAATGGGTGCCCAAGGATGCGCCGTGCGCTCCGACGACGGCTACCAGGAGCACCGCGCCGTCAATCTGCCCGCACCGGTCATCGACACCAACGGCGCCGGTGACTCATTGGCCGCGGCGATGCTCGCCGCGTACGTGCTCGACCATCGTCCCCTCGACGAGGCCATTCACCGCGGCCAACTCGCGGCGCGCTGGTGCTGCACGGTTCGCGGCAGCAGCGAACTCATCTCCCGCCAGCAACTCGACGAGCTCGACGCCACGGTCAATCAGCACTGACGGTGAGGTCGTTCGGCGCGACGACCTCGACAAGCTCGTCGCCCGCCTCGACGCCCACACCGCCCCCGCCGCGTAGCGCCGATCGGCTCGCTGCCTACCATCGGGCGCGGTGCCCATCCCCGACAGCGTCCGCCGCTCGCTGACCCGCCGACTCGAGCTTCACCGTGCGGTACACGGTGCCCGGCGATTGGGGCAGCCTGGGCACCGACGGGTTGATCACCCTACTCGGACGCGGCTCGATTTGCATCAACAGCGCCGCGCCGGGGAGAAGGTCTTTCCCGAGGAGGTGGAGGAGGTCCTCAAGCTGCATCCCCGATCGAGGACTGCCTGGTGTTCGGTCTGCCCGACGAACGCTCGGTCAGCGGATCGCCGCCATTGCCTCCCGTCGCACCGGCGCCTCGGCCACGCCCGAGGAGGTGGTGGCCGCGACTCGAGAGACGCTGTCTGGGCACAAGGTGCCGCGACAGCTCGTGTTGGTAGACCCGGTGCCACGGCCCCGGCCGGCCAGGCCGACTACCCGGCGGCACGCGAAATGTTCGGGATTGCCACCGCCGGGGCGGCCGGGCCCTGATCGCGGGCTCGCGGCGGCGCGGGGCCGGCGGGCGCGTGCGGACGACGCGTCCTCCCTCTGCGGCCCGGCGTCGCGACAGGCCGATCGTGACAGGTCCCGGGCGCCGTGCGGGCGCGACCGTCTGCGGGCTCTTGTGGCGGGGGCGTCTCGCACGCGATGCTGACACTCCACCGCCTCTCTTGGGGGTATGTGCATGCACCGCATGACGGGCACCGACGCCAGCTTCTTGTACGCCGAGACCAACCAGTTCCCCACGCACACCCTCAAGATCTCGATCGTCGACCCTGGTGGCGACTACAGCTTCCAGCGGGCCAAGGACTATTTCGCCCGGAACATCCACCGGTTGCCGCCCTTGCGCTGGCGGGTGCTGCCCACCCCCATGCGGATCAACCACCCGATCATGGTTGAGGACCCGGACTTCGACATCGACTTCCACGTCCACCGCATGTACTGCCCGCCTCCGGGCACCTCCAAGGAGTTTGGAGAGCTGGTCGCGGATCTCGTGCGCCGCCCCATCGACCGGTCGCGCCCGCTGTGGGAGGCGTACCTCGTGGAGGGCCTGGAAGGCGGCAAGGTGGCGTCGGTGGTGAAGCTCCATCACGCTCTGGCCGACGGGGCGGCGGCCGCCGCCTTGCTGAATGAGATCTATGTGACCACTCCGGGCACTGATCACCCGCCCGAGGCCACCCCCTGGCAGCCGGCGCCCCTCCCGGGCAAGGCCAAGTTGCTGGCGTGGGGCGTGCGCGACGCCGTCCAGCTAGTGAAGAAGGAGGGGCCGGTCTTCCTGGCGCGGGCCAAGCAGGTCAAGATCTGGAGGAAGAACCTCGCCGCCGACCCCTCGCTGAAGGCGCCGGCGCCTTTCACCGCCCCGCTGGTGGATTTCCCCGAAGAGCTCTCCAGCGAGCGTGAGTTCGCCTTCGCCACACTGAGCCTGGACGAGGCCAAGCGCGTTCGGGCCGCTTTCGAGACCACGATCAACGACGTCGCCCTGTCGATTACGGCGGGCACGCTGCGCCGCTACCTGCTGGCCAGGAACCTCCTCCCGAGCCAGCCTCTCGTCGCGCTGATGCCCTTCACGACGCGCGATGAGAGCGACAAGCCCTTGTGGGGCAACCACGTTTACGGCATGTACGTGCGCCTGCGCACCGACATCGCCGACCCGCTGGAACGCCTGCGTGCCGCTCGCAGCGAGGCGCTGCTGTCCAAAGAGGAGTTCGTGGGCACGCGCGGCGCGCGGATCGACGACATGCTCGAGCTCGGGCCGCCCATCTTCGCCAACCTCCTACTGAAGCTCTCACGGTTCTACGAGGGGGCGGCCAAGAAGACGGTATTCAACCTGGCCATGTCCAACGTGCAAGGCCCCGCAGAACTGCTGTACGCCGGCACCCACCCCGTCACGGCCTTCTACTCCGCCGCCAACCCCGCCGAGGACGTGCCCCTCGTCGTCATGATGTGGAGCTACGTCGACCAGCTGAACTTCGGTTTGCTGTCGGACCGTCGGCGTGTCCCCGGCTTGTGGCAGATGATCGACTGGCTGGGCGAGGAGCTTCGCCTGCTGGTGAAAGCAGTCGAAGCCGCGGAGTAGCCCGCGGGTCCATCGGCGACCACCGCCAGACGGCGTCATCGCGCCGCGCCGGCCGCCCCTGGCCGTTCGAGCAGTCGAGCGCCAGCCGGCCGTTCGCGCTCGGATCCACAGCGCGGACTCGCACACGGCAATGAGGCTCGTGAACGAGCCGTGGAGCTGGCCAGGTTGCGAACGTCCTTGTCGTCATGGCGCCCAAGCTCCTGGACAACACTCCGGGGATACCACGCGGTGCCGATAACACGCGCTCGAGAACGCGCGAGGTCAGCCCTTGGAGGGCGTCTTCGAAGCGCGGTAAACACGGGTGGCTGTCGCATACGTCAGCACAGGCGCAGGCGGACGGCTCGGCCGCGCCGTTGAATTGCCGGTCGCGGGCCGTCAACGCGCGGCGCCGAGGTGCTCGTGGCAGAAGACCGACACCGAACCATTGATCCCGCGTCGGGGGAGACCGGCGCGGCGACCTTCGTCGAGATCCCAACTGTGGGAGTCACCGCGGGAGCAACGCTGTGTCGATTGGATCTCTGCCAGTTCCGAGACCACGCTCCGTACCTGGGTGCGGGGCACGGAGGGTCTGTTTCCCGAGTGGGGTTCGAATCGCTGGGCGCGAATGTGCCCTGCTAGATCTTCTAGATCGATACGCGGAAGGAGTGGGATTCGAACCCACGGAGGCCCGAAGGACCTCAACGGCTTTCGAGGCCGTCCCATTCGTCCGCTCTGGCATCCTTCCGGGGCGGCAGGCTAGCGGGGTCGGTTCCTGCTGCAGTCCGACGTTCGGCGAAGAAGGCCCGCAGCAGCTCGCCGCACTCGACGGCGCGAACGCCGGCGGTCACCGGCGGGCGGTGGTTGAGCCGGCGGTCGGCGGGGACGTCGTAGAGGCTGCCCACGGCACCAGCCTTCGGGTCGGTCGCCCCGTACACGAGCCGCCCAACGCGCCCGTTGACAACAGCGCCGGCGCACATCACGCACGGCTCCAAGGTGACCACGAGCGTGCAGTCGTCGAGCCGCCAATGCCCGACCGCCGCCGCGGCGTCGCGCAAGGCGAGCAGCTCGGCGTGGGCGGTCGGGTCGCCGGTGAGCTCGCGCTCGTTGTGGCGGGCAGCGATGAGCGCGCCGTCGCGGAGCACGACGGCGCCGATCGGGACGTCGCCGTGCTCGACCGCCCGGCGAGCCTCGGCGAGCGCCCAGCCCATCGCCTCCTCGTCGTCGGCGGCGTCCATCGGCGGAGGGAGTGGGATTCGAACCCACGGTGGGTTGCCCCACACACGCTTTCCAAGCGTGCCGATTCGGCCGCTCTCGCATCCCTCCCGGGTCGGCTCCGAGAGTACCGGCGCGCAGGAGGTTGCGCAGATTGCCAGGTGGGCGAGCGCCGCTGCGAAGCGGCGGCGGCGAGCTCGGCAGGCACGCCGAGCAGCTTGGCTGCGAGCCGAGCCCGCTAGGATGGGGGTTCTTCGATCCGCGTGCGGTGAGGTGACGGTCGGGTCCTGTGCAACGGGTGCTCGCGAACCAGGTCAGGACCGGGAGGTAGCAGCCTTCAGCGGTACCACTCGTGTGCCGCAGACCGCCTGGCCGTCGCCTCACCGCACGCGGGTCGCGAGGGCGGCCGCCCGCTCGGCGAGGCGGGGCTCGTCGAGACGCATCGCCCACTCGTCGAAGTCCGACGTCGGGCCGCGCCAACGCCAGTCGTCGACCGTCCCGACCTCGACGTCGGTCTCGGCCGTAGCGATCCGCCGGAACAGCAGTGCCAGCTCGAAGTCGGCGCGCAGCGCGGCCGACAGCTTGGCCGCCCCGCGCAGCCCCGGCACGTCCCACTGCCCGGCCTGGTGGGGGACGTCCTCGAGGTGGCCGTAGCGGGCGAGCACGGCAGCCGCGCTCTTGGCGCCCCAGCCGGGGATCCCCGGGTACCCGTCGGCGGCATCGCCGACGAGGCCGAGGTAGTCCGGGATCGACGCCGGCGGCACGCCGAACTTGGCGATCACGGCGTCCTCGTCGATCAACTCCCGCTTGCGCCGGTCGAACTGGACGACCCGCCGACCGCGCACGCACTGGCCGAGATCCTTGTCCGGCGTGACGATCAGGACCTGCTCCACGCGCGGATCCTCATCCGCCACCACGGCCGCGGCGGCCAGCGCGTCGTCTGCCTCGTGGGTCACCATCGCCCACGTCGTCACGCCCATCGCCACCAACGCCTCCTCGACGATCGGGATCTGCGCCAGCAGCTCGGGCGGCATCCCGGCGCTCGTCTTGTACCCAGACCACAGGTCGTTGCGGAAGCTCTCGATGATGTGGTCGCTGGCCACAGCGACGTGCGTGGCACCATCGGCGAGCAGCTGCAGCGTCGAGGCGAGGACGCCGGTCGTGGCGGCGTAGGGGCCGGCGCTGGGCTCCTTCGCCAGGCGGCCGAAGTTCTGCCGGAACAGCTCGTAGGTGCCGTCGACGAGGTGGACCTTCATCCCGCCATCCTCGTCGCTCGGTTCGACTCGCAGGCAAGCTGCTCGTCTCACCTCCGAGCTCGCCGCCGCCGCTTCGCAGCGGCGCTCGCCCACCTGGCAGGTTCAACCGGACCCGGTCGTCGTTGCGGTCGGCCGGAGCTGGGCGGCGATCGTGTCGATCGCTGTCCACGTCGCCGCGTCCTCATAGCCAAAGGCGAACAGCGAGACGCCGCCGAAGCCGCCGTCGATGGCGTGCTGCATGCGGATCTGGGCGCCGTTGGCGTCGACGTAGTGAACCTCACGCGACTGGGTGCACGACGCGCCGGTCGCGCTCACCGGCAGCTCGTAGGAGAACGTCATCTCGTAGTTGGCGTTGTCGAAGCTCGGGGTGGCCGTGCGCCGGACGGCGAGCGCGGTCATGTCCCTTGTCGACAGAGAGATGTTGCCCTCCGCGCTCGGCGGACAGGTGCCGCTCGTGGCGACGACCCAGTTGTAGCCGTAGAGCGGGATGCCGAGCACGAGCTTGGACGGGTCCCCGGAGACCTTCGCCGTGCCGGCGATGACCGCATCGACCCACGACAGCGGGGCGATCGGCCCCGGCGGACCCGACGCCACCGAGTAGTCGTAGGCCATCACCCTCACGGTGTCGACGAGCGGGGTGATCGCCGCGTAGTCGTAGACCCAGTAGCCGCTGGCGTCGGTCTGGCCGCCGTCGAAGACCGGCGGGATGCTGACGGTGAGCGTGCGCCCGTCGGCGTGCAGGCGGGCCGCCAGCTCCTTGACGAAGGCGACCCAGTTCGGGCGCGTCGTGGCCCAGGTGTCGCGGCCGTCGGCGAAAGCGAACTGCTCGTAGTCGAGGTCGATCCCGGCCCACGTGTTCGTCGCCGCGAACGCCGCCAGCGCCTCGACGTGGCGGGACCGCTGGGCTGGGTCGGCGAGGATGCCGGCCATCACGCCCGCCTTCGAGCCGTCGCGGATCGAGCCGACGATCGGGACGCCGCGCCTTCGAGCGGCGTCGACGAACCGGGCGGCCTGGTCGGCGGGGGCCTGCGGCTCGACGTCGATCGTCGCGAGGCCCGTGGCGCGGAACCACAACGGCGACAGCGCGTGCAGGGTGTCGGCGCGGGCGTCGAGCTCGGGCAGGGCGTCGTCGATCGCCCAGTACGGCGTCCAGGCTTGGACGTCGAGCGGGCCAGGCTGGCGCGGCGGAACGTCGCCGCCGCGCCCGGCGACGGCGACGGCGACGGCGACCACCGCGACCGCAGCGAGGAGGCCGCCGCCGATGGCGATGACCCGTCGGCGGCGGTAGTTCGGGGACGGCCGAGTCGGCGCGTCGACCGGCGCCGGCGCCGTCGCCAGGAACGTGCCGAGGTCGTCGGGTGTCAACGACTTCAGGCTGTCGACGACGAAGCGGCCCGGTGCCGACTCGATCGGCACGATGTTCGGGACCGCGACGACAACGCACCCGGCGGCGGTCGCCGAGTCGATCCCTGGCGGCGAGTCCTCGATCGCGACGCAGGCGGTTGGGTCGACGCCGAGCCGCTCGGCCGCAGTGCGGTACGGCTCGGGGTGCGGCTTGCCGTGGCTGACGTCGTCGCCCGCGACGACGGCCTGGAACTGGATCGGCGCGAGCTCCTCCACGATCACGTCGACGAGGCGGCGCCACGACATCGTCACCAGCGCACACGGCACGCCGAGGGCGTTGAGCTCTGACAGCAGGCGGCGGGCGCCGGGTCGCCACGGCACTCTGGCCCGGACCCGGGCGATCACCCCGTCGAGCATCCACTCGACGATGGCGTGTGGGTCCATGTCCACGCCGCCGCGGTCACGCAGTTCGATGGCGCCATCGATGAGGTCGAACCCGATGATCGAGCGGGCGTCGTCGTCGGTCCACACGCCACCGTGGGCGGCGACGAGCTCGTGCTCGCAGGCGATCCAGTAGGGCTCGGTGTCGACGAGGGTGCCGTCGAGGTCCCACAGTACGGCCGCCGGGAGAGCGAGGACCGCGGTCGGCGCGGTCACTCCTGAACGAGCTCGATCAGCGTCCCGAAGCTGCCCTTGGGGTGGATGAAGGCCACGGTGGTGCCCCGGCTGCCGGGCCGCGGGGCGTCGTCGATGGGTGTGGCGCCGGCGGCGATCATCGCCTCCAGCGCGGCGGCGCAGTCGTCGACCCGGTAGCCGACGTGGTGCAGGCCCTCTCCCCGCTTGGCGAGGTACTTGGCGATCGGCGAGTCGTCACGCGTCGCCGCGGTCAACTGGATGTAGCTGTCGGCGACCTTTAGCAGGGCCTCCTCGACGCCGTCGGTCTCCACTGTCTCGCGGTGGGCGACGGTGGCCCCGAACGCCCGCTCGTAGTACTCGATCGCGGCGTCGAGGTCGTTGACGGCGATGGCGACGTGGTCGATCTCGGTCAGCAGCATGGGAGGGAGTCTCGCAGAGGAGGGCTCAGGCGCCGTGCCTCCGGAACAACGTGATGCGGTCCTCGCCGATGGCGGCGCGCTTGTCCGGGTCGTCGATGCCGAGGCCTTCGCTTGGGGCGAGGCAAAGGATGCCCAGCTTGCCCTCGTGCTCGTTGCGGTGGATCGCGCGGGCGGCGACGCCGACTTCGGTGAGTGGGTACACGGCCGACAGCAGCGGCTGGATCCGGCCCTGGTCGATCAGCCGGTTGGCGGCGTAGGCCTCGGCGTAGTTGGCGAAGTGGCTGGCGATCAGCCGCTTCAGCTTCATCCAGAAGTGGCGGTTGTCGAACTCGACCATGTAGCCCGATGTCGCCGCGCACGTGACGACCGTGCCGCCGCGCTTGCAGGTGAAGATCGACGCCCCCATCGTCTGTCGCCCGGGGTGCTCGAACACGATGTCGGGGTCGTCCCCGACCAGCTCCCGGCACTTCTTGCCGAACCGCCGCCACTCCGACTCGTCCTGGGTGCTCGCGTCGGACCAGAACCGGTAGCCCTCAGCCTTGCGGTCGATCACCGCCGCGCAGCCCAGCTCGTGGAGCAACTCGACCTTGTCCGGCGACGAGACCACGCCGATCGGCGTGCCCCCGCCGTTGAGCACGTACTGCACGGCGTACCCCCCGATCCCGCCGGTTGCGCCCCACACCAGGACCGTGTCGCCCTGCTTCATCCGGGCGCCGTGGGCGCCGACCAGCATGCGGTAGCTGGTCGAGTTGCACAGGGCGTTGACCGCCGCCTCCTCCCAGGTGAGGTGGGTCGGCTTGGGCATCAGCTGGTTGGCCTTGACCACCGTGAGGTCGGCGAGCCCGCCGAAGTTGGTCTCGAAGCCCCAGATCCGCTGGTCGAGGGCGAGCATGGCGTCGTCGTGGGCGGAGGGATCCTGGCCGTCGACCGAGTTGCAGTGGATCGTGACCCGGTCTCCGGGCTTCCACGAGCGCACCGCCGAGCCGACCCGCAGCACGACCCCCGCACCGTCGGATCCGACGACGTGGTAGGGCAGGGCGTGGCGCGCCGCCCACGTCGACTCCCGGGCGTAGCGGTCGAGGAAGCCGAACGTCGGCAGCGGCTCGAAGATCGACGTCCACACCGTGTTGAAGTTGATGCTCGACGCCATCACCGCGACGTACGCCTCGTCCGGCGCCAGCTCCGGCGTCGCCACCTCACCGATGTGCAGGCTCTTGCTCGGATCCTTCTCCGCCGACTCGATGCCGGCGAACATGTCGACGTCCTCGCGGCGGACGAAGGCGGCGCGGTAGTGGTCGGGCAGGGGGAGGCTGGCCAGCTCGTCGCCGCTCGCCCCCGCCTGGATCGCCTCCAGGATCTGCTGCATCGCGAAATGTTACCGGCGGGTAGGAGTCGGCGGGAAACCGTGCACTAGCCTTGTGACATGCCAGGTAGTTACATCGTCACCGGCGCCCGCACCCCGATCGGGAAGATGTCGGGTGCGCTCGCCTCGCTCTCCGCCGCCGACCTCGGCGGCGCCGCCATCGCCGCCGCCCTCGAGCGGGCCGGCGTCCGTCCGGACGAGGTCGACCAGGTCGTGATGGGCCAGGTGCTGATGGCCGGCCAGGGCCAAGTGCCCAGCCGCCAGGCGGCGGTGAAGGCCGGCATCCCGATGTCGACGCCGTCGGTGAACGTCAACAAGGTCTGCCTGTCCGGGCTGAACGCGATCTACCTCGCCGACCAGATGATCGCCGCGGGTGACGCCGACGTCGTCGTCGCCGGCGGGATGGAGTCGATGACCAACGCGCCGTACCTCGCCGACGGGGCCCGCGCCGGCTTTCGCTACGGCAACACCGAGCTGCGCGACGCGATCATCGCCGACGGCCTGTGGTGCTCTTTCGACGCCTGCCTGATGGGCCTCGGCACCGAGCGCTACAGCGCCGGGACGATCAGCCGGGAAGCCCAGGACGAGCTCGCCGCGGCCTCCCACGAGCGGGCGGCCAACGCGATCAAGGACGGCCGGATGGCCGACGAGATCGCCCCGATCTCGATCCCTCAGCGCAAGGGCGACCCGCTCGTCGTCGAGCACGACGAGGGCGTCCGGCCGGGCACGACGCCCGAGAGCCTGGCCGGGCTCAGACCGGCGTTCGACAACGACGGCACGGTCACCGCCGGCAACGCCAGCCAGCTCAGCGACGGTGGCAGCGCCCTGGTGCTGATGTCCAAGGCCGAAGCGGAGCGGCGCGGCGTGCAGCCGCTCGGCGAGTTCGTGTCCTACGGCATGGTCGCCGGTCCCGACTCGGCCTCGCTGCTGCACCAGCCGAGCAACGCCATCCGCCGCGCCCTCGAGCGCGCTGGTCTCGAGTTGTCGGCGCTCGATCTGTTCGAGATCAACGAGGCGTTCGCCGCCGTCGGCCTGGCGTCGATGGCCGACCTCGGCATCACGAGCGACATCGTCAACGTCAACGGCGGGGCGATCGCTCTCGGCCACCCGATCGGCATGAGCGGCAACCGCCTCGCCCTGACCCTGCTCCACGAGCTGCGCCGCCGCGGCGGCGGCACCGGCGTGGCGACGCTGTGCGGCGGCGGCGGTCAAGGCGACGCGCTGGTGGTGCGCACGATCTGAATGACTCTTCGGCAGAGATGTTTGAGCCGGAGGGGTTCTGCGGTAGAACGGTGACATCGGTGCGGCGAGGGTGGTTCTTGACTCAGTCTCGGATCCTCTTGTAACGTGACCGACATATACGGAACTGGAAGACGGACTCCCTCCCGCTGACCGGTTCCACAGATCTGGGGCATCATCGACGAGTCGGCCCGTCCGCCCGCTACCGACTCGAGGTGGTGCCCCAGACATTTTTCCGGCGTGGTGATGCGGACAGGGGCTGGGATGACCGCAACGGTGCTCATCGCCGGAGCCAGCGGGCTGGTCGGCCTCGCTGCCGTCGAGCGCTTCCTCGCTGACGGCTACGACGTCATCGCCGTGTCCCGCCGCCCACCGGAGGTGCGGAGGACGGGATCGTGGCATCACGTCGTCCTCGACCTGCGCGACGCCGCCGCCTGCCAGGAGGCCGCCGCCGGCTTCACCGCCGTCACCCACATGGTCTACGCCGCGGTTCACGAGCTGCCGGGGCCGGTCGCCGGCTGGACCGAGCGCGAGCAGATGGACACCACCCGGGCGATGCTGCGAAACCTGCTCGACCCGCTCGCTGCCGCCGCGCCCGGGCTGCGCCACGTCAGCCTGCTGCAGGGGACCAAGGCCTACGGCGCCCACGTGCACCCGATCCCGGTGCCGGCGCGCGAGCGGTTTCGCCGCGACCAGCACGAGAACTTCTACTGGTTGCAGGAGGACGACGTCCGCGAGCGATCCGCCGCCCAGGGCTGGGGCTTCACGATCTGGCGGCCGCAACTGATCGTCGGGCCCAACCACGGGGTGGTGATGAACCTGCCGCCGGTCATCGGCGCCTTCGCCGCGATCTGCCGCGAAGAGGCCGGCCGTTCGGCTTCCCCGGTGGGGCCCGGTGGGTGTGGGAATGCGTCGACACCAGGCTCGTCGCCGACGCCATGGTCTGGGCGGCGAACTCGCCGAACGCGGCGGGCGAGACGTTCAACCTCACCAACGGCGAGGTCTTCGAATGGCGCTCGCTCTGGCCGAGCTTCGCCGACACGTTTGGGCTCGAGGCGGCGCCGGACACCCCGTGCTCGCTGACCCAATTGCTGCCGGCCAAGGCCGACGTGTGGGACCGCATCGTCGCCAAGCACCGCCTCCGGCCGATCCGGATGGCCGACCTGCTCGGCGAGTCGCACCACGACGCCGACGTCTGCTTCGCCTACGGCGCCACCGAGCCGCCGCCGCCGACGTTCGTCAGCGCCGTGAAGATCAAGCAGGCCGGGTTCTGTGGCGTCTACGACACCGAGGCGTCGTTCCGCCACTGGCACGAGGACCTGATCGCCCGGAGGATCGTCCCGGGGCCGTGACGCCCGGAGCGACCAGGATTCACCGCGTCAAGGGCTCAGCGCAGAGGCGCGGCAGCGTCGCGCGAACCACTGACGCGAACCACCGACGTGAGGTACGCGCTGAGCGTGAACCCACTGGGTCCTGGCCGCTCTGGACGACTCAGTCGGCGAGCACCTCGCGGCGGCCTTCGAGGGCGCGGCCCAGGGTGAGCTCGTCGGCGTACTCGAGGTCGCCGCCGACGGGGAGCCCGCTGGCCAGGCGGGTGACCTTGAGGCCGAGCGGGCGGAGCTGGCGGGCGAGGTACATCGCCGTGACCTCACCCTCGGTGTTCGGGTTGGTGCACAGCACGACCTCCTCGATGCCCTCCGGCTCGATGCGTGTGAGCAGCTCGCGGATCTTGAGCTGCTCCGGACCGATCCCCTCCAGCGGGCTCATCACGCCGAGCAGCACGTGGTAGCGGCCGTTGAACTCGCCGGTGCGCTCGACGGCGACGATGTCGCGGGACTCCTCGACCACGCAGACGATGCGTGGATCGCGCCGGTCGTCGGTGCAGAACGAGCACTCCTCGGCGTCGGTGACGTTGAAGCAGCGGGAGCAGAATCGCACCTTGGCCTTGGCGTCGCTGATCGCGCTGGCCAGCCGGGCGACGTCGTCGGCGGGGATCTTGAGCAGGTGGAAGGCGATGCGCTGGGCGGACTTGGGCCCGATGCCGGGGAGCCGGCCGAGCTCGTCGATCAGCGTTTGAACCGGCGGCGAGTAGGCGCTGGCCACGTCAGTCGCCGCGCTCCACGAGCTCGGAGCCGGGGAACGCCTCGGCCAGGCGGTCGAGGGCGGTCGGGAGGCTGCCGGGTGCAGCGTCGACGAGGTCGTCGAGGTCGATGTCCTCCTCTGCCGGCTCGGCCGGGTCAGCGCGCGCAGCGGCAGCCTTCACCGTGAGCTCGATCGTCACCGGTCGCCCAACCGCCTCCGTGCACGCCCGGATCACCGTGGCGAGGTGCTCTTGGCACTTGGCCAGGTGGGTGGTGTTGGGGGTGGCGAGGACGATCGCGTCGCCGGCCGTGGCTACGAGGTCGACCGGCGTGAACACCGCCCGGGCCATCCCCTTCAGCGTCGGCTTGATCCGGTCCCAGTCGACCGGGGCGCCCACCGCGGGCGACGACGCCGGTTCGGCGTTCGCGGACGGTCCCGGCGCCGGGCCGTGCGACGAGGCGGGGGCGGGGACGTCGGCGCCGCGCCGGGCCCGACCTCCGAGCTGGGTGCGGCCCGTGACCGGGTCGATGGGCGCGGGGGCGGTGGCGACCGGCACACGGCCGGTCGCGAGCGCCTGCTCCAGCGCGCTGACCCGCGCCGCCAGCGCGCCGATGTCGTCGCCGGAAGTGGCGGGCGGCGCCGCCAGCTGCACCAGCGCGACCTCGACGAGCACCCGCGGATCGGGAGCATGGCGCAGCTCGACGAGGATCTCGCCGAGCCGCTCGATCGCCCGCACCAGCGCCGCCGGCCCGAGCCGCTGGGCCTGGGCGGCGAGGGTGTCGACCTGCGGCGCCGACAGCGGTACCAGCTCGGGCGCCATGAGGGCGAGGAACCCGTTGCGGAGGTAGCGGACGAAGGCCTCGGCGAGCGCCCGTGGCTCGTGGCCGGCGTTCACGGCGTGGGCGACGGCGGTGAGGGCGTGGCCCGCGTCGTGCTCGATGAGGGCCTCGACGAGCTCGTCGAACGACAGCACCTCGGCGACGGCGCCGCCGGCGTTGGCGATCAGCTCCAGCGCCGACAGCGCGTCCCTGACCGAGCCGGCGCCCTGGGCCACGGCGGCGTCGACGGCCTCGCTGCTGACCTCCAGGCCGGCGTCGGCGGCGACCCACCGGACGTGGGCGGCCAGCTCGTCGGGCGCCAGCAGGTGGAAGCGCAGGTGCTGGGTGCGGCTGCGGATCGTCTCGCTGACCTTCTGCGGGTCGGTGGTGGCGAGCACGAACACGACGTGCGGCGGCGGCTCCTCCAGCGTCTTCAGCAGCGCCGCCTCGGCCGGCCGGGACAGCATGTGGACCTCGTCGAGGATGTACACCTTGTGCCGGCCCGGCGTGCCGAGCGCGGCCCGCTCGATGAGCTCGCGCATCGCGTCGACGCCGTTGTTGCTGGCCGCGTCGAGCTCGTGGACGTCGTAGCTCGTGCCGCGCTCGACGGCCAGGCACGGCTTGCACTCGCAGCACGGCTCACCGTCGACGGGCCGCTCGCAGTTGAGGACCTTGGCGAGAATCCGCGCCGAGCTGGTCTTGCCGGTGCCGCGGGGTCCGGAGAAAAGGTAGGCCTGGCCTTCGCGTCCCTTGGCGACGGCGTCGCGCAGGGCGTGCACGACGTGATCCTGACCTTTCAGCTCGCCGAACCGGCGCGGGCGGTAGCGACGGTAGAGCGACGGCGTGGCCACGGCTGCCACCCTACAGAGGGGGTGTCGCAGCCGATGGGGGAGACCGTGGCGCGGCCACCGTCCCAACTACCGTGGTCCCTCGTGCCCGCCCGAACCGGTGTTCCCGCCCGCACGCTGCGGTTCCTCGCCGCCGTGTCGGCAACGATGGCGGGCGCGCTGCTGCTCGCCGCGCCGGTCCACGCCCAGACCGCCAGCTTGGTCAGCTCCGACCCCGCCGACGGCGCCGACCTCCAGTCACCACCGGCGCAGATCACCCTGTCGTTCGACAAACCGGTCGGTGACTCGACGATCACCCTCGCCTGCAACGGGGATCCATGGGTCGAGCCGAACGTCGGTCGCGCCCAGACGAGCGCCGACCAGCTGACCGTCACCCTGGCGATCGTCACGCCGATGCCGGCCGGCGAGTGCAACGTGTCATGGTCGGCGCAGCAGCCCAACGGCGACGACGGGGCGACGGGCAGGTTCAGCTTCACGGTGCAGACGTCGCCGACCCCGCCGCCGGGCTCCACCCCGGCGACGACACCAGGGGGCAGCGCCGCCACCACGACGACGGCGGCGCCGGCGGCGGGCAGCTCGTCGGGCGGGAGCAGCGGCACCAGCGACGACGTGCTCGACGCCGCGTCGGTGTCCGACGGCGCGACATGGCTCGGACGCACGCTGTCGACGTTCGGGCTGGCGGTGCTGTTCGGATCGCTCGTCCTGATCGTCGTCGCCTGGCCGGAGGGACCGGAATACATCCTCGCCGTGCGCTTCCTGCGCTCGGTGTGGATCCTCACCCTGCTCGGGACGCTCCTGTTCGTGGTCGCCCTGACCGCGGCGGTGAACGAGGACTCGCTCGGCAGCGGGATCAACCCGACCGGTTGGTTCGACCTGATCGACGCCGGCTGGCCCGGTCGGGCCGCCCTCGCCCGGCTGGTGCTCGTGATTGCCTGCGCCTGGGTCGTCTGGCGCCCGGAGCGGGTGATCGACCCGACGTCGCAGCTCCCGGCGCTCGCCGTGCCGACCCTGGCAGTCATCACGATCGGCCTCACCCGCACCGGCGGCGACCTCGCCGCGATCGGGGTGCTGATGGGCATCGCCCACGCCGTCGCGATGGCCGTGTGGGTCGGCGGGGTCGTGCTGCTGGCGCGGGTCGTGTTGGCCGGCCCCGGCGAGGAGGACCTCGTCCAGGCCGTCCGCGGGTTCGGGCGGATCTCGACGACGGCGATCGTCGTCACCGTCGTGTCCGGGCTGGTCCAGCTGTTCCGCCTCGACGGCGGGTCGCTGTTCAGCGACGCCCACGGCCGGGTGCTGCTGCTGAAGACGGTCGTCGTCGCGGTGATGCTGTTCGTCGGGCTCACCGCCCGTCAGGTCGCCCAGGGTCGGCTGGCCCGAGCCCACGACCTGTCGGTGCCGACCGCCGACCGCCTCCGCCGGGCGTTCGGCACCGAGGCCGTGATCGGCATCGTCGTGATCGGACTCAGCGGCTGGCTCTTGTCGTTCACGCCACCGAAGCAGCCGGCGGGCACCGCCGAGCGCTACGAGGTCGTCGAGCCGTTCGTCGACGCGGCGAGCGGCATCGACATGACCGTGTCGCTGAACCCGTCCCGCGTCGGCGGCAACCAACTGCGGGTCGAGGTGCGCAAACCGGCCACCGACATCACTGGCCTCACCGTCACGTTCGTCCCGCCGGCCGGGTCGAACCAGCCCTCGCTCGTCCAGGCGATCCCGCTCTCCAAGCCCGGCATCGCGGTGTCGGCCCCCGACTACCTGCCCTTCCCCGTCGCCGGCACGTGGACGATGCAGGTGAGTGCAACGACCCCGCAGGGCACGATGTCCGGCGCGTCCGCCCCGTTCGACGTGCGCACGGCGTCGGGCCAGCTCGTGACCCCGGCCATCGGCACCACGCCGAACGCTCCTCCCGTCACCCCCGCGCCAACAACGACGGCGGCGCCGGCCCCGACGACGACGTAGCGACGAGATCGCGCTCATCCCGCGCCGCCACGGTGAACGAGACCACGTCATCACCGAGCCGGCCGGTGACCGCCCAGCAGCCAGGCGACGAGAAGATCACCCCGGTCGCTTGGAACCCGGTCTCGCCATAGCCGTCGGGGATGTCCGCGGTCGCCGTACCTGGCCCGTCGAGGCGGTGCGCCGTGATCGTCAGCTGCCCCGGCGACAGTCGCCACCATCCGATGTTCATGTCGATGGCCCCGGTGGTGCCGACGCTCGCTCCGAACCAGTCCAAGCCGGGGACCGCCGCCCACAGCGAGCCATGACCGAACCAGCGTGTCGTGCCCGAGGTGGCGACGAGCGTGTCCGGGAGCGGCTCTGATTCGTCGGTGGGGAGGGTCACGTCGCACGAGCTCGCCGCCCTCGCCCAAGTTGCTGCGGTCAGGGAAGGCCCGGGCGCAGCGGAGGGTTCGGTGCAGGCCGCGAAGAGGCACGGCGCAGCCAGGATGAGGACGGCACGGACGCGAGGTCGCATCGATCGGTGACACCGCACGGTCCACTCGGGTTCCGAGGCCGCCGATCGGGCGGCGGTCGCCGGCGTCGCCCTACTGACCGGATGCCACGAGCTCCTCGAACGGCACCTTCTCGGCGACGTCGAGCTGCTCGTAACGGCAGCTCTCCGGCGTGCGATCGGGGCGCCAGCGAATGAACGACACGCCGTGGCGGAAGCGGCCCTTCTCCAGCTGCCCGAACGTCACCTCGGCGACCCGCTCGATGCGGATCGGCACCCAGGACAGGTCCTTGCCTGCGTTCCAGCGGCTCGTCGCCCCCGGCTTGCGAGCCTGATCGGTGTGCTGCCACTCCGCCCAGTCGCGCCATGGGTGGTCGTCGACGGCGCCGTGGGTCAGCGGCTCGAGCTCGGCCAGCAGCTCGGCACGGAACGTCACCGGGAACGACGCCGCCACGCCGACGTGCTGAAGGCGGTCCTGGTCGTCGTAGAGGCCGAGCAGCAGCGACCCGACGCCGTTGCCGTCCTTGTGGATGCGGTAGCCGGCGACGACGCAGTCGGCGGTGCGCTCGTGCTTGACCTTCACCAGCGCCCGCTTGTCGGGCTGGTAGGGCTCGTCGAGGCGCTTGGCGACGACGCCGTCGAGGCCGGCACCCTCGAAGCGCCCGAACCACTCGGCGGCGATCGCCCGGTCGGAGCTGGCCGGGGTGAAGTAGATCGGCGGCGCCGGGTGCAGCACCTCGAGCAGGCGAGCCCGGCGCTCCGACAGCGGGACGTCGAGCAGCGTCTCGTCGCCGAGGGCGAGGAGGTCGAAGGCGACGAACGAGGCCGGGGTCTCGGCGGCGAGGCGGCGGACGCGTGACTCGGCGGGGTGGATGCGCTGGAGCAGGGCGTCGAAGTCGAGGCCGTGGCCGTGCCGGTCGGCGACCACGATCTCGCCGTCGACGACGACCCGGTCCGGGAGCGCCGACTTCAGCGGCTCGATCAGCTCGGGGAAGTAGGGGGTGAACGGCCGTTCGTTGCGGCTGGCCAGCTCGATCTCGTCGCCGTCGCGGAACACGACGCAGCGGAACCCGTCCCACTTCGGCTCGAACAGCCACCCGTCGCCGTCGGGGATGGTCCGGGCGAGCTTGGCCAGCATCGGCCGGAACGGAGGCTGGATCGGAAGCGCCATCCCGTCGATCTTGCCCGTCCATCCGAGTGTTTGAGGCCATCCGAGTGCCAGGGCCCGGCTTTCCCGGGCCGAAACACTCCGACGGGTCGAAACACTCGGATGGAGCGGCGGGAACCGCGCCGTGTCGGCGGGCGTCACAGGGCCATGACGAACCGTTGGAAGTTGGCGCTGGCGGGGGCGGCGGGCGCCGCCGTCGCCGCGGTGGCCGTGATCACCTTCGCCGGCCGGGCGACCGAGCCCGCCGGCGCCGAACCCGAGACGTCCGCCCCGACGTCCACGACCGCGGTCGGCGGTGACGCCTCGCCGAGCACGCGCACGATCACCGTCAGCGGGCACGGGACGGTCTCGGTTACTCCGGACACCGCCGACCTGATGGCTGGGGTCCAAGCCAACGCGCCGACCGCCACCGAGGCGCTGGACACGATCGGCACCAAGTCGCAGGCCCTGATCGACACGCTGAAGGGAACCGGCGTGGCGGACAAGGACATCAAGACTGCGGGCCTGTCGCTGTACCCGATGTTCGGCAACGACAGCCAGAACATCACCGGCTACCAGGCGTCGACCAACGTGACGGCGACGATCCGCGACGTGTCCAAGGTCGGCGATGTCGTCGACGCCCTGAAGGGCCTCGTCGGCGAGCAGCTCACGCTGCAGGGCGTGTCGTTCTCCTACGCCGACCCGGAGGCCGTGATGGCCGACGCCCGGAGCGCCGCGATCGCCAACGCCAGGGCCCGCGCCGAGCAGTACGCCAAGGCCGCCGGTGCCACGCTCGGCGGGGTGCTGAAGATCGTCGAGGGCTCGGTGCCGACGCCGGTGATCTACGAAGCGAGGGCGGCCACCGTCCCGGCGGGCGCCGACAGCAAGGTCGCCGTCGCCCCCGGCTCGCAGGAGCTCGCCGCCGACGTCAGCGTCGTGTTCGAGATGCGCTGACGGGCGGCCGGGCGGCGTCGCGGCTGGGACTACGGTCCGCGGCATGAGTGATGCACCGGCCTGGCGTCAGGGGTTCGACGCGGTCGAGCGGGAGCTCGCCCCACGGCTCGAGGCGATCGTGCGCAGCGAGCCGTTCGCCGTCGCCGTCGGGCTGGCGACCCGGGCCCAACGCTTCGTCGAGGAGGAGATGTCGCGGGCGACGCGGCGGACGCTGCACCGGCTCAACCTCCCTGCCGGCACCGACGTCAGCCGCATTCTCCACGAGATCGGCCAGCTGCGCCTGCAGATGCGCGAGCTGACCGCCGAGCTCGAGGCGACCCGGGCCGAGCTCGCCGACGTCCAGTCGGGGTCGCCCCGGCGGCGGCCCCGAAGGGCGTCGTGATGGCGACCACGCTGATCTCGCCCGGCGAGCTCGTCGCCCGCGTTCGGCGCGACGCCGAGCGCAACGTGCTGCGTGTGCGCAACGGCCTCAAGCACCTCGCCGGCGTCGGCAAGGTCGAGCTCACCCAGACGCCCAAGGAGACGGTGTGGTCGGCGGAGAAGGTCGAGCTGTGGCGCTACCCGAGCGACCGCCGCAGGTTCCGCACCCCGCTGCTGTTCGTCCACAGCCTCGTCTCGCGCAGCTACGTGTTCGACCTCGTGCCGGGCAACAGCTTCATCGAGGCGATGGTCGACCACGGCTTCGACGTCTTCCTCGTCGACTGGGGCGCGCCCGACGAGCTGGAGAGCGGGAACACGCTCGAGACCTACACCGACGGCTACATCCCGACCGTCGTCCGTGAGGTGACGCGCATCGCCGGCGCGCCCGACGTCAACCTGTTCGGCTACTGCTTCGGCGGTGTGCTCGCCTTGCTCGCCGTCGCCGGCAATCCCGACCTCCCCGTGCGCAGCCTGGCGGTGATGGCGACGCCGATCGACCACGGCCACATGGGCCCGATGTCGGAGATGATGCAGGAGGGCAGGGTCGAGCCGGAGGACCTGCTCGACAGCACGGGCAATGTCCCGGCCGAGGTGATGCGCAACTCGTTCCGTGTGCTCGCGCCGACGGGCGACGTGGTGAACTACGTCAACCTGTGGCAGAACCTCTGGAACGACGAGTTCGTCGCCGCCCACCAGGCGATGACCCAGTGGGCCGACGACCACATCCCGTTCCCTGGCGCCGCCTTCTGCCAGATGGGCGACCTGATGTCGCGCCAGAACATGCTGGCCACGGGCAAGCTCCCCCTGGGCGGGCGCACCGTCGACCTCGCCGACATCACCGTGCCGTTCCTCAGCATCCTCGGGGAGAAGGACCACATCGTGCCGCCGGAGGCGGTCGGGCCGCTCACCAGCCTGGTCGGCTCGACCGACGTCGAGGAGCTGCCGCTGCCGTCCGGGCACGTCGGCGTGATCATCGGTCGCAGCGCCCACCGCCGCAACATCCCGGCGATGGCCGACTGGCTGGAGCGTCACTCGGAGCCGGTGTGAGCGAGCGAGTCTTCGAGCGAGCGAACGATTCGGTACGGTCGTTCGCTCATTGGTGCCTCACGAGGTCCGGCGACGTGGCGCTACCGCACGATGCGAGGGTGCACCAATGAGCGTCTCCGGGCGCGTCACGGACGTCGAAGTCCGGCCGCTCACCGCCGATGACGCCGACGCCGTCCGCGAGTTCTTCTCCCGCGTGCCCGAGGGCGATCGGACGTTCTTCCGCGAGGACGTGTTGAAGCGGGGCGTCGTCGAGGCGTGGCTCGGCGACCCGGACCAGCACCGTCTGATCGCGCTCGTCGACGGCGCCGTCGCTGGCCACGTCGCGGTGATCCGCGGCGTCGGCTGGAGCGCCCACGTCGCCGAGTTGCGCCTCGTCGTTGACCCCGCGCAGCGCCGGCGCGGGCTCGGCCGACTGCTCGCCCAGCGCGGCGTCGTCGAGGCCGTCGAGATGGGGGCGACCAAGCTCGTCGTCGAGGTCGCAGCCGAGCAGGAGCCCACGGTGGCGATGTTCACCAAGCTCGGCTTCGAGCCGGAAGGGCTGCTCAAGGACCACATCCGCAGCCAGGCGGGCGAGGACCACGACCTCCTCGTGTTGGCCCACTTCGTGGAGCCGCTGTGGGCGGCGATGCGCACCACCGGCATCGAGGACCTCGTGACCGAGAGCGAGGCCGACTGATGGCCACGTCCCGCACGTCGCGCCCCCGCGCCTCCTCGCCGCCGCCGCCGCGCTCGCCCGGGCCGGTCTGCGCCCGGAGCGACCGGACCGCCTGCCTCGAGCGATGCTGGCGATGGTCGCGTGGGGCCCGACGATGGGCGGCGCGGTGGCCGCGGCGACGGCGCGCTACCCGCAGGCGCCGGCGCTGATCGACGACCGCGGGCCGCTGACCTACACCCAGCTGTGGCTGGCGACCGACGGGATCGGCCGCGGGCTGCGGGCGCGGGGCGTCGGCCCGGGGAGCACCGTCGGCATCCTCGCCCGCAACGGGCGCGGCTTCGTCACGAGCATGGTCGCGTCGGCCAAGGTCGGCGCCGACGTCGTGTACCTCAACACCGGGTTCGCTGGGCCGCAGCTGGCCGACGTCGTCGCCCACGAGGAGATCGACACGCTGCTCTACGACGACGACTTCGCCGGCATCGTCAGCGGCGCGGGCGCGGCCGTGGCGCTGTCCGGCAAGGAGCTGCGGGCGATGGCCCGACGTCGGTCCGCGCCGCTCGCTCCGACACGCCGCATCGGCCGGCAGGTGATCCTGACGTCGGGCACGACCGGGCGGCCGAAGGGCGCCCTGCGCGGCAGCGTGAGCAGTGTCGATTCGCTGACGCCGCTGCTGGAGGTGGTCCCGGTCCGCGCCCGCGACACCGTGGTCATCGCCGCCCCGCTGTTCCACGCCTGGGGCCTCGCCCACCTGGGCATCACCCTGGCGACGTCGTCGACCGCCGTGGTCCAGGCCCACTTCGACCCGGAGAACACGCTGGCGGCGATCGCCGAGCACCGTGCCGGCGGGCTGATCGTCGTCCCCGTCATGCTGCAGCGGATCCTCGCCCTCGGCGGCGAGGTCGTCGCCCGCTACGACACGTCGTCGCTGCGCTACATCGCGTCGAGCGGATCCGCGATCGGCGCCTCGCTGGTGACGGCGACGATCCGCTGCTTCGGACCGATCCTCTACAACATCTACGGCTCGACGGAGGTGTCGCTGGCGTCGATCGCCACGCCCGCCGACCTCCAGGCGGCGCCGGCCACCGCCGGCCGGGTCGCCCCTGGGAGCACGGTGCGCCTGCTCGACAAGGCCGGGCGCGATGTCCCCGCCGGTGCGATCGGCCGGGTGTTCGTCGGCAGCGGCGCCCGCTTCGACGGCTACACCGGCGGTGGCGGCAAGGAGCAGATCGACGGCCTCCTCTCGAGTGGCGACCTCGGTCATTTCGACGTCGACGGGCGCCTGTTCATCGACGGTCGCGACGACGACATGATCGTGTCGGGCGGGGAGAACGTGTTTCCCGCCGAGGTCGAGGAGCTGCTGGCGGGGCACCCGGCGATCCTCGAAGCCGCCGTGGTCGGCGTGCCCGACGAGCAGTTCGGCCAGGCCCTGAGGGCCTTCGTCGTCACCCGGCCTGGGGTGTCGCTGACCGCTGCGGCGGTCAAGTCACATGTGCGTGACCACCTCGCTCGCTACAAGGTCCCGCGTACGGTGATGTTCGTGGACGAGCTCCCACGCACGACTACCGGCAAGCTGCGCCGCCGCGACCTGTCCTGATCGATTCTGACGGCGCCGAGGCCTGTCCAGCAGGCCTCAGACTCCGAAGAATGCGGGGAGGTAGCGTCGGGCACCGTGAGCGGCAACAGCATGCAGGAGAAGCTCGACGATCTGCAGAAGCGGCGCGAGGAGGCCTACAACGCCGGCTCCGCCCGCGCCGTCGAGCGTCAGCACGCCAAGGGCAAACTGCTCGCCCGCGAGCGCATCGAGTACCTGCTCGACGAGGACACGTTCCACGAGCTCGACCTGCTCGCCCGTCACCGCTCCAACGCCGCCGGGCTGGAGGAGCGCCCCTACACCGACGGCGTGATCACCGGCTGGGGCACTGTCGACGGGCGCAAGGTGTTCGTGTTCTCCCAAGACTTCACCGTCTTCGGGGGCGCCCTCGGCGAGGTCTTCGCCGAGAAGATCCACAAGATGATGGACCTCGCCCTCAAGGTCGGCGCGCCCGTCGTCGGGGTCAACGACGGCGCCGGTGCCCGGATCCAGGAGGGCGTCGTCTCCCTCGCCAGCTATGGCGGGATCTTCTATCGCAACGTGCTGTCGTCGGGCGTGGTGCCGCAGATCTCGGTGATCCTCGGTCCGTGCGCCGGTGGGGCCGTTTACTCGCCGGCGATGACCGACTTCATCTTCATGGTCCGCGAGTCCTCGCACATGTTCATCACCGGTCCCGACGTGGTCAAGACGGTCACCGGTGAGGACGTGACCCTGGAGGAGCTCGGCGGGGCGATGAGCCATGCCTCCAAGTCGGGCGTGGCGACGTTCGTGGCCGCCGACGAGAAGTCGTGCCTCGACGACGTCCGCTACCTGCTGTCGTTCCTGCCGGCGAACAACATGGAGGAGGCGCCGGTCGTCGAGGGCGGCGACGACCCAGAACGGCTGTGCCCCGAGCTGCGCGACCTGCTGCCGGCGTCGCCCAACCTGCCCTACGACATGCACAAGATCGTCCACTCGGTCGTCGACGACGGCGAGTTCATGGAGTACTTCCCGCACTGGGCTCGATCGATCATCTGCGGCTTCGCCCGCGTCGACGGGTACACCGTCGGCGTCGTCGGCAACCAGCCGATGGTGCTGGCCGGCGTGCTCGACATCGAGTCGGCGGAGAAGGCGGCCCGCTTCGTGCGCACCTGCGACGCCTTCAACATTCCGCTCGTCACGTTCGTCGACGTCCCGGGCTTCCTGCCCGGCGTCGACCAGGAGTACGGCGGGATCATCCGCCACGGCGCCAAGCTGCTGTACGCCTACTGCGAGGCGACCGTCCCGCGCATCCAGATCATCACCCGCAAGGCCTACGGCGGCGCCTACGTCGTGATGAACTCGAAGTCGATCGGGGCCGACCTCGCCTTCGCCTGGCCGTCGGCCGAGCTGGCGGTGATGGGGCCGCAGGGCGCGGTGGAGATCGTCTACCGCCGTGAGCTGCAGCAGGCCGCCGACCCGACGGCCCGCCGGGCCGAGCTGGTCAACGAGTACACCGAGCGCTACGCCAACCCGTACGCGGCGGCCGAGCGCGGCTACATCGACGACGTGATCGACCCGGCCGAGACCCGCCAGAAGGTGGTCGCCGGCCTGGCGATGCTGCGCTCGAAGCGGGAGGAGCTGCCGAGGCGCAAGCACGGCAACATGCCGCTCTAACGCTCGGGCTCGGCTCGCAGCGAAGCTGCTCCCCTCGCCTTCCGAGCTCGCCGCCGCCGCTTTCGCAGCGGCGCTCGCCCACCTGAGGTCAAATCGGCTCGATCGGGCCGATTTCGAAGGACATTTGGAATGTCTCCAGCCCATGGTCAACGCTTCTCCATGACGTCGGTGAGGGACTTCGGTTCGATCGACGCATGGGACCGCCCGCCCTCAGCCGTCGCACGTTCGCCAAGCTCGTCGCGGGCACCGCCGTCGCCGGTTTCGACATCGCATCGAAACATTGGGTCGCCGACGCCGGCCGCCCACCGAGCTCGCCCTTCGAGCGGCTGCCCCGCCTCGACGGCACCCTCGTCCTCGACGACGCCGCTCTCGTCGCCGCCGGTCAGGACTTCGGCCAGATCGTCTTCGAGCGCCCGGTCGCGGTGCTGCGGCCCGGCTCGGTCGACGACATCTCGCGGATGCTGCGCTTCGCTCGCCACCACGACATCCGCGTCGTCGGCCGTGGTACGGCGCACACGACCTTCGGCCAAGCCCAGCACCCGGCGGCGATCGCGTTCGACCTGACGACCCTCGACTCGATCGGGCCGATCGACGGCGACCGCATCACCGTCGGTGCCGGGTGCCGGTGGAACCAGGTGCTGCCGGCGACGCTCGCCGCCCAGCTGATGCCACCGGTGCTGCCCGACTACATCGGCCAGACCGTCGGCGGCACGCTGTCGGCCGGCGGGATCGGGGCGATGTCGTTCCGGGACGGCGCCCAGATCGACCACGCCACCTCGATCGTCGCGGTCACCGGCGATGGCGATGTCGTCGAGTGCTCCGACAGCCGTCACCGCGACTTGTTCGAGATGCTCCTCGCCGGCCAGGGCCAGGTAGGCGTCATCGTCGAAGCCACACTGCGGCTCGTCCCGGCCCCGACCAGAGTCCGCGTGTACGACCTCGTCTACGCGGAGCTCGACCCGCTGCTCGCCGACATCGCCGCTCTGCTCGACGACGCCCGCTTCGACCAGATGGAGGCGTTCGTCATCCCCACCGGCCCCGGCACGTGGGTGTACGTGCTCGAGGCGATCGGCTTCCACGGCCCGGCCGGCCCACCCGACGACGCCGCCCTGCTCGCCGGGCTCGCCCATGTCGGCGTGCAGACCGACGACCTCGACTTCCTCGCATGGTCGTCGCGGGTGCCCGAGCAGACAGTGCAGCCGCACCCGTGGATCGACCTGCTGTTGCCGATGTCCGGCGTGGCGACCTTCCTGCGGGAGGTGCAGGCGACGATCGCGCCGATCGCGACGGGCGACCGGTACAACCTGCTGCTGGTCCCGCTGCGCCGGTCGACCTTCACCCGCCCGCTGTTCCGCACCCAGGACGACGAGCTCGGGCTCGGCTTCGACACGCTGCGCGCGCTGCCTCCCGGCCTCGACGTCGAGTCGGTGCTGGCCTTCAACCGCCGGCTCTACGACCGCTGCCGGGAGCTCGGCGGGTCGTCGTACCCGATCAGCGCGGTGCGCCTCGACATGAACGACTGGATCGCCCACTACGGCGAGCAATGGGACCGCCTGCTCGCCGCCAAGCGCCGCTATGACAGCGCTGACGTGCTCGCCAGCGGGCCCGACGTGCTCGGCCGGCGCCGACCACGGTGACGGATGGATCACCTGCGCCGCCCTCTCGACCGCCACGGCTACGTGGCAGTGCCGCTTCCAGCCGTGGCCGCGGCGCGGGCCGACGAGCTGCGCTCCGGGGTGCCGGCGCTGTTACGGCGCCCGACCGACGTCCGGGCGTTGGCTGAGCTCGCCGACGCGTGGGCCCGGTCTCCTGACGAGCGGGCGGCGGTCGTGTGGGCGTGTCGCGCCGACGGTGACCCGCGGGGCGCCAAGTCGCACCTCCAGACGATCGCCGGGTTCGACCGCTTCGCGCTCGCCGACGACCGCACGCCGCCACTGCTGCGGGCGGTGCTCGGCCGGATGGCGACGTTCGGGGCAGCCGCCCGGCGGCTCCTGACCGGGCTCGACCCCGCGGCGCGCTGCACCGTGCGGGCCAACGTCTACGAGCGCGGCGGTGGCGTGCCGATCCACGTCGATGAGAGCGCCCTGACGATCGTGTTCACGGCTCAGCCGGGCTCGCTGCTGGTGGGGCGCGGGGGTCGTCGGTCGCCACTGCGTCGGGTGCCCGGTGAGGGCTGGCACGCCGTCGTGCTGCCAGGCGAGCAGATCGACGAGCTCCTCCCTGGGCTGGCGCCGACGCCGCACGCCGCCGCGCCGGCGGTCGGCGGGCGGCGGTTGTCGGTGAGCGTGTTCGCCCAACGCGGTGAATCAACGTTGACCAAATCAACATCGCGCCGGCCTACCGTCGCAGCGTGATCCGTCAGCAGTTCCTCGACGGGGCGGGCGCCGTCGTCGCGGCCCTGCGCTCACCGGCGATCGGTGCGGCGTGGGACGAGGCGTCGATCCTCGACCACCAGACGGTTGGCGCGCTCGCCGGCCACGTCGCCCGCGCTGGCATCTGGGTGGTCGGCGGCTACCTCGACCAGGAGCCACCGCCGGCGCCGACGTTCGAGTCCGCCGCCGCCTACTACGCCACGATGGCTGAGATGCTCTCCGAGGATGACCATCGGGGGTGCGCGAGCGCAGCGCGTCGGTGGCCTCATCGGGCTGGTCTGTCGTCGCCGACGAGGCCGAGGCGAACCTCGCCGCGCTGGCGATACGGCTGCCCGCCGAACCCGCCGACCGCGTCACCGTGGTCGCCCGCGGGGCGATGCGGCTCGACGACTACCTCGCCACGCGCATCGTCGAACAGGTTGTGCACCTCGACGACCTCGCCCGTTCCGTTGGCGAGGCGACGTGGGCGATGCCGGACGGCGTGGTGGAGGTGGCGCTGGCGACCGGCATCGCCATCGGTGTCCACCGTTGGGGCCTCGAGGCGATGGTGCGGGCGCTTTACCGGCAGGGCGGTGCGAGGATCCTGCCCGTCCTGCGCTGACCGAACCGAGTTGGGGACTGGTCCCCAATGCGCGTCGTCGGTCGGGGATCGTACGGTGCGGGCATGGGGCAGCTCGGCGCCGATGTCGACGCACTGGACCGCCTCGGACAGGGCTTGCAGCGCGAGTCGCAGCGATTGGCCGGGGTACGGGACCACCTCCAAGCGGCGCTGAGCGGCGTCAGCTGGATGGGACCTGATGCGGACCGGTTCCGCAATGAGTGGCGATCGACGATGGCGCCGCAACTCGGGCGGGCAGCTGACGCGTTGCGCGCCCAGTCGGCGACGCTGCAGCACCAGGCCCGCGAGCAACGTCTCGCCAGCGAATCAGTCGTTGCCCTGGTCGCGTTCGGCGGACCGTTGCCCCAGCACCCACGCGTGCCGACGGATCCGCCGGAGCCCAGGGACTCCCGCGGCCAGACGCTCGACGACATCCTCACCCGCTATCAAGTCGGTGACGGGAAGATGGTCGAGTGGGAGCCGCCGTGGCCCGAGAGCCTGGCGACGGACCCCGTCACCATCACCGAGCAGGAGGCGAGGATGCTCGACGACATCGGGACGTTCGGCCGCCTCGACTTCAAGGACATCCACGATGCCGCGTTCGCGGTTGCCGACGAACGGTTCCCGCCGGTTGGCCCGAACGGGGGGCGCAACGACAACCACAACGACGCCTTCCGCCACGCCTACTGGAACGCCCTGCTGACCCAGCGCTTCGGGGAGCAGTGGGCGAAGGACTACGCAACGGCCCACGAGCAGATCCCGGGGAACGAGGCCGACCGCGAGGCGATGGACCTCTACAACAACGAGCTTGGGCGGCGCGTCGCTGCCGAGCACCCCGACGCCTCACCCGACGAGCTCGCTGATCGCGTCGAGACGGCCGTGCGCAACGGCGACGCCGTGGTCATCGACATGAACGGTGACCTGGCGTTCAGCGACGAGGTTCCGGTGGGCAAGACCGGCGTGGCCGACGACGGCCCGGCACCCAACGCGCCCCAACCGCATCCCAACGACGACAGCGACTGGGCTGGCGGCTACAACCCGGGTGGTGCCGACGACGACAGCGGCACCACGACGAGCGGGCAGTGAGGACGCACCGGGTCGTGCTCGGCGCCGTTGCTGTGGTGGCCGCGCTCGGCGTGGCGTGTCGTGACGATCAGGGCGTGACCGTGACCACCGATGTCGCGCTCGCCGCACGCCTGCGCACCCTCGCCATCTCGGGGAGCGCTGTGCCGCTGAGCGACCTCACCGACTTCGACTGGGACACGGTCCACGTCTTCGGCGAGGGCGCCACCAGCGCCGAGATCGAGGCGGTCGTGGGCGCGCCCGTCATCCGCGGGTCGCGCTACCTGGACGCCGGCCAGCTGCTCGTGTTCGAGCTCGACCAGGACGTCGTGCGCGCCCTCAGCGTGGTGCCTGACCTCCTGGCGTTCGACCGCCGGTCGTGGTCGGCGGGCGTCCGCCTCGAGCCCGAGGGTGGCCGGCCCGGCGTGCTCCACCTCACTGAGGGCTGACGGCGTCGGGCTCCGGGTCGACGACCTGGCGGCTCTCACGTACGGCGGCGGCGAAGATGCCCTTGGTCATCAACGAGGTCTCGGCGCGCCGTCGCCGCTCGTAGATGTCGGCGCGCGTCTTGTGCACGGCGATGTCGTCAGGCGCCGCCGTCGCGGCCAGTTCGACGAGGTGGCAGGCCAGGCGCATGTCGCCCTCGTCGGCGAGCGCGGCGGCCCGGCTCGCCAGGCGCGACGGCCCACCGGCGAGCGAGGCCAGCTCTGCCGCCAGCGCCGCCCGCGGCGACGGCTTGAGGTTGGCCGGGTCGGCGTCCCACCACCCGCCGTAGCGCCGCCACACGTTGCGCACGACGAACTCCGGCTCGTCGTACAGCGGGCGCATGTACGGCAGGGCCAGCACGTCGTCGGCGACGCGGACGGTGTGGACGATCTCGTCGAGCGTCGCCCCGCTGTTCATCATCGCCAGCACGTCGTGCACCAGCGCCTCCAGGGCCGTCGCGGCGACGTCGAGCACGCCGGCGATCCGCGCCCGCCCCTCGATCGGCAGCCCGTGGGCGGGCAGCATCAGGTCCGGCTCGTGGTCGATGATCGACCGCAGCGCAATGGCCCAGTCCTCCGGGTAGCGCTGCACCTTCTGCGGGTTGCCGGCGTTCGGGAAGTTCCAGATGAACAGGTCGCCGACGCACGCCACCTTGCGGTCGGGCAGCCACGCCCACGTGTGGTCGTCGGTCTCACCGCGGGCGTGGATCAGCCGGATCGTCGTCCCGGCGGCCTCGACGGTGAGCTCGTGGCGGTAGGTGACGTCGGGCCCGACGACGTCGTCGGGGAGGAACCGGGCGCTGCCGCCGAGCGCCATCCCGCCACTCGGCGGGAGCCATCCGAACTGACGGCGGTTGATGAGCACGTTCCAGTCGTTGGTCAGCTCGTAGCGGGCGAGGCGCGCCGGCACGTTCTCGTGGCCGACGAACGTCGGGCGCTCGTCGCCGCGCGCTGCAGCGTCGGCGGCGAAGGCGCCGCTACCGCCGACGTGGTCGACGTGGCCGTGGGTGTACACGACGTGGCTGAACGGCCGGGTCGACCAGCCGCGGATGGCCTCGACGACGGCGCGCCCCGTCGCTGCACCGCTGGCGTCGAACGCCACCAGCCCGGCATCGGTCTGCAGCACGATGCTGTGGGAGAACGACTCGACGACGGCGATGCCGTCGGCGACCTCCGACAGTTCCTGGGTGATCCGGTTGTGCGGATCCTCGGGCACGCCGGAGTCGATGACCCGGCTGCTCAGCGCCAGCAGGTCGGCCATAGCAGCGAACCTACCCATGCTCGGGCTCGACTCGCAGCCAAGCTCCTCGTCTCGCCTGCCGAGCTCGCTGCCGCCGCTTCGCAGCGGCGCTCACCCTCCTCGCCGAGCATGACCTCGCAGGTCATGATGGCATGACCCAACGGGTCATCGCCGCCCGGCCCGATCTCGCCCACAGTGGTCGCCATGAGCACTGACACCACCACCCCGACCGCTCTTGAAGCGACCGTCGACGCCTACCTGCAGACGTGGAACGAGACCGATCCGGCCGCCCGCAGGGCCCTCGTCGAGCGAGCGCTCGGCGCCGACCTGTGGTACCGGGACCCGATGCTCGAGGCCGACGGCCTCGACGCGTACGACGGCATGATCGCCGCCGTGCAGGCCCAGTTCCCTGGCCTCGTGATGCGCCGCACCAGCCCGGTCGACGGCCACCGCGACCTCGTCCGCTTCAACTGGGCGCTCGGGGCGACCGGTGAGGCGCCGGTCTTCGCCGGCCTCGACGTCGCCAAGGCCGACGCCGAGGGCAAGCTGCACCGGATCATCGGGTTTGCCGGCGAGACGATCGCGCGGGATGGTTCCGCGGAGAGGCCAGCAGGGTGAGTGCCGCTGCGAAGCGGCGGCGGCGAGCTCGGAAGGTGAGACGAGCAGCTTGGCCGCGAGTCGAACCCGACCGTCGGCTGGCCTAGGTTCGAAGCGTGACCGTCACGGCAGCGAGCGTCGGAGCGATGTTGCGGGAGTGGCGGGAGGACCGCCGGCGGAGTCAGATGGACCTGGCCATCGACGTCGGCGTGTCCACCCGCCATCTCAGTTTCGTCGAGACCGGGAAGTCGAGGCCATCGCCCGAGCTCGTGCTCGCCCTCGCCGAGCACCTCGACGTCCCACTGCGCGAGCGCAACTCGATGCTGCTCGCCGCTGGGTACGCCCCCCGGTACCCGCGGACCCCCCTCGACGGCGAGTCGATGGCGAGCGTGCGCGCCGCCCTCGCCGGCCTGATCCGGGCCCACGACCCGTACCCGGCGGTCGTCGTCGACCGGGGCTGGGATGTCGTGATGACGAACACGGGAGCCCAGGGCTTCCTCGACGGCGTTGCCGAGCACCTGCTCCGGCCGCCGATCAACTCGTACCGCGTCACGCTGCACCCGGAGGGGATGGCGCCGCGGATCGAGAACTTCGCCGAGTGGGCCCACGACCTGCTGGCCACGCTCGACCGCCAGGTGGCGGCCACCCGTGACCCCCGCCTGCGCGACCTGCTCGCCGAGGTGAGCGGCTACCCCAACGTGGTCAAGCTCGGTCCGTCCTGGCGTACGCGCAGCGAGACGCCGACCGTCGTCGTGCCGCTCAAGCTGCGCGTCGGCGACCTCACCCAATCGTGGTTCTCGACGAACACGACGATCGGCACGCCGGTGGACATCACCCTCGAGGAGTTGCACGTCGAGCTGTTCCACCCCGCCGACGAGGCGACCGCGGCGATGGTCGGCGGCCGGACGGCCTGACCCCTCGTTCTGTCCTTCGATTTCGGCCCGATCGGGCCGGACCGGAAGGACAGTCCTGCTGTGGCTCTAACGTGAGCGGGCGATGGACATCGCGCCAGACGCCACCGACGAGGAGGCCGCGGCGATCGCCGCCGCCGCCGAGGCGCTGTGGCCCAAGCCGGTCGTCGCCGGCGTCCCTGAAGCACGTTCAGGCGTGTGGAGGTTCAGCGGGCGGTGGTGGAGCCAGCCGATCCCGCTGCGCCGGGCCCGGCCCTGGGTCTGACCGCCCGTCGCCGTGGAGCTGACCAGCGTCGCCGACGACGCCGCCACGTTCCACGATGGCACGAGTGTCGATCGCGTCGCCGACCTCGAGCCGGACACCGACTACGAGCGCCACGGGATCGCCTTGCGCACGCTGCCCCGCCCGCCCGGCCGGCTGCGCTGCAGGATCGGGACGGTCAACGACATCCACTTCGGTGAGGTCGAGGCCGGCCGCCTCGACGAGCAGCCGGGCGGGCCGGTGCGGCGCGCCGCCCCCGGTTCGCCGCCGTACCCGGAGACGATGAACCGTGGCGCGGCGAAGGAGATGGCGGCGGCCGACCTCGCCGCGGTGATCGTCAAGGGCGACCTCTCGACCGAGGGCACCGGCGACGAGTTCGCCGCCTTCGAGGACTGCTACCGCGTCCCGTTCGGCGATCGCCTCCACGTCGTGCGGGGCAACCACGACGCCTCCCGCGGCCAGGACGACTACGCCGGCGACGAGTGGATCGAGCTGCCCGGCGTCGCCGTCGCCCTGCTCGACACCGCCGTCCCGTACCGCCCGTCCGGACATCTCACGCCGGCCCAGATCGACTGGCTCGACGCCGGCGCCGCCGCCTCCACCGTGCCGGTGCTGGTGATGGGCCACCACCAGCAGTGGGTGTCGGGCACACGCAGCCCCGACTACTTCGGCATCGACCCCGATGCCAGCGACGCACTCGCCGCGGTGATGCGCCGGCGTCCCGCGATCGTCGCCTACGCCGCCGGGCACACCCACCGCCACCGCGTGCGGTTCGTCGACGGCCGGATCCCGTCGATCGAGGTCGGCTGCGTGAAGGATTTCCCTGGGACGTGGGCCGAGTACCGGGTCTACGACGGCGGGATCCTGCAGGTCGTCCACCGCATCTCCTCACCGGACGCACTCGCCTGGAGCGAGCAGTGCCGCACCCTCTACAGCGACTTCGGCCTCGACTACGCGTCGTACGCGATGGGCACGCTCGGCGACCGCTGCTTCCCGATCGAGTTGCGCTGACCGTACGGTTGCAGCGATGGGTGAGTTCGACGCAGCGTCGGCCGCGGTCCAGGCCGCGCTCGACGCCGGCGCCGCCTACGCCGACGCACGGGTGATGCATCGCCGGTACGAGACGATGACGGCGCGCAACGGCGAGGTCGAGGACGTCGTGCAGCGCGAGGACTCGGGCCTCGGCGTGCGGGCGCTGGTCGGCTCGGGGTGGGGCTTCTTCGCCGTGCCGGACGTCACCGACGCCGCCGCCCGCCGCGCCGGCGCCCGGGCGATGGAGATCGCCACGTCGAGCAGCCGCGTCGCCCGACCGGCGGTCGGCTTGCTTCCTGGCGAAGCGAACGTCGGCTCGTGGACCAGCGAGTGTCGTGTCGACCCGATCGACGTGTCCCTCGCGACGAAGGGCGACATGCTCGTGCGGGCCTCGGCCTCGATGGCCGAGCACGGCGCCGACGTCGCCGAGGCCATGTACCAGATCTGGGACACGGCCAAGTGGCTGGTGTCGAGCGAGGGGGCACGTGTTGACCAGCGGATCCGGGAGTGTGGGACCGGGATCGTGGCCACGTCGATCGGCGACAGCGAGACCCAGCGCCGCTCCTATCCTGCGGCGCGCGGCCAGTACGGCACGCGGGGGTGGGAGCTGGTCGAGGAGATCGACATCGAGGCCCACGCGGCACGGGTCGCCGAGGAGTCGCGGGCGTTGCTGACCGCGCCACCGTGTCCGAGCGGCGAGACCACGCTCATCCTCGGCGGCGAGCAGATGGCGCTGCAGATCCACGAGTCGGTGGGCCACGCCATCGAGCTCGACCGCATCCTCGGCTGGGAGGCCGCCTACGCCGGCACGTCGTGGCTCGACCTCGCCCGGCTGGGCTCGTTGCAGTACGGCTCGGAGCTGATGAACATCACGATCGACCCGACGATCCCCGGGGCCCTCGGTTCGTTCGGCTTCGACGACGAGGCCACGGCCGCCGCGCCCCGGGACGCCGTGCGCGAGGGGACGTGGGTCGGCGTGCTGGCGGGACGGGACTCGGCCGCCGTCGCCGGGCTCGACTACGCCGGCAACGTGCGCTGCGACGGCTGGGCGCGGCTGCCGATGGTGCGGATGACCAACGTCGGCCTCGAGCCCGGACCGCACACGCTGGAGGAGATCGTCGCCGCCACCGACGACGGGATCTACATGGAAACCAACCGCTCATGGTCGATCGACGACAAGCGGCTCAACTTCCAGTTCGGCACCGAGGTCGGCTACGAGGTCAAGCACGGACAGCTCGGGCGGCTGCTGCGCAACCCGACGTACACCGGGATCGGGCCGCAGTTCTGGCGGTCACTGGACATGCTGTCGTCGGAGATCGTGTCGTGGGGGACGCCCAACTGCGGCAAGGGCCAACCCGGCCAGATCGGCCACACCGGCCACCCCGCAGCCCCGGGAAGGTTCCGCAACGTCCGGGTCGGGGTGCGGGCATGATCTGGGCGCGATCCCTGCCATCCGACGATCTGGGCGGCGTCCGTGACAACTGTTGTCACGCTGCCCGCCCAGATCAGATCGGGGCGGCGCCGTGACCGCCGAGCTCGACCTCGCCACCCGGGTGTTGCAGCAGGCGCTGGCGGCGTCGCCGGGTGCCGAGGTGGAGGTGTCGGTCGACCGCACCGAGTCGGCGCTGACCCGGTTCGCCAACTCGGTGATCCACCAGAACGTGGCCGAGGACGGCCGGCACGTGTCGATCCGAGTCCACGTCGACGGCCGCACGGCGTCGGGGTCGACGACGGTCATCCTCGACGAGGGCCTGGCGGGCCTCGTCGAGCGCACGCTCGCTGCCGCCGCGATCGCTCCGCTCGACGCCGGATGGCCGGGCGTCGCCCCGCCCGCGCCGATCGAGGCCGTGCCGATCGACCCGGCCACGCGCGACGCCACGCCCGACGACCGGGCCACGCGTGTGGCCGACTTCGTCGCCGCCGCCGACGGTCTGGAGACGGCCGGCTACTGCCGCACGACCCACTGGCGCGGCGCGTTCGCCAACTCGGCCGGGCACGCCGTGGCGGCCGAGAGCGCCGAGGCCGGCCTCGCCGGGATCGCCCGCCACGACGGGAACGACGGCGCGGCGAGCCTGGCGTCGGGCCGGCTCGGCGACATCGACGGCGCCGTGCTCGGCGCTCGCGCGGCGGCGAAGGCAATGGCGACGGCCGATCCCGTCGAACTCGGGCCCGCACGCTACGAGGTCGTGCTCGAGCCGTCGGCGGTGGCGGACATCCTGCAGGCGCTGGCGTTCTACGGCTTCAACGGCAAGACCGTCGCCGAACGCCGCTCGTTCGTCCGTGTCGGCGAGGCCCAGTTCGACCCGGCGATCACGCTCGGCGACGACGCACCGGCGGCGGGGATGGCGTGGGACGCCGACGGCACGCCGACGCGACGCGTCGCGCTCGTCGATGCCGGCACGTCGGCCGGTCTGACCCACGACCGGAGAACCGCGGCGGCTGCCGGCGCCACGTCCACCGGCAACGGCGTCGGATCGGTGGCCCTGGGCGCGGTGGGCCGCCACCTGGTGCTGGCCGGTGCGGGCGGCGGCGTGGGTGGCGAGGTCGATGGGCCGGTGGTCGATGCATCGGCGGCGGCGCTGGTCGCGCACGTCGAGCGGGGCGTCCTCGTCTCCGACTTCTGGTACACCCGAGTGCTTGACCCGCGGACCCTCGCCCTCACCGGCCTGACCCGCAACGGGGTGTGGTTGATCGAGCACGGCCAGGTGACGACGCCACTGCGCAACTTCCGCTTCACCCAGTCCTACGCCGAGGCGCTGATGCCCGGGGCCGTGCTCGGTGTGGGGGCCGTGGTGTCGGTCGTGCCCGGCGACACCTACACGTCGGCGATGCCGTGGTGGACGGCGCCGGCGCTGCGCCTGGCGGCGTGGAACTTCACCGGCGGCGCCAGCGGGTAATCCCTGCGTTCTTTCCTTCGATTTCGGCCCGATCGGGCCGCTTCTAAAGGACAGTTCAGGTCTTCGCTGACGGGTGGAGCGTCGGGGCGAACCCGCCGCGCAACGCCGCCACCGATGTCGGCGGGGTGAGCACGTCGACGTCGCCGTCCGACCAGGCGACTGGTTCGCCCCAGCCGACGAACGAGAACGGCTTCACTGTGGTCGGACCGACGAGGCACGGTCGACCGGCGGCGTCGACGACGACCGACCCGACTGGCAGGGTGGCGAGATCGGCGCGCCACAACGGGCGGTCCGCCGCCCGCGAGAAGCCGCGCCCGCGACGCAACCGCTCGGCCGCCAGCCGCCGGTCGAGCTCGACCGCCTTGAGGCGGGGCCCGTCGCCACTGACGGCGCCGCGGTATGCGAGATAGTCGGGCCGCCGGCAGAACGCGCAGGGGCGGTGCCCGGCGGCGAGGGCGACGGCATCGTCGAGGAAGAACAGCGGCGTCCACGCGTGCGGCGCGTCGAGCGGGTGGCGCCAGTCGCGGAAGCGCAGCGCGCACGTGATCCACAGCGTCGAGCTCTGGTGGTGGCGGACGATGCGTCGCTCGTCGTCGACGAGTGCGCCGCGGTTGCCGGTGAACATCCCGCGCGCCGGGTCGGCGTGGAGATCACCCCACGGGTCGATGCGGTTGCAACGAGTCACACACGTCGGCCGGTGAGGGCGGCGATGGCCGGCGGGACCGGGACGCCGGGCGGTAGATCGGGCGAACCGACCGGCGCCTCCCACGTCGCCCGGATCGGCACCTGACCTCCCCAGTGCGGGCCGGCGAGGTCCTCGGCCTCGTCGACGGGGCCGCCGGCGCGGAGCTTGGCGGACATCTCGACCAGCGGCACGGCGATCACCATCGTCTTGCGGACCTCGGCGTCGGTCGGTGGCCGGCCGGTGTCCCACGTCGGCATCACGTGGTCGCTGACGAGCCGCAGCGCGGCCACGTGTTCCGTCGGGTCATCGAGACGTCGCGCCCGCCCACGCACGACGACGCCTCGGTAGTTCATCGAGTTGTGGAACGGGGTGCGCCCGACGATCATCCCGTCGACGATCGTCACCGTGACGCAGATGTCGTTGCCGACCGCCGCGCGCAGGGCGGCGTTGGCCGCCGAGCCGTGGAGGTAGAGGCAGTCGTCGTCGCGCCCGTAGGCCATCGGCAGCACGATCGGGCCGTCGTCGGTGACCACCCCGACGTGGGCGACCATCCCGGCGTCGAGCACGGCGAGGATGGCGTCCCGGTCGTACTCGGCGCGGTTGGCGCCGCGGCGGAGGCGGACCCGTTCGCTGGCCGGTTCGGTCATGGCGCAGAGTCTGGTGGCTCAGCCCGGGCGACCAACGTCGTGATTGCGCTGACCACCGCGTCGGGCGCGTCGAGGTGCGGGGCGTGCCCGACGCCGGGCAGCACCAGCCGCTCGACCGGACCGGCGACACCGGCCTCGATGAGCTCGACCTGGCGCAGCGTGCCGTACGGGTCGTCGGCACCCTGGATCGCCAGCACCGGTGCGTCGATCGCCGCGAGTCGCTCGGTGATCTCCCACGAGCGGAATGCCGGTGACAACCACACGTCGTTCCAGCCGCGGAACGCGTTGTCGACGTCGTCGTGGTAGCGGGCCAGCCGAGCCCGGAGCCCGCCGGCCTCGTAGGCCGTCCTGGCGGCGGCGATCGACGCCACCGTCACGTCCTCCACGACGACGTGTGGGGCCAGCACGACGAGCCCGGTGACCGCGTGGCCGGCGCCGGCGTACAACAGGGCGATCGACGCGCCGTCACTGTGCCCGACGAGGACCGGCCGCTCGATCGCCAAGGCGTAAAGGAGTGCCGGCAGCACGACATCGGCCTCGTCGTGCATGTACGTCACCGGCCGTGGCAACGGCGCGACGCCGCTGCGCCCGTAGCCCGCCCGCGAGAACACGACCACCCGCCGCCCGGTCGCCGACTGCAGCTCACGGGGGAACCGGCGCCAGAGTTCGATGCAACCCAGACCCTCGTGGAGCAGCACGAGCGCCGGCTCGGCACCAGGGAGGTCGACGGTGTCGAGCTCGACGCCGTCGATGTTCACGCGTCCAGGCTGTCGCGCAGGGCGAAGCGCCGGATCTTGCCGGTGGCCGTCTTCGGCAGCTCGTCGACGACCTCGATCCGTCGCGGTCGCTTGAACGTCGCCATGCGCGAGCGGCAGTGGGCGTCGATCTCCTCGGGATCGATGGCGCGACCCTGGCGGGGGACGAGGAAGGCGACGGTCTGCTCGAGCCCAGCGTCGTCGCGAGCACCGACCACGGCCGCCTCGAGCACGTCGGGGTGCTCGATCAGCACGGCCTCGACCTCGGCGGGTGAGACCCAGATCCCGCCGGCCTTGATCATGTCGCTGTTGCGCCCGAGGAACGTCCAGTAGCCATCCTCCGAACAGGTGTAGACGTCGCCAGTGGCCAGCCACTCGCCCTGGAACGCGGCGCGGGTCGCGGCGTCGCGGCTCCAGTAGCCGGTCGCCAACGACGGCCCGCGGATCTGCAGGTAGCCCGGTGTGTCGGGCTCGGTGACCGCCGCGCCGGCGTCGTCGACCAGGCGGGCGTCGTACCCGGGCACCGGCTTGCCGCTGGTGCCGGGCCGCTCCTCACCCTTGCGGTTGGAGATGAAGATGTGCAGCGCCTCGCTGGTGCCGATGCCGTCGAGCACCGGGTGGCCGAAGCGGGCGGCGAATCGGCGCTGGAGGTCGGCCGGCAGCGCCTCGCCGGCGGTGACCGTCGCCCGCACCGAGGCGAACGTCGACTCCGGGACGTCGGCGTCAAGGAGCCCGGCGACGAAGCCGGGGCTGGCGAAGAACAGCGTCGGCTGCTCGGCGGCCACCATCGCCGCGACGTCGGGCGGGGTCGGGCGGCGGGGGTTGAGGATCGCGCTGGCGCCGACGGCGAGCGGGAACGTCAGCGAGTTGCCGAGCCCGAAGGCGAAGAACAGCTTGGCCACCGACAGACAGCGGTCGTCGGGGCCGATGGCGAGGACTTCGCGGGCGTACGCCTCGGCCGTCGCTTGCGGGCTCCCGTGGCGGTGCATGACCCCCTTCGGCACGCCGGTGGTCCCGGAGCTGTAGAGCCAGAACGCCGGCGAGTCCTCGGTGGTCGCCGCGACAGGCGGCTCCGAGGTGTCGGCGAACGACGACCATGCGTGGGTCGGCACCGACGTGTCGATTGGTTCGCTCCCTCGAAGACTCGCTCGGCTCACACTGCCGCCGGCGGGCGTGCCGATCACGACGGCGTGGCGCAGCTCGGGGTCGGCGCCCGCCAGCGCGTCGACGTAGCCGGCGTAACCCGACGAGAGCACCACGGCGCCGGCGCAGGCGTCGGCCACGATCGCGGCGAGCTCGCGCTCGGTGAGCATCGTCGACAGCGGCACGGGCACCACGCCTGCCCGCACCGCCCCGAGGAACCACGCCGGGAACGCCAGCTCGTCGTCGAGCACGAGCGCGACCCGCTCGCCGCGCCGCACGTCGAGCGCACCCAGCGCCTGCTGGGCGCGGAACACCTCCCGCTGCAGCTCGGCGTACGAGCTGGCCACGCCGTCGACGTGGTAGGCCGTCCGCCCACCGTCGCCGGCCTCGACGTGGCGGTCGACCAGCCAGGCCGCTGCGTTGTACGTCATCGGATGTATTCGTAGTCCACCGGCTTGGCATGGATGCCCGTGGCCGGTGGGGCCAGCCAGCCGGCCATCTTCCCCGGCTCGGTGATGCCCACCATCAGCGACTCGACGTGAGCGCGATCGTCGTCGGTCGGCAGCCACTCGCCGACCGACGCCGCCCAGGTCTCGTCGTCGACCAATCGGCCGTCCGGCGAGACGTGGTGGTCGCGGAACACGCCGACGGCGCGGTTGAACCCGACGTGCGGGAGCTCCAGTGACATCCCGACCTCGGCCAGCGTGCGGTTCCAGCGGTCGACGCCCTTCTGGCAGTCGGCGGCGTAGTCGTCGCGGAGCGTCTCGTTGAGCGCGGCCAGCGCTGGCGCCTGGCGGGTGGTGATTCGGCCGTCGGTGGCGGTCGGCACCGGGCGGGTGGCGTCCTGCAACCGGTGGTCGTCGTCGCGACGCTCCTCCTGGAAGCGCCCCTTGAGCCCGGCGGCGAAGTAGTTGGCGGCGTTGGTCGAGGTCTCGGCGCCGAACAGGTCGAGCGACACGCTGCAGTGGAAGTTGAGGTAGCGCTGCAGCGTGGCGACGTCGACGCCGCCGTGCTCGTTGACGTCCGGGGTGTCGTGCTGCTTCATCAGCTCGACGGTGCGCTGTACCACGCGGGCGATGCCGGAGGCGCCGACGAACATGTGGTGGGCCTCCTCCTTGAGCATGAAGTCGCACGTTCGGCTGAGCGGGTCGAACGCGCTCTCCCGGAGCGAAGCGAGCTGGTACTTGCCGTCGCGGTCGGTGAAGTAGGTGAAGAAGAAGAACGACAGCCAGTCCGGCGTCGGCTCGTTGAAGGCGCCGAGGATGCGCGGGTGGTCGGGATCGCCGGAGTGGCGCTCGAGCATCTCGTCGGCCTCGTCGCGGCCGTCGCGCCCGAAGTAGCGGTGCAGCAGGTACACCATCGCCCAGAGATGGCGGCCCTCCTCGACGTTGACCTGGAACAGGTTGCGCAGGTCGTAGACGCTCGGCGCGCTGAGGCACAGCGCCCGCTGCTGCTCGACGGAGGCCGGCTCGGTGTCACCCTGCACGACGACCAGGCGGCGCAGGTCGGAGCGGTACTCGCCGGGCACGTCCTGCCACACCGGGTCACCCTTGTGGTCGCCGAAGGCAATGCGGCGGTCCGGCTCGGGCTCGGCGAGGAAGATGCCCCAGCGGTAGTCGGGCATCTTGACGTGGCCGAAGTTGGCCCAGCCCTCCTGGCCGACGTCGATGGCGGTGCGCAGGTAGACGTCGTTGCCCTGGAAGGCGACGGGGCCGAGCTCCTTCCACCACTCGATGAACTTGGGCTGCCAGGACTCCAGCGCCCGCTGCAGCCGGCGGTCGTCGGCGAGGCCGACGTTGTTGGGGATGCGGGACTCGATGTCGACGGTGGTCATGTTCCTCCTCTTCGGCATTGCACGAAGCGCCAGGTGGGTGAGCGTCGCTGCGTAGCGGCGGCGGCGAACTCGGGAGGTGAGGCGAGCAGCGTGGCTGCGAGCCGAGCCCGACTAGACACGGTTGCGGTCGTAGTTCGGGCGGGAGCCGGTGCCGAAGCGGCGCAGCGCGCCCTCCGGGCCGACGGCGTTGGGCCGCTGGAACACCCAGTTCTGCCACGCCGTCAGGCGGGCGAAGATCTTCGTCTCCATCGTCTCCGGGCCGACGAAGCGGCAGTTGGCCTCCATCGCCGTGAGCGCGTCGGGGGAGAAGCTGTTGCGCTCCTCAAGCATCAGCCGCACGTCGTCGTCCCAGTCGATGTCGTCGGGTGTGAACGTGACCAGCTCGACATCGGCGGCGACCTCGGCGAGGAGGTCCTTGCCGATCGCGCGCCGGGCCTCGGCGAGGGCGTCGTCACGGCCCCAGAACCGGGTGGCCAGGCGGCTGAGGCCGTTGGACATCGGGAACCAGCCGTCGTTGGCGTCGGTGAGGCGGATCGTGGCCGGCGGGTGCGCGCCGTCGGGATCGGGGCCGTCGAGCATGTACGAGCGATCGGCGGCGAGCACCAGCTCGGCGAGCACGCCGGCGAAGCAGCTGCCTGGCTGGATCAGCGCGACGAGCGTGCGCGACGAGAGGTCGAGGCGCTTGAGCACGCGAGTCCAGAGAAGGCGGATCTCGTTGACGAGCCAGTGGTCGGCGCGGGCCCGCAGCAGGTCCTCGGCAGCGAGCACCGCGCCGGCGTCACCCGCGGTGCGCAGGACCCAGGTGCCGACTTCGGGCTCGTCGAAGCGCAGTCGCAGGATCGCGTCGTCGAGCTCGCGGGCGGCGGCGATGATCCAGGCGCCGGCGCCGAGATCGTCGGGGCGGGTGGCCGGCTCGCCCGCCGGACCGCGGACCGTGATGTGGGCGGCGCCGACGGCCCGGTCGATCGTCACGTCGACGTGGTCGTGGGTGAGCGGCGTGAGCGTGATGCCGGCGGCGTCGGCCGGCCGGGTCGATTCGGCAGCTCGGGCCTCGGCGCGCTGTCGCACCGTCTCGTCGAAGCGGCTGCGCGGGACGGTCGCGTCGACGAGGCCCCAGTCCAGCGCCTGCTGGCCCTTGACGCCCTCGGCGCGGGTGGCGAACACGTCGGCCAGGTCGCGGCGGACGTGGCGCTTGTCGACGACCCGCGTCAGCCCGCCAGTGCCGGGGAGGACCGCGAGCAGCGGCACCTCGGGGAGCGAGACGGCCGACGCCCGGTCGTCGACGAGGACGATCTCGTCGCAGGCGAGCGCCAGCTCGTAGCCGCCGCCGGCGGCGGTGCCGTTGACGGCGGCGATCCACACCTGGCCGGAGTTGGCGGTGGCATCCTCGATCGAATTGCGGGTCTCGTTGGTGAACTTGCAGAAGTTGACCTTGTGGGCGTGGCTCGACCCGGCGAGCATCTGGATGTTGGCGCCGGCGCAGAAGACCTTGTCGAGCCCACCGGTGACGACGACGGCGCCGACCTCGGGGTGCTCGAAGCGCAGCCGCTGCACGGCGTCGTGGAGCTCGATGTCGACGCTGAGGTCGTAGCTGTTGAGCTTGAGCTCGTAGTCGTCGCGCAGCCCCGCCTCGGGTGTCACCTGCATCGTGAGCGTGGCCACCGGGGGGTCGATGGTCAGCTCCCAGTGGCGGTACACGGACGGGTCGGCGTCGAACGTGATAGCCCCCGGGGTCACCGACAACATTCTACAGATCAGCCACTATCCGTCAAGGGCCTGTAGAGCATTGTCCAGATTTCGCGGCGTCACCCGGTGGCCGCCGCCTCGGCGGCGAGATACCAGCGCACGGCCCCGGGCGACCAGGCGTCGTGGCGCTCGACGAAGACGCCGTGGGCGGCACGGCCCGGCCAGTGGGAGGGGAGCAGGCGGGCCGGGATGTCCGGGTCCATGAACGGGAACCGCCGCCACTCGTGGACCAGCTCGACGAGGTCGGCGAAGCGGGCCTCGTCGGTGCTCGGTGCCCGGTCCTCGAACCCCCGCGCGAAGTCAGTGTAGGCGGCGGCGAGGACGTCGAGGTCCCACGCCCGGGCGAGCAGGTCGTCGGCCTCTCCGCCGGCTTCGGCGCGGAAGACCATCGCGCTGGCGAGCAGGCCCAGCTGGGCGAGCACGGCGTTGGCCGCCGGCTCGCGGTCGAGGTGCGGGCAGACCGCGACGCCGGCGGCGATGAAGCCGAACCCGGCGAACTGCAGCTGGGTGCGCAGCTGGTGGCGCTTGGCCCGCTGCTCCTCGGGCACCGAGCAGAGCACGATCAGCCAGCGCCCGTCCCAGCGGTCGTCGCCGGCGCCGAGCTGGTAGATCCGCTCGGTGCCCTCCACGAGCAGCCGGCGGCCGGCCTCGGTGAGGTGCCAGCGAGCCCGCCGACCCTGGCGCTCCGAGCGCACCGTGCCCTGCTCGGCGAGGCGGGCGACGGCCTGGCGGGCGTTGCGCTCCTCGACATCGAGGAGGGCCAGCGCACGCACGATCGTCGAGGTCCAGATCGCCCCGCCGTGGGGCAGCACGAGCTCGCCGAGGACGGTGAGGAGCAGGGCCTTCGCGCTCGATCCCGATCGGGGGCGCAGAGCGCGGTCGTCCATCGACGGCGTTGTAGCACCTGCCCGGCCCGGGCTCGGCTCGCAGCCAAGCTGTTCGCCGATCCTCCGAGCTCGCCGCCGCCGCTGCGCAGCGGCGCTCGCCCACCTGGCTGCGCGGTCACGCACAGCATCCGCGTTCGCTGTGACACCCCTCGCGCATGATGGCGCCATGGTCGTCGTGTACGTGCTCATCGCCACCGCCCTGACGGCGGGCGTCACCTGGCTGGTGGCCGGCGCACGCCGCCGGACGCCCGCGATCACCGACGACCTCTACGCCGTCTTCGAGGAGGCGATCGCCGACGTCCGGTCCCAGGCTGGGGCCGACCGCGACGCCGCCGTGCACCTGGCCCTCCAGCAGGTGGCGGTGCTCAACCGCGAGCAGCTCGGTGCGGCGGCGTCGGGCGTGCAGGCGGAGCTGGCGGCGAAGAAGGACGTCATCGACACCCGCCTCGACGAGGTCCGCAGTGAGGTGCGGGCCGAGCTGCAGCGCCTCGGCGCGATGGTCAGCGAGCTGGGGACGGCCAGTGCCCAGCGGTTCGGACAGGTCGACGAGTCGCTGCGCGCCCACGCCGAGATCACCGCAGCCCTGTCGACCACGACCGGGGCGCTGCGCGAGGCGTTGGCCAATCCCCAGGTCCGCGGCCAGTGGGGCGAGCGGATGGCCGAGGACGTGCTGCGCCTCTCCGGCTTCACCGAGGGCGTCAACTACCGCAAGCAGGTCCAGGTCGCTGGCGGCAACGGGCGGCCGGACTACACGTTCGACCTACCCAAGGGCCACGTGTTGTACATGGACGTCAAGTTCCCGCTGGCCTCGTACCTGCGCTACTTGGAGGTCGCCACCGACGCCGAGCGCCAGGCCCACCTCAAGCGCTTCCTCGCCGACGTGCGGCTGCGGGTGAAGGAGCTGGCCAAGCGGGAGTACGCCCGCGACGGCGATCACCCGGCGGTCGACTACGTGCTGCTGTTCCTCCCCAACGAGCAGCTCACCGGGTTCATCCACGAGCACGATCCCGGTTTGCTCGACGAGGCGATGTCCCAGCGCGTCGTGATGTGCTCGCCGCTCACGCTGTTCGCCTTCCTCGGCGTGATCCGCCAGGCCTTTGACAACTTCATGATCGAGCAGACCAGCGACGAGATCCTCCAGCTGATCGGCAAGTTCGGCCAGCAGTGGCAGAAGTACACCGAGTCGGCGGCCAAGGTGAAGGACCGCCTGGATTCGGTGCAGCGCGAGTTCGACCAGCTCGTCGGCACCCGCCGCCGCGCCCTCGAGCGCCCGCTGCAGCAGCTCGAGGACCTGCGGGTGCGCCGCAACCTTCCCGTCGACGGCGAGCTGTTCGCCGACCCCGACCTCGACAACGTCCGCGAACTGGGTGCGTGATGCATCGGGCCCAGATGCGCCTTGGTCGCGATTTTCCGCTCACTCCCTGGTCGGATCGCGACCAAGGCGAGTGGCTGACAGGATGACGCCGTGAGCCAGCCGGCCTTCGACTTCGGGGACGAGGCGCTCGACGACGCCGCCAACCCGACCTTCACCGTCGGCGAGCTGGCCGACGCGGTGAACGGCGTGCTCCGGCGCACGTTCAGCGACGGGATCTGGGTGCGCGGCGAGATCCAGGGGTTCAACGAGCGCGGCGGCCACGCCTACTTCTCGCTGGCCGACGACACGCCGGGGCGCCAGGCGGTGCTGCGGGTGCAGTTCTTCGCCAACGCCCGGGTCCGGCTGCGCCCGCTGCTGGCCAAGCACCGCCTCCGCCTCGCCGACGGGATGAAGGTACGCATCTTCGGCCACCTCGACTACTACGCCCCCAGCGGCCAGCTGGGGCTGAAGATGACCGACCTCGACCCTCGGTTCACGCTCGGCGATCTCGCCCAGCAGCGCGATCAGGTTCTGCGCCGCCTCGCCGCCGATGGCGCGCTCGACGCCAACCGCCGGCACCGGCTTTGTCCCGTGCCACTGCGGATCGGCGTGGTCTCCAGCGCGGGCACCGCGGCGTGGCACGACTTCCACGACGAGCTGGTGCGCAGCGGGTTCGGGTTCCAGCTCGTGCTCGCCGACACCCGGGTCCAAGGGCCCGAAGCCGGGCGGGCGGTGACCAGGGCGATCACGGCGCTCTGCGACCACGCCGAGCGGCGCGGCATGGACGCGATCGTGGTCATCCGCGGCGGCGGCGCCCGCAACGAGCTGGCGACGTTCGACGCCGAGCCGATCGCCCGGGCCATCGCCGCCGCCTCGGTGCCCGTGCTCACCGGGCTCGGCCACGAGATCGACCGCAGCGTCGCCGACGAGGTCGCCCACACCTCCCTGAAGACGCCCACCGCCTGCGCCACCCACCTCGTGCACCTCGTCGGCGAGTATCTCGGCGCCGTCGAGCAGCGCCATGGCGCCGTCGTCACGCAGGCCCGGTCCCACATCGACCGGTCGTCGCGTTCGGTCGTCGACCGAGCGCACCGCATCGCCCGGCGCACCCATGCCGCCGTCGAGCGGGCCGATGAGCGGCTCGGTACCCGCGTCCACCGGGTCCGCGCCGCCGCCACTCGCCCGCTGGCGGAGGGGGAGCGCCGGCTGCACCTCGCCGCCCGTCGCGTGGCCGGGCGCGTCCCGCACGTGCTGGCGGTCGAGGGCCGCCACCTCGGCGGGCTGGAGGCGAGAGTGCGGGCGCTTGATCCGGTCAGCGTGCTCGCCCGCGGGTGGAGCATCACTCGCACCGACGACGGCCGGCTGGTCCGGGCTCCGAGCGACGTCGTCGCCGGCGACGTGCTCATCACTGAGCTCGCCGATGGCTCCCTGCGAAGCAGGGTCGAGGGTGACAGGAGCGCACCATGAGCGAGCGAGTCTTCGAGCGAGTGAATCAGCGTTGCGGCGCCGAAGGCTCACTGGTGCACCAGGCGCGGAGAGTGAATGGCGTGCTCGACAGGGTGATGGTGCACCAGTGAGCACGCCGCCCGACCCGCCGGGCTACGCCGCCGCCCTCGACGAGCTCGACGCGATCCTGCGCGAGCTGGAGGGCAGCGACGTCGACGTCGACCGGCTGGCCGACCGGGTCGCCCGAGCCACCGAGCTGATCGCGGTGTGCCGCCAGCGGATCAGCGACGCCCGACTGCGCATCGACAGCGTGATCGCCGACCTCGACGGCGCCGGTCCCGACGACTGAGGCACGCCGACGCATCTTGGCGCGGCGTGGGATAGAACAGGGGCGCGGGCCCGACAGGAGCAGGAGATGCCCGCACCAACTCCATCGCCGCCGGCCACCGGCGCCGAACGACGCGGGCCGTTCCGCCCGCCGCGACTCGTCACGCTCCGTGACCGACAGGGCAGCCGGGAGGCGGCGCACGGGTTCCGGCTCGCCGACGTCATCGCCATCGCGATCGTGTCGGTCGCCGTCCTGGCCGCGCTCGGCAGCCCATCCGTGCTCGCGGTGACGGTCGCCCGCGCCGCGCCGATCGTCGGCGCCGCACTGACCACGGGGCGCCTGCTGCGATCGCTCGGCCTGTATCGCCTCGGGCGGCGGGAGCGCTACCCGGCCCACATGGCTCGAGTCCTCGCCGCCGGTGCCGCGGGTGTGCTCGTCGGCGCCGTCGTCGCCGTGGTCGTGGGCCGGGATGCCCGGGTGCGCGACGTGCTCGTGACGTGGTCGATCCCGACGGCGCTGGTGCTGCTCGCCCTGCACACGATCTGGTGGGTGATCGTCAGGCGGTGGCGGTCGCAGGGCCGCCTGACGCCGAACATCGTCATCGTCGGCGCCACCCGACACGCCGAGCAGATCGTGCTCGACGCGCTCGCCCAACGAGACGTCAACGTGCTCGGCATCTTCGACGACCGCCTCGCCCGCTCGCCGCGGGATGTCGCCGGCGTGCCGGTGCTGGGCGACCTCGCCGCGCTCGTCACCCACCGCATGACGCCGTTCGTCGACCTCATCGTCGTCGCCGTCGATCCAGCCGCCCGGGCCCGGGTCCGCGAGGTTATGGACCGCCTGTCGGTCCTGCCCAACGACGTCGTCCTCGTCGTGGACGACGACGGCGCCGGTCGTCGAGCCGCCATCCAGCGGCTCGCCGACGCCCCGCTCTCACCACTCGACATCGTCGTCGACCCGGGGCGCCGGGCCTTCGCCAAGCGCGTCCAGGACGTCGTGCTGTCGAGCAGCCTGCTCGTCCTGCTGTCACCCGTGATCGGGCTGATCGCCCTCGCCGTCCGCCTCGACAGCCCCGGCCCGGTGTTCTTCCGGCAGCGTCGCCACGGCTTCAACAACGAGGAGATCGTGGTGTGGAAGTTCCGCACCATGCGCGTCGAGGCGACCGATCACCAGGCGGTGCGCCAGGTGACCGCCGACGACGACCGCGTCACCAGGGTGGGCCGGATCCTGCGCACGACGAGCCTCGACGAGCTGCCGCAGCTGCTCAACGTGTTCGGCGGGTCGATGTCCCTCGTCGGCCCCCGACCCCACGCCATCGGCATGCGCACCGGCGAGGAGGAGTCGGCGGGCTTGGTCGGCGACTACGCCCGGCGCCACCGCATCAAACCCGGCATGACCGGCTGGGCGGCGATCAAGGGCAGCCGCGGTCCGCTGCACACGGCCGACGACGTGCGCCGGCGCGTCACCCTCGACGTCTACTACATCGATCACCGGTCCTTCTGGCTCGACGCCTGGATCATGGTGATGACCGTCCCCAGTGTGTTCGGCGACCGATCGGCGATCCGCTGAGGCGCGGCGGCAAGCTTGGCGAGCGCCGCTGCGTAGCGGCGGCGGCGAGCTCGGAGGTGAGGGGAGCAGCTTGCCTGCGATCCGAGCCTGGGGTGGCTAGGTTCAGGGTGGTGGTCGCCGGGTGGGCCCGGCGCGTCGAAGGATGAGTGACGCTTCCATCCATGGGCCGGCGACGGACGTCGTCGCCGCGCCCGCGCGCCCGCCCGCGCTGTCGACGACGGCGTGGACTTGGATGGGCGTCGGCGTCGTCGCCGCCATCGTCTTCGTCGTGCTCATGGCGAGCGACCTGCTGTCCGACGCCGATCAGGAGGCGTTGTCGGCGATCGTGACCGCGGGCGCGTCAGCGTTCGCCACGTGGGCGTCGCTGCGGGCGGCTCGGCGCTCGGCTGCAATGTGGCGACGAGCCTGGACGTTCGTCGCGCTCTCGACGGGGCTGTGGCTGATCGGGAACGTCATCTCCGTCGTGGTCGGCGCGGTCTCCGACGACGTCGTGTTCCCGTCGCCGGCGGATCTCTTCTGGGTGCCGGCGCTGCCGATGGCGATCGCCGCGCTGGTGACCATCCCCGGCCGCCTGACCTGGCGTGGCGGGTCCCGCGTCGGGATCGACGGGGCCCTGCTCGCCGCCGTCCTGCTGTTCACGACATGGGAGCTACTGCTCGCCGACGCCTACGACGACGCCGACCTCGGCCGGGCGGCGAAGGCGCTGCTGCTCACGTATTGGGTGCTCGACACGCTGACGTTCGCCCTGGCGGTCAACGTGATGCTGCGCTCCCGCCGCGGCGTCAGGGGCACCGTCGGCCTGATCTGTGTCGGCTACATCGTCTACACGCTGACCGACGGTGCGTTCCTGGCGCGCAGCCTCGACGGGTCGTTCCACCTCGGCTCCCCCTTCGACATCGGCTGGATCATCGGTCAGGTGCTGATCGGCGGGACCGCGCTGGCCGTTGCCAGCCGCCCCGGCACGATGCGCCTGAGGCCCGCGCGGCAGGCCAGCGACCGTCGCGTGCTGGCCGGATCGTTGCTCCCGATCGTGGGCTTCCTGGTCGTCTTCGTCGTGTACGTGGCCTCGCCCGGGCTCACGTCGGGGACCGCCCGGACGATCGAGATCGTGCTGATCATCACCGTGACGGTGCTCTCCGTCGTCGCCCAGTTCACGACGCTGCGCGAGAACCTGCGCCTGGCGAGCGGGCTCGAGGCCACCGTCGCGACCCGGACGAAGGAGCTCACCGACGCGGTCGGGCTGCAGGACCTCACGTTGCGGACGGTCGCCGACGGGCTCCTCGGCTTCCACCAAGGCCAGATCGTCCTCGCCAACCCCGCCGCCTGCGAGATGCTGCACCTCGCCGAGGGCGAGATCATCGGGAAGATCGTGCCGGACGTCCTCACGATCGGCCCGGCCGACCACTCGCGGCTGGTGGACATCTTCCAGGCCCTCTCCGAGAAGCGTCCGTTCTCGTCGGACAACGAGACGATCACGAGGCGTGACGGGACATCGTTCGCCGCCGAGGTGACCGTCGCCCCCGTGCTCGGGGAGCACGCCTCGCTGGCCTCCGTCGCCGTGTTCCGCGACGTCACCCACCGCCACGAGGTCGACCGCATGAAGGACGAGTTCGTGTCCGTCGTCAGCCATGAACTGCGGACCCCGCTGACGTCGATCCGCGGGTCGCTCGGCCTGCTGGCGGGTGGCGCAGTCGGCGACCTCCCGGAGACAGGACGGCGGATGGTGGAGATCGCCGTCGAGAACACCGACCGGCTGATCCGCCTGATCAACGACATCCTGGACATCGAGCGGATCGAGTCCGGCGCCGTCGTCCTGCACCAGACCCGCTGCGTGGTGGCCGACCTCGTGGCCGAGAGCCTGCGCAACGTCGTCCCGGTGGCCAAGGCGGCTGGCGTCGAGATCGGGCTGGCCAAGATCGAGGGCACCGTGTGGGCCGACTCCGACCGCGTCGTCCAGACGCTGACCAACCTGCTGTCCAACGCCGTGAAGTTCTCGCCCCATGGGGGGTGCGTGACGTTGGGCGCGGCCATCGTCGGCGACGAGGTCGAGTTCAGCGTCGCCGACGAGGGCCGCGGGATCCCAGCGGACAAGCTGGAGACGATCTTCGGGCGCTTCCAGCAGATCGACGCATCGGACTCGCGCCAGAAGGGTGGCACCGGCCTCGGGCTGGCGATCTCGCGCAGCATCGTCGAGCAGCACGGCGGTCGCATCTGGGCCGAGAGCCAGGGCGACCACGGGTCGACGTTCCGGTTCACGCTGCCGGCGGTGATCGACCCCGCCGACGAGGTGCTGGCGCCCGCCGGAGACGGCCCGCTCGTCCTCATCTGCGACGACGATTCCTCACTCCTCGAGGTCGCCCGGATGCTGCTGTCGACGCACGGCTATCGCGCCCTCGTGGCCCAGACCGGTGCGGAAGCGGTGCGCCTGGCGGCGGCTGAGCAACCCGCGGTCATCATCCTCGACCTGTACATGCCGACGATGGACGGCTGGCAGACCGTCGACGCGCTCCGGGCCGACCCGGCGACGGCGAACATCCCCGTGCTCGTGCTCAGCGTCGTCGACCGCGACGACGGTGCCGGGCTCGGCGAACTCGTGCAGCGCTGGATCACCAAGCCGGTGAGCGACAGCGACGCCCTACTCGAAGCGGTGGCCCAGCTTATCGACGGCGACCACCGCATCCCCCGCGTCCTGGTCGTCGAGGACGACGAGGACCTGGCGCGGGTGCTCACGGCGTCGCTCGAGCAGCGCGGCCTCCGTGTGCTCACCGCGCCGACCGCCTCGGCGGCGACGCGGCTGAGCCGAACGTTCCTGCCCGACCTCATCGTGCTCGACATCGTCCTCCCCGACGGCGACGGCTTCGCCGTCGTCGAGCAGCTGCGCCAGGACGGTCGCCTGTCGACCGTCCCCCTCCTCGTCTACACGGCGCGCGAGCTCAGCGACGCGGACCGGGGACGGCTGACGTTGGGCGAGACCGAGGTGCTGTTCAAGAGCACGGTCACCCCGGAGGCGTTCGAGGAGCGGGTGCTCGCCCTGCTCGAAGGCGCCGTCGGGCCGATCAACGCAGAGAGGTGACCACAGTGAACCGGCGAGTGCTGATCATCGACGACGACGACAGCATCAGGGAGGTCGCCAAGATGAGCCTCGAGCTCGTCGGTGGCTGGACCGTCACGACCGCGCCCAGCGGAGGCGACGGGATCCGCCAGGCTCGCGAGGAGCGCCCCGACGGGATCCTGCTGGACGTCATGATGCCCGACCTCGACGGGCCGGCCACCCTGGAGCAGTTGCGCAGCGACGCCGTCGTAGGTGAGATCCCCGTGATCTTCCTCACGGCCAAGGTCCAGGCGTCCGACCGGACCCGCTTCGCCGAGCTCGACGTCGCCGGCCTGATCGCCAAGCCGTTCGACCCGATGACGCTGCCCCAGCGGGTCGCCGAGCTGTTCGGCTGGTCGTCGTGAGCACGCCGGTGCAGGAGGCGCTGCGGGCGTTGTGGAAGTCCCACCGTGACGGCGTCGACGAGCTGATCCATGAGCTGCACGAGGCGGTCGACGAACCGACGCCGGAGCGCCGCCAGCGGGCGACGCGTGCCGCCCATCGACTCGCCGGCTCGCTCGGCACCTTCGGCCTGGGCGAGGGCACGTCGCGAGCGCGGATGCTCGAGGCCGCGTTCGGCGACAGCGGTGCCGTCATCGACCGGACCGAGCTGGCATCGACGATCGACGACCTGACGGAGGCGGTGGCGCGCTTCGACCACGAGTTGGCCCCGACGACCGGGGCGACGAACCGCCCGTCGCCGCGCCAGCGGACCGTCGCGATCGTCGGGTTCCACGCGCCCATCGCCGCCCAGATCGCCGCCGCCGCGGCGACGCGAGGGTTGGCCACCTGGACGGTCGACGAGCTCCGAGTGGTCGTCGACGCCGCCGACGAGCGAGAGATCGACGGTGTCGTCGTCGACCTCGACCGCGTCGAGCTGACCGGTGCTCACGCCGCTCCATGGCCAACGTCGGCGCCGCCGGTCGTGGCCGTCAGCGCCGGACGCCGGCTCGCCGACCGCGTCGCGGCGACCCGCCAAGGCGCTCGCCGCTACGTCCAGCTGCCGGCGACGGCGGCCGAGATCGTCGCCAGCGTGCAGTCGATGTGGGCGCCGCCGCGCCACACCGCCACCGTCGTGGCGGTCGACGACGACCCGCTGATCCTCGACACGTTGCGCGTGCTGCTGACGGAGGAAGACGTCGTGCTCATCGCCGTCGATGACCAGGAGCAGTTCTGGAAGGCCGTGCACGACCACCAGCCCGACGTCGTCACGCTCGATGTCGACATGCCCGGGATCAGCGGCATCGAGCTGTGCCGCGTGCTGCGCTCCGACGATCGCTGGCAGCAGACCGGCGTGATCTTCTTGACCGCCCACAACGATCCCGCCACCGTCCACGCCGTGTTCGAGGCCGGCGCCGACGACATGGTCGTCAAGCCAATCATCGGGCCCGAGCTGCGGGCGCGCATCGCCAGCCGCATCGAGCGGACGGACTTGCACCGCCGGCTCGCCGAGTCCGACGGTCTCACCGGGCTCGCCAACCGCGGCGCGTCACAACGCTCGGCGGCGCTGATGGCCGCCGCGGCCGGCTCCACGGGCCGCCCCTTCTCGGTGGCCCTCGTCGACCTCGACCACTTCAAGGCGGTCAACGACGAGCACGGGCACCACGCCGGCGACGACGTCCTGCGTCGCTTCGCCGAGCTCACCCGCGTTGCCAACCCCTCGCTCGCCGGGCGCTGGGGTGGCGAGGAGTTCCTCTTGGCGTTCGACGACTGCGATGCCGGCACCGCGGCGAGCTTCATGGAGGACCTCCTCGGCGCTCTCGCCGCCGAGACGTTCGCCACCCCTGAAGGTGGTCGGTTCCACTGCTCCTTCAGCGCCGGGGTTGCCGAGCTCGCCGAGCCGGGGGAGCACCTCGACGGCCTGATCCGGCGGGCCGACGACGCGCTGTACCGCGCCAAGGCCGCCGGCCGGCGCCAGGTCGTCGTGGCCGCACCAGCCTGAGAGCCGGCGCCGAGAGGCGCAGGCTCTCAGCACGGGGGCTCTGCCCCCGTGGACCCCCGAAGAGGCAAGTCCGCCGCCGCCGAAGGCGGCGACAAACTCTGCGCGTCACTCGACGGCGATCGCCTCGAGGACGTCGAGACGGCTGGCCCGCCGGGCCGGCAGCACCGCCGCGACCACCCCGAACAGCGCGCCGCCGACGGCGATCGCCACGAGCGTGCCGGTGGGCACGGCGAGGCGGTCGAGACCCTGGTCGGCCAGCGCCCGCACGGTCACCACACCGAGGGCGGCACCAGCCACGAGGCCGAGCGACGTGCCGAGGAGGGCAATGAGGACGGCCTCCCACCGCACCGCCGAGCGGACCTGGGCGCGGCTCATGCCCACCGCCCGCAGCAGCCCGATCTCGCGAGTGCGCTCGAGACCGAGAGCGCCAGGGTGTTGACGATGCCGAGGAGAGCGATCAGCACGGCCAGGAGGAGCAGGGCGTCGACGAGCCCGACGAGCTGGTCGACCTCCTCGGTGCGGTCACCGATCAGCTGCTCGCGGTCCTGGACCTCGACGGTGGGGTCGTCGCGCAGCGTGTCCGCCAGCGCCAGCCGGGTGCGCTGCACGTCGCCGTCGGACTTCACCAGCACGGCGATGTCGAAGGGGTTGGTGACGTTGGCCCGCAGGGTTGCCACCGCCAGCAGGTGGGTGCCGACGACGTTGGCCCGGTCGTAGATCGCGACGACGCGCATCGGCGTCTCGCCGCTGCGGGGGAAAGTGATCGGGAGGGTGCCGCCCATCTCGATGCCGTGCTGTTCGGCCCACGTGCGGGCAACGGCGATGGTGCCGTCGCCGAGCTGGGTGAGCGACCCTTCGGTGACGTCGACGTCGGCCACTCGCGCGAACGCGGCGGGGTCGATGCCGACGATGCCGTCGGGGTTGCCGTCGACGAGGACCCTCGTGACGGTGATCTCCGAGGCCACGGCCACACTGGGCACGGCGGCGGCACGCCGGGCCACGTCGGCCGTCAGCACGCCACGGAAGCCCTTGCCCGTGATCGCGAGATCGGCGGTGATCGCGGTGTCCAAGGTGGAGGTCACGGCGGCGCGAACCGAGGCCGCGAACACGGTGACGAAGGCAACCAAGCCGACGCCGATCATCAGCGCCGACGCCGTCGCCGACGTGCGTCGGGGATTGCGCATGGCGTTCTCGCCGGCGAGCAGGCCGGGCACGCCCCGGAGCCGCGACAGCGGCCGGCGCACAGTCCGGTAGACGGGGCCGGTGACGGCCGGGCCGATCACGGTCAGGGCGAGGAAGCCGACGACGGCACCGAGGCCGAGCAGCGCCAACCCGTCGCCGCCGCGCAGGGCGCCGAGGGTGACCACCAGCGCGGCCAGGACGAGTCCCACGCCGCCGGCGAGGGCGCGCACCGTCGTGGCGGACGGCTCGCTGACGTCCTGGTCGCGCAGCGCTGCCATCGGCGTGATCCGGGCGGCCCGCCGTCCGGGGATCGCCGCCGACACGATCGTGACGGCCACACCGACAGCGATCGCGACGACGACCGTGCGCGGCTCGACCACGTTGGCGATCGTCGGAAGCCGGAAGCTCAACCGGGCGAGCAGCGACTTCAGCGCGGCGGCCACGCCGAGGCCGGCGACCACCCCGGTCAGCGAGGCGAGCACGCCGATGACGGCCGCCTCGACGATCACCGAGACGAGGATCTGGCGCCGGCTCGCCCCGATCGCCCGCAGCAGGCCGAGCTCCCGCGTCCGCTGGGCGACGACCACGCTGAAGGTGTTGTGGATGATGAAGGTGGCGACGAACAGCGACACCCCGCTGAACAACAGCAGCGAGGAGGTGAAGAACTGCAGCCGCTCGGCCGTGTCGGAACGATTCTCGGCGGTGAGCTCCGCACCCGTGAGGGCTTCGAGATTGGGATCGTTGAGAACGTCCCGCACGCGTCCGCGCAGCTCCTTGGCGCCGACTCCCGGGGCAGCCTCGACGGCGATGGCGTCGTAGCGGCCAGGCTCGGCCAGCAGCCGCTGGGCGACGTCGGCCCGGAACAGCGCCGCCGTCGCCCCCAGCGCGCGGTCCTCGCCGCCGATCGTGACGAAGCCGCTGATGCGATGGGTGCCCTGGCCCGAGCGGACGACGACGCGCACCGTGTCGCCGACCGCCAGCCTGCCCTCGGTCTTGCTGCCCCGGTCGAGCACGACGTCGTCGGCCGTCTGCGGCGGGGTGCCCTCGACGAGCCGGTACGGGTTGAGCCCGGGGGCGTCCACCCAGGCCTCGCCGGCGGTTGGCGCGTCGCCGTCGCCGAGCGGCTGGCCGTCGGCGCCGAGGATCTGGGCGTAGCCACGCACCCGGCCGGCGGTCGCCGCCACGCCGGGGACCTCGGCGACGCGGTCGAGCACCGCCTCGTCGACGCGTGGCCGTTCGCCGATCAGTCCGCCCGAGAATGAGCTGCGGGCCCGCACGACGACGTCTGTGCCCCGGTTGGCGTCGGCGAACAGCGAGCCGAAGGCGGCTCGGATCGTGTCGGTGAGAACGAACGTGCCGACCACGAAGGCGACACCCAGCAGCACGGCGAGGGCGGTGGCCACGAACCGCAACCGGTGGGCTCGCAGCCCGCGCAGCGTGACCCGCAGCACCGGAGCACCGTAGGGGCCATGGGGGTTTGTGTCACCGCATGAGTCGTCGAGAACTTGTGCGTGACACAAAGGGGTGCGACGCTCGACGCGCCGGGCTCGAACACGTGCCCGGCGCCTAGTCTCACCTGGTGACGTCGAGTCCGCCGCCGTCCCTGGCGCCGATCGCCGCCCGCGTCGACGCCTGCCTCGACGAGCTGCTGGCGAGCGAGCGGGCCCGTTGGTCGGCGATCGACGCCGACCTCGACGGCCCGTTCGGCGAGATCGGGCGGATGGTCCGATCCGGCGGCAAGCGGCTGCGCCCGGCGTTCTGCCATTGGGGCTTCGTCGGCGCCGGCGGCGATCCGTCCGACCCCAGCGTTGTGCGAGCCGGCGCGGCGTTCGAGTTGATGCACGCCTTCGCCTTGTTCCACGACGACGTGATGGACGACTCGGCGAGCCGGCGCGGTGCGCCGACCACCCACGTCGTCTACGGGCTCGTCCACGACCGGTCCGGGTGGGCGGGTGATCCTCGGCGCTTCGGCGAGGGCGTGGCGATCCTCGTCGGCGACCTCGCCTTCGTGCTCGCCGACCAGCTGCTCACCGGTGCCCCGGCCGCGGTGTGGGAGCTGTGGAACGAGCTGCGCATCGAGCTCAACGTCGGCCAGTTGCTCGACATCCTCGGCTCCGTGCAGGCGGAGCGAGGGTTGGAGAAGGCCGAGCGGATCGCCCGCTACAAGAGCGGCAAGTACACGATCGAGCGCCCGCTGCACGTCGGCGCCCTCCTCGCCGATCCAGGGCGGGGCCGGAAGCTGCTGTCCGGGCTGAGCGCCTACGGGCTCCCGCTCGGCGATGCCTTCCAGATGCGTGACGACGTGATCGGCGCCTTCGGTGACGAGGTGATCACGGGCAAGCCGGTTGGCGACGACCTGCGCGAGGGGAAGCCGACGCCGCTGCTGGCAAGGGCGGTGGCGCTGGCCGAGCCCGCCGAGCTCGACGTGCTCGCCCGCGTCGGCGCCCCCGGGCTGGGCGACGACGAGGTGGCGAAGATCCAACAGGTCATCATCGACACCGGCGCGCTCGCCGCGCTGGAGGCCGACATCGAGGCGCTGGCCTCGACAGCGGTGGCCGCGCTCGACGGGCTGGCGATCACCGACGAGGCCCGTTGCGAGCTCACCGCGCTGGCGGCCTTCATCGTCGCCAGGGCGGACTGAGAGCGCACCGATGCGCGTCGTCGTGATCGGCGCTGGGCTCGGCGGCCTCAGCGCGGCGGCCCACCTCGTCGGCGACGGCCACGACGTCACGATCGTCGAGCGCGGCGAGCGGCCTGGTGGGCGCGCCGGCGTCATCGAGCGCGACGGCTTCCGGCTCGACAACGGGCCGACCGTGATGACCATGCCCGCCCTGGTCGCCGAGGTGTTCGCCGCCGCCGGCGCCGAGATGAGCGACCACATCGAGCTGCGGCCGATCGACCCGATGTACCGGGCCGTCTACGCCGACGGCTCGGTGCTCCACGTCCGCCACGGGCGGGCGGCGATGACCGAGGAGATCCGCAGCTTCGCCGGCGCGGGTGAGGCGGCGGCGTTTGAGCGCTTCGCCGACTGGCTCACGGAGCTGTACCGGGTCGAGATGCCGAACTTCATCGACGTCCAGTGGGACTCGGTGCTCGACCTCGTCCGCCGCTGGCGGGCCGGCGGCCGCCTCGCCCGCCTCGGCGGCTTCGGCAGGCTCGGGCGCAAGGTGGCGTCGTTCTTCGCCGATGAGCGGCTGCGGCGGATTTTCGGCTTCCAGGCGATGTACGCCGGCGTGGCCCCGTACGAGGCCCTCGCGCTGTTCGCCGTGATCACCTACATGGACACGATCGAGGGCGTGTTCGTGCCCGCCGGAGGGATCTACGCGATGGCCGAGGGTCTCGCCGACGCCGTCGCCAAGGGCGGGGCCGCGATCCGCTACGGGGCGCCCGTCACGCGCATCCTCCGCGGCGACGGCGTCGGCGGCGGCGGCGGCGCCGTGAGCGGCGTCGAGCTCGGTGGCGAGGAGCGGCTGGCCGCCGACGCCGTCGTCTGCAACGCCGACCTGCCTGTCGCCTACCGCACGTTGCTCGGCATCGACGCGCCGCGCGTGGCGCGGACGGGGAGGTACTCGCCGTCGTGCCTGCTCTGGGTGGCCGGCGTGCGCGGCGGTCCGCCCACCGGTGCCGCTCACCACAACCTCCACATCGGGGGGGAGTGGGACGAGTCCTTCGACGCCATCATCCGCCGCGGCGAGCCGATGGCCGATCCGTCGATCCTGGTGACGCTGCACTCGCTGGATGACCCGTCGCTGGCCCCGCCTGGCTGCTCGACGCTGTACGCCTTGGAGCCGGTGCCCAACCTCGACGGCCGGGTCGACTGGACCCGCCACCGCGACCGGGCGGCGGCCAGGGTGCGTGCACAGGTGGCCGCGGCCGGCTATCCAGTGGACGTGGTGACCGAGGAGCTGTACGACCCACTCGACTGGCAGGCCCAGGGCATGGAACGGGGCACGCCGTTCTCCCTCGCCCACACGTTCCGCCAGACCGGCCCGTTCCGTCCGCGCAACGTCGACCGTCGGGTCCCTGGGCTGGTGTTCGTCGGGTCGGCGACTGTTCCAGGCGTCGGGGTGCCGATGGTGCTCGTGTCGGGCAAGCTCGCCGCTGCCCGGGTGCGGGCGATGGAGCCCTGATGGTCACCCTCGAGGAGAGCTACCGCGAGTGCCTGCGGCTGAGCCGGCGACACGGGACGACGTTCTACTGGGCGACGGCGGTGCTGCCGTCGGTCAAGCGCCATCACGTCCACGCGCTCTACGCGTTCTGCCGGTACGCCGACGACATCGTCGACGACCTCGGCCCCGCTCCAGTCGTCGAGCGGGAGGCCGCGCTGGCGGCGTTCGGGGAGCGGCTGTTTGCCGACCTCGACCGTGGGACGTCCGACGACCTCGTGCTGCGTGCCGTCGTCCACACGGTGCGCGCCTTCGCCATCGAGCCCAACGCGCTGCGCCGCTTCCTGCGCTCGATGACGATGGACCTGACGGTCGACTCCTACGCCACCTACGAGGACCTCGTCGGCTACATGGACGGGTCGGCGGCGGTGATCGGCGAGATGATGCTGCCGATCCTCGAGCCGTCGGACCTGGAGGCTGCTCGTGGCCCCGCCCGCGCCCTCGGCGAGGCGTTCCAGCTGACCAACTTCCTCCGCGACATCGCCGAGGACCTCGACCGCGGTCGCCAGTACGTGCCGCAGGAGGACCTGCTCCGCTTCGGTGTCGACCTCGCCGCCCGCAAGTGCACGCCGCAGTTCGTCGACCTGATGCGCTTCGAGATCGCCCGCTGTCGCTCGCTGTACCGCTCCGCCGCGACGGGCATCGCGCTGCTGCCGGGGCGATCGGCGCGCTGTGTCGCCGCCGCCCACGACCTGTACGGGCGGATCCTCGATCGCATCGAGCATCAGGGCTACGACGTCTTCCGTCAGCGGGCGCGAGTGCCGATGGCGGTGAAGCTCGCCGTGGCGGCCCGCCACCTGCGCCCCTGATGCGCCGACTGGTGACCGCGTCGGCAGCGGCCACGGCGGCGGCGATGGTCGCCTTCCCGCTGAGTCACACAGGCAGCCCGGCGCGCCGGGTGATTTCCAATGCCGTCGTCGGGGCGTTGGCGACGACCACGACGTCGGCCTCGGTCCGCCGCTGGGGCATCGGGCGGGGCCTGGTCACCGCCTCACTGGTCGTCGCCACGACGGCAGCCGTCGAGGCCTTCGGCACCGCCACCGGCGTGCCGTTCGGCCGCTACCGCTACACCGGCCGGTTGCGCCCGACGATCGCCGGTGTCCCGGTGGTGGTGCCGCTGGCGTGGTGGGCGATGGCCGTTCCCGCCCGGGAAGTGGCCGACGCCGCGCTCGGGCAGCGATCGCGCCCGATCCCTCGCTTCGCCCTCGGCGCCGCCGCGCTCACGGCGTGGGACCTGTTCCTCGATCCACAGATGACCGCCGAGGGGTACTGGCGGTGGCGTCGAGACGGCGGCTACCGGGGCATCCCCGCGTCCAACTTCGCCGGCTGGCTGCTCACGAGCCTCGCCGTCATGGGCGTGCTCGAGCTCGCCCTGCCGCCGAGCACGCCCGATCCGGTGCTGGTCGCCGAGTACGCCGCGATGGGGGCGATGGAGACGGTCGGGTTCGGCGCCCTCTTCGGCGACCGCCTCGTCGCCGCCGTCGGTGGGGCGGCGATGCTGTCGATCGCGGCGCTCGCTGCCGTTCGGATCACACGGCCAAGGTGGGCGAGCGCCGTTGCGCAGCGGCGGCGGCGAGCTCGGAGGCGACGTGAGCAGCTTGGCTGCGAGCCGAGCCCGAGGTGGGCACGCCGTGGCTGAGCGGTTCGACGTCGCCGTCATCGGCGCCGGTGTCGGCGGGATGGCGGTGGCGATTCGTCTCGCCGCCGCCGGACGCCACGTCGTCGTGCTCGAGCGCAACGAGGTCACCGGTGGCAAGCTCGCCGTGCGCCGCCATGCCGGCGCCACGTTCGACGTCGGCCCCTCGCTCGTCACGATGCCGCACCTGTTCGACGAGCTGCTGCAGATGGCCGGGACGTCGCTGGCGGCCGAGGTCGAGATGGTGCGCCTCGACCCCCAGTTCCACTACCACTGGCGCGACGGCTCGTCGCTCGTCGTTCCCGCTGGCGACGTCGCCGGCGCCTTCGAGGGCTTCACCCGGGGAGCAGGTGCGGCGTGGGAGCGGTTCGATGGGCGCGGCCGGTCGATCTGGGAGGTCACCGAGCGGACGTTCCTCGCCGGCCCGATGTCTCGGCCCGGCGAACTGCTGTCGCGGATGGCGTCGCCGCGGGACGTGCTGGCGATCGACCCGGTGCGCACGCTGCGCGGGCGTGCAGGCCGGACCTTCGACGACCCGCGCCTCGTGCAGTGGGCGGGTCGCTACGCGACGTACTCGGGTTCGTCGCCGTACCGGGCGCCGGCGACGCTGGTGTGCATCCCCCACGTCGAGCATCGGTACGGGTGCTGGTACCCGATGGGCGGGCTCGACCGGCTGCGCCAGGCGCTCGACCAGGCGGCGCGGGCAATTGGTGTCGACATCCGCACGGGTACCGAGGTCGTTCGAGTTGCAGCGAACGGCGACGCGGTCACAGGCGTGTCGACGGGTAACGGGGCGACGCTCTCCGCCCCGGTCGTCGTCGCCAACGCCGACGCCGAGCACCTCTACGGCGACCTGCTCCCCGACGACCGGGCGCTGCGCCGCGTCCGCCGGGCACCGCGCTCGATGAGCGGGCTGGTCGTGCTCGCCCTGGTGCGCGGGCACACGGCCGGGGTCGGGCACCACAACGTCTGGTTCGGCACCGACGACCGGGCCGAGTTCGCCGCCCTGGGTGCCGGACGGATGGCCGATGACCCGACGATCTACGCCTGTGTCTCGGCGGTCACCGACGCGTCGCAGGCGGCGCCGGGCACCGAGAACTGGTTCCTGCTGGTGAACGCGCCGCCGGGCATCCGCCTCGACGCGAACCGGGAGCGGGATCGGGTGCTCGGCGTGCTCGCCGCACGCGGGGTCGACCTGCGAGTCGAGTGGAGCGACGTGCTCACGCCGCTGCAGCTGGCGGGCCGGACCGGGTCGCCGGGCGGGGCGATCTACGGCACGTCGTCGGACGGCCGCCGCGCCGCGTTCCTCCGGCCGCGAAACCGGGGCGCCCGGCAGGGCCTGTACCTCGTCGGTGGGTCCAGCCATCCCGGAGGCGGGCTGCCGCTGGTGCTGACGAGTGCCCGCATCGTGGCTGCCATGGTCGGCGGATGACGGCGTGGCGGGTGGCGCGGCTGGCGGCGACTGCGGCGGTGATCCGCAATGTTGCGCGGGCCGCCCACCGGGTTGCGCCGGTCGCTGCGATCGACGACGGACCCTCGGGGATCGCCGTCGTGATCCCGGCACGCGACGAGGCGGCGCGCATCGGGCCACTGCTGGCAGCGGTGATCGATGCGCCCGGCGTGGCCGAGGTCGTGGTCGTCGACGACGAGTCGGTCGACGAGACCGCGTCGCTCGTCCGCGCCGGCGGTGCGCGCGTGGTCGCCGGTCACCCGCCCCCGCCGGGCTGGGCGGGCAAGGCGTGGGCGCTGCAGCAGGCCCTCGACGCGGTGACCGCCGAGTGGATGGTCGCCCTCGACGCCGACACCCGGCCGTCGCCGGCGCTGCCCCGAGCGCTCGTCGCCCGCGCCGTGGCCGACGGGCGCGACCTGGTCACCGTCGGCGGCCGGTTCGAGTGCCCGACGCCCGGGCTGCGCTGGCTGCACCCGGCGCTGCTGACGACGCTCGTGTACAGGTTCCCGCCGCCGGGCGCCGTCCGCCAGGGACCGGTGCACCGATGGCTCGGCAACGGCCAGTGCATGGTCATCCGTCGCGACCTGCTGGTGGCCGCCGGAGGGTTCGGACCCGTCGCCCACCACACCGTCGAGGATGTCGCGCTGGTGCGGGCGATGGCGACAGCCGGCTTCGGCGTCGGCTCCCTCGACGGCTCGGACCTGCTGACGGTGCGGATGTACGAGACGGCGATCGAGGCGTGGCGCGGCTGGGGCAGGTCGCTCGCCCTGCCCGGCGTCGACAGCCCCCGTCGCCGTCTGACCAGCCTCGCCGTGCTCGCCATCACCCAGGCGGCGCCGCTCGTCCGCTTGGCCTGCCGGCGGGCCGACGCCCTCGACGCCGTGCTGCTGCTCGTTCGCACGGGAACGCTCGTCGGCACGGCCAGGGCCTACACTCGCCGCGGCGTCGCCTACTGGCTGTCGCCGCTCGCCGATGTCGTCGCCGTCGCCGCCCTGGTCCGCTCGACGGTCGCCAGGCCACGGCCGTGGCGTGGGCGGGCGGCGTTGGCGTGATCAGGGTGCCGCGTCGACGTCCCGGCGCAGTCGCTCGTCGAGCGTCCCCACCCTGCAGCGGTGGGACTCGGCTGTCGCGACGACGCAGCAGTCAGGCATCTTCAGTCCCGTGCGAGCGCGCAGCCGTGCCAAGACGAAGGGGTCGACCGGCTCGGGATCGAGGGCGAAGCCGGCCTCGCGCAGCGCGGACCAGACCGCTTCCTCGTCGCCGGTGATCACCGGGCGCACCAAGACCTCGGCAAGGGTTACGGGGTGGATGAGCAGCGGGGGCGCCGCGCGCACCACCAGGTCCACGGCGCGCTGGTGGTTGGCATCACCCGGATCGAGAAACCCGATCGCGACGCTCGCATCGACCGCGATCACTCCGGCCAGTCCCGGCGCAGCTGCTCGAGGTACCCCGGCGGATACATCCCCGGGAAGCGACCGGCGATCGTTCGGATGTGGACGGCTCGGGACTCGTGCGACGCAATCACGGTGTCGGCGCCGACGCGGACCAGCCGGCGCACGATCTGGCTCCGCGTCTGGCCCGGGCAGCTCGCGGCCACGGCGTCGATGGCGGCAGCGATCTCGTCGGTCTCGGTGACGACGTGGCGGGGGCGGGTCGTCGGCACGCCAGCAAGTGTAGCACCGAGGCAGTCAGGTGTTGCACCGACGCGACGCCATCCAGAACCGCAAGCCGACGAGCGACATGAGCCCGCCGGTGGCCGCTGTCTGGCGCGGCCCGTCGGCGGCGAGCTGGATGGCAGGGAAGGCGGCGAAGCCGGTGCGGATGCCGATCGCTGCCGATCTGGCGACAGCGCCGGCCAGCGCCCCGCCAGCAGCGGCGACGACGGCCGGCACCGGCGACAGCACGGCCCCGGCCCCGCCGAGCGTGGCTACGCCGCGCCCGCCACGGAAGTCGGCGAACAGCGGCCAAGCGTGGCCGACCATCGCCGCCGCCGCGCCCGCATACCCTGGCCACCACTCGCCCGGCCGCGCCACGAGCCGCCCGAGTGCGGCCCCGGCGGCCCCCTTGGCGACGTCGATCACGAGCACCGGCAGCGCCGCCCGCCGGCCGAGCTGGGCGCGGGCGTTCCACCAGCCCGGGTTGCGATCGCCGACCGCACGCAGCTCGACGTGGCGACGCTGGCCGACGATCACCGCCGTCGGGATCGACCCGAGCAGGTAGCCCGCCACGACCGGCACGGTCACCCGGGCCAACGAACGCACGGATGCGAGCATGGCCCATGGCCCGGCTCGCCTCCTTCCACCTCGTGCGCCACGCGACGATACGGTCGGCGATGACCCACCTCGCGACCGGGCGGCGCACACTGGCGCGCACGCCGGGGCTGGTGTTCTGGCGGCTCCTCGGCACCGGTCGGGGATCCGACACCACCCCGTCGGCCGATCTCCGGCGCACGGCCCTGTTCGCCGTGTGGGACGGCGAATCGTCCCTCGACCGCTTCCTCGGCGAGCCACCAGCGATGTGGCGTCGCGCGGTGGAGCGCTACGACGTGCGGCTGCGGGGGCTCGGCGGTCACGGCGCGTGGCGTGGGGTTGCGGTGCTCGACGGGCTTGCGGCCGGCGACGATCGCGGCCCGATCGCCGTGCTCACCCGTGCCGACGTGCGGCTGGGGGCGTGGTACCGATTCCGTGCCGCCGGGCGGTCGGTGTCCGCCGAGCTGCAACGAGCGGCAGGGTTGCTTGCGGTCGCCGGTGTCGGGGAGCTGCCGGTGGGGCGGCTGGGGACGTTCAGCGTATGGTCGGGGCGCGACGCCGTGGCCGCCTTCGCCAACAGCCCGCACCACGCGGATGTCATCCGCCGCACCCGCCGCGAGGGCTGGTACAGCGAGGAGCTGTTCGCCCGCTTCGAGCCGTACGGGTCGTCAGGGACGTGGGACGGCGGCGACCCGCTCGCTGGCTGACTCACGTGAATTGGGCGAGCGCCGCTGCGAAGCGGCGGCGGCGAGCCCGGGAGGCGAGGCGAGCTGCTTGCCTGCGAGCCGCGCCCGAGTTGAGGACGGGACGATCGGCACGAGCATCCCGAACGGGGCCTTGCCGAAGCGATGGTGCAGTTCGTGATGGGCGGCGAGGCGATCGAGGGCGGCGACGCGGCGACCGCCGAACCACCGCAGCCGGCGGTGGATGTAGACGTCGTGGACAAGCGCGTACGCCCCGCCATACATCGTGACGCCGATGCCGATCGCCACGAGGTCGGCCAGCCGCGGCGCGTGGAACCCCACCCACAGCCCGAAGCACACGACGGCGGCGAACATCACCGGGTAGGCGTCGTTGAGCTCCCACCCGTGATGGTTGGGGCGGTGGTGGCTGCGGTGCAGCGCCCATCCGACGCCATGCATGACGAAGCGGTGGGTGGCCGCGGTGACCGGCTCCATCGCGGCGAAGGCGATGACGGCGAGCACGACGGCACGCATGGCGTCAAGGTTAGGCCCGGGCGTAGCGGCCGAGGGCCTGGGCGATCGTGCCCTCGGCGACGCCGGGCTCGGCGGCCACCGCCTCCAGCCAGGGTGGGCGGAACACCGCGGCGACGGTGATCGGCTGTTCGAGCGGCGACCCGGCGAGCGCCAGGCGCACGAACGCGGCGGCGTAGTCCGGCGGGCGCAGGTCGCGGGTCAGCTCCACGAGCGCGTACGGGTCGGGCGGACCGTCGTGGTCGGGCAGCACGACGAAGCTCTGCGACGTGGGGAACGTCGGCCCGCCGGCGAGCCCGGGCCCGTCGGCGAGGATCGCGCCGACGACATCGGCCGGGCGGGAGCCGGCGAGCATGAGGGCGACGAACGCTCCGAGCCCGCGCCCGAACACCGTCGCCTGGCCGAGGGAGGCGAGGGCGATGTCGGCGTCGGCGAGCAGGATCTCAGACGTGTAGCCGCCGCCGATCGGGATCGTCGAGTCGCCGTGGCCGGTGAAGTCGAGGGCGGCGACGGGCCCGGTCCAGGCGTCCAGCCAGGCCGGCACCGTCGCCGGCGACCGCTCCCCGAGCCCGTGCAGGAACAGCAGCGGCCGCCCCTCGCCCTCGCGGACGTGGTGGAGGGCGAGGTCGACCCGGTTGTGGCGGAGGAACGTGATGCGTTTGTTCGTTGACGCCGCGCCGGCCGGCGGTGGTTGCACAAACGCGCTCACGGCGGCGCCCCCCGATGTGGGCGGGATCCATGCCATTCCCAGAACGGCGACGACGGCTCGCTCACGTTCGCCGTCCGACGTGATCCAGCACCAGCTCGGCCACCCGCTCTGGCTGCTCGATGTGGACGAAGTGGCCGGTGTCGATGATCTCGCAGCGCCCACCCGGTGGGAGGTAGCGGAAGACCCGCTCGGGTTCTGTGCCCCAACCCATCTCCTCGGGTTCGCGACCGAGGATGGCGAGGAACGGCATCGGCAGGCCGGGCAGCTTGAGCACCGTCCACTCCGGCCGCCACGGCCCGAACCCACCGAAGCGCATCGTCGGGTCGATCTTCCAGCGCCACCCGTCGGCGTCCTGCCGGGCGCCCACCGACGCCAGGTAGAGCAGCCACTCCGGGGACAGGCGGGGGTTCATCTTGGCCCGCCGGCGGGCGAGCTCCTCGAGCGTCCCCGGCTTGCGGTTGTTGGTGGCGGTGCGGCGGCGGTGCTCGAGCCAGCCCTTGACGTCGGCGGCCATCATCTTGGTCCGGTTGTGCTCGGCGACGTCGGGGACGCGCGGTGTGTACGGCACGCCGTCGAGGTTGACGAACGAGGCGATGCGATAGGGCTGGGCGTCGCCGAGTTGGATCATCATCCCGCCGCCCTTGGAGTGCCCGACGACGGGGACCGGCCGCCCCGGGCTGACGTGATCGAACACGGCGAGGGCGTCGCGCAGGTCGGCGTCCCACGAGTACAGCGAGGCCCGGTCGCTGTCGCCGTGACCGCGCTGGTCCCAGCTGACGACCCGCCACCCGCCCGCCGCCAGCAGCGGGGCGAACACGTCGTAGGTGCGGGCGAAGTCGAACCCGCCGTGCACGCACAGCAGCGGCGGGGCGGCGGCGTCGCCCCACTCGTAGGTGGCCAGGCCGATGCCGCTGGCGTCGATCCGATACTGGCGGTCAGGTGCGTGCGCCCCCGGATAGGTCACATCGGCGACGTCCACGCTGCGACCCTAACGACGGTCCTCGATACGCTGCCGCCGTGCGCGTGTTGGGAGCGTCGCTCGCCGGGGTCCTCCTGATCGTCGCGAGCGCGTTCGCCACCGGCTGCGAGGACAACAACGATCCCGCCGCCAACGCCACCCTCCCCCCGATCCAGACGACCACCACGGTGCCCGTGACCGTCGCCCCGACGACGACGCAGCCGCGGTTCTACAAGATCCAGCCAGGCGACACGCTCGGGAAGATCGCCGCTGCCTTCGGGCTGCCGATCCAGGCGATCATGGAGAAGAACCAGATCACCGACCCGGACAAGATCTACGCCGGTCAGATCCTCGAGCTGCCACTCGCCTCCGAGATCGTCGTCACCTCACTGCCGCCGGCGACCACGGCCGTCGCCCCGACGGCATCGCCGGCCATCACGACTGCCGCCCCCTAGCCTTCGGGTTATGAGCGAGCGAGTCTTCGAGCGAGCGAATCAGCGTTATGGCGCCCCAGGCACACTGGTTCACCGGGCACAGACGGCGGATGACCTCCTCCCACGTGGGATGGTGCACCCGTGAACGACTTCTGGCCGACGCCCGAGCATTGGAGCGTCAAGATCCCCCTTGACACCCCGCACCCCCGCCTCGCCGAGCTCGCCGCTACCGGGTACGTCGTGCTCCGGGATGCCAACTTCGAGGTCCCCGCCGAGCAGTACGAGGCCCTCGAGTACATGGACTGGAAGAGCGGCGGCGACACCAACTTTGCGCCAATCGCCTCGGCCGACGGCGAGCTCGACTGCCGTGGATTCTGGGACAAGGGCAAGACCGACAAGGACGCCCTGTGGACGTCGAACGCCGCCATCGTGCCGGCAGTGCGCGACTACGTCGACGCGGTCGGGGCCAGTTTCGGCCGGGTCAGGGTGATCAAGCTGGAGCCGCAGTCACGGGACGAGGCCATCCGCTCGATCCACCGTGACGACAACAACCGGTTCAACCCCGACGGCGAGGGGTGGGTGGTGCGCTCCTGGCTCGAGCTCACCGACAACCCCGACAGCTACATGCTGCTGATGGACCGCGGCCCCGACGGCCTGCCCGATCCGGCCACCGAGGCCCGCCTCCCGTTGCATCGTGGTGCCCGCTTCGTCGTCGACACCCAGCGGCTCTGGCACGTGGTGGTCCATCCAGGTGACGCTCCGAGATACGCCCTGATCATCAGCTTCGAGTCGGGCCCCGCGCTGGACGCGTGGGTCAATCAGGAGATGAGCGGGGCGACGGTCTGACACACTGGGGCTCCATGGGGTGGGGTCGGTGGTCGCGCTGACGCGTTCAGTCGCCGTCTTCGACATCGACCTCCCGCCCGGTGTCTGCTTCTTGCGCTCGCTCGGACGCGCTGGCGTTCCGCTGACCGCGTACACCGCCGACGAGCGAGCCGCCGGTCGCTACTCTCGTTTTGCCCGCGACGCGCGACCGTGCCCTCCGGTCCGCCGCATCGACGAGCTCGTCGATTTCCTCGTCGACGGCATCACGGACGGCGTCATCGACCTCGTCGCGCCGACGTCGGACTACGTGGCCTTCGCCGTCGCTGCGGCGGTCGACAAGCTCGGCATCGACGCCGCCTCCGTGGGCCACCCCGAGCCGGATGCGGTGCGGACGGCGCTGTTCAAGGACCGCTTCTTCGCAACCGTGGAACGGCTCGGGTTCCCGGCTCCGGCTTCGGGGACGCCCGCCGACGTCACCGAGGCGCTCGCCGCGTCCGAAGCGATCGGCTATCCGGTGGTGCTCAAACCGCGCAGTCACGCCGGGATCGGGCTGCGCCGGGGGACGGTCGTCGGCAGCGCCGAGGCGATGGCCGCGACCTTCCGGCCGTGGCCGGTTCGCTCCGGCAACGACACGGTGCTGCGGTATGCGCCCGACCTCGCGCTCCCGATGGTCCAGCGGTACTACGAGCTGGGGACGATCGACGTCGTCAGCGTGAGCGGGTACCTCGCCGGCGACGGGTCGCTGCGGGCGGTCGAGCACTCACGGAAGGTCACCCAGTCCCCTCGCCGCCTCGGCGTCGGGACGATGTTCGAGCCCGTCGGTCCGCAGTCGTACACCGAGCAGGCGATCGACGCGGCGCGCGAGATCATCGGCTCCGGCATCTTCGAGTTCGAGGTGATCGTCGACCTCGCGACCGGCGAGGCCCGTGCGCTCGAGCTCAATCCCCGCGGCTTCGGCCAGATGAGCCTCGACATCGCCCGCGGCAACGACCTCCCGCTGCTCTGGTACAACGACGTCGCCGGCGCCTCGTTGGCGGGTCAGCGACCGCGCCGCCGCCCGGCCGAGCTGTGGCACGACGCGCTCGGCTCCTATGTGTCGTTCCTCGCCCGCCTCGCTCGCGGACCGAACCGCCGGTGGATCGCCCGCCGGGGCTGGCTCCGATTCAAGGCGCCGTCGGTCGGGGCGATGCACGAGTGGCGGGATCCGCTGCCCGGCGTGCGCTTCGCCATGGACCACCTCCGCCATCCGCGCGCGTTCATCCGCCCGTTCCTGATCGACAGCGAGATGCGCGGTCGTGATGTGCGGCCGCAGGTCTTGGAGGATCCCGGCCACCCCGGCAGCGAGCCGTGATCGGCCGTGTCACGCGGCGGGTGCGGTCCGCCGCGGTGGCGCGGATCGGGCCGATCGTCGCTCGCCGCCAACCCGTCCGCACCGATCTGCCGCTGGCGACCTGGGGGCTCGAGATCGGGCCCAACGCCACGCTGTGGAGCGACGGCGTCGATCTCGCTGCCGTCGCAACGGCGCAGGGCACGCCATTGCACGTCGTGCGCGGTGACCGCCTAGATGCCAACGCCGCTGCCGCGGTGGCCGGGGGCGACGTCTTCTTCTCCTACAAGACCAACCCTGTCCCGGCGGTGCTCGCCCGGCTCCACGCCGGTGGCGTCGGCGCCGAGGTGATCTCACCGTACGAGCTGTGGCTGGCGATCCGCCTCGGCGTGACAGGGGAGCGGCTGATCTACAACGGCCCGGCCAAGTCACTCGACTCGATCCGGACGGCCATTCGCCACGGCGCGCTGCTGGTGAACGCCAACTCGGTGAGCGAGGCTGCGCTCGTCGCCCGCCTCGCCGCCGCTGAACGGCGTGTCGTCAGCCTCGGGTTGCGGGTCCCGGTCCCCGGCTCGTGGGGCGGGCAGTTCGGGATCGCCGGGCTCGATGCCGCAGCCGGCGCGGTGCGCGCCGCGCTCGACGATCCGTGGGTCGACCTGCGCGGGCTGCACGTGCACCGCGGCATCACGATCCGCGACGCGGCGACGATGGAGGGCTACGTCCGGGCCGTGCTCGACCGTGCCGCCGAGCTGCGCCGGCGCACCGGCTGGAGCCCGGCGATCCTCGACCTCGGTGGGAGTCTGGCCTGTCCCACCGTCGCCGCGGTGCCGTGGCGGCAGTTCCGCTTCAACCGCGCCCTCGGCACCGACCTCATCCCCCCTGACCCGTCGACGTGCCTGCGCATCGCCGACGCCGCGGCGATCGCCGCCGAGCTGGTCAGCGCCGACGCCACGGCGGCCGGCATCCCCGTGCCGCGGATCGTGCTCGAACCGGGACGGGCGCTGACCAGCGACACCCAGTTCCTGCTGACGTCTGTGGTCGACGTCAACGACGGACCGCTGCCGCACGCTGTCCTCGACGCCGGCATCAACATCGCCGAGCCGGTGACGAGCGAGTACCACCAGCTGGTGTCGGTGACGGCGCCCGGCGCGCCGGCGACGACCGAGTACCGCCTGGTCGGCCCGATCTGCACACCGGCCGACGTGCTCGTCAACCACTGGCGGCTCCCGCCGGTCGAACCCGGCCACGTCCTGGCGATCATGGACACCGGCGCCTACTTCGTCCCCTTCTCGACGACGTTCTCGTTCCCCAAGCCGGCGATCGTCGTCCAGGATGGCCCCGACCTCCGATTCGTCCGCCGTGCCGAGACCTTTGACGACATCACGGCCCTGGACCATCCGAGTGTTTGAGGCCATCCGAGTGCTACGGCCGGATTTTCCCGGGACCAAACACTCGGACGGGACGAAACACTCGGATGGGGTCAGCGCCGGTGGGCGGCGGCGAGGTCGGCGATCTCGCTCATGATGCGGGAGATGTCGAAGTCCTTGGGGGTGTAGACGGCGACGACGCCGGCGGCGGCGAGGCGGGGCCGGTCCTCCTCGGGGATGATCCCGCCGACCACCACCGGGGCGTCGACGCCCATCGCCCGCATCCGGTCGATCACGTCGGGCACCAGCTCGAGGTGCGAGCCGGACAGGATCGACAGCCCGATCACGTCCGGGTCCTCGTCGCGCGCCGACGCCGCGATCTGCTCGCCGGTGAGCCGGATGCCCGAGTAGACGACCTCCATCCCGGCGTCGCGGGCGGCGACGGCGATCTGCTCGGCGCCGTTGGAGTGGCCGTCGAGACCGGGCTTGGCGACGAGCAGCTTGGGCGGCCCGCCGGGCATCGCCCGCACCTTCTCGACGACCGCAGCCAGCCCACCCGCGGCGCGGGCGGCGGCGCCGACGCCGGTGGGCGCCCGATACTCGCCGAACACCTCGCGCATCACCGCGCCCCACTCCCCGGTGGTCCCGCCGGCGCGAGCGAGGGCGATCGACGCCGGCATCACGTTGTCGCCGTCCACGGCCGCCCGCCGCAGCTCGGCCAGCGCGGCCTCGACCGCCTCGGCGTCCCGCGAGGCCCGCCATGCCTGGACGTCGGCGATCATCGCCGCCTCCACAGCCGGGTCGACGCGCAGGATCGCCCCCTCGCCGCCGAGCGGCGAGGGCTCGGTCTCGGTGAATCGGTTGACGCCGACCACGACCTGCTCACCGGACTCGATGCGCCGCGTCCGTTCGGCCATCGACGACACCAGCCGAGCCTTCATCGTCTCCACCGCCTCGAACGCCCCGCCCATCGCCAGCACCTCGTCGAGCTCGTGCTGGGCCGAATCGCGCAGCTCGGCGGTGCGCTTCTCGACGACGACCGACCCGTCGAACAGGTCGTCGTACTCGAGCAGGTCGGTCTCGTAGGCCAGCACCTGCTGCATCCGCAACGCCCACTGCTGGTCCCACGGGTGGGGCAGCCCGAGTGCCTCGTTCCACGCCGGCAGCTGGATGCTGCGGGCGCGGGCCCGCTTGGACATCGTCACGCCGAGCATCTCCAGGACGATCCGCTGGACGTTGTTCTCTGGCTGGGCTTCGGTGAGTCCGAGGCTGTTGACCTGTACTCCGTAGCGGAAGCGACGGGCCTTGGGATCCTCGACGCCGTAGCGGTCGAGCCCAATGCGGTCCCACATCTCGGTGAACGCCCGGAGCTTGCAGATCTCCTCGACGAAGCGGATGCCGGCGTTGACGAAGAACGAGATCGAGCCGAACACCTGCTCGAACCGCTGCGGTGCGACCTGACCGGAGTCGCGCACGGCGTCGAGCACGCCGATCGCGGTCGCCAACGCGTACGCCAACTCCTGCACCGGCGTCGCCCCCGCCTCCTGGAGGTGGTACGAGCAGACGTTGATCGGGTTCCAGCGCGGGGCGTGCTCGGCGCACCAGGCGATCATGTCGACGATCAGCCGACGCGACGGCGCCGGCGGGAAGATGTACGTGCCGCGGGACAGGTACTCCTTGACGATGTCGTTCTGCGTCGTGCCGCGCAGTTCGGTCGACGGCGTGTCATGCTCCTCGGCGGTGGCGACGTAGAGCGCAAGCAGCCACGCCGCGGTGGCGTTGATCGTCATCGACGTGTTCATCTGCCCGGGCGGGATGCCGGCGAGCAGCGTGCGCATGTGGCCGAGGTGAACGACGGGCACGCCGACCTTGCCGACCTCGCCGACGGCCATCGGCGAGTCGGGGTCGTAGCCGGTCTGGGTCGGCAGGTCGAAGGCGACCGACAGGCCGGTCTGACCCTTGGCGAGGTTGGTGCGATAGAGCTCGTTGGAGGCGGCGGCGGTGGAGTGACCGGAGTAGGTCCGCATCAACCACGGGGCATCGCGCTGCTTGGGAGGGTCGCTCATCGCCCGTGGTCCTCGTTCTTCCCGCCCAGATCGCCGTTTGAGACGATTCCCGCCCAGATGTCGGTGCGGCGGCTCACGAGGTGCTCGCCACGTCCGGTGCCGAACCGACCCTGATCGCCTCGTCGAGCCGCGCCAGGTACTCGCGGCGAGACACGTCGATGGCCCCGAGCGAGCGCAGGTGCGGCGTCGTCCACTGCACGTCGAGCAGGGTCGCCCCCGTCGCCCGGAGCCACTCGACGAGGGCGACCAGCGCCACCTTCGACGCGTCGGTGGCGCTGTGGAACATCGACTCACCGGCGAACAGACCCCCCACCCGGACGCCGTAGAGGCCCCCGACGAGCTCGTCGCCGGCGAAGCACTCGAACGAGTTGGCCCAGCCCATATGGTGCAGCCGGAGGTAGGCCTTCACGAACTTCGGCGTGATCCAGCCGCCCGCTCGGCGCGGGTCGGCGCAGCGGACCATCACCTCGGCGAAGCGGGTGTCGCGGCGGATCTCGAACCGGGCCGTGCTGCGGCGCAGCGAGCGACTGACCTTGAGCCCGTCGACGGGGATGATCGCCCGCGGGTCCGGCGAGAACCAGGCCACGCTGCGACGCCGCAGCGGCATCGGGAACAGCCCGCTGCGGTAGGCGGCGAGGAGAGTGCCGGGCTCGAGATCGGCGCCGACGCCGGCGATGCCGTCGGGGTCGGCCTGCTCAGGGTCGGGTAGCCGCCACCGCGTCGGCGGCGGCTCGATCGGCACCATCTCCCCATTCTCCCGCGCCCGGAGGAGGATCAGTATTCGAAAAAGCCGCGCTTGGTCTTGCGCCCGAGGCGGCCTGCGGCGACCATCCGCCGCAGCGTCGGCACGGCGGCGTAGTTCGGGTCGCTGAACTCGGCGTAGAGCGCATCGAGGATCGCCACCGACGTGTCCAGCCCGACGAGGTCGAGCAGTGCCAGCGGGCCCATCGGGAAGTTGCACGCGCCTTGCATCGCAGTGTCGATGTCCTCGCGTGAGGCGGTGCCGTTCTCAAGCATTCGCGCGGCGTTGTTGAGGTACGGGAAGAGCAGGGCGTTGACGACGAACCCGGCCCGGTCGACGACCTCGATGGCGTCCTTCCCGCACGCCGTGGCGAAGGCCATCGCGGTCTTGATCGTGTCGTCGCTGGCGGTGAGCGGGCGCACCACCTCGACCAGCTTCATCACCGGCGCCGGGTTGAAGAAGTGGATGCCGCACACCCGGTCCGGGCGCTCGGTGGCGACGGCCAGCTCGACGACCGGCAGCGTGGAGGTGTTGGTGGCGAGGATGCCCTCCGCCTTGACGATCTGCTCCAGCTCGGCGAACAACTCGCGCTTGGTGGCGAGATCCTCGATGACGCTCTCGATGACAAGGTCGCACTCGGCGAGGCGCCCGAGGTGGTCGGTGGCGCTGATGTGGGCGAGCGCGGCGTCGCGCTCGGCCTGCTCGAGCTTGCCCTTGGCGACCTGTCGGTCGAGGCTCGACGCCACGCCCTTCACGACCGACGCCGCGCCCTCCTTGGTGCGCGAGCGAATGATGACGTCGAACCCGGCGCGAGCCGCGACCTCGGCGAGTCCCGACCCCATGATCCCAGATCCGACGATGCCGACCGTCTGGATGTCTCCCATCCGCCGAAGTCTAGTTACTCGCGAGTAACAAACCCAATCGAAGGGCCCGTACAGTCCGGCGCCATGGACGCTGTGGACGGTGTGATCGCCCTGGCCGGTGGCGGCCCCTTCACCGCCAACGACGACCTCGACCGCAGGCTGCTCGACGTTGTTGGGGCAGACAGGGTCGTGGTGCTGCCGACGGCGGACGCCTTTGAGCAGCCGGCGCTGCTCGTCGAGGCGGCGATGCTGTGGGCGGGGCGGCTGGGCGTCGAGGTGGAGCCGCTGATGGTGCTGCAACGACATGACGCCGAGGACGCGGCGACCGCCGACCGCGTGCGCGCGGCCCGGGCCGTGTGGCTGGTCGGCGACTCGTCGATGCACCTGCGCAGCGCGCTCAAGGAGACGGCCGTGCTGCGGGCGATGGTCGACGTGCTCGCCGCCGGCGGGGTTGTCGCCGCAGTCGGCAACAGCGCGGCGGCGCTCTGCGACCCGATGCTCGATCAGCGCGGCGGGGCGTTCACGCTCGGACTCGGGCTGGTGCAGGGCGTGACCGTGATCCCGGGAGTCGAGGAGTGGAGCGAGGACCGCCGCCACCGCACCCTGACCCTCGCCAACACGCCGGTGGTCGAGCTGCCCACCGGCTCGGCGCTGCTGCGCCGTGGGTCGGCGTGGGAGCTGGTCGGCGAGCCGGTGGTCCACGGCGACCTGCCGTGAGCGTCCGGGCATTCTGGGTGGGCAGCGTGCCGACAGTTGTCACGGTGACCGCCCAGATCGGCGCGCCGACGCGCCGGCCCGACGTCAGGTCTCGGTGATCTCGATGCGCTGGACGACGACCGGCTCCTTCATCGAGTCATCGGTCGGTGAGGTGGCGAGGGCAAGGATCTGCTGGGCCACGTCGAGACCTTCAGTGACCGTGCCGAACTTGACGTAGGTGCCTTGAGCGTCGAGGCTCGACGACTTCGGGCCTGCGGTGATGAACCACTGCCCGCCGGCCGAGTTCGGCGACTGCGTGCGGGCCATCGCCAGGTCGCCGGCCTCGTAGGTGTACCCGCTGCCCTCGTCGGGGATGGTGTAGCCAGGCGAGTCGTCGTTGCTGCTGCCGCCGCCTTGGATGATGTCGATCGACTGGGCGGCGCGGAAGATCTTGGTGTCGTCGTAGTAGCCGTATCGGGCGAGCACGACGAAGTTGTTCACCGTTCCCGGGGTGGTCGTCGGGTCGAGCTTGACCCCGATGTTGCCGTGGTCGGTGACGATCGTGGCGTTGTAGGTCTTGCTCGGGTCGATGCACAGCTTCGGGGCCGCGGTGAACGTCTTGACGGGGGTCGTCACCTCGGCCGGCGGGCAGTCGCCGGTGCCGTAGGCGAAGCCGGCCGGCACCGTCGTGGTCGTGGTGTCGTCGCCGCTGCCGCGGTTGGCGAACCACGCCAGGAGGAGTACGAACAGCAGCAGCGCCACGGCGACGCCACCGCCGATCACCACGCGCCGCGTCAGCCGGCGCCGCGAGACCACCTTGGCCTCCTGCTGGTACTTCAACTGGCGATTGGCCCGTTGGCGCTCGCGCTTCTCGGTCCCCACGAGGCCGGAAGGCTACCGGTGGCCCTCGTGGCCGATCAGGCCAGCCCTGAGCGAACGCCAGGTGGGCGAGCGCTGCTGCGGGGTGGCGGCGGCGAGCTCGGAGGCGGGTTGAGCAGCTTGCTGCGAGCCGAGCCCGGGCATATGGCTGGATACGCTCGACTCGTGGCAGTCGTGCGGATGTTCGCCGCGGCCAGGGAAGCGGCCGGCACCGGCACCATCGACCTGCCTGGTGCCACCGTCGGCGCCGTCTTAGCCGAGGCAAGGGCACGCTTCGGCTCGGCGTTCGCCGAGGTGCTGGCCACCTCCCGGGTCTGGGTGAACGGCGACCACGCCGCCGAGTCCACCGCCGTCGGGCCCGGTGACGAGGTGGCGGTGCTGCCCCCGGTCTCGGGAGGCGCCACCTGATGGAGGACGCCTCCCAGCTCAGCCTCGATGAGCTCCGCGAACGACGGCGGGTGCTGCAAGAGCTCGACGACGTCGTGTCATATGTCCGCCGCGTCGCCCAGGGCCGGGCCGACCTGGCCCGGGCGGAGCTGGCTCGCCGGGGGTCGGGCGCCGAGGCGCCCGCACTCGCCGACGACCTCGCGCATGTGCTCGGGGAGCGCCTGTTGGCGGCCTCCGACCGCCCGCCCCGACCGGCCGAGGACCACAGCGACGACCCCCGCGCCGAGCAGCTCGACCAGCTGTGCGCCGAGCGTGGCTTCGGCCGACTCGCCGAGCTCGAGGACCAGGCCGTCGCCGAGCTCGCCGCCGCCCTCGACGCTTTCGAGGACGAGGTGTCCGGCGAACGCCATCAGCTGTTCGCCGAGCTCGACGACCTGAGCGACGAGCTGGTCCGCCGCTACCGTCAGCAGCGGCCACCGTCGGAGCGAGACGCGTGAGCGAGCGAAGCGAGCGAACCGTCAGGCACGGTCTTTCGCTCATCGGTGTCGGGCCGAGATCGAGCTGGTCAAGGTGCTCGCGCAAGTCAGGCGCGGACCGATGAGCGAGCGAAGCGAGCGAACCGTCAGGCACGGTCTTTCGCTCATCGGTGTCGGGCCGAGATCGAGCTGGTCAAGGTGCTCGCGCAAGTCAGGCGCGGACCGATGAGCGAGCGAAGCGAGCGAACCGTCAGGCTCGGTCTTTGGCTCATCGGTGTCGGGCCGAGATCGAGCTGGTCAAGGTCGCGCAAGTCAGGCACGGACCGATGAGCGCGCCGTCGTCGGACGCGATCCGCCAGGAGATCGGGGACCGCGTCGCCGAGCTCGGCGCGTTCATCAAGGCCCAGCGGGAGGTCGCCAGCATGTCGGTGCGCCGGCTCGCCGAGCTCGCCGGGGTGTCCAACCCGTACCTGTCGCAGATCGAGCGTGGGTTGCGCCGGCCGTCGGCGGAGATCCTCCAGCAGCTCGCCAAGGCGCTCAAGATCAGCGCCGAGACGCTCTACAAGCAGGCCGGGTTGCTGAGCGAGGAGGAGGAGCTGCCCAACGTGCGCGAGGCGATCTCCCGCGACCCCCTGCTCACCGCCGACCAGAAGCACGCCCTGATCAACGTCTACGAGAGCTACGTCGGTCGGTAGCGTCGTTGCAGCTGTGAAACGGGTGGCGATGATCTCGCTGCACACGTCGCCGCTGCTGCAGCCGGGATCCGGGGACAGCGGCGGGATGAACGTGTACGTGCGCGAGGTGGCCTCCGCGCTCGCCCAGGCAGGCGTCGAGTGCACGACGTACACGCGGGCCGACCGACCCGGCCTGGCGCCCGAGGTGCAGGTCGAGCCGGGCCACCGGGTGGTGCACGTCTCGGCCGGGCCCTTCGATCTGTCCAAGGAGGCGCTGCCCGACCAGCTCGACACGTTCACCGCCAGGGTGCTCGACCACATCCGCTCCGGGCCCGGCGTCGACGTCGTCCACGGCAACTACTGGCTGAGCGGGGTCGCCGGGCACCGCCTCAAGCACGACCTCGGCGTGCCGCTCGTGTCCACGTTCCACACGCTGGCGCGGGTCAAGGCCGAGGGCGGGGACATGGAGCCGGCCTGGCGTGACCGGGCCGAGGCAGACGTGATCGGCTGCAGCGACGCCATCTGCGTCAGCTGCCCGGAGGAGGAGCGCCAGTTTCGGCGCCTGTACGGCGCACCGCCGGGCCGGATCGAGATCGTCCCGCCGGCCGTCGAGCACGCCTTCTTCGCCCCCGGCGACCGCGGCGGCGCGCGTCGCGCTGTCGGGCTGCCGACCGACCGCCCGATCGTGCTGTTCGTCGGACGGGTCCAGCCGCTGAAGGCGCCCGACCTGGCGATCCGGGCGCTGGCGGCGATGACCCATCACCCGCGGTCGCTGCTCGTGATCGTCGGCGGGGCGAGCGGTACCGACGGCGACGAGGAAGCCGCGCTGGCTCGTCGACTTGCCGCCGAGCTGGGGGTCGACGATCGGGTGCGGTTCGTCCCGCCGCAGCCGCACCACATCCTGTCCAGCTGGTACCGGGCGGCCGACCTGGTCATCGTCCCGAGCCGCAGTGAGAGCTTCGGGCTCGTCGCCCTCGAAGCCGCAGCGTGCGGGATCCCCGTCGTCGCCAGCGCCGTCGGCGGGCTGCTCAACATCGTCCACGACGGCGTCACCGGCCACCTCGTCGACGGCCGCGACCAGGACCGCTACGCCCGGGCGATGACCCAGCTGCTCGACGACCCGGCCGGCGCCGCGGCGATGGGCGTGGCCGCCGCGGTGCGGGCCCGGCGCTTTACGTGGAGCTTCACGGCCGCCCGCCTCCGCCGCCTCTACACCGACCTCGCCGCTCAACCCGCGCCGACCCTCGTCGCGTGCTCGTGACCTTCGCGCTGTGTCACCGCACACGTCCCCGGGGACTCCTGCGGTGACACAGAAGGGGGGCGCCTAGGGTCGCGGCGTGTCCGACGTTCATGACGACGCCGCGCTGGCGCTGCTCGAACGGCGGATCGACGAGTGGCTGGCGACGATCGCCGCCGGCTGGCTGCCGGTCGAGGCGATCGAGCGCGGCGAGCCCGACGAGCGGCGCTGGTACGTCCGCCTGCGCGGGGAGGACAAGGACTTCACGACGGTTTGGCTGACGCTCCGCCAGCGCACGTTGCGCTACGAGACCTACGTGATGCCGGCGCCGGAGGAGAATGCCGCCGCCCTCTACGAGCAGCTGCTGCGGCGCAACGAGAAGCTCGTCGGTGCCCACTTCTCGATCGGGATCGAGGACGCCGTGTTCCTGCGCGGTGACCTCCCGGTCGGGGCGCTGTCGGAGGCCGAGCTCGATCGCGTCATCGGCACCCTGTACGCCACCGTCGAGCAGTGCTTCCGGGCCCTCTTGCGGATCGGCTTCGCCAGCCGGTTCCGATGACCGTTTCCCTTTTCGCCATCTCGGGACCCACTGGGTAGGTGTCCGGGTCGGCGCGACTCGGGGATGTCGGAACCTCCGCGCCGGCCCGGGCGGAGAGCCTGAGCAGGCATCGCTAGCGTGCCGCGTGTGTCCGAACGGCTCGTGATCGTCGGCGGCGGAAACATGGGCGCGGCGCTGGTCGGCGGACTGCTGGCGTCGACCCGACCTGAGCACCTCGCCATCGCCGAGGCCTTGCCGGCTCGTCGCGAGCAGCTGGCCGCCGAGTTCCCCGGCGTCGCCGTGTCGGCGGACGCGCCGCCGTGCACCGAGGCGGTGATCGCGGTCAAGCCTGGCGACGTCGCCGGGGCCGTGACCCAAGCGGTCGCCGTCGGCGCCCGCCGGCTGCTGTCGATCGCCGCCGGTGTGCCGATCGCCGCCCTCGAAGCGGCGGCCGGCGACGGGGTCGCCGTCGTGCGGGCGATGCCGAACACGCCGGCGCTGGTCGGCAAGGGGGCGGCGGCGATCGCCGCCGGCCGGGACGCCACCGACGAGGACCTGGTCTGGGCGGAGTCCGTCCTCGGCGCCGTCGGGACGGTCGCCCGAGTCGAGGAGCGCCACCTCGACGCCGTCACCGCGCTCACCGGATCCGGCCCTGCCTACCTGTTCCTCGTCGCCGAGGCGCTGATCGATGCCAGTGTCGCCGCCGGCCTCGCCCGCCCGCTGGCGACGGCGTTGACGATCCAGTTGTTCGTCGGGTCGTCGGCCCTGCTCGCCGACCGGGGCGACCCTGCCGCGCTGCGGGCGATGGTCACCTCGCCGGCCGGCACCACCGCGGCGGGGCTGCAGGCGCTCGAGCGCCACGCCGTGCGGGCAGCCTTCGCCGACGCCGTGCGCGAGGCCGCGCTTCGGAGCGCACAGCTCGGCGGATGACGTTGCGGGAGTGAATTACGACACTGTTTTTCGGACGTGACTCTTTTCTCACGTCGATCCGCGGCCTATGGTGACGGCTGTTGAGACGCGCTGGGACGCAGTCCTGGCTGCGCCGACGGGGCTGGTGCCATCGGGGGGTTGGCACCGGCCCTCGTCGCGTCCAGCGTCGGGATCACGGAGCGGTGAGGTGGGCGAGCGCCGCTGCGAAGCGGTGGCAGCGAGTTCGGAAGGCGAGGTGAGCAGCTTGCTGCGAGCCGAATTCGCGTTTCACAGCCAGGTGGGCGGGCGCCGCTGCGAAGCGGCGGCGGCGAGTTCGGAAGGCGAGGTGAGCAGCTTGCTGCGAGCCGAATTCGCGTTTCACAGCCAGGTGGGCGGGCGCCGCTGCGAAGCGGCGGCGGCGAGTTCGGAAGGCGAGGTGAGCAGCTTGCTGCGAGCCGAGCCCGAGCAGCGTAGATAGGTTCGCCGTCGTGGGCCGTCGCCACGACACCGTGTCGTTCCTCAGCGACTATGGCCTGGACGACGAGTTCGTCGGCGTCGTCAAGTCCGTGCTGCGCGACCTCGCTCCCCACGTCACCGTCGTCGACCTCACCCACGGGATCCGCCCCTACGACGTCCGCGGCGGCTCGCTGGCCATGGCCCGGGCGATCCCCTACGTCGCCGAAGGCGTCGTGCTGGCCGTCGTCGACCCGGGCGTGGGCACGTCCCGCCGGGCCGTCGCGATCGAAGTGGCTGGCGGGGCCGGCGTGTTCGTCGGGCCCGACAACGGACTGCTGGCCCCGGCGGTGGCGATCGTCGGCGGCGCCGACCGGGCGGTGGAGCTGACCAACCCCGAGCACCACCTCACGGCGCCCGGCGCGACCTTCGCCGGGCGCGACGTGTTCGCTCCCGTCGCCGCCCACCTCGCCAACGGCGTCGACCTCGCCGAGCTCGGCCCGACGGTCGACCCCGGCCTGCTCGTGCCGGGCATGATCTCGGTGCCGCGCGACGAGGCCGATGGCATCCACGCCGAGGTGCTGTGGGTCGATCGATTCGGCAACTGCCAACTGAACGTCGGACCCGAGGACCTCACCGCGGGGCACGACGTGTGGGCGGTCAGCATCGGCGACGAGCGGCGGGCGGCCCGGCTGGCGACGTCGTTCGGCGAGCTCGGCTCCGGCTCGGTCGGCCTCGTGCTCGACTCCCACGGCCTGTACGCCCTCGCCTTCGACCAGCGCTCGGCCGCCCGAGAGCTGCACCTGGCCGCCGGTGACGCGGTGCGGCTGTCGATCATCGACGCACCTGATGAGCGCGCCGCGCCGGCGGCGTCACCGGTGACGCTGCGGCGCGACCGGTAGCCTCCGCACGGTGCGCCCGGCCACGACCCTGGCGATCGCCCTGCTGCTCCTCGCGATCCTTCTCGCCGGCGTGATCGCGCTGTTTCAGATCTAGTGGTGCGATCTCGCTAAGGTCCGTGGCGGCATGGGGGTGTCCGAGAACGGCGAGCCGGAGGAACGGCAAGCAGTCAACCTGGCCCACGTCGTCGACGCGCCAGAGCCTGACAAGGTCGCCCTCATCAGCCGCAACCACCAGATCACCTACGGCGAGCTGCGCGACCAGGTCGACCGGGTGCGCGGCGGGCTGGCCGGACTGGGGATTGGCGACGGCGACCGAGTCGGCCTCCTGTGCGGCAACGGCCACCCCTTCGTCATCGCCTGCCTCGCCGCCGTCGGCCTCGGCGCCGTCGTCGTCCCGCTCAACCCGGGCAGCCCGGCGCCGGAGATCCAGCGCCAGCTCGCCGTCGTCGACGCCGTGGCCGTGGTCGTCGACCGCAGCGCCGCGGGGCGTGGGCGGGGGTCGACCGGGGCGCCGTGCCGACCGTGCGGGTGGTGGTGTCGGTCGATGGTGATGGCGGTGAGGGCACGGTGACGATGGACGAGCTCGTGGCCGCCGAGCCGCTCGCCGCGGTCGACGTCAAGCCCGACCACCTGGTCGCGCTGATGTTCACGAGCGGGACCGCCGGCTCGCCGAAGGCGGCGATGCTCACCCACGGCAACGTGCTCTCCAACCTCGAGCAGCAGCGATCGGTGTCCGGTCGCACGGCGGCGGGCGACGTCGTCTACGGCGTCATCCCCGCCTTCCACATCTTCGGCCTCTCCGTCGTCGTTTCCTACAGCCTGTCGGTCGGGGCGACGATCGTGCTGGTGCAGCGGTTCGATCCGGCGACTGCGCTCGAGTCGATCAGGGCCCGCGGGGTCACGGTGATCCCCGGGGCGCCGGCGATGTGGGGCGCCTTCGCCTACTTCGAGGAGGCGCCGGCCGACGCCTTCGCCGGCGTGCGGGTGGCGATCTCGGGGGCGGCGAAGCTGCCGATCGCCGTGGCGGAACGGCTGGAGCAGCGCTTCGGGCTACGTGTCGCCGAGGGCTACGGGCTCACCGAGGCGTCGCCCGTCGTGACGTCGTCGGTCGGGATGACACCGGTGTACGGGTCGGTCGGCCGGGTGCTGAACGGCGTCGAGCTGCGCATCGTCGACGACGACGGTGGCGACGCCCTGGTGGGCGACGCCGGCGAGATCTGGGTGCGCGGCCCCAACGTGTTCGCCGGCTATCTCGGCGAACCCGACGCCACGGCGCGCGTGCTCACTCCCGAGGGCTGGCTGCGCACCGGCGACATCGGCATGTGCGACGAGGAGGGCCGGGTGTACCTCGTCGAGCGGGCCAAGGACCTCGTCATCGTGTCCGGATTCAACGTCTACCCGGCCGAGGTCGAGGAGGTGCTGATGGCCCACCCGGCCGTCGCCGACGCGGGGGTCATCGGCGTGCCCCACCCGCACACCGGCGAGGCGGTGAAGGGGTTCGTCGTGCTCGAGCCAGGGGCGACGATCGACGAGGACGGGCTCATCGAGTGGTGCCGCGACCACCTCGCCCGCTACAAGTGCCCGGCGAAGATCCTCTTCGTCGACGAGCTCCCACGCTCGGCCACCGGAAAACTGGTGAGGAGAGACCTCGTACCGGGTGCCTGATCCAACACTCGGATGGGGTGACTTTGTGAAACCGTGCACGTGGGCTTATCGTGAGCGGCGATGGCGACGACGAGCCGCGGTCGGAGAATCCCGGAGGCGACCGTCGCCCGCTTGCCGGTGTACCTGCGGATCCTGCTCGACCAGTCGGGAACGGGCACGTCCAACGTGTCCAGCGAGGAGCTCGCCGATCTCGCCGGCGTGAACGCGGCGAAGGTGCGCAAGGACCTCAGCTACCTCGGCACGTACGGCACAAGGGGTGTCGGCTACGAGGTCGAGTACCTCATCTACCAGGTCCGCCGTGAGCTCGGCCTGACCCACGACTGGCCCATCGTCATCGTCGGCGCGGGTAACCTCGGCCAGGCGCTCGCCGGATACGACGGCTTCCGCAACCGCGGGTTCCCCGTCGCCGGCATCGTCGACAACGACCCGGCCAAGGTCGGGGCGATGATCGGCGGCGTGCTCGTCCGGGCGGTTGGCGAGCTGGCGGCGATCGTGCGCACCAGCCACGTGTCGATCGGCGTCGTCGCCACCCCGGCCGACGCCGCCCAGGAGGCCGCCGATCAGCTCGTCGCGGCGGGCGTCACGAGCATCCTCAACTTCGCTCCGCTCGTGCTCACCGCCCCACCGGGCGTCAACGTGCGCAAGGTCGATCTCGCCGTCGAGCTGCAGATCCTCAGCTACTACGAGCAACGCCGCACGGCGGCCAGCGGGGCGCCGCTGCAGGCCGTACCGGCCGGAGGCCGCAGAGGGGCGAGCGCATAGCAGTTGCGGCGCGCGGCCAGGCAGTGAGCTCGAGAGGCGAGGCGAGCGGCTTGGCTGCGAGGCGAGCCCCACTTAGGCTGGAACCGCCATGTCGATCGTCGTCATCGGGGTCAACCACCGCACGGGACCGCTGGCGGTGCTCGAGCGGCTGACCATCGCCCCGCCCGACGTCGCCAAGGCCGTGATCGGCCTTGCCGCACGAGACCACCTCGGCGAGGTCGCCGTGCTCAGCACGTGCAACCGCATGGAGGTCTACGCCGTCGCCGACCGCTTCCACGGCGCCTACGCCGACATCCGGGACTTCCTCTGCGACCTCGGCGATCTCCGCGCCGACGAGCTCCACCCGCACCTCTACAGCCAGTACGACGACGCCGCGGCCACGCACCTGTTCGAGGTCGCCACCGGGCTCGACTCGGCGGTGCTCGGCGAGAGCGAGATCCTCGGTCAGGTGCGCGCGGCCTGGCAGGTAGCGAAAGACGAGGGCGGCGTGCGGTCGACGCTCGACCTGCTCTTCCGCCACGCCGTCACCGTCGGTAAGCGGGCGCGGACCGAGACGTCGATCGGCCGTGGCACCGCGTCGATCAGTCATGCCGCGGTGGAGATGGTCACCGACCGCCTCGGCGCGCTGGCCGGACGCAACGTGCTCGTCGTCGGCGCTGGCGACATGGGCGTCGGCGTCACCACCGCGCTGCACACGGCCGGAGCCGGGGCGATCACGGTGTGCAACCGCACGCCTCAGCGCGGCACCCACCTCGCCGGCCGCGTCGGCGGGCGGGCGATCGGACTCGACCGGATCGGTGCGGCGATCGCCGCCGCCGATGTCGTCGTCGCCTGCACGGCCTCGGGGCAGAGCGTGGTCGGCTTCGACGATGTCGCAGCCAACAAGCGCCCCGACGCCCCGATGCTCGTCGTCGACATCGCCGTCCCGCGGTCGGTGGATCGCTCGGTCGGTGGCCTCGACGGTGTCACCCTGCTCGACCTCGACGACCTGCGCGACTGGGCCGATCGGGGTCTGGCCTTGCGCGCCGGCGAGGTCGAGCGGGTGCGCGAGATGATCACCGCCGAGTTCGAGCGCTTCAGCGCGGAGATCACCGCGCGCCAGGCGGCGCCGCTCGTCGCCCAGCTCCACGAGTCGGCGGAGCGGGTTCGAGCACGGGAGATGGCCCGCTTTGCCGGGCGCCTCGCGGCGCTCGACGACGACGAGCGCGACACAGTCGACACGCTCACCCGGGCGATCGTCGCCAAGCTGTTGCACGGTCCGTCGGTGCGCCTCCGCCACGAGGCCGGCACGCCCGCCGGCGAGCGCAACGCCGCAGTTCTCAGCGACCTGTTCGACCTGCACTGAGCGTGTCGACGGTGCGCCTGGCCACTCGAGGCAGCCCGCAGGCGCGCACCCAGGCCGAGGCGGTTGCGGCGTCATTGCAGCAGGCGACCGGCTGCACCGCCGAGCTGGTGATCGTCGAGACCACCGGTGACCGCCGCCAGGACGTGCCGCTGCACACCATCGGTGGCCAGGGCGTGTTCGTCAAGGAGGTCCAGCAGACGGTGCTCGACGGGCGCGCCGACGCCGCCGTGCACTCGGCCAAGGACCTCCCCTCGGTGGCCCATCAGGCGCTGGTGATTGGCGCGTTCCTGGCTCGGCGCGACCCCGCCGACGCGCTGATCGGGCGGGCGCGCGCCGACCTCGCCGCCGGCGCGACGGTGGCCTCGGGCTCGGTTCGGCGTCGGGCCCAGCTCGCCGCGGCGCGCCCGGACCTCACGTTCGTCGAGCTGCGCGGCAACATCGCCACCCGCCTCGGGAAGGTCCCCGACGGCGGGGCGATCGTGATGGCCGTCGCCGCCCTCGAGGTCCTCGGGCTCACTGACCGCATCGCCGAGCGGCTCGACCCGCAGGAGTTCGTCCCGGCCGTGGGCCAGGGCTGCGTGGCGGTCGAGGCCCGCGTCGACGACGACGCCACGCTGTCGGTGTTGGCCGCCGTCGACGACGCCACAACCCGCCACCAGATCGAGGTCGAGCGCAGCTTCCTCGCCGAGCTCGGCTCGGGCTGCACGTTGCCCGTCGGCGCCCACGTCAGCGGGTACGAGCTGCACGTCTTCCTTGCCGGCCACGACACGACGGCGCGCGAGCGGATCGCCCTGGCCCTCGACGCCGGCGACCACGAGCGGGCCCGCCAGGCGGCGCGCGAGGCGAAGCGGGTGGTCGGCTGGTGAGCGGCACCGCCATCTGGGCGGGATTCGTCCCAACGGGACTTCTGGGCGGGGATCGTCCCGGATTCCGGGACAGATCCCACCCAGATGGTCGACGGAGGCAGCCGTGAGCCGGCTCGCCGGGCGGCGGATCGCGATCACCCGCCCGGAGGTCGGCGTGCTCGGGGCCCGGCTCACCGAGCTCGGCGCCACCGTCGTGCACGTCCCGCTGATCGAGATCACCGACCCGCTCGACGGCGGCATGCAGCTTCGTCGCGCCCTGGCCCGGCTCGACGCCTTCGACTGGCTCGTCGTGACATCCGCCAACGGCGCCGTGCGGGTCGGTCCCGTGGCACGATCGCACCCCCGGGTGCGGCTGGCGGCGGTCGGCCCGGCCTCGGCCGCCGCGCTCGCCGCCGCCGCCGCACGTGCCGTCGATCTCGTGCCGGCGCGACCTCAGGCCGAGGGCCTGCTCGACGAGTTCCCCCGTCAGCGCGCTCGGGTCCTCGTCGCCCAGGCCGACCGGGCCCGTACCGTCCTCGCCGACGGGCTGGCGATGATGGGTCACGCCGTCGAGTCCGTGGTCGCCTATCGCACGGCGATACGGATTCCGTCGGCTGAGGAGGTGCAGGCGCTGTCCGGCGTCGACGCGGTCATCCTCGCCAGTGGCTCGGCGGCCCAGGGCTGGGCCCAGGCCGTCGGCGCGGCGGCATCCGCGGTCGTGGTGGCGATCGGTCCCGTGACCGCCCGGGAGGCCGCCACGCGCGGCGTCACCGTCGCCCACGTCGCGCCGTCGCCTGACGCCGACACCCTGTCCGACCTCCTCGCCCGGGTCCTACCATGACCCCGATGTTCCCTGTCCAGCGGCCCCGCCGGCTCCGCCGAACGCGTGCGCTGCGCGATCTCGTCGCCGAGACGACCGTGCGCACCAGCGACCTCGTCGCCCCGCTGTTCGTCGCGCGAGGACATCACCGAGCCCCAGCCGATCCGCTCGTTGCCTGGTGTCGTCCAGCACACCCGGGAGAGCCTGCGCAAGGAGGTCGCCGAGCTGGCGTCAGTCGGCGTGCCGGCGGTGGTCCTGTTCGGCGTGCCGGCGCGCAAGGACGCCCTCGGCAGCGGCGCCCACGACCCCGACGGCATCGTCCAGCTCGCGCTCGCCGACCTGCGCGGCGACCTCGGCGACGACATCGTGCTGATCGCCGACCTGTGCGTCGACGAGTACACCGACCACGGCCACTGCGGTGTGCTCGACGACCACGGCGACGTCGACAACGACAAGACGCTGGAGATCTACGCCGCCGCCGCGCTGGCTCAAGCCCGCGCCGGCGCCCACGTCGTCGCTCCGAGCGGGATGATGGACGGCCAGGTCGGGCGGATCCGCGGCGCTCTCGACGGCGAGGGCTTCGACGGCGTGGCGATCCTCGCCTACTCGGCGAAGTACGCGTCCGGCCTGTACGGGCCGTTCCGCGACGCCGTCGACGTGACGATCGCCGGGGGCGGCGACCGCAAGGGCTACCAGCAGGACTGGCGCAACGCCCGCGAGGCGCTGCGGGAGATCGACGCCGATGTCGCCGAGGGTGCCGACATGGTGATGGTCAAGCCGGCGCTCGCCTACCTCGACGTGATCAAGGCCGCTCGCGAGCGTGTCGACGTGCCGGTGGCGGCCTACCACGTCAGCGGGGAGTACGCGATGATCAAGGCCGCCGCCACCAACGGCTGGATCGACGGTGACGCCGTCGCCCTCGAGCACCTGACGGCGATCAAGCGAGCCGGCGCCGACGTCATCCTCACCTATCTCGCCCGCTGGTTCGCCGAAGGCCCCGGACGCGGGTGACGTCGCCCGGGATGGTCGCGTATTGCGACCCTCTGGCCTGCCCGGCGGCGGGGTGCGATCCGGTCGTGTGCACCGGCCGCGGCGTGCCGTCCAACGACGTCCTGTTCGCCCGGTCGGAGCGGGCGATCCCCGGGGGTGTCAACTCGTCGATCCGCGCCTTCCGCTCGGTCGGCGGGCGCCCGTACCTCGTCGCCCGCGCCGAGGGACCGTACGTGTGGGACGTCGAGGGCACCCGGTACATCGACCTCGTCCAGAGCTACGGGGCGGTGATCCTCGGCCACGCCCACCCGGCCGTCACGGCTGCGTTGACGGCCGCCGCGCCCGATGGCACGTCGTACGGTGCTCCGACGCCGCGCGAGATGAAGCTGGCCGAGGAGATCTCGGCGCGGGTTCCGAGCTGCGAGCTGGTGCGGTCGATGAACTCGGGCACCGAGGCCACGAGCACCGCCGTACGTCTGGCCCGCGGGTACACCGGCCGCGATCGGCTGATCACGTTCCACGGCAACTTCCACGGCGCCACCGACGCCCTGCTCGCCGCCGGCGGCAGCGGCGTGGCCACGCTCGGGCTGCCCGGCACGGCCGGCGTGCCGGCGGGCGCGGTCGCCGAGACGCTGGTCGTGCCGTACAACCAGGTCCCGTCGATCGGCGACGACGTGGCCGCCGTGATCGTCGAACCGGTCGCCGCCAACATGGGCGTGATCGCCCCCGAGCCGGGGTTCCTCGCCGGGCTGCGCCAGGCCTGCGACCGGGCCGGCGCGCTGCTGATCTTCGACGAGGTGATCACCGGGTTCCGCCTCGACTCAGGCGGGGCCCAGGCCAAGTACGACGTGCGTCCGGACATCACGACGTTCGGCAAGGTGATCGGCGGCGGCCTGCCGATCGGCGCCGTCGGCGGCCGTCGCGACGTGATGGAGACGCTGACCCCGCTGGGAACGGTGTTCCACGCCGGGACGCTGGCAGGCAACCCGCTGGCGACGGCGGCCGGGCTGGCCGCCCTCGACCAGCTCGTGCCCGACGTCTACATCGAGCTCGCCGCCCGTGCTCGGCACCTCGCCGCGCTGCTGCGCGAGGCGTGCGCCGGCGCCGGGTTCCCGGCGCAGTTCCCGGTCGTCGGCACGCTCGTCGGCATGGTGTGCGGCGACGTCCCGCCCCCGGCTGACTTCGCTGGCGCCAAGCGCACTGACGAGCGGGCCTACGCGGCGTTCTTCCAGGCCATGCTCGCCGAGGGCGTGGCGATCGCCCCCGGTGCCTACGAGGCGATCTTCGTCGGCCTCGCCCACGACGACGCCGTGCTCGCCGACCTCGGTGAGCGGGCGACCCGCGCCGCCAAGGCGGCGGCGGCCCGGCTCGGCTGATCCCGTCAACTCTTCGCGCTGATGACAACTGGGGTGGTCAATTCCGCGAACAGTTGACGGGGACTCATGAGATGCCCTGCTCGCGGATGGAGGTGCCAGTAGCGTCGCGGGGGTGCGGCAGGTGCTCTCGTGGCGGTTCGTCGCCGCGATCGGCGCGCTGCTCGGGCTGACCGTCGTCGTCTACCTCGCCTTCGGGAACCGTTCGTCCGTCGCCCAGGTCGTCGAGGAGCAGTCGGTGCAGACCCGCCGCGCCGACTTGATGTCGATGACCCTCGGCTCGACCAGCGACGGTTTCGCCGTCGAGGGCGGCCGCTCGACCGGCACGCTCACCCTGCAGGTGCTGCCGGCCGGGTTCGCCCAGCCGGTGCCGGTGACGATCTTCTCCGGCACTCCCGGCGAGGTGACGTGCGAGGACCTGGCCAAGCCGTGTGCCCTGCTCGCCCAGACGCTCGGCGACACCGTCACGTGGTTCGCCGTCGTTCCACTGAGCACCGGGTTCAAGGTCAAGCTGCCGTCGATCGAGAAGCTCAGCGCCGGCTACGCCCATCTCGTCAACGGGTGGGAGGTGCCGTACGCCCGTGTGATCGATCGCCGCTGTGAATCCCCGGCCGAGTCGTTCAGCGAGTTCCTCCGCCTGGTCCCGAAGCACACCGCGATCTACGACATCGGCCGTGGGGCCATCACGGCCGTCACCTGCTGATCCTCACACTCGTCACTCGGGTTGGACCGGCTCGTCGGCGGTCGTACCGCTCTCGTACAGCGCGGCGATCGTCTCCTCCGTGAGCCCGGACTCGGTGAGGATCTCGCGGTTGTGCTCGGCGAACAGCGGCGCCGGACGGGCGATGCGCGCCGGCGTGCGCTCGAACCGCCACGGCCACGTCGTCTCCGGATAGGCCCCGATCACCGGGTGGAGCACGGTCTCGTACATCCCCCGCTCGTAGATGTGCGGGTCGGGCAGGATCTGCCAGTTGGCGAGCACCGGTCCGGCCGGCACGCCGCGGGCCTGGAGCATCTCGGCGACCTCGTACTGCTCGAGCCCTGCGGTCCACGCCGAGATCGCCTCGTCGAGCTCGTCGTGGCGGGCGTGGCGACCATGGAGCGAGGCCAGCGACTCGTCGGCGGCGAGGTCGGGGCGACCGATCAGCTCGGCGACCGCCCGCCACTCGTCGGCGGACCGTACCGTGAGCGCGACCCAGTTGTCGGTGCCGATGCAGCGGTAGACGCCCTGTGGCGCCACGTCCGGGTCGCGATTGGCCATCGGCGGGCGCAGCGAACCGGTGCGCTGGTAGGAGACGAGGGCGTCGGCGCAGAACGTCACGCCGCACTCGTTGAGCGACATGTCGATCCACTGCCCCTCACCGGTGCGGTCGCGGTGACGAAGGGCGGCCATGATCGCGATCGCCGCGTAGTTGCCCGAGACCGGGTCGGCGTAGAACAGCGTCGAGCGTGACAGCTGCCCGTCGGGATAGCCGGTGATCGACGTCAGCGAGCTCGTCGTCTCGATGTTGGCGCCGTAGGCGACCCAGTCGCGGTGCGGCCCGTCGCCGCCGTACCCCGACATCGACACCATGATCAGTTTCGGGTTGACCGCCTTGAGGTCTTCGTAGCCGAGCCCGAGGTTGGGCATCACCCGGGCGCTGTTGTTCTCCAGCACGACGTCCGCCGATCGCACCATCTCCAAGAAGGCGGCCCGGCCGTCGGGCTTGGCCAGGTCGACGCAGACGCCGCGCTTGTTGCGGTTCATCTCGTAGAAGTACATCGCCCGGTGGTGGGCCTGGCGCTGGAGGTCCTGGAACGGGCCGGCCCAGAACAGGGCCCGCGTCGCCGGCCGGGTGGCCCACTCGACCTTGACGTTGTCCGATCCGAGGTCGGCAAGGAAGCGCCCGGCCACCGGGCCGGCCCAGTTGGTGGTGACCTCGACGATCCGCAGCCCCTCGAGCGCCGGGGCAAACCCGGCTTCGTAGCTCCGTGCCGGCGGCGCCGGTGCGGCGGCGACGGGCACTCGGGCGTCCGAGTTGGCCCCCAGCGCCGGCGCCGGGCCGCGCCGCGCCGACGGCGTCGCCGACAGCTTGTATGGCTGGCCCGGGAAGGTGACGTCGCCCTCCCGCTCCCACCAGTCCCGCGCCGCCAGCTGCTCGTCGGCGAGCACGTCGACGCCGGTGACCACCGGCGTCACCGCGACGCGCAGCAGTTGGCCGAACTCGACGATCTCGGCGACGGTCTTGTCCTTCGCCCACGCGGCGACGGCCTCGAAGATGCGCGGGATGTTGGCGTTCCAGGTCGGCAGGTCGACGGTGAGGTTCTCCTCGCCGAGGTCGGGCCGCTCGATCATTACGAACAGCTCGTCCTTGGGCACGATCCGCATCACGTACACCCACCCGTCGGAGGCCCGGATGAGGTCCATCGGTTGACGCCCCAGCAACTGCCCGCACGCCGCCCACGACGACACCAGCCAGGCGTGGGCAGTGAGGGTGGCGTCGAGCTCGGCCACCTCGACCCGCTGGCCGAGTCCGCTGCGCCCGCGCTCGTGGAGGCCGACGAGCGCGGCGAACGCGGCGTGGGCGGCAGCGTGGAGCTGGGCGTGCGGCCCCGGCATCCAGATCGGCTCGCGGTCGGGCGAGCCGGTGAAGTAGAGGTAACCGCCCATCGCCCAGGTGACGAGGTCGCTGCTCTGCCACCCTGCGTACGGCCCGAACCGCCCGAACGGCGAGACGTCGACGAGCACCGTGGTCGGCGCGCGGCCGGCGACCGCGGCGTCGTGCCACGGGGAGCTGCCGTCGGTGACCGCGATGTCGGCGGCGGCGATCCAGCCCGCCAGCGCCGCGTCGTCGACCACGACCGACTCCTTGCCGCCGGCCATGTAGTCGAACAGCCGGTGCTCACGGATCGCACTCCCGCCGGCAGGCTCGAGCATCACCACCCGGGCACCGAGGTCGCCGAGGAGCTTTCCGGCGAACGCACCCGAGACGGAGCCCGAGAGCTCCAGGACCAGCACACCGTCGAGAGCCGTCGCGGTCATCGGCGCAGTCAAGCACCGTGCGTTGACCCGAGGCGACGCGGGCTACGGTCCTCGCCATCTCCGCCCGCCGGCCGCCCCGCCCTCTCGCCTGCTGTCTCGCCGCGCTCGTCGTCGTCGTGCTCGCCCTCTGCGCGGTGCGGATGGCGGGACCGGGCTACGGGCCTCCAACTGACGGGGCCAAGGCGACCTTGACGCTGACCGCGCGCTCGCACCGCCAGGCCCCGGACACGCTGATCGGCGTGGTCGCGATCGCCGCCGCCTTGATCGCGTTGACGGCGTGGGTCGGGAGCGCCGCGTTCGTGCCGGTCGAGATCCGGCGTCGATCGGTGTCACCGATCCGCCGCCGCGGTCCACCGTAACGCTCGGGTTCGGCTCGCAGCCAAGCTGCTCACCTCACCTGCCGAGCTCGCCGCCGCCGCTTCGCAGCGGCGCTCGCCCACCGTAACGCTCGGGTTCGGCTCGCAGGCAAGCTGCTCACCTCACCTGCCGAGCTCGCTACCGCCGCTTCGCAGCGGCGCTCGCCCACCTTGCCATGTGCGCGTCCGCGCGCGCCGTCACCTCTGGAGGAAGCTCACATGCCCGAACTCGACACGGGCGACACGGCCTGGGTGCTCACGTCGGCCGCGCTCGTCCTGTTCATGACCCCGGGCTTGGCGATGTTCTACGGCGGCATGGTGCGCTCCAAGAACGTGCTCGCCATGCTGATGCAGAACATCTTCGCCATGGGCGTCGTCACCGTGTTGTGGGTGGTGTTCGGCTATTCACTCGCCTTCGGCGGCGCCGGCAATGGTGGCTGGCTCGGCAACTTCGACTTCGTCGGCCTGAAGGACCTGACCAACGCGGTGTCGGGGACGATCCCGACGTTGGCGTTCGTCGCCTTCCAGCTGACCTTCGCCGTGATCACGCCGGCCCTCATCACCGGTGCGATCGCCGATCGCATGCGCTGGGTCGCCTGGGTGTGGTTCATCGCCCTCTGGTCGATCCTCGTCTACCTGCCGGTGGCCCACTGGGTCTTCGCCGGCGGCTGGCTCGCCGACCGCGGCGCCCTCGACTTCGCCGGCGGCACGGTGGTCCACGTCAACGCTGGGGCCGGTGCACTCGCCCTGGTGTTGCTCCTCGGTCGTCGCCGCGGCTGGCCCGAGGATCCGATGCCGCCGCACTCGCTGCCGCTCACAGTCCTCGGTACGGGGATCCTGTGGTTCGGGTGGTTCGGCTTCAACGCCGGCTCGGCGCTCGCCGCCAACGGCGTCGCCGCCCAGGCGTTCCTGAACACGTTCGTCGCCGCGGCGGCAGCGATGATCGGATGGCTCGCCGTCGAACGGGTCAAGAGCGGCCACGCCACGACGCTCGGCGCGGCGTCCGGCGCGGTCGCCGGCCTCGTGGCGATCACGCCGTGCGCCGGCTTCGTCGGCGGCCTCGCGCCGGTGATCATCGGCGCCGTCGCCGGTGCCGTGTGCTTCCTCGCGATCCGGCTGAAGTACCGCTTCCGCTACGACGACTCGCTCGACGTCGTCGCCGTCCACCTCGTCGGCGGGATCATCGGCTCGATCCTCCTCGGACTGTTCGCCGACGACGCCGTCAACCCCGCCGGAAGAGACGGTGTCCTCCTCGGCGGTGGCTGGGGGCTGTTCGGCGAGCAGGTCCTCGCCGTCGTCGTCGTGCTGGTGTTCTCGTTCGTCGTGTCCGGGCTGATCGGCATCGCGCTCAGGGCGCTCCTGCCCGGCGGCATCCGCGTCGTGCCCGAGGACGAGTTCGCGGGGCTCGATCTGAGCCAGCACGCCGAGACCGGCTACTCACTCGAGCGGACCTGAGGGGAGCGCACATGAAACTGGTCGTTGCGGTCATCAAGCCGTTCAAGCTCGACGACGTGAAGGATGCCCTCGTCGCGATGGACGTGCGCGGCATGACCGTCACCGACGTCCGCGGGTTCGGCCGCCAGCGCGGCCACACCGAGGTGTACCGGGGCGCCGAGTACCGGATCGACTTCGTCCCCAAGACGCGCCTCGAGATCCTCACCAGCGACGACGAGGCCGAGCGTGTCGCCGCCGCGGTGCAAGACGCCGCGCGCACGGACAAGATCGGCGACGGCAAGGTGTGGATCCTGCCGGTCGACGCGACCTACCGGATCCGCACCGGCGAAGCCGGCGAGGACGCGCTGTAGCGAGTTCAGACGGTTCGTCCAGCGGCCGGTGCGACTCCTAGCGTGACCAGAAGCGCCACGTCACAGGAGGACAGGATGCACGTCGGGATGTCGGCCATCTTCCAGGGCTTCGGGGGCTCGCTGTCGGACCGGGAGGTGTGGGCGGCGGACCTGCGCCTGGCCGACCTCGCCGAACCGCTCGGGTTCGAGTCGATCTGGAGCGTCGAGCACCACTTCACCGACTACACGATGTGCCCGGACGTCCTGCAGTTCCTGACCTACATGGCCGGGCGTACGACCAAGGTCAAGCTCGGCTCGATGGTCCTCGTGCTGCCGTGGCACGACCCCGTGCGCGCCGCCGAGCAGATCGTGTTGCTCGACCACATGTCCCAGGGCCGGTTGATCCTCGGCCTCGGCCGCGGCACCGGGAAGGTCGAGTTCGACGGCTTCCGCGTCGAGATGGGGATCGCCCGCCAGCAGTTCAAGGAGGCTGCCGAGGCGATCCTCGGAGCGCTGGAGAGCGGCGTCATGGAGTACCACGGCGAGTTCGTCGACCAGCCCCGCGTCGAGCTGCACCCGGCGCCGTTCGCATCGTTCAAGGGGCGCACCTACTCGGCGACGGTGTCGCCTGAGTCGGCGGAGATCATGGCCCGGCTCGGCACCGGCGTGCTGATCGTCCCGCAGAAGCCCTGGCACATGGTGAAGGACGAGACCGAGACCTACCGCGCGACCTATCGCGAGGCGATCGGCGAGGAGCCGCCGGCACCGATCGTGGCCGGGTGGACGTTCGTCGACGACAACGCCGACCGCGCTGAGGAGCAGGCCCGCACGTGGCTCAGCGGGTACTGGGACTCGGTGATCTCGCACTACGAGTTCGACAAGCCGCACCTCAAGTCGACGCCCGGCTACGAGTTCCACGGCCTGATGTACGACCGCCTCCACGAGCCCGGTGGGGTCGAGAAGATGACCGAGTTCTACATCGGGCTGCAGCCGTTCGGGACGCCGGCGCAGGTGTACGCGAAGACCAAGGCGTTCTGCGACCTCGTCGGCGCCGACGGCTACGTCGGCGTGTTCCGATATGGCGGCATGCCCGCCGACGTCGCCGAGCGCAGCATGCGCCTGTTCGCCACCGAGGTGATGCCCGAGCTGCAGGCCCTCTCGCCGGCCTACGAGCGCCTCGCCCACGTGCGCGCCTGACGCTCGATGTCTGCGGTGCCGTTTGAGGAACCGGCGCGGATGGGGAAGACTGACCGTTGGTCGTCGTGCTGGGGGGCACGGCCATGACATGAGGGGAGCGCTTGGATGCAGCAGTTGAGCGGGATGGACGCTTCATTCCTTTATTCCGAGACGCCACGCGCCCACATGGCGGGCGGAGGGGTCTCGATCTACGACCCCTCGACGGCGCCCGGCGGCCGGGTGACGTTCAAGGGGATCCTCGACCACATCGACAAGCGCCTTCACCTTGCCCGTGTCTTCCGCCAGCGGCTGGTGCGGGTCCCGTTCGACCTCGACCATCCCTACTGGATCGAGGATCCCGACTTCGATCTCGAGTTCCACGTCCGCCACATCGCCCTGCCCCACCCCGGTGACTGGCGCCAGCTGTGCATCCAGGTTGCCCGCCTCGTGTCACGCCCGCTCGACCTCGACCGCCCGCTGTGGGAGCTGTACGTCATCGAGGGGCTGGACAACGTGCAGGGCGTGCCGAAGGGCAGCTTCGCTCTCGTCACGAAGGTCCACCACGCCGCCATCGATGGCATGTCGGGCATGGAGATGACGAGTGCCATCCACGACGACGCGCCGGTCGCCGACCCGCCCCGCCCGGACAAGCAGTGGAAGCCCGAGCGCATGCCGAGCACGGCCGAGTTGCTGTGGCGGGCGGGTGTCAGCAATGCCACCCGCCCGATGCACGGCGGCCGGGTGATGGCGCGTGCCGTGCCCCAGCTGGGCAAGGTCGCCGACGGGATCCGCCGGCGCACGATCACGCCGCCACCGACGACGATCCCGCGCACCCGTTTCAGCGGTCCGGTCAGCGCCCATCGGGTGTTCGACGGGGTGTCCTACAAGCTCGACGACCTGCGCCAGGTCAAGTCGGCGGTGCCGAAGGCGACGATCAACGACGTCGTGCTGACGATCGTCGGCGGCGGGCTGCGCCAGTACCTCGAGGACAAGGGCGAGCTCCCGAGCGACGCGTTGATCGCGATGGCGCCGATCTCGGTCCGCTCAGAAGCAGAGCGAGGCGCGGCCGGCAACATGGTGTCCGGCATGTTCGTCACGCTCGGCACGGACATCGCCGACCCCTACCAGCGGCTGGTCACAATCCGCCAGGCGACCCAGGAGTCCAAGGAGTTCGCCAACGCCCTCGGCGCCCGCACCCTCGTCGACATGGCCGACCTGATGCCCGGCGGCCTGGTCGGGCTCGGCGCCCGTACGGGGGCACGGCTGTCGCTGGCCAACCGGTTGCGACCCGTGTTCAACTGCACCGTCACCAACATGCCCGGGCCGCGCCACCCGCTGTACTTCGCCGGCGCCAAGCTCGTGGCGATGTACGGGGCGGGGATGATCGTCGAGGGCATGGGCCTGATCCACCCGGTGATGAGCTACTGCGACGACATCACGATCTCGTTCACGTCGTGCCGCGAGATGATGCCCGACCCCGCCGTGTACGCCGACGCGCTGCGCGACGCGTTCGGCGACCTCCAGGGTGCGGTGGCCAACGCCGCGCTCGGTGAGGTGGCGAGCCGCCGGGCGACGCCGCGGAAGACGACCAAGGCAGCCAAGAGCACGGCGCGCAAGAGCACGTCCCGCAAGACCACAGCACGCAAGAGCACGGCGCGCAAGACCACTGCGCGCAAGTCGAGCCGAGCCAAGGTCGCCGCCTCCGCCTGACGACCGCGCGGGGCAAGGTGGATGAAGGTGGGCGAGCGCTGCTGCGGAGCGGCGGCGGCGAGCTCGGGAGGTGAGGCGAGCAGCTTGCCCGCGAGCCGAACCCGAGTCAGACCGGTGTCGTCGCCTCGACGGTGAACGACGGGTAGTGCTGGCCGTCGCGGCCCTTGCACGTGAGCGGGGTCGGCGACGCTACGTCGTCGCGCCGCACGACGACGTCGTAGGTCGCCGGGCCCTCGGCGGTCGCCACCTCGACGCGGACCGTCGCATCGTCGACGCGGGTGAGGCCGCGCACGGCGTCGAGGCAGTCGAGGCGCAGCGTCGTGCGGAGGTGCTGCTCGGCGACCTGCTCGGGAAGCCGCAACGTCGACCGCCCGCGGAACCCGGTGAGGTCGAGACGGCCCTCGTCGTGGGCAGCGAGCACGCCCGCCGCGGTCGACGCGTCCTGGCGGCCGTAGTAGAGGCCGCCGGGAAGGATGACGATGTTCGCCGCCCAACGGTCGCCGCCGATGTGCGAGCACTCCCACACCTCGTCGCGCCACGGCGAGTCGCGCAGGGCGCGCACGAGCGGGCGGCCGTAGGTCGCACAGCAGGCGTCGTGGCGACCGTTGGTGCAGACGAGGACGTAGCGGTCGGTGTCCCGCGTCCACGATGCATCGGGTCGGCGGCCGTCGACCAGCGATGACGTGGCGTCAACGACGTCGTGGAGGTCGGACAGCTCGACACGATGGGCGGCGCCTTCGGTGACACCGGGTCGGGCCGCCTCGACATACACCAGGCGTAGGCCGGCCGGCCCGCGGCCATGGTGGCGGTGGGCGAGGTCGCGGCGGATCGCGACGACCCGGATGCCGTGGCGCTTCATCGCCTGGCGCCACACGGCTGGTGCGAACGGCCCGAGCTGGCTGTCGCGGATCGCGTCGCGACCCCATGGTCCCTCGACCTCGACGAGCAGCCACCGGGCGACCTGCGAGGCGGTGGCTTCGACAGGCTCATCGCGCGCCGCCGAGGCCACGCTGCACTCGAAGCGGTGGGCGTCAGCGGGCAAGCGGGGCAGGCGCGATCACTCCCTCGGCGGCGAGGCGGCGGCCGACCACGAGGCGGGAATCCTGGTCGAGGGCGACGTCGAGGCCGGCGAGCTCGAACGACCCATCGGTCCCGAGGATCGCCGAGAGCAGCGGGCTGGCCTCAGTGGGCATGCGCAGGACGCGGTCGCCGAGACCGAGCTCGGCCGGCCCGGCTTCGACGGTCGACCACAGCAGCGGGCCGGGTGTCAGCGCGACGGCGGTTGCGCCGTCGATCACCGGCGGATCGAGTGGGCGCAGCCGCGTGGCCGGCATGCGCCGCCACATCTCGATCGTCGTCCAGCGCCGCACCGCGGCAGGGCTGAGGCGTGCCCCGAGCTCCTCCAACCCGCCGCGCAGCGCCTCACCGGGGCGGATCGACTCGCGCAGCGCCCCGGCGGCGACTGTGGCGTCGACGGCGTGACGGACCGCTTGGTGCCACGTCGCGGCGAGCACGCCGATCGTCAGGTGGGCAGAGGCGGCGTCGACGGTCTCGGCGGCGTGGGGGAACCCGCGCGGCAGGTGGAGGACGTCGCCGGCCTCCAGCGTGCGGTCGAGCGCTGGCGGGCCCAGCTCGTCGAACGTGGGCATCGGGACCCTGGCCGCCTTGACCGGGAGGCGAGTGCGGGCGAGTGGCTCCCAGACCCGCCATCGCTTGGCGCCCCCGAGCTGGACCACGAACACGTCGTGGTAGTCGAAGTGCAGCTCGAGGCCCTTGGCGGCCTGCGGCGTGAGGTAGGCGTTGACCTGCACCGCCTGGTCGAGGTCGAGGGCGAGGTTGACGGCCAGCCGGGCGAGGTGGGGGTCGGTGAGCTGGAGGCCCTGGACGACCATCGTGGCGCCGGCGGCGTGCAGCTCGAGGATGCGGTTGGGCTGGATCACGTCGTCGATCGTGCGATTGCCGATCCCGGCCGAGCGGCAGTACGTCGACGCCTGGAGCGTGGCGCCGTCGCGCACGAGGCGGAACGTCGGGGTTCGGGCGCCCCTGCTGAGGACGTCGGCCCACAGCTCCTCTGGCGTGGTGAGCGGCGGCCCGATGCGCTCGCTGGCCGGTGACCAGACCATGTGGCGGAACAGATGTTCGGAGACGAACGCCGCCGGGTCCGGCGTGAGTGCTTCGAGGCGGGGCGCGTCGGGATGGTGGACCCGACGGGTCGTCCAGGAGTCGCCTGTCTGCATGGTGTCGACGGTCCGGCTGGCGCCGGCCGACACCTCAGCCGTCGGTGCCGTCGCCGTCGGTGCCGTCGGTGCCGTCGGTCCCGTCGCTGTCGCCGCCGCCGTCGGTGCCATCCGTGCCGTCGCCGTCGGTGCCGTCGGTTCCATCACCGTCGCCGTCGGACTCCATCGTGACGACGATCGGGTCGCCGAGCTCCCACTGGGCGCTGATGTCTGCGTTCGAGATGCTCATGCGCCGGACCCTACCGCGGCGCCCCCGATCGAACCATCCGAGTGTTTGAGGCCATCGGAGTGTCGCGAAGCGGGTTTGCCGGGACCAAACACTCCGATCGCACGAAACACTCGGATGGGGAGCCGTGGCTACGAGAACACGATCCCGGGATAGCCGGCCTCGGCGGCCTCGGTGACCGTGCGGCGGAACTTGGGGGAGCCGCCGTTGTAGACGACGTGGCGGATCGTGCCCTTGTCGTGGCCCGGGACGTTGGAGTTGTAGCCGGTGAACCAGCCCTGGGCGTTGCGCAGCAGCACGAGTTCGTACATCTCACGGACGTGGGCGCCCCACTCGGCCTCGGCCTCAGGGGTCGCCTCCTCGCGGGTATAGCCGTGCTCCCACATGTGCTGCAGGAGGCCGGTGACCCAGTCGACGCCGAGCTCGATGCCGCGGGGGAAGTTGGTCGACGCCGAGCCGCTCTGGGGTCCGGTCGGCATGTACATGTTGGGGAAGCCGGACGCCTGTAGGCCCAAGTAGGTGACGGGATCGTCGGCCCACTTGTCGCGCAGCTTCTGGCCACCGACGCCGCGGATGTCGATGCGGTCGTAGGCCCCGGTGACGGCGTCGAAGCCGGTGGCGTAGACGATCACGTCGAACTCGAGGTCCTCGGCGGTGGTGCGGATGCCGGTCGAGGTGATCCGCTCGATCGGGGTCTCCTGGAGGTCGACGAGGCGGACGTTGCCGCGGTTGAACGCCTCGTAGTAGTTGGTCTCCATCGGCACGCGCTGGACCCCGAAGCCGTGGTCCTTGGGGATCAGCTTCTCGGCGATCTCAGGGTCGTGGACGCGCGAGCAGATCTTGTCGGCGATGAAGTCCGACAGCTCGGCGTTGGCCGCCTCGTCCATGAACGTGTCGCGGAAGTTGGCCAGCCAGATGCCGAACCCGGGCTCGCCGTAGAGCTGCTCGAACTTCGCCTGCCGCTCCTCGCGGGGCACCTCGAAGAACGGGCGCCGGTCGGGCTCGTGGATGAAGCCGCCGGGCGTCCGGGCGCAGGTGGCGAAGATCTCGTCGTAGCGGGACTTGATCGCGGCCATCTCCTCCGGCGAGATCTCGGCGTTGTGCAGGGGGGCGCACCAGTTCGGCCGGCGCTGGAAGACGGTGAGCTGGCGGACCTTGTCGGCGAGCTCGCCGATGACCTGCACGCCCGTGGCGCCGGTGCCGATCACGGCGACGCGCTTGTCGCTGAGGTCGAGCGGGTCGGTCGGCCAGTCGTAGGTGTGGAAGGACGGTCCCTGGAACTCGTCCATGCCCTCGTAGCGCGGCATCGTCGGCGCCGACAGCAGACCGATGGCGAGGATCAGGTGGTGGCAGCTGAGGTCGCGGCCGTCGCCGAGGTGCAGGCGCCACATCGTGTGCTCGTCGTCGAAGTGGGCCGACTCGACGGTGCAGCCGAACTGCATGTGCGGGCGGAGGTCGAACTTCTCGGCGACGTAGTTGAGGTAGCGCAGGTTCTCCGGCTGGCCGGAGAAGCGCTCCTTCCAGTCCCACTCCTGGAGCAGGTCGGGGGAGAAGGAGTAGCCGTAGGAGATGCTCTCGGAGTCGAACCGGGCACCGGGGTAGCGGTTCCAGAACCAGGTGCCGCCGAGGTCGTCCCCGGCCTCGAGCAGGGTGGTGTCGACGCCGAGCTCGAGCAGGCGGTACAGCTGGTAGATGCCGCACACGCCGGCACCGATGACGATCACCTCGTGGTCGGCTGTGTCCGAAGCCATGATGCCTCCTCTCCGTGCCCCCTAGTTTGTGTCACCGGATACGTCATGGGGGACTCCTGCGGTGACACAAACGGCTCAGCCCGGCCGTCGGCGGGCGATCCGCTCGGTCATGTCCTCGGGCATGCCGTGGGGGCGGCTGCGCTCGTAGGCGAGGGCGTCGGGCCGGGTGCGCTCGAAGCGCTCGCGCAGCAGCAGCTTGACCCGCCGGTTGGTGCCGGGCGAGTTGGCGGCGACCTCGCCGGCGAGGGTGTCGACGGCGGCGTCGAGCTCGTCGTCGGGCATGACCCGGTCGACGAGACCGATCGCCTTGGCCGCGGTGGCGTCGATGCGCCGGGCGGTGAACATCAGGTCCTTGGCGTTGGCCAGCCCGACCCGCTCGGGCAGGCGGATCGACATCCCCCAGATCGGCACCATGCCCCACTGGCCGTGGGTGTCGCCGAACGTCGTCGACGCCGCGGCGACGAGGAAGTCGCAGGCCAGAGCGAGCTCGAGGCCGCCGGTGAAGCAGTGGCCGCGGATCTTGGCGATCGTCGGCTGCGGCGTCTGCTCGAGCGCGTCGACCGTCTCCGGCCCGAGCATCGGCCGGTCGGCGCCCTCGCCCCTGGCGATGGCGTCGAGGTCGTTGCCGGCGCAGAACGAGCGCCCGGCGGCGGTGAGCACGACACAGCGCACCGACTCGTCGGCAGCGACGGCGTCGAGGTGGCCGCGCAGCTCGTCGAACACCGCCGGGGTGAGGGCGTTGAGCTTCTCCGGCCGGTTCAGCGTGAGCGTGGCCACCCCGCCGGCGTCGGTGCGCAACACGAGCGTCATGCCCCCGTGGCCTACCACCCATCCGAGTGCTGAAGGTCATCGGAGTGTCGAAGGGCGCGTTTCTGCGCCCTCAACACTCGGATGGCAGGATCGGGCGTCATGGACACGCTGCAGGGCAAGGGTGCCGTCGTCACCGGCGGCGCCAGCGGGATCGGCTTGGCGACGGCGACGGTGCTGGCCGACAAGGGGGCGCGGGTCGTGCTCGCCGACATCGAGCAGGGCGCCCTCGACACGGCAGTCGAGGGATTGCGGGCGGGTGGCGCCGAGGCCCACGGCGTGGTGTGCGACGTGCGCTCGCTGGAGCAGGTGCAGTCGCTGGCCGACGCTGCGTTCGACGCCCTCGGTGCGGTCCACGTCGTGTTCAACAACGCCGGGATCGCCGTCGGCGGCCCGATCCTCGACATGACCCACGACGACTGGCGCTGGACGATCGACGTCGACCTGTGGGGCCCGATCCACGGCGTCGAGGCGTTCCTGCCGCGCATCGTCGAGCAGGGCGAGGGCGGCCACCTGCTGTTCACCGCGTCGTTCGCCGGGCTCGTGCCGAACAGCGGGCTGGGGCCGTATTGCGTGGCCAAGTACGGCGTCGTCGCCCTCGCCGAGGTGCTGTGGCGAGAGCTGCGCGAGCACCAGATCGGCGTGTCGGTGCTGTGTCCGATGCGAGTCGGCACCAACATCGGGCTCTCCGAACGCAACCGCCAGGCGGAGTACGGCGAGCCCGCGCCCGGGTCGCGCGTCGCCGATCAGGATGCCGCCAACGCCGACCTTGCCGGGCGCGTGCTGGACGTGGAGGGCGTGGCCCGCCTCACCGTCGACGCCATCGAGCACAACCGGCTCTACGTCCTGCCCCACGACGAGAGCCGCGAGTCGATCCGCCGCCGCTTCGCCCGCATCGACCGGACGTTCGACGAGCAGGCCGCGTCAGCCGGCGACGAGATCTGACGCCGCGTCCGCGGCGCCCTGCTCCCAGGCGCCCTCGGCGCGGTCGAGGAAGTCGAGCAGGATCCGGTTGTAGGTCGAGGCGTGCTCGATCATCAGCCCGTGGGCGGCGCCGCTGATCACCACCAGCTCGGCCGTCGGGATCAGCTCGGCCAGCTCCTCGCTATCGCCGCGGGGGGTGAGGATGTCCTGGTTCCCGACGATGACCATCGTCGGCACCTCGATGCCCCCGAGCTGTTCGGACACCGTGTCGTCGACAGCGAGGATCGCCTGGACCTGGGAGGCGAAAGCGTGGGCCGGGCGGCCGTAGGCGAGCGGGCCGAGCCAGCCGATCGCCGGCATCAGCCGGCGGAACGACCGCGGCCCGATGACCCATCGGGCGGCCGTGCCGGTCATCGCCGCCATGCCCCGCTGGCGGGCGATCTCGGCCCAGCTCGCCAGCAGCTCACGGCGCCACTCGTGGTTGCGGCAGGACGTGCACGTCAAGGTCAACGACCGCACCCGCTCGGGCCAGCCGAGCACGAGGAGCTGGCTGATCGCGCCGCCCATCGACGCGCCGACGACGTGGGCCGTCTCGAGGCCGGCGGCGTCCATCACGGCGACCGCGTCGGCCGCCATCTGCTCCAGCGAGTAGGCGCCGTTGGGCTTGTCGCTGCGTCCGGATCCGCGGTTGTCGAAGGCGACCGCCCGGTGGGTGCCGGCGAGGGCCAGCCGCTGCATGTCCCAGCCGTGCTTGTCGGCCCCGAGGCCCTGGATCAGCAGGACCGGTGGCCCGCTGCGAGGGCCGGTGACCGCGTAGTGGATGCGGGTGCCGTCCTGTGTCGTGGCGAACGACATCGTTCAGGGTCCCCCCGCGCCGCCCAGCGGCAGCCAGTCGAGGGGCGTGCCGGTCTGGGTGCCGCCGAACTCGTCGAGCAGGCGCTGGATCCGGTGCTCGACCTGATCGGCCAGCTCGAGTTCGATCAGCGGACCCCGCCGCTGCCGGCTCGGGCGCACGGCCGGACCGACCTCGATCCGCGCCCAGCGGGTGACCGGCGAGCTGGTGACCGCCGCCGGGAAGACGGCGGTGTGGGTCTCGACGGCGGCGCCGATCAGACGATGGTCGACGCGCCCGGTGCGTCGCGGGTGCACCGTCGGCGTCGCCGAGAACACGAGCAGCTCGTGGGCGCGCAGCGCGCCGGCGACCTCGTCCGGCCGGGCGAGCAGCCCGCCGAGGCGCCTGGCCAGCGCACCGATCGGGGCGACGTCGGGCCGCCCGACGAAGCGCACCGGCCGGCCGATCTCGCGGCTGAGCTCGAGGGCCACGTGCAGGGCGCTCAGCGACCAGCGACGGGCGTTGACGACGAGGAGCGCGCCGGCGTGGACGGGGAGCCGGTCGACGCCGCCGAGCACGGTGCGCCAGCGCAGCGTCACCAGCTGCCCGATGGCAGTCACGAGGGCCGGGTCGCGACCCCAGTCGTCGACCTCCCACGCGCCCACCGGCGCCACCTGGCGGGCCGCGGCGGCGGCCGCCTGCTCACGGGCCGCGGTGATCGTCCGCTCGACCGGGAGGGTGAGGACGCGCGCCTCGTACTCGGTGTCGTCGCTCACGCGGCAGCCTTCCGAGCCGGGGTGCGGATCACGGTCGGCCAGTCGTAGAGCTTCTGGATCACGTCCATCGTCGTCGTCGACGTCCGGAAGCCGAGCAGCTCCTCCATCCGCCCGTTGTCGGCGAGGCGGCCGCGGTGCAGCGTCTCCAGCACGTGGTCTGGTATCGGCGCTCCGAGCAGGCCGCTGATGGCACGGGCGATCCACCAGTCCGGCCCGACGAGCGGGATGGGGATGCGCTGCCCGCGCCGCGCAGCCTGCAATGCCGTGATTGCGCCGTTGTTGACGACGTTCACCGGCTCGGCGAGGCGGCGCTCGGCGGCGGCGACGAACGCCTTGGCGACAACCACGTCCTCGACGACGGCGAAGGGCGGATCAGCGAGCACGCTGAACGGCACCGCGGGCATCCGCAGCACCCGCCCGAGCGGGCTCGCCACATGGGGGCCGAGCACGGTGCCCATGCGAATCGCCGCGACGCTCACCCCGATGCGTCGGCCGATGGAGTTGGCGGTGCGCTCGATCCCAGCGAGCATCTCGCCGTACTCGCACGTCGGGTCGATCGCCGCCGACTCATCGGGCCGGGTCGGCGAGCCGTGGGCGCGGCCGTAGATCTCGGTGCCGCTGCGCACGATCAGCGACTCGAGCGCGCGGCACTCGGCGGCGGCGCCGAGGATCGATGTCGCCGAGTCGTCGGTCAGCTGGCGCGCCGCCGCCGGGTTGGCCCGGCTGTGCGGCTCCCACACCGAGATGTGCACGACGACATGGGGGTTGAACGCGGTGATCATCTCGACGATGCGGTCGTGCTCGACCGGCGTGATCAGGTGGAACTCGGCCCGGTAGAGGCGACGGCGCGGCGGGTCGACATCGATGCCGAGGAGATCACCGACCCAATCCTCCTGCTCCAAGGCGACCGCGACGCGTGACCCGAGGTCACCGCCCATCCCGCTGACGAGGACCCGTCGTCCGGCCGCCATGGTTGAACGCTATCGACTCGGAACGCTCGCGACCCACGATGGTCACGCAGAGTGTACGAACCCGAGCTAGCGCAGCTTGGGTGCCAGCAGGATGACGTTGCGGGCGAACGGGTCGAGCTGGCGACCGGCGAGGCGCTCGGTGACCGTGATCGCCCGGGTGTCGTCGTCGACCAGCCCGGCCCAGCGGATGTAGCCGCCCATGATCCCGATGATCCGGTCGCCGACCTCCTCGCCGTGGACGATGACCTTGACGTTGGCCTTGAGCAGCTCGTTGAGCTCGCGGTAGAACGACTTCAGCCACGACTCGAGGTCCTCGCCGTTGAACGGGCGATGGCGGGCGGTCACCCCGAGCTCGTCGTAGTTGTGCAGGTTGTGCGGCGCCGGGATGATCGAGATCACGCAGCCGAACCCGTTCTCGCGGATCCAGATGATCTCCTCCTGGCGGCGCACCCGGCGGTGGTTCTCGCCGTAGCCGCCGGGGCGCTCGCAGACGGCGAGCTTGTCCTTGAGGATCCAGGTGAAGTTGCGGGGCATGATGCCCAGCGCCCATCGCCCCCGCAGGCGGGTGGCCATCAGCTCGCTCCCCCGTCCACTGCCTGTGCCATACCGTCGTTCGACACTACTGCCCCAGGTCCCATGACGCGCAGCCGCTGGCGATGGCGTTCGACGCGGATCCCGCCGGCGATCTCGCACGCCAGGTGTTCTCCGATCGCCACCCGCCGAACACGCTCCACGCTCGCCCGGTCGGGCGGGTAGCCGCTCGGCGTGACGGCGAGGAGCCACGTGCGGATCACTCGACGGGCCAGCGCCGGCGGGGCGGCGGCGAGGGCGCGGGCGTCGGTGGGGTCGATGCCGACGGCGGCGCCAGCGGCCAGGGCGGCGTCGTCGGCGAGCACGGTGGCCATTCGCTCCAGCACCGCGACGATGTCGCGCCCGGCGATGTCGGCCATCAGTGGTAGCAGCTCGGCGCGTACCCGGTTGCGCACGAACCTCGGGTCGTCGTTGGAGCGGTCGTCGACCGGATCGAGATCGCGGTCCGCGCACAGCGCCCGCGTCTCGGCCCTGCGCATCGCGAGGATCGGTCGTGTCGGCGCCGGGCCGAGCGCGGTGAGCCCGTCGATCCCCGTCCCTCGAAGGAGGTTGATGAGCATCGTCTCGACCCGGTCGTCGGCGGTGTGCCCGGTGAGCGCGCCGGCGGGCAGCGCGGCGAGGCGGGCGGCGCGGGCCCGGGCCTCGAGGTTGGCGCCGGGCGGGACGGCGACGGTCACGACGTCACAGCGGACACCGAGTCGAGCCGCGAGGGCGGTGGCGGCGCGGGCGTCGTCGCCGGACTCCGGGCGCAGTCCGTGGTCGACGTGGACTGCCCGCACGCGACATCCGCCGGCGAGGGCGAGGACGAGCAGGGCGGTGGAGTCTGCGCCGCCGGAGAAGGCGCAGTCGACGGACGTGCCGGGCGGGGGGAACGAGCAGCGGGCGAGCAGGGCGGCGTCATCGACGCGGCGCCCGCCCAGCCTCAGCCCTCCCGTCGCTGGCGGCGGTTCGGGTACTGCTTCGCGGTGACGCTCTTCAGGTAACCGCCGACGAGGGCCAACGTGGCCAGGATCGCTACGGCGACCAGGATCACCCCAATCCACCAGTGCCAGATCTCGGCGGCGAACATGGGCCGAGGTTAGCGACCAACCATCCGAGTGTTTCAGCCCGTCCGAGTGTTTGGCCCCGGGGAAATCGAGCTGCCGCACTCGGATAGATCGAAACACTCGGAGGGGTCAGGCCTCGGGCTTGAAGCACTCCTCGATGCGGGCCAGCAGCCCGGGCGGGATCGTGTCGGCGCGGCACTTGCGGGCGATCACCGCCTTCAGCTCGGCGTGGAAGTCGAACGCCTCGAAGCACTCGTGGCAGCTCTCGAGGTGGGCGCGGATCGACGCCAGCTGGGCGTCGGGCATCTCGCCGTCGAGGAACAGCTCCAGCTCGCGGAGAGTCTCGGTGCAGTCGGGGTCACTCATGATCGGGTCCATCGGCGGCGCCGGCTGCCTGAGCGGCGAGCCCACGCGCACGGGCAAACTCGAACAACGACTTCTGCATCGCCTTTCTTCCCCGGTGCAGGCGCGACATCACCGTGCCGATCGGGATGTCGAGCATCTCGGCGATCTCCTTGTAGGCGAAGCCCTCGACATCGGCCAACAGCACCGGGAGCCGGAAGTTCTCCGGCAGGTCCTCCAGCGCCTGCTTGACCTCGTCGTCTGTGAGCAGGTCGAACAGCTGGTCCTCGGCCGAGCGGCTGGCCTGCAGCGCGTCGAGCGTCGACAGCCGCTTGTAGAGGTACATGTCCTCGACATCGGCGAGGTCGGTCTCCGCCGGCCGGCGCTGGCGGGAGCGGTAGGCGTTGATGAACGCGTTGGTGAGGATGCGATACAGCCAGGCGCGCAGGTTGGTGCCCTCGGTGAAGCCGGCGAACCCGCGGTAGGCCCGCAGGTACGTCTCCTGGACGAGGTCCTCGGCGTCGGCCTGGTTGCGCGTCATGCGCAGCGCGGCCGAGTACAGCTGGGGCGCGTACTGCATCGCCTGCTCGGCGAACGTCGCGGGGTCGGCCACGCCGACGGACGCTACCCGCACGAGGTTGGGCGAGCGCCGCTGCGCAGCGGCGGCGGCGAGCTCGGAGGTGAGGTGAGCAGCTTGGCTGCGATCCGAGCCTTTAGCTCTTGTAGCTCAGGCGGAGCTTGGTGCGGTAGGCGATGATCACGCCGTTCTCGATGAGCACGTCCATCTCGACGACCTCGGCCACCCGCAGGTCGTGGTAGGCCTTGGCGGCCTCGCGCACCGCGTTCTGCGCCGCCAGCTCCCACGAGTCGCTGCTCGACCCGATCAGCTCGACGACGTGGTAGGTGCTGTCGCTCACGAGGTCTCCCCCTGGAACTTGACGGACACGGCGACCTCGGCGGCGAAGCGGACGCTGCCGTCGGGCTGGATCCGACACCCGAGGCGGCGGACGGTGCCGACCCGGCCGTCGTCGAACTGGCTGCACACCGTGCGCACGGCGAATCGGGCGGCCTGGTCGAACGTCGCGCCGACCGCGCCGAGCACATGGACCTGGTACACGCTCTCGGTGCCTCCGCGCACGAGGGGTGGCTCGTCGCCGGCGAAGTCGTCGCTCATCTCCTGGCGGGAGAGGCGGCGGATCGCCTCCATCAGGTCGTCGGTGAGCATCTGGCGGCGTCGGCGCGGGGAGCCGCCGTACGACGACGGGTCGAGCGGCTCGCCGAAGCGGACCGTGGCCCGGCGGAAGGGGCGGGGGACCCGCGCCCCGACCGGCTGGATGTGATCGGTGCCGACCAGGCCGACCGGCACGATCGGCGCACCGGACATCAGCGCGAGCTGGGCGACGCCGGTGTGCCCCCGGTGGAGCCGGCCGTCGCGCGACCGGGTGCCCTCCGGGTAGATGCTGAGCACGTCGCCGCGGTCGAGGACATCGGCGGCCACCTCGAGTGCGGCCACCGCCTTGCGCGCCTGGTCGCGCTCGATCGGGATCAGGCCCATCGCCGGGAACAGGTGCCGCGTCGTCCAGGAGTGCATGTACTCGGCCTTGCCGATGAAGAACGACCGGCGGGGGATCGACTGGATGAGGGCGACGGAATCGAAGAACGAGATGTGGTTGGCGGCGACGATGGCGCCGCCGGTGGCCGGCACCCGATTCCGGTGCTCGACCTTGACGGGGAACAGGCCGCGGTAGAACGGCGTCGCCACCCTCTTGATCGCGCGGTAGAGCCGCTCGGACTCGCTCGCCGTCGGCAGCGCGGGCGCGCCGCCACCGTCAACGGGTGTGGTCCGCATCCCCCGCGCCACGGAGCGGAAACCTACCGGGTTGGCAAGGTGGGCGAGTGCCGCCGCGGAGCGGCGGCGGCGAGCTCGGGAGGCGAGGGGAGCAGCTCGCCTGCGAGCCGAGCCCGAAGTGCTAGTCCGGGAGCATGGGCATCGTCATGCCCGTGTCGCGGCCGAGCAGCACGGTGCGGGTGACGGCGGCGCTGCCGAAGCGCTCCTTGATCTCGTCGAGCGTGGCGTCGAGGGCGCCGCCGGTGAGGCGGTCGAACGGCAGCGCCAGTTGCACCGCGTCACCGTGGTCGAGGTTGGCGACGGCGAGCCCGATGAGCGTCAGGCCACGCTCGTCGATCATCGGCGTCGCCGACGCCAGCAGGGCGCGGGCGACGGCGAGGATCGGCGCCGTTTCCGCGGTCGGCGCCGGCACGGTGTGCGAGCGGGTCGCCCGGGTGAAGTCGTCGAACCGCAGCCGCAGCGTGACCGTGCGCCCGACCCGCTCGGCCGCTCGCAGCCGGCGGGTGACCCGGTCGACGATGCCCACGAGCACGGCGTCGAGGTCTGCGGCCGTGCGCCGGCGCCGCCCGAGGGCGTGCTGCGAGCCGATCGAGCGGCGCCGAGCTCGGGTCTGCACCGGGCGCGGGTCGCGGTTGACGGCGAGGGCGTGGAGGTGGCGTCCGGCGTAGCGGCCGAGGATCGTGCTCAGCGGACCTTCGCCGACGCCCGCCATGTCGCCGACGGTGGTGATGCCTCGGGCGTGCAGCTTCTCCGCCGTCTTCGTGCCGACGCCCCAGACCCGCTCGATCGGGAGCGGGTGGAGGAACGCCAGCTCGTCCTCGGGCGGCACGAGCAACAGGCCGTCGGGCTTGGCGACGCCGCTGGCGACCTTGGCCAGGAACTTGGTGCGGGCGACACCGACGGTGATCGCCAGCCCGACCCGCTCGCGCACGTCGGTGCGCAGGCGGGCGGCGATCTCGACCGGCGTGCCGGACACCCGTCGCAGCCCACCGACGTCGAGGAACGCCTCGTCGATCGAGATCCCCTCGACCAACGGCGTAGTGTCGTCGAAGACGGAGAACACCGCCTTGCTCGCCTCGGTGTAGGCCTCGAAACGCGGCGGCACCACGGCGGCGGTGGGGCACAGGCGCAGCGCCTGGGCACCGCCCATCGCCGTGCGCACGCCGAACGCCTTGGCCTCGTAGCTGGCGGCGAGGACGACGCCGCCGCCGACGATCACCGGCCGCCCGCGCAACGACGGGTCGTCGCGCTGCTCGACCGAGGCGAAGAAGGCGTCCAGGTCGGCGTGGAGGATGGTGGCGTCGGTGCGCGTCATTCGCGAACACATGTTCGCAGAAGGGTGCGCGAGTGGGAAGACCCAGGGCCGCCCAGACTCGCCCGACGGTGGCCGAGGTTGCGAGACTCGCGGCATGACCAGCCGCCCACTCGTGATCCGCAACGGCGCCGTCGTCGACGGCACCGGCGCCCCGGCGGTGCACGCCGATGTCGCCATGCGCGAAGGGGTGATCACCGAGGTCGGACCCGGCCTCGACACCACCGGGGCCGAGGTCATCGACGCCGACGGCCTGCTCGTCACGCCCGGCTTCGTCGACGTGCACACCCACTTCGACGGCCAGGCGACGTGGGATCCGGTGCTCGCACCGTCCAGCCTGCACGGCGTCACGTCCGTGGCGATGGGCAACTGCGGGGTGGGGTTCGCGCCGGCCAAGCCGACACCCGAGCAGCACGACTGGCTGATCGGGATGCTCGAGGGCGTCGAGGACATCCCCGGCACCGCGCTCGCCGAAGGGCTCCCGTGGGACTGGGAGTCGTTCCCCGACTACCTCGACGCTCTCGACCGGCGCCGATTCGCCGTCGACGTCGGCACCCACGTCGTCCACGCCCCGCTGCGGGCGTACGTGATGGGCGAGCGCGGCGCCGATCCCAACGAGGCGCCGACGGCCGAGGAGCTCGCGCGCATGGCCGATGCGGTCCGCGACGGCGTGCGGGCGGGCGCCCTCGGGTTCACCACCAGCCGCACCGTCGCCCACCGCACCCGTGACGGCGCGCCGCTGGGCACCCGGTACTCGAGCCCCGACGAGCTCACCGCGCTCGTCGGGGCGATGGCCGGGACCGGAACCGGCGTCGTGCAGATGATCTCCGACGCATACCTCAGCGAGGACGCCGAGTTCGCCCGCGCCGAGATGGAGCTGATGCGCTCGCTCGTCGAGCACTCGGGTCGGCCCTTGTCGATGACCGTGCAACAGGTCGTCCAGGTGCCCGACCGCTGGCGCGACATGGTGGCCTGGGTCGCCGCCGGGGTCGCCGACGGGCTGCCGATGCGCACGCAGGTGGCGCCGCGCCCAGTCGGCGTGCTGCAGGGGATCACCGCGTCGGTCAACCCGATCGCGCTGTGCCCGTCGTTCCGCGAGATCGCCGACCGCCCGCTGGCCGAGCAGGTAGCCGCTCTCGCCGACCCCGAGCGCCGGGCTCGCATCGCGACCGAGCACCCGGTCGTCACGGGCGGACTGGAGGGGCTCGGCAACACGATCTTCACCGCCTTCGACAAGCTCTTTCCGATGTCCGAGCCGGTGGACTACGAGCCGGATCCGGGCACGAGCGTCGCCGCGCTGGCCGCGGGGCGGGGCGTTTCACCGGTGGAGGAGTGCATCGAGCTGATGCTCGGGGACGGTGGCAACCAGCTGCTGCTGATGACGCTGTTCAACTACGTCCACGGCAACCTCGACGACGTGCGCGAGATGCTGCTGTTCCCGAGCTCGGTGATCGGGCTTGGCGACGCCGGCGCCCACTGCGGGGCGATCTCCGACGCCAGCTTCCCGACGACCGCCCTGGCGCTGTGGACCAGCCGTCAGACGGGCTCGGGTCCGCTGCCGCTGGAGCTGATGGTCCACCACCTCACCCAGCGCACGGCGCGCCAGGTCGGGTGGCTCGACCGCGGCGTCCTCGCCCCCGGACACCTCGCCGACGTCAACGTCATCGACCTCGAACACCTCGGCGCCCACCGCCCGCGGATCGTCCGCGACCTGCCCGCCGGCGGGCGACGGCTGATGCAGTCGGCCTCCGGCTACGTGCATACGATCAAGCGGGGCGAGGTGACGTTCCGCGACGGCGAGCACACCGGCGACCTGCCGGGCCGGCTCGTGCGCGGCGCCCAGCCGGCGCCGGCCTGAGCACCGCCATGGGCAAGCTCGACGGCAGGATCGCCATCATCACCGGCGCCGGTCGCGGCATCGGTCGGGAGCACGCCCTTCTGTTCGCTCGCGAGGGCGCCAAGGTCGTCGTCAACGACCTCGGCGGCGGCACCGACGGCGCCGGCTCGGACGCCACCGCGGCGCAGGCGGTCGTCGCCGAGATCGAGGCTGCCGGCGGCGAGGCCGTCGCCAACCACGACGACGTCGCTGACGCCGCCGGCGCCGAGGCGATGGTGCAGCAGGCGATTGACACGTTCGGCGACGTCCACGTGCTCGTCAACAACGCCGGCATCCTGCGCGACCGGATGGTGTTCAGCATGACCGAGGCCGAGTGGGACGACGTCGTGCGGGTCCACCTCCGGGGCCACTTCCTGCCGACCAAGTTCGCCGCCATCCACTGGCGAGAGCAGGCCAAGGCCGGCATCGCGGTCAACGCCTCGGTGATCAACACCACTTCGACGTCGGGGCTGCTGTCCAACCCCGGCCAGACCAACTACGGCGCCGCCAAGTCGGGCATCGCCACGTTCACCGAGATCGCCCAGAAGGAGCTCGGCCGCTACGGCGTCCGGGTCAACGCGATCGCCCCGGCGGCCCGCACGCGGCTGACGATGACCGTGCCCGGGGCCGAGGAGCGCTACGCCGAGCGGGCCGCCCGGCAGGAGGCCGAAGGCTCCGACTTCGACAAGAGCGACCCGGCCAACATCTCGCCGTTCGTCGCCTACCTGGCGACCGCCGATTGCACGATCGCCGGCAAGGTGTTCTTCGTGTGGGCCAACGAGGTCCGTCTGTTCCAGCCGTGGACGATCATCGACACCATCTCGAGCGACGGCCGCTGGACGATCGACGGGCTCGAGGCGGCAGCCGCCAAGTGGGCCGACGTGACCTTCGACCAGTCGCTCGGGATCAGCTGACACCGTTCTGTCGAAGGACAGAACGGGCTACTTGGTCGGCTTCGGCGCCTTCGGGAGCTTGATCGGCGTGGCCTTGCCCTCGCAGACGTATTGCTCATGGCGCTGCCAGCCCTGCAGCCACTTCCAGGCGGCGGTGAGCACGCCGCCGACAGAGGCGACCATCACCGTGGTGATCTGCGCGGGGTCGAGGGTGACGCCGGGGACCAGCTTCGTGACCACGCCGGCGAGCCAGCTGGCGGCCAGGGCGAGGAAGGGCGTGGCTAAGGCGACCAGCGAGCCGCGCCGGGACCCCTCGGAGGCGGGCTGCTCCGGGTCGGCAGCGAGGGATCGTGCGTCGGTGATCGAGATGGCCATGGGTTGCTCCTTGATGAGGCGGTTTGGGCGGACGGGTAGGGGCGCGAACACGCCGATCTGATACGCGCCGCCAGCAGCTCCGTGGCCTGGTTGACTTGGCCGGTGCCCGGCGTCGTCCTGCACTGGTTCCTGCCGACCGCCGGCGACAGCCGCACCGTGGTGCCGATGGGTCGGGACGGCCACCGGCGGCCGCCGCGCATCGAGTACCTGGCCCAGATCGCACGGGCCGCGGACGACCTCGGCTTCACGGGTGTGCTGACCCCGACCGGCACGTGGTGCGAGGACGCGTGGATCACGACGGCGGCGCTGATCGGCCAGACCTCGCGGCTCAAGTTCCTCGTCGCCTTCCGGCCCAACGCGATCGCGCCGACGCTCGCCGCCCAGCAGGCGGCGACGTACCAGCGGGTGTCAGGCGGGCGGCTCCTGCTCAACATCGTGTCCGGCGGTGAGCCCGCCGAGCAGCGCCGCTTCGGTGACTGGCTCGATCACGACGAGCGCTACGACCGCACCGACGAGTTCCTCACCGTCCTGCGTGGGGCGTGGTCGGGGCGGCCGTTCGACTTCGAGGGTCGCTACTTCCACGTTGCCGGCGCCGTCGTCAACCAGCGACCGGAGCCGGTCCCGGACCTCTACTTCGGGGGCGCGTCGGCGGCTGCGGAGCTCGTCGCCGCCCGCCATGCCGACGTCTACCTCGCCTGGGGTGAGCCGCCGTCGCAGCTCGCGCCTCGGCTCGCCCGGATGCGCGAGCTCGCCGCCGAGCACGGCCGCGGCCTGCGCTTCGGCATCCGCCTGCACGTCATCTCCCGCGAGCGGGCTGCCGAGGCGTGGGCGGAGACGGACCGGTTGCTGGCGTCGCTCGACCCGGCCGTCGTCGCCAAGGTCCAGCGGGAGCTGTCGAAGAGCAACTCGGTCGGCCAGCAGCGGATGCAGGCGTTGCACGCCGGGCGCTCGGACGACCTCCTCGTCGGGCCCAACCTGTGGGCCGGGATCGGGCTCGTGCGGGCCGGCGCCGGCACCGCCCTTGTCGGCAGCCACGAGGAGGTGGCCGACCGCATCGAGGAGCTCCACGCCCTCGGCTTCGACGAGTTCATCCTCTCCGGGCATCCCCACCTCGAGGAGGCCTACACGTTCGGTGAGGGAGTGATGCCGATCCTGCGGTCACGCCAACTCCTGTCCGATGTCCACCGTCGGGCCGGCGATCGGCGCGAGGTGCTCGGCCGCCACGCCGTCACCAGCGACGTGCCGTCCTGACGTTCCGGCGCCCACCTAGCCTGCGGCGATGGCGATCGGGCCGATGACGGACGCCGAGCGGTTCCGGTTCGACCTCCAGGGCTTCCTCGTCCGCCACGCCGTGCTCAGCCCCGGCGACGTCGCCGCTCTCAACACGGCGGTCGACGTGCTCGACCTTCCGCCGCCGGGTCCCGACCTCGCCAGCCAGCGCTTCACCAACTTCCTCCCGGTCGCCCGCCGCTTCCGCGACCTGATCGACCATGCGGCGGTGCTGGAGATCGCGCGCGAGACCTGCGGCCCCAACGTCCGCCTCGACCACGCCTACGGCATCGTGATGTCGAAGGGCACGTCCGGCCTCGGCCTCCACGGCGGCGGTACGCCCTTCGACCCCGCCCAGTACTATCTCGCCGACGGGGGCCGCATCCGGACCGGGCTCGTCTCCGCGCAATGGGCGCTCGTCGACCACCCCGCGGGCGGCGGCGGGTTCATCTGCATCCCCGGCAGCCACAAGGCGGCGTTCCCGCTGCCCCCGACGTTCGAGCGCGAGCTCGCCGTGCAGGTCCCGCTCGCCGCCGGTGACGTCGTGGTCTTCACCGAGGCGCTGATCCACGGCACGCTGCCCTGGTTCGGCGACCAGCAGCGGCGCACGCTGCTCTTCAAGTACTCGCCCGGGAGCTCGGCGTACTCCTTGGTCCAGTGGCCGGCGGAGCTGGTCGAGGCGTGCACCGAGCGCCAACGGCTGTTGCTTCAGCCGCCCAGCGTCGGGGGGCATCGCCCAGTCGTTCCCTGAACGCAACACACATTACGGTCGCGTTGCAGCCCGGCCAGGGGACGGATTAGCGTGCCGGCGACCTCGTACCCATTCGGCGGGTGCAGGCGGACGAAGAGAGCACGCCATCACTGTCCTGCGGGCCATGCGCCACCACCAACCGACGCGCTTGCACTGCTTGCACTGCTTGCCCTTCTTGCGCCGACGGGCAACGCTCGCACTTGTGGTCGCCGCGACCGTCTCGATGGTGGTCGGCCCAACCGCCCACGCCCAGCCCGACGAGGAGGCGGCGAAGAAGGCCGCCCGGGAGATCACCGCCGCCCAGGACCGCGCCAACGAGGCCGCCGCCCAGTGGTCGCAGGCCGAGGCCGACCTCAGCCGGCTGGAGGACGAGGCCGCCCAGCTCACCCAGCAGCGCGACGCGCTGCAGGCGCAGGTCGACGGCCTCCACACGGCAGTGTCGCAGGCGGCGGTCGAGCGCTACATGTCGTCGGGCACCGGCGGCATCCCGATCCTCACCGGCTACGGCCAGCCACTCGACCAGCTCAGCGCCGCCGAGCTCGGCCGGGTCGTCTCCGGCACCGCCGATGACGCCTTCGACCAGTTCGAGGTCAGCCAGCGCGAGCTCGAGCGCAAGGCTGACGAGCTGGCGGCCAAGCAGGCCGAGGTCCAGCACCAGCGGGAGACGTACGAGCAGCTGAGCAAGACCGCGGCGGCCGAGGTCGAGCACCTCCAAGAGGTCGAGCAGAAGCGCTTGGCCGACGAGCGGGTGCGCCTCGCCCTCGAAGCCCAGCGCCGCGAAGAGCAGCGACGCCTGGCCGAGCAGCAGGCGGCACAGGCGGCGCGCCGGGCCGTCGAGGAGGCTCAGCGGGCAGCCGAGCAGCAACGGGCGGCGGCGCTCCAGGCCCAGCAGGACCAAGTAGCGCAGTCCGCCGCGGCCATCGCGGCACCGCCCGCCAACGACACCGTCCAACCCCCGGCTGTCGACGCTGCGGGCGGCGGCGCCCCGGCCACCGCGGCGGCCCCCGCCGACTCGGGGATGGTCTGCCCGGTCCTCGGCGCCAGCGCCTACAGCGACACGTGGGGCGCGCCCCGACCTGGTGGACGTCGTCACGAGGGCGTCGACATGATCGCCCCCAAGGGCACACCTCTGGTCGCCGTCGCCAGCGGCACGGTCAGTCGCCGTCGGCAGAACAGCAACGGCGCGCTCACCGTGTCGCTCGACGCCGACAACGGCACCCACTACTTCTACGGCCACCTCTCGTCGTACGCCGGCTCGGAAGGCCGGGTCAGCCAAGGCGATGTGATCGGCTACGTCGGGAACACCGGCACCACGGTCAACCACCTGCACTTCGAGGTCCACCCGGGCGGCGGCGCCCCCGTCGATCCGACCCCGTACGTCCGCAACGCCGGCTGCTGACTCCGCCTACTGCGTCACCTGACGCTGCCCGGCCGCGCCCGCTGCGCGCACGTTCCTGGTGTCCAACCAGATCCGCCGAAGGAGGACACCCCGATGAGCGAGTTCCTGACTCACACGCTGGCCAAGGACCGCCAGCGCGAGGTGACGACGCAGGCGCACGACGCCGCCGCCTCGCGCCAGGCCCGCAAGGCCCGCCGCGCCGCTCGCCGGCGCGCCTCGGGCTGACGCAACCAGCCCGACGCGGTGAGCGATGTGCGCCCCACGCCGCACGTCGCTCACCACACGGGTGTCCGGCAGCGCGGCCCGGCTCTAGCCTGCGGCGATGGACGCGATCGAGTGGCTGCTGGAGGGCGATCCGGCGATCCGCTGGCAGGTGCTGCGCGATCTCGCGGATGCCTCGCCGGCCGAAGTCGCGGCCGAGCGGAGGCGCGTGGAGCATGAGGGCTGGGGTGCCCGCCTCCTGGCGGTCGAGGGTGCCGACGGGCTGTGGGATGGCGGGGCGTGCTTCCCGGCCGGCTACACCGGCGGCGAACCCGGGCAACCGTGGACGGCGACGATGCACACGCTGCAAACCCTGCAGATCTTCGGGCTCGACCCGGCGTCGCAGCGAGCTCGCCGGATGATCTCGCTCGTCGCCGCGAACGGGCGCTGGGAGCACGCCGGGCAGCCGTACTTCGACGGCGAGGTCGAACCGTGCATCAATGGCCGGACGATCGAGACCGGCGCCTACTTCGGGAAGGGCGTCGCCGCGATCGTCGAGCGGATCCTCGACGAGCGGCTCGACGACGGCGGCTGGAACTGCGAGGCGGAGAACGGCTCGGTGCGCTCGTCGTTCGACACGACGATCAACGTCCTCGACGGGTTGCTCGAGCTCGAGCGCACGACCGGCGGCTCGGCGGCGGTGCGGGACGCCCGCCGCAGCGGGGAGCAGTACCTGCTCGAACGCGGCCTGTTCCGTCGCAAGAGCACGGGCGAGGTCGTCAACCAGGCGTATCTCGACTTCGTCTTCCCCTACTACTGGCACTACGACGTGCTGCGCGCACTTGACTACTTCCGCCTCGCTGACGCCGATCCGGATCCTCAGATGGCGGAAGCCGTCGAGCTCGTACGGTCGAAGCGCCAGCCCGACGGCCGGTGGCTGCTCGACCGCATCCATCCCGGCCGAGTCCACTTCGACCTCGAGGCTGGGGTCGGAGCGCCCAGCCGATGGAACACCCTGCGCGCCCTGCGCGTGCTCGACTGGTGGGAGCGCGGTCGAGCGTCCTGAGGCGTGCACGGTGGGCCACCAACACCACGAGGTGTACGATGGTGTAGGTGAGCAGGACGAACATCGACATCGACGACGAGCTCGTGTCGAACGTGATTCGACGCTACGGCCTCACCTCCAAGCGTGCCGCCGTGGATCTCGCGCTCCGGCGCCTGGTCGACGAGCCGCTCTCGCGCGACGAGGCGCTGGCCCTGGAAGGGTCGGGCTGGGACGCCGACCTCGAAGACATGAACTGGCGGGCGTCCACGAGGCCCTGTCGAGCCTGGGTGACGCCGCACGACAGGCGCCGGGTCGTTGGCCGGCTCATCGGCGACGCTCGAACAGCGCGGACGTGCCGTCTTTCAGCACGATTCCATCGGAGCGGATCTCGCCAGCCAAGGGGTTCCTCGCGCATCAACCTGCGCCACGAAGCGGGACACGCCGATGCGGGTCGGACCCCCCGCCTCTCGATCGAGCAGCCGTGAATCGGCCCATCGCTCGCGACCCCATCGAGGCTGGTCGTCAGGGTTGACGCCGAGTGCCAGCCTGCCGACAGTCTCGTGGGTGAACAGGTCGTTGCCGGGGATGGATGCGGCCGAGCCGGGCATCTCGGAACAGTTGCTCCATGCGGTTGCCGCCGAAGATGCCCGAGCCGCCGGTCAGGTCCATCGCCGTGTCGACGACCTGCCAGGCCTGGTTGACGACCTGATACTTGATGGCGATCACCTTGAGCGGCCACTCCGCGCCGATCGGTGCGAACCCCGACCAGTCTGAGCGGGTCTCGGGTGCCGGTAGCCGTCGCGGGTTCAGCCGCCGATGGCAGCGGTCCATGCCGGACGCGACAAGGCGAGCACGATCAATGCGATGTCGATGGTGACCCCGAAGAGCAGCTGGACGTCGAAGAAACCGATGAGCAGCACGAGCGACAGACCGGCCGCCGTGATGGTGAGGGGTGGCCAGACGTGTGACAACCGGGGGACACCCCATGCGGCCAGGGCCGCCAGCGCGAACCCGACGACCGTCGCCGTCATCAGCACAACCCCGGTGGTACGTCGGGCGGAGTCGGGAATCAGCCACGACTGGTGGAGGCTGAACGCGTAGGTCGGGTCTTGGGCTTCGCTGCTCACGTAGAGCAGGTGAACCAGTCCGTGGGCGACGAGCAGGAGTCCGGCGAGGACACGGATCAGGGCGGACATGACGGTCCTCGCGCCGTCGTCGGTGGTCTTCCCCGCCTGGATGAGTGGCTGCTGTGCCGTACGAGGCTCGCGCCGATGACGGCGTCGAGGGGGTCGAGAAAGCCCCACTCGCGCCCGCCGCCGGCTCCGGCTCGCGTGGCGTCCCGGCCGGGGTCGACCCGCCAGGCTCGTCGGGCGAGAAGGGCGTGGGGTGCGGTCACAGCCGCGGTGAGCGCCAGCGCACCGAAGAGCGGATGATGAAACGGCAGGAGGTGATGCAGGTGTTCAGTGCCGGTGGCGAGACCTATCGCGTCGGCGTAGGCGGTGGCGTCGACGAGACCGGCGGTGACCGCCAGTCCTGTCCGCCGGCCGGGGGTTGAGGCGATGGCGGCAATCATCACCACGGTGTGCTCGCGATGGCGTTGACGAGGTCGGTCGCGGGGAGCAGGGTCCCGTTGCCCATCACGACGATGGCGAGGTTCTCGTCGGGGTAGAGGCGCATGAGCGCCGTCCAGCCAGGGCCTCCGCCTCGATGCTCGTGGTAGAGCCGGCCGTGGTGGCGAACGACGAACCAGCCGACCCCGTGGCGGACGTCGCCGTTGCCCGTCGCGCTCAACTCAGAGCTGGCCCCGGCGGGCACGTGGTGACTGGTCAGCATGGTCTCGACGCTCGCGACGCTGAGGATCCGCCTGCCGTCGAGCTGCCCACCATTGAGGATGGCTCGGGCGAGGCGCATCATCTCCGGAGCCGGGCCGATGAGCCCGGTCGGTGGGTTGCAGTCGGCTACGAAGCGGTTGAACCAAATGGTGCCGTCGTCGTAGGTGCGAATGAAGCTGGTGGGCCACGGCGGATCGACGAGAGGAAGGAACAGGGTTTGGATGTTGGCGGCGGGATGCGAACCGACGCCTTCGTGGGCGCGCATCCAGCCGGAGTAGCCGAAGCCGGTGTGGACCATGCCCAGTGGCTGGAGCACGTGCTCGGTCACGTACTGCTCGTAGGACTCGCCACTGATCTGTTCGATCAGTGCGCCGAGCACCATGTAGTCGACGTTCGAGTAGACGCCGAGCTGACCCGGCTGGCGGTCAAGGCGGGCAAAGGAACCGAACCGGTCTTCGAATACTCGGGTCTGGTCGAGGGCCGGCTCATCGTCGAGGTGCATCCACGCGACGACGGCGGGGACGTTGTTGGGCAGGCCGGCGCTGTGGTTGAGGAGGTCGGCCACTGTCACGCTGCCCGCCCAGCGTTCCGGCTCGACCACGAACGACGGGAGCAGCTGGCGTACCGGCTGGTCGAGCCGGAGCCGGCCCTGTTCGGCCAGCTGCAGCACGGCAACGGCGGTGACGAGCTTCGTGACCGACCACCACTTGTCGACAGTGTCGACGCTCGCCGGCGCGTGCCCTGGTGCGTAGGCGAGTCCGAACGCATTCGAGTAGACGGTTTGGCCGTCCTTGACCACAACTGCCGTCACGGAAGGGGGGCTGCCGGTCGCGGTCAGTTCCTCGAGGTAGGAGTCCAGGCTGGCGCCGTCCGCGAACGCGGTCGGAGCCGAAGGCGGACGAGGGTTGAGGAAGACGATGGCGCTGACCGCCATCGCCACCAACTCCGCGGTGACGGCCACCGCCAGCAGCGCTCTGACACGGCCCCGGCGGCGCACCACTGCCGCGACGACGGCCACGAGGGCTCCCGCCACGACGAGCGGGCCGAGAAGCGCGACCAGGAATCCGACGAACACGAACCACGTCTTAAGGTCGCCGAGCGCGATCAGCAGCCACACCGAGAAGACCACGACGAGGCCCGCCGCCGACCGTCCAACCGCTCGCGTCCAGCGCCGCCCCGGCGACAAGACCAGCAACGCGATCACCGCCGCCCAAGCGACGAACGCCAGCGCTTCCGCCATCACGTCCGGGACGCGCCTCAGGTCGATGCCGACGAGGAACAGCACCACCTCGACGCCCACGGCGACCCCGGTCGTGATCGAGGCGATCGACACGGCTCTGCCGCGACGGAAGCCCTTCCGCTCGATCGGATCGGAACCATCGGTCGCGGGTAGCAGCGACGCACCTCCCCTGCAGTCAGCGCGCCGATGGCCCGGGTCGGGCACACCCAGCATCCTTCACTGTGAGGGCAGTCCGATCGTGGCCAGCTACGGCGCCAAGGACCGGTCGCTGAGCGACGTGCCCACACGACTCGAGGAGATCCTCACCGCGCACGGGATCGACCACGACGTCCATGTCTATCCCGGCGCCGGTCATGGGTTCCTCAACGACCATGCACCCGGCGAGACACCGCTGTGGGCGACGCTGGCCGGCCGGTTCGCCAACACCGCCTCCCACGAGCCCTCCGCAAAGGCCGCCCGCCAGCGGATCCTGTCCTTCTTCGACGCGCACCTCGCGACGTAACGCGGCGTCGGCGTTCGGCCGACACCATCGTGGGAGCGGCGAGCTAGGACGCGTCCGCACCAGGCGTTGTCGTCGCCTCTTGCGACGTGGCCGGCGATGCCGGGGATGGCGGTCTGGGCATGCTCGTAGGTGTCGGTGGCGCGACACGACTGGTGGCCGGCGCCGCCGTGCAAGCCGAGCCGCGCACCGGGGAGCCGAGGACGGAGCTCGCGATGTGAGATCAACTGAGCCCTGCGCATCCCTCTCTGGTCGGCGCACAAACCATCAAACCGCGGACGATCACGTACGGAGACGCCGGTCGGCACGCGCGTGGCACCGGCGATCCCATGGCGGCACACAATGCCCAGCGCCCGGTGTTGGGGAGTGGCGATCGGGCTGAGCGTCCGGGGGGACGACAGGTGCGTCAAGTCACCTTGAACGGGCCCCGGTGAGGGACGCCTCGACCGATAGGGGTGGGTCTTGACCGCCGAGCCCCACCCCGAGCGTCGAGTTCGATCGCTCGCCGATGATGGAAGAGGGGCGGTCGTCGCGAGGTGGGCGCGGGTCCGGGCACGCCTCAATCTCGTGACTGGCGTCGTGACGGAGCTGTGACGGTTGATGTTCACCGGCGTGACCGAAGTGGTGATATCACGTTGGTTCGTGGACGCGTCGAGCTCTGGACGGGCGCGCGCTTCTGACGGCCGAGACTTCGCGCTCAAGCTGCCGTTGGGCCCGGTGGCGGGCCGCCCGACGCCGCCGACGCATGTCGTCGAGCTTCGGGGCGATCGCGGGCGGTTCATGGCCGCGCTCGCCCGAGCGGTCGCCGGCTCCGAGGACGTGGCCGCCCGGCTGTCGGGTCCGGTCACGTCGCTGGGAGCGGTTGCCGACACTCTGAACGCTGTCGGTGACGCGGTGGTACAGAGCATCGATCCGGCGATGCCGGCGTTGGCAACCGGTGCCGATGCTGTTGAGTCCGTTGAGGCTGTGCGTCGACGTGGTGCAGCGCTCGGGTGGCGCGAGTAGAGGGGACATGCACCAGCATCGACGACGATCGTCACGCCGATTCCGGGTTCGTCTCACCGCGGCGTTCGTGATCGTCGCCGGGCTCAGCGCTGGTCTCGTGGCCGCCGTTACGTTCTTGCTCGCCCGCGAGTACCGATGGCGGAACCTGCGGTCGACGGCGATCGAGGAAACGCACTTCGCGCTCGCCGTTGCTCCGTTCGATCTCGACCCCCAGAACTTCGAGCGGTTCACGGAGATCTACACGCGACGCAGCGACGCCCACATCCTGGCGGTACGCGGCAGCGAGTCGTTCAGCTCTGCCGATCTCGTCCCCGCTGATGTGCCGAGCTCGCTCCGCCGGTTGAGCGAGGAACCCTCGCTGGTGCAGGCCACCGTCGACGGTCGGCCGACGTTGGTGGCCGGCGCAGTCGGACGAGACGGCGTGCATTACTACCTGTTCTTCTCGCTCGAGCAGCTCCAAGCCGGGCTCAAGGAGCTGGCACAGGCGGCGGTGGTGTCGTGGCTGGCAACCATCTTCGTCGCCGGTGCTGTCGGATGGTTCGTCGCTCGTCGCACGTTGCGACCGGTGGCACGGGTGGCGTCTGCTGCCGAGTCGATCGCAGCCGGTGACCTGGGGGCGCGCCTCCCGGACTACTCCAACGACGAGTTCGGCACGTTGGCAAGATCGTTCAATCACATGGCGGACGAGGTGCAGCGCCTCATCGTCCGCCTCGAAGCGGCAGCCGAACGCGAACGGCAGTTCTCCGCCGACGTCGCACACGAGCTGCGCACGCCGCTGACCGGCATGGCCGCCGCGTCTTCACTGTTGGCTGACGAGCTCGATCAGCTGCCGTCGTCGGCCTGCCGGCCGGCGGAGATCCTCATCCACGATGTCCACCGGCTGCGGACCCTCGTCTCCGAGCTCCTCGAGCTGGCGGCATTGGAGTCCGCGCCCGGCGAAGTGGATGAGTTCGCACTCGGTCTGCACACCGCCGTTGAAACGGTGGTGGCGGACGCCGAGACGCGGCGCGCCGCGCCGCTCCATCTCGACGTCCCCGATGATCTGGAGGTGCTCTGCGAGCCGAGCGGGCTGCGACGGATCCTCGCCAACCTCATCGACAACGCAATCAAGCACGGCAGAGGCGACATCGTCGTCGCTGCCGCTGTCGATGAGAGTGGGGCGTTCGTGGTTCTCGATGTCGTGGACGACGGCCCCGGCATCGCCACCGACGAGCTGCCGCGTGTGTTCGACCGCTTCCACAAGGCGGACCGGTCGCGCTCTGGCGGTGGCTCGGGGCTCGGCCTGGCGATCGCCAAACAGCACGCCGTCCACCAAGGCGGCGACCTGTCGGTCGTCAACGAGCCAGGCCATGGCGCCAGGTTCTCCCTGCGCCTGCGCCGAGCGACGTTGCGGCGGGACGAGCCGGTTCGGGAGGGCGCCGGATTAGCCGGGTGATCGGCCGGCGCAGTCGTACCGGCCCGGGGATGGGGCGTTCGAGCGCCTACCGCCCGGCGCCTCTCGACGTCATCACCGACAAGAACTTGCCGCCCTGGTCACGTCACCCTCGACGAAGCAATCGGTTTGCGGCAGCGCTGGTCTACCGCGACACGCGCCGCGATGACCTCGGCCGCCAGCCGAACCGCGTGCACCGCGGCCCACTCAGCTGCCCCCTGAGCGGCGACAGACCCGTCGACTCCCGCAAGGACGCGATACCTCCTCATGGTCCCATCTACCCACGACGAACACCTGATCGCCACCATGAAGGACGTGCCCGCAGGGTGCCGTCCGGTGGGTTCCCGTCTCGGGCCGTGCGGCCGTCCGATCCCCCGAAGGTCGCGCGTCTCAAGGTGACGCAACCGCTGGACCGTGGTCCTCCGCCGTCCGACCGCCATCGCGCTGAGTGCCACAGCCCGGTCAGCACATCACAACCGGTGCTCGAACGACGTCCACTCCACCCGAAGCATGAGCAACAACCCGACGCCCGCTAACGCACCGAGAAGAATCAACCTCATCGTGTCGCCACCCCCGGGAAGCCCTGCCCCCGGGTGCGCAGCGTCGCCGGGCACGCCCGCCATGTCCACCGCTGGCGGGGAGCTGTTGCCAAGCTGTTACATGGAGTACGCGTTCTTGCGACGGCGCGAACAGCTGGCGGCTGCCAGTTGCCGGCCCGCCTCGACCGGACCCAGGCTGGAGGCGGTCCTCAATGGCGCCGCGGTCCGGTTCGTTCGACCACGACGCCGTTGCTTGGTGCCGCCGTGCGTTGGGGAGGACCAGCTCGAACCCTGACGGGTCGCGGGCCACGAGCGAGCGCAGGGAACGCCGTCCAGGCCGTCGTGGACTCCGTGGTGACGATGTCAATCCGTCGATCTCCCCCAGCCCCTCGTCGTCGACCGCGGTGGCGACGACGGTCGAGAAATGGGACACCCGGCCCGCCGTCGCGCACGTCTGGAACAGTGCGCCGATCTACAGCGACCGGTATGGGCCGGCATCCAGCGGGCGTTCGCGAAACTCGGCCACCCTGGCGTCGACCTCGCCGGCCAGACGGGACGTCTTGGACTCGCGATCACCGCAATCCCCACCGCCTCCACGAGATCCTCGAACCGTCGGGTGGACATGCCTTCGACGTAAGCCGGCGACCGCCGACGCCAACGTCCGCTCGGCCCCGCGCCGATGCACCAACAGCCACGCCGAGCGAAATGTGACCACGGCGACGCGGCCGGTGCCCAATGCCCCGACCAGAACGAAGTCGGCGGTCGGGGCGCCGCGAGATCGCCATGGTGCGCGCGAGGGCAGGGTTCACGGTCGTTCGAACCGGTATCCCACCCCGCGTACCGTGGCGATGTAGGGCGGCGACGTTGATGGCTCGCCGAGTCGCTCGCGCAGACGCATGATCGCCATGTCGACCAGTCGGGAGTCGCCGAGGTAGTCGTACCCCCACACCCGATCGAGGAGCACCTCCCGCGTGAGTACCAAGCCGGCGTTCCGGACGAGCTCGGATAGGAGGCGGAACTCGGTCGTACTCAACGACAGCTCGGCGTCGCCCCGGAAGGCGCGGAAGGCCAGCTCGTCGACGCGGATGTCGCGAGCGCTCAGGACCGATGCCGTCGGCTCCTCGGACGTGCGGCGGAGTACAGCCCTGACGCGTGCGGCGAGCACGTCCGGATCGAACGGCTTGGTGACGTAGTCGTCGGCGCCGAGTTCGAGCCCGGCGACAACGTCGGCGGCGTCTGATCGCGCTGTCAGCACGACAATCGGAATGTTGGAGACCCGACGCACTTCGCGGCATACGTCGAGTCCGGTCATACCGGGCAACATGAGATCGAGGACCACGAGGTCGTGGGCTCCGGGCCGCGTGGCCTCGCTTGCGCCGACAGCACCGTTGGCGACCGCCGTGACCTCGAACCCGGCGTTCTCGAGCACGAGTGTTGCCACGTCACGCACGGATTCGTCGTCTTCCACGAGCAGGACGCGAGCTGGCACCTCCCGATCGTGCCCCAGAGCGCGAGACAATCACATGTCGCCCGTTCACCTTCGAATCACCGCGCCCCTTGATAGGCGTGAGGAGGGCCAACGTGTTCGCCCGCGGCGAACGGTACCGCGGTGAGGACAAGCGCACTCGTGTTCGCTCGTGGATACGCCACGTCGCGTCCGTCTCGATGAGCGCTTACCTTGGTGCGCGCCCAGCGCTGCACGAGAAGTCCGATGCGTTCTTGGCTTGTGACGCAAGACAGCGCCGCGTGGCGGCGGGCGGATTTCGTGTCACATCTCGGTCACGGCTGCGACCTGCGCATGGACACGGAAGGACCGTATTCGTATGTTCGTTGGGGCGGCCCCGCTCGGGCGGCGGGGCCGCCCAGGCGCGACGGGGGACTGGAGTGGAGCTCGACGTTCCCGGGCAGCTGTGATGGTCCGGCGCCACCGTGACCGAGCAATGATCCTCACACGACACCGCGTGCCCTCGTTCGGGAGCAGTGCGCGCATGTCCACCGTGCTTCTCGAGCGCATCGGTTCCGACGCCATCGTCCACGCTGGATCCGGGTACCGCCTCCCCACCAGACAGCACTGTTGACGCCGTTGAGCTCGGCGCGCTCTCGCCGTTGCCGAGGCGCGCTGGCGGACCCGGCGAGCGCGGTACGTTCTGGCCGAGGAAGCCCTCGGGCTGTGGAGCGGCCCGAGCCTCGTGAGTTCGCCCATCTCGGGTGGTTCGTCCCGATCGCGGTCGGCTTGGACGCCGTGCGCGATCAGCTTCGCGCCACGATGGCGTCTGCCTGGTGGGTTGCAGGCGCACCGCAAAGGCGATCGAGCTGCTCACGACGAGGGTGGCCGAGCGGCCGCTGGACGAAGCGCCCAACTGTTGCTCGTCCGGGCCCTCGCACCGACCAGGACATCGGGGCGGATGCCCGCTTCGCCCAGCATGCCGATGTCCACGGCCGGAGGTTCGCACCTCCGGACAACACGAACGCCGTCGTCATCGGCTCCCCTGCCTGGCGCGGCCCGGTCGGCCGCGTGCCACCCGCGAACCCGCGACGATCCCGACGACTTCCACGGTTCGCGCTCGGTCGGCCCGCCCTGCCCGCGGCGGGAACAGTTGGAAGTCGTCGATGTGTTTCCCGGTCACATCGACGAGGAGAAGGACGATGACATGGTTCGAGCACGTTGGAACGGGGCGGTGATCGCCGAGTCGGACGACACGGTGGTCATCGAGGGCAATCACTACTTCCCGGCCGATGCGGTCCGCCGCGAGTACCTCGTGTCCAGCACGACGACGACGGTGTCCGTGGAAGGGACGTGCCTCGTACTGCTCGTTGGAGGTCGACGGCAAGGTGGCTCGTGACGCTGCGTGGTACTACCCGACTCCGTCGTCCGCGGCTGGCAGCATCGCAGGGCGTATCGCCTTCCGGCGTGGCGTCGAGGTCGAAGACGAGGGCCGCGGCGCGCGGCGCCACTCGCTGTTCGATCGATTCCGCCGCCGCGCCGTCATCGCCGCATCGGGTGCCGACGGCCCCACCGAACTCGACCTCGAGGCAGCCCGCCACGACGCGCTCGTCGCCGACGTCGACGATGCGTCGTTCTTCGCAGCGCTCGACGGGCACGTGACGGTGGCCGACTGCTGGGCGCCGTGGTGCGGATCCTGCGAGACGCTCCATCCCATTGTCGATGCACCGGCGACCGAACACGCCGGGGACACGTTGCGATTCGTGCGGGTGAACGTCGACGACAGCCCGGGCGTTGCGGCGGCGTTCAACCTCACGAGCATCCCGACGATCATCGTGTTCGACGCTGCCGGTCACGAGATCGACCGCCAGATCGGCAGTCCCAGCAGGCGACGCCTGGAGCAGCTCGTTGGCGATGCCGCCTCGTTGGCTGCTGCGAGTGGTGACCGGTGGGCGGCATGAGCGCCCCGGCTGTGACCGCGGTCGACGTCGTGGTGCTCGGGATGGGCCCCGGCGGCGAAGACGTCGCCGGCAACCTTGCCACCGCCGGGCTGTCGGTCGTCGGCCTCGACGCCGGCCTCGTCGGCGGTGAGTGCCCCTACTGGGGGTGCATCCCGTCGAAGATGATGATCCGCGCCGCGCACCTGCTCGCCGAGGCGCGGCGCATCCCGGGCATGGCCGGTTCTTCGACCGTCATCCCGGAGTGGTCGCCGGTCGCCGCCCGCATCCGGGCCGAGGCCGCCGACGACTGGGACGACACGTTGGCGGTCGACCGATTCGTCGGCAAGGGCGGCACGTTCGTCCGCGGCCGCGGCCGACTGGTCGCGCCTGACATCGTCGAGGTCGACGGGCACCGTTACCGCGCCACCCGAGCAGTGGTGGTGGCGACCGGAATGATCGCTTCGATCCCACCGATCCCGGGGCTCGCCGACACGCCGTACTGGACCAACCGGGACGCCGTCGCTGTTCACGCGCTGCCCGGCTCGCTCGTCATCCTCGGCGGCGGCGCGGTCGGCGCCGAGCTCGCCCAGGTCTTCGCCCGGTTCGGCGTCGACGTGACCGTTGTCGAAGCCGCCGACCGGCTGCTTCCCCTCGAGGAGCCCCAGGCCGGTGACCTGCTCGCCGACGTGTTCCGCAGCGAGGGCATCGAGGTGATCGTCGGCGCCGCCGCCAGCCACGTGGGCTACGACGGCAAGTTCCAGATCGCTCTGGCCGACGGCCGCGAGTTCGTCGCCGAGGAGCTCCTCGTCGCGACCGGACGGCGCGTCGACCTCGCCGGGATCGGCGCCGACGTGCTCGACATCGATCCGGCGACCACGCCTGCCCTGCCGGTGGACGAGCACCTGCGGGTGACCGACGGGGTCTGGGCCGTCGGCGACGTCACCGGGAAGGGGGCGTTCACCCACGTGGCGATGTACCAGGCGCGCATCGCGACCGCCGACATTCTCGGCGAACCGCACACCCCGGCCGACTACGCAGCCCTGCCAAGGGTCACCTTCACCGACCCCGAGGTTGGCGCGGTCGGGCTCACTGCACAGTCCGCCCGCGACGCCGGACTCGACATCGTCATCGGCCGCACCGCCGTCCCCTCGACAGCTCGAGGTTGGATCCACAAGTCCGGCAACGACGGATTCATCCAACTCCTCGCCGATCGTCGGCGCGGCGTGCTCGTCGGTGCCACCGCGATGGGCCCGAACGCCGGCGAGGTGCTCGGTGTGCTGACCTTGGCGGTGCATGCCCGCACGCCGATCGAGGAGCTCCGCGCGATGATCTATGCATACCCGACCTTCCACCGCGGCATCGAGGACGCACTGCGGGACCTGGCGTGAGCACCCTCCCCGTGATCGGCGAGGGCGACCTGCTCCCCGACGTCGCCCTCGTCGATCACGAAGGGCACCCCTGGCGCTTCAGCGACCACCGAGGTCGACCTCTCGTGCTGGTGCTCCACCGCCACCTCGCTTGACTGCCCTGCCAGGAACACGTGGTCGCCGTGCGCGATCACCTCGACCAACTCGGTGACGCATTGCTCGTCGTCGTGACGTTCGCCGACGACCCACGCCGTCTCGCGACGTATCGACGCCATCTCGATCTCGAGGTGCCCGTCGTCGCCGACGTCGACCGTGTCCTCTACCAGCAGCTCGGTGCCCAGCGCGGCTCGCTCCGACGGGTCTGGTCGCCGGGCACACTCGCCATGTACGCGCGACTGCTCGGGCGAGGTCGGCGACTGTGGGCTCCCACCGAGGACACCCGACAGCTGGGCGCCGACGCGATCGTCGACCGAACCGGGCGGCTCCGCCAGGTGTGGCTTCCATCGGGACCGGATCGCCGGCCGCCGGTCTCCGACATCGTCGACGCCGTCGGCCGGCTCGACCGAGGGTGACGCCGAGCGTTCGACGGGCTCGACCAGGGGTCGATGACCGTCGTCTCGTCACGCATCGGAACCGCGGGACGCGCCCCGCGACCTGCCGTCGGCGGCGTCCATGGAATGGGCCGGCGGCGGACGGGGTTCTCGTCGCGTGACCCGCTCCTATGACCTCGTGGTGATCGGCGGTGGCGCCGGCGGACTCGTCGCTGCCCGAGAGGCGCGCCGGCGGCGAGCGAGCGTCGTCATCGTGCAGGACGGGCCGGTCGGCGGTGACTGCACGTTCACGGGGTGCGTCCCGTCGAAGGCGCTGCTCGCTGCCGCGGCGGACGGAGCCGGGTTCGACGAGGCGATGGGGCGCGTCCATCGAGCGGTCGAGCGGATCGCAGCCACCGAGGATGCTGCGGCGTTGGCCGTCGAGGGCATCAACGTGATCGACGGGTTCGCTCGCTTCGACTCACCGACTGCGGTCGAGGTCGACGGTGGGACGATCCGTTCGAAGCGCTTCGTCGTCGCGACCGGTGCCCGGCCCGCTCTGGCACCGATTCCAGGACTGCTCGAGACCAGGCCGCTGACCAGCGACACGCTGTTCGAGTGCCGAGTCCGACCCGACTCGTTGGTCGTGCTCGGCGGTGGTCCGATCGGGTGCGAGATGGCCCAGGCGTTCTCCCGGCTGGGCACCGACGTGACCCTCGTCGAGGCGCTCGACCGCGTCCTGCCCGTCGAAGAGCCCGAGACGTCGGCGGCGATCACGGACGCGCTCACCGGTGATCACGTCGACGTCCGCCTCGGCTCAACGGTCGAACGGGTCGAGCGGCTCGCAGATGGCCGCGTCTGCGTCCACGTTGCCGACGGTTCGACCGTGCACGCGGCCGATGTCCTCGCCGCAGTCGGTCGCACGCCGGCGGGCCGCGGGTTCGGGCTCGAGGAGGTTGGGGTCGAGGTCGATGCCCGCGGCGCCGTCGTGGTTGACGAGACCATGGCGACCCGCGTCGAGGGCATCTGGGCCGCCGGTGACGTCACCGGGGGGCTGCAGTTCACTCACGCGGCCGGTCGGATGGGGTGGGTCGCGGCGTCGAACGCGCTGTCCCGGCTGGCGAAGGTGCGGGCGTTCCGCTTCGACGTCGTCGACGTGCCGTGGGCCACGTTCACCAGCCCGGAGGTCGGTCGTGTCGGCTTGACCGAGGTCGAGGCGGCCACTGCCCACCCCAAGTCCCGCGTCGCGTTTCTCTCGCTCGAGCACGTCGACCGTGCCGTCGCGGTCGGTGCCGAGCGCGGCTTCGTGAAGCTCATCGCTGCACCCAAGCACGTGATTGGACACTTCGGCGGTGGCAGGCTCGTTGGCGCCACCGTGGTCGCCCCGACCGGCGGCGACCTCGTCCACGAAGCCGCCCTTGCCATGCACACCAAGATGTTTGTTGGCCGACTGGCCCAGATGACCCACGCCTACCCGACGTGGTCGATGGCGGTCCAGCAGGCGGCGCTGCAGTTCTTCGGTGTCTCGGCTGGGCGGCGTGCCCGGCCGGTTCGGGCTCACACGGCCGATTGATCGCGGCGCCGCACCCGGAAGGGTGCGAGGTAACCGACGCTCGACACGATGAACGGGACGAGATAGTTCACCGCCACCCTGATCCAGGTGGCGACGGTGGCGTCGCCACCGACGATGACCGATCCTTGGTTGACGACCGTGAGGATGGTCCCGACGGTCGCGGCAACGCGGATGCCGGTGTGGAACGTGGCGCCGCGGGCGATCAGGCGGCACGCGTCGGCCAGCGTCGACCAGTCCGGTACCGGCGGGCGGGTGATCATTCGAGGCGCTCGACCGTCGGGTCCGCGCCGCGGGCGAGTCGCTCACCGAACTCGCGCAACCGATCGACCGATTCCGTCGGCACCTCGGGTCGGTGCGCGGCGAGGGTCGCCTTGATGCGCTCGTAGACGTCGGCCTCCATGCCGCACCGGCGGCATTCCTCGAGGTGCGCCTCGATGCGACGGGCCCGATCGGCGTCGATGTGACCGTCGAGGTAATGCTGCAGCAGCAGACCGACCTGGTGGCAGTCCATGCCGCCCGGAGGCGTGCGACCGAACAGCTTCATCAGCAATCGCTTCATCACATCGGACTCCTGGGGGCGAGACCGGCCCGATCGAGACGGTCGCGGATGCGGGATCGAGCACGGTGCAGCCGGCTCATCACCGTGCCGACCGGCACGTCGAGGACCCCGGCGGCTTCGACGTACGTGAGACCGTCGATGTCGACGAGCTCGACGACGCGGCGGAACGGTTCATCGAGCGCGTCGAGCGCCCTCACGATCTCCACGTCGAGCTGGTCGTCGACGATGCAGTCGGTGCGATCCTCGGCCGCGGTCGAGGCCAGCCGGTCGGTGGCGAGGCCGGGGTCGCGGAGCAGTACCGGGCGGCGGCGGCGATTGCGGTTGATATGGGTGTTGCGCAGGATCGTGAGCAGCCACGCCCGGGGATGGCGGCCGTCGAAGCCGTCGATACCGCGATAGGCACGGATCAAGGTGTCCTGAACGAGGTCCTCGGCTTCGGCGTAGTTGTGGGTGAGGGAGTTTGCGACACGCAGCAACACTTCGATCTCAGGCAGCACGTGCCGTTCGAACGCGGTGTCGTCGGCGGCTGACTCGCGCACTCTTCAGGAACCCTGCGGGCCGGCAGGCGCATTCCCGGGAAGGCTTCGACCATGTTGGGGGTTCCCGTGCCATGTCCATGCTGGGAATGGTGGAGCACTTGCGCTACCGGCGATACCTCGACGCCCACGTCGACGGCGAGGTGACCGATCCGAATCTCGCCCGGCGCGTCGCCGAGCACATCGCTCGATGCCCGATGTGCGGCCACGACGCACACACCACCACCGTGCTCAAGCACCGGCTGTCGCTCCGGCGGTTCCTCCCGACACACACCCGGACCCGTGCGCGTCGAGAGAGCCCCTGATCGCTCGTCGCCGCTCAGGCGAGGTGATGCCGAGGTCCGCCTTGACGTAGATCAGCGCACCGACCAACAGGGCGGCGCTGAGGGCCATCGCGGCGATGCGGCACCGAGCCCCAGCACGACTCTGTGGACGAGCGGCGCGGCCGGACGGGCTCGGTTCAGGGTGGCGCAGATTCGGTGCATGGCGCAACCTCCGAAGGTGGCAGGGTGGCGACCGTCGTTTGACGGTCGGACACGGAACCCCACGACCCGTGGTCCTGGTTCCCGCGAGCTTCACGATCTCCATCGCTGCGATGTCAGTGGAGGGTGCGCACGGCCATCGCGCCGGGCGGGAGCCGTCCGAGCGTGTGCGGGGTCGAGGACTTGGTGCGCGGCGCCAGGATCTTCGCGCCGCGGTCAGTCCTCGATCACGACCGTGTCGGGCCGGAACGCCGACCACGCGAACCAGAACGTGTCTACGTGCGGTACAGGCTCGAGTCGTGCGCCGGCGAATGGGCCGTCGACGGCGATCCCGAGCAGGTTCCAGGTCGAGCCCGTCTGGTCGTCGACGAACCCGTCGCCGACGGCGGCGAACGTGAGGATCTGTCCGTTGGCCTCGGGGACGAATACGCCGGTGGCACCGATGTCGTCGCCGGTGGCGATGTCGCCACTGTCGAGCGCAGAGGCGGTACCCGGCTGCCAGAAGAACACCAGGGCCGTGGCGGTGAGCTCAACCGGGACGACGCGATCCTGCCGCAAGGTGACGAGTGGGACGCCGACCGCGTCGCCGTCGAGCTCGACGCCGGCGATGCGGGTCATCGCCGTGTACCGGCCGTCGACTTCACCTTCGAACAAGAACGGCTTGCTGTTCACGTCGTCGTAGCCGGGATATGGGTTGCGGCCGTAGTCACGGTCGAAGCCCGTGTCGCGGCTGAGCACCAGCCCGCCGGGGTTGGCGTCCCGCCACACCCCCCACGGCACCGTCGCGACGGGGAACGCCTCGAGCTCAACACCGCTCAGCTCGCCGACGATGCCTTGGCCGGTGAATTGGCTCCACAGCGTCTCGGTCTGACGGTCGTACATCAGGAGCGCCGAGTTCCACAGCAACCCGGACGTCCCGAACTCCATCACCCGGCCGTCGATCCGTCGGTCGTACGCCAGCGCCGAGTTGCACAGCGGGCAGTAGGTGACCGCCACCGGCACGCCATCGACGGTGTCGTTCACGATCTCGTGCCACGTCAGGATCTGCACCGGATAGGCGCGGGCGTCACCGTCGATGCCGAGCGCCAACACCGGCTCGTTTTCGGCGAGGAAGTCGACGTCGTCCGGGCGGAGGAACACCGGGTCGTCGATCGAGGGGATCCCGTCGGGCGGCGGCCCGCCGCTGGTGATCTCGGCCAGGTCGACGAGCGGCGTCGGGACACCCTCGACCGTGCCCCCTCGAGCGAGCACCAGCCCCGACGCGGTCACGTCCGGCGCCGACGGCTCGATCAGCGGGACCGTAACCGGTGCTGACTCCGTGGTCAGGGCACCGTCGGAGGGGGAGTCCGATGACGTCTCCGGGGTGGCGCGGTTACTGGACGTCGGCGCCGGACCGGAACCGGGTCGGGTCCCATCGTCGGCGCCGGCGCATGCCGCCACGATCAGCGGGATGGCTGCGACCAGCGCTGCGATTCGTCGGCCGATCGACGAGACGACCATGCCTCGGGAACCCGACGGCGGCCCGTCTCACTTCCCGCACCCTGTTGATTGCGCGAATGGACATCAGCGCGGCAGCGTGCCCAGCGCATACGTGTGCTGCGACGATCCGCCCACCGGCGCGCCGCGGCCAGCCTCGTCCTCGCCTCCGTCGTCCTCGCTGCCTGTGGCGGAATTGGGAACGACCCGTCGGGCGGCGCGACGCCGTCCGCGCCGGCCGACAGCGCACGATCGGCGAGGACTTGATCGAAGCGCCTCCGCGACCGGGTGACTTACGACGGGCGGGGGCGAAGCTGTTGCACGCAATCCGCGACTGGGTCCTTTGTCGCGACGATCAGGACGTAGCCGGCGTGACCGTCAGTGACGAGGTCGGCGGCGCGGCGGGCGAGGTCGATGCCGCGCGTCACGTCAAAGGCGCGCAGCGTCGGTGGGTCGAGGATGCGCACGGCGCGGAGCCGGTCGCTCACTTGGGCGATGGTCGCGGAGAGGGCTTCGTCGTGGCGCTCGATGCGGGTGACGGTGAGGCCGGCGGCTGCGATGAGGGCCGTGAGGTCGGGTATCGGGCGAGCATCGGCGAGGCAGGCGACGCGGCCGGCCAGGCCGCGTAGCTCGGGGTCGAGCCGGCTCGGCTCGAGCCAGACGTCGGCAATCCCGACGCGGCCGCCCGGGCGAACGGCCCGGGCGAGCTCGGCGGCGGCGCTCGCCTTGTCAGGAAAGGTGCAGAAGGCGCACTCGCACACCGCGGCGTCGAAGTCCGACGGTTCGACGGGGAGCCGCTCGGCATCGCCGACCTCGAAGCGCACGCGTTCGGCCAGTCCAGCATGTTCGGCGCGGCGCCGGGCCTGCGCCACCTGGGCGGCGCCGAGGTCGACGCCGACCACCTCGACCTCATGCTCGGCGGCGAGCAGGACGGCGCTGGTGCCGATTCCGGCGGCGACGTCGAGCACGCGGTCGCCGTGCCGCAAGTCGAGCAGATCGGCGAGGCGTCGGGTCAATGCCGCACCGCCCGGGTGATAGCAGTCACCGAGGAACAGCCGGACGAGGTCGGCGCCGTACACCGCGGCGCAGCACGCCTTGACGCCCGCCGGATCGGCGACCGTCACCGCAACCCCCGCCCGAGGTTGACCTGCACGGCATCGCTCGCCGGCCCGGCTTCGTGGCTCTCGACAGTCCGCGAGCCGTGACGGGTGGGGACGAGCACGTCGGCGAGCTCGAGCGAGTTCGGCACGACGGACGGGACCGGCGTGCCGGAAAGCCGCTCGCGGACCTGTTCGCGGTAGCCGACCGAGTTGTACGCGCAGAATGGGATCAGCCGTCCATCGGGGGTGATCTGTTCGACGCAGCACTTCTTCAGTTGGCGGACGTTGAGGGTGTAGGCGTCCTGGAAGTCCTGCAGGACGATCATGAACGCCCGCTCGGCGAGGTCGGCCAGCGCGGTGGGGAGATCGATCCCGCACGACACGCAGCTGTCCAGCGCGGCGCCAATCGTGCCGGAGAGCTCGTCGTCGAGCCCGAGCGTTTCGAGGGTGCGGCCGAGCCGTTCGGTCATGGTGTCGGTCCCGGGGATCGCCGAGGCGCTCCACAGTCCTTCGAGCACGCCGCGAAGGCTGGTGTCGGGCAGCGCCCGGTTGGTGAGGTAGTCGAGGTAGCGCTCGATCGGCAGTAGGCGGGGGATCGGCACGACGTCGTGCTCGTCGGCGAGCACGTAGGTGATCGACCGGCACGTCGGGAAGCAGCACGGCACCGGCACGAAGTCGCTGGTGCGGAACCAGTCCGGGCATTGCCCGACGAGGCGGTGGACGATGTCGGCGTTGGTCAACCGGGAGCGCGGGTCGAACGGCGTGTGCCGGCCGGCGTGGGTCACCGGCTGGAACACGACGCCGCGCACTGCCGGTTGGGCGATGCCGTGACGGACGACGACGCCGAGCTCATGGTCATTGACGCCCGCCTCGACGGCGGCGACGAGCATGACGGCGAGCCCGGCATCGGCACAGCGCTCCAGCGCTTGGGTCTTGGCCGCCCGCAGGTCGCGGCCGCGCAGGGCGACATGGGTGGCCGCCTCGAGCCCGTCGAACTGGAGGTAGATCTTGACGCCGAGCTCGCCGAGGGCGGGGGCGAACCGGGGGTCGTGGGCGAGGCGAATGCCGTTGGTGTTGAGCACGACCGTGCCCACGCCCTTGTCCCGGGCGAGGGCGCAGAACTCGAGGATCTGGGGGTGGATCGACGGTTCCCCACCGGAGAACATCACCACCTCCGGCTCCCCTTCGGCGGCGACGAAGGCGTCGAGCCCGGCCTCGACCTGGTCGCGGGTGAGCGAGAACCCGTCGGGTTGATGGGTGCCGGAGTCGGCGAAGCATGTCGGGCAGTCCAAGTTGCAGGCGGTGTTGACCTCGATCACCCCCAAGCAGGCGTGCTGCTTGTGGTCCGGGCACAGCCCGCAGTCGAGGGGGCAGCCGTCGCGGACCTCGGTCTGGAACTCGAGCGGGACGGTGCCGGGCTTGTTGAACCGCTGGTACTCGACGTACATCTCGGCGTCGCCGAACACCCGCGCCTCGAAGCTGCCGTGGTCACGGCAGCGCTTCCGCAAGAACACCTCGTTGCCGCGGGCGTTGACCTCGGCGTCAACGACCGCCTTGCACACCGGGCAAACGCTCTTGGTGTGCTCCAGAAACACCTCGCTCCGATCGACCCGCATGCTCATGCACCTGTCTCCTCGTCGGCCCAGTTCTCCGGGCCTTCCCGCGCCAGACGCTCGCCGAACGCCCCCAGCCGGTCAAGTGTGGTCGCGGGGACGTCGGCACCACGGCGGGCGAGGGTCGCCTTGATCTCGACGTCGGCGGCCGCTTCCAGGCGGCGGCGCCGGCAACTGTCGAGATGTTGCATGCCACGAGAGGTGCTGACCTCGTCGAGATCGCGGTCGAGGTAGCGCGGCAGGATCCGGCCGACCTGCCTGCAACCCAGCGGGCGGTCGTCGCCGCGGCGGCTGAAGATGCTCATCGGGTGCCTTGGGGTAAGACCGGCAGATGCGAGCCGGTCGCGGATGCGGCCGCGGGGACGGTGCAGGCGGCTCATCACCGTACCGACAGGGAGGTGCAGCACCTCGACGGCCTCGGCGCAGGAGAGGCCACCGACGTCGATGAGCTCGACGGTGTTTCGGAAGTGGTCCGGAAGGCTCGCCAGGGCCTTCTCGACGACGGCGTCGAACCCCGGTCCGACCACGACCGCCTCGAGACTCGGTTCGTCGCCGGGCAGGTCGGGCGGTTCGTCGTCGTCGAGCAGATCGGGCGCCGCCGGCGCGTGCGGTTGAGCTGAGTGTTGCGCAGGATCGTCAACAGCCACGCCCGCGGGTGCGCCCCGTCGAAGCCGTCGATCGCCCGGTGGGGGCGCACCAGCGTGTCCTGCACCAGATCCTCGGCGTCGGCGTGGTTGGCAGTGATCGTGCCGGCGACCCGCAACAGCACCTCGATCTCAGGCAACACATGCGCACTGAAGCGTTCGCCGAGAGTGCCGGACGGGTCTGGTGCGGCCCCGGTCATCGGGATCGGAACCCGACAAGACGCCCGTTCCATTCCCAGGAAGGTCTCTCGCCGCCCGCAGGTTCCCGTCGCAGTGGGCCCGGGCAAGCATCGCCGTACGCGCGCCGCAGCGATGGTCTGGAACTCGACCCGACGGCGCAGCGGCTCATTGCCGCCCACCTGCGCCCGTGCTGGAAGTGCAGCAGCGACGCCGAGGTTCAGCGGTTGATCAAACGATCGCTGGGCAACAGACGCGGCGGCAACTCCGTCGCAGTTCGACGCCTGATCCGCGTCGCCGACCGGCTCGACCGCTGACTGGCGAGGCCCCGCACGGGTGGTCGCGTGCGCTCCGTGTGCCCGTAAGCGGCCCGCCAATCGCGGTGCCGAAGATGTCCCACCTGCTGTCTGTCTCGGCGTCGACGAATGCCTCGCCGTCGCGGCGGAAACGTCAGCGACCGCCCGGCGACGACTGGGCGGAAGACCCCGGTGGCGCCGAGATCGCGCCCGCGGCGGCGTCGGATCGTTCGAGCGGCCAGGTCGTCGAGCCGCACTACCACCGGCTCGGTCCCGAACCGACGGCGACCACGCGCTCCATCGGCCGCCAGCCGGCCGTGAGGGCGATTGCGAGTGGCGGGTCGATCGTCATTCGAGCAACAGATCGTCGATGCGGTCGCGAAGCTCGCCAGCTGACATCGCCCCGCTGTGGACGTCGACGATCACGCCTGCGGCGTTGATGAAGGCGGTCGTGGGCATCGCGATCCCATCCAAGGACAGGAAGATGGTGCCGTCGGGATCCGTCCCGACCTCGTACGTGACCCCGGTCCGCTCCACCACGGATCGGCCCGCCTCGTCATCGTCCTGCAGGTTCAACCCGACGAACGCGACACGAGCACCGACTTCGTCGTGGACCTGCTCGAAGTCGGGCATCTCGGCGAGACACGGCGCGCACCACGAGGCGAAGAAGTTGACCACCAGCGGCGTGCCCCGATAGCGGGCGAATGAGCGGCGATCACCGGACATCGTCTCGAACTCACCCTGCACCGGCGGCGCAGCGCGATCCACTGAAGCGCGACCGCCGGCCTCGCCGGCGGTCGATCCGGCGCTGCTGCACGCCGGCGCGAGCAACGCCATCGCAGCGAGCGTGGCGGCGAGCCGAGGTGGAGCAACGCGGCGATCCATGGTCACGGGGGAAACCCGGCACGAGCGCACCACGCTTCCCGCATCGTGCGGGACCTCAGCGGACCCGCCGTTGGGCCTTCGCGATCGAACCCAGCAGCCGCACTGGCCGCCGCCGACGTCGACGTCACCGCAGCCACCACGGACCGAAACGCCAGCCCCGCAGCCCGACTCCTGCGGCCGTCAAGCCGATCACCCGGAGCGCGCGAGCCGTGCTACCCCGCACGGGCGCCAGCGGCCGGTTCGAGGCGGATCCGCTCGTCGACCGACAGCCAGCCGGGACCCAGCAACAGCAAGGTGACCAAGCCGCCGAGGTAGGCGAGATCGAGCTCGGCGCCAGGCATCGGCTGCGACGACAGGATGCCAAGGTCCTGCTTCACGTAGACCAGCGCCCCGATCAGTTGGACGATGAACGCCGCGGCGATCACACGGGTCGCGAGACCGACGATCAGCGCGACCCCCCCGACGATCTCGAAAACTGCGACTGCCCGCGCAGCGATCGCGGCAGCAGGCACGCCCCACGAGTCGAACGCGGCCTCCACGTTCTCGAGCCCAGCGTCGACCTTGTCCACCCCGTGATAGATGAACAGAACGCCCAGCACGATCCGAACGACCAGCGGCGCGGCGGGACTGATCCGATTGAGAGCGGTGGCCAAGGACATACAAGCCTCCCAGATGTCGACACTCGGTGGCAGTGGACTTTCGCACTTTGAGGTCGGGGTCCTGACCTGAGTCGCCGGTGATGTAGCCAATGCCATCGGCGGAGAGGCGCGATGCGAGATCCTGGGTCTGTCCGTGAGACAACGGACAGACTGGAGGGTTCGTAGGATGTCTTCGTTGACTGGTCGACGTGCGCCTCGTCTGCTTCGAGGGTCGCTGATCACCCTGCGCCGCCGGTGCGGCAAACCCAACTGCCGGTGCGCCGAGGGCGTTCCCCACGAGACGCCGGCGTTGTCGTACTCGCTGCAGGGCCGGACGCGCACCGTGACCTTGCGCGTCGAGGACCTGCCCGCCGTGCAGGCCGCGTTGGAGCGCTATGCGGCGGCCCGCCAACGCCTCGAAGACGAGGCGCTCGCCGGGATCGAAGCGCTGCGTGTCCGCGCCGGCGGCTCCGACCGGTAGCGGGGACCAAGATGGATCCGCTGGCCGCCTGGGCGGCCCTCGTGCAGGGCTGCGCGGTGGTGTTCCACCGGCGCAGCTTCGCCATCTTCGGTGATCTGGTGGTCGGCTGGGTGCTCGCCCCCGGTCGACGCACGATCACCGGGATCATCGCCGTCGCCGACCCGACGGGGCGGCGCGCCCATGACGCCTATCACCGCTTCGTGCGCGACGGGACGTGGGCGATGAGCCGGCTGTGGCGGGTGCTGGCCGTCCACGCCGTGGCCCGTTTCGCCCCCCACGACGGCGTGGTCAGCGTGGACTGCGATGACACCCTGTTCCACAAGTCCGGCCGCCGTGTTGACGGCGCCGGCGTGTTCCGTGACGCTGTGCGCTCCACCGGTCGCCGTGTCGTCTACGCCCTGGGCTTGAACCTGGTGGTCATCACGTTGCGGGTCACGCCACCGTGGGGAGGCTGCCCGATCGCCGTGCCGATCAACGCCCGGTTGCGCCGCAAGAACGACCCGACGACCACCGTCGAACATGCCGCCGTGATGATCGGTGAGCTCGTCGAGTGGCTGCCCGACCGCAGCTTCGAGCTCTGTTGCGACGGCGCGTACGCCTGCCTCGCCGGCGCCGGGCTGCCACGATCCCACGTCAGCTCCCGGATGCGCCCCGACGCCGCCCTGTTCGAACCGCCCCCGCCGCGCACCGGACGAAGGGGCCGCCCGCGCACCAAAGGCGACCGGCTGCCGACCCCACCCGACATCGCCGCCCAAACCCGGCGCCGCCACTGGACACGCACGACGATCGATCTGCGCGGCCGACGCGTCGAGCGTCTCGTGCTCGTCCGCGACGTGCTGTGGTACCGCGTCAACCGCCACCACCTCGTGCGCCTCGTCACCGTCCGCGACCCCGCCGGCGTCGAACCCGACGACTTCTTGTTCACCACCGACCTCACCGCCACCGGCGCCCAAGTCGCCTCCCGCTACTCCGGCCGATGGTCGATCGAGGTCACCTTCCGGGACACCAAACAGAACCTCGGCGGCGAGGACCCACAGTGCTGGAAACGCAACGGACCCGAACGCGCCGCCACCTTGTCGCTGTGGCTGCACAGCATCATCTGGTGCTGGTACCTCGACACCCACCCCACCGGAGGCACCTGGCCACTCAAGCCGTGGTACCGCCACAAGACCACGCCCAGCTTCCTCGACGCCCTCGCCGCGCTCCGCCGCCTTCTCTGGTCGCAACGAATTACATCGCTGTCGTTCCCCACCCCCGACAACACTGAAATCACTGACACACTGTTGAACGCCTTGGCCTACGCGGCGTGACGGCATCCCGACAGTGCGAAAGTCCACTGGCAGGAACCCGCCGTAATTACTGGCCCATTCCTTGGCAGCCCAGCGGCCGCCACCCGTTCGTCGGTGCTGGTCGGGCGCCGCGATCGTGGGGGCCTGCCCGGCGGCGCCGTCGCCTGCTGCCGTCATGAGGGCGGACTCGGCGTGTCAAATCTCGCCCCTCACCGTCTCGCACGCATGCGTCGGCGTCAGCGGGCTCGGCGCTGCGCCTCGTCGCGGATCCGCTCGAGCGAGCCCCGAACGGTCGCCTCCCACTTCTTGGCGACCAGCTCGCCCCAGCGGCGGCCGATCAGCCACCCGTCGGTGCCGAGCTCGCCGGCGTACTCGAGCCGGGTCGCACCCTCGACGTCGTGCAGTGTGAAACGCTCCACGACGCGGGGGACGGGACCCCGGAGCAGCCTGAAGTCGACGGTCGCCGGCGGGCTGAACCGGACCGACTCGACCGTGGTGGCGACGAGCCGGCGGCCCACGGGCGTGCGATGCGCGGCGACGACCATGTCGCTGCCACGCTCGAGCACCTCGAGCTCGTCGCCGAGCGCTCGCGGCGTCCGCCGCAGGTACGGGGCGGCGATGACGTCGAACACGACTTCTCGGGGTGCCGCGATCGGCACATCGATCGGCCCGAGCGGGCGCACCCGGCGCCCAATGCCGGTGTCGACGGTCACCGCCCCGGCGACGGCCAGCCGGACGACGAGCCCGGCGGCGGCGACCACACCGGCGGTCAACCCAACGATCCGCAACACACCATCAGTGCTAGCCGACCGGAGAACGCTCACGGCGATCTCGGCTGGTGAGGGCGAACAGCGCCGAGCCGGCGAGCGCGGCGATCACCGAGGAGAGGAGGATCCCGAGCTTCGCTGGCTCTCTGAGCGCGCCATCGGTGAAGGCCAGGCCAGTGATGAACAGCGAGACCGTGAACCCGACCCCGGCGAGCATCGCGGCGGCGACGAACTGCGACCACCTGACGCCGTCGGGCAGTGTCGCCAGGCGCAGCCGGATCGCGAACCAGGCGAACGCGGTGATGCCGACGCACTTGCCGAGCACCAGTCCGAGCAGCACGCCGAGGAAGATCGCCGAGTCGTCGAGCGGGTTGGCATCGAGGGCGATGCCGGCGTTGGCGAGCGCGAAGACGGGCACGATGAGATAGCTCGTCCACGGGTGCAGGTCCTCGATCAGACGGTCACAGACAGACACCGACTCGGTGATCGACGCGGCCGTGGTGCGGATGTCATGCGTCGTCAGCTCGGAGCGGTTCTCCAGCACGTCGATGACCCGCTCGGCCTCGAAGTCGCTCTGCAGCGGCGTCGCTGGGGTCAACAGCCCCATCGCGACGCCCGCGATCGTGGCGTGGACGCCCGACTCGAACACGACGATCCACAGGGCGACGCCGGCGAGCACGTACAGGGGCGGGTATGTGACGCGGATCCGGCGGAGCAACGCGACGAGCACGGCGATGCCGAGCGCGCCGACGAGATACCCCGCCCGCAGGTGCGACGAGTAGGAGACCGCGATCACGACGATGGCGCCGAGATCGTCGGCGATCGCCAGGGCCAACAGGAACACCTTCAGCGTCGGCGGCACCCGGCTGCCCAAGACGGCCATCACGCCGAGGGCGAAGGCGATGTCCGTCGCCATCGGGATGCCCCACCCGCGACTCCCGGCGCCACCGGCGTTGAAGGCGAGGAAGATCAGCGCCGGTACCACCATCCCGCCGAGTGCGGCCAGCGCCGGAAGGGCCACCTGCCGCCGGTCGCGGAGCTCACCGCTGACGAGCTCGCGCTTGATCTCCATGCCGACGACGAAGAAGAACAGCGCCATCAGGGCATCGTTGACGACATGGCGGAGATCCTCGTCGAAGCGGAACGAGCCGACGGTGACCTCCACGTGCGAGCTCCACAGCGACTCGTAGCCACCGGACCACGGCGAGTTCGCCCACACGAGCGCCAGCACAGTGGCGGCGATGAGCAGGATCCCGCCCGACGCCTCGACGTTGACGAAGCGGACGATCGGACGCGCCAAGCGGGCGAGCGGTGAGTCACGGGAGAGGAATGTCGCGGGCCGCGGCGCGTTTCCCGCCGATGCACGAGTGGTCACGTCGGTTCCGATCGGTGGAATGGTTCACGCCGACCAGACTTCCCGGCACACCTGTGGCACCACGCTAGCGCGAGTAGGGGGGAGCGCCGTGTCCACGGCTCGAGACTCGCCCGGCGCCCCGCGCTGGTGAGCCGATCACCCACAGGCGCTCGGCTACGACTCCGGGACATTGTCCTCGACACCCGCGCGGGGTGGTCGGTCGCCGGACTTACCTGTGCCATCGGGAAAAGTTGTAGATTGCACACGTAGTGGATGAGCTTGAGACGTTGACCGATGTCGTGCTGGTCGCGTCCCGGGCGCTCATCGCGGTGGCGTCTCGGTCGATCGCGGCGATCGATGGCTCGGTGACGCTGCCGCAGTTCCGCGCCCTGGTGGTGCTCGATCACGGCGGTGGCAGCTGCCGGGTCGGCGATCTCGCCGCTGAGCTGCGGGTCAAGCCATCGACGGCGACACGCTTGTGCGACCGGCTGGTCCGGCGTGGTCTGGTCGCACGCCACGTCGACGAGGCGAACCGTCGGGAGGTGGCGATCACGCTGACCGCGGCCGGGAAGCGTCTCGTCGAGAGGGTCACGGAGGTCCGGCGCTTGGAGATCGGCGCGATCGTCGCGCGCATCCCGCCGGGCAAGCGCCGCACCATCGTCGAGGGGCTGGCGGCGTTCCGCGATGCGGCCGGACCCGATCTCGCTCCGCCGACTGTCCCGTGGTGACCGAACAGGGGGTGTCGCGGTCGCGCCGGGCGGCCGAGTTCGCCCGCTCGTTCCATGTCACGGTGATGCTCGCCCTAGTCGTGGGGGTGATCACGGGCGTCGTCGTGGCCGGGTTCGAACGGGTGGTGCAGCCCCTGCTCGACACGCTGCTCGAGCAGCGGCTGTGGGTGGTGATGGTCGTCCCGGCCGCCGGGTTGGCCCTCGTCAACGTGGTCAACAGGTTGTGGGGTGACGGCGAGACCAGGACCACCGACGCCTACATCCACGCCTATCACGAGCGGGGCGGTCAACTGGGGGTGCGGGCGATGGTCCGCAAGGTCGTGCTGTCGGTGATCTCGCTGGGTTCGGGGAGCGCGCTCGGCTTCGAGGGGCCAGCGCTGCTGATCGGCGGCACCGTGGGATCGACCACGGAGCGCTTCACGGTGCGACGCTTCCGCCAAGATGACGCCAAGGTGCTGATCGTCGCCGGCGCGGCGGCGGGCGTCGCGGCGATCTTCAAGGCGCCGCTCACCGGCGTGTGCTTCGCCCTGGAGGTGCCATATCGGGCCGACCTGGCCCGGCGCGCGCTGCCGGCGGCGCTCGCCGCGGGCGGCGCCTCCTACCTCACCTACGTCACGATCATTGGCACCGAGCCGCTGTTCAAGACCGGCGGCGCGGCACCGTTCAACGTCAGCGAACTGTTGGGAGGCGTCGCGCTCGGCCTGCTGTGCGGCGTCCTGGCCCGGATCGGCGCCTGGGCGATCGGACAAGCCAAGCGGCTGGCTGTGCCCACCGTCGCTCGGGTCGCCGGATCGGGCGTCGCGCTGGCCGCCGCCGGGGTGGTCGCCAACTGGTGGTTCCACGAGCCGCTGCATCTCGGTCCCAGCTATCAGACGATCGACTGGGTCACGCAGGCCGATCGCAGCGTGGTGCTGCTCGTCGCCCTGTTCGCCCTGCGGGCGATGTCGACGTGGTTGAGCGTCGCCGGCGGCGGCGTGGGCGGATTGTTCATCCCCCTCGTGACCCAGGGGGCGGTGCTCGGAGCGCTCGTGCAGCACCTCGCACCGGCCTCCAACCCTGTCCTGTTCCCGACCGTTGGCATCGCCGCCTTCCTCGGTGCCGGCTACCGCACTCCGCTGGCGGGCGTTGCCTTCGTCGCCGAGGCGACCGGTCAACCCGGCTTCCTGGTCCCCGCACTCCTCGCTGCCGTCGCCGCGCAGACCGTGATGGGGCGCTGGTCCTTCAGCCCATACCAGCTCGGCGAGCGCGCCCCCGACGTCCGCCCGCTGCGAACGATCACCCTCGCCGACATCATGACGCCGAACCCGGACACGATCGCCGGTCACCAGACGATCAGTGACGTGGTTGCAACCATGATGCGCCAGAACCGCCGCTGGGCACCCGTTGTCGACAACGCCGGTGCCTACGCCGGCTTGGTCTCAGTCCGCGACATCTCGACAGTGCCCCAACAGCGATGGCCGACCACACCCGTCGACGCCGTCGTCCGCCACGACATCGCCCCAGCTGCGTCGGCCGACGCGGTGAGCGCCGCCGCCGCACGGATGCGCACCGACGGCACCGAGGCGCTCGCCGTCGTCGACGAAGCACGCATCGTCGGCGTCGTCACGTTCCGCGACGTCGCCAACATCGAGATCCTCCTCGACCGCATCGCCGACGACGTCGTCGAGCCATGACGGCTCATCGCGCCGTGATCGGCCGGCGACCAAGGACCACCGCAACAGCCGAGCATGCCGTGTTCGTGGCGGTGATGGCCCCGGCGGTCGGCGGCGGCCACGCCGCGTCAACCGCCGGCCGCGGGGTGGTCGCGACCGGGAGGCTGTCCGGGGCGGTCATTTCGCCTGCCGGCGGTAGAGCCACATCGTGAGCGGTGCGAACACGGCGACGAGCACGATCGTGGCGGCGAGGGTCCAGACGATCTCGCCGGCGGCTGGTGCGTCGAGCATCAAGCCGCGCACGGCGGTGACGAGATGGGTGACCGGGTTGACGCGGATGAACGCCTGGAGCCAGCCGGGGGTCGTGTCGGGGTCGACGAACACGTTGCTCGCCAGTGTGAGCGGGAACAGCACGACCACGCCGAGGTTCATGACGGACGCAGGTGTGCGGACCACCAGTCCCAGCGCCGTCCACATCCATGCGATCGCCGATGCGAACGCCAAGATCAGGCCGAGCGAGGCGGCGACCGCGCCGGGGCCGCCGTCGGGGCGGAAGCCGATCGCCAAGCCCAACCCGAGCACGAGGGCCGAGGCGATGAGGTAGCGGCCGAGATCTCCGATGAGGGCGCCGACGATGGGGGCCGGTCGCCAGATCGGCATCGCGCGGAAGCGGTCGAGTGAGCCGGTGGCGCGGTCGGTGCTGAGGCTGACGCCGGTGTACATGGTGAGCAGCAGGACGGTCATGACCAGCGTGCCGGGGAGCAGGAACTGCAGGTAGTCGCCGGTCGATCCGGCCAGCGCCCCACCGAACAGGTAGGTGAACATGAGCGTGAACACGATCGGGATGGCGATGACGTCGAGCAGTTGCTCGGGTACGTGGCGGACTTTCAGCACGCTGCGCCAGGCGAAGGCCAGCGTGGCAGCGAACGTGCCGGCTGGCGCCGGTTGGGCGCCGGCGACCAGCGCGCCGGGAGCCGGCGTGGTCAGGTTGTCGTGGATGGTGGTTGGGGACGAGACGGTCATGGCGTCACCTCCTGTGGAACGGCTGATGGGTCGACGGCGGCGCCGGTGATGCTCAGGAACACCTCGTCGAGGCTGGGCTGGTTGAGGGCGAACTCGACCACGGACACGCCGCGGTGGGCGAGCGCGGCGACGGCGTCGGCCGCCGCTTCGGCCTCGCCAGCGACGACGGCGATAACGGCAGGGTCGGACGACGATGTTCGGACTGGCTCGGTGAACCAGCTCGACAGCAGTTCCTCGGCGGCGTGACGATCGTGGGGTCGAGCGAGGCGGATCCGTAGCACGGTCGCGCCGACCGACGCCTTGAGTCGCGACGGCGGACCCTCTGCGATCACCCGCCCGCGGTCGATGACGGCGACGCGCTCGGCGAGCCGGTCAGCTTCCTCCAGGTACTGTGTGGTGAGCAGCACCGTCGTGCCCTCGCCGACCAGCGCTCGGATCATGTCATAGATCTGGCCGCGGCTGCGCGGGTCGAGCCCCGTCGTCGGTTCATCCAAGAACAGCAGGTGCGGCGCGACAACGACACTCGAGGCGAGTTCCAGACGTCGCCTCATGCCACCCGACCACCCCTTGACGGGGCGACCGGCGGCGTCGCTCAGGCCGAACCAGGCCAGCAGCTCGTCGGCTCGCTGCCTCGCCCTCCGGCGGCGGTGGCCCAGCAGCCGCCCGGCCAGCACGAGGTTCTCGAAGCCGGTGAGGTCCTCGTCGACGGAAGCCGACTGACCGGCCAGACGTACACATGCCCGCACCGCCGCGGCGTCGTCCACGACGTCGTGGCCGAACACCCGCGCCGCCCCCCCGTCTGGGCGCAGCAACGTGGTGAGGATGCGGATCGTGGTCGTCTTTCCGGCTCCGTTGGGGCCGAGGATCCCGTACACCGTGCCGGCGGGGACGGCCAGGTCGACGCGGTCGACGGCGTGGACCGGGCCGAATGACTTGGTCAAGTGCGAGGCGTCGATGGCCAATGGCTCGTTCATGGGAGTGACTCCCTTCTCGTAGTAACTCTCCATTCACCGTATCAGCGAGTAGCCTCCTACTGACATCGACTTTCAGAATTCTTGGTACCCTGTCGTCGTGGCCGACGGGTTGAGGGAACGCAAACGACGCACCGCGATGCGACGCATCCAGGAGGTCGCCCTCGATCTGCTCGACGAACACGGCTTCGACAACGTCTCGATCGAGGAGATCGCCCGCCAGGCCGACGTGTCGCCCAGCTCGATCTACCGCTACTTCGGCACGAAGGAGCAGGTCGTGCTCTACGACGAGGTCGACGTGCAACTCATCGAGCGAGTCGAGCACGGGCTCGAGGGCCTGTCCCCGATCGAGGCCGTCCGTCGAGTCATGACCGAGGTCCTCGCCGAGTACTTCACCCGCGACGACCCGCTCACCCGGCGTAAGGTGCGCTACGCCTTCGAAGAGCCAGCGCTGCGCGCGGCCACGCTCGAACAGACTGACGCCTTCATCCCGGTGGTGGCCAACGCCATCGCCGCCGCCACCCGGCGCCCGTCCACCGACCTCGAGGTCCAAGTCATCGCGGCAGCGATCGTCGCCGCGCTGATCGCCGCCGTGCGGCACTGGTACGCCGCCGGGGCCGTCCGCTCGCTCACCGACGAGATCAACCGCGCGCTGGACGTGCTGGAGACCGGCCTCCGACTCGAGCCGGCCAAGCCAGCACGCCAACGCAGGCACGGACAACCCCGCCAACCGGCAGCGCGATGAGGCGCCAGCCCTCAGTTCGTCAAAGGACAGTCCTCGCCGTGGTGGATCGAAGCGGTGGTGGCTGGGCCGCGTGGGGATCGTCGAGCGCGTTGCGATTTCCGTGTGGGCGCAAGAGGGTGTTCGGCGGTCGAGGCCGCGACGCGGTGGCGGTGCCGGACCAGGTGTTCGACGATGTGCTTGGCGTCTCGGCCGACGCCGTTGATCTGACCTGACGATGCGGCGCAGAGGAAGTTCAGGCGGCGCGACCGAAGGTCCGAACGACGACCGCGCGCTGATCGGACAGTTCGCCACCTTGTCGTCGAACCGCTCCGAGACCAGAGCTGGCTATCTGGCGGTCGTCACGCGGAGGTGTGCCGGTCGACTGTCGTGGCATCGGCCCCCAGCTCGGCCTGTTTCGATAACGATCAACGCCAAGACTGGGACCGTTCCAGGATCGGTCACGGTCGTCGGGGTTCGGTCCCGACGGGATCCGCGGCGACGGCGCCCCTCGGGCTGGGCGCGTACTGGCCGACCGGCGCGAATGGCGACGCGGCCGAGCTGACAGGGTTGAACCGTCGACGCCCCGGTGCCGGTGCGCCGGCTTCGCTACATCCGCGGTAGATCCATCAGTGATGTCGCGGAGGCGAGCTGCCTGTGGCCGTTCGACCGGACGGGGCCAGAGCGTCCAGACGCCACCGGGCCGGTGCTGGCGCGGGGAACCGGCCGAGTCGCGCTCAGCGTCGCCGGCGATGTTCGCCGTGACCGTGTCCGACGACGGGGTCGATGTGCCGAACGAGGCGGTCGGAGGCCGCGGGCTCGCGAACATGGCCGACCGTGCCCGACGCCTCGGAGGCGACTTCGCCATCACCGCCCAACCCGCAGGCGGGTCGCTGCCGACCTGGCGCGTACCGGCCCGAACGTCCTCCACGGCGTCGTGAGAGAAGACCCGGACCCGAGGCCCCCGTGGAACGGTGAAGGCCTGATCAGGCGTAGCCGGTGGGATGGAGGGCGAAGCCCCTCAGACGCGCGAGGAGGGGACCACGGGCCACGCACACGCGATGGGATCGCCGCCTCGATATCTGTCGTCGTTGACATCTCCGGGGCGCCTGGCCCGTGGCGCTCGGCGCCTCCTACGGGATTGGGGGTGCTGGTAGGTCAGCGTCGTCGATGAGTCCGCGGTTCGGCTCATGTGAGCGCGATCGCCGCGAGGTCAATGTCGGTGGCCGCCGAGAGCGGTCGCAGTGCGGTGAGCGTCGCCCAGCCGGCGGCGAGGAGACCGGCGTCGCTTCCGGGTTCTTGGACCGGGTCGACCTCGTTGTACTCCAGGTGGACGTAGCCGTGCCCGGCCTCGGTCACTTTGGCCTGGACGACACCGAAACGGGCGAGCGGCGCCCGGCGTCGGCCCCGGACGTGTTCGGCGCTGATGTTGGGAACGTTCAGGTTGATGGCGAGGTTCCGTGGGCTGGTGGCGAGCATCCACTCGAGTACAGGTCGAGCGTGGACGAGGGCGGTTTCCCAGAGCCACCCATCACGACCGCTCGCCAGTGAGATTGCCAGAGCCGGGCACCCGTAGGTGGCGGCGGTGAGCGCAGCACCAACGGTCCCCGAATGGAGCACGGCGTGTCCGGTGTTCGGGCCGGGATTGATGCCAGACAGAACGACGTCGGGCTTCGGCCCGAAGATGCCGTGGGTTGCGGCTCGGACGATGAACGCCGGGGCGGCACGAACGGCGAGCGTTGTCGCCCCGGCGAGTCCCTCGAGCTCGATCTGGTCAACCACGATCTGGCCGTCCACCTCGACGGCACCGAGGGACGCGCTGGCGCCGCTGCTCTCACGCGATGGCGCCGCCACCAAGACGTCGAGATCGACTTCGAGGGCAAGCCTCGCCAGTGCGTGCAAGCCGGGGCTGTCGATGCCGTCGTCGTTGGTGACGAGCGCTCTCATGCCGACTCACGCTTCCGCACCTGGACATGCGGGGCGAGACGCTCGATCTCCGGCCGGCTGCCACTCGCGAGCCCATGGCGCGCCACGTTGAGCGTCCCAGCGGCGGTACCGAACCGAACAGCCTCGACGAGCGGCCGGCCTTGCGCGAGCGCCACCGCGACTCCCGCGGTCACGGCATCACCGGCACCGCGGCTGTCGACAGGCTCGACGATCGGAGCATGGACCTCGTAGTGAGCCCCGTCCAGCAAGGCGAACGTTGGTTGCTCGGCCCGGGTGACGACGACAGAGACCGCGCCGCGTTCTCGCAGTTCGTCGACGGCTTCCCAAACGGCACAGATGGACCGGTCAGCGATGTCACCGTGCAGGCGGAGTTCTTCGTCGCTGACCTTGACGAAGTTCAGTCCACCTTCGAGCGCAGCCGCCAGCGTCGGGCCGGAAAGATCGGCGATGGTCATGATGCCGTTGCTACGCAGGTCTCGTGCGAGTCGCGTGTATACCTCCAGCGGAAAGGTCTCGGGCGTGGGATCGCGGCTGAACCGAGGCAACTCCGGCCCGCCGAGAACGACGACATCGGCCTCCAGGCCGGCAACCAGAGTGGCACCGTAGAGGTCATCGATCTCGTGCCGCGAGCAGTCGCTGCCGACCATCTCGGCGACCGGTTCGCGCTCACCCGATCGTCGGTCGTGGATGTAGCCACCGTTCCAGCCGGCGGTCGGCACCGCTCGAACGCTGATGCCCCATGGCTCCAGCAGCGCCCGCACGACCGCACCGCTCTCGCCGCCGAACGTGGCGCAGAGGACCACCTCTGCTCCCAGGCTCGCGGCGAGTCGTGCGATCCAAACTCCCTGGCCGCCGGGGTGGAAGTGGATCTCGTCGTCCCCGCCCGAGCTCTCGATCGTGACCGTAACCAGGGGAGTTGGTGCGAGCACGACGACCCGACCCTTCCCGACCGCTGATTCAGACTCGTTCCGAGTCACCTGAGTTCTCCCGCGATCGCCTTACCCTGTCCACTCCGCTCGTTGTCCGAGCCTTCCGGACACGGCTTAGCGCAAACCCCGATGGTGGCCACGCCCCAGTCGCCGAGACCTCTGTCACTGGCAGTGGTACCACCGAGCACAGCGAGCGGGACCGCGATGTCATCGACGGGTCTCGAGCAGGCTGGCTACCATGACCCGCACGGCCGTCGCCATGATCCGGCCGGGTGGCATACCTCGGCTTCGCCGGTGACGCCGCCGAGGTCGGCCTGCTCGGCGTCTGGCTCTGCCTCGCCGGCGCGCCAGGCTCGGCCGTCCAGGAGACGGTCGAGGTGCCACCGTCGCTCGTTACGGTCGCGATCGGTGATCAGCCCACCGCGGTCGAGGCCCGAGGCAGCGCCTGGCGGCGACGGCCCGGGTGCGCCTTGATGGCGAATGGCTCGACGTGGAGGCCTGGGAGCTCGTCGCCGGCGAGTGATCAGGGGCCTGTTCCCCCGGCCACCGCGCCTCGCCGAGGTGATGACGACCGACGTGCGACGACGGTCGTCGCACGGTTGCCGTCCTCGTCGTTCACGACCCGCGAGCACGTCCTCGACGTCGAAGCCGTCGCCGGCGTCGTCGACCCAACCGACTGTGCCGTCGCCGACGGGGCAGGGTCGACTGATACAGCCCCGACACCCCGACCTACACCGACCCGAGCCCGTTGGACATCGACCACCTCGTCCCGCCGCACAGGGCGAACGGCGACAGCGAGCGGGACGAGCTCCCCCATGGCGCGGTGGCGGTAGAGACCGCGACCGAACCACACCTCCCCCGGCTCGGGCGAGCAACACCCCCGCATCGCCGGTGACCGGACCGCAACACCGCCCGGGGGGCCCGCATCACGCGCCGCCGACTGCCCACTCGGGTCGGACGAATCCGACCAAGAAATCTCGTGGAAATGGGTCAGTGGTGTTCACAGCCCGTACCGTCCCATCCCGGGTCGTACGTGCGAATGCGTAATGACCTCGGCTGGGAAGATCCAGTGCCGGCTCGCGTCGAGCCTGGCGTCGGGCGCCATCTCAGAGGCGAAGCCGAAGGGCCGTCGTGCCTCGTCGTACTTCTGGAACGGCGTATAGCCGGCTGACATCAGCTCGAGACAGCGCCGCTGCTCGATCGGCTCCATCCACGACGAATGCCTGAAGGGGTCGTCGCCCCGCTTCCAACGGTCGTGCATGTCTTTCTCGAACCAGCTTTCCGGCGTGATCGGAGATGGGTGAAACAATTCCGCACCAACTCCGAGGAGAGGTATGCCAGCGATCGGCTTCCAGCCAACGATCCGTCCCACTTCGCCGGCGGCTGGTCCAAGCGCCGCTCCGGTCCTCAACCCGGCGCGGGCTACCGCGCTCATCGGTTGAGGCCACAGCCGGTTCAGATTCAAGGACGGGTTCATCCGACCCCACTGGTTCCACGACTCGCCGACGAGCTGGCCCACATAGCGACCCGCTTGCTTCTCGAGCCGCGGGCCGAACGTCGCCGGCGCCTCCAAAGCTGCAGGCATGATCGCCCGCTTCAAGCTTTCCCAGAGGCTAGCCATCGCCTCCGTCCTTCCGAGGCGGATGCGCGGCTGCCCAGCGCTGGGCGAGGTCATCAAGCAGGGCGAAGTTCACGCCGACAGTATCAGCTTCGGCGAGCAGCTGCTCGACGCTCACGCCTCGCGCGTCGCACAACCGCCGGATGTTGTCATCGATCAGCGACAGCGGCATCTCGGCAGCGTTCTGAAGCCAGTACGTAAAGGCATCCGCCACTCGCGAGGCATCGAGGCTCGTGATCGGGAATAGACTCACCACCTCATCAAGCATCTGCTCACCGTACCGTCGCAGGTATCGCTGGATCATCCCATGGAAATGCTCCTTCAAACCGACCGCCGTCTCCGAAAGGACCGTGACAGCGTTCATCGCGGCCTCTTGGCTGAAACCAAACAGCGACAAGGTCTCCACGATCCGCTCGGTCGCCCTGACCGTCGTTGGAGCCTCGAGCGACTCATCGCGGTTCAGAGATGCCAGCAGCGCAACATCAAGAAGACCCAGGCGATCAAGCCTCGCAAGCGCTTCTCGCACCTCAGTCTGGTACATCGGCAGCGCGTGGGCCGCTACCACCTGATCGAGCAAAGCGACGCCAAGCTCAATCCACCGACCTTGCTCCGACTGCCAGCGATGGACGCCCCGGATGTCAGCGTTATCGCTCGCGAGCAGGTCGAGGACAGCGAACTGAGCGTCAGACGGCAACTCCACCGACGCAGATGAACTACCCGCGGCCATGGCGACCTCCTTCCGTTGACAGAACCCGAACGAGCGGACCAAGGTCAACCGTACGAATACCGAGACTCCGGACCCAGGGGCGAAAGTCCCCCATCTCCCGCCCTCCAGCTCTGGGCCTCGCCCGCGATTCGATGGCGGTGTTCTGGCTCTCTTCCCGGCCGGACGGGTGGTAATGACGCTTGACGGTCCTGCCGTTCCCACCCGATCGGTGGAATGCGGTTGAAGGCTGGTGTGCAGCCCGGTGGTGTTGTACCAGTCGATCTGAGGATTCGGCAGTGGCCGACTCGTCGTTGGGGTGTGTGCCGCACTCGGTGACCGTCGCCCCGGCGATCGGGCGGGGACGTTTGGCACACTGGCGACAACGCGCGCGGTGGCGGACGCTGACGATGGACAACTCGATTCGAGGAGGTGGCGCATGGGTGTGATGCTGCGCGATTCCGGTGTCGCGACGGTCTCGGAGGCCCGCTCGAGCAGCGAGCGGCCGGCGACCGCGCCGAGACCGACGACCCGTGCTGGCGTACTCGGATTGCTCAACCATCTACGTACGGCAGGTACAGGTAGAACACCGTGCACCCTCCGGTCGACGAGGCATCGATGTCGTGCTCGACGCCGCTCGGGATGTGGACGTATGCACCTGGGCCAACTTCGGCGTCGAGGACGGTCGCCCGCCCTTCGAGCACCCACAGGTGGTGGTGGTTGACCCGGTGTGCATGGGCACCAAGCCGGTGCCCGGCCTCGACCGTCAGCACCCCCGCCATCGAGCTCCCGCTGCGCCACAGCACGCGGTGGAGAACGCCCTGGAGCGTGCCCAGTGGCGTCAAGGGAAGCGCGGCGATCGCCTCGGGAGTGAGCACGATCGGCTGCTGTGTTGTGGCAGGTTCCATGCCATCAACCTCGACGCGCCGAGGAGTGGGCGCAAGGGACCAATGTCGCTTGTCCTCGGCGCGACGCTGAGGGCCTCCAAGTCGCGGCATCGCCGCCACCCGACACGTCCAGCGTCTGCGTCACGCTTGACGCCCTGGCCCGTCAGCGAGACGCGCTGGAGGGCCGCCGCCACTTCGGTAGCGGTGACAAGCCCGACTCCGTCCCTCGGTGCTCCGGCGCCTGGCTGCTGCTCAGCCTGGCCGGACCGCCGAACATCCACAGCGTGATCTCCTCGACGTGGATGTCGTATCGGTCGGCGAGGACGGCGTAGCCGAACTCATGGGCCAGGATCGAGGTCACCGCGGGCCCGCTACCAGCCGGACCGCCCATTACGGCTCGCTCGGAATGGCCGGGCGCCAGCTCCGGCGGCACTTGTAGGGAGCCAGGGGCGAAGCTGCCGCTGCGCTCGTCCGCTGTGCACGGGACGTTCAGCTCTAGCAGAGGCTGAGCGCGGCCGGCACGATCGGCCACATGGAGCGAGAGGGCAGCAGTGGTCGGATCGTCGTCGGCGTCGATGGGTCGGAGGCCTCGCTCCGTGCTCTCCACTGGGCCGCCAGCGAGGCGATGTGCCACGGCTGGAGCGTCCACATCGTCCACGCCGGGAGCGTGCCGTATGCGGCGTATCCCGACATCGGTCACATCGCCCCGGCTCCGTTCGAGGCTGAAGCGCGGACGGTCCTCGACGAGGCACGCGCTTCGCTCGCGAGTTCGAGGGCCTCGCCCCCGCCGCCAGCGCAGAGCTGGTCCACGAGGACGCTGCAACCGCCCTGCTCGCCACCGCGGCGGATGATGCCGAGCTGCTCGTCGTCGGCTCACGTGGGCGCGGCGGATTCGTCGGGCTGTTGCTGGGCTCGGTCAGCCAGCGGTGCCTCGATCACGCAGCGTGCCCGATCGCTGTCATCCCGGCCGGCTGGGCGTCGAGCAACGCCGCACGGGTGGTGGTCGGGGTCGACGGATCGCAACCGTCGTACGACGCGCTCCACTGGGCGGTCAGGGAGGCCACGCTCCGCGACGCCCACCTCGACGTGGTCAACGGCTACGACTACCACCCGGTCATCGCGCCCTTCGGCCCGGTCGTCGCGCTGCCCCGCGACGAGGTCGAGAAGGCGAGCCGTGCGCTCATGGAGCGCATGGTCCCCGGCGCCGTCGGACACGGCGACGGGCCGCATGCGGTCGAGCTGATCGCATCTCCGGCGAGCGCTGCTCGGGCGTTGCTCGAGACAGCCAACGGCGCCGACCTACTCGTCGTCGGCTCCCGTGGCCACGGAACGTTCCGCGGACTGCTCCTCGGCTCGGTCAGCCGCCAGTGCGCTCACCATGCGCCCTGCCCGATCGTCGTCGTGCGCCCACGGCCGGCACCCGAGCCGGAGCGATGAGCAGGCACGCGACCGATCGTGGGGCCGTCGGCGGCGGCGTCGATCCGGCGCCGGGCGCGATCGTGTTCGTCGTCGTCGGCGTGCGTGATGGCTTGCGGACGTGGTGATGTCGGTCCGTGAGCAGGTGCCCGACCACGTCCGGGCGGGTGAAGTCTCGTCGACACGGTTGTGCCTTCGGCGAGGGCGCCGGTGAGCTCACTCACCGCTGACGCCTTGCTAGCCCACCTGTTGGCGACGGCAGCGGGCGATGTGCTGCTCGGCGTCCGACGAGCCGGTGGAGGTGATCCCTTCGTCTTGGCCCGCCGCGGCGATCGTGTTTCCAACGAGCTCCTCGTCAGCGAGCTTCGTCGGCGCCGCCCCGACGATGCAGTCCTGTCCGAGGAGGAAGCCGACGACGAGCGCCGCCGCGACGCCGAACGGGTGTGGATCATCGATCCGCTCGATGGCAGCCGCGAATTCGGCGAGCCAGGCCGGGCCGACTGGGCGGTCCACGTCGCCCTCGCCGTGCAGGGCAAGGTGCGGGTCGGTGCGGTGGCGGTGCCGGCCGTGGGGCGCACCTGGTCGTCGCTGAGCAAGATGCCGCCGCGGCCACCGCACGCTGGTCGACCGCCTGTCCTGGTGAGCCGGACACGACCGGCGGTCGAAGCCGAGGTCGTGGCTGCTGCTGTCGGCGGGGTGCTGTCGGCGATGGGGTCGGCGGGTGTCAAGACGGTCGCCGTCGTGACCGGCACTGCCGATGTGTACCTACATTCGGGTGGGCAGTACGAGTGGGATGTCGCAGCGCCCGTCGCGGTTGCCGCCGCGGCCGGCCTGCATGTGTCCCGGCTCGACGGATCGCCGCTGCGGTTCAACAGGCCGAGCCCCTGGCTGCCCGACCTGCTGGTGTGCACGAAGGGCCTCGCGGTCCCCATCCTCACCGCCGTGCGCGCCGCACGCGCGCGCCGATGACTCGCCTGACGACGCACGGTCGGCGCGAGCCCTCGGTCGACCTCGCCACCAAGGTCGCCTTCTTGAGCGCGCCTCGGTCCTATCGCTCCCCGACGACGACGTCGGTGGAGACGATTGAGACCCACGTGTCGTGGCTGTTCCTCACGGACGACCGCGTGTACAAGCTGAAGAAGCCTGTGCGGCTCGACTATCTGGACTTCACCACGCTCGACGCTCGGCGACACGACTGCGACGAAGAGGTGCGCCTCAACCGTCGCTTGGCACCCGATGTCTACCTCGGCGTCCTTCCGCTCGGGCTGGACGATGCTGGCCTGCGACTCGACGGGGATGGCGTCATCGTTGAGTGGCTCGTCGAGATGCGTCGACTCGACCGCGACCGCCTGCTCGACGTCTCCCTCCGCAACGGGACGGCCACCCTCGCTGACGTGCATCGCGCTGCCGCGTACCTCGCCGCCTTCTACCGACGCGCCGGGACGGTGCCCGCCGACCCTCGTGCGTACCGGCAGGCGATCGCGGCCGACGTGGGTCGGGACGCCTGGTGGCTGCGCCAACCCGAGTTCGGCCTCGACCTCAAGATCGTCGACGAGGCCATCGGTCCACTGCTCGACGCGATCGCCGCGAATGCGAACGTCCTCGAGCGACGGGCCGGCCGGATCGTCGAGGGCCACGGCGATCTCCGCCCGGAGCACGTCTGGCTGGGCACGGACGGGCCGGCGGTCATCGACTGCCTCGAGTTCCGGCGGGACTACCGGCTCGTGGACCCGGTCGACGAGCTCTGCTCGCTCGGGGTCGAGTGCGAGCGCCTCGGCGCGGCCTGGGTCGAACCGGTGCTCATCGACGCGTATCGACACGCCACCGGCGATGACCCGCCGGCCGGTGCGAGGAACGTCTACGCGGCCCGTCGCGCCGTGCTGCGGGCTCGTCTGGCGATCGCGCACCTCCGCGACCACCATGTCCGGTCGACGACGCGATGGGCCACGGTCGCCGCCGGGCACCTCGGCGTTGCCGCCGCCCGCTGCCGCCGACTCGTCGACCCGTCAGTGGCCGGCGGTGGCGCCGTCGTCGACGTCACTGAGCTCAACGAGGGAACGGTCGGTGTGCAACCGGTCGATGGCCTCGGCCAGGAGGGTTGAGGAGTCCAGCACGACCAGCCGTTGCGTCGGGTCGATCGTCGCCAGCGGCCCGGGCACCGTGTCGGTCACGATCACCTCCTCGAATCCGGGGTCGGTAACGGCGTCGGCCGCTCCGGTGCTGAAGACCGCGTGGGTAGCAAGCGCGAGCACGCCGACGGCACCCCGATCGCGGCACGACAGCGCCGCACGGAGGATCGTGGTGCCGGTGCTGATCATGTCATCGACGATGATCGCCACGTGCCCGTCGACCGATCCGACGACCGCGCCACCCGAGACGACACCGCCGCTGCGATGCTTCTCCACGAACGCCAACGGCACGTCGACGCCCAGCCGGGCTCGCAGCAAGGTGCGGAGGTGCTCGGCGCGCTTCACGCCACCAGCATCGGGCGACACCACGACCGGCTGACGGTCGGCGAGCCGCATCACGACGTGATCCACGAACAGCGGGACCGCCGTCAGGTGCTCGGTTCGACAACGGAACGAGTTCTGCAACGCCGCCGGGTTGTGCACGTCCACCGTCACGACACGATCAACGCCGACGGCCTCCAACAGCTGAGCGACGTAACGCGTGGCGATCGGATCGCGCGGCTTGGTACGACGATCCTTGCGGGCGTAGCACAGGTACGGCACCACCACGGTGACCTGTCCGGCGGAAGCATCCCGCACCGTCGCCGCGAAGAATAGCAGCCGGCACAGCTTGTCGTGCACGGATCCACCGCTGTCGCCGTACAACGAGTCGATGACGAAGACGTCGCGCCCACGTACGCTCTCGAGGGGACGGACCTTGCGTTCGCCATCCTCGAACAGGCGCTCCTCCCACCGACTGCTCGGCGTTCCGAGCGCCGATGCGACTCGCTCGCCGTAGCCACCCGACCCGTCGAGCGCGAAGACCGCCAACCGGTCGGGCGAGGTCATCGTCGCCACCCCGCCATCCGCAGGCGGCGATCTTCGGCTGGCGGCTTCGTCGCCCGCCTTCCCTCCGGCTGCGCCAATCGCAACGGGGCTGGCAGGCGCACACGCGCACGGCAGGGATCGCAGCCGGCACGCTCAGCGCCCTCCCGCTGCGCTTGCTCCACCCAACACCACCGAGGCGACCAGGACACGGCCGTCGCCGACGGACGGCGCGCGTTTCGCCGCTTCCCTGACGGCCGTTTCATCGCCATCAGCCTCTCGCAGCACGACCACGACACGACAGGGCCAAACGTCCCCGGCCGTCCCCGTCTGACGAGTCCGCCGTGGGACCGGGCTGACAGCCCGGCTCGTCGACGACACGGCAGGGCCGATGGTCCCGGGACCTTGCTCCCTACCCGCCGGATCCACAAGTTCGTACCGTCGAGACATCCGATGCGAAGTCGTGAGGACGGTGGTGAGCCGTGGTGGGAGACAAGGAATCGTGCGCGGTCACCGCGTGGGCGAGCCGACCGGGGATCGTTGGTGTCGGCGTGGAGGATCCGAACGAAGCGCCGCCCCACATCGTGCGGTGGTCCGACGGACCCGACGCGCTGTACCTTTCCGGCGCTGACGCCATCGTGGAGCATCACCTCGACGTCGCCCGGGCCCGTACGACTGAACCGAAGGAGTGAGTCGATGCCTGAGGGTGTGATGGAGTGGATCGATGGCGCCACTGGCGCCGGTCGGATCGTCAGGGGTGGTCATCGGTACTCGGTCGCACTGGTCGACGTGGAACCAGATGCTCGGGTCCCGGGAGCGCGCGTGCACTTCGACGTCGAGCACGCCCGGCCTGGTGTGGCGCGAAACGTTCGCCGGCGTGGTGGCCGGAGATCCCGGCCTCAGCACCACGGAGCCGGCAGCCTGTCCGGCGCCCGCCGCCCCGACTCGAAGGGCCAACCGTCGGCGGACCCGTTCGCCCATCCCCTGGTTGACCCCGAGGTTCACCCGTCAGCCGTGGCGGCAGCTTGGGCGAACCACCTGATCGCCGGTGACGCCGTCGCCGCGGGCGCCTTGTTCGCCCCAGATGCCGTGCTGCACACCCCCGGCGGTGACGCCGAAGGTGCCGCCGCGACCGCGTCCCTGCTCGCCGCGTGGCCCGGAACGGGGGCGCCAGCAGCGCGCGTCGTGACGACCGAGGATCCCGACAGCGGAGCGATCCGCATCACCTGGCCCGGTTGGGGACCGGATCGCACCGCCGTCGTGCGCGTCGAGCACGGCGAGATCGTCGAGGCGTGGCTCGGCGACGGACCGGCGGCCCCGCCCGAGGCTCCTGCTCCGAGCGACGTCGTCACGATCACAGCCGGCTCGGTGAGCGCGTCGGCCACGCGCTACGCCGTGGAGAAGGTCAGGCACGTCATCGCCGGCGTCGCCGGGCCGGTGCTGTTTGCCCGGGTGAAGCTTCGTTTCCTCGCCGATCCCGCCGCGACTCGGCCTGCGCTGGCCGAGGCCCTCCTGGATGCGAACGGCCGGGCGGTGCGGGTGCACACGGCGGCGGCGACGATGACCGAGGCAATCGACCAGCTCGCCGCTCGATTGTCGCGCCAGCTTCGAGACCAGCCGCGCTGGACACGCGCACGCGAAGTGCGCTCCGCCGGGTCCGGCGAGTGGCGTCATGGCGCACGACCCCGCCCGACAACCGCCTGGTTCGAGCGGCCACCCGACGAACGCCAGCTCGTACGTCGCAAGTCGATCCCCGGCGAGCCGCTGTCGATCGACGAGGCGATCGAGGACCTGGCGATGCTCGACTACGACTTCTATCTGTTCAACGAGCTGGCGAGCGGCCAGGACGCCCTGCTGCGTCGGACGAGTGACGGCGCCCTGGAGCTGTCGTTCCTGCACCCGGAGGTCATCGACACTGCGGTGTCCGTGCTCCCGCTGACCGTCGATCGGCAATCGCCGCCCACGCTGACGGGTGCGGAGCCCGAGGAGTGGCTCGAAGTCACGGGCGAGCCGTCTGTCTTCTACACCGATCGCACCACCGGTAGGGGACACGTCCTGTATCGCCGTTACGACGGCCACTACGGCCTCCTCTCCCTGTAGCGAGCCAGGATGACGCCCGCCGGTACGGAGGGTTTGACGCGACGGGACGACATGCTCGGGTCGAAGGTCGCGAGGATCTCGGTCAATCGCAGGTCAACCGGGGAATCGCTCGACGCGTCGGCTTCACCGCGGAGCGAGCCGCGGCGGCCACCGATCGGCCACAGCCTGCCCCGCCATGTCAGGTTCGCGGCGAGCGGCGACGTCTCCCGGTGAACGCACTGCGCGCGATCCAAGGCTGATCGTGAGCGGGCTCCGAGGCCGGCTCCTCGGGCGCCCGCTGGTCAGGCTCGGGATTGGAGTGCTTCAGCTCGCGACAGATTCGGCAGAGGCCATGGTGGACGTCGTCGTGACCACCGCAAGTTCGGCAAGTCGCCATCGTTCGGTCTCCTCATGTGGCTCCTCGTCCACGATGCCAACGTCGCTGGCGCGAACCCAGGGCCCTTGGTCCCATCATCGTCAGACGATGTCCCGGTCGAGGAGCGATCGATCGCGTCCGATGGTGAGATCACCGAACTGGCCGTGACGGCGACGCACGAGCCTCGGGTGAACGGCGCGGTCTGCTGGCCGACGGTGGTTGGCGGTGTCGTGGGCAGGCCACGGCGCAGCGTTCAGCCGGATGTTCTCGGATCTCGTCGTGCGTGGCGCGCGTCTGATCCACAGCGACGCTCTCCCGGCATCGGGTGCCTGCGCGCCGGCCGACGGCGGCTGGCGTCGAGATCACGTGCTCGGTGTCGAGGGAACGATGATGACGGCGGCGCCGGTGTGGTGAAGGAGTTGGAGCGGAACGCGGCCGAGCCTGAGACCTATGAAGCCGCCAAGCCCGCGTGCACCGACGATGGCGGCGGCGCCGGGGTGGGCGTCGAGGGCGCGGGCGATGACGGCAACCGGATGGATGTCGCGGTCGATGTCCACCTCGAGTGCCACGCCGGCCCTCTCGACCGCCGCCGCCCAGGTCCGCACGTCGGCCTCGGCCTGGCGGCGCCAGCTGCGTGGGTCGCTCGCCGGTACCCATTCGACCAGCGGGTCGCGTGCGTAGACGGCCGTGCCATCGACCTTGAGACGGGCGGCAAGTTCGGCGCACAGCTCGGCGGCGGCGAGGCTGCCCGGTGACCCGTCGACGCCGACGACGAAATGGCGCACGGGTGCGGCGCCGCGGGGAACGATGGCCAGGGGCACGGTGGTGTGGTGCGCGAGGTGGTGGGCGACGCCGCCGAGGTGCAGGTGTGCGAACCCGCCAGCGCCGCGCCCGCCCACGGCAAGCAGGTCGGTGTGCTCGTCGCGGGCGGCGGCCAGGAGAGCGCCAGCCGGGTCGCCCTCGAGCAGCTGGATGGCCGGCGCGCGGCCGGCAGGAAGGGAGGCGCACCAGTCGCTGAGCTCTTGGCGTTGCCGGTCGCGGGGCGTGGAGTCCTGTTCGGGCGGAGGTTTCGCCTCGGCGGGCACAAACACGCGGGCGGCGACGAGCTGGAGGTCGGCGCGCTCGGCGAGGTCGGCGGACCAGGTGAGGGCGTCGAGCGAGGCCGGCGAGCCGTCAACGCCCACGAGGATGCGATCCATGGCCACTCCTTCTGTCATCTGCGATTCGGCTCACCAGATTGCCGTCGGCCAGCGGGGTCGGGAAGAGGCGGAGGTCCCTATCGCGCCGCATCTCGGGAAGTGATGCTGGGGGTTTGTCAGCAACGTGCTCAACACCAGGACTCGAGATTGGCGCGCATCCTCTCGGAGACAATGCAACGGCCGCCCACCGGTGGCTGCGCGCTCCGCTGTCGGCGGCCACCGCGATCGGCCCACTCGCGGCCACCAGCCGCCGTTTCGTCGCGCCGACGTGGATCTGGGTGGTCGTGGTCTCATTCCGCCTTCTCGGTCGAAACGGTCTCGAATCGCATCGATGTCGACCGGTACGTCACGTCGCTCGGGCGAGACCTCCAGCTCCTTGCTTCCCAGGCGGACGAGGTAGCCAGTCAGCTTCCGGAAGAGCCGTCCCCGCAACCCTGGATATCCGGATCCAACCTGGTGCAGGATGGCCAGCTCGTCGTAGTAGGAACGGAAGTTGCGGATCAGGCCGCTGTCGTCGAATTCGGCCACCGTGATGGCCCGCTCCTCATACGGGATGCCCTCAGCGGTGAAGGACACGACCCGCTCTGACACGACCGTGTTGTCCGCGGCGATGACACCGCTGCCAGCGTCGCGCACGTCGCTGTCGGGGACAGCCGGACGTCCCACTCGAACACCTTGCGGATGGCGTGCTTGCCCCGAACGTACCGGCCGCCCACGTCAGCGTCGCGTCGTCGGCGAACAACGCCACCATGCGCTCGACGTCGCGTGCCTCGTACGCGTCCCGGTGCTGCTCGATCTGCCCGATGAGCCTGCTCTGGCGGGCGTCGCCACGGTCCTCGATCACCATGTCACCGTCACCATCCCAGCCGATGCTCCCCCACATCGCGGGGAGCGGAAGGGCCGATGGTCCTTCAGGGCGGTTTGGCTGAGCCAGGATCGATAGGGCGACGACCCAGAGCTCAGCGGCGATCGCGCGCCCGAACGAGGCTGTGCGGAGCACGGCGCTCGGCATCGGTCAGGGCGGTCCTCGATGCCGACGAGCCGCGCACCGATGACCAGACCGCGACCGGCGTCAGCTGTCGTCAGCTCGTCATCTCCGGGTGAAGGATGCCGATGCTGTTGACCTCGGGATCCTGGAACATGGCGAACGTTCCGACGCCGGGAATGGGGGTTGGCGGCACGACCCGGGTGCCGCCAAGGCCCTCCGCCTTGGCGAGGGTGGCCTCGAGGTCGTCGACGGCGACGTAGATCGTGACGTAGCTGGGCATGCCTTCCCGGCACCGCATCAGGCCGCCGCCAGCACCCTCATCGAGGTTCACGAGCCGGTAGTCGGCGTCGAAGCCCGACGTCTCCCACCCGAACGGGTCACGAGAGAAGGTCGTCATGCTGTCGAGATCACGACCGCCGATCTCCCAATGCACCACGGGGCTGACCATCAGATGCCTCCTTGCCGCTGATGATCGATGCGAGCGCACGTCTGCCCCTTGCCGTCATGCTGTGAACGGTGGGCAGGGCACGAGTAGAGGCACCGTCGAGGTGTCCGCCCCTATCCAGCGATCGAAGAGTGAGGCACGCGTCTCGTAGGATGGAGTCCGTGACCACGACCGCGGTGGATGTCGCATGGCTGGAGCGACTTGCAGAGGACGCCGGCGCCAAGGTCGAGTTCGACGCCGAAGGGAGTGTCATCGTGTCGCCGGCAACCGACGATCACCTCGTCGCCGCCCACGGGCTCTACGACCAGCTGCTTGCCTACTGCCCGCCGGCGCTACGCGTTTTCATGGAAGGACCCCGCTGGAATCCTTTGGGAACCGAACGACCGAGCTACGTCCCGGATCTCTGTGTCGTCGACGCCGTCGCTCTGAAGCGTCCCAGAGGGGACTATGGGCTCACGCCGCCGCCGAGTCTGATCATCGAGGTGGTGTCGCCCGAAAGCCGGCGCCGGGACCTCATCGAGAAGGCCGATCGGTACTTCGCTGGTGGGGCCGCGGCCTATTGGACCGTGGAGGTGCCGTCGCTGGCCGATGTGCATGGACCCGAACTGACGATGCGCAGGCGCGGTGACCGCGACTGGGATGCACTCGGTCCTCTGCAAGGTTTGGTCGAAGTGAACCATCCATTCGATCTCCGGATCGATCTCAGCCGCCTGACTCGCTGACTGGGCCGTGCGGTCACTGACGGCGGTGGACCTCTCGGTGGTATCGCAGCCAGGCCTCGTCGAGCTGCGCCGCAAACCCGCGTCAACCGGCCATGGCTGTCGGTGCAGGAGTCCGTGGTCACGGGGAATCCGTGATAAGTGATATATGGGTTCGTTACAGTACCTACTACATCTTGTGTCGTCGCTTTCGGGGATCGGCATCGCTGGTCGGATCGGTTTGCCGGCGGCGGGCGACGGCTGCAGGCGCAAGCGCTCAAAGTCGTCACGAAGCAGTCCAAGCACCCGTAGGTCATCAAGTCCTGTCGGGCGTGGCTGCCGTGGCCGGCACGCCCACCCGGGGCACCGTGTGGTCCCGCCGGCAGCGGTCACTGCCCGCGTCCAGGCAGGAAAGGCGGGCGACGATCCACAACGTCACCCCGAACGGCCAGCGCGTCGATCGCAACTCGAGGAGGGCGGCGAAGTTTGCATTCCCGTGCAGGCACGTGGCCTATCGCTGAAGTCTGTCGATCCACCACGGCCACCGACGTCGTGGGCCTCTTCCCCAACCGGGCCGCAGTGATGCGCCTCGTCGACACCGGCCGGGACGACGGGGCTGTTGGCCCATTTCAGGAGCATCGGCGAAGAAAAGACCTGCTAGACGGCACGATCCAACACGAGACAGACTGCCCAGATCTCAGTCATAAGGGCCTGAGGTCCTGACCTACCTGGCCGACGCGGGGTAGTCGGCGTAGGAGTCCTTGAACACTCCCTGGTGGAGCACGACGACGGCGACGAGGTCACCCGTGGCCGGGTCGCTGATCGTTGCCTCTGTCCAGTACGACTCGGTGCGCCGGCTCTGGCTCAGGCCGATCACCCGGTGCCGTAGGGCGTACTCCTGCTCGGCGAACACCGGCCCGGCGACCATGCGCACCTCGAGGTCGAGGAACAGGCCGAGCACCGGTCCGCGCACGGGGAAGCCGCGTCCCGACTTGTTCGCCAGCACGCTGATCATCTCGAACGGCACGACGATCCGACCCCACGGGTTCGCCGAAGCACCCTCGGGCGTGTACCACGGGCTCGGCTCGGTGATCTTCTTGGCCTTGTCGGAGAGTGAGAACGGGTAGGCCGGGCCGTTGCCCTCGGTGTAGGGGATCGACGACATGATCGTGTCCGGGAGCTCCATGTCGACCTTGAGCTGGTCGAGGATGACGAGCTCGCCTGGATCGCGCTGCGCGGCCCGCCGGGCCTCCAGCGCCGTCTCGGGGTGGTCGGGGCCGAGCGAGATCGAGCCGGTGAGTACCGGCGTGCCGTCGCGCTTGTGGGCCTCGATGGTGCCGGTGCGCTCGCCAGTGGTCGTCACTGAGGCCTGGACCTCCTCGCCCTCGACCACCATGGTGCGGAAGTGGCTGCTGATGCAGCCCCGCTCCCACCACGGCGGGCCCCACAGCTGGTAGGCGAGCGGGTCGAACTGGCTGAAGTGGGTCGGCCCCTCGATCGGCGCGCCGAGCAGGCCGAGCGTCGCTGCGGTGTCACCGTCGTGGATGCTCGGCCGCCCATCATTGGACTGCGCCTCGAGCATCTGCATCGGCCCGCGCCACGGGCCGGTGAGCGTGACCGGAGTCTCGAAGGCGTCCATGGCTCGGACCCTACGCGGTCAGCAGATGAACCCCAGCAGGGCCGCCCGGTTGCACCCACGGCGCAATACGTGTGGAGACCCTGGCCGGCACCGGCGATCACCTCCAAGCTGGCGTCGGCGGGCTGCCCTCGCAGCATCCGCCGACGACGGCGCCCAAGGCGGTGCGACGCTGCCGCCGAGAACGCCGGGAGGGTCGCGCTACCGACGTCGCACACGGCCGTTCGGGGCGAGCGCCCTGTTGTCGTCCCCGTCGGCGTCGCGAAGCCACGAGCGGCAAGCCGGGCCCTCCCGGGTCGGCCATGCCGAACGCCCAATTCGCGCGTCCCGAGTGTGCCCACAGCCGTCCGCCCGTGACAGACAGCGGCAGATCGGCGCTAGTCGAGCGCTAGTCGGCGGGTGGCCGCGGTGGTGGGATCAGTCGCTCCAAGATGCGCCGCTCTGATGGCCAGGCTTCGAAGAGCACCTCGCGCGGTACCTGACCGTGCGGCGTAGCGGAAGGCGAGCGCGACGACGATCACGTCATCGAGCGGGCCGATGACCGGCAAGAACTCCGGGATCAGGTCGATCGGTGACAGTACCCACAACAGGGCGATGAGCAGGGCCACCTTGGCTCGGCGTGGGACGCGGGGATCGCCACGAAGACGTCGGGCGGTGGTCGCACAAGCTGGAAGGACCGTCGCGAGATCCTTCGCCGCTCCGGGCGGCAGCCTTCGGGCCAGGACGGCGAGGAGCGCCCAGGTGGCGACCAGCACAGCCGCCGCGACCACGACGAGCCGCAGCCACTCGCCAAGTCCGTCCGGCGGGAACACGAGTGCAGAATGCCCTGATGGGAGCGCCGCCGGCGAACGCGTGACCGTCGTCTGCGGCGACCGATCAGACGGATCCGGCGCCGGCGCGATGGGCCGGACACGGGCTCGGGGACCATGACGCAAGCGCCGGTGTGGTCGGCGCAGGGGTCGAGTGAAGGGACGTGGTGTCTGACGACGACCGCGTCCGATTCGGCTGCGACGGACAGCTGCCGGCGGCCGCCGACGTCAGAACCGCCGGGCTCGAGCTCGTCACCCACCTCGCTTGCCGCGACCTCCATGGAAGCCCACGACCTCACCGGGGCACGGCCCCGATGGCGGCCCGGCGACGTTGATGACAGGCTCGGCCGGTGCTTGAACGCTCCCGTTATCGGGGGGCCTTGCTCGGCGCGCTGGTGGGCGACGTCTTGGGAGCTCCGTTCGAGGGGCACGCGGGTCTCGTGCCTGCCGCTGCGCTGGCGTCGTCGCTGGGCGCGTCCTCGGCACTGCCGTTCACGGATGACACGGCGCTGACGATCGCGCTCGCCGAGTCGCTGCTTGGCGTTGGCGGATTCGATGAGGAAGACCTCGGGCGATCGTTCGCCGACGCGTGGGCGGCCGCTCCGGAGCTGGGATACAGCACTCGGACCGCCGCCGTCCTGCGTTCGATCCATGCCGCAGGCAGGTGGTCGGGTGTCGACATTGGACACGGACGGGCGAGCAATGGGGCGGCGATGCGGGTGACGCCGGTTCCCCTGTGGACGGCTGGGCGGAGGACTGACACCGTCGAGCTGGCGCGACGCAGTGCTCGGGTGACGCATGACCATCCGGGCGCCGTGGAGGGTGCGGTTGCTCAGGCCGTTGGGGTCGCGGCAGCGCTGCATCACCCCGCTGGAGAACCGATCGACGCGGTGGAGTTCGTGGCGGCGGTACGGGCCGCCGTGAGTGACCCATTGCTTGTCGCCAAGCTCGACGTCGCCGCTGCGCTGTCGCGGCACGGCGACGCCGACCAGATCGTGGAGCGCATCGGTGTGAGCCTTCTCGTCTCGGAGTCCGTACCGGCCGCGACCTGCGCGTTCCTGTCCCACCCCGCGTCGTTCGCCGACGCGGTCACCCTGGCGATCAGCCTGGGCGGTGACGCCGACACCGTCGCGTCCATGACCGGCGCTCTCTGCGGTGCTCTGCTCGGTGAGGCGTCGATCCCGAGGGCTTGGCTCGAACGGACCGCCCTCGCGCCCCGAGTCCAACACCTCGCCGACGCGCTCTACTCCGTCGCCGTTCGGCCCTCGCCGCGGTCGACGGAGTGGTGAGTTCGAGCGCCCCGTGTCGTTCGCATGATCGATCTGTTCTGCCCGTTGCGGCGCATCCGGACGGTCAAGACCGCGGGCGCGGCCGGCTGCTCATGCCCCTCACCCGAGCTGCTCCATCGGGAGGGCGAGCGGCTGCGTCCAGGTGACCAGCTCGTCAGGCCGATCGAGGTGGCCGCGCACGGTGAAGGCGAGCGACATCGTGGCCCCGGGCGGGATGTCGACGAGTTGGGAGTAGACGTTCCAACCCGCCTCCTGCCCCGCTGACATGACCAATGGCGTCCCGTTGCTCGACGCTTCCTCGAGCTGCAACGGGCTGTAGAGGGAGATGTACAGGCGACTGGTCCCCGCGGACAGGTTGAAGGCGTTGCCGATCACGTAGTCGGGGAGCCCGGATGCCGGCGCGGTGTTGGTGAGCTCGACTCGCAGCACGCCCGTCGTCTGGCCGCTGCGGCGGTCCGTGCTCGAGGTGTATGCCGCCTTGCGCCGCAGGTAGGTGTCGATCTTGCTGCCACCGGCGTTGTTGACCGCGAACGACCAGCCGTCGGCGCCCCCGGACGCCGGGATCGCGCCGAGCAGGTCGACACGTCGCAACAGGTCCTGCTCGTCGGGCGACTTCGTCCACACGAGCAGCCGGCGATCGCTGGCCAACGGACCGAGGTCGCGGCCGAGCTGGGCGGGGTCGGGGAGCGCGCCGCCCAGCAGCGTAGTGAACGTCTTCTGGGCGGCCTCGTCGAGGGCGTCAATGCGCTGGGGGGTGCTCTGGGCGACCGCGTACTGGTCCTTGAGGATGAACGCCGCTGCGTTCTTCGACGTCAGTTCGATCGGCACGGTCGTCAGCTGGATGCCGCCGGTGTATGCGAGGAGGGTTTGCAGGACGAACGGATCCATCGCGATGACACCGTTCACCGCGGTGCCGGTGACCTGCTGGTAGACGTCGGCCGCGACCTGGCCGACGTACGGGAAGTTGGGCGTCATGGTCACGTTCCGGAACACCGCGTTGCCGACGAGCCCCTGACCGTCGATGTCGAAGCCGAACCGGCCGTAGTCGGTCAGGAACTCCTCCGGCCCGCTGAGGCGCACCCCGATCGCCTTGGCCTGTGCCTCCAACTCGGACACGCGACCGAACCCGCTCATCGCGATGTGCCCGTGGTCGATCGTCAGCTGGGCGTAGTTGCCAACGAACCCACCGAGCCCGCGGGCTTCGGCAGGCGTGGTGAACAGCACGAGGTAGGTGCGCGGCGCGTCCGCACCCAGCATCGTGGGAGCGAGGGCGACGGCGTCGCGGGCGTTCTGCAACCGCGGCTCGTTGTCCGTGATGCGCTCGGCGAGGGTGTCGAGCTCGTCATCGAGCTGAGGGACGAGCCACGCCGAGCGGGCGCCCGCAACGGCGGACGACAGCTCGTCAAGTGCCGCATCGACGCTCGCGAGCGGCTCGCCGATGGCGGCCAGCGCGGCGAGGTCGATCGCCCCGCCCTGCACGCGGAGCTTCGTCGGGTCGATCTGGCGGAGGGCGGCGGCGATGCGGGCGGTGGCGTCGGCACCGGCCTCGCTGAGCTCGACGCCCGCGGCGCGGTGCTGCGAGGCGACCGGGACCACGGACGACGCCGCGACATAGGTGCTCGTGAGGCGCTCGTTGGCTCGGTGCAGCGACCGTGACGCAGTCTCGAACTTGTCGGCCGCCTGGGCGAACTGTCCGTCGCTGAGGAGGTCGATCCCATCCTCGGCCGCGTCCTGGCCCTGCTGCAGATCGGCCCGGGCCTGCGATGCGGCCAGCCCGAGTCCCGCCGCGGCGAGGATCGTCGCCAGCCCGACGCCGCTGGCGGCCAGCCAGGCGATGCGCCGGATGCGCTTCGGGCGGCGGCGGATCCCGAAGATGAACACGACGATCGCGATCGCGATGCCGATGATCGCGGTCAGTCCGAAGAAGCCGTCGAGGTGCCCCCACGCCAGCACGTTGATCGAGAGGCCGACAGACGCCGCCCGCCATGCCGGCAGGTTGCGCTTCTGCACCCCGATGTAGAGGCCGATGACGAAGGCGATTAGCGCCAATCCAGCGAGGAGGAAGTCGGCCGACGCGATCATGGCGGTGCCGGCGGCGAGCACCGTCACCCACCACGGCGCCGACGCCCCGGCCCACGTGACGACCCCGACCGACAGGGCGACGAGCAGCGCATCGACGAGCGGCCGCCCGGTCGGCGCGGGCGGATCGAACGCCGCCGTGACCGCCGCGACGTACGCAACGACGACCGCGGCGAACTCTGCGACGCGGTTGGATCGGCGGGGCGGCATGGTGCAGAGCGGAAACTAGTTGCCCGGAGCCGCTCGCCGGAGGCAAGCCGACCGCTCTGGCGACGTCAGTGCGCCCCGTGACCGCGCACCACGCGTGGGACCGTCTTAAGCAGGATCAGCACGTCCCGGCCAAGCGACCACCGTGCCACGTAGTCTGCATCGAGCGCGGCCCGCTCGGGATAGCGAACGTGGTTGCGGCCGTTCGTCTGCCAGTGCCCGGTGATCCCCGGCCTGACCCCGAGGTAGGCCCACCCGTGCGGCCCGTAGCACTCGAGCTCGCCGGCCACAATGGGTCGAGGCCCGACGAGGCTCATCGAGCCGGCCAGGACGTTGAACAGCTGGGGGAGCTCGTCGAGCGACGAGCGGCGGAGGAAGCGCCCGCCGGGCACGATCCGCGGATCCTCGTCCAGCGTCAGCTTGAAGTCGTTGTGGACGTACGCAGCATGGAGTGTCGGCTCTGCGTAGAGTCGCTCGGGCGCATCGGCGTACATCGTGCGGAACTTGAGCATCTGGAACGTCTGCCCATCGCGACCGAGGCGCTCGTGGCGGAACAGCACGGGTCCCCGACTACGAGCCTTGATGGCGATCGCGATGGCCGCCATCACGGGCAGCGCGATCAGGAGGATCGCCACCGTGAGGACGATATCCATAGCTCGCTTGGCGTAACGCCGCCAATCGTGGTGCGCCAGTCCGAGCCGCGCAGGGTCGGACACCGCACGGAGCTCGATCTCACGACCGATCAGCTCTCCAGGAAAGGAGGTTCGTTGAACCGCTGTCATGATCTTGGGCGCGTTGATCCAAGGATGCGGCGACCGAAAGCCGTCGAAGGACCAGGCGAATTGAGGGCTACGCAGCCGTCGGGCGCCGGCGCTTCCAGGCGACACCGACGAGACCGAAGCCGACCGCGAGTGACGTCCCGGCGATCCAGAGCGTCGGCGTGCCGTCGGAACCGGTGGTGGGCAGGGCGCCTCCGCCGGACGCTGTCGTGGTCGTGGTGACCGCCTGCGAGACCACCGTGAAGGTGAGCGAACCTGTCGCACCGCTGCTGCTCGTCGCGGTCACCGTATGGGTGCCGAGCGATGTGGGAGCGGTGAACGAGGCTGTCAGCGATCCACCCGCCGCTTGCCGTGGTAGGGCGCTGGCGCCTCCACCACCGCTGCAGGTTGCGACCGTCACCGTCACGTTGTCGACGGCGATGGTGACCGTGTCACCGCCTTCGCAGGCGGTGATGACGATGGTGACGGTGGCGCCAGGCGTGACGGGGCCACTGACGATCACGATGACGAGGACCGTCGGGGGGTAGCCCTGGGCGAGCGCAGGCGAACTCAAGCCGAGAGCTGTACACAACAAAAGGGCGATCGAAGCTAAAGCCTTCTTCACGCTGGTCCTCCTGGGCGGGCGGTTCATTGCACCGTATCAGACGGCTCGACGCTTGGATAGGGCGTGAAACATTTTGTTCACAAGAGCTGTTGAGCACTGCGCTGAGGGACCAGCGCTCAGGTGCGGTCGGCGCCCAGGAGGACCCAGAGATCAGCGGAACGGTCGCTCGCTGTGATTGGCTCACCCGTCCGAACGGCCACTTGGTCCGGTGTCATCCCAAGCGCGGCGGCGAGTCGTCTCGCCTCCCGTTCGAATCCCGGCGTGTACGCCACGGCGCTGCCCTGCTGCGGCCTCAGCGCGTCGGTCGCGGTCACTGAGACGTAACCGTTCGATCGAAGTTGGTTGGCCGTCCGAGTCGCGACGCCAGCGGCCCCGCCGGCATTCACGACGATGACCCGCAGCGCTGCCTCCGCGACGAGGCTCGTCGTCGTAGCCGGCTCCGTGGTCGTCGCACCGGTCGTTGCGGTTGCACCGGTCGTCGTCGGGCGAGCCGTCGACGGTTCGGACGCCGTGGATGGCGCTGATCGGCTGCTGGTGAACGTCGTTGTCGTCGTCGCTCGGGCACGTGACGTCGTCGTGCTCGTCACGGATGTCGGCGTGCTGATCTCTGACGAGACGACGTCATTCGGGACACTCTTCGGAATCCCCGTCACGGCGATGCCGGCGAGCAATGAGATCACCGCAACGATGATCAGGAGCAGGATCGATCTCACCGGGCGCGGAGGGTACTGGCGGGGTGTCGACGGCAGCGAGCAACGGCGTCAGGCCGATCGGCTCGCGGGCTGCCACGGGCCCAGACGAAGGAGGGCGCCAACGAGCTCGCTGAGCTCACGCACCATCGCGTCGTGGGCGGGGCGGGGTCCTCCATAGGGGTCATCGATGTCATCGGTGGGATCCGGCTTCATCATGGCCGCTGCACGCCGACCGGCCGCGACACGTCGCAGCCAAGCGTCAACCTCCTCGCCCGGTGACGCGGGCGGGACCGCTGACGCTCGACGGACGATCTCCTTCAGCGTGAACGTGCGACTCCACCAGGCGGGATCGAATGCAATGACGTCGCGCAGCTGGGCCCGCGTCATCGTGAGCACCAGGTCCGCACCATCGCGCTCCAGGATCTCCCGACCGAGCTGTCGGGACGCATGCAGCTTCAGACTCAGGCCGGCCGCTGATGCGGCCCGAATCGTGTTCGGATCCATCGGCGCTCGAAGCGGCGACGTGCCAGCGGACCGAACGATCCACGTGTCTGCGCGAGGGTCGTCGAGCTCGCCGAACGCTCGCTCGAGGAGACGTTCAGCTACGGGGGACCGGCAGACATTGGCGGTGCAGACCACGAGCAGGTGACGAGTCATCCGACGCCCGCAGTCTGGAACCGTTGGATCTGGTCATTGCCGACGATCAGCCAAAGGTCGCCGCGCGCGTCATCGACGGTGAGCGCCGCTCCGGAGAACGGCTGCACCCGACTCCCCGCCACGCCGAGCGCGCTCGCCAGGACGACCGCCTCCTGCTCCCGATCGCTCGCGAAGTACACCGCGGTGAGCGCTCGCCGGACGTTTGCCGTCGTGACGACGGTCTGCGTGTAGCCGAGCGTTCCGACCAGCGCTGCCATCCGTGCCGCGAGACGGTCGGCGAATCCCGCGTTGGCGACAACGACCAAGAGCTCGGCGGGAGGCGCGAGCACCGGTGGCGGTGGGAGCGAGGTCGTCTGCGCGACGGTTCCGGCGGTCGACGAAGGCTGCGCGGTCGACGGGCGCGTCGAGGCCGGTGGCAGGGTTGATGTCGCCCCGGTCCTGGTGTGGTGGGGAACCGCGGACGTGCTGGCCAGCGGCCGCTCGATAGTCGACGGTGACGTGCTTTCGGACACCGGCGAGGGAGCGATCAGGTCACCGCTTACGACATCGTTCGGTACTCGATGTGGGAGGCCATTGATGGCGATGCCGGCGACGAGCGCGAGGAGCGCGACGAGCAGGAGAGGGAGGAACCGACGCACCTCGGTGCGAGGTTTCCTGTGTAATGCCTCATTGTCAAGGCCCTCTTGACGCGGTGTGCTCCGGGTTAGTTGAGGGTTAGTTACTTCGACCTGAAGAAGTGTGTGGGCGCGGGGGGCGTGAGTGACGTTGATGCGGGTGTGGCGCGGTGGCTGTCGGCGATGTGGGCCGCCGGTCGCCGGCTCGATCTCGTTGGGCTCGATCAGTCGATCAGGCCGCTGATCTTGACGAGGTTGTGGGCGAATATTCCGTGACCGCACCAGGTGCGTGCGCCGGCGAGCCCGTCGATCCGCGTCCTGGAGAGTCCGAAGTCGCGTTTGGCGCAGCTGATGCGGCCTTCGCAGCCGGTGCGCCATCGCACCATCTTCTTGAAGGCGCGTCGGTTCTCGATCTGGCGACGTGTCGCGTTCGGTCGGCCTTTGGTGGGGAGCACGACATGACGTACTCCGGCGGCACGCACGGCGTCTTCGACGCCTTGTTCGCCGTAGCCACGATCAGCGGTGACCGCCCTCGGTGCTCGACCGGTGCGTTGCTTGATCCGTTGGATCGCCGGTTCGAGCATCGGTGCGTCGGGCGGGTTGCCGGCTTCGATGTTGTGGTCGACGATGACACCATCTTCGTTGTCGACGAGTTGGGCCTTGTAGCCGAACTCGACCGGCTTGCCGAGACGTCCCTTGGCGATCGGACGGGCCTCGGCGTCGTGCAACGACACCACCCGAGTCGCCCCCGGCGGGGTCTCGCCGGCGAGGCGTTGGCGGGTCTGGGCGGCGACCCGACGGGTCAAGGTGGCGGTCCGCTCCAGCCCTTCCACCGCAGCACGAGCGAGCCCAGACGCCTGGTCACCGAGGGTGCGCAGCTTACGGCGGGCGTTGCGCACCACGGCGTCGGCCTGCCGGGCGACCCGCTCGGCGATCCCAGCGAGGTCAGTGTTGATCCGCTTGACTTCGGCGAGCTTGTCGTCGGTGCGGCGGCGCAGGTTGGCGTTGATCGAGCGGGCCCGGGAGCGCACCGTACGCGTCTTGTCGGCCAGCCGGGTGCGCCTCGCCAATCCCATTGCCCGCAGCTTCTTGGCCGCTTTGGCCATCTTGGCGACGCCCTTGGCCAACAGCGACGAGTCCGACGGATACGCGACGTTGGCTTCGATCACCGTCGTGTCGGCGCGCACCCGGTTGGTCCTCAACACCTTGGCCTCCACGGCGCGGGCCAGCAACGCCTCGTTCAACCCGTTGACGGCCACCCCACCGCAACGGGTGGTGATCTTCATCAACGTCGTCGGGTGCGGCACCCGTCCACCGAGCGGGATGCGACAGAACCGCTGCCAACCGATCGAGTCCGTGACCTCCCGACACAGCGTCTCGAACCCGAGCCGGTAGCGGTACTTCAAGAACATCAGCCGCAGATACGTCTCGATCGGGATCGACGGCCGCCCCAGCGTGGCGTGAAAGAACTCGGCGTACGGCTCGAAGAAGCGGTCGTCATCCAACAGCGCATCGACGCGGACCAGCTCGGCGGGCATCACCAACGCCTCCGCCGGGAGCAACGCTTCCCACAACGTCGGCTCCTCGCCTACCGTTCGCAACATCGATGGCCTCGCTGTTCGGTAACGCAACTACCAGGGGCGAGGCCATCGTATCGAACGCACGCGCGCAGGTGGTGGATCGACTATTTCAGGTCGAAGTAGTTAGTTGGAGCGCCCGTAGCGAAGCGAGGACGAACGTGCGCGTGCCGGGCGACCCCTTGAGCTCAAGGCACCATGACGCTCCAGCTACCAGCCGGCGATCGGCGCGCGTCGGTGTCGGCAACAACGGGCTGACGCGCGGCACGGGATGCCCTGACCTGAGCCGCTGACGGCGCGCGATGGAGGCCCCCTGAGTGTGTGGGGTCGGTGGGCGTTCTTGGACGGCGGAGCATCGTCAGCTGGTGTAGCCGATCGCGGCCGGCCGGTTCGAGGGCGCTCGCCGGGCCGTCGCGCCTCCCAGCAGGAGAGCATGGTGCCGCGAGCGCTGGACGTCGTGCGAAGTGGCGCCCGGCGCCTCTAACGTCACGATCCCGCTGGCCGAGCCGCTCATCCTGGGAGCGAGCCGCGCACGAGCGCAGCGCCACGCTCGGCGAGGAAGGCGGCGACTCGACGGGCGACGTCGTCCCAGGTGAGGCCAGACGCTCTCGTCGCCGCGGTCGCGCTCGATTTCGCTCCATCGCGCCTCGTCGAAGACGGCCGCGTCGATGCCGGCCGAGATCGATTCGATCGAGGTGGGGTCCACCGCCACGCCCCCAGCGGCGACGACCTCGGGAAGTGATCCCCCGCCGTATACCACGGGTGTGCCGGACGCCATCGACTCCGCGGCCGGCAATCCGATGCCCTCGTCCAAGGACGGCAGCAGCAGGGCGATCGATGCCGCGTAGTGCTCGGCGAGTTCTGCATCGGACAGCCGGCCGAGCATCCGCACTCTTCCGTCGAGTTCGAAGCGCTCGAGCTGTCGAGCGAGCTCACGATCGACCGACCCGGTCATCGCCAGGTCGATACCGGCGCGACGAGCGTCGGACATCGCGAACGCGCCCAGCAGACGAGTGATGTTCTTGGTCGTTTGGCGGCGTCCGACGTACAGCACCTCCTGGCGGCGTTCGGAGCGCGGACGAGGCCGGCCGAAGAACATGACGTCGACGCCGTAACCTGCGGTGACGATCGGCACGTCGGCCGACCGCAACCACTCGCGCAGCCGCCGTCGGCTGGTCTCGGTGCCGGTGACGATGCCGGCCAGCCCGCGAGCCTGACGACGCAAGATGCGGTCGAAGTATTGCGTGCGGATCGCCGAGCTCGCGGCACCGCCGGCCGAGTACATCACGTCGTGCATCACGATGACGGACTCATCGAGAAAGTTGACAGGCGGCAGGAACCCCGGTGTGAAGAACAGCGGCTGACGACCGACGGCGATGCTGGTCCGCCGTGCCCGCGCCACGGCCGCCGTCGTCGCGATGGTCGCGACGGGGCTTGACGGACGACCAGCGGTCCGTATCGATCGCCAGACCGGCAGCCTGGTATTCACCTCTAGCGCGAATCGGCCGATCCCGCCTCGCCCATCCCACCGCCGGTCGACGATGAGGTCGACGCCTCGTCGCTCACTCATCGCGCGTCACGACGGTTGGCTGGTCTGGAGAGTCCGCGTAACGATGGCGACGGGGACGGCCGACGTAAGGACGAGCGCCAGCGAGATCCCAAGGGCTCCGCCCAGGCGACCACCGACGACGACACCGATTGTCCCGATCACCGTCCAGGCGACCCGGGCGGCGAGGATCCCCCGCAACCGTCCGAGCGAAGCGAGCAGCTGGTTGCCCGGTCCGTAGATCGCGAGGAAGGCGAGGTCGATCGGTGCGAGCAGGAGTGGCGCGAACGCGAATGTCTCCGGCCGAATCCCAAGGAGGACCCCGACGAGGCAGCCAACGGCGACAAGCACGCTGTTGAGCGCGATAACGAGCAACCCGCGTCGCGAGAACCGGCGCATTTCTCGATGGCCGTCGCGTGAGCTCTGTCGAGCCGCTACGGCGATAGGAGTCAACCCCGACACGGCGAGCGAGCTTAGGACGACGCTCACCGGACTGAACCAGATTCTCGTGGCGACCACGGTGCCGGATGCGCTCAGGCCAGCACCGATGGCACCGAAGACCGGCACCAGGTTCGTTCCCGCCTGACCGAGCACGTAATCCGTCGCCAGCACGACCCGGCGACGGCCGTCGCTTCTGGCATGGCGCGCGATAGATGAGAACGACGGCGCGACGCCCAGCAACACTGAGAGAACGGCGACCGCGCCCAGACCGCCCGCTGCCCAGGCCGTGAGCAGTCGCACCGGCGAGAGCCCTGCCGAGCCGGGCACGAGCAGGACGACCAGCTCGACGAGGCCCCAGGTGACCTGGCTCCCCAAGGCGAGGGCCACCTGTCGTGTGCTGTAGCAGTAGCCGCGCAAGCACTCGTGGAGCGCGACCGGACCGAGTCCGACAGCGACGATGACGACGGGCGCGACCGGCGACGGTCCCCAGAGCGCCCAACCCGCCCCGAGGATCGCCCCGAACAGCACGCCGCAGATGGCTGCCAGGCCAGCAGCCGATCGGAGGAGGAGCCACGGCTCGCGTTCACGAAGCTCGAGCTGCATCGGCGTGGTGGCGACGCCACGGCATAGCGCGAGTCCGACGATTGCGATGCCCTGCGCCAAGGCCACGACCCCGACCTCGCGCGAGTTGAGTGCGAGCGCCGACGCGAGTAGCGGAAGGGCGTTCGTGGCCGACGACACCGCCTGCTCGCCCAAGGTGAGAGCGGTGCCGCGTCTCGACAGCAGGGCAGGGCGACTGCTGATGGCTCCGTCAGCCGATCGCCGCAGGCGACCCGGCTCACCCACGACCGATCGCTGCCGCAGGCGGGTCCGGGGCCGAGTGTCGGGCCCGTCGCCGGGACCCGGTCGCCGTGGCCCAACCCCCACGACTCACCCAGACCTGACTAGGCTTGCACGTGACCGCCCTGCCACCACTCGACATCAAGACCCGATCCGACGCCTTCACATGGAGGCTCATCGCGATCCGACGGGAGTCATCCGCGGTCAGTATGCGACATCTGCCTAGTTCATCGGAGTAAGAAATGGCCGCTGGCACGTAGAAATGGCGTACGAGGATTGGCATCAACGCCCACGGTACTGGGCCGAAGCAAAGACGTACTTCCCGCCAGACTCAAATATCCTCGATGTCGGCTGTGGCACTGCCTGGACTTCCGAGATCTATCCGCGGTACACCGGGATCGACCGTTCGTGGGCGATGCTCAGCGGTGCGGAGAGATACTCGGCGATCGTAGTCCAGGGTGAGGCCACGCGTCTGCCCTTTCGGAGTCGCTCGTTCGATGCTGTGCTCGCCAAGGATGTACTCGAGGACGTCGATGATCCGGTCCGCGTGGTCGTCGAGATTGCTCGGGTCCTCCGACCGGACGGCCTCGTCGTTGCGACCTCCCCCGACGCGCAGCGGTGGGCGTGGCATGACTACACGCACCGTCGTCCATATACCCTCACCTCCTATCGTCGACTCTTCGAGGACCATGGATTTCGAGTCCAGAAGCTCAGCTACGAGAACGTCACACGAGGTGTCGGGCCGATCGCCGCCTTGACTCACAATCGTCGTCCTGCTCTCGTCCAGCAAATGGCACGAATCCGAGTCTTCCGCCGAAACGTCATGGTCCGGGCTCTGCGAGCACGGTGATGTCCGTTCAAGATTTCCGTGCAGTCTCGGAAGATGCCGTGGGGGTACGGCGACCGTGGGCTGGCCTCGGCAGGTCGATGTCGACTGCCATCGTACATGAATGGCTGGAGTCGAAAGCTGGCTCGGAACAGACCTTCCTCCAGATGGCTGAGGTGTTTCCAGATGCCGACCTGTATGCTCTCACCGCCGAGTCCGGCGTCGTGCCCCGAGTGCGCGTGGTGGGGACTACGTTCCTGCAGCGTTCCGCCTTCCTGCGGCGGCACCGCGAGCTGACGCTGCCGCTGATGCCGCTCGCCTGGCGCATGTTGCGGGCCCGGCAGTACGACTTGGTCATCACCTCCACACATGCATTCGCACGCTACTTCAGAACCGCTGATGCGCTTCATCTGTCCTACGTCTATTCACCGATGAGATACGCCTGGACACCAGAGATCGATTCCCGCGGGGCGCGGACGATGTACGCGCCGGCTCGTGCGATCTGCCGCCGACTCGATCTGCGGACGACCTGTCGTGTCCATCGATTCGCAGGAATCTCGACCGCTGTCGTGAGAAGGATCAACGAGTTCTACCGGCGTGACGCAGACGTGATCCATCCGCCCGTCGACGTGTCGAGGTTCCGCTCGGCCAGTGAGATCTCACGAACGGGTGGCTATCTCCTCGGAGTGTCCCGCTTCGTGCCGTACAAGCGACTCGATCTCGTCATCGCCGTTGGCGAACGGCTTCAGCTTCCGGTCGTCCTGGCTGGTCGAGGACCGCAACGCGACACCCTGCGGCGGGCGGCCGCCGCGGCGCGCGTTCCGGTGACGATCGTCGAATCGCCGTCCGATGGAGAGCTGGCACGGCTCTTCGCCGAGTGCGAGGTGCTGATCTTTCCCGCCGAGGAGGACTTCGGCATTGTGCCCCTCGAGGCCCAGGCATGTGGTACTCGCGTTGTCGCGTTAGCCGCCGGTGGGTCGCTCGACACGGTGCGACACTACGAGACCGGGGTCCTCGCGTCGTCGCAGTCGGTGGACGCCTTCGAGCGTGCAGCACGTGACTGCCTGGCGCTGGGGGACCGATCGGAGCTCTGTCGCGCCAACGCCGACCGGTTCTCGACCCAGGCGTTCAGGATCAAGTTTTCGTCGTGGGTGCGCGAAGCGTCCTCCGCCAACTGAGCGCGTTTGGTTGACAGCCATGAAGCGGCGGCCCGCGCTAAGCAGCCACCCGTTCGGTGCAGCTTGGCGCGCCCGAGCCGACGAGACTGTGTCGCGCCCTTGAGTTCCGCCGTTCTCGCCGTCGGCTACTGGGGCCAGAACATCGGCAACGCGTTCTTTCAACTCGGAGGGTCGGCGCTGCTGAAGCGGGCACTCGGCGCCGAGAACGTCGCGTTCGTGCAGGACGTACCTGCCCACTGGACTCTCCACCGGAAGCGTCGTGGCAATCCCGAGCAGTGGTGGAATATCGTGAGCAAAGTCCGCGCCGACTACGTGGTGTTCCAAGGACCGAGCCTCGACCGCTTCTCGAACGAGGCCCTCGATGCGACGTTCCGCGAGTTGTCCCGTCGCGGTGTCGAACCCGTCTTGCTCGGCGTGGGGCTCAAGACCTACGCCGACGACGAAGCCGAACTTGCGCGCCGCCTGATCGACCGTCATCGGGTCCGCGTGGTGGCCACGAGAGATCGGTCGACGTTCGACGCCTTGGCCGGTCGAGCGTCCTATGACGGCATCGACTCGGCGTTCTTCCTGCCGTGGGCGGTGCGGCCGGCCTCGTTGCACACCTCGAAGTACGTGGCGCTGAGCTTCGAGCGGATGATCGAGCCCTCGGCGCAGATCCTTCAGGTTCTGGCCGGCGAGCAGATCGCCATAGGCCACTCGACACGTGCGTTGTCGTTGGCCGGCGCGGCGAACGCGATGGCGCAGCGGAGTCACGCCGCTGCCTACCTCGTGCATAGCGTCTGGCCCCGCCAGCACCGCCGCGCGTACGGGGATTACAGCGTCGTGCGGCTTGTCCACCGGACGAATCCGGCACACATCGCCAAGATCTACCGCAACGCTAACACTGTCGCGTCCGACGAACCATACACCTACATCACCACGTACGCCGCGGCGAGCTTCACGTTCAGTGACCGTGTTCACGCGTGCGTCGTCGCCCTCGCCTTCGGGCGCCCGGCAATGATGTGGTTCGCCACACCGCGCAACGGGCTGCTGGAGCGCGTCGGTGTCGTCCTCCCGATGGCCGCACCGACCGCATTGTCCGTATCCGTGCTCGAGCAGGAGCGGGCCGCCGAGCTCCACTACCTCCGGCAGGCGCTCGCCTGATGCTGCGGCAGCCGACGGCCGCCCTCTTCGACGGGACGCCCGCCAGCAAGGGCGCCTCGGATCACCGGTCTGCGATCGCCCTCGTCATGTACATGATCTGGGTAGTCGTCCTTCCGAAAGCCGGGTTCAAGCTCGGAGCCGACTACCCGGTCACTGCCAGCGTCGTCGTCGGGGCGCTTGTGGCGATCATGGGCCTCGGTCGGCTCTATTCCGCCAGGCTGGTGCTCGGCGCGCGGGCCCATCGACGGCTGGTCGCCCTTTGGCTGATCTCGCTCGGCCTTGCCCTGGTGTCGGGGCTGGAACATGGGCTCGCGCCCACGCTGGCTAAGGCGCTGCCGGTCTTGTTGCCGGCCATGTCGGTCCCTTGGCTCGTGTCGAACATGCGCCGACTCCATGAGCCGACCGATCTCTTCCTTGCCGCGGCATACATCCCGTTGACCTACGGCGCGCTTCAGGTGCTCTTCGGCCGCGCCGCCGTCGCGGTACCGGGACTGACCGTCAACCTCTCGGACTGGAGGGAGTTAGGCCCGGCGGTCTTCGAGTCGAAGAACAACACGACGGAAGTCGGTGTCAAGCTGGCGTCGACATTCCAGAACGGGAATCTGTACGGAGTTCTCCTGGTCGCGGTCTTCGGCATCGTCCTCTCGAGAGTTGTACGCCGCTCGGCCACGTTCAGTGATCGCACTCTACTCCTGCTCAGCGCGACCTCAATCGTGCTCACACTCTCCAGAACGTGCCTTATTGCATCCGTCGTGACGGCCATGGTGGTCTTAATTGCGTCACGAGGCACGCGTGCGCTCATCATTGGCGCCGCAATGGTCGGCCTCGGCGTCATCGTCGCGTCAACCACGATCGGTGGCCGGTTGTTCGATGTCGATGTCACCGGTGCCGGGCGGGCTGCGCTGTATGAGAAGTACTTCAGCGAGGTCGCCGCCCTCGATCCGCCGCAGCTGTGGCGGTTCCTGCTCATCGGCTTCGGACCGGGCGCCGATCCGACAGCAGAGGCGACGGTCGCCGTCCGGCTGGTGGCGGACTCGGTGCCATTCGTCGAGAACTTCGCGCTCAACCTCATGCTGATGGGTGGATTCGTCCTATGCGTTGCATACGTACTTCCACTCTTCTCGATGTTGCGACGCGCGTTCGATCGGGGGGGACAGAGCGCCTCACCGACGCTCATTGGGCTCGCGGCTGGGCTGATCGGAATCCTTGTCTACTTCTCGTTGGACCAGTCTCTAAATCTTCCACCGTCAGGCGCGCTACTCTGGCTGATGTTCTCGTTGCTGTCCGTCAGTATCTTTGCCCGGGGAGGACAGATGTCGGAGCAATTTCGAGACGGCCGATCGCGATAGACTATTGAGATGGCGTCAGCAGCACGCGATCGGACATTGCTCGACTATTGGCAAGTTCTGGCGCGACGCAAGTGGATCGTCGTCGCTGCGGTGTTGACGGCGCTAGCCGGCTCGCTCCTCATGTCGCTCCTTCAGGACCCGATCTACGAGGTCGAGGCACAGATGCTTGTCGAGCCCCGCTCCGGTCAGGCGGTCTTCGAGCAGGACCCGACACTGAATGTCCAGAACCTCGATCGGGCCATCCAGACGGAGATCCAGGTGCTCGAGGGACAGCGGGTACGGTCCCGGGTGCAGTCGGACCTCGGCCTCGATCACCTGCCGCCGACGGTCGACGGCACGGCAGTCGGGTCGACCGACGTCCTCTCCGTGACGGTCCGGAGCAAGGATCCTCGGGCGGCGCAGCGGCTGGCCGACGCGTACGTCACTGCGTACACCGAGACCCGCCGGGAGCAGGCGATCGACGATCTCAACGCGGCCGGCTCTCAGTTACAGGACAAGATCGACCAGCTACAGACCCAGATCGACGAGGCCGATGCCGCGCAGCAGTCGCCGCTGGTCGCCCAGCAGGCGACCTACAGGGAGCGGCTCGACGAGCTGCAGATCGAAGCTGCCCTCACCACGGGAGGCGCGTCCGTCGTCAAATCAGCCGAACCGCCAACCGATCCGGTTGAGCCGAACCCCTTGCGGTCGGCTTTGCTGGCCGGCACGATTGGGCTTCTGCTGGGATTGGGGGCCGCCTTCCTCGTCGACTACCTCGACGACTCGGTCCGGGCCCACGAGGACCTCGAGGGCGTCACCGACCTCCCCGTCCTCGCCGTCGTCCCTATCGAACCGCCGCCGGACCATCGGCCGATCGCGATCAGCGAGCCTCAGGAGTTCGCGGTCGAGATCTACCGCGGGTTGCGCACGAACATCCAGTTCCTGGGGCTCGACAAGCCCATGAAGGTGATCGCCGTGACGAGCTCGCTGCCTGGCGAGGGCAAGACGACCACGGCGAGCAACCTGGCGGTCGTTCTTGCCCAGGCCGGCCACGACGTTGCACTCGTCGACGCCGACCTGCGCCGCCCTCGCGCGCACGAGGTGTTCGCCGTGCCGCCGGTCCCGGGTTTGACGGAGGCGTTGCTCGGAGAGCCGATCGACCTTGTCGTGAGCCACCTCGGCGGCGATCTCCATGTCGTCGCGGCCGGCCAGGTTCCGCCTAATCCCAGCGAGATGATGTCCAACGTGCGGCTCGACGCCTTCCTCAAGGCGATGGCCGCCCGCTACGAGTACGTCGTCCTCGACGCGTCGCCGATCCTGCCCGTCTCCGACTCCGTGGCGCTGGCCCGCTGGGTCGACGGGGTGCTCGTGGTGGCCCAAGCCGATCGAGTCTCGCGCCGTGACCTCACCGAGTCGCTCGCCCGGCTCGCGCGCGTCGGGGCGCCGGTCATCGGCCTCGTACTCAACAGGGCCCGGCGCTCCGGCACCGAGGGTGGTGGCTACGGCTACGGCTACGGCTATGGCTACGGCTTGCCGCAGAAGCCGGACGAGGGCGATCAGCTGGCTCCGGTGAACCCGGGATCCGTCGTCTGAGCAGCCGCCATCACATAACGTCGCGCCGACGTGCGCTCACTGCCTCCCAATTCTGCTCGTGGGACTCGTCGCGCTCATCGCGGGCGTGGCAGTCACCGGGTTGCGGCGGCGGGTCCCGCACGATGTGACGAGCGACGACCCACGGGCCCTCGCATTCACGACGTCGGAGCCGGCCGCAGCGCCATTGAGCGCCATCGAGCCGAGGGTCCCCGTCCGCGCTTCGTCGACGTCGACCATGGCCACCGCCGCGTGGAACGTGCTGGCGACGGGGCCACCCGTCCTCGCCGACGATCCTGACGACGACAACTGTCGCCCAGCCGACCACAGCGACGGTGGACAGCTCGTCATCGTCGTGGCCAACGCCGGCGCACCCGATCGGCTGGCGGCAAGGATGGCCGGCGTGATCGCGCCGCTCGGCTACAAGCAGACGCTCGTCACGACGGCGCTGGACCGGCGGGCGCTGAGCGCGGTGCTCTTCGGACCCGACCGTGGTGAGGAGGCACTCGCTCTGTCCGCCGGCCTCGGCATCCCGATCGAACAGGTGGAGCCGTTCGCGGGCTCTCCGGTGGCAACCGACGACGTCCGCGGCGACTGTGCCTGCTGGTCGGTGATGAGCAGCTCTGGGCGCTTGAATCCGGTCGGCGTCGGATGAGCCACCCCGTGCTCGTCGTCTGCACCGCCGATCTGTGCCGCGCTCCCGTCGCTGCCGGCCTCCAGCGCCGTGCCCTCGACGCGGCCAGTGGCGGCCGCTCGACGTGGGTCGTGTCGTCGGCCCAGACGTCGCTCGTACGGGCCCGGCTCGATCGCAGCACCGTCGCCACCGCGGCGGCGGTCGAGGTGGACTTGTCCGCCAAGGTGCTACGGCACGTCGATTCCGAGGTCTTGCGCAGTGTTGGCGCCGACCTGACCCTAACCATCAGCCTCGCCTGTCCGCGGCGTACGCGAACGACAACCTTCTGCCGCGGCACGTTGCATTCGAAGTGAAGCCTTCTGCTGTGCAGCGATCTCGGAGATTGGATTCTGGTAGTAGTGCCACGTAGGCGATGGTTTGCTGTGCGCCGGCGACAAATCAAAGCCGCGACGGCCGCCGCAATGCTCCTTGGTAGCGCATGCAACACCCCGCCGACTGACAAGGACCTCACCGATCGGAGCGATCTCGACAGGGAAACCGATTTGAGCATCGTTTGGACGAGCAATCACGGTGGGAGCGAGTTGGGCGTCGTGATGATCGAGTCTCCATCCAGTTCGGTTCCGGTCCAGATGGCCGTTGGCCGGCGGCCGGCGACCGACGAAGACCACCGCGTCGGCACGCTCATCGTCAACCCAGGAGGTCCGGGGCTCTCCGGCGTCGAGATGGTCCGGACCGCCCAGCTGTACTTCCCGCAGGAGATCTTGGACCGCTTCGACATCGTGTCGTGGGACCCCCGCGGTGTCGGGGCGACAGAGCCATCCATCGATTGCGTCGACAGCTACGACGCCATCTTCGACGGGCTCGATACCACGCCGGACGATGACGAGGCGCGACAGCGGCTGGTCGACGAAGGGCGGTCGTTCGCCCAGGGCTGCGAGGAGCGCACGGGCGAGGCGATCCAGCACGTGAGCACCAACCAGGCGGCTCGGGACATCGACGCCATCCGGCGGGCGCTCGGGGAGGACAGGGTCTCGTACTTCGGGTTCAGCTACGGCGCCGAGCTCGGGGCGGTGTGGGCCACGATGTTCCCGGACACGGTGCGCGCCGCGGTGCTCGATGGGGCGGTCGATCCGAGGGCCGACGCCGCCGGGCGCAGCATGCAGCGGGCCGTCGGGTTCGAGCGGGCGATCGGGAACTACCTGGCCACGTGCGGCAAGGATCCGAGCTGCGCCTTCTACAACGACGGGCAGCCGGCGGCGGCGTTCGACCTATTGATGGCCGAGCTCGACGACACGCCCATTCCGAGCAAACCCGGGCGGCCGGCCGTCACGAGAGAGATCGCGCTGGAGGCGGTCGCCGAGGCGATGTACTCCCAGGACTTCTGGGACCAGCTCTCGCGGGCGCTCGCCAACGCCCAGCGCGGCGCCGGCGCCGGGTTGCTGCAGCTTTGGGACGCCTATTACCTGCGCCAGCCGGACGGGACCTGGCCGAACACCAGGGAAGCAGGTGCGGTCATCGGCTGCATGGATCAATCCGAGCGGCCGACCATGGCTCAGGCCGACACCCAGATGAGAGCGATCGAGCAGGCGGCGCCGCGCTACGCCCCCGGGTTGGCCGACACCCATCTCTGTGGGTTCCTTCCCAAGTCCACGGACACGCGCGTCCCGGTGACTGGGGAAGGGGCCGGCCCGATCGTCGTGATCGGGACAACAGGCGATCCAGCCACGCCGCTACCGGGGTCCGAGGCGATGGCGGACGCGTTGGAGGACGGACGGATGGTGGTCGTCGACGCCAACCGTCACACCGGCTACGGCGCCAACCGGTGTGTCGACGACATCGTCAGCACGTACTTGATCGAGCTGCGCCCGCCGGCCGATCGTGCGAGGTGCTGACGCCGGGTGCTGCTTGATCAGCGACGCGATGTGCGTGACACTATGGCGACGCCGACACGCCGACGACATCCATCGAGGCAGGACCGATCCGAGCTCGAACGTGGCCTCTGCGTCTACGGTGGGCCGGACGCGAATCCGCCCGCCCAAGGGAGAACCCAGCGCCCGGCCCAGAGTGACTGTACATCGCTCCTGGGCCCATCCGAGCCGATGAAATGGCGGGGACCGCGGCCCGCGCGCTAACGGGGATCCGGTGTTCACGCCAGTCGGCGCTGGCTTCGGCGATCGCTTGCGCGTGAGGACCCGACCTGGTCATCGGGCCCGGCGACCTCGCGGTGGCTCGCCATCGCCCGCTCGAACCGAGTCAGCGCATCTTGGTCGCGCCCCTCGTCGAATCGTCACGTGCCGAAGTGCTGACAGGCGAACGCCAGCATCGTCGTCGCCCGCCGATGCCGTGCCGGGCTCCCGGCCGCATCCGACGCCAGCCGCTCAGCCGCGCTATCGCGGTGACGAACAGCAGCTCGGCGCCGCCGAGCCTCGCCTGCCATTGGAGCTCGTGCGCGAGCCGCACCATGGGCGCCACGCCGCCAGGCTCACCACGACTTGACCCGTCCGCAGGGCGGCGGCCGCGTCGAGCGAGCTGGGGCCGCCAGCGTCGGCGAGCTGGCGCCAGTCGAGCGCGTCCGCCGCGTCGAGCTGACTGAGCGTCCGCAACCACGCGACCCGCTCGCCGCCGGTCTCGTCGCGGCGTGCCTCGAGGGAGCGCACGTGCGCACACGCCGCCCCGACGTCGTCGGGCTCGTCGCGCAGCGTGACGTCGATCCGGAACGACGCCACGGCTCGATTCTGGCGCGGCAGCTGGCACCGGGACGTCGGTGGTTCGCCGGTCGGCCGCCAGCCACGACCGGTTCGGGACGACGGTGATGACTCGAGCGCGGACCTTGCGCACGCCGGCGATGAACCCGCCGGGCAAGAGGAACGCGAGCAGCAGCAGGGCGAGACCGAAGACGATGCCGACGGCCTTGCCGTCGGCCGGATGGAGCCAGTTGAACAGTGGAGCCGTCATCTGGCGGAGGCTGGGCGGGATGCCGCTCGGGTCGAAGGTCCACTCGGTCACGGAGCACGGCACGAAGAAGTACACGGACGCGCCGGGAACGGCGCTGGAGATCGCGCCGGAGCCGGCGACGACGGAGGCCGATGACGAGGAAGATCGTCATCTGCGTGACGTGGCGTCGAGCCGGCGAGGTAGCCGAGGGCAGCGGCACCGTTTCGGTCGCTGTCGACGTGTCGGCGGCACGCGTGCTCGCTGGGGCGCCGGCTGGCACTGACGACGCGGGAACGCTGGAAGATTTCGAGGCGCTGGCCTGCATCGCCTTGTGGCCCTCGAATGCAAGTGTGGAAGGTGTGCTCCTCGTCGCCGACGACGAAGGGCGGCTCGACGACGGCGTCGCCTGGCTCGTGCGAGTTCCAGACGACGACCTGTCCGTCAATGGGGCACGGGCAGTGCCCTTCGCCCGTCGCAGCCGGGCTCAGTAGCGCAGCTGGACCTCCTGCCGCGCTCATCACGCCCAGCCGAACCGATCCGCGCCATACCAGCTCGAGTCTCGCGGTCGGATCGGTCGAGCGAGCGCTCGTCGGCTACCGGTACCCGGCGGTGGCGAGCATGTTCCGGTCGTCGCCCTGCCACCAGTTGACGTGCGGCAGGCCGCCGTCCCGCATCCCGTCGTAGAAGCGGCAGTACGACATCACGCCCTTGTACCACTCGGAGCACGACGCGTTCGCGTCGGCCGGCGGATCGCCGAACCCGAGGCAGTGGCCGAGCTCGTGCGAGACGACGTCGGGTTGCCCTTGGCGCCCGGCGAGCCAGGTCGGGTCGTAGGCGATCACGCAGTAGGCGATCGACCCGTCGGCGTTGAGCACCGGGGGCTTCACCCAGTACGGCAGGCGCTGGGTACAGTCGCCGCGGCGACAGATCGGCGTCATCCGCTCGAACCGGATGTCGGCCGAGGCCCCTGCGGCACTGTCGCCGTACGGCGTCGGCGCGAGCAGGTCCCATCCCGCGATCGAGTTCCACGCGGCGACCGACTTGGCGACGTCGAACCCGAGCGCGGCCGAGTTGTCGACCGTGATCGACTCCCGGTTCGGCGACCGGGCTTTGGTGAACCCGCCATTGCTGAGGCGCGGGATGCACCCGGTGCACACAACGAACAGCAGAGCGACCAAACCGAGGGCGCGGCGACATCGGGATGCGCGCATGAAAGGACCTCCGAGGACGAGCGGCAGGCGCCGCCGAATGGGCGCGCGGAGGGATCAGCCCGCGCGTGAGCGGGCTCGTTCGAGGCCCGCATCCTCGGCAGCCGTCGGGGTCACCGTCCGCCCTGGGCGTCAACCCGTCGTGTCGTTGAGGACAGTGCCCATGCAAGTTGACGCGATGCACCCGGCGCACCCGTGGAACCCCGTGTCGTGCGGGGCGTGACCTGCGCCCCGGGGAGCGGCGTCGCGATGACTGCCGCACCGCGGCGCGGCGCGGGTCTCGGTGCAGCGGATGAGCGACGACCACCTGCGCGTCTGCTGCGGCGCGGTGCGTGACGTCCTCGGCGGCACCTCGCGTCGGCGGCACCAAGCGAAGGGCGGACGACGCAGCCACCTGACCCGGGGGCCCCGACAGCCGTCGCCCCGGCCCCACGATCACCCACGCCGGGCCACGTGCTCGCCCAGAAACGGCATGAGGTGCAGCAGACAGGTCGAGGTCACCGCCAGTGGCCACGTCATGTCGATCCCTCAGAGGCCCTTCAGCCCATTCGTACCGGATCCCCGACTGTCGACCATGGCGCCGGGGGGTCGTTGCTCGCCGCCCTCACCGACGAGGACACGTCGATCTACGATCTGCGACTCGTCCAGCTGTCGTGCATGTGGAGCCCGGCGACGTCACGGTCGACCACACCGAACCGGTCACCGGCGTTCACGGCCGCACCGCCTCTCGGCGACGGCCCTTACGTGTTCGTGATCCGTGCCGCAGCAGCCGCCGACCACACGAAGATCCGGCAGGATCGGTAGGCGTCCCCCCGAGTGACTGGCGCTTGAACTCCTCAACCCGGTCGTCGCTCGCCACCAGCCGCCGGTCGTGCGTCTCTGTCGACCGCGCATCCGAATCACACCCCGGGAGCCGTGCGCCGTCGTCGGTCGAGTCAGTCCGTGAGATCTGCCTGAAGAACCTGGGCGATGACATCAGCAGCTTGACGATCGCTGGCCTCGAGAAAGTGCGCGTACACGTTGAGCGTCGTCGCCGCATTGGCGTGGCCGAGTCGGCCGCTGACCGTTCGGACTGGCACGCCGGCAGCGAGGAGCTGCGTCGCGCAGGTGGCGCAAGTCGTGCAGCCGGGCGCCGGTGAGACCAGCCCGGTCGCACAGCCGACGGAAGGCGCCCGGGACCGTGTCGGGATGCAACGGCGCGGACCCGTCGGCCGCGGATGTGAAGACGTAGCCGTCTGAGTCGAACTCGACACGGCACGCTCGTGCCAGCTCCTCGGCACGTCGACGGTGACTCGCGAGGATCTCCAACGTCTCGGCATCAACGGCGATCCGGCGCGCCGCGTGTGTCTTGGTGTCCTTGACGACGGTGCCACCGGCGACCGATGCGATGGAACGGCGAATGCAGATCGTTCGGGCGTCGTCGTCGATGTCCGTCCACCGCAGCCCGCACACTTCGCCTCGACGCGCCCCCGGTGGCGACGAGAACGCGCAGAAGGGCACCGATGCTGGCGTCGTACCTTTCGGCGGCTACGAGGAGGGCCTGGGCGTCGGCGATCGCTGGAGGGGTGATCTCGTGCTGGCGCAGTTTGGGCGGTGGTGCACTCGCCGCCGGATTGGCTGGGATCCACCCCCATCGCACCGCCTGTCCGAGCGCACCGCGGGCCACGGCGTGAACATGGCGGATCGACGCCAGGGACATCTGGCTTTCCCGACCGAGACTGGCGGAGAAGGCATCGAGGCGCTGGGTCGTGACGCGGCGCAGCGGCAAACTGCCGAGTACGGGGGTGGTGAGCTCCGCTTCGAGCCGCCGGCACTCCCGTGCCCTCGTCGGCGAGAGCTGTTCGTCCCCTGGTCGAGCCAGCGTGACATCAGTTCGCCGAGTGTGAAGACCGCCGACGAGACCTTTCCAGAAGCCACTTCGACAACAGCTGCCGCGAGGGCGCGTTGCGCCTCCGTCTCGTGCACCGTCCGGCTCAGCTGCTTGGCTCGCGGGCTCGATGCGTCCTTGGGCAGCTGCACGACGAGCTCCCACACGCCGGGACGCCATTCGCGCGGTGATCCCCTCACGGCGCGAGCCGTGTCCACGAATCTTGGATGGATCTTGGATGGCCCCTCCACCACGATCCCGACGCTCACCTCAGATGGGCTCTGAGGTGATCCTTTCTGAAGCCCAGAGTGGGAATCGAACCCACGACCTACGTATCCGAGTCGGTCACGGAGAGTCCGGCTGAGGTCACACGATGCCATCTAGTAGGGATGATGCTGTTGGCGAGTCCGCCCGGTGCTGCCCCGTCCGCCGGATTCCAGCGCGTTCGGCGGGCAAAATGGCGGACACCGCAGCGTGGAGCTCGGCACGTAGGTGACGGAGCCATCCTCGTGCTCGACCTCACGAGGGCTGTCATGACGTGTCTTCGGTCTCGCAGCGGCGCCCGTGTGCGCCAGCGGGGAGGGTGACACGGCGGATCGCCCCGCGTCTTGGCCTCGCCGCCCCAAGGTTCTTCGCAGACGGGTGCTTCATCCTCGGTCCTCAGAACACCATCAGTTGGACGTCCTGCCCGGCGAGAATCGCGCCTGCGGTGACGAGCGTGTCGCGGCGGACGATGAAGTGCTGCGCGAGGGCGTGAATATCGCGAAGCCGACGCTGGAGCGGGCAGTCCGAGTACAGCGACGTTCCGCCGCCAGCGCGGTACGCGGCGGTGACGACCGATGTCGCCCGCTCGACCGCCCACACTGCGGACGCCCGAACTTGCGCTCGATGCTTCATCGCCAGCGGATCGCCCGAGGCCGCGGCCGCCCATAGCCGCGCTGCCTCCTCGTAGAGCAGGCTGCGCGCGGCCCGAACATCGGTGTCGGCTGTGGCCAACTCGAACTGGAACAGGGGGTTACCACCGAGGGCGACCGGTGACAGCAACGGCACCTTGTCCGATGCCAGCACGGTGATGTCGTCGAGAGCGCCCTGCGCGGTGCCCAGCGCGACGCTCGCCATCACCAACGAGAAGACGGCGGGGGGTGGGAGGTGAACGATCAGCGCGTCGAGGCAGGGCTCGCCGTTGATCGGCGCGTAGGTCCTCTCGGCGGGGACGATGGCGCCGTCGACGCGGAAGTGGTGGCTTCCCGTGCCACAGAGTCCGGACACCGACCACGTGTCCTCGATCGCCACGTCGTCTGGAGCGAAGACCGCTCCACGCAACTGCGGCACCCCGTCGACAACGCCTTCGACGCCGTTGCCGAAGAGCACGTCGGCGTGTTCACATCCGCTGGCGAAGCTCCAGCGACCGGTGACCCGGTAACCGTCGTCGACCGGGGCGATTAGGCCGGTTGGGTTGAACACGCCAGCGGTGATGGCGTCGGGGTTGGTGGCGTACAGCGCGTCGAAGGTCTCTCGGGGAAGGTGCGCCAGGTCGATCCAGGATCCCGCACCAACCATCACGGTCCAGGCAACGGAGGCGTCGGCTCGGGCCAGCGACTCGAGCGCGCGCATGGCGTCCGGCAGGGATGCCTCGAGCCCGCCGTGGCTTGCCGGGCGCACGAGCCGGAAGCACCCGGCTACCCGAAGGCTGTCGAGCAGGTCGACGGGGACACGGCGTCCCACTTCGATCTCGCCTGCTCGGTCGAAGATCGACGGCGCCAGTTGGTGGACGGCCTGCAGCACCGTCTCGACGGTCATCGTGTCGTGGGTGATCGTCATCGTTGCCTCGTTCAGGGCCGCAGCATCGGGGCTTCGGCGGCGTGGCGAGCCCGCAGCTCGTCGTCCCATCCGCCGTTGCAGTAGCAGGTGGCTTCGACGATCTGGCCGCCGCGCACGACGCAGTGCCACAGCTTGCGGGCCACCTCGGTCCGCTCGCCCTGCTGGGTCTCCTCGTGCTCCATCAGGAAGCCGTCGGCGGTGGGGACGACGCGCAGGATCTGCGAGGTGACCTGGGAGCCCTCACTGATCTTGCGAAGCTGCTCCTGGATCGCGTCACGTCCCTGCAGCTGGAAACGCCAGAATGGCGGGTACAGGTCGAAGAAGACGTCGGGGCTGAGGATCTCGTCGGGGTCTTCACACGTCTCGAAGGAACGGTTAAAGCCCACAGCGAGGCGTTCGACAGTGGCCGTGTCGGGGCCCTGCAGGACAGGTGTGATGGTCATGGTCGCACGGTACGGACAGCCCGATCGCCACGCATCGCCAGGATCTGCCATCTTCGGGCAGCGCCTTGTGGTGCGTTCACACCACGCGGCCCCGCGAGTCAGACCAAGCGGTGCTCGTAGGCGTAGGCGGTCGCCGCCGCCCGCGACGTCACGCCTAGCTTCATGAACATGTTCTGGAGGTGACGGGACACGGTGTGCTCGCTGATTACGAGCTCGGCTGCGATCTCGCGGTTGGTCTTGCCCGCGGCGACCAGCCGTAGCACCTCGCACTCCCGCTCGGTGAGGCCACCTGGCTTGGCCGGCGTAACGGACTCGATCCGCTCCAGGTCGATGGAGGCGCCCAGTGATTCGAATGTGGCCCGGGCGCCGTCGAACTCGAGGACGGCGGCATCGCCGTCGCCGGTGGCCCGATACGCGAGCCCGAGCTGGAAGCGCGCCCGAGCAACCTCGTAGGGGGCCTGCAGATCGCGCCACGCTTTGCAGGCAGCACGCAGCGCGCCAATTGCCGAAGGTGCGTCGCCCGAAGCCAACAGGACGGTCCCGCGCGCGTAGGCCGCCCGCGCCGCGAGCATCTCGGTGCCCGTCGCCTCTGCGAGAGACGCAAGCTCGTCGGCGAGCTCACGTCCAGCAGTGGTGTCACCGGTCGCCAGCCGCACCTCCACGGCGGCCGCGAGCAGCCCGGACCTCACCGGACCCATGCCATGCTCGGCGAGCATCCGCTTGGCTGCGCGCACCGCGCCACCGCCGTCGCCCTGCGCCAGCCGCAGCAACGCGAAGCCGGGGACTGGGTCGTGCCCGTACCGGCTCGCGTCACGGTACGCGTCGGCGGCGGCCTCCAGTTCGCCGCGTAGCCGGTGCAGCTCGCCGCGCTGGTAGTGGGCGAGACCGAGCGCGGGGTGGAACGGATCGGCCAGTCGCTGGCAGGCGCGGTCGGCCTCCGCGGCCGCCTCCGACCAGGACCCCTGCGCGAGGAGAACCTGTGACCGGTGGACCATGCATTGGCCGCGGTAGGGGACCAGGTCGGGCTGGTCATCGCACCAGCGTCGCAGTGCCTCGGTCCACTCGGCCGCACGCCGTAGGTCGCACGCCTCGACGCAACCGTCGACCACCGCGCAGTAGATGATCCCCGAAGGGATCGGTGAGACGTCACCCATCGTCACGCTCACCATCACCTCGTCGAAGAGGCGCATGCTGCGCGCAATGTCGCCCGCGACCAGCGCCGCCTGGGCAGTGGTGAGGCGGCCGAAGGCGAGCAGATCGGGCTCGTCCACCGCGGTGGCAATACAGATGATCCGGTCGGCGACGTCGCGCGCCGTCTCGGCGTTGCCGGTGCTCACCGCAGCGATGGCGGCGGGGATGAGCAACATGCCCCGCGCCGCCACCGGGACGTCTTCTCCCAACTCGTCGACGATGCGCTCCGCTCGTGTCATCCACCCGCCCGCCTGCGCCATCTCGCCGCGCAGCAGCAAGGTGAGCGCCGCCCAGCACGCGCTCAGCGCGGCCCGGTCGCGTCGACCCGCACGCAGGTGCTCCGCATGGGCCCGCTCCCACGCCCGGACGCTGTCCCGGTCCCGCCCGATCAGGTTCGCCGCCACGGCCAGCATCTCGAGTTCGTCCGCGTCGAGGTCAACAGCCGCGTCGGAGAGCAGCCTGTACACCTCGAGCCACGAGTGCCGAGCGAACGCTTCCCGCGCAGCCTCCACGGCGCCAACCGTAGACCTGAAGCCTGCGCGACCATCGGCGAACCGACGCGTGTGCTCAGCCCGGCTCGGTGTTGTGCATCGAGGCCAGGGGAGCGCCGTAGCGGAACCGGAGACGCTCGACCAGGTGCACGATGGTGCCCGAGTCCAACTCGGAGCGCCACTCGACGATGTCGTGACGGCTCACACGATCGCCACCCGCGACCGCGCTTCGCGCTGTTACGGGGCGTGCCGCCGTCGAGCGCGGCGAGCCCGCCGATCGGTCAGCTCACGGCGTTCACGAACCGGCGGATCTCCGCCGAACCTGCCTCGGGATCTTCCACCACACACGCATGGCCGATCTTCGGGAGCACGACGAGCTGCGCTCCGGGGATCGCGACGTGGAGCGCCTCGGCGTTCGCGAGCGGTGACCGAGCGTCGACCTCGCCGTGCAGCACCAGTGTGGGGACGTCGACGGCGGGCAGCACGGGCCGGAGGTCGGACTCGCCGCCGATGTGTCCCGCCGCTCGAACCGGTGTCGGGCGGACGTTGTCGCCCATCATCGTGGCCAACGCCACGTCACGGTAGGCAGGTATGAGCTCAGAGAACAGGCCCGGGTACGACTTCGGGTCGAACGCGTCACCGAGTTCGGCCGTGCCGAGGCCGCCAACGAGTCTGCGCCGCGCAGCGTCAGACATTGCCGTACACGCCTCGTCCCGGCGGGCCGGATCGCCGCGTTACGAGTATTCCGACACGGGCCCAAGTCGAGCAGGTCCGCTGCCCGAACGAGCGCGTTCCTGCCCGCGCATTATCGGTCACCGGCGACATCCTCCATCGGCGCTTCGATGACGGCGCCGAGGGCCCGCGAGTGGTATTGGACAGCGCGAAACGGACATCGTGTCTGGTCGGGCGGCGCGAGTCAGGACCGGCAGATCGGGGATTTCGTTCGCTCGGCGCGTGTCATTGCTGGCCGAGCTCGTTGCTGACGAGGTAGGCGAGTGTCAGTCCTCGGCTGAGCGCCATGCCGCTGTTGTAGCCGCTGCCGAACGTGGTGGTCGCGGCGCAGGATCCGACCGCGAAGAGGCGGGGGATGATCACCCCGCTCTCGTCAAGGACGTGCCCGTCGGCATCGATCCGCAGGCCGCTGGACCCGATCGCCGTGCCGAGGAGGATGAGGCGCAGGCCATGGAAGGGCGGTTCGGTGATCGGGCCGAGCACTGGACTGGGACGGTGCGCGGGGTCCCCGGAGAAGCTGTTGATGAACTCGACCGTGCCGCGCCCGAAGTCGGGGTCTTTCCCGCGCGTGGCGTGTTCGTTGAAGGCGGCGGCTGTCGCCTCGAGCTGTTCACCGTCGACGCCGAGGGAGGCACCGAGGGCGCGCAGCGTCGGGGCCGACGTCACGAGTCCATCTGGGTAGTCGCCGCCCGGTGGGGTGTCGCCCAGCCCGTACTTGCGGTGGTGCTGCTCGTCGACGACCAGGAAGAACGGGAGGTGCGGATCGGCCGGGTCGAGCACCTTGGGGACGAGATCGACCCAGTACGAGTCGTTGCAGAAGCGTCGGCCCGTCCGGTCCACGATCATGGCGTGGGGCATGGCGTATTCGGGACCGTTTCCGATGCCGCCGTCGGCCAGCCGCCAACCCGGCACCATCGGCACGCATGTGGCCGGGATCCTCGTCACGGCGGCGCCGGCAGGGCGAGCGAGTGTGATGCCATCGCCGCGGATGCTCTCGGGTGCCATGCTGGCGAAGTTGGTCTCATCGAGGCCGAGCAGCTCCTCGACCAGCGCCGGATTCCAGTCGAAGCTGCTGGTGGCCAGCACCACGGGACCCCGACGCGCGATCGGCCCGTCGGGGCCCTCCCCCCGCACCCCGACGATCCTGGCCCGGTGGCGTACGAGCTCCGTCACCCGCGTCGACAGCACCACGTCGATGGCGTCGTCCTGAAGCGTCCGGGCGAGGAACCCGGCCACCAACCCGGTTCCGAGGGTGAGCGGATCACCGACGACCTCGTCGGGGCGGTTCGTTGTCCGGCGCCGGCCCTCCGTGAACATGTCGGTGTACGTCGTACCCGTGCGGAAGTAGGGACTGATGCGCAGACGGTCCCGCCACGATCCGAGGGTGCCGCCGTCGACCGGCTCGCCGGTGAGGTAGCGGCCCGAGCCCAGCGCACCGTCCGCCTCGGTGTGATAGTCGGCGAGACCATCGATCACCGTCCATCGCACCGCCCCCATGTCCTCCCAGTGGCGGATGGCGACCGGCGCGGTCGTGACGAAGCGACGCAGCGCCGCTTCGTCCAGCAGTTCCGGATGCTCGAGAGCGATCGCACGGACGTAGGCCTCCGTCCGCTGCTCGTCGTCGTCAATGCCATGTTGCCGGGCGACGTGGTTGGCGCCCACCCACACCTGTCCGCCCGAGTAGGCGGCCGCGCCACCCACGAGGTCGGCCGCCTCGAACACCACCACGCGGCGGCCGTGCCGGGCCACTCCCAATGCCGTGGCGAGCCCGGACAACCCGGCTCCGACGACGATGACGTCCTCACCGGGCTGGTTCATCGTCTCCCATCATGCCTTCGGCTCGACCTGGCCGGTCACGCCGACACTCGCCTGCGTCGATCGCCGTCATGTTGTCGAGGAGCCGCACGAGGTAGTGAAGGGCGTGGCTCATGTCCTCGATCGACAGGCCGGCGACAGCCTCCTCGTAGTAGTCGCGGATCCGCGGCAGGGCGCGCTCGTGCCAGCGCTGCCGGCCGAGCGCGGTCAGCCGGTAGCGGCGGCTGCGTCCATCGGACGGGTCCTGCTGATTGACCACGAGCCGGTCGTCCTCGAGCCGGCCGATGACGCCGGCAAGGCTCTGGCGGCTGACCTTGAGGTAGCGCGCCAGGTCGCCCACGGGCATGCCGGCGGCGACCTCAGGTCGCGACAGCGCGCCCATCACCGCCCAGCGCTGCGTCGTCAACCCCTCCACCTCGAGTGCCCGCGTCCCGGTCTTGTGCAACAAGTTGGCACACTGGTAGAGGCGAAAGAAGAGTCGGTTGGCCAGGTCGTAGCGCAGTTCGTCCACTGCTGCAACTGTATCCGTTGCTACCGGTCAGTCAAGAAGCTCTGGACAACTATGACAAGATCATGCTATAACAGTACCAGAACGAGCGAAGGGATGCGCGATGGGTCGATTCGATGGCCGAACCGTGGTCGTCACCGGAGGTGGCGGCGGCATCGGCGGTGCGGTCTGCCGCCGGTTCGCCGCCGAAGGCGCAGCGGTGGCCGTGTTCGACCGTGACGACACTGCGGCCTCACGTGTCGCCACGGAGATCGGCGACGACGGTGGAACTGCCGCGCCGTTCGCCTGCGACATCACCGTGAGGTCCTCGGTGGACGAGGCGGTGCAACAGGTCATCGGCACGCTCGGCCCGATCGACGTGCTGGTGAACAACGCCGGCTGGGACGTGTTCCGCCCGTTCCTCGACACCACGCCCGACGACTGGGCGCGTTTGATCGACATCAACCTCGTCGGCGCGCTGCACATGCACCACGCCGTGCTCCCCGGGATGGTCGAGCGCGGCGCCGGGCGGGTGGTCAACGTGGCGTCCGATGCCGCCCGCGTCGGCTCGTCCGGCGAGGCGGTGTACGCGGCGTGCAAGGGCGGACTGGTGGCGCTGTCGAAGACGTTGGCACGCGAGCACGCCCGGCACGGGATCACGTTCAACGTCGTCTGCCCAGGCCCCACCGACACTGCGCTGCTGGCCACTGTCACCGACGCCGCATCCAACCCGGAGAAGCTGCGCGAGGCGTTCCGCCGCTCGATCCCGCTCGGCCGCCTCGGTCAGCCCGACGACCTCGCCGGTGCCGTCCTGTTCCTGGCCAGCGACGACGCCTCGTTCGTCACCGGCCAGGTGCTCAGCGTGTCCGGCGGCCTGACCATGGCCGGCTGACACCCCCCGTCACATCGATCCACACCAGACAGGAGCGCCCGGTGGTCTACACCGACATCACCTTCGAGATCCGCAATCACGTCGCCTACATCACGATCAACCGTCCGGAGGTGATGAACGCCTTCCGCGGCCAGACCTGCGACGAGCTGATCCACGCGTTGCACAAGGCGGGCTACGACCCGCAGGTCGGTGTGATCGTGCTCGCCGGCGCCGGTGACCGCGCCTTCTGCACCGGAGGCGACCAGTCCGCCCACGAGGGCCAGTACGACGGCAGGGGCACGATCGGCCTGCCGGTCGAGGAGCTGCACGCGGCGATCCGCGACGTCCCGGTGCCGGTGATCGCCCGGGTGCAGGGCTACGCGATCGGCGGCGGCAACGTGCTGGCGACGATCTCCGACCTGACGATCTGCTCGGAGTCCGCCCAGTTCGGCCAGGTCGGCCCGAAGATGGGCTCGGTCGATCCGGGCTTCGGCACCAACTTCCTCGCTCGTGTCGTCGGCGAGAAGAAGGCCAGGGAGATGTGGTATCTGTGCCGCCGCTACTCCGGCCGCGAGGCCGAAGCGATGGGACTGGCCAACATCTGCGTGCCCGACGCCGAGCTGGACGCCACGGTGACGGCGTGGGCCGAGGAGCTCGCCCAGCGCAGCCCAACCGCGATCGCCATCGCCAAGCGGTCGTTCAACATGGACACGGCCCACCAGGCCGGCGTCGCCGGCATCGGCATGTACGCGCTGCGCCTGTACTACGACACCGACGAGTCGAGGGAAGGCGTCAACGCGCTCAAGGAGAAGCGCCCGCCCCGCTTCCGCGAGTACGCCCGGTGAAGCTGCGGCCGAACCCGTACCTCGACGACGACCTCACCGCCCTGGCGGAGATGGCCGGCCGGTTCGCTGACGAGCGCGTCGCCCCAGGATTCGCCGAGCGCGACGTCAGCCGCATCCTCGACCCGGCGGTGTCCGCGGAGATGGGCGCACTCGGGCTGATCGCTCCGGAGCTGCCCGAGGCCGTCGGCGGCCAGGGCGCGTCGAAGGTGGCCACCGGCGTGATCCACGAGCAGATCGCCGCCGCCGACCTGTCGCTGTCGTACGTCAACCTGCTCGGCTCGCTCAACGGCCAGATCCTGGTCACCCACGGCGACCCGGACGTCGCGCGACCCTGGCTCGTGGAGCTCACCGCCGGCCGCGTGATCGCCGCCCTGGCCCTCACCGAGCCCCGTGGCGGCTCCGACGCCGCCGCGCTCGGCCTGCGGATCACCCGCGACGGCGACGACTACGTGCTCGACGGCGAGAAGACGTCGATCTCCGCGGCCGACCAGGCTGGCGTCGCCGTCGTGTTCGGACGCACCGGCGGCGCGGGCGCGCGCGGCATCACCGCCGTGCTCGTCCCGATGGACCGCCCGGGGATCTCCACCACCCGCTTCGACTGTCACGGCCAGCGGGCGATCGGTCGCGGTTCGATCTTCTTCGACGGAGTACGCGTGCCCGTGTCGCACCGCCTCGGCGACGAGGGCGGCGGCTTCGTCCAGGTGATGCAGGGCTTCGACTTCTCGCGCGCCCTGATCGGTCTGCAGGTGCTCGGCGTGGCTCGGGCAGCGCTCGACGAGACCTGGTCGTACTCGACCGAACGGCACGCCTTCGGCAAGCCGCTGGCCGCGTTCCAGGGCGTCTCCCACCGCCTCGCCGAACTGGACACGCACGTCGAGGCCGCCCGCCTGCTGTGCTTCCAGGCGCTGTGGGCGGCCGAACGTGGCCTGCCGCACACGGCCGAGGCGGCGATGTGCAAGTGGTGGGCGCCGAAGCTGGCCTACGACGTCGTCCACGAGTGCCTCCTCGTGCACGGACACGGCGGCTACGACCGCGGCGTGATGGAGCAGCGGTTGCGCGACGTCCTCGGCTTCCAGATCGGCGACGGCACCGCCCAGATCATGAAGACCGTCATCGCCCGCGACCGCGCCGGACGCGAGGCCGTCCCGGCCTGACCTCGGAGGACGCTCTATGCAGTTCGACAACACGACACTGATCGAGCGCCGCCCGGCGATGATTGCCGCCGGTCTGTGGCCGGACCGGACGATCAACGACGCCCTCGATGCCGCCGACGCGTCCCGTCCGGCGCTCACCGCCGTGCGACTCGACGGCGGCACCGTCACGATGAGCTATGGCCAGCTCGTCGGGCTCGTCGACCGAGTCGCCGTCGGCCTGTCCCGCTTGGGCGTTCGGGCGAACGACGTCGTCGCCGTGCAGCTGCCGAACTGGTGGCAGTTCACGGTCACCTGCCTCGCATGTGCCCGCCTCGGCGCGGTGGTCAACCCGCTGATGCACATCTTCCGCGAGCGCGAGCTGGGCTTCATGCTCGACCACGGCGAGGCGTCGGTGGCGATCGTCCCGGCGACGTTCCGCGGCCACGACTTCGCCGCCATGTATGCGGGCCTGCGCGACCGGCTCCCGGCACTTCGCCACGTCGTCGTCGTCGACGACGACGGCCCCGACGGATTCGGCGCCCGACTGGCCGGGCCGGCATGGGAGCGTGAGCCGGACGCCCCGGCGATCCTCACCACCGCCCGTCCCAAGCCCGACGACATCATCCAGTTGCTGTACACGTCGGGCACGACCGGTGAGCCCAAAGGCGTCACGCACAGCTCCAACACACTGCTCTCCAACATCGCCACGTATTCCGAGCGCCTCCGCCTCGGCCCCGACGACGTGGTCCTGATGGCGTCGCCGATGGCCCACCAGACCGGCTTCCTGTACGGGCTGATGATGCCCGTCGTCCTCGGCTGCCACGCCGTGATCCTCGACGTCTGGGACGCCGCACGGGCGGCCGCCTTGATCGACCAGCACCAGGTCACATTCACGATGGCGTCGACCCCGTTCCTCGCCGACCTCACCCAGCAGGCGGCCGGCGCGAGCGACTCGGTTCGCAGCCTGCGCACGTTCCTGTGCGCCGGCGCGCCGATCCCCGGCCCGCTCGTCGCGCGAGCGCAGCACGCGCTCGGGGCGACGATCGTCTCCGCCTGGGGCATGAGCGAGAACGGCGCGGTCACCACCACGCTGCTCGACGACGACCCGCAGCGCGCCGTCGAGACCGATGGCTGCCCGTTGCCCGGCGTCGAGGTCAAAGTCGTCGATTTGGACGGCGTCGAGGCGCCCACCGGCGAAGCAGGCCGGCTCCTCGTGCGCGCCTGCTCGAACTTCGCCGGCTACCTGAAGCGACCGCAGCTGAACGCCACCGACGCCGATGGCTGGTTCGACACCGGGGACCTCGCCCGCCTCGACGAGCGCGGCTACATCCGCATCACCGGCCGATCCAAGGACGTCATCATCCGCGGCGGGGAGAACATCCCGATCGTCGAGATCGAGAGCCTGCTGTACCGCCACCCGGCGGTCGCCCAGGTGGCGATCGTCGCCGTGCCCGACGAGCGGTTGGGCGAGCGCGCCTGCGCCGTGGTCGTCACCAACGCCGGAGCGACACTGACGTTCGACGAGATGGTCGACTTCCTCACCTCCGAGCGGGTCGCCAAGACCTACCTACCCGAGCAGCTCGTCCTGCTCGAGGCGATGCCGACGACGCCGTCAGGCAAGATCCAGAAGTTCAAGCTGCGCGAGCTGGTCCGCAAGCCGCTCAACCGAGCCGTCTGACGACCGGCTTCAACACGACGCCGGCGGTGTCGGCGGTCCGGTCCCCTACAGAACACACCACCGGCCCCCGTCCGAGAACGACGGGGATAGTCCCGTGTCGCCGCGTCTTGTACCGCCGGCACTTCGGCGTTCGCGGGCGTCTCGCACGACGCGGTCCACATGGCGACGCTGGTGTGGTAGAGCATCCTCCATGCCGCCGAGCAGGGTGCATTTCAACGGGTCGGTCAACCTGCCGAACACCGAGACGGTGATGCGGGAGATCAGCGCCCGTATCCCTGACGGTGTGACCCGGATGACGGACGGGGAGACCGGGGAGCGCAACTATTGGATTCGGTTTCAGATCCAGAAGTTCGCCGAGATGCCCGAGTTTGAGCAAGTGGCTGTCGTGCAGGCCTATGAGACGTCGCCGGACGCGCCGGAGATGGTCCAGTTCCGCTTGACCGACGGTCGGTCGGCGGAGACGATTGTGTGGCCGAACCTTGGCTACGCCGACGCCTACGCCTCGTCGTTCGAGGTGTTCGACGAGCTGCAACGCGCGGGCACGGTCGCCGCCGGCGTGCGCATGCAGGTCCAGTACCCGACGCCGCTCGCGTCGATGGCGGGCACGATCGTCCCCGAGGACATGCCCGCCGTCGCCGAGGCGTACGAGGCCGCCCTGTTCGCCGATCTCGACGAGCTGCTCGGCCGGGTGCCGCACGAGCGCATCGCGGTCCAATGGGACGTCGCCGTCGAATTCGGCCTGCTCGAGGGCGCGATGGGCCCCGCAACCATGCCGCTGGCGCAGATCGTGCCCGGCCTCGTGCGCTGCGCCGACCGGGTGCCCGACGACATCCCCGTCGGCATGCACTTGTGCTATGGCGATTACGGCCACCAGCACTTCAAGCAGCCGGAGTCGTTGCGGATGCAGGTCGATGTCGTGAACGCCGTCAACGCCGCGGCCCGACGGCCGATCGCCTGGGCGTCATTCACCGTCCCGCAGGCCCGCGACGACGCCGACTACTTCGCGCCGCTGCGGGACCTCCAGGCCGGGCCGCAGACGGAGCTCTACTTCGCGCTCGTCCCGTACCATCCCGACGATCAAGCGGAGGGCACGACCGCTGCACAGGTCGCCCACATCGACGACGCGCTGGCCCACTCGCCCGGCGGGGTCCGCCCTTGGGGCATCTGCACCGAATGCGGGATGGGCCGCGTGGCCGCCGGCGACGTGCCACGCCTGCTGGACATCCACCGCCAGATCCTTGCGACCTGACGGCCCCGCCGCGAGGATCTGTCGCAGCATCCGAGAACGACAGCCGATAATCCCGCTCTGTCACGTCCGGGATCGCCGGGTGTTGGCCCTTCGCTATGCCCCGCTACCGCGCCCCAGCTGCGTCGGAGCCGCCGAACGATGCCGATGACCGCCCCAACGGCGACGCCGACCACGCCGATCCAGCCCGGGAGCGATGCACGTGTCTCCATCATTGCCACCGCAGGACCCGCTTCGGCGTCCGATTGCCTGATCGCCGCCCGCTCTCGTGCAAGCGACTCGTCGTAGCGGCGTTGCCACTCGCCTAGCTCGGGCTGACTCACCACTACATCTTGCCGCTCGCCGTCGCCGAGCCGGGAGCGGCGCGCCACAAGCGCTCGCACGCCCTGTCGGAGCTCGCCGGCCGTCAGACGTTCCGGTATAGCGAAACGCTCTTCCGCCGCGACGGGCGGTGGCGTCCGCTCTTCATCATGGAACGGCGACGCGTACAGGTTGTTCGAGCGTGAAGGAGTGGGTCCGTGTGTGTGTCCGGCGGGCCGAGAATTGTTCTTGACAGCGAGCCTCGAGCCCCCACACCCCCGACGGTCCCGCCTCCAGCCCGGCCTGACCGTTCGTGATTGGTCGCCACTCGACGCCGAAGCGGTGGCTCAGCTCTGTGCGCAGCACCGACTGGTAGAGACCGCCGAGCATCCGCGGATGGTGTTTCAGGTAGTGGGCGTCCAACGCATACCAGCGGCCTCTGGCGTCTGGACCTTGGCGGAGATGACGGCATGGGTGGGGAACTGTGGGTGATCGGACCGTGAGGTGGTCTGGAGGAACGTGGCGATCGTCAACCCGTACGTGTCGGGATGCAGTTGGCCACCGTTGGAGCGGATGCGGGTCGTCGATCCGAAGCGCTCAAGGTGCGCGAGCGCCGCTGTGACGGCGGCGTCGTGCGCGTCGAGGAGGCGGCGGTCGCCTGTGAGCGCCCACCACACACCGACAGTGACTTGGGCGCCGAGAAGGTGGCGTCGTAGCCGGAGGCTCACACCATCTAAAGGCACACGGGAACCCGGATCGGTCACACGCGCAGCGATTTCGTCAAGACCACGGGGCGACGCGAGTCACCGAAGGACTTGGATGCCATCGAGACGATCGCTCGGTTTGCAGTTGATATCGCTCGAAAAGCGAGCGAGACTGGCGAAGTGCCTGCTGAGGCCCCGCCGCTCCTGCCGATCTTTCGTTCGCGTCTCCAAGGAGAGCTGCTCGCCCTCATCCTGGCCGACTATGCGCGACGCTGGACGATCGACGAGCTCGCCGAGCGCACCGGCCAGCCCTACCAGACGGTCACCGCAGAGGTTCGCCGCCTGGAGCGCGCCGGGCTGGTCTCGTCCGCCAGCATCGGCCGAACCAAGTTGCTCGCAGCCAACGAGGCGAGTCCGTACCTCGGGCCGCTCTCCCAGCTCGCAACTATGGCCTTCGGTCCGCCGCAGGTGATCGCCGAGGAGTTCGCCACCGTCGGCGCGATCGAGACGATCTACATCTATGGCTCGTGGGCGGCCCGCTACCGCGGTGAGCCGGGTCCGTCGCCGAACGACGTCGACGTGCTGGTTGTCGGCCGGCCCGATCGCGACGAGGTGTACGACGCGGCGCGGCGTGCGGAACACCGTCTCGGGCGAGAGGTGAACGTGACGCAGCGCACACGCACGCAATGGGATGCGTCCACTGACGGCTTCAGCCGACAGCTGCGGGCCTCACCGCTGGTCCAGGTTCCGTATCCTCCGCGCCGCGCCACGGTGGAACAAGGGGGCTGACATCGTCGAGCGGCTGCTCGACGACCGGCATCTCGAACAGGTCATCGCTGACGCCGACGTGGTCGACGCCCTACTGGCGACCGCCCGTCGGCACGTCGCGTCTGCGTCGGCGACCGCCGCCGACGACCCGGAAGGATCGCGGGCCCTCGCCTACGACGCGGCGCGCAAGACCGCGACGGCGCTGCTCGCTCACCAAGGCCTTCGCCCGACGACAGCGGGCGGACACCTCGCCATCGTGGAGGCGATCGTCGCCCAGGGTCCGGCTGAGTCCAGCCTGTATCGGTCGGTTCGCGCCAAAGGATTGGATGCCGGACTGGATGGCGAGCCGTATCTCGGGCGCGTTTCGGCTCCACGGCTGCGATCATGGCGCCATGCCGGAGGAGTTGGCTGAGCTGATCTCGATGGATCCCGCGGTTTGCCATGGGCAGCCCGTTGTCAAGGGGACACGGGTGCTCGTGACCGTGATCCTCGACGCGCTCGCCGCTGGTCTCACACCGGCGGAAATCGTGCAGCGCTACCAGTCGTTGACTGAAGAGCGCTACCAGTCGTTGACTGAAGAGGGTGTGCGGTCCGCAGCGGCGTACGGCGCCTGGCTCGCCAAGCAAGAGGTCATGCCGCTCGTCCCCGGCCTGTGAGGGTCAACCTCGACGAGAACGTCACCGTCGAGGCTCGAGGCGTCTTCGTCCGCTTCGGCCACGACGCCGACACCGTGGTTGAGGAAGGGCTCGTGGGCGCAAGCGACGACGTCGTTCGGCAGGCGGCTGCCGACGCGGGTCGGATGATCGTAACGTTCGACGTCGGGTTCGCTGACGTGCGAGCCAAGCAGGCCGGGGTGGTGCTGTTGCGGTTGGCCGACCAGCAGCCTGCCACCGTGCTGGCTGTCGTCGATCGGCTGTTGACCCATCACGAGCTCGACGACTTCGCCGGGTGCATCGTCGTGGTGACCGAACGGCTCGTGCGTGTACGCCGGCCCGAGACCGGCGGCCTGACCTGACGGCGTCACGTTCGGAACGGGAATGTGGTGCTGCCGTCGCCACAAGAGCCATGCTGGCTCCGCGGGGTTGTCCGCAGCTGTGTCCGTGGTGCTCCGCCGAGCGTGTCCGAGCACGCCTGGAGGCCCGCGGGGCCGGATGGGTGTCAAGGGTCAACGAGTTCTCCCCGCGGGCGGTCACCGGTTCTCCCCGTAGATGGCCACGAGTTGTCCCCGCGGGCGGCCACGGGTTCTCCCCGCGTTTAGGTCAGTGGTGTCACCCCCTTTCCGCTGGTTGCTTGGGCGAGACGGATGCTGTCGCCGGTGGTGGCGCAGAGGTGGGCGTGGTGGAGTAGCCGGTCGACGGTGGCGCCGGCGAGGGTCTTGGGCATGATCTCGTCGAAGCCGCTGGGGTGAAGGTTGGAGCTGACGGCGACGCTGCGTTTCTCGTAGGCGGCGTCGACGAGGCGGTAGAGGCCTTCGGCGGCGTCGACGCCGACGGGCAGCAGTCCAATGTCGTCGACCACGACGAGGTCGGCGCGCAGGATGCGGCCGATGGCGCGGGTGACGGTGTCGTCGGCTCGGTGGCGGCGTACGAGCACGCCGAGCGTTTCGAGGCTGAACCAGGCGACTCGGCGTCCGCTGGTGACGGCGTCGTGTCCGAGGGCTTCGAGGAACATCGTCTTGCCGGTCCCGGAGAGTCCGCACACGACGAGGTTCTCGCGTCGTGCGATCCACTCGAGGGTGCGCAGCGCGGTCTGGGTGGGGGCGGGGATCGAGCTGAGCGTCGGGTCCCAGACGTCGAAGGTCTTGCCGGTGGGGAACCCTGCCGCGGTGAGGCGGGTGGCGGTGGAGGACCGGTCGCGGCCGGCGATCTCCTCGGCGAGCAGGACGCGCAGCACCTCGGCGGGTTCCCACCGTTGGGCTCGGGCGGTGGCCAGCACGTCGGGGGCGGCCCTTCGGATGTAGGGCAGCCGCATCCGTCGCAGCAGTGCTTCGAGGTCGTCGTCGAGCGGCGGTGGTTGGGGGGTCTTGACTGTCATCGCCGCCGCCTCGGGATGGTGGTGGTGACCTCGGCGAGGGCGCGCATGCGGGGGGTCCAGTCGGCGAGCACGTAGACGACCTGATCGAGGCGCAGCCCGCACGGACCGGCGAAGTTGGCCCAGTCCTCGACGGTGTCGTGGCCGGCGTGGGCCAGCCATTGCTGGAGCCGGCTGAGCATCCACGCCCAGGCGTCGAGCTCGGCGACGGGCACGGCGGCGTAACGGTTGGCGTGGCTGTCGGTGGTGATGCCCGGCCCGCTCACCGTCCGAACCCTTCCCAGGCGGCGGTGCCGGACTGCAGGCTGTGGTCCTCGCTGGCCTGGCGGGCGTCGCCGGGGGTGGTGCTGGCCCGGTGGGCGAGGATCGAAGCCAGGTCGCCGTCGGCGAAACGGCCGTAGACGGCGGCGTGCCCGAGCGCCCAGTTGACCGCCTCGGCGCCCGACAACTTGGCCATCGCGACGGCGTCGGCCATCTTGGCCCGCACCCGGCTGGCGCCGGCCGCCCCGGCTTCTTTGAGCCACAGCACAGCGCCGGCACCGATCGCCAAGAACTCGGCCTCAGCGGCGTTGGCCGCCACCGGCGTCCGGTTCAGTGGGCCTTCGGGGGCGGGCGGGAAGTGGGTGTCATCAACCCGCGGGTTGCCCGGCGTGGTCACCAGGTGGCGGGCCACCTCGACGGGGCCGTCGGCGCCGACGTGGGTGATGATCACCTCCTCACCGCGGCGGCGCACCCACACCGTCTCACCGGCCAGCCGTGACGGCACCGAGTACAGGCACCACTCCAGTTGCACCATCGGTTGTGGGCAGCCAACGGTGCGGGTCTCCCCGAACGCGGAGGTCCAGGGATGCTCGGGCAGGCGGTGCAGACGGTTGCGTTCCACCGCCAGCATCTCCACCGGTGGCCGCCTGGTGACCCGATGCGCCCGGGCGTTGACCTCGACACAGAACGCCTCACAGGCGGCCTCCAACCCCGCCCAGTCGACGTACGCCGCCAGCAGGTTGGCGTCAGTCGGCACCAGGTCGGCCTTGGCCACCCGCACCGTCGCTTCTGAGCCGCCCTTGGACGGCGCGTCGGCTGGCAGGCACGTCGCCACCGTCAGGCCGTAGTGGCCCGCCGCGGCGACCATGTCCGGGTTGCGGATCGCGACCCGAGCGACATGGTCGACAGTGACCGTCTTCTCATTGTCGGTCAACGCGTACGTCGGACAACCCCCGAACCGGCGCAGCGTGGCGTCGATGCAGCCGATCACCGTCGGCAACGACTTGTCCCGGATCGGCAGCACCACCCGGAACCGGGACCACGCCAGCCACGCACAAAACAGCCACGACGCCACACCCCCGACCAGCGGCCCGGCGCCGAAGTCCCACTGGAACCACAGACCAGGCTCAGGCACCCACGGACGATGGACCCGGCGATGCCCCGCCAGCCACGCCGCCCGCACCTGCGCCACCGCCCGCCGGGTCGTGCGTTCCGACCCGACATAGCCCATCGCCGTCAACTTGTCGTGAGCGACATCGGCGCGGATCTTGCCGTTGCTGGCCTCCATCCACTCCTCCACCTTCGCCAACAACTCGTCGATCAGCTGGCGGCGCTGCAGCGGCGTCGCCGTCAACTCGCCCGCATCCCGACGGGCCACCCACTGCGCCACCGTGTGATGGTCACAGCCGGCCAACTCGCCCGCCGCCCGATAACTCTGCGTCAAATCGAACGCCTCCAGAATCCTCATGATCTCCTCGGCATGCTTCACGTGGTCCCTCCTCGGAGCCTCGACGGAATGAGCACGCCGAGTTGAAGAGGAGGGACCGCCCGCGTGGTGGATCCCCACGGACAACGAACACAACTGGGGAAATCTCGTGGCCACCAGCGGGGACCACCGCTGGCCGTCAGCGGGGAAATCCGTGTCCGCCTACGGGGAGGATCTCACGGCCGCCGACAGATCCTTGATTCCGCGCCCCCTCCACAGGGGTAGCGGCGTACCGGCTCACGAACCGTATGTTGCTCGTCCCGACGTCGAAGATCGGCCCCCTGTCTGCGCAGCTACCGCGTCGACCCGGCCCGGCGTCGGTAGTACCCGTCACCGCACCCCGTGTCGCCGCGTTTCGCCGACCCAGCTTCGGCCACGACCGCGCCATGGCAAGCCTCAAGCTCACGCCCCCACCTCATCTTGGCAGCTGTCAACGGTCCGCGTTCCACGCAGATCAGGTAGCTCGCTGCTCGAAGCCCGCGCGGTGCCGGGATAAGCCCTGAGCGCATGAATGACGAAAGGCGTGCAGGAATTTTCGGCCGTATGGCCGGGTTTCTACACACGAGGGACTACCGCGTCGGTCCTCGGCGTCCGCACGTCGCAGCCGGTGCGTCGGATGGTCCGTTGTGTTGCCGGCAGGGGACGACGATGGAGATGGTCGCCGCCGACGGCGCATAGGCGGTCGTGCCGGTGTAGGCGGCATCGACTCGATGGTTGCCGGGGGACAGTCCCGACAGGGTGCAGGCGGCCGTGCTGTCGTGGACGGTGATCGCTGCGCACTTCGGAGGCGTGCGGCCGTCGACGGCGAACGACAAGACGCCGGCTGGTGCGGTGGGGTTGACGTGGGCGCGGAGGGTGGTCCTGCCCGGGTCGTCCTGGTCCGCGCCGAGAATGGTGGCCGTGGTCCACTCGATCGTGTGGAGCAGCGTGGCGTGGCCGGCCCGGGTGCCGTCGCCGGGGAGGAACTGTGCTTCGACGACGTGATCGCCGCCGGTGAGGATCACCGGGTCCGAGGTGGCGACGCCGTCGTGGAGCGGGATAGCAGGGCCGCGGTCGATACCGTCCACGCGGAAGCGGACGTGACCCGTCGGCTTCCAGGTCTGACCGTTGACGGCGACGCTGGCTGTGTACGCGATGGGGGAGACAGAGGTGGCGGCGGCGGCGGCTCGGAGATCGACCGTGACGTCGGCCGGCTCGACGTCGACGGTGGCGATGCCGGCGGAGCTCTGGAACCAGCTGTCCGACCGGACGCGGGCCGTGATGGTGTGCCGACCGTCCGGGCTGAGCACGACCGGAGGGGTGACAATGGTGTCGACGACCAGGAGCGTTTGCAGGCTCGGGATGGGTTGGCCGTCGTCGAGAACGTCGACGACGGCGGCGAGCGTGTTGGGGAGGCCGTCGGCTCGGCGTACGTCGACGGTGAACGTCACGGGGGTGCCGGCGGTGACGGCTGGCGCTGACGGCGTGATGGAAGTGCGGGTGAAGGCGGGCTCGATGACGTGGGTAGCGGTGCCCGTGGCCGGGCCGTAGTTGGAGTCGCCCGAGTAGGCGAAGTCGATGGTGTGCGTGCCGGCGGTCCAATAAGAGGGTGCCGGTCCGTTCTGGCACTGCAGCGCGGCGTCGGTGATCACGCCTTCGCACTCGTCGACACCGTCGAAGTACATCGTCATGCTGCCGGTCGGCGCAGGGTCACCAGCCTTGACCTGGACGCGGCCGGCGACAACTATCTGCCCGAGGTGCTGGGATGGCTCGGGAGAGACGTCGACCAGCACGGCGGCGCTGCCGTTGATCTGGACGGTGACCGAGGCGCGACTCCCGTCGTGCGTGGCGTCGCCGGCGTATGTGGCCGTGACGGCGTGTGCGCCCGCCGCCAGCCCGGTGATCGGTCCGACGGCGGCGTGGCCGCTGCTGTCGGTGACGGGTGCGCCCACGACGTGCCCGTCGATCTGGAAGGTGACTGTGCAGTCGGCGCAGACGGTGTTCGGTGGGGGCGTGGTCAGCTGGGCGGCGAGGGTCAAGGGTTGGTCGGGCCGAGCCGGATTCGGGTTGACGCTGAGCTGCAGACTGGTCGGCGTGGCGACAACGTCCAGCGGGGTCGTCCCGCGCGTCGGCGCGAAGTTGCCGCCACCGGGGTAGTCGACCTGGACCGTGGAGCTGCCGACGGCGAGCCTCCCGGGCGGGAGGATGAGGTCGGCCTGGCCGTCGACGAGAGGGACGACAGCCGCGCTGCCCTGGACCGTGAAGGTGGCCTGACCGGTGGGAATGCCAGCGCGGGAGCTGACCGTCGCCCTCAAGGTGGTCGGTTGGTCAGGCGTCACGGGTTGCGGACTGACATCGATAGCCACGGTGGTCGCGGCTGGCTCGTTGGTCAGGTAGTAGCGGGCGACCTGGTCGTTGCCGTTGACCACGCGGGCCCAGGCTGGCCACGTCCCTTCCGACGCGTCACCAGCGACGATGAGCGGAGAGGTGGCGATGCCGTGCTGGTCCGTGACGGCGACGGCGGTCTGGCTCGGCACCTCGGTCTGGAACTCGCCGGTGGGGCCGGCGAAGACGTCGAGGGCGAACGCGACCTGGGCCCCCGGAACGGGGTTGCCGAGCTGATCGACGACCAGCGCTGAGAGCGGTCGATCGAAGTGTGTGCCGGCCATTGTGGACTGTCCGGACCCCGAGTACACCGAGATCGACGCCGGCGGACCGGCGGCCACCCACAGGAGCTCGACGTAGCCGTCGCCGCCGCCGGCCGCCGTGCCGATCACCGGGCTGCCGATGGCATTGTCGGACACCCATGACGAGCCGCTTCCTCCGCCACCGCCACCGCTGAAGGAGCCCGTGTTCCCGCCCGCGCCACCGAAGTAGCCGGCGCCGCCGCCGCCACCACCGCCACCCTGGCTGGCCGTCGACGCGTGATGGCCCGAAGCGCCGTCGACGGGACCGGCGCAGCCGCCGCAGCCACCGTCGGGCCCCGAGCCGAAGGTTGCGTGGCCATTCTGGCCGGCGCCGGGCGGGCTTCCTCCGTCGCCGCCGTTACCGCCGCCGTTGGAGACCAACTCGGTGTCCCCTCCTCCTCCACCGCCACCACCGGCGGTCGCGGCCAGATCCCCGTTGCCCGGCGCGGTGATTCCGACCTCGCTGCTCCCTCCTCCGCCAGTGCCGTCGAGCGCGGCGCTGCTGCCGGCTGTGCCGTGAAAGCCACCGATGCCGAAGCCCCAACCGGCCCCCCCACTGGTGCCGTGACAGCCGACGGAGACGGAGCCGGACCAGCCCGGCCGCACCGCGAACGCCGTGGACACGGTGGCACCGTCACCGCCGATGCCGTCCTCGTCCTGAGCCCGGATGCCGCCTTGGCCGCCGGCCATGTCGACCTGCACTGCGCCGGCGCCGGCGGGAACGGTGATGCCCTCGGGTGCACCCTGGCAGGCGAACGTGTCCAGGCGGCCGGCGGCGATCGTCACCGATCCGTCGGCCGCACCGCTCCCGGGCAGGTACAAGCCGTGGCGCGACATCGGGGACAGGTACGACAGGCCGCCACCACCACCGGAGCCATTCGCCTCCCCGTTCTCGCCACCGCCGCCGCCACCCCCGGTGCCGTCGAAGCCGCCACCGCCACCGCCCGATCCACCCTGGTGCAGCTCGATGACCGGGGTGGCGGATTGACCATCGCCGCCGTTTCCCGTCGACTCGCACCCGCCACAGCCGCCCACGCCGATCACTTGGCCGGCGTAGCCGGACGCCGCGGGGTTGCCGCCGTCACCGCCATCGACGCCCGGGATCCTCTGCCAGTGGCTCGGCTTGGCACCGACTTCCTCTGCGCCCTCGCCCGAGCCCCCACCGCCGCCGCCGGCAACCATGAGGACGTCGGCGCTGGCCGGCCGCGTGGCCGGATCGCAGTTGCCGGCGGCGACCCCCGCCGCTCCCGATGTGACCGCCGACGCACCCCCGCCACCGCCACCATCACCGGCCGGCCAGACGGGAGTGCCCTCGCCACCGGTACCGCGAGCCCCGCCGCACGCGAAACCCCAGCCCCCGCCTTCGGCGCCCTGACCGCCGACCCAGACGGTCAGCTCCTGTCCGCCGGTGACGGCGTAGCCGGCTACAGCAACCCCACCGCCGCCCGGATTGCCTCCCTTGTCGATCGGCTCGCCCGACCCGCCGAGCGTGGTGATCATCACCGCCGTCACATCGTCAGGCACCACGAACGTCTGGGGGCCGCCGGTGAAGTCGAACTGCCACGACTGGCCGATTGGCGTGCCGCTGACCTGTAGGGGCGGACGTGTCGTCGCACCGGCCCGGCTGCCCCACGATGCCAAGGCGATGAGCGCCACGACCAGCGACGCGCACTGCCACCGAATTCCACGACCGGCCCTCGTCGAGGTAGCGCGTGGCCCCGCTGCCCGAGACCAGCACCCCGCCAGCGACCGCCTCCTCCGCATCCCCAAGCTCCCCGCCTCGACGTCCCCCGTCGGGCCGTCCGCGGCGCCAGTGTACGCGACCACCGCTCCGGTAAGCCGTCTCGCCGGCGCCGAACCGGGGCTGCCACCGTTGTCGTCGGCGGTCAGCTCAGGTTCGGATATGTCGAACGTCGCCTGACTGCCGCTGAACTGGTCAGGCGACGTTCGAAGCGCGCCGGCCAGCGTTCCGGTTCGGCGTCGCTCAGAGGGTCGTTGCCGGCGTAGGAGAGGTTGAAGCTCTTGTTGGTGAGGGGAAAGTCGGGGACGATGGTGTCGGCGAGGGCGACGAGCAGCGCCGGCCAGTTGAGGAACGAGGGGTCGACGATCTTGGCTCGGGTGACCAGGCCGGCATCGTCCAGCTCGACGCGATGCACGATCGTCCCCCGCCACCCCTCCACGACGCCGACGCCGCTTCCGGCCGAGTTCCGCGCCGTCGGTGCTCGGCCGTGGCGGCCCGGGTGGGCCACGGCGACGAGCCCGTGCAGCAGCGCGATCGACGCGTCGAACTCCTCGACGCGGACACGGAAGCGCGCCAGCGTGTAGCCGGTGTGATGGACTGGCACGGCCAGGTCGGCGTAGAGCGGCGCGAAGGGATAAGCGCGCCAGGCGTCGATGGCCAGGCCCGAGGCGCGAGCGACGTAGCCGAGCGTGCCGATCTCGGTGGCCTGGTCGGAGCGGAACACCGCGGTGCCAGTGAAACGATCCACGACGGTGCTGTTGCCGCGGGCGATGGCGACGACCTCGTGGAAGTCCTCGGTGATGGCGTCGAGGGTGGCGGTCGTCGGGAGGCGCCTCACCTTGGCGCCGCCGGGAAAGACGCCGCCGCGGAGCAGGCGGAGGCCCGTGACGTCGGCGGCGGCCCCGTCGGCGCGGTCGCTGTCGGCGGACCCTCCCATCTGGTGGTGGCGGCCGGCGACGGTCTCGAGGTCCTCGACCGCGCGGCGCCCTCGACCGTGTGGCCACGCTCGACGGCCGCGTCGAACGTCTCACCGTCCAGCCGTGAGTTTCAAACGGGCCGGCGTCGCCAGCCCGGCGGGCAGGTGGCGGAAGCCGCGAACCGGACCGACGTAGACCGGGCACCCACACGATTTCCGGTCGGACGCGATGGAGTCGCGGTAGGCGGCGTCGACCATGACCTGTAGCAGAGGCATGAACAGCGACCGCCGCGGGGCACCGCCGCCCGCCGTCGACCAGCGTTGGCCACGAGCGACGATGCGATGACCGCTACGCCGTGATCGCCGCGCTGGCGCCGGCCCCGCCTGCTACGGGGTGAACGTCAACCACGAGCGCGAGCCGGCCGGGCATGATCGCGGACCAACGGAGCTGGCCACGATCGCGGCGATGGGCCGGATCGGTGCTTGCGTCGTGCCCGCCGCCCTGGACGCCTACCGGGGCTACACCGGCCAGTCCCGGTCGCGGCATCCCACCCACACTTGGAACACCGTCGCCCTCGATGACGGCGACCACGGCGGGCGGATCGCCGACCTGCGCACCGGCCCCGAACAGGTCGCCGCCGCCCTCGCCCGCATCCCCGACAGCGCGATGGCGGCGCCCGATGACCCGTGGCGGCTCGACCGACAGCTCCGCACCATGATCGCCACCCACCAGGCCGTGTTGGACCGTCAGCCACCCAACCGCACCCGCCAGCTCACCGACGCCCGGAAGGGACTCGACGCGGCCGGGAGACGCCTCGTCGTCGCGGAGCAAGACGTTGCTCGCGCCACCGCTGGGCTCGACGGGCTCACCACCCTCAGCCCGCTCACCAAGTCCGGACGCGGCCAACGCCGTCAACTCGAGGCACAGCTCGATGCCGTCCGCGCCGACGCCATCGCCGCTGCCGGCACTGTCGCCGTCGCCGCCCAACGCGTCGACCGTCTCGAACGAGAGCAGGCCATCCACGACAGCTTTGAGACAGCCGAGGGCTGGCGGCGCCCCGCCATCGCCGCCGCCGCCGATCGAGTCGAGGCGCACTGGACCGACGTGGCGCTCGCCTGTGCGGGCGCTGACCAACCTCTCGCCTACGGTCCCGACCCACTCCGCGTCGCTCATCGGCGACTTACGAGCGAGCTGGCCGCCCTCGAAGTCACCCTGCCAACGGACCGCGAGACCGACCGGCGCAGGGCCCGCACTGACGTCACGACCGCCGTCGAGCATCGCCACGACGCCGAGCGACAGCTCGCCGCCGCCCGCACCCGACACAACGAGCTATGCGAACAGCGTTGGCCGAGTCGCGACTCCCAAGCCATCGGCCGCGCCGCCGACCAGGTCGACCGAGGCGGCGAGACGCTTGACGGCGCCAGGGAGAGCGAGACCGCCGCGCGCGCCCGACTCGCCGCACTCGACGACCACCAGACAGCACGACGGCGCGCGATCGACGCCACCGCAGCGCAACGCCGACAGCTCACCGCCGGGCATCGAGCTCATCGACGATGCCCTCGACCGCACCCGACCCGAACGCGTCCTCGACCTCGCCCACCACCCTTCACCCTGGCAGATCGAGTTGCTCGGGGCCGGCCCAGCCAGCGCCGCTGGCCAGGCGGTGTGGTGTCACGCCGCTTACCGGCTCGAAACCCACCGCGATTACCACACGCCTGGCGGACCGGCCTGGGATCGCCTCTGTCAGGACCTCGCTGACACCCACCAATTGTGCGCCATCGCCGACGGCAGCCTTCGGCTTGCCACCCCAGCCATCGGCCCGCGTCAGTGGGCTCAGGTCGCGGATCATGCCCAGGAAGTCCGCGAGAAGTTCACGCTCGAGCGACGCCAGCCGATCTCGCTGCAACATCTCGAACGCGGGATCGGTCTTGAGCTATGAGCGTTAGCACAAGGCGCTCCCAGGTGTCGCGGCCGGGCGGTCCCCGTCTTGGAGGTGAACCCGTCTTGGCGCACGAGGCTCGAGCTGGCTGCCGAAACCTCTATCGGACCCCCCCATCAGCGTCCCGAGCAGCGACGGCGATGAGTCACATGCCGCGCAGCCCGTTCATCGCCAGCAACGTCACCAACGCGTGCTCGCGGGGCGTGCCCAGCCCGGCCTGCACGAGCAGCGCACCGAGCTCGTTGCGGTCGAGCCCAAGGGTGCGGGACTCGTGGTCGACCTTCGGGCGGCGCACGTTGACCGCAGGGTTGCGGGCGACGATGCCTTCGGCGTGGCAGTAGCGGTAGAAGCTGGCCAACGTCGACAACCGGCGGGCGACGGTCGAGCACATCCGTCCCTCGGCCTCCATCCAGCGGGCGAACAACTCGAGATGGGCACGGCGCACGCCGAGCAGCGTCAACCCGTTGGTGTGGCACCAGTGGGCGAAGATGCGAAGATCGGTCGTGTAGCCGGTACGGGTGTTGCCGGTGTAGCCGGCGAGGAACCCGGCGACCGCCACCCGCTCGGTGAGCTCTACCGGATCCTCATACGACACCAACTCGGCAGTGGTTGTGGTCATGACAGTCCTCCTTGGGACCGGACCCTCCCCGGGCCGGGAACCAAGGCTCACCACCGCCGCGCCGCCGCGTGCCGCGATTTCGGGCCGAGCCGGATCGGGCAGAGGTGCGTGGCGCGAGGTCGGCTCAGACCGGCAGACACTCCCGCCCCGAATCCGCCGGGGTCACTCTGTGCGCACTCCCGGCGATGTGGCCACGTCGCTGGTTGCTATGATGGCGTCATGACCGAGGTCGGCGTGCGCGAACTGCGAGACCACCTGAGCCGGTACCTCGACCAGGTCCAGGCGGGTGACGAGGTCGTGGTCACCGAGCGCGGTCGGGCAATCGCTCGAGTGCTCCCCATCGGCGGGCAACGGACCATCGACCGACTCATTCGCGAGGGGCTGGTGACGCCGGCCAAGCAGCGACGACGTCGACGTCCGCGACCAATCAAGGCCACTGGACCGGTGTCCGACCTCGTTGCCGAACAGCGTCGTTGATCGCCTACTTCGACACGTCGGCAATCGTTCCACTCGTCATCGAAGAGCGCGGGACTCCGACCGCCGGGACGATGTGGGATCGGGCTGAGCGCGTCGTGAGCATCCGCCTCGTGCGCGTGGAGGCGCGGGCTGCGCTGGCCAGAGCCGCTCGTCTCGATCGGATCGACGCTGCGCAGCACATGGCGGCCCGCGACAGGCTGGACCTCGTGTTCGCCCAACTCGACCTGGTCGACATCGATGACGACCTCGTCGACCGGGCCGCAGAGCTGGCTGAGCAGTACGCGCTGCGGGCGTACGACGCCATTCACCTGGCAGCGGCCGAGCGCGTCATCGATGCGGATCTCGTCGTCGTCGCCGGGGATCAAGCGCTGATAGCGGCCGCGGAGAAACTCGGCATCCCCACGGCGGTCATCGACTGACCGCCGACGTCCGCGCAGACCGGGCCGAATGCACGCGGCCTCGCCGAGAAGTCAGTCGCGTTACCAAGCGCCTCCAGTTGGGCCGAAGTGCTCGGCCTCCGGCGATCTCTCCGTCCGAATTGTGAGCGCCGGTTATCGCGCGCCTGCAGGATGACGCCTGGCCGATCGGTGTGCGCAGATCGATGCTCACGGCGCGCGCCCGAGTTGCCGGGCGTCCGTCATAATCGCCAGCGCCGCTTTCGTCTCGTGGAACGCGCCGCGCGCGCCACGCCGTCGCCGCGCAGCCCGAGCGCGGCCTCGGGATGGCCCAGTTCGACCGAAGGCGGTGACCCTCGGTCTTGTGCAGCCCGCCGCGGCGGTCACTGCGGCAGTAGGCGATCCACGGGTCGTCGTCGGATCGGGCGACGACCATCCAGCGCGGCGTGTCGCCGTCGGGCAGTTCGACCTGCCGGTGATGCCCGTAGCGCCGGAAGCCGTGCCCGACGCGTCCCATCGGCACGGTCTACAGCCGGCGTGTCACAGTGGTAACGCCGTGGGCGGCGGGCCCGCCCCCGAGCTGCAGTGGATGAACGCCCCGACCGGGAGAGCCATGGATGCGGCCACCGCCAATCCCATTCCGACCATTCACCACTACACGACCGCGCCAGGTCTGCTCGGGATCATCACCAGCAGCGAGATCTGGGCAACAGACGTCCGGTTCCTCAACGACTCACGCGAGCTGAACTTCGCCAAGGAGATGGTGTTGTCGGAGTTCGACTCCCGGCCCTTGCCCCCGCTGCCCGATGGACTCCAGGTGCCGACGCGCGAGGGACTAATCCGAGACACCGTCGCCGCCGAGCTGTCCGCGTGGGATCGCGGCTTCCGCTGCTACGTGGCCTGCTTCTGCGAGGAAGGGGATCTCTTGTCGCAGTGGCGCGGCTACGCGGCCGGCGAGGGTGGGTACTCGATCGAGTTCCTACGGGAGGAACTCGGACGAGAGCGGCTTTCGGGCGGTGACTATCTGCTCGAACTCCGGCAGGTCGGCTACGGGGAGGACGAAGCTTCGGAGTCGTTTCGCACCTTGATCGATTTCGTTGCTGACGAACGCTCTGGTCATCCGGGTACCCACGGCTGGCACTACGCGAGGTCGATCATCTTGGAATTGGCGACGTTGAAGGATCAGGCGTTCCGCGAGGAGCGGGAGTGGCGCCTTGTTCAGGTACTTCCGAAGTATGAGGTCGTTGCACCCGACGTTGAGATGCCTCACGCCGAGTTGCGGTTTCGCCAGGGCAGCTATGGACCGATTCCGTACGTCGGGCTTTCGATCGAGAGGAGTTCGATCCGTGGAGTCCGAGTCGGTCCGGGCGCGTACGCTGAGCTTCGCCGGCAGGGAGCCGCGGATCTGCTTGCCCACCACGGACTTGGCGAAGTTCCAGTTCAGCTCTCGGCGGCCCCCTTCCGCGGTTGAGCAGGCCTGAGCACTTCCGGCGTGGCGGCGCTGTCTCGGCGATCCAGATCGCTGGGCTCGGGAGCGGACCGATGCGACCGCGATTACGAGCGCCCCGGGATGGGCCGAAGTGACGCAGCCTCGAGGTCCGGAGAGCCGGGATACTCCCCGCGCATTATCGGCGGCCGAGATGCGCCAGGACCGGCGCTTCGAGGACGCCGCGGCTGCCGGCGGTGAGCGCGTTCGAGGACGCGGAAATCGGACATCGCGGTGCCCGCCGCCGGGTGCGCCAGGACCGGCGCTTCGAAGATGCCCGCGAGGTCGGACCATCGCGTGGTATCGGGCGCGGAAGTCGGACATCGGGTCGGGAACGACCAAGTGTCGAGGAGCGGCGCTTCGACGGCGCGTCCACCGCGGCCCGGCTGAGCGGTAGCTGGCGCTCTGCTCGGATGCCCGCCTGACTGTCGCGGACCGACGATTCGAGGACGCGCACTCGGCGCCCCGTCCGCGAGACACCGGACGCCCGCTCGAGGACGCGTCCTCCAGCAGCGATCGTCCGACGGTCTGCCGGCATTGCCGATGCGCCGGTGGGGCCTATCCTCACGAAATCGACGACGTGGTGGCCTCGCTGACCTCGGAGCTCACCGCCTTGGCGGCGTCGGTCGGGCGGTGACCCCACGATGTTCCGCCACCGCAACGAATACCCGGTCGAGAGCCGGCTGCCGAGCTTCGAGGGTGCGACGGCATGGGTCAATGGCGAACCGGTAACGCCAGCCGCGCTGCACGGTCATGTGGTCCTGGTGTGCTTCGGCACGTACACCTGCATCAACTGGATCCACGCCCTACCGTTCGTCCGCGCCTGGGCGGACGCCTATGCCAAGCGCGGGCTCATGGTGGTCGGTGTGCAGACGCCCGAGTTTGCGTTCGAGGCCGAGCTCGACAACGTGAAGCGGGCGCTCGCGGAGATGGACGTGCGTTATCCCGTCGCCGTCGACAACGACTACGCGGTGTGGCAGGCGTTCGCCAACCACTACTGGCCGGCTCTGTACATCGCCGATGCCGAGGGGCGCATCCGCCATCACCACTTCGGCGAAGGCGGCTACGACGAATCGGAGATGGTCATCCGGATGCTGTTGCGCGACATCGACGGCGACGTCGATCTGCAACCCGTGCACGTCGAGCCCCACGGCGTCGAGGTGGCGGCGGACTGGTCCAACGTTCGCTCGCCGGAGACCTACCTCGGCTACGACCGCGCCGCAGGCTTCGCCTCCCCAGGCGGCAGCGTCGCCGATGCGGTGATCCGGTACTCGGCGCCGGACGCGCTGCGGCGCAACGAGTGGGCACTGAGGGGTGACTGGCGGATCGGCGCGGTGCCCGTCGTACTGACCGCCCCAGGCGGCTCCGTCACGTTCGAGTTCCACGCCCGCGATGTGCACCTGGTGATGGGTCCGCCGTTCGGCGACTCACCGGCGCGCTTCCGTGTCCACGTCGACGGGCGGGCACCCGGCGCGGCCGCTGGCGTCGACGTCGACGAGGACGGCAACGGCACGGCGGACTACCAGCGGATGTACCAGCTCATCCGCCAGCCGGGCGCGATCGAGGACCGCCGCTTCGAGATCGAGTTCCTCGACGCCGGCGTCGAAGCGTTCGTCTTCACCTTCAGCTGACGACTGCATGGACGTGAGCGGGTACCAGGACGCCACCGCCGGGCTGTCGGCCCGCACCAGCAGATCGCGCGGTCGACTACGTTGCGTAGCCCGGTGAAGGCTGTCGAACTGCCTTGCACTGACAACGGAGGTCGTCATGAGCAGCATCACCGAGATCGCCGACGAGATCGCACCCTTCGAGGTCCAGGTTCCGGATGAGGAGCTGGCTGACCTCCGCCGCCGGGTCGCGGCGACGCGCTGGCCGAGCCGGGAGCTCGTCGGCGATCGGTCACAAGGTGTGCAGCTGGCGGCACTGCAGGAGCTCGCTCGCTACTGGACGACCGAGTACGACTGGCGCCAGTGCGAAGCGCGGCTCAACACGCTGCCGCAGTTCAAGACCACCATCGACGGACTCGGCATCCACTTCATCCATGTCAGATCGCGACACGAGCAGGCGTTGCCATTGATCATGACGCACGGTTGGCCGGGCTCGATCATCGAGTTGCTCGAAACCATCGGCCCCCGTCACCGACCCAACCGCGCACGGTGGAAGCGCCGACGACGCGTTCCACCTCGTCCTACCATCCATTCCGGGCTTCGGCTTCTCCGACGAACCCACGGAGCTCGGCTGGGGTCCGATCCGCATCGGCTATACGTGGGACGAGTTGATGCGGCGCCTCGGGTACGCCCGCTATGTCGCGCAGGGCGGTGATGTCGGATCTCAGGTCACTGACGCGATGGGCCGATTGGGACTCGACGGATTGGTCGGCATTCACACCAACCTGCTCACCCCGGCCCTCGGCGACCCGGAAGCGCTCAGCGCCTCACCTCCCTCAGCGGAGGAACAAGCCGCGCTCGACCAGCTCGCCGCATTCCACGCCACCGGTACCGGCTACTTCATCGAGCAGGCCACACGCCCGCAGACCATCGGCTACGCCACATTGGATTCGCCGGTCGCCCTGGCGGCCTGGATGATCGATCACGATACGGACAGCTACCAGAAGATCGCTCGCGCTTTCGTCGACGGACAGCCCTCGGGCAATCTCACTCGCGAGCACCTCGTCGACAACATCACGTTGTATTGGTTGACCGGTACCGGGGCGTCCGCTGCTCGCTCGTACTGGGAGGAGGGACAGGAAAACGCCCGTACCGCCGGCCAGGCTCCCACGCCGGCCACCATCCCCGTCGGCTTCACCACGTTCCCCGGGGAAATTTGGCGGACCCCCCGCAGCTGGGTCGAGCGGGCCTACCCCAGCACCGTCTACTTCAACGCGGTCGACAAGGGCGGTCACTTCGCCGCCTGGGAGGAACCTCAGCTGTTCTGCGAGGAGATGCGCGCCGCGTTCGCCACGTTGCGATAGCTCGTCGACCACGCCATTCCGGGAGGATGCCGCGTCGCGTCAGGCTCGGCAGGGGAATGGCACCTTCCAGCCGATCGAGCAGTTCCTCAGCCACCTCGACCGCGGAGCAACGACGCGCTCGAAGAGCAGCCACCACACCAACCACCGTCCAAGCCATCCACCCGATCCTCGCGACACGCCCCCGGCGCCAACCACTGTCAGCCCACCGCGTGGCCGCCCAACGTCGAGGTCCGCCCAAGAGCGTCTGAGTAACGCGGAGGCCCCGAGCCGCTTCGCGTGCCCGGGAACGCCGGCTCGACGACGCTACCGAACGTCGGAGCCGGCGGTTCGGCGTGGCCCTTGCCGGCGCCGCAGCCACGATCCGCCGTCCGACTCGATCCCAAGGGCGCGGGTACGAGAGTGCCGAGCGCCGAATCGGTCGCGTGCTCGGTGTGCCGTCTGGTTCGCAACACGACGGTGCTGAGTAGGTGCGAACGAGGCGCCGATGAGGGATGGCGCCGGAGGTCGTCTGAGTACGGCGAGGTGAACGCGCGCGCATCAACGGAGAAGCAACGACGATGAGACGACTTCGATACTCGATCAACGTCACGCTCGACGGCTGCTGCCATCACGAGGCAGGGCTCCCCCCGGACGAGGAGTCGATGCGCTACTGGACCGCTGAGATGGAACGAGCCGATGCCCTGCTATTCGGCCGGGTGACCTACGAGATGATGGAGTCGGCGTGGCGGCAGCCGGCGACGGGCACGTGGCCTGACTGGATGGATGAGTGGGAGATCCCGTTCGCCGAGACCATCGACCGGGCGAAGAAGTACGTCGTGTCGAGCACACTGAGCGGGGTCGATTGGAATGCCGAGCTGGTGCGAGGCGACTTGGGGCAAGCGGTTCAGCGGCTCAAGCAGGAGCCAGGCGAGGGCCGGTTCGTGGGTGGCGTGATGCTCCCCCTGGCGTTGGCAGATCTGGGACTGATCGACGAATACGAGTTCCTTGTGCAGCCGGTCCTGGCAGGCCATGGGCCAACGTTGCTCGCCGGTCTGCGCGAGCGCATCCAGCTCGAGCTCGTCGATCGCCATGAGTTCCGGTCGGGAACGGTCGCCATGCGATACCGGCCCACGCGAGGTGCGGCTTGACGGGAACTGTCCTGGCACGTTGGCCGCTGCCTCGCGACGGACGACCGGCTCGGCGCTCGTCCTCGGCAGTCGCCGCCACTGTCCGGGCACACCGCCGGGGAAGTCCGCCGACGGTCTCGGGAGTACTGACCGCGCGGCGCCGAGGTGTCCTCGAATGTCGGGGATAATCACGGGCCGCCGCGTCATAGCCCGCCGGGTCGCGGGTGTTCGTTGCCCGTAACGTCGTGGCGTGACGGAGCGAGCGCGGATGGTGCTCTCCGACTGCGTGGACGCGCACGCCGACCTGGTCGACAGCCTTCAGGGATCCGCGTGGCGCCGAGGCTGGACGACAGTTGTGGTGCTTCTGCGGGTTGCGCTGCACGTCCTGGACAAAGTCGACGCTGAAGCCGATCCCACCCTGCGGCGAGCACTCGATCAGCGCTGGACTGACCTCCAGTCGACGAAGCCGAGCCCGGAGCTGCTCTGGTGCTTCATTGAAGAGGATCGCAACCTCATCCTGAAGGAGTACCAGCATCGCGCAGGCCAGAGTGCGACCGTGTTCGTCGGTACAGGGAGGTCGGAGACGACGTATCATATGAACGCAGGTCCGTTCGAAGGGCGCGATCCTCGAGCTGTGGCAGCTGATGCGATCGGGTGGCTCACTCAACTGCTCGACGACCTCGACTCGACCGTTCGGCGCGACGCCGTCCGATAGTGCGTCCTCCTAAAGCGACGCCGGCCATTCTGGAACGCCGGATGTCAACCGTCGGCGTCGCCGTCGGATCGGAGTGAGCTCGCAGCGCCGGCTGCCAGTACACGAGTCCGCTCGTCATCAGCCTGTTACGGGGCTATGGCTGCGGTGTCGCCAGGTCATCGGCGAAGATCTCTGCACCGATGTACCCACAGACGTCGGCTACGACATCCATCTGGGCATCGAAGTTGGCGAGTGCGTGGTAGGCGGCCTCTGCGAAAGCGACCGGATCGCCTTGAGATCGCTCAGCTGCCAGGTCGTCGGTGATGATCGGCGTGAGATTCACAAGGTTGCGAATCAGGATGACGTTCTCCGCCTCAGCGTTTGCCGTGGCCGTGGCGTCAGCCAACTGACTTCGCGCAGCCTCATAGTCGTCAGGACCGATCGTGAGCTGGACTCGACCCGCGCCCTTGTCCACGACCCAACGGCCGCTGGCCGTAGTGCGAGCCGTGGAGTTCACGACCGCGGCAAGACCGAGGCAGGCTTTTGTGTCACCCGGACTTGCTGTACCGAATGCGTCTGTCGTCGGAGGAGACGAAGGTGGCTCGGTAGGACGAGACGCGTCGGTTCGTCTCGTTTCTGCAGTCACGGATGAGGCGGCCGTCGGCGTAGGCCTCTCGGAATATTGGCCGCCGTCGCAGCTAGTGATCGCAACGCTCAGCCCAACCGGCACGATGGTGAGCAACCAGCGACCGTGGAGCCGCACGGGACATCTCCTATCCGTCTGTCGGTAGCGGTGTCGACCCTAGCCAGTGAGGTCAGGCCGACCGTGTCCCCTGTCGATCCTCGGCCGTCGTCGAACCTGGGCATCGTCTGCCACGACCACGGTGCCGTTGCCGCCACGGCACCGTCCTGAATCGACGGCCGTGGACCTCACCGACCGTGCCCGGGAGCGCCGGTTTCCTGCGCCGCGATCGATCCTCACCACCTCAGCGTCCCACGACGGCCTGGGAGGGGCCTTTGCGTGCCGGCGCCGAGTGCACAGCGCGTGCCTATCGTCGGTTGAGCGCTGTCGTGGGCCGCTTCCCGGATCTGCTGGAACGACGGCGCGGGCCGACGATTGAGGGACGTGTGACGAGGTCCTGGCGGTCGGTGAGGGTGAGCGTTGTCGTCGCTCTACTGCTGTCAGCGTGCGGAGGCGACGACGACGCTGGATCGCCGGCCGTGACATCAACGGCCATCTCGCCCGTCGTAGCCACCTCGCCGCGGTCGACGGAAGGCGCTGGGTCGACGTCGGTGGCTGTCTCGTCCGTGACGACGGCGAAGCCGGTTCAGGGTGGGAGCGATGTCGGGACGCGGCGCAACCCGGTGCCGATCGGCCAGTCGGCGCCGGTGGGTGGGGGTTGGACGGCCGTGGTGAACAGCGTGAATCTGAAGGCCGACGACGTCGTCGCGAGCGGCCGAACCACACGCCGGCACGACCGTCCGCCGCCGCTTCACCGACATCTGGCGCACGACCGGACCCGGATGGCAGCTCGCCGTCCGCCCAAACGACCACCATCCACGTCGACACCGCGCAACAACCTGTCGACGATCACGCCGACCCGCCGACCAACCACCACGTTCGCCACGGCCCCTTTCGCTGACGGGTCAACCGAGGTGCCGGCACGGAGCACATCGCAAATGGTCACGGGGACGCCGCCGACGAAGCCCCGGAGCCTCGACGTGAGCGATGGCGTCCCGGGCGCAACGAGCATGACGGTTCCAGCCACAACCTCCTTGACAGTGATCGCATCGCCCACGAGACAGCCGAGGATGCAAGCGCCGCGGGATCGCCGCGTCTCGACCAGGCGACCGCGCCCAGCCCGGACTTCCGCAGAATTGGGGCACACGCGAGGCCTGAAAACAGGCTCTGACTTGGGACTTTTGGGCGCGCGATGGGCGATGGGTCGTGTTACTACAGCCCGGCGTTCAGCCGGTGGTGGGGTTGAACTGGAAGAATCGCGGCGGTTCGGGCAGCTCGAGCGCTCGCAGGATCGACCGGTGGCTGGGGTCAGCTCGGTGCGCTGGGCGATTTCGCCTTCGGCGGTGGCGAGGGTGATGAGGTGCATCCGTTCGAGTTCGTTGCGGATATTGCGCCAGGTGTCGCCGACCGCCAGCTCCGCCACCCGCAACAGCCACAGCGCCAGCCAGCACAGCTGCACGTGGGCTTGGATGCGTTCGTCCTTGTGGTGGAATACGGGCCGAAGGTTGATCTGGATGGTCTTGAGGTCACGCCAGCCCCGTTCGGCTTGGTAGAGGGCCTTGTAGGCGTCGGCGATGTCGTCGGGGGACAGGCTCTCATCGGCGGTGCGTAGCAGGTACTTGCCGTCGTAGTGGGCGTCGCGGCGTACCGCGCTGCGGTCGATGCGCAGCTTGCCCGCCGGCGTGGCCCGCAGGAACCGGTTGAACACCGGCTTGGTCTTGAGTCGTCCCGCCAGCTCGGCGCGCGCCCGGGCCGCCAGCGCGTCGCTGCCGGCGATGTGGTCTTGGAGGCGGGCGACGATCTGGGTGCGGATCTCGGCGTCGCGGCGAGCCTCCTCAGGGTTGTGGCAGATGACGAACCGGTCACGGGCCACGCCGTCGTCGACCCGCACCTGCTTGACCCGCAGGTTGCCGGCCACGGTGTGGTAGCGGCCCTGACGGGCCAGCGCCGCCGCGGCTTCGGCGGAGGCACCGCGCAGCTTCTCGCCCATGATGTAGCTGCCCCCGCCGCGCTGGAGGTAGCGGCGGTTCTCCGCCGAGGTGAAGCCCCGGTCCAGCACCCAGATCACCCGGTGCAGGTTCCAGGCCCGCAGGTCGTCTTTGACCGTGCGGATCAGCACCTGGTCGCTGGTGTCGCCGGGGAAGGTCCACAGCCGCACCGGGATCCCCTCGCGGGTGACCGCCATGCCGATCACGACCTGGGGCAGATCGGGCCGGTGGTCCTTGCTGTGACCCCAGGTCCGCACCGCCGCCTCGAGGGCCCGCCCGGTGTCACCTGCATCGTCGAGGTCGGAGTCATCAACCAAGGCGTCGTCGGCGCGTTCGGTCTGCCAGAACGTCGAGGTGGTGTCGAAGAACAAGATGTCGACCTGCAGGTTCAACAGGTTCGCCACCGAGAAGAACACCGCCTCTTGCAGCTCACCGAGCGCGGCCAGCAAGAAGTCCATCGCCCGGTAGCAGGTGTCCTCGTCCACCTCGACCAGTCCCTCGATGAACACCCGATGCTCCACCCACGAACAGCCCGCCAGCTTCGACAAAGGCTTGGGCGACAGCCGGTTGGCGACCATCGCGAAGATCGCTCGCTCGATGCCGTCGGCATCGCCTCGCCGGCCCCGACCCGTGTGCCGTCCGGCCACCGCCAGGATCTGGGCGCCGATCCCGAGCCGTTCCCACAACCGGTCTGCTACCCAGGCGGTGCCCATCGGCCGGGAGTCGAGGAGCTGCACCTCGCCGGCGCTCCCCGCCAGCACCGCGTCGGCCGGGTCCAGGAACCGGCTGATCGAGCGCACGAGGCGGGCCAGGCCGTCACGGTCGACCAGCTCGGCGCGACCGAAGTTGTGGATGATCTGGGCCTTGGGCATCCCGGTCTCCGGGTCGCGCGCGTTGTGCGCCAACGCCAGGTACGAGACCTCGCTGCCGTCACGGTTCCGCCGCCGCGTCTCCCGCAAGTACATGTCTACGAGCCTACGACATCAACCCTGAATGATCACGGATACCAGCAGCGAGTCGTGTGTCTACAGGTTTCCGGCTCTACAACACCCGCGCAAGCCTCTCACCAGGACAAACGCCCCGAGCACAGCACGTTTGACTACGAATTCTGCGGAACTCCGGCCAGCGGGTCGACGAGTATCTGAGCACATCGGCACCAACGACGGGGTAGGCCCGTGCATCCAGGCTGGCCGCCGCATCCGCGCCGTCCCGCCACGCCAGCAGCCGACCCGACCGTGCGCACCAACATGCCCGGCGGAGTGTCCGGAAACGACGGGGATAATGCCGACGCCCCGCGTCCGAGACCGCCGGATTGTCTTCGCGAGACGCAGGCGCAGACGTCGGTGGCATGCGTTACATGCTTCGCTCGGCGGCGGCATCCACGGCGGGCGACAGGTGCACCGTTAATCTCCGACGAGACAGCAGGAGGTCGGCGTGGCCCGCAACGGCAAGTTCGTGATCAAGCGAGGGCGCGGTGGCAAGACCCACTTCGTGCTCCTCGCTAGCAACGGCCGGGTCGTGGCCACCAGCGAGACCTACGAGTCCAAGGAGTCGTGCCTCAAAGGCATCGACGCGGTGAAGCGTCTCGCCGCTGATGCCGCCGTGATCGAAGCCGATACGCCGCCGGCAGCAGCCGCAACCAAGGGCGCGGCGTCGACTCGGAAGTCGACCGTCAGCGCTCGGTAGTCCACCACCTCGATTCGCCGGACCGCCGGCGTCGCCGACGCCCGATCTGGCGTCCTGCGGTGCCTCGCGGGCGATCACACCGGACGCCCGCCACGACCGAGTGTCGGCTCCTGGTGGTTCGGTACGCGAGCGCCTGGCCCGTCACCGGAGCGGCGGCCATGTTCGTCGCCCCTGGGTGCCACCCACGTCCGGCAGTCAGGAGAGACCAACGCCGATTCGGTCGGCGGTCGAGCACTGGCGAGCGGGGGCGGCGCGCACCATGAGGCACGATGTGCGCGGCGCTTTGCCGGCAAGCCTGCGGTCGACCGCCGCTCTCCATCGGAGGATGGCCTTGCCCGAAAGGGAGCTTCCGTGAAAGACAACCGTTCGGTCCCTCCGCCCACGGTCGTGCCGGTGCTCGTCTACCCCGACGTGCGCGCTGCTGTGAGTTTCCTGACCGCCGCATTCGGCTTCGTCGAGCGCACGAGGATCGGCGCGAGCCACCGGGCCCAGCTGGCAGTTGGCGACGACGGTGCGGTGATCATCGCCGACGTCGGCGGTGAGCGGCGCGCACCCGAATCGGACGGGGTGACCCACGTCGTTCGGGTCCGGGTGGTCGACGTCGACGACGCGTTCGCCCGCGCCTGCGACCATGGCGCCGTCGTGCTCGAGGCGCCCGTCGACCGAGAGTATGGCGAGCGGGACTGCACGCTTGTGGATCTCGCCGGCCACCGCTGGCAATTGGCCGAGGCCGTCGCGGACATCGTTCCCGAGGAGTTCGGCTGCGAGACCGTCAGCCCGTGGCCGGCTTACCAGTCGCCCAACAGCAGGTGATCCGTGCGGTGATTGCCGGCCTTCGCTACGCCGCCACCCGGTTGGAGGCGGCCGCCGGGACCGACTGACACTGGACGACTCATCTGCACCCCTGCGGACCGGATCTGCTCATTTCGTCATTGCGCCCGAACGACGGCTCGGCGCTGCCGCACGCAGTCGCCGCGGCAGCCCGCGGCGCCGCCGGTCAGCTCCGCCGACCTCCTCCTCGGGAGCACCGAACGTGCGGCGCGGGGTGTCTTCGAACAACGGGGAATAACCCGCCGCCGCGCGTCCTGTACCGCCGGCTCGCGGCTACCTGCGAGGTTGGGGTGTTCCTGCCGGTGGTTGCCTCAGCCCCGCATCCGGCGTGACGGTCATTCACCTACATCAGGAGGACGCCGAATTGGTCGAACAGCACGTCGACCTGCACACGGCGACGGTACCGCGGGACGTGCGGCGGCAGCGTGCCGCGCTCGGCGCAGCGGCCGGTCAGTGGTGGGCGCGCAGCCAGTCGACCACGTGGGCGGTCACCGCGTCGCGGTTCGTCTCGTTGAGCAGCTCGTGGCGGGCGACGGCGTAGAGCAGGAGGTCGACGGCGACGCCGGCCGCCTTCAACGCGTCGGCCAGCCCGGTCGGGTGAGCGCCCATCGCCGCCGCCGGGTCCTGGTCGCCGGCGATCACCAGCACGGGGCAGGCGACCTGAGCGAGCCGCTCGGCCGCCGGGGCGAGCTCCTCGAACAGGTCGAGGAGGTAGCCGTACGTCAGCGGGTTGTCGTCGCCGCAGAACGGATCGGCGACATAGAGGTCGACCTCGGCCGGGTCGCGGCTCAACCAGTCGTACGGGGTCCGCGCCGGATGGAACGGGGTGTTGTAGCTCGCCAGAAGGCCGACCGCCGGGTCGTCGCGCTGGCCGGCGTCGGCGAGCGACTGGATGGCCGGGGCCATGGCGCCGATGTCGGTGACGTCGGCGGGGAAGCCGCACAGCACGCCGCCGGCCAGGCCGGCCGAGTGCTCGACCAGGTAGGCCAGCCCAATCAGCGAACCCATCGAGTGACCGAACAGGTACAGCGGCGCGCCGGCGCCGACCAGGCCGCGCAGCTCGTGCAGGTCGTCGATCACCGCATGCCCCCCGCCGGCACCCATCAGCCCCGGCCCGCCGGCCACACCCGTGCGGCCATGCCCCCGATGGTCGAGCGCGACCGCGCCGTAGCGGGCCGCGTTCAGCGCACGGGCGAAGCGGTCGTAGCGCCCCGAGTGCTCCGACGCGCCGTGGGCGATCAGCACCACGCCGGTCGGGTCGTCGACCGTCCACCACCTGCTGAACACCTCGACCCCGTGCGTGTCGACGAACGTGCGCTCCTCCATGGCCACCTCCCGGCGGCAGGTTAGATCGGCCCGCCCGGGAGCGACGTCGGGCGGGGGTCAGAGCGGCGACTCGTTCCAGGCGTCGCACCGAAGGTTCGCCGGACGGGTATCCGGTACTAGTAGGCCCGCGCGCAAGTCATTGTGATGTCACGCGACTTTGAGGAGGCGGGCGTCGTAGGTCCAGCGGAATGGTTTGGCTGCCCGGTTGTAGGCGTTGATGAATTCGATGATGCGGTCGGCGAGATCGTCGACCGAGTCGAACTCGCCGTGGCGGATGAGGCGGCGTTCCATGATCGAGAACCACAGCTCGACTTGGTTGAGCCAGGAGGCGTGGGTCGGGGTGCGATGCAAGAACACATGCGGGTGATCGTCGAGGAAGGCTTCGACGGCGGGGGTGCCGTGGGCGGACAGGTTGTCGACGATGCAGTGCAGCTGCATCCCGGTAGGGGTCTGGGCGACGAGATCGGTGAGGAAGGCGCTACGAAGTTCTCGGCCCGGGTCGAGTCGGTGACCCATCCGGCGACGGTGCCGTCATGGACGTTGAGGGCGGCGAACAGGCTGGCGGTGCCGTTGCGGCGATACTCGAACTCTTGGCGCACCGGGATCCCCGCCACCCGCTCGTCGCGGTCGCCGCTGGCGGGGATCGCTGGGCGTGTCGGGTTGATCCGGCTCTTGGCTTGGATCCCGGTCTTCTCATCGACCGACCACACCAAGGCGTTGTCGGGCGGGTTCAAGTAGAGACCGCAGACGTCACCGGCCTTCTCCCAGAACTCGGGGTCGTGGCTGGTCATCCACGACTGCACCTGCCATGGTTTGAGATCAAGGGCGCGGCAGATCCGCCACGCCTGCGACGGCGAGATCGGCACTCCCTGTTCGGCCATCCGGGCCGCCAAGGCGTCCATCGTCCAGCGCGTTGCCGCATCCGGCGGATCTTCGGTCACGGTCTTGACGAGCAACAACACGTCGTCGTGGCCGTACGTCGGCGGTCGACCCGGGCGGTCACCGTCCAACAAGCCGGCCAGCCGATCAGCCGCGAACCGCTGACGCCAGATGCCGACCTGGTTGAAATGCATGCCGACGCGCTCACCGATCGCCCGGTTCGACATCCCATCGGCGGCCAACAGCACGATGCGGGCCCGCTGCGCCACCCGCGCCTCGACGGTGTTCGAACGCACACGGCGCTCCAGCTCGACGCGCTCCTGATCGCTGATCTGCAAAGGAAGTAGCCTCATCACCACATCAAATCACATCCCTGTCATTTCCGCGGGGACCTACTAGCGGCCTGTAGCGGCGCCGCCGGGTGCCCCGGAACGCCGGGTCCCGGCGCGCACAAGCGGTGGGCGATGGGCGGCCGAGCGCCGGCCGCTTGAGGTCAGAACGACGCCGCTGCAGTTTTCGACGCGGCGACTTTCCGAGCCCGTTGCCCATTCGATGTCGCTGCGGCCTCCTCGACGACGACAGCATCCGCCGCGAGCCGCTTGACCGCGGCGACACCCTTTAGGCAGGACTCTTTGGACTCATACGTCTCACTGGTCGCAACGACACGACCGTTCGTGGCGACGAGGACGAAGTGCGTCTTGCCACCTCGGCCGGTCTTGATCAAGAACTTGCCGGTACGAGCCAAGCTGACCTCCTGTCGGTTCTCCAACCGTACTGATCAGGCGGCGGCCATGGAGGAATACCAGCCAGCGGCCAAGCCGTCGATGACGTCGTCTCAGCACCCGCGGGAGACGTTCGTACCGCCGAATCGCCGACGCGACTCGTCGGGAGGGCCTTCGGATCGAAACCGGCCCGCGATGTCCGGATAACGCGGTCCGCTCGGCTTGCTCGACGTATCCGCTACCGCCGGCTCGGCGGCAGCGGCAGTTCGCTGGCGCTGCGCTGACGTCGTCGGTGCGTTCTCGACGAGTGGTCTGTGTCGGGCTGTGCAGGTCCCGCCTGTGTGGGGCGGCGTGCACTGGGTCAGTTGTGGTCGTCGATTACGTCGTGCTGCGAACGCAACGCCACGAACCGTTCTGTCTCGGCCCGATCCCTACTCTTGAGCACGCGGGCGACCGCCAGCTTCAAGTTGTCGTAGCGGCACGACGGCACGATCAGCGGCATGGTCGGGCGTGTCCCGCGCCGACAGCGGCACGACAGACGCGGATCAGCTCGCGGGCCGACTCAGCCGTCGAGCACCTCGCGCAGCTGGGCGGCGAACGCGTCAGGGTCGCCGGTCTGGCCGTACTCCCCGCCTAGGTGAGCCCTGAAGTAAGGCCGATCATCGCTGTGACGGTGGTCGCGAAGCATTGTTGGCGTGACGACAGGTGTGGGCTGGTGAGAGTTCCCGCGCAGCAGCGCGGAGTGCGCCCAGCCTTGGTGGTCGAGGTGCCCGCCGTTGGGAGACGCTGGCCCAGCGTCGCTACTCCTCGGGCTCCGTCAGGTGCTGGCGGCCGTCCATTGCCCGTCGGTGAAGGTGAGCCCGAGCGTCGCCAGGCGCGCCCAGTTGACGGCAGCGGCGCGGGTGGCGGCGTCGGTGGCGACGCGTTTGACGCCGCGGGTGCGGGCTCGTCGTGCGCCCCAGCCGGCGCGCACGAAGTGCGCGATCTTGCGCTCAACCTTGGGGCGGGTGGAGCGGTAGGCGTGCTGCCATTGCGGTGTCGCCTGGTTGGCTTTGGCCCGCTGAAGCAACACCTCCCGCCGGTGGATCTTGATCGACCTGCCCGCCGCCGATGTCGTGCAGTGCTCCCGCAACGGGCAGTTCGCGCACTGCTCACCGAAGTCGGCGCGACCGGAGCGGTCACGAGCGAAGCGGATCGTCACGGTCTGGCCGGCGGGGCAGCTCACGGTCCCGGTGTCGAGATCGATGCTGAAGTCGTCTTTGGTGTAGCGGCTGTCGCGGTTGGTCGCTGCTGGCACCTTGGCGATCACTTCGAAGCCGTCCTGTTCGAGATCGCACATCGTGTCGGGTCCGGCATAAGCGGAGTCGCCCATCACCGTCGGCTTGTCGTCGTCGTCGGCGTGATCGGCGAGCAGATCGTCGACCACCTCCGCGTCATGGGTGTTGGCGGGGGTGACCACCACGGTGTCGATCAGCTCGCTGTCGGGGTCGACCGACAGGTGCGCCTTGTAGCCATCGAAGCGACGGCTGCGGCTCTTGTGCCCGTGGCGGGCTTCGGGATCCACCGTGGAGATCACCCGGTCCCGGGCGACTTTGCGAACGATGCGGAACACGCCGTCGTCGCCTTGCTCGACGTCCTGGCCGGCGACGACCGCCAGCAGCTCGGCAGCCTCGCGAGCCGGACCGGCCAGCTCCTCGCCGTCGATCGCGCCCAACGCCCCGAGCGCGTCGCGGACCAACGCGTCGACCAGCTGCTGGCGGGCCTCAGCATCATCCCAATCGCACGGCGGTTTGCCCACCGAGGCGTAATCATCGTCGCGCCTCAGCACACCGCGCACCTCGGCGGCCAGCTGCAGGTAGTCGCGATCCAGGGCGCGCAACAGCTTGCGGATGGCCGAACGCAGCTGCGTCACCGTGTCCTGCGTGGACACTGCGTCATAGATCGGCGTCGAGTCCAACACCCGCACCCGGTTGCCCATCACCCCCGCCTCGCGTGCGGCAACCTTGGTGTCCTCCAAGAACCGCTTGTCCCTCCCAACGGTGCGCAAGCGATTGCGCTGACCCACCAGCGTCGTCGGATGGAACGCCACATAGCCGGCATCCACCCCAGCCGCCGCCTGCCATCGCAGATCGCACTCCAGACGGTCGACCGCCTCCTGATCCGACAAGCCCTCATAGGCCTGGAGCACCATCGTCGTGGCCAGCACCCGCGCTGGGATCGTCGGCCGGCCCCGCCGCGAGACCTTGTAGCAGTCGGCGAAGTAGTCACCCGGGAAGATCCGCTCGCCGTGATCAGCCAACAACCGGTACACACCCCTGAGCCGCTCGCCCAACAACTCGCGAGGGTTGTCGAACCGCTGCAACACCGACACCATGCCCAACGCCACGACCCAAGTCTGTTTTCGCGAGACTCCCCAGTGGTGGATGGTCACCCGACTACTTCAGGGCTCACCTAGGAAGCCGCCGTGGCCGCTCGGGAACCTCGTCGGCTCAACTCCGAGGGCGGCGGCGACAGCCATCGCGCCGCGTTGGGTGAGTAGACCGTCCGACTCGGTGCCGTACGCCAGGACCACCCGGGTCGGGGCAGATTTGATCGCGTCGTAGTCGGGCTCGTATCCGGTGGTGTTGACGATGTGGCCGCGACCGAGCATCGGATCCTGCCGCGAGCCGTCGTCGTCCGTCGGCAACCCGAACTGGGCCGGGTCGGGAGCGGGCCGATCGGTCCAGTCGGCGGGGACCTCGCCGCTGTGCATGATCAGGCCCAGAAACTTGGCCATCCCCGGACCAAGGCCATCGCGTTCGTAGGTGTCCCGGACATCGTGGATGGCTGCAAACGCTGCCTCACGGTCGGGCAATGCCGAGACGAGCGGCGGCTCGTGGGCGACGAGGGTGCGAACCACGTCAGGGTGCACCGCGACGAACGCCAGCATGTTCACCGCGCCACCGCTGCTCGCCAGGACATCGACAGTGCCGAAACCCACGGCGGCCTCGATGACTCTGTGGATGTCGTCGGCGTGTGTCTCCGGAGTGGGATCCGCATCGGTGGTGAGTTTGCTGCGCTCGCTGTGGCGCGGGTCGTACGTGACCACGGTGCGGTCGGTGAAATGGCCGGCCAACGTCGTGAACCCGGCGGCGGCCATCGGTGAACCGACCATCACCAGTGGGATCTTGTCCGCGTCGCTGCCGGGGCGGACGTCATAGGTCAGTACGGCGCCCGGTGCGTCGATCGTATGAGTCGTGACTTCGGTCATCTGGACCTCCTCCGTCCGGATCGATCCCACGCTGGCGAGGCCGAGACACACAGTCGGCGACCGGTTGGGTATCCGCCAATTGTGTCCGGTAATCGCGCCCGCCGAGTGCCCTCGTACGCCGGCTCGATGGCGCTCGCGAACCGCCCGATAGTCGCGGGCTTCCGGTCGAACTCGACCCGAGGAGTTCCGGCGATGCCGGGCAATCCGACCGACCGATATCGCCCAGCACAGCCGGCGGTGTTCAGCCGGTGCGGGAGGCTCCGGCCACGAAGGCGGCGACGATGTAGGTGGCGTGCCGGTCCAATGACTGGCGGCCGCGGTCGTATCGCATCGTCGTCCGCGGGTCGGCGTGCGAAGCGGCCTCCTGGACGTCCCTGAGAGCGACGCCGGCGTCCAACGCCAAGGTGATGAACGTGTGGCGAAGGCTGTGCGGGGAGATCTGCTTGGAGATTCCGGCCCGCCGAGCCAACCGCTTGACGATGCGATCAGCGGCGCCACGGTCCATCCGTCGCCCGGCGGCGGTGAGGAAGATCGGCCCGCCGCTGCGCTCAGCGAGGTACAGGTCCAACGCCCGGGCGGTGCGCGGGGCGAGGGGCACGGTGACGTGCTTGCCGCCCTTGCGCACGATCCGCAGCGTCCGATGGCCACGTTCGGTGTCGAGGTCCTTGACGTCGGCGTTCAATGCTTCGGAGATGCGCAGCCCGTTCATCGCCAGCAACGTCACCAACGCGTGATCGCGGGGCGTGCCGAGCCCGGCTTGCACGAGCAGGGCGCCGAGTTCGTTGCGGTCCAAGCCGAGGGTGCGTGACTCGTGGTCCACTCTCGGTCGCCGCACGTTGGCCGACGGATCGCGTGTCACGATGCCTTCGGCGGCGCAGTAGTGGTAGAAGCTGGCCAGCGTGGACAGGCGCCGGGCGACGGTGGAGCGCATCCGACCTTCGTTCTCCATCCAGCGGGCGAACAGCTCCAAGTGCACCCGTCGCACGCCCAGCAGAGACAGCTGGTTGGTTCGGCAACAGTCGGCGAAGATGCGCAAGTCGGTCGTGTAGCCGGTGCGGGTGTTGCCGGTGTAGCCGGCCAAGAACCCGGCGACCGCGACCCGCTCGGTGATCACGCTGGGATCCTCGTAGGACACCAGCTCGGTGGTCGTTGTGGACATGACCGTCCTCCTTGAGACCCGACCCTCCACGAGTCGGGAACCAAGGCTCACCACCGCCGCCGCAGCCACGTGATTACCAGCAGGGCCGAGTGGGGCGCGATCGACGCCGCTCATCGGTGTGAGCCCGGTGTGTCATTCGCGGCGAAACCGAGCGGGTCCGGATCCCGGTGGCGTGCTGCACTCGGACCCCGGGGGTAGCGTTGGTCCATGGCCATCAGGTCCGACGACCTTCGACGGGCGGCGCTGGCGCTTTCACCCGATGAACGCGCTGGTTTGGCTGCCGAGCTGCTGGTCAGCCTCGAAGCTCCGACCGATGAGGATCCGTCGGTGATCCGTTCGCTCTGGGGAGCAGAGATCGAGCGGCGGGCTCGACGGGTCATAGCGGGCGACGCCGAGAGTCAAGACTGGAACGCCGTCCGACAGCGGCTCGCCGACACACTCGGCGGGTGACCGTCGAGGTCCGCTTCGTCGCCGAAGCAGTCGCCGAACTCGACGACGCCGCGCTGTGGTACGAGGAACGGCGAGAAGGCCTCGGACTCGCCTTTCTCGCAGCAGTCGATCGCGCTGTCGGGTCCGTCGAGCGTTGGCCGCGAGTCGGCACCTCGGTCGAGGACGTTCCTGACGATCTCCAGGCCCGACGGGTACCAGTGCCCCGATTCCCCTACTTCGTCGCCTACCTCATCGCAGACGACGTCATCGTCGTGCTCGCAATCGCGCACGAGCGCCGCCGCCCTCGGTACTGGAGCGATCGAGCGGGATCGTGATCGCCGAGTGGAGTCGACCAGCGTGGGATTACGTGACGCGACGTTCGGGCCGTTATCTCGAGTCCCGAGCGGAGAAGAGCTCTTGAGCAGGGATCCTGCGTCGTGGACATGTCTCCAACGCAGGAGCGGGCCGGGGGAATAGCCGGACGTCAGCGAGGTCGCCCCCAGCTCGCGGGTCTCCGATCCTTCCGCGACCGCGCGCCGGCGATCTCGGCCTACCGGCACGGCGCGCGGGGCTGGTACGTGCCGGGTGCGACACGCAGGTCCAGCCGCGATGGCTCAGGAGCGAGGAGCCCGGACAGCCGTCGGGGCGCCGCTGGGGCCTCGTCGGCTGAACGCGATCGAAGCCTCATGCCGCCGCGATGCCCGAAGCCTGGCTTCGGCGGCGACATCGAGAACGTCGTGGACAGTCTCCAGAGAACGCGTCCACGACGAAGCCCGAACCCCTCGTCGGCTACATCGTGGACACCCCAAACCGGACTTGAGATATGGGCCGAAGTGCGGCACGCCTGCGACCCGTACGAGCGGATTACTGCGCGCGCATTATCGGCCGTTCGCACACCACACGGCACATCGAGGATGCCCCCGGCGTCGTCGAGTCGCGCGTTTCCTGTGCCGCCCGCGAAGGCGGGCCGACAGGCGTCGCGGTCCAGATCGAAGTTTCGGCGAGTGGCGATGCGACGGCCGACCGCCCGGGTTGTCACCCGGCGGTCACGCACCCATTGAGTCAGGATGCATCAGCGCCTGGGTGCGCAACGACGGCTCGACGCCCAGCTCGGTGCGCAGCAAGGCGCGGCACCGGTCGTACTGACGAGTCGCCTCGCCCCAGTTGCCCTCGGCGAGGTGTAGCTCGATGACGATGCGGTGGGCGCTCTCGCGCAACGGTTCGGCGCACACGGCGGCCAGACCGGCGTCGATTGCGGACGCTAGATTGCCGCGCTCCAGGTGGCTGCGGGCCAGCGCCTCCAATGCGTGCAGGCGCAGCTGGCGCAGCCGCTCGCGCTCGGCGATTAGCCAGTCGTCATACCAGTCCGGCAGCAGGTCGGAGTTGAGCGAACCGAGCAGGTCATGCGACCAGCCGCGGTCGGGCGCCACGCCGTCGATCAGCCGCTGCGCCTGGCGCTCCGTCTCGCGGAGGTCGACGGACACATGTCCGGCGAGGCGGAGGACCAGCGGCGCTGCCTGCACGAGGTGGAGGTGGGGTCCGTTGAGCCGCCAGAGCGTCGACCGGAGGTTGGCAGTCGCCCGCTCGTCGGTCTTGTCGGGCCATAGAGAGCCCGCCAGGTACGAACGCCGCAGCGGCTGCCCGGCGACGGCCAGCAGAGCGATGAGGCGCTGCGCCGACGATGGCAGATCGATGTCCTCGCCGCCGAGCTGGACCCGGAAACATCCGAGCACCGAAACGCGCACGACGTCGACGCTCGACGGTGCCTCGACCACCGCCGGAGATGGCGCCCTCACGTCCACCTCGCACAGCGTTTGCTGTCCACCGTCGCCACCGCGTCACCGCGCCGTCACGGGCCGAGTCGTCGCAGACTGGCGCACAGCAGGTCGCAGATCGCCCGACGTCCGCGGGCCGCACCGAAAGTGCGCTCGACGTCGCCCGTGTCGAGGTGACGGATGATCGTCAGCGTGGCAGCGAGGGCGTCGTCGTTGCGCTCGTCGTCCTCTCGCCAGACCCGCAACACGAACGACGCATCGATCGAGTGCCCGGCCACAGTCGTTACTGAAGCGCTGCACCGGTCGCGTGAGCGTCCACGTCGCGTCGCGGGTTCGTTCGGTTACCGTCGCGCTCCGGGTGACCTTCGTGGGTGGCATGGACCCCTCCTCCATGTGCACCTAGCGGACTATCCCAACCAGCCGGACGCTGTGGGAAGGCGTGCGGCAGCGCCCGTCGCCGTCCCTTGCCGGTCTAGTCGGCGCCTGATCCCGTACCGCGCCCCGAAAAGCGACAACCCCGGAAGGCTTACCGGGGTTGCGCATTGACTCTCGCACAAGGGGATTCGAACCCCCACGAACTCTTCACGCAAGAGCCGATTGCTCGATGGCGCACGGAACACGTCAAGTTGTACTGCTCGGCCGAACCGTTCGGAGGCGAGGACAACAGCGTACTCCCGCCTGCTCATGATTGCGAGCGCTTTGTCAACGCGCGTCCCGCAACCCGTACGTGTCGCGAAAGTGCTCGAACTCGCGCAGGGCCTGGAACGCCTCCCCCATGTAACCGGCGAAGATGCCAGTGAGACGCAGGCCGCCGCCCGCGTCGATCGACCACGGCCACAGCTCGCCGATCCGGTCACCTTCGACCGGGACGCCGCGGAACGACGCGAACCTCCGCGCTCCGAGATACGTCCACGCCGGCACGGCGAACAGGTAGCGGTCCAGCACATACAGCTTGCTCATCGCCGACACACCGAGTCCCGAGGGGTCGGCGGACGCCTCGTCGACGAACCGTTCGACCGCTGCGGTGACGTTGGCGATGTGGTAGCTGGCGATGCGCCGCACCGCTGACTCGATCTCCTCGCGCTGGGCGACGCCGTCCTCACCGGGAGCGAGGTCGCTCCACGCCGGCATCTGGCGTAGCAGCTCGACGATCTCCTGCTGCTGGGCGATGCTCATCGCGGTGTTGATTCCAGGCTGTGCGTCGCCGGCACGACACAGTCGTCCCAGCGCACGACGAGCTCATGCAGGTTGGCAAAGCCGTCGCTCCACCCCGGTGGGGCGACGGTGAGCGTCGGCAGGGCGCCCGCGTCCGGGATCGTGTGGCCCCACGGCGGCTCGCGGAAGTCGAAGTCGGGGATGAACGTGACCCGACCGGTGGCGCGCACGACACCGCGTGTGCCGGCCCCCTCGTCGACGTTGCGGAACGTGTCGGCGACGTGGGCATCGGCCGACGACCCGACGAAGACGCGCCCAGCGCGCACCTGCCAGCCCTCCCAGAACTCTGGGGTGGCGTTGTTCAGCGGCTGGGCGACGCCGGCGCAGTTCTCCTTGTTGCCGGTGACCGTGATGTGCTGGATGATCCAGCCGTTGGCGGTCGGGTCCGGCACGCCCCAGCGCACTGCGTACTCGGCGTCGCCGGTCGTAGTGAGCTCATGAGCAGCCGTGGTGACGGTCATCGTCATCGAGCGACGGTTGAGGCGGTACGTCTCCTGGCGCAGCTCGCGGCCCTCGGTGCGGCCGAGCGCGCGCGCTTCGGCGCGCGTCTCGCGGCTGAGCCGGCTCGCCGTTGTCGGCCCCAGCTTGCCGTCCTGGGTGAGACCCTGCATCGCTTGGAAGAGGGCGATGGCACGGATGAAGTCGGCGTCGAACACCGCTGGGGCGGGCGCCACCCCGACGATGTCGCGCAGCAGCTCGATCTCGGGCGCCTTGAAGAACGAACGGTTGTTGAACGTGATGGCGTCGGCGATTTCTTCCTCGGTGAGCTCGCGCGGCACGGCGTCGGGGTGGGGCGGCTCGACGGCGAAGTCGCGAAAGAGCAGCGCCGCGGCGCGGGCTGCCGTCGCATCGCTCGCCAACCCCGAGCGGCGTTGTTGCACGACGTGGGTGAGCTCGTGGGCGAGCAGCCACCGCCCGTCGCTGGAGCCAGGGCGGTACTGTCTGGACGCGAACACGATGTCGTTGCGGAGCGTGTAGGCGCGGGCCGCGATGCGCTGCGCCGAGCGAGCGGCGCCATCGCCGTCGTGCACACGGACCTGCGAGAAGTCGGCGCCGAATGCCGGCTCGGCCCACCGGCGCACGGCGTCGGGAAGCGGACGCCCCGCGCTCGGAAGACCGAGGGCGTCCCGCGTGATCGAACCGTTGACCGCGACGGCACGCGCACCCGACGCCGGGACCCGAGCCACGTCGTTGTCGTCGTCGTCGCACGTGCACGCCCTGGTCACGATGGGCCCGGACATGCGCAGCACCCGATCGGCCACGCGATCGGCCTCGTGCTCGAGGGGATCGGCCGGTTGCGACACGCGCAGGTCGGCCTGCACGGCTCGGCTGCGGCCGACCACCGGTACCGCTCTCCCCGGAGCGCGGTCGGGCGCCGCCGCACGGGTCGCACGCGTCGCCATCAGAAGAACCGCTTCGATCGTGACGGGGCGATGAACTCGACTTTGAACGGAACGTCGTAGGCCTGACCGCTGGCCTCCAGCCTGCTCATCGGCACGGTGATGGCCTGCTCCGCCGGCGACCCGCAGTCGCCCGGGCAGAAGTCGATGGCATCGACGATCTCGTAGTGCAGGGTCGTCTCGACCTTGGTGTAGGCGTGCGAGCCGAACAGCGTCACCCGCTCCAACGTGACGTTGCCCCAGACGCTACGACGGTCGTCGCCGGCGTCGCTGCTGCCGATGCCGCCGGCGATGTGGCCGGCGATGGACAGCGGGTTGGAGTAGTTGATCGGCCGGTCGTCCATCTCCGGCTGCGAGAGGAAGTTGGAGATCGACATCAGCGTCGGCGTGTCGTCGCGCAGCGGGCCCGGTGCCCGGCTCAGCCGCGACCCGATGAGGTCGATGATCGCGTCCTGGTCGTCGTCGGTCTTGCTCGACGTGGCGAACGAGTCGACGACGTCGCTCGCCGGGTCGTTGAACATGACCGGAGCCAGGCTGTCCCCCGGCCGCCGGTTCAGGTAGCTCTCGAACAGCGCCCGTGAGTTGGTGCCGAACTTGGCGCCCTCGATCGGCAGGTAGACGGTGCGCAGGAACTGCTGCAGGGCCGTGACCTCGGCGAAGCTGTTGAGCGGCGTGCAGAACGTCGGGTCGGAGCAGTCCCGCTGCACCTCGCTCGGTGCGGCACCCAGCACCTGCGACGTCGCGGGCGCGGCGTCCGAGAACCGCATGACGCGGTCGGCGACGCGATCGGCTTCGTGCTCGAGTGGATCGGACGGCTGCGACACGCGCAGATCTGTCGCTCGCGGGACTACCAATGGAGGCGCCGGTGCCACGGCTTTGGTGGCGAGGACGCTCACGGCGTCACCAGCGTCCGCGTGAACGACAGCGGCGCGACGGCGCCGACCGCCCCGGCGAGGCCACCGGCGTTGACCTCGCTGATCGACCACACCCGCTGCGTCGGCACGGTTCCGAGCGGCTCAGCGCGCACTCCGATGTTGAAGCCGGCGAAGCTGCCGCCCCGAACCACGACGAAGGGGCCGAGGAAGCCGACGACGCGCACCCCGTCGACCGGCGTCGGCACCACCCCGGGAGTGCCGAGCGGGCGAGTCAAGGTGGCCCGGGTGTCGACGATCTCCGCCGATTGCACGTTGCCCACGAACACCGCGTGGCGATCGCGCCCGTAGGTGGTCGCCACGGCAAGATGGACGGTGTTGCGGGCGATGAGCACCTCGTCGATCGACTCCCGGGTGCCGATCCCCGCCCGCGAGACGCCGACGTGGATGCCCTGCACGGCGTCGCGCACGGCGTTGTCGGTGATCGCCACGGTGGAGGCGCGCTGGCCACCGACGACGATGCCCTGACCGACCGCCCGCAGCGAGCGGGCGAGGGCGACCAGGGAGGCGCGACCGGCCACGCTGAGCGAAGCTCCCCGATCAGCGGTGATGGTGGCGGCGAAGCTGTGGAACGCCAGCCGGTCGTCGTCCGCCGTCACGGCGCCGGCACTGACCCACTCGTCGACGATCGGCACGATCGGTGAGCGCGCCACGAGGTTCACCGTGCGTCCCGTCGGCAGCGGCGCCGGCCGCGTCGTCGGCGAGGGACTCCCCGTCGAGGCGACGAACAGCCGGGTGAGCTCGTCGACGAAGATGCTGCGGCCCGGGAACAACACGTGCTCGTCGTCCGGCGCCGCGCCGAGGGACACGTGGTTGTGGTCGATCGTCACGTCGCGCCCGTTGGCCACGAGGACCCCGACCTGCCACGACCCGACGACGAGACGGTTGCCGCTGATCGTCACGCGTTCCGGCACCCGGGTCCCCCGCTCGCGGACCGTGACAGCCGTCTGTGTGCGCACCGGGGCGTCGGGGATATTGGCGTGGACCGAGCGCACGGTGACACCGCGGCAGCCCTCGAACGTGATGGCGCCGTTGAGGCTCTCCTCACCGGGGGGCGGGCCGGCCGAGACCGTGCGGACGGCGAGGTGCTCGACCTCGACGTCGTCGCTGTCGATGAACTGGAACACGGTCTCGCCGGTCGTCGAGCGGACGATCGTCGCCGGTCCGACACCGACGATGCGCACGTTGGCGCGATTGCGGACCTGCACCGGTGCGGCGACGGGGAAGTCCCCGGCGGCGATGCACACCTCGCCGCCGCCCACCGGGAGCGCGTCGACCGCCGCCTGCAGGCCGTCGCCGGGGCGCACGACGACCGTGCAGGCCGAGCCGGTCTCGATCTCGGTGAGCGGGCGGAACGTCGGGCGGCAGTCGCTGATCACCGCCCGGGCGCCGAGATCGATCAAGGCCAGCGGCGCGAAGGCGTGGGCCGTGCCGTCCGGCGGCGCGTCTGTCAACGCTTCGATGCCGTCGGCCTCCCGCACGCGCACACCCCACCAGTCACCAGGGCGGTAGGTGCCGCCGCTGACGTTGAAGCGCACCCCGAGGTCGTTGCCGTCCCGCGTCGCATTCTGCGGTGTCGCGGCGCCGATGACCTCGCCGTCCCAACGCCTGACCACGAGGCCCTCGGCACCCGGAGGCGCCGTCACGGCGCGGTCGAGCGTCAACACGTCGCCGCCGGCGGACGAGACGACGTCGATGACGGTGTACAGGCTGCCGGCGTTGAGGCGATCGGCTCGCCGGGCCAGCCAGCTCACCTCCACCAGGTCGGTGCCGAACTTCACCGCCGCCGACGGCTGCAGCGTCACGGTGTCGCCGGCGATGTTGGCGACCGCCACGGCCGCGGCACCGTCCTCGTACGACCAGGCGAAGCGGGCGCCTGCCGCCGTGCCCTGGTCGAACACCTCGATGCGCAGCAGGCTGTCGGGCAGCAGGCCTTGGGCGTCGCCGGGCGGATCGCAGGGATCCGGCGTGACCGCCGGTCCGACGCGGACCGCGCTGAGCGTCCCCGTCGACAGCCGGGCGGGAGCGAAGCCGGCCCAGGCGGAGGCGCACGTCGTGGCCGTCGTCGGCGCCACGCGCACGCGGTACCCGACCCTCGTGCGGGCCGCGGTATCGATCGGCGCCAGCGCCGGGTCGACGATCGCCAGATTCTCGGCAGGCTGCAGATGCTCCTGCCAGACGTCGAGGTGGACGAGGGCGCGACCCGACGCCGGCAGAGCGGCGATCTCGTCCTGGTCGGAGTAGCTGAACGGGCCGGGAGCGAACGCCGCCAGCCCGTCGACCCAGAAGTGTCCCGCACCGACCGTGAGGTCGACGGCACCCGCCCCGGTGACGCCGATCTGGAAGGCGGTGCTGCCCTCGACGACACCGGCGGCACCGATGGCATCGCGGGCAAGGCGGCGATCGCGCCTCACCGACGCGTCGTAGCCGAGATTGAGCTCATGGTCGAGCAGAGCGCGGCCTTGCTGGACGGGGGCCGTCTCCCACCGCTCGCTGGCGCGGAGGGCAACCTTCGTGTAGTCGCCGGTCATGATGACTCCTCCCCTCGGGGGACGATGACGCGCGATCGCTGGCCCAGTGGTACGAACTCGCCGAGGCGCCGGCGTAGGCGGTCGATGCGGGCGCCGGGGTTGACATGTGCGTAGGCACCGATCATCCCGCCCGAGCTGCTCGCTGTGAGCAGCTCGTCGTGCACGTCGAGACGCAGGGCGAGGTACTCCGCACTCTCGAAGCCGATCGAGGCGAACGCGGGCGGCGGCACGCTGGTGCATTGGTGGGTGACGGGGAGGTCGCCCGGCAGGCTGTCGCCGAGATGGCTGAAGCGCACGCAGCCGACCTGCGTCTGCGTGACCTGCAGCCCGCCGGCGAAGACGCAGTCGGTGGCGTCGATCGAGTCGGCCTGCGCAGGGCCGTGGAACGTGACGCCGCGGGCCGACACCAGCGGCGGGAACGTCCCCACCGGCGCCACCGACGCCGTGCCGGGCGGGACGGCTGCAGCGCCGCAGACCCGCAGCGGAGATCCGACGCCGTCGAGGATCGAGTGGTCGAGGCGGATCCAGCGGGCGCCGAGGTCGGCCCGCAGCGGGCCAAGCAGGCAGCGGTCGGCGGCGAGCTCGAGCCCCAGGCGGCCGGGTCGACGGTGAGCGTGGAGCCGGCTACCGGGTCCATCGTCACGTTGACGAGCTCGAGGCCGTTGACGAGTGGACCGACGACGAGGTCGCCGGTGAGCTGGAAGCCCTCCAGCGTCACGCACGCGCTGTCGAGGTCGACGGCGATGGTGCCGACGACGGTCGGTGTCAGTAGGGCTGGGGCGACGATGCGCCATCGGGGCAGGGTCGGCGCGAACGCCAGCTCGGCGGCGGCCGGCGCGTCGAGCCGGGCGCTGGTCAGCAGGCGGATCTCGACGTCGGGCACGCCCGGTCGAGAAGCGGCCGGGTCGAGGCCGGCACTGAGCGCTTCGGCGGCGGCCACCGCCTGGGCGATGGTGGGCACCACCGCCGGTCCGGCGACGCCGTCCGGGTTGACGGTGACGACCACCCTGGCGCGGGCATCGGTGTCGCCGCTACCGGGCAACGCGCCGAGCTCCCCGGACACGGCGCGATGCCACGTCGCCCGAACCGGCCCGGTCCAGTCGCTGCCGACCTCGATGGCGCCGCGGTTGATGTCGACGACGACCTCGTCGGCAGCGGGTGGCTGCGCCGCCGGGGCGCCGGTCGGCAGGCTGCCGAAGCGCAGCGACGACCACGGGATCGACGTCCGCGTCGCCGTCACCGCGTCGATGGCGCTGAGCCGCAGCAGCGGCGGGTTGGCCGCCGGATCGGCGTCGGCGAGCGGGTGCGTCGCGGCGATCGTCCAGTTCATCCCGATCGTGATCTCGCCCGACGCGGCGAGCGCTTCGAGCACGCGGTAGGTCGCCCGCACGGGCGCATCGGCCTCGTCCTCGGTGCGGCCCTCGCCGGGGGTGCGGCGGATGGTGAGCGGCCGTGGCCGCATGAACAGTGGGCACTCCGAACCGAGTGGGTGCAGCGCGAAGCGCGCCGGTTGGCCGGTAGGGGCGACCTCGGTGTCGTGGTGGGTGTGCACCGTCCACGGCCACACCGTCAGCTGCACGCCGTTGGGTGAGAGCCGCCGGTCGGGCGAGCAGACACGCCGGCCGCGGTCGAACGGCCCGCCGGCCCGGTGCTTGGACCCGTCGGTGAAGTCGAACACGGTCGGACGCGGGCCGGCGGGATGGTCGAGTCGGTGGGCGCACGCAGTGACCTGCCAGCCCTCGGTGGACGCGGGCGGCCCAGCCCGACACGACCTCGGCGAAGTCCTCCAGCGCGGCGGGGGTCCCTTTGCGCCGGCGCAGGGCGATCGTGTTGGCGACCTCGAGGCGGGTGGCATCTGTGGGCAGCCCCAGCAGCGAGCCGATGTAGGGGACTGCCCACTCGGCGCACGACTCGACGAACAGGTCGTCGTAGAGCTGGTCGATGTCGCGGGCGAGCAGGGCCGCCTGCTCCTCGACAGCCGCGAGCAGCGCGTCCAGGAGGCGTTCGGGGTCGCTCGCCCCGCCCGGCCCCTCGCGGACGACGGGTGGCAGCCAGTCGGCGAGCCGCCTGCTCACGGCTGGCTCCAATCGCGCTTACGTGCCGCACCCGAAGTGGCAACGACCCTCGACAGCGACCGATGGGTACCAGCAGGACCGAATCGTCCGGTTGGTACCCATCGGCAGTTCCGCCTCACGGCTGCGCCACCGTGACCGTGGGCGGTGAGGGCAGCAGCAGCTCGTAGCGGTCGGCGGCGAGCCGGCCGAGGGCCGCCGTGCTCGCCGAGGCCGTGGCCGTGGTCATCGTCAGGTTGTCGACGCCGACGACGCCGGCGACGCCGTGAACCACCACGAGCACGTCGGAGCGGTCGAGCGGCTGCCCGAGCGACCGCCGCTCGGCCGCCAGCACGGCGTCGGGATCGGCGAGCGCGGCGACGACGGCGGCCTGCACCGCGGCGGGCTCGAGCGCCGGGTCGACCGTGACGGTGAGCAGCAGGTCAACCGGAACGACGGCGGCGGACACCACGCACAGCGGGATCGTCACGTCGCGCCTCGCGTCGAGGTAGGCGGCCAGCGCGTCCAGCTCGGCGGGCAGCGCCGCTCGCACCCCGGTGGCGCCGTAGCGCAGCACGGCGACGTGCGCGCCCGGCGGGCACGCCGCGCCGGCCGGTCCAGCGCCGAGCCACGACGTGGCGTGGCTGACGCCGGGGAAGGCGAGGGCGAGGTCGGCGAGGTCGGCGAGGGCGACGACTCGGTCCATCGCCCGGGCCCGGGTAGGAGCCTCGCGGCGTAGCTGGTGCTCGCCCGGCTGGTCGGCGCCGCCGGCTGTCGGTCCGGCGCCGACGATCGACCGCACGCCGCGCAGCGAGCCGAGCAACGTGTCGATCTCGTTGGCCCCCACCTCGCCGACGGTTCCACCGCCGACGCGGTAGGTCGCCGTCACGTTGTTGACGCCACTGCTGGGGATCGCCCCGTCGCTGCCGTCGCCGAACCGGACCTCGATCTCGCCCTCCGGTCCCAGTTTCGTCTCGAATGCCTCCACGGGTCCGGCGCCGAACAGCGTCGGCGACTCCTGCCAGCGGCGACCATCGACGCGCAGCAGCAGGCTCGACGCCGGGGTTCCGGTCTCGCCGATCTCGGCGGCGACCGGTGCCTCCGGCACGGCGAGCGTGCGGTTGGCGCTGACGCCGTCGCCGCTGCCCAGCACCGAGGAGACTGTCACGCCGTGGCGGACCCTGGCCACGTTGCCGGTGGCTCGGGCGAAGACCACGTCGCCGGCCGGGGCGTTGGCGACGACATCGAGCATCAACCCGACCGGCGTGTCCGAGAGCGGATCGGCCACTTCGGTGCTGCTCGCCGCCGTGACGTCGACGAGCTCCCAGGACCTCACGTCGCCGGTGGCCGTCTCGACGGCGAGCTTGCCGGCGGGCGGGGCGGGCGTCGCCGGCGCCGGGAACACTCGGAGCTGCAACCCCGCTCCTGGGCTCTGCGCCGGCTTGGTGACGGGGAACTCGTAGTGCGTGGCGATGACCCGCCGATCGAGGACGTAGATGCTCCTCGTCCCGGCGCCGGCGCCGAGCGTGCCGACGGCTGACGCGAAGTGCAGCTGGGACACCCTGACCGGGGTTCCCGGCACCAGCTCCCAGTCGATCGGGGTGTGGTCGGCGATCGGCACGACATCGCCCTGGTTGCCGGTCGTGTTCCAGTCGACGATGGCGACGAGCCGTCCGGTCGAGAGCGTGTCGAGGGCGCGATCGAGCACGACCGACGTATCCGACGTGACGCTCTGCGTGTAGCCGGTCACGGTCAACGGCTCGAGCGCGTCGGACACGTTGACGCGCAGTACCTTGGACAACCGCCGCGCCGTCGACGCCGTGTCGAGGATCCTGTACGCGACGTACGACGTCGACTGGTCGCCGAGCAGCTCGCCGAGCTCGCGATCGAACTCGATGAGCGTCGTGCCCAGCTGCCGTTCGTCACCGACCACGCCGGCGATGGCGATCGGCGTGACCGTCGACGGCGTCGGAGCGCTGATCAGGCCGAGGAGCCACAACCAGAACTCCAACCAATCAGCGGGTGACGGCGCCGGCGGGGCCTCGGCGATGAACAGCACGCTGTCGCCGGCGCGGAAGCCTGGGTCGCCGAGGAAGCGGACCGTGCGACCCGACGGCGTCGCCGGCTGCGGCACCCACGTCGCGGTCAGGTTGGCCCAGTCGGCGAACAGCGGCGTGTCGGTGACGACCTCGTAGGTCTGTGCTGCACGGTCGGGCCTGCCGGACGCCTGGACGCGGGTGCCGGCGGGGACCGTCGGGCTCGCCGCGCGGTCCGTGTCGAAGCGGATCCACCCCTCGGCGGCGACCCGCTGCGTCGGCCGGTCGCCGATCTGCTCGGCCAGCCGAGCCAGGTCGACCCAGTCACGCGCCGTCGCCAGGTACGACTCGCCGGCGGTCAGCTCGGTGTAGGCCGCCAAACCCTCGGCCACGAATGCCCAGAGACGGACGAGGTCCATCGCGTTGGGGTCGCCCTCGACGTCCCAGCGGGTGCCGAGCGGACCGGTCGGCACGGCGGTGGCCCCCGACGCCGCCACGAGCGGGAGCTGGCGCTGCTCGACGCGGGCGATGAGATCGCTGACGAAGCCGTCGAAGCTCCCCAGCCGCCGCACCAGGGTTTCGCGGCCAGGAGACGGCGCCGGCGGCACCAGCACCGCGGCCGCCGGGCCGCACGGGCCTTCCGGCGAGCAGATCATCTGCCACCTCGCAGCGTGATCTCGATGCGGCCGCGCTCGGGCCGAGCAGGGTCGTCGTCGAGCACGGGGATCTCGTCCTGGGCGAACACGAGCACGGCGTGCACCGTGCCGTCGGGCTCGACCAGCCGCCGCGCCGTCGTGATCTCGACCGCGTCGACGCCGAGCACCGCCGCCGTCACGGCAAGGATCGCCGACGTGTGGATCGTCCCGCCCAGACGGAGGTTGTCGGGGTGGAAGAAGCCGGGTGCCTCGCTCGTGCCCGGCCGCAGGCGGGCGAGGATCGCCCGCCTGGCGGCTTCGGCGTCGGTGCCGGGGACGAGGCAGACATCGAGCCCGATCGCGAGCCCAACGCCCACGCCGGCCACGACGGCGACCTCCTGTCCGATCATGCGCAGGCCGTCGAGGTGCCGCTGCACCCGTTGCAGATCCGCCACGCCGAGGGGGTCCTCGGCCTGCTCGACAGCGAGCAGGTCGACGACGGTGCGGATCAGCGGCCAGGATCCCGTCCACTCCCGTGTCGCCGACGCCCGATCGATGCCGGCCACAGTGCGCGCCGCCGCGGCGTGGTCGGTCGGCAGCACCGCGCGCTCGGCGCTGACGGCGAACGCCTGCGGCGCGGCGCGGCGCACGCGGTGGAGCGGCTCCGGGTCAGAACCACCACCGGCCGCCACGGGGTTGCGCGGCGCGACCGCGGCGACCGGCTGCCAGTCGGGGCGCTGTCCGGCGACAGCGACGTTGCGCTCGAGGACGGTCAGCGTGTTCGCCGGCAGGTTGGCCCGCGACCCGCCACCCGCCTCGTAGACGGCGCGCAGCACGCTGCCGTCGGGAGGGTGGGTGCCATGGGCGCCGGTGTGGAAGCGCAGCAGCGGTGGCCGCCAGTCCTCCTCCTCGACGGTCACGGCGAGGTGGCCGCGCGAGACGCCGAGATGCGTCGACACCGGCTCGGCGATCACGGTGGTGCCAGTGGGCAGGTCGACGGCGATCTCCAGCCGGTGCGGGGTGCCGTCGGGGCGACGAGCGAGTCCGAGCCCGCTCGCCCCGATGAGCAGATGGCCGAGCGGCGTGTCGTCGAGGCGCTCGGTGGCCGGCAGCCGCAGCGCCCAGTCGGCGTGGAACGGCTGCAGCGTCTCGTCGGCGGCTCCGGCGACGAGCACGCCGTGGTGGGCCGCGACGAGGTTGCCGCGCACGACGGTGACCTCGGGTGCGCCCCGCTCGGTGTCGGCGCTGACCGGATACGGCCGCGGCAGGGCGTCGGCGATGCCCCAGCGGACGAGGGCGAGCGCGAGGGTGGGAGCCAGCGGATCGGCGAGCGCTTCGACCGCCGTCAACGTCACCACGTGGGCGCGCCGGCTGGGCAGCGGGTCGCGGAAGCCGTCGTTGCCGCCGACCTGCGGCCACGGGACGCTGGGATCGCGCCGGCGCCACTGGTCGTGAGCGGCGAGGTCGCTGGGATCGACGACCTCGAGCGCTAGCCGGTCGCCGACCTCCACCCAGGCATCGCCGAGCGGGTCGGCCGGGATCGGACGCACCAGCACGGCGCTCGTCGCGCCCGCCGGCAGGCAGCAGGCAGGCTCACCCCAGTCGTGGACGGCGATCTCGCCGAGCGCGTCGACGGCGTCGAGGTCGCTGTCGATCGTGAACGCCACCTCGACGTCGTCGTCAGGCCGCACCCGATCGCCGGCGTGGACGGCGACGGTGCCGGCACCCGGGGCGACCGAGACGTGCACCGTGGTGGCTGCGGCGACGGCGTCGGCCACGTCGTAGTCGAGCAGGCGGGCGTGCCGCCGCACCGAGGTGCGGTCGCGCGAGGTGGCGAGGTACGCCTCGGTCCCGACGCGGTCGAGCCGGTAGTGGAGCACGTCGCCGAGGTGGGCGAACAGCTCGATGACCGCCACCGCCGGATCGGCGACCGAGAGGTCGGCATCCGGATGCTGACGGACGTGGAACTCGAGCATCGCCCGGCGCAGCGCATTCCAGTCGCGAGCGGTGTAGTCGTGCACGGGTGACTGGGCCGGCACGGCGGGGGCCGCGTCGGCGCCGAAGCAGTTGCCCAGGTCAGGGCACTCGGGGCGCAGACGGACCGGGAGACGAAGGCGCAGCGGGTCGAAGTCCAGCCCTGCCGGTGGGTTCAGCTGCAACCGGTAGCGCGTCGGCTCAGGTGCCCCGCTGATGGTCAGGCACACGTGGTCGGCGTCGATGACCGCGCTGTCGATGGCGACGGTGGCCGCGCCGGGTGGGGGCAGCAGCTCCCAGAGCGTGGCGTCGGCGAGTTGAGCGGGTGGGTCGCGGTACAGCCACACGTCGACGACTTGTAGCGGTCCTACCAGCAAGGTCCGGGCGACGCGCAGCCCGTGCACCGTCGCGGTCGGCTGGAACAGCTGCCGAGGCCGCTCGATCGCCGCGCACACGGGCATCACGTCGCTCATGGCGTCGCCCGGCGGGTGTCGACGGTGAGGCGGCGATCGGCGCTCGACGGACGCAGCCGGTAGACGACGTCCGCCAGCACGGCGCTGCCCTCGATGCCGACCTTGACGTCAACGATCTCGATGCGGTCGCCGAGGGCGCGCTCCAGCGAGCCACGCGCGCGCACCTCGACGACGGCGCGCAGGCTGTCGTCGAGCGGCTCGAACACGGTCACCGCGCCGAGGCCGGCACCAAAGTCGGGCCGGTGCAGGCGTTCGCCCGGGCCGGTGAGCAGCACCACGCGCACGAGATCGGCGATGTGCCGCTCTGCGTCCGCGAGCGCCAGCTGGCGGGTGCGCCCGACGCGGTGTGGGTGGGCCGGCGTCGTCACTGCACCGACACCCGGGTCTGGAAGCCGCTGACGATCGCCGTTCCCTGGGGCACGTTGGCCCCGCTCAGGCACAGCCCGACGCTCGTGTGGGTGAGCACCTCGGCGCCCTCGATGCGCACCCGGGTCGACGGCAGCATCCACTCCGGGCGGACGCACGGCGACGGCGTCGTCCCGATCGTGAACGCGCAACCGGCGATCGTGCCGGAGTCACCGAGGCGCAACGGGGGATCGCCGTCGACGGTCACCCGCGTCGCGGTGGGCGTCAACGTCACCGTGCCGCCGTGCGGGCACATGATCGTCGCCCGCGTCGTCAGCACGAACTGACTCACCGGTGCACCACCGCGGCGCGTTGGTTTCGATCCCGGCGTCGGGCAGTGCACCAGTGGGCCGCGTCGGCGCTGGGTGCCGACGCACCGTGGTTCTGGAGCTCGCCGTGCTCGCTCACCGCACCTCCAGGGCACCGTCGTTGACGCTCACCGACGTATTGGTGAGGGCGATCTTCTGGGAGCCGAACGAGATCGTCAGGCCGTTGGAATCCATCGTGACCTTGGCCCCGCTCGCCGCCGTGAGCTCGACCTTCTCGGACCCAGCGGCGTCGCCGAGCTCGATCTTGTTGCCTGCCGGCGTAACGATGATGACGGCGTCGGGACCGGCGCCGTCGACGCCATCGCCATCGGCCCACGCCGCGCCGCTCCAGATCGGCTCCCGTGACACGTCGCCGCCTGGCCACTCGACGAGGACCAGGCTGCCCACCGGAGGGACGGCGGCGAACCCGACCGCTGGCCCCGCATAGGGCATCGCCGGCCGACACCAGCCGCTCTCCTGGTCGGCGAGCACCTCGGGCACCATCACGCGCACCCGGCACAGGTTCTTGGGGTCGACGTTGTCGATCACCGTGGCCACATACCGGCCGTAGGTCCGCTCGATCACAGCAATCCTCCGAGCGAAAGCCCCCCGGCGGTCAAGGCGTTGCGCACAAGCGTGATCTCTTGGCCGTGGCGTTCGCTCGACAGCTTGTGCCGCACCCGCTCGACGAGGTACAGCCCCGACAACCGCGTCCCGAGGCCGTGCACGTCCACCGTTCGGCGCGCCCGCACCAGCGGCCCGCGGAGGATCGGATCCGTGGCCGCCGTCAACGTGACGCCGAAGGCGATCGTGCGGGCGTGCGCCGTCGCCGCTGCCGACGGGTCGATCTCACCCTCGACGTCGCCGGGCCCGAGCAGCACGGTGCGCGCCGTGGCGATCGCCTCGTCTCCTTGCAGCTGGTCGCTGCCGTCACCCTCGCCGCTGACGGCCCCGTCGGACAGCACGGGGATGCGGTCGGCGCGGACGGCACCGCCGCCGTCGAGCTCGAGGGCGACCTCCGACCTGGTGGCGTCGCCGCCGAAGCCGAGCCGGAGCGTGGCGGCAGGGGCAGCGAGCGGGTCGATCGGATGAAAGTGGCCGACGACCTTGTCGCCGTCGGCCTCCAGGTAGGCCGAGAACCCCCACTTCGCCGCCAGCGAGCGCAGGAACGTCAGGTCTGTGGCCCGCTGGATCGGCGTGAAGGCGTCAGGGTCCGGTCCCGACGGCGTCGTCTCGACCTCCGCGGCGAAGCCGTAGCTGCCGAAGATCGTCGAGGCGATGGCGCTGTCGGCGGTCCCCGGCCACGGCACGACGCGCTCCTCCCGATCCATCTCGACGGAGCGATCCAGCGCCCGCACGACGAGCGACGACGGCCCATCTCTGTCGAGCGTCCACTGCGCACCGACGACGACGCCGATGAACGAGTAGGAGGCGTCGGCGCCCTCGATGGTGATCGTCAACGCGCCGTCGGGGGCCGCCAGATCGTCGAGCAGGCTCGTCCACTCGCCGTCGGCGCCAGACTCCACGCCGACGGTGATGCTCGCCGCATCCGCCTCGTCGATCGCCTCCTCGACCTCGACCTGGGCGCCGGCACGCAGCAGTGCCTCGGTCACGTCCTCGCCGTCGGCGCGCACGGTCAGCTTGGTGTCACTCACCGGGCAACCTGATGATCGTGCCGGGGGTCTCGAGCTGCTTCGCGTCGGGCCACGGGTTGGCGTCAGCGAGCACCCACCAGCGTGTCGAGTCGCCGAGGGCAGCGATGCCCAGCAGGTCGAGCCGGTCGCTGTCGCGGATCTCGTAGCTGCCGTTGACCCGCGGCTCGGGCACGATGCGAGGCACGAGCATCGTGCGTAGCTCGCCGCCGCGGCCGACGATGGTGAGACGACGGGATCCGAAGTAGCGCGAGCGGCGATCCTCGGCCATCACAGCAGCTCCGCCGTCTGCGGGATGGAGAGCAGCGCCTTAACCTCGCGGGCCGCCTGGTAGTACACGGCGGCCGCCTGGGCGAACACGTCGGAGCGATCGACGTCGTCGGGTCGCATCACGGTGAAGCCGACCTGGGCAGTGGCATGGATCGGGTTGAGCAGTTCGTCGAAGCCGGTCTCGGTGATCGTCAGCGAGTCGAACGTCACGGGGGCGACACGGGTCGGGCCCCAGGCCATGAACACGAGCGGCACCCTGCTGGCGGGGATGTTGGAGCCGCCACCGGAGAGCAGACCACCGACCAACGCCGCCAGCGGCGACGCGCCCACCGGCTGCAGTAGCATCTCCAGGGCGGCAAGGCGCGGCCCCACACCGAACGCCGTCGTCAGCGGTGCCTGGCGCTCGAGCCCGTCGGTCGCGTCGAACTCGAGCGTGAGCGTGTACTTCTCCTTCGCCGGCTGCGAGCGGGCTCGGCTGGCCGCATCGGCGCCGCCCGCCGACTCGGCTCGCTGCGGCGGCGTGAACACGCGGGTGATCGTGTGCGGGTTGTACTGGAAGATGATCACGTTGGGGATCACGCCCAGCAGCGGGTCGTCGAACGACAGCAGCATCCCTGGGATCAGGGCCATGGCACACCCCGGTCCCTGGCCTCGCTCGCCACGGCGCCCATCACGGCCTCGGCGACCTGCTGCTCGGGCCCGGCGGGCCAGGCACCGCCGGCCAGCAGTGTGCGGATCGCCGCAGCGAGAAGCGAGGCGTCGATGCCGGCGTCGACCTCCCCGTCCATTTCGACGCGGAGGCGTGGCGCCGTCCTCTCCGAAGTCACCGCCGCACCTCCGGTCGGGGCGAGGGCGCGGCGCGGTCGAGCTTCTCGTACTCGCGCGCCACGGCACGTTCGACGTGGTCGTCGGTGACGGCGACACCCTCGCCCACGGCGAGGAACGCGGCGGCGACGGCTGCGTTCTGGATGTGTCCGCCGCTCAGGTCGTGGGCGGCATGCCGCCTCCAGTCGAGCTCGGACAGCTTCGCCTCGGCGGGGAAGGAACGGCGCCACAGCGCTTCGCGCCGTTCGGCGTCCGGCGATTCGAAGCGGATGATGAAGCGCAGCCGGCGCAGGAAGGCGTCGTCGATGTTGCCGAGCTTGTTGGTCGACAGGATCACCAGTCCGCTGAACGACTCGACCCGTTGCAACAGGTAGCTGACCTCGAGGTTGGCGTAACGGTCGTGGGCGTCGCGGACCTCGGTGCGCTTGCCGAACAGGGCGTCGGCCTCGTCGAACAGGAGCAGGGCGCCGCCGCGCTCGGCCTCGCGAAAGGCGATGGCCAGGTTCTTCTCCGTCTCGCCGACGTACTTGGACACCACCCTGGACAGGTCGACGCGGAACAGCTCGGCGCGCAGCTCGTTGGCGATCGCCTCGGCGGCGGTCGTCTTGCCGGTGCCCGGCACCCCGCTGAACAAGGCGGCGGCACCTTGCCCGCGAGGCAGCCGGCGGCGGAACCCCCACTCGTCGAGCACGGTGGTGCGGTGCCGGACGTGGCCGACGAGCTCGTGGAGCTGCGTCATCGCCGGCTCCGGGAGGACGAGGTCGGCGATCGTGAACACGGGGGTGATGCGCACCGCGACGCGTTGCAGGTCGAGGTCGGGTTGGCGCTGCGCCGCCGTCCAGACGTCGTCGGCGGTGGGAGGCCGGCCCTCCAGATCGGCGATGAGGCGTGCCCGCGAACACGCCGCGTCGACGTCGCGCTCGGTGAACGCGAACTGCTCGGCCAAGCGCATCGCCGACGAGTCCTCGTCGGCGATCGAGAGGCTGTCGAGGACCGCAGCCCAGAGTCGCCGGCGTTCCCGGCGATCCGGCCCCGGCACGTCGATGACCGGTCCCAGGCCAGCCGCGTCCTCCGGGTCGGCGACGGTCACCAGCGGCCCGTCGCCGACAGCCCACGCCAGCCCGGCGGTCTCGCCCACATCGAGGACGGGAAGGGCGACACCGACGCGGGCGAGCAGGCGCAGCTCTTCGTCAGGCCGGTCTCGCCCGACCACGGTGCGACCGAGCTTGGCGGCGGCCGCGGCGGCCAACGACCGGCGGCCGGCGCCAGGTACACCCCGCAGCACGACTGCGCCCGACGTCGACGCCAGCAGATCCACCAATGGGGTGACCATCGCGCGGAGGCGGTCCGGTAACTCGTCACCCGCCGTCCGCCGAATACTGCGTACAGCGCCATCGCCTCCGAGCAGCTCGCGGGCGGTCGGCGTCAGGCCGAGCCAGTCACCGGGCCCAGGGCAAGTGACGACCCCTGCGGCAACGAGTCGGCGGGGCTGGACCGGGACGTCAATTCCGTACGGCTGGAACACGGCGTGCAGCAGCCCACTGCTGGGGTGGCGACGGGCGCCGTCGTCGTGGAGCACGCCGAAGACCGAGCACAGCTGGGCGTCGACCTCACACCACCACGTCGCGGCGACGATCAACTCCTCGCCGGCCGTCAGCTCGAGACACGCCACGAGTTGCGCCAAGCCGGACCCTTCGCGCGCCCGCGCGTCGTCGAGCCGGGCGACGAGCCGATCGCGGGCGCCGTCATCGACCGACACCGGCGCACCGACCGACGCCAGCACGGCGCCGAGGCGGCCCGCCGTGTCCGGCCCACCACCCCGCCACGTCGCCGCCAAGTGGTCGAGGTATGCGCCCAGGGCGGTCTTGAGGATCTCCACGTGGGCGTCGAGCCGCCGATCGGTCGCCATCACGACACCTGCAGCTCGAACGCCGGTCCGGCGGTGAACGCCGAGCGCAGTGACACGGCGTGGGACCCCGGCGCCGCCGTCGCCGGGACGACGATGTCGACCTGCGAGGCCGACACGAACGTGACGTCGCCGGCGGCGAGCGGCACGCCATCGAAGAAGACCTCCACATCGGCCAGCACGTGGGCCGTCGCCAAGCTGACGTTCGCCCCGGGAGCCACGGGTCCTCCGGGGCCGGTCACGATCGGGACGATCGTGACCGCGGCACGGTCACCGCCGGCCTGCAGGCCCTCCACGCGACCGACGACGCTCAGCTGACGGGGCCCGGGGGCGAGGTCGATGGGGGCGATCTGGAGGCCGTAACGGGTCGCGCCGAGACGGGCCGCCGTGAGCGGCCACTGCGCCGGTCCGGCGGGATCGTCGACCTCGTGGCGCAGGGTGAACTCGAGCGCGCCCGTAGCGCCCGCCAGCTCGACCTCGAGGTCGATACCGGCTGCCACCCGTGACGGTGACGTGCTGACGAAGCTGGCGCCGATCGACGGCACGACGACGAGGCGCCGTTCCTGCACGGGCGGGCCGGTGACGCGGACGTTGGTCGTGTCGACCAGCACGAGGCTGACGCGGTAACCGACGGTCGTACGCATCGGCCGCGACACTGACGTCCACACCTTCGACAGGCCGTCGAGGTCGAGCCCGTCCATCGTGATGCGCAACGGTTCGACGAGCGGAGTCGCCTCGGCGGCGAGCTCCGGCGATCCCTCGGCGATGATCGGGCGATCGTGTAGCGCCTGCATCACCGCAGCAAGGCCGCGGCTGGCGAACTGGGCCTGTTGGCCGGCAGCGGTGAGCGTCCCGGGGTGCGCGGTGAGGACGTAGCCGAGCTCCAGCATCAACGGCGGCTGGCCGCGCGCCGTCCGCGTGCCGGTCAGCGGAGGCTCCATGTTCCGGAACGCGCCGTTGGGGCGCACCGAGTAGAGGAACCAGTTGATGCGCAGCTCGTCGTCGTCGCGATCGAGCGGCCCGACGGTGATCGCCGGGCGGGGGGACAGCGAGGCCACGGCCGTCGTCGCGACGTTGACTAGGGTGTTGTCGACCCCCTCGATCGCCCGGATGCCAGCCATCATCGTCTCCGCAGGCTGCGCAGGTTGCGCCCGCCGCGGCGGCGGTCGGCGAGGACGGCGAGCGGGTCGGGACGCGGCAGGCGCGGTGGCGCGGTCACCACTTCGATGGAGCCGATGACGACGCGTGGGTCTGCATCCGGGGATCGGGTGACATCCGGTGCTGACCGATGTGGGCGCTGGCTGGTGGGCGCCGGCCCGGCGGTCGACGGCGACGGCCCGGCCGCGGACCGAGGACCGGGGTCGGCCGCCGTCACCCGAACGGTGGGCGTCGTCGGAACCGGCGGCGCCTCGGGAGTGCGGGACAGGGGCGACGTGACGTGGCGAGCCGCAGCCGCCGCTTTCAGCCGCCGCGCCATCGGCGACGATGGTGCGCTCTCCGGCACGACGCTGGACGACAGCGGGACGTCGGAGCTCTGCGATGGCGCAGCCGGTGCCGCGGGGGGTGTCGGGTCGCCTGCGAACGGGTCGGCGTCGACCAGCTTGACGTTGCCGCGGCGCGGTGGTTCCGCCTCGGGGGACCGCCGGCGCTCGGGCACTGGTTCGGAGGCACGCTGCGGTCGGTCCGCACGCTCGTCTACGAACGCGACTGCCGTGTCGGCCGGGAGCGGCGCCTCCGGCGCCGCGGCCATGACGCCCGGCGACGGCACCAGGTCCGGTCGGGAGACCGGCACTGCGGGTGCCGAACGTGCCGCTCGCTCCCAGGGTGGCGGAACCGCGTCGGCGACGACCGTGTCCCCGAGACCGTCGGTGCCGGCGAGTGGCTCGGCTGCTGGCGACGATCCGATCGGCACCTCGGGCAGACCGGCGGCGGGGCGCCGGGTGCGGGCGACCAGGCGCGATGCGGCTGTGACACCACCCGGCGTTGTCATCGGGCCGCCGCCAGGTGCGCCAGCCGCCGGCGGCGGCGGTCGGGGAGCGCCTCGATGGTCTCTAGCTCCCACCGGTACCGCGACGCCAGGATGTCAATTTCACGGTCGACCTCGTCCGCCGCGGCCCGCAGCCGGTCGAGGGCGAGCTGCTCCACGTCGGCCCCGACGGACATCGGCGCGCCGCAGTCGACGCAGGCGCACCCGATCGGCCCGGCCAGTGAGCCGTCGACGTCGTCAAGGGCAGCGATGGCGTCCGCCAGCGCTACGTGCCCAACGGTGCACCGGTCGCCGAGCGCGGCGATGGCCTCGCGCTCGTCGGCGGGAAGGCCACCGAGATCGGCGTAGGTCGGCTCGCGCACGCCGGAGCCGGGAGCGAACCAGCGGGTTCGCGGCTCGTACGGCGACACCGCACCGTCCGTCAGCACGATCGAGTTGACCGTGCCACAACGCGGACATCGTGCGGTCACCTCGAGGGGCCTGCCGGTCAGGGTTGCGACGAGACCGAGCAGCTCCCGGTCACCGGCGCCGACAGTCGTCAATGGCGGGCCGAGTCCTGCCGCGGCGAGGACGGCCATCGCCTGGCCGAGCTCGTCCGCGGCGCTGTCGAGTGCAGCGAGCAGTTGGATGCCGGTCGGCTGGGCCACGGCGTGACTACACCTCGGTCGGCTCGGTCACGCTGACGTCGCGCTTGAACCCCTCCAGCTCGAGCTTGATCATCTCGATGGCGATGGCATTGGAGTTGGCGTCCAGCTCAGGCAGCGCCTGGAACTCGCTGACCCAGCAGCGCAGCAGCTGGTACGACAGGGCCAGCTGGTTGGCCTCGTTGAACACGTCGACGATCACGTCCTTGCGGAAGCTGGCCAGCGAGATCGGGCTGTCGAGGGAGTGGACGAGGTTGGCCCACGCCTCGAAGGCACGGTCGTGGGTCACGCCTCGCTCCAGTGTTACGGCCTCGAACTTCGACGTCCCCGGGCTCTTGCGCTCGTGTGACGGATCGCCGCCAACCCGATGGACCACCGGCTCCGTCGTGCGCTTCAGGGCGCTCATCTTGGACAGCCCGGCGACGTACTCGCCGTCCCACTTGACCCGGAACATGTACGATTTGTACGGGTCGAAGCGGGTGCTGTTGACGACGAACTGGGCCATGTCATTCCTCCAGGGCCGAGATCTGGGTGATGGTCACGATGACGAACTCGGCCGGCTTCAGCGGGGCGAAGCCGACGACGATGTTCACTCGCCCGAGGTCGATCTCGGCCTGCGGGTTCACCGTCTCGTCGCAGATCACGAAGAAGCTGTCCGACTCGGCGCGCTTGGCGCTCTGCTGGAACGCCCCCTGCAGGAACAGCCGGCGCATGAAGGTCTCCACGGCAAGCCGGAGCTGCGCCCATAGCGTGGGATCGTTCGGTTCGAAGACAGCGAATGCCGTGCCGAGGTAGAGCGAGCTGGCGATGAAGTCGGTCGTCCTGCGGATCGGCACGTACTTGAACTCCGACGCCGTGACGTCGTCGCCGCGCAGCGTGCGAGCGCCCCACACCACGGTCCCGGCGCCGGGGAAGCTGCGCAGCACGTTCACGCCACGCGGGTTGAGCTGACCCGACAGGTCGTCGTCGGTCGGCGTGGTCAGGTCGGAGATGCCGACGATCCCGGCTCCGCGGCCCGCCGGCGCCTTCCACACACCGCGGTTGCGGTCGGTCGTGGCGAACACGCCGGCGATCGCCCCGGCGGGCGGCAGGTCGAGCTCCTCGCGACGCCCGCCGGGACGGGTCTCGAAGACGGTGAGTCGTGGGTAGTACAGCGCCCCGTGCTCGCCCTGGGCGGGGAGGCTGCCGAGGGCCGGCGGATCGGTGATCCAGTCGCCTGGCGCGGCCTCCGGCGGCGTGTCGACGATGAGGAACGCCCGCTGGGCCCGGCAGTAGGCGAGGGCGGCGCCCACCTCCTGCTGGTCGTTGGACGTCACTCCGGGGAGCACCAGCAGGTTGAATCGCGGGAACGTGCGCACGTTGAGGCTGAAGATGCCGCCGGCGCCTGACGCCGGTACGACGTCGGTGGCGGCGACGGCCGCGCCGGGAGCGCCGCCGTCGAATGCCGTCGTGCCTGGCGTGGGCCGCAGGGCCGCGGCGCCGGAGACCTCCACTCCCCCGTGCGCCCTGCCGAGACGCAGCGTCGCCGACGCGTCCAGTGGCGCCGGCAGCACGACGACCGACGAACTCGGTCCAGTGGCGTTGGACTGCAGCACGAGCGCGTTGGAGGCGAGCGTCACGGTGATGGCCAGCCCGGCTGCGTTGACGACGTTCTCGACCTCGGTGCGCAGCTGGTCCCTCGTGTGGGTGCCGGCGGGGATCGTCAGGTCGATCGGTGGCCCGAAGTCGAGCGCCAGGCGCAGCACGCTGTTGGCGGCACCGACGGGGTTCGACGCTGGTAGCGCCAGACCGGTCGATGTGCCCTGCGCCGTGCCGCCGGGCGCGGGGCTGGTCGCGTCGACGTCGACGAGGTCGGACCCCTCGAGCACGAGGTTGACGAAGCGCTGGCTTGCCGGCGACATCGACACGTTCTCGAAGCGCTCCTCGGCCGTCAACTCGACGTTGCCGGTGGCCGGGTTCACCGAGCGCAGGCGCAGCGTGAGGTTGAACGTGTCGTCGGGATTGGCGGTGGCGTGGTCGACGACGGCGGTCAGGCCGCTGCTGCCGACCGGGTTCGCCCACGTCCCCGGGCTGGCGGCGGCGAGGATCAGCGTGTCGGTCGGAGTTGCGTCCTGCAGCGTCGCCGTCGCCGGCGCGGCGCCGGCGCCGGTGACGCGCACAATGATTGCCTCCGACCCGCCGTTGGTGAAGTAGTGGCGGACCATGTGGCCCATCGGCTCGGCCGCCGAGACGGGTGGGCCGAAGCGCCGCTGGTAGTCGGCGATGCTGGTGACGCGGACAGGGCGGTTGACGTCGCCGAAGCTGCAGGCGCCGACAAGCGCCGTCACCGACGTCGACACCCCGGTGATCGTGCGTACTCCGGATGGACGCTCTTCGATGTAGACGCCCGGGTACGAGGTCTGCACGGGCATGGGATCCTCCTCGGGGCCAAGCGCCGACAGCGGGCCCTGCACCGATCGTCCCCGTTCGCCGTCGCGTGCGCGTCGCCGGCGCGTCACTGGCAAATCCCGATACCGAGGGACCGGGCCGAAATATGCGCGTTCGGTCGGGACTCGGCGACGGCTTCCAGACGCGTCGCGGGTATCCGCAAACGACGGGGATAACTCCAAGCGCGCGTGTCCGCTATCGCATCAGTGACGACCGCGCTCGCGGAGCCGCCGATTATCGCGGCCTTCCGGTCGATCCCAACCCGAGCACTTCCGGCGGAGTGTCGGGCCAACATGGCCGGTAATCGTCGCCGATAATCCGTCGCTACCGGGTGTGCCGAGAGCGCCTTCCGAACGCCGGTCGGCGACCCGGCATTGGCCTTCGCTCCACTCGATACGCGCATCCGGGAACCCGGCGTCCGATGCCAACGGCGCCCTCCGCCCCGCGCCGGTCGGCCACGTTCGTCTCGCTCGCACGAGTAGCTGCCCCCGAGACTGCGGCTGGACGATCGAGGGTCTACCGCTCGACTCCCATGGCTTGCCGTGCGTTCGGAACTTGTGCGGCGTCGGCGTGGCGAACGACGCGCGGATTGCGGTCCGTCGAAGGACTAACGACGATGCCGGCGAGAGTGGTGGCGAGGTGGCGTTCGATTCCCGGTCGATGTGCGAGGTCGATGAAGGCGGTACGCAGGGCGCCGATGGGGACGTCGTGGCCTTGTGCCCAGCGTTCCCACGTGGTGAGTGCTTGGACGTGACGACGGTGTTCGCCGACCGAGGGAACCATTGCGTCGAGCCGATCGATCGTGTCGCAGTTGCGCAGCTCATGGTGGGCGGCTCGCCAGTTCTCAACTGCTTGGTCGTGGCGCTCGACAGCGTGGGTTGTTCGCTCGCGGGTGCGCTCGAGGTAGGCGTTGGCACGATCGAGTTGCTGCTGGGCGACGTCGACCTCGCGGCGCAGCGGGCGGCGTTGCCGGCGGGGGGCGGTGAGCAGCCGATTGTGTGCGGCTGCGTGACGTGATCGTGCGTGGGCGGCGCTCGCGTCGGCGCAGCGCAGTGCGTCTCGATCGGCGGCCGTCGCTGCTGCGGCTGCGGTTAGGACGGCGTCTGCGTCAGTCGCGGCGACGGTGGCGTGAGCTCGCCGCGTCGAGCGTTGGACTTCCCTCGCCTCTCGGCCGAGCAGCGCCCGTCGAGCTTGGGCCAGCACGGGATCGAACCAGTCCGGGATGTCGCAGCGCGGCGGCACCGTCGGCGTTGCAGCGGTGTTGTAGTGGGGCGTCGATTGGGCGAGGATGCGTCGTTGGGTGGTACCGGGGATGTCGCTGCGGTCGGTGGCGAGGATCGCTTCGAGGATGTCGCTGGCCTCGGCGATGTCGTGGCTGTCAGTGACGACGCACATGATGTTCCGCTCGGAGCCGCGGGTGGCAGCGACGTACAAGCCGCGTCGGCTGGTGGCCGGTGAGACGAGGGCCATGGCGGTGTTGACGGTGGCGGACTGCCAGCCGTGCTCGGTTGCCGCGTAGCCCAGCCGGACGTGCTCACGGACGTAGTCGGCCGGCAGCGTGACGTCGCCGTGCCCGGCGCCATGCACGGCGACGATCGACCCGTCACAACCGACGGCGGTGACGGTCCAGGTGTCGCGGTTGCGGACTGGTTCACCGCGACTGGTGATGAGCCGGCGGTCGTTGCGGCGGGTGGCGACTACGTCGCCGACGTGGGCCGACTCGCCGCCGGCGACCCGCGCCGCAAGCGCGGGCTCGAGGTGACCGGCCGCGAGCCGGGCGGTCTGGATGGCGTAGTTGATCGTGTCGACGTGGTCGTTCGTGGACGCGACAACGGCGATGCTGCGACCAGTGTCGTGGTGTTCGCTCCAGGCGGCCGCGAGCCGGTCGAGGTGGTCATCGAGGGTGCCGGCCACAATCCGCCCGTGGCCTGATAGGCCGCGAGGGCTCGAAGGTCCCCGTCGCGCAGTTGCAGGGATGCGGTCGCTTCCCATGCGTGGATGAACCGGTGAAGGTGTTCGAGGAGTTCGACACGGCCGTTGATGCACAGTTCGGCGAGCAGGCCGCTGCGGCCGACACCCTGGAGCTGTCTCGGGTCACCGACGAGAATCAGCCGCCACCCGTTGCGGTCGGCGAGGGCAACGACCTGATGGAGCGCCGGCGTCGAGAGCATGCCAGCCTCGTCCACCACGAGCGTTGCCCCAGCTCGCAACTGGAACTCAGCGAGCGGCGGCCGGTCGGTGCAGTTCCACTCATGCAGGAGCTTGGCGACGGTGTCGGCGGGGATTCCGGTGTCACGCTCGACCGTCCGGGCCGCCTTGGCAGTCGGCGCTACGGCGAGTACGACACGGCCCTGCGTGTGGAGGTCGTTGCCGGCGGCGGTGAGCATTCGGGTCTTGGCGGCACCGGCAGGGCCGACGACGAGGACGAGGCGGTCAGCTCCAGCGACGGCAGCAGCGGCGTCGGCCTGCAACGGGTCGAGACCCGCCGGGTTGATGGTGGTGGAGGGTGCGGGCCGGTCGGTTTGGGCGGCCATCGCCCACGTCACGATCGCTTCTTCCTGAGCGAGCACCGCCTCGGAGGTGAACCGGGGTGCGGTCGGTTCGATCCACACCGAGCGTCCATCCGATGCCCGACGGGTGCTGTCACCGGACGGGTCGAGATCGACGAGCTGGTCGACGACCCGGTCGGCGGCCCGCTCGAGCGTGGCGGCCCAGATGTGACCTGACATCCGCGACACGGGGCGTTGCCGGTCGCAGATCGTCTGCAGCACGTCGGCGCGCGACCACGACGACCGCTGCTCGGACACAGCGTCGATGACGTCCGAGACGACGATCACCTCGGGTGCTGGGGCCTGCCTGGCGGCGTCGTCGATGCTGGCCTCGAGCACGTCGGTGGTCCAGCCGGAGGCGGCGGCTTCGCTCTGCCACCGTGTCATCAGATCGGCGGCACCGTGACCGGACTTGCGGGACCGCGTGTCAGCCGATGCTTCACGGGTCAACGCCGCGCGCTCCCAACGGGACGGGTCACGGCCTTCCCGTGAGCGGAAGTCGTCGACCTTGTCGGCGAGCGCCACGTCGATGTCTGCGGATCGCTTCGAGAACAGGGCGAGCACCTCGTCGGGGACGCCGGAGATCTCGGCCTGACCGTTGACGATCGGACGCCAGTCGACACCGAGCCGATGGCTCAGCTCGTTGCGCAGCACTGACTGGTACAGGCCGCCGAGCATCCGCTGGTGCCGCTTGAGGTAGCGGGCATCGAGCGCCAACCAGCGGCCGTCAGACGTCTGGACCTTGGCGGAGATGACGGCGTGAGTGTGGACCTGGGGATCGTCGGCCCGTGAGGTCGTCTGGCGGAACGTGGCGATCGCCAGGCCGTTCGTGTCTGGGTGCAGACGGGCCCCGTCGGCGCGGATGCGCGTCGTGGACCCGAACCGCTCGAGATGCGCCATGGCGGCGGTGACGGCTACGTCGTGGGCCTCGAGCAGCCGGTGGTCGCCAGTCAGCGCCCACCACACCGACAACGACTTCGGTGCCGAGAACGTGGCGTCGAACCCGGACACCGCACGCACGACGCGGCCGTCGGTCGTGTACCGGTCCAACAGCTCGCGACCCAGCGGTGTCCCCGTTGCTGGGTCACGGCCCGACAGCAACGCCTCCAACGCGTCGACCTCGACCCGACCGGACAGGCCGAGCCCGGCCGCTTGGCGGCCCGACCACGCGCCCGGCACCTCACCCGGCGATGCCGTGAGGTACTGCGCGTAGTACGACGCCGTTGCCGCCGCACAGGACGCGTGAAGAGTCGTCACCCGAAGCATCGGCACCCGACGTCCCGCCCACCCGTGGGCACTTGTCCGACGAATCTGGGACTGACGAGCGAATGGCACGGCGATGGCAACACGACGACGCCTCAGACCACGGGGAGGAGCCCGGGCCGACGGCAGGACCCGGCGGCGGCCAGGAGGGCGAGGGCGACGCGGACGGCGAAGGCGACGCGAGCGGCGAGACCGCAGTTCGATCGTGCTCCGAAGTGACGGACCGTGGTGCGACGCCGGATCGATGCGGACGTCATGCCGTCAGCCCCCGACCGCGTCGGCGAGACGGACGACGCGTCCGGTCGACACCAGTTCCGCGAGTGCCCAGCGCGGGACGCGCAAGCACGAACCGACTCGCATGACGGGCAGCCCGAGAGATCCGTCCGACACCTCGTATCGTCGGGCGAGCTCGTAGGCGAGAGAGCGTCCGATCCGAAGTACACCGGCGGCCTCGTCGATCGTCAGCAGCAGCGGGTGCTGCTCGAGCGAGTGCATGGCGGCCTCGACGACGCTCATGGAGCCCGTCCCTCGTCCGTGATCCCCAGTCGCAAGGCCCTGCAACTAACGGCGGCCACGAGGCAGGCTCTGCGGCTGAACACGGATGAACAGCCGACATCGGCTCGATCGGATGCCACACCCTCTAAAGCACACGAGTGCACGGATCGGGTCACATTGTGCGGCGGTTCACATCAGATCCGGGCTCGCTGGCGACCAGCGGTATCCTGGAGGCCGTGTCGCAGAGGGTGTCGCTGGATCATGTGAAATGGTCGGCATCGACTGACGACGAGGTGCCGATCGCCCTCGACGGTCGACGCCTCGACACTAAGGAGAGGGTGCTGGCGTTCCTCGCCGAGGTGAACGCCGAACGCGATGCCGAGCCGGCCTCCGGCGTTGGCTGAACCCGTCCGGTTCGACGTCAGACGGCTGCTACGGCGCTCGATGCGCACGGTGTCGAGTTCGTCGTCGTGGGCGGTGTTGCGGCGGGCGCGCACGGGGCGACACGTGCGACCGAGGATCTCGACCTCGTCGCTCGACGCACGAGCGACAACCTCGATCGCCTCGCTGCCGCTATGCGTGAGGTCGGCGCTCGCCTGCGCGTCGCCGGTCTCGACGACAGCGAAGCGGAGCAGCTGCCCGTCCGACTCGTCGGCGCGACGCTCGCCCAGATGGAGCTGTCGACGTGGCGCACGGACGCCGGTGACTTCGACGTGCTCGTCGGCATCCCGGATCGGGACGGTCGAGTCGTGCCATACGAGGAGCTTCTCGACCGGGCTGAGGCGTTACGTCTTCACGGCGTCGAGCTCCACACGGCGTCGCTCGACGACATCATCGCCTCGAAGGAGTGGGCGGACCGGCCGAAGGATCGTGACGCACTTCCGGAGTTACGGGCACTGCGCGACGGTCGCCGCCCGGCCTGAGCAGTCAGGCCACGCCGTTCTGCGCGTGTCGGACGAGCAGGTCGCCCAGGACGTCCGCTGCGGCCCGATCCGCTGACTGCAGGAAGTGGGCGTAGACGCCGAGCGTGGTCGACGCCGTGGCGTGGCCGAGTCGACCGGACACGGTGCGGACGTCGACCCCGGATGACAGCATTCGTGTCGCCGCGAAGTGGCGGAGGTCGTGGAACCGGACGCCCGACACACCCTCTCGCTGGCAGAACCGACCGAACGCCGTGGTGACGCGGTCCGGCTTCCAGGGTCGCGAGCCGTCGGGGTCGTCGGAGAACACGAACGACCGGTCGTCGAGCGCGACGCAAGCGAGCCGGGCGCGACGCTCAACCTCGACGCGATGATCCTCCAGCAGCGCAGCCGTTCCGGTATCGATCGCCAGGCGGCGAGCCTGGTGCGTCTTGGTGTCCTTCTCGATCACCTGCTGGCCGACCTGGACGACGGCTCGATCGATCAGGACCTGGAGGTTGTGGGTGTCGATCGACGACCAACGCAGGGCGAGAGCTCGCCCCGACGGGCGCCGGTGACCGCGGCGACGTGGAAGAACAGTCCGAGCTCGGGGGAGCGCGACCGCTTGGCAACCTCGATCAACCTGATGACCGTCACCGGGTCGGGCGGCTCGAGGCGCGGTCGCCTCGCCGGCGGTGGCGTTGCCCGGTCGGCGACGTTCTCGCCGATCCACCCCCAGCGCACCGCCTGGTTCAAGGCCGAGCTGAGCACGGCGTGGACGGCTCGTACCGAGGCCGGAGCCAGCCCCTCGGCGGACAACGACCGGTACAGCCGATCGAGGTGGGCGGCGCTCAGCTTGTTCAGCTTGGTTGCACCCAACGCCGGCACGAGCCGCTGGGCGGCGACGCGGCGGTACCCCTGCAGCGTTCGTGGCGACAGGGTCGAGCCGACGTTGTCGAGCCAGCGGTCGAGCAAATCGGCGACCGTTGCCGTCGACGCCGTCGCTCGTCCGCTGCTGACGTCCGTGACCAGCTGGTTCAACGCCCTCTCGGCGTCGCGCTTGCCGCCATGGACGCCGCGCACGACGCGGACCCGCTTGCCGATGATCGGGTCGCGGCCGGCGTCGACGGCGATCTCCCAGTACTGCTCCCGCCCCTTCACCGGCCGCAGCGTGCCGCGCATGGCGGACATGGCAGGTCGAATGGCGGACACCGTGGCGGACAGCTGGTGTCCGACGAGCCTCCCGACCGAGCAGCAGTCTGTCTACCAGGACTTTTGCGGAGCCCAGAGTGGGAATCGAACCCACGACCTACGCATTACGAGTGCGTTGCTCTGCCGACTGAGCTATCTGGGCGGCGGGTGTCGCAGTGTAGCGAGCGGGCTCCTGGCGACCCACTGGATCAGCGCCGTCGCCGGACTAGGCTCCTGAGCTGGGCGAACGCCCCACCGGCACGTTCGTCCTCGGGCTTGGCCCGGCCTCGCGCTTCGAGGTAGATCGCCTTGGCCGCGCCGACCAGCGGGGTCGCCACGAGCGCGCCGGGAACCCCGGCGATGGCGCCGCCGATGAACACGGCGACCATCGTCGTCGGCGGCCGCAGGTCGACCGACCGGCCGACGATCGCCGGCTGGACGACGTGGTTCTCGAGGTTCATGTACAGCACGAACCCGATCGCCGCCACGAGCGCCTGCGGCACGCCTTCGGTGACGGCGAGCAGCACGAAGAACGAGCCCCCCAGGAACCCGCCGACCTGCGGGATCAGATCGGTGATCGTGGCCCAGATCGCCGCCAGCGGCGTGAGCGGGATGCCGAGGATCAGCCCCAGCGTGAGCACCCAGATCCCCATCAGGATCGCCACGGTGATCGATCCGCCGAAGTACCGCCCGAGGGTGCGGTAGACGACGCCGCCGACGGCGTCGGCCTGGGCCTGCCGGGACGGCGACAGGAGCCGCCGGAAGCGGCGCAGCAGGTCCGGGCCGTCGACGAGGACGGCGATCGCCAGCACCGTCACCGTCAACGTCGCGGCGATCCCGCTGACAAGCGTGCTGGCGAGCTCGCCGATCCGCTCGTCGGTGAACTGGTTGGGGAGGTCGCGCACCCACTCCTGGACGCGGGCAGCGACGTCGTTGTCCCGCAGCCACCGCCCGATCAGGGGAAGCCGTTCGAGTTGGTCGATCGTCTGGGGAAGCTGGTCGGAGAACTTGCGCGCCTCGGCGACGGCCCGTGGGCCGAGCACGCCGATCAGGAGGCCGGCGAGGGTGAGCACCGCGACGGCGACGATGGCGACGGCGAACCCGCGGCGCATCCGCCAACGTGACTGCAGGCGGTCCACGAGCGGGTCGAGAGCGAGCGCGATCAGCACGCCGATCCCGATGCGCGTGAGCATCGTCGTCGTGTTCCGGACGAGCGCCATCGCGGCGAGCGCCACGAGCACGGCGATGGCAACCCAGATGAAGGTTCGCCAGTCGAGACGGATGCGGAGCCGGGCCCCGGCGGCCTCGTCGGCATCCACCCGCAGCGCCGACGCGTCGTCCTGCACGGGCCGATGATGGCATGCTCGCCCGGTGGCCCACGGGGACAGCGCCGCGGCGACGGTTCGGCAGGCCCGTGACCTCCCCGCCCTGCTCGCCTTCCTCGAGCCGTTCGAACCGCGCACGACATCGGCGATCGCCGACCTCCTCGCCGACGGCCTCGGCCGCTATCGGTGCCGAGCCTGGACAATCGACATCGAGGGCCGCCCGGCGGGAGCGGTCGTGCTCCATCGCTCCGGCTTCGACCGCTGGCACGCCCGGTGCTTCGTCGACGACCCTGCGGCGGCACGTCCGATCGCCGACCTGCTCGACCGCAGCCCGGCGTGGTCGGTCACCGGTCCCGGCACCGACCTCGCCCCGCTCGTCGATCTCACGCGGCGCGAGCGTGCGGTGTCGAGCATGCCATGGGTGGTGGCCGAGCCGCCTGTGTCCGTCACCGCCCGGTCCGAGACCGATCCACACGTGAGGTACGCCGTCCCCGCCGACCTCGACGCGCTGGTCGAGCTCTACCGGGACTTCGAGCTGGCGTCGGAGACCACCGTGTGGCAGCTGCGCGGCACCTTGCGCCGGATCCTCGATCGGCGCCGGATCCTCGTCTACGAACAGGATCGCCGACCGGTGGCGGCTCTCGTGGTGAGCGGCCCGACCGCACGCTACATGGTGGCCGATGGGCTCACCGTGCTGCCCGAGCACCGCAGTCGCGGCTTCGGCTGGACGCTCGGGGCACGCGCCCAGGGGCTCGCCAAGCTCCACGGTGTCGGGATCACGGCGGCGATCGCGGCGACCAACGCGATGTCGTTCACCGCCGTCAACCTCGGCCCGGCGTCGTGGGTGGTGATCTCGCTCGGCGCGCCGCACCGGTTCAAGGGCGAGACCCGTCTGCGCCGCCTCTACTCGCGGATCGGGCCGCGACGGACGGTGCGTGAGGCAGTGGTGCTCCGCACCGACGACGCCGACGTCGTCCGCCGCGACGAGCGGCGGAAAACGAAAGAAGGAGGGCGGTAGCCCTCCTTCTCGTCGAGCTCGAGCTGGTTCAGCTCATGCTGCCGTGGCCGCCATGGCCCTTGTCGAACAGCTCACCCTGCACCGGCTCGCGGCTCTCCACCGCAGGCTTCGTGTACTCCATGTTCCGCCTCCTGAACACCGTCGTCCGCCGTTCGAACGATCGGACCGTGATTCTAGGATCTGTCAACCGATTTCGCAACGGGGGGTCGAGTGGGCGGATCCGGCGCCGGAGCGCTCCCCCGTCGAGGCGCACCCGCGCCAGCAATCGTTGGAGGGCACCGACCCGCCGCACCCGCCCGCCGGCGTCGACCGCCGTCACGCGGCCGATCAGCAGCGCCGCGTCGACCGGCTCGTCGGCCCAACGCGTGGCGTCGCCCTGGAAGCAGTGGCGACCGTCGATCATCCGTCGGTAGCGATGCACGACGAGAGTGCCGTCGGGCAGGCAGAACGCCCAGATCTCGCCGCGCCGAGGCTTCGGCGCCGCGGTGACCAGGACCTTCGCGCCGGCAGGGATCGACGCACCCATCGAGCGTCCGTCGACGCCCATCCACCGCGCCCCTCCCTCGAGGCGGCGGCGCAGCACGCCCGCCACCGCCACCGCCCGCCCCGACGATCGGTCCCGCTCCGGTTGCTCGCTCGTGACGACGAGTATGGTGCGGCGACCATGCCTGCCCCCCGGCGCGTCATCCCGATGGCCGGCGTGCCGATCGCCCTCGCCGCGTCTGACGACGCGCGGTGGCGGGCCGTCGACGCCCTCTTTGGCCTGTGCCGCGACGTCGCCGCCGAACCGGTGGCGTCGATCGAGCTCGGACCGCTCGCCCCGCCGGCGCCGGTGGCCGCGCCCGACGTGCGCTTCTCAGACGTCGAGATGTGGTTCACCGACCGGGGTGTCGTGACCCGGCACGCGTCCGGACTGACGGTCGTCCGCGACGGTCCGGCGATCGAGGCGGGCGGGCCCGACATCGGGGCCGACCTGGCACGGGCGTTGCGCCGCTCGGTGCAACACGTGCTCGTCGACGCGATGGCCGAGCTCGACCGGCTCGCCCTCCACGCCGCCGCGCTCGGATCACCAGACGGCCAGGGGGCCGTCGTCGTGCTCGGCGACACCGGGGCCGGCAAGTCGACGCTGGCGATCAGTGCCCAGGCCGCCGGGTGGGCCGTCCTCAGCGACGACATCAGCTGGCTCCGGCTCGACGGCGATGCGATCACGGCCACGGGATTCCCGAAGCCGTTGCACGTGCCACCCGATCTGCGCCACGCCGTTGCCGACGCCACCGATCGGATCGTCGGCGACGAACGCCGTCGTTTCGTCTCGCGCGCCGGCTTGGCGACCGACGACGCGCCGTGGCCGCTGCGTGGCGTCGTCGAGGTCCGTCATGGCACAGGTGACGGCACCCTCACCCCGCTGCCGTCGGGACCGGGCCTGTTGACGGCGATGATGAGGTCGTTCCCCTTGCAACAATGGCCGCCTCGCGTGCGCCAGTTCTTCCCGTACGCGGCGCGGCTGTCGCACCTGCCGGCGGTCAGGCTGGAGCACGCCGCTGACCCCGCCCTTCGCGCCGCCGAGGCCTCGACGCTGCTCGATGCGGCGTGGGCCCGGTTCGCGATCTGACGAGAGGTGGGCGAGGGCCGCTGCGGCAGCGGCGGCAGCGAGCTCGGTAGGCGAGGCGAGCAGCTTGCTGCGACCCAAGCCCGAGCTTCAGTAATTCCCCAGCGTGCCGGCATGGCGGGCTGCGGCGACTGCCCGGCCGAAGCACCACAGCGACACTGGAACGAGGACGACGGCGAACCCGACGAGCACGAGCAGGTCGGGGACGACGTCGCGCCAGCCGCCGCTGCCGAGGATCGCGTCGCGCAGGCCGTTGATGCCGTAGAAGGCGGGAAAGGCGCGGGCCAACAGCTCGATCGGCGCCGGGAACACCGACACTGGGAACAGCGCCCCGCTGAGCACGGCCGTCAACTGGGTCAGCGGTCCGGTCAACGGGTCGCCGCGCTTGGCCAGCACGACCACGGACGCCCCGAGCACACCGAATGCGCAGAACGTGAGGAGGGTGAGCGCCAGCAGTGGCACCGACCAGAGCACGCCGAACAGCGACAGCCCCGACCCCAGCCACCACAAGCCGACCGTGAAGTACAGCACGATGTCGAGGAGGGTGAGCATCAGCGGGAAGACGAAGGACCCGGCGAGCAGCACCGGCAGCGGTGTCGGCGTGGCCAGCAGAACCTCCATGGTGCCGAGCGACTGCTCGGTCGAGATGTTGTTGTTGAACGTGCCAATGCCGAGGTTGGCGATCGACATGACCATCAGGCCGATCATGGCGAAGTCGAAATAGGTGCCGCGGTACTTCGCCAGCTCGGGCGGGTCGGCGACGATGCGGGCGAGGTAGTAGACGATGCCAGCGGTGATCACGACTTGGAACAGGCGGATCCCCTGACGGAACTGGTAGGTCCGCTCGTTGAGCAGGTCGCGTTTGGTGATTGCGGCGATCCGACCGAGGTGCGGCCGGATCCTGACCCTCACGACTCCTCCGCTGGGGCATGGTCGTCGGCGGCGCCGGTGAGGATCGCCCGCAGGGCGTCGGAGAACCGGGCGGTGCCGGCCAACGCCTCGACGGTACCGGCGTAGCGGACCTGCCCGTGGACGATGACCGTCAGCCGGTCGCACGCCGTCTCGATCTCGTCCATGCGATGGCTCGACATCAGGATCGCCGCTCCGGCGGCGCGCAGCTCGGCGATCAGCTCGGCGATCTCGGACTGGGCGATCGGGTCGAGGGCGCGAGTCGCCTCGTCGAAGACGAGCAGCGGTGGGGACGCGAGCAACGCCCGGGCGATCGACAGGCGCGACCGCATGCCCGAGGAGTAGCCGAACACGAGCTTGTCGCGATGGGCCAGCCCGACCCGCTCGAGCAGCTCGCCGGCGCGGCGCCGAGCATCGGCGCGGCCGAGCCCGACCATCCGGGCGAAGAACTCGAGGTTCTGACGCCCGGTGAGCCGCCAGTACAGCGAGCGGTCGTCGGCGAGCACGAGCCCGATGCGCGACCGCACCTCGGCCGCGTGCGTCGCGGTGTCGTAGCCGTCGACCGTCACCCGTCCGGCCGTCGCGTCGAGGAGGGTGGAGATGATCCGCAACAGCGTCGTCTTCCCGGCCCCGTTCGGGCCGACCAGCCCGACCACCTCACCGGGGTCGACCACGAGGTCGACGCCACGCAACGCCTCCACCGCCTCGGGCGACGCCGTCCTGATCAGCAGCCGCTGCAGCCCGGTCGGTCGCGGGAAGACCTTGCCGACCGACTCAACCCGAAGCATCGACCGCCAGGCCGAGCGTCACCAGCTCGTCGGTGAAGGCGGCGATGTCGGCCCGCAGCACGTCGAGGTCGACGCCGGTGAAGTGGGGGAGCAGGTCGGCGGCGATCGTGTCCACGTCGCGACGCCCGTCGAGCTCGTTCCACACCATCGTGCCGACCGGGTTGAGCGTGATCAGCTCGCGCCCTGCGGCGTCGAGCAGCACGGCGCGCTCGCCGGCCATGTCGTAGACGACCTCGTCGGACCGCTGCAGGCGTCGACCTTCCACCGCTGCAGAGGCTACTGAGGTCGACCCTCGGCGAGTACGGTCGTCGGGCGTGGCGAACCAGGCCGGCGCAGGGCGGCCGCGAGCCACCGTGCTGCGGGCCGGGCTGACCCCGGCGTCGGCGGCCGTGCTCGTCGGCGCCGTCGTGACCGCGTTCGTGGTGGCCGACGCGTTCGTCCTGGCCCACCGCACCATCGGGTGGGTTGTCGCCTGCGCCGTCGTGGCGTTGCTCATCGACCCGGTGGTGGACGCAGTCGCGCGCGTCGTCCCGCGCTGGATCGCCGTCATCGCGGTGGTGCTGGTGACCGTCGCCGTGGTTGCGACGCTCGTCGTCGGCCTCGTCAACGACGTCATCAACTCGCTCGACGAGCTCAAGAAGAACGCGCCCGTAGCCGCTCGGTCGCTCGAGCAGCGGTACTCCTGGGCCAAGGACCTCAGCCTCGGCCAGCGGGTCACCGACTTCGTCGTCGATCTCGACCGCCAGGTCCGCCGCACCACGGTCTCCAAGGCGCTCGGGACCGTGCCGTCGTACCTGGTCACCGGCATCCTGATGCTGTTCCTGCTGGCGTACGGGCGCAGCTACTTCGACGGCTTCGCCGACCAGTTCGACCCCGAGCGCCGCGATCGGCTCCGTACCGTCGGCAGCGAGGCGGCCTCGCGGGGACGGCGCTACATGCTCGTCGTGCTGGCGGAGTCGATCGTCAACGGACTCGTCGTCGGTGTCGTGTGCTGGCTGCTCGACCTGCCGGCGGCGGTGAGCCTCGGCTTCGCCGTCGGCGTGATGACCGTGCTGCCGCTGATCGGGGTGCTCGTGGGTGGGATCCCGGCGTTGCTGCTCGCGTTCGGCCTGCCCGGGTGGGGCGCCGCGGTGTGGATGCTGGTGGTCCTGCTGCCGCTGCAAGTGGTGGAGGTCGCCGTCGTGCGGCCCGTCGTCGACGCCCGCACGGTGCGCGTCGGGCCGACGATCCCGATCGTCGTCGGGCTGCTCGGATTCGATCTCTATGGCGTCGGCGGCGCCGCGTACGGCATCGCCCTCGCCGTGATCGGCATGGCCGCGCTCGATGCGGTCGGCCGGGAGCGGGGCGACGTGCCGTCAGCTCCCGTCCACCGGGAGGCTCCACAGGAGTGATTGCAGGAGCAACGGCTCGTTCGGGTTGTGCTCCATGGCGTCGATCGCGGCGTGGATGCGATCGACGGCGGCGACGAGGGCGTCGGGCCGGTGCCCGCCCCCGGCCACGAGTCGGTCGCGGTAGGCGCCGGCCAGGACGCCGAGCCCGCTGCGCAGCTCGTCGGTGCGATGCCGGCGCAGCTCGCGACGGTGGCGCTCCTCGAGCGTGCGCCGCCCGCTGCCTCGCTCGCCGAACTGCTCGGCGCGGGCGTCGAGGTCGGCGACCTCGGCGGCCTGGCGCTCGACGAGCGGCGCCGCGGCCTCCTCGATCCGCGCCAGCAGGTCGTCGACGGCGGCGACGACGGCGGTCCCGGTGCCGTCGAGACGGCGGGGGAGCTCGGCGAACGCCCGGCGGCGCTCGACCAGCGCTGGATCGCGGGCGAGGATCCGGGCGCGGGAGAGGTCACCGCCGGCGGCTGCGACGGCCTCGAAGATCACGTCGGCGCCCACGCCTTCGGCCGCCAGGCGAGCGCCGAGCACGTCGTCGGCGATCGAGTGGAAGTCGATCCGTACGCAGCGCGATGCGATCGTCACCAGCTCCGGCGGCACGAAGTCGGCGAGCACGAGGAACGTCGTCGACGCCGGCGGCTCCTCGATCGACTTGAGCAGGCGAGCCGCGGCCTCGGCGGTCAGCAGGTGGAAGTCGTGGAGCACGATGACCTTGCGCTCGCCCTCGACGGGCGCCCGGCTGGTGAGCTGGACGATCTCTCGGGCCTGGTCGGCCGAGATCGCGGGTCCGGTGCGCTCGACCTCATGGACGTCGGGGTGGGCGGCGGCCAACGCCAGTCGAGCCGCACGCAGGGTCGGATCGTCGACGCCCGTCAGCAGCAGGGCGGCGAACGCCCGCCCCGCGTCATGCTTGGTCGAACCCGGCGGGCCCACCAACAGGTACGCGTGCACCGGCGCGGCGGCGGCGGCGGTGAGCTGGGCGACGGCGGCCGGTTGTCCGACGACGTTGTCCCACACGCTGCTCATGGTGTCCTGCGGCCGTTGCCGTTGCCGTTGCCGCTGCCGTGACCGCGATCTGGGCGGGAACTGTCCCGGAATCCGGGACGATCCCCGCCCGGAACTGGGTTTGGGACGAATCCCGCCCAGATGTTGGGTCGGCGCCGGGTCGCCGTCGCCGCCGTCACAGCCACTCGTCCACGGCGGCGCGGACTCGCTTGGCCACCGTCGCCGGGTCGCCGTCGGCGTCGACGATGGTCCAGCGCGCGGGGTCCGTGGCGGCCATTGCACGGAATCCAGCCGCGACGCGCTCGTGGAAGTCGGCGCCGGCCCGCTCGAAGCGGTCGAGGTCGCGCCCGCTGATGCGGGCGGCGAGCACCGGGCCGGGGGCGTCGAGCAGGATCACCCGCGCCGGCCACAGCCCGTCGATCGCCCAGTCGTTGATCCGCCGCAGGTCGGCGACGTCGAGCCCACGGCCGTAGCCCTGGTAGGCGAGAGTGGAGTGGACGCTACGGTCGCTGATGACGTGGCGGCCGGCGGCGAGCGCCGGGCGCACGACCTGGACGACGTGCTGAGCCCGGTCGGCCGCCGTGATCAGCGCCTCGGCACGGTCGGCGAGGTCGGTCACGTTGGTGTCGTGGAGGATCTCGCGCAGCCGGGCGCCGACCGCGGTGCCGCCGGTCTCCCGCGTCAGCACGGCCCCGATGGCCTCGGCGAGCAGCGCCGCTTGGGTGCTCTTGCCGCTGCCTTCGGCCCCCTCCAGCGCGATGTACAGCGGACCGCTCACGCCGGTCACGCTATGCCCCTCCCATCCGAGTGTTGAAGGTCATCCGAGTGTCGAAGGGCGCGAAACCGGCCCTCCAACACTCGGATGCTCAGGACTTGGGGCGCGCCGCTCGCTTCTTTGCCGCCTTCTTGCGCGGCGCCGGACCCTTGGCGGTGGTCGCCTCGCGGCGGATCGCCAGCAGCTCGAAGGCCCGCTCCGGGAGCATCTCCTCGATCCGGTCGCCCTTGCCGATCGACGCGTTGGTCTCGCCGTCGGTGACATAGATCCCGAACCTGCCCTCGCGGGCGACGACCGGGCGCCCCGATACCGGGTCGGTGCCGAACTCCCGCAGCGGGCCCTTGGCGGCCATGTTCTGCCCGCGGCGATACACCTTGGGCTGGGCGAAGATCGCCCGCGCCTCATCGAGCGTGACGGTGAACAGCCGCTCCTCGTCATCGAGGTTGCGGAAGTCGCGGCCCTTCTGCACGTACGGTCCGTAGCGCCCGTTGTTGGCGACGATCTCCTGGCTGTCGGCCGGATCGACGCCCAGGGTCCGCGGCAGCTGCAGCAGCTCCTTGGCCTCTTCGAGCGTGACCCGCTCCAGCACCATCGTCTTGAACAGGCTCGCCATCTTCGGCTTGTCCATCCCCGGCGGCGGCTCGTCCGGGGTCCCCCATTGGACGTAGGGCCCGTAGCGCCCGCTCCTGGCGAACACCGGCAGCCCGTCGAGCTCACCGATCGGTTGGTCCGACTTCGGCGCGGCGAGCAGCGCCAACGCCTTGTCCAGGGTCAGCTCGTCGGGGGGGAGATCCTCGGGCACGCTCGCCGTGTCGTCGCCGCGCTTGACGTAAGGCCCGTACTTGCCGGGCTTGACGACGACCTCCGTGCCGTTGGCGTCGACGCCGATCGGGAATGTGTTGATCGCCGCCGCGTCGATCTCGTCGAGGTTCTCCTCGACCAGTCGCTTGAGCCCCGGCAGCGTGTTGTCGCCGAAGTAGAACGACCGCAGCCACTCGTCCTTCTGTGTGTCACCCGCGGCGATCGCATCGAGGTCGGTCTCCACGTGGGCGGTGAAGGCATAGTCGACGAGCTCGTCGAAGTGCTGCTCCATCAGGTTGACGACGGCGAATGCGGTCCACGTCGGCACCAGCGCCTGGCCCTTCTTCCACACGTAGCCACGGTCCTGGACGGTCTGGATGATGTTCGACCACGTCGACGGTCGGCCGATGCCGAGCTCCTCCAATCGCTTCACGAGCGAGGCCTCGGTGAACCGGGCCGGCGGGGAGGTCGAGTGGCCCTGGGGCACGAGCGAGGCGACCGGGACCTCCTCGCCGACGGTCAGCGGCGGCAGCAGCGCCTCCCGCTCGTCGCCGTCGGCGCTGTCGTCGTCTCGCGACTCGACGTACACCTGGCGGTAGCCGGGGAACGTGATCGTCGTGCCGGAGGCCGAGAACTCGGCGTCGGTGCCGTCCGCTGCAACTGCACCGAGTCGCACGGTGACCGTCGTACCGACGGCATCGGCCATTTGCGAAGCCAGCGTCCGCTGCCAGATCAGCCGGTACAGCGCCATCTCCTGGGCGTTCAGCTCGCCGCGGAGTTGCTGCGGCGAACGCAGCGGTGTGGTCGGGCGGATCGCCTCGTGCGCCTCTTGGGCGTTCTTGACCTTCGATGTGTACTGCTTGGGCTGGGGCGAGAGGTATTGCGGGCCGTACTCGGCGGCGACCGCGGCGCGCACCGCCTGCATCGCGTCGTCGGCGAGCACGACGGCGTCGGTGCGCATGTAGGTGATGTAGCCCCGCTCGTAGAGACCCTGGGCGACGCGCATCACCTGCGACGAGGAGAGGCGCAGCTTGCGCCCGCCCTCCTGCTGCAAGGTGCTCGTCATGAACGGCGCCTGCGGTCGTGAGCGGTACGGCTTCTCCTCGACCGACCGCACTCGAAACTCGGCACCGTCGAGGGCATCGGCCAGTACCTCCGCCCGCGTCGCGTCGAGCACCACGACGTGGGCGCCTGGCCGCCCGGCCGAATCGAAGTCCCTGCCGGTGGCCACACGGGTGCCGTCGACCGCGACGAGGTCAGCGGTGAACGACGGCTCGGTCGACGTCGTCAGCTCGATGTCCCAGTAGCCGGCGACGACGAAGGCGATGCGCTCGCGCTCGCGCTCGACCACGAGGCGGATCAGCGGGCTCTGCACCCGGCCCGCCGACAGGCCCCGGTTGACCCGCCGCCAGAGCACCGGCGAGACCTCGTAGCCATACAGGCGATCGAGGATGCGGCGGGTCTCGGCGGCGTCGACGAGGCCGTGGTCGATGCCTCGCGGGTTGTTCACCGCGTGGTCGATGGCCGACGCGGTGATCTCGTGGAACACCATCCGCTTCACCGGGACCTTCGGCTTCAGGTACTCCACGAGGTGCCAGCTGATCGCCTCGCCCTCGCGGTCCTCGTCCGTCGCCAGGTACAGCTCGCTGGCCTCCTTCAACGCCGACTTGAGGTCCTTAATGACCTGCTTGCCGCGGTCGGTGAGCTCGTAGGTCGGCTTGAAGTCGTGCTCGACGTCGACGGCCAGGCCCTTCGACGGGAGGTCGGCGACGTGGCCCACCGAGGCGCGCACGTCAAAGGCGTTGCCGAGGAACTTGGAGATCGTCTTGGCCTTCGCCGGCGACTCGACGACGACCAACGGTCTGGCCATAGCGCGCCACCATACGGCCGGAAACGGCCGGGACCCCAGTGGGTCCCGGCCGCTGCCGGCGGTCACACCAGTTCCGGTTCCTTCTCCGGCTCGGACTCCGGCACCGGCGCGGTGTGGTGGGTGGGCTCGACGTGGATCCTCGGCAGCACCTTGCCCAGCCACCTCGGGATCCACCAGTTCTTGTCGCCCAGCAGCTCCATCGTCGAGGGCACGAGGACCATGCGGACCAGCGTGGCGTCGACCAGCACGGCGATCGCCAGGCCGAGGCCGAACAGCTTCAGCTGGCGGTTGTCGCCGAGGCCGAAGGCGGCAAAGACGCAGAACATGATGATCGCCGCCGCCGTGATCACCCGCGCCGTTGCGGCGAGACCGTCGGCGACCGCCGTGGCGTTGTTCCGGGTGCGGTCGTACTCCTCCTTGATGCGGGAGAGGAGGAAGACCTCGTAGTCCATCGACAGGCCGAACACGATGGCGAACAGGAACATCGGCACCCAGGCCTCGATCGGCCCGGCCTTGTCGACGCCGATCAGGCGCATCCCCCAACCCCACTGGAAGATTGCGACGAGGATGCCGTAGGCGGCGCCCACCGACAGCAGGTTCATCACCACGGCCTTCAGCGGCACGAGCACGCTGCGGAACACGGCCATCAGCAGCAGGAAGCTGAGGAGCAGGACGACGCCGATCAGGATCGGCATCCGTTGGCCGAGGTAGCCGGCGAAGTCGACCGAGCCGGCGGTGATTCCGCCGACCTTGGCGTCGGCGCCGGATGCCGGGATCACGTTGTCGCGCAGCTCGTGAACGAGGTGGGTGGTGGCGGCGGCCTGGGGAGCGCTCTTCGGGAACACGGTGACGAGGGCGAAGTCGGGCTTCGGCTCGCCGGCGGGGAACGCCGCGGCGACGTCGTCGGTGTTGCGGACGGTGTCGACGAACGCGCCGAGCGCGGTCTGGTCGGTCGCTGTGTCACCCTGCACGACGATCAGCAATGGGCCGTTGTACCCGGGCCCGAAGCCTTCGGCGAGGAGGTCGTAGGCCCGTCGGGTGGTGGTGCTCTCGGGGTAGTTGCCGTTGTCGCCGAAGCCCAACCGGATCGACAGCAGCGGGACCGCCAGCGCCAGCAGGACGGCGACGGTGCCGAGGGCGAACGGCCACGGGCGGTGCTGGATCGCCCGGCTCCAGCGGTACCAGAAGCGGGCCTCCTTGGGCGGCTCGTGACGGTGCGGGATCAGCTGGTGCAGCGACTTCTTGAACGGCGGGAGGAAGCTGAGGGCGAAGAAGAGGATCGCCAAGCCGAAACCGGCGAAGAACACGGCGCCGGCGCCGGCGATCACGCCGACGATGGCACCGACGACGGCGATCCCCACGGCGATGAGCGACGCCCGGGAGGTGTTGTCGATGCGCGTCCCGATCCAGCCGAGCAGTGCCGGCAGCAGCGTCAGCGAGCCGGCGACCATCAGCAGCACACCGATCGATGCGGCGACGGCGATGCCCTGGACGAAGGCCAGGCCCATCAGGGACAGGCCCATCATCGCGATGATCACCGTCGTGCCGGCGAACAGCACCGCCCGGCCGCTGGTGTCGATGGCCTCGACCACCGACTCCTCCACGTCGAGCCCGCGTTTGAGCCCGTCGCGATAGCGGGTGACGATGAACAGGGCGTAGTCGATGCCGACGCCGAGGCCGATCATGGCGACCATCGGGATGGTGAAGTCGGGCATCGACAGGATGTGGCTGAACAACCCGACCAGGGCGGTGGCGATGCCGAGGCCGAAGAGGGCGATGCCGATGGGCAAGCCCATCGCCAGCACCGAGCCGAAGGCGACGATCAGGATGATGACCGCGGCGATGACGCCGAGGATCTCGCTCTCCGGCAGCGCGAACTTGGCGAAGGGGTCACCGCCGTACTCGACCTGCACACCCGGCGGCAACGGCTGTTGCTTGCCGACGTCCATGATCTTGGTGCCGAGGTTCTGGAGGTCGGTGTAGCTGCGGTCGGTGAAGTCGAGCTGGGCGAACGCGACCTGGCCGTTCTGGCTGATCTGCTGCTTGTTCTGCTCAGGGGTCGTGACCGTCACCCCGGGTTGCTTCGCCGCGAAGTCGACGATCCGTTGGAGGTAGGCCCGGGCCGCGGGATCGTTGGCGAACCCCTTGTCGTCCTTGACCACGATCTGGCCGTTGGAGCCGGCCTGGTTCGGGCTGTTCTGCTGCAACAGGTCGAAGACCTGCTTGGTCTCGCTGTCGGGCAGCTTGAAGTCGGTCTTGTAATCGGGGCCGACGCCGTTGCCGATGCCGGAGATCACGACGAGCAGGGCCAGCCAGACCCCGATCACGAGCTTCTTGTGGCGGACGCAAGCGCGGGCGAGGGGGGCCAACATGAGGGGTAACGCTACGTGGGCGTTGCGATGACTGTCACGGGGGTAAGCCCCCCAAACCGGGGCGACATGGGTCACAGCGCCATCGGCCTACGATCGCACGCGCCATGCACCTGTCACTCATCCTCGACATGGCGGCCGACGCGCTGGGCGACCGGCGCGCCGTCACCGCCCCCGACGGCACCATCACCTACGCCGAGCTGCGCGAGCGGGCCGACACCCTCGCCGGATCGTTGGCCGGCGAGCGGGCGGTGCAGCTCGGGCTGAACTCGCTGGCTGTGCCGGTGACGCTCTACGCCGCCGCCCGCGCCGGCTCCGCCTTCACCCCGCTCAACTATCGACTCGCCGATCCCGACCTCGTGCGGATCGCCACCCGTGCTGCCCCGGCCCCGGCGGTGGTCGACCACGAGATGGTCAAGCGCGTGGCCTCGGTCGAGGGGCTATCGATCCTCGAGACCGAGCACCTCGCCGACGTCGAGGCGAAGGACTTCGTCCCCGACTTCGACACCGACAACGTCGCCATCATGCTCTTCACGTCCGGCACCACCGGCGAGCCGAAGGCGGCCGTGCTGCGCCACCGCCACCTGACGTCGTACGTCATGGGCACGCTCGAGTTCGCCTCCGCCGACGAGGACGAGGCGACGCTCGTGACGGTGCCGCCGTACCACATCGCCGGGATCTCCTCGATCGTGTCGTCGACCTACGTCGGGCGGCGCATCGTGTACCTCGCCGCGTTCGACCCGGCGACGTGGGTGTCGACCGCGGCGTCGGAGGCGATCACCCACGCGATGGTCGTGCCGACGATGCTCGGACGGATCCTCGACGTGATGGACGCCGAGCACGTGTCGCTGCCGGCGCTGCGCCATCTGTCCTACGGCGGCGGCAAGATGCCGGTGCCGGTGATCGAACGGGCGCTCGCGCTGATGCCGCACGTCGACTTCGTGAACGCCTATGGCCTCACCGAGACCAGCTCGACGATCGCCGTGCTCACGCCCGACGACCACCGCGAGGCGCTGGCCAGCGACGACCCCGCCGTGCGCCGCCGCCTCGGCTCGGTCGGGCGCCCGTCCCCGTCGGTCGAGATCTCGATCCGCGACCCGTTCGGCGAGCCCGTCCCCGATGGCCAGCAAGGGGAGATCTGGGTGCGCGGCGAGCAGGTGTCGGGGGAGTACGTCGGGCGCGAGGGCGGCGGCGACTGGTTCGCCACCCGTGACGGCGGCCTCGTCGACGCCGACGGGTTCCTCTACATCGAGGGGCGCCTGGACGATGTCATCGTGCGCGGTGGCGAGAACATCTCGCCAGGCGAGATCGAAGAGGTGCTGCGCGCGCATCCGGCCGTTGACGACGTCGCGGTGTACGCGATCCCGTCACAGGAATGGGGCGAGGACATCGGCGCCTCGGTCGTGCTGCTCGACGCTGTCGACGCCGCCGAGCTCCGGGAGTGGGTGCGGGCGCGATTGCGGTCGACGCGGGTCCCGACGCTGATCGACGTGCGCACCGAACTGCCCTACAACGAGACCGGCAAGCTGCTGCGCCGGGTGCTCAAGGCCGAGGCGGCGTCGTCAGGCCCTGGGTGAGCGGCTCCAGCGCGGCCAGCGCGGCCCCGATCCGGCCCGGCGACCTCGGGGATCTCTTCGGCGCGATCAGCGGCGACACGGCCACCGTGCTCGGCGGGCGGCCACTGCTGATGGTCGACGCCACGATCGGCGTCCCGCCGCCCGGTTGGACGCCGGGCTCGATCCCGGTCGTCGTCGTGGGCGTGGTCAGCGGGACGCCGGTCGACGCCGCGCTCGTCGATCCGTCGCCCTACGACGTGCTGCTCACCGAGGACGATCCGGTGCTGCCGGCGATCGTCGAGCAGGTCGCCCGTCACCCGGTGGCGGCGGTGTCATTGGCAGTGCTGCTGCGCGGCGGCGATCGGCGCTCGCTGGAGGAGGGTCTCGCCGCAGAGTCGGCGGTGTACTCGACCCTGCAGGCCGGTGCCGAGTTCGCCGCCTGGCGCGCCGAGCGTGGTCCGACCGCCCTGCCGCCCGACCCCGAGCCGCCGGTGCTGATCTCCAGGCACGGTGACGAACTGCACGTCGTGCTCAACCGACCGCACCGCCACAACGCCGTCACGATGGGGCTGCGCGACGGTCTCGCCGAGGCGCTGACGCTGGCCGCGGCCGACGACTCGATCCGCGCCGTCCACCTGTCGGGCAGCGGCCCGTCGTTCTGCAGCGGCGGCGACCTCGGCGAGTTCGGGCTGCTCCCCGACCCGGCGACGGCACACGTCACACGGCTCACCCGCAGCCCCGCCCGGCTCGCCCACGCCATCGCCGATCGGTTGCACGTGCACTTGCACGGGGCGTGCATGGGGGCGGGGATGGAGGTGCCGGCGCTCGCCCACCACGTCGTCGCCGCGCCTGGAACGGTGATCTCGCTGCCCGAACTGGGGCTCGGCCTGGTGCCCGGCGCCGGCGGCACGGCGAGCATTCCCCGTCGTATCGGCCGCCAGCGCACCGCGGCGCTGGCGCTGAGCGGCGTGCCGATCGACGCCGCCACGGCGCTGTCGTGGGGGCTGGTCGACGAGGTCGCCTGACCCGATGGGTGCCACCGGCCTCGACGCCCTCCGCGCCCTCGGGTGGTCGGCGTGGTTCGAGGCGGCGTGGCAGGCGCTCGGCTCACCGGGACAGCCCGGGCGGGTGTCGCGCCTCGACCGCGGATGGAGCACCGTGCTGTCGGGGCGCGACGTGACGGTCCCGTCGAACCTGCGGCGAGTGCGCAACATCGGCGCCGACGTCGCCGTCGGCGATTGGGTGGTTCCGTCCGACGACGCCGAACGAGTCGACCACGTCCTCGACCGGCGCTCGGCGTTCGTGCGACGGCGGTCGTTCGAGGGCGCCCGCGCCGAGGCCGACACGCTCGCCGCCAACATCGACGTCGTCTTCCTGACCCACTCGATGGGTGCCCCGCCGAACCAGCGCCGGCTCGAGCGGGAGCTGGTGCTCGCCTACGACAGCGGCGCCGACCCGGTGGTCCTGCTGACGAAGTCCGATCTCGTCGCCGACCCGGAGCCGGCCCGCCGCGAGCTGCAGCGCGTCGCCCTCGGCGCGCCGGTCGTGGTCACGAGCGGGCGCCGCGGCGTCGGTCTCAACGCGATTCGGTCGTTCGCCGCGGGCGGACGCACGTTGGCGTTCCTCGGCGCCAGCGGCACCGGCAAGTCGACGCTGGTCAACGCGCTGCTCGGCTCGCGGGTCCAGGCGACGACGGAGGTGCGCTCCGGCGACCAGCGGGGCCGCCACACCACCGTAGCCGCCGAGCTGCTCGCGCTCCCGGGGGAGGGCTGGCTGATCGACACGCCGGGCGTGCGGGCGCTCAGCCTGTGGCTCTCCGGCAGCGGCATCGAGAGGGCGTTCGCGGACGTCTTCGAGCTGATGGAGCACTGCCGCTTCCGCGACTGCAAGCACGACCAGGAGCCGGGATGTGCGGTGCGGTTGGCGATCGAAGAGGGCCGCCTCGACCCCGAGCGCTTCGCCAACCTCGAGCGCCTCGTCGCCGAGGAGGCCGCGCTCGAGGACGAGCAACGCGCCAAGGAGAAGCTCGCCGACCGCCGCCGTGGCGGCCGTCCGGCCCCGACCGTGGAGGAGCAGGCGGACTGATTCCGACGACGCTGGGGGCGCTGTACGACTCTCAGCGTCGTCAGAATCCGGTCTCCTGCGGTGACACCCGGCAGGCATCCAGGATCGCTGCGAGGGGGATCGGGCCGTAGACGTGGGGGAAGCGCTCGCCGGTGCCAGCGAGGTCCTCCTCGACCACCGGCGCTTCCAGCCGGGTCGGGTCGATCCGCAGCAGCACGACCTCGGGCAGGTCCCCGTAGAAGCGCGTCGCGGTGGCGGCCACCTGCGCGCCGTAGGAGCAGTGGATGAACCCCTCGTCGTCAAGGGTGAGGTCACGGGTGCTGTCCGTGACGTTGCCGGCCCGCCGCGCCCGTTGCCACGCGTCGACCGTCGAGATGTGGAACAACTCGCCCACGGTGGCACCGTAGGTCCCCGGTCGCGTCACACTGGGGTGACCCGCGACCGGCCCACGAGAGAGCGAGAGCCATGCCCGCACCAGGAATGCACTCCGGTGTCGCCACCGACGACGCCCTGAACCTGTCGATGTCCGAGCACGCTGTCCCGCTCTACGAGGCGGTCAAGACGTTCATCCACAACGAGGTCGAGCCGATCACCGCGGAGTACTTCCGGCTGGGTCAGGGCCGGGCCGAGCACTGGGGCTTCGGCGAGGGCCAGCTGGAGCTGCTCGACTCGGCGAAGGCCAAGGCCAAGGCCAACGGGCTGTGGAACTTCTTCCTCCCCGACGCCGAGACCGGCGAGGGACTGTCCAACCTGGACTACGCCTACATCGCTCAGGAGCTCGGCAAGAACCCGCTGGCGTCGGAGTGCCTCAATTGCAGCGCGCCCGATACCGGGAACATGGAGGTGCTCGAGCGCGTCGGCACGCCCGAGCAGAAGGAGCGGTGGCTGAGGCCGCTGCTCAACGGCGAGATCCGCTCCGCCTACGCGATGACCGAGCCCGATGTCGCCTCATCGGACGCCAAGAACATCGCCTGCCGGGCCGTGCTGGACGGCGACGAGTGGGTGATCAACGGCGAGAAGTTCTACATCTCCGGTCTCGGCGATCCGCGCTGCAAGATCATGATCGTCATGGTCCAGACGAGCCCCGATGCGCCGCCGCACAAGCGCCAATCGCAGATCCTCGTCCCGACCGACACGCCCGGCGTCGAGATCCTTGGCCCGATGCACGTGTTCGGCGACGACGACGCTCCGCACGGCCACATGCACATGCGGTTCAACGACGTCCGCGTCCCGAAGGCCAACGTGCTCCTCGGCGAGGGCAGGGGCTTCGAGATCAGCCAGGTCCGCCTCGGACCGGGCCGCATCCACCACTGCATGCGTTCCATCGGTGCTGCCGAGAAGGCGCTCGAACTGATGGTCCGCCGCGGGCTCAACCGCGAGGCCTTCGGCAAGCCGTTGGCCAACCTCGGCAAGAACACCGAGATGATCGCCAAGGCGCGCATCGAGATCGAGGCGATGCGGCTGATGGTGCTGCGCGCGGCCAAGGCGATGGACGTGATGGGCAACGCCGAAGCGCGGGTGTGGGTCAGCGCGGTGAAGGCGATGGTGCCGGAGCGGGTCTGCAAGATCATCGACGACGCGATCCAGATCCACGGCGCCACCGGCGTGTCGCAATGGACCCCGCTCGCGCACATGTACACGTCCCAGCGCACGTTGCGCCTCGCCGACGGTCCGGACGAGGTCCACTGGTACGTGGTGGGCCGCGCCGAACTCACGCGCTACGAGGACGACCACGCCCCTGCTGTCGTCAAGACCACGGCAGCCGAGCTGGGCGGCCAGTTCTCCGGCCCGTCCTGAACGGCCGACACTTCCCCGCGCTCGGATGAGCGCGGCGGGGCATCAGGGAGGCTCGATCGCCATCGTCACCGATGCGTTCATCGGCACGTCGGCGATCAGCCGGCCGATGAGCGCGACGTCGGTGACGCTCGTGTAGCGCACGGTGACGGTGACCGTGGTGGCGCCGCTGCTCACGGCGACCTGCAAGGGCCGCAACGACGTGGTCCGCTCGGCGGCAAGCCGGGCCGCCGCGGCCGGGTCGGCAGAGACGGCGGCGGCACGGGCGGCCTCCCGCGCCGCCAGCTCGATGGCCAGCTGGTCGCGGCCGACGAGCGCCACCTGGAGCACGCCGAGCAGGAGCACCACCACCACCGGCAGGGCGAGGGCCAACTCGACGGCCGCCTGGCCGCGGTCTTCCCGCTGTCGCCACCGCCGACGTGGCGCCGCGGTCGCGCTGACATCGGCACTCACACCTTGTCAGTGACGGCGTCGATCACCCGATCGAACAGCCGCCCGATCTTCGCCGCGCCGCCGCCCGCCGTGGCCCAGGCGACGACGAGAAGGGCGACGAGCGCGGCGGCGAGCAGGACCAAGGCGTACTCCGTGGTCGCTTGGCCGGCATCACCCCGGCCGCGACGAAGGGAGCTCCGGCTCGGGTCGGTGCGGTTGGCTGGATCGGTGAGGATGAGCAGGGCGGCGTGGAGCCGCGCTACGAGGGCGAGGGTGTTCATGATCGTTCCTCTCGTCGAGGGGTCGAAGCCGATGGCGGACGTTCATGGGGCGTGAGCCCGGAGCGTCGAGAGGGCGCCGAGCACGGCCGGCGCGATGGCGAGCAGCACGAACGATGGGAGCGTGCAGGTGACGAGCGGGAAGGTGAGCCGGACAGGTAGGCGCCGGGCGGCGGCCTCACCGAGGCGGCGGCGGGCGGCTCGGGAGTCGGCGGCGAGACGGTCGAGCACGGGCGCCATCGGCAGGCCGTCGCGGTCGGCGACGGTGATGGCTCGGGCCACGGCACGACCTGTCGAGCCAGCGTGCTCAGCGAGTGCGCCGACCGCGTCGGCGAGCCCTTGGCCGCGGTGGAGCCGCAGCTCGACGGCGGCGAACGCCGGGCGCAGCGGTGGCGGCGCACGGGCGACGAGCTCGACCACGGCCTGGGTGGGCGAGCAGCCGGCCCGGACGCACAGCACGAGCAGCTCGACGACGTCGGGCATCGCCGCCTCGATCGCCCGTTGCGTGGCGATCGCAGACGAGCGTCGACGGCGCAGCCGCACCAGCCACCACGCGGCCGCGGTGACGCACAGGGGCATCGCGCCCACGGCGGCCACCGACCCGCCGGCAACGAAGGCGATCGCCAGGACTCCCATCGCCCGCCGGCGCGGCGACGATCGTTCGGTGTGCTCGGTGCGCACCGGTGGCCTGCGCCGCGGCCGGGGCCTGGCGATGGCGCCGAGCACGAACACCGCGCCCATCGCCAACGCGCCCGTGATCACGGCGATGGCGGCGTTCACTGGTGCACCGTCGCAGGCAAGCGGAGGTGGTCCAAGGTCCGTGCCTGGCGCACCAGTGAGCCTTCGGCGCTGTCATGCTGATTCGCTCGCTCGAAGACTCGTTCGCTCATGACGCACCCCGGATCATCGTGTGCATCCACCACCAGCCGGCGAGGTTCAACAGGGCGCCACCGAGCAGGCACGCCGCTCCAGCGGCCGAGGAGAGCACATGGCGCACTGATGGCTCGGCCACGATCAGCAGCCCGGCGACGCCGAACGGAACTGTCGTCAGCACCCGTGCAGAGAGTCGGGCCTGGGCGCTCGCAGCGAGACGTTCGCTTCGTTCTGACGCCCGGGCGACCAGGACGTCGGCCACTGCGTCGACCGGTATGGAACTCGCCCCGCCGAGGTCGGCGCACGTCGCGAGGACCGGTGCGGCGAGCCCCGTCGGTGTCGACGGGTCCGCCTCGACGGCGCGGAATGCCTCGGCCAGCGACCGTCCGCGCTGGACGGCGAGCACGACGTCGGCGAACGGACGGGCGCCACCGTCGGTGGACGCGTCCGCGTCGATAACCGCCGACGTCATCGAACGGCCGGATCGAAGGCCTGCCGCCAGCCTCTCGCACCAGGCAGCGACATCGGCGTCCGTCGCCGGGCGCGGTCCTCGCCGGTACCACCTCGTCCACGACCGCGAGGGATCGCGGTCGAGCACGACGCTGGCCGGCCGGCGCGACGGCATCGTGACCCTCGCGTGCCAGCGCGCAGCGAGCAAGGCAACCGACATCGAGGTTGCCAGCATGATCAGGACCCGGCTCATGCTCGCAGCCTCGTGAGCTGACCGACCACGCGGTGGCGGTCGGCGATCGGTCGCAACCCCAGCCGGTCTCGGTCGACGACGACCTCGCCGATCTCGACCACCTGACGGGCGCCGTCGCGGAGGCGGGCGAGGTGGACGACGACATCGATCGAGCGCGTGAGGTGCTGGCGCACCGCCGTCAGTGGCCACGAGGGCGCGGCCTGGATGACCAGCGTCTCGAGCCGGTGCAGGGCGTCGAGCGCGCTGTTGGCGTGACATGTGGACCACGAGCCGTCGTGACCCGTGTTCAGCGCCTGGACTAGCGCCAGCACCTCCGGACCATGGGCGCATTCCTTACCAACGACGCTGCCGCGATTCGAGCCCGTGGCCGATCGGTATGAGCGGGATCCGGTCGAAGGCGTTGACCCGCGCCTAGGGATTGGGTGAGCGTGCGTCTCGGCACGGTCAGCGCGAGCGCGACCGTCGAGCTCAGCGTCGAGCAGTCACCCTGATCAGGCCCGCAGGCGCACCGCGTCGAGCGATGAGACGTGCGACGGCCGAGACCGATTGACTGCGAAGTAGCACGTCGACGAGCACGAACGGAGTGAGCGATGAGCGACGGAGCATCAACGTACGCGACCGGCACCATCGACATCGGTGGTGACCTGAGCGTCAACCGCCTCGGATTCGGTGCGATGCGCGTCACCGGGCGGGGGATCTGGGGTGAGCCCGCCGACCGTGGGGAAGCCGTCACCGTGCTGCGCCGCGCGGTCGAACTCGGAGTCAACTTCATCGACACCGCCGACTCATACGGTCCAGAGGTCAGCGAGTCGCTGATCGGCGAGGCGCTCTCGCCGTATCCCGACGATGTGGTGATCGCCACCAAGGGCGGGCTCGAGCGGCCGGGTCCCAACCAGTGGACCCCGAACGGTCGACCCGAGCACCTTCGTGCCGCGTGCGACGGCAGCCTGCGCCGGCTGCGGCTCGAGCAGATCCCTCTGTACCAGTTCCATGCCCCCGATCCGAAGGTCCCGATCGGCGACTCGATCGGAGCCCTCGTCGAACTGCACGACGAGGGCAAGATCGGCCACATCGGGCTGTCCAACGTGTCCGAACGGGAGCTCCGACAGGCCCAACAGGTCACCGCGATCGTGTCCATTCAGAACCGCTACAACGTCAGCGACCGGGGCTCGGACAGCCTGGTCGACTTGTGCGAGCAGGAGCAGATCACGTTCATCCCGTGGGCACCGATCCAAGACGTCGGACGCCACCGGGCGGTGAAGCGGATCGCCCAGCGGCATCAAGCCACGGCGATGCAAGTGGTGTTGGCGTGGTTGCTCGCCCGGTCGCCGGCGATGCTGCCGATCCCTGGTACCGGCTCACTGTCCCATCTCAAGGAGAACGTCGCCGCCGCCGGCCTGCGCCTCTCGCAGGAGGAGGTCGCCGAGCTGAATCGAGCGTGACGACGCCGACACCGATCTTGGGCGTCGACCCGTTGCGCGAGTTGCCGCTCCCCGCGGCCCGCCACGGCATGACGCTCGTTGCCGAGATGATCGGTCATCTCGACCTCCAACCCGCTCTGCAGCACCTGTCGCACAAGCCCGGCCAGCAGCCCGTTGTCGCCGGTCAGCTCGACACCTTCGGCGTGGTCTCGGGCGACCAGCTCGGCCGCCCAGTCCCGCAGCGACGGTTCATCGCCACCAACGGCACGCTACGGCGCCGGCAGGACCGCCGTCTTCTTCCTGTCCCAGTCATCGCAGTGATCCTCTCCACGGTCTTCAGCCGTGGACCCTCAGATCACGCCACGGACACAGCACCCCGGACACTCCCCTGCGGCTTCGTCCGGGTGCGCGGGGGCAGTACCAGGAGCAGAGCGCTTGCACGAGTTAGCGCCTGACGACTCCGCGCAGCTCATCGACGCCGAACCCCGAGAGGCCGGGCGAGCGCTGCGCGAGCGGAACTATCAGGCGCGCAATTGGGCCGAAGTGCTCGACTCCCGGCGACCTCTCGGCCGGGATTATGCGCGCTGTTATTGGGCTCTACGCGGCGATCGTTGGTTGGCGGCCTCGGATTCTGCGAGTTGGGATGGTAGTCCATGTGATGCCGCAGCCGAGGAGGAGCCGGCGGCGATAGTTGGTGAAGTTGCGGTAGCCGTGCCCGACGCGGCGGATCTTCTCGATCAGCAGGTTGACCGTTATCTGGAGCGGATCCGGCGGAACGCCGTGTTGGCTGGGCTTGCATGTCGTGGACATGTTGCCGACAGCGTCAGGTGAGTCCGTCGGCGCGTTGCTGACCGAAACGGCGTGCGACCTGTTCTCGCAGTTGCCGGTTCTCGATCGTGAGCCGTTGGATCTCGCCGAGGGTGGTCTCGAGGCGCCGCCGGAGCGAGTCGGTGGAGGCGCGCTGCGCCGAGGGAACAGGTGCGGTGTTGGCGTGAGCGAGGTTGCGGAGCCGGTCGATTTCGCCACGTAGGTCGGGCTGGCGGTAGAGCCACGATCGCGACACGCCGGCCGCGTGGGCAACGCTGCTGAAGGTGACGGGCTCGCCGTCGGCGTCGAGCTGGCGGAGCGCTTCGACTGCACGGTGGCGGGTGTCGTGGGTGCGCTGTCGGGCGGAGGCGGTGAGGGCGACGGTCATGGTGTGTCTCCGATGGCGTCGAGGGCGCCGATGAGCTGGTCGAGGTTGTCGAGCACTTGACGGTGGTTGGCGGCGAGCCGGAAGTGGCCGTCGGCGTCGGCGGTGGCGATGAGCACGCGGGTCTCGTCTCGTTGGCGGCGGTGGATGTCGAGGAACGCCGGGGTGGTCTGGAAGTCGGGGCAGGTGAGGCAGGCGTTGGGGTGCGGGCAGTCCTGCTGGGGTGGTCGTCCGCAGTAGCCGTTGGGGAGGCTGGCCTGGACGCGGGCCATGTTGTGCTTGGTCCATTCGGCGTCGGCGGTCAGCCCGGCGGGGTCGTAGACGATGCGTTCGCCGCTGACGTTGACTCGCTGCTGGCAGTACTGGTCGAAGGCCCGGCGGACGGTGGTGTCATGCAGGGTGGCGTAGCGGGCGGTCATCTGTGGGCTGGCGTGTCCGAGAAGGCGTTGGATGACGTGCTGGGGGACGCCCTGGTTGATCAATCTCGATCCGAGCGTGTGCCGGAATTGGTGGGCGGTGACGCGGACGCGTTGACCGGTCTCGTCGCGCACGTCGATGTCGTCTTGCCAGCGAGCGAGGCGCTGGCGGAGGGTGGCGTAGCTGAACGGGCGTGCCCCGTCGGGGTTGGAGTGCGGCGCCGGGAACAGCACCGCCGGCCCGTCGGGCCAGCGGCGGCGGAGTTCGGCCTGCTGGGCGCGGATCGTGTCGGCGGCGGTGGCGCTCAGTGGGACGAGCTGCTCGGCGGCCATCTTGGCGTTGAAGTAGCGCAGGCATGGCCACCCGGCGCTGTCGTCGATGACGGGGTTGAACGGCAGCGCGCAGGCGTCGTTGGCGCGCAGCCCGGTCTCGATGATCACGACGATCAACGCCCGGGTGGTTGTGTCGAGCAAGACGGCCAGGCGGTCGGGGTCTTCGAGCTGGTTCATCACGAACTCGGGAATGAAGCGGGGCAGCGGCCGGGGACGGCTCGGCAGGTCGTCGTGGTAGAGCGCGGCGGTCGCTGACAGCTCGGGCAGCCAGTGGTGGCGACGGCAGGTGTCGAGGAAGCCGCGCAGGCAGGTGATGTAGGTGCTGGATGTGTGCGGGGCCAGGCCAGAGGCGATGATCCACACGAGGTAGGCCTCGAGGACGTCACGTGTGATGACGATCTCGTCACCGGCAGCGATGTCACGGCCCGCGAGGAACTGGCTGAACCACAGCATCGCTCGGGCGTCGACGTTCACGGTGCCGAACGTCTTGCCTGAGCCGAGCCGCAGCCGGGCCCAACGTTTCGTCGCTACCCGCAGCCACGGTTGGGTGATTGTGTCGAAGCGGGTCTGGCACGGTGACCGCGTCACATGGATCCCCAGCCGGCCAGCGACCCAGATGTCGCTCGCGTACTCGGCTTCGACGTCGATGCCACGCAAGTCCGTGAGGCGTTGGTGGGCGTAGCGCACCAGGGCGACCGTGCGAGTCGGGTCTTTCCAGCCCCCCGATCGCACGGCGTCGAGCCATGCCTCGACCGGCCGCTCCAACAGCGACCGGGCACCGCCGTCAACGTAGAGCCCGACGAGGTGACGGATCGTCGAGGGTGGGACACGCACGCCGCGGTCGTCGTGGCGGCACTGCAACACGTAGCCGACCTCGAGACGCGCTCGGGCGTCGAGCACCGACAGATCGAAGGCGTCGACCATCTCCGAACCAGCACGGACGGCGACGGGTGCGGCGGTGGCCCGGAACTCCTCCACGGCGGGCTTGCCGTGCTTGGTCCAGCGTTGATGATGGGCGGCGCACAACTGCAACGCCCACGACGTGCGCGCACACCCGTCGACGCCGCAGCGACCGCGGCCGAACACCGGGTCATCGGGATCGACTTGGATGATCTCGCCGGCGAACTCGGGTCGGACCGCGGCGACCAGCAACGTCCCCAGCTCGTCGCCGCCGGTGTCGGGAACGGCGACGACGCTCAGCACGAGGCTGGTTCCCAAGCGCCGGCGCGGACCAGCTCGGCGCGCAGGTCCTCGACGTCGAGGTGCACGTAGGCGTCGCTGGTGGTGGTCACGGACCGGTGGGTCAACAGCTTCGAGACGACCTCGATCGCCACGCCGGCACGGATCAGCTCGGTCGCGCAGGTGTGGCGCAGCATGTGCGGACTGAACGCGATGCCGGTGCTGGCCCGTAGCCGGTCGACGAGCTTGACGACCGCCTGATAGCGCAGCGGGCGACCCACCGGCGCCGACCACAAGTTGACGAACACGTAGTCGGAGTCGAGCGCGCCGTACTCGCTGTGCATGTAGTCGCTGTAGAGGCGCACCAGCGGCGCCGACACCGGCACACTCGCCGCCGCCGTGCACTTGGCCCGAGCCCCGTTGGCGTTGTCGCCGCGCGGCACAATCATCACCCGCCGCTCGCGGCTCACGAAGTCGCCGTGACGCAACCCGAGCGCCTGACCGATCCGCATCCCCGTCTCAGCCAACAACGCGAACAAGAAGCGATCCCGCAGACGCTGACACGCCGCCAAGATCACGGCGATCTCCTCGACACTCAACGTTGCGGGCAGCCGACGGGGAACCCGCAACTTCACCGGGCGAGTGGCGATCGGCCGGCCCGGCGAGACGTGATGCAAGAACGGCTTGTAGGAGCCACGCGACACCCGCCGCCACGCCACCAGATCCGCCGCCAGGCCCACCCCGCTGCGAGCGTGGAAGTCGTAGAAGCCGAACAGCGCGGCCAGATGCCGGTTCACCGTCGCGGCGCTGCGCACCGCAGCGGTGTCGTCGAGGACGATCACGTTGTCCGCCGGCGCCCGCAGCCACGCCACGAACCGCGACACGTCCTCGATCCCCGCCACGTCCCACGCGAGCTCGCGCCGGTCGAGAAACTCGAACCACAGACGCAGCCCATGGGCGTACGCCCGCACTGTGTTCGGTGATCGCTCGATCCCGGCCAGATGGGCCAGATAGCGCTCGACCGGTGCGAGCGGAGCCCAGTCGTCGCCGACGACCGTCCACGACCTCCGCCCCGGTCACCGGCATCGTCACACGCTGCACCTTCACCATTCACCTCCACTGATCGACCAGCGGGGGCGCAGGCCAAGGCCAGCGATGTCTAGCTCACGCCGCCGGCGACATCGGGGACCTCGACAACACACTCCAGAGAACGCGTCCCCGACGAGCCTCGACGGCCCTGTCGGCGACATCGACAACGCCCCGATCGTGGCTCCAGATAATGACCGCTTCAGTCGGCCCGTTCGAGGCGCCGCCGGTGGTGTGGAACGCGAGGACCTCGTCACGCCACTGGTCGATCGTCGACGCCAAGCGGGTCAGCTCGGGGATCTCGGCGTCGGCGGCGTGCTGGAAGAACACGACCAGCCGCCGTCGTGCATGGGCGAGATCGCGGGCTGCGTAGACCTCGGCGAGCAGCTCGCGCGCCAGCCACACCGCAGCCACTTCGCCGTCGGGGTCGCCGGCGGCGAGCCCGGCACGCAGCCGTTCCCATCCCCGCTCGTTGAGGTTCGACCAGGTGCGCAGCAGCAGCCGGCGGATCCCGTAGAGCGGGTCGTGCTTGCGGCCGCGATGGCCGAGCGTGTCCTGCTGGACGCGGCGACGGACGTCGTTGACCGCTTCGGAGGCGAGGCGTATGGCGTGGAAGTGGTCGACCACCAAGGTGGCGTCGGGCAGCACGTCGCCGATCGCGGTGGCGTAGCCACGGAACGCGTCGATCGCCGCGACGTCGATGCGGTCGGCCCACCAGATCGGCTGCGACTCGACCCACTGGCGCACCACATCACCGGAACGACCAGGCACGACGTCGAGCAGCCGACGCCGGTCCAAGTCGACGAAGGTGGTCGCCATCTGGGTGCGGCGACGGGCGTTGGCGTGCTGGAAGGTGTGCTCATCGACGCCGAGCTTGCGGGTCCGCTCGAGGCGATCATCTGCGGCGATCAACGCGTCGCCGTAGTCGACGACCGCCTGATGGGCGCACGCCCAGCCGACCCCGAACTCGCGCCCCACCGCCGCGACGGTGTCGAGCTCGGCGCCGACACGGCGACAGATCTCCCGGCGGGCCCGCTCGGTCAGCGACGCCCGCACCCCGATCTCGTCGGAGGTCTCCGACCACGAACCCCGCCGACACAGCTCCTCGCGGCAGCGCCACGTCCGCTTGGCCCACACGATCACCGTCGCCATCCCGGCGATCGGCAGGTCGCGCACCGTCACCCGGCGCCGCCCGTTGCCGATCGCCCGCACCCCACAGCTGGGACACCATGCCTGCGCGGCGGTCGTCTCCACCGCCAGCCAGTGCTCACCGTCACGCGTCGTCTGGGCGACGACGACGAAGCCGTCCAGCCCGACGAGCGCGGTCGCGCCCACGCTCGTGTCACTACCGTTGCCCACGTCGGAGGTCCTCCCGTCTGCAGATGTCAGCTATCCGCAGAATGGCGAGACCTCCGACTCGCGTGGTGGACCCTGTCAGCCAGCCACCGTCACGAACCGGCCCCAACGTTCAACGCGAGGAGCCTGTTATTGCGTGGCTTCAGGATGGCTCCCGCAGAGGGATCACCACCTCACTTCAACAAGCTCAACACTCTGGATCAACCTCTTGAGGCCGGGGCAACGGTTGTGACCTATAGTTCGGCTGTTGTTGGAGTGGAGGGAGGCTGATGGTGGGTCTCTCGCGCGCGAGATGTGGTGACCATGCTTGTCGCTGATGAGGGCGTGACTGGTCTGGACATTGCCACGTTCGTGATCGCATGTTCGGCTGGGCTGATCGCCCTGATGTCTCTGGGCTGGAACATCGTCGCCCACTATCAGACCGGCGTCCGAGTCCGGGTGCGGCTGACATGCGGGCTGCTCACGGACTCCAACTACGGGTGCTGGGAGCCGGCGACGACGGACCGACCGTTCACGACCAACGCCGAAGGTCTTCCGATGTTCGCTGTGACCGTGAGGAACATCGGGCGGCTGCCCGCCGTGGTAGCGAGTGTCTCGTTCGGGAACAAGCTGATCACAACCCCGGATGTCAACGATGGTCCCTCGCCGGGGCTCCCGCACACTGTCGAAGTGTCGGCGGATGCCACGTGGTTCATTCAGGCTTCCGCCGTCACGGAGCTGGCTCGGATGCTCAAGCTGGCCGATCCAGACCAGCGGACCGATCAGGTGCACTTCACGGTAGGCCTCGGCAATGGGAAGTGGAAGCGCACAGAATCGGTCTCCGTTGACAAGACGCTGGAGCAGCTCCTCAACATCAAGGGGCCTGATCGGGGCGACTGAATTCCGCCGGCAAGGGCACCAAGAGCGACCAGGAGTCAGAACAGGCCGGTCGAGACGCTACGTGGTTGTCCCGCCAAGCCGAGACGGTCCTCGGCGGCGCCAGCGACAAGGACGGCCGCCCTGTGGAAGAAGGGCGGGCGGGGTCGCGAACAGCGGCGAGCGCCAGCGGAGACATCGCGCGGCGGCTCGGCCTCCCTTGACCATCCCAGCCCAACCCGACTGCGGTCGGTACCGTTCGGCCGTGTCGGTCCTCGACTTCATCGCCTCGATGACGAAGGCGCTGGCGTGGCCTGCAGCCGTTGCCGTGGTCGCCTGGCTGTTCCGCGAGCAGTTCCGCGGTCTGCTGTCCGGTCGCGCTCACCGGCTGAAGCTCGGGATGTTCGAGGTGGAGTGGGACCGGCAGCTGGTCTCCACGCAGGTCGAGGTCGAGCCGCCAGATGAGGCCACGGCCACCACTGCGTTTCCTGCTGCCGGTGCCGGCTCGCTGGCGCCCATCGAGACCATCATCCGCACGCACAACCGCATCGAGAATGAACTGCGTCAAGCGCTGCTTGACGGCGGCGTGCCCGAGGAGGAGCTGCGCGAGAACCTGACGTTCCTCGGGCGACGCGCTCTCAGGTACGGGCTTATCTCCGAGCAGACCAGCCGGGCGATCGAGGGCCTGGCTCGACTGCGCAACCTCGCAGTGCATCAGCCTGATGAGGTGGACGATTCTCGGGCACGCGAGTACCTCGACATCGCTGACGCCACGCTCTATGCGATGCGGTCGGAGGCCGTGCACGCACGGCGCTTCGGAGTTGCGGGCCACGGGCTTCGTGGCGGACCGTGGAGGGTGACCGTGTACGACATGGAAGACAGCGGTAAGCCGTTGCGTGAGTTCACTGGACCGACGTGGGATGACGCTCGGGCGCAGGCGAACGCCTGGGTCCACGGCGACCGCATTGGCGCCGAGCCGGAGCTCGACGCGGACGACGCGGACGACGAGGACGACGAGGACGACGAGGACGACGAGGACGACGAAATCGAGCCGTAGCGGTGCTGAACCGCCCGGGCTCTGGCGAGACCACTGGAAGGCGGCGACACGTGACACGCGGGAGCTGTAAGTTGCGATCAGCGACCAACCCGATCCAGCCGGCCACCGGGAGTGATTACCGCCCGTGTCGGGTTGGGCCGAACTGCTCGACCTCAAGCGGCGTCGTGGCCGGGATTATGGATACCGGTTATGGCGTAGGTTCAAGGTGGCCTCCGGCCGATCGGCGTTCCCGGATCGATGGTCACGGCGTGCCCGAGTCGCCAGCGAGCTCGGCGCCGAGCGGTACGCCCCAACTACTTCGGAACGACCTGCTGCAGCCGGACGTGCCGCGGCGCGGTTCGTCCACTCGGTGCGCGGCGCAAGCGACACGCAAGCGCGGCCGCCCCCGGTCAGGCCGCGACGGGCCAGGGACCGGGCGTTACCGGGCCGTCGACGGCGGGCTATTCCTCGCCGAGCTCGGACACCTGATACGCAGGGAGATGTGCGGCTGGGGGCCGGTGTCCGGAGCCGGCGGGGCGCGCGCTGTGCTTCGTTGATTGGAGCTGAGCGGCCCGGGGGTGATGAGGACTGAGCGCCGCTCGTCGGCAGGCGCGGTTCAGGCGTTGGTGAGGGCCTCGATGTCGGGAACCAGTTGGTCGGCGGTGGGCATCGCAGCGATCTCGGTTGCCACGCGCGCTGCTGCCGCGTCGGCGAGAATGTCGGCGAGGTGAGCACCTCGTCGACTGCCGCTTCGATGTCGTCGGTGGTGCGATGGTCGGGAGCTATGAGTACCCCGCAGCGAGCGGCAACGACGGCCATGGCGTTCTCCCACTGGTCGGCCCACAACGGCACGACGGCCTGCGGTCGGCCGGATGCGGCGGCGCCCAGGACGGTGCCGGCTCCGGCGTGGGATACGACACCCGACACGTGTGGAAGCAGCCAGGACTGGGCGACGAGCGCTCGATGCGCACGTTCGTTGCGACGGTGCCGAGCGCGTCGAGATCGACGTGCGGCCCGATCGTCACGATCGCGTCGACGGCGCGCCGACCCAGCGCGCCTACCACCTCCCGCCACGGGAACGTCGTCGACATCGGCTCAGTCCCGGATGACACGTACCGGCAAGGTCTGGTGGAGCTCAGGGCCAGTACCCAGTCGGGCGGCTCGGCCCTGGCAACAGCGCCGCTCGTAAGCATCGGGTGCACGACCGCGGCGTCGGGCAGCTGACCGAACGACGGGGGGAACGGGTGCAGGTAGAGGTCCGCCGAAGAGCTCGCACCACTGCGGATCGGGCAGTCCTTCGGCCCGCCACAGCGGGCGCCAGCGCTTCGAGCACCGGCGCTTGGGCTGGCTCGGGCAGCGCGCCGCTGAACGCGACGGTCACAAAGGGATCCGGCGTGCCACGGCCAACGGCGCCGCAGCCAGTTCTTCCGTCTCGCGGATCACGACGTCGGGACGGATGCGCTCGACCAACGGTGTCAGCTCGCGGTACATGACCGGCGCCGCAGCACGGGCGAACACGGCTGTGAACAGCGGCCCTCGCCAATGCTCCGGCGGGATCCGTGCGGCGGCGAGAACGTCGGATCGGACGGCTTCGCGACGGGCCGAGCCAGTAAACCCTCGGCGTGGGACGACGAGCGGCGAATGATCGAGGACCGGGAGCGGCTAGAAGCGCTCCGCTCGATGCACTCGAATCACGTTCGGGCGGCGCGCGCGATCGAGCAGGTCGCGCTCGTCGCTCTCTCCCGGCTCGACCCGGAGACGACCTCGGCGGCGGACGTCGCGCGGCTGCTGCTCGATCTCGGGACCCGGCTCGAACGGCTGACGCTGTCGACGTCCGGTCGAGGAGCTCCAGGGTCGACCGCCGGTCGCCGCGCTCGACGACCCGCGGGCTCGGATCGCCGCCGAGCTGACCGACTCCGCCCTACCTCCCTAGCCGCTCGCCGCACCCTTACGAAACGGAACCCGAGTGGGCGTGCCACTACGCTCGTGTCTCCGTGGCCAGACCCGAGCACCTGCCAGATTTCTCTGACCCCCCGATTGATGAAGTCGCGCTCGGGCTCGCGTACGAGCCCATCAAGGGGTTCTCGGACGTCCATGCCGGATTGCTTTGGCAACGAGTACGCACTGAATATCCGAAGACTCAGAGTCGTCCCCGGTCCGACCTCATTGTCGAGGACCTCACGGACATCAGTGTTCGTCCCTCACTTCCCACCTTTCAGCTCGTACAGCCCGACCAGAGCGTAAGCAACCGGACTTGGTTGATCAGCGCCGACGACGCCACGCTTCTTCAGATCCAAGATACGCAGTTCCTACGCAACTGGAGACGTCGCGAGGAGCAATACCCCCACCTCGACGATCACATCGAAAGATTCTGGTCCGCCTACAATACTTTTTGCGATGTACTTACCGACGAGGGTATGGAAATCCCCACACTACGCCAGCTTGAATTGAGCTACTTTAATTGGATTGCGCCACCGGATCCGGCGATCTTCGTTCCGGTCAAGGCTGCCGCCACTTCTCTTAAGGGTCTCGGCCCCGGAGTGGAATCGATCAGTATGGCGCTGTCCTATCTGGATCGCCATCCACGGAACGAGCCGACCGCTAGGCTGAAGGTCGAGCTTGGACTTGCTGGACTTCCCAAGAATGAGACGATAGAGCTCGGCTACCGGCTGACGCTTTCGTACCGTGCGCCGTTAGATCAGCCATCGCCGAGCGAGGTCGCGGACCTAATCCACCGCGGACGAGAGGTGATCGACTACACTTTTGTTGACCTCACTACGGAGGCAGCGCATCAGGGATGGGGACGGCTACAGTGACTTCGGCAACTACGGCGGAATCGTCCTATACCGGGCTGGTGAGGTCTGATCCGATCGACGACCACCTTGCGTCTGACGAGAGCAGCGTCGATTTCGCAGGGCAACCACATGTGGTCATTATTGATGTCGGTCGGACCGCAGGTTCTGGCACGGGTGAGTTTCACGAAGTCATTCGCTCAGCGAGCAGTGATTCGTCAGGTTCCCGCGATCTTGCTGGCGAGCCGCTGTGGAGGACCTACCTTCGGCGAAGGCTGAGTGAAATGTGGGCTCGTGTCGGCCAACCAGACTATCCGCATCACGAGACGTTGAACGGAGCCTGGAACGTCGTTCACGGTTTGTTGAGAACCGATACCGCGACTCCCTCTGTGCTTCCAGGGGACGATCGCGGAGTCGATCTCATCTGGAACCGAGGCGATTGGCACATTGAGCTCGAGATTTGCCCTCACGCGTCCTATGTGTGGGCGAGGAACGATTCCTCCGGTGAAACGATAAGTGGCGATCTGGAGGAGCTTCGGGAAGTATTTCGTGAACTGATCGCTGGCCCGAACGACTAGTTCGCGAGGCGGTGTTTCTTCCGTGCGGCGAACCGGACGAGATTGCCAGCGACGACACTCTCTGGCGACGAGTCCGCGACGATCTAGATCACTTAGAGTGGGATCCAAGGCAGGCACGCTGGTGTCCTCGGGTTACACCTCCATCGAATTCACTACAGTTCAACCCGGATATGTCAACAGTATGGGCCGAACACGCGGAGAGCGTTCATTCCGAAGGTCCCGAGGTGGCTCTGGATTCCGAGGGTCTATATACCCTGGTGTACAGTGCGGGTGTACATCGCCTTAGATCACTCGGACTCGGCGTCGAGCATTCCCCCGTTGGCTCCTCGATGCCCGACTGCGCCCACGCCTCCGTCAAGTGGCCCAACCCGGTTACGAAAGACCAAAAGAAGGCATTCCGCTACGAGCTATCCCGGCTTATGCAAGTCGTGCATGGAGCACCTACCCAGACGCCGCCACCCGGTGCGTAACGGCCCTTTTTCCACAGTGTCAGCCGTCACCGCCTCGGCTCGATCACGACGGCGTTGGGATCGAACGCCTTCCTGCCTCCCCCGACCGGCAGGACCACGATGGAGACGAGCGAGAGAACCGTCTCGCGTCTCTGCTCCGGCGTGAACGAGTCCCAAATCCAATAATCGCGGCCACCGGCGGCTCCAAGGGTGCACGACTTCCGGCGTCCGGGGTATCCACTTAACCGGAGTAGCCCCAGATGTGGTGTCACGTCGACCGGTCTGAGCACACGATGTTGTGGCCAAACCCGGCCGCGGCACCGTTGGTCCGCTTAAGTGGATACCCCCAAACCGGCGTGATGCAGCGTGTCCCGTGCGCGACAACGGCCGGCGTTGATGCCCTCGCATGCTCTCCAGCCGCTCGCATGTGCGCTTGCAAGAGATAGCACAGAGGTGCTGCGCGACCGCTGTCGACGGTCCAGTCTTCGTGGGTGGGGGAGGCGTCGTCGATCACGGCGGCGTCGGCGGCGCGACCTTGACGGCGGTCGCCGAGTCCGTCGACGACACGGGTTGGACCCCGATCCGCCCGACGTGCGAGTGACCCCTGACCCGTACGTGCGGCACGCATGGTGGGTAAGGGGTACGTCCGAGCCGTGGGCGTATTCCTTACCAACGACGGTGCCGCGATTTGAGCCCGTGGCCGGCTGCTCATCATCGCGGCGGGCGTTCAGTACACGTGAGCGCCGCTCGCGAACCGAAGCCGTGAACGATTCACGTGCCCTGATGGTGGGTTCACGGACGCTGGGGTCGGGATGAGCGGGATCCGGACGAGGGTGTTGGCCCGCGACGAGGGATTGCATGAGCGTGCGTATCGGCACGGTCGGCGCGAGTGCGACCGTCGAGCTCAGCGTCGAGCGGCCACCCTGATCAGGCCCGCAGACGCAACGGCCGAGCGACGAGACGTGCGATGGTCGAGACCGATTGACTGCGACGTAGCACGTCGACGAGCACGAACGGAGTGAGCGATGAGCGATGGAGCATCAAGATGCGCGACCGGCACCATCGACATCGGTGGTGACCTGACCGTCAACCGCCTCGGATTCGGTGCGATGCGCGTCACCGGGCGGGGGATCTGGGGTGAGCCCGCCGACCGTGGGGAAGCCGTCACCGTGCTTCGCGGCGTGGTCGAGCTCGGCGTCAACTTCATCGACACCGCCGACTCATACGGACCGGAGGTGAGTGAGTCACTGATCGCCGAGGCACTCTCGCCGTATCCCGACGATGTGGTGATCGCCACCAAGGGCGGGCTCGAGCGGCCGGGTCCCAACCAGTGGACCCCGAACGGTCGACCCGAGCACCTTCGCGCCGCCTGCGACGGCAGCCTGCGCCGGCTGCAGCTCGAGCAGATCCCCCTGTACCAGTTCCATCGCCCCGATCCGAACGTCCCGATCGCCGACTCGATCGGAGCCCTCGTCGAACTGCACGACGAGGGCAAGATCGGCCACATCGGGCTGTCCAACGTGTCCGAACGGCAGCTCCGACAGGCCCAACAGGTCACCGCGATCGTGTCCGTCCAGAACCGCTACAACCTCAGCGACTGGGGCTCGGACAGCCTCCTCGACTTGTGCGAGCAGGAGCAGATCACGTTCATCCCGTGGGCACCGATCCAAGACGTCGGACGCAACCGGGCGGTGAAGCGGATCGCCCAGCGGCATCACGCCACGGCGATGCAAGTGGTGTTGGCGTGGTTGCTCGCCCGGTCGCCGGCGATGCTGCCGATCCCTGGTACCGGCTCACTCTCCCATCTCGAGCAGAACGTCGCTGCCGCCGGGCTGCGCCTCTCCCACGAGGAGGTCGCCGAGCTGAATCGAGCGTGACGACGCCGATCTTGCTTGTCCACCCGTTGCGCGAGTCGCCGCTCCCCGCCTCCCGCCACGGCGTGACGTTCGTCGCCGAGACGATCGGTCATCTCGACCTCCAACCCGGTCTGCAGCACCTGTCGCACAAGCCCGGTCAGCAGCCCGTTGTCGCCGGTCGGCCCGACGCCTTCGGCGTGGTCTCGGGCGACCAGCTTGCCCGCCCAGTCCCGCATCGCCGGCTCATCGCCACCAGCCGCAGGCCACGCACCAGCAGAACTGCTGTCCTCTTCGCTGTGTGGTTTGCGTCTCACTCATCGGAGCCCGCCCTCAGATCGCGCGATTGACACAGAACCCCGACACTCCCATGCGACTTCGTCCGGGTGCGTGGGGCAGTACCAGGAGCAGAGCGCTTGCATGAGTTAGCGCCTGGCGACTCCGCGCAGCTCATGGACGCCGATCCCGGTGAGGCCGGGCGAGCGCTGCGCGGACCGAACCATCAGGCGCGCACTTGGGCCGAAGTGACGCAGCCTCGAGGTCCGGAGCGGGTTATTCCCCGCGCATTATCGGCGGCCGAGATGCGCCGGGAACGGCGCTTCCTGGACGCTCTCAGCGGGCCGCCGGCTCGGGTTTCCGGGCGCGTGGTACCGGACACCCGCCCGCCGCCTCGAGTCGTCCACGATCGGCGCTTCGGAGATGTGATCGAGCGTCTTCGACAGAGTGGTATCGGGCGCAGAAGTCGGACATCGCGTGGCGAACGACCCGAGTGTCGAGGTACGGCGCTTCCTGGACACTTTCAGCGAGCTCAAGTCGCGCGCTCTCGGGCGGCGCGGTACCGGACGCGGCCCAGTACCGATGGGCCGCCAGCTACCGCGCTTCGGCGACGAAGCTGAAGAGGTCGCTGCGTTTCGTAGGGGACGCGTGCTGCGGACAGTCGTGCCGACTCCGCTGTGACGGGTAGCGAGCTGCTCCGGCTCGCAGACGTTCAAGTCCCCTACTCGGACACGATTCGCCCCGAACCCCTGCTCGGGGCATGTGGATAACCGCGACCTTGACTTGAACCGCCGGCTGGGCCGGTGGCCCTGGTCAGCGGCTCCTTCGTAGCGCGGCGGCGGGTACGGCTGACACCCGACCAGAACGTCTGCCGACCGGCGGCGCGACGATCGGAACTTCGGTTGTCGAAACGGGTTGCGCGATCGGCGTCCGGACCCTTACAGTAGCGATGGCTGCGCCAGCCGGCGCACCCGTGTGCACACACTCACATCATTTCGTAACGCCTCCCGGGACGTAGGAGCCCGGGGGACGACCCTAAGGAAGGCGACGGTTCGAAGTCGGCAGGGGTGCCGCTCTCGAGCCAGTACGGATGGCCGGGTAATGCCGAGTCCGGACGTGTTCCAGTTGGGACCCCATGAACAGGTCTTACGGAGGAGGTCCTACGGGCCTCCTCCGTAACCTCGTCTCGGAGGACCCATGAACACGACGCCTACGGGCAGCCCGGTTAGCTCGTTCCAGTCGCTCGCCACTGTCGCCGCACAGCTCGCCATCAACGGGCGGTCTGTCCGATCAGCGGCGGTGAAGCAGGCAATGCGTCGATCGGATCCAGCCTTCGATGAGAAGGCGGCTGGCTACAGCTCATTCCGGGATTTTCTCCGCGCGGCCGAGATGGCCGGGTACGTTCAGCTACTGCAAGCCTCGACAGGTCCTGACGTCGAGGTGCGAGTCACCGGAACCACAACGGCGGTGGGCTCGAACGTCGCAAATCAACGGGTGCGGGAAGACCTCTGGCGGGCGTTCACTGACTGGACTCTTGGCCTGCTCCGGTTCTGGCACCCGGAAGCGCAACGGGCCTACGCGGTGACCGCGGCCCCGGCCGACGGGGAGCCTCCAGAGCACGCCAGCGCCCGCTTGGCGTTCATGAGCCGGCCCACCGACTTCGTGCCGATCGACCACATCCCGCGCGAGACCGTATACGGGTGGATGTCTGAGTTCGCGCAGTCGACCTCGTCGGGGAAGAACGAACAGCTCGCCTCCGCGCTGCAGGCGCAGACCCCCTTCCGGGCGTTCACTGACCAGGCGCGGGAACTCGGCTTGAGCGGTTACTGGCACGCCGAACACACCCGTAGGGTCGCCGATCACATTCGAACCTGGGCCCAAGCCCACAACGTCGTGGTCGACCCCTTCGAGGTGTCGCTCAAGAAGCCGACACGACCGCTTGCACCCCCCGAGTCGATCGACGTCAAGCGCCTTCGGGCCGCAGCACACCAGATCGTCGACCGCATGACGGTCGACGAGTTGCTCAACATCCGAGTACGCCTCGGCGACGCGCTGGACCTGTGAGGCCGGGATGCCCCCGCCTGCCGGCGGCGAAGCCGACGCCCGATTCGATCTACGACTGGTCCCGTTGCTGGAGACGGCGACAGCGATCGACGGCGCGATGACCATCGAACAGCTGCGGTCCGCACGTCCAAGAAGCGGCGCGACCGTGGTCACCAGCCTCTTTGGGGCGGACGAGCCCTTCCACTCGTTGGTGTCGATGACCGAGAACTACGCCGATCTTCTGACCTTCACCGACGGCAGAGCCGCCATCGCGCAGCTCCACATTGCCCCGATGCGAGAAGTCGCTCTCGACACCGCGATACATCTCCTCAGCCACTTCGAGCACCCCGCCGGCACAGCGGTGGTTCACGCGCACTGGGAGGTAGAACGAGCCGGCAACCGAGCAATCCGATCAGGGCGACTCATCAATCTCGACGAGTTCTCAGTGCGGGCAGACATCCCTCGCCTGCGACGGCTGATCCGCTCGTTGGCCGCTTCATCCCGGTTTCGGCCGGCCCGGCCGCGGCTACACGCTGCGCTATTGGCGACAGCTCGAGCACGCAGCATCAGCGGCGAACTCGTGCCCGAGCTGCACGCGGCGGCTGCTGTCGCAGATGTTGCACTGAAGGAGTTGAACGTCGGAGATCCGAACGATCCCATCTACCTGCGGGAGCTGGATCGAGCACTCGCAGCTAACAATCACCACATCCTCGTGGCCATGCACGAGCATGAGAAGTGGGTCTGGAAGCGGTTCAAGGAGTACCAGCAGCGAGAGGGTCGGGTCGCTGTCTCACTGGACCCTCACCTGGGCGAGACGATCGTAGAATCGTTCCAGTCTGCGATGCTCAACTTGGCCGATGCAGCCCCAGCAAGGCCGACGTTGGCGTGGGGTCGAGACGCCTTGCGCCGAATTGCAAGTCGCACCGGTCCGGCGTTCGAGCTATCGAAACGAGCTCGGCAGCATCTTGGCCAGAACGGCTACCCGGACGTCGAACGGATGCTCAAATACCTCGAACGACTGGCCGACATGGCGCAGGCATTTCACTTCAGTGAAGGCGTCTCCGGACGGCTCGCGGAGTGGGCCCGAACGGAGTTCGACATCGAGATCGCGCTCCATGAAGACAACATAACTGAGGTTCACGCCTACTTCGAGTTCGAAGGCCAGCGCCTGTGCAACCGACCTCACGTGAAGGTCGACGACTACAAGAACCCCGCCGAATGCGGCCGGATCTACTTCGCAATCGACGACGCTAAGTGGCCCTCGTTAGAAGTTCTCGCGTGAACTGACGTCGTGGTGGTGGTGGCTGGCGTCGGTCCATGCCGTGATGTCGTTGAGGTAGAGGCCGCAGGCGCAGTCGAGCGCTTCTTCGGGTGTGCCGGTGAAGCTGGCGGTGGGGAGGATCGCGTCCTCGTAGCGGTCTTTGCTGGCGAGGTAGATGGCGAATCCCCATTCGTCGGGTGAGCCGAGGTAGCGGAGCCGGCACAGCGACAGCGAGTCATCCTGATCCTCGGCGGTGACGCCGTTGAGGTAGGCGAACGAGCTGCGGTAGCGCACGGCCAGTTCGAGTAGGTCGGGCCAGCGTTGTTGACGGTGAAGCTCGAGTCGTCGGGTCAGTGTGCGGCGGACGCTGTCGGGGATGGGCACCGCGCCCGATGGTAGGCAGCGAGCCGATCGGCGCTACGCGGCGGGGGCGGTGTGGGCGTCGAGGCGGGCGACGAGCTTGTCGAGGTCGTCGCGCCCGAACGTCCAGTCGAACGGTGCGGCCACCGCGTTGTAGCGCTGCTCGAAGGCGGCGAGACGATCACGGATCTGATCGAGGTCGTCGAAGTCGTTGGGGTTGACGACTTTGCGTTGGACGATCGAGAAGTAGATCTCGCACTGATCCAGCCAAGAGGCGTGCACCGGCAGGTGGATCAGACGCAGTGTCGGCCATTCGCCCTGCAGCCGGTCGATCGAGCGTTGACCGCGATGGCTGGAGCCGTTGTCGACGATCCAGAACACCCGCTGGGCGGAGGCGTACGGTTCGACGGTCATCACCTGTTCGACGAGCCGTCCGAACGGGACGATCCCGGTCGTGTCTTCGCAGCGGCCCATCACCCGGGCGCGGTGCACGTCGTAGGCGGCGAGATAGGCCAGCGCCCCACCGCGTTCGTACTCGTGCTCGATGCGCATCAGCCGGGCTCGGCCCGGCGGCAGCGTCGGATGGCACCGGCATCGAGCCTGGATGCTGGTCTTCTCATCAGCACAGACCACGAACTCGCCGTCACCCAACGCCTGACCGTCGAACGTTCGGGCGTACAGATCGAGCGCCACCGCCGCCTTCACCGCGAAGTGTCGGTCGCGCGGGAAGATCCACGACCGATGCCGCCACGGACGGATCGCGTCGCCACGCAGCACCCGCGACACCGTCGCCGCCGAGATCGCCGTCACCACGTTGCGGGTCACCAGTTCCCGGGCCAGCTCGGCGCCACTCCAGCGTGACAGGGGCACACCAGACGTGGCCGGCAGCTCACAGGCCAACTCCTTGATCTCCGCGACGACCAGAGGGGGGAAAGGTTCGGGGTCGACCCGAACGCTTGCGATCACTGAGACCATCAACGCCCTCGTCGTAGAACCGCCTGCGCCACTTGATCACCGTGTTCACGGCGACGCCGAGACGGTCGGCGATGCTGGCGTTCTCCTCGCCGCCGGCCGCCGCCAACACGATCCGCGCTCGCATCACCATGCGCTGCTCAGCCGTGGCGCGACGAACCACCGACTCCAACCGACGACGACCCTCGTCGCTCAACTCGATCGCGAACGGGCTCTGCCTCGACATCGCACCCCCAACAAGCACGACGCAGCGCTCCCAGCGAGCACTCCGAAGCCTCAACTTACACCCATGTAATTCTGCCGCGGAGCACTAAGCGTCGTGTGGTCGTGGACTACGTCGGCCTTCACGACCGCTACTAGGCCCTCCAAATCCGAGAAGGACGGCTCGGCAATTCGACGGTCAAAACCCGGTGCCCCGGTCGTGCGCAGCGTGCACGGACCTCGTGTGCGGCGGTGTCCTCGTAGCGCGGGAATACCACCCGACCGGAGTGTCCTGGATCGCGCCGGCACTCGGCCTCACGGTCAGCCACCTGCGCAGCTGCCCGATGCCTCCGAAGAAGTCGACCACTCCCTGGCTGCGCTCGATGAACCGAAGCGGAGCACGTTGAACCAGTTGCGGGCGACCACATCGTCTCGATCGTGCCTGACGCTGAGCTGAAGAGGGCACGACCTACGGATCGCCGGCGCAAAAGCTCCGCGACAGCAAGGCGATCGCCGGGTTCGCAGCCTTCAAGAGCCACCTGGGCTAGCTGCCCCGCAGCGGATCTGTACTCAGTACGATCGCCGCCGACGTCGGGACTACAAGCGACCTCGAAGGGCGCACTGCAGTTCGCCGTCGACGCTCCTGTCCCACCCGACTTGGTACGTGCGCTCATCAACGCCCGCATCCGTGAGGTCGATGGCGCGTTGTGCCGACGAGTGAGTCACGACCTGTCCGATAAGGACGCGGGATAACACGCCCGCCAGCGTCCGGGACCGCCGGCTCTACTGCGGCGCGCCACGGGGCGTTGCCCATCGATGTACGCCATCGGGCGGTGTCGTGCGCGACATCGGAGGATCACGCCATCCCCGACCGCCGTTCGCACCTCTGACGATCTGAGTGGGGCCGCGGGTGTTGTAGACCAGCGGCATGAGCGATGCCGCAGTCACCATCACGCCCACGGAGAACGGCCCATACCTGGTGAGGGGTCCCGTGACCGTGCTGGACGCCGATGGGTCGGAGTATCGGATCGATCGTTCCACCATTGCGCTCTGCCGTTGCGGTGGCTCGACCAACAAGCCGTTCTGCGATGGCACCCACTCCAAGATCGGCTTCGCCGCCGCCGAACGGGCTGTCAAAGCGGCCGACGCCGAGGAGTCACCTCAATGAGCCTGCGGTAGGCCTTCCGGCTGCGTGTGCCCCCTGCTCTGCAGCGTGAGTCGTCGCTGACGTCAGGCGAAGCTTGGCGCCCGACGCCGAGTCACCCAACCGTCCGAGAAGCGCGTCCGAAAAATCCGAGCCAGCGCCGCCGGCTCGATGTCGATGTTCGGGCCGAGCGCCATCGCCGCGGGAGATGGCCGCCCGCCAGACACGCGTGGCCACCAGCGGGCAGATACCAGTGGCCACGAACACTCGATCCATCGCCGGGCGCCTTGTGGAGCGTCAAGGCGCACGGCTCCCCGCCTCGGTCGACGCTCCCCACGTGTCGACCCGCGGCACGCCTACAGGCGATCGGCTGAGCGCCAGCCGGCCGGCGACGGCATCGCACCGCGACACCGCAGGTCAATGACCAGCGCGCCGGTGGTCGGCGTACGGTCGCGCTGACTTGAGCTCGACGCGTCGAACGGCCCGAGCGCGGTGAACGCGATCAGCTCGGTCGATGCAGAGCGTCGCCTGCCGCCGGTTCGGATCGGGGCGGATGTCGGCGCCGCGGTCCACGAACGTCGGCCCTGGGCCGTACGCTCGGCACGTGGCGAACGCCTCACCATCGCCGACACCGAACCCCGACGCGATGAAGTTCACGTTGGACACCACGCTGCCAGACAAGCTCGACGTGACGAGCCCGGACGCTGCCGTCGGTGTGCCGTTCGCCGAAGCGGTGTTCGCCGCGGGAGGGGTTGCGTCGATCTACGGCGTGAACGACTTCGTGACGGTGAGGCGCCAACCCGGCTGCGACTGGGGCCCGATCGTGGCGGTGGTCGTCGCTGCGGCCGCGGCGCACCTGTAGCGCGGCCGCGTGGACGAACGTCATCAAGCCCAGTCCATCGACGTCGCCAAGGAAGTCGGGGTGACGGTGACGTTCTACGACGGCTACGTCGCTCAGTTCGACCTGCTGAACCTGCGTCGAGGATGCCCGTGTGCGACGTGCCGCAACATGCGTGAGCGGGGAGAAGACAGCTGGCCGCGCCCGGACAGCCCGGTACCGCTTCGTGTCGAGCACGCCGAACTGCACGGTGCCTGGGGGCTCACGATCACCTGGAACGACGGTCACAACACGGGCATCTATTCCTTCGAACTGCTGCGACGGTGGCACGAGGGCCCGCGGTAATAGTCGCACGAGCCGAAGATCGGCACCAACGGCGGACCACCAGCGGACCACGAAGGCCAAGACAGCCCTTCAGCCACCGCCACGGACCCATGCATGATCCTGAACCGACACGGGCGGCAACAGCCGGGAGTTCGAGCGATACCGAACGACGGGCATCACGAGCTGAGCATGCGCTCGGAACAGCATCTATGCACTGGTCGAGGGTCGCTCCGACGCGGCAACGGCCTCGGACCGCCGGCCGACCGAAGGTGTAGCGAAACAGCGCGAAGCGGCCGCAGCAAGGATCGTCGGATCGACGGCGCACCGCACGTCGAGCGACCGCTACGACCGGCCGTTGGCTTCGTTGTAGTGCCGCTCGACGTCGCCGGGAATGCGACCTCTCGCCGGTACCGAGATCCCGTTGTCCGTCGCCCAGGCCCGGATCAGCTTCGGATCGCGCCTCGCCTTCGCGGAACGCGACGACGTCGTGTTCGGGCGGCGACGGCTCGATTGCCCATTCGCCGAGACCGGCCGGCTCACGTTCCAATACTTGTCGAGGGCCCTGGACAGCGAGGCCAGGTTCTTCTTCGACAGGTCGAGTTCGCGCCAGTCCCCGTTCCATCCGATCCGGACGGTCTCGACACCCTCGGATCCATCCAGGTCGTCGACCAACACATCCACGGTTGCTTTCGCCATTGCCCTTCCTTTCGATACCGACGCGACGCTATCGAGACACGCCGCATCCAACGCCGCACCCCCGGAAGCAGAGCGCCGCCCTGCGGCACCGTACGAAGCCCGGTGCGCCGATGTACAACCACCGCGACGACGCACGTCGTCGATGCCGACTCGCAGGCACACCGAACAGCGCGACCGAATCACGCCGACTCGCCCATCACCACCGCTCCGGACGGCATGGGCGTGGCTGCTGGTGGGTTGGCTAGGTCGTGCCGAGTTCAGCCGGCGTAGTTGCGGAGCACGGCGAGGGCGCTGGCCCCGCACGGTCCGTCGCCGATCAGCGTGGTGTCCTCGGGACGCAGCCGTCGGGCGCCGAGGCGGCAGAACTCGCCCGCCGGACCGCGGATCGTCGATGCCGCGCCGGGGTCGCCGAAGTGCCACATCGTGCCGTCCGGCGCGAGCAACTCACAGAACACCTCGCCTGGAGTTTCGCCGGCGAGGGCGAACGCGTATGGCAGGGTGGCGTGCCCGAGCCAGGCGATGTGGCGGAGGCGATCGGTGTCCGGGAAGTCGACGCCGAGGGGCGTGGTGATGTCAAGACCGTGGGCCCAGTGCTCGGCCAGCCGGGTGGTCGCCAGTGTCGTCGGCTTCAACGGTGCCGCCGCCCAGCCCAACCGACGATGTCGATCGGCGGAACGCAGCGCGCCGACAGCCGCTTGCCGGGCGGTCCGCCATCGCTCGAACACGTCCCTCGGTGCAGCCCGCTCGGTGCGCACCCGTCGGTCGACCGCCTCGTCCAGAGGCTCGTCGCGGAGACGCCAACGCCCACCGTCGTCAGCGTCGTCACCGGCAGACACCGTGGCCACCACCGCCTCCTCGGTCTGGGCGAGGTGCAGCACGACGTCGGCGATCGTCCAGCCGGGAGCACCCGACTCGGACTCCCACGTCGCGGCGTCGAGAGCGACGAGGATCGTCTCGAGTCGGTCCTGCTCGGCGACCAAGTCGTCGAAGATGTCCACCGCGCGGACGGTACCTGGCAGGACGAACTGCGTCCGAGCCCACCCCGACGGGCGATGGAACGGCGAGGCGTCAAACATGCCACGGCGACGACACGGCCGACCCCAAGCGCGGCCTATGCCAATTCGAGCAGCACCGAACGTCGCGACCGGAATGACGGCATCGAAACCGACGACGACGATGCAGAACGAACGGCATTGACGTGCCTGCCGGCATCGTGGAGGTCAGCACGAGTGGCCACGCCCGTCGGAGGCGGCTACGGAGTGAGGTCGCCGGCGAGCGCGACGCCGCGATCGTGGGCGAGCCGACGACAGATCGACTCCACGGACCGCCCGGTGCGGTCGGCGGCGGCCCGCACGTAAGCGACGCGCGCCTCCAGCGACCAGTACCACACGTCGTCGCTCTGCCACCACTGAACCTCGTCGAGGACGCCGGGGTCGATGCCGCCGTGCAGCATCGCTGCGGCACGCAGAGCGAACTTGCTCTTGTGGTGTTCAGCTCTGCTATGCGCGTTCCCGTCGGGGAGGCAGCGTTCGCGGAGGCCCTCGAACAGGATCGGAGACTCACGGCTGGCGCCGGAGTCGCCGGGAAACGTGTCGTGACGACGATGCAGTGGCGCCAACCGCGCCGCGATCGCACTGACCTCTTCGGCGTGGATGAGACCGTTCAGCGCAATCGTGATTGCCTGGTCCCGATCATCATCGGTTGGGTCGCGCCGAGCCGCCACTGAAACCACGCTACGCGTCACCGTTCAGCCGGCGTAATGCTTGCTCCCGCGAGCGGGAGCACCGGGACTATCGGCGCTTCGAGGATCCCCTGCTCGTCGGCTTGAGGAGCATTAGCGGCGTCACGAATTCGGACATCGCGGTCCGAGCGTCGGATGCGCCCAGCGCTTACCGGATGCCCCGGCGCCACTCGCGCCGCGCGTTCGAGGGAGCGCGTCATTCGCCGTCCCGCCAATCGCAGGGCGACATCAGAAGTTGATCGGTAGCTGGCGCGGGCCGCGCACGGTGCCTTCCGACCATTTCACAGGGCCGGCGAGACTGAACTGCGGGATGCGCTTCAGGAACTCCTCCACCGCCACCGTCATCTCCATGCGCGCCAGGTTGGATCCGACGCAGCGGTGGATACCGAGGCCGAAGGTGGCGTGCCGGTTTTCCGTGCGGTCGATGATCACCTGGCCGGCGTCCGGGAACATCTCCGGGTCGCGGTTCGCGGCGGGGAAGGATTGCAGCACCATGTTGCCGGCCTTGATCGGGCAGCCGTTGAGCTCGGTGTCCTTGACGACCTCGCGCGCCATCGTGACGGGTGCATAGGCACGCAGCAGCTCTTCGATCGCCATCGGCATTAGCCCGGGCTCGGCGACCAGCCGGATGCGATCGGTCGGCGTCTTCGCCAGATGCCAGAGGGCCGACCCGATCGCGCTCCAGGTCGTGTCGATGCCAGCGATCAGCAGCAGTCGCAGCGAACCCGCCACGTGAGCATCCGACAGCGGCTCGCCGTTCTGGCGGGCGTGCATCAAGGTGGAGATGAGATCGGACGTCGGCTTCCCCTTCCGCGTCTCAATGTGGACGGCGAAGTACTGCGCCATCTCCTGGAGGGCGTTCATGAGCGTCGCTTCGTCGGTGGTGCCGAGCTCCAGGATCTCGTGGATCCACCTAATGAACAGGTCGCCGTCGTCTTCGGGCACGCCCAGCATGTGAGCGATCACGCGTACTGGGATGTGGCGCGCGTACTGCTGCGCCGTGTCGCATGATCCAGCGGCGATGAACCTGTCGATCAGCTCGTTGCAGACGGCCTGGGCGCGCGGCTTGAGCCGCGCGATCTCATCCGGTGTGAATGGCGGCAGCAGGACCTGTTTGGCGAACTTGTGGTGCGGCGGGTCGGAGTTGATCGGCGGCGACGAGGGGGGCGGCTCGGGGCGTGGGTCGCGCACCACCACATGCCGCGACGAGAAGTGCTCGCTGTCGTTGGCCACGGCGCGAACGTCCTCGTAGCGGGTCGGGAAGTAGACGCCCAGGAACCGGTCGGTATGAGCGACCGGGCAGCTTTCCCGCAACTCCTCCCAGATCGGGAAGGGATCGTTGACCCAGCGCGGATCGAGGTGGTCGAAATCGGTCGCCCAGTCCTTGACGGGCGGACGCACGCTCATGGTTCCTCCCTCACTGGATCATTTCGACAGCGCTCGGGACAGTTCGACTCGCCGAGATGGGCCTTCTCGTCGAGCGCAGGCGGGCCCCGTGCCGTCGCCGATCTTGCGACCGTTGTCGTATCGAACCCGAGGCCAGCGTGCGCCGAGGCGACGTGCGGGCGCAGCGTCCGCGTGTGCATCGCCGGAGAGGATACGTACTCAGCCGAGGCTGATCGATGCTCGCGTCGTGACGGCATCGACGTCGACCACCGTTACTCCACGGGCCGTCGTGGTGACCCAGCCGAGGGCACGCAACGCACGCAGCGATTTGACGACCGCCTCGCGAGACAGGCCGGCCCATGCCGCGATGTCCGTCTGAGACAACGGTCCCTCAATCACGACCCCGGGCTCAGCGGGTCGGCCGTATCGGTCGATCATCTCCACCAGGCGGCGACACACCCGACCGACGGCGTCGAGGGCGCCGTACTCGACTTGTCGGCGCGAGGCGTTGCGAAGCCGGCCAGCGACGGAGCGCATCAGCACCACGGCGACGTCGCCGTGGTCGTGGATGAACTTGCTGAACGCGTCGGCGGTGATCACGCTGACGTCGGTGTCGGTCAGCGCCGTGGCGGTCGCCGATCGAGGCCCACCGTCGATGGCCGACAACTCGCCGAGGACGTCGCCGGCACTGAGTACATCGAGCAGCACCTCGTGGCCGTCCAGCGTCACGGACACCTTGACCTGCCCGGCGCGGACGATGACGACGTCGTGCGCCTCGTCGCCGTCGAAGAACACGATCGAGTGTGCTGGATACCGCCTCACCCGGCCGAGCGCGAGCAGCTCACGTTGTCGCTCGATGTCGAGACGATCGAGGAACGTTGTCGTCGATACGCGAGCCATCCGTTGCGTGACGCTATGCCGCAGGTCACGGGCGCCGGCACGGTCGGCTTGGTTGCGCGGGGTCGGGCCCTGCGACGCGTCCGGGCGGACGATTCGCCGGGTGCCCATAATGCGACGCTGCGCGGTGTCATCGTCGCCTGCGGCGGCCGAGTGCACAAGCGCACGGGCGACGTCATGATGGCCGCGTTCCACGGGCGGGGAGACGTCGGCATCGACGAGATCTCGCAGTGACTGAAACAGGCAGTTCGCCGCCCCGCACAGGTCCGCGCTACCCACCTTGTTGTGTTGGCACATCCAGTTCGGCCCGGAGCCGCCGAGCATGCCCGGTCGCGCCGATGGCGGAGTACAGCTGGAGCGCGTCTCTGAGTTGTGCCAGATCGGCGTGTAGGCGGGCGTACTCTTCGCGGATGAACGGCTCGTAGGTGAGCGCGCCGGTCTCCGAGACGAGTCCGAGGGCGGCGTCAAGGTCGGCGGAGATGTCCTTGACGTCACCGTCCGTCGCCCGAAGCATCTGGGCCCGGGTTACCAGGGCGAGGCACCCCACCACTTTGGCCTGCTGGCGGGCGGCCACTGTGACGGCGTCGGTGGCCGCGTCGAGCGCACCGGCGGTGTCGCCTTCGGTGAGACGAGCGCGGGCGAGGTGGGCGAGCACGGGCCCCTCCTCGAACAGCCCGCTTCGGTGTTCACGCATCTCTTGCAACGCCCGCTCACAGGCAGCTACGGCTTGTGACGGCCGTCCCGCTTGCAGCTCGGACAACGCCAGGCTCTCAAGCCCGAGAACGAGGCCGACGGTGTTGCCGGTTTCCTCGGCGATTCGCACCGCTTCGGCAGCCGAGGCGAGGCCTTCGCCTTCCCCGCTGAGCCAGGCGAGTCTGGCGGCGAGGGTCAGCACCCAGCACAACGGGTCGGGTTCCGCCCGGAGTCGCCCCAACGCAAGCGCCCGCTCCATGTCTCGGGCCGCTTCGGGGAGGTGGCCAGTGAGGAGTAGGAGGCGGGCGCGGGAGTCCAGCGTTCTGGTCAGTGGGCTGTATCCGAGATACTCGACGCCACCGTCGGGGTCGTCGGCGCAGACGGCCAGGTCGCGGTCGATTCAGGCGAGCCCCTCGACCAATGGCCCCAGCAGGACCAGCGGTTGGGGCGGACCGACCCAGGCGGCAACCTGCAGGTCGTAGTCGCCGGTCTGGGCGGCGAGATGTGCACCCTCGAGGAATCGGTCCAGTCCGCCCCGCAGGTCGCCCCTATAGAAGTTGTTCGATCCGGAAACGGCTACCACCATGGCGAGCAGCTTGGGATCGCCCAGCTGCTCCGCCCGGGCCCGGCCCTCGGTGTAGAGCCGTTCCGCCTCATCGGGGGCCATGCCGGTGCGGGCCCCGAACTGGCACAGTTTGGCGCGGGCCCAGATCCCGACGTTCAGGCTCTCATCGGTGTCCGCAACGCCTTCGAGCAGGTCGATGGCGGCTCGCCAGCGACGTTGTGCTTCGCCGAGGTCGCTGCGCAGCGCCCAGCTCCCGGCTTTGAAGTTCCAGCGGGCCGCCTCGACGGGCCGCCCCGCGCGTTCCCAGTGCCAGGCGATCACGCCGGCCCGCTCACCCGCACGTTGTTCATCGTCCTGCAGTGTCTCGGCGACCGCCGTGTGGAGGTATGCCCGTCGTCCCGCCAGCAGAGAGTCGTAGGCGACCTCCTGGGTGAGGGGATGCCAGAACCGGTAGTCGGCACCGGGCTGGCCGGTCGTCTCTTGGAGGAGTTCGGCGCCGCACAGCACTCGCAGGGCGTCGTCGAGCACGTCCTCGGTCACGTCGGTCACCCCGGCCAGCACCGGCCTCAGGAAGGCCCGACCGATGACGGCGGCCGCCTGAAGTGCTGCCTTGTGCTCGGCGGAGAGCCGGTCGATGCGCGCCGCCAGGGTCGCCTGGATGGTCGGGGGGACCCGGATGTGGGCGAGCGACCGGGAGAGTCGATAGTCCCCGGGCCGGCCCCCGAGGGTGCCGTCTTCGACTAGCGCTCGCACCATCTCTTCGACGAAGAACGGGTTGCCCCCGGTGCGCTCGAGGACGAACCCGCGAAGCGGAGCCAGCGACGCGTCCGCTCCGACGAGCCCGCTGAGCAATTCGCCTACCGCCTTGTCGCTAAGCGGGGCCAGTGGCACCTGGCGGTAATAGGAGTGACGCATCCAGCGAGCCGAGAACTCGGGGCGGAAGTTGGTCACCACGAGCGTTCTCGACCCTGGAAACGACTCGATGAGTCGTTCCAGGAAGGCGTCGCTCTGCGGGTCGAACCAGTGGAGGTCTTCGACCAGCAGGACGAGTACCTCGCGCTCGCTGCGCCGGGTGGTGAGGCGATGGAGGGCGTTCAGGATGCGACGCATGCGGACCTCGGGAGCGAGCCCGGGGGCGGGGCGGTCGGGGTCAGGCACCTCGAGGAAGTCGAGAATCAGTGGGAGGATTTCGTCCAAAGCGGGGTCGAGGGCGAGCAGCCGAGCGGTCACCTTGTCGCGAGCCTCTGTTGCGGTGTCGGTGTCGGTGATCGAGAAGTAGTCCCGCATCAACGACAAGATGGGCAGCAGCGCAACGGCGCGGCCGTGGGAGACGCCCGTGGTTCGCCGCACCGTGATGCCTCGAGCGGCGGCCGAGGCGATGAACTCCTCGCAGAGCCGGCTCTTGCCCATCCCGGCGTCGCCGACCACACCGACCACCTGAGTCCGACCTTCGATCGCCCCGGCAAGGTCGTCCTCAAGGGCGGCCAGCTCCCGTTCCCGACCGACGAGCCGCGAGGCGCCCAACGTGGTCGCCGCCCGGGCGGCCGGAGACAACGGAAACGATCCGCCCAACACATACACGCCCAGCGGTCGCCGGGCTCCCTTCACCGTTCGCGGGCCCAGGTCCTCGAGGCGGAACCAGCCTTCGACCAACCGGGCCGTGTGCTCGGTCAGATACACGCGGCCCGGCTGCGCCATCGCCTCCATCCGCTGGGCCAACCCCACGGCGTGACCCAGCGCGGTCGGGTCAAGCATGACGTCGTCACCGACGCGTCCCGTGACCACCTCGCCGGAATTGAGCCCGACTCGAACCTTGAGGTCGACGTCTTGGTCCCGGTGCAGTTCGTCCGTGTAGGAGGCGATCGCCTGGGTGATGTGCCGAGCGGCATGGCAGGCGCGCCGGGCGTGGTCGTCCTGGGCGAGCGGAGCGCCGAAGAGCGCCATGATCCCGTCGCCGGTGAACTTGTCGACCGTCCCGCCGAAGCGGCGCACCCCCCCGGCCACGATGTCAACGAAACGGCCCATGATCCGGGCCCATCCCTCGGCATCGAGGTGCTCCTGCACATCCATCGACCCCACCACATCAGCGAACAGGACCGTGAGCTGCTTGCGCTCGCCTTCCCCACCGACCCTCTCCGCCCTCGCAGCAGTGGACCGGGACGAGGGGGCCATAACCGCCAGCGCCGTGCCGCACTCGCCGCAGAACCGATCACCGGGCTCATTCGCCGCCCGACACGCCGGGCAGGTCGCCGCGGCCTGCGCCCCACCGCACTGCGCGCAGAACCGGCGACCCAGCCGGTTCTCGGCCCCACACGTCGAACAGATGGTGCTCATGTCAGCGTGGCGACGGCAAACCCACAACGGCCAGCGCGCTGCCGGCGCTGCCTCAGCATCGCGCATCGTGAACCGCCTGCGATCTGCCGAACCGAGCCTGCCTCCCGCTGGCCCGACCTCCCACCAAGGAGCGTGCCCATCTCGTTGCCGCCCGGACGTCGCGTCCTCGCAGTGAGCGCGTCGGCGGTGGCATCACCGTCTCATACGGCTGCCGTCACCAACCTCCAGTGGTCGGTCGGTAACGCGCGCGCTCGATAGCAAGCGTACGGGTAGGAACCGTCGACGATGGCCAGGCTCGAACGGGTTCGGCTGCCTCCGCCCCGGGCGCGGAGAGCGAGCCAGTCGAGCTAAGCGCGATGCGACGAGTCCGCACATCGCCTTCATTTCCCACCGAACACCAAGGCAGGCGCATGTCCGATATCCGCGCCCGGTATTCGCGGCCAAGCGCGTCCGGGACCGCCGGGTCTACGCTACCGAACACCGAGCGGCGCCATTCGGTGCTCGCGACCGGCCGACGTCAGCGAGAGAGCCGCCGACGCGGTCGCCCATGCCTCAGCCAACCCGGTGCGACCCTGCCGAATCGGTGTTCGTCGCCCTCCAGGCCGGATACACGGACCGCTGGCCTAGCGGACGTCACAGGTGTCTGCCAGTGTGTCGACACTCGGTGCGCCTATCGCTTGGGCACACGCGCGCGCTACCGTCGAAAGGGCCTGTCCGGGTATGGGGCCTGAACGCCGGCCTTCTGTCGGGCGGTGTAGAGCAGGTAGTTGTACGCCATCTGGGCGACGTCGGCGAACGGTCCGCCGCCGCCCATCACACCCGTGTGGGCTTCGGGCAGGATTGCCCGGTTCTCGAGCAGCGCCAGCGGTTCGTTGCCGGAACGATCCATGCCGTACTCGCCGAAGCTCTCGAAGACCGCTTCGGCGGCAGTCTTCGCGGCACCCGCTTCGACGCCGGCGTTGTTGCGGAGCCAGGTCGCCATGCCGACCGGCGTCAGGTGATCGTCGCCGACGGCGACGCTCGTCAACCAGTCGCCGATGGTGAACGCCGACACCACCGTCTGCTGCGGGTTGATCAACGCGGGGACATCCTCGTTGAGGGCGTTCTTCCGTGCCGGGTTGACGACAGGATTGATCAGCGGCATGGCGGCTGTGAGCCCGGCGTCACGCTGCACACCACGGTGCGTGATCAGTGGCGTGGTGTTCGATACCGCCAGGACCTCGCTGCACAAGAGGAGGCCGTCAGCCACGCCAAACAGGCGTTGGACAGCCGGGTCGAGCTCGGCGTACAGCTCGCTGAAGGTGTTGCGAACGAGGAACATCATCCCGGCCTTGGCGCCTTCGACGCCGGAGGGGATCTGGAAGCCTTTGAGGTACATGATCACCAGCGCCAGGTATCCCTGTGCGGCGGTGAGCTTGTTCCGGTTCCTCAGGTCGTCGCGATCCTGCTGAGTCAGCGGAGCGGCGGCGACCATGCGCTCCATGACCTGAACGGCCATGCTTGGGGCGCGTCCGGCGATCTCGGATGCGGCGACCGCGATTCCGCTCAGGTCCCTCGCGGGTTTCATCTCCGCCGTGCGCTGAGCCGGTTCATTGGCCGGCCTGCCGTACGTCCTCAGCAGCGCCGGGATCTGCGCCAGGGTGACGCCGGATGTCGCCTGCATCTTGAACATCCCTGTGTCGCTGCCGGAGGAGAGCGCGACGCTCGCTGAGTGGACTTCGGGCGACCCACTGAGCCCGTGGTTGCGCTCGGTCACGTAGTCGCCGGGATCGTACGGCCATGGTGGTCCCGCCTTCACCTGCTCGCCCGCGGCGCCGACCTTGCCCTTCGGACCGGGGCGGCCGGTATGTCGGGCGAATCGCTCGACGATGTCTGACATCTCTCTCAGCGCCACCGTGAGAGCCCACAGTCCGGCGAGATCCTCGGAGAACGGCTTGGTGACGAACTCGATGTTCGACGACGCCGGACCCGGCGTGTCATCGCCCTCCAGCCGGAATCCCGAGCCTACGTGGATCTTCTGCTTCCGAGCCACGGGCCGCACCGGTGACCGAAGGTCGAGATCGAGATCGATGCGGTTCTGGCTCACCGGGTTCTTCTTGATCTTGCCCGGCATTTGTGGAGGCGTCGCGGCAGCGCCCCAGGTCGTCGAGCGGTCGACCTGCCACGGTCGCCAAGTGCCGTCTTCGAACTCGAAGCCGATCTTGCGGCGCACACGACTCGAGTCCTGTTGCGTCACGTGAGCAAGCTCGTGCGCCAAGGTGTGCAACCCGGCGTCGGTCTCCGGTCCGGGAACGCCCTCGGCGAAGTGAATGTCCTTGCCGTACGTGAATGCCTCAGCCTGGATCTGCGGGGCGATCGTGCTGTTGCGATGGACCCGCACGTCGCCGAAGTCGGCCCCGAACGCGCTCTCCATCGCAAACCGAACACCTGCGGCGATCGGAGCGCCGCCCTGTGAGCGGTGGATGCGCGTCTCGAGCCCGGCCGGCAAACGCCCCCCGTCGAGTCCGACGACCGGAGAAGAGGCGATGCACGCGGTCGAACGCTGCACACGATGCGCCGACGGCAACTCGAACCCCGACGTCGTCCGGGCAGCAGCAAGCCGCCGCAGGACATCGGCGGTGGCGGTGTCGGCCTCGAGTTCAGACGCGTCGCTGGCGGCACCGACCACGAGTCCACCGCGGCGCGCCGAGCGCCGAACGGAGGGGGCGGCTCGTGGCGCGGAACGCCTTTCGGAGGTCGGCAGCCGGCGCTGCAAGGCACTAACGTGATCCATCGAAGCCGCCCTTCGGCCGACAGCTCTTCCACACAGTAGCCCCTCGAGACGGCCGTCGATTCGACGCCCACGCCCCTCGTCTCCAATGCGAGGCACATGCGTCGTGGCGCCCGACCTGCTCACGCCGAACGACCGATTGGCGCTCGCCTTGGCGGCCATTGCGAACGCAATCGAGAGCAGCGCGGTGGCGCACGCCCCACCATTAGGACACGCACAGAACACTCCGCGCCGGTGTCCTCGAACATCGGGGATAATCCCGGACTGTCGCGTCATAGAACGCCGGGTACTGGCTGTTGTCAGCTGTCGCCGAACGCTGCGCGGTGCTGGCGATTGCGACCGAGACCGAATTGCGTTCACGGCGGCACCTTCGCGGCCGACTGGGGCGGCAGTCGATAGGGGTCAGCTTGGTCGCGGAGTCCTGACTCACTACCCGGTGGACGCGGCGGCGGCAAGGATGGCTCACGTGACCGCCACCGCCGCCATCGAACGGATCCGTGCCGCCCACCACTGGGCGATCTTGCCCTCGGGGAGCGCTACGGCCGTCGGCGACCACGTCGCCCGGCTGGCCGCCACCGGCGCTCGAGGCCTCGTCGTCCCGCAGATCTTCGCCCCACCGTGGGCCACGCTCGGAGCGGCAGCGATGGCCACTGAGCTCGACCTGGCGTCGGGCATCGCGCTCGGCTTCGTGCGCAGCCCGATGGAGACGGCGATGGCCGCCCTCGACCTCGACCGGATGTGCGCGGGCTGTTTCACGCTCGGCCTCGGTAGCAGCACCCAGGTCGCCAACGAGGACCGCTTCGGCGTGCCCTACGACAAGCCGGTCTCCCGGCTGCGCGAGCTCACCGAGCTCGTCCACCGGATGGTGAGCGCCGACGAGCAGGCCGGCATCGGCCGCTTCAACGGCGAATTCTGGCACGTCGACCTGAGCGGCGTGCGCCTGCCGCGGCCGGTTCGGGGGAGCATCCCGATCTACCTGGCGCCGCTGCGGTCGACGATGACCGAGATGGCGGCCGAGGTCGCCGACGGCATCTTCGGGCACCCGGTGTGGTCGGTGGGCTGGATCACCGGCGAGGTGGCAGAAGCCGTCGAGCGGGGTCTGGCGAGGGCCGGGCGGGCCCGCTCCGAGTTCCGGGTCACGGCGTGGCTGCGGGTCGTCATCACCGACGACCACGACCAGGGCGTGCGCGACGCCAAAGTGGGGATCCCGTTCTACGCCAGCCTGCGCCAGTACGAGTCGTACTTCGACGCCATCGGGGTCGGCGACGACGCCCGCGTCCTGATGGACCTCCACGAGTCAGGCGCCTCGTCGGCCGACCTCACTGCCGCCGTCTCCGACGCCCTCGTCGAGGAGCTCGTGGCGGTCGGGACGCCCGAGGAGGTGGCGGCCCGGATCGCCCCCGTTCTCGACGTGGCCGATCAGCTGCTGCTGGCCCCGCCCAACGGCCTGTCCGGCGAGCGCACCCGGGCCTACGAGGCGGCGATCGCCGAGCACCTCCTCCCAGGCGTCGGTTGAGCCCGTCGTCTCGATCCGGACCGAAACGCGACCTCAGGGCGGACGTGGTACGACGCGGCAGACCGGCCTCGTCGACCAGCGGCGGTCAGGATCGACACATCGACACCGCGCCCGCACCCCGAGACGATCGAGAGGATGTGGGACTGAGAAGGGCGTCGACCCCGATTCTGGACATCGGTCCTCATCGCGTTGAAGCCGTCCCTCGGAGGCGCCTGACATCCGACGAGCGACGCACCGAACCCGCCGCGCACCGCGTCCGGTAACAGCGGGGATAACGCTCAAGCCGCGCGTCCGGGACCGCCGGGTCGTGGCCGCTGGGGAAGACCGGATAGTTGGTGGCCTCGATGGGTGGAGGGTCGTCAGGTGTCGCGGCCGGGTCGCCGCGCCGCTTCCCGGGAGGGCTCGCCGCGATAGCCGGGCGGGTAGGTGCGAGCGAGCTCCTGTGGCGTGGGTTCACGCTGGACGTGTGCTTCGTCGGGCAGGAGGGCGACGATGGCGCGCATGATGCGTGTGGTGTCAGCGTCCACATCGTCGTAGGTGAGGGCGACCTGCGGCCCGACCCGGACGGTGACGAGTGGGGGCGACACCATGTTGAGGCGGGGCAGGCGAGAATTGCGCGGCCACACCCGCTCGGTGCCCCACATCCCGACCGGATAGACCGGGGCGTGGGTGGCGTGAGCCAATCGGGCTGCCCCCCACCGCCCCTGCAGCTCCGGGTCGAAGAAGGCCGGACCACGTGGGATCGTGCCCTGGGGCGCCAACCAGACTGCCTCGCCGGCGCGCAGGGCGGTGATGGCCTCATCGAGCGGCTCATCGGAACCGGTGCCCCGGTCGACGGGGATGCCGCCGTAGAGGCGCATCAATGCGCCGAGCGGGGCTGGTCTGAACACCTCCCGCTTGCCCAGGAGCCGGAATGTCCGCGGCACCCGGGCCAACGCCAGCGACAGGGCGGTGCCGTCGAAGTAGCTGCGGTGGTTCATCACCACGATGACCGGACCTTCATGGGGGATTCGTTCGGTGCCGGAGATGTCGAACCGGGCGTAGGGCACCAGCTCGGGCCGCTGCCAAACACGCATCGAGTCCTGCAACTGCCGGCGAGCGACCTGGCTCAGGCTCTCCGCCACAACCGCGACGGTATCGCGCCACCCTCGTTGCGGGATCATGCGTCGTCGCAGCCGATCACCGCCCGAACCAGCAACCGGCGGGCGCATCCGGGAAGCACCGGTGGTGCGGCGCCACCGAACATCCTCGTCGGCCATTCGGTGCAGCCGGGCATCGCCGTGACCGGTCGAGTTGGACTGCGGCCGATGCGCAGCGGGCCGTCACGAGCATGCACGACGACCACGCCGATCGATGTCAACGATGGCGCGCTCGCGAGGGTTTGCGTCGGGACGCTGGGCGAACTGATGCATGCCGCTGCCAGTCGGATGCCGGCGGTGCGGTGTCATGTTCGTGACGGTCGGTGTCAGATGACTGCCGGCGACACGAACCCCGATGTCGATGTGCCTGCGCTCGTCGTCGTGCCGTCAGGCGTCGGTGACGCTGATCGCCTCGGCGAGCTCGACCTCGGCGCCGGTCAGGGTCGGTGCCTGGGCGGGGAGGTAGCGCCAGGCGACGGACGCCGCGCAGACCACGACTGCGGCTGCGATGAAGTAGACGGGGCGCATCGCGTCGACGAACGCGCTGCGAGCGAGCTCGATGGTGTTCACCTGCGCTTGACCGGTTAGCGAGCGTGCCGCGGCGAGGCCCTTGCCGATCGAGTCCTTGAGGTCGATGCGCACGCTCGCCGGCACCGATGCGGCGTCGCCGATGAGGGCGCGATACCTGAGGAGGAACAGTGACCCCAGCACCGCCACGCCCAGCGCGCCTCCGGTTTGGCGGGTCGTGTCGTTGACCGCCGAGCCCACCCCTGCCTTGCCGAGTGGGAGCGATCCCATGATCGACTCGGTGGCCGGTGCGGTCGTCAGGCCCATGCCGGCACCGAACAGCACACGCACGACCGCGCCGCCGATGACCGACGACATGATCGTGTCCGACGCGTAGCAGCACAGGGCGCCGGCCACCAGGCACAAGCCGGTGACGACCACCCGCTTGGTGCCGTAGCGACTGACGAATCTGGGTGCCTGTGGAGCGAACGCCATGATGCCCACGGCGACGGGCGCCGTCATGAACCCGGCCTTCAGCGGCGAGTAGCCGAGCACGAACTGGAAGTACTGGGTGAGCAGGAACGTCGACCCGAAGAGGGCGAAGAACGTTAGCGTGATCGTCGCCGACGCCGCCGAGAATCGCGGGTTCTCGAAGAATCGGATGTCCAACATCGGATGTTCCGTGTGTAGCTCCCACCAGATGAAGACGCCGAGGAACGCGAGCCCGCCGATGAGCACGCCGACGACGCGGGTGTTCCCCCACCCGAGGTCGGGGGCCTCGATGATCCCGTAGAGCAGCAGGGCCAGCGTGACGATCGACAACCCGGCACCGATCAGATCGAGCGGTTCCTTGGCGGGGTCGCGGGAGTCGGGGACGAGGAACCATCCGAGCGCGACCGCCAGCGCGCACAGCGGCACGTTGACGAGGAACACCGCTCCCCACGAGAAGTGCTCGAGGAGCAAGCCGCCGCCCAGTGGGCCGATCACGATGCCGAGGCCGGACACGCCGGCCCAGATGCCGATCGCCTTGCCCCGCTCGGTACCGCTGAACGTGTTCGTCAGGATCGACAACGTGGTCGGGAAGATGAGCGCCCCGCCGGCGCCCATCAGGCCCCGGGCGACGATCAGCATCGTCGGAGAGGTTGCCTGTGAGGCGAACGCCGAGAACGCACCGAACAGGACGAGTCCCGTCATCAGCGCCTTCTTGCGACCGTACCGATCACCCAACGATCCGGCCGTCAGCAGCAGACCGGCGAACACGATCGTGTAGCTGTCGATGATCCACTGCAGTTCTGAGCCGTCGGCACCGAGGTCACGGACGATCGAGGGCAGCGCCACGTTGAGGATCGTGTTGTCCACGCTGATCACCATCAGCGACATGCACAGCACCCCCAGCGTCCACCATCGACGGCGGTGGACGACCTCCGCGCTCAGCGTCATCGCGACGGGCCCTTCACGTGGTCGAGCTCGTCACTCGCGACAGCGCGTACGTCGCTCCCGGACTGGTCGCGGTGATCACGGCAGCAGCGCACCGCTCGACTCGGCCCGTTCCCAGAACGCTGACGCGGCGCCGGCGATCAGCTCGACACACGCTTCGACGGGGATGACTGTGGAGTCCACCATGAGGTGGTACAAGCGAGGATCGGCCGGATCCCGATCGAAGAGTCTAGTGACGAAGCGTGTCCACGATCGATCAGCGCTCTCCTGGTGCTCACGCGCCACCGCTTTGGACACACCCTCGATGGACATACCCTGAGCGAGGCAGCGCTCGGCCGGCCCGGCAAGACGCACGTTGAACGACATCGGGTGATCGGCCAACACGACCGCCGCGGCGCGGCCAAGGATGACCCCGCCACCAGTGGTCGAGATCTGAGAGACGCTCGCCTCGACCCGCCGTCGCAGCTCGCGCTTCACGTCCACGTCGTCCTGCGCCGGCGTCGGCAACCCCAACGCGGCACCCACCCGGGTCAGACCGGCCACAATCGGACCGGGCGGCGTCTGCTGGTCCTCCTCGACCGTCAGGCGCTCGACGATCGACTCGACATTCGCCGTCTCAGCACCATGGATGAGCCGGTCGAAAAACCGCATCCCGAGTCGCTCCGCCAACCTCGGCGCGATGACACTCCCAGCGGCGCCATACCTCGCCGACACCGTCACCACCCTGTCCAGCGACACCGACACCTGCGCCATCCAGCTCCAATCGTGCGCCGCCGGGGATCGTAGCCACCCGTCCGGAGACGAATCAGCAACGACGCAAGCCCATCGCGACGTGCGTTGGGGCCGAGGAGATCGCCTCCGAGAGACCGAGCCTCACCGGCGTGTTTGAAGGCCACTGCATCCCCGTGCGCCCGAGATCGCCGCCCTCGACGACCACGGCAACCTAGACGCGACGGGCTTTTCCGCGACGTGGCCTCTTGCGACGACCCGGATCGTCCCGGGATCGACTGGACGGTGCGGATCCTGTTTCCGGTGGCGCTCGGCACCGACTTCGCTGCCTGCACTGCACGAGACAAGCGACGTGCCCGCGCGCCAGGGGTAGGGGTCGGTGCGGAGAGTTGATCGAGCGACCGTCGGGGCGCGATGTCCGTACCAGTGGTCACAGTGAGGCGCCCGCGACCGCAACCACCCGACCGTTGGCGCCTCGCCTCGGGCGCGACATAACAACGGCTCGGCGCTTTTGCGACGGGTTGTCGCACGCAGCCACGCCGACGGCGCAGCTCGACCCGGTGTCCGGAAATCCGGTGTCCGGAAACAACGCCGAATAACACGGTCGCACGCGTCCGAATCCGCCGGCTCGATGGCGCGCGCGGACTCGCCGATAATCTCAGCCGTCCGGCCGAGTCCGACCCGAGCACTTCCGGCGTGATGCAGCGTGCCCGTGCGCGATAACGCCTTGCGAACGGGCGGCGTTGGTGCCCTCGCATGCTGTCCATCCGCTCGCACGTGCGCTTGCAGGTGCTAGCACGGACCTGCAGTGGGACCGCTGTCGACGGGTCCAGTCTTCGTAGGTGGGGGAGGCGTCGTCGACCACGGCGGCGTCGGCGGCACAACCTTGACGGCGATCGCCGAGTCCGTCGACGACTCGGGTTGGGTCCCCGATCCGCCCGACTTGCGAGTGACCCTGACCCGTAGAGGCGGCACGCATGGTGGGTAAGGGGTACGTCCGGGCCATGGGCGCATTCCTTACCAACGAGTTGGCGCACTGCGAGCCAGCGACTGGACAGTGCGTAGTCGCCGTCGACGACGAGCACCGCTCGATCAGCACCGCGCAGTGCAGGGGTCGACGTGGAGGCGTCCTCGACGTCGGGCGACGAACTCGCCAGGGGCGCAGGGCGATGGCCCAGCGCCGATGTCGGCGCGCGGCGCCTTGCCGGGTGTGCCGAGCCCGCACCATGGAGGCGCACGACGACTCCGCGCAGACACGGGCCCGCTGTTCACCACATCGACCGCCACGGCAGCACAGACCGACGCCTCGGCACCCCCGCCGTCGCCCCGCTCATTCGCGGCCTCACATGTTCCATGCAGACCCGGCTGGGTACGCGGTCGGGTCGGTGCGGGCCGGGCTCGCAACCCGCCCCACCCGGCGTCGATGCTTCTCGCATCCAACAGCACCTCCGCCACACTGCCTCCGGCCGAGGCCGTCACGGCGCCAGCACGGTCGATGTCTACGACCGGCCAGCGGCCCACCCCACGGGCGCTCGCCGCTGGCCGACGGATGGTGGTGAGATCGCTAGGCCGACCGCCGTCCCGCGAAGTTCCTGAACGCGTCGTTCCCGGTGACTCGGGACGTGTCAGTAGGGTCAGTGTCGGTGGACTTCGAGGCGGCACTGTCCCTGTACGCGGGTGCCGTCGAGCGCCAGTCGGCCACGATGCTGATCGGCGCCGGCCTCTCGCAGGCAGCGGGCTACCCAGGGTGGGGACGCCTCCTGGAACCGTTCGCCGCCGAGTTCGACGCCGACCAGTTCAACGACCTGCCGATGCTTGCGCAGTACGTCGTCAACCGGGATGGCAGCCGTGATCGTCTCGTCAGCCACATCGTTGGGTCGATCGATGCGATCGACCCAACACCCACCGGGGACCACACCCTTCTGGTGCACCTCCCGATCCCCGAGGTGTGGACCACCAACTACGACACTTTGTTGGAGGCGGCCGACCCGTCCTTCGCCGTGATCGAACAGGACGAAGACTTCCTCGAGGCCGACCGGGGCCCCCGTCGGCTACACAAGATGCATGGCTCCATCCGTCGCGGCGCTGACGTCCCGGTTGGTGGTGTTGATGGCATCGTCATCACTCGTGATGACTACGACCGCTATGAGCAGCACCATCCGCGCGCCTGGCAACTACTGCGCCGCGCAGTTCCTCACCAAGACCTTCTTGTTCCTCGGGTTCTCGCTCACCGACCCCAACTTCGACGCCGTGTTCAAGCTGGTCCGACTGGCCACCCCAGAGCGTTACATCGACCACATTGCGCTGCTGCGCCGAGCCGACACGCCAGCGATCATCTGGGAGGCGCGGTGCAACGATCTTCGGCGCAGCGGTGTGCACGTCGTGGAGATCAACGACTTCGCCGAGATCACAACCTTTCTTCGCGCCCTCGTGGTCCGTACACGCCCGATCCGGCTCTACGTGTCTGGTTCGTACCCGAACTCTGGCGGCGACGGCGTTTCGATCGGCTCCGATGACCACTATCCCACGGGACCCGAGGACGAGCGCCTGACCGACCTCGCCGAGCGCCTCGGTCGCGCCCTGGCGCCGCACCGGATTCGGCTGGCCGCTGGGAGCACGCTCGCTGCCACCGTCGGCTACGCCCTCGCCGAAGCAGCCGGCGAGGACTACGAGCCAGATCAGACATGGGTGTTGCGCCGACGTAAGCGTGAACCCGTGACACCGCCGAACACCCGGCTGGGCATCCTCCGATTCATCGGGTCCGATCCCGGCGAACTCCGTGACCGCGCCTTCGAGCACATCCGGGCCGTCGCCGTGCTCGGCGGGGGCGACGGCACCCGCAACGAAGTCGAGCGGGCACGACAGCTAGGTATGGGCGTCGTCCCACTCGCGATCACCGGTGGCACGGCGTTCGACATCTGGACCGAGATGAATCGCGGGCTGACCGCTCATTCATTGGGCGGCGCGCCGATCGACGCCGACCAGTTTGCCGACCTCAACGCATCCGACCCCGACGACGCAATCGCAGCGGCGGGCGAGCTGATTCGAGCGGCAATGTTCCTGACGCCATCGCCACAGCCACGGCAACCGGCCTGAGCGACCCAGGCCGGCAGCGTCCCAGGCCCCTCCGGCCCCCCTCCCGGACCATGACTGTGACACCCCGTCAGTAGTCTCGACACTCATGACTGTCGCCGTCACCTCGGCAACCCGTGCTGCCGTCGAGCTGGCGAGAGCTCACCACGACTCATGGATCGCTGTCACCGATGAGGTCGATGGACTCATCGCCAGCGGAGCCGACCTTGACGGGCTGCTACCGGCGCTCGTCTCCTCTGCCCCTAGCGCGACCTGCGCACTTCCGACGACGCACGGGAGCGGATCCACGACCACGCTCGACTCGGACGACGTGTTGGTCATCGACGCTGCGTCAGCGCAGTACCCCGCCGAGCTTGGCGTCGTCCCGGGACGTCCGCTGTTGCTTTACATCAAGGGAACCTTCCCGACCACCCCAAAGAGTGCCCTGGCAATCGTCGGCAGTCGCCAGGCATCGCCGGCGGGCCGACGCGCCGCCTTCGAGATTGCACGCTCCGTCGCCGCCGCAGGCCACCCCGTCATCTCCGGACTAGCGGCCGGCGTTGACACCGCCGCGCACGAGGGTGCGCTAGCGGCCGGTGGCGTCACGGTGGCCGTCATGGGCACTGGCATCGACCAGGTCTTCCCGGCGCACAACGCCGACCTTGCTGACCGAATTGCGGCCGAGGGCGCACTCGTAAGCCAGTTTGCCCCTGGACAGGGACCGTCGAAGACGACGTTCCCGGCCCGCAACGCCCTGATCGCGGCGCTGTCCGACGCCAGCCTCCTTGTCGAGCTCGCCGAGCGAAGTGGCACCCGGATCGAGGCCGAGCGAGCGCTCGAGCAGCAGAAGCCGGTCTGGCTCTGGGCTCCCATCCTGGCCGGCGTGCCATGGGCCAAGCGCTACGTAGCACGTCAGGCCGGGGCATCGTTCGTGAACTCCATCGACGAGGTGCTTCGCCATCTCGCCAGCCTCGAGGATGCGTGATCGAGGCCGATCCTCTCGTCGAGCTCACCGATCCACTGGCCACCGCGCTAGTGCCGGTGCCCGGCGATGGTCCCGACGTCTGCCCCCACTGCCACACGTCCAAGGACGAACAGTACGACCTCTGCTATAGCTGCAACCGGCTGCGCGAGGCGCTTGGCGAACTCCGACCGCCAGTCATCCCAATCTCTTACTACCACCGCCCCGGCGACGGCGAGCCACCCTCGGTGCTGCGGGATCTCATGCACGACTACAAGGAGCACGAAGACCCCGACCGCCGGGAAGCGGCAGCCCAGTCAGTCGCAGCAATTCTCGCCAGATACCTACACGAGCACGGCGCCGCGTTGCGAGAGCGCTTCGGCGGCTGGGACCTCGCCGCAGTCGTTCCGTCCAAGAAGCACACGGAGCGACCACGGCTCGAAGTAGCTCTCGGGCCGTACCAGGCGATCCTCGGAGAAGTGCGACCGTTGCTCGAAGCGGCCGACGGAGCCATCGGCCGGTCACAGCCGAATCGCCAGGCGTTCGTGACGACGACTGATGTCGCTGGCGTGTCGGTGCTGCTCATGGACGACACCTTCACCACCGGCGCAACTCTTCACTCCGCTGCCGAGGCGTTGTTCGATCACGACGCCACCGTTGTCGCCGCCGTGGTTGTGGTCCGCAAGATCAATCCGGACCCACGATGGGCCAACACACAGCAGGTCTGGGATCGGCAGTCAGCCATCTCGTTCGACTTCCGTGAGCATCCGTTCTGGGTCACGGGCTGACTCGCCCCCGGATCTCGGTCGTTGACACGCCGGCGACGGACGAAGGCATGGTCGGTATGGGGGACGTCCGGGCCATGGGCGCATTCCTTACCAACGACGCCGCAGTTCGAGGCCGTGCCCCGCGGGCCATCCCCGCGGCGGGCGTTCGCTTCACGTCAGGGTCGGTCGCCCACGAAGGCAACGAACGATCGCCTCTGCGCTGGCGGTCAGGTCATGGACGCTGGGTCGGAGTGAGCGGGATCCTGTCGGGCCCATCCTGCCCGCGTCGAGCTGTGTGAACGACACACTTTGTGCCGCACCGCCGTGAGCCGTTGGACGGGATGGCGATCTACCCGAAGCCGATCGTCCCGATCCAGATCGATCTCGCCATGGAGGTACGAAGGTACCTGCTCGACTGTTCGGCGAACGTAGGCCCGGGTGATGAGGGCAGGAGGGGAGAACGGGCAGGAGAGCGACCACCAGTAGATGCCCGCGTGCTGGCACGGCACAGCCGAAGCGTCGACGCCGACGGGACGATCGGCGTGGCTTCGCCAACCGATCGCGCAGATGGCAGTCAGCTCGGCGGATCGGTGTCGGTGTCTGGCGCGTCCAACAGGCTTCCCTCGATGCCCCCCTCGGCATCTTCCATCTGCTGGTCGACTCTCGCTGCCACCGCGTCGGGGTCCATGTCGCTGTGGGCGTCGACCGGCCCGGAAGCGTCGTTGGTGACGGTCGTCGACGTCGTCTCGCCACGGCCGAACCATTGTCCGACTTCGTGGCCGATCATGTCGACAGTTGCCGAGAGGGCGTCGTTCAGCGACTTGGCGGCGTCCTTGGCCTGGGCGTTCACGTCGGCGTCACGAACGACATCCACGGACCGCTGGCCAACGTCTCGGCCGGCCTCGACGAGCCGCTCGAACGCCTCCCGCAGCCGCTCGACGCCGGCCCCCGTCCCAGTGTCGACAGCAGTCCCAGTGTCTGCAGGCGCCGGGGCGTCATCCGTCCCACCGCGGTAGCGGTCCCTCATCACACTGCCGAGCTTGGCGAAGCCCTCGGCCACCTCGTTCCACGCGTCCTTCATCGGCTCGCTCATCGCCACCTCCATCGTCCATCACCAACCTTCCCCGGGTCGGCCGCACCCAGTCACAAGGACACAGGTTCACTCCTCGCTCCCACACACCGGCCCGGGGCCGATGTGTGTTCGTCTGGTCCGGCCCAGGTTCGGGCGTTCACGGTGCGTGGTGGTCGGGTGGGAGAGTCGGGATCCGGCAGAGTTGGGCCAGGAGGGTGAGGCCGTCGTCGCTGCCGGGCCAGTGTTCACGGACGATGTCGGGTCCAGCTCGACGGATCACGCTGCGGAGGACGACGCCGATCACGATGGCGTCGTCGGCGTAGCCAATGACGGGAATGACGTCGGGGACGAGATCGATCGGGATGGCGAGGTAGCCGAGAAGTAGGTAGAGGCGCACGCGGGCCCCGCGGTCGAGTTCGCGGCTGCGGGCGAGGCGGTGGACGAGGCGGATGGCGTCGGGCACGATGCGTACGGCGTCGCGCAGCGTGGCACCTGGTGGGCGCAGGATGGCGAAGCAGATCAGGACGACCAGCCACAGCACCACGACGGCGGCGATGACGCCGGCGACGATGGTCAGGATCGGCCGCACGGCTGCAGTGTGGCCGCGACCCCGCGACGTCGTCGGCAGTGTGCCTTTGACCGCCGTTCTCCAACACGGTCGTTCACCTCGCGACGTCCGACTGGCGGCCGATACCGCGCGGTCAGACCGTGTTGGCCGTCCTCGAAGCGCCTTCCTTCTCGGACTCCGGCAGGCGGTTGGTCGGGGCGCCCTCGGCACTCGGGGTCAGCCGCGATCTTGGTGCGGAAATTGTCGATGTAGCCGAAGCTGATCGTCCCGCTTCAAATCGACCGCGCCAGAGGCGTTGGACGGTGGATGCCCGACGGCCTTCTGCCGGGACAAGCCAACCTTCGGGTGGAGCAAGCCAGAATGATGCTCGGTGTGAGGATCGGTGTTTGCTCCGACGTGCACGGTCGCCATGACCGGCTCCTGGCTGTGCTGGGCGCCATGGCGGCAGCCGGGGTCGACGAACGCTGGTGTCTCGGTGATCTGGTCGGAGGCGAGCCAGTCACGGCTGAGCTACTAGTGTCCCGGAAGGCTGAAGCGCCGTGAAATTGTGTGGGTCACGTGTCGGCTGGTTGGTTGATGGCGGCGCAGTAGCTGGCGAGGCGTTCGAGGATCTGTTCGGCGGTCTTGTGCCAGACGAACGGGGTCGGGTTGAGGTTCCAGTTGGCGGCCCAAGCCTCGATGTCGGCGGCGAGTTCCTTGACGTTGTGGTGGGCGGAGCGTTGCAGCTTCTTGGTGGTGAGCGCCGAGAACCACCGCTCAACCAGGTTCATCCACGATCCGTAGGTCGGGGTGAAGTGGAAGTGGAAGCGGCGGTGACGCAGCAGCCAGCGGTGCACGGTGGGGGTCTTGTGAGTCGAGAGGTTGTCCAAGATGACGTGCACCTCGAGGTCGTTGGGGACGTGGCGGTTGACCTTGTTCAAGAAGGCGACGAAGTCGGCGCTGGTGTGGCGGGCGCGGATGTCGGTGATGACCTTGCCGGTGGCGATCTCCAACGCGGCGAACAGGTCACAGGTGCCGTTGCGTTCGTAGTCGTGGGTCGCGCGGGCCGGGGTGGTGGGCAGCATCGGCAGGGTCGGTGCGGTCCGGTTGAGGGCCTGGATCTGGGGTTTCTCGTCGAGGGCGAACACCGCCGCGGCCACCGGCGGGTTCATGTACAGGGCGACGAGATCGCGGATCTTCTCCACCAGTTCGGGGTCAGGGGACACCTTGAACTCGTCTTGGCGCCACGGTTTGAGCCCGAATGCCCGCCAGATCTGTCTCACCGTGGTGTGGGAGATCCCGTGCTTGGCCGCCAAGCCGCGGGTCGACCAGTGCGTCGCATCCGGCGGTGCCGTCTCGAGGGTCTCGACAATGATCGCTTCGATCACGTCATCGCCGATCGTGCGGGCGGCACCGGGGCGGGGGGCATCCACCAATCCGTCGATCCGGTGCTTGGCGAACCGGTGCCGCCACTTCGACACCGTCGTGGGATGGACCCGCAACTCCGAAGCGACCTCACCGTTGGGGCGACCCTCGGCGCAGGCCAACACGATCCGGCACCGCAGCGCCAGTGCTTGGGACGAGCTGTGTCGCTGGGCCCAGCGCTGCAAGGTCTTGCGTTCATCGCCGCTCAACGTGATCTCGACCGTGGGTCGTCCACGACGTGCCATGCCAGGCTCCTTCTGTCAGGGGTTCTACCTGGCAGAACGCGCCACAGACGCGAAAATTCCCGATCACCCAACATTTCTTGCCGGAACAGGCTTCCAGGACACTAGGCGCGGCTCGTCAACTCGACCTATTGATCGCCGGAAATCACGACGCCTGGGCGCTCGGACCTGACCGGGTCGTCGCCCGCGGCCGCGACGTGTTCAGGTTGTCGAGTCGCGCCAAGGCCAGCCGTCACGGCATCGACTGCTGGCACGGCTCGCCGCGCCACCCCCTGCTCGGGTTCCTCACCGAGGCGTCTGCCGCAACAGTCCTGCCCGACCGCGCGGTGGGCTCGCTCGGGCTCGTCGGCCATACGCATGAACCGGCGCTCTTCGCTTACGACGGCGCCGCTACGCGCGCGGTGCGGCCCGTTCCGGGCGAGTCTTACGATTGGCTCGCGACCGGTGCCTGCATGGCCAACCCGGGGGCGGTTTGCGGCAACCCGCGCGACGCGGCGAGCTGGTGGCTCATCGTCGACATTGACGCCCGTGTGCTGCGGTGGCACCGCAAGGAGTTCGAGTCCGGAGAAGCCGCCGCTGCCGGCGTGTGAGGCACGTCGTTCCCATCGTCGGGTGACCCGGGTACGTCACCGGCATACGCCACCGGGATCAACCGAGTTTCCAGGGGGACAGCTACACCGTCGGAGCGCACATTCTGTTCCCCAACCCGCTGCACCAGTTCCGTCGATCGGGTCGCCGCGCAGCGGCCGGCCAACGTGCCAGGGACAATCACTTCAAGTCGTGGCTCGAGTTGGCCGGTATCGCAGGGCGACCGCCCCCGATCGGAACTCATGGCGATGCACGAGCTCGAGCTGGATCCGCTCCTGCAGACCGGCGAGCAGCGTCGGCCCATGGCCCGCCAGAACCGGCTGCACGAGGAACTCGTACTCGTCGATCAGTCCCAGATCCGCCAAGGCCAGGGGGAGGGCCACGCCACCCACCAACAGGCCCTCGCCCGGCTCCTGCTTGAGCCGCTGAACCGTCGGCCCCAGGTCGCCCTGCACCAGTTCGGCATTCCAATCGACCCCGCTCAGCGTGCTCGACACGACGTACTTCTTCGCCCGGTCGATGGTCTCGGCGAACGGGATCTCCCACTCATCCATCCAGTCAGGCCACGTGCCCGTCGCCGGCTGCCGCCACGCCGACTCCATCATCTCGTAGGTCACCCGGCCGAACAGCAGGGCATCGGCTCGTTCCAACTGTGCGGTCCAGTAGCGCATCGACTCCTCGTCGGGGACCATCCCCGCCTCGTGATGGCAGCAGCCGTCGAGAGTGACGTTGATCGAGTATCGAAGTGGTCTCAACGCGATGTCCCCCTTGATGCGGCCGCGCCGGCCGGACCGTACTTGGACGGCCGCCTCGACCACTTCTCATCGGTGGCGGGTCACTCCCGTGCGGTGTGAGCAAGTGCACCAGAACCGACTGTTAGCGCCACCGAATCAGCGTTCGGCACGCGGCCTCGCACGGCTCGGCGCGGAACGTGGCTTTCGCTGGTCGCACCCGATCTGCCGTGATGCGCTACTTGACCGTGCGGAGGTACCCGCACAGATCAGCGCCACGGAGCCAGCGTTTGGTGGCACGCCGCCACGCTGCGCTTGGTGAGCGATATGGGGCACTCGGTAAGGGATGAAGTGCAGCGGTCCCGACAGCCCGTAGGCCGCGTTACTGCCCACGCATTATCGGCTGCTCGTGGCATCCGCCACCGGCGCTTCGAGGATGGCCCAGACGGCTCTCGACGGCGTCGTATCGGGCGCGGAAGTCGGACATCGCGTCGCGAACGGCCGAGTGTCGAGGAACGGCGCTTCGAGGATGGCCCCGCGGGCGGCCGGCCGCGCGTTCGAGGACGCGCAGATTCGGACATCGCGGGTTGAGCCGCTGAGGCGGGGGAACCGGCACATCAGGGGCACGTCGGGATCTCTTCCGGGCGTCATTATGGGACGGCATTCACCAAGCGCTCGGATCCGCGGGCTGCTCTCCGCGACGATCCGGACGTTGATCCACGCTCCGTGAAGGTCACGGAACCAGATGCCGCCGGCAGGTGGTTCGGTCGTCCGGTCGGTTCGCTCGGCGGTGCCTGACCGGTGTGGCTACTTTCGTGCTGTCGACAGAGTGCGCGGGTCAGGTGACGAGGATGACGGCGCGCAGCTGGGCGAGGGCGGTGCTGAACTGTTCGGCCCACGGCCAGTGGGTGGGGAGGTGCAAGGTGAGTTTGCGGCCCGAGCGGGTGATCCGTCCGGGGGTGCGGAGGTGACGGCGGCGGAGGGTGTCGGTGGCGATGAGGGTCTCGCCGAGGCCGATGCGGCTGACCCAGCGGGCGAGGTTGTGGGCGATGACGTTGAGGGTGAGCCAGGCGGCGTTGGCGCCGAAGCGTCCTGACGGCAGGTGGTTGAGCCCGACCCCGTATTTGAGGTCGCGGATGGCGTCTTCGACGACGGCGTGGCGGCGGTGGTCGGCTTCGAGCTCCACGGTGTCGCCGTCGCGGTCGGTGATGAAGGCGTGGTAGGAGTAGTCGACGAACAGGGCGAGCTGGCTGCCGGGGGTGGGTTTGACGCGGCGCACGATCAACCGCACCAGCGGGGCTTTCTTGGCGAAGGGCCGGTAGGTGCTCTCGGCGACGTCGGCACCGTCGAGGAAGTAGGGGATCGGCACCCAGGCGTCATCGGGGATCGCCGCGATCGTGTTGTGCAGCGCCTTGTTCAACTTGACGGTGATCGAGAACCGCACCCCGGCGCGGCGGCAGGCGTCGACCACCTTGCGGCTGTAGAACCCGGAGTCGGCGCGCAGGGTCAGTGGCCCGCTGGCGCCGGCGGCGTGGACCCGGTTGACGGTCTCGGTGACGAACCCGGCGGCGCCGCGACCGGAGTTGGCGTTGCCGCCACGCAGACGGCAGTGGACGACGTCGGCGGTGCCGGCGATCACCGCGTACAACGGGTGGTAGCCACGCACCTTGGTGTGGGTGAACTTGGCCCCGCCCTGTTTGTGCAGGCCGTAGGTCTCGTCGGGTAGCCCCGGCGCATTGCTGCGCCGGGGCCCCCTCAGAACCCGGCGTGCGGCTCTCACCGCACCGGGCTCAAGCAAGCCCATAGGAATCAAGGAAGCGCAGAAGAAGCGCAGGGCCTCGTGTCGGAGGCGGCGACATGCCGCCGCTGGCACTCGGCGTGGACGAGTTGAACTGCAACGGATTCGTCCGTCATGCCTTGTCCTCGCGCGACGGCAATCGCTTCCTTGCGAAGCGCCATGCGGGTCACCGTGAGCCACTGCTCCCATTCGGCGGGACTCTGCGGCTCACGGTCGGCGAGCAGCAAGAACCCACCACACAGCGAGCAGCGTCCCTGCTGCGCCTTCAACAGACGCTGGTTGACGCCTCCCACTGGCGGTGCGCTTCGCTGACGCCGCTTGGCCCAGTAGGCGGACGGGTCCGGGTCGTCCGGAGACGCCGTTCCTGGCACCATCTGGTGGCGGACGATTTTGGTCCAGGCGAACTTGAACAGGTAGGCGCCGCTGTCACGATCGCCGAACACCCATCGATCTCGCCTGAACCGGTTGAACGCGCCGAAGTACCGGCTGACCGCCCAGTGCCTCGACTTGTTCGAGTGGCTGTAGGTGGCCCACCTGTAGGTGAGGGTCCACACGTGTTTGTCCAGCTTGGCGAACGCCTCACTGGACACCACCGTCCGGTAATAGGCCGACCATCCCCGAATGATCGGGTTCAGTCGTTGGATCACCGCCGCCGCGTTCGCCCCACGAAGGGCGCGCACCTCGACGGCGAGCCGTTCCCGGTGCCGTTGCACGGCCGCCTTGGACGGTTTGATCAACAGCTTGGTCCGGTAGCGGCGGACGTTGAACCCCAGGAAATCGAAGCCATCATCGAGGTGCACGATGCGTGTCTTGTCCTCGTTGAAGGCCAGACCCCTGGGCGCCAGCCATGCAGTCAGCCGTGCCTTGACCTCTTCGGCCTGTTCACGGCTGGTGCACATGGCCACCAGGTCGTCTGCGTAGCGCACCACCACGGGGCTGCCCACCAGCGTCGTGCCGGCCATCTGGCCGGCACGACGGTAGCGGACCCCGGCGGCCTCCTCCATTCCGTGGAGGGCCACGTTCAGCAGCAACGGGGAGACCACTCCCCCCTGGGGAGTTCCCTCCTCGGTCGGGGCGAACCGACCGTTCTCGACCACGCCTGCTTTCAGCCACCGCTCGATGAGCCCCTTGGCAGGAAACCCGCCGAGAGCGTTGAGAAGATGGGAGTGGTCAATCCGGTCGAAGGCCGCCGCCAAGTCGGCGTCGAGCACCCACCGGCGGCTGGGGTTGGGACCCCGGGCCACTTTGTAGATGGCCTCGATCGCGTCGTGGCAGCCGCGGCCCGGCCGGAAGCCGTAGGACTTCGGCTCGAACCGTGCCTCCCACTCGGACTCCAGCGCATTGACGACCAGGGCTTGCAATGCCCTATCGACGATGATCGGGACTCGCTTTCCGCACGTCCAGTCCACGATTGCTCCCCATGTCGGACGGTCGCTCGGTGTCAGTGGGCGTATGAGGTTTGGGCGACGCCGAGAAGGTCGAGGACTTGGGCCTGGAGTGGTGTGAGGTCGGGGTTGAAGACTTGGATCGGCTGGCCGTTGCGGGTGAGGTGGTGGCGGGCGAGGCCGTTGAAGATCTCGAGGAGGCGTGGGGCGCTGGGGGCGGCACAGCTGCGGTCTTCGGGGTAGAGCGCGATGGCGGCGGCGCCTGCGCTGGTCATGGCGGTGCGGATCTCTCGTTCGATGAGTGCTTGGACGAGCAGGGCGATGAAGTGGCAGCACAGCAGGCCCTCGATGCGGGCGGGGTCCTTGAGGAACATCGGGGCGACGAGTTGGGTGCCTTTGAGTTGGGCGTGTCGGCGTTCGAGGTTGGGTCGGTACTTGTAGGCGGCGAGCACCTCGGCGTCGCTGAGCACGGTGTCGTTGGTGATGAGCGGGAAGCATCCGTCGCTGGCGGCGTCGTGGGCGACGAGGTCGCTGTCGATGTTCCAGGTGAGCGTGAACCGGGCCCGTGTGGTCTTGCGGTAGCGGGTGGTGTCGCCGGGGCGGCCGCGTCGTTCTTGCTGGAAGCGTTCTTCGATCTGTTCGGTGATCTCGAAGCGGACCCAGCGCCCGGCGCCGGAGGCGGCGAGGGCGGTGGTGGCCGCTGATTCGACGGCGGTGCGGGTGTGCCAGCGGGAGCGGGGGCCGGCGATGCGGGCGGCGAGGTCGTCGAGGGTGGCGACGGCGCGTTGGATGCGGGCTTGGCGGGAGTCGGCGTCGCGGGCGGCTTCGATGCTGGAGTGGACCCATATGATCCGGTGACCCTCGGCGGAGGGGACCGGCGAGGGTGCGGTGCGCCAGATGTTGTCGGGTTCGCCGGGTCGTCGCGACGGCCGGCGGGCGGCTTCGCGCCAGCACGGGATGTGGCTTTGGAGCCAGTCCCGGAAGAACCCGTCTTCCTTGCGGGTGCGGGGCAGCACGGTGATGAACCGTCCGCCACGGGTGGCGATGTGGTCCATGGCGTCGCGGCTGGCGAGCTTGGTGTCGGCGACGTAGAGGAAGTCGCTGCGCCCGACGAGGGCGACGAGGCCGTCCCAGGTAGCGATGTGGGTGGTGTCGTCGGAGGTGTTGCCGGCTTCGACCCGGTGGGCGATCGGGACGGCGCCATCGGCGGTGACGGTCAGGATCCACACCAGCTGCTTGAGGTCGGCCCGGTGGTCCTTGTTGTGGCCGAACGCGATCGCCGGTGTCGGCTTGCCACCGCGGCGTGCACCGGTGGCGGCACGGTAGGCGCCCGAGAAGGTGACCGACGTGGAGTCGTTGTGCAGCTGGGAGCAGTCGATCCCGAACCGGTCGACGGCCCGCAGGACGACGTCGGTGAGCAGGCTGGCACGGTCGGCGTCGAACAGGCGAAGCAGCGCCCGCCCCACCCGATCGTCGTTGAGCGCGGCCGCCTCGCCGCGCCCGAGACCCACGACGGCGGGATCGAACGGTGCGGCCCACTCGCCGAGCGCGTAGACCGGTTCTCGGTGCAGAACCAGGTTGCGGACCACGACCCCGATCGCCACGGCGGGAGCGACACGGAGCCGACGGTCGTCGTGAGGGACGTAGCGTTCCAGCAGCTCGCCCACTCCGAGGCGGTCCAAGAAGTGGTTGACCACCGGCAACGCCCCGAGGATCTCCGAGCGCAGCTCGAACTCCCCGCTCGCAGGTCCTCTTGCCAAACCCATTCTTGAAGCCTATATACTTCAAGAAAGCGGAAGGTGGATGGTTGATGACCACAGCCAGGCAACGAGCACAGGCCGAACGCCGACGGGACAAGGTCGCCGCAGAGATCGCCGCGCTCGGCTGGGTGCTGCCCGGCAGCATCACCGAACGCTTCACCCGCTGCGGCAACCCGACCTGCCGCTGCCAGGCGGACCCTCCCCAGCTCCACGGGCCCTACACGACCTGGACCCGCAAGGTCGACAACAAGACCGTCACCCGCACCCTCACCGCCGAGCAGGCCGAGCGCTACCGGCCCTGGATCGACAACGCCCACCGCCTACGCCAACTCGTCACCGAGCTCGAAGCCCTCTCACTGCAAGCCGCGGCCACAACCGAAGACTGGGGCGCGAAATGACAGTCGAGACGTGCGGAAAGCGAGTTCGGGATACCGAGTGGGCGCTGTTTCCCGTTGGCCTTTGGTATGAACACCCGCTTGACGGGATAGGGCTCCCACGAGCCGCCATGACGCTGCACCCGGTCGGCCAAGAAGGCCTTTCCTGGTGCTGTCACCACGACGGCTCCGTCGATGCCCGCCGTCTTGCGGCCGGCGTTGAGCTCGGTCACCCGCCGCACGCTCAACAGCGCATTGGCACGAGACCGGAGCATCAGCTTCTGCAGGTTGCGGACCCTTGCGAGGTCCCCATCCCGTGATGCCGTGAAGATGCGTTGCCGCAGACGCCGTACGTCGTCTTCGACGGATGCCCAGTCGATCGAGCACCAGTCGAAGTCGTCGCCCTCAGGTCCGTTCACCACGGCAACGCCGTGGCGTCCAACTTGTCCATCGGTTCCGGAGTCGTCAGTAATCGTCGCCTCCACAGGCCCACCTGACCCGCGTCAGCACCCTTTCGGGTTCGGGCATAGGCCCGTATCCGGCCAGTTATGCGAGACGGCTGGCGGAGGGGCCAGCCACGAGTCCCGGTTTCCTGTCGCCTTTCAGCTACCGGCATTCGCTTTTCGGGTCATCCTCTGCCCGCTGGGGGACTGGGCCTTCCTTGCGGTCGGCTTACCGGGCAACGCCCGGACCCCATCGGGATTCCACGTTTCACACGCACGAGCTGCGACCGGGTTGGGTGCCCTCTGAACCCCGGGGACGGCGGTGCTCACACGGCCGACATCCATTCTCCGGCCGCCGCCTGCCGCATTCCAACGGCAACGTCCCTACACCCCGGTTCAACCTCCACCGTCCGGGGCTCTCGTTAACGAGGCATCTTCAAGGGTTTACTTGCGTTCACCCGTCCGGTCTTCCCCTTGCTTGTAGTCCCCGGGTGGAGCGGGCACCCTTGAGCTTCTCCCCGGAGCTTCGCACCCCGCCGTCACCAGCGACGCACGTCCGGGTGGGGACAGGCCATGAGCACTGGCCTGGGGCTACACCGCCGACGTCATCACATGACTCGGCCCTCCCTTCTGCGAGCCCACTCGCAAAAGTGCGACCTCGTGTCGCACATGGATCGACGAGTCGATGTCGATCGTCACCGGCGCCTCGCCGGGCCCGGCCCCGGCCTGCCAAGCACGCTTCAACACCTCGGCGGCGACCCGGTCGAGTTGGCGGGCATGCCCCCACGTGAAGCTGCGCAAGAACGTGCCGAGTGTGGACGGGGCCAGCACGGCGTGACCCAACACCGCCCCGGTGGCCCCCGCCCGCAGCGCGTCGCAGTCATCGATCGAGTCACCCCCGGCGAGCGCCGAGTGGATCACCGTCATCGCCTTGGCGCCGATGTTGGCTCGCCCCGCGGCGTCGCCCAAGTCGACGTGGGTGTCGAACAGGGTCCGCAACCCGAGGTGCTCGGCGAGCGTGGCGGGCTGGATCAGCCCGGCGTCGGCGACCAACCGCTCGTCGTCGAAGGTGACCTCGATGGCGTCCAGGGTGTGCGATGGTGACATCGAAAAGGTGTCCTCCGACTCGGGCCATAGCAGCATCTTTCAACCGCTATTGTCCCCGGTCAGGACACCTTTTCCGCGGATGGTCACGCACCCTCAGCCCACATTGATCGGTGGATCAGAGTTTACCCTAGTTTAGCCTAGGTGCTGGCTATCCCCTTCGCTACAGCAGTCACAAGATCTCGTGGGCCGACCGGTCCAGAGCGCGTTCTCCGGCACTACGTGTGGTGGTCACTGTAAGGAAGGGGATAGCCAGCAGCCTAGGTTTAGCCTCGATGCACCGTTCGGCGAGCCCTGGTCGCATCGGGTCAGGCGGCGGAGGGCCTTGCCGAGCGTGAGATGGACGGGCAGACTGTGCTTGATCCTGTTGGGGGCTCTCGCCCTCGGACTCGGAGACGGAGGTGGACCCATGGGGTGGAACGTTCGTGGCCGGAGTATCGAGCTGTGTAGCTGCAAGATGCTGTGCCCGTGTTGGCTGGGGCCCGAGGGGGAACCGGATCAAGGGTGGTGTGGCGGCAGCTTAGTTTTCGATATCGAGGAGGGCGCGGCTGACGGTGTCGAGTTGAGCGGAACCAAGGTGGTCCTCCTCGCAGAGTGGCCGGCCAACTTCTTCCTCGGCGACGGCAAAGCTCGCCTCTACATCGGCGATGCCGCCACCAGCGATCAGCGCAGTGCACTCGAAGCGATCTTCAGTGGGAAGCAGGGTGGGCATCTGGAGCCTTTGTTCGGGGCGGTCGTCGCGAAGTGGCTTCCGGCCCAGACGGCGAAGATCGACATCCAGTGGGGTGAGAGCCCGTCGTTCAGCGTGGGAACGGTGGGACAGGCAACGCTCGCGCCCCTCAAGAACCCGGACGGACAGCCCACCAAGGTGCAAGGCGCGATGGCACAGGCCGGCTTCCAGATCGAGAGCATGGATCTGGCGAGCAGCAAGGGCAGTCACTTTGCCGATCCGGATCTCCGCGCGTGGGACGGCGACTCGGGTACGTTGCACACGTTCGCCTGGCGAGCATGACGCCCGTCGCGGATTGGGCGTACTTGGGCAGTTCGGCTTTCGAATGGCAGGCGTGAGCGCCGGGCGAGCGCCTTTCCCGCTCGCCCGTCAGCGCAACACCGTCCTCGGCGGGCTGCTCGTCCTCGCGGTCGCGGGCTGGGTCGTGGTCGCCTGGCAGGCGGGTGGCGATCGCATGAGCATGCACAATGAGGGTGCGATGGCCGGCCTCGACCTCACGATGGGCATGACGGCGCCGCTGTTCTTCGCGATGTGGGTGGCGATGATGGTCGCCATGATGTTCCCGGCCGCTGCCCCGATGATCCTGCTCTTCGACCGCATGCAGGCACGCAAGCGGGAGGCGGGCCGCGCCTCCGTGCCGACCGCCTACTTCGTCGGTGCGTACCTGTCGATCTGGGTCACCTTCGGTGCCGTCGCGTACGGGCTCGCGATCGGGGTCCAGCATCTCGCCGACAACTCGATGTGGGTCGTGGACAACTGGGCCCGGGTCGGCGGCCTGCTGCTCGTCGCCGCCGGCCTCTACCAGCTTTCACCGCTCAAGAACGTCTGCCTCGCGAAGTGCAGATCACCGATCTCGTTCTTGATGACGTCGTGGCGTGACGGCACGAGCGGCGCGATCCGGATGGGTCTTCATCACGGCATGATCTGTCTCGGCTGTTGCTGGTTGCTGTTCGTGATCCTGGTGCCGTTGGGGGTGATGAACGTCGCGGCTATGGCCGTGATCGCGCTCATCGTGTTCGCCGAGAAGTCCTTGCCAGGCGGGCACCGGATCGCTCGCGTCGCTGCGGTAGTCCTCGTCGTCTATGGGTTCGTGGTCGTCGTAACGCCGAGCGCGCTCCCCACTACCGTGGGCTGAACTAGAGCGACATACCACAAGCGTGCCCAATTGGCGAGGGACCGCTACCGTCGTCAGCGACCGGTCGAATCTGCGAAAGACCATCACGATTGTCGCTCGTCGTCGGGACGGTCCTGTTCTGTTGACTGCGGTATGGGGATCAAGACAGTGCCACCGGGCACCCAGGCGTGCATAGATGCCGCCCGAGCGATCCGACGCCGATCCGTTGGGTGTCATCGTCCCCGTGTGTCGGACCGGCTGTGCTTCCGTGGGATCCTGATCCGGCTCACGACCGGCAGCTCGTGGGTCGACATCGAAGCGATCCTCGATCACCAGGTCTCCGACACGACGCTGCGTGTCCGACGCGACGAGTGGATCGGGGCCGACGTGTTCGAACGATTGAAGACCGAAGCGCTCGCGTCGTTCGATCGGATCATCGGGCTCGACATGTCCGAAGTCGCGCTCGACGGAAGCCTCCACAAGGCCCCCTCCGGTGGCGAGGGAACCGGTCCGAACCCAACAGATCGTGGCAAATCGGGCTGGAAGTGGTCGGTCGCTGTCGAACGCCACGGCATCCCGATCGGCTGGACGATCGACGGTGCGAACCGTCACGACACCCGACTGCTCGAAACCACGATCGAAGCGATCGCCGGCAACGGGCTGCTCGCCGACATTGACACCTTGCGCCTCGACCGAGGCTACAACCACCCGGTGATCCGCAGAAGGCTCGCGGTGTTCGGGCTCACCGAGCTCGACGTCCAGCCACGCGCCAGCAAGACCAAGACCGACAAGCAGCCGATCACGCTCGGGCTGCGCTGGATCGTCGAAGCACTCAACTCGCGGTGGTCCAACTACGGCCAACTCCGACGCAGCACCGACCGCAAGACGATCCACGGCCACGCCGCCCTGTGCCTCGCCACCAGCGTGCTCATCATCGGCAAACTCCTCAACTACCGCAACCGGTGGAGCCCTACATGACGCCTATCGGCGCAACCCCTAAGACTAAGACCGGTGGTCGAGTGTCCCAGAACGCGCCGGCCGATGCTCACTCGAACGCATCCCTGATCGCCGCCTCGATGGCGCCCGCGACGACCTCGAAGGGTCTCAATGCTTGCTGTAGCGAGCGCACAGCGCGGCCCCGACTCGGCGATCTGTGTTCGCTTGCCAGACCGTGCCACAGAACGCTCGGAGCAACGAACCGTGCGGGTGCCCTCCAACACCGGGCCGGTCGAAACTGTCCGAGGTCAGATACCGCTGCTCCGCCGCTAAAGATGTCAGGCTCGCTGGCCAAGCTTGACCCGAGTGCGTTGCTCCCTCATCGCCGAGGTCATGCCGTCGCCGCACCGCGTGCTCCGGTGGCAGCCGGAACAGGCGGTTGTCGAGCTCCACCATCCCACCGCTGACCACCGTGCTGAGCGACCCGCGGGCGTAGCGCATCGGTAGACTAGCGGCGCTGGCGATCGAACCCGCGTCGGCTGCCGCCACACCTGTCGTCACGTCGAACGGTGCTCCGTGCGGTCGCAGATACTCATCCTGAGCCAGAGGATCCCCTGTTCACCACGCCAATCGCACGCCTCGCAGAAAGGCTTTGACGCGCCGCTGGCGACGGGCCTGAGCCGTTGTCTCCCTCCCTCGCCGCGGGGTGATCATTCTGCGTGACACCCGTCCTTGCGGTCGCCCAAGCCATGCGGAGGCGATCGCGATGTGACTCGTGGACTGGCTCACGTCGTCGGCTGGTTCGGTGGTCATTTCGGTCGTGCTAGGACGTGCGATTCGAGGGCGTCCACTCGGGCGCCTCTTGCGACGAGAGAGGGGGGTCCATGAGGACACGCGGTGCGGTCGTCCGGGAGGTTCCGGGCAAGTGGGAGATCGTGGACATCGACATGGAGGAGCCCCGCCAGGGCGAGCTCCGGTTGAAGATGGTGGCGTCGGGGCTCTGCCACTCCGACGACCACATGACGACCGGTGACCTGGCGCCGGGCATCCTTCCGATGGCCGGCGGCCACGAGGGTGCCGGCATCGTCGCCGAGGTCGGCCCGAACACGCCCGGGTGGGAGGTCGGCGATCACGTCATCCTGTCGTTCCTGCCCGGCTGCGGGCGCTGCCGCTGGTGCGCGTCCGGGATGCAGAACCTGTGCGACCTCGGGGCCAACGTGCTCACCGGCTGCCGGGCGGATGGCAGCTTCCGGATGTCCATCGACGGCAAGCCGATCGGCCAAGGCGCCGGCATCTCCACGTTCTGCGAGGACACCGTCGTCGACGTTGCGTCGTGCATCAAGATCGACAAGGAGATGCCGCTCGACAAGGTCTGCCTGCTCGGCTGCGGTGTCGGCACGGGATGGGGCTCGGCGGTCAACGCCGCTGAGACGCGACCCGGCCACACCGTCATCATCATGGGAATCGGCGGCATCGGGATCAACGCCGTGCAGGGCGCCAGCCACGCCGGCGCGAGCCACGTGATCGCCGTCGACCCCGTCGAGTTCAAGCGCGAGAAGGCCCAGGAGCTCGGTGCCACGCACAGCTTCGGCTCGATGGATGAGGCCGCCGAGTTCGCCCGCTCGGTGACCAACGGCCAGGGCGCCGACTCCGCCATCGTCACGGTCGGCGTGCTCAAGACCGAGCACGTGCGGCAGGCGTTCGACGCCATCCGCAAGGCGGGCACCGTCGTCGTCACCGGCATCGGCAACATGACAGAGGAGGTGCGTGTCCCGGCGTTCGAGTTGACGCTGTTCCAGAAGCGGATCCAGGGTGCGCTGTTCGGTCAATCCAGCCCGAGCCGCGACATCCCGTGGATGCTCAGCATGTACCAGAACGGGCAGCTCAAGCTCGACGAGCTGATCACGACGACGTACAAGCTCGACGACATCAACGACGGCTACGCCGACATGCACGCCGGCAAGAACATCCGCGGCGTGATCATCTACTGACGCCGGCCACTCACGCTCGGCCCGATCCTGGTCGAGGCGCCCGCGATCGGACAGAGGCGCATCGTTCCACGGTGACGGTCGCCGAGATAGTGCTCCTTGATCTCGGCAGGCGGCGGCTCCGCCGGTCTCGATCCAACCGCACCCGTCACGTACACGCGTCGGCGTAGAGATTTCCCTCGCATGGTTCCGCTCGGTCCGTTGCCGACACGGACTCACGTCGTGTTGGAGATGATTGGGACGCTGCACAGCGGTGTCTGGAAACGACGGGAATAACGCGCCGGCCGAGTGTGCTCCATCGCCGGGTGACGGCGTACAGCCTGGACAGCCGCGATCGTCGTGGGATGTGGAGAACCGAGGCTCCTACCGGCCGCCAGCTCGCTTGTACTGGTCCACCACGGCTTGCGGGATCCGACCCCGCGCAGGCACCGGCACGTCGTTCGCGCCGGCCCACTCACGCAGCGCCATGATGTCGAACTTGCGCTTCGGCTTCGACCCGTTCGTCGAAGCTGCCGCCTTGCGCCGCCGCCCGCCGGACGTCGAGCTGCGCCGACCTGCCTTGATGTACCGATCGAACAACTTGCGAAAGGCCGCCGCGTTCTTCTTGCTCAGATCGATCTCGAACCGCGTCCCATCGAGCGCGAACGTCACCGTCTCCGTGGCGTCACCGCCATCCAGATCGTCGACCAGCTTCTCGATCACTTCTCGGGCCATCACATCGCTCGCTTCCTGAGAGAGTGTCGGCCGCTCTCTCACAGGTCGAACAATCGAACTCACCTCGGCAGACCACTCAACACTATCCAGCCAGCGGTCATATGTCCGGGCAACCACGAGACGGGTTGCCGTCAACGGCAGCGTCCGCAGGCGGTTCAACGCAGGTGGTCAGCCAGCTCCGTCCACGGCCCGAGCCCGTCGAGGCGCTCAGGGAGGTCGAGCAGCAGCTGGTGGTGACCGAACGTCTTGACGTTCTGGCGCCCGTTGGAAGAGGAGCCAGAGGTTGAAGCCGCACACGCAGCCGAACAACATCAAACCGCCACGAACGGCGGATCCGGCGCGCCGGGGCGCGACCACTCGCACTGAGCCCCCTGAGGCGAGCCCGTCAGCTCACCACACTACGCGCCGACCACGAAACGACACCGGTGACGTAGCCGATAAGGCGCGCCGATAATCACGGACCGTCGCGTCCGGGACCGCCGGCTGCTTACGCGGTCACACGGGCCGCATGCCGGCGTCTTCGGCGCCACTGTGGAGATCGTCGAGGTCGAACGTTTCAGCGGGTCCCAACGCCCCGCCGGCCTGGAGCTCACCTTCGGCGGCCCGTGCCGCCCCCCACGCCAGGATCGCCGCGGTGAACTCGTACGGATCGCCGCCCTCGAGGCGTACCTCGGCCAAGCGGTCACCCGACTCGTCGAGGGCTCGAGCCAGCACGCCGGCGCGGGCGCGGCGGCGAGCGCTCTCGCTCGGACCGCCCGTCGAGCCGCGCCCCACCATGGACCACGCACGCTCGACCATCCGCCCGAGCGGTTCGATGATCTGCGCCGGCGCGACGGCTGCCGACGCCGCCTGCACTTGCCAGGTCTGCGCTCCCGGTACGCCGAGGTAGACGCCAACATCCCGCAGCTCGCGGTGGAGCCGGGGGAGCGAGTAATGCTCCGACCCCGATATCGACATGCCCGCGCCGCTGCGTGCGCCCCACTGGTAGGCGGCGACCCGCGCGCCCTGACGTTCGCCGGTGAGGCGACCGCGGCGAAAGGCGAACCCGGGCCGCAGCATGACGCTGACGCCCGACGCCATCGTCCCGCCGCTGGCGCCGCCGCCCGTCGCGACGTAGAAGATCTCGACTCCCGTTGCCCGCCGCCCGGCGTCGGCGGCTTCACGAAGGGCCAACGCGCCGGCGAGATTGCCGGGGACGAAGTCGTACCCGAACGCCGTCAGCAATGCGCAGTCGGCTCGCTGCGCTCGCGCTCCGTACTCGTCGAACACGCGACGAATGTAACGGACCCTCCCCCGTCGAGTCGAAGTAGTGCGCGCCGGCGTCCACGGCCGCCTCCAGCGCAGGCTCGCCGAACCGCAAGTACGGGCCAACGGAGCTCACCAGCACGTCACCGCGCCCGACCAGCGCGCGCACCGAGCCAGGACGGTCGACGTCAGCAACCGTCGATTCCAGGCCACCGAGCTCGGCGGCCAGTCGAGCCACGCGGTCGGCGTCACGACCCGCCAGCAGCGGCATCGCACCACGCTCCACGAGCGCGCGAGCGGTCAGCTCGCCCGTGTACCCGGTCGCTCCGAACACCACGATCCGGCCCGCCATCGCTCACCTCCACGCTCGCGTAGCGCCGGACCGTAGCCCGAGCGCGTCCAGCTCCACGTCGGGCTAGTGCCGCGTCAGACAACTGTCGCCTGGTCTGAACCGATACCGATCAGCCGTCTGACGACGGGTATGGCGCGATGCAGAGCCCGCCCAGGAACGTCGCCGTCACGCCAGCCAAGGTGGCACCCGGCAGGAGCAAGCGCTCAACAGCACCGGCGGACACTTATCCACAGCTTGCTCACAGTCCGATACCACGCGGGATAACTACGAGCGTGCGCGTCGGGTACCGCCGGATCGGCCGCATCGGGTTGCGCCCGAGCTGTCGATAGGTCAGAATACTGACCAGTGACCGAGACCGTACCGTTCTCCGACGCCAAATCTCATCTGTCCGAGCTGGCTGATCGCGTCGAGCAGGACCACGACCGCATCCTCGTGACCCGCAACGGGCGCCCCTCGTTCGTCCTCGTCAGCCCCGATGACCTCGAGTCACTGGAGGAGACGCTGGACATCATCCGCGACTCCGACCTTGTCGCCTCGATCGAGCGATCTCGAGCTGAAGCGGCTCGCGGCGACCGTGTCCGGCTGCGCGACCATCTGGCCCGCTGAGGTTTGTACGAGATCGACATCACGTCGGAGGGCCTTCGTCACCTCGATCGGCTCCCTGCGAAGGTTCGTGACGCCGCCGTCTCCCTCATGCTCGGCGCGCTGGCGGAGCGTCCTCGCCAGGTCGGCAAGCCACTCGTCGGCCCGTTCAGTGGGCTGTGGTCGGCCAGGCGGGGGGACTACCGGATCGTCTACGCGATCGACGACGAGGCGCGCGTTGTGCTCGTGCACCGCGTCCAGCACCGGCGCCACGTGTACCGACGTCGATGAGGCGCCCGTATCCGGAAAGGACGGGGAATATCCCGCGTCGCCGCGTCCGTTATCGCCGGCAGTCGGGTGTTCGCGACGCAGACCCGCGATCGCTGAGGGAGATGGCCTCGGTCGGCGGCGCAACGCCACCAACGGGCAGATCTCGGTGGCGATGGCCGGCATCGCTCTGAACTACGGCTTCGCGACGTTCGGGGCGCTTTGCAGGGCTAGCCGACGAGGGTGCCGACCAGGATCGCCTTGATGCGTTGTCGGTATCTGTTGACGGACCAGCCTCGATCGATGACGAGGTCTTCATAGGTCCGGATCGAGGTCATAGACCAGATGAGATCCGCGGCGTCGGCCTCGGTCCATCCCGGTGCGAGCACGCCCTCGACCGCCATCCGATGGGCGACCGTTCGTGAACTGGCGTGGCGATACCTCATCCGATCCTGCCACGAGGCTTCGGCGTCGGTGTCGAAGCGGCGAGCGGCATCGACGTGGGTGGCAAGCCGGTGGATCGACGGGGTGTATCTGGCGCGTAAGTCGACCAGGGCTTCGAGGGCGCCGATGGCGGTGGGGCTGTCGAGAGCGTTGTCGATCTGCGCCTGGAGGCCTGCGATCTCGTCGACGTAGCCGACGAGCGCGACCAGCAGGCCGGCTCGGGAACCGAAGTTGAGGTAGACGGCTTGCCGGGAGACGCCGGCGGCGCGGGCGACTTCCTCCAGCGTGATCGAGATGAAGTCCTTGTCCTCGAAGAGCCGGCGGGCGGCGTCGAGGATGGCGATCCGAGCCGGACGGAGACCCCTTGACGCGTGTCCCATCGCACGCGAGAGTGTACACGTGTAAAGCTCTCCTGGGCAGCGCGGACGGTGGAGGCCGGTTGCGATGATCGATTCGGACGGCTGGGTCAAGCGGTTCGGACAGGACCATGTCACGCTCCGCTTGGCGTCGCCATGACAACGGACGCGACTTCGATCCGAGACCTGTGCTATGCGACGGCCGCCGAGCTCGCTCGGCGGATTCGCGATCGCGAAATCTCCTCAGCCGAGGTCACTGAGGCGTTCCTGGGGCGCATCGCCGCGCACAACGACACGGTGAACGCCATGGTGAAGATTTTCGAAGCGGACGCGCGTTCGCGCGCCAAGGAAGCGGACGAAGCGCTCGCACGCGGGCAGCGCTGGGGGCCGCTGCACGGCGTCCCTGTGACGATTAAAGAACAGTTCTTGATGGCCAATACGCCATCGACCCTCAACACGAAGCGCATGAAGGATTTCATCGCGGCTGAGGACGGGGTGCTCGTCAAACGGCTCAGATCCGCCGGCGCAGTCATTCTTGGCAAGACGAACGTACCGGCCAACCTCGAGGGCTATCAGGTGCAGGGCGACATCTATCCGGAGGGCAAGAATCCTTACGGGCTCGAGTATTCGCCGGGCGGTAGTTCGGGAGGCGGCGCGGCCGCGGTCGCTGCCGGCATGACGACGCTTGAGCTGGGCGCTGATGGGGGAGGATCGCTGCGGGTCCCGGCGCACTTCTGCGGCGTCTTCTGCCTCAAGCCGACCGACAAGACAATTCCTCGATATGGCGCTCTCCCTCGACCCAAGGGAGCCCACGGGTTCCTTGTGAACATGGTGCAACCCGGGCCGCTGAGCCGTTCCATCGATGACCTCGAACTCCTGTGGGAGATCATCCGCGGCCCTGATCCTTCCGACTTCGAGATCGCACCGATCGACTGGCGTCCACCCTCGGGCCGTCCCGTCGAGCAACTCCGCTTCGCGTGGACCGACGGGTTCGAGGAGTACCTCGCGGGTGCTGAGACACGCCACCAGCTCGCTGCACTGGCCGCCCGGATCGAGGACGCGGGTGCACGTGTGGACAAGGCGGCGCCTGCGATCCACCCCCACGCCGAGCGCGGTGTTCGTCCAACTGTTCGGTGCGCTCGTCGGACAGGACATGCCATGGCTGGTGCGCAACATCTTCCCCACGGTCGCATCACGCCGGCTACTCAAGGGACAGCCACATGTCGTGAAGCTTCTGCGTCGCGCGCTCAAGATGGATACGAAGGATTACGCGGCGGCCCTCGGCGTCAAACGTGGGTTGGCCGAGGACATCGAGCGCTTCTTCGACAGCCACGATGCGCTGCTCGCCCCGGTTTCGCATGGCCCAGCCTTCAAGCGCTGCAAACAAGGCAGCGCGCTCGATTTCGACGGCGCGATGCGACCCTTCAACGACTACTGCTGGCCCTACGTTGCACCGTTCAACGCAACCGGCCATCCGGCACTCGTCATGCCGCTCGGCACGTCGACGGATGGACGTCCCATCGGTGTCCAACTCATCGGTCCATACTGGTCCGAACCTGAGCTCCTGCACATCGCGAGGCAATTGGCCCCGCTGACAGAGGGCTTCGTTGCGCCCCGAGGCTTCTGAACTCGGCGCCTGCTCGCGATCGCTCGACGGGCTCCGAGCAACCGCCACCAACCCTCGCCGGCACCGCGCCCGCAGCCATGATCTACAAGGCACGGTGGAAGACCGCCCGCTCGCAGGTCGCTGGACGAGCGGCGCCGAGTGCCCCGATCCGAAGCCGTCACGGGCATCCGAGTACGGCGTCCGGATAACCCGCAGCGCCGCGCCCGGAATCGCCGGTTCCCGGCGCGTCGCATGCGGATGCCCCGTCGAATGGTTGGCCTCGCGAGGCGACGTTCGGCGTCGCATACCGACGCCGCGCACGCTGAACGACGGACATCACGTCATGACGAGGGTGGGACTTGGCTGGTCGTGCGGGTTGGTCGGTGGCGAGCGTCGAAGATTGGCGTTCCCCGGAGTCCGCCGGTGGGCGATGGCGAACGCTGGCCGGGGCCCGTGTCGCCGGTCTCGTTGCGGCGCGGTGGGGACGAACGGGCGGTGTGGTCACACGCGGATGGTGTCGGTCGTGTGATCTCGGGGAGGGAGGGGGCGCTTGGCCGGCGAGCGTGGACGTCAGGCGAGGATGGCTTGTGGTCGGGATCGCAGGATCCGCTCGGCGTCGTCGCTGATGGTGCGGACGACCTCAGCGGCGGGCCGCACCGCGTTGACCAAACCGGCGGACTGGCCATACAGCACCGCACTCGTGTCGGGGTCGGGTGGTGCCTCGAACGGGTTGGACCCTGCCGGCGGGGCGATCTCCTCCCTGCGGTCCTGGAGCTCCACCTCGCGGCCGCTCCACTCATCGGTGAAGCGGTTGCGGCGGACACGCTCGCCGATGGCCGCCGGCCATGGCAAGCCCGACACGATGTCGTAGACGCGGGTGAACACGGTGTCGGTTCCATCGCTGCCAACGATCAAGTCCTTGTGGAGTTCGTGCACCTCGACGGCGTCGGGGGTAGCGAGCAAAGCGGTCCCCACCCAGGCGCCGTCGGCGCCGGCGGTCAGAGCGGCGGCGAGGGTGCGGCCATCGGCGATTCCTCCGGCGGCCAGGATCGGCACCTCGGGGTACCGAACGACCAGGCCGGCGAGGAACGGCAGCAAGCCCATTGTTCCGGTGTGACCGCCCGCTTCTGTGCCTTGGGCGACGAGGACGTCGGTGCCGGCGGCGACCGCCAGCTCGGCATCGTCGTAGTTCTGCACCTGGCAGATCACCCGGGCGTCGACCGCCTTGGCCTGGTCGAGCCAGGGCCGGGGATCGGCGAACGAGAGGGCGATGACCGCTGGTCGCTCGCTCACCGCGGCGTCGAACAGCGCGGCCGCGAACGGTAGGAACGGGGTGATGAAACCCACGGCGAAGGGACGGTCGGTCCGTGACCGGATCGTGGCGATCTCGGCGCGGATCCAGTCCGGCCCCTTGACTGGATGTATCCCGCCGAACGAGCCCAGCCCTCCGGCGGCCGACACGGCGGCCGCGAGGGTGCCGCCGCTGTGCAAGGCCATCGGCGCCGACATCACGGGGTAGCTCAGCCCGAACATCTCGGTGAACCGCGTACGCAACATGGCCCAACGATAGAGACGCCCCGGTGTGCACCCCGCCGGAAAGCTCGGACCGCTCCGACCAACGGAACCTGCTGACCACGGGTTGGTGACATCAGCAAGTGGGCGACACCCGCACTCGACGGCACCCATGCCTTCCACGAACTGGCCGACAACCGCGAACAGCAGGTAGCCCCCGGACACCGTCGACGGATCCGGGGATAACAACGCCGAATATCCCGAGTCGCCGCGTCATCGATCGCCGGGTGCCGGGCATCGTGGGCGGTCGTGAGGCGTCACCGCCGTGTCAACTTTCGCCGCCGGCGTCGTGTCATCGCAGCGGCTGACGCTCGGCACCGACGCTCTGGTGCCCCCTTCCCGATGACCGGAGCCCCAGTGACCTCAGGAGTCCGTCCGCCGTGACGAAGCGCCGACTCTCACCGCACCGCGTAGACGTCGTACTCGATCTGGCCTCGGCTGCCGAACGCCTCGCCGATGTGCAGCCCGCTCACGCGATTGAGCCACACATGGTCTGGATGCGCGGTGAAGAAACGCGAGGCCGCTCGAATGGGTGTGCCGTCCGGCGGCAGCTCCCCGCTGAGGAAGGTCTGGTAGCCCTCCGGTCCAAAGTCGATGATTCCGTTGACCGTGACGAAGATCAAGGCGCCACCCTCGGCCTCGAGCGTGCATCGGATGTCGACGACGCCCACCCCGTCGGTTCGGAGCGTCAGCCAGTCGGCGCCGACCGGCAACACGCGTCCTCGCAGGCGGGGTCCCCAGATCACGCCGCCGGCGTAGTAGGCGTTGATCCGCAGGTCACCAGGCACCGGACCGATCACTTCGGGTGTCGTGACCAGGTCGACGGTGTACGAGCAGATGTGTTCGAGCGAGTGATCGAGCATCGTTCGAGGAACGCTCGACGCGGTGTCCGCAGTCATGGTCGACCCTCCCGCTGTGCGACGTGCCGTGCCCCTCGACGCTACTTCGTCCATTCTGCTCAATTGACCGGGTCGCGCGTCCGAGTGTCGGAGGTGTCCGGAAACAACGGGGATAATCCCGGTCCGCCGCGTCATCGAACGCCGGCTCATAGGCGCTTGCAGCCGGGTCTTACCATCGCTGGCAGCGATGGCCCCGATGCTGCTGTCAACTATGCTCCCTTCACCGGGGCCCGGCCGACAGTGATCGCGGGGAGGTCAATCCGCGGGTGTCAACCCGACCAGGCCTTCGGTCCGCTCCCAGATGCGGCGCTGGAGTCGAGTGTCGAGCATCGCAGGCACGGGGGGAAGCAGTCTCATGCCGGGCGTGGTCGTGTAGAAGCGGCCAGTGACGCCGTCCAGCTTGGGGTCGGTGGCGAGGCGCACGACGAGGCGGGCTCCCTCGGCTGGTGTGTTGACGAACGGGGTACGCGTGGCGGCCTGCATGATCGGGCGCAGCGGGCCCATATCGACGAGGTTCGTCGCCACGAAGCCAGGGCACACGCTGTTCGCCGTGACCCCGGTGCCTTCGAGGCGGCGCGCCAGTTCATTCGTGAACAGCTGATCGAGCAGCTTCGTGCGGCCGTAGGCGAGGTTGTTGTTCATCGGGCCGTAGCGGCCGAGCTCTTCGAAGCGATCCGGGTCGAACGGGGCGGCCATCCGGTGGGCCTCGGAGCCCACCACCACGATGCGCGACGGCGCGGCGGCCTTGACACGCTCGAGGACGAGTCGGGTCAGCAGGAACGGGCCGAGGTAGTTCGAGGCCATCATGTGGTCGAAGCCGTCGGAGGTGCGCGACGACTGGGTGTCGTTGACGCCGGCGTTGTTGATCAGCACATCGATGGCGTCGTAGCGGTCGACCAGCTCGTAGCCGGCGCGGCGCACGGACTCCAGGTCGGCGAGGTCGCAGCGGACCACATCGGCCAACAACCCCGGCACCGCCTCGCGCAGCTCGGCGACGGTCGCGGCGCCCTTGTCCTCGTTTCGGCACACGATCGTGAGCCGTGCTCCCTGGCGTGCCAGCTCCAGGGCAGCCGCGTTGCCGATCCCCGATGTGGCTCCGGTGATCACGACCCGAGCGTCGCGGACGGTTCCTCTCATGACGTGCTGGCCTTCCAATCGTTGGTCAAGATCCGGCGTGTTCGCGACTGCCGGTCGCGAGGTCCCGGAGCAGGGCCCGCGTTCGGGCTGCGTCGTCGCCGGTGGCGAACTCGCCGGCCACGAAGTCGGTGACGCCGATGCCGGCGAGCGCCTCGATCTGCTCACGGACTGCGGTCTCGTCGCCGACGATGGCGACGTCGCCGGGGCCGGCAGCTCCCTCCCTGTCGAGCATCGCCTTGTACGACGGCAGCGTGTCGTAGATGGCGAACGCCTTGGCGGCCCGCGCCTGCGCCGCGGCCACATCGTCGGTGACACAGACCGGCAACACGCACACCACGCGCGGCGACGGTCGTCCGGCGCCCGCGGCGGCGTCGGTGAGGCGGGGTACGACATGCTCGGCGATCGTGCGTGGTCCCGTCATCCACAGCACCGTGCCGTCGGCCACCGCACCGGCCAGGTGCAGCATGTGAGGGGCCATGGCGGCGAGCAGCACCGGCAGCGGCCCGACGGGCCGCACGCTGATCGCGGCATCGGCACCGAGCGTCTCACCGGAGAACGACACCTTGCCCTCGCGCAGCAACGACACCAGCACCGTCAGGTATTCCCGCATGTGGCGGGCCGGCTTGTCGAACGACAAGTGCAGCATGCCCTCGATCACCACCTGGTGGGAGAGGCCGATCCCGAGCGTGAACCGGCCAGCGGTGGCGATATCGGTCGTCACGGCCTGGCGGGCCAACGCCACCGGGTGACGGAGATAGGTGGGCGTCACCGCCGTGCCGACCTCGATGCCGCTGACCCGGGAGCCGGCGTGGGCGAGGGCGCTCAGGGCGTCGAGCCCGAAGATGTCGGCCATCCACGCCGACGAGAACCCGTCGTCGACGGCCTGTTGAAGGCTCACCGTGAGCTCGTCGAGCGAACCCGACGGTGGCTCCACCAAAGAGGTCCCGATGCGCATGGCCGGAACCTAGCTGCGCTCAGCAGATGCAGCCGCCGGCCAGTTGCCGGCCGAGCGCAGACCTCGAGACGGTGAAGTCCGCTACCGGCACAGCCAAGACCATCGCCAACGTCTTCGATCGGCGGGCGTCTGGCCACCAGCCCCACCCTTCCATTGATGACGTCGGTCATGGCATCCATCCCCGGCTCAGCTGGCGTCCAGTATTGTCGGAAGAAGAGCAGGGAGGTCGTCGTGGTCCGCAACGGCAAGTTCGTGATCAAGCAAGGCCGCGGCGGCAAGACCCACTTCGTGCTGCTGGCCAGCAACGGCCGGGTCGTGGTGACGAGCGAGACTTACGAGTCCAAGCAGTCGTGTCTAAAGGGCATCGAGGCGGTCAAACGTCTCGCCGCCGACGCCGCCGTCACCGAGGACGGTGCGACGTCCGCACCGACCGCGTCAAAGCGTGCGGCAAGCAGCAAGCTCGCAGCAGCCTCGAAGTAGTCCGGCTCTCACGATGTCGCGTCGGCCGCCCCGCGCCCGATAAGGACGGGCGATAGCGCGCTTGCCAGGTGTCCGGGAACGCCGGTTCTACTGCGGCGCCCCGGGGCGTTGCCCATCGATGTACGCACTGCGGTAGTTGTGCACCCTGACAGACAGGGAACCTCGAAGAAACGCGATCCGACCGACGCTCGCACCTCTGACGGTCCGAGTGGGGCCGCGGGTGTTGTAGACCAGCGGCATGACCGATGCCGCAGTCACCATCACGCCCACCGAGAACGGCCCGTACCTGGTCAAGGGTCCGGTGACCGTGCTGGACGCCGACGGGTCGGAGTATCGGATCGATCGTTCCACCATTGCGCTCTGCCGCTGTGGTGGCTCTACCAACAAGCCGTTCTGCGATGGCACCCACTCCAAGATCGGGTTCGCCGCCGCCGAACGGGCCGTCAAAGCGGCCGACGCCGAGGAGTCACCTCAATGAGCCTGCGGTACGCGTTCCGGCTGCGTGTGCCCCCTGCTCTGCAGCGTGAGTCGTCGCTGACGTCAGGCGAAGCTTGGCGCCCGACGCCGAGTCACCCAACTGTCCGAGAAGCGCGTCCGAATAATCCGAGCCAGCGCGTCCTGGACCGCCGGCTCGATACGCTGCTGCGTCAACACATGTTGACGGTCACTCGAGTTCGGCGCTACGGTGGCCTCAGGTGGACATCGAGGCGAGCGCCCGCAAGCACGGTGTCTCCGACGACGACATGCTGCACGCTCTGCGACACCACTGGCGAGCCTTCGAGACCGACGATCCGGACGTCACGATGTTCATCGGGCCGTCCAATGCTGGCGCACCCCTCGAGGTGGGTGTCGTCAGTGACGATGACGGGACAGCGGTGATCCACGCGATGCGGGCGCGACCGAAGTTCCTCGAAGGATGGTGGACGCCGTGACGAAGACTCGCGCCGAACGCGCTGCCGATCTGGAGGCATGGGCTGATCGAGTCTCGGTCAGCGATCTTCACGAGGCAGACACCCAAGGTCTGCGGGCGATCGCCCAGCTCGCCGAACAGCGCGACCACGTCGAGGACGAGCTCACCGCGGCGGTGCGGGCGGCCCGTCAGGCGAATAGGTCCTGGTCGGAGATCGGCGCCATGCTCGGAGTCTCCAAGCAGGCCGCCCAACGCAAGTACGGGCACAAGCTCTCCGCCTGAGCCGCCATCCGATAATCGCGTCCAGTAATCGCGCGACCCAGTGCCCGCAAACGCCGGGTCGACGGCGTTACCGACTGTTGGATCGCAGTGTTCCGGCGTGGCCCGGACGTCCGGGGGCCAATCGCGAGCGCGAGAAACGGCTGCATGAGGTCAGGTCGAAGCCTGCACTGGTCGCTGACTTTGTCGCGTGAAGTCCCGTTTCGCCAACTTGGTCCGAGCGCTCGTCGGCTTGCGCCTTGGGTTCGACGTCGGCCGCGCCGAGGTCGTGGTCGCCCCAGAACGGCAACGGCGATCGGCGTGGGGGCGCCGGCACGCCGCCGCCGAGCAGGATCGCTCGGTGGCGGCGCGGCGATGTGGCGTCCGGTCATCATCGGTTCAGTCGATGCGACGAGCTCGAGGGTGACACGAACATCCGGCGCCCAGCGTCTGTGGCGCCACGAAGCGGGATCACGACGAGAGCGGGACCGTTGCCCTCGCCGTGGTGTCACGTGGCGCGCACAACGACCACGTCGAACTCGGTACCCGGCGGCGCGCCGGGGCCGAATGGTGGCGGCAAGCCGAGATCGAACCGGGCGTTGACGAGCGCAAGTCGATTGCCATGTTTGGCCACCGTCGTGGGCACTCTGAACAGCGGGCTGGTGATCACCGAGGTGATCTCTCCCTGCGTGAGGTCCGGACTGAGGGTGACGCGGACCAGCGTGTTGGCGAAGTTCTCGACGACCCAGACATCTCGACCGGACAACAGAAGGCCATCGAGCGTGCCGGGGATGAGACCTTCAACTGTGATCGTCGTGCTCTCACCCGTCACCGGATCGACCCTGAACAGCTTGCCCAGGGCCGTGTGGGCGACGATCAACGTCGATCCGTTCGGTGTCGCATCGATGCCGTTGAGGTTCGGTGTGGTGGGGTCGATGAAAGCGGCCGGACCGCTGAGCGGGATCGTCGTGGCCTGCCCCAACACGCCGGTGGACCCGATCGGGATCTTGAACAGCACCGGGTTGAAGCTGTCGGTGAAGTAGGCGGCATTGCGAGTGACAACGACGTCGTTGATCAGCGAAGTTCCGCTCGGGGCGAGCTGGTACACGGCGACCGACGCGCCACTACGAGCGTCGTAGACGTACACCGCGCCGGTGGCGCCCCCGGCGACGAACAACAGCCGATGCCGCCGGTCGGCCTTGAGACCCAGAGCGACGCGTCCAGGAGGTGCGTCGATGAAGACGCTGCCCTCGCCAGTGCGCAAATCGCCGCGGTAGATGTCACCTGTCCTCAACGAGCCGACGTAGAACGTCGAGCCCGTACCCATGGCGATCCCTTCCGGCGCGAAATCCACTGGCAGCGGCACCGAAGCGGGCCACGAGGCCGCTTCGACGCGCCCCCCGACCACAAACGCTCCGATCAACGCGATGAACGCTACGAGCAACGACCCACGGCGCATGGCGTACCTCCCACTCCCGGCCTCCCGGCAGCTCGCTCGACCCGAACAGTCGACCGCCGCACCAGTCAACCACACGACCGCCGCCGCCCGCCCGGGCCGGCACACCCGCGCCGCCGGTGCTGCCGACGTGCCCGCGGTTGCCGTATGGACAGAGTTCGCGACGCGGGCGCCCGATCGAGGGATCCGGCGCGAAGCCGGACGGCGTGAACGAACGATGAGGTCATCGACCGCATCATCGGCGTGACGGGTCCAGGGCCGCGAACGCGCACAGAACTCTCGAACCCGGCAGGTGTCCGCAAACCACGGGAATAATGCCGCACGGCCGCGTCCTCTACCGCCGGCTCCATGGCGCTCGCAGATCCGCCGATAATGCCGGCGCTCCGGCCGAGCGCCATAGAGCACTTCCGGCGGAGTGCACGCCCGGACCGTCGCATAACGAGCGCACAGGAACGCGGCGGCCTGGGTGCCGCGACGTCCTACCTGAGCCTTCCGTCGGCACCTTCACGGTGGAGTCGAAACGCGCCAGATCGACTAGGCCGACGAGGCGCTGGACCGTCCCGGAATGCGCGCGAACACGGGCCTGGGGCATCGCCCCAATGTGCCGATCGGGGACGCTCGCGCCGATCGGGGTCGGCGTCCGATACCGCGCAACGCAAACGGTCAGCGCGAGCGCCAGGGCAGCGCGGAGCGCCGGTCGACGACGCTCGCGTCAGCAGCGGATCCGCTGTTCACGGTCGGGGACGGCGGCCAGAACGTCCGGGCCATGGGCGAATTCCTTACCAACGACTGCCGCAGGTTCGAGCCCTTGGGCCCGCTGGCCATCACCGGGGCGGACGTTCGCTACACGTCAGGGCTGGTCGCCCACGAAGGCCATGAACGATCGCCGCTGTGCTGGCGGTCAGGTCATGGACGCTGCGGTCGGACTGAGCGGGATCGGGCCCATCGTCCCATCGTCGAGCTGGGTGAACGACACCCCTGTGCTGCACCGCGGCGAGCAGTTGGACGGGGATGGTGATCTACCCGAACAAGATGGTGCCGCTCCAGATCGATCTCGCCATAGATGGTGGACGGTACCGTCGGCTCGGCCACGCCGCCGAAGGTCGGCGTACGGTGCCGACCGTGTTGCTCGACGCCCAACTGGACCGTGGTCTCGTCGCCGCCGCCGACACGGCGCGGACCGCCGAGCAGGTCGGCTTCGCCGGCGTGTGGGCCGCCGAGGTGGTCGCCGACCCGGCCCTGGCTATCGCCGCCGCCACGACCACCACGAGCCGGGTCACTCTGGGGACCAACGTGATCCTCGCCTTCACCCGCAACCCGATGAGCGTGGCGATGCAGGCGTGGGAACTCCAGCGGGCCAGTCGCGGTCGCTTCGTGCTCGGCCTGGCGACCCAGGTGAAGCCGCACATCACGCGGCGCTTCTCGATGCCGTGGGAGGCACCGGTCGCCCGCCTGCGCGAGTTCGTCGACGCCCTCAACCACATCTTCGAGGCGTTCCAGGGCGAGCACCCGATGGACTTCCCGGGCCGCTTCTACCGCCACACGCTGCTGCATCCGATGTTCAACCCCGGGCCGATCGAGCATCCGCACATCCCGATCGGGTTGGGCGGCGTCGGCCCGCAGCTCACCGCACTGGCCGGCGAGCTCGGCGACCTCTACCTGCTCCACGCCTTCACCAACATCGCCTACCAGGACGCGGTCACGCTCCCCGCGCTGGAGCGCGGGCTGGCGGCGTCGGGTCGCCGTCGCGACGACATCGCCGTGTTCGGCTACCTCATGCTGATCGCCGGCGACACGGAGGAGGAGCAGAGGCGGGCCGCTGATCGGATCCGCAGCCAGATCGCGTTCTACGCGTCCAGTCCGATGTACCGCGAGGTGCTCGACGCGATTGGCTGCGCGGACCTGCAGGGCGACCTCGAGGGCGTCGTGAAGCAGGGCCGGTGGGACGAGCTGCCGGGTCTCGTCGGCGACGATGTCCTCGACCACTTCGCGCTGCGGGGCACGCTGGAGGAGCTGCCGGCGCTGATCCGGGCCCGCTACGGCGGCTACTACGACCGGGCCGTGCCCTACCTCCCGCTCGGCGAGACCGATGCCGACCGCCTGGCCCGGTTCTGCGCGGCCGCGATGGCACCCTGACGGGCGGGCGGCTCTACTGTCGCAGCGGACCACCAGGAGGTGCGTTGTGATCACCGCCATGCCCCGCATCGCGATCGCCGTCGAGGACTTCGACGCCGCCGTCGCGACGTTCCGGGACGCCCTCGGGATGCCCGTGGTGGACTTCTCGCCGCGCACCGTGCCGGGCCTCGGCGCCCACGTCGGGATGTGCGTGCCGCCTGGAGGCAGCAACATCGAGCTGATGGCGCCGGCCGACCCGGCGGCCCCGCTCAGCCAGGCCCTGCGATCGACGCTCGACCGGCGCGGCGAGGGGCTCTACGCGCTGATGCTCGAGGCACCCGATCCCGACGCCGAGGCCGTCGAGCTCGCCGGACGAGGACTCGACGTGATGCCGCTGATGCCGGGGGCTGGCGGGCGCGACGTGCACCCGCGATCGACACATGGCGTGCTCGTGCGGGTGTACCCGAACGACTCGGCGACGACCGGCGAGGTCGCCGGCGGCGGCGACCTCGGGCTGTCGGGGATCATGCGCGTCGTCATCGCCACCGCCGACGCGTCGCTGGCGGCCACGGCGTACGGGGACGGCTTCGGCCTGCCGGTCGATGCCGTCGTCGACGACCCGGAGCGAGGCATCCGCGTCGTCGAGTGCCACCCACCGAAGGGCGGCGTGATCGAGCTGGTGTCGGTGCTCGATTCGTCGCGCCCGTTCGCCCAGGCCGTCGCCCGCTGCCTGAAGGAACGCCACGGCGGCCTGTTCGCGCTGGTGCTGCACGCACCGGATGCGGGACGTGCGATGAGCCGCCTCGCCGAGCTCGGCTGCACGTCGCCTGACGGCGCTGCCGATGAGGCGACCATCTGCGGGACCCGGTTCATCATCCGCTGACCGACCCAGCCGGCGACCTCGACGCGCTGGTCGTCGGCGCCGGGTCCAGCGAGCTCTACATGCTGCACCGGCTGGGAGCCGACTGGTTCGCCGCCCGCCTCGCCGTGCCTGAGCAGGATCACGAGGTGGGGGCGTGCATTTCTCGAGGCCGATACCACCAGCGTGGAAGGCTGGCCCAGCGGGTAACGCTGACCTGCGGCGATGCCACGATCCGCCGATCTAGCAGGACTTTCACCCCTCAACGGATCTGATAGCTTCACCGCCCGAACTCGGCGCCTTGTGGCCAAGCAGGTCATTCGCTCCGTGCGCAAGCACACCGAGGAGACGGACAACATCGATCCACAAGGACGTGACCGCCGCTTCACGATCAGCGCCATTGGGCCGCGTTGTGGGTCGTGTCCGCGCAGCCTTCGCCGCCGAGCTCAGCAACGACAACCACTGGCCCGCTGCGCGACTCCTCATCTACAACGCGCCTTCCTCGGAACAGCCATCACCGCGATCGGCTACTTCATCGCTGCACTCGCCACACCCAAAGCGCGAGCCGATCTCGCTGCCGACGTCGGCGGTCTGACACGACGAACGGCCACTACGCCAGCCACGTGCGCTGAGCAACCGCGTGATCACGAACGTCGCGTGGGTGCTGTTACTCCGGCGTTTGGGGGCACGGCGAGTCGCCGCGCCGGTGGACGTTGTCCGATAGGTGCTCGTCTCCCACGGCTCGGGACGTGCCGACATCGCGCCGATGCCACTACATAGCCCCATGTCGATCTGGCGAGCGATCTACGGTCTGCCGAGACGGTCACCGCAGTGCGCACGGCAGAATGGCCTGTGTGGAAGACGTGCTCGAGGCTGGCCAGTGAGTCCGATCAAGAAGCAAGAACTCATCTCGATTATGGACCACGCGCGTTCGAGCTTCAGGCGCCTCCCAGGCCCCAGCGACGATCCTGACGAGCTCACCGCCTACGCGAGTTCGTACCGAGACGTCCTGGTTCGGATCCAAATGCTCGCTGGTCCAATTGTCTCGCCACAGGTACGTCGGCAACTCGACGAGCTATCGGTCGATCCGAACAGCATCTACGACGTCTACTGAAGCCCAGGCTCGACACTCTGATGATCGTCGACGAGGCGCTACAAGCTCTCGACACTGCTCCAGCGACCACGCTCACCAAGGCGGAAATCATCCGGCTCGTCAACCACTGGATCGGCGTCACTAGCGGCTACCTCGGCTACCCAGATGGGTTGCGGTTTACCTACGCTACTCACGACGACTTCTGGTTGGAAACATGCGGGATCGTCGCCGACACCTACGGGTTCGAGGGGACCACTCGCGAGTGCTTCATCGACACACTCGGAGGCGCGCGCGCCGAGCAGCAGGCTGACGCCCTTGAGGCGATCCTCAACCGCTTCCCGGGCAGCGATCCAGCCGCCCCCGAACGGCCACACCTCCGAACGCCAGGCTTCGAAGCCGTCATCCGCAGTTGGATCCGCCGACTTCGATCTACCGATGGTCACGTCGCTATCGCGCTCGCGTCGGCATCAGACGCGGTACGTGCGGCCCTCGCCGATGCCGAGAAGCTCGGAGCGCCGCGCGCCGTGGACCGGGTACACACGGCAATGCACAGCTATCTCCATCAGATTTGCGCCGACGGAAACATCACGAGTGCGGGCGAGAAGCCCACGATGGCACGGCTGCTGAAGGCCATCAGGAACGAACACCCGGCCCTGGCCGATCTCGGTCCCAGCGAGAATCACGTCACGCGTGTACTGCAAGCGATGGGCACGATCCTCGATGCGCTCAACCCGATCCGCAATGACTCCTCTGCGGCACATCCGATGAACGACATGCTCGATGAGCCGGAGGCGGAGCTCGTGTGCAACTCCGTTCGCACTCTCCTCCGGTACCTCGAACGTCGGTTCTCGACCGGCCCCACCGATCGGGACTGGCCGGCAACGGGTGACCAGCTACGAGACGAAATCGTCGTCGCCCGCCCACAGGAGCCGGCCTCGACTGACGGTCCGGCATAGCCTTCGACGATCGCGAGAAGGCCGAGGCCGCTAAGCACGGGAACGGCTTCGCCGTCGCTCACCGCCAGCGCGCAGCCTGCACTCTGCGCCACCCGCCACCCGCCACCCGATCAGAGCGCGCGGCGCGGAGCCGGCGTTGAGGGGCACACGGGCTCAGCTTCAAGTAGACGATTCACGACACGCTGGCCCTTACGGACCGCCCAGTGTGACCGCGTCTCGTCGGTGTCGAGTGGCAGGCTCTATAGGTGGTGTGCTGGTCATCCCCGGCTGAGGAGTCCTTGTGGCTATAACCATTCCCTTCCACCGGGTAGCTCGACCTCACGTCGACGGCAGCTACACGCGTGACGGACGCTGGGCGATGATCCGCCATCCTGCGTACGCGCAGAGGCCCCATCGGTGGGTACGTGCCTTCATGCTGATACAGCACGATCTTGTCCACTACCTGGAGAGCGTCGAGCCGGCCGACGAAAACCTCCCCACCTACTCGCTTCGTGGCGCTGACCTCCTAGTCCGAACCTGCATCGAGGTTGAGGCGAACCTCAACGCCATCTTGCGAGCGAACACATACGCGAAGACCGGCAACCTCAACATGGCAGACGACTACTTCAAAATCGAGACGTCGCACTTCCTATCGCAGTTCGAGGTGCAGTTCCCCTACTGGGACGGCTCGCAGCAGATACGACGACCCTTTGAAGCTTGGGGGACTGGCACGTACGCATCGCTGCCGTGGTACGGCGCCTACAACAAGGTCAAGCACGATCGAGCGGAGAAGCTGTCAAAGGCGACCTTCCTGCACCTCACCGACGCGTGGTGCGGCCTCGTTGCCGTCCTGACCGCCCAGTTCCTGTTCGAGGACTTCGATCCAGGTCACGACACACTTGCGCTCGAGGGCAATGGAGGGGTTCTCGACCCAGAATTCGAGCCCGCGATCGGCTCATTCCTCGGAGTCAAGCTGCCGGGCCAGGTTCCCGTCAGCGAGCGGTACGAGTTCACTTGGAGCGATCTGCAAGCCGAGGAGAACCCGTTCGCCAAGTTCGACTACGACAACGTCTGAACTAGAGCGAGAGGTGGGGTCCGAGCCGATCCGAGCCGTCCCCGATACGTGCCGGTATGGGACACGCCAGATCTGCTCGCTCGGCGTCCTCGGGCTGCCATCCCCGCACCACGCCGATCGCGCTCGGACGGGCCGTCGGTGCGCCCTCACCGTCCGACGGCCAAGTGGCTCCTTGCACGCTGATCTCGTGATGTGCCTTCGGGGCCGAGAGCGGCCACGACATTGGGGTGGCGGATACCCACGGGATCCCTGAACACGGCCAAGGTGGCGTTGAGAAGACCCGCGCGCTCGGGTTGCGCCGCGTCCCTGCGGCGCCGCCGGGGCCGATGGCGGTCGATCGTGATGGCTGGGCCATCGCCCTCGGCTCGCAGCTGCTGCGCGGCGAGCGCAAGCCTGCCCCGGCGCTGCTCGCAGCCTGACCCGGACGCGGCGATCACAGTCAGTAGTGCGGCGATGTCGACCCGCGGGTCTGGTCGGTTCCGAGCTCGGGGCTTCTGGTGATGTCACCGCGCTGTCCTCAGGATTTCGAAACCTCGACCGCTGGGTCGGTGCGCGGGCGGGTCCGGGCGATGGACGCTTTCCTTACCAACGACTTCGGCGCGTTTCGAGCGGTGGCCGGCTGGTCATCATCGAGGCGGGCGTTCAGTTCACGCCGGGCCGTCGATCGGGCGCGTCGTCGCTTCGAGCATCAGGACGTCGGGGCGCGCCCGGATCGGGCAGTCGGTCGCGGCAGGGAGCCGATAGCTTCCGAGTCGACGGCATCGCGTAACAGACATTCTGCGTACTCGTAACGGGTGATCTCAGCGGCAAGATGCTTGCAATCGTGAGGGTCGCCTATCAGATGGGCTCGTCAGTCGGCCCACCGCGCGTTCCAGGACGCGCGAATCGGACATCGCGCGGCGATCGCCCGAGGTCGCCAGGACGGTTGCGAGGCCGGTGGCCGGTCACAAACCGTGTTGGGCCATCAGTTCTTGTAGCAGCCAGCGCCCCGGCGCCATCGGCCTGTTTGACCAACTACGGCGGCTCCGTCGGACACGACGATCACCTTACGCGGGGGTGTCACAGGGCAGCCCGCGCGGCTCCTCGGTTTCACATTTTCGATGCTGAGACCTTCCGCGTTGCGTCGACGAAGACGGCCTCGAAGCCGGTGCCCAGGTCCACCGCCAGCTGAGCCGCCGCGGCTCGAACCCGCTCGATGCGGTCACTCTGCAGATCCTGCTCCCGGTACTGGATCGTGACGAAGAACCCGCACATGGCTTCGCCCGACTGCATGTACTCCGGGGTCTGCACCATCACCCCGTGCCAATAGCTCGAGTTGTTCGCCAGCTTGATCTCCACGATGGCCGTCGCCTTCCAGCCCCGGCTGAACTCGAAGTCCACCGCACCACGCCCAGCGTTGGTCTCGGGCGAGAGTCGCACGTCGTTCGCCCTGCAGTAGTGCACCACGACGGCGTTGAAGAAGGCCTGGACGTTCTTCTCGCCGGCGCAGCGGTCGCCGAACCACAAGACACGCCAACCGCCACGCTGCTCGATCTCACGCCGGAAGGCCTCGACCATCGACCGCACGAACTCAACGAAGTCTGCCGGACCCTGTGGAGCAGGGTGGGACAACGCAAGCGCCCACGCGACCTCTCGCCCACGCTCATACCAGCGGACCCGAAACAGCGGATCGTTCTCCACGTCGTAGGCACGCTTCGGCCGCTGTTCCCGGTACCGCATGAACTGTCGGACCAAGAAGGGGCGGCGACGCGCCAGCCGGGCGATCTCCCGCCGGTCGACGCGAGCGCCGACCTCGTAGTTGAACTCGTCCCGCAGTCGCTGATTCTCGTTCGTCCACGCCCAATCCCAGAACTCGGCCGGCTCGACGGTCGGCAGCTCCCGCAAGAACCGCTCTGGCACGAGCAGCACCGCTCGCGCGTTGATCGGGTTCCGGGGCAGCGTGACGACCTCGTCCACCCACCGCAAGCGGTGATCGCTCCACCTGGCGTTGCGGACGTTGACCTCCTCCATGCGCACGCCGTGCCGCTCCGCTACCTGCTGGGTGTAGCGGATGAACTCGGCCTTGAGCACGTTGCACGTGATGTCGCTGATGCGGTCGGCGCCGATTTGCTCACCGAACAGCGTCAGTTCCTCGAAGTGCTCGACGTGGTCGAGGCCCACCCGGATCGCCTCCGCCGCGTTGTACATCATCGCCTGGCGCAGCTTCTCGCCCGATCCGAGGCCGCCGGTCGAGTCGACGCTGTAACCAAGGCAGAACTCCGCGGGCTCCGGGAATAGCAGTAGCCAGGACGCCTTGCGCCAGTGAGCCGAATGGGGGCTCAGCCCCGCGCGCGCCATGAGCTTGAGCGCCTCGTTGAAGAAGGCCACGAGGCGGTCGTGGCTCGCTACCCAGGCCGGGTCCCGATCCTCGGCCAGGAGGAAGGGGTCCACGAACAGCATCGTGTCCGTGTGCAGAAGAGGGTCGAACCAGTCGTCGTCCTGATCCCGAGTGATGTTGAAGGCTTCGCTGAATCTCATGGGGGGTTGCACTCCTCGGTGCGTTCGATGACCGGGGGCATCGCCTCGGCGAGCGTCGATCCCCTGACCCGGCACGATCCGCGCGATCGGCGGCGGGCGCGTTACGATCCCTCACCGGAGACAAGAGCCACCCAAGTCGCTGTACAAGGCATTGAAGGGGGGCGACCAGCGCGCTGGTCGCTACTTGATCTCCGTACGAGCCCCGGGAGTACCAGTCCCGGGGTTTCGTTTACCTGGTCACTGCTTACCTGTCGCGCCCACCTCCTCGGGGTCGTCCGCAGCCGGCCGGCGGCGGCGGTCAACGACCGCCACACCGTTCGGCACACCGAGCACGATGCGTCCCGGGTCGTTCAGGTCCACCGGCGTCGGCACCGTCATGCGCATCGATGACGACACCACGCCCACCCCGTCGTCCTCGTCCATCTCAGCCAGAACGAACCCCAGCGTGACCACATCGCCCTTCGCCGGGTGTAACTCCTGACCATCGCGCATCACGACGGTCAACAGGTTGTTGCCGCAGTGCGGGCAGAACCGCAGGACCTCCTGCAACATCCAGGGCAGCGCGAACGAGGCCTCGGGCGAGGTGATGTGCTGCCGGCCTACATACTCGAGCTCAGCCAGATCGAGGCGGTGATCCCGACTCGACCGCTGGAGGAAGCGCCACACCGGCAACAGTTCCTTCACGGCGCTGACCGGGATCCCCAGCTTGCGTGCCCGGCTGATGAATGACACCAGTTCGACCACGATCGCCGGGTACGCGCCCGTCTTCGTCCCAATCCGGGCCAGCTTCGGAACGAGCCCTTCCGTCACGTAGGTGATCAGCTGGCGATCGCTGATCGATGCGCCATCTCTGCGCACACGTTCGAGCAACTCCGACTTCGTCACCATGTTGAGGTTGCCCTGCAAATCGAGCATCTCGAGGAAGTCAGCGCCCTCGTCCATCTCCACTCCAAGCTGCCGGTCGGACCATGGCCCCAAGGCTACTACGGGTAGCCCGAACGTGACAACGGCTTCCCCGCAGGCGCCTTCAACCTTCACAGACCTGGAATTTCAGGGCTGTAAGCTCCGTGGCCCGCTGCGCGCCCGACGAGCGCCACTGCGCGTTCGTCGCGAAGCTGACATACAGGCTCCTTGGCGGCCGCCGCCCGAACCGACTCCGCTGCCCTACTGGCAGAACCGCAGCGCTGGTAGGTGGGGCATCAACCGAGCGTCGGCTCGCTCCGGAACACGGCGTACCCGAACTCTCGACGAGCACGCTCGACCAGGTCGAGGGGAATGGCGTCGGTCTTCAGGTCGAGTAAGCCAAGTTGTGCGGGCGCGCCGACCTCGCCGAACAGCGCGACCCCGGCGAGATCGCCCGCCGGATCATGCTTGAGCCGGTAGTAGATCCCGTCGACGCGGCCGACGAGCTCGCTGGCGGCCGCCTGGGCGTCGCCGTGTGGACCCGACGACAGGGCTGCGGTCACCGGCACGTCGGGATCGAAGCGGTTGAGCCGGGCGGTCGCGTCGAACAACTCGATCGAACCGGTCAGCACGCCGGCCGTGAGCCTGCGCTCGACGATCTCGGCCCAGGTCACATAGCGCCGCCGAAAGGACTCGACGAAGGCGCCGAGCGGGTCAGTGGCGAAGTAACACGTTCCCCACCCGACAACACCTCGAGGGTTGAATCGGCCGCCACTACCGGCGTCGAAGAAGATCGGACCGTTCGCCGCGCGGTGAACACGATGGATCGTCGTCCCTGCGTCGAGCCGTTTGGTCTCCACGGGCCGTGCGGACTCCGCTTACCGCGCCTCGGCGGCGGCATCCTCGCTCGCAGCGTCGAGCACCGGTCCCACGTCCTTGCCCGCGGCGATCCACTCCGCTGGCGAGGACCAGTGGAGCGACTGGTTGGGTGAGCTCGCCCACGCGGCGATCATGAACTCGGTGGCTGCGTCACCGAGCGCATCTCGGAACGCTCCGACGATGGCCGCTACCGCCGGCCGAACCTGCAAGCCCGACGAGGCCGCATCGAACTGCCATGCCGGCCACCAGCTTGTTCCGGCCCCCTCCAGCGCGATCAGGCTCCCTGACGCGCGACGGTTCGAGAGTGCCTGGCGACTGATACCGAGCGCCTTGGTGACTCGAGCGGTGTCGTACCGCTCGCCCACGGCCACCGACCACTCCAAGGCATCCTTCGCGTTTGCCAGCGCACGGTCGAACGCTGCGACAACATCGGCGTTCGAGAACCGATCGCCCTCCAACGTGTCGACCCACCGCATGACCCGCTCCATCAGCTGCGCAGGGAGGCCCTCCGTACCGCACTCCGATTCGCTCAGCTCGCGCGGAAGAACGACGGGCCATCGGTCTGTCACATGGAGCATCGCCTGACTGATGCATGCCGCGAGGTGAGGCTGCGCCGCCAAGTGGTTTCGGAGATCCCGGCTGATCGTGATCGTGCCGCCGAAGGCGCCGACTTCGATGGTGTCGGCGGCCAGATCCGTCGGCACACCGTCCCGCTCGACGACGAGGACGTGCGTACCCGCAGCTCTATCTGTTGCCATAACTACATGGTAGCAGGCTCGTCAAGGCGACAACGTAGACGGTTTACCGCATACCGCTTACGTCGCTGTTCAAGTAACCAGCCAGCGCGGTGCGCACGACCTCGCTCTTGTTACGGCCCGACCGCTCGCAGAACCGTTGAAGGTCGTCGAGGAGATCGTTGGGCATGTGAAACGTCGCCCGGCGGTGACTGTCTTCCCAGCGATGCTCGCTGCGTCGAGGTCCCCGCGGGGGCCTGTAGTCCCCCACTCGGTGACTGGGTTCGATCGACGCCGGCTCAGGTTGATCGGTCCTGACCTGCGCCAGCTTGGCCGCCAGCTTGTTGTCCCGCGCGCTCATACCGGCATCAACTCCAGGGTCTCCAGCAGCTCGTCGACCAGGGAAGTGAACGACAGGCGTGGCAACTCCTCGCCGAACGACTTGGCGATCGGCTCGGACAGCGGAACGATCGAACGGGTCACCGGGACGCCTTGATCCTTGCAAAGGCGTCGGATCGTTCGCCCGGCGCTCGTCGACATGCGCACACGAACCGGCACGACGTACCACGGCCTACCAGCCGGCAGGATCTGATCAACCGTGTCAGGCAGCTGATCGACCTCGATCACCGATGGCGCCAACGGCAGCAGGACCGCGTCGGACACAGCCGCGATCTCTGCGATCGGCTGGGCATCGTTGGACGGCGAGTCGATCAAGACCACGTCGTAGTCGTGGCGAACACCGTCCAGCAGCGGCTGCAGATCCGCAGCCGCACACGGCACCATGTGCAACCCCTCGACCGTCTCCATCCACCGCGACGCCGACCCGTTGGGATCGGTGTCGAGCCCCACCCGTTGTCCGCGAGCGCTCAGACCGCACGCCACGCCGAGAGCGGTCGTGGTCTTGCCGGCGCCGCCCTTCTTGTTCAGGAACCCGAGCACCTTCATCAGGGTGCACCGTAAACGGTGCACCGCATCCGGTCAACGGTAATCCGGACACCACCCGTGGCCGATCTGGAGGTGCCGGGACCATGTCGCAGCGCACAAACGGTAAACGCACCCGGTAACCGGCAACCGTAAACGGCCAGCCTGAAGCGGTCGCCGAGACCGTGCGAGGGCAGTCCCGGCCGTGATCGCCGTCCGCCCGACCAATGCCACCAGTGCGGGTCAGCCGCCGACGGCCGCCGCCACCACGAGCGTCACCATCCACGCCACAGTTCCGAGGAGACCTCGCACGACGCCCGACGGCGCCGAAGCACCTCGCCGACCGGCTCGAGGTGCTCGCAGGTGGCGTCGAACCGGTCTGGCGCGTGGACGAGCCGATCGAGGCAACGCGGCCACTAGGGGTCGGAGAGCTGATGGTGGCTCGGTACCAAATCGCGGTGTTGTCGGGGGACCGGGCTCGGCGCAGTGACGTTGTCATCACGGACATCCCCCGCAGCGCGCTCAGGTGCTCGAGGCGGTCGCGTTGGACGGACGGAGCCGACGATTCAGAGTGCAAACCTATAGGCGGAATCGTTCGCTCCCGTCGCTGCGGACAAGCGGCGAACAGGTCGGGCCTGCGTAGAGGGGCTCATCCGTGTCTGAGTCGAGGGAATGATCCTTTCCCACGACTCAGACCAAGGTCGCCGGTCGGTAGGGGAGGGGTGCTCAAACGCCCAGGTAGCCGTCCTGCATCGGATTGCTCCGTCTCCTGCATGTGATGTCCAGGGTCGCAGGTACACCCCGGGTGTCGACAGCCCGACTGCGGTGCTGGCGCTACGACCTGATGTCGTCCGGGATGCCGCGGCTGAGCCTGGCCGGCGGAACTCGGGTCAGCGGCGGCGCTGCGGCGCCGGGGCACGTACACCGCCGTCGTGGTCGACAAGCCACGCGCCGGGCAATGGCGTCGGTCGGACGTCGAGGACGCGCGCATGGCGCGTCGGCGGAGGTGCCGGCGTCCGGCATCGCTTGCCTCCTAGCGCGTTAACGCGCTAGGATCGTTGTAAGGCAAATCCTGTGACCGCGCGTTCAGATGAATGTCCCTTTGTAGGGCGTGTCGCCCTTGGCCAGACCGCGCTCTCGCCGAGAGCCTTATTCTCGACCGCCCCTCGACAGGCTGGATGGGACAGCGATGTTCAATGACGAACCGCGGATGAAGCGTTTGACTGGTGACTCGGCTCGGTGCAGTCGGTGGACGGCGGCAGAGGTGATTCTGTCTGGCTGCAGCGACGCGGATGACACCGGCTGTGAGCGCCTGAGCGAAGGCGACTGGCGCTGATGCTCACCGTCCAGACCGCCGCCCAGCTGGCCGACGACGCCGCCGAGGCGATCCGGGCGCTCGCCCATCAGGTTCAGCACGTCGAGGACTTTTCTATCCCCGACGCCTACCGAGTGCTGACCGGCACGGCGACGACCGCCCGCCGGCTGGTGACCGCGATCGGGTATCTCGAGCGCATCGTCGCTGCCCGAGCAGCCGATCCCGACGCACTGCGGGCCGATGACGGCAGCGACCCTGTCTTAGCGCTGGCGGAGACGAGGCGACTGCTCGACGACGCAGCGATCCGCGCCCAACAACTCGGTCAACGTCTGGATGCAGCCCTCAACCAGCTCGGCCGCATCGCCGACACGCATGGACTCGACGAGTGATGGACACCCCACCTGCTGCAGCAGCTCGAGGACGACCTCGGCGCCGAGACGCGCACCGCCCACGCCGCGCTCGAAGCGGGGATGACCGACCAACGGTGGGGCGAACTGACAGGCCGCATCCTCGAAGACCTGACCGGGGTCGTCGACCAGCTGCGACGAGTGATCGGCGCTTGGCCGAACGACCCGCACTACGTCCGTGACAAGATCGGCGCCCTCGTCGACGCCGCGATCGTCCTGCACCAACGGGTGATGCTGCCGAGCACGGCGTGCGGGGTCGCAGTCGACAGCGACCAAGTCGACGGCGACGGCCAGGCGGCGTACATCCTGTGCGAGGCGTGGCATCTGCCCGCTGACCACACCGGCCCGCACGACCCCTACAGGGGGACTCGCGCCCGGCTGCTCGACGAGATCGACGACTACGAGACCAGCGCCGTGCGCCATGCCCGACGCCTTCGCTGGAGTGTCGCCGCCGGCGGCCACGACGGCCTCGACGCGCTGAACGAACACGCCGAGGACGTCACCGCCAGCACCGGCCAACTGCTTGCCCGACTCGTCGATCACCGAGGAGCGACCCGACGGCGATGACCTCGACGGAGCCCGACGCCGACGACGTGGTCGACCTGGACGACGACGCCGTGATTCGAGCGAATCAGCGCGATGGCTTGCGCAGCCGGGTCTTACGCAGCTCGACGTCTTCCGTGTCCGCCACCCGAGTGGCAACGTCCTCCATCCGACGACTCCAGCGCACCCGGTGAGCGTTCACCCACCACCGGTACGTCTTGTCGTCGATCGCCTCGGGACGGACCCCACCGGCCACGAGATGGCTGGCGGTGCGGAACCGGCGCACGAGCAGAGCCAGCTCTCGATCGAGGTCGCGTAGCGGCGCGCTGGCCGGATCCAGCATCGAACCGTGGCCGTCGGGGTCAGCCCGGGCGCCGGGCGGGATCGCCGCCGTAGCTGTCCCGGCGCAGGATCCGACCATCCGCGCCCTTCACGACCAGCTCGGCGTGCATCCGCTTGGCCTGCGCCCGAGCCGCGTCCTCCGCTTCGGCCTGCGTGTCATGCAGCGACGCTGCCCGGCTCGTCCCGTTGCGCTGACGCGCCCACCGCCCGTCCGGACGAGGCTCCACGACGATGTGATCGACATTGGTCTCCATCGCAGCTCCCTTCCTGGCTCGGTCTCGTCAATCCTCTACCCGCACGAAAGGCGCGTCCAACGCTCGCCCCTTTGGGTGGCGTGCGGTCTCACCGCTTCAGGATCCCCGCCAGCTCGTTCAGCCCCTCCCGATGCCGGTCCCACGAGGGCCGAAGCTCGGCCAGCTTGCGTTCCATTTGCACCCGCTCGACCAACAGCTCCGACAGCGTGTTGATCAGCCGCAAGATCTGATCCGTTGGCAACGACGGTGACATCGCCAAGCTCCGTCGCATGGCCTCCAGCTCGTGCAGCTTCACCCGATCAAGCGGATGGCCCGGCTCGACGCCCACCCCGGCACAGTCGCGCCACGAACGCTCGTTCGTCAACCCGCCGAGTGGATATGTGCTCGGCGCACGTTGCCCGCAGGGCCGCTCACTCGGCGGGCGGCGGATCCCGCGATCGTCGCAGACCGACGATTGTCGGGCATGGGGCAGCCGCGGCATGCGGCCCAGCGGTGATTGCGATCCCCGGTCCGATGCTGGCGAGCACTGGGAGGCCGCCGGGTTCGCTTGCCGGCTGGACTGCCGAGTTCAAAGCGGACGGGTTCCGCTGTCGGACGGCGATCGTCAATGGCCGGCGCGTGTTGCGGACACGCGGTGGTCACGACATCGCCGATCGCGTGCCGGAGGTCGAACCGCTCTCGGAACTCGGTGTCGACTTCGTGCTCGACGGCGAGCTCGTCGCTGGTGCTGGCCGCCCGAGTGACTTCTACGAGGTGATCGGCGCAGTGTCAGCACGCCGGCGTGATCGGCCGAGCCTCACCTTTCTGGCGTTCGACCTGCTGTGGCTCGACGGCTCGTCGCTCGTCGAGCTCCCACACGTCGATCGTCGCCGACTGCTCCAGCGGCTGCACGATCTGAGCGACGGCGCGCTGAGCGTCGTGCCGTCCTTCCCTGCCGTCGACGTCGACGACGTGCTGGCCGGCTGTGAGGATCTCGACCTCGAGGGCGTCGTGCTGAAGCGCAGCGCCTCCCGGTACCGCGCCGGACGCACCCGAGATTGGCGGACTATGTGCAGCGGCTCAAGGCGCGTCATCGACGTCGTCCACGGCCTCCGATTCGCCGTCCCCGCAGTCGTGAGCGACAGGTGCGGTGCAGTGTGTCGTCGACGGTCGCCTGGCCGGAGGGTCCTGGCTCGGCAGGTCGACAAGCCCCGAACCTGACATCGTCTACCGGCGCTTCGAAGACGGCTCGGCCGCCGTCTGACTGCGTGATGTCGGGCGGCGGTAATCGGACAGACCACCAGCCGACCGAACGCTCACCATGGGCACCGGCTCCTGGGAAGACAGAACGTCAGCTCCGAGGTTGACCATCGGAGTCAGATTGCTCATGCACCCACGCGTTGGCGGCGGCCATCGCTTCATCCCACGTCGAACCGGTGAACTCGCGCACCACTTCGCCGGTCGCCGTCATGTCGTGCACGGTCAGCTTCCAAACACCACCACGAGTCTGGTGCCCGGTCATTCCGAACCGGGAGCGGCGCCGGGTCTCGGTGTCCATGGCGTAGAGGGCCGCCTCAGCGATGCTGAGGTACTCATGCGCTCGTTCTTCATCCACCTCGTCGGGTCGGTGGACGGCAAGGTTGCGGAGGCGGACCAGGCCCTCCATCGCACGGTACGTCTCCTCGGAGATGATGCCGATCCTCGCGGCTCGCCGAGCGAGCGCAGTGACGTTGGTGGTGAGTTCTTCCGCAGGCACGCCGCTGTCGAGCAGCGCCTGACGTAGCTCATTCTCGATGCGGTTGTGTGTGCGCACGATGCTCTCGATCGGCGCCAACGTCGCGGCCTCCGTGGACGGGAACGCGGCCCCCGCCAGCGGCTCTGACGGCTCCACCTCAGCCTGCGCAGACACAACCTGGTGCTCCCACTCGACCTCAAACGGTCCGGCCTTCACCCGATGCGCTCCGCCTGACAGAAGGCTCCGCAACTGCTCTCGGAACAGCCAGGCGATGACGGCGGCTGCGGCTGGCCACGCCAGCGCCTTCGTCATGGCGGCAATGAAGTCCAGCACCGACACGGGGCGCACGGTACCGACCGCGGTCGACCGCGGTCGGCTTAGCTGGGGGACTATTGACGCGTTGCACCGACACGGCGCTCCCAGGACGGAGGATCCACGGTGGCAAAACTGAGGCCACTGCGCCCTTCCCAGGAGACGCTGCTCGTTCAATTGTGCGAGGCCGCAGGGGTGGTGTCGGGCGACTTCGTGCTGCTGTCGATGTTGCACGCAGGCGCCATGATCTAGTGCCGCGACCAGCAACGTTCGCCTCCGCGATCGAATTGGGCGGGCGGCACCAGATCGGGCACGGCCAATACTTGCTGGCGTGAACGAACTCGCCCTAGTCGCAGCCGGCGCGCTCCTCACCGGCTTCTTCGGCCTTCTCGGCGCCTATGTCACCGGTCGTCGCGAGCACGCACGATGGCTCCGGCAAGAGCGTCTCAGGGCATACGAGCGCCTTCTCGCCGTATCCGAGCGGAGCATTGCCCCGGGAGGACCAGCAGAGGCGCTCTGTATCACGGAGGAGCTAGTGCCGCGTCAGACAACGTTCGCATCGTTTGGGGATCGAAGGACTGCTCGGCGCTGATAGGCGCACTAGGACGGTTCGTAGGCCGTGTTGAAGTTCACCCTGACGGTGCCGAGTCGCACGACGAGCTGGGCTGTCGGAGCAGTCTGAGCCCAGTCGTTCATGGAGATCAGCTGCCCGTTCGTCGGCGTGATCACGAGCGGGTCGCCCTCGCGATCCCAGCCTGCGAGCACGGCGGCTACCTTGAACTCGACGCCCTGAGCATCATCATGCCATGCCATTACGACCTCGACCATCGCGGGAGCCAGCGTCTTCAGCTTCGGTGGTGAATAAGCCATGTGCTCGTTGTAGCTCATGCCCGGTACTGCGACCGACTGCCGAGTGATCGGGTGGACGTCGGACCCACGAACGTTGCCTGACACGGCACTAGCTGCTGCCGCGGCCTCCGTCGAGCTACTAGGACCGCCAGCGCCCGCCCGTGTCGCGAGGGCCATCTACTCGGCCGGAGCATCCGCTGCCGTTGACAGCCAGGAGCTCACTGCTGAGCGGGTCAATGCGATTAACGCGCTGGGGGAACTCCACCGCGAGCTGGTCGCGGAGGCCACGAGCGTTCTCCGCTCGGGCGCGTGAGCTCGATGACACCGATCGATGCGCGATCAGGCGCGGACGGAAGACAGGGCGAACGTTGTCTGACGGGGCACGAGCACCCGGGACTGCCGGCCCGGCTGACCGGCTTCGCTGTAAGCGACCTCGATGAGCTCACAGCGCCGGCTCCCCTACACGCCGTCGGTGACACTGTCAGTGACGGCGCGATCCTGGTCAGGTGGGGTGGCTGACCGAGCAGCTGCACATAAGGCGGAACGTCAAGACGACCGCTTGGGGGGCATTGCACCTGCCGGCCCGTCAGCGCGTAGGCGCCTCGGGCGAGCGGGCTCGGTCGCAAGTGTGAGCTGTCCGACATGCGACGTCAAGAAGCAGCCCGGCCAAGCGCCGAGTCCGACCGCGGTTGTCGGCGCCTGAGACCGGCGCTTCGCCGACGCGATCGGCGGCGTCCAGCTGGCGCGGGTGCAGACGCCGATACTTGCCAGCCTCGACTGAGCCCGGGATCGGCATTTGGCATCGACACGCTGCGCACCCATCGAGTGTCGCCGACTGAGCGCACTCGAACGTCCGGTATCCGCGCCCACAACGCCCGCGGAACAGGACAGGTTGCGTGAGCGACGCTGTCGACCTCGCGTCGCACCAGGTCAGAGGGCAACTCTGGCCCCGGACCGCTAGCAAGGAGCAACGCGAGAGCAACGCACACGGGATGCGTCAGGCGCAATCGATCCGCCGATTGCCGGGTCCGCTGGTGTTCGCCAGAGCCCGTCAGCCAACGCTGATTGAGCCGACTCGCCCCGGTGCCGATGACCTCCACGACATTCGAGCGCGCTGCACCGACCTACGATCCTCAGGACGACCGATCGGGATCGCAGTCCGCAAGCGGGCGCGACGCCGGGTCTGGAAAGGGACTCGATAGATGGCGAGGCAGGCAATGAAGGCGTCCGCGCAGAAGTCGCTGGAGCAGCGACTGTGGGACGCCGCCGACGCCCTCCGCGGGAACCAGGAGCCGAGCGAGTACAAGCACGTCGTTTTAGGGCTAGTGTTCCTCAAGTACATCTCGGACCGGTTCGAGGCGCGCCGCCGCGACATCGAAGCTGCGTTGGCCGACCCGGACTCGCCGGACTTCATCCGGAACGAGGCGCGCCGTCAGCAGTTCGCCGAGGATCGCGACGAGTACCGCAGCCACAACGTGTTCTGGGTGCCGGCCGAGGCCCGCTGGGAGGCGATCCAGGCCAAGGCCAAGCTGCCCGAGATCGGTCAGATCATCGACGCCGCGATGGACCTGATCGAGAAGGAGAACGCCTCGATACGTGGGGTGCTGCCGCGCAACTACGGACGGGAGGGACTCGACAAGGACCGCCTCGGACAGCTGGTCGACCTAATCGGTTCGATCGGGTTCACCGAGTCCGACGACCACGGCTCCGACGACGTGCTCGGCCGCGTGTACGAGTACTTCCTCGGCCAGTTCGCCGGGAAGGAGACCGGCAAGGACGCCGGCGCGTTCTACACACCCCGCTCGGTCGTTAAGACGCTGGTCGAGATGCTCGAGCCGTTTCACGGTCGCGTGTACGACCCGGCGTGTGGGTCGGGCGGTATGTTCGTGCAGTCCGCCGAGTTCGTGAAGGCACATGGTGGCAAGCGCACCGATATCGCGGTGTACGGCCAGGAGTTCACCGACACCACGTGGAAGCTGGCGAAGATGAACCTCGCGCTGCGAGCCATCGAGGCCGACCTGGGAGATCGGTCGGCCGACTCGTTCTCGCAGGACCTGCACCCAGATCTGCGGGCGGACTTCGTGATCGCCAACCCGCCGTTCAACGTCAGCAACTGGTGGCACCCGAAGCTGCAGGACGACCCGCGCTGGAAGTACGGGACGCCCCCACAGGGCAACGCCAACTTCGCCTGGGTGCAGCACTTCATCCACCACCTGTCACCACGTGGGACGGCCGGATTCGTGCTGGCGAATGGCTCACTGTCGTCCAAGACGAGCGGCGAAGGGGACATCCGCCGGCGGATGGTCGAGGCAGATCTGGTGGACTGCCTCGTGGCGATGCCCGAGAAGCTGTTCTTCAACACCGGCATCCCCGTCAGCCTGTGGTTCGTGTCGAAGGATCGACACGGCAATGGCCATCGCGAGCGCCGCGGCGAGGTGCTATTCATCGACGCCCGCAGGCTCGGCACGATGGAGACGCGACGCCTGCGAGTGCTCAGCGACGACGACATTGCCAAGATCGCCGACACCTATCACTCCTGGCGGAACCACGACGGCACCTACGCGGACATCTCCGGGTTCTGCAAGGCCGCGCCGTTTGACGACATCAAGCGGCACGAATTCGTTCTCACCCCCGGCCGATATGTCGGCCCCGAGGAAGCCGAGGCCGACGACGAGCCGATCGACGAGAAGATCGCCCGCCTCACGAAGGAGCTCTACGCCGAGTTCGACCGCGGCCGCGAGCTTGAGGACGGGGTTCGGCGGTTGCTGGAGCGCCTTGATGAATAAATGGCCTAAGGTGACCATGGCGGATCTGGCATCGGCCGAGGACCGCTCAATAACCAAGCCGTACGGATCATCGATCGTCAAGGAGGACTATCGAGCGGCGGGCGTACCAGTCGTGCGAGGAGTCAATCTTGCCGAGGGACGCTTTCACGACGACGATTTCGTATTTATCAGTGAGGAACAGGCGGACACGCTTGCGGCCTCGAACCTCCTTCCCGGCGACCTGGTGTTCACGCACCGCGGCTCGGTGGGCCAGGTCTCCATGATTCCCAGGAAGCCTCGACACCGCAGGTATGCGTGTTCGACGAGTCAAGTTAAGGCAAGGCTTGATCCGGCCAAGGCCATCCCGGAGTTCTACTTCTACTGGTTTCAGTCGGCAGCGGGACAGAGATCAATCCTTGCGAATCTCTCCACCGTCGGGGTACCCGGTCTGGTCCAACCGACGGCGACGGTCAAGTCTCTCCGGGTTCCGCACCCGCCGATCGAGACACAGCGCGGCATCGCTGCGACGCTCGGCGCGCTGGACGACAAGATCGGGTCAATCCGGCACATCGTCGAACTTATCCCGCAACTGATCCGGGCGAAGATTGACTTTGCGATTGCGGAGGGAGCGGATGCGGTCGCCGTCAGCGAACTCGCGGCGTTTGTCAACGGTGGTGCCTACACGAACGGAGCGACCGGGACCGGTCGGATGGTCATCCGCATTGCGGATCTGAACTCCGGCCCGGGGCCATCGACTGTTTACAACGACATCGAGGTGCCCGATGATAAGACGGCCCGCGCTGGTGACATATTGATGTCCTGGTCTGGATCGCTCGGCGTATACCGCTGGGCACGGACCGAGGCCATCATCAACCAGCACATCTTCAAGGTGTTGCCCCGTGAAGGTATTCCGGCATGGCTCGTCCACGATCGTCTTGACGCGGTCATCCCGGTGTTCCGGGGGGTCGCGAGTGACAAGGCCACAACGATGGGCCACATTCAGAGAGGGCACCTCGACACCACAGCGGTCATTGTCCCGAGCCAGCCGGCGATCGAAGACTTGGACCACGAACTGCCCCCACTATGGGAACGACTGCTTCTAGCCGACTGCGAGATCCATCGCCTCGCTGCTCTCCGTGACGCACTTCTCCCCGAGCTGCTGTCCGGGCGCATCCGCGTTGCCGAGGCGGTGGATGCAGTGGCATGAGTGCCTTCAACGAGTCGACGGTTGAACTAGCGGCCCTCGAGTACTTCGCGCGCGCTTGGCTATGCGACCGCGTTTGGCCCGAATCTCGCTCCGGAGGGGCAGCACCCGGAGCGGGCTTCGTTCGAGCAGGTGTACCTCTACGGCCGGCTCCGTGATTCCGCCCGCCGGATCAACCCGCAGCACGCCGACCTGGTCGAGGAGGCGGTCAAGCGCTTGGAGCGGGCCGAGTCCCAGAACGAGCTGCTCGAGAACGCTCCGCGTCCACAAGCTGCTGACGGAGGGCGTGCCGGTCGAGTACCGCGACGCCGGCGGTTCGGTCCGCACGGATCGGCTGTGGCTGATCGACTTCGACACCCCTGAGAACAACGATTGGCTGGCGGTCAACCAGTTCACTGTCCGGCAGAACAAGGTCCGCCGGCCCGACGTGGTGGTGTTCGTCAACGGCATCCCGCTCGCGTTGCTGGAGCTCAAGAACCCTGCCGTCGAGCACGCCTCGCTGAGGGCGGCGTGGAACCAGGTGCAGACGTACCGCACCGACATCGCGGCGATCTTCACAGCCAACGCGGTGACCGTGATCTCGGACGGGACGAGCGCGGCGATGAGTTCGTTCTCGGGCGGGTTCGAGCACTACGCGCCGTGGAAGACGATCGAAGGGCGTGACGTCGTGACGAACCTGCCGGCGTTGGAAGTGCTGATCCGGGGCGTGTTCGAGCCGAGCCGGCTGCTCAACATCGTGCGCAACTTCGTCGTGTTAAGCGACGAACCAGGGGGACTCGTCAAGCGGGTCGCCAAGTACCACCAGTTTTGGGCGGTCAACGCGGCCGTGGAGTCGACGGTCGAGGCGGCTGGTCCGGACGGCGACCGTCGAGGCGGTGTGGTCTGGCACACCCAGGGTTCTGGCAAGTCGATCGAGATGCTGCTGTACGCGGCGAAGATCATGCGCGACCCCCGGATGGGCAACCCGACGCTGGTGTTCATCACCGACCGCAACGACCTGGACGACCAGCTCTACGGCGAGGTGTTCGGCCCCGCGTCCCCGCCGATCGGGCTGCTGCCGGAGCGGCCGGTGCAGGCTGACTCGCGAGCGGACCTGCGCGCGCACCTGCGGCGGGCATCGGGCGGGATCGTCTTCACCACCCTCCAGAAGTTCGCCCCCGAATCCGGGGGTGACAGCAACGCCGTGTTGACCGACCGGCGCAACGTGGTGGTCGTCGCCGACGAAGCCCACCGCTCGCAGTATGGCTTCAGCGAGTCGCTCGCAGCGGACGGCACGCTCAAGTCTGGGCTGGCCACGCACATGCGCGATGCCCTGCCGAACGCGACATACCTCGGGTTCACGGGCACCCCGATCGAGTCCACCGACAGGTCGACGCGAGCGGTGTTCGGTGACTACATCGACATCTACGACCTGACGCGCGCCGTCGAGGACGGCGCGACCGTCAAGATCTTCTACGAATCGCGCCTCGCTAAGGTCGGTATCGACAGCGACGACCTCGACACGCTCGACGAGCTGGCCGACGAGATCACCGAGCAGGTCGAGGCGGAGGCCGCAACCCGGGCGAAGTCGCGGTGGGCCCGCCTCGAAGCGATCGTCGGCGCCGAGCGAGCGCCTCGACCTGATCGCCGCCGACATCGTCGAGCATTGGGAACGTCGCCGCGAGGCGCTGCTCGGCAAGGGGATGATCGTCACGATGTCGCGGCGCATCGCCGTGGCCCTCTACGCCAGGATCGTCGCGCTCCGCCCTGACTGGCACAGCGACGACCCGGCTGCCGGGAAGCTCAAGGTGGTGATGACGGGCTCGGCCGCCGATCCGCTCGAGTATCCAGCCGCACCTGCACAGCAAGGACGTGCGCCGCGACCTCAAGGCCCGCGCCAAGGATCCGGACGACCCCCTTGAACTCGTGATCGTGCGCGACATGTGGCTGACCGGGTTCGACGCCCCGTCGATGCACACCATGTACGTCGACAAGACGATGCAGGGCGCGGGCTTGATGCAGGCGATCGCCCGCGTCAACCGCACGTTCCGCGACAAGCCCGGCGGTCTGATCGTCGACTACATCGGCGTGTTCTCGAACCTCCAGAAGGCGCTCGCTCGAGTACTCGCCGAGCGACCGTGACCAGGCCGGCGTGCCGATCGAAGAGATCGTCGCGGCGATGTTGGAGAAGCACGACATCGTGCGCGCGCTGCTGCACGGCTGCGACTTCGACCCGTCACCCAGCCTGCCCGCCGGGCAGCGGTTGGCCGAGCACGCCAAGGTGCTCGACTTTGTGATGGCCGACCCCGACCGCACCAGCCGCTACCTCGACCAGGTGCTCGCGCTCGTCAAGGCCTACGCCCTGTGCGGCGCACGCGACGAGGCCGCCGCGATGCGCAACGACGTGCGCATGTTCGCCGACGTGCGCGCCGCGATCCTCAAGATCCAGAACCCCGACGCCGGTCGCGGCGGCGTCGGCGCCGTCGAGATCGACACCGCCATCGGCCAACTCGTCAACGAGGCAGTCGCCGCCGACGAGGTGATCGACATCTACAAGCTCGCCGGGGTCGAGACGCCCGAGCTTTCGATCCTCAGCGACGAGTTCCTCGACTCGCTGGCCGACAAGGACAAGCCCAACCTCCAGCTCGGGCTATTGCGGCGGTTGCTGAACGACCAGATCCGCAGCGTTCAGCGCACCAACGTCGTCCAGGCGCGTAAGTTCTCCGAGCTGCTGGAGGAAGCGATCAACCGCTACACCAACCGCTCGTTGACGACCGCCGAGATCATCGCCGAGCTCGTCAAGCTCGCCAAGGAGATGCGTACCCAGGCCACGCGTCACGAGGCACTGGGCCTGTCGGTGGCCGAGGCGGCGTTCTACGACGCGATCGTCCAGAACGACGCCGCAGTCCTGCGGATGGGTGACGCCACGCTGAAGCGGATGGCCCACGAACTGGTCGAGTCGATCCGTCAGAGCGCCACCATCGACTGGAACCTTAGGGAGTCGGTGCGAGCCGCAATGCGCACCAAGGTGCGACGCCTGCTCGCCAAGTACGACTACCCACCCGACCTCGAAACGAAGGCTGTCGAGTTGGTCCTTGAGCAGGCCGAACTGTTTGCGGCCGACGATTCCGGTTCTTCTCGTTCCTACCGGGGATCCGGCTCAGCTGCTCGGACAAGCCGCCTGGCGGTAGAGGACTTCGCCGATGTGCGTGCGGAGTTGGTTGAGGGACTACCAGGTGACGAGGACGAGTAGCGGTGATTCCTTAATCGCCGACACACACATCGTTGTCTGGTACATCCTCGATCCAACGTCACTGCCGACCAATATCAGCGTCCGAATCGATGAAGCGGTCGAGTCTGGGCGTCCGATTGCCGTGTCTACGTACAGCGTTCTCGAACTCGTGTACATGTGCGAGAAGACCATCAACGGCATTACCGAGGTCGAGTTCCAAGCTGTGATGAAGGCACTCCGAGATCCCGACGGACCGTTCGTTCTCGTGCCGGTGGACGCCGACGTCGCCGAGCGGGTGGCCGAGGTTCCACGACGGTTTCCAGGCCTCGAGGGAAGCATCCTGGAGAACGCTGACCCCGGCGACCGAATTCTCGTGGCCACCGCTTTGAAGCATCAGCTTGCACTTGCCACTGCCGATCGCAAGCTGCACGCGCTCGCCGGCGCTCTCCACGAGCTCAGGATCGTTGACTAGCGGGTGAGATCGGCGTCCGTGCCGGTTCCAGCGACCGATCGGCCTCCCAGGATGAGGGAAGCTGGCTGGGAGCCGAGCGACGAGTCGTGGCTGGAGCCGAGTGACGCTGACCTGTCGGCCTTCCTGAGGCCGGTCACGCGGTCATGGCCATACCGCAACGACGCCGGTTCGAACCGTCAGCGTCGTCGAGGACGACCCCTCTCGGGGGAGCGTACTGGGGCTTCCGACGCGGGACTGGTTCCGACCGACCCTCACGCGTGAGTCGCGGCTGCGACGGATCCTGGAGGAGCGCATACGCGCTGGCGTCGCGACGTGCCCGCGACCGCCGGCTCGACGACGCGTTGCAACCGGCAGGGCTCGTCGGTGACAGTGTCGTTGACGACGACCACGAGGTCACGAGGCACGAGGAGGCTGTCGGCTGCACATAAGGCGCAAGGTTAAGACGAACGCCTGGCGCGCCGTTCACCTCCCCAGCCGCCAGCAAGCACTCACGGCCGCTCGTTAGAACCTCCCACCACGGCTGGCATCCGGAACCGGCGCGCTTCGTGGACGCGCTCACGGCGGCCGAGCCGCCCGTCGTCGAACTCGATGGTTTCCAAATCCCGTCGGTGTCATTCGCCCATAGAATCAGGGCTTGTGCTTGATGACGGCATGTGGCGCATCGTTCCGGGGAATCTCCGGCCACCGCTGCGGCTGTACGGCAACGCCACCACCGAGGAGCTGGGTCGGGTCCTCGCCCGCAAACTGGCGCTGAAGATGCCCGATGACGTAGCACCCACCACGTGGGCGCTACTGGCCGAGCTGGCATGGCCCCTCTCCGAGGCACTGGACGAAGGGTGGAAGCTGATGGACGACCGCGCTCGGGGCATCGCCCGCACGGCCGCCGAGCCGGCGAGCATGGCCGAACTGGTCAACGCTTTTCAGGATTTGGGGTGGGGTCGCTGGGAGCTGCGCAATGTCACGATCGCCACGCTTCACCCGGCCCTCAAGGACGCGTTCGCTGACAAGCTCACCCGGTTCGTCGCGGACATGATGCGCCGGTGGGAGAGTGAGGGCTACTTCAAGCGGCTGCCCCACACTGGCTGACCCCGCCCAAGCTCTCGTAGGTCCGCAGAGGCAGGACCGACCCACGGTTTACGGTCACCGTTTACGCCCACGTCACGAGTAGGGCCGGGCGTGATCGGACTCGTACAACGCCGCTACCTGGGTGCCAGTGAAGGTGCGCACCGCCTCGCGCACGACCGGGTTGAGCAGGTCGAGCACCCGAAGGTCGTCGCCGACCTTGGAGATCGACTCGATGCGCACGAACCGATCCCCGAAGCGCTCGGCGTAGTCGGCGAGCGCGAGCAGCTTGGGGCGGGCGTCGGCGAAGTAGTCGCCGTGCGGGTCAACGATGGACCCGGCAAGCGTGCCGTTGGTGCGTCGGGACACCACGATGAAGTCGGGCTGGACGGACGTCCAGGCGCCCGAGTCGGTCTGGTAGGCGATGCGCAGCGCGGCAGCCGTGGCGCGGGAGGGGTTGCGCAGCCAGGCGACGGTGGTCGGTCTCGCCAGCTCGGTCTCGACGATGCTGCGTTCCCATCCGCCGAGGTCGGCGGGAAACACACCGTGCTCGTCGGCGTAGAGGTGGCCGGTGTAGGTCGGGAGTGGGGTGCCGGTGCCGTCGCGGGTCGGAGCGACCGTGTTGTCCCGCAGCTCGATGCGGCCTTCCTCCGGCGTGGAGGTCATCTCCTCGACCCGCCGGAACGCGTCCCGGGTCGCACCGGTCGTGTTCCGGATGGCTACCCCGAACTCGTTGAGCCGGTCACGAACCCACTTCGTCGCCGTGTCATCGAGTTCGTCGGGCACCTCAGGCACCATGAACACCGCCGCGCACCTCGACAAGGTCGGCGCCGGCGCCGCCTTGGCGGCAAGGTGTGCGAGGAAGTCCTTGCCCACACCTTCCGGTATCCGGTTGATGATGCGGCCGGCGTCGCGCACCAGATCGGCGTCGTGAGCGCGGATGCTGCGGGTGTCGGTCTCGGCGTTGCCGCCGCCGACCCCAAGCCGGGTGCGGCGCAGGTCGACTGACTCGAGGTTGTGCTGGTTCGCGTCGACCTGCTCGGCGTACTGAGCTGCCAGCCCGTCGAGCTTCGCCATCAACGTCCTGGTCAGCTGCTTGTGAGCCTCGGGCAGCATCGGCTCGCCGTGCGCCGTGTCGGTGAGCAGCTGGGCCAGCTTGACGGCGCGTGACAGCGGCTTGGAGAGCACATCGGGTGCCGGCAATGTCGGCAAAGACCCGATCAGCTCGACCACCTCTACCGGCAGCATCGGGTTGAACTCGAAGGTACGGGCCGCCCACACCACACTGGCGCCGACGCGGGCCTCCCCGTTGGGCGAGCCGGCACCTTCCAGCTCGGCCTTCACCACGCCGATCGCTCGCCGATCGAACGCCGGTAGGAAGCAGGCCACCGTGTTGAGCGTGTCGTCGGTAGCGATCCGGCGGGCAAGGGGTTGACGGACCATGCGCCCGATGATCTGGGCGATGTGAGTCACATCCTTGGCTGGCCGCTCGGAGTAGAGCACCTCGGCTCGTGGACAGTCCCACCCGGTCGAGATCGCCTCCTTGGCCAACACGACCCGGACGTCGTGATCGTGCTCGATCGACTCCGGAGCCACCCACTAGATCGTGCGGGCACCGACATGGAGACGCGCGTGCTCACCGAACACGTTGACGATCGCCGCCGGACCGAGCTCCGGCCACGCCGACTCGATGCTCGTCACGACATCCGAGAGTTTCGAGTCCGATGCCTTGTCGGGCACCTGGACGACGAGCACCGGCAGCACCGTCGGCTCGTCCTCGGTCGCGGCGTAGTCAGCCCACCGGCGCTCGAAGTCGAGCGTCGCCCGGACCGCCTCGCGAAGCAGGGTGGTCGAAAAGGTGCCGGACTCATCAGGCTCGTCCAGAACGATCTCGTCCTTCACGAGCCCTGACGCCCGAACCCGATCGATGTCGACCTGGACCGGCTCGTACATCGCCCGATTGGTCGTCCCCTCCATCGCCGAGTTGAAGCGTGCGATGGTCGCCGAGATCCCCCACACCGCCGGCGCCGGCGGACTCACCCCAGGCTGGCCACCGATGACCCGCTGCACGATCGAACGCCGGTCGGCGGCCTTGGTCCGCATACCTCGGTGCGCCTCATCGAGCACCACGTACAGGTCGACGTTGCCGCCGGTGATCGTGTGCGCGAGCACCTCCCACATGGAGAACTGGCGAAGGTTGCGGTCCCCCTGAGCGAGCCCGGCGTTGGCGCCGAGCTTCTGGATGTTCAAGAAGTACACCCGACCGGCGCTGAGCGTGGACTCCAAGAAGTCTTGTCCAGCTCCAGCAGCCGACCCGGCTGAAGGAGATCCGACGCGGCCAGCATCTTGTTACGCGTCTGCCTGTTGAGCGCGGGGTCATCCGTGACCCACAGGAACGCGGCGTGAGGATCGGGGTCGACTCCGAGATCGGACGAGCCATGCAGCATCGCTTCGATCACTGCGGTGGCGATCACCGTCTTGCCCGACCCGGTGATCGCTGAAAGGGCGAACGCGGAGCGCGCTCCATGCTCGGTCCAATCTCGGCGGCCACGACCCAGGCGCTGCAGGCAGTCGACGGCGGCAGCCCGCTGGTAGTCGATCAGGTCGTAGCGCATCGGTTCACACGCCCTGGTTGATCGCGAAGGTCTGGAGATAGCTCTCGTACAGGCGAACCGCCTCGACGTCACCAGGCAGGACCGCGACGACACCGGCGAAAGTCGACACGGAGTCGGTCACGACGAACACGGTGCGCACGGTGTCCGCCAGCGTCTCGACGAAAGGCCGCCACCGATCCGGGTCGAACAGCACCCCGTACTGATCGGTAGAGGCGAACGGAAGTGGCTCGCCGGAGCTTTTCCTCCGCTGGTCGAGGACTGGTTCCTGGCCGCCGGCTCGGAGCCACAACAGCGCGGCGACAGCCTCGAACGCCGCATCCAGTTCCACGGCAAGGGGGTCTTGGTACGTGAGTCGCATGACTCGACGTTCTCCTCAAACCTTCGCAGATGGGGAACTCGTCGACGAACTTGTAGTCACCCTTGATGGGTTCCCCGTCTGGTGTGACGCCGGTGACTGCCGCAGTGATTCGCGGCCGAGTGATGTGCTCGTAGATTCCTAGCGCCTCCCACTCGGGGTTACTATCTCGTCGACCGGCCTCCGTCAGTGACTTGGCCTCTTCTGGCGACACCTCGTTGTTGGTGATCACGATGGCTTGGCGCCGGCCGCCGTCCTGTCGATTGAGTCGAGCGACGGCGTGAGCGGTCGTACCGGAGCCGGCGAAAAAGTCGAGGATCACGGCGGATGGGTTGTCAGCTACGAAGAAGCGGAGAGCATCCTCTACGGCGTAGAGCGACTTGGGGTACGGGAAGCGTCGACCAGGTAGGAACTGCCGCAGAAATGTCGAACCGTGGATCGTGGCGTTGTGGGAGGGGCGGTTCCAAATCGTCTTCGGGTACGTGGTCTTCCTGCCGCCGGCGTACTCGACTATCACAGCGCCGCGGCGATCCCGGCCGGTGATGGCGATCTCACCCGTCTCGATCTGCTTCACCTTGCCGGACTTGAGGTAGTAGATCGTCGCGTGTCGTCCCCGCAACGGCCCCGACTTGACGAAGCCGCTGTCCAGAGCGCGTCGAAGGGCGGGCGGTGATAGCTGCCAGGTGGCTTCCTGGCCGTTGCTATAGATGGGCCACACCGCGATTTGGCCAGGCGGATCTTCAACTGTTGCTCGATCGCCGGTCAGCGGATCTCCGACGGAGCGCACCTGACCTGTCTCAGCATCGACGAACACTGGGTAGAACAGTCCCGGCCGAGCAGACCGAAAGCAGCTCTCGCCACCGTGTCGGATGAGCTTGTGCCACTCGACGGTTGGCGCTCTCGCTCCATTGCCCTCATTGAGCATGTCCTGATGCCCAGGGCGGAGCGTGACGTCCCCCACGAAGACGAAGTAGATGTACTCCTCCACGCGAGAGAACTCGCTTGGCCGAGTCGACCCCCCCGGATTGATCACTGACGCAATCATCTGGGTCTTACTGCCGGGGAACTCTTGCTCGAGCAATAGCCCGAGGCGTAGATACTCCTTCTCGTCGATTGTTACAATCAACACGGCACATGCCGGATTCAGCAGCTCCTTCGCCAGCCGCAAACGGCGACGGACAAATGCCAGCCACTTGGAGTGGCGGTAGCCGTCGTCAGCGTCGACATAGTCGTTGTCGTACTTCCAATCGTGTGCGCCGGTGTTGTACGGCGGATCGATGTAGATGCAGTCGACCTTGCCGGCGTGTGTGTACCGGAGCATCTCCAGGGCGTGCTGGTTCTCGGCGTTGATGACGACGTGAGCCGGCTTGTCCCCACCCCGGTCGATCGATCCGAGACGTTCGAGGCCAGGGAAGATGGGCTCGCCAAACTCCGCGATCACGACCAGGTCGTCGACCGGGCACACGGCGCCTGCGCCGTCGGCAGCTACGACGGTTGCGTTTCGACCTGAGACTCGTGCGACGTGCAACGGCTCGCCGCCGAGGTCGTCGCGTCGGACCACTCGGACCCCTCGTCGGATGGGGTGGTCGGGGAGCCGGACGCGCTCGGGCAGGTGGTCCTCGAACACGAGGCCGAACGTGCGGCGCTGCCGGAGTTGATCGACGCGTGAGCGCAGCTCGCTGCGAAGTGCGGGATCGTCGACCTTGTCGAGGAGATGGTCGAGCTCGTCGGGCATCGAGATCAGCGGACCTGGTGCAACAGGTGAGGGAGAGCGACATCGGTCTGCACGGTGACGACACCGTAGGACAGCGCCGCGCAGGCCGACGGTTGCTCGGCAGCGTGCCGGTAGGTAACGAGGTGGCGAGAATGAAACCGCGCTTGTATTTACGGGCGAGGTTTCGTACTTTGCCCGTTGCGAGAGGAGTGGTGCGTGGGCACGGTGGCGATCATCGGCGACGTCGGCGGACACGCCGATCAGCTTGCGCGCTGTCTCGCTCAGCTCGGTGTGTCGGCCGCGAGCTGGTCGGAGGAGTTGACGGTCGTCCAGGTCGGCGATCTGGTGGGCGGGGTCGATGACGTTGCCGTCGTGGACATGGTGCAGCCGCACCTGGGCTCGGGACGGTGGGTGCAGCTGCTCGGCAACTGGGACAGCCGGATGATCGGCGGGTGCTGGTTCACCTCGCCGACGCGCGGCGAGCCGGATCCGGACGCCGAGGATCGGATCGCCATGTGGTACCGGGCGGGCTTTGCGTCTCACGCTGCCGCGGTCACGACCCACGGCGGGAAGACCGCTGTCATCACCCATGCCGGCGTCGCCGCCCCGTTCTGGCGGCAGGCACTGGCCGCCACGCGTGACCCTGTCGATGCGATCGTGCGGATCAACGCCCTGCCGCTCGAGGTGATCCATCGACCGGGCCGAATGCTCGGATTCGGTGAGGCAGCGATCGACGTCGACGACGGCTATCCCGAGGACCCCGACGAACTCGACGCCGGCACCGCTGCGCCGGTGGGGCCGATCTGGGCCGACACCGACGAGCTGTGGTCGAGCTGGCTGCATATCGAGAGTCCGTGGCCGCAAGTGCACGGTCACACCAGCGCCTGGTTCCGCAACGACTGGTCCGAGCACGCACCCGCAGACGCGTTGCCGTACGCGACGCGCAACCGGGAGCTTCGCCACACCCGCTACGTCACCGCCCGGGGAACCGGTTTTCCGCTGATCGGGATCGACTGCTCGGTGTGGGCGGCCCGCGAGCTCGTCCTGCGCCCGCTCGTCATCCCCAACGCCGACGTCGTGATCGACCCGAAGCTTCAGTGATCGAGCGGCCTCGACGGGCGCCCGACCCGTTGAAACGGATGCCCGAGGACGCTGGCGATGCGGGACGGGGTCAGGCTCGCCGCCTCGGCGATCGCACCGATCGGCCACCCGTCGCTGAACGCCTGGCGGATCGCGGCGTCACGCTGCTCGAGCGCGGCGCTCAGCGCGTCCCGCAACCCGGCGATGTTGCGGGTAGCGGCCGAGACGTCCTCCAGGCCCATTCGTTTTGGACGCTAGCCATCTCGCCCGCGATAAATACAACCGCGCTTGTATTTCGCCGGGGCTGGACGTAGGTTGGAAGCACTCGAACAACAGATGTGACCGGCCCGTGCGGTTGATGGCCCTTTAGGTGGTGTGAGCGGTCGTTCCGTTGCGGTTGCGACCTGCCCGACGGTGCTGATGAACCGTGGGGGTGGGTCATGAGCACACCGGGAGGTGGCGGAGGAGGTCATGATGAGTCGACGCACGACTGGGATGTGCCGTCGCGTGATGCGTCGGCCCGGACCACACGTCGCCCGATTCCGAATGAGCAGCTATCCCTATTCGCCGCCTTCGACGCCGAGCCGGACGGAGCTGGCGGACATGGTGATGTTCTACGCGTCTCCGCGCCTGCGGGACCGGCTGCAGGCGGTGTGGCGGGAGGACGCCGGCCTGCTGGAGGAGCTGGTCGAGCAGGTGATCGAGCTGGCGGCGACGTGGAAGCCGTGGACGGACTGGCACATGATGGCGGTGGTGCGGACGGGCCGGACGTTGGAGTGGATGGTCTGGCAGGTGGCGACCGCAGCGGACGACGAGCTGGGGCCGATGTACCGGGAGGATCCGGTGATCCCGTTCGCGATCGACCTCGACACGCTGCCCCGCTATCCGCTGCTGCCGACCCTGTTGGTCCACCCCGACGACATCGACTGACCTCACGGTCGCTGCGGCCGGTCACCGACCGAGCCCGGGCGGCGACGAACGCGGCCCGCCTGGCGGCCGCCCTTCCCGACCGGCCGCTGACCGCCAGCGAGGTCCGCACGCTGCGGGCATGGACGAGCCTCGCCCAGTGGGTCGGCACGCCGCGCGGCGTCCAGGCGATCGACCGGGTGGAGGAGCACTGGCCGGGCTACGGCCAGGTCGCCGCCGGATCGATCCTCAACGCCTACTACACCGACACCGACGTCGTGGTGACGGTGTGGGAGTGGCTGGAACGTCACGGCGTGATCCACGGGGTCGGGTTCGAACCGGGGTGCGGACGGGGCGACTGGATCGCCGCCGCTCCTGACGGAGTCCGTTTCGACGCCGTCGACATCGACCCGATCTCGGTGCGCGTCGCCGCCGCGTTGACCGGCGCCAACGTCGTCGGGTCGCGGATCGAGGAGTGGCACATCGCCCGTAGCGACACCGCCCGGGTCAACGGTGGCTACGACGTCGTCGTCGGCAACGTGCCGTTCTCGTCGCACAAGCCCGGCGTCGGGAACCCGCACCGCGACAGCTTGCACAACCTGGCCATCGCCCGCTCCGTGGCGATGCTGCGCCCGGGCGGCGTCGCCGCGGTGATCACCTCACGGTTCTCGCTGGACTCCAACGACACCGCCTGGCGCCGCCGCCTCGCCGAGCAGGTCGACCTGGTCGCCGCGATCCGGCTGCCGTCGCGCACCCATCGCGAAGCCGGCACCGACGTCGTCACCGACCTGCTCATCCTGCACAGCCCCCTGCCCGGCGAGCAGCGACCGTCAGCGGACTGGTTGGACGTCACCCGCCAGCCGCTCGACGCCGACACCACCGTCACCGTGAACCGCTACTGGATCGACCACCCCGACCACGTCCTCGGGCGGATCGAACCCGGCGGCGCATATCGCCGGGAGAACTTCACCGTCACCAACGACCGGCCCGCCCACACTGTCCTTGCCGCGGCACTCGACGACGTCGAGCTGCACTGGTCACCGACCGGCACCGCCCCGGCGGTCGACGATCCCGCACCGATCGAGGTGCGCACCCGCATCGGACGGCCGCTGCCGGCGGGGTCGATCGTGATCGATGAGATCTCGCCGAGCGGGTTCTCCCGCGACGGCCGCAGGCACCCGTGCGCCGCCAAGAACCGCAACCAGCTGCGCCTGCTCGTCACCATGCGCGACCGGGTCCTCGAGTACCTCGACGACCCGACCGACGCCGGCCGCAGCGAGCTCGCCGACCTCTACGCCACCTACCGGCAGCGCCATCGCCGGCCGCTCAACGCGTACGACCTCGTCGAGCTCAAAGCCGTCAAACGCGACCGGGCCGACGACGACGAGGCGCTCGACGAGGCGACCGGCGAACGCACCCAGGTGCGGCGGCGCTACCCGACGCTGGAGGGGTTCCGCACCGACCCGTCGTGGTGGTCCGTCGCCGCTCTCGAAGTGTTCGACGACGACACCGGTGAGGCCACCCCGGCGTCGCTCCTGCAACGACCGATCCTCGACACCGGCAGCGAGATGTGGCCGGAGCGGGCCGACACGATCGAGCAGGCCGTCGCCAACTCCCTCGCCCGCTGGCACCGCATCGACTCCGCCTACGTCGCCGAACAGCTAGATGTCGACCAGGCGGCCGCCGAGGCGCAGCTCGGCGAGGTGGCGTTCCGCACGCCCGTCGGGGAGTGGGTGCTCGCCGCCCACTATCTGGCCGGTGACGTCGTCGGCAAGCTCGACGAGGCGCTCACCGCGACCAAGGTCGACGCCGGCTTCGAACGCAACGTCACCGCCTTGCGGGCCGCCCAGCCGACCCCGTTGACCGCAGCCGAGATCACACCCGAGTTCGGCGTCACGTGGCTCGACCCCGACGACATCGCCGCGTTCATCGCCGACCACGACGGCGGCGACGTCACCGTCAAGTACCACCCGCCGACCGGCGCCTGGTCCTACGACGGGTGGGCGCCCGGCGGGCCGGCCCGGTTCCGCACCGACCGACACTCGATGGCCGACCAGGTCGTGCGGGCGTGCAACGCCCGACCCGTCACCGTGCACGTCAAGGTGGACAGCGGCGACCGAGAGATCACCGTCGTCGACCCCGAAGCGACCGCCGCCGAGCAGCTGTGCCGCGACAACCTGACCGAAGCACTGCAGGTGTGGTGCTGGGCCGAACCCGAACGCGCCACCCGGCTCGCCGGCCGCTACAACCGGCTGTTCAACCGCTACCGGGCCGAGCACTGGGACGGCTCCCATCTGACCCTGCCCGGCCTCGCCGTCGACTTCGCCCCGCGACCCCATCAGAAAGACGTCGTGTGGCGGATCCTCGCCTCGGCCGACCGGGGCGTGCTGATGGCCCACGGGGTCGGCGCCGGCAAGACCGCGGCGATGATCATCGCCGCCCAGGAGACTCGCCGCACCGGCCGCATCGACGGCACCGCCCTGTTCGCCGTCCCCGGCAACATGGTCGAACAGTTCGCCGCGTGACTACCTGCGCCTCTATCCGGCCGCCCGCGTCCTCACACCCCACGGCGCCGCCCAGAAAGACGCCGTGCGCGAGTTCGCCGCACGGATGGCGACCGGTGACTTCGACGCCGCGATCTGCTCCCACAACCAGCTCAAGACGATCCCGCTCTCGCCCGACGTCGAACGCGAGGTGCTGGAACGCCGGCTCGCCGACTTCGAGTCGGTCGACCCGACCGAGACGCTGTCGCGCACCGCAGCGAAGCGATGGGCACGCCAGCTGGAGAAGGAACGCGCCCGTCTCGCCGAACTGAAGAACGCGGTCGAGGACCCCGCCGTCACCTACTTCGACCGCATGGGCGTCGGGATGCTCGTCGTCGACGAGGCCCACCTGGCCAAGAACATCCGGCTCAACACGCAGCGCCAAGGCCTGCCGATGCCGGCCGGGTCACAGCGCGCCGAAGCGATCCTCGCCCGCACCGACTACGTCCGCTTCCGCCACGGCGCCGGCGCCGTCGTGATGGCCACCGCCACCCCGGTCACCAACTCGCCCGCCGAGATGTGGGTCGCCGCCCGCCTCGTCGCACCGCACGCCCTCGACGAGGCCGGCCTCGAGCACTTCGACGCAATGGCCGCCAACTTCCTCGCCCCCGTGGAGACCGTCGAACACGGCGCCGACGGCAAGTTGAAGGTCGTCACCCGACTCGGGGAGTACAAGAACTTCCCCGACCTGGCCCGCATGTTCCGCTCCTTCGCCGACGTGCGCACCACCGCGTCGCTCGGCTTCCACCTGCCCGAGCTCGTCGACGCCAAAGCCCAGGTCCACGTCGCCGACCCGACCCCGCAACAAGAGACCGTCGCCGCCTGGTGCGCCGAACGGGCCGAAGGCCGCCACATCGACAAGAGCCCCGACGGCGGCGTGGACCCGGTCATCGCCATCCTGTCCACCGCCCGCGCCGCCGCGCTGCACCCGGCCACCATCTCGGCCGACACGTGCGCCAAGTGGCGCACCCACAGCTTCCCGTCCCTTGCGTTCTCGTGGGACGAACCCAACGAGAAGCTGATCACCGTCGCCGCCCGGATCGCCGAGATCCACCAGCGCACCGCCGGCTGGACCTACCCCGACTCCGAACGACCCGGCGCCACCCAGGTCGTGTTCTGCGATGCCGGCGTCCCCAACCCCAACGGCTCCCCGTCGGTGTACTCGACGCTCACCGACCTGCTCGTCGAACGCGGCGTCAACCGCAGCGAGATCGCCTGGGTCCATGACATCACCGACCCCAACCGCCGTCAACCGCTGTGGGACCAGGTGCGCAGCGGACACATCCGCGTCCTCATCGGCTCGACCATGCAGATGGGCGTCGGCGTCAACATCCAACCCCGCCTCTGCGCCGCCCACGAGCTCACCGCCCCCTACCGGCCCGACTGGCTCGAACAAGCCGAAGGCCGCCTCATCCGCCAGGGCAACCACAACGACCGCGTCGAGGTGCACCGCTACGTCACCGAACGCACCGCCGACGCCAACTCGTGGCAAATCCTCCAACGCAAGGCGCATTTCATCGCCCAGGCGATGTCCGACCCCGACCAGATGACCCGCGACCTACGCGACGAATCCGTGGCCACCGTCGCCGAGGAGTTCGCCACCATCGCCGCCATCGCCACCGGCGACCAGCGCCACATCGAACTCGCCGCGCTCACCGCCGCCACCAGCCGGCTCGAGCGAGCCGAACGCGCCCACCACGCCTCCCGCGAAGCCCAACGCCGCCAGATCGGCGACGCCGAACGCACCATCGGACGGCTCACCGAACAGATCGCCGTCATCGACACCCTCCACCCCGAGCGCGACGCCGACCCGGTCGTCATCGGACAACGACTGCTGCAGATGCACTGGAACCAGCGCACCACCCTGCAGCTCGCCGGGGTCACCTACGAGGCGCACCGGTCCGACGGGATCCGCCTGGAGATCCCCGACACCGGCATCTGGACCCGCATCGCCGGCGACAAGCTGCACCCCGGCGACGAAGGACGCGGCCTCGGACAACGCATCCTCAACCTTCACGACCGGCTCCCCACCACCCGAGCCGAACGGGTCGAGACGATCGCCCGCGCCCGACACCAGCTCGACGCCGAACGGACCCGACCCATCCCCGACGAGTTCCCCGGCGAGCCGAGCTCGCCGAGGTCCGCCAGCGACGCGACCAGCTGCGCGCCGACCTGATGCCCAAACCCGAACCGGCAGAACAACAGCCCGACCAGACCATCGACGACGCCACCCGCAGCGAGACCACGCCGCCCGTCGAGGCGACCGGTCAGCATCCGATCTACGGGCAGCGCCAACCCTCCACCGCAGAACGCTTCGCCTGGACCGGTGCCTACGACCGTTACGACCATGGCGTCGTCGTGTGGGGCAACCGCGCCCGCGGCGCCGAAGCGTGGGCGGCCGCCGTCAACGCGTTCAGTCTCAACCCAGCGAACTGGCATCCGACCCGGCGTCATGACATCGGCCAGTTCCACGGCGTCAGCCTGCAAGCCCGCGTCGACGACACCTCGATCCGTATCGAAGCCCGCCACCCCTACGTCAAGACCGACAGCTACCCGACGTTCACCGCTCACCCGGGCCATGTCGACCCCGCCGCGCTGTCGACATGGCTGCGCACGCAGCAGGCGATCGCCACCACCGAACGCAACGCCCTACGACACCACCTCACCCCGCCGTCCGCACACGGCGTTCACAGCGACCAGAGCCCACGGTTCGAGCGATGACGCCATCACCGCCCGCCCATCCCGGACACCGGCCCCAGCCGGCGGTGCGCCTGTCGTCCATGAATCCTCGACCCCGCCCGTCGTTCCTGGTGTCAACCGACTTCCGACCCCAATGCCGGCTCCTGGCTGTCGCCGCTGCGCTCACACCGCCGTTGGCGCCGTCCGCAGTTGACACCACGCCGGGCCGGGTCAGCGCTCCATTCCCAACAAGCACCCCGCCAGACACGGGGCCACAACCCGAAAGGAACCAGCAATGAACAACGTCACCCTCATCGGTCGGGTCGGCAAGCAGCCCGAACTGCGCTACACCAACGGCGGCACCGCGGTCTGCGAGCTCTCCATCGCCGTCGACGGCACCGACGACAACGTCGAATGGATCCCCGTCGTCACCTGGGGCCGCACCGCCGAAGCGGTCGCCCAACACGTCCAGAAGGGCCGCCAGATCGGCGTCGAGGGCGAACTGCGAGTCAACGAGTGGGAACCGGACAACGGGCCGAAGCGCCACGACGTCAAAGTCCACGCCCGCCGAGTCGACTTCCTCGCCAAGCCCCGCAGCGGCGCCGAGCACGAACCCGCCGGCACCGCCAGCTGAGATCCCCCCGGCTCGCCCCTCGGTCCCCCCGGCCGAGGGGCGAGCAACGCGGATGCCTGTAGGTGAGAGGGCGGGCGGGTCAGGGATCAGTCGATGCAGGTGGCCCGGCGCCGCAGTGTCTCGACGGACACGTGTAGCTCGTCGGCGATCGTCTGCCACGTCTCACCTCGAGCACGGCGCGCCTGAACGTCTGCGACGTCGACGTCGACGGGTGGACGCCCCGGTGTGCCGAGTGGGTCGACGCCGGCCTCGAACAGCCACGTGCGCATCACCGCCGGCGAGATCCCGTACTCGGCGGCCAGCTTGCGCATCGAGCGGGTCCGCTCGTAGTCGCCAGCCAGTTGCGCCGCGTCGGGCCGAGGCTTGGGCTGGTTGTTCGCCTGGAGGCCGTGGCGCTTCAACCAGGCGCTCGCCGTCTGACGGCTCACACCGGCCGCCTGGCCGATCGCCGCCACCGTGTCACCCGCCGCCAGCCGGGCCGCGCACCAGGCTCGGTCGTTGATCTGTGCATCCATGACGGGCGCCCATCCTCCCATCCGGTGGCCGCAGGCACGAGGGCCGCCCCGGTGCCGGGCCGGGCCGCTGAGGACGGTCATGGCCGGTAGTTCGGATCGCCGTTGCTGTCGCAGACGACATACCACGCTGACCGCCTTGGCGTCGACGTTGAGCACGAAGGGATCGGCGTGCAAGGTGCGCTCGATCAGCTTGGCGATGCGATCGGCGTCAGCCGATGTGTCGTCCAGCTCGATCTGGACCTGCAGGGTGCGTGGGGTCATGGTGTCTCCAGTCAGGTGAGTGCGGCCGTGTGGCGCGCAACGGTGGCGGTCGATTGGTCGGTCAGCTCCGGCTGGTGAGCGGCGCGTGTCGGACGGGACGGATGCCGGGCGAGCACCAGGTGGGCGGCGTGGCGGCGACCGCCGAGGGTGAGGCAGAACCGGTGATTGCCGGGGTGACGGACCCTGACGGCGCCGATCGTGGCGAGGGCGTGGCGCAGCCAGACCACCGGGTCGTCGTCGTCAGTGATCGGCGCAGCGCCGAGGTCCTCGAGGAGCCGCTCGGCGTAGCGGTGACCGGTGTGCCGGGCGCGAATCTTGGCCTGGGCGCGACCATGCATCACCGACCCGTCAGGCAGCAGCGTGACCGAGTGCGCCCGGGTACGGCCGGTGTAGGTGAAGTTCAGTGCCTGGTAGACGGTGCCCACGTGGCCGGGCATCACCACGCTGCCGTCGCGGCGGTGACGCGGCAGCGGATCGCTGAACGACACCACCCCGCGGATGCCCGCCAGGTTCAGGTCGTGATGGCAGCGGGCAACGAAAAACGATTCGGCGTTGAACGGGACGGCATCGAGCAGCACGAGGCGGGACAGCTCGATCGACTCGTCGTACGGGACGAGGGCGGGGAACGGGACGGTGAGCACAGCAACGTTGACCGGCACGGCGTAGACGGCGACGCCGACGAGCTCACCGCCCCATCTGTCGAACAGCCCGTAGGCGAAGCGGGCGGCCGGATAGGAGTGGGCGTAGTGATGGGTCTCGATGAACGGCCGCGCCAGGGCTTCGTCGATCGCGTCGATCTCGTAGCGTTCCGGCACGAACCGTGGGCCATCCGGGTGGACCCAGCGGTCCCGGCCGCGCCGCCACCGTTGCTCGACCGGCCGGCGGGCCATCACCGCACCCCCGGAAGGTGGAGCTGGCCCGGCGCAGGCACACCGTCGGCTTGCTCGGCAATGCACCGGTACATCTCGACGTAGCGATCGAACATCTCGGCCGGCGTGACACCAAGGTCGATCGGCAGCTCGGCCTCGTGGCGGCGGCCGGTGGCGTCCCAACGACGCTGGCGAAGTTGGTCCCACGCATCGCCGTCGTCATCGACGTAGCGGAACCAGGTCAGCTCGTACCGGTTGCCGCGGCGACTGTGCGTCGACGCTCGGCCCTTCACGACCACCACCGTCGGGTGATGCCGGTAGGAGCGGGGGTGGGCGGGCGGCATCAGAACAGCTCCATCTGCTCGACCGTCACGAGGACGGGACGCTCGTCGACGAGCCCGGCGCACACGTCGAAGAAGCCGCCGCTCCAGTGCGACCGTGTCCCGAGGCGCTGGCGCAGCGTGCGGATCAGGCCGCCGTTGCCCGGCGCGTAGCGATCCTCGAGCCCGAGCGTCCGGTACAGGTCACCGACCTCGTCACGCCACTGCCGCAGGCGTGACGCCGGCGCGTCGTGGTGGAGGCGCTCGACGACCGGGATGCGCCGCCAGTCGGGCAATGCATGGTCCAGCGCGTCCTCCAGCGCCGCGTTGGAGTCCGGGTGCTCCCGCGGGGCGGCCCACCCGCACCCGAGACACGCCCCCCGGTAGGACAGCTCGACGTCATCGTCGCCGCCGACGTAGCGGTCCTCGACCGTCGCCCGGCACACCCCGTCGAGCAGCCCTGCGTCCCACCCGAACGTGTTCCCCGGCCAGGTGATGCCGATCTCCCAGCGCCGCCCGGCATGGACGAACCCGCCATCACGACAGTCACCGGAGGTGACGTCACAGAGGCAGCACGGACGCAACACACGGCGGTCCGCCCGCGACTCCATCCATCGCTTCGACCTCATACCCCGATCTTACGCCTTATAGTCTTGACAGTCAAGACATTAAAGACTAAGGTCGGGGTATGGAGATCAGCTACCGCAACTACACGAACGGATCGGCCCCGTTCCTGCGCGGCTACCAGCCCGGTGACGTGCTCATCGCTGGCTGGGCCGGCACCGTGGTCCTCGACGACTCCCTCGACGTGTTCGACGCCGCTGAGCGCGTCTTCGTGCGGCACAACCGGGATGACCGGCCCGACGGCCAGCTGTGCCCGTCGATGAGCACCGGCGATGTCGTCGTCATCGGCGAGATCGCCCTGACCGTCGAGACGATCGGGTTCTCGATCTGCACCGTCGAAGCCGCCGACATCGTCACCGACGTCGCCTGGCGCGACTGGATCTCCCGACACAGCGGCCTCGTCGAGGAAGGGGCGTAGGCATGACCACGCCTCAACCGGTCACTCCCGGGTCCCCACCTACCGGCCGCCCGCACGCGCTCGCCCCCTCCAGCGGTCGGTGCTCCGGGAGGTACTACCACTGCCGCTGCCACCGGCCGCTCCACGAAGCCGACGAACCACATCGCTGTCCGTGCGGAACGACATGGCGCATCAGACCGCCCGGGATCGCTGAGGTTGACACCGCTACTCAGCGCCCGGCCAGCTGGTCAACCCCAGGTGGCTGTGGCTGGCTCGCCCGCCACGACCCCGCCTCCTATCAGGCACTGCACGGGCAAGGGCCGCCGGCATGAGCAGGTCTCGACCGGTCGACACCCCAACCGCGGCCGACTTCTTCTGTGGTGGAGGTGGCGCCTCCGAAGGCGTCATCTCCGCCGGGGTCGAGCTGCGCTTCGCCGCCAACCACGACGCCATCGCCATCGCCACCCACGCCCACCGCCACCCGCACGTCGACCACTACCAAGTCGACCCGGTCGACTACGACGTCGCCAAGATGCCCCGGGTGCAGATGGCGCACTTCTCGCCGAGCTGCGTGCACCACTCGCAGGCCAACGCCACCAAGGTGTACGAGCAGCCGGCCACCCTGTTCGACCACATCGCCGGCGACGGACCTGACCCGGAAGCCCGCAGCGGCTACGCCTCGTCCGAGCGCAGCCGGGTCACGATGTCGTGCGTCATCCGCTACGCCGACGCCCACCGCCCCGACCTGGCGGTCGTCGAGAACGTCGTCGAGGCCGCCAAGTGGGGACCGAACCGCAATGGCGAGACGTTCCGCTGGTGGCTCGGCCAGCTCGACAACCTCGGCTACCGCACCCGGCCGCTGATGCTCAACTCGGCGGCGTTCGGTGTCCCCCAGATGCGCGACCGCATGTTCGTGATCTGCTGGCGCAAGACGATGCGCACCCCTGACCTCGAGCACCGCGTCGACGCCTGGTGCCCCCGCTGCACCACCGTCGTCGAGGCCCGCCAGGTGTTCCGACACCGCACCACGGCCTGGCCGCTCGCCGAGTGGGGCAAGCTCGGGATTCAGTACGACTACCGGTGCCGCCACTGCCACCACGTCGCCCACATCGCCTACACCCCGGCGTCGACCGTCATCGACTGGTCCGACCTCGGGATCCGCATCGGTGACCGCCTCAAGCCCCTCGCTGCTGCCACCCTCGCCCGCATCCAACGCGGCATCGACGCCCACGGCGGCCGGCTTCCGCACATCTCCGACTACCAGTCGATTGGGACACCGATCACCGCACCGGTCAGCACGCTCACCACGGGCGAGACCCATGCCCTCGTCGCCGGCATCCAACTCGTCGCTGCCGGCAACACGTTCGAACGGCCCGGCTCGATCTGTCGCATCCGCAGCCTCGACGAGCCGACCTGGACCCAGCACACCACCGCCTCGGTCGGGATCGCCACCCACACCGGGGCGGTCGTGCCGTTCCGTCGGCACACCCGGCCCACCCCGCTCGACGGGCCAACCTGCACGCAGACCGCCTACCAGCGGCCCGGGCTAGCCGTGTGGGATCGGCCGGCCGGGGCGATGTTCGCCAAGAACAACGGTGGCCCCGCCGACACCGCCTACCACCCCGTCGACGACCCGTTCGGCACGATGACCACCCGGGACACGACCTCCCTCGCTTCGATCGATCATGACCGCCCCGTCGACCTGGCCGACGTCCGCTTCAGGATGCTCAAGACTACGGAAGTGGCGGCGTGCATGGCGTACCCCGCGGACTGGAAGGCCGTCGGCCCCGACCCCACGAAGCCACCCAGTCAGCGCGATGCAATCCGCCTTCTCGGCGACGGCGTCACACCGCCGGTGCTCACCTGGTGCACCCGACAAGCGCTCGCCATCGTGGCGTGAGGACCCGGTCCGAGCATGCGATGGGCTCAGTGACCAGCTGTGGACTCGTTCGTAGGCTCGATGATGATGCCGGACGCTGACCTCGAGCGGTTCCACGACGGCTACCACCGCGACCATGACCGTGCGCTCGCCGAGATCAACGGCGGCCGCAAGCGGTCGCACTGGATGTGGTTCATCTTCCCCAGGTCGCTGGCCTCGGCACCAGTCCGACCGCTGCCCACTACGCCATCCGCGACCGGATCGAAGCCGACGCCTTTCTGCGTCACCCGCTCCTCGGGGCCGGCTACCGGACCCTGGTCGACGCCGTCTGGCAGCAGGTCATCCAACGAGGCGTGACGAATCCGCAAGCTGTTCGGCCGGCCCGACGACCAGAAGCTCGTCTCCTCGCTCACCCTGTTCGCCGGCATTGCCAGCGACCTCGGCGACGACTGGGCGACGACGGTCGCCAGGGCCAACGAGATCCTCGACCAGGCTGAGATCGAGGGTCTGGCGCGATGCGCGACGACGCAACGATTCTCGACAGCGATGCTCAACCCTGACACCGCCCCGCTCGACGAGCTCACCTGCGAGCTTGCCCGGCTGCAACGTCAGTACCGGGTCGCCAGCCACGAAGTCGGCGAGCGCGACGTCCGTCCCGCGGCATCGACGACGCCACCCTCGCCTGGTGGGTCGCAGCCCACCGCGCCATGTGGCGACGCCGGTTCGAGCGCAGCGGCACGGTGACGATCACCAACCCGGTCGAGCAGGTCGAGTTGCGCAAGACCCGGCTCCGCAAACCGTCGCACTGACCGACCGGCCCCTCGAACGGCCGGCCCGTTGTGACACCCTTCTGTCAGAGTCGTCGCCAGGTGACCGACACGACCGAACGCGACCGGGCGCTTGAGGCGCAGTGGCCCTTCGTCGATGTTCACGAGCGCGCCCGCTTCGCAACGAGCGTCTATTTCCGCGGCGGTGACGAGTGTTGGATCTGACTCGGCGGGATCGAGTCCGATGGCGGCTACAGCCGCTTCCGTAGTGAGACGCTCGGCGTGATCGCCGGCCATCGCTGGTCGGCACTGGCGCACTATGGAGCGCTGGCGGAACCGGTGGTGCGGCACCGCTGCGACGTCCGGTGCTGTGTTCGGCCGGATCACCTGGCGGTGGGCACGCAGGCGCAGAACATCGCTGACACGGTGCGCCGTGGCCGCTGGACGAGCCATGCCCGCAGCGGACCGCGACAGTGGCCCGAGCTCGCGTACGGTCTGCGGCGGGCGGCTCGACTCGGCGACGACGAGCAGATCGCCGAGCTGCTTCGCCGACCCGTACAGCTTGCTCTGTGGCCAGATTTGACTGATCACCCGGCCGCCGGTTCGGCAACCGCCTGGAGCGCGTCCCGGCCGGCGTAGCCCGATGCCGGCGGCGCAGGATCGGTGTCGTCATCCATCGGGTTGGTCGAGGCGGGATCGCGGCCGGCTCGAGGAAACAGGCCGATCACCTTGGTGCCCACGTCGGCGGCAAGGTCGCTGCGGCGCCGATGAGTTGATGCAGCGAGCGCCGCAAGCCGTAGGTCCGACAGCGCCCGGCTGAGCAGCTCGGCGTGGTGGAGCAGGGACTCAGCGTCGCGAATCGGGTCGTCGTGCGGACCGAGCGGAGCGACACCCGTCAGGCGATCGCGTGCCGCGAGCAGCTCGTCCAGTCGGTCGAACATCTCGTTGATCGTGGCGATCGCCCGCTGATGCTGCTCGGTCGCGGCACGACGCTGCGTGGCGCCCTTCACTGTGCACCGCCAGCGGGTCACCGGGCCGCTCATACTCGTGAGGTCTGGTCTGCGCTTCACATCTCCTGTAGGGGCACGGGCCTCACGCGCGGTCACATCGGCGTCGCGTGCCCTGTGCGCTGCCCCGGGTAGACCCGCCCCTACGCACGGTCGACCCGGCTGTTACCTACGCGCTGTTCCGGTGCTCCAAGTCGGTGCCCGGCAGCGCTGATCCGAGATCACACCTTGGCATGAATCATGCTGGTGGCCGTCTGCGCCCGCCGATGTGTGACCGCAGCGCGGGTCGATGTCCCTATCTGGGGTCAGGAGATGCACGCGCGTCTCCACGTCTGCAAGGGATACGTCGATCAGCGATGGTGGCTTCGGTAGGACGCATCACAGCCGGCAGCGGCTACGACTACCTGATTCGTGACGTGGCCACGTCGAAGCACGACTACTACACCGGCAAGGGTGAGGCGCCGGGGGCGTGGACCGGTCGGGGGTCGGCGCTGCTCGGTTTGGCCGGCGAGGTTGTCGCCGAGGACATGGCCGTGCTGTACGGCCGGTTCGTGGTGCCCTCCACGGCCGGCGGAACCAGGTTGCCGTCGGGTCGGTGGCAGCCTGAGCAGGTGCTGGGCCGCAAGGTCGTCCCTAAACGGCGTGCCGACGGGTCGATCGCGGAGCCCGTCGCCGCCTTCGACGTGACGTTCTCGCCGTCCAAGAGCGTGTCGCTGCTGTGGGGGCTGAGCCAGGACGGGCGCGTGCGGGAGGCGGTGCTGAAGGCCCATGAGGCCGCCGTGGCCGCCGGCCTCGAGTATCTCGACATGACCTGCGGCCATACCCGAGCTGGTGATGGTGGCGTGCGCAAGATCGCCGGCGACGGGTTCGTGATCGCGCAGTTCCGGCATCGCGCGTCACGTTCCACCGAGCCCGCGACGCGGGTTGGTGATCCGCAGCTGCACTCGCATTGCGCGATCTTGAACCGCATCCGCGGCGAGGACGGCAAGTGGCGCACGCTCGACTCGCGGGCCATCTATCGACACGCCCACGCCGCCGGCGCCGTGTACGGGGCGGCCCTCGAACGTGAGCTCAGCGAGCAGCTCGGTGTGTCCTGGGTGACGCCGAGTCGACGCGTCCCGATGCGTGAGATCGCCGGCATTCCCGCGAGCCTCATCGACCAGTTCTCGACCCGTCGGGCGGCCGTGCTCGCCACCTTTGAGCGGCTCGCTGCCGACTGGCGGACCATCCATGGTCGCACTCCAACACCCGGCGAGAAGGCCAGGATGATGGGCGAAGCCACCACCCGCAGCCGCCATCGCAAGGCGCGCGGCGACGTCGACCTGCACGAACAGTGGCGGGCCTGCGTCAGCGACGCCGAGCTGGACGCGGTGGCGGCTGCTGGGCGTGGGGTCGCGGTTGTGAACGATGGTGGACGCCTGTCGGCCGGGACCGGCGAGCTGACGGCGCGGGTCTTCGGTGAGCTGCACGAGCAGCGGGCCTGGTGGACACGTGCCCACGTGACGGGCGAAGTGGCACGGCTCATCGCCGAGCCGACGGCGGAAGCGATTGAGGTTGAGACGGAGCGGATCATCGCCATGTGCGTGCCACTGGAGGTCGACGACGACCCGGAGTACGCCGACTACGGGGCCGCCAAGTACACGTCGAGCACGATCCAGGTGGCCGAGCAGCGTGTTCTGACGACCGCTGCCGAAGACCGTGCCGTGTTCGGGGTCGAGACCGTCCGCGACCCGTTGCTCGGCGACGACCAGGTCGCCGCCGTCGACGAGATCGCCGGTGGCGGCGGACGCGTGGCGACGATTATCGGCCCGGCGGGGGCCGGCAAGACGACGATGCTGCGATCGGTCGCCGCGTCCTACGAGCGGGCCGGCCGCGGCGTCCTGGTGCTCGCCCTGTCAGCCGCCGCCGCACGCGTCGTCACCGCTGAGACCGGGCTGCCGGCGCACACCATCGCCGGGTGGCGGGTGGGCACGATCGACATGCCCCGCGACGGTCTCGTTGTCGTCGACGAAGCGTCCATGGTGCCCACACTGGTGCTCGACGAGATGGTCCGCGTCGCCGGGGTCTACGGCTCGAAGATCGCCTTGATCGGCGACTTCGCGCAGATGGGAGCACCGGAGGCCGGTGGTCTGCTCCGTGACCTCGCGGCGGCCCCGGCCGCTGTCGAGCTCACAGTGGTCCGTCGCTTCCAGCACGGGTGGGAGGCCGACGCGTCGCTACAGCTACGGGCGCGCAACCCTGAGATCGCCGACACCTACGAGCGTGAGGGACGGATCGTCGAAACGAGCACCGAGCGGGTCTTTGACGACGTGGCCGCGGCATGGTGGCGCGACACCGAGGAGGGCAAGTTCGCGCTGATCGTCGTCGACACCGGCTCGGACGCCGCCGACGTGAGCACGCGTTGCCAGCATCACCTGATGGTCGCAGGGCGTCTCGGCGACCACGTCGCCGACGCCGTCGACGGCACCCGCATCCACCTCGGCGACTCGATCCAGACCCGTCGCAACACCAGCCAGGTCCTCGCCAGCGACCACCAGCGCATCCTCAACCGTGACGTGTGGACGGTCACCGGGGACGGCGCCGACGGAAGCTTGCGCGTGCGACACGCCAGCCGAGCGGCATCTGCCACGCTCCCCGCCGAGTACGTCGCCAGTGACATCGTGCTCGCCTACGCGACCACGATCGCCGGAGCGCAAGGACGCACGGTGCAGCGCAGCCACGGCGTCGTCACCCCACGGACCACCTCGGCGGCGCTGTACGTCGCCATGTCACGAGGATGTGAGGCGAACCACGCGCACGTCGTGTGTGACAGCCACGACCACGCCGAGTTCGAGCTCGGTGATCTCACCGGCCGGCAAGCGTTCGCCGCCGCCGCAATCCGAGTGCCGGACGGTCAGCTGTCGGCCAACACCGTCAAGGAACGCTGGGAGGCCGGCCGGGCCGACCGGGCGACTGCGAGAGCAGCCGACCGCAAGCGCCGCCACGTCCTGGACTGGTGGAGCAAACGAGAGCGCGGCCTACCGCCTGCGATGCGAGCAGTGATCGCCGATCACCACGACACCATCATTGCCACACTCCTTCGGTGCCCCAACGATCAAGCGCGACGGCGAGCCCTCAGCAGTGCTGCTGCCGCGGTCGACTGGTGCAATCCGAATGCGGCGTCACGGTTCCTGCGCCGTCTCGAGCGCACCGCGAAGCGCGGCGCCGGTTCGCCGCCAGGTGCGGCTGAACCGGAGCAGGTTGCCGGCTTCAGGCGCTGAACCGGGAACTCAGCCGGGCAGCCGGCAGCGACCACGCCAGTGCTGTCAGACTTGACCGCGTATCGCCTGACCGTCACCAGCTGGACGAGGAGACTCGACGTCTCGGGCTCGAGCAGATCAGGCGCTTACGCCACGAGTTCGGCCCAGGTCGCCGCTGCGGCGACGACGATCCCGGACAAGCGCTCCCCGGCAGTGAAGGCTCAGCGATTGACAGGTCGTCCATCTTGTGGTTCGCGGCCGACGGTGACGAGGGCGCAGTGATGGACCCGACTGTGATGGCGGCGTTGATAACAGCTGCCGGCGCGGAGCGGGAGCGGCTGGAACGTCGTGTCGTTTCGCTGGAAGGCGAGGTGGTGCGACTGCGGGCGGCCTTGGCCGCAATCCTGCACGCCGCCGGCTCAGCGATAGCGCCAGACGAGACCCCGATGCTCCGTGGGGACCGCGATTGACCGTTGACGGGCGTCGGGTCATGCTGCGAGCAGCACGGCGGCAGACGTGCGCTCGACGTCTAGCAGCTGTGCGCCGAGGGCGATGCCCCAGCCGTCGTGATCGACCGCCATCGGCCAGGCGGCGCCGCATGGTCGGCGGATCTCGGCGACGAGGTGGCGAATACCGCCGTACTCGACGATGTCGCCTGCTCGGAGCTGTTCGGCTGCGATGACCATGTCGGAACCCCCTTCCGCTATCCGATGTACGTGTGACGAAGGGTCTCGGTTCACCTCATCGGCCTTTCGTCATCGTGCGACACCGCCGTTGGACGTCGCTTGGAGATGGCGTGGTTTCTGCGCCGCCTTGAGCTCGCTGCGAAGCGGAGCGCCGGTCCGCGTGCAGGTCAGGCCGAACCGCAGCAGGCCACCGCCTTCTAGCGCTGACTCGAGCTAGTGCCGCGTCAGGCAACGTCGGGGTGCGCGCCCGCACCAGATCAGGGCATTCTGTGCGGGGCGAACAAGAGGTAGGTGTATCCGATGAGCGTTCTCGACCGGCTACTCGGAACTTGGGAATCCACGATGAACCACTCGGCGATGCCCGAACCGGTCACCGGGCGCCAAACCTACGAGAGGGTGCTCGGCGGTGCATTCGTGCTACAGCAGTCGACATACGACCACCCCGACGTCCCCGACGCTATGGCGCTGCTGTCGGACGACCACTACTACTACTTCGATGTCCGTGGAATCGTGCGGATCTTCGACGTCGAGATGGATGACGCCGGATGGTCGATGATCCACCTGGACAAGGAGCTTTCACAGCGCACCACCGGACGGTTCAGCGGCCCCGACGTCATCGAAAGCACAGGGGACGGCTCGACGGACAACGGGGTCACCTGGCAACACGACTTCACCATGACCTACGACCGCGTGCGCTGACCGAGAGCTACGTCGGTCGAGATGCATCGGAGGCACGGGAACACGCGCTCGCGGCCTTGGCTCGCACACGACAGAAGCTGCGGCTCACGGCAACCGACGCTCTCGTCTGGTAGCGCCGAACTGCCGATCGGTGTCGTTGGCCCAACAGGGCGAACGTTGTCTGACGCGGCACTAGCCGGCGTGTACGGGACTGGCGTTACGCAGGCGGTTGCTACTCCACTTACCTAAAACCTCTCGTCGTCGGTGTTCCACCGACCTGTTGTTGACATCGTGATCAAGGGGACTTGTCGTCGTGGCGCTGGAAGGACGAAGACGAGCTGGCCGACGCAGTTGCCGTTTCAAGGCTCGGCCGACTCGCTCGCTAGAGGCGGCGGAGTCCGGTCCTCTGGACGCCCTGCTCGAAGCTGTTACGCATCTCACGGAGGTGATCGGGGTTGCCCTTGAACAGCCCTGCGCGAAGCAGGTCGTCGGCAGCGCCCTCCAAGGCACCTCGAGGGACGTGGTCCGTCGGCCATCCACGCCATGCCCACCGGCCAACGACACCACTGGGGCCGAGGTCATCGCCGACGACGCCGAGAAGGTACTCCCATGAGTCGAAGATGTCGGCGTACTCGTCCTCACCGAGGCGCAGGGCGGGTCGGAGCAAGACCGCAAGCCGGTCGTGGAGATAGTCGGACAGAGGTGTCTTGTTGTTGGTGGTGAACGTGGTGTTGATGAGGCCGCCGTCGAGCACCCGGAACGGCTGCAGGACATCGGCTGCGGGGACAGGACTGGCGGTCCCCATGTTGGGCACGACGGTGCGCGCGGTGAGCAGGGCCGGCAGGACGGCCCAGTTCTCGGCGGCCGTTGACGCGATCCCGGTCGCGTACATGGCCAGGAGTGCCGGGTACAGCCGCAGGTAGATCAAGGCGGTCAGGCCGCTGAGGAGCGTCGCTCCCGGCCCTGCCAGTCGTTCGAGGCTGCGGCGGACGAGTGTGTAGTGATCGTCGGTATCGCCGAACGCTCCCAGCACGGCGTGGGCCACGACCACGCCCCCGGCGGCGTCCTCGATGACTGCTGCTTTGGCCAGATAGTCGTCAGCCGGAAGGCTCGCCCCCTGGACGCTGAATCCGGTGGCGCTGAGCGCGCGCGCTCCGGCGTCCATCACGAGGTCGTGGAGACGGATGCGATGGACGGGGTCGGGGAGGTAGCGCTTGGCTTGGGCGGCGACCACCTCGATGCTGGTGCTGTCGCGCTGGGAGAGGTCGTCGAGGGCTTCGATGCGGCCCAGCAGGGTGTCGAAGAAGCTGTCCGCGTCCTCGATCGTGATCAAGGTGGCGTCGCGCTGGGCGATCAGCTGTTGGGCTTCCTCGGTTGGTGTGCCACGGGCGGCCAAGTAGGTGCCGTACCGACGGGTGGCGCATCGTTCAATGGCGTGGCGGAGCGCACGATCCCAGCTGGCCGACCATCCGCAGACGACGAGGCCGTAGTCGTCGAAGGCTCGATCGAGGAGCTGGTCGAGCGCCTGGTCGTAGCTGTCGAGCTCGCCGACGGTGTTCTTGATGTTCGGGTCGAGGTAGTCGCCGTGCACCTTGATGATCGTGCAGCGGGTGTGAGCGAGCAAAATGGTCCCGCGAGCAGCGTCCGCCGTCGCAACCACCACCGGCTCGATGCCATGCGCCTGGAGGGCCTGCTCCATCAGACGATCGAAGTTGGTGGTGACGATCACTCGCACCGTGCCACGGGCGACCGTCGCCGCGATGGCCCGGTGTGCTCGCGTCGGTTGCTTCTCGCCGGCTTCGAGCTCGTCCTCCGTCGGCTCGAAGTACGAGGCGAGAAGATCGCGGCGCTGCGCCGGGGTCGGCGCGAGACCCTCGAGCAGCGTCGAGTAGTCAGGGGCCTCGCCGTGACGCTCGAAGAACCACTCGACGGGATCGGCTGGCGGTTCCTCCGCGCCTTCGGCGACCGCTAGCCGGCCTGCCAGGTCGGAGACGACCGTCCAGCCCGTCGGTATCCCGGCGGCCATCGAGACGCCTGATCCGATCAACAGGGCGAAGCGCCCGGGCGCAGCGTGCATGGCGACCGCAAGCGCCGCAGCGGAGTCAGGCGCCGGCACGGGGGCGACCTAGGCGTTGTTATCCAGTCGACGGGGCGTTGGACTCGTCGGCTCATCCTGCGGCCAGCGAGCGAGCACGACCGCCACCACGACGACCTCGACGAGGACGGCCCCGAGGATCACGATCACCGGGTTGATCGAGTCGGCGATGGCGTGGAGTCCTATCGCGGTGATCACGATCGCGCCCGTCAGAATTGCGAGCGGGTACCCCGGGCCCTGATCGGTGACCTCGGCCATGGCGAGGATGCTACGACGACGCTGGGACGCCCGGCCCGGTTGCGTCCGTCCGATGGACCTCGAGCGGGCCTGGGCGGCCGCCCGTCGCGTAGCACGACATAGATGTGGCTTCTATGTCGTTCTATGTCCGACCATCGTGGGGGGCTGCGCCCTCGCCGACGAGGTCCGAGAGCGAGAACCGAAACGTGATCCCCGAGCTCGTCCATGGTCGAAGCCCGCCGATACGTGCTCGTCAGAGCACAACGACGACGATGATCCATACGAGTGCCATCACGGCAGCGGCGGGAAGCAGCACCCGCACGTCAGCACCGCTGGACTCGTCACCCTACGCAGCCGTTCGAGGACACGTCCCATGTCGGGAGCGTACTCAGAGGGTGTGACAGCGACCGGTGAGCAGTCCTCGCGGCGCCATCGCGAGACGAGGTGCTGCTACTCGCGGTCGAGGCGCATGATGTTCTCGACTGCGTTGGCGATGTGGACGCCTCGATGATTCCTCGGGGTCGTGCTGGTGGTCGTGCCGGCGCCGAGCCGGGAGTAGGGCTCGACCTGAGCGCCCTGCTTGACCGTTGAGCCGGCCCCGATCGTGGTGTGGTGACCGATGGTGCAGTGCGGTTCGACGGTTGCTCCGTGGGACACCCAGGCGTGTTGGCCGATCTGTGCGTTGGTGCCGATCCAGGCCCCGTCCTGGATGACGCCGTGGGCACCGACGGCGGCGTCACGGGCGATGTGGGCGTGGCGCGCGATGCGCACGTGCGGACCGACGGTCGCGCCTGCCTCGACTCGTGCGGTGGGGTCGACGAAGGCGGTGGGGTGAATCGCCGCGTCGGGGTGGCTACCTGCCCGGTGGATGCGGTCACCGTGCGGTGTCGTTACGCGAACGGTTCGTTGGTCGTACCACCAACCGGACTGGTACCACTGCTCGCTGAGGTGGTCGAGGTAGACGACCTCGCCGGTGGCGACGAAAAAGCAGTAGGGGCGGCCGTCGACCTCGGCGACCCCTGCACGTCGAGCCCCGACGTCGTCGACGGCAACGCCCGACACGCCACTGAGGCTGGAGTCTTCTGTGGCTCGATCGTCCACAGGGCTGTCGACGGCGAACTCCTTGTCAGAGAGCTCGACGAGTTGGACGCCCAGGGAGGCGGCTTCGGTCCAGGTCGGCATGTGGTCGAGTGCGTTCAGCGCCTCGATGAAGCGCTGCGCTCCGGTTGGCGAAGCTGTGCTGTCGGCCATGGCTGGTCCTTCCGTCGGGCGTGGAGGGTGATGAGGTCGTGATGGTCGGGGATAGGCGTCACCGGTGACGTCGTCGCGTTGCACGACCTCACCGGTAGCGAGGAAGAAGCGGCCGCGGCCGATTTGCGAGCCGGCACCGGCCATCACGCCGCTTGCTCGACGTCGGGGCCGGTCATCGCCGAGTCTGTTGGCGCTGCTGCCTTCGGTGCGACCCGGGTTGAGGGGGGCCGCCACGCCCTCGCGGTCGATCTGTCTGCCACCCCGATCGGGCTCCGACGGCGCAGCCGGTTCCCGGTCGTCGCCGAGCGACTCCGGCGCGGCTGACCGCATTGTCGGCCTACCGTTGCTGATCGCAGCCTCGGCTTTGGCTTCGGCGATCTCTTCAGGGGTGGCGTTGTCCGGGTCGTCGAGTAGCTCCCACCAGTACACCGGCTCGCCGAAGTCCCGGTCCTCGTCCGTGTGCGCCCAGTACTCGAAATCGAGCTCGCCGGGCCGCTTGGACATGTAGGTGGCGATGGCGTCATCGATGTCGGCTGTGAGAGTCGGCGCCAATGGGTCGCTGGCCGCCACCAGCACGTCGTCGATGCGGCGCCGGAACCGCATCTCCAGCTCATCGACCTCGCCATGCCGGTGGTACATCGCAAGGCGGGCTGCCCGCACGTCGGGCAGCGGCCTGGGGCTGACGACTTCCACCCAGAGCCGATGCGGTTCCGCGACGGTGACGGCGTGACGGACGAGCTGTTCATCGTCGAGTTGTCCGGCTGACGGCGGATCCGCCGACGGGGTGTCGGCCGCGTTGATGGGGCATCGCCGCGTCGGTCGATCTTCTCCAGTCGTTGACGGTGGTCGGCGATGTCGGCGGCGGTGGCGGCAGCGAGGGCGGGGTCGACGTCGGCGTTGAAGCCTTGGCTGGTTCGTTCGAGGTCGGTGAGGGCGTCGCGGATGGCGAACTCCTCGGCTGCCAGGTCGACCAGCTGGGCGCCGGGGGATGCGGCTTCCGTCCACGATGGAAGGTGGTCGAGCGCGTTCAGCTGTGCGACGAAGCGTTGCGCTCCGGTTGGCGAAGCTGTGCTGTCGGCCATGGCTGGTCCTTCCGTCGGGCGTGGAGGGTGGTGAGGTCGTGATGCTCGGGGATGCGCAGCATTCGAACGGGGCTGTCGCCGAGCTGCCGGCGGAGGCGGGCGGTGCCGGCGCGGCCGGCGGCGTCGCCGTCGAGTGCGAGCACGATCGGGTCACCACCGGCATGGGCGAGGATCTGGTCGGCGGCCGGTGAGCTGGCGCCGGCGGTGATCGACGAGGTCGAGACGAGCGCGGCCGACCGGTAGCCCGCCTGGACGACGACGAGGCCGTCGAGGACTCCTTCGGAGACGACGACGGGGCCGACCGGCGGGGCGCCGCGGGGGAAGGTGACCGCCGGGAGGGTGCCGTGGCGTGGAACCGGGTTGCTGTACTTGCTGGGTGCTTGGCCGTCGAGGTTGCGGACTTGGACGTAGGCGAGTTCGCCGACGTGGGTGAAGGCGCAGACGGTGACGCCCCGCCAGCGAGGAAGTCCGGGTGGGCGGGGCGCGACCCGCTGGCCCGGGTCGTAGCCGATGCGGTTTGCCCGCAGCACCTCGTCGTCGAGGCCGCGCTGGCGGAGCCATCGCAGCGCACCAGCACCTTCTGGACGCCACAGGCGGTGCTCGCAGTCGTTTGCCCAGCGCTGCAGCGCCGGTGACAGCGGACGTGGCCCACTCGTCGTCGTGGCCGTGCGGGCAGGCGGGTCGGGAAAGTCTCCGGCGCGTTCGGCGAGCCAGCGCAACGCAGCGGTGACGTCGAGGTTGTGGCCGATCATCACCGCGTCGATGGCGGTGCCGGCGTGCCCGTCGGACCAGCAGCGCCATCGCTGCACCGCCTTGCGGTCGACGAACATGGTCACGGACGGGTGGTTGTCTTGGTGGTCGGGTGAGAAGCACGACCAGCGGGCCGCTCGACCGTTCCCGACCGGCGGGCCGCTGAGCGATGTGAGCAGCGCCGCCAAGTCCGTCCGCTCGAGGATCTCGTGCGCGTTCATCAGTTCGCGTCGCGGATCCCGGTTGCGACACTGACTCGTGAGCACGGCCCACGCAGGCCGGGCGCAGTGAGCTGCTCCACCAGCTCGCGTGGGGGGCGGCACGAAGACCCGTGCCGGGGTCGGCGCACGACGACAGCGACCACGCCACCGCTGAAGCCGACACCGGTGAACAACAGCGGCCGCCACGGTGCTGCGCCGTTGGTGAACGCAACAACGGCGAGCGTGACGAGCAGGCTGAGCGCGATCGCGAGCAGCAGGGTCGTTGGATCGAGGAGACGTCGGAGTGCGCGGTACACAGCGCGCGCCTTCATCCGCAGGAACTGCGTCATTACCGGGTCGACGCAGCGGTGGCGGTGCGGGTGTGCTCAGCGCCAGCGCCGGGTGCGGCCCGCTCGATCCGTGGAGTGTGGTCGACGGAGCGGGCGGCGAGGCTGATGCCCTGGCGCTGTTCGCCGGTGTCGGTCACCCAGGAGTGCTGACGCCCGCTGCCCTTGAGCTGCACCTTGTCGCCCTTGCCGGCGGCGGCGATGGACTCGAGTGCGTTGGCGCCGAACACGGCGACATCGAAGAAGTCGGTTTTCTCGACGCCCGGCTGGATCGACCCGACTCGGAGTCGAGCCATCGGGGTGTTGTCGGGGCCGTAGGTGGTGATCTCGGGATCGGCGGTGAGCCGACCGGTGAGGGTGAACTGCAACATGGACATGTCCTTTCAGTGGGTCGGGAGGGCGCGGGGAATCACCACGCTGTGGCGGTCGGGTCGAACTCGGTGAGCGACCACCAGTCGCGGGTCGTGGGCCGGACCCGAACCGATTCGCTGATGGGTGTCGATTCGGTGTGGGAGTCCGACCGACACGGGATCTGCCAGAGGGTGTCGATGCGGTTCAGAGCGAGGCTCAGGTTGTGCAGGAACTGGGCAGGTCCGTGAGGATCAGTGCCGGGCAGCCACGCCTCGCACCAGAGCAGCCACAGGGCTTGGGCTTCTTCGACGAGGGCGGGGTGACGGAGCCAGCACGTCGGGAACCAGCGCGACAGCCGGAACGTGGCGATCGCCCACTCGGTCCACACGGTGACGTCGGCCCACCAGGCGTCCTCGAGGTCGCCGAGCAGCTCTGCTCGACGTGGTGCGGGTGCCTGCGGACCGTCGTAGGGGTACGGGGTGCGCCACGGATACATCACCTCGCCGAAGCTGAGCTGCTCGCCTGTTTCGGGGCGGGGGCCGGGGTCGAAGTCGTGCAGGAACTCCTCATTGCTCACGCCGCGAGCTCCTTTGGTGGTCGACGGTTGAAGATCCGGTCCTGGCGCAGCACGATCCCGCGACCCGAACGGGCGATCAGCAGGGCGTGGCCTCGTTTCTCGGAGTCGATCTTGCGGATCTCATCCGGGCGCATCACCGGGACCTGGCGCCACGACCACGAGTAGTCGCCGGCGTCGAACAGCCCGACCCGACCGGATCGTGAGGTTTGCAGCACGCGTTCCTCGCGGCACGCCGAGCAGCGTCGACAGGTCCTGGAGGTCGTCGGCGTCAGATAGTCCGCCGAGGACGATCTTGGCGTTGTTGAAATCGAGCAGGGCGTCGCCGAGCTCTCGGCCCCAGGCGTTGCGGGCGGCGGCCAATGACTGGAGGACGACGATCGTCTGGATGCCTGAGCCGCCGCCGGTCGACAGCAGCTGTTCCAGCCGTGGGATCGGGGCGACGTTGACCGCCTCGTCGAGGGCGAGCAGCAAGGGTGGACGCAATCGCCCGGCGTCCCGGCCCAACTCGCGGGCCACCTCGACGATGGCCGCCGTCAGCGCGGTGCAGACACCGGCAGCCTGACGTTGGTGCGACTCGGAGCCGAGCATCCAGATCGTTCCCGACGAGCGCAGCAGCTCCGCCGGGTCGAACGAATCGCCGATGGGGACGTCGCACATTCGGCGGATGTGCGGCAGCCGGAACGGTTCCAACGCCTGCAGCACCTGGCCGGTGACGCCGGCCTTGTAGCGGGGGTCCTGGGCGACGGCCGCTTCGATCTGCGAGGCGATCGACTGCACGGTCTCCCGCTCGATCGGGTCGCTGATCCTTTCGGCCGCCCAGCGCAGAACATCGGCCGGGGAGCGGTCGCTGTCACGGTCGGCCCAGCTGAGGACGTCACGGATCGAACCGTCCCGGTGGGCGGCCGACATCAGGTAGGCGGCCAGCAGGGTCTGGCCGGCGCCGCGCCAGAACTGGTCGTTGGGGCCGCCCTCGGCGACGGCGGCGAACAGTGCCTCGGCGCGCAGCTTGGCGGTGAGCATCGAGTCGCAGCCCGACAGCGGCGACCAGCGCACCGGCTCGACCCCGGCGGGGAGCTCGGTGCCGGGCGGCAACATCGGCTCGCACAGCCAGAGCGGCGCCCCGGTGGCGGCCCGCCATGGGTGGCTCCACAGCATGATGTCGCGGCGGACACCGGTGGCCACGACCGGTCCGTAGTGGTCGACGACGGCGGGGGCGACGGTGCCGGACGTCTTGCCGGAGCGTGGCGGGGCCAGCACGAGGATCGTCGACTCCTTGGGGAGCCACACCTCCCGGCGGCTCTGCACGTCGCGGCCGACCAGCAACCCGGAGCGCTTCGGGTCGGTGTCACAGTGGCCGAGGATCTGGGCAGAGCCGTGCACGACCGCCCGCCGGGAGAACCGGTCGAGGTCGGCGCCGTGTGCCAGTCCACGCTCGGCGTGACGACGACGCCGGTACAGCCCCCCGACGAGCACCGACACGACGAGGAGGGTGGTGATGGCCACGGCGATGGTGGTGACGCCGAACCACCGTCCGTGGAGGCCGGATCCGTCGATCCGTTCTGGATGGAACAGGTTGGCGTAGGCGTCGATCAGGGTGGTCAGGTCACGGCCGGCCCGCCAGTGGGTCGAGGACCACAGGGCCGATGAGACCGTCGGTGCGGACCAGGCAACAGCGACGATGAACCCGATGAGCAGCAGCGGCAGCCACTCGTTGACCGGTGCCCGTTGTGCGGTGCGGTCGCCGCTCACCAGCGGCCTCCCCACGTGAACACGGCGACGCCGTCGGAGAGGGTCCAGGTGGCGCCGGTGGGGCCGGACAGCAGCAGCGAGCCGTCGCCGGGGAAGGTTTGCCAGCCGCTAAGCGGTCCGCCAGCGGCGGCAACTGCGGCGGGATCGACGCCGTCTGCCGTGGCGAGTTGGGCTGAGAGACGCAGCGTCGACCCGTCGGGGGCAGGTTTCCCGAAGCGGGCTTCGACGAAGGTGATCGAGCCGGCGAGCGTGTCGTCGACGGTGGCGATCGTCGGGTCGACCGTCGGCGGCGAGTCCTCGGTGGGTGCGGTGCGTGAGATGCCGAGCGACAGCAGGCGTGGGAATGTGTCGTAGCTGCATCCCTGTACCTGCCAGCTGACGCCGGCGGGGTCAGCCGGGTAGGCGTCGATGACGCAGTCGGCGCCCTGCTCGGTGGAGGTGGTGCGTGACGCGTTGCTGTCGATGTCGGCGGCGTCGCGCAGCGCGTTCATCATCGTGTCGCGGTCGTCGCGGCTGATGGCGAGCCATCCGGCCTCGTCGGTTTGGATCCAGCGGTCGTCGCGGCGTTCGCTGCGCCGGAGGGCCTCCACAAGGCGCACGCCGGGGCCGGTCAGTTCCGGCAGTCGAGTTCGACCGAAGCGGGTCTGCCATTCGCTCGGGTCGACGAGGTCGCCGCCGTTGCGGGCGTATCCGTCGACGAGCTCGCTGGGAAGTTCGCCCCCGGTCACCGCGACGGACGCCGGCGGCGGCTCCTCGACGTCCGTGGTCGGGGTGGGGAGAGGACCGGGCGTGTGGTCCGTGCTGTTGGACGGCTCGCCGGCGGTGTCACGGGTCCTGTTGTGCGGGACTGCGGTCGTCTCGGCGGGCCGCGAACGGTCGGGGTCGGCGGCGCCCGACGGGCTGGCGCATGAGCTGGCGATCGCGCCGACCGCCAGCCACACGACGGCGGTCCTGGCCGGCTTAGGCGACCTCATCGCAGTCTCCGAGTTCGCGTCGTGCACGGGCTGCCCACCGGCCGCCGGCGGTCTTGACCCGACTCGGCAACGGGTCCCCCCACGATCGGCCCGTTTTGCGGTCGAGCCACGCGGTGACGGCCGGCGACGGGGCCGGCACCTTCGACAGCAGCTGTCGGACCTCACGCTCGGCGTGGGCCATCTCGACGGCTCGTTCCGCCGGATCGGTCGGATCGAGCACGGTGCTCGGCGGGCGGCGCCGCTGGCGCATCTCGTAGCGGCGCTGGGCGACCGCTGCGTACCGGGCGACGTCGTACAGCTTCTGTGAGTCGGTGACACCGGTGTGGATCGCTTCCCACACCGCCGCGTCCACCGCGGCGGCCGCGTCGGGGATCCAGCGAGCCTTGCGCCACACCGCGCTGCGACGTAGCGGCGCGGTCTCGACGAAGAGACGTTCCAGCGCCGCGAGGCAGTCGCTGCGGCGGCGAACGCCAGTCGAGGGGGTCGCCGTGATGGGGTTGGTCATGGGGGCGACGGTGCAGATCGCACCGCCAGTTGGCTGCCAGCAGGCACATGGCAGCACCGTGCCGGCGTGCCTGCATCGATGCCGGCCGGTTGCCTGGCACCAGGTCAGGCCGCATTTCTCGTCTCCTCGGCAGGCTCGCCGCGGACGGCTTGGTTGGTGTCGGCCAGTGCCCGCATCCGCCGCGACAGGACCACCTCGAGCAGCGCCAGCCGGCCGCGCAGGTGGATCAGGCAGCGGCGGGCGGGCAGCTGGACGAGGGCGTCACGAGTCGAGCTCGGCAGCCGCAGCCGCTCCACGCTGTCGGCGGCGTCGTCGGCGTCGCCCTGGCGGAACAGGACGTGCAGGTCGGCGTCGGAGACGAGGCGGTTGGCGATCTCGCCGGCGACGCCGTCGGCCTGGGCGCCGATCTCTGCGAAGCGGTGGACGACGAGGACGTTGGACAAGGCGTCGACGCGGCCGAGCTTGAAATCGTGCTGCATGTAGCGGACCCCTTCCAGGGTCGACGCCACCCGCCATCCTTCGTCGTTGATCCGCAAGGTCGGCCGGCGCGAAGCCGCCAGCATCTGCGACACCGCTCGCTGGCCGGCGAGCATGGCAAAACGCAGCAGCCGGTCGTCGGTGCCGCAGCCGGACACGTCGACCACGAACCCCGACGGTGACGACGACGGCTCGATGTTCGAGTGGCCGTCGAACATGCCCGCCATCGTCCCGTTGAGCAGCTCCCCGAGCCCGAACCGCAACGCCTGCGTGCCGCTCAAGGCGTCGTCGCGTCCGATGACCAGCTCGTCGCACACCGCAGCGGGCATCTCGCGCAGCACGGCGAACAGGTCGCTGAGCACCGGCCGCTCCGGCAGCACCCGGTTTGTGGCCGCCAACGCGGCTCGTTCCAGGCTCTCCAACGACCGGTTGACGCATAGCGACGCCAGCGCCGCAGAGAACTCGAGGCGGCCGTCGGGATCCTGCAGCGGGTTGATGCGGGTCGGTCCGCCCGGGCGCAGGTCGAGCACCGGTGCGCCGAGGGCGCCGGCGATCGCCCGGTACTCGCCCTTCACGTCGGTGGCCACGAACCGGTAGCCGAAGGCGCCGACGAGGTTCCACAGCAGCGCCTTGACGAACGCCGACTTGCCGTTCCCGGGCGCCCCGCCGATGACCATGTTCGAGTTGGTGGCGTGGCCGTCGACGACGAGGCGCAGCGGGTCCAGCCCGAACGGGCTGCCACCAGCCAGCCGGTCGATGCCCTGCACCGGCCCGATCGAGGGGATCGATCCGCCGAAGTGCCACGGGTAGGCCGACTGCCACTCGGCGGTCGTCGCTCGCAGCTTGGTCAACTTCACGGTGGCCTCCTCACCGGTTGTCGGAGCCGACGGCGACCCCGATCGGCAAGGTCGCGGCGAGCGCTCGGTCGTGCTCGCCGGACAGCTCACGGACCGAGGCGTGACCGCACTCGCGCAGCCTGCGCCGCAGCGTGTGGGAGCGGCGGTCCAGGTCCTCCAGCGACGACGCCGAGACGACGATCAGCATGTAGGCCTCCAGCTCGCCGTGACCTTCGGACACCGCCCGCTCGGCGCGGTGCAGGGCGTCGACCTTCTTCATGTTCTTCACCCGGACGTGACCGTCGCGTTCGGCTGCGGCCGAGGCGTTGTTGCGGCTGCCGATCGACCGGCGCGAGTCACGTTGACGGTCGGCCCGCGACGGCGGGACCGGCTCGAACACGGTCGTCACCAGCTTCGGCCCGTCGACCGCCAACGGCTTCCACATCCAGGTGGCGTGGACCGCCACCGACGGCCACTGCACGGCGAACGCCCGGTGATAGCTGCGGTCGACGATCACGACGTTGCGTTGCACCGTGACCTGGCTCTCTGGGATCGTGCGCTCCGGCAGCCCGAACCGTTCCCGCCGGGTGAACGGTTCGATCGGCCGGTAGGGGTCCATCGCCGCCGCCAGCACCCGGCCGATCTCGGCCGGTGACATCAGCGGCCCGACCGTGAACCCGCGGTCCTCGAGCTCGCCGCGCAGGGTCGACCCGGCCCGGATCGCCGCGGCGTGCATGACCTCGCTGACGGTGCCGCGCATCCCGGCCCGCTTCGCCAGCCGGAACCGGCCGGCCTGGGTGACCGTCGCCCACACGACGACGTCGTGCTCGGCGGCAAGGCTGCCGAAGGTCGCCAAGTGCTCCTGGTAGTCGCCGGTCGCCGGGCCGTCGACACCGAAGGCGTCGTGGTAGCGGACCAGCGCGGCCGGATCGGCGGCACGGTGGATGTCGGTCCAGCCGACGCGTTCAGCAGTCAGCTCGGTGTGACGCTCCACGCACAGGGCGCCGAGCACCTCACCCCAGCCGGCGTGCGCCTGGGCCTGCTCGGTGTCCGATGAGAACGTCAACGCGGCACGGTCGACACTGAACATGACCGTGTACGAGCGGGCGGCGACGACCACCCCGATCGGGTCCGGGCCGTGCCGCTCCGCGGCGAGCTGTACGTCGACGCCACGCAGGAACGACGGTGGCTGCGCCGCCCCCGTCGCACCGGCCGACCAGGTGCGGTCCCGTCGCAGCGACCAGCGCAGCGCCGCCGGCAGGATCTGGCGCAACGGCCGGCGACGCGTCGGCGCGAACGTCCACACGGCGATGAGCACGGTCAGCACGAGCGACGGGACGAGCTGCCCGATCACGACCCCGATCCCGAACACGGCCGTGGCGGCGGCAGCGCCGATCAGCTCACCGCGGCTGAAGGTGCCGAACAGGTTCACCCGCTCCGCCGGCGGGAACTCCACGTCGCTCACTCTCGCGTTCCTCGCTCAAGCAGGCTGGACACGGCCGTCGCCACCGATGCCGTCGCCGTCGCACCGGCGCTGCCCGGCGACGTGGTTCCGCCAGGCCTCCGCGATGGCTGTGGTGCCGGTCGTCCGGGCCGGCCCGAGCCTGGACCCGGACGCGACGGCGCATCCGTCACCACCGACGAGGTCGCTGACTGGCTCGGCCCGCCGGCCGCCGCCGCGCCTGCGCCGCCGCCCGAGGAACCCCCGCCGCCGGACCCGGCGGAGACACCGACCGCTCCACCACCACCACCACCACCACCGGCTCCGCCACCGCCGCCGGCGGCTCCGCCACCGCCACCGCCGCCGGCGCCCGACGTGACGAACTTCGACAGGCCGCCTCCGGCCGCCAGGGCGCCGGCGCCCGTCGCGACGAGCGCACCGGTGGCGGCGACCTGTGCTCCGGCGCCGATCAGGCTGCGACCGACCGAGGATGCCTGTCCGCCCAACGGGAGGAACTTGGCGACCACCATCGGCATCAGCACCGACACGGCGATCCCGGCGATCGCCGCCATCGCCTGCCCGAACCCCAACGCGCCGGCCTCGTTGAACCGGCCCAGCGACAGCGCCAGCGACGCCACGCCGAGCGCCGGCACCAGCGACAGGGTGATCACGTTGCGGATCATCTGGCCGGACACGCCGCGCAGCGGCCGCACCGGGCGCAGCGCGATCGCCACCTGACCGAGCAGCACGCCGAACAGCAGCATGTGGTTCACCACCAGCAGCTCGACGAAGAAGATGATCAGGAACACGATCAGCAGCAGCGCCACGAAGGCCCGCACGAACGACGCGATCGCCCCGTCGAGCGCGACGCCGTTCTTCAGGCCCTCGACGAGCGTGTCGGTCGTCCACACCGACATCAGCGCCGTCAACGCCTCGGTCCAGATCGTCATAAGGCCGAACCAGCCGGCCATCAGGACCATCGTGATCGGGATCTCGCGGATCGTGTCGTGCAGCGATCCCTGACCGGAGAACGCCGCCATCACCGCCGACACCATGATCGAGCCGACCGCGACCGCCAACGCCACCCACTTCAACACCCCGCCCATCTGTTGGGCGGTCTGTGAGCCGAGATCCAGCGCCGCCAACCCGGTCAGCTCGTCGGCGACCGCGCCAGCGACGTAGCGGACGCCGTCTTCGAGCCACGACACGATCGCGTTGAGGATCGACTCCGCTGCCCCGCCGACAACGGCGCCGGCGGCGTCGGTCACCCAGTCGATCGGGTTCAAGCTGAACGCCAACATCGCCGCGGCCGGTCAGGACAGGAAGTCGACGAGCTGAGCCGCCGATCCGATGAGCACGAGCGCTACGACGGCGGTCTGCACCGTCGACTTCAACCCCGGCGACATTCCGCCCCCGTAGCCACGGTCCCCGGCCAACGAGATCATCCCGGACGCCAACAGCAGCCCCAGCACCGCGGCCAGCGACCCGTACTTCACGATCCCGAGTACCAGGTCGACCTTCGCCTTCAGACCGGCTGGCGCATCCGCCGTCGGATCGGCGATCTGAGCGACGAAGCGGGACGCCGTCCCGATCGCCAACGCGCTCACTGACATGACGTTCTCCCTTGAGGTGTCGGCGCGAGGCCCACGCCTCGCCTTCACTCCTTCACAGGGACATCGACGGCCAGCGGGGTCACAGACCGCTGCCAACAGATGTGACCGCGACAGCACTCGCTGCCCCCGTGCGAGGTGTGAAGACGCGCGTGTTGCTGATCGGTGCCGCTGCTGTGGTGACCGTGCCCACCGGGTTCGTGATCGGGGTCGGTGTGATCGCCGGCGGTGGGGCCGGTTCCTCGGGGGCGGCGGCCGCCGCCGCCACCGTCGCCTGCACCTACGCCTACCCCGACGCCGACCGACTCGCCCAAACCATGTCGGCGCTCACCGATGAACCCGTGCAGGCTCGCCAGTGGGACCGCTACGCCACCCTGATCGGCGTCGACCCGGCCCAGGTGCACTGGGACGAATCCACCGACGAACAGCGCGACGAGCTGCTCCACACCGCCATCGGCAACCTGCTCGACACGGCCAATCCCGCCGCCATCACCACACCACCGCTCATCTGGTGGCTCGGCACCGTTCCCGACGACACCGACACCACGTGGGAGACCTCCCCGGTTCCCGGCTGGAACGGCACCCTCGACACCTACCTCGCCGCGCTGCTCGACGACTACGCGACCAGCCGCTACACACCAGCGCCCACGCCGACGAGCGAGCTCGACCCGGGCATCCACTGGGGCGAGCAGACGATGACCCGTGAGCAGATCGCCCAGGTCGCCTACCAGGCCGGGTTCCGTGGTGAAGCACTCGTGGCCATGGTCGGCATCGCCTGGCGTGAATCGGGCGGACACCCCCAGCTCTACGTCAACAGGCCATCGACCGGCGACTGGTCCTACGGCCTGTGGGGCCTCAACGTCGGCAAGGACATGCAGTTCTGGCCCCAGTTCCAGTCCTGGGGCATCAGCTCGCCGGATGAACTGCGCACCCCGCTCGGCAACGCCCGGGCTGCGTTCGGCATGTACCAGCAGATGGGAGAGCGGCCCTGGGGTCCCTATAAGGGTCAGCCGTGGACCTACTCGACAGACCAGGTCGCTGCCCGGGCCGCCGTCGACAACGCCGCCAAGCAGGGCATTCTCGGCCGGCCCTGGCCGGACTCGGCCACCCCCACCCACGACACGAGCGTGGGGCCGGCGCCCGGACAGGACGACGATCACTCATGGGATCGCCACCAGTGCGTTCCCCCGACGTCGACAGCGTGCCGACAGCCAGCCCACGGCGCGGCGATCCTGGCCACGATCCGCCACCTCGAGAGCGGCGACGACTACACGCACAACAGCCACGCAGTCTCCGGCGGCCCCGACAGCGGGGGCAACCCGACCGGCGCCTACCAGTTCCCGAACACCAGCTGGGCCAGCTACGGCGGCTACGGCGAAGCGTTCATGGCCCCGCCCAACGTCCAGGACCAACTGGCCACCGCCACCGTCGACCGCATCCTCAAGGCGTTCGGCGGCGACCCGGCATGGGTCCCGATCGCCTGGAAGATCGGCATCGGCGGTGCCCGCAACGTGCAGGACGGCACCTGGACGCTCGCCTACGTGCCGAACCCCGCCGACAACCAGCTGTCGATCGGCGAGTACCAGGCCCGCTGGCTCGACTACTACACGACGATCGCCCTCCCGGTGGCCGGCGGCACCCCCGCCGTCTGCCCGCAAGGCGGTCAGGCCGCCGTCGCCTGGGGTGACACACAGATCGGTGCGCCATATGCGGCCGCCAGCCGCTACCGCTTCGGTGACCCGCCGTGGCCGGGCGGCACCATGATCGGTGATCGCGGCGACCGCTACAACTTCCCCGCCGGCACCCGCGTCTACGACTGCTCCGGGTTCGTCATCGCCGCCTGGCGCGCCGCCGGCGTCGACCTCGTCGCCCAATACGGCCTCTACGGCTCACAGGCGTTCCCCCACTCCCCGCTCGAGGAGATCGACCCCTCCGCCGTCATCCCAGGTGACCTCGCCGTCTATTCGGTCTCAGCCAGCGGTATCGGCCACATCGTGATGGTCCACCACGTCGACCCTGACGGCACCGTCCACGTCATCGAAGCCACACCGAGCCGCGGCGTCCACATCGGCCTCATCGACTGGTCCCGCGTCATCAGCATCAAGCGACCCCCCAGCCCGTCCACATGAGCTCCACGGTCAGGTGACAAGCGCCGCCCGGTCCTCGAGGCCGTCGTCGTGAGCGCTCGGAGCACGCGCTCGCGTAGCTGTTCACCCTCCGCTTCGTGGCGGCTGGCTGCGCCTTCTTCGTGCACATGTTGCGAAGGAAGTCCATGTCCTCCCAGATCGGGCCTCGAGGCCGGGCTGGGGCGTCGCTGTGGTGACGTGGGCTCAACCACCAGTCGACGTGGGCGACGGTGTTACCGAGACACTCGTAGTGCAGCATCCGGTCCAGTCACGCCGTCGGCGGCAGCGGAAGCCGGTAGACGGTGAGGGGCTCGTCGATGCGGTGCAGCCCAGCGTTGACGACAAGCGGGTCGATCAGGCGACGTTCGTAGTGCCAGTCGTCGCGCCGGCCGACCCGGTAACGCTGCCAATGCCGACGGCGGAGATGTGCGGCCGGCGAAGCATGGCTGCCACCCTGATCCTCGCTGCGTTGCCGCACGGTGCGGCGCACGTCGAGCACCCGGACACCGACCGCGCCACCGAAGGGTTCGCGCCGGCGGAACCAGCCTCGCTTGACAGTGTCTCGGAAGTCGCGGTCATCGGGATCGTCGGTCAGTGCACCGCCGAGATCGGGGATCGACCATTGTCCCCGGGCGACCGCCGCAGCCAGGTTGATCGCGACGTGGCGCAGCATCGACCGTGAGAGCCAGCCGTAGACGATGGAGCGCGGCCGGTCTGTGTTCTCCGGTTGGGCGGTCAGCCACATCACGACGTCGTCGACACCGCCGGCGGGGGTTGCGTGCAGTACGACACCACAGACCTGCAGCGGCTGCCGCTTCTGGATCGTGATGGTCGGCGCCGAGACGACTGACGCCGGCAAGTCATCGGCGCTGACCCAGTCGCTGTGGTCGAGCTTTCCTCGGTCGTACCGCCATCCCACCTCGGCGAGGGTGTCATCCTCGCTCGAGGAGCTCGAACGGCACGGTGATGTCGCCTCCGAAGAACACGGCGACGTCGCCGGCCAAGTTCAGCTCGGCGAGGTCGTCCTCGCTGGGCAGCTCGGTGTCGACCAGGCCGACGAGGGTGGAGAGGCCGACGAAGTAGGGCGTCGCTTCGTACAGCCAGTACCGAGCGATCCCGTCGAGCGCCGTGGCCGACTCCTGCGTGATCCCTTCGAACTTTCGGCCGGCCTCGACTTCGTCGAGGCGCTGCCGCATTCGCACCGCGATGTCGTCGTTGACCACCGCGAGACGCATCGCCGCGACATCACCGGGCACGAAACGGTTCGTGCCCGGCGGCCGCAGTGGCTCACCCCGCCAGCGGCCTGCCGCACGCACGAGGCGGTAGTCGCGTTCGAGCTGCTTGTCGACCGGGCTGTCGATCCGCTTCGCCTGCTCCCAGTACCCCCAGTCGCGGACCGTCTCCCAGGCCTCGTACTGGTGGCGCATCGTCACGACGTTGCCGAGCACCGAGGTCGGCGCCCACACCGGCTCGTCGACGAAGACTCGGACCTCGCAGCCGCCCAGGTCGAACCGCCCACGCGGCACCCCGCCGCTCCTACAGGCCCAGCTCGTCGGCCAACGCGTTGGATGCTTCCAGCTGTTCCCGTGCCGCCAGTGCTCGCGCCGTCTGATGGACGCGGCCGAGCAATGCCTCGTCGTCGCCGGTCACCCGGGCCGCCGCCGACAACAGGCACTCCGCACCCGACACCCAAACCGACTCGCGCAGCTGACGCACCACGTGGGCGAAGGGCACGGTCGCGGCGAGGCGGCACAGCTCGGCCACCATCTGCTCGGCGCGCACCACCCGATGGGTGCCGGGGGCTGCCAACCAGAGCTCGCTCAACGCCAACGCGGCCTCGGCAACCTCGGTCTCTGCGGCGCTACGGGCCGGGGCGTCGGCCGGGAAGTCATCGACCCAACCCCACGCTGACCCGCTGGAACGCGCCCGTTCCCGGCCGGCAGGGACGACGGCGAACGGTGCTTGCTCCAGTGCCTGCAACGCGTCCACGGCGGCCAGCATCCAGCGGGTGGTATCGCCCGACCCGTCGTCGACACGCATCGCGTCGGCCAGCTGCGTCACACACTTGGTCGCCCAGCCATGATCGGTCCACACATGGTCGGCCAGCCGCAACGTTCCCGAGTCGCGCTCCACCAGCTCGTGGCTCGCGGTGAACACCGTCGACAACGACTTGGGGGCGTAGCCGGTCAGCTCGGCGAGTTCGCTCGCACGCATCTCCCGGCCCGCCGCGGCCAACACGAACAGCACCGCCGATGCCTGCGGCACCGCATAGCCGCGGACGGCCACCTCCCGACCACACACCGACAACATCACGTCCGGGGCGTCAACGAGGGCGGCGGCGACCACCGGTTCCTCCTCGACCGCCTCGCCAACGGACGGCGCGGCGGTGTCGACGCCGGCACGGCCGTCGTCGTTCCTGCCGTCTGCATCAGCGGTGAACGGGTCATCGCCGCCGATGTCGACAACGGCCGTCAACGTCGAACGCAGGGCGAGCGCCTCGGCCTCCGGGTCCGGGGTCAACGCCATCGTCGTCGCCGACACATGGCGGCGGCCGACCTCGATCGATTCCAGCATTCGCCCCAGCTCTACGTCGACCGATTCCGGCAGCTGCGGAGGGACGAGCGTCAGGTCGTCCCACATCGCCCGATGCTCGGACGGGACGTGGATCTGCTCGACCGGATGCTCGCACGGCCCTGCCACGACCACGGCCCGCCCTGACCCCGGAGCGCACGTCTCGACGAGCTCACGGAGGCTGCCGGTTGCGGTGTCGTCGGCGAACGGGTCGACGAGGAACACCTGACCTGTCGCCGCGAACGGTGTGTGCGCGGCGGCGATCGCCTCGTCCAAGGACACGTGTCGCCCCGCGTTGGTGGCGTGGCGGGCGGCGGCGCAGGCAAGTCCGACGATGTGCAACTCGATGCTGTCGCCGAGCGGATTGGCGGCCAGCTCCCACAGCATCGAGCACATCAGCCGTTCGACCGCGACGCGGTCACCGGTCACCGACACCGTGCCGGCGCTGAGCAGATCGAGCACCACTTCCGACACGTTGTCGTCGGTGCCGTGACCGATCGTGACCAGCGCCGGTGACAGGACGGGCGCAGCCGTCAAGGGTTCGGCGTCGTTGCGGCGCCACGCGTCATCGCCGAGCTGCCAGCCGGTCGGCGACGGCGGGGTTGGGACGCGGAAGCGGATCTCGGGGTGGTCGCCGAGCACGACGGCGCACGCTCCGCTCGATGCCAGCCGGGCAGGGTCGACGAACTGGCGCAGCATGGCGACATCGAGCTGCGCCTCACGCTCCCGGTCAGTTGGCGCAGTCCCGATGTCGTGCGGTACCGGAAGGCCCAGCCAGCGGCGCCGGCGACGGCGCAGCTCCTTCACGGTCTTCCACGCTCCCACCAGACCGAGGCTGGTGATGGCCAGCCCACCGAAGAGCCACCGGGCACTGAGCATGTCCTCGTGATCGACAGCGGTCACCTCGTGGGCCACCACCCGTGGCGCCGTGGTGACCGGCGGCGACACCGGCGCAGCTGGGATCGGCGGTGTCACCGCCGTCGACGTCGGCAGTGCCGGGGCTTCACCGACATCTGGTCCTGCGGTCGGCGCTGTCGCCGCTGTGGCCGTCGGGGCTGCCGGCGGCGTCGGCGAGGCGGCCTCGTCAGCGGGGACCGACGCCGTGACGGCGGGACCGGCCGGCTCGGCGGGCAGCGGCGCTGGTGGCGCTGGTGGGGCGGCGAGCGAAAGCGTGGCAGCGTCGACGTGGACGATGTCGCCGGTATAGAGCATCTTCGGGTTGTCGTGGCCGAGGCGCGGGGCGTTGTAGGCGATCGCCGCTTCGGTGCGCTCCAGGACTTCCCTCTTGGTCGGTTCACGGCCCAGCTCGGCTGGCAGGTAGGCCTCGCTGATCGACCAGTACGACTCGTTGTCGGCCACCGGATGCCCGCCGCTCACCGCCGGATCCGACACCGCCGGGTCAACGCGGCTCGCTGACGCCGACGTCGAGAGGGTGGCCGCGTCGACGTAGACGATGTCGCCGGTGTGGAGCATCTTCGGGTTGTCGTGGCCGAGGCGCGGGGCGTTGTAGGCGATCGCCGCTTCGGTGCGCTCCAGGACTTCCCTCTTGGTCGGTTCACGGCCCAGCTCGGCTGGCAGGTAGGCCTCGCTGATCGACCAGTACGACTCGTTGTCGGCCACCACATGGCCGGCGCTCACCGCCGGAACGGCGGGCGCCGGGGCAGGCTCGGCCGGGCCGGCGACGATCGCGGCGGCCGGCACGATGACGTCCCAGCCGGCCGGGAATCCGCCGCCCCGATAGGTGGTGCCATCGGGGAGGACCCGCCCGAGGTTGAGTCCCAAAATCTCGTCGCGAGCAGCGTCGAGCTGGTCCGCAGCAAAGTGCCGGGATGCGATGGCGTACGGCGTATCTCGGTGCTTCGCCTCCACCGTCGTCGGGCTGTCCGTGGCCGAGGCGGGCATTGAGGCGGTGAGGACCGGAGCGTCGGACGAGGCGGCGGCGACCGAGACGGCGGCGGCCGGTCGAGCCGCTGGAGTGGCGTTAGCCACTCCAGCGACGCTGGTCAGCGACGTGACGACTGCGGCGCCGGACACGGCGAAGCGGGCGAGGCGGGCCAGCGCATCGCGTGGTCCTCGGGTGGGGCCGGCAACGTCGGAGTGAGGTGGAAGCAGTGTGGGCGTCGGCGCGGTGGCGGGCCGACGGCTGGCCGCGGTGCGGGTTCTGACATGGATCTGACGTGCGGGGAGCAGTTGGCGCAGCGCCGGCAGGCAGAACCACGCCCAACAGGCGTAGAAACACAGCGACAGCAGCTTGATGATGGTCGCATCGTCGACGTTGCGGCCGCTGACACGGCTGAACAGGTCGGCGGGGAACGGGTTGCCGGCGACGGCGGCGACCGCGACGACCGGGCCGATCATGATGGCGAGCACCACCATCGCGGCGGCAAGTCGGGCGGCGTAGCGCGCGAGGTGTTTCATGGGTCGCTCGTTTTCACGGGTTGTAGGACGACAGCGATGTACCGGTGCCAGTGACGGTGATGGTCTCGTTGCCGAGCAGGGCGGTGAACACGGCTGCGCGGTGGGCGCGCAGGGTCACGGTTACTCGGTTGGGGGTGACGGTGATGGAGACGACGTCGCTGTCAGGGACACCCGCTGCAGCGATGTGTGCTTGCGCCGCGGCGACCGCCGGACCCTCCCGCAGGCCGGTGCGGTCGGCAGTGGCGGTACCGGCTCGTGCGGCGCCTTCGGCGACGTTGATGATCTGGCGTTGGGCGACCAAGGCGCGGCCGCCGTCGTAGATCAACCCGCCGCCGGCGAGGACCATCACGATCAGCAGGGTGGCGGCGATGCCGAGCATCCCGCAGTCGTCCTGCCATCGCCGACGACGGAACGCTGCGGTGCTCACGGCGCTTTTTTTTTTTTTTTTTTTTTTTTTTTTTTTTTTTTTTTTTTTTTTTTTTTTTTTTTTTTTTTTTTTTTTTTTTTTTTTTTTTTTTTTTTTTTTTTTTTTTTTTTTTTTTTTTTTTTTTTTTTTTTTGGTGTTGTTTTTTTTCGTGGTGGTGTTGTGTTGTTTGATGGTGTGGTTTGTTTGTGTTTTAGGGGAAGTAGTTGTTGGTTGAGTGGGATTAATTGGTGGTTTAGTTGTGGCGTTGGGTTGGGGTAGAATAGACGAGATGGTGATGGTGGATATGGTGAGTGGCGTTTGAGTGGGTGAGGTTGGGAAGTTGCATATTCGGTTGGGAAAGGCAGTCTCGGTCGCGGATTGAAGATCTAGGATGGTTTTTGGCATGAATTTGTAGGCGCGTTGTTGTTAGTTGTAGATAGCTTGACGTGAGGCATCTGTTAGCGATGATTTGGTCGATTCGTTTCGCATCGTTGTTGTTTAGCTAGCGTCTTGATGGAACGGGCACTGTCTATCTCATCATCTCCTACTCTCTCCTCTTCTTTCTCTTCTTCAGCCGTCTACCCTTCTTTGCCTTTCTCTCACTCTCATCTTATCCCTCACTTTTTTCTTCTCTTCTTCTCCTCTTCCCTCTACTCTCTCTTCTTCTACCTCTAATCTATCCAATATTTTCTCTTCCACTCTTATCTTTCTTCCACTACCTCTTTACATCCTCTTACTCGACATCTCACATCTAACACTTCTTTCTCTTTCTTCCAACGAACTCGTCTTGTCTCTCTTCTCCGGAACTACACGGATTATACGATGCGCTGGAACCTGCGTATCTAAGCCTCCTCGCGGATATGTGGAAGTCCATCGAACTTCGTCTCCTCCTCTCCTTCTCCTTCCTGTAGATCATCTCCTCTTAGATGTTCTCCCTGTGTACCAGCACGCCTACCACTATCCTTCTCTATGACCTCTACTTGATCTTCTCCTTTCTCTTCTTTCTCTCCCTATCTACCTTCTGATCTTCTATCCCTTCTCATTTCTCCTCTCTTCTTCCCATCAAAGCTGCCACCTCTCTCTTTTTCTTTTTCTTCTCCTTTCTTCTCCTTCTTCTTTTCCTTTCCTTTATCTTCTTCCACCTTCTTTTACATTCCCTTTTTTCTCCTCTTTCTTTCTCTTTCCTCTCTTTCCCTTCTTCTTTTTCTCTTTTTTCTTCTTCTTCTTCTTCCTTCTTTCCCTTCTTCCTCTTTTCTTCTCCTTCTTTCTTTCTCTTCTTTTCTCTCTTCTTCTACTTCTCTTCTTTTCTTTTCTATCTCTTCCTCTCTCTTCTCTCTTCCTCTTTTCTTTTTCCTTTCTTTTCTTCTACTCTTTTTTCTTCTCCATTCTACACATACTTTCTCTTCCACTATTACATCACTTCTCCCTTAATCATACTTTCCTCGCACACCCGGAACGCGTCGATGACCTGGGTGTCGCTGGCGGTGACGGTGCGCCCGGCGCCAGCGAAAGGTTCGTCATTGCCGAGGCTGCAGGAAAGCGTGACGGTGACGCTGCCGCCGATCCACGTGCCGTCGTCCCCGGCTTGCCAGGCCATCAGCACCGAGGGGCTGTCGGCGCACGGAGTCGGCAAGTCGGACGCGTCGACCGCGGCCTGGGCGGCGGCGCGGCCGGAGACGGGATCGGCGGCGATTGACGCCGCACGGGCGGCGGACTGCGCCGTATTGGCCATGTCCTGGCTGCTCGAGGTGAGCCGTCCCAACCACGCAAGGACGCCCCACGCCGCGAGAGCGAATACGAGGATCAGCATCATCTCGGGGCCGGCGCTCTGGCCTGAGTCGTTGCGCCAGTTCACGGCGCCGCCCCGGGGCCAGCCTCCGCTGGGGCGGTGGCCCGAGCCGACACCTGCATGGAGCCGGGCAGACCGAACATCGGGGTGTCGGCGCTCACCACGACCACCACGATCGATCCCGGCGCGCAGCGCACGTTGGTCGACTTGACCCAGCTCCCGCCGATGCGCTCGGCGAGTCCGAGCGCCGCCGGCGCGGCGGCAGCACATGAGGCGTCCGCGGCTGCTGCCGCCCGAGCACCCTCGGCGGCCGCCTGCTCGAGAATGTTGCGGGTGTGCCACCACACGACGACCTGACAAATGAACAGGAACAGCGCGATCAGGAACACGGCCGACAACAGGATCTCGACACCAGAGATGTCCCCCCGGTCATCAGCCCAGTCGATACGACGAGCACCGAAGCGACGGGGCCGACGGACCTGCCGGCGCAGGTTCGTGTCGCCCTCCGCGACCCGCTGCGCCTGCCCCGCGCCGCCACCCGGGTCGACCGGGTTCAACAGTTGGGGTGACGTGCCCATGGCCCGGTAGCAGGAGCGGGGTCAGCCATGCGGCACCTTGGCCTTGGCGTCGTTGAACACGCTGATGGCGAACGCAACGCCGAGCCCGGCGATGATGATCGCCGCAGCGATCCAGAGCATCTTGGCGGGCGAGTCCTCGACGCCGCGATCGTCGGACAGGTCGATGCCGTTGAAGGCGGCGATGAGGCGATGAAGCGTGTTGATCGTGGCGGTGATGGCCGTGGACATGGCTGGTGCTCCTTCTTGGTGGGTGGGAAGTCAGGTCGTGGTCGTGAACGCGTCGAGGACGCGCTGCGCGAGGGGGTAGGCGAGGAAGGCGACGGTGCCCAGCACGAACAGCATCGTGGGGGCGAACATCGAGGCGGTTTGGCGGTCGGCTTGGCGTTGCATGTCGTCGAGGCCGACCTGTCGCATGCGGGCGGCGACCGCAACGACGGTCGACTCGACGCCGACCCCGATGCTCGCCACGTTGGCGATCGACGTGGCGAGGTCCTCGAGCTCGCGGGCGCCGTAGGTGCTGCCCACGGCGTCGAGTGCCTCCCAGGCCTGCAGGCCCATCATCGGGGCCGCGTGGACCGAGGCGGCGATGACGTCGAACGCCCGGCCCGAGCCGACCTCGGCGGCGTAGGTCACGGCTTCGGTCGCTGACCGGCGAGTCGTCAAACACACCGACACCAAGGCGACGTAGGCGGCGATCCCGGCCCGGAAGTCCCCATAGCGGTTCACCAGCGACGCCGCGATGGTGGCGTACTGGTACCAGCCGGTAGCGAAGGCGATCACGAACGGAGCGGCCAGCAGCATCCACACCGGGACGGACGCGCCGGCCACCACCGGCAAGGCGGTGGCCGCAACCGCAGCGACGAACCCCACCAGGGCGGCCGTCACGACCCGGGTGGCGACAGCGGTCACGGTGACGTCGGCGACGCGCAGCTCGAACCGCTTCGATGCGGCGAACCGTTCAGCGATCGACGTGCCGGCGAGGGCGTGGCCGAGCGCCACGGTGGGACGTTCCCAGCGTGACGTCGCCGTTGGGCGGGCCTCGAACGGGTTGCCGTACATCTTGCGGTAGACGAAGGCCACCGACGGGGCCGTGGTGACCAACGCCCGGTACAGGCACCAGCCGGTCAACACCGCGGTGATCCCGGCAACGACCGCGACCTGCAGGGTCGTCATGACGTCACCCGGCCAGACTGGGTGGCGACCGCGTCGTAGTCGAGGTAGCGGGCGCCGCGTCGGTACCGCGACAGCCGCCGCAGCCACCACAGCGCGAATCCCCAAATCGCGATGGGCACGACCAGCCACGCCTGCCCGGCCGGGGTCGAGTACTCGTCGACGGTCTCGTGCGAGGCGATCAACAGATAGGCGATGAGGGCGACGAGGATGATGACCATGCGCCGCATCGACGACTCGAACCGGACCCGTACCCGGTCGATCTGATCACGCGCTGTCAGCTCGTCGCGGGCCGTGGCCGCCAGCTGCTCGAACGTGTCATACAACGTCGAACCCGATGCGTGCCCGTGCGCGAACAACATCGATGCGATCGCCAGATCAGAAATCGGGTGATCCAGATCGGCCGCCAACGCCAGCAGCGCCCGATCGATCGGTGTGTGGTGGCGGACCCGGTCGACGAACCGGGCGAGCTCGTTCTCGATGTCCTTCGGTGCGCGCAACGCCGCCCGGTCCAGGGCCTGGGGCAGGTCGAGGTTCGAACCGCGCTGCAGGTCGCGCAAGTCCTCCAGCCACTTGGCGATCGCTGCGACACGTCGCCGCTCGGCGGTCGCGGCCACCGACTGGAACAGGCTCGACCACACCGCCACCAATCCAGCGGCGGCCAACGCCGCCACTACCCAACGGGTCACCGCCAGCACCACCATGGCGGCGGCGAGCGCCGCGCCGGCCGTCGCCGGGGTGATCGGCATCCGCAGCCGTTTCGCAGCGACGCGTCGAGGGCGCGCCGGGCGGAACGCCGCAACGACACACCAGACGGCAGCCGCGAGCAACGCCGCCACTGCGAAGGCGAACAGGATGCGTTCCGTGCCGGTCATGCATGGACCCCATGACCGTTGCGGGACAGGTCGGGCACCCCGATCCGGATGTGTGGGGCGTACGTGTCATCGCGCGCCCGGGCCTCGTCGAAGTCGGGAAAGTAGCTGCGGATCTTCTGTGTCAGAAGTGCCGGCCACACCACCTTCGAGGCCCGCGCTCGCAGGTCACGGGCGTGCGGTGACGGCTCCCACAGGTGATGAATCTTCGCTTCGCCGCCCTCGAGCAGCGGAGCCACGACCTCACCGACCCACCGCAGCCGGTTGATCGGGTTCATCTCGCAGTGCACGACCACGTCGAAGGCGCCGTAGACCATGCGACGGGCGATCTCCTGCGGAGTGCCGGCCTCGCCCATCCGGTCGACGAACTGCTCCAGGCCGGCCTGGGCCGAGATGCCGTGGACGGTACACATTGTGCCCGCTCCGATCCCTGCTGCGCGGATAGCCGCCGGCGCTTCTGCACCCCGGACCTCACCGATCACGATCAGGTCGGCACGGGTCCGCAACGTGTGCGGCATCATCTCGGCGGTGTCGATCCCCTTCCACTTCGACGTGACCGGCAGACGGGCCTGCATCTCCTGCGTCCAGCGCCGTCCCAGACCGACCATGCCCAACTCGAAGTCGGTCTCCACCGTCACCATCCGCGTCGACTCCGGATAGGCGAGCAGCCCCGCTCGCAGCACCGTCGTCTTCCCGGACCCCTGCACGCCAGTGAGCGCCACCTTCAGCCGGGCCGCCGGCACCACGACCTTCAGGAAGTAGCCGAGACCGGCCGAGATCGTGCCGGCCTCGACCAGCTCGTCGATCGTGGCGCCCAACACGCGATGGACACGGATGAAGATCGCCGGCCGCGAGACCACGTCGAAGCCCTGGCCGTGGAAGCGCAGGTGCGGAGCGAGCTGCACGTCGACGAACGGCGCCTCGAAGCTGAACGGGCGATGGTGATCCATCGCGACGTTGCTGATCACCCGCTCCAACGCGGCGTCGAACGGCACCAGCGGCGGATACTCCTTGATCTCGCCGTTCGCAAGATCGACCCGTACCGGGTCCGCGCCGAACACCAGCAGGTCCTCGGCCAGCGGTTCGCGCTCCAAGATGCCGAACAAGTGCGGCAGCAAGAACATCGCCGACAGCACCAGCTCCACCACGTGGTCTTCCTGCTCGACCGACAGCACCGGTCGGGCCGCCGACACGCGAGCCCGGTTGACCCGCGGCATCACCTCCTGCTCGAGCGCGTACTTCGTCTTCTCCCGCCGCAGCTCGCGGTCACGGTGCGACTCGCGCGGTTCGGCAGCCGGCAGCTGGGCGCCGTACTCCAGGCGCAGGGCCTCGGCCAACTGCACCGGGTCGTCCAGCAGACCGACCTTCTCCGGGCTCACCACCTGCCCCCTTCCGGCGAGAGGACGAGCCCGGCACGGTCAGCCAGCGAAACGGCGATGGCTGCGGCGGCGTGGACCAGCGGGCTGCGCCGCAACGAGCGATGCTGCACCGACGCGCCGCGCTGCAACAGCTCCACGGCCGTCTCGTCATGCTCGAAGTGGCCCAGATACGGCGGTCCCTGCAGCGACGTCATCTCCCGCGGTGTCACCGACACCCGGCGGCGACGGCCGACCACCTCGTTCGTGATCATCACGATGCGATCCGTCGACACACCCACGTCACCGGCTCCGTGACGGCCGCCGCGACCGGCCCACTCCATCGTCGCCGCGACAGGTCCCGGCTCCGACGCTGAGACGAGCACGATGACATCCATCGCGTTCAGCACCCCCAAGGTAGGGGCGTCCGGGTAGAGGCGTCCGAGGTCGACGACCACGGTGCCGTCCACTTCGTCGAACAGCAGGTCCCACGGAACGCGTGGCCGCATCAAAGCCTGAGCGGTGCGGAACGGGCGGCCCCATGATGGCACCACCGCAACGTCGCCGAGTCGCTGCACGATCGCCGCCAGACCGCCCGGATCGCGCGACATTGCGGCGTCGTACAGGTCGCCAGCCGGGCGCAGATCGTCACACCACGACAGCAGCGACCCGCCCGACGGGTCGGCCTCGACGAGCGTGACCGGTCCCTGCACCGCCGCCGCCGCCGACACAGACAACGCTCCCGTCGACGTGCCAGACGCGCCCTTCACGGACGCGAACCCGATCTTGCGGCTCACAGCACCCTCACCAACGTGAGACGGTCGCCGGCCGCCCACTGCGCCACCGACGCCGCATTCGTCGCATCGACGCCCAACACAACCGACATCGCCCCGTCGTCACCGACGCTCGACGACACCACCACGACCGGCAGCTCGCCGCTGCCGTCGGCCGGCACTGCCAGCATGTCGTCGCCGACCTGCAGCGTCGTCGGGTACCGACCACGACCGACGACCGCCCCGACCTCACGCCAGCCCTCTGGAAGCGCCGGCGCCGCCTCGACCATCGATGCCGACAGCAAGTCGCCAGGCTCCAGGTCGGTCGCCGCCACCACGCCAGACAGATCGGTCCCCGCCCGGTAGAGCCGACCGACGTCCGCCTCGACGCCGACCATCGTCGTCGACAACGCAGATGCCGGGATTGGTGTCCCCGCCGCCACCGGCGCCCGCACGACGAGCACCTCCGTCCGGTCGGCGGCACGCGAGAAGCCCCACAGCACCAACATCGCCGTCACCAACGCCAACGCCGCGGCGCCGATCAGGTAGGGCACCCGCACCGACCTCCGCGGCCCTACCGGACGTTCGTCGCCCGCCAGGCCGGGAGTTGAAACGGTCAGATCGGTCATCCGCCGATACCTCCTTCAGGGGTGACGTTGACCGAGCGGAGCTCGCCCACCGTCATCGTCAACGGGTCCGAGTACCAGACGTACGGCGAGAGCCACTGCGAGAACCCCGAGATCGTCAGCAGCACGTTGTAGGAGATGCGGGCACGCACCGTCACCGATTCCTTGGCGTGGGGCACCCATGTGCAATCCCGGCCGAGCTGGCCCACTACGTGGTAGCGGGGAAGGTCGTCCGGGAAGCCCGGGATCGCCCCCGCCGACTCAGTCGACTCCGCCGGCGCACATGGCACCGTGCCCCCGCCCTCACCGACCACCTCGAACTGCAACGAGTTCGGGAACAGCCCGAGCTGCGACTGCCAGCCCATGTACTCGTCGACCGCCGTGAAATAGGGCCGCCACGCCGACGACTCGATCTGGAAGAAGGTCGGCATGTTGACCACCAGCCCGCCGTACGTGTGCACCTCGGGCGGGGCGATCACCCGGAACGGTGGCAGCTGAACCATCCCCCACAAGATCCCGAGGCGCACCAGCGGGTTCCAGAACGGGTCGGTCATCGGCACGTCGACGTAACGCAGGACTCCGGGGTCGAAACCACCGCCGTAGCCGGGCGGGTGGCCGCAACGAACATCGAAGCGTCGCGTCGCCGTCGCCAACGGATGGTTGTTCGCGAAGTAGACCGCCCCGAACCGGTTGGGCGCGGCCATGTCCACCCGACCGTCGGTCAGCGCCACATCGGCGGCATCGATGGAGCCCTGATTCTCGGGGCTCCACGAGCCGCTCGGGACGATTTCCCGGTAGATCCACGCCGTCGACGCCTGACGCACCTCCACCGACCGATCCGGAGTCGTCGGCAACCCCGTCGCGACATCGACCAACGCCGACGTCACCGGATCCACCACAGCACTCGGATTCGGCTCCGTCACGAACCACGAGAACTCGAAGCACGGCTGCGCCACGCCACCACCACCAGAACCACGACCCGACGTGTTGAACACCGAATCCGTCGGGATCCGCGTCGACTGCGTCAACCTCCCACCGCTGTAGTAGTTGACCTCCGTCTCCCCCGCCGGCGACAACGTCCGCTGGGTCTTCGGTTGTGTGTCGCCGTACTGCGCGTTGGCCACGTGCGCAGACGCTGCGCCTACGCAAAGGCATCCCGCTAGGACGAGCACCAGCCGCTTCGAGCGCCTCACGCGCACGCTCCTGGATCGATCTGGCTTCCGTTGACGAGCCATCGCCCGTCGCGCAGCACCATCTCGACCCTGAGGCCTACTTGGACGATGTGGCCGGGTCCTGCTGGCCACACCTCTGTTGGCGCCACCAGGGCGCCGGTGTCTGCGTTCTTCCAGTAATGACCAGCGAGCTCGCAGTCGTACACGACCGCAGTGTCGGTGACAGCTCCAACGACGTAGGGCCGGAAGGTGACGCCTTGCGATACGTCCAAAACCTCGTGCCGGGCTAGGCGGTCACGCAGCGACTGCTGGATTCGAGCCAGCGTCTCAGGTGTCAGTGCGGCGCCGATCAGCTCCGGAGCGTCCGGGTTAATCGGCCACTGTGAGGACACAAACGTGTTCGCCTGGATCGCCGACAGGTGCGCCTCAAGCAATGGGATGTGCTCCGGCAGGACAGGTCGACTGTTGTTGGGATTACTTGGGTCGAGGAGCTCGGGCTGCACAAGCTCTGCCGGCACCTGAGGGACGAGCGTCGGGACAGGAGGCAGCGATGCTGCCGTCGTCGTCGATGTCGTGGGGTTGGTGATCGATGGCGGTGGGTTGAGGACCGTCGTGGTTGGCGACGTCGTTGTTATCGACGACAGCGAGCTGCCCGTCGCCGAGGCGGCGGCCGAGGACGGTGATGTTGGGAGAGGCACGCTCGAAGAGGCCGAGTCGTCGTCCCCGCTGCACGCCACGAGCAGCGTCAGACTCAGCCCGCACGCAAGCAGGTGTCGCGCCGGCCGAGCAACGGATCGGGCGATCACCACGTCGTGGGTCCTTGCAGTACCGCCCACAGGGCCAGCACAAGCGTCGTGCCCACCGCCAGAGCGGGCGCGAGGGGATAGCCGCCTCGGCGCCAGCGCCGCCAGAACAGACCGCACACCGAACCGAGGAGCATGGAGACGAGCAGCGCGCCGAATGCGGCACGCGGGCTGACGGCCCCGGCTACGAGCCCGAGGACGGCTGCGAGCTTGAAGTCTCCCAGGCCAGTGCCGCCGTGCGACAAGGCGTGGCTGACAAACAGCGGCACGGCCAAGATCGCTGCGCCGACGATCGCCGGCCAGACGACGGGAGCGTCGAACGCGACGGCGATGAACGCAACGGCCAACGCCACCACCGAAGCCCCGGCCGCGACGAGCCGGTTGGGGATCCGCAGGGTTCGCGGATCATTGTCCGCGGCGAGCGCAGCGACACCGACGAACGGAGGCATCAGCCACGCCCCCGGAGTGCCCCAGTAGAGGGCCACCAGGGCGGCGCCGACCACGGCAGCGGCAACGACCGGTGATGTCCCGACACGGATCGGTACGAGCCACGACGGGGTGGCCGCAGCGTGCGCGTCGACGGTCGCCACGCGCACCATCCGAGTACGGCGACGGGTGGTGTCTTCCTCGGCGACGAAGCCGCAGCTGCGGTACAGGCGCATGCCGGCGTCGTTCTTGGGATTGACCATCAGCACGAGATCACGGCCGACTTCGTCGGCGAAGTCGACGATGTCGGCCATGAGGGCGGTGCCGTGGCCGCAGCCCTTCGGGTCGACAGCCACGTTGGACACCACCAACGCCCTGCGCCGGCCCGCAGCCGTGAGCCATGCGCTGACACGCTGCTGCAACCCCGCTGCGACCGTGATCATCGCCCCCAGCAAGACGGCGGCCATGAGGATCGAGAAAATCGAGCCGAGGAGCGCCAAGGCGAGCACAACCGACAGGGATCCAACCGTCAGGACGGTGAAAATCGCCCAGGTCGACAGTGACACTGGATCGCGCGCCACCAGCGTGGCTACCGCCTGCTGGTGCTCAACGCGCCAGCTGGGCGTGATCAGGGTGATCACCGACAGGATCCGCACGCCTGACCGCCACCCGAACGCCCGCCGATGAAGGTCTGCGGCCGCCCACAGCCCGAGCGGGCGCTCGTCGATCGGCGTCGTCGAGCTCACATGATCGCGCCCGCCGCTGTGATCCGAACGAGGTCGCGCCGGCGGGGACGACGACGTCACCTCGCCCGCGGTCCGAGGAGTCAGTGACACGCCCGCCCCACCGGTGCACGTCTCCACGAAGGCGCCGACACTAGACCGCCGCTGGGACATGCGCCTCCGCGCCCCGACCGTCTCCAGCGAGGATCGGTCTGCTGCCTCGGGCGGCGGCGTCAGTTCGATGGCAGGTGCCTCCATCAGACGGCCCGTGATCGATCGTCGACCTTCACACCTCTAGATAGGGGCGCGAGGGGCCTCGCTCGGTCACAAGAATCTCTCGCTTCGGAATCCTAGCGCGTTAACGCGCTGGGATTCAAGCGGGTGGCGATCGCCTCCACGGACGCCGGTGCGCCGTACGGGCCCACTCCTCGACATCAGTCCGGCGCCACAGCCGAGCACGCGGCTTGTCGATCACCGGCGCAGGAAACGTCCCGCGCCGCCACAGCGTCGCCGCCGTTCCCGAGTTTCGCCAGCCCAGCTGCGCCGCGATCTCGCCGGACGACATCAAATCATCGCCGTCGATGTGAACCATCCGATCCCATCGTTAGCCAGCGCGATCCGCCCGAGCAAGACAGCGCCCGCCACGCCCAACACGGCGTTCCCGCCACCTCGACCCAACGGAGGACCACGTGCCCGCCGGCAGCGGCGCTGTCCGCATCGAGAGGCGGAAACGCGGATACACCGTCGTTCGCGATGCGACAGGGGGCCCTCGTGCCCCAGGACAGCCGCGATTCGGGTGACGAGACCCGTTGCGACCTCAGTCACCCACCCCGATATCGGGCGATAATCAATGGCTTCGAGCGCGCGACATCACGTCGACGGGCGGCCGCACAGGAGACATGCCCCCGACTGTGCCTCGCCGGCGCCGGCGCGCAACCCCGGTATAGCGAGACGACTGCCCGTCAACGTCGCCACGTGGCGCCGCACACGGCCGGTCCGTGGCATGGATGTGACCAGGGTCGAGCCCGATGTCCCATCAAACATTGCAGTCCAAGTGACCCTCAGGCAGCTCGTTGGGAGGCTCTGGTGGTTCAGCGCAGGATCAATCCAGGCGGAGCGTCTGGTCGGGAGTTGTCCGACATCCCTCGAGTGAGTGATTTTCGACGTCAGGGAAGGCTTCGTGCGTCGTCTGGTCGCGCAGCGACGGATCCCGTTCCTCAGGATCGGCTAGTGGGTCCCCGCGCAAATGACAGGGATGTGATTTGATGTGGCCATGAGGTTGCTTCCTTTGCAGGTCACCGATGAGGAGCGCGTCGAGTTGGAGCGTCGTGTGCGCTCGAACACGATCGAGGCCCGGGCAGCGCAGCGAGCCCGAATTGTCTTGTTGGCCGCCGGTGGTGTGTCGAACCGCAAGATCGCCGAGCTCGTCGGGATGCATTTCAACCAGGTCGGTGTGTGGCGTCAACGGTTCGAGGTTGACCGTCTGGCCGGCCTGTTGGACGGTGACCGGCCGGGTCGACCGCCGACCTACGGCCACGACGACGTGTTGTTGCTCGTCAAGACCGTGACCGAGGACCCGCCGGATGGGGCGACGCGCTGGACGATGGATGCCTTGGCGGCGCGGATGGCCGAGGAAGGCGTGCCGATCTCGCCGTCGCAGGCGTGGCGGATCTGTCGGGCGTTGGATCTCAAGCCGTGGCAGGTGCAGTCGTGGATGACCAGCCACGATCCCGACTTCTGGGCCAAGGCCGGTGACGTCTGCGGGCTCTACTTGAACCCGCCCGACAACGCGCTGGTGTGGTCGGTCGATGAGAAGACCGGCATCCAGGCCAAGTCTCGGATCAACCCGACCCGCCCAGCGATCCCCGCCCGCGGTGATGGCGACGATCGGGTGGCGGGGATCCCGGTGCGACGCGAGTTCGAGTACCGCCGCAACGGCACGGCCAAGCTGTTCGCTGCCCTCAACGTGCACGACGGCACCGTCGCTGGGTGGGTCACCGACTCGACCCGAGCGGAGAACTTCGTCGCCTTCCTCACCGATCTCGTCGCCCAGACCCCGACCGGGATGCAGCTGCACTGCATCGTCGACAACCTCTCCGCCCACGGGACCCCCGCCGTCGAAGCATTTCTCGACGACCACCCACACGTGTTCTTGCATCGCACACCGACGCACGCCTCCTGGCTCAACCAGGTCGAGCTGTGGTTCTCGATCATGGAACGGCGCCTCATCCGCAACGGCGAGTTCGACTCCGTCGATCACCTCGCCCAGCGCATCATCGAATTCATCAACGCCTACAACCGGGCCGCCAAACCATTCCGATGGACCTACGACGCCCGCCCACTCAAAGTCGCGTGACATCACAATGACTTGCGCGCGGTGCCACTAGTTCATTCGCGTCGACCCAGACGACATCGGCGAGTGGCTCGATCATGGTCGCCGACCGCTGGGCGGCCCTCGGCATGCTCCTCGCCGACGCCGACCCCGCCGCCACCCACTCGTTCCTCAAGACCATCGCCGTCCGGATGTGCCGCCTCGCCGCCGTTCCTTCCGCCGGGGACGCGGCCGCCATCGCGACATCGGGCCGTCGCCGCCGGAGTGCTCGGCACCGGTCTGTGTCGCGTCCTCGAGCGCCAGATCCGTCAGCCCACCCGACCAGTCGAAGCGCCCCGCAAGCGGTAGGTCCCGCCACCACCGACGATGTGAATCCGTCCGGCTACCACTGGGCTGCCTCGGTTGAACGGACCGATGGTTCTCGGCCCGCCAGGATCGAAGTCCAAGTCGCGAGTTCTGAGGACGCCCGTGAACTCCCCATTCGTACGGGCGCAGCCGGTTCCACGGATACGACGAGCAACTGGACCATCGAGGTCGACGACGCCCGCTGGCGTGCACTGGTCGACCTGCTGCTGCCGCCGGGCGAGATCGCGGACGCGCCGCGCGAAGATCATGTGGTGCGCCGCCCCCTGTCCGATCAACACCAGAGGCGCCGCCCGGCATGAGTGACCGCGACGCTGCTCAGCCCCTACGCGCCGCCATCTATGCCCGCGTCTCGACAGCGGAGCAGGTGGAGGGCACTTCTTTGGCGACCCAACGTGAGCGATGCACCGCCTACGTGAATGCTCAGGGCTGGACGTTCGCGGGTGAATACATCGACGCGGGCGAGTCGGGAGCCAAGGAGTCACGCCCCGAACTGGACCGCCTCGCGGCCGCCGTCCGCCGGGGCGAGCTCGATGTCGTGCTCGTCGCAAAGCTCGACCGCCTCGGTCGCACGATGCGGGGACTCACCGGCCTGCTTGCCGACTGGGATGACCGCGGTGTCCGGCTGGTGTCGGTCGCCGAGAGCTTCGATTCCGCCTCGCCAAGCGGCCGACTCATGCGCAACATGCTCGGAGCTTTCGCCGAGTTTGAGCGCGAGCGCATCGCCGAGCGCACGATGGACGGCATCGAGGCGGTGGTCGCGTCCGGCGCCTGGCCAGGTGGTCCTCCGCCATTCGGTTGGCGTCTCGAACGAGGCGACGGTCGCACAGAATTGGTGCTCGATGATGGCGAGGCGGCCGTCCTACGTCGTGCAGTCGACCTCGTGCTGCGGGAGCGCCTATCGACGTGGCAGGCAGCCCAAACGCTCAACGCCGAGGACCTCCACCCTCGACGTCAACCGCGCAACCTCGGCCGCTGGACCCATCGGTCGCTCCGCCAAATGCTCCTCAACTCCGACCATTGGACCGGCACGTGGACGTATCGACGTAGGGGTCCGAGACGCCAGAAGAGGTTCCTCGGCCCACCTGTCACCGTCCACATCCCGCCACTGCTCGATCACGCCGAATTCGCGCTGCTCAGGCACCGTCTCGCCGAGACTTCGACTCGTGCACCCCGCCAGGACATGGCGCCCCAGTACCTCCTCTCCGGTCGCATCACGTCCCCGCACGGCACCCCGATGCACGGCATCCGACGACGAGACCGCGACAGCCGCGTTTACTGCTGCTCCACAGCTCCCGGGACGGGGGACGCCCCTCACTGCGACTGCAAACGCATCAACACCGAAGTGGTCGAGACCATGATGTGGGCCAACCTACGTTCCCTCGTGACGGACCCAGAGCGGCTCCGCCAGATCGCCGACGACGCACTCGGCCGCGCCGACCAGGCGGAAGGGTCAAGTAGCGAGACCGCGCGGACGATCGCCCGGAAGGTGGCAGAGGCGGAGCAGGCGATGGCTCGGCTCGTCGTTGAGTACGCGTCGGCCGGGATGGACGCGACCATCGTCCAACAGGCCACCGCTGCGATACGTGGGCAACTGGACGACCTCCGGCGACGTCACGCCCGTGCGCTCACCTGGGAGGCAGCGAACCGCGACATCCGTGACCGGACGGAACGGGTGTGGGAGCTGGCAGCCCAGGCCGCCGCGGCGTTGGACGCCTCGGACCCGGCGACTCGTCGACGAATAGTCGACCTTCTCGACGTGCGTGTACAGGTGACCGGTTGGCAGGTTTGCGAGGCCTGCGCTGGCAAAGGCAAGCTGCCGGACCCCAGACCGCAAGGTGAACGCCAGCACGGCAACACGGGGCTCAACTGCCCGGGCTGCCACGGGCACAAATGGGTTCCAGCCGTCACCGTGAGTGGCGTGATCCCCGTCCCATCCGTGCAGTCCCCCCCGGACGTCGAGGTGCCGTTCCGGGTCGTCGGCCGAGCCAGCTAGCCCAAGCGTTGAAGCCGTACGACGACTAAGCAGTACCTGATAACGGGGGGAGGTCGTCGCCGAAAGTCGTCGGTAAGGTTCGCGTGCCAGCGCCTCGGCACCGCGGACCTCGCCGACGACGAGGCGGTCGGGACGTAGCCGGAGCGCGGTGCGGACAAGATGGTCGAGCGTGATCGGGACCGGGCCGTCAGGCGTCGCCGGCCGGGCTTCAAGACGCACGAGGTGGTCGGCCGATGGGAGCAGCTCGACGGTGTCTTCGATCGTGACGATCCGCTCACCACTCGGGCAGCGCCCGAGCGCGGCGTTGAGCAGCGACGTCTTGCCCGATGAGGTGGCTCCGCTGACGATCACGTTGCACCGCGCCACCACCAGCAGTTCGAGCATCGTGACGAGCGACTCCTCGGCGAACGCGTCGATGCCGAGGGAGCGATCGCGGAACCGGCGCACCGACAGGCAGGCACCGTCGGGCGAGACGGGCGGTATTACGGCGCACACTCGTGAGCCATCGGGAAGGCGGGCGTCGACGATCGGGCTTGATCGGTCGAGTCGGCGGCCGAGCGGGGCGAGGATGCGCTCGGTGACGACGGCGAGGTCGTCGGCGTGCACTGAGCCGGCCCGCGACATCGCACCATCGCGTTCGACCCAGACATCGCCGTGGGCGTTGACCACCACCTCATCCACGCCCGCGTCGGCGAGCAACGGATCGAGCGGGCCGAGGCCGTCGAGACGGGCGACGGCGGCGCGCACCAGCCGTTCGCCGTCCGTAGAGCTCGCAAGCGGCGCGACACGCCGCAGGTGGGCACGCACGACCGTGTCCGGGTCGCCGTGTTCTGTGGCCGCCACCCGGCACAGCTCGGCGACCAAGTGCTCGTCGAGCGGCGCGAGGCTCATGCCGCACCCCGCAGCTCGCGGGCGAACATCCGCGGAACGCGGCAGCGCAGGAGGCCGGCGTCGACGGCGCGTTGGACCGCCAGATCGTGGCGCACGGACGCCACCACCGGCGCGCCGATGGACCGCTCGACATCGAACGGGCGAAGGGAGCGCCCCGGCTCCCTCACGAGGACGATGCCGTCCGGTCGGTACCTCAGCGCGCCCGCCGTGTTGACGGCGACGTAGCACGCTCGGGTCACGAGCAGCGAGCGCACCTCCCCCGTGACGAGACCGCGCGGCGGGACACCGGTGCCGGCATCCACGAAGGCCGCCGGCCGGCGTACGAGCCACTGGACGAGCTCCGACCACCGCGACGAGACGGGGTCGACGCCGGCGCGGCCGCGGGGGATGAGATGGGTCGTGCGGTCGATACGCACGGCGAGCTCGTCGAGCGCGGAGGCCGGCGCGTCCGAGTGCAGCCAGTCGGCGACGCCTTGGCGCGGCGCTTGCGCGACGCCGAGCACGTCGGGCAGGTCGCCGGCGAGGTCGACCAGGAGGGAATCGGTGGCGCAGGACAGGGCGAGCGTGGCGGTGACGACCGTGGTGCCGCTGCCGCCCTTCGCCGCCCAGCAGACGGTGACGGGCACGGGAAACCTCCCGGGTGGGGCCCGATGGGGGCCGAGTCGATCCCGGGGGATGTCGGTGTTGGCGACGGTAGCGAAGGGGTGCGCGGGTCAGCAACGTCCGCTCGTTCTGTCCTTCGGATTCGGCCCGGCAGGGCCGATCCTGAAGGACAGAACGGCGGTCACCGCTCGTTGTGCAACGGTTCGCCGCACACGTACCGGGCGAGATTGGCGAGGAACATCTCTGCCGCGCCCTCGAACGTCGCAGCGGTGGTAGCCGAGCTGTGCGGCGTGATGATCACGTTCGGGAGATCCCACAACGGGCTGTCGTCAGGCAGTGGCTCGGTGACGAACACGTCGAGCCCGGCCCCGCCGAGACGGCCCGACGCCAGCGCGTCGATGAGCGCCGGCTCGTCGACCAGATCGCCCCGACCGACGTTGACGAAGACGGCGGACGGGCGCATCGCCGCGAGCACCGACGCCGAGATGATCCCCCGCGTGTCGTCGGACAAGGGCAGGGCCACGACCAACGCGTCGGCCACGGCGGCCAGCTCGGGCAGGCGGTCGAGCGTCCACGTCTCGCACGGTTCGTCGCCGGTCACCGACCGCCGCATGCCGATCGGCCGCATCCCGAGCGCGGCCGCCATGGCGATCACCTCGCGGGCGATCGGCCCCATCCCAACGACGCCGAGCGTCTGGCCATCGACGTCCACGTACGGCCGGTGCGCCCACACGTGAGCGGCCTGATCGCGGAGCAGACCTCGGATGTCCCGGCTCAGGCCGAGCAGATACAGCATCACGGTGCGGGCGATGGGTGCCGCCGCCGCGCCCGACGATGTCGTGATCCGCACCCCGCGGTCGCGGAGCTGTCCGAAGATCGGGTGATCGATGCCGGCCGAGACAGTGTGCAGCCACCGGAGGTTGGGCGAGCGGGTGATCGCGCCCATGAGGTGGGCGACGCGGCGCGGGAACGCGTCGCCGGAGAAGAACGCGGCGTCGACGCGAGCGAGCTCGGCGTCGCCGATCGGGTCGTCGCCGACGAGCGTGACCAGCTCGATGCCGGGTGCGGCCGCGACCAGCCGCTCGCGGTACCGCTCGGCGAGGTGGTCGGTGCAGAGCAGCGCCGGCGCGCCGGTCACGAAGCGGTCAGCTGCTTCGCGGCCAGGCCGAGGAGTCCGAGCAGAGCGAGGAGCAGGATGACCTTCTTCATGGCGCGGACCCTAGCGAGGACCGTCGGAGCCTACGCCCACGGGATGCCAGGGGATGATGCGGAGGCCCGTGTGGTGCCGGCCAGAGGCGGCAGCTCCGCACGGAACGGCACGACGGCGGCCTCAGCGCCGTCTAGCCGGACGATGAATCGATACACATCCGGCGCTGGAAGCGGCACGGCCTGTACCGGAACGACGAAGGCGCCGCTGAATGGCAGTTCGCGATCTGGCTCTGGATCCTGCTGGAAAGTCAAGTCAGCACCAAAGAGCGCGACCTGTTCACTGTCCGCGTCAACGAGCGCCACTTCGAGCTTGTGCGTGCCGGATGCCTCCGACCATTCCCCGGTCACCCTGACCGCCAGCTGGACGCCGAGCGGCGCTGGATAGTCGGGGCGACTCAGCTTGGTTACTCCACCCCCAAGAACGTGCAGAAGGCCCTCGCGGACCGTGGCCGCGTCACACAGCAGCGCGACATCGAGCTTCACGGAACGACCGTCACACCCCCGGACGTACGAGCGCGCACGCCAGCGACGTGGTGCCATGTCGCCCGAAGTTCGTTCGTCGTCGAGCTGTTGCACGACACGAAAATTGCCGTGGGGGTCCTCAGGGCGGACCAGTTGACCTCGATGTAGACGAGGTCGCGGTCGCAGTCCACCTCGACGATGGTCGCGAACCCTGATAGCTGGGACTCAGGTTCCCAGACGCGAACACGATCGCCGGGCGCGACAGGTCCCCCTTCAATGTCCTCAAAGCCCGCGTACGTCCGGTTGTCCGTCACTCGCACGTTGGGGTCAATCGCGATTCGGGTTGTCACCGCCACTCCTGCTGATCCGTGAAAATTGCCGAGGAAGCGGGCGACGTCGTCAACGTCGGGGTTCGATCCGAGATCCACGGAGTAGTGCTCGCGTAACTCATCTTCATCCTGGTCCTTGTGAAACGTAAACCTGCGTCCAGAATTTCGCCCGCGGCGCCGCAGACCCAGAACCTCCTGTTCGCCGACGGGTCGATCCCCGACAGCTGCGCGACGCGCAGCGAGCGGACGATCGTTTGGGATCGGTGCTCGCCGGCTCTCGTGACGTCCGCGAACACTGACACGCGGTGGTGAACCGTCCTGCGATGCTCCTTCTCGGCCCACGAGAGCACACGTTCGGGGTCCGTTGGACGGAACCGAATGACGAGCGCCTCTCGTGGGACGGCAGCGCCGTCCGCCCCCGTTCGCACACGGCGAAATTGTTGCAGCTCGCGCGCCCATGAGCGTCGTCATCGGCATGCACAGAGCGGGCGATTCTGTGACCAAACTGTGAACACCGACCCGAAAAAGAGGGCCAGTGACCTGCGGAGGTGGACGGGAATCGAACCCGCCGGACGGGGATCGCCCGTCCCAACCGCTTTGAAGGCGGCGGGGCCCACCAGGTGCCCGGACACCTCCCTGGCTGTGTGCCGTCGCCGGTCTAGCACCACACGAGACCGTCGGCGGTCTCGCCGGCCACCTCGCGGTCGCATGTCGGGCACCACGGACGGGTCTCGATCGGCGTGCCGCACGCCTGGTGCACGGGCCGCTCGGCATGGCGCTCGCGCTCGGCCCCCCACTCGGCGAGGGTGGCGATGGCGGCGGCGAGGCGACGGCCGGGCTGGGTCAGCGAGTAGCGCATCCGCAGCGGCCGGCGTTCGTACGGCACGGCGGTGACCAGGGCCAGGCGCTGCAACATGCGCAGGCGGGCGGTGAGGATTGTCGGGGCGATGCCGGTGGCCGCCGCAGACAACTCGCCGAACGTGCGGTCGCCGTCGAGCAGGGCGCCGATGACGAGCAGGCTCCACCGGTCGCCGACCCGGCGGGCGGCGGCGTCGAGCGCGTCCGGGTCTGGGTTGCGTTGGTCCACAAGGCGAGTCTAGAGTCACTTGCAATTCGATAGTGACCTCGACGGAGGGGAGCTCGACATGACCGCACTCGACGAACTGGCAGACCTCGTCCGGACGGTGGACTCGACGGCCGGCCCGTCGGTCGTTGGCATCGGCCGCCACGGCCGCGGCTCGGGCTTCGTCGTCGCCACGGGAAAGGTCGTCACCAACGCCCACAACCTGCGCGACCAGACGACCGAGGTCCACTTCTCGGACGGTCGGGCGGTGCAGGGCACCACGACGGGCAGCGACGTGGACGGCGACCTCGTCGTGCTCGACGTCGACACCGCCGAGGTCGCCCCGCTCGCCTGGGCCGACGAACCGGTGGGCATCGGCGACGTGGTCGTCACGATCACCGCCGGCGGTCACCGCCGCCGGGCGGCGTGGGGCCAGGTGACGGCCACCGAGGCCGGCTTCCGTGGTCCCCGGGGCCGGCCGATCGGGGGCGCCCTCGAGCACGCCACGCCGTGTGGCCCGGGGTCGTCCGGTGCGCCGGTGCTCGATCGTCAGGGACGGGTGGTCGGAATCAACACCCACCGCCTCGAGCACGGCTTCTACCTCGCCCGCGCCGCCGATCAACAGCTGCGTGACGCCGTCGCGGCGATGGCCGAGGGCCGCACGTTCGAGCGGGTCCGCCTCGGCGTCGCGTTGGCCCCGCCCCACCTCGCTGCCCGGTTGCGCCGCTCCGTCGGGCTGGAGCCGCGCGATGGGCTGCTCGTCCGCGGTGTCGTTGACGATTCGCCGGCCGCGGCCGCGGGCATCAAGGAGGGCGACCTGCTGGTCAAGGCCGGCGACCGCGACCTGAAGGCGGCCGACGACCTCTTCGCGGTCCTGGCGACCGTCGACACCGGCGGTCAGCTGGCGATCAGCCTGGTGCGCGGAACCGACGAGCTCACGGTCACCGTCACCTTCTGAGCCTCATCCGAGTGTTTCGCTCCGGGATTCCCGGGCCCAAACACTCGGATGCGGCGAAACACTCGGAGGGTCAGACGGCGAGGAGGTCGCGGGCGCCGGTGTCGCTCGACGGGTGGCGCAGCTTGCTCATCGCTCGGGCTTCGATCTGGCGGATCCGCTCGCGGGTCAGGTTGAAGTGCTCGCCGACCTCCTCGAGCGTGCGCGGCTCGCCGCGGTCGAGCCCGAAGCGGAGCTTGAGGATCTCCCGCTCCCGCTCGTCCAGCGGTGCGAGCAGGCGGGCGATCTCGTCGGGCAGCAGCGCCGTGGCGGCGACCTCGAACGGGCTCTCGGCGGAGCGGTCCTCGACGACGTCGCCGAGCTCGGCGTCGCCGTCCTCGCGCAGCGGCTCCGACAACGACAGCGGCTCGGCGGCGAAGCGCAGCGCCTCGGTGACCTTGTCCTCGGGCATCTCGACCTCGCGCGCCAGCTCGGCCAGCGTCGCCGGGCGCCCGTACTTCAGCTCGAGGCGGGAGCGGGCCTTCTGCAGCCGGGCCAGCGTGTCGCCGGCGTGGACCGGGAGGCGGATCGTGCGGCCGGTATTGGCGATGCCGCGCGTGATCGCCTGGCGGATCCACCACGTGGCGTAGGTGGAGAACTTAAAGCCCTTGCGCCAGTCGAACTTCTCGACGGCGTGCATCAGGCCGAGGTTGCCCTCCTGGATCAGGTCGAGCAGGGGCAGCCCGGAGGCCTGGTACTTCTTGGCGATCGACACCACCAAGCGGAGGTTGGACTGCACGAACTGGCGCTCCGCCTCCTCGCCTTGACGGGCGGTGCGGCGCAGCTCGCGCTTGCGTGTGGGTGTGACGTCCTTGCCCCCGGCGTCGAGCGTCTCGATCGCTTCCTTGCCCGCCTCGATCGCCTTGGCGAGACGGACCTCGTCGTCCTTGGTGAGGAGCGTGTACTGGCCGATGTCGGTGAGATAGAGACGAACGAGGTCTTCGTCATCGCGATCAACGCGATCTTTGGCCACGGCGGCTCCTTCTGTACCGTCCCCCGTGGGGCGGCGTTTCGTGGGGCGAGGCACCCGCACCAGCGGGGAACGTCCTCACGATACCGATGCGGTCAAGAGGTCCAACCTGCTCAGAGGCTCCGGCCGGGCGCGGGGTTACAAGAGGGTGAGAAGCGCCCGCGACCTATCCACAGGAATCGGGCGCCGGAGGTAGATTCGCATCCATGCGGAGCGCGTCGCGCCCCGACGTGAAGGGAGACCACTGGTGCCCAACCCGATCCTGAACGACAAGACCTTCGAGGAGGCGCAGACCGGCTGGGCCGCCCCGAAGGCGCCGAGCCCCGGCGGCTCGGTGTGGCCGGCGCCGGGGGGCGAGCCCACCGCGCCGCCGATCACCGACGGTCCGATCAGCCCGTGGCGCTCGGGCGTGATGACGATCAAGGGCTCGATCACGGCCACGGCTGTGCTGTTCGCGTTGCTGCTCGCCAGCGCCACCGTCGGCTGGATCAGCACCACGGCGGCCACGACGCGGCCCGACGGCAGCCTCGAGGTCACCTTCCCGGTCGTCGCCATGATCGGCGTGATCGTCGGCTTCATCGCCGTGATCGCCCTCTACTTCAAGCCCCACCTGGCCAAGTACCTCGGCCCGGTGTACGCGATCGCCGAGGGCTTCTTCGTCGGGGCGATCTCGAAGGTCTTCGAGTCGCAGTGGAACGGCATCGTGCTCCAGGCAGCCGGCGCCACGATCGCCGTGTTCGCCGTGATGCTCGCGCTCTACGGCACCCGCATCGTCAAGGTCACCGACCGCATGCGCCGCACCGTCATCTTCGCCACCCTCGGCGTGATGGCGCTGTATCTGGTGTCGTTCGTCTTCACCTTGTTCGGGGGGAGCATCTCGTTCATCAGCCAGGCCACCCCGCTGGGAATCCTGTTCAGCGTTCTCGTTTGCGGGCTGGCCGCGTTCAACCTGATGCTCGACTTCGACTTCATCGAGCGGGGCGCCAAGGCGGGGCTGTCCAAGGACTACGAATGGGTCGCCGCGGTGGGCCTGCTCGTCACGATCGTCTGGCTGTACTTGGAGATCCTGCGCCTGCTGGCCAAGCTCCGCAGCCGGTGATCGACCGGGCCGCCGCCGCCGAGGCGGTGGCGACGGCCGCGGTGGGCGGCGTCCTCGGGGGCGCCGCCCTCGCCGCGTTCGGGCTCGGCGTGCCGGGCGCGGTGATCGGCGCGGCGAACGGCGGGCTGTCGGGTTGGCGCGGCATGTACGACTGGCGGCGACCCACGGGCGTGATCGCCTTCGCCCTCGACTCGACGTGGGCGGCGGCGACGACCGCGGCCGCGCTCGCCACCCACGCCGTGGCCGGCGTCCAGCGCGACCGCGGCGGCTACCTGGACGGGCTCAGCCGGCGGGCCAACCGCCACGTCTACGCGCGCGGGTTCCGGGTGCGGCGGAGGTTCGTGATCACGGTCGGCAACGCCGTGCACAACGCTGGCGAGCACGCCGAGTCGTCACCGGGCCGGCGTCGAGTCGTCACCAACCACGAGGACGTCCACGTCTGGCAGTCGCGGTGGTTCGGCCCGCTGTTCCCGCTCCTGTACGGCGGCTGGCTGCTGCTCGGCGGCGTTGCCGGCGCCGTCGTGTGGGCGCTGCGGCGGCGGACCGAGCCGTTCACGCGCGTCGTCGAGACGTGCGCGTACTACCTCAACCCGTTCGAGTGGTGGGCCTACAGCCGCGGCGGGGTGTGGCCGCCTGAGGCGAAGGTGGCCGGGCTCGGGTGGCGGGCGCCGATCGTGCGCCCGCTCAACGAGACGTCGCGGCGCTTGGCTCGTCCAGCTCCGCCAACGCCCCCAGCAGCGCTCGATTGAACGCTTCGGGTGCTTCCTGCTGGGTCCAGTGGCCGGCGCCCTCGATCAACGTCGTGGCGCGCAGATCGGGCAGGCGGGTGGCCATCGACTCGACGTAGCCCGGGCGGTGGGCGATCACCGGGTCGCGCGTACCGCCGATGAACCACACCGGCATCGCCGGCGCCGGACGGTCCTTCACCAGGGCGTGGTTGTGGTCGAGGTTGCGGTACCAGCTGACCGGCCCGAAGAACCCGCTGGCGGTGAAGCTGTCGACGTAGGCGGCGAGGTCGGCCTCCGTCAGCCAGGGCGGCAACCCCTCCGGGATGTCGAGCGACGCCATCGCATCGAGCCACCCGGTGCCCTCCGCCGGCGGCGGCGGGGGAGGGTCGGCGACGAAGCCGTCGCCGGACGCCGCCCAGAGCACCGTGCGCATCGTCCGCTCGACGTCGGCCCCGAGCTCGGCCTCGGCCGGGCCGACCGCTTGGAAGTAGAGGATGTAGAAGAACCGGTCCCCCGCCATCGCCTTGAACACCTCCGTTGGGGGCGCCGGCCACTCGGTGTAGGGCACGCTGACGTTGACGATCGCCCGCACCCGTTGCGGATGGACGCGGGCGAAGTCCCACACCAGCAGCGCGCCCCAGTCGTGACCGACGAACACGGCGTCGTCGTGACCCGTGGCGTCGAGCAGGCCGAGCAGGTCGCCGGCGAGGTACTCGACGCCGTAGGCGGCGACGTCGGGCGGCGCGCTGGAGCGGCCGTAGCCGCGCTGATCGGGGGCGAGGACGTGGTACCCGGCGGCGGCGAGCGGCTCGATCTGGTGGCGCCACGAGTACGAGCTTTCGGGGAACCCGTGGGCGAGCACGACGGCCCGTCCGCTCGGGTCGCCGGCCTCGACGACGTCGAGCTCGATCCCGTTGAGGGCGTAGCGGTTCACATCATCGCTCGCCGGCGCTCACCCGCCAGGCGGCTTCCGCCGCACCCTGCTCGGTGGCCGGCGGGGCGCCGGTGCGGTACTCGAGCAGCATCGCCCGCCATGGGTTGGTGACGTGGAGCTTGCCGAGGATCGCGCTCACCCCCCACACCACCCGGTCGAGGATCACGAACGACGGCGGCATGTTGAGCTTGGAGATGACCTCGGCGTGGGGGCCGTTGATGTCGAAGATCCGCCCGAGCGTGTCGCGCATCCAGTCACGGCTGAACGTGAACTCGTCGGCGAGGTACGGCCGATAGGGCGCCGACACGTAGTCGTACACCCGCTGCGGATCGAGGCCATGGCCCTCGGCGAGGAAACCGGCTCGCTCCATCGCGTTCACGAGCATGTCCGGGTCGCGGTGGACGACGATCGCGTCGAGGCTCGGTTCGAGGCGCTCCCACTCGCCGGGCGACCACCGCTTGACCAGCCCGAAGTCGAGGAACGTGACGCTGCCGTCGTGGTGGAAGCGGTAGTTGCCGGGGTGAGGGTCGCCGTTGAACGCTCCGAGACGGTGGATCGAGTGCTGGCCGAAGCGCCAGATCACCTCGCCGACGCGCTGCTTGTGCTCCTGCGAAGCGGTGGTGGAGAACTGCTCCCAGGACATGCCGTCGATCCACTCGGTGGTCAGCACCCGCGACTGTGACAACTCGGGCAGCACCTCCGGGATGCGCACCCACGGGTGCCCGGCGAAGTGGTGGCCGAACTCGGTGACGTTGCGCGCCTCGAGGCGGTAGTCGAGCTCCTCACGCATCCGCGCCCGCAGCTCGTCGACGAGGCCGCGGGCGTCGAGGCCGTTGAGGGCGAGCGCGGAGAACACGGTGTACATCACCTCGGCGCCGTCGAGGTCCTCCTCGATCGCCTCGCTGACGCCCGGGAACTGCACCTTCACCGCGACCTCACGACGGTCCTTGGTCTCGGCGCGATGGACCTGGCCGATGCTCGCAGCGGCGACGGGGAGGTCGTCCCAGCGGCGGAACACCTGCTCTGGCGTGCCGCCGAGCTCGGCTTCGACGACGGACGCGGCGAGCGTCGGGGCCATCGGCGCGGCGTCGGCCTGGAGCACGGCGAGCGCCCGCTGGGCCTCGTCGGGCAGGCCCTCGGCGATGAAGCTGACCAGCTGGCCGACCTTCATCAGCACGCCCTTCATCTCGCCGAGCTCCTTGGCCACGTCCTCGGCGGTGCGGATGGCGAACTGGGCGTCGAGCTCCGCCCGCCGCTCCGCCGGCGTGATCACCCGGCGCATCCGGCTGGCGGCGAAGCGGGTGCCGCTGCGGGCGGTCATCGACCACATCCGCCGCGACCGCGACGTCATCGCCTTGGAGACCTTGCGCCCGACGGTCGCGACGAGCGCACCGACGCCGAGGCCTCCGGCGGCCATCGCGGCGGCGCGGCCCCGGTTCACGCCGGATCAGGCTCCGCCGGCTCCTCGGCGCGTGTCGGCTCGAGTGGCGCCCTGCTCGAGCTCGGCGAGCGTCGCCTCGACCCCGGCGAGGTCGGCGGCGATGGCCTCGAGGTCGGGGTCGTCGGGGTCCACGACGGCCGAGACTACTGCGAGCGTCACGTACTGTCGGGGGACGTGAGGCGTCGCACGAACCGGTGGCGCGACCTGCCGGCGGGGCTGCTGATGGTGGCGCCGTCGGCGGTGATCCTCGGTGTGTTCGTCGTCTACCCGCTCGTCAAGGCGGTCTCGCTCGGGCACATGCGCTGCAACGCCTCGGGCACCACCTGCCGCTCCAACGGTTGGCACCAGTACGTCGACGTCGCCCGCAGCGACGAGTTCCTCAACGCGCTCGGCGTCACCGCCAAGTTCGCCCTGCTGACCGTGCCGACCGGGCTGGTGCTCGGGATCGGTCTCGCCGTGCTCGCCGACAAGTACCTCCGCGGGCTAGCGATCTTCCGCTTCATCTTCACCTCGACGATCGCCACCTCCGTCGCCGTGGCCAGCCTGATGTGGCTGTTCCTGCTGCAGCCCGACGTCGGCGTGCTGGCCAACGTCGGCTGGATCGCCGACCTGTTCCCGGTGGTCAAGACGCCGGGCCTGCTGCGCGATCCGGGCACCGCGCTCACGTCCGTCGCCGTGTCGAGCATCTGGGCCAGCCTCGGCTTCACCTTCCTGCTGGTGACGGCGGGGCTGCAGGGCATCCCCCGCGACCTCCACGAGGCGGCGGTCGTCGACGGCGCCGGCGGCATGCGCCGGTTCTGGAGCATCACGCTGCCGATGCTCGGGCCGACGCTGCTGTTCGTGCTGATCGTGCTGACGACCCGAGCGTTCCAGGCCTACGGCGAGATCGACCTGCTGACCCAGGGTGGGCCCCGGCCGCAAAGCTCGACGACGACGATCACCTACCTGACGTACGGCACGCAGTCGATCATCAACAACGACATCGGCCTGCAGTCGGCGGTGGCGGTGCTGCTTTTCCTCGTGCTGCTGGTGCTGTCGGCGATCCAGCTCGCGGCGATCGGACGGAGGGTCCACTATGCCTGACGTCGCCACCTTCGACACGCCCACCGGGTGGCGGGCGGTGGGGCGCTACGCCGTGCTCGTGGTGGTGTCGGTCGTCGTCCTGTTCCCGATCTACACGACGGTGATCGCCTCGTTGAAGCCCGGAAACAAGGTGCTCGTGCGCCCCCTCCTGCCCGACGGGTTCACGCTCGACGTCCTGCGTCAGGCATGGACCGACGGGCACCTCGCGCGGTTCATGGTCAACTCGATCGTTGTCGCCGTCATCGTCACGGTCGCCCAGGTCGTGACGTCGGTGCTGTCGGCGTACGCATTCGCGATCCTCGACTTCCCCGGCCGCAACATCGCCTTCGTCGCCTTCCTCGCCACCCTGCTCGTCCCGGTGGAGGCGACGCTCGTGGTCAACCGCCGCACCGTCGACTCGCTCGGCTGGCTCAACTCCTTCCAGGGCCTGACGGTGCCGTTCCTGGCCACCGCCTTCGGCACGTTCCTGATCCGCCAGGTGTTCCTGACGCTGCCGCGCGACCTGCGTGACGCCGCCGCGATCGACGGCGTCGGGCACTTCGGGTTCCTGCGCCAGGTCGCCGTGCCGCTCGTGCGCCCGACGATCGCGGCGATGGCCGCGCTGGCGTTCCTGTCGACGTGGAACCAGTACCTGTGGCCCAACCTGATCACCACCAACGCCGACATGTACACGCTGCAGAGCGGCCTGCGCTCGCTGAGCCAGTCCCGGCCCGATCAGCCGAACCTCGTGATGGCCGGCGTGATCATCGCCTTCCTGCCGATCGTCCTGGTGCTGCTCGTCTTCCAGCGCCACCTCGTGCGCGGCCTGCTCGCCGGCGGCGTCAAAGGATGAGAGGTCGCGCCGCCGCGGTCGCCGTGTGCCTGGTGGCGGCGGCGTGCGGGTCGGGCAGGTCGATCCTCGACGCCGGCAACGCCCCGGCTACCACGATGACCACCCCGCCGACGGTGACCGCGGTGCCCGGCTCGACGTTGGCGCCGACGACCACGGCACCCGCGGCGACCACGACGACGACGCCACTGGCGTCGCTGCCACCGTGCCCGGTCAGTGCGCTGGACGGCGCCACGGCGCCAGTCGAGATCACGCTGTGGCACGGCTTCACTGTCGACAACGAGCAGGCTCTGATCGCGCTCACGGATGCGTACAACGCCAGTCAGGCGAAGGTTCACGTGACGTTGCAGAACCAGGGCGGCCTCAAGGAGACGATCGCGAAGTACGAACAGAGCAGCCAGGACGGCCGGCCGGAGATGGTGTCGCTGCCGGAGTACGTGGTCCAGCAGATGGCCGACTCGAGCGGCGTCATCCCCGTCGGCGCGTGCATCGAGGCCGACCACTTCGACACGTCGCCGTTCCTGCCGCGCGTCATGCTGGCGTACCGGACTCGGGGTGTGCAGTGGTCGATGCCGTTCAACGTCAGCGTCCCCGTCCTCTACTACAACAAGGCGTTGTTCGAGAAGGCCGGCCTCGACCCGAACGTCCCGCCGGTGAGCTTGGAGGAGGTGCAGGCGACGTCGCAGCAGCTGGTGTCGAGCGGGGCCGCCGGCTACGGGATCGCTCTCGACTCCGGCGCCGACTCCGGAGGGGGCTGGTTCCTCGAGCAGTGGTTGGCCCGCCTCGACCAGCCCTACGCCAACAACGGCAACGGACGCCAGGCGCCGGCGACCGAGGTGCTCTTCGACGGCCCCGTCGGCGTGGGGCTGCTGACAAAGGTGCAGTCCCTGGTCACGGACGGCCTTGCCGTCGACGTCGGCGACAACCCCACCGGGAGAGACACGCTGTTGAAGATGGCCGACCCGGCCAAGCCGGCGGCGATGACGATCTACAGCTCTGCGGGGATCGGTCCGGTCATCAAGATTCTGGGCGGCGGCCTGATCCCGGGCATCACGAGCGATCAGATCGGGATCGGGCCGATGCCCGGTCCCGGTGCGGTGGCGTCGGCGATCGTCGGCGGGGCGTCGCTGTACGTCGTCGCCGACAAGGGCGACGCCAAGGCGGCCGCCGCGTGGGACTTCATCAAGTACCTGACGTCGGCGCAGACCCAATCGACGTGGGCGACGGCGACCGGCTACGTGCCGGTCCGCCAGGACGCCGTGTCGCTCGACCCGTTGATGAGCAAGTACATCACCGACCCCCGATTCAAGGTGCCCTATGACGAGCTGACCGCCGGCAAGGACGACCTCACGTCCGTTGGCCCCGTTCTGGGGCCGATGCCCCAGGTGCGGGCGGTGACCGCCGGCGCGGTCGCCGCGATCATGGGCGGCGCCGACGTCCAGGCGAGCCTCACCGCCGCCGCCCAGCAGGCCGACGCCCTCATCGCCCAGTACAACCAGCTGCACTGACGCGACCCGAGACCGTCCCCACATCTGGGCGGGAGTCGTCCCGATCGGGCTTCTGGGCGGGGATCGTCCCGGAAGCCGAGACGGATCCCGCCCAGACTCGGGCGCCGGGGCGCCAGTCAGCGCGTCGGCGCCAGGAGTTGGGGAGCCCACCGTTGAAGCACCGCCCGGATGCGCTCGGCCGTCTGCGCCGCTCGCTGGGTCAGCTGGCGATGGGTGAACCGGACGGTGATGTAGCCCTCGGTGGCGAGGCGGGCGTCACGGACCCGGTCGCGCTCGAACTGGGCGCGATTACGGCCGTGGGTGTCCCAGCCGTCGCACTCAAGCACGACCGGGCTGCCGACGATCCAGAAGTCGACCTCGTAGCCGCAGATCACGGCGTGGAACTCCATCGCCGGCAGCCGGTGCTCCTCGCCCAGGCGGCGCATCGCCGGCTCGAGCACGCTGTCCACCGGCTTGCCGTCGATCACCCACTCGTCGAGGGCCTCACGGAACGCCGGCACGCCGTGGCGCCCGCGGCGGGCGTGCACCTCGACGGCGTTGCGCAGGGCCACCGGCGAGGCCAGCCCGGTGGTGACGACGTGGCCGACGGCGGCCGCCACCGTGGCCGGATCGACGGCACCCAGGTCGCAGAGCATCCGCAGCACGTTGGAGGTGCGGATCCCCGAGCGCAGCACGGGCGAGAGGTCCTTGCAGTCCCGCGGTCGGTGGACCACGACGCCGGCCAGCGTCGACTCCCGCCGACGATCGGGGAGCATCACGTCGATCGGATCTTCGGGGGGCCGCGGGACGCCCCACAACCGGGCCGCTGATCGATGCGACGCCATCGCCCCCTGCGCCGCTCCGAGCACGGCGGCGGCGATGCGTTGCTCGGGGGTGTCGCTCGTGCCGACGAGGCGCGCCACGCCCGGGTGCACCGGCTCGATGACGCCGGCCGCAAGCGCGCGGTACCACGCCGAGCGGGAGACGCCACGGCCCTTCACGCCAGCGCGGGTGACGAGGCCGTGGTGGTCCTGGGCGAGAGATTCGATCGATGGAAGATCCACATCCAGCTTGTGGGTTTCGTCCGGCCGGAAAGGGAAATGCACCTGGAACTGGGCGGGAATCGTCCCGGATGCCGGGACGGATCCCGCCCAGAACCCCATCTGGGACGAATCCCGCCCAGATGGGGGGACGGTCCCGGGCGTTAACCTCCGGCGCCATGGCCTCCGAGTTTCCCCCGCTGGATGGGACCGCCCCCAAGAAGCAGGACTTCAAGTCGCCGCCGGAGATCGGCATCGACCCGAGCAAGCGGTACACGGCGACGCTCGACACGTCGCTCGGGCAGATCGTCATCGCCCTCGACGCCCTCAAGGCGCCCAAGACGGTGAACAACTTCGTCTACCTCGCCCTCCACCACTATTACGACGGCGTCGTCTTCCACCGCATCATCAACGGCTTCATGTGCCAGGGCGGTGACCCCACCGGCACCGGCCGCGGCGGTCCTGGCTACCGCTTCGAGGACGAGCTGCCCCGCCACGGCGAGTACCAGATCGGCTCGGTGGCGATGGCCAACGCTGGCCCCAACACCAACGGCAGCCAGTTCTTCATGGTCTCGGGTCCGTCCGGGGTCAGCCTGCCGCCCCAGTACAGCCTGTTCGGGCAGATCGTGAAGGGCCTCGACGTGCTCGACACGATGCAGCGGGTCAAGACCGGCGGCGGCGACCGCCCAGTCGACGACGTCGTCATCAACTCGGTCACGATCACCGAAGCCGACTGAATGGGCGTGCTCGACGGGCGCACGGCGATCGTCACCGGTGCCGGGCGCGGCATCGGTGCGGCCATCAGCGTCGCCCTCGACGCGACCGGGGCGAGGGTCGCGCTCGTCGCCCGCAGCGTCGACGAGCTCGAGGCCACCGCGGCGCGGCTGCGCAACGACCCGGTCGTGGTGCCCGCCGACCTCGGCACGCCCGACGGCCCTGGCACCGCAGTCGCCGCCGCCAGCGAGGCGTTCGGCGGTCGTGTCGACGTGCTCGTCAACAACGCCGGCGCCGGGCTGCGCAAGGACAGCGAGACGCTCACCGTCGACGAGATGGACTGGCTCTGGAACGTCAACGTGCGCTCGGCGCTGCTGGCGACGGCGGCGGTGCTCCCGGCGATGATCGCGTCCGGCACCGGCTCGATCATCTCGATCAGCTCGATCTCCGGGAGGCGCGGCGCGCCCCGACGGGCCCTCTATTCCGCCACCAAGGCGGCGCTCGACGGGATGACCCGCGCCCTGGCGATGGAGTACGGGCCGCGTGGGATCCGCGCCAACGCCGTCGCGCCGGGCATCGTCGAGACCGGCATGTGGCCGGTGCTCGCCGACCCGGCGATCGCCCGGGAGGTCCTCCAGCACATCCCGACTCGCCGCACGTCGACACCGGAGGAGGTCGCCGACACGGTGGTCTTCCTGGCCTCCGACGCCTCGCGAGCGATCACCGGCGAGATCATCTCCGCCGATGGCGGCATCCACTCGACGGTGAACTTGTGGCCTCCCGTCTGATCATGCTCGGGCTCCGCTCGCAGCCAAGCTGCTCGCGTCGCCTTCGTGCTCGCCGCCGCCCCTGCGGAGCGGCGCTCGCCCCAAGCCCATGGCCGTGACGGAACTGGCCGAGGCCGTCGCCGCGGCCCAGCAGCGCTACGCCGACAAGCGACCGCGCAGCCGGGCCCTCGCCGAGCGGGCGACGAAGGTGCTGCCCGGCGGCAACACCCGCACCGTGCTGCACATCGATCCGTTCGCCTTCCGCGTCGTCGGCGCCGATGGGGCGATCCTCCACGACGCCGACGGGTTCGACTACCTCGACCTGCTCGGCGACTACTCCGCCGGGCTGCTCGGGCGGCGGGAGGCGGTGGCCGACGTCATCCGCGGCGTGCTCGATCGGGGCTGGTCTTACGGGGCGACGAGCGAGCCGGAGACGGTGTTCGCCGAAGCGATCGTCGACCGCTTCCCGTCGATCGAGCAGGTCCGCTTCACCAACTCGGGCACCGAGGCCAACGTGATGGCGCTGGTCACAGCCCGCCACGCCACGGGTCGGGACAAGGTCGTCGTCTTCGATCACGGCTACCACGGCGGTCCCCTGTACTTCGCCGCCGCCGGCGCACCGACCCGGCTCCCGTTCGACTACCTGATCCTCCCGTACAACGACGTCGACGCCGCCGACGCCGCGTTCGCGAGGAGCGGCGACGAGATCGCCTGCGTCCTCGTCGAGCCGATGCAGGGCTCCGGCGGCTGCATCCCCGGCGACCCCGCCTTCCTCGCCGCGCTCCGCACGCTCACGCAGCGACACGGCACGATCCTCATCTTCGACGAGGTGATGACGTCGCGCCTCGCCGTCGGTGGGGCTCAGCAACTGCTCGGCATCACCCCGGACATGACGACGCTGGGCAAGTACCTCGGCGGCGGGCTCTCGTTCGGCGCCTTCGGCGGACGGGCCGACTTGATGGGCCACTACGACCCGGCGCGCGGGGGCGGGCTCAGCCACGCCGGCACGTTCAACAACAACGCCTTCACGATGGCCGTCGGCGCCCACGTCGCCACCGAGCTCGTCGGCGCCGACGCTCTCGCCGCCGTCAACGAGCGCGGCGACCGCCTGCGCACCGGGTTGCAGGCCCGCTTCGACGCCTCGCCGCTGCCGTTCTGCGTCACCGGGCTCGGGTCGATGCTGTGCGTCCATCCGCAGCCATCGCCGGATCAGCTCGACGACGCCGAGCCGGCGTGGCGCGAGCTGTTCTTCCACGACCTCCTCGACGACGGTTTCCACCTCGCGCCGCGCGGCTACATGGCGCTGTCGATGGACGTTTCCGACGACGACACCGGGCGCTTCCTGGAGGCGGTCGAGCGCTTCGCCGAGCGCCGCGCCGGGCTCGCCTGACACATGCGGCCCGTCGACCTCTCCGCCGCCGAGGCGCGGCGGATCGCCCTCGCCGCCCAGGGGTTCACGGTCCCGCGGCCGACCGGTCGCGTCGACCGCCGCCACCTGCGCCGGGTGTTCGACCGGATCAACGTGATCCAGGTCGACTCGGTCAACGTGCTCGTGCGCAGCCAGGAGCTGCCTCTGTTCGCCCGCCTCGGTCCGCACCCGCGCACGATGCTCGCCGACGCCATCGACGACGGCGAGCTGTGGGAGTGCTGGGCCCACGTGGCGTCGATCGTGCCGAGTGTTCAGCACCGGCTGTTCCGCTGGAGCATGGGTCGCGGGCTGTACCGGTCGATCGTGCGGATCAAGGCCGACAAGCCTGGGCTCGTCGACGAGGTCCTGGCGAGGATCCGCGACAACGGGCCGATCACCGCTGCCGACCTCGAGCAGCGGGTCGGCAAGAAGGGGAGCTGGTGGGACTGGGACGACGGCAAGCTCGCCCTCGAACACCTCTTCCGCCAGGGCCAGCTCGTCGCCATCCGCCGGCGGCGGGACTTCGCCCGCGAGTACGACCTGCCCGAGCGGGTGCTGCCGTTGAGCGTGCTCGACGCGCCGACGCCATCGGAGGCCGAGGCGCGCAAGGAGCTGCTCGCGCTCGCCGCCCGCAGCATGGGGGTCGCCACGTTCTCCGACCTCACCGACTACCACCGCCAGGCCAACGCGCCGTGCAAGCCGCTCGTGGCGGAGCTGGTGGATGAGGGTGTGCTGCGACCGGCCGCGGTCGAGGGCTGGGCCAAGCCGGCCTACCTCCACCGCGACGCCCCTGTGCCGCGGGCCGTGCACGCTCGGGCGCTGCTCAGCCCGTTCGATTCCCTCGTCTGGTACCGCGATCGCACCGAGCGGCTGTTCGACTTCCGCTACCGCATCGAGATCTACACACCGGCGCCGAAGCGGGTGTACGGCTACTACGTGCTGCCGTACCTGCTCGGCGACCGCCTCGTCGGGCGCGTCGACCTCAAGGCCGACCGCGCCGGCGGCGTCCTGCGCGTCCAGGGCGCCTACGTCGAACATGGGGTCGACGAGGTGGCGGTCGCCGGGCCGTTGCTGGAGGAGCTGCGGCTGATCGCCGGCTGGTTGGAGCTCGACGCCGTCGCCGCGACGGATCGCGGCGAGCTGGCGGAGGCGCTGCGGCGGGCCGGCGTGGCTCCGGTCGAACCAGAGCTCGCCCCGTGACAGGAGAGGCGCTGGGTAGCCTCCCTCTGTGTCGCCGGAACGCGAGCCGCCGCTCGACGACGACGCGGAGGACACCGAGGTCACCGAGGAGGTGATCGAGGAAGAGGTCGTCGTCGAGCCGGAGAGCCGACGCCTCCCGCGCTGGGTCGTGCCGGCGACGGCCGTGTTCTGGACCGGGTTCCTTGCGGCGCTCGCGCTGCGGTTCTTCTGGGGTCGGCTGCACGGGCTGTTCGTGCTGGTGGCGATCTCGGTGTTCCTGGCCCTCGCCGTCGAGCCCGGCGTCAACAGGCTCGCCCGGCGCGGCTGGCGGCGGGGCACCGCGACGGCGCTGATCCTGTTCGGCGTGCTCGGTCTGTTCCTGCTGTTCGTCGTCGCCATCGGCACGCTCGTGGCGTCGCAGATCGCCGATCTTCTGCAGAACTCCGAGACGTACATCAGCGACACGGTGAAGACGATCAACGACACGTTCGGCACCAACCTCGACGCCAGCGCGATCATCGCGGACTTCAACGATCCGAACGGGTCGGTCCAGCAGTTCATCAAGGACCAGCAGGACAAGGTCGTCCAGCTGTCGGTGACTGCCCTCGGAGTCCTGCTCCAGCTGTTCTCGGTGCTGCTGTTCACCTTCTATCTCGTGGCCGACGGGCCGAAGCTGCGCCGGGCGATCTGCAGCCGGATGTCGCCGGCGCACCAGGCGCGGGTGCTGCGGGCGTGGGAGATCGCCGGCGACAAGACCGGCGGCTACCTCTACTCGCGGGCGCTGCTCGCCCTGCTGTCGGCGTTCTTCCACTGGATCCTGTTCCAGTCGCTCGGGACTGCCGCACCCGTTGCGCTGGCGCTGTGGGTCGGGATCGTCAGCCAGTTCCTGCCCGTGATCGGCACGTACCTCGCGGGGATCCTGCCCGTGCTGCTGACGTTCCTCGACTCGCCGATCAAGGCGGTGATCGTGCTCGGGTTCATCGTGCTGTACCAGCAGATCGAGAACTACCTGTTCTCGCCGCGCATCACCGCCCGGACGATGGAGCTGCACCCGGCGCTGGCGTTCGGGGCCGCCCTCGGTGGTGCGGCGGTGCTCGGCGCGGCCGGCGCCGTGCTCGCCCTGCCGGGGGCGGCGATGGCGCAGGCGCTGATCTCGGACTGGGGAGCGCGGCACGAGGTCGTGCGCAACGACCTCGTCGAGGTTCGCCACCCCCGGGTGTTCAAGCGGCTGGCGAAGATCCGGCGGGCCCGCAAGTGACGGCGTTCGTGCCGGTGGCGGTCTCCCGCCGCAGCGGGTGTGACGAGAGCGTCCACCACGGCGCGGTCGTCGCCCTCGCCGCAGACGGATCCGTGGCGTGGGCAGCCGGCGACCCGGATGTGGCGATCTACCCGCGCTCGGCGCTCAAGCCGCTGCAGGCGGCGGCGATGGTTGATGCCGGGCTGGCGCTCGACGATCGCCTGCTCGCCGTCGTCTGCGCCAGCCACGACGGACGGCCCGAGCACGTCGCCGCGGTGCGGGCGATCCTCGCCGGCGCCGGGCTCGCCGACGACGACCTCGACAACACGCCGGGCCTGCCGCTGGAGGGGGATGCCGCCCGCCTAATCGTCTGCGCCGGCGAGGGACCGGCGTCGATCACCCAGAACTGCAGCGGCAAGCACGCCGGGATGCTGGCGACCGCGGTCCGCAACGGCTGGCCGACGGTCGGCTACCGCGAGCCCCACCACCCCGTGCAGCAGATGATCCTCGCCGACCTCGCCAGGCGGGCCGGCGCGCTGAGCGCGGTCGGCGTCGACGGCTGCGGCGCGCCGGCGCCGATGCTCCCCCTCGTCGGGCTGGCCCGCGCCGTCCGCCAGCTCGCCGTCGACGGCCACCAGGTCCACCGTGCGATGTCCGATCACCCGTCGATGGTGGGTGGACCGACGCGAGACGTGACGTTGCTGATGCAACTGGTGCCCGGGCTAGTGGCGAAGGACGGAGCCGAGGGCGTGCAGGTCGCCGCCCTTCCCGACGGCCGCGCCGTCGCAGTGAAGATCGCCGACGGAGCTGGGCGGGCCCGGGCGCCGGTGACGATCGCCGCCCTGCGCGCCCTCGGCGTCGACCTCGCCGCCGACGCCATCGTCGAGCCGGTGCTCGGCCACGGCAAGCTGGTCGGGCGGGTTCACGCGCTGGTGGGATCCCGGTGACAGGCCCTGCGTTCCAACCACTGGAGGACGTCGTCTACGGCCGGGTCGACCAGGTGGCGCCGATGTTGCGGCGGGTGATCGCCGAGAACCCGTCGAAGTTCACGTACCGCGGGACCGGCACCTACATCGTCGGCACCGGCCAGGTCGCCGTCGTCGATCCGGGCCCGAACCTCGACAGTCACCGGGAAGCGTTGCACGCCGCGCTGGCGGGCGACACCGTCACGGCGATCCTCGTCACCCACTGCCATTCCGACCACTCGCCGCTGGCGGCCTGGCTGCGGGCCGAGACCGGCGCGCCGACGTACGGCTTCGGGCCGCACCCGCCGCCCGACCCCGCCGACGAGGAGGAGCTCGCCGAGGAGATCGCCGAGGGCGTGAAGATCGAGGAGTCGATCGACCTCGCCTTCGAGCCCGACATGCGGGTCGCCGACGGCTCCGTCGCCGCGTCGGGGCCGGGGTGGACGATCAGCGGCGTGCACACGCCCGGGCACACGTCCAACCACATGTGCTGGGCATTCGCCGAGGAGCGGGTGCTGTTCCCCGGCGACCACGTGATGGGGTGGAGCACGACGGTGGTCTCACCGCCGGACGGAGACATGACCGCGTACATGGACTCGCTGCGCAAGGTCGCCGGGCGTGCCGACCGCACCTACTGGCCGACCCACGGACCGGCGATCCGGAATCCCCAGCCCTACGTCGAGGCCCTCGTCGCCCATCGGGTCGCGCGCGAGCGCCAGGTCCTCGAGGCCGTGCGCGGCGGGCTGACCCAGATCCCGGCGATCGTCGCCGTGCTCTATGCCGACGTCGACGAGAAGCTGCACAAGCCGGCCGGCCGCTCGGTGCTCGCCCATCTCGCCAAGCTCGTCGAGGAGGGCTCGGTCGTGGTCACCGACGCCGACCGCCCCCGCCTGTCGTCGCAGTACGCCGCCGTGTGACGTCTCTGTGTCACCGCTGGGGTCCCCGGAGACGTGTGCGGTGACAACTCGGGATCCCTCAGTCCTCGTATGCCGCCATGTCGTCGAGGAGGGCCGACAGCATCTCGATCGTGGTCAACGGGTTGACCAGACACACTCGGTAGCAGACCTCGCCCTGCCACCACGTCGGCACGATCAGCGCCACCCCGGCTTTGGCGCGAGACCTGCTCCAGGAGGCGTAGCGGGCCTCGTCCCAACCGTCAACGGCGAACAGCACGACCGACAGCTGTGGTTGCAAGAGCAACGAGAAGCCGTCGCGCTTGTCGACCTCGACGGCGAAGGTGCGGGCGACGTCGAGTGTCGACTCCACGGCCTCGGTGTAGGCGTCGGTGCCGTAGGTGGCGAGGCTGAACCACAGCGGCAGGCCGCGGGCGCGGCGGGAGAGGTGGAAGGCGTAGTCGCTCGGGTTCCACTCCTCGCGGCTGACGACGTCGAGGTAGGTGCCGTGCTGGGCATGAGCGGCGGCGGCGAGCGACGTGTCGCGATACACGAGGGCGGCACAGTCGTACGGGGCGAACAGCCACTTGTGCGGGTCGATACCGAAGCTGTCGGCACGCTCGAAGCCCCGCCGCAGCTCCGCCGTCGACGGAGCGCACAGCGACGCCCCGCCGTAGGCGGCGTCGATGTGCAGCCACAGCCCCAATTCGGCGCAGACGTCGGCGATCGCATCGAGCTCGTCGATGGCGCCGGCGTTGGTGGTGCCGAGGTTGGCGACGACGGCGAACACGCCCTCGGTCCCTTCTTCGGTCAGCGTCCGGTGCAGCGCTGCGCCCGTCATCCGGCCCCGCTCGTCAGGCGGCACGACCACGACATCGACGTCCATGACCCGCGCCGCGGCGTGGACGGAGGCGTGGGTCTCGGCGGTGGTGGCGAAGCGCCAACGGGCCGGTCGCGTGGCGGCAGCCTCACGGGCTTGGTGGCGGGCCGTCACCAGCGCCGACAGGTTGGCCGCCGAGCCACCACTGACGAAGCAGCCGCCGGCGTCCTCGGGGAACCCGGCCAGCCCGGCCAACCAGGCGAGCGCCTGGTTCTCGGCGGCGATCGCGCCAGCCCCGCCCTCCCACAGCCCGCCGAAGATGCTCGACGCGCTGACGACGAGATCGAACATGTTCGCCGCCGGCGTCGGAGCCGTGGCGACGTAGGCGAGGTGGAGCGGCGAGTCCATCGGCCGGCAGGCGTGCATCAGGACGTCCCGGAACAGCGTCAGCGCCTCGAGCCCGCCGAAGCCGTCCGGGCGGATCACCCCGTCGAGCACCGCCGCCAGCTCGTCAGCCGGCCGGGCACCCCACGTCGTGTCCTTGGAGACCTTGAGCCGCTCGATCGCGTACCCGATGACCGACATCGCCAGCAGGTCGGTCGACTCGTCCCAACGGTGCATGCCCGAGAGCCTGCCACCGCCGGATCCATCCGAGTGTTTGTACCCAACGGAGTGCTACGACCCGATTTCCCCGGGACGAAACACTCGGAGGGGACGAAACACTCGGATGGGCTACGACCTCGTGTACCGCGGGAAGTCGGGCGGGCGGCGTTCGAGGAAGGACTTCACGCCCTCGGCGAAGTCGGGGCGGGTGAAGCTCTCCTTCATCAGGGCGATGGCGTCCTCCTGGGCTGCGCCGAGCGACCGGTTGAGGTCCTGGTAGACCTGCCGCTTCATCACCGCCATCGACGCCGGCGACGAGCCGATCGCCAGGTCGCGGACGTAGTCGATCGCCGCCGGGAGCACGTCCTCGGCCGGCATCGCTCGGGTCACCAGGCCGATGCGCGCCGCCTCGTCGCCCTTGATCTTCCGCGACGTGTACAGAAGATCGAGGGCGTGCGACGGGCCGACCAGTCGGGTCAGCAGCCACGACAGGCCGAACTCGGCGACCAGCCCGCGCTGGCTGAACGCCGTCGTCATCACCGCGCTCTCGTTCATGAACCGCAGATCGCAGCCGAGCACGATCGGCACGCCCATCCCCGCGACGGCGCCGTTGACCGCGGCGACGATCGGCTTGGGCACCGACATGAAGTAGGTGTACGTGCCGCGCAGATCGGCGCCGGCGTCGGGGTCGCCCGGCAGCGGGGTCTCTGCCGACGGCTGGGCGACGTCGGGGGCCCGCGCCCCGCCGCCGCCGTCGGCGCCTGACGCCGCGGCAAGGCCCTTCATGTCGGCACCGGCGCAGAACCCCTTGCCGGCACCGGTCAGCACGATCCCGACGACGTGCGGATCGGCCTCGGCCCGCCCGATCGCGTCGCGGACCTCGTTGCCCATCGTCTGGGTCCAGGCGTTGAGTTGCTCGGGGCGGTTGAGCGTGATGATGGCGACGGGGTCGTCGATCTCGAAGGTGATCTGCTCGTACGACATGACCCGATCATGGTCGATCGTGGCGCGGGCGCCGTTAGCGTGGCCGGACCCCGAGGGCGGAGGAGCTCGCATGGGCGACCGGATCGACATCAACGGCCTCACCGTCACCACGGTGGTCGGGGCCCTTCCCCACGAGCGGGAGATCGCCCAGCCGCTGCGCATCGATCTCACCCTCCACGTCGACCTGCGCGACGCCGGGCGCAGCGACGAGCTCGGCGACACCGTCCACTACGGGCTCGTCACCGAGTGCGTTGCCGACATCGTGCGGGAGACCAAGGACGTCCTCCTCGAGCGTCTCGCCGACCGCATCGCCGAGGTCGTCGTCGGCTTCGATCGCGTCGAGGGCGTCGACCTCACCGTGACCAAGCTGCGCCCGCCGATCGGCGAGCACGTCGACACGACGGGAGTGAGGATCTCGCGCACGGCGGCCGACTTCGACCTCCGCCCACGGGCCTCGCACCAGGCGATCGTCGCCCTCGGTTCCAACCTCGGCCACCGCGAGGGTAACCTCCGCTTCGCTCTCGGCGAGCTCGGTGGCGTCGTCGCCCACAGCCAGCTCTTCGAGACCTCGCCGGTCGGCGGTCCCGACGGTCAGCCGGCGTACCTGAACATGGTTGCCGTGCTCGACACGCCGCTCGACCCGTTCGCCTTCCTTCGCCGCTGCCAGCGCATCGAATCGGCGGCGCTGCGCCAGCGCAATGTGCCGTGGGGCCCGCGCACGCTCGACCTCGACGTGCTGTTCTTCGACGACGTCACGGTGTCGTCGCCGGCGCTGACGATCCCCCACCCGCTGCTCGCTGAGCGCCGGTTCGTGCTCGCACCGCTGGCCGAGGTGGCGCCGGAACGCTGCCCGCCGGGCTGGGAGACGTCGCTGCCGCCTGCCGACGTCTCGCCGCGCGGCCCGCTCGTCGGCTGAGCCGGTCGCGCTCCGGGGTCACGCCGAGCGGGGGAGCTCGCGGGCGGGCTGCGCGCCGTCGCCGGTCGCTCGTGTCGCTGGGCACTCGACGTCGACGAAGAACTGGCGGAGGAACGACCGGGGGTGACGCAGATGTCCGAGGCCGAAGGCGACACCCGGGAGCGGGTCGGACCACGCAAACGCGGCACCGACTTTGGGCGACCGGACGATGTCAAGGGCGTGGCCGAGCGTCTCGGTGCGAGCCGGGCCGTGAGCGACGCGTGCCACCAACGCGCCGTAGGAGGCCACACCATCGAGCCAAAGTCGCGGCCTTCTCGCCACCGGCGCGGCAACCTCGAGGCGGGCGCCGGTCACGGACTCGTACCACAGGCGGGGGAGGTCGTTGCCTGCGGCCATGTCGAGGGTCATCTGCCCGAACCCGCGCGGGTTCAGGTCGATCGCGCGGTACTCGCCCGTGGAGCGCTCGACGAGCACTTCGAGCTCGAAGAGCCCGGACCCGAGGATGCGGCGCACGACCTCGACGGCGGCGTCTGTGAAGGGCTGCGGTCCGACGGGCTCGAACATGGTTCCGACGCCAAGGCGGGCCGGGGCCTGGGTGATCTTGCGCGAGTGGTGCAGTGCCAGCACCTCACCGCCGCCGAGACACCCGCTGACACTGATGACGTCGACGGTGCCGAGGTCGTAGTACCGCTGCAGCATCGGCAGGGCGAGGCCAGGCACGTGGCGCCGCACGGTGCGTTGCTCGAGGCCGGACACGGAGGGCCGATAGGCGGCGCGCAGCTCGTGGGGAGTGCGAGCCACGACGCCGCGGTCGGTGCCGATGCCGACGTGCGAGCGCGGCTTCAGCAGGACCGGGTAGCCGAGTTGGTCGGCGAGCGCGAGCGCTTGGGGCAGCGACGTCGGAACGCCCGCCGGCGGTGTGGGGAACCCGCACTGGGCCAACGCGGTGGCGAAGCGGTCCTTGACGAGGCAGGTGCGGACACCTTCGGGTTCGGGGTGGCCGACCTCGCCGGAGGGCCGGCCGAGCCGCTCGACGGCTTCGGCGACAGCGAACATCACCCAGTCCGACGTCGGTGCGACGAGGTCGATGGCGCCGGCGCCGAGCTGCTCGGTCAGCCAGGTGACGAAGCGGTCGCAGTCCCGGACGTCGGGGCAGCCTCGCTTCGCGGTCACGTAGCGGGACAGGCGGCCGGCGGCCATGCGCTTCGCGCTGCACGCCACGATCGGGACTCCGGCGCGCCCGAGCGATCGGATGAAGGCCAGACCCGGCGGCAGGTCGATGTCGAACACCGTGACGGCGCGGCGCGAAACCTCGCTCTCCGTCCGCCGTGCCTCCGGCTCGACCACGCCCGCCTCCGCCATTGGTGCTGTCGAGTCGCGACACGCTCTCCAGATACGGGCGCCCGTCTCACGTCGACCTCGGCTGCGCCCACAGTCGCCGTTCCGTCTCGCGCACCTGCCACGGGCGGTGGCTGCGCCCGTAGTCGAGGCCTTGGGCGACCACGATCTCGAGCAGCTCCTCGTGCTGCGGCGACTCCTTCCACGGCAACGCGACGTACAGCGGCCGGTCGAACCGGCGCAGCGCGCCGAGGCTGGAGTAGACGCGCTTCTGGTAGCGGTAGCGCTCGTTCCACTCGGCCCCAGCTGAGGCGAAGCCGGTGCCGGGGTCGAGGATGCACCGACCGCGCAGGCCGTAGCGGTCGGCCTCGGCGAGGCGGGCCCCGAAGAACTCGACCATCGCATCGATCGGGTCGCCGCGCACGTCCGCCAGCTCACGCGGGTTGGGCCCGGAGAGGAACGGCACAACGATCGGCACGTCGAACTCGGCGGCAACGTCCCACATCGCGGCGGTCTGCATGCCGTCGGCGGCGTTGATCATCGTCGCGCCGGAAGCCAACGCGCGACGCACGACCTGCGGGCGCCAGCTGTCGACGCTCAGCGACATGCCGAGCGCGGCCAGCGCCGGCACGATCGACTCGAGGCGCGCCCATTCGACGGTCCAGTCGACGACCGTCGCGTCATCCGTGGAGCCCTGGCCGCCGATGTCGATCCCGTCGGCACCACGCTCGAGCAGCATCCTCGCCCGGGCGACCGCCTCCTCCGGGGTGGTGGCGATCGAGTCGCGCTGCTTGGAGTCGGGGCTGGCGTTGACGACGCCGTACAGGAACACCGCCGGACGTTGGGGCAGGTCGGGTCAGATGCCCTCGGCGGCCTCGAGTCCCTCCTCGGAGACGCCGGAGCCGGCGCGCAGCGTGGCGAAGATCGCCGGTGGGTCGCGCCACGGGTCGGGGAGCGTGCCGGCCTCGGCGTCGCGGATCGCCCTCCACACCCGCTCGGACGTGCACGGCAGGTCGATGTGGCGCACGCCGAGGTGGGCGAGGGCGTCGATCACGGCGTTCTGCACGGCCGGCGTGGAGCCGATCGTCGCGGCCTCACCGATGCCCTTGGCACCGAGCGGGTTGAGCGGCGTCGGCGTCTCCGTCGAGTGGACCTCGAAGCTCGGCAGCACGTCGGCGGTCGGGATGCCGTAGTCGGCGAGGTTGGTGGTCAGCGGGTTGCCGTCGGCGTCATAGCGGACCTCCTCGTACAGCGCCTGGCCGATGCCGGCGCCGACGCCGCCGTGCTGCTGGCCCTCGACGAGCAGCGGGTTGATCACCGTGCCGCAGTCGTCGACGGCGACGTGGCGCAGGACTCGCACCTGGCCGGTGTCGAGGTCGACCTCCACGGCGGCGATGTGGGCGCCGAACGGGAACGAGGCGTCACCCTGGTCGAACTCACCCTCGGCGGCGAGCACGCCCGGCACCTCGCCATCGCCGACCACACCCGGCGGTGCCTCCGCCGCTCGCGCCGCCAGCTCCGCCCACGACAAGGCACCGGCGGGGACGCCGGTGACACCGACGGTGCCGGCGTCGGTGTCGATCACGATGTCGGCGACGTCGGCCTCGAGCAGGTGGGCGGCGAGGCGCTTGGCCTTCTCGACGAGCACGCCGGTGACCTGGTGCACCGCCGAGCCGCCGATCTGCAGCGAGCGCGAGCCGCCGGTGCCGCCGCCCTTGGGCACGAGCGCGGTGTCGCCGTCGACGAGCCGGATCCGGTCGACGGGGATCCCGGTCTGGTCGGTGACGATCATGGCGAAGGCGGTCTGGTGGCCCTGGCCGTGGGCGAACGTGCCGGCACGGATCGTGGCGGAGCCGTCGTCGTGGACCTCGACCGCCCCGAACTCGCTGGTGCCGCCACCGGCGGTGATCTCGACGTAGGCGGCGACACCGATCCCGAGCGCGACGCGGTCGCCGCGGGCCCGGCGCTCGGCCTGTTCCTTGCGCAGGTCGTCGTAGCCGATGGCGTCGGCGGCGGCCTCGAGCGGTGTCGAGTATCGGCCGCTGTCGTAGGTGAGGCCGGTGAGCGTCTTGAACGGGAACACGTCGTCGGCCAGCAGGTTGCGCCGGCGCAGCTCGATCGGGTCGATCGACAGCTCGAGGGCGGCGTGGTCGACGAGGCGCTCGAGCAGCGCGGTCGCCTCGGGCCGCCCGGCGCCGCGGTAGGCGCCCATCGGCGTCGTGTTGGTGACGGCGACGGCGACGTCGAATTGGATCGCAGGGAAGCGATACGTGCCGTTGGACATCCGCTTGGTGCCCGCCGGCAGGTATGCCCCGATGCCGGGATAGGCCCCGCCGTCGCCGACGAGGTGGACCCGCAGCCCGGTGAACGTGCCGTCGCGGCGGGCGCCGAGCTCGGCGTACTGGATCTGGCCGCGGCTGTGGGGGAGCGACACGAGATCGTCGCTGCGCGACGGCGACCATGTGACCGGTCGACCGAGGTGACGGGCGGCGGCGGCGACGGCCGAGTACTCGGCGCAGATGCCGGCCTTGCCACCGAAGGCGCCACCCACCCGCGGGCAGATCACGTGGATGTCGTGGCGATCCATGCCGAGCGCGTTGGCGAGCTGCGGGCGCAGGCCGTGGGGCATCTGCGTCGAGGCGTAGAACGTCAGGCCGCCGTCGTCGGCGGGGATCGCTGCGCATCCGTTGGGCTCCATCGGCACGACCGCCATGCGCTGGTTGACGTAGCGCCCGCGGACGATGACGTCGCTGATCGACTCCAGATCGAGCGGGTCGTCCGTGGCGACGAGAGCCTGGTTGTTGCCATGGTCGGGGAAGATCACGGGCGCGCCCGGATCGAGCGCGGCCTCCGGGTCGACCACGGGATCGAGCGGTTCGTAGTCGGCCCACACGGCGGCCGCGCCGTCCTCGGCGGCGGTGACCGTCTCGCCGATCACGACGGCGATCGCCTCGCCGACGAAGCGGACGACGCCGGTGGCGAGAGGCGGGCGGGCGAAGTCGGGGTGGACGGCGACGAAGCCGTGGTGCGGGGCGACGCCGAGGGTGGCAGCGGTGAAGATGGCGACGACACCCGGCAGGGCGAGAGCGTCGTCGACGTGAACCTCGCCGAGGCGGGCGTGGGCGAGCTCGGAACGTGTGAAGACGGCATGGAGCTTGCCGGGCAGGTCGAGGTCGTTCAGGTAGCGCGCCGAACCGGTGAGCAGGTCAGGGTCCTCGGTGCGCAGCACACGGGTCCCGAGGATCGAACCAGGCATGAGCCGAACCTATCCCCGAGTCGGCGTCAGAGGCCGAACGGCGCCGCCGCGACCTTCGCCACCGCGTCGGGCGGACCGTCGAGCGACACGGCGGCGACGTCTTTGCGGCCGTAGACGTACAGGACGCCCTCGCCGACGGGCCCGTCGATGGCGACCGTCGGCTCGCCGCGCCGGAGCCGGAGGGGGTCGCCGGTGGGGGTTCGGAGCGAGAGCCCGATTCCCTTTGCGCTGCGGGTCAGCACGCGGCCCATCCGGTGCAGCGAGGCGGCGAGGGCATCCTCGAGGTCGCTCGGGAGCTCCCGTGGCGCCCACTGGGCTTGAGCCCGCCGCACGTCCTCGTGGTGGACGAAGAACTCGACGCTGTTGACCAGCGTGTCGATCGCCGGCACCCGCATCGGGCTCCATACCGGCGGCCCGTCGCGGACCAGCGCCATGAGCTCGGTCCACGGCCGCTCGGTCTCACCGATCCGGACGTGCTCGGCGTACCTCGCCAACGCCGGCACGGCGATGCCCGGCGCGGCATCCAGGCGCCGCTCGCGCATCACGAGGTGGGCGGCGAGGTCGCGTGTGGTCCAGTCACCGAGCAGCGTCGGCGCGTTCGGCCCGAGCTCCTCGAACAGGTCGCACAGCGAGACGCGCTCGGCGCGGGCAGGGGACGTCACATCAGCAGGGTACGTTGCCTAGCCTTCCCAGTGGCCCCTCTAGCTCAATGGAAGAGCAGTGGACTTTTAATCCATTGGTTCAGGGTTCGAGCCCCTGGGGGGGCACCGCGGCGAGCCCGGAGCATCCGCGTGGCGGCGGATGTCGCGCGTTGGCCGAACGATGCCGGCTTTGGCGTCACATGGCGGCTCGCCGACGGCGTCATTCTGTGCGCTCCGTCCGGGCATGCCCGCAGTCTGCACCGCACGCGATCGAACGCGCCTCCCGGGGTCCGCCCAGTGCGTTCGGTGGCACGGCCTCGCCGGCGGGAGCGAAGGCCGGGCTGCCCCATCTCGGTCGCTGAGCGCCCACCCCACGACGGCCATCGTCGTCGAAGTGTGGCGCGCTCGGCTGACGTCCCGCGTTCCGGAGTCCGTCGGTCGTGGGCTTGGGCCGCCACGGGTCAGTCGGGTGCCTTCCACTGGTCGTCTCCACGAACAGGGCCGGATCGTCGGCACCGCGGCTGGTTGAGCTGTTGTCGGAATTCCCCCAGACGGTTCACACGTTGGCGAGGGAGGCTGCGCGGTGCTGGGCCGCCCGAAGGCGTTCGGCGTCCGGGCGGCGTATAGGTCGAGAACCTCGGAGGTCAGATCGGCGTGGACGTCGTCGTTGCGTTGTCCGACTTCGGCGGCATCGCCTGCCGGCCGTACGACACGATCACGATTCCGAGTACGCTGACTGCGCGTCATATGCCGCTCGTGGGAGCGGGAGGGAATCTCCATTGTGATGGAACGGGTCGTTGCCCGGGCGGACAAACAGCCCCTGAAGGCGGTCGACGACGAGCACCGGCCTGTTCTCCGGCGGCGGTCATCGTTGATACGTTCGGGGCGGCGAGACGGGGTGGAGCTCCTCGACGAGGTGAGCGCTCGCCTCGGCGGCGGCGATCATCGCTCGCGGACGGGCCATCTCGCGTCAAGGTCGGGGCGGATACAGCTCTCCACCGTCTGGCGCGACGCCAGCGGACCGGCGGCGCCGACGCCAGTGGCCACGTCTCGGATTCGGCGCGCCAGCAACGCGTCGGGCCTGCCTGAGCCTGTTCGCAGCGGCATAGAGGGTCTTTCCGGGATGGCGCTCGATGGCGTTCGGGTGCATTACGACTCGCCATCGCCGGCGCGGGTCGGTGCGCTCGCGTACACGCAGGGCACCGAGATCTTCGTCAGCCCGGGCCAGGAACGGCACCTTCCCCACGAGGCGTGGCACGTGGTGCAACAGGCGCAGGGGCGGGTGCGACCGTCGATGCAGCTGAGGCGGCTGCCAGTCAACGATGATGTAGCGCTCGAGCGTGAGGCTGACGTGATGAGTGCAAAGGCGATGAGAGCCACGCGCATCACTCCATTCGCGGCGTCGTCGGCGCGCACTCCTCGCGTCGGGCGAGCAGTCGTGCAGCGCATGTCGATCAAGGACGCGTTCGATGCCGTCGAACAAAACGGGATCAGCCTGGAGTGGTACCAGCGCGTCGTCGTGCCCGCGCTCTCGACGATCGCCCGGAAGTCTGGACAGACGTACGATCAGTATCTCGCGCCGTTGAACGGGCCACAGTTTCTGCAGGCGGTGCGCGAGCTGGAGACCTCGGTCAAGCAGGAGCCTGACGAAAGCTTCCTCGGAGGGATGTTGTCGGTGTTCTCAAAAGCCGACGAGGGACCGGTATTCGTCAAGTCCCAGCAGTATGCAAAGATGAAGCGACTGAAGGGCACGAATCTTCTCGTGCTCGAGGAGGGGAACTTCGATAGCAACGGCCAACCCAGCAGGGCGGTGCTGAACTTCGCCGCGCAGTATCAGAGCGGGAACCTCGAGTGGTTTCGTGGCCTCGGCGTCTCGCACTTCGCGTGGGATGCCCTGCGCAGGGGCGTCGTCGCGTCCGAGGGCACCGCCGACATCCCGACGTTCACTATGGATAACCCCGTGGCCACCCGCTGGCTTCCTGGCGTGTACCTCTCGAACGAGGCACGAGACATCGGACTCAGCGTCCCCCAAGATGCCAAGGGAGTCAGGGACCTGATGACACGTATGGATGTGCCGACTGGGGTCGCGATCCGCTACCGGGTGCCGCCAACCGCCCCCGTCGCGTTCCTGAGCGACGGCGAGCAGGTCGTTCGAGGGCCGCTCACCGGGGCGCATGTCAGTGTGTACTGCGTCGTCACGATGGGGCCGGGCGGCATCCAATACGTCGCCCAGAACTCGGCTCTTCACAACCTTCCTCCGGCCGCCCCCTACCAAGCCGGCGCTGGTTCGAACGCGATCCAACTCTGGGAGCAGGACGTCAATCGATGGTTTGCCTCTTTGTGAGGCAGTCGACAACCGGGCAACGTCCAACACTTGCGACCATGACACGGCCCGACGGTGGACGGCCCCGCGCCGCTTGCTGACGTGGGCGGCCCCCCGAATCGGCGGTAGGTACGCACGACTCGAACCTGCCGGCCGCGGCGCTGATCGGAGCCAGCGGCTCGCCGCGGAGGGCGGTGACCGCACCGAACCGCACCACCGAACGGCAGCACCGAATGTCGGGCTGACGCGTGACGGAGGCCGCCGAGAACGGCATACATGTGGAGTGTGGAGCCGTCAACCGGTGCGATTGCCTCTATCGAGGCTGGTCCGGGCCGGAGGCCCGGACTCGGGGCGCGACGAGTCCGGCGTCGGACGTGTGTGCCGACGCCGCGGCGCGGTCATTCTTCTTGTTGGTCGGGTTGAGCCGGGGTCAAGGCCGGCCGTAGGCCGCCCGGAGGGCTTGGCCTTGACGCCGGCGATGGTGATGCCCCGAGATCGGGACAATGGTCTCGGCCCCGCCCCTGGGGCGGGGCCTGCTTGCCCTTCCCCTACTGTCCGCGCTTGGCGTGGTCGTCGGTGCGGTGTGGGTGGGCACGGTGAACCTGGCTTCGGTCCTCGTGCGAGCGAGGGGCGGGCAGCCCGGATGTCGGGTGCCTGGGCATACCTTCGTCACGCCCGACAATGCGGGGTGAGCATGAAGCCGTACGGTCACGACCACGACCAGCTCACTCATTTGCGTCGACCACACCTGGTGGTGGGTCATGCCGTTCCCGAGCTGCGTCGTGGCCGTGCCCGACATCACGCCGCGTCAGTGGCGAGGCAACGGATCTCACCGTCGCGCAGGCCGTAGTAGACGAGCGTGAGGAGATGACGGGCCGCGGCGACCCGTCCGATGTTGCGGCCCCGGCGGGCGCCGACACGTGCTTTGACCGAGGCGATCCGCGGGTCGCGGACCGCCCCGGAGACCGCTTCGACCGCGGCCCAGCGCAGCAGCCGGGAGCCTTGCTTGGTGATGTGTCCACGATGGGTGTGGGCGTCGGACTCGCGCAGCCGAGGGGTCAGCCCGGCCCACGAGCACAACCGGCGCGGGTTGTCGAACCGGCCGACGTCGCCGATCTCGGCGACGAACACCGCCGCCAACACCGGGCCGACGCCACGCAACGCCTGCACCGCCTCGTAGCCGGGATGACCCTTCAGCCGACGGTGGATGGCCACGTCGCACTGGGTGATCTCGCGGTCGTAGAGCTCGATCAGGTCACGCAGCGACTCGATCCGATCGACGTAGACGTCGCCCAGCTGCAGCCCGTCCAGCCACTGCTGGCCGCCACCGCGCCAGATGTCGTCGAGCTGCGGGATCACCCCCTCCTTGCCGAGGGTCTGATGGACCTGCTGCTTCAACCCGGACCGCAGCCGACCCAACTTGGCCCGATAGCGGACGATCTCACGCAACTGGCGCACCTCGGGCGGTGCCACCCACGCCTCCGGGAGACGACCCAGACGCAGCAGGTCGGCGAGCAGCGTGGCATCGCGGATGTCGTTCTTGACCCGCCGGTTCTCGTAGCCGGCGATCCCCAACGGATGGGCCAGATGCAACCGGGCCCCGCACTCGGCGATCACGTCGGCCGCCCAATACCAGCCCCAGCACGCCTCCATCGCCACCTCCGCCTCCGGTCCGCCGGCGGCGACGATCTCAGCAGCCAGGTTGGCTGGCGTGTTGTCGATCCGACTCCACGACACCCGCTCGCCATCCTCGTTCAAAACGACGACAACCGACCGGCGCCGGTGCAGATCGATCCCTACGTACGATCCCATGTGAGCCTCCTCGCTCGAGGGTTGGTGTTAAGCAACCTCAAGCTTCATCCGGAGTAGAGGACCGAACCAACAGCGGGGAGGCTCAACCCTCCGACCAACTCCACATGGCATCATCTCGGCGACCGACCTTTGGGCGTCGGATCGGCTCGATGGAGCGTTGTGACGTGGTGCGTCCGCCTGTCGTGAGGCGATCTCAGGGGGTGCTGAGGGGCGCGATCTCGACGCGTGTGTCCGAGAAGGTGGGTGCGTTGCCCAGGTCGGCGAACGCTGTGCGGGTGATGGCGTTGGCCGTGGCGTCGCCGGGGTTGAGCTTGCGCCAGTGGCCGAGACTGCAGACCACCACTCCCCGGGCCACTTGGTCGCCGGCGCCGATGCGGGCCGTCGCCTGGAGCTCGCCCCGCTGGTTGAAGATCCGGACGGGCTGGCCCTCCTCGATGCCGCGTGCCTCGGCGTCGTCTTGGTGGATGATCACGGACTGCTCGCCCTGCACCCGGCGTTGGTAGTCCATGTTGGCGTACTGCGAGTTGAGGAAGGCGTGAGCTTTGGGCGACAGGTAGTAGAGCGGGTAATGGGAGCCGGCGGCGGAATCCTCTTCGGGTGCGACATAGTGGGGGAGCGGGTCGACAGTGCCGCCGGGCTGGAACTCGTTGTAGCCCTCACGGAAGACGGGCACGACGATGTTCCCGACCTGTTCGGCGAGGGAGGAGTGGAATTCGCACCTGCCCGAGGTCGTGGGGAAGTTTCCGTGGGCGTGGGGTGCGTAGTGGTCAGCATCGGGCAGACGCAGTCGTGCCCAGCCTGTGTCCTTGAGAAGGTCCAGTGAGATCCCCTCGAGGGCGGGCGCGGACCAGTCCATCGCGGCGATCGCCATCTCTTCGTCGCTGAGGGCGTACCAGTCGAGATCGAGCCCCATGCGTTGGCTGATACGGCGGAACAGCTCGACGTTGGGGACGGCTTCGCCGAGCGGTGCGATCGCCGCCTGGTTGAGCGACAGGTAGAGATGGCCCCACGAGAACATCAGGTCGAACTGCTCCAACTGGGTGGTGGCGGGAAGAACGATGTCGGCGTAGTCGGCGGTGTCGGTCAGGAACTGCTCGCTGACGACCGTGAACAGGTCCGCTCGGGTGAGCCCGGCCAGGGTCCGGCCCTGATCGCACGCCTGAGTGACGGGGTTCGAGTTGTAGACGAACAGCGCCTTCACCGGCGGGTCGAGTCCCAGTTCTCCCGTCAGGGCCGGACCAAGCTGAAACTGATTTAGGACGCGTGTGCCCGGCCGGATCAGATCCGGGCGCGACAGCACGTCCCACTTCAACGGGAACGCCCACAACGGCAGCTGCAGGATCCCACCGCCGACGTGACGCCACGCTCCCACCAAAGCCGGCAGCGAGGCGATCGAGCGCACCGCTTGGCCGCCTCCGGCGTTGCGTTCGATGGCAACACCGATGCGAATCGCCGACGGCTGCGTCGTGGCGAACTCTCGCGCCAGCGTGACGATGTCGGCGGCCGGAATGCCGGTGACCGTCGACGCCCACTCCGGCGGGTACTGCTGAACCCGCTCGGCCAATCCGTCGAAGCCGGTCGTGTACTGCTCCACGTAGTCGTCGTCGACGAGCTCCTCGTTGACGACCACGTTCATCATCGCCAGTGCCAGCGCCCCGTCCGTGCCCGGCCTGATCGGGATGTACCAGTCGGCGCTCTGGGCTGTTCGGTGCCGGAGCGGATCGATCGCCACAACCTTGGCGCCGCGCTCCTGGGCCTGCTTGATGAACGGCCACATGTGCAGGTTGGTGGAGCGGACATTGCACGCCCACAAGATGATGTAGCGGGAATGAACGAAGCTCTCCGGGTCCATCCCAGCCGTCGGCCCGAGCGTCATGAAGTATGCCGTGCAGGCGCCGGAGTCGCAGAACGTCCGCTCGCTGACCGTCGCACCGATGGCATGGAAGAACGGATCCCCGACGGTGAGGCCGTTGAGGATCCCCTCGGTGCCCAGGTAGCTGTACGGGAGGATGGCCTCCCCGCCGTAGTCGTCGATGACCTGACCGAACCGAGAGGCGATCTCGTCGAGGGCTGCGTCCCAGCTGATCCGCTCGAACCGACCCTCGCCCTTGGCACCGACCCGCCGCAGCGGATGCAACACCCGCTCAGGGCTATAGGTGTGATGGGTGTAATCGTTGACCTTCACGCACAAGCCACCCCGGGTGAAGGGATGCTCGGGATCCCCGCGTACCTTGGTGGCACGCCCGTTCTCGACCGTGACCAGCATGGCGCACGTGTCCGGGCAGTCATGCGCACACGCACCCCGCACCGTCCGCACCTCCTCACTCACGCTCATGCGCCTGCTCCTCTCACGGTGCCTCTCCGTCGCAGCGTGCCCCTGTCGAGCGGCCAATGTCAACGAGCACCGCCGCAGCACGCACACCGCCGGCCCCGCCCTCGAGCGCCTGGGACCGGCGTAGCCAAGACTCCAGCAACCGTCGAGCACACTCGGGCGCCGTCGACTGGAGATCACACGACCACACCGCTTCCTCGTCGAGGCAACGACGACCGTCGCCAGGGCATCTCGGCGTCGCCCGAGCCACGCCGCACCGAAACGCCAACACCGAACACCACCATCGACGCTCAGCTGTCGTGCCATGGCGGCACGTAGCTGCCGAGGGCCGGAACTCGCACCCTCCGCGGCTGGCGGCTGCGACCAGCGGGATCGCTGCCACCGAACATCGCGACCGAACGACCTTCTGCGGGTGCGAAAGCATCTCGAACGGCATTGGGCACTCACCTCGATTGGCTCTACTCGCACCCGGAGTGTCGAGTCGGGTCGACGTGAGTAGGCCGTGGCGACTTAGCTGCGACCTGGTCGTCGTTGGCTAGGTTTGACGGCACGCCGAGGGTCGAAGGGGGGTCGTGGTGGAGGTACGCGAGTACACAGCGTTCGACGCGACCGGCCTCAAGGAGCTGATCGACAAGGGCGACGTCACCGCCGACGAGGTTCGAACGGCGGCGATGGCGGCGCTCGAGGAGGTGCAGCCTCGGCTCAACGCGCTGGTGGCGGCGCCGTTCGAGCAGCCAGTCGCCGGCGCCGCCGACGGACCCTTCGCCGGTGTTCCGTTCGTGATCAAGGACCTGGTGTGCTCGGCCGAGGGCGTCGCTCAGGAGTCCGGTAGCCGGCTGTTCGCCGGGTACGTCGCCGACCACGACTCGACGCTGATGGGCCGATTCAAGCGCGCCGGCCTGTCCACCCTGGGACGGGCGGCGACACCCGAGCTGGGCTTCAACGCCAACACCGCCCCGATCGTCAATGGCCCAACCCGCAACCCGTGGAATCTCGACCACATCCCGGGCGGGTCGAGCGGCGGTTCGAGCGCCCTGGTTGCCGCTCGAGCCGTGCCCGTCGCTCACGCCAATGACGGCGGCGGATCGATCCGCATCCCCGCGTCATGCACCGGACTGGTCGGTCTGAAGCCGTCCAGAGGTCGGGTGCCGCTCGGGCCAGACATCGACGAGGCCCTCAACGGGTTGGCCGTCGAGTTTGCCGTCACCCGCACCGTGCGTGACGCGGCCCGCCTGCTCGACGCGGTGGCCGGCCCGTCCACCGGCGACAAGTACACGATCCGCAACCCGCAGCGCCCGTACGCAGACGAGGTGGGCGCCGACCCGGGTCGGTTGCGAGTGGCCGTCTCGACGACATCGCCGTGGGGTCGACCCGTCGATCACGAAGTGGCCGCCGTCGTCGAGGACGTCGGCCGCCGGCTCGAGTCGGCCGGGCACACGGTCAACGAGGCGGCACCGCCGCTCGACGTCGAGGCGTTCCTGGCCGCCAACGTCACGATCTGGAGCTGGTTCACCGCCGTCTTCGCCTACGGGTTCGGGTCCGCCATCGGCCGCCAACCCGGCCCCGACAACCTCGAGACGGCCACTTGGGCCTGCGTGGAGCACGGCGGCCAGGTGACCGGGATGGAACTGGCCCAGGCGTTCGCCGTCCAGAACGCGGTGACCCGGGGCTTTGGTGCTTTCCTCGACAGCTACGACCTCTACCTCTCCCCGGTGCTCCCGGTACCGCCTCTCCCGGTCGGATCGCTGAATCAGAACGGACCCGACTTCACCACCGCCGCCAGTTGGTGTGACCACGTCTTCGCCGAGATCCCCTTCACCGCCCAGTTCAACTTCACCGGGCAGCCCTCGATGAGCCTCCCGCTGGGCATGTCGTCGGGCGGGCTCCCCATCGGTGTGATGATCAGTGCCGCCTCGCTGCGCGAGGACCTCCTCATCCGCGTCGCCGCCCACCTCGAAGACGACATGCCATGGGCCGACCGTCACCCGTCCGTATGCGCCGGCGCCGCCGCGGCAGGTCCTCAGAGAGTCAACCAATAGGCGCCGACACGACACGTGCCGTGCATCACACGGTGATGATGCGAGCACGTGCCCGGACATCCTGCGGAGACCCTGCGCCATCTCGTAGCCGGCTGCCAGGCGGGTCTCTGATGCTCACTGCATCGAGCTCACCCGGAGCTCGGAAAGCAGGAGACATGAACCCATCACGCAAGAAAGTCCTCGGCCTGCTCGCCGCCATTGGCATCCCGGCCGCCGCCATCGGCGGCCTCTCGATCGGCCAGGCATACGCCCAGACCCCAACACCGGTGACCGCCACCGCGGCGACCACCGACAGCACCGTGACCGCACCAGGCGACGCCACCACGCGTCCAGGACCCCACAGCGCCAACGGCATCACTGAGGAGGTGCTTACCGGCGACACCGCCGCAAAGGTGCAGGCCGCCGTGCTCGCCGCCCAGCCCGGCGCAACCATCGAACGCATGGAGACCGACGCCGAAGGAGCCACCTACGAAGCCCACGTCAAGCTGGCTGACGGCAGCGACGCCACCGTCAAGCTCGACGCCAACTTCGCCGTCACCGGCACCGTTCAGGGCCACGGCTGACCGCAGCTCGTCCCGCCGCCGAACCGCTCGCGATGTCCGCGTGTCGATAGCCGACATCGCGAGCGGCCCGGTCCGCGAACTGCGGTCGGCGCGCCGTCCCTGACGCCACCGACGATCACGGTGCAGGGTTGGCGTCTGGTCCAGCGTCAACAGTTCAAGTGTGCCTGACGAGATCCGACGCACGCGGGTCCACTAATGGGAGGGAGTCGAGTACAGCGACCCATCGAGTCGGTGCCGTTCTTCATCGAGCGCAGTGACTGCGGCCTGAGTACCCCGCCGATGGGAGCGTCCCAAACGCGGGTTCCACAACCGTGGTGGCATGGGGTGCGGCCGGTGTGAGCGTGAGAGCTGGAGGGACCATCCCCGGTGCGGCGATCACCGAAAGTCGTCAAGAGCTGCGGATTGGACTTCCGCGGAGCGCCTGCCCTGTCTCCGCTAGGAAGCCGCAGGAACAGCCCGGCGTTCCAGCGCCCCGAGCGAACGTCGCACGCCGTCGACGAACACCTCGAGGTCTGGGCAGAGATCACGGTCGCCGACGACCGCGAGGTTGAACTGTCCAGCGTAGGAGAGCGCACCGACGCCGATGGAGACGTTCGCGGTGAGGGGCACGATCGGAAAGATCTCGAGAAGGGGAGCGGCCGCGAAGTAGAGCGGGATCGGGGGGCCCGGGACGTTGGCCACGTACGCGTTCATGAACCGCTGACGGGGCATGAGCCGCAGAAAGGCACGCTGCAGGAGCACGGTCCGGAACATGCTGCCGGCGGCTGGTCGGCTCTTCTGCTTGCGCGCCGCCGTCTCGCCGGCAATCGTCGCGAGCCGTCCGATGTCGTCGCGTTGCCCGATGGGAAGCGGCACCAGCATCCCGGCGTCGACGTTGCCCTGCGCCTCTCCCGGCTGTTCCCGGTGGAGCGAGACCGGAACGAAGGCGCGAAGGACGACACCCTCGATGGGCTCGCCGCGGCTTCGGAGCAGGTCTGCGTAACCTGCGGCGACCGCCGTCATCAGGACGTCGTTCACCGTGGCGCCGTGGGTGGTGTGGGCGATGTTCTTCGCCACGTCGAGCGAGCCGCGAATGATCGCCAGCCGGCGGTCCGATCCGATTCTGCGGTTGACGCTGGTTCGAGGGGCCCGTCCCTCGGCGAAGATCTCTCTCGCCGCAGGCCATGAGCGCCGAAGTCGCCGAGCCGTGGCGATGGGGTGGGCCATGGCCGAGACGGCACGGTCGACTTCGCGGAGTCGTCGGCGCAGGTTGTCCCGGAAGAGTTCTCGCGTCGAGGGCATCGGGGACGGCGACCACGCAGGCGTGCTCACCTCCGGCGGGTCGGGAACGGGATCGAAGAACGCGGCGAGCGTGGCCACACCGGCGACGCCGTCGGCGATGGCGTGGTGCATCTTGATGAACAACCCGACACGCTCGTCCGGCAGACCGGTTAGGAGCCACATCTCCCACAGCGGCTGGGCCCTGTGCAACGGGCGGCGGCGGAGTGTCTCGCAGGTGAGGAGGAGTTGTCGCTCGTCGCCCGGCGCCGGCACAGGGTGCACGCTGACGTGCTCGCTGATGTCGAACGATTGGGCATCCGCCCACACCGGCCACCCCAGCCCCGTGCGGGGCCAGTACAGGACCTGACGAAAGCGTGGGGCCAGGTGCAGCCGTCGATCGATGGCCTCGCGCACGGGCTCGACCAGAGATCCGCCATCGGCGTCAAACCACGCTCTGCCGTCGAGGATGGCAAGCGCCCCGATGTACTGGGGCCAGCCCTCCTCCTCCGGCCAGATCAGCATGAGATCCGCAGCGGTCACCCGATCGAGCCAGACCGGTTCGCGTCCGACGTTCACCGCATCGCTTCCTTCCTGCATGCCGCTGGTCGTCACCTCCTCTGCAGCTACAAGCAGGCCAGAATTGTCGCGCAAAGTCCGTCTCACCGCATCCGGACCGCAGCACCCATCGCCCAGTGCTCCCGACCGTCGACCCGTCCGCGACCGGCAGTGCACCAGCGTCGCGAAGCGCGGCGAGGAGATCGTGCTCGATCGCACGTGCTCGCTCTCGCCCGACCGCGCAAGGATCAGGAAGGAGCTGGCTGTGACCGGTGCTCTTCGGCCACCACTCGCTCTCGACGGCGTCGGTGCCCGTGCGGCTCAAGCCCAGCCGAGTTCCTGCATGGCGATGCCCGAGTGCCAGATCTTCGTCATATGCCCGATCGTGCCCCCATCGAACTTCATCACGTAGACGTAGTCGCTCCTCACGCTCTTGCCGGTCGGAGGTACGGGCCCACCCTCGCCGGTGTGGGTCCCCGAGAAAACGGCATAGGCGACAACGGTGTCACGATCGTCGTCGGTGGCGAAGGCCTGCAGCTCGTAAGACCCATCGGGCATGAGCACCATCAGGCCCTTCATCCATTCGGTATAGCCCTGCAAGTCCTTGATGTCAGCCAACGGCTCGGCCTGAGCGGAGAACGTCGCGTCGTCCCTGCAGTACTGGCTGCACTCCTCCCACCCCTTCCCCGTCTCGCACGCCTCGAAGAACCGCGCCGCCGTATCCGCCATCGATGCCATGACCGACCCTCCTCCACCATCATCATCCAAGCTTTGGGCAGAACCGTAGTTTGCTCTCGAAGGCGCATCCGCTGGGGCGGGCCGCTTGTGGGCTCGACACGCGACGTACCAACGACGGCGCCGCACGACAGGGCAGCGATCCGGGCACGAGCGACCCTGCGTCGACGCCGAGCGCCTCCCTGAACACGCGCCGCTCGTGGTCGACAACCCGCCGGACCACGCCGAGCAACGGCGCGTTCGGTCGCTCGCGAGCACTCGAGTGTCTTCGCCGGTTGACAGCCACCGTAGGGTCGAGTCCACCGGGCTCCTCCTCCGGCACACCAAACGCCGCCGTCGGGTACGCCGCAGCGCGGACATATCGGCATCGACGTATCTCCGCGACGACGGCTTCGGTGAGGGGTCAACCTTCGGCGTTCGGTGCCGAGGCATCCGCCTGAGTAACAGACGACGAGAGCAGGCCAACCTGCCTGGAGGACCCGTACGCGCTGGCTGAGCGCGACGGGATTGTGTCGCTCGGAGCGTCGCGTGAGGACCGCGGGCTACATCCGCGCACGCATCGTTGACCGCAGCGGCCGGGTCGGCACGCCTTTGGGATGCTCACCGAACCGTCGGCCCGGGGCACGCACCGCCGCTCGACGCCAACACCGCGGTCATGTCGGCTCTCTTGTACTCGCGCACGCGAGCGCGGCCCTGCGGCATGCCTTCGCGCACGTCGCCGCGGCACCGCCTGATGCCAGTCCGAACGCGCAGTCGAGACGTTCGCGCCGAGACCGAGACACGGTGGCCTTACGGTGCTAGCTCAGCGTCCACCAGCGGCGTCCGCTGCCCGCCAGTACTCGACCGAACCGGAGCTCTGGGAAATGAGCACCGGCGCCGCGGACACCTTCACCCTCGAGCTCCCGCCACAAGCGCTCACGAGTGCGAGCGGCGAGATCCGCGTCGACGTCGGCCATGACACGCCAGTCGATCTCCTCGAGCTGGACGGGGCAATGGATTGCGTCCCCCAGCAACAGCAAACGCTCCGCACCCGACGAGAGCACCACGCAGGCGTGGCCGGGCGTGTGGCCGGGAGCGGCGGTCACCGTCAGGCCCGGCGCCAGCTCCGTGTCTCCCTCCAGCAGCTCAACCCGACCCGCTTCCGCCAAGGACATGAGACCGGAACGGATCGAGCGGCGCATGAACCCCGCCTCCTCCTCGACGAAATATTGCCAGTCGCCGCTCCCAACCACCACCGTGGCGGACGGAAAGACCGGTTGCGAGTGGCGGTCGATGAGCCAGCCGCAGTGGTCGAGGTGTAGATGGCTGCACACCACGAGGTCGAGGTCGCCGGTCCCCACACCGACACCGGCAAGCGCGTCGGGCAACCGGCCACCGTCGAACATCTCGTCGTGCACTGGTCCAACACCGGCGTCGATGAGCACGAGGCGATCGCCTGAACGAACCAGGAAGCACCCGATCGGGAGCCGCAAACGCTCGTCGGGGTCAAGGATCTCGGGGTGGGTGGTGAGGTCGGCGTCGCCGAAGAAGTCGTCGGGTGCGGTGAAGTAGCCGTCGACGAGCGGCTGGACGTCGAGGTGGCCCAATCGCACATCCCGACGCTACCTGCCGCGAAGCCAGGACGTCGGCAGGCGGCACACTCGGTGCCAGCTTCCACCGGTCGACGGCGCGTCGAAGCCGGTGCGGCACTCGACCGGCAATGCACGCGAGCGTTCCGACTCGGTATCTCGCGCTCAGTCCTCCGGGACCGACTGCGGCCGCTCACCGATCCCGGCGGTCAACGTGGACCCACCGCCTGACGACACAGAATCGCGCGCCCGAACGCGCCCACGGATTCACGATGTCGCCGCCCATCGCCAGCGCACATATCGGCATCACTGGCGCATTGATGGCGTCGTGCCCGGCGGTCGGGGGCGACAGGCGGCGGGCTAGGCGGTGACCGCGCTGTGCAGCGGGTAGTAGGTGCGAGTCGGCACGACGTTGGGCGGGAGGTTCGGCTTGACGTTGCCGTCGAACCATGCCTCGCCGTCCGCTTCGGATTCCCAGATCTCGACCACTCGCCACCCTCCGTCTGGATGTGGTCCGCCACCGTGGGCGATGAACCCCTTCGCCGCCACCAGAAGTGGCTTCATCTGTTCGATCATGCTGCCGTAGATCTCTTCGGTCAGGTTCGGTACGTCACCGATCATGAGGACCGCCATGGTCACCTCCTCAGGTCGTCGGACGACATTACACCTCGCCCCAAGAATCGGCCCACCTAGGTGGTCGTGCGCGGCAGCGTCGGCTGGGCGTGATCTCCGCCGCCGACTCCTCCGCGTGCGACCTCTGCCAGGCGGCTGTCACCTCAGACCCGGATATTGCAGCCGGGTCGCGGGGACGGCTGGGCGGGAGTGGTCTGGGGCGCGTTTGACGGCGTGTCGCTGGGCGCGTCGGCGGCTGACGTGTGCTGGGCGCGTCGAAGCTGAGGTGTTGATCTGGTGCCGGTTGCCGCCGTGGGTGCCTGTCCGGTTCAGGCGTAGGCGGGGAGCCGGCGGACGCGGGTGAGGGCTTCGATGAAGGCGGCGGCCCAGGCATGGCTGCGGGGGAGGCGGAGCCAGAGTTGGCGGGCGTGAGTGACGACACGGGCGGCGACGTTGAAGAAGGCGAGGCGGCGCCGCTTGCCGCGGCAGCGGCGGAACTCGCGGGGCAGGGCGAGCACGTCGAGCCAGCGGGCGGTGTTGTGGGCCAGGGCGCAGGCGTGCCACCACAGCCAGTTGCCGAAGAAGTTCTCCAATGGGGCGTGGTCGAAACCGAAGTCTTCTTTCAGTTGGCGAACGGTGTCTTCGGGGATCCCGCCGCGCAGCCGGTGGTGGGCTTCGACCATGGCGGCCGGGCCGAGCCAGGCCGGGATGTTGGTGACGATGGCGTGGAACCGCCATCCGTCGATGTCGTCGAAGGAGAGCTGATCACCGGCGGTAGTCGGTTGGCGGCGGACGATGAGGCGCAGCAGTCGCCGGTCACGTTTCGTGGTGCCGATCTCGATCATCGTTTCGGCGATCTCCGAGCCCCGCTCGGCTTCGGCGTTGAGCGCCAGGACCCACACCGTCGCCGGGTCAGTGGCCAACGCCCTCACCGCCGCACGCATCCTGGCCGTGTTCTTGGCGGTGATCGTGAACACGGCGCCGAGCGCCTCGCAGGCCCGGAACACCTCGTGTTGGTAGCCGGCCGAGTCGATCCGCACCCACAGGTTCGACGTCTCCCGCACCGCAGCAGGGATCGCCGCCGCGCACTCGCGGATGAACCCGGCCAGCGCCCGGCCCGGGTGGGCGTTGCCGCCGCGGGCGCGCACCGCCAGCACGTCGCCGGTCTCGCCGCACACCCCGATCAACGGCGACAGCCCGGTCTCGCCCTTGTAGGTGAACGTCGAGCCTTCCTTGCCCGGCCCGTACGTGTCGACCAGGGTGGCGTCGGGGTCGATCGTCACCAGCCCACCTTGCGGGCCGGCGCCCATCGCCCACGCCCGCGCCAGCATCATGCGGTTCACCGCCGCCGCCTTCTGGGCCCGGCCCAGATCGGCGCCGGCGCAGAACCGCCACAGCGTGGTGTGCGACGGCAACCGATGGGCGCCCCTCAACCGTTGCGTCGCCCCGTCCAGCAGCGAACGGTCCGACAGGAAGTCGCCGCCCGCCAACAGCACCTCGACCAGAGTCCGATAACACTCCCCGCCGCGGTAGCCGCCCGGCCCGATCGGTCGCAGCCCACGCCGATCCGCCGCCTCGACCAAGCCGAGACGATCCAACAGCGGCCCCCACAGGGCCACCCCGGCGACGCCGGTTACCTCGTCATCCGACACCGTCGGCGTCACCCTCGCCGACTCCCAGCGAGGCCGCCTGATGATCTCTCCGACGTCGAACAGGGTCCCAGTAGTGTTCACCCGACAGGTGCTCCTTCGCCACGGACGGCATTGACTTTCCAACCAACATCGTCCCAGGTGACGGAGCATCTGCCGCGTCAATCACACCCCGGTAACCAGCCCAACGCTGCAATATCCGGGTCAGAGACTACGCCCACGCCAGATGCGACGTAGTGCGCACCGGCGATCGCGTTTGAGGTCGACAGTGCCAACGAGACCGCGCTCGGCGCGGAGCCGCCTGTCAGACAGAACTGGGTGCCAGAACGACGCGACCGAATCACGGTCGGCGACGGCTCCATCGACGCACATATCGACATATCGTTGTTCACGTCGGCGCTGTTGCCATTGCCCTTCCCGATCTGGGATCCCGCTCCTCGTGCTCGCGATCGCGAGCGTCGGCGACGGTACTTCGGTCTTGCCCTGGAGAGTCGAGATCTCCGCGTTAGCGGACCGCGCAAACCGGACATTGGGACAAAGGGCGTCCGTCGCCCGCAGCTCGATGCAGCGCTCAGTTGCTACACGTGGGACAACAGCGCGCTCAGGCCACACGCGTTGGTTGTGCTCCTGGAGCGGCCGGTGTGCGCACTCCGGTCACGTCCGGTATTGGCAACGAGTCCTCATGGCGCCGAGTTCGCTCGTTTGGCGCGACCTGCTCGAGACCGAGTAGCTCGGCGACGTCGTGCTCGGACGAGCCGTTGATCGGCGGTGCGGCGAGTGCGGCAATCCGGTGCGCGAAGTACGAGTCAGGCGACGCGGTGGCGGGCCGACGGTGGTGGCAGGGGAGCCGGCAGCCGGCGAGGTCGCCGGCGTTGGGCGAGTTGGGCGTCGAAGAGGCGGACGAATTCACCGTTGCGTGCGACGAGCTCGTCGAGCGTTCCGGTTTCGACGATTCGACCACCGGCCAGCACGACGACCCGCGACGCTCTGTCGAGCGCGCTGAGGCGGTGGCCGAACAAGAGCGTCGTCTTGCCGCGTCGCTGCTCGAGGATCGAGTCCATGACCTTGCGCTCGGTGTGCGAGTCCAGGTTGCAGGTCGCTTCGTCGAGCACGAGGATCGGCGCATCGCGTATGACCGCCCGGGCCAGTGCCAGCCGTTGTCCCTGGCCAGCCGAGAAGTTGTCGCCGCCGAGCGACACCTGGGACTGGAGGCCGTGGCGAAGCCGTCGCACGAACGCGTCGGCGTCGGTCACCTCGAGCGATCGCAGCACGACGTCGTCGGGCACGTCCTGCAGCATCGCCACGTTGTCGCGCACGCTGCGTTGCAGGAGGCCGCTGTCCTGGAACACCGCTGCGACTTGCCGCCGCCAGTCCGCGTGGGTGACGACGGCCTGGGAGCGACCGTCGATGAGAACGTCACCGCTGTCGGGGTCGTAGAAGCCGCACACGAGGTTCGCGACGGACGTCTTGCCTGAGCCGGTCTCACCGACGAAGGCGACGACCTCTCCGGGTTCGATGCTGAGGGATACGTCCGCGAGCGCGTGCGAGCGGCCACTGTGACGAAGCGACGCATGGCGCAGTTCGATGGCGCCGTTCGCGGTCCACCCCATGTCCGGCGTGCCGCTGTCGATCTCGTTCGGACGCTGGAGGACCTCTTCGACTCTGCGCACCGCGTCGAGCGCCAACGTGAGATTGCTCAGGTGCAGCGGGAACTGTTGCGCCGGTCCGAGGAACAGGCTGATCGTCCCGACGACGAGGACGAGGTCGCCGGCGGTCGCGTTGCCGGCGATGACGTTGCTCCCCAGCCACCACAGCACCAGCCCTGCGAGCGAGGCGAAGAGCAGCGCCGACAGCGCAGCCGGAACGGCAAGTGCGATGCGTTGTGCGCGCTGGCTCTCGGCGAGCGCGTCGAAGTCGTCGACGAGCCCTCCGACGAAGCGGTCGGTCGAGCCGGACAGGCGCACCGAGCGCAGCTCGACGAAGGTATCGACGGTCCTGCTGGTGAACCGTTCCATGGTCATCCACACGTGATGCTGGGCGTTGGTTGCGCGGCGGCGCGTGGCGTGCCAGATCAGCCACGACAACGGCAGCGATGTGGCCACTGCCACACCGACCATCATCGAATGGGAGACGATGAGAACGAGCGCGAACGATGCCATCCCAGCGTCCGCGCACAGCGCCACGAGGTTCGGCCCGAGACCTTGAGCCACGTCGGTCGCGGTCATGGTACGGAGCACGAATCCGGCTGTGCACCGAGTGTCGTACACACTCTGGGGAAGCGTGGCGAAGTGGCGGAGCAGCTTCTCGCCGACGTGGCGTGAGATGCGTCGCTGCACGCCACCCTCGCCGACGACCCGGGCGAGGAGGATCATCGCTTGCACCGCGCCGAGGCCGACCAGCACGAGCGCGAGGACGGCGAGCATCGTCGAGTCACCTCGAGGGAGCACGCGATCGAAGACGCGCCCGAGCACCAGCGGTGATGCGAGGAGGAGCGCGGCCCCGGCCGCCGCGCAGCTGACGGCGAGCACGTGCCACGCCGCGACGCGCGCGACGAGCTGCCCGGCGGCGCGACCCGGCTCGACGCGCGAGCGGCGTGGCCGTAGTGCTGGGGTCGGCCGGTATTCGACGACGTAGCGGCTGGACTCCCGTTCGTACTCGACGCGGCGCATGAACGTGCGGCCGCGGTTCGGATCCATCACCCACAGCCCCCGGCGCGTCCATCGCAGAAGCACGACGAAGTGGCCCGCTCCGGGGTCGAGGTGCACGATCGCCCAACCCTCGATCGTGCGAAGGCCGTCATAGTCGCTCAGCGCCGCTGTCGACTGGAGACCGATGGTCCGGCCGCCGTGGAGGAGTCCGACAAGGTGCGTGCCGTTGTTGTCGGTGCGCACGAGATCGCGGGCTTCCTCGACGGACACCTCATGCCCGGCTGCCCACGCCACGCTCGCGAACGCCGCGGCGCCACAATCGCGCAACTCGGTGGGGCGCATCCACGGCACGCGCCGACGACGTCGAAGGCGGTCGCGTCGCATGCTCAGGCCCTGTCGACCAGCAGCTCGGCCAGCCGCTCGTAGATCGGCAGGCCGGTCTGCTCGACGATCCACCCGAACTGGCCGACCGGGTTCACTTCGAGGAACACGTGCTCACCCTCGGGCGTCACGATGAAGTCGAGGCTCCCGAAGCACAGGTTCATGCGGCGCATCAGCTCACCGATCTTCCTTTCGACGGTCGCGTCGAGCTCATGCACCAGATGGGGTGTGTTCGCCAGGTCGTAGCGTCGCCAGTCCTTGTCCGCCACCGTGCTCTGCTGCGACTCGATGCGGCAGGCGAAGATCGTGCCGCCGACGTATACCACGCGCAACTCGAATGCCTTGTCGACGTACGGCTGGAAGATGCCCGGTGTGGCGACGAGGTTGTCAGCCGCCTGCGCCCGCAGGTCGCTGGCCGACACGACTTGGGAATAGAGCTCGGTGATGTGTCCGTCGACTCGTGGTGGGCCGAGATACGGGGTAAAGGGTTTGTAGACGATGTGGCCGCCGTGCGCGTCGGCGAAGTCGGCGGCCGCCGAGAGATCGCACAGGTAGCAGGTCGACGGCGTCGCCAATCCGACCTGGTCGGCCACGACGAGCTGGGTGAGCTTGTCCTCCCACATCGCCACGCTCGTCGCCGGGTTCACGCAGAACACGCCTGCGTACTCGAGCGCATGCCACAGCCCGCGCGACAGCTTCGACCATTGAGCCAGCACGAAGCCGAGCGCGTTCGCATCGTCGCGAATCGCATCGAGCCGCGCCTCGTGGGCGTTCGGCACGGTCGATCGCCACAGGAGGGCGGCGCTCACGTCGTCGGCCGAGACCGTGCGCCCATCGCGATGAGGAACATCGAGCGTGAAGGGCACACCGATCCGAGCGTGCTCGAGGGTCGCTGCATCGATGGTCACGACGTCGGCGCCACGGCACGCAAGTGCTCGTTCGAGGACGACGACCGTTCGATCTTCTCGATGCCCGGTCATGATCAGGATCATTGGTCATTGCTTTCATCGACGACGGAGGAATCGGCGGGAGCGGAACAGGACTCGCATCCCAGACAGGTAGACACCACTTCTGGCGCCCCGTGGTTGGACGGTCGTGCGCCGCCGGCGAGCCCGCCGGCGGCACGCTTCCGCTAGGCGACGATCTGGTCGGCGTCGTCGCACCCGGTCGCCGTGGTCCCGTCACGATTCCACGTGAGGCATCCGACGACATCGAGGCCTTCGACCTCGCGGTCCTCGAGGTAGCGAAGGCCGAACACCGGGCTCGCCTGCTGCTCAGTCAGCTTGTTCATGATCTTCCCTTCTTGTCGGGGCTCGTCGAGCCCGTCGACAAGGAAGGCGTGACACCACCGTGACATCGCATGGAACGGCGTCCCGCCGCGGCCCGTGGTCGTCTGATGTGTCCAGCAGCTCGCGGGCGGCGTAACGCAGCGAGCCCGACCAACACGTCGATAACGCTCTCGCTTGCCGTCCTCGAACCGCCGGGATGTCGGCCCGAGTCCGGGCCCGCCACGTGGGCCCAGACCCGCCTCGGAGCGATCGGCGCGCACTTGGGCACTGCGGAGGTTCAACGTCGGCACGTCTGACCTTCCGACTGATAACGCGAACGGCATGGCGAGCAACCCGATTCAAACGAAGATCCGCCGATCACAGGCGTGCCACCCGAGAACTCGCGCAGGTTCGGCCGTCCGCGACCAGTCTCGTCACCGGAGCGGTCGAGGGCGACACGGACGTCGAGGTGGTCGAAGCTCAGCCCGCGCCCAGCGAGCCCGAGGCCGCCTCGGCCTGATCGACCAGACACTCGAAGATGCCCAGGGCGAATCGAAGGAAGCACACTCGACGTCCCCGACGACTGATGAGACCGCCCTTGCGGCAGTGGAGCCGAGCGCACCACCCGAACCGACCAGCGCGGTCGACCATCGGCGTGTGCTCGGGATACCCAGGATCGCGCCGTTGGCGATGACCGAGAACCGCACCCGATATCGCGCGTGCTCGCCATCCTCGATCGCTGGCTCAGAGCGCCGGAGCAGCGGCCAAGCTCCGCCGGCGCTTGCTCTTGCGAGCGCCGGTCGCCGACGCCGGCGGGCACCGAACGACGCGCCCGAATGACGACGCTCAGCACGCCTGTGGAGCGCCATGTCGGCATCACTGATGCGACGATGTCCTGTTGATGGCGGCAGCGATCGGAGACGAGCGGCGCCGCCCGCCTCGGACCGCCACCGTCGCCAGGAGTGCAAGGTTCCGCCGTCCTTACCGCCCGAAGGAAGTCTTCGATGTCTTTCGCCCTGCTCAACCGTCGTCGTCCGTGCCATTTGACTGGCTCGTGGTCATCTCGGTCCAGTCGGTGAAAGGATTCGTTCACCTGGCGCCCTCGGGGCCGCCGAACGCGAGCACATATGCACGTAGCCGCCGGACGTGACGTATTGCCCGTGACGACAACTCAGACGAGATGGGTCGTGAACCACTCCGTTGCCGCCTTGGCGGCGGCGTCGTGATGCGTACCGCCGGGATACACGTCGAAATGTCCGCAGTCCAGCTCGATGAGCTTCTTCGGCTCACCGGCGCGCTCGAACGCGTCACGCACCAACCCGATCGGCACCAGGCCGTCCTGTACGGCGGCGACGATCAGCAGCGGGTTCGGAGCGACCAAGTCGATGAACGCGCTGGCCTTGTACTCAGCGGCACGCGCCACACTCTCGAGCGTGGTGTGGTTCAGCCAGTTCGGGGCGTACGACCTCGACGCCATGAACCACTCATACGAATCCGGCGTGGACAACACACAGGGTTCGCCCTCGGGTGCGACGACCGGGATCGACGCGCTCGGCTCACCGGCGTTACGCCGAGCGTGATCGTCGGCGAGCAGCCCGAGGTAGCCGACAAAGCCATCTCGCCCGGCGATGCTGATCAAGGTGCCGACAACGTCGAGGCCCGGCACCTGCGAGACCACCACCTTCACGCGTGGGTCGAACGCACCCATGAACACGGCGTGGGCACCGGAGTAGGAGGAACCCCACAGACCGATCCGTTCGGCATCGACTCCCGGCTGCTGTGTCAGCCAGTCGAGCGCGGCGCGAGTGTCGTCGTGCTGTTCCTGGAAGACAATCCGGCCCCGCTCGTCACCCTCGCTGGCACCGAGATAGCGATGGTCGAACGCCAACACCACCAAACCGGCGGCCACGAACCGTTCGGCGAATCCGTCGAGCCCCTGTTCCTTGACCGCCGAGAAGCCATGGCTCATCACCACGGCTGGACGATCACCGGCGCCTTCGTCTGGTCGATATATCCACCCCCGAAGCGTCAGGCCAGCACTCCTGAACTCGATGTCCTCTCGCATGAACGCCCCCTCGATCCTTTGCAGTAACGGCACCCTAACCGCCATCGCAGACCACCAAATGCGAGCGTCGAACGACGGCCGACCGGCACCCGGCGCACAGAACGCGGGCACCGAACGCCGGTCGACCGCCACCGCCGACGCGCCAGATCGGCATGTCGTCGCTGGCCGCGACGACGGATTCGCGACTCGGCATTGCGAGTCCGCGAGTTGATCAAGGGGCGCGGAGCCGACGGTTTGAAGACGAGCGGGCAGCGCGCGCCTGAGCTGCGCGGGCGACCGCGCATCATGATGTTCGGCGATGGAGCAGGAGCTTGCCGATGCGATCGCTGGAGGAAGCTTCGCGGACGGTCGCATCGAACGCTACGTCACGATGCACGACGGCGACCGGCTGATGGTGTGGTACACGAAACACGGCAGGCACATCGGCCATGGCTTCCGCGGTTGGCCGGGTGCCGTCGACGGGCGCGAGGTCGCGTGGATCCAACTGCACGTGTTTCGAATCGCCTGGGCTGGGCGTCGAGCACGTAGGCCATTCGCGACGACTTCGGGATGCTCGAGCAGAGCAGCCGATAGCGGTGAAGCCTCCACGGCACCGCCATCACCACTCAGTTCAAGTACCGATCACGAAGGTTCGACCGGAGAACTGCGCAACTCGGAGGAGGCACCATCGCGGTGTCGCGCCCCGAACTGCGACACCGTACGATCGCCCCAGCGACGGCGCCGAGGACGCCGAACGGCACCTGCGTGCTCGTCGCGCGGTGGGTGGGGATCGAGACAGTGGCACGGAGGGCTGTCGGCACTGGCGGCACGGCCGTAGCGTTGCCGAGTGGACGCGATTGAGCTCGCTCGCGAGTTGGAATCGGGCTGCGACCTCGGTCTCGCCGGCGACGACCTCGGCGATCTGGTGACGTTGCTCGTGGAGCAAGGCGCGACAAGTGATGAGATCCGGGCGGCCGCCGCGAGCGGCAGCCTGGGTGGGCTGGCGCTCGATCTGGCGTTGCGCCCGGATCGGGAGTCGTTCGACTTTGCGACCGCGGTTGGCCAGGCGGGCTTGACGCTCGCCGAGGGTGAGCGAGTCTGGACCGCGCTCGGCTTCGCTGATCCGATCCGCAGTGGCCGACGGTTGGACTCAGCGACTGTGGAGGCGTTGAGGTTCCTCGCGACAGTCGGCCGCGAGCTGCTTGGTCCGGAGCATTCCTTGGCGCTGGCCCGCGCGATGGGCGCCGGAACAGCCCGGCTGGCTGAAGCGGTCATCGACGCCTTCCGGGTACGGTTCGAGGCCCCCCAGTTGGTCGCCGGGGTGCGCTATGCCGAGGTGGTCGAGCAGTACGTCGCCATCGCCCACGAGCAGGTGCCGCGGTTCACCGCTGCGATGTCGACGGTGCTGCGCCATCATCTCGTCGAGGTGGCGTCGGGCGCATGGAGCTTCGACCGAGAGGCCGGCGCCTCCCGGCGTGAGCTCTGCGTCGGGTTCGTCGACCTGGTTGGGTACACGGCGCTGTCACACACGTCGACGACCCGCACGATGCTCGACACGATCACCCGATTCGAGGTCCTCGTCGGCGATGTGCTCGGACGCCGCGGCGGTCGGCTGGTCAAGCTGATCGGCGACGGTGCGATGTTCGTGGTCGACGTGCCTGATCAAGCCTGCCGCCTCGTGCTCGACTTGGTCGACACATTCAAGTCGGACCCATCGGTGCCACCGATCCGCGTCGCGCTGACCTATGGCACCGTCGTTGCCAGCAACGGCGACTACTACGGCGACGTCGTGAACCTCGCCGCCCGTCTCGTCGCGGTTGCCGATCCCGGAACCGTCGTGACGACAGCGGAGGTCCTGGACGCTGCAGGCCCGGACGCCGTGGCCGAGCAGCTTCCAGCTCGCGCCATGAAGGGCTTCCCCGAACCGGTCACCGCCTTCCGACTCATCCGGGCCTAACGAACCGACACAGGGCGAAACAGCTCGCCCCACCGGCGACGGCATCCGGATCAGTCGCGACCAGCGGTGAAGCTGGGTTGGTCGACGATGCCCGCGGCAAAGCCAAGGGAGCACCAGACAGGGGCCGCCTTCCGCAGGCGAACTCGGCGTGGGATGTTGCCCGGCGCGAGTCGCCATATCGTGCACACTGAACGCCGCCGTCCGGCGTGCTGGCACCGCGCCCGAACGGCGTCGACGTGTTCTTCGTCGGTGTAGGTGGATTCGCGCACTGGCGCGACTGGGCCTGGGTCATATGGCGTTGGCGCGCCAGAGCCGGATCGGCCGCGGCACCCCCTTCATCACGACGGGGCCGATCTCGCTGAGGCGAACCTGCGCCGCCTCGGAGTCGACACCGCCGCGCACCGCGTCGGACATGAGCACCTCGGTATCGGCGCGAGCACGAACGAGAGCGCGTCCTCGACCCGCACCTGGAAGACGCGTGCCGGCCGGACGGCTCCATGTGGACGATGCCGGCTGTGCGGTCACGGTCTCGTCATGGCGAAGCCCTCGATGACGCTCTTGCATGCGACGATTCCGTTGACGAGCGCTTCGGCCTTCGGGGCGTCGTAGGTCACACCATCGAGTTGGTCGCTGGCGTACTGAACGAGCGGAAGGCGACAGTCCGCAAGCTGCTGTTGGATCAGCGCCACGTAGGGCTCGCTTCCGCTCGTCGCCACGGCGGTTGTCGCAGTGTCGCATCGCGGCAGGGCGAAGCGCTCGCCGAGCCCGATCGAGGTGAGCGTCTTCGTCAACTCGTCGGCGCACGCGATGAGCGCCTGGCGCGTCTCGTCGCTGAGGTCGCTCTGCACGACCGCGCCCCAACGGAGGCCGCCAAAACGTTCCAGGCAGACGAGCGGCGCGTTGCTGTTGGCTGCGTACCCGGCGGCACCGGCGTTCGGACACGACGGAGCCGGCATCAACGCCACGACCGCTTCGGGTGTCGTCGTCGTCGTGATCGATGACTGCGTCGTCGTCGCCGCCTGAGTCGTCGTCGACGCCTCGGTGGTGGTCGGTGCTTCCGTGGTCGACGGTGCCACCTGCGACGTTGCCGTCGGCGAAACCGACGCAACGGACGCCGTTACCTTCGGAGTGGCAGCAGCGTCGCCGCCATTGGCTCCGCCGCCGCATGCCGCGAGGCCGATCGTCACGATCGCGAGTGAGGCACCGAAGTGCCTCATGCTCATCATCATTGGGTCGGTCCTCCCCCGTGGTCGATGACCCGGTCGTTGTTCGCTCGCCGGCGGGTCCATGGGCGGGACCGTATCGACGATCGCCGCGAGAGGGATGGTCATAACGGTGCACCGAACCTCCGGACCGAACGACGTCGCCGAGCCTGCCACGGACGCGCCCTAACGGCATGTCGCTGGTAGCGCTGCGGTGGCCTGGATGCCTCGGAGTGGCCCGAGTCCGCTGTCGGGCACCGAAGGCGATGAGGGGGCAGCCGGTCATTGTGCCGGGATGCGATCTGGATCGTCGCCGGGCCGCTCAACCCTCGCGCCGAGGAGCGAGTCCGGCGATGCCGCGCCCGGACGTCGGCAGCGGCCTCCGCGCGGCGTCGTCGAACGGCACCTCCGCGCTCGTCCAGCGGGCAGCGAACTGACAAATACTCGCGATCGCACGCGGGGAGGAACGACACCTTTGACGACGACTGGGCCGCCGGAATGTGCTGTCGGGTCGACGTTACTGCGACGCGTCGGGCTCGCTGTCCGAGGCGGGGATGACGATCTTCTGCTCGCTGGAGTGGTCGGCCGGCGGCACGCTCGGCGGTACCGGCTCGCCCGATGACCGGACGTCCCCGCCGGTCACCATCATCTCCATCCGCTTCATCATGGGGTCGTCGCCGGTCAGCTTCGAGTCGGGTCGGGCCTCGTCACGCTCATCGCTCATCGCTCATCGCGACCTCCTCATGGGCTAACGGTACGCGACGGACGCACCGAACGGATCCGCATCGCGACGGTGGCCCCTCGGCGGGACGTCCGGCTGTTCTGACGTACCGAGACGGCGCCTACGGTCATCGGTGCCGACCGACGGTGGGCACTGCTGGCGGCAAGAGCTCGCGGGTCGGGATCCGTCGGTCGGGGGCGCGAAGGCACTGCCATCAACCGAAGCCGCCAACGCATCCACCGAGCACCGAACGTCGCGCCCGAACGACCCCAAGGATCCGGTCCTCCGACGAATACCGAGCGGCATGCCGGCGGTGCAACCGCCTCGTGCCCGAGCACGGCGCTCCGGGCTTCTCCAGCGGGCGATCGAGTCAGAACAGCCAGGGATCCGGAAGGTCTGTGAACTCGAGGTTCGCCATCAGCGCCTCGAACTCGCCCATCTGCGCAGCGAGCTCGGCGGGCGGCTCGCTTGACTCGCCTTGACGTGCCTCGGTCTCGTTCGTGAAGTAGGCGACCTCGATGTAGCTGTCCGGCCCAGTCCACATGCGGAACCCACCCAACAGGTCAGGCCGGTACGACGCGGCGTGTTCTTCGAACTGCTCGTCGAGGGTGTGGACCTGGTCCCGGTCCATGTTCCGGCCCTTCATGACCTGTACGAAGCCGGCGTCGTCCGAGCCACCCCCCAAGAAGCTGTCGACGTCGTCGGAGTCGGTGAAGCGGACCTCGCCGTCGAAGCACTTCTCGGTGTCTGCCCACCACTTCGTCTGCTCGGGGCGCTCGCTGTTGGCCTTTGCGTCCGCCGATGTCTCGAACCGAGCGAACGCCACCGCTTGACCGTCATCGGTCACGCCGGCCGTCGAGCCGAGGTACCCCCGTGCTCCCGGACGCAGCTCGGTCATCCATCGTTCGAGCTGACGACGCAGCCCCTCGCGATCGGCGACACGGCCCTCAATCGCTTGCACGAACATCATCGACCTCCGCTCGCTGTGGTCCCCCGACCATCATCCTCTCGGCCCTGTCACCATGCAATGCCCCGACGACACCGAGCCGAGGTCGTACTCGAGTCGCAGCGCGGCGTCGAGGTCGAGGCTCCACTGGTCGTAGCTGCTGCGGCGATCAGTGCGGAGTGCCGATTGAGGTCGGGAGGCGATGTCGAGGGCCAGCTCGACGGCGCGTTGGAGTGCCTCGCCGGTGGGAACGACGCGGTTCGCGAGCCCGATGCGGTGGGCCTCTTCGGTTCTCGCGCCGCGCCCCGTGAGGATGAGGTCGAGCGCCTCGCTGTACGGCGTCGCGGGCGGCGACGCGGAGGTCGCACCAGGCGGCGAGCTCGGGCCGCCGGCGACGGCGTGGCCCTCGACGGGCAGCGATCATCGGCTTGGTCAGCAGGCGCGTGGGGCCGACGGGGCGTCGCCGTGCGGTCGATGCTTGGTGATCTGTTCCGGGTCGCGAGCGCGCATCGCTTTGAGGTCCGCGCCGGCGCAGGATGTCCCGGGCGCCGGTGAGCACGGCGACGGAGAGCTCGTCGTCGGCGTCGAATTCGATCGAGCGACCACGAGTGCGCTGGCCGCCGGTCGGTCGACGGCGTCGGCGGCCACCTCCGGCCGGTCGATCGTGATGACGACGACTGGTGGTCGGCGTTCGATCGTGACCGTCATGGTGGCACCCCCGCTCGGTCGGGCCCGAACCGCGCACCTGAGACCGCGAACAGCGGAACGTCAGGGCTCGTCAGCTCCTCCGGGTGCGGGGCGCCCGAGCCCGCCCCGGCGGCGACGACGACGATCGCAGGCTGACCAACGACGAGTTGCCTCGCCGCCCTCGACTCGAGGCGACACCAGTGCTGCTCGGCGATGGACCTGCGAGGAGGTAGTCGCTCCGATGGTCGGTTGGGGCCCACGTGCGATGGCGATTTCCATGGGCTCCTTGCGGCGCCCGGAATGCTCGTGAGATCCGGGACCATCGGCACTGGTCCGACCGCCTGGTCGGGCCGATGATGCAGGACCAGAGACCGAGCGAAGGAGGTTTCGAATGGGAGACCTGTCTCTGTCCGCGTATCAGGAAGCTGAACGCCAGGCCGCCCGCGAGGAGGGCCGCCGCGGCCTCATCGTCCACGCGGTCATCACGGCGATCGTGTGTGTCGGATTGGTCATCCTCAACGTGACGGTCGCCTCGGAGTTCCCGTGGGCGATCTTCCCCGTGGTCGGCATGACCATCGGGGTCCTGGCGCACTGGTACTTCGGGGTCCTGCGCTCCGATGAGCTGGTACGACACCATCAAGAGGACATCGCACACAAGACAGCGGCGTAATACTGCGGCGGTCGGCTGGAACAGTCTGCTGGAACAACTCGTCAGTCAGTACCGGCGTGCGTGCGAAACGGCGCTGCGGCCACTCGTACGGGGCCAGCGAAGTGTCGGCGCGCGCCGACGTCAGAATGCCTCGACCACGAGCACCCAGTCGGGCTGGCCACTCGCGTTGTTCCCGGGAGGAGCGAGAACCTGGGTGCCGGTCGTCGGAAAATCGCCGACGCTCGTGAAGCCGCCGGTCGTCGGGTCGTACCACCGGACGTGCACGGCGTCACTCGTGAAGATCGTCAGGTCGACGGTGATCGAGGATGAGTCCGGCTCGTAGACGAGGCCCGACGAGCCCGAGTAGCCCGACGCCGACTTCGAGTCACCGGTACCGAGCCCGCTCGTCACGAAGGTCCCCGCGTCCCTGGTCCACGTCGGGTCCATCACGTACGCGTCGATCAGGCTCCACGCGTGCTGGGCGTCGGCAGTTGTCGGCGAGTCGGGTACTTCGAACCACTCGAGGCCGCCGTCGAAGAGACCGCCCTTGCCGAACGGCCACCAGTCCTCGTCCCCGTAGTTGATGCCGCAGCCGCCGCGGATGAACGTCGCGTAGTTGCGCTCGCGCAACTGCTGGCGATGGTCGCCGGCGTACTGGGTCGCCGAGGCGTACGGCGGCTCGGAGTCCCACACCGGGTATGTGGTCGCGCCGGACTCGTTCCAGACCGCATCGAACTGGTCCACCGCGTTGCTGCCGTAGTCGTAGACGGCGTTGGTGCTCAGGTGCAGCCACTCGTACGCCGAGCTGCCCGTGCCCTCCTCGGAGATGAACATCTGATACCCGGTGCCCCCGAGGTATGGCTCGGCGACAATCAGCCGGGGCGTCGTCTCGGTGGCGGCGATCCCGCGGAAGACGTTGTCGAGTCGCCGGCCGATGGCATCCTCGGGCTGCCAGCCGGTGTCGGCCTCGACGTGCCAGACGATGTTCGGGGCGCTGCGGTAGCGGCTTGCCACCGCGACGCCGTAGTCGTAGGCCTCCGTGTCGCTCGCGGAAGTCAGGTCGGGACCGATCCCCGACTCGCCATAGCTGACGAAGAACGAGAACAGAACGGTGATCCCGAGGCGCTGCGCCTCCGAGATGATGTGGTCCATCGTCACCCAAGCGGGGCCGAGTGACGAGGCGAACGGCGTCCCGGCGAAGAACCTGTCTCCGGCAACGTTCTCGTACTTCACCCAGTCGGCCTGGATGCCGACGCCGTTCGGGGCGACGTTGACGGCATTGAAGCCGCGCGCCTTGAGCGCCTCGAGCGCGTCGGTGATCTCCGAGTTGGTCAGGTTCTGCGCCATGCCCCACGACGAGAAGACCTTCATGAGGTACGTGTCGCCGAACTGGTCGAGGACCTTGCGGCCCGAGACGATGGTCGGCCACCGGTACGGCGAAACAGGCGGTGTGGCCAGCGTGGAAGTGCTGGCGACCTCCGGCGTCGATGTCGAACGTGTCGACATCGGGGGCATGCTCGTCGTGGAGCTGGCCGTCGACGTCGTCGACGAACTCGTTGAAAACGTCGACACCGCAGCGGAGGTCGAGGCCGGTGGTTGAGGCGGTTGAGCACACGCCGGCGCACACTGCGCCATCAGCACGGGCGCCGCAAGAATCGCAAGAAGACCGGGGTGTCGCTTCATCTGTCCGCCGACCTTCTCCTGTCCGCCTCCGCAACGTGGCTGCGCTGGCCGAGAGGATATCCCGAGTGCCATCACCGGCAACGTTGGCGGGTCCATCCTCGAGCGCTCGGTTCTGTTGCGCTGAGAAGCTGCACCACCGCTGGCTGATGGAACCACGATCGATCTCACGGGCATGTCGTTCTCAGGAACGATGCGCATGGGTGGTGCATTGTGTTCACCGTGTGGCGGCCGCCGTACGGACGGGTGTGGTCGTCAGTTGGTGCCACACTGGTCTTGTGGTCCGTGGGTTGGACCAGCGTCTGCCCGTCCGGGTCCTTCATCCGAGGGCGACCGCCGGGGCGATTGACGCGGGCGGAACCACTGGCGCCATAGACCCCGAAAGCTGACCGCGAGCCTCGCCCGGTCGCGACGGAATCGGCGCCTCGAGAAGGGACGGGACCTTGAGCCCTGGCCGGGAGACTGATCTCGTCCGCAAACTGGGTGGACCACCAGCGCACGAAGGAGCACGTCATGACCGTGACGATGGACCAGCGCCTCGAGATGTACCGGCGAATGTCGCGCATCAGGCAGTTCGACGACACCGCCAAGGACCTGCTGTTGAAAGGCGAGCTGTACGGCGCCTTCCACACCTCGACGGGGCAGGAGGCGTCGATCGTCGGGTCGTGCATGGCGCTGCGGAACGACGACTACATGGTCGGCACGCACCGCTCGCACGGGCACCCGATCGGCAAGGGGGCCAAGCTCAACCGGCTGATGGCCGAGCTGATGGGCAAGGAGACCGGCGTCGACCGCGGCAAGGGCGGTTCGATGCACCTGTCGGACTTCAGCGTCGGCAGCCTCGGGGAGACCTCGATCGTCGGCTCCGGCCTGCCGGTCGCGGCCGGCGCCGCGCTGGGGTCGAAGATGCAGGGCAACAGCCGCGTGACCCTGTGCTTCTTCGGTGACGGCGCGTCCAACCAGGGCACGTTCCACGAGTCATTGAACCTCGCCGCGATCTGGGGTCTGCCCGTCGTCTATGTGTGCGAGAACAATGGCTACGGCGAGCTGACGGCAGCGAGCTACGCGCTCTCGGTGAAGGATGTCTCGATGCGGGCGGCCAGCTACGGCATCCCCGGCGTCACCGTGGACGGCCAGGACGTCGAGGCGGTGTTCCGTGCGGTGGGCGAGGCCGCCGAGCGGGCCCGGCGCGGCGATGGGCCGAGCCTGGTCGAGACCAAGACGTACCGGTTCGAGAACCACGCCATCGGCTTGCCGCCCGAGCAGTACCGCGACCCCGGCGAGGTCGAGGATTGGAGGACCAACCGCGACCCGCTGAAGCTCTTCCGCGCCGTCCTCACGGCCGACGGCGTCGCCGCCGAGACGCTCGAGGAGATCGACCGCGAGGTCACGGCCGAGCTGAACGCCGCGCTCGACTTCGCCCGCACGAGCCCGACCCCGGCGCCCGAGGAGGCGTTCACCAACCTGTTCACGAACCCGATCCCGATCGCCCACGCCGCCGCCCGGTGAGGAGCCACACGATGCACACCATCAGCTACCTGCAAGCCGTCAACGAGGCGCTCTTCGAGGAGATGGAGCGCGACGACCGCGTCTTCATCATGGGCGAGGACGTGGCGTGGAACATCCTGGGCGAGACCGGAGGACTGGTCGAGAAGTACGGGACCGAGCGGGTCCGCAACACCCCGATCTCAGAAGCCGGGTTCGTCGGCGCTGGCGCCGGCGCGGCGATGGTCGGCATGCGCCCGGTCGTCCACATGCTCATCTCGCCCTTCACGTATGTGGCGTTCGACCAGATCGTGTCGATCATCGCCAAGTCCACCTACATCTACGGCGGCCAGCCGAAGATGCCGATCACGCTGATCGCCCCGATGATCTACGGCGGAGGCAACGCGGCCCAGCACTCCGACCGCCCCTACGCCACGTTCATGACCGTGCCCGGGCTCAAGCTGATCGTCCCGACCACGCCCCACGACGCCAAAGGGATGCTCAAGGCGGCGATCCGTGAGGACGACCCGGTGATCAGCTTCGAGGACGCCACACTGTGGCGCTCGCGCGGCGAAGTCCCCGACGACGACTACGTCGTGCCGCTGGGCAAGGCCGCCGTGCGCCGCGAGGGCGCCGACGTCACGTTCGTCGCCGTCGCCGGAGCCGTCGCCCACGCCCTGCGTGCCGCCGAAGACCTCGCCAGCGAGATGTCGGTGGAGGTCATCGACCTGCGGTCCATCGTCCCGATGGACCGCGAGACCATCCTCGAGTCGGTCGCCAAGACCGGCCGCCTGGTCGTCGCCGACCCCGCCCACGAGATGGGCTCGGTCGCCTCGGAGATCTCGGCGATCGTCGCCGAGGAGGCGTTTTGGAGCCTGCAGGCGCCGATCGCCCGGGTCACCACCCCGCACACCCACATCCCGTTCAGCGCCGCGCTGGAGCGCCCGCTGTACCCGAACGCGGAGAAGATCGCCGCCGCCGCCCGCGGCCTCATGGCGTGACCATGATCGTCGAGATCCGCCTGCCCCAGTTCGGGATGAGCATGCAGGAGGGCACAGTCACCGAGTGGTACAAGCACGAGGGCGACACCGTCGAGGAGGGCGAGGCCGTCCTCGAGGTCGATACCTCCAAGACGACCGAGGACGTGCTCTCGCCGGGCGCCGGGACGATCGCCCGGATCCTCGTGCCCGAAGGCGAGACCGTGCCGGTCAATGCGGTGCTCGCGCTACTCGGGCCCACAGCGTCCGGCAACGGGCAATCTGCCGGCGCCGCCGTGGGGCCGCGGCCGACGGCCGCACCGGCTCACGTCGGGAAACGCCGCGAGGTGACCCCACGCGCCCGTCGTCTGGCGAGCGAGCTCGGCGTCGACCTCGAGGTCGTGGTCGGCACCGGACGGCGCGGCCGGGTCGTCGAGGGTGACGTCCGGGCCGCGGTCGACAACTCGGCAGTCGCCGCGCCCGCGGCGCTGCCGCTGCGCGGGATGCGCCGCACCATCGCCGAACGGATGCACGCCAGCCTCCAGTCGACGGCACAGTTCACGCTCGTCACAACCGCCGATATCACCGAGCTGGTCGCCGCCCGCGACCTGCTCGCCGATCCGCGACCCACCTACACCGATTTCGTCGTCAGAGCCGCCGCCCTCGCCCTGCGCCGCCACCCGCGGCTCAGCAGCACACTGGGCGACGCCGGGATCGCGATGTCATCGGACATCCACGTGGGTGTCGCCGTCGCCCTCGACGAAGGCCTGGTCGTTCCTGTCGTCCGCCACGCCGACCGCAAGTCTCTGGTGGAGATCGCCGCCGACTCCGCCGAGCTGGTCGGCCGGGCGCGGTCAGGTGCGATCACGGCGGCGGAGCTGACGGGCGGCACGTTCACCGTCAGCTCCCTCGGCGGGCTCGGCATCGATGCCTTCACCCCGATCATCAACCCGCCCGAAGCCGCCATCCTCGGCGTCGGCCGCATCGTCGACCAGCCCACACGTGGCCCGAACGACACGGTCGTCTGGCGCAAGACCATCACGCTCAGCCTCACCGTCGACCACCGCCTCGTCGACGGCACGCCCGGCGCCGAGTTCCTGCAGACACTGACCGCCCTGCTGGCGCAGCCCGGTCAGCTCACCTGACCGACATTGCGTGACCGGGCGCTCCGGACGTGACACTGGGATGACCCAGTAGGGTTCCGCGGCCACATGGGGCCGTGCGGCTCAGACCGCAGCGGGTTCGAGGGGAGGGGCGATGGCTCAGCGAGGAACTGGTGTCGACCGGCAGACGGTCGACCTGACGGAGTTGCCCGATCTGGTCGTCATCTACTTGGGCATGCGGGTCCGCAGCATTCGCGGGCTGCCAAAGCTGCTCAAGACCGGGCGACAGATCCAAGCCGGGGTCGCCCAGGATCCTGAAGGCCTGCTGCTGCACGAGAGCTTCGTGTTCTCGCTCGTGCCGCCGCACTTCGGCATGCGGCAGTACTGGCGCGATCTCGATGCACTCGAACGGTGGACCCGAGAGCTGCCGCATCAACAGTGGTGGAAGGACTTCCTGCGCGACTCGGCGGGCACGGGCTTCTGGCACGAGACCTACTTCATGCGTGGCGGGATGGAGGCCATCTACGACGATGTGAACAAGCCGGTGGGCATGATGAGGTTCGCCCCGTTGAACAAGGCGCGGGGCAAGATGTTCAGTGCTCGGAGCCGGCTCGGGCTGGGCGACCCGCCGTTGAGCGCCGTGATTCCTGAGACCGACCTGCCCGCATAGCGGATCTCGCGATGGCCTGCGGGCCGAGTCAGGCCGCTCGACGTACGGCGACGAGACTGTGACCGAGCGCCATGGCCCAGCCGGTGTCGTCGAACGCGACCGGCCATGCCCATCCATTCCGCCGGTCGATGTGCGTCACGCGATGGGGGAGCCCGGCGTACTCCACGACGTCGCCAGGCCGGAGCTCGTCGGCGTAGATCATGGTCATCGGAGCTCATCATCCACCCCTGACGCCCGCCCCGCATCGGGGAGAGCCCGTGCGCGGCCGGACCGGCGCCTTGCCAGGGCACACGGGCCACAGCGTGCGACGTACGCTCGGCGGTGATGGCGACGAAGAAGAACCAGCAAGAGCGGACCGAGCAGCGGCCGCCGCGGGAGCTGCGCTTCGAGCGCAAGATGAGCGACGCCGAAGCACTGATGTGGAACGTCGAGAAGGACCCGTGGCTCAACCCCAACGGCGCCGGCATCAGCGTGGTCGACCGTCGGATCGACTTCGACCGGATCCGGTCGCGCATCGCCTATGGCGTGGCGATGGTGCCGCGCCTTCGCGACCGTGTAGTGCCCGGCCTCGGCCGCCTGTCACCGCCGGAATGGGCGCCCGACCCCGAGTTCGACCTCGACTACCACATCCGCCACGTCGCCCTGCCCGAGCCCGGCACGCAGCGGCAGCTCCTCGACCTGGCGGCGCAGCTGTACCAGGACCCGTACGACCGGTCGCGGCCGTTGTGGTACTTCGTCCTGATCGACGGCCTCGAGAGCGGAAGCAGCGCGCTCGTTCTCGAAGATGCACCACTCGCTGGCCGACGGCATCGCCGGACTACGGCTCAGCGAGCTGTACGTCGATCAGCGCCGTGACGCACCTGACCCTGCTCCCGTCGACCTCGACGCGGTGATCTCGGAGACGCCCCCCGACGCCCCGTCGAAAGAGGCTGACAGCTTCGTGGCCGCAGCGACGCGTTCGATGGGACACGCGTGGCGACGCCAACTCGGCATCGCCCGCCGCACGGCCGGCGAGGTCGCGATGTGGGGCGCCGATCCACGGCGTCCGCTCGACCTCGCTCAGGGTGTCGTGCAGCAGGTGCAGCGGCTGCGCAGCCAAGCGACAGGGCGCGATCCAGGAGCGGTCCGTGGCGGATCGCCGCTGTGGACCCAGCGGTCGCGGCACCGTCACTTCGAGACGCTGCGCGTTCCGCTCGATGCGGCGCAGGCGACGGCGAAGGTGCTCGACGGGACCGTCAACACATTCTTCGTCACCGGCGCGGTGATCGGCGCGCTCGCCTACCACGACGAGCGCCACGCATCGGTGGAGGCGCTGAACATCAGCTTCGTCGTCAGCACCCGCCAGGACAGCGCGATCGGCGGCAACGCCTTCACGCCGTCGCGGCTGCAGGCGTCGGGGGCGCCGATGCTTCCCGAGGAGCGGTTCCGCCAGCTCCACCAGGCGATGACGGCCAAGCGGGCCGAGGTGCACGGCGCCGGGCTGATGTCGTCCATGGCCGGTGTGGCCAACCTGCTCCCGACGTCCGTCGTCACCCGCATCGGACGGTCCCAGAGCTCCAGGATGGACTTCGCCACCAGCAACCTCCGCGGCGCCCAAAGGCCGCTCTACATGTGCGGCGCCAAGGTGCTCCAGAACATCCCGATCGGGCCCGTCGCCGGCACCGCCTTCAACATCACGACGGTTTCCTACAACGGCAACCTCGACATCGGCCTGGCCATCGATCCGCGTGCCGTCGAGGATCCAGCCGACCTGCGACGCTGCATCGAGCAGGGGTACGCCGAGCTGATGGCCGCCGGCGGCATCGTGACCGACTGAGAGCACCGCGAGCCGAGTCAGCGGGCGGGCCAGAGCTCGCGTGTAGCGGTATGAGGCGTGAATAGTCGATATGGCTAGGAACGGCCCGGGGCCTCAGCGCTCGGCCTTGTCGGCGCCGAGCACGGAGTCGCGAAGCTCCCGCTTGAGGACTTTGCCGGCGGGGTTGCGCGGCAGCGGCTCGTCGCTGAACCAGATCTTCACCGGCACCTTGAACGAAGCCAGGCGCGCGCGCAGGTGGCTGCGCAGGTCGTCCTCGGTGGCGCTGGCTCCTGGCTTGAGCTGGACGACCGCCCCGACCTCCTCGCCGAGCACGTCGTGGGGGATGCCGATCACAGCGCAGTCCGTGACCGCCTGGTGGTCGAAGAGCGCGCCCTCCACCTCGGCGCAGTAGACGTTCTCACCGCCGCGGATGATCATGTCCTTGGCCCGGTCGACCAGGTAGATGAAGCTCTCGTCGTCGATGCGGGCGATGTCCCCGGTCCGCAGCCAGCCGTCGACGAAGCTCTCGGCCGTCGCGTCGGGCTTGTTCCAGTAGCCGCGCACGACGTTGGGTCCCTTGACCATCAGCTCACCCAGCTCGCCTGCTGGGACCTCCTCATCATCGGGACCGACGACCTTCACTTCGCAGACGGGGACGGCCGGGCCGACGCTGTCGGGCTTGCGCAGGTAGTCCGCACCGCTGTTGCTCGTCACCACGGACGAGGTCTCGGTCATCCCGAAGCCGTTGCTCGGGGTGCGGCCCGGGAACAGCTGCTCGATCCGGCGCACGAGCTCGGGTGGGGCCGGGGCACCGCCGTAGCCGATGCTCTTGACGCTGGAGATGTCGCGCTTGGCGAAGTCCGGCGACTCGAGCACTTGCCACACCATCGCCGGTACGCCGCCGAACGATGTGATCCGCTCCCGCTCGATCAGCTCGAGGGCCCGCTCGGGGTCCCACTTGTGCATCATCACGAGCTTGCCGCCGAAGGCGGTGGAGCCGAGCAACATGGCGTGGCTGCCCGTGACGTGGAACAGCGGGACGCTGAGCAGGATCGACTCCTGCGGTGCGTTGGCGAGATCGGCGAGCTCGGGCGGTGCGCCCCCACCCGAGCGCATCATGCCGGCCGAGACGGTGTAGGCGATGGTCAGGACGTTGGTGCAGATGTTGCGGTGCGTGCCCAACGCCCCCTTCGGCCTCCCCGTGGTGCCTGACGTGTAGAAGATCGTGGCGTCGTCGTCCGGCGCGATCTCGACGTCCGGAAGGGTGGCGTCGGCGGCGGCCTCGGCGATGATCTCGGCCACGTCGGTCTCTCCGGCCTCGAGGCGCCCTTCGGGCCGGGCGACGAGCACACCGGCGAGACCGAGGCCGGGCAGGTGATCGCGCAGGCGCTCGAGCCGCTCGGAATCGGCGACGAGCACCTTGGAACCCGAGTCGGACAGCCCGTACTCCAGCTCTGGACCGGTCCACCAGGCGTTGAGCGGCACCACGATGGCCCCGGCCGCCGTCGCCCCCCAGAAGGCGACAACCCACTCGGGGAAGTTGCGCATCGCGATGGCCACCCGGTCGCCCTTGGACACGCCGTGGTGCTCGATCAGATGCCGGGCGAAGGCGGCCGCCTGGCGGAAGTGCTCCTCGAATGTCGTGCGCTCGTCCTCGTAGACGAGGAAGGTCTTGTCGCCGTGCAGCCGGCTGAGATTGAGGACGTCGCGCAGGTTGGCCGGCGTGTTGCTCCAGACCCTGGTGGGAACGCCGCGGATGACCTCCTCGGTGATCTCGAACATCTGGCCAGGCGCTGTCAGGGTGGCGCGGACCTCCTCGATCGACATCGTCATGGTGCGACCCCCTGCGTGCGACGTGCGTGTACCGCACGCATCTGAACGCGATACGCCGACACGTGTCAACGGCGACGGCCATCGAGATTGGTCTCAGGATGCTCACAGCTGATTGAAATCTTGCGGGCCCGCGGGCGCGAGGCCGCGCCGCTCGTCTACGGTCGGCGTTGTCGGACGCTTCGGGCGGTGTTGCGGGCGCAGCGGGCGTGCGGTGGGAAGGGACGACGGGTGGAAGCGCGGATCCAGCAGGGCAACGGGTCATCGGTCAACAGTGATCGCCCGCTCATCGACCGGGCTCGTGCCGGGGATCGCGAGGCCTTCGGCCTCCTGTATCGCCGCCACGTGAGCACGGCGCGGCGCGTCGCCCACCACGTCCTGCACAGCGAGTCGGACGCCGACGACGTCGTCGCCGAGGTCTTCGTCGCCCTCCTCGCGGCGCTCGAGTCCGGCCGAGGACCGGTCGATTCGTTCTTGCCCTACCTCGTAGCGAGCGTGCGCAACGAGTCCTATCGCTTCCTCCGTCGCATCGCCCGCGAGCGAGAGGTCGGCGCTTGTCAGGCGCTCGTCGACGCCGCCGCCGCGCCCCGCGACGTGTCGAGCGAGGTCGCCGAGACCGATGCGCTGCGCGCCGCGCTCGGGAACCCTGCCACGCGGGATGCGTGACGTGTTGTGGCTCACCGAGGTCGACGACCAGCCGGCGCAGGTCGTCGCGGCGCGGTCAGGCACCGATCCCCGGTCGGTCGCGGTTAGGGCGATGCGCGCTCGGCGCGCCCTCGGGAGCGCCTACCTCAGCGAGCACGTCGCGATCGTCAGCCCAGAGACGTCGGTCGACCGGACGTGCTCGGACGCCCGTCCGTACCTGGCCGGTGTGGTTCGCGACACCGTTGGGATCCGGCGCCGCCGACGGGTGGAACAACATCTCCGGGACTGTGAGGCCTGCACCGGCGCGCACGCCGCGCTGCGACGCCTCAACCGCCACCTTCGGTCGGCTGCCACGCCGGCGTCGCTGTTGGCGGCGATCAAAGAGCACGTGCTGGCGTGGCTGACTGCCTCGACGGCTCCGATCGCCGCCGGCGCGATGGTCGCGGCGTCCGTGGTCGCGCCGGCGACGATGCTGACGATCCACGATCAGGCTGCGACCTCCCGCCGGGTCAGCGAGACCTCTGAACTGGTGCCCCGTTCGGAAGCTGCCATCGTCGCCCCGGTGCGGGCTCAGCCCGACGAGCCCGGTGGGGAGACCGAAGGTGCGCCGGACGCGGCAGTGGCGACCGCTGCGACACACGCGTCGCCTTCGGCCTTCGAGCGCGGCGCCGCGACGAGCGCAGACGGGTCGGCGACGCCGGAGCGTCCGGCGGCGGCCGTACCGGCGCCCGTCACGACGACGGCGCAACTTCCGCCGACCGTTGACGCATCCGACGTTGACGGCGACGGCGACGGCGATCATGACGACGCGGCTGACGCCGATGACGCGGCGCAGGATCGCGACGACGACGCGGACGACCGGCCGGCGACGGTCACCTGCGCGACGGTCACTCGGCGTGGCAGTCGCTGCTCTGCCGCGACAAGCGACGCTGACGACGTGCAGAGCGGAGACGCCGACGACGCCGCCGACGGCGATCACGACGCCGACGACGCCGACGATCACGACGCCGACGACGCCGACGACGCCGCCGACGATCACGATGCCGACGACGCCGACGACGATCACGACGCCGACGACGCCGACGACGCCGACGACGATCACGACGCCGACGACCAAACACGTACTGGGGGACGCGTCCAGGCAACCGCGGACGACCCGAGCCCGACGGTCGTCTCGGTGGCCTGGAGCGCCGACCAGGCGCCGAGTCCGACCGCCAGCGACCCGTCGGCGACTCCTGCTCTCGTCGAGCCCACCTGAGCGCATTGCCACCGCGGAGGTGGCCGAGGTCCCTCACGGAGGTGATTCGCGAGGTTGTTGGCGATTCGTGTCATCGCAACCGTCGTCGTGACTTCTCTGGACCGAGGGCGGCGAGAAGCCCGCGGGCTTCGGGCAGAAGGGCATGAGATGTTGATGTCACTGGAACGGCCGATGGGCGCGGACCGTCGCGATCTGTCGTTCGCCGGGCCGGACGGCGCGGCTCGGTTCGACTTCCTCTACCGGGCGATCAGCCCACGACTACGGAGCTACCTGCGCGGTGCCGCTCCAGGCGAGGGCGACGACATCGCCGCCGACGTCTGGCTGTCAGTCAGTCGGCTGCTCGGCTCGTTCCGCGGCGACGTCAACGGGTTCGAAGCGCTGGTGTTCACGATCGCCCGCCGACGGGTCACCGACCATCGACGCCGCAGGTCGCGGCGCCGCACCGACGTCGTCGCCAACGAGGCGATGGCCGACCGTCCCGGCGACGCCCGTACCGAGGCCGACGTCATCGATCTGGTGGCCACCCGCCAAGCGATCGCCGAGGTCGTGGCCCGGCTCCCGCGAGCGCAGGCCGACGTCGTGCTGCTGCGCGTCGTGCACGATCTTTCCGTTGACCAAGTTGCGGCGATGCTCGATCGCACTCCGGGCTCCGTGCGGATCCTGCAGCATCGGGCGTTGAAGCGGCTTCGGGCGTGAGTGAGCGCGGCGGCGAGGGAGCACCGCCCGGCGTGTTCGTGCACCCGCACGGGCTGTGCGAGTCGACCGAGGTCGGCGCCGGCACTCGGATCTGGGCCTTTGCCCATGTGCTCCAGGGCGCCGTGATCGGCGCCGACTGCAACATCGGCGATCATGCCTATGTCGAGGGAGGGGCGCGGATCGGCTCGGGGGTGACGGTCAAGAACGCCGTGCTCGTCTGGCACGGGGTCAACATCTGCGATGACGTCTTCCTGGGCCCGAACGTGATCTTCACCAACGATCTCCGGCCGCGGTCGTTCGGCTCCAAGGACCCCGACGGGTTCGCTCCCACCGACGTCCGGCTCGGTGCGACGATCGGCGCCGGCGCGACCATCGTCTGCGGCGTCACCATCGGCGAGTACGCGTTCGTTGCCGCCGGCTCGGTCGTCCGCGGCGACGTGCCGCCGCATGCGCTGGTCGCCGGGAACCCGGCACGGTCGGTGGGTTGGGTGTGCAGGTGCGGCGGCCGTCTCGACGCCGCGCTGGTCTGCGGTTGCGGGAACACCTACGACGGCGGGGGTGCGACGGGTCTGCGAGCGCGCGTGACGTAACGCCAGCGGGGCTTCGGGCGATTGACACCCGAAGGAACCCGACGGCGAGCGCGCGGGCAGACATCGGATGCTCGCGGTCAGCCGGCGGCCCATGACCCTGGACGGAGCACGTGAAGTTCATCGAGTTCACCACGATCGTGCGTCGGCACAAGCTGATGCTCCTCTACGGGTTCGTGGTCACGCTGCTGCTGGCGACCTTCTCGGCGTACAAATTGGACGGCGGGCATCTGGTGCTGCGTGCCAACGACGTGTACGAGAGCCGAGCGGTCGTCGCCGTGAAGCCAGGCGCGGAGGTGACGACAACGACGGCCGCGCCGACGACGACGGTCCCCGCGCCCCCGACGACGGTGGCTGCGTCGCCAGCGTCGAGCGTGCCGGCGGTGCCCACCACAACGATCGCCACGCCGCCCTTGGCCCCGCTCGGCAACCTCATCGACAGCCGATCGCTGTACTACTCGGCTCTCTCGATCAAGACGGTCGTGGCCTCACCGGGCTTCGCCGAGGCGGTGCGCGCCCAGACGCCGTCGATGGACGGATCGGTGTCGGCCGCCGTCGCCCAGGACACCAATACGATCGACATCGTCGTCGACGGCTCGACCCCGGCGGTGACGGCGGCCACGATGCAGGCGGCGTTGACCGAGCTGCGCAGCGTGGTGGCGTCGTATGCCACGAGCCCCGCGACCCGCTTCACGCTCGACGGACTTGTGGTCAGCGCTCCGTCGGCCCCGTCGAAGGTGAAGTCGATCCGAGGTCCCCTGACGTTCGCCCTCGTGTTCGTCGTCGTGGCCAGCCTGTGGTGGTTCGTGATCAGGGCCATCGATCACGTCCAACGGCACGGCGGCCGCCGGATCACTCCACCGAAACCGCCGCCGCCAACGCCGCGCTCGTCCAACGGCACCGGGTCCTCGTCCCCACGGGCGACGTCCAAGCGGTGACCACGGTGGATGCGCTTGCCGTGGATGGCGTCCCGCCGGTCGCCGTCGTCGAGGGGCATCGCGACCGGGGACTGCTCCTGCTGCTCGGCGGCGTGATCGTCACGCTGCTGCTGATCCCCGACCGCTACGCGGTGGGCCTCGGCTTCGGGCTGCGCCCCCATCAGCTGATCGCCCTCGCGGTGGCAGGCCTGTTGCTCGCCCGGTTCGCGCGGGGACGACCGTTGGCCGTCGGCCGGCCGGCGTGCGTGGCCTTCCTGCTCGTCGTTGTCGCCGTCGCCTCGATCGTCAGCAACGTCGAGCGGCTGCGCGAGACGACGTTCGAGGGCGCCCTGCGGGTCACGCTCACGCTGGCCTGCTATGTCGCCGTGGCCGCCTCGGTCGCCGCCATCGCCACCTCCGCCCGGCGCCGCCGCACCGTGCTCGGCCTGCTCGTCAGCCTCGTCGCGGTCTCCTGCTTGTTCGCCATCCACGAAGCCACGACGGCGCAGCCGATCCGCCTCGACCCGACCCCGCCCGGGCTCGTCGAGCAACAGGACGCGACCGGCGCAGCATCCGGCGTGACGCCGATCACGATCGTCCGCAACGGCGTCACCCGCCCGGCCGGGCTCGCCGCCAACCCGCTCGAGCTGTCTGCGGTGATGTCGATCACGCTGCCGTTCGCCGTCTACCTCGCGCTCTCGGCGCGACGCTGGCGGGAGCGGATCTGGTTCCTCGTCTGTTCCCTGCTGATCGCCATCGGCGTCGTCCTGTCGATCTCCCGCACTGGTGTCTTGGCGTCCGCGGCGATGCTCGGCGTCGCGCTGGTCGCCAACATCCGCCGCCCGCGCCTGCTCGTGGCCGGCCTCGTCGCCGTCGCTGCGCTCGGCGTGACCGTGAGCCGCCTCGTGCCGGACTCGGTCGACTCGCTCGTCCAGCAGGTCGGCAAGGACGGCGCGACCGACCCCAGCCTCGCCACCCGCCTGCAGGATTACCAGGAGCTGGACAACCTGCTCGGCCCGCACCCGTGGCTCGGGCAGGGCCCGAACAGCATCACCGCCTACGTCTCTCGAGACAGCACCGGGATGATCCTCGACAACATGTACCTGCTGACGATCGCCGAGACCGGCGTGCTCGGGCTGCTCGCGCTGATCGCCGTGCTCGGCTCGACGGCGGCGACCGCGGCTCAGCGCGCCCGCCGGGAGGCACGGGAGCGGGGCCTGTTCGTCGCCATCGTGTGCGCCACGGCGGGCTTCGCCCTGATGTGCGTGACGTTCGACGCGCTGCGCTTCAGCCAGGTGTCGACGATCTTCATGGTCGCCGTCGGCCTCGCCTCGGCCGGCGCGCTGTCGTCGTCGCCGGCCCGCGACCTCGCCGGAGCACCCGCGTGAGCCGCGACCTCATCGTCATTGGCACCCACCCGTTCACGCCGGGCGTGCCGCTCGGCGACTGGCACCTGGCGCGGGCGCTGGGCCGGCGTCACCGCGTCTTGTGGGTCGACCCGCCGGTGTCGCCGCTGGCCGCCCGTCGTGGTGTTGCGTCGACCCCGACGTTGTCCGGCCGTCCGCGTCCCGGCGGTGACGGCGTCCTCGTCGGCACGCCCGTCGTGCCAAGCGGCCGGCCGCTGCCCCGGATCTCCCGCATCATCGATCGGCTCGTCGTCGCCCAGATCAACCGCTGGGTGCGGATGCTCGCGATGTCACCAGTCGACGTCATCTCCTTCGCCCCGAGGTTCGGCGCGCTGCCCGGGCTGCGCCGGCGCCTCCTCGCGGCGTGGCTCAAGGACCGCGACTGGGCAGGCGTGGACGTCGGCCACCCGACGTGGCTGCGCGCCCGGCAGGCTGAGCTGGTCGCCGGCGCCGACGTGGTCAGCGGCGTGTCGGCAGTGCTGGTCGAGGACTGTCGCCGGCTCGGCGTCGGCGCCGTGCGCATCCCCAACGGCTGTGACGTGGCGCGCTACGTGCCACACCGCGAGCCCAGCGCGTGGCTCGACATCCCGTCGCCCCGAGTGGTGTTCGCCGGCGCCTGGAACGAGCGCGTCGACACCGCGCTCGTCGGGGCGCTCGCCGCCGAGCTGTCCGGGATCTCGTTCGTGGTCGTCGGGGAGGTGCGGGCGACCCTCCCCGACGCCACCAACGTCTACGCCCTCGGCGCCGTCGGGTTCGACGAGCTGCCCGCCCACCTCCAGGCGGCCGATGTGGGGATCGTGCCGTATCGGCGCGACCGGTTCAATGCCGCCACCTGCCCGCTCAAGGTGTACGAGTACCTCGCCGCTGGGCTCCCGGTGGTGGCGACGGCCGTCGACACCGGTGACCTCCCGGCCGACGTCGTCCGCCACGCCGACGGGGCCGCCGCCTTCGCGCGAGCTGTTGAGGAGCTGGCCCTGGCCGATCTCGCCGATCGCTGCCGCGCCGTCGCTGCCGCCAATTCCTGGGACGCCCGCGCCGACGCGCTGCTCGGGGAGTTGGATCGCGGATGACAGCTACCGCCGAGCCGGCCGTCGACGTCGCGACCGCGGCGACGCACGGTCGACGCTCCCGCCGGTGGCGCACCGTCGTGTCGGTCGTGCTCGTGATCTGGCTCGGCGCCCAGGTCGTCGCGGGGTGGAAGTACGCCAATGGGCGGACCTACCCGATCGTCGGGTCGGCGATGTTCAACGGGCCACCGTCCGGCGCCGGTGGCGACTTCATGGTGCCCCGCGTGTTCGCCATCAGCGCCTCCGGGCAGCGGACCGAGATGGACCAGCACACGTTCGACCTCGAACCGTTCGAGTGGCGGCGGTGGATCAAGCGCCACCTCGAGGACGTCGGCGACGCTGCCGCCAACGACGCCGCAGCGGAGCTGGCCGTCGAGTACGTGCGCCAACTGCCTGGCGAGCCGGCGCCGGCGGCGATCGAGCTCTGGCGGGTGCCGGCGCTCGACGAGCGCCTCGACCGGGGACGGATGGAACGGCGGGTCTCGCTGTGACTGCATCGGTCCGCCACACCCGCCGCACCGGCGCCGGCGCCGGCGTCGCGGTCTCGGACGCGTGGAGCAGGTTCTGGTTCACCCCGATCCCGGCCGCCCGCCTCGGGCTGCTGCGGATCTGGCTGTTCGGGTTCGTGGTCGTCGATGTGCTCCTGCGCAAAGAGGTGTCGGTCGCGATGGGCTCGACACCGCGCCTGTTCTGGCACCCGGTGGGGGCGACCTGGTTCCTCGACCAGGTCGGCGTCGGACCGCCGAGTGCCGGCGCCATCCGCCTCGTGCAAATCGCGCTCGCGACGACCGCCGCGGCGGCGATGATCGGCTACCGCTACCGGCTGACGGCGCCGATCGCCGCCCTGCTGTACCTCTACTGGCAATGCCTCGGGCAGTCCTGGGGGGAGATGAAGCACGCCCGCGTCACGCTCGTGCTCGGGTTGCTCTTCCTCGCCACCGTCGCCGCCGCGCAGCGCCGTTCGATCGACGCAATCCGCGCACGCGCCCGACGCGCCCGCCTCGACACGACAGTCGTGGACCGCCCGTCCCCTGGCGAGCTGTCGGTCGACGGGGCGTGGGCGGTGCGGGCGATCCAGGTGGGCCTGGCGATCCTCTACTTCCTCTCCGGTTACTCGAAGCTGCGCTCGATCGGCATCCAATGGGCGTGGGGCGACACCCTCAAGCAAGCGTTGCAGGACAAGGCGTCGTCAGGCGAGACGACAGCGCTGGGTTACTGGGTCCTCGACCACGCCTGGATCCTCGTCGCCTTCCAGGTCATCGCGTTGGCGTGGGAGGTCGGGTTCCCGCTGATCTTTCTCCGCCGCTTCCGCTACCCCGTGATCCTCGTCGGGCTGCTGTTCAACATCGGGCTGTGGATCACGGTGCGCATCGAGTTCTTCGGCGTGCTCGCCTGCTTCGCCGCGTTCCTGCCGCTCGACGACTGGGAGCAGCGCCTGCGCAGTTGGTGGGCCCGACGACGCGATGCCACCCCGGTGCGCCTGGTGTACGACGGCGCCTGCTCACGCTGCACCCGTGACGTCAGCGTGGCGCTGCTCGCCGACTGGCGCCACGTGGTGGCCCCAGTCGCCGCCGCCGCTGATGCGGTCCCGGACCAGCCCGGGAGCGAGGTGGTGACCCTCGGCAGCGACAGCACCGCAGCGGTCACTCGCGCCGTCGTGCCCTTCGTCCCCACGCCGCTCGCCACCGTCGCATGGGCCGTCGCCAATCGTGCCCTCGGCGCCGTCGAGCACGATCACGACTCGACGCTGCCGTGATCCGCAGCGCCATGGCCGGTGTGGTCGCCTTCGCTGTGCTCCTCACCGCCTGCGGCGACGACGCCGCGGCACCCTCGACGAGCACGACCGTGCCGGCGATTGCCGGTGCACCGACGACGACTGCCGCCGCGCCGGCGACCGCTCCGCCGGCGACGGTGTCGAGCCCGACGACAACGTCGAACGCTCCCGTCACATGCGCGACTGCGCTGCAGCCGGCAGTGCCGACGTTGGCGGTGGGAGCGGCGGTGTCAATCCCCAGCGACGCGATCACGGTGGCCGCAGGCGAGTCGATCAGCCGCGCCCTCGCCATCGCCGCCACGCAGGACGATCCCGTGATCGTGCTCGCCGACGGCGACCATCCGGCGGCGACGATCGACGCGAACGGCCCGCTGACGATCGTCGGCGAGTCTCGTGACGGCGCGCGGCTGGCCGGGCTCGTCCTCGACGGCGCCCACGACCTCACCGTGCGCGGCCTGACCATCGGTGGCAACCAGGACCCGGCGTCGAGTGCGATCACCGTCACCGGCGCCAGCTCCGGGATCGTGCTCGACGAGCTGACCGTCGACCCGCTGCACAACGCCGGCGTCGACATCTTGGACGGCTCCCGCGACGTCACGGTCTCCCACAGTGTGATCACCGGCGTCCACGTCACCAGGAAGCTCGGCCCGGCCCGCAACATCCACGTCGGCGAGGGCGCACCGGAGCTCGACCGCTGGGTGTCCGACATCGAGATCCGCAGCAACGAGCTGGTCGGCGCCGGCGCCGATGCGATCCAGGTGGCCGGCGCTCGCAGCCTGACGATCAGCGGCAACTTCATCCACGACACCCAGCAGAACAAGGACCACAACGACGGGATCCAGGTCGTCGCCGTCGACGGCGCCGTCATCGACGCCAACACGCTCACGTCGACGACCGCCACGAGCCAGGACCAGAGCATCATCCTGGGCCACCTCGGCGGGGGCGCCGGCCCGGCGGCCGACCCCAACTTGAAGGTGCGCAACGTCGTCGTCTCCAACAACCTGATCCAGCGGTGGCGCGGCGCCGGGATCACGCTCAACGGCACCATCGACGTCACCGTCGTCAACAACACGTCGGTGGACAACGGGCCCGCCGGCAAGCCGTTCCCGGGACTGCTGATCGACGACACCCACGCGCCGAACGAGAACCTTCGGGTGCTCAACAACATCGTCTCCGACATCGTCGTCCAGGGGACCGGACGTCCCGCTGAGCAGGCCGGCAACGTGGTCCAGGGCGACGGTGCCGGTGCCCAGGACGTGCGCGCCGACCCGTGCTTCGCCGATCCCACCGACGGCCAGTTGGCCCCGCAGTCGCCAGCGGTGGACCGCGGCGTCACCGACGGGGCGCCAACGGTCGACCATGACGGCCGCCGACGTGACGGCCGGCCCGACGCCGGCGCGATGGAGCTCGAGTGACGTCGTCGGGTTCGGTTGCTGTTGCCGAGGTGCCGGACGACGAGTCGCATCAGCACGGCTCGGTGCTCCGCTCCGCGGCGTTCATGTTCGGGTCGCGCGGCGCGATCCAGGTGCTGTCGGTGGCCAAGGGGATCATCGTCGCTCGGCTGCTCGGGCCGACTGACCTCGGTTCGTTCTTCCTCGTGTCCGGTGTCGTCGGCGCGCTCGAGATCGCCAGCCACCCGGGCTTGGAGGATGCGCTGATCGACTCGGCCGACGAGCGTCCGCGCCTGTGGCAGGCGACGTGGACGTTCCTGGTGATCCGCGGCGCGCTCATCGGGATCGTCCTGTTCCTGCTGGCGCCGCCGATCGCCGGGTGGCTGCGCGCGCCGGACATCGTCCCGCTGCTACGGGCTGTCTCGCTCGTGCCGGTCGTGCGCGGGTTCACCAGCCTCTCGCTCGACTGGCGGACCCGACGGGTCGACCTTCGCCCGAGCGCGACGACCGAGCTGGTGGCCAATGCCATCGAGCTCGCCGCCGGCGCAATACTCGCCGTGCTCACCCACTCGGCGTGGGGGCTCGTCGTGGCGATGCTGATCGGCGTCACGGCCCGCACGTGTTGGAGCTTCCGCTACCGCGGCTTCCGCCCGCGCTTCGTGTTCTCGATCCGCGAAGTGCGTCCGCTGATGCGGTTCAGCAAGTGGCGGGTCGTCTCGAACTTCCTCTACTACGTGAGTGTTCGCTCCGACGACCTGCTCGTGGGTCGTTACCTCGGCCGCCAACCGCTCGGCAACTACCGCATCGCCTACCGCCTGGCCAACCTGCCGACGACCGAGGTCGTCACCGTGATCGAGAGCGTGGCGTTCCCCGCCCTGGCCCGACGGGCCCGTACGTCGCACCAGTTGGCGATCACCGCGTATCCCCGCTACTTGATGCTGACATGTGGTGTCGCCGGACCGTTCGCCGCGGTGTTCGCCGCGCTCGCCCAGCCGATCGTGTCCGCCCTGCTCGGCTCGCAGTACGCCGACGCCGCCGCGCCGCTGGCGATCATGTGTGTCGCCGGCTATCTACGAGCGGTCGTCAGCACGTCGGGTTCGTTGGTGCTGAGCCTCAGCCGTCCCGCCCTCGACACCCTGATGGGCAGCGTGCGGGCGGTGACGCTCGTCGTCGGCATCATCGTGTTGGCCCCGCACGGCGTCGTCGGTGCCGCGGTCGCCTCGCTGCTCTCGCTCGTCGTCACGATCCCGATGTGGCTCCTGAGCCTGTGCCGTGTGCGCGCCGACCCAGTGCGGGCGCTGGGCGTGCTGATCGGCCGGCTGCCCGTCGCCCTCGCCGCTGGGGCCGCAGCTTGGGCCGCTGCCCAGCTGCCGGTGTCGTCGCTGGCGAAGGTGGCCGCCGGGCTCGTCGCCGGGTTCGTCGGCTGGGTTGTGGCGATGGGCCTGTTTGACCAGCTCCTCTGGCGCGAGGTCACCGGCATCGTCACGCGCGTCCGCGGCGCGGTCGCCAAGGCAGGTCGCTGAGCGATGCGCCTGCTGGTCGTCGACGACGAGGTGCGCCTGGCGCTGGGCCTACAGCGCAGCCTGCGCCAGGAGGGCTTCGCCGTCGACGTCGCCCACGATGGCGAGCAGGCGATGTGGCTGGCCGCCGAGTACCCCTACGACCTGATCCTGCTCGACATCATGCTGCCCAAGCTCAACGGCTTCGCGGTGTGCGACCGGCTGCGGGGGGTGGGCAACTGGACGCCGATCCTCATGCTGACGGCGAAGGACGGCGAGCTCGACGAGGCCGAGGCGCTCGACACCGGTGCCGACGACTACCTGACCAAGCCATTCTCGCTGGTCGTGCTCCTGGCCAGGGTGCGCGCCCTGCTGCGCCGTCCGGTCGTCGAGCGCCCGAGCGTGCTGCAGGTCGGCGACCTCCGCCTCGACCCCGCCACCCACCGCTGCGTCCGTGGCGACACCGACATCCGGCTCACGGCCAAGGAGTTCGCCGTGCTCGAGTACCTCATGCGCCGTCCCGGCAGCGCCGTGTCGAAGACCGAGCTCCTGCACCATGTGTGGGACGTCAACTTCGACGGTGACTCAAACGTCGTGGAGGTGCACCTCAGCGGCGTCCGGCGCAAGATCGACTCGCCGTTCGCCCAGGACTCGATCGAGACGATCCAGGGCGTCGGCTACCGCCTGGCGGTGGCATCGTGACCATCGCGGCGGTGCTCCGGATGAGCAGGCGCGTGCGGTCGGTACGGGCGCGGGTCACCGCGGGCGCGACGTTGGTCGTGGCGGCGGTGCTGCTGGCCCTGGCCGCCTCGCTGCTCGCCGTCCTGCACGCGTCGCTGGAGCACGCCCGCGCGGACTTTGCCGAGGGTCGCGCCGAGGACATCGCCGTCGACCTCGCGATCCGCCCGCTCGGCGGCGAGCCGCTCGTCACCGGTGACCGGTTCACCGTGGCCCAGATCCTCGACCGACACGGACGCGTCATCGCCGCCAGCTCGCCCACGGTCGCCGCCCGCCCGGTCGCCGCGGTGACTGCGCCACCCGGGGGTGATGCCGAGGCGACGGTCGGGCACCTCGACGTCGGGCCCGCCGGTCGCCATCGCGTCGTGGCCGTCGCGACCGACGGCGTCAACGGGCCGCTGCAGGTGATCGTGGCCACGTCGTTGGAGACCGCCGACCACGCAGTGAAGACATGGGCGGTGCGGCTGGCGGTCGCACTGCCCCTGCTCGTCGCGCTCGTTGGTGCGCTCACCTGGTGGGCGATGGGTCGCGCCCTCGCCCCGGTCGAGCGGATGCGTCGTGAGCTGGATGCGATCAGCCCGACCGACCGCCACCGCCGGGTGGTCGTTCCGGACAGCGCCGACGAGGTCGAGCACCTCGGGCGCACAATGAACGACCTCCTCGACCGCCTCGCAGAGGCGTCCGATCGACAGCGCCAGTTCACCGCCGATGCATCGCACGAACTGCGCAGCCCGTTGGCGGCGATGCGGGTTCAGCTCGAAGGCGCGCTCGCCCGGCCTGAGCTCGCCGCCTGGGAGTGCGTGGCGAACGACGTCCTCACCGACCAACAGCGCGTCGAGCGGCTCGTGCAGGACCTGCTCCTGCTCGCCCGGCTCGACGGGCCGACGCCGGTGCGGCCGCACGCCGCCGTCGAGCTGACCGAGATCGTCGCCGAGGAGATCGCCCGTTGCCCGGACGGCGCATCGCCGGCCGTGGTCGGCGACCTCCAGCCGCCGTGTCGCGTCTGGGGCGACCCGGGGCAGCTCGGACGGGTCGTGCGCAACCTCGTCGACAACGCCCAACGCCACGCCCGCCAGCGCGTCGCGGTCGCCGTCCGCGCCGACGGCGACGCCGTGGTCCTCAGCGTCGTCGACGACGGTCCGGGCATCGCACCCGCCGACCGCGCCCGCATCTTCGAGCGCTTCGTCCGGCTCGACGCCTCGCGCCACCGCGACGCGGGTGGGAGCGGCCTCGGCCTGGCCATCGTGCGCGAGATCGCCGGCGCCCACGATGGAGCCGTGGCCGTCGCCGAGCACGACGGCGGAGCCCGCTTCGACGTCCGCCTGCCGAGGACGCGGTGAGACGACGATGATGGGGATCTTCAGCGCCGCTTCAGGACTCGGGCATCAGGATGGGGCTCGCCATGACCCCCCAGTCGTTCCAGTCCACGGTCGCCCCCGCCGTCGAGGGCTGGTTCCAGCCCGTCGACGTCAGGATGTTCTTCGCCGTCGACCGGGCCCAGCGCGACGCCGGCACGAGCGGCGACATCCTCGAGATCGGGACCTTCGCCGGGCGCAGCGCGATCCTGCTCGGCGGGCTGCTCCAGCCGGGCGAGAGGCTCGTCGTCAACGACCTGTGGGAGGATCTCGACCACGACCCCGACCAGTGGCACTGCTTCGATCGGCCGGCCGCTCAGACGACGTTCGAGGACAACTTCCGGCGTTTCCACTCGACGCTGCCGCGCATCGTCGCCGGCTCCTCGACGACGGCCCTCGAGGGGGAGCCGCCGTCGAGCTTCCGGTTCGTCCACGTCGACGGGAGCCACGAGCACGAGATCGTGACCGTGGACGTCGCCACGGCGATCCGGTTGAGCCAGCCCGACGGCCTGATCGTGTTCGACGACCACATGAACGTCCGCCACCCGGGCGTGGCGGCGGCCGTGTGGGGGGCCGTCGACCGGGGCGATCTGGTCCCCGTTGCCCTGACCACGAACAAGCTCTACGCGACGATCGGCGAGCGCTCGGTGCCGCTCGACATGCTCGAGGCGGCGGCCCACCAGTTCGGGCTGCGCACGACCCGTCGCGAGGTGTGCGGGCGGCCCACGCTGCGCGCCGAGACGCCGCCACGTCGAGGTGCATCGCTGGTCCCGCCCGCGCTCAAGCCGGCCGCCCGCTCCGTGCGCCACGCCCTCCGGCGCCGCCGCTGACGAACAAGATTCGGCACCGCCCAGATCGCCTGCGCCGCGGGGGTGGCGGGTGAGCGGTCGATCGTCGGTTGTGGCGATCGTGGTGACCTTCGACAGCGCCGATGTCATCACGGGGTGTCTCGACAGCTTGGCGGCGACCGTCCCCGAGATACCCGTCATCGTCGTCGACAACGGGTCGCGGGACGCCACCGTCGAGCTCGTGCGTCGTCACGCCCCGTGGGCTCGCCTCGTCCAGGCACCCCACAACGGTGGCTACGCGGCCGGCATCAACCTCGGCGCTCAACGGACGCCCGACGCGAGCGCGCTGCTGGTGATGAACCCGGACGTGCGCGTGGCGCCGGGCGCCGTCGACGACCTCCTCCGCGCGCTCGCCGCGCCGGGCACCGGGATCGCCGTCCCGCGCATCGCCGAGCCCGACGGCCAGCTCGCCCTGAGCCTGCGCCGCACGCCCACGGTGCTGCGGTCCTTCGGCGAGGCGGTGCTGGGCGGCGTGCGCGCCGCCCGGGTGGCCGCGCTCAGCGAGATCGTCGGCGTCGAGTCGGAGTACCGCCGCCCGCATGTCGTCGACTGGGCGAGCGGTGCGGTGATGATGGTCGACCGCGGCTGCCACGACGAGCTCGGCGGCTGGGACGAATCGCTGTTCCTCTACGCCGAGGAGACGGACCTCTGCCTGCGCGCCGCCGATCGTGGCTGGGTCACGCGGTTCGTGCCGACGGCACAGGCGACGCACATCGGTGGCCACGGCGAGCGGACCCGTTGGCGGGAGTTGATGCTGGTCAACCGTGCAGTCGTCTTCCGGCGCCGCCACGGGCCGCTGCGCAGCACGGCCTACCGCGGTTGCCTCGCCCTCCACGAGGCGCTGCGCTGCTGGCGCGGGCCGCACCACCGCGCCGCACTGCGCCGCCTGCTCGGGCTCGGCAGCAGGCTCGGGCCGTTGCCGCCGATCAGTCCCTGACAGTCGGTTCGAACGGGTGGTTTCCTCGATCGAGGATCGCCCGGACCTGGAGCATGGCCTTCCACGGGACGTACGCAGGCGCCAGCGCCAGTGTCGTCCACGCCTTCGCTCCGGCGCCGGCCTCGGTCAAGGCGATGACGACGTCAGCGCCGATCAGTCCGAGCAGCCCGCCCATCGCGATCACCACCGGCGTCGATCCACCGGCGGCGGCGAGGGCGGTGCCGGCGCTCACCAGCAGCATGGCCACGGCGAGGGGCGGGGTGGCCAGGTGGACGGCGGCTTCGACCGCCGATGCGCCGCGGGTCCGCAGCAGCGGACCGACGTAGCGGCGGGCGAGCCGAAGGCGTCCGGCCTCCCAGCGGACCCGCTGCCGGCTCGTCGGCCCGAGACGACGGCTGCCCTGCGAGCGCACGCGAGCACCATCGCAGTGGCGGGCGACGTGTCCGGCGAGCACCAGGTCGATGCCGTACCGGGTGTCCTCGGAGCTGCCCGTCAGCGGGAACGGATGAGCCTCGACGACGTCGCGCCGCACGATCATTCCAGGGCCCTTGAGGCGGACGGAGACACCGAGCCGATCCCTTCCACGGGCCAGCGCGACACCCTGGAGGGAGGCGGCGACAACGGCGGCGTTGGTGAGCACGCCGTCACCGGGCAGCGCTTCGCTGCGGCCCTGGGCCACCGCCGCGCCCTCCTGCAGCACACGCTCGCAGGCGTCGAAGAAGCCGTCGTCGACGACCGAGTCGGCGTCGACGGTGACGAGGGCGTCCCACGGCCGCGCCGCAGCGGCGCGCAGCCCGTCATGGATCGCCGCCGCCTTGCCCGGCTCAGCGCCGTCCGGCCGCTCCACGATCTCGGCGCCGGCGGACGCGGCGACGGCGGCGGTGCGGTCAGTGCAGCGGTCGGCGATCACCATCACAATGTCGCCCGGCCGGCGTTGGCGCACCAGTGCGGCGACGGCCCGGCCGATCAGACGCTCCTCGTTCCTCGCCGGCACGAGCACCAGCAGACGGCGCGGCGCGATGTCGGTGCACCGGGCCTGGCGAGGAGACAACAGCGATGCCGCGCACAGCGTCGTGAGGTGGACGGCGGCGATCGCCCCGGGCGCGGCGATGGCGATCCCGGCCGCGGTCAGCGCGTTCACACCGCGCTCCACGCGGTGTAGTGGCTGTCGGGGTTGACCAGGTAGCGGACCGTCGGGCGGGCGACGTGCTCGACCCGGCCGCGCCGGCTGAGCCGCAGCACGAGCGCCCAGTCCTCCTTCTGGCGGGGGATCCGGCTGAAGCGAACCTGATCGGTGCGCCGGATCACCAGGGCGTTGCTGTCGACGAAGCTGCGCAGCCACAGCTCCCGGCGGTCGAACGGGCGCGATAGGACGTCGAAGGTCGAGCCGTCGGGGCGGACCCGGTGGAGGTCGGTGTACGACAGGTCGGCACCGGAGACGAGCGCGTCGAGGGAGACGGCGAGGTGCTCGGGCGACCAGGTGTTGTCGTCGTCGAGGAACGCGACGTACGCCGAGTCGGTCAGCCGGATCCCGACGTTGCGGACCATGCCGAGGCAGCCGTAGTTGCGGGAGAGCGCCACGGCGACGACCCGGCGGTCGTCGGGGAGCGGCGGCAACCCGCCTCCGTCGTCGACGACCACGACGAGGTGGTCGTCGATGCCCTGGGCGAGCGCCGAGCGCACCGCCGTGGCGAGGCCATCGGGCCGGCGGTAGGTGGCGACCACCGTCACGACCCGGGCCGAGGGGGTGCAGCCGAGCACCGCGCCCAGACGGGTCACCTCGGCGTCCTCGTAGCGCCGGAACCGCCAGGCGGTCGGCGCCCGCCGGGCCCGCCACGCGTATTGCCCGACGGCGCGTCGGGCGACGCGCACCGACGTCGGCAGCGGCAGCCGTTGCCACAGCCGCCGGACCGGGTTCACGATGTGTGCAGCGCGGTGACGAGGTCGCAAACTCGGTCCACCTCGTGCTCGGTCATCAGCGGATCCATCGGCAGCGACACCAGCTCGCTCCCGGCGAGCTCGGCGTTCGGGCACGGCCGGTGGAAGCGGGCCATCGCCCGCTGCGTCGACAGCGGCACGGGGTAGTGGACGCCGGTCTGCACACCGCCGTCGGCGAGGGCGTCGCGGAAGGCGTCGCGGGCCGTGGCCGGCACCCGGACGACCAGCAGGTGATGGACGTCGCCGTGCTGCCAGGGAACCGTGCGCACACCGTGCTCGCTGAGGTGGCCGTGGTAGCGATCAGCGAGCCGCCGCCGGGCGTCGGTCCACGCCTCGAGGTGCGCCAGCTTCACACGGAGGAACGCCGCCTGCAGCCCGTCGAGGCGCGAGCAGTGGCCGACGACCTGGTGATCGTACTTGCTGGCGGCGCCGTGGTTGCGCAGCAACTGGACCTCGGCGGCGAGCGCCGGGTTGCGGCTGATCACCGCCCCTCCGTCGCCGAGGGCCCCGAGGTTCTTGCCGGGGTAGAAGCTGAACGCCGCGGCATGTCCGGTGTGCCCCACGGCGACGCCGTCGCGGTGGCCGAGGTGGGACTGGGCGGCGTCCTCGACGACGATCAGCCCGCGGTCGACCCACGCCGCCATGTCCGCCGGCGCCACAACGTGCCCAAACAGGTGGACGGGGACGACGGCGCGGGTGCGCGGCGTGATCACCGGCTCCGCCTGTTCCGCCGTCAACAGCAGCGTCTCGGGGTCGACGTCGGCGATCACCGGCGTCGCACCGACGTGGATCACGGCCTCTGCGGTGGCGACGAACGTCATCGACGGCACGACGACCTCGTGGCCGGGACCGACGCCGAGGGCGCGCAGGGCCAGCGCCAGCGCGTCGGTGCCGGAGCCCACGCCGGCCGCCGCCGGCACGCGGTGGGCGACGGCGAAGGCCTGTTCGAAGGCGGTGAGCTCGTCGCCCTCGATGAACGCGCCGGTCGTCATCACCCGGTCGTACGCGGCGTCGAGCTCCGGGCGGATCGACCGGTGCAGGCGGGGCAGGTCGAGGAAGGGGATCGGCTCCACGTCAGGTTCCTCTCTCGACGAGCGTGTCGTCGACGTGTTGGTCTCCTTCGACGGGAGGACCCCCGCCGAGTATGTGGCGGTAGGCGCCGACCAGGCGCTCCTCGCTGTGGGCCCATCGCAGCAGCGGCGCGCGCTGGGCTGCGGCGGCGCCGAGGGCGGCGCAGCGCGCGGGGTCGAAAAGGACCTCACCGAGGCGGGCGGCGAGGTCGGCGACATCGCCCGGTCGGAAGTAGACGGCGGCGTCGCCCGCCGTCGCCCGGTTCTCTGGGAGATCGGCAACGACGGCGGGGAGCCCGGCACTCAGGTACTCGCCGACCTTGATCATCGTGCACGTCTGCGTGTACGGGTGGTCGACGTCGGGGGAGACCCCGAGCGTCGCCGCCGCCAGGTACCGGGCGACCTCCTCGCGCCGCACCCACCCGGTGAACGTGACGTCGTCCGCGATGCCGTGCTCAACCACCCGGCGGCGCATCGCGGCGGCTGCGTCTCCATCGCCGACCAGCACCAGGCGGGCGGGCAGCCGGCTGGTCCGCCGCAACAGCGCGAACGCGTCGATGAGCACCTCGACGGTGTCCTGCGTGCCGATCACGCCGGCGTAGACGACGGTCGGGATCTCCGGCGGACGCCACGCCTGGGGAGCCGCGCGGTCCTGGCCGATGCGCACCGTCACCACCCTCGACGGCGAGCACCCGCCGCGCCCGATGGCCACGCCGCGGGTGGTGTTGTTGGGGACGAGCACGAGGTGAGCGGCGCGGTAGGAGCGCCGCTCGAGGAATCGCGCCAACCACGCCAACAGCGGTCGCCGGCCGAGCTTGGCGGCGAGCAGCTCGGGCGCCGTGTCGTGCTGGTCGTAGACGAAGGTGGTCCCGGAGCGCCGCAGCACCCACGCCAGCGGGAACAGCGTGTCCGGCGGGTTGGCCACGTGGAGCACGTCGAGCGGTCCGGCCCGGCGCAGTCGGAGCACGCTGCGGGCGGTCCCAACGAAGCCGGCGACGACCTCCAGCAGTTGCCCGGCCACGCCGCCGGCCGCCGGTGCCCGCCACGTGCGCAGGATCTCGACCCCGTCGATGCGTTCTGTGGCAGGGGCCCCCGCGGTCGAGGGCGCGACGACCGTCACGTCGTAGCCGGAAGCGGCGAGCGAGCGGGCCTCGCTCCACACCCGGGGATCGTCGGGCACGCCCAGGTTCTGGACGCACATCACCACGGTCGTCACGCCGCTCCCCGCACCGCCGCCGGGTCGGCCACAGGCATCGGCTCGCCGCCGTGGTGGTAGGACGCGTCGGCGGCCTCGAGGGTCTCGACGACGGCCGCCCCGAACCACCCGTCGGACCGGCACGGCGCACCGCGGATGACCTGGACGAAATGCTCGAGCTGGCTGGCGAGCGGCTCCTGGGCGGACACGTAGGGGGCCACCGTGTCGCCGGTCCGATAGGTCAGCTGGTGGGCTCCGAAGCTGTCGCCTTCCGGCAGCACGAAGCGCTTGTCGTGCAGCTTGATCGGCTCGTCGGCGTCCATGTCGTCGTACACGAGCATCCGCATGTCGCCCACGATGATCGTGTTGCGGACCTTGCGCGGCGCCAGCCATGACACCGACACCTCGGCGACCACGCCCGAGGGGAACTCCATCGTCATGAAGGCGACATCGGGCGAGTCGGGGCGGGTGATGCTGCGGCCCGACGTGCGCACCGTCACAGGGAATTCGCCGAGCAGGTAGCAGAGGATCGAGATGTCGTGGGGGGCAAGGTCCCAGATCACGTTGACGTCGCTGCGGTAGGGACCGAGAGCGAAGCGGGCCATCGTCGCGTAGTGGATCGGGCCGAGCGTGCCGTCGTCGATGTAGCGACGGATGAGGTCGAGGCGGGGGCTGAAGAGGAACGTGTGACCGACCATCAGCGGCACGCCGACGCCGTCGGCCAACTCGGCCAGCCGACGGGCGTCAGCAGCCGTGCCGGCGAGCGGCTTCTCCACCAGGACCGGGCGCCCGGCGCGCAGCGCCATCGCACTGAGCGGGGCGTGGCTGGCCACGGGGGTGGCGATCACGACGGCGTCGAGGTCGGCATCGTCGAGCACCTGCTCAAGGGAGTCGCTGCAGTTCAGGCCCGGGTAGTTGGCCCTCGCCCACGCCACGAGCTCGCTCGACTGGTCGACGGCGACGACGTGCTCGGCACCGAACAGCGTGACCATGTTGCGCAGCACCTTGCTGCCCCAGTAGCCGAGCCCGACCAGTGCCAGCTTCATCGAACTTCTCGCTCCGTTCTTGGATCAATCGACGATGTCACGCCGCGCCCTTGCCGCTCAGCACGGCTGGCACTGTGCGCAGGAGGATGCGCACCTCGGCCCGCCACGTCCAGCGCTGCCAGTAGTCGACGTCGAGGGCGACCATCTCCGCGTACGTGAGCTCGCACCGGCCGGCGACCTGCCACGCTCCGGTCAGCCCCGGCTTGACGCGCAGCCGCAGCCAGTGCGTGACGTCATAGTGGTCGACCTCGGCGGGCACCGGGGGACGAGGCCCGACGAGGCTCATCTCGCCGCGCAGCACGTTGATCAGCTGGGGCAGCTCGTCGAGGCTGTAGCGGCGCAGGAACCGCCCGACGCGCGTAACCCGGGGATCGCCGGTCAGCTTGTAGATGCCGTCGTGGCTGGTGCCGGTGCCCCGGATCAGCGACGCGACGTAGTCACGATGAGCGTGGTCGTCGTTGCCCACGCGCATCGTGCGCAGCTTCAGCAGCGTGAAGGCGCGGCCGTCGAGGCCGGGGCGCTCCTGTCGGAACAGGACCGGGCCGCGGCTCTCCAGGCGGATCGCCAGCATCGCCCCCGCCAGGACCGGTGCGGTGACGGCCAGGGCGAGGGAGCCGACCACGACGTCGGCGAGGCGCTTGATCGCGCGGGCACGCCAGCTCAGCGCCGGTGCGAACACCAGGCGCGGATCACTGTCGTGGCCGACGATTGTGGCGATCCGTGCGCGCGCCGCGTAGGGGAGCTCGGCGGTCACTGCGGCGAACACGTGGCGGCTGACGACGAGCTCGTCGACATCGGCCAGCGAGGCGCCGTGAAGACGTCCGGGCGCCATCCGGGCGACGACCTCGCGCCGGAAGGCCGGAGCGATCGTCACCACCCCGTCGGCCCAGTCGTCGGGACCTACGACGCCCACCCGGGCGCGGCGCTCAGCGCCCACTCAGCACCACGGCCCGACGTGCACGTCCGCTTCGGCACCCCACGCGGACGATGCCCACGCCAGTTGTGCCGGCCGGTCACACCGCCCTCGTGTCCGCCGGGCGCACGACCTCGTCCGCCGTCGAGTCCTCATCTGCCCACGTCCCGGATCCTCCGCACCTGCCGCACCCGGTGGGTGCCGCCGTTCCGATGGCGGGCCGTCGTCGGTAACAGGCAGCCCGCCTTTCCCGCTCTATCGCCCCGGCCAGGTCGACCGTTACGCGCGCGTCGACGACGCCGCGTCGGGTGGCAGCAGCTCCCGGGCCACGAGTCGACCGGTGAGATGGTGGGCAGTGCGGATCGACAGGGCGCAGATCAGTTGGGTGGGGAAGTTCGCCGAGGCTGTCGGGAACACGGAGCTCCCGGCCACGTACAGGTTGTCGATCCCAAACACCTTGCAGTCGCGGTCGACCACACCGGTGCGCGGCGAATCGCTCATGCGCGTGGTGCCCATGTGGTGCCACGTGCCGTGCGGGTTCAGGCTCGCCGGCCAATCGTCGCGACCTTCGAGGCGCGAGTCGAGCACGACATCGGCGACGCCGGCGCGCCGCAGCTCGTCGGCGACGATCTCGAAGTTGCGGTCGAAGGTGCGTCGCACGAGCGGTGACAGCTTCCAGCCCACCCGCACGCGTGGTACGCCGAGCGCATCCTTGTCCTCGGTCGAGAGGGTGACGCGGGCCGTCGGGTCAGGCTCGGGCTCGACGATCGCCTGGAACCTGACGGTGCGGACGAGTGCGCGCGGTCGCCAGCGGCGGGTCAACGCGAAGGCGGCGGCGTCGACAGGGTGGGCGCCCACGGTGCGCAGATCGCCGGCGAGTGTGGTGCCCGGCGGGACCTTCTGCTCGCGCCGCTGGCGGATGCGCAGCACCGCGTCGGCGGCGTCGGTGTACTCGCCCGGAAGGATCGAGCTGAACCACACCCGCGCGTTGGCGATGCCTTCTCGCTCCTGGGTGGGCCGGCTCAGGGCCAGGGCGCCGGCGATGTGCGTGCCCCACGCCATCACCGCGTTGTTGCGGTCGTGGAACTTGGCGTCGAAGAGCTTGTTCGAACCCCAGCCGGGACGGAACGAGATCGAGCCGGCGAACAGCCGCGGATGGTCCATGAAGAACCGCCCGACCAGATCTTGGTCGTTGCCCAGGCCGCGCGGCCGCACCCCGGACGATGCGAGCAACAGGCGGGGGTTCTCGATGCCGCCGGCGGCGAGGACGAAGGCCCGGCCACTGGCGCTGAAGCGCTTGCCGCCAAGCGTCCGGCACCGCACCCGACGCACGACACGGCCGTCGTCGTCGGCCTCGATCTCGACGACGTTGGCGTGCAGGACGGTGCGCACGTGCCGGCTCGCCTGGAGGGCGACGAGGTACTTGTTCCCGAAGCGGGTCGGCGACGAGAACTGCGACATCGAATCGACCACCCGACCCGTCGGCAACGGCAGCCGCCGAACGTCGGGTCGACCGATCGCGGCGACGAAGTGCTCGAGGTCGTAGTCGTAGGGGCCGAGGTCGAGGTAGTCGTGCGTCCGCGGGTAGTACGGCGCGACCTCGGCGGTGCCGATCGGCCAGCCGCTGTGAGCCACCCAGTCGCGCCGCTCGAAGTCCCAGTCGTCGAACGGTCGGCACCAACCACCACAGCAGTTCGAGGAACCACCGAGGTAGCGGCTGCGCGTGCCGTCGGCGAATCGGTATGGCAGATCGGTGCTGACTCCGCGCTGTAAGTCGCGCGTCGCCGGATCGGGCTGGCGGCCACCGCTCTCGAGCACGATCGTGGCAACGCCGGCGCGGTCGAGCTCCATCGCCATGGTGATGCCCGCTACGCCGCCGCCGATGATCACGATGTCCGCCGTCAGCGTGGGCGTTCCCTCCAGGGTCCGAGCGTCCACGATCATGCCCGGCCGGGAGTCTACGGACGGTGTCGCCGCTCGCTGTACCGTCCCTCGCCGTGGACCATCCGCTCGTGGAGGGAGGGGACGAGCCGTCACCGCTCACCGCCCACCGGTGCGATCTTCTGGAGACTCGCGCGGAGACATCGATGGACACGACGGTGCGGCTCGACGGCGCCTGGATCCGTGGCACCACGCGCCTGCGGACCCGGCGTCGGTTCCGGGGCTGCGTCGGTGCCGTGCGCGTCCTCGCCGCCGATGCCCACGGGAGCGTCGTGGGGTTCACCGGCGAACAGCGGTTCCGCGTCGGCGCGACGGCCAACCCACTCCGGCGCTCGGACCGCCTGGTCGAGTGGTCGACCGCTCTGTTCGCCGCCAGCGCGGGCGAGATCGTGGGCCTCGAGATCGTCCACTTCGTCCCGACTCGCGGCGGCCTGGTCGACTGGATCGCTGCCAAGCGCCGGTAGCGGCGCGGTGAGCGTCCGCGCCTCCCGGTGTGCTCATCCGGTGTTGCGCAGCCCCGATGCGATCCCGTTGATGGTCAGGAGCACGCCCGCTCGAGGGCCGGGTCCGGTCGCGTCGAGGACCACGCGAGTCCCGGTGCATCACCGCCGCCGCAGGTGAGCGCCTCCTGGCGGACCAGCGACTCGCCGGGGGAGTTGACCGAGGCAGCGGATGTCGTCACGCAGGGCGCGATCCGCATCGCTGTTCCGATCCCCCATGGCCACGCAACGGTGCGGCGTGTCGGCTGCGGCTGCGGCGGCGCTACCTTCTGCGCCAGCACGGGCGGAGGGCAGCGCCGGACGTGGCACATCGAGGAGGACACCGATGCAGCGGTTGAGTGCGATCGACGCGCAGTTCCTTTACGGTGAGGAGCTCATCCCAGCGGCGCATCAGCACACCCTCAAGGTGTCGATCTACGAGCACAGCGACGACTACTCCTTCGAGGGCGCCAAGGAGGCCCTCCGCGCTCGGCTCCACCGGCTGCCGCCGTTTCGCTGGAAGCTGGTCGAGGTCCCGTTCCGGCTCAACCACCCGGTGTGGATCGAGGACCCGGACTTCGACCTCGACTGGCACGTGCGCCGCGCCGCCGTCCCCGCCGCTGGCGGACCCAAGGAGTTGGCCGACCTGATCTCCGACGTCACCAGCCGCGCCCTCGATCGCAGTGCCCGGCCCGCGCCAGCCGCTGTACGCCGGCGACGCCAGGGTGACCGCGTTCTACTCGGTGGGACCGCTCAGCGTCGGGGTCGGGCTGAACGTCACCGTCTGGAGCTACGTCGACCAGTTCAACATCTGCCTGATCGCCTGCCGGGAGGCGATGCCCGACGTCTGGAAGCTCACCGACGCGATCCGCGATTCGCTCGACGGGCTCGTCAAGGCCGCGAGTGCCCACGCCCAGCGGTGACGTCGAGCGGCGGGTGAGGGTCGCCGACGTCGACCTCGCCGTGCGCGACGAGGGCTCAGGACCCCCCTTCGTCTGGGGCCACGGGCTGCTGTCGAGCATGGCCCAAGAGGACGAGACGGGCATGTTCGGGTGGCAGGGCGTGACCGACGCGGCGCGTGTGATCCGCTATGACGCCCGCGGCCACGGCCGCTCGACGGTGACGCCCGATCCCGAGGGCTACACCTGGCCGTCGCTCGCCGTGGACATGCTCGGGCTGCTCGATGTCCTCGGCATCGAACGAGCCGTGCTCGGCGGGGCGTCGATGGGATGTGCCACGGCGGTCTACGCGGCGCTGAAGGCGCCGGAGCGCGTCGAGCGACTGATCCTCGCGATCCCGCCGACGGCGTGGGCGACGCGGGCCGCCCAGCAGCGCCTGTACAAGACCGGTGCCGCGGCCGTCGCGGTGATGGGACTCCAGTCGCTGGTTGCGGCGATGTGGGCCCGGCCGGTTCCACCCGTCTTGGCGCAGCGCTACCCGGGCGCACGCGACAAGAACCTCGCGCACCTGCTTCGAGCCGACCGCATCACGGTGGGGACGATCCTGCGCGGCGCCGGCCGCTCGGATCTCCCCGCTCCCGGCGATCTTGCCACGCTGCGCGTGCCCACCCTCGTCCTCGCCTGGGAAGGCGACCCCGTCCATCCGGTCGAGACGGCCAGGAAGCTGGCCGAGCTGATGCCCGACGTCACCCTGCACGTCGCCCGCAACGGTCGCGACCTGGACGGCTGGGAGTCGACCGTGCGAACGTTCCTGTCCGCTTGACCGAACGGAGGCCATCGTGGAAACGCACTACGCGACGATCTGGGAGTCGATCGCCGACGTGATCCCGGACGCGCCCGCCCTCGTGCAGGGCGACGTGCGCCGGACGTGGGCGGCCTACGACGACCACGCCTCTCGGCTGGCGGGTTCGATGAGCGCGGCGGGCATCGGAGCGGCGGCCAAGATTGCCCAGTACCTGTACAACTGCCCCGAGTACTGCGAGTCGTTCTACGCCGCACTGAAGCTGCGGGCGGTCCCCGTCAACGTCAACTACCGGTACCTCGACGACGAGCTGCTGTACCTGCTCGACAACGCCGACGCCGAGGTCCTCGTGTACCACGCCAGCCTCGCCGACCGCGTCGCCAGGGTGCGCGACCGCGCGACGACGCTGAAGCTGCTGATCGAGGTCCCCGACCCGGCCGGCGAGGAGCCCGGCGGCACGCCGACGACGGCGTCGGACATCGCCGGCGCGATCCGCTACGAGGAGGCCCTGGCCGCCGATCTCGCGCCGCGCATCACACGCGACGGTGGCGACATCACGATGATCTTCACCGGCGGCACCACCGGCATGCCCAAGGGGGTGATGATCAAGATCGCCCCGCAGGTCGAGGGTCTGTACGAGACCGTGCCGCCGCTGTTCGGGCTCGCCAACCTCACCGACCCGAGCGGGTTCGCCGACGCCGCCCGGCGCCTCGCCGACGAGGGTCGCCAGTTCGTGTCGCTCCCCGCCTGCCCACTGATGCACGGCACCGGGCTCGGCATCGGGGTGGTGCCGGGGATGACGTTCGGCGGCAAGACCGTCTTCCTCCTCGAGAAGGGCCTCGACGTCGATGAGCTGTGGTCGCTGGTCGAGGCGGAGCGGGTCGGGTCGATCACGATCGTCGGCGACGCCTTCGCCCGGCCGCTGCTGCGTGGGTTGGAGAGCGGGCCATCCCGAGATCTCTCGTCGCTGCAGCTGATCGCCTCGGCGGGCGCGATGTTCTCGACGGAGGTCAAGTCCGGGCTGCTCGAGCACCTGCCGAAGGCGATGATCCTCGACTACATCGCCGCCACGGAGGGACTGATGGGGGTCTCGATCTCGACCAAGGACAACCCCGCGCCGACCGGGCGTTTCTTCCCCGCCCCCGGCGTGACCGTGCTCGACGACGACGGCAACCCCGTTGCGCCCGGGTCGGGCAAGGCGGGCATGGTCGCCGTCCCCGGCTCGATCCCCGAGGGCTACTACAAGGACGAGGCCAAGACGGCGAGCACGTTCAAGCAGATCGGCGGCGTCCGCTACTCGGTCCCAGGCGACTGGGCGACGGTCGAAGCGGACGGCACGATCGCCCTGCTCGGACGCGGGTCGCAGTGCATCAACACCGGCGGCGAGAAGGTGTACCCCGAGGAGGTCGAGGAAGCGATCAAGCGCCACTCGGCGATCGACGACTGCCTCGTGTTCGGCGTGCCCGACGAGCGCTTCGGCCAGCGTGTCGTCGGCGTCGCGTCGCTCGCGCCGGGGACGTCGGCGACCGCGGAAGAGATCCTCGCCGAGGTCCGGGAGCGACTGTCGTCCTACAAGCTGCCCCGCCGGCTGGTGGTGGTCGACGATGTTCCGCGCGCCCCGAACGGGAAGGCCGACTACCCGGCCGCCAAGACGCTGTTCGAGGAGTCGTCGGTCCAGTAGGGCGGGTCGAGCGCTGGTCTCGGGGCGGATGACGTCGACGGATCCCCCGGCCGGCCGGCGCCGCCGCGCCCACGGCGAGGCGTCACGCGAGAAGATCCTCGACGCCGCCGCCGAGATCGCCGGCGAGCGTGGCTACGAAGGGACCAGCATCAGCCTCATCAGCGAGCGCTCCGGCCTCCCCGCCAGCTCGATCTACTGGCACTTCAGCAACAAGGACGAGCTGATCGCGGCGGTCATCGACCGCAGCTTCAACACCTGGATCGCCCACCTCCGCCAGCGCGCGGAGCTCCCGCCAGGCACCACGCCTGCCGCCGCCGTGCGCATCGCCATGCAGCGCACGGGCGCCGCGCTTACGCTCGCCCCCGACTTCCTCCGCCTCGGCCTGATGCTCATCCTCGAACGGCGACCCGACGAGCCCAGCGCCCGCACCAAGTTCCTCGAGGTGCGGCGCGTCACCCACGCCAACACGGTCCGCCTCTACGCCACCTTGTTCCCCGAGCTCACCGATGCGGCGCGCCACCGCCTCGCCACCTTCACCGTCGCTGCGGCGGACGGCATCCTCGTCGCCCACGAGATCGAACACATCGACATGACCGAAGCCTTCGACCTGCTCGCCTCGGCCATCCTCGGCGCCGTCGATCATCTCGACCGGACCTGAGCGGGCGACTCCGCCTCGTGGACGAGCGAGCCGCCGATCGGTACGATCGCGGCGCCTGCTCGGCCCCGGGATCACGGCCAGCGGGCATCGCCAGGCGTTGAGCGACAGGGGGGTTCGGATGTTCGATCTCAGCGGCAAGACGGCCCTGGTCACGGGGGCGTCGTACGGACTCGGGGTGACGTTCGCCGACGCCTTGGCGGAGGCGGGGGCGGACCTCGCCTTGACCGCGCGCAGCGCCGAGTTGCTGGAGCAGGCGGCCACGGAGCTGTCCAAGCACGGCACCAACGTCACGTGGTACACGGGCGACGTAGCCGTCGAATCAGACGCCGACAGGGTGGTCACGCAGACCCTCGATGACCACGGGCACATCGACGTGCTCGTTAACAACGCCGCGGTGTCCGACCCGCGCGGCCTGCCGTCGGAGCACTTCGACGACGACATGTTCGTGCGGATCCTCCACGTCGACGTGCTCGGCGTCTGGCACTACGCCAAGCTCGTCGGTCGCCACATGCTGGCCCGCGGCTCGGGATCGATCATCAACATCAGCTCGATCCTCGGTGACGGCGGCGGTGAGTCCGTCACGCCCGCGTACTACGCCTCGAAAGGTGCGGTGAATCAGCTGACGAAGCAGCTGGCCGTCGAATGGGGCGACCGGGGCGTGCGCGTGAACGCCATCGCCCCCAACTACTTCGAGTCGGAGATGACTCGGCCGGTGATCGAAGCGATGGGCTTGGGCGACTGGGTCAGCAGCCGCACGCCGATGCGGCGGATGGGGGAACCCGATGACCTGCGCGGACCCGTCGTGTTCTTGGCCTCCGACGACTCCTCGTACGTCAGTGGCGTCATCCTCTACGTGGACGGGGCGTTCAACGCCAGCCGCGGGGCGTGGCAGATCCGGCCCGCCAGTCAGCACTGGAACGAGCCCGAGCACCCGATGATCGGCGAGCCCTACGAGGGGCTCGTCCAGATGCCGGACGAGGAGTGGAGGCGGGGGATCCCCGGCATCCACTACTGACCCTGGCCGGGCCAGTGGCGGCTGGGCGGCGGCTTACTCGCTGGCGCTCGCGGCCTTCACCAGCAGCGCCAGCTCGTCGCGAATGCCGTCGGCGATCTCCCACAGGTCCGGGATTTGCCTGGGGCACGCAAGCAGGGAGAAGTTCATCTGGTCGACGTAGCTCCACATCGTCATGTTGAGCGGCATGTCCTCGGAGATGTTCGCCACCGAGTAGAACGCCGTCACCGGATGGGTTCCGGCGAACAGCGGTTCGGTCGGGCCCTGCACGTTGGACATCACGACGTTGTAGAGCGTCTTCTTGGTCTTCCGTCCCAGGAACTGCACGAGCTTCGTCAGGGCGGTGGAGAAGATCGGCGGTCCGAGCTCGACCATGTCGTCGATGCGGGCGCCCTTGGTCCCCAAGACCTCCTCCTTGGTCAGCGCGGCCTCGTCGCAGGCGGCGCGCAGGCGCTCGACGGGGTCGGCGACATCGGTGCGCAGGCGCACCCACATCAAGTAGACGTGGTTGCCCCACATCGGCATGTCGCCGGGCTCACGGGTGGAGAACGGCATCAGCGCCACCAGCGGCTGCTCGGGGAGCATGTCCCGGGCGAGCAGGTAGCGACGCAGCGCGCCAGCGGTGATGGCGAGGGCGACGTCGTTGATCTTGGTGCCGAACTTGGCCCGCACGTCCTTGGCATCATCGAGTGCGAGGGTGGTGAAGGCGAAGTTGCGGTGCCGCGAGATGTCGTGGTTGATCGGCAGCGTCGGCGCCGAGAACGGCGTCGGTGCCTTCAGTGAAGGGTCGTCGGGCTGGCTCTTGCGCCACACCTTGACCTCTTTGGCCCGCTTCAGGAACACCGGGCCGTCGTGGCGCACGAGCCTGGCCGCGTCGCGCACGCCGAGGGCGAACAGCTTGGCCTTGCCGGGGAGCGGCTTGGGGTTCCAAGGCTCTGCTTCGGGCGGATGGGCGGTGCCGGGCATCTTGACGAAGAGCTCGTTGAGCAACACCGCCGAGGCGGCGCCATCGGCCAACGCGTGGTGCAGCTTGACCACCGAGGCCACCTTGCCGTCCTCCAGCCCTTCCACGAGGTACATCTCCCACAGCGGGCGGGTCCGCTCCAGCGGACGCCGCACCAGGTCCGACACCAGCGACCCGAACTCCTTCGGCCCCCCGGGCGGCGGGCAGTACATCCGGTGCACGTGGAAGTCGATGTCGAAGTCCGGATCCTCGAGGAGCAGCGGGTGATTGATCCGCAGCGGCGCCGGAAGCATCCGCCAGCGCAGCGGCGGCAACCGGTGGATGTTGCTGGCGAAGTACTCCTTGGCCCGCTCGAAGCTGTAGTCGGGTCCCGGTTCAATGACCGAGATCTTCAGCGTGTGCATCGGCCACTGGTCGGTCTCGAGGTACAAGAAGCCGGCGTCGGTACCTGTCATGCGATGCATCAGCACACCCCCAGGCGCAAGATGGACCTCACCAGCATGGCGTGCCGGCGCATCGACGGCAAGGTCGGACGGCGCGATGCGGTCAGAATCGGTAGCGGGTGGCGCTGCCGCCGCCGTCCCGGTCGTAGGCGTAGGCCTTCACCGGCGCGAGCGCGAACACGTCTGCCGTGCCCGCACCGTGGTGGAAGGCGCCATCGGCGACGTCGAAGTGCCACTCCTTGCCGTACTTCGCCTCCCACCTCGAGGCGAGGTCGCGCAGCGCGCCATCGTCGCTGACTCGCGCCGCCCGGCCCTCCACCACGACATCGAGACCCGTCCACTCGTTGGTCCCCGTGGTCACGACGACGTTCGGGTTGGCCATCAGGTTGCGGTGCTTCTGCTCTTCCGGCCCGGTGGTGACGTGGACCGCGCCTTCATGCCACACCGCGATCACCGGCGTGACGTGGGGCCGGCCGTCGGCGCGAACGGTCGAGATCCAGTAGATCGCGGCGTCGGCGAACACGGCCTCGGCCTGCTCCCACGGGGTCGCCGCGGCGTCGGGGGCGCTGTAGGGGGCGTCGAGCTCGGTGCTCCGTGGATCCATGTGATGTCCGACCGCCGGCGAATCCGGAAGTCATCGCCAGTAGGAGGCGTGGGAAACCCGGCTCGTACATTGGAGGCGGCTCGCACGAGGAAGGGACGATCCCTGATGACGGTCACCGATTCTCCGGCCAACGCCTGGCGCCAGGACTCGCCCGGCGCCGAGGGCTGGACCCGCACCGCTCGCCCCGACGACCCCGACAAGTACTACATGGTGTCGGCGGATTGCCACGCCCAGGAGCCGAGCTCGTACCTGGCCGACTACATCGAGCCCGAGTACCGCCACCGGATCCCGCGCATCGAGCGCCACGACGACGGCTCGGAGTTCATGATCACCGAGGGCAACCGTCCGCAGCTGGTCAAACGCGGCACCACCGCGGGCACGGTGCAGGACCAGCAGTCGTTCGAGAAGCCCGAGCACAACCGCCAGATCCAGGCCCGGATGGAGCCCGAGGACGACCGCCGCAACAAGAGCGGGCTGACGATCGAGGAGCGTCTCGCCGACCAGGCCCGTGACGGCATCGACGTCGAGCTGATCTTCCCCAACAAGGGCCTGCTGTGCTGGGCGACCCCGGACCCGGTGTTCGCCGCGGCGATGTGCCACGCCTGGAACCGCTGGGCCCACGACTGGTTCGGCGGCGCCGGTGACTGGAACGACGGCCGCACCCGCCCGCTGGCATCCGTCGCCACCGGCGACGTCGGCCTCGCCCTCGACGAGGCCCGGTGGGCGGCCGAGCACGGCTTCGTCGGTCTCTGTCTCGGCAACAGCCCGGTCTACGGGCCCAAGCAGTGGGGCAACCTCGAGTACAACGACCAGGCGTTCGAGGAGTTCTGGTCGCTCAACGAGGAGGTGGGGATGCCGGTGACGTTCCACGTGTCGACCGGCCGCGACCCGCGGGCCGTCGGGGGCAACGGCGGGGCGATCATCAACTACGTCTGCCACAGCATGGAGACGACGATCGAGCCGCTGGTGCAGTTGATCACGTCGGGCGTGTTCGAGCGCCACCCGGGGCTGCAGGCCGGCATCGTCGAGTCCGGCATCGGCTTCGTGCCGTGGCTGCTGGAGACGATGGACTACGCCTACCGCGCCCACCACATGTGGGTCCGCCCGGTGATCCCGGAGCTGCCGTCGACCTACTTCCGGCGGCACTGCTTCGCCACGTTCCAGGAGGACCACGTCGGGCTCGACGGCGCCGAACGCTACGACGTCGTCGACAACTTGATGTGGGCCAACGACTACCCCCACCACGAGGGGTCGTGGCCGTTCTCGGCGCAGTCGATCGAGCGCCAGATGGGTCACCTCAGCGACGACTCGCGGGCCAAGATCCTCGGCCTCAACGCCACGCGCGTGTTCGCCCTCTGATGCAGGGCGCGGCGGTCGTCGCCGGCGTCGGCGAGTCGACGTACTACATGCGGGGCAAGGCCCCGGAGACCGAGTTCCAGCTGGCCTGCATCGCCATCCGCAACGCCGTCGCCGATGCCGGGCTGGAGCTGTCCGACGTCGACGGGTTGGTGTCCTACATGGACCGCAACGAGCCGGTCCGCTTGAGCGCCGCGCTCGGCACCGGCGACCTCGACTTCACCGCCCAGACCTTCGGTGGCGGTGGCAACGGGGCGGGCGCCGCGGTCACGCTCGCCGACGCCGCCGTGAGCGCCGGCTACGCCGAGTGCGTGGTCGCTTTCCGGTCCCTCGCCCAGGGCCAGTTCGGGCGCTACGGGCAGGCCGGGCGGCTGCGCCGGTCCACCGGCGTGCACGCCTTCACCGCGCCGTACGGGATGCTCACGCCGGCCCAGACGACGGCGATGCAGACGATGCGGTTCATGTACGAGCACGGCGTCACCCAGGACTCGCTGGCCGAGGTCGCCCTCGCCTGCTACGCCCACGCCCAGCGCAACCCGCGGGCGATCCGCTACGGCACGCCGTTGACCCGGGAGGAGTACCACGCCTCGCGCTGGATCGCCGAGCCGTTCCACCTCTACGACTGCTGCCCGGAGAACGACGGCGCGGCGGCGATCGTCGTGACCACGGCCGAGCGGGCACGCGACCTGCGCCAGCCGGGTGCGGCGATCGTCGCCGCCGCTCACGGCCTCGAGCAGGGCGACGGCGTTGGTGCGTTCAACGACGCCAACTTCCCGACCGCCCACCACCGCCACGTCGGGCGGGTGCTGTGGCAGCGGGCGGAGGCGAAGCCGACGGACGTGCCCGTCGCCCAGTTCTACGAGAACTTCACCGGGCCGGTGCTGATGGCGATCGCGGAGATGGGGTTCTGCGCGCCGGAGGAGCTCAACGACTTCGTCGGCGACGGCGGGATCCAATGGCCCGACGGGCGGCTGCCGATCAACACCGCCGGGGGCAACATCGGGGAGGCCTACATCCACGGCTTCGGCAACATCGTCGAGGCCGTTCGCCAGATCCGCGGCGACTCGACGTGCCAGGTCGAGGGCGCCGAGCTGAGCTTGTCGGTGTCTGGCCCCAACTACGCACCGGGCAGTGCCGTGCTGTTCGGCAAGCTGCGATGAGCATCCTGCCCGCGGACTGGGCGCTGCCCCAGCTGACCCCGATCAACGAGGCCTGGTTCACGTCCGGCGCGATCGTCATCCAGCGTTGCGCCTCGTGCGGGACCCGCCAGCACCCGCCGGAGGAGATCTGCCACGTCTGCGGGTCGATGTCGTTCGACCACGACACGCTGGCGCCGACCGGCACCGTGTACAGCTACACGATCGTCCACTACGCGGCGAACAAGGCCCTGTCCGATTCGGTGCCGTACACGGTCGTCCTGGTCAGCCTCGACGAGGCGCCGACGGTCCGCGTCGTTGGCAACCTCCTTGGCACCGAGGTCCACATCGGGATGCCGGTGGTCGCGGTGTGGGAGGAACGCCTTGCCGAGGACGGCACGACGATCCTGCTCCCGCAGTGGCGCCCCGCGTGAACCGACTCAACGTCCCCCGACGAAAGCCCTCACGGCGGCAACGCCGGTGGCCGGGAAGTTGATGTTGAGGCCGTCGAGCCCCATCGCCAGCAGCTCGGCGTAGAGGGCAGCGTCCTCCTGCTCGTCCGGCCACACCCAGATCACGTACCCGGCGCCGTGCGAGCGGGCGATCACCTCCGGCGTCAGCACCTGGATGTCGTCGAACTTCGGCGGCAGCTGGAGGATCCGCTGGCCGGCCGGGAGCGGCGTCCCGTTCAGCACCCACGCCGCCGAGGCCGCGGTGCCCGGTGACGTCTCGACGGCCGGCGCCAGTTGGCGCACCGCGTCGATCGTGGCGTCGTCGAACGAGCTGATCACCGTGGCGTCGAGGCGGCCGAGCTCGGTGAGCTCGGCGATCACCTCCGTGGCCGCGTCGATCGCCGGCTGTCCCTCGCCCTTGATCTCGATGTTGAGGGGGATGTCCGGGAAGCGCTCGATGAGGTGGCGCAGCGTGGGGATCGCGAAGTCGTCCGCGGTGTAGCCGGCTGGTGGCGCCTTCTGGCCGGTGCGGATGCTGCGATAGAGGTACTCCGCCTCCGGGCGGTCCGTGCACACGCAGCTGGCGGTGAACCAGTAGGCGTCGTCGAGTTGCTGGAGGGCGGCGAGGTCGAGGTCGGCGACGGCGCCGGTGCCGTTGGTCGAGCGGTCGACGGAGTCGTCGTGGTGGATCACCAGTACGCCGTCGTGAGAGAGCTGGACGTTGAGGTCGAGCATGTCCACGCCCGCCTTCACGCTCTCGCCGTAGGCGAACATCGTCGAGGCCGGGAACTCGTCCTCGCCCCCGGTGTGGGCGAGGACGATCGGGCGCCCGAGGGCGAGCAGCTCGGCGATCGTCGCCCCGCGCGCGGTGGTCGGAGTTGTGGACGTCGTCGAGGTCGGGGCAGGGCTCGTCGTCGAAGTCGGCGGCGTGGTCGAGGTCGAGGTCGTCGTGGTCGGTGGCGAGGTGGTCGTGGCGGCGAGCGGGGTCGTCGGCGCGGTCGCATCGTCGGCGCCCGCGCACGCGGCGAGGAGGGCGCCGACGACGGCGATCACTGGTGCGCCCCGTCGCCCCACGCCGGCGATCATCGCACGACCGGGTCAGGCGGCGGCGTCGGACCAGCGGGCGTGGGCAGCCGTGACCCGCTCCCACAGCCGGTCACGGGTGTCGGTGGAAGCCCGCAGGTGCAGGCCGAGCGCGCTGAGCAGGGAGAACCAGTCGTCACGGTCGTCGACGAGCGTCCGGATGTCGCCGTCGGTGCGGACGTTGGTCAGCACGAGGCCGCGCAGGATGTCGGCCCCGTCGGCGTGGCGGCGCTGGACCGTGGCGGTGCGGGTGAAACCAGATTCCGGCGAGGTGCTCAGGAACTCGTGGCGCTCGGTGAAGCGGTTCAGGCCGCTGACGACGCCGGGCGTGATCGTCACCCGGCCGAACGAGCCCCGCGGATCGTGGTCGAGGTGCCAGGCGTCGTCGGCGTCGGTGCGCAGCACGAACCTGAACGGTCCCTGGCGGTACGCGCCGGCGAGCAGGGGCAGCGGCTCGTGGAGCCCGTCGCCGAGCCCGGCGTCGATGAGCCAGTGGCCGTCGGGGTTGGTGGCGGTCGGCAGGTCGTGGACGAGCAGCCCAAGGTGGTTGCCGAGCGCGGCGTCGGAGGGCTCGTCGGGGTCGTGGACGCCGGCGACGTGGCGGGTGACGTGGTAGCCGAGGGCACCGAGGAGCTCGCTGAACGCTCCGTTGACGTGGTAGCAGTAGCCGCCCCGTCCGTCGTGGGCGATGCGCTGGACCGATGCCATCGGGTCCACCGTCCACGGCTCGCCCTGGTGCAGCCACACGGTCTCGTACGGCACCTGCTCGACCTGGGCCCGGTGCACGCGGACCAGTCCCTCGAGCGTGGGCGGGCTCGAGGGCGAGCTGTAGGCGGCGGAGGTAGGCGTCCCGAGTGGCGGGGGCGATCACGGGCGCCAACCTCGGCACCGGAGGTGTCGGTCGGCCGGGCGGGATTCGGTCCTCACCGGCGCCTCCTGATCGCCGCCAACACGGTCGGTTCCTGGCCGGCGCCGCGCAGGGCCACGTGGGGAACGCCGTCGAGCCACAGCACCGCACCCTGGTGGAGGTGGAGCACGGCGCCGTCCAAGTCGATGACGTCGAGGGCGCCGGCTTCGACCGACACGATCTCGTCACGCCACTGGGAGTCGCCGGCGTCGACCGTCTCGCCCGGCTGGATCGTCACCACCCGCCGCTCGAACCACTGCGGCAGGGCGAGGGCGAGCAGGCGCAGCGGTCGACGTTGTCGAATGTCGGGCACGTGGGGCTCCTGTCCCTGCTCGTTCGCATCAACAGAGACGACGTGACGCCCGACACCTCATCGGTCCTCGATCGGCGTCGTTGGTCCGGACGCGGACGACGAGGAGCACCTTCACCGTGCTCCTCGTCCTCCATTCCGCCGTGTTCCGCCGCCCTGGTCCGTGTCGCCAGCCCGGACCCTGTGGTTCCCGCTCGATCTGACACCCATCATGACGACGGAACGGGCGGCGGGCATCGTGGAAACCCCGTGCCCTGACGTCACGGGTCGCTGGTTTCCGTGCGCAGCGTGACCGCTCCTGCCGAGGTCCCGGGTGACAGCAAGGACTGGACCTGGGTGCTCGAGCGTCGGTGCCCCGAGTGCGGCTACGACCCCTCCGGCGTCGAGCGCCACGAGATCCCGGCGATGGTGCGGGCCAACGCGGCGACGTGGCAGCAGGTGCTGGCCCGACCGGACGTGCGCGCCCGGCCACAGCCCGACGTGTGGTCCCCGCTGGAGTACGCCTGCCATGTCCGTGACGTGTACCGCGTGTTCGACGCCCGGCTCCACCTGATGCTCGACGAGGACGATCCACAGTTCGCCAACTGGGACCAGGACGAGACCGCGGTCTCCGATCGCTACTGGGAGCAGGACCCGGAGACCGTCAGCTCCGAGTTGACCGCGGCCGGCGAGGCCGTGGCCGCCTCGTTCGCTGCCGTGGGCGACGACGAGTGGGCGCGCCCGGGCCGCCGCAGCGACGGCGCCAGGTTCACCGTCGAGTCCTTCGGCCGCTACTTCGTGCACGACTGGGTGCACCACGCCTGGGACGTCGGGGCGAGCCGAACCCGGATATCGCCTTGAGTTGGGTGAGCGCTGCTGCGGAGCGCGCTGCAGAGCCCTCGCACGGAGGTGAGGCGAGCTTGCTGCGAGCCGAACCCGGATATCGCCTTGAGTTGGGCGAGCGCTGCTGCGGAGCGGCGGCGGTGAGCACGGAGGTGAGGCGAGCAGCTTGCTGCGAGCCGAACCCGAGCATGAAACGACGAGACCGGGAGCCCGCCCGCACTCCCGGTCCTGCCGCGTGTCAGCTGGCCAACGGTGCCGCCCGCACCGCTGACGTGCTCCCTCTGTCCTGCAGATCGTGAATCCGTGGTCATAGCGAGGTCAATCCGGGAAACCCCGTGCAGCGCGCCATCACCTAGCGTGACCGTGATGCCAGAGCCGCTCCACGACGCCGTCCGGCGGGCCGTGACGCCGGACGAGCGGGCCCTCGAGAAGATCCGTGGGCAGGGCAAGCTCACCGCCCGCGAGCGCATCGCTCTCCTGCTCGACGAGGCGTCGTTCGTCGAGGACGGCCTGCTCGCCAACGCGATGGCCGAGGGCCTGCCCGCCGACGGCGTCGTCACCGGGCGCGGCACGATCGACGGGATGCCGGCGGTCGTCGTCGCCAATGACCCGATGGTCAAGGCAGGGTCGTGGGGCGCCCGCACCGTGGAGAAGATGGTCCGGGCCTCGGAGGCGGCGCTGGCCGAGCAGGTCCCGATCGTCTGGCTCGTCGACTCGGCGGGCGCCCGGCTCACCGACCAGGTGCAGCTGTTCCCGGGCCGCCGGGGCGCTGGGCACATCTTCTACAACCAGGTCCGGCTGTCGGGCCAGGTGCCTCAGATCTGCTGCCTGTTCGGCCCCTCCGCTGCCGGTGGCGCCTACATCCCTTCGTTCTGCGACGTCGTCTTCATGGTCGATGGGAACGCCTCGATGTACCTCGGCTCACCACGGATGGCGGAGATGGTGGTCGGCGAGATCACCACGCTGGAAGCGATGGGCGGGGCGCGGATGCACGTCACGCAGTCGGGCTGCGCCGACAACCTGGCCATGGACGACGAGGACGCCATCGACCAGGCCCGCGCTTACCTCAGCTACTTCCCTCGCACGTGGCGCCACGACCCGCCGGTGTACGAAGCCGAACCGCCGGCCGTCGAGCTGACCGCCGCCACCGTGCCGGCCGACGAGCGGGTGCCGTTCGACATGCACCGGGTCATCGACGGGATCGTCGACCGCGACAGCTTCTTCGAGGTCAAGCCGCTGTTCGCCCGCGAGTTGATCGTCGGTCTGGCCCGCCTCGATGGCCACCCGGTGGGCATCGTCGCCAGCAACTCCGCCCACCTCGCCGGCACGCTGTTCGTCGACTCGGCGGACAAGGCGGCCCGTTTCATCTGGTGCTGTGACGCCTTCAACATCCCGCTCGTGTTCCTCGCCGACGTGCCGGGGTTCATGATCGGCTCGGCGGTGGAACGCCAGGGGATCATCCGCCACGGGGCGAAGATGGTCACCGCCGTCAGCGAGGCGACGGTGCCCAAGGTGTCCGTGATCGTGCGCAAGGCCTACGGCGCGGGGCTGTACGCGATGTCCGGGCCGGCATTCGAGCCGGCCGCCACGCTCGCCCTACCCACCGCCCGCATCGCCGTGATGGGCCCGGAGGCGGCGATCAACGCCGTGTATGCCAACAAGATCGCCGCCATCGAGGATCCGATCGAGCGCGACGAGTTCGTCGCCGAGCAGCGGGCGATCTACGAGACCGACGTGGACCTGCTGCGCTTGGCGTCGGAGCTGGTGGTCGACGCGATCGTCGAGCCCCCCGACCTGCGTGCCGAGCTGATCAGCCGGATCGCCCAGGCCCGCCACAAGGACCGCCACTTCGCCCACCGCCGCCACGGGATCCCCCCGGTCTGAGCCGCCTGGGGGGAAAGGTGACGACGGCGGAACGCCGCGTCGAGCCCGGTCGCGGGTGCGGGCACACCCCGCCGTCGGGCCCGTCTCGTCAACATTCCGCCGTCGTCGTGACGACTGCCGTGGTGGGAGGCTTCCGGTTGAGCGGGCGGGCGATCCGCTCATCCACCTCCCCGCGCACGTCCGCCGTCGCCCATGGAGTCAACTGCGGCCGCGTCCCAACGCTGTCCCACGGTGTCATGCGACATCGAGGTCCCTTGAAGTTCCTTGACCTCACAAGCGTTCGAGCAGCTCGGCAGCGGGGATCGAGCGAGGGGGGGTTCGCTCGGCGACGGCCCGGTGGGTCGCCGCCTGAAGCATCGTGTTGACCGGCGCCGGGGCATCGTGCAGCCGGCTGAGCAGGACGATCTCGCCGGTGAGGTGGTCGACTTCGACCGGCACCCCGCGAGCGAGGCTCTGCCATGTCGAGGCACCCGGGCGGGCCTCATCGCCGACCGCAACGATCCGCAGGATCTCGCCCCGTCGGGCCCGGTCCTCGGCCTGGCTGACGTGGTCGATCCCGGCGGCGACCAGCACCTCCTCGCCCTCGTCGCGGGCCATGCGCGCGAGCCGGTCGGCGTCGGCGTCGCGAGGACACAGCGCGTCAACCGGGTTGGTGAGGTTGAGCAGCAACTTCGTGTACTTCCAGCGGGGAATGTCGGGCCGGGCGACGGACTCGAAGCCCGACGCCCGGAACGCCGTCGCCACCGACTCGGTGACGTCGTCGACGCCGACCGGCCAGCGCCCGACGTCGAGGATCGCCGCGGCGTGGTGGGTGTGCGCACGTACCACCCCCGGCTCGAGATGCCACGTCGGCGCCATCACCGTGACCCCGTGGACGTTGGCGAAGCGGCGCAGGAAGGCGGGTTCGTTGGAGACCCCGTTCTGCAGGCACACCACGGGCGTCCCGGTTGGGGCGACGGCGGCGAGGGCGTCGACCACGCCGGCGGTGTCCTGACTCTTGACGGCGACGATGACCACGTCGTCGGGCCCGAACACCAGCTCGGCGGGCCCGCCGACGACGGGGACCGGCAGCGTCACGGAGCCCTCCGGCCACTCCACGACCAGGCCGTGGGCGGCGACCGCGTCGCGGTGGGCGCCGCGAGCGACGAGCACGACGTCGTGGCCGTGCTGGAACATCCGCCCGGCCACGACGCCGCCGACGGCGCCCGGACCGACGAAGACGAAGCGCACGTCAGGCCGCGCGAACTGTGAGTTGAGACGGCGGATCTCCGCCTTCAGAGCTCACGGTTCGCGTCCCGGGGCCGGTGTCCGGTGCGAACTCTGAGGCCAGGCGACGGAGATCCGCATCCACGACTCACAGTTTGCCGGCGACGTCAGCGGGCCGCGGCCACCCGTTGGGCGCGGATCCGGCGCAGCGGGGGCACCGTCGTCGGTGGCTGCTTGCGTGGGGGCAGCGCCGCCAGCAGCTCGGTCGTCGCCTCCGAGACGCGGCGCACGGCGAGCTCGAACGGCGCCTCGTTGGCCGCTGACAGCGTCTGCACGCCACTGACCTTACGCACGTACTGGCGGGCCGCGGCCTCGATCTCCTCGGGTGTCGCCGCCGGCTGGAGCCCGCGCAGGATCGTGATGTTGCGGCACATGGGCATCATCCTGCCAGCGCCGAAGGCCGATCTGGGCGTTCAGTCGAGGAGCTGCTCCTCCAGGCTGGCGAGCGCAGCGTCCTCCACGCCGAGCGCCTGGACGAAGCGGCGCACCGAGCCGTGAGCGCGCTCGATGTCGCCGACCAGCATCGACATCGCCTGCGGGTCGGCGGCGAAGAAGAGCTGCGGGACGCCGGCCATCCGCTCGGCGAACGCCGGGTCGTCGGCGGCCGAGGTCAGGAAGGCGTCCATCGTCGACGAGGTCGAGCGCGTAGTCCTCGACGATGTCGTCGTGCCCGACGCCGAGGGCGCCGAGCACGAGCATCGCCAGCAGCCCGGTGCGATCCTTGCCGGCGGCGCAGTGGAACACGGCCGGCATCGCCCCGGATGCCGCCAGCAGCCGCAGGGCGACGGCGAACCGTGGCCCGTGGGCGTCGAGCATCTCGGTGTAGCGCCCGTGGAGGAACTCCGCCGGCGGCAGCCCTGATTCTCGGGCGAGCTCGCGGTCCCAGGTCGCGTCCATCACCGACAGGTGGTGGAAGGTCACCGGGTAGGCGTCGACGGGGAATCGGCCGCGCTGCTCGATCTCGTCGGCCATCCGCAGGTCGACGACGGTGCGCAGCCCGAACGGTCGCAGCACGTCGACGTCGTCGGGGGTGAGCTTGTCGAGGCCGTCGGCCCGGAACAGCGTGCGCCAGCGGATCGTCCGCCCGTCGGCGGCGGCGTAGCCGCCGACGTCACGGAAGTTGAAGACGCCCGAAAGGGCGACTGAGCGGCTCGGGATCGGGGTGGGGGGTGCCACGTCCATGACCTCGACGGTAGGGGTGGAACCTGTCCGGGCGTCGACCGAACGGTGACGACGACATGAACTCGGAGGTCAGGCGATCCCCACGCCGGCGGTTGCCTGGTCCACCCGCCCGGTCGGTGGTCTCGCCCACCGCCGGTCCGCAGTACGTTCCGCAGCCGATGGACCTCACTCGCGAGGAGACGCGGCTGCGGGAGGCTCGCCAGGGGGCGCCATGGCGGTTCATCGGGCCCTACCTCAGCGAGCGCCAGTGGGGAACGGTCCGGGAGGACTACAGCGACAACGGCGACGCGTGGAACTACTTCAGCCACGACCAGGCCCTGGCCGATAGCACCGGATGGATGGCGCTGTTCAGCCAGAACGTGCTCGAGCTCGCGGTGGACCTGCTCGACGACGATCCCGACTACGGCGACTTCGTGCTCAAGTTCGTCGAGCACTTCTTCTGGATCGCCGCCGCCATCGATCCCGTCGGCAACCATCCTGACGAGATGTGGGACGACGAGGAGGGCTTCTACTTCGACGTCCTCCGCCACCCGGACGGCACGGGCCAGCGGATCGAGGTGCGCTCGATCGTCGGCCTGCTGCCGCTGTGCGCGACGACCGTGCTGTCCGGCCATCTCTTCGAGCGGTACCCCGAGCTGACCCGGCGGATCGGCGGCTACCTCGAGCGCAACCGGGACCTCATCGCCAACGTCGCCGACCCGTTCAAGCCCGGCCTCAACGGGCGCCACCTGCTGTCGCTGGTCAACGAGGAGAAGCTGCGGCGGATCCTCGCGGCGATGCTCGACGAGGAGCGCTTCTTGAGTCCGCACGGCGTGCGCTCGCTGTCGCGCTGGCACCTCGAGCACCCGTACCACCTCAACGTCGGCGGGGTCGACTACGCCGTGACCTACGAGCCAGCCGAGTCGACGACGGGCATGTTCGGCGGCAACTCCAACTGGCGCGGCCCGGTGTGGTTCCCGATCAACTTGCTGATCATCCGCGCCCTGCTCCAGCACTACCGCTACTACGGCGACGAGCTCACCGTCGAGTGCCCGACTGGGTCAGGAACGCAGTTGACGCTGTTCGAGGTGGCCAGAGAGCTCGCCGCCCGGCTGGTGTCGACGTTCCTGCGCGGCCCCGACGGGAACCGCCCCGTGTACGGCGGTACCGAGCGCTTCCAGACCGACCCCAACTGGCGCGACCTGATCCTCTTCTACGAGTACTTCCACGGTGACAACGGGGCCGGGCTCGGGGCCTCCCACCAGACAGGGTGGACCGGCCTCGTCGCCCCGCTGATCCAGCTGTTCGGCCATCTCACGCCGGAGGCGGCGCTGGCGCCCGAGGACCATCCGTTCTCCAAGGCCTATCGGCGGGTGACCGGCGAGTCGATCGCCCCGATCGCCACGGTGCGCGAGGCGCGGGGCGTCCACGAGCGCCCATGAGCCTCCCGCCGCACCCGCTCGTCCACGAGATCTTCACCTGGGTGTGGCTGCACGACCTTTCGACGCGGTTCGGGCGGCTGATCACGCTGGGCGACGTCCCCGGCGAGGTGTGGGACGACGTCGCCGGCGCCGGCGTCGACGCGGTGTGGCTGATGGGTGTGTGGGCGCGCAGCCCGGCCGGCGCGGCGATCGCCCGCACCCACCCGGCGATGGTCGCCGCCGAGCGGGAGGCGCTCCCGGACGTCACCGACGACGACGTCGTCGGCTCGGCCTACTGCATCCACGACTACGTGGTCGACGAGCACCTCGGCGGCGAGGCCGGGTTGGCGGAGGCGCGTGCAGCGCTCGCCGCCCGTGGCGTCGGGCTGGTGCTCGACTTCGTGCCCAACCACGTCGCCCCTGACCACCCGTGGGCCACGGAGCATCCCGAGTGGTTCGTCCGCGGCACGCCCGAGGACCTCGCCCGGGATCCGGCCGGGTTCCTCGCCGTCGGCGAGGCGGTGATCGCCCGCGGCCGCGACCCGTACTTCCCGCCGTGGCCGGAGGTGCTCCAGCTCGACGCCTCGCTGCCGGCGCTGCGTCAGGCGGCGGCGGATGTCGTCGGTGCGATCGCCGAGCGCTGCGACGGCGTGCGCTGCGACATGGCGATGCTCATGCTCGACGACGTGTTCGTCCGGACCTGGGGCGATCGTGCGCTCGGTGGTCCGTCGCCTGACTGGGGGCGGGGCAAGCAGGGCTACTGGCCGACGGTGATCGCCGCGGTGCGGGCGGCTTATCCCGACTTCGCCTTCTGGGCGGAGGCCTACTGGGACCTCGAGCTGCGGCTCGTCGAACAGGGATTCGGCGCGTGCTACGACAAGCGGCTGTACGACCGGCTCGTCCACGGTAAGCCCGCCGGCGCGATCCGCGACCACCTTCGTGCCGACCCCGGCTACCAGGCCCACACGGTGCGCTTCGTCGAGAACCACGACGAACCGCGGGTCGCCGCGGTGCTCCCATCACCCGCCGATCGGGCGGCCGCCGTCGTCGCCCTCACGCTGCCCGGCGTGGCGCTCCTCCACGAGGGCCAGGAGTCGGGGCGGCGGGTGCGGGTGCCGGTGACGCTCGGGCGGCGCCCGGTCGAGCAGCCCGACGCCGACCTCGCCGCCTGGTACGGGGCGCTGCGGACGGCGATCGGCACGGGGATGCGACGCGGGGAGTGGACGCTGGTCGACGTCGAGGGGTGGCCCGACAACCGGTCCTGCGAGCACCTTGTGGCCTGGACCTGGACGGGATCGGAGCTTCGCCACCTGGTGGTCGTCAACATCTCCGACGACAAGGCCGACGGGCGGATCCGGCTCGAGGGAGCGACGGCGGCGCCGATCGTCCTCACCGACGCCCTGAGCGGCGAGCACTTCCTCCGTGACGGCGCCAGCGTCGGCACCGACGGGCTCTACGTCGCCTTGCCGCCGCGCGGCGCCCACGTCTTGCAGTGGTGAGGTGCGCCCAGGCGACGCCGGCCGCCCGCTCCGGCGTCACCAGGCACGCGTGAGCTCGCGGAGGTCGCGCGCGGTGCTCACGGTCAAAGCGTTCTTACGCGGCGACGAGGACCTCGGCGGGATCGGGACGGAAGACGGCCACGTCCTGCAAGCTGGCCTTCCGGGCCCACGCCGGGCGATCGCCGTCGAAGAGGTCGAGCAGGACGACGTCGTCGGTCGTCACCAGCATCACCTCGGCCGTCCGCCGCTCACCCCGATGGGTGAACTCGACGACATCGCCTTCCCGAATCTCGGTGTTCTCGCTCATCGTGCGTCGTTTCCCTCTCGGGCCACCGTGGGCCCGTGTCTCGATCCTCCACGATCGTCGTCCCCCCCGCTTGGAGGTGGCATGGAATCCGCTGGGAGATCTCCATGCGCTTCGCCGACCGTTCGTTGGTACGCCCGCCTCCGGATTGCGGTTCCCACCCCGTCTCCCGTCCGAGTGTTTCGTTACATCCGAGTGTCTGTTGCAGGCAAGCCCCGCGCGAAACACTCATCTGGATGGTGGTAGGCACCGGTGGTGACCGCGTTCGGCATCGCCGTCCCGCAGACCGTGGAGGCAGGAGGTTTCGACGGCCGAGCCGTGCAGGCGTTTCTGTGCCGCGCCGAGGAGCTCGGCTTCGACAGCGCCTGGACCGGGGAGCAGGTCCTCGGCGACATGCCCGACCTCGCCCCACTGGAGACCCTCGCCTACGCCGCGGCGTGGACGGAGCGGATGCGCCTCGGGTGCGCGGTGCTGATCAGCTCGCTGGCCAGCCCGGGTCACCTCGCCAAGAGCATCGCCTCGGTGGACCAGTTGTGCGGCGGGCGTCTCGAGATCGGCCTCGCCACAGGTGGCGGCTTCCGGATGTTCGACGCGTTCGGCGTCGACAAGGCCACGTTCGTCGCCCGCTTCAACGAGGGCCTGGCACTGATGCGGCGGCTGTGGACGGAGGAGCGCGTCGACTTCGACGGCCGCTTCTGGCGGCTGCACGGCGCGGCGATGGCGCCCAAGCCGGCTCAGGCGGGCGGGCCTCCGATCTGGTTCGGCGGCGCCCACCCCGACGCCCTGCGGCGGGCCGTCGCCCACGCCGATGGGTTCTTCGGCGCCGGCTCGCAGCCGACGGCCCGCTTCGTCGAGCAGGCGCACACGGTGCGCGCCATGCTCGACGAGGCCGGCCGCGACCCGTCAACGTTTCGCATCGCCAAGCGTGTCTACCTCGACGTCGACGACGACGCCGAGCGGGCTCGGCGGCGGATGGGCGAAGCGCTGCAACGGATGTACGGGTACTTCGGCATGCCCGACATGACGCCGGTGTCGGCCACCGGTCCACCGCACGCCGTCGCCGCCGGCGTCCGCGAGGTGATCGACGCCGGCGCCGATCTGGTGCTGCTCAACCCGCTGTCCGACCACGCCGAGCAGCTCGAGCGGCTCGCCGCCGAGGTCGTCCCGCTGCTCCGTTGAAGGGTTCATCCGAGTGTTTCGACCCATCCGAGTGCCACGCCCGGATTCCCCCGGGTCGAAACACTCGGATGGGACCGGGTCCTCGCGTGGCGCGAGCACGCTGATCTCGTTGGCCGCGTCGTCGCCAGCGGCTTGCTGCACACCACCGGCGAGACCTCGACGCTCACGGGTGGTGGGCGTTCCACGTCGGCAGCGATCGCACGAGCCCTCGGTTGCCGCGGGCGACGACGCCGCCGCTGCGCACGACGTCGCTCCACGACCGAGCGCCTCGGTGCCAGTCGACGAACGCCGCCGAATTGGCGACGACCTCGACGTCAGGCGTACCGCCCGGATCGGCGTAGCACAGCTCGGCGGCGCCGTGCTCGACGAGGATCCAGTAGCGACGGTTGCTCGGGCGCTGGTCGGGGAACGTGAAGCTGACCACCGTGCGGCGCGCCGGCAGCGCCTCACGCACGATCTGCACCTGGCACCACGCCCAGAGAGCGAAGCCGGGATCGGTGTGCTCCGTCGTCACGTCCAGCCATCGCGTCCCCCACTCCCCGAGCTGCTCGACGACGCCGGCGAGGTCCCGGCCCGCGGGCGTCAGGTGGTACGTCGAACCGCCGCCCGGCTTGGGTGCCGTCTCGACGACGCCAGCCCGCTGCAGCTCGCCGAGGCGCTGCACGAGCATCGACCGGGACATCGTCGGCACGCCACGAGCGATCGTCGTGAAGGTGTCGGCCCCCATCAAGAGGTTGCGCACGATGAGCAGCGTCCAGCGTTCACCGAGGATCTCCGTGGCCCGAGCGATGGGGCAGTACTGGCGGTACGTGCGCACCGCTCCAAGGGTGTCACGGGTGATCGCCGGCAGTCGAGTTCGAAATCCGCGCTCGACGACCAGCGAGACCGGGACGACGATCGGCGCATGGAGCAGACCGACGCCCGCCGAGGGCGAATCACCGACGAGGCGGCGCAGGTGTACGAGGCGTTCTTCGTGCCGGCGCTGTTCGCCCAATGGCCCGACCGGGTGCTCAATGCAGCCGAGGTCAGGACCGGCGATCGTGTCCTCGACGTCGGCTGCGGTACCGGCGTCCTCGCCGCGGCAGCCTCCGCGCGGACTCGTCCGTCGGGTCGCGTCGTCGGCCTCGACCCGAACGAGGCGATGCTCGCCGTCGCCGCAAGCCGTCCCGAGCCGATCGAGTGGCGCGCGGGTGCGGCCGAGTCGATCCCGTTCGCCGATGCCAGCTTCGACCACGTCGTCAGCCAGTTCGCCCTGATGTTCTTCGACGATCGCGTCAAGGGACTGGGTGAGATGGCGCGCGTCGTGCGACCCGGCGGCTCGGCCGCCGTCGCCACGTGGTCGGCCGCTGACGAGAGCCCGGGGTATGCGGCGATGATCGACCTCGTCGGCCGCGTCGTGGGAGCAGCGGCAGCCGACGCGCTGCGGGCGCCGTTCGTCCTCGGCACCGCGGCAGTCCTCGCCGACCTCATGGCCGGCTCCTTCGCCGATGTCGAGGTGGCTTGCCACGACGGCACGGCCCGCTTCGCCTCGATCCCGGCGTGGGTGCACACCGACATCCGTGGGTGGACGCTCGGCCCGATGATCGACGACGCCTGCTATGAGCGCCTGCTCGCCGCGGCCGCCGACGAGCTGGCGCCGTTCGTCGACCCCGGCGGGTCCGTGTCGTTCGCCGCGCCGGCGCTCATCGCCACCGGTCGCCGGCGCTGACCGCCCGGCCGCGCACGAGCGCGCTTTCTCGACGCGACGTGGCGCGATAGACAAGGCCGGGTGTCGGACCTGGTGACGTCCGAGGAGCAGCAGCCGCCGGCGATCGCGGTGCCCTCGTCGTCGGCGAGCGTCGCCCAGTTCGGCATGATCGTGTTCCTCGCGTCGGACGTGATGCTGTTCGCCTCGTTCTTCGCCGCGTACTTCCTGCTGCGTGCCGACAACCAGCCCTGGCCACCCCCGGGAGTCGACCTCAATGTGCCTCGCGCCCTGGTGGCGACGCTGGTGCTGCTCTCGTCGTCGTTCACGATGGTCGCCTCCGATCGGGCAGGCGAGCGTCCGGGTCGCGAGGCGGCGATGCGCCGGTGGCTGCTCGTCACGATCGCCCTCGGGCTGGCGTTCCTCGTCAACCAGATCCTCGAGTACCGCGCCCTCGACTTCGGCGCCGACAGCCACCCATACGGCAGCGCCTACTTCCTGCTCACCGGGCTTCACGCGATGCACGTCACGGCCGGGCTCGGCGCGATGTCGATGCTGTTCGTGCGCGCCGTCCGCAGCCGTGGCCACGGGGCGATCGCCTCCTGGGCCGGCTCCGTCTCGCTGTTCTGGCACCTCGTCGACGTGATCTGGCTGTTCGTGTTCTCGACGATCTGGCTGCTGCAGTGAAGGCGCTGCTCGGCGTGCCGGCCGCGGCGGCGGCGATCGCTGGCCTGGTGTCGTTCGCCTCCCCGAGCGGCGAATCGGCCGCCGGGCAGACGCTGCGTGAGGCCGGCGCCGAGCTGTACGCCGCGCAGTGCGCGAGCTGCCACGGCATCGACGGCAAGGGCATCGCCGACCGCGGCCCGACGCTGACCGACGAGGGCCCGGCCTCCGTCGACTTCGTGCTGCGCACCGGGCGGATGCCGCTCGCCGACCCACGCATGCAGGCCAAGCGGGGACCCACCCGCTACTCCGAGACGGAGATCCAGGCGCTCGTCGCCTACGCCGGCGCGTTCGGCGACGGGCCGCCGATCCCCCGCGTCGACGTCACCGCCGGTGACCTCGCCGAGGGTGCCCAGCTCTACCAGCTGAACTGCGCCGCCTGTCATGTCGCCTCCGGAGCCGGCGCAGCGATCGGCGGCGGGCGCAACGCACCGGACCTGATGGACTCGACGCCCACCGAGATCGGCGCGGCGATCCTCGTCGGACCGGGCGCGATGCCGGTGTTCGGCTCGTTCACCGATCAGGACCTCAACGACGTCGCCGCCTACGTCACGGACCTGCAGCGGCGGAAGACGACCGCGCCCGACGACTTCGGTGGCGCCGGCCCGGTGGCCGAGGGCCTCGCCGCATGGATCCTGGCGCTGATTCCGCTGATTGGGTTGACCCGCTGGATCGGCACGCCCCACGAGGGCCGCGACGCACCGGTGACGCCGACCGAACCCGCCGAAGGCCTGCCATCGTGAGCGCGAGATGACCGAGCGCGGCCCGAACCTCCGCGCCTACCGCGCCGCGATCGTGTCGTTCGTGATCGCCATCGGCGGCGGCATCGCCGCGGCGATCGGCTACGGGACCGACAACACCGGCGACCTGCTCGGCCTGGGCCTCGCCGCGGCGCTGATCGGGATCGGCTTCGGGCTGGTGTGCTGGGCCAAGTACCTCGACTTCGACGAGCACGCGGTGCAGTTGCGCGAGCCACTCGCGCTGACGCCGACTGAAGCGACCGAGCTGCACGACGAGCTGCGGAGCACGGGCGTCGTGCTCGGCCGGCGCCGCCTGATCCTCGGGCTGCTCGGCCTCTCGTTCGTCAGCATGTTCGTCGGCTTCGTCGGACCGATCGGCTCGCTCGGCCCCAAGCCCCGCGGTGAGCGGGCGCGCACAGCGTGGGGCAAGGGATCACGTCTCGTCACCGCCGACGGCGCACCGATCCCGCTCGAGCGCACGACGTACGACCAGCTGGTCACTGTTTTCCCCGAGGGTCACGTGGGGGAGGACGACTCGCAGGTCATCCTCCTGCGCCTGCCGCCGCAGCTGCTCACCAACCGCACGATCGATGGCGGATCGCTGCAGGGGTGGGTCGCCTACTCGAAGATCTGCACCCACGCCGGCTGCTCGGTCGGGCTGTTCGGCGTCGACAACCGTCCGCCCGACGTGCTCCGCCAGCTCGTGTGCCCATGTCACCAGTCGGTGTTCAACCCGCTCGACGGCGCCCAGCCCACCGGTGGGCCGGCGACCCGCTCGCTGCCGCAGCTGGCGCTGGATGTCGACGCCCAGGGCTACCTCACCGCCGCCGGCCCGTTCAGCCGCGTCGTCGGCCCCGTCGCATGGAACGAAGCATGAGCGAGCGAGTCTTCGAGCCAGCGAATCAGCGTTGCGGCGCCGAAGGCTCACTGGTGCACCCGGCGCGGACAGCGGATGGCGTGCTCCACAGGGTGAGGGTGCACCAGTGAGCGAGCGCGGCAGGCGAGAGCCGGGCGACCCGGTGCCGTCCCCCCATCTGGGCGGGAATCGTCCCAACCGGCCTTCTGGGCGGGGATCGTCCCGGATGCCGGGACTGATCCCGCCCAGATCGAGGGTCGGAGGTCGATCCACATGACCGAGCCCGTCGAGACCTCGCCGGACGCGGCGACCGCGTCGCGGCACCGCCGGGGTCTCGTCGAGCGCTACGTCGACGCGGTCGCCGACCGGGTCGGCGCCAACTCGTTGACCGGCAAGGTGCTGCGCAAGGTCTTCCCCAACCACTTCTCGTTCCTGTGGGGGGAGCTCGCCCTCTACAGCTTCGTCGTCCTGCTGATCACCGGCACCTACCTGACGTTCTTCTTCGAGGGCTCCCAGCAGCGCCTCGTCTATCACGGCTCCTACCGGCCGCTCCGGGGCACCGAGGTGTCGGCCGCCTACGACTCGGTGATGCGGATCTCCTTCGACGTCAAGGGCGGGCTGCTGATCCGCCAGATGCACCACTGGGCGGCGCTGGTGTTCATCGGTGCGATCGCCCTGCACATGGCGCGGGTGTTCTTCACCGGCGCCTTCCGCAAGCCGCGGGAGATCAACTGGGTGGTCGGCGTGCTGCTGCTGATCCTCGGCCTCGCCGCCGGGTTCACCGGCTACTCCCTGCCCGACGATCTGCTGTCGGGCACGGGGCTGCGGATCACCCAGGCGATCATCCTCGCCATCCCGTTCGTCGGCGAGCGCATGACGTACCTGCTGTTCGGCGGCGAGTGGCCGGGCACCGACATCATCGGGCGCCTGTACCCGGTGCACATCCTGCTGATCCCGGCGGCCATCGTGGCGCTGCTGACGGTGCACCTGGCGCTGGTGTGGCGCCAGAAGCACACCCAGTTCACCGGGCCGGGACGCACCGAGCGCAACGTCGTCGGCCTGCGCGTCTGGCCGGGCTTCGCGATCAAGTCGATCGGCCTGTTCTTCCTCGTCGCCGGCGTGGTCACGGTGATCGGCGCGCTGTTCCACGTCAACGCGATCTGGCTGTACGGGCCCTACGACGCGGCGGCGGCGACGTCGCTGTCCCAGCCCGACTGGTACATCGGGTTCCTCGAGGGAGCGCTGCGGATCTTCCCGCCGTGGGAGATCCGCATCGGCGGCTACATGATCAACAACCTGGTGTTCTCGGCGATGCTCGTGCCAGGCGTGATCTTCGCCGGCTTGCTGGTCGTGCCATGGATCGAGCGGCTGTTCACCAAGGACGACCGCGAGCACCACCTCCTCGACCGGCCGCGGGACAACCCGCACCGCACGGCCGCCGGCGTGGCGGCGACGACGTTCGTGGCGGTGCTGTTCGTCGGCGGCTCGCAGGATGTGATCGCGACGACGCTGGACACGTCGATCGGCCACGTCACGACGATCCTCCAGTTCTCGGCGATCCTCGCCCCGCCGATCGCCTACTACCTGACGTGGCGGATCTGCCGCGCCCTGTCGTCCCGACCCGGACCGGAGCGGACCGAGCGCGCCGGCGGCATCGTGCGTGACGAGAGCGGCGGCTACCACGAGGCGGTGGGCGACCAAGCAGGGGAGGCGGCGATCGAGGCCGACGGCGTGGGGGTGGGCGAGTGAGGGAGCGAGTCTTCGAGCGAGTGAACCAGCGTGACGGTCCTTCCCTCATTGGTGCTCCGTGCTCGGGTCCACGGCCGGCGACGTCGCACGATGTGATGGTGCACCAATGAGATTCGCAGGGCTGGCGCCGCCCCTGACGAAGCAGGCGGGCGACATCGAGGACGTCTGGGACGGCTTCCTGATCACCTCGCTCGTGGTCGGCGTCCTCGTCGTCGCGCTCATCTTCTACGTGGTCATCCGCTACCGCCGGCGCGGCGACGGGCTGCCGGAGCAGCGGCGCGAACACATCCCGCTGGAGGCCGCCTACACGATCGTCCCGTTGCTCATCATCGGCGTCCTGTTCGGCGTCACGTTCGCCACCGTCAGGTCCATCGACAAGAAGGACGCCAACCCTGACCTCACCGTCGTCGTCACCGGCTTCCAGTGGCAGTGGCAGTTCGACTACCCGGCGTCCGGGGCTCGGGTCACCGGCAGCGACACCGTGAAACCCGAGCTCGTCCTGCCGGCCGGCGAGTCGGTGCGCTTCGAGCTGACGTCGCTCGACGTCATCCACTCCTTCTGGATCCCCGGCTTCCGGTTCAAGCGGGACGTGTTCCCGGGCCAGACCCAGACGTTCGACGTCGACATCACCGATCGCACCGGTGACTACCCCGACACCGGGGTGTGCGCCGAGTTCTGCGGGCTCGACCACTACAAGATGCGCTTCTCGGTACGCATCGTCACCCCCGCCGAGTTCACCCAGTGGCTGGAGGAGCACACATGACCGAGCGAGTCTTCGAGCGAGGGCACAATCAGGCACAGTCTTCGGTCACAGGTGCACCATTGACGAGCAGGATCGCGTCGCACCACAGCAGGGTGCACCAGTGACCGCGGTGCCGGCCAACACGCTCGTCGACATCGACCGCTTCGTCGCCCCCCGCCACGGCGAGCGAGCTGGATTGCCGCGCACGCTGATCGGCTGGCTGACCACCACCGACCACAAGGCGATCGGGATCGCCTACGCCGTGACCGCGCTCGCCTTCCTCGGCATCGGCGGGGCGCTGGCGGGGCTGATGCGCGCCGAGCTCGCCCAACCCGGCCTGCAGCTGATGTCGGAGCAGACCTACAACAGCATCTTCACGATCCACGGCAGCGTGATGGTGTACCTGTTCGCCGTCCCGTTCGCCTTCGGCATCGCCAACTACCTTGTGCCGCTGCAGGTCGGTGCGCCCGACATGGCCTTCCCCCGCCTCAACGCCCTGTCCTACTGGCTGTACCTGTTCGGCGGGATCACGATGCTGCTCGGGTTCCTCACCAACGGCAGCGCCGCCGCCTTCGGGTGGTTCGCCTATCCGCCGCTGTCGGGCCCGATCGGGTCGCCCGGACTGGGCGGGGATCTGTGGGTCGTCGCGATCATCCTCACCGGTACGTCGGGCACCCTCAGCGCGGTCAACATCATCACGACGGTGACGATGATGCGGGCGCCCGGCATGACGATGTTCCGCATGCCTATCCTGACCTGGAACCTCTACCTCACCAGCTTCATGGTGATCTTGACGTTCCCCGTGCTCACCGGCGCGCTGGCGTTGCTGGAGGCCGATCGCCGCTTCGGCACCCACTTCTACGAGCCCAAGGAGGGCGGCTCGCCGATCCTCTTCCAGCACCTGTTCTGGTTCTTCGGCCACCCCGAGGTGTACATCGTCGCCCTCCCGTTCTTCGGTGTGGTCACCGAGATCTTCCCGGTGTTCAGCCGCAAGCCGGTTTTCGGGTACAAGGGGCTGATCCTCGCCACGCTGGCGATCTCGGTCTTGTCGACGTCGGTGTGGGCCCACCACATGTTCGTCACCGGCCAGGTCGTGCTGCCGTTCTTCGCCGCCACGTCGTTCTTGATCGCGGTGCCGACGGGCGTCAAGGTGTTCAACTGGATCGGCACGATGTGGGGCGGCTCGATCAGCTTCGAGCCGCCGATGCTGTTCGCCATCGGCTTCCTGGTGACGTTCCTCGGCGGCGGGCTGACCGGTGTGATGCTGGCGTCGCCGACGCTCGACTTCCACCTCAGCGACACCTACTTCGTCGTCGCCCACTTCCACTACGTGATGGGCGGGACGGTGGTCTTCGCCGTGTTCGCCGCGATCTACTTCTGGTGGCCGAAGGTCACCGGGCGGTTGCTCGACAAGCGGCTCGGCACGATCCACTTCTGGCTGCTCGTCGTTGGCTTCAACATGACCTTCTTCGTCATGCACATCATGGGCCGGGACGGGCTGCCCCGCCGGGTCGCCGACTACCCCGACGTCGACAACCTCGCCGTGCTCAACCTGATCTCGTCGCTCGGGATGGTCGTACTGACGCTCTCGATGGTCCCCTTCGTGATCAACATCGTGGGCTCGTTCCGGAAACCGATGACGGCGGGTGCCGACCCGTGGGGAGCCAACTCGCTGGAGTGGGCGACGACGTCGCCGCCCGCCGAGCACAACTTCTCCTGGCTGCCGCCGATCCGGTCCGAGCGCCCGGTGTTCGACTTCCGGTGGAAGGACGAGCGCGGCGTCGACACGCACGGCGCGGCGGAGGCGTTCGCCCGCCGCGAGGAAGCAGTGGAGGTGTCGTCGCCGTGAAGCTGGAGATGCTCCTGTGGGCCGGCGTCGTCGTGTTCTACGCGCTGATCGGCGCGCTGTACTGGATCGTCGGTGGTGACCCGGCAGGCGCGTCGCTGCTGCTGATGGCCACGATGCTCGGTGGGCTGATCACTGGGTGGTTGTGGGACTGGCGTCGGCGCAACCCCGACGAAGTTCCCCGCTCGTCGGATCGCACCGACGCCGACGCCGCCGATGAAGCCGGCGTGGTCGGCGTGTTCCCGACCGCCAGCCTGCGCCCACTGGCGCTCGGCGTCGGGATCTCGGCGGCGGTCCTCGGTGTCGTGCTCGGGTCGTGGATGCTGATCGCCGGGGTCGGCATCGTCGCCTCGCAGGTCGCCCTGTTGACGCGGGATGCCGACCGGTGATCGTCGTGCTCGCGCACACCGGCGTCGACCACGTGCTGATCGGCGTCGCCGGTGCGGCGACCGCTGCCGTCTACGGCGTGGCGTGGCTGCGGGTGCCGCAGGCTTCGGCGGTGCGGCTGTGGTCATGGATCGCCGGGATGACGCTCGTGGTCGTCGCCTCGCTGCCGTTCATGGAGACGCTGGCCGCGCGCTCCTTCGCCGGGCACATGGTGCAGCACCTGATCGTGATCATCGGCGCAGCGCCGCTGCTCGTGCTCGCCCGGCCGGTGCACACGCTGATGCGCGCCGGGTGGATGCCGCCGACGGCGCTCGGGCGGCGGGTCGGTGCGGTGTGGCACCGCTGGGCGCCGGCGATCGGGCCGGGCCTGTTCGTGGTCGTGATGTTCGTGACCCACCTCACGCCGGTCTACGACGACGCCCTCGGCAACCGCTGGCTGCATGAGACCGAGCACGCCGCCTACCTCCTCTCGGCGTGCGCGATGTGGGCCGCCGTGGTCGGCGTGCGCCGCACCGGCGCCGCGGCGCGGGTCGGGTCGGTGTTCGGCGTGATCGCGATGAGCTCGTTCCTCGCGTTCATCCTGATGGCCGCGACGTCACCACTGATGCCGACGTACGAGCGCCGCCTCGGCGTCGACGGCGCCCTGTCCGACCAGCGGGTGGCGGCGGCGATCATGTGGGTCACGGGCATGCTGACGACGCTGCCGCTGGCGGTGGCGGCGGTGTGGCGATGGGCGAGCGCGGAGGAGAAGATGGCCCGCCGCGCCGAGGCGCTGGCGGACATGGCCGGGCGCCACGTCTGACGCTTTGGTCGCGATTTTCCGCTCACTCCCAGGGCGAATCGCGACCAAAGCGAGGGGTCGGGGCTACCGACCGGTGAAGTTGGGCGGCCGGCGCTCCAGGAACGAGGCAACGCCCTCGCGGTGGTCCTCGCTGTGGAAGCAGCGCTCCATCACCTCGCGGTTGACGGCGACGTGCTCGTCGAAGCTGCGGCCGAGGCCGGCGTACAGCAGTGCCTTGGTCTCGGCGATGGCGAACGGCGACCCGGTGGTGAAGCGGACGGCCTCGGCGCGCCCCGCCGACTCCAGCTCGCCGGGCTCGACGAGTGCGGCCAGGTAGCCCATCGCCGCCATGTCCTCGGCCGACACGATCTCGCCGGAGAACAGCAGCCGGGCCGCCGCCTGGACCCCGACCAGCCGGGGCAGCAACCACGTGCCGGCGCCGGTGTCGGGCACGAGTCCGCGGTGTACGAAGACCCACCCGAAACGGGCCCGCGGGGTGGCGATGCGCACGTCGCACATCGACGTGAACTCGGCGCCCATGCCGATCGCCGGGCCGTCGATGGCGCAGACGATCGGCTTCGGGCAGGCGAGCAACGGCGAGGCGGCCCGCACCCGGCGCCCGCCGCCACCGCTGCGCTCGTCCTCCGGCGTGTCCTGCAGGTCCGAAAGGTCGGTGCCCGCACAGAAGGCACCGGGCACGCCGGTGAGGATCAGCGCCCGGGCGTCGGGGTCGGCGGCGCCTTCGTCGAGGGCGTCCCACAGCTCGCCGAGCATGCGGTAGGTCATCGCGTTCTTCTTGTCCGGGCGGTCGATGGTGATCGTCCCGACGCCGTCGCTGGACGCGTAGGAGATGTGGGGCATGAGGCCGACCGTACTCACGCCGGATCGGCGAAGAGACCGAGGAAGCCGCCCTTGACCAGCCACGAGAACCCGAACGCCCACACGGCCACCGACTCGAGCCAGAACAGCGAGTGCCAGCTCTCCGGGACGTCGAGCAGGTTGCTCAGGCCGACCGCGAGCATCGCCGCGATGATGACGACGCCGCACGTGCGGTAGACCCGGTTGCGGGTCCGCTTCTGGTCGGTCATCAGCCCGGCGCTCTTGGTGAACATCACGAGGCAGAACCCGGCGAGCAGGCCGAACAGCGTGCCAGCGCAGACAAGGTGGACGAAGGCGACCGTCTTGGCGCCACTCGAGGCGGTGGCGACGTCGCTGGTCGTGGGGAAGAAAGCGACGCCGAGGGCGGCGACGCTCGCCGCCCGGCTCATCACCATGTCGCGGTAGTGGCCGGGCAGCGGCCTGTAGTTGTACGACAGGAAGAACACCGCCAGCGCGCACAGCGTGCCGACGAAGTAGTTGCCGACGCGGGTGTAGTAGTAGTCGCTGATCGAGCCCTGCAGCTGGCCGTCGATGATGCTGTACACGATCAGCACGATCGGCAACAGCGCGGCGATCATGCCCACCGCCTGCTGGAGGTAGGTATAGGCGCCGGCGAGGGCGCTGTCGCCGGCCAGGCCCTGCGCCTGGTGCAGCAGGCGGTCGCGCTCGTCGGGGTCGGCGGCAACCCGGGCGTCGTGGAACGCGACCGCGCTGCTCGACGCCAGCTCGGCTTCGCGTGGCGGCTTCATCGATCGCCCTCCCTCGTGCTCGGCGCATCATGACAGGTCCCCACGTCGGATCGCCGGAGATGCGCCCTCGGGAACATCGGGCCAACCGAAGTCCTCTTGGTGACGTGGTCGAGACAGGAGGATCGAGTGGTTCCGACCGTGCTGCGGTTGTCCTCGGCATCAGCGCATGACCGGCGCTCGATGCGGCGGTCGGTGGTCGTGGCCCTCGCCCTCTGCGCCGGATGGGCGGTGATCGTGGCAGTTGAGACGTCCGGCGGGCTCAATGTGGTGGGCGGTGCCGGACTGGCGGCGGTCAACGTGTTCGCCGGCGGCGTCGTGGGAGTCGTTCTCCGACGGTGGATCGATCGGACGCTCTGGCCAGCTGAACAGGCGCGCCCGCGCCGCGCCGTGAGGCGTAGATGATGAGCTCGAGAAGGTTGCCGTCGGGATCCTGTGTGTAGATGCTGCGTGCCGCGGCAGAGCGGCCTGGCCGCCGGCGTCAACGACATGTTCCGCCAGGCCGGGATCGCTGTCGGGATCGCCGCGCCCGGTGCGCTCGTCCCGGCGAATACGGCGTTCGGCGACGGCTCACCACAGTCGTACGTCGACGGGTTCCACGACGTCCTCTGGGTCGGTGCCGGCCTGTCCGCGGTGTGCGCGGTGACCACGGCCGTGCTGATCCGTCCGGCGCGCCGGGCTGCGATCGAGGCGGGCGGGGAACTCGGCCGCGACGCCGCATGAGCCCACCTCGAACGAGGTGCTATCGATGGGCCAATGGCTGATCTCGACCTCGCCCGCCGCCTGGTGCTCGGCGACCACGGCCTGGCGGTCGTGTCCACGACCCGCGCCGATGGCACCGTGCACACCTCGCTCGTCAACGCCGGCGTGATGGACGATCCGCTCAACGGCCAGCCGGTCGTCGCGTTCGTCGCTCGTGGGTCGGCGCTGAAGGTGCGGTTGCTGCGGCGTGCCGGTCGGTGTGCGGTCACGTTTCGGGCCGGGTGGGAGTGGGCCGCCGTCGAGGGCCAGGTGGTCTTGATCGGGCCGGATGATCCGGTCGACGGGGTCCCGGCTGGGCAGGTGCCACACCTGCTGCGCGACATCTTCACCGCCGCTGGCGGCACCCACGAGGACTGGGACGAATTCGACCGGGTGATGGCCGCTGAGCGCCGCGTCGCCGTCCTCGTCACGCCGGCGCGGATCTCGTCGAACGCCTGACATCTCGCTTTGGTCGCGATTCACGCTGGGAGTGAGCGAAGAATCGCGACCAAGGCGGCGTCAGCGCACCGCCACCGACCGGTACAGGGTGGCCAGCTCCCCCGGCAGGGACCCGACGTCGTCGATCACGACGTACGTGCCGGCCGGGCACATCCGCCGCAAGTAGTCGTGGCCGGCAGGGTCGATCGTGACGCAGTGCGGGTGGACGCCCGCCTCGACAGCCTCCTGGAGCGCTCGCGCCGTGTCCTGCAGGCCGTACTCGTTGTCGCCGCGGGTCGGGCCGTAGTCGATGTCCTGCGGGTAGCCGTCGGAGATGACGACGAGCAGCTTCGTGCGCGACGGCTGGGCGGCGAGCTTGGCCGTGGCGTGACGCACGGCCGGTCCCATCCGGGTGTAGCGCAGCGACCGCATCGCGCCGATCGCCGCCCACGTCGCTGGAGACGTCCGGTCGTCGAAGTCCTTGGCGACGTGGACGTCGACGTGGTCGCGGCCCTCGCCGGAGAAGCCGTAGACGGCGTGGCGGTCGCCGAGCACGTCGAGGGCGTCGCACATCAGCGCCACCGACTCCTTCGCCACGTCGAGCACCCGGCGCGACGGCGGCGGTGCCGGCATGTCGGCGGGGTCGATCCCGGCGAAGCGGTACTCGATGACCTCCTGCTCGGTCGGATCCGTGCGGTCGTCCTTCTCGTCCACCACGGGTGAGGTGGTCGACGCGCTGAGGTCGACGAGGAACGCCGTCGCCACGTCGCGAGCTGCCCGCTCTCGACGGACGTGGAGGCGATCATCGGGCACGTGGCCAGTGCGGCGGTCAACCACCGCCTCGATCACGGCGTCGAGGTCGAGCTCGTCGCCGTCGTCGGCGTGGTGGACGCGCACCCAGCCCTCGGGGCGGACGAACGAGAACTGCCGCCGCACCTTGCTCGCCAGCACGGCGTGGCGGCGGCGGACGTCGGCGATGAACGACGGGTCGTCGCCGTGCAACCGGCGCTCCACGACACGGCACCACGCCCGCAAGTAGCGGCGATCGACGTAGCTCCACTCGTCGTACCAGAACAGCCGGGCGTCGCGATCGTCGTCGGGTGGCCGGTCGAGCCGGTCGGTCGGTCGTGCCCCGGCCGGGCGCTCGGTCTCCGATTCAGGGTGGCCCGGATCGGGCGCCAGCAACTCGACGATCTGCCCCTCCAGGTCGGGCCGGTCGTCGTCCTGCTGGAGGTCGAGCGATGGGGGGCGGGGGACGTCGCCGCCGGGCGTCTGGTCGCCGGGTGGCTCGATCTCGCCGGGCACATCGGGCGCCTCGATCACGGCAAGCGCAGCTTCGACATCGACGGGAAGGTCGTTGTCGTCGTCGATCACGGCGGTGATCGCGATCGCCGCGCGAAGACTGTGGTGGGCGGTGGCGTCGGGTCGCGTGAGGCCCGCGGCGTCGAGGATCGGGCCCAGCTGCGCCGGCTGTGGGCCACCGAGCAAGTGGCGGCGCAGCTGGTCGAGCAGCGTGTCGCCGGCGACCCCGACGATCGCTTCGGCGCGGACCGTGTCGAGGTCGCGCCGGGCGCCGGGGTAGTGGCGGCGGGTGGCGGCGTCGATTCGGAGGTCCTCGAGGATCGTGAAGACCTGCCTGGTGAGGCCCGGCCGGCCGGTCGCGGCGAACGCCTCGTCGCGCACGGCCGGCGCGAGGTCGGGCGTGCCGAACTCGGCGAACCCGGTCTGGTGGAGGATGGAGGCACGGAACTCGGCGCGGGCCGCGGCCATTGGGAGGCGCACCGTCTCGCCGTCCGGCACCGGCCCCACCGCCCACGGCCAAGCGAGGTCGTCGTCGTCCGGTTGCAGATGCATCGACCGCCCGGCGATGCCGTCGGCGAACAACCCGAGCACACGCTGGATCTCGTGGAAGGTGAGCGTCATGGGAGCAGCACGTCGACGATCTCGGAGACCGCCCGCTGGACCTCGACGTCGTCGCTGACGGCGGACGCGATCGCCACGTCGCAGGCCCGCCGTGCCGGGATCCCGCCAACGACGAGCTGGGCGGTGTAGATCAGCAGCCGCGTGCTGACGCCCTCGAGGAAGCCGTGCTCGCGGAGGTGGCGAGCCTTGGCCCCGATGCGGGCTAAGCGCGCGGCGAGCTCGGGATCGGCGCCGGACTCATGGGCGATGATCGCCGCCTCAACGTCGACGTCGGGGTAGTCGAACTCGATGCTGACGAAGCGCTGGCGGGTCGACGGCTTGAGGTCCTTGAGCACGCTCTGGTAGCCGGGGTTGTAGGAGATGACGAGCAGGAAGTTGGGGTGGGCGTGGACGAGCTCGGCCGTCTTCTCGATCGGCAGGATCCGGCGGTGGTCGCTGAGCGCGTGGACGACGACGGTGGTGTCCTTGCGCGCCTCGACGATCTCGTCGAGGTAGCAGATCGACCCGGCGCGCACCGCTCGGGTGAGCGGGCCGTCCATCCACACCGTCTCGTCGCCGGCGAGCAGGTAGCGCCCGACGAGGTCGGTGGCGGTGAGGTCCTCGTGGCAGGCGACGGTGACGAGCTCGGGCCCCAGCTGCCAGGCCATGTGCTCGACGAAGCGGGTCTTGCCGCAGCCGGTCGGGCCCTTGAGCAGCACCGGGAGCCGGGCGGCATAGGCGGCGCGGAACACCTCGACCTCGTCGCCGATCGGCAGGTACCACGGCTCGCTGCCGTTGGGCGTGCTCACTGCGCCGATCATCGCGCCCCGTTCACGCTCGGGCTCGGCTCGCAGGCAAGCTGGTCGTCTCGCCTCCGAGCTTGCCGCCGCCGCTTCGCAGCGGCGGCGGCGAGCTCCCTCACGTGAAGGCGTCGAGTGCGAGCTTGATCGCGAGGCCGATGCCGGCCAGGGCGATGACGACGCGCAGCGGCGTCGTCGGCACCCGGCGCACGACGATCGGGCCGAACCGTGCGCCGACCAGCACGCCGGCGCCGAGCGGGACGACCGCGCTCCAACGGACGTCGCCGAAGAACACGAACAGCACCGCCGCGGCGCCGTTGGCGGTGCCGAGGACGAGGTTCTTGAACGCGTTGGCCCGCGGCAGCGGGTCGGTCATCGCCCACAGGAAGAGGGCGAGCATCATTACCCCGCCGCCGGCGCCGAAGTAGCCGCTGTAGACGCCGATCAGCCCGGTGCAGGCGAGCAGGACCCGAGGATCGTGGCGACGGCGCAAGCCGTGCTCGTGCTCGGCGGCGTCGAGGATCGGGCGGCGGACGAGGATGGCGATCGAGCCGGCGGCGATCAGGAACGGCACGATCTTCTCGAACGCGTCCGACGGTGTCGACAGGAGCAACACGGCGCCGGCAATCCCGCCCGCGAGTCCGGCGAAGGCGAGCGGTCGCACCCGGCGGCCCTGCCCGGCGAGCTCGGGGCGGGAGCCGGCGACCGCACCGATCGTGGCGAAGATCAAGGACACCGAGTTCGTGACGTTGGCGGTCAGCGGCTCCAGCCCGACGGCGAGCAGCGCGGGGTAGCTGAAGAGTGATGCCAGCCCGGCGACGCTGCCGGTGAGCCCGGCGGCCACGCCGGCGGCGACGAGCACGATGACGTCGGCCGCCGACACGGGCCGCAGTCTGGCGTGACCGGCTGCGTCCGCCGAACTGGGCGGGATTCGTCCCGGCTTCCGGGACGATCCTCGCCCAGATGGCTGGTTGGGACGAATCCCGCCCAGATGTGCGGTCGGTCAGGGACCAGCCACGGACGCGGGGTCGCCTGGCGGGGTCGGGAGCACGAAGCAGCCGCGGAGCGGGCGCGTGATGTTGACGTTGTGGGTGATCCGCGGGGCGTCGCCGTCGGTGGTGGTGTCGACCGTGATGCGGATGTCGTCCCGGAGCGGCGAGTTGGGGTCGTACACCGACACGGTCACCGACGTCGGACCGGCGTCGTAGCCGTAGGTGAGGACGATGTGACAATGGCCGAGCTCGGCCGGGTTGAACGTGTGCACCGTCACCAACCCGAGCAGCACCGGCGCGCCGGCGTCGAGCCCGGCCCGCAGGCGCGGCAGCTGCTCGATCGATCGCCGGCCCAGCCCGGCCAGGCCGAAGAACGTGTCGGCGTCGGGCGACATCGCCCACGCGGCGAACGTCGCCGCCCCCCACGGCAGGTCCCAGCTGGCGATCAGCCGCTCCCGCAGGTAGGCGAACGCCGGCGTGCCCGGTGCCGGCGCCGTCGTCCACGCCGGCGGCGGGCGATGGGCGTGGTAGAGGTCGGCGACCGCCAGCGCCATCCCCCCGCACAAGCCGCTGTTGGCGTCGCCGAGCGTGATCGCAAACGGTCCGGGCAGGCGGATCAGCGGCGAGCCCGGCGGCCACCGGTTGCGGAACCGGAACCCACTGGTGCTGGGCAGGAAGGAAGCGACGGCGACGGACGTGGCTCCAATCCGATCACGCCAGGCGCCTCACCGACCAGGAATTCGGAGTCAACGCAGCGGCGGGCCGGTCGGCACGCGGCGGGTCGCCGGGTCGGGCGCCGGCCACGGCGGAACGTGACGCCGCGGTGGCGGCATCGGCTCGGACAGCTGCAGTACGCGGACGGCGGTGAGGAACACGACGGCAGCAACCGTCCCCCACAGCGTCACCTGCCAGAGCAGGTTGCCGCGGTCGGTGCCGGCGGTCAGGCCATGGATCGTCGCCACGGCGAACGTCGGGAACGACAGCGCGTGCACCGTCCGCCACGCCCGCCGGGACAGTCGGCGCCGGGCCAGCGAGGTCAGCTCCACCGCCAGCAGCAGGTAGAGGCCGACGATGCCCCACGCCACGGCGACCGGATGCCACGAGCTGGCCAGCGGGACGAGGACGTCGGCGAGCCCGAAGTGGACGTAGCTGTCGAGCACGATGCTGACCACGTGGACGCCGACGAACACCACGGCGAAGCCGCCGAGGAAGCGGTGGAGGTCGAGCATCCAATTCGGCCGCACCCGGCCGGGTGCCGTCTTCGTCGACATCGCCAGTCCCCACAGCACGCTCGCCGCCAGCAACGACCAGGCCACGATGCCGCCGGCGCGGGCGGTGTCCCACCAGAGCTGGGTCATCTCAGGCGGCTGGCGCCGCCGGCTGGCGGATGAACGGAGCGAGCCCGTCGGAACCGACGACCGCGCCTGTGGCGGTCACGAACAGGCCGTGGGCGTCGGCGTCGAGGAGGTCGAAGGCCCGCCGTGCGCCGCGCAGCAGGCACGCTGTGGCGAGCACCTCGGCGCGCCACGCCTCGCCGGTGACGACCGTCATCACGTCGACGTCGGTGTTCGACGGCTCGCCGGTACGCGGGTCGATCAGGTGGTGGCGGCGCTCCCCGTCGACCGTCCAACGTCGGCGCAGCGTGGTCGACGTGGCGACCGCTCCGGCGGCGAGGTCGAGGACGGCCACCGGATGCGATCGCGCCGGGTGCTCGACGGCGATCGTCCACGACCCGCCGTGCGGGGCGTGGCCGGCGACCCGCAGGTCACCGCCGACGTTGACGCACACACCCTCGGCGCCGTGGGCCATCGCCGCGTCGACGAGGAGGTCGGCGGCGAGCCCCTTGCCGATGCCGCCCGGGTCGAAGCCGGTCTCGGGTGGGAGGCGGACGATCGAGTCCTCATGGTCGATCTCGATGTCGCTGCACGCCCGCACCAGATCACTGGCGCCCGGGGCTCGCTCGGCGAGGGAGGGGGCGCCGAGCGAGCCCACGAGCGAGGTGTCGTACCCAGCGCGCACGACGTCGCCGAGCACGGTGGGGTCGAAGCTGCCGCCGGTCAGTCGCCACGCCTCGACGCCCCGCTCGATGAGCAGCAGCGTCGAGGCGTGGACGACGACGGGCCGGCCGGCGTTGCGGTTGAGCCGGCTGATCTCGCTGTCGGGGATGAACCGGCTCCAGCGATGTTCCAGGCGGTCGAGAAGACCGACGAGGTGGTCGGGCAACGCCTCGTCGGCACCGACGACGATCAGGTGGGCCTCCGTGCCCATCGCCGCCACACGCGTGGAGCGGGTGCGGCGAGCGAGCGAAGGACCGGGTTCGGCGTCAGCTGCCATGGCTGCTCGCATCTGGTCGGGGAGCGCCGGACGATCCGGCGACGGGGCCGGCGGAGCGCCCGTCGCGCTGCCGAGCGCGGCGCGTCGGTGGTCTGGCTCGATTCGTCGGGGATCGTGGTCGGTGAGGTCGTCGTCGTCGTCTCCGAGCTCGACGCTGTCGCGCCGGTGCCGATGGCGACGGCGCCGGCGATGGCGCCGAACCCGGCGACGCTGGCCGCCCCGACGGCGCGGCGGGTGCGGCGGGCGGGGTGGCGAGAGCGCCGGCGGGGCGGTCGTGAGCTCGGGTGCACGCCCCGATCCTCCTCGCCGGAGCTGAGAGTTGGCTGGGAGTGATGCGAGATCAGGGTGAGACGCGGGCGGGTCCCCGAGGAGTCAGGTCCAGAGCACCTTGTTGGCGTTCCAGGTCAAGTGGCTTGGCCTGCCCGCCCGGTCTCGTGGGCGAACGCGATCTCCTCGCCACCAAGCGGCCGAGGGAGCTCGCCGCCCGGCGGTCGAGGTCGGTGACCGCGACGGCGTTCGGATGGCGATGCACACAAGGCAGGATGGGCCGATGGATTGGGGCATCCACCTCCCGCACCTCGGACGACAAGGCACCCGCCAGGGGTTGATCGACTTCGCCCAGCAGGCCGAATCTCTGGGCTTCCACTCGGCCTGGGTCAGCGACCACGTCGCGTGGCCGCGAGAGATCGCCTCGAAGTACCCATATACCGACGATGGGTCGTTCGCACCGGCGCCCGACATGCCGTGGCTCGACCCGATCGGCACGATGTTCTTCGTCGCCGGGTGCACCGAGCGGATTCTGCTGGGCAGCACGGTGCTGATCCTCGGGTACCGCCCTCCGGTGCTCACGGCCAAGGCGATCGCCTCGCTCGACGTCGTGTCGGGCGGGCGGGCGATCCTCGGCGTCGGAGTCGGATGGATGCGCGAGGAGTTCGCCGTGCTCGGCATGCCGTTCGACCACCGCGGCCGACGCGCCGACGAGCAGCTGGAGCTGTTCGAGGCCCTGTTCGGTGAGCCGTTCCCGAGCTACCACGGCGAGTTCTACGACGTGCCGGAGATCGGCTTCGCCCCGAAGCCGGTGAACGGCCGGGTTCCGATCTGGGTCGGCGGCGACACGGAGCCGGCGTGGCAGCGGGTGGCCCGCCACGGCGACGCGTGGCACGCCGCCTTCCAGCCCCTCGACGAGGTCGCCGCAGGGTGGGGGAGGGTCGGCGAGCTGTGCGCCGAGGCCGGGCGCGATCCGGCGGCGGTGCGGATGTCGGTTCGCCTGTACCTCGACCCCGAGGGCTCGATGCCGGCGTCGAAGTCGATCGCCGGCCCACCGGGGCAGATGATCGACACCATCGGCGAGTGGGCATCGATCGGCGTCGACCACATCCTCCTCGACCCCGTCGCCCCCGGCGGCCTCGACGGGCGGCGGGCGGCGATGGAGCGGTTCATGACCGAGGTCGCTCCATCCGCCGCTTGACCACCCGCTAGCGGGTGGGCACCGCCGTCAGATGAGGCGGCGCTCGTTGGCCCAGGCGGTGAGCTGGTGGCGGTTGGACAGCTGGAGCTTGCGCAACACGGCCGACACGTGGGTCTCGATCGTCTTCACCGACAGGTGCAGACGGGCGGCGACCTCCTTGTAGGCGTAGCCGCGGGCGATCAGGCGCATCACCTCCTGCTCGCGGGCGGTGAGCTGATCGAGCTCGGGGTCGGCGGGCGCCGGGTCGTCGCCGGAGAAGGCGTCGAGCACGAAGCCGGCGAGGCGCGGTGAGAAGACTGCGTCACCGTCGTCGACCCGCTCGATCGCGCCGGCGAGCGCGGCAGCGGCGATCGACTTGGTCACGTAGCCGCGGGCGCCGGCGCGGACGACGGCGATCACGTCGTCGGCCGAGTCGGACACCGACAGGGCGAGGAACCGCGGCGGCGCTGGGTCGTCGTGCACGGCGGCGATGACGCGCTGGCCGCCACCGCCGGGCAGGTGGACGTCGAGCAGCACGACGTCGGGTGAGGTCGTGCGGATCGTGTCGATCGCGCCCTCGACGTCGGCCGCCTCGCCGACCACGTCCAACCACGGGACCTCGAGGAGCTCGGACCTGACGCCCGCCCGGAACAGGGCGTGGTCGTCGACGAGGACCACGCGCACAGTTCGCCCGGTCACCGACGGCTCCGCGGCACGCGCACCTCGACCTCGGTACCGGCGCCGGGCCGTGAGGTCAGCACCGCGGTGCCGCCGAGCCGTTCCACGCGGCCGACGATCGATTCGCTGATGCCCCGCCGGTCCGTGCCGACGTCGGCCGGGTCGAAGCCGCGCCCGGTGTCACGGACGAACGCGGTGAGCTCAGTGTCCTCAGCCTCGATGAACACGTCGACCCGCTCGACCCGAGCGTGCCGGGCGGCGTTCACCACCGCCTCGCGAGTGGCGGCGAGCAGGGCACGCGATGCGTCGTCGAGTGGCTGGTCCCCGACGACCACTGCCTCGACCCTGACATCGTGGTCGTCCTCGACCGACACCGCCATCGCGTCGATCGCGGCGTGCAGCGACGTCGGCTCGCCGTCGCGCGTGGCGCCGTACAACCACGATCGCAGCTCCCGCTCCTGGCGCCGGGCAAGTGCCGTCATCCGCCTCGGGTCGTCGGTGCGCTGGATCAGGACGAGCGACTGCAGCACCGAGTCGTGGAGGTGGGCGGCGACCGTGGCCCGTTCGTCCTCCCGGATGCGCACCGCCCGCTCATCGTCGAGGCGCCGCAGCAGGCGTCCGAGAGCCGGCGCGGCGAAGATGGCCAGGCCGCCGACGACGACCGCGATCGCGCTCGCCGACGCGCCCACGGCGCCGAGACCGCCGGTACGCCCGGCCAGGGAGGCGACGCCGGCGACGCAGAGGGCGAGGCCAGCGACAACCTGGACGGCGCGCGCCGACCGGCCGCCGAGCGTGGGGCGGCCGGCACCGTGGGTCCACACGACCGAGACGCCAACGGCGATCGCCGCCGCCGGCATCATGATCGCGTCCCCCGGCCACAGTCCGATCGCCCGGCAGGCCACGAGCACGGCCGCCGTGGCCACGCCGATCGCCAGCTCGCGCCGGCGGCGGTCGGGAGCGGCCAGCAGTGGCGGGCGCTCGGGCAAGCAGGGCAAGCAGCGCACCGCTTCAGTGGAGGCGACGGCGGCGACCCCGTAGAGGACGGCGCCGAGCCCGCCGGCCAGGGTCAGCAGGCCGACCGCGGCGCGCACGACCGTCGGCTCGACGCCCCAGCGGTCGGCCCAGCCGCTGGCGACGCCCGCAACCACGCGGTCCGACCCGCGTGGGACGCGCACGAGGTCGAGGGCGCGGGACACCCCGGCATCGTCGCGCACGGCGGTGCCGCCGACCATCCGGGGTCCTCCCCACGGTGGCGGCGATCCGCCTCGGGGTCGGACCAGGGATGTCCCCGATGGCGCTGGGAACGGGTGTTCCGTATGGTCGTCGGCGTGGACCTCGCCCCGCCGCCGCTCGACGCCGCCCCCGCCGCCGAGCCGCCGCCCGCGCCGACGGCGCCGCTGGCCGCGCCGCCCGACCGGATCATCGGCGGCGTCGCCGGACTGCTCGCCACGCGGCTCGACGTCGACGTGCTGTGGGTCCGCATCGGCTTCATGCTGCTCGGCCTCGTTGGCGGGATCGGCCTGTTCTTCTACGCCGCGCTGTGGCTCGTCCTGGTCCACGGGCGGCAGGCGCGCTGGGCGCGCCTCGCCGGCGGCGCCCTGCTCGTCGTCGGGGTGCCGTTGCTGCTCACCGCGGGAGGTGACTTCCGCTTGGCGACCGGCACGGTCGCCGTGCTCGCCCTCCTGGCCGGCCTCGCCATCGCCCTCTGGCAGCCCCGGCGGGCGGCACCGGCGCCAACCGTGGTGGCGGGATCGCCGGCCGCGGACACCTCTGTGACGGACGGGCCGACCACGGCGCTGCCGCGCCGCACCCTCCGCCCGCGGCCGCCGCTCTCGATCCTCGGCCGCCTGACGCTCGGGCTGGCCGTGCTCACGGCAGCCGCCGGCGCGGCGATCGATCAGGGCAACGGCGCTCGCCTCCACCCCGAGCAGTGGCTCGGGGCGGCGGCGATCGTCTGCGGGATCGGGTTGCTGGCCGGTGCGATCGTGGGGCACGCCCGCTTGCTCGTCGTGCCGGCGGTCCTGTTCGCCGGCGCCGGGTTCGTGGCCGGCGAGGCCGCCCGCATCGGCCTCCACCCTGACGACGCGTTCGGGACGAGGCAGGTCTCGGTCGGCGCGGGCATGGTGCCCACCGCCAACGTCCACGAGCACGTCCTCGTCGGCGACGTGGCGCTCCATGTCTACAGCCGACCGTCGCAGCCGGTGACCGTCGACCTCGGGACGGCCGTCGGGACCGTGCGCATCGACGCCGCCGATGACACCACCGTCGAGGTGCGCACCCGCCCGGGCGACGACGTGCGTGTTGCCGGCGTCCGGCACGCCGCGGGCACGTTCTCCGTCGGCCCCGAAGGCCCGCCCGACGTCATCGTCATCGCACGCGTCGGTCACGGGCACGTCGACATCGTGCAGTTCCCGCACGCGAGGGTCGAGGCACCCTCACCGCCGTTGCCGACGTCACCGCCGTTGCCGGTCGATCCGACGATCCCCGGAGGTTGATTCGCGATGCAACGACATCCCTTCGACCCGGTCTCGGCGGCGCTCGGCGCGCTCGTGATCGCGCTCGGTGTGCTCGTCGCGGTCGGCGCCGTCGGCGACGCCGACGGTAGGGGCGGATGGTGGTTCGCCGCCGCTGCGGCGGTCGTCGGGCTGGCGATCCTCCCGTGGCGTGGTGGGCGGTCGGCCGGCGACGAGCTCGCCGTGCCCGCCGATGAGGCGCTCGCCGACGACGTGGGTGAGTAGCGCACGCTCGACCACCGCCGCACCGGAGTCGTCGGTGAGGAAGTGACCGGCGCCCTCGATCTCGACGAACCGACACGGCCCGGTGACGTGCTCCGCCGTCAGCCCGGCGGCCACGCGACCGACGCTCTGGTCGGAGGTGCCCCACAGGTACAGCACGGGGACCGCGACGTCGGGGGTGTCGGCGGCGCGTAGCCCGCCGTCCGCCAGCGCCGCCCGGTACCAGTTCATCGCCGCGTCGAGGGCGTCGCGCTCGGCGAACGTGGCGAGGTAGGCATCCGCGTCGGCCGGCGGGACACCGGCGCTCTCGAGGATCGCGCGCAGCGCGGCGCAGCCGGCGGCCCACCACCGGTCGGTCAGCTCGGGCGTCATCGCCCGGTGGTGGCGGGACCGCTCGGCCTGCGCCGGGTCGAGCTCGAACGAGCGGGCGAACGCCGCCGGGTGGGGTCGGGACAGCACCGTCAGCGTCGCCACCCGCGCCTCGTGGTGAGCGGCGGTGAGCCACGCCACCTGGCCGCCCCAGTCGTGGCCGACGAGGTGGAAGCGCTCGGCGCCGAGCGCATCGGCGATGTCGAGGACGTCGGCGACCAGGCGTGGCGTTGCATATGCATCGACCTGCGTCGGACGTACGCCCGGGGAGTACCCGCGTTGGTCGGGGGCCACCGCGTGGAACCCTGCCGCCGCCAGTGCCGGCACCACATCGCGCCACGTGTGCCGGCTCTGCGGGAAGCCGTGCAACAGCAGCACCAGCGGCCCGTCGTCCGGACCCGCGGCATCGGCGGTGAAGGTCCCCTCCGCGGTCGTGATGTCGATCACCGGCGGATCGTACGAGGGTCCGGACGGTGGCCGTAGTGTCCGCCCGTGCTCGACCTCACGCCTGACCAACTGCTGACCACCACCCGCGCCGTCCGCCGCCGCCTCGACTACGACCGCCCGGTGCCCCCCGAGCTCGTGCGCGAGTGCGTCGCGGTCGCCCTGCAGGCTCCGTCGGGGAGCAACAACCTGACGATGCAGTTCGTGGTCGTCACGGACGCTGCCAAGCGGGCGGCGATCGGTGAGATCTACCGCCAGTGCTACACGATCTACAAGGGCCTCGACGGCATCTACGTCGGCTCGATCCACAAGGACACCGACGCCGAGCAGGCCCAGCAGCAGCGGGTCCAGTCGTCGGCCGACTTCCTCGGCGAGCACATGGGCGAAGCGCCGGCGCTGGTCATCGCCTGCAACGCCGGTGGCCGCATCGACGGCCAGCCGGCGGTGATGTCGGCGTCGACGCTCGGCAACATCCTCCCGGCGATGTGGAGCTTCATGCTCGCCGCGCGTGCCCGCGGCCTCGGCACGGCGTGGACGACGCTGCACCTGATGATGGAGCAGCAGATCGCCGACGTCGTCGGCATCCCCTTCGCCGAGGTCCAACAGGTCTGCCTGAGCCCACTCGGCTACACCGTCGGCACCGACTTCAAGCCGGTGCTGCGCCCCGACCCGGACACCGTCATCCACTGGGATACCTGGTGACCTCGTTCTGTCCTTCAGATTCGGCCCGATCCGGCCGCAATCAAAGGACAGAACGGGAGACCTCAGGGCTGGCGCAGGAGCTGGACGAGGCTGCTCGTGTCCCAGCGCTTGCCGCCGCGCCGGACGAGCTGGGCGTAGAACTGGTCGACGAGGGCGGCCACGGGCAGGCGGGCGCCGATGCGTCGTGCCTCGTCGAGGCAGAACCCGAGGTCCTTGCGCATCCACTCGACGGCGAAGCCGAAGTCGAACTCGCCGGCGGCCATCGTCGCCGCCCGGTTGTCCATCTGCCAGCTCTGCGCCGCGCCCTTGCCGATCACGTCGAACACCTGGGCCGTGTCGAGCCCGGCGCGCTGGGCGAAGTCGACGGCCTCGGCGAGCCCCTGCACGATCCCGGCGATGCAGATCTGGTTGACCATCTTCGTCAGCTGCCCGGCGCCGGCCGGGCCCATCCGCTCGCATCGCATCGCATAGGCGTCGATCACGGCGCGAGCCGTCTCGAAGTCGGCCTCGGAATCGGCGCCGCACATCACCGTGAGCGTCCCGTTCTCGGCCCCCGCCTGCCCGCCCGACACCGGCGCGTCGACGAACCCGACGCCGTGCTCGGCGCACGCCGCGGCGACCTCGCGGGCGAGGACCGCCGAGGTCGTCGTGTGGTCGACGAGCACCGCGCCCTCGGCCATCGCCGACAGCACGCCGTCGTCGCCGTAGGTGACGGCGCGCACGTCGTCGTCGTTGCCGACGCACAGCATCACCAGCTCCGCGCCCTCGGCAGCGTCGGCTGGTCGGGCGGCCGAGGCGTTGTCGTGCTGACGCACCCAGGCATCCGCCTTCGACCGGGTGCGGTTGTACACGGTGACCTGGTGGCCGGCGGCGGCGAGGTGGCCGGCCATCGGGCCGCCCATCGCACCGAGCCCGACGAAGCCGATGCGCGCCATCAGCCGCGGGCCTTCAGGTAGGCGTCGCACAGCTCGACGAGCCGTTGCCGTCCGAAGCTCAGCTCGTGGCCGGCGTGGACGACGGAGGCCGGCAGCTCGCGCAGGCGGCGCATCGTGGTCATGTAGGCCTCGATGTCCGAGCCATCGAGCTCGTCGAGCAGCGGCCCGTCGTACACGGCGTCGCCGGAGAACAGCACGCCGGTTGCCGACTCCCACAGCCCGATGCTGCCGGGGGAGTGGCCCGGGAGATGGACGACCTCGAACGCCCGGTCACCGAGGTCGACGACGTCGCCGTCGGCGAGCAGCCGTGTCGCCGGCGCGGCGCGACGGTCGAGCGTCGCCGCCGCGAGCCCACCCAGCGGCACCGCGTCGACGAGTAGCTCACCGACCTCGTACCCGGCGTCGAGGTACGGTCCGAGCACGGCTGGACCGTACTCGGCGGTGTCGACGGTGACCCGTCCGGGGGCGGCGAGCTCCTCCGCCTCGGCAGCGTGGATCGCCCGCTGGGCGAACTCGTGCATCCCGCCGACGTGGTCGCCGTGAACGTGGGTGGCGACGGCGAGCAGCTCGTGGTCGAGGTCGTGCTCCACGAGGTGGCCCAGCGGCTGCAGGCCGAGCGAGGTGTCGACCACGAGGTCGACGTCGCGGCCGCGCACGTGCCACACGTTGCACCGCAGCAGTGGGTGAACGTGCGGCTCCGTGACGAGGGCGACGCCATCGCCCGCGGGTTCGAGGACGAACCACGGGTCGGCAACAGGCAGTTCGAGCAGGCCGGACACACGCCGGATGGTACGGGCCCGTCGAGCGCGACAGGTCCAGCACGTCGGCCACACGCGACAGGCGGGTGACCGGCGTTCGCGGAACGATCGAGATCACGCCCCGCGCCGCAGGACCTCCGCGACTCCCTGACACCGAACGCCGGTTACCTGGAGTCAGGATTCGGGTGTTGTTGATGTCGCTGCGGGACCCTGGAGAGTGCTTGGAAGACGCGTTCTCTGGATCATGTGGCCTACGGCTGGTGGCCGGCCACGGGCGCCGCGGACCGATGGCCGATCGGCAGTTCCGCGCCTACCGATCGAAGAAGTCCTCAGCGTGCTCCCATACGTAGGCGTCCATCACTGAATCCAGATCATTTGACTCCTCAAGTGCGTAGTATTCGCCGTCGAACGCGTCAAACTCGTCATCGCGTACCCGCGCCAAGATCGCTTGGCGTTGCTCACGGTCAGTTGGAAACGGTTCCCCGAGTCGGTCCATCGCGCTCGTGATGATTCGTTCGAGGCCATGCTCGCCCGCCTCATGTGTAGCTGCCGCGGCATCGGGCGCGAGGTGACCGCTGCTGTTGAAGAGGAACTGGTGGAAGCCACCGTTGTTGACCTCGCCGCGAATCGCGCCCAAGGCGATGAGGCGGCGTTGGCGCTCGTTGGAGCCGCGCGGCTCACGTTCAGGACTGTCGAAGAAGTACCAACCGGCACCATCGCTCGACCGTGGCGGCGTCACTCTCGGTCGAGACATCGCGGCGCATATTGCCCGATCGGAGCTCGGTGTCGGTTGCACCTCGGCAGGAAGGCTCTTGCGAGTTCCGTCGTCAGGGCGCGTGTGGTGACGGGTCAGGCCCGTGGCCAGTTCTCGGCGTCCTCGATGGTGTGGAGTGAGAGGGTTTCGAGTTCGGCGATGAGCTCCCGGAGCCGGCGAGCGTTGTCGAACAACGGCCGATAGCGCTCCCGTTGCTCGGGGCTGAGCACCTTGGTCACGGTGCGTCCGTCGACCTTGTGAGCCGTTCGAGTTCTTTGATGCCGCGTTGGCCAGCCGTGCGTCGTCGTGCCGGAATGAGTGCCAAGGAGTTCGCTGCCGACACCGACGCGGTCGCCGGTGATCTCGCAACCCTGCGTGACCTGATGCAGCGCACGTGAACTCGCGCCCGACGGAGACCTCACACTCGCGTCTTCACCCCCGACCGGAACGCGTGCAATGGCCTCACAAGGCTGCGCGGGTTGATCTGGTAGTCGTCGTCGTCGTCAGTGTGCTGGTCGCGTGACCTCGACGATCAGCTTTCATCGCACCGGATCGGGCTGACCGGACTACCCGGAGCATCGGACGGCATCAGTGCAACGTTGTTGACGACGGTCTCGGCTTCCTCAGGGTCGTGGCTGATCGGCAGCTCACCCAGCAACGGCCGCGCCCGGGACAACGCTGCGTCGTCGAGTTGGCGAACGAGCTCGCGGAGGCGCGAGCGAGGTCCTACGCCTCGATGTCGTCCCATGACTCGCCGAGCCCGCTGACCCGATAGCAGGAGCCTTCCCACGACACGGTCGCCTCACGGTCGGCGGACTCGAACACGATGGTGAGGCTCTCGACATCGTCTTGAACCCTCGCCGAGAGAACGTTCGGCGGATGACGCAGGAACTCCACCAACGCCGTGCGGTCTCCTCCGGGTTCGAAGTTGACCCACCCCGTGTCGACCTCGTCTCGAACGGCCTCGACCAGGTCGACGAACCAGTCCGGTACGTCGTCGTCGACGAAATCCTTCTCGGCCATGTCCGTGAGGATCGCTGAGCGGATCTGTTCCGTCGGACCGTGGGCGCCTGCACGGCGAGCGAGATCGGCGAGGACGTCGGCGACGCGCGCTTCGTTGGATCTGCTCACGACTCGCCCGTCGGGTACATCGAGTTGACGCGAAGCGTCGTGTCGTCGACGGGAACGATATCGAGAGTCACCTCGTTGGACGTCGTCTCGGAGTTGTCACGCCAGTAGGAGATTCCCGCTTCGCTGACGGCGATCTCGCCCGCTGCTCCTCGGATCTTCGTCTTCGTCTTGTTCTTCTCTGTCAGATCGGTCTGGGCGGCCTTGAAGGCCTCAACGTGCTTCGAGTCTGACCCGGATATTGCAGCGTTGGGCTGGTTACCGGGGTGTGATTGACGCGGCAGATGCTCCGTCACCTGGGACGATGTTGGTTGGAAAGTCAATGCCGTCCGTGGCGAAGGAGCACCTGTCGGGTGAACACCACTGAAGCGCCCCGGGTTCAGTGGAGGCTGGGTTCTCCCACTGGCGGCTGCTGGTGGGAGTTGTTCTGACGGTAGTAGGCGGTCTCGTACTCGACAGGTGGGACGTAGCCGATCGCCGAGTGGAGGCGGATCTCGTTGTACCACCACACCCAGTTCAACGTGGCCAGCTCGACGTCGTCGGCGCCGCGCCAGGGGCCTTCGTGGTGGATGCACTCGGTCTTGTACAGGCCGATCGTGGACTCGGCGAGGGCGTTGTCGTAGCTGTCACCGACGGTGCCGATGGAGGCGACAGCGCCGACGTCGGCGAGGCGGTTGGTGTACAGGATCGAGGTGTACTGGCTGCCGGCGTCGCTGTGGTGGACGAGCCCGGCGATGAGCTGCTCGGCCTGGGCGCGGACCCACAGCGCCATCTCCAACGCGTCGAGCGGCAGCGCGGTCGGCATCCGAGCGGCGGTGCGCCAGCCGACGATACGCCGGGAGAAGACGTCGATCACGAAGGCGGTGAACACCATCCCGGCCCACGTGGCGACGTAGGTGAAGTCGACCACCCACAGCTGGTTGGGCCGCTCGGCGGTGAAGTCCCGCTTGACCAGGTCTGGTGGCCGCGGGGCGCCGGACGCGGGGCGAGTCGTGATGAACTGGCGGCCGCGCCGCACGCCACGTAGCCCGTGGCTGCGCATCAGTCGTTCCACCTGGCAGCGCGGCACGTGACCGACCTCGGGATGCTCACCACGGGCCTCCTCGCGGCCTAGTGTCCCGGAAGGCTGAAGCGCCGTGAAATTGTGTGGGTCACGTGTCGGCTGGTTGGTTGATGGCGGCGCAGTAGCTGGCGAGGCGTTCGAGGATCTGTTCGGCGGTCTTGTGCCAGACGAACGGGGTCGGGTTGAGGTTCCAGTTGGCGGCCCAAGCCTCGATGTCGGCGGCGAGTTCCTTGACGTTGTGGTGGGCGGAGCGTTGCAGCTTCTTGGTGGTGAGCGCCGAGAACCACCGCTCAACCAGGTTCATCCACGATCCGTAGGTCGGGGTGAAGTGGAAGTGGAAGCGGCGGTGACGCAGCAGCCAGCGGTGCACGGTGGGGGTCTTGTGAGTCGAGAGGTTGTCCAAGATGACGTGCACCTCGAGGTCGTTGGGGACGTGGCGGTTGACCTTGTTCAAGAAGGCGACGAAGTCGGCGCTGGTGTGCTTGGCGCGGATGTCGGTGATGACCTTGCCGGTGGCGATCTCCAACGCGGCGAACAGGTCACAGGTGCCGTTGCGTTCGTAGTCGTGGGTCGCGCGGGCCGGGGTGGTGGGCAGCATCGGCAGGGTCGGTGCGGTCCGGTTGAGGGCCTGGATCTGGGGTTTCTCGTCGAGGGCGAACACCGCCGCGGCCACCGGCGGGTTCATGTACAGGGCGACGAGATCGCGGATCTTCTCCACCAGTTCGGGGTCAGGCGACACCTTGAACTCGTCTTGGCGCCACGGTTTGAGCCCGAATGCCCGCCAGATCTGTCTCACCGTGGTGTGCGAGATCCCGTGCTTGGCCGCCAAGCCGCGGGTCGACCAGTGCGTCGCATCCGGCGGTGCCGTCTCGAGGGTCTCGACAATGATCGCTTCGATCACGTCATCGCCGATCGTGCGGGCGGCACCGGGGCGGGGGGCATCCACCAATCCGTCGATCCGGTCCTTGGCGAACCGGTGCCGCCACTTCGACACCGTCGTGGGATGGACCCGCAACTCCGAAGCGACCTCACCGTTGGGGCGACCCTCGGCGCAGGCCAACACGATCCGGCACCGCCGACGGTGTCGGATGACGAGGTAACCGGCGTCGCCGGGGTGGCCCTGTGGGGGCCGCTGTTGGATCGTCTCGGCTTGGTCGAGGCGGCGGATCGGCGTGGGCTGCGACCGATCGGGGCGGGCGGTTACTCGGGCGGTGAGTGTTATCGGACTCTGGTCGAGGTGCTGTTGGCCGGTGGTGACTTCTTGTCGGATCGTTCGCTGCTGGACGGGTGTTGGCGGCCACGCTGTCTTGACATGGTCTGGCATCGGTCGGTGTTGATCGGGCGGTGTCGGTCGATGAGCACGGGTCGTTGATGTTCAGTCTCGGGTGAGCTCGGCGACGGCTTTCTTGGCGCAGGCGTCGTCGATGAGGGCCTTGTTGTCGGCTGCGCCGGCGATGATGGCGGCGGTGTTGGCGGCCACGCTGTCTTGACATGGTCTGGCATCGGTCGGTGTTGATCGGGCGGTGTCGGTCGATGAGCACGGGTCGTTGATGTTCAGTCTCGGGTGAGCTCGGCGACGGCTTTCTTGGCGCAGGCGTCGTCGATGAGGGCCTTGTTGTCGGCTGCGCCGGCGATGATGGCGGCGGTTGCTGCGTTGTTGAGGGCGCGTGGGAGGCCGCCTGAGGCGCGGTGGAGTCGGGCCACGGCGTCGTCGGCGAAGAGCGGGTCGTCGCGTCCGGCGAGGGCGAGGTGATGGTGGAGGTAGGCGGCGGACTCGCCGATGTCCATCGGTTTGATCGTGAACCGGGTGGCGATGCGCTGGTCGAGCGCGGCGAAGACGCCCATGCGGAGCTGGCGGTTGAGGGTGGGTTGGCCGATGAGGATCCCGGCGAACGGTGAGGCGGAGTCCATCTCGGAGTTGGTGAGCAGACGAAGCTCTTCGAGCTGGGCTGGATCGAGCAGGTGGGCTTCGTCGCAGACGAGCACGACCCGGCGGTGCCGTTCGGCAGCCTCGGCGGCGAGGAGGTCGGCGGCTTGGGCCATCAGCTCGGCTTTGAGGTAGCGGGGCTCGGCGCCGAGGGCGCGCACGATGGTGACGTAGAGGCCTCGGGTGCCGAAGGCGGGGTTGGCGATGTAGATGACTTGGTGGCGGGTGCGGTCCAAGGCGTCGACGGCGGCGCGCACCGACACGGTCTTGCCGGCGCCGACGTCGCCGGTGATCACCCCGAGGGCGGACTCGACGACACAGAAGTTGATGCGGGCGACGGCCTCGGAGTGGGTCTGTCGGGCGAAGAGGTCCTTGGCGGCGATCGACTTGCCGAAGGGGGTGCGCTTGAGCCCGAAGTGGGCGGCCCACGGGGCGGCGCTCATCGGGCCAGCTCCTCGTCGTCGGGATCGGCGAACAGCCCGAGTTGGGAGAAGTCGATCTTGGAGCCGGTGCCGGCGGCGTCGTCGTGGGCGGCGGCGACCAGGCCGAGATAGTCGACGCCGGTCGTTTCGGGTTGGGGGCGGGCGGCTTGGGGGACGGCGGGGTGCACGTGGCGGCGGGTGACGAACGGCGTGGCCACGCCGGCGGGTCGGCCGTCGAGGAACACCTCGATGCGGGTGAGGTCCTCGGGGTCATAGCGCAGCTCGACCCGCCGGCCGACGAGCGCGGGATCCACGCCGTAGGCGTTGCCCTCCAAGGGGACGGTGGCGGTGCGGGTCACCTTGCGGGTCACCGACCAGCGGAACGCCTCGCGCAGCCGGTCGGCGTCGACCCCGCGATGGGGACCACTGCGCTCGAAGCGCACAATCGGCGTCTCGTTCGTCTCGGCGTGCACACGCCGGTTGGCGACCTGCTCGGCCCACGCGGTGAACCGGTCGTTGAGCTCGGCCAACGACTCGATGCCGACGTGGGTGGCCTCGGCCAGGAACGCCTCACGGATGTAGCGGTTCGCGCGCTCCTGCTTGCCGCGGCCTTGAGGGGAATACGGCTTGGAGTGCACGAGGCGCACCCCCAGCACCGCGCAGGTCCGCGCCAGCCACGCGTTGGCGAACGGTGCGCCGTTGTCCGCGTAGAGCACGACGGGCACACCGCGGCGCACGATCGCCCGGCGCAGCAGCTCCTGGCACGCCCGCGCGTTCTCGTGGGCGAAGAACCGGCCGTCGACGATCAGCCGGGAATGGTCGTCGACGATCAAGAAGAGCCGAGCCCGCACCGAGCCGTCCGTTCTCGGCCAAGGCACATAGGGGCCGACGAGGACATCGGTGATCCACCGGTCGTTCGGCGCCTCGGCCTCGTAACGGCCGAACACCTTCGGTTCGGCCTCGAGCGCCTCGCGGTGCAACCCGGCGCGTCGCAGCTGGGCCCGCACCGTGCGCTCGGCGACCCGGATCCCGTGGCGGTGGAACAGGATCGAGGCGATCTGCGCGGCCGAGCGGGACGGGAGCTCCAACCGCAACGCGGCCGCCTCGGCGAACAGCTCCGGGTGGGCGCGCACCGTGCCCGTGTCGGCCCGGGCCGAAGGCTTCAGCGCGTCGAGCCCGCCGGCCCGCCAGGCTCGCACCCACCGGTCGATCGTTCCCCGCGAGTAGCGGCGCTCGCTGCCGTCGGGATGCGAATGTGCCCGCATTGCGATCGCCCGCACGACCGCGCCCCGCTCCGCCGGCGACAGGCGTGGGTTGGTGGCCTCAGCGATCACGCCGAAGCGGTGCAGCGCAACGGCCTCTTGGGAGTCGTGGTCCATGTCATTCCTCTCTTCGCGTCCCCTCGGTGGGGACCGGAGGCATGAAACGACGCCTGCCGACGATCAGATAGGGCGTATTCGTGTTGGTGGCGATCAGGCTCCCGCCGCTCACCGCAGATGCGAAGCGCCACCGGCCCAGCGCGGCCCAGCCCGCCAGCGTGGCGGCCAACTCGAAGGCCGAGCCGATCGCCGCGGACGCGTGGCCGATGCCATCGCCGATCGCGCCGAGGACCTCGCCGCCGAGCTCGACGGCGAGCGCCGCGAACGCGACCGAGACTCGGGCCGCCCGCGCAGCGAAGCGACGCAGCCATCCCCGCGCCGTGGTGTGCGGCACATCCGCCGTGGTCGCGGCGGGGCGCACCCCGCCCGCGCCGACAGCGACACGATCGATGGCTGCGCCGATCGTCTCGACAGTGTCAAGCCGACCGCACAACACGAACGCAGGCAGCACCGCGTCGGTCTTCGCGCACCGGCCGCAGCGCACCCTCGGGACGAAGATCGCCCGGCTCACACCGCCAGCGCGGACGAAACGGCGATAGCCCGCCCACCACGACGTCATCCCACCGCAGCGCGGACAGTCCGGCCGCGGCACCGCGACGTCACGACCCGCCGCCGCGTACCGCTCGACTGACAACGGACACGGCCATACGATCGCCACAGGTGGAAACACCGCCTTGGACCCCCTCCCGCCACAGCGACCAACTGATGGGGAGGGGGTCCCTCGCGTACAGGGACCGGACATCCTCACCGTTGACCGCACCGCGCAGCGAACACAGCGGTCGACAAACAGCGCCGCCGACGCGCGCGGCTACATCATCAGGAAGTCATGCCGCCAACAACGGGGCGACGCAACGGTTGCGTGGCGCCCATCGGTTGCCGTCGCACACCACGTTGTGGCGGTTCTGCGCCGGCGCCGATCTGGGCCGGGCCCAGAAGGCGGCGGCGGTGAACCGCACGATGCTGGCGCGGGCGTGGGCGATGGGCGCCGGCCCGCAAGGTGGGCTGGTGACGATCGACCCCGACGCCACCCTGGTCGACACGTACGGGCCGGGCAAGGAAGGCTCGACGTTCACCTACCGCGGCGAGACCGGGCTATCGCCGTTGATCGGGGTGTGCGGGGAGACCGGTGACGTGTTGGCGGTGCGGGCCCGCGGCGGTAACGCCCACCCGGGCCGGGCGCTGGCGGGGTTCATCCGCGAGTGCGTGGCGGCGATCCCTGCTGCGGTGCGGGAGACGTCGAACCTGTGGGTGCGGATCGACTCGGCCGGCTACCAACACGAGGTGTTCCGGGCCTGCGAGGCGCTCGGCGCCGTCACGATCACCGCCAAGAACACGGCCAGGATGCGTGCGGCGGTGAGGGCGTTGGCCACTGACCCGGCGACGGTGTGGGTCCTGGCGCTCAACGCCGAAGCCGAGCGGGGCTCGGAGATCGCCGAAACGATGATCGAGATCGGCACCACGAAACGTGACCGGCGACTGCTGCGCCTCATCGTCCGCCGCCAACCGACTACCGCCGGTGATCAGCTCTCCTTCGACGACATCGACGGATGGCGGTTCCACGCCATCGTCACCAACATCCCGGCCTGGCTCGGCCCGGCCGCCATGGTCGAAGCCCACCACCGGCTGCGCGGCGGGATCCCCGAAGACACCGTTCGCCAACTGAAAGAAGACTTCGGTTTCGACCACGCCCCATTGGAGAACTTCTTCGGCAACTGGCTGTGGTGGCACGCCTGCGCCCTGGCCCACAACACCGCCCGCTGGCTCGACGTGCTCGCCCTGCCCCGCGAGTTCCGCCGCTGCCGCGGCAAGCGGCGCCGCCTCGCCTTCTTCAACGTCGCCGCCCGTGTCGTCACTCACGCCCGCCAACTCTGGCTCCGCCTCCCCCGCAGCCATGCCTGGGCCGCCGCCTTCATCGAAGCCCTCACCCGCGTCCGCCGGCTCCCCGCCTACGCCTGAACCGGACAGGCACCCACGGCGGCAACCGGCACCAGATCAACACCTCAGCTTCGACGCGCCCAGCACACGTCAGCCGCCGACGCGCCCAGCGACACGCCGTCAAACGCGCCCCAGACCACTCCCGCCCAGCCGTCCCCGCGACCCGGCTGCAATATCCGGGTCTGACTTGAACTTCGACGACGCCTTGCCGGGCGGGACGCGGCTCACCCGGCCGGACGGCGCGACGCCCGTGCGCAGGCGAGTCATGTGCTGTTCCTTCGTCGTCTGCGAGCCATGGTCCTTGTAGGAGTGGCCGCCCCCTGTGTCGTAGGTCGAAGGTTTGTCAGCGTCCACCCCATCGACAAACTTCACGGCGATCCGACGGATTTTCGGCGTCCGATCGCTGGAGACGGCGAACGACGGGACCCGCGCTGTGCTGCGTTGCACGCGCGTCGAAGCTGGCGCATTCAGCTCAACCGCCCGCAACCCGACTCCAGGCCGCTCCTGTTCGATGGCCGTCGCGTCGACGGGACGACGAGGGACCGCGCCGGGTCGCTGTCGCGCCCTCGACGCGGGCTTGCCCGCCTCCGCGACACCCGCGTCTGGTGCCCGCTCCAGGTGTTGGTGCTCCCTCATCTCACCTCCGAGCTAACCGGCGATGCTAGCAGTCAGCGAAGGCGGCGCTGAGGCCGACGACGGCGTGCGCGACGATCCAGTCGGCGACGAACCCGTAGGCCGTCATCTCCTCGACCGAGGCGCGCGGGTAGGCGCACCCGGCCTTGTCACGGCGCACGATCCGATCGACCCCTACGACCGCCGGCGGGCTGGGTTGGACCCCTCATGAGAACGCCCCGATCGTCTCGCTCGAGATGCGGTTCGCGGAAGAGCGTTTACGGACACGTCGAGGGATCGACTGGGCGATGGGCAACCCACACCCACGGATGCTCGCGGGATCAGTCGATGCAATTCTCTGGAATTTGCGACGTACCGACGCTCGATTGAGGCGCGTAGCGATGGCCACGCGGCATGTCAGCCGTCCATATGCGTCGCCGGCGTGTTCGATCTGACCGGGGTGTTGAGCTTCGGGATTGACGCTGGCGCGGCGAGCACGAGCGCGCCGAGACATAGCAGCAGCGCTGCGGTTCCGTAGGCCGCGACGCGTCGCCACGGCACCGTCTTCTGGAACGCGATCAGCCCGGCGACGACGGCCATCCATGTGATGCTCATCACTCCCAGCGCGAACAGCGACAACATCAACGCCCAGCAGCATCCGACGCACCAGGCGCCGCTCTTCGCGCCCATGCGGCTCGCGCCGAACGGGCCCTCGCGCCACGACCCGAGCAGGAAACCGAGCGGGCTCCGGCACTTGCCGAGGCACACATCCTTCAACGGCGTCAACTCGTACACGCCAGCCACAACCAGGCTCATGCCCGCCGCCCAACGCCCGGCGCGGTGCCACTCGAGCACGTCCCCCGACGCCCGGCCGATCGCTCCTGCCACACCGAAGGCGACGACACCGGCGCCAGCCCATGTGACCAGATAGCCGCACGCGAACAGCAACGGCGACAGCGGCGATCGCTGCTTGGTCATCCTCGAGTACAGCGCGACCGTCGGCGCGACGGACGGGAACATCATCGCCGCCATCATCACGACCCACACCCCCAAGAACCACCCGAACGTCCCCAGGTGCGTCCACGGCCCGTCGTCCATGCCTCGCATCTGATCCGCGGTCCACCACCAGCCACCAACGGCGACAGCGAACAGCAACGCGACCAGGCCGAATCGAGCCCGCGCCGCGGCGAACGCGGCGCGGAGATCGCCCGGCCCAGGACGAGTCTCCGTAGAGACGGACACAGTGCTCAGGCGGCCCAGTTGAACTCCGACGTAGACAACCCGGTCTTGCCCTCGTACTCGATCCCGAAGGCCTTGATCCGCGACCGCTTCGCCTCCGCCGCCGTCAACGTCGAACCTACCGGGTGGAACATACCCGTGAGACGGACGGGCTCGCCGGTCTGCACTCCGAACGGGACGATGTCTTCGATCTCGAAGTCGACCGCGTCACCGACACGAACGCGATGCACAAGTCCTTCGTCGTCGACCTCGATGGCCGCGCGCTCGACACCGAGCATCTCACCAACCAACGGCGCCAACGCCCCCATCGGCCCGCCGAGCTGCCCGCTGAAGACCTGCACCAGCTTGTCGAACTGCTCGTCGGTGGCGCGCTCATCGACAAACACACCGAGACGCCAGTTGCCCTCGGTCATGACCTTCGGCGTGTCCGCGATCATCGCGACGTGCAAGCCACCAATGTCGGTGCCCTCGACGTTGCCCTCCTTGACACTGAACACCAGCGTCACCCGGCAGTAGTCGTATGTCGCACCATGGTCGAACGAGAAATTACACGGACACATCAGCTCACACGAACACGTCTCGACATAGCTCCCCTTCAGGCTCCACGACATCGAGGCCCCCTTTCGCCGCAACAAGTCTCGCCGCGACGCCAGGGCACGTCAACCGCCACACGGCCCTGTTGAAGGCACCCGGCAACCACACCTTGCCCACGATCCGCATTCGCCGTACCAGCGGCCTCGGTGTCGTCGCCAAACAGGTGACGACGCCGTCGCCGCAGGCGACCAGTTCACATCTTCACCGACGACACGTTCGACGGCGCCATTGACGCACGCCTCGACGCGAGTCAGGTCCGCGCTCACCCTCCCCCGCAGGTATCTCTCGCCGCACTTGGGTGTTGGAGGTGTTCGCCCAGCGCTGCGCCGGAACCCGGAAGTCCGATCGGGAGCCAGCACACGGCTATAACCCGAGTGACGCGTTGCGTGGACCACCCGGGCCAATGCCCGAGGGGTGCCTCCCGCGAGGGCTGGCGACACGCTGGTCGAGCGCGCACCGAATCCCAGTACCAAACGACGGCGATGTGACCGTCGCGACCCGCCCGGAACGGCATGTCGATGCTTGTCAACCGCGGCGAGCGAGGGAGCACGGGACTTCTCGAGCCCCGGGCCGCGAGTGAGTTGTCGTGCTCGCGACAGCGAGCGTGAGCGTCCGGCGCTTCGACGATGCGCCTGCAGCCTGCCGGCAGAGCGGTATCGGGCATCGCCAGTGCGTGATCGCCTACCAACACCTGATGGGTCGGAGGCGCCCCCTTGCCGGGTACATCCAGGAGCGTTCGGTGGCACGGCGCATCCGCGGAAGGGACGCCGCGCTGTCGAGCGCACGGCTCCTCGCCACAACACGCGCGACGCCATCACCGTGGGCCTCACTCGATGAGCTGGCACCAATCGTCGACGCGGTCCGGCGCGTGTCAACCTTTTCGAGGCAGATCTCTTGAGAATCACTGTGTCGTGGCGTCCTCCTTCGGCTCGTTGATCCACACCGCGGTGGGCAGCGCCGGCGGTTGCGGTGGCTTGCGGACGAAGCGTTCGGGGTGTGCGGCGTAGGCGTCGTTGAGCACGACAGCACGCTGCTCGCGAATGAACTCGGCTCGCCCGTAGTGGACGTCGGCGGGGGTGTGGAACCCGATGCCGGAGTGCCGGTGCTCGTCGTTGTACCAGTTGAAGAACCGGCTGCAGAAGGCGTGAGCGTCCTGGAAGCAGCCGAAGCGGTCGGGGAACTCGGGCCGGTACTTGAGCGTGCGGAACTGGCTCTCGCTGAACGGGTTGTCGTTGCTCACGTGCGGCCGGCTGTGGCTCTTGGTGACGCCGAGGTCGGCGAGCAAGAAGGCGACGGGCTTGGCCACCATCGGCGAACCACGGTCGGCGTGAATCGTGAGCTGACCATGCTCGATCCCTTGCTTGGCGACGGTGTCGGCGAGCAGCGCTTCGGCGAGGCGGGCGTTCTCGGCGTGGGCGAGCATCCAGCCCGGCACGTAGCGGCTGAAGATGTCGAGGATCACGTACAGGTAGTAGTACGTCCACTTCTGCGGGCCGAGCAGCTTGGTGATGTCCCACGAGTAGACCTCGTTCGGGTTGGCGGCCAGCAGCTCGGGCTTTTTGGCCGCTGGATGGGTGGCCTGGCGGCGACGCTCGCGGACCTCGTCGTGCTCGCGCAACACCCGGTACATCGTCGGCACCGAGGCCAGGTAGACGCCCTGATCCAACAGCTTGGCGTAGACGGTGGCGGGCGCCTCATCGACGTGGTCCTCGCTGTTTAGCACCGCCCGCAGCTCCTTGCGCTCGAGTTCGCTGAGCGCCCGAGGCTGCGGTGTGGGCATCCGCTCGGGCTTCGGGGCCGGGGGGCTCTGGCGGTGCCGGCGATACCAGCGGGCCTGGGCCTCGCCGATCGCCGCGCAGGCGTCGCGCACGCCCACCAGCGGTGCGAGCTCGGTGATCGCCTGATCGATCATCTCGTCTCGCCCCGATCCGTCGGGGCGCTGTCGGTGGCGAGATCGTCCAACAGCGCCGAGAGCTTTCCCTGGACCTCGATGATCTTGCGGGCCTTGTCCAGCTCGCCGGCCAGCCGCTCGTTCTCACGACGCAACCGGGCCACCTCGCGATCACGAGGATCGGCCGGCTGGCGGCCGGCGGGCTTGGCCAACGCCGCCAGCGCGCCACGGTCGCGCTGGCGGCGCCACTCCGAGATCAGCGACGTGTACAGGCCCTCGCGCCGCAACAGCGCGCCCTTGCCCGCCTTGTCGAGGCGCTCGTACTCATCGAGAACCTGGGCCTTGTACTTCGCCGAGTACCGACGCGGGCCACGGGCCCGCTCGGGGACCTCGGGATCCGGATCGTTCGTGTCGTCCACGGCGCCAGCCTGGGCGCGCGCGCTCGAAGAATCGTGGATGATCGTGCTCATTCGGGGAACTCCTCCCCACCCTCTCAGCTCAATGAATCGACTGCTCGATCCGCCTCACCCGAGGTTGACACAGAGGGGTCGCTCGAACGGCATGATGGCGTCTTGACGTTCGTGCGCCGGTGGTGGCCGGTCTTCGCATTCCTGGCGGGGGCGATCGTGCTCCAGACGATTGTGCTCCGCGACTACGAAGCGCAAGGCCATGCCGCAGGCCATCTGAGTTCCGCGCAGATTGTGTTCCTCGGAAGCGGGCTCATCGCCATCATCCTGTGGTCCACCCCGTCCGCGCGACGGGAACCCGACGTTTGGATCGCCTGCGGTTCGTGGATCGCCGCCCTCGTCGGCGTGACCATCGGTAACCTGCGGGTTGTTGATGCAATTGGAGGTGCTGACTGGACCGACGAGCACGCCAGCACTTTGGGAGCGGGGCTTCGCGGCTTCGAGTCCGGTCACAACCTTGCTGAGATCTCGTCGTGGCTCGGGGTCGCCGCCGCGATCCTCCTCACGATCGTCTTGTTCGTCCGCGGCCACATCAGCCGACCCGTCGCGATTGTTGCTGCAATCGCCAGCCTGCTGTTCCCGCCCTGGATCGTCCCGGGCGCTGGCGTGCTGGTACTCGCGGTCTCCGTGTGCATTTCCCGCCACCGGACGATGGCGCGGTCATTTCAGGCGGAGTCCTCGCGTCTCACGTGACAGACCACGGGGTCTTCGCGCCGCGCATGTTCTCCGATAGGGGTTGCTCGCCCGCGGCCGCCCCTGCGAACCGGGCGGCCCCGATCCGGCGGTGGATGCACATGACTTGTCCTGGCGGTCACAGTCCCGACCCGATCCGGCGTCTGGCCGAACAGGGCCCCGACCGCACCGAACGACCTGACCGAATGACGGCAGCGAATCTCGAGCAGCGCAGCGTCTGTGGCCGCCAGAACGGCATGGACGCATCTCGCGGGTGAGACGGTCGCCCTACCATCAGTGGTTTCACCGGCTGGAGGCGCTCGATGCGTTGTGGTCGGGGCCTTCGACCATGACTGCAAGGAGGCTGCTGCCATGACCGTTCCCACGACCGCTGTCGCCCGGTCTCAACCGGTGCTGTCCGATGTCGAGCGAATGACGCTGCTTGGATACCTGGCCGCCTACCGCGGCTACACCCGCGACGCCTGCGCCACGGACCTGCGCCAGCTCACCGCCTGGTGTTGGCAGACTGCGACGCGCTGATCCCGCACGGCCAGAACATGGCCCCGATGATGGACGCCATCATGGCAACGGCCATGGTCAGCGGCGACCTCGAGGACGCCGGCAAGACTCGGGGCACGGTCGCCGGGCGGCTGTGCACGATCGTCGGGTTCTACGCAGCTGCTCGTAGTCCGCCTTGCTGGGCCAGAGCTGGAGGGCGGCACCTGGTTGGAAGGCGATGGCGGCGAACGCCAGCCGCTCGGACGAGAACTCCGGCCCCGGATGGCTGGTGGTCACGCGCGGCAGGACGAGGCTCGACCTGGACAGCGTGATCTCGGTCGCCCGCGACGCCGTGCCATCGGCGACGAACGTCGCGACCCCGCTGCGCCACGTGACCGCCAGGAACGACAGGCCGACGATGCCGTTGCGGGTGAGATCTCGGCGGCGAACCCGGTGTCGCGCGCGAGGCTCGACGCGTCGGTGTGCCCGGTGACCTTCAGCGTCACGATCAGCGCAACGAGCGCGGCCAGGGGCGCGGCCGTGGTCCAGCGGCGCGGCGCACCCATCCCTCCGCTGTTCCCGTCGGCCGAGCACCGACACCCGTCACCGGACCGGCCCACGCGTCCTACGCTCCGCGTTCGTGTGAAGGAGGCGATGTGATCGCGTTGACCGAAGCCACCGTTCGCCTCGGGGAATCCCCCGCCGACAAGGAGGAGGCGATCCGCCGCGCCGCCGCCCTGCTCGCGGCGAACGGCAACATCGCGCCGGAGTACGCCGAGTCGATGCTCGGGCGGGAGAAGGTGGCCAACACGTTCCTGGGAAGCGGCATCGCGATCCCCCATGGGTTGCTCAAGGACCGCGACCTGATCCACGCGACCGGGCTCGCCGTGCTCCAGGTGCCAGCCGGCATCGAGTGGAACCCGGGCGAGACGGTGCGCCTCGTCGTCGCCATCGCCGCCGCTGGAGACGAGCACCTGCAGATCCTGGCCAACCTCACCCAGGTGCTGTCCGACGACGCCGAGGTCGACGAGCTGGCCACGACCACCGACCCGTCCGTGGTCGTGCGCCGCTTGACCCGATCGGCGGAAGTGGCGCCCCCGCCCGCCGAGCCGGAGGTCGACCTCGAGGGCTACGCCTCCGTGGACGTCACGCTCGAGCTCGCGGCGGGGCTCCACGCCCGCCCGGCGACGATGTTCGTCGACGTGGCCAAGGGCTTCGCCAGCGACGTGCGCGTGCGCTGCGATGGCAAGGTCGCCAACGGCAAGAGCCTCGCCGCGCTGCTCACGCTCGGCGCCGAGCGCGGCGCGGCGTTGACGCTGCTCGCCAAGGGCGGCGACCAGCGCGAGATGCTCGACGCGCTGGTCGCCGCCATCGCCAGCGGGCTCGGCGACGAGGACCTGCCCGGTGCCGAGACCGCGGTCCCGGCCCCGTCGTCGGTGCCGACCTGGCAGCCGGCGGGACCGGCCGACGCGGTGCCGGGCATCGGCGCCTCGCCCGGCCTGGCGATCGGGCCCCTGTGGCACCTGAGGCGGCGGCGGCTGGTCGTCGAGCGTACCGCCAAGGATCCGGCGGGCGAGGAGCAGAAGCTGCGCGTGGCCGTGGCGTCGGCACGGGCCGAGCTGCGTGACCTGCACGACGACGTGCAGGCTCGTTCCGGCGCCCACAAAGCGGCGATCTTCCGCGCCCACGAGGCCTTCCTCGACGACCCCGAGATGCTCGCCGCGGTCAGCCGCGCGATCCGCGGCGGGCACTCGGCGGGATGGGCGTGGCGGGAGGAGATCACGCGCCGCGCCGGCGAGCTGGAGAAGGTGGATGATCCGCTGCTCGCGGCGCGGGCCACCGACCTCGGCGACGTCGGCAACCGCGTGCTGGCGTTCCTCGCCGGTGTCGACGACACCGACGCCGAGCTGCCCGGCCACCCGGTGCTGCTCATCGCCGACGACCTCACGCCGTCGGACACCGCAGCGATCGACCCGGCCCGCGTCGTCGGGTTCTGCACCGCGGCGGGCGGACCGACGTCGCACACCGCGATCATCGCTCGCGCCCTTGGCATCCCGGCCATCGTCGGCGCCGGCCCGGCCGTTCTCGCCCAGCCGGCCGGCGCGGTCGGTGTGCTCGACGGCTCGGGCGGCACGCTGTGGGTCGGGGTGAGCGACGCCGACCTGGAGTCGGCGCGGCAGGTCCAGCTCGACCTCGGGGACGTGCGCGCCGCGGAGCACCGCACCCGCTACCAGCCGGCGATCACGACGGACGGCTACCGGGTCGAGGTCGTCGCCAATGTCAACCGTCCCGGCGAGGCGGCGGCGGCGATCGATGCCGGCGCCGAGGGCGTCGGCCTGATGCGCACCGAGTTCCTGTTCCTCGGCCGCGACGAGCCGCCGAGCGAGGACGCGCAGTACGACGCGCTGGCCAAGATGGTCGGCGAGCTGAACGGGCTGCCGCTGATCGTGCGCACGCTCGACATCGGCGGCGACAAGAACGCGCCGTACCTCGACCTGCCGGTCGAGGACAACTCGTTCCTCGGCATCCGAGGCATCCGCCTGTGCCTCGAACGGCCGGAGCTGTTCCAGGCCCAGCTGCGGGCGATCTACCGAGCGTCGCAGCTCGGCGCGCTGAGCGTGATGTTCCCGATGATCGCCCGTATCGAGGACCTCGAGGCCGCCGTCGAGCACGCCGAGCGGGCGCGAGCCGCGGTCGGCGCCGAGCCGATCGACATCGGCATCATGATCGAGGTCCCCTCCGCGGTCGTGCTGGCGCCCGAGCTGGCGAAGCGGGTGCAGTTCTTCTCCATCGGCACCAACGACCTCACCCAGTACGTGATGGCGATGGACCGGCTGCACCCGGTGCTCGCCAAGCAGGCCGACGCACTGCACCCGGCGGTGCTGCGGATGGTCAAGGCGACCGTCGACGCCGCCGAGGCCGCTGGCATCTGGGTCGGCGTCTGTGGCGGCGTCGCCGGCGAACCGGAAGGCGCGCTCGTGCTGACCGGGCTCGGCGTGCGCGAGCTCTCCGTGAGCGTGCCGGCTGTGGCGGCGGTCAAGGCTCGCCTGCGCTCGGTCAGCCGGGCGGACACCCAGCGCCTGGCGGAGCGGGCGCTCGCCTGCACGACGGCCGCCGAGGTCCGCGCGCTGGTACTGCCATGAGCGCGAGGGGCGAGCGCACCTCTGTCCGACCCTCGATCTGGGCGGGATTCGTCCCGGTTTCCGGGACGATTCCCGCCCAGATTCCCGGTTGGGACGATTCCCGCCCAGATTGGGGAACGCACCGATGAGCCGGCCGGTGCTCACGGTCACGCCGAACCCGGCGCTCGACCACACCGTGTGGGTCCCCCGCTTCCGGACCGGCGAGGTCAACCGCGTCGATCACGACCAGCTGACGCCCGGCGGCAAGGGCGTCAACGTCGCCGGCGTGCTCGCCAGCCTCCGCGTGCGGTCCGCGGTCAGCGGGTTTCTGGGCGCCGACAACGCGGCGCTGTTCGAGCAGCACTTCGCCGCGCGCGACATCGCCGACCGCTTCGTGCGCCTGCCCGGCCGCACCCGGACGGGCATCAAGGTGATCGACACCGCCGCCGGCGAAACGACCGACATCAACTTCCCCGGGCTTGCGCCGGACCGTGCCGCCGCGGACGAGCTCGTCGAGCGGGTCGGCGCGGAGGCGGCCAGCGTCCACTGGGTCGCCCTCTGCGGCAGCCTTCCGCCGGGCGTCGGGCCCGACCTGTACCGACGGCTCGTCGAGGTCGCCACCACCGCCGGCGCCTCGGTCGCCCTCGACACGAGCGGCCCGCCGCTGATGGCCGCCCTCGACGCGCGGCCGTCACTGGTCAAGCCGAACCTTGCCGAGCTGGAGGCGGTCGTCGGGCGGGTGCTCGACGACGACGAGGCGCTGCTCGCCACCGCCGACGAGTTGCGTGCCGGCGGAATCGGCACGGTGATCGTCTCGCTCGGAGCCGACGGCGCCCTGTTCGTCAACGCAGCTGGGGCCGTGCTCGCCCGCCCGCCTGATGTCAGCGTCGTCAGCACCGTCGGTGCTGGCGACTCGATGGTCGCCGGCACGATCGCCGCCGACCTGCGCGGCCTCGGGCTCGCCGAGACCGCAGTCCTGGCCACGGCATGCTCGGTCGTCGCCATCTCCCAGATCGGCTCCGATCTCGACCCCGCCCGGGTCGAGGCGGCCGCCGCCGACGTGAAAATCGAGACGCTCCGGTGACGCCGGAGCCGGACGAGGAGGACAACAGGTGCGCTTCGTCGCAGTGACCGCCTGCCCCACGGGGATCGCCCACACCCATCTCGCCGCCGAGGCGCTGACCCGCCAGGCCAATGTGATGGGCCACCACGTCGACGTCGAGCGCCAGGGTGCCGACGGCACCACGGAGGCCCTCGACCCTGCGGCGATCGCCGCTGCCGACGGCGTGATCATCGCCGCCGACATCCACATCGACCCCGCGCGCTTCGCCGGCAAGCCGATGCACGCGGTGTCCACGGCAGAGGCGATCCGGCACACGGCGCGGGTCATCTCCGACACCGTCGCCGCGATCGCCGCCGCCGCCGGTGACGTCGCCGAGGAGGTGGAGGCCGAGGAGGCGGGCATCGTGCCCGAGACGCCGCCGCTGCCGATCGCCCCGTCGGTCGCCGGCGTCGGCAAGAGGCTCGTCGGGATCACGTCGTGCCCGACCGGCATCGCCCACACGTTCATGGCCGCCGAAGGCCTGCGGCGGGCCGCCGAGGAGCTCGGGCACGCGATGAACGTCGAGACACAGGGCTCGGTCGGCGCCAAGAACATCCTCACGCCCGACGAGATCGCCGCGGCCGACGCTGTCGTGATCGCCGCCGACACCAAGGTCGACCTGTCCCGCTTCGCCGACAAGCGGATCTACCAGACGGGCACCAAGGAGGCGCTGAAGCACGGCGACCAGGTCATCGAAAAGGCGCTCGCCTCCACCCACATCCTGTCGCCGGCTGAAGCCGGCACTGCCAGCGGCGGTGAGGGGGAGGTCGCAGCCGGCGGTCCGCAGGCGCCGGGCGCGGGCACCGGATGGCGGGCGATCGGCAAGGGCGTCTACCAGAACGTGATGACCGGCGTCTCGTACATGCTGCCGTTCGTCGTCGCCGGCGGGCTGATGATCGCCATCTCCTTCGCCCTGCAAGGAAAGGACATCGGCCAAGAGCTCGATCCCGAGTCATTCGCCGGCCGGATCAACGGCATCGGCTCCGCCGCTTTCGCGCTGTTCCTGCCGGTGCTCGCCGGGTTCATCGCCTACTCGATCGCCGACCGCCCCGGGCTGGCACCGGGCTTCGTGGGCGGCTACCTGGCGGCGTCGGATCAGGTCAAGGCAGGCTTCCTCGGCGCACTGCTGGCCGGGTTCGTAGCCGGCTACCTCACCAAGTACCTCGCCGAGTACATCAAGCTGCCGCGGTCGATGCAGGGGCTGAAGCCGGTGCTCGTGCTGCCCGTGCTCGGCACCGTCGGCACCGGGCTGATCGTGTACTACATCATTGGCGAGCCGATCTCCTGGGTGATCACGGAATTGACCGACTGGCTGGAGGGCCTGCAGGGCACCAACGCCGCCCTGCTCGGGCTGCTGCTCGGCGGGATGATGGCCACGGACATGGGCGGTCCGCTGAACAAGGTCGCCTACACGACCGCTGTCGGGCTGGCGACCAGCGGCATCGGCGGCCCGATGGCGGCAGTGATGGTGGCCGGGATGACACCGCCACTCGGGCTGGCGCTGGCGACGACACTGTTTCCGAACCGTTGGCTGCCCGACGAGCACGAGGCCGGCAAGCCGGCCTACGTTCTCGGGCTGTCGTTCATCACCGAAGGGGCGATCCCGTTCGCCGCCCGTGATCCGTTGCGCGTGATCCCCGCGGCGATCGCCGGGTCCGCGGTCGCCGCCGCGATCTCGCTCGGCTTCGGCGTCTCGACGCTCGTGCCCCACGGCGGCATCTTCGTGTTCTTCGTGCCCAACGCGATGGAGAAGCCGCTGGTGTGGATCGTGGCAATGGCGGTGGGCACGGTGATCACGACCGCCGTGCTGTTCGTCCTCAAGCCCCCGATCGAGCAGCCAGCCGGCGCGCCTTCGCTGGCCGCCGCGGCGGCTTGATCTCCACGATCTTCCACCGGAACATGACAGCGCCTCCAAGCCTGATCGCGCCGCGATCCCGCATCGTGGTTCGATGGCTCGACGCATCCGCATCACATTCGACAAGGTCCGGGTCTGATCGTGGCGACGGCGACGCCGGGCGTTGGATGGATGAGAGAGCGTGTGGCCGTGCTCGCAGCTACCCGCACCGGACCGGACATGACCGGCGCGAACTTCCCCACGAAGGCGGAATCGTCGTGATGGCGCGTCGCTGATCGTCGTCATTCGTGGCGGAGGAGGGCGGCCCTCGTGGTCGAGGCGACGAACGGGACCCGCATCGTCGTGTGCCGGTGCGGGTCGGTGTCGGCGCGGTGCGGTCTGAGCGTCGCCACTACCGTCCACGAGGGAAACCGGCGCCGGCCGATGATTCCTCGAGGCGGCTGACGTCCGACGTGCATGCCCACCGCTGACATCGACGGTCTCCCCCTATGGTACGAGGAGCACGGCGATCCCAACGGGCCGCCGCTTGTCGCCCTCCACGGCGGGATCGTCACCTTCGAGGGCAGCTTCGCCGACGTCCTCCCCTGGCTGGCGGAGGGCCGATGGGTGATCGGCGTTGAGCTCCAGGGCCATGGCCATACGCCCGACACGGGCCGCGCCATGTCGATCGACCGGTTCGCCGACGACGTCGCCGAGCTGCTCGATCACCTCGGGATCGAGCGGGCGGACCTCTGGGGCTTCAGCCTCGGGGCGCTGACTGCGACGGGTGTGGCCGTCCGCCACCCGTCGAAGGTCCGGCGACTCGTGCTCGCCGCCGCCCATATCCGGCCCGACGGCTACCACTCCGAGATCACCGCGCCGGAGCAGAACGATCCCCGCCTCCCCACCGAGCAGGAGTTCGCGACCTGGCAGAAGGCCTACGAGGCCGTGGCGCCGAAGCCCGACGACTTCTTCCCGTTCCTCGAGCGGATGCAGCCAGTCGTGCACGACTGGCCCGGCTGGACCGACGACGACGTTCGGTCGGTCATCGCGCCGACGCTGATCGTGATCGGCGACCGGGACTTCGTCCGCCTCGACCACGCTGCCGAGATGCTCGAACTCTTCCCCGACAGCCGCCTCGCCGTGCTACCCGGCACGCGGCACACGGAAGTGATGCAGCGGTCGGAGCAGCTCCGGGCGCTCGTGGCGCCATTCCTCACGTGAGCCGGCGGAGCTAGCCCAGCAGGCGGCCTGGGCCCCACCTCGGCGCTCGGTGCGACAGGCCTGCCTCGGCCGTGAGGTCTCCGCCGCGCCCGAACGTCGGCACCGAACGACGCCGTCTTTGCGCGCCACTGGGACGCCGAACGGCATATCCGCGGTTGTCAACCCGGTCCCGTCGGCCATTTGTGCCGCGGCGCGGTCGACGCCGGCTGGGCGTCATCGCGCCGCCGGCGAGCTCCGCCGGCACCGCCACCGACACACCTGGCGTCCGACTCGTTTCGGTCTACCGGCGCACCTCTCGTCAACGGCAGTCCAGCTCATCAATGCGGCCGGCGGCTGCCGAGTGCGGTCGCGATGGGGGCGAGCTTGACCGGATCGACGATGCCGTCGATGTGCTCGACGCGCCCGTTGCGCACGGTGAGGCTGAGCAGCGACACGACTTGACCGTCGCGCGCCGCCACGACGCCGGCCTCGTCTCCGCCGGGTAGCGAGAGCAGGGTGGTGGCGGAGTCCGGCCCCAGGAACCGCATTGCCATCGTGGCGACGGCTGACCGGCCGGTGACTGTGACGGTGCCGACGCGACCGCCGACGTCGGCTTCCCCGGCGACCTCGGCGTCGAGGATCGCCAGGAGGCCGTCGAGGTCGCCGGTCGTGCAGGCGGCAATGAACTGCTCGGTGACCCGTCGTTGCTCGGGCGGCTCGACCCGGAACCGGGAGGGCCCGGCGTCAGTGGCGATGGCGCGACGGGCCCTGGCGGCGAGCTGGCGGCAGGCGGCTGGGGTACGTCCGACGATCTCGCCGATCGCCTCGAAGGGGTACTGGAACACGTCGTGGAGGACGAAGGCGGTGCGCTCGGGCGGGGTCAGTCGTCGCAGGACCAGCTGCAAGGCGATGCGGACGTTGTCGTCGAGGGTGATGCGGTCGGCGGGGTCGAGACTCGGGTCTGCCCGCCGGTCACCCAGGGACTGATCGGGCGAGGTCGGGTGCCGGCGCTGGGCTCGCAGCCTGTCGAGGCATATACGGCTGACCACGACGACGAGCCAGCCACCGATGTCGTCGATCTCGTCGAGGTCGGCTCGGACCAAGCGAGCGAAGGCGTCCTGCACGGCGTCCTCGGCTTCGCTCAGGTTGCCGAGCATGCGGAATGCGATGTCGAGCAGGTGACGTCGATGGTCCCGCCAGGCCCGGCCGAGCTCGACGTCTGTGGCGGGGGAGTCAACGGCGGGCTGGTGACGGTCCATGGTCGTGCTCCTCAGGCTATGGAGCCGCAGGGGCGGCCCGTATTACAGGACGCCGGAGGCGAGCGAGGTGTGACGCGGCGGCGCTGTGACTTCAGCGACGTCACAGCGAACTGCCGCCGTGCGTCCTTTCGGCCATGCGTTCAACCACACCCACATCAGCCATCGAGGTCCGCCGGCTCACCAAGACCTATCCGGGCGGGGTCGAGGCGGTCAAGGGGGTCGACTTCGACGTCGCGCCCGGCGAGGTGTTCGGGCTGCTCGGACCGAACGGGGCCGGAAAGTCGACCACGGTCGGCATGCTCACCACCACCATCGCCCCCACCTCCGGGCGCGCCCGCCTGGCCGGCTTCGACGTCGCCGCTGACCCGATCGCCGCGCGCCGAGTGAGCGCGGTCGTGTTCCAGGAACCGGTGGTCGACCGGGCCCTCACCGGTCGCCGCAACCTCGGCGTACACGCCCGGCTGTGGGGACTCGCTCCCGCCGATGCGCTACAGCGCATCGGCGACGTGGTCGACGCATTCGGCCTCGGCGAGCTCATCGACCGGCGGGTCGACACCTACAGCGGTGGGCAACGCCGTCGGCTGGAGATTGCCAGGGCGCTCGTCTCGAGCCCGCAGGTGCTGTTCCTCGACGAACCAACCGTTGGCCTCGACCCTCGCATCCGCTTCGAGCTCCTCGACTACATCGCCGGCCTGCGGACTCGGCAGGGAATGACGATCCTGCTCACCACCCATTACCTCGACGAGGCCGAACAGCTCTGCGACCGGGTCGCCATCGTCCACGAGGGGCGCATCGTTGCCCTCGACAGCCCCGCCGCGCTGCTCACCGGCCTGGGCCGCGAGCTCGTCGAGCTGCGCGTCGACGGTGACGTGACCGCCGCCGTCACGTCATTGCGCGCCAGCCGCGTCGCCGATGACGACACGTTCGTGGTCGGCGCCACCATCCACATCCCGTTGCACGAATGGCGGGGGCGTGACGCCGTCACCGCCATCACCAACCTCGGCCTCGCCGCCAATGCCATCACCGCCCGGGCGCCAACGCTCGATGACGTGTACCTGCAACTCACTGGCGCGTCCCTCGCCGCCTGACCCATCCATCCGTATCCCAAACTCCCAAGGAGACTCCCGATGACAACCATCTCGACCACCGTCGACCTCCCACTCCGTGTCGAGACGGGGCCGAGCCGCCGCGGCGGCGTGGCCGCCGTTGCCACTCTCGCCCGCCGACGGCTGGCCCTCAGCGCCCGCACCCCCCGGGAGCTGCTGATCCCGGTGATGGCGCCGCTGCTCTTCGCCGTCGTGATCGCGCCCGCCCTCGCCGACACTTTCAACGCGTCGCCAGGCGGCATCGACTACATGACCTTCGTCGCCGTATCAACCCTCGGGCTGCTCATCCCGCTGAGCTGCATCCAGTCCGGCCTCGGCGTCGTCGTCGACCGCCTTGGCGGCGCCCGACGCGACCTGCTCGCGGCCCCGATCGCCCGGCCGCTGATCGTCGCCGGCAACCTCGTGGTGGCCGTCGCCCTCAGTCTGCTCCAGGTCCTGGTCGTCGTCGGCGCCTCCGCCGTGCGCGGCGCCAAATACGACATCACCGCCACCGGCGTCGGCTGGTTCGTCGCCTCCACGCTGTGCTTCGCCGTCGCCATGTACGGCGTCGCCGAAGTGCTCGCCAACCGGCTCCCCACCCAAGAGGAGTACATCGGCGCCCTGCCACCCGTCGCCATCGTCCCCTACTTCTTCGCAGGCGGACTGTTCCCGATCAGTTCCCTGCCCGCCGGTCTCACTGTCATCGCCAAGGCGCTGCCCATCACCCACGTCCTCGCCCTCATGCGCTACGGGCTCGTCGACCGCAGTGGGCAAGGGCTCCACGACATCTGGGGCATGAGCGACACGACGGCGATGGCCGCCCTCAGCCTCATCGTGGTCGGCGCCTTCGCCGTCCTCCTCACCGCCGTTTCCATCCGCGTGTTCAAGCGCGCCGCAGTGATCTGATCGCCACCGGCTGGGTCCTACCCCCCTGCGGCCCAGCCGGCCTCCTTCCGCGGAGACCCCATGACCACGAACCACTCGACAGCCGCGCCCCTCATCGACCCGGTCATCGCCGAACCGGCGACGGGAGGAAGACCGGCCCGACATCGACCGTGCCGCGTTCTGCACCCCGACGCAATGACGTCGCTCAAGCAGTACCGGTCCGGCGGTGGCCTCGACGGACTGAAAGTCGCCCAGGCGACGAGCCCGGACGAGATCGTCGCCACAGTCCTCGACTCCGGGTTACGCGGGCGGGGCGGCGCCGGCTTCCCCACCGGCCGCAAGTGGCAGACCGTCGCGGCCAACGCCCGCGGCGGACCACCCGCCACCGTCGTCGTCAACGGCGCAGAAGGAGAACCCGGCACGTTCAAAGATCGCAGCATCGTCCGCCACAATCCCTACCAGGTCATCGAAGGAGCGTTCATCGCCGCCCGTGCGGTCCACGCCGACCGCGTGATCATCGCCCTCAAACGCTCCTTTGCCACCGAGGTCGAACGCACACGGGCCGCACTCGCCGAGATGCGCGCCGCCGACGCGCTGCCAACGGAGATCGGCTGCTCGCTCTTCGAAGGTCCAGACGAGTACCTCTACGGCGAAGAGACCGCTCTCCTCGAGACGATCGACGGTCGTGGTCCCTTTCCACGAGTGGTCCCGCCCCACCGGGTAGGCCTCCTCGGCGAGGACCCTCACCGTCGCATCGACGTCGGGGCGGCGTTGGTCAACAACCTCGAGACCATCGCCAACGTCCCCGGCATCGTCGCCCACGGCGCCCGCTGGTTCCGTAGCGTCGGCACGCCCGACTCGCCCGGCAGCATCGTGTGCACCGTGACGGGAGACGTCAACCGCCACGGTGCCGGCGAGGTCGCGATGGGAACACCCTTGTGGCACGTCCTCGAGACCATCGGCGGCGGACCGATCGCACCGGTGAAGGCCGTGCTCAGCGGCGTGGCCAACCCCGTCATCCTCGGTGACCAACTCGACGTGCCCGTCAGCCACGAGGGCATCCGCAGCATCGGCGGCGGCCTCGGCTCGGCCGGGTTCATCGTGCACGCGACCCCCACCGACATGGTCGCCGTCGCTGCAGGCGTCGCCCGCTTCCTGTCCATCGAGTCCTGCGGGCAGTGCACCCCGTGCAAGACCGACGGCGCCGACCTGGCCACCCTCCTCGACCGCCTCGCCCGGTTCAACGCCTCCCTCGTCGACCTCGCCGCGATCGAAAGGCGTATCGGCACCGTCGGCTACGGGGCCCGCTGCTCCCTGGCCACCCAGCAAGAGACGGTGCTCACCAGCATCTTCAACCAGTTCCGCCACGAGTTCGACGCCCACCTCACCGGCGACGCCGCGCCGGCCGAGCCGGTGCTCACCGCCGAGCTCCTCGACATCCACCACGGGCGGGCGCTGGTCGACGAGTACCATCGTCACAAGCAGCCCGACTGGATGTATCGCGCCGCCACCTCAGGCTCGACCCCCGCCGAGCTCAGAAGCCGGTACCGGACGATCCCGGTCACGGTCACCGGGTGATCACCGAACCGAGAGTCGGGACAGCATGCCACAGCGGACGAGTCGACGAGCCTCCAGCACCCAACCGTGGCGAAGCGGCGATCTTCCCAAACCCGCGCCAGAACAACAGCAACCGAACGCCGCCCCGACCCGTGGCCGCCCCGTCACCTGGGCGGGGCTCCGCTCGCTCATTGCTGGGCGCTTCCAGGCGATGGAGCGGACGCCTGCTCACGCCTGCCCACCTCTCGGGCTGTCTCGACCTGAGCGTGGGTGTGTACCGGGTGCGGTCACGGTCTGCAGTCGGCCCGCGACCCACGTGGCGAAGCCGTCCAGGAAGCGCCGGATGGCGGTCTCGTCGTCGGTCGGTGATGTGGTCCACTCGAGCGCGGCCGTCGCGTCGTGCGCCCATTCGGGATAGGTCCCTGCGACCAACGCGGCTGCCCGGCGTCGGTCGGTCGTCCATGACGACGTGATCACCGATGTCAGCGACGCGGTGGCGAGCAGGACCTTGCGCGCCGCGGCACGGCAGACTGCCCTGACCTCGCCAGCACTTGCAGCGCCCTCGAGTTGGTGACGGGCGTGGTCGATCGCGTCGGCGATGTTGTGGTTGAACGCCCATGCCATCGTTGCGGACGGTCGACAGGCAGGGAGCCGGGAACGTAGGTCGTCGCCATGCAGCGGGACGCAGTAGTGCTTGATGAAGCAGCGGTTCCCGAGTGCATCGATGTTGTCGGCAAACAGCTCACCGATGGTTACGTGAGCGATCCCGACGTCATGGACCAGGTCCCGGTACTGGGCTGAGAGTTCCGCGGCGGTGACCTTGAGCTGAGCGCTGGCGCCGTCGTCGCGCGTCACGATGAGCAGGTCGATGTCAGACTCAGGCGGCGTGGCCCGCCCGGTCGCCACGCTCCCGTACACGAAGACCGCGACGAGCCCTTCGACGACGTCGGCCACTCTCGACACACACGTCTCCAGCGCCGGCCGATACAGGGGCGGGATCAACTCGAGGTCGGCACCGGACACGATGAAGCCCGCGTCATCGACGCCCTCAGCCGAACAGCTACCCATCGCGACCTCGTTATCACACGATCCGGAGCGGTGGGGCGGGTCTCCAGGCTGGTGCCTTCGACGCATTGGCGTCGCGATCGAGAGACCGCGGCACACGCCACTACGGATCGCCACCGAACATGCGCGCCGAACGACGGGGTCAGCCCGACCGATGAGGTTCGGCCAGGCGAGCAATGAGTCGGTCGTCGAGGTCGCGATGCGGGTCCGGCGGGTGCCGGTCCCGAGTGTCGCGCCCGCGCGACACTCGGGAACGCTGTCGGCGCTCCCGAACGGCGTTGGTGGTGTCCGGCGACTCCGACTTCGGTGCGCTGCTGGCGTTGGCCCACCGCTCCTCGCCGTCGGTGATCCTGTTCCGCCGACGTGTGCGACGCCGCGCCGAGTTTGGGGCCGAGGTCCCGGTGCGCAATATCGACGAGCTTGCCCCCGCACTGGAGGCTGGCGCCGTCGTGATCATCGAGGACGACCGTCTCCGCTGACGACGGCTGGCGCTCATCCCGCCCAACGAGTAGCCCGCAACATCGCCCCGAAACGACACGCCGGAGCGACCCCGACGGTGGCGCTGAGACGAGCACATATCGACATGTCCTTGCGGATATCGGCGGTCCATTGGCGAGTCGGCCGGCGACACCGACTGGGCGGCGTCACCTGGCGGACTTGGGTCACCATGCCCGGACGGTCTTTGCCTGACCGTTCCGGAGGCGTATGGTCGAGACCGGCGGCCGGACGGGCCCGGTGCGCGGACGAGGAGGGAATGATGAGTTTGACGTTGTCGCGTGACTCCGTCGACGGGCTTCGTGCCCAGTTCTCCGGGGAGGTCGTCGGGCCTGATGACGCCGGGTACGACGCGGCTCGGGCTGTCCACAACGGTCTCATCGACAAGCGGCCGGCGCTCATCGCCAGGTGCGCCAACACGGCCGACGTTGCCGACGCCGTGCGCTTCGCCCGGACCGAGGGGCTCGAGATCTCGGCTCGAGGTGGCGGCCACGGTGTCGCCGGGAAGGCCGTCACCGAGGGAGGCGTGATGGTCGATCTGGCGCCGATGCGGGGTAGCTACGTCGACCCGTCCCGGCGGCGGGCGCGGGTGCAGGGCGGTGCGACGTGGAACGATTACAACCGAGCGACTCACCAGCACGGTCTGGCGACGACGGGCGGTGTGATCTCGACGACCGGTGTCGCCGGCTTGACGCTCGGCGGTGGGGTCGGGTGGCTGATGAGCCGTTTCGGCATGGCCGTCGACAACCTCACGTCGGTTGAGCTGGTCACCGCCGACGGCGACGTACTCCAGGTCAGCGCGGACACTGACGCTGAACTGTTCTGGGGTCTGCGCGGCGGCGGCGGAAACTTCGGGATCGCCGCTTCGCTCGAATTCGAGGCGCATCCGCTCGACACCATCCTCGGTGGGATCGTCGCCTACCCGCTGTCAGAGGCGCTGGCGGTGTTCGGCGCGTACCAGGAGGCGACCGCCGAGCCTCCCGACGAGCTCGTCAGCTTCTTCGGGCTCGTCCACGCCCCCGACGGCTCCGGCGACAAGATCGTCGCCGTGCCGGTGTGCCACAGCGGTGACATCGCCGCCGGCGAGGCGCTCGTCGCACCGCTGCGCTCGGTGGGGACACCGGCGGTCGATCTGATCGGCCCGATGCCGTACCCGGTCATGAACACGCTCCTCGACGACGCGTTCCCGAAGGGCGCTCGCAACTACTGGCGGTCGGCGTTCTTCAAGGAGCTCTCCGACAACGTCGTCGGTGTGCTCGTCGACGCGTTCGAGCGAGTGCCCTCGCCGATGACTGGGATGCTGATCGAGCATTTCCACGGCGCGGTCACCCGCATCGACCCGACGGCGACGGCGTACCCCCACCGCGAACCCGGCTACAACCTCGTGGTCACCGGCGAGTGGCTCGACCCCACCGAGGATGAGGCGAACATCGCTTGGGTCCGTTCGACGTTCGATGCGCTGACGCCCTACATGGCCGACGCGGTGTACGTCAACTACCTGAGCGCCGACGAGCCCGAGCGGGTGCGCGCCGCGTACGGGCCGAACTGGGAGCGGCTCGTCGCGCTGAAGCGGACGTGGGACCCGGACAACGTCTTCCACCTCAACCAGAACATCGACCCCACCGCCTGAACGCGCCGCCCTCAACACGCGCCCGCGTTCTCGCCGTCGCCGACGTCGCCATCCCAGGCCAGCGCCAAGCGTTGACCCCTGACCCGCCACCTCGCTGACCTCACCGGCGCACCGAATGACAACGAACGACTGCGACCTGGCCGGGGCGCCCCGCACATATCAGCATGGTCGTACGCATCGGCTCGCGTTGGAAGCCTGTGTTGCGGTCAACCGGTCGGGACCGCATGAGGTGTGCGGCGCATCGAGTTTGGTGCCGTCAGGCGGGCGCGGCGTCATTCGGGCGTGGTGTAGGCGGCGGTGATGCCGCCGTCGATCAGGAGGGACTGGCCGGTCATGAACGACGATTCGTCTGATGCAAGGAACAGCGCCCCGTAGGCCATCTCGATCGCCTCGCCGAACCGGCCCATCGGGATGTGGATGAGGCGGCGCTGGCGTTTGGCGTCGTCGTCGAGGAACGTCATCAGCAGCGGCGTGAGCACGGGGCCCGGGCACAGGGCGTTGGCGCGGATCCCCTGTCGAGCGTAGGTGACGGCGATCTCGCGCGTCATCGCCACGACCGCCCCCTTCGAGGCGGTGTAGGCAATCTGCGGCGTCGCCGCGCCCATGTGGGCGACGAACGAGGCGACGTTGACGATGCTCCCACCGCCTGAAGCGAGCATCGCCGGGATGCCCCAGCGGCAGCAGCGGGCGATGCCGGTGACGTTGACGTCGAGGACGCGCGCCCATGTGGCATCGCTGGTGACGGTGGGATCGTCATCGTCAGCCGGCGAAACACCGGCGTTGTTGTAGAGGACGTGCAGCCCGCCGTGCGTCTCCACGGTGTGCTGGACGGCGGCGCTTACGCTGTCGTCTTCGGTCACGTCGAGGGACGTGAACGAAGCCCGCCCGCCGCTCGAAACGATCGCCGCCACCGTGTCGGTGCCGTCGGCGATGTCGGCGACGACGACTGCGGCTCCTTCCCGGGCGAACAGCTCGGCGGCGACTCGGCCGAGGCCGCTCGCCGCGCCGGTGATGAGTGCGGTCTTGCCATCGAGCCGGCCGGACATCTGGTGGACTGTAGGAGTCCAAGTCGTGGGAGAGAGGAAGCGTGGCGGCCAACCAGCACGTCTCAGCGGAGCAGCTCGATGCGGACATCGAGGCCGGCCGCATCGACACGGTCATCGTCGCCTTCGCCGACCACCAGGGCCGGCTCGTCGGCAAGCGAACGGACGCCCAGTTCTATCGAGACGTCGTCGCCAAGGACGGCATCGAGAGCTGCGACTACCTGCTCGCCTACGACCTCGACGACACCCCGATCCCGGGCTTTGGCTGGGCGAGCTACGAGCAGGGCTACGGCGACATCCGCGGTGTCGTCGACCAGGGCACGATCCGCTACCTCCCGTGGCACGAGGCAACGGCGGTGGTCCTCGTTGATCTCGTCGACGTCGACGATGGCACGCCCGTCGCGGTGTCGCCGCGGCGGATCCTCCAACAGCAGGTGGCGCGAGCGAACACGGCCGGCTACCTGCCGATGATGGGGAGCGAGATCGAGTTCTTCCTTTTCGACGAGGGCTACGACGCCGCCAACCGGGCCGGGTACCGCGGCCTCACCGCGAACTCGCCGTACGTCGAGGACTATTCGATCCTCCAAACGTCGAAGGAGGAGGACGTGCTCGGCGCCGTGCGCCGGGGCCTACGCGCTGCCGGATTCCCGCTCGAGTTCACCAAGGGGGAGGCCGGCAAGGGCCAGCACGAAGTCAACCTCGGCTACCAAACCGCCGTCGAGATGGCCGATCTCAACCTGCTGCTGAAGGTGGCGGTGAAGGAGATCGCTCATCGAGCAGGACGGTCGGCAACGTTTATGGCGAAGCCGCACTTCGAGGACTCGGGCTCGAGCTGCCACATCCATTCGAGCCTGTGGCGTGTGGACGACCCGATGACGAGTCTGATGGCGGACCCGGCCGGACGCCATCACATGAGCGACGTCTTCCGCTGGTACCTCGGCGGTCTGCTGGCGACCGCCCGGGAGTTCGCCGTGCTGCACGCGCCGAACGTCAACAGCTACAAGCGCTACCAGCCGGCGAGCTGGGCGCCGACGGCCATCGGCTGGGACGTCGACAACCGGACCCTCGGGTTCCGGGTGGTCGGTCATGGTCAAGGTATGCGCGTCGAGTGCCGGCTGCCAGGCGCCGACGTGAACTGCTACCACGCCTTCGCCGCGACGATCGCCGCCGGGATCCACGGGATCGAGCAGCGCATCGAGCCGCCCAACCCGTACCACGGCAACGGCTACACGGCCGCCGACTTCCCGCGCGTCCCGTCGACGTTCGTGGAGGCGATCGAGCTCTGGCGCGACAGCGATGTCGCCCGGACGTGCTTCGGCGCCGACGTCCACCACCACGTCCTGCGCCACGCCGAGTACGAATGGGAGGCCTTCAACCGCGCCGTCACCGACTGGGAGCGGCAGCGCTACTTCGAACGGATTTGAACACGCCCGGGTGCGGCTCGCAGCCAAGCTGCTCCCCTCACCTCCGAGCTCGCCACCGCCGCTGCGCAGCGGCGCTCGCCCAAACCGTACGCAACTCTAGATTGTCGCCAGCGAGATCGACTGCACCGACTGTAGCGGCAGGTCGAACGGCGCGCCGAACATGCGATGAAGCACTTCGAAGCACAGCGGCTTCGGATCGACGCCGTCCTCGCTCCACGCGATCAGAGATGCGCGCACCACGCCGAGCACGGCGTTGGCCACGGCGTGGGCGCGCACTCGCGCCTCGACCGATGTGCCCCACCGCTGCTGCAGGAAGCGGGCGACGGCCTCCTCGTAGTCCCGATCGGTGCGCGCGTCCTCGTCGCGCAAGGCGGCCACCGTGGCCAGCAACTGGTAGCGCGTGCGGCGCATCGGCGAGTCACTGCCGAGCCCGGTGAGCAGGATGTCCAGCAGGTGGCGGAGCGGATCTCGGTGCTTGGCGCCGTCGCCGAGGCGGCCCACGAAGTCGGCGACACGCTCCTCGTGGTCGGGGAAGGCGGCGGCGGCCTTGGTCGGGAAATGGAGAAAGAACGTGCGCTTGCTAACCCCGGCCGCGGCGGCGATCTCCTCGACGGTGGTCTCGTCGTATCCCTTGTCGCGGAACAGCTGGAGGGCCTGCTCGGCGAGCGCACGGCGGGTCTCGAGACGTTGCCGTTCCCGTTGGTTCACGCTCCGCACCTCCGGCTTGACCACCCCCCTCCGACCGGGATGTAATGCACTCAGTGTACCGACGGTTCGAGGTCGGTCGAAGGGGAGGTCCGTGATGCGTGGGTGCAAGTCGCGGTCTGGCGGGGGCGCACTGCTGGCCGCCGGCGTCGTCGTATCACTCGTGCTGGCCGCGTGCGGCGACGACGACGACTCGGCGACCACGGGCGGGAGCAGCCCGACATCCGGCGGCACGAGCAAGGACGCGCTGGTGATCGCCCGGGGCATGGATGTCAACTCATTGGACCCGCAACGGGCCTACTGCGACACCTGCCAGATCTACATGACCGCCGTCTACGAGACGCTGATCGGGCTCGACGTGAAGGACAACAAGACGCTCGTGCCGCGGCTGGCCACGAAGTGGGAGAGCAACCCCGAGCAGACCGAGTTCACCTTCACCCTTGACCCCAAGGCCACGTTTGCCGACGGCGCGCCGGTCACCAGCGAGGACGTCAAATTCTCGTGGGAGCGGCTGCATGGGTTGGAGGCGGCGTCCTCGTACCTGGTGAGCACGATCAAGACGATCGACACACCGGACCCGCAGACCGTCAAGGTGACGATGTCGCAGCCGAACTCGGCGTTCCTCGCCCAGGTCAACGCCAGCTACCTCGGGATCGTCGAGAAGAAGGTGGCGACCGCAAACGGGGCGACCCTCGACCCGACGACCGACAAGGCCGAGCCATGGTTCCTCACCAACTCCGCTGGGAGCGGCCCGTTCGAACTGGAGTCGTACCAGTCCGGAGCCGAGCTCCGGCTCAAGCGCAACGACACGTACTGGGGGACGAAGGCGGCGTTTCCCGAGGTGATCATCAAGGAGACGCCACAGGCGGTCACCCAGCGCCAGCAGTTGGAGCAGGGCGCGGTCGACATCGCGATGCAGATTTCCGCCGACGTCGCGTCTGGGATGAAGAGCGGTGACGTCGCCGTCGAGCAGGTGAAGAGCTTCAACTTCGTCTACCTCGCGCTCAGCCCGGGCGCCAAGGGCGGGGACATGCTCACGCCAGACGTGCGCAAGGCGATCCGCCTCGCCCTCGACTACGACGGACTGGTGAAGGTCACCGTCGGCGGCGCCGGACAGTCCCAGCCGTCGCCGATCCCCAACGGCTTCGCCGGCACGGAGAAGCTCGCCAAGCCGAAGCAGGATGTGGCAGAGGCGAAGAAGCTGCTCGCCGCGGCCGGGGTCACCAACCTGACGCTGGACGCAACGTTCCCGTCGCTCAACGTGTACGGCGTCGACTTCACGACCGCGATGCAGAAGGTGCAGACCGACCTCAAGGCGGTGGGCATCACGCTGCAACTGAACCCCGTCGAGATCTCGGTGTGGGCGGACAAGATCGGCAAGGACGGGATCCCGGTGACGATGCTGTACTTCGCTCCCGATCACACCGACTCCAGCCAGTACGTCCAGTACTTTGGGCTGCTGCCCGACTCGCAGTGGCAGACGTGGAGCAGGGCCGAGCCGGTGTCCAAGGAGTCGGACCTGCTGAGCCAAGCCTTCGCCGCCTCCGACGCCGCGAAGCGGGCCGATCTCTACGCCGAGCTGGCCGGCGCGATGATCGACGACCAGATCATCGTCCCAGTCGTGAACCCGGACCTGTTCCTCGCCTCGCGGTCGGACATCAAGGGGATGCACTACAGCGCATGCTGCAACCTCGACCTGGCCAAGCTCACCAAGGGCTGATATTCGCCGTGCGCCGCCGGCGGGGCATGGATGTCTGAGCTCGTCACGTGAGGCGCTACCTCGTCAAGCGGCTGGCGGTGATGCCGCTGCTGCTGCTCGGCACGGCGACGATCGTCTTTATCGTCTCCCGCCTGACACCTGCGGACCCGCTCGTTTCGGTGGTGGGTGAGCGCAACCTCAACAACCCGGTGATCGTCGCCGCCGCCAAACGCCGGTGGGGCCTCGATCAGTCAGTGCCGATCCAGTACGAGAAGTTCATGAAGAACCTCGTCCAGGGTGACCTCGGGACGTCGTTCACCACCCGCCGGCCGGTGCTCGACGACCTGTGGGATCGGTTGCCGGCGACGCTCGAGCTGACTTTCGCCGCCCTCCTGCTTGGTGTCGGGATCGGAATCGGCCTCGGCGTCCTCGCCGCCCGCCACCGCAACCACCTCATCGACCACGTCGCCCGCTTCTTCGCCCTGATCGGCTCCTCGCTGCCGGCCTTCTGGTCGGGTCTGCTGCTGCTGTACGTCTTCTACGCACGGCTCGGATGGCTCCCCGGTCCTGGCCGACTCGATCCCCGAACGACGCCGCCCGGCCGGATCACCGGCTTCTTCACCCTCGACAGTCTGCTCCACGGCGACTTCGGCACGTTCTGGGAGGCGCTGATGCACTTGATCCTGCCCGCCAGCGTGCTGGCGTGGGGGGTGATCGGGATCGTGTCGCGGCTGGTGCGGGCGAGTCTGCTCGACGAGTTCTCCATGGAGTATGTGCGTGTCGCCCGGGCGATGGGCCTGCGCGAGCGGACGGTGGTCAACACCCACGCCTTGCGCAACGCGTTGCTGCCGACGATCACGATCGTCGCCTTCACCTTCGCCTTCCTCCTGACCGGTGCCGTGCTCACCGAGACGGTGTTCTCGTGGCCAGGCGTGGGCAGCTACGCCGTCGACGCGGCGCGCCGGCTCGACTACCCAGCGGTCATCGGCGTGACCGTGCTCGGCGCCCTCACCTTCCTCCTCACCAACCTCATCAGCGACATCGCCTACTCGTTCGCCGACCCGCGGATCCGGTTGTCGTGACCGCGCCCGCGATCACTGTCGGCAGAACCGCTCGGCGCCACCGGCCGAGGTGGCTGCGCGGTCCGGCGCTGCTCGGCGTGATCGCGATGGCGGCATGGGTGCTGGTCGCGTTGACGTTGCCGCTGTGGTCGCCGAGCGATCCGCTCGAGCCGGTCGGCGACCGCCTGCTGCCCCCGAGCGGCGCCCACTGGCTCGGCACGGATGCCCTCGGCCGCGACGTGTTCACCCGCGCCCTGTGGGGCGCCCGCATCTCGCTGCCGGTCGCCTTCGTCGTGATCGCCTTCGCCGTCCTCCTCGGCACGGTCGTCGGCGCCGCCGCTGGGTTCTTCGGAGGCTGGGTCGATGCCGTGCTGATGCGCGTCGTCGACCTCACGATGGCCTTTCCGCCGATCCTGCTGGCGATGGCGATCACCGCGTCGCTCGGGCCGAGCATCCGCAACGCGCTGATCGCGATGGTGCTCGTGTGGTGGCCGATCTACGCCCGCCTGTTGCGAGCTCAGATCTTCGCCGTGCGTGAGCGGGAGTACGTCGAGTCGGCGACGGCGATCGGCGCCTCGCGGTGGCTGACCCTGCGGCGCTACATCCTGCCGATGTCGTTCACACCAGTGCTCGTCAACGCGACCATGGACTTCGGCCAGGTCGTGCTGCTCACGGCGTCGCTCAGCTTCATCGGCCTCGGTGCCAGGCCACCATCGCCGGAGTGGGGGGCGATGATCACGGAGGGGGCGACCAACTTCTACCAGTGGTGGATCGCATTCGCCCCTGGCATCGCGATCCTGTTGGTGGTGCTCGCCTGCAACTTCATCGGCGACGCGCTGCGCGACTCCTTCGATGTCAAGGACATCGGTCGGTGAGCCGTCACACTCGGGCTCGGCTCGCAGGCAAGCTGCTCGCCTCGCCTCCCAAGCTCGCCGCCGCCGCTTCGCAGCGGCGCTCACCCACCTGGCCTGGTTGTGCAACTCACTGAGCCACTGCTGCGGGTCGACGACCTGCGGGTCACGTTCGACACACCGGTCGGTCCGGCGCCGGCGGTGCGCGGGGTCAGCCTCGACGTCTTTCGCGGCGACTCGCTGGCCATCGTCGGCGAGTCGGGCTCGGGCAAGAGCGTGTCGATGCTCGCCCTGCTCGGGCTGTTGCCGGGCGCCCATGTCGGCGGGTCGGCCCACTTCGGCGGCGTCGAGCTGATCGGCATGGCGCCGGCCGGTCTGCGGCGGCTGCGCGGAGCGAAGGTGTCGATGATCTTCCAGGACCCGATGACGTCGCTGAACCCGGTGCTGACGGTCGGCCACCAGTTGTCACTCGTGATGCGCGCCCACGACCCGCAGCTGACCAAGCGCGTCGCCGCCGCGAGGGCGGTCGAGCTGCTCGACCGCGTGGCGATCCCCCAGGCCGAGCGGCGCAGCCACGCCTACGCCCACGAGCTCTCCGGCGGGATGCGCCAACGGGTGATGATCGCGATGGCGATCGCCAACGACCCCGAGCTGCTCATCGCCGACGAGCCGACCACGGCGCTCGATGTCACGGTGCAGGCGCAGATCATGGAGCTGCTCGCCGACCTGCGTCGCGAGCAGCACCTCGCGCTGGTGCTGATCACCCACGACCTCGGGGTCGTCGCCGGCGCGACGGACCGTGTCGCGGTGATGTACGCCGGGCGGGTCGTCGAGCACGGCGAGGTCGGGCCGCTGTTCGCCGACCCGGGTCACCCATATACGCGCGGTCTCCTCGAGTGCCTCCCGCGGCTCGACCAACGTCACGACGTCCGGGTGTCGATCCCGGGCGTGCCGGTGACGCCGATGACGCTCCCGCCGGGGTGCCCGTTCGCCCCGCGGTGCCGGTACGTGCAGCCGTCGTGCCACGAGGCCGAGCCGGTTCTCGCGCCGTACCACCAAACGATGGCGGCCTGCGACGTGGTCACCAGGTCCGTGACGTCATGAGCGAGCGGGTCTTCGAGCGAGCGAATCAGCGTTACGGCGCCGGAGGCTCACTGGTGCACCAGGCGCGGACGGTGGATCATCTGCTCTTCCCCGCCGTGGTGCACCAGTGACCGCGTCTTCGCTGCTGGAGGTCAACGACCTCGTCAAGGAGTTCCGCCTCCGCGACCACGCCCGCTCGGTGGTCAAGGCGGTCAGCGGGGTCAGCTTCGTGGTGCGCGGCGGTGAGACGCTCGCCCTCGTTGGCGAGTCGGGGTGCGGCAAGTCGACGACCGGGCGGTGTGTGCTGCGACTGGTCGAGCCGACCAGCGGGGAGGTGCTGTTCCGCGGCCGCGACCTGCTCGCCCTCGGCCACCGCGAGATGCGCGAAGCGCGCCGGGACATGCAGATCGTGTTCCAAGACTCGCAAGCAGCCCTTCACCCCCGGCTGACCGTTCGCCGGCTGCTCGCCGAGCCGCTCGAGGTGCACGGCGAGCGCGGTGACGCCGTCGACCAGCGAGTCCGGGAGCTGCTGACCCTCGTCCAGCTCCGGGAGGAGCACCTCGACCGCTATCCGCACGAGTTCTCCGGCGGTCAGCGCCAGCGCGTCGGCATCGCCCGGGCGCTCGCCGTCTCGCCGGCCCTGCTCGTCCTCGACGAGCCCGTGTCGGCGCTCGACGTCAGCATCCAGGCGGAGATCGTTCGCCTCCTCATCGACCTCCGCCAGCGGCTCGGGCTGGCCTACGTGTTCATCGCCCACGATCTCGCCGTCGTCCGCCAGGTGGCCGACCGTGTCGCCGTCATGTACCTCGGCAAGATCGTCGAGACCGGCCGAGCGGACGACGTCTACGAGCACCCCCAACACCCGTACACCCAGGCCCTGCTGTCGGCGGTGCCGGTGCCCGACCCGGTGGCCGAACGGCGGCGCCGGCGGATCGTGCTCGAAGGCGAGCTGCCGAGCCCGATCGATCCGCCCAGTGGGTGCCGGTTCCGCACCCGGTGCTGGATGGCCAACGACATCTGCGCCGAGGAGGAGCCAGCGCTCATCGCCCGCGGTACCGACCCCGCGTCGATGCACCAAGTGGCCTGCCACTTCGCCGGCTTGGGTCCGGTCGCCGGGCAGCCACAGTCGATGGCGGTCGCGGAGGACCGATGAGCGAGCGAGTCTTCTTGCGAGCGAATCAGCGTTACGGCGCCGAAGGCTCACTGGTGCACCGGGCGCGGGCGTTCGATGACGCGCTTCATCGTGGAATGGTGCACCAGTGAGCGAGCGAGTCTTCTTGCGAGCGAATCGGCGTTATGGCGCCGGAGGCTCACTGGTGCACCAGGCGCGAACGTCGGATGACCCGCTTCATCGTGGAATGGTGCACCAGTGAGCACCCATGTCCTCGCCGCCGACCTCGGCACTACCGCGCTCAAGGTCGCCATCGTCGACGACGGCGGCCGGGTGCGGTCCATCGCAGGCGAGGTGCTGCCGATGCTCACGACCGCGGATGGTGGGGTGGAGCAGGACCCAAAGGGCTGGTGGTCGGCGCTCGGCCGCTGCTCGCGCCGGGCGATCGCCGACGCCGGCGTCGCTGCCGCTGAGGTCGAGCTCGTCGCCATCACGGGCCAGTACACCTCCACGATCGCCGTCGCCGCCGACGGGACGCCCCTCGGCAACGTCGTGATGTGGATGGACGGGCGAAGCCCGCGCCACCACCCGTGCATCGCCGACGACCAGACCGCCGGTCGCTGGCGGGAGATCCACGGGATGGCGCCGAGCGGCTACGACGACATCGGGCACATCGCGTTCATCCACGCCGAGTGGCCCGACGTGTACGACGCGGCTCACGCCTTCGTCGAGCCGATGGACTACCTGGCGGCCCGGCTCACCGGTGCCGTCACCGCGACGCAGAACACGATGTTCCCGACACTCACGGTCGACAACCGGCGCTGGGGGCTCACCGGCTACAGCGCCGAGCTGCTCGAGCTCTCGGGGATCGACCCCGGCAAACTGCCCAAGCTGGTGCCGCTCGGCGCGCCGCGCGGCGTGGTGACCGCTGCCGCCGCCGATCACCTCGGCGTCTCGCCGCGCGCCCTGGTGACCGGAGCGACGATCGACTCGGTCACGACGGCCGTCGGTACCGGTGCGATCGGGCCCGACGCCTGCGGGATCAGCGTCGGCACGACGACCGTGATGGTCACCCACCTCGACTCGAAGCGCGAAGACCCCGCCCATGGCCTGCTCACGGCGCCGAGCCCGCTGCTCGACAAGTACTTCCTCGTCGCCGAGAACGGGATCGGCGGCAAGGCCCTCGACGTCTTCGTCAACCAGTTCGTGTACGCCGACGACGGCCTTGGCGCGACGCCGCCGGCCGACGCCTTCGAGCGCGTCCTCGCCACCGCCGCGAGTGTGCCAGCCGGGGCCCGCGGCGTGTTGTTCCTGCCGTGGCTCGTCGGCTCGATGGCACCCGGCCCGTCACGGTCGGTGCGCGGCGGCTTCGTCAACCTCGACCTGGCGAGCTCCCGGCAAGACATGGCCCGGGCGGTGCTCGAAGGCGTCGCGCTGAACGCGGCGTGGCTGCTCCCGCACTTCTCGCGTCTCGCCGACCACACGTACGACGAGATCGCGCTTGGCGGCGGCGGCGCGGCGTCCGCGCTGTGGGGACAGATCTTCGCCGACGCCCTCGGGGTCGTGATCCATCGCCTCGACGCCCCCGGCGCCACCAACGCGAGGGGCGCCGCACTGTTGGCACTCGCCGAGACCGGCGCCATCCACCTTGCCGATGTGCCGTCGCTGCTCGGTGTCGCCGAGACCCACGAACCGGACCCTGCGAACCATCGCCGTTACGCCCGGCTGCGTGACGCCCTGGCCGACTTCCACGTCCGCAGCGCACCCTTCTACGAGACCCTCAACGCCACGGAGCACGAACCATGACATCCCGCGCCAAGCCGTCCTCGCCGCTGCACCCGTACGCCGGACGCTTCCCGGTTCATGACCGTCTGCCCGAACAGGGCGTGCCACGTGACGAGATCCTCGACATCCTTCGGCAGATGTCGACGGAGGAGGATCGCAAGGGCGACAGCGGTCGCGTCAGCGGGTCGATCTACTCCGGCGACCACGACCATTACCACTTCCTGACGCAGGCGTTCGAGCACTACGCCCATGCCAACGTGCTGCAGCGCGACATGTACCCGAGCGCGACCAAAATGGAGGCCGAGATCATCGCCATGACCGCGGCGATGCTGCACGGCGACGACGACACGGGCGGGCTCGTCACGTCGGGCGGCACCGAGAGCCTCGTCACCGCGATGCTCGCCTACCGCGAGTGGGCGCGTGATACCAAGGGCATCGACCGGCCGGAGGTGATCATGCCGATCACTGCCCACCCCGCCACGGCCAAGGCGTTCCATTACTTCGGGATCACGTGGGTGCCGGCGCCCGTCACCGCCGAGTTCGTCTGCGACGTCGACTTCGTCCGCGACCACATCGGACCGAACACGATCGCCCTCGTCGCCAGCGCCGGCACCTACCCGCACGGGCTCGTCGACCCCCTTCCATCGCTCGGAGCGCTCGCCCTCGAGCACGGCATCGGCCTCCACGTCGACGGCTGCCTCGGCGGGTTCGTCCTGCCGTGGGCCGACGAGCTCGGCTACCCGGTGCCGCCGTTCGACCTCGCCGTGCCGGGGGTGACGTCGATGTCGGCGGACACCCACAAGTACGGCTACGCCCTGAAGGGCAGCTCGGTCCTGCTGTTCCGGCCGCGGTCGCTGCGGCGCCACCAGTACATGGTCTTCGACTGGTGGCCGGGCGGGATGTACGCCTCGCCGAGCATGGGCGGGAGCCGCTCCGGCGGGCTGATCGCGGCGACATGGGCGGCGATGCTCAACCTCGGCCGCGACGGCTACCGTCGAATCGCCGCCGACATCCTGCGCACCGCCGCCGAGATCAAGAGCGCCGTGCGCGCCAACCCCGAGCTGGCGCTGATCGGCGACCCGCTGTTCAACGTCGCCTTCCGTTCCGACGTCGTTGACATCTACCACGTCAACGACGCGTTGGCGTCTCGGGGCTGGAGGCTGAACGGACTGCAGAAGCCGCCGGCGCTGCACTTCTGCGTCACCCGCCCCAACACGCAACCGGGTGTGACCGAAGCGTTCGCCTCCGACCTCGCAGCGGCCGTGGCCTATGCCCGCAACCCACCGTCGCCGGTGCCGAGGAGCGGCGCGATGTACGGCGCCGGCGGTCAGCGACCGGACCGCGACCAGCTCTTCGAAATGATCTTCGCCCGGCTCGACGCGATGCACGAGGTTGGCCCGATGAGTTGATCGGCGCGGAGGACGAGGACAGCCCGACAGCCGGCCTCGACAGTCCGGCACTTCACCAGCGTTGTACGCTCCGGCCGAGACGACGGCGCCGGGAGCGGCGGCGGGCGGAGGATGTCATCAGTGATGCCTACGAGGGCATTCGCCAGACTCCACCGGTCCGGCCAGAGCGAAGACGCCATCGTCGCGATCGCCGGCTGAACTCCGCGTGGGCCGACGCTACGGTGGTGCCGATGCCGGGGGGTGGCTCGTCTGGTGGCGATCCACTTCCACCGCCACGCAGGAAGGACGCCAGTCATGCGAAACGTGGCCGTTGCGACTCGGATCGGCGCTGTGTTGTTCACGGCGGTACTTGTCGCCGGATTCGGTGACGTCAGCGCCGACGCCTCGATGCCGTCGGCATCGGCCCCACGCGCCGGCGCGGAATTGCCGCCGTTCAACTTCGAGATCCGCACGCTGTCCAATCGCGCCGACCTGATCAGTGACGGCGACGCCCTCGTCGAGGTGCGGGTGCCGAAGAACGTGCCGATGCACAAGGTGACACTCACGCTGAACGGCGTCGACGTCAGACCGTTGTTCGTCGTTGACGATTCGGCACGGACTCTCCGCGGCGTGCTCGAGGGCATGGAGACCGGCGCGAACATCTTCGTCGCCGACGCCAACGGCCAGGGCCACGGCCGGCCGTCTGCGAGTCTGACGATCACGAACCATGTGCGCGGCGGGCCGATCCTGCTCGGTTCGCAGACCATGCCGTGGGTCTGCGCGACCCCGACGCCGGTACCCGCATCGGGCAACACGCCGGCGTCGAACGCGAGCGGTCTGAGCACCTTTGCGATCGACGCGCAGTGCAAAATCGCGACCGAGTACAAGCTGTTCTACCGGACGACGACGCCAGGCTGCTCGACCGCGCTGCCCGACCCGAGCCCACCGGCTCCGCCGCCGGCGAACAACTGCTTCAAGCCCTACACGCCAGGCTCGACACCTGCCGATCTCGCGATGACGACATCGCCAATGGGCGGCCCAGTTCCGTACATCGTCCGCGTCGAGCGCGGCACGATGAACCGAGGCATCTACGACATCGCCGTGCTCTTCGACCCGAACAAGCCGTGGACGGCGCTCGCTCCGCAGTCGGGATGGAGCGGCAAGGTCGTCTACACCTTCGGCGCGTCGACGGGTCAACCGCGGCTGCAGTTCCGCAGCGAGCAGAACTGGGCCGACGACGCGGCGCTGTCTCGCGGCTTCATGGTCGTCGACAACAGCCTCACCGACTCGCTGTACAACTCCAACCGCACGCTGGTCGCCGAGACGGTGATGATGATGAAGGAGCACATCGTCGACACCTATGGCGAGGTCGCCTACACGATGGGCAACGGTTGCTCGGGTGGCTCGATCCAGCAGAACACGGTCGTGTCGATCTTCCCGGGCCTGCTCGACGGCATCCAGCCGAGCTGCGACTACCCCGACTCGATCACGACCGGTCTCGAGGTCCTCGACTGCGTGCTCCTCGTGAACGTGTACGTGTCGCCGGAGTGGACCGCACTGATGGGCGGCTTGACCCAGGCACAGATCAACGCCAAGAAGACCGCGATCAACGGGCATCTCGACCACCGGGGCTGCCAGTCGTGGAACAACTCGTTCGGTTTCAACAACAAGCCGGGTAACTACGTGCCGGTCGTGGTCGTCAACCAGGACACCGGAGCGCTGGCGAGTGTGGGTGCGCCGCGCAACAACTGCCTGCTCCCCGCGGCGCTGGTCTACGATCCGGTCACCAACCCGAACGGCACGCGTTGCGGCGATGCGGATCTGGCGACTGCCGTATGGGGCACCACGGCGGGCGTCGTCGCCGGCACCGTGCGGGCCCGGCAGACCTATGACAACGTCGGCATCGAGTACGGCCTCAACGCGCTGCGGTCAGGCGAGATCACGCCAGCGGAGTTCGTGGCGCTGAACGAGAAGGTCGGCGGGCTCGACGCCGACTCGAACCGTATGGCGGCGCGTTCGAGGGCCGATCTGCCCGCACTCGACATCGCCTACCGCGCCGGCATCGTGTCGAGCGGCACGAACCTCGGCAAGGTCCCCATCATCGACTCCCGCGGCTACGACGAGCAGGGCATCCATTACATCTGGCGAACGTTCTCGGAACGGGCGCGCATCGACGCTGCCAACGAAGGGGACCACGGCAATCAGGTCGTCTGGCGTTACGGCACCGGTCTGCTGCCTGCCACGCCATCGCAGTTCGCGGCGGTGACGCTGAACTCGTTCCTGACGATGGACTCGTGGCTGTCGCAACTCAACGTGTCCTCGCCGAAGCCGACGCTCAACTCGGTGCGCACACAAGCCGACGTGATCGCGGCCAAGCCGGCCGGGGCATTCGACCTCTGCTACCTGACGGGCGACACGAACTTCACGACCCCCGTGACCGACACGGCGGCATGCGACGCCGACCCGCGGCTCGCCATGCACTCGTCGCCGCGGCAGGTGGCCGGCGGGTCGCTGCAGGAGAACATTCTCAAGTGTCAGCTGAGGCCACTCGACCCGGCCGACTACGCGCCGGCCGTCCTCGACGCGTCACAGCTGGTGCGGCTGCACGCCCTGTTCCCCGACGGCGTGTGCGACTGGACGAAGCCCGGCGTCGGTCAGCAGGAAGCGATCTCGCCACTGACCTTCGCCGCAGGTCCCGGCGGGCAGCCGTTGCCGCCACCCCCCGTGCAGGTGTCCCGAGCGGGCTGAACCATCACAGCGAGAGAGGCGAAGGTCCGCCCGGCACGCACCCACGCGACACACCGACCTGCGCGCCTGAACGCTGTCGTGGGCTCGGTCCGGAAACGCACCAAACGAATCATGTTCGTGCTTTGTCTCGGACAGTCGACGGAGCTGGGTTCGGCTCGGCTCCCACGGCTCCATGCTCGCCGGCACTCATTTCAGTACACCGGTTCGTATCCGGCGCCTCGGTGTTGGCGCGGGCCGGGTGCCGAAGTCGGCCCAACTGGCCGCCGCGGCCACCGCAGGCACGAACCCGGCGGGGTCTGTCCCGTCGACGAACTCGTGGTGGGCGTGGTGCTTGGGCTGCGGTCCTCCGCCACAGTTGCCCGGCGCACGGGCAGGCGGCGGCGACATGGATTGGCGACACCGACGTTGCGCGGACAGGAAGGGGCCAGGTGCCGGCGCGCTCTAGCCTGCGGCATCGTGGCGACGATCAGCTTCGAGGAGCGGGAGTTGGAGGCGATGGTCCCTGACCCTGCCGCCGGCGGCGAGTGGAGGACGACTCAGTTGCGGTGGCGTCGGGATCCGTTGACCGGGCGGTCGGCGCGGATCCTCAGCGGCGTGAAGCTGCAACCCGATACACGGCCCGACCTGGCCGAGCTCGTGGCCCGTCCGGCGTTCTGCCCGTTCTGCGAGGACTGGCTGGAGCAGGCGACGGCGACGTTCCCGGCCGAGCTCGGCGACGAGGGGCGCATCCGGGTGGGTCGGGCGGTCGTCGTCCCGAACATCCTCGCCTACGCGACCCATAGTGCCGTGGGCATCTACGACCCTGGGCGCCACTTCGTCGACCTCGACGAGCTCGGCGCGGACCTGATCGGTGACGCGCTCGGCGCGATGGTGCGCCACGCACGGGCCGTGCGGGGCATCGACCCTGCCGCCCGGTGGGGCTCGATCAACGCCAACTACCTGCCGCCGTCGGGCAGCTCGCTGATCCATCCCCATCTCCAGTCGGCCCACGATGATTGCGGCACGACGACGCAGCGAACGCTGGTCGAGCGGGCGGGCGTGTGGCCTGGCCGCGATTCGTACTTCGAGACGCTCGTCGAACAGGAGCGCGACGGCCCCCGCTGGGTCGGCGAGACCGGCCGAGTGGCGTGGCTCACCCCGTTCGCCCCGGCCGGGTTCCACGAGGTGTGGGGCGTCGTCGCCGGGGTGACCGACCTGGTGGAGCTCGGTGCCGACGATACGGCTGCCCTCGGTGTCGGGCTTGCGCGCGTCTTCGGCGCCTACCACGCGTGGAACCTCACCTCGTTCAACTTCGCCCTCCTCGGCGGCGGGAGCGGAGGCGACGGGCGCGCCCGTGTGCTGTTGAAGGTCGTCAGCCGATCGAACGCCGAGCCGTTCTACCGGTCGGATGCGACCTTCTTCGAACGTCTCCACGACGAGGCGATGATCGACGTGGCCCCCGAGGAGGTGGCAGCCGCGATCAGGACGCGACCGTGGGCGGCCAGTCCTGGCGCACCCAACGACACGCCCGAACATGGGCCCGTACACCGCCACGCCGCGCCAGAACGCCAGGCCACCCATCAGTGCGCCGCATTTCTGCCAGCGCCGAAGGCGGGACCTTCGGCACTGTGACGGGACCGGCCCGTGGTGCTAGCGGTGAACCATGGAGCAGATCCCGCTCGGCATGATCCTCATCGACATCCCTCCTGGCGAGGAGGACTTCGATCGCTCGTTCCTCGAGAAGGTCGGCCACCAGGTCGTGGTGTGCCACGGCCCGTGCCACGGGACGTTGTGCCCGATCCTCGCAGGGACCGGCTGCCAGAAGGTCGACGAGGCTCACGGCATCGTGTTCGTCCTCGATCTCGAGCGCCCGCAGCACCGCACCATCGTCAAGCGGTACCGCGAGGTGACGCGGCCAGACGTGCCCATCCGCGCCGTCGTGAGACCCGGCCAAAAGGAACGGTTTGCCTCGTCTCTCGCCGGCGTCGAGTTGTGGGAGCACGAACCCAACGTCGCTGACCTGGACGGCTTTGCTGCCGAGGTCGAGGCGGCCGACCGCTTGGGCTGATGTCAAGGCTGATGTCAAGCCAGCGGAAGCCGGACACAGGACGAGAGTCCACGCGAAGCAACTGAGGAGTCAGGAGGTTGGCAGATGACTGCAGACGACGGTCAAGGACGTGAGAAGGCGAAGGCGATGGCGGAGGCTGCTCGCGAGCAGACGTGGGCGCTGCCCAGCGTTGCGGCGTCGCTCTTCGCCGGCGAGTTCCGTTGGGACCTCGTCCACCCATTCCCGGCGCACGACCCCGCCGACCGCGCCGAGGGCGACCAGTTCCTCGAGGCGTTGCAGCGAGTGTTGGCGGACGAGGTCGATGCCGAAGAGATCGATCGCGCTCGCCAGTACCCGGCGCAAGCCTTCAAGGCGTTGGCCGGCATCGGCGCGTTCGGCATGAACATCGACAAGCAGTACGGCGGCCTCGGCTTGTCCACGACGAACTACGTCAGGGCGTTGGAGCTGATCGGCAGCCACGACAACGCGACGGCGACATGGCTCTCGGCGCATCAGAGCATCGGGCTGCCCCAGCCACTGCGGCTGTTCGGCTCCGACGAGCAGAAGCAGCGCTTCCTGCCCCGTTTGGCGGCTGGCGCGATCTCCGCCTTCGCGCTCACCGAACCGGAGGTCGGCTCCGACCCGGCGCGCATCGGCACGACGGCCACACCGACGCCCGACGGATCCAGCTACGTCCTCGACGGCAGGAAACTGTGGACGACCAACGGCACGCAAGCCGAGCTGATCGTTGTCGTCGCCAAGACCCCGCCGAAGGTGCGCGACGGCCGTGAGATCCCGCAGACGACGTGCTTCATCGTCGAAATGGACCGGCCGGGGGTGACCGTCGAGCACGAGTGCGCGTTCATGGGAATGCGCGGCGCGGGCATCGCTCAGCTGCACTTCGCCCGTGTGGAGGTTCCCGCCGGGAACATTGTCGGCCGCCCGGGCGACGGGCTGCGCGTCGCGCTGTCCACGCTCAACCTCGGTCGACTTGCCTATGGCGCCGGCGCGCTCGGGTCGGCCAAAGTCACGATGCGCTGGATCCAGCGGTGGGTCAACGAACGGGTCCAGTGGGGCAGTCCGATCGGCCACCACCAGGAGATTGCGGCGAAGGTCGCGGCGATGGCCGCGAACACGTTCGCCATCGAGGCGGTCACCTACCTCGCGGCTGGGCTCGCCGACAAGGGGCAGACCGACTTGCGCCTCGAGTCCGCGATCGTCAAGTACTTCTCGAGCGAGACGCTGTGGGGTCTCATCGACGATGCCATGCAGATCCGGGGCGGCCGGGGATACGAGACGGCGGCGTCCCTCGCTGCCCGGGGGGAGCCGGCAGTCCCGCTCGAGCGGCTGTTCCGTGACAGCCGCGTCGGGCGGATCTTCGAGGGCTCGAGCCAGGTGATGCACCTGCTCATCGCCCGTGAGGCTGTCGACACGCACTTCCGCCGCCTGATGCCACTGGTTGCCGGTACGGCCAAGGACAAAGGCGATCGCAACCAGCTCATCAAGGACGCCGGGGCGTTTTACGCCCGCTGGTATCCGGCGATGTGGCGTCCGATCGCCAGGAAGCTCCCAGCGGACGACCTCTCGCCCGACAACCAACGCCACCTCGCCTGGATCGACAGGGCGACCCGGCACCTGGCCCGGACGCTCATGCACACGATGGTGCGCCACCGCCAGCGCCTCGAACACGAGCAGGTCGTGCTCGCCCACTTCGTCGACGCCGGCGTCGATCTGTTCGCGATGACCGCCACGTTGTCCCTCGCCGCTCAGCGCAGTGCGGGCTCGACCGATGCCGGCCCCCAGCAGCTCGCGGACGCGTTCTGCCGGCTGGCTCGTGGGCGGGTGGAGGCCCACCTCGCCGGCATGCGGAGCGACAAGGGTCGGGCACTCGAAGGCGTCGCTCGCGACGTGATGGCCGGCAAGCACGACTGGCTCTATGACGGCGTGATGCCCAACGCCCTGGGTTAGACCGTCTTGGAGCCGCGACGAAGCCAAACTTCTCGTCAGGTGTCGGGCGGCCGTGGCGAGGGTTGCGTTGTCGACGTAGTGGCCGGATGACCCGGTCGATGGTTGAGGGCGCGGCGAAGCCCGAGGATGCGGGCGATTGATCGCCGACGACAAATGAGTGGGCGCAGGACGCGATGGTGGACCTGCGGCAAACCATGGGCAACCGCAATTGAGAAGCTGGCGACGCGGAGTCCCACCGGGTACGGCCGCGGGCCTCGGGATCTCGACTCGGGCGGTGGCGGCAATCGAGGTGGCGAGGTGCCGAGCAGCGCGTCGTGGGCAGCTTGGATCTGCCGCGCCGCGGCGGCGCGGTCACGGTGGCTCCGGCGTCAAGTCCGGCGGCGATCCACACTCATCAACACCGCGGGCGGACGTGTGGTCTGGCACACCGATCCGACCTGTTCGAACGCGTCGCGCTGCACGGCATGGCGCCGTCCACCGTCCACTCCCCGTGTGATCTGCGGCAACTCGAGACGATCTTGCATCGCGTGAGACAAGAGCGTGTCGCGGTGGAGTCTGGGCAGAGCATGGAAGGCTGGAGCTGCGCAGCAGCACGCCTTTCTGACCCCGATGACCACCTCGTCGGATTGATCTGACGGTGTCCGCCCAGCGGTCGCACGCCGGTCGGCTGCTACGCGCCGTCAGCGATGCGATGACATCCAGTGTCACGCTGTAGCAGAGGCGCTTTCCGACGGATGCCGTCAAGGTTCGTGGAAGTTGACCTTCCGCGCTCGCACCGAACGACGGCCCGCAGCAAGCAGGTCGCACCCGAACGGCATGCCCGCGTCACGTTGACGACGGCACCGTCACCTGCGCCGAGCCGAGGCTTGTGGCGTGAGGCACGGCATCACTCGAGGCAAGATCATGAGGTGCGACGAGCGTCCGCGGGTCTGTCAGGCGCCCTTGTTGACGCGGGCTCGCGGCGTCTCCGGCCAAACGCGAAATATGAGAGCGAACCGATTCCCGCCGAGTTGACGAGGGCAATCGCCGTCCACGCCCACTTCGAACCTCTGATCTGTCTCGCCGGGCGGCGCTTGACATCGGCGAGCATGATGACCTTGAGGATCGTCTCGACCACCGCCGCTACGACAACCAGTCCGCGGGTTCGGGCGCTGAGGTCGTTCCAATTTCTTGCCGTGTCGTGCCGCATCAACTGTGTGTGCCCGGCGTGCTCCACGTGACGGCGGGTGTGTGCCACCAACTACACCGCGGCGGTCTCAGCGTCGCAGCCCATGATCTCGCACCCGGGGTGCGCCCGGTGGGACCGCAGCTCATCTGCCCTCGACGAGCGCCTCCTACCCGAGGGGTTGCTAGGAGACCCGGCTGGCTTCGTTGTACTGGCGCTCTACCTCGCCGGGGATGCGACCGCGCCCTGGTACGGCGATCCCGTTCTCTCTCGCCCACGCACGGATCACCTTCGGGTCCCGCTTGGCCGCGGCCGAACGAGACGAGGTTGTCGTGGCCCGTCGACGGCGGTCCGATCGGCCTCCGTCGGGGACCGCACGACCGACGTTCCAGTACCGGTCGAGTGCTCTCGACAGCGAGGCCAGGTTCCGCTTGGACAGGTCGACTTCGCGCCAGTCCCCATTCCAGCCGATCCGGACGGTCTGCGCGCCCTCCGATCCATCGAGGTCGTCGACCAGCACTTCTCTCGTTGCCTTTGCCATTCGCCTGCCTTTCGTTCTCGATCAGCGACGCTATCGGCTGCAACCGCAGTCGATCACGTGAGCGGACAACGCTCCCCGCCGCCCATCAACCCATTATCGAAACCCACCGACGATGCAAGGACGTGTCCGCGCACCGGACGACCGTAGAGCGCCTACCGTGACCGCGGTGAAGGTGTACCTGGTCCAGCACGGGCAGGCGAAACCGGAGGGCGAAGATCCGCAACGGCCGCTCACCGACCGCGGCGCCGACGACGTCACCTGGGTTGCGCATTGGGCGATCGATCGGTTTGGTGTTCGACCCAGCCGAGTCATCCACTCCGGGAAGGCACGGGCACGCGAGACGGCTGAGATCTGGGGTCGGTCGATTGGCGTCGACCCCGAGGAGGGCGACGCTCTGGCCCCCAACGATGACCCGACGACGTGGGCTCGTCGGCTCGCCGCCGAGACCGGTGACGTGATGCTTGTCGGGCATCTTCCGCATCTCGGCATGCTGGCAACCCTTCTGTTGACGGGCAATTCCGACCGTCAACTCGTCGGCTTCCGGCAAGGCAGCCTCGTCGCGGTAGAACACACCGACGCCGGCTGGGCCGTCACCCTGCTGCTGCCACCCTCCGCCACCTGAGCTGCACGGCCATGTCAGGTCAGTGAACCGACATCGTCGACCGCGCGAGCGGCGATCGAGGTGTCGCAGAACGTACTGATATCCGTCCATTCGAAGACGCCGGCCAGAGCCGTCGTCGTTGCGGCGCCCTGGGTCGCTTGCCTGGTACGTGGATGGTGTGGAATGCAACTACTCGCCGCCCTGTTCGACGAGCGCCGCGAGACGCTCGATGGATGCATCGAGCTTGTCCGCGGTGGTGGTACGCGCCCGCTCGAGGCGGGATGGATCGGTGAGCTGTGTCCAGTCGTAGGTGTGGGTAACGAGCGTCGTCTTATCGTCAACGGGTTCGAGCGTCCATCGCCACAGGTGTCCGGGTGGTTCTCCGCCCGGTTCGGACGGACGCCACGCGATGCGCCGTCCCTCCTCGAACTCGACGACGTGGTTGTGCCGGACCGTGCCCCGCGTGAGGGTCACGCTGAAGACCTCGCCAACGCCGCGGACGCGCTGCCCGGGTGGCGCTTCGGCCAAGTTGTCGTTGCCGTCCCACAACGGTTGTCGAGCCGGGTCGGCGATCAACTCGAAGATCGCGGCAGCATCAGCGACGATCAGCCGGGACGTCGCAACGACCCTCGGCGGCGGAACGTTCGTGCTCATCTTCACATCGGATCATCCGACTCGCACAGACGGGAAATGGTTTCCCCACGACAGCGCGTGCTCACCGACCGTCGAATACAGAGGGTCGTGGCGGCGCCTCGGCCTGGAGTGGCTCTGTGAACGCTTGTTCGCTTGGGGTTAGACCTGCTGGAGGAGCCAGCGCTCGGCAGGTGTGTCGCGGCGGGGTCCGGTGACGACGCCGAAGTCGTGATCGGCGTCCTGGTAGGCGTCGAGGAATCGGCCGCTGCTCAGTTGGCGGATGGTGCACCTGCCGTCGGTAGACGGGACGACGACCCACCGCTGGGTGTCGTCACCCTGTGCAGTGCGAGTGACGACAGCGAAATCCCGGCTGCCGATCTCGTGGGCGTCAACGAACCGGCCACTGCTGCGTTGGCGTATCGCGAAGACGGCACCCACCGGAGCGAAGATCCAGTGTTGGGTCTGATCGGCTTGAGCCGGTCGGGTCACCACCCCGAAGTCCTTCTCGGCGATCTCGTGGGCGTCAAGGAACCGGCCACTGCTGCGCTGGCGGATAGTGAACGTGTTCGGCCCGACGGCGCCGAGCATCCATCGTTGCGTGTCGTTGGCCTGTGCAGGACGGGTGACGGCAGCGAAGTCCTTGTCGGCGATCTCGTGAGCGTCGACGAACCGGTTGGTGGAGAGCTGGCGGATAGACGCGGTACCGTCACCGGTGGGCACGACGATCCAGTGTTGCGACTCGTCGAGCGCGGCGTCTCGTGTGACGAGCCGGAGGTCAAGGTCGCCCTCGAAGCCGGACTGATAGGCGTCCAGGAATCGACCGCTGGACTTCTGGCGGATCATGTTGACCGTGCCGAGTTGGGTCAGGATCCATCGCTGGGTGTCGTTGTCCTGATCGGACCGGGTGACCAGCCGGAAGTCCTCTGACTCGATCTCGTGGGCGTCAAGCATCCTCCCGGTGCTCGCCTGACGGATCGTCACGACAGCGGGTGACGGGATCGAGGCCGGGTACAGCTGCCTGATCCCGGCGAGGTCGTCAGAGGTGAGCGTCCGCCTGGTGGCATTGAACGAGAGAGTTGGCGCCATCACGGCGTCGTCGACGTCGGAATGGTCGAGCCCGAGCACGTGGCCGAGCTCGTGGAGCGCGACCGACTGGATGTCGAAGCTGAAGATGACCTTGCCGATTGCCCAGTTGATCTCGGGATCGTTGAAGTGCACCGGTTTGGGGAGGATGTCACTGAGCACCCCGCACCCTGGTGGGAAGTCGGCGTGGGCGATCGTGCCGGACAGGTTGAAGTCGGGGTCGTCGGCCGGACGCCAGCCGAGCACGACGTCGGGATGCTGGGTCAGGCCGACCTCGGTGAAGGTCAACGGTGTTACGGCGGCCCACGTCGCGAGCGCGTCGCGGACCGCCTGGAACTCACCGGCGCCGGGCACGTCGTCGGTGCCGGTGTCAAACGCGAACGTGATGCACGGATGGCGCCAGGCGCAGCGGGCGACGAACCCGGCTCGCCCGACCGGGTCAGGCACAGCACACCGAGGTCTGCTGATCTGACGGCGTGTCGGGTCGTCGAGAACGCCGGTCACCGCCAGCCCGTTGCGTTCCTGATATCGGGCCAGTGCCGTCGCGGTCGCGTCGTCCGTCGTGCCGGCCTCGAATGCGCCATCGCGGAGATAGCCGAAGCGCTGCAGGAAGTTCTGCACCGCACCCACCGCCACGTGGGCGGCGCCGAACACGGACGGCTCGATGATGCCGTGGATCGACCCGGTCACTCGCCTTGCCATGCCACCCTCCTTCGGCCGCTCGCTCGCCCAAACCGCAGCCGCTTCCCCGATACGGCCAGCATCGAGGACCGGTTCTCGGCCGATTGCTGCGCATCGGCGGAGATCTGCCAGTGCCCCGTGTCGAAGCTGCGAACCACCTGTGGTCCACTTCGAGCGTCGGCGCCGGACCAATGCGTCGAACTCGGCGGAGATGCCGCCGCCCCGTCACCGTCAGCGGCGACTGTCAAGGGCTTTCGACGTCTGCCGCCGGTATGATCATCGGTATGACAAGAGCAAAGATCGCTGTCAGTCTTCCGGCCGAGCTCGTTGAACAAGCGCACCGGGCAGTGGCGAACGGGCGCGCCCGCAGCGTCAGCGCCTACGTCGCCGCCGCGTTGGAGGAGCAGGCGAAGCTCGACGATCTCGCCTCGCTGCTCGACGAGATGCTCAAGGCGACCGGCGGACCACTGACGGCCGGTGAACGTGAGGCGGCCGACCGCGCCCTGGGTCGATGAGCGGTGCCGTGCTCGACACCGGGGCTCTCGTCGGCTTCGAGCGCAACGACCGTCGCGTCGTGGCCATCGTCGCCCGCGCCCTCGACCATCGAGACGCTCTCGTCGTGCCCGCCGCCGTCGTCGCCCAGGCCTGGCGCGACGGGAGGCAGCAGGTGCGATTGGCTCGCCTGCTCGGCTCACGACTGTGTGAGTTCGTCGCCCTCGACGACCGCACCGCACGAGCGGTCGGTCAGCTCTGCGGGGTCAGCGGCACCGCCGACATCGGCGACGCATCCGTCGCACTCGCCGCCCGACAACGTGCACTGCGTGTCGTCACGTCGGATCCCGACGACATCCGCCGAGTCGACCACCGCCTCGAACTGGTGCCGATCTGACGCGCGGTCGCTGCCGAACCGCGGCCCCGCGGGCGCTACGGTCCGGATCGTGCGCTACGTAGACGTGGGTGGGGTCAGGCTGTCGGCGATCGGGCTGGGGACCTGGCAGTTCGGTTCACGAGAGTGGGGCTACGGCCGCGACTACGCCGCCACGACCGCGATCGACATCACCCACCGTGCCCTTGACCTGGGCATCAACCTCGTGGACACCGCGGAGATCTACGGGTTCGGACAGTCCGAACGGATCCTCGGCCGAGCGCTGGGGGAACGGCGAGACGAAGCGTTCATCGCCACCAAGGTGTTCCCGGTCTTTCCGATAGGCCCGCTCGTCGAGCAGCGCGCCAGGGCCAGCGCCCGCCGGTTGGGCGTCGCGGTGATCGACTTGTACCAGCTGCACTGGCCGAACCCGATCGTGCCGCTGGAGTCGACGATGGCCGGGATGCGCCGCCTCCAGGAGAGTGGCCTGATCCGGTACGTCGGGGTGAGCAACTTCGGGTTGGGGCGCTGGGAGCAGGCGGATCGGGCGCTGGGATCCCCGGTGCTGTCCAATCAGGTGGAGTACAGCCTGGTGGCCCGGCGGGCCGAGGCCAAGCTGTTGCCGTGGGCGCAGGCCAACGATCGCGTCGTCATCGCCTACAGCCCGCTGGGGCAGGGGTTCTTGTCGGCCCGCTGGGACGGGACCACGATGCCCGGCGGCGTCCGCTCGAACAACGCGCTGTTCCTCCCAGAGAACCTCGAGCGAGGTCGAGCGCTGCTGGACGCGTTGCGGGAGATCGCCAACGCTCACGGCGCCACGCCATCGCAGGTGGCGTTGGCGTGGCTGGTGCGCAAACCGAACGTCGTGGCCATTCCCGGTGCGAGCAGCGTGGCGCAGCTCGAAGCCAACGCAGCGGCCGCCGACCTGGACCTCAGCGACGACGACAACGAGCGGCTCACCCACGCCGCCGAAGCGTTCGAACCGATCACCGGACCTGCCGCCATCCCCGGCCTCGTGCGCGCCCGCCTCGGCGGCCCATCGCGCTGAGCGGCGACGGGGTTCGCATCGCCTCGACGGCGTCGAGGCGACCGTCGACACCACCGGGATGCGACGTCTACGATCCGGCGGCACTCTCTCTCCACGATGCCGGGGGGTGGAATGAGCTCGCCATTGTCCGACGTTCGTGTGCTCGAAGTGACGAACTTCGTGGCCGCGCCCAGCGCCGGCGCCGTGCTCGCCGACCTCGGCGCGGACGTTGTGAAGGTCGAACCGCTGCGCGGCGACACCTGGCGCGGCATGACCCGGCCACCGAAGACGTCCGACGGGATGCCGAACCTGGACTACGGGTTCCAGATCGACAACCGGGGCAAGCGGTCGGTGGCCATCGCGCTCGATCAGCCGGAGGGCGCCGAGCTCGTGCGCCGGCTGGCGGCCGGCGTCGAGGTGTTCCTGTGCAACCTGCTGCCCCATCGCCAACAGCGCTACGGCCTGGACTGGCCGACGCTGCGGGCCGTCAACCCTCGGCTGGTGCACGCCACGTTCACCGGTTACGGCATGACTGGGCCGGAGGTGTCGCGCCCCGGCTACGACGTCACTGCGTTCTTCGGACGGGGAGCTGTGCTCGACGCGATGACCGACCCCGGAGCGGTCACGCCGATGCCCCGTCCCGCCCAGGGTGACCACACCGCCGGGCTGGCCCTCGCCTTGGGCATCCTCGCCGCCCTGCGCCTGGCCGAACGCACCGGCGAGGGCCAGGCGGTGGACGCCAGCCTGCTTGGCACCGCCGTGTGGACGATGGCCACCGACTTGTCGGCTGTCCTGATCGACGGCCGCGAGCCCACCAAGCGGGACCGCCACCACCTCATCTCCCCGCTCGCCAACCGCTTCATGTGCGGCGACGGTCGCTGGATCGTGCTGACGATGCCGGAATTGCACTGGTGGCCACGGTTCTGCGACGCGTTCGGGCATCCCGAATGGAGCACCGATCCCCGCTTCGACACGATGAAGAACCGCTTCGACAACATGCCGGAGCTCGTCGACCTGATGGACGCCGAGTTCGCCACCCGCCCGCGCGACGAATGGGGCAGCATCTTCGACGAGGCCGGACTGATCTGGGGTCCCGCGTCGACGCTGACCGAACTGGTGGCCGATCCGCAGGCGGAGGCCGCCGGCCTGTTCCCCACCATCGACCACCCGGCGGGGCGGTTCCGTACGGTGGCTGTGCCCGTTCACATCGACGGTGCCGACATCGGGCCCCGCGGCCCGGCGCCCGACATCGGCCAGCACACCGAGGGGGTGCTGGAGGCCGCCGGGCTGACGTCCGGCGAGGTGGCCGCGCTCGCCGCCGCCGGCGTGGTCGGACCGTGCAACCTGGACGAGCCCGATGGCGAGGCCGCCGCGGACCTCATCGACGCACAGCACGCCAAGCCCGCCGACGACGGCCACCGGCCGAAGCGAGCCGCTCGAGCGGCGACTTCCAGCGGAAGCACGACGACGCGGCGCCCGGCGCGCACCAAACGCTGAACGGGCCGAGGACCGCCCAACGCAACGGACATCGGAACGGGACCATTACGTTCCGCGCGTGGAGTTCGGCGATGTGGTCCGCGAGCGGCGCACGGTGCACGTCTTCGAGCACCGAACCGTCGATGGTGACGTGATCGATCGGCTGGTCGATATCGCGAGACGCGGTCCGTCGGCAGGGTTCTCGCAGCGCACTGACTTCCTCGTGCTCGACGAACCCTGGGCGCGGCAACGCTCCTGGGAGCTCACCGAGGACCCCGGGTTCCCGCGCGAGGCGGGCGAGCTCGATGCCGCGCCGCCGGTGCTCGTCATCCTGCTCGCCGATCCGGGCCGCTACGTCGAGCGCTAATGGCGCTAACCCCGGCCCGACAAGATCGCGTTGGGTCTCGACCGTGCCAACGCCTGGCCGGTGAAGTTCTGGGAGACCGACACGGCGATGGCCGGCATGCTGCTGCTCCTCGCGGCGGACGACGCCGGCCTCGGCGCCTGGTACTTCGGGATTCCCTCTGGCGAGGCCACACTCCGTGAGGAGTTCCACATCCCCGCCGACCGCAACATCATCGGCGTCGTCGGTGTCGGTCATCCCGGCGTCGACGAGCGGCCACAGGGCTCCTCCGACTCGCTGCCCCGACGTCCGCTCGACGAGATGGTCCACCGCAACGGGTGGTAGGCGCCGTGCTATGAACGGCGCCGAAGGAGGCGCCGATGCAGCGACTTGAAGATCGGGTGGCGGTGGTGACGGGCTCGGCGTCGGGGATCGGGCTGGGGATCGCCCGTGCGTTCGCTGGCGCGGGCATGAAGGTGGTGCTTGCCGACGTGCGCAAGGAGCCGCTGGATCAGGCGGCGGCTGAGTTGCGCGACCGCGGTGGCCGCGTCATCGCGGTGCGCACCGACGTCACGCGACTCGACGAGGTGGAGGCGCTGGCCGCGGCGGCGGTGGCCGAGTTCGGCGCGGTGAACGTGCTGTGCAACAACGCCGGCGTCGGCCGCTTCACCCGCATCGCCGACACGACGATCGACGACTGGCGGTGGACGCTCGACATCGACCTGTGGGGTCCGATCCACGGGGTCAAGACGTTCCTGCCGATCATCGAGGAACAGGACGAGGGCCACATCAACTCGACCTCGTCGATGGCCGGCCTCCTGGCGGTGCCCCGGCTCGGCGCCTACAACGTCGCCAAGCACGGGGTCGTCGCACTGATGGCAACACTCGAGCGCGAGCTGCGGGCCGCCCACTCCCCCGTGCGCACGTCGGTCCTGTGCCCAGGCGCGGTGAACACCGCCATCCTCGCCAACTCCGAGGAGAGCCGACGGCGGTCCACGGGTGCCGCCGAGGACACCGCCGACGCCGTCGGCGCGATCGGCGGTGGGGCCGAACCCGACGACGTCGGCCGCCTCGTTCTCGACGCCATCCGCAACGACCGGTTCTGGATCTTCACTGCCCCGCACCTCGTCGCCAGCGTCGAACAGCAGGTCGCGGCGATGGCCGAGGATCAGTCCCTGAGCCGGCTCCGCCTCGCCTGACGAACCGGCGACCGGCGTCGGGAGGCTCACCGGTGGGTGGCGTCAGCGCCGGCCGCCAGTCGGCGTCGGACGGAGGGAGAGAGGGTGCCATGAGGAACCCGTTCGCAGTTTCGGCCCGCTGACACCCGGCCGAACGGCGCGCCTCCGGTGGCGCGTCGCGTCGTGGCCCGAACCCGGCGGCGACTGACCGTCGGCGATCTGGGGTCGCGCTCAGTCGAGAAGGCGCAGCTGCCGGGCGGCCCGAGCCGCGTCGCGCCGGTTCCCCACATGCAGCTTGGCGAGAATCGACGAGACGTGGTGGTCGACGGTCTTCGTCGAGATGTACAGGCGTTGGGCGACCTCGGCGTTGGTCAGCCCGCCATCCAAGAGCCGGAGCACGTCGACCTCCCGGTTCGTCATCCCGACCGGGTTGGCTCGCGTCGACGGCCGGCGGCGGGCGGGCACCACCGCCATTCCGCGAGCACGCCAGTCGAGGCGCAACTTGGCTGTGACGGCGTCAGCACCCAGGCCGTCGAGCAGGTCGACGGCGGTGCGGGCGCCCTCGACCTCGTCGGTGGCCGCCAAGCAAAGGGCCTGCTCGTAGGGTCCCGACAGCTCCTGCCAGCGTGCCGCAGCCGCGCTGAACTGGCCGCTGAGCTCGAGCCGGTAAGGCTCGGCGACGTGGTCGAGGACGCCCGCGAGGTCCCCGTGCGGATCGAGCCGGCGCATCCACACGGCCAGCTCGCCGCGAGCCCACGTCAGCCCTGCCTTCGCCGGTGCGTCAAGAAGGCGGCGGCAGGCGTCGAGTCGAGGATCGTCACGGCCGGTCAGCCACGCCTGCTCGACGACTGCCGCGGCAGCGGGCATCACTCGGATCAGCTCGCCGAAACGATTGGCCAGGCTCCAGGCGGCGTCGATGTCGTCGTTCGGCTCGCCGCTGCGGCGGAGAGTGATGAGCCCGCGAACGAGGTGGGGCCAGGTGCGGGCGAGGGGAGCGCTGGGCCCGGCCAGCACGTCATCGGCGTCACGGCAGGCTTGATCCCAATGCCCTTGCAGCATCTGCATGCGTCCCCGTGAGCCCAGTTGCCACACTCGGCAGATCGGCATCTCCCGTTCGATCGTCAGCGGCAGGCTGATGTCGAACATCGCAGACGCCTCGCGCAGCCGGCGCTGCTCCACCTCGAGGTAGGTCAGGTTGCTCCAGCCGCTGGAGTAGACCTCGTCGAAGTTGGCGCCGGCTGACCCGAGGATCGACAAGACGGTGTCGCGGGCGGCGGCCTCGCCGGAGAAGACGCGACAAATCCCGTCGAGCAGGCCGGCGCGCACGGAGAGCATCCTGTCGTTGCTGCGCTCGCCGATCTCAGCGGCGGCGGAGACCAGGTGCCTGGCCTCGTCGACGTCGCTCGTGTGGAGGGCCAGGTAGGCCTGCATCGCATAGCCGTGTCCGAGCGACACGCTGTCCGTGAGGCCTGCGAGGGCATGGCCGTCGAACACCGCGATGGCTTCGTTCGCATGCCGCTCGGCGACGCCGCGCTCGGCGTTGTACCAGTGGTAGACGGACAGCGCGTGGTGGCTCGCACTGACCTTGTCGACATCGCCGGTGCGTTGGCGCCGCGCCATCGCCCGCTCCTGCGCCGCGATCGCGTCGTCGAGGCGGTCGATCAGGTAGTACTCCTCGGCCAGCCACTCCAGCAGGTCGGCCTGTCGCTCGGCGGACACCGGCGCCCCCCGGTCGAGGGCGATCTCCAGCAACGTGGCGGCCTGCCGACGCGCTCCGGAGCGAGTCGCCACACGCGCCGCCTCGGTCGCGTAGCGCGTGACACGAGCGGGATCGCCGGCGCCGATCGCATGGTGGGCGAGGACGGATGCGTCGGCATGTTCGCTGGCCTCGAGCGCCACGAGCATCCGTCGATGCAAGCCCACCTGTCCGCCCGGCGGGATCGTCGACATGATCGCCAGCCGGCACAGGTCGTGGCGGAACGCGACGCCGCGAGCTGTGCGGACGACGAGGCCGGCCTGATCCAGGTCGCGCAGCGCCGGCAACCCGATCGACAGCGCAGCCAGCAGGTCGTCGGGGATCGACTCGGGGGCACAGGCCAGGAGGTGGGCGACATCCCACGCCTCGGCGCCGAGCGTCGTGGTCCTGGCGAGGATGGCGTCGCGGATCGACGCTGGCATGTCGTCGCCCTCGTGGTCGAGCATCTCGGTGACGAAGAACGGATTGCCCCCGGTCAGCCGTTGGATCCTGGCCGCCTCGAACGGGTGGCCGCCGACGAGGTCGGTGATCGCGGCGAGGCTGAGGGGGCGCAGGCTGATCGATCGGGCGTCGCTCGAACGGGCGACGTCGCCGAGCAGGGCCCGCACCGGGTGGTCCGTCGTCACCTCCTCGTCGCGCAGCGCCACCACCACCATGCTGCGCGTCGAAGCGATGCGTCGGAGCAGGAAGCGCAGCAGATCCACCGTTCCCTGGTCGGCCCAGTGCAGGTCGTCGACGACGAAGAGGGCCGGCGCCGATCCGAAGTGGGCGAACACCGCGGTGAATATCTCGTGCGGCTGCTCAGCGGCGGCGAGGGCGTCTCGTGACGCCGCGTCGAGCTGTCCGGCGACATCGTGAAGCGGTCCGAGCGGACGCGGTGTCTCCAGCGGGTCGCACGCCCCCCACAGGAGGATCTCGTCGCCGCACGATTCGACGAACGTGCGAAGCAACGAGGTCTTCCCGGCACCGGGTTCTCCGCTCACGACCACCATGCCACCCCGGCCGCGTTGCGCCTGCGCCCAGCATTCCTCGAGCATCGAGAACTCCCCAGCCCGCTCGAGCAACGCCACCCCGCGATCGTACTGACGATCGGTGCGCTGAGACATCTCCCCATGTGGTGCGGTCGACGCGACGGCCGGCGCAATTGGGGAGCTCCTCCCGATGCCGCGATGACCGGGTGAGCGGAAGATGCACCCAGGTCGGCGCACGGTGCGCCGGTCACGTCCAAGGAGCACACAACGATGATCCGATTCATGATCGAGCGCGAGATCCCCGGGGCCAGCGAGCTCACCCAGGAGCAGCTGGTGGAGATCGCCAAGACGTCCAACCAGGTGGTCGACACCCTCGGGGTCCCGTACCGCTGGATCCAGAGCTACGTCGCCGGTGACAAGGTCTACTGCGTCCACGAGGCAGACGACGAGGAGGCCGTGCGCGAGCACGCCCGCCGCGGCGGCTTCCCGTGCAACACGGTGTCGATCGTCGCCAACGAGTTCGGCCCCCAGACCGCGGCGATGACGGTCGCCTGACGAGCACCCCTCACCCCCTTTCCCGTTCCGACGCGCGCGCCCTGCCTCCGCCGAACTGCCGCCGGAGACCGGTGGGCGGCCCCCGCGTGAATCGGTAGTCGCTACCGATGTGCGGCGCTGGATGTCGTCCTACAAAGGTCGACATGTCCTCAACCACCCACCCATCGCCCCCAGCCCGAGCGTGGGTCGGGTGCTGTTGGCCGAAGCCTTCCTCGGGCATCTCGCAGCACGCGACTTCGATCGGCTGGCCACGATGTTCGTGGGCTGGTTCGGTCGTGTCGACGAATGCTTGCTGGTGGCGACGTCGGTCGATCTCGTCGGCCCACGGCTGCAGCTCGCGTGGCCGGCGCGGATGCGCGGCGGTCACTTCGGGAACGCGTACTTCGTCGTCGAGCAGCAGGTTTGCGCCGACCCGGGACCGTCCGGCCGAATCCTCGCCATGTCGATGCTGTGCTCAGGCTTCGTTCGGGACCACGACGATGGCTGACGCGCTGCCGACCTGGGGCGCCTGGGACATCGCCGACCAGGACGACCCGTATCCCCGCTTCGCCTCGATGCGCGAGCGGCGCCCGGTGCACAACGTGAGGCTCGGCGACGGCCACCAGGCGTGGCTCGTCGTCGGCCACGACGCCGCTCGGCAGGCACTCCGGGATCCGCGGCTGTCCAAGGACATGCTCGCCGCGCTCGACACCGAACCCGGCACCTGCCCCGTGCGGCTCGTCCCCGCCAGTTGAGCGCATGGACGGACGCCACTCGGCGGGTCACGGGTGGTCGGCGGCGAACACGAGCTCACCTACCTCACGCCCGTCGGGGAGCAGCACCGCGGTACGGCCAACTTCCACCCACGCCGCGCGGCGATACAGGGCGATGGCTGCGTGCGAGGACTCGAGGACATCGAGGACCGCCGCGCGGTGCTGCGCGACTGCTTCATCGCGCGCCGTCTGGAGCAGCTGCCGCGCGACGCCGCGCCGGCGAGCGGCGGGATCGACGAGCAGGCGGGCAACGGCACCGACGGCGCCCACGATGCCTGCGTCGCGCAGCACCCGCATGACGGCGGGCGATGACTCCGGATTGAGGGCGACGTGCCCGCAGACGCGGTGGTCGAGCTCGGCCACCCAGGCGGCGAGCGACGCTTGACGGGTCAGGAACCGGCGGTAGTCGTCGTCGTCGTGGAGGTAGGTGGGGTAGTCGTCGACCGCACGGACGCACGCCGTGATCCGTTCCAGAGCGTCGAGATCACGGTCGGTGCGCCGCCGAATGATGATCGAGCCACTCGAGCTCACCGTCCAACTGTGCCTCGACGTCGACGCCGACACGGCAGGGGTTGACGTCCGCGCCGCGACAGCACGACGATGTCGGGCATTCTCGACCCATCGGTGAGTCCGCCGGCACGCATCGCCGATGCCGCCGAGGGCGTGTCCCTCGACGAGCTCCGGTTGGCCACCCGCAACCACGGGCTGCCGCTGGAGATGCTGCGCCACGACGTGACACCGCCCGGCCTGCACTACCTCCTCGTCCACTACGACATCCCATCGCTCGACCCGACTTCGTTCCGCCTCCGGGTCGATGGTGCCGTCGCCCGGCCGTTGGAGCTCGACCTCCAGAGGCTACGTGCGATGCCGCAGGTCACGCGGACCGTGACGCTGGAGTGCGCGGGGAATGGGCGGGCGAGGCTGAGCCCACGGCCGGTCAGCCAGCCGTGGCTCGACGAGGCGGTCGGCACGGCCCGTTGGACCGGGACTCCGCTCGTCGCGATCCTGGAGGAGGCGGGGGTGCTCGACAGCGCCGTCGACGTCGTGTTCACCGGCGCCGACCACGGCGTCGAACGCGGCGTCGAACAGGACTACCAACGGGCCCTGTCCGTGGCCGAGGCCCGGAGCCTCGACGTGCTGGTCGTCCACACGATGAACGACCAGCCGCTGCCACCCCAGCACGGCGCGCCGGTGCGGCTGATCGTGCCCGGCTGGTACGGCATGGCCCACGTCAAGTGGCTCGTGCGGATCACCGTCCTGCCCGAACGCTTCGCCGGGTTCCAGAACGCTGTCGCCTACCGCATCACCCGAGCGGCAGGCGACTCGGGCGAGCCCGTGACGCGCATCCTGCCGCGAGCCTTGCTGATCCCGCCGGGCTTCCCCGATTTCCAGACCCGGACGCGCATCGTCGAGCGTGGCGTGCACCAGGTGGTGGGGCGGGCGTGGTCGGGGTTCGGACCGATCACCCGCGTCGAGGTGAGCGACGACGACGGCAGCTCATGGGACGACGCCACCATTCAGCCATCGCCCGAACGCCACGCCTGGTGCTCGTGGCGATGGACCTGGCACGCCGAGCGAGCGGGGCACGGCGTGCTGTGCGCTCGGGCGACCGACGCCTCCGGCCTCGTGCAACCGGTCGAGCAGCAGTGGAACCGCCAAGCGATGGCCAACAACCACGTGCAACGCGTCGCTGTGTTCGTGCGCTGACTCAACCCTCGCCGGTGAACGCGAGCCGGGGGAACAATGCGGCCGCGGTCAACCGGTCGATCTGGCGTCGGGTGTCGGTGTCGAGGTCGTCGCCCTCGTACAGGTGGGTCGTCGAGGCGACGGTGACGGCGGGGGCGTGCGGCCAGCCACACTGCCGAAGGTGATGTGGTCGGGCGTGGTGAAGGCGAGCAGCTGGGCAGCGCGGCGGGCTGGACAATGCGATGTCGAAGTAGTACCGGCGCAGCAGGGACGGCCCGTGGGCGTCGTCGTCGCGGGGCGACGCGGCGAACCCAAGCGGTAGGGGCGTCGGGCACGAAGCCGCCGGCGTGGGGACAGCACGATCCGAACGTCGGGCCGACGTTGCAGCGTGTCGCCGGGGGGCGCGGGAGTTCGTCGAACACCGGGCCGAACAGCGGGTCGCCGAGGTAGACGCCCCCATGGTTGGCGAGCATGACGACCCCGTTGGGCAGCCAGGGTCTCGAAAGCACGGTCGATCTCGGTCAGTGCACCATCGACGTCGGGCAGCGGCAGCGTGGCGAAGAACCCGAACCGCGATCGATGTTCGGCCGCCCGAGTGGTGACACCGAGAGCACCGCCGCGGCGATGTCGCGACAATCCGTCGGCGCCAGCGCTGACTGCGGGTCCAAGTCGCGAATGGGCAGTCCGCCGGCTGACGCGTTGCGCCGGCGCAGCCAGTCGGCGTATTCGGGCGGGACGACGTGGCTGTGGGTGTCGGTGCGGCGCGGCACCGGTCCCTGCGACACGGCCACCGGACCACGGTAGGCGATGACACTGGAATCGGCCGTCGAGCCACCTGGGAGAAGGCGCATCGACGACCAGAGACATCGGCGCTGCGTAGAGTTGCTCACTCGCGCCGCGAGGCCGAGAGGAGGCGACGTGTCTGACGAATCGGATGGCCTGGGTTCTGTTCCCATCTGGAGTGACGCGATGCGCCGGCTGCGCGAGTTCGCGGCGCAGATGACGGCGGCCGCGCAGGCGGCCGCGGTCGCCGGAGCGAAGGCAACGCCACCAGCGCTGGCCCAACCGTTGGCCCGCTACGCCGACCAGTTGTTGGCGGTCAGCGCGGCGGTCACGACCCCGCTGCGGCGGTTGCTGGAGGAGCAGGAGCGGCTGGTCGAGAGGATGGCCGATTGGGCCCAACAGCATCGGCAGCTGTCCGACCAGATCGCCGGCTGGGCCGATCAGCAGCGCCGGCTGAGCGAGCAGATGGCTGACCTGGCCCGGCCGTTCCTCGATCAGTCGACGATGCTCGAAAACCTCCGCGCCGAGTGGAGCGGACGCTCCCGCGACAGCGAGCCGGACGCGGAGGATGTGAGCACCGTTGCCAAGAAGGCGCCGGCAAGGAAGGCTCCGGCGAAGAAGTCGGCTACTCGGAGAGCGTCGCCGCGCCGGCGCTGACCGGGGCGTCCGGGTGAGCGGGTTCGTTCCCCTCCCGCCCGGGCCGTCAGCCGATCACCGTCGGCAGCGGACGCGACACCACCGCGCGCTGCGGAACGTTGGGTGGGCCCTTGAAGCGGTGGTGGGAGCGTGGCCCGACGCGGCCGGGGTCGCCCCAACTGGGCGCGCAGCGTGACAACAGTTGGCACGGAGCGCGCCCAGATCGTGCGCTACGCTCGCCGGCCGGTCAGGCGGCGGGTGGTGGGCCGTGGCGGTTGCGGGTGAGGATCTGCTCCAACGCGTCAGCGAGGGCGGCCCGGGTGGCGGCGACCTCGGCGCGCACCCCGGTGGGGGCGACATCGACGCTGGACCCGGCGTGGTAGATGCTGCCGTCGGGCCGGTGCAGCTCGATGCTGCGGTCGGGTTGCAGGGTCAGGGTCCAGCCGCCTTCGTGGACCCGGTGGTGGTGGATCACGCACATCGGCACCAGGTTGTCGACATCGGTGGCGCCGCCTTGTTGCCAGGGGGTGACGTGGTGGATGTCGCAGTGGTCGAAGCCGACGGTGCAGTCGGGGTGGACACAGCAGCGGTGCATCGCCCGCAACACGCTCCGTTGGCGGGCGGTGGCGGTGCGCACGCTGCGGCCGACGTCGACGACCACCCCATCGGAGTCGACGACGATCGGGGTGATGTCGGCGTCGCAACCGACCCGGCGCACCGTGGCCGGGGGCACCGGCTGGCCTGACCCGGTCTCCACACACCGACGCCTCGTGCAGCCCGTCGCGGTGGGTCTGCTCGTCGATCAGCATGATCACTTCGGGGACCCGTGGGTTGACGGCGCGGCCACCGGTGATCAACCCCGACCAGCGCGTCGGCGTGGAGTTGTTCCCAGCTGCGGTCGTCGTCGCGGGGTGCGGCGGCCTGTTCGGCGTGCACCGCGGCGGTCAACGCTTGGGAGACCTGCTCGTCGGTGGCGGGGTCCAAGGTGAGATGGGTGTGGCACAGACCGCTCTCCCGGTCCACCCACCGCCGCACACAACGTTGGCGGCGCCGCCACTCCTGCCGTGACACCCCCTCGTCGCGCGACAGGGCCCGGCCCAGCTCGCCCATCTTCTTGGTGAAGGCCTCCACGGTGGAGGCCGCGGCGGAGGCGACCACGGTGTCTTGCAGCTCCTGCAGCTGGGTGCGGCCCTGCTCGTCCAACTCGCCGGCGACCCGGGCCACCGCGTCGGCATGCCCCGCCGACACCGCACCGGCCGCCAGCGCCTCGTGCAGGCCGGGCAGCAGCTCACACACCTCACCACGCCGCGCCGTGGCTTCGGCGTCACGCTGGGAGCGGCGCCCGGCCAACACCGCCGCCGGTTCACCGAGCCGGGCCATGCACGTGGCGACGGTGGCGTCGAAGGCGTCGAGCCACGAACGCACCTGCTGCGACGCAGAGACCAGCCCGCTGAGCGCTACCCGATCACAGGTGTTCGGGTCGGCACAGGTCAACTGGGTGACCAATGCGGGGATGCGGTGCGCCGACATACCTTACCCTACCAAACACCAGTTCGATTGGCAACCCATTTCCGCAGGTAGAGCAAAGTACACATCACGGCGCCGGGTACGCCGAGACGCGGTTCGGAACCCGACAGACTGCGAATCCGCGTGCGGAGAGCACGTCATCGATGAAGCGGACGTCCGGCACCTGGAGACCGTGGGCCGAGGCCGAGCAGTTGCACGAGTGCGGCGTGGGGTTGCTCCGCCGAGTTCGCGTCCGGCCGAGTGATGCCCACCAGGTCGCCCGCAACGATCCGCGTCGGCGAGCGATGTTGAACCGCTCGAGCTCTGCCCTCGGTGTCGCGGGCCGGGCGAACATGCCGGTCGCAACCCACCGTCACCGGACCGGCCCCGCTCCACCCACAACGCGCCGCGCCGACCGTGGCGGATATGTGACCGTCGCGACGAATCGGTCGGCGGGACTAGCGTCGATCGGGTGACCGGCACGTGGGTTCGCCCACGAGGGGGATCGTCCGGGCGCCCGACTTCGAGGGGGAACTCGACATGCTCACGCCGTACCGTGTGCTCGATCTGACCGACGAGCGAGGGCAGCTGGCCGGCTACACGCTGGCCAGCCTGGGCGCCGACGTCATCCTCGTCGAGCCGCCCCACGGTTCCGGTTCGCGCCGGCGCCCACCGTTCGCTGGTGGGATCGAGGACGCCGAGCGGTCCTTGGTGTTCCACGGCTGGAATCGGGGCAAGCGCAGCGTCGTCATCGATCTCGGCAGCGATGCGGGGCGCGCCGAGCTGCTCCGCCTCGCTGGCGACGCCGACGTGGTGTTGGAGTCGGGTGCAGTGCCCGTCGACCTGGCCGCGTTGCGGGAGGCGAACCCGGCGCTGGTGACCGTGTCGATCAGCCCGTTCGGCTCGGCCGGTCCCAAGGCTGACTGGCCGGCGACCGATCTGACGGTGTTGGCCGCCGGGTGCCAGCTGGCGATGACGGGAGACGCCGACCGCCCGCCGGTCCGTACCGGCGTCCCGCAGGCGTTCCTGCACGCTGCGGCCGACGCCGCCGCCGGCGCTCTCCTGGCCCTCAGCGAGCGGGCCACCAGCGGCCTCGGCCAGCACGTCGACATCTCCGCGCAGCGCTCGATCCTGCAAGCGACGCAGAGCTGTGTGCTGGCAGCGCCATTGGGAGCGGCGCCCGTCCAGCGCTCGAGCGGAGGAGTGCGGGCGGGAGGCTTGGACGTCCAGCTGCGGTGGCCGTGCAAGGACGGCTTCGTCTGCATCACCTACCTGTTCGGGGACTCGATGGGACCGTTCACCCGCCGCTTGATGAACTGGATCCACGAGGAGGGCTACTGCGACGACGCGACGCGCGACAAGGACTGGATCGCGTACGCCGCGATGCTCTACGACGGGCGAGAGCCGATCTCGGAGTACGAGCGGCTCAAGCAGGTGGTCGAGGAGTTCTGTCTGACCAAGACCAAGGCGGAGCTGCTCGAGGCGGCGCGTTCGAAGATCCTGTTGATCGCGCCGGTGGCCGGGCCCGACGAGGTCGTCGACAGCCCGCAGTTCGCCGTACGGGACTTCTGGGACGACGTCGACGACCCAGTGCTCACGGATCGCCCGGTGCGCCACCCCGGTCCATTCGCATGGGGATCGGCAAGCCCCGTGATCCGCCTCGGTCGGGCGCCGCGCCTCGGTGAGCACACCGATGATGTGCTCACCGCTCCGGCGCGCGCCTCGACGGCGGCCGCGGGCCCCACCGGGTCCGACCGGTCGCTGCCGTTGGAGGGGCTCAAGGTCCTGGACCTGACATGGGCGATGTCCGGTCCCCAGACGACCCGGGCAATGGCCGACTCTGGCGCCACGGTCGTGCGCGTCGAGTCGACCAAGGTGACCGACGTGGCGCGCACCGTGGCGCCGTTCGTCAACGACGTCCCGGGTGCGGAGTCCTCTGGGCTGCTGTTCAACATGGGCGCAGGCAAGCGCAGCATCACGCTCAACCTCCGCACGCCCGAGGGTCACGCCGTCCTGGAGGACCTGATCCGGTGGGCCGACGTACTGATCGAGTCGTTCTCCCCGCGGGGCGGGGCGAGTCTCGGGCTCGACTACGCGGCGGGTCTCGTCCATCAACCCGAGCATCGTGATGATGTCCAGCTGCCTGTTCGGCCACAGCGGTCCGCTCGCCCAGTACGCCGGGTTCGGCACGATGGGGGCGTCGCTGACCGGCTTCTTCCACCTGACCGGCTGGCCCGACCGTCCTCCCTGCGGCCCGTTCGGTGCCTACACCGATTACATGTCGCCCCGGTTCGCGCTCTGCACGCTGCTCGCCGCCCTCGACGAGCGGCGGCGCACCGGTCAGGGCCAGTACTTCGATTTCGCCCAGGCGGAGTCGGCGGTGCACTTCCTCACTCCGGCGCTGCTCGACTACACCGTCAACGGCACCGTGCAGGCGGCCGAGGGCAACGCCGACCCGGTCATGGTGCCCCACGGGATCTACCCCTGCGCTGGCGACGACCAGTGGGTGGCGATCGCCTGTCGCGACGACGCCGACTGGCAGGCACTCGCCGGTGTCCTCGGCCGAGGCGATCTCGCCGACCTGTCCGTCGACCAGCGCCGCGCTCGCGCCGCGGAGTTGGACAGTCTCCTGGGCGCATGGACGGCCGGCCACGAATCGTCGGAGGCGGCCACCACACTGCTCGGGCTCGGTGTTCCCGCCCACGCCGTGCAGAACTCCGGAGAATGCGCCAGCGATCAACAGCTCGCCGCTCAGCAGCACTTCGTCACGGTGCCCCACGCTGAGCACGGGACCGTCGTGATCGAGGCGAGCCGCATCAGCCTCTCCGTCACCCCGCCGACGGTCCGGCGCGGGCCACCGGTGCTCGGCGAGCACACGGTCGAGGTACTCACCGAACTTCTCGGCTACGACGAGGAACGATTGGGCGAGCTGTTCGCTGCCGAAGCCCTCGATTGATGCATCCGAGACGCGGGTGGGAGAAGACGTGGGCCTCGGGACCTCGGCAATCGCCGTCAACCGGGTTGACGACGGCGGCGGGCGTCTCGATCGCTCGGTGGAAGCGGGCAGATCCCACCGAGTGACTCACACCACCCGAGACATGTGGTGCGCGGGCAGGGCACCATGTGCGATTCGGGTGGTGGGACGCCCGCATCGCCGTCGTCGTGAGGTCGCCTGAGATCCAGTCAGCGATGGACGAGCGGGCGATCCGTCCATCACGATGCCGGTATGGCGACGTCGTGCGGAATGATCATCGCGAGCTCAGACAGAGATGACATCCGGGAAACCCCGTGCGGAATTCGCGTCGCGAAAGACGAATCCGTGCGGCGGGGACAGGCTGCCATCGTCGGTCCGCGGGGAACGTCACGGGGTTCCACGGGTTCCCGAACCGTCGTCTGACGTGTAGACCGATGGGTGCCCCGACCGCACGGCTCGGCGCCCCAACGATGTGGCGATCGGACCGATTCAGTCGTGGCAGGCGGGCAGCCTGCGGGCGACAACCCGGTTCCGGGCAGACCGGGATGCAGGGCAACAAGACGCTGACACCTCACGCTGCAAACTGAAGGTCGAAGCCTCGGATGTGCCCAGGGCACCGAGCGTGGGCGGCGCCGGTGCCCTGGGCCGTCCAACCGCTGACTGTCACCGAACGCCACCGCGAATGACCGAGGACCCGGCCGCAGCGTGTCGCCGGTGCCGTTAGTGTCGGGTCGAGTCGCTCGATCGCGCCAAGGGGGATGCGATGAAGCAGTTGCCCGGGATGGACGCCTCGTTCCTGTACTTCGAGACTCCCAATGCTCCTGGCCACGTCTTCTCCGTGTGGATCTACGACCAATCCAGCGCGCCGGGTGGCCGGGTCACGTTCAAGGAGATCCTCGACCACGTCGCCAGCCGCCTGCACGTGTCGCGCACCTTTCGACAGCGCCTGGTCGAGGTGCCGTTGGGACTCGATCACCCGTACTGGATCGAGGACCCGGACTTCGATCTCGAGTACCACGTGCGCCACATTGCCCTGCCCCACCCCGGCGATTGGCGTCAGTTCTGCATCCAGGTGGCACGGCTGCACTCGCGCCCGCTCGACCGCAGCCGGCCGCTGTGGGAGATGTACGTCATCGAGGGCCTCGACAACGTCGCCGGGTTGCCCGCGGGCAGCTTCGCGATCATGACCAAGATCCATCACGCGGCGGTCGACGGCGTCACCCTGCTCGAGATCACCAGCGCCCTCAACGACGTCTCGCCCGACGCTGCGCCGCCGGCGCCGACTGACGACTGGCGTCCGGAGCGCCTGCCCAGCTCGCTCGAGTTGCTGTCGCGAGCGGCGATCAACACCGCTGTGCGACCGATGCGCATGGCCCGCCTCACCGCGGCGGCGGTGCCGGGGACGGCGGAGCGGATGCGGGAGCAGCGAGCACGTCAGAACTTCGAGCTCCCCACGCTCTCACCGGCGCCGAGAACCCGCTTCAGCGGGGTTGTGACGACCCACCGTGTCGTTGAAGCGCGACGGTTCGAGCTCGCCACCGCGAAGGCGATCAAGGCGGCCGTTCCGGGCGCGACGATCAACGATGTCGCGATCACCGTGGTCGGCGGCGCGCTGCGGGAGTACCTGCGCGAACACGGGGAGCTCCCCGAGCAGGCGCTGCGGGTCATGGCGCCGATCTCCACCCGGACCCCCGAGCAGGCAGGAACTGCCGGCAACCAGGTCTCGGCGATGATCGTGACGGCCGGGACCGACGTGGCCGACCCACGCGACCGCCTCGCCGCGGTGCACGAGTCGACGGCCGCGTCGAAGGCGGCCGCCCAGGCAACCGGGGCGCAGGACCTGGTCCAGTTCTCCGAGATGATGCCTGGCGGGCTCGCCGCGCTGGCCGCCCGTACCGCCAGCCAGTTCCAGATGGCGACGCGCACCACCCCGCTCGTCAACACCGTCGTCAGCAACGTGCCCGGCTCGCAGGTGCCGCTGTACTTCGCCGGCGCTCGCCTGGTGACATTCTTCGGCGGCGCTGGTGTCGTCGACGGCATGGGCCTGCTGCACGGCGTCAGCAGCTACGTCGGCCAACTCATCCTCTCCGTCGTCTCCGACCGCGAGATGCTGCCCGATCCCGGCCACTACGCCGACCTGCTCGAACGATCCTTCGTCGAGCTGGCCGAGGCAACCAACGCGGCCACGCCGACCAGGAACGCCCCTCGCCGGCGAGCCCGCCGCACCGCGCCGGCCTGACTGACGCGCTCGGTCGTCCGCCCGACGGTGGAGCGATTCGAATGACGTTCGTCGCGTGCGCAGGTCAGAACGGGTTCGAGGAGATGACCGACGCATCAGCCATGAGGCGACCGACCAGCTCACTGCCAGCGAGATCGTCCAGGACGATCGAGTCGAGGTCGACACCGGCGCGCACGCCGGCTTCCCTGGCGCAGGCGAGAAGACCGAGCACGGCGTCGATCGAATCCCGGTCGAGGATCCCGATTGGCCGGATCACGACCCGGTCCTGATCCCACACCACCTTGATCGCTTGTTCGATGTCGGCGTCACCATGTGGCCGCACCATTGATTCCGCCCTTCGCCGATGCCCCTGTTACGGCGACCATCGTGCGCGCCCGTCGGTGACGGGCTTGTGTCGGGATGGACGCGACCTGTTGACAATCCCGATCCGCGATCAGCTCTCGACCTGCATCGCCATGAACTCGTCGACGCCGATGAGCCGAAGGATCACCCGGACGGGAGCCGGCACGGCTCGCCGGGTTGGGTCCACGAAGCGTCGCGGCTGTACGAGGCGGACCGTCCGTCCGAGCGTCTCGATCTTGCATTCCCCGGCGGTCTCGACGTTCTTGACCCAGTCGACGTCGGGTCCGTAGGTCATGACGAAGACGTAGTCATGGTTGCGGTGGAAGACGTTGACCGGCGTCCGGTACGTGCGTCCTGTCCTTCGTCCCCGATGTGCGACGACGGCGAACCCGGGCAGGTGACCGGCGACGGGGCCGGTGAGGCGGTTGGTGACCTTCCTGTTGAACGAGGCGATCGCCATCGGGATCGGCATGACACAAACCTTCGGTGAGGCCCAGCGTACGACAGCGCGCTCGCCGCGACCGAGAGACTCAGTCGGTGATCGGCCAGATCAGCTCGGTGCGGAGGTCGGCGGGATCCATGTCAGGCGACGGCTGGGTGAGGTAGACCTCCCAGGAGTAGGCGGCCGGTTGGAGACCCTGGTCGTGCATCCACCGCTCGAGCTGCTGCCACGATGAGCCCAGCTCGTCGTAGCTCCCGCGATGGACCAGCCGGGCGGCGCGACCGGCGGGGAGTGCTCCAATGTCCACACCGTCGGTGGGTTCGATCCTCCGGGAGGTCGGGAAGCCGACCTCGAGATCGGCGGTTTCGCTCGGTGCGCCGTGGTACAGCGCGAAGGCCGACCCGGTGATCGCAACGCCCTGGCGCGGTATCACGGTGGCGAGCCTGGTGAACGAGCGGTCGAAGAAGTCGGCGAGCTCGGCGATCGGGACGATGCTGCGGATCACGGCGGTCGGCGTGCCGGCGACGTCGATCACTTCAGCTGCTGTGGGCGGAGGGGTCATCCCCGGTACGACTCCTCTCGGCCCCCGAACTCATCGTGGTCCGGCTCGACTCGACACTCGCCGCGGGCATCACCCCGCGAGTCGACGAGCAGCTCCCGGTTGCGAGGGACCTCGATCCTGAGTGGGTCCCGATCATCGGCGTGCCGGGCGCTGGACGCGGCGACTGTTGATGAGCTTCGGGCATCGGTCGGCGACCAGTTGATCGCGCCCGACGATCCACGGTACGAGGAGGCGCGGCGGGTCTGCAACGGCGTGATCGACAAGCGTCCGGCGACGACCCCGCGTTCGTCCGGGCCGCACTCGCCGACAACTGGGACCGGCTCGTCGAGGTGAAGTGGAAGTACGACGGACGTTGGGCTGGCATCGTCGGGGGATGCAGCGCGCCGTGTGGACGTCCGATGGGCTCGTCGTGGAGGACTGCGATCCGGGGCCACTGGCCGAGGGGTGGGCCCGGCTGGCGGTGGAGGCGTGTGGCATCTGCGGCACCGACCTGCACCTCGCCGACGGGCAGATCGAGCGCCCACTCGGCACGGTGCCGGGTCATGAGTTCGTCGGCACGCTGCTCGCCGCACCGCCGGGCACACCCGACGTCCGTTACGCCGGCTCGCCGATGGTGGTGTGCGGGACATGCGAGCACTGCGTCGTCGGCGGGCTCAACCTGTGCCGGCGCGGCGGTGACCTCATCGGGATCGGCCGCGACGGCGCGCTGGCCTCGTGGGTGGACGTGCCGGTGGCCAACCTCGTCCCCCTCGCGCCCGGCGTCGAGCCGGGCGTCGGCGTGCTCGCCGAGCCGATGGCGGTCGCCGTCCGCGGCGTCGGCCACGCCCGGCCCAGCGCCGACGACACCGTCCTCGTGCTCGGTGCTGGCACGATCGGTCTGCTGACGGCAGCGGTGGCGAGAACTCGCACCGACCACGTGGTGATCTCGGCCCGCCACCCTCACCAGCGCGTCGTCGCCGAGGCGCTCGGGCTCGACGTCATCGAGGAGCCTGAGGTCCAGCCATGGGGCAAGGCGAACAACCCGCGGGTCGTGCTGGAGACCGTTGGTGGCACGGCGACCACGCTCGACACCGCAGTCTCGGTCGTGCGTCGCGGCGGCACGATCGTCATCCTCGGCACGTTCCCGCGCCGCGAGGTCGACCTGTTCGTGTCCACCCTCAAGGAGATCCGGCTGCTGCCGTCGTACGCCTACGCGACGACGGAGGGCGAGCCGGACTTCATTCGCGCCGCCACGGCGATCGCCGAGCTGCGCGACGTGCTCCCCGCCGTGGTGACCCACCTGATGCCGCTCGGCGATGTCGCCGGCGCGTTCCGCACCGCCGCAGACAAGGCGACCGGCGCAGTGAAGGTCGTCCTCACGCCGTGACCGCCATCGCCGCCGGCGCTTCGTCGAACGCGGTGATCACGTCGAGCTCGGCGTTCATCGCGCTGCTGAGCTCGAGCAGCAGCTCGGCGATGTGTTGATCGTCCCATCCGAAGGCGGCGATCTGGTCGGCGATGGTGACGATCGGCGCGCTCAGCCGATCCCTTGTGACCTCGTAGGCGAGGTATGCCTCGTGCTCGGTTTGCTCGCCGGTGTGCACGGCGATCACGGCTCGGGCGAGGAGCTCGCTGTCGCGGAGGGCGTCGGTGAGACCGTGGGCGCTGATCGGGTCCTTCCACGATCCGGCGTCATCGACGAGTGCCCAGCCCGGTCCCCAGGGCCCGCGGAGGTGACCGGGTTGTCCGGTGAAGGTCCTCGTCGGCGAGCGCGGCGTGGCGTCTCCCAGCCGCGCCGCCATGTCGGGTGAGGCCTCCTCGATGATTGAGCGCAGCACGGCGTCGCCGCCGCGACCGACGGTGGCGGGCGGGCCACGTGGCGATCTCCGGGTTCGCCTTCACGGCGTCGAGCGCGGCGAACAACGTGGGAAACGTCGACGCCGTTGCGCATGGGCCGATCGGTGACAGTCATTGGCACTCTCCTTCTGGTGACGTGGATGCACCAGGCACTGTCGTCGCAGGCCCGATCCGGCGCATCCGTGGCCACCACGGGTTTGTCGCCTTCGTGGCGTCCACGGAGGCGCTCCCCGAGACGTCGGGGATGGGAGCCGCGCCCAGCTGACAGACTCACGTCCGTGCCCTCGTCAGAGCTCCAGCGTCGGCGACCCGACCTGCTCGACGACATCGCCCGCCGGTTGCGTGCCGCAGGCTGCAACTACCAGGCGGCGAGAACCGTAGAGCTCGCTGCCTCGTACACCGGCTGAGCCACGGCACCGCGACGACGACACCGGGCGACGGTCACCGGTCGGTCACGACCAGGGCGATCGCGGGCTTCGACGCGTTCACTGTCGACGCAGATGCGGAAGCGACTTGAGATGTGACCGGCGAGATCGATCGCCATCTCTCAGTTCGCGCTGCCGATCAGATCGAGCGCTTCCAGGTCGATGGCGTGCTGGGCGTGGCGGGACGCCATCAGCGACAGCATGTCGTCTCCGCGCTCGGTCTGTTCGGCCATGACCGTCGCCAACACGCTGATGAGCACGCCGTGCAGCGTTCCCCAGCGGTAGTCGCGCCAGCAGTCCTCCGACGTGTAGTCGACACCGGCGGCGTTGAGCCGTCGTCGGTACTCCTCGACGAGGTCGCGTTCGGTGTCGCGGCGGGCCTCGGGGGCGACCGCGCCACCGATGAGGTAGGCGAGGTCGGTGACGCCGAGGCCGAGTGAAACGGTCTGCCAGTCGACGACGGCGAGCGGCGGAGCGCCTTCGGCTCGTCCGAAGAGGAAGTTGTCGGGCCGGAAGTCGCCGTGCACGATCGTCCGCGGTGTGTCCGTCCCTGCGCCCCAACGGCGCACATAGTCGACGAAACCCTCGATCAGCTCCACCTCCTCGGCGGCGAGGCGATGCCCGAGCCGCCCCAGGCAGCCTTCGACGGTCGCCAGGTAGAACCGTTCGAGGCGCTCGTAGGGGTCGTCGGTGAGGCGGGTGAACGGCGCCACGTCGGCGAGCGCCGGATCACCCCAGCGCGGCGCGTGCAACCCGACCGCCTGCGACATGGCGTGCGAGATCTCCTCGTCCGAACAGCCGCCGAACTGGTCGCCCTGGACCGACCCAGCGAGGTCTTCCAGGATCAGCACGAAGTCCTTTGCATCCTCGTCGAGACGGACCACTAAGCAGCGTGGCGTGCGGATGTTCACCGTCGTCGCGATCTCGGCATAGAACGAGCACTCGTTGAAGTAGGCACCGTTCTCGAACGAGCTCGCTCGTGTCCCAGGGTCGTCGGTGGGGAATTTGCCGACCACGGTCGCCGGCCGGTCCTGCGGATCGTCCCACGTGAGCGTCAATCGACCGTTGCGACTCATCTGCCCGGTGCCGATGAACCCGTCGAAGCGAACATCGGTGACCCTGGCGCCCCGAGCCACGCCGGCCGCCTCCAGCGCCTCGGTGAGCCACGGCCCGTCGATCTGACGGGGGTCGCTTCGCACTGAGCCTTTCATCGCCCCATCCCTTGCTGATCGCTGTCCGAGTCCATCACGCCAACGGTGCCGGCGCGAGCCGGTCGAGGAACCCGAGCATCGCGGCGCGGAAGCGTTCGCGGCTGGCCCGCTCGTTGTGGATCGCGTGTCCGGCACCGTCGATGACGACAACCTCGACGTCGGTGGACATGGACGCGTAGTGCTCGGTCGCCTCGACCGTGGCGACGGCGTCCGGTCTCGCCGGATCGGCGCCGACGATCAGCGTCGGCACCCCGAAGGGCACAGCCGGATCGAGGAACGGGAGCGAGGCGCCGGCGAGGACGGGGTCGAGCACGGTGGCGTCGACGTCGAGCATCGACAGCGCCATCGCTTCGACCCCGTCGGGGAGCAGGACGTCACCGAACGTCGGGCCGTCCGGCGAGGACGGCGTCGCCGAGATCACACTCGCCAATGCGTCGAGGGTGATTTCCGATTGCTGCAGCTGAGGGATCGCCTCACGCATCAATGTGAACCCATCCAACAGCGCGTGGCCCTCGAGGAGCGCCGGTTCGTCCCCGGTCGTCGGGCCGAGCGCGGGATCCTCCAAGACCACGCCCCTGAGCAGATCGGGCCGTCGCTGGGTGACCGCGGCGGCCGTCGCCCCACCGAGCGAGTGACCGATCACGACGCACGGTCGTCCCGCCGCCTGCTCGAGCGCGGCGACCGCATCCGAGATGTACCCCTCGGCCGTGTACGCACCCGGCGCCCTGTCCGATTTGCCGTGACCGCGGAAGTCGAGCCGCAACACGTGGAACCGCTCGGAGAGCTCGGGCACGATCCACCTCCAGGTCGCGCTCGAGCCGACGATGCCGTGCAGCAGGAGGATCGGAGGAGCCGACGGATCGCCGTCCTCGGCGACATGAAGCGTGAGGTCTCCGTTCGTGACGCGCACGGCCGCGACCATACGTGGCAGGGCCTGGCACGCCCGTTTCGTGGTGCTACCCGCCTGACCGTCAGGCGGCCACCCGCTGGATCCGTTGGCACGACAGCGTGACGGTCTCGTTGAGCGCGCCGCCCGACCCCGGCTCGGGTGAGGCGATCTCCAGCTTGGAGGGCCAGGCGTTCTCCAGGTGGTACCGCGCGACCGGCTCGCCGCGAGTGTTGAACATGACCAGGGTCGCCCGCTTGCGAGCCGCGGCGGGGTCGACGACCGCGGCTTCGTGCCACGCGGCGAGCTGGGTATCGGTCGTGAGGGCGCGCCGCAGCGTCACGGTGGGCGGCTTGCGCTTGCCGGGCAGCTTCTTGAGGAGCAGCCCGGCGGTATCGGCTTCGGTCGTGATGCCGACGACCTCGGCGAAGCTGGCGATCTCGACGCCATCGATCGTCACACTGAACCGTGCCGCGGTGATCGCGTCTCCTGCCGTCGCATCCGCAGGCATGTGTGCACCTCCTCACCCTGGCATCGCCGGTGCGCCGACCGACGGACCTCATCCGGCGCGGCGAGCGTAGAACCGACGGCTGACGGGTGTGGTCGCGGCGCACTGGTCGGTTGGTGCGAGGTCATGTGGCGAGCCGGGGGCCGATGGCTGCGAGGGAGGCGGACCCCGCAGCGGGAGGTTGTGATGAGGAAGTTGTCCATCTGAACGACGGCCCGGCAGTCCGAACCAGGTGAACGGGCCAAGTCCGGCCAGTTCGCGAACCCGTGAAGCCGACGACGCCGTAGCAGATACGAGGTCGCTGATCAGCCGGCGCGGGCGCCGGGCGTGAACCTGACCGGCACCCGGTCGAACCCGAGGACGAAGTTGCCGCGCGGCCGCGGCAGCTCGTCATCGGTCGCCAGCTCGAGATCGGGGAGCCGGGCCAGCAGTTCCTCGAACAGGACCCGCAGCTCCAGGCGCGCGAGCGGGGCGCCGAGGCAATGGTGGCGGCCGAACGCGCCGAACGCGACGTGGTCGTTGGGTGAGCGGGTGATGTCGAACGTGGAGGGATCCTTGAACACGGTCTCGTCGCGGTTGGCTGACGGGTACAGCAACAGGATCCGGTCACCCTCCTTGACCTGTTGGCCGTGCACCACGACATCGACGGTCGCGGTCCGGTTCATGTTGCGGATCGGCGTGACCCAGCGCAGCATCTCCTCGATCGCGTCGGGGAGCCCCTCCGGCTCGGCGCGCAACAGCGCGAGCTGATCCGGGTGGCGCAGGAGCGCCTCGACGCCGCCGGAGATGACGTGGCGGGTCGTCTCGTCCCCGCCGACGAGCACCAGCATGGTCTCGAAGATGAGGTCGACATCGCTGAGCGGACCCTGCTCGTCGTGGATGTTGACGATCAGGCTGACGAGGTCCTCAGCGGTGCCGCCGCGGCGCTCGGCGACCTTCGCGAGGATGTAGGCCGAGTAGGCGCGCACGGCCTCGACGACCTCGTCACGGATCTCCTCGCCCCCGGTGGCGAACAGATCCGACCAGTGCAGCAGCTGGGCGTGATCCTCCGCCGGCAGGCCCATCAGCTCGCCGATCATGTACATCGGCAGCGGTGTCGCGATGTCGGCGACGATGTCGCACTCGCCTCGCTCGATGACGGAATCGATCAGCTTGGTGACCCGTTCGCGCAGGTACGGCTCGTGGTCCTGCACGCGGCGCAGCGAGAACCCGACGCTCACCATCCGTCGCCGCCGGGTGTGCTCGGGCGGATCCATGTTGATCATCGGACGGCACCGAGCTCTCGGGGCGTGAGCCCTGGCCCGAGCAGAACGTGCGCCACTCGCGGCTCAACCGCTTGACGTCGTCGTACGCCGCCGCGCCCCAGATGCCGACCGAGTCGTCCCAGTACATCGGCGCCTCGGCCCGCATCCACGCCGTGAGCTCATCGAACCGAGGTCCGTAGAAGTCGGGGGACAGGAGCTGGATCTCCCGCCGCGTCGGGTGTGCGGGAGTGCGCGTTCCGGCCCTGTCGAAGGTGACGACGAAGCGATCTGGGTCGTCGAAGAGGTCGGACATCGGCTCAACGTACTGTCGGCAGATGACCAACACGATGGCGGACGCCACCGGCCCGCTGGCCGGGATGCACGCACTGGTGACCGGCGGCGGCACGGGGATCGGGCTCGGCTGCGCCCGCCGGCTCGCCGCCGACGGGGCGACGGTCACGATCTGCGGGCGCCGCCGGGACGTGCTCGATGCGGCGGTGGCGTCGATCGGCGCCACGGTGCGGGCGGTCACCGCCGACGTCACGTCCGAAGACGACGTCGCCGCGGCGGTGGCCACGGCGTGCGGCGAGGACGGCAGGCTCGACATCGTCGTCGCCAACGCCGGCGGGGCGGCGGCCGCCGGGCCGCTCGTGCTCGTCGACCGCGCCGGGTGGGACCAGACCCTCACGCTGAACATCACCGGCACGTGGTCGCTGATCCGCCACGCCGCCCCGCCGATGGCCCGGGGCGGTGGCGGGTCGATCATCGCCGTGTCTTCGATCGCCGGCCACCTCACCCACCGCCAGCTCGGTGCGTACGCGGTCGCCAAGGCGGGCGTCGAGATGCTCGTGCGCAACGCTGCCGACGAGCTCGGCGCCCATGGCATCCGTGTCAACGCCGTGCGACCCGGACTCGTGCCGACCGACGCGTCCGAGCCCCTCAACGCCCACGAGGGAACGCGGGAGGACTACCTGGCGCAGATGCCGCTGGGCCGCACCGGCACCGTCGACGACGTCGCCGCGCTCGTGGCGTTCCTCGCCGGACCCGAGTCGACGTGGATCACCGGCCAGCTGATCGGCGTCGACGGCGGCCACTCATTGCGCCGCGGCCCCGACCTGAGCGGTCTCTTCGATCCCCTCTTCGGTGACGCCCTGACGTCCCTGATGGGCACCTGAGGGTTCTGTTACCATCCCGAACGCTCAAGGTGAGGGGTGACGAGGGAGGTCCTGATGCCCGAGCAGTTCGAGATTCCCGCGGAGATGCTGGCGCCGATCCGGGAACAGGTCTCGGCCAACCTGGCGACGCAGCTCGGCGTGCAGGAGCTCGACCCGAACGCCCAGCTGGCGGTGGAGGAGAAGGTCAAGGAGGCGGTCGGCGTCCAGCTGTCCAAGAACCTCGAACAGGTCGCCGGGCAGGCCGTGAAGGGCTCCGCCATCGGCGTCGGCGGCGCCGGCCGGGTCGGGGTGGCGGAGAGCCTGCGGCTCGGGCTGGAGAACATCAAGCTCGTCTCGCAAGACCAGCAGTACCTCGACCTCCTCCAGCAGAGCGCCCGGATGACCAAGGCGAAGTTCGACGCGCTCGTGGCTGCCGGCTTCACCGAGGACCAGGCCTTCCGGTTGGTCGAGGCGGAGACGTTGGCCAAGGGCGGCCGGGCCCGCTGAGCGCGACGCGCCACCGTGGGCCTGCTCGGCGACGCGTGGGACGCCGCGACCGACGTCGCCAGTGACGCCGTCGATGCCGTCGAGGACGGTGTCGACGCCATCGTCGGCGCCGCCGAGGACGCCGGCTCCGCGATCATCGACGGCATCGACGCGGCCGTCGACGCCGCCGTGGACGTCGTCGACGCCGTCGCCGCTGCGGTCGAGGACGCTCTCGAGGCCATCGGCGAGGCGGTGGAGAAAGTCGGCGAAGCAGTCGCCGCCGCCGCCGACGCCGTCGTCGACACCCTCGGCGAGTTCGGCAAGGCGCTGGCCAAGGGCATCGAGGACCTCGTCGATGCCCTCGAATCGGTCACCGAGTGGATCGTCAGCACGGTTGGCGACCTCGCCGACTGGGTCGTCAACGATCTCGTGCCCGTCGTCTACGGCCTGATCAAGCTGGCCGTCGTCCTCGCCATTCTCATCTCAACGGCGCCGTACTTCCTCCTGGCGATGTTCATCTGCACCCAGATCGCCAACGCCTACGGCGAGGAGTACGGCTCCGTGCTGCGAGCGATCACCGCCGGCTATCCCCGCTACATGGAGATGTACCGGATCCGCCGGCTCCCCGCGGGCGGCAAGTACGTCATCGTCTCGGACCTTCACCGCTACGCGCCCGGCGACCTCGACATCCCGAGCCAGCAGGACGACGTGCGGCTGTACCAAGGGGTCCTCGAGCACTACGCCAAGGGTTCGTGGTCGCTGATCGAGAACGGCGACGTCGAGGACTTCTGGCTGCGCGGCGGTTCCGGGTGGGGCGTCGCCTACGACGTGGCGAGCGGTTTCACCGGACCGGCCGGGGATGTCGCCTTGGAGGCCGGGCTCGGCGGCGTCGCCGAGCTGCACCTCGCCAACGTGGTGGGCAACGCGCGCTACGCCCGGATGTACGCCATGCTGCGCACGCTGTACCACGACCATGGTCGGTACTTCCGCACCGCTGGCAACCACGACGACGTGTACCGCAGCCCGGCGATGGTGCGGGCGCTCGGTCGCTACTTTCCCGGGATCGGCGTCGACGACTTCATCGTCTTCGACGGCCCGTCCGGTGCGGCTGGCCTCGTCGCTCACGGCCACCAGACCGACGCGTGGAACGCGGGTGCGTGCGCCTTCCTCGGCCGCCTGACGACGTCGGTCGTGTCGGCGGTCAACGACGTGCTGCCGGATTCCAAGGAACTGGGTGTGCCCGGCGCCGATTCGGTGAAGCTGTGGGATGGCCAGGGTGGCAACACGCTCACCGATGTCAGCCCGCTGATCGGTGTCACGCTCGCCACTGACAGCCTCGACGAGCCGATCCTCCACGGCACCTACGGCGAGACGTTCGGCGACGACGGCCCCTGGCTCATCCTCGGCCACACCCATGCCCCGCGGATCGACGCCTGGGACGACGACCGCAACCACAACTGGGCCCGCTACCTCAACGACGGCGCCGTGCTCTTCCCGCAGATGCTCACCGCCGTCGAGTGGGACGGCAGCGCCGACGCTGGCAATCCCACCGTCACGCTGGTGGCCTGGCGGTACGGCGCGACACCGGGCACGGTCGCCCGCGCCGTGGTCACTCGGGCCGGAAACGATCAGCTCAAGGCCAGCGACAAGACCGAGGTCGCCGTGCAGTCGCTCTGAGGTGGATAGCAGCGCTTCTGTGTCACCACACAAGTCCCCGGGGACTTATGCGGTGACACAAAGCGGTCCGATCCCGGCGCAGGCGAGTCGACGGCGCGACGCGCCCGACGCGACCGAGGCGCCGCATCGCCGCCTGCAGCAGCGAAGATGCTCGCACGTTGACAGCCTCGCGGGTTGCGCAGATGTCAGGCCGCGGCGGCGAGCGATCGGGCGTCTGTGTCACCGCACAAGTTGCCGGGGACTCCTGCGGTGACACAAAGCGTTTCCGGCGCCGGCCTGGTCACCGCGTGGCATGCCGCGATCAGCGATGGCAGGAAGCGGTGGGGGGCGGTGGTGCACACGGCGTGCCCGCCGCTGACCGTCCACATGCGCACGTGGGGCAAGCGGGCGGCGAGCTCGCGCTGGCGGGCCGGAGGCACCACAGCGTCGTCGTCGGTGACGACGACCGCGGCGGGGACGTCGATCGCGTCGATCCAGTGCCGGGAGTCGAAGCGCAACGTCTCCCGCCCGGCCTCGAGGATCTGCGTCCAGTCGTGGCGGGCGACCTCCTCGAAGCCCCACCACGTCGGGGAGCGGCGGCCCCGCCAGCCGGTCCACTTGCCGAGCGCGGCGCTGGTGAGGCGTCCGAGCGGCACGGCGCCGGCAACCGCGCTGGTGCCGGTGGCGACGGACACGAGCACCCGCTCGCGGCGCGTGCCGAGGAACGACGCGCTGGTGGCGCACAGGACGAGGGCGCCGACGAGCCCAGGGTGGCGCCGCCAGACGAGCTGGGCGATCGGCCCGCCCATCGAGTAGCCGACCGGGACGATGCGCCGGAGGCCGAGCTCGTGGGCGAGCGCGGCGACGTCGTCGGCGCACTGCTCGAGTCGGAACGGGTGACGCGAGCGGATGCCGCGGCCGTGCCCGCGGTGGTCGAGGGCGATCACGCGGAAGTTCTCCGCGAGCGGCTGGTAGGTGGCCCACCAGTTGAGGTCGGCGGTGGCCGTCCAGCCGTGCAGGAGGACGAGCGCCGGCGCCCCTGGCGGACCGGCCAGCTCGCGGACGAACGTCCGACCGCGATCAGGGAGCCACACGTGACGGCCGGGCGGCACGACCGGCCGCTCCAGGTCCGCCTGCTCGTCGTCTCCGTCCATCTCCGCCCCTCCTCGCCGGTATGGAGTGCACCGGTTCCGCCCTGATACGTGTCGACCGCCACGCTGGTTCGTCGTGCCAAGCTCCGGAGATGGCCACCGCGCCCAACCCTGCCGACGCGATCGTGATCGGCGCCGGCGTGATCGGGGCCGCCGTCGCACTCGAGCTCGCCCGCAGCGGACGGCGCGTCGTGTGCGTCGACAAGGGCCCGGCGCCAGGTGCCGGCTCGACGAGCGCGTCGTCGTCGATCATCCGCTTCAGCTACTCCACGCTCGATGCCGTGCTGACGTCATGGGAGGCGGCGGCGTGCTGGCGCGACTGGGCCGGCCACCTCGGTGTCGAGGACCCTGCCGGGATGGCCCGCTTCGTGCCGGCCGGCACCCTCGTCTATCGCACGCCGGACTTCGACGGCACCGCGGTGCTGGCGGCGTGGGACGACGTCGGCATCCCCTACGAGCTGCTCGATCCCCCGGCGCTGCGGGCCCGCTTCCCGGCGGTGGACCACGGCCGGTACTTCCCGCCGAAGCGGATCGACGACCCCGCCTTCGCCGCCGACGCCACCGGCGAGTTGGCGGCCTTCTACAACGGCGACAGCGGGTACATCGACGACCCGATGCTGGCCGCCCACAACCTCGCCCACGCCGCCCAGCACCACGGCGCCGAGCTCTGCTTCCGGCGCGCCGTGACCGCGATCGTGCGTGTCGGCGGCCGGGTCCGCGGCGTCGAGCTCGACGACGGCGAGTCGATCGCCGCGCCGGTGGTGGTCAACGTCGGCGGGCCGCACTCGGCGCACCTCAACGCGCTCGCCGGCGTCACCGCCGACATGCGGATCACCAACCGGCCGCTGCGCCAGGAAGTGTTCGTCGTGCCGGCACCGCCGGGGATGTTGCTCGCCGACGGTGCCCCGTTCGTCGCCGACCTCGATCTCGGACAGTACTTCCGCCCGCAGGAGGGCGGGACGATCCTCGTCGGTGGCACCGAGGCGGCCTGCGACGAGCTGGAGTGGGTCGAGGACGCCGACGTGTTCGACGACGTCGCGTCGGTCGAGGGCTGGGAACGGGCCACGCTGCGCCTGGCCCGGCGGCTGCCGGCGCTGGGCATCCCGAACCGGCCGGCCGGGCTGGCCGCGCTGTACGACGCCTCCGACGACTGGGTGCCGATCTACGACCGCTCCAGCCTCGATGGCTTCTTCATGGCCTGCGGGACGAGCGGTAACCAGTTCAAGAACGCCCCGCTGGCCGGGCAGTTCCTGCGCGCCCTCGTCGACGCCGCCGACGCCGGGATCGACCACGACACTGCGCCCGTGCAGTTCACCGGTGCGGTGACCGGACGGACGATCGACCTCGGCGCCTTCTCCCGGCTGCGTGACCCGAGCGCGACATCGGGGACCGTGATGGGCTGACATCCGAGTGGTTCGACCCATCGGAGTGTCACGCCGCGATTTCCCCGGGACGAAACACTTGGATGACGGCAGACACTCGAATGGTCGGACTGGGGTGTATCCGTGGACGTATCGGTGAGTCGTGAAGGGGATGTTGACCGGGGGACCGCCGACGCCGCTGCGTCACGAGGTCGCTCGCCCCCACCTCGTCGAGCGGCTGTCACGGCGCTGGTCGGTTCCGGTGACGACGGTGGTTGCCGGAGCGGGCTTCGGCAAGTCGACGCTGCTCGCCCAGGCGCTGCGGGCGGAGGCGGTGGCCCCCTCCGGCATCGACGCGTTCGTCGGCTGCCGGGTCGGGCAGGAGCGGGCGGTCGACCTGGCGGCGGCGATCATCACCGCGATCGACGGTGTTCCCGGTCGCGATCCAGTGCTCGCCACGCTCGCCAGCTTTCACCGCCACGCCCCGCTCGACGTCTGCGTCGTCCTCGACGACGTCCATCTGCTGGGCGGTGAGTCGTCGGCGATCAGCTACCTCGCCGCGCTCATCCGTCGGCTCCCGGCGAACGGACACCTCGTGCTCGCCGGCCGCTGCCCACCGCCGGTGCCCCTCGCCCGGATGCGGGCGAACGACCAACTCGTGGAGATCACCCAGGACGACCTCGCGTTCACGCCGGCGGAAGTTGGGCGCCTGGCTGCCGACCTCGGCCGGGACCCACGCCAGGCGAACGGCTACGGCGGTTGGCCGGCGCTCGTGCGCGTTGCCCTCGCCGTCAGACGCGACGTCGCCGCCGGCTTCGCCCGCGAGGAGGTACTCGCCGAGCTCGACGTCGCCGACCGGCGGGCGCTGTTCGTGCTCACCGTCACCGGTGCGGCCACCGACGACGACGTCGCCCGAGTCCTCGACGAGCCGGTCGACCTCGCGGCGCTCGCCGCGCGGGTGCCGATGATCGCCCGCTGCGACGACGCCGCGTTCCGGGCCCACGAACTCTGGCTCGACGTCCTTCCTCCCGTTCTCGGGGCGAGCGAGGTCGGATCACTGCGCCGGCGCGTGGTCGGCGAGCTGCTCTCCCGTGGCGAGATCGTGCGCGCCGGTGAGGCGGCGCTGGCGGGCGGCTGCCGTGCCGCCCTCGATGCGGTGGCGCTGGCGCTCGTGCGCTCGACGATCAGCGTGCTGCCTGTCGAGGCGGCGACGCGCTGGTTCGGTGCGGTGCCGACTGCCGAGCTGGCCGTCGACCGGCGGCCCGGCCTGTGCCTCCTGCAGGCGGCGACGTGGGCAGCCCGCGACGCCGCCGATGCCCGCGTCGATCCGGCCCTCGACGAGATCGTCGCGACGGCGTGTACCAACGGCGATTCGTCGATCGCGGTCGCCGCACTCGCCGTGGGCACGGTGGCCGCCCAGTCGCGTGGCGACACCGCCCGGCTGATGGTCTTGGCCGCGCGCACCGCAGGCGTCCCAGGTGGCCAGGACGACCCGATCGTCCGTCTCGCCGCTGCCACGATCGCCGCCGTCGTGGCCGAGATGTCGGGCGATCCGGAGGGCGCGATCGACGCCCTCGGTGCGGCGCCGCTGGACGGGGTGCCCCCGGCGCTGGCCGTGTCGACACGCCGCTTCCTGATGCACTGCCTGCTGTTGGCCGGTCGCGCCGACGAGGCGGCTGCCGTCGCCGACACGCTCGCCGAGACGGCCACCGGTCTCGCCGCGCAGATGCCCGCGTTCGCCCGCTGGCTGGCCGGCGACCCGTCCGGATTCGCCGAGCCGCCAACCGTCGACCCGGCCGCGACGAGCGCCCGGGACGCGTTCGTGGCCCGCGCCTTCCACGCCGTCATCCGCGCCAGTTGGGGGGATCGAGAACCGTTCGACGTGATCGACGCCGACAACGGGCGTGACGCCGCCGTCGTCGCCAACGCCCGCGCCGCCCACGCCGTGCTGGACCACGACGAGGAGGCGGCGCTGAAGGTGCTGGCCGAGGTCGGGCGCCGGTTCCCGGGTGACGTGACCGGCGAACGCCACCTGCGCCGCTTCCTCGCCCTCGGCTACATCCTCGACGACGACCTGCGCGCCCGCTGGGATGCCGCACCACTCGGACCCAGCCACGCCCGCGCCCGCGCCGTCGCCCAGGCGCTGCGCATCCTGCGCGCAGGCGGGGCGCCGCCCGCGGCTGCGCTCGATCCGGCAATCGTGTTCACGGTGCTGCCGCTTCCGTGGTCGGTGGAGCTGGCCTGCCGCCTCCACGGCTCCGGCTCTCCGCAGGGCGCGAGGTTGACGTCGTGGCTGCTCGACCGCGTCGGGTGCGCGGTCCACCGTGAGCTCCGCACCGCAGCCGCCGCCGCCGACCTCCGCCTGGCCCGCGACGCCACGGCCCTGCTCGCCCGCCTTCCCGCCCGCCCGACGACTGCACTCACGATCTCCGTGCTCGGTGCCCTCGAGGTCCGCCATGACGGGGTTGCTGCCGGAGGTGAGATGCGCCGGGCGCGCGTCCGCGAGCTGCTCTGCACACTCGTCCTCGAGCCGTGCGTCAGCCGCGACCGGGTGATCGACGCGCTGTGGCCGGACCTCGACGTCGAGTCGGGGTCGCGCAACCTGCGCGTGACGCTCACCCACCTCCACCGCCTGCTCGAGCCGTCGAGGCCGCCGGGCGAGGCCCCGTTCCACGTCCGCGCCGACGCGTCGACGATCCGCCTCGTCGCCTCCCCTCACCTCACCGTCGACGTCTGGGAGCTGCGACGGCTCGCCGCCGCCGCCGCCGACGCACGCGACGCCGGCGATGTCGCCGCGGCGATCGCCCACCTCGGCGCCGCGGTGGCACTGCACCGCGGTGCCCCGCTGATCGACCTCGACCGGGTGGCCGGGTTCGACGCCCAGGTTCAGGCCATCCGCCTGCTCGAGGTGTCGTGCCTGCTCGACCTCGGCACGCTGCAGCTGACCACCGGGGATGCCGGCGCCGCGCTCACCTGCGCCGAGCGGGTGCTCGCGCTCGAGCCGTACCTCGAGGCCGCTCATCGTCTGGCGATCGCCGCAGCCGGGCAGCGCCGCGACGCGCCGCGCGCCGCCGCCGCCGTCGCCCGCGCCCGTCGTGCCCTCGACGAGCTCGGCGTGACGCCGGAGCCGGCGACGGAGATGCTGATGCGGGCGGCGGCCCGGCGCCTGACCCCGGTGGGTGAGCGACTCGCCGGCTGACCGGCAGGGCGCTGTGTGTCGGCTGACCCGGGACCGCTCACCGGCCGATCACCCCGTCGCCACGCTGTTGGCAGTGAACCCACAGCGAGCCCCCGGCTCGCTCCCGGTTCCACCCACGCACGATCGGTGCGTGCCCAGGCTCGGTCGGCTCATCCGCTCGCTCGGCGTCTCGGCGGCCACGACGGTGCTCAGCCTGACGATCCTCGCCGTGCTCACCCGTTTCGACCTGGCGTCACCGGCGGTGGCCAACGTGATCGCCACGGTCGCCGGCATCGGCCCGTCCTTCGAGCTCAACCGGCGATGGGCGTGGCACCGCACCGACCGCGGCCACCTCACCCGGGAGGTGGCGCCGTTCTGGGGCTACTGCCTGCTCGCCCTGGTGCTGTCGACGATCGCCGTCGCCCGGGCCGGTGCCTGGGCTGACGCCATCGACGTCCGCCCGGGCACGCGGACGGCGATCATCCTCGCCGCCAACGTGGCGACGTTCGGGACGCTGTGGATCGGTCAGTTCCTCCTGCTCGACAAGGTCCTCTTCCGCCCTTCATGCCCGGGTTCGGCTCGCAGCCAAGCTGCCCCCCTCACCTCCGAGCTCGCCGCCGCTTCGGAGCGGCGCTCGCCCCCCTTGTGTCGGGTCGATTCACGCATCTCTGCGAGCCAAGGCCCGCTACTCCGCTCCCGAGACTCGCTTCGCTCGCTCGTGATCGGTGGCCCCTTCGGGGCAGCACAACAAGAACGGCGGTGACCACTGTCGGAGCCGCGAGCGCGATAAGCCAGCAGCCGCCGCACCTGGGCACTCGAAGCCTTGGGCCACGACGACTGCGGTCCCGGTTTTCTCATCCGCTGCCGACATCGATGCCCTATGGCCCAAACTTGGACGAGGTGTCTGCGCCGATTCGCCAGCTCACACAGCGTTTCATGGGTTCCTGCGATCCGCAACCCATTGTCGATCCATCGGCGCAAGCGCCTAGTCCGTGTCGAACTGGACGGCCGCCCGTTCGGCGACGTGCGGGGCGATGCGCTCGGCGATCAGCGCCTGGTGCAGCGGGTGGTCGCGGTAGGCAACGTAGTCCTCGGTGTCGGCGAAGTCGGCGATCACGACAAAGTCGAAGTTCCCGTCGTTGATGCCGAGGTCGTGGCCGAACCGATAGTCGCGGATCCCGGGGATCGCGCCCGGTAACCCACCCAGTCCCTCGGCGATCGCGGCGACGTCGACGGGCGTGGTGTCCGGTGTCCAGCGAAACATGACCGTGTGGCGGATCATCGGACATCCTGCCGGGCGTCGAGCTCAGCGAGCAACCGCTTCGGGGCGACCTGGCGGTAGGCGTCTGCGCAGATCGCCGCCACCTCGTGCCAGTCGGGATCCTTGTCCAGCTCCACCCCGAGCCAGCCGCGGTGGCCGACGTACGGCGGCCGGAAGAAGCGGTGGGGCTCCTGCTCGACGAGCTGGGCCTGGACGCCGGGTGGGGCGGCGCACCAGATCGCCAGCCGGCGGTCCCCGTGGTGATCGTCGAGGAACATCACGAACGTCTTCTTGGCGCCGACGAAGAACGTCGGCGAGCCGTGGCTCGGCCGCTCCGTGACCTCCGGCAGGTCGAGGCAGATCTGTCGGATCGCCTCCAGCGCGGTCGCCGCCATCGCCTCGGTGTACATGCGGCGCAGTGTCGCACGGAGGAGCGTGTTCACCACCCTTTCACTTGGGGAGCGTCCCGCCACGGTGCGGCCACACCCAGATCATCGACCGCCCGAGGTCGCCGGGCGCCGAGACCTGATCGTCCTCGATGCGGTCGAGGCGGTAGCCGAGGCGGCGGGGCACGGCGGCGCTGCGCACGTTGGCCTCGTCGCAGTGGATCTCGACGCGGGTGATGCCATCGGCGCCGAGGGCGGCGTCGGTGAGGGCCCGGGCGGCGGCGGTGATGACACCGCGGCCAGTGGTTCCCGCGCGCAGCCAGTAGCCGATCTCGAGGGCGTCGGGGCCGAGGCGGGCGTGGAGGCCGCACCCGCCGAGCGGCTCGCCGGTCGTCGCGTCGACGATCAGAAAGTTGCGGTCAGCGCCGCTGTTCCACTGCTGGATGCAGTCGGCAACGAACGTCTCGAATTGCGCTCTGGACTCGTCGGCCCACGGCATGAACGGCCGGAGGTGGTCGCGGCTCTCCTCGACCGCGGCGTACAGGGCGTCGATGTCGCCGCGCTCGTAGCGGCGCAGGACGGCGCCGACGGCCGGCAGCTCGATGCGCTCGGGGATCCCCTTCACGCCGTGTGCTCCCGCAGCGCTCGCTCGAACTCGGCCAGCGCGTCTTGGGTGAACAACACGAAGCGGACGTCGTCGACCGACGTCGTTGCTGATGCAACGGTGCGCACCGCGACGTCGGCGGCGTGGTCGAGCGGCCAGCCGTAGATCCCGGCAGAGACGGCCGGTAAGGCGACGCTCTGCGCCCCCAGCTCGTCGGCCACGCGCAGCGCCTCCCGGTAGCACGATTCGAGCAGCGGCGTGCGGTCCTCGCTGCGGGAGTGGACCGGGCCGACGACGTGGATCACCCAACGGGCGTGCATTGCCCCGGCCTCGGTCCACGCCGCCTGGCCGGTGGGCAGCGACCCGATGCGGTCGCGCAGCTCGCGGCGCGCCCGCTGCTGGGCCGGACCGCCGGCGCGCAGGATCGCCCCGTCGACGCCGCCGCCGCCCAACAACCCGCTGTTGGCGGCGTTGACGACGGCGTCGACGTGCTGGCCGACGATGTCACCGAGCACGACCGAGATGCGCACCGCAATAGCCTCCCCGACGCGATGGGCTCGATCACGACGCGTTCGTACCGAGGTGACGGCGAGTGGCTCACCAAGGATGACCTCGACGTCGTGTCGGACCTGCTCGAGGACGACTGCGACCTGGTGTGGGTCGACATCGACGAGCCGACCGCGAAGGACCTCGGCCGCGTCGCCGACGAGCTGGGGCTGCACCCGCTGTCGGTGGAGGATGCCCTCGACCCGCACCAGCGCGACAAATACGTGCACTACGACCGCCATGTGTTCCTCGTCGCCCACGGCGTGTCGCTGGACGTCGAGGATGCCGAGCTGGCGACGGTCGAGCTCGACGTGTTCGTCGGCGAGCGCTGGCTGGTCACCGTGCACCACGGCGGCGACGAGCTGATCGAGCGGATCCTCGCGAGATGGCACAAGGCGCGGCCGCTGGCGGGGACGAACGTGGGGGCGGCGCTCTACTCGATCCTCGACGTGCTGGTCGACGGCTACTTCGATGCGATCGACGAGTTCGAGTCGTTCTACGACGACGCGAGCGACCAGGTGTTCGGCGAGTCACCGATCGAGCCGCACGCCCACCGCCACTGGTTCGAGATGCGCCGCGCCCTGACCCTCTTCGACCGCATCGTCGGCCCGTTGTCGGATGCAATGCGGACCGTGGTCGCCGAGGACATCCGGCGTTACGGCTCGTCGGCCAAGCCGTACCTGCACGATGCGGCGGGCGAGCTGCTCCGGGCGTCGGGGGAGGTCGACGGCCTGCGCGAGCTGGTCGACCACCTCGTCGAGGCCAACCTGGTCTTGCGCGACTACCGCCAGAACCTGGTGATGAAGAAGGTCACCAGTTGGGCGGCGATCATCGCCGTGCCGACGTTGGTGACCGGCTTCTACGGGATGAACGTGCCCTACCCGGGCGAGGGCGAGACGTGGGGCGTCATCGCGTCCTCGGCGATCGCCGTGTCCTGCAGCGGCGCGCTCTACGCCCTGTTCAAGCGCAAGGGCTGGCTGTAGCCACCGCTCCTTCATCCGAGTGTTTCATCGCGTTGGAGTGTTTGATCCCGGGGAATCCCAGCCGTGGCACTCGGATGGGTCGAAACACTCCGATGGCCTGGGGTCAACTGCCGCCGGGGGAGGTGCTCGTCGTGCTCGGCTCGGTCGTCGTCGTCGAGCCGGTGGTGCCGTTCGAGTCGTGGTCGCGTTTGCGGTGGCCGGGCCAGCCGCCGTGATCACGTCCGACGGGGAACGTCTGGTTGACCAGGTTGGTCAGCCGGTCGGTGGTCTCCTTGAGCCGAGCGTCGGCCTCGGCTTGGGTGAGCCGACCGCCCGCGACGGCGTCGTCGAGCTTGGTCTTGACGGCGGCGGCGAGGGCGTCGATCACCTTCTGCACGTCGATCTTGTGGTCCGCGGCGATCTGGGCGAGCGTCTTGGTCTGCAGCTCGGTGCGCAACTCGTCGGCGGTGATCCCGAGCGCCTTAGCCGCGGCGTCGAGATCGAGGCCGAACCCGAAGCGCCCACCGCCCCACCGCCCGCCCGGCCCGTGCTCGAAGGTCGGCCGTGCCGCCTGCAGCGCCTTGGTGATCGCGTCGGCCTGGGCCTGGGTGATCGTGCCGGACTTGACGAGGTTGTCGAGCACGTTGGTGATCCACGTCGCTACGTCCTTCGGCGCACCCGACGTGCTCGGCGTCGTGCTCGTAGGAGTCGTCGTCGTCCCACCGTCGGTCTGGGCGAGCGCGGTGATCGGCACCAGCAGCAGTGCGCCAACGCTCACGGCGGCGGCGCCCGTGGCCACCCGGCGAGTCGTTCGCTTCATGTGTCTCCCCTTCCGTCCCGTTGAAGTCGCGCCCAAGCGTGGCCGCCGGACGTAAGAGTCGGTCATGGACCCGGTGTGACCGATCGCGTGGGAGCATGGGGGCGATGGCCCAGCGACCGCACGGCGTCCTCGAGGCGTTCGCACTGCAACTTCCCGGGGCCTTCTCGGACATGCCGTGGGAGGGCGACATGGTGGCGAAGGTGGGCAAGAAGATCTTCGTCTTCTTCGGCGCCGGCGAGGATTCGATCTCGGTGAAGCTGCCCGAGTCGGCCGGCCACGCCCTCTCCGTCCCAGGGGCGGTCCCGACCTCGTACGGGCTCGGGCGCCACGGGTGGGTCACGGTGCCGACCCATGACACGCCGACCGAGCTGCTGCTCGACTGGATCGAGGAGAGCTACCGCACGGTCGCGACGAAGCGTCTGGTGGCCGAGCTCGACGCCCGTCGGGGCTGACGCTCGGTGCCCGCTCCGTTCCGATTCGGACTGCAGATGATGGCGCTGGGCGAGCCCGACGAGATCGCCGGCGCCGCCTCCCGGGCCACCGCGCTGGGGTTCGCCCAGCTGTTCTCCTACGACCACATCGGGACGGTCGACCCGTTCGTGCCGATGCTCGTGGCCGCGTCGGCGGCGCCGGCCGCCGAGGTCGGCCCGCTCGTCCTCAACAACGAGCTGCACCACCCGGTGCTCCTCGCCCGCACCGCGGCGACGGTCGACCGGATGATCGGTGGACGCCTCGTGCTCGGCCTCGGGACCGGCTACATGCAGTCCGAGCACGATGCGATCGGCGCGCCGCTGCGCCCGCCGGGGTCGCGGGTGCGCCGCTTCAGTGAGTCGCTGGCGGTGCTGCGGTCGCTGCTCGACACGGGTGCGGCGACGTTCGCCGGCGAGTTCCACCACATCGCCGTCGACGACCTCGGCATCCGACCTGCCCGCGACCACGTTCCGTTCCTGATCGGCGGACATGGCCGTCGTGTCGTCGACCTGGCGACGGCGCACGCCGACATCATCCAGTTCACCGGGCTCGTGCACGGCGAGGGCGGCGTGCCGACGCCCGGCGGCTTCGCCCTCGACGAGGTCCGGCAGCGTGCTCGCTGGGTGGACGAGGCGGTCGGCGATCGTGTCGTCGAGCGCTCGGTGCTCGTGCAGGTCCTTCACGTCGGACCAGGCGCCGCCGACGTCGTCGGTGGGCTGGTCGAGCGCTTCGGGGCCACCGTCGAGCTCCTCGACGAAACCCCGTTCGTCCTCGTCGGCTCGCTCGAGCAAGTGATCGACAAGCTCGGCCGGCTGCGCGACGACCTCGGCGTGTCCCACGTCGTGGTGCGTGACGCCGAGCAGTTCGCGCCCGTCGTCGCCGCGCTCGCCGGAAGGTGAGCCGGGCGCGCGACACTCGCGACGTGGACGACCTCCAGCACCTCGTCGTGAAGCGCGACGGCGACATCGTCACGGTGACGCTCGACCGCCCGGAGCGGCGCAACACCCTCACCCGCGACGTGATGGAGGAGGTCACCACGGCGCTCGCACGGATCGGCGCCGGCGACAGCCGAGGGGTGATCCTCGCTGCCAACGGGCCGGTGTTCTCCGCTGGGCACGACTTCCGCGACATGGCCGGCGCGGCCTACGACGAGACCCGCCGGCTCTTCGACGTCTGCAGCCGGATGATGACCACGGTGCAGGAGATCCCGCAGGTCGTCTGTGCCAAGGTCCACGCCCTCGCCACCGCGGCGGGATGCCAGCTCGTCGCCTCCTGCGACCTGGCGGTGGCCGCCGAGTCGGCCGCCTTCGCCACACCTGGCGGCAAGGGCGGCCTGTTCTGCCACACGCCGCTCGTCGCCGTGGCCCGCAACATCGGCCGCAAGCGGGCGTTGGAGATGGCCTTCACCGGGGACCCGATCAGCGCGGCGACCGCAGCCGAATGGGGGCTGATCAACCGTGCCGTCCCTGACGACGAGCTCGATGCCGCCGTCGACGACCTGATCCGTCGCGCCACCCGCGGCTCCCGCGCCAGCAAGGCGATGGGCAAACGGGCCTTCTACGCCCAGATCGAGCTCGACCAGGCCCGCGCCTACGAGTACGCCACCCACGTGATGGCCGCCGGCGCCACGACGCCCGCCGGCCAGGAAGGCATCGCCTCGTTCCTCGAGAAGCGCCGCCCCGTGTTCGATTAAGAGGCACGTTTGTGTCACCGCATACGTCCCCGCGGACTCCTGCGGTGACACAGACTGGCGTCACGCCGCGCTGAGGGCGACGCGCCGAAGGCGGGCGGTGATCCGGTCGCGGTGGTTGCGCACGGTGCGTGGGGTGACGTTGCGGCGAGCCGCGACCTGACTCGGTGAGCCCGCCACGACGAGATCGCGCACCAGCGCCAGGTCACCCGCCGCCACGCCGACCTCGCGAGCGTCGGCGAGCAGCAACGCCAGCTCTTCGGCGGGCCCGATCCGCGGGACATCCGGCGTCTCCTCCAGGGTCCGCGGGTCGACGGCGATCTCGGTGGCCGACCGGCGCCGGGCGGGGGCGGTGAAGGCGCGGTAGGCGGCGTCGCGCACGACGTTGGCGGCGACCTGCTCCGGGCAGGTGTCGGTGCGGCAGGCGCGGATCGCCAGCCACGCCGCGCCCGCGAGCTCCTCGAACGTGCCGTCTCGTCCCCGCCGCCGATGGACGACGGCGAGCAGCCCGGGTAGCACGCGCTGCAGGACGACCCGGGCGGCGAGGTCGTCGTGCCGTGCGATCTCCACCAGGCGCAGCAGGCGCTCATTGTGCGCCGGCCGGTGCTCGGTGCGGAAGCCGAGCAGCACGAGCAGCTCGTCGAGGTCGTCGAACGGCTGATCCGTGACCCGCCACGAGCGGGCCCGGGCGACAGCGATGGGTCGCCGGGCGAGGGCTCGCCACTCGCGGTCGAGGCTGGTGGACAGGACGTGGCGCTTCTTGGAGGGCACTCGGCGACGGTGCGCCGGCGGCCTCACCGGGATCCTCACAGGGCGCCGTCGCCGGCCGCAGCCACCGGCGAGGATCGGCTGTGAGCCGCCGTCACAGGCCGCCGACGAGGCTCACAGGACCAGCTCAGGGTGGATCTTGGACGATCGCTTTCCCTTTTCGCCGCGTCGAGGCACACAGGTGGGCATGGCCACTGGAACCGTCCCCCCGCTCGAGATCGAGGACCCGACGGGGCGCCGGGTCACCGTCGCCCCCACCTCGTCCGACGACCGCCTCGGCGAGCTGGCCGATGCGCTCGGGCTCGATCCGGGCCGGCCGCTGCACGTCGACGGCCGCCCGGTCTCCCGCCACGACACCCTCTCGCGCGCCGGGGTCCGACGGGGGAGCCGGCTCGTCGCCACGGCCCGATGGTCCGCCGTGCCCGCCGACGTTGTCGTGACGGTGGTGTGCGAAGGCGGGCCGGGAGCCGGGACGGCGACATCGCTGGCGCCTGGGCGCCACGTCGTCGGGCGGGCGGCGACCGCCCACGTCGTCGTCACCGACCCGTCGTTGGAGCCCCACCACACGCTGCTCGACGTCGGCCCCGCCGGTGAGGTCGCCGTCGTCCAGCTGGCGGGACGGGTGCCGTGCCGGGTCGACGGCGAGCCGGTGCACGGGCGCACCGAGGTGCCCGACGGCGGCGTCGTGGTGGTCGGCGCCAGCCGGCTGCGCATCGCCAGGGCATCCGGGCCGGCGCCCGGCGGGGCGACGCTGGCGGCGACCGCCGGCGACCCCTGGCGGCGCACGCTGCGGCGGACTCCGCGGATGGTGCCGCGGTGGGAGCCGGTGCCGATCGATCCGCCGCAATCGAGCTCGCGGGCCCTGCGGCCGAGCGCGGCCGGCATCCTCGCCGCGCTGTTCACCACCCTCGGCACGCTCGCCGTCGCCGTGCTGCTGCGTTCGCCGATGTTCCTCGTCTTCGGCGCGGTCGCCCTGGTCGCGGCGATCGCGATGTGGGCGGTTGGGACGATCAGTGCCGCCCGCGACGGCCGGCGGTGGCGGGCGACGCGCGACCGCGACGTCGCCGCCTTCGCCACTGCCGTCCAGCGCCAGCGCGAGGCCCGCTGGCGCCACCACCTGGCGGCAACGCCCGGCGTCGCCGAAGCGATCGCCGCCGCCACGACCCTGCGCGGCGACGTGTGGTCGCGCCGGCTCGGCCACGACGACGTGTTCCGGGTCGCGGTCGGCTGGGGGCCGGTTGAGTGGTCGGTGGTCGTCGCCTCGCCTGACGCGCTGGCGCCCGAGCTGTCGGCCGTCGTGGCCGCGGCCGGTCGGTTCGACGACGCCCTCGTGCCTGCCGACCTCGGGGCCGGTGCGGCCATCGCGCTGGCCGGGCGAGGCGCGGACACCGTCGCCCGCGCCCTCGTCGTGCAGGTGGCCACGTGGGTGGGCCCCGCCGACGTCCGCCTCGTCGCGATCGTCGACGACCCCGAGGGTTGGGACTGGTGCCGCTGGCTCCCGCACGCCACCGGGCTGGGCAGGCCCGATGTGGTCAACGCCGACGATGCCGATGCGGTGGCGGCGACGCTCGGGGCCGCCGACGACGGCTCCGGCCGTCACGTCATCGTGGTCACCGACCGCGCCGACCTGCTGGCCCAGCGCACGGGCGCGCTGCGCCGCTTCCTCGGGGCCGCCCGCTCGGCCGCCGTGGTCGCCGTGGTCGGCCCTGGCGGCACGCCGCCGGCGATGTGTCGCAGCGTGCTCGAGCTGGGCTCGCTCGGCACCGGACGGTGGTGGGCCGATGCGTCCGTCGACGCCCACCCGGTGATCGTCCACGCCGCCGGCGTGACGGCGGCGGCGGCCGCCACGGCGGCGCGGTCGCTGGCCGGGCTCGACGACCCGGAGGACGCTGGCGGCGCTGGCGGGCTCGTCGGGACGGTCGGCATCGGTGGGCTCAACGAGCACTACGGCACCGGCCCGATCGACGACGCCATCGCCGTCGCCGCGGCGTGGCGGTCCGGCGACACCGACCCGGCGCCGGTGGCGATCCTGGGCGCCGCCGCCGACGGGATAGTGGAGGTCGACCTCGTGCGTGACGGCCCGCACGCCCTCGTGGCCGGCACGACCGGCTCGGGCAAGAGCGAGCTGCTGCGGACGCTCGTCGTGTCGCTCGCCGCCCGCTGCAGCCCGGACCACCTCGCCTTCGTGCTCGTCGACTACAAGGGCGGCTCGACGTTCGACGCCTGCGCCGACCTGCCGCACACCGTCGGGCTCGTCACCGACCTCGACGACCGCCTCGCCGAGCGGGCCCTCGTCAGCCTCGACGCCGAGCTGCGCCGGCGCGAGCGGCTGCTGCGGTCCGTCGGTGCCGTCGACCTCGGGGAGTGGCGGTCCCAGCTCCACGCCGAGCCGTTGCCGCGACTGGTGGTCGTGATCGACGAGTTCGCCACCCTCGCCGCCGAGCTGCCCAGCTTCCTCGACGCCCTCGTCGGGATCGCCCAGCGCGGCCGCAGCCTCGGCGTGCACCTGATCCTGGCGACCCAGCGACCCGCCGGCGTGGTCAGCGACGACATCCGGGCCAACACCAACCTGCGCCTCGCCCTGCGCCTCCACGATCCCAGCGACGCCCGCGACATCGTCGGCGACGACGGTCCGGTCGGCTTCCCGCGCCGGGCCCCTGGCCGCACGATGCTCCGGCTCGGACCCGGCGAGCACGTGGTGTTCCAGGCCGCTCACAGCTCGGGGCCGGCCCCCCTCGCCAGCGACGATCGGCTGCACGTGGTCGGCGGCGCCGTCGTGGCCGCAGAACGGGCGGACACTGAGCTGGCCGTCCTGGTGCGCTCGATCCGCAACGCCGCCGCGCTGTGCGACGTGCGTCCACCGCATCGGCCGTGGCTGCCGCCGCTGCCGCCCCACCTGGACGCCGCCGACCTGCCGGGTCCATGCGTCGGGCTCGTCGACCTCCCCGCCGAGCAGGATCAGCGCCCGCTCACCTGGGGCGCCGGTGACGGCAACCTCCTCATCGTCGGGGCCGTCGGCTCTGGCACGACGATCGGGTTGCGGTCTGTCGTGCTGGCGGCGTGCGCGGAGCGGCCGCCGGCGGCGCGGCACATCTACGTCGTCGACGCCCGCGGCGACGAGCGACTCGGAGTGCTCGGCGGCCTCGACCACTGCGCCGGGGTCGTCCGGCTCCACGAACGCGAGCGCCTCGGCCGCCTGCTGCGCCGTCTCGCCGCCGAGCTCGATCGCCGCCGTGCCGGCGAGGTCGGGGAGCGCGCCCACGTGGTGCTGGCGGTCGACGGGCTACCGGCGCTGCGCGCGACGATCGACGACCCGCTGGCGCCGGCCGACCTCGACGCCATGCAGCGGATCCTTGGCGAGGGCGCCAACGTTGGCATCGAGGTCGTCGCCACCGCCGAGCGGCCGGGCGCGGTGGCGGCATCGATGCTCGCCGCCTTCGGCGAGCGCTGGGTGCTGCGGCTCGACGACCCGAGCGAGGCGACGACCTGCGGGATCCCCCCGTCGCATGTGCCGGCGAGCGCACCGGGGCGGCTCGTCGTGGCGTCGAGCCGGGCCGAGGCCCAGCTCGCCGACCTCGAGCCGCTCGCCGCGCTCGGTACCGCGGGGCACGGGCGGGCCGCGGTCGATCGGCGTGCTCGCCGAGCGGATCGATGCTGCGACGCTGCCGCCGAGCACGGCAGGCGGCGGCGAGCTCGACCTCGTCGTCGGCATCGCCTACGACACGCTCGAGGCCGCCCGCCTGGCGATCCCCGACGGCGAGCACGCGATGGTGCTCGGCCCGGCGCGCAGCGGGCGCACGACCGCGCTCGCCCGCCTCGCCGCGGCGTGGCTCGAGGCCCGACCGGAGGGTGTGGTGCAGGTGGTGGCGCCGCGCCCGTGGCCGGGCGACGAGGCGCCGGTCGAGCTGGCCGACGCGCTGGCGTCGATCCCCGGCTCGGCGGCGCCGGCTTTGCTCGTCGTCGACGATGCCGAGCGGGTCGACGACCCCGAGGGCGCGCTCGCCGCGCTGGTCGCCGAGCGCCGTCCGGGTGTGCTCGTCATCGCCGCCGGCCGTCCCGACGCGCTGCGCCCGCTGTACGGCCACTGGACGTCGGTCGTGCGCCGCAGCCGAATCGGCGTGCTCCACACCGCCTGCACCGACGTCGACGGCGACCTCCTCGGCGAGCTGCTGCCGCGCCACCGCGCGATGCCGCCACGCCCGGGCCTGGCCTGGCTCGTCGACGCCGGCGGCCGCCGACTGGTCCAGGTCGGCACGTGATCTGGGCGGGATTCGTCCCCACCAGCCCTCTGGGCGGGATCCGTCCCGGAAGCCGGGACGATCCCCGCCCAGATCATGCCGCGCGGCTCGCCGCCGGCTCGCCGATCTCCGATCGCCGTCCCAGTGCCTCCTTCCACGACAACTTGCGACCGGAGTGCAGCACCGAGCGCTCGTAGATCCTCGCCGCCAGGTTGGCCACGAGCGCGATCGTCACCACCGTCAGGGCCATCGAGATCGGGACCATCCACGCCTCGGCGGCGCCGATCGCGTACATCGTCGGCATCGCCACGACGGCGGTGGGCGGGAAGAACGCCAGCACCCACAGGAGCGTGCTCGCCCCGCCCGCCGCGGTGAACGACGCGAAGTACCCGAACAGCAGCGGCAGCATGACGGGGAAGGCGACGCTCTGGCTGTCCTCGACCCGTGACACCAATGACCCGGCGGCGGCGTAGGCGCCGCAGTAGAGGCCGTAGCCGAGCAGGAACCACACCGCGGTGAGCAGCAAGTTGCTGGCGGACACACCGCTCGTCAGGTCGACACCCATCACCCGCGCCGTGACGAGCGCAACGAGGATCAGGACGGCGGCGTGGATCAGAGCGACGATGCCGACGCCGGCGATCTTGCCGACGAGCAGCTGGCGTGGCGTGATCATCGCCAGCAGCACCTCGACCACGCGCGACGACTTCTCCCGGGTGACGCCCTGCAGCACCCACTGCCCGTAGGTCTGCAACATCAGGAACAGCAGGATGTTGGTGACTGCGGCGGCGGCGACCTTGCGGGCGTCGACCTTGTCGGCGTTCTCGGGGTGCAGCGCCGACAGCGTCGGCGGCGTGGCGTTGCGGACGTCGGTCATCTGCTGCGGCGTGAGGTCGGCGGCCCGCAAGCTGTTGTCGAGCGTCAGCGCAGTGCGCAGCAGGCCGACGACGGCCGCCAGGTCCGAGTCGGCGGCGAGGTCGACCGGCTTGCGGGTGGTGATCGCGGTCCCGTCCGCCGACACGGCGACGTCGGCCGTGCCGTCGTCGACCTGCTTCGAGGCTGCGGTGTCGTCGGGGGCGGTGGTCACGTCGAGGCGCAGGCCGGTCTGGCGACCGAGCGCCTCGACGCTGTCGACGCGGGCCTGGTCGGCCGGACCGACGACGACGACGTCGGTGGTGTTGGGGCCGCCGCCGAGGTTGGCGATGACGATGATCGCCGCCAGCGCGACGGCGCTGAGGATGACGCTCACCCGGAAGGCGGTGGCCCGCGTCGCCTCCCTGATCTCCCGCTTGGCGACCAGCCAGCTCGGGCGCTCAGCCATCGCCGTTGTCCCCGTTTGCGTCGACTGGCCGGCCGACCGTCGTGAGAAAGACCTCGGCGAGGCTGTGACGGTCGAAGGCGAAGTGGTTCACCGGCCCGGCCCGGCGGGCCCGGTCGAGGACCCCGGCGGCCCGCTCGGCGGCCGTGCCGGGTCCGGTGTGCAGCGCCATCCGCACCCGCCCCTCGTTGACCGAGATCAGCTCGACCGGCGCGCCGTCGAGGTCGTGGGCCCACCGGCCGTCGGGATCCGACGGGACGTCGATCTCCAGCACCGGGTCGTGGCCGGCGGTGAGCTCGTCGATCGTGCCTTCGGCGACGACCTTGCCGTGGTCGACGACGACGGCGCGCTCGCACAGGTGCTCGACGAGGTCGAGTTGGTGCGACGAGAACAGCACCGTCGCGCCGCGGCGGGCCTCGCCGATCAGCACCTTGGACAGCGCGTCGACGGCCACCGGGTCGAGGCCGGAGAACGGCTCGTCGAGGATCAGCACCTCCGGCTTGTGGAGCAGGGCGCTGATCAGCTGGACCCGCTGCTGGTTCCCGAGCGAGAGGTCCTCCAGCTCGTCGTCGACGCGATCGGCGAGGCCGAGCCGGTCGAGCCACCCCCGGGCCTCCCGATCCGCCGCCTTGCGGTCCATCCCGCGCAGCGCGCCGAGGTACGACAGCTGCTCGGCGATCTTCATCGTCGGATACAGGCCGCGCTCCTCGCCGGAGTTCCGCAGAATTGGGGCACACGCGAGGCCTGAAAACAGACTCTGACCAGGGACTTTGGGCGCGCGACGGGCGATGAGTCGTGTTACTACAGCCCGTTGTTCAGCCGGTGGTGGGGCTGAACTGGAAGAACCGCGGCGGTTCGGGCAGCTCGAGCGCCCGCAGGATCGACCGGTGGCGGGCGGTCAGCTCGGTGCGCTGAGCGATTTGGCCTTCGGCGGTGGCGAGGGTGATGAGGTGCATCCGTTCGAGCTCGTTGCGGATGTTGCGCCAGGTGTCGCCGACCGCCAGCTCCGCCACCCGCAACAGCAACAGCGCCAGCCAGCACAGCTGCACGTGGGCTTGGATGCGATCGTCCTTGTGGTGGAACACGGGCCGAAGGTTGATCTGGATGGTCTTGAGGTCACGCCAGCCCCGTTCGGCTTGGTAGAGGGCCTTGTAGGCGTCGGCGATGTCGTCGGGGGACAGGCTCTCATCGGCGGTGCGTAGCAGGTACTTGCCGTCGTAGTGGGCGTCGCGGCGTACCGCGCTGCGGTCGATGCGCAGCTTGCCCGCCGGCGTGGCCCGCAGGAACCGGTTGAACGCCGGCTTGGTCTTGAGTCGTCCCGCCAGCTCGGCGCGCGCCCGGGCCGCCAGCGCGTCGCTGCCGGCGATGTGGTCTTGGAGGCGGGCGACGATCTGGGTGCGGATCTCGGCGTCGCGGCGAGCCTCCTCAGGGTTGTGGCAGATGACGAACCGGTCACGGGCCACGCCGTCGTCGACCCGCACCTGCTTGACCCGCAGGTTGCCGGCCACGGTGTGGTAGCGGCCCTGACGGGCCAGCGCCGCCGCGGCTTCGGCGGAGGCACCGCGCAGCTTCTCGCCCATGATGTAGCTGCCCCCGCCGCGCTGGAGGTAGCGGCGGTTCTCCGCCGAGGTGAAGCCCCGGTCCAGCACCCAGATCACCCGGTGCAGGTTCCAGGCCCGCAGGTCGTCTTTGACCGTGCGGATCAGCACCTGGTCGCTGGTGTCGCCGGGGAAGGTCCACAGCCGCACCGGGATCCCCTCGCGGGTGACCGCCATGCCGATCACGACCTGGGGCAGATCGGGCCGGTGGTCCTTGCTGTGACCCCAGGTCCGCACCGCCGCCTCGAGGGCCCGCCCGGTGTCACCTGCATCGTCGAGGTCGGAGTCATCAACCAAGGCGTCGTCGGCGCGTTCGGTCTGCCAGAACGTCGAGGTGGTGTCGAAGAACAAGATGTCGACCTGCAGGTTCAACAGGTTCGCCACCGAGAAGAACACCGCCTCTTGCAGCTCACCGAGCGCGGCCAGCAAGAAGTCCATCGCCCGGTAGCAGGTGTCCTCGTCCACCTCGGCCAGTCCCTCGATGAACACCCGATGCTCCACCCACGAACACCCCGCCAGCTTCGACAACGGCTTGGGCGACAGCCGGTTGGCGACCATCGCGAAGATCGCTCGCTCGATGCCGTCGGCATCGCCTCGTCGGCCCCGACCCGTGTGCCGTGCGGCCACCGCCAGGATCTGGGCGCCGATCCCGAGCCGTTCCCACAACCGGTCTGCTACCCAGGCGGTGCCCATCGGCCGGGAGTCGAGGAGCTGCACCTCGCCGGCGCCGCCCGCCCCCACCGCGTCGGCGGGGTCCAGGAACCGGCTGATCGAGCGCACGAGGCGGGCCAGGCCGTCACGGTCGACCAGCTCGGCGCGACCGAAGTTGTGGATGATCTGGGCCTTGGGCATCCCGGTCTCCGGGTCGCGCGCGTTGTGGGCCAACGCCAGGTACGACACCTCGCTGCCGTCACGGTTGCGCCGCCGCGTCTCCCGCAAGTACATGTCTACGAGCTTACGACATCAACCCTCAATGATCCCGGATACCAGCAGCGAGTCGTGTGTCTACAGGTTTTCCGCTCTACAACACCCGCGCCAGCCTCTCACCAGGACAAACGCCGCGAGCACAGGCCGTTTGACTACGAATTCTGCGGAACTCCGGCCTCGGGCAGGTAGCCGAACCGGCGGCGCACCGCGATGTCGATCGGCCGGCCCTCGAACCGCACCGCGCCGGCGTCGAGGGCGGTGAGCCCGAACACGGCGCGCATCGCCGTCGTCTTGCCGGCGCCGTTGGGCCCGAGGAAGCCGGTGACCGAGCCGGGCTCGACGGCGAAGGTCACCCCGTCGAGTGCGGTGACCGGGCCGTACCGCCGGACGAGGCCGTCGACTTCCAGCACGTCACCCGACGCTACCGACGCACCCTTCGTGGGAGGATTGAGGGGTGACGGCGCGCACGCTGACGGTCGGGGCCGCCCAGCTCGGGCCGATCGCCCGCGCTGACACTCGCAAGGATGTCGTCGAACGGCTGCTGGCGCTGCTCGCCGAGGGCGCCGAACGGCGGTGCGAGCTCGTCGTCTTCCCGGAGCTGGCGCTGACGACGTTCTTCCCCCGCTGGTTCGTCGACGACATCACGGCGTTCGACCACTTCTACGAGACGGCGATGCCCGGCCCGGGGACGCAGCCGCTGTTCGACGAGGCCCGCCGGCTCGGCGTCGGCTTGGCCCTCGGGTACGCCGAGCTCACGTCGCCGGACGCCAGCGGTGCCCGCCACCGGTACAACACCCAGATCCTCGTCGAGCGCGACGGCTCCGTCGTCGCCCGCTACCGCAAGGTCCACCTCCCCGGCCACGGCGAGCACGAGCCGGACCGGCCGTTCCAGCACGCCGAGCGCTACTACTTCGAGCCCGGGCCGCAGGGGTTCGGTGTGTGGCGGGCGTTCGGCGGGCTGGTCGGGATGATGATCTGCAACGACCGCCGCTGGCCCGAGTCGTACCGGGTGATGGGTCTGCAGGGCGTCGAGTTGATCCTGTGCGGCTACAACACACCGATCCACTACCCGCCGGACCCGAGCCAGGACATCTTGCAGGGGTTCCACAACGCCCTCGTGATGCAGGCCGGGGCGTACCAGAACGGCACGTGGGTGGTCGGCGTCGCCAAGGGCGGCGTCGAGGAGGGCGTCGACTCGCTGGCCCAGAGCATGATCATCGCCCCATCTGGCCAGATCGTCGCCCAGGCGCTGACGGCCGGCGACGAGCTGGTCACCGCCCGGTGCGACCTCGACTGGTGCGCTCGCTACCAGGGCACCGTCTTCGACTTCGACCGCTACCGCCGCCCCGAGATGTACACCCGGATCACCGCCCAGCGCGGTGCGGTCCGGCCGGGCTGAGCGGCACCCGTCCGGTGATTCTCGGATCCCACGTGCGGCCCCATCCCCGCTTTGACAGAATGTAAAGCTGTGGCCGGGTCGGTCGACTTCACCCTCAACGGCACGCTCGTCACGGTTCGCGGCACCCACCCCCACCTGCTCGCCGCGCTGCGCGAGGAGCTCGACGTCACCTCGCCGAAGGACGGCTGCTCGCCCTCGGGCCAGTGCGGCTGCTGCACGGTGCTCGTCGACGGCAAGGCGGTGGTCAGCTGCAACCTGAGCCTCGACAAGATCGCCGGCAAGCAGGTCGTCACGCTCGAGGGCGTCGACCCGGACGAGCGGCGTCGCTTCGCCGAGGCCTTCGCCGCGTGCGGTGGGCTGCAGTGCGGGTTCTGCATCCCGGGCATCGTGATGCGGGCGAAGTCGCAGGTCGACAAGAAGGGCACCGACCTCGACCGCCTGGCGATGGCGCCGCACCTCGGCGCCCACCTCTGCCGGTGCACCGGCTACGTCAAGATCCTCGACGCCATCGAGGCCGTCGCCAGGGGCAAGTCGTTCCAACCCGCGCTCGGCGCTGGTGTCGGCGCGTCGGGCGCGAAGTACGAGGCCGAGCAGCTCGCCCTCGGCGACCGCAGCTACGTCGACGACATCCGCGTGCCGGGCATGCTCCACGCCGCCCTCCGGTTCACCGAACACGCCCGCGCCGACGTCGTCGCCATCGACATCTCGGCGGCGGCCGCGGCCGACGGTGTCGTCTCCGTGCTCACCGCCGCCGACATCCCCGGCGAGCTGCGGGTGGGGATCATCCACAAGGACTGGCCGATCATGATCCCCGTCGGCGGGCGCACGTCGTACGCCGGCGACGTGCTGGCGATCGTCGTCGCTTCCACCCGTCAGGCGGCGCGCGACGCGGCGGCGCTCGTCGAGGTCTCCTGCGACGTGCTGGCGCCGGTGACCGACCCGGTGGCGGCGATCGAGCCGGATGCACCGGTGGCCGTGTGGGGCACGGGCGACAACGTCCTGTCGCGCAGCTTCTACGCCCGCGGCGACGTCGAGGCCGCGCTGGCCGCCAGCGCGCACAACGTGCACGAGGTGTTCCAGACCCAGCGCATCGAGCACGCCTTCCTCGAGCCGGAGTCGTCGCTCGCCGTCCCGTCGGGGTCGGGCGACGACCGGACGCTGCACGTGTACTCCGGCGGGCAGGGCGTGTGGGACGACCGCGACGACATCTGTCGCGTGCTCGCCCTGCCGACCGACCGGGTCACTGTCGAGCTGGTGTCGAACGGCGGCGCCTTCGGCGGCAAGGAGGATATGAGCAACCAGGCCCAGGCTGCCCTGGCGGCGTGGCTGCTCGACCAGCCGGTGAAGTGCACGCTCTCGCGCGAGGAGAGCTTCCGGCTCCACGCCAAGCGCCATCCGATCCGCCTCGAGTACTGGGCCGGCTGCGACGAGTCCGGCATGCTCACCGGGGTCAAGGTGCGGGCGGTCGGCGACTCCGGCGCGTACGCTGTCCGTCGGGATGAAGGTCCTCGAGCGCGCCGCCGGCCACGCCACCGGCCCGTACCACGTGCCGGCCGTCGACGTGTCGGCGATCGCGGCGCGCACCAACAACCTGATCTGCGGGGCGTTCCGCGGGTTCGGCGCCAACCAGGCTCAGTTCGCGATGGACGGCGTGCTCGACCGCCTCGCCGCCGCCGTCGGCATCAGCGGGTGGGAGATCCGCAAGCGCAACGTCATCCGTCCCGGGGCGGTGTGGGGGCCGGGCCAGATCATGGACGACGGGGCGGGCGGTGCCGAGGCTTGCCTCGACGCGATCAAACCGGCCTACGACGCCGCCGTCGCCGCCGGCAAGGCCGTCGGGCTCGGGCTCGGGCTGAAGAACAGCGGGCTCGGCAACGGGTTCCGAGAGGTGTCCGGCGCGGTGGCCCGGTTCCGCAGCGGCGACGGACGCGTCGAGATCCGCCACGGCTGGACCGAGATGGGCCAGGGCGTCCACACCGTCGCTCTGCAAGTGGCGGCGGGGGAGCTGGGCATCGACCCGGCGCGCATCGACGTGATCGTTGACACGACGCGCCAGCTCGGCTTCGGTCAGACCACCGGGTCACGGGGCACGCTGATGGCCGCCGGCGCGGTGCAGCGGGCGTGCCAGGCGGCACTCGCCGACGGCTGCCGGCCCGACGCCGACTATCACGCCGAGCACGTCGTCGACTGGACGTCCAAGCTCGGCGACCCGGCCAACCCGAACCCGACGATCCACTCGGCGTTCGGGTACGCCGCGCAGCTCGCCGTCGTGGATCGGGAGTCGGGGAAGGTGGCGCGGGTGGTCGCCGTGCACGACGTCGGCAAGGCGGTCAACCCGCAGCTGTGCGCCGGGCAGATCGAAGGCAGTGTGCACATGGGCCTCGGGTACGCCCTCACCGAGGACTTCCCGTGTGATCCGGAGACCGGGTTCCCGCAGTTCTGGACGCTGCGCCAGCTCGGCATCCTGCGCGCCAAGGACGTCCCCGAGATCGAGGTCGAGCTCGTCGAGGTGCCTCAGCCGCGGTCGCCCTACGGGATCAAAGGGGTCGGGGAGATCGGGTTGGTGCCGACCGCGCCCGCCGTCGCCGCCGCGCTGCACGACCTCGACGGCGAGTGGCGAACGACCCTGCCGATGCGCCCGGCGTCGTAGCCCATCCGAGTGTTTCGTCCCATCCGAGTGCTACGGCCCGGTTTTCCCGGGACCAAACACTCCGACGGGCTGAAACACTCGGATGGGGTCAGGCCTCGGTGTCGTCGTTCGAGCGGGGCTGGGCGAGCACGGCGTAGAGCTCGTCGCGGGCGCGGGCGAGGATCGCCTTGGCCTGCTCCTGCTGGGCCGTCGACCCGAAGCGGCCGATCTGGCGCAGCTGGCCGAACAGCTCGCCGCCGAGGCGGCGCAGGTCGCCGGTAGCGGCGAAGTCGCCGAACCCGCCGAACGGGCGGCCGGCCCACGGCGGGCCGCCGAACCACTGCTCGCCCCGGTCGTCCCGCTCCTTGGCCCGCTCGGCCAGCCATGTGCGGCCGGCGTCGGTGAGCTCGTAGCGCTTCTTGCCGTCCTCCTCGGTGCCCCGGATCAGGCCCTCGTCTTCGAGCGCAGCCAGTGTCGGGTACACCGAGCCAGGGCTCGGCTTCCAGCGCCCGCCGGTGCGCTGCTCGAGCTCGGTGATCAGCTCGTAGCCGTGCATCGGCCGCTCATCGAGCAGGTGCAGGATGGCGCCGCGGATCAGGCCACGGCGAGCCCGCCGACGACGACCGCCGGGGTGGTGGATGTGCTCGCCCGGGTCGACCATGAATCGCATTCTTCCTCGCATCGAGGTCTCCTCTTGTTGTCGTTTGACGTAACGATACATCACTATCGTGGAATGACAACCTCTCACCTCGAACTGTCCTTCAGGATCGGCGCGACCGGGCCGATCCTGAAGGACAGAATCGGGGGATGGGCGCCGAGACGCCGGGCCTCGTCTGCGCCCACCACCACTTGTACTCGGCGCTGGCGCGCGGCATGCCGGCGCCGCCGTCCACGCCGCAGGACTTCTCCCAGATCCTCGAGCAGATCTGGTGGCGTCTCGACGCCGCCCTCGATCTCGACATGCTGCGGGCCAGCGCCCGCCTCGGCGCGCTGGAGGCGCTCCTCGCTGGCACCACCGGCATCGTCGATCATCACGAGAGCCCGAACGCGATCGACGGCAGCCTCGACGTGATCGCCAACGCCTGCGCCGAGGTCGGCCTCCGCGTCGTGTGCGGCTACGGCGTCACCGACCGCCACGGCCCCGACGGGGCCCGCCGCGGACTGGCCGAGAACGAGCGCTTCCTGCGCGCCGGGGGGCGGGGGATGGTTGGAGTCCACGCCGCGTTCACGTGCACCGACGACACACTCGATACGGCGGCCGAGTTGGCCCAGGAGCGGGGCGTCGGCGTGCACATCCACGTCGCCGAGGGCCCGCCCGACGCCGACGCCGGGGCCCGACTCGAACACCTCGCCGCCGAGGACTGGCTCCTCGTCCACTGCGTCATGCTCGACCGCGACCTGCCGGGCATGATCGTCCACAACCCGCGCAGCAACATGAACAACGGCGTCGGCTACGCCCGCCCCGCCCATCGCGCCAACCCGGTCGTGCTCGGCACCGACGGCATCGGTGCCGACATGCTCGAGGAGTTTCGCCTGGCCTACGTCGCCCACCGCGCCGACGACGTGCTGGCGACGCCGGACACGGCGTGGTCGTGGCTCGCGAACGGGTACCGGCTGGTGCCGGAGTGCGCGACGGACCGCGTCACGTGGACGTACGACCACGTCGACTCGCCGTGGCACCTTGCCTTCACGCCCGGCACCCGCGCAATCGACGTCGTGCGTGGCGACGGCGAGGTGCTCGTGCGCGACGGGCAGCCGACGCGTGTCGAGGTCGACGAGGTACGCGCCCACGCTGGCGAGCAGGCAGCGCGGCTGTTCGCCCGACTGTAACTCGGGCTTCACTCGCAGCCAAGCTGCTCGTCTCGCCTCCCGAGCGAGGGCTCCGCAGCGCGCTGCACAGCGGCGCTCGCCCACCTGGCTGATGCGCCCGGCTCTGACCTGGGAACATGGCCACCGTGCCCGACCACCCGGTCGCCCTCTACCTCCAGGACGCCCACGACATCCGGACCGCGATCAGCCTCGCCCAGCGGGCCGAGGCGGCCGGGTTCGACGCCGTGTGGCAGGCCGACAGCCGGCTCGTCCGCGACGCCGTGGTGCCGATGGCGGCCTTCGCCGCGGCCACCGAACGGATCAAGATCGGCTCGGGTGTGATCGACATCTGGACCCGCAACGCGGCCCGCCTCGCCAGCACGTTCTCGACCCTCGACGACCTCGCGCCCGGCCGGATCCTGTGCGGGTTAGGTGCGTGGTGGGATCCGCTGGCGACGAAGGTCGGCATCGACCGGTCGACGCCGCTGCGGGCGATGCGCGAAGTCGTCGCCGCCGTGCGCGGGCTGCTCGCCAACGAGACGGTGACCATCGACGGCACCCACGTCCACCTCGACGGCGTCGAGCTCGACTACGTCTACCAGGAGCGTCGGCCCAAGGACGTGCCGATCTACATCGGCGCGACCGGCATGCAGATGATGGAGCTGGCCGGCCAGATCGCCGACGGTGTCGTGTTCAACTACCTCGTCGACCCGACCTACAACGCCCGGGCGATCGAGGCTCTCGCCCGTGGCGCGGCGAAGGTGGGGCGCACGATCGACGACATCGACCGCCCCCAGCTCGTCGTGTGCAGCATCGACCGCGACCGGTCTGCCGCGCTCGACGGCGCCCGGCTGATGGTGACGCAGTACCTCGGTCAGCAGCCCCACATCATGAAGGCATCCGGCGTGCCCCAGGAGCTGCTCGACGAGATCGCGCAGGTCTTGACGTGGCCGGCGACGATCGACGAGGTCACCGCGGCGAGTCGCCTCGTTCCCGACGAGGTCGTCCAGCGCTGCACGGCCTCGGGTGAGCCCGACGAGGTCGTGGCCAAGGTCGCCGATTACGTCGCCAGCGGATGCACGTGTCCGATCCTGTACCCGCTCGGCCCCGACGTCGGGCTGATGCTGGAAACGTTCGCACGGAGGTGATGCCGCGAACCGTGGCCATCGCTGCGGTGGTGGCGCTGGCGGCGTGCCACGGCGACCGGGCCACGATCGACACGGCACCGACGTCCACGACGACCACGACCACGACCACGACCACGACCACGACCACGATCACGATCACGACCACCCTGCCGCCGACCACGCCGCCGAGCGCGCCACCGAGCCCGACGACGTCAGCGCCACAGCCCGCCGACCCCGCCGCGCCGCGCCAGACGCTGTTGAACGCCGACGGATCGAACGCCGCCTTCAGCGGCATCGGCCAGCTGGACGGGCTCGGGTCGACCTGCACGGCCTACCTGCTCGACGTCGGTGAACCGAACGATCCGGCCTACGCGATGACCAACGGCCACTGCGTCGGCATCTTCGACAGCACGACGATCCTGCGCGACCAGCCAGTCGAGGGGGCGGCGGTGACGTTCGGGATGTTCGCCGACACGCCGAGCGACCACGCCGACGTCGCCGTGAGAGCCGTGCGCTATGCAACGATGCGCGGCACCGACGTCGCGATCCTGGAGCTCGGGGCGACCCGACGCGACCTCGCCGGCCTCGCGTCGTACGCCCTCGCCGACCCGCCGGCCGACGCCGATGCGATCCGCGTCGTCGGGATCCCGGTCGCCGGGCTGGCGGATACCGACTGGGTGCTCCGAGGCGCCACGTGCACGGCCGGTGCGGCGACCCGCCTCGTGGAGTTCGTCTGGTTGTGGGACACCGCCGTGTCCAGCGACTGCGCCGGCATCCTCGGCGGGAGCTCGGGCTCACCGGTGTTCGCCGCCGACGATCCGACGACGGTCGTCGCCGTCGTCAACACGACGACGATCGGCGCCGGGCCGACGCGTAGCTGCTACCTCGGTGCGCCGTGCGAGCTGGCGCCGACCGGAGCCGGTCACCAGCCGGAGCGCACCTATGCGATGCCGGTGGGCGGCTGGCGCGCCTGCTTCGACCCGGTCTGGGACCCGATCGCACCGGGCTGTCCGACCGAGCAGGCGCCGGTGACGGTGACCACCCCGCGGCGCGCCGTCCGGCCCGGCGCCACGTGGCGGGCCACGATCGCCGGCCCGACGATCGCCGTCGGCGTCAAGGCCGGTCCCGGAGGCACGACCGACTGCCGCGATCCCGCCGGCTACGCGCTGGCGACAACGGGGGCCAGCTACGACGCGCCGCTGCCGCCCGGGGAGGGGGTCTACCTGCTGTGCGCGGCGACGCTCGACGCCGACCTCGTGCCCGACACAGCCGACGCCGGTGTCGCCGTGATGGAGGTCGACGACACCAGGCCCGACGCGCCAATCCAGCTGTCGACGGTGCCGCTCGGCGACGTCATCCAGGTCGAGCCGATCTTCGACCCGCCGGAGTACTCGTCGTTCCTCGTCAAGTTCGGCCCGCAAGCATCCACGCGCTGCGGGCTGCCCGGCGGATACGTCCCCTACCTCCGCATCGCGATCGGGGTTCCGGCCGACCAGCTGCCGGCGAGATTCTGCGTCGTGGGTACGGACGAGGCCGGCAACCACGGGCTGGCGCAGTCGTTCGACGTGCCGTGACGGCCCGGCCGAACGGGACGGCAGACGGTTATGGTTCGCGGATGATCGAGATCGATCATGTCACCAAGGCCTTCGGCCGCAATGGTGACCGGACGGTGGCCGTCGACGACCTCAGCTTGACCGTGGCGGACGGCGAGGTGGTCGTACTCGTCGGCAGCTCCGGATCGGGCAAGACCACCACGCTGCGGATGATCAACCGGCTGATCGAGCCGTCGAGCGGGCGGATCACGATCGACGGTCGTGACATCGCCCAGCTCCCGGCCCACGAGCTGCGTCGCGGCATCGGCTACGTGATCCAGCAGAGCGGCCTGTTCCCGCACCGCACCGTGCTGGCCAACATCAACACCGTCCCTCGGCTGCTCGGGTGGGACAAGGCGCGGGCCAAGGCGCGGGCCCGCGAGCTGCTCGACCTCGTCGGGCTCGACGACTCGTTCGCCGATCGCTATCCAGCCCAGCTGTCGGGCGGCCAGCAGCAGCGCGTCGGCGTCGCCCGTGCCCTCGCCGCCGATCCGCCGGTGCTGCTGATGGACGAGCCGTTCGGCGCCGTCGACCCGATTGTGCGAGCCCAACTGCAGCGGGAGTTCGCCAAACTCCAGCGCGACCTCGGCAAGACGGTGGTGTTCGTGACCCATGACGTCGACGAGGCGATCGTGCTCGGCGACCGCATCGCCGTGCTCGAGACCGGCGGGCGCCTGGCCCAGCTCGCCGCGCCGGCTGACCTGCTCGCCAACCCGGCATCGGAGTTCGTCGCTGACTTCCTCGGCGGGCGCACCGTCGAGTACGAGGACGGCGTCGCCGTCGGGTACCGCATCGAGTCCCGCTTCGAGCCCGGCGAGCCGGAGCCGGACGCCGCCCTCGCCGAGCAGCCGGAGGCGTCGCCGTGAGCGTGCTGGCATCGGCGCCGCTGTGGAACGGCCGCCAGCTCTCCGGGAACTGGGACGTCGTCTGGTACTACACGTCGCAACACGCCCGCTACACCGTGCTCGCCGTGCTGCTCGGGTTGGCGCTGGCCTTGCCGCTCGCCTACCTGGCCGTGCGCCGACCCGCGGCCTACCCGGTGCTGCTCGCCGCGACGAACGTGATCTACGCGATCCCGGCGCTGACGATGTTCGTCGTGCTCGGGCCGTGGCTCGGCTTCACCAACGACAAGCCGATCGTCGTGGCGATGACGCTGTACACGCTGGTGATCCTCGTACGGAACATCGTCGAAGGGATCCGCGCCGTCCCCGAGCCGGTGCTGCGCGCCGCCGACGCGATGGGCTACCGACCGTTCCGCCGCTTCCGTGCCGTCGAGCTGCCGCTCGCCTTGCCCGGCATCGTCGCTGGGCTGCGGCTGGCGACTGTGAGCACGGTGTCGCTGATCAGCGTCGGCGCGATCATCGGGCGCGGCGGCCTCGGGCGGATGTTCGCCGACGGCTACCAGCGCAAGATCAACGTCGAGCTGTGGGCGGCCCTCGGTGCGACGATGGTGCTCGCCCTCGCCCTCGACCTGGTCATCTACGCGGCCGGTCGCTCGGCGACTCCGTGGGCCCGCCGGACGCGGGAGGCGACGGCGTGAGCGAGCGAGCGCAGCGAGGCGAGCGTCAGGCTTCTGGGCGGGGATCGTCCCGGAAACCGGGACGGATCCCGCCCAGATGTCGGTGCGGCGCCGGCGCCGCGGTACGGGAGGCACGGGCGTGAGCACCATTGTCGACGGGCTCCAGTGGCTGACTACCGCCGACAACTGGACCGGCGAGGACGGCATCGGCCACCGCGTCCTGCAGCACCTCTGGTACTCGCTCGTCGCCACGCTCGCCGCTGTCGCCATCGCCCTGCCGGTGGGACTGGCGATCGGGCACACCGGCAAGGGCCGGTTCATCGCCGCCAACGTCACCGGGATCTGGCGGGCCATCCCGACGATCGGCATCGTCACGATCGTGTTCCGCTGGCGGCCGCTGTCGGTGTGGCCGGTGATCATCGCCCTGGTCGTGCTGGCGATCCCGCCGGTGGTGCTCAACACGGTGGCGGCGATCGACAGCGTGCCGCCGGAGGTGCGCGACGCGGCGCAGGGGATGGGCCTCACCGGCTGGCAGTCGGTGTGGCAGGTCGAGGTGCCCAACGGCCTGCCGCTGATCCTCGCCGGCGTCCGCTCGGCCGCCAACCAGGTGATCGCCACGGCCACCGTGGCCGGCTTCGTCGGCCTCGGCACGCTCGGCGTGTTCATCTACGAGGCCAGCCAGACCCAGCAGTACGACGTGATGGCCGGCGCGTCGATCGCCGTGATCGTGTTGGTCCTCGCCGCGGAGGCGATGTTCGCCCTGGTCCAGCGCGTCGTCGTGTCCGAGGGTGTGCGAGCGCGCACCCCGCGCCGGGTGAGGGCGAGGGCGACGCTGCCGGCCCAGCTGCCCGAGGTCACCGGCCTGGCCTGACCGCACCGTCGTACAGGTGTCTGGTTAGCATTTCCCGCCGACCCCCAAGGAGGGCTGCCGTGAACTTCCGACGCACACTCCCGCTCCTGCTCGCGCCGCTGCTCGCGATCGCCGCCGTGGCCTGCGGCGACGACGACGACAGCGCCGGCTCGACCAACATCACGGTCGGCTCGGCCGACTTCCCGGAGAGCCAGCTGCTCGCCCAGATCTACGGCCAGGCCCTTGCCGCCAACGGCTTCCAGGTCAAGTACCAGATGGCGATCGGCGCCCGCGAGGTGTACTACAAGGCGATCGACAAGGGCGAGATCGACCTCGTGCCGGAGTACACCAACTCGCTGCTCTCTTACGTCTTGCGGCTGAAGGACCCGAACGCGCTGCCGACGGCGAAGAACGTCGACGAGCAGATCTCGGCGCTGGGCAAGGCGCTGCCGAGCACACTCGAGGTGTTGACGCCGTCGACGGCCGAGGACAAGGACGTCATCGCCTGCACCGCCGACGCGGCGAAGAAGTACAACCTCACCGACCTCACGTCGCTGGGCAAGGCGTCGAAGGACATCACGATCGCCGCCCCGCCCGAGTTCAAGACCCGCTCCCCGTTCGGCCTCGTTGGCTTCAAGCAGATCTACGGCGCCGAGTTCAAGGAGTTCAAGCCGCTCACGGTGACCGCCGTGGCCGACGCCCTGGCGGCTAAGCAGGTCGACTGCGGCAACCTTTTCTCCACGCTGTCGGTGATCACGACCGGCGGGTTCACAGTTCTCGAGGACGACAAGCACACGGTGCAGAACGAAGCCGTTCTGCCGCTGGTGCGCAAGGCGGCGGTGACCGACAAGCTGAAGTCAACCCTCGACAACATCGACAAGCAGCTCAACACCGACGTGCTCAAGCAGTTGATGGTCAAGATCGAGGTCGACGGTGCCGCGCCCGACGTCGTGGCCAAGGACTGGCTCGCCTCGCTGAAGTGAATTATCGCGCCCGCAGCTCCAGCCGGTCGCGCTGGGTGATCGAGTATTGACGGTCGCGCTGCTCGAGCCAGCCCAGGCGGATGAAGCTGGCGATCGCCTTGTTGACCCGCTCCCGCGACGCACCGACCATGCCGGCGAGCTCCTCCTGGGTCACCGGGAGGACGAACTGGTCGCTGCCGTCGGCCAGCTCGAGCAGTCGCTTGGCGGTGCGCCCGGTCACGTCGAGGAACACCGAGTCCGCCAGCGCCTCGTCCATCGCCCGCAGGCGCTGGGCGAGCAGGCGGGTGACGTTCCACAACAGGCGCGGCTGCTGGTCGAACATGTCGAGCACCGGCATGTACGGCACGGCGAGCACGCTCGACGGCTCGAGCGCGCGGGCCATCGCCGAGCGCGGCCGGTCGTCGAGCATGCCGAGCTCACCGAACAGGTCGCCGGCCTCCATCAGGGCGACGACACTCTCACGGCGGTCGATCGGGTTGGCGATGGCGATGGCGACCCGCCCCCGCGTCACGACGTAGAGCGCGTCAGGTGGATCGCCCTCGTCGAACAGGACGTCACCGCGCACCATGTGGCGTTCCGATCCCGACGCGGCGAGGGCGTCGAGCGTCGCGTGGTCGGCGTCGGCGAAGAAGTCGGTGCGGGCCAGGACCTCCCGGAAGGCCGCGTGATCGTGCGCCATGATCGGGGCAAGCTACTACCCTGCCCGTGTGACAGCGGTCGCAGATGAGGTCGTCTGGACCATCATCGTCGCTGGTGGCGGGGGTCGGCGCTTTGGCAGGGCGAAGCAGTACGAGCCACTCGGATCCCGCCGCGTGCTCGACCTCGCGGTCGACGCGGCGCGGTCCGCGAGCGTCGGCGTGGTCGTCGTCGTGCCGCAAGGCGACGTGGACATCGAGGGTGGGGTCGGAGGGGGGGCGACGCGGGCCGAGTCGGTGCGCAACGGCCTCGCCGCGGTGCCGGCCGAGGCGACGATCGTCTGTGTCCACGACGCCGCCCGGCCGCTCGCCTCGCCGGCGCTGTTCGAAGCCGTCGTCGATGCCGTCGCCGGCGGTGCCGACGGCGCCGTCCCGGCGGTTGCCGTCACCGACACGGTGAAGGTGGTCGATGCCGCCGGGGTCGTGCTCGACACGTTGGACCGCACGACGCTCGTCGCCGTGCAGACGCCGCAGGCGTTCCGTGCCGCCGTCCTGCGCCGGGCCCATGCCGGCGGGCCCGAGGCCACCGACGACGCGGCGCTGGTCGAGCGCGCCGGCGGTCGCGTCGTCACGGTCCCCGGCGAGGAGTGGAACCGCAAGGTCACCTCGCCCGAGGACTTCGACTGGGTCCGCCAGAGGCTCGCCAGGGGCGCCCACGCGTGAGCCTCGAGATCCGAGTCGGGCAGGGGTTCGACGTCCACCGCTGGGGTGTCGACCCATCCCGCCCGCTCGTGCTCGGGGGGTGCACGTTCGCCGGGCTCCCCGGCCTCGTCGGCCACAGCGACGGGGACGCCGTCGCCCACGCCGTCGCCGAGGCGTTGCTCGGTGCGGCGGGGCTCGGCGACATCGGTCAGCGCTTCCCCGACACCGACCCAGCGCTGGCCGGCGCCGATTCCGTCGAGTTGCTTCGTCGGGTCGCGGCCGAGGTGCGCGATGCGGGGTGGTCGGTCGGGAACGCCGACTGCTCGGTGATCTGCGAGCAGCCTCGCCTGGCGCCGGTCCGTGAGCAGATGGAGGCCCGGCTGGCAGATGCGATCGGCGCCCCGGTGAGCGTCAAGGGCCGCCGGCCCGAACAGCTCGGCGCGCTCGGCCGGGGCGAGGGGCTCGCCGTGCTCGCCGTGGCCGTGCTGGTGCGGGAGGCGCGGTGAGCCCAGCCGTCGTCCCGAACTGGGCGGGCAGCGTGACAACAGTTGTCACGATGCCCGCCCAGATCCCGATTTGGCAGGGATCCCGCCCAGATCGCCGTAGGGCGCGCCAATGAGTCCGGCGCGCCGGGCACCGTCGGGAGGGTCGGGCCGGCGCCAGGGACCGCCGCGCAGCCGGGGGGCCGGGCGGACTGGGCCGGCGCGGCGCGGCGGCGGCGACCCCCACCTGGCGAAGACCGGCGCGAGGGATGCAAAGGGGCTCGGCGGCGAGCAGGTTGAGGGCCGCCAAGCGGTACGGGAACTGCTGATCGCGGGGCGCCGCAAGGTCCACGAGATCTGGTTGTCGAGCGAGCTGATCGGCCGCGACGGCACGCCCGACGACGGCGTCACCGACATCGTGGCGCTGGCCGCCGCCAACCGGGTGCCTGTCGCCCACGTCGCCCGCGGCAAGCTCGACGCCCGGGCCCGCAGCGAGGCGCCGCAGGGCGTGATCGCCTTCGCCGCCGCCCTGCCGGAGGCCGAGCTGGCCGACCTCGTCGCTCGCCGGCCCGGCCGTCCACCCTTCCTCGTGGCCATCGACGGGGTCACCGACCCGGGCAACCTGGGGGCGATCATCCGCAGCTGCGAGGGTGCCGGCGTGGCCGGCGTGCTCGTACCCCGGCACCGGGCGGTCCACGTCACGCCGACCGTCGCCAAGGCCTCGGCCGGGGCGATCGAGCACGTGCCGATCGCCCTCGTGCCCGGACTGCCCGCGACGCTCGCCCGCCTGCGCGAGCTCGGCATCTGGGTGGTCGGCCTCGACGACGCCGCCGAGCGGACGCTGTTCGACATCGGCGACCTCGCTACCGAGGCGATCTGCATCGTGCTGGGGGCCGAGGGCACCGGCCTCTCGCGACTCGTGCGGGAACGGTGCGACCTGCTCGTGGCGATCCCGATGCGCGGCCGGATCGGCTCGCTCAACGTCTCGGCCGCTGCCGCCCTGGCGACGTACGAGGTGGCCCGTCACCGCACATAGGTGGGCGAGCGCCGCTGCGGAGCGGCGGCGGCGAGCGTCGGAGGCTCGGCGAGCAGCTTGGCTGCGAGCCGAGCCCGAGAAGATGGTGGCCGGGTCCCACCTACCCGCCTCGGAGGTGGGACCCGGCCACCCGGGATGTCTGGACCGTCCCGACCACTCGGTCAGGCCGACGGTCCACCGCCGCCCTCTACGGCGACGTTCGGAGCCGCCGATCGCGCGGATTGGAGCGGAGGCAGATTTCGGCCGATCGGCTGTCGATGTGCCGATCGGTACCCTTGGCCACGTCGCCGGGTTAGCTCAGTTGGCAGAGCACTTGACTTGTAATCATGAGGCCGCCGGTTCGATCCCGGCACCCGGCTCCCGCAAAATACCTGGTCACGGTGCCGAGCGACCGGTACGCCTCCGCCTCGGTTGGGCACCATGCCCACGGATTGCCCACGAGTTGCCCTACGCTGTGGGCATGAGGGGGAGCGTGCGCACGCCGCGGACGGCCGGGGGGACGTGGAGCTACCGGCTCGATCTCGGCCTCGACGATCGGGGTCGCCGCCGCCAGCGCGAGGTCGGGGGGTTCCGCACCAAGAAGGATGCTCAGGCGGCGCTCAACGACGCGCTCGCCGGCTCGCAACGAGGCACGTACGTTGCCCCGTCGCGTCTCACCGTGCGCGAGTTCCTCGACCAATGGCTCGAAGGCGCGAGGACCGAGCTGGCGGTCGTGGCGTGGACGAACTACGGCCAGATCATCCGCCGCAACATCAAGCCGTACCTGGGCGCGAAGCGCCTGTCCGATCTGTCGCCGCCGGACGTCAAGCGCTGGCACGGCAAGCTGCTCGCAGGCGGCCGGGCCGACGGTGGGCCGCTGGCGGAGCGCTCGGTCCAGCTGTCGCACCGGGTGCTGCACCGGGCGCTCGCCGACGCCGTGCGCTGGAACCTGATCGCGGTCAACCCCGCCTCGGGTGTACGGGTGCCGAAGGGTGAGCGCAAGGAGATGAAGGTGTGGACGGCCGAGGACGCCAAGCGATTCCTCGACGCCCTCGCCGACGACCGGCTGGTCGCGCTGTGGACGCTCGCGTTGCACACGGGTCTGCGCCGGGGGGAACTGGCGGGGTTGCGGTGGAGCGACGTCGATCTCGATGAGGGCACGCTCACGGTCGCCCAGCAACGCACCAGCGCCAACTACCTGACGGTCGTGACCGCACCCAAGGCCAAGAGCCATCGCCAGCTCCTGCTCGCGCCGGCCACGGTCGCTGCGTTGAAGGCGCACCTCAACCGCCAGCGTCAGGAGCGCCTCGCGCTCGGACCCGACTGGACCGACAGCGGCTACGTGTTCGTCGACGAGCTCGGCGTCGAGTACCACCCGCAACGCTTCACGAAGATGTTCGACGACGCGATCGGATCGGTCGGTGTCGTCCCCAGGATCCGCCTCCACGACACGCGCCACACGATGGCGACGCTGGCGCTGGAGGCGGGAGTCCACCCCAAGGTCGTCCAGGAGCAGCTCGGCCACTCCTCGATCGCGGTCACGATGGACACCTACTCCCACGTCCCCCAGGCCGTGAAGCGCGACAGCGCTGACAAGATCGCCGGCCTCTTCGGTGGCTGACCGCATCAGCCCGGAGGTCGCCGACGGAGCACCGATCGAGGGCGACCTCGTCGCCGTCATCGACGAGTCGAGCCCGCAGAACACCGCCGGAGGAATCACCTACGTCGTGGCGATCGCTGCCGTGTTCGATCCTGATCGAGCGCTGGCCTCGCTCGGCGCCCTCTTCACGACCGACCGGCGGCGACAAGGCGAAAACATGACCCGAGCCGACAACAGCGCCCCCCTCCGCACAGCCGTCGCCGCCCGCCACGACGCCACCATGCGGCGGGCACGCGCGCCATCGGCGAACTCGACCGCACCGGCCAACCCGTCACCTTCACCGCCGTCGCTCGCCTCGCCCACATCTCGCGCAGCTGGCTCTACAACCAACCCGACCTGCGGCGACACCATCGTCCGCCTCGCCCACACCACCACCACCGCCACCATGGCAGTCGTCCATCCGCGCAACGAACCACGTCGGACTCCCTGCGCCAACGTCTCAACCTCACGCGGCAAGAGATCACCAAGCTGCGCGCCGAGAACGGCGTCCTACGCGATCAGCTCCCCCGCCGCCTCGGCCAACAACGCGCCCGACTCTGATCCCTGCGACGACGACATGTCCACGACGCACAACACCAGATCAGGCCGCGCTCGAGTCCGCCGACTCGATTCGCCGCCGCCTACGTGGATACCCCCTACGGCGCTTATCCCATGGTCCGGTGGTCGGGCCTCCGCATGTTCGAGGACGCGGAATTCGGACATCGCGGCCCCAGTTCGCCGAGTGTGTCAAGGGTCAGGAGCGCTTCCCGGATGACCCGCACCACGTGAACTGCGCGGCTTCGGGTGCTGATGTCGGGCATCGCGACGCGAACGACCCGAGTGCCGAGGAACGGCACTTCGATCGCGTGCTCGACGGGCCCCATCGGCACGTTCTCCGATGCGTGGTACCGGACGTGCCGCCGGCCGTCCTCGACCGGCACTCGATCGCGCTCCGGCGCGCAACGGAGCAAGCAGAAGATCGCTGCGAAGTCTCCCGGAGATGGCCATGCCGTCTTCATGCATCGACAGTCGGTCTTGGTGGATCCTCGTCGCATGACGATCGATCCCCCGCGCCCTGCGTCCACTAGCGACCTCATCTTCCAACCACCCGATGGACCGGACCCGCGCCCCGTCCCGGAGCCGCAACCGCCGTCGACGCTGTCCGGCGCGATCGGCGCCAAGTGGCACAAGCTCGGCGGGAAGGCGTGGGGCTTCCGAGCTTCACCCCGCAGCCGGCCGGCGGGAGCTTCGTCCAGTTCCAGCATCGCGACGGTTCGCCCAGCGTGATCATCAACTCGGCGGCGACCGGCGGCTGGGTGGACGGGCCGCGGATGAACCAGGCCTACGTTCGTGCTGGCTGGACCGCAGCGTGCTCGGGCTGCCGACGTCGGACGAACAGGTGACCCATGACGGGTGGGGCCGCTTCCAAACGTTGCAGGGCTGCATCGTCGTGTGGCACTCGACGATCGGGCCGTTCGAGGTCCACGGCGCCATCTCCACGAAGTACCAGCTCGGTGGGACCCGCTTCGGGTACCCGACGAGCGACGAGGGCGGCACGCCGGACGGCCGGGGCCGCTTCAACCACTTCCGCGACGTCGCCGTCAACGCCGACAAGAGCATCTACTGGACACCCCAGACCGGGGCCCAGCCGGTGTCCGGCCTGATCCGCGGCCGCCGGTCCGAGATCGGCTGGGAGCGCAGCCCGGTGGGCTATCCCACCGCACCCGAGGCCGACACCCACGGCCGGCGCGGCCGCAACCAGTGCCGCCGTGGCGCTGATGGTGTGGCAGTGGCGCTCGTTACCGTCGACGGTTTGGACGGTCGAACTCGGGTGGGCGCGAACGGGCCTATGGGGCGGCTACGCGTCGGGTGGGGCGGTGCTCGTGTTCAGCTCGTTCATGCTGGGACAGTTCGAGCTGTTCGGACTGCGGCAGGTCATGCGGCCGACGCGTGCGATGCCGGCCCCGACGTTGTGCGAGCCGCTCATCTATCGATTCGACCGGCACCCGTTGATGCTGGGCTTCCTGATCGCATTCAGGTCGACGCCGGATATGAGCGCGGGCAGGATGCTGTTCGGGACCGGTGCGACCGGCTACATCCTGCCCGGGGTGCGGTTCGAAGAGGACGACCTGCGACGGGAGCTCGGCCGTCCGTACGAGCGGTACATGGAGGGCGTACCGCGGTTCGTGCCAGGGTTGCCTGCGGGACGCACCATGCGCTCCAGCCCGACGTCACGCGCCGGTCCTCGTCGCCGCACCCCGAAACCGACGTCGGTGAAACGGCGCGAACGGCATCCAAGATGACCTCGACTGGCAACACGCGGACATGCATTTGCGGTGCTGGGTGTGCAACAGCAGATGCGAGAGCCCATGCGACCGACCGCCGGCTCAGACGGCTCGGTGTCCGGGCTTGCGTGCCGTGGGCAGCTTCCCGCCCACCCGCACGCGTGTCTCCTGGTAGCCCGGGCAACCATTCGCCCGGAGCGCGACCTATCGTCGGGTTCCGGCGCTCGTGATAGGTGATCCGACACGATTGGCGATCTTGCGCCGCGGCACCCTGAGTTCGAGCCGGTCTTCGGCGGGGTCGAGGACGACGCTGGGTGGACGCCATCAACGCAATAGGTGTTCGCTTGGAATGCGGCGGCCGCCGGCGAGGCGGGCGGAGCTGACTGACGACGCGAAGGCGATCTGGTTCGTCGAACGTCTCCGGGGGCCTCACCATCGGGGCTTCGACAGGTCGTGGATGCGGGCCTCAAGTGGAACAGGGAGCCTGCGGGAGTGAGCGACGCGCCCAGGGCCGTGAGCATCGTTCTCTTGGGCGGGTTCACGGTGAGCGTCGACGGCGCCGACGCACCACGGTGGCGCCTGCGGAAGGCCAAGACGATCGTCAAGCTGCTCGCGTTGGCGGCGGGCCATCGGGTTCACCGCGATGTCCTCATCGGGCAGCTGTGGCCGGACGCCGACCCAGCGGTTGGCACGAACAATTTCCATCAGGCGCTGCATGCGGCGCGCAGAGCCGTCGGGCGCCGAGAACCTCGTCCTCAGCGACGAGATCGTCGTCCTCGGTGGCGAGGGCGGCCTGGCCGTCGACGTCGACGACTTCGACATCGCGTCCGTGAGAGCCGCTGCGACCGGTGCGCCCGAGGCCATCCGCCACGCCCTCGACCTGTGGACGGGCGAGCTGTTGCCCGAGGACCTCTACGAGGACTGGGCGGCGCCGCACCGCGACCGGCTGAGCGCGGTCCGAACCCGGCTGGTGGGGGATCTCGCTCGTGCCCTGTTGGCCGACGGAGAACCAGCGCAAGCTCTCGCGCTGCTCGAACCGCTGGCGGTGGAACGGCCACTCGACGAGGACGTGCACGAGTCGCTCCTCGTCGCGCTGGCCGCAACGGGGCGACGCTCGGACGCGGCGGCAGCCTTCGACCGCCTCCGGGACGGGCTCGCCGAGTCGTACGGCGTCGCCCCCGCACCGGAGACGACGGCCGCCTACCGTCGACTGTTCGTCGGTGGCGCCCCGGAAGCGGGAAGGTCGCCGCACAACCTCCCCACCTTGTCGACGAGCTTCGTCGGTCGCCATCGGGAGCTTTCCGATCTGGGCCGCCTGCTCCAGCGGACGCGGCTGCTCACGCTCACCGGCCCCGGCGGGGCGGGCAAGACCCGGCTGGCCATCGAGATCGCGCACGGCCAGTTGGCCAGCTCGCGGTGGGCGGACGGGGTGTGGCTTGTGGAGCTGGCGGGCGTGACGTGCGGTGAGGACGTCCCGTCGGCGCTCGGCGGTGCGCTCGAGCTCTCCCTGGAGGGCAACCGGCCGTGGATCGCCGCGCTCGTCGACCAGCTCTCGAGCCGGGCGATCCTGCTCGTCCTGGACAACTGCGAGCACGTCCTCGACGCCGTCGTACCGCTGGCAACCGAGCTGCTGGCGCGATGCCCCGATCTCGTCATCCTGGGCACGAGCCGCGAGCCGCTCGGGCACCCGGGCGAGATCGCCTGGCGGGTGCCCTCGCTCGAGCTGCCAGGTCCTGAGGACGGGCCCGAGCGTCTGGCTCGTCTCGAATCTGTCCAGTTGTTCGTGGAGCGAGCACGGCACGCCTCGCCGAGCTTCGTGCTCGATGCCGCCACCGCCGCCCCCGTCGCCGAGATCTGCCGCCGTCTCGACGGCATCCCCCTCGCCCTCGAGCTCGCTGCCGTGCGTGTCGCCCACCTCTCGGTCACCCAGCTCTCGGCCCGCTTGGGCGATGCGCTCGCCATCCTCTCCCGTCGCGGGCCCGGCCATCCGGACCGCCAGCAGACCCTCGCCGCCACCCTCGATTGGAGCCACGACCTGCTGCTCGACGACGAGCGCGTCGCCTTCCGTCGTCTGGCGGTGTTCGCCGGCGGCTTCGACCTCGATGCCGCCGCCGCGGTGATCGCAACCACGGATGTCGTCGACGTGTTGAGTCGTCTCGTCGACAAGTCCCTGGTGACGGCCGAGATGACGGCCGACGCCGCCCGGTTCCGAATGCTCGACGTGGTGCGGCAGTACGCCCAGGCGCAGCTTCGTGATGCCGGTGAGCTGCCGGCCTGCCTGGAGCGCCACCGGGCCTGGTACGCGCAGGAGGCTGCTCGTCACGATCCCGATCGCGGTGTGCCCGTCGTCCTCGAACCTCCACCGTGGTTCGACGCCGAGATGGACAACCTCCGCGCCGCGTTCGCCAGCGCGCTTGATGAGCAACCGTGCCTGGCGCTCACGCTCGCCGCCAGCACGTGGCGGGCCCAGCTCTCGCGGGGACAGCTGGCCGAAGCGCTGGACTGGCTCACCGTCGCTCTCGAGCGATGCCCGGAGGTCTCGGTGCTGCGGACGCGCGCGGTGTTCGCCAAGGGGTTGCTGCACCTCCGTCGCGCCGAGTTCGAGCCGGTGATGGGTGTCGCCGACGCCATCACCGAGGCCGCGCAAGGCCTTGACGACGAGGCGATGGCCCTCGCCCTTGATCAACAGGCGATCTTCACATTGATGGCACACGACTGGGCGGGCGCGAAGCGACAGTCGATGACGGCACGCGCGCGAGCGGATTCGCCACCGGCGATCGCCGTCTGCGCCCGCCACTTCGCGGCCGTCCTTGCGCTCGCGCTCTGGGACGTCGACGACGCCCGGCGTTCGTTGCAAGAGGCGGACGTCGCGCTGGACCAAGTGCCCGAAACCTCCCCGCCGTTCTTCACGACGTTGAGCGTCTCTTGGATCGTCGACGACCGCGGCGCCGTGCCGCTCCCCGTCGCCGAGGACACCATGCTGTTGGGCCGGCGCGTCGGCGCCGCCCAAGCGCGCGGGCATGTGGCCGTGGCCGTCGCCCTCGCCGAGCGCCTCGGCGGCCGCACGGATCTCGCGCTCGCCCTGCTCGACGACGCGATCGCCCGGTTCACCTCGTTGGGCGACGCCTTCGGCACCGGCTGCGCGCTCGGCCAGCGGGGGCACACACTGCGGTGGGCAGGCGACCTGCCGGGGGCGCTCGCCTCGTTCGATGCCGCCGAGGAGGTCCACCGGTCGCTGCACGATCTGCGCTCCATCGCCATGGCAGTCGCCGGACGTTCGTACGTCGCTGCCCTGCTGGGCGAGGCAGCCAGCGCCCGTCGGCACGTCCACGAGGCGGTGTCGATGATGGAGCGGACGGGCGACATCGCCGGCGTTGCCCACACCCTCAGCCTCCAGGGGCTGATCGAGCTGGAGCTGGGCGCCGTCGATGACGCTCTGCCACCGCTGGAGCGGGCGCTACTCCTCGCCGACCGCGGCGTCATGCCGACGTACGCCATCGGCTGGGAGACCTGCTCGTGGCCCACCTCCGCCACACCCTCGGCGACGCCGACGCATCTTCCCGTGCCGCCGCCGAGGCGGCGGTGCGGTTCGAGGCGCTCGGCGATCAGGGAGGTCGGCGCGCCCTGCAAAGAGCGCGCAAAGCGGCTGCCGTCAGGATGCCGTCCTGACCACGACTCGAAAAGAGGACGACATGACGCAGATGCTCGGCGACGCGACCATCAACGAGCTGGAAGGGGGACTCGCGGGTTCCCTGGTACGGCCCGGCGATGATGAGTACGAGGAGGCCCGCCACGTCTGGAACGGCGCGATCGACAAGCGCCCGGCGATGATCGTGCGTCCCGCCAGCACCGACGACGTCGTGCGCACCGTTCGGTTCGCGGCGAGCGAGGGCGTGCCGATCGCGGTCAGGGGCGGAGGGCACAGCATCGCTGGCTCCTCGACCTGCGACGATGGCATCGTCGTCGACTTGTCGAACATGACGACGGTCGAGGTGGACGCGTCGGCGCGCCGAGCGGTCGCCGGCGGGGGGACGAAGTGGGCCGGGTTCGACGCCGCTACGCAGGCCCACGGCCTGGCGACCACCGGCGGGCTGATCTCGACCACCGGCATCGGCGGGTTGACGCTGGGCGGCGGCATCGGCCACCTGGTTCGTGCCTTCGGCCTCGCCTGCGACAACCTGGTCGGCGCCGAGGTAGTGACCGCCGACGGCTCGGTGGTGCGGGCCAGCCCCGACGAAGACGCCGAGCTCTATTGGGGCTTGCGGGGCGGGGGCGGCAACTTCGGCGTGGTGACGTCGCTGCAGATGGCGCTGCACCCCGTCGGCCCCACCGTCTTGGGCGGTGTCGTGTTCTTCGCCGGCGACGACGCCGCCGAGGTCGTCGCCGCCTGGCGCGACCACGTCGACGACGCGCCCGACGAGCTGAGCTCGCTGGTCAACCTCACCACCGCCCCGCCGGCGCCGTTCCTGCCCGTCGAGTGGCACTTCAAGAAGGTCGCCGCCGTCGCCGTCTGCTGGGCCGGTGATCCGGCGCAGGGCGAGGACGTGGTGCGGCCGCTGCGCACGCTCGGCACGGTCGTGGCAGACCTGCTCGGGCCGCTGCCGTACGTCGAGCTGCAACAGCTGCTCGACGGCCTGTGGACCCCGGGTTCGGCGAACTACTTCACGTCTGCGTTCATCGAGCGTCTGCCCGACGACGCTGTGTCCACGTTCGCCGACTTCCACCGCCGCTCTGCCGACCTCCCGGTGCAGGCCGAGCTGCACATGCACCACCTCGGCGGCGCCATGGCCCGTGTCCCGTCGGGCGCCACCGCGTTCACCGATCGCACATCGCCGTACATCGTCAACTGCATCGCTCGTACCCCTGACGCAGACGACCTCGTGCCGCATCGCGAATGGGCGCAGGCGGCACGCCAAGCGATGGCCCGCTACGGCGCAGGGCGCACCTACGTCAACTACACAGGCGAAGGCGGCGACGACAACGTCAGGGCGGCGTATGCGCCGGACACGTACCGACGCCTCCAACAGCTCAAGGACCGGTACGACCCGTCGAACCTGTTCCGCTTCAACCAGAACATCACGCCCTCGGCCACAAGCTGACGAGCCTGCGACGACGGGAGATCTCAATGGAACAGCTTCAAATCAACGCAACCTTTCCGAGCATCGAGCCGCATGCCGCCGACGAGTTCACGCAGCTCGCCGCCGAGGCGCTGGCGAAGATACGTGGCGAGTCGGGAACGCTCCAACACGACCGGTTCTTCAGCGAAGACGGTACGGAATGCGTCGTGCGGGAGACCTACGCCAGCTCCGACGCGTTTCTTGCCCACCTCGTCGGCGCCGGTCCACTGCTTGGGCGGCTCGTCGAGCTCGGCGGCGGCCTCGAGCTGGACCTGTTCGGCGACCCGTCAGCGGCGCTGCTCGACGCAGTAGCCGCGTTCCAGCCGCGGATCTACAGCTACAGCCAAGGCAAGTAGGCGAGACGGTGCGCCCATCGGTCGGCACACAAGGACAACCGTGAGCAACACATCCAGCAGCACCGCGGCGGCGCTCAGCCTTCCCAAGGGAGGCGGTGCGATCAAGGGCATCGGCGAGACATTCCACGCCAACCTCTTCAGCGGCACGGCGAACCACAGCATTCCGATCGCGCTCTCGCCGGGGCGGAACGGCTTCGGGCCGAAGCTCTCGCTGGGCTACAGCTCCGGCAACGGCAACGGCATTTTCGGGTTGGGGTGGCAGCTGGCCCTGCCGCGCATCACCCGCAAGACCGAGACGGGATTGCCGCGCTACGACGATGGCGACGTCTTCGTCCTGTCGGGCTCCGAGGACCTGGTTCGATGCTTGAGGAAAGTGGTCGATCCGGACAGCGGACTCGTCACCTGGGTGCCGCAGGATCCGGTCATGCGCGGAAGCCATGCCGTGTTCCGCTACCGACCCAGGACCGAGGGGCTGTTCGCCCGGATCGAGCGATGGGTGCACACCACCACCGGCGACACCCACTGGCGCACCATCACGAAGGACAACATCACCAGCCTGTTCGGCAACACCCCAGGGTCACGGCTGGCCGACCCCGCGGGAGACCGGCGGGTCTACGAGTGGCTCCTGCACGAGACATTCGATGCGGTGGGAAACCACAGCCTGTGCGAGTACGCCGCGGACGACCCCGCGCTGTACGACGGCGGCGACCCCGACGGTCGCCTGCCCGAGATCTTCGAGCGAAATCGGGTGGCGAGCAACCGCTACCCGCGCCGGCTCTACTACGGCAACCTGCCCGAGCCGCTGGTCGACCCGCAGCAACGCCCCCTCACGTACCCCGATGGCACGGCGGTCGGGCACCTCCGCGACGGCCGACGCTACGCGTTCGAGGTCGTGTTCGACTATGGCGACTGGGAGCTACCGACCGTGCTGCCCCATCCAGAACCACCGCCAGCCGATCAGCAGGAGCTCTTCGGCGGCGATCGACAGGCATCAACGACGCGTCGCCCGGTGCCGGTCCGGGCCGACCGCTTCTCCCACTTCCGCGCCGGGTTCGAGATCAGGACGCTGCGCCGCTGCCGCCGCGTCCTGATGTTCCATCACCTCGCCGAGTTGGGCGGCCCGACGCTGGTCCGCTCCACCGACTTCGGCTACACCACCGACGCTGACACGTTGGTGTCGCTGCTCAACGCCGCGACGGTCACCGGCTACGACAAGGACGGCCAAGGCCAGTACCGATCGACCAGCATGCCTCCGATCGCGTTCTCCTACGCCGCGTTCAAGCCCCAGGAACAGCGCTACCAGTCGCTCACGGCGCTGGGCGACGACCTGCCGGCGCTGGCGTTGAACGACCCCACGATGGCGCTGGTGGATCTGTTCGGTGACGGTTTGCCGGACATTCTTCATACCGGCCCGGATGGATTTCGCTACTGGCGCAACCTCGGCAACGCCACGCTCGACCGTCCGCGCACCCTGCCGGAGATACCGGCCGGCATTCCCCTCGACCAACCCGGGGTCGGCTTCGGCGACATGGCCGGCAACGGCATCGCGGACCTGCTCGTCAACACCCCGCGGTTGGCGGGATTCTTCGAGACAACGACCGAAGGGGCCTGGAAGCGCTTCACCCCGTACGAGACAGCTCCCGGTTTCGCGCCGCAAGATCCCAATATCCGAATGCTGGATCTCACGGGCGACGGTCGATCCGACGCACTCATGACCCGGGACCAGCAGTTCCTATGGTTCCCCTGCCTCGGAGAAAAGGGCTTCGGGCCGCCACAGTCGATCACGCGGAGCCACGACCTGGACCGGTTCCCCGACGTCTTCTTCGACGACCCGGCCGGACGCGTCCGGCTGGGTGACATGACTGGGGATGGACTGAACGACATCGTCACCGTCCACAACGGCCGGATCGACTACTGGCCCAACCTCGGCTACGGCCGCTTCGGCAAACGGGTCAGCATGGCCAATGCGCCGCAGCTGGATGTCGATTTCGATCCCCGACGCCTGTTCCTCGCCGACCTGAACGGGACGGGCTGCAGCGATCTGGTGTACGTCGACTTTCGGCGCGTCTGCTTCTGGTTCAACCAGTCCGGCAACGGCTGGAGTGAGCGGCAAACGATTCGGGTGCGGCTCTCGTGGAGGGTTTGTTCAGATTCGGCTGATCATGGCCGGGAGCTGCGAATTTGGATCCGACAAGGCTGTGGGGTGTCGGAGCCCGAGGGGTCGCTGAGGCGAGTATCGCGGCCGAGGGTGAGCTATGTGTCGACGTGCTGAGGTGGCATTGGCGGCGTTGAGTCGGAGGCGGCGGCTCGTGGGCTTGGCCCCTCGGCGGTTTCGAGGGCCTGCAGCGAGACGATCTCGAGCTTGGCGACGAGGTCCTTGAGGCGTCTGGCGTTGTCGAACCATGGCTGGTAGCGCCCGAGCTGCTCTTTGCTCAGGAACCTGGTGACGGTCTTGCCCCCGACCGTGCGGGTCCACTGGATGTAGGGGCCGTGCAGGACGGGCGGGTCGGCCTTGCACGCGCATCTGGGCTTGCCGCAGCGCATATGACGGACGATGACTGATCCGGGGAGCAGCCCGTCGATCTCGGCGAGGGCATCGGCCAGCGCCTTTCGGGTCGCAGCAAAGGGCGGCCGTCGCGCCGAGTTGCTCATCACATCTTCTCCTCCTCGCCGGGGCATCCACCGTCTCCGATCCTACAGCGGTAACGCTGTAGGGCAACATCGACCTGGATGGAGGGTCCCATGCCGAGCAACTGTGCCGACGATGCCTTCAGCGCGAGCCGCGCCCGATTCGAGGAGGTGTGTTGTTTCATCGGCGGCGAGGAGGCGACAAGTCTCACCCACGGCGAGCTCGAGGCGAGGCTGAGCGTCGACGCCCGTGAGCTGGTCCGCCAGCTCTACCAGGACCACCTGGACCTGCGCGCCACACGCGAGGGGCGCCTGGTCGAGGTGGCCGACGCCGCCGGCGCCCCACGGGGAAGCGTCGAGACCGGCCATGTCCGGCCGCTGGCGACGATCTTCGGCGAGGTCAGCGTCACCCGCATGGCGTATCGCCGCCGGGGCGAGGACAACCTCTATCCCGCCGATGCAGCCTTGAATCTTCCACGCCAGCTGCACTCCCACGGGCTGCGTGCGCTGTCGGCCACCGAGTCCTCGAGGGGCAGCTTCGAGGAGGCGAGAGAGGCAATCCATCGCGCCACCGGCGTGACGTGCGGAAAGCGCCAGGTCGAGGAGCTGGCGGCTCGCTGCGCGGTCGACTTCGAGGCCTTCTACGAGAACGCGTCTCGTACGCCGGCCGACCAACAAGATGTCCTCGTGCTCTCCGCGGACGGCAAGGGGATCGTCATGCGACCCGACGCCTTGCGGCCCTCAACCGCCAACCGGAGTTCCGCAGAATTGGGGCACACGCGAGGCCTGAAAACAGACTCTGACCAGGGACTTTGGGCGCGCGACGGGCGATGAGTCGTGTTACTACCGCCCGTTGTTCAGCCGGTGGTGGGGCTGAACTGGAAGAACCGCGGCGGTTCGGGCAGCTCGAGCGCCCGCAGGATCGACCGGTGGCTGGGGGTCAGCTCGGTGCGCTGGGCGATTTGGCCTTCGGCGGTGGCGAGGGTGATGAGGTGCATCCGTTCGAGTTCGTTGCGGATGTTGCGCCAGGTGTCGCCGACCGCCAGCTCCGCCACCCGCAACAGCAACAGCGCCAGCCAGCACAGCTGCACGTGGGCTTGGATGCGTTCGTCCTTGTGGTGGAACACGGGCCGAAGGTTGATCTGGATGGTCTTGAGGTCACGCCAGCCCCGTTCGGCTTGGTAGAGGGCCTTGTAGGCGTCGGCGATGTCGTCGGGGGACAGGCTCTCATCGGCGGTGCGTAGCAGGTACTTGCCGTCGTAGTGGGCGTCGCGGCGTACCGCGCTGCGGTCGATGCGCAGCTTGCCCGCCGGCGTGGCCCGCAGGAACCGGTTGAACGCCGGCTTGGTCTTGAGTCGTCCCGCCAGCTCGGCGCGCGCCCGGGCCGCCAGCGCGTCGCTGCCGGCGATGTGGTCTTGGAGGCGGGCGACGATCTGGGTGCGGATCTCGGCGTCGCGGCGAGCCTCCTCAGGGTTGTGGCAGATGACGAACCGGTCACGGGCCACGCCGTCGTCGACCCGCACCTGCTTGACCCGCAGGTTGCCGGCCACGGTGTGGTAGCGGCCCTGACGGGCCAGCGCCGCCGCGGCTTCGGCGGAGGCACCGCGCAGCTTCTCGCCCATGATGTAGCTGCCCCCGCCGCGCTGGAGGTAGCGGCGGTTCTCCGCCGAGGTGAAGCCCCGGTCCAGCACCCAGATCACCCGGTGCAGGTTCCAGGCCCGCAGGTCGTCTTTGACCGTGCGGATCAGCACCTGGTCGCTGGTGTCGCCGGGGAAGGTCCACAGCCGCACCGGGATCCCCTCGCGGGTGACCGCCATGCCGATCACGACCTGGGGCAGATCGGGCCGGTGGTCCTTGCTGTGACCCCAGGTCCGCACCGCCGCCTCGAGGGCCCGCCCGGTGTCACCTGCATCGTCGAGGTCGGAGTCATCAACCAAGGCGTCGTCGGCGCGTTCGGTCTGCCAGAACGTCGAGGTGGTGTCGAAGAACAAGATGTCGACCTGCAGGTTCAACAGGTTCGCCACCGAGAAGAACACGGCCTCTTGCAGCTCACCGAGCGCGGCCAGCAAGAAGTCCATCGCCCGGTAGCAGGTGTCCTCGTCCACCTCGGCCAGTCCCTCGATGAACACCCGATGCTCCACCCACGAACACCCCGCCAGCTTCGACAACGGCTTGGGCGACAGCCGGTTGGCGACCATCGCGAAGATCGCTCGCTCGATGCCGTCGGCATCGCCTCGTCGGCCCCGACCCGTGTGCCGTGCGGCCACCGCCAGGATCTGGGCGCCGATCCCGAGCCGTTCCCACAACCGGTCTGCTACCCAGGCGGTGCCCATCGGCCGGGAGTCGAGGAGCTGCACCTCGCCGGCGCCGCCCGCCCCCACCGCGTCGGCGGGGTCCAGGAACCGGCTGATCGAGCGCACGAGGCGGGCCAGGCCGTCACGGTCGACCAGCTCGGCGCGACCGAAGTTGTGGATGATCTGGGCCTTGGGCATCCCGGTCTCCGGGTCGCGCACGTTGTGGGCCAACGCCAGGTACGACACCTCGCTGCCGTCACGGTTGCGCCGCCGCGTCTCCCGCAAGTACATGTCTACGAGCTTACGACATCAACCCTCAACGACCCCGGATACCAGCAGCGAGTCGTGTGTCTACAGGTTTTCCGCTCTACAACACCCGCGCCAGCCTCTCACCAGGACAAACGCCGCGAGCACAGGCCGTTTGACTACGAATTCTGCGGAACTCCGGGCCAAGGCCGCCGCCAAAACCTCGGCCAAGCTGAAGACCAGGCTCTCCAAGGGAGAGAAGCGGAACCGGAAACGCATCGCTGAGGTCGGCGCCGTCTACGACGTGACGCCGGTTCCCCGCACTCCCGCCGACATCATCGGATCCGACGACGCCGACAGGACCCCGGCACCCGAAGCAGACAACAAGTGGCTCACCGCCAGCGTCGTCAAGGACGCGGCGGCGGTCATCTCAGCCGTGTTCGACGAGGCCGAGCGCCGTGACCCCGAACACCAGCGCACCTGGATCGCCCTCGTCGACGGGGCGAAGCACCAGATCGACCGCATCCACACTGAGGCGACGGCCCGTCACGTCGAGGTCAGCATCATCTGCGACTTTGTCCACGTCATCGAGTACCTGTGGTCCTCGGCCTGGTCCTTCTTCACCGAAGGCGACCCCGCAGCCGAGGCCTGGGTCGCCGCCAAAGCCCTCGCCGTCCTCAACGGAGAGGCGTCGACCGTCGCCGCATCAATCCGGCGCAAGGCCACCTGCCACGGCCTCCACGCCGACGCCCGGCACAACGCCGATCGATGCGCCAACTACCTGCTCGCCAAGCGCGACTACCTCAACTACCCACAGGCACTCGAACAAGGATGGCCGATCGCGACCGGAGTGATCGAGGGAGCCTGCCGCCACCTGGTGAAGGACAGGCTCGATCTGACCGGCTCCCGTTGGGGACTGAACGGAGCAGAGGCCATCTTGAAGCTCCGAGCCCTACGCAGCAACGGCGACTTCGACGAGTACATGACCTTCCATCTCGACAGCGAACGACACCGAGTGCACGAGGCTCGCTACGCGGGCGGAATCATCCCTCAAGCCGCCTGAATATCCCTCCACGGGAGCCGCACCCAAACGATTCTCGGTACGCCAGTCACCAGCGACGAAAGCGCACTGCAGTTCGCGGACGTGTTCGGTACCGGAACGGCCACCCTGGTCTGGAGTCGAGACTTCTCCGACGCCCTGGACGGAAACTACAAAGCGCTCGACTTCTGCGGCGGCGTCAAGCCGTACGTCCTCGTCGGCATGGACAACAACATGGGCGCGACGACCCGGGTGAGCTATGCCCCGTCCACCCGTCACTTTCTCGCAGACGTCGCCAACGGTGCGCGGTGGATCACGCCGCTGCCGTTTCCCGTCCAGGTCGTGGACACCGTGGAAACCATCGACCACGTCAGCAAGACGAAACGGGTCTGCACCTACAAGTACCACCACGGACACTATGACGGGCGGGAACGCGAGTTCTGCGGGTTCGGGCGGGTCGACCAGTTCGACACCGAGTCTTTTCAGGACTTCTCGCGGCCGAACCTCCACGGCGACGGCACGCCCTTCGCCAACAGCGCCGCAGCGCACCACGTGCCACCGGTCGAGACCCGCTCCTGGTTCCACACCGGCGTCTACTTCGACGACCGGGGGACCCACCCCCTCGACTACCGCGACCTGACCGAGAGGTTTCGCCGGGAGTACTACCAGCACGATGGTGAAGCCGTGCCGCTCGACGAACACGACGTCGGCCGCGGCGACACGCCGGCCGAAGCCTATCGAGCCTTGCGCGGTGCCCAGCTGCGTACCGAGGTGTATGCGCACGACGGGAGCACCAAGGCCGAACACCCCTACCAGGTAAGCGAAAGCCGCTTTCGGGTCGCGCAAGTTCAGCCCAGGAGCAGCAACCAGCACGCCGTGTATTTCAGCCACCAGCTGGAGAGCCTGGCCTACCAGTACGAGCGCAACCCCGCCGATCCCCGGATCGGCCACGCCCTGACACTGGCCGTCGACGCCTTCGGCAACCCGCTCAAGACCTTGAGCATCGGCTACGGACGTCGACATCCCGATTCGGGCTTGCCGACCCAGGCCGACACCGGACTCGTGGAAACGGGCTGAAGGCGCGAACGAGCATCGGCGAGCTACCGAGACGCGAAACGGTTTGGCGTCGACGCGGAGTCGTGACCCCGCCGACCGTCCGAGAACGACGCCCGGTGGTTGCGATTCCCCGCATTCGGGACCGCCGGCGGCCAGACGGCTGCGTCGCCGACTACTGGTGGGAAAGCGCAACGTCGTCCCGCTCAAGGGACGCGGGCGACGTCAACGCACGCGGTCGCGGAGCCACTCGGCGATCGCCCCGCCGATCTCGTCGGGGCTGTCCTCCTGGAGGAAGTGGTTTCCGGGCACGGTCACTTCGTGCTGGTTCGGCCAGCGGCGGCAGAACTCGAGCTGGGCACCGATCAGGATCGCCCCTGGGTCGGCGACCACGAGCAACTTGGGGATGTCGCTGGTGGAGAGCCACGACGCGTAGTCGGCGACGATAGCCGCGACGTCGGCCGGTTCGCCGTCAATCGGGATCTGGCGCGGCCACGTCAACGTCGGTCGCCGGGACTCGCCCTCCTCGGCGAACGGTCGCCGGTACGCGGCCATCTCGGCGTCGCTCAGCGAACGGATCACCGATGCCGGCAGGACCGCCTCGACGAAGAGATTCTTGTCCAGCACCATCTCCTCGCCCGCCGGGGAGCGGAAGCCCTCAAAGATCGACCGGGCTGGAGCCGGCCACTCGTCCCAGGTCAACGGGCGCACGATCGCTTCCATGTAGGCGACGCCGGCGACGGCGTGGCGGTGGCGATTGGCCCAGTCGAACCCGAGCGCCGAGCCCCAGTCGTGCACGACCAGGGTGACGTCGCGCTCAATTCCGATGAGCTCCATCAGGCCGTCGAGATAGTGCCGGTGCTCGGCGAACGTGTAGGAGAACGCGCCGACGGCGGGCAGCTTGGCCGAGTCGCCCATGCCGACCAGGTCCGGGACGATGCAGCGTCCCAGGTCGGCGACGTGAGGCACGATGTTGCGCCACAAGTAGGCAGACGTCGGGTTGCCATGGAGGAACACGATCGGATCGCCGTCACCGACGTCCACATAGGCCATGGAGACGCCCTCGACCACGGCGTGCTGCTTGTCGAACGGGAACTCGGCGGAGATCGGCACCCAGCAACGGTAGACGTCGACCGCCATGCGGGCCGACCGTCCGCTGCACCCGTCCCCGAACCAGGCTCATGATGCCTGTGGTCTGGTCGACGACTGCAGCTCCCGAGTTGGATTTGGGTGCGGCTCTCGTGGAGGGTTTGTTCAGATTCGGCTGATCATGGCCGGGAGCTGCGAATTTGGATCCGACAAGGCTGTGGGGTGTCGGAGCCCGAGGGGTCGCTGAGGCGAGTATCGCGGCCGAGGGTGAGCTATGTGTCGACGTGCTGAGGTGGCATTGGCGGCGTTGAGTCGGAGGCGGCGGCTCGTGGGCTTGGCCCCTCGGCGGTTTCGAGGGCCTGCAGCGAGACGATCTCGAGCTTGGCGACGAGGTCCTTGAGGCGTCTGGCGTTGTCGAACCATGGCTGGTAGCGCCCGAGCTGCTCTTTGCTCAGGAACCTGGTGACGGTCTTGCCCCCGACCGTGCGGGTCCACTGGATGTAGGGGCCGTGCAGGACGGGCGGGTCGGCCTTGCACGCGCATCTGGGCTTGCCGCAGCGCATATGACGGACGATGACTGATCCGGGGAGCAGCCCGTCGATCTCGGCGAGGGCATCGGCCAGCGCCTTTCGGGTCGCAGCAAAGGGCGGCCGTCGCGCCGAGTTGCTCATCACATCTTCTCCTCCTCGCCGGGGCATCCACCGTCTCCGATCCTACAGCGGTAACGCTGTAGGGCAACATCGACCTGGATGGAGGGTCCCATGCCGAGCAACTGTGCCGACGATGCCTTCAGCGCGAGCCGCGCCCGATTCGAGGAGGTGTGTTGTTTCATCGGCGGCGAGGAGGCGACAAGTCTCACCCACGGCGAGCTCGAGGCGAGGCTGAGCGTCGACGCCCGTGAGCTGGTCCGCCAGCTCTACCAGGACCACCTGGACCTGCGCGCCACACGCGAGGGGCGCCTGGTCGAGGTGGCCGACGCCGCCGGCGCCCCACGGGGAAGCGTCGAGACCGGCCATGTCCGGCCGCTGGCGACGATCTTCGGCGAGGTCAGCGTCACCCGCATGGCGTATCGCCGCCGGGGCGAGGACAACCTCTATCCCGCCGATGCAGCCTTGAATCTTCCACGCCAGCTGCACTCCCACGGGCTGCGTGCGCTGTCGGCCACCGAGTCCTCGAGGGGCAGCTTCGAGGAGGCGAGAGAGGCAATCCATCGCGCGACCGGCGTGACGTGCGGAAAGCGCCAGGTCGAGGAGCTGGCGGCTCGCTGCGCGGTCGACTTCGAGGCCTTCTACGAGAACGCGTCTCGTACGCCGGCCGACCAACAAGATGTCCTCGTGCTCTCCGCGGACGGCAAGGGGATCGTCATGCGACCCGACGCCTTGCGGCCCTCAACCGCCAAGGCCGCCGCCAAAACCTCGGCCAAGCTGAAGACCAGGCTCTCCAAGGGAGAGAAGCGGAACCGGAAACGCATCGCTGAGGTCGGCGCCGTCTACGACGTGACGCCGGTTCCCCGCACTCCCGCCGACATCATCGGATCCGACGACGCCGACAGGACCCCGGCACCCGAAGCAGACAACAAGTGGCTCACCGCCAGCGTCGTCAAGGACGCGGCGGCGGTCATCTCAGCCGTGTTCGACGAGGCCGAGCGCCGTGACCCCGAACACCAGCGCACCTGGATCGCCCTCGTCGACGGGGCGAAGCACCAGATCGACCGCATCCACACTGAGGCGACGGCCCGTCACGTCGAGGTCAGCATCATCTGCGACTTTGTCCACGTCATCGAGTACCTGTGGTCCTCGGCCTGGTCCTTCTTCACCGAAGGCGACCCCGCAGCCGAGGCCTGGGTCGCCGCCAAAGCCCTCGCCGTCCTCAACGGAGAGGCGTCGACCGTCGCCGCATCAATCCGGCGCAAGGCCACCTGCCACGGCCTCCACGCCGACGCCCGGCACAACGCCGATCGATGCGCCAACTACCTGCTCGCCAAGCGCGACTACCTCAACTACCCACAGGCACTCGAACAAGGATGGCCGATCGCGACCGGAGTGATCGAGGGAGCCTGCCGCCACCTGGTGAAGGACAGGCTCGATCTGACCGGCTCCCGTTGGGGACTGAACGGAGCAGAGGCCATCTTGAAGCTCCGAGCCCTACGCAGCAACGGCGACTTCGACGAGTACATGACCTTCCATCTCGACAGCGAACGACACCGAGTGCACGAGGCTCGCTACGCGGGCGGAATCATCCCTCAAGCCGCCTGAATATCCCTCCACGGGAGCCGCACCCGTTGGATTTGACCGACTCGACGGTGATGAGGTGGTGCGGCGGCCATCGTGGTGCACGCCTCGCTTCTGGCGGTGCCTCGACGTGTTTCCCGGTCACCGCGTCAGCGTCGCCCGCGACTCCGAACTGATCGGGTTCCGCGCACGCCACGAACGCGCCGCCGTGTCGAGTGTGTCCGAGAACCGCCGCGCGACGGAGCCGGTAGCGACGCCCGTGAACGTGTCGTTGTCGAGGACACCGGGCAGTACCCGGGTGTCCGAGTAACGCGGGGATACCGCTCCCCCCTCGCGTCCGCAACCGCCGGCTCCAGGACAGTCGTCTGGGAGCGCTCCAAATCGCTCGAGGCGGTGGTCACCGGTGAGAATCTCAATGGCCGCCGTCGAGTACCCTGCACCCTTCGGTGGACATTGACAGTGTCGAGAGGCGGCCGGGTACAGGCCGGGTTTGTGCTGGGGAGCAGTGCCCGTCTTCAGTCGATGCGTCTGCGGAGTGGGCCACCTTCGTCGCCGGACGGATCCGGGTGTGCGTTGGCGTGGACCGGGCGGACGATGACGTCGAGTGCTGCGGAGTGGACGATGACGAGGATCGGCGCCAACCATCGCAACTTCGCCGTCCGTGATGCCGGCGCTGCATCTCGCGGTCCGTACCAGTAGGTATGCCAGTGTTTGGTGAACAGTTCGGGTGTCCACGTTGTGTGGTGTCTCGCGTCGGCGTTGGGCCGTGGCTCGCGGCGGTCGACGCGTCTCGGCGCAGTTGAGCCGCCGTGCCTGGTGCTTGATCGCGGGGTTAGTTGAGCCACCGGCGCAGCTCATAGCGGAAGACGCGGTAGCGGCCGAGCAGCCTGGTGTCTACCGCTCCCTCGCCGCGACAACACCACGGTCCGCGCCCATACCGTCGCGTGGGATCGGTGTCATCTCCATGAAGTAGCGCCCTTTGGGAACCGAAACGACGAGCCCCGAGTGATAGAGCGGCTGTCGTTTGGGTTGCCGCTCTGACCACGCTCACGGAGATCTCCCCAGTTCTGCTCACTGAAATTCCCCGCCCCTGACCATCCACCAGAAGGGGTGGGGCTCCTTCCGATGCTGACGGTTCCGATACCAGCCAGCGACCGGGAGGAGCCCCGTCTCGATGTTGACACCAGGGGAAGACATGGAGATTTCATCGTTGAGCAAGCGGGGCTGGTCGATCTCGGCCATAGCCCGTCACGTCGGCCGGGACCGCAAGACGGTTCGGGCCTATCTGTCCGGGCAGCGTGAGGTGGGCGTGCGAGCGCCGGCCCAGGATGATCCGTTCGATCGGTTGGAGCCGTACGTGCGTCAGCGCCTGGCCGATGATCCGCATCTGCGGGCGACGGTGCTGTTCGCCGAGGTCGCCGATCTCGGCTACGAGCGGGCGTACCCGACGTTCACCCGGCAGCTGCGCGACCGGCAGTTGCGTCCGCACTGTGAGCCGTGCTCATCGAGCAACGGGCGGGCGCACGTGGACATCGAGCACCCCGCCGGCGAGGAGATGCAGTGGGACTGGTTGGAGCTCGCCGACACGCCGTGGCAGGCGAAGGCGTACGTGCTCGTCGGGGCGCTGTCGCACTCGGGCAAGTTCCGGGTGTGGTTCTCCGAGGCCGACGATCAGGCCCATCTCGTGGCCGGCCTCGATGAGGTGCTGCGCCGCTTCGGCGGCACCGCACGCCGCTGGCGGGTCGACCGCATGGCCACTGTGATCGTGCCGGGCACCGATCAGGTGCAGCGCTCATTCGTGCCGGTGGCCAAGCACTACCTATTGACTGAACTCTCTGCCGCGTAAGAGCAGGTCAGGATCCACTTTCGTTTGAGGTTGTTGTGTTAGACCTCGCCGCGCATGGACAGCGAGCAGACGATCTCGACGGACCTGGCGGCGATCATTGTGCCGCTGACGGGCCGGCTCGTGGTCACCGCGGACCCGTGGGAGCCGTGTCGTCTCGTCGACGGTGATGGTGTGCGGGTGGAGGCGGTGTCCGCGTGGTTCGGGGATCTCCAGGCGGCCGGGCGGTCGGCGTCCACGATCCGTTCCTATGGGATGGATCTGTTGCGATGGTTCCGGTTCCTGTGCGCGGTTGGGGTGGCGTGGGACCGGGCTACGCGGATCGAGGCGCGGGACTTCTCGCGCTGGCTGCAGGTCAGGGGCAAGCAGGTGCGACTGCACTGGCGCCACCCGGAGAGGCTGGTTGGGGCCGAGCCTGCGGTGGTGTCGGCGGGCCGGCCGTATGCCGCGTCGGTGCGTGCTCATAGCGAGACGGTGTTGCGCGGCTTCTACGACTTCCATCGTGACGCCGGCACCGGGCCGATCCTGAACCCGTTCCCGTTGCAACGTTCGAGGTCGGACCGGCGGGCTCACGCCCATCGGAACCCGATGGAACCGGCGGGCAAGGAACGTGTCGGGCTGTATCGGCCGAAGGTGCCGTCGCGCATTCCGCGCAGTGTTCCTGACGTCGAGTTCAACGAGATCTTCGCTCGGCTGCCGTCGCATCGGGACCGGGCGCTGGTGGCGTTCTACGTCTCCACTGGGGCGCGAGCCTCCGAGCTGTTGTCGGTCACCTACGGCGGTGTCGATCCTGGACGGCAGCTGATCACCGTGGTGCGCAAGGGAACCCGGCATGCACAGCCGTTGCCGGCGTCGACCGATGCCTTTGTCTGGTTGCGGCTCTACCAGTTGGAGATGGATGGCGTGATCCCGACGGGGCGGCGCCAGCCGCTGTGGTGGACGCTGCGTGGCCGGCCTCGCCCGCTCACCTACCACGCCGCCCATCGGATGTTCGAACGGGTCAACGCTCGGGCGGGCACTGAGGCGACGTTGCACTCGTTGCGCCACACCGCGGCCTACCGGATGGCTGAGGACCCGGCGTTGCCGCTGACCGACGTGCAGCTCGTGTTGGGCCACGCCCAGCTGACCACGACCCAGATCTACCTGACTCCCCGCAAGGAGGATGTGATCCGCCGGGTGTTGGCCCACCACGCCGAACAGACCAGACGAGCGGTCGAGAAGGCGGTGCCGGTGCCGGCGCCGGGCTATCGGCCCGAGACCCTCGACGTCCTATTCGGTGAAGGAACCTGATGAGCGTGGGGCTGCAGGAGCGGAACGTCGCTTGTGGGGCGCTGACCCCTGCACAACGGTCGACGCCGGTGATGTTCCCGCCGCGTTCCTCGCCACCGTCGTGGCCAGCCACGACCGCTGGCCGCGGTGAGGTGCTGGGTCGCATGACCTCGCCGCCGTTCGTCCCGCCGGACGCTGAACGCCAGCGTCGACGGGCGAGGGGTGTGTCATTGCTGCTCGACTGGCTGGGCGATCAGCCGGGACGAACCTGGCAGGAACGCTGGCTCGCCAGCGGAGCCGACGCCGCGCCGGTGACGTGGCGCGACGTGCCGGCAGCATGGTTGATCTCCAGCGGGGATCAGGGCGAGGGGCGCCGTTCGGCGCTGATCGAGGCGATGTCGGTGGCGATCTGCGCCGATGTCGTGCGTCCCTCGCTGGCCTGGCTGGTGGGTGGCGGGTTCGCCCGTGGCGCCGGCCTGCTCGTCCGCAACATCGAGACGTGTCGGGATCCCGGCGGCTTCGCCCGACTACGGACGGTGTGTGACGACGACCCTGGCGTCTCGCCGCTGGCCAGGGGCCGGATGCTCTACCGCAGCGCGCTGATCATTGCCGCCAAGGGAGGCGGGCTGACCGAGATCACCGTCGGCGACGTGGTCGAGCTGTTCGAGGCCGAGGATCGCCGGGCGAGCCCGTCTGACGGTCGGGCCGTGCTCTACCGCATGCTGCACCAACTCGGGATCTTCGCTGAGGCGGCACCGTCGACGTTGCGGGCGCTGCGAACGAACGGTCAGCGCACACCCGACGAGCTGATCGATCGCTACCACCTGGCATGTCGCCCGGTGCGTGATCTGCTGGTGGACTACCTGCGCGAGCGCCAGCCGGCGCTCGACTACAACAGCTTGGACTCGCTGTCCAACTTCCTCGGCAAGCTGTTCTGGGCTGACCTCGAGCGCCATCATCCCGGCATTGCCGACCTGCGCCTGTCACGCGAGGTCGCCGACAACTGGAAGCGGCGCCTGCAGACGATCCCGAAGACGACGACCGCGACGAGCGAACCAGTCGAGCTCGCCGTCGAGCGGATCAACTACCGGGAGTGCCTGACCCCGGTGCGGGCCTTCTACCTCGACTTGGCCCACTGGGCGGTCGAGGACCCGGGACGCTGGGGTCCGTGGGTCGCTCCCTGCCCGATCGGCGCCGAGGAGATCAACCGCAAGAAGGCCAAGCGGCGCCTCAAGTCGCGCATGGACGCCCGCACCCGTGAACGCCTGCCCGTGCTGCCCGTCGTCGTCCGCAGCGTCGAACAGCGACGCACGATGGCCGCCGCCCTCCTCGACGCGGCCCGCCGGGCCTCGCCCGGAGAACCCTTCACCGCCGAAGGAACGACCCTCGTTCGCTCGGTCATCGGTCCGCGCTCGGGGCTCGGCAAGGTGTGGGTCACCGACCCGACGACCGGGTCACGCCGCGACCTCGTCCGCGAGGAAGGCCACGCCTTCTGGGCCTGGGCCATCGTCGAGGTGCTCCGAGCCACCGGCATCCGCGTCGAGGAACTCCTCGAGCTCAGCCATCACAGCCTCGTCAAGTATCGCCTTCCCACCACCGGCGAGGTCGTCCCGCTACTCCAGATCGTGCCGTCCAAGACCGACGCCGAACGGCTCCTCGTCGTCAGCCCCAGGCTCGCCGACGTGCTCTCCACGATCATCCGTCGGATCCGCAGCGCAACCGGCGCTGTCCCGCTGGTCGCCGCCTACGACGAACACGAACGGGTGTGGTCACCGCCGGCGCCGCTGCTGTTCCAACGCCACGTCGGCAACGAGAACCGGGCGTTCTCCGGCAGCACCGTCCGCGACTTGCTGACCGGCGCCCTCGCCCGAACCGGCCTCGTCAACCCCGTCGACGGTGAGCCACTTCGCTACACCCCGCATGACTTCCGCCGGATGTTCATCACCGACGCCGTCATGAACGGCCTGCCACCGCACATCGCCCAAGTCATCGCCGGCCACCGCGACATCAACGTCACCCTCGGCTACAAGGCCGTCTACCCAGAAGAAGCCATCCAAGCCCACCTCGCCTTCCTCGCTCGGCGGAGATCGCTGCGACCCAGCGACGAATATCGGGTGCCCACCGACGAGGAATGGCAAGAGTTCCTCGGCCACTTCGAACGCCGCAAAGTGTCCATCGGAACGTGCGCCCGCGCCTTCTCCACCCCGTGCATCCACGAGCACGCCTGCGTCCGCTGCCCGATGCTGTGGCCCGACCCCAATCAGCGGCCCCGCCTCGTCGAGATCCGCGACAACCTCACCGCCCGTGTCGCCGAAGCCGAACGTGAGGGATGGCTCGGCGAGGTCGAAGGACTACAGATCAGCCTCGCCGGTGCCTCGAACAAGCTCGCCCAGATCGACGGACGACTCGACCTCACACCGAGCTGAGCACCCGACTCGCGCCGCCACAGTCGAACACCGCCGGGGCCAGCGACGAAAATTCGAGTTCAGAGAATACGGCGTCGGCGTCGATCCGTGCCCGCCCCGTCACGGCAACCGCAAGGGGGTGGTGGAGAAGGCGATCGACTACTTGACCCAGTCGTGGTGGCGCACCGCCCGCGTCCACACACCGACCGAGGCGCAGGCCAGCGCCGACCGGTTCTGCATCGACGTCGCCGACCGGCGTCGCCGCGGCGAGCTCACCGTCGGCGAACTCGCCGACACCGAACCGCTGCTCGACCTGCCGCAGCCGCCGTTTCCGGCCGAAGTGCGCGTCGTGCGCACGGTGGCGGCCAACGCCCTGGTGTCGTTGTGGGGCAACCGCTACTCGGTCCCACCCGGCCTCGTCGGCGCCCACGTGCAGGTGCGGTGGCGGCTCGGCGCCGAGACCGCCGACTTCCACGCCGGCGGTGTCCGAGTCACGACGCATCGCCTCGCCCCGCGCGGCGCGCAGCGCACCGTGCGCCTCCCCGAGCACACCGCGGCGCTGGAGAACGTCGTGTTGGCCCGGTTCAACACCGCTGCGCCGTGTCGCCGCAAACTCAACCGGCCACCCTCCGACGCCGCCTTGGCCTTGGCCGCCGAGCTGCTCGGTGATCGTGGCGCCGACCCGGTGATCGACTTGGACCTCTACCGGCGACTCACCGAAGAAGGCGCCTGATGAGTGCCGCCGACAGCCTCTACCAGCAGCTGCGCTCCCATCTCGCCTACCTCCGCCTCACCGCAGCCGCCGAGGCGCTGCCCGCCCAGCTCGATGAGGCGATGAAGACCAAAGCGACTCACACCGAGTTCCTCGAACACCTCCTCGCCATCGAGGTCACCGCGGTGGAGGCCCGCCGTCACGCCGGGCTGTTGCGCTTCGCCAACTTCCCCGCCCCATGGCGCCTCGACGACTTCGACTTCGACGCCCAACCCTCCGTCGACCCCGGCCTGATGCGCGACCTCGCCACCTGCCGCTACGCCGACGACGCCACCAACGTGCTGTTCATCGGCCCGCCCGGCGTCGGCAAGACGATGCTCGCCATCGCCTTGGGCCACGCCGCCGTCGACAACCAGCTGCGCACCTACTACACCACCGCCGCCGACTTGGCCGCCCGCTGCCGCAAGGCCGCCGTCGAGGGCCGCTGGGCCACCACCATGCGCTTCTTCAACGGCCCCTCAGTGCTCATCGTCGACGAGCTCGGCTACCTGCCGATGCCCGCCGAAGACGCCAACGCCCTGTTCCAAGTCATCTCCCAGCGATACCTGCGCGGCAGCGTCATCTTGACCACCAACCGTGGCGTCGCCGCCTGGGGCGAGATCTTCGCCGACACCACCATCGCCGCCGCCATGTTGGACCGGCTCCTGCACCGCTCCGTGGTCATCAACATCACCGGCGACAGCTACCGCATGCGCACCCACCGCGCCCGCGCCGCCACCACCCGCACGGCGATCACCCCATGACCAGCGACCGAACCACCAGCTGCCCCGTCTGCAACCCCGACGCCGTCGCTGCCCAACCCGGCCAGGCGCGTTACTGCACGATCGGCTGCTACCGCACCGCCCACCGCCTCGACCACCCCGACCGCCCGGTAGCAGGTGTCCTCGTCCACCTCGGCCAGTCCCTCGATGAACACCCGATGCTCCACCCAGGAACACCCCGCCAGCTTCGACAACGGCTTGGGCGACAGCCGGTTGGCGACCATCGCGAAGATCGCTCGCTCGATGCCGTCGGCATCGCCTCGTCGGCCCCGACCCGTGTGCCGTGCGGCCACCGCCAGGATCTGGGCGCCGATCCCGAGCCGTTCCCACAACCGGTCTGCTACCCAGGCGGTGCCCATCGGCCGGGAGTCGAGGAGCTGCACCTCGCCGGCGCCGCCCGCCCCCACCGCGTCGGCGGGGTCCAGGAACCGGCTGATCGAGCGCACGAGGCGGGCCAGGCCGTCACGGTCGACCAGCTCGGCGCGACCGAAGTTGTGGATGATCTGGGCCTTGGGCATCCCGGTCTCCGGGTCGCGCGCGTTGTGGGCCAACGCCAGGTACGACACCTCGCTGCCGTCACGGTTGCGCCGCCGCGTCTCCCGCAAGTACATGTCTACGAGCTTACGACATCAACCCTCAACGACCCCGGATACCAGTAGCGAGTCGTGTGTCTACAGGTTTTCCGCTCTACAACACCCGCGCCAGCCTCTCACCAGGACAAACGCCGCGAGCACAGGCCGTTTGACTACGAATTCTGCGGAACTCCGGCTCATCGGTGACCTGCAAAGGAAGCAACCTCACGGCCACATCAAATCACATCCCTGTCATTTGCGCGGGGACCCACTAGTGTCCTGGAAGCCTGTTCCGGCGAGAAATGTTGGGTGATCGGGAATTTTCGCGTCTGTGGCGCGTTCTGCCAGGTAGAACCCCTGACAGAAGGAGCCTGGCATGGCACGTCGTGGACGACCCACGGTCGAGATCACGTTGAGCGGCGATGAACGCAAGACCTTGCAGCGCTGGGCCCAGCGACACAGCTCGTCCCAAGCACTGGCGCTGCGGTGCCGGATCGTGTTGGCCTGCGCCGAGGGTCGCCCCAACGGTGAGGTCGCTTCGGAGTTGCGGGTCCATCCCACGACGGTGTCGAAGTGGCGGCACCGGTTCGCCAAGGACCGGATCGACGGATTGGTGGATGCCCCCCGCCCCGGTGCCGCCCGCACGATCGGCGATGACGTGATCGAAGCGATCATTGTCGAGACCCTCGAGACGGCACCGCCGGATGCGACGCACTGGTCGACCCGCGGCTTGGCGGCCAAGCACGGGATCTCGCACACCACGGTGAGACAGATCTGGCGGGCATTCGGGCTCAAACCGTGGCGCCAAGACGAGTTCAAGGTGTCGCCTGACCCCGAACTGGTGGAGAAGATCCGCGATCTCGTCGCCCTGTACATGAACCCGCCGGTGGCCGCGGCGGTGTTCGCCCTCGACGAGAAACCCCAGATCCAGGCCCTCAACCGGACCGCACCGACCCTGCCGATGCTGCCCACCACCCCGGCCCGCGCGACCCACGACTACGAACGCAACGGCACCTGTGACCTGTTCGCCGCGTTGGAGATCGCCACCGGCAAGGTCATCACCGACATCCGCGCCAAGCACACCAGCGCCGACTTCGTCGCCTTCTTGAACAAGGTCAACCGCCACGTCCCCAACGACCTCGAGGTGCACGTCATCTTGGACAACCTCTCGACTCACAAGACCCCCACCGTGCACCGCTGGCTGCTGCGTCACCGCCGCTTCCACTTCCACTTCACCCCGACCTACGGATCGTGGATGAACCTGGTTGAGCGGTGGTTCTCGGCGCTCACCACCAAGAAGCTGCAACGCTCCGCCCACCACAACGTCAAGGAACTCGCCGCCGACATCGAGGCTTGGGCCGCCAACTGGAACCTCAACCCGACCCCGTTCGTCTGGCACAAGACCGCCGAACAGATCCTCGAACGCCTCGCCAGCTACTGCGCCGCCATCAACCAACCAGCCGACACGTGACCCACACAATTTCACGGCGCTTCAGCCTTCCGGGACACTAGTACAGGTCGAGTGTTCCCCGCTCGGACGGAAGGCCGGTCGTTGCCGTCATGGCGTCCCTCCTGGGCACCGAGCCCGCCGCCTGGTTCCGAACGCGCTCTGCGCCTGGTTCAGCGAGCGTGCGCCGTTCTCGCGCCTGCATGTAGGGCCGAACGGCCCCGGTGTTCCGGTCAGGACGTTCGTCTCTAACCGCCTGCCTTTCGACATGTGCACGCTGTTCTGCAACAGAAGGCCGCTCTCAACATGGAGGTGATCCGATGGCAACAGCCGTGACGACGCAGGCCTCCGGTGGCTCGGGCCACCAAACGATGATCGGAGGCACAAAGTCAACGACCAAGAACTTGATGACGACGACCCTTCTGCCTCTCGCAGGCTGGTGTGTCCTGCTCCCTCTGGCGCTGTTGGCGCTGGTTCGCACCCCTCTGGAGGCCGGCCTGGCGGCGGCGCTGGTGGGTGGGCTCGCGAGCGCCGCCGGGGTGTGGTCACGAACGCTGCGCCAGCTAGTTCCGTTGACGGCCGCGGCGAGCGCCCTGAGCTGGGGAATGTGCGTCGGGCTGGCGGCGTGGCTGGCGGCGGGGCCGTGGCTGGTGGTGGCCTTCCCGGTGGCGGTGGTAGCCGCCCTGCTCCCCCTACGCCTCCTCAGCGCGCCCCGGTTCGTGAGCAACCCTTTGGCGCGCACCCAGCAGCCTTGGCTGGTGGTGGTGCACACGGCTCGGCTGGGCGGCGATCTGATGACGACGGCGCTGCTCGCGACCGCGAGCACGTCGGTGGCGCTGGCACTGCGCGGCTACCTCTGGGCGGCAGCAGCCGGGGCCGGCTTCGTGGTGGCGGTGCTGACGTTCGGTTGGGCGAGCCTGAGGCGCGCCACGCGCCGGGCGGGGCAAGGTGGCCCGCGGCGCGTCGCGGCGGTGGTCGTCGACGGCAAGCCGCCGGAACACGGAGAGCTCACCGGGACGTGGCCCGCAGAGTCGCCCGAGTACCGCGACGTGGAGGGAACGCTGGCGCGCTATCAGCCCTACGTCGAAGAGGCCGCTCGTCAGGGCGCCACGGTAATCGTGCTCCCTGAGGCGAGCTTCTATGCCGAGAACGCATCGTCGGAGGAGCGTTGGTGCGCGGGGGTGGAGGGCTGGGCCCGCGCGCTCGACGTGGCGATCGTCGCGCCCTACTTCGACGCGGCGACCCCGAAGAACACGCTGGCGGTCATCGACAAGAGCGGCGTGGTCGCCTACCACGACAAGCAGCACCCCGCCCGCGGGGCTGAGCCGCCCCGCCTGACCAAGATGGAGGTGGGCCCTCATCGGCTGGCCAGCGGAGCGACGCTGTCGACCGCCATCTGCGTCGACCTCGACTGGTCCGACACCGCGCGCTCGGCGCGACGGGCGGGCGCGCTCCTCGCGGCTCCGGCGAACGACTGGTTCGGCGGGTTCGAGGTGCTCCACCACAGGAGCGCGGTGTGGGCTGCGGTCATCGGTGGCGTTCCCGTCGTGCGCTCGACCGGGCACGGCATCTCCTCGATCTACGACGGCGCCGGGCGCGTGCTGAAGCAGCAGAGCAGCGCCGGCGGACCGGTGGTGCTGGTAGCCGACGTGCGCTGCTGACCACCGAAGCCCCTGCCCTCCAAACGCTCGCGGCCCGAAGCGCAACGGTCAACTCTCATGGAGATACATCGCCAACCCCGCCTTCGGCACCCGGCGCCTCTACGCCACCATCGTCCGCGGCCAGGCTGGCTACACCGCCGCGCCGTCCGCATCGACATCAGCGGCGGGTGTCGAGCTCGCACTCCACCATCAACGGCTCCTCCAGGCCCCATGAGCGCGGGCCCGGGTGCGCATCGTTGAGCGGAACGGCGAGTCGTTCCGTTCGTCGCGGGCGTTCATCGTGCATACCCGCACGCTGGAGGTGCTGCGACCGCTCGGCGTCACGGACGCGCTGCTCGCCGGCCGCGAGGTGGCACCGAAGGTTCTGCTCCACCTCGGCCACCGTGCGGTGCCGGTCCAGCTCGGCAACTTCGACCTCCGGGACGCACCGCCTTCCTGTATCTGGTCTTCGTGCGGCAGGCGGTCGTCGAAGACGTCCTCGCCCATGCCGTGGCGGCCCGCGGGATCGAGATCGAACGCGGCGTCGAGGTGGTCGACGTGCGTCAAGGCCCCGCCGACGTCGAGGTGGGCCTGGCCTGTTCCTGTTCGCGATCGGTGAGCAGGCAACCTGGTGGCGGGCACGACCGCGCGATGGCCGACGCGCGGCCGCCGCCCGACGACGACCACTCCGTCGCCGGTGTGTTGCTCAATCCCAACGGCGCGGACACGGCAGCCCACAGCGGTGCAGGGGAGGGCAGCCACGGGCACCGGCGTGGCTGCGTCGATGCCCGGCTTCGGGGCGCATTGCCCCCGCCGTGCGTTCGATGTCGACTCGTCCGACCTCTCGGGCTCCTTGGCGTCGTGCGAGTGGGAGTGTGAGCTAAGCCAACGAGCTAAGCCAAGCCGGAGCGCCCGTCCACCCGGGACCAACGGCCCTTTCCGCCTCGACCGGCTGGGAGGATCCTTGCAGTGAGGACGCGGACCCTCGGTGGGTTCGCTTACTCATGGAGGTGTCGTGATGGCTGAGATCATCGAACGAGAAGGTCTCACTGGTCCGGACCGCTCCGAGTCCGCTCTTGCCGACAGCGAACGACAGGCGGCCCGCAAGCGGGTCGAGAAGAAGCACAAGTTCCGCGGCGACGTGGTCGCTTACGTGGTCATCAACCTCTTCCTGATCGGACTGTGGGCCGTCAGCGGGTTCGGGTACTTCTGGCCCGGCTGGGTCCTCGGCGGGTGGGGCGTGCTGCTGCTCCTCGACGGGTGGAACGCCTTCTACCGCCGGCCCATCACAGAGAAGGAGATCGAAACGGAGCTGCGCGCCGGTGGCGGTTGAGTCGTCATCCAAGCCAGGCGAATCCTGGTGCTGCAGGTGATCCGACGAGACGAGGACGACAGGTGCGCGAGCTGAGATCGGATGGCCGGATGAGCTGATCACCTGTCTCGTCACAGACGCGGGAGGCAACTCGCGCGGCCAGCTCGGGGGTCGCGTCATCCGGTCGAGGTTGCCGGGTCGTCACGCGAGTCGCGCCTGTTGTCGTCGACGCGGATTATCGCCCGTCGCTCGGGTGCCGCCTGCTCGGCTGCCGCGTGCAGCGCGTCGGCCAGGTGTCGCCGCCGTGAGGTGGCGGCGATTCGTTCGAGCCAGCGTGTCGCGATCGACCCCTCGGCGACTCGCGCACCTGGAGGGCTGTTTCCGGGAGGCGGCGTGGGGCTTCGGCGCGTGCGGCGAGGATGTCAGCGGCGAACTGTTCGAGATACAGCAACGCGACCCGCAGCAGCGGAGCCGTGACCTGTTCGGGGATGCGGGCGGTGAGGTTCTCCCCGCCGCGACGAGCGGAACCGGCGACGACGGGTGTGGGCCGGCCCTGCCGTGGCACGATCGAGAACCGGTGGGCGGGGTCGCTGAAAGCGGGCGAGTAGGCGGCGCACCGCTGGACTGCTTTGACCAGCGACCGCAGGGTCGTCGGGGACAGGGTCTGGCGACGAGCGGCGGGGTGGTCATCGAGCAGTTGTTGGGTCACGCCGGCGAAGCGGCGCACGTCGTGGTCGATCAGCCACATGCACAGCTGGCGGAGATGCCGCATCTCGCCGGTCACCGTTCCGGGAGCGGTGAGCGAAACGACGTCGGGACGTGACCGAAGTGCAGCCGCTCAGCGCTGCGGCGCCGGACCAGCAGCGGGGTGAGGTCCCACACGTCGTCGTCGAAGCATCCCGCCCAGCCGACGTCGTCGTCGACGAGGCCAGCGAGAACCGGTTGTTCGGGGGCGACCGCGAGCGGTGCCAGACCTGTCATCGCAGGTTCTCGATGGGGACGTACTCGTCGTCGGCGAGCGCGACGGCGGTGGCGACTTCGTCGGCGGTCATCGCGGGAAGGATGTCTTCGGTGATCGTCCGGTTGGCGGCGCCGTAGCGGCGTTCCCATTCGGCCGCCGGCCAACGCTGACGTTCCTGTTCGCAGTGGCGCTGGTAGCGCAGCACCGCCGGAATACGTCGGGCGGTGAACACCGCGTTGGGGCATGTGAAACAGCCGACGAACGGGTTCGGGCAGAGCTCTCCTGGCGGTGCGAACGGGCTGTGGGTGATGCCGGTGCAGGCGGCGACGAACACGTCGGCCGGTGCCCGACATCACTCGCTCGACCACCTCGCGTTCGCCCTGCTCAGGCGGCATGTGGTGGCACAAGGCGGTACGGGCCGGACGATCCGGGCGGGCATCGTGATCATGAGGCCGCCGGTTCGATCCCGGCACCCGGCTCTCACTCTCGAGACCCGTCCTTCACGTTGTCGGCGCCCGATGACGGACCGTGAGTGATCCCGCTACGACGGTGGGAGGGCGCCGAGCTGGCGGAGCATCGTGAGGTCGTCTCGCACAGCCCAGCGTTCGGCGATCCGACCGGCCTCAAAGCGGTACATGGCGGCAAACCCTCGGCTGTAACGCCCAGGAGCCGCCTCGATGCCCATGAAGCGACCACCGTGCCATTGGCCATGACGAACCCCGTACTGGACGATGTAGTCGCGCTCGGCAACGACGACGAGCTCACGCCAGCCTTCATGGGTCATCTGGTGGCGGCCCATCGTCTCGAGGAACTCGCGTGTCCCTGCCACGCCGGCAGGTCGATCGGGCGCGAGGGCGTGATTGACCATGTCCGGCGTGCACAGCCGATCGAGTGGCGTCAGATCGTCTGCCCCGAGCAACTGGTCGAACTGCTCGAGTACACGTTTGTTCTCGTCCACGTCCATTGGTCCTCCTTCATCGATCCGAGTCTGACGCGGCGTGGGTGGTGCACTGGACGGCGGGCAAACGAACCACACTCAACTCGCGGGCTCGGAAAAGCCAGTCGCGTCGTCGCCGACGGGTGAAGACCGCACGCCGGACCTCAGTCCGGTGGCTCGTCGATGGCCTCCTGGCGCTGCTCCGAGGATCGGTGCCAGGAGACCCCCAGCCCGCTCACCTCGGCGGCAGTCGCCATCATCAGCTCGGCGACGAGGTTGTAGGCGCGCCGCCACGCCGCTTCGAGGGCGTCGTCCCACTCCGGGGCGAGGTGCGCGGCGAGCGCCCCGATGAGCGCCTCTCCGGCGGCGTGGTAGTGCTGCGTCTGCACGCCGTAGCCGACGTGACGGACGGCGAGGTCACGGACCCTGGGCGCGAAGGCGTCGAACGAGGAGATGGCCTGCACGATGGCGTCGAGCTCATCGGTGAACTTCTGGGCCATGACGTCCGGCCCGTAGGTGAACAGTGCCTCGGCCGACGGGTCCGCGGCGAACAACCGGCGGTAGAAGTCCATCGCCATCGCCGGCGCGGCCCGACCGAGCGAGGCGTACGAAGATCGCACCTGCTCGAGTTGCTCCGGTGTCATTGGCGGTCCCCGCCTCGCTCGAGCGCGGCGGCGAGCGCAGCGCGGCTCGACACGCCGAGCTTGTCGTAGATGCGGCCCAGGTGGTTGTCGACCGTGCGGACCGAGAGGTAGAGCCGTTCGGCGATCACCCGGCTGGGCTGACCCGACGCCGCCAGCACGGCGATCTCGCGCTCGCGGTCGGTGAGCGGTACGACCGTGTGAGCCCGGGCGAGCGCCGGCGTCCTCGCCCCCTCGCATGGCGCCGCGAGCTCGTCGGCGCGGACATCGAGCGCGGCGGCGCGGCGTTGCTCCCCCAGGCGCCGCCACGCGTCGGCGCCGGCAGCGGCAGCTTCGGCGGCGAGCAGCATCGCCCCGAGTGCCTCGAAGCCGTCGGCTGCGGCGGCGAGGCCCGGTGGCTCGCCAGCGACCAGGGCAGCCGCGTGCGCAGCCCTCGCCGCCACGAGTGCGCTGTCAGTCGCCGCGGCGAGCGCGGCGAGGCGGGGCTCGGCGTCGGCTGCCGCGCCGAGGCGGGCGGCGTCGTGGAGCAGCCAGGCCGCCGCCGGTCGATGACCGGTTCGCTCGGCATCGTCGGCGCCGGCGAGGAGCAGGGTCCGAGCGGCCGGCGTCTCGCCGGCGGCGACGAGCGACCACGCCCGTCCGAGCGGAAGTTCGGGAGCGAGGAAGCCGAAGCCGGACGAGAGCGCATCGACCGCGTCGGCCCGTCCGGCGCTGGCGGCTGCGTCGCCGAGGAGGCTGTGAGCGACGGCTTGGATGGCGCAGGCAGCTGGCCGCATCCCTTCCAGTCCCGACGCGTCGATCGCGATGCACGCTTTGGCTGTCCACTGCAACGCCGTTGTCGGGCGGCCCTGGGCGAGGGCGCACCGAGCCAGGTGGACGGCGAGCCAGATCACCCCGAGCGGCATCCGTGCCTTGGCGGCCACCTCGAACCACGGCCCTCCCCTCGCTTCGGCCTCGGCGAGGTACCCCGCCTGCACCATTGCGAACAGCCGGTTCACGCGATGCGTGCCCGGCGAGGCGATGGCCAGCTCGTCGCCGAGCGCCAGATGGTCGCGGTAGGCCTGACGGCTGACGGCCAGCGCCTCGGCCGTCCGACCAAGCATGGCGCAGGCGGCGGCACGGGGCATCGCGGCCAGCACGCGCAGGCGAGGCGGCGTCGTGTCCACCTCCTCGAGCAGAGCCAATGCCTCGATCGGGCGACCCGCGATCGCCAACACCTCCGCCTGTCCGGCGAGCAGCTCACCACGCGCCGCGGTCGACGCCACCCGGGAGCCGGCCACACGGCCGACCTCGACGGCGTCGGCGTCGCGCCGACATCCGCGGTACAGGTTGCGCCGTCGCACGGTCGCGATCCGCACGACCTCGTCGTCGCCGGCGGCGCGCTCAGTGGCCACGGCCAGCACCACCTCGGCCTCCTCGAACGAGCCGAGGTTGTAGAGCGACTCGCCGAGCACGAGCGCGGCGGCGGCTGAGGGCTCGGCGGCGAGCGCCGCCCGGGCCAGCTTGGCGGCGTTGCGAAAGTCGTGGTCGTAGCGCGCCAGCCGGGCGGCCCGGAGCAGCAGCCCGGGGTCGGCGCGGCCGGTCGCCTCGAGCCGCCATGTGGCGACACGCACGGGATCCTCCCGCCGTCGGGCACCCCATGCCTCGACGATCGCTGCCTGATCCAGCAGGATCGACCTCCGTCGCAACGTTGCGAGTCCGGCTCGCAGCACCTCGCCGTGGAGCGGGTGGGCGAGGCGTACCGTCTCGCGACGTCCGTCGGTGCGGGTCCTGATCAGGCCGTCGCGTTCGAGCTCCTCCAGCACGCTGAGGCCGGCGGCGGCTTCGAGCTGGCCGAGGCCGACCGGCTGGCACACTGCGAGCACGTCGAGCACGGTTCGGGCCACAGTGTCGAGCTCGCCGATGCGTGCCTCGATCACTTCGCGCAGCCGGGACGGTGCGGCGAGCTGCCCGTCGAGGCACCACACGCCGTCTCGACGCACGAGTTGCTGCCGCGTCTTCGCTCCGAGCACCAGCTCGCGCAGCGCCAGCATGTTGCCCCGGCTCGCCGCCCACAGTTCCGCCGACGCGGCGGCGTCGAGTGGGCCCTCCAGCGCGATGTGCAACAGCGTGTCGACGCCGAGCTGATCGAGCTCGCCGAGGTCGATGCGCGTCGCCCGTTCGTCGCGCCACCATCGAGTCAGGGTCTCGGGGACGGATTCACCGGCGACGACCGTGGCGATGCAGAACAACTCGCGCTGTGCGATCAGGCGGTCGATCATCGTCATCGACGAGCTGTCGAGACGATGGGCATCGTCAAGCAGCAGCACGGGTACGCCCGTCTCGTCGCCGGCAGGAGCGAGCACCTTCCGTGCGGCAGCGAACAGCTTGGCGAAGCCGACGGGGTTGATCACGTCGTCGTCGCCGAAGGCGGACAGGGCGCGGGCGGGCATCAGGTGAGCGACCGCACCGAACGGGACCGCTCCCGTTGAGCGTTCCGCGGTGGCCCGCAGGACTCGCCGTCCGGCGGCCTCCGCCACGTCCAGGCATTCGTCGGCCAGGCGTGTCTTGCCCACACCGGGTGGTCCGTAGATGCAGAACGCCTCGCAACCCGGATCCGACAGGGCCACCCTGAAGGCGTCGAGCTCGTCACGCCGACCGATCAACGGCCACCGAGTCGCGACGGGCATCGCGACGAGCGTACCGATGCACGCCAAGGGCGCCCGGAGGCGGGCGCCCCTGGAACGGTTCAGACCGCACTGGGCCCCGGCGGGAAGTCCGCGGCGGTCGGCCCCGGCGGGAGGTCGGCGGCGGTCGGCCCCGGCGGGAGGTCGGCGGCGTACTCGGGACCGATGACACCGGGACCCGGCGGGACCTCCGCGGCGGTCGGTCCCGGCGGCCAGGCCAGGGCGTTCGGGCCGGGCGGGTACTCCATGGCGCTCGGCCCGGGCGGGGTGTCGGACGCTGTCGCGATCGCGACGCCCGCGTCGGGCGGCGGCTTGGCGATGGTGCCCGCGTCGACCGAGAGCGCGGCGGTGAGCGGTGCGGCGATCGAGATGCCGACGACTGCGACGGTGCGCAGCACAGGGTGGGTGAGTTTCACGCTTGGTCCCTTCTCGCTCGGGGCGCCCCGTTGGCGCCCCGGGTGAGGACACGATGCGTCTGTTCGGCGCGTCCCGGGATGAGCAGGTCGTACTCAACGCCGCATCGCGCGCCATTGAGTAGGACCAGCACCGACCGTCACGGCCGCGACGGCGAGGCAGGCTCGCGGTGCGGCGGGTGGTCAGCGTTTGCGATAGGTGGCCGTGTAGGTCTTGGCGGTCGCCGGCGCACTGATGGTGTGGTCGGCTGCTCCACCGTCCGACCAGGACTGGAACGTGTACGCACCCGACCTGACCGGTGCGATGAGGTGGACCTGCGCATTGACCACATAGGTGTGGGTGAACGGTGTCGCGAAGGTCGAGTCAGCGGACGTGACGGTCACTCGGAGTGAGCCGGGGTTGCTGCGGAACGTCAAGTCGACGGTCTGCGGGTCGAGGCGGACGGTGGTCGTTGTGCTCAACCCACCGGAGTCGGTCGCCGTCAGCCGGAACTCGAGGTACACCGGGTAGCCGTGGTCGGGCGCCGTGTACGACCCACTGGACGTGCCGGGGATGCTGAGCTCGGTGTGGGCGTGGCAATCGGTTGGCGTGTAGCAGTGATAGAGGATCACTGTCCACTGCAGCCGAGAGGCAGGCTCGGTGCCGTCCTGGATGTCGGTCGCCCCTCCGGCGAAGGTGATGGTGTCGCCGACCTTCCACTTCGACGAGGCGCTCGGTGCAGTGATCGTGGGAGTGGGCGGCGAGTTCCCAGCCGTGATCGTCACCGCCGCCGCGCCGACGGCGCCCTGTGGGTCGGTGACTTGCAGGCGCGCGGTGTACTCACCTGGTGTGCTGTAGGTCCATGTCGCGACGGCGCTCGTTCCGTTGTCGTACACGCCGTCACCGTCGAGGTCCCAGGTGTAGGTCAGCGCACCGCCTTCGGGGTCGCTCGACGCGCCGGCGTCGAACTGCACCGTCAACGGGGTGGTGCCCGATGTCGGTTGTGCACTGATCGCCGCGACGGGCGGCTGGTTGGCGACGGTGTAGCTGATGCGATGGATCGCCCCGCCCTCGAGGTCGGCGTAGAACAAGTCGCCGCCCGGCCCGATCTCGAGATCGACCGGGTTGCCGGCGCCGGGGGCGAACGTCTGCACGCGTGACGGATCGGGATTCCCCGTCGCGCCGAGGGGCATGAACCAGATGCACCTGCGGCTGTGGTCGGCGAAGAACAGCCCACCGTTGTAGCTCGACGGATAGGAACCGCCCGGGTAGAAGGCGATGCCGCTGACCGATGACCCACCTGTCGGACAGGTCTCGCCGGTGACCACCTGGCTTGAATGGTTGTAGGCGTAGAACGGCGCCGTCACCTGCGATGGATTGGCGTACAGCGAGCTGCACGACGCGAGGGTGGCCGACTGGTAGGCGGCCTGGATGAAACTCCCCTCATAGCACGGCCATCCGAAGTTGGCGGCGACGCCGACCGTGGTATCGGGAATTCGTTCGATCTCTTCCCACGTGTTCCAGCCAACGTCGCCCACCCACAGCTCGTTGGTGCCCGGGCGGGTGGTGAAGCGGAACGGGTTGCGCATGCCGTAGGCAAGCACGCGCTGGCGGTTGGGATCGGTGCTCGCGGCGAAGGGGTTGGTGGCGACGCCCCCTCCAGTGGCCGGATCGACTCGGATGATCGTGCCGTCGAGGGTCGTCGGGCCGGCCGAGCGACGGGGGGACTGACTGCGCAACGCCCCTCCTTGTGCGTCTGGCGAGGTCAGCGCGGTACCGGCCGGCGACGGCGGATCCCCACACGGGTTGGCCAGATCGCCGACGTAGTAGTTGCCGTATTGGCCATAGTCCACGTTGTTGAAGCTGGCCCCGTCACCGGCGCCGGCGTAGAGGTACCCGTCGGATCCGAACCGCACCGTGCCGATCGAGTGACTGGGGTACTGCTGGCACCAGCCCGACACGAGCACCGTCTCGACCGGCGCCCCCGGCGTCCCGCTCGGGGTCAGCTTGGACAGCCGCCCGCTCACGACGCATCCATCCGTCGTGGCTCCCGGTGGCGTCGGACAGCCGTCGTTCCACCGCGGCGCCGTCGAACCTTCCGCCGCGTCGTATGTGTACAAAACGTATACGGCGGGATCGGTCGGAAACGTCGGCGACAACGCAAGTCCGAGCAAGCCACGGTCCCAGTAGTCGTCGACCTCGATGGAGAGGTCGGCGAACAAGGTCTTCGATCCACCGGCCGCGTCGAAGGAGTAGATCTGTCCGTTCTTCTGAGCGACGAAGATCCGCCCGTCAGCAGCGAACTGCACGACGGTCGGATTCGTCAGACCGCTGATCACGACAGAATCCGCAAACCCGGTCGGCACCGCCGCCTCGGATGGCTGCGCCGCCAACGCAACCAGCGACCCGACCAACGTGATCAGCACGACGGACGCCCGCGATACAACGCGACGCCCGCCAAACCACCCGTCCCGCTCCATCTCAGCCCCCGCTCGCTCGGCGCCACCGGCGCTCACCGTCGCAAGCAGAATAGCGATCCCGCAACACTGGTCGATGCATCGCGTGCCGGTCGCGGGTTCCCGCCGCACCAATGGCGCCGACGTCTTGAATGACGTCACCCGGTCGAGGGATATTGACGCCACGGCTCGATCCGCGCTTGCGAGCTCAGCTCGATCGGAGCTACGCCTTGGGCTCACGGAGCCGATGGCGTGGCTCCTGACGGGAGGGAGTACAGCATGAAGAGGTCTGGACCGCGCGCTCAGCTCCGGTTGGCACTCATCTCGGTGGTGGCCCTCAGCGGCACGATCGTGGTCGCCACGTCGGCGTCACCCATGTCTGCCGCCGCCACCGAGACGACCCCAACGTCATCCACCGTCAGCGACTCGTCATCGTCGTCGAGCCCGAGCTCGTCCTCGTCGAGTTCCTCCTCGTCGAGTTCCTCCTCGTCGAGTTCGAGTTCGTCGTCGTCGAGTTCGAGCTCGTCATCATCGTCGTCGAGCTCGTCATCATCGTCGTCGACCACTTCCACGTCGTCGCCGACCACGTCGTCGTCGACCACATCGTCGACGAGCACCACGACCTCGACGAGCACGACGACCTCGACGAGCAGCACCACCACGACGACGACAGTCCCCGCGGCGGGGTGCACGCCTGGCTACTGGAAGAACCACGTGGACCAATGGACCGGCTTCGCGCCCGACGACACCGTGGGGTTCGTCTTCAGCGGTGCCCTCAGCGGCCTGGACGACACGACGCTGCTCGACGCTTTGCGCTTCCAGGGGGGGCCGGACGTCGCCGGCGCCACCCGCATCCTGCTGCGGGCAGCCGTCGCCGCCTTGCTCAACTCGACCGCCGGCATCGGATTCCCGATGTCCACCGCGGAGATCCTGGATGCCGTCGAGATTGCCCTGGACTCGGGAGATCGCGCCACCATCCTCGACCTCGCCGCGCGCCTCGACGAGCTCAACAACACCGGCTCCTGCCCGTTGCACTGAACCTGAGCTGAGAGCTCAACGTCGCGTCGTCGGACACCTACTCCGCGACGGCTTGGTCCACCCGGCACACAGTGGGCGCTCGTCTCAAGATGTCATCCTCGGACCGCGCGTGGCGCCTCGATTGTCGATGCGTCGCGCGCCCGGTCTCGAACGCCGCCCAGACCAGCGCGCCGACGGTCAGGACATACAGCGGCAGGCTCAGGCCCGACCCGATCAACGCGCCGGTGCGCGGATCGGACCGGCTGCTGGCGAGCAACGAGGCCAGGCCGAACGTGCCGAAGAGCAGCCATGCGACGTAGAGCCGCACGACCCACGGTGTAGCCGGCCGCGGCCGAGCCCAGGTCAGCGGGACCTCGACGGTCGGCGCCTCTCGGGCTCGGATCGTCGTTGCGGAACGGAGCTGGCTTGGGGGGGCGCCGACCCGGCGGGCTTGATCAGCCGGTGTACCGGCGCGTGCCGGCGGGGTGTGGGAGACGACGTTGGGGCGACCGGCATCGGTGGGCATGAGGTCCTCACGGGATCACGCTCGAGGCGGCGAGCTCAACGGGTTCGCATGGGCGGGGCGGACGCCGGAGCGCGGCTCACGATAGCGGGTGCTGATCAACCGCGGTGGAGTTGCGCCGCGATCACGGGGTTTCCCGTGATCCCGATGGACCGGCACCCAGAACCTCACGGGGATGGCGGGCGTGACGAGGTCTCCAGCGGCAGGTCCGCGAGCGGCGTCCCCCGTCAGCGGCCCGATGGCGGCGGGAGCCAGAGTCCGAGACGGGGGATCGACACCCCGCCCGGGCACGACACGACGATGACCCCTACGGAGCGGGTGAGTCGGTGACGTGATGACGCCGGATCGCCTCGGGCGTCGGCCGGTGGACCTCATGCACCCACCCCAACCTCTCGAAGAGACCGATCAGCCGGGCCGATGAATCCCACTGGCCCCGCAGCAGGCCGTGCCGTGCCGATCGGGGGAAGGCGTGGTGCCCGTTGTGCCAGGACTCGCCCATGCTCACGATGGCGAGCGCGGCGACGTTGCTGCTGCGGTCCTTCGACTCGAACGGTCGACGGCCGAACATGTGGCAGATCGAGTTGACGCTCCACGTCGCGTGGTGCAACAGGAAGACTCGGACGAGGCCGGCCCACAGCAGCGCGCTCGAAGGCGGTGCCGAGCGTTCCGCCGAGCAACCATCCGAGGCCGAACGGCACGCCGAGAGAGACCACGCACCACAGCGGGAACAGCGCGTCGATGACGACGATTTCGCGGTCGGCGAGGAGGTCGGCGGCGTGGCGAGACGTCGGCACGCCTCTGGCGGTGAACAACCAGCCGACGTGGGCGTGCCACAGGCCCTTCAGCTGACCGCCGAGCCCGCCGCCGTGGTGTTGCGGGGAGTGCGGATCGTCGGCCGTGTCGGCGAACACGTGGTGCCGCCGATGGCTCGCGACCCATCCGATCGGCCCGCCCTCGAACGCCATCGAGCCCAACATGACGAGGGCGATCTTCAGCGATCGGCAGGGGATGAACGCCTTGTGCGCCAGCAGGCGGTGGAAGCCGATCGACACCCCATGCCCGATGAGCAGGTAGAGGATCACCGTCAGCAGAACGTCACGAAGCTCGACCCCGTGTCCGCGGAACCGGAACACGGCGAACCCGACGGCGACGAATGGCAGCGCGACGATGAGGGCGGTGACCGCCCGGGCGGCGCCGTCCGGGCGGCCCTCGTCGTCCCCGAGTGGAGGCGCGGCGGAAGGCGGCGGGGACATGAGGTCCAGCGTCATCACGGCTCCTTGGCGACAGATGTCCACATCCCGGCGGGACGAGAGCCCGACCAAGGACTGGAGCCGGAACCAACGCGCACACGTCGCCACGCGTGGTCATCGCAACGCTATCCCTCGGACCGGCGGACCATGCCGCGGCGGGGCTGATCGTCAAGCCGGCGCGGCGGACAAGTCCATCGCCGCTCGCCTGATGGCGTCGACGATCTCGGCCTCGGCCCGGCGGGCGTCGGTCAGGAAGCGGGTCATGATGGCGAAGCCGTGGAAGTGCCCCGGGTATGACGACAGCGTCGTCGGCACGCCGTCGGCGGCGAGCCGGCGGGCGTAGGCCGCGCCCTCGTCGTGTAGCGGGTCGTGCCCGGCGACCACCACCAGCGCCGGTGGCAGCCCGGCCAGGCTCGCCGCCCGCAACGGCGCGGCGTACGGGTCGGTGCGCCGCTCGGCCGGCACGTACTGGTCGTAGAACCAGCCCATCGTGTCCCTGGTGAGCGGGAAGCCGGTGGCGTTGGCTCGCATCGACGCGGTCTCGGCGTCGAAGTCGGTCACCGGGTACACCAGCACCTGCAGGGCGATCGGCAGCCCACCCTCGTGGCGATTGCGGAGCACCGTGGCCGCGGTGAGGTTGCCGCCAGCCGAGTCGCCGCCGACGACGACGGCGTCGGGCCGCCCGCCGAGCGTGCCGATGTGCTCGTGGACCCAGGCCAGCGCCGCGCCGCAGTCGTCGAGCCCGGCGGGGAAGGGGTGCTCCGGCGCCAGCCGGTAGTCGACCGAGACCGTGACGCACCCCGCCGACGCCGTGATCCGGCGGCAGGTGCGGTCGTAGCTGTCGAGGCTGCCGAGCACCCAGCCGCCGCCGTGGAGCCACAGCAGCGTCGGCACCGGTCTCCCGGCGTCGAGGGCGCGGTAGACCCGGATCCGGACCTCGTGGTCGCCGGCGCCGACGACGAGGTCCTGCACCGACGCCACCTCGGCGGTGTGGCCAGGATCGGGCGTCGCCTCGAACAGCTCACGGGCCTTGACGGGTCCGATGTCCGGCCACGCCGGAGCACCGAGGGCCTCGATCTTGGCGAGCAGGCTCTGGGCCTCCGCGACGAGCACGGTCGGAACCTAACTGGCCAGATCGTCGGAGGGCTTGCCGGCGACGAAGTAGGCGAGTGCCGTCGTGAATCGGCCGTAGCGCCGGTGGTAGCGAGCCTCCCGCACCTGCGCCTTCTGCGCCTTGTCCGCCCTGCGGCCGGTGTAGCGGCGGCGATCCCACAGCGAATCTGGGCGGGCGAGCCGAATCGCCGCGACGATGGCGACGACCGGCACGAACGCGCCGAGCAGGGCCAGGCCGTACTTCCCCTTGATGACGCAGACAACGATCAGGGAGAGGTGCACCAACGCACCGATGACCGCCCCGGCGATCGTCGCGTTGTCGCCCTGGTCGCCGCTGAAGTCGAACGGGCTGAAGCCGACGAGGACCATCCCCATGCCAGCGATCGACAGGCTCACCATCTCGACCGAGATCCGTCCCTCCTCGGACCAGTAGACGTCGGACATGTGCAGGATCAGCGCGAACTCGTCGAGCACGAGCGCGGTGCCGATGCCGATCATCACCGCCGCGATCTCGTTCCACGGCCGCTCGCTCACGACAGCCACGGACACGAACGCGCCGAGCACGAGAAGAATGATCCCGGGCACGGCGTGGTGGATGTGCAGCCCCGACGCCGAGACGTTGTTCTTGAACGGCCCGCGGCCGGCGCGGATCATCCGAGTGATCACCCGCGTCACGACGAACGTGACCACGAACGACAGGAAGCAGAGCAGCAGCGGCAGCCGATGCTCAGCGAAGATGTGCTCGTCGAGCCACGACCGCACGGGCGGATGTTACGCGGCGCTAGACGCTGACGGCCGAGGAGACCTGGTCCAGCAGCACGCGAGACTCGGGGAGGCGAGCGGCCACCTCGCTGGTGAAGCGGGCGACGAGCGCCTTGCCGCGGCGGGTGATCGTCACCAGGACGCCCCGGTTGTCGCCGGGGACGCCGCCGTAGGTCCGCTTGACGACCCCGGCCGCCTCCATCCGGTCGATCAGCTTGCTCACGCCACCGCTGGAGAGCCCGGTGACCTCTTGCAGCACACCGGGGCGGCGGGCACCCTCCAGGTCGAGCGTGCACAGCACGACGAGGGACACGTTGCCGGCCAGCTCAGGGTCAGGGGCCACATCGAGCATCGCCTCGGACACCGTCCGCTCGTAACCCGACATCAACAGCAGCAGCCGCTCGACGGCTGCGTTGGACAGTCCCGCCATGGAACGAGCGTACTGAAGGCGACTCGACGGCTGCCTTGACAGGGTGGCCTCGCTTCCTGCGTGTGATTCTGAGCTGGAGCAGGTAAAGGGGCGGGGCGATCGGCCTGCGTACAGTGTCGCCAGGCAGGCGCTCGCCGATGGGGACGTGACATGACGGCAATCGACGCGGCCACGGCGGACGTGGGTCCGGCGCGCCGTTCCGCACTGGCCGTCGACCGGGTCGGATCCGGTGTCACCGAGGAGATCGCCGACCGCTACCAGTGTTCCCCGCGTGACCTGTTGCGGCTGGTCGTGTGGGCAGCGGCGACGGCGGGGTTGATCGCCGTCGTGGTCCTCGTCCAGGACTCCGTGCTCGGGTTCGAGCTGGACGTCCTGCGCGCCTTCGAGTTCCTCACGCCATCGATCGAGCGGGTGCTGCACGGCGCCCTGGAGTGGTCGGGCTACACGATCGCGCTGGCTCTCGTGGTGGTCCCACTGTTCACACGGCGCTACCGGTTGCTGTTGTACCTGGTGGTGGCGAACCTCGTCGCGGCCGCGCTGATGTGGGCGACCCTCGGGCTGATCGACCGCGACGCAGCTGACGCCGCCCTCGACGCGCTCGAAGCACACCAGCGCCTGACCACCGCAACGTCCACGGACGCGATCGGCTTCGCCCGCATCACCGCCTCGTTCGTGGTGCTCGCCCCGTTCGTGTCGTCGCGGTGGCGCCGGGCCGGAGCGGTGACCCTCGGCGTGCTGGTCCTGATGCGCTTCGTGGTCGCCGACCATCTGCCCGGTGATCTGCTCGTGGCGATCCCGCTCGGTGCGACGATCGGCACCGCCGTGCTCGCCGCGTTCGGCCGGCCCGATCGGCGACCGACGATGAACGCCGTCCGCCTCGCTCTGGTCGATGCGGGGCTGGCGGTCACCGACCTGCGCCTTGCGCCGGTGACTCCCCACGGCACCATGGCCTACCGCGCCGCGACGGACGGCGGTGGGGAGCTCTTCGTGAAGGTGGTCGGCGAGGAGCAGCGCGCCGCCGACCTGCTGTACCGGGCGTACCGCTTCGCCCGCCTGAAGGACGTCGGCGACGACCGACCGTTCTCATCGTTGCGCCGGGCCGTCGAGCACGAGGCGCTCGTGTCGCTGGTCGCTCGTGATCTCGGCGTGCGCACGCCGCAGATGCGTGGCGTCGCGCGCGTCGGGCTGGACTCGATGATCCTTGCCTACGACCTCGTCGATGCGCCGTCGATCGATGTCGTCGAGCCGGACGCGGTCAGCGACGTCGTGATCGCCGACGTGTTCCGCCAGCTGAAGCTGCTGCGCGCCCACCGCATCGCCCACCGCGACCTTCGCCGGGCCAACATGCTGCTGGCCGGCGGTGAGGCATCCCTCGTCGACTTCGGCTACGCCGAGCTCGCCGCCGATGACGCCCAGCTCGATGCAGATGTCGCCCAGCTGCTGGCGGCGCTCGCGGTCGTCGCCGGCCCCAGCCGCCCGGTGCGTCAGGCGGTCGATGTGCTCGGCCGGGAAGCCGTCGCCCGGGCACTGCCGCGGCTCCAGCTGGCGGCGTTGAGCGGGCCCACCCGTGCCGCGATGAAGGAGCGCAAGGGCCTGTTGGCCGACCTGCAGCGGGAGGTCCAGGAGCAGGCCGGCGTCGAGGAGGTCCACTTCGTCGAGCTCGAACGGTTCGACCGGCGGATGATCTTGATGGTGCTCGTCGTCGTCGGCGCCACCTACTTCCTCCTGCCGCAGTTCGCCGACCTCCCGGGCATCCTGCGCCAGGTCCGCGATGCGAACTGGGGATGGGCGCCGCTGATCCTGCTGATGTCGCTGCTCACCTACGTCGGCGCCTCGGCGGCGCTGCTCGGCGCGGTGTCGTCGCGCCTTCCGGCCGGTCCGATCGTGGTCGGCCAGGTGGCGTCGGAGTTCGCCGGCAAGCTCGCGCCGGCCGGCGTCGGCGGGATGGCCCTCAACGCGCGGCTGCTGCAGAAGCAGGGCGTCGACCGGGCGGTCGCCGTCTCCGGCGTTGGCCTCGACACCGTGGCCGGCGTCGTCGGCCACCTGTCGCTGATCGGGGTGTTCATCGTGTGGGCCGGGCGCGACGCGTTCGGCGGGCTGCACCTGCCGGACGTGCATTGGTTCTGGCTCGGTGCGATGGTCGCCGCCGTGCTCGTGCTGATCGGTTTCGCCATCCCATTCACCCGCCGCGTGTTCACCCATCGGTTGTTCCCGGTCGTGCGACGGGCCTTCGACGGGGTCAGCGAGGTGCTGCGCCGTCCGGGGAAGGTGGCGCTGTTGATCGGCGGGTCGATCTTCACCACCGTCAGCTATCTGCTGGCGCTCTACTTCTGCGTCGTGGCCTTCGGCGGGGGAGTGCCATTGGCGACGGTCGGGGCGATCTACCTCGTCGGCTCGGCGGTCGCCAACGCCGCGCCCACGCCCGGCGGGCTCGGGGCGATGGAGGCGGCGCTGATCGGCGGGCTCGTCGCGGCGGGGCTCGACAACTCGGTCGCCGTGCCGGCGGTGTTCCTGTTCCGTCTGGCGACGTTCTGGCTCCCGATCCTGCCTGGCTGGCTGAGCTTCCACTGGCTGCAGCGCCACGACTATGTCTAGGGTTCGGCTCGCGGGCAAGCCGCTCGCCTCACCTTCCGAGCGACGGCTCCGCAGCGCGCTTCGCAGCGGCGCTCGCCCACCCGGCGGAGATCCGCCGTCTGAGCTCACCGTTCGGCGCCCGCCGGTAGCGTGTGCCGGGATCGACGATGCCGACACTCGCCGCCCGCCTCGCCGAGGCCAACGTCACCCAGGACGATTTCGCCAGCTTCGACGTGCCGGTATGGGCGTGGCTGGCGCTGATCGGGGCGATCGCCGGGATGCTCGTGTTCGACCTCCTGGCGGTGCACAAGACCGCCCACGTGATCTCGGTCAAGGAGGCGGCGATCGAGTCCGCCGTCTGGATCTCGATCGGGTTGCTGTTCGGCCTCGTGATGATCTGGTGGCAGGGCGGCAAGGCCGGCGGTGAGTACTACGCCGGCTTCCTGATCGAGAAGAGCCTGAGCGTCGACAACGTCTTCGTGTGGGCGGTGATCTTCTCGTTCTTCGCCGTGCCGCGCGAGTACCAGTTCCGCGTCCTGTTCTGGGGCATCTTCGGGGCCCTCGTGCTGCGCGCCGCGTTCATCGTCGCCGGTGTCGAGCTGATCGAGAAGTTCGAGTGGGTGCTGTACATCTTCGGCGGCTTCCTCCTCTACACGGCGGTGAAGATCGCCCGCCACGACGAGTCCCACCAGGTCGACTACGACCGCAACATCGCGATGCGGGCGGTGCGCCGATTGGTGCCGACCACCGACCGCTACGACGGCCAGAAGCTGTTCACGGTGCAGAACGCCAAGCGGGTGGCCACGCCGCTGTTCACCGTGCTCGTGCTGATCGAGGCAACCGACGTCGTGTTCGCCGTCGACTCTGTGCCGGCGATCCTCGCCGTCAGCCGCTCGACGTTCATCGTCTTCGCCTCCAACGCCTTCGCCATCCTCGGCCTGCGCTCGCTGTACTTCCTACTCGGCGGGATGCAAGGGAGGTTCCGCTACCTCAACATCGGGCTCGGCGTGATCCTCGCGTTCGTCGGCGTCAAGATGCTGTTGATCGGCTGGCCGTTCCACGTTCACCTGCCCACGTACGTCTCGCTGGCCGTGATCCTGGTCGTGCTGGTCGTGGCAATCATGGCCTCCGTGCGCGCCGACAGCCGCGATCGCGCCCGCGGCGTGCCCACCGCGCACTGAGCTGGCGCGCCGACCGGGGTGGACGGCGGCCCGGGTCGTCCGGATACGGTGCGGCTGCTTGACGACCGAGCCGCAGGCAGTCCCGGTCGGCGCTCCCGCCGACACCATCCCGGAGGTGGAGGTCGGGGCGCGGGCGTGGCAGATCCTGATCATCACGTCGGTGTCGGTGCTGCTCGTGGCGATGGACGTGACGATCGTGAGCGTCGCCCTGCCCGGCATCCGCGCCGGGTTCGGCGAGCCCGAGCCGGTGCTGGCGTGGGTCTTCACGTCGTACAACATCACCTTCGCCGCCCTCTTGCTGGTGGCGGGGAAGGTGGGCGACCGGATCGGGCACCGCGAGGCGTTCCTCTTCGGGTTGGCGATGTTCGCCGTGGCGTCGCTGATCGCGGCGACGGCACCGAGCATCTGGGTCCTGATCGGCGGCCGCGTGCTGCAGGCGATGGGCAGTGCGCTGATCTACCCGGCGTCACTCGCGCTGCTGCTGCCGGAGTTCCCGCCGTCGCGGCGGTCGATGGCGATCGGCGTGTGGGGCGGGGTCGCCGGGCTCGGCGGGGCGATCGCCCCGACGCTCGGCGCGCTACTCGTCGAGGCCGCCGGATGGCGGGCGGTGTTCTACATCAACCTGCCGTTCGTGGCGGCCGCCCTGATCGGCGGCTGGCGGCTCTTGCCGCGGACCACGGAGCGGGTGCGCGAGCGCTTCGACCCAGTGGCCGTGCCGCTGGCGGCGATCGCCGTCGGCGCGATCGTGCTGGTCATCGTCGAGGTCAACGGGTGGGGGCTGGCCGACGTCCGCATCCTGGTGTGCCTCGGCGTCGCCGCCGTGCTGCTGCCGTGGTTCTTCATCCGCTCCCGCCGCCACCCCAACCCGCTGCTCGACCTCGACCTCTTCCGCCTGCGCAGCTTCACCGTCGGCAACGTGGCCCAGGCGTTCTTCGTCGGCTCCTCGTTCGGCTGGCTGGTGCTGATGCCGTCGTTCTTCCACGACGTGTGGGGGTGGTCGCCGCTCGCCGCCGGCTTCGGGCTCGCCCCGGCGGCGACGATCGGGGCCCTGCTCTCGCCGTTCGCCGGGCGCCTCGCCGATCGGATCGGCCACCGCGAACTGGTCGCCGTCGGCTGCCTGTTCGCCGCAACCGGCACGCTGTGGTGGGTGCTCGCAGTCGGCGAGCACGCTCACTACGCCACGGCGATCCTGCCCGGCATGGTCCTGGGCGGCGTCGGCATCGCCGGCGGCTTCGCCACCCTCACCGGCGCGCTGATGAGCCGGGTGCCGCCGCGCTACTACTCGATGGCCGGCGCCGCCCGCAGCACGCTGTTCCAGCTCGCCAGCGCGATCGGCATCGCCATCGCCGTGGCGCTGCAAGCCGCCGGCGGCGACGACCCGGTGACGCCTTACAAGAAGGTGTGGCTCGTCGCCACCGGGTGCGCCGCGTTCGCGGCGATCGTGATGCTCGTCGCCTTCCCGCGGCGCCCGGCCGGCGATTCTTGACGTAGCCGCCAGGCGGGCGAGCGCCGCTGCGGAGCGGCGGCGGCGAGCTCGGGAGGCGAGGCGAGCAGCTTGCCTGCGAGCCGAGCCCCTATGTGAGGTAACAGCGCATCCCGACCAGCATCACGTGGTCGTCGGCGACCGGCAGCTTGTGCTCGCGGCAGCGGCCTTGACGACGTCCGGCTGCGAGCAGGCGAGGTCGATGCCCGCCAGCCCCTCGCCCCGCCCGTCGGTGACCTCGACGAAGCGGAGCGTGGCGTTCTCCAGCGGGATCGTCGGTACGCCGTCGACGTCGGCGCGCTCGATCTCGACGATCTCTGACCACCGTGAGGCGATTCTCTCCGGGTCCTCGCACTGGATCTCGGCGGCGGTGATCGCCGAGACGCGATCAGTGCGGATCGCCTGCTGCCAGTTCGGGCCGGCCGGGGCCCACGGGCCCATCGGGTCCTCGCCGCCGGCCTGCTGATCGATCTCCAGGAACGACCCGCCGGTGTCGGCGGGGTGCAGCTGCATGTTCGTGAAGTCGTCGTCGTGGAACTGCCCGACGATGCGGATGCCCAGTTCCTCCACGCGGGCACGACGCGGCGGGTGGTCGTCGGTCTGGGTGATGACCATGTAGCCGCCGGCACCCTTGCGCCGCTCGAGGAAGCGCTCTGCGGTGGTGCCCTCGGTGATCGGGGCGACGATCTCGAGCAGCTGGGTGCCGATCGGCATCAGCGTGTTGTGCAGGCCGAGGTTCTTGATGCCCGGATCGTGGAACGCGATCGCGACGCCGAGCGTGTCGATGAACTCCTGGGCGGCCACCAGGTCATGGCGGGCGACGAGGGCGATCTGACGCAGTCTGAGCATGGGCTTACCTCCCCTGGAACCGAGCTGGGCGCTTCTCGACGAAGGCGCGGAACGCCTCGCCGCAGTCGGCCGACGCCGAGATCGTCATGTGGTCCTTCGTCTCCATCGCCACGAACTCGCCGAACCCCATCGCCTCGGCCCCGACGTAGTGGGCCTTCATCGCCCGCCGGGCGAGTGGCGCCTTGGCCGCCAGCTGGTCGACCACCTCGGCGACGCAGGAACGGAACGAAGCGTCGTCGAACACGCCGTTGACGAGCCCGATCTCCGCCGCCTCCGACGCCGTGAGCTTGCGCGGCAGCAACGACAGCTCCCGCGCCCGTCCGGCACCGACGATCCGCGGCAGCGTCCACGGCAGGCCCATGTCGCCGGCGACCGCGACGTCGAGGAAGGCGGTGTTCAGCTTCGCCGAACGCGTCGCGTAGCGCAGATCGCAGGCGCAGGCCCAGCCGAGCCCGGCGCCGGCGCACGCCCCATTGATCGCCGCGACCGTGACCTGCGGCATCTCGCGCAACAGCACCGGCACGTCGAAGTGCTCCTCGTTCCCGGCCTCGTCCGACTCGCCCGACGTGTAGTGCTTGAGGTCGGCGCCCGGGCAGAACGCCGAGCCGGCACCGGTGACCACGATCACCGTGAGCGACTCGTCGTCTGCGACGTCGTGGAGGAGCTCATGGGCCTCGCGGAGCATCTGGTTGGTCATCCCGTTCATCCGCTCGGGACGATTCATCGTCAGCGTGCCGACGCCGCGGTCGTCGCGCTCCCAGGCGATGGTGTCGTAGGTCATGGTGTGCCTCCCGTGTACAGCCGCTCGACGGTGGCGGCAAACTCGCGGACGGTGTCGGCGATGATCTCGGCGACCGGCCGGACCGCGTCGATGCGCCCCACGGCCTGCCCGCCCAGCGGGATCGCCGCCTCCATGTCGCCGCCGAAGTACAGGGCGCGGGCGTCGCCGAAGTCGCCGAACACATTGTGCTCGGCGTGGACGAGTGCCTCCGTGCGCTTCGTGCGCAGCGCCCGCAGGGCAGGCGAGTGGCGGTCGTTGAGGAACAGGGTGTCGGTCTCGGCGGCGGCGACGATCGCCTGCTTCCAGTTGTCGTGCACCGGCGACTCGGCGGCCGACACCATCCGTGTGCCCATCTGCACGCCCTCGGCGCCGAGGGCGAAGGCGGCCGCCATCGTCGCCCCGTCGACGATCCCGCCGGCGGCGATGATCGGCACGTCGACACGCGAGCGGACGAGCGGCAGCAGCACCATCGTCGCCACCGGCGTCGGACTCTTGAAGCCGCCACCCTCACCGCCCTCGACGACGAGCCCGTCGACGCCGGCGTCGACCGCCTTGAGCGCCGCCGCCAGCGTCGGCACGACGTGGTACACGGTGAGCCCGGCGTCCTTGAGCACGCTCGTGTACTTGGTCGGCGAGCCGGCCGAGGTGGTGACGAACTGCACGCCCTGATCGATCACGAACTCGGCGATGTTCGGATCGCGCACGAAGGCCTGGGCGATGTTGACGCCAAACGGGCGATCAGTGAGGTCGCGCATCAGGCGGATCTCGTCCTTCACCGCGTCGAGCTCGCCGGACGAGGTCTCGATGATCCCGCAGGCGCCGGCCCGGGAGACCGCCGACGCCAGGCGGCTGCGGGCGATCCAGCCCATCGGGGCCTGGACGATCGGGATCTCCACGCCAAGGGCGCGGCTGACCCGGTTGTCGAACGCGGCCGGGAGGTTCACCTCCTCATCTTGGTGACTCCCCGGCGAGCTGCTCGACACGAGCGAGCAACACGTCGAGGGCGGGGCGGTTGAGCCCGCCCTGGGGCACGATCACGTCGGCGTAGCGCTTGCTCGGCTCGATGAACGTGTCGTGGGCCGGGCGCACCGTCGTCAGGTACTGCTCGATCACACTCTCGGTCGAGCGCCCGCGCTCGGCGGCGTCGCGGCGGATCCGCCGGATCAGGCGGATGTCGGCCTCCGTGTCGACGAACACCTTGAGGTCGAAGCGATCGCGCAGCGTCGGCTCCCACAGCACGAGGATCCCCTCGACGACGATGATCGGCGCCGGGTGGACCAGCTTGACCTCGCCGCTGCGGTTGTACTGCACGTAGTCGTACACCGGCACCGGAACCGAGGCCCCGGCGGTGAGGGCGACGAGGTGGTCGTTGAGCAGTGGCCAGTCGAAGGCGTCGGGATGGTCGAAGTCGAAGGCCTCGCGCTCGACGAGCGGGCGGTCGCCGAGGTCGACGTAGTACGAGTCGAGCTTGAGCAGCGCCAGGTGCTCGGTGCCGGCGAGCTCGGCGAGGCGCTCGGCGACGGTGGTCTTGCCCGACGACGACCCCCCGGCCACCCCGATCAAGAAGGGCCGTGGCGGCAAAGGGTCCACGGGTGGCCGACGCTACCCGTGGCCCGCGCTGCGCCCGACCGGCGCACGGCTACGATGCCGACTCCGACGAGGACCGATGCTGGCCGATGTCGCCGACCAGGAGGCACACATGACGGACGCACCACCCGAGGGGCCCGCCGAGGTCGAACCTGAGCGCGGTTCACGGCGCAGCCCGCGGGTCGGTGACAGCGGATCACCGGTCGGATCCACCCTGAGCATCGTGCTTGCGGTGATCGCCGTGATCGCCGGTTTCCTGATCCTCCGCGCGGTCACCAACGACGACAGCGGCGACGACGGTCTCGGCACGACCAACTCGACCGCGCCCGCGGGCGTCGTCACCACCGCGCCCGGGGGGTCGAGCGTGGTGACCCCGACGGTCGCCCCGACCGCGGCGCCGGTCGCCAAGAACGCCGCCACCGTGTCGGTGGCCAACGCCAGCGGCGTCGCCGGCTCGGCAGCAGGCATGTCGACCGCGCTGCAGACCGCCGGCTACACGATGGGCACACCCGGCAACACCACCGCCGAGAAGCTCACGGCGTCGATCGTGTACTACGTCAACGGCGACGCCAACGCCCAAGGGGTGGCGGCGCTCGTGGCCGCCGACCTGGGTGGGCTGCAGACCGCACCGATGCCGACGCCGCCGCCGATCGACAAGGGCCTCGGCACGTCGACCGTCCTCGTGATGGTCGGCAGTGACACCGCCGGCAAAACCCTCGCCGACCTCGCCGGGGCCGGGGCCGGGACGCCGACCACCGCCGCCGGCGGCGTCGCCCCGCCAGCGCCGGTGGGCGTCACGACGACAACTACCTGACTCGGGCTCGGCTCGCAGCCAAGCTGCTCGCCTCGCCTTCCGAGCTCGCTGCCGCTTCTTCGCAGCGGCGCTCGCCCACCTTGCCCAGACTGCTCACGCGTCGAGCGCGTCGGCGGCGGCGCGCTCGATGCAGGTTCGCGGCTCGCGGCGGGCCCGGTCCGCGCCGAAGCGGGCGACGAGCGAGACCACCTCGACGCCATCGCCTTCGAGCTCGGCGGCGACGTCGGGATCGGCGTCGCCGACGATCACGACGACCCGGCACCCTTCCGCCGCGGCCAGGTCGCGCACGCCGCCGACGACCTTGCCGTCGAGGCTCTGGCGGTCGAGATGGCCCTCGCCGGTGACGACGGCGTCGGCGTTGGCGATGCGGTCGGCGAGCTCGACGTGCTCGGCGACGAGCTCGAACCCGGGCACGATCCGCCCGCCGACGGCAGCGAGCGCGCCGCCCAACCCACCTGCCGCGCCGGAGCCGTCGATGGACGTGACGTCGACGCCGTACTCGTCGAGGTAGCGGCGGGCGAGCTGCTCGAGCCGAGCGGTCAGCAAGCCGACCTCGGCCGGGCTGGCGCCTTTCTGGGGGGCGAACACCGCCGCCGCGTCGACGAAGCGGGTGCGCACGTCGCACGCCACCTCCAACTCGACCGTACGCAGCCGGGCCGGCGAGCGCAGCGCCGTCAGTGCGCCGAGCCCACCGTCGGTGGTCGCCGAGCCGCCGAGCCCGACGACGATGCGCCGCGCCCTCTGCTGCAGGGCACGGTCGATCAGCTCGCCGGTCCCGATCGTCGACGCCCGCAGCGGGTCGTTGCCCTCGGCTCCGCCGACCAGCTGGAGCCCGCTCGCCGTGGCCATCTCGATGACCGCGCTGCGGTGCTCGAGGCGCCACGCCGCCTCGACCGGCGCGCCGAGCGGCCCGGTCACGAGCGAGCTGCGGTTGGGTCCGCCAAGCACCTCGAGCAGCCCCTCGCCGCCGTCGGACATCGGGACCTCGTCGGCGTCGTGGCCGAGCTCCCAGCAGGCGTGCCCAACCGCCGCCGTCGCCTCGGTCGCCGTCACCGTGCCCTTGAACTTGTCGAGCGCGGCGACGACCCTCACGCCGCCCGACCGTACGCGCCCGCCGTTTTGGTCGCGATTCTCCGCTCACTCCCTGAGTGGATCGCGACCAAAACGGATGGCCAGCTGATTCCCGAGCGAGCAGGTAGGGTTTCGGGATGGCCGTGACCGTGCGCATCCCGACCACCCTGCGTCCGCTGTCGGGGGGCGCGTCGACGGCGGAGGTCGAGGCCGGGGCGCTGGTCGACGTGCTCAAAGCGCTCGATGCGGCCCACCCCGGCTTCCAGGACCGCCTGCTCGACGAGGACGGCAACCTGCGCAAGTTCGTCAACGTGTTCGTCGACGACGACGATGTGCGCTACCTCGACGGGCTTGCCACCGACGTCCCCGACGGTCAGACGGTGAGCATCATCCCTGCCGTCGCAGGAGGTTAGCCACTCGGGCTCACCGCGACGGTTGATGGCGTGGCACTCACGGGCCTAGAGTGCTAGCACTCGCATTGCCCGAGTGCTAACGACCGCCCCTCGTCTCACCGTCCAACGGAGGACCACTCAATGGCCAAGATGATCGCCTTCGACGCCGAGGCCCGCCGCGGCCTCGAAGCCGGCATGAACAAGCTCGCCGACGCCGTACGCGTCACGCTCGGCCCGAAGGGCCGCAACGTCGTCCTGGAGAAGAAGTGGGGCGCCCCCACGATCACCAACGACGGCGTCTCGATCGCCAAGGAGATCGAGCTGGAGGACCCCTACGAGAAGATCGGTGCCGAGCTGGTCAAGGAGGTCGCCAAGAAGACCGACGACGTCGCCGGTGACGGCACGACGACAGCCACCGTGCTGGCGTGGGCGATGGTCCGCGAGGGCCTGCGCAACGTCGCCGCCGGGGCCAACCCGATGAGCCTGAAGCGGGGCATCGAGGCCGCCGTCGACGCCGCCGTCGAGGCGATCAAGGACATCGCCAAGGACGTCGACGAGAAGGCCCAGATCGCCCAAGTCGCCAGCATCTCGGCCGCCGACGACGAGATCGGGGCGATGATCTCCGAGGCCATCGACAAGGTCGGCAAGGACGGCGTGATCACCGTCGAGGAGAGCCAGACCTTCGGCATGGAGATGGACCTCGTCGAGGGCATGCGCTTCGACAAGGGCTACATCTCGCCGTACTTCGTCACCGACCCGGAGCGGATGGAGGCCAGCCTCGACGACGCCTACGTGTTGCTCGTCAGCTCGAAGATCTCGTCGGTCCGTGATCTCGTCCCGGTCCTCGAGAAGGTGATGCAGGGCGGGCGGCCGCTGGTGATCGTCGCCGAGGACGTCGAGGGCGAGGCCCTCGCCACGCTGGTGGTCAACAAGATCCGCGGCACCTTCAAGTCGGTCGCCGTCAAGGCGCCCGGCTTCGGCGAGCGGCGCAAGGCGATGCTCCAAGACATGGCCATCCTCACCGGCGGCCAGGTCATCTCCGAGGAGGTCGGCCTGAAGCTGGAGAACGCCACGCTCGACCTGCTCGGCCAGGCCAAGCGGGTCGTCGTCACCAAGGACGAGACAACGATCGTCGAGGGCGCCGGCTCCAAGGAGGACATCCAGGGCCGGATCAACCAGATCAAGACCGAGATCGAGAACACCGACTCCGACTACGACCGGGAGAAGCTGCAGGAGCGGCTGGCGAAGCTGTCCGGCGGCGTCGCCGTGCTCAAGGTCGGCGCCGCCACCGAGGTCGAGCTGAAGGAGAAGAAGCACCGCATCGAGGACGCCGTGTCGACGACCAAGGCGGCCATCGAGGAGGGTGTGGTCCCCGGCGGCGGCGTGTCGCTGTTGCGGGCCCAGGGCGCCGTCGCCAAGGCCGCTGATGCATTGCAGGGCGACGAGGCCACCGGTGCTCGGATCGTCGGCAAGGCGTTGGAGGCCCCGATCAAGCAGATCGCCGAGAACGCCGGCCTCGAGGGCGGCGTCGTCGTCGAGCGGGTGCGCGGCCTGACCGGGAGCGAGGGACTCAACGCCCAGACCGGCGACTACGAGGACCTGGTGAAGATCGGTGTCATCGACGCCGCCAAGGTCACCCGCTCGGCGCTGCAGAACGCGGCGTCGATCGCCGCCCTGTTCCTCACCACCGAGGCCGTCATCGCCGACAAGCCGGAGAAGGAAGCCCCCGCCATGCCCGGCGGTGGCGACATGGACTTCTGACGCTCAGAGGGGGGAGGGCACCCTCCCCCCTCTGGCTGGGCCGGGGAACTCACCGGCTCGCGATCGCGCCAGGTCGGTACCGTCATCGCGATGCCCACCATGGCCGCACCGCGCGTCCTGTCCTGGGCGACCGACATCGACGAAAAGACGCTCGAGCAGGCCGCCCGGTCCGCGTCGCTCCCGTTCATCGAGGGCCACGTGGCGCTGATGCCCGACGCCCACTTCGGCTACGGCGCCACCGTCGGGTCGGTCATCCCGACCCGAGGTGCGATCATCCCATCCGCCGTCGGCGTCGACATCGGCTGCGGCATGATCGCCGCCCGGCTCGACCTGTCCGCTGGCGATCTGCCCGACGACCTCGGCCCACTGCACGCCCGGATCGCCGCAGCGGTGCCCGCCGGCGTCGGCCGCGGCCGCCAGCGACAAGGCGACGGATGGCCCGACGAGCTCGCGCCGCCGGCGACCGCGGGCGAGCAGTGGTGGAGCGGGCGGCTGATCCGCAAGGCCGGTGACCAGTTCGGCTCGCTCGGGTCCGGCAACCACTTCGTCGAGGTCTGTCTCGACGAGCACGACCAGGTGTGGCTGGTGCTGCACTCGGGCTCGCGCGGGGTCGGCAACGAGCTGGCCAACGTGCACATCGACGGGGCCAAGGAGCTGATGCGCCGCCACTTCATCGAGCTCCCCGACCCCGACCTTGCCTACCTCGTCGAGGGGACCGCCGAGTTCGACACCTACATCGCCGACATGCTGTGGGCCCAGGACTACGCGATGGGCAACCGAGCGTCGATGATGCGCGCCGTGCACGGCTGCGTCCGGGCGTTCCTCGCCCGGCCGGTCACGGTGATCGAGTCGATCAACTGCCACCACAACTACACCGCCCGCGAGCACCACGACGGCAAGGACGTGTGGCTCACCCGCAAGGGTGCCATCCGGGCGCGGGTCGGAGATCGGGGCGTCGTCCCCGGGTCGATGGGCGCGGCGTCCTACATCGTGCGCGGCACAGGGTCCGCGGCGTCCTACTGCTCGTGTTCGCACGGAGCCGGCCGCAGGCTCTCTCGTGCCGCGGCCAAGCGCACGCTCACGCCGGCGTCACTCGACGCGGCGATGGCCGGCAAGGCGTGGAACCGCGACGCGGCGACCCTGCTCGACGAGCACCCTGACGCGTACAAGCCGATCGACGATGTGATGGAGGCCCAGCGCGACCTCGTCGCGATCGAGCACCGACTCGAGCAGATCCTCAACTACAAAGGCGCCTGAGCGCGCCCTCAGCGCGTCGTCACGTCATCGTCCTCGTCGAGGACGTCGTCCATCGCTTCATCGATGACGTCGCGCGTCTTGCGCAGGAAGTCGGTGTCGAGCATCGTCGACTCGAGCGTCGCCTCGTCGATCAGCAGCCACACGAAGACGCCGATCATCGCGCCGATCAGGGGGAACACGATGAACGCCCACAGCTGTCCGAGGGCGTTCGGGCTGGCATCGGCGAAGATCGCGGTGGCCAGGCTGCGGACCGGGTTGACGCTGGTGTTGTCGACGGGGATCGTCACGAGGTGGATGAGCACGAGCGTGATCCCCACCGTCAGCCCGCCGAACCCGGGGGCGAAGCGCCGGCCGGTGGTCGCCAGGAAGACGAACACGAGCAGGGCGGTGAACACGATCTCCACGACGACTGTCGCCCCGAGCCCGCTGAGGCCATCGCGGTCCCAGCCGTTGGCGGCGAACGACCCGCGCTCCCACCCGTCGCGGCCGCTGGCGATGCCGTAGATGATCGCCGCCGCGAAGATCCCGCCGACCACCTGGGCGACCCACGCGTACACGGCGTGGCGGAGCGTGATCTTCTTGCTCAGCAGCATGCCGAGGGTGACCGCCGGGTTGATGTGGCAGCCGCTGATCGGCCCGATCACGTAAGCCATGATGAGCAGGGCGAAGCCGAACGACAGGGCGATGCCGAGGTTGCCGATCTTGTCGCCGGCGAGGATCGCCGAGCCGGGGCCGGCGAGGATCAGCACGGCGGTGCCCACGAGTTCGGCGGCGGCGATCGGGGCGTAGCTGCGCACGACTGTGCGGGTGTCGGCGATGCCGGCGCCCACAGTCGGGTCGCCGGGCCCGGCGGTGCTGACCGGTTCCGGCGGCGGGGGCGGCGGCGCCGAAGGCTCCATCCCGCGGACTGTACGTGACGAGCTGAAGCGACCGGCGGATGGCGAGGGTGCGCCGGCCGCCAGCGCCGAACTGTGAGTTCACGCGGCGGACATCCGCCTCCACAGCTCACAGTTCGCGTCCGGCCGTTAGCGTGGATCGGTGGCCCGCAAGCGGACCGAGCGGTTGATCGTCACCCGCGTCGGGCGTGACGGCAGCACGGCCCGCCGGCCCGACGAGCTGATCGTCGAGGAGCCGATGACGATCCAGCTCGACGGCACGGTCGTGGCGACGACGATGCGCACGCCGGGCAACGACTACGAGCTAGCGGCCGGCTTCTGCTTCACCGAGGGCCTGCTCGCCGGCGCCCCGGTGCGCGGCGTGCGCTACTGCGCCGACGGCTCGGCGGCGGCCTCGCACTACAACGTCGTCACCGTCGAGACCGGCGGCCAGGCGCCGGCGCCGGCGGTGCGGCTCGCCACCACCTCATCCAGCTGCGGGTGGTGCGGCAGCGACCAGATCGACGAGCTGCTCGACCGCCTCGCCCCCGTGCCGGCGACCGAGCCGTTCGACCCCGACGTGCTGATGGCTGTGCCGGCCCGGGCCCTCGGTGGCCAGGGCCTGTTCAACTCGACCGGCGCCGTCCATGCCGCCGCCGCCTTCGACCGTGACGGCAACGTGATCTTCACCCGCGAGGACGTGGGTCGCCACAACGCCGTTGACAAGGTCGTCGGCGCCCTGCTCATGGAGGGCGCGCTGCCGGCCACAGGGCAGGGCCTGTTCGTCAGCGGGCGGGGCTCCGTGGAGATCGTGCAGAAGGCGTGGGCGGCGGGCTTCGCGGTTGTCGTCGCCGTGAGCGCCCCGACCTCGCTCGCCGTGCATGCGGCCCGCCGCGCCGGCCTCGGCCTGGTTGGCTTCGTCCGTGAGGATGGCTGCAACCTCTACGCGCCGTAGCGTGATCCCATGCGCACGGAGACCGGTCTGGGCGTCCTCCACCTGTTCTGCAAGCCCGCCACCGACCGCCCGGTCGACCGGGCCGCCGCCGCCGCCGCCGTGAAGTCGGTCGAGGCCGCCGACGGTCAGGCGGTCACCGCGGCGATGCTCGGACACAAGTGCGACGTCGCGGTGATGGCGCTGCACCCGGACTGGGGGGTGCTGCGGACCTTGCAGGGTGGTCTGCAGGCGGCCGGGCTCGACGTCGTCGACAGCTACGTCAGCATCACCGAGGTCAGCGAGTACGCCAAGGGGATGCCCGAGCACATGCTCCGGGAGCGGCTCTACCCCTCGCTGCCGCCGGAGGGCAAGCCGGTGTTCTGCTTCTACCCGATGACCAAGCGCCGCGAGGCCCACGCCAACTGGTACGCCACGCCCTACGCCGAGCGCGACGCGATGATGCGCGAGCACGGCAGCACCGGGCGCACGTTCGCCGGCAAGGTGGTCCAGCTGATCACCGGGTCGACCGGCCTCGACGACTACGAGTGGGGCGTCACCCTGTTCGCGGTCTCGCCCGAGGTCGTCAAGGAGGTCGTCTACACGATGCGCTTCGACAAGGGCTCGGCGTTGTACGCCGAGTTCGGTCGGTTCTACGTCGGCTACCTCAGCTCAGTTGACGGCGTGCTCGACGCGATGGGTCGCTGACGCCGTGCCCACTTCGCTAGGTGGGCGAGCGCCGCTGCGAAGCGGCGGTGGCGAGCTCGGAGGTGAGGCGAGCCGCTTGTCTGCGAGCCGAACCCGAGTGGACTAGCCGCTGGACTGCAGCGGGCCGATCGCCAGCGACACGTCGTTGCCCTGGTCGTCGAAGCCCCACCGGTCGAAGCGGGCGCGCACCGGATCGCCGTTGGGCCCGATCTGGACGATGCCGTCAGGCCCGTCGTAGTCGAAGTTGCGGTTCTCGGCGACTAGCTGCATGCACTCCGAGAAGACGCGGCACGAGATGCCGCTCTCGCTGACCCCGGTGATCTGGGTCGCCATCGACGCCGGGTCATCGCTGGCGCCCTGCGCTGCGGCGAGGGCGATGAGGTTCATGCAGTCGTAGGCGTTCACTGCGTACGGGCCGGGCGGCTCGTCGAGCGCGCCGGCCGACGCGAGCGGCGAGACGCCGAGCACGCGGTTGCGCACGGCGGGGGCGAGCGACGTGATCAGCTGCTGCGATGGCGGCCGACGCAAGGCATCGTTGACGATGATCGACGGGGCGTCCTCGCCCGGGCCGACCGACGTGGCGTCGCCGATCGCGGCGATCATCCGAGCGCCCTGCTCGGCGTCCCCCAGCACGATGATCACGCCAGCCTCGCTCGCCGTCACCGCGGTGGCCTCGTCTTTCAAGATCTCGTCGTCGGCAGAGAACCCGATCGGGTCGTCGACGGAGAGCGAGCGGGCCTGCAGCGCGGCGATGGTCGCCTTGGCGAGCGGGCGGCCGTAGCCGTCGTCGAGATAGACGACGACGGCGGTGCGCGCGCCGGTGAGCTCGGCCTGTTCGGCGATCGCCCCCGCCTGCAGCGAATCGCTCGGCGCGGTGCGGACGAAGAGGCTGCGGTCGGGAAAGTCGTCGAGGGCGAGCGCGGTGGCGGTCGGGGAGCACGTCAGGATGCCCGCGTCCATCAGCTCGCCGAGCGTCGCCAGCGCGATCGTCGACGATGCCGGCCCGACGACGGCGTCGACCCGCTGCTCGATCAGCGAGGCGATCGCCTTGCGCGCCGTGGACGGGCTGTCGCCCTCGTCGACGTCGCTGACCACCTCGATCTGGTGCCCGAGCACGCCTCCGGCGGCGTTGATCGCGTCGCGCGCGTTCAAGGCGGCGGCGATCAGCGCCTTGCCGAGGCCGGCCCCCTCCCCGGTCTGCGGCAGGAGGATGCCGACCCTCAGCATGCCGTCGTCGGTGCGGGGTGCGACGCTGGTGGACGTCACCGCCACGATCGGCGTGGTCGGCGTTGTCGCGCCATCGTCGGTGCAGCCGGTCACCGCGACGACGCACGCGCCGAGAACCTTCCACCGCGCTCTCACTTCACCACGATAGGTGGGGCGCGCCTGCACTGCTTGCCCTACCCTGCACGGATGCCACGGGCCCGCGCCGCCGTCGAGGTCTCCGCTCGCGACGCCGTCATCGCCGATGCGGACCTCCGTGGGCGCGAGCTGTGCCGAGCGCTCTCGACGGCGACCGATGAGGTCCTCGTGGGGCTCTGGACCGGAGCCGCCGACCGCATCATTGCGCGCCGCCGGCGCGCCGCCGTCGCCCTCGTCGCTGTCGGTGGCTACGGACGAGGGGAGTTGGCGCCGTTCAGCGACGTCGACGTGGTGCTCGTCCACGAAGGCAAGGTGGCGGGCATCGAGGAGGCGGCCACCGCGCTGTGGTACCCGTTGTGGGACGCCGCGCTGAAGCTCGGTCACGCCGTGCGCTCGTTCGACGATCAGCTGTCGCTCGCCAACGAGGACCTCGACACGGCCACGTCGCTGCTCAGCACGAGGTACCTCGCCGGCGATGAGGACCTCGCCGTCCGCTTGGCCACCGAGGGGCAGGCGCGGTGGCGTCGCAACGCCCGCCGCTGGCTGGCCGCCCTGCGGGACAAGGTGCTCGAGCGGCGGGCCGCGGCGGGCGATGTCGCCTACCTGCTGGAACCGGACCTCAAGGAGGGTCACGGCGGGTTGCGCGACGTGCAGACGCTGTGGTGGGCGGCCGACGCCGACCTGGTCGTTCGGCCTGACGACCTGGCGCTGCTCGACGTCTGCTACAGCACGCTCGTCGACGCCCGCGTCGGCCTGCACCGGGTCACCGGTCGTCGCGGCGACGTGCTGCGGCTGGAGGACCAGGACGCCGTCGCCGCCGCTGTCGGCGCCCCGTCGGCTGATGCGCTGATGGCGGACGTTGCCGCGGCCGCTCGCAGCATCACCTGGATCGCCGAGGGTGCGTGGCGCCATCTCAACCGTCACCAGGTCGGCCACGAGGAGCAAGTCGCCGAGGGGCTGACGGTGGTCGACCGCGAGGTCGAGTTGGCCGCCCGCGCTGACGTCGGCGCCGATCCGGTGCTCGTGCTGCGGGCGGCCCGCGTGGCCGCCGAGCGCGACATCCCGCTGTCTCGATGCACCCTCGACCGCCTCGCCGACGACATCGACCCGGCGGCGTGGCGCGGCCAATGGCCCGCCGGCGCCGTCGACGAGCTCGTCGCCCTACTGCGCCAGGGGCATCGGGCTATCGACGTCCTCGAGTCGCTCGACCAGCGCGGGATCCTGGTGCGGATCCTGCCCGAGTGGGAGCCAGTGCGGAGCCGCCCGCAACGCAACGCCTACCACCGCTTCACCGTCGACCGTCACCTGTGGGAGACGGCGGCCAATGCCGCCGCGCTCGCCGACCAGGTCGGGCGGCCCGATCTGCTCCTGCTGGGGGCGCTCCTGCACGACATCGGGAAGGGCTACCAGGGCGACCACACCGCCGCCGGGATGGCCGTGGTGGCGGAGATCGGTCCGCGACTCAGCCTGTCGCCAGCCGACGTCGACACGCTCGTGTCGATGGTCGAGCACCATCTGCTGCTCCCGGACGTCGCGATCCGCCGCGACCTCACCGATCCGGCGACGATTCGGAAGGTCGCCGGCGCCGTCGGTGACCTGCCGACGCTCGAGCTGCTCGCCGCGCTGACGGAGGCCGACTCGTGTGCGACCGGGCCGTCGGCCTGGGGCACGTGGAAGGCCCAGCTCGTCGCCAATCTCGTCGAGCGGACCCGGCTCGTGCTGGGCGGTGGCGAGCCCGGAGACGTCAGCCGGCGATCGTTCCCCGACCAGAACGCGCTGGCGATCATGGCGATTGGCCGGTTCGACGTCCGGGTCGGCGACGGCGACGAGTCGGGCACCGAGAAGATCACCGTCGTGTGCAACGACGAGCCGGGCGCGTTCGCCCGCATCGCTGGCGTCCTGTCCCTGCGCGGGCTCGACGTGCTGACGGCGTGGGCATACTCCGGTGAGCTCGGCGGGCCGCCGATGGCGGCGTCGCAGTTCCGCGTCGTGCCGCCCCGAGCGGGGGTCGACTGGAACCTCGTGGTCGAGGACCTCCGCCATGCGCTCGAGGGCCAGCTGGCGATCGAGGCCCGGCTCGCCGAGCGAGCGCGAACGTATCGCCGCCGCAAGCGGCTGCAAGCGGCGCCGGCGGCACCGCCGTCGGTGACGTTCCACGACGATGAATCGCACACCGCGACGGTGATCGAGGTACGTGCCCCCAATCACATCGGCGTGCTCCACCGCATCACCAAGGCGCTCGCCGAGCTCGGGCTCGACATCCGCCACGCCACGGTGCAGACGCTCGGGGAGGATGTCGTCGACACGTTCTACGTGCAGGGGCGCAACGGTCGCCTGATCGACGACGCCTTCCATCGCTCGGAGATCGAGCGGGCGGTGCTCCACGCCGTGACTTGAGGGGGGCGTGAAGAGGGGCGAGCGCCGCTGCGGAGCGGCGGCGCCGAGCTCGGAGGTGAATGCGAGCAGCTTGCTGCGAGCCGAACCCGGGCATGGGTAGCTTGAAATCGTGAGCGACGACGGCGAGGCCACCATCACGGGGGCAGAGGCGTTCACCCGCGAGCTGGTGCGCTGGAGCGAGGCGCTGGCGGCGATCGCCCGCACCGGGCTCGGGTTCACCGAGAACCTCTACGAGCGGGAGCGCTTCGAGGAGGTGCTCCACGTCGCCGCCGACATGAAGGTCGCCGTCAATCAGGTCCTCGGCTCGACCCTCTCACCGGAGGAGGCCAAGGAGGTCGAGCGGGAGCAGGACCACTTCGTCCAGGAGTGGCTGGAGTCGGTCGGCGTCGGGGTGCCGGGGTACGTGACGCCGAAGGTGGCGATCGGGGCGATCGTCGGCAACGACGCCGGCGAGCTCCTGCTCGTGCAACGGGCCGACTCGAAGTTCTGGCTGTACCCCACCGGTTGGGCCGACGTCGGCTACTCGCCGGCCGAGGTGGCGGTGAAGGAGGTGCTCGAGGAGACCGGGATCGAGGCCGAGGCGCGGCGGTTGGTGGCGGTCATCGACGGCCAGCGGATGGGCTTCTCCCGCTTCGGGATGTACATGCTGTTGTTCCACCTGCACGCCGTCGGCGGCGAGCTGCGCTGCCACCCGCTGGAGTGCTCGGACGTCGGCTGGTTCGGCCGCGACGCACTTCCTGAGCGCACCGCCGGCGCCCAGTGGTGGAAGGACATGGCGTTCGCAGCGATCGACGGCGCCTCCTTCGACGCCGTCTTCGACGAGGTCCGCTCACCGATCTGGCGCAGCGACATCCATCCGAGTGTTTGAGTGCACCCGAGTGTCACGACCAGGTATTCCCGGGCCGAAACACTCGGATGAGACCTACTCGTCGTCGCGGTCGCGGAGGAAGCGCTCGACTTCGGCGACGAGCTGGTCGGGGTCGACGTCGTGCTCGGCGATCGGCTCGGGCGCCTCGACCTCGTCGGTGTCGTCCTCGTCGTCGACGAGTGACTCGAGCCGGCTGACGTACTCGACGAGGTCCTCGTCGTCGGCGATCAGCGCGGCCACGCGGGCGTCGTACTCGGCGGCGCTGCTGGCGAACACGTCCACCGGCGCCGGGCTGCCGATCAGCCGGCAGGCCCGGTCGAGCAGCGCCATCGCCGCCTTCGGCGAGGGGATTTGGGCGGCGTACTGCGGCACCGCCGCCCACAGCGAGGCGGTCGGGATGCCGGCCGTGCTCATCGCGTCGTGGAGGACACCGACGATGCCCGTCGGCCCCTCGTAGCGCGAGCGCTGCAGTTCGTAGCGGTCGATCAGCTCGGGATCGCTGGCGGTGCCGATGATCTGCACCGGCCGGGAGTGTGGCACGTCGGCGAGCAGGGCGCCGAGGCTCACCGCCAGTCGAGCCTCGTACTCCTCGGCGAGGCCGACGAGCTGGCGGCAGAACAGCTTCCACCGCAACGACGGCTCGGGACCGAGCACGAGCAGCACGTCGCCCCCCGGCACCGACGCCGACCACACGCCGACGGTCGGCCACACGATCGAGCGCCGCCCGTCGTTGATGCGCACGTGGGGGCGGATCGTCGCGAAGTCGGTGAACGGCTCTGGGTCGACTTCCGCGATCGCCTTCGCATCCCACCGCTCGACGAGCGCCCGGACCGACGCCGAGGCGGCGTCGCCGGCGTCGTTCCACCCCGTGAAGGCGAAGAGCACCGCCGGGTTGCGCAAGGTCGGCGTGGCGAGCCGGCGCAGGTGCTCCATCAGGGGCAGGCTACTCGTCGGTGGACGAGCCAGAAGGCGGGTGAGAAGGCCCAACGTCGCACTGGCTCGTCCCCTGACGGGTCGTCGCTTCGCTCCTCGCCGGCGGTGATGATTCGAGAGCGATCGCCTGTCGGCGCTCGCTCTCAGCCATCGAGGCGGGCTCTGGTGGTGTACGCCTCGCCGCCGCCCGCAGCCACGACGTCGTCGAGCCAGTTGCCGGCGTAGACGTCATTGGGGCCCTGGGTCAGGTCGTTCTCCGTCGCGTCTGGTGCGGTGGTCACGAGCGTCCAGGCCTGGCGCTTGTACGTCCAGTTGGCCGGGTCGAGCTCGTGGGCCCGGCGCCACCACGGCACGGCGGCGTCGTCGCCGACGGTGCGCCGGAGGTGTTGGCCGAGCTCGAAGCACGCCGCCGCCTCGGCCTCCGCCACGCCACGTGGCCGGGACCGTTCCACGACCTCGTCGGGTGACAGCACGTAGCGGGACCCGGCGCCGTGCTCCACCCAGTCGACGATCGCGGCGCGGTAGGCCTCGGCGTCGTCGGGGATCTTCTTCACCTCGGTGAACATCGCCGTCATCCGCTCCGGCAGGTCGTCGGGGATGTCCATGTCGCGCAGCGGGCTGCGCTCAATCGACGCCGACTCGGCGTTGCGCACGATCGTGCCGGACTCGTCGATCCACACCGCCATCGGGATGTTGTTGAACCCGAACAGCTCACCGGTGACGTGGCGGGTGTCGATCAGGCTCGGGTGCGAGGGCGAGGCAGCGTCGATCCACGTGTAGGTGTGGGCGGGCTCGATGTCGAGGGCGACGGTGACGACGGTGAGGCCCTGCGGCTCGAGCTCGGCGTGCAGCGCCTGCCACCCGGGCAGGCTGGTGCGGCAGCCTCAATAGCTGGCCCACGCGACGAGCAGCACCTTGCGCCCGCGCAGCGAGGACAGCCGGAACGGCTCGCCGTTGCGCTCGACCAGCTCGGGGTCGGCGGCCGCCGCCGTGCTCAGCGTGTGCCCGGTCGACGATCCCGGGCCGACGGCGGTGACGCCATGGGCGTCGTCGCGGACGACCGGCATCCCGAGCCGGGCAGCGGCGACGGCGACATCGACGGTGCCGTCGTCGCGCAGCGCGCCCGGCGCCGGTACGCACACCTCGCCCTGGCACAGGCCCTGCGGCTTGGGCTCCCAGCCGGTCGCCTCGGCGAAGGCGGTGGTGAAGATGTGGTCGAGCTCCGCGTCGGTGACGATCACGGTCCCGAACCGTAGTGCCGTCCTCGCGGCGGTCGATCGGCACTGATCTGGGCGCGTTCCCTGCCGACAGTTGGCAACGAGCGCGCCCAGAACGCCGATTGGCAGGCGCCGCGCCCAGATCGATGAGCGGTCAGATCCGCGAGGCCGCGTTGGCGAGGTCGTGCGGGCCCGACGCCGGGTAGCCCTTGGCGTCGCGGATCGCCTGACCCCATGGGCCGAGGATGGCGAGGAGCTCCCCGGCGTCGTCGCCGAGCGCCCGCAGCGCCGGCGCCATCTGGCGGTCGGTCTCCACCTCGATCGACTCGCGCAGCTCCCGACCCGCGACCGTGAACGCGCCGTCGAGGATCAGCCCCTTCGCCTCGAGGCGCTCCGTCGCGGCGTCGAACTGGGCGTCGGTCCACGCCCGGGTGCGGCTGTACGAGCGCAGCGGGAGGCCCCAGTACAGCTCGGTCAGCAGCCCGATCTCGGTGGCGTCGAGCGCGGCGCCGATCCACGCCGCGATGTGGCTGTCGCCGCGGTACTCGCGCAGCATGTCGCCGCGCCGCCACACCTGGCCGAGCACGGTGGGCGGCATGTCGAGCGCCGACTGGCCGGCGAACAGCGCCCGCCCCTCCGGGCGCAGCGGCTCGACCGCACGGGCGAGCAGCTCATTGGCCCGCTCGACGCTGTCGGGCTCGGGCCCGAGGATCCGCTCGAGCTGGGCGATCGCGCCGTTGGTGCGAGCCTGGCAGATGGTCGCCGCGTCGGTCTTGGTCCAGCCGAGCGTCACCGCCGGCACGACGACGTCGGGATTGAACACGCCGAACGCGGCGGCGACGACCGTGCCCGGCACTTGGCCGAGCACGCTGCCACGACTGGTGAAGTAGGCCGGGCCGTCGGGTGCGGCGACCCCGGCGAAGTCGCCCGGGCTCGGCGCGAATCCGAGCTCGACGTACGCTTGGTGGCACTCCGGGGAGAAGTAGACCTGGCCGGTGACGGGCTCGAGCACCGAGCCGAGCTGGCGCGCCGCCAGTGATTCGGGAGTCACGCGCGGCACCATACGCGGCGGCTTCCCATGGGTACGATCCCGGGTTCGTGGCCGCCGCCATCGAGATCGCCACGACCGTCGACGACGAGCTCGTCGGGGCCGTTGCCCGGCTGCTCCCGTTCCTGTCCTCGGCGCCGGCGCCGTCGGCCGAGCACCTGCGGCGGATCGTCCAGGGACCAGGCACCGAGCTCTTCGTCGCCCGCCTCGACGGGCGCATCGTCGGCATCCTCACGCTTGCTCGCTACGACCTGCCCACCGGCAACCGGGCGTGGATCGAGGACGTCATCGTCGACGAGACGGCGGCCCGCCAGGGGATCGGCGAGTCGCTGAGCCGGGCGGCGATCGAGGAGGCCCGCCGGCACGGCGCCAAAGACGTCCGCCTCACCAGCCGCCCGAAGCGGGAGGCCGCCAACCGCCTGTACCGGCGGATCGGCTTCGAGATCTACGAGACCAACGTCTACAAGTACCCGCTGTGATTTCGGGCGGCGTCCCGAGGCACGCTGTATGCATGGCTCGTTGGAACACCGGCCTCCAAGACGAGGTCGAGGAGCGGACGAGGCGAGTCGCGCAGCTCGACGCGTGGCTGGCTGAACTCGACGCGAGCCACGGCACGCCATCGGCAGAGCCCATGGCTGCGGCGAGAGGTTGGCTTGCATCGGGCCGCAAGGTTGAGCCACGCGCTCCCATCCTCGGCCGCGCACGCGGCACGGCTCACCGTCGTCGTGGTGTGACGGACCGCTGATGGCCGACGTGATCCTCTACCAGGTCGACGAGCGCATCGCCACGATCACGATCAACCGGCCGGAGAAGCTGAACGCGATCACGCCCGACCTGCAGCGCCAGCTGCTCGATGCCCTCGGCCGCGCCGCCGCCGACGATGGCGTGCGCGTCCGCGATCGTGCGCGGCGCAGGGCGGGCGTTCAGCGCCGGCTACGACGTCACGACGGGCGGCACGGCCGGCGGTGGGGTGCCGGCCGACCGGCTGCAACTGGAGCGGATCGTGCGCGGCTGGCTGGAGATCTGGGACCTTCCGCTGCCGGTGATCGCCCAGGTCCACGGGGTGTGCCTGGCCGGCGGCACCCAGCTCGCCGCGATCTGCGACGTCACCTTCGTCGCCGACGACGCCCGCGTGGGCACGCCGCAGCTTCCGCTCGGCGCCGGCTACGTGGCCTCGTTCTGGGCCTGGTTCGTCGGCCCGAAGAAGGCCAAGGAGGTCTTCTTCCCGACCGGCGCTGTCATCACTGCGGCGGAAGCAGCGGCGATGGGCCTATTCAACCGCGTTGTCCCGGCGGCCGAGCTCGAAGAGGAGGTCCGGGCGTACGCCCGGGCCGTCGCCCGCACGCCGAAGGATCTGTTGGCACTGCAGAAGCTGGGGATCAACCGGACCCAGGAGGCGCAAGGCTTCCGTCAGGCGTTGCTGCAGGCGGCCGAGGTCGACGCCCTCGCCCACGCCTCGCCGGCGGTGCGCGCCGTGAACCGCTACATCGGCGAACACGGCCTGCGCGAGGCGCTCGCCGCGTTCGACCGAGGCGAGCTGCCCTGAGCCCAGTGCGACCCTGTGGGGTGGGTGCTCAGGCGGCTTCGGGTGGTGGGCGCCGGGCGGCTCGTTCGGCGATCATCGTGTCGATCCGTTCGCGGGCGAGGGCTTCGACGCGGCGGCGTTCGCGGGCGTCAGCGATGTCGTCGGCCGGTTGTCGGTGGTGGAGGTCGGAGTGGCGGTTGTGGGCCGGGCATTGCAGCTCGCCGTTGGTTTCCTCGGTCAACCCGCCGTCGGCGAATGGCACGCGGTGGTCGACGTCGCAGTCGACGATCGGGGCGTCACAGCCGGCGGGGTGCTGGCAGTGGCGGTCACGGACTTGGATCGCCCGGCGCAGCATCCCCCGGAAGGTGCGCTGGCGGGACCCGGCGATGACCCGGTCGGCGCCGTCGAACACGAAGGTTTGCAACTGGGTGTGTGACAGGTGTGGCACGACCAGGCCGGGGGTGATGACGGTGCCGTCGGCGAGCTCGCAGATGTGGTCGAAGCCGACCTCCCCGGCCAGCACGATGCCGAGCGGCTCGGGACGTGGCCCGCCGGCGGGGGGCGGCATGGGCGCGCACCGCCAGCTCGATGAGCGCGGCGGCCATCCGCTCGGCGTTGGTGCGCACCGTGGCGTCGCGCTGGTCCTGTTCGTACAGCTCGGCCTCGATCCGTCGCGCGCCTCGACCACCGTCGCCCCTCCGATCGGGTCGAGCTCGAAGCTGCCGGTCACCGAGCCGCCGAACCCGGTGGAGACCCGCAACCCGACCGGTGGTGGTGGGGTGCCGTCGGCGCCGAGGTCGGCGTCGGCGCAGTCCCGCCAATAGCGGGTGGCTTTCACCGCCTGCCCCCCACGTCAAGGTGGTGCACTGTTCGACGAGCATCGCTTCGTCACGGCGGTACAGGTCGCCGCGGCCGGAGCCGGCGGCTTCGGCGAGCAGCTCGACGTGGTCGCCGCCGATCTCGCCTTCGGCCCAGGCTCCGGCGGTGGCCGGCATCGCGGTGACGGCGCGGGCGAGGCGCAGCAGCCGGCGGGCGCCGGGCGCGGCGACCGAGGCGGTGCGTGACAGCCGCGCCCATGGCGCCCGTGACCCGTCGCTGCGCCACACATCCCGTTCGGCCCAGCGGTTGGCGCGCCGGGCGATCTCGGCGTCGAGGCGGTGGCGTTGACGGATCAGCGCGACCAGTTCGGCGTCCAAGTCGTCGTCGGCGATGGTGTCGAGGTCGACGTCGGCGGCGTGGTCGATCGCTGCGGCGAGCTGGTCGACGACGGTGGGCATGAGCCGATTGTACCGTACTGGTGTTCCCGTGTCAACCTCTGACCAGCAGATTCGATCCCACGAGAGGCACCTGCAAGCCCGCCTGCGCCGCGGGACTGCCGCCTTCGGATCACCACCTGCGGATCACTCAACTGTTTGGAGTCGTAGCGACCTCCGCCACGGGGGTGGTTGAACGCTGATGCAGACTGCGTTGAGGTCGTCGGCGTACACATCGGCGATGCTGCGGAGTGTTTCCGTCCGTCGCACGGCGATGAACAGCTCCACCTTGCTGGGCCGTCCCAGCGGACACCAGCGAAGACCTCGGGATGGGTGCCCGCCAGGAGCTCTGCCGCTGTCGACAAGGACGGGTCGCCGTTCGTCCGGCCGGGGGCTCCACGCCGGCGAGGACAAGCGCAGGTCCCCTCCATCGACGACGGCGACGCATGACGCACGACCGCCCCGGCGACCGGGCGGCGCGGACGGTGGTCAGCGCGCCGTCGGGCTGAGGTCCTCGGCGGCCTGGCGGACCTGCCAGTCGCGGTCGCCGGCGGCCCGTTCGAGCGCGGCCGCCACGTCGGCGGCGCGCGGGTGATCCGGCCCGACGAACGAGGCCAGCGCGAGCACCGCCCGTCGCCGGATCGCCGGGCGGTCGGTGGTCGCCTTGAGGATCGCGTCGAGCCCACGGTCGTCGCCGATCGCGCCGAGCGCGGCGACGGCTGCTTCTCGCACGAGCGGATCCCCGGCACCGCCGACGAGCTGGACGAGCACGTCGAGGACCTCGCCCGAGAGGGGCGCCACCTCTGATCGTTCGCCGCACGCCCACGCCGCGACCTCGACAACGGACGGATCGGGATCGTGCAACAGCGGGAGCAGGTCGAACCCCGGACGGCGGGCGGCCAGCTCGACGGCCCGCCGGCGCACGCCCGGGTCGGGGTCGGCGAGGGCGCCCGTCAGCCGGCGCCCGTCCAGCACGCCGAGGCGGTCGAGCGCGCCGAGCGCGGTGATCCGCACGCCGGGATCGCCGTCGGTGAGCCCGGCTTCGGCTGTCGCCACGTCGCCGGTGTGGCCGGCGAGGGCGACGGCGCGCCGATTGGTCACCGCTTGAGCAGGTCGGTGAGGGTGACAACCATCCACGCCAGGCTGAAGGCGATCACGGTCGCGAAGACGGCACCGATCACGACGGCCAGCCCGGAGCTGGCGACGGCTGCCCAGACCCGCCGCAGCGGTCCGGCCGCGTGATAGGGCCGGGCGATCCCCTGGGTCACCTCGAACGGCACCCGCCGTGGCGTGGCGGTGGGGCTGCGTGGTCCTCTCGGCTGCGCTCTGGCAGTCTTACGCCACCCGGCGAGGGCGAGCGCGACGATCGCCAGTCCGGCCAACCAGGCCATCCGAACGGTGACATCGGTGATCGACACGCAGGACCAAACGCTACTCCCGGCACCCGAGGCGCCGGTGGGCATCACGCGTCCTCCGGCGGCGTGGCACCGACTGTGGACGTTGCCGCTGCTCGGGCTCGCCGTGCTTGCGCTGTTGGCGATCGGCGTGACCGCACTGCTCCCCGCCAGCCTCGTCGCCACCAAGCAGGTCGACGGCAAGGCCGTCACCGCACCGTATGCGTTGACCCCGCGCACGGCGACGCCGGTGGAGGAGCGGGTGTCGTTCGGCCAGCTGAAGGGCGTCGCCGAGGTCGACCCAACCCGGAAGGGCGACATCTACTTCGTCACGGTCTCCGAGCCGAGCCCATCGGTGCTCGCCTGGTGGGCGGCCGGCGGCGAGAGCTGCAACACCCCCCCGACGCCGCCGTCGCTCAGCAAGTGCGCCGCGCTGCCCGAGATCGACCTGCTCACGAGGGCGGACAAGTACGGCACCCAGACACCGAACGAACGGCGCGGCATCTCGCTGCAGATGATGCGCACGGCATCGCAGGTCGCCCAGTACGTGGCCCTGCAGAAACTGGGCTACAAGGACGCCACGATCCAGCCAGGCGCCGTCGTCGTCGGCGATCTGGTGTGCCTCGTGACGGCCAAGGACGGCTCGTGCACGACGCCGGCACCGGCGGCGAAGGTGCTGCACGTCGGCGACACCATCACCAGCGTCGACGGCACGCCCGTCGGCACGGTCGACGACCTCGTCAAGGTCCTCGCCGGCAAGAGGCCGGGGGAGACCGTCCAACTGGTGATCGACCGGCCTGGCGCCGGCGAGTCGACGATCAGCGTGGAGCTCTCCGCCTCTCCTGACGACCCCGGCCGCACGATCGTCGGCATCGTCCCGTTCGACACCGCCACGGTGCACCTGCCGTTCCAGGTCGACATCGACACCGGCCAGATCGGCGGGCCGTCGGCCGGTCTCGCCTTCACCCTCACCCTGATCGACGAGCTCTCGAAGGGCAGCCTCACCGGTGGGCACAACGTCGCCGTGACCGGCACGATCGAGCTCGACGGCTCGGTCGGCGCCATCGGCGCGCTGGTCCAGAAAGCGTCGGCGGTGCGCCAGGCTGGCGTCGACGTCTTCCTGGTGCCGAAGGCACAGGGGGCCGAGGAGATCGAGCGGGCCCGCAAGATCGGCGGCCCCGGCGTGCAGATCATCCCCGTCGGCACGCTGGACGACGCGCTCGCCGCGCTGCAGCAGCTCGGCGGCGACCCGGTGCGGCCGTGACCTTGGGCTCGACTCGCAGCCAAGCTGCTCGTGTCGCCTCACCGAGCTCGCCGCCGCCGCTTCGCAGCGACGCTCGCCTACCTGGCTGACCCGGTGCGGCCGTGACCTTGGGCTCGACTCGCAGCCAAGCTGCTCGTGTCGCCTCACCGAGCTCGCCGCCGCCGCTTCGCAGCGACGCTCGCCTACCTGGCTGACCCGGTGCGGCCGTGACGTTGGGCTCGACTCGCAGCCAAGCTGCTCGTGTCGCCTCACCGAGCTCGCCGCCGCCGCTTCGCAGCGACGCTCGCCTACCTGGCTGACCCGGTGCGGCCGTGACGTTGGGCTCGACTCGCAGCCAAGCTGCTCGTGTCGCCTCAGCGAGCTCGCCGCCGCCGCTTCGCAGCGACGCTCGCCCACCTGGCTGACCCGGTGCGGCCGTGACCTTGGGCTCGACTCGCAGCCAAGCTGCTCGTGTCGCCTCAGCGAGCTCGCCGCCGCCGCTTCGCAGCGACGCTCGCCCACCTGGCTGACCCGGTGCGGCCGTGACCTTGGGCTCGACTCGCAGCCAAGCTGCTCGTGTCGCCTTACCGAGCTCGCCGCCGCCGCTTCGCAGCGACGCTCGCCCACCTGGCTGACCCGGTGCGGCCCCAACTGGGCTGATTGCCGCGAACCGCACGGGCACCACGTTTACGCTTCCTGCGTGGCCATCTCGTTCTCGCGCCCCGACCCGTCCTCTCCGGCCAACGTGGCCGATGCGACGTTCGGCACGGCGCGCCGCGGCTTCGACCAGCAGGAGGTCCGCGACTTCCTGCGCATGGTGGCCGCCGAACTGGCCCGCCTCCAGGAGCGGGAGCGGTTCCTCGAGCGCGAGCTGCGTACCGCGCAGGCCAGCGCGGTGCCGCTGAGCGGTGGTCCGCTCGACGATGAGGCCGCCACCCGGCTGCTCGGCGAGGAAGCAGCGCGGCATCCTCCAGGCCGCTCGTGAAGGCGGGGCGTCGATCCGCGCCCGGGCCGAGGACGGCGCCGCCCAGCTGCTGCGGGAGGCCGGCGACGACGCCCGCCGGATGCGCGAGGAGGCCGAGCTGGAGGCGGGCCGGCGGCGGGCCGACGCTGCCGCCGACGCCGACGCCGAGCTGGCGATGGCCAAGCAGCAGGGCCGGGAGATGGTGGAGGAGGCCCGCGCCTATCGCGAGCGGGTGCTCACCGAACTGTCCCGGCGCCGTGAGCTGGCGCGCCAGCAGCTCGAGCAGCTGATCCACGGCCGCGACCGGCTGCTGCAGGCGTTCGAGCGGGCCCGTCTGGTGGCCGTCGACGTGGTCGCCGAGCTGTCCCCGCTCGGCGAACCGCTCGAGTACGTCGACCTCACCCCGACCACCGGCCCCGTGCCGATCATGGTGCCGGCCGGGAGCATCGGCGATGCCTCTGCCGTCGACATGAACGCGGTGCCCGACGAGCTCGACGAGACCACCGAGACCGACGAGGCCGACGAGGCCGACGAGGCCGACGAGCCCGCCGACGCCGCGGCCGAGGCCGAAACGGAGGCGGAGCCCGAGGACATCGACGACGACGTCACCGCCACCGACGTCGACGCGCTGTTCGCCCGCCTGCGCGCAGTCGACGCTGATGCCCGCGCCGAATCCGAAGCGGTGGCCGAGGAGTCCGCGCTCGACGACGTGCCCGAGACGCCGTTCCGCCTCCGCGACGCCGCGCTGACCCCACTCATCGTCGCCGCCGGGCGCAAGCTCAAGCGAGTGCTGGCCGACGAGCAAAACGGGGCGCTCGACGCCCTGCGCCGCAACACGCCGGTCCACCATCTCGACGCCCTCGTGCCGTGGGCCGGCGAGCAGGTGGCGCGCTACACCGACGCGATCGCCGCCGAGATGATCACGGCCGTCGAGGCCGGGGGAGCGTCGGTCGGCGGCACCGGCGAGCTCGACATCGGTCCGGAGGGCCCGCTGGCGCCGGTGCGCGAGCACGTCGCCAGCGAGCTCGTGGCCCCGCTGCGCGATCGGCTGGAGCGGGCTGTCGCCGACGGCGACCGCGACAACGACGCGATCGCCAAGGCGGCTCGCGGCATCTATCGCGAGTGGAAGACCCAGCGCATCGACGAGCAGCTCGACGATCTCTTCCGCCTCGCCTGGTGCCAGGGCGCGCTGGCCGGGCTCGGTCCCGACGCGCTCGTGCAGTGGGTCGTCGACCCGGACGGACCGCCGTCGCCGGACTGCGAGGACAACGCCCTCGCCGGGCCGGTGACCACGGGTGATGCCTTCCCGTCGGGCCACGTCACGCCGCCGATGCACCCCGGGTGCCGCTGCCTCCTGGTACCGGTCGACCGCTAGCGTTCCGGCCCGTGCGGCCCCCGTCCGACCTCCCCCGCCGGCGCGGGCGGAGGCGGATCTCGGGGCGCTTGGTGCTGATCCTGCTCGGCGTCCTGTTCCTCGTGGTGGTCGTGTTCGGGCGGGCGCTGGCGCGGTTCTACGTCGACGAGCTGTGGTACCAGGGCCTCGGCCGGTCCGACGTCTTCTGGGGCGTGATCCGCGCCAAAGTGACGCTGTTCGGGATGTTCTTCGCCACGTTCGTGGTGCTCGCCGGGCTCAACCTCGTCATCGCCGACCGCCTGTCGCCGAGCCGGTTCCCGGCCAACGTCCATCCGTACGTCGAGCGCTTCCACGAGGTGTTCGGCCACCGCCTCCGCCTGTTCCGCTACGCCGGCGCCGGGCTGCTGGCGATCCTCGTCGCGCTGCCGGCGACCTCGGAGTGGCAGTCGTGGCTGCTGTTCCGCAACAGCCGCTCGTTCAACATCGCCGACGGCCAGTTCAAGGCCGACGTCGGTTTCTACGTCTTCCAGCTGCCGTTCCTCGGGTTCGTCCTCGACTGGCTGTTCATCGCGATGGTGCTGGTGCTGCTGCTGACGGTGCTCACCCACGTCCTCAACGGCGGCGTCGTCTTCGCCTCGCCGGTGCCGTCGGTGCGTCCGGCCACGAAGGGTCACATCGCAGTCCTGCTCGCCGTGCTCGCCGCGCTCAAGGCGGCCGACTACTGGGTCAGCCGCTACGAGACGACGAACGAACGCCGCGGCTTCGTGCAGGGCGCGACGTACGCCGTCGTCAAGGCCCAGCTCCCCGCGCTGATGCTGCTGATGCTCGTGGCGCTGCTGACGGCCGGGCTGTACCTCGCCACGCTCCGCCGCGCCTCGTGGCGGCTGCCGCTGATCGCGTCGGGGTTGTGGCTCGTCGTGCTCATCGGCGGCGGGTACATGTACCCGGCGCTGGTCCAGTCGCTGGTCGTCAACCCCAACCAGCAGTCCCGCGAGCTGCCGTACATCGACCGCAACGTCGAGGCCACCCGCCAGGCGATGGGGATCGACCTCGACGACGTCACCCGCAACAACGTCACGTTCGGCGCGGTGACCACGGCCGAGGTCGAGAACAACCCGACACCGCTGCAGAACGTCCGTCTGCTCAACCCGACCGAGATGCTGTCGCGGTTCCAGATCGACCGCGGCCAAGAGGCCGGGCTGGCGATCCAGGACCTCGACGTGGACCGCTACCCGATCGACGGTCAGCTGCGGCAAGTGCTGGTCGCGGCGAAGGAGCTCGATCTCGACGGCAGCCCGAACCAGAGTTGGCAGGGCCGCCACCTCATCAACACGCGCGGATGCGGGCTGGTCATGGCCCCTGTCGGGCAGGTGTTGCAGAGCGACAGCCCCGCCTACCAGACGGTCGATCTGACACGGCCGGAGCTGTACTTTAGCCCGACGCTGAGCGGCTACGCGATCGCCCGCACGTCGCAAGGGGAGCGGGCGTGCAGCGGCGGGCAGACGGCCGACTACGTCGGAACCAAGGGCGTGAAGATGTCATCGTTCGTCCGCCGGGCCGCCTTCGCCCTCGCCTTCCTCGACTACAACGTGCTCGGGTCGGGAGCGATCAACTCGGACTCCGAGATGCTCTGGGTGCGCAACGTGCGCGACCGCCTGGTCAAGCTGGCCCCGTTCCTGTCCTACGACGGCGATCCGTACCCGGTCGCCTACAACGGGCGGGTCTTCTGGATCGTCGACGCCTACACGTCGACGAGCCGCTACCCCTACGCCCAGCGGATCGGCAACGACGTCCAGCTCACCAGCGGCAGCGGCCTCGACCGCGACGCCAACTACGTGCGCAACAGCGTCAAGGCCGTCGTCGACGCCTACGACGGGTCGGTGACCTTCTACGTGCAGGACGAGCAGGACCCGATCCTGAAGGCCTGGGAGGGCGCCTTCGGCAAGCTGTTCACGCCGAAGTCGCAGATGCCCGAGGGCCTGCGCCAGCACCTCCGCTACCCGGAGGACCTGTTCCGGGTCCAGACCGACGTCTACTCGAAGTACCAGCTCGAGCCGGACAAGTTCTTCCAGCGCGAGGGGGCGTGGTCGGTGGCCCAGGCGCCGAGCGTCGACCCCCGGGAGGGCACCAGCACGGCGCCGACGGCGACGACACCGAGCGACCAGCAAGGCGGCCAGCGCGATGCCCTCGCCTCGGAGTCGTCGACGGTCCGCTTCTCGCCGTACTACACGCTGTTCCCCAGTCCCAGCGGGGGCGACGAGTTCGTGATCCTGCGGCCGTTCGTGCCGTTCTCGCGGGCCGACCAGCGCACCGAGCTGCAGGCGTACATGACCGCCTCGAGCGACCCTGGGGACTACGGGCGGCTCACCGCCTACCTCGTCAACCCGCCGGTGCCTGGGCCGCGCACCGTGTCCAACAAGATCGACTCGTCGACCGCGATCGCCCAGCAGATCACGCTGCAGACGGGCGGCGGCAACCGGGTCAAGTTCGGCGACCTGCAGCTGGTGCCGGTGGCCGACGGGCTGCTGTGGGTCCGCCCGTTCTACGCCTCGGTCACCGGGAGCAGCGACGCCGCGTCGGGAGCGGTCACCGACTACCGGTTCGTCATCGTCTACTACAACGGCAACGCCGCCTTCGGGACGTCGCTCGGCGAGGCGTTGGGGAAGCTGTTCACCGGCTTCGAGGGTGACCTCGGCGACCGCATCGGCCCCGAGGGCACCAGCGGTCCCGAGCCGAGCACGCAGGAGCCGACGGCAAGAACCCCGGCCGAGCTGCTGGCCCAGGCCGACCAGCTGTTCGCCGATGCGCAAGCGGGACTCAAGGAGACCGGCGACCTTGGCGCCTACCAGGCCAAGATCAACCAGGCCAAGGCGCTCGTCGAACAGGCTCTCGCCGGCCTCGGCGGGGCACCGCCGGCGGCGACCACGACCACCACGACCACGACGACGACGTCGAGCGGCTGACGCTTGCAGGCAAGCTGCTCCCCTCGCCTCTGAGCTTGCCTGCGAGCCGAGCCCGAGTCAGCGCGGACGCTTCAGCTCCTGGGCCAGCCGGGCGAGGTCCTCGCGGAAGGCGATCTCGTAGCGGGCCTGCTCGTTGGCCAACTTGACCTGGCCCTCGCGCATCGCGGCGAGGGCTGCGGTGTCGACGCCGTCACCACCTGGCCGGTTGGTGAGGGCGTCGATGTCGTAGCCGAGCTCGGTGAGCTGGTTGGCCAGCTCGGTCGAGACGGAGGTGACGCGGTCGTCGAGTGCCGCCAGCTTGTCGTGGAGGGCCTGGGTCGTGTTGCCGTGGTGGTCGACGGCCTCGCGCAGAGACGCCAGCTCGGCCTTGAGTCGCTCGACCTCGGCCGGGTCGACGGTCACCTGGCGGCGGAACAGTCCCATCGCGCCGCCACCGTACCCGGCCCCCACCTGCCGGCCGGCGGGCTCAGGACTTGCGGGTCGTGACGCGGATCTTGTAGGCGCCGGCGCCGCCGGGCTGCTTGTGGCGCACGCTCAACCAGTACGACCCCGGCTCCAACCGCCGCACGATGCGGGCGTTGCGCCCCTCACCGTGGTCGTCGTCCCAGGCCACCACCGTGCCGGGGTCGTGGGGACCGTGGAGGGTGAGCACGGTGTCGAGGGCGCCCGTGGTGGTCATTACGTGGGTGGCCGCCGTCGCGACATCGAAGTGGTAGGTGTCGACCTCGCCGCCGGCGCCGATGACCGCCTCCGTGGCCGGGGCGCCAACGGTGAGCTCGATGTCGCCGGTGTCGGCGTCGGGGTACTGGGCCTTCATGAACGAGATGTCCTGCGCCGAGAGCTTCGTGTTCCACCCGATCTCGTAGTCGCCGATCGTCAGCTCGTTGGGGATCGCGTACTCCATGATCGATGTCGGGTCGAACATCGTGAAGTTCGTGCTGTTGGTGTCGTAGACCTCGAAGATGTTCGAGTTGACGTCGTCCTTCGACCAGCCCTGCTGGGCGTAGTACGCGTACACCTTCGGCTTGTCCCACGGGATCTTGCCCTTGGCGTCGGGGTTCTGGTGCTCGTGGATCATCCCCATCGTGTGGCCGAACTCGTGGCGCACCACGCGCTGGTACTCGGTGAGCTCGGTGTTCGGCTCGAGCCAGCCGTAGTTCATCGTCGGTTCGCTGGCGCCGACGGTGAGCGCGTCGGTGCCGACCGTCGACCACGAGAAGCCCTGCTCCTTGAAGCTGATGCGGATCTCCGCCGAGCCGGTCTTCACGAACTGGATCGTGAGGTTGACGACCTCCTCCCACTCCTTGGCGATCGCCGCCACCTTCTCCTGCACCGCCGGGACGCCGTCGACGAACTTGGCCTTGAGGGTGCGCCCGTTCTGCCACAGCTTGAACCGCTCGACCGCGGCGCGCGGTCGCCCGGCCGCGCCGTCGAGCAGCGGCATCACGCGGACGTTGTCGACCCGCTCGGCTGCTGCAACCATGTCGCCGGGGCGGCGCGGCGTGGCGCCGGGCCGGCCGCCCTCTGGGCGGATGTAGCAGACCTTGAGAAGCTTCGGCGTGCGTGCCATTGCGCGCATCATCGCATCGGGGTGTCACAGTCAGTGCGAGAATCCTGGTCCGGTGTACCGGGAGCGGTCGTCGAGGATCGCCGGCGCCGTCGTCTGGACCGCGGTCGCCGAGGGCGAGCGGCGGCGCGTGCTGCCCGACGGGTGCATGGACCTGATCTGGGACGGACGCCACGTGCAGGTCGCCGGACCGGACACCACGGCGTTCGAGATCGGCACCCGCCCGGGCGACACGCTGACCGGCTTGCGCTTCGCCCCAGGCACCGCGCCGGCCGTGCTGGGCGTCCCCGCCCACGACCTTCGCGACGTGCACGTCGGGCTCGACGCGGTTTGGAGCCGGGCCGAGGTTGCCCGGCTGGAGGAGTCCGTGGCCTCGGCCGGGCGCCCGGGCGGCGCGCTCGAGGCGGCGGCGCTCACCTTCGGCCGCGGTGCGCCCCGTGCCGACCCGCTCGTCGCCGAGCTCGTGCGCCGGGCGCGGGCAGGTGAGCCCGTGGCGACCACCGCGGCCGCCGTCGGGCTGAGCGCCCGCCAGCTCCAACGGCGCTCGCTCGACGCGATCGGCTACGGCCCCAAGCTGCTGACCCGCGTCCTGCGCCTGGGCGCCGCCCTCGCGCTGGCCCGACGCGGGCAGCCGCTGGCCGCCGTCGCCGCCTCCTGCGGGTACGCCGACCAGGCCCATCTCGCCGACGACGTGCGGTCGCTGACCGGCACGACGCTGAGCGGGCTCGGCCTGGGCCTCCTCGGCGCGCGTCAGCTCGCGGGGAGCGTGGCGAACAGGTCGATCACATTGCCGTCGGGGTCGAGCACCGACGCATAGCGCTGGCCCCAGAAGGCGTCCCACGGAGCGCGGTGGCTGCGATGGCCGGCGGCCGCGAGCGCGGCATGAATCGCGTCGACACCAGCCGGGTCGCCGCAGTTGAACGCCAGGCTGATCCCGGCGCCGCCGCTCGGCGGAGTCCAGGACGGGTCGAACGAGCGGATCGTGTCTTGGGTGTCCAACATCAGCGCCGACCCGCCGGGCAGCTCGAGCTCAACGTGCGGCGCATCGGCGGCGTCGGCGGGCACGTCGAGCCCGAGATCGCGGTAGAAGGCGAGCGACGACGCCATGTCGGCGACGACGATCCCGATGGCATGGAACTTCGCGGTCATGGCATCGACGGTACGGATGCCCGGCGACGGCGTCTTGGCGGAATCGGACAATGGAGCCGAGCCGAAGGCGAGGCGACCAATCGTTGCGGCGTGCCTTCATCGGCTGCGGAGCGGCCGAGGTGTGACGGCAACTGGCGCGAGCAGTGGATCGCTCGGCTCAACATCTCTAGTTCCGCACCCGGGTCCTCACCGACGGGGTCATCCCATCGATCCACGTCGACTACAAGCGGTCCCGCATCAAGCAGTACTTCAAAGAAGGAGCCACGCGCTGCGCACCGAGTGCACCATCAACGACACCCACGACTTCGGGATCGGCCGTCGCCTGCCTAACCTGCCCGCCCTGCGGGAGATCGGCTTCTCCGCCAACCGGCGCCTCTTGGAGGTGCAACGAATCAGCTGCGACCCGATCGCTGGAGCCGACACCTATCACCAGGTGTGCCAACCCGTCATCATCGACAGTCAACGCGTACCCGCGCTGCGTTTCGACGCCCCCGCCACCCAAGCGCTGCTCGCCGCGCTGGTCATATGCCGGCTGCTGCCCAACGGGTTCGCCAACCGCGACCTGCGAGCCCTGCTCGCACCCTTGCTCGGGCTTCCGTCTCGAGTTCATGACCCAGGGCCGCATGAGCTACCACCTGCGCCGCTTGCGTCTCCACCGGCTCATCGAGCGCATCACCGGCACCCACCGCTACCTCGTCACCGACGCCCGGCGGATCCGCGGGTGGGCGAAAGCCAACGGGGTCCCGGTCATCGACACCAAGGCCGGTGAGCGCAAGCATCTCATCGCCGAGGAGTACCTGGCCACCCACGACGTCGGCGTCGGCGTGTTCTTGGTGCTGGTGGCGCGGGCGCCGGCGGCGGTGTGGAAGGTGACCCGGTCCCGTTCCGGTGTGCTCGTCAACTTGGAGAAGAAGTCCGAGTACGTCAACCACTACTCGTTCCACATCCGTGACCCGGTGTGGGGTCACGTCACGATCAAGATGTCCGGCCACCCGCCGTTCGGCGCCCAGGTCATCCTCAACGGCCACGAGTACGTGGCGTGTGCAGCGTCGGCGGCCGGGGTCGACTTCGTCAAGGAGGGCAACTGCTTCACCGAGCTGTCCCAGCCCGACCGCCTCGCCGAGATCGCAGACACCGTGTCCCAGCCCGGGGCAGCAGGGCTCTTGGGTCAGGTGTGCGACCGCTGGATCTACAGCGCCTGCGTGTGCTTCGGGTTGAACTTCGATGAGCAGCGCGACAGTGGGTTCGGCTACAGCTACTCCGTCTACCAGGTCGAGTACAGTCGCAACCTGCTGTTCGCCAACGGGGCACGGATGCAGCGCACCTTCGATGCCATCGTCGACCGCACCCGGTCACGCCTCGACGTGCCCATGGTGCGCACCCTGTTCGGCGCCAAGGCCCGTCCCCACCGTGACCGTGCCGGTGGCCCACCTCGACTCGAGGCCGTGATCGGGACACCTCGCTATGACCTGACCACGTTCAAGGTCCACTTCGGACGTTTGACGCTCAAGGCCTACACCAAAGGCGAACACGTGCTTCGTGTCGAGGCGATCACCCACAACACCAAAGACCTGCACTGCGGGCGGATCCTCGACCACTGGGGTGACATCACCACCCGCCTGCGGGCCATGGCCGAGGCGTTTTGCACCACCGTCGACTGCGTCGACGTCACCTTCATCCCCGACGGCCTGCTCGACGAGCTGCCCCACGCTATCGATGACCCTGCGTGCCCGTCCATGACGGCAGCGACGATCGGCAACGGCCTCACCCTCGAGTACGACATCCACGGTTCGGGCGAGCCGCTGCTACTCGTGATGGGCTTCGGCGCCCAGCTCATCGCCTGGCCATTGGAGTTCGTCGAGCAGCTCGCCGCCCAAGGCTTCATGGTCATCCGCCACGACAACCGTGACATTGGCCTCTCGAGCGAGATCGACGCCCCCGCGCCGACGACGCGGCGGATGGTGCTGGCGACGATCGTCCCCCGCTTCGCCAAAGCGGCCTACACCGTGGACGACATGGCCGACGACGCCGCCGCCCTGCTCGACCACCTCGGCGTCGGTCCGACCCACGTCGTCGGAGCATCGATGGGCGGGATGATCGTTCAGGCGATGGCGATCCGCCACCCCGGCCGGGTGGCGAGCCTGACCTCGATCATGTCCAACACCGGCGACCGCAAGTACGGCAAGATGAAGCGCTCGCTGTGGCTCAAGCTGCCGAAGCTGATCGCCAAGACGCCGGAGGAAGCCGTCGAGAAGGGCGTCGCCGGGTTCAAGCTGACCGCCGGGTCGCACTTCGACCCAGAGGCCGTCGAGCTGATGATCAAGGAGTCGCTCGTGCGCAGTTGGCGGCCGGCCGGGGCCGCCCGCCAGGGGATGGCGATCGCCGCCAGCAAGGACCGGACGTGGGACCTCGGTCGGGTGCGCGCGCCGACGCTCGTGGTCCACGGCCTCGCCGATCCGCTGGTGCGGCCGACCGGCGGCATCGCCACGGCGAAGGCGGTCCCCGGCGCCAAGCTCCTCATGTACCCGGACATGGGCCATGACCTGCCGCGTGAGCGATGGGCAGACATCATTGCCGAGATCACCGCCACGGCCCGGCAGCCGGCGCAGCTGCAGGCGACGCAGCCCGCTTGATGGACCAGCGCCCGGCGTTGGTGGTCCTCGACGTCGAGGGCGTGCTCGTGCCCGAGATCTGGATTGCCGTCGCCGAGCGCACGGGCATCGAGAAGCTGCGCCGGACCACGCGGGACGAGCCCGACTACGACGCGTTGATGCGTGGCCGGCTCGACCTGCTCGAACGCCACGGGCTCGGGCTGGCGGCGATCACCAAGGTGATCGGCGAGCTCTCGCCGCTGCCCGGCGCGGTCGAGTTCCTCGACGGGCTGCGGGCGCGCACGCCGGTGATCCTGCTCTCCGACACGTTTGCAGAGTTCGCCGGTCCGCTGATGGAGCAGCTCGGGCGCCCGACGCTCCTGTGCCACAACCTCGTCGTCGACGGCGATCGCATCGTCGGCTATCGGTTGCGGATGCCCGACCAGAAGCGCCACGCCGTCGAGGCCTTCCGCGGCCTCGGCTACCGGGTGCTGGCGAGCGGCGACTCCTACAACGACGTGTCGATGCTGCTGGCCGCCGATGGCGGGTTCCTCTTCCGGGCGCCCGAACGGGTGCGCGCCGAGTTCCCCCGGCTCCCGGCGTTCGACACGTACGATGAGCTCGCCGCGGCGCTGGCCGGCTGACGACGCGTCCGGGCCAACAATGGAAACCGGTTCCAGACCAGCATCACCAACGGCGAGCACCACGGTCTGCGAGGCCGTGGTCGTTGCGGGCGGACATCCTACGGCCCCGCAGGCGCGTTCGGGGGGCTCGAACTCCATGGTGCGCCGCCGGACGTTGCCATAAGGTTGCGGCGAGGGAGGACTGGTGGAGCCGAGTCTGTTCCAGCGCCGCGTGGCCATCGATCGTGAGCGGGCCGGCGAGCCCATGGCCGGCACCCTGGTCGCCGACGCCATCCGGGCATCGTGGGGCCGTTGCCGGGATCTGTTCGGCGGCCATTGGTCCCACGTCCCGGTCGGCGACGACTCGGTCGACCAGCGATGGACCGAGTCGCCGATCCACCGGCTCGCTCCGCACCTCGTGACGCAACTGGCGAGTGTCGGGCGGGAGGCCGGGATGCTCACGATCGTCACCGATCCGAGCGGGCAGGTGCTGTGGGACGACACGCCCGCCGACCTGCGCCGGCCGGCGCAGGACGTCGGGCTGGTCCGCGGCGGCCGGTGGGACGAGCCGGTGGCCGGTACGAACGGCATCGGCATGGCGCTGGTGACAGGCCGGCCCTCGGTGGTGTTCGCCACCGAGCACTGGTGCACGCTGGTGCGCGACTGGGTGTGCTACTCGGCGCCCGTGCGCAACGTCGAGGGCGTGGTCGCCGGCGTCATCGACCTCAGCACGACATGGGACCGGGCCAACCCGCTGGCGCTCGGCACCGTGGGGGCGATGGCCCGGCTGATCGAGGTCGAGCTGGCCGCCGCTGGGCCGATGAGCGCGCCCGGGCTCGCCATCCGCGCCCTCGGCCGCGGACGAGTGCTGCTCGACGGGAGGGCGGTGGCGGTCGGGCCTCGCCAGATCGAGCTGCTCGTCGTGCTGGCGGTGGTCGGCACGGCGACGCTCGACGAGCTGCACGGGCTGTTGTTCGGTGACCGCCCGATCAGCATGGCCACGCTGCGCGCCGAGATCTCCCACACCCGGGCTGCGCTGGGCGGGGCGATCGCCTCCCGTCCGTACCGCTTCACCGTACCGGTGCATGTCGACGCGGTGGAGATGCTGGAGCGCCTCCGCCGCGGTGACCTCGACGGTGCCGTCTCCGCTTACGAGGGCCAGCTGCTCCCGAGCAGCGAGGCACCGCTGATCGTCGAGCGCCGGTACCACCTCGACGTCGCCCTGCGCACGGCGCTGCTGCTCGGCGGCACGACGAGCCAGCTGCTCAAGTTCGCCACCGTCCATCCGTCCGATGTCGAAGTGCTCCACCGCGCCGTCGCCGTCGCCGCACCCGGCGACCCCGACCTCCCAGTCGCGGTGGCCGCCCTCGCGGTTGCCACCGCCGACTTGTGACGCCTGGCCCGCCGGCCATCTGTCGCCCGTTGGAGTGTTTGCCGTCATCGGAGTGTTTGACCCGGGGATGCCCGGCACCACACACTCCGATGCCCGTCTGCTGATCGTCTGCGGCAGCCTCGGCTCCCGCTCGGCGAACCGGGCCGCGCTCGACGTGATCGCCGCCACGGCGCGGGCCGCGGGTTTCGCCGTGGACGACTTCGACCGGCTGGCGCAGCTCCCGGCGTTCGACCCCGACCGGGTCGACGAGCCGATCGACGTCGTCTCCGACTGGCGTCGGCGCATCGCCGCCGCCGACGTCGTCGCCGTCGCCGCGCCGGAGTACGCAGGGGCCATCGCCGGAGCGGTGAAGAACGCCTTCGACTGGATCGTCGGCAGCGGCGAGCTCTACCGCAAGCCCGTCGCCGTCGTCAGTGCCGGCACGTCAGGCGGCCACCACGCCCGCCAGATGCTGATCCAGACACTCACCTGGCAGGGTGCCTACGTCGTTTCCGAGCTCGGCATCGCCGCCCCGCGCACCAAGTCAGACGCCGGCGGTCGAATCATCGACCCGGTGACGCTCGCCGCGCTCGACGAGGTAACGGCGACGCTGCTGCAGGCACCGTCGCTGCCTGGCGAGGAGTTGGTCGCCGACGTCGGACGGGTGATCGGGCGGTTCGGGGTCGACCTCGCCCACGTCGCCCCGCCGGTCGACCAGCCAGGGGTTGTCAGCCTCCACGGCCAGCCGTAGAGTGGAGACTTCTCCGACGCGGGGTGGAGCAGTCCGGTAGCTCGTCGGGCTCATAACCCGAAGGTCGTAGGTTCAAATCCTACCCCCGCCACCAACGTAAGCCCAGTTCAGAGGCCCTTCCTGGCTCAACAGGAAGGGCCTCTTGCTGTGTCGATGTACCAAGGATGTACCACGCCGATCGGGCACTTCGCCCGGCCGTCGTGCGGGAGCGGTCGAACATTGTCCCCGGCGCCCTACTCGCTGTCCGTTGGACGGCATGGGAGTCGCTTCCAGCGAACGCCTGACCGGTCCGTCGGGCGAGCCGTTGCTCGACATCGACGGCCTCGCCGCGCGCCTGGGAGTGACCGCTCGTTTCGTGCGCCGCCTCGTCGAGGAGCGCCGCGTGCCGTTCGTCAAGCTCGGGCGGCTGGTGCGCTTCGAACCGCTCGAGGTCGAGGCCTGGATCGGGGCCAGCCGGGTGGCGCCGCACCGGGCGCCGGTCGGGCGGGGTCGTGGTCGCTGACGTGGCCGCCTCGTGTCGAGCGACGGACCACCTGCGATGGCTGATCTCCAGAGGCGGGTCACGAAGTCCGGTGAGGTCCGCTGGGATGTCCGCTACCGCGACGACGCCCGCCAGCAACGCAAGCGCAGCTTCGAGCGCAAGCTCGACGCCCAGCGATTCGCCCGGTCTGTCGAGACTGACTTGCTGCGGGGTGACTGGATCGACCCGCGGCGCGGCCAGGAGCTGTTCGAGGTGTGGGCGGCAATGTGGATGGAGACGCTGGCGAGCCGCAAACCCAAGACGCGTGAGAGCTACGAGTCGATCGTCCACCGCCACCTGCTGCCCCGCTTCGCAGCGACACCGATCGCAGCCATCGACTACCCGTGCGTGCTCGCCTTCGTCGCCGGGTTGCAGCGGGAGGACCTCGGCGCCGGCACGGTCCGCAACATTCGCGACGTGCTGCGCCTCGTGCTCGGTCTCGCCGTCCGATCAGGAGCCCTCAAGGTGAACCCGGTGACCGACGTTGAGGTCTCCCGCACGAACCGCTCGGAGATGATCTTCCTCGACCCGGACCAGATCATGACGCTGGCCGAGGAGGTGACCGCCCCGCCGGTGCGGTACCGGCGCGACGAGCGCCGGCGCGATGGGTACCCGGAGTACGGGCTCCTGGTGCGCTTCGCCGCGTTCACGGGGCTGCGCGCCGGAGAGCTCGTTGCGTTGCGAACGTCTCGTCTCGATCTGATGCGCCGGCGGGTCGAGGTCAACGAGTCCGGTTCCGAGGCGTACGGCGCGTTGCAGTTGGTCGCAACCAAGACATACGAGCGGCGCACCGTGCCGATCCCGTCCTCGCTGATCGACGAGCTCGCCCGGCACCTCGCCGGCGCCGCTCCTGACGACTTCGTGTGGCAGAGCCCGCAGGGTGGACCCTTCCGATACTCGAACTGGTTTAAGCGCCACTTCAAGCCGGCGGTGATCCGAGCAGGCCTTCCCACTGGCACTCGCTTTCACGACTTGCGCCACAGCTACGCCGCGATGCTTATCGCCCAAGGCGCCCACCCCCGGGCGATCATGGAGCGGATGGGGCACAGCACCATCACCGTCACGCTCGACACCTACGGGCACCTGCTGCCCAAGATCGATGCAGCCCTCGATGAGGCGCTCGATGGGATGTACCGCACGTCGGAGCCACGACCGGGTCGTGTGCTCCCGCTGATCGGCACGTCGACGACCGATGTTGGCGAGGCTCGTTGTCCGTCGCTGGAGAGCGGTGTACGTTGACGCACAAGCCGTCATGGTTCGGGCTCGAGGGGCTCCCGGCGGTTGGTCCAGTCCCTCCCATCCACTCTTCGTCGCGTTATGTGCGACCGCCGTGTCGATGGGAGGTTCGATGCGATCAGCGCCGTTGGGATCCGCGCCCAGCCGATCTCGCCGTCATAGCCTGCCGTCCAGCGGGCGGACCGTTCGGAGGTTCTATGCCGAGGTCCGGGTCATGCGAGGCGAGCGCAATGGGGTAAGCCGCCGCGTGCGATGCGCGGTGGCCGCACTCTCGTTCGCCTGCTTCGCTGCTGCGTGCAGTTCCGGATCCGACTCGGACGCCACTTCGACGTCCTCTACCGCGCCGACGACGTCGGTTCCCACATCGACCACGAGCGTCGCACGGACGACGACGACCGCAGCGACTACCTCGTCGTCCTCGACGTCGACCACCGTCGATCCGGCTGCTCAGGCGGAGGCTGCCATTCGCGCCGCCATCGACCTGGCGCAGACGACGTACTCGGCCTGCCTCGTGGCAATGCCGTCGTGTGACCCGTCGACGCTGTCGGTGGCGCGTGCCGGCGATCTGCTGGCGCGCAACGTGGCGCGGATCAACGAGTGGAACGCGGCGGGCTACACGGTCCGCAACCGTGACCAGTTCCGCTACGTGGTCGAGGACGTCACGCTGGCGACGAGTGGCACCCAGGCGACCGCGCTGGTGTGCATCGCCGACGGAAGTGATCTGGTCCATCCCGGCGCGGGCCCAGGCGGCGCCGACGTGATCATCGACGACTCGTTCACGTCCGGTCGCGCTTCGTGGGATATGCGACTCGAACCCGACGGCAAGTGGCGTGCGTACGACGCGCCGGCCGCGGGTGCCACCGAATCGAGAGACGTATGTCCCGGTGGCTGACCTCCCTTCTTGTTGCAGCCGCTGTCCTCGTTCACGCAATCCCGGTGGCCGCGGCGCCCGGTGACGGCTCCGAACAAGGCAGCGGCGGTCGCTCTGACGACGTGATCACCGCCGCCGTCAGGTACCGCTCGGAAGGCTCCGGCGGCGGCGATGGCGAGAGCGACTGCTCGTGGGAGATGGTCGATGGCTCGATCGGGGTTCCCAACTTGGGGTACGCCACGTGGCCCTACACGACGAATGGGATCACCTATCACTTGTGGCGGCGGACGTGCCCGAGCGGCATGACGTTCGTCCAGATCGCCGAGACGACACCGCAGGATCTGCTGCCGGGGCTGCTGGAGCAGTTGCGTAAGCAGCGGTTGCCGAAGCCGGTGCCGGTGTTCAAGTTGTTGGACCCGCAGTTCGGGTGGGCGTACGTGCGGACACCGCTGGACTTCCGGGCTGGCGCCGACTCTTGGCGGCCGGTGTCGGCAACGGCGTCGATCGGTCCGGTTTGGGCGACGGTGACGGCCCGCCCGGAGTCGTTGACGTTCCATCCCGGCGATCCGGCCGGGCCGGGCGCGGTGTCATGCGCCGGCGACGACCCGGTCGCGCCGTACGTCGCAGAGGCGCCCGGAGCCTGCTCGTACACGTACGTGAACGCGTCGTCGACGTCGCCGTTCGACGGCTACCACTTCCAGACGTCGATGGAGATCGCGTGGTCGATCTCATGGACGTCGTCGACCGGCGCGGGCGGCGCGCTCGAGCCGTACACGACGTCGGCGTCGGCGCTGCTGGCAGTGGCCGAAGTGAAGGGCCTGGTGACGTGCACCGGGTCTCGCCCTGAGCAGGGAGGTTGCTGATGGCACGAACGCTGGTCCGGGAGAGCACCTCGCCTTCGCCGGCGCCCTCGACGAACGGGGCGGCGCCGTCGCCGGTGTCGCTGGCGTCGCTGGCGTCGCCGAAGCATCGCCGGCCGTCGTGGGTGGTGGCCGGCGTCGTTCTTGTCGCGCTGGCGGCGCTGATCGGAGCGTGGGTGTTCGCGGCGACATCGGACACGATGCGGGTGCTGGTGGCTGCTCGCGACGTCTCGCCGGGCGAGGTGATCGGCGCAACCGACGTTCGGGTGGTGGAGCTGGGCCGGTCAGGTGACGTGCGAGCGATCCGGCCTGATGAACAGAGTCTCATCCTTGGTCGGGCGGCCAGAGGTCCGATCCCGGCGGGCACCGTCCTGAACACCGACCTGTTCGCCGACCGCGCGCACGTCATCCCCGAAGCGCAGGTGGTGATCGGCGCGGCCCTGTCGCCGGGGGCGGCCCCGACTGCCGGTTTGGCGGCGGGCGATCGGGTGGACGTGCTCGGGGTCGTGAAGTCCAACGGAGGCGCCGGTGCGACCGCGGAGGCGACGGTGTTGACGACAGGGACGGTGTGGTCGGTGGAGCAGCCGCCGACGGGCGGCGGGTCGGCGGCCTGGTGGGTGTCGTTGCTCATCCCGGAGAGATCGCAGGCGGCGGTCGCACAGGCTGCCGCGGACGGGCTGTTGCGGTTGTCGCTGGTGGGGGCGTCGGGATGATCGTGACGTGGGCGTCGGTGCGTGGCTCGCCCGGTGTGACGTCGTGGGCGCTGCTGGTCGCCGCGGCGTGGCCGGCTGCGGTCGATGGGGAGCGGGTGGTAGTCGAAGCGGACCTCGACGGTGGTGTGCTCGGCGCCCGCTACGGGCTGGGCGTCGATCCCGGGGTGGTGTCGCTGATCGCCGCCTTGCGCCGGAGCGAAGGTCTTGCGGTGCCGGTCGAGGAGCACGGCCGCCCGGTCGGTGGGGGGCTGTGGCTGGTGCCCGGCCCGGAGTCGGCCGAGCAGGCCCGTTCGGTGTGGGCCGGGACAGCCGCGGTGGTGGCGGACCGCCTCGCCGCGGACGGCCGGTTGTGGATGGTCGACGCCGGGCGAGTGCACGGCGGATCGGTGACTGTGCCGCTGGTGCAGCGCTCCCGGGTGACGCTGGTCGTGTCCCGGGCGGGCCAGGAGGATCTGGTCCAGGTACCGGCCCGTGTCGCCGCGCTGCGGGCGCACTGCCCGGATGTCGGGGTGTTGGTGGTCGGCAAGGTCCCGTACACGACCCGCGAGTTGGGCGACTTCTTCGGCACCCCCGTGGTGTGGCGCGTCGACGCAGCCGACGATCTTCCGGCCGTGGCCGGCGCAGTGCTGGTGCCGGGACGGGCCCGTCGCTCTTGGCTGTGGCGGACAGCGTTGGACGTGGCGGCAGAGCTGGCCGGCCGCGCCCACGCCGATCCTGCGGAGCCGAACCCGGGTGCGAACGGTCACCGGAGAACAGCCGAGGCCTCGTCGTGAACCGGCAGGATCCGGTGCTGCTCGTCGAGCTGACCCGGTCGGTCCAGAACGCGCTGGTTGCCGACGCCACGGCCCGGTTGCAGTCGGGCCGCGCCCGGTTGGGTCGGGGCGGCCAGGAGGCGCTGGCCGACAAGGTGCTGCGTCAGGAGTTGCAGCGCATCGACACCGAACGCCTGTCGGCCGGGACGCCACGGCTGACAACGGATGACGAACGGAACCTGGTCGAGCGGGTGCTGGCCCTGTCCGTCGGCCTGGGACCCGTCGAGTTGCTGCTGGCCGATGAGTCGGTAGAGGAGGTGGTGGCGTCCCGGTTCGACCTGGTGTTCGTCTACCGGTCCGACGGGTCGGTCCAACCACTCGACGAGCGGCTCTGGGCGACCGAGGCGGAGATGGAATCGTGGCTGGCACATCTGGCCCGCACCGCGGGGCGGACCGAGCGACAGTTCAACGGTCAGGTCCCACTGCTGGTGATGCGCCTCGGCGACGGTCTCCGCCTCGCGGCGACGCGTGACGTGTCCCAATACGTGTCGTTCGCCCTGCGCCGCAACACCCTCGGCAAGGTCACCTTGGGCGACCTCGTCGGCTTGGGCACCCTGCCCGCGGCGGCCAGGGAGCTGCTGGCGGCATGCATGCGCTCCAGCGAGATCCGTCTGGTGTTCTCCGGGCCGACCGGATCGGGCAAGTCGACCCTGGTGCGGGCCTGCCTCGCGGAGCTGGGTGCGCTGGTGCGGGTCGTGATCATCGAGGACACCGCCGAACTGGACTTCTTCGACAAACTCACGCACCCCAACGTGGAGTCGTGGGAGGCCCGGCTGGCGAACAACGAGGGAGAGGGCGCGATCACCCCGGGCCAGCAGGTCAAGCACGCCTTGCGGTACCGGCCGGACTGGCTGGTGTTCGGCGAGGTCCGCGACTCCGACGGTGCGGTCCCGATGTTGAAGGCGATGACGCACGGCCAGTCGTCGCTGACAACGGTCCACTCAGCCACCGCGCTCGGTGCCCTCGACAAGCTCGCCCTCTACCTCGGGACCGGCGAGGACCGGCTCCCGCCTGACGTGGCGCACCACCAGCTGCACCAGGCGGTCGACTTCGTGCTGCACCTCGACCGGCTCCCCGACGGGCGCCGGGTCGTCACCGAGGTGTTGGAGGTGGCCGGGTTCGACGGGCGGCGCTGCACCACCAACACCCTGGCCGCGCGCGACCCGGCTAGCGGTGAGGTGGCGACGCTGAACCGGCTCGAACAGCACCATCGCCAGACGTTGGCTCGGGCCGGGTTCGACGACACGGTGCTGGGGGGCGGGTTCCGGTGACGCCACTGGTCGGAGCGATCGTCGGCGTCCTCGCCGCCACCGGAGTGTGGCTGGCCCTCGCGGGTGCCACCGGAGTCGCCACCCGCCCCGCTTCGACGCGGCCCGCCGTGGCGTGGGAGCAGCTGTGGTGGCGCGCTGCACTCGTGGCCGGCGCCGCCGTGGCGGGGTGGGTGGTGACGGGCTGGCCCGCCGCCGGAGTGCTGGCCGGCGCTGCTGCGGGAGTGGCCCCGATGCTGATGGGCACACGGCGGCGCCGCGACCGGTTGAACGCCCGCAGCGAGGCGTTGGCGGTGTGGGCCGAGATGCTGCGCGACACGATCGCCGCGCACGCCGGCCTGCGGGAGGCGATCGCGGTCACCGCCCGGGTCGCGCCCGTCCCGATTCGGGCCGAGGTCCAGGCGCTCACGGTGCGGGCCGAACGCGAGCCGTTGACGGTGGCGCTGCGACGCTTCGCGGTCGAGGTGGCCGATCCGGTCGGCGATCTGATCGTCGCCGCGCTGGTGATCGCCGCCGACCGCCAAGCGCACCGCCTCGCCGAGCTGCTCTCGCAGATCGCCACCGCCGCGCGGGAGCAGGCCGCGATGCGGATCCGGGTGGAAACGGGACGGGCCCGCACGTACGCGTCGTCGCGGGCGCTGGTGGCTATCACCTTCGGCTTGGCGGTGACGCTGCTGGCGTTTTCCCCGACGTTCATGGAGCCCTACGACACCGCGACCGGTCAGATCGTGCTGGTCGCCATCGGCGCCCTGTTCGCCGGTGCCTTGTGGAGCCTGGTCCTACTCGGCCGGCCCGCCGCCACCCCCCGGCTGCTCGCCGGCATCGAGGACGACCACCACGAGGTGGTGCGCCGGTGAACCTGCTCACTGTCACCTTGGCCGCCGCGCTCGCGGGCGCAGGGCTGCTGCTCGTCATTCGCGGGATGGTCGGGATCACCGTCCCGCTGGTGGAGGTCGTCGCCGACCTCCACCGTCCACGCACTCGCACCGCGCCGGTGACACGGCGCGATCACGCCGTCGAGCGGCTCGCCGGCCAGCCGTCCGCGGCCCGTGACGCCGACCTGGCGGTGTGCGAACGAGACCTCGCCCAGTGGGTGCAGCACCGGTTGACCTGGACCCTGCTCGGCGCCGCCCCCGGCCTCAGCCTCGTCGTGTTCGCTGCCACCGGCAGCCTCACCGTGGTATCGCCGGCCGTAGCCCTAGTGGCGGTGCCCGTGGGTGCAGCGGCGGGCTGGTGTTACGCCCGGGTCGACCTCGCCGCCGACGCGCAGCGCGCCCGGCGCGACTTCCGCCACGCCTTGGCCGGCTACTTGGAGCTGGTCACGATCCTGATGGCCGGTGGCGCCGGGGTGGAGACGGCAATGTTCGACGCCGCCGAGGTCGGCCGCGGCCCGGCCTTCCGGCACCTGCGCGCCGCATTGACGGCCGCCCAGGCCCGCCGCGAACCGCCATGGCGAGCCCTCGGCCACCTCGGCAACCGGGTGGGTGTCGGCGAGCTGGAAGAGCTCGAAGCCTCGATGACCCTCGCCGGGGAAGGCGCCCAGGTCCGCGAATCGCTCACCGCCAAAGCCGCCGCCATCCGCCTCAAGGACCTCGCCCAACTCGAGACCGAAGCCCAAGCCCGCTCCGAGACCATGGTCCTGCCGGTCGTGTTGATGTTCGCCGGCTTCCTCGTGCTCATCGGCTACCCGGCCCTCGCCGCGCTGTCCACGCCATGACGTGCGGCCCGATCGCAAGGGGTGTCCCGGCCCACCCCGATCCCACCCTGCCGACCGGCCCCACCGAAAGGAGCACCGACCATGCTGGACCTTCAGACCCGCCTGCTCACCGCCTGGTGGCAGGCCGCCGACACCCTGCGGCAACGCCTCGACGACGCGCGTCACGACGATCGGGGCGAGATCACCGCCACCACAGCGTTGATCGTCATCCTGGTCATCGCCGCCATCGCGGCAGGCGGGGTGATCGCCTCGAAGATCGCCGCCAACGCCAACAACGTCCCGTCACCCTGAGCCGCCGTCTGTCCGGTGACCGTGGCGAGGTGACTGCCACCGTCATCGTCGTGCCCGTCGTGCTGCTGACCATGCTGCTCGTCGTCCAGTACGGGCTCGCCTACTACGCCCGCCAGGTCCTCGCCGGTGCCGCCCACGACGGTGCCGCCGCCGCCGCCCGAGAACGATCCGACCCGTCGCAAGGCGCGGCGCTGGCCGAGCAGCTGATCAGCCAAGCCGGCGGATCCCTGCTCGGCTCCTACAACGCGACCGCAGCGTCCGACGGCGACACCGTGACCGTCACCGCCACCGGCGAGGTCGTTTCGCTACTGCCATTCTTCGGGACGATCACGGTCACCGCCACCGGGTCGGCCAACGTCGAACGGTTCGAACCACAAGGCGCCAGCCCGTGAACGCCACCCGGCGGTGCCAGGGTGACCGGGGGACGGCCGCCGTCGAAGCCGGAGTGGCCGTCACCGCCCTGCTCCTGGTCGGCTTCTTCATCGTCGGCGCGTTGCGGGTCGTCGGCTCCGGCGGCGACGTCGACGCCGCCGCCCGCGCCGGAGCCCGCGCCGCCGCGGCCAGTTACGACATCGGCACGGCGTCCGCCGCCGCGTCCAAGGTGGCCGGTGACGTGCTCGCCGACCGCGGCGTGGCCTGCCAGCACCTCGGCGTCACGGTCGGCGGAGACATCGCAGCCGGCGGCGTCGTCACTGTCACCGTCTCCTGCACCGTCTCGCTCGCCGACGTCATAGTGGCCGGCTTCCCCGGCTCGCGAAACCTCACTGGCCGTGGCGTCGAACAGGTCGACGTCGTCCGAGGTGGCGGATCATGACCACGCCGCACGTGCCGGTGCGATGCCGGGGTGATCGCGGGTCGGTGATGCCGATGGCCACCGTTCTCGTCATCTTCCTGATGATCGGAGCGTGGGCGCTGGTGTCCGCATCCCAGCAGTGGAACGTGCGCCGCGAGGTGCACGCCGTGGCCGCCGCGGCCGCACGAGCCGGCGCCCAGAGCGACCCGGCCACTCTTCGCGCCGGCGCCGTCCTCGACCCCGCCGGCGCCACCCGCCGCGCCCAGGCCATCCTGGCCGCCTCCGGCTACAGCGGAGCCGTCACGGTGGACGGGGTCGCGGTCACCGTGACCGTCACCGGCCGCGTCGCCTACTCGTTCCCGTCGCCCGGGTTCCCCGACCAGGTCACCGGCACGGCATCGGCCATCGCCCGCCGTGGCGTCACTGGCACCGAAGGAGGCTGACCACGCCCCGCCGCCCAGCACGGTTCCGCTCCCTTGCCGCCCTGGCTCTCCTGGCGGCGATCACGGTCGGCATTCCGGTGCTCCTCATCGCGATCGCCGGCTGGCCGCTGCCCCGACAGCTGCCCGACTGGGACCGGGTGCGCATCGCCATCCAGCAGGGCGACATCCCGGCCGAGGCCGTCATCAACACCCTCGCCGTCATCGTGTGGATCGCCTGGGCCCAACTCCTCTGGGCGCTCGGCTGGGAGCTCGCCGTCAACTTGCCCCGCGCCCAGAACGGCGAGCCCGCCAGACCCGCACCGCTCGTCCCGGCGGCCGTCGCCGGTGGGGTCGGCCGCCTCGTGGCCGTCCTGTTCGCGGTCGGCCTCACCGTCGCCACCACACCCACCCCGACCCTGGCCCGCCCCGCCGTTCCTGCGGCTTTCGTCGAGAAGCCCGCCGCCCCAGCCGCGGTGGCCTCCGCCACCAGACCGATCCCACGCGTCGCGTCGGCGTGCTGGCAGGTCGGCGAACGGGACAACCTGTGGGACATCGCCGAACGAGCCCTCGGCGACGGCGCACGAGCCCCCGAGATCCTCGAGCTCAATCCCGCCATGAGATCGGCGCGCGATCTGCGAGCCGGCCAGCTGCTGCGCCTTCCCGACGGCGCCGCGATCCCCGCTGACAACCAGACCGCGGCGCCCGCAGGACCCGACCCGTCGCCGCCGGCTCCCGCAGCCGCGTCGCCCGGTTACCTGGCCGAGACCGTTATCACTATCCGGACCGGCGACACCCTGTGGGACCTCTCCGAAGACCGGCTGCTCGCCGCCACCGGGCAGCCAGCTCGTCCGGTGGCCACCGTCGCCTACCTCGACCAGGTCATCGCCGCCAACCCCGACACCATCGAGGACCCGAACCTCATCTACGCCGGCGAGCGGTTCCGCTTCCCCGCCGTCGGCACACCACCACCGCCCCCGCCGGCGCCTCCGCTGCCCGCCGAGCCACCCCCCACAGCCGACCCCGCACCGCCTCAACCCGCCGGCGTGACGCCCGTGCCGACGACGCCCCCGGCGCCCGCCGCGCCGATCTCGCCGGAGCCGATCGCCGCGGTTCCGTCGGCCACAACCTCACCGGTGTCGCCGTCGGCCACGTCGGCCACTGCGACGGCCGTGCCGGCAACCCGACAGACCCTCGTCCCGAACGCCGAGGACGAGTCGCCGGCACCATGGATCGCGGGGCTCGCCGGCGCCACCGTGCTCGCCTCTGGTCTCGTGCTCGTGTATCGCCGGGCCCGCAACCGGGCCGCCGCCTCCGGCGCAACCAACCTCCACGCCGTCAAGACCGACGCCAGAGGCCGCCAGATCGAACGAGCCCTGACCGCCGCTTCGAACCTCCCGCTTGTCCGCTGGGCAAACCACGAACTCGCCACGCTCACCACCCGCCTCGACCCACGGCGCATCACGTCTGCGACTCCGGTCGCGGTCGAGATCTCGGAGACACGCGGCATCGAGCTGCTCTGGACCTCACCGATGCCGTCGGCACCCGCCCCATGGGAAGCCGCCGACGGCGGATGGGCCTGGCGCATCCTCTACGACCCCGACCTCCCCATCCCCGGCTCGCCGGAGCCAGCTGTGCTCCCGGGACTTGTCACCATCGGCCAGCGTGAGGGCAAGTCCGTGCTCGTCGACCTCGAAGGCCTCGGCTCCCTCGCCATCACCGGCGACCCCACGGCAGCCGAGAACCTCGCCCGCTCGATCCTCGTCGAGCTTGCCGCCGGCGAAGACCTCGCGAACAGCTACGTCCACGCCGTCGGCATCGACCTCGACAGCCTCCCTCGCCTCGACCGGGCCCAGGCCCGCGACGAGACAAGCGCGCTGGAACTCCTGCAATCCATACGTGGCGAGCACGACACCCTGCTCGAACGGCACCGGCTGTCGACCACCTTCCAACTCCGCCTCGGCGGCACCGCTGGCCGGGAGCTCACCGTCGTCGCCGCACAAGCCGGCGCCGTCGACGACATCGACCGGCTGATCGACGCCGCCCCGCCCCACCGGGGTGTCGCTCTCGTCATCGTCGGCACCGCGGCATCCGCACGCGCCACCCTCCACGTCGACGCCGATGGCCAGGCCATCCTCCGACCACTCGGGCTTCACATCACCGCTCACCAACTTCGTGCCGCGCAAGCCGCCGAGATCGCCGAGATGCTCCGCGAGGCGGCCGTGCCGCAACCGCACAGCGGGTCGCCGGCGGAAACCTGTCTCACATCGCAAGCGCCGAGGCATCGCGACTTGCCATCCAGCTCGATCTCGCCGGTCCCGGACGGCGCCGACGACCTCGTCGACGACGACGAGCCCGAGGGTGATCAGCCGCACCCTGAGGTCATCGTCCGAATCCTCGGCGTGCCGAGCGTGGACGGGCATCCGTCGCTCGGTCGCATCGACCTCAACCTCATCACATTCCTCGCCTGCTCCGGCGGCACCGCCACCGAGAGCCAAGTCATCGACGCCGTCTGGAACGGTCGGGCCATCGAGCGGAGCACGCTCTGGAACCGCATCTCCAAAGCACGCGCCGCACTCGGCGGCTTCATACCGCCACGCGACCAAGGCACCAACCTGGTGCACATCGCCCCAAGCGTGACCACCGATGCCGAACTCCTGCGCCGCGCCGTCGAGCAGGCCCAGCAACTGTCGTCCGCCCAGGCCGTCGACCACCTGCGCTCCGCCATCGAGCTCGTCACCGGCGTCCCGTTCGACGCCGTTGGCTACGACTGGGCCCACGAGCAACAGCACTACGCCGACGCCTGCCAGCTCATCGAGCGCGCCGCGCTCATGCTGGTCGACCTAGCCCTCGACCTAGACGACGTGGCCACCGCCAAGGACGCCGCCAGCATCGGCCTCAAGGCGCTGCGGCTGAACGAGCCGCTCTACCGGGCCCGCATGCGCATCGAAGCCCACTGCGGCAACCGCGCCGGCATCCGCCACACCTACGACGAACTCGTCAGCCTCCTCGCCGAGCTCGACGAGGGCACCGCCACGTACAGCCCGACTCACGCAACGACGGCCCTCCTCGACGAACTACTCCAAGAACACCGACGAACCGCATGAGCGAGCCAACGCCCAACGAGCATCGTGGGAGAACCCTTCCCGGTGGGCCGGTGAACGACCTGCCCAGCGTTCGAGGACGCGCGGTACCGAGCCGGGTCACAAGCGGACGAACTCGCGACTGTTCGGCACCCCGAACGTCCGCCTCGGCCGTTCGGTAGTCGGGGTCGTCGACTCCGGTCCGCGGCGGCCTGCAGCTCGCAGTCGAGTCGCCGGACGTCGACATCCACGCCGAACGCCGATTCGGAGCCACCGCAAGTGGGACGGATTAGGTCAATGGAAGATGCGGGGGCGGCAGTACCACGCCGGTCTCGGTCACCGGTTCGGTCGGTTGCCCGAAAGCATCCAGCACCACCCGCGCCAGCTCGCCGACGTGACCAGGGAACACCGGGATCGGCCAGTGCGTCGTCATTGGCTCCGGCTGTTCGACGAGGTGCAGCACACCTTGCTCCTCGCGCACGAGACGGCGCAGCGCACCCAGCCCAGCGTGGGCCGCCGCGTTTGACAGCCACTGATACAGAACCGCATAACTGCCACGCGCCGAGAACTTGTCGCTGATTGTCCGGCCGTCCAGCTTGTCGAGTGCTTCGCAGATCGCCCACAGATCGCGTGGTCGCTTCGCATACGGGTCGACGGCTGTGGCGAGGAAGGTGGGCAGCGGTGCTGGCGGCTGCGGGACGCGCTTCGCCAGCGCCTCGTCCTTGATCGCTGGACACCAGCCGGACGAACTCGTCGGACGCCTGCGGGCTCGGCACCAGGAAGCGTCCGCGGCAAGTCACCTCGAACCCAGTGCGTACCGTCAGTTCCGCGGCCGGACGCGCCGCCGCAGCCTGGTCGGCCGCACGAGCGGCCGCCAGCAGTTCAAGTGCCCGCTTCAGCAGCGCGGCCGCTGTCTGCAGGCGTGCACCGTCGACATTGGCGAGTTGGACGAGCTTCGGGGAGGCCGCCTCAACCGCCGCCACCATTGCGTCGAGCGCCCGATTTACCCGCTGGCGTTCGACGCCCCTGGCGGCGTCCGTGGGTACGCATAGCTCCACCATCGGCGGCGCGACGCTTATCAGGCCAGCTTGTTCATGTCGACCGGGATACCCGCCGCCTTCATCTCGCGGGCCAGCTTGAGCTGCCAGGCGCCGGCGTCGTCGGCAGGTGTGTACAGCACGCCGCTCATATCCGAGGGCAGTTCGACGCCGGCGTCATATAGCACGGTCACACGCGAGCGCCCGAGCCGGCCGATGAAGTAGCCCAGCTCGAACACGACGTTCTGACGGGCACGGGGCTGGAGCTCGTCGGTCGCCATCGTCGCGCCGCGATCATCAGCCGTCAGCAGGATGACGGCGAAGCCGACCTCACCAGCGTACGACTCGAACTTCTCGATGATGGTGCGACCGCCGTCGGGCTGCTCGTGCAGGATGATCGCTGCATTACCGGTCAGCCGCTCGACGGTGCGCGCCGCCTGCTGCTTGAGCGCTTCGTGGTGGCCGTGCACGATGAAGACGCCGGTGCCGAGCGTTTGTGTCTCGACGGGAAGCGCCGCCGGCGCTGAGGGGCTGTCGCCGTAGAGTGGTAGCTGCTCCTTAAGCGAGGTGAGGCGCCGCAGCTTGGACGAAACGTCGTCGCGGAAATCCGCGACTTCCTGCGGGAAGGGGTTGGGACCGCCGTACACCATCGGGCCGATGTGGCTGTAGGTGTCGGCAACCTTGGAAGTGCTGAACGAGCGGCGAAGCAGCGTGGCGTTGAACTCGTCCCAGCTGTAGTACGCCTGCCTGGCCGCCTTGAGCTCGGGCTCCGAATAAATCTCGCGGGTCGCGCAGCTCCTCGCCGCGGGCCAGTCGGTCGGCGATGGCCTCCTCGAACTCGGCGCGCGGTATGAGCAGCTCGGGCTCGCCGGAAGGTTCAGTCGGCCCTCGTGATGGAGTACGCGGTCGTGCCACGGCTGCGACGGTACGCCGAGGCCGTCGATTCGGAGGGCGTCCGTACCCGCCCGCCCGTCGGACATCGAACCGCCGACCGCCACGGCGCGCGTCCAAGCAGCGCCGGTCGACCGCGCGTCGTAGCGCGCCCGATGGCACGCGTCGCGGACGCGTGTCCGAGAAGCCACGTCCGGAACGGCGGTCCGCTGCTGCGCGCGATCGCCCGTTCGCCAGCGTCGAAGCGCCGTTCGCCTGCGCTCGCGATCGCAAGCGTCTCCGCCGGCTTCGTCAACGGGCGGCGCGACCCAACGACGGCTCGGTTCTACGTCTCCCCGGGTCCGAGGTGACGCTCTCAGCGACGGCCACGGCGCGCGCGACCGGCCGTGCGCCATCGTCGACGCACCGAACGCTGGCGTCGCCGGGTATCCGCACATGGCGCCGAGCAACCCACGCCTCGCGTCCTCGATCGCCTGGCTTTCAGGCGCGAGTCAAGGATCAGGTTGTGAGCGCAGGGCGGGGAAGGCCAGCTCGCGGCCTGGCCGATCGGGAGCGTTTGCGAACCCGTCCAACCGGATTTGCTCCCCGACCAGAGAGGCTTCGCCTGAGCCGATCGCGAAGGCCCTGGGTCGACGTCGATCGAGCACCAGGCCATCGCACCGAGGGCGGTCAGCCCGAGCGTCCTCGATCGGGTACCGGCATGCAGTGGCGGTTTCGGGATGCAGGCTTCAGAAGTTGCATCCCGCGCTCGGCAGTGCGGCTGGTTCGATGCCGACGGCGTTCGTGTAGAGGCTGGCGATCAGGGGTTGCGGGCACCGCCGGACGCTCTCGAAGCGGATCTCGAGGTGGAGGTGGGGGGCGCCCGATCGGCCGGTGTCGCCCGACCACAGGACCTGTTGCCCGGTGGCGACGGTGGCGCCGAGCGAGGTGGTGAGTCCACTCCCGTGGCAGTAGGTCCATCTCGTTCCGCTGTGGTCGACGATGGTCACGCCCACGCCGCACGTGTCGCAGTCGCGGCCGCCGCCGGTGCCACAGCCGGTGGTCCACCAGTTGTGAGGCCAGTTGTGAATCGTGGCGACGGTGCCGGCGCGCACGGCGTAGATGGCGGTGCCTTCGGGGACGAGCCAGTCCCAGGCGGGGTAGTCATGATGGGGGTCGTCGAGGGCTCCCGGGTTGGCGTCGATGAGGGCTCGTGGCCCGGGCAGTGACCACTCGCCGTCGATGCGGGCGACGGCTCCTCCGACACACGCGGCCTCCGGCGCAACCGAGTCGGTCGCATCGGTGGGGGCGGGGTCTTGGTGCTGCTGGTAGGCGGCCATCCACTTGGCTTGGTACTGGCGTGGGGTGAGCGTGTTGCCGGCGGCGGGGGCGGGGATGGTGTCCCACTCGGATGATCCGGCGTCGGGGACGTGGCCGATGTACCACGAGACCGGCACGGCGGTGACGTCGCCGCCGTGGCGGTCGAGGATGCTGCGAGCCAGATCGGCGGCCTTGGCGTCCTGCACGGCCGGTGGGGCGTCTTTGGCGTGGGTGTAGCCGCCGTAGCCACCCCAGCTGGAGTCGAGGAACGCGTAGGCGCCCGACGCTGACGAGCCTCGGGCCTGGGCGCGGTAGTCGCCGCCGGACTCGACCTGGCGGATGGTGGCGAGCACGACCTCGATCGGCCCCGCCGGCACGCCGCAGATCGCGGCCGGGGGCGGGTCGCCGCTGGCGAGGACGGCGGGCAGGAGCGCGACGC
>CAWJCQ010000005.1:0-1004978 GCA_963841465.1 uncultured Acidimicrobiia bacterium | reverse complement strand
CCGTGGACGAGCACCGTCTCACCACACTGCACCCTCGCCGTGCGGTGAAGCACCTGGTAGGCGGTCATGTAGGTGAACACCAGGCACAGAAGCTCCGCCGGGTCGAGGTCCTCGGGCACCTCGACCACGCCCGCCTCCGGCACACAGACACGCTCCGCATCGGCGCCCCACACCGTCCGCACGCGCCGATCCGATCGCCCACCCGTAGGCCGCGAACAGCCCGGACCAAGCTCCTCGACGACGCCGACCAGCTCGTAGCCGGGCGTGAACGGCGGCTTCGGGGCGCCAGGAAGGTACGTCCCAGCGCGCAGCTGGGAATCGGTGAACGACACCCCGGCCGCCAGAACCTTCACGAGCACCTCACCCGGATTCGGTGGAGGGTCCTCGTCCTCGATCGCCGTCAAGACCTCGGGCCCACCGAACCGCTCGACCACGACACGTTTCATGACCGCCCCCCAGCCCAGGTAGAAGCTGACATTTCTCTACCTGATCACCACGATGTGGCGAGCAGCCGCGACCCGAGTAGGGCCGAAAGTCCCGAACGCGTGGGTCGCCGTTGCTAACGCCGGACCCGGAACATGAGATACACGAGCGGACGCTGGGCAGAATCCGCAAACAACGGGGATAATGCCAACTCGCCGCGTCATCTACCGCCGGTAGTACGACACCGAACAACGACAACGGCGGTTCGGTTGCCGCGGGCACTCAGCAACCGTGCCGAACGGCAGATCGGTAGCGCCGCGAACGCGCACTTGGCGCCCGTGGTGCCCGTGGCTTGGCTGTGGCAAGTGTGGCGTTGGGCTACGGTGCGCGTCGCGCCGACCAGGTTCGGCGAGAGGGAGGAGATGTCATGCTCATCGGCGGTACGTACACGACCCGAATGGACAGTGAGGAGAGAATCGAGAGGAATCTCCAACTGTTCATGAACTGGACGCCCCCCGAGGGGTTCGAATTTCTGCACCACTGGGCGCGAGCCGACGGCAAGGGCGGTGTGTTCATCGCCGAAGCGGCGAGCGCGGCCGCGATCCTGGAGGCAACGGCGCCGTGGGGACCGAACCTTGACTTCGACATCGCTCCGCTTGTTGACATCAGCGAAGCGGTGCCGACGTTCCTGAAGGTTCAAGAGTGGACCAAGGGCGTTGGCTGACTGAGCTAGCTAGCCAAGGCTGGCTAAGAGACGTGCCCGTCCGGTCCCAGCGGGCGTCGTCGCAAACCCGGCCCACTTCCAGTTTCAACGTGCAACGCTGACGGATCGCGCCCGAATGCCGGTTCCGGGGCCGCGGCGGCGACCAGTCCGATATCCGCGCCCGATAATGTCCCGCCGCCGCGTCCTCGACCGCCGGTATCCGGTCGTCGTACGTTGCGAGCCGCGGTTCCGTCGGCGCACGTCTCGCCACGTCTGCGACGAACGCGGTTCGGACACTCTTGCTGCAGCGCTGGAGGCCGTAACTTGGGGCGATGGGTCCGGACGGAATCGCTCGACCGGCGGCCATCCAGCTGAGAGTTGAGATGCCGGCCGTGAGCATCGCAATGCGCCCTCACCTCTGGTACACGTGGGCGATGATCGCTGTCCGTCAGGAGCACCGGGCGTGGTGGCTCCGAAGGACGGGATTGCAGCAGACCGACTTCGCTGCCTACTTGGTCCAGGAGGCTCATGAAGCGATGCAGGCAGTCGTGGCAGCCCGCCACGCTCTCCACAACCTGTTCCGCGTTTGGCAGCCCTTGGTCCAGCTCAGCGGCGAGAGCAAGATCCGCCCGAAACACTTCACGGTCGCGCCGCTTCAGGCGGGCTGGGAACAGCGAGTGCTCCACCTGATCGACGATCGCGACGGGATCGTCCATCACGACGAGCAAACCGCGCCTGCGCAGCCGCACCCGCAGTACCCAACGAATGTTTCCCATCTCGAGGCCGCGTTTACATCCGAGCGGGCGACTGAGGCGGTCGAGGTGATGCTGAACGAGGTGCTGCGGCCGTCCATCACCGCACCGTCAGCCGCCCTCGAAGGGTGGGCGGCTGACATCAGACACGTTCCCCTCGACCTGGACAGCCGGCGGAGTTCCGGTGATGACGCGCTCATGTGAACGCGACGCGCCGCACCTGAGGCCTGAACTTGGAGTGTCCGGGTAACGTGCCCGGATAACCCGAAGCGCCGCGTCCTCGATCGCCGGTTCTCGACAGGCTGCGATCGATCACGAATCGAGCAGACTGCGATGGTGGCGTCGTGGTCGGAGTTCGATGCTGCGGCGCGCGAGATGGCCGACGTCGCCGCTCGGCTGTGGCCGGATCGTGGCGCTGGACCGAGGCGAGCTGCTCCCGGCGGAGGCGTCGTGGTTCTCGATCGCGTTCCTTGCCTCGGTCCGTCGTGATGGCGGCCCGCGTGTGCATCCGTTCTGCCCGATACTCGCTGGTGGTCGTCTGCTCGCCGCGATCCCGCCGACATCTCCGAAGGGGTGGGACCTGCGTCGCGACCCTCGTTGTGTGATCCACGCCCTCCCCGGTCCCGCAGATGACGAGTTCTGTGTCCGCGCGGTCGCCGGCGAAGTCGCCGACGCCGCGACCAGGGTGATGGTCCGCGACGTGGTAGCGCGCAGCCGCGTCGGCGGAATGATCGAGTCAGTGTCCAACCATCCGCTGTTCGAGTTCGAACTCGAGCAGGTCGACGTCGCCCGCTGGCCGGACATCGGGCAGCCAGGGACACGAGCCGTACGGCAACGTTGGCGCAGCGACTCGAGCTCAGTTCGAACAGCCCGATAACAATCGCCGAATATCCCGGGCGAGCGTGTCTGAGTTCGCCGGCAGTCCGACACCGAACCTCGGTCACCGCGGTTCGGCTCGGGCTTGCCCACGCGGATCTGTGCCGATCGGCAGACAGGTGCGGTCCTATGAGGACTCTCGAGGCAGTGGCACGCCAGGGCTCGGCCGCCTCGTCGATCGTGGGGTCGTCGAGCCAGCCGCGCAGCCGGCCCAGCGACGGCGCGACCCGCAGCCGCGAGCAGTGCGCCGTGAAGTCGGCGAGCACGTCGTAGCGGTCGGCCCTCGCCGCCAGCCAGCGGTGGACGGGCCAGCCGACGCTCGGTCGCCGCTCCCGAGCCGGCCACGACGCCGCGCAGATCCTCGCCGCCACCAGCCATTTCAGGCTGACGCCCAGCTCGCCGGCGAGCGCCGCCAGCTTGGCCCGTGACCCGTCGATGACGCCGGGCGCAGGGGGCGGGCCGTAGACCTTCACGAGCGCGTCGCCGACCGCCATGAGTTCCTTCCCCGCTCAGCGACCAGGCCCTGCAGGTGGCGCAGGCCCTGCAGGCTGAGGCCGGCGGCGTGGGCTCGGGCGATGTCGCTGTCGAGTCGACGTGACTCCGACCGCGACATCATCACTGACGGGTCGATGTCCTCGACCGTGCAGCTCGCCCGTGGCGCTCGCATCGAGCTGCCAGCGTAGGACGCCTGGCCCGGCGCATTGATCGACGTCGATCAGTGATGCAAACGCCCTGGTCACAGGGCTGTCTCGAGCGTCAGTTCACGACACTAAGACCTATGAGACTACTCACCAACCAGGATCAGACGACTACCCCCGACGCCGCCGAAGTCAACGCCGTCGAGGCGCTACTCGCCGACGCCGAGCACGACCTCACCCACATCGAGCACCAGCTCCGCCACGCCGCCGAGACCGTCGCCGCCCGCGTCAACCGAACCTTCGCCGCCCTCGACGAGGGGCGCCCGCTCAACGGGCTCGGCGAGCTGCAATCGACGGCGCTCGACGTGGACCGGCTGTGCGCCGTGCGCGAAGCCAAGATCGCCCAGATCCACGTCCTCGAATCCGCTGCCGCCAGCCTCGCCGACGACCGGTGAACGAGCCCGACCCCGCCGACCTCGCGGTCCTCGCCGCCGCCCCGCTGCGGACCGGGCGTTACCAGACTTGGCGACCCGAGCACGGCGTCCCGCTCGGCATCACCGTCGGGCGGCCGAAGTTCTGGAAGCACGCCGAGGCGCCGATCGACGTGCCCTTGCTCGCCCCGTTCGGCTTGCTCAGCCCGTCGATCTCGAACGCCGAGGCCGAACGTCGGTACATCCGACGCCTCGACCAGCGGGCCGCCAGCGTCGTCGCCACCCTCGCCAGCATCGCCCGCCAGCATTCTGGCCGCGCGCTGGTCGCCCTCTGCTTCGAGGACATCTGCACCCAGAGCTGTCACCGGCAGTGGCTCAGCCAGTGGTTCGGTCAGCGGTTCGGCATCTCGGTCGACGAGGTTGACGCAGGCTGAGCGACGTCGATCAGCGATCAGCGCAGCGGCGGCACGATGCGGTAGCCGAACCACGCCGCCATCGTGGCCAACTCCTCGTCGTGCGGGTCGATCGCCTCGGTGCCGACGACGTGCAGCGGCTTGTCCTGCTCGCCAGGCTCGCCGAACGCGGCGTAGCCGAACAGCTCGCCGGCGGGGTCGTGGCGGACGTGGTAGGCAACGCCGTCGAAGCCGGCGGCGTGCAGCGCGGCGGCCCACGCCTGGGTCACCGGGTACACGCCGGGACCGCCGGCAGAGATCTCGCTCGTCAACCCGAAGCGACCGAGCACGGTCCGGGAGGTGACATCCGCGAACACGGCGTCGTCGGGGAAGCGCAGCACGCTGAAGGCCCGCTCGTACAGGTCGGTGGTCGAGATCAGCGGGGACCGCCCGAACACCTCGACGAAGGCGCCGGCGAAGTCCGCCGCCGTGTAGCAGGTACCGAAGCTGGTCACCCCGGCAGGCGGGTTGAACCTGCCGTCAGAGCCCGAGCCGTAGAACGCCGGAGCGCGCTGCGCACGGTGGATGCGCCACAGATCGGTGCGCGCCTCGACGGTCCGCCTCGGGAAGTCGTACAACGACGAGACGTCCGGCGGCAGCGGCAGCGGCATCACCGAGTCCGCCTGGCGATCGCGTCGTCGAGCATGGCCAACACCAGCTCGTCGTCCTTGCCGGACTCGATCAGCTCGCCCGGCCGCACCGGGCCGTGCTCGCTGGGTACTGGCGTGGTGGCCCACACCGCGATGGTCTCCGGCTCCACCTCCGGCTCGGCCTGGTACCAACGTCGCAAGATGGTCGCCACGATCGGGCGGAATCCGTAATGCCAGTCGACCTGCCATGCCGGGTAGATCCTCGATCGGCTCCCGCGAAGCGCCAGCACCGAATGGTGGGTCACTCGCTGCGCCAGCGCCTGGCGACTGATCCCCAGCTTGTCCGCCAGCTGGGTGGTGTCGTAGGTGGGGCCGATCGCTCGCGCCCACAGCGCCGGGGCCACGATGGCATCCACAGCATCACGGGCCAGCGCGGCGGCAGGATCGCGCTGCTCGCCGTCGAGCTGGGCGTAGCGCTCGGCGAGTAGGCCGGGCTCGTCCTTCTCGACGGTGAGGAGGCGGTCGCGGATCGCGTCCGCGAGCGGCTCGACGTCGAAGTCCATCACGTCAGGGTATGACCGAGCGTCAAGAACGTCAAGCCTGTTGACCGGACGCTCGCGTGGCTACGGTCGCGGAGTGATCGACGTCGATCACTCCGACGGCGACGGCTACGCCGACGACCTCGCCCACGTCCTCGTGCTCGTCGAGCTGGTCGAGCAGCTGCTCGCCGAACACGCTCAGCCCGTTAGGCACCCCGGCTGAGGTGTGTACGGATCTCCCCTCCAACCATCCACATCACGGGCTTGTCCATGGCCACGAGGGGCGCGCCGCTTATTCCCACGAGCTGGGAGGACCCGGCCGAGTTCCCCTACCTCCCACCTGAGCGCCGTTCACGACGCGTCACGAGGACGCTGGCACCTGCTCAGCCGAGTCGAGGACCATCGGCTGGCCGAGTGTCGGAGGGCCGCTGGACGTCGGTCACATCGACAGCTCGTCGCGCACCAGCACGCGCAGCGCGTCCAGCCGCTCGTTCGCCTCACGCCGCAACGAGTCGAGTTCGGCGTAGAGCCTCCCAGGATTGTCGCTTTCCGACGAGCGGCCAAGGGACTCGCGCCGCTGCACGTCCGTCAGTTCCTGCGCCTTCCACCCGAAGCGCCGCCGCACCCCGAGAAGCTCGTCGACTGCCAGCTTCACCGGCTCGGACGCGTACGCGTAGACGCGGGCCTCCAGATCGAACAGGCTGTCGTCATCCAGGTTCGGCACCGGCTCACCCTCGTTGCCGATCGTCGGCCTCGTGCGCCGCATCCGCTCCATCTCGGCCACGAGGAAGCGGAGGATCGCCGGGTACACGTCGCGTAGATCCTCTGCTCGGCGCGACTTGTTCGCCATCTCCTGCTCGTGCTCGCGCTGAGCCTTCTGACCGCGCAAGCCGAGCCAGGCAGGGATCGTCGCCGCCGTGGCGCCGGCCGCGAAGCTGACGACCAGCTGCCACCCCGACACGATGGCCAGCATGCCGGATCGCTCCCAGCACGGCCGACCCGGACGAACTTCACATCCCCCCTTTGGGTAACTTCCATTCTGGGTCAGCCATTGTGACCCAGCCGGGGTTGCCGCCTTGTCCGATGTCGATGCGACGGGCGCCCAAGGCTTCAAGCCGTTGTGCCTCGGCCTCGATATCGGGTACCCGCAGGTCGATGTGAATGCGGGTCTTGGTGGTCTTGGGCTCGGGTACTCGCTGCAGTATCACGGGTGGGAACTCGAGGTTGTCCCGGAGCCTGTTGAAGTGAGGTGGTGATCCCTCCCCGGGCCGTGCCGTGATGGCAGGGTTCGGGGGTCCATCCAAGACATCCGAAAGGAGAGGGATCACCGTGTCCAAGAAGGTACCCGTCGTGAAGATCACGACACCGGAGGCTGCCATCGCGCTGGAGGGTCTGCCCGTGCAGGCGACGGTGGCGATGGCCGACGTTGCCGGCGCGTTGCGCGAGGGCCTGCTGGCGTTCGCGACGTCGGCAGGACTGGTGGTGATGCAGCAGATGCTCACCGAGGAGTTGACCGCGATCGTCGGCCCGAAGCACGCCAAGCTCGGCGCGGAGCGGGTCGGCAACTGGCACGGCACGACCACCGGTCAGGTCGTGCTCGGCTCGCAGAAGGTCAGTGTGCAGCGGCCGCGGGGCCGCTACGTCGACGGCGGCGAAGTGGAGCTGGGGACGTGGGAGTGCTTCGCCTCCGACGACGTGTTGCGTCAGGTGGTGGTGGAGCGGATGCTCGCCGGGGTAGCGACTCGCCGCCACGTCGACGTCACCGAGCCCGTCGGCGTGGAGGGCACGGCGACGTCGAAGTCGGCGGTGTCGCGACGGTTCAAGGCCGCCACTGAGACGGCGATGGGCGAGCTGCTGGCCCGCGACCTGTCCGAGCTGGAGACCGCGGTGCTGATGATCGACGGGCTCTGTGTCGCCGACCAGATGATCGTCGTCGCCCTGGTCATCTGCGCCGACGGGACCAAGGTGCCGGTCGGGCTGAAGCTCGGCGACACCGAGAACGCGGTCGTCGTCAAGGACCTGTTGGCTGATCTGGTCGCCCGCGGGCTGCGCTACAGCCACGGCATCGTCGCCGTGCTGGACGGCTCCAAGGCGCTGCGCAAGGCGGTCACCAAGGTGTTCGGCGAACGCGCCCTGGTGCAACGTTGCACGCTGCACAAGAGACGCAACGTGACCGGCTACCTGCCCGTCGGCGAGCGCGACGCGATCGACCAGCGTCTCGCCCGAGCGTTCGCCGACCCCGACCCAGACAAGGGCCTGCGCGCCTGCCAGGCACTCGCCCGCCAGCTCGAGGGCCGCCACCCCGACGCCGCCGCCTCGCTGCGCGAGGGCCTCGAGGAGATGTTCACCGTCGCCCGCCTCGGCGTCAGCGGCCGGCTCCGACGGTCACTGACCAACACCAACTGCATCGAGTCGATGTTCTCCATCGCCCGCACCACCACCGGCCGGGTCAAGCACTGGCGGGACGGCACGATGAAGAAGCGGTGGATCGTTGCCGGCATGCTCGAAGCCGAGCGCTCGTTCCGTCGCATCAAGGGCTGCGCCGACATGCCCGCCTTCGTCGCCGCCGTCGCCCGGGCCACCAACCCGGAAGCTGTCACACCCACCGACTACTCTGAAGTGGCCTGAGCAAGTTCGGGATCACCACCGAACTTCAACACGAAGCGGGACATCCTCGGATTCCGCCGGCGCACGTGATTGGAGGCCCGGGCGACGGTGCGGCTGTACAAGGATCTCGCCGATCAGCGGGTGGCGTGGACGCAGCGTTGCATGCCACGCTGTTCCATCTCGGTGCCCCCGTCGTCTCCGCCTCGTTGACCAGCGACGAGGGGCGCTGCGCGGTGGCTGCCGCCGAGCTCACTGCGGCCACCCGTTAGCCGCCGAGGTGGCGCTGGACCAGATCGACGCCGCCAACGCGGCGATCGCTCCGTTGAAGTTGCAGATCGCCCGGCTGTCACGCCGCCAGCCAGGATGCCGGGCGCTGCAGGTCCACTACGGCGTTGGCGCGTTGACTTCGGTGGCGATCTGGGCCGAGATGGGCGACACCCGCCGCTTCGCCTCGTCCTCCGACGCCGTGCGTCACGCCGGGCTGGACATCACCGTGTGGGCCTCCGACACCCAGCGGGCCAAGGGCCACCTCGCCCGTCAAGGCCCCTCCGTGCTGCGCTGGGCGCTGTACGAGGCAGCGATGGCAGCCGCCAAACAGGCCTCCCCGGACCACGACTACTGGACCACCCTGCGGGCCCGCCTCGGCGCCCAGCGCGCCGCGTTGACGATCGTCCGCAAACTCGCCCGGCGCTGCCACCACACCCTGCGCGCCCTCGGCGACGACGCCTGGACCACCACCACGCCGCCGCCTGACGGCACCCACACCGACCTGTCCCTGGTAGGTGCAGCTGTCGCCCACCCGATGATCTGCGGCCCGCTCCAGCAACCCGAACGCATGCCACCCACCTCGAGGGTGGACAGCCTCCAAAGACCGAGCGGCCGCACCCAATCGCGAGGAACACCCCATCCACCATCACGTCGCCGCAGCCGAGGCGCTGCGAGCACCGAGGTAAGTCTGGGCGTCCACGCACCCGGGGAACCAGCACCCCATCAACGGAGACCACAGCCATGAGATGACCCCCGCCCCCGTTCGTTCTCTGCCACCAGCATGCACCGGTCCTCACCGGCGTCAATGGCCTCCGCTTCGCTCCGGTCCCTCCGGGACGGCCTCCGGCCCGCCATTGACCCCGCCTCCGGTCCGGCGCGCCTGCTCGGCAAGAGGACGAACACGGCAAACCGTTGACACTCACGACACCGACAGGTCAGTCGGGTATGAGACGGATACCTCGACGGTTACCTAACGCGCGACCGGAGACGTTCCGTCGACGGCGCCTACCGTCCTGAGCCTTAGTTCGCCCGGAAGTTTCGGCGGCTGGCCGCCTTGGTGACGTTGTCGACGACGATGGACGCACACCGATGGCGCCGCGATGGGGACGTCCGACGACTCAGATCGTGTTGAGCCACGAGGGGCTTGAGCGGTGGGCTCTCATCGACCACGACACTCCGCGGAAAGAAGGATGATCCGCGACAGGCCGCGATGTCGAACTCCACGTGGCCCGGGAACGCGACCATCGGAAGCGCCGGTAGCCAGCACCCGTAGAGGCCGTCCGGAGCCTCGGCAGACGCTGGCCACGGCCAGGCCGGCTTGGTACGGAGAATTGCCGATCTACCCAAAGCTGATCGTCCCGCTCCAGATCGGCCTCGCCATACGCATTGAACGGTACCCATCCGGCCACGTCGCTAACGCAGGCGCCGCGGGTGACGATCACCGACCCCACTAGCGTCGCCCCAAGGACCGGGGAGGAGGCCGGTGGAGATGGCGAGCAAGCCGCGGTTTGTGCTCACCGAGATCGACGTCGAGGACCTCACGGATGCACGACGGCGCACCGGCAAGGACCCCGAGATCGCCGAGCAGGATCATGCCCTAGCTGGTCGGCGACCCGCCGCCCACACCGCCCCGTCGGTCGGGACGGCGCCCCGCTCGATCGGGGACATGGGCTCGTCGTTCCGCCTGCTGGTCCGGCTACCCGGCGGCGGGCTCTCGCTGGCGCTGGATGCGTGGTGGCAGCGCGCCGAGCACGGCGACGACCACATGCGCCTCGAGCAGCCCCACCGCACCGGTGACTCGTGGTCGCTCAGTGGTGCGCTGCGCCAGACCATCGTCTCGCGATGGGTGCCCGTCGAGCTGGTCCTCACGCCGTACGCGGAGCGCTTCACGCTGATCGAGATGTCACCTCGCCGCGCTGTCCGCCCGAACCGGCTGTATTTCCGCGCCGGACACCGCTCGCTCGACCGGTTCGTCAACGCCGTCAGCACAGCGTGCGGGCCGGGCCGGTCATGAACGCCAGCTCGACAGTCGTCGCCGCGAGCTGTCACCCTCGGGCCCGAGACGGGGTGGTCCGGCGCGCACCAGCCAGATGACCGCACCGACGGCAAGGACGGCGGCACCGGAGACGACGCTGGCCGTCGGCAGCGTGAAGGCCAACAGCGCGCAGCCGGCGATGCCGAGGGCCGCCAGCGGGCGAGGCCAGCGCCGCTGGTCGAAGGGGAGTGTCCATGCCGCGACGTTGGTGATGGCGTAATAGGTGAGGACGGCGAACGAGCTGAACCCGATCGCGCCACGCAGGTCGACGACGAGGACGAGGGCAGTCACTGCGGCGCCGGCGGCGAGCTCGGCCCGATACGGCACCTGGTGGGTGGGATGGACCGCGTCGAGCACTCGAGGCAGGTCACCGTTGGCGGCCATGGCGAACGCGGTTCGGCTCACGCCGGCGATGAGCGACAGCAGCACGCCCAGGGCGGCGAGGGTCCCGCCGATGCGCACGGCCGGTGCGAGCCACTCCAGCGACCCCGCCCGCACCGCGGCCGCGAGAGGCGCCGTCGAATCGGCGAGCACCCCCGGGCCGACTGCCAAGAGGGCGGACACGGCCACCGTCGCGTACACGACGAGTGTGATGCCGAGGGCGATCGGGATGGCCCGAGGGATGGTGCGCGCCGGGTCAACGACCTCCTCGCCGAGCGTGGCGATGCGGGCGTAGCCGGCGAAGGCGAAGAACAACAGACCGGCGGACTCGAGGATGCCTTGCCAGCCAGCTACCGTGAGCGATCCAAGGTTGGTGGTCGTGGCCTGACCACCGGCCAAGGCGCCGACGACCACGGCGACGAGGGCGGCGAGGACGACGGCGACGATCGCGCGGCTGACTCGGGCTGTCTTGGCGATGCCTCGGTAGTTGATCGCGGTGAGCGCCACGACGGCGCCGACGGCGATCGGTCGGCGCCATGCTGGCCAGGCGTACGCGCCGACGGTGAGGGCCATGGCGGCACAACTGGCCGTCTTGCCAAACACGAACCCCCAGCCGGCGAGATACCCCCAGAACGAGCCGAGCCGTTCCCTCCCGTACACGTAGGTGCCGCCGGACTGCGGATGGACCGCGGCGAGCTGGGCCGATGACGTCGCGTTGCAGTAGGCGACGGCTGCCGCGATGGCGAGCCCGATGAGCAGGCCGCTCCCGGCTGCGCTCGCCGCCGGGCCGATCGCACCGAACACGCCGGCGCCGATCATCGACCCGAGCCCGATCACGACGGCGTCGGAGGTTCCGAGCCGCCGGGCCAGGCGCGACGGGGCATCCGCGTCGTGAATCGTCACCCGAGCACCTCGTCGCCGGGTTCGCCCGCAGGCTCAGCGGGCGGCGGGCTGGAACAGCTCGACGACGTTGCCGGAGGGATCTTGGAGGAGGATCTGCTTGCCTCCGGGCCCTTCGACGATGTCGTTGCGGAACGTGGCGCCCGCCTCGCGCAGTCGGGCGACCTCGCTGTCGATGTCGTCGACGATGAAGTGGATGCGGTTCCAGCCGCCCGGCACAGGTTTGGCGCCGTCGGGCATCGGCCGACCGGCGGAGCTTGCTGGCCCGGCGAGCAGCAGTCGGAGGTTGCCGCGCTTGACGTCAGCGAACGCGGGCGACGCTTGGGTCAGCACCTCGAAGCCGAGCTTCGTGGTGTAGAACGCGATGGACTCGTCGACGTCGTCGACCATGTAGCGGACACTGACCATCTCATCGTTCGGCATGTGTTGACCTCCTCATCGGCGCTTCCTCCAAGATGGGAAGCAGGAATTCGATCCGCGTCTGCAGTTCGCTTGCGGTGCGCTCAAAAGCGGGCAGCGACGCGCGATCGCTCGACCCCTCGACCGCGGGATCCGGCATGCTCCAGTGCACGAGCTCGGGATGCGACGGAAACTCCGGGCACACCTCCCGGACCCGGTCGCACAGGGTCACCACGAGGTCGAAACGCTGCCCGATGAACTCGTCCAGATGTTTCGTACGGTTCATGCTGATGTCGATCCCGCGCTTGCCCATCACGCGCACCGCGTTGGGGTGCAGTGGCTTCGGATGGCTCCCGGCCGACACGGCTGCGACCGCGCCCTGCGACATCGACTCGAGCATCGCCTCAGCCATCTGCGACCGAGCACTGTTGCCGGTACACACGAACAGGACCCGCGGAACCCGACGCCCATGATGGCCGCGGCGGAGGATCGGGGGAGGCGCTTCTGCCAGGCGGAGCCCGGGATGTAGTGCACCGCCTGCGGCTCGGAGCTGCTCCCGGCATCCGGCGAGATCGACCGTGTAGTAGCTGTCGCGCCGATCGGCCGAGCTCCGACGGGTGTGCACGAGACCACCCGAGCGCAGCTGACCGAGGTGGTACGACACCAAGCTCTGCCGCTCGCCCACCAGCTCTGTCAGCTCCCGCACGGCGCGGTCGCTCCCCACCAGCTCGCGCAACAGCCGCCACCGCACAGGGTGCGCCAGAAGTCGAACGAAGTCCGGCGGATCACCAGCGATGCGCTCCGGCACGGCAGTCGCTTGCACGGCTACGACTTTACTCCGCTCGTCGCATTCCCATCAAGCCTGATTGATGCATCGGGGCAGCGCAATTCAGAGTCCCGCGGCCGGTGGTGCGAGTTACGTTGGGTCGCGAGCAACCGTCCGAGGGAGGGACCGATGGCACGTTCAGCACGGCTCGCTTCACGTCAGTCCGTACGCGGCCTCTATGACGCCGCTGGAGGCCAGATCCTGATCGTGGCCGAGGGCGAGGCTACGGCGGGTGACCAGGTCGAGATCGACGAGGTGGTCCCGCCGCCGACGCCGCTGGCGTTCCGACTGCTCGCCGTGCGCCGTCCTGGGATCTGGCCGACGGTGATGCGTCCCTATCGCGTCGCCGAGTTCTTCAAGGTCGCCGGCGACCCCGAGCGGGTGCGTGTCGCCGGCCATGTCGAGGTCCACCACGCTGACGGCGTCGATCGCGTCCAGCTTGCGCCCATGCCCGCGGAGCTGGTCGCCACCGCCGCGGGTGCGGCCCCCCGGCCACGGTCCTCGACGGGATATTCGGCCTCGCTGTCGTTCGACGAAGCGTTCAGCGATGCTGTGGCCGGTCTCCCGCGAGACGACACGCCGGATTCGTTGTTGCAGGTTCAGGTGGATGAGATCGGCGGCATGTTCGGTGGGTTCGCCGGCTTCCACCACCTCTTCGTGCGAGTCCACGCCGTCGGTGGCGGCGGCAGCGGTCCGATCGAGGAGATCGCCCCCGAGCGACGCACCGAAGGCGGCGTGATCGTCGAGGTCGCTCCTGACCGCACCTACGGCGAGGTCATCACCGAGGTCGCCCCGGACCGCCCATACGGCGAGGGCGTCGTCGAAGTCGCCCCCGAACGACCCGGCGGCGAAGGCATCGTCGAAGTCGCACCCGAACGACCCGGCGGCGAAGGCATCGTCGAAGTCGCCCCCGAACGACCCGAAGGCGACGTCATCACCGAGATCGCCCCCGAACGTCCCATCGTCGAAGTCGCCCCCGAACGACCCGGCGGCGAGGGCATCGTCGAGATCGCACCCGAACGACCCACCGTCGAAGTCGCCCCCGAACGACCCGAAGGCGACGTCATCACCGAGATCGCCCCCGACCGTCCAGGTCGGCCTGGTTCGGAGGTGGTCGCCGAGATCGCGCCGGAGCGTCGCGCCGCCGAGAACGAGCGGGGCGACGACGAAGCCGCCGACGACGACTGACCGGCGACGGGGGTCGGTGATGTCCGGCGTGCGGTTCGGCGAGGCCACGTCCTCGGTTCGTGACCGGCTCCTCGCGCTGCTGCTGCAGGACGGCATCCTGCATCGCTCCGCCACGCAGCCGGTGCTGTCCGGCGACGGTCGGTCCGCCCGCTGGATGCTCGACTCCTTGACCGTCACGCTGACCCCGGAGGGAGCGCGCCTGGCGGCGCGGGCGCTGCTCGATCGGCTCGACGGCTTCGAGTCGCGGCAGCTCGCGACGTACGGGCTCACCGGCGTCCCGCTGCTGCAGAGCTGCATCGTCGCGAGCGGCGGACGGTACCGGGGCGCGCTCGTGCGCAAGGAGCGCAAGCCGCACGGATCGCGCAGGCTGATCGAGGGGCGCTTGTCGGTCGACGAGCCCGTCGTGATCGTCGACGATTCGATCAACTCTGGCTTCTCGATGCTGGAGTGCGCCCGCCAGCTCGAGGCGGCCGGCTACGAGGTCGAAGGGGGCGTCTGCCTCGTCCGCTTCGACTACGCCGACGGGCCGGCGCTGCTCCACCGGCGGGGGTACCGCGTCGAGGCGGTCTACGACATCTTCGAGGACATCATCCCGGGCGTGCCGGGGGAGGCACCGTACGTGCTGAACCCGACGAAGGCACCATCCCTTCCCCCGATGTCGGCGCGCCGGGCGGGCGAGGGGATCGAACCGGTGGCCTTGGCCCGTGCGGCGATGATCGAGATGGCGAGGTCGGGGACGTGCCTGGTGCCGCCCGCCAGGCTTGACCACGCCCGTGGCGGCGGTGGGTGCTTCGTCAGCCTCCGCGACCGGCGCGACGTGCACCGTCGCCTCGTCCGCAGCGGGTTCTGGCACTTCCCCGGCGAGCCGCGAACCTCGTGTGCCGCCGACGTCGTGCTCGCCGCCATCGACGCGGCGCGGACCCTCCAGGCCGCCGGCCACTCCGTCGAGGACGCCCTCGAGACGTGCGCGGTGGCCGTCACCTTCTTCTCCGAGCTGGAGCGCTGCGAGCTCGGCGATCTCGACAACGACCGCTACGGGATCGTCGTGCGCAGCGCGATCCGTGCGCCGCGGATGGGAGGCGCGCTCCCCCGGATGCCCGGCATCCGCGACGAGTGGGAGCAGTTCCGCCACGCCTGGCGCAACAACGCCAAGCTGCTGCCCGACGAGCCGTACGTGCTCTATCGCCACGACGTCGACAAGGTCGTCGAGGCGGGTGCCCGCTGGCACGCCAGCGGGGTCCCCTCACCCACGTCGGCGGCGCCGAGCACCGCGGCAGGCGAGCTGGCGATCGCCGCCCGCCTCGCGGTCCTGTCGCCACGCCAGCAGCACGGCGGCGCGGCGACGGTCGACCTTCCCGCCGGGACGATGGTGTTCGTCTCGGTGTATGCCGACGGACGTCTGACCGGGTGCGTCGGTGGTCCCGCCAGCGGCGCCGACTGGCTGGCGCGGTATGCCCGGGCGGCACTCGACGACGAGCGGTTCGATCCACCGGCCGACGGCGCCGAGCTGACCGTGTCCGTGTCGGTGCTGTCGAACCGCCACGAGATCGGTGAAGCCGATCCGGATTGGGTCGTCGGGCCGTTCCGCTTCGCCGATCAGGCGCTGGCGGTGCGGCGCGGCGACCAATCCGGGCTGCTGCTCCCGTTCGTCGCCGTCACGTCCAACCTCACCCCGCGCGGGTACGTCGATGCGGTCATCGCCAAGGCCGGCCTCGACGGCGGCCCGTACCACTGGACGCGCTTCGACTGCGACATCGCCCTGGCCGACGGGCGCGGCGTGGCGCGGCTGCGCGACGGCTTCCCGGTCGGCGACCCACCGGCGTCGATCAGCGAAGGCTGCGCCCGGTTGCGACCGCTCCTGGAGCACTACATCAGGCAGCACTGCGAGCCGGGCCTGGCGCCGATGCGCCGCCACGACGTCTTCGCCCATCGGGTCGACACGCCGCTCGACCCGGCGCGCCGGGCCTACGACGCCTGGGTCAAGCAGCGCGCTGGTTTGGACGACCTGGCGGGCGTGGACCTCGCCGGTCTCGACGCATCCCTCGACCCCGACGGCTGGCTGCGCACCGACGGCCACGAGGCTTCGGTGTCCGAGCTCGCCTTCCTGCTGCTATGCCGGCTCGACCGCACGCCGGACGAGGCGGCCGTGATCGCCCGACGGCTGGCCGCCCAGATCGACCAGCACGGACGGATCGCCACGCATCGCGACGGTCGCGTCGGCGACGCCCATCAGGACTACGGCCCGGGCCAGGTCCTGCTCGCGCTGGCCCGAGCGGCGGAGCGGGGACTGGTCGCCCCCGATCTCGACACGATCGGCCGGGCGTTCCGCCACCACCGCATCAGGTTTCGCCGCAACGGGTCGTGGGGCGCGGTGACCTGGCTGCTGCAAGCGTGCGTGGCGTGGTCGGACGTCGCCCCGCAGCTCGACACGTTGTCGTTCGCACGGGACATCGTCGACTGCGCGCTCCCCCACCAGTCGGCGAAATCGGGGGCGTTCCTCAATGATCACCAGGCCGACGGGCCTGGTGCCGTCAACGCGGTCTACCTCGAGGGTCTGGCGGCGATCGCCGCAGTCGGCGATGACCTCGCCCACGGGTGCCGTGTTCGCGAGGCCTGCCGCCGGTGCCTGCAATTCCTCGACCGACTGGTCTACCAGGAGCGCGACATGGCGATCGTCCCCCACCGTCGGTGGGCGCTGGGCGGGCTGCGCTCCTCGGTGACCGCCAGCGACGTGTACATCGACCACGTCCACCACGCCCTCGCCGCGATCGTCTCGTTGACCGCCCCGGAGTCAGCGACGTGAGCGCTGCGCCGATCGCGTTGGTGTCGATGCCGACCCTGGCGACGGACGTGCCGTCGTTCCAGCTCGCCCTGCTCACGCCGACGCTGCGCCGGGCTGGCTTCGACGTCGATCCGATGTCGCTGTTCATGCGCTTCGGCGCCGAGATCGGCCCGCGTCTCAACGACACGCTGGCGGAGGTCTACCCGTGCATGGTCGGGGAGTGGATATGGGCCAAGGCGGCCTTCGGCGAGACCCTCGACGACGAGGGCTACCTGCGCCGCTACCACGGCAACTTCCGCGAGCTGTGCGTGAGGGCGCGTTGCACGCTCGACGACATCGTGCGACTCCGGGACGAGGCGGCGCCGGCGTTCATCGAGGCCGTCGTCGGCAGCGTCGATTGGTCGAGCTACGGCCTCGTCGGGTTCACCGTGGTCTTCCAGCAGATGGTCGCCTCGCTGGCGCTGGCCCGGGCACTGAGGGCCCGCCATCCCGACCTGCCGATCATCATGGGCGGGGCGACGTTCGAAGATGACATCGCCGCTGAGGTGATGGCGCACGCGCCGGCGATCGACCTGATCCACTGCGGCGACGCCGATCGGACGTTCCCCGAGCTGGTCACCCGCCTGTACGAGGGCCGATCGATGTCCGGGCTGCAAGGCGTGATGTGGCGCGACCAGGACCAGGTGCGCGACGAGGGCCGAGCCCCCAACCTGGACGACCTCGACATCACGCCGATCCCGGACTTCGACGAGCACTTCCACACCCGCCGCGCCACCGGCCTGGAGCGCGGACAGCCACGGGAGACGATGCTGCCGATCGAGACGGCGCGCGGGTGCTGGTACGGCATGAAGCACCACTGCGTGTTCTGCGGGTTGAACCGGTCGGGGATGGAGTTCCGGCGCAAGAGCCTGGACCATGTCCTCGGGATGTTGGGCGCGCTGTCGACGCGCTACGGAACCAGGTACTTCAACGCCATCGACAACATCCTCGCCCCCGCCTACGTCAGCCGCCTGTTCGGCGCGCTCGCAGACGGGCACACCGACTTGCGCCTGCACTACGAGATCCGCCCGTCGATCACGCGAGCACAGCTCGGCGAGATGCGGCGGGGCGGTCTCAACTCGGTGCAGCCGGGCATCGAGAGCTTCAGCTCCCACGTGCTCACGTTGATGCGCAAGAACACGACGGCGATGCGCAACCTGGAGCTGCTCAAGTGGACCACCTACCACGGCATCTCCAACAGCTACAACGTCCTCTACGGCTTCCGCGGCGAGACCGTCGAGGACTACCGCCGGCAGGCCGAGGTGATGCGGCTCATCCCCCACCTCCAACCGCCGTACGCCATCTGCCAGGCGCGGCCGGACCGCGGCTCACCGATGTTCGAGCATCCCGAGGAGCACGCCGTGGCGATGCTGCGACCCGCCGCCTGCTATCGCCACATCTACCCGAAGCCGTGGAATCTGCGACGGATCTCGTACTTCTTCGAGCACGAGCTCGACGCCACGCTGCCCCCGGCCGCCACCTACGCCGAGTGCATCGCACTGGTGGACGACTGGAAGCGGCGCTGGAACGGACCGCAGCGGCCGACGCTCACCTACGTGAAGACGTGGGACTCGATCAGTATCCACGACCGCCGCGAGGAGCCGACGGTCTCGGTCCGCTACGACGGTCCGTACGCCACCTTGTACGAGGCGTGCGCCGACGCGCGTGATCGCGACGAGCTCCGCACGGTCGCGCCGTGCGACGACGACTGGCTCGACGCCGCGCTCGCCGGCTTCATCGAAGGGCGGCTGATGATCGCCATCGACGACCGCTACCTCGCCCTCGCCCTGCCGCAGAACCCCAACTACTGACGATCGGCAGCACCGCCATCGGGACTGCGATCAGCCGCCATCGACCTCCATCGACTCGTAGGCGATCGTGAGCTTCTCGGTGAGCACGCCGGCGTCGCCGGCCTTCGGCGATCCGATCTCCAGGCTCCTCGGCCAGATGTCGGTGAGCGTGTATCGCTTGATCGGGTTGCCCTCGGGGTCGAACACGATGATCGCCGCTTGCCTGCCGATGTGCGTCGCGGCGCGGTGTTGCGAGGAGTCGATCCATCGCTCGAATCCGGTGTCCGCCGTCAGGGCGCGTGTGATCGTGACCTCGCCGGCCTTCGGTCGTCCGGGCAGCTTCTTGATCACGAACTGCCCGTCGGGCGTGTTCTCCTTGACCTCGATCACGTCGTGCTCGAACTTCAGGCCGGCGATGTCCAGGATGCTCCGGATCATGACCCCGTCGAGCTCCAGGCCGAACGAGTGGCCGACGGCACCGTCGTCGTCGGGCAGGGCATCGTCAGCCCTGCTCGGCGATGCGGTCGCCGGTCGTCGTCGACACCACCGCCGCCTGGTGGTGCTCGGCATCGTCGTCGCCGGTGACGGTCAAGGTGACCATCTGCGAATCGATGTCGGTGAGCGGCGGGGGTTCGACCTCGGCGTCCAGCCCGAGGTCGCGCGCCTCTCGGACCCGTGCCACCTTCGCCGCCAGCTCGCTCCGATCGGGCACCGCCTTCGCCGAAGCCGGCGGTCGCGTGGAACGGCGTCGAGGGCGCTCGGCGACGATCGCTTCGGGGTCGGCCTTGGCGATCAGCGCCCGCAGCTCGTCGTCGGAGAGCTTCGGCATCGCACCTCCTCGGGAGGGCGTCTCAGCAACCGAGGCCGAGACACGTGAACTGGTTGAGGGTCTTGTTGGCGATCGCCAACGCAGTGGGGTCGGTGAGGTTCGCCAGACCCTGGGCCACATCGTACTTGGCGTCGAAAAGGGCGCGGGAGGGTGTCTCACCGGCGGCGAGGCGCTTCCACAGCGCACGGTGGAAAGGCCCCGACGCGGTGTCGTACGGCGGCGTGACCGGCGAGTAGTGGGCGCCGGTGCAGCCGATCACGCCGATCGCACCGGCAGCCAGCAACGTCAAGGCGATCGACTCGGTCGCCGCCCGTCCGACGATCGGCGCGCCGGGGCGCCAGTCGCAGGCCTTCGTCGCCGCCGTCATCGCCCCCCAACAGCAGCCGAGCACGGCGACGTGGACACCGTCCGTCGGGAGCTGCTCGACGCGAACCGCCTCGACGCGCGTGCGGGCGGGATCCTCACCCCAGAACTTCGTGGCGTCGTCAGGCGCGCCGTGGAGCATGTAGTAGGCGAGCCCGCTGCGCAGCTTGCGCGGGTCGAGGTTGGCGGCGTCAGACGGTCGGCTGATCAGCATCGCCGCCCGGCCGGGAAGCGCCTTGAAGATCTCGTCGACGAACGGACGAGCCGAGTTGCGGATGCCGTGTCGCTTCGCCGCCCCGTCGGGCGCCGCCTGCAACGCGTGCATCGTGAACATCGCGTCGTGGCCGTCCGGGATCCGCGAGATCGGCAGGTCGGCCAGCCCGACCCCGTCGATGTCGACGTATGGGTCGTCCGACCAGACGACGAACCCATCAGGGTCCTGGCTGCGCAGCGTCGACACGATGTCTGCGGGCGTCTCGGGCGCGATGGCGTCGACCTGGCGGGCGGGCACGACATCATAGCCGCCGATGATCACCACCTGCGCGGGCACCCGCTGGTCGATTGAACGCCTGAGCGCGGCGGCGATCTGGTCGAAGCTGCGCCGGCGACCCCCCTTGGGGCTGGCGACGTCGCACAGCGCGTGGTCGCCGTGCTCGACGGCGTCGCAGATCACCGCCGTCGCGTTGGCGCCGATGCGCTCCGACAACCGCCGGGTGTCGGTCAGGAACAGCAACGGGTCGAGCTTGCGGCCGGCGCCGATCTCGAAGCGTGGCGGGTTGAGCACGCGCTCACCACGCGACGGCGATCGCCGTCAGGACCAGCAGCGCAGCGGCCGCCCGCCGCGCGAGCACCGGTCGGCGCACCAGCCGTTCCACGGTGATCACCGCCGTCCCGGTCACCATGAGCAGCAGCGCCGGCGCCGCGCCGAGCAGCATCGGCGCCATCAACAACCAGCAGGACGCCACGCACGCCGCGCCCTGGTGGATCCCGAACAGCAGCTCCGACCGGGTCGCCCCGGCGCCTCGCAGGTGCAACCGCAGCGGCCGCGCGCACGCCCTCGCCGCCCACCGCTTGGCGGGGGTGAGCTGCCATGCCGCGGCGGCGAGGAGCAACGACACCACCACTGCCGATGACACGCCTTCGGTCGGCGCCAGCCGTGACACCACGAAGCTCAATGCGACCCAGACCCCGAAGTACGCACCGACCACGGTCGGCGTCGCCCACCACCGCCGCCGCAGCGCCCGTTCACGCACGTAGCGGGCCATCGGCCCCACGCCTGGTGCCATCATCGCCACCGTCATCGCCACCGTCATCGCCACCGGCCCGACGGCGCCGAGCGCCGACCCGTGGCCGCCGACCGACATGTGGTGGCCCATTCGCCCGAGATGACCGGCGTGGACGGCGGGATCGAGATGGGCCGGGGACAGGTGACCGGACGCGGCGAGCACCACCCACGCGGCGGCCGCCACCCCGCCGAGCGCGACGTACTCCGGTTGGACGATGGGCCGCCGCAACCGCCCAGCCGCGGGCACAACGCCGGCGTCGATCATCCCATCAACAGCGCGACGCGGCCGATCGAGACCGGGACGGTGTCGGGCTCACCGGCGTCGAGGCCTTCGTCGGCTGCCAGCTGCGCCGGTCCGAGCGGGCGGAACGAAACGGTGACGCCCTCGGCACCGCGCTCGGGTCCCACGCCGAGCGCGGCGGCAGCGTCGGTGACGTCGAACACGTAGCGCAGCCGGTGCTCATGGCGGTCGCGGCGTCCCGACTTGTGCTCGGCGCCGAAGAACGACACCACGCCGACCAACGCGTCGTCGGATGGCGCGTCGCCGGGGCGGTGGAGGTAGACGCCGTAGAGAATCCCCGGGGGCGCGTCGGCGTCGATCTCGGAGAGCTCGAGGTACATCCGCTGCCCGCCGCTTGCGGCGTCGAGGCCGGGGATCGCGAGTCGATCGACGGACGCCCGGTCGATCGGCACCGGCGTGTTGACCTCGTGCCCGGTGAGCGTCACGTGATCGGACCAGCCGACCGGCTGCGGGGCCCGTCCTCCCCCGTCGTCACCGTCGGCCACGGCAGCGACTCTACGAGCGGCGTCGAGCCCGTCTGCCGCCCGGACCGGGGCCACCACGGTGTCGTAGCGGTAGTCAAGCGAGCCGACGGTGTCGACAACGTCCGCGGGTGTCTTCCGCTCCTGTCCACCGGAGGGACTGAAGAAGGTCCAGCGCTGGGTGAGCCACCGCCCGGTGGGGGTGGCGTGTCCCGGCTTCGACGACCACGTCGCCCACAGCCGGTCGATGTTGGCGTGGTGCAGCCAGAACACCGGGTCCTGGGCTGCGGTCTGGAACGCCGACATGAAGCCTCCGCCGAGACCGACGAGGACGTGGACGTTGCCGTGGAGGAAGGCCTCGATGTCCGACGGCTTGTCGGCCTGGAACGACGACGGCGTCGGGCCACCGCCGAACCCGTTGGCGGCGCCGGTGCTGAACGTCCGCTCGGCGAGGCCGGCGGCACTCGACAGGGTGGCCGATGGCCCGAGCACGGCGAGCAGCGACAGCAGCGGTCGCCCCGCGTTCACCTGCGGCAGGCGCTCGGTCGTGAACAGCGCGTTGGCCTGGCCGTCGGGACGCTGCGGCGATCGGAACGCCGGTGGCAGCGCACTGCGCTGGGGCCGCTCGTAGTCCCAGTACGGCAGCGCCCAGTCGGCCGGGCCGCCCTGCTTGACGATCTCGGCACGAACGATCCGCTCGAACCCGGCGAGGTAGGCGCGGTGCCACGGAAAGAAGTACCAGCCACCGTGCTCGCAGCTGTTCCAGGACTTGCGACGGCTGCGCCGCAGGGTGCCGTGGATCGCCGCTTGGTAGGCCCAGCTGGTGACGTCCGAGACCGGGCGTCGCTGCATCGCGGCGACCGCTCGCTCGTACCACACAAGCGTCGGATCCCACACCGGATCGAAGCTGACCATCCGCCGCACGTGGACCATCACCGTCTCCCTCGCCCCGACACCCGTCCCGGATGCCGACATCCCCTGGACGACCGTACCCCAGGGGTGGGCGGGCCTCGAGACGATTTGGCTCGCTACGCGGACGGGATCGACAGGGTCCCGGCGATGAACGCGCAGAGGGCGTCGGCATCGAAGCAGCCGACCGCGAAGTTGACCGGCCACTGCCGGGACCGGGCCCCAGAACTGCAGGGCGAGGATCAGCTCCTCACGGGTGTCGACTCGACCGGCGCGCGCCATCCGTTCCCCCAGCCGTCCGTCGTCACGACGAAGCATGCCATCGGGCGCAGGTATCGTCCGTCGTCAGCGCATCTCACGGACGGGGGCGAGACGACATGAGGCGATGGCGATGATCTTCACCCAGCACTACCTCGGCTGCCTCTCCCACGCCTCCTATCTGATCGGCGACGAGACCACCAAGCGGGCCGCCGTCGTCGACCCGCGGCGCGACGTCGACGTCTACCTCGACGAGGCTGCCGAGAAGGGCCTGGTGATCGAGCGGGTCATCGAGACCCACATCCACGCCGACTTCGTCGGTGGCCACCTCGAGCTGGCCGACCGCACCGGCGCCGTGGTCTCGTACGGCGACGGCGCCGACGTCGACTTCCCCGTCGAGCTGCTCCACGACGGCCAGCGCCTCTCGCTCGGCGAGGTCACGCTGCGGATCCTGGCGACGCCGGGGCACACCCCCGAGTCGATCTGCATCGTCGTCTACGAGCACCCCGACGACGACGTTCCCTACGGGGTGTTGACGGGTGACACCCTCTTCGTCGGCGACGTCGGTCGGCCCGACCTGCTCGCGTCGTCAGGTGCGGACCTCTCCGCCGACGCGCTGGCCCGGCGGCTCTACCACTCGCTGCACGACAAGCTCCTCGACCTCCCCGACGACACCCGCGTCTTCCCCGCCCACGGCGCCGGCTCCTCGTGCGGCAAGCAACTGTCGAGCGAGACCAGCTCGACGCTCGGCGAGCAGCGCCGGACCAACTACGCGCTGGCGCCGATGGACGAGGACAGCTTCGTCGCCGTCGTCACCGAGGGCCAGCCGGCGCGACCCGCCTACTTCGAGCTCGACGCCCAGCGCAATCGCGAGCAGCACGCGCTGCTCGACGACTCGCCGCCGGCGACGCTCGGCGCCGACGACGTGCTCGCCCTCGCCCCGCAGGGGGTGCTGCTGCTCGATCCGCGCGAGCCAGCCGACTTCGCCTCCGGACACCTCCGCGGGGCGGTGAACGTCGGGCTCCAGGGTCGCTTCGCCGAGTGGGCCGGCGCCGTGCTGCCTGCGGATCGGGACCTCGTGCTCGTCGGCGATCCGGCGACCGCGTCCGAGGCCAAGACCCGCCTCGCCCGCGTCGGTTATGACCGTGTCGCCGGGCAGCTCGACGACCCCGGTGCGCTGTTGACCGCCCGGCCCGACCTCCACGAGGCCAGCTCCCGACTGACGATCGAGCAGCTCGCCGAGCTGCGCGGGCTCGAACCTGAGCTCCAGGTGATCGACGTGCGCGGCCCGGGCGAGACGGCCAACGGGACGATGGTCGGGGCGCGCGAGATCCCGCTCGCCGCGCTCACCGGGTCGCTCGCCGGATTGGACCCCGACGCCGCCGTCGTCGTGTACTGCGCCAGCGGCTACCGCTCGCAGATCGCCGCCAGCGTGCTGCGCGAGGCCGGGTTCGTCGACGTGTCCGACCTGCTCGGCGGCTACGCCGCGTGGGAGAGCGCCGGGTTGCCAGCGACCGCCGGCGGGAACCCGACGCCGCCCGACGTCCCGGAGGTCCGGCCACGCGCGGCCCAGGCGATGGTCGCCGCCGGCGCGCTCCTGCTCGATGTCCGGGAGCCGGCCGAGTGGCGTGCGGGCCACGCGCCCGATGCCGTGCTGGTGCCGATGGCCCAGGTGTCCGCCCGCCGAGACGAGCTGGCTGGCACGGCGCGCGTCGTCGTCGTGTGCCGCTCGGGTGGGCGCTCGGCGGCCGTGACGCAGTCGCTGCGGGCGTGGGGCGTCGACGCCGTCAACCTCGCCGGGGGGATGTGCGCCTGGACCGCCGCCGGGCTGCCGGTGGTGACGACCGAGGCCGACACCAGCGGGCTCGTGGTCCACCGCACGAGCCCGCTGAACTGCGAGACGTCGCTGCCCGCGCTCATCGGCGGGGTCGTGATGCCCAACGCCCGCTTCTACGTGCGCAACCACTTCGAGACCCCGACCCTCGACGTGGCGTCATGGCGGCTCGAGCTCGGCGGGCTCGTCGAGCGGCCGCTCCGGCTCACCCTGCGCGACCTCCAGCAGCGCCCGTCGCACAGCCTCGTCGCCACGCTCGAGTGCGCCGGCAACGGCCGCTCGATGTTCGACCCGCCCGTCCAGGGCGAGCAGTGGCAGCTCGGGGCGGCGAGCACCGCCGAGTGGACCGGCGTGCCGCTGGCGGTGCTGCTCGACGAAGCCGTGCCCACCGCCGATGCCACTGACGTGGTGTTCCGTGGCGCCGACCGCGGCGACGTCGACGGCAGCGCCGCGCCGATCGCGTTCGAGCGCGGCCTGACGATCGCCGACGCCCGCCACGGCGACGCCCTCCTCGCCTACGCGATGAACGGCGACCCGCTGCCGATCGAGCACGGGTACCCAGTGCGGCTGATCGTGCCCGGCTGGTACGCCGTCGCATCCGTCAAGTGGCTGACCGAGATCGACGTCGTCGGTCAGGCCTTCGACGGCTACTTCCAGACCGATCGCTACGTCTTCGAGTGGGAGCGCGACGGCCGCCAGGTCGTCGAACCGGTGCGTCACCAGCGCGTCCGTGCCCTGATCACCGAGCCGACCGGCGATGCACCCGTCCCGCTCGGCGACATCGCCATTCGGGGCGTCGCGTGGTCGGGCACCGCCCCGATCGACCGGGTCGAGGTGGGCATCGGCGACGGTGACTGGCAGACCGCCCGGCTCGTCGGATCACGCCAGCGGAACTGCTGGCAGTGGTGGGAGCTCATCGCCCACCTCGACCGACCCGGTCCGACCACGGTGCGGGCCCGTGCGACCGACATGGGCGGCAACACCCAGCCCGAGCGTCCGGCGTGGAACCGGCTCGGCTACGGCGCCAACGCCACCCAGGTCGTCGAGCTCGACGTCCGCTGACGTTTGACGGTTGCCGGGCTACGCACGGTCGACGTCGGTCGTTGACTCGCCGCCGGCAAGAGCAGCGTTCGTAATCACCGGCGTCTGCGTGCCAACCAGCGGCGACGCGTGGCGACCGGCCAGAGGTTGACGTGAAGCGCAACCGTGGCCGGCAGGGCGTCGCGGAGTGCCGCGGCGAGCTGGTCTGCTCGATCGGCCCAGTCCGTCGCGACGGCGTCACTGATCCATCCGGTGTCGTGGCGGAAGTTGGTGTCGAACTGCTCTTGCCAATCGGCGAGGTCGTTCAGCAGACCGACCGGAAGGTCGAGCAACATCGTCCAGCCGCCACGCCGGCGGCCCCGGCGGCGGGCGCGCATGGGTTGAAGTCTGCTCGGCGGACGCTCACCGGGGTCAGCGCGAGGTCTCAGGCGGCGTCTGGTGGTGGGCGCCGGGCGGCGTGGTCGGCGATCATCGCTTCGATCCGTTCGCGGGCGAGGGCTTCGACGCGGCGACGTTCGCGGGCGTCAGTGATGACGTCGGCCGGTTGTCGGTGGTGGAGGTCGGAGTGGCGGTTGTGGGCCGGGCATTGCAGCTCGCCGTTGGTTTCCTCGGTCAACCCGCCGTCGGCGAATGGCACGCGGTGGTCGACGTCGCAGTCGACGATCGGGGCGTCACAGCCGGCGGGGTGCTGGCAGTGGCGGTCACGGACTTGGATCGCCCGGCGCAGCATCCCCCGGAAGGTGCGCTGGCGGGAGCCGGCGATGACCCGGTCGGCGCCGTCGAAGACGAAGGTTTGTAGCTGGGTGTGCGACAGGTGCGGGACAACCAGTCCGGGGGTGATGACGGTGCCGTCGGCGAGCTCGCAGATGTGGTCGAAGCCGGCCTCCCCGGCGAGCACGACCACGAGCGGCTCGGGACGTGGCCCGCCGGCGGGGGCGGCATGGGCGCGCACCGCCAGCTCGATGAGCGCGGCGGACATCCGCTCCGCCTTGGTGCGCACCGTGGCGTCACCTCGGTCCTGCTCGTACAGCTCGGCCTCGATCCGCCCCAGCGCCTCGACCACCGTCGACCCTCCGATCGGGTCGAGCTCGAAGCTGCCGGTCACCGAGCCGTCGAACCCGGTGGAGACCCGCAACCCGACCGGTGGTGGTGGGGTGCCGTCGGCGCCGAGGTCGGCGTCGGCGCAGTCCCGCCAATAGCGGGTGGCTTTCACCTGCTGCCCCCACGTCAACGTGGTGCACTGTTCGACGAGCATCGCTTCGTCACGGCGGTACAGGTCGCCGCGGCCGGAGCCGGCGGCTTCGGCGAGCAGCTCGATGTGGTCGACACCGATCTCGCCTTCGGCCCAGGCTCCGGCGGTGGCCGGCATCGCGGTGACGGCGCGGGCCAGGCGCAGCAGCCGGCGGGCGCCGGGCGCGGCGACCGAGGCGGTGCGTGACAGCCGCGCCCACGGCGCCCGTGACCCGTCGCTGCGCCACACGTCGCGCTCGGCCCAAAGGTTGGCGCGTCGGGCGATCTCGGCGTCGAGGCGGTGGCGTTGACGGATCAGGGCGACCAGTCCGGCGTCCAGCTCGTCGTCGCTCACGCCATCCACGTCGTCGGCGGCGGCGGTGTCGATCGCTGCTGCGAGCTGGTCGACGACGGTGGACATGACTCGCTGATACCGTACTGGTGTTCCCGTGTCAACCCCTGACCAGCAGTTTCGTTCCCGTAAGAGACCTCTACTCGCCCGCCTGCGCGGCGAGACGGTCGCCATTGGTGACCCCTCGTAAGGTGCGTCGATGCCGAAGGATCGCCTCGAGGCATTCAGCGACGGCGTGTTCGCGATCGCGATCACCCTGCTCGTGCTCGACATCGGCGTGCCCGACGTCGACGGCCGCGGGCTCGCCCGGGCCCTCCTCGACCAGTGGCCGGTGTACGCCGCCTACATCGTCAGCTTCATGACGATCGGGATCATCTGGATCAACCACCACGCCGTGCTCGCCTACCTGACGTCGGTCGACCGCACGATCCTCGTGCTCAACCTCGTTCTGCTGCTGTGGATCGGCGTGATCCCGTGGCCGACCAAGCTGACGGCCGAGTTCATGCGCACGGGCGGCGCCGACGAGCGCACCGCCGCCGTCGTCTACGCCGGCGTGATGGCGGCGATGGGGACGACGTTCGGAGCGATCTGGCGCCACGCGACCGTCGGTCGGCGGCTCGTGATCGACGACCTGAGCGACGACGACATCCGCCGCAGGTCGTTCCGGTTCCGGATCGGCGCGCCGGTGTACGTGCTGGCGATGGCGATCGGCCTCGTCAGCGCGCCGGCGAGCCTGGCGGTCATCGGCGCGCTCGCCGTGTACTACCTCCTGCCCGGCGGCGGCGCGATCCCCCACCCCGCCGAGCGCGGCTGACCGCGACGGCCGCCGCTGTACGATCGGCCGCCGGGTGGCTCATCCAGCCGCTGGCGGTGAGGGGGAAAGGGGTGCGGTTGAGCGACGACCGGCTCGAGCTGGCGTACGACGCAGCGGTCAACGCGCTCGATCAGCAGGATGACACATTGTCGAACCTGCGCAACCGCGCCACGGCCGTCGTGTCCTCGACGGCGCTCGTCGCCTCGTTCTCGGCGGCAGCCGGGCTGCTCAACACCGACCCGGCCAAGGGCGACATCGTGCCGGATTGGGCCAGGCTCACCATGCTCGCGGTGCTGGCGGCCGTCGCCGCACTCTGCATGGTCGTGCTGTGGCCAGTGCGCCGGTGGAGCTATGGACCAGACGCCAAGAAGATCCTCGACCGGATCGTCCTCGGCGACGATGTCGACGGGGTGCGTCGATACGTTGTCGGCGAGCTCCTGTTGGGCCGCAAGCGCAACAGCGACGCGCTCAAGGTCAGGCACTCCTGCTACCGCGTCGCCGTCCTCGGCCTCGTCGTGGAAGCGGCAACCGTCGTCGCAGCGTTCGTCACGTGAAGAAAGCGAGGAGCTCATGTCGTGGGACGACACAAACCTGAGCGAAGAAGCCGACATCGAAAACGAGGCGCCCGCCCCGGCTGACGCCGACGACGACCTCGCGGCAGAGATCATTGCCGTCACGACCACCGAGGCGGTCGACATCGACGAGCAGCTGGGCGCGATCCGATCGCACGCTGGCGGCCAGGTCGCTGATGCGCTGGAGACGATCCGTGCCCATCTTGACGAGCACCCGTCCGCCTCGGGCGACGTGGCCTTCTTCCAACTGCTGGCGTCTCTCGCGGAGCGCGCAGGCGCGTCGTGAGCTCTGCCTGAGGCGGTCAGGGTTCGACGATCCGGCCGTCCACGACCGGATCGACAGGCGAGTGCGCCGACACGTAGTCGATGGCGACCTGCAGCAGGTCGTCGCCGGGCTGGGCGACGTTGGTGCCGGCAGCGAACACGGTGTAGCCATCGCCACCGCCGAACATGAAGTCGTTGGTGACGAGGCGAACGGTGTCGGCCGGCCCGATCGGGGTCAGTGTGCCTGACACGCCGCCGGGCGCCTTCCACATGCCGTCGACGACGGGTGTCGTGCCGGTACAGCGGAACTGCACCTTGAGGCCGGAGATCTGCGGGAACCGGCCGGTCCCGCCGGCGAACCCGGGGTCGCAGAAGGGCGTGAACCCGTTGAGGAACGCCGCCTGCAGCTGGTCGCCGGTGAGCGTCAGGATCGTCGTCCGGTTGCCGAACGGCAGCACGGCGAACATCTCGCCCCACGTGATCTCGCCGGGCTGCTCACCGGCGCTCGGCGGGGCGAACACGAGGTTGGCGCGCAGGCCCCCGGAGTTGGTGAAGGCGGCGTCGACGCCCGGGTACTTGGCGCGCATGCTGTCCGCGACGAGGTTGCCCATCTCCGACTCGTGGAGCCGATCAGGGGCCCGGAGGATGTCGTTGAGCTGCGTCCCGATCACCTGGTTGCGCAGCACCGCCGTCTGCGCGTTGGCGTCGTCGACGATGGCCTCGACGTCGGCCCGTGGGGTGACGCCGAGGAGCTTGGCGACACGGGTCGCCCCACCGGACCACGTGACGTCGCCGCCCGTGACCATCAGCTGGAGCACCGAGTAGCTGGCGCCGGCGTTGAACCCTTCGGTGATCAGGATGCGACCGCGCATGAGGTTGGAGATGCGATGGGTGTGGCCGACGATCATCGCGTCGACGGTCGTCCCCTGGAGGGCGTCGGCGATGTCCAGGATCGGGCCTTGCCACTCGACGCCTGGCGCGTTGCCGATCGGGTTGACGCCGACGTTGGTGCCCTGGTGGATCACCACGATCTGCACCCGGACGCCGCGCCGCCGCAGCCGCTCGGACTCCTCCTTGATGCGCGGCGCCTCGTCCAGGAACGTCAAGCCCGCCGTCGCACCGGCCGACACGAGCTCGGGGGTGTTCTTCAGCTCGGCACCGATGACCCCGACCTTGACGCCGTCGACGTTGAAGACGACCGACGGCGTCACCCAGTCGGGCGCCTCGCCGGTGGCGGTCTCGACGATGTTCGTGGCGAGGAACGGGAAGTCGGCCCGCTCCTGCTGGGCGAGCAGACGTTGGACGCCGTAGTCGAACTCGTGGTTGCCGTAGGACGTGGCGTCGAGGCCCCACGCGTTCTCGGCGTCGATGGCCGGCATGTCCTGCAGCAGCAACGAGTTCGGCGGCGAGGCGCCGACGTTGTCACCGGCGGCGAGGATCAGCCCGCTACCCGGGAGCGCGGCGAGCTCCTGGTCGAACATCGTCGCGAGGTAGGCGGCGCCGCCGACGCGCTGGGCGACCCCGTCGTAGGCGAACGTCGTCGGGTCGAGCTGACCGTGGAAGTCGTTGAGCGCGACGATGCTCAGCGGCTTGATCGCGCGGCCGCCCGTGATCGCCTCGAGCAGCACGCGGCCCTGGCTGTGCTGGGGCTCCGGGACGCCGAGGAGGTAGGCGAGCGTCGGGGCCAGGTCGATCGTGCGCGCCGATACCGTCCCCTTGGCGATGTCCTTGCCGCCGGCGATGAACGTGGCGCGCATGTTGATGCTGGCGGCGAGGTCCTGGACGTCGGGGACATAGCCGTGCTGGCCGAAGAAGTGCGACGGCGCGACGAGCGTTCCGGGCGTCTCGGCGTCGAACTGGTACGGGGGCGTGGCGAACACGACGAGGTCGCCGGTGCGAGTCGGGTGGGCCATGTCGGCCGTCGAGTTGGGACCGTTCGGAATCGCCCGCGCCTCTGCCTTGGTGAAAGCGCGGTCGATCACCTGCCACCCCTCGGGTTGGCCGTCGTGGGTCCAGTCGTTCGGATCGGAGAGTGAGAGGTACTTGGCCTTGATGGCGGCGACGGTGGCCGCCTCCTCCGCCGCCGGGACCTGCGTGAAGCCACTCCCGGCTGGGTCACGACCGACCAGGTTGAGGTAGATCTGCAGCGCCCCGCCAGCCCAGCAGGCCTTCGCCTTGCCGATCGTCTCGCCAACGGCAGGGCGGCAGTTCGACGTCTGCGGCCTCGACAACAGGCCCAGCTCGACCAGCGGCAGGCTCGCGTCGATCGCCAGGAACTGCGGGGCGAAGCCGTGGTCGGACGACACGAACGTGTCCGGGTCGCCGCCGACCAGTCGCCGGGCCATCGTCAGCGTCTCGTCGGCCTCATGGTAGGCGGTGCGGATGTAGCCCTCGCGGGCGGCGACGCGGCCGTCGGGCACGCCGTCGAGGTCGGCGTCGTCGTAGGCCGGGTTGGCGCTGCCGCCCGGCAGCGTCGGCGTGACCAGCCCGAGGAATTGGTGCTGGAACTCGTCGGTCGTCGGCACGCCGACCAGCAGGAGGTCGGGTCGGTACGTGCGGGCAACGTACTGGAGCATCGGCTGGTGGCCGGTCGCCCAGTAGAGGCCCTGCTCGACGTAGGTGTCCTCGCTCGTGACCCCGGCCTCGAGGATGGCGAAGTCGGCGGCGGTCGACGTCGGGAACCGCTGGGCGAGGAACTCGGCGAAGTCCCCAGAGAAGCCGGGCTCGCCGGGCCAGGTCGGCCACGAGGCGATCGCCCGGCTGACCGACGTGTGGAACAGGCGCACCATGGACAGGTCGGCCGAGAGCTCCTCGACCTTCACCAGCATCCCCGCCGTCTGGCCGTCCAGCGCGCCGCCCTGGATCTTGACCTTGACGTCGGCCCACTGGCCCTTCGCCAGGGTGCCGACCGCGTCGGCGGCGTCCTTCGTACGGGAGAACAGGACCCGGTCGTAGTTCGTGCGACCGTCGTCGGTGCTGTCGACGATGTATGCGTTGAGCCCGTACTTGTCGACACCGAAGTCGAGGACGCGCAGGCGCATCTCCATCGGCGCGCTGAAGCTCGCCGGGAGGTCCCCCGTCCAGCCGGTGGCCGGGGTGGGCGCGGCGCCGGCGAACGGCGCCTGCCCGGCGTACCCGGCGGGGTGGTCGAATTGCAGCCCGAACGAGGCGATGAACGCGGCATCGTCGAAGAGGTCTTGGCCGGCGGCGCCGATGAAGTTGGTCGCCACGCCGCGGCCGGAGAAGAACGTCTGGAAGTCGATGGTCGGGCCCTGGATCGTGGCGTTGCGCCCGCCGGCCCACTCCACCTGGGCGACCTTGAGACCACCGCGCTCGGCTGACTGGGCGATCGACTCGGCCTGCAGGACGTTGGCGTCGAACGCCGACGTGCGATTGGCGAACGGCTGGCCATTGGTATGGAACGTGTTGTTGGTCGAGCCGTGCACGCCCGGCCACGCGCCGGTCGCGAGCGAGTACCAGCCGGCCCCTGTGTTCGGTGGCGCCTCCGTGAGCAGGCCGCCGTCGGCCGCCGACGTCCCGTGGCGAAGGAAGTCGCGCATCGTCGGCATCACACCCTGGGCGGCGTACTTCTCGACGAGATCCTGGCGCATGCCGTCACTGGCGAAGAAGACGGCCCGCTCGTGGTGCTTGGCCTGGGCCGGAGACGATCCCGTTGTCGGGACGGCAACGAGTCCGATACCGAGGGCGACCGCGCCCAGCGCGGCCACCCGGCGACGAACGAACGTCCTCATCCTGCTTGCCTCCTCGCGATCACCCCGACCTGATCACGGGCGCCACCGATGCCCGCGGCTCGATCAGACAGTACCGCGCCGCCGTCGGCAGCGTGACGCTCCGCGCCGACGAACAGATCGGCGACCGCTATGGCGACACGGTCTCGTCGACCCCCGGCAGCGGTGGATCCCCGGCGCCCTGCACCGTCTGGTCGACGTCGATCACGTTGCCGGTCATCACGCCGGAGTCCGGTGACAGGCAGAAGGCGATCGCGTTGGGACCTCCCACGGCTGCACGAGGCGCCCGAACGGGCGCGTCGGCGCGGCCAGCTCCAGCCAGTTCTCCGGTGCCCCGTCCTGCTCGGTCTGGGTGCGGTGCTCGCTCGCCGTCTCCATCCAGCCGGGGTTCACCTGGTTGACCCGGATGCCGTGGCGCATCAGCCCGAAGGCGAGGTTGCGGGTCATCACCGCCAGCGCACCCTTGGAGATCGAGTAGGCGCTGAGCTTGGTCTGCCCGCCGTGTCCGGACGTCGAGCCGACGTTGACGATCGAACCCGTGGTCCCGGTGTCGAGCATCAGCCGCGCTGCCGCCTGAATCAAGAGGTACGGCGTGCGCACGTTGGCCGCCATCATCCGGTCGAAGTGCTCGGGCGTGTCGTGGAACAGCGTCGCCCTCGTCGTGAGCGCGGCGACGTTGACGAGGCCGTGCACGGTGCCGAATCGCGACGCGCAGGTCCCGACGATCGTCGTCGGGGCGTCGACGTCGGTGATGTCGGCGGCGACGAAGACCGACGGCGTGCCGAGATCGGTCAGCTCGGCGGCGAGCGCTTCGCCCAAGTCGGTGGAACGACCGGCGAGCACCAGCCCGGTGGCGCCGTCGGCGGTGAGCTTGCGGGCGACCGCCTCGCCGAGACCCTGCGTGCCCCCGTTGATGATCGTGATCATCGGATCACACGCGTGCCGGGACGTCCTCGACGCGCACCGGACGGCGCTCGGCGAGCGACTGCCCGGCGGCGAGGCCGAGCACCACCGGCGCCCGCCCATCGATACCGGACACCGGCGCCGGTCCGTCGGTGACGACGGCGTCGACGAACGCCTCCCACTGGCGCATGTAGCTGGGCACGTAGCGCTCGACGAAGAAGTGGGCGATCGGCGGGCGGTGGCTGCCAGCGGCGTCGAAGTGCACGCCGCCGTGGGCCGGCGTGTTGCCAGACACGGCCATGCCACGCCCGCCGAAGGCCTCGAGGCGCTGGTCGTAGCCGTAGGCGCAGGCGCGGCTGTTGTCGATCACGGTGCGGCAGCCGTCGGCGTGGCGGAGGTGGACGACGGCGGTGTCGATGTCCCCGACCTCGCCGATCGCCGGGTCGACGCGCACGGCGCCGTCGGCGAACACCTCGACGACCTCGCTGGCGGTGACGAACCGGGCCATGTCGAGGTCGTGGATCGTCATGTCGAGGAACAGCCCTCCGGATCGCTCGATGTAGGCGATCGGCGGCGGCGCCGGGTCGCGGCTGGTGATCCGCACCAGGCTCAGCGGGCCGAGGGCACCGGTCGCGACGGCCTCGCGCACCGACGCGTGGCCAGGATCGAAGCGGCGGTTGAACCCGACGTGGAGCAGCGTGCCCGAGGCGTCGACGGCGGCGAGGGCTCGGTCGATGGCGTCGAGGTCGAGGTCGATCGGCTTCTCGCAGAACACCGCGACACCGGCCGCGGCGGCCTCGATGATCAGCTCGACGTGGGTGTCGGTCGTGGTGCAGATCGCCACCGCGTCGACGCCGGCGGCGAACACGTCCGCCGGCGAGTCGAGTGCCGGGACGCCGAGCTCGGCACCGAGCGTCGCCGCCGCCGCCGGCACCACGTCCTGCACCGCGACGAGCGTCGCCCCCGCGACGCGCCGGGCGAGCAGCTCAGCGTGCAGCCGCCCGATCCGCCCGCAGCCGAGCACCCCGATCCGCACGGGCCCGTGGTCCATCAGACCCCCAACCGCTGGTCGGCCTTCGCCGCGTCGAGCACCTCGCGGGCGGCGCGGATCGACGGGCGGTCGCTGGTCTCGGGTACGCCCACCTCCCACCACGCCCCGCCCTCGGTCCAGGCGTGCGGATCGATCCCGATCACGATGACGGTCGTGCGCTCGGCGTGGCGGGCTCGCTCGACGGCGAACCGCAGCTCGGCGATCGTGGCGGCGCGCTCGGTGTTGCAGCCCATCGACGCGGCGTGGGCGGCGAAGTCGACGGGGACGACGTGCCCGATGTGGCGGGTGTCGGCGAGCAGGTTGTTGAACGACGCCCCGCCCTGGTTCACCTGCAGCCGGTCGATCACGGCGAACCCGCCGTTGTCGCACACGACGACCACCATCGGCGGCCCGGCGAGCACGGACGAGTAGAGGTCGCTGTTCATCATGAGGTACGACCCGTCGCCGACGAAGACGATCACCCGGCCGTCCGGGGCAGTCGTCGCCCGGGCCATCGCCGCGCCCCACCCGCCGCTGATCTCGTAGCCCATGCACGAGAACCCGTACTCGCAGTCGAACGTCGCCGCCGCCCGCGAGCGCCAGCCGTTGTTGAGCTCGCCGGGGTACCCGCCGGCCGCGGTCAGTGCGTAGTCGTCCGGCGAGGCGAGGTCCGACACCGCGCCGACGACCTGGGCGTACGTCGGCGTGCCGCCACCGGCCGGGACGGTGGCGAGGTCCTCGATGTAGGTCCAATAGCCGGCGACCTCGTCGGCGACGCGCGCCGTCCAGCGCTCCGGCGCCCGCCACGACCCGAGCCCGGCGTCGAGCTCGGCGAGCGACTCCCGGGCGTCGCCGACGACGGGCAGGGCGAGGTGCTTGACGGCGTCGATGCGGGCGGTGTTGACGCCGACGATGCGCACGTCGGGGTGGCGGAACACGGTCCAGCTGCCGGTGGTGAAGTCCTGCAGCCGGGTGCCAACGGCGAGCACGACGTCGGCGTCGGCGGCGAGGCGGTTGGCCGACTCGCAGCCGATCGTGCCGATCGGACCGACGAAGCAGGGGTGGTCCCACGTCACGGTCGACTTACCGGCGACGGTCTCGACGATCGGGACGCCGTGGCGCTCGGCGAAGGCGGCCAGCTCGGCCTCGGCGAGCGAGTAGTGGACGCCGCCGCCGGCGACGATCAGCGGCGACGACGACGCCTCGACCGCGGCGACCGCGGCGGCAAGCTGGCCGCGGTCGGGCCGCGGCCGCGGCACCTCGTGGACGACGGGTTCGAACAGACGCTCCGGGAAGTCGAACGCCTCGCCCTGGACGTCCTGGGGCAGGGCGAGGAACGCCGGCCCGCAGTCGGCGGGGTCGAGCAGCGCGGCGATCGCCTGGGGCAGCGACTGGATCACCTGCTCCGGTCGGGCGATGCGGTCCCAGTAGCGCACGACCGGGCGGAACGCGTCGTTCACCGTCGTCGAGGGATCACCCGGCCGCTCGATCTGCTGGAGGACGGGGTCAGGCAGGCGGCTCTGGAACGTGTCGCCCGACACCAGCAGCACCGGCAGCCGGTTGGCCATCGCCACGCCGGCGGCGGTCACCATGTTCAGCGCGCCGGGCCCGATCGACGACGTGGCGACCATGAACTGGCGCCGGCGCATCGCCTTGGCGTAGGCGACCGCGGCGAGCGCCATCCCCTGCTCGTTCTGCCCGCGGTACGTCGGGAGATCGTCGCCGGCGGCGTGCAGCGCCGGCCCCAGGCAGGTGACGTTGCCGTGGCCGAAGATGGCGAACACGCCTGGCACGAGCGGGCGCTCGTCGCCGTCGACGATCGTGCGCTGGACGATCAGGTAGCGAACGATCGCCTCGGCGGTGGTGAGGTGGACGGTCTTCACGGCTCCTCCGCTTCGCGCAGATCGATCACGGGCTCCCACGAACGCGACCGCCACGAGCGCAGCATCGCGTCCTGCACGCTGACGTACTCGACGGCCTCGGCGAACCCCGGCGAGAACGGTCGCTGCTCGGCGACGGCGGTGAGGAAGTGATGGTCCTCGATCGTCACCAGATCCTCGAACCCGATCCCGTTGGCCCGTCCCGGCACGAACGCGCCGTGGTCACCGAAGCGCTCCCCGCCGAACACCGTGCGGAACCCGGTGAGCGGCTCGTCGTCGCCGAGGTACACGTCGAGCTCGTTCATCCGCTCGAGGTTCCAGCGCAGCGCACCGTGAGTCCCGAAGACCTCGAAGGCGTGCTGGCTCTCCGGTCCGGTCATCGAGCGCGACGACTCGAACGTGCCCATCGCCCCGCTCTGGAACCGGACGATCGCGCCGAACCAGTCCTCGTTGGTGACGACGCCGGTCGGGTCGCCGGGGACGCCGCGGTCGTAGTGGCTGCCGCCGATGCCGGGGAGCGGGCGCTCGCGGATGAACGTCTCGCCGACGCCGACGACCTCGGTGATCGGCCCGAGCAGGTGGATCGCCAGATCCACGGCGTGGCTGAGCAGGTCGGTGCTGACGCCGTAGCCGGCGGCATCGACCAGGAACCGCCACGACAGCACGCCGAGCGGGTCGTTGCCGTAGCTCGACAGGAAGCGGCCGCGGTAGTTGGTGATCTGGCCGAGCCGGCCGGCGTCGACCAGCGACTTGGCCTCCTGGACGAGGGGTGCCCAGCGGTAGTTGTAGCCGACGCCGGTGATCACGCCGCGGGCGGCGCGCTCGGCGGCGACCGTCTGCGCCGGCGTGCCACCGACGGGCTTCTCGCAGAACACCGCCTTGGCGTTGGCCGCCGCCGCCGAGGAGATCTCGACGTGCAGCATGTTCGGCGCGGTGACGACGACGACGTCGACGTCGGGGTGCTCGACCACCTTGCGCCAGTCGTCCGTCGCCGAGGCGAAGCCGAATCCCTCGACCGCCTGGACGCGGCGGGCCTCGACGGCGTCGGCGCAGACGACCAGCTCCGGGTCGGCGACGCGGTTGGGGAACAGCGTGGGGATCCGCCGGTACGAGCGACTGTGGGCCTGGCCCATCCAGCCGAACCCGACGACACCGATCCCGATCGACCGGCGAGTCATGACGAGACCCTCCCGTCGGCGCTCGTCATCGGGCAGCGCGGGTCGATCGCCATGCCGTCCCACGTCGCCCGCACCCAGTGGTGGGTGGGATCGTCGCAGAAGGCCATCGACCGCTCGCCGCCCGGCCCGGCGAGGATGTTCAGGTAGTACATCGGGTAGCCGGGCGCGGCGACGCAGGGGCCGTGGTAGCCGCGGTGGATGCAGAAGACGTCGCCGTCGTGCACCTCGACCTGGACGTCGATCGCCCCGTCTGGGGTGTAGGTGCGATGAAGCCCGAAGCCCTCGGCGGCGTAGCCGACGTCGCCGTCGCGCCCGATGCGGAAGTAGTAGATCTCCTCGTTGTTGACCGGGCACTCCGGGCTGTCGTCGTGGCGGTGCGGGGGGTAGCTCGACCAGTTCCCGCCCGGCGTGAGCAGCTCGACGCACATCAGCTTGTCGGCGCCGTCGAACACGTCGGGCGCCATGAAGTTGGTGACCTGGCGCGTCGCCGGCCCGGCCCCGCGGATCTCCACGGGCACAGCGGCGGCGGACACGTACGCGGGGTCGTGGCGGCGGGTCGCCACCGCCGACGCCAGCGCCACCTCCGACGTCGCCGGCCCGCTCAGGCGGACCTCGGCGTCGATCGGCAGGTACGCCCAGTCGGTGACCGCAGCGAACACGGTGTCGCGACCGGCGAGGTCGAACCGGCGCCCCTCGACGTCGACCCGCACCGGGCCCGACAGCGGGAGCACCGCCACCTCGCGCCCACCCGTCGTGAACGCCACCCCGTCGCCGAGCGTGCGCACGGTGAGCCCGCAGAAGGACCACCCCGCCCGCGCCGTGTCGAGCTCGACGCTCGCCCCGTCGCTCGCCAGCGAACCCGCCGGGAAGTACCACGGATGGGCGCTCACGCCACTCCCATCGGCGTGCGCCGGCGGGCGGCTGCCTCGACGAGCTCGGCGGCGGCGCCGACGGCTGCGGTGACGTCGCCGTCGGGCGGGTACAGCAGAGCCCGGCCGACGACGAGCCCGCGCACGGTGGGTTCGGCCAGTGCCCGCTCCCAGCTGGCGAACGTCGCCGCCGGGTCGGGGCCGGGCGCCCCGCCGAGCAGCAGCAGCGGCTGCGTGGTCATCGCCGCGACCGTGGCGATGTCGGCGGTGGCCTGGATCTTCAGCCAGGTGTAGGCCGACGACCCGCCGAGCGCGGCGCACACGCCGACGGCCCGTACGAGCTGCAGCTGGTCGCTGTCCCACACCGCCCGACCCGACGCGTCCTTGGTGTACGGGATCGGCTCGACCATCGCCAGCATCCGCCGGTCGTTGAGCGCACCGACGGCGCGGGCGCAGGACTCCAACGTTGGCACCGTGCCGGCGTCGGTCGGGTCGATGCGAAGGAGCATCTTGCCGGCGTCGAGGTTGGCGGCCACGAGGTGCTCGACGTCGTAGGCGGTGAAGCGGTCGTCGAGCTCCCACGCCGCACCGGCCAGCCCGCCCCGGTTCATCGTGCCGACCGCGACGCGACCCTCCAGCGCACCGAGCAACACGAGGTCCTCCATGATGTCGGCGCTGGCGAGCACGCCGTCGACACGCGGGTTGGCGAGCGCGGTGAGCAGGCGGTCGAGCATCGAGCGGCGGTTCGCCATCGCCAGCGGGTCGTCACCGAGGCCGACCATCCCGCGGGCGGTGTGGTCGGCGGCGACGATGAACAGCACGCCGTCGCGGGTGAGCACGTCCCGGCGGCGGCGCGCGGCGAGGGCGCCGGCGATGCGGCCCGGGTCGGAGACGCGCACGTCGATCAGCTCGGCGAACTGCTCGTCACTGAGCTTCACCCGCGCACCCGTCCCGCCCTGTTTGTGTCACCGGATACGTCCCCGGGGACTCCTGCGGCGACACAGAGCTCGATCTCCGCCGCCGTCGGCATCGCGTCGGCGCACAGCAGGCGGGAGGCGACGATCGCTCCGGCGGCGTTGGCGTAGGCGACCATCCGCGCTGGCTCCCACCCGGCGAGCAGGCCGTGCACGAGCGCGCCGCCGAAGGCGTCGCCGGCGCCGAGCCCGCACACCACCTCCACCGGCCGCGGTGGGACCACCGTCGAGCCGCCGGCGGTGGCAACCATCACCCCCTCGCCGCCGAGCTTGACGATCGCCACCTCGACGCCGCGTCCGAGCAGGCGCGCCGCGGCCTCGTCAGGGTCAGAGGTGCCGACGGCGATCTCGCACTCGGCGCGGTTGCCCACCGCCACCGTGACGTGATCGACGGCGCCGCCGATCAACCGCCGGGCGTCGTCCGGATCGGCCCACAGCATCGGGCGGTAGTCGAGGTCGAGCACGGTGTGCCGCTTGTGGCCGCGGATGCGCAGCAGCTCGACGATCGTTGCGCGCGCCGGCTCCTCCGCCATCGCCGATCCGGCGACCCAGAACACCGGCACCTCCACCACCGTGGTGGCGTCGACATCGGCAGCCGTGAGCTGCATGTCGGGCGCCGCCGGCTGGCGGTAGAACAGCAGCTGCGGGTCCTCGGGGGGCGTCAGCGCGGCGAACGCGAGCGGCGTGCGCAACCGCTCATCCGTGCCGACATAGCGCGTGTCGACGCCGAACTCGGTGAGCTTGTTGCGCACGTAGGCGCCGAACGGATCGGCCCCGACCTTGGTGAGCACGGCCGTGCGATGGCCGAGCCGGGCGGCGGCGACGGCCACGTTCGTCGCCGTCCCCCCGATCGACTTGGCGAAGCGCTGCGGTCCGTCGAACGGCGCCCCCGGCTCGTCGGCATACAGGTCGACGCTGACCCTGCCGACCGTGATCAGCTCCAGCGGCCCGTCGCTCATCCTGGCGCCGTCATCTCCTCCAGGTCCTGCGGGCGCACCACGCTCTCGATCTCGTGGGCCAGCGCCTCGAGCTCGGCACCACCCGCCATCAGCTGGGTCAGCTCCTCGCGGCTGATCTCGCCCTTGGCGTAGTCACCGAGGCTCTGGCCGCGCTTCAGGATCATGAAGCGGTCGCCCACGGGGAAGGCGTGGTGCGGGTTGTGGGTGATGAAGATCACGCCCAGCCCACGGTCGCGAGCGGCGACGATGTACTTGAGCACGACGCCCGATTGCTTCACGCCGAGCGCGGCGGTGGGCTCGTCGAGGATCAGCACCTTGGCCCCGAAGTACACCGCCCGGGCGATCGCCACCGACTGGCGCTCGCCGCCCGAGAGCGTGCCCACGGGCTGCTCGGGATCGCGCACGTCGATGCCCATCTTGCGCATCTCGTCGATCGCGATGTGCTTGGCGTCGGCGATGTCGAGGCGCCTGAACGGGCCCCACCCGCTCGTCGGCTCGGAGCCGAGGAAGAAGTTGCGCCAGATGGACATCAGCGGCGCCATCGCCAGGTCCTGGTAGACGGTGGCGATGCCGGACGTCTTGGCGTCGCGCGGCGAGTGGAAGTTGGTCGGCTTGCCCTCCATCAGGAAGTCGCCGGCGTCGTGCCGGTGGACCCCGGCGAGGATCTTGATGAACGTCGACTTGCCGGCGCCGTTGTCACCGAGCACGCACGTCACGGCGCTGGCCTTCACGCTGGTGGTGATGTTCTGCAGGGCGATCACGCTGCCGAAGAACTTCGACACATTTTGCAGCTCGAGCAGCTCGGCCACGTCAGTCACCTCCCGCGGCGGTCGGTACTGGTCTCGGCCCCGGCGCCGCCGACGCCGTTGGTGGAACGGCCGGGCGCGAGGCCTGGCGGGCCCAGCGGCGGATCCATTCGTTGGCGAAGGCGGCGACGAGCAGGATCGCGCCGAGGAACAGGTAGTACAGGTTGTTGTCCCACCCCGCCAGCGGAATGCCCTGCTGGGTCATGCCCAAGATGAGGCAGCCGAGGGCGGCGCCGATGATCGACCCGAAGCCGCCGGTGAGCAGGCAGCCGCCGAGCACGGCGGCGATGATGAAGTAGAACTCCTGGCCGACGCCCTCGATGACGTTGGCCCGGTTGGTCTGCATCAGCACGACCATGCCGTGGATCCAGCCACAGAAGCCGACGGCCATGAACAGGCCGATCTTCGTCGCGTTGGCCGGCACGCCGACCATCCGGGCGGCGTCGCGGTTGCCGCCGACGGCGAAGATCCAGTTGCCGACGCGCGTGCGCATGAGGACCCACGCTCCGACGATCGCCATCACGACGAACCACAGGATCGCCGCGGGGAACTTGGCGCCGCTGATCGTGAACATCGTCCCGGCGAAGATCTTGCGCAGGGCCTCGCTGCCCGACGTCGAGTACACGCCGGTGACGTTGGTGAGCCCGGTGACCCGCTGCGTCAGCCACAAGTTGAAGCCTCTCAGGACGAAGAACGTCCCCAGCGTGACGATGAAGCTCGGCAGCCCCGACTTGACCACCATCAGCCCGTTCATGAACCCGATGGCGAGGGCGATGAGCAGCGAGAGGATCATCGCCACCCACAGGTTCATGCCGGATTCGACGCTGAAGATGCCGGCGAACATGCCCGTCGTGCCGACCATCACGCCAGACGACAGGTCGAACTCGCCGCCGATCATCAACAGGCCGATCGCCAGCGCGCTGAGGCCGTAGAGCGCCGACGTGCTGAGGTACGTCGACGAGCCCTGCGCGCTCAGCCAGACCGTGCGCGCCTGGGTGGCGAACAGGATCCACACGACGATCGCGCCAGCCAGGGCGCCGAACTCCGGCCGGATCAGCAGCCGCTTCCACAGCGAGGTGCGGGCCAGCCGCTCGTCGGCGGCGGGCGCCGCGGGTGCCGTGACCGCGGTCATGCCGGTCCCTCCCTCATCGAACGACCCATCGTGTCCCCCCAATCGTTGTGCTGGGGCCGGCCGGGAAGCCGTGCCTCCCGGCCGGCCGACTCTTCATCGTGCCATCAACGCGTGCCCGCAGCGGCGAGCGCCTTGATCTTGGCGGCGTTGTCCTTGGTGACGAAGCCGGGACCGGTGAGCACCGGCTGACCGCCGCCGACCGTGTTGAGGTTCTTCACGTAGAGGTCGAGGAACACGATTGGCAGGTAGCCCTGCAGGTACTGCTGCTGATCGACGGCGAAGAGCATGTCGCCGTTGGCGATCGCGTCGATCACGGCCGAGCTGAGGTCGAACGTGGCCAGCTTGATGTCGCCGACCTTGCCGAGGTCGGTGAGCGCGGCGAGCGCCGGCGCGGCGCCGGTCGGACCGAGGGCGAGCACGGCGTCGACCGAGGAGTCGGACTGGATCGCCGAGCTGATCGTCTGCTGCGCACCGGCGGCGTCGTTGAGGTTGACCTGGAGCACGCTGAGCTTGCCGCCGCCCTTCTCGACCTCCGTCTTGGCGCCGGCGCATCGCGCGTCGAGGGCGGCGTTGCCGACCTCCTGGTTGATGCACAGCACGTTCTTTGCGCCAGCCTCGGCGAGCCGCTTGCCGGCACCCTCACCGGCGATCGTCTCGTCCTGTCCGACGTGGGTGATCGCGCCGATCTCCTGGAAGTGGTCCGAGCCGGAGTTCATCGTGACGATCGGGATGCCGGCGGACTTGGCGCCGTCGAGCGACGCCTTGAGGGCGTCGTAGTCGGGCACCGAGACGACGAGGCCGTCGGGCTTCTTGGCGACCGCGGCGTCGATGAGCTGGCTCATCTGGACCATGTCGAACGTCGCCGGAGCGCTGTAGCTGACCTTCGCCCCGGTGACCTTGGCGGCGTCGTCGACACCCTTCTTGACCACCGACCAGAACGGGTCGGATGCCTGGCCATGGGTGACGACCTCGATCGAGATGCTGCCGCCCTGTGTGAGCTGGACGGTGTCGCTGGACGCGGTGCTCCCTGCCGTGGTGGATTTGCCGCTCGTGGCGGCGGTCGTCTCCCCGCCACCGGTGGTCGTGGCGCCCCCGCCGGTCACGCTGTTGGCGCTCGTGTTCTTCGACTCGTCGGCCGAGCTGCACGCGCCGAGCGCGAACGCCGCGGCGACGAGCGCCCCGGCCAGCCGGAACCTTCGCTTCATGTTGTCCCCCATGGTTCGAGCGGCGCGGGACGCCGCGTGTGGTGTCGGGTCGTCAGCCTGTGCCGGCCAACACCCGCCGCACGAAGTCCGCGCTGGTGCGGACGTCGTCGATCGGCCCGGACCCCGCCGGCGGCGCGGTGGCGCCGAGGTCGGTGTCCTGTTCGAGTACATACCAACCGTTGTAGCCGTCGCGCTCGAGGCGTTCGATCGTCGCCTCCACCGGCGCGTCGCCGGAGCCGAGCGGGCAGAACAGCCCGCCGCGGACGGCCTCGATCAGTGACGTCGTACCGTCGCGGACTGCGGCGGCCAGTGGGGCGCGCATGTCCTTCAGGTGCACGTGGGCGACCCTGCCACTGGCGTCGCCGGCGAACTCGACCGGGTCGTAGCCGCCAATGGTCAGGTGGCCGGTGTCCAGGCAGAAGCGGACCGTGGTGCGTTCGAGCACGGTCCTCACGTCGTCGCGCCGCTCGACGAGCGTGCCGACGTGCGGGTGGAGGGCGTGGACGAGGCCGCGGTCGGCGCACAGCTCGTCGAGCTCGTCGAGCATGCCGGCGAGGTGAGCCCACTGCGTCGCGTCGAGCGGGAACGGCTCACTCCAGCCATCGTCGGCGACCGGCGTCGACACGAAGACCTCGCCACCGGCAGCGACGAAGACGTCGGCGGTGGCCCGCGCCGACTTCAGGGTGGCGTCCCGCTCGACCGGGTCGTGGAGCACGAGCGGGACGAAGCCGCCGATCAGCCGCATCCCATGCCCGTCGAGCGTCGCCTTCACGGCCGCCGCATCGTCGGGGAAGAAGCCGGGTGCGCCGAGCTCGGTGGCGCGGATGCCGAGCGCGGCCATCTCGTCGAGGACGCGGTCGGCGGGCAGCATGATCCCCCAGCCTGGCACCTCGCAGACGCCCCACGAGATGGGCCCGGCACCGATGCGATCGTCGATCACAACCGACGCGCTCCGGGACCGGCGCCAACGCGCGGTTTGGAGCGCTCCATGCCGGCCATTTCACACCCCGCGTTCGCGCCGTGTCAAGGCTCGTTGGAGCGCTCTATTGTCTGTCGTGACACGTGGTGCTTCACTGGCGACGAGGAGGAGGCCGTGGCCCACACGACGATGGAGGACGTCGCCAAGCGGGCGGGGGTCTCGCGCTCGCTGGTGTCGCTCGTCATGCGCGACAGCCCCCATGTCAGCGCCGAACGGCGGACTCGGGTGCTTGCGGCGGCCGCCGAGCTCGGCTACTCGCCAAACGCGATGGCGCGCGGGTTGGCCAGCCGCCAGTCGGGGATGGTCGCCGTCCTGCTCAACGACCTCCACAACCCGTTCTTCGCCGAGACCTTTGACGGGCTCGTGCACGCCGCCGGGAACCGGGGCTTCCGGGTGCTGCTCGGGGCGGGAAGCGACCGCCGCCGCGCCGAGCTGGACGCGATGCGCAGCTTCCTCGAGTACCGGCCCGACGGCATCGTCCTGGTCAGCCCCCGGCTGCCAACGGGCGCCATCGCCGCCGTCGCCGCCATCGTCCCGATGGTCGTGGTCGGCCGCAGCGTGCGCGCCGACGGCGTGGACAGCGTGATGACCGACGAGGTCGCCGGGGCCCGGCTGGCGATCGGCCACCTCGCCGAGCTCGGCCACCGCCGCATCGTCCACATCGACGGCGGCCGCGGTGCCGGCGCCGCCCCACGGCGCCAGGGCTACCGCAAGGCGATGCAGCACTACGGGCTCGCCGGCTACACCGAGGTGATCCCCGGTGACTACACGGAGCGGGCCGGCAGCGAAGCCGGGGCTCGCCTGGTCGCCCGGCGCCAGCTGCCGACGGCGATCTTCGCCGCCAACGACCTCGTCGCCGTTGGCGTGATCGACGCGCTCGAGCGCACCGGCCGCGAGGTACCGGGTGACGTCTCGGTCGTCGGCTACGACAACACGTTCTTCGCCCGCCTGCGACACGTCTCGCTGACGACCATCGACCAGCCCCGCGAGGAGATGGGTCGGCTCGCCCTGGACCTCCTCGCCGAGCGGATCGGCGGCCTGCGGACCTCGCCCTGCCTGGTGCTGACCACGCCGACCCTCGTGTGTCGCGACACGACCGGGCCGCCACGGGGATGAGGCGGCCGTGGGCGGCGACGCTGCTCGGCGTTGCTGGCACAGTCGGACTGGCGGTCGCCGTCGTCGCCTGCGCCGACGACGGCCCGGCTCCCGTCGCCCGTGACGTCTCGGTGCGCGTCGCCGGGTGTTCGCTGCGCGACGCGCTGGCGCGGGGCATCGTCGTCGCGCCCGGCGCGGTGCTGACCGTGGCCCACGTCGTGCGCGGGGCGACCGGCGTGACGGTGGACGGCGCCCCGGGAACCGTCGTGGCGATCGACCCACGGATCGACGCCGCCCTCCTGCGCGTGGACACGGCGACTGGCCCCGTCACCCCGGCCTCGTCGGCCCGGCCGGGTCCCGCCACGCTCGACGGCAGACCGGTGACGGTGGCGCGGACCGTGACGGCCGACGTCGAGGAGCCGCACGACGCCACGATCTACCGCCGCGCCGCGCTCGTGGTCGCCGGCCACGTCGAGCGCGGCGAGAGCGGATCGGCCGTGCTCGACTTGCGCGGGCGGCTGCTCGGCATGGTGTTCGCGGCGTCCCGCGAGACAGACGGGGTCACCTACGCCGTCGACGTCCGCGAGCTGCGTCCCTTCCTCGAAGCGTCGCTCGGCAACACCGGCCCGGCCGACGTCGGCCGCTGCTGAGGTGAGTGGCAATTCGCTCGCAGCATCCAGAGCGAGCGGCGCACGATGAGCTCGTGGGCATCCTCACCGACGAGATGCAGATGGTCGTCGAGGCCGAGCTCGGCTTCATCGCCACCGTCTGTCCGGACGGCACACCGAACCTCTCGCCGAAGGGCCGAGCTGCGGCTGGCCAAGACTCGCGTGGTCGACGCGTCGAACGTCATGCACCTGCGCTACCGCGTCAGCTGACCTCGACGCGCAGCTCGACCGGCGGGGGGACCTTCTCTCCGGGCCGCGGCTCGCAACGCGGCGGCGCCGACCGATAGCAGTACTGCAGCGCGATCGTCGTTGCACCGGTCCCGACGGCACGGACCGTCTCGTCGAGCTCGCCCGTACAGCCGGGCTGGTCGCAGTCGCGGAGCCGCTCCTCGATCGTGGCGATCTGCGGATCGGGTTCGGTGACGACCGACCACGAGTCGCCGATGCCCGGGCTGAACGACGTGTCGGTCATCACCACCGCGTCACCGACGCCAAGGCGAACCGTCTGCGATCGGAAGTCGATCAATCGAGGGTCGTCGACCCCACTCTCCCCGCACCCGACAACGGCGAGGACGAGGAATGCGGGGACGACGAACGAGCGAATCACGCCGGCTGGGACGATCCGAGAACGGTCGGCGGTTCCCGATCAGACCAAGGCAGGTTCATCGTGGTCGGAGTCCGTGAGTAGGTGCTGGCGATCGTGGCGATGTGGGCGCGGTAGCGAGCGGCGATCGTCGGCGAGGCGATCCGCAGGTGGTTCTCGGCGTTGTGCTGGGCGTTGGCCGAGACGTTGTAGCTGCCGGTTGCGACGACGTCGTCGGCGATGATCACCTTGTGGTGCATGAAGTCGTGGGGGCTGGTCGGTGTGAACGGCGTCGAGTGCTTGGGCACGAGCAAGGGCGACAGCCGCTGCCAGTCGGCCAGCGCGTGCTGCGACGCCGCCGAACGGGAACGCTCCCAGCGCGCCGCGATCGGGTCCATCTGACCAGCGTCGTAGATGCCGGCGACCGGCACGCGGCGACCAATGGCAGCGACGAGCGCAGCAAGCACGGCGTGCGACGTCAGCACCATCGTCGCGATGTCGATGCGGGTCGTCGCCGCTCCGACCAGCGCCACCAGCGCGGTGTCGATTGCGGCGCCATCGCCGGGGGCGAAGTCCCATGCGACGTCTGCATCGCCGATCGTGGTCGAGCCGGCGAGGCCGCGACCGGTGCCGGCGATCACCCCGCTCTCCCACATCGCGTCGAAGTCGCTGCGGTATGCATCGCCGAGCGCGGCTGAGCGCAGCCGCACGATGTTGTTCTCCTGCAACGTCCAGGCGTCATCGGTGAAGTTCGCCGAGCCCGTCCACACCGAGGCTGCCGACCTGCCGGCGTCGCGCACGACGTACTTGTCGTGCATCAGGCGCGAGCCGGCGGTGATCGGCTTCGTGGCCACGGCGGTGCCGGTGAAGTGGTCGGCGACGAACGCGGTCGTACCCGGAGGCGCCGGGTCGGCCTCCAGGCGGGCGAACACCTGCGCATCGGCCACGGCCGGCTTGCCCATGTCGTAGGCGATGCGGACGGCGACGCCCCGGCTGGCAGCGGCGGTGAGCGCATCGACGACCGTGGGTGCGAGGCCGCCCCCGAGGCGGAAGTCGTAGATGGCGACGTCGATGCTGCGGGCAGCGGCGGCGACGAACGATGCCAGAGAGGACGCCACCCGATCGGGCTGACCGGCCGATCCGCCGTGACGAGTGTCGCGCAGGAAGGTCAGCGTGATCCCCGCGGCCACCCGCCCATCTCAGCCGCCGAGGCAGCCCGATCCGAAGCCGTAGCGTGATCGCAACCCGTTCGTAACGTGTGTGTACACTCCTGTTCCGACATGGACCGCCGCCGCGAACGGGTGGGGCGGGCAGCCGCGGTGGCGTTGGCCGTGACCGTGCTCCCCGTCGTGCTGCCGACGCCGGCCGGCGCGGACCCGATCAGCGACCAGCAGGCCGTCGTCGCCAAGGTCACCGACCAGCTCGAGGCGCTCTCGGCCAAGGCTGACCAGCTCGCCGAGGACTACTCGGTGGCGCTCGACGAGCAACACCAGCTCGACGTCAAGATCGCCGGAGCGAAGCAGCGGGTCGCCGCGCAGCAAGCCGCCGTCGACGCCCTCCGCGACCAGCTCGCCCAGGTCGCCGTGCAGACGTACATGGGGGCGGGCAGGAGCGGCGCCAGCCCGATGCTCAACAGCACGGCCGATGTCACCGACAGCCTGGCCCGCGACCAGCTGTCCCGGGTCGCCCAATCGGCCGGCGCGGCGACCACCGACCAGTACGACACGGCGGTCAAGGCACTGCAGCACGAGCAGAGCGACCTCGACACCGCCCGCGCCCAGGCGTCGGCCAAGGCGTCCCAGATCCAAGCGGCCAAGCAGGCCAACGACCAGCAGCAGGCCACTTACACCAAGGCGCAGGTCGATGCTCAGGCGAAGCTCGGCGATCTCGTCCAACAGGAGGAGGAGCGCCGCGCCCGCGAGTCGTACCTGAAGCAGAAGGCGGCCGAAGAGGCAGCGGCGCGACAGCGAGCAGCCGAGGCGGAGGCCGCCGCGGCCGCCCAACACGCCCAGGCCGCTGCCGCCCAAGCAGCGCAGCAGGCCCAGGCGACCGCCGCGGCGGCGGAGCAGCAGTCGGCCGCACGCGCCCGAGCGACGACGCCCGCCACCACGCCCGCCACGACGGCAGCCACGGCGACCACGGCAACCACGGCAACGACGGCTGCGACGACCCGCCCCACCACAGCCACCACAGCCACGGCTGCCACCACCGCGACGACGGATGCGCCGGCGAATGTGCGGGCGGTCGAGGCGCCCGATCCGCCACCCGCTGTCCCTGCCGCGTCGTCGCGTGCCGCGATCGCGGTGCGCGCCGCGCTGTCCCAACTCGGCGTGCCGTACATCGCGTACAAGGCGACGCCAGGCGTCGGATTCGACTGCTCGGGCCTCACGATGTGGGCGTGGGCCCAGGCCGGCGTCTCGCTCCCCCACCAGTCCCGCCAGCAGTACGGCGTTGTGCCCCACGTCCCGCAGGGCGACGCTCAGCCGGGCGATCTGCTGTTCTTCCACTCGCCGATCAGCCACGTCGCGATCTACCTCGGGGGCGGCCAGATGGTCAGCGCACCGCACAGCGGCGCCGTCGTCTACGTGTCGACGGTGAACTGGAACAGCGTCGTCGGCGTCGGCCGCCCGGGCTGACCGTTCGCATCTCCATCAGATCCCGCGCCGTTCTCCATGACTCGCGCCCGGTGATCCTCGAAGGTGGGACCTCGTCCCGGCGGCCGCCCGACGCCGCCGACGCAACCCAAGGAGTCCTCCCATGGCAGATTCGATCACTGTCGGCGGCAGTGGCGCCGACGGCATCGTCACGGTGCTCAACGCGACCGGACAGCCGATCCTCGATTCCCGCGTCCGGCCCCGCGGTGTGGCCGGCTCGCTCAAGCAGAACGAGCTGCGCGTCGGCGCGCCTCGCAGGGCCTGATCCCGGTGCCGGTGGGGCAGCGCTGATGGTCGGCCTTCATGAGATCACCGATTCGGAGGGAACGGCGGCGGCGCTGGCCCTGGCCGGCGCGCTCGCCCTGCCCACGCCTGCGGGCACCCGCGCCTCGGTCCGTGACCTGCTGCGGGCGGGATCGGTCCCCCGCTACCGCCCGGTGCGCTGGAACAGCGACTTCACGACGACCGACCGGAACAACTGCTACAACTACGCCTGCGACGTCCGGAACAACCTGTTCGCTCAGCCCGGTTCCGGTGCCGGCATCCCCGAGCCGTCGCTCGACTGCGCCGGGCAGACCACCGGCGCGATTGCCGACGGGCTGATCTCCACGGGCGACGTGGAGGGTGCGGCCGGCCTCGAGTTCGTCCACCACGCCGCGCTCGTGATCGCACCGGGCCGCGACTACCACTGGTACCGCCACGACCGCGACGGCATGTGGACGCACAAGCCGGGTCACACGCCGGCGACCAACGTCGACAACTCGAAGCAGCCGATCAGCGACCCGCGCACCGCCAACCGCGGGCCGTACACCGTCTTCTGCGGCTTCTTCGCCATCCCGCGCGGCGGGGTGACGCTGGCCGGCCAGGGCTCGTTCCCCACCAGACTGGCGGCGGTGCAGCCTCGGCCTGACCAGACCGTGGTCCGCCTGCTGGTGTTCTCCGGCCGGCCCGACCCCGAGTGGGTGCTCGACGCCGACGAGGCCGAGGCGCTGGTCGCCAAGCTCGACACCGCCGAGCGCGGCACCCGCCTCGCCGCCCTCCCAGCGGACCCGAGCCGGCTCGGCTACCGCGGCTTCCAGATCGATCGGCCCGGCGCCACGCCTGGTGCCCGTCAGATCACCACGGTCCACGCCGGTGCGGTGAGCACGGTGCGGACGACGGGTCTCGACCACCGTGCCGACACCGGCTCGATCGAGGAGGACCTGTTGGCGCAGGCCCGCCAGCGGGGGTTCGGCAACCTGCTCTGACGCACGCTTACGTGTAGAAGCCCTCGCGCAGGTTGATGCCGTGCTCGACCCACACCTTCATCGCGCACAGCATCCCCGCCCACCCCTCGCAGTTGCCGTACGACGCGGACCTCCCGACGTCGGTGTCCCGCCAGCCCTCCTCGGCGATGGTCACCAGCGTGCGCCCATCGTCGAGCCCCTCGAAGTCCATCGTCACGGTCGTCTCGTAGGGGTCGTCCCCGCCGTCGGTCGCTGCCCAGCACAGCACGATCCGTCGGTTGGGGATGACCTCCACGACGTGGACCGGGAAGGCGCCGGGGAAGTCAGCGAAGTCCCAGGTCACAGTCGCTCCGGTCTCGAGCCGGCCCTTGGCACCGTTGGTGGTGAAGTAGTTGGACAGCTGATCGGGGTCGGCGACCGCCTCGAACACCTCGTGTACCGGCCGGGCGATGCGCCCGGACACCTTGAACGCCACCGTCATGGTCACTCCTCTCGTCCCGGTCCTCATGTTATAAGATAACAACATATCGAGCAAGCCCCCTGGTGACGACGACGCCTTCGATCGAGTGTTCCGGGCTCTGTCGAACGCCACGCGTCGGCAGATCCTCGACCTGCTCAAGGACCACCCGAGAACGACCGGTGAGCTGTGTGCGAGCTTTCCGGCGCTCGATCGGTGCACCACGATGCAACACCTGGGCGTGCTCGAGAAGGCCGGCCTCATCGTCGCCCAGCGCAGGGGCCGCGAGCGCTGGAACCACCTCGACGTGCTGCCGATCACGATGATCGTGGACCGCTGGATCGGTCAGTACGCCCGTTCCGCCGTTGACCTCCTCGCATCCTTGAAGGCGAACCTCGAGGGTTGACATCCGCATCGCGACGACGTGACTCTATTTGACTAGATGACTAGTGATTTGTGGTTACGGGTCGACGGTCGCTCGGGGGTGCCGCCGTACCTTCAGATCGCCCAGCAGATCCGCCAGGGGATCGTCGCTGGGGTCCTGCAGCCCGGAGACCAGCTGCCGACCGTCAAGGAGATCGTCGCCATGGTGGCGGTCAACCCGAACACGGTGTTCAAGAGCCTCCGCGAGCTCGAGCACGAGGGGCTGGTGGAGGGTCGACCCGGTGCCGGCACGTTCGTCCTGCGCCGCCCGCCGGGTCCGACACCCGGACGCCACGTCGCCCTGCGCCGCGCACTCGAACGCTGGGTCGGCCAGGCTCGCGGGAGCGGGATGGACGACCGCTCGATCGAGGGTCTCGTGCGCCAGGTCCTCCTGGACCGCGATGAGAGCGAGGCGACGGCGTGAACGCGATCGAAACGGAGCACCTCGGCAAGCGCTACGGCGCCACGTGGGCCCTGTGCGACGTCAGCGTCACCGTGCCGGCTGGGCGGGTGTGCGCCCTGGTCGGTGCCAACGGCGCCGGCAAGACGACGCTGCTGCGGATGCTGGCCGGCATGGCCCGCCCGACCTCGGGCGCCGCCCTCGTCGGCGGCCAGCCGCCGGCCGACGACGTCGACTTCCTGCGCCGGATCGGCTACGTCGCCCAAGACGTACCGCTGTATCGGCGCTGGACCGTGGCCGACCACCTGCGGATGGCCGCCGACCTCAACGACGGGTGGGACGGCGACGGCGCTCATGACCGTCTCGCCGCGCTCGACATCCCGCTCGGACGCCGGGTGGGCGAGCTGTCCGGCGGCATGCGCGCCCAGGTCGCCCTCGCCCTCGGGTTGGGCAAGCGCCCCGATGTGCTCCTGCTCGACGAGCCGCTGGCCGCGCTCGACCCGCTGGCACGGCGTTCTTTCATGGCGACCCTCGTCGAGGCGGTCGCCGAGCGCCCGCTGACCGTGATCCTGTCCAGCCACCTCCTCCCCGATCTCGAGCGGATCTGCGACCACGTGGTGGTGCTCGCCGATGGCCACGTCGTGCTCGCCGACACGATCGAGGACGTCCTCGCCACTCATCGCGTGCTGACGTCCGCGTCCCGGGACACGGCCGCGCTGGCGCACGTCCACGACATCGTGGCCATCCGTCGCACGGCGCGCCAGGTCACGGTGCTGGCTCGACTGCGTGGTGCCCCGATCGAGCCCGGCTGGGACGTCGACGAGCCATCGCTCGAGGAGATCCTGCTCGCCTACCTCGGCGCGTCACGTGAGGCAGTCGCCGCCTCCCCAGCGCCCGCCCTGTCACTCGTGGAGGACGGGAGATGACCTGGTTCTTGTGGCGCCAGCACCGGGCAGGTGGGATCGTGCTCGCGGCGGTGCTGGCCGCCTTCGCCGTCGCCGCGATCGTGACCGGCATCCGCATGGCCGACGTCTACGACGCTGCACGCGCCCGCTGCACAACGGGTGGCGCGCGGTGCACCGGCGACCTCGGCGGGCTGTTCAACGGCGACGGGGCGATCATCGACGCCGTCCACCTGACGATCCTGCTCCCCGTGGTGATGGGAGCGTTCCTCGGCGCCACGCTCGTCGCCCGGGAGACCGAGCACGGCACCAACGTCCTGGTGTGGACCCAGGGCGTCACGCGCCGGCGGTGGACGTCGAGGAGCGTGACGTTCGCCCTCGTCACGACGTTCATCGTGGCCGGCCTGACGTCGATCCTCGTGACATGGTGGTCGGGAACGACGAACTCGCTCGACGGCAACCGCTTCCAGGGCGCCCAGTTCGACACCCAGAACGTCGTGCCGGTCGCACACGCGTTGTTCGCCGTGGCGCTCGGGATGGCCGCGGGTGCGGTGCTGCGACGCAGCCTGCCGGCGATCGCCGCGACGGTTGGCGTCTACGTCGGGGTGCGCATGCTCGTGTCGGTCTACGGGCGTCCGCTGTACGCCGCCACCCGCGTCATGACGACGCCGCTCGGCGAGACGGATGTCGTGGTGGCGTCGGGCTCGTGGACCGTCTCGCGGAGCATCGTCGACGCGGCGGGCACATCGGCGGATCGCATCCAGGTCCCGACCTCCTGTGTCGCGGCGACCCGCGACTCCATCGACAGCTGCCTCGGCAGGCTCGGCTTCCGCGAAGTGGTGCGCTTCCACCCGGCGTCGGACTACTGGCGCTTCCAGTGGACCGAAAGCGCGTTCTTCGTCGCCCTCGCCGCGGTGCTGACCGTCGTCGCCGTCGTCGTCACGCTGCGCCGCGACGCCTGACGTTGAAGCGCTCCGGTACTGGGTGACCTGGCCGACGAGGTTCCCCTCGCTGTCGACGGTGAACGCAGGCGGCGGTAGAAGGCCTCGGCCCGGTCGAGGTCCGTGGCCCGGAGGGCGACCTGGATCAAGCGGGGCATCGTTCGCTCCCCTTTCGCAACGCCCCGTTGCTGGGGACGGCGACCGCCAACATGCCACGATGTCGCCGGTGAGGCACACCCTGTGGCGTTCGGTCGGGCTGGTGGCTGTGATGGCGGCGGTGCTCGCTGCCTGCGGCGACGACGACAACAGCGCCGCTACGACCGCCGCCCCGGCGACGTCGTCGGGCGAGGCGGGAGCGGTGGATCTGTCGGCGTGCCCGAACCCGATCGTCGTGCAGACCAACTGGTTCCCCGAGGCCGAGCACGGCGGGTTGTACGAGATGGTCGGCACGGGCTACACGGTCGACACCGACAAGAAGGTCGTGCGCGGCCCGCTCGTCGCCCAGGGGAAGGCAACCGGGAGGGACATCGAGATCCGTGCCGGCGGCCCGGCCATCGGCAACCAGCCGGTGTCGGTGCAGCAGTACGCCGACGATTCGATCACGCTCGGCTACGCCAACACCGAGGGCCAGATCCTGCGCTGGTCGAAGACGCCGGTGCTGTCGGTCGTCGCCCCGTTGGAGAAGAACCCGCAGATCATTTTCTGGGACCCCGCGACCTACCCGGACGTGAAGACGCTTGCCGACCTGGGCACGAAGAACATCACGATCAACATCTTCCCCGGGGGCACGTTCGCCGACGTCTTCGTCGCCGAGGGGGTCTGGCACACGTCGCAGATCGACGCGTCCTACGACGGCAGCCCGGCGCGGTTCGTGGCCGAGGACGGCAAGATCGCCCAGCAGGGGTTCGCCTCCGCCGAGCCCTACACCTACCAGAACGAGTACAAGCAATGGGGCAAGCCGGTGGCCTATCAGACCCTCGACGACGCCGGGTTCAAGGTCTACCCGCAGACGTTGTCGATCGTGCCCGACCGCAAGGCCGAGCTGGCGCCATGCCTCAAGGCGTTGGTGCCGGTGGTCCAGCAGGCCCAGATCGACTACCTCGCCGATCCGGCACGAGCGAACGCGATCATCATCGACGCGGTGAAGCGGTACGACACGTTCTGGACGTACGACCAGGGCCTGGCCGATTACTCGGTGAAGACGCAGCAGGAGCTGGACTTCGTCGGCAACGGACCGGACGGCACGCTCGGCAACATGGACGAAGCGCGGATCCAGGGTGTGATCGATCAGATCCGCACGGCCGGACTCGACGTCCCGGCGACGCTCAAGGCCTCCGACGTCTTCACGAACGAGTTCGTCGACCCCGGGATCGGACTGAAGTAGACCCTCGGCTTGCTGAGTACAGTGATCGTGCGTCCCGCGGGCACCGACGACGTCGTCCGAACCGTGCGCGTCGCCGCGAGCGAAGGCCTTCCGGTCGCCGTCCGGGGCGGCGCGCACAGCATCGCCGGCTTCTCCACCTGCGACGATGGCATCGCCGTCGACCTGTCCGCGATGACGACCGTCGAGGTCGATGCGTCGGCGCGCCGCGCGGTGGCTGGCGGCGGAACGAAGTAGGCCGGTTTCGACGCCGCCATCCAGGCCCACGGCCTGGCCACCACCGGCGGCCTGGTCTCGACGACGGGACTGGGCGGGTTCACGCTGGGAGGCGGCAGCGGCCATCTCGTCCGTGCCCACGGCCTCGCCTGCGACAACCTGCTCGCTGCCGAGGTGGTCACGGCTGACGGCACGGTCGTGCAGGCCAGCCCCGACGACAACGCCGAGCTGTACTGGGCTCCGCGGCGGAGGCGGCAACTTCGGCGTCGTGACGTCGTTGGAGCTGGCCCCCGACCCATGTCGACGACAGCGTCTTCACCGCCATCTTCACGGACCAGCCCGACTCGGTCCTGCTGGCGCTCGACGGCCCACACGAGCCGTTGCACGCAGTGGACGCAACCGGGTGGCATGCCGTCGTCCTGCCCGGCGCGCAGGCCAGCAACATCGTGCCAGGCTGAACGCCTCACCACACGCCGCGGCGCCGAACGCGCGTCGGTCGATCATCGTGTCCTGCGGGTAGCCGACGACGCCGTCCCGGCGCTCGCGACAGCTGCCGATCGGTACTTGGTCGAGCCGGGGACACGTCGCCTGACGCGGCAAGTCGGCCGAAAACGCGAACTGTTCGGTGAGACGGCCGGATACCGGCCGTCTCACCGAACAGTTGGGGAGGAACGGGGAGGCAGGGGTGGGGTTACTTCTTGGCGGTGGCGGGCCGTGCCGACGGCGACGTCGACGGAGCCGACCACACACTTGAGAAGGCCTCGGTGAGGGCGACGGAGAAGTCGTGGTTCGCCTTGAGCAGGCGGCTCTGGAACCCGTACGCCTGGTCGAGCAGCTCCTTGGCGCTGGGCAGCTCCGGCAGGGAGTCGGAGTCGGGGGTGATCCGCTCGACGTTGGCGACAATCGCCTTGGCGCCGTCGACGATCTGCTGCTGCACCGACGTCACGACGTCAAGGGTGCGCTCGTTGCTGGTTGTGATGAACTCGCTCACGGTCATATGCTAACTATAGCAAGCACTCCGCAAACTGCACCTGTGCACTTTGTCACTCCCCTGAGGCCGTGACAGGGCATCGAGGTGGCGATCGAAACGCCATCGGCGGTCCGTTCGTGTTCGTCCCCAAGCCAGCGCGCTCGACATCCCGGCGATCATCGCGGCCCGGCCTGGGGTCCGCCTCCTGGCGACGACCGGGCGCACGGTATCCACGGCTCGGCCACGGACCTGCCGCCAGGCGGCCGGCTGCGGGTCCGCCCGGCCACCGTGAACGTGCACCTCGGCGTTCGGCAGCGTGGCGACCGCCACGGCATACTCGTCGTCGCTGCCGCCGAGGCCGGCGCAGAGCGGGCAGTCGTGGCCCTCCATCCGTCGGGACCAGTCGTCGGGCCATCGTTGCACGCTCACTGCGGCAGCTTGGCACTGGCTCTCCACGGCATCTCTACACGGCCTCCAAGCAGCCAACGGGACGGATCGTCACACTCGACATCGTGACCGACATCCAGGAACACGCCACCGTCGAACCCTCGCTCTACGTCCGCATCGGCGGGGCCGCGGCTGTCGCCGCCGCGGTCGACGGCCTCTACGAGCGCATCGTCGCGGACCCCGACCTGCGGGCGTACTTCGATGGCGTCGACATCGAGGGACTGAAGGCCCATCAGCGGGCGTTCATCTCCAGCGCCCTGGGCGGTCCGCAGCGCTACCACGGCCGCCGGGTGGACGACGCCCACCGCCGCCTCGACATCACCTCGGCGGCGTTCGCCAAGGTCGCCGACCACCTCGTCGACACGCTCGTCGCCCTCGACGTCGAGCCGCCCGTCGTCGCCGCCGTCGCCGACGCCGTCGGCTCGCTTCGCCCGCAGGTCGTCACCCGTTCGTGACGACGACCGGGCACGGCGCGTTGCGGATCACGTGATCCGACACCGAGCCGAGCACGGCCCGGCGCAGGCCGCCGATGCCGCGGGTCCCGAGGACGATGACACTGGCGGGCAGCGACGAGGCGAGCGCGCAGAGCGCCGGCCCGGGGGCACCGTCGAGCACCATCGTCTCGACGTCGGCGAGGCCCAGCTGCGCCGCGGCATCGTCGAGCAGCCGCTGCCCAGCGGCGATCGCCGCCTCGTCGGCGTGCTGAGCCGCGGCTGGTGAGACCACGCCGCCGGCGTGGCCGCCGCCGAGCACGTCGACGGGGTGGGTGAGCTCGACCACGATGGCGAGCACGACACGATCGGCGGCACCAACGACCTCGAGGCCGCGCCGCAGCGCGGTCGCGGCGAGGGGCGATCCATCGGTGCACAGCAGCACGGTCATGGACACCAGGGTGACAGGTCAGGCGGCGCGCACGCGGCGCTGACCGATGGCGCCACGCAGGCCCACGCACCCCACGCACCCGATGCAGTCGACACAATCGATGCACGCGACGCAGGCGATGCAGCGACGGCAACGGATGCAGGCGACCGTCGCCAGGCAGTTGCGGATCCCGATGCCGAGCACCGTGAGCAGGCTGCCGACGACGCCGACGCTCGCAGCCGTCGCCGCGCTCCCCGCTACGGCGACGCTGCCGGCGGTCGACACGCTCCCGGCGACGGCGACGCTCCCGGCCACCGCCGCGCTGCCAGCGACCGCCACGCTGCCGCCGACGGCAGTGCTGCCGGCCACCGCCACGCTCCCCGCGACGTTGCCGCTGCCGGCGACGGCGACGGCGACGGGTCGCTCAGCTCGGCGAGCCACTCGAGGGCTCCAGACGGCGGCGCAGCTCCTGCTCCTCCCGCCATCGCTGCGTCTCGTCACGCACCACCGCGGCGATGCCGACGACCGTGCCGTCACCATCCTTGAGCAGCGTGACAGTGAAGGCGATCGACCGCCGTTCCCCATCGGCGTGCAAGGACGGCACGCGGAGAAGGTCGCTGCCGTACTTCGTCTCGCCGGTCGACATCGTCCGGTGATAGCCGTCCCAGTGACGGCTGCGCTGTCGCTCCGGGATGATCAGGTCGAGCGAGGCGCCGATCGCGTCGGCAGCCGGCCACCCGAAGACCCGCTCGGCGGCGGCGTTCCAGAAGCAGATCGTGCCGGCCGCGTCGGCGACGACGATCGCATCGGCGAGCTCAGCGACGAGGACGGCGAGGACGTGGTCATCGAGAGGTGGAGTGAGTGTCATGGTGCTGCCGATCGTGGGAACGGTCCGACACTAGGGTCCGGGGGATGCCGCCGCGGTCCGAGCTGCAGGAGCTGATGCGCGACGTCCCCCTGTTCGCCGGCCTCCTGCCCTCGGAGCTCGATCGCATCGCCCTGGTGATGAACCCGGTCGACGTCGCGGCGGGCGAGGTCATTTGCGCCGAGGGCGAGCCCGGACACGAGTTCTACGTGATCGCTCGGGGCGAGGCGGGGATCGAGCACAGCGGAGAGACCGTCGCCAAGCTGCACACCGGCGACCACTTCGGCGAGCTGGCGTTGCTCGACCGTGGTCCGCGGTCGGCCACGGTGCGGGCGGTCAGCGACTGCCGGCTCTACGTGCTCCAGGACGCCAGCTTCGCGTCCGTGCTCAACGAGGTGCCCGCGCTCGCCCAGAAGCTGCTCGCCGCCCTCGCCCGGCGCCTCCGCGAGACGGATGCCCAGCTCGGCCGCGGCGGCGACGGCTGAGTCCGCGCGTCGACCTTGGTTGGACGGATTGATCGGAGGACGATCCTCGCAATGCGACCGTCAACGGACGGCCGCAACATCCCGGGTGATGAGCGAGGAGCATCGGGCCCCGATCCCGCATGCCCCGCCGGCGAGGACGTTGAGGCTTTGCAGCCGAGCAGGCGCGAGCTCGATACGGGCGTGTCGCACGGTGGGGTACCGTGCGGGCGACGTGTGCTTTGCAAGGGGGTTCGATGTCCGAATCGGAGATGGGTCGCGGCGACAGTGCAGCCCGGGATGCTCAGCGCCAGTTGCTCGAACTGATCGAGCAGGGACAAGAAGCGATCGTCGACGCTGTGCGGCAGTGGCGCGAGGCGGGAGAGCGGGCGATGCCTGATCTTCCGCGGCCGAACTTGAGTGCCATGGTCCCGGACGCGGAGGAGATGCTGGCGGGTCAGTTCGATTTCGCCGAGGGGCTGTTGTCGGCGCAGCGCAAGTTCGCCGAAGAGCTGTTGGCGGCGCTGCGTCCGTCGACTCAGTAGAGGACGTGCACTGATGCGTCAGCTGGGTGGTCAGGACGCCTCGTTCATCTACAACGAGGCGCCGCGCATGCCACAGCACATCGGCGGGGTGGCGATCTACGATCCTTCGACGGCACCCAAGCCGGTGACGTACAAGGGGATCCTCGAACATCTGCGATCGCGCATGGCAACCGTCCCCTCGACGTGGGAGCGCATGGTGCGGGTGCCGTTCGACCTGGATCATCCGTGGTGGGTGGTCGATCCAGATTTCGACCTGGAGTTCCACGTCCGTCACATCGCGTTGCCCAAGCCCGGCGATTGGCGTCAGCTGTGCATCCAGGCGGCACGGTTGCACGCACGCGAGCTTGACCTCGACCGCCCGCTGTGGGAGATGTACGTCGTCGAGGGCCTCGACAACGTGGAGGGTGTCCCGCCCGGGTCGTTCGCCATCGTCAGCAAGACGCATCACGCCGCCATCGACGGCGTGTCGGGTGCCGAGCTGGCGACGGTGATGCACGATCTCACGCCCGACGCCGAGCCCGGGCCGGCTCCGGACCTGCCCAAAGGCGAGCCGCTGCCATCGCCATACGAATTGATGATGCGGGCGGGGGTGAGCAACGCGACGCAGCCGGGGCGCTTCGCCGAGTTCATGGTGCGCTCGATCCCGACACTGCCGAACGTGGCGAGGGTCTCGCGCCGCGCCGAGCGCCCTCCGCAAGCCCCGCGCACCCGGTTCAGCGGGACCGTCACGGCGCATCGCGTCCTCGAGGGTCGCAGCTTCGATCTCGGTGAGCTGCGCCGCATCAAGTCGAGCGTTCCCGGCGCCACGATCAACGACGCCGTCTTGGCGGTGGTCGCCGGTGCGCTGCGCCGGTACCTCGACTCCAAAGGTGAGCTCCCGAGCGAACCGCTCGTGGTGATGGCACCGATCTCGATCCGCAGCGAGGAGGAGAAGGGCGCCTTGGGGAACCGGGTCTCGGCGATGGTGCTGCCGATCCCGACGGATGTCGCCGACCCGCTCGAGCGCCTGCGCATCGCCCACGCCACGACCGAGGTGCAGAAGGAGATCGCCGGCGCGATCCCGGCCAAGACGCTCACCGATCTGAACCAGTTCATCCCGTGGGCGCTCGCCGGTCTTGCGGCGCGGACGGCCGCCAACCTGCGGCTGGCGAGCACGGCGCCGCCGGCCGTGAACACGGTGGTCACCAACGTCCCGGGACCGCAGGAGCCGCTCTACCTCGCCGGCGCCAAGCTCGTGAAGCAGATCGGCATGGGCCCGGTGATGGACGGCATGGGAATCATCCACCCGGTGTTCAGCTACAACGGAGAGATCTCCATCTCCGTGACGGCATGCCGGGAGATGATGCCGGACCCAGAGTTCTACTCCGAGTGCCTGCAGACGTCGTTCGACGAACTGGCCCAGCCGACGCCGGCACCCAAGAAGCGCGCGAGCGCAGCCACCACGCGGGCCCCAGCCACCAAGCGGGCCCCAGCCACCAAGCGGGCCCCAGCCACCAAGCGGGCGCCGGCGACCAAGCGGGCCCGCAAAGCAGCCAGCAAACGCTGAAGGGCCGACCGGCTGCTGTCGCGGCAGGTCGACGGTGGCCGACGCCGACGAACGATGTGGCGCGGGGCGGCACAGCGGTCGACCCGTCAGTCGAACGTGATCGGCGGGAGTGCGTCGATCCCAGGCAGCACAAGCTGGACTTGAGCACCCGGCCGGGGGCGCATGCGACACCCCCGCTGCATACTCCCTGGCATGACCATGACGGACCCGGCCCGCCGACTCGGCCAAGATGTCGCCGTGCCCGAGCTCCTCGACCGCCCCATGTACGAGTACGCCCAGGCTGCACACTTGCTCCAGATGTCGGCATCCACGCTGCGGTGGTGGCTGGAAGGACGAGACGACTACCGGCCTGTGCTGCGGGAGAAGCCAACGGGTAGCGGCGTGCTCACGTGGGGTGAGTTCGTCGAGGCCCGCTATGTGCGCGCCTACCGCAAGGACCACAACGTGTCGCTGCAGCACATCCGGCTCTTCATCGACCGCCTCCGTCACGAAACCGGCGCCCGTTACCCCCTCGCTACCGAGAAGCCGTGGGTCGGCCCGGGTCGCCGCCTGCTCCTGAACGCCCAGCGCGACCTCGATCCGACGCTGTGGTCGGTTTACGAACCGGTGAGCGGTCAGTACCTCCTCACCGCGCCTGCGCAGTCGTTCCTCGACGTGGTCGTGTTCGAGCCCGTCGAAGACGAGTCGATCGTCCGTCGCCTCCGGCCGGCCGGCGCCGCCTCGCCAGTCGTGATTGACCCCGACCTGCGAGCCGGACTCGCCAGCGTCGACGGGATCAGCACCGCCGTGATCAAGGAGTTGTTCGACGCCGGTGACACGATCGAGGCAATCTCCGAGGACTACGACCTCGACGTCAGTCGCACGATCGCCGCGCTGGACTACGAGCTCACCCTCGCTGCCTGACCGATGGCTCCGCCGGCCCCGGCGCGGATCCGCTACTACGTCGACGCCGACATCCTCGGGCTCGCCAAGCTCCTCGTACAGATCCGCACCGACGTGACGTATCCGGCCGACCCGGGCGGTCCTGGTCGCGACAAGCGGCTGAGGCCGCCGTGTCCCGTCACGACGCCCAAGACACCGGACGAGGAATGGCTGCCCATTGTCGCTACTGCGGGCTGGATCGCGATCACGAAGGACAGCGCCATCGGCGGCACGCCGCGCCTCCGGGACCTTGCCAATCGGTACGACGCGCGGCTCATCGCCATTGCGGCCCGCGGCAAGATGCGCACGTGGGGGCATCTGGTCGTCATCACCTCGATGTGGGACCGCATGGATGACCTGCTCGACGTGCCCGGCCCGTGGATGTACCGGGCCACCCGAGGGCGTCTGACGCGGGTGTCGGGGATCGGTTGATGGGTCGGTGAACCAGCGGTCGCGGCAGAAGCCGTGACGGAGTCCCGTACGGCGGCGAATTCAGCAGACCGTCAACGCCCTGCACGAGGCGCTCGGCGCCGATAGTCACGCCGTGATCATCGGGCACGATCACGGCGCCGTCGCCGCCCACGGGTGCATCGGCGTCGAGGTGGCGGAGATGGCTGCCGCGGACGCACCGGACCACGTGCGCGTCGAGATCGTCGACAGTGCCGGGCACTTCCTGTACCGAGAGCAGCCGGCGCACGTCAATCAACTGATCGTCGACCACCTCACCACCTGACACGCACGTCTCGCCGGCGGCGCTCCTCTACGGTTCGCGGCGTTTGACCCAGCACAGGCAGAAGGGATGCCCAGCGGGGTCGGCGTACACCTGAAACGTGTCGGACGAGGAGCCTTCCTCGGCCTCTTTTAGCACCGTCGCCCCGAGGGACATCACGAGGTCATGCGACCGGCCAGTTCGGACGCACATGGTTCGGTGCCAGCTGGACCCCGATGCGCGGTTGATCGTCGACCAGCACCATGTGCCAGTCGTCTTCCGCGTCGACCGTCCCGCGGAGCACACCGGCCCAGAAGCTGCTCTCTGCCGGGAGATCGGCGGCGTCGAACACGACGACCTGGTGGGTGACCTTCACGCCATCATCGTCGCAGCCCGTCAGCCTCGGAGTCACCGCCTGTCCCGCTCGAACGGAACTGGGTCATCTGGTCCACGCATCGAGGTGAGCCGCTTCTGGAGGCCGGCACCGAACAGCGGGTCGTTCGGCCATTGGGCGCTGAACGTGCGCGTCGACGGGTCGAGCTCGATCTCCAACCGGTGCGGGGTGGCGAGGAACACCAGGTCCACCGCGAGCCGGCCGTCGTCGAGCCGTGTCGCACTCGCCGCGTGCCACGCGTCGGCAACGGCCCACTCGGCGGTCAATGGCACCTCGATCACCTGGTCGTCCTCGTGGATGATGATCCGCCCTGCCGTGGTCTCGATGCGCGACACCGTCCGATGCGACGACTCCGGCGTTTCCGGCTCGAAGGCCATCGCCTGCGTCTCCGGCGGCCCACCGGCGCGGCGCTCGGCCACCGTCGGCAGCGACAGGGCGTCGAGCCGTTGGGACAACGCGGCATCGGCGGGCGTTGGTGGCGTCGGGTCCGATCCCATCGCCGGCAGCAGGTGGTCCCACATCGCGTCGAGGGCGGCCTGCATCGGATCCGTGCACGAGAACATCGCCACCACCGCGTCGTGTTCGGGCAGCACGACCATGTACTGGCCGAACGCGCCGTCGCCCCGATAGCCGTGTCGCGACATCCACAGCTGGAAGCCGTATCCCTGCTGCCAGTCCGGCTCCTCCCGCTGCGGGTTGGCGATGTGGACGGCGGAGGCGTCGGCGACCCAGCCGGCGGGCAGGATCCTGTGGCCGTTCCACACACCGTCATCGAGGTAGAGCTGCCCGAGCCGCGCCACCGCATCGAGGTTGGTGTGCACGCCGGAGAACCCCATGTCGATACCGGGCCGGAGCTGCGCCCAACGGAACTCCGAGATCCCGAGCGGGTCGAGCACCCGCGGCCGCAGGTAGTCCGTGAGCCGCTCACCGGCCAGACGCTGCAGGATCGTCGCCAGCGCCAGCACCGGCGGCTGGTTGTAGGCGAACAACGTCCCCGGCTCCGCATCCGGTGGGATCTTGAAGAACCCCCGCACCGGGTCGTCCGGATCGATCGCCAAGGCGTCGAGGAACGTCTCCCGATCGTGACCCGACGCCATCGACGCGATGTGGCGGATCTTCATCCGCCGCGCCCCCGGGTCGGCTCCGTCGAACTCCTCTGCCAGATGGTCGCTCACCAGATCGTCAAGCGAGAGTCGACCCTCCCCCAACTGCAGGCCTAGCGCGGTGGCGGTGAAGGACTTGCTGAGCGAGTACACGAGCCGTGCTCGATCGCCGGTGTGCGGCGCCCAATAGCCCTCGACGATCCGTTTACCGTGGCGCTGGATGATCAACCCGTGCGGCTCGATCCGCGGATCGCCCTCGAGAACGTCGAGGAACGCCGAGATCCCCTCAGGGGAGACGCCTTGCTCGGAGGGGCTGGCGATGTCCATGACCCCATGTTGGCGCTCCTCCGTGGGCGAAGCGACCCTGTCGGGTCAGCACGGGTGGGCGACGCCCTCCAGCTCGGCCATCGCCGTGCGGTAGCCGATGTCGACGGCTTGACGCAACTGCTTGAAGCCGCGGAAGCCGACCGACGACAGATCCGGCGTCAGGTAGACGTCGGCTTGGTCGGCGGCCCGGGCGCGCTGCTGCAAGCTCGTCAGCAGGGCGCAGCGGTTGATCGTGTCGACGAGGCTCGGGAACCGGTCGACGGACCGCCGGCGGAGCAGGTGTCGCAGCCCGACAGCCGGTTGTGCGCCGGGGGCGACCGTCATCGCCTGCTGCGTCGCGCACACGTCGACGGCGAGCAGCGGCCCTCGGTGGGCGCGGCGCATCACGTCGGTGGGCACGTTGTCGAGCTGGCCGCCGTCGATGTGCAGCTCGCCGGACTCGTCCACGACCGGTGGCCACAGCCCGGGGGCGCTCGTGCTGGCGAGGATCCACTGCGCCGCCGGTCCGCTGCGGTGGACCGACAGCTCGAACCGGCTGAGGTTGGTGGTGGTGCAGAAGTAGGGCAGCAGGAGGTCCTCGATGCGCAGCGAGTCGAACAGCTCCTCGATCATCCGCCGGGCCCGGCGGCCAGACGAAACCGACACCGTCGGGATGGTGAGGTCGAGACGCAGCCCCCATCGCGTCCACACCCGCTCGCTCTCGGCGAGGATCTCGTCCCACCGCCGCCCCGTCGCCGCCTGGGCGCCGATCACCGCGCCCATGCTGGAGCCGCCGATGCTGTCGACGGCGATGTCGAGCTCGTCGAGGGCACGCAAGACGCCGATGTGGGCCATCCCCCGAGCTCCCCCGCCACCGAGCACGAGCCCCGTCGCCGTGCCGGTGAGCAGGCGAGCGACTCGCCGGGCGTCCCCGTCGGCGCCCCGCCGGACGTGGTGGCACGACGTGGCGCCGACCGCGGACGCCCACCCGGAGGTGCCGATGGTTCCGTCGACGTCGCGCTCGCGCAGCAGCACCACCTCGGTGCGCGGCGCGGCCAGCGGATCGAGGCCTGGCCACCGCCAGCGGGCGTGCTCCTCGGCGGCCGGGCGGTCGTTGGCCCGCCGCAGCAGCAGCACGACGTCGGCCTCGCGGGTGGTGCGGTCGTCGGTGCGATCGAGCAGTGACACGTGGGCCAGCTCCCCCACCGACCGCACGACGCGCCCGACGAACCAGTCCCGGTCGGCGCTCCCGACGGCGGCGTCGACGACCACCGACATCGGGTGCTCGGTGGCTCCGGCCGGGTCGGGGCGGGCAGCAAAACGAGCGGCGTAGAGGCTGGCCACGCCGGCCGCGACGTGGGCTGACGACATCAGCTCGGCGAAGCGCTCGGGCGTCACTTTGACCAGCAGGGCGTCGCGGGCGACCACCGCGGTGCGCGAGCGCCCGCCCCCGACGAGCAGCGAGACCTCGCCGAAGATGACACCGGGCCCGGCGTCAGCGCTGAGCAGCTCCCGGCCCTCGTCAAGGGCGAAGAAGCGGATCCGACCCGACAGGACCCCGTACATCCCGTCGGGCGGGTCCCCGACGCTGAACAGGCGCACCCCGGCGGGCGCGTCGAGCCACTGGACGCCCGCCGCCAGCTCCGCCAACTCGTCGTGGTCGAGGCGGGCGAACGGCACGAGCTCCCGCAATCGCGTCGCGCCGTCGGGCGGCATGGCGACCTCGGTCGTACCCGTCATCCGACCGATCCCCGTGCGACGCCCGCGCCGGGTGCGATCGACTAGTCGGAGCTGGGCAGTGGCTTGGCGCCCTTGACGGGCAGCGGCTCAGCGCCGAGCGACAGCGTCCCCTTGCCGGCCTTGGTGCACAGCAGCTCGACGCCGGCTTCGTCCGATGCATAGCGCTTGCCGATCGCCGTTTCCTCGTCGAGCCCAGCCTCGGCGGCGACCTCTGGTGCTTCCTCACCGAGTGGGAGCATCGGATGGCCGCCGCAACGGAGGTCGAGGTCCCCACCGGGCGCCTTCACGACGACGACCTCGGTCGACCCGGTCACGCTGTGGAGTCGAGCTCCCACCTTCACCTGCATCGAGTGCCCCCTTTGCGTCTTTCGCTGACGGACGCGGCTCAGGTCCCGGATGGTAGCCTCATGCTCGGGCTCGGCCCGCAGCAAGCTGCTCGCCTCGCCTCCGAGCTCACCCACCTCGAGTCAGTTGGTTTGCGCGGGGAGGTCGGACTCCTGTGATCATGCTGTCGTGGCGTCCTCGATGCTCGCGCCCTACCGGGTGCTCGATCTCACCGACGGCCGCGCCGAGCTGGCGACGTTCATCCTCGCCGGGCTCGGCGCCGACGTGATCCTGGTGGAACCGCCGGGCGGGTCGGGGTCACGATCGGATCCGCCACTCGCGGATGGCGAGCCAGCGGCGCTGGCCGGCTTGCGGTTCCACGCCTTCAACCGCGGCAAGCGCAGCGTCGTGCTCGACCTCGACGCCCCCACCGGTCGACGGGACTTCCTGGCGGTGGTGGCGAGCGCCGACTTCGTCTTCGAGAACGCCGGGCCTGGCGTGATGGCCGGCCGCGAGCTCGGGTTCGATGTGCTCCGGGCGGTGCGGCCAGACCTCGTCTACGTGGCGCTGTCGCCGTTCGGCCAGACCGGCCCGTACGCCGACCACCTCGCGACTGACCTGACGCTGGCGGCGATGGGCGGGGCGATGTCGCTCAACGGCGAGCCCGACCGGCGACCGGTGCGCATCACCGTCCCGCAGACGTGGCTCCACGCGGCCGCGGAGAGCGCCCTCGGCGCGATGGTCGCCCACAAGCGGCGGCTGGCCACCGGCGAGGCCCAGTTCGTTGACGTCTCGGTGCAGGCGGCGGTGTTCTGGACCGGCCTCAACGCGATGATCTCGCACGCCATCGACGGGCGGAACATGGAACGCAACGGGACCGTGCTGCAGCTGAGCACGCTGGTCACGCCGCTCGTCTACCCATGCGCCGACGGCGAGGTGGTGCTGATCGCCACGTCGGCGCTGCTCATCGGGCTGGTGCCGTGGATGGTCGAGACGGGCACCGTGACCGCCGAGTGGGCCGCCGGCGAGGACTGGATGACCTACGAGGCGCGCATGCTCACCGCCGGCGCGCTCACCTACTCACTGGAGGAGGTGCGCGCGGAGATCACGACGTTCACCCGCCAGCACACCAAGGTCGAGCTGTTCGAGGGCGGCATCGCCCGCGGCATCACCCTGGCCCCGGTGAACACGGTTGCCGACGTCCTGCAGATGGAGCAGCTCGAGGCGCGTGACTACTGGGATTCGGTGACGCTGCCGAGCGACCGGGTGCTGCGGTCGCCTGGCCCCTTCGTCAAGGCATCGGCAACCCCGGTCGCCTGGACTCGGCCGGCGCCGGAGGTGGGCGAGCACACGACAGAGGTGCTCGGCGCCCTGGACCAAAAAGCTGCGCCGGCCGTCGTCGTGGGCGGCGAGCGTCGGCTCCCCCTGGAGGGGGTCAAGGTCGCCGACTTCTCGTGGATCGGCGTCGGACCGATCACCGCCAAGGCGCTCGCCGACCACGGCGCCACCGTCGTCCACGTCGAGACCGACAACCCGGCGGACCGGCTGCGTCTCGTCGGGCCGTTCACGGACGACATCCCGGGGATCAACCGCTGCCAGTTCTTCGGCGCGTTCAACACGTCGAAGCTCTCGCTGCAACTGGATCTCAAGCACCCCGTCGGCCAGGACGTCGCCCGTCGCCTGCTGGCGTGGTGCGACGTCGCCCTCGACTCGTTCGCCGCCGGCACGATGGACGAGCTCGGCCTCGGCTACGAGGCGGCACGCCGCCTGAACCCAAGCATCATCATGGCGACGACGTGCCTGCTCGGGCAGTATGGCCCGGCGGCCAAGCTCGCCGGCTACGGCTACCACGCCGCCGCGGTCAGCGGGTTCTACGAGATCACCGGGTGGGACGACCGCCCGCCCGCCGGGCCGTTCAACGCCTACACCGACACCATCGCCCCACGCTTCCTGACGACGACGCTGCTCGCCGCGCTCGACCACCGCCGGCGCACCGGCGAGGGCCAGTTCATCGACCAGGCGCAGATGGAGTCGTCGCTCCACTTCCTCGCCCCCGAGCTGCTGGACGTCCAGCTGTCGGGCAGGAGCGCCCGGCGCAACGGGAACGCCGATCCGGCACGGGCGCCCCACGACGCCTATCCGTGCGCCGGTGTCGATCAGTGGTGCGCGATCGCCGTCGAGACCGACGAGCACTGGCGCGCCTTGCGCGGCGTGCTCGGCGAGCCGGCGTGGGCGCAGGACCAGGCTCTCGACACCTTCGATGGTCGCCTCGCCCACCGCGCCGTGATCGACGCCGAGCTGGCCGCCTTCACCGCCCGCTACAAACCCCACGAGCTGATGGAGCTGCTGCAGCAGGCCGGCGTCCCTGCCGGTGTGGTCCAGCGGTCGAGCGATCATCTCTGCGACCCGCAGCTCGCCCACCGCGCCTTCTTCCGCCGCCTCGAGCACCCCGAGATGGGCGAGGTGCCGTACGAAGGCCACCAGTACTGGATCCACGGCTACGACAACGGGCCGCTGCGCCCGGCGCCGTGCCTCGGCGAGCACACCTTCGAGGTGCTCAGCACGGTGCTCGGCCTCAACGAGGACGAGGTCGTCGAGGTCCTGTCGAGCGGTGCCTGCGGCTAGTCTGCACGGGCTCGGCTCACAGCCAAGCTGCTCGCCTCACCTCCGAGCTCGCCGCCGCCGCTACGCAGCAGCGCTCGCCCAAACCTTCATGCTCGGCCTCGGCTCACAGCCAAGCTGCTCGCCCATTCCCCGAGCTCGCCGACCTCAGACCAGCTCCCGGCTCACGAGCACGAGGTCTTGCAGCTGGTCGGATCCATCGATCACGTGGCGTTCGAGCACGGCCTCGCGCCGGAACCCGTGGTGTGCGAACAGCGCCAGCCCGGTCGTGTTGCTTGCCATGATCTCGACCGTCGTCTTGCGCAGCCCGAGCTCTTTGACCAGCTGCAGGCCGCGCTCGATCAGCTGTGTGCCGAGGCCCTGGCCCCTGGCCTCAGGGAGGACGATCACGCGGAACTCGGCCACGTGACGCTTCCAGCCATGGCCGGGAATCACCGAGACCATGCCCAGGATGCGTTGCGGTGGGCCCGACTCGACGGCGACGACCCGGCGTGCCGGCGTGGCCTGGGTCCAGCTCCTGACGGCCACCTGGTAGAAGAGGAAGGGGTCGGCGAACCCCTTGTCCTGCTCCGGGATGGCATTGGCGAACGTCGCCGCCGCGTCACGCAGCTCTGCCGTCAACGGGCGTAGCTCGATCATCGACGTGGTCAGCTCCCGACTCCGTCGCCGCATCCCCGGGCCGGGGATCGCGGGAGCGGAACCGTCACGGTACTCGTCACCCCCGAGCGCTCGGCGCTACAGCACGCGGTGGAAGCCGTCGCTGATCCACGAATCCCGATCTCCGGGTTCTCCGGCGAGATCGGGTAGTTGTCGTCGAACGGGCAGAACTGCATCCAGCCATGGCCGCGCTCGCGCGGCCATGGCTGGGACGCTCCACGCCATCACCCGCCGTTCTCCAATTCTCGCCTCACGCCGAGCGGGTGATGCCGCCGTTCAACGTGCCGCAGCACGGCGTCGCGTTCGCGCCCCCGCGCACTGCGCACGGCGCTGATCGAACAGCTCGAGGCCGACCCCGACGGTGTCGACCCGGCGGTGCTCGGACCGCAGCTGCTCGCCGCCGTCCACGCCGGTGGCGGACACGACCTGCTGCCGTTCGCTGGGCAGTCGGTCGAGCTCATTCACGACATCGCGCCGGCTGCTGAGATCGTCGCGAGGGTGCTCGCCGAAGCGCGCGAGGCGCTCCGTGGAGCACAGGCCCTGCTGGGTGGATGACAGGTCAGCGACGCACGAACCACGGCGTCTCGGCCTCGGCGGGATGCTCGACCAGCCAGAGCAACGACGTGCCGCTGGGGACCGGCGACCAGCGGGCGTCCGCGTCGGTCACACCCTCGACCTTGCACACGACCGACTCGCGCGGGGTACTGCAGCAGCGCGCGCAGGGTGGCGCGGTCGGCGCGGATGACCCGCGGTGGCTTCTGATCGGCCACATCAGGACTCGTCGTCTGGGACGCCGGCGTCGACCAGACCGGCCTGCTCGTCGCGGCGCGCCCACTCCAGGAGCTCGTCGATCGCGAAGACGGCTCCATCGATGCCGGCGTGGAGGTCGCCGAGCTCGGCGAAGCGGACCGGCACCGTGGTCATCGTGCAATCGCCCGGCTCGACGTCGTCGATCTCGGCCCAGGTGACCGGGGTGGACACCGTGGCGCCCGGCACGCCGCGCACCGAGTAGGCCGCCGCCATCGTGTGATCCCGGGCGTTCTGGTTGTAGTCGATGAAGACCGACTTCGGATCACGGTTCTTGCGCCACCAGGTGGTCGTCACCGCGTCGGAGATCCGGCGCTCGACCTCGCGGGCGAAGGCGAGCGCGCCAAGCCGCAGGTCCCGGAACCCGTACGCCGGGGCGATCCGCACGTAGACGTGGATCCCCCGCCCGCCCGACGTCTTCGGCCACCCCACGGCGCCGAGCTCGTCGAGCACCTCGTGGGCGACGTGGGCGACACGGCGGACCGTGGCGAGCGGGCAGTCGGGCATCGGGTCGAGGTCGATCCGCCACTCGTCGGGCTTCTCGACATCCGCCCGCCGCGAGTTCCACGGGTGGAACTCGACCGTGGACATCTGCACCGCCCAGATGACGTCGGCCAGCTCGACGACACACAGCTCATCCGCGTGCAAGCCATAGCGGGGAAACGAGACACGCACCGTCTGCAACCATGACGGGGCACCGGCTGGCACGCGCTTCTGGTGCACCTTCTCGCCGCTCACCCCGGTGGGGAAACGGTGCATCATGCACGGTCGCTCGCGCAGCGCGTTGACGATGCCGGGCCCGACGGCGAGGTAGTAGTCGACGAGGTCGCGCTTGGTCGACCCGGTCGCCGGGAAGTACACCCGGTCCGGGTTGGTGATCCGCACCGTGCGACCACCGACGTCGAGCTCGATCGCCGGTGACGCCGCCACGTTGGCCACGGTAGCGAGGTACCGATCGCCACAGCAGCGACGACGTGGCGAGGACGGGGATGTAGCGGACGACGATCGATGCGATCGCCATGGTGTTTCCCGCAACTCTTCGCGCAGATGACAACAGGAGTTGTCGTTTCGCGAACAGTTGACGGAATGCCCACAACCATCAGTCCGGCTGCCACGACTCGGGCGTGGTGGGCGCTCGGACGACTTGGACCGATCGGTCCAACCCGGTGCGGGAGGTACGGTGTCCCGTGGCGCCGGGCCCTTCCGTCTCGTCGTCCTGGAGGGAGCGCGATGGGCGAGTTCATGTGGGTGCGGCGGCAGGCACCCGCGCCGGTGGTGGCGCGGCGTTCGGCTCGGGCGGTGCGCGGCCGGGTCATCGTCGGGGCCGCCGACGACCGCCTTGAGCGCGAAGCCGACGCCTTCGCCGAACGCATCGTTCGTCGCACCCTCGCCGAGCCGGTCGGGCCGACGCCGACCCCGACGCGGGCGGAGCGACCGGCGATGCTGCCGGTCCGTCGATCGCCGTTGATCGGTACAGCGGGCGGCGAGCTGGACGAGTCGACCGAGCGGTCGGTGCGAGCGGCCACTGCCGACGGCGTGGCAATGGATCCCGGGTCGCAGGGGCGTTTCGGGCGCGCCTTCGGAGCCGACCTGTCCGGCGTGCGCCTCCACCTCGATTCGCGCGCCGACGCCCTCAACCGATCGATGGGCTCGCTCGCCTTCACGAGCGGTCCGCACATCTTCTTCCGACAAGGCGAGCATCGGGACGACACCGAGGGGCAGCGTCTTCTGGCTCACGAGCTGACGCACGTCGTCCAGCAGCACGGCGCGCCGGTGCACAGCCGGATTCAACGCAAGGTTCCGAAGTCGGCCCACGCCGGCGGTCTCGACGAGTTCAACCGGATCGAGGGTCGTCAAGCCGGGACGCCGCACAAGGACCAGGGGATCGCCTCGAAGCCGGCCAACTTCCACGCCCCGACGTTCAGGGTGGTGGTGAAGCCGGGCAAGCGGCGATTCAGCGCCAAGATCGTGTTGACGCGCAAGGCGAACATCGGCGACAGCGAGGCCACCTACCTGGCACCAGGTCAACACGACAGCGGGTTCCTGTGGGCCAGCGACGCGCTCTACGACGCGCATGCGGTCAGCAACCGGATGCTGACTCCGAACCAGGCCGGCCGAAATGACACGGAGCCGGTGATCTTCAACGTCACCAACGCCGTCGCCAAGCAGTCGAAGGCGGCCGAGCAGGAGCACCTCGACGACTACCGCCACGCGTTCCGCATCACCCTCCAGGCGGCCCAGGAGGCGATCGTGACGGTCGGCAAGCGCCGATTCAAGCACGTCCACGGGGCCAACGCCGGGGCGCTCGCGCGCGATGCGCTGCAGCAGGAGATCAGGGCGCGCTCCAACGGGCACTTGACCACGCTCGACCCCACGGACTGGGAGAACGAGTACCGCGTGCTGTTCACCCGAAGCGGCCTCCGTGACACCAGTGCCTGGCACATCCAGGACCTCACCGAGAACACGGCGATGATCAACCCGACGTGGAACGGCACCCCCTGTCGGATCGTCGACGTCGCGCCCGGCCCAACGTTCAGCGTTGGCGCCGTCTCCTCGCAACAGCAGATCGACCCCGGCCCGGTCGTGGCGATCCCTGTCGCCGTCAACGTCCAGCAGGACGACGACAGCGGCAACGAAAACGACCTGGGCTGATGGCGCCCGGGCGCGGCTCGATCAGACCAGGTTCTTGACGAGGATGCCGCCGAGGACGGCGCGGTTGAACGCCTCCGTCTGCTTGGCCAGCTGCTCCTCGCTGACCCCCATGCCCTGGTACAACGCCGCCGTGTACGCCGCATTGTGGATCGCTGCCGCAGCGTCCGCGCTGTACTTGTGCCTGCCGGTGTAGAAGCCGGTCGGGTCCTGCATCTTCTTCTCGTTCGTGTTCGGATCGATGCGCACGTTGCTGGGTGCCGGCTCGAGGTAGATGAGACGGGCGTTGCGTTCACGGGCCTTGTCCTCGACCATCCGCATGAGCGTGTTGGCGAAGCCGCTGTAGATGTCGTCTGGTCCGTCGCGCAGGAGGCTGAGGTTCATGATCTGCGAAAGGTGGCACACGACGCCGGCAGTGCGACCGAGGACGTGCTCCTTGGTGAACGGTTCGTTGGGTGCCGGCGCCGGCTTCAGCAGGACCGTGCGGAACGAGAACGCGACGTAGCCGATCCGCTCGTCTTCGATGTCGGAGAAGACGTCGACGAGTCCTTCGTCAGCCGTGTCCGTGACCCACTTGAATGTGTAGTCGACGTCTTTCTCGGTGAGCTTGTGGCACACCGGCGTCTTGGTCACCGACTCTCCGCTCCCGCGGCGGATGATCGGTCGACGGTCGATGGCGTAGGCCTGCGCCGTCGACGACGATGTCGACGACTGCTGGATCACGTGGGTCAACTCGTGGGCCAGCAGCCATTGCCCACCCGGCGTCGTCGGCCGGTACTGGCCGGGCGAGAAGTGGACGTCCGAACCGAGCGTGAAGGCGAGCGCGCCGACCTGCGCCGGCAGATCACTGGCCCGGTGGATCCGCACGGCGCTGAGATCGGTCTGGAAGGCGCCTTGCATCGTGCCCATCGTCGTGGCGTCGAGCGGACGACCACCGCCGCTCGACGACCGGATCCGCGCCGCCATCGCGTCGTCGACGTCGCCGCCGGCGGGCCCGATGACGCCGCCGAGGGCGCCAGAGCGGCGGGCGATCCTGCCTGCCCACCCCGGTGCCGGTCCGAACAACGCCTCGTCGATGGCGCCGTCTCCGATGCGGGCCATGACCGTCGTGGCGATCACGTCGGCCTCTCGTTCGAGGGGATCGTCGACGGCGCCCACTTGCAGGCGCGCACTCAGGACCGGACGCCGGCGCACCTTCGTGGGCGTAGGCGTCGCCGAACCACGATCGGTGGCAGTCGTCGGCACACGTTCCAGCTGCGACACGTCTCGCCTCCCAAGCAGGCCACGGCACGCTAGCAGGCCCCACTCGACCGCTGATCGGGGACACGTTGGCGAGCTACGCTCGCCGGCGCGGACGGGTGAATCGTTCAGGAGGCGCTGCCGTGGGAGCAGAGCATGTGAGTCGGCGGGCCGCTGGACCGCAGGACGGCGTCCCCGCCGTGCGGCCCCGAGCCCATCAGGTGCCCGCCGCGCGCCGGGCGGCGCCACGGCGCGCCGAGCCGGTGCCGACCGCAACGTCGGCACCGTTTACCGGTGAAGCGTCGCCCTCACGGATCCGCCGGGGAACGACGCTACGCGAGGTGTCAGCCCGGCCCGTCGGCAGCCGCGTGCAGCGAGCGGCGGTCGGTGCCGGCGTCGCCCCGCGCGTTCGCCAGGCCGTCAGTGGGCCGCCCATCATCCAGCGGATCACGGCGGGCCAGGCGGCGAACGCGATCGCCACGGCGGGCATCGACAACGGCTGGTACACGAACGTCGCGGTGCCGGCGCTGACGGCGATCGCCACGAAGGCCGGCCAGACATACGCGCAGTTCCTCGCCCCCCTCAGCGCGCCGCAGTTCATGACGCGGATCAACGAGCTCCAGACCACCGCCATGACCGAGCCGGTGCTCAGCTCGTTCGCGTCGTTTGGCAGCTTCTTGTCCCAGGCGGTCAACCCGACCTGGGTGGATTCGACGGTGTACCCCGGGTTCCGACGTTATGGGAACACAAACCTGCTCGCGCTCACCGCCGGGAACTTCAACGGCGGCCCACCGTCAGCCGCGCTCACCAACTTCGCCGCCGACTACCTCGCCGGCAACCTCGTCTGGTATCGGGGTGTCGCGGTCTGTCACTTCTCGTGGGAGGCACTGCGACAGGGCATCGTCGCGTCGGAGGGCACCGCCGACCTGCCGACGTTCACCATGGGCCACGGCATCACGTCTCGTTGGCTACCGGGCGTCGACAACCAGCTCCTTGCCCACAACGTGGCGCTGGCGTTTGGCGGGGCGCAGAACCCTGGCCTGAACGACGTCGCAACGAACATCGGCGAGGTCCCGACCGGCGCGGTGGTGCGCTTCGCGGTGCCGACGACGGCACCGGTCGCGTTCCTCAACCCAGGCGAGGCGGTCGTGCGGGGTCCTCTGGTCGGCGCCCAGTTCACGATCGACAGTGTGACGATCATGGGGCCGGCGACGCTCCGGGACGCGGTCGGGGCGGTGGCGCCGGCCCAGCTGCCACCGGCCGCGCCGTACGGCGCAGGTGTCGGCTCGGTGGCGATCCAGAACTGGAGCAACGGGCCGAACGGAGCGCTGGCCTGGGCGGCGCTCCACTAGCCATCCACTCGCCACGCAAGCCGCCGAGCACGCCTCAGCCGGCCGTGAGGATCGGAGTGTTTCGTGCGGGAAGCCCCGCAGCAAACACTCCGACGCACGGAAACACTCCGATGCCTACGCCGGCTCGACGATCTCCAGCGGGGTGCCGACGAACGTTGGCGGGTACACATCGAGGCCGGCGTTGGCCAGCCATGCCTCGTGGGCGCCCTCGATGAAGTGCTCGGCGTCGGCGACGGTGGCGAACGTGAGCGACAGCAGGATCTCGTCGCCGTCGTCGATGGCGCGGTAGAGCCGGTAGCCGAGCAGTCCTGGCGTCGGGTGGTCGGCCATCCCGCGGTCGAACGCCTGCCTCCACCGCTCGAAGTCGCGGACCTCGTGGACGCTGCTGACGATGACGTGGTCGGTCACGAGCACACCTCCTGTTCATGGGCACGGAGCATCCGCTCCAGCATCTCGTGGCACCCGCCGCACGCCGTGCCGGCGTGGGTCGACGTGGCGATCTCCTCGAGCGTCCGGGCACCGGCGTCGATCGCTGCCTCGATCTTGACGTGGCTGACACCGTTGCAGAGGCAGATGTACACGGCGCCTCACTCGCCGCCGACGACGGTGGCCGGGTCGCAGTTGCTGCCGCACACGGCCACGGCCACGCGTTCGCCGCGGCTCGGTCGGTACGCGCCACTGCGGATCGCGGCGTACGCGGCGGCACCGCCGGGCTCGGCGATCAGCCGGAGCTCGTCCCAGAGCGCCCGCTGGGCGGTCCGGATGTCCTCGTCGCCGACAACGACCGCCTCGTCGACGAACCGCCGCACGACCTCCCACGGGACGGCACCGAGCTGGCGGGCACCGAGCGAATCGGCCGCCACGCCCGCCACCTCCACCGGCACCGGCGCGCCGGCGGCGAGCGCGGCGCGCAGACACTGCGACGACTCGGGCTCGACGCTGACGATCCGCACCCGCTCCCGGAACCACGCCGCCTGACCGGCGGTGAACCCCCCGCCCCCGCTGGCGACGAGGAGCGTGTCGATGGCGCCCACCTGCTGCTCGAGCTCGCGGCCCATCGTGCCCTGGCCGGCCACCGTGGCCGGGTGGTCGTACGGGTGGATCATCAGGGCCCCGGTCTGCCGCTGACGTTCCTCGGCCACCCGCTGGGCGTCGTCGTAGTAGCCCTCGACGACGGTCACCCGGGCCCGGTGGCGCTCGATCACCTGGCGCTTCAAGGGCGGCGAGGTCGCCGGGATGACGACCTCCGCCGGCACGCCGAGGCGCGTCGCGGCGTAGGCGAGCGCGGCGCCGTGATTGCCGCCGCTCGCGGCGATCACCCCGGCCGCCGGCAGCTGCTCGGTCAGCATCCGGTTGAACGCCCCTCGCGGCTTGAACGAGCCGGCCTGCTGGAGCAGCTCGAGCTTGAGCCACAGCCCGTCGTGGTCGATCACCGGCGTGCGCCGCACGTACCCACCGATGCGCCACGCGGCGCGCTCGATGTCGTCAGGACCGACCCGCACGAGGCCCATCATGGCGGGTACCGACGGCGGCCTACGATCGCCGCATCGCTGTGCCGTCAATGCCCCGCGACATCGTCGTCGTGCTGCTCGACAGCCTGAACCGGCACATGATCGGACCGTACGGCGCGCGGGAGTTCGACACGCCGAACCTCGACCGCCTCGCCGCCCGCTCGGTCCGCTTCACCAACCACCACACCGGTTCGCTGCCGTGCATCCCCGCCCGCCACGACCTGCTCGTCGGCGCCCTCGACTTCCCGTGGCGGCCGTGGGGTTCGATCGAGGTATGGGAGGACGCGATCACCCGGCTGCTGCCGCGCCAGGCCGGCGTGTCCACGATGCTGGTGTCCGACCACCCGCACCTGTTCGAGGCCGGCGGCGAGAACTACCACACGGACTTCGGGGCGTGGGAGTACCTGCGCGGCGGCGAGGACGACCCATGGCGCACGCGCCCCGACCCGTCGGCGCTCGGTACGCCGACGCTGCTCCCGACGCGTGCGTCCGGTTGGCGGGGCTGGGACGTCAGCCGCACCTACTGGCGCGACGAGTCCGAGTTCCCCGGTCCGCGCACCATGGTCGCCGCCGCCGACTGGCTGGAGGGCGAGCTCACGGCGGTGCGCCAGCCGGAGGAGCGGGCGCTGCTGGTGGTCGACGAGTTCGACCCGCACGAGCCGTTCGACACGCCGGCCCGCTGGGCCGAGCGCTACGACGCCGGCTGGGAGGGCGAGCGGATCATCTGGCCGCCGTACGTCACCGGGGACGCCGACGAGGGTCGGCCGAGCCCGCTCACCGCGGACGAGGGCCGCCACGTGCGCGCCCAGTACGGCGCCAAGCTGTCGATGATCGACCACTGGCTCGGGCGCATCCTCGACGTCGTCGACCGCCACGACGCGTGGGCCACCACCGCCTTGATCTTGTGCACCGACCACGGCCTGTACCTCGGTGAGCGCGGCACGTGGGGCAAGCCGCCGGTCGCCGTCCATCCCGAGCTCGGGCACATCCCGCTGCTGGTCGCCTGGCCGGGGAGCGCCGCCGGCATCCGCGACGCGCTCACCACCACCGTGGACATCCACGCCACGTTGTGCGACGTCTTCGGCGTCACCCCGGAGCACCGGACCCACGGCGCGTCGCTCGTCCCGCTGCTCGAGCAGACGACCACGACGATCCGCGAGTGGGCACTGTGCGGCGTGTGGGGGCGCGAGGTCCACGTCGCCGACGCCACGCGCACCTATGCCCGGGTGCCGGTCGACGCCAACCGGCCCCTGTCGATGTGGTCGAACCGCTGGTCGACGATGCCGATCCGCGTGCTGCCGCAGCTGCGGCCGGCGCGGCCCGACGGCCGGGCCCGACTCGAGCGCTGGCCGGGCACGGACGTCCCCGTCATCCGCCAGCCCTTCGATCCGAGCGACGAGCTGCCGTACTGGGGCCGCGGGCGGTTCCACGGCAACCTCCTGTACGACCGCGCCGAGGCCGACGCCGACGGCGCCGTCCGCAACCTCGCCGGCGGACCCGACGACAAGGGGATGCAGGAACTGCTCGTGGAGGCGATGCGGGCGATCGACGCGCCGGCCGAGCAGCTCATCAGGCTGGGCCTGGGCTCGTGACTCGACCCGGCTACCGCGCCGTCGCCGGCAGCCGGCGGCGGGCCCCGATCGACGAGCGCGTCGGCACCCCGGCGCCGACGGAGCGCATCGAGGTGTCGATGCACCTGCGCGACGGCGCTGCCTCGCGCCCGCGAAGGGCGGACCGCCACCTCACCCGCCGGGAGTTCGCTCGCCGGTTCGGCGCCCGCCCGCAGGACGTCACGGCGGTGCGTCGCTTCGCCCGCGCCAACGGCTTCGTCGTCACGAGCGTCGAGCGGTCGATGCGGACCGTGCGCCTCGCCGGGACCGTCGAGGCGATGCAGCGAGCCTTCGACGTCGAGCTCGCCTCCTACCGCACTGAGGCCGGAGACACCTATCGCGCCAGGACCGGCGTGGTCAGGGTGCCGGACTGGTTGGCGCCGTCGATGGTGGCGGTGCTCGGGCTCGACACCCGCCGGGCGGTGCGTCCGCACATCCGGTTCGCCGCCGCACCCGCAGTCTCCTACAGCCCGCAACAGCTCTCCCGGCTCTACCAGTTCCCAACCGACGTCGACGGCGGCGGGCAGTGCGTGGCGATCCTCGAGTTCGGCGGGGGGTACCGCGAGGTGGACCTGCAGCGGTACTTCGCCGATGTCGGCGTCAGCGCGCCGACCGTCGTCGCGGTGTCCGTCGACGGTGGGACCAATGAGCCGACCGGCGACCCCCGCTCGGCCGACGGCGAGGTCGCCCTCGACATCGAGGTGGTCGGTGGCGTCGCGCCACGCGCCCGGATCGTCGTCTACTTCGCGCCCAACACCGACCAGGGGTTCGCCGACGCCATCCTCGCCGCCGTCCACGACGAGGAGAACCAGCCCTCGATCATCTCGATCAGCTGGGGCGCTGCGGAGGAGTCGTGGACCACCCAGGCCCTCAATGCCATCGCGCAGGCGTTCTCGGCGGCGGCGGCGATGGGGGTCACGGTGCTCGCGGCCTCTGGCGACGACGGGTCGAACGACGGTGTCGACGACGGCGAGGCCCATGTCGACTTCCCCGCCTCGAGCCCGCTCGTGATGGGCTGCGGCGGCACGACCCTCACCGCGAGCGGCGACCGGATCAGCAGCGAGATCGTCTGGAACGGCGGCACCAACGGCGGCGCATCGGGCGGCGGGGTGAGCACCGTGTTCGCCGTGCCGACGTTCCAGCGGACGATCAACCCGGTGTCGGCCAACCCCGACCGCAAGCCCGGGCGCGGCGTGCCCGACGTGGCCGGCGACGCCGATCCGGCGACCGGCTACGACGTCCTCGTCGACGGGGAGTCGATCGTCGTCGGCGGCACCAGCGCGGTCGCCCCGCTGTGGGCGGGGCTGCTCGCCCTCGTGCAGGAGCGCCTCGACAGGCCAGTGGCCCCGATCCTGCCGAGCCTGTACACCGACGTGACGAGTGCGTTCCGGGACGTCACGGCGGGCGACAACGGCGCCTACCGCGCGGCATCGGGTTGGGATGCCTGCACTGGTCTCGGCAGCCCCAACGGCACCGCCCTCCTGGCCGCGCTGACCGGCGACGATGACGGCGGATGAGGCCGACGAGCTCGGCCTCGGTGTCCCCTATGGCGTCGTGCGACTGGCCGCCGACCCGGCGTGGGCGGACGTCGCGGCCCGGCTGATCGACGAGGTGCGCGGTGCGCTCGGCATCGACGCGATGGCCGTCGAGCACATCGGCTCGACCGCGGTCGTCGGATTGCTGGCCAAGCCGATCGTCGACATCGCCGTCCGGCTGTCGCCGTCGGCGCGGCGCGACGAGGTGATCGAGCGCCTCGTCGCCCTCGGCCACGAGTTCCGCGGTGATGCCGGCGACGGCAGCGGCCTGGTGTTCGTGCTCGACGTCCGACCGAGGTACCGCGTCGCCCACCTCCACGCGATCGCCAACGGTGATCCGCAGTGGGACCGGTACCTGACCGTGGTCGACCGGCTCCGAGGCGACCCCGAGCTCCGAGCCGCCGACGAGGTGGTCGAGCAACGGCTGGCGAGGGCGCACACCTACGACCGGCCGGCCTGCACGAACGGCAAGAACGACGTGGTCGAGCGCATCCTGCGCCGCCGTTGAGATCGACGGCTGAGATCGATGGCTGGGATCGATCGGCGCCGCTCAGGTGGGATGGTCCGGCGAGACGAAGATGCAGAACGGATGCCCGGCGGGGTCGGCGAACACGTACAGCGGCTCGTCGGGATCGGCGGACCGATCCTCCAGCAGCCGGGCGCCGAGTGCAAGTGCCCGTGCCCGCTGCACGGCGAGCTCATCGACGTCGGGGACCGTCATGTCGAGGTGGAGCTGCTGTGGCACCTCGGCATCGGGCCAGGTGGACGTCGAGAGCTCGGCAACCTGCTGGACAGCCAGGCAGACCAGGTCGTCGCGGGCACGCAGCACCAGCCAGTCGCTGCCCTGCGGGTCGGGCTGCCCCGCGGGCGGACGCTCGTCGCCCCGCCGGTACTCGTAGCCGAGGAGCTCCCGGTAGAACTCGGCGACCTCGCGGGCGTTGGTCGCGTCGAGGACAACCCCCCGGAGCAATGGGAACGTGACGGTCATCGCATCACGATCTCATGTCTCGCCGACCAGACCAGGGCGGGAATCTTGCCGGTCGTCGGCCAGGGTTCCCGCCCAGGTCGGCGGGCTCAGGCCGTGCGGGCGCGGTGGAAGACGCCGAGCACGACCAACACCAGCATCAGGCCGGCGGCGACGAAGGCCGCGATCGCGGCGATGCCGGCGATCCTCCCGATCGTCGCCCAGGCGTACGTCGACAGCAGCAGGCCGCGCAGCGTCTCCCCCTTGAAGAGCGTGTCGCGCTCGGGTGGTGATGGCGTCGGACTTGGCCTGGAGCTCGTCGACGGTCGCCTGTGGCGAGCCCTTGTCCTTGGCGGCCTGGACGGCGGCCTGGGCCTGGCGCTCGGGCCCGCTGAGATCGGCGTAGGTGGCGCCGTCGGCGACTGCGGCGAGGTGCCCGGCGATGAAGCTGGCGTAGGCCTGGGCGCCGTTGCCCGTGGTCACCTGCTTGCCGGCCCAGCCGAGGAGGTCGGTCCGGCCCTGGCCTTGCAGCGAGGCGGCGTCGGGGAACGTGATGTGCTGGGAGGTCAGCTCGCGGCTGACGTTGTCGTTGGCGAAGTTGTGGCCCCACAGCAACAGCAGGCCGGACACGATCAGGACGACGGCGACGACGGCGCCGGTGGCGACGAGGACGGCGTCGACCCGGCGGCGGGGGATCGGGCCGACGATCTCCGGGGCCGAACTGTCGGGCGGCGCCGTCGAAGCGGGGCCAGCGGTCACTTCGGCGGAGGCGGATGGGTCGCGGGTCTCGGTCATCAGGGCAGCCTCCACCGGATCGTGCGCCCGAGGCAACTCTTGAAGGGACTGCGTCAAGCTCGACAGGACGTTCGGCCCTAGCACGGACGGACCCCGTCGACCAGGCTGGCACCATGAGCGACGTCGATGGCTGGGGACAGCCGTGACGACCGATCATCGCGGGACCACAGTGCTCCCGACCGAGGAGTGCCTCGACCTGCTGCGCAGCCAGACGGTCGGCCGCCTCGCCGTGTCCATCCACGACCGTCCGGACATCTTCCCCGTCAACCACGTCGTCCACCGCGGCGGCATCGTGTTCCGCACCGCCGAAGGCACGAAGCTGGCGGCGGCGGTGCTTGGCCGCGGGGTCGCCTTCGAGGTCGACGGCCAGGATCGCGGCACGGCGTGGAGCGTGATCGTGAAGGGTCGTGCCGCCGAGATCGAACGGATCGACGAGCTGGTCGATGCGCTCGACCTGCCGCTGTTCCCGTGGCACGCCGCGCCCAAGCAGCGCTTCGTGCGGATCGAGCCGGTCGAGATCAGCGGCCGCCGCTTCGAGATCGTCGACAGCACGGGGTGGCGCGACCCGGTCAGGGCAGTGCGCTGAGCGCGGGCCCTCCGTTCACTCGGCGTCGGACGGCACCACGAGCACCGGGCACGCCGCGCCGCGGATCAGGCGGCGGGCCGTCGAGTACCAGTGCGAGGGCCCACCGGGCCAACGTGACGTGGCCACCACGACGACAGCCTGGTCGACGAGCCCGGCGTCCTCCAGCGCCTCGACCACGGCCGCGGCTGGCTCGAGGGCGACGCGTCGCACCAGGGTCGCCTCGACGCCGCGCCGGGCCAGGTCGGCCACCGCCCGACGGGCAGGGTCCTCGACGGCCGCGGTGCCGTCGTCGGGCCACGGGTCGGGCGGGTCGAGGGCGACGACCAATGGTGCTGGCCCACGGAAGGTCGCCCACCAGCGGGCGACGGCGTTCACGGCCACCTCGGGCGTGGCGGCGCCGTCGAGCGCCATGACCGGCGTCGGCGCCGCCGCCGGCACGAGGGCGTTCGGTCCGAGCACCAGCACGGGACGTCGCAGGCGGGTCAGCACCTCCTCGGCGTCGGCGTCGAACAGGCGGTCTCCCGGGGCACCCCCGCCGAACGCTTCGATCACGACGATCGCGCCCTCTCGGCCGGCGACCTGGTCGACGACGTGGCGGCCGACGTCGCCGTTGGCGAGGGGGACGTCGGATCGAGGCGGGCTCCGCTCGCCGTCGCGACCGCTGTCGAGGATGGTCAGCGGGACGTTCCCGGCGGCAGCCAGTTGGTGGGCCAGCTCAGCAGCTCGCCCGGCGCGCCGGGCGTCGGCGACGGCGACCACTGCCCGGAAGCGCTGCTTGCGCTGCTTGCGCTGCTTGGCCTCCACGTCCATCGCCCCATCGTGCGCGTGCGATGCAGCGGGACACCTGGGACCAACGTCCCGATCTGGCGATCAGGCGGGCGAGGTGACCTTCGGCCCTTCCATCCGGCCCGCGATGGCGGATCCTTGAGGCGACGAAGGAGGACCCGATGAGGACCGAAGCTGTCAGAGGCGAGGTGCTGGTGGTGTACGAGTCGATGTTCGGCAACACCGAGGCGGTGGCCCGCAGCATCGCCGACGGCATCGGGGCCGATGACGTCGCCGTCAGGGTGGTCGATGTCGGCAGTGCCCCGCTGCAGCTCGACGACGTCGAGCTCCTGGTCGTCGGCGCGCCGACGCACGCGTTCGGGATGTCACGCCCGGGGACGCGGGCGGCTGCCCACGACCAGGGCGCGGCCGGCCCCGCCGAGCAGGGAGTCCGAGAGTGGCTGGGTCTGGTCCAGGCACCGGGGCGCCCGGTGCCGGCGGCCTGCTTCGACACCGGGGTCCGCAAGCCGCTCCTCGTCGGCTCGGCGGCGCGGGCGATCCGCCGCCGGTTGGGCCGCGTCGGGTTCGACATCGCCGCGGCGCCGATGCGCTTCGACGTCACCGGCACGCCCGGGCCGCTCGCCGAGGGCGAGCGCGAGCGGGCTCGCTCCTGGGGAGCAGCGTTGGTCGCCGGCCGCGTGCGGGTGCGGCCGTGACCGCGAGGCTCGACGAGCTGACACCCGCGGTCGTCAACGAGCGACTGCAGCGGGCGCGGGTCGCCCGCATCGGGTATGTCGACGACGATGGGCCGGTGATCGTGCCGGTGAACATCGCCGTCGACGCCGAGCAGCGAATCGTGTTCCGAACCGTCGCCGACGGCCCGCTGGCCCGGCTCGGCGGCCGGCAGGTGGCGATCGAGGTCGACGGCATCGATGCCGGACGGCGGGCGGGGTGGTCGATCCTCGTGCGCGGCGTGGCCCGCGACGTCACCGACGCCCGCGATGTCACGGCGACGACGGCTCGGGCCCAGCCGGTGGACGTGTGGCCGCCCGGCGTCCATGACCGCACCTTCGTCGTCGTCCCGCTGTCGACCAGCGGACGGGCGATCCCCGTCGGCCCCGACGGCGATTGGTTCGCCGGCATCCCCGTATCGTGCACGCGATGACTGCCCAGCCCGGCGTGGAGGAGCTCGCTGTCCACGAGTGCCTCCGACTGCTGCGCACTGTCACCGTCGGGCGCCTGGCGATCGCCGGGGGCGAGCACCCCGAGGTGTTCCCGATCAACTACGTCGTGGACCACGGCACGGTCGTCTTCCGCACCGCCGCCGGGACGAAGCTGGCGGCGCTCACCGCCGAGCGCAACGTCACGTTCGAGGCGGACGACTACCGCGCCGCCGACGGCGAAGCGTGGTCGGTCGTCATCAAGGGTTCCGCCGCGCCGATCGCTTCGCTCCACGAGCGCCTCGAGTCGGTCGACCTCCCGCTGTTCCCCTGGCACACCTCGCCCAAGCCGCACTTCGTGCGGATCGAGCCGGTCGAGATGACCGGTCGCCGGTTCCGTGTGGATGTGCCCACGGGCGGTGCGCCGGCTCATCGAGCCGCCGAGGAGTAGGTCGGGCATCGCACTCACTAGCGTCGGCGCGGGGACAAGGAGGTGTCACGGTGGCCCTTCAGACGCAGCTGGCTCAGCTCGATGACGTCGACATCACCACGACCGCGCGCTACGTCGAGGAGGGTTTCCCATGGCGGGAGTGGGATCTGCTGCGCGACAACGCGCCGGTCTATTGGTACGACCGCCCAGGCGTGCCGGCGTGCTGGGTGATCACCCGCTACGACGATGTCAAGCATGTCGAGCGGCGCCCGGACCTGTTCCGCAACGCCGGGCCGATCCTGCGCCTCGACTCCGACCAACGGCTGCGGCGGCTGGCCGAGTTCAAGGTGCGCCAGGCCCAGCGGTGGGGCTGGGATCCCGACGAGCCGCTCGACATGGTGAACCTCGACCGGCCCGAGCACCTCGACTTCCGCATGCTCTCGGTGCCCAGCTTCACCCGCGGCGCAATGGCGCGCCTCGAGGATGAGCTGGCCGTGCTGGCGCACCAGTTCGTGGACCGATTCGTCGCCGCCGCCCGACGCGCCGCCGCCGACGGCGGCGACCGGGGCGATGGTTCGGTCGACGTCGTGTCGACGCTGTCGGTCGGGGTGCCGCTGGCGACGATCTGCCGCATCATCGGCGTGCCCACCGACCACTGGACCGACGTCGTGCGCTGGACCGACGGCCTCATGTTCCCGGGTCTGGCCGCCGCCTACGCGCGCGACGGCGAGACCGCCCGCGACATCCGCCGCCGCCTCGGCAGGGAGTACAAGGAGTACCTGGACGCGCTGATCGCCGACCGTCGCCGCTCTCCCGGCGACGACCTCGCCTCGTCGCTCGTCGACGCCACCATCGAGGGCGTGGCGCTCACCGACCAGCAGCTCCACGGGTACCTCGTGCTGCTCGTCGGCGCCGGGAACGAGACGACCCGCAACGCCATCACCGGCGGCGTCCACGCGCTCCTGACGCACCCCGACGAGCGCGACCGGCTGGCCGCCGACTCGGCCGGTCTCGTCGAGACCGCCGCAGAGGAGATCCTGCGCTGGACGTCGCCGGTCGTGCAGTTCGCCCGCACCGCGATTGCCGACGTCGAGCTCGCCGGCGTCACGATCAACGCCGGCGACACCGTCACGCTGTGGTACCCGTCGGCCAACCGGGACGAGCGCGAGTTTCCCGACCCGTACCGCTTCGACATCTCTCGCGACCCGAACCACCACCTCGCGTTCGGGTTCGGTGAGCACTTCTGCCTCGGCGCCAACCTCGCCCGGTGGGAGCTGCGGGCGGTGTTCCGCGAGCTGGCGCCGCACCTCGCCGAGCTCGAACCGGCCAGCACCGTGCGCCGCCACCCCGACCTCCACGTCCCCGCCATCCACGAGTTCCGCGTCCGATGGGTCGGTCGATGACAGCACGGCGGGTGCTGCTCACGGGTGCGTCGACGGGCATCGGACACGCCACGCTGCAACGGCTCGTCGCGGCCGGTCACGACGTCACCACCCTCGACGTGAAGGACGCCCCGGAACGCTCGTCGCGACACCACACGTGCGACCTCGCCGATCCAGCCTCGATCGATGCAGTGGTGGCGCATCTCGACGGCCCGTACGACGCCCTCGGCAACATCGCCGGCGTGGCCGGCTCGATGGGCGCCGAGCTCGTCCTGCGGGTCAACGTCTACGGGCTGCGCCACCTCACCGAGCAGCTGCTGGCCGAGGGGAAGATCGCAGCCGGCGGGTCGATCGTCAACGTCGCATCACTGGCGGCGATGGCCTGGCAGCGCCACGTCGAGCGCATCGCCGCGCTCGACGCGGCCGAGGACTTCATGGCCGGCATCGCGGTCGCCCGATCCTACGAGCGTGGCGGGCCGGCGGCGTATGTGCTGTCCAAGGAGTGGGTCGTCGCCTACACGCAACGGCTGGCCGGACGATTGCTCCCGCACCGGATCCGCGTCAACAGCGTGAGCCCGGGCCCTGTGCGCACGCCGCTGTTCCCCTCCTTCGAGGCCGACGCCGGTCCCGGGCAGATGGCCTGGCTGAACGAGCAGGTCGGCCGGGCCGCCGAGCCCGACGACGTGGCCGCCGCCATCGTGTGGCTCGCGGTCGGCGACAGCGGGTGGGTGAATGGGGTGGACCTCCCCGTCGACGGCGGGCTGTCGGCAGGCATGCGCACCGGTTGGGCCGACACCAAGACGTCACCGGCATCGCTCGCTCGTCGCCAGGGTTGACGCTCACCGCACCGCGGACAGTCACTCCAGGACGAGCCGTTCGATCGGCTGTCCCGTGACCTCGGCGATGAGCTCGAAGTCCTTGTCGACGTGCAACACGGTGAGCTGGCTGATCTCAGCGATGGCTGCGATGAGCAGATCCGGGATCGATGGCGCTCGGTGCTGGCCCCGATCGGCGAGCAGCGCCTGCACCGTCCCGGCGCGGTCCTCCATTGCTGGGGTGAGGTACTCGATGGGCATGGACGCGACCGGCGGCTCGTGCACGCTGACGCGGAAGTCGTCGGCCGATCGAGCCGAGGAGCCGACCTCGAGCCGGGTGAGCGAGGACTCACGGACGAGCCCGCGCTGGATTCGTTCGACCCACGTGGCGGCCTCGGGGCTGCGGCCAAGACGCACCAGCGCGGACTTGTCGATGAGCCAGGACATCACGACCAAGCGCGGCGCATCATCTCGTCATCGGCGAGGTCGCGCGCAGCCACTGCCAGCCGCTCGAGATCGGCGACCGTCACAGGCGCCGGTTCGGTGAACTCGCGGGCGAGGGCGCGGCGCAGGTACTCGGTTCGCGACAAGCCGGCCCGGCGCGCCTTGGCGTCGATGACAACGAGCAACTCCTCGGGGATGTCCCGGATCAGCACGTCAGCCACAGATCACCTCCAGCGATAGCGCACGATATCACAAGGGTGCCGGGCCAACGATTTGCCGAAATCGTCGTGCATCGTCATCACCGTCCCAGGATGGCTGACAATCCACAGCTGCACGCTGCCCTCGAGGGCTACTTCAGCCATGGGCGCGATCTCGGCGGTCCCGACGACACATTCGTCACGATCAACAACGACACCGTGTACTCGATGGCCCAGCTCGACCTCAGCGTCGGACCAGTGCAGCTCCATGTGCCCGACACCGCGGGCCGCTACGACGTGCGCACCGTCACACGAACGCAGGTTTGTGACGGATTCCGCCGCCTGTTCGCAACCGGCTCGTAACGTGTGGCTACACTCTCGCACGTCATGAACCGCCGCCACATCCGGGTGGGGCGGAGTGCTGTCATCGCGTTGGGTATGACGGTGCTCCCGGTCGTGCTCCCCACGACCGCCGCCGCCGACCCGATCAGCGACCAGAAGACGCTCGTCGCCAAGGTCACCGATCAGCTCGAAGCCCTCGAGAACCAGGCCGACGTGCTCGCCGAGAACTACGCCACGGCGATGGGCGAGAAGGCCGACCTCGACGCCAGGGTCACCGCCGCTCAGCAGCAGGTCTCGGCCCAGCAGGCTGCCGTCGACGCCCTGCGCGGCCAGCTCTCGCAGGTCGCCGTGCAGGCCTACATGGGCGCCGGCACCGGCAGCACGAGCCCGATGTTCAACAGCTCGTCCGACGTCACCGATCACCTCGCTCGCGACCAGCTGTCTCGGGTGGCGATGAGCGCCGGTGCGGCCACCACCGACGAGTACGACCAAGCCGTCAAGACGCTCAAGGAACAGCAAGCCGCCCTCGACGCGGCGAGCGCGGCGGCGCAGTCCAAGGCCGAGCAGCTCCAGGCCGACAAGAAGGCCAACGAGGAGCAGCAAGCCGCCTACGCCAAGGCCAAGGCGGACGCCCAGGCCAAGCTCGGCGACCTCGTCCAGCAGGAGGAGGAACGCCGCGCCCGCGAGTCGTTCGAGCGGATGCAGGCCGCCGCCGCGGCCGCCAAGGCCAAGGCGGAGGCGCAGGCGAGTGCCGCCGCCCAGGCACAGCAGCGCACGGCGGGCACCGGCGCCGCCGTTGCCGCGGCCACGAGCAGCGGCGTCAGCAAGAGCGTCGCCGCGATCGCCGCACCAGCGGCGAGCAGGGCACCGGTCCCCCAGGCCTCCTCTCGCGCGGGGACGGCGGTGAACGCGGCGATGAGCCAGCTCGGCGTGCCCTACGTCGGCTACCAGTCGGCCCCGGGCGTCGGCTTCGACTGTTCTGGGCTGACGATGTGGGCCTGGGGCCAGGCCGGCGTCGGGCTCCCGCACAACTCGGCCGCGCAGTACGCCAGCCTCCCGCACATCTCGCCTGACCAGGCCCAACCGGGCGACCTGCTCTTCTACCACTCGCCGATCAGCCACGTCGCGATGTACCTCGGCGGCGGCTCGCAGATCCACGCTCCAAGCACCGGCGACGTCGTCAAGGTGGTGGGCGTGAACTGGGGCAACGTCGTCGGGGTCGCTCGTCCAGGCTGACCGCAGCGTCCACGCGCCCCGGCGCTGCCGCTACTACCCTCCCCACGAGACCGGCCGCGCCGGTGCCGACCCGCCATGGCAGAGCAGACCGCAACGCAGCCCCAGTTCAGGCAGATCGACCCGCTGATCACCGCTCACGCACCGACGGTCGCCGCGGAGCCGTTCACCACCCCGCCGGTCGGCTTCCGTCGCGACATCGAGGGCCTGCGGGCGATCGCCGTCGTGCTGGTGCTGCTGTTCCACGCCGCGATCGGACCGTTCGGCGGCGGCTTCATCGGCGTCGACGTGTTCTTCGTCGTATCCGGCTTCCTCATCACCTCGCTCCTGCTCGGCGAGGTCGCCCGCACCGGCACGCTGTCCCTGCCCGGCTTCTGGGCCCGCCGCGCCCGCCGGCTGCTGCCGGCGTCGTGCCTCGTCGTCGCTGTGACGCTGATCGCCGCGCAATGGCTGTACGACCCGCTGCTCCTCGGCAACATGGCCCGCGACGCCCTCGCCGCGTGCGGGTTCGTCATCAACTACGTGTTCGCCTTCCGCGAAGCCCATGGCGACGGCGGTTACTTCGACGCCGACATCGCCAAGTCGCCGCTGCTGCACTTCTGGTCACTTGCGGTGGAAGAGCAGTTCTACCTGTTGTGGCCGCTCGTCGTCTACGGCCTCGCCCGCACGGCGCGCCGGCTGCGCCAGGAGCTCACGCTGGTGATCATCGCCCTGTGGGTGCTCAGCGCGGCGGCCTGCGTGTGGCTCACCGACACCCAGACGCCGTGGGCGTTCTACTCGCTGCCGACCCGGGCCTGGGAGCTGCTCACCGGTGCACTGCTCGCCGTCTCGATCGCCTCGCTGCAGCGGATCAGGCGCTCGCTGGTCGTGCCGATGGGCGCGCTCGGTCTCGCCCTGATCTTCGTCGCCGCGGTCGGCTACGACGCCGGGACGACGTTCCCCGGCGTCGCCGCCGGACTGCCCGTGCTCGGGACCGCGCTGGTCATCGCCGCCGGCAGCGCGCTCGCCGGTTCGGGACTCCAGCGATCCGTGCTCGGGTGGCAGCCGATGGTCTGGATCGGCCAACGGTCATACGCGATCTACCTGTGGCACTGGCCGGCGCTCGTGCTGATCGCCACACGGTGGGGGCCGCTCTCGGTGGGCCAGCGGGTCGCCGTGCTGATCGCTTCGGTGGTCGTCGCCGCGGTGTCGTTCCGACTCGTCGAGGACCCTGTCCGCCACTCCGGGTGGCTCGCCGCGTGGCCGCGACGAAGCCTGCTGATGGGCGCCTCGCTGCTCGCTGTCCCGGCACTGCTGGCGTCGTTGTTGCTCGTCAATCCCCGCAACCAGACCGGTGGCGGCGAGGCGGCCCGTCTCACGCTGCCCGGCGTCAGCCTCCCGGAGGCCGCCGTCAGTGCGACCACGACGCTGCGACCGGAAACGACGGCGGCGGCATCGGCCTCGGCGTCACCCACCACGGCAGCGGCGCCGGTCACGTCGCCCGCGCCGACGACACCGCCACCGACGGCGCCGGCCGCCACAGCCGCGCCCACCCGCTCACTGGCCGAGCTCGTCGCGCTGCAGCAGCAGCTGCTGGAGCAGGGACTGGCGACCACCGAGGTGCCGTCGAACCTGCACCCCAGCCTGAACCACGTGCGCGGCGACCTTCCCGGCGTGTACGACGACGGCTGTGTGCTCGACCCTGGCCAGACGCAAGTGCCGGACTGCGTCTACGGCGACGCCGCGTCGTCGACGACGGTGGCGATCCTCGGCGACTCCCACGCTGCCCACTGGTATCCGGCGCTGCAGCAGATCTCGCTGGCCCACCACTGGCGGCTGCTGTACTTCTCGAAGAAGGGCTGCCCACCCTCGGAGCAGCCGCTGCGCAACGGCCTCGCCGACCGCGAGTGCACGCCGTGGCGCGACGAGGCGCTGGCCAAGATCACGGCCGCCCGCCCGTCGCTGACGATCCTCGTCGGCTACCACTACGCCACGGCCAGCGGTGGCAGCGGCGACGGGCTGTGGCGCGACGGGATGACCGCGACGCTGACCAAGCTCGGCGACCTCGCCCCGCACACACTGATCCTCGGCGACACCCCGACCGAGAGCGCCGACGTCCCGCAGTGCCTGTCCGGCCACCTCAAGTCCGTGGCCGCTTGTGTCAGCCCGCGGAGCTACGCCGTGCGCGGCAACCGCCTCGAAATCGAGAACCAGCTCGCCGCCCAGTTCGGGGCCAAGACGGTGGACACCAGCGACTGGCTGTGCACGCCGCAGGCCTGCCCGGTGATCATCGGCGACCTGCTCGTCTACCGCGATCGCAACCACCTGACGCCGGACGCCTCAGAGTCCCTCGTCCCGTTGCTCGAGGCGGCGCTGGTCCCCCTCGTCGGCCAGTGAGCGAGCGAGTCTGGCGCGGCGCCCTGTCGATGGCCGCGGTCGGCGCGCTCGTCGCGCTCGCCGGGTGCAGCAGCGGCAGCAACGCCGCGGCGCCCAACGTCGGCTCGCTGAGCACCACGGCGACGCCCCTGACGACCGCGCCGACGGCGTCAACGACGGCGCCTAGGACCGTTCCACCGACCACGGCAGCGCCGACCGTCCCCACGACGTTGGTCACCGCGACCACATCGCCACCGTCGACCACCGCGCCGGCCGAGCCGCGGACGTCGTGCACCTCCGTCGTCCACATCGGCGACTCGACCTCGATCGGTCTCATGTCGCCGGCCTACCTCGCCGACCCAGCACAGCGGATCGACGCCCAGTACGCCCGGGTTGGGGTGACGGACTTCCGCAACGAGATCTCCGGGGCCCGGTCGACGGAGGAGCGGCTCAAGGGTCAGCAGAACGCCGTGGAGGTCGCCCAGCGCCAGCGAGCCGGCGGCTACCGCGGTTGCTGGGTCGTCGCCCTCGGGAACACCGACGCCGCCAACATCGCCGTCGGCTCGCGCCTCACTGCTGCGGCGCGCATCGACCGCATGTTCAGCGTGATCGGCGACGTCGACCCCGTCCTCTGGGTGACCCCCAAGACGCTCAGGACCTCCGGGCCCTACGCCAACTCGCACATGGAGGCGTGGAACGCCGAGCTCGTCGCCGCCACCGCCCGCCATCCCAACTTGCGCGTGTTCGACTGGGCCTCGGTCGTCCAGACCGACTGGTTCCAGCGCGACCGCATCCACTACACGTCGTTTGGCTGCGCCGAGCGCGCCCGCCTCATCGCCGACGCCCTCGCCGCCACGTTCCCCGCCTGAGACCAGCGTTCTGTGTCACCGCATAGGTCCCCGAGGACTTGTGCGGTGACACAGAGCGACGGTCAGTAGCCAGGCGGCGTCGGGCACGGGCCGAGCACGGATTCGGCGGCGGCGGCGAACGCCAGCGTGGTGCGGTCGTAGAGGTACGGTCCGACGATCTGCACCCCCACTGGGAGACCGGACGGGGCGATCGCGACAGGGACGACGGTCGCCGGGAGGTAGCAGGCGCCTGCGGGGGCCATCCAGCGGTTGATCTCCCAGTACGGGCGCGGCCCCAGCTGCGTCTGGACGACGCGGGCGGCGATCGGTTCGGTGTGATCGTGGGCGATGGCGACGCACGGCATCACCGGCAGCAGGAGGATGTCGTGGCGCTCGAAGAACGTCTCGAACCGGCGGCGTAGCTGGAGCCGACCCTCGTTGTGCGAGAGCCACTGGCGGTGGCGCATGCTCGACTGCCGCTTGGTCACCGCGACCGGATCGTCGCCCTCGGCGAGGGCGAACTGATCGAGCTGCGCCGGGCTGAAGCCGCCGGAGACCGCGGCGGTGACCAGGGCCTGGAATCGCTCGGCCGCCTTGCCCAGATCGAACCCCGGTGTCAGATCGCGTTGCACGCGACACCCGGCCGCCTCGAGGCGATCGACGAAGCCGTTCAGCGCGTCGGCCACTTCGGGATCGAGCTTGCAGGCGTCGTCCTCGAACCACGACGCGACCCGCATCTGCGTGAGATCGATGGACCGCGGTGGCGGCAGCTCGAGGCGCCACGCTGGGCGGTTCCAGCGGTCGGGCCCAGTCATCACGTCGAGCGCCAGCTCCAGGTCGGCGACCGTGCGTGCCATCGGCCCGGCGACCGCGATGTCGGCCTGCGTCAAGGTGCCCGGGGGGCCAGGGATCTGCCCGTGAGCCGGCACGATGCCGAAGCTCGGCTTGTGGCCGTAGACGCCTGACATGTGGCAGGGCAGGCGGATCGACCCGCCGATGTCGGAGCCGATCTCAAGCGGCGTGAACCGAGCGGCCAGGGCCGCCGCCGAACCACCAGAGGAACCGCCCGGCGTCCGTTCGACGTCCCACGGGTTCGACGTCGTGCCGAACACCTCGTTGTAACTCTGCATGTCACCGGCGTAGATCGGTAGGTTCGTCTTCCCCCACACGATGGCGCCGGCGCGACGGAGGGCCGCCACCGGTGCGGCGTCCTCGGCGGGGACGTGATCGGCCAGTTCAGGCGCGCCGGACGTGGTGCGCATGCCCGCCGTCGCGAAGCTGTCCTTGACCGTCATCGGGACGCCGTGCAGCGGTCCCGTCGATTCGCCCCGGGTCGTCACCGCGTCGGCCTCGTCAGCGGCGGCGAAGGCGGCGTCGACCTCGCGGGTGACCACGGCGTTCAGCGGGCCGTCGAGGCGCTCGACGCGCTCGACCAGATGCGCCAGCGCCTCACGACTGGACACGTCACGCCGGGCGATCGCCTCGGCCAGCTGGATCGCCGACAGCTCGTGCAGCGCCGCCATCGCCGGCAGCGTAGATCTTCACTCGGCGGCGCGATGAGTCTGCGGGCACGGATCCGTCAGACTGTTCGACCAGCAGGCGCGAGCGTGGAGGAACCGATGGCCTTTCGTCCCTACTTGTTCTTCGGCGGCAACTGCCGGGAGGCGTTCACCAGATATCAGGAGATCTTCGGCGGCGAGCTGACGTTGCTGACGATGAAGGACGTCCCTGGAGAGACGCCGCCCGCCGACACCGCGGACTTGATCATCCACGCCGCCCTGACCATCGGCGACGACCTGCTGATGGCGTCGGACGACCCGATGGCCGAGGGCGGCTTCGGTCCGGTCCAGGGGATGATGGTGAGCTACGACGCCGCCGACGTCGCCGAGGCCGAGCGCGTGTTCGACGCACTGGCCGATGGCGGCAAGGTCACTCAGGCGCTCCTGCCGACCTTCTTCTCGGAGGCCTTCGGCATGTGCGTCGACCGCTTCGGCACGCCGTGGATGATCGTCGGCCCGCAGCCGCAACAGCCGTCGTAGGCGATCGAGGCCAACACCCTCACCGCTCCCCCCGCGGCAGCCGGACCACGAACACGGCCCCGCCGCCGGGGCGGCACTCGACGTGGACCGTGCCGTCATGGGCGGCGACGATCTCCCGGACGATCGCCAGCCCGAGCCCGGTGTGACCGGCGTTTGGATCGCGGGCCTCGTCGAGGCGGGTGAACGGGGCGAAGATCTCCTCCTCGCTGCCGGCCGGCACCCCGTTGCCGTCGTCGGCAACCTCGATCGTGGCCGCATCCGAGGTCTCGTGCACGGCGATCGAGACGGTCGAGCGGGCGTGGCGGCCGGCGTTGTCGAGCAGGTTCCGTACGGCCCGGGCCAGCTGGTGGGGGTCCCCGACGACATGGGCCGCACCGACACCGCTGGTGTCGACCGGAACACCGGCCCGGCGCGTCCGCTCGGCCTGCGCCAAAGCGATGTCATCAAGGTCGACGGGCCGCTGGCCCGGCCGGGAAGGTGTTGCGGCGCGAGCCACGTCGAGGAGGTCGTCGAGCAACGCCTGCAGCGCCTCGCTCTCGGCGAGCACCTCGCCGAGCGCGGCCCGGTCTCCGGTGCGATCGGCGCTCGCCAGTTGGACCTCCACGAGCGCGCGCAACCTGGCGAGCGGCGTGCGCAGTTCGTGCGAGGCGTCGCTGACGAAGCGATCCTGACGGATGGCGGCGTCCTCCAGGCGGTCGAGCATGGCGTTCATCGTCCCGGCGAGCCGGGCGATCTCGTCGCCTGTCGGCGGCACCGCGACCCGCCGGTCGAGCCCGCCGGCGCCGATCTCGGCGACCTCGGCTCTGATCTGCTCCACCGGCCGCAGCGTGCGCCCGACCAGCCACCACACCAGGCCGCCGAGCACGAGAACGGCCGCCGCCGCGGCGAGCGCCAGCGCGCCCGCAAGAGCGCGCACCGCATCTGCGATGTCGTCGATGTTCTCGGCGACGTGAACCGTCAGGGTCCCTCGGCCCGTGTCGACGCCGCGGCTGAGCACCCTCAACTGGTCGCCGCTGACGGTGATCGTCCGGCGACCCTCGGTCCCTGCCGCGATGGTGGGCGCGATGGGCGGCTGGCCGTGCAGGTTCGGGCTCGCCGCGATCACGGCACCGGCGGACGTCACCACCTGCACCAGCCGGTCCTCGTCGTCGCCCGTCGCGAGCGTCCGATCTCCCGCCTGCAGCTCTCCTGCCAGCACGTCGGCGCGCTGGTCGAGCGAGTGGTCGAGGGCGTCGTCCAGCACCCGGTGCTCGGCGATCACGACGGCGACGCCGCCGATGGCCAGCACCGCCGCCGTGACGGCGACGGCAATGAGCGTCACGCGGACGCGGATGCCGCGGCGACCGGCCACGCTCAGCCCCCGTCCGGTGCCAGCCGGTAGCCGGCGCCGCGCAGCGTCTCGATCGCCCGGCGGCCGAACGGGGCGTCGATCAACCGGCGCAACCGGCCGACGTAGACCTCGACGATGTTCGGGTCGCCGTCGAAGTCGAAGGGCCAGACGCCGCGCAGGACGTCGTCGCGGCTGACCACCTGGCCGGCCCGCCGGACGAGGAACTCGAGCACATCGAACTGCCGGGAGGTCAGGCGGATCTCGACCTCACCCCGCCAGGCCCTGCGGGCGGCGGCGTCGATGCGCAGGTCACCGGCTTCCATCCGGGCCGGGTCGCGGTGGGCGACGCGCCGGGACAGCGCTCGGATCCGCGACACGAGCACGGCGAACGAGAACGGCTTGGTCAGGTAGTCGTCGGCGCCGGTGTCGATCGCCTCGGTCTCGTCGAGTTCGCCGGACTTGGCCGTGAGCATCAGGATCGGCACCCAGTTGCCCCGTTCGCGCAGCTCGCCGCACACGGCGAACCCGTTGAGGCCGGGCAGGAGGATGTCGAGCACGACCACGTCGTAGTCACCCTCCGTCGCCATCCACAGGGCGTCGAGGCCGTCGCTGGCCACGTCGACGACCATGCCGGCCGCCTCCAGCCCGCGCCGGACCGTTGCGGCGAGCTTGGCGTCGTCCTCCACGAGCAGCAGCTTCATGCTCCGGTCCTGGTGACCAGCGTGCCATGAATGGACCTGACTCCCCGCTGACCGCTCGTCAGGCACCGGTCAGGTACCTGTCAGGCCCGGGCGCGCACCATCGCTCTCAGCAAGGAGGACCGACATGGGCTGGATGAGGAAGCGAGCGGTGGTGACCGCGGCGACGGGCGTGGCCGTCTGTGCCGGCACGCTGGTACTGATCGGCGCCGTCCGCCGCGACACCGACACCCCGATCACCGGGCCAGCGCGAGCCAAGGCGGAGGCTGCCGCCCTGGCCCACACGGGCGGAGGGCGGGTGACGGGCACCGAAGTCGACGACGAGGACAGCAAGTACGAGGTCGAAGTCACGCTGGCCGACGGCCGCCAAGTGGACGTGCAGCTCGACGAGCAGTTTCGGGTCGTGGCGAGCAAGGCAGATCGGGGCGGATGATGGGCGCCCGAGCCGCCGCTCTCGGCGCTGGCGCGCTCGTGCTGGCGACGGCGTGCTCGTCGGGTGGCGACAGCGCCCAGCAGCCGACCGCGCCCGCTGGCACCGCTGCCGCCGCACCCACCAAGGCCGCGGCGGCGACGTCGGCGAGCGAAGTGGCGGTCTCCTCGACCGCCACGTCGACCTCCACGTCGACTTCGACGCCTGCCACCACCGCGCCGCCGACGACCGCCGGCGGGTCCGGCGCGGTGATCGATCCGGGTGATGGCGGCGTCTACGCGCCGGTGATCGACCCTGCCGAGTTCTCCGCCGTCGTCGACAACCCGTGGTTCCCGCTGGCGTCCGGTGAACGGTGGATCTACGCGTCGACGTCGAGCGACGGCGACCAGCAGATCACGGTCGAGGTGCTGGCCGAGCCGCGCACGGTGATGGGCGTGCCCGTCGCCCAAGTCCACGACGTGGCCACCGAGGGCGGCACGGCCGTGGAGGACACGATCGACTACTACAGCCAGCGCGCCGACGGCAGCGTGTGGTACTTCGGTGAGGCGACGACGGCATACGACCGCGGCAAGGTCAGCACCGAGGGCTCGTGGGAGGCCGGTGTCGACGGCGCCCTCCCCGGGATCGTCATGCCGGCCGCGCCGGCGCCGAGCCAGCGTGGCTACCGCCAGGAGTTCTACGCCGGGCACGCCGAGGACATGGGACGGATCATCGCCACCGCCGGGACCGCAGACGTGCCGGCGGGGCACTTCGACGGGCTCGTCGTCACGCGCGACTGGTCGCCGCTCGAGCCCGACGTCGTCGAGGAGAAGTCCTACGCCGAGGGCGTCGGCGTCGTCCAGGAGGTGACGACCCAAGGCGGTGACGAGGTGGTCCGCCTCGTCGAGCACCAACCGGGAGGCTGACGATCTCATCCCGTCTTGGTCGCGATTCCTCGCTCACTCCCAGGACGGATCGCGACCAAAGCGGCAAGATGTCCGCCGCGTGGCACACTGCCGGGGCCGGCGAGATGGGGGTTCGACGTGAGTGCTGTGTCTGGGTCCAGGAACCGCGTGCCTCGGGATCGCGACGACGACTACACCGTCGACGCCGCCCGGATGCGTCGCGAGTTCCTGCGTGCGCAAACGGGAGTCGAGCTCGAACACGTCGGCCAGTTCTCCCTCGATCCGGCGTCGTTGCCGGGGAACATCGAGAACTTCACCGGGGTGGCACAGGTGCCGATCGGCACCGCCGGGCCCCTGCTGATCAATGGTGAGCACGCCCAGGGCGAGTTCTACATCCCATTGGCGACCACCGAGGGCACCCTGGTCGCCAGCTACAACCGGGGGATGCGCCTGCTCACCGAGTGCGGCGGGGTGAAGACGGCCGTCGTCGACGACCAGATGCAGCGGGCACCGGTGTTCATCCTCGCCGACGGGCGCGGTGGCCGCGTGTTCGGGGAATGGGTCGCCGAGCACTTCGCCGAGATCAAGGCGGCGGCGGAGACGACGACCAGCTCTGGGAAGCTGATCTCGATCGGCCAGTACTCGATCGGACCGTTGCGCTACCTGCGGTTCAACTACACGACTGGCGACGCCGCCGGGCAGAACATGACCGGGAAGGCGACGCAGGCGGCGTGCGAGTGGATCCAAGCCATGTACCCGGGTGCGCCCCGGTTCATCCTGTCCGGCTCCATCGACACCGACAAGAAGCACTCCCAGATCAACATGCTGTTGACCCGGGGCAAGCGTGTCGTCGCCGAAGCGGTCATCAAGAACGACGTGATCCAAGCGTTGATGGGTGTCGACACCAAGACGTTGATGTGGGGGCGCCAGATCTCGCTGGCGGGCAGCTTCATGGCGGCGTCGGCGAACAACGGGGCCCACGCTGCCAACGGTCTGACGGCGCTGTTCATCGCCTGCGGCCAGGACGTCGCCAACGTCTCGGAGTCGCACGCCGGGATCGTCTACAACCAGCTGCTCGACAATGGGGACTACTACTGGTCGATCACGCTGCCGGCGTTGATCGTCGCCACCTACGGCGGCGGCACCGGGCTGGCCACCCAGCGCGAGTGCCTCGAGCTGCTCGGCTGCTACGGCGCCGGGAAGGTGATGAAGTTCGCCGAGATCTGCGCCGCCGTCGTGCTCGCCGGCGAGACGTCGCTCACCTCGGCCGTGCTCCACGGAGACTGGGTGACCAGTCACGACCAGCTCGGCCGCAACCGCCCCTGACACAGGAGCCACCAGATGAACGTCGGATCCCACCTCGCCAAGCGGGCCCTGCTCAACCCTCGGCTGGAGGCGCTCGTCGACGATGCCGCCGGCCGCCGATTCACCTTCGCCGAGCTCAACGAGCGCGCCGATCGCACGGCCCACGTGCTGACCGAATGTGGGCTGAGCCAGGGTGACCGGGTGGCGATGCTGCTGCCCAACTGCCATCAGTTCGTCGAAACCTTCTACGGTGCCGCCCGAGTCGGTCTTGTCGTCGTCCCCCTCAACTGGCGGCTGGTCGCTGACGAGCTGGCGTTCATGCTGCGCGACTCGGGGGCGACCGTGCTCGTGTTCGCCGCCGAGTACGACGGCGTCGTCGCCGAGCTCCACGATCGTGGCAACGACGCCGACAGCGGCACGCCGGTCGCCGAGTGGCTGCGCGTCGGCGCCGACCCACCGGCGTGGGGGCGCGACTTCGACGCGCTCGTCGGGGCCGCACCGTCGACGCCTCTGCCGGTCACTGGCGATGGCGACGACCCGCTGTTCATCATGTACACCTCCGGTACCACCGGCCTTCCGAAGGGGGCGCTGCACACTCACGACAGCGTCGAATGGGCAGTGCTGACGGTGCTCGCGACGGCCGACCTCCGCTTCCGCGACCGCTACCTCATTTCGCTGCCGCTGTTCCACGTCGGCGCCCTCAACCCGCTGACCGACTGCATCTACCGCGGTGCCACGACCATCCTCCTGCGCCAATTCGATCCGCAGCGGATCTGGGACCTGTTCCGCGACGAGGAGGTCACGACGACGCTCGCCGTCCCGGCGATGCTCAACTTCATGCTGACGACCTACCGGCCCGACGTGCACCACCCGCTGGCGCTGCGCTGGATCATGAGTGGAGCGGCGCCGGTGCCACCCTCGCTGATCGAGCAGTACGCCGCCCTCGGCCTGGAGATCCACCAGGTCTACGGCCTCACCGAGACGTGCGGTCCGGCCTGCCTGATCAGCCCCGACGAGGCGCTGGCACGGATCGGCTCGACCGGCAAGCCGTTCTTCCACACCGACGTGCGCATCGTCGACGGCAACAGCGGCGAGGACGTCGGCGTGGACGTGCCCGGCGAGGTGCTGGTCCGCGGCCGCCATGTCATGGCCGGCTACTGGAACCGCCCGGAAGAGACCGCCGAGACGATCAAGGACGGTTGGCTGCACACCGGTGACATCGCCGTTCACGACGCCGACGGGTTCGTGTATATCCGGGATCGAATCAAGGACATGATCATCTCCGGCGGCGAGAACATCTACCCGGCCGAGATCGAGGACGTGTTGGTCGCCCACCCCGGCATCGCCGATGCCGCCGTGATCGGGATGCCCTCGCCGAAGTGGGGTGAGTCGCCGCTTGCGGTGGTGGTCCGCGCCGACCCCGAGCTCGACGAGGCGGCCGTCCTCGCCCACTGCAACGGCAAGCTCGCCCGCTTCAAGCTGCCACGGCGGGCCGTGTTCACCGATGCGATCCCGCGCAATCCAACCGGCAAGGCCCTCAAGCGCCTGCTGCGCGAGCAGTACCCGCTCGACGCGCCGGAGTAGCGCGACGGCGGGGCCCGCCCGGCCGTCCGGGCAGGCCCCTTCCGTCTTGTGGTCAGCTGCTCTCGAACTTGGTGATCAGCTCGCCGACGTCGTTGAAGAACTTCGTCGAGGCGTCGTACTGGGCGATCTGCACGCCCTCGACCAGGAAGCCGTCCTTCTCACCGTCGGTCTTGAAGTCGATGCCCTCGCGGACGATCGACCCGTGGTAGTCGAAGTTGCGGGCGGCGTTGATGATCGACGCCTGCGTGAGACCGTCGGGCGACTTGGCCGCCTCACGGAGCATCTCGACGGTGACCTCGGCGTAGTTCCAGCCGGCGGCGCTCGTCGGCACGGTGTCGGTGAGGCCCTTGCTCTGCATGTACGAGAGGTACTCGGCGACCCCGGGAATGGTCTGGTTGGCGGGGTTGGTGATGTCAACGGCACCGAACGACGCGGAGGTGTAGATGCCGTTGGCGGTCTGACCGGCGATGCCGAGGATCAGCGGGCTGGCGCACGTGTTGGTCAGGTAGACCCGCGGGTCCCAACCCGACTTGGCCGCCTTCTGGTTGGCAAGCTCGGACAGGAACGTGGGGCACTGGGCGCCGAGCGGGAAGGCCACGATGACGTCCGGGGCCTTGCCGGCGATGCTCCCGAGCTGCGCCGTCGGCGGTGCGCTCTCGGTCGCCTCGATCGTCTGGTCGTCCACGATCTCGATCTTGAGGTCCTTGGCGGCGTCCTCGAAACCCTTCTTGGAGACCAGGCCGGCGTCGTTGTTGACGTAGAACAGCGCCACCTTGGCGCCGTCGGGGAACGTCTTTGCCACGTCCTCGGCATAGGCCTTCCACTCGACGTCGTAGGGCAGGTTGGCGCCGATCGTCCACGGATAGTTGGCGACGTCGCCGAACGCCGGGTCCCCGCTGGCTGCCATCAGTTGCGGTACGCACTCCTCGTTGAGGGTGTCGCGCACGGCGAGGTTGTTCGGCGTGCCGATGATCTCGGAGATGACCTGGGCGCCGCCGTCGAGAGCGCTGTTGATCACACCAGGGGTCAGCGCCGGGTCGTACTGGTCGTCGCCGAAGGTGACCTTGAGGTCGTGGTCAGGCAGCAGCTTCTTCTCGTTGGCGTAGTCGATGTACGCCTGGAACCCCTTGATCACCGGGGCGAAGGCCGCTGCGGCCGGTCCGCCCGACAACGGGCCCGACGAGCCGATGTTGATCGTGCCCTCGATCTTCGCGTTGGCCCGGTCGGGGTCGACGCAGTTCTCCGTGTTGACCTTCCAGCCCTCGCCGCCGCCCGCCGTCGACCCGGTGCTCTCGGTCGTGGCCGTCGTCTCGCCGGTCGCGCTCGTCTCGGTGCCGCCAGAGGTGGAGGGGGCGCTGGTCGCGGTCCCCCCGGAGGTCGACGGCGCCTCGGTCGGCGCTGCCGTGGTGGCGGCCCCACCGTTGTCGTCGTCGTCACCGCACGCGGTGGCGACCAGGGCGGCGGCGGCGAGCGCGGCGACAAGCCGTGTCGTCGTTCGATTCATGTTGGTTCTCCTGAGCTAGTGGATGGGTCGGCGACGAAGACGTTGACGTCCGGTACGGACTCGACGCCCTCGATCTGAGCGGCCGCCTCGGTGGTGGCCAGCAGCTGGCTCTCATCGATGGGACGACCCGCCGGGCGGGGCACGATGACGACGAAGCGGTGGATGATGCGCCTGAGCAGACCGACGATGCCGAACGGCGCGACGAACATCACCGCCAGGAGGATGACGGCGAGGATCAGCGTCGCCGGCGAGCCCTCGATGTTCAGCCAGTCGTTGAAGACGGTGCCGATGAACCCCTGGCCGGTCTCGCCCGCCTTGCGCGTGCGGGCGTCGAGCGTGACGTAGGCGAGGGCGCCGAGGATCGGCCCCCACAGCGTGGCCGCCCCGCCGAGCACCATGATCAGCAGGAACGTGATGCTGCCGATGAGCGTGATGTTGCGGATGTCCGGGCTGGCCAGGTTGAGCCGTGTCGCCGAGAGCGAGCCGGCCACGGCGCACATCGCCGCGGAGACGCCGAACACGAGCGTCTTGGTGCGGGCGCGCGGCACGCCCATCACGGCGGCGGCGGTCTCGTTGTCGCGGATCGCGATCAACGAGCGCCCAACCCGGCTCTTCACGACGCCGCGAGCGACGAGGTAGCTCACCACGAGCAGCACCACCCCGACCCAGTAGATGAAGATCGCCCGCCCCTCGCGGCCGCGCAGGGTGCCGAGGATCGGCCACTTGGGGATTTTCTCGTACGTGATGCCGTGGATGCCGGCAGGCCCCTGGGTGAGCCATTCCAGCTTGTCCCACCGCACGAGCGTCGGAAACAGCACACCCAAGGCCAAGGTCACGATGGCGAGGTAGATGCCCTTCAACCGCAGCGCCGGCAAGGCGATCAGGCACCCGACGACGAAGGCGATCGCTGCGGCGATGTAGAAGGTCCAGCCCTGGCTCCAGCCGTAGCGGGAGACGAGGACCGCCGTGGTGTACATCCCCAAGCCGAAGAACGCCGAGTGACCGATCGAGATGATGCCCGTGTAGCCGAGCACGAGGTTGAGCGACATCGCGGCGATCGCGTACTCGATCACCAGCGTGAAGTCGCCGATGGTGCTCGTGGACGTCTTGGTCGGGATGTAGATCACGACGGCGACCGTTGCGGCGACCCACACCAGCCGGATCACCCAGTGGCCGACGGAGCCTTCCTTGATCTTGATCACACTCGCTCGACTTTCGCCGTCCCGAACAGGCCCGACGGCTTGAACAGCAGCACCACGAAGATGGCCACGAGGGCGACGCCCAGCTTCATGTCCTGACCGATCCACCCGGGTGCGTACTTCGCCGCCATGTTCTCGCCGATCCCGATCAGCAGCCCGGCGATGACGGCCCCGCCGGGACTGTCCAAGCCGCCCAGTACGGCGGCCGCCGTGGCGTATGTGAACACCGTGATCATCAGCTGCGGCGTCACTTGCCCCTGGTTGCCGGCCACGAGCACGGCGGCCAGCGCGCCCAGCGCCCCGGCGATGCCCCACGAGCCCGACAGGATGCGGCCGGTCGGGATGCCGACCAGCCGCGCCGAGTCGGCGTTGCTGGCCACGCCGCGCATCGCCAGCCCGAAGCGGGTCTTCTGAAACAGCAGGAACAGCAGTGCGGTGATGACGAGCGTGACGGCCAGCGTGCCGATGTCCTTGTACCGCCAGACGGTGCCGAACAGGCGGACGAAGTCTTTGGGATCGTTCGGGAACAGGCTGTCCAGCGCCTCGTCCGGCGGGGCGCCCCACACGCCCGACGTGTAGGCGTTGATCCCGAGGAACAGCGTGACCGTCGCGACGAACACGGCGAGCAGCGAGCGCTTGGCCAACGGGCGAATGATCGCGACCTCCATCCCCGCACCGATGAGGAACCCGAACGCCATCCCCAGCAGCACCGAGAGCAGCAGCGGTACCCCCTTGTCGTGGAACAACCAGACGACGAAAGCCGACAGCGTGCCCATCTCTCCCTGGGCGAAGTTGAGGTGTCCGGTGCCGCGGTAGACGACGACCAGCGCGAGGGCGACGAGGCCGTAGGTCGCACCGGAGGACAGACCGAGGAAGAGGGCTTCGAAGAAGCGTTCCATCAGTACCCCAGGTACGCCTTGCGGATGCTGTCGTCGGCGGCGATCGTCGCGGCGTCACCGGAGCCGACGATCCTCCCCGTCTCCAGCAGGTACACGCGCTGGGCGATCTCCATCGCCAAGTTGGCGTTCTGCTCCACCAGCAACACGGCGATGTTCTCCTGCGTGCTGAGCGAGTCGATGATCGTGAACATCTCCTCGACGATGATCGGCGCGAGGCCCTGGCTGGGCTCGTCGCAGAGCAGCAACTTGGGCCGGCTCATCAGGGCGCGGGCGATGGCGAGCATCTGCTGCTCGCCGCCGGAGAGGCTGCCGGCGCGCTGCTCGCGCCGCTCGGCGAGACGTGGGAACGTCTCGAACCAACGGTCGATGTCGGCGGCGGTGCCGCCGTCGCGCCGCGTGTAGGCGCCGATCCGCAGGTTGTCGAGCACGCTCAGCTCGGGGAAGGTGCCGCGCCCCTGGGGCACCTGGGCGATGCCGGCTCGGACGATCCTGTCGGCGGACGATGCGGTGATCGGGTGGCCGGCGAACATGATGCTCCCGGACCGCGGGATGGTGCCGGAGATCGCCCGGATGGTCGTCGTCTTCCCGGCGCCGTTGGCGCCGAGCACCACCACGATCTCGCCGTCGTCGACGCTCAGGTCGAGCTCGTGAAGCACGTTGACGTGGCCGTAGCCGGCGCGCAGCCCGGCGATCTCCAACAGGCTCATCGTGCTCCCCCGAGGTACGCCTCGATCACCTTGGGATCCTGCTGCACCTCGGCGGGGACACCCTCGGCGATCTTGCGGCCGAAGTCCATCGCGACGACCTTGTCGGAGACCCGCATCACCATCGACATGTGGTGCTCGACGAGCAGGATGGTCAGCGCGAACTCATCGCGGATGCGCAACACGGTGTCGCCGAGCTCGTCAACCTCGCCGTGGGTGAGACCCGACGCCGGCTCGTCCATCAGCAGGAACTGCGGGTCGGCGGCGAGCGCCCGGGCGATCTCGAGGCGCTTGAGCGTGCCGAACGGGAGCCCGGCGGCGGGACGGAACATCAGATGGCCGAGCCCGAGCTGGGTGAGGAGGTCGCCGGCGTTGTCGCGCAGCCTGCGGTTCTCGGAGGCGACACCGATGCGGCTGATTGCCTGGGCGAACCCGACCTTGCCGCGGCTGTGCGCGCCGACCATGACGTTCTCGAGCAGCGTCATCGACGGGAACAGGGCAAGGTTCTGGAACGTACGAGCGATGCGATGGTCGGCGATGCCGTGGGCGGGGACGCGCAGCAGGTCCTCACCTCGGTAGGTCAGCCGGCCGGCCGCCGGCTCGTAGATGCGGCTGACGACGTTGAACATCGTCGTCTTGCCGGCCCCGTTCGGACCGATCAGTCCGCAGATCTGTCCCTCGTCGATGGTGAACGACAGCCCGTCGAGCGCGACGATGCCTCCGAAGCGCACAGTGATGTCCTCCACGTCGAGCAACGGCACGCGTTTCTCCCCCAGTCCTCGGATTGGCCGGCAGGGCTGACTGTAGTGGGCAGTCGGGCACGACGTGTCTGATGCCCGCCTGTCGCCGGCTCAGGGGCCTCCGCGCCAGTGGTCGATGCGGTCGTGGTCCGGGGTGAACCCGTGGTCGATGCCCCACAGGATCGCGTGCGGTCGGGTGGTCACGCCGATCTTGCGGTAGGCGGAGCGGACGTAGGACTTCACCGTGTTCATGCTGAGGTACATCGTCGCGGCGATCTCGAGGTTGGAGCAGCCCTGGGTGACCAGCGCGATGATCTCGGCCTCTCGGTCGGTGAGACCCTCGGTACGGCCCGGCCAGTCGAGCCCGGCGGCGGGGCGCGAGCGCTTCGGCGAGTCGCTGACGATCACCGTGCCGTGTGCGATGGCTTCGAGCGCCTCGACGAGCTCGCGTGCCGGCAACGTCTTGGACAGGTAGCCGTGCACCCCGCGGGCCATCGCCGCCTTGATCAGCGCGGGGTGGAAGTTCCACGTGTAGACGGCGACGTGACGGGCGTGCGGGCTCGCCAGGAGCACATCGAGGTCGTCCTGGTCGGCCTCCGGTTGGGCGAACGAGTCATAGAGCACGACGTCGACCGTGTCGGAGAGCGGCTCGTTGGTGTCCATCTCGGCGATCACGATCCGGTCGGCGTACGAGTCGAACAGGTGGGCCAAACCGACCACGACGACGTCGTAGTCGTCGACCAGCGCCACGCACACCGGCCGGATCGACGCCACGTCCGCGACCGTATTCATCCCTAGGGGTGTACACAACCGCCCGGAGAGGTATTTGTGTCGATGCCGTCGCCAGACGGCGACGACTCACCACCCGGAGGTTCTCATGGTCACCCTGCTCTGGATCCTTGCCGTCATCCTCGTCATCGCCGGCATCATCACCGCGCTGCGAGGAGCGGTGCTCGCCGGCATCGCCCTGATCGTCGTCGGACTGCTCGTCGGCCCCGGCGGTGTCAGCATCTTCACATGACCAGCCCCAGGGGTCAGTCCGCCTCCACGTACCGCGTCAGGATGTGGTGGAAGTGGCGGATCTTCGTCTCCTGGTAGTTGGCCAGAGTGATGTCCTTCTGCAGTGAGTGCAGGCCGCGCTGGACCTTGGGCAGGTTGAACGAGTCCTGGTTGAAGACGCGGGCCAGCATCCCCAGCTCCGGCGCATCTGTCCAGTCGTCGTCGATCCCGAGCCAGTGGATCGGCACGGACGGTGGCTTCTCCTCTCCCTCCGGCCACGGGTCCAGGTACATGCACTCCATGATCGCCATCTCGTGCTCGTCGCCGTACGGGCGGAACCGATAGGTGATCCGGTTGAAGGCGCCCCACGGGTGCAGGTTCGGGAACAACGTGAAATAGAAGCTGTCCGACAGCTCGGCGTCGCAGAGCTCGTCGGCCTTGGCGCCGAGCACGCCGGCCATCCGTCTGCGCCCGCCGTCGCCGGCGGTCGAGCGGGCCGTGTCGCCGGGGCCGAGCTCGACGAACGACGGCTCGTCGAGTCGGCGATCGCTCATCGCATCGAACATCTCCTGCTGGGACGGCTCGAACTTGATGTGCGGGCTCGGCGTGCCGTTTGGCGTGATCGCCCGCGACCAGTTGCCGTGCCAGTCGTACTGGCTGTTGGCGTCGCCGATGCCGGGCAGCAGCTGGGGGTGCGTGGCGACGACGTGGAAGGCCTCCATGAACGCCTCCTGCACGACCTTCCAGTTGGTGGGGAAGATCTTCGCCACGTGCGCCGACTTGTAGCGATGTTCGAGCGGCCACTTCGTGAACTGCTCGGGAAAGTCACCGAGGAACGACGCCAACGACTCGCCGTTGGGGTCCATGTTGACGAACACGAACCCACCCCATGTGCCGACCCGAACCTCGGGCAGCGACCACGCCGCCGGGTCGACGTGGGGGAAGTCCCACTCACACGGGATCTGCTTGAGCGAGCCGTCGAGCTTCCAGCAGAAGCCGTGGAAGGCGCAGCGTAACTCGGTGTTGTTGCCGTCACCCTCCTTCAGCTGGCGACCACGGTGCAGGCAGGCGTTGTAGTAGGCCTGGATGGTGTCCGGGGCCGAGCGCACCACGAGGATCGACCGATCGCAGATGTCGTAGACGAGGCTGTCACCGACCTCGGGGATGTCCTCCTCGCGGCACGCCATCTGCCAGACCCTCTTCCACAGCTTCTCCTTCTCCAGCTCGTGGAACTCGCGGCTGACGTAGCGGGCTCGGGGGATGTCGGCCGAGCCGAGGGACTCGTTGCTCTGCCACCGCAGCGTCACCGGCACGTTCTCCGGCCTGCTGTCGTGGTCGAGCAGGTCCTGATAGCTGGCGCCGGGCGAGCGGGCGGATCCAGGGGCAGGGCTGGTCATCGTCACGGTGTCAACTCCTCCTCGGGGATCGTGCCCTCGCGCTTCAGCGCGCTGGCTGCCTGCTGGAATCGGTTCGGCAGCTCCTCGCCGCCGATCCACAGGCACAGGTGGGGGTCCGCCTGCTGGAGCGCGCCGGACCGCCAGGTTCCCGTCTTGTCGAAGATCCCCACGGAGCCATCCGTGGCGACGACCTTGACGGTGCCGTCGTCCTGGAGGTCGTAGGTGGCCCCTGAGAGCGGATGCCTGATCGTGCGCACTGCCCGAGCCCTCCTCATCGAGAACTAATTGACCGGTCAATAACCTAGTGGGCGATGGTCGGCCCGATCCACACTGTCGCGAGGTCGAACGGGGGGGCCCGCAGATGATCGGGCGTGCTAGGTCTTCTCTGTCGCGGGCTTGTTGAACATCTCGGCAGGTTTCAGGCAGCGGCTGCGAGGCGCGCGTTTGTGACGTAGGTGTTGATGGTTCGGTCGATCGTGGCGAGGGCGCGACGAAGTTCTATGGGTGCTGGCGGTCGGTCGCCAGCGGCGACGAGGGGCCGGAGCACGCGGCCGTGGACCTTGGTGTAGAAGATGGCGACGCGTGTCCCGTCGGCGGTGAGCGTGTAGCGGTGGCTGTGGGGGATCCGTTCGATGAGTCCGTGAAGTCGGAGGCGGCGCAGGTCGTAGGTCATCTGGCTGGTGCTGTAGTCGCGTCCGAGCAGTCCGGCGACGAGCTCGCGAAGGCTGTGGTTGGTGAAGCCGGCGAGGACGTGAACGAAACAGCACAGGGCGCCGGTCAGGGCCATGGCGCGTGGGTCCCCGAAGCGTAGGGCTCCGGTTCGTTGGCCCTCCCATATGTAGGGCTGGTGGATGCGCTCGAAGAGCGCAGAGCCGATGGCACAGCCCTGACCGGCACGTTCAATCGTAAGCAGACGATCGTTGACCTCGCGACCCTTGACGACCAGCTCGGGGAGATGCTCGAGCCGGGCACGGATCCCGACGTCGGATGGCTTGTTGATGACGGTCTCGATGCGCAAGGCCCTCCCTTCCTTCAAGTACTGCTTGACCCGGCTGTGCTTGTAGCGGAACTCGAGCTGCACCTCGGTCCCGCGGTCGAAGATCGCGCGTGCGGAAGATTCCTGGGGTCCGTTTCGTGACCCGCCGGTTGAACACGGCGGCGACCTCATGGGGGCGCCCGATGCCGACATTGTCGGTGACGAGTGCTTCGAAGAAGCCGCGGGCACGGCGTGGATCATCGAACACCAGGGTGCGTGACACCTCGACCTGACGGACCGACAGCTCCCACCAGAAGCCCGCAGCGCGGTCTGCCGAGGTGAACGGGGTCGGGATCGCCGTGATCCACCGGTCGAAGAACCCCTGCACGTCGTCGGGACCGAAACGATCGCAGATCGCCTGGAGCTGCTCGGGCAGGTCACAGGAGGCGAACCCATTGGCCAACGACCTGAAGCCGATCCCGGCGTGGTCGGCCTGACCCTTGGCCCACTCGTGACCGTTCATCCACACCTTGGCTGGATACGGGAAGTACGTGCAGATTTTGATGAACCCAGGCCCGAAGTCCGGATCGAGCACGTAGAAGTAGTAGACGCCGACGCGGCGCTGCTCCTTGAAGAACGTGAACCCGTCACCTCGCGAGGTGCGGCCGGAGAACACCCACTGAAACTCCTGGCCGGTGACGATCGCGACGACACCGAACCGGCCCGTGTCCCTTGCGGCACGTAGATACGGCTGGACGTGGTCGAGCTTGCGGTCATCCCATCGAGTCCGGTCCGGCTTCTTCAACGCCAGGATCGGGATGTCGTTGTCCTCGGCGAAGCGGCGGACCGCCCCACGAAACCGGTTGCCGATCTTCTCGAAGATCGCCGGTGACGGCAGCATGAACCCGAGATGATCGTGCAAGAACCAAGCCACCTGGCCGGGCGTCTGCAACGACGGCACGTACCCGTTCAGATACAGGCGATCCACGCAATCGACCACCAGCCCGACGTGGCCATCAAGCACGTCGTTGATGTTCACCACCGCAGCCATCAGCCAAGCGTGCGCCCACATCGCGGTGATGTCCACCGACTCGGACCGCGTCGTGGGAGGGGGCCGGGGGGAGGGCCTGCCCTCCCCCCGCTAAGAGACCCGGTTGTAGCGGCGCATCGTCAGCGGCCCGAAGACCGCGAGCAGCAGCGCCGACCACAACAGCACCCACCCGATCTCACGGGCAGGGACGTCGCCCTGCATCAGCCCCCTCGACGCCGAGGCCAGGTGGCTGATCGGGTTGACCTTGACGAACGCCTGCACCCATCCGGGCATCGTCGCCGGGTCGACGAACACGTTGCTGGCGAACGTCAGCGGGAACAGCACGGTCATGCTCATCTGCATCACCGACTCCGGCGTCGGCACGTGGAACGCCAGCGTCGTCCACGCCCACGACAGGCAGAACGCGAACACCAACAACAAGACGACGGCGGCGAGCACGCCGGCCAACCCACCCTCCGGCCGGAAGCCAAGAGCGACGCCGAGCGTGAGCATCACGGCGGCGGCGATCGTGTAGCGCACGGCGTCGGCGAGGAGCATCCCGACGAGCACCGCTGGGCGCCAGATCGGCAGTGAGCGGAAGCGGTCGAAGACCCCTCTGGCGATGTCCATCTTCAGCGCCTGGCCGGTGTACATCGTGATCCACGTGATGTTCATCACGAGGATCGCCGGCAGGAGCTGCTGGAGGTAGGCGTGGGTCGAACCGGCTAGCGCGCCGCCGAACAGGTAGGTGTAGAGCAGCGTGAACATGATCGGGAAGGCGGTCACGTCGAACAGCTGCAACGGCACATGCTTGATCTTGAGCACGGCCCGCCATCCGAAGGCGATCGAGGCGCCGAGCGCCGACGCCTGGCTCGGGCGGCGGCGCTCGACGAGCGCGGCGCGCAGCGCGTCCTCGGTGACGACGGTGTCGGCGACGGTCATGGTCATGCCGCTGCTCCCTCCTCGGGCGTGTCGTCGGCGGGATGGCCGGTGAGGGCGAGGAATACCTCGTCCAGGCTGGGTTGGCCGAGGGCGAACTCGGCAACGGCGATGCCGGCAGCGGCGAGCGCGGCGAGGGCGCGGGCGGCGTGGTCGGCGTCGACGTCGGCGGCGGTGAGGGCAGCCGGATCGGAGTGCAGCTGCACCTCGCCGAGCAGGCACCCGACGAGCACGCCCACCGCGGCGGACCGCTGGGTGACGTCGAGGACCCGGACGTGGAGCGAGCCGGCGCCGACCGATGCCTTGAGCTCGCCGCGGGTGCCCTCGGCGATCACCTTGCCGTGGTCGATGATCGCCAGGCGGTCGGCGAGCTGGTCGGCCTCGTCGAGATACTGGGTCGTCAGCAGGACGGTGGCGCCCTCGCCGACGAGCACCCGCACGATGTCCCAGACCTGGTTGCGGCTGCGCGGGTCGAGGCCGGTCGTCGGCTCGTCGAGGATCAGCAGCTCCGGGGTCACGACGATGCTGGCGGCGATGTCGAGGCGCCGGCGCATCCCGCCCGAGAAGTCACGGACGAGCTTGTCGGCAGCGTCGGCGAGCCCGAACGCGCTGAGCAGCTCGTCGGCACGGGCCGCCGCCGGACGCTTCCCGAGCCCGAGCAGGCGGCCGAGCAGCTGCAGGTTCTCGCCGCCGGTCAGCTCCTCGTCGACGGATGCGAACTGCCCGGTGAGGCTCATCTTCGAGCGCACCGCGCCCGCCTCGGTCACAACGTCGTGACCGAGCACGCGCGCCGCACCACCGTCGGGCCGCAGCAGCGTCGCCAGCATCCGGATCGTGGTGGTCTTGCCGGCACCGTTGGGGCCGAGCACGCCGTACACCGTGCCCCGCCGCACCACCAGGTCGAGCCCGTCGACGGCGCGCGTGTCGCCGAAGACCTTGACCAGCCCGGTGGCTTCGATCGCCGTGTGACTCATCGGCCCACCTCCATTGGTCCGTGCCTTCCCGGGATGGACCGGGCCGGCGTCCAGAATTCATCGCGACGGGCAGCGTGTCAGCGATCGTTCGCCCAGGCACGCGCCTCGTCGGACGCCACCCAGGTGATGGCGTTGCCGAGTGCGCGGCGGTACGACGAGTCGGCGTACGTCACCGGGCCGTCGCCGCACTGGAGGTAGGTGATCGGACTGCGGCCGGCGCTCGTCACCCACGCCACCAAATCGCTGCCGGGCGGGTGGGTCCAGCCGTCGTTGCAGTCGCGCCGGCCGCGGATGGCGAGATCGGCAGACCAGAAGTTCGCTGGGTCTGACGTGTCGAACGTCGTGCGCATCAGGGGCACGACCCGCTCGGTGAGGACCGGGAAGCAGTAGAGCTCGTCGGTGATCGTGAACGACGGGCCGAGGCCGGCGCACACCGGATGATCGGGAGCCAGGACCTCGACGGTGTGGGTGACGTCGAAGCGGTAGCCGGAGTCTGGGTAGGACTCCCCCGCCAGCTCCGCCCGCTGGTAGTGGAAGCGCCCGCCGATCAACTCGGCGTAGGCGGGCCAGGCCGGCCACCCGGCGATCGCGTGGTGGAGGAACACGAGCCCGGTGCCGGCGGCGCACAGGCGCTCGATCGTCTCCCGCTGCGCCTCCGTCGGCTCGATCAGCTCGACCGGCGGGTCGCCGCGGGTGAACCGGATCCCGGGCATGTCGTAGAAGACGACGACGTCGTGCCCGGTCGCCGGGGCTGATGCGGGCTCCCACTGCACGCCGGCGAGCGCGTCGAACACGGCGAAGAACGCCTCGGCCTCGAAGGGGTGCCCGCCGGTGACGACGAGCACGTCGAGCATCGTTTGTGTCACCGCAGAAGTCCCCGACGACGTGTGCGGTGACACAAACCGGTTGCGCTCACGTGCGCCGTCCTGCTTCGTGCATCACCGCCGTCGGCTCCTTGTGGAACTGACCCCGCGTCGACATCGTCGTCGTCCCGGCGTCGACGACGAGGGTGTGGCCGGTGACGACGCGAGCCTCGTCGCTGGCGAGGTACACCGCGGCGTTGGCGATGTCCTCGGCGACCGCGGCGATGCCGAGCGGGGAGCTGGCGGCGATCTGCTGGGTCGCCTCGTCCTCCGCGGTGTGGTCGCCGGTGATCACCGCCGACGTCAGCGCGGTGACCGTGCTGCCGGGCGCGATGGCGTTGACCCGGATGCCGTGGGCAGCCAGCTCCGACGCCACCGACTTGGTCATGCCGATCACGCCGTGCTTGCACGTCGTGTAGCAGTGCGGGCCGAGCCCGCCGAGGATGCCCGCCGTGCTCGACGTCGAGATGATCGAGCCCGAGCGCTGCGGCACCATCACCCGGGCGGCGTGCTTCATCCCGAGGAACACGCCGCGCAGCAGGATCGCCACGGTCTGGTCCCAGCCGTCGGCCGGGGTGTCGGCGATCGGGCCGATCACGCCGACGATGCCGGCGTTGTTGAACATCACGTCGAGTCGCCCGAACTCGCGCACGGCGAGGTCGACGGCCGCGGCGACGTCATCCTCCCGGGTCACGTCGGTCTCGGCGAAGCGGGCGGAGGCCCCGAGCTCGGCGGCCAGTGCCTTCCCGGCGTCCGCCTGGAGATCGGCGAGCACGATCTGCGCCCCCTCCGCAACGAACCGGCGAGCCGTGCCGGCGCCGATCCCGCTGGCCCCGCCGGTGATGACGGCGACCTTCCCTGCCAAGCGTCCGGACGTGGAGTCAGCCATCGCGCCCCTTTCCTCGTCAATATTGACTGGTGAGTTAGTTTCCTAGCATGTCTGTGGCCGTCGACTTCGCCCGCTGCTACCACGTCGGCGTGCGGGTGGCCGACCTCGACGCGGCGATGTCCCAGCTCAGCGCGCCGCTCGGCGTCACGTGGTGCTCGCCCCAGCAGCGCGACCAGGCGGTGTGGATCCCTGGCGAAGGAGCGACGGCGCTGCCGCTGCGGTTCACGTACTCGGCCGAGGGGCCCCAGCACATCGAGCTGCTGGAGGGGCCACCGGGTTCGATCTGGGACGGCCGGGAGCAGCCGGGCCTCCACCACGTCGGGGTGTGGCACGACGATCTCAAGGGCGGCACCGAAGCGCTGCTCGAGCGAGGGTGGGCGCTGCGACTGGCGCAGCGACCGCCCGACGAAGGGTACGGCGTCTTCACCTACGTCCAGCCGCCCGGCGGGCTGCTCGTCGAGCTGGTGTGGAGCGGCCTCGAGCCGATGTTCGAGCGCTGGTTCTCCGGTGGCGAGCTGCGCTGAGCGCCACGATCTGGGCGGGCTCCGTGCCATTCGCCGTTCTGGGCGGGCTCCGTGACAACTGTTGGCACGCTGCCCACCCAGATCGTTCGGCGGTATCCGGCCGCCGACGGTACGGTCCGGGCGTGACCGTCCAACCCGCCGACGACCTCGCCGACCGCCTGGCCATCGTCGACCTCACCGCGGCCTACGCCTTCGCCCTCGACGGCCACGACTGGGACGGCCTCGACGACGTCTTCACGCCCGACGCCACCGCCCAGCTCGGCCGCCCGCTCAGCGGGCTCGACGCGATCAGGCAACGGATCCGCGAGGCGCTCGAGCCCCTCGACGCGTCGCAGCACCTCGTGGCCACCCACCAGATCCGCCTCGATGGCGACCGGGCCACGTGCCGCTGCTACCTGCAGGCCCAACATGTGAAGGCCGGCGCCCTGTTCATGGTCGGCGGCCGCTACGACGACCGCGTCGTGCGCACGCCGGCGGGCTGGCGCATCGAGCACCGCGCGCTCACCGTGCTGTGGACCGACGGCGAACCGTCCGTGCTCGGCCGCATCTGATCATGCTCGGGCTCGGCTCGCAGCCAAGCTGCTCGCCTCACCTCCGAGCTCGCCACCGCCGCTACGCAGCGGCGGTCACCCACCTCGCCGACTCCCCCAACGACCGATCGTCAATCGCCGACGTAGCGGCCGAGCAACTGCTCGACGCGCAGCTCCGGCGGGATCCGATCGATGCCGATGGTGCGGTCGAGCTGCTCGTGGAAGTGCCAGATCCGTCGCTCCTGGTAGTTGATCGGCACGCCGTGGAAGGCCGGCGACTCCAGCGAGCGCTGCATCGGCGCCATGTTCTGGAAGTCCTCGCTCATGATCCGGTCGAAGTTGGTCATCCGCTGCTGCCACAGCGGCGGCAGCCCGTCAGCGGGGTCGAAGTCGATCGGCGCGTAGTGGATCCAGTCGATGCGCGTCGTGCGCTTGTCGAGCGGCCAGAACAGGATGAACGGGAACCCGTACGCGGCGAGCGGCGTGATCAGGTTGGGGAAGATCGAGTACGCCGAGCTGGTGCAGCGGACCATCTCGTTCACCGTCTCGATGTCGGTGAAGCCGGGCGTGACGACGTGGCGCCAGTCGTCCCAGTCGGCCATCCCCGCGGCCGCCCACGAGGGCTTGGAGAACGGCGTGATCATCCGTGACGCGCCGTTGGGCAGGAGGCCCATCGTGGCGCCGCGGTTGTCGAGCTGGCTCTCCCCGTTGCGCTGGTGGATGTGGCGGAAGTGGTACACCTCGAGGAACGCTTCCGCCGTCACCTTCCAGTTGCATGGCACGACCTCGGTGCGCCGGGCCACCTCGCGCAGCGACGGTCCCTGCAGCTCGGCGAGCTGCTGGGGGATCGGGCCGAGCCACTCGAGCAACGGCATCGCGTCAAGGTCCTGGTTGACGAAGACCCACCCATCCCACACCTCGCATCGCAGCCGTTGCAGGCAGCGGGCGGCGACGTCGAGGCCGACGAAGTCGCGCTCGTCGGGCACGTGGACGAGGTGCCCGTCGGTGATGTCGTACGTCCATGAGTGGTACTGGCAGCGCAAGGTGCGCGCCGTGCCGGCGTGGTCCCGAACGACGGGTGCGCCGCGGTGCTGGCAGGTGTTGTAGAAGGCCCTGAGCTCGCCGTCCTTGCCCCGCACGACGAGCACCGGCACGCCGAGCTCGTCGAACGTGAAGAAGTCGCCGGACCCGGCCGCCGCCTCGGCGCGGCCGGCGAGCACCCAGGCGTGCGGCCAGAGGTGCTCGCGCTCGAGTCCGAAGAACTCGTCGCTCGTGTAGCGCCCGGCAGGGATGTCGTGGAATGGCGGGAAGCCCTCCGGCGGCGCCGTCCGCCCAAACTCGTAGACCATCTCGTGGCGGAGGCGTTCGATCAGGTCGGCGTCCATCGCACCAGCCTGGCACCGCCCGCACGATGAGATCACGCCGTGGCACAAGAGGACGAGGACTGTGTTGTCGATCGTCGGGCGTCGTACGGTGGCCGCGTGTCTGTGGGCGACCTGACCGCAGTCTTCGAGCTCGACGCCGACGCCGTGCGCTGCCCGTATCCGCACTACGACGCGGTGCGCGCCGAGCAGCCCGTCGTCTTCGTGCCCGAGATCGAGTGCTGGCTGGTGACCCGGTACGCCGACATCGTCCACGTCGCCCGCGATCCGCAGACGTTCTCCTCGATCATGCCCACGGGGCCGGTGCTCGCCCGCCAGCAGCGCGAGGCCATCGGCACCCTCCTCGCCGACGAACCCGAGCTGGCGGCGCGGATGTCGAGGATGCGCAGCGGCGTCCGGGTGCTGCTGTCGGCCGACCCGCCGGACCACGTGCGCCAGCGCAAGCTCGTCAACCGGGCGTTCACGCCGCCGAAGGTCAAGCAGCTCGAGCCGCGCATCCGCGCCGTCGCCGAGGAGCTCGTCGACGGCTTCGCCCCACGTGGCGAGGTCGACGTGGTGGCCGAGTACGGCGTGCCGCTGCCGCTGACGATCATCGCCGAGGCGCTCGGCGTGGCCGACGACGAGCTGCCCCGCTTCAAGCGGTGGTCCGACGACTTCGTCGCCCTGATCGGCAACCACGAGATCGATCGCGACCAGCTGCGCTCGGTTCTGAGGTCGCAGGTCGAGTTCTTCGAGTACTTCGGGGCACGCGTCACCGAGCGCCGCGCCGCGCCACGACACGACCTGATCTCCGAGCTCGTCGGTGCCGAGCTGGATGAGCACCCGCTCTCCGATGACGAGATCCTGGCGATGCTCAGCCAGTTCCTCGTCGCCGGCAACGAGACGACCACCAAGCTGATCGCTTCGTCGGTGCGACTGCTCCTCGAGCGACCCGATGAGCTGGCACGCTTGCGCGACGACCGGGCCCGGATCCCGGCGTTCATCGAGGAGTCGCTGCGGCTGGAGCCGCCAGTGCAGGGCCTGTACCGCACGGCGGTCGTCGACACCGACGTCGGCGGCGTGCCGATCAAGGCCGGCGACCATCTCCTGCTCGCATATGCCGCCGGCAACCGCGACGAGGGTCGCTTCGCCTGCCCGGCCGACATCGACCCCGAGCGACCCGGGCTGATGAGCCACCTCGCTTTCGGCCACGGCGAGCACTTCTGCCTCGGCGCAGCGCTGGCCCGCGCCGAGGGGCGCATCGCCATCGAGGTGCTGCTGGAGCGGCTCGACGACCTGCGCCCCGCCGACGGCGTCGATCTCGCCGGGCTCGAGTACGAGGCGAGCTACGTGCTGCACGGGCTGAAGCGGCTCCCGATCGCGTTCACGGTCAGACCGTGACGAGCTGGCTCGGCGCCGAGGCGCTCGGGACGACGCCGCTCCAGCGCCTGCTCGCGCTGCGACCGGAGTTGCAGCCGCGTGTGAACGACTACCTCCCCACGGCGTGGGCGGCATCGGACCCGGTGGTGCTGGAGCTGTGCCGGCTGCGCATCGCCGCGCTCCACGGCGACCGTGCCCAGCAACGGCTGCGCCACGACACCGCCGTCGCCGCCGGGCTCACCGAACAGCAGGTCGCCGCACTCCCCCGCCACCACGACTCGCCGCTGTTCACCCACCACCAGCGCCGCTGCGTCGCCTACGCGGAGCAGTACGTGGTCGATGTCCACAGTCTCACCGACGCTCAGGCCGAGGCGATCCGCGCCGAGACCGGCGACGACGGCTTCGTCGCCTTCACCGTCGCCCTCGGCCTGTTCGACGGCCTCGGCCGGATGCGCCTCGCCCTCGGCCTCGACGACGACGAACCCGACGACGCCACGCCGAGCCTCGTCCCCACGCCACGTGCGGACGCACCGGCACACTGAAGGAACTCCCGATGTCGAGCTGGGCCTTGCACTGGCGATGTTCCTCGGCATGGCCCTGATCTCGCTCGGCACCGAGCCCGAGCAGATGGACGTGACCGTCGTGCCGACCCCGGCGCTCGCTCGGCGAGGCTGAGCACATCCGGCCGTGCCGCCGACGATGTCAACGCGCCGGCTCACCGTGCCCACGGGGACAGCCCCTTGCGAATTGACTGATCGGTCGGTTTCCGCCGCGGGCCCTGCGCCTCGGGACATACTGGTCGGTATGCCACGCGCCCGCGCCGCTGCACCCCGCCGTCTCGGCCGCCCTCCGGCGTCCGAGTCGGCGCCCACGCGGGACCGCATCGTCCACGCCGCGCGAATGGCGTTCGCCGAGCTCGGCTACGCGGCGACGACCAACAAGGCGCTTGCCGACAACGCCGACGTCACCACCGGCGCGATCTACCACTACTTCGACTCCAAGCTCGACCTCTACCGCGCAGTCAACAACGAGGTCCAGCACCTCGTGTACACCCAGTTCGAAGCGGTGGTCGAAGGCGCCGAGACGTTCGTCGAGGGGTTCGAGCGGATGGTCGATCTGGCCCACGAGATGAACGACGCCGATCCCAGCCTGGCCCGATTCCTCGGCGCCGTGCGAATCGACGTCCGCCGCAACCCCGAGCTGCGATCGCTGTTCAAGCCCTCGACGATCCGCCGCGAGCGCTTCATCCAGAACCTCGTCGACATCGGCATCGCCACCGGCGAGCTCGACGTCGCCGACCGCGACCGCACCATCGCCCTCATCCGCACCGTGCTGGTCGGGCTCGTCGACGCGGTCTCCGACGACCCGACCCTCCACCGCGCCGCCATCGACGCCCTCAAGCTGCTCGTCGAGGGGAAGCTCATCCGCCACTGACCAGGCGCTCCTAATTGACTGGTTAGTATCCCGAGCGATGGCGACGGGGACCGATCACGCGGGACGCGTCGCCATTGTGACGGGCGCCGCATCGGGCATCGGCCGGGTCCTCGTCGGCCACCTCGTGGGTGCCGGCGCGTCGGTCGTCGCCGTCGACCTCGGCACTCGTGCGAACGGCCCGCCGGAGAACGGGAACCGTGTCGCGGTGATGACCGGCGACGTCACCGATCCGGACGTCAACGACGCCGCCGTGCGCACCGCGATCGACCGCTTCGGCCGTCTCGACGCGATCGCCCTCAACGCCGGCATCCCCGCCAGCGGCGACCTGATCGATCTGCCGCTCGAGGTGTTCGACCGGGCTATTGACGTCAACGTCCGCGCCGTCCTGCTCGGTATGCGCGCCGTCGTGCCGGCGCTGCGGGCCGGTGGTGGTGGGCGCATCGTCGTCACCGCCTCGACCTCCGGGCTCGCCGGCGACCCCCGGATGTGGCCGTACAACGCAGCCAAGGGCGCCGTCGTCAACCTCGTGCGCGCCGTCGCCCTCGACCTGGCCGCCGACAAGATCACGGTGAACGCCGTCTGCCCGGGTCCGACGGAGACCGGGATGACCGCCGGCATCCGGAAACGACCGGAGGTCCACGAGCGCCTGCGCCAATCGGTGCCGATGCAACGCTGGGGTCAGCCCGAGGAGGTGGCGGCGGTCATCGCCTTCCTGCTGTCACCGGCGGTGAGCTTCGTCACCGGCGTCGCCGTACCGGTCGACGGCGGGATCACGGCCGGCACCGGCCAGTTCCAACCCCGAGGAGGCTCGGCATGAGCGAGAACTACGAGGACGTCACGACGTACACCCTCGACGCCGATGTCGAGGAGCGGCTCCTGCTCGCCCACAACGAGTGCACGTTCATCTGGTCGAACAGGGAGGGCTGGCCGGTCGGCGTGATCATGTCGTACGTCTGGCGCAAGGGGAGGTTCTGGCTGACGGCGTCCAGCCAGCGCGCCCGCGTGGCCGCGGTCCGTCGTGACCCACGGGTGTCCGTAGTCGTGACGTCGACCGGCTCCCCATTGCCGCGCAACAAGGCGATCACGTGGAAGGGCACCTGCGTCGTCCACGACAGCAGGGAGGTGAAGGACTGGTTCTACCCCGAGCTGGCGGCTGCGCTGAACCCCGACGACCCGGCGCGGGCGGCGCGGTTCCAGTCGTTCCTCGACTCGCCCCGGCGTGTGGTCTTCGAGGTCACGCCGACCCAGCGGATCGGCTACGACGGCGACAAGATGCGGGCGGCGACCGCCTCGTGGCTGTCCGCCCGCGACGCAACCTGACCTACAGTCCGATCGATGCTGGCGGTCCGAGCTTCCCACGCGTTCGACGGGGTGCGGGCGCTCGCCGGGGCCGTCGTTCTCGTCGAAGGCGATCGCATCGTCGGCGTCGAGGCGCCGGGCTTCGAGATCCCGCCGGGTGCGACGCTGATCGACGTGCCCGGCGGCACCGTCCTGCCGGGACTCGTGAACGCCCACGTCCACCTCTGCGGCGACTCGGAGCCCGGTGCCCTGGAGCGGCTCCCGGAGCAGACGCCCGCGCACGTGCGGTCGGTCATCGAAACGAGCCTCGGCCAGCAGCTGGCGGCCGGCGTCACCACCGTCCGCGACCTCGGGTGCGCCCACTGGGCGGTGGTCGAGCGGCGTGATCGTTCCGCCGTCGGTGCCGCCGAGCCGCACATCGTGGCGTCGGGCCCCCCGATCACCTCGATCGGTGGGCACTGCTGGATGATGGGCGGTGAGGTCGCCGGCGTCGATGGTCTGCGCGCCGCCGTCGCCGAACGGGCCGAGCGGTCGGTTGACGTCGTCAAGGTGATGGCGAGCGGAGGGGCGATGACGCCGGGCACAGACATGGCCACCTGCCAGTTCACGCTCGACGAGCTGCGCGGCATCGTCGAGGAAGCGCACCGGCGCGGCCTCCCGGTCACCGCCCACGCCCACGCCAAGTCGGCGGTCGAGCAGGCGATCGAGGTCGGCGTCGACGGGATCGAGCACTGCAGCTGCCTCACCGAGACCGGGATCGATTTCTCCGACGACGTGATGCGGCGTCTTCGGGAGCGCGACATCGCCGTCTGTCCCACCCTCGGGGTGGCCGTCGGCGCCGAGCCGCCACCGGCCATCCTCGCGCTGTGGGAGCGGTTCGGGCTGAACGCCGAAGCCCGCCAGCGCCGCGTCGCGGACGCGCACGCCGCGGGCGTGTGGATCATCTCCGGCGACGACACCGGCATCAACCGGGGCAAGCGCCACGGCATCTTCGCCGAGTCGGTGCTCGCCCTCCACGCCGGCGGCGTCGGGATCGCCGATGCCCTCGCCAGCGCCACGTCGGTCTCGGCCCGGGCGATCGGCGTCGGCGACCGGACCGGACGCCTCGCCGCCGGACTCGCCGCTGACATCCTGGTCGTGCGCGGCGACGCCACCGCCGACCTCACCGCCCTGCGCGACGTCGCGGTGGTCGTCGTCGGCGGCACCGTCGCCGTCGGCGACGCATAGCACGCTCGCCGCAGCGGATCAGCCGGCGAGCGACCCGGCGTCGACCGGGAGCACCACACCGGTGACCCACGCGGCGACGTCGGAGGCGAGCATCGTGATCACGCGGGCAACGTCGTCGGGTCGCCCGCCGCGACCGAGCAACGAGCGGTTGATCCGCGCCCCGACGTCGAGGCCGGCGTCGCGCAGCGGGGCCAGCTGGGCTTGCACGCCGGGCGTGTCGATCACCCCGGGCGCCACCCCCACGACGCGGATGCCGAGCGGGCCGAGCTCGAGGGCGAGGTTCTTGGTCAGCCCGACGACGGCGTGCTTCGACGTGACGTAGGCGCTGATCCCGGGCGCGGCGCGGAACCCGGCCGTCGACACGACGTTGACGATCACACCGCCGGACCCCATCCGCCGCGCCGCGGCGCGGGCGCCGGCGAACGTGCCGCGCACGTTGACCTTGAGCATGCGGTCGACGAACTCATCGGTGGCGTCGATCGCCGGCCCGGTGGTTGGGAAGATGCCGGCGTTGTTGACCCAGATGTCGAGGTGCCCGGCCTCGGTGGCGCAGCGCTGGGCGACGACGTCGAGCGAGGAGCTGTCGGTGACATCGACAGCCGCGGCCACGACCGTGCCGGGCGTCGCCGCCGCCACCTGCTCGGCCGCCGCGATGTCGAGGTCGGCGACGACCACCGTCGCACCAGCCTCGGCGAGGCGCCGGACGGTGGCCGCGCCGATGCCCCGCCCCCCGCCCGTCACGACGGCGCCGCGCCCAGCCAGCGAGCACAGCTCGGCGAGCGGCGTGCCGGTGTGATCGGGGATCGCATGGTCGCCGCGGTCCTCCATCGGCCTCCCTTCGCTGGCGAAATTGACCGGTCGGTATGTTGACACGCCGTGGCCGCCCTGGATCCAACCGACGACCTCGCCATCCGCCGCCTTGTGCACCGCTACGCCGACGCCGTCGTCCGCCGCGACGCCGCCGCGTGGGCGTCGTGCTGGGCCGAGCATTCGTCATGGGACCTCGGCCGCGGGCGCAGCGTGGACAGCAAGGAGCAGATCACCGCGCTCTGGCGGCGGGCGATGGGCGGGATGGCCGCGGTCGTGCAGATGGTCCACAACGGCGCGGCGGACACGACGGACGACCCGGACCGGGCCACCGGGCGCTGGTACATCGACGAGCGCTACCGCCGCGCCGACGGCACCAACGGCATCCTCCTCGCCCACTACGACGACGAGTACGTGCGCGAGCCCGACGGCGAGTGGCGCTTCGCCCGCCGCGCCCTCGTCGCCCACTACAGCGGTGCGCCGGACCTCGGCGCCGAGTTCCACAACACCCGCGCCGCGCTGGAGGCGGCCGGCGCCAGGATCGAGGTCTGACGCCCGCCGTGGAGGAACGCAGGTGCGGGCCAAGGTCGCCCCGCTCGGCACCGAGCTGGTCTGCGTCGTGTCGGCCACCGGCGCCGGCGGGCGCATCCCCGACGGTGCCCTGATCGAGGTCGACGCCGACCTGGGCACCGTGACCGTGCTCGAGGTCCCGGTCCCGTGACGCACCGCTCGGACCCGACGTTCTGGGCGCTGCACGTCGTGCGCATCCGCGGCCGCGTCACGACCGAGACCGTGGACGCCGCGCTCGGCGGCGCCGGCGCGGCCACCGCGCTGCTCGAGGCCGCGGCGAGCGACGGCCTGGCCGTGCTCCACGATGGCCGCATCGCCGGGTGGTCGCTCACGCCGCGCATCACGAGGACCTCCTGCAGACGCTGGCGATCCCTCGCACGACGTCGTAGCCCCGGCGACCGGCGAATGGTGAGCTGAAACGGCGGACGTCCGTCGTCACAGCTCACAGTCGGGATGGCTGCTAGACGTGCAGACGTGAGCGACATCGACTGGGCGACGTTCGACTGCTTCGGCACGCTGGTCGACTGGCGCCACGGCATCCGCACGTCTGGCGAGCTGTTGTTCCCCGGCCGTGGGGACGCGCTGCTCGACGCCTACAACGCCAACGAGCCCGCCGTCGAGCGCGAGCAGCCCGCCATGCCCTACCGGGCGGTGCTCACCGAGTCCTTCCGCCGCGCCGCTGCCGACCTCGAGCTCCCGTTGCGACCGGACGACGCGACGATCCTCGCCGACACGATCCCCTACTGGCCGGTGTTCGCCGACGTCCCGGCCGCGCTGTGCGAGCTGCGCGCCGCCGGGTGGCGCCTGGCGCTGCTCACCAACTGCGACCGCGACATCATCGGGGCGACGCAACGGCGCCTTGGCGTGCCGATCGACGCCGTCGTCACCGCCGAGGCGGTCGGCTCCTACAAGCCCGCGCTCGGCCACTTCACGGCGTTCCGGGAGTCGTTCGCGCCCGCCGCCGGACACTGGGTCCACGTCTCCGAGGGGTACACGTTCGACATCCTCCCGGCCCGCCAGGTCGGCATCCCGACGGTCTGGATCAACCGCCAGGGCGAGGCCCACGACCCCTCCGCGGCCAGCGCCGTCCTCCGCGACCTGGACGGCCTCGCTGCTGCTGTCGAGGCGGTGCGTTGATCAGCGCACCAGGCGGACCGGCGAGGCGGTCGTCGTCTCGTCGGCGTCGATGGCGTCGCGCAGCCGGGCCCACGCCTCCTCCACGGTGGCACCGACAGCCGAGGCGACGCACAGCTCGCCGTCGAAGCGCTCGGCTTCCGCCGTCCACGTCGGGGCGACCTCGATCAGCCGGCCGTCGCGAGCCCGGAGGTGGTTCTCCCGGTAGTCGAGCGTGGTGCGCCAGCCGGTCCGCTCGAGCACGCGGCGGTCGTCGGGTTGGACGAGCACGCCGTGGCGACGGGGGCGGCGGGCCGACCGGCGCAGATCCATCGACATGGCGTCGAGTCTGAACGATCGACCCTGTGGATCGTCAGTGCCGATTGCCTGTGCACAGCCTGGGGAAGACCGCCGCCGGCCTGTGGGCATCGCGACGGCCGGCGGCCGCCACCCCTCGGTAGGGTCCCGGCGGCCCCATGCGACGACCAGTGCTCATCACGGCCGCGACCCTGGCCCTGGCGGCGTGCCAAGGCGGCGGGACGTCGGCACCGATCGGATCGACGACGTCGCCGACGTCCTCGACGTCCTCGACCTCCTCGACGGCGACGGCGCCGCTCGTGCCCGCGCCCGCCGGCGTCAGCAACCGCGGCGGCGGTGTGCGCCGGTTCGGCGACGGCCGGGCGCTGTTCGCCGGCTACGACCCGACGGCGGACCGCACCGTCGTCGCCACCACGATCGGGATCGTCGTCCAGGCCGGTGACGCCGCACCAAGGACGATCACCCCGGAGATGGCCACTCGGTTCGCCACCTCCGCCGACGGCCGGCTCGTCGCCGCCGTCACCAGCGCCGGCCACCTCGGCGTCTGGGACCTCACGACCGGTGCCGCGATCGCCACGTTCGACGTCTCCGCAGATCCCGACGCAACCCTCACCTTCGCCGGCCCCGACGCCGTGATCACGGCGAGCCCGACCGCCGTCGTGCGTTACGCGACGGATGGCTCCCAGACGGCGGTCGTGACCGCACCGGCGGGCGCCCAGCTCGGGCCGGCTGCCGTCGACGATGCGGGGACGATCGCCGTCCCCGTGCTCACCCCGGCGCCGACCGTGGCGATGTGGTCCCCGTCTGGCCGGGTCGACGTCGACCTGGGGCTCGCCGCCGGGTCGCGACTGACAGGTGTCGTGTGGTCGCCGGATGGCAGTTACCTCGCAGTGCTCTCCGCCCCGCCGTCGGCCGGCGACGAGATGGCGGTGTGGGATGTCGCCGCCATGGCGTTCGCCGGGCCTCCCCTGGCCCTGCCGAACTACGTCACGCCCGACCAGCTCGCCTTCCCCTTCCCCGACCGCGTCGTCCTGCCGCGGTCCGACCGCGTGGTCGCCGTCGACCTCCACGGCCAGGAGGTCGGGTCGTTCGCTGTCGGGCCGTCAGCGGTGAGCCACGTGCAAGCCGCCGGCGGGGCGGCGATCGTCAGCCGCCTCGACGGCACGGTCAGCCGGTGGACGACCACCGCCGCGCCGACCGAGCTCGCCCCGCGCACGGTGGCCCTCGTCGACCAGCGCGCGGGATCGGCGGTCGCCACGGTCGACCAGCACGGACTGGTCCGCGTCTACGCCGCCGACGGCACGCTGCGGCACCGCTTCGACCGCTGGGCCGTGGGCGAGGCGACGAGCGTCGATCTCACCGCCGATGGCCGGACGATGGCGGTCGCGACGTCCACCGGCGCGGTGCGCCTGCTCGACGCCACGACCGGCGCGGTCGAGGGCGTGCTCGACCGCTCGCAGGGCGACGTGTCCGACGTCGCGCTCGCACCCGACGACACAGTCGTCGCCACGGGCATCTCGGTGCAGAAGCGGGCCGAGGCGTGGGACGACACGATCGAGGCCACCCGCCTCGCCTCGCGCGCCCGGCTGTTCACGCTCGGCGGGCAGTCGGAGGACGTCACCGGGTGTTCGTTCTACGAGGGCCATGTGGTGTTCTCGCCCGACGGCAGGCTGCTCGCGTCGAGCTCGCACGACTTCACCGTGCAGGTGACGCCGCTCGACGATCCGGGTGCGACGAAGGTCCTGCCGCCACACCTGGGCACCGTGTTCGACCTGCGCTTCTCGCCCGACGGTCGCCACCTGATCACGGCGTCCGACGATGGGTCGATGCGGGTCTGGCAGGTCGACGGCTGGAAGCTGCTCGGCGAGTACCGCAACCTCCCTGGCGGCTACGTGTCGCTGGCCTTCTCCGCCGACGACTCGACGCTCGCCGTGTCCGGCGCGACGGGCCAGATCTCGCTCGTCGATCCGGCGACCGGTACCCCGACGCGCGCCTTCACCGGCACGCGCGCCCAACTCGGTGACATGACCTTCACGCCCGACGGCGGGCGCCTGCTCGCTCCGCTCGACGACGGGACCGTCGGCATCTGGTCGGTCCGAACCGGTCAGATGGTGGGACAGCTCGTCGGGCACACCCTTCCGGTGACCGGCATCGTCGTCGATCGAGACGGTCAGCGCGTCGTGACGTCGTCGGAGGACGGCACCGTGCGCTCGTGGCCGCTGCCACCGGCGTAGTCAGGCCACGAGCAGTCGCACCGCGAGCGCGACGGCGAGCGCCGGCACGCCGACGCGCCAGCCGACCGCGGTGTACCGGCGCGCCGAGACGGGGCGACGGAGCCAGCGCAGCGTCGACTGCCACAGCAGCGTCGACAGCGCCCCGGTGACCCACAGCAACGGCCGAAGTTGACGCCGAGCAGCAAGGCCCACGCTCGAGCAGGATGGGCGGCCAACGACGGCAGCGACACCACCGTGGCCGGCAGGTTGGTCATCGCGTTGGCGCCGAGCACGGCGGCACCAAAGACGGCGGTCTCGCCCTTCAGTCCACCGATTGAGAACAGTCCGTCGAGGTGGACGTCAGGCGCGGCGGCCACGGAGGACGCCGAGGGCAGGGCCGAGCAGCGCCGGCTCGAGCGCGAGCATCTGCGGCGGCCCGCTACCCTGCAGCCGCCACCGCGCGGGTGTAGCTCAACGGCAGAGCCCCAGCCTTCCAAGCTGGTGGTGCGGGTTCGATTCCCGTCACCCGCTCCACGAAATGTCCTGCTCAGAGGTACTGAGCATCTTGTCACGATTCAGAAGACGGCACCGTGCCACTGTCGTGCCACTAACGCGGGCAGGATCCGACGATCTCGGCGAGTGCGCGCGTGACACCGCCGACGATGTGCTCCTGTGCCAGCACCGCGCCCAGACGCGGCCCGACTACGACAGCGATGGCGGGCTTCGACGATGACGAAGCAGCCGGTGTTGGCGGATACCCACCGCAGCGTGATGGCAGGGCATCATCGGAGATCACATGATCGGGATCTGCGTCGAGGACGAGGCCGACGTGACGGTCATGGGTGTTGCACCGGGGGCGCGGGGCCGGTCGGCCATCTGGTCGTCCGGACAGGTGACGAGGGGGAGGGATCGTGGAACTCGCCGAACTGACGGACCGGCTGGTCGCCTTTTGCGTCGCGCGCGATGACGACCCGGGCGTCGTGGTGGCCGACGTCGTCACGATGCCCGGTCATGCCGGCTTCGCGTACGGGTTCGCTGTCAACCATCAAGGCGGAACCGACCGCTGGTTTCTGCGCCTGCCCCCGCCGAACGTCCGTTGGGAAGGCACCGCCGACATGCTCCGCCAAGTCACGGCGCTGCAGGCGCTCGACGGCGGTGAGGTGCCTCACTGTCGGGTGCGGTGGTACGGCGGACCCGACGATCTCGAATGGTTCGGCTGTCCATACTTCGTCGTCGAGCAGCTGCAAGGCGGCGACGTGGTCACCATGGGCGCCAGCTCGACCTGGGTCAGCGAGCTGAGCGCGGCGCGGCGCGTCGACATGGGTCGCCAGGCGATGGCAGCGCTCGCTGGGATCCATCGCGCTGACTGGCGGGCTCGCTGCGGCTACCTCGGTGAGCCCGTCCACCTCGAGCGCGACGTGACCCGCTGGGACCGGTTCATCGAGCGGGCCGCCGAACCTGAAGCGCTCGCCGACATCCCGCGTCTGCGCCGGCTGCTGCTCGACGATCTGCCCGACGGCGTCCACGTCGGGCTGTTCCACGGCGATTTCCAGTTCGGCAACCTGTACTACACATCGACTGGCCACTTGCGCGCCGTGTTGGACTGGGAGTTGTGCGGCATCGGCGCCACCCTCAACGACGTTGGCTGGGTTGCCACTTTCAACGACCCCGCAGCCTGGCAGCACCAAGGGGCGGTGCCCGACGGCATGCCCCGAGCCGATGAGCTCATCACCCAGTACTGCGAGGCCTGGGGCGAGGCGTTGCCCGACCTCTCCTGGTTCCGGGCACTGGCCGCATACAAGTTCGCCATCATCACCGGCTTCAACCTGGGGCTGCATCGGCGCGGCAAACGCCCCGACGCACTCTGGGAGCGCATCGGGCTCTCAATCGGCAGCCTGCAAGCGCGGGCCGCCCAGCTGCTCGACACCTGACACCATCGCGCATGCGGTTCGGCGTTGTCGGCTGCCGGTCCGCAACGCAGCCGGTGTGTGCGCAGCGGGGCGCGGCGACGCGCTCTACCTGCTGACATCGTTCGACGCCTTCGACACCCTGTACACGGAGCGGGGACTCGCCGTCGCCGACGTCACCGATCGCCTCACCGCGATGGTCGAACGGCTCGTGCTCGCCTGACGACCGGAAGCTCGAAACCCGGCGACATCCCCGACCGGTCGGAAGCTGTCGCGACCGGACTTTCGGCCCTGGCGCGATCGGGCGGCTGATCGGAACATGGTTGTGTGCGAAGGCGGTTCCGGTGCGTGAGTCGGGCGGGAGAAGTCGACGATGGCCGTTGAGGGGCTGCACGTGGTCTTTGGCACCGGGCAGGTCGGACGGGCTCTGGCGGCGCTGCTGGCCGAGCAGGGCCGAGCGGTGCGGGCGGTGTCGCGCCATCAGCCGTCCGATCTCGCCGCCGGGGTCGACTGGCACGGCGCGGATGCCGCAGATCCGAACGCGGCGATCGACGCGTCCAAGGGTGCGGCAGTCGTGTACCAGTGCCTCAACGCGCCCTACACCACATGGCCAGAACGATTCCCGCCGCTGCAGCGAGGCGTCCTCGCCGCCGCCGAACACGAAGGTGCCCTGCTCGTCAGCTTCGAGAACGTGTACGGCTACGGACCGACCGGCGGCACGCCGATGACCGAAGACCTCCCGCTCGCCGCCACCACCGTCAAGGGCCGGACCCGGGCCGCGATGACCGCCGAGCTCCTCGCCGCCGCCGATGCCGGCCGGGTGCGCATCGCGATCGGACGAGCCTCGGACTTCTTCGGGCCAGGCGTCACCGAATCCGCGCTCGGCGAACGGGTCTTCGGCAATGCCGTCGCCGGCAAACGAGCCGACTTCGTTGGCAACCCCGACCTCGCCCACACCTACAGCTTCGTCCCGGACATCGCCGCCGGACTGGCCACGCTCGGAACCGACGACCGGGCCGTCGGCCACGTCTGGCACCTGCCCGGCCCCGAGACCGTCACCACCCGGGCGCTGCTGGGCCTCATCGCCGAGATCGTCAACCACCCGGTCGGCGTCCGCACCGTCCCCAAGCTCGTCGTGCGCGCCCTTGGACTGGTCAACCCGATGATGCGGGAGCTGGCCGAGATGTCCTATGAGTTCGAGCAGCCCTTCATGCTCGACACCTCGAAGTACGAATCCACCTTCCGCGCCACCACCACCCCGCTCGCCACAGCCATCACCGACACCGTCGCCTGGTACCGAACGAGAACGACCCGAAGATGACCATCACCGCCCCGCCCACCGGCGCCGAACGGGACGCGACCGTCGCCTGGTCACAGCGCGTGCGCCGAGTCGGCGGCTTCATCCAACTCGCCTTCGCAGCCTTCTGGCTGGTCCGCGGCGCCCTCAGCATCGGCGGTCTCGCCGGGACAGCCTTAGCCGGCGTCGCCCTCATCACCGTCGTATTCGTCTTGGTCTACGCCATCTGGGTCACCTCCGGGACAGGCCGACGGCCCACCAGCCCCGAAGCCAAGCGCATCGAGAGATCCGTGACGGTCGCCACGCTCATCGAGCTCGCCGCATCCTTCGCCTTGCCCGTCATCGTCATCGCCGCGGGCCACAGCGACTGGGTCCTGCCGTCCATCGCCATCACCATCGGACCACTCCTGCTGTGGCTCGACCACCTCGTCCACATCCCCCGATATCGACCCATCGGCTGGGCGCTGACGACCGGACCTTTGATCCTCACGGCCACGATGTCAGGGACCGCGCTCGCCGCCACCACCGGTCTCGCCGCCGGCGTCCTCCTGCTCGCCACGGCCATCGCAGGGTTCCACGACCTCGCAGCGTTCCAACAGGAGCAGCCAACCGTCCTACCGAGCACGCCACAGCCCGGCGAGCTGACCGGCTCGGCATATTCGGTGTTCCTGTGGGATACCTCGCAAGCGTTGCTCGACCGTCGTGGTGATCGTGATTGTCCGTCGCGGTTGGATCCTGACCTCGCCGACCGGGCGGCGTTCTCGTCCCCACGCGCCTACCCTCGGTCCTCGTCGACGACCCTGGACGAGGAGGACCGATGACCGACGTGCTGCAGCAGGACGGGCCGGCGCAACGCTTGGCTGGCGAAGGCATCGCCTGGCTGACGACGGCCGGCGCGGATGGTCAGCCCCAGTCGTCACCGGTGTGGTTCATCTGGGACGGAGCATCGCTGTGGCTGCGCAGCCAAGCTCAGGCCGGCAAGGTACGCAACATCAAGGCCAACCCCCGGGTGGCATTTCACCTTGCCGACGACGGCCACGGCGGCAACATCATCACGATGGAAGGGGCCGCGTCGTTGGAAGCCGAACCAGCCGAGGAATTGCTCGAGGTGTACTTCGCGAAGTACGGCGAAGCGATCCGGACGGCCCTGCAGACAACGCCCGAGCAGCTCGCCGCGGACTATCCGATCACCATCCGTATCACCCCCACCCGCGTCCGGGCCTGGTGACCCACCAGTCCGGGCTGCTCCACCCCGGCCGGTAGCTGGAGTCGTTGGCGGGACGATGGCCGAAACCCGAAGCTGGTCATCGCCCACGATCCTGACGCCTCACACCTCCACGCGATGTCGACCACCGCCCCCGGGCGACGGCCAAGTTGGCGCTCCCGGTCTGGTTCGACGAGGCCGGGCCGGCGGCGGCTGCAAGGCTGACGGTGGGCTAACGGCCTGGGGCGACACCTGGCGACGAGGCAACACGATCGAGCCGTTGGTGGATCAGGCCCTCAACCGGTCGATGACGAGGGCAGCGTTGTAGCCGCCCATGCCGATCGACGATTTCAGTGTCGGACCGGGTGCCCGCGGCGTGACGCCGTCGAGCACGCGGGGATGGGCAGTGGCGACCAGCGCCGGCGCGGGGACCTCGTCTCGCTCGTAGGTCAGCGCCGCGATCGCCGTCTCCAAGGCGCCGCCGGCCCCCAGACCGTGGCCGGTGAGCATCTTGGTCGAGTACATCCTCGTGCTGGCCGGGAACAGCGCGTCGGCCACCCCGGCCTCCACGCTGTCGTTGAGGAGGGTGCCGCTGCCGTGGGCGTTGATGTAGGCGATGTCGCCTGTTGCCACCCCGGCGTCGGCGATGGCCTGCGACCAAGCCGCGGCGACCTCCACCCCGTCGGGCTTGATGGCGATGGGGTGGAAGGCGTCGTGGGTGAGCGCGCCACCCAGCACCTCGGCGTACCCCCCGACATCCGGCTGGCCGGTCACGATGAGCGCCGCCGACGCCTCCCCGGCCAGGAACCCCTGGCTGCCCTCCTGGAATGGGCGGCAGGCCTGCTCGGGTGGGCCCTCGGTGGCCAGCACGCCGAGGGAACCCATCCCCCAGGCGTTCTCCGCGGTCACCGACAGATCGGTGCCACTGACCACCACGTCGGTGGCGAACCCACTGGCCAGCCACTGGCGGGCCACGATGACCCCCAGCACACCTGACGCGCACGCCGCGCTCGACGTTCATCGACGGACCGTGGAACCCGTACTCGGCCATCAGCATCGACGGCGCCGTGGACGGCAACAGCTGCAGGTAGTGGCGTCGCCGCACGCGACCGCCATGCCCGAAGTACAGGTCGCGCCACCCCTGCACCTCCCCGAGCGACGTACACAAGATCAACCCCACCCGAGCCCCCGGGCGCCAGCCCCGAGCCTTGGCGTCGGCCAGCGCCTCACGGCCCGACCCGTAGAACGCCCGGCCGAACAACGTGACCGAGTCGTCCTCGTTTCCACCATCAGGCACCATGGCCGCCAGACCGGCGAACTCCCCGAACACCACCGGCTCGCCCGCCGACTTACCCGACACCAGCCCCCGCCACAGCCGATCCACTCCCCACCCGTACCCCGACACCACCCCCAACCCGACGATCCCAACCGGCTGCGTCAAACCCATAGCCCACACCTTCCTCCAGAACCCCACTCCCGGCAACACGGCGCTCGTTCAACGGCAAAGCGATCGTCCCCGCCTTGCACGCGTGAACCTCAAGGTCGACTCAGGCATCCGCGACCTCCCCACTCTTCGACCGCATGCCGTGAAGCGCCCCGGGTTCAGTGGAGGCTGGGTTCTCCCACTGGCGGCTGCTGGTGGGAGTTGTTCTGACGGTAGTAGGCGGTCTCGTACTCGACAGGTGGGACGTAGCCGATCGCCGAGTGGAGGCGGATCTCGTTGTACCACCACACCCAGTTCAACGTGGCCAGCTCGACGTCGTCGGCGCCGCGCCAGGGGCCTTCGTGGTGGATGCACTCGGTCTTGTACAGGCCGATCGTGGACTCGGCGAGGGCGTTGTCGTAGCTGTCACCGACGGTGCCGATGGAGGCGACAGCGCCGACGTCGGCGAGGCGGTTGGTGTACAGGATCGAGGTGTACTGGCTGCCGGCGTCGCTGTGGTGGACGAGCCCGGCGATGAGCTGCTCGGCCTGGGCGCGGACCCACAGCGCCATCTCCAACGCGTCGAGCGGCAGCGCGGTCGGCATCCGAGCGGCGGTGCGCCAGCCGACGATACGCCGGGAGAAGACGTCGATCACGAAGGCGGTGAACACCATCCCGGCCCACGTGGCGACGTAGGTGAAGTCGACCACCCACAGCTGGTTGGGCCGCTCGGCGGTGAAGTCCCGCTTGACCAGGTCTGGTGGCCGCGGGGCGCCGGACGCGGGGCGAGTCGTGATGAACTGGCGGCCGCGCCGCACGCCACGTAGCCCGTGGCTGCGCATCAGTCGTTCCACCTGGCAGCGCGGCACGTGACCGACCTCGGGATGCTCACCACGGGCCTCCTCGCGGCCTAGCTCGTTCCACACCTTGCGGGCCCCGTACAGGCGCCGGCCGATCATCGGGCCGGCATGGACCCGGCGAACATGCTCCAACACCACCTCGTCACGGCAGGCCCGCGGCGACGCCGGCCTGGTGCGCGTCGCGTAGTACGTGGACGGGGCGATCTTGCAGCCGTGCTCGGTGAGCACCCGGCAGATCGGCTCGACCCCGAACCGGTCACGGTGATCGTCGATGAACCCGATCACCACGGCAGTCGCGGGTCGAGCTCCCGCGCGAAGAAACTTGACGCCGCCAGCAGGATCTCGTTGGCCCGCTTCAACTCGCGGACCTCCCGCTCCAGCTCGCGGATCTTCGCTGCCTCCGATGTCGACACGCCGGGGCGGCGACCGGCGTCGACCTCGGCCTGCTTGCACCACCCACGCAGAGTGTCCTTGTTGATCCCGACACGCGGGGCGATCCGCATCACCGCCGCGTTCAGCGACAGCTCAGGTTCCTGCTCGCGGGCTTCGAGCACGAGCCTGATCGCTCGCTCCCGCAACTCCGGCGGGTACTTCCTCGGTGCTGGCATGACTCCCACCCTTTCGTGGGTTCAGAGCCTCCATCAACCCCGGGGCGCTTCAATCAGATGTCGGAACGCTCTGTCAGTCAGCTTGTCGAGGCGGGCCGTGAGGGCCGAGGGTCGCCGGCGTTCTGGAGGAACTCATCAGCCTGGGCGATGGTCAACTCGGCCTTGCGGGCGAGTTCGCGGTTGGTCGACGAGGCGATTGGGTGTTCGATGACGGCGAAGCGGTACCCCGACGCACCGAGGGCCGTCGCCATCAGGCGGGCGCCGTCCACGAAGGCGCTGGTCATGACGGCCACCGCAGGTGTCCCTGCCCGTTCGGCGCTCACGGCGTCGTGCAGACTGCACGACGAACAGCTGCCTCAATCACCGACCCCGGCGAACATGACCGCCCAGCGGGCGGCCTCGTCGATCAGCTCGCGTTCGGCGGGCGCCGAGTAGTTCGCCTTCGTGCGGCGCACGACCTCGGCGACCTGCCAATGCCGACGCAGCAGCGTGTCGAGGTGATCGAAGAACGGTCGGGTGTTGGCCTTGCCGTTGGAGATGATCCCAACGGTGGCGCCGGCGAGCACAACCGGCCGTCCGGCGAGGGACAGCGGCGAGACGGTCTCCTCGTAGTCGGGGCGCAGCACGGTGATCAACTGAGCCTCCGGTCGCTCAACAGTCGACGCACACACCGATGGGCACGGTCACTGCGGCCGACTTCGGGCCGAGCCAGGGCGGGATCACGGCTGCGAAACCCCCCGCTTCGCCGCCCGCCGCCACCACAAGCAGGTCGTCGGGGGACGGTAGGGCGCGGTACTCGCGGTGGCGGTTGGCGTCGGACACGACCGCTGCCTTGCCCACCGTCTCCCAATCGGACCGGCGGACGACGGCGTACTCGTACACAAACCTCCGGACGTCGGCCTTGGACCATCCGGCCCGATGGAACACCGCGCACAGCTGCGGCGGGAACACGACCGCGTAGTTGCCGGCCCAGATCGAGTAGTGCAGCATCGTGGCTTTGATCTCGGCCACGACAGTCGCCAGGATCTCGACCGGATCGATCGTCCACTCGTTCATGATCTGCCGGGGTCCGGAGGCGGCGAACGCCGTCACCGCGGAAACGCCGTCGGGCACGCCCCGCTCGGCGGCCAACGGCTGCCACGGGTGGGCGCCCTCCTCATCCTCGGCGACGCACCACGACAGCTTGCCCGGGTGCCCCAAGGTGGACCGGTCCAGACCGCCGGGACGCACGTCGAGCAGGTTGCGCAGCACCAGGCGCACGGCCCGTCCGATGCACACCGACGCCCGGTCGGGCCCGGCAAGCGCAGAGTGGCCCGAGGACATGCCGAGCTCGTGGCGGACGGGGCCGTTGACGACGAGAAGGATGGCGCAACCGCCGGTCGACGCCGTCGCCCCGTGGACCAGCAACTCAGGACGGCACAGCGCCGTGATCGCGGTGGCCACCACCGGGAAGTCGGCGGGCACACAGCCGGCCATCACGGCGTTGATCGCGACCTTCTCGGCCGTCACCATCCGGGCCTTGACCGGCTCGACGCCGAGGACGTCACCGGGGCCGAACCAGGCGCCGCCCAGCATCGCCCCCACCCGCTCGGGCGTGGGGGTGACGATGGGCAAGCCGTCGGTCCAACCGCGCTCCCGGAACACCCGCTGCACGTCGTCGTCGTCGCCAATGGCGACGGTCTCTGCAGTCAACTGCACGACACCTTCCTACTCGCCGACGACAGGTCGCTCCGCACTTCTGATCGGCCTGATCCGCTCGATGTAGAAATCGGCGATCGCCTCAGCTGTGTCCCAGAGGCTGACGACGGTCACCTCTCCGTCACCCGACTTCCAGGTGATTGAGGCGGCCAGTGCCTCAGGTGGATCGGTGGCGAGACGCAGGAGCTCGCCACCGTTTCCACTCCGCGCGAGGCGCAACGATCGTCTCGACGAACATGGCGAGACTGTACGCACCGCGCCTGTTTCGGGGTCTGGTTCGGGTTCGGGCGCTCGGACGAAACCCCCCGAAGTCAGACGCAAGCCAGGGTCGGCGTCGTCGACCGTCCGAAGCACCGCGCGTCCGCCGGGCCTCAACCCGCCGCATGGTGTCCCGACGAGGACGTGGCGGTAGAGATCGCAGCGAAGTCGCCAGCTACCTCGCGTCGCGGTACGGACCTGACCCTCTCTGGGGGCGGATGATGACCGGCACGAGTCGCAGTGCGAGCGTCGGACAGTTGGTGACGGCACGGCGAGCGTGGCCGATGAGGTCGGCGTCGATCGGTGTCGGATCGATGATCGGGTAGCCCCAGTCGTCGAGTTGGATGCGCTCAGGGAACAGGTCAGCGCACGTGCCCCGGCCGTCGCAGGCGATGATGTCGACCTCGAGCGCCTGTCTCATCGCCACGCCCCATCGGTCGCCGGGGTGGGCAGCACCGGCGGAGCCGCCGTGCGCCGGCACGGACCGTGGACGAGGTGGTGCTCGATGTCGTCGGCGAAGACGCGGAGCGCGCTGCGCACGAGGCGGGCGACGCCGTCGGGGAAGCGGCATCCGCCGCGGCCGTCGATCATCGCCGTCCAGCGGGCGAGTTGCGCCGCGGATTCGCGGGTCGAGCGCCCGGCGGCGAGGGCTGCGAGCTCGTCGGCCAGGGCGGCGAGGCCGTGGACGCAGGGGCCGCACTGCCCGGCGCTCTCGCCGGCCAGCCATCGCACGATCCGTGCGGTCTCCGACACGCCGCACGCGGTCGCCGGCAGCACGACGAGCGCCCCGCAGCCGACGGCGGCACCGAGCGGGGTGAGCGATCGGGCACACATCGACGCGTTGCCGGCGTCGGCGGCGGTGAGCCAGGAGCCGTAGTAGCCGCCCACAAGCACGGCGGCGGGGGCGACCGAGGTCCCTCCGGCGGCGGCCACCAGCCGCGGGAGCGGGGTGCCCAGCTCGATCTCGCAGACGCCCGGCCTGGCGACGTCGCCGCCGACGGTGGCCAGCATCGTGCCCGGCTCGTCGGCCGTCCCGGCCTGCCGGAACCATCGCCCGCCCCACTGCACGATCTGGGCGATGTGGGAGACCGTCTCGACGTTGACGACGAGCGTGGGCGCGCCGTTCACACCACGGGTGAAGACGCGTGGTGGCGTGGCCGTCGGCTTGGCGTCCCCGCCGTTGAGGAAGTGGACGAGGGCGCTCTCCTCGCCTGCCACGAACCGCGCCGGGACGTCGACGATCGCGATGTCCGGCATCAGCTCGCCGGCGCGCCACCGCTCGTCGACGGCGTCGGTCAGGGCGGCGAAGCCCCGGACGTTGTACCGGTCGACACAGACGTCGATCGCCCGCGCTCCGGTCGCCGCAGCGGCCGCGATGGCACCGTCGAGGACGAGGTGGGGAGCCCGCCGCAGCAGGAGGCTGTCCTTGCGACTCGCCGGTTCGCCCTCCGACCCGTTGACGACGACGCGCGGCCGGCGCCCCGCGCGGGCGACGGTCTCCATCTTCACCGCGGTCGGGAACGACGCGCCACCGCGCCCGCGCAGGCCGGCGTCGGCGACCGTCCGGATGATCTCGTCGCGCGGCCGCCGCTGGGGCTGTGGTGGGATCCCGTACCGAGCGCGATGGTGGTCCAGCGACGGCCTCGCATGGCCCGTCCGATCGTCCAGGAGGCGGGGCAGTCGGTCGGGCGGGGCTGAGGTGGCCGGCGCGATGGTCATCGTCGCACCGCGCTCGCCGTCGGCGCCGGCGCGGGTGCCCACAGCCGCCAGCCTACGGCGACGAGCACGGCGGTGACGCAAGCCACGTCGATCGCCCGCATCCACGTGAACCCAGTGTCGCTGCCCGTGCCGAGGCCGTGGATCAGGGCGATCGGCCAGCAGGCGTAGGCACTCAGGTGCACGCCCCGCCAGGTGCGGTAGCCCAGCCGCGTGCGCAGCAGGCTGGTGACCGTGACGGCGATGAGGAGGTCGAACGCGATCGCGCCGAGGCCGAGCCAGAACGGCCGGTAGCTGGCGGCGAACGGCACGACGGCGTCGATCAGCCGGACGTTGACGAAGGAGTCGGCCACGGTCGTCACGACGTGGATGGCGACGAACACGATCGCCAGCAGCGAGACATTGCGGTGAAGCAGCTGCACGACCATGCGCGGCGCGTACGACGGGTTGGCCGAGCGCACGATGGGGATGCCGAGCACGAGCGCCACGGTCAGCAGGACCAGGGCGACGGCGCCCGAGCCGCGGGTGAGGAACCACGTGCTGGAGGCGATCATCGAGGCACCGGCCAGCCGTTCCCTCGCACCACGGTCCCGTCCTTCGCGCACGGCCCGGTACGGCGTGCCGGCGGCGCCCGGTCCGACGGCCGGACCGCAGACGATCGCCCACGTCGCCAGGACGTTGGCCTCGACACAGGACGGTCCGGCGACCGTCACCGTGCGCCATCCGCTGTGCGCCGCCATGCCGGTGCGCGGGTCCACGATGTGGTGGGTCTCGGCCCCGCCGATGCGCCACCGCCGCACCGTCGTCGACGATGTCGCCAGTCCGCCATACCACAGGGCCACCGCTTCGTCGGCGTCCTCGAACGCGGTGCGGTGCGAGTCGGCGACGCCGACGGTCCAACCGCCGGACGGCGGCGGTCCACAGACCGCGATGTCGCCCCCGACGCTCACCAGCACCCCGTCGCCCGTCGCCGACGCGGCGGCAGCGGCGGCGAGGTCCACGGCGAGCGCCTTGGCCGTCGCGCCGAGGTCGACGCAGACGCCCGGAGGCACGAGACGGTCCCGGACGCGTCGAGCTGGAGAGCCCGCCATCCGGGGATCCGCTCGACGCGCACGGTCGGCGGACGGTCGGTCGGGAGGCGCTCGAAGCTGTCGTCGTAGCCGATCGCGCGGACCGCCTCACCGACGGTCGGGTCGACGATGCCGTCGGTGCGGCGGGCGGCGTCGAGGGCCGTGCCCAGAGCGGTGGACAGCATTGGGCCGATCGTGATGCGCTGCCCGGGCGACGCGTTGAGCAGGCTGAGCTCCGAATCACTACGGAAGCGACTGCAGGCGAGGTCGACGGCGCCGAGCACCTCGCGGACCGCTCGTTCCGCGGCGGGCGGATCGGCGATCGCGTCGATCCACACCGTCGTGCCCAGGGCCTCGAAGACGACGGCGTCCTGGACGTTCACGACCCGCCGGAGACAGCCGCGGCACGCTGGTGGTGACGTGGGGCCGCGGTGACCGGCGGCAGCGTCGGCGGGGGCGTCGTCACCGTCGCCCTCCGCGTCTGCGCCCTCGCCGGCGTGGTCGGCGCGGTCGCCACGGGCGCGGGTGCAGCCGTTGCGGGCGCGGTCGTCGGCACCGGCTGCGCCGGGGTCGGCGTCGGCGCCCCCGTCGTCGGCTGGGCGAGCGCCCCCTCCGATCCGGACGCCGGGGACGCCGCCGCGCCGGAGAAGGCGTGGGCGGCGGCCACGGAGCACCCCACCGTGAGGGCGACCCCGCCGAGGAGCCCGGCGCCGGTGAGCTGGTTCACGCGGCGCAGCCGGCGATCCCTGGCCCGGATCGGGTTCTCGGTCATGAGAAGATTCTCGCCCCGTCTCGTTGAGCAGCGGGCTCGGCGAGCGTCAAGATTCGGTAAAGAACGCGGACCATGTGGGTTCGCGCGAGAGCGGCCGTGGCGGACTCGTCGGCCCGATCGATGGCCGCCCCGAACGTGTTTCGGCGGGCCCCCGTCCGGCGGGCCCGATATGTGAGGCGGCCGTGCTCGACGCTGACGAGGTTGCTGATCGTCAATCCGATGGAGTGGACGGTGAGACGACGGGGTCAACCGGGCGCCCGCCGCGTCGGCTATCGGCGGTGTCGTTCGAGGCGCCAGGTGTTGATGCCGGCGTCGTGTTCGTAGTCGAGGGTGTCGACGGCGAGTCGGGCCATGGCGATGCCGCGGCCGGCTTCGTCCATCTCGTCGGGCATGTCCGTGTCGAGGCTGACGGCGAACCGTCGTCCGGCGTCGACGAGCGTTGCCCGGAGGGCGTCGTCGTGAATGAGCAGGGTGAGGGTCACGTCGGTGGCACCATTCGGCCGGCCGTGCGCGGCGACGTTGCCAGCGAGCTCGATGACGGCCATCTCGAGCATGTCGAAGTCGCTCGGCGCGACGTCGGGCCAGTCGTGTCGGGCCCGGTCGATCAGGTCGTGGAGGTGCTCGAGCCCGTCGGGCTCGGCCGGCACGGACACCCGGTAGCGGGACGGCGCCTCACCATCCATCGAGCGCTTCCTCCACGGTCGGGTAGGGCCGCAGGACCCGGTCGAGGTTGGTCAGACCGAGCACGGTCCGGACCTGCTCGGCTGGGGCGGCGATGCGCAAGTCACCGTCGGCCTGGCGGGCCGTCTTCAGGCCGCCGATCAGGGCGCCGAGCCCGGACGAGTCGATGAACGTCACCGCCGACAGGTCGACGACGATCCGAGATCGGCCGGCCGCGGCGAGGTCCGACACCACGCTGCGCAGCTGGGGCGCGGCAGCCATGTTCAGGCGGCCCTCGGAGCGGACGACCGCGACGCCGTCCTGTGTCACGTCGGTGGCGACGTCCATTCGATTCCTCCATCGGGCTCGGCGGTACTGGGCTCGGCATCACGGGGTCGGAACAGCGCGGCTTCGAAGATCACACTCAGCAGCAACAGGTCGTAGGCGATCCACACCACGTTGACGACGGTACCGGCGACGCTGTCAGTGGCGCCGACAGCCAGGCGGACCACCCCGACGATGGCGGCGATGACCAGCACCGCGACGGCGATCAACTGCGGGGCGACGAGCCGCCACGGGAACCCGGCGCGGCCCTGGCGCGTCTTCGGGGTGACGACGAACCCCAGCGGCTTGCCGAAGGCGACGTTGGCGAACGCAGTCGCGCAGGCCCGGATCCACAGCGGGAACAGGGCGAGGCTGTACTGATGCCCGCGCCACGTCTTGACGCCGTACCCGACGACAAGGAAGAGGATCTGGTTGAGCACCACGTAGGGGATGAACCGGGCGAGGAAGCTGACGTTGTAGGCGACGACGGGCCGAACGTCGAAGACCAGGTAGAAGATCGGCGCGGCGATGAACACGAGTGCGGCGAAGCCCGACAGGTAGCTCCACATCGTGGCGAAGTACATGAGCCGCTGGCCGACGCTGAGGCCCCGCTTGGTGAGCGGGTTCTCCCGCAGCAAGACCTGGATCGTGCCTTGGGCCCAGCGCAGGCGCTGCTGCAGCATGCTGCCGAGGTCGTCAGGGGCGAGCCCGGCGGCGAGGACCTCGTTGTGGTAGACGCTGCGCCACCCGAGGGCGTGCAGACGCATGCACGTCGCCATGTCCTCGGTCACCGAGATCGTCGCCAGGGGCATCACCGGCTGAGCCTCGTGGGCGCGGTCGACGTCGACCCGCTGCACGAGCGCGCTCACCGACTCGATCGCGCCGAGCGGTGACCACTCGCGATCGGCCAGCCGGGCCAGCGCCACTTCGTCGATGACGAGGTCGCCGAGCTCATCATCGACCTCGACGGGGACCGCTCTGATGGCGTCGAGATCGGCGCGGATCGTGGCGACATCGCCGCCGACCATCTGCTTCGACGCGCTGTTCACGGCGAGCCGGAAACGGTAGGTCACGTCCGACACCGCAGCGCCGTCGCGCAGCTCGTGCCGGGCGTCGGCGGCGGCGCGGCGGACGTCGTCGAGCGCCTCGACGGCCGCCGGCCCGTGATCGGCGGCGCCCCGGCGGGCCTTGGTCAGCACGGCGTCGGCGGTGCGGAGGGCATCACGCACGGCCTCTTCAACTTCGCGGACGTACCCAACCACGCCGAGCTGCATCAGAGCCTCCCGGCGCAGGACGGCGTTGGAGCCGCAGAAGAACGCCGCGTTCCAGCCGTCCTTGCCCTGCTGGATCGGCCCGTAGAAGAGCGGTGCCTGGCTGCCCATCGGATCCGACGACGGGACGTTGCTGAACCATTGCGGGGTCTGAACGAGGGCGACCTCGGGGTCCTCGAACCAGCCCAAGGTCCGCTCGAGGATCGCCGGCTTTGGCACCTGGTCGGCGTCGAGGATGAGGAGGAACTCACCATCGGTGGCGAACAGGGCGTTGTTGAGGTTCCCCGCCTTTGCGTGGCGGGGGCGGTTCGTCCAGTCGTCGCTGCGCTCGAGGTAGCCGACGCCCAGCTGCTCGGCAGCGGCGCACATCTCCGGGCGGGAGCCGTCGTCAAGGATCCACGTGCGGTGCGAGCCGACGATGGCGAGGGCGGCGCGGGCCGTTGTGGCAACCAGCTCCACCGGTTCGTTGTACGTCGTGATCAGGACGTCGACCGTCGCGCCTGGCGGCACCGGCGGTGGCTCACCGCGGACCTTGATCCGCCACATCGTGGCGCCGAAGAGGAACGAGTCGATCAGGGCGTAGGTCTCGGCGAGGACGAGTGGCACGGCGATCCACCACGTCTTCCAGTTCACCGAGAACATCCAGCGCCACACGACGTAGTTGAGGCCCAGCGACAGGGTCAGTGCGACGATGATCCGGATCCACGCCCGGCGGCTCACGTCGAGGGCCGCCTGATGACGAGAGCGGTGACGTCGTCGTTCATCCTGTGCGCCCGGGCGAAGCGGATGATCTCGTCGACGGTCTGCTGGGCCGTCTCGGTCCTCTTCACGACGGTGGCGGCGGAGTCGAGGACCTCCGCAGCTGACGCGAAGAAGTCGAGGATGCCGTCGCTGACGCTCATGAGGGTGTCGCCCGGACGCAGCACGAGGCGGTGCTCGGTCCACGTGCTGTCAGAGGTGATTCCGATGGGCAGGTCCGTCGCTGGCAGGTGCTCGAGGTGGCCGTCCGCCCCGATCAGGACGGTGAGGCCGTGCCCCGCATCCACATAGCGCAAGGTCGCGGTGGCCGCGTCGAGGCGAGCGGTGAACATGGTCACGAACGACGCCGTCTCCTCGAGGTCGGGCTCCAGCCCGCGTGCGGCGGCGCTGACGGCGGCGGCGACGACCGGTCGGGGCGAATTCGGAGGGTCGGTGGCTCGCCGGGACGCGCGTGACATCGAGCGGAGCACGGCGCGCACCGACGCGGCGATGATCGCCGAGCCCATGCCCTTGCCCATGACATCCGCGATCGTCAGCTGGAGCACGTCGCCGACCATGAACCAGTCGAAGAAGTCGCCGCCGACCTGCGATGCCGGCACGCACCCTCCGGCGATGTCGAACCCCTCGATCGACGGCCGACGGTGCGGCAGCAGGCTTTGCTGGACCAGGTTGGCCCGCTCGAGATCGTGGCGCAGGGCCAGCTCGCTCTCCAGCCAGCCGGCGAGGTCGCCGAGCAGTGCACGGTCACGGGCGGAGAACTCACGGGGCACGACGTCCATGACGCACACGACGCCGACCCGCTGTCCGCCTGGCGCCTGCAACGCCTGGCCGGCGTAGAAGCGGATGTGCGGATCACCGACGACGGACGGACTGTCGGCGAAGCGGGGATCGGCGATGGCGTCGGGCACCACGATCGGCTCGGACTGGCGGATTGTGTGGTCGCACAGTGCGTCGGCGCGATCGAACTCCCGAGCTTCAAGGCCGACGCGTGACTTCAACCACTGGCGGTCGTGGTCAATGAATCCGATCGCGACCATCGGGACCTCGAAGATGCGCTGGGCGAGCCGGACGACGCGATCGAAGCGCGCCTCGGCAGGCGTGTCCATCACCGCCAAGGACTGGAGTGCCTCCAGCCTCTCACGCTCCGCGCTGTCGAGCATCTCCATCCCTCCTCTGGATCGCCCGACGTGGCGGACTGTACCAACCACGCGGACACGTCGGCCGCGTCCCGGGCCCGGATCCTCGACCGCCGGGTTGCGTTGAGATTTCTCGACGCCGCTTGACGCGCCCGTGCCTTGCGCGCCCATCAGGTCGGCATGACCACGCGGATCGTCTACCTGCTGGTGGCCACCAGCTTCTTGGTCACCTTCGAACCGCGCCACTCAACCTGGGACCTCGTCGCGGTCGGAGGGTTCTGGCTCGCACTCACGTTGATCTTCGAATGGGGCGGGAGTCTGCTCACGGGCCGGCCGGTGGGTGAGATCCTCGTCGGTTGGCACATCGAGCGCGGCTACATGTGGCCCTACGTGCTGCTGACCTACCTGCTGGCCCCGCTCTTGATGGGGACGGTCCTGGGCTAGAACGGCCGATCTCGGGCGCTCGGGCGGCGAGTCAGCACCGGGTCGGCGGTCCTGAAGGGCTGCGATCAAGGCCACGCGGACCTCTTCGACGACGGCCGACGTGCTGGTGGCGGTGAGCCCCGCTTCGGCAGCCGCCATCGCTTGGGCCAGACGATGGGCGTGGAACACGCCGCCGGCCCACCGGGAGAAGTCGTGTCGGGGGCAGTGATGGCGCAGGACCCCCCGGTCGCAGCGTGCCAGCTCGGCTTCGAGCTCGGTCAGGTTGGCGGCAACCGCCCCGGTCGGCGTGTCCGGAACCGTGCGGAAGTAGAAGCGTCGGGCCGTATCGACGCCGGAGGTGCCGTACTTGTGCTCGTGGCGAAGGTGTGGGGTTGCCCGCTGCCCGAGCCTGAACGCGACCACACGGCCGGGCTGGTGGCGCCATGCCAGCACGGCCCGCCCGGTGGGACCGGTGAGAACACGGGCGACCTCGGCGCGAGCGACGCCGGCCACGGCCGCGGTGACATCGACGAGACTGGCGGGCGGTTGCGGTGAGCCGAGCGCGACGACGGCGTCCACCGCGGCGATGGCGTCGGCCGACAGCTGCTCGGGACGCCACGTGATAAGGAGGTAGCCCTTCGCTCCCGGGTCGAACGCGCCGATCCCGGCACCGTTCCTGCCGACGGACCGATGTGCTTCATCGAGGACGACCCAGTGCGGCAGCCCGGAGAGCGCACGTTGCGCTTCGATCTCCGCGGGAAGGCTCTCGAGGTAGCGAGCCTGGCCCTCCACGTCGAGGCCGGACAGGTCCAGCACCACGGTGGCGTACCGGTGACGCAGCAGCCGGACCACGTCGCCGGCGACGATGGCGCGGTGGGCGTCGACGACCATCACGCCACGAAGCTCGCCTAGCCCGACGTGGTCGCCTTCCGGGTCGAAGACGAACAGGGAGTAGCCGAGCTCGACGAGCTGCTCGGCCATCAACCCCGCCAGATAGGACTTGCCGTGACCGGTGCCGCCGGCCACGACGACGTTGATCTGTGATCCGGGCAGAGTGACCGGCCGACCATCGTCATCGGCGCCCAGGGTCAGGTGCCATCGGCGGGGAAAGACGTGCCCGCGTCCGGCGAGCAGGTCGCCGCGCAGCAGCTCGGTGACCCCGACACCGTCCGCGCCGGAGAGCGTCACATCGGCATGAGCCCGCAACGAGTCGACCGCGTTGGCGACCGCCACGCCGAGCTCGCACGTCTGCAGGAGGCTGAGGTCGTTCTCGGCGTCACCGACCGCCATGGCGTTGTGGTGGGAGAGCCCGAGATCACCCAACGCTTCGACCAACCCAGTCGCCCAGGAGGCAGGACCATCAGCTCGCCCCGGTTGCGGACCAGCTGCGCGTCCGAGCCGACGGCACGAACGACGTCAAGGACGAGTGCCTCGTCGGCGCCCGAGCAGGCGAGGAGGACCTGCCCGGCTCGCCACTCCACCCCTTTCCCGTTGAGGGCGTCGCCGATCGCCGGATCGACGGGCTCGGCCAGCCGCCGGATGCCCCGAGCGGTCGAGATCACGGCCCCGTTCTCCGCCACCACCGCGTCGACGTGGTCATCGACCTCGGGGAACACGCCGTGCAGCTCGTCGAGGATGCGGCCCGTGACCAGCAGCACCCGGACACCGCGGGCCTGGACGTCTCGCAGCGCGGCGAGCGTGTCGGCGCTGACCCGGCCGCTGTCGGCCAGGGTCCCATCGAAGTCGACGGCGACGGCGCGGAAGTGGCCGACTGGATGTCGCCGAGGGTGGTGCACCGGCATCGTGATGGTGTCTTCCTTCTCCTGCGGACGTACGCGGCGCTGGATGGGGAGGTAGTTCCCGATCGCGGCCGTATTACCAGAACTTGGCCCGCATGCATCAGCAAAGCGCAAACCGGCGCCGAGGGGGAGGGCCGAAGGTCACGCTGCGATCGGGGCCCTCGCGGGATCACACCCCTGTACCCGACCGGACGCCGACTCGGCCCACCGCCACGTCAGACGGCGAGCGCGTTGCGGCTGGCCAGCTCGGCGAGGCGCTCGTCATTGCCCGAGCGGCGCACGAGGCACGGACCCACGCGAGTCTGGACGCCGGGCGGTGCGTCGAGGCTGCGCGCTCCTTGACCGAGGCCTCGACGACCTCGGACGTGGCCTACTGGTAGCGGAGCGCGGCGGCTGGGTAGATGCGTGTCGCTCGGTGCGATGCGGCGAGCGTGGTGACGACCGAGGCGGCGATGACCGCCACGAAGATCAGGGCCAGCTGGAGCCACGGGACGGTGAACTTGATGTTCTCGTAGCCGGGTTGGGTGGCGGCATCGGCGATCACGTTGTAGGACAGGGCGAGCCCGAGCGCGGTGCCGGCGACGATGGCGGTGAGGGTGATGATCGAGGTCTCGGTCAGCAGGCAACGTCGGATCACCTCGCGGCGGAAGCCGATCGCCCGCAGGACGCCGATCTGCTGGCGGCGTTCGACGGCGGCGCGGGCGGTGATGACGCCGAGGGCGGCGACACCGACGATCAAGCCGAGCGCCATGAAGCCCTGGATCAGCCGCAAGAACAGCGTGCTCGAGGCCACCGCGTCGTGGAGGATCTCCCGGTACGTCTTGGCCTCCGCGCCGCGGTCGAGCAGGACCGCCTCGATGTGCCGGGCGACGACTTCGGGATCGGTGCCCGTGCCCACGGCGAGGTGGTGGACCGTTGGGAGGGCCCGATCGCCGAACGGCGCCAGCGTCTGCTGGTTGACGGTGATCCCGCTCATCGAGTATGGCGCGTCTGTCGGCCAGCACGCCGATCACCGTCAGATGGAGCGTCGTCCCGGTGAGCGGGTCAACGGCCTCCACCGGCACCGGCCGGAACCGCCCGTCCTCGACATAGAAGCCGTGGAGCTGGAACGCCGGCAGCACGGCGAAGCCCCAGTGGTTGCGGCGCGGCACGACGAACGGATCGACGACGGCGAGGCCGGGATGGGTGGCGAGCGCCGCCCACACCTGCTGCTTGGTCGTGTACCCGTCCGCCATCGCGGCGAGGTCGTAGGTGGTGCGCTGCAGGAACCCGTCGTCGACACCCCGCACGGGGTACGCCTCGGGCGTGCTCGTGCCGTCGACCTGCCGGGCGGCGAGCGGCACGAACGACTGTGCGCCCGCGGCCGAGACGTCGGCGGCGACATCGGCGGGCAGGACGGAGCGGAGGTCGTCGACTGCCGCGGCCGACGCCGTGGTGACCTGGATGTCGAACCCGCCCCCGAAGCGGTGCACATCGTCGAACGACTGGGTGAAGGCCCGGGGGATCGTCGATCCGGTGACAAGCGTGAACACGACGAGCATGAACATCGCCATCACGACGCCGGTGCGGAAGCGGTCCCGCAGCGGGTAGGCGACGGCCATCCTGGCCACCGGCCGTGCAGCGGCGAATGGTGAGGCCAGACGTCCGGCCGCGCCAAGCAACAGGTCGGCGTTGTAGATGATCAGCCACGTCGCCGCGATCACGACGATGAGACCACCGACGACCCACACCGTGAAGTCCATGCTCATGTCACCGAACAGCCGGTCGAAGACGCTGAACGGCAGCAGCCACGCCACCACCAAGAGCCCGCCGGCGGCGGTGTGGGCGAGGCGGTCCGGCACCCCGGCGCGTCGTGCCAACGGCACCGCGCCGAGCACGGCGATGGACAGGCCGAGCATCCACGGCAGGTAGGCGCTCGCCGAGGCACCGGAGACCGCCAGCAGCACGCCGCCGGCGACGACGACGAAGCTCACGACGAGGCGTCGGCGATGGATTCCGGCCAACCGCGACTCGGGGAGGTCACGGACGGCGCTGACGATGTTGAGCCGCGAGACCCGCCACGCCGAGACGGTGACGACGGCGAGGGTCAGCAACACGCCGATGCTGTAGGCGATCAGCAGACTGCGCAGCGACAGCGAGTACGACAGGTGCAACTCGGTGTCTCCTTCGAACGTCCGGGCGACCGCTCGCACCATCACGAACGACACCCCGATCCCGAGCACGGCCCCCACCGCGGCGGCGACCAGGTCGTACACCACCCCCTCGTACAGGAACATCTGGACGAGGTGACGGCGCTGCGTGCCGACGGCGCGCGCCATCCCCATCTCCGGCCGGCGCTCCGCCGCCAGCATCACGAAGATCAGGAAGATCAGCAGGATCCCGGCGGCCATCGAGAAGCTGCCGAACGTCGTGAACAGCTGAACGAAGGCGTTCCCCGAGGTGTCGGCGGCGTCGAGCCCATCGCGCTTGACGGGCTGCGCCTCGAGCCCCAACGCCGCCAGCGCCTCGTCGAGCGCCGGCTCGACGCTGGCCGTCGCCGCCGCACCGGCGGTCGGTCCGCCACTGTTGGACACCAGCACGCTGTTCACCTGGCCGGCCCGTGCGAGCACCTGTTGAGCCGCCGCCAGCGGGACGATCACGGCTGAGCCGTCGGTGCCGGCGCCGTCGTAGCGCCCGACGGCGGCGACCTCCGCCTCGACGCGGCGGCCACCGACGAACAGACCGATGGTGTCACCCGCCTTCGCCTCGAGCTCGACCGCGGCCTTGTCGTTGAGCAACACCCGGTCACCGGTGAGCGACGTCACGTCGGCGAACCCGAAGAGCCCGGCGCGACCGGGATCAGGGGCGAACAGGGTGACATCGGGCGCCGTGCGGCCGGCCGCGGTGTGCTGCGCCGCCACGGGCTCGACGATCGCCGCCAGCACCCCGTCGACCGGCAGCGAGGCGCTCGGCTGGTCGACCGCGGCGACCGCGCTTCGGGCGTCGAAGTACGGCCGCGCCGCCTGCAGGCCGATGTCGACCGCGGTCTGGGCATCGGTGCCCGCTGTGACCAGCTCGTCGGTGACGCCGAGTTGGCGCACGACCGAAGAGCGCACGGCGGCTGCCATCGTGTCTCCGGTCAGCAGCGCCGAGGCGATGATCGTCGTTCCGAGCATCAGCCCGACGACGATGAGGGCGCTGCGGGCACGGCGCCGGGGGACGTTGCGCAGGCCGATCTTGACGAACACGAGGTTGCGGACGGCGAGGATCGTCACGGCTCCGAGGCTCACCGCCATCACCACGACGAGCCAGAACGACAGCGGACCGACCGGGAGGCCGAACACCCGCTTCATGACGACGCGGCGGAGCGCTCGACGATCGGCGTGGCCAGCAGCACCTCGTACCACCCCCGCCCGGGCGGCGAGCGGAACAGCGTGGCATAGCGGCCGAGCACGTCGGCGTACCACTGTGACTCGATGCCGGCACTCGCGCCGTCGTGATCCCAGAAGCTGACGATCAGCGCCCGCCCCTCGGGAGTGCTCAGCACCTGCACGCCGCAGAACCCGGGCTGCTCACGCAGCCGCGGCAGCACCTCGGCGCGGAACATCTCCAGTGCCGTGTCAACCGGGACACGGACCGTGTCGATCTCAAGCTGCGTCGTCCGCGCGTACACCGGTCACCTCCAGGAACTCCTCGTCCACCACCCGTCCATCGAGCATCCGCACGATCCGGTCACACGCCCGGCCGACGGCGATGTCGTGGGTGACGATCACGAACGTCAGGTCGCGGTCCACGTTGAGGGCCCGCATCAGCTCGACGACCTCCGTCGCCTTCTCACTGTCCAGATCCCCCGTCGGCTCGTCCGCCCAGACCAGCGCCGGCTCGTTCACCAGCGCCCGAGCGATCGTGACCCGCTGGCGTTCACCACCTGACAACGCCTCGGGCTGATGATCTGCCCGCGTCGCGAGGCCGACCATATCGAGCGCGTCGATGGCGCGGCGGCGGGCATCTCTCGATCCGACGCCGGCCACCAGCAGCGGCAGCTCGACGTTCTCCACCGACGTGAGCACCGGGATCAGGTTGTAGAACTGGAAGACGAACCCCATCCGCCGGGCCCGGTGGTCGGTGCGCTGGCGATCGGACATCGCCGCCAACGACACCCCCTCGATGCGCACCTCGCCGGCGTCGAACTCGTCCAGGCCCGACAGGCAGTTCAGCATCGTCGTCTTGCCGCACCCCGACGGGCCCATCACCGCCACCATGTCGCCGCGGTCGACCACGAGGTCGACGCCGTTCAGGGCCGGCACCGGGACAGCACCACCGTAGGACTTGGTGACGCCACGCGCCTCCACGATCGGATCCATCAGCCCTCCTCACGTGTCTCCGTCCATGGTCCCGCGCCCACACCTCGGTGCCCAGAGCCGAAGGTCCCGCCGGCGACAAGGTCGCCGGTCGAGTCCGGGACCTCTGGCCCTACAGACGGATGGCGCGCCGACGGTACGTTGCGGGTGAGGAGGACGACTCCTCACCGCGACGACGAAAGGAGGCTGCATGGAGAATGAAGTCGAGCCGACACGCGCCGAACGACCGCTGCGCATCTGGGACTGGCTCGACACGGCTCCGATGAGCCGATGGTTCGAAGGGCTGTGGCCGACGTTCCGCGAGAGCGAGCTGCTGCGGATCGAGCAGCAGGTCGCCGACGATGCGATGGTGATCCGGGCCGAGATCCCCGGCATCGATCCGGAGAAGGACGTCGAGATCACCGTCGCCGACGGCGTGCTCAACATTCACGCCGAACGGCGCTCCGAGACCAAGCAAGAGGAGCGTGGGCGTGTCCGGTCGGAGTTCCGGTACGGCTCGTTCTCACGGACGCTCAGCGTCCCCAAGGAGATGGAACCCGACGATGTGACGGCCACCTACAAGGACGGCATCCTCGAGGTGCGCTTCCCGTACAAGGTGCCCACCGAGGCGGGGCCCAAGAAGGTCACCGTCACCAAGTCGTAGATCCCGAGACGGGGCGCGGTCACCTCGACGGTGACCGTGCCCCGTCGCGTCAACCAAGGCGGGAGCCGCCAATCACATCGACCGCCGTGGCGGTGAGGTACGTCGCGCGACGGGCGCGACCCGATGCTGCCAGCCCGACGGCATCGACCACCCAGCCATCGGAGCCTCCGCCGGTACGCGGGCGGGCCTCATCGCCGACCCTGGCCGTCGAGCACGTCGGGAGGGTCGCCTGCAGAGGTCGGTACGAGCGCCGGCACGCGGTCGCCCTCGACGGACGCGGTGCCGTAGATCCGCTGGGGTGGCTCGTCGTCGACCTCGTGGAGGAGATGGACGCCGAACCAGCTGGCGGCGAGCTCGGCCACGAACTCGAGCGTTCCCGGCTCGTCGAAGAGGTGGCTGGCGCCGGGCACCACGGCCAGCTCGGCGACATCTCCCATGTCGCGCATCGCCAGCCGGTTGAGCTCCAAGACCGTCGGATCACGACTCCCCACGACCAGCAACACCGGGACCCTGACGCTGCGCAACGACGTACCGGCGAGATCGGGGCGGCCGCCTCGGCTGAACACCGCTGACACCGTGCCAGGGTGGCTGGCGGCGACGCCGAGCGCCGCTGCCGCGCCCGTGCTGGCACCGAAGTAGCCGACCGGGAGCCCCTCGAGCTCGGGTTGGGTACGAGCCCACTCCGTCGCTCCCCGCAGTCGCTCGGCGAGCAGCGCGACGTCGAACACGTTCGTGCGCTTGCGTTCCTCGTCCACCGTCAACAGATCGAAGAGCAGCGTGGCGAAGCCGGCCTGGTTCAACCTGGTCGCCACGAAGCGGTTGCGCGAGCTGAATCGGCTACTGCCACTGCCGTGGGCGAAGATCACCGCTCCGACGGCGTCGTCCGGCACCGTCAGCTGGCCGTGCAGCGACGTGTCGCCGAGGGCGATGGTGACCTCCCGGTCGCGAGGTGGCGGATCGGCGGCGGCGGCGCCGGACAGATCGCGCAGGCAGGCCACGACCTCTTCGTCGGTGGTGGGCCGGAAGTCCCGGTAGCACTGGCCGACGGCGAAGTAGTCCGCAGGTGTCTCGACGCAGACGAGCTCGTCGGCGACCCCGCCAAGGCGGTCCGTCCAGTCCGGTGGTGCCACCGGCGCAGCGAGCACGATGCGGCGGGCCCCGGAGGCGTGGGCCACCTGGCACGCCGCCCGGGCAGTGGAGCCGGTGGCGATGCCATCGTCGACGACCACCACCTCACGCCCCGCCAGCGACAGCCGCCGCCCGCCGCGACGGAAGCGCTCGGCGCGGCGGCGTAGCTCCGCCTCCTCGGCACGCAGCACCTCGGCGACGGCGACCTCGGACAGCCCGGCCATCTCGACGACCTCGCGGTCGATGACGCATACGCCTCCCTCTCCGATCGCCCCGAAGGCCACCTCCGGCAGCCACGGAACGCCCAGCTTGCGCACGACGATCACGTCGAGCTCCAGACCGAGGGCGCGGGCGACCTCGGCGGCGACGGGCACGCCGCCACGCGGCAGCCCCACCACGATGGCGTCCGCCGGCACGTGCTGGAGCCGCCTGGCCAGCTGTTGACCGGCATCGATCCTGTCTCTGAACACTGAGCCTCCTTGTTCCCCCGTTCGCACTGAATCGACGCGCGGTCCAGCGAGCCAGGGCCGAAGGTCCCACCGAACGGCGGAATGCCAGCCACGTCTGAGCGAGGACGGGACCTTGGACCCTGGCCGCAGCGCGCGCCGGGACCATTGATTGGAGCGTGCGAGCCGGGGGACACGGCACGACATCACCCGCGCCGTCGTGAGATCGGCGACCAGATCCTCACGGTGCGGTCGATGCGCGACGTCGTCGGCGCGCCGCTCTGCAACCCATGCCACACACCGCCACACGCAGGAGGAGACATGATGTTCCAACGGGTGCTGCTCACCCTCGACGGCTCTGACCACGCGTGGCGGGCTTTGCCTGTCGCCGACGACCTGGCGGCTGCCTTCGGTGCTCCGCTCGAGCTGCTTCGCGTCACGACGTACCCGTGGGACGTCCACGAGGTGCGGCGACAGCTCGACGCGCGTCTGGCCGACTACGACCTGCACGGGTCATTACCGACCGTGACCGCGCGGGTCGAAGCGCCGACGCCGGCGGCCACCATCGCGTCCCACGCCGCCGAGGTCGCGGGCACGCTCCTCGTGATGGACACGGTCGGCCGCGGACGCAGCGCCGCCGTGCTCGGCAGTGTCACGACGGACGTGCTGCGCTTGACCCACGGGCCGGTGGTCGCCGTTGGCCGCCACGCCACCAGCGGGAGGCTCGCGGAGCGCCACGAGCTGGTGATCGCCGTCGACGGATCATCGTTCTCCGAGGTCGCCGTGCCGCTCGGCGCAGCGATGGCGAAGGCGCTGAGCGCCCGACCATGGGTGGTGACCAACGTCGACCCGCACACCACGCCCGTCAGCGGCGTGCTCGACAGCAACTACCCGCGCTTGATTGCCCAGCACGTTGCCGAGCTGACCGGCGCCGAAGTGGAGTTCGACGTGCTCCACGAGCCCCACAGCGGGCAGGCGGTCGCCGACTTCGCCGCCAGCATCGGCGCCGGCCTGGTCGTGTGCAGCACCCACGGCCGCACCGGGTGGGGCCGCCTCGCTCTGGGCAGCGTGGGCACCGCCATCGTTCACGCCGCGCCGTGCCCCGTCGTGCTCGTGCGGCCACCAGGGCTGCCCGCCCTCACCCACGACGAGCTCGCCGCAGCCATCGTGCCGCCGACCCACGGCGGATGACCCGATCGGATCCGCCGCGTGGTTGACCCGGTGCAACGCCGAGGGCCACATCGGACGAGCACCCCGCTGGCGACGGCGACCCGGGCGGATCCCATCAACTACTCAGCCACGCCGCGCGAAACCGCCGCACCCGTGAACAGATCACGGGAACGGCAACGTCACGATGCCGCGACGGCGGGCGGGGACGAGTCGTGGTGGGCGAACAGCAGCTCGGCCGTGATCGGCCGCGCGAGGTCCCCGATGTCACGGACGATGGTGACCAGCGCGTCGTCGATCGTGAACATCCCGACGAACTGGCCCTCGTGCACCAGCGGCAGCCGCCGGATGGCATGCGTGCCGAACATGCTGAACGCCTCACGGATGTCGGCGTCGGCATCGATGGTGACCACCGGCGTCGTCATCACCGCGTCGACGCGCGCGTCGGGCGGCAGGCCGCGGGCCATCGCCCGCCGTACGAGGTCGCGGTCCGTGACCAGGCCGACCACCGTCGTGCCGTCGAGCACGACGAGTGCGCCGATGCCGGCCTGCTCCATGAGCTTGGCGGCATCCGTGATCGTCCGGTCGGGTTCGATCCCGACGGCGGACCGGCGGGTGGCGTCGATCGTCTTCACTGCACCCTCCTTCTCGTCCCATCGTGGTCGACGCGCTGCACCGCCGCACAGGGCCGAAGGTCACCTCGCAGCATCGACTTTGGTCGGGACCTCCGGCCCTGGCGGCAGGTCCATCGGCGGCCCGACCGTGTGAGGTGGAAGACGAGGGGGTCAGCAGATGCGGCACGGCGCAACGATCACGGTCGGCTATGACGCATCGCTGTGCGCCCGCCGCGCACTCACGTGGGCCGCGGGTGCCGCTGACGGGCGTGCCGCCACCGTCCGGGTCATCGCTTGCTACGGCCCGCCGCCAGTAGCGGAGCCATGGGTCGGCATCGCGTCAGCCGACCTGTCGATCATGGCAGGAGACGCCGAACGCGAGCTCGACGCCGCCGTTGAACCGCTCCGCGCTGCCCACCCGGATGTCTGCTTCGAGCGCACGGCGACGTTTGGGTCGCCGCCCCACCGACTCGTCGAGGAGGCGGCCGACAGCGATGTGCTCGTCCTCGGCACGTCCGGACACGGCTCGTTCGACTCCTGGCGAGTCGGGTCCGTCGCCCACGCCGTCGTTCGCCACGCGCCGTGCCCCGTCGTCCTCGTCCCCAATGCTGAGCAACCGCCACCGACCGATCGCCTCGTCGTCGGCGTCGACGGCTCACCCGCTGCGCTCGCCGCCGTGGCGTGGGCATGCGACGAAGCCAACGACCGTGACGCAGACCTGCTCGTCGTCCATGTCTGGGACTACCCGTACGCCACCGAGCTCGGCTCACCCACCGCCCGTGACATGACACGAGTGGACGCCTCGCTGGAGCTCGAGGTGGCCACCCGGCTCGCTCGCGACCGTCGGCGCGGCCAGGTGAAGGACCTCCTCGTCGAGGGCAGCACCACCACCGAGCTCATCGCCCAGTCGCGGCACGCCGATCTGATGGTGCTCGGCACCCGCGGTCGCAGCCCTGTGCGGGCCGTCCTCTTCGGATCCGTGTCGCAGACGGTGAGCGGGCGTAGCGCCTGCCCGATTGTCGTCGTGCGGTCGCCGTCGCGCCACTGAACACCCTCCTCCCGCCCGCGCAGGCTGCCCTGAGTCGATGACCGTTCACGTCCGCGGCGGTGATGGAGAGCTTCGTCGCCGCGCGACGGTCAGGACGGCGAGATGATGAACCGTGAGGATGCCGCCGTGGGCCTCGACTCGCTGCCGGACGCGCTCCAGCAGCGACACCTGAGCCGACGCGGGGAGCTGCCTGACGCCAGACTGTGTGGACAGGTTGGCCACGTACTCGCTGGCGTTCATCACCACGTCGAAGCGGTACCGCCTGGTGGTCGGATGGTCGAACCATCCCGACGCCTGTATCGCAGCCGCCTGGTCACCGATCATGTCCGGGTGCTTCGTTGCCGGATCGAGCCGCCCAGAACTGACGGCCTCCCAATCATCCTGGACGTCCCACCAGAACCGGTCCGCCCCCTGAGGCACGACGACCGGCGTCGACAGCACGGCGAACACGCCGTGGTCGTCGAGCACAGCGGCGGCTTTGGCGAACCCGACATCGGGCTCGACCCAGTGCCACGAGTGCAGGCGAACACCATCGCCAACCGGGCGCTGCGTGGTTCCCACTCCTCGAACGACGTCGTGCGCACCGACACGCCGTCGAGATCGGCGAGGTTGCTGGCGGCTCGGGCGGCGAGGCGCCCGTCGACTTCCAACGCCAGCACCTGCAGCCCCCGCAGCGCCAGCGGCCGCGTCGCCTGACCCGTACCCGGCCCGATCTCGACCACTGCCGCGCCCGGCGACAACCCTGCCAACGAAACCAGATCGTCGAAGACGATCGCCGGCGCGACCGGGCGGGTGCAATCGTAGGCATCTACGTCTTCACCGAACCTGGCCCGGAACGCGGCCCGCTCACCGATCTCCCACGGCTCACCAGGCATCAAGGCCACCGGCGGACGCCGCCCACATCAACGGAGATCATGCTCTGTCATCGGGACCTCGGTGAACTGACGATGACCAGTTCGCGCCGCAGGCTCGAAGCTCATGCAGCCGGTGCCGAAGGTCCGCGTCGGCGTCACGAGTAGCGGACCGACACCGCCCCCGCCTCGCCCCGCGACTCGTAGTCGTCGGCGTCGGGATCATTGATCCACGACGACTCGTCGAGCCAGAACACGTACCGCCAGCGGCGGTGTCGCGGGACGACGAGCTGGATGGCGAATCGCAGCCCGTCGAAGGGCATGTCGATCGGCGCCCACGCGGTCATGTCCCCGGCGACCGAGACCCTGAGGCACCCGTACACGTCGGGCAGGACCAGCGTCAACCCCATCGTCGTCTCCTCGCGACGCGACGGATGCATGTCGGTGAGCGCGGGCATCACGAGAAGCGTGATCGACGGCGCCGCCGCCCGCAAGGGACGAAGGTCCCGCTCAGCCGCGCGATGACGTCGAGACGGGACCTTCGGTCCTGTTCCGCCGCGCGCCATCTCGGTTGCATGGAGCTGTGATGGAGCCAACGACGTCCGCCGAGCAATGGGTACCTGAGGTCCTCGTCAGGACCTATCGGGGCGATCACCTGATCGAGCAGCGGTTCTGCGAGAGTCCTGAGGCGGTCGCCGACCTGGTCGAGTCGTGGGAGGCACGTCCGGACTCCGCCGGGGGGCGGATCGTCGTCGAGCCGCACCCGCCGGAGATGATCGTGGCTCTGTTGCGGGCGATCGCGGACGCCATCGAGGCGGAGAAGCCGGTGGCGATGTCGCACGCGCTTCCGCACGTCCGGCTCCAACTGGTCACCGAGGGAACCGATCCCGACCGTGCGACGAGGGGCGAGCTCCGGCTGCTGTGGCAGGAGCTCGTGCGCCCTGGCGACTGACGACGCCGGATCCACATCGTCGCTGGCCGTCTGGATCGCGGAATACAACCGGCGCGGGGGATGCCAGCACGGCTACGTCTTGAGGTGGGCGTCGAAGAAGGCGACGATCCGTCGACGAGCGTCATGCGCCGAAGCCTCGTGGTACCCGGAGCCGGGTGCCAGCTTCCCGAGGACGGCGAACATCGGCGGCGTCGGGTCGCCCGCGCCTTCGTGGTCGTTGATGAAACCGTGCCCAGCGTCCGGGTACTCCTTCACGTCGTGCTCGACGCCGACCGCGGTCAGGGCCCCTTCGAGGCGCGCCGCGGCGCCACGCAGCGTCCGATCCCTGCCCCCGTAGCTGCCAACGATCGGGCAGGCGCCGGACAGGAATGCCGGCGAGGAGGCGGACTTCGGCGCAGTGCCGTAGTTGATGCTCGCTGCACTGAATCCCCCGCCGGGGGCGACGAGCAAGGCCAGGCCGCCGCCCATGCAGAATCCGATCACACCGACGGCGCCCGTGCAGTCTTCGCGTGCCGCGAGCCAGCGCCGGGTGGCCTCGATGTCGTCGAACGACCGGCCTTTGCGCGCTTGCACATCTCGCATGACCGCAACCATGCACGAGAGCGTCCCACGATGGTGGAAGAGCTGGGGCGCAACGGCGAGATAGCCCTCGCCAGCGAGCCAGTCGACCTGGTTGCGCAAGTCCTGGCTCATCCCCATCGCGTCATGGACGACGACGACGCCTGGCCACGGACCTCGTCCGCCGGGTCGACCGACATGGACCGTGAGCGCGCCACCTGGCGACTGGATCGACGTGTCGGTCACGGTCACAGCATCTCACCCGTTCCGCCCATCGGTGGAGAAGCGATCGTGTCTCGCCCGGTGGACCTCACCCATCGTCAGGGAGGGTGGTGGGCGGGACGAAGGTCCCTGGTGGCGGTCTCGACACCGCCCCACACTCATGAGATCCCGACGCCAATGAAGCCGGCGGGTGATGTGGATCCCCGGTCGTCCGCACGGCGGTACGACGACCGAGGATCCGCCGCCTCGGCGTGCGGGTCGGTCGCAATCCGCTATCGCTCTCAGGTCGTCTCCGCGCTGCGATGGGAACGTGTGACGAGGAGACTCGGGACCTTCGCCCCTGGGCTCACGCCACGAACGACACGATGATCGTGAGCAGGAAGCGCGAGGAGCAACCAGTGCTGGGTGCGACGTTCAAGCTCGGCCGGGTCAGAGGCGTCGAGATCGGCGCCAATTGGACCGTCGTCGTCATCGTCGGGCTGGTGATGTGGACTCTCGGCGAGTACGTGCTGCCCGAGCTGGCACCCGGGTACGGCCAGGGCGTGTACTGGATGGTGGGACTGCTGACGGCGATCGGTCTGCTGGCGTCGATCGTCGCTCACGAGCTGAGTCACGCCGAGGTCGCCAATCGGCACGGCGTGCCCGTCCGAGAGATCACCTTGTGGATGTTCGGCGGGTTGGCCAGGCTCAGCAGGCAGGCCCGCGATGCCGGGACAGAGCTGCGAATCGCGCTGGCCGGGCCGGCGACGAGCGTCGTGATCGGTGTCGTCTGCCTGCTCGCGGCCGGGGCGTGCGCTGCACTTGGCGGCCCGGAGGTGGTCACCGCCGCGACGGGATGGCTGGGAGGGCTCAACGTGCTGCTCGCCGCGTTCAACCTGCTCCCCGGCGCACCGCTGGACGGAGGCAGGGTGTTGACCGCGATCCTGTGGCGGCGCTCCGGCGACGAACGCGCGGCGCGGATGCGTGCCGCGCATGCGGGGCGGATCACGGGCCAGGTCCTGATCGCGCTGGGCATCGTCGAGGTCGCCTTCGGGGCCGGCATCGGGGGCGTGTGGCTGGCGCTGGTCGGCTGGTTCCTCACCACCGCCGCCCACGGAGAGGCAACGCAGGTCGAGCTCGTCGCCACCCTCGAGGACGTCCGCATCGCCGACGTGATGACGACCGATGTGCGCACCGTCGACGGTCGTCGCACCGTTGCCGACTTCGTCGCCCACGAGGCCCCCACCGCCCGGGTGTCTTCGTTCCCTGTCGTCGACGTTGATGGCCGGCTCACCGGCCTGATCACGCTGCGCCGGCTGCACCAGCTTCCCCAGACGGCCTGGGCGACGACCGCACTCGAACGGGTCGCCATTCCCGCCGCCCAGCTGGCCGTCGCCCTGCCCGACGAGTTGCTGCTGGACGTGCTGGCGCGAGCCGGTGCCGCCGATCGCCGCGTGCTGGTCATGGACGCAGGTCGTGTCGTCGGGATCGTCACCCCGGCCGATGTGACGGCGGCGGTCGAGCGCCTCTCCCTGACGCGATCGCGCCGCGCCCCGCGAGCACCCGTCGCAGCCTGACCGTCGCGTCGATGCCTGGGCAGGCTGTCAGTCGAACACTCGTAGCGCCCGTTCGGATCAGAGGCCCGTCGGGAAGGTCTCAGGGGGCTCACCCTCGTCCCACAAGGCGGTGCGCTCCAACGGCTCGACCGCCGAGGTCCGATCGACGTGGACGACGGCCTCGAACTGCTGTGCGAGCCGGGCGTGGAACCAGTGGCTGGCCCGCTCGGTCTGCGGACGGTAGATCACGCCGATGGCGCGTTCGAGTCGCGCATCGCGAAGCGCTTCCCCGGCTTTGCCCTCGAGGAGAAGCATGAACTGCTCGCACCCGCTGGTGTGGAACAGCGCCTCGTAGCTGCCGGGGAGCGCGGGCCGGACGTGCTTGCGCTGGGCCGGGCCTCCCCAGTCGGATGCGGCGGTGACATTGCCGTAGTGAGTGGTGAAACCGACCAGGAGGCAGTCACCCGGCCACCGGGTGCGTGCCAGTTGACCCACGTTGATCTCCCCGGATGCCCCCATCGTGGTTGCCCTGGCGTCGCCCACGTGGGAGTTGTGCTCCCACACCACGATGCGCGATCGGCCCAACTGGCGATCGAGGTGGGCGACGAGCGCCCCGAGGGTTGACCCCATGTGGCGGTCGCGAAGGTTCCACGACGAGACCTCGGCGTGGTACATCAGCCGGTAGTACTCCTCGGCGTGGCGCACGAGCGCGGCGTTCTGCTCGGCGAAGAAGTACTCGTCGTCGGCCGCCCAGCCGTCACGGGCGAGCAGCTCGCCAGCTCGGCGCCGGAGGTCGACGAGGACGTCGACGACCTCGTGCTCGCAGGGAAGGTCGAGGCGCAGCGCGACCCCCCTGCCGTAGCGGGATCCCTCCGCATCGACGTGGTCGAAGCAGCTGTATCGCTCGCGGGCGAGGGTGGCGGCGTCGGGATCGACCGCGTCGAGGTAGCCCACGACGGCCTCCATCGAGGCCCGCAGGCTGTAGAGGTCGAGCCCGTAGAACCGGGCCTTCGTCTGGTGGGGGTGGGCGTCGTTGCGGGCGCGCAGCCACTCGACGAAGCCGACGACATCCCGATTGCGCCACATCCAGCCCGGAAAGCGCCGGAAGTCGGACAGCGCAGTGGCCGCGTTCGCATCGGCGGACTGCCCCATCACGTAGCGGTTGACGCGGTAGGCATCGGGCCAATCGGCTTCGACGGCGACGGCGTTGAAGCCGTGCTCGTCGATGAGGCGCTTCGTGATGCGGGCCCGCTCCCGGTAGAACTCGTGCGTGCCGTGTGACGCCTCGCCGAGCAAGACCAGCCGGCGATCGCCGACGCGGGCGAGCAGTTCGTCGTAGTCGCCGACGGCGCCCGTCACCGGAACGCACGCCCTGACGACAGCCGCGGCTGGGTCGCCCAGTGACGTGACCATCAGCCCCGCTCCACGTCGACGCCGCGGGCGCAACGATCGACCTCGGCCCGTTGCTCCGACGGCTCGACGGCAGCCGACTCGCCCGGAATCGGAGGGAAGCCGCTCACAACGATCCACTCAACGACGGTGCCCGGATCGGCGCCAGGGTCGAAGGTCCCACGCTCAGCTCCCGCGACGCACCGGTGGATGTACGGCATCCCAAACGACAGGAAGAAGACGTCCCGATCCTGGAGTCGGGACCGATGGCCCTACCGGCGAGCGTCGGTCTCGCCGGACAATCACGGCATGACCAACGAACCCCACACCTGCCCCTACTGCGAGCTGCGGTTCGACTACCACAACGAGGTCAAGGACCACATCTTGCGCGATCACCGCGACCACCCTGACGTGGCAGCGACGGTGGACATCCACGAGATGCCGCACGTCTGACTGCTCGAGACAATCGGACACGCCACCGAGACATTGCCGTGTACGAGCGGATCCTCGTCGCGACCGATCTCAGTCCACTGGGGACCGCCGTGACCGTGGCGTCCACGTTGGGCGCCACCACCCGCTCGCTCGAGCTGCTCACCGTCAGCCCCTCGAGAACGTTCTGCGACGTCGCCCGCGTGGGCCTCGAGCGCATCGCGGCCCGCAACGGGTGGCCACCTGCCGCCTGTACCGTCCTCGTCGGCGCGGACGTCGCCGAGACGATACTTCGCCACGTCGAGCGACGGCTTCGCGCGTTGCTGGTCATCGGGTCCTCCGGGCCGCCCTGGACCACCCCGTCGGGTCGGATCACCCGCTCAATCCTGTCGGCCACCCGCCACCCCGTTCTCATCATCGGTCCCGACGTCGACGTCGACTTCCGGCCGCAGCCGAGCACGCTCGTCGTGGCAGTCGACGACCCCGAGCCCGACCCTGCGGTGACCGACGCGATCGGCACCTGGGTCCCCACGTTTGGGGCCCGCAGGATCTTGCTCGTACACGCCCGTGACGACCTCGACGACACCCCGACCTGTCTTGAGACGTGGGCGGAAACGTCGAAGGCGGCGGCGCTCGACGTCGAGGTCGGCGTCGTTCGCGCCCGCGATCACGCCGCCGGCCTGGCGGCGTTCGCCAGCGGTGGCGGCAACTCGGTCGTCGTCACGACGAGCCGGCACTACACCGACGACCGCCGCGCCCTGACGAGCACGACCCGGGATCTGATCCGCCACGGGCGCAGCCCGGTTCTGGTCGTGCCGGCACGCGAGCCACTTGAACAGGCGACCCTGCACACGCGGCAAGCCTCGGGCGAACTGCGCCAGGTCAAAGCGGCATTGAGGTCAGGCGGACCGCGGTGACCTTGTACTCGGGGGTGTGGGTGTAGGAGTCGCAGTGAGAGCTGGTGAGCCGGTTCAGCGCCGTGGCGGGATCGGTGAAGGTGGCGAACACCGTGCCTGGCGGCACGCGCTCGGTGATCTCCGCAGGCAGGGTGGCCCGGCCGTAGCGGCTGGTGACCTCGACGGCATCTCCGTCGCCGACGCCGAGCTCGTCGGCGTCGGCAGCGCAGATCTCGAGCCGATCGGTGGGGCGTAGGACGCGCACCGCGGAGCGGCTCGTCATGGTGCCGGCGTTGAAGGCGTAGAGGCCGCGACCGGTGATGAGCACGAACGGGAACTGGGCGTCTGGTTGCTCGGGTGTGGGCCGATGGTCGAGCGGCCGCAGCGTGGCCCTGCCGTGGGCGCCGCTGAAGGTCTCGGTGTGGAGGACGGTCGTGCCGGGGTGATCCTCGTCGGGGCACGGCCACTGCAGACCGCCGGGTGCGTCGAGCCGTTCCCATGCCATCCCGGCGCCCGGCCCCCACACCTGCCGCACCTCGGCCCAGATGTCGGCCGGATGGCTGTAGGCGAACAGGTCGGCGCGCCCGAGCGCGGCGCCGAGGTCGCAGACGATCCGCCAGTCGGGCTTGGCCCCGCCCGGGGGCGGGATGGTCGCCCGCACGCGCTGGACGCGGCGCTCGGAGTTCATGAAGGTGCCGTCCTTCTCGAACGCCGAAGCAGCGGGCAGGAACACGGTCCCCAGCTCGCGGGCGGTCTCGTTGAGGAACAGGTCGACGACCACGAGCGTGTCGAGGCGGCTCAAGGCGCGGCGGGTGACGGTGGTGTTGGGCTGGGTCAGCAGCACGTCCCAGCCGGCGACGAACAGCGCCCGGAGGGCGCCATCGTCGGCGGCCTGCAGCAGTTCCATGACGTCCAGCCCCGGTGCGACGGGGAGCTCGACCCCCCACACCGCGCCGACCCGCTCCCTCGCCTCGGTGAGCGGCACGTAGCCCGGCAGGTGGGCCGGCTCGCAGCCCATGTGGGCGGCGCCTTGCACGTTGTTCTGGCCGCGCAAGGGGTTGACTCCCGCGCCGGGCCGTCCGACGTTGCCGGTGAGCAGTGCCAGGTTGGCGAGGGCCATGACGCCCTCGGTGCCCTGGGTGTGCTCGGTGACGCCGAGCCCGTGGAACGAGATCGCCGGTGTGGCGGTCGCGTACAGCCGGGCTGCGGCGCGGAGGTCGCAGGCGCCCACGCCGCACACGGCCTCGGCTCGCTCGGGGGGCCACGCCGCAAGGTGCTCGACGTAGGCGTCGAATCCCTCCACTCGCTCCGCCAGGAACGCCTCGTCCACCAGCCCTTCGGCCACGATCACCGCAGCCATCGCCGTGAGGAGCGCGACCGTGGTGCCGGGCCGAGGCCGCAGGTGCAGCTCCGCGTAGTCCGCCAGCTCGATGCGGCGAGGGTCGATCACGATGAGATGGGCGCCGCGCAAGGCGGCCTGCTTGATGCGGGCCCCGACGATGGGGTGGTTCTCGGTCGTGTTGGAGCCGCACACGAGGATCGTGCGGGCGATCTCGATGTCGGCGAAGGAGCTGGTGGCAGCCCCGGTACCGAACATCGCCTTCAGGCCGGCGGCGCTGGGGGCGTGGCAGACTCGTGCACAGCAGTCCACGTTGTTGGTCCCGAGCACGGCGCGGGCCAGCTTTTGGATGAGGTAGTTGTCCTCGTTGGTGGCCCGTGCCGAGCCGAGCAGGCCCACCGCGCCGGGCCCGCCGGTGTCGACCGCTGCCCGGAGACCGCGGGCGGCGGCGGCGATGGCGGCGTCCCACGACACCTCCAGCCAAGCGCCGCCGTCGCGGACCATCGGTCCGGTCTGACGGTCAGCGGCGTGGACGAAACCGTGGGCGTAGCGACCCTTCACGCACGAGTGGCCGCGGTTGACCGGTGCGTCGAGCGCCGCCATGACGCTGACGATGCGGTCCTCGCGGGTCCCGACCTGCAGCTCGCATCCCACACCACAGTAGGGGCACGTGGTGCGGGTCCAACGGTCGGGAGCCTCGACTCCGAGGAGGTCCTTGTCCTCGAGCGCGCCGCTCGGGCAGGTGTCGACGCAGGCGCCGCAGGATACGCAGGAGCTGTCGGCGAAGGCACCACCGGAGTCGGGGACGATGCGCGCCTGCGCGCCCCGATGGCCGATGCGCCAGGCGAACTGGCCCTGCACTTCCTCGCAGATCCGGACACAGCGCCAGCACTCGATGCAGCGGTTGAGGTCGACGCGAATCAGCGGGTGCGAGTCGTCGACCAGCGCGGGATCCGGTGCGACCTTCCCCGCGGGGACGCGCTGGTCGGCGAGCAGCCGGTGGAACGGCTCGTCCGGCCAGGCGCTCACCGCGTCGGCCGGGTAGTCGCGGGCGAGCAGCTCCAACAAGGTTCGTCGCAGGTCGACGAGCTCAGGCGTGGCCGTGGCAACGTCCATGCCGTCGCCCGCCGTCGTGGTGCAGGCGGCCACCGGGCGCGCCTGGCCGGCGACGCTGACCACGCAGAACCGGCACGCGCCCGACGACCGAAGGCGTGAGTCAGCGCACGCGGTGGGGATGTCGACACCCGCCTCGCGAGCGGCATCGAGGAGGCTGCCGCCATCGGCGATCTCGACGACGCGCCCGTCGATGCTCAGCCGAGGCATCGGTCCAGCTCCTCGGCGTAGTAAGCCATGACGCTGCGAGCGAAGGCGGCCAGGCCGGTGCCGTGCCCACACAAGCTCGTGGCGGCGAGGGCCTCCACGATGGCGCGCCACTCGTCGGCGGCGGTCGACTCCGGGCGCCCGCCGAGCGCGGTGCTGAGCACGTTCTCGATGCGGCCAGCGCCCACTCGGCACGGGGTGCACTTGCCGCAGGACTCGTAGGCACCGAAGCGGAACACATGATGGACGAGCTCGGGGATCGACGTGCGCTCGTCGAAGGCCACCACCCCACCGTGGCCGACCTCGCAGCCCACCGCCCGCAGCTCCTCGAAGGCGAGCGCGGTGTCGAGCAGGCTCGGTGGAAGAACGCCGGCCAGCGGCCCGCCGATGAGCACGCCGGCCAGCCCATCCTCGGCCAGGCCGCCGCCGATGCGTTCGACCACGTCCCGCACGGGCAGGCCGAGCTCCACCTCGTAGAGCCCGGGCCGGCGGAACAGCGAGTTGAGGGACACCACCTTCGTCCCCGCGCTCGTGGCGGTGCCCATGGCGGCGTAGGCGGCCGCGCCATGACGCACGATCCACGGGATCGCGGCCAACGTCTCGACGTTGTTCACCACCGTCGGCCGACCGAACAACCCGTGCTCGGCTGGGTAGGGCGGGCGGGCCCGCACCTCGGGCCGGCGGCCCTCGAGGGCGTTGAGGAGCGCCGTCTCCTCGCCGCACACGTAGCTGCCTTCACCCTCAACGACGGTCACGTCGAACGGTGGTCCGGCACCCAGAACGGCGCCCCCGAGGACGCCGGCGGCGCGGGCCTCGGCGACTGCCGCGTCGAGCCGGACGCGGGCTCGCGGATACTCCTTGCGGATGTACACGTAGCCTCGCCGCGCGCCGACCGCGACGGCGGCGATCGCCAATCCCTCCAGCACTGCGTGCGGGTCGTCCTCCAGCAGGATCCGATCGATGAACGCGCCCGGATCACCCTCGTCGGCATTGGCTACCACGAACCTCTCCTCGGCGGGGTGGGCGGCGGCGGCTCTCCACTTGCGTCCGGTGGGGAAGGCGGCCCCGCCGCGTCCCCGCATGCCGGACGCCTCGACCTCGGCGACCACCGCGCCGGGGGCCATACCCAGCACACGCATCAACCCGGTGTAGCCGCCGTCGGCACGGTACTCGTCCAGGGTCGGGGGTCTGCCGGCGGCAACGCGTCCGAGCACCACGGCCTCGGGCGCGTCGACCTCGACGTGGGGCCGCCGCTCGACGGTCGCGGTCGCCGGAGCGAGGTAGCACGTGCCCAGGCAGTACACGCGCGGCTCGCTGGCCGCGGCCCGGGCCCAGCCAGCCGGGTTGCGGTGGCGGGCGACGAAGCACGCCGTGCCCTGGCACGCCTGGTCGGTGATGGCGACGTCTGCGAGGTGGAAGAAGGAGGTCTCGGCAGTGGTGACCGCGACCACCTCAGATGCCGGCCAGTTCGGCGGCGTAGTCGGCCATGAACCGCTCCGCGCCGCTGCCCGTGTCGCCCAACGCGTACTGCCAATCCTGGAGCAGCAGAGCCCCTCGCGCGAGCAGCCGCCTGAGCTCGTCGCTGTTCATCACGTCCTCCAGAACGACACGGTCTCCCTTGACCATCAGGTGGCCAACGCCGTCGGGGAAGAAGAACCACTCGGGCTCCGTGCACCTGCCGTCGGCCGCTTGTTTGCCCCAGAACTCCACCGACTGCGCGGCGAACTCCAACGCCTTCTGCTCTCGGCCAGGGAACGGAACCCTCCACGTCGCCATGAATGCCGCGTCCATACGACCTCCCATCTGCGATCTACGTGACCCCGACAACGTCGCGCCGTCCTCTTGTCCCCGTCAGAGTCGAAGGTCCCGTGCACGGCGGAGCAGTTCGATCTGTCCGACCTCAGTGACCACGAGCTGTGAATCATCCTGCTGGCAGGCACGTGGTCGGCGCCGGTCACCTGGGTGAGGCGCGCACGGGTCTGCCTGGTAGAGCGTCTGGTACGAGTTTGCCGTCGCGCAACACGAAGGTGCCACCGACGATCACGTGGGCGATGCCAGACGACGGGCGCGTGGAGGCGTACGTGGCGTCGTGACACGGGCGCCTTGGGCCTGGCACCGACCGACCAGCGCGAGCACTCGATCGATGTGCCGCCCCGACGTCGAGTTGATGCGGCAGTAGTGCATGTGCGCGCCGGTCGCGCCCGCCGCCCGGACGACTTCCTCGGCGCCGTCGATCAACGTCTCCGGAGCCAACTCCACGATGTCACGCGAATGCGTGAACGCCGGCACCCCGGCAGCAGCCGCCAACTCCGCGACGCCGAGATACTCAGCCGGATCAACCCCGGGCGTGTAGCCGATCAGCACTCCGACGCCGACCGCACCAGCGGCCAGGTCGGTCGAGACCTGGTCGAGGATCTGCGCCACGTGTGCCGCGCTTGCCGCCTGTTGCCAACCGGTGCCGGCCAACCCGGCGAAGATCGACGCCGAGCCCCCGTCGAGCGGGCCGTCCGCGACCACGTGCATCCGCGCCGCCGCCCACGACACCGAGAACCCGTAGTTGATCGGGGAACCCCGCTTGGCCTCTCTCGCATACGCCGGTCGCTAGTGCCCGGCGAGCACGTTCTTGAGGATGGCGATGTCGCCGGCGACCACCAGGGTGGTCGCGCCGTACACGGTCGCCTTCACCGTCGTCGCTCCGCTCGTGCGGGCGACCAGAAACCCCACGATGGCGATGAAGGCTGCCAGCAGCAGACGGGCGCCGCCGAGCTCCCACGAACCGTCGAGCAGTACGACGGGGAGCGTGGCCAAGACGGCGACGACGGCGGCGCCGGCGAGCTGGGCGGCGGCGACGTCGAGGTCGCCCCGGCGGACCGCACCCGCAGCCATGAGCCGTGCCGACAGACGAAAGCCGTACCAATGGGCCATCGTGTGCGCCTCCTTGCGCAGCTCGCTGGCGTGGTCGTCGGTCCACTCGACGAAAGGTGAGGACGGGGCGGCCGCGTGGAGCTCCGTTCGTGGACGTTCTGGGAATACCTGCTCACCCACGCTGGGGTCAGGGTCAGGTCCCGTGCTCCAACGTCGCGGCGAACTCCTGCACGCGGGCCCGGAACACGCGCCAGCGCCGCTCGTTGTCGTGCACGAGCCCGGCGAAGTCGCTGAGGAGGTCGGCAGTGTGATCGATCATCTCCGCCGCGGAGTACAGCCTCCGCGCCGACGCCCTCGGGCCGGCGAGGTCAGCTCGCACCGCCGCCGGTCTGAAGTCGACGTGGTCCAGCAGGTCGGCCGCCCTGTTGAGGATCCGCGCCGCCAGGCTCATCATCAACGCCCCCTGCCAGTTGTTGGCGATGATGCGGTGACGTTCACCGAGCATGTCGGCCAGTTCGTCGATGTCGAGCAAGACGGCAGCGACGTCCCAGGACGACTTCATGGCCGTCGCCAGCCACTCCCCCGCACCCGCGGCGTCTTCGGCAGACGTTCGCAGATCGCGCCTGAGGTGGCTGATCTCGCCGGGTTCGCCTTCGCCTTCCATGAACAGAACCCCGTCGAGCTGCAGCGCAGCAGCGGCGTTGAGGTCGGACGCGCCTTCGTACGGGCTGAAGGCGACCGGGTGGTCCGAGCGCGCCGTCATCCACTTGTCGGCGAGGGCGTGGAGGGTGCGCGAGTGGCGTTGCAGGACGATCGCCTGTTCCCGCGGCGAGGTCGAATAGAACTTCTCGTGCTCGCGGTGGAACGCCGTCATGTTGAGCATCGCCATCAGGAGCGGCAACAGCTCCTTCGCCGCCGGTGCTCCGGTCGCTGTCATCGTTGGATCTCCTCGCTGGATCACCTCATCTGTCGCTGCCAGCGTCGCAACAGCTTCGCGGCCGATGCCAGGGGCGATGGTCCCGATCTCTGGCCGACGAAGCCCGCGCCGCCCGCTACATCCAAAGCAGCTCGCCGAACACGGTCGAGGTGTGGGTTGCGCCGCACACGAGCCACACCCACGCGCTCAACACGCATCCCGACGAATGGCAGCGGCGCGTGACTGTGTTCCTCGACCACGCCCTCCACGTCGACGAAGGCCCCTCAGGCGATCCGTCACTGATCAGCTGGTCGCGGTCGTGTGCCGGTGGGTGGCCACCTTGACGACCTCGTCCGAAGTGATCTCAGCAGGTTTGGCCGACGGTCGGGCGTCGATCGCTTCGAGCAGCACCACGGTGTCCGGATGCACCCGGCGGTGGGCGTCGATCAACGCCTCCCAAGCTTCGTCGCCGGGCGGGTACCGGAGGACCACGGCGTCGGCCTCGGTGGCCAGCGGGCAGGGCCGGCCATCAAGGGCGGGGCAGCGCCCGTGGCTGCTCGGCCCGAAGCAGGCGAGCACGGACAGTCCTGCAGCGCGTGCGTCGTCCTCGCCCGCCCATCGTCCGCCGGGTGCCTCGATCAGCAGCCGCGGCGCGGCACCGCCGACGCCGTCCCACGTCGGGACGTCCTCTGACGTCCCGATCCGCAGTCTCACCGTGCTCCACCCGTCGTGGTTCATCACCACCGCTCCACGACGGCGGAACAGCGCCAACATCGGACCGTTGGTCGTCAGGACGTCGGCCTCGAGGTCCGGGATGCCGCGTTCGGCGGCGGTCCGCACGAGCCGATCGAGGAGGTACGGGCCGAGCCACCCGCGCCAGCGGCGGGCGACGAGCAGGGCCAGTTCCCCGTTGCCGTCGGGCAGGCCGACGTAGCCGGCCTCACCGACGAGGCTCGTCCCCTCCGGGGTCGTGAGCTCGGCCACGATTCGGGCCCCGCCGTGCTCGTCAGGGCGGGCCAGCTCGACGAACCACGAAGGCTGTGGACGGTAGGCGCAGAAGAACCTGCGCTGGCGGTCGTCGCCGTCCATCTCGTCGTAGAGGGCGACGAGGCCACCGACGTCGTTCGGGGTGACGGGACGCACGGCGAGACGACGGTCGCGACCCAAGGGCACGGTGACTTCCTCGTCGCCCGGGATGGGCACGGTGGCCACAGCGGCGGCTGCCCGCTCAGCCCTCGTCGTGTTCGAAGTGCTGGACGAACGCGTCCGAGCCGGGGAAGAACAGGGCTTCGTGCCCGTCCTCGCCCCAGCGGACCAGGAACGGCTCGGTGTCGCCGGGCCCCCGAGCCTCGAGCACCTCGCAGTCCCGATCGGCCTCGCCGACGCGGTGTCCTTTGATGATGATGCGGTCGCCGACACTGGCGTGCATGACGTCCTCCTCGTGGTTTCCAGTGCGGATGTGATCAGTGGTGGGACGGGTCGCGAACGACGACGGTCGGGCAGGCCGCCCGGGCGCTGACGGCTTGGGACACGGATCCGAACAGTGCGGAGCGGACCGGGCTGCGGCCACGCGAGCCGACGACCACGAGATCCGCGGTCCTGGACCGGTCGATCAGCTCGGTCGTGGCGCTGCCTTCGATGAGCACGTCCTCGACGGGCCCTCGTCGCCGCTCGCGGGCGGCGCGGGCGGCCTGCTCGAGCATCAGCGAAGCGTCGACGCGCATCAGGTCGCGAACGGTCGGCGAGCTGAGCTCGGTTGCGTACGGATAGTCCCAGACGTGGACGAGCCACAGCTCGTCGTCCCGATCGTCGGCCTCGTCGCACGCCCAGCACAGCGCAGCCATCGCCGCCGGCGACCCGTCGACGCCGACGACGAGCCGACCCGTCGGCGCGGCGGCGTCGACGTTGGGCACGATCACCACGGGGCAGGGGGCGTGGCGGACCACGGCGTGGGCGACTGATCCGAGGCGCCACGCGTCGAACGTGCCGTGGTTGGATCGGCCGACGACGAGGAGGTCGCTCTGCGACGCCTCCTCGACGAGTCGATCCGCGGGCCGACCGAACGTCGCGACGTGCTCGAAGACCACGTCGCGGTGGGCCTGCTGCATCTCGGCGACGTCGGCGTCGAGGCGCCTGGCGGCATCTGCATGCACGGCCGACACGTCGGGCGTCACCTCGCCGACCCATGGCTCAGCGGGCGGTGGTGGCCCGTAGCAGGCGACGACGTGCACGGTGGCATCCCGACCGGCGGCGGCGCCGGCCGCCCAGGCCAGGGCGCGTCGAGCGCACACTGATCCGTCGTATCCGACCGTCAGGGTGGCGCCGTGACGCATGGTGACCTCCAAGGACCCTTCTCCCCTCCACGATGCGGTGAACGGTCACCGATGGCCAGGGTCGGAGGTCCTGAACGCGGAACGGCGGGAACTCGACCGCGGCGACCCTCCTCAGCGGGCGTGGTCGCCGATGTAGCGCTCGGCGCAGCTGATCGTCGCCAGCTGGGGGTAGTCGCGCTCGGGGACGTCGAGGCCGGTCAGCTCGTGGAGGACGGCCATCATGTTGAGGAAGTCCATCGAGTCGAGGTCGGCGGCGTCCTGGAGCAACTCGTCCGGATCGAGGTCGTCGAGCTCGACGTCCGGGGCGACGCGGTGGAGCATCGTGGTGAGCAGGTCGTGGGGATCGTTCATGCGAGGGCCTCCGGGTCCTGGAGCAGGTCTTCGATGGTGCCGAGCAGCCGGCTGCCGTCGTGCCCGTCGGAGGCGCGGTGGTCGGCGGCGAGGCTGATGCGGACGGTCGGGCGGGCGCCGACGAGACCGTCGCACGCCCACGGCCGCTCGACGATCCGCCCGAAGCCGACGAGGGCGACTTGCGGCGGGTAGATGACGCCGTGGACCTCGTCGGCGCCGCGCTCACCGAGGTTGGTGACGGTGATCGTGCCGTCGGCCACCTCCGACGACCGGAGCCGGCCGTGACGCGCCCTGTCGACGAGGTCGGTGAGTGCGGTCATCATCTGGTCGACGGTGAGCTGGTCGGCGTCGTGGATCGCCGGGGCGACGAGCCCACCGCCACGCAGCGACACGGCGACGCCGAGGTGGACGGCGCTGGCGGGCTCGAAGCCGTCGTCCCAGCGCCCGTTCATCGATGGGCATCGGGCCGCGGCGCGGGCGGTCGCCGTGAGCAGGACGGCGGCCGGGAGCAGGCGGGCGGTGACCGGTCGGGCGGCGTTGCGTGTCGTCAGCCAGTCGATGGCGTGGTGCAGGTCGACGGTGGACGCCAGGTAGTAGTGCGGGATCTCCCGCTTGGCCCGGGCCATCAGGTCGCCGATGGCCCGGCGCATCGCGTCCGTGCTGCCGGCAGCGACCCGTCGTCGATCTGGTGTCGGGGCGACGACGTCGTCGACGCGGATCGCCCCGCCGGGTCCGGTGCCGGCCACGGTGGCGAGGTCGACGCCGAGCTCCTGTGCCCGCCGCTTCGCCAGTGGTGAGGCCCGCACGGCGGACACCGGCGTGGTCGGCGCCGGGCGATGGCGGGTCCGGCGGTGGCTCGGGCGGGCGGCCGGCGGCTCCTCGGGGGGCCGGCTGGCCTCGGGGGGCCGGCTGGTGGTGGCCGCCGGCTGCGGGGTCGCGGGTGCCGGCGCGGCGGCCTCACGGATGTGGGCGAGCGGTGTGCCCACGGCGACGTCGGCGCCGACCTCGACGAGCAGCGCGTCGACGATGCCGTCCTCGAAGACCTCGACCTCGATGTCGGACTTGTCGGTGTCGATGACGGCGATGATGTCGCCGCGGTGCACCGGATCGCCGACGCCGACCCGCCATTCGAGCACCGTGCCCGACTCCATGTCGGCGCCGAGCGAAGGCATCAGGAAGTCGCCCACGTCACCTCCCGAGCACGTCGTGGGCCAGCGCGACGACGGTCTCCGGCTGGGGCAGCGCCGCCGCCTCGAGGTGGGCGGCGTACGGGATCGGCACCTCGGCGCTGCACGCCCGGCGCACCGGGGCGTCGAGCTCGTAGAAGCTGTGCTCGCTGATCGTCGCGGCGACCTCGGCGGCCAGGCCACAGGTCCGCCAGCCTTCGTCCACGATCACGGCGTGGTGCGTGCTGTCGACCGATCGCAGAATGGTCTCGGTGTCGAGCGGGCGCAGCGAGCGCAGGTCGATCACCTCGGCGTCGATGCCGTCGTCGGCGAGCGTGGCGGCGGCGGTCATCGCCTTGGCGACGGTGCCGCCGTAGGCGACGATCGTCACATCCCCGCCGGCCCGCCGGATGGCGGCGCCGACGAGGGGGGTCGGTCCGGCGTCGTCGGCCAGCTCGCCTTCCAGCGCGTAGAGCCCGCCGTGCTCCATGATGACGACCGGGTCGGGGTCGTCGAGGGCGCTGGCCAGCATCCCGCGGGCGTCTTCGAGGCTGGCTGGCGCGACGACCTTGATGCCGGGCACGTGGGCGTACCAGGTCTCCAAGCTGTGGGAGTGCTGCGCCGCCAGCTGGCGACCGGCGCCGGTGGTCATGCGGATCACCAGTGGCACGTGGAACTGGCCACCAGACATGTGGCTCATCGTCGCCGCGGTGTTCACGATCTGGTCGAGCGCGAGGAGGCTGAAGTTGATCGTCATCACCTCGACGATCGGGCGCATGCCGCCGAGGGCGGCGCCGATCCCGGCGCCCACGAACGCCGACTCCGACAGCGGGGTGTCGCGGATGCGCTGTGGCCCGAACTCCTCGAGCAGCCCGAGGCTGACGGCGAAGCAGCCGCCGTAGCGCCCGACGTCCTCGCCCATCAAGAAGACCCGCTCGTCGCGCTGGAGGGCCTCGCGCAGCGCCGCGCGCATCGCTTCGCGGTAGGTCGTCTTCATCCGCCGACCTCGGCGTACACGAACCGGGTGAGGTCCTCGACCGGCTCGAGGGTGCCGGCCTCGGCCGCCGCCACTGCGGCGTCGACGTCGGCGTCGACGTCGATGGTCATCGCCGCCAAGGCGTCGCTCGACAGGAGCTTGCGGGCGACGAGCTGCGCGGGGAACGTCGTCAACGGGTCGCGTTGACGCCACACCGCCACCTCCTCCTTCGTTCGGTAGCGCTCGGGGTCGTACATCGAATGGGCCCGGAATCGGTACGTCTCCAGCTCCAGGAAGACCGGGCCGCCCCCGCCGCGGATCATCGTGGCGGCGCGTCGGGCGCCCGCTTCGACGGCGCAGACGTCCATCCCGTCGATCGACCACGACGGCACCTCGTACGACGCCGCCTTCAGCGCGAGGTCGGGCGTCGACTCCGAGCGTTCCAGCGCCGTGCCCATCGCGTAGCGGTTGTTCTCGCAGCAGAACAGCACCGGGAGCGACCACAGGGCGGCGAGGTTGATCGTCTCGTGGAACTCGCCCTCGGCGACGGCGCCGTCGCCGAAGAAGCAGGCGGTCACCACGTCCCGACCGCGCATCTGGTCGGCGAGGGCGAGCCCGGCGGCCAGCGGGAGCCCGCCGCCAACGATGGCGTTGCCGCCGTAGAAGCGGGTGGCGGCGTCGAAGATGTGCATCGAGCCGCCGCGACCGCGGCTGGTGCCCTCCTGCTTGCCGAACATCTCGGCCATGATGGATGCCGCCGGGATGCCGCGGGCGAGGGCGTGGGCGTGTTCCCGGTAGGTGGCGACGACGGCGTCGTCGGGGGTGAGGGCCTGCATCACGCCGACGGCGACGGCCTCCTCGCCGATCGCCAGGTGCATGAAGCCGCGGATCTGGGTGGCGCTGTAGAGCTCGACGCAGCGCTCCTCGAAGCGGCGGATCATGAGCATCTCCCGCAGCAGGTGGGTCAGGTGCTCGGGGTCCTCGGCCGCCCCGTCGACCGTCGGGTCGACCTCGGCGGCGGTCACGGCATCACCTCCAGGGTGGACAGGTCGCCCTCCGGGAGCCCGAGCTCGCGGGCCTTCAGCAGCCGGCGCATGATCTTGCCGCTCTTGGTCTTCGGGAGATGTTGGTCGAAGGCGATCTGGCGGGGGGCGACGGCGGCGCCGAGGCGCCGGCGGCAGTGGGCGATCAGGTCGAGCGCCAGCTCGTCGCCGGGTCGGTATCCGCCGGCGAGGCTCACGAACGCCTTGACCACCTCGCCGGCGACCGGGTCAGGGATGCCGATGACGCCGGCCTCGACGACCGCCGGGTGTTCGAGCAAGACGTTCTCGACCTCGATCGGCCCGATCAGGTGGCCGGCCGACTTGATCACGTCGTCGGCGCGGCCCACGAACCAGTAGCGGCCGTCGGCGTCACGGCGGGCGACGTCTCCGGTCAGGTACCAGCCATCGGCGAAGCAGCGGGCGTAGCGGTCGGCGTCGTGGAGGTAGCCGCGGAACATCGACGGCCAGCCGGCGCGCAGCGCCAGTTCGCCGTCACGGCCAGGTTCGTGCAGCACCTCGACGTGGCCGTCACGCACGGCGGCGCGCCCGTCAGGTCCCCGTGCCAGCAGGGCCGCCGTCACGCCGGGGAGCGGCCGGCCCATCGAACCCGGGGCGAGGTCGTCGCCGGCGAGGTTGGCGATCATGATCCCGCCGGTCTCGGTCTGCCACCAGGTGTCGTGGATCGGCAGCCCGAACGCCTCGATGCCCCAGATGACGACCTCGGGGTTGAGCGGCTCGCCGACGCTGGCCACGTAGCGCAGCGACGACAGGTCGTGACGCCGGGCGACGTCGGCGCCGGCCCGCATCAACATGCGCAGCGCCGTCGGCGCCGTGTACCAGACCGTCACGCGCTGACGTTCGAGGATGTCGTACCAGCGCTCGGCGTCGAGGTCGGCGTCGTCGACGATGCTGGTGACGCCATGGGTCAGCGGGGCGATGATGCCGTAGGACGTGCCGGTGACCCAGCCTGGGTCGGCGGTGCACCAGAACACGTCGTCGTCGTGCAGGTCGAGCGCCGACCAACCTGTGGCGTGGTGGGCGACGACGGCCCGATGGACGTGGATCGCACCCTTCGGCGTGCCGGTCGTGCCGCTGGTGAAGTGGAGCAGCGCCATGTCGTCGGCGTCGGTCGGCGGGATCGTGAAGCGGTCCGAGGCGGCAGCCAGCGCCGGGCCGAGTGGCATCGCGTCGCCGAACGGCTCGTCGCCCGTGACCAGCACGTGGCGCAGTGACGGCAGGTCAGCGGTGAGGCCGGCGATGCGCCGCCGGTACAGCGCCGGCGTGGTGACGAGCACGGCGCCGTCGCCGCGGGTCACGCGCTGGCGGATCGGCTCGGGACCGAAGGCCTGGAACAGCGGCGCGGCGACAGCGCCGAGCTTGAGCGTGCCGAGCACGGCGACGTACAGCTCGGGGATCCGTCCGGCCAGGGTGAAGACGCGCTCGCCTTTGCCGACGCCCAGCTCGCACAGCACGTTGGCGAAGCGGTTGGTTGCCGCCGACAGCTCGCCGAACGTCATCTCCGTGGAGGTGCCGCCCCGGCCGAGCCAGCGCATCGCGACGCGATCGCGACGCGGCCCGGTGGCGTGGCGATCGACGGCCTCGTGGGCGATGTTGAGGCCGCCGCCGGGGAGGCCGTCGAGGTGGCTGGCGGCATCGGACCAACGGAAGTCGCGGCGGGCGGCGGCGACGTCGACGATGTTCGGCGTGACGCCACCCGGCCACCGGCCGGTGCGGATCACGGTCGTCATGGCGAAGCCCAGCCGCGGGCGGCGTCGAGGATGACTCGACGTTCGGCGGCTCCCACCACGGCGCGGACGCGATCGACGGCATCGGGGTTGACCGACACCGACGTCACGCCGAAGCGCACGAGGTGGTCGGCGAACTCCGGGTGGTTGGAGGGCGCCTGACCGCACAGCGACGATGTGATCCCGGCCTCTCGGCTGGCGGTGATGATCCGCTCGATGGTGTCGAGCACGGCGGCGTCGGTCTCGTCGAACAGCGCGGCACACGTCTCGGAGTCGCGGTCGACGCCGAGCACCAGCTGGGTCAGGTCGTTCGATCCGATCGAGACGCCGTCGATGCCGAGCACGGCGTACTCCGGGATGCGGTAGACGACCGACGGCACCTCGGCCATCACCCAGCGGTGCAGCCCGCGCTGACCTCCCAACGGGCTCGCATCGATCGCCTCAAGACAGGCCTCGAGCTCCCAGCGCGTGCGCACGAACGGGATCATGAGGTGGAGGTTGGGGGTCTCGTCGCGGACGCGGGCGAGCAGCTCCAGCTCGAGGGCGAACAGGTCGGGCTCGCGCACATACCGGTAGCAGCCGCGGTAGCCGATCATCGGGTTGTCCTCGTGCGGCTCGTACGTGTCGCCGCCGGTGAGCCCGTGGAACTCGTTGGTCCGGAAGTCGATGGTGCGGTAGATCACCGGGCGCGGCGCGAACGCCCTGGTCACCGTCAGGAGCGAGGCAGACATCCGGTCGAGGAACTCGGCGCGGTGGCCGTCGGCGAGGAGCTTGCGCGGATGCACCCCTTCCAACGCGTCGGTGATCATCAGCTCGGCGCGCAGCAGCCCGACGCCGTCGACGGGGAGGGCGGCGGCCTCGGCCGCCCGCTCGGCGATGGCGAGGTTGACGTAGATCCTGGTGGCGAGCGGCTCGGGGGCGGCCGGAGCCGCTGGGGCGATCGCCGCCTTGGTCGCGACCGCCGGCACTCGGCCGGCGCGGACCGCCCCCGCAGTACCGTCAACGGTCACCACATCCCCGTCGTGCAGCGCCCGCGTCGCCGTGCGGGCGCCGACCACGCAGGGGACGCCGAGCTCGCGGGCGACGATGGCGGCGTGACAGGTCAGCCCGCCGCCGTCGGTGACGATCGCCGCCGCCCGTCGCAAGGTGGGCACCCAGTCCGGGTTGGTCATCGGCGCGACGAGGACCTCCCCGGTGCGCAGCTGGGCGCCCTCGGACGGCGATCGCAGGATCCGCACCGCGCCGCTGGCGCGGCCGGGCGAGGCGCCGATCCCCATCACCAGCGGGGCGCCGTCACCGCCACTGACGGCGCCACCAGTGGTGTCGCGCCGGCCGATCGTGGTGATCGGCCGTGATTGGACGATGAACGTGCCGGACGGCGCGATCGCCCACTCGATGTCCTGGGGCTTCCCGCCGTACAGCGCTTCGATCCGCCGGCCGAGCACTGCCAGCTCGAGGACCTCGTCGTCGTTGAGGACGCGCCGCCCGCCGTCGTCTGGGTCGAGCTCGACGCGGACGAGCCCGCCGTCGCCGTCGGCGATGACCTCGAACGCCTGCCGGCCGACCCTGGTCGACCCGACCGTCGGCGGGTCGCCGCCGACGACGTAGGTGTCCGGTTCGACCAGGCCTCCCACGACCACCTCGCCGAGCCCGAACGCCCCCTCGATGACGAGATGGTCGGCGGCGCCGGTCGAGGGGTCCGCGGTGAACATCACCCCGGCGCGCTGGGCCGGCACCATCTCCTGCACGACCACGGCGATCGCCGGCTCCTCAGTGAGCCCGCGGTCGGCGCGATAGGCGATCACCCGCTCGCCGTACAGCGACGCCCAGCAGTCGACGATCCGGCGCCTCACGTCCTCCTCGCCCAGGACGTTGGCGAACGTCTCGTGCATCCCGGCGAACGACGTTCCGGCGGTGTCCTCGGCGGTCGCCGACGACCGCACAGCCACCGGCCCGCCACCGAGCTCACCGAGCGCCTTCGAGACGGCGTCGACCAGGTCGTCGGGCATGTCCGCCTTGCGCACCAGGTCGCGGAGGCGCCGCGAGCCGTCGGCGAGCAGCACCGCGTCGCCGGCCCGGGCGGCGACCGTGGCGAACCCCCGGCGCAGCTCCTCGCGAACGCCGGCGTGGTCCATCGCGTCGAGGAAGGCGTCGCTGGTGACGACGAAGCCGTCGGGCACCGGCAGCCCGCCGCGGGTCAGCTCACCGAGGTTGGCGCCCTTGCCGCCGGCAACGGCGACGTCGTCGACGCCGAGGTCGCGCAGCCAGAGGATGGGGCCGCTCATTGGTGCACCATCGAATCAGAGAACTCCTCCGGCCTGCCGACAACCGCCGGGCACCAACGAGCGACAAGACCGTCACACTGGTTCGCTCGCTCGAAGACTCGCTCGCTCACTGGTGCACCATCGAATCAGAGAACTCCTCCGGCCTGCCGACAACCGCCGGGCACCAACGAGCGACAAGACCGTCACACTGGTTCGCTCGCTCGAAGACTCGCTCGCTCACTGGTGCACCATCGAATCAGAGAACTCCTCCGGCCTGCCGACAACCGCCGGGCACCAACGAGCGACAAGACCGTCACACTGGTTCGCTCGCTCGAAGACTCGCTCGCTCACTGCGCGGCCACCGGTTGCTGGGCGGCGAGGAACTCCTCGAAGGCTTCCCACGCCAGCGGGCCGTACACCGACGCCGTCCCGCCATCCATCAGCAGGGCCACGCCGAGCGCCTCTGCCACCTCCTCGCGGCTGGCGCCGGCGCGGGCGGCGGCGTGGGCGTGGTAGGCGATGCAGCCGTCGCAGCGCTTGGCCACCGAGATCGCCGAGCGCGACGCACTCCTTGAGGCGGCGAGGGATGGCGCCGTCGGCCATCGCCGCGTCGTGCATCGCGGTGAACCCCTTCCACACCTCGGGCGTGGCGGTGCGCAACGACGCCGTCGGCGCCCGCAGCGCCCGCAAGACCTCGCGGTGAGTCATCGTCGACCTCCTGCGCTCAACGGCCGCCCGCGGAGATGGGCGTCCGCAACCTGAGTGTCGAACCCCGTCGCGGCTGCAGGTAGTGCCGAAGGTCCCGCCGATCGCCCTCAGGCCACCCGTTCGTGTTCGGCAGCCGTGGTGATCCGGAAGACCGGGAACTGCGGGGCGATCCGCTCGAACTCCTCGAGCGGAGCGTGGCGCTCGATCGGGACGTGGGGCCGCGCGCCGGGTGCGACGGCGAGGTAGCGACGCAGGATCGCCGCCCGTCGATCTGGGGCCACCTCCTCGAGCCGAATGGCCTCGCGACGGCCGTGGCGCAGCACCGCGTGCCCGCCGGCGGCCCGCACGTTGTGCGGCCAGCCCGTCCTCTCGCCGAGCATCGCGACCAGGTAGCGCTGACCGTCGTGGTCGGCGATGACGACGGGAAACGAGATGACCCGGCCGCTGCGCCGTCCGCGCACCTCCAGGGAGGCGACTCTGGTGGGCCAGATCCCGGCGGCGAAGACGATCGCCGAGCCCCGGTTCTGCAGCCGCGCCCACATGTTGGGGCGGCCATGCCGGTAGAGCCACCGCAGGTAGTCGTCGTACAGCTTCACCGTCCGCTCCTCCTCGCCGTGGTCGACGGTCCCGACCATGGTCCTGTGGCGTGATGGCGTGCGGGTAGAGCCGAACGTCCCGCCGAGCGAGGACTTTGGCCTCTGGTCGGCGTCGGGCTGGTCGCAGAGGATGCGAGGGTGGATCAGCGCGCCGTCGGCGATCGTCGGTCAGCGCACACGGGGTGGGCGTCGGCGGATGGGTTGTCGGTGGGCGAGGCCGCCGAGCGGCTGCGTCACGACGGTCCCAACAAACTGCCACCGCCGCCTCGACGGTCCCCGTGGCGTCAGCTGTTGGCGCAGTGGACGCACTTCTTCGCCACCCTGCTGTGGGTCGCCGCGGTGCTGGCGGCGACCGCTGGGATGCCCCAGCTCGCCCTGGCGATCGCGGTGGTGGTGATCATCAACGGTCTGTTCGCGTTCGTGCAGGAGCATCGCGCCGAGCGGGCCGCCGACCGGTTGCAGGACCTGCTGCCACGGCGGGCAACGGTGCGCCGAGGCGGTGTCATGTCGGTGATCGACGCCGACCAGCTGGTCGTCGGCGACGTGGTCCTGCTCGGCGCCGGCGACCGGGTGTCGGCGGATCTGCGCGTCGAGGTCGCTGTCGGCCTCGCCGTGGACACCTCGACGATGACCGGCGAGAGCGTGCCCGAGCGGCCAGGTCGCGGCGAGGCGGTGCTGGCCGGCACGTTCGTGGTCGAGGGCGAGGCGGAGACGCAGGTGACGGCGACGGGCGGCCGCACCGTGCTGGCGTCGATCGCCGCGCTCACCGAGGCTGGTGGCCGTCGGGTGACGCCGCTGGCTCGCGAGCTGGACCGTTTGGTGCGGATGATCGCGGCGATCGCCGTGGGGATCGGTGTCGGGTTCTTCGTGGTGGCGATGCTCGTCGGCATGGCCCCCAGCGACGGGTTCTTGTTCGGGGTCGGCGTGATGGTCGCGCTCGTCCCGGAGGGCCTGCTGCCCACCGTCACACTGTCGCTGGCGATCGGGGCCCAGCGGATGGCGGCCTGTGATGCGCTGGTGCGGCGGTTGGAGGCGGTGGAGACGCTGGGGTCGACGACGTTCATCTGCACTGACAAGACGGGCACCCTGACCCACAACGAGATGACGGTCGTGGCGGCGTGGACGCCGGGCGGCGAGCTGCCGATCGACCGGGGTGACGGCTACGACCCGACCGTGGCGTTGGAGATCGACGGCGCCGACCGTCACCGCCTGAGGACCTTGATGACCGTCGCCACGACGTGCTCGGACGGCCACGCCGACCTCGACCCGGACACCGACCGGTGGCGGGCAGTGGGCGACCCGATGGAGGCGGCGATCGATGTCCTCGCCCGTCGCTGCGACGCCGGTCCGCGCCAGCGGGCGACCGTCAAGTTCCCGTTCGATCCGCGGCGGCGGCGGATGTCGGTGGTCGTCGACGGGGTGCTCGCGGTGAAGGGTGCGCCCGATGCGGTGCTACCGCGCTGCCCGGCCAACTGTGACGCCGACCACGTCGTCGAGCGCTTCGCCGGGTTTGGCTGGCGCACACTGGCGATCGCCAGACGACCCCTCGCCGCCGAGCTGCCCGACGACCCGAACGTCGCCGAGACCGATCTCGAGCTGGTCGGGATCTTGGCGTTCGAGGATCCGCCCCGTGCCAGCGCCGCCGAGTCCATCGCGGCCTGCCGCGCGGCCGGGGTCAAGGTGGCGATGATCACCGGTGATCACCCGGCGACGGCGGCGGCGATCGCCCGCGAGGTCGGGCTCACCGTCGACGGATCCCGCCTGCTCGCCGGCGCCGATCTTCCCGGCGACATCGAGGTCCTCGGGGCCCTCGTCGACCGTGACGGCACTGTCGTCGCCAGGGTCGACCCGCAGGACAAGCTGCGCATCGCCGCCGCCCTGCGCAGACGCGGCCACGTCGTCGCGATGACCGGTGACGGCGTCAACGACGGGCCGGCCCTGCACGAAGCCGACATCGGCGTGGCGATGGGCAGATCCGGCACCGACGTCGCCCGGGAGGCAGCCGACCTCGTCCTGCTCGACGACGACTTCGGCACCATCGTCCGGGCCATCTCGCAAGGCCGGGCGACGTTCCGCAACATCCGGCGCTTCCTCACCTACCACCTCACCGACAACGTCGCCGAGCTCACCCCGTTCGTGGTCTGGGCGCTGTCCGGCGGCCGCTTCCCGCTCGCCATCGGCGTGCTCCAAGTACTCGCCCTCGACATCGGGACCGACATGCTCCCCGCCCTCGCCCTCGGCGCCGAACCACCACGCCCCGGCCTCTTGCACGGCCCGCCCGTGCGCGGACACCTCATCGACCGCACCATCCTGCGCCGCGCCTTCGGCCGGCTCGGACCAGCCGAAGCCGTTGTCGAGATGGTCGCCTTCGTCGCCGTGCTCGCCGCCGGCGGGTGGCGGCCGGGCGACACCGCACCGACCGGGGCGCTCGTGCTCACCGCCTCCGGCGCCGCGTTCAGCGCCGTCGTCCTCGGCCAACTCGCCACCGCCCTGGCGTGCCGCAGCTCGACCCGCTGGGTCGGGCAAAGCGGCGTGCGCGGCAACCCGTTGCTCGTGGCGGCGATCGTTTCCGAGCTCGCCCTGCTCGCCGTCTTCCTCACCGTGGGTCCGCTCGCCGACCTGCTCGGCCACCAGGTGCCGTCGCTGCTCGGCTTCACCGTCGCCGCCACCAGCATCCCGACTGTCATCCTCGTCGACTTCGTCGACAAGCGTCGCCACCCCGCCCCGGCCGACGGCGCATGACGTGAGGGAAGGACCTCCGGCCCTGGGGAGCGGGCTGGCGAGGGCCGAAACTGGATGCGTGGTGACCCGGTCGCGACCGCGCGACGCCGGCCGGTCGACCGGTTGGCGGACTGAGACGGTGCTGTTGGTGGTCGCGTCGGTGTCGGTCGCCGTCGGGACAGTGAGCTGGGCCGCCGATCAGCCGGACGTCGCAGCGATGACCTGGGCGGCGGCAACGGCGGCGGGGCTGGCGGCGTCGGTGTGGTGGGTGGTCGCCGCGGCGCGGCAGGGCCGACTCGGGGTCGACGTGATCGCGGTGCTGGCCCTCGCCGGGTCGTTGGCGGTCGGTGAGTACCTCGCCGGAGCGCTGATCGCGCTCATGCTTGCCACGGGTCGGGTGCTCGAGGAGCGTGCGGGTGCACGAGCGCAACGCGAGCTGCGCGCGCTGCTCGAGCGGGCGCCCCGTCTCGTGCACCGCCACGGCGTGGCCGGCGTGGAGACGGTCGGGGTCGAATCGGTCGCGCGGGGCGACCGCCTGCTGGTACAGGCCGGCGAGGTGGTGCCGGTCGATGGCGTCGTCGTCGGCGGTGTCGCGGTGCTCGACGAGTCGGCGTTGACTGGCGAGCCGCTGCCGGTGGAGCACGCCGAAGGGCACGCCGTCCGCAGCGGTGTGGTCAACGCCGGCGGGCCGTTCGAGCTGGGGGCGACGACGACGGCAGCTGACAGCACCTATGCGGGGATCCTGCACCTGGTCGAGCAGGCCCAGGCGGACAACGCACCGTTCGTGCGCCTTGCCGACCGCTACGCGTTGGTGTTCCTCGCCATGTCCGTGGCTGCGGCTGGCGCCGCGTGGCTCGTGACCCGAGACCCTGTCCGGGCTGTCGCGGTGCTCGTGGTCGCGACCCCGTGCCCGCTCATCCTGGCCGCGCCGGTGGCGATCGTGTCGGGACTGTCGGGCGCGGCGCGTCGGGGCGTGCTGGTCAAAGGCGGCGCGGTGCTCGAGCGCCTTGCCGAGGCCAAGGTGTTGCTGTTTGACAAGACAGGGACCCTGACCGCTGGGCGGCCGACCGTCACCGAGGTCGTCCCGGCGAGCGCCGGCGTCGACGGCGACGACCTGCTTCGTCTGGCGGCATCCGTGGATCAGCTCTCGCCGCACCTGCTGGCGGCGGCAGTCGTCCGCGAGGCACGGCTGCGCGGTCTGGCGTTGGACGTGCCCACCGCGTTCGAGGAGCGCACCGGCCAAGGCGCGGTCGGAACCGTCGGCGGTCATCGCGTCGCTGTCGGCAAGCTGAGCTGGCTCGTTCCCGGCAACCCTCGATGGGTCGCCGCGGTGCGGCGTCGCTCGCAACTCGACGGCGCATTGTCAGTCGTCGTCGCGATCGACGACCGCCCCGCCGGGGCGATCGTGTTCGAGGATCCTGTCCGGCCCGACGCTGCCCGCACGATCCGCAAGCTGCGCCATGACGGCATCGACCGCGTGGTGATGGTGACCGGTGACCGGGCCGATGTCGCCGCGACGGTCGGCGCCGTCATCGGCGTCGACGAGGTGCTCGCCGAGCGCACGCCGGCCGAGAAGGTCGACGCCGTGCGGCTCGCGGCGCGCGATGGGCCGACGATGATGGTCGGCGACGGCATCAACGATGCTCCCGCCCTCGCCCTTGCCGATGTCGGTGTGGCCATCGGCGCGCGAGGCGCCACCGCGTCGTCAGAGGCCGCCGACGTCGTGTTGACCGCCGACCGCCTCGACCGCCTCGGCGACGGACTCTCGATCGCCCGTCGTGCGCGACGCATCGCCCGCCAGAGCGTGATCGCCGGCATGACGATGTCGCTCGTCGCGATGGCCGTCGCCGCTGCCGGGCTGCTCCCACCCGCGGGGGGCGCCCTGGTGCAGGAAGCCATCGACCTCGCGGTCATCGTCAACGCCCTGCGGGTGCTTCGACCCAAGGACACCGGGCCGCACCTCGTGGGCCGCGACGCCGCCATCGTCGAGGAGTTCAGCCAGGCCCACGAACAGCTCCGGCCCGACCTCGACCGGATCCGGCGCGCCGCGGACCTGATCGGCGAGGCGCCGGACGCCGACGCGCTCCGCGCCGTGCACGACGTGCACCGGTTCCTGGTCGAGGAGATCGCGCCCCACGAGGAAGCCGAGGACGCCGTCATGTACCCGGTGTTCGCCCGCGTCCTCGGCGGGGCCGACCCGACCGCAACGATGAGCCGCGCCCACGCCGAGATCGCCCATCTGATCCGGCGCCTGGGCACCCTCCTCGATCAGGTCGACCCCGAGGCCCCCGGCCGCGACGACCTGCTCGAGCTCCGCCGGGTCCTCTACGGGCTCCACGCGATCCTGGTGCTGCACTTCGCCCAGGAGGACGAGAGCTATTTGTCGCTCGCTGACGAGCCGGTGGCGAGCCGGCTGTCCTGATCCCGTGCTGATCGGGGTCGCGCAGCTACTTGGCGTGGTGGCGGGTCTTGATCATGTGGTACGTGCCGATGAGCAAGGGGATGAGGGCGAGCAGCGGAAGCAGCTGGGCGTCGTGATCACCTTCGGAGTTGGTGGTTGCGACGAGCCACCAGGCGCCGAACATCAGGGCCAGGAGGAAGACCCCACCGATCAGCCAGATGATCCCGAGCCTTCGCTCGTCGTGTGCACTTCGCCGTTTCATGCGGACCTCCTTCGGGTGGTTGTTCCGACGGTGCCGAGGTCGATGATCAGGTCGTTGATGGGGAGCAAGGGCTCTCGGTCGACCGCGCGATCTCCTCGTGGCTGAGGGACGGCAGCGCCGGTGGCCGCACGAGCACGACGGGGCACGGCGCGTCGTGCACGATGGCTGTTCCAACGCTGCCCACGGCGAGGCGACCCCACCCCGTGCGACCGTGGGTGCTGCAGACGATCAGGCCAGCGTCGACGGACCTGGCGAAGTCCGCCACGGCCTCACCGGCGTGCCGCTCGTGGAGGGTCTCGTACGCCGCGTCTGCGCCTGTCAGCTCCTCGATGCGGAGGGCCATCAGATGTGCGTAGTTGCTGTCGAGCACGTCGTCCATCGTTGGTGCGTCCGCATCGATGTTGGTCACGACCCACGGCCGCAGGTTGAGCGCCTTGGCCATCGCCGCGCCGAGCGGCACGGCGACCTCCGCGAACGCCGATCCGTCGACCGGGATCACCAGCTGGTCGCGCTCGGAGATCCGCTCGGTGGTCGCCCGGCCGCCGACGGCGACGACCGGTCCATGGGTCATGCGCAGCACGTCCGTCGTCACGCTGCCGATGACCGCTGCCGTGCGCCCCCGGCCGGCCGTGTCCATGACGAGGAGGGTGCCCGGCATGTGGGCGGCGTGGTGAGCGATGGTGGCCGCCGGGGTCGGCGCTTGGACCAGCGTGGTCACGGTCGCCGGCGCGGCGCGGAGGTCGTGGCCGCCGAGCGAAGCCTCCAACTGTCGCCTCTCCTCTTCGACGTCCCACGGAAAGGCGCTGACGTGGAGCACCTCGAGCGGGACGCCGAGCCGCTCCGCCAGATCGTCGGCGACGGGTAACGCCCGCCATGCCCGGTCGGACCCGTCGAGGGTGAGCAGCACCCGAGTGAACATCATGTCTCCTTCGAGTCGGCGGTTCTCGGCGGCGATCCAGCCGTCACGTTCATGTCTCGGACGGAGACTGGGCGACGAGCAGATCCGTGAGCTCGTCGACCTCGCGACCGACGTGCCGGGCGACGTCGTCGAGGGTGATCATCCCATGGAGCCGGCCGTGAGCATCGACGACAGGGAGACGGCGCACCCGACGCCGGCACATGATCCCAGCCGCATCGCTGATGTCGGCGCCGACCGGGACCGTCGCCACGTTGCGCGTCATCACTCGCTCGACGGGGACGTCCGGTGAGAGACCACGGGCGACGCCGCGCAACACGATGTCGCGGTCGGTCACGATCCCGACGACGGAGCCGCCGCGGGTGACCACCACACTGCCGACACGACGGTCGGCCATGAGTGTCGCCGCGGAGCGCACGCTCTCCGCAGGCTCACACGTGACGGCTGGCTTGTTGGCCACGAAGCTGACTCGCATCGGCGCTCCTCTCCGGACAATTCCATCAACCGCCTGACGGATCGTGCGAGCCAGGGTCCAAGGTCCCGAATCGCGGCATCCGCTCTGTGGCACCCACACGTCCCCGGGGACGTTTCCGGTGACACCGAAACAGGTGCGGCCAACAGCGCACCGGTGGCTCAGGGCCGGTCCAACCGCACCCGCTCACCGAGCCGCGGGACGACCGCCGACCAGTCGAGCTCGGTGCGGATGGCGTTGCTCAGCGCGAGCGCGGCGGGCGGCTCACCGTGCACGACGAAGACCGCGTGCGGTGCAGCCGGAGCTGCCGCCACCCAGCCGAGAAGCTCGTGGGAGTCGGCGTGGACGGAGAAGGCGGGGAGGTCGACGACGTCCGCGCGGACCCGCACATATCGGCCGAGCATCTTCAGCTCTGTCGCACCCTCCAGCAACGCCCGGCCCCTGGTCCCGATCGCCTGGAAGCCCACGAGGACCACGCTGTTGCGTGCGTCAGGGAGCATGTGGGCGAGGTGGTGGACGACGCGCCCGCCAGACGCCATGCCGGATGCGGAGATGATCAGACACGGCTCGGAGGGCTGGTTCAGCGCTTTCGAGCCCTCGACGTCGCGCACCTCGTGGAGGCCGGGCGCGCCGAAGGGATCGGGACCGGCCAGCATGTCGGGGCGAATGTCGGGATCAGCGCGGTCGATGGCGCGTCGATAGGCGCGCAGCGCGTCAAGTGCCATCGGGCTGTCGACGTGGATCGGCAGCCCGTGCTGGAGCAGGCCGGCGGTGGCCAGCTCGGCCAGGTTGTGCAGGATGACCTCGGTGCGGTCCACAGCGAACGCCGGGATCAAGACGCTGCCGCCGCGCGCGACCGTCGTCGTGATGACGGCGGCCAACCGGTCGAGGGCCAGGGCGTCATCGTGGCGGCGGTCGCCATAGGTCGACTCGACGAGCAGCCAGTCGGCGCCAGGAGGGGGATCCGGCGGCCGCAAGATCGGGTGGCAGGGGCGCCCGAGGTCGCCGCTGAACGCGACCGACGGTCCGTGCGGGCCGAGCGCGAGGTGCACCGTCGACGAGCCGAGGATGTGCCCGGCCCGCGACATCGACACCGTGACCCCAGGAGCGACGTCGAGCTCCTCGGCGAATTGGACTGGGCGTAGGAGGCGCACCGCCACCCCGGCCTCGTCCTCCGTGAACAGCGGCTGCGCGGGGTCGTGGCGGCTGAACCCCTTGCGGTTGGCGTACTCGGCCTCCTCCTCTTGAAGATGCCCGCAGTCGGGCAGCACGATGCTGGCCAGGTCGACGGTGCCGGCGGTCGCCAGCACCGGGCCTGCGAAGCCCGCCTTGACGAGCCGCGGCAGGTAGCCGCAGTGGTCGACGTGGGCGTGGGTCAGCACCACGGCGTCGACCGTCGCCGCATCGGGCACGGCGACATCCCAGTTCTGCTGGCGCAGCTCCCCCGGCCCCTGGAACAGTCCGCAGTCGACGAGCACCCGCGCCGACGCCGTCTCGACGAGGAACTTCGAACCGGTCACGGTCTGGGTGGCGCCCAGGAAGCGGAGCGTGGGTGCCCGTCCCTTCATGCCGCGCTCACGTGGATGTGCGATGGCTCCATGAGGCGATTGACGCCTGTGCCATCGAGCGTCAGACAGTGCCGAAGGTCCTTGTGGCTGCGATGCGCGCACTCGTCTACCACGGGCCCGGGAACAAGGCGTGGGAGGAGGTGCCGATGCCGGTGCTGCAAGCCGACACCGACGCCATCGTGCGCGTCGACGCCGTCACGATCTGCGGCACCGACCTGCACATCCTCAAAGGCGATGTTCCGGCCGTCAACGACGGACGGATCCTCGGCCATGGGGCCGTCGGCACCGTCGAGCAGCTCGGTGGCGCGGTGAAAGAACCGCCGCGTGGGGGATCGCGTGCTGGTGTCGTGCATCACCGCCTGCGGCTCGTGCCGGTTCTGCCGCGAGGGCCGCTACGGTCAGTGCCTCGGCGGCGGCGGATGGATCTTGGGCCATCTGATCGACGGCACCCAGGCCGAGTACGTCCGGGTGCCGTTCGCCGACACGTCGACCGATCCCGCACCTGCTGGCATCACCGACGATGAGCTGCTGATGATGGCTGACATCCTGCCGACCGGGTACGAGGTGGGCGTGCTCAACGGCCAGGTCGGCCGATGGCGACATCGTCGCCATCGTCGGTGCCGGACCGATCGGCCTGGCGGCGGTCATGGGCGCCCGCCTCTACAGCCCGGCTCACATCGTCGCCATCGACAAGGCCGACACCCGCCTCGAGGCCGCCAAGCAGTTCGGCGCCGACGTCACCGTCAACAACGACCGTGAGGACCCCGGCGAGGTGATCGCCGGGTTGACCGACGGTCTCGGCGCCGATGTCGCCGTCGAGGCGGTGGGCGTCCCTGCCACGTTCGAGCTGTCGGCCCGGCTCATCCGTCCCGGAGGACGGGTGGCCAACATCGGCGTGCACGGCGAACCGGCGACGCTGCACCTCGAGGACCTGTGGATCCGGGACGTGACGATCACGACCGGGCTCGTCGACACGTTCTCGACGCCGACGCTGCTCAAGCTGGCCACATCCCGGCAGCTCGACGCCTCGCGATTCGTCACCCACCACTTCGCCCTCGACGACTTCGTCGCGGCGTACGACGTCTTCGGCCGAGCTGACGAGACCGGGGCTCTGAAAGTGTGCGGACCCGGGGCTGACCGCGGCGATCGTCGAGCGAGCCCGCCAGCAGGTGATCGACCGGCTCCTTCCAGACACTCAACTGGCGTGCTGGAGCACGCTCGTCGCCGTGCTCCTCGGCGATCGGCAATGACGCAGCGGGACCAATGCCCCTATTGGACATTGCCGCCCGTTGGGCACCATCGAGGTGTGACTGCAGATCGCTTGCGCCGTCCCCGCACGCACCGCCCGGCGGGGCAACCGTCGTGGCGCCGCGCGGCCGGCGAGCCGATGCAGGAGAGGAGATCGTCGTGCTCGTTCGACATGTGATGACCCATGACGTCGTCACGGCCACTCCCGGGACGTCGGTCGGTGAGCTAGTCAAGTTGATGCTGGCCCACGACATCAGCGGCGTGCCGATCGTCGATGACGACGGCCGCGTGCTGGGTGTCGTCAGCGAGGCCGACCTCGTCGCCCGTACCGGCTTCAGCGCGCCTCGCCACCGACTGCTGAGCCTGTTCGACGAGGTCGTGAGCTCGTACCACAACCGATGGCGACAGAAGGCGGAGGGCCTGCGCGCCGATGAGATCATGACCGTGCCGGCGTTCACGGCGGACCGGGACGAAACGCTGCGGGACGTCGCCGCGCGCATGGTGACGATGGCGATCAAGCGGCTCCCGGTCGTCGACGAAGACGGCCGGCTGGTCGGGATCATCAGCCAGCGCGACCTGCTGCGCAGCTTCGACCACAGCGCGGGTGAGATCCTGCTGGCGGTCCAGGCGACGCTCGCCAACCCCGTGCACTGGCCCCACGGCCACGGGGTCCGGGCATCGCTCGAAGATGGGGTGGTGTCGCTCAGCGGGTGGGTCAACGAGAGCGCCGATGCCGCCGCGATCGAACGAGCAGTGCTCGGCGTGCCGGGGGTCCTCAGCGTCCGCAGCGACATCGTGGTCGACGACCGCAGCGCCCACCCGGCGTCCATCCCTGCTCACGACGGCCGGTAGGAGGCCGGCACGGCAATCGCTTGCACATCGGGGCTTTCGGCCCTGGCCGCGGGAAGCGGACGACGAGCATCGTTGCATCGTGAATGAGATCGTTGTCGGCGTCGACGAGTCACCGACGGCCGCCGCGGCGTTGCGGTGGGCCGTGGATCACGGCCGGCGTCACGGAGCCGTGGTCACCGCGGTGCTGGCCTGGAGCTACCTCGATCAGCACGAGCTGGACCCTGACGCACCGTTCGACTCCGAGTTCGGCAACGCACAGGCGGCCGACCTGCTCCACGCAGTTACCGAGCGGGCCCTCGGCGGAGTCGACGCGGTGGGCGAACGCGTGGTGTGCGACCATCCGGGTCGAGCGTTGGTCGAGACTTCCCGGGGCGCCTCGTTGCTCGTCGTCGGTGCGCGCGGCCTGGGTGGGTTCACTGGCCTGCTGCTCGGTTCGGTCAGTCGGTACGTGCTGCACCACGCGAGCTGCCCGGTGGCTGTGATCCGGGGACACGAGCTGGCGCCGGACGCGCCGCTGGTCGTCGGCGTCGACGGCTCCGATACGGCCACGCAAGCCTTGCGCTGGGCGATCGACGACGGCCGCGCACGCGCGGCGGCGGTGATCGCCGTTCACGCCTGGCGACCCTCCCCCACCGTCGAAGGCTTCGGCGGTGGATACCTTGACCTCGCCGCCCTGCGCAGTTCGAGCCAGGACCTTCTCGACGCGCAAGTCGACGCCGTCGACGCGTCGGGCTTACCGGTTCCGATCGAGCGACGACTGGTCGACGACACGGCGGCTCAGGGTCTGCTCGCTGCGGCCGGCGACGACGCATTGCTCGTCGTCGGGTCGCGGGGACGAGGAGCGGTCGCTCGACTCGTGCTCGGCTCGGTGAGCGATCAGGTGGTCCATCACGCCCGCGGTCCGGTGATCGTCGTGGGGGGCGCACCGAGCGAGGGCGTCGCGGCGTCGTGACGCCGAAGCGGGTGGGACGTTCGGCCCTGTCGTGGTGCTGATCGCGGCGCGCACGGTGGTGGCGAGGACGCTGGAGGAGCGATGTACAAGACCCTGGTCGTGGCGTTGGACCTGGACGGCGATGGTGATCGGGCCCTTCCGGTGGTGGAGGCGTTGGCCCGCAGTGGCCCGGTCGCTGTCGACTTGGTGACGGTGTGTGAGCCGGGACTGGACACGACCGTCGACGCCTTCGAGTTGGAGCGTCGGGCAGCCCGCCACGGATGGGGCCGCGACGCGTGGACGATCGTGCGCGACGTCGACACCGCCGGTGGCTTGGTCCAACACGCGGCACGGCGCGCCGACGCCCTGGTGGTGATGGCGACCTCCGCCAGGCGGCCGTGGATGTCATCGCTGTCGGGCGGTGTGACGCGAGACGTGCTGCAGCAGATCGATCGGCCGGTCCTGCTGGTCGGTCCCGGTGTCGTTCACAGAGGGGCAACGTCGTGCACGACCCTCGTCGGCTGCGTCGGCCCGGATGAGCCGATGGACCGTGCGATCCCGGCGATCGTCGACTGGCAGGAGACGTTCACGACCACCCCGCCACAGTTCGCCGAGGTGCTGCCCATCGGCACCGTCGACGACACCGCGGCCCAGGGCCGCCTCGCCGACCTCGCGGCGCGCCTCGCTCGCCACAACGTCCACGGCGGACGCACGGTCGTCTACGACGACGACGTGCTGGGTGGGCTGGAGGCGCTTGCCGCCAGCCTCCCCGGACCCGTCTACGTGGCGACCAGTGCCCGCTACACCGACGGGCGGCTGCACTGGCACAGCACGACCCAACAGCTCGTCCAGCACGCGACCAACCCGGTCCTCGTCGTATCCGCCCGCCCGACGTCGCGGCCCCACGGCCGCCCCATCGGCGTCGACGAGCACGTTGCCTTCCACGATCTCACCACCCCGGCACGCGGATCAGCACGATGATGGCCGTTCCCGCCGCCGCCGTCGACACGCCCCTCACGCGGGTGCCGGGACCACCAGCACGGGGATGGGGGCGCGCCCGAGCACCGCCTCGCTGACCGAGCCCAGCGGTCGCGGTGCGGCCCCGACGCCGCGGCGACCGACCACGATCATGGCGGCGTCAACCCGCTCGGCGATGCGCAGGATGACGTCCGCGGCCGGCCCGTCCTCGGCGATCACGTCGACGGCGAGGTCGGCGGCACCAGTGTCGAGACGAGCCGCCGAGACCAGCTCGCCGAGCCGAGGGTGTGGCCGGAAGCCGCCCTCCTCCAGCAGGCCGACGGCGTGGACGACGGTCAGCGGGGCGCCGAGCGACGTCGCCATGCGCATCGCCACCCGCAGCGCGACCGCCGATTCGTCCGAGAGATCGACGCCGACGACCAGCGACGAGGGCATCGGGCGACCATACCAACGCCGTGACCGGGCGGTCGTGCTGTCGTAGCGTCGTGGGCATGCGCGAGTTCGTCGTCGCTCGAAATCCCGAGGAGGGCTCGACGCTGCCCTACCTGGTACGGCTGCCGTTGCCAGACGGCGCCGTCGTCCTGAAGGTGCGTGACGTGTGGCCGCGCACCGCCAAGGTCTATTGCCACCGTGCCATCGCCTGGCCGGACGATCCCGAGATCGTCGACCGGGCGCCGGTGCGGGTGTGCCAGCGCCGCGGCGCCGCCGTCGATCTGGTCCTCGATCGGGCCAGGGAGAACCGCTCCCAGTTCGTGTTCACCCGCGCCCGGAACCGCGACATCATCTTCTGGCAATCGGCGCGCACCAGCCGCCAGGCCCGACCCAACGTCACGCTGCCCACGGCCCGCGCCGCCGGCCAGACCCTGGAGATCCTCGTCGACAGCCACGAGCGCTACCCATGGACGTTCAGCCACCAGCAAGCCACGACCAGCCGCCGAGCGCTCCCGGCCGGCGACTACGCCGTCGCCGTCGACGGCACCATCGTCGCCGCGGTCGAGCGCAAGTCCCTCCCCGACCTCGTGTCGACGATCACCGGAGGCAAGCTGCGCTACCTCCTCGCCGATCTCGCCGCGCTGGCGCAGGCCGCGGTGGTCGTCGAGGATCGCTACTCGGCGGTGTTCAAGCTCGACCACGTTCGACCCGCCACGATCGCCGACGGGCTCGGCGAGGCGGCGACCCGGTTCCCGGCAGTGCCGATCGTGTTCGCCGAGACGCGGCCGCTGGCACAGGAGTGGACCTATCGCTTCCTCGGCGCAGCGGTCGCCCACCACCTCGAGGACCGCGTCGCCGCCACACTGCGCGCCGAGCTGGCGCCGGCCGGACCATTGCCGGCGCCAGAGCCAACGACCGCGGAGGTCGGCGATCCCGATGACACGTGACGCCAGGCCTCCCGACGGCTACCACACGCTGACGCCGCGCATCGTGGTCCCCGACGTCGCCGGGCAGGTGCGGTTCCTGCGCGACACCTTCAGCGCGATCGGCGAGGTCCGCGACGGCCGCCCCGCCGAGGTGTGGATCGGCGACTCGCTGGTGATGGTCTCCGGCGCCCGTGAGCGAGAGGTCTTTCCGGCGTTCTTGCACGTCTATGTCGACGACGCCGACGCGGTCTACGAGCGGGCGCTCGCCGCCGGCGCTTCGACGATCGAGCCGCCGCTCGACACCCCCTACGGCGACCGGCGGGCGATGGTCCGCGACCCGTTCGGCAACCTGTTCCAGATCGCCCACCGCCTGGATCCCCGGTGACTGCCGTCGAGAGGAGGAGACGTGCTCATCAACCCGCAGCCCGGCGCCGAGGACGAGGTGCGCGAGTGGAACGACGAGCAGGCGGCCCGATGGGGCTACTTGCCAAACTACGCCGCTGCCTTCGCGTCCCGGCCAGAGGTGGCACGGGCGTGGACCGCGCTCAACACGGCGGTGCGCGACGGGATGGACCGCCGTCGCTTCGAGTTGGCCACGATCGCCGCGGCACGCGCGCTGCGATCCACGTACTGCACAGCCGCCCCTTCGAAGTTCCTGCGCGACGTCTGCGATGACGAGGCGACGATGTTGTCGATCGCCGCCGACCCCGACGGGCGTTCGCTCGATGCGGCGGACCGGGCGGTCATCTCCTTCGCCCGCAAGGTGGCGACGGACGCCGCCTCGATCTCACGCGACGACGTGGAGGCGCTGGACGCGGTCGGCCTGACCGACAACGACATCGCCGACATCGTGTTCGCCGTCGCCGCCCGCTGCTTCTTTGCCACCGTGCTCGATGGTGTCGGGGTCGACGCCGACCATCAGCTCGGCGCGGCGTTCGACCCGCGCGTCACCGCGCAGTTGAGCGTCGGGCGGCCGATCGCCGCAGCGCCGGAGCGTCGCTGACGCCCTGCTGCACGGTGTGGGCGAGCTCGTGGGCAAGCAGGTGCTGGTCCGGCGGACGGCGCGGATCGATCGGCTCGCGGACGAAGATGTCGCGTCCGAGGGTGAACGCTCGTGCCCCCATCGCGTCGTTGAGCGCTGACGCTTCGGCGCCTTCGTGCACCCGGACGCGGCTGAAGTCGGCCCCGAAGGCCTGCTCCATCGAGCTCCGGGTCGTGTCGTCCAGCGCCCTGCCACCGCCACTGGCGGCGCGCACGCGCCCAGCGAGATCGGCGGGCACATCGCCGCCGCCCGGCCCGATCGGATCGCCGGCCAGCGCCGAACGCCGGATCTTCGTCGCTCGGAGTCCGAGCTGGGCACCGGACGAATCGGCGTCACGCAGCGCCCTCATCACCTCGTCCGCCACCCGGTCCGCCGCCAGCTCGGCCGGGTCGTCCGCCGCACCGACGCGCAACGCCGATCGCCGGATCGTCGGCGATCGGCGTTGCTTCCTGCTGGGCGCCGCTCGCTCCGGTCCGTCCGCGCCTGCCGGAGCCCCCTCGCGTCGGATCGCGATTCGCTCCATCGGCCTACCTCTCCCTCGGACGTCGACGGGATGTTACCTGGCGGCCACGACGGTCACGGACGATCGACGAACGCCCCGTCCACGAGGTCCTTGAACCGCGCCAGCTCCTCCGCCGGCGCGTCGATGCCCCGCAGCGGGCCGCGCTCGGCGAGGTGGTCGCGCGCGTAGAGGCGGGCGACCAGCGACCCCCGGTCGCTGCCGAGCTCGTCGTGCTCCCACCCCGCCTGCTCGAGCAACATCGCCGCGGCGTAAACGTCGATCATGAACTGGGCGAGCGGGTAGAGGCGGGCCTCGCCAGTGGTGCGGTCGAGCCGGCGCCATGTCTCGATCGCCCGGGCAACGTCGTCGATCCGCGAGGTCACGAGGTCACGGGTCGCGGGGTCGTCGCTCGGGGCCCCGCCGACAGCCTGGCGCAGGCGGTCGAGGAACGGCTCGTCGGCGCTGTCGCGCTCGATCGCCCTGCGGACGTCGAGACACAGGATGTTGTCCGGTCCCTCCCAGACGGTGTTCACCTGGGCGTCGCGCAGGATGCGGGCGACCGGCCACTGCTCGATGTACCCGTTGCCGCCGTGGATCTCGATGGCGTCGCTGGCTGCCGTGATCCCGAGGCGGGCGGCGCGCAGCTTGATCAGCGGCGCCCCGACGCGCAGGCGCGGCCCGAGGTAACCGTCGAACACGAGCATCTGGGCGGCCTCGACCTCGACGATCAGCTCGGCCAGCTTGCGCTGCATCAAGGGGTGGTTGACGAGCTCGCTGCCGAAGGCCTCGCGGGTGCTGGCGTAGCACAGCGACTCGACCAGTGCCCGCCGGGCGCAGCCGAGGCCCATCATGGCGATGCCGAGACGGGCCCCGTTCGTGAGCTCCATGATCCGCGCCATCCCGCTGGCACGGCCCGCTCCCGAGCCATCGGTAGCGCCGCCAGCGGGCGCGCCGGGTCCACCCGGGGCGAGCAGATAGCCCTCGGCGTCCACCAGCTCGATCTCCGCCGACGCCACCGCCCGCGTGCCGAGCTTGTCCTTGAGGCGACGGATGCGCACACCGTTGCGGGAGCCGTCGATCCGATCACGCAGCACGAGGAACGGCGCGATCCCACGGATGGAGTCCGGCGCCCCGACCGGCTTGGCCAGGACGACGAAGGCGGAGCCGTTGGCGTTGGAGGCGAACCACTTGAACCCGTTCAGCCGCCAGCGATCGCCGTCGGGCGTCGCCGTCGTCTCGAGCTCGGCCAGGTCGGACCCGCCGGTGCGCTCGGTCAGCATCTGCACCGCCTCACCGGCGTACTCGCCAGCAGCGAAGAGCTCGCGGACGCGGTCGCGCACGGCGGACGGGGCGAACTCGTCGGCCAGGCGCACGACCATGTCGCCGCCGGTGCCGAGGGCGCACATCATCCCGATTTCGGCCTGGTCGAGGAGGTACGCCCACGCCGTGAAGAGCGGTCGTCCGTCGACACCCGCCGAACGGGCGGCGGCAACGAACTCCGCCGACGAAACGTTGTGCTCGATGATGTCGCGGCGCGACGCCTCGAACGACGCCGGCATCACGACCTCGCTGATGTCGCGACCCCAGCGGTCGTACTTCTCGAGCCGCGGCGGGTGGCGGTCGGTCTCCTCGGCCCTTTCGGCGATCGGTCCGCCCATCATCGCCCCGAGCCGCTCGAGCTGCGGCGTCGCCCACTCGACCCCGGCGGCGCCGAGGTGGCGGCGCATCAGCCGCTGCAACGACGGGTCCGAGGTGTACCAGTTGCGGCCGACCGCGCCGACGTAGCGCTCAGTGGCGTATCGCCGGGCCTTGGCCTCCGATCCGAACGGCAGGTGGTCGAACGGCTCGTGGAGGTAGCTCGTCATCGCGCCCGATGCTACGGAGCACAGTGACGTTCGCTCACCGGTTGACAAACGCGAACCGAGCCGACTACGCGAGCCTGCGCCGAGTGAGCAGCGCCGGCAGCGCCCGGCAGGAGGTCGCGAGGATGGTCCACGTGCCGGTCGACGAGGTCGCCGTCCGCTATCCCAACGTGTTCGAGCCGATCGACGTGGGCACGTTCCGCCTCGACCATCGCCTCGTCGTGCCACCGCACGGCGGTGGCAACGGCAACCTGATGGGCACCGAGGCCGAGTTCGAGCAGCACGCCGCGCTGTGGTTGGCCAAGCTGGCGGGCGGGATGCGGTGGCTCGGCGGTGGGCCCAACTTCGTGCGCAACCCGCTGCCGCCGGGTTTCGAGCCGACCGGGGTTGGTGCCCACGGCCCCGGGTTCTTCCGGGATCCGCGCTACCCGGCGCGAATCGGCGAGCTGGCGGCGCGGGTGCATGCCGGCGGCGGGCTGCTGTCGGCGCAGATGGTGCTCCAAGGGGGCATGCCCATCGCCCCCTCGAGCACGTTGTCGAGCTACGCCGACCACCGCATCCCCCACGCCCTCGACATCGACGAGGTCCGGTGGCTGGTGCGCGAGTACGGCGAGTCGGCGGCGATCGCCATCGAGGCCGGCGTCGACGCGATCGAGATTCACGCCAACCACGACGACGTCGTGCAGTGGTTCCTGTCGCCGTTGACCAATCGTCGCACCGACGAGTACGGCGGCTCGTCCGAGCAGCGCCGGCGGTTCCTGCGCGAGGTGGTCGAGTCGATCCGCAGCCATGCTCCGCGCGCCGTCACCCTCGGCCTGCGTCTCTGCCTCGACGAGATGACCGACGGAGGGTTCGGCGTCGACGAGTGCGCCGCCACGGTGGCCGCCTTCACCGACGACGGCACGGTCGACTACTTCAGCCTCGACGTCGGCAGCAACTGGGGCGACCCGAGCTACATCCCCAACGCCTGGTACGGCGACCACCAGTGGGCGCCGTTGTGCGGGCAGGTCAAGACGGCGACCGACCTCCCCATCGTGTACGCCGGGCGGGTGCTGGACGTCGCCCAGGCCGAGGCGGTGCTCGCCGCCGGCCAGGCCGCCATCGTGGCGATGGCACGAGCGACGATGGCCGACCCCGAGCTGGTGGCCAAGACCCGCGCCGGCGACGAGCCTCGCGTGCGTCCCTGCATCGGGCTCAACGAGTGCATCCACCGCAAGCTGGTGGACGGGCTCGTCTACGCGTGTGGCGTCAACCCCCGCTTCGCGCGGGAGGCCGAGCCGGAACCGCCCTCACCGGCCGCGACCCGATCGGTGCTCGTCGTCGGTGGCGGCCCGGCCGGTACGGAGCTCGCGGCGCTGTGCGCCGAGCGGGGGCACGACGTCGAGCTGTGGGAGCGCCAGCCGCACCTCGGCGGCGCGCTCGCCGTGGCCGCACTCGCCCGGGCCAACCGCATCTACCAGCGCTGGATCGACTACCAGGCCCGGCGGCTCGACGCGAGCGGTGTACGCGTCCGCCTCGGTCGGGAGGCCACCGCCGACGACGTGCTGGCCTGCGGGGCCGACGTCGTGGCCGTGGCAACCGGTGCCACTCCTCGCCGGCCCGACGTGCCCGGCATCGACCTTGGCCACGTCGTCACGATCCCCGACGCCCTGCACGGCACCGTCGCCCTCGGGCGCCACGTGGTGGTGGTCGTCGAGGACGATGGCCCGGCGCCGCTGTCGGTGGCCGATCACCTCGCCGGCCTCGGCCATCAGGTCTCGCTCGTCTACGGCACCTCCGGGCTGGCGCCGCTGGTCGGCAAGTACTCCTCGGGGGCGATGTTCGCCCGGTTGGTCAACGCCGGCGTGAACTTCGTGCCACTCGCCCGCCTCGTCGCCACCGAGCCCGGCGTCGTGCACCTGGCGGCGACGTACGGCCAGCGGCGATGGTCCATCGAGGGTGTCGACCACGTGGTCCTGGCCTGCGGGTCGGTGTCCGCCGACGGGCTCTACGCGACGCTCAAGACGTCGGGCGTCGATCCCGACGTCCACCTGCTCGGCGACGCCTATGCCCCGCGACGCGTCGTCTTCGCCACGCGACAGGCGTGGGCGCTCGCCGGCCTCATCGACCAGCAGACGCGACCTCGCGGTGCGTGACTGCGACGATCCCGAGCTCAGGGCGTGTCGGCGCGCCAGTGTGGGTCGCGACCGAGCAGGGCGAGGGCTTGCTCCCACGCTCCCCCGTCCGTGGGCACGCCGTGGGCGAAGGCGGCGCCGGGACGGTCACGGCGGTCGTCGTCGGGGATCGCGCCGGCCATCTGGAGCATCGCTTCGACAACCTCGATCGGTGGCACATACCGCTCGCCCAGCGCGGCGGCAACGTCCCAGGTGTGGAAAACGGTGTCGAGCCACTGGGCACCGAGGAGAACCGATATCGGGAGCGGTCGCACCGGATCGAGCTCGACTTCGACGACGCGCGCCGAGAGGTCGGCCGCCTCGAACGCCTCGGTCAGCGAGCGGACGCTGTCGCCCCACGAGTCCTTGGTGAACGTCGCCGGCCGATAGGCGTCGGCGGGCGCCTCGCCGTCGCCGACGACGCGGGCGAAGCCGAGGTGCTGGCCGACCATGTGGTCGAGGAGTTGCTGAAGGTCCCATCCGGCGCACGGCGTCGGGAGGTGGAGCTGCGGCGGGCCGACCCGGGCCACGAAGGTGGAAGCGACGTCGAGCGCGGCGCGGTGGGCCCCTCGTTGATCATTGGTCACTAGTAGAGACAATCACGGTCGAAGCCACTCGCTGCGCGCTGTTGGTGGTCAGCGATGCCTGCGCGTCAAACCGGCGGCGACGACGTGCCACGACCGGCCAGAGGTCGACGTGGAGCGCGGGAGCGAACATGCGTCAAGTGTGCTCCCGGACCAGCGGGCGGCGCCGTTCGAACGCGAGCCGGGCGGGTGAGTCTCCAGGTGCTGGTCCGTCTCGGGTGGGTGTCGGCTGATCGACGGGGATGAGACCATCCAGGTCGGTGGCACCAGCGCTCACCGCGACCAACGCGACGTCAGGCCCGCTTCCGGCGGCGGGCGTTCGGCTCGTTCGGCGATCATCGTGTCGATCCGTTCGCGGGCGAGGGCTTCGACGCGGCGGCGTTCGCGGGCGTCAGCGATGTCGTCGGCCGGTTGTCGGTGGTGGAGGTCGGAGTGGCGGTTGTGGGCCGGGCATTGCAGCTCGCCGTCGGTTTCCTCGGTCAGCCCGCCGTCGGTGTAGGGCACGCGGTGGTCGACGTCGCAGTCGACGATCGGGGCGTCGCATCCGGCGGGGTGCTGGCAGTGGCGGTCGCGGACTTGGATCGCCCGGCGCAGCATCCCCCGGAAGGTGCGCTGGCGGGAGCCGGCGATGACCCGGTCGGCGCCGTCGAACACGAAGGTTTGCAGCTGGGTGTGTGACAGGTGTGGCACGACCAGGCCGGGGGCGATGACGGTGCCGTCGGCGAGCTCGCAGATGTGGTCGACGCTGGCCTCCCCGGCGAGCACGACCACCAGCGGCTCAGGACGCGGCCCGCCGGCGGGGGCGGCATGGGCGCGCACCGCCAGCTCGATGAGCGCGGCGGACATCCGCTCGGCGTTGGTGCGCACTGTGGCGTCGCGCTGGTCCTGTTCGTACAGCTCGGCCTCGATCCGCCCCAGCGCCTCGACCACCGTCGACCCTCCGATCGGGTCGAGCTCGAAGCTGCCGGTCACCGAGCCGTCGAACCCGGTGGAGACCCGCAACCCGACCGGTGGTGGTGGGGTGCCGTCGGCGCCGAGGTCGGCGTCGGCGCGGTCACGCCAATAGCGGATCGCCTTCACCTGCTGCCCCCACGTCAAGGTGGTGCACTGCTCGACGAGCATCGCCTCGTCACGGCGGTACAGGTCGCCGCGGCCGGAGCCGGCGGCTTCGGCGAGCAGCTCGACGTGGTCGACACCGATCTCGCCTTCGGCCCAGGCTTCGGCGGTGGCCGGCATCGCGGTCACTGCGCGGGCGAGGCGCAGCAGCCGGCGGGCGCCGGGAGCGGCGAGTGAGGCGGTGCGTGACAGCCGCGCCCACGGCGCCCGTGACCCGTCGCTGCGCCACACATCCCGTTCGGCCCAGCGGTTGGCGCGTCGTCGGCGATCGTGTCGAGGTCGACGTCGGCGGCGTGGTCGATCGCTGCGGCGAGCTGGTCGACGACGGTGGGCATGAGCCGATTGTACCGTACTGGTGTTCCTGTGCCACCCTCTGACCAGCAGATTCGATCCCATGAGAGGCCTCTGCAAGCCCGCATGCGCCGCGGGGCGGCCGCCATCGGATCACCACCTGCGACTCGGCCACCAGGATCTGCCGAGCCACTCCACTCACGCTCCTCGCATCTGCGTTCAGTGGGCTCGCGTGCGAGTGTCCGACGCTTGCGAGACAGCCCGACGACCCGCCTCCGACATGCTGGCGCCACCCAGGTCGTGCGGCGCCCAGCCGTCGTTCGGGCGCGCCGCCCATCGTCGTCCCTGCGGTGCCCGGGCGATCCGGGGTCGCCACGGCACAGGAGCGGGGGCAGACTCCTCGAGGCGGACGAGCCGCAGGAGGTCAGAATCCGCCTGTCGCCCCGCTGATCGGGATGCGGTGGATGTCACCGTTGAACGATTCGATCTGCAGCGTCGCCGAGAAGCGGCCCCGCGTGACCGGAGCGAAGACGACGTCGATGAACGTCTCGCCGGCAGCCGGGATGGTGACGTCCTCGGCCGTCCAGTGGAACGGCGCACCGCCTGCCGGCGGGCGGACGAAGATCAAGGTTGGGCTGGAGGTCGCCAGGTTCTTCACTGTCACCCGCTGTCGCCTGGTCGTGCCCGGTGATGCCTGCCCCATGAGCAGCATCCTCGGGCGCACGTCGACCCGTCCGACGGGTGTTGGCGGCGGGTCGCCGGCCGAGGTTGGGCGGCCCCGCAGTGCGACGGTGATCGTCGCGGTGCTCCCACTTGGGGTGGTGCCATTGATCCGCAGTGACGGCGACGAGTCGGGGAGCAGGTCGTCGGGTGTGTAATGAACGCTGAACGTGGTCGTCGCGCCGGGCGCGACAGCGCTGCGATGTGCGAACCACGTGAAGCGGCTGCCGGGCGGCGACGCCGGCACCACAATCGTGCGGACTACGTCATCAAGGTTCATCACCGTGCACGACGCACTTCGGGTCGTTCCGATGCGGGTCGCGCCAAGGTCGATCGTGGCTTCGAACACGTCGATGGCAGGCATCGCCTTGGCCACGTAGTGCTCGCCGTGGCGCAGGCGCCGCTCGGGAAGCCCGCAGACGCGGGCGATGCGTTGCCGGCCGATCATGCGCCCTTCGTTGTCGATGGGATCAGGGTCGGCCGAGTTCTGTGGCGCGGCGACCTCGAAGTGGAGGTGTTGTCCGTGGGCGCAACCCACCTTGCCTTCCAGACCGAGGAGCTGCCCGCTCTCGACGCGGTCCCCCGTCTTGAGCTGAGCGAGACCGGTCACGGTGCCTTTGCGGAAGTGGGTGTACTTCGTCCACTCGCCGTTGTCGTGGCGGATCCACACGTAGTTGTTGTTGCACGGAGTGCGATCGGGACGATTCGCGCTGAACGAGTCCTCGATCACACGCACCTCGCCAGGCGCCGACGCGGCAACCCGGTACGTGTCGTCGTCGCCGTCAACGCCCCTCAGGTCGTATCTGTCGACAGGGTCGTGGGTGCGCTCGTCGGCAGTGACCTTGACGGTCGTGCCGTCGGCATACGGAAGACGGTACATGCCATCGGACATCCGCGTCGTCGGGGTCACCGCCGACGCAAACGAGCTCTGGGCGTTCATACCGCACACATACGCTGATCGCACGTGCTGCGGTTCGCGCCCGTGCCGCGACTCACTGGTCGTGGGCTTGGCGACCCAGCGGTACCGGACGGCGCCGCGGGATTGTGGGCGTGCTTCGGATCGAACCCGGGCGTTCGGTACGCGTCGACCCACGCTCCCGTGCGCTCACGGCGACATCGCGACCCCTCGTCCCGGACACTGCCGGTGATCGGCGGGCGTGCCGCGTCCGACCTGACGAGATAGGCAGACCGAAAGCGCTCACGCCGGTAGTTGTCCATGGGCGACAGCTACCGGCGTGACCAGGCGAACGGACCTACTGCGCCGGGAAGACCGGTGCCGGGCAGTCGGCGGGGCTCGCCTCGACGTAGCCGGCGTTGTTCGCGGCGTGGTCCAGGATGTCCTTCAGGACCTGCTGAATGGCGCGGTCGGCGTCGTTGCTGACCGTCGACCCGTGGGCCGCCAAGGCTGCGTCCGCCTCGGCGAGGATCGCGACGATCGTGGCGTAGCCGTTGGCGTTTGGCCGACGCGGTACCGGATGCCTGGACGTAGGCGCCGTCGCTGACGAAACCGGCGAGCACGTCAAGGCGTATGGCGGCGAGTTGCGCCGAGAGCAGGGACTTCGCCCTCCCGGCACGCTCGTCGGCCGGCAAGGCGCGTGCGGCACCAACAGGCATCGTCGCGTTCGCGGGTGCTACCTGATCGGGTGATGAGCCGCCGGAGCGCGGTCTGTGCGCGGCATCGGACACGACGCCGCCGAGATCGCCGACGCCAGCGGGTCCACGTCGCTGATGCCGACCGCGTCGCGCAGCCGACGGTACGAGCAGGTCACGTGCAAGCTCTGCGTCGGTCGATCGGAGTCGCTCACGAGGCGCACCCATCGCGCCGCCAGGCGGTCGTCGCCGCGCCGATGCACGAGTGTCGCGGCGGGAACGAGGAGGTCGGGAAGCGGACTGTGGCCAGCACGCTGTGGCCGGCATGGCCACCATTCGCATCGCTAACGCTCCTGCAGCGGACCCGCAATGGACCCGCTTGCGGCGAGGCCCGCGCCTGCACCTACGAGTACGTGATCGTCGCCGTGATCGGGAGGTGGTCCGAGGTTCCTCGGGCGGACTTGCGGTTGAACCGCCGGGGGCGGCCGCTCGGTGTGGCGACCAGCGGGGTGCGGTGGATCGCCACGGAGTCCAGATCGAGACGGATCCCGTGGCCGTTGAGGAGACCGCGCGACGCGACGAACTGGTCGAGGACCTGGTAGCGGTTGCCGAAGGCGTCGCCGTCCCTCGACGACGAGATGAAGAACGTCCCGATGTTCTCGGGATCGAGGAACCGCCACATCGGGTTGTACAGCCAGTTGTCGCCCTGGCGATACGTGGCCGGCTCGACAGGGAGCCGATCGATGTCGTTGGTCGGGCCGACTACCCGGTCGAGCTCGCTGGACGTCTGCAGGTGGGTGAGGACGGAGCGGTCGAACGGCTCGTCGTTGAAGTCACCCATCAGCAGGATCGGGGTCTCGAACCGCGCTTGCACCGCAGCCAGATCACCGTGGTCACGCAGCGCGAGGTACTCGTCGCCGGCGAAGCGGAGACGATCGCGCACGAGGAAGGCGATGTTCTCGGCGACGGCGATGCGGAACGGCTGCGATTCCAGCTGCCCTTGGCGCCGCGACGGCCAGTGCGAGGCAATCACGACGAAGCGATGGCCAGTGCCGACGACCTCGAACTCGACCTCGAAGATGTCCCGCGTCGGATAGCGCAGGTGGACGACGTGCGAGCGGGCCGCCACGACGGCCAACTTTCGATCGTCGTAGGCGAGTGAGACGTCGATGCCGCGCAGGTCGGGCGTGGCCGTGGTGTCACGAACGACCTTCAGGTGGGAGTTGTTGGTAGCCGCCAGCAGGCGGGCGAACAGGTCGTCGCCCTCGATCTCGGCGACCCCGAACAGCTCGGGCCCGTGCCCGTCGTGGAGCTCGTCGATGGCCGCCGCAAGGTTGGAGATCTTCGCCGCCAGCAGCTCGGACGTCCACCCGTTGGCCTGGGTGAACTCGAGGTCCGCGGAGATCGGGTCGTCGACCGTGTCGAACAGGTTCTCGAGATTCCACCAACCGATGCGCACCGTTCCCATCACAACTCCCGGTCGTCCATGACCTGACTGGTCAGAGGGAAGGGGCGAGGCGGGGCCGGGCCTGATACGTGGCCACGGCACCGTATCAGTCGGGGTGAGGCGGTCCCCTTGGACACGCACACATGAGGAGCGGCGGAGGGGATGAGCACGGGGCGCGACACCGGCCCGGTCGAGGGCATTTTCGCCGATCTGGCACCGGAGGACCGCTGCGCCCTCGACCGCCTTGGGGTCGTCCGGCGCTACGGGCGGGGCGCCTACCTGATGCTGGAAGGTGACCGCAGCGACCCCGTGCTGCTCGTCCAGGCCGGCCGGCTGAAGATCGTGCGCACCACCGATGACGGGCGGGAGTCGGTGATCGCGATCCGCCAACCGGGCGACCTCGTTGGTGAGCTGAACGCGCTCGCCGGCTCGGACGCACCGCGCACGGCATCGGTCGTCGCCGCCGACGACGTCACGGTGCGCTCGATCGCCGCCCGCGATCTCGTCACGTTCATCGCCACGCGACCGGCGGTGAGCTTCGCGGTGATGCGGCAGCTGGCGATCCGCCTGCGCGAGGCGACATCCCGCCACGGCGACGCCGCCGCGTACGACGTCCTGCACCGCGTCGCGCGGATCCTCGCGGAGCAGGCCGCGCGCCTTGGCCGGCAGACGGACGGCGGTGTGCTCGTCGGTGCCAGCCTCACCCAGCGCGAGCTCTCCGGCCTGATCCCGGCCTCGCCGACCTCGGTCGCCCGTGCGCTCGCGGTGCTCCGGGCCAAGGGCCTGGTGCGGACGGCACGTCGGACGATCGTGATCACCGATCTCGACGGGCTGCGACGCTTCACCCGCTGAGGCTCACGCCGCGGACGCCGCTGACCCGGTGATTCCCTCGAGGTCGTCGGCCAGGTCGGCGGCCGTCGGGTAGCGCCCACCCGGTCAAGCGAGGCAGCGGGCGACGACCCGCCGAACACCGGACGGCAGCGCCTCGTGCAGCGCAGGTGGCTCGGTCGGATGTCGCGATGGGCCAGCCCGGCCTCGTGCAGGGCGTCCCGGCAATGCTCCGCCGGGTCTCCGGCGCGGCAGCGAGCGCGCTCATCGGCGGACCGGTGGTCGGGCCCGGACCGCGCGACCGGGTGCCTGGTGCGGGGTCTCGAAGACGCACGTGCGGCTGCCGAAGCCGAGTCGGGTCGAGGGCGGCACGGTGCATGGCGTGCCGGGCGCCAGCTGCTCCCACCGCTCCTCGGCCTCGTCGAACACGAACGTCCCGTTGGTCGAGCCGCGGTCGACGACCTGGACGTTCCAGCCGTCGAGGACGATCTCGGCGTGCACCCTCGAGACGCTGCGGTCGGGGTCGTCGATCGACAGCGGCCGGCTCATGCCGGCGACGACGAGCGAATCGTCGTCCGGCTCCCTGCCGACCACGTACCCGCGGTCGAGCGTGTGGGTCGTGCCGTCGTCGAAGACGAGGAAGCCGAGCGGAGGGCGCGGCCCGACGACGACGTTGTGGGTGCGGTGCACCATGGCAATGCCGCAGGACGAGCAGTACGGCGACGCGGGGCTGCTCAGGTGACCACGCGAGCAGAGCACGCCCTCGACGAGCTCGACGTCGGCGCCAGGAGCAGCGACCGCCGGCGCGGAGCCCGTCGTGATCCGCAACCGTGGGCGGACCTCGACGTTGTGGTCGCCGTTGATGGGCTCCACGTTGGGCATCGGAGGCGGCAGTGGTGCTCGCGCCGGGGCCGCCGGGACCGGTGGGGCCGCTTGCCGGGTCAGGAACATCGCCCCGGCCGGCACCGTGCCACGCCCGAGCGTGAAGTGGGGTGCCGGACGCTCGTCGGTGGTCGCGTCGTCGGGCTCCAGGCGCACCGAGCACAGCGGCGCTCGGAGAACCCGGTCGGCCCACGTCACGACGGATCCGTCGGCGACGCGAACGACCTCGGCGCCGTCGCCACCGTCGGCAGTGATGCGCATCGCGCCGTGGACGAAGACCACCACATCTGGCCCGTCGTCGGCGACGAGGGCGAAGGGCGGCGTGGCCTCGTCGTCGTCGTCGGCCAGCCCGACGGCGAGCCGACGGACCAGGCGCCGACCGTCGGCACCCGAGATCGAGTGCACCATGTCGACCAGGCGGTCGACGGCATCGGGGACGCCGTCACCGATCAGCATCGCCAGGCCAGGCGCGCGCACCGCCGCCAGAGTGCCCGATCGGATCGTTGTGTGCAGGTCGTCGATCACGGAGTGCTCCTTTGAAGGCCGGCTCGAGTGGTCAGGGGATGTCGTGCTTCGCCAGCGGCGAGACCGGCGAGGTGAGGTCGACGTCGTAGGAGCGCGTCGTGCGCGCCCCGACGAGCGCAGCCTCCGGCTCGTGGTCCGACGACGCCGGCGGTCCGGACGCCACAGCCGCCGTGGTCGCCGCGTCTTCCGGCAGCTCGTCGTCGTCGTCCTCCTCGTCGTCCACCGCGCCCGGTGAGAGCCAGCCGAGGGCGAACATCGCCAGCCGCGCTGCCCCCGACGAGCGGAGCCCAGACCGAGCCGTGGGGTGGCGTGATCCGCCCGGCCGACAGTGCGAAGACGACCGGCGTGCCGAACGAGAGGCCGAGGGCGGCGAACCGCAGTGCCCGCCGCCACCGGTTGCGCGCCAGGCGATGGCGGGCGAGGGCGAACACGAGCTGGATCAGCTGGACCGCGGTCAGCAGCGCCGCGGCGAGGCCCCAGATCCCGTACACCGAGCCGACCGATCCGCGGACGTCGACCACTGCCGACTCGCTCGCCACGACGTGACGATCGGCGCCGAGCACCTCGACGGTTGCCGGCAGCAACCCGACCGCTTGCGTGGTGCGGGTCGAGCACCACGGGATCGGTGCTGCTGGCCTGGTCGAGCGGGGTGCCGCCGATCTGGACGTCGAGCTGCCCGCCACGATCGGGGGCGGCGTGGGCAGGCAACGGCGCGGCGATCGCGGCGATCGCGGCGATGGCGAGTCCGGCCCGGGTGATGCGCATCAGGACTTCCTCCGGATGGGGTCGCCGCCGCCCGCCTGGGGGGCGGCCACTCGGTGTTGTCCGCGTGCCGGGATCGCCACGGTCTCCCGGACGGGTCGTTCGAGGTCCATCCGTGCGATCGTGGGCAATCCGCGCCGACGGCGCCTCGCCACGCGGGGCACCGCCAACGTGTCATTTGGCGTACTCCCCTGCGCGGTAGGCCCGGTGGGTTCCGAGAGGTTAGTCGGAACCATCTTGTATCCAATATAGGTCTGTGCTAGCCATTGAGATGTGGGCGAGCCGTCTGCAACCAGCCCGGCGGAGACGGACCGTGGCCGCCCCCCGCGACGCCGCTACCGGTCGCCGCTCCGCGAACAGCGGGCAAACCAGACTCGGGACGCCGTGCTCGACGCGGCGAGCCGACTGTTCACCAGCCGTGGCTGGGCAGCGACCGGGATCCGTGACATCGCCCGGGAGGCGGGTGTCGCCGCGGAGACCGTCTACGCCCACTACTCGTCGAAGACCTCGCTGCTGCGACAGGTCGTCGACATCGCCGTCGTCGGCGACGAAGACGCAGTTCCGTTGGCGCAGCGGCCGGATTTCGTCGCACTCGGGGCTGGGTCACGAGACCAGCGCGTCGCCGCGGCGGCGCGGTTGATCACCGACGTCCACCTGCGCACCGCCAGGTTTGCCAACGTGATTCGGGAGGCGGCTCACACCGATGAGACGATGGCCGACGAACTGGAGAGCACCCGACAGCGCCACCGGACCGATGTCGGGCGGGCGCTGCGGCTGCTGCTCGGCCGCAAGCCCACCACCACCGAGCTGGACGGGATCGTTGCCGTGGTGAGCGTCGAGGTCTACCTCCTGCTCACCGAGTTCAGCGGCTGGAGACCCGAGCGGTACGAGCGCTGGATCGCCGAGACCCTCGAGCTCATCCTCCCCACCTCGTAGACCTCCGCGACCGAAAGGGGGCACCATGACCACAACCGACCCCAACGCACCGGCGGACACGCGGCTGATGGGCATCATCCACGAGGCCCTGCGCCGCGATCTGCGCCGCACCCGCCAGGCGCTCACCGCGGCGCCGCGAGGAAGATGACGTCATGCCGTTGGTCGCCGCGGCGATCACCGACGCCGAGTTGCGCCGCTGGGACGAGGAAGCCAACATCAAACCCAAGACGCTGCGCCAGCTGGGTCGCGAAGGCCACTGGATCATCGACAGCGCCAGTCCCGAGGATCGTGACCTCGTGCTCCACCTCGTCCCGCCGGTGCAGCGGTTCGTCCTGCTCCACGGCTTCGGTCACAGAACCGACGGCGCCGCGCCAAGTGCCGGGGTCGCCGGGTGTAGAAGCAGGGCCGCATCGCGGTGGACGTCGACGCTCCGCCGGAGGCGGTGTGGGTTGTGGTCCGGGACGTCACCCGCATCGGCGAGTGGAGCCACGAATGTCGCGCAGCCGCGTGGTTGGGCGGCGCAACCGAGGCCGTCCCCGGCGCCCGATTCCGCGGGCGCAACCGCACCGGGGTCTTCCGGTGGGGTCGCGTCTGCGAGATCGTCGAGGTCCGGCCGGTCCAATCGGGTCAATCGACAGAACCGGCAGCACTGGTCTGGCGAACCGTCCCGACGCGGCTCTACCCGGACAGCTCCGAGTGGCGGATCGAGCTTCACAGCATCGGCGTCGGTACCCGCATCGAACAGAGCTTCCGCGTCCTGAAAGCCCCAAGCTCCTCGACACGATCTACGCGACGATCATCCCCAGCCACCGCGACCGCACCCAAGCACTCACTTCCGACCTGCAGCGCCTGGGTGCCCTCGCCGCCGAGTCGCCGAAGGTCGAGCGGCCCGCGGTCGGTGCGCCCGGGTCGACGCCGGCGCCGCTGCGCGCCCCCGGGTAGTCGTCTCGCCCGACGCCAGACGAAGCTCCCTCGTCGGGACGGAACGAGCGCGGCGCGTCATCTACGGTGCCTGAGATGAGAGCCGGTCGCATCGTCGCCATCGTCGTGGGCTCCATCCTGGGCGTGCTCGGACTCGGACTGCTCATCGCCGGCATCGCCGGCACGGTCGCCTACGGCGTCGCGCGGGACGACGACGGCTTCTTCCGCACCGACGAGATCCACCTCACCACGCCGACGTCGGCGATCACCTCCGACAGCCTCGACCTCGGAAGCGCGCCCGGTGACGCCGACTGGCTCACGGAGCGAGGAGACTTCGCCACCGTCACCCTCGACCTTCGACCGGCCGGTTCGGATCAGGAGCTGTTCGCAGGCATCGGACCCACCGCGGATGTCACGAGGTACCTCCAAGCGGCGCCCCAAGACCGTGTGACGGACTACGACGACTCCAAGTCGACTGTCAGCTACGAACGTGTGAATGGCTCGGCGACCCCGGCCCCGCCAGGTGACCAGACCTTCTGGGTCGCCAAGGTCGCGACTGCCCAGCCCGGCGCGCTGACCTGGGACGTGAAGGGCGGAGACTGGACCGTCGTGGTCATGAACGCCGACGGGAGCAGCGGCATCGACGCCTTCGCCCGTGCTGGGATCAAGATCGACTGGCTGCTGCCCGTCGCCATCGTGCTGATCGTCGTCGGTGTCGTGCTGTTGGCCGGCGGGACGCTGCTCGCAGTCCTCGTCGGACGCAGGCCTCGCCAACAGCCGCTCCCCGCACCGGCTGGCGCATCCACACTGCCGCCGCCAACTGGAGCGGATGCGGCTCCGACGATCCCTGAGCCGCCAGCGCCGCAGGGACCTGAGCGTCCACACGGACCTGGGTGAGCGGCCCTTCGAGGGAGCCGCCTTTTCATCAATCTTGATGGTCACGGTCGGCGTTGTCCCGCCCCACAGTGTCTCGGCTCGCGGGTGCGCCCGTGTGAAGGGACACAAGAGAAGGTGGTCATGCGCGTGCTCGAAGCACCCGAGGCGGCGACGTCGAACGATGCCGGCACGAACAGTCGCCGGCGGCTGCTGAACGCGGCGTCCCTGTTCGTCGTCGTCGTTGTCGCCGTTGCCGTGCTGGCCGCTGGAGTCGTCGCGGTGATCGCGATCACTCGTCCGGACGAACCGGATCACCCTGAGGCATGGGATCCGAGGGTGGTCGGCTTGGTCGACTTCGTAGAAGCTGAGCGTGATCTCGACTTCCACCACCCGGTCACCGTGGAATTCCTGCCAGTCGACCAGTTCGAGGCGGAGATGCGGGCGGGCTTCGCGGGCGACGTGAGTGAGGAGGGTCGGCGCACGCTCGCGAGTGGTGCCGCGATGTTCCGGGCGCTCGGGCTCGCCGAGGGCGACCTCGACCTGTTGGCGAACGTCGAGCAGTTCTCTGCGAACGGGACACTTGGCAAGTACCTGTTCGACGGTGAACGGATCGTGATACGCGGTGACGTCCTCGACGTTCAGACCAGCGCGGTCGTCGTGCATGAGCTGACGCACACGCTGCAGGATCAGATCTTCGACGTCGGTGACCGGCTCGAGGCCGAGTCCGACGGCGACGAGTCGACGTATCTGCACTCGATCATCGAGGGTGACGCTGAGATGGTCGAGGATGCGTGGATCGAGCAGCTCGATCCGGCCGATCGCGACGAGCTCGATCGCCTCGAACAGGCAGCGGTCGGGGATGAGGACGGAAATCCGTATGCCGGGATCCCGCAGTCACTCGTCGCCTACGCGCTCGCCGACTACACCGTCGGCCAGGACTTCGTCGAGGTGCTCGACGGCACGGGCCGCCACGCGGTCGACGAGGCCCTCGCCCATCCGCCACGGAACGAGGAGCAGCTTCTCGACCCGTGGACGTACCTGCACGACGACGACGCCGAACCCGTCGGCGCCCCCGGGCTGACGGAGGGCGAGACCCGCGTCGAGGGATTCGACGGCGAATTCGGCGCGCTCGGCCTGTACCTCGTGCTGGCCGAGCGGATCGACCCGATCGTCGCCCTCGAGGCAGTCAACGGTTGGGGCGGAGATGATTTCGTCACCTTCGACCACGACGGGCGAACCTGCGTCCGAGTCCGTGTGCGAGGAGAAGACCCGGTTCGGACGAACGCCCTCGAGACGGTGTTGCAGGACTGGAGCCGGATGATGCCCGTCGAAGCCGGCAGCAAGGTCGAGCGTGTCGCGGACACCGTGAACGTCGAGTCGTGCGATCCAGGGCCTGCTGCCGACGTCATCGCTGGCGAAGGACGATCACTGGACGCCGTCGGGCTGCTGCAAACGCGGTCGGCGGTCCTGCTCAGCGCCATGCGCGACGGCACGCCCCTCGATGTGGCCCATTGCCTGCTCTGGGCGGCGCTCCCGGCCGTCGGGTTCTCCGACGTCATTGCTGACGAGTGGTCAACGGCAGCGAACGACGCGTTCACCGCCGCAATCGCCGACGCTGTACCACGCTGTCGCGGCTGAGACAGGTGTCAGGTCTCCAACAACGAGCCCGCGCGGCCGATTGTCGTGCAGTGGTCGATGAACTGGAGGAGCCGGGCGGCGAAGCGATCGGGATCGACGAGGTGGACGAAGTGACCGTCGCCTGCCCATTGCTCGAGCTGAACATCCCGCAGCCATCCGAGGCGCTCGCGCTCGCCGTCGGTGATCGGCCGGCCGAAGGTGAAGAGGCAGGGCACGTCGAGCTGGCGGAGGAGCGTGTCGATGAGCGCTTGGAGCTCGTCCGGATCGGTGCGCAGCACCATGTCCCAGTAGCCGACGACGACGTCTTGGTTCACCTCGTGGGTCTCCAGCACCAGCGAGCGTTCGGGCTCCGGGATTCGCTCGAGGCCGAGGCTCTCCTCGAATGTCCGCCACACCTCGGTGAACCCGGGGCCGCGCAATGGGTCGGATGTCGGGCCCGTTGTCGACGACGGCGACGCCTCCGCACGGGTAGGCCGCCGCCTACATGGAAACCAGCGCACCGGACATCGAATGGCCGACCATCACCGGGTCCGGAGTTCCGCAGAATTGGGGCACACGCGAGGCCTGAAAACAGGCTCTGACCAGGGACTTTGGGCGCGCGACGGGCGATGAGTCGTGTTACTACAGCCCGTTGTTCAGCCGGTGGTGGGGCTGAACTGGAAGAACCGCGGCGGTTCGGGCAGCTCGAGCGCCCGCAGGATCGACCGGTGGCGGGCGGTCAGCTCGGTGCGCTGAGCGATTTGGCCTTCGGCGGTGGCGAGGGTGATGAGGTGCATCCGTTCGAGCTCGTTGCGGATGTTGCGCCAGGTGTCGCCGACCGCCAGCTCCGCCACCCGCAACAGCAACAGCGCCAGCCAGCACAGCTGCACGTGGGCTTGGATGCGATCGTCCTTGTGGTGGAACACGGGCCGAAGGTTGATCTGGATGGTCTTGAGGTCACGCCAGCCCCGTTCGGCTTGGTAGAGGGCCTTGTAGGCGTCGGCGATGTCGTCGGGGGACAGGCTCTCATCGGCGGTGCGTAGCAGGTACTTGCCGTCGTAGTGGGCGTCGCGGCGTACCGCGCTGCGGTCGATGCGCAGCTTGCCCGCCGGCGTGGCCCGCAGGAACCGGTTGAACGCCGGCTTGGTCTTGAGTCGTCCCGCCAGCTCGGCGCGCGCCCGGGCCGCCAGCGCGTCGCTGCCGGCGATGTGGTCTTGGAGGCGGGCGACGATCTGGGTGCGGATCTCGGCGTCGCGGCGAGCCTCCTCAGGGTTGTGGCAGATGACGAACCGGTCACGGGCCACGCCGTCGTCGACCCGCACCTGCTTGACCCGCAGGTTGCCGGCCACGGTGTGGTAGCGGCCCTGACGGGCCAGCGCCGCCGCGGCTTCGACGGAGGCACCGCGCAGCTTCTCGCCCATGATGTAGCTGCCCCCGCCGCGCTGGAGGTAGCGGCGGTTCTCCGCCGAGGTGAAGCCCCGGTCCAGCACCCAGATCACCCGGTGCAGGTTCCAGGCCCGCAGGTCGTCTTTGACCGTGCGGATCAGCACCTGGTCGCTGGTGTCGCCGGGGAAGGTCCACAGCCGCACCGGGATCCCCTCGCGGGTGACCGCCATGCCGATCACGACCTGGGGCAGATCGGGCCGGTGGTCCTTGCTGTGACCCCAGGTCCGCACAGCCGCCTCGAGGGCCCGCCCGGTGTCGCCGGCATCGTCGAGGTCGGAGTCATCAACCAAGGCGTCGTCGGCGCGTTCGGTCTGCCAGAACGTCGAGGTGGTGTCGAAGAACAAGATGTCGACCTGCAGGTTCAACAGGTTCGCCACCGAGAAGAACACCGCCTCTTGCAGCTCACCGAGCGCGGCCAGCAAGAAGTCCATCGCCCGGTAGCAGGTGTCCTCGTCCACCTCGGCCAGTCCCTCGATGAACACCCGATGCTCCACCCACGAACACCCCGCCAGCTTCGACAACGGCTTGGGCGACAGCCGGTTGGCGACCATCGCGAAGATCGCTCGCTCGATGCCGTCGGCATCGCCTCGTCGGCCCCGACCCGTGTGCCGTGCGGCCACCGCCAGGATCTGGGCGCCGATCCCGAGCCGTTCCCACAACCGGTCTGCTACCCAGGCGGTGCCCATCGGCCGGGAGTCGAGGAGCTGCACCTCGCCGGCGCCGCCCGCCCCCACCGCGTCGGCGGGGTCCAGGAACCGGCTGATCGAGCGCACGAGGCGGGCCAGGCCGTCACGGTCGACCAGCTCGGCGCGACCGAAGTTGTGGATGATCTGGGCCTTGGGCATCCCGGTCTCCGGGTCGCGCGCGTTGTGGGCCAACGCCAGGTACGACACCTCGCTGCCGTCACGGTTGCGCCGCCGCGTCTCCCGCAAGTACATGTCTACGAGCTTACGACATCAACCCTCAATGATCCCGGATACCAGCAGCGAGTCGTGTGTCTACAGGTTTTCCGCTCTACAACACCCGCGCCAGCCTCTCACCAGGACAAACGCCGCGAGCACAGGCCGTTTGACTACGAATTCTGCGGAACTCCGGCGGGTGGTCGAGCGCCAATGAATCGACAAGCGCGTGCACCGGGGCAGCAATCTCGTCGAGCGGGGCGGGCTCGCCGCCGGTCTCACCGTGTGCCGGCAGATCGACCGCGACGCTCCGTACGGATCCATCGAGGCGCTGAATGATCGAGGTCCGGCGAGCGAGCGACAACGAGCTGTGCGGCTACGTCAGGCAGCGCGGCCCCCAGTGGCACGCGCTGACGATGTTCGGCGGTCGCTTGGGCACCCACGACCGCCGGGATGACGCGGAGCATCAGGTGCTCGACGTCGGGCTGGCCTCGCTCGCCGAGCGGTGGACGCTGATCGACGCCGACTCCGGCGACGAGCACGTCGTGTGCATCCAGGAGGCGAGCCCGTCCTCAGTCACCCTCGCACTCGGCTACTACTCGCTACCCGGAGTGCCGACCAGGACCCTCGCCCGCAGCGACTTGGTCAGCGGCCGCTGGCAGCTCCACCGAACGTGACGGGCGCCGGGTCATCCACTGCCGGATGGTGTGTGCGCAGACGTCAGCTCAGACCGACGCCTGAAACCGCTCTAGCCTCGAACAGCGATGCACGCTGATGAGCTGGAGACGGTAGCGATGGCAGTGCAGGCGCGGTCGAGGTCCGCTCGCACGATCAGCGTCCGCCTGGTCGGGGGGCCAGGCGGTCGTGATGTGTGACTATTGCGACTGCCGATCGCATCCTCAGATCGCATCGCTGTCCGCAGACCATGAGGTCATCTTGAGCCTGCTCGTTCGTCTGACCCGCGCCGTCGACAACGGCGACGACGAGCTGGCGCGGGCGTCGTTGGCCGACCTCGACACCCTCCTCGACCGTCACGCCACGCTCGAGGACCGCGGCGTGTTCACCGAGCTGCGGCGAGCGGACGTCGAGGACGAGTAAGTCGCCATGTTCGAACGCGACCACGACGAAATCCATCGACTGCTCGCCGAGTGCTCCGGTGGCGACTGGCGGCAGCCGGCTGCCGACCTGGTGCATGTGCTCAGCGAGCACATCGCACGCGAAGAGAGCGACCTCTTCCCCGCCGCCCATCAACTGCTCCGGCCGGACCAGTGGGACGCGGTTGACGCGGTGGCCGAGAGCTTTCCACCGGCCCCGAAAGAGCCACCAGCCTCGATCCATCGATGAGAGCAAGCATTCGGTCTGATCCGAGGATCAGGGCTTGCCGTCGCCGGCTTGGAGCAGGCCGAGCGCGCCGCGGCCGGGGAGGTTGAAGGCGTGCGTCACGATCGGGTACAAGCCGTCCTCCGCGGTCCGGAGCTCGATGACCGCGCCCTGTGCCGGCGAGAGGTCGACTGCCTGGGACCCCCAGCTGCCGTCGTTGCCGGCCTGGAGGTGCACGCCCTCCTTGGTGACCGAGTGGAAGATCGTGCCGACAATGTGGAACGACGAGTCGACCGATGGGCCGGCATCGAGCACGAAGAAGCGCACCTCCTCCCCGGTCGGCACCTCGATCGGGTGGTCGGCGTACTGCTTGGCGACGCCGTTGAACATCACCAAGTCCGGTGACGGCGCCCCCTGGCTGGCCTTCTCCAACGACGAGATGTCGCCCTGGGCGCCGAGGTACCACTCGTTCTGGACCAAGAAGAACTCGTGCTCGACCGGTGGCAGCCCGCCCTTGGGCTCGACGATGAGCATGCCGAACATCCCGTTGGCGATGTGGTGAAGCACCGGGTCGGTTCCGCAGTGGTACATCCACACGCCGGCATAGCCGGTGGTGAACTCGTACACGAGGTCCTCGCCGGGAGCGATCGAGCGCATCTCGTCGTTCCACGCCACCTGCGAGGCGTGGAAGTCGACCGAATGTGACAGCTCGCTGTCAGCAGGGTTGACCAGGTGCACACGGACGGTGTCGCCCACCTGGGTGCGCAGCACCGGCCCGGGCACCGTGCCATTGAACGACCAGACCTTCTGCTGGTAGCCCTCGGCGACGGTCATCAGCTTCTCCTCGACCGTCAGCTCGACCTCGATGAGGTCGCCACCGCCAGGTGCGCCGCCTGGCACCAGTTTCACGTTCTCCCCCTCGCCGCGCTTCGGAGCGCGGGGATCACGCAACTCGTACGCCGGCGCCGCAGGGTCAGCCTCCACCTTGGCGACGGTGGCGGCCGCGGCACCGCCGGCGGCGGTCGTCGGCGTGGCGGCCTCGCCGGCGCTGGCCGCTGACGACGGAGTATCCGCCCTGCCAGTCATGCCGGCCTCGGCGTGACCGGGGATCGTGCACTTGTACGCCACGCCTCCCTCGGGCACGGTGAACTCGAACTCGACCGTTTCCCCCGCCTTGGCGTGGACCGCGTCTCCGTTGTCGAACTGGATGTCGTGCTCGATCGTGCCGGCGTTGACGAGGCGCCCCTTGTAGTCGCCAGGTTCGGCCACGATCGAGGCAGGGGCGAAGGCGAACTCGGTGGCGCGGAACTCGACGGTGTCGCCGGGGTGGTAGGTGGTGGCAGCGGCCGCGCCACCACCGCCGAGAACGCCCGCCGCGCCCACTGCGCCCGGCGCGTCGGGACCGTCTTCGGCGCAGGCCAGCGTCCCGCCGAGCAGCGCCGCGGCGGCGAGAAGAATGCGGGCGCGGGTCATCATCGTGCGTGCTCCTTGATGTGGAGGAGCTGCGTCAGCGGGATGGTGCGCAGCTCGTTGGTCAACATGTCGCGAGCGCGCATCCAGGCGTCATGGAGCGCGCACCCCTCAGGTGAGGGGCAGGCGCGATCGGCCATGACGCAGCGCCCGTCGGTGCTCGGGCCCTCGACCGCCTCGATCAGGTCAAGCACCGACACGGCCCCCATGTCGGCGTCGAGCTCGTGCCCGCCGGATGGCCCGGGCGTCGATCGAACCCAACCACGGCGGACCAGCGGACCCACGATCTGGGCGGTGAACGCCGGCGAGGTGCCGATCTGCGCGGCCAGATCGACGGCCCGCCAGCGAGCCCTGTCGGACAGGGCCTCGAGCACCCGCAAGGTGAGCTCGGTTCGCGGCCAGAGCACGAGCCTCATATCCATTACAGCCAGACTCAATGATTCATCACGAACCAGGGCCGAAGGTCCCGAGTGCGCAATCCCCTCCCTCCTCCACGCGACGGGCATTTCCGGGCCGGCCGGAGGCGACGGCGCGACTTAACGTTCGAGCATGGAGGGAGTCGAGGGAGCGCTGACGTTCCTGATGGTCGACATGGTCGGCTCGACGCGCTCCTGGGAGGACGCGCCGGAGCCGACGGCCGACGTCATCGTGATGTTCCGCGACGTCTGGTCGCCGCTCGTGCGGCGCCCGCAGTGCGTCGATCACCGCGACATGGGTGACGGTCTGTTCGCCGTGTTCACCGACGCCCCGACCGCCGTCGACGTCGCCCTGACGATCCAGGACGAGGTCGGTCGGCGGCCGTGGACGAGCGCGGCGCCGTCGTTCCGCATGGGCATCTACACGGGCACGCCGTTCAGCGTCGTCGACGGCAACTACGGCCCGCCGGCGAACCGTTGCCAGCGGCTGATGGAGGTCGGCCACGGCGGCCAGGTGCTGGCGTCCGCGTCCACGGTCGCCGAGCTGCCGTCTTCGGTCGCCCGCCGTTACCTCGGCCGCCACCGCCTGCGCGACCTCCGCCACGACGAGCCCGTGTACCAGCTCTCGCCCGGCGAGTTCCCGCCGATCCACTCCCTGGACGCCGGCCTCCGTCGGCTGCCGCGGCTGCGCACGGCCACGGTCGGGCGCGCCGACGACATCCGCGCCGTGACCGCGCTGCTGGCCGAGAAGCCGCTGACGACGTTGATCGGCCCCGGCGGTGTCGGCAAGACCCGCCTCGCCCTGGAGGCTGCGGCCGAGGCGTCATTGGCCTACGCCAAGCACGTGCTCTCCGACGGCCTCCACTTCTGCGACCTCGGCCCGGTGATGGACCCGACCACCTTGGTCGACACCGTCGCCAGCAGCCTCGACGTACCGCGTCGACGCGATCAGGCGCTGATCGACGGCATCGTCGATCAGCTCCGCCACCGGCGGTTCCTGCTCCTGCTCGACAACTGCGAGCACGTCCTCGATGCCGCTGCCGAGCTGGTGTCGACGCTGATGGCGCGGTGCCCGAGCACGGTCCTGCTCGCCACCAGCCGGGCGCCGCTCGGGGTGCCCGGCGAGCACCTCTACAGCGTGCCGCCGATGCCCTTGCCGCCGAGCACGCCCGACCCGGTCCGCATCGAGGCCAACGAGGCGGTGCGGCTGTTCCTCGCCCGTGCCCTCGACGCCGACCCCAACCTCGTCGTCGACGAGGAGGCCGTCACCGCGATCGGGCGGATCTGCCGCCAGTGCGACGGGCTGCCGCTGGCGATCGAGCTGATCGCCTCGCGGTGCCGCTCGCTGTCACCCCAGGACATCGCCGCCGCGCTCGCCGTCGAGGACGTGACCTTGCCGGTGCGCCGGCCGTCGGCCTTCGAGCGGCAACGGACGATCGAGAACACGATCGCCTGGTCCTACGACCTGTTGGAGCCCGATGCACGCCTGCTGCTGGACATCGCCTCGGTCTTCTCCGCCGAGTTCGGCATCACCGCCCTCGAGGCAGTTGGCCAACCTTGGATTCCGACCACCTCGACCCGCCGGCTCGTGTCCAACCTCGTCGACATGTCGATGGTGGAGAGCCGCTCCGCGGTCGGGGGTACCCGGCTGCGGATGCTCGAGACGATCCGCGCCTTCGCCAACGCCAAGCTGCAGCTGAGCGGCCGAGCCCCGGACGTCGTCCGTCGGCACATCGACCATTACGCCCGGCTGGCCGAGGAAGCCGGGCTCGGCATGTGGACCGCCGACGAGCTGTGGTGGCGGCGGCGTTTCACCGTCGAGCTGCCCAACCTCCAGGCGGCGGCGATCGCCGCGGTCGAGACCGAGCAGTGGGACGCCGCCCTGTCGATCCCGATCGCGATGCGCAACTTCGCCCACTACGGCGGCCACTACGAGGTCTTCGGCTGGGTCGAGGAGGCGGCGCGCGCCGCCCGTGCCACGGCCAATCCGCTGCTTCCCGACGCCCTCGGGTGCGCCGGCTTCGGGCGCTGGCTGCGCAACGATCTCGACGGTGCCTGCCAGCTGTGCGAGGAGGCGATGCGCATCGAGCAGGAGGCGCGGCTCGAGCCGAGCCGGCAGGTGCGGATGACCCTGATGGCGACGGCGCTCTATGCCGGCGACGTCCCGGCGGCATCTCGCTGGGGCCGCGAAATGGTCGCGATCAGCGATGCCGGCGGTGTCACTTGGCTGCGCTCGATGGCCCGTTCGGTCAGCTCGATCATCGAGATCTTCAACGATCCTCCGTACGCGAGAGAGCTCGCACGCGAGGGACTGCGGTTGGCCGACATGCTCGGCAACCCGTCGGCGCGGTGCCATGCCCTCCTCGGGATCGGCATCACGCACGCCGACGAGGATCCCGCCGCGGCGGCGGCTGCGTTGGCGGAGTGCGTAGCGCTCTCCGACCAGGTCGCCAACCAGTGGACCGGCGGGATGTCGCGGATCGGCCTGCTGCGCGCCCAGAGCCGGCTCGGCGACCACGAGCGTCTGCTCGCGAGCGCCGCCGACCTGCTGCGCCACTGGCTCGACGTCGGCGACTGGGCCCAGGTCTGGACAACGCTGCAACTGGTGGCCGGCGAGCTGGCAGGGCGCGGTCGGGACGCCGACGCGCTGACCGTGGAGGGTGCGCTGATGCGCATCGGGACGGGCTCGGGCTTCTATCAGGATCCGCTCAGCCAGCGCCACGCCGCGGCGGTGGCGGCGGCCGCCGAACGGCTCACGCCGGCCGAGGCGGAGGACGCCCGCCGACGGGGCGGGCGGCTGTCCGAGCGGCAGGTCGTCGAGTGGGTGCTCGACGTGATCGACGCGGAACGGGTCGTCGTCGCGAATTGACCGACGCGGCGCGCGACGTCGCGCCACAATGCGCCTCCCCACAGCAGTCAGGCTCTGCGGTCCCACCACGAGGGAGTGCACATGCTGCCCCGCCCATCATCACGATCGCCCGTCCGCCAACCCCTTGACGCGCCGTTGGAGGTGTTGCTGGGCGTTCGCGCCCGCCCCGAGAAGACGAGTCCACTCGGCACGATCAAGGTGTGGCTGCTGCTGGCAGCGATCGCCAACTACGTCTCCACCGCCCTGCCGCTGATCAGCAGCGTCGGCCACTCCGTCTTCGGCCTCGGCAACTGGGCGAGCAGCTGGACCCACGACCCCGAGCCGACCCGCCCATGGCTGTTCTGGATCTTCCTCGCCTACGGGTGCCTGTGGGCGACGCTGTTCTTGTTCATCCGCGCCGACCTGATCGAGCGCCGCTCGCTACTGCGCGTCGGCATCGCCGAGAAGGTCGTCACCACGGCGGCGGTCTGGGTCGAGTACCGGCCATTCCACGACATCGCGCTCGCCCTGCCGCTGATCATCCTCGTCACCGACGTGCTGTTCGTGTTCGTGTTCGTCTGGGCGCTCCGCAACGCCGACCGGCTGGCCCCGCGACCCGAGGACGACCCCGAGCGGCGGCGACCGGTCGGGAGCTCGCCGCCGGCGCGCTGGCTGCTGCGCCTCGTCGCCGTGCCGACGTTCGCCGGCGGGGTGCTCCTGGCGGTCGCTGGTGTGATGGCCCGTTCGGGCGCGTCGGCCGCTTGCGCGAAGAACGTCGCGGCCACCGCCACCGAGCCGACCGACGTCCCGCCGCTCAGCTGCACGCTGCTCGGCTCGAGCGACCTGTGGTCGATGCCACCGTTCCTCACCTGGGTGTGGGGTGGCATGGCCGCGGTGATGGCGTGCCTGCTGATGTGGGTCTCCGCCGACGTCGTCAGGCGGCGCGACGTCCTCGGGTTCGGGATCGCAGCCCAGCTGATCCCTGTCGTCGCGGTGATCCTCTCCCGGTTCGTCGACAACGCGTATCAACGTGCGTCGACGTCATTCCTTGTGCTCGTGGTGGTGTTCGGAATGCTCGCCGCGGGTGCGGTCTGGCTGGCCAAGCGGCTCGCCAACGCGTCGGCCCTCGTGCTCGGCGTCCACCTGCCCGCTCGGGCCGCGGTCGCCGGCTAGGCCGCCATGGAGTTCCACCCCACGATCGTCATCGGCAGCGGCTTCGGCGGATCGTTCACTGCCCGCGCCCTCGCCGAGGAGGGTGAGCGCGTCCTCGTGCTCGAGCGCGGTCGGCGCTGGAACCCCGGCGAGTTCCCGCGCCGACCGGACGAGCTGTTCGGCAACGTGTGGGATCCGGCGCGCGGACGCTACGGCCTGGTCGACATCCAACGCTTCAAGGGCCTCCACGCGATCACCGCGGCGGGCGTCGGCGGCGGCTCGCTGATCTACGCCAACGTCCAGCTGCGCAAGCCCGAGGGTTGGTTCACCACGGCCCTCGACGGACAGCGCTCGACCAACTGGCCGGTGGACTTCGGTGACCTCGACCTCCACTACAAGCACGTCGCCGAGCTGCTCGATCCGGTGCCGTTCGTCTCCCGGCCGGCCCGCGTCCCGCGGGCAGGACGCGTTCGCGTGGGCGGCCCAGCGCCAGGGCTATGAGGTGTTCGCCCCCGACCTCGCCGTGCGCTTCGAACCGTCCGAGAACGACCCCGACACGCCGGGCCGCCAGAGCTGCACGCTGTGCGGCGAGTGCATCATCGGGTGCAACATCGGCGCCAAGAACACGCTCGACCTCACCGTCCTCGAGCACGACCTGATCGAGGTCCGACCACGGACCCTGGTCCGCTCGATCGCCCGCCGCGGGGAGTACTACGTCGTCCGTTGCATCGACCTGAGCCACCTCGACGGGGCAGCGATCTCCGAGCCAGCGCGAGGCGGTCCGCGAGATGTGCTGCCTCGTGCTCGTCGTCGCCGCCGGATCGCTCGGATCGACCGAGCTGCTGCTGCGCAGCGCGCCGGCGCTGCCGGCGCTGAGCCCCGCTCTCGGCACTCGCTACTCCCCCAACGGCGACCTCCTCACGTTCGGCTCGCGCATTGGACGCACCGCCGAGAGCGCCCGGTTCGCCGATCAGCCCGGCGACATGAGCACGGGGCCGACGATCACCCGCTGCGTCGAGGTCGACGGCCCCGGACCCGACGGCCAGCGCTTCTTCCTGCAAGACGCCGCGCTGCCGTCGCAGCTGGCGTGGGCACTGCTCGGCCTGCCGACGGGGCGGGCGACCTGGCACGTCCTCAAGGGGGTCGCCGGACGGATCCTCGAGATGCTCGGGCGCGATCCACGCACGCACGTGGGGAGCGACCTCTCGCGCACGCTGCCAAGGTCGCGCCTGTCCGCCACCATCGGCGTCCTCGGGATGGGCCTCGACACCGCCGACGGTCGGCTCACGCTGGACCAGGACCAACTCCAGCTCGACTGGACCGTCCGCCGGTCGCGCCGCTTGCTGCGGCGCATCGAGGGAGCCTCCGACGACATCATCCGCACCCTCGGCGGTCGGACCTGGCCGACGACGCTGACATCGCTGAATCGAATCATCACTGTGCACTCGGTTGGCGGCGTGCCGATGGGCACGTCGCCCGCCGACGGCGTCGTCGACGTGCACGGCGAGGTGTTCGGCGCGCCGGGACTGTTCGTGACCGACGGGTCGGTGATGCCGGGCGCCGTCGGCGCCAACCCGTCGATGACGATCGCCGCCTTCGCCCTGCGCGCGGCGGAGCGGATCCGGGATCGGTTGGCCGCACGACTGGCGGAGTTGGCGTGATGCCTGCGGTCGCACCGCCGCCGCGGCGCGCCCTGGTCCTCGCCGGCGGCGGGACCAAGGCCGCCTTTACCGCCGGCGTGCTCGAGGTGCTGCTGCCGACGCTCGGCGAGGACGGCGATCACAAGGCGTTCGTGCGCGTCGAGGCCGCCAGCTCGGGGGTGTTCAATGCGGCGATGATGGCGGCGGGGCGCTCGCCGGGACAGATCGGCGACAACTGGCGCAAGCTGCGCCCGCTTCGCGCGCTCTCGGTCAACTGGCCACAGCTGCCCTTGCTCTCGAAGGGTCGATCGCTGCTGACGTGGAACCGCTTCATGCGCCACGTCGTCACGTCACCCCGCGGATGGGGTCTGTTCCGCAGCGCCGGCGCGTGGCAGCCGGACGGGTGCGACTACCACTTCAACGCCTACAACTTCTCGGACCAGCGCCTGGTGTCGTTCGACGCCGCGCAGCTCGACAAGGATCGCTTCCTCGCGTGCATCGCCCTCCCGCGCTGGTTCCCACCGGTGAAGCTCGACGGCAAGGTGCACGTCGACGCCGTGTTCACCACCGACAGCAACGCCGACGCCGTGCTCGACGTGGCGGATCTCGAGGAGATCTGGGTGATCTGGACCGTCGATGTTCGCGGTCGCTGGCACAACGGCTACGTGTCGAACTACTTCCGCCTGCTCGAGCAGTCCGCCGCCGGGGCGTACGGACGCGAGCGCAAGCGCATCCTCGACGCCGGCTTCGTGCCGGCCAACGAGGCGACGCCTCAGCACCGCAAGATCCTCTACGAGATCGCCGGCGACGTCCCGGCCCACTACCTCCTCACCTTGTTCCGTCGCACCGTCCGCAACGCTGTGAAGCAGGGGACGAACGACGCCACGGAGTACCTGCAGAAGTACAAGCACCTGTGGAGCAGATGACCATGCTGCAGCACCAGCCCGAGGCACCCGAGCCCGCGAAGACACCGCTGACGCTCGCCGCGGTCGCCCTGCCCCCGGCACCGTTCGACATCGAATGGACCGAGACGATGCGCGGCACGGTCGTCGAAGGCGCCGACGGCTATGACCCCTCGACCGCGGCGAATGCCGGTCGAGCGCTCAGGTTCACGGTCAACGGCACGATCGAGTCGTTCGACCGCTTCCTGACCGACGACGAGCACGAACTGGCGCTGACCGGGTGGGTCCAATGCGGGCTTCTCGGCGAAGGAAAGCGCGAGGTTCGAGGCGGGACGCTGCACCTGATGCGCCCGACGAGCTCCCCCGCCGTCTTCGAGATGCTGTACCGGCTGCCGATCGTCGGCGACGACGGGCGTTTGGAGCTGGTCGGCGTGAAGACCGTGCGCGACGACCGCGGGTTCGACCTGTGGGCCGACACGTCCACGCTCGACGTCGTCCTGCGACGAGCGCCCGACGACGACCCTGAAGGCGAGCCGACCGAACCGTTCGCGCGCGGCCGGCTGCGGATCTCGGTGCCCGGCTTCCTCACGCTGTTCCTCGGGATGCGCGCCGCCGGCGGTGGACCGTTCACTCGCCGGATCTGGTCGCACATCATGCTGCGGACGCGGTTCACCCTGTGGTTCCTCGGTCGACTGTTCCACGTCTACGGCAATCCGTTCCGCGTCGGGTCGTCGTCGACGCAGATCGTCGTCGACCGTGTCGGCCGGGGCATCCGGGCCGACCGGGAGGAGCTCGGGTTCATGCCGCGGTCGCGGGTCCTCTGGACGAGCCCGCGCACGCTGCTGCGGACCGCCGCCCAGGTCTGGTCGTCGACGTCGCTCGGTGGTCAGCTCGACGTCCGTCGTTACGAGCTTGACGGCGCCGAGCTCAACACCGAGCTGGCCGAGGGGGACGAGGTCTGGCTCGACTTCGTCGCCGACACGGGCGACGGCTTCGCCGCCACCTACTCGGTCGCCTACAGCGCCTCCCGAGCCGAGCTCGACGTCGCCGGCACACGTACGCAGCGGGGGCGAGCACTGGTGCTGGGCGGCGATCTCGTCTATCCGACGCCGACCCGCGAGGACTACGAGGACCGCACCCGCGGACCGTTCGAGGCGGCGATGCCGAAGGACCCGGACGACCGGCACATCGTGTTCGCGATCCCCGGCAACCACGACTGGTACGACAGCTTGAACGGCTTCCAGCACTACTTCATGGGCCGCGGGCAGCGCCTCGGCGGACGCCGGTTCGTCCAGCGCCAGAGCTACTTCGCAGCCGAGCTGCCCCAGCGCTGGTGGCTACTCGGCGTCGACATCGCCCTCGACCAGCGCGTCGACGACCGCCAGATCGAGTTCGTCCGGGACGTCGTCGGCCAGATGGGCGACGACGGCGGCGCCAAGGTGATCCTCGTGATCGCCAAGCCGGAGTGGCTCGCCGATCCGATGTCGCGCGGCGCCCGCAACCTCCAGTTCGTCGAGGGGCTGCTGCCGGCCGGGTCACTGCGCCTGGTGCTCACCGGCGACCTCCACCATTACGCCCGGTACGAGACCGCAGCCGACGGCCCGACCCGCATCACCTGTGGTGGCGGTGGTGCGTACACGGCGAGCACTCACCACCTGCCATCCCAACTGGACCCGTCATGGCGCCCCCCGGACGGGGTGGAGGCGCCGTCGCTGCAGACGCAGTACCCATGCCGCAACGCGTCGCTGCGAATGCGACGCGGTGCGATCGGGGCGTTCCTGCGCCGCCCGTCGTTCATCGCCGCGGCCGGGTTGCTGCTGCTCGTGCTCGACGCCCTCCTCCTGAGCGGCGATGCCACCGCCCGCATCAGCACGATCGACCGGCTGCGCGACGCCTCGTTCGGCGCGGCCTGGGGGGCGGCGGCGGACGGCCTCGCCCACGCACCGCTGGCCACCCTGCTGTTCCTGCTGCTGGCCGGCGGACTCGTCGGCCTTGCGCTCGCCGGCCGCCGACGGGCCGGGCTGGGCAGGGCGCTGGCGGCCGGGATCGGCCACGCCGCGCTCCAGCTGACGGCGATCCTCGCCACGCTGTGGCTGCTCCTGCGCCTCGACATCCACGGCGTGCCCGACGCGCTCGTTGTCGGAGCCGGCGTGGTCGTCATCGGTGGTGCCGTGGCCGCGCTCGTGCTCGGCCTCTACTGCTACGTCACCGACCTCATCGCCATGGACCCCGGCCTCGCCTTCGCCGTGCAGTCACGCACCGAGTTCAAGTCGTTCCTCCGGCTCCACGTCCAACCAGACGGCGGCCTCGAGGTGTTCGCCTACGGCATCCCGCAGGTCGTCAAGACCTGGGAGCGCACCCGCCTCGGCGGCGACACCGCGCCGCGCCTGGTGCCGACGGGCCCGCTCGGCGGCCCTGGCGCCGAGAGCGATGCCCACGACTTCGCCCTCGGGGAGCCCCCCTTCGTGGAGCTCATCGAGCGCGTCGTGGTGTCGTCCCAGCCCGGGCTCGTCGACGTCTGACGGACGTCCAGTGGTCGTCTAATGGTCGGTGCGGCGCGAGGTACTCCACCGGCAGCTCACTCGTCATCGGTCCCTCCCGCCTATGCCAGGCCCGGCAGTCTTGCTTTCGCCCGGCGTGCGACGTCTGCAATTACGGCCAGACTGCGGTCGTGGGTGAGCTCGTGCCACCGGAGACCGCCGCCATGATCGGCCAGCCGTTGGGTCCGCCCGTCACGGCGGAGATCACGCGCCGCGAGGCTCAGCGCTACGCCCGCGCCGTCGGGGACCTCGATCCGATCTACTTCGACGAGGATGCCGCCCGCGCCGCCGGGTACGACGGTCTGGTCGCCCCGCCGACCTTCGTCGGCCATGCCGTGGTCGAGGGATCGACGCTCGACGACCTTCGCGAGGACGGGCTCTGGATCGACCGCGGCCAGCACCTGCGCCTCGCCGTATCGCGCACCATGTTCGGGGGCGAGGAGTGGGAGTTCCACGTGCCCGTGCTGGTCGGCGACATGATCACGGCCGAGCGCCGGCTGGGCAGGGTCGAGGAGAAGGACGGGCGGGCCGGCCCGTTCGTCCTCATCCACTACGAGACGACGTTCACCAACCAGCACGGTGAGGTGGTCGCCGTCTCCCGGCTCGTGGGGATCGCCCGGTGACACACCAGCAACTGGTCGGTGACGCGGCTGTCGGCGACGAGATGGCACCGGCGACACGCAACGCCTCGCGGGCGCAGCTGTTCCTCTACAGCGCGGCCACCCACAACCCGCACCGCATCCACTACGACCGCGAGTACGCCGTGCTGGAGGGGCACCCCGACGTGATCGTGCACGGCCCGCTGCAGGGGGCGTGGCTCAGCCAGTACGTCACCGAGTGGGCCGGGCCTCGTGGCCGGATGCTGACGTTGACGTGGCAGAACCGCCGCTCGGCGTTGCCGGAGCAGGACTACACGTTCCGCGGTGTCGTGCGCTCGGTCGACGGCGACGTCGTCGGGCTGGAGGTGTGGGCCGAGGACGGTGATGGCGTCGTCATCATGCCCGGCACCGCCACCGTCCGGCTGCCGCGTTGATCGGGTTCGGCTCGCAGCCGAGCTGCTCGCCTCACCTTCCGAGCTCGCCGCCGCGGCTCCGCAGCAGCGCCCGCCTCCTGGCGCCTCACACCGGTCTGGTGACGTTGCGGAAGCGCCGGCCGGCCTTGCCGAGGTGGCTCTCGACCGGCCGGCCGACGAGCCCGCAGGCGAAGGCGGCGACCTCGACCAACGCGTCCAGGTCGATGCCGGTGTCGAATCCGGACTCCTCGAGCACGTGAACGAGGTCCTCCAGCGCCATGTTGCCACTGGCGCCAGGCGCGAACGGGCAGCCGCCGAGCCCGCCGACGCTGCCGTCGACGCGTCCCGCGCCGGCGTCGAGCGCGGCCAGCGCGTTGGCGACGCCGAGCCCGCGGGTGTCGTGGAGGTGGACGCCGACAGGGCGGTCGCCGGCCATCGCGACCGCGTCGGTGACGAGGGTCGTCACCTCCTTCGGGATCGCCGAGCCGATCGTGTCGGCGAGGGAGATCGCGCTGACACCGGCGCCGAGTGCCCGCTCGGCGGCGGCGAGGACGGCGCCCGGCGCGACAGGTCCCTCGTAGGGGCAGCCGAAGGCGGTGGCCAACGTCGCCTCCAGCATCGCCCCGGGTGGCAGGCCGGCGGCGATGTGCTCAAGCTCGGTGAGCCCGGCTTCGGTGGTGCGCCCGGCGTTCTCCCGGCTGTGGGCGTCGGACGCGCTGACCACGAAGTGGAGCCGGTCCATGCCCGCGGCGAGCGCTCGCTGCGCGCCACGCTCGTTGAGCACCAGCGCCCAGCGAGCGACGTCGCCGGCGCGGTCGGCGGTGCGCGCGGCCAGCTCAGGAGCATCGGCCATCGCCGGCACGCGGTCGGGGCGGACGAACGACGTCGAGCTCGAGGTCGTCGACACCCGCCTGCACGAGCGCGTCGAACAGGGCGACCTTGTCGTCGGTGGAGATCGGGCGCTCGTCCTGCAGCCCGTCGCGCAGGGTGACGTCACGGAGGTGGATCCGAGTCACTCGATCACCCCTTCCGTGCGCAGCCCGTCGAGCTCGACCGCGGACATCCCGAGCAGCTCCCCCAACACCTCGTCGGTGTGCTCGCCGAGGCGCGGCCCGGCGGAGCGGATCCGTCCCGGCGTCTCGGTGAAGCGGGGGACGACGCCGGTCATTGGCACCTCCCATCCCTGCGCCGAGGTGACCCGCTGGACCATCTCCCGGGCCAGGTACTGCGGATCGGTGAGCATGTCGGGCGCGGTGAAGATGCGCCCGGCCGGCACGCCGTAGTGGTCGAGGACCGCCAGCAGCTCGGGACAGGTCAGCGTCCCCGACCAGGCGGCGATCAGCCCGTCGAGCTCGTCCATGTTGCGGCCCCTTGCCCAGTGGGTGGCGAAGCGCTCGTCGGTGGCCAGCTCGGCCCGGCCCATCGCCTTGCACAGCCGCACGAACACGGTGTCGGCGTTGGCGGCGATGATCATCTCCGCGCCGTCGGCCGTCGGGTACACGTTGGACGGGGCGACGCCAGTCAGCGTGCTCCCCGACCGCTGGCGGACCACACCGCCGAGCTCGTAGTCGGCCATCGTCGACTCCATCAGCGCCGCCACCGCCTCGTAGATGGCCACGTCGACCTCCTGGCCCGTCCCCGTCCGCTGGGCCGCGAGCAGCGCCGACACCGTGCCGACCACGCCGAACACCGATGCGAGCGCGTCGCCGAGGCTGATGCCGGCACGCGCCGGCGGTCGGTCAGGGCTGCCGGTGGTGAAGCGGATGCCGCCCATCGCCTCGCCGACGCTGCCGAAGCCGGCCTGCCCGGCGAGCGGACCGGTCTGGCCGAAGCCGCTGACGTGCACCATCACCAGGCGTGGGTGGTCGGCGGCCAACTCGGCATAGCTGAGCCCCCAGTCGGCGAGCCGTCCAGGGCGGAAGTTCTCGAGCACGGCGTCACATTGGGCGACGAGTCGGCACACGAGGTCGCGGCCGCGCTCGCCGCGCAGGTCGATCGCGACGGAGCGCTTGTTGCGACCGATCGCCGGCCACCACAGGCTGTCGCCGTCACGCGTGACACCCCAATGGCGCATCGGGTCGCCTTCCCCCGGCGGCTCGACCTTGATCACATCGGCGCCGTAGTCGCCGAGCAGCTGTCCGGCGAACGGCCCGGCGATGAAGCTACCCAGCTCAAGCACCCGGATCCCGGCGAGCGGCCCGTCACTCATCCGTTTGCGCCTTCTCCATCCCGTAGGCGATCTGGCGGCCGAGGTTCTCCGGCTTGTAGTCGGCCGGGGCGGGGACTTCGACGATCGGGTCGTCGCGGTCGTCGTACTCGAGCCGCAGCGCCTTGGTGATGACCGCGTGCATCGCGTACATCATCGTGATGTAGGTGAACTCGAGGATCTGGGTGTCGTCGAGCTCCTTGCGCATGGCCTCGAAGATCGCCTCGTCGACCCGGCCGAACCCGAGCACGAGGGCGTCGGTGTAGGCGAGCAGGGCCCGCTCGATCGGGCTGAACAGGTCGGACACGCCCCACGCCTTGAGCGCCTCGATCTTCTCGTCGGAGAAGCCGTAGCCGTGGCAGGCCTTGCAGTGCTGGGAGAACACGAACTGGCTGCCCACCAGCCACCCCGCCCGGGTCTGGCCGAGCTCGCGGAACTCGCCGGGGAGCTTGCGGTCCGGGCTGGCGTAGAGGCCGAAGCCCCGACCGGCGTGCTCGAGGACGTCGGGCGAGTTGGCGAACACCGACCACCAGTTCCCCGGCGTCCCGGTGGCCGTCCCCGGCTCGGTGACCGGGTCGCGGTCCCCGAACAGGCGCTGGTACATCGACACGACGACGGGCGAGGTGACCTCGGACCGGGGGACCTGACGGAGACGGGTGGCCATCGCCGGATGGTAGGCAGCTCCGGCACCCGGCCCCGAGCCGCGACCTGTGAGTCCACACGGCGGAGATCCGCCGTTTCAGCTCACAGTTCGGCTACTGCTGGTAGTGCTCGACGACCTGCTCGCTGCGCACGTGGGCGTCATCGGGATCCTGGCCGTACTGGCGCTTGGCCCGACGCTGGCGCAGCAGGTCCCAGCACTGGTCGAGCATCACCTCGATGTCCTCGAGACGGTTGGCGTCTCCGTCCCGGCCCTGCTGGCGGATCGCGTGCTCCTCCTCGGTGAGCGTGCGCAGCTGTTCGAAGATCGCTTGGTCGTCCATCGCATCCTCCTGCTCGTCGTCGATGCTACGGGCGCTCAGCGGGCAGTCCGTAGCGTGTGCAGCCACGTCACCAGCTCATCGCCGATGCCGCTCCAGGTGAACTCGGCCTCGTAGCGGGCCCGCCCGTTGCCCGCCAGCTTGGCCCGCAGCTCGGGGTAGCGCGCCGCCATCGAGCAGCGGGCGGCGAACTCGGCGGGGTCGTCGGCCACTAGCACGTCCTCGCCGTCGCGGGCGTCGAGACCCTCGACGGCGCGTCTGCTGGCGACCACGGGCACGCCGCGGGCCCACGCGTCGATGACCTCGACGATCGTGCCGGATCCGGCGCGGATCGGGAGGATCACCACAGACCTCGCGTCGAGCACCTCGCCGAGGTCGTCGACCGCACCGGTGATCTCGATGCCGTGGAGCTTGCCGAACGAGTACATCCAGTCCGGGCACTCCCCGGCGAACACGATCCGGCACGCCGGGATCAGCTTGCGCAGCGGCGGCAGGACGTACAGGGCGAACCACTCGGCGCCGTCCTGGTGCGGCGGGTACAGGAACGAGCCGTGGAACACGAAGTGCGGGACGGGGAAGTCGTCCGACGGCGGCTCGACGATGCCCGGGTCGTCGACGCCGGTCCGCACGCAGTGCCCGCCGGGCCTGACCTCGAGCGGGCTGGCCACCGTGACGGCGGCGGCGCGGCGGCCGACGTAGCGTTCGACCGACCGGCTGCTGAGGCGCCCCGGGACATCGTGGGCGAGACCGAACACGCTGGCGTCGACGCCCCCGTCGTGGGTGATCCGGCGTTTCAGGCGGTGGACGGCGACCACCGCCAGCTCCCGCCGGTTGCGGCTCGGCAGGTCGACGTAATCCACCACCCCGCGCTTGCGCAGATGCTTGGGGACGGCCAGGAACGCCTCGGCCCCGGCGCACCAGATCAGGTCCGGTGGATCGTCGCGGATCAGCGTGTCGAGCGCGGCGCGAGCAGATGCGACGTCCGTGCGCGTCGGCGGCCACGACCGCCACGGTCGGGCCAGCGCCGCCGCCAGCCCTCGTCCCCGACTGCGCCGGCGGGCGCCGAGCACCATCACGGGCACGCCGAGTTGGGCCACGAGCCACGCCTGGTCGTCGGGACTGGCGTCGAGGACGACGACGGCCGTCGCCATCCCCAACCCGCACACCGCCGTCGCCAGCCGGCGCCACCGCACCGACACCGTGGACGCGTCCAGAGGCGACTCGAGAAAGACGCACAGCACGCGTGTGCCGTCCGATGCCCCGTGGTCCCGTCCCAGCAGCATGGTCCCGGCGATCGTACGGCGGCGAGCGGCGGACCGGACCGCTTTGCCGTGAGCTGCATCCGCGATCTGGGCGGCATCCGTGCCAACCGGGATCTGGGCGGACAGCGTGACAGCTGTCGTCATGCTGACCGCCCAGTTCGGCGAGGCAGTCACCTCGACGCCGACCTCGGTACGGTGGCCGACCGTGAGTGACGCCTACCGCGACCTGTTCCGGCTCGACGGGCGCACCGCGCTCGTGGTGGGCGCGGGCAGCGGGATCGGCGCCGCCGCGGCGGCCGGCCTCGCCGCGTTCGGGGCCAGCGTCGTGTGTGCCGACGCCAACGTCGATGCCGCCGCAGCGACGGCACGAGCGATTGGCGACACGGCGAGCGTCCAGTCTCTCAACCTCCTCGACGCCTCCACCGTCGACGCCGCCCTCGACGCGGTCGGGGCACCCGACGTGCTCGTGACGACACCGTCGGTCAACGTGCGCAAGCCGATCGTGGACTACGGCGACGACGAGCTCGATCGCGTCATCGACCTCAACATCAAGGGCACGTTCCGCCTCTGCCGCACGTTCGGCCGGGCGATGGCCGCGGCGGGCCGAGGCTCGATGATCGGGTTCTCCTCGATCCGGTCGCAGACCACCGAGCCGGGCCAGGGCGCGTATGCGGCGACCAAGGCGGCGACGATCATGCTGTTCAAGACGCTCGCCGTCGAGCTCGGGCCGCGGGGCGTGCGGGCCAACACGATCGCCCCCGGCGTCGTCGAGACCCCCCTGACGGCGCCGATCAAGGCCAAGCCCGAGTGGTACGACGCCTACGCTGCCAAGACGATCGTCAAGCGGTGGGCGCAACCGTCGGAAATGGTCGGCGCCGTGGTCTACCTTGCGAGTGATGCCAGCAGCTATGTCACCGGGACGACGATCTTCGTCGACGGTGGCTGGACGGCGGCCGACGGCAGGTTCGACCCACCAACCTGAGCGCGCCCATCGATGACGGCTGTCGACGCGGGCGCGCTGGTCGATCTGACGCAGCGGTTGGTACGCATCCCGAGTGTCTTCGACCCCGCCCGCGACTTGTGCGAGCAGCCCGCCGCCGACCTCGTCGCCGACGTGATGACCTCCTGCGGCTGGACGCCCGAGCGCGACGTCGTGGCGCCGGGCCGGCCCAACGTCGTCGCCGTCGTGGATGGCGGGGGTGGCGCGGGGCCGACGCTGATGTTCGAGGGCCACACCGACGTCGTCACCGAAGGCGAGGGCTGGACCGTCGACCCGTTCGGCGCCGAGATCGTCGACGGCAAGCTCTGGGGGCGCGGGTCTGCGGACATGAAGGGCGGGCTGGCGGCGGCGATCATGGCCACCGACGCCCTCGTCCGCCGTGGCCCGTTCCCAGGGCGAATCGTGCTCGGGGCGCTGGTCGACGAGGAGGGGATGATGGCCGGCGCCAAGGACTTCGTCGCCCGCGGCCGGATGGCGGGTGTCGACGGCGTGATCTGCTGCGAACCCGAAGGTGGTGAGATCTGCCACGTCGCCAAGGGCGCGCTGCGGCTGCGGCTCGGCTTCACCGGGAAGATGGCTCACGGGGCGATGCCCTTCCAAGGCCGCAACCCGAACCGCGCCGCGGCCACCGCGATCGCCGCCCTCGCCAGCCTCGAAGCGGAGGTCCAGCGCCGCGTCGCCGAGCACCCCCACCTCGGCATGGTGTGGATCACGCCGACCGTGCTGCGCGCCGGCGAGCCGGTGCAGATGAACGTGATGCCGGCCGCCGCGTCGGTGTGGGTCGACGTGCGAACGACCCCCGACGTGGACCACGACGCGCTGGTGGCGGAGATCGCCGACGTCGTCGCGGCGGCCGCAGGCGAGCTCGGCGTGGCGACCACTGTCGACGTGCTCGACGACCGGCCGGCCGTCGCCGTCGCCGAGGACGACCCGCTCGTGCGCGCGGTGTGGGCCGCCCACGCCGCCGTCGGCACCGGGCCGCCGCGCCTCGGGGGCGTGCCCGGGGCGACCGACGGGACGATCCTGACCTCGCGCACCGGCACCCCGTCGGTCGTCTACGGCCCGGGCGGCAAGTGGATCGCCCATCAGGCCGACGAGTTCGTCGAGGTCGACGACCTGATCGCTCACGCCGAGGTCTACGTCGAGGCGGCCGATCGATTCCTCCGTCAGTCGGACGCGCGGAGCACGCGGCGCCCGTGACGCCGGGGCGGCGCAACGACATCACCGACATCGCCGGCATCGCCGTCGGGCACCACCAGCGCGCCGGGCGCGGATGGCTCACCGGGACGACGGTGATCATCCCGCCCGTCGGCACCTTCGCCGGCGTCGACGTGCGCGGCGGCGGCCCCGGCACCCGGGAGACCGACCTGCTGCATCCGGCGAACATGGTCAGCGCGATCGACGCGATCTGCCTGAGCGGCGGCAGCGCCTACGGGCTCGACGCCGCCGGCGGTGTGATGGCGGTGCTCGAGCGGCGAGGCCGTGGCTTCTCGATCGGCGCTGCGGCGGGGCTCGTGGTGCCGATCGTGCCGACGGCGGTGGTGTTCGACCTCGGCGCCGGCGGCTCGTTCGCCAACCGGCCGGACGCCTCATTCGGCGCGCAGGCCACCGAGAAGGCCTCGCCGCGGTTGGTCCGCCAAGGCACCGTTGGCGCCGGCACCGGCGCCCACGCCGCCGCTTTGAAGGGCGGCGTAGGGTCGGCCAGCGTCGTGCTCGACGGCGGGATCACCGTCGCCGCGCTGGTCGTGCTGAACTCCGGCGGCTCTCCGGTCGACCCGGCCACCGGCGAGCTGTGGGGCGCCCGCCATGGCCAGCCCGGCGAGTTCGCCCGGCTGCGGCGACCGTCGCGGGCGGAGCTGCGGGCGTTCCTCGACCTGCCGTGGCCGCCTCGGCCAGAACAGCCGACGAACACGACGCTCGCGGTGATCGCGACCGACGCCGAGCTCACCAAGTCAGAGCTGATGCGCATCGCCGGCGCCGGACACGACGGGATGGCCCGGGCGATCAAGCCGATCCACACCTACACCGACGGCGACGTCGTGTTCGCCCTGGCGACGGGCGCCAAGCCGGTGCCCGATGCGCCGAGCGACGGCTTGATCCGCCCGGCCGCCACCCGGTTCACCCAGCTCGCTCCGATCATCGCCGCCGCCGCCGACGTCGTGACCCGTGCGATCGTCCATGCCGTCCTCCACGCCACCGCCGCGGGCACGATGCGGAGCTACGCCGACCAGCTCCCGTCGGCGCTGCGCTGACGCGACCCGGGACCGTCCGCCCATCTGGGCGGGAATCGTCCCAAACCCGGATCTGGGCGGAGATCGTCGCGGCTTCCGGGACGGATCCCGCCCAGATGTCGGGACGGCGCCGCGGTCAGGCGCGGGCGACGTCGGAAACGATGTCGGCGAAGGCGCCGAGATCGGGGACGTGGCGGTGGTCGCCGCGGTAGGTGCCCCAGCGGTCGAGCACGACGGCGAACACGCCGGCCTGCTCCCATGCCCGGACGTGCTGCGGCCCGTCGTCGATGGCGACGCAGCGGGCTGGGTCGAGCCCGAGCGCGGTCAAGACCGTCGTCTTGTCCTGGGCAAGGTTCACCGATTCGACGACGAGCCCGTGCTGGGCCAGCCAGTGGCTGGTGGCGGCCATCGCCGCCTCGACGCCGCTGATGTCACGCGCCGAGACCAGGTGGAGCCGGTGGCCGGCGGCGCGCAGCCGTGCAACGGCGTCGGGCACGTCGGCGTACGGTGCGCCCTCCCACCACAGCTGGCGGTCGGTGACGCCCCTGATCACGAGGTCGACGAAGCCGGCGTAGTCGATGCCCCACTGCTCGTAGAACTCCCAGCGTGTCGTGTCCAACAGCAGCTCGCGGCCGAGCTGCACCGAGGCGTAGGGCGTGAACACCTCCGGGAACGGATACAGCACCCCATCGATGTCGATGAGCACATCGAGGGTGCGCATCACGGTGCCGGCAGTCTGGGCACGGCGGCCAACAAGGCCTGGGTGTACGGGTGCTCGGGCGCGTCGAAGACCTGCTCGGTCGGACCCTGCTCGACAGCCACGCCGTCGCGCAGCACCATCACGTCGTCGCACAGGTAGCGCACCACACCGAGGTCGTGGGACACCAGCACGAGCGTCAGCTCGTAGTCGTCGGCGAGGCGCCGCAGCAGGTCCAGGATCTGCACCCGCACGGACACGTCGAGGGCGCTCACCGGCTCGTCACCGACGAGCAGCTGAGGGCGCGGGGCGATCGCCCGGGCGATCGCGATGCGCTGTTGCTGCCCGCCGGAGAACTCGTGCGGGTAGCGGCTTCGCCACGCCGGGTCGAGCCCGACCGCCTCCAGCACCTCGGTGATGCGGGCGTCGTGATCGTCGCCCACATCGAGGCACACCAGCGGCTCGCGGATGATCGAGGCGACGGTCATCCGCGGGTCGAGCGAGCTGAGCGGGTCCTGCAGCACGATCTGCGCTTCGCGGCGGAACCACCGCAGCCGTCGCGGGCGGCCCGGCTCGATCACCCGGCCTCGATAGCGCACCTCCCCGGCCGTCGCCCGGTCCAGGCCGAGCAGGATCCGTACCAGAGTCGACTTCCCGGACCCCGACTCACCGACGATGCCGAGGCTGGTGCCCTCGTCCAGCGCCACGTCGACGCCGTCGAGGGCGACCCGCTCGGCTCGCGGCCCGAACAGCGACGTCCGCGGCAGCTGGTAGCGCCGCCCGATCCCTGACCCGGTCAGCAACGGCTCGGTCACGATCGCAGGCCCTCGTACGACGTGCGGCGAGCGGCGTCGAGCAGCTGGCGGGTGTAGGGGTGCGCCGGACCGGCGGTGATGTCGGCCACCCGGCCGCGCTCGACGATGCAGCCGTCTCGCATCACCACGACCTCATCGACGACCTCGGACACCAGGGCGATGTCGTGGCTGATGAACAGCACCGACGTGCCGTCCTCGACGACGAGCTGGCGCAGCAGCTCCATCACCTCGGCCTGCACCGTGACGTCCAACGCGGTCGTCGGCTCGTCGGCGATCAGCAGCGCCGGCCGGCACGCCAGCGCCATCGCGATCCCCACCCGTTGGCGCTGACCACCCGAGAGCTGATGCGGGTAGGCGCGCGCCGCCCGCTCCGGATCGGGCAGGCCGACGCGGGCGCACAACTCCTCGGCCAGCACCGCTGCCGCCCGTCGCCCGACTCCTCGGTGCAAGCGCAACGGCTCGGAGATCTGGCGACCGACGCGCATCACCGGGTTGAGCGCCGTGCGCGGGTCCTGGAACACCATTGCCACCCGCTCGCCGCGCAGCTCGGTGTAGTCACGATCCGATCGGCCGACGAGGTCCTCACCGCCGAACCTGATCCGCCCGCTGACGCGCGCCGCGTCCGGGGCGAGGCCGACGATCGCCAGCGCGGTCATCGTCTTGCCCGAGCCGGACTCGCCGATCACGCCGAGGCGACCGCCGTCGTCGATCTCGAACCACACGTCGTCGACGACCCGACGCCCACCGATCTCCACGGACAGCCCCTCGACGCAGAGCAGGCTCACTCGCCCACTCCCCCACTGACCGGCAGGACGGCTGGGTCCTCGACCTGGTCGACGACGCTCGTGAACACCGGCGATGCGGTCGCCGCCCGGCCGCGCAGGCGGGGATCGATGGCGTCGCGCATCCCGTCGCCGAGAAGGTTGAACCCCAGCGTCACGAGGACGATCGCCACCCCTGGGAACACGACGGCGCCTGGGTGCACCGTCAGCGTGCGCTGCAGGTCATACAGCAGCCGGCCCCACGACGGCGTGTCCAACGACGTCGCGTTGACGAAGCTGAGCGCGGCCTCGGCGAGCACGGCGAGGGCGGCGATCAGCGACAACTGGACGATCACCGTCGGGGCGATGTTCGGCACGATGTGGCGCCAGACGGTGCGCCACGTCGACGAGCCGGAGGCGGCGGCGGTGACGATGTAGTCCTGGGTGAGCACCCGCGCCACCTCGGCCCGGGCAACGCGGGCGAGCACCGCCCCGAATCCGATGCCGAGCGCCAGCGACACCGTCCACAGCGAGCCCTGCAGGGCGGCGACGAAGACGAGGGCGAGGATCAGCGTCGGGATCGCGATGACGACGTCGATCAGGTGGGCGATCGAGTCGCCGAGCAGGCGCGGGGTGACGGCGCTGAGGACGCCGAGCACGAGACCGACGATGGCCGTGATGACCACCGTCGCCAGCGAGACGAACAGCGTCGTGCGCGATCCGACGAGCACCTGGCTGAAGATGTCCTTGCCGCCGCCGTCGGTGCCGAACAGGTGGTCCCACGAGATCGGCAGCCACTTGTCCCGTGGCACGACCTTCTGCGGGTCGTGCGGCGTCCACACCACCGACACGAGGGCGCAGACCACGAGCAGCCCGACGAGCACCGAGCCGATGCGCCCGGGCCAGGTCCGCCAGACGGCATGCATCGCGGCCTCAGGCGCCGACCCGCAGCCGCGGGTCGACGACGCGGTGGAGCACGTCGACGAGGAAGCCGATGACGAGCACGATGACGGCGAGCAGGAGCACGGTGCCCTGGACCTTGTCGAGGTCCCGCTGGCCGATGTCGTTGAGCAGCATCTGGCCGACGCCGGGCAGGTTGAACACGAACTCGATGACGACCACGCCGGCGATCAGGCTGGCGATCTGGACGCCGAGGATGGAGATGATCGGCAGCGCCGCGTTGCGCAGCCCGTGGCGGTACAGGGCCTGGGTGCGGGTCAGGCCCTTGGCCCGGGCGGTGCGGATGTAGTCCTGGTGCAGCACGTCGAGCGTCGCCGACCGCACGAAGCGCAGCAGCACCGCACCCTGCGAGAGGGCCAGCGTCACCGTCGGCAGCACGAGCGACTTGATCGCTGCGCCGGTGTCGTCCCAGCCGTCGCGAGGGAAGCTCCCCGACGGCAGGATCCCCCACTTCACGGCGAAGATCACGATCAGGATCAGACCCGCCCAGAACGTCGGGATCGCGATCCCGAGCTGGCTGACCGCCGACAGGGCGACGCCGTCGGCGCGCCGGTGGCGGGCGCCGGCGGCGATCCCCAGCGGCACCGCCACGAGGATCGACAGCACGGTCGAGGCCAGCACGAGCGGACCGGTGATCGACAGGGTGTCGCCGAGGTCGCCGGTGACGGTCTCCCCGCTCAGTGCCGACGATCCGAAGTCGCCGTGGAGGATGCCGCCCACCCAGTCCAGGTACTGGCGCACCAGCGGGCGGTCGAGGCCGAGCTCCTTGCGGATCGCGGCGATCTGCTCGGGGGTGGCCTGGGTGCCGCCGATGACCTTCGCCAGGTCGCCCGGCAGCAGCCGCAGCAGCACGAACACCACGACGCTGGCGACCACGACGGCGACGAGCAGCAGCCCGAACCGTCGCAGCACCCACAACGTCACGACGCCATTGTGGCGGACGCTCTGCGTGAGCGATCATGCGCTACACGCAGCTGATCGCTCACGCAGAGATGCCGTCTCGGCGTCAATCCCTCAGCCAGCGATCGTGATCCCGGAGGCGTCGAAGCGCGAGGCGGTGTCGTTCTTCGGGTAGCCGGTCACGTCCTTCGTCGCCACCGTTAGGTCCGAGGCGAGGATCAACCAGTCGACCGGCGAGTCCTCGGAGATCTGGCGGGCCGCCTGCTTGAGCTGGTCGATGCCAGCCTGGACGTCAGGGTTGACCTTGGCATCGTGGATCAGTTGCTGCACCGTCGGGCTGTCGTACTGCCAGTAGTAGTCGGGGTTGGCGTAGTTGCCGATGTCGTGGGGCTCGACGTGGAGCACGGCGGTCATGTCGTAGTCGTGCTTGGTGAACACCTGGTCCAGCCACACCGAGAACTCGACCGGCTGGATCGTGACCTCGACGCCGATGTCCTTCAGTTGCGACTTCACGAACTCGGCCTGGTTGGTCGGGTAGATGTTGGGCCATGTCAGCGTGACCTTGAGGCCCGATCCGACGCCCGCCTTCTGCAGCGCCGACTTGGCCGCGGCCGGGTCGTAGGGGGCGATGTTCGTCAGGTCCTCGTACCACGGATCGGTCGGCGGGACGGGACCGCCGATGATCGTGCCGTAGCCGTTGAGCAGCTCCTTGTAGGCCTCTTTGTCGATGGCCTGGCGCAAGGCGAAGCGGACGTCGTGGTTGGTGAACGGCTCGCGCTTGTTGTTGAAGCCGAGCGTGAACTCGCCGTTGGTCGTGCCCTCGTTGACGACGTAGTCGGGGTTGTCCTTGAGCGGACCGACGAGGTCCGTGTTCACACCGGTGAGGATGTTGACCGCGCCGGTGGTGAAGGCGTTGACGGCGGCGTTGGGATCCTTGAAGTACTGGAACGTGACGGCGCTGACCGACGGCTTGGAACCCCAGTAGGCGTCGTTGCGCACGAGCGACACGAAGGTGTTGGCCTTGAACTCCTTCAGCGTGAACGGGCCGGTGCCGTCGGCCGTGTTCTCCAGGCCGGTGGCGTTGGCCTGGAGCACGGCGCCGGCGCGGCGAGTCATGCGGTAGGAGAAGTCGTTGTCCCGCTCGTCGAGATGGACGACGACGGTCTGCGGGTCGGGGGCGTCGACGGCGGTGATCCCGGCGAGCCGGGCCGACTCGTTGGCGCCCTGCGCCCGCTGGGCGTCGAGCGACCACTTCACGTCTGCCGACGTCAGCGGCTCGCCGGTGTGGAACGTCACGCCGTCCTGAAGCTTGAACGTGTAGGTGGCGCCATCGTCGGAGATCTCGGGCAGCGCCGACAGGCCGGGGCCGACGTTGCCGTCCTTGTCCAGCTTGAGCAGCGTCTCGTAGACGTTGTCGAGCAGCACCTGATCGAGGGCGGCGCCGGCGACCTTCACGATGTCGAGGCTGGTGGGCGCCAGCACGGCACCGACGACGACCTCCTTGCCGCCGCTGGATGTCGCCGTCGTGCTCGTCTCGACCCCGACCGACGTGCCGGTCGTCGGCGACGTCGTGGTCCCACCGGCGGCCGTCGTGGCCGGCGCGCTGTCGTCGTCGCCGCATGCAACGGCCACCAAGGCGCCGGCGAACAGCACGGCGGCGAGGCGACGCCCCCAGCGGGGATCGGACAAACGGCTGAGCATGGCGGGACCCTATCTAATTCCGACCGGAATGGTCATCATTCGTTCACGCGGCTCAGTAGACTGAGCACGCCGTGACCGTAACCGCTCATTGCTGCACCCTCGCATCGTGCGACAACGCCACGTCGTCGGACCCCATGGCGCACCAATGAGCGAAAGACCGCGCCGACGTGTTCGCTCGCTCGAAGACTCGCTCGCTCATGGCTGCACCCTCGCATCGTGCGACAACGCCACGTCGTCGGACCCCATGGCGCACCAATGAGCGAAAGACCGCGCCGACGTGTTCGCTCGCTCGAAGACTCGCTCGCTCATGGCTGCACCCTCGCATCGTGCGACAACGCCACGTCGTCGGACCCCATGGCGCACCAATGAGCGAAAGACCGCGCCGACGTGTTCGCTCGCTCGAAGACTCGCTCGCTCATGGCTGCACCCTCGCATCGTGCGACAACGCCACGTCGTCGGACCCCATGGCGCACCAATGAGCGAAAGACCGCGCCGACTTGTTCGCTCGCTCGAAGACTCGCTCGCTCACGAGCCGAGCCTCCCTGTCCTCGACGTCGGTCCCTTCCTGGCCGACGAACGCTCGTCAGCAGCAGCCACGTTCGTCGCCGAGCTCGCCCGGGCGGTCCACGAGATCGGCTTCTTCTACGTCGTCGGCCACGGCATTCCCGAGCAGCTCGTGGACGACGTCCACGCCGTCGCCCGGCGCTTCTTCGCCTTCCCCGAGCGCGACCGGCTGGCGATTGAGAACGTCCGGTCGCCGCAGTTCCGCGGCTACACCCGCTTCGGCCATGAGCGCACCAACGGTCGAATCGACCTCCGCGACCAGGTCGACATCGGGCGAGAATTGCCGACGTCGGCGATCGGGCCCGACGACCCGGCGTGGCTGCGCTTGCGCGGCCCGAACCTCTGGCCCGACCAGCTTCCCGAGTTCCGCACCCTCACCACGGCGTGGATGGACCACCTGGAGGGGCTGGGGCAGTCGCTGTTGCGGGCCCTCGCCCTAGCCCTCGAACTGCCGGCCGACATGTTCGCCGCAGCGGTCTCACCACCAGAAGTCCTGCTCAAGGTGATCCGCTACGCCACGCCCGCCGATGCCGCGCCCGATGCCGACGGCACCGGCCAGGGCGTCGGCGCCCATCGCGACACAGGGTTCTTGTCCTTCGTCCACCAGGATGCCGTCGGCGGGCTGCAGGTGGAGCGGGACGGACGGCTGATCGACGTCCAGCCGCGCCGGGGCACGCTCGTCGTCAACATCGGCGAGATGTTCCAACTCGTCACCCGCGGCTTCTACAAGGCCACCGTGCACCGGGTGGTGAGCCCGCCGCCGGGCGTCGAGCGCATCTCGCTGGCCTACTTCTTCAACCCCAAGTTGGAGGCGACGCTCACACCGGTGGACCTGCCCCCGCGCCTGGCCGCCCTGGCGCCGGGCGGGGAGAGCGACGATCCCGCCAACCCGATCCTCGCCAACTACGGCGACAACTCCCTGAAGGTGCGCCTGCGCGCCCACCCCGACGTCGCCGCAGCCCACCACGCCGACCTGCTGGCGGCGGGGACGTGGGCGTCGCAGGGAGATTGACACCCACACGCCCGGGTTCGGCGCGCAGCCAAGCTGCTCGGCTGACCTCGCCGAGCTCGCCGCCGCCGCTTCGCAGCGGCGCTCGCCCACCTGGCGCCGCGATCACACCAGGTCCGGGTTCGGCGCGGCCGACACCGGGGTACAGGCATCGCCATGAAGAAACTGCTGCTCGCGATGGCCATCGGTGCCGCCCTGGCGTGGCTGTTCGACCCCGATGCGGGATCGCGCCGCCGTGACTCGCTGCGCCGCAAGCTCGACGAGCGAGGGCTGATCCGGCCGGTCTCCCCCTCGGTCATGCCGCCTGCCCTCGTCGACACCCCGCTCGTGGCGGCGGCGCAGTGATGAGCGCGCCACAAGAGCTCGCCGCCGCCGCCTTCGACAAGGCCGGCGCGCTGGCCGACAAGGCCAGCGACCTCGCGACCGCCGCCCTCGAGCGGATCGAGGAGCTTCCCGACCAGGCGTTGAGCCTGGCGGGCGCGGCAATCCCCGCCTTGCGGCCGAAGCCGAAGCGGTCGCCGACGCCATGGCTGCTGATCGCAGTGATCGTCGCCGTCGTCGCTGGCGGTCTGTGGTTCCGCCGCCGACGCACGACCGTGCCCGGCGGGGATGGTCGTCAACACGACCACAGCGAGCGGGCGATCGCCGCCGCCTCCTGAGGTTCGGTCCGTCAGGCCTCGTCCTCGTCCGTCGGCTGAGCGCGGCGGCGCATCTGCTCGAAGCTGCGCCGCAGCAGCCGGGACACGTGCATCTGGGAGATCCCGATGCGCGTCGCGATCTCGCTCTGGCTGAGCTCCTCGTAGAAGCGCAGGCGCACGATCTCCTGCTCCCGCTCGGGCAGCTCGGCGAGCAGCGCGTCGACGACCGTCGCATCCGACACGTGGCCGAAGCCCTCTTCGTCCTCGCCGAGCTGCCGGTTGCCGTCGTTGTCCGAGCCAACCGGCGCGTCGAGGCTGGCAGTCGTGTACGCCGACCCGGCGGCGACACCCTCGATGACCTCGTCCGTGGTCAGCCCGAGGTGCTCGGCGAGCTGGGCGACGGTCGGTGAGCGGCCCAGCCGCTGGGTGAGTTCGTCCGTGGCCCGGCGCAGGCGGAGGTGGGTCTCCTTGGCCGATCGGGGCACCCGCACGGTCCACGTGTGGTCCCGGAAGTGGCGCTTGATCTCGCCCTCGATGGTCCGCCCGGCGAACGTCGAGAACGCGACGTTGCGATCGGGCTCGAAGCGATCCACCGCCTTGACCAGGGCAAGGAAGGCGACCTGGCGCAGGTCCTCGTCGCTCGGACCACGATGGCCGAAGCGGCGGGCGACGTGGGCGGCGAGGCCCATGTGCCGTTCAACCAACTCGTTGCGCAGCCGACGGCTGCGCGTCGCCCGGAACTCCCGGAACAGGGCGTCCTCGTCGACGCCCTCGTCGGGGTCGTCGCTCGGCGGGCGATCTCCGTCAGGGCTGGTCACGCAGCGTCGACGCCTTGGTGAGGGTGAACGACGCGTCGTCGAGATGATGGTGGTCGACGACGGCGGCGACGATTCGCCGGGTGAGCTCATCGGGGTCGACCGGCGCGGCAGGGTCGCCGCCGAGGGCGCCGCGGACCGTGATCGTGCCGTCTGCGACGTCGAACTCGAGATCGACGCGGCCATCGTCGGTGCTGGCCTCCACGAGCAGCGAGACCAGCTCGTTGAGCCCGAGGCGGAGGTCGTCGAGGTCGTCGACGCTGAGGCCGCTCTCGGCGCCGAGCGAGGTGGCGACCAGCCTCGCCGCGGCCAAGTACCGGGGTGAGGCCGGCAGGCTCAGGCGCACCCTCTGATCGGACGACGAGGTCACGGGCGACAGTCTGGTCCGCGGCGACCTGGTCAGTGGACCGGACGCGGCGTCAGCTGGTGCGTCGACGCGGCCACCGCCGCCTGGGCCCGGTTGTGCACGTCGAGCTTCGCGTACAGGCGCTTGACGTAGGTCTTCACCGTCTCGATCGACAGGTACAGCTCCTCGGCGATTTGGGCATTGGTGAGCCCTCTGGCGATCAACGCCAGCACCTCGGACTCCCGATCCGACAGGTCCACGACACGGACGGCCGGGCGCGCCGATGCGTCCATGTCGAAGCCGACCCGCTCGCCCGCGGCGATGCGCTCGATGCCGTCGACGAGCATGTCGGCCGAACGGGTTTTCAGGATCACGCCGGACACACCGATGTCGCGGGCCGCGTGCAAGAACGCCGGGGCTGCGTCCCACGTGTACAGCACGACGTGCCGGGCACAGCCGAGGCGCACCATCTCCTCAGCCCGCGCCAGCGTGTGGCGCCGTCCGGCGAAGGTGTCGAACAGGGCCACGTCGACCGGCTTCGACGGCTCCCCTCCCGCTTCCAGCTCGGTGATCCGGACCCGGTTGCTGTACGGCGCGAGCATCGCCGCCACCCCCCGCACCACGACCTCGTAGTCGTTGATGATGGCCACGGTGATGGCCCGACTGTCGATCGCGGTGAGGTGCGAGGAGAAGCTGGGGCGGACACGATCGGGTTGGGCGTCGATCATCGTCGAGTGGTCGGTCATCGCATCGCTCCTCCATCTGGCAGGCGCCGCCAGCAGATGACCACCGCGAGATCACCGCACTGCTCGACGGCGACCTCGTCGCAGAGCCGGCGGACGATGCCGAGGCCGCGCCCCGACATCGCCCCCGGCCTGGCCGGCTGCCATGCATCGACCGGTGGAATCGCCGACGCCGAACCGACGTTCGTGACCCTCATCGCGACCTCGTCCGACACGTCGACGTGGACATGGACGGCGTTGGGCCGCCGCACCGGCCGCGGGTGGACGATCGCGTTGGTGACCAGCTCGCTGGTCACAAGCTCGAGATCGTCGATGACCATCGCTGGAACGCCCAGCTTGGCGAGGTGCCCGGCGACCGCATGGCGCGCCGGCCCGATCTCGCCTCGATCGGCCCGAACGTCGAGATCGAGGACGTGCCCGTCCGAGCGGGTCGCGATGGCGCCGGTCATCGAGGACCTCCGCCGGCGCGAGTCATGCGCGGACCCTTCCCTTCTGGTTGTCCCATCAAACGACTCCATTGTCGGCGAGCACGTGCTTCGGGCGCCGGCGGGGGTGGTACACCTGGTCCGTGGGACCGTCCCCCGCCGAGTTCGATCGGTTCCAGCAGCGCCATCGTGCCCTCGCTGTGCCGATCGCCGTGTTCAAGCGCTTCGGCGAGCACGACGGCGGCCACCTCGCGGCCACGATCTCGTACTACTCGTTCTTCAGCCTGTTCCCGCTGATGCTCGTCTTCGTGACGATCCTCGGGATCGTCCTCAAGGACGACGACGACCTGCGCCAACAGCTGATCGACGGGGCGCTCGGCCAGATCCCGGTGATCGGCACCGAGCTGAAGGCCGACTCCCTGCCCGGCAGTGGCTGGGTGCTGGCCCTCGGCTTGGCCACCGCGCTCTGGGCGGGGCTCGGTGCGGTGACCGCGCTGCAGCACGCGCTCGACGTGATCGCTGACGTGCCGCTGCGGGAGCGCTCGAACTTCGTGGTCGCCAAGCTCAAGGCAATCGCCTTCCTCGCCCTCCTCGCCGTCGGCGTGTCGGGGTCGGTCGTGCTGTCCAACATGGCCTCGCTCGTCGGCGGCAACCTGCTCGCCGGGGCCCTCGGCCTCGTCGCCAGCCTCGTCGTCAACGCCGCGATCGTGCTCGTGATGTTCAGCGTCTTGCCGGCCCATCGCCGGCCGGTTCGCGAGCTGCTGCGGGGGGTGATCCTCGCGGCGATCTTCCTGCTCATCCTCCAGCAACTCGGCAGCTTCGTCGTCCGCCACTTCCTCGCCGGTGCCGGCGATGCGTCGGGCGTCTTCGCGACGGTCATCGCCCTGCTCAGCTGGTTCTTCATCAATTCGCGGGTGGTGTTGCTGTCGGCGCAGCTCAACGTCGTGCTGGCCGACGACCTCAGCCCGCGGAGCCTGGTGGCGACGAGTCCGGCCACCGACGCCGACCGTCGAGCCACGCTGCTCGACGTGCACCGCGTGCAACGCGACCGCCGGTTGGGGTACGCGCTGGCGGTCGACGACACGGTGGCCACGGAGCGGGATCCCCTCGCCACCGACCAGCTGAGAACGTGAGGGGGGCGAGCGCCGCTGCGCAGCGGCGGCAGCGAGCACGCAGGCGAGGCGAGCGGCTTGCCCGCGAGCCGAACCCGAGCATGGAGGGGGGCGAGCGCCGCTGCGCAGCGGCGGCGGCGAGCACGCAGGCGAGGCGAGCGGCTTGCCCGCGAGCCGAACCCGAGCACCTCAGCCGACGTCGAGGTGACCGGCCAGCCCGCTGATCTCCAGCAGGCGCTGGACCGCGGCACTGGGTGCCCGCAGCACGAGTCGTGAGCCGGCGGCGGCGCGGGCCTGGTGGGCCTCGACGAGCACGCGCAGACCCGAGGAGTCGATGAAGGTGACACCGGCGACGTCGACGACCTCGACCGGCGGCTCCGCCCCGAGGTGCGCGGACAGTTCTGGGGCGGTGTAACTGTCGACCTCGCCGGCGAGGACCAGCGCGCCGTCGACGTCCTTCGTGACGTCCAGTCGGGTCTCCTCCGTCGGCATGGCGCCCACTGTACGCACCCGCCTCACGGGACGAGGACGAACCCGTCCCCTGTCACCCGCACCGGCGGCGGCCATCGGCGCCGGCCGGGCGGGACCCCGAACTCGACGTACGCGCAGCTCAGCGCCGCCGCCGCTGCGGCTCCGGCGATCATCGCCACCACGTCGATGTGGGCGGCGCGGAACGTGGCGTCGTGACCGTGATCGACATCGGCGAGGGCGTGGGCCAGCTCGTGGGCGAGCGTCGCCCGTGTGCGCTGGTCAGCAGCGAGACGGACGACGACCTTGCCGCCCTCACCGCGTGCCGACGACGACCCGGCACTGCGGCGGGCCGGCTCGACGGCGACGTCCGGTCCACCGGCGGACCGCCACCAGGGGGTGAGGGTCAGCGTCGCGGCGACCGTACCGAGATCGCCGAGCTGGTCGACGTCGTCCAGGTCGGTGCCCTCGAAGGCCCGTTCCTCGGCGGCGTACACCGCTGCCCGGCCGGCGTCCACGGTCACCCTCGCCCCAGCTCGCGCCGACCGGAGAGGCGGGTCCGGCCGAGGTCGACCGCCGACGCCTCTCGATGGCCGCGCTCCCAGCCGCTGGCGACCGCGGCGGCCGGCGCCGACGCCGCCACCACCCGGCCGAACGCGGTGGCGGCGAACGCCTTGACCTGGGCGGCTCGACCGGGAAGGTCCGGGAGGACCGACCCACCAGCGAAGGCGTTGGCAGCCTCGACCGTGCTGCGTGTCGCCGCGAGCAGCTCGCGCACCCGTGCCGCGTAGCCGAACAGGTAGGCGCGACGCCATCGCTGCGTCGCCGCCGGGGTCCGGCGCCGCACCGCCGACATCCTCGACGCCGCCTGGAGGTGGAGCGACTCGTAGAGCACGGTGGTGGCGTCGAGGTCAGTCGTGAAGCCGGCCATCTTGGCCACGGCGCCGTCTCGAGTCGACACGAAGACCACCTCGCAGTCGTGGTTGGATGCCACGGCGTCGAGCAGCGCCAGGCGCGCCCGCACGTAGGCGCCGCGCCCAACCAGCACCGACCGGATCGCCAGCGCATCGCCGCGTCCAGCGGTGGCGAGGCGGGCGGCGTCGATCCGGTGCGTCGCGATGAGCGATGCCGCCTTCGCCGCGAAGGCTTCCGCCTCGTGCTCGTTGGTGGTCGCCTCTGCCTTGGCCAGCAGCTTGCGCACCTTGTCGAGCAGCGGCTCGTCGGCGATCACCGCGGTGCCCGCCCGGCTTCGGGGAGCCGCACGGTGGCGACCAGCGGCAGGTGGTCGGACAGCACACCCATCTCGTCGTTCGAGCGAGGAGACCCGAGCACGACGACCTCCTCGATCACCGAACCCGACGGTGCCAACACGTAGTCCAGCCGCTGCGTCGGCTCGCGGCCGGCACGGGACCCCGACGTCCAGTTGGTGGCGCCGACGGCATCGCCGTGCAGGCGTTGCCACGCGTCGACCCAACCGGCGCCGACGAGCTCGACATGGGCGCCGTCACGCGGGTGGTCGTTGAGGTCGCCGGCGATCACCGGCGTCGGCACCGCGCTCCCGGCCCGCTCGATGAGCAGTCGGGCTTCGGCGACGCGGACCCGGGGGTCGCCGCCGGACGAGAGGTGGACGTCGAGCAGGCGCACGACGACGGCGCCGGTGTCGACCGTGGCATCGATCCCGATCCGTCGTCGCCACGTCCAGAACGGGCCGTTGCGGATCCGGAAGGTGGTGCTCGAAACGAATCGGTGCGGCGTCAGCACGGCGAGCCCCTCAGCGCGCCGGATCACCGGCCAGTGCTTGAGCGCCCACCGGTGGCTCGCCATCCCCAACGCTTGGGCCAGTCGCTCGGCCTGGCGCCGCTGCACCTCCTGAAGGGCGACGACGTCGGGGCGGGCGGCGCCGACGAGCTCGGCCGCGCCGGCGACATCGAGGCCCGCCGACCCCTGGACGTTCCACGTCAGCACGCGGACCGCCGAACACACGGGCGTCAGCGTGCCAGACCGGCGAGCCCCGGTCGCGTACCGTCGGCGTCATGGCCTCCGCTGCGGTCCCTCCGTTCCTGCACCCGTTCACCAAGCCCGCCCGCGTCGACTTCACGGTGATCGCTCGCGGCGAGGGGGCGCTCGTCTGGGACAGCGACGGACGCGAGTACGTCGACTCGATGGCCAGCCTGTGGTACTGCGCGGCCGGACACGGGCGCGCCGAGATCGCCGACGCCGTCGGCGACCAGCTGCGGACGATCGCCGCCTACTCCTGCTTCGAGCCGTTCACCAACGGTCCTGCCGACGAGCTCGCCGCCACGCTCGCCGACCTCGCCCCGATGTCCGACCCGCGGGTGTTCTTCTGCTGCTCCGGCTCGGAGGCGGTGGACTCGGCGATGAAGCTGGCCCGGCTCGCCCACGGCCTCGCCGGCCAACCCGAGCGGACGATCATCATCAGCCGCCAGCGTGGCTACCACGGCGTCAACCTCGGCGGCACCAGCGCCCAGGGCATCGCACCCAATCGAGAGGGGTTCGGGCCGCTGGTGCCGGACGTGATGCAGGTGCCGGGCGACGACGCCGAGGCCCTCGCCGTGGTCATGGCCGAGCACCACGGCCGCGTCGCCGCAGTGATCACCGAACCGGTGCAGGGCGCCGGTGGTGTCTACCCGCCTGGTCCCGGCTACCTCGCCGAGCTGCGCCGGCTCTGCGACCACCACGGTGCCTTCCTGGTCTTCGACGAGGTGATCACCGGCTTCGGGCGCCTCGGGCAGTGGTTTGCCGCCGATCACTACGGCGTCGTGCCCGACATGACGACGTTCGCCAAGGCCGTTACGTCGGGCTACCAGCCGTTGGGCGGCGTGTTCGTCGGGCCGGCGGTGCGATCGCCGCTGGAAGCCGATCCGGCCTACGTGCTGCGCCACGGCTACACCTACTCCGGGCACGCCGCCGCGTGCGCGGCGGGCGTCGCCAACCTGGCGATCATGGCGCGGGAGGGCCTCGTCGAGCGGGGGGCGCCGGTCGGCAAGCGCCTCGGCGACGGGCTCCAGGCGCTCGCCGCGGACGGGACGATCGACCACGCCCGCGGCGAGGGGGCGGTGTGGGCGGCCGGGCTGCGCCCCGATCAGGACGCCGTCGCGATCCGCGACCGGATGCTCGCGGCAGGGGTGATCACCCGGGCGATCGGCACAGACACGCTCACGTTCTGCCCGCCGCTGGTGATCACCGACGAGCAGGTCGACCGCATCGTCGACGCGCTGTCCGCCTCAGCGTGTGGCTGAGCCCGTCCACGCCACCGACATCGAGCGGATGCCGGCGACCATGACGCGGGCGACCTCCGCGTCGCGGGAGGGATCGCCCTCGTCGAGCCAGTTGCAGATCCCCTCGATCAGCAGCGCGCCGGCGGTGCGGGCTCCCCAGTCGAGCAGCGCCGGGTCGTCGATCACCGTCGACAGGATCGCCTTGGCGTACTTCGTCACGGAGGAGCGGAACTCGATGGCGAGGTCCTCGAACGGCGGTTGGTGCCAGGCGTCGCGCCACAGCAGCCGGAAGGCGTCGGCGTGCGAACGGGCGACGGGCATGATGATCGTCGCCGCGCCGCGCTCGGCGACGGCCTCGACCGACAACCCCTCGAATGCACCGGCGAGGTCGACCAGCAGCTGGCCCAGGACGTCGCGATAGAGGTGCTCCTTCGACGTGAAGTTGCGATACACGATGAGCCGGCTCACACCGGCCTCCTGGGCGACCTGGTCCATCGACGTCTTGTCGTAGCCGTTGGTCCGAAAGGCCGACGCGGCGGCGGCGATCAGCTGGGCCCGGCGCGCCTCACGGGGCAGGCGGGGGGTCGGCGCCATTGACGTATGTATACACGTCTGTTTACATTCAGCGTGACATCTCGGGTTTCGCCGGCCGTTGGTGACGGGCTGCGGCGACGACACCGAGAGAGACAACGTCCGCCGGCTCCAGCCGGCACCGGCCCCGGGCTCGCGCCGCTGGGCCCGGCGGGCGGGCGGGCTCGTCGCCCGGATTCGGCCTACTTCTTCCTGACGTCGGCCTTCGCCGGCTTGAGCACGCCCTTGGCCAGCGCCTCGTCGAGGTAGGCCTCGGCATCCTCGGCCGACACCTTCAGCGCCGGCGAGATCTCGCTGACCAGATTGACCCGGGCCCGCTCGTACATCGTCCGCTCGGCCGCGGACAGCGACGCGTCGCGGTTGCGGGCGGCGAGGTTGCGCACGACCTCGGCGACTTGGTACACGTCCCCCGACTTCAGCTTCTCCTGGTGGTTCTTGAAGCGGCGGCTCCAGTTCGACGGCACGCGCGGATCCGGTTTGGACAGCACGGCGACGAGGTCCTCGAGCTCGTCGGCCGACACCGGCGGCCGCACGCCCACCTCCTCCGCCATGTCGACCGGCACCTTGAGGGTCATCTCGTTGATGACCGTCTGGAGGATGAGGTATTCGCGCTTCTCGCCGAACGCCTCCATCTTCTTCGTCCCCATCACGATGCAGGCACCGTGCTGCGGGTAGATGATGGTCTCGCCCTTCTTGAAATTCACCAACGACCTCTCGGGGACGGCTGCGCAGCTGGGAACAGCGCCTATCCAGGATACGGCCGGTCGCCACGTTTGAGACGGGCGCACCAGTGCGCTCCCGACAGGATTCGAACCTGCGCACTGCGGATGAGAAGACCACGGCGAGGTCCGGACCAGCGCGCTCCCGACAGGATTCGAACCTGCGCACTGTGGATGAGAAGACCACGGCGAGGTCCGGACCAGTGCGCTCCCGACAGGATTCGAACCTGCGCACTGCGGATTAGAAGGCCGCTGCTCTGTCCAGACTGAGCTACGGGAGCCGGAGCGCCAGCCTAGGAGCGAACTGTCCTTCGGAACCGGCCCGATCGGGCCGGTTCCGAAGGACACGCCAGGTGGGCGAGCGACGCTGCGCAGCGGCGGCGGCGAGCACGGAGGCGAGGCGAGCGGCTTGCCCGCGAGCCAAACCCGAACGTGAGGTGGGCGAGCGACGCTGCGCAACGGCGGCGGCGAGCTCGGAGGCGAGGCGAGCGGCTTGCCCACGAGCCAAACCCGAACGTGAGGTGGGCGAGCGACGCTGCGCAACGGCGGCGGCGAGCTCGGAGGCGAGGCGAGCGGCTTGCCCGCGAGCCGAGCCCGAGCGTCACGTCGCGTCGGACAACTGGAGCCGGCGGCGCAGCAGGTCGAGCGCGGTGATCACGGCGAATTGGCGGACCTGCTCGCGCTGGGTGCCGAGGCGCACCGTCGTGGCGTGCGAGCCGCTGGGCAGGGCGAGCCCGATGCAGACCGTGCCGACCGGGACGTCGTCCTGCTCGGCGGGGCCGGCGACGCCGGTGAGGCTGAGCCCGACGTCGGCACCGAGCAGGCGCTGGACGCCTTCGGCCATCTCGATCGCCGCCGGCTCGTTGACCACCGGGCCCGACGACACCTCGAGCAGCTCGAACTTGACCTCGCTGGCGTAGGAGACGATGGCGCCGCGGAGCACGTCGCTGGCCCCTGGGATCGCCGTCAGCCGACCCGACACCAGGCCGCCCGTCAACGACTCGGCCACCGCGAGGGTCAGGCCGTGCGCGCGCAACACGTCGAGCACGACCGTCTCCATCGACTGGTCGTCGACGCCGAACACGAGCGGCCCGAGGATCTGGCGGATCTCGGCCTCCCATCGGTCGAGCGCCGCGACGGCCGCCGCCTCGTCGTCCTGGTGGGTCGTCAGCCGGACCTCGAGCCCTTCCCACCCCCGCGCCAGGAAGGCGATCGTCGGGTCGCCCTCGACGTCGAGGCGGGCGATCGCCTGGTCGAGCCGTTCGTTGAGCCCGCTCTCGCTCTCCCCCCACGTCTTGAGTACGCGGCTGAGGATCACGCCGTGCTCGCCGCTGCGCGCCCGCAGGTCCGGCAGCACGGCCCGCTCGAGCATGTCCTTCATCTCGTGGGGCACGCCGGGCACGGCGTAGACCACCTTGTTGTCGACCGGGCAGATCAGCCCGGGCGCGGTGCCGCGGGTCTGCGGGATCACCGTCGCCCCCACCGGCACCATCGCCTGACGCAGGTTGTTCTCGGACATCCGCCGGCCGCGGCTGGCGAACAGCTCGCGGATGGCGTCGGCCACGGCGTCGTCCAGGACCAGCTCGACGCCACCCATCACCGCGGCGATCGCGTCGCGAGTCACGTCGTCGTGGGTTGGTCCGAGACCTCCGCACACGATCACCGCGTCGGCGTCGTCGAGCAACCGGCGCAGGGCCTCCTCGATGCGTCCGACATTGTCGCCGACCTTGACCTGCAACTGGGAGGTGATGCCGTGGAGGGCGAGGCGGTCTCCGATCCACGCCGAGTTGGTATCGGTGATCTGCCCGAGCAGCAGCTCCGTGCCGACGGCGAGGACGTCACAGCGCATGGCGATGATCGTCGCGCCGCCGGCGAGGACCTGTCACGACGCGATCCGCAGCGGCTCCGGTCCCCCGACGGCGCGCCTCGGACGGAGGTAGGCCCAGCCACTCACGACGGCGAGCACGACGCCCAGCCACAGGAGGCTCTTCCAGAGCCACGTCGCATCGACCGCGGTGAGCGGCAGGAGGGCGAAGCCGACAGCGAGCTGATGAACCAGTGTCTTGCGCTTGGCCAGCCGACTCGCCGGGACGCTCACGCCGCGGGTGCCGACGACGCTGCGGTAGACGCTGATCGCGAACTCGCGGGCGGCGATGACGAGCACCGGCACGATCCAGAACACGCCGCTGGACACGAGCGTGAGCATCGCGCCGAGCACGAGCACCTTGTCGGCGAGCGGGTCGAGGAACGCACCGGACCGGGTCGGTCCGCGACGGCGGGCGACCCATCCGTCGAAGGCGTCGCTGGCGCAGAGCGCGAACCACAGGCCGATGGCGATCCAGCCGCCGCCCGGATGATCGGGAATGACGAGGAACATCAACGGCGACAGCAGCAGCCGGCAGACCGTGATCGCGTTCGCCCAGCTTGCCAGGGCGGCTGGGTCGACCATGTCAGCCCTCGCCGTCCAGGAGCGACGCGCCGGCGGCGACGAGGTCGGGGCCGAGGGCGTCGACGATCACGACCTCGCCCAGCGCTCCCACGCCGAGATCATGCCCGACGTGGACCACCCCGTCGATCTCCGGCGCCTCGCGGTGCGATCGACCGACGCCGGGGGCATCGACGAGCACTTCGACGGTGCGCCCGATCAGCGCGTCGCGCCGGCGGGCGGTGATCGCATCCTGCAGCTCCGACAGCTCGGCGAGGCGCTCTGCCACGAGACCGGCAGGCACCTGGCCGTCGAGATCGGCGGCGTAGGTGCCATCCTCGCGGCTGAAGACAAAGAACCCGCACCAGTCGACCTCGGCCTCCTCGACGAAGCGCAGCAGCTGGTCGTGGTCAGCCTCGGTCTCGCCCGGGTACCCGACGATGAAGTTGCTGCGAAACGCCGCCTCCGGCTCGCGCCGGCGGATCTGGGTGATCCGCCGCAGGAAGCGCTCGCCGTCGCCCCAGCGGCGCATCCGCCGCAGCAACGACTTGCTGACGTGCTGCAGCGAGAGGTCGAAGTACGGCACTCCCGTGCCGCAGATGGCGTCGATCAGCCCGCCGTTGAGATCGCTCGGGTAGAGGTAGAGCAGGCGCACCCGGTCGGTGCGTGCAGCGACGGCGCGCACCAGGGGGACGATCGAGCCCGCCCCCAGCTCGTCGGGGACGTCCTTGCCGTACGACGCGAGGTCCTGGGCGACAAGCACGATCTCGCGCGCCCCCAACTGCTCCACCTCGGCCAGGATCGAGGTGACCGTGCGGCTGCGCTGGGGGCCGCGGAACGACGGGATCGCACAGAACCCGCAGGCGCGGTCGCAACCCTCGGCGATCTTGACGTACGCCCACGGCGCGCTCGCCGGCGGACGCGGCAGGTTGAGCAGGTCGAGCGCCGGCGCCGGGCGCACCGGGATCAGCCGGCGCGTCGCCAGCGGGACGCCGAACCCGGCGACCTGGTCGACCTCAGGGAGAGCGGCCGCCAACTCGTCGCCGTAGCGCTCGGCCATGCACCCGGTGACGACGAGGCGGGCGCCGGCGCGCCGCCGCTCGTCGAGGGCGAGCACGGTGTCGATCGACTCGCGCCGGGCCGACTCGATGAACGCACAGGTGTTGACGACGACGAGGTCGGCGGCGCCGACGTCGTCGGTCGGACGCAACCCGTCGGCGAGCAGCGCGCCGACCAGCTTGTCGGAATCGACCTGGTTCTTGGGGCAGCCGAGCGTCTCGACATAGAAACGCTGTCTGCGCGGCGGCACGTCGGACGAGGCTACCGACGTCCCGCCGCCGCCCTGCCGATCACTCCCGCTCGGCCTGCTGGATCAGGTCGAGCTCCTCGATCGTCATCAGCACCGCCCGCGCCTTGGACCCCTCGCTCGGCCCGACCACACCGCGCTGCTCGAGCAGGTCCATGATCCGCCCGGCCCGGGCGAAGCCGACCTTCAGCTTGCGCTGCAGCATCGAGGTCGAGCCGAGCTGGCTGCGCACCACGAGGTCCATCGCCTGGCGGACCATCGCCTCGTCGTCGTCGTCGTTGCCGGCGGAGAAGGCGTTGGCGCTCGACGTCACGCTGTCCTCGCCGCCTGGTCCGCCGTCGGCGTCGACGCCGCTGACGTAGCTGACCTCGGGCGCCTGCCGGCGCCAGTGGGCGACGACGGCGCGGACCTCCTCCTCGCTCACGAACGAGCCCTGGATCCGCTGGGCCACCGACGAGTTGCCCGGCAGCAGCAGCATGTCGCCCTTGCCGACGAGCCGCTCGGCGCCGGGTTGGTCGAGGATCACCCGGGAGTCGGTGAGGCTGGAGACGGCAAAGGACATGCGCGCCGGGATGTTCGCCTTGATCACACCGGTGATGACGTTCACGCTCGGCCGCTGGGTGGCGACGATGAGGTGGAGGCCGACAGCCCGGGCCTTCTGGGCGATCCGTGTGATCGACTCCTCGACGTCGCGCGCCGCCACCATCATCAGGTCGTTGAGCTCGTCGACGATGACGACGATGAACGGCAGCCGCTCGTACGGTGGGTCGAGCTCGCGGCGATCGAACGCCAGGTTGTAGCCCGTGATGTCGCGGAAGCCGACCTCCGACAGCAGGTCGTAGCGCCGCTCCATCTCCTTCACCGCCCAGCCCAGCGCGTTGGCCGCCTTCTTCGGGTTCGTGACGGGCTGGGTCAACAGGTGCGGCAACCGGTTGTACTGGCCCATCTCGACCTGCTTGGGGTCGACGAGGATCAGGCGCACCTGGTCGGGTGTGGTGCGCATCAGCAACGACGTGATCATGCAGTTCAGGGCGCTCGACTTGCCGGCGCCGGTGGACCCGGCGATGAGCAGGTGCGGCGTCGCGGCGAGGTCGAGGAACACCGCCTTGCCGGCGATGTCCTTGCCCACGGCGACCTCCAGTGGGCCGGTGGCCTGCGCCGCCTCGGGCGCCGCCAAGAGGTCGCCGAGGGCGACGAGCTGGCGGGTGTGGTTGGGGACCTCGACGCCGATCGCCGAGCGGCCGGGGATCGGGGCGAGGATGCGCACGTCGACGGCGGCCATGGCGTAGGCGATGTCGCGCTGGAGGCTGGTGACACGGGCGACCTTGACGCCGGCGCCGAGCTCGAGCTCGTAGCGGGTCACCGTCGGCCCGACGGTCATCCCGACGAGCGCGGTGTCGACGCCGTGCTGGGCCAGCGCCTCCTGGAGGATCTGACCGCGAGCCTCGACCTCGGCGCGGTTCACCGACTGCGCACCGGTGCGGTGGAGGATCGACGCCGGCGGCAGCGTCCAGCGGCCGTCGTCGACGAACGGCATTGTCGGCGCCGATCCGGTCGACGTGCCGCCCGCCTTGCGCGGCTTGGCCGGCGGCGGGTCGGAGAAGTCGGCGGCCGCGTCGTACACCGTCGGCGGCGGCAAGAGGCGCGGCTCGCCGGGTAGGGGCGGCGGCATCGCCACCGTCGCCTCGCCGGCGTCGTCCTCGCGATCGCTGCTCAGCGACGACAGGTCGCGCAGGGCCTGGCGGGCCGCGCGCAGCGCCGGCCTGGCGACGGACCCGACGCCGTGGCCCGTCCGAGCCGCCATCGTACGCAGCGACGTCTGGGTCACCAGCAACGCCCCGCCGATCCCCAGGCCGATCGCGACAACGACCGCCCCGACTGGCGACAGCAGCCCCTGCAGGGGGGCACCGAGCGCCGCGCCGAGCAGACCGCCGGAGTCGACGAGGCCGTCGAAGTCGTCGACGCTGTCGGGTCCGTTCACCACGTGGGCGATGGCGATGAAGGCGAGCCAGGCCAGGCCCCACCCGATCGCCAGGCGGATCGGGCTCGACGACTGGCCCGAGCGCACCAGCGAGACGCCGGCGGCGACCAGCGCGATCGGGATGAAGTCGCGGCCGATTCCGACGATCCAACCGAGCAACAGCTCCAGGCCGTGGCCGAGCGGGCCGGCGAGGTCGCCGTAGATCGCCAGGCCCACGACGATGCCGAGCAGGATCAGGCCGAACCCGACGAACTCGTGCTCACGGCCGCCGACGGCCCGGCGCAGCTCGTCGGTGGTCGCCTGACGGGCCCGCGAGCCCTGCTGGCCCTGCTGGCCCTGCGCTCGCCGCGGCGGTGTCTCGCTGGCGACGTTCGACTTCCCCCGCGGCGCTGACGCTGGGGCGCGCCTCGCGGTCTCCCGTGCTCGGCTCTTGGCCGTCTTCTTCCTCGACGGGCCCCAGGTGGTCATGCCCGATCCACGGTACCAAGGGGGTGTCACAGCCTCCCGACATCATGTTCCCGGTACGGCCGCCTCGACTGTGCCGTCGGCGGCCAGGGTGACCTCCAGCGTGCCGCCCTTGGCCGACTTGACGCCGGCGCTGTACTGCACCGCCCCGCCCGGGCCACCGGCGATCGTGAACAGCACGATGTCCGAGTCGGGCAGGCGGTCGACGACGTGGTCGAGGATCGTCCGCGGGTCGACCGTGAGGGCCGAGGCGGCGAACGTGTTGCCCGACGCGCCGGCCGGCGGCGCCGACTCGGCCACGGTCCCGCCGACGTACACGTAGGGCGTCACGGTCGTCTTGGTGGCGTCGGCGACGAACAGATTGACGACCTGCGGGGTGGCGTTGATCTCGAAGTACTGCTGAGGCCCGCCGAGCTTGCGCTCGACGGCGGCGATCGCCGGCCCGATCTGGTCGAGCTGCGGCCGCTGCGGACTCTCAGCGCCGCCGCACGCGGCGAGCAGCGCCGCCGCCACGATCGCCATCCACCGCCTTGGTCGCGAAATCCCGGTCACTCCCAGGACGGATCGCGACCAAAGCGAGGGTTGGGCGGACTCACGCCTCCATGACCACCGGCACGATCATCGGGCGGCGGCGAGTGCGCTCGTTGACGAAACGGCCGGCGGCCCGGCGCACGTCTCGCTCCAGAGCCTCGACGTCGAGCACCCCTGCCGACAGCGCCTCCTCGACGGCCGCAGCGATGGTGTCACACGCCTCGTCGAGCAGATCCTCCGCCTCTGGCGCGTAAACCCATCCGCGGGTGATGATCTCCGGCCCGACGAGCACCTTGCCGGTCTGGGTGTCGACCGTGACCACCACCACCACCACGCCCTCGCTGGCAAGCACCCGCCGGTCGCGCAGCACGCCCGACCCGACGTCGCCGACGATCCCGTCGACGTACAGGTAGCCGGCAGGCACACGGCCGACCATCTCAACACCACGGTCGGTGACCTCCAGCACGTCGCCGTCCTCGCACACGATGACCCGATCACGCGGCACGCCCATCACCTGGCCGAGGGCGGCGTTGGCCATCAGGTGGCGGAACTCGCCGTGCACCGGCACATACCACTGCGGGTTGGCGATCGACAGGTACGTCTTGATCTCGTCGGCCTGGGCGTGGCCGGTGGCGTGGACGTCCTGGATGCCCGAGTGGACGACGACCGCGCCGGCCTTGAGCAGCCCGTCCATCACCCGGTTGACGTTGCTCTCGTTGCCGGGAATCGCGTGGCTGGACAGGATCACCGTGTCGTGCTCGGAGAGCTTGACGAACTTGTTCTCGCCACGGGCGAGCAGCGCCAGCGCCGACATCGGCTCGCCCTGCGACCCGGTCGAGATGACGCAGATCTGACCCGGCGGGTAGCGGTCGATGTCCTCGACGTCGATGAACGAGCTGGCCGGGATGTGCAGCACGCCGAGGTCCATCCCGAGCTGCACGTTCTTGCGCATGCTCAGCCCGAGCGTGGCCACCTTGCGCCCGGTGGCGACAGCGGCGTCGGCGATCTGCTGGATGCGGTGGAGGTGGCTGGCGAAGCTGGCCGTGATGATCCGCCGATCGCGGTGCTCGTCGAACAGCGTCCGCAGCACCCGGCCGACGCTGCGCTCGCTCGGCGCGTGGCCGGCCTCCTCGGCGTTGGTCGAGTCGCACAGCAGCACCCGCACGCCCTCGGTCTTGGCGATCTGGCCGACGCGGGCGAGGTCGGTGCGGCGGTCGTCGACGGGGGTGAGGTCGAGCTTGAAGTCGCCGGAGTGGAGGATCACGCCCTGGGCGGTGTGCACGGCGATGGCATGCGAGTGCGGGACGCTGTGGGTGACGGCGATGAACTCGACGTCGAAAGATCCGATCAACAGCCGCTGGCCGTCGGCGACGGGGTTGAGGGTGGTGCGCCCGAGCAGCCCGGCCTCCTCGATGCGGTGGCGGGCGAGCCCGAGCGTGAGCGGCGAGCCGTAGATCGGGACGCTGACCTCGCGCAGCAGGAACTGCAGCCCGCCGACGTGGTCCTCGTGGCCGTGGGTGGCGACGAGGCCGTCGATCCGCGCCGCGTTGTCGCGGAGGTAGGTGAAGTCGGGCAGCACGAGGTCGATGCCGTGGAGGTCGGGACCGGGGAACATCAGCCCGCAGTCGATGAGCAGGATCCGGCGACCGTCGCCGACGCCCTGCTCCACGCACATGCAGTTGCGCCCGATCTCCCCCAGCCCCCCGAGGAAGACCAGCCGAACGGGTTCAGGCACGCGCGGCCTGAAGGTTCGACCAGACCTCGGCGGCGCGGTCCGCCAGCCACGGCGGATCGGCGTCCATCGGCGGGCGGCAGCGCCCGGCCGGCTGGCCGAGGTGGCGCAGCATCGCCTTGGCCGGACCCGGGTTGGGACACTCGTCGCCGGTCTCGTAGGCCCAGCTCTCGAGCAGGCGAGCGTTGACGGCGATCGCGCCGGCGGTGTCGCCGCCGGCCCAGCGGTCGAACAGCTCGACGGCGTCGGGCGCGCACCAGTGCGTGGCCACGCCGATCAGGCCGACCGCCCCGACGGACAGCAGCGGCAGCGTCAGCGCGTCGTCGCCGCTGTAGACCTCGTAGCCGGCGGGGGCGGCGGCGATCAGCCGGGCCGTCTCGGCCGGACTGCCGGCGGCGTCCTTGACGGCGACGATGTTGTCGACCTCGTGAGCCAGCCGGGCGAGCAACGCTGTGGCGATCTTGCGTCCGGTGCGGATCGGGATGTCGTAGATCACCACGGGCAGGTCGGTGGCGTCGGCGACGGCGCGCAGGTGGATCTCGATGCCCGCCTGTGACGGGCGGTTGTAGTACGGACAGAGGGCGAGGATGCCGGCCACCCCGAGCTTCGACGCCTCCGCGGTGAGGTGAACGGAGTGGGCGGTGTCGTTGGTACCGGATCCGGCGATCACCGGGATGGTGACGGCGTCGGCGACGGTCTCCCACAGCGTCAGCTTCTCGGCGTCGCTCATCGTCGGGGACTCGCCGGTCGTGCCGGCGACGACGAGCCCCTCGTTCCCCTGCTCCTGGAGCCAGCGGGCGAGCGCCGCCGCCCCGTCCACGTCCAGCGAGCCGTCCTCGGTGAACGGCGTGACCATCGCCGTCATCACGCGACCGAACCGTGCCATGGCCGCAGGCTAGGACATCGAGCGCCGCTGCGAGGCGACGGCGGCGAGCTCGGCAGGCGCAGCCGATCCGGCTTTGCCGGGCGGCGAGCCCGAAGGCTAGGTCACCGGCGGCCCCAGAACAGGATGCGCTTGAACGGGTAGAAGTACGGCGCGGTGTCGCCGATCGCCACGAGCAGCCGCCGCTGGTACTCCTCGACGAAGCGGTCGTAGAGATCGGCCGGCAGCAGCCGCTGGAAGCGCATCAGCGACGTGCCCTTGACCCACTCCACGACGTCGGCGGAGCGGGCGAGGCGGTGGCCGTAGACCTGCAGCCGGACGTGCTGGCGCGCCGCGCCCAGGTGGTCGAGCAGGATCGCGTATTGCACGGGGTCGAGCACGTTGACGGCGGCAGGATCGTCCGGCGGCGTGCCGCCCATCGCCGAGCGGAACGGCTCGCTCGCCGCTACCTCGGCTGCGATGCGGTGCGAGGGGTGCCCGGCGTTGGCCGGGATCTGTACGGCGAGCTGGCCGCCCGATCGCAGCGCCGCCCACCACCTGGTCACGACCGCGACCTGGTCGGGGACCCAGTGCAGGCCGGCGTTGCTGAACACCAAGTCGACGTCGCCGGACGACGTCCAGCGCCCAATGTCGCCGTGCTCGAAGCGCACGGTCGGGCCGGCCTGGGCGGCCGCCTCGACCAGCATCGCCGGCGACGAGTCGATCCCGACCATCTCGCCGATCCGTCGACGGGCGGTCAGCTCGGCGGTGAGCGCGCCGGTGCCGCAGCCGAGATCGACGGCGCGCCGGATCGGGCGGTCGTGCTCGACGAGCGCGACCAGATCCCAGAACGGCTGCGCCCGCTCGGCGGCGAACTTCTCGTACTGCGACGGGTCCCAGCCGTCGCTCATGGTGATCGACGGCGGATACAGCGGAACCCGATGTGGCTCATCCCCGTGTCGACCATATGTGGGCGGCGGGCCGCCGGCCGGTAGCGCATGCAGTAGCTGTCGGCGCACAGGAACGACCCGCCCTTGACGACCCGCCGAGGGATCCGGAACTGCGGTTGCGCCAGGTCGTAGCTGGCGCGCTCTGAGGGCCCGCAGCACCCGCCGGCATCCGGATGGCGATCGGACCACCAGTCGGTGGTCCACTCCCACACGTTCCCTGCCATGTCGCACAGCCCGTAGCCGTTGGCAGGGAACGCGCCGACCGGCGTCGGCGCCCCGTACCCGGGCGCGGCCTGCCACGGGAAGTTGCCGTGCCACCAGTTGGCGAGCCGCTCGCCCGCTGCCTCCGGCTCGTCACCCCACGTGTACGCGGCGCCGTCGAGCCCACCCCGCGCCGCCCGCTCCCACTCCGCCTCGGTCGGTAGGTCGAGGCCAGCCCAGGCGGCGTAGGCCGCGGCGTCCTCGAACGCGATGTGGACCACCGGGAGGTCGGGCGCCGGCGCCCGCCGGTCGCGATGACCCCACGGCCGGCGCCACGACGCCCCCGGGGTCCACGCCCACCACTGCTCGAGCCGCCGCAGGTCGACCGGCCCTCGCGTCCCGACGAACACCATCGAGCCGGGCACGAGGTGCTCGCGCGGCGCGCCCGGGAAGTCCCGCGGGTCGAGCGGGCGCTCGGCGACGGTCACGTAGCCCGTGGCATCAACGAACTCGTCGAAGCGCGCGTTGGTCACCGGGCAACGGTCGATCCAGAACCCGCTGACCGTGACGTCGTGGGCCGGGCCCTCCTCCGGGTGATTGGCGTCGGAGCCCATGCGGAAGGTACCGCCCGGCACCCACGCCATCTCGGCGGGAGCCGGCACGGTCATCGGTGGGCGCCGCTGGCCGCCTCGCTCATCTTCTCCATCGCCTGGTCGATGGTGAAGCTGGCCGCCTTCTGGCGCGGCGGGAACTCGGCGAACGTCGTAAGGAACCGGCCGACGAGGGCCTGCGCGGCGAGCAGCAGGTAGGCCTTCGACAGGACCCAGTCCCAATACGTGTTGGACGTCGTGTCGGCCCGCTCGAACGGGTCGGTGCGGAGGTTGAACATCTTCGGGACGCGCAGCTCGGTGAACGGCTCGGCCCAGATCTGCAACGTCCCCTGGCAGCGCTGCTCGAGAAACACGAGCTTCCAGTTGTCGTAACGGATCGCCACCAGGTCGCCGTCGTCGCTGAAGTAGATCAGCCCCTCCCGCGGACACTTCTCCTCCTCACCCGTCAGGTACGGCAGCAGGTTGTAGCCGTCGATATGGACCTTGAACGTGGTCCCCCCGACATCGTGGCCCTGCTTCAGCGTCTCGACGATGTCAGGCTCGCCGGCGGCGGCGAGGAACGTCGGCAGCCAGTCGTGGTGCTGGACGATCTCGTTGGACACCACGCCGGCTGTGATGTGGCCGGGCCAGCGGATCATCATCGGGATGCGGAAGGCGCCCTCCCAGTTGGTGTTCTTCTCGCTACGGAACGGGGTCATCCCGGCGTCCGGCCACGAGTTCATGTGCGGCCCGTTGTCCGTGGAGTACATCACGATGGTGTCGTCGGCGACGCCGAGCTCGTCGAGCAGGTCGAGCAGCTGACCGACGCTCTTGTCGTGATCGATCATCGTGTCGTGGTACGGCGACTGCCAGCGGCCGGATTGGCCGATGCTCTCGGGCTTGGTGTGAGTTCGGAAGTGCATGTGCGTCGTGTTGACCCAGCAGAAGAACGGCCCCCCGGCGCCGTGCTGACGGCGGATGAAGTCGGTCGCCGCCTCGACGAACTCGTCGTCGCACGTCTCCATCCGCGTGCGGTTGAGCGGACCGGTGTCCTCGATGCGCTGCTTGCCGACCCTCCCCCACCGAGGATGCTCGGTGGCGTCGTCCTCCTCCGTGGCCCAACAGTGCAGCACGCCACGCGGTGTGAACCGCTCGGCGAAGTCGGTGAAGCCGTGGCGCGCGGGGTAGTCCGGGTCCTCCGGGTCCTCCTCGGCGTTGAGGTGGTAGAGGTTGCCGAAGAACTCGTCGAAGCCGTGCACCGTCGGCAAGAACTTGTTCAGGTCCCCGAGGTGGTTCTTGCCGAACTGACCAGTGGCGTATCCGAGCGGCTTGAGCAGCTGGGCGATCGTGACGTCCTCGGCTTGCAAGCCGATCGGCGCGCCCGGGAAGCCGACCTTGCTGAGCCCGGTACGGAACACGCTCTGGCCGGTGATGAACGATGACCGCCCGGCCGTGCAGCTCTGCTCGCCATAGGCGTCGGTGAACCGCATCCCCTCGCTCGAGAGGCGGTCGATGTTCGGCGTGCGGTACCCCATCAGCCCGTCGCTGTAGCAGCTCAGGTTGGTGATCCCGATGTCGTCGCCCCAGATGACGAGGATGTTGGGCTTGCTGTTCTCCGGCATGGCGCCACCCTAGGGTGAGGGACATGGCGGGTGATGCGCTGCTCGCGTCCTGGTCCGATACACCGACGCGCGCGGCGATCACCTCCTTTGTCGCATCTGTGACCGAGGAAGGTTCGCCCGCTTTCGTGGCCGAGGCGGACCGGATCGCCGTGTTCGACAACGACGGCACGCTGTGGACCGAGAAGCCGATCCCGATCCAGCTCGACTTCACGCTGCACCGGATGGCCGAGCAGGCGAAGGCCGACGCCAGCCTCGCCGATCAGGAGCCGTACCGCTCGGCGCTGGCCAACGACTACGGCTGGCTCGGGGCGACGATGGTGAAGCACTACCGCGGCGACGACGCCGACCTCCGGGTGCTCCTGACCGCGGTGTCGAAGGCGTTCGAGGGGATGCCGGTCGAGGACTTCGCCGCCGAGGTGCGGGAGTGGTTCACGACGGCGACCCATCCGGGCCACGGCCGCCGCTACTTGTCGTGCGGGTACGTGCCGATGATCGAGCTGCTGCGCTACCTCGAGGCCAACGGCTTCACGACCTACATCGCCTCCGGCGGCGATCGCGACTTCATGCGCCCGTTCGCCGAGCAGCTCTACGGCATCCCGCCGGAGCGGATCATCGGCAGCGCGCTCGGCCTCGACTTCGACGTCGAATCGGACGTCACCGGCCTGCTCTACAAGTCGCAGGTCGAGTTCTTCGACGACGGCCCGACCAAACCGGTCCGCATCTGGAGCCGGATCGGTCGCCGCCCGCTCGTGGCCGGCGGCAACTCGAACGGCGACATCGAGATGCTCCGCTTCGCCCGCACGTCCGAGCGCGGCGCGCTGCGGCTGCTCCTGTGCCACGACGACGCCGACCGCGAGACGGCGTACGACGACGGCGCCGAGAAGGCGCTCGAACGCGCCGCCGAGCGCGGCTGGACGGTGATCTCGATGCGTGCGGACTGGACCCGGGTGTTTCCCGATGAGTGAGCGTCAGATCGCGTTCGGCGCCTCGACGCCGAGCTCGAACTTGATGTACTCCTCACCTGTGTCCTCGAGGTCCTCGAACTGGATCACGCTCATCTCCTCGAAGCGGCGGCGCAGCCACTTGTCGTTGCGATCGAGCAGCCCGAGCTTCTTGCAGTTGGGCACGATCTTGGAGAACAGCATCTGCTGGAACAGGTCGCGGGTCGGGTCGCGCAGGACGACCGGCAGGACGTCCTTCGGGTCGACGCCCATCCGCTCCCACACCTCCTGGGACATGAACCGGTCGCGCATGCGGACCGCGGCCTCGTAGGCGAACTCCTGGCGGTCCTTCATCTCGGCGTCGGTCATGGCCTCGTAGACCTCCTTCAGCGAGAGCACGCCGAAGGCGACGTGGCGGGCCTCGTCGCTCATCACATACCGCAGCAGCTGCTTGAGCAGTGGCTCGTCGGTCATCTGGTGCATGAAGCCGAAGGCGGCGAGGGCGAGGCCCTCGACCATCACCTGCATTCCGAGGTAGGTCATGTCCCAGCGGCTGTCGTTGATGATGTCGTCGAGCAGCATCCGCAGGTGGGCGTTGACCTGGTACCCGCCGCCGAGCTTCTCCTCGAGATAGCGGGCGAAGACCTCGACGTGGCGGGCCTCGTCGACGACCTGGGTCGAGGCATACAGCTTGGCGTCGTACCACGGCACGGTCTCGGTGATCTTGGCCGTGCACAGCAGTGCGCCCTGCTCGCCGTGGAGGAACTGCGAGAGCGTCCAGCGGCGGTTCTGGATGCCGAAGTCGAGCCACTCCTTCTCGCCCCACTTCTGGAGCACCGTGCCGTCGTAGTGGTTGGGGTCGAGGCCGGCGGCGATCGCCAGCTGGTCGCCGGCGACGACGGCCTCGAGGTCGACCTCGGTGTCCCATGGCAGGTCGGTGGATGCGTTCCACTGCCCGGCCTTGCCCTTCTCGTACAGCTTGCGCAGCTGCGGCCGAGCCATCGAGTAGTCCCACGTGAACAGGGCGTCGGCGTTGTCCTCGACGGCGTGGAGGACCTCGTCGACGTCAGTGTTGGTGATCGCCAGGATCGCCTCGATGTCGTTGAGATCGCTGCGACCGATGATCTCGTCGTTGTCGCGATGGGTGACGGACACGGGTGATCTCCTTCAGGGGATGACGGGTTCGAGGTAGGGCCGCAGCAGAGGCCGGAGGAACGCCCGCGCCGAGGCATCGTCGCCGAGGTCGACGGTGTCGCTGGGGGCGAGGAAGTAGCTGATCGTGAGGCGAGCGAGGACGTCGATGACCGCCCGCGCCGTGACCGCGTCCAGGTACGGCACGGCGAGCGGGGCGAGGAAGGTGTTGGCGAAGCGGATGATGCGCGGCACGCCCTCGACGGTGAGCTGCCCGAGCATCTCGCCCGGCTCGGCGGCGAGCATCAGGGCGAGGTGCTCGTCGGCCCGGAGCTCGCGGGTGGCGGTGACGACGGTGCGCACGAGCAGCTCCTCCAGCGAGCCGGCGCCTTCGACCTCGGACCGCAGCAGGACGAAGAATTCCTCCAGGTCGCGCACCCGCAGGGCCTCGAACAGGACGTCCTTGCCGCCAGGGAACATGCGGTAGATGGTCGCCCGCGACACGCCGGCCTCGGTGGCGATGTCGTCGACGGTGACCTTGGCGATGCCCCACTTCTCCCAGCACTGCCGGGTGGCGTCGAGGATGCGCGTCTCGACCGGCGATGGAACCATTGGTGAGACGCTAGGACAAATTCCGTCTCACTGTCAACCCCATCCGAGTGTTCCCCTGCATCGGAGGGTTTCGCCTGCGGGCCTTCCGCAGCAAACACGCGGCTGGATCAGGTGGCGCGGGCGGCGAACCGGTCGCGGAGGGTCTTCTTGGAGAACTTGCCGACCGATGTCTTGGGCACCTCGTCGATGAACTCGACGTCGTCGGGCAGCTGCCACTTGGCGACCCTCCCCGCGAGGTGGGCCAGCACCTCCTCCTTCGTCAGTTCCTGACCCGACTCGAGCACCACGCACGCCAGCGGGCGTTCCGACCACTTGGGGTCGGGGATCCCGATCACCGCCGCTTCCCGGATCTTCGGGTGAGCCATCAGCTCGTTCTCCAGCTCGACCGACGAGATCCACTCGCCACCCGACTTGATGAGGTCCTTGGTCCGGTCGACGAGCCGGATCCGGCCCCGCTCGTCCATCGTCGCCACGTCGCCGGTGCGCAACCAGCCGTCATCGGTGAAGCTCTCGCCGGCGCGCGGATCGTTGTAGTACGTCGCGGCGATCCAGTTCCCGCGGCACTGCAGCTCCCCGCTCGACGCGCCGTCACGGGACACGGGCGCGGTACCGCCGGGCTCGACCACCCTCGCCTCGACGCCGAACACCGCTCGCCCGACGCCGGTGCGGAGGTCGGCCTGCTCCTCCGGCGACAGCAGCTCCTGGTCACCGTCGAGGCGGCACACCGACGCCACCGGGCTGGTCTCGGTCATCCCCCACGCCTGCAGGATTGGCAGGCCGAGCTGCCCGCGGTACGCCTCTGAGAGCGACTTGGGCACCGCCGACCCGCCGCACGGGATCACCCGCAGCGCCGACGTGTCGCGGCCGACGAGCTCGGGCAGCACCTGCATCCAGATCGTCGGCACACCAGCGGCCACGGTGACCCGCTCGTCGACGACGAGGTCGGCGATCGCCTTCCCCGACAGGTCGGGGCCGGGCATGATGAGGTCGGCGCCGACGGCCACCGCGGCGTGGGCCAGGCCCCACGCGTTGGCGTGGAACATCGGCACCACCGGCAGGATCCGGTCGGATTCACGGGCGCCGAGCGAGTCGGCGGTCATCGCGCCCATCGTGTGCAGGTACGTGCTGCGATGGCTGTAGACGACGCCCTTCGGGTTGCCCGTGGTGCCGCTCGTGTAGCACATGCTCGCTGCCCGGTGTTCGTCGTCGACGTGGAACTCAACCGGCGAGGCGTCGGCGAGCAGCGCCTCGTACTCGAGCAGCTCGTGGCCATTGAGGTCGTCAGGGATCTCGCCCTTGCCGTCGTCCATCAACACGAGGTGGCGGAGCCGCTCGAACGTCGGCAGCAGCGGCGCCAGCAGGGCGAGCAGCGAGCGGTCGACGAAGATCACCTCGTCGTCGGCGTGGTTGACGATGTAGGTGAGCTGCTCGGGGAACAGGCGGATGTTCAACGTGTGCAGCACCCGGCCGGTGCACGGTGCGGCGAAGTACAGCTCGAGGTGCCGCGACGTGTTCCACGCGAACGTCGCCACCCGACCCTCGGCGCTGATCCCGAGGTTGTCGAGCACGCCGCCGAGGCGGCGGGTCCGCTCGGCCCAGTCGGCGTACGACACGCGTTCGCGGCCACCTGGGGTCGCCGTCGTGACGCCCTTGTGCCCGAAGTACTGCTCGGCGCGCTCGAACAGCTGCGTGATCGTCAACGGTACGTGCTGCATCAACCCCTGCATGCGTCAACGTTAGGTCACCTGCATGGGGAGAGGTCCCGGGGTCGGTTTTTCAGTTGCGCGGGTAGGAGTGGTCCCCATGCACCGTCCCCGCCGCCTGACCTTCGCCGCCCTCGCCGTCGCGGCAGCGACCGTCCTCGCCGCGTGCGGCGACGACGACACGGCCGGCACGAGCGCCAGCACCACCGCCTCGACGAGCAGCGAGTCGACCACCTCCACGTCCGAGACCACCGAGACGACCGGGACCACCGGGAGCTCCGGGAGCTCAACGGGCGCGAGCGGCTCGGGCGACGTCGGGTCGAAGCAGGACTACATCGATGCCGCCGAGTCGGCGATCGGCTTCGGTGACGAGGACATCCGCGGCTGCGTCGCCACGGCGGTCGTCAGCGACAAGGTCTACGCGGCGATCAGGCAGACCGGGTTGAGCGTCGACGATTTCGGGGCCGCCGACTCGCTCGGAAAGCTGAAGGTCAGCGCGGACGAGGCCGCGTCCGTGGCCGATGACATGGCGGCATGCGGCGACTTGCTCCCACAGCTGATCTCGGACGAGGATCGGCTGACCTGCGCGAAGGAGAACCTCTCCAACACACAGGTCGCCCAGATCCTGGCGTACTCACTGTTCCAGGTCGACCTGCCGGAGGACCTGCAAACGGCCAACAACGCCGTCGGGCAGTGTGCCCAAGGCTCGGTGTCGCCGTCGACCGTCGCCCCCTCGACGACCGCCTGACTCGGGCCCACCTCCACGCTCGGGCTCAGCTCGCAGCCAAGCCGCTCGCCTCGCCTCCGAGCTCGCCCACGCCGCTCCGCAGCGTCGCTCGCCCACCTCCACACTCGGGCTCAGCTCGCAGCCAAGCCGCTCGCCTCGCCTCCGAGCTCGCCCACGCCGCTCCGCAGCGTCGCTCGCCCACCTCCACACTCGGGCTCAGCTCGCAGCCAAGCCGCTCGCCTCGCCTCCGAGCTCGCCCACGCCGCTCCGCAGCGTCGCTCGCCCACCTCCACACTCGGGCTCAGCTCGCAGCCAAGCCGCTCGCCTCGCCTCCGAGCTCGCCCACGCCGCTCCGCAGCGTCGCTCGCCCACCTCCACACTCGGGCTCAGCTCGCAGCCAAGCCGCTCGCCTCGCCTCCGAGCTCGCCGACGCCGCTCCGCAGCGTCGCTCGCCCACCTCCACACTCGGGCTCAGCTCGCAGCCAAGCCGCTCGCCTCGCCTCCGAGCTCGCCGACGCCGCTCCGCAGCGTCGCTCGCCCACCTCGGCCCGTGCGTCGGTAGCGTCGCCCCGTGCACCAGCAGGGCGATGAGCCGCTCGTCGCCCCGGCCGACGTGGCGGCACCGCCCGTGCACCACCCGCCGAGGTGGGCCCCACTCACGTTGGTCGCGTTCGTCGGCCTCGTCGTGTGCACCAACGTCGCCAACGTCGTGTGGGCCAGCTGGTCGCACGATCATCCGGCCGCTTTGCTCGCCCTGTCGTCGCGCCAGCGCTATCTCGTGCTCGCCGTCGCCGGCGGGATCTCGCCGTTGTGGTACTTCGTCATCGGTGCGCTGCGGCTCGCGGTCGCCTTCGTCGTGTGCCATCTCGTCGGGCGGGCGTATCGCGAGCAGGCGCTGTCGTGGTTCACCCGCTACCTCGGCGTCAAGCCCACGCAGCTGGCGTCGCTCAACGACGGCTTCAGCAAGGCAGAGATCGGGCTGGTGCCGTTCTTCGCCGGCAGCAACATCGTCGCCGTGCTGACCGGCGTCCACCGCACCCCGCCGGTGCGCCTGACGGTGCTGCTCAGCGCCGGGATCGTCGGCCGGCTGGTGCTGATGTGGTTCCTCTCGAAGGCGTTCGAGGACCAGCTGCTCGACATCCTCTCGTTCATCCAGCGATACCAGTGGTGGCTGCTCGGCATCTCGCTGGCCGCCGTCGTGCTCGCCAACGTCCGCAACTTCCGCCGTGGCGCCGGGTCGTAGCATGATCCGGGCATGTCCGAGATCACCCTTCGCGGCAACCCCATCCACACCGTCGGCGAGCTGCCCGCGGTCGGCACGCCCGCCCCGGCCTTCACTGTCACCGGCGGCAACCTCGCCGACGTGACGCTCGGCGACCTCGCCGTCAAGAGCCTCGTCCTCAACATCTTCCCGAGCATCGACACCGGCGTGTGCGCGGCGAGCGTGCGGGCCTTCAACGAGAAGGCCGGGGGTCGCGACGACGTCACCGTCCTCAACGTCTCGGCCGACCTGCCCTTCGCCCAGGCCCGCTTCTGCGGCGCCGAAGGGATCGAGAACGTCACCAACGCGTCGACGTTCCGCAGTGACTTCGGAGCGATCTACGGCGTCACGATCACCGACGGTCCGATGGCTGGCCTGATGTCGCGCGCTGTGGTCGTCGTCGACGGCGATGGCGTGATCACCTACACCGAGCAGGTTCCGGAGATCGGCCAGGAGCCGAACTACGACGCCGCCTTCGCCGCCCTCGGCTGACCGATGCTGAACGTCTCCCGGGTTCTCGACCCGGCGCCTGTCGCCTCACTCGCCGACTACATCGCGGCCGGCGGCGGCAGCGGCCTCACCGTGGCCACCGATCGTGGGCCCGAGGCCACGATCGATGTGCTCGAGGCGTCAGGGCTGCGCGGTCGCGGCGGCGCCGGGTTCCCCACCGGGACGAAGTGGCGCACGGTGGCCGGCTACGCCTCGCCGAACCGTCCGGCGACGGTGGTGGTCAACGGCGCCGAGGGGGAGCCCGGCTCCTACAAGGATCGCGAGCTGCTGATCCGCAACCCGTACCGGGTGCTCGAAGGGGCGTTGATCGCCGCCGGCGCGGTCGGGGCCGACCACGTGATCGTCGCCATGAAGCGCACGTTCAGCGAGCAGATCGCCGCCGTGCGCCGGGCGATCGCGGAGGTTGGCGAGGCGGGCTGGGCGCCTGGCGTGGCGATCGACATCGTCGCCGGGCCACCGGAGTACCTCTTCGGGGAGGAGACCGGGCTGCTCGAGGTCGTCGACGGTCGGCCGCCGTTCCCGCGGGTGGCGCCGCCCTACCGGCACGGCGCGGACGAGATCGGCGAGGGCCGCATCTCCGCTGCCCACGTCGCGATGGCCGGCGTCGGCGGTGCTGCGCCGACGCTGGCAAACAACGTCGAGACGCTGTCCACCGTCGCGCTGATCCTCGCCAACGGGGTGCCGTGGTTCCAGCAGTTCGGAACCGAGCGGTCGCCGGGGACGATCGTGTGCACGGTGTCGGGCTCGACGCAGCGGGCCGGCGTCGGCGAGTACCCGATGGGCGTGACGCTCCGCGAGGTCATCACCGAGCTCGGCGGCGGTGTCGAGGAGGGCGCCACGATCGCCGCCGTCCTGTCCGGGGTGGCCAACGCGTTCATCCCGCCTGGCAAGCTCGACACCGCGCTCGACGTACGAGGACATGCGCGCCGCCGGCTCCGGCCTCGGCTGCGCCGGCTTCATCGTGTTCGACGACTCGGTCGACCTCGTCGCGGTCGCCCAAGGGGTTGCCCGCTTCCTGTCGGTCGAGTCGTGCGGCCAGTGCACACCGTGCAAGCAGGACGGCCTGGCGATCGCCCGTGTCCTCGAGCGGTTCTGCAACTCGAACGCCACTGACGCCGACATCGACGAGCTGTCGTCGCGCATCGACACCGTCGGCGACGAGGCCCGGTGCTCGCTGGCCGGCCAGCAGGCGCTCGTCGCCGGCAGCCTGCTCGCCCTGTTCCCCGAGGCGCTGGCCCGCCACCTCGAGACGGCGCCGGATCGGGCCGAGCCGGTGACGCCCGTGCTGATCGCCCCGCTGACCGTCGTGCGCGCCGGCGGCGAGTCCGAGGTCGACGAGTCCTACGCCACCAAGCAGCCCGACTGGACCCACGACGCCGTCGACTCCGGCGCCTCCCCCGCCGAGCGGCTGGCCGACTTCCCCGAGGTCGGTGCGGATCTGGAGTAGGCGTTCTGTCCTTCAATTACGTCCCGATCGGGCCGAAATCGAAGGACAGTTCGGGGCTACAGCCCCAACAGGGCGTCCAGGCCGATCGTCAGGCCGGGGTGCTCGGCGACGTGCTTGACCGCGAGGATCACGCCGGGCATGAAGCTGAGCCGGTCGTAGCTGTCCTGGCGCAGGGTCAGGGTCTGGCCGAGGGCGCCGAGGATCACCTCCTGGTGGGCCACCATCCCGCGCATCCGCACCGAGTGGAGGTGGATGCCCGCCGGCCCGGTGCCGCCGCGGGCGCCGGGGACGACCTCGGCTCTGGTCGGGTCGGGCGCCCACTGTGAGGAGGCGGCGGCCATTCGCTCGGCCGTCGCCAGCGCCGTGCCCGACGGGGCGTCGGTCTTGGTGTCGTGGTGCAGCTCGATGATCTCGGCGGTGTCGAAGAACGGGGCGGCGATCTCGGCGAGGCGCATCATGATCACCGCGGAGATCGAGAAGTTGGGAGCGACGACGCAGTTCGGGCCGCCCTTACAGAACTCGTGGCGGAACAGCTCGAGGTCGTCGGCGGTGAGACCGGTGGTGCCGACCACGGCATGGATGCCGTGCATCGCCAGCCACGGCACGGTTGTGCGCGCTGCCGCGGCGACGCTGAAGTCGACCACCACCTCGGCCCCGGCGTCGACGAAGGCTCGCGGCTCGCCGGCGACCGTGATCCCCTCCACCTCCGCCCCGACCGCGTGCGGGTCGACGCCGGCCACGAGCTGGAGGTCGGGATCGGCGGCGACGGCGGCGCAGACCGTGGCGCCCATCCGCCCACCGGCCCCGCAGACGCCGACCTTCACCCGTTCTGTCCTTCAGAATCGGCGCAATCGGGCCGCAATTGAAGGACAGTTCGCATCTCAGCGATCGTATGCCGGCCCGACGGCCACGGTCACCGGCGGGCCGGCGCCGTACACCCGCTCCAGCACCCGCCGCACGTCGGCGTGGGTGACCGCCTCCCAACGGGCGAGCTGCTCGTCGACCGGGATCACTCGGCCGAGCGTGGCCAGCATCCCGCCCAGGCGCGACATCCGCGCGCCGGTGTCCTCGAGGCCCATCTCGTAGGCGCCGGTGAGGTAGCCCTTGGCGATCATCAGCTCCTCGTCGGTGATACTCCCCTCGACGAGCCGCTCCAGCTCCGACCCGACGAGCCGCTGCACCTCGCCGGCGTGCTCAGGCATCGTGCCGGCGTACACCGACCACGCCCCGGCGTCGGCGTAGGCCGACGTCGCCGAGTAGACGCTGTAGGCGAGCCCCCGACGCTCGCGGATCTCATCGAACAGGCGGCTCGACAGGCCACCGCCGAAGACGTGGTTGACGACGTCGAGCGCCTCGCGGTCGGGGTCCTCCCGCGGCACCGAGCGTCCGCCGATGGCGAGGTGCACCTGCTCGGAGTCCTCGTCGATCTCGACGTCGTCCTCGGCCGGCCCCGGCGCGTGGCGGGGCATGCGCCCTTCGCCGGACGGCATCACGGCGAACGCCAACTCGATCTCGCCGACGACCTCCTCGTGCTCGACGTCGCCGGCCACGGCCACGGTCGTCGCCCCACTGCGGTAGTGGGCTGCGAAGAAGTCACGGATGTCGGCCGGCTTGATCGTCGTGACCGTGTCGCGCTCGCCGGCGGTGTCGCGACCGAGGCCGTGATCGCCGAACAGCTGGCGGGCCAGCGTGCGCAGGGCGACGTCGTCGGGCGAGTCGTCGTCCATCGCCAGCTCCTCCAGGATGACCTGGCGCTCGCTGTCGACGTCGTCCTCGGCGATCAGCGAGCGGGTCAGCACGTCACCCAGCAACTCGACGCCGGCCGGCGCATGCCGACGCGGCATCCGGCAGTAGTAGGCCGTGTACTCCTTCGACGTGAAGGCGTTGATGTCACCGCCGACGCGATCGACGGTGCGGGAGATCTCCGTGGCCGTGCGCGTCGGCGTGCCCTTGAACAGCAGATGCTCGAGGAAGTGGCAGACACCGGACAGCTCCTGAGGCTCGTCGCGGGAGCCGACGGCGACCCAGACGCCGATCGCCACCGACCGCGCCCCGGGGACGTGGTCGGTGGCGATCGTCAAGCCATTGGCGAGCCGGGTCAGGCGCTCCGTCATCGCGTGTCAGCGATGACGGCGGCGGCTGCGATCGGCGCCGCGATCGCGGCTGTCGTCACGACCGCGACCGCCGCGGCCCTCGGCAACACCGGAGCCGGTCGAGGTCGTGGCCGGGCCGAGGTCGCCCAGCTCGCCGGCGAGCTCGGCGTCGAAGGCGTCCTCGAACGAGACGTTGACGACGTCCGCGCCGCCGTTGCCCTCGGTCGACGGCTGCTCGGACACCTCGGGTGCGTCGCCGAGCGGGCTCAGGCTGACCTTGCCCTTGTCGTCGATCTCGTCGACGCGGACCTCGAGCTCCTGGCCCAGCGAGAGGACGTCCTCGACGGCGTTGATGCGCCTGCCCCGACCGAGCTTGGAGATGTGCACCAGGCCGTCGCGGCCGGGCAGGATGTTGACGAACGCACCGAACTTGGTGATGTTGACCACCCGGCCGGTGTAGGTCCTGCCGAGCTCGGCCTTCGGCGGGTCGACGATGGCGAGGATCGCCGCTTTCGCCTCCTCCATCCGCCAGGCCTCGACGGCGCCGATCGTGACGATGCCCTGGGCCCCGTCGTCGTCGACGCTGATGTCGGCGCCGGTCTCGGACTGGATCGTGTTGATGACCTTGCCCTTGGGACCGATGACCTCGCCGACCTTGTCGATCGGGATGTGGATGGTGGTGATCTTCGGTGCCGTCGGGGCGACCTCCGCACGAGGTGCGGCGATCGCCGCGTTCATGACGTCGAGGATCTGCAGCCGGGCGACCTTGGCCGCGTCGAGCGCGGCGGTCAGCACGTCAGCCGGGATGCCGTCGATCTTGGTGTCGAGCTGGAGGGCGGTGATCGCCTCTGCCGTGCCGGCGACCTTGAAGTCCATGTCACCGAAGGCGTCCTCGGCGCCGAGGATGTCGGTGAGCGTCGTGTACGTGCCCTCGCGGAGGACGAGGCCCATCGCAATACCGGCCACCGGGGCCTTGATCGGCACGCCGGCATCCATCAGCGACAGGCTGGAGGCGCACACCGCGCCCATCGACGTCGAGCCGTTCGAGCTCATCACCTCGGACACCAACCGGAGGGTGTAGGCGAACTCCTCCTGACCCGGGAGGACGGGCAGGATGGCCCGCCCGGCGAGGGCGCCGTGGCCGATCTCGCGGCGCTTCGGCGAGCCGACCCGCCCGGTCTCACCATTTGCCCACGGGGGCATGTTGTAGTGGTGCAGGAAGCGCTTGGTCGTCTCCGGGTTGAGCGTGTCGACGAGCTGGTTCATGCGCGGCATGGCGAGGGTGCACACGTCGAGCACCTGAGTCTCGCCGCGCTGGAACAGGCCCGAGCCATGCGCCGTGGGCAGGATGCCGACCTCCGCTGAGACGGGTCGGAGATCCGTGGTGCCACGCCCATCGATGCGCAGGCCCTCGTCGACGATCCGCCGGCGCACCAGCTTCTTCGTGAGGGCGCGGACGGCCTCCTTGATCTCCCGCTCCCGGCCGGCGAGCTCGCCGGGCTCGTCGGGTGAGCCGGCGAGCGTGGCGACCGCCGACGACGTCACCGCACCGGTGGCCTCGTTGCGCTCATGCTTGCCCGGGATCGTGATCGCCCTGGCGAGGTCGTCGGTGGCGACCCGCTCGACGGCTGCGAAGACGTCGTCGGTGTAGTCGACGACCGGTGTGTACTCGAGCTGCTCGATCGGCCCGTGGGTGGCGATCACGCTGGCGACGAGCTGGCGCTGCAGGGCGATCGACTCCTTGATCCACACCTTGCACGCCTCGAGCCCGTCGGCCAGCACGGCCTCGTCGACGACCTTCGCCCCGTCGGCGTAGTACGAGAAGCTCTTCTCGGTGCCGCCGGCCTCGACCATCATCACGGCGACGTCGCCGTTGTCGAGCTCCCGGCCGGCGACGACGAGCTCGAACGTGCCGTCGTGGCCCTCCTCGTAGGTCGGATGGGGGATCCACTGGCCGTCCTGGCTGTAGGCGATGCGCACGGCGCCGAGCGGGCCGTCGAAGGGGATGCCGCTGATCATCAGCGCCGCCGAGGCGGCGTTGATCGAGAGCACGTCGTAGGGCTGGTGCTGGTCGGCGCCGAGCACGTTGGTGACGATCTGGGTCTCGTTGCGGAAGCCCTTGGGGAACGAGGGGCGCAGCGGCCGGTCGGTGAGGCGGCAGGTGAGGATGGCGTCCTCCGACGGGCGGCCCTCACGGCGGAAGAACGAACCGGGGATCTTGCCGATCGCGTACGCCCGCTCTTCGACGTCGACGGTGAGCGGGAAGAAGTCGACGCCTGGTCGGACGTCGTGGGCGGCGTTGGCCGTCGTCAGCACGGTCGTTTCGCCGATGGTGGCGACGACGGCGCCCTGGCTCTGGAGGGCCAGCTTGCCGGTCTCGAAGGACAGCGTCTTGTCGGTACCGGAAATGGCACCGCTCACGCGGATGGGGTCGGCCACGAATGGCTCCTTTCGCGCCCCGCAGTGCCGGGCGCTGTCGGGAGCGGCCGTTTCGGTTCCCAGTCGGCGACTCCGCCGATCCCCCATGGATCACGGAATGGGCGACTGACAACCGAACCTGCGGCCGCTCAATGGGTTTTCACAAGCCTACCTGGAACGAGGTCAGCGGCGCAGGCCGAGGCGCTGGATGATCTCGCGGTAGCGGTTGACGTCGATCGAGCGGACGTAGTCGAGCATCCGCCGGCGCCGGCCGACCAGCATCAGCAGGCCGCGCCGGCTGTGGTGGTCCTTGGGGTGGGTCTTGAGGTGCTCGGTGAGGTGGCTGATGCGCTTGGAGAGCAGCGCGATCTGCACTTCTGGCGAGCCGGTGTCGGAGTCGTGCAGGCGATGCTCGCTAATCGTGTCCTGCTTCGCCATCTCGGCAGAGGCCATGGGGTCCACGCTTTCGGTCGGTGGCCACGCCGGCACCGGGTGGTGCACGGCATCACGCCGAAGCGGAAGCTGCGACGGACCGGGCAAGGCTACGGCGGCGACCCGGAGCGGGACAACCGCCCGTCGGTACGCTCGGCCGCCGTGTCGGCGACGATCGAGCTGCGTGCGCTGGCCAAGTCGTTCGGCGACCTGCAGGCCCTCGCGCCGATCGATCTCGACGTCCCCGCCAGCGAGATCGTCACCGTGCTCGGCCCGAGCGGCAGTGGCAAGACGACGCTGCTGCGGATCGTCGGCGGGCTCGATGAGCCGACGTCCGGGGCCGTCACGATCGACGGCAACAGCCCTCACGTGGCCCGGGCGGCCAAGCGGATCGGCTTCGTGCCGCAGTCGCCGGGACTTCTGCCGTGGCGCACCGTCGAGGCCAACGCCCGCCTGCTGCTCGAGCTCAACCGGCGCCAGCGCACCCACGGTCCCGACGCCGGCGAGCTGCTCGCCGAGGTCGGCCTCGCCGACTTCACCCGGGCCTACCCGCACGAGCTGTCGGGCGGCATGCAGCAGCGCGTCGCCCTGGTTCGGGCGATGGCGCTCGGTCCCCCGCTGCTGTTGATGGACGAGCCCTTCGCTGCGCTCGACGAGATCACCCGCGCCGACATGCGCCACCTGCTGGCCCGGCTGTGCGAGCGGGTGGCGACGACGGTGCTGTTCGTGACCCACTCGATCGCCGAGTCGGTGTTCCTCTCCGATCGGGTCGTGGTGCTGTCGTCGCGGCCGGGACGCATCGTCGGCGTGGAGGACGTCGACCTGCCGCGCCCTCGCCATCCCGAGCTGGAGGACGAGCCAGCCTTCTTCGCCACCGAGACCCGCCTCCGCGCCCTGCTCCATGAGGGCGCCGGGCGATGACGACGCGGCGGATCGTGCTCGCCGGACTGCTCGGCATCGCCGCCTTCCTCGGGCTGTGGGAGGCCTACGTCCGGCTGTTCGACGTCGAGCGCTTCGTGCTCCTCGCCCCCTCGACGATTGTCCACGAGATCGTCTCCCGGCCTCGCTTCTACCTCGACGCCGCCGTCGTGACGGCCCGTCACGCCGCCCTCGGCATCATCATCGCCCTGGTCGCAGCGGTGCTCGCCGGGGCCGCCCTCTCGGCGTCGAGGTTCCTCGAGCAGGCCGCCCAGCCGGTGCTCGTCGGTGTCCTCGTCGCCCCGTGGGTCGCCTATTTCACCTCGATCGTGCTCTGGCTCGGCGCCGGGGATCCGCCGGTGATCTTCCTCATCGCCCTCGTGACGACGCCGGCGTTCGTGTTCGCCACGGTCGCCGGGATGCGCTCGGCCGACCCGGCGGCGCGTGAGTTGCTGGCCTCGGTCGACGCCAGCCGGTGGGAGGTGCTCTGGCGCCTGCGGCTTCCGTCGGCGCTGCCGACGATCCTCTCTGCTGCCCGCTACAACATCGGCCTCGCCCTCGCCGCGGCGTACTACGGCGAGGGCGGCAACCTGTCGACGTCGGGGCTCGGCGCCGCCGGCAAGCGGGCGATCGGTCAGAACGCCGACGTGCTGTGGGCGACGATCCTCGTCACCGCCGCCCTCGGCGCGCTCTTCCTCGCCGTGCTGTCGTTGATCGAGCGGCTGGCGCTGCGTTGGCACGTGTCACAGCGCGTGCGCGGCCGCACCCGCCCGTCGTAGGAGCTGACCCGCTCGGTCAGGTGGGGTGAGCGCCGCTGCGAAGCGGCGGCAGCGAGCTCGGCGAGGCGAGACGACCAGCTTGGCTGCGAGTCGAGCCCGAGCGTGGAGGTGGGGTGAGCGCCGCTGCGAAGCGGCGGCAGCGAGCTCGGCGAGGCGACACGAGCAGCTTGGCTGCGAGTCGAGCCCGAGCGTGGAGGTGGGCGAGCGCCGCTGCGAAGCGGCGGCAGCGAGCGCGGCGAGGCGACACGAGCAGCTTCGCTGCGAGAGGAGCCCTATGAGGACGGTACGGTGGCCAGCGCACGCAACGACCGCCCGCCGCGGACCTTCTCGCTTCCCGCGTCGGCCGGGTGCACTGGCACAACTGGGTCCACCACCATCGAAGGGAAACCGTTCCCATGCGCCAGCGCGCCCCGCTCTGCTTGCTCGGCCTCGCCGCCGTCGCCCTGCTCACCATCGCCGCGTGCGGTGACGACGACTCGTCCTCGCCGACGACGTCGCCCGCCACGGCCACCACCGGGGGCGCCGTGTCGACGCCGACCACCGCCGCCGGCGACGCCGTCTCCGCCGGTCAGCCCTTCCCCGCCGATCGCTGCACCGCGAACAAGGCGGCCGGCACGATCCGCTACCTCTCCGGCTTCGACTTCGCTGCCACGGCGTCGATCATCGACGTCGTCGTCGCCCAGCAAGCCGGCTACTACAAGGATCTCTGCCTCGACGTCCAGCTCCAGCCGAGCTTCTCGACCTCCAACTACCCCCTCGTCGCCGGCGGCAAGGCGGAGATCGCCTCGGGCGGCTCGTTCAGCGAGGTCGTGGACTTCGCCACGTCGAACAAGGTCGACCTCGTCGCCCTCGACGTCGAGGGGCGCACGGCGATCGACAGCCTGATCGTCAAGCCGGGGGAGGCGTCCTCGCTCGCCGACCTCAAGGGCAAGACGATCGGTGTCAAGGGCAAGATCCCGCCCAGCGTCGCGGTGATGCTGGCGGGCGCCGGGCTGGTCGAGGGCACTGACTACAAGACAGTGCTCCTCGACGGCTTCGACCCGGTCGCCCACTACCACCTCGAGGGCATCGCCGGGTTCCCGGGCTACAAGAGCAACGAGCCCGGCCAGCTCGACCGCGCCGGCCTCACCTACACGCTGTTCGATCCGACCAAGTTCGGCGTGCCCGGCTCGTTCGGCGTGCTGTACGCCACGAAGGACTGGGTCACCGCCCACCCGACGGCGGCCGAGGACTTCCTGCGGGCGACGATGAAGGGGCTCGCCGACGCGCTGGCCGACCCGGCGGCAGCGACGAAGACAGCCGTCGACCTGGTCCAGGCCCACGGCAACCCCAACTACCTCTCGACGGAGGGCGAGACGTACCGGTGGAACACCGAGTCGAAGCTGCTGCAGACCGAGACGCCCGCCGGCACCGGCATCGGCATCCCGGACGTCGAGCAGCTGCAGGCCGAGCTCGACGCCTACGCCAAGGTCGGTCTCTTCGGCGGGAAGGCACCCGATGCGGCGACTTTCGCCGACCCCGATCCGATCGCCAACGTCTACGACGGCACCACCGTGATCTGGCCCGCAGTCTGAGCAAGCAGCGCAAGCAGTGCATCCGAGTGTTTCAGCCCGTCGGAGTGTTTCGTCCTGGAGAATCCCGGCCGTGACACTCGGATGGGCCCAAACACTCGGATGGATCGGTTGTCGCAGGAGTCCGGGCGGCCGCTGGCATCATCGGGAGGTGTTCCAGACGCTGCGGCCGCAGCTGAAGCGCGAGCGACGTGCGGAGCTCGTGGGCGGCTGAGCGGGCCGCGTTGCCCGGCTGACCCACGGCGACGGCGTCCGCCACCAGGCAGGGCTCGACGGCCTGCGCGGCCTTGCCATCGCCGTCGTGGTCATGATCCACACCGGGCTGGGCTGGCTGCCGGGCGGCTGCCTGGGGGTGTCGCTGTTCTTCACGATCTCCGGCGTGGTCATCGGGACCGTCATCCTCCAGGAGATCGAGCGCCGGGGTCGTTCTCGCTGCGGCGGTTCTGGGCTCGCCGCGGTCGCCGCCTGCAGCCGGCGGCGTGGGTGGTGCTGGCCGTCGTCGCCGTCGGTAGCGTCATTTCGACGGTGTTCGCCTCGACGAGCGGCTCCGACATCGTCGCCGCCTTGCTGCGAGCCGAGCCCGAGCGTCAATCGCCGAGCAGGAGCTGGCGGGCGTGGTCGACGTCGAACGTCAGCTGGGTCTTGATCGCCTCGAGCCCGTCGAACTTGCGCTCGCTGCGCAAGAAATGGGCGAAGCGGACCCGCGCCGGCTCGCCGTAGAGGTCGCCGTCGAAGTCGAGCAGGTGGGCTTCCAGCAGCGAGTGGTCGGCGTGCTCGTAGAACGTCGGGCGGCGGCCGAGGTTGATCGCGCAGGGATGGGAGAGGCCATCGGGCCGGTCGTACCAGCCGGCGTAGACGCCGTCGGCCGGCATGCACACGGAGTTGGGCACTTCGACGTTGGCGGTCGGGAACCCGAGCAGGCGGCCGCGCCGGTCGCCGAGCACGACAACGCCGCGCACCTCGTGCTCGCGCCCGAGCATCCGCGCCGCCAACTCGACTTCGCCGCCGGCGAGGGCGCGGCGGATGGCCGTGCTCGAGATCGGCTCCTCGATGTTGTCGCCCCGCCCGACCAGCCGCACGGGGTCGACGACGAAGTCGTGATCGCTGCCGTACTGCTCGAGCAGCTTGACGTTGCCGTCGCGATGGTTGCCGAAGTGGAAGTCCTCGCCGACGACGACGATCTTCACCGCCAGCGCGCCGATGAGCACGCGCTCGATGAATTCGTCAGGTGACCACTTCGCCATCGCCTCGTCGAACGTCAGCACCACGGTGGCGTCGACGCCGGTCGCCGCGAGCAGCTCCAGTCTCTGCTCCGGGCTGTTGAGCAACTGCGGCGCCGACTCGGGCCGCACGATCGTGGCCGGATGGCGGTCGAACGTGAGCACGACGGACCGGGCGCGTGCGCCGACCGCGAGCTGGCGGACGTCGGCGATCACCGCCTGGTGCCCGAGGTGCACGCCGTCGTAGGCGCCGATCGTCACGACGGTCCGCTCGCCCGGCCACAGAGCGCGATCGACGTCGGTGATCACCTGCACGGCGCGCGACGCTATCTCTGCGCCCGGGCGGGGCACCGGTCCGGGTGCTCAACCGAGAACCACGGTCGGCTTGGCCCGCCCCGCGCCGAACGACTCGTACACGGCGAGGAGCCGCCCGGCCGGCCCGACGATCGCCCAGGGTCCCGCGCCATCGCCCGGCGCCGGGAGCACTCGACCGTTGGCGACGAGGGCGGCGGTGGCGACATCGACGGGGACCACGACCATGCCCCGAACCGCCTCGATCGGCGCGAGCAACTCGACCTCGTCGGGCGACGCCGCCTCCTCGATCGTATACGCACCGACCGCCGTTCGCCGCAGGTTGCGCAGGTGGGCGCCACCGCCGAGGAGATGGCCGAGGTCGGCGGCGAGGGTGCGGACGTAGGTACCGCCCGAGCAGGTGACGTCGACCGCCAGCGCGGCCGGGTCGAGGGTAGCGGCGACGTCGAAGCGCTCGACCGTGACGGGCCGCGCGGCACGGTCGAGCTCGACGCCTTCGCGTGCCAGCTCGTGGAGCCTGCGCCCGCCGACACGGACTGCCGACACCATCGGCGGCACCTGCTCGGTCGCACCGAGGAGGTGGGCGGCGACGACCCGCCGGGCGTCATCGACCGTCACCCCGGCCATGTCGTGGGTGGCGACGACCTGGCCGTCAGCATCCAGGGTGTCGGTCTCGACGCCGAGCACGACCTCGCCGGTGTATCGCTTCCACCCGTCGCCGACGAATCGCAGCAGTCGGGTCACCGCACCGACGCCCACGACGAGCACGCCGGTCGCGCCCGGGTCGAGCGTGCCAGCGTGGCCGATCCGGCGCTCGCCGAACCGCCGTCGCAGCTGATCGACGACGTCGTGGCTGGTGACGCCCGCCGGCTTGTCGACGATCGCCAGGCCGTGGACTGTCGGCGGCCGGCGCCGGCTCACCCGTCCGGCCGCGTGGTGCGGTCGGCGCGGATGATGCCCTCGATGCGCTCCGCGCTGCGGATGACGTCGTCGGGCCGGAACACGAGGATCGGCGTCTTCTTCGCCCGCACTTGGCGGTTGATCGACGCCTGCAGCCGCCTTCGGTGCTGCTCCAGCACCTCGAGCAGGTCGGCGTCGCCGTCCTCGCCCTCGAGCGAGTCGAAGTAGACGACGGCCCGGTTGAGCTCGTTGTCCACGTCGATGGCGGTGATCGTGACAAACGCCAGGCGCTCGTCGTCGATCTTCACCAGCTCCTCGGCGATCACCTCGCGCAGCGTCTCGTTGAGCCGGGCGCTGCGGGGATAGCGATGCCCGCCAGAACTCCGTCGTGCGCTCATGCCGGGAACGCTAACGGTCCGCCCATCCGAGTGTCAGGGCGTGGATTTCCCGGGCTCAAACACTCGGACGGGCTGAAACACTCGGATGCTCCGAGCGCTCCTTGCCCTCGTTGAGGATCGCCAGGCAGATGAACCGCCACCCGACCGTGTACGGCTTCTCCGCCTGGACGTTGCTGACCCACCGTGAGGTGAGCCAGCACCACGGGCACACCGGATCGAGGAAGAACTCGACGTCGATGGGAGGCCGGGTCGGGCTCACGTCCGGGCGATCTCCTGCTCCTCGTAGGTCTCGATGATGTCGCCCGCCTTGAGGTCCTGGAAGTCGGACAGGCCGATGCCGCACTCGAAGCCGGCGCGCACCTCGGTGGCGTCGTCCTTGAACCGCTTGAGCGAAGTGATCGACCCCTTCCAGATGATCGTGCCGTCGCGCAGGAAGCGGACCTTGGAGCCACGCGTGATCACCCCGGACTGCACGTAGCACCCGGCGATCGCGCCGACCCGCGGCACCCGGAAGATCTCCCGGACCTCGGCCTCGCCCGTGACGACCTCGACGTACTCCGGTGCGAGCATGCCGACCATCGCCTGCTCGATGTCCTCGAGCAGCTTGTAGATGATCTCGTAGGTGCGGATCTCGACGCCTTGGGCGTCGGCCAGCTCGCGCGCCTTGCGGTCGGGGCGGACGTTGAAGCCGAGGATCGTGGCGTTGGTGGTGGCGGCGAGCGAGATGTCGTTCTCGGTGATCCCGCCGACGGCGCGGTGGACGAACGTCAGCTCGACCTCCGGGCGGTCGAGCTTGCGCAGGGCCTCGGTGACGGCCTCCAGCGACCCATGGACGTCGGCCTTGAGCACGATGTTCAGCGTGGCCGTCTCGCCCGACTGGATCTGGGCGAAGATGTCCTCCAGCTTGGTGCCGGTCTTGACCCGGGCGTCGCCGCGCTGGTGCTTCATCCGCAACCGGTAGTCGCGGGCCTCGCCGACGATGCGTGCCGTCTTCTCGTCCGGGGCGGCGCGGAACTCGTCGCCCGCCTCCGGCACCGACGCCAGGCCGAGCACCTGCACCGGGGTCGACGGGCCGGCCGACTTCACCTGCTCGCCCTTGTCGTTGATCATCGCTCGCACCCGGCCCCAGGCTGCGCCGGCGACGATCGGGTCGCCGACCTTCAGCTCACCCTTGTCGACGAGCACGGTGGCGACTGGACCCCGCCCGACGTCGAGCTTGGCCTCGAGCACGACGCCCTTGGCCCGCCCGTGCGGGTTGGCCGTGAGCTCCTCGAGCTCGGCGACCACGAGCAGCTGGTCGAGGAGGTCGTCGATCCCTAGGTCCTGCGTGGCCGACATCTCGACGACGATCGTGTCGCCGCCCCACGCCTCGGGCACCAGCTCGTGTTCGGCGAGCTGGGTGAGGACGCGCTGGGGATCGGCGTTGTCCTTGTCGATCTTGTTGACGGCCACGACGATCGGCACCTCCGCCGCCCTGGCGTGGTTGATCGCCTCGATCGTCTGGGGCATCACGCCGTCGTCGGCAGCGACGACGAGCACGACGATGTCGGTGGCGTCGGCGCCGCGGGCGCGCATCTGGGTGAAGGCGGCATGGCCCGGCGTGTCGAGGAACGTGATCTTGTGCCCGTCCTGCTCGACCTGGTAGGCGCCGATGTGCTGGGTGATCCCACCCGCCTCACCCGCGACCACGTTGGCATGGCGGATCTTGTCGAGCACGGTGGTCTTGCCGTGGTCGACGTGGCCCATCACGGTGATGACCGGCGGCCGCGGCTCCTGGTCCTCTTCGTCGTCGCTGTCGTCGAACAGCGCCTGCAGGCCGATCTCCTCCTGTTGGCCGGGCTCGACGAGCATGATGTCGGCGCCGAGCTCGAGGGCGAACAGCTCCATCTGCTCGTCCGTGAGGTCCATCGTGGCCGTGATCATCTCGCCGTTGTTGAGCAGGAAGCGGATCACGTCAGCGGACGTGCGGTTGAGCTTGGGGCCGAACTCCTGGGCCGACACGCCGCGCTCGATGACCACGGTGCCATCGGGCACCGGGGCGTCGCTGCGGGTGTAGTTGGTGTACTGCGGCTGGAGCTCCTCACGGTCGCGACGACGGCGACGGCTTCGGCCGCGTCGTGGTGGCCGGCGCTGGCCCGAGGGGCGACCACCGGGACCGCCGGGACCACCACCCGGCCGCGGCCCACCCGGGCCGCCGGGACCTCCACCGGGGCGGGGAGCGAAGCCGCCCGGGCGGGGACCGCCGGGTCCGCCGGGGCGCGGACCGCCGGGGCTCGTGGTGCGTGCGCCGCCTGGGCCGCTCGACGGGCGGGTGCCGGCCGGCCGGGCACTGCCGGGCGGCGGCGGGATCGGCCGTCCGGAGGGCGACAGGGGGCGGCCGGGCGGCGGCGGGATCGGCCGCCCGGAGGGCGACATCGGCCTGGCGGGTGCGCCTGCGGGCACGGGCTGGCGCGGCGCCTGGCGGACGGGCGCGTCGGCGCGGGCCGCAGGGACGTCGACCCGGTGCGCTGCTTGCTCGCCCGGAGCAGGCCGCCCCGACGAGATCACCCGCTCGCCCTGCACCTGGCGCGGCGCGCCCGGCGCGGTGGCCGCGACGGCCGGGCGGGGGATCGGAGCGGGCGCGACAGCCGCGGCAGCCGGACGTTCCGGCACCGGTCGCGGCGGCGCCGCCGGCGGCCGCGCCGGCGCGGGCGGCGGGGCCGGCGCTTCCGACACCGGCGGCTCGGGGGCGGATGGGGGCTCCGGCGCCTCCGGGGCGAGTGGCGGCGTCTCGGCGGCCGGTTCACTGACGGTTTCCGGCACCGGCTCAGCGGCGGGTGCCGCCCGGACCTCCTCGACGGGCACGGCGGCGGCCGGGACCTCCTCGATGGCGGGCGCAGCCGGGACCCCCTCGACGGCGGGCGCAGCCGGGGCAGGGGCTTGCGGAGCTTCCTCGACCGGCGGCGCGGCCGGCGCGACCTCGACGACGGGTGCCGCTTCCTCGGCCACCTCCGCCGGCGGTTCGGCCGGCTGCTCGGCGGGCTCCTCCGCCGCCTCCGGCGTCGCCGCCGCCTTCTTCGCCGTCGTCTTCTTCGCCGCCGCCTTGCGCGTCGATTTCTCCGCCTTCGGCTCCTCCGGCTGCTCGTCGCGGGTCAGGCCCTCGCGGACGGCGCGCCGGCGGACCATGTCGGCGTACGCCTCATTGAGCGACGACGAGTGGCTCTTCACGGGCACGCCGAGGACACCACAGAGGTCAACGACCTCCTGGTTCGTCATCCCGAGCTCCTTGGCCAGCTCGTGCAGCCGCATGTTCTTCGCCACGTCTGTCATTCAACCCTTCATGCTCGGGTTCGCCTCGCAGCGAAGCTGCTCAGCTCACCTCCCGGGCTCACCGCCACCGCTGCGCGGCGACGCTCGCCCACCTGACACATCCCACAACTCCACCCTCGGGTTCGCCACCCAGCGAAGCTGCTCAGCTCACCTCCCGGGCTCACCGCCACCACTGCGCGGCGACGCTCGCCCACCTGACACATCCCACAACTCCACCCTCGGGTTCGCCACCCAGCGAAGCTGCTCAGCTCACCTCCCGGGCTCACCGCCACCGCTGCGCGGCGACGCTCGCCCACCTGGCTCGTTCGTCGACTCCGCTGCGCGCCATCCCGGTACGTCGAGCTCGCCGGCGAGTGCGGCGAGGGCGTCGCGGCTGACCGGGCGGCGCCACGCTCGGGCGAACGCCTTGCGCCGCAGGGCGAGCTCGAAGCACGCTTGCGGCGGTACGCACAACCACGCCCCCCGGCCAGCACCGTTGCGATCGACCACCGGCCGGCCGTCGGCGGTGAGCACGCAGCGGACCAGCTCCGCTTGCGGCCGTCGCCGACGGCACCCGACACACGTGCGCTCCGGAGCACTAGGCATCAGCTCCGTCGATCGCCTCGCCCGCCGGCTCGCCCGGCTCGGCCTCTTCGCTGGCGCCCTCCTCGGCCGCGCTTGCGGTCGCGTCGGGGACATCCTCGGTCGCGTCCGCCGCCTCCTCGGTCGCCAATGGCGGCTCCTCGGTGGCCTCCTCGGCCATGTCGGCGGCCGCCGCGGCGGCCTGGGCGTTCCACTCGGCCTCGCTGACCACGCCGCCGTCGGCGGCATGCCATTCCATCTCGCCGGTCTGGGCGTTGGCGACCCACTGGCCCTCGGCGTACTCGACCTCCGGCTCGTCGCGGCGCGCCGGAACGCCTTCGGCGAGCTGGGTTTCGGAGCGGATGTCGATGCGCACCCCGGTGAGGCGGGCGGCCAGGCGGGCGTTCTGCCCTTCCCGACCGATCGCCAGACTGAGCTGGTGGTCGGGGACGATGACGTCGGCCTGGGTGCCGTCGTCGCTGACGATGACGCTGCGACACCTTGGCCGGCGACAGGGCTTTGGCCACGAAGTCGTTGAAGTCCTCGCTGAAGGGGACGATGTCGATCTTCTCGCCGCGCAGCTCGTTGACGACCATCCGCACCCGACCGCCGCGGGCGCCGACGCACGCGCCGACGGGATCGACGTTGTGGTCATTGGACCAGACGGCGATCTTCGTGCGGTGCCCCGGCTCGCGAGCACAGGCCTTGATCTCCACGATGCCGTCCGCGATCTCGGGGACCTCAAGCTCGAACAGCCGCTTGATCAACCCGGGGTGGGTGCGACTGACAACGATCTGCGGGCCCTTGGCGGTGCGCCGGACCTCGACGATGTAGGCCTTGCACCGGTCGCCCGGCTGGGGGCGCTCGAACGGGACCTGCTCGGCCTGCGGCAGCAGCGCCTCCACTCGCCCCAGGTCGAGCAGCGTGTAGCGGGTATCGGTCTGCTGGATGATGCCGGTGACGATGTCGCCCTCGCGGTTGGCGTACTCCTCGAACTTGCGGTCGCGCTCGACCTCGCGGATGCGCTGGCTCATCACCTGGCGGAAGGTCTGGGCGGCGATGCGCCCGAGCTCGTCCCGCTTCGGCGTGTCGTCGCGCTCGTTGACCCAGTTGCCGTCCTCGTCGAGGTCGTAGGCAGTGAACGTGAACTCCATCGTCTCCGGGTCGACCTCGACGACGACCTCGTCGGCCGCGCCAGGACGCCGCTTGTAGGCCGACGCCAGGGCGTCGACGAGCACGTGCAGCAAGGAATCCTCCGACAGACCCTTCTCCTGAGCGAGCAGGCGGATCGCTTCGCTCATGTCGAGGTTGCTCATTGGTGCGTCGTCTTCTCCTTCTTGCGGCGCTTCGGGACCGGCTTGGGCGCCGGGCCCCATTCGAAGACCGTCCTGGCCCGGTCGATCTGGTCGTAGCGGACGGTGCGGTGCTCCGGGCCGTCGGGACCGTCGACGGCGACGGTGGCCGACGTGTCATCGGCGGCGATCAGCGTGCCGGTGACCCTGCGGTCGTCGTGGCTGACGTCGGTGAGTCGGATGGCGACCACCTTGCCGACCTCGCGACGGAAGTGCGCCGGGGTGCGCAGCGCCCGCTCCACCCCGGGACTCGTGACCTCCAACGTGTAGTGACCCGGCACGGGGTCGTGGTGGTCGAGCTCGCGCGAGACGAGCCGGCTGGCCAGCGCGAGCTCGTCGAGGGTGACGCCGCTGGGAGCACCCGGTGGCGTGTCGAGCGTGACGCGCAGCGTGGCGCCGCGCTGCTCGATGTCGTACACGTCGAGGCCGAGATCGGAGGCGATCGGGAGGACGAGCTCACGAACGCGGACAAGCGCGGGGCTCTCGACGGGAAGGTCCCGGTCCAGCTCTCCTCCTTTCACGAAACGAGGCGTGGGCCGCAGCCCACGCCTCTCGGTTGCCTCGGCGGTACCAACAGAACGGACGTCCAGGATAGCGCCTCCGGATCGGGCCCGGAGGGCTCACGGCCCAGCTGCGCATTGCCCGCCGTTCAGCGGCGCGCATCTCCGGGACGAACGGGCTCCACTGGAACCATCGCGGCAGGGCGCGGGCCAGGCGCGGCGGACCCTCCACGACGATGGTCCCGTCGGCGACCAACTGCTCCCACGAGTCGACGCCGTTGAAGACGCCCGAAAGCGCCGTCGTCGGGGAAGTGACGACGACGTCGGAGTCGTAGCCCGGGTGCTGCATGCACACCGAGACCTCACCGCGGTCGAAGACCAGCCAGATCCTCGTGCGCGCCGGGGCGGTGTGGACGAACTCCACGACGACGCGGACGGACGGAAGCCGCTCGGGCACGATCCGCCGGTGCATCCACCACATCAACGTCGCCGCGTCGAGGTCGCGTGGCCGAAGTTCCTGGTACAGCCACTGCACCGACCAGCGCCCGAGCGTGAGGAGGACCTCCTCGAGGTCCTTGCCCGGCCGACGTCAGGACGTACTCGCTGCCCTTGCCCGATGGTGAGGGCCAGCGCTCGATTACGCCGACGCGCTCGAGGTGGTTGAGCCGCCGCACGAGCAGCGAGCGGGAGATCCCGGGGAGGCCGCGGGCGATGTCGTTGAACCTGGTGTTGCCGAGCACGAGCTCGCGAACGATCAGCGGCGTCCACCGGTCGGCGATCACGTCGCTCCCCATCGAGATCGGGCAGTAGCGGTTGTAGTCGGACATCGCCCAGATCGTCGCACAGCGAGGCCGCCAGAAGTACCATTTCGGGACCGGCGAAGTCCATAATCGGGACTGGATCGAGTCCGCACCGATCAAGATGCTCGTCGCATGACGATGCAACTCGACGAGACGACAACTCCCCGGGCGGAGGAGCTGGTCGCGTGGGCTGCCGGCTTCGGGCCGGTGCTGCGCGAGCACGCCGACGTCCACGACCGCGACGGCACCTGGGTCGCCGAGTCGTACGAGGCACTGCGCCAGGCAGGGAGTCTGACGCTGCCGGTGCCGACGCGAGCTGGGCGGGATGGGGGCGACGATCGGCGAGGTCGCCGCCGTCGACCGCGAGCTTGCCCGCCACTGCGGCTCCACGGCGCTGGCGCTGTCGATGCACCACCACGTCACCGCCTTCACGGCGTGGCGCTGGCGGCGGGGACTCCCCGGCGCCGAGGCCACGTTGAAGCGGATCGCCGGCGGCGAGACGGTCTCGTGTCTCGACCGGCGGCGGCGACTTCACCCATCCTCGCGGCGAGGCCGTCAAGGTCGACGGCGGCTGGTGCATCAACGGGCGCAAGCAGTTCTGCAGCCAGTCGCCTGTGGGCGCGGTGATGTCGACGATGTTCACCTACGACGATCCCGAGCGCGGCCGGCGGGTGCTCAGCATGGGCGTGCCGTTCGGCGAGGGCGTCACCGTGCACGACGACTGGGACGCTCTCGGCATGCGCGGCACCGGCAGCAACGACGTCACGATCGAGGACGTCTTCGTGCCCGACGAGCGGGTGCTCGCCGACCGTCCCTACGGCGTCGTCGACCCGCCGCTGCAGGTGATCTGCAGCATCGCCTTCCCGATCGTCAGCGCCGTCTACCTGGGTGTCGCCGAGGGCGCCGCCGAGGACGCCATCGAGGCGATGCGCATCGGCGGCAAGGCCGAGGACCCGATCGTGCAACGTGGCGTCGGGCTGATGCGCCACCGCCTGAGGGTCGCCGCCTGGGCCCTCGACGGGGCGCTCGCCACCGTCGGCGACGACCCGACGCCGTCGATGGAGACGGTCGCCGCGGTGATGGCCGCCAAGCGCGAGATCGCGCTCGCCGGCGTCGGCGTCACCGACATCGCGATGGAGCTGGCCGGCGGGTCGGCCTATCGCAAGGGGTCACGGATCGAGCGCGCCTACCGGGACGTGCGCGCGGCCAAGCTGCACCCCTTCACGCCGGAGGCGACGCTCGTCCACGGCGGGCGGCTCGCCATCGGCCTCCCGTGCGACGCCATGTAGGGACCTCCGCTCGGCAGAAGGTGGGCGAGCGCCGCTGCGAAGCGACGGCATCGAGCTCGGCAGGCGAGACGAGCAGCTTGCCTGCGAGCCGAGCCCAAGCATGCAGGAGGTGGGCGAGCGCCGCTGCGAAGCGACGCCATCGAGCTCGGCAGGCGAGACGAGCAGCTTGCCGGCGAGCCGAGCCCAAGCATGCAGGAGGTGGGCGAGCGCCGCTGCGAAGCGACGCCATCGAGCTCGGCAGGCGAGACGAGCAGCTTGCCTGCGAGCCGAGCCCAAGCATGCAGGAGGTGGGCGAGCGCCGCTGCGAAGCGGCGGCGGCGAGCTCGGCAGGCGAGACGAGCAGCTTGCCGGCGAGCCGAGCCCGAGCATGCAGGAGGTGGGCGAGCGCCGCTGCGAAGCGGCGGCGGCGAGCTCGGCAGGCGAGACGAGCAGCTTGCCGGCGAGCCGAGCCCGAGCATGCAGGAGGTGGGCGAGCGCCGCTGCGAAGCGGCGGCGGCGAGCTCGGCAGGCGAGACGAGCAGCTTGCCGGCGAGCCGAGCCCAAGCATGCAGGAGGTGGGCGAGCGCCGCTGCGAAGCGACGGCGGCGAGCTCGGCAGGCGAGACGAGCAGCTTGCCTGCGAGCCGAGCCCGAGCATGCAGGAGGTGGGCGAGCGCCGTTGCGAAGCGGCGGCGGCGAGCTCGGCAGGCGAGACGAGCAGCTTGCCTGCGAGCCGAGCCCGAGCATGCAGGAGGTGGGCGAGCGCCGTTGCGAAGCGGCGGCGGCGAGCTCGGCAGGCGAGACGAGCAGCTTGCCTGCGAGCCGAGCCCGAGCATGAACGGTCGAGCCCGGGCATCAGTAGCTTGCGTCCGTGCTGAGGATGTCGATGCTGTTCCTCCGGACACTCCGCGACGATCCCGCCGACGCCGAGGTGCCGAGCCATCGCCTGCTGGTGCGCGCCGGGTACATCCGCCGTGCCGCCCCGGGCGGGTTCACATGGCTGCCGATCGGCTGGATCGTCTTTCGCAACGTCGAGCGGATCATCCGCGAGGAGATGGACGCGGCCGGCTTCCAGGAGGTCCACTTCCCGGCCCTGCTCCCGCGCGAGCCCTACGAGGCGTCGGGTCGGTGGAACGACTACGGCGACAACGTCTTCCGGCTCAAAGACCGGCGGGGCAACGACTTCATCATGGCGCCGACCCACGAGGAGATGTTCACGCTGCTGGTGAAGGACCTGTACTCGTCGTACAGGGACCTTCCGCTGTGCCTCTACCAGATCCAGTCCAAGTACCGCGACGAGGCGCGGCCGCGGGCGGGCCTGCTGCGCGGGCGCGAGTTCGTGATGAAGGACTCCTACAGCTTCGACCTCGACGACGCCGGGCTCGAGGTGTCCTATCAACGCCACCGTGAGGCCTACATCAAGACGTTCGATCGCCTCGGGCTGCCGTACGTGATCGTCTCGGCGCTGTCGGGGGCGATGGGCGGCTCGGCGAGCGAGGAGTTCCTCGCGCCGCTCGAGGTCGGCGAGGACACGTTCGTGCGGACCAAGTCGGGCTCCTACGCGGCGAACGTCGAGGCAGTGCGGATCACGCCGCCGGCCGACCTGCCTTACGACGACGCCCCGCCGGCGGTGGTCCACGACACGCCGGACACACCGACCATCGCCACCCTGGTCGACCACCTCAACGGCCGCGACGACCTGCGGCTGGCAGACCGTGATTGGACCGCGGCGGACACGCTGAAGAACGTCGTCGTCAAGCTGCGCAACCCCGACGGCACCGTCGAGCCGCTTGCGATCGGCGTGCCCGGCGACCGCGACGTCGACATGAAGCGGCTGCAGGCGGTGGTCGAGCCGGCGGAGGTCGGAGCCGTTCGGCGACGAGGACTTCGCCCGCTACCCAATGCTCGCCAAGGGCTACATCGGTCCCGGCGTGCTCGGCACCACGAAGGCGTCGGGCATCCGCTTCCTCGTCGACCCGCGAGTGGTCACCGGCACGCGCTGGGTCACGGGGGCCGATGCGCCGGGGCGCCACGTCGTCGGGCTCGTCGCCGGGCGCGACTTCACGCCCGACGGCGTCCTCGACGTCGCCGAGGTGCTCGCCGGCGACCTCTCCCCCGACGGCGAGGAGCTGGAGCTGGCCCGAGGGATCGAGATCGGCCACATCTTCCAGCTCGGGCGCAAGTACGCCGAGGCGCTCGGGCTCACGGTGCAGGGTCCGGACGGCTCGCCGATCACCGTGACGATGGGGTCGTACGGGATCGGGGTGTCGAGGGCGGTGGCGGCGGTCGCCGAGACGACCCACGACGAGCTGGGGCTGTGCTGGCCGCGGGAGGTGGCCCCGGCCGACGTCCACGTCGTGATCGCCGCCAAGCCCGGCGCCGAACCGTGGCCGGCGGCCGAGACGCTGGCCGCCGAGCTCGAGGCGGTCGGGCTCCGGGTCCTGCTCGATGACCGCGACTCGGTGTCGCCCGGCGTCAAGTTCGCCGACGCCGAGCTGCTCGGCATCCCGACGATCGTCGTCGTCGGCCGTGGGCTGGCGTCGGGGACCGTCGAGATCAAGGACCGCCGCTCCGGCGACCGCGAGGACGTCCCCGTGGCCGACGCTGTCGCCCGCCTCGTCGCCATCTGCCGGCGGTGAAGGCGAGCCTCCCTCGTCTTGGTCGCGATCCTCGCTGGGAGTGACCGGAAAAACGCGACCAAGAGCGGGGTGTCAGCCGTAGCGCAGCAGACCCTGGTCGATCACGACGCGGTCGCCGACCGAGGTCGTGAACACCGCCTCCCCGGGCTCGGTCCTCCACATCCGCACCGTCAGCTGCTCACCCGGGTAGACCGGCGCGGCGAAGCGGGCCTCGATGTGCTGGAACTTCGCCGGGTCCGACTCGCACAGGTGGTGGAGCAGGGCCCGACCGGTGAACCCGAACGTGCACAGCCCGTGCAGGATCGGCCGGTCGAAGCCGCCCATCGCGGCGAAGCTCGGGTCGGTGTGCAGCGGGTTGCGGTCGCCGGACAACCGGTAGACGAAGGCCTGATCTGGCGAGGTCGCCATCGTCGCTTCGTCGTCGGGCGCCCGATCGGGCGGCACGTTCTGCGGCCCGGACGGCCCGCGGTCGCCGCCCCAGCCGCCCTCCCCGCGGATGAACGCCGACATCCGATTGGTGTAGAGCGGTGCGCCGTCCATCGTCGCCTCGGTCTCGCCGACGACGACGGCGGCCTTGCCCTTGTCGTACATCGCCACGACCTTGCCGACGAGCGTCGCCGTGCCCTCGACCGGAAGGGGCCGGTGCAGCGTCACCGCCTGCTGGCCGTGGACGAGCATCGTTGGGTTGAACGAGCCGATCTTCCCGAGCGCGGAGCCGGCGCCCCAGCCGACCACGACGGGGAACGTCGGGAACACCCGCTGCTCGACGCCAGTGGTGTTCTCGGTGGTGAACGCCAGCTCGTCGCCGCCGGCGCCGATGCCCACGGCGTAGAGGAGGGCGTCCTTGCTCGTCCAGCTGACCTCGACCGGCTCGCTGGTGGACCCGACGGCGTCGGGGTTCAGGGGCACGTCAACCCCCCATCCCCGGCTCGGCTGGCAGCCAAGCTGCTCGCCTCTCCTCCGAGTTCGTCGCCGCCGCTTCGCAGCGGCGCTCACCCCAACCGGACATCACGAAGCCCCTTGCATGGTCGTCTGCGGCCACGTGCCCGGCTTGCCGTCCATCCCGCTGTTCGGGCGAGCCTCGGCGAGCAGCTTGGCGACGGCCTCGCCGATCTGCGTCGGATCGTCGATCGGAGCCATCGACGGCCCCCGCATCCAGCCCTCGGCGACGGCCAGCACCTGGCCCGAGGCCTCGAACACCCGCCCGGTGACGTGGGCCGACTCCTCCGACGCCAGCCACGTGACGATCGGGGCGATCCAGTGCGGCGCCCGCGCCTCGCGCTGCTCGTCGGTCTCCGGGGCCGGGCCGAGGCCCTCGGTCATCCGGGTCAGGGCCACCGGACCGACGGCGTTCACCGTCACGCCGTAGCGCACGCCAGCTCGAGCGCGGCGATGACGGTGAACGAGGCGATGCCGGCCTTGGCCGCGCCGTAGTTGGTCTGGCCGGGGTTGCCGTAGATGCCCGACACCGATGTCGTGTTGATGATCCGCCCGCTCACCGGCTTGCCGGCCTTGGCCTGCTCGCGCCAGTAGGCGGCGGCGTGGCGGCTCGGGGCGAACGTGCCCTTCAGGTGGACGGCGATGACGGAGTCCCACTCCCCCTCGGTCATGTTGACGAGCACGCGGTCGCGCAGGATGCCGGCGTTGTTGACGACCACGTGGAGGTCGCCGAAGGCGTCGATCGCCTGGCGCACCATCGTCTCGGCGCCCTCCCACGACGCCACGTTGTCGCCGTTGGCGACAGCCTCGCCTCCGGCGGCGACGATCTCGTCGACCACCTGCTGGGCCGGCGAGGCGTCGGTGCCCGTGCCGTCCATGTTCCCGCCGAGGTCGTTGACGACGACCTTGGCGCCGTGGCGAGCCAGCGAGAGGGCGTGCTCACGACCGATCCCGCGCCCCGCCCCGGTGACGATGGCGACACGGCCATCGCACAACTTCGACATCCTCTGCTCCTCGTTCCGCCGCCGCAGCGGCCCCGTCGTCGACCGGTCGGAGGCTACGGCCATCCGAGTGTTTGGGGCCATCCGAGTGTGTGGGCCAGAGAATCCCGGCGCGAAACACTCCGATGCGCGGGCTCGTAGCCTCCGAGCCGGTGTTGTGCGCGGACGTGGTTGTGGTGGGCGCCGGACCTGCCGGCGTCGCCGCGGCAGTGCCGCTGGCCCGGGCCGGGCGCGAGGTGGTGGTCGTCGACAAGGCCGTCTTCCCCCGCGACAAGTGCTGCGGCGACGGGCTCACGACGCTCGCCCTGCGCGAGCTAGAGCGGATCGAGTTCGATCCCGGCGTGGTCGCCGACTGGCAGATCGTCGGCGGCGTCGTCCTGCGCTCCCCGAGCGGACGGCAGGTGCGCGTGCCGCTCCCGACCGTCCCGGGCATGTTCGCCGCCGTCGCCCCCCGCCTCCAGCTCGACGACGCACTGGTCGACGTCGCTGCCAAGGCCGGTGCCACCGTCGTCCAGGGCCACGGCTTCGACGGCACGATGCGCCAGGAGCGCGACCACGTCGTCGTCGGCCTCGACAGCCACGCACCGGTCGCCGCTCGCTACGTCGTCGCCGCCGACGGGATGTGGAGCCCGGTGCGCAAGGCGCTCGGCGCCGGCGAGCCTGGCTACCTCGGCGAGTGGCACGCCTTGCGCCAGTACGTCGTCGACGTCGACGGGCCGGCCGCCGGCGACCTGTTCGTGTGGTTCGACGCCGACCTCCTGCCGGGCTACGCGCTGGTCGTTCCCGCTGCCTGGCGGCCGCGCCAACGTCGGCTTCGGCGTCCTCCGTGACAGCCAGCGCCGGGCATCGGAGATGAAGCAGATCGCGGCCGGCCTGCTCGACCGTTCGCACATCCGCGAGGCTCTCGGCACCAGCGCCAGGGCGGAGGGCCGGCACGCGGCGTGGCCGATCCCCGCTCGGGTCGACCGGGCGACCCTGGCGTTGGGCCGGATCCTGCTCACCGGCGACGCGGCGATGGCCACCGACGTCATGACCGGGGAAGGCATCGGCCAGGCACTGCTCACCGGTCGTCTCGCCGCCGAGGCCGTGCTCGCCGGTGGAGCACTCGACGCCGACTCGGTCCGTCGCCGCTACGTGCACACCGTGCACCACGAGCTCGTCGCCGACCACCGGATGTCGGCGCGTCTGGGCCGCGTGCTGGCTCACGAGCGTGGCGCGCGCGGAGCGATCTCCGTCCTCGACCACTGCGGCGACTGGGCCCGGCGCACGTTCGCCCGCTGGATGTTCGAGGACGAGCCCCGCGCCCTCGCCCTCACCCCGTCGCGCTGGCACCGCGGACCGTTCCGTCGGCCGGGCGCGTTCGAGGGCTTCATTGGCTGATCAGCGCCACCGCCCGCACGGGGAACGCCCCCATCCCGACGACCGCCGGCGGCAGCGCGGTGAACGTGAACTGCCGGCCGGCGAGCTGGTCGAGCCGGCACAGGTGCTCGACGATCGGGATCCCGGCGCCCAACAGCGCGGTGTGCACGGAGCGCTCGCCGGTGCGGGTGTCGTCGATGTTCACCGAGTCGATCCCGACGACCGCCGCCCCTGCCTCGACGAGCCGCCGCACCGCCTCCATCCCGACGAACGGGTGGGACGGGTCGCCGTACTCGGCCGTACCCCAGCGATGGTCCCAGCCGGTGTGGAAGAGCACCGCCCGCCCGGCGACGTCGGCGCCCGAGTGCAGGGTTGCCTCCTGGCCAGCCGTCGCGTCGACGAGCATGCCGGGCACGTTGACGACCCGGGCCGGATCAAGCCCGGCGACGTCGTGCCGTCAGCGAAGCGGTGGAAGGGCGTATCGAGATAGGTGCCCGTGTTGGCCACCATGTCGATGCGCCCGATCTGGAACTCGCATCCGGGCGCATACAGGGCCCGCGATGCCCCTCGGGTGAGGTGGTCGGTGATCACGGGTGCGGGCAGTCCGGGATAGGTGACGAGTCCGTCGCTGATCGGGTGGCTGAGGTCGACGATCATCGATTCGGAGCCTCGCGCCCGATGCGCGACGGAGCAGCTGCGGTCCGTACGGTCTGACGTCGTGACGCCGGACATCACCGAGCAGCTCGCCGCCGAACGGGCGATCCGCCGACGCCTGCTCGAGTACTGCCGCGGCATCGACCGCTGCGACGTCGAGCTCCTCGCCGGGGTCTACCACCCCGACGGCACCGACGAGCACGGCAGCTTCATCGGCCGCGGCATCGACTTCGCCCGCTACGCCACCGACGCCCTCGCCCATCACGCCATCGCCACGTCGCACGTGATCGGTGATTCGCTGATCGACTTCATCGACGCCACCACCGCCGACGTCGAGACGCCGGTGCTGGCCGTGCACCGCATCCGCGATGCGATCACCGGTGGCGAGGCACTGGAGCGCTTCGGCGGTCGCTACTTCGACCGCTTCGAGTGCCGCGACGGTGACTGGCGGATCAGCGCCCGTCGCCTGACGTGGGACTGGGACGCACGGGAGGCGATCGACCCCGCCTTCCCCGCGGGCCGGTTCACGCCGTCGCCGAGGTCGCGCTGAGGAACGGCGCCAGCGCCTCGATCGTGCCAGGCGCGTAGGGCGTCAGCTGGACCCGGCTGATGCCGTGGTCGGCGAGGCTCTGCACGGCGTCGGCGACCTGCTCCGGCGGGCCGATCAGCGATCCCATCAGCCCGTCACCGAGCGCGCTCTTGAGCTGCTCGAGGCGGCGGTGGTCGCCGCAGCCGACCATCACGAAGACGCCGATCGGGATGTCGGCGTCGATGACACGAACCAGCCCGACGAGGCGGTCGAGGTCCTCGACGTCGACCGCCGCCAGGCGTCCGACGTCGAGGCGCCCGCCCCGGGTGGCTGCGCTGGTGACCTTCAGCTCGACCCGGTCGACGAGCGGCGTGACCTCACGGATCGTCCGCGGCCCGCCGACGGAGGCCACGAGCGGGGGCGGGTGCCCGACGGTCGGCCCGATCATCGGCACGTCAACGCGGATGTGCTCCCCGGTGAAGGTGCATCGCCGGTTGTCGAACAGCTCGCGCACGACGCGCATCGCCTCGACGTACCTGCCGGCGCGCTCGCCTGGCGACGGGTACGGCGCGCCGACGCCGATGATCTCCTCCTCCAGCCACCCGGCACCGAGCCCGGCCTCGAAGCGCCCGCCGCTGGCCCGCTGCAGGGCGAGCGCGGCCTGGGCGAACTCCACCGGCGAGCGCAGCAGGTTGTTGGCGAACGACGACGTGATACGGCAGGTCGAAGTGGCCATCGCCAGCTGCGTCAGCGTCACCGCCCAGTGCGGGTACGCCCGGGTGGCATCCCAGAGGTGGTCGCTGGCCGAGATCACCGGCCAGCCCTCGGCCTCCCGCTGGCGGGCCCACTCGACGGGATCGACGTCAGCGTCGGCGAGGTTCGGGCAGCACTCCACGGCCCGCATCATGACCGCAGGTTCCGTCGCCCGCTTGTGCGTGAGCGATCAGGTGGATGCAGCAGCTGATCGCTCGCGCAGAGCCTGGAACAAGAATGCGAGCATGGACCTTCGCCAGCCGCTGCCGATCACCGCCTACACCGACGCGATCCGTGCCAACGCCGGTGCATTGGCTGCCACCGCCACGGCGGCGGGCTTGGCCGCCAAGGTCCCGACCTGCCCGGAGTGGACGGTGCGCGACCTGGTCCAGCACCTCGGCGGCGTGCACCGCTGGGCCACGAGCATCGTCGGCACCCCGCGCGCTGAGCCGTGGAACGTCGATCTGCCGGAGGTCGTCGGCGCCTGGCCGTCCGACGACTCGCTGACGGCCTGGCTCATCGAGGGTGCGGACGCACTCGCCGCCACGCTCGAGGCGGCCGACCCGGCGCTGGAGTGCTACGCGTTCCTCAAGGCCACATCACCGCTGGCGATGTGGTCACGGCGCCAGGCTCACGAGACGGCGATCCACCGTGCCGACGGCGAATCGGCCGCCGGCGCCGCTCCGGTGTCGTTCGACGCCGCGTTCGCTGCGGACGGAGTCGACGAGCTGCTGGCCTGCTTCATCACCCGCGGCCGCCGGCTGACGTCAGATCCACCGCGCCCCCTTCGTGTGATCGCCATCGACGCCGACGGCGACTGGGACGTCGGCGTCGGCCCGAACGGCGTGACCACGGTCGCCGGCGGCACGTCCCCTGCCGACGCGACCGTGCGGGGGGCCGCGTCGGACCTCTACCAGGCGCTGTGGAATCGCCCTCCCGCCGCGTCGCTCGACGTCTCCGGCGATGCGTCGCTCCTCGACCTCTTCCTCGACAAGATCCACGTCCGTTGGAGTTGACGGGCGGCGAACACGAAGCGTGCCACCCGGACGGCCACCGCTACGTTCGCACCATGCGCACGCGGCTGACCGAGCTCCTCGACATCGAGCACCCTGTGATGCTCGCCGGCATGGGTGGGGTGTCGTACCACCGTCTGGTCGCCGCCGTGAGCGAGGCCGGGGGGATCGGCACGCTCGGCGCCTCGACGATGGGCGCCCAACTGCCAATCGAGATGGCCAAGGTGCGCGAGCTCACCTCCAAGCCCTTCGGCGTCGACCTCCTCACCGCCCTGCCCGGCCAGGTGGAGGCGGGCATCCAGCACGTCATCGACGGCGGAGCGCGCATCTTCGTCGCCGGGCTCGGTGTGCCGCGTGACGTGATCGACGCGCTGCACCGGGCCAACGTGCTGGTGGGGTCGATGTGCGGCAAGGTCCGCCACGCCGTCAGCGCCGTCGCCAGCGGCTGCGACTTCGTGGTCGCCCAGGGCACGGAGGCAGGTGGGCACACCGGCACCGTCGCCACCATTGCGCTCGTGCCACAGGTCGTCGACGCCGTCGGGGAGCAGGTCCCGGTCGTGGCCGCCGGCGGTCTCGTCGACGGGCGCGGCCTGGCCGCCGCGCTCACCCTCGGAGCTGACGGCGTGTGGATCGGCACGCGGTTCATCGCCACGCCTGAGGCACGCACGGTCGACGGCTACAAGGAGACGCTGATCGGGCTCGCCGAGGACGGCACCGTCATCTCCCGCGGGTTCACCGGCAAGACCTGCCGGGTCGTGCGCAACGACTGGACGCAGCACTTCGAGGAGCACCCTGAGGAGCTGCAGCCGTTCCCGGCCCAGGCGATCGTCGCAGCGCGCGCCGGAGTCGCCCACCTCGGGGACCACGGCGGCAAGCCGGTGGACCTGAGCCGGGAGTTCATGCCGGCGGGCCAGGGCGCCGGAGCGATCCGCGGCCTCGTCCCGGCCGGCCAGTTGGTGGTCGAGATGGTCGAGGAGGCCGAGCGGGCACTGGCGCGGGCGTCGGCGATGGCCACGGCGTGAACGACGTCAACGACGTCAACGACCACGAGGACCTCGCCGCCCACATCGAGTCCGTGTGGGACGACGACGTCGTCCCGACCCTCACCGACTACATCACGATCCCCAACGTGTCCCCCGCGTTCGACGCGGCGTGGGCCGAGCACGGGCACATGGAGCAGGCGGTGTCGTTACTGCGCGACTGGTGCGCGGCACGACCGATCGACGGGATGACGGTCGGCGTCCACCGGCTGCCTGGCCTGACCCCGCTCGTCATCTGCGAGGTGCCGGCCACCGATCCGGCGCTCGCCGACCGCACGGTGCTGCTCTACGGCCACCTCGACAAGCAGCCCGAGATGAGCGGCTGGCGCGATGGCCTCGGACCTTGGACGCCGGTCGTCGAGGGCGACCGGCTCTACGGGCGCGGCGGCGCCGACGACGGCTACGCCACCTTCGCCGCGCTCACTGCGATCGAGTGCGCCGAGTCCGCCGGCATCGCCCACGCCCGCCTCGTCGTGCTCGTCGAGGCCAGCGAGGAGAGCGGCAGCCCGGACCTGCCGGCGTACATCGAAGCCCTCGGTGACCGGCTCGGGTCGCCCGAGCTGGTCATCTGCCTCGACGGTGGCTGCCTCGACGACCAGCGGCTGTGGCTGGCGACGTCGCTGCGCGGGCTCGTCAACGGCGCGCTGACGGTCGAGGTGCTGACCGCCGGGGCTCACTCAGGCTTGGCCAGCGGCGTCGTGCCGTCGAGCTTCCGGATCATCCGCCAGCTGCTCGACCGAGTCGAGGACAGCCGCACCGGCGAGGTGCTGCTGCCCGAGCTGCACGTCGAGATCCCCGCCGATCGGATCACCGCCGCAGCGGAGACGGCGGTTGCCATCGCGTTCGCGCCCGCCGACGAGTTCCCGTTCGCCGGGTCGACCCGCCCGATGGCCGCCGACGCAGCGAGCCAGTTCTTGGCCCAGTCGTGGCAGCCGACGCTCAGCTACATCGGCGCCGACGGGTTCCCGCCGCCCGATCGTGAGGGCAACGTGCTGCGCCCGTGGACCCGGCTCACGCTCAGCTTCCGGCTCCCGCCGACGTGCGATGAACGACGCGCCGCGCCGGCGATCGAGCGTGCGCTCACCGCCGACCCACCGTCGGGCGCGGTGGTCCGGTTCGAGGTCGACTCCACCGGCCCGGGCTGGGCCGCTCCGGCGCTGGCGCCGTGGCTGCAGCGAGCCCTCGACGCGGCCTCGACGGCGGCGTTCGGCGAGCCCGCCGGCTCGTTCGGCGAGGGCGGGTCGATCCCGTTCATGGGCATGCTCGGCGCCCGCTTCCCCGCCGCCCAGTTCGTCGTCACCGGTGCGCTCGTCCCCGGCAGCAACGCCCACGGGCCTGACGAGTTCCTCCACCTCCCGACTGCCCGGCGGGTCACCGAGTGCGTCGCTCGCCTGCTCGGGGCGCACGCCGTCAGCGAGGCGTGACGCCGAGCCGCACTCGGTAGGAGAACGACATCGTCGGCGGATCGCCGGCGGCGGCGAACGCGGCGACCACGTCCCCGACGAACGCCGGCACGCCGATCTCGTCGTCGGTCAATCCGGCCTTCACGAGGCCCTGGTAGCTGCCCTGACTGCGGAGGATGTCGACGAACCGGTCGGCGCCACCGGCGACATCCCGGTCGAGGAGCAGCTCCCGGGTGTAGGCGAACCGCCCGCTGTCACGCAGCCGCCGCAGGTGATCGCGCTTGGGCCAGGACCGGCCACCGACCATCGTCCGGTTGACGTGTGGGTCGGCAGGGTCGTCGTCGGCGAGCTCGGGATCATCGTCCGCGACCGGCGCCCGCAGCGCCTCGCCGGCCAACCCGCGGGCGAGGCGGGCCTCGAGGACACGGATGCGGCGGTGGACGGTGACCCACGCCAGCTCGGCTCCGACGATCCCGGAGGCTGGCGGCCAGTCGGCGTCGACGATGGCGAAGACGCCCCGCGGCCGCAGGATGCGCGCGACCTCGGCGTGCGTTGACGCCGGTTCCATCCAGTGCATCGCCTGCACCGCGAGGACGACGTCGGCGGTGTCGGCGGTGAGCCCGGTGGCGTCGCTCGTCCCGCTCACGTGCGTCACGCCGGGTGCGGGACGGGCCTCGGCGACGGCTCGCATGTCGTCGTTGGGCTCGACCCCGATCACCCGCTGCGCCCACGTCGCCGCCCAGCGCGAGGAGAGCCCCGTCCCGCTCCCCAGGTCGACCACCACAGGTGCCCGTGACCCCGCCGTGCCGGCGTAGCGGGCCAGCAACTGCCCGAGCCGGTCTGGCGGCGAGGGGCGGTTCGCGTCGTAGAGGTCGGCGAACCCGCTGAAGCGGTCGAGGTCCGGCTCGGTCGCCATCGAGCACTACCCGGAGGGGGGCGCCGCCGGCAGCGTCGTGGTCGTCGTCGTCGTCGCCGCAGGTGTCTCGACCGGCGGCGGGGTCGGCGCCGGCTTCGGCGTCGTCGGCGCGACGGTCGTTGGTGGCACCGTGGTCGTGGTGGTGGTCGTGTAGTTGGGGTCAGGGCGGTCGAAGAACCCCGGCGGCGACCCGTACTCCTCGGGCTCCTTGACGTCGTCGAACACGAACACCTGCTCACCCTTGTCGACGAGGTTGAAGAAGGTCGGCGAGATCAGGTTGGGGATGCGGATGCACCCGTGCGATGCCGGGTGCAACGGCACCTGGTAGGCGCCGTGGATGGCGATGCCGTAGTTGAAGTAGACGGGGTTCTGCATCCCGCCGAGGCGGCTCTCCCGCTTGCCCTCGAACTTGCGATTGAAGGTGTAGACCCCGGCGGGCGTCCATGCGTTGCCGCACACGCCGGTCTTCAGTGGCTCGGTGCCCTTCTCGTTGCCCTGCTCCCCAGGGTCGATCGTCACCTCGGCGCACCAGTCCTTGCCCTTGTTGAAGTCGTTGCCCGGCGGATCGGCCAGCTCGCCGCTCGACATGTGGCTGATGAACAGCGGCGTGTCGCCGTCGAACACGACAAGGGCCTGCTTGGGCAGGTAGACCTCGGTGTGCTTGCCGGCCTGCGGGCGGCGGGCGTGCACCGCCTGGGGGTCCTGCAGCGCCAGCCACATCTCCGGCGTCACGATCCCGTCGGTCTGGTCGAAGGGGACGTTCATCACCAGCGCCTGGTAGGCCCACACCGCCATCTGCGTGAGCGAGCCGAACTGGCCGTCGATCGGGCCGGGCTGGAACTTCAGGTCGGCCAGGCGCTGCTGCAGCGCCTGCACCTCGGGCCCGGCCTTCCCCCGTTTCAGCGGGGCTGCGATCGTCGTCTTCGGCGCCGTCGTGGTCGTCGGCGGGAGGGTCGTGGTGGTCGTCGCCGCCGTGGCCGAAGCGCCCGCAGCGGCGCTCGAAGTGGCCTGCGACGGGGCGTCGGCTGACGCGTCGTCCCTCGTCGCCACGCCGATCGCGCCGACCACTCCGACCAACCCGAGCAGCGCCACAGCAGCCACGATCGGGACGGCCCGGGGGATGTTCGGACGGATCTCTCCGTGTGGCGTCGGATCGCTCATTGGTGCACCACAGTCATCGTCCGACGACGGCGAGGGCGCAGGCAACCCAGACTCCCTCGGCGACCACCATCGTGCCAGTCTGGCGGGCCGGACGATGATCCGGAACCCGGTTGTCCCGATGTTCACCTGCCACGATTGGCGCGATGGCCGACGACGACCTCGCCGACTTCGAGTGGGACGCCTTCGACCACGACGGCAGGCAGCGCACCGTCTTCCGCAAGGGCGGCGGACCGGCGGTGATCATCATGTCCGAGATGCCCGGGATCACCCCCAACGTGGCCCGTTTCGCCCGCTGGGTGGCCGATATCGGGTGCACCGCGGTGATGCCCCACCTGTTCGGGACGCCGGGCAAGGACCCGCTCGCCGGCGGACGGCTGCGGATGACGAGCTATGGCCTGGCAACGATGCTCCCGCTGTGCGTGAGCCGGGAGTTCACGACGTGGGCCACCAACCGCACGTCACCGGTGATCGAGTGGCTGCGGGCGCTCGCCGCACGCGAGCACGAGCGCTGCGGCGGCCCCGGCGTCGGGGCAGTCGGGATGTGCTTCACCGGGGGGTTCGCCCTGGCGATGGCGACCCATCCCAGTCTCCTCGCGCCGGTCCTGTCCCAGCCCTCGCTGCCGTTCGCCGCCCGCCCGGTCCAGCGATCTGCGATCGACTGTTCGCCGGACGACCTCGAGCTCGTCAAGGCCCGCTGCGCCGCGGAGGGCCTGACGGTGCTCGGCCTGCGGTTCAAGGGTGACCGCTTCGTGCCGCCGGAGCGCTTCGCCTTCCTCCGCGAGCAGCTCGGGGATGCCTTCGTCGCCGTCGAGCTCGACGACGAGTCGGCCAATCCGGATGCACCGATGAAACCACACTCGGTGCTCACCGAGCACCTCATCGACGAGCCCGGCCAGCCGACGCGGGCCGCCCTCGATCAGGTCCTCGACCTCTTCCGGACCCGGCTGCTGAACTGATCCTGCCGACGGCTGCGCCCGACCGCCAGACTGGGGCTCGTGGCTCTGTGGTCGGGGTGGTCCGGACGCCGGTGGGCGCTGGTCGCACTGGTGGTGGTGATCGCGGCGGTCGGGGGGGTGTGGTGGTACCTGCACGCCCGCACCGACCACACCACCACCGCGGTGAGCCCCGACGAGGCCCTCGAGCAGTTCCGCCAGTCGACGACGACGTCCGCCGCGCCGGCCACAACGGCGGCGCCGGGGACGACCAGCGCACCGAAGACGACGGCTTCCCCGGCGCCGCCGGTCCAGCCGGCACCTGGGGTGTACCGCTACACGACCAGCGGCGGGGACAGCGTCGACGCCCTCGGCGGGGCCAGCCACGGCTATCCAGGGACGACGACGATGACGGTCACAACGAGCGGCGTCTGCACGACGCAGCGCTGGACGGCGGCCGAGGAGCGATGGGACGAGACCACGGCGTGCACGGTGCCGGGAGGTGTGGTGATGACCTCGTTCGTCCAGTTCCACCGCTTCTTCGGGGGGGGGGCGACACCGAGACGGACACCTGCGACGGCGGCCAGCCGCGACCGCTCGGCGCCGCGCCGGGCACGACATGGCAGGTGCAGTGCACGGCCGGCGAGCAGATCGACGTCTTCACCGGCACGGTCGTCGGCGCCGAGCAGGCGACGGTCGGCGGGTCAGCGGTGACCGTCGAGCACGTCGTCGTGACGGTGGACGACGGCGACGCCCGCGACAGCCAGCGCACCGAGACGTGGTACCTCGCCGGCACCGACCTCGTCGTCCGTCGGGTCTCGGACATCGCGACCACCGAGTCCTCCGCGGTCGGCGACGTCCACTACACCGAGCACTACGAGATCGCGCTCGACTCGCTGACCCCGCTCAATTAGGAGCGGATTGGCAAGGTGGGTGAGCGCCGCTGCGCAGGGGCGGCGGCGAGCTCGGAGGTGAGTCGAGCAGCTTGGCTGCGAGACGAGCCCGGGTCAGCGGACGACGAGGACCGGCACGGTCGATGACCGCACGATCTCCTTGGACACCGATGGGTGGAGCAGGCGATCGAACCAGCCGCGGTGGTGGGTGCCCACGACGATCACGTCGACGTGATGGTCGTCGGCGGCACGCAGCACGGCATCGGCCGGATCGCCTTCCTCGCCGAGCGCCTGGGCGTCGCTGAGCCCCGACTGGTCGGCCACCTCGCGGGCCTGGGTCTCGGCGACCTGCTCGCCGTCGGCGGCGCTTTCAGCATCGACGGTGAGGTCGGTGCGGTAGGCCCAGACCGCGCCGTACGGCGCGGCGTACGGCGCGCCCCAGCCGGCGCCGTACCACGGGATCGCCGCCATGTCGACGACGTTGGTGACGCTGACCGCGAGGTACTCGGCGTCGTCACCGAACAGGCGGTGGGCGACCTCGGCGGCCTTGACCGAGCTCTCGGTTTCGTCGACGGCGACCAGCACGCGTGTCATGGGTCAGTGTTATCCCACGCGGACACCCCGGACCGCGTCGGAGCTGGGCGGTCGTCGAGGCACTGGTTCAGGCAGCCGGCGGCGGCGGGCGTTCGGCTCGTTCGGCGATCATCGTGTCGATCCGTTCGCGGGCAAGGGCTGCGACGCGGCCGCCACCGGATCACCACCTGCGGGACTCGAACACGGCCCTGCGGCGGTCGACGCTCCAGGTGCAACGCTACGCGGGTGAACGGCGGACAGGGCCTCGCTGCCGGTCCGGGGCTGTCGCCGTGGTCGGCCACCTCGACGGCTGCGTCAGCGGCGGCGGCTGGTGCGGCGGCCACGCACGATCGGCGCCCGCCGCGGCTGGGCCGGCACGTTGATGTCGTGGACCCCACCGACCTCCTGACGATCGAGCGTGACACCGTCCTCGTCGAGGTCGACGGGCTCGCTGGGCGAGTCGACGACCACCGAGCCCTCGTCCTTCGGCGGCCCCTCGTAGATGTCGCGTATCGCGATCATCGCCCCGGCCATCATCGCCCCGGCCACGCCGGCCTTGCGCCGGCCCTCCTCGATCATGGCGCGGTTGCGGGCAGCCACGTTGGCGGCATGGACGCGGGCGCGCTCGGCCTCGGCGATCGCGTCGAGGCGGGCCTGCTCGTCGGGATCGCGCCTGCCGCCCTCCGTCATGTCCTCACGATACGCCGACGGCTCCAGACGGGGCTCCACATACAGTTCGGAGATGGTCGTGGCCAAGCGCTTGTCCGAGCTCGGCATCGAGCTACCCGAGCCGTTCGCCCCGGTGGGTTCTTACGTCTCCGCCGTGCGCACCGGACCGCTGCTGTTCCTGTCGGGCGCAGGTCCCGCCCGCGCCGACGGCAGCTTCGTCACTGGCAAGGTCGGCGACACACCGTCGACCTCGACGTCGCCGTCGAGGCCGCCCGCCTGACCGGACTGCAGCTGCTCGCGGTGATCCGGCGCGAGCTCGGCTCGCTCGACCGAGTCCGCCGGGTCGTCAAGACGTTCGGCATGGTCAACTGCGCGCCCGGCTTCAACCGCACCCCCCAGGTCGTCGATGGATGCTCGAAGCTGCTGGTCGAGGTGTTCGGCGAGGCGGGGCGGGGCGCCCGCTCGGCGGTCGGCATGGCCGAGCTGCCGTTCGACATCGCCGTCGAGATCGAGCTCGTCGTCGAGGTCGCCGACTGAAGGGGGCGAGCGACGCTGCGAAGCGGCGGCGGCGAGCTCGGAGGCGAGGTGAGCAGCTTGGCTGCGATCCGAGCCCGAGCGTCAGAAGACCGGGAGCACCACCGCCGTGCGGCGCTCCTGGCGGGCGAGGGCGTGGAGCACCTCCCAGTCGCCGTGGACCATCCGGGCGATGCCGATCAGGATGTCGATGACGATCGTGCGGCCCTCGGGGTCGGTGTCCGGGCAGGCCACGCCGACGCTGGCGGCGAGGTCGTCGAGGTGCAGGAGCACCTCGATCAGCCGGGTCCGGCAGAAGTCGTCGAGCGTCAGCATCCGCCCTCCGAGGGCGGCCACGAGGCGGTCGGCTGGCTCCTCGGCGAACCGCGTCCGCATCGAGCTGACGACCTCGGCGCACCGAGCCGCGACCTCGCCCGGGCCGGCGAGCGACTCGGTCGCCGACACCTCCCTGATCCGCTCGTGGATCGGCGAGTCGATCGCCGCGTGGAAGTAGGTCACCGGCGTCAGCAGCTCGCCGTCGGGTCGGGCGGACGGGTCGGTGCGGTCGAGGTAGGCGAGCGTGGCGCCGGTGGCGCGCACGAGGTGGGCGCTCAGCGCGCCGACCGTCATGCCGGCCAGCGCGCTGGGCTCGTTCCAGCGGCCGGCGACCTCATCGCTGGCGATGAGCGTCGCCGCCGCGTCCGCCGCCTCGACGACCAGCTCGCGCACTCGGCGCGAGCTGGTCACGCCGAGGCTTTGCGCTTCGCCGACCGCTCGAGCAGCTCCTCCTCGGCGGCGCGGATGCCGTCGATCATCGACCACGGGTCCTCGACGATGTCGCGGTCCACGACGATGCCCCAGTCGAGGCTGCCGTTGTAGGAGGCGACGGTGATGTTGAGGGCCATGCCGTCGGTGATCGTCGAGTACGGGTAGCTCGCCAGCTGCAGCGCGCCGTCCATGTACAGCGGCATCTGCGGGCCGGGGACGTTCGAGATCGTCACGTTGAACGGCATCATCCGTTCGGTGAGCCTGGTGGCAAACGCCAACCGCATCGCCTGCGCCATCGCCGCCGCCGGCAGTTGCGTGAGCATCTCCAGCTGGGCCTGGACGGGCAGCGCCGCCTGGACGAGCTTCTGGTCGGACATCGAGTCGTGGATCTTCTGCAGACGCCGGACGGGGTCGGGCTCGTCGGTGTGCAACACCGCGGCCATGCCCGACACCTGGTTCCCACCGGACTTGAGCGTCTCCTCCGTGCGCACCGACACCGGCACCATCGCGATCAGCGGCTGCGTTGGCAGCTCACCCCGATCACCCAGCCACGTCCGCAACATCCCCGCGCAGTAGGCGAGGACGACGTCGTTGACGGTGCATCCGTACTTCTTCTTCAGCGTGATCGCGTCGGCGAGCGAGGTCGAGCCGAAGGCGAAGCGGCGGTGCTGGCTGATCTTCTGGTTGAAGATCGTCCGCGGCGCCTGTGTCCGCAGCTGGTTGAGCATGGCCGGCATCCGCTCGCGGATCGGTGGGCCACCCGGGCCAGGGCGCAGCCCGTTGATCGTCTCGCTGAGCATGCGCCGCTGGACACGGACCATCTTCATCGGCCGCTGCGCGGCGGCAACCATCCCGCGCGCGAACATCTCGGCCTGAGACGGGATCCGCTCCGGCGTCCACCGCTTCGCCGGCGCGGGATAGTTGATCGGCTCCGGCGTCGTCTGCATCATCGCCAGGGCCATCTGCGTGCCCGTCGCGCCGTCGACCGCGGCGTGATGGGTCTTGGAGTAGATGGCGAACTTGCGCCCCTTGTCCACGCCCTCGATGAGGTACACCTCCCACAGTGGCCGCGAGCGGTCCAGTGGGCGGGAAGCGATCCGTGACACGACCTGCTCGAGCTGGTGGTCGGTGCCCGGCGCCGGGACGGCGAGCGTGCGCTCGTGGTACTCGCGATCGAAGTTGGGGTCCTCGACCCAGTAGGGGTGGTCAAGCCCGAACGGCACCTCGACGATGCGGCGTCGCGTATACGAGGCGATGCTGTAGAGGTACTCGGTGTGCGCCGTCTCCTCCTCCGGCGTCCGGAAGTGCGGTGTCTCGGCGTTGGCGAAGATCTGGAGGCCACCGACGTGGCCGTAGTTCGTTGCCGACTCCATGTACAAGAACGTGGCGTCGAGCCCTGTCAACTGCTGCATGACGAACCCCCCGGTGTCGTGAGGCCCGACGCTAGGCGATGCAGCGCGACTCCTGCTCACTGGGTGAGCGCCGCTGCGAAGCGGCGGCGGCGAGCTCGGAGGTGATTCGAGCAGCTTGGCTGCGAGACGAGCCCGAGCGTGAACGGTTCCGACCGCCCCTCTACCTGGTCCTCACCGGGAACTTACGAGGCCGTGGGTAGCGTCGGGGCACCTCGGGAGGCCTGACGACGATGACACCTGACCACGACCCCACCGCACCGACACCCCTGCACCGATCGGCTCCGCCGACGCCGATGGACGACGCAAGGACCGCCGAGGCGGTCGAGCGCATCTTCTTCGAGCTGCGCAAGGTGATCGTCGGCCAGACCAGACTGCTGGAGCGGATGCTCGTCGGCCTCTTGGCCCGCGGCCACTGCCTGCTCGAGTCGGTGCCCGGCCTGGCCAAGACCCTGGCCGCCGAGACGCTCGCCGATGTCGTCGGCGGCACGTTCGCCCGCATCCAGTTCACGCCCGATCTGCTGCCGTCGGACATCGTCGGCACCCGCATCTACCGCGGCAGCAGCGAGACGTTCGACGTCGAGCTGGGCCCGGTGTTCGTCAACTTCCTGCTCACCGACGAGATCAACCGGGCCCCGGCGAAGGTGCAGTCGGCGCTGCTCGAGGTGATGCAGGAGCAGCAGGTGACGATCGCTGGGCTCACCCACCCGGTGCCGACCCCGTTCTTCGTCGTCGCCACCCAGAACCCGATCGAGAGCGAGGGCGTCTACCAGCTGCCCGACGCCCAGCGCGACCGGTTCATGATGAAGATCGTCCTCGACCACCCCTCGGCGTCCGAGGAGCTGGTGATCATCGATCGGATGGCGGTGAACCCGCCGGTGGCCGACCAGGTGATCGACCTCGACGGCCTGAAGGCGCTGCAGGACAAGTCCGACGCCGTCTTCGTCGACCGCAGCGTCGCCCAGTACGCCGTCGACCTCGTCCAGGCGACGCGCAACCCCGACACGTTCGGGCTCGGCGAGCTGCGCCCGTCGATCGGGCTCGGCTCCAGCCCGCGGGCCAGCCTCAACCTCGTCAAGGGCGCTCGCTCGATGGCGCTGATCCGCGGCCGCACCTATGCCACGCCGCAGGACGTCTTCGACGTCGCCCCCGAAGTGCTCCGCCACCGTCTGCTGCTCACCTACGACGCCCTGGCCCGCGACATCACGCCCGACATGCTCGTCAACCGGATCCTGGAGACGGTGCCAGCGACGTGGGTGTCGCCGAAGCCGAACCAGGCGCTGGGCTGATCGGGCTGAGCAGATGGGCACCGTGCACGCCCTCCACACGCCGGTCGAGTGGCCCGCCGGCCCGCCGACCGAGCAGGTCGCCGAGCTCCTGCGCACGCTCGAGCTGACGATCACCCGTCGCCTCGACGGGGCGCTGCACGGCAACCACCAAGGCATCACGCCGGGCCACGGCAGCGAGCCCGGCGAGGCCCGGCTCTACCAGCCCGGCGACGACGTCCGCCGCATCGACTGGAATGTCACCGCCCGCACGCAGGAGACCCACGTCCGCGACCAGATCGCCGACCGCGACCTCGAGGGGTGGCTGATCGTCGACGTGTCGGCGGCGATGCGCTTCGGCACCACCGTCGCCGACAAGTCGCAGGCCGCGCTCGTCGCCGCCGCGGCGGTCGGGTTCCTGACCGCCCGCAACCAGAACCGTCTCGGCGCCGTGCTCGTCGCCGGGCCCCACCTCAAGGTGGTGCCGCCGCGCTTCGGGCGCGACCAGGTGCGCGCCGTGCTCGCCAACGCCGCCACGCCGCCACCGTCGGAGGGGCTCGGGCGGTCCGACCTCAGCGGCGCGATCGACCGCGTCGCGGTCGTCGGCAAGCGCCGCGGCTTCGTGTGCGTGATCTCCGACTTCGCCGGCGACGCGTGGGTGGACCCGCTGGCCCGCCTCGGGATGCGCCACGACCTCCTCGCCATCTCGGTCCACGACCCACGCGAGCTCGACGTCCCGCCGATCGGGCTGGTCGACCTCGTCGATCCCTCCACCGGCCGCCATCGCGAGGTCCGCGTGACGGCCGCGGTGCAGCGTCGTTACGCCGAAGCGGCCGCCGAGGAGGTCGAGCGGCGCCGCTCCGCCGTGCGCCGGGCCGGCGCCGAGCTCATCGAGCTGGCGACGGACGGTGACTGGCTCGCCGCCATCGTCAGCCACGTCAGCCGCCGCCGCAGCCAAGCCGTCAACGCCCAGGTCCTCCGCCGCCCGTAGACCGGCCGAACCGCTCATGATCGCCACCCACTTCCTCGCCCCCCAGCGTCTCTGGTGGCTGCTCGCCGTCGCCGCGCTCGCCGCCGCCTACGTCGGCGTGCAGGTGTGGCGGCGCAAGGCCGCCGTCCGCTTCACCCAAGTCGACCTGCTCGACAAGGTCGCCCCGTCCCGCCCCGGCTGGCGCCGCCATGTCGTGGCCGGTGGCATGCTGCTCGGCTTGATCGCCGGCGTGGTGGCGATCGCCCGGCCGGTGACGACCACCACCGAGCACACCCGGGCGGAGGGCCGGATCATCCTGATGTTCGACGTCTCGCTGTCGATGGAGGCCACGGACGTCCAGCCGTCGCGCCTCGAGGCGGCGAAGGCGGCGGCGCGCGACTTCGTCAGTCAGGTCGCCCCAGATGTCGAGGTCGGGTTGATCTCGTTCAGCGGTGCGGTGAACCTCGACGTCGCCCCGACGCTCAACCGTCAGCAGCTCGACGACGGCATCGACGGCCTGCAGCTCGCGGAGTCGACGGCGATCGGCGACGCCCTCTCCACCGGCACCCGACTGCTCGTGCGGCTGGCCGGTGACGCCGCGTCGAACGGCAAGGCGCCGGGCGTGATCGTGCTGCTGTCCGACGGCGAGACCACCGTGGGCGTGCCGACCCAGGCCGGCGCCGACGACGCCAGGGCGGCCAAGGTCCCGGTGTTCACGATCGCCTTCGGCACCGACAACGGCTCGATCACCGATCCCAACACGGGCGAGCAGATCCCGGTGCCGGTGAAGCCGGCCCCGCTGGCAGACGCCGCCGAAATCACCGGCGGCGCGGCGTACACGGCGGCCACGGACGCCGAGCTCAACGACGCCTACCAGAAGATCCAAAAGGCGCTCGGGGTGACGCTCGGCCAGGAGGTCGAGAGGACCAACGAGCTGACATGGCAGTGGGCGGCGCTGGCCCTGATCTTGATCGCCGGCGCCTGGGTCCTGTCCATGTGGTGGCTCCGGGGAATGATCTAGCTGGTGTCAGCGGCCGACGCGGCACGACCGTGCCGTGGGTATGGCGCTTGTTGCAGGCGGTGACCTGGTGGAATCCGCCCAACCGGCGTTGCTCGGTTCGCAGCCTTTCGTCGGCGGGTGACGATCATTGGTCGCGAGTGCAGCTCGGTCAGACATACGCCGTGCGTCGCGAACGATTGGGTGTAACAGCAGCCTCGAATTCGACTGGGCCAAGGCGGGACGTTGGACCCTGTTCGGCGACATGGGCAGAGCGCATTCTGACAGCGGAAGGCCCCTCTCGAGGGGCCCGCTCCATCAGCGACTCAAAGGAGGTCTGAATGGAGAGATCGACTCGAGAAATCCTTGCAGGCGCGCTCGTGACCGCGACGGTGATCCCGTATCTTGGCTACGCCATCCGGGGCGACATGCCCTTCATCGAGGATGCGCGCGGGATGGCCTTCACCGGCCTGGTGCTCGGCGCTGTGGCTTGGTTCGTCCTCGGCGCCCGCGCCTTCGGCACCAGGTGGTTCGGCATCGGGGGTGCCGTCGTCGGTGCCGCGCTCGGCATCGTTGCGGCGGTCCTCGAAACCGGCACGGCATCGAGCGTGTTCCTCGGCGCCTTCGTCGGCGTGATGGTGGCGATGTACGTCGTCTCCGTCTACGAGTACTTCCGCCACACAGGCGACTACACGCACCGCGGCCTGACGATCGGGCATACCTGACCTCATTCGTTGGAGCCGCAGCGTCACCGCTGCGGCTCCAACGGCCTGGCGACGTGGATTCATCCTCTCGCCGCTCCATCGCCCAACAAGGCGCTCTTCGGCGCCGGCCCCAACCCAACCGGCACGCCACGCGTCCGTCAGACCACCCTCATCGAACGGTATTGAAACTAGGCGAGCAACCCGCGCAGGGTCTCGACCGTCTTCACCGGGTCGGGCCCCACGGGGTTGATCGACAGTTGGGTGACTCCGGCCTGCTTGTAGGCGGCGATGCGCTCGGCGACGTGGGACTCTGGGCCGACGAGGTTGGTGTTGGCCAGCAGCTCACGGGGCACCTTGGCCGCGGCCTCCTCCTTGCGGCCGGAGAGGTATAGGTCCTGGATCTCGGTGGCCTCGTCGACGTAGCCGTACTTCTTGGCGATCGAGTTGTAGAAGTTCTTGTCCCGCGCGCCCATCCCGCCGACGTAGAGGGCGGTCGTGGGGCGGGCCATGTCGAGGACGCGGTCGGCCCCGTCGCCGGCGTACTCGTCGCCGATCGCCACCATCCCGCCGGCGGAGATCTGCAGCGGCCCGAGCGACGGGTCGCGCTCCTTCATCCCCCGCCCCAGGTCGTCGCCCCACACCTGCCGGAACTTCTCCGGGTCGAAGAAGACCGGCAACCAGCCGTCAGCCACCCGCGCCGTCTCGGCCACGCTCTTGCCCATCAGGCTGGCCCAGAACACCGGGATGTCGGCCCGCTTGGGGTGGTTGATCAGCTTGAGCGGCTTGCCGAGCCCGGTGCCCTGGCCGGCCGGCAGCGGCACGTGCACGGTGAGCCCGTCGTACACCACCGGCTCCCGCTTCCACACCATCCGGCACACCTCGATGTACTCGCGGATCCGCGGCATCGGGTGCTCGTACGGCACGCCGTGGAAGCCCTCGATCACCTGCGGGCCGGAGGCGCCGAGGCCGAGGATGAAGCGGCCGTCGCTGACGAAGTCGCACCCCGCCGCGGTCTGGCCGACCGCCGTCGCCGTGCGCGAGAAGACGTTGATGATCCCGGTGCCGATCTCGACGCGCTCAGTCTTGGCGGCGAGGAAGCCGACTTGGCTGATGGCGTCGTATGAGTACGCCTCTGGCACCCACACGACGTCGAGCCCGGCCTTCTCCAGCTCCTGGATCCGCGTGACGTCGGCGTGGAAGTCGCCGGAGTAGTTGATCATCATCGCCAGCTTCATGACGGCGACAGTAACCGCAAGGGGGGCGAGCGCCGCTGCGCAGCGGCGGCGGCGGCGAGCTCGGAGGCGAGGGGAGCAGCTTGGCTGCGAGCCGAGCCCGACCGTCAACGGTTGAGGTTGCCGCTGCGGAAGCCCTCGAGGTCGAGCGTCACGTACCGGTAGCCGGCCGCCCGCACGCCGGCGACGACGGCATCTCGCTCCTCGACGGCACGGGCGAGCTCCGCCAGCGCGACCTCGATGCGGGCGGTGTCGCCGTAGTGGCGGACCCTGACCTGAGTGAAGCCGAGGGCACGCAGCGCGGCCTCGGCCCGCTCGACGCGAGACAGCACGGCCACGGTCACCTCCGTCCCGTACGGCACCCGGCTGGCGAGGCACGCCGCCGCCGGCTTGTCCCAGGTCCGCAGCCCCAGCCGGCGCGACGCGTCGCGGACGTCGGCCTTGGTGAACCCGGCGCCGACGAGCGGGAACCGCGCCCCGCCCTCGGTGGCCGCCCGCTGGCCGGGACGGTGGTCGCCGAGATCGTCGACGTTGACGCCCAGCACCACCGTGGCTCGATCCGCCGCGGCGACCGGCGCCACGACGTCCATCAGCTCCGCCTTGCAGTGGTAGCAGCGATCGGTGTCGTTGACCCGGTAGGCGGCACGCGCGAGCTCGGCAGTCGGCACCGGCGTCCAGCGCAGGTCCCATTCGGCCGCCAGGTCCCGGCAGTCGTCGTGCTCGAGCCCCGCCAACGACGGCGAGACCGCGGTGACCGCGTGCACAGCGGCGCGCCCGAGCGTGTCGCGGGCCACCGCGGCGAGGAACGCCGAGTCGGCCCCGCCGCTGAACGCCACGACCACCCGCTCGAGCGAGCGCAACGTCGTGCGGAGGTCGGCGAGCTTGGCGTGGAGGGCGAGGTCCGAGACCGCACCCCGATCTGGGCGGGAATCGTTCCAGCCGGGCTTCTGGGCGGGATTCGTCCCGGCTTCCGGGACGATCCCCGCCCAGATGACGGGTCGGCGCACGCTCACGCCGGCGAGTGTGCCACGCGCCGGGCGACGAACCGCTGCTCCACCTCGGCGAGGGCGACGGCGGCGAGCAGCACCACGGCCGGCTCGGCCGGCGCCCGGATCCGGTGGGCGCCGTAGAAGAAGACCGTGGCCACGAGCACCGTCGCCAGCGGCACCACCAGCCACCAGCGGGCCCGCCGGGTCCCCTCGTCACGGCCGAGCCGGCGCCACCCGAACACCGCGGCGACCGCCAGCGCCCACCAGCACACGATCCCGGACCATACGATCCACGCCGCCTTCTCCTCCCCGCGGTCGAGGGTGACGAGCGAGCCGAGCCCGTAGAGGTCGAGCGTGCGCCCGACCCGGGCGGCGACGATGACGGGCACTCGTGACAGGTGGTCCCGGACGTAGTGGAGCGCGACGTCGCGCCGCCGCGCCGCCCGCACCGAGCCGTCGACATCGTCACTGGTCGGGACGGCACCGAGGCAGCGGATGTCCCAGCTGCCGACGTCCACGTAGTACGCCTGGTCGCAGTTGGCGCCGAGCAGCGTCGTGCCGTCGTTGGTCGACAGCAACACCGGCCGGTCGAACTGGGTGAGGTTGTAGATCACCCACGGCGCGACGGTGACGGCAGCGGCACCGAGCACGACCACCGGCAGCCATCCCCGGCGCGGCGTGCCCGCGCCCCGCCACCACGCCGGGCCGGCGAAGCCGATCGCCAGCAGCGCCAGCTCGCTGCGGGTCAGGGCGGCGAGCCCGACGAGCAGGCCGAGCACAGCGGCTCGCCAGAGGGCGGGGCGCCGGTCGAGAGTCAGCGCGACGAGCAGGGTCAGCGCCACGAGCAGAGCGGCCAGCGACTCGGACATCACCAGCGAGTCGTTGACCCACAGGTTCGGGTAGACGGCGGCGCTGCCGGCGGCGACGAGGCCCACGCGCGGGCCGGCCAAGCGACGCCCGGCGAGGCCGATCACGGCGACGGTGGCGACGCCCAGCACCGTCATCGCCAGCCGCTGCCCGTCGACGTGGTCGCCCACGCTCCACGGCGTCAGGTACAGCGACGTCAGCGGGCCGTGCTCCGCACCGGGCAGCGGGGTCAGCGCCTCGCGGAACCAGTCACCCTCGGTGTTGCGGCCGGCCTGGATGCTGAAGTACAGCGAGTCGTTGAGCAGCAGCGGGTGACCGAACTTGGCGACGACGAGGTAGCCGAGCCGCCACGCCGCCCCGACCACCGTGATCACGGCGAGCCCGATGCGGAACGTCCGTGGCGTCACGGGCGTTCCGGGAGGCCGCGCAGGTAGGTCTCCATGTGCGGCACGGTGAACGCCAGCTGGCCACGGTCCGGGGCATAGATCAGGCCCTTGGTCAGCAGGCCGTCACGCTGCGGCGACACCCGACCTGGCTGGTCGTGGCCGAGGCGAGCGGCGACCTCGGTCGACGACACCGGGCTGTCCCCGATGTCGGCCATCGCGTGCATGTACCGACGCTCGGCCGGTGTCGCCCGGTCGTAGCGCGGCCGGAAGAATGAGTCGACCAGCTCCCGGTTCGCTCGCGGTCGGGCCAGCTCGACGTCGTCGAGCGTGATCGGCGAGTCGTCGGCCACGTCCCACACGTGCTTGCCGTAGCTCTGGATGAAGAACGGGTAGCCCCCGGAGACCTCGACGAGGGCGTCGAGGGCGGTCGCATCGAAGCCGATGCCGAGCTCGGCGGCCGGCTCCTCGAACGCCTCCCGGGTGTCTTCCGGGGAGAGCGCGCCGACGGGACGGATGCTGAACAGCCGCTCGGCGTACGAGCGGGCCTCCGAGAGCACCCGCCCGACCGGCGGCAGACCGGCGCCCCCGACGACGACGGGCAGGCGCTCCTGGTTGATCCGGTGGGCGGCCCCGACCAGCGCGCTCAGCTGGTCCGGGGGCACTTCGTGCAGCTCGTCGATGAGCAGGGCCGCCCCGAGCCCCTCCTCCCGCGCCCCCTCGCCGAGGGCGACGAGCAGCTCGGTGAGGTCGGTCTCCAGGTCGCCGGTGTCGGCGTAGCCGGGCTCCGGCTCGAGCTCGATGCGGAAACCGCCGGCGAGCAGGCGGGCCTGGACAGCGCGGGCGAAGCTGGCGGCGATCCGTCCGATCTTCTGCGCCCGCTCCTTGTTCCGCCAGCGGGCGCTGACGGTGCGGATCATCGGCGGCAGCGCCTCGGCGACCTCGGCCCGTAGGTCGCCGCCCGGCCGGGCCTCGAACAGCTCGACCGGCCACCCTGCCTCCTTGGCGTGCTCGCGGAAGGCGAGGAGGAGGACGGTCTTGCCGACGCCACGCAGGCCGGAGAGCACGATCGGCTGGAACGGGTTGCCCGCGGCAGCCCGCCCGATTACGACGTCCCACGTCTCGATCGTCGTGTCGCGCCCGGCGAGCAGCGGTGGCGGCGTGCCGGCGCCGGGCGCGTACGGGTTGGTCACCGGATTCACGGCCGCCGACGCTACGCGTGTCGATGCCGAATTCTGCGGATGTCTAGCGAATTCGCTAGACAACAGATGTCCGTCCGAGTGTTTCGTCCCGTCGGAGTGTTTCGTCCCGGGAAGATCAAGCCGTGGCACTCCGATGGCGTCAAACGCTCGGATGGCTGAGGTGGCGGACGGCTCGCAGCACGGCGTCGCGCCGGATGACCGTCGAGCCGTCGCTGCTGGTCACCAGGCGCTCCGGAGAGCTGGCGACGATCGTCGGCCACACTGCCGGGTCCAGCGTCGCAGCGATCTGCTCGGCCGTCATCACGAGCTCGGGACCGCCGTGAGCGTGCATGTCGTCGGGGTGGTGGAGGACCACGAGCAGCGTCCCGCCGGGCCGGACGGCGGCCGCCAGTCGCCGGTGCAGTGACTCGAGGTGCGGTTGCGGCAGGTGCATGTACTGGGACGAGACGAGATCGAAGGCGGCCGCCGGCGGTGTCCACGTCAACACGCCGGCGACCTCCCACGTGATGCGGTCGGCGACACCCCGCTCGGCGCCGTGGGCGGCGGCCCGCGCGAGGGCGACGGCGGAGATGTCGATCGCTGTGACCCGCCAGCCGCGCTCGGCGAGCCACACGGCGTCGGCACCCTCCCCGCACCCGACGTCGAGGGCGTCGCCGGGTGCCAGGTCAGCGACCTCGGCAACGAGCTGCTGATTGGGCTGGCCGCTCCAGATCCGCTCGGCGGCGCCGTAGCGGGCGTCCCAGAACTCCGCCGTGAAGCGGATCGTCTCGTGGCTGTGGCTCACCGCCGTTGCCACCGCTCCTGCTCGATCGGGCGCCAGCCCCGCTGGCGCCGCCGGCTCGCCCCGTCGACCGTGAGGTAGTGGCCCTGACCGGGTTGGTCCCAGCGCCGCTCGATCGGCACGCCGGCGAGGTGGCAGTACCACAGCGTGCCGACGCCGCCGTGGCCGACGACGGCGATGTCCGGCCCGGCCGCGGCGGCGTCGAGCAGATCCTCCAGCGCGGTGACGATGCGTCGCCGCTGCCGCCCGAGCTCGCTGAGCCGCCACTGTGGCACCGGCGTCACCGGGTCGATCACGACGTCGGGATGGGTGATGTACCGGACGACCGCCAACGGCTACGGCCGGATCAGCATCAGCAGGTCCCACTCCAGCTCCGGCACCCGGCGCCCGCTGGCCGCCATCACGATGCTGGGGACCCGGCCTTCGAGGAACCCCATCGTCTGGCCCGCCAGCCCAACGGCCCAGCGCAGCGTGCCCTCGACCTTCCACCACTCGAACCGGCCGGCGTCGAAGTGCCCGCCGGCCGCCTGGTAGCCGGCGATGAACGGCTCACGGCCGGCGAACCCGCCGATCTCCTTGGTGTCGTTGCGGAAGCGCCACATCCGCAGCGCCGGCCACGCCAGGTCCTGCATCGGATCGCCTGACGCCAGCGTCCCCTCCCAGTCGAGCACCGCCCGCAGGCCGTCGTCGCCGATGATCAAGTTGCCGTTGCGGGTGTCGCTGTGGACGATCGTCTCGCGGTCGGGCGGATCGGGGAGGTGCCGTTGCAGCCACTTCATGCCGAGCTCCATCGCCGGTCGCCGCTGTGGCAGCTCGTCGACGCTCGCCCGCAGCCCGGCCAGCGCGGCGACCGCCGGCGGGCCCTCGAACTCGCGCCGGCGCACCGGCACGGTGACCGCGCCCGGGTCGATGGCGTGGAGGCGGGCCAGCGTTGCGCCGAGCTGGGTGGCGACGAGCTCGCCGATCCCCCGCTCCTCGACGAGGCGCAGCACCCGCCGCGGCACGGTCTCGCCAGGCACGAACTCCGAGACCATGAACGGTCCGCCGACGAGGTCGCCGTCGGTGCGCACGAGGTGGATGTGGGGTACCGCGACGCCGTGCTTCTCGGCCACGTCGCGCACCGCCGCCTCGGCGTCGATGCCGTTGATGATCGTCTCCCCGAGCGGCACGATCGTCGCCACGAGGTGGTGGGTGACGTCACCGACGGTCGCCTCGAACACGACGTTGTGGCGACGGGCGCCCGCCGTCGTCGTCGACAGGTTGCCGACCTTCACCTCCTGACCCCAGGTCTCCGACAGGTACGCGGCCAGCCCGGCGCCGACGTCGACGGCCATCAGGTCCCCTCCCACCGGTCGTGGCCGGGCTTGGCGACGGCGAGGTCGTTGCGCGTGATCTCGACGATCGCCGCCCACGCCGCCGCCTCGAACGCGGGGTCGTCGCTGTCGCGGATTCGTGCCGCCAGCGCGGCCTGGGGATCGGCGACGCGCTCGCCGAGCAGCTCGGCGATCAGCTCCTCCTCGCGCGCCGTGTTGCCGGGACCGAGGCGGACCTCACGCTCGAGCAGCGTCGACAGGTGGGCGGCGACGCGCACCTGGTGCTGGAGGTCGGGGGGGACGGCACCGAGCACCTTCTCGTCGAGCAGCTTGCCGATCGCGGCGAGCAGGTCGGCGGCTTCGGGGACGAACTGCACGCCCGGCGACGTTACAGACTTGAGGTGGGTGAGCGCCGCTGCGCAGCGGCGGGCGGCGAGCTCGGAGGTGAGACGAGCAGCTTGACTGCGAGTCGAACCCGAGCGAATCAGTTGACCTGGCGCTCGCGATCGGCCCAGTACGGCGCGCGGAGGTCCTTCTTCAGCACCTTGCCGCTCGGGTTGCGGGGCAGGACGTCGATGAAGTCGACGCTCGTCGGGCACTTGAACCGGGCGAGGTGCTCACGGGCGAAGGCGACGATCTCCTCCTCGGTGGGGTCGGCGCCTTCGGCCCTGACGATGACGGCCTTGGCCGTCTCGCCCCACTTCTCGTGCGGCACGCCGATCACCGCGACGTCGGCGATGCCCGGGTGGCGCATCAGCGCGTTCTCGACTTCCGCCGGGTACACGTTCTCGCCGCCGGACACGATCATGTCCTTGACGCGGTCGTGGATGTAGAGGTAGCTGTCGTCGTCGAGATAGCCGATGTCACCGGAGCGGAACCACCCGTCGGCGTCGACGGCCTCGGCCGTCGCCTCGTCGTTGTTCCAGTAGCCCTTCATCACCTGCGGCGAGCGGACCCAGATCTCGCCGACGTCGCCCACCGGCACGTCCGTACCGGTATCCGGGTCGACGATGCGCAGCTCGACACCGGGGCCAGCCTTGCCGCACGAGCGCAGCCGGTGGCGGTTGGGTCCACCGAGGTCGTGGTCCTCCGGGGCGAGGTTGACGATCGCGCCGGTCGTCTCGGTGAGCCCGTAGGCCTGCCAGAAGCGGGCGCCGAACGTTGCCACGCTGCGCGCCAGCACGTCCTCGCTGATCGGGGAGGCGCCGTAGACGATCGTGCCGAGGGAGCCGAAGTCGGCCTGCTCGACACCTGGCACCATCAGCATGAACTGCAGCACCGCCGGGACGAGGAAGGCGTGGGTCACGCCGCGTTCCGGGATCAGCTTCACCAGCGCCGCCGGGTCGAGGTCGCGCACGACGACGCTTGTGGCCCCCTCGTACATCCCGGCCACCGCCCACCCGCCGCCGCCGATGTGGAACAGCGGCATCGCCACGAGGTTCACCGAGTCGGGGCGGAAGCCCCACATCTCGGTGGCCACCGGGAGGAGGGCGAAGAAGTTGTCGTTCGACAGCATCACGCCCTTGGGGCGGCCAGTCGTGCCGCTCGAGTAGAGCTGGAAGGCGACGTCGTCGGCGCCGCTCGGTATGTGCGGGTCGAGCGCCGGGTGCGACGCGACCCACTCGTCATAGTCCTGGTACTTCTCGTGGCCGCCGATGACGAGGATCGTGCCGACCGTGGTGAGGGTGTCGGCGATGGCGTCGAGCGTGGTCACGAAGTCGGGCCCGACGACGAGCACCTTCGACGCCGCGTCGTTGACGATGAACTCGACCTCCGGCGGGGCGAGACGCCAGTTGACGTCGACGCACACGGCGTTGGCGAGCGCGGCGCCGAAGAAGACCTCGAAGTGCTCGATGCCGTTCTTGTCGAGGAAGGCGATGCGGTCCTGGGATCCCACACCGGCGGCGACGAGGCCGGCGGCGACGCGGCTGGCCCGCTCGTGCAGCTGCGCCCACGACAGCGTGCGCTCCCCCATGATGAGCGCCGGCTCGTCGGCACGCTCGGCGGCATGGTGGCGGAGGATGTCGGCGACGTTGGAGATGGCCATCGCCAGACGATCGTAGTTGTGACCCGATCTGGGCTGATCGGGCTCGGTCCGGCCGTGGCCTCCGAATCTGGGCGGGCAGCGTGACGACAGTTGTCACGCTGCCCGCCCAGATCGCCGAATGGCACGGAGCCCGCCCAGATCGTCGGGACGGTCAGCAGCCGGCCGCGTCGAGGCGGCGGAGGAACGTCCCGGCGCCAACCACCCTGGCGCCGGCGGCCTCGATGTCCTCGCGCAGCGCCCGGTCCGACGTCACGACGACATCGCCGGCGGCGACGAGCTCGCGGATGCGGTCATCGGCGCCGTCGCGGCCGCGCCGGGTGGCGTAGACGACCTCGTCGCTCTCGGGCAGGTCCGGCTGGGGGACGTCGAGCACGAGGACGAACGGCACGCCGAGGCAGCGCAACCGGTCGAGGAGGCGGCGCACGGCGGCCGGGCGGTCGCGCCACCACCCGTCGGCGGTGGCACCGATCACGTTGTTGCCGTCGACGAGGAGGATGGCCACATGGTCGCGCCGCGACCGCCGACGCTCACAGCATCGAGACGTCGACCTCCTGGCCGAGCAGGGCCCGCCCGATGGTCTCGAACAGCTTCGGCGCCGCCTGGATGTGCTGGGTCGGGACGTGGGCGTCGCGCTCGGCAGCGCTGGAGCATGTTGGACGAGTACACGCTGGACCCGCCGGCCAGGGTGTAGGCGACATCGGCCGCTGCGGCGGCTCGTGACGCGGCGTTGGCGCCTGCGAGCCGGATCGCGACGCGGTCGTCGACGCCGACATGGTCGCCAGCGAGCACGCGCTCCCACGCCTTGGCCACTTCGTCGTGGAGGAAGGCGCCAGCCGAACGAAGACCTGCCTCGGCCTTGGCCAGCTCGATCTGGGTGAACGCGCTCTCCGCCAGCGTGCGCGACGAGAACTGGGGACGTTTGGCGCCCGCCATCGCCACCAGCTCGTCGAGCGCCCGCCGGCCGATGCCGAGACTGGTCGCCGCGACTCCGGTCGCGAGCAGCGTGAAGTTGGGGAACCGCCCGATCGGCGCGTCGATCGTCGGCCGCGCCGCGAACGGCTGGAACGACCGACGCAGCGGCACCACGACACCGTCGACGGAGAAGTCGAGCGACCCGCTGCCGCGCAGCCCCGACGAGTACCACGTGTCGTGGAAGGTCACGTCGGCGGCGTCGAACCAGCACAGGCGGACCACGTCGTCGTCGCAGCGGACCCCGCCGACGATCCAGCGGCAGTGCTGGGTGCCGCTGCCCCACTGCCAGCGCCCGGTGACCGCGACCCGGTCGCCGTCGACGCGGCCGGTCGCGTTCGGCGCGAACACGCCGCCGGTGACCACGGCGGGGTCGCCGTAGATCTCGGCGGCGGTGTCGGGTGCGAGGAACACGGCGAGCGACGACGTCGTCGAGGCGATCATCGAGCACCACCCGGCGGCGCCGTCGGCGTGGGAGACGGCCTCGATCGCCCGCAGCAGCGTCGGCGGGTCGGCCTCCGGCCCGCCGTACGCGGCGGGTAGGCACATCCGCATCAGGTCGTTGGTGACGAGCGCGTCGACGGTGACCGCCGGCAGCCGGCGCAGCTGCTCGGCCTCGTCGGCGTGGGCCATCACGACCGGCGTCACCGCCTCCGCGGCGGCGACGAGATCCGTGCTCGCATCGACGGACATGGCGGCCGACGCTAGGGCTTCGGCGCAGCAGTAGCGTCGTCGCGCGATGACCGACGGCTGGAACTTCGCCGACCTGTTCGAAGCGCTGGCGGAGCGCCAACCCGATGCGATGGCCCAGCGTCACGCTGGGATCACCACGACGTGGGCGGAGTTCGACCGCCGCGCCGACGGCGTCGCCGCCACCCTGCTCGCCGCCGGCGTCGCCGAGCAGGACAAGGTCGCCCAGTACCTCTACAACGCGCCCGAGTACCTCGAGTCGTGCTTCGCCGCCTTCAAGGCCGGGCTGGCGACTGTCAACACCAACTTCCGCTACGCCGCCGACGAGCTGTTCTACCTGTGGGACAACGCCGACGTCGTCGCCGTCGTGTTCCACGGCGTGTTCACCGAGCGGATCGAGGAGCTCCGCCACCGGCTGCCGCGCATCCGCACCTGGCTATGGGTCGACGACGGCCACGGGCCGTGCCCGGAGTGGGCGACGCCGTACGAGACCGCCGCGGCGACCTCCACCGGGGGCCACGTTGCCGGGCCGTGGGGTCGCTCCGGCGACCACCTCGTGCTGCTCTACACCGGTGGCACGACGGGGATGCCGAAGGGCGTGATGTGGCGCCAGGACGACCTGTTCGGCGCCCTCGACGCGGCGAACCGCAAGCGCCTGCCGGCGGGCCAGAACCTCGACGCGGCGAAGGCGCGGGTGACCAAACCCGGACCGCGCAACCTGCCGGCGGCGCCGCTGATGCACGGCACCGGGCTGTTCAACGCGATCTCCAACCTGATGGTCGGCGGCAGCGTCGTCACGATGACCGGCCGCCACTTCGACCCGACGGAGCTGCTCGACACCGTCGAGGGCGAGCGGATCAACTCGATGTCGATCGTCGGCGACGCCTTCGCCAAGCCGATCCTGAAGGCGCTCGACGCCGCGCCCGAGCGGTGGGACATCTCGTCGCTGCGGGTGATCGTGTCGAGCGGGGTGATCTGGTCGGCGGCCACGAAGGCCGGCCTGTTGCGCCACAACGAGCGGCTGATCATGGTCGACTCATTGGGCTCGAGCGAGGCGATCGGGATGGCGTCGAGCACGGTGTCGTCCGACGAGTCGGCGCAGACGGCGTCGTTCAAGATCAGCCCAGACACGCGCGTCGTCACCGAGGACGGCCGCGACGTCGTGTGGGGGTCCGGCGAGATGGGTCATGTTGCGATGCGCGGGTTCACGCCGATCGGCTACTACAAGGACCCCGTGAAGTCGGCGGCAACGTTCCAGGTCATCGACGGCGTGCGCTACTCGATCCCTGGCGACTTCGCCACGGTGGACGCCGACGGCACGGTGCGCCTGCTCGGGCGGGGCAGCCAGTGCATCAACACCGGCGGCGAGAAGGTGTACCCGGAGGAGGTCGAGGAGGTGCTCAAGCTGCACCCGACCGTGAACGACGCTGCCGTCGTCGGCGTGCCCGACGAGCGCTTCGGCGAGGCGATCACCGCGCTCGTCGAGCCGCACGCCGGCGACACGATCGACGAGAAGGCGCTGATCGCCCACGTCAAGGAGCACCTCGCCAGCTACAAGGCTCCGAAGCACGTGATCACCGTGGCGACCGTCGGCCGCGCCGCCAACGGCAAGCTCGACTATAAGAAGCTTCGGAACAAGGCACTCGCCGACGCGTAGCTCTGGGCGGGGAGCGTGCCAAATCCCGATCTGGGTGGGCAGCGTGACAACAGTTGTCACGCTGCCCGCCCAGATTGCAGTCCGCCCGGCGAGGCGCCGGTACGGTCGAGGCCATGGCACGGCTCGGCTTCGACGGCAGGGTGGCGATCATCACGGGCGCCGGCGGCGGGCTCGGCAGGCAGCACGCGCTGTCGCTGGCGTCCCGCGGCGCACTGGTGGTCGTCAACGACCTCGGCGGCGCCGTCGACGGATCGGGCAGCGACGCCGGCGCCGCCCAGCTCGTCGTCGAGGAGATCGAGGCCGCCGGCGGCGAGGCGGTCGCCAACACCGACTCGGTCGCCACGCCGGACGGCGGGGCGGCGATCGTGCAGACGGCGATCGACGCCTACGGCCGCGTCGACATCGTGATCAACAACGCCGGCATCTTGCGCGACAAGACGTTCCACAACATGGAGCCCGAGCTGCTCAACCCGGTGCTCGACGTCCACCTGAAGGGCGCCTTCCACGTCACCAAGCCGGCGTGGCTGCACATGCGCGAGCAGCAGTACGGGCGGGTGATCAGCACGGCGTCGGCGGCCGGCGTGTTCGGCAACTTCGGGCAGACCAACTATGGGGCGGCGAAGATGGGCCTGGTCGGGCTCACCCGCGTGCTCGCCGTGGAGGGCGCTCGCTACAACATCCAGGCCAACGCGATCGCCCCGCTCGCCCTCACCAGGATGACCGAGGACATCCTCGGCGGCTTCGGCGAGAAGCTGAGCCCTGCGCTGGTGTCGCCGCTGGTGACCTTCCTCGCCCACGAGTCGTGCGACGCCACCGGCCGGTTGTTCTCCGTCGGGGGTGGGCGCGTCGCCGAGGTGTTCATCGCCGAGACCCGCGGGTTCTACAAGCCCGACCTCACCGCCGAGGACGTCGCCGACCACTGGGCGCAGGTCACCGACCAGGAGGGCTACAGCGTGCCGCGAAACCTCGGGGAGGAGACGGCGATGTACGTGGAGGCGTTCCGCTGAACGGCGGTCCGCACCCCGACGCGGCCGACGTGCCAAGCTCGTGCCGTGATCGAGCGCCACGCCGACGACGATCGCAACGGCATCTCCCCGCGCGTCGTCGTCGCGGTCGTCATCGGCGTCGCCGCGCTGATCTTCATCCTGTCCAACCTGGGCGGCGTCTCGGTCAACTTCCTGTTCGTCCACTTCCGGTTCCCGGTGTGGCTGATGATGGCGTTGATGTTGCTGGCCGGCGCGCTGCTCGACCGCGCCTTCCAGTGGTGGTGGGCGCGGCGCAAGCGGCGGCCGCTGCCCCCGCCTCCGCCGCCCGACTGAACCGCTCGGGCTCGGGTCGCAGCCAAGCTGCTCCCCTCGCCTCCGAGCTCGCCGCCGCCGCTACGCAGCGGCGCTCGTCCCCTTCACGTCGGCGACGGATCGCACGTCGATGATCCACGCCGAGTCGAGCGATGGCGTCTCGGTCGCCCTCCACGATCTCGCTGGTCGTGAGGGCAGGCCGATCGTGCTGTTCGGCCACGCCACCGGCTTCCACGGTCATGCCTACCTGCCGATCGCCAAGCGGCTGGCGCCGGCGTTCCACTCGTGGGGGATGGACTACCGCGGCCATGGCGACACCCAGCTGCCGCCGGACTGGACCATCACGTGGGATGGTTTCGGCGACGACGCCGTGGCCGCCGCGGCCGCCTTGGCCGATCGGCCCGGCGGCGCCGGTGACATCGTCGGGTTCGGGCACTCGATGGGCGGGACCGGGCTGCTGATGGCGGCGGCGCGCCGACCCGAGCTGTTCCGGCTGCTCGTCGTGTTCGAGCCGATCGTGTTCCCGACCGAGCGGGCCCATGACACGTCACGGCCGAACACGCTGCGCGACGCCGCCCGCAAGCGGCGCGCCGTGTTCGACTCGTTCGAAGCGGCGATCGCCAATTTCGCCTCGAAGCCGCCGATGGCCGCGTTCGACCCCGACGCCCTCGACGCCTATGTCCGTCACGGGTTCATCCAAGAGGGCGACCGCGTGCGGTTGAAGTGCGACCCCGACGTCGAGGCCGACACGTTCGACAACGGCGGCAAGCACACGACATGGGACTCGCTCGCCAGCATCCGCACGCCCGTGGTCGTCGTCGCCGGACGGCCCGAGGATGACCGACCGTCGTCGGTCGCCGTGCAGATCGCCGACGAGCTCCCCAACGGCAGGTTCGTGGGCATCGACTCGATGGACCACTTCGGCCCGATGACCCACCCCACCGAGATCGCGCGGTTGATCGCGGATGCCACCGCCGAGGCCTGACCATCCGAGTGTTTGAGCCCGTCGGAGTGTTTCGTCCCGGGGATTCCGGGGCGTGGCACTCGGATGAGGCATCCCGGTCGCTGTGACACCCCCGCCGTACCATGGGTGACGTGTTCGAGGTGCCGACGAGCCTGTCGCCCAGCCGGGTCGAGAAGTTCACCTCGTGCCCGCTCGCGTTCCGGTTCGCCAGCATCGAGAAGCTGCCCGAGCGCCCCTCGATCCACACGACCCGTGGCTCGCTCGTCCACCGTGCCCTCGAGCTCGCCTACGCCCGCCCGGCCGCGAAGCGGACGCCCGACGCCTTCCGAGCGTCGCTCGCCGTGGCCCGCCACGAGTACCTGACGATGCCCGAGCTCGTCGACCTCCACCTCGACGACGAGCACCAGGACGCGCTCGACGCCGAGTGTCGCGACCTCGTCGAGCGCTACCTGACGATGGAGGACCCGACGGCGGTGCGGACGATCGGGATCGAGCTGCGGCTGTCGGCCGACGTCGGCTCGCTCGCCCTTCGCGGCGTGATCGACCGTCTCGACCTGCGCGAAGACCGCGAGCTCGTGGTCGTCGACTACAAGACCGGCCGCGCGCCATCGATCAACTGGGAGCAGCAGCGCCTGGCCGGCGTTCACTTCTACTCCTTCCTGTGCGAGCAGGTGCTCGGCCGCCGCCCCGCGGTGATCCGCTTGATGTACCTGAGCAGCGGCGAGACGATCGAGGCCACCCCCTCGGCACAGTCGGTCCGCTTCATCACCACCCGCACCACCGCCGTCTGGCAGGCCGTCGAGCGGGCCTGCCAGACCGAGGACTTCCGGCCCCGGCCCGGTGCGATCTGCCAGTCGTGCAGTTTCCAGCAGTGGTGCCCGGCGTTCGGTGGCGACCCTGACCGGGCGGCGATCGAGGCGCCGCTCGCCCTGGCGCCGAGCCTGGTCGCCACGTGACGGGCGTCGCGCCCGACGTCGACGCCGACCCCAACGCCGACCTCGACCCTGCGACCGAAGTCCCGCCACAACTGGCCGTCGCCCCCGGTCGCTTCCGGTTCGGCTCCGCCGTCGCCGCCTTCGATCGCTGGGCCGACATCGCCCTCGAACGCCTCCGCAGCAACAAGGTCGCCGACACCGTCTTCGTCACCGCCACCAAGCTCGGCGACTTCAGCCTGATCTGGCAGCTGGTCAACGTCATGCGCGGCCTCAGCGGCGGGCGCCGGGCGCAGCAGACACCGGTGCTCGCGCTGGCCATCGGCGCCGAGAGCCTGATCGTCAACCAGGGCCTCAAGCGCGTCTTCCGTCGACCGCGGCCGACGGTCGAGGGTGACCCCAGGTACCCCGTGCGCCGCCCGCTGACGTCGTCGTTCCCGTCGGGCCACGCCAGCGCCGCCGCGTTCGCCGCAGTGCTGCTGACCACGTGGGACGGCAAGCGCTCGGCGCCGCTGTGGTGGACGCTCGCCGGCGTGGTCGGCGTCAGCCGGGCCTACGTCCGCGTCCACCACGCCTCCGACGTCATCGCCGGGATGGCCACGGGCGCCGCGCTCGGCCTTGGTGCCAGAGCGATCCTGCGGCGGACGGGAATCATCGGCGCGCTGGGTCCGTTGACCGCGTCATGACGCACGAGTTCGGCCTGACGTATGACTACCGCTGCCCCTATGCCCGCATCGCCCACGACCACGTGATCACCGGCCTGCGGGCAGGTGCCGATTGGGATGTCACGTTCCTGCCGTTCTCCCTAGGCCAGGCTCACGTCGCCGAGGGCGAGCCCCCGGTGTGGGTGCGCCCGGAGGTCGACAGCGGGCTGCTCGCCCTGCAGGCGTCGATCGCCGTGCGCGACACCCAGCCCGACGTGTTCCTCGCCGCCCACCATGCCCTCTTCGAACATCGCCATGCCGCCGCCGGCCAGCTCAAAGAGCGCGACGACCTGACGCCGGTGCTCGCGGCGGCCGGCGTCGACATCGCCGCGGCGTGGGCCGAGGTCGACAGCGGCCGCGCCCTCGCGACCGTCGAGAAGGAGCACACCGCGTTCGTCGAGTCGCACACGGTGTGGGGCGTGCCGACGTTCATCGTCGCCGACAAGGCCGTGTTCGTACGCCTGCTCGAGCTGCCCAATGGCGATCCCGACCTCGCGATCGCGACGATCGAGCGCCTGCTGGAGCAGATCGACTGGCCGATCCTCAACGAGTTCAAGCACACCTCGATCCCCCGCTGACGTCGCCCGCCTGCGATCATCGGCCGGTGCCCGATGACCGCAGGATGTCCGACGCCGAGGGGCTGATGTGGCGGGTCGACCAGGACCCGCACCTGGCCTCCACGTTCGGCACGGTGTCGATCCTCGACCGCCCGCCCGACTTCGGCCGGCTGCGCGCTCGGATGGAGCAGGCCACGCTGGCGGTGCCGCGGCTGCGCTGGCGGGTGCAGCCAGCACCGGCCAACGTGTCGGCGCCGACCTGGGTCGACGACCCCGACTTCGACATCGACCACCACGTCCGTCGTCTCGCCCTGCCCAAGCCGGGCACGGTGCGCCAGCTGTTCGACCTCAGTACGCTGCTGGTCCACGACAGCTTCGACCGCCTCCGCCCGCTGTGGCAGTTCGTCGTCATCGAGGGCCTGCGTGGCGGCAAGGCAGCCTTGGTCCAGAAGATGCACCACACGATCACCGACGGCGAGGGCGGCATCCAGATGGCGGTGCAGTACCTCGACTTCGAGCGTGACGCCGCGATGCCACCGCCACCCGCGGAGCGCCCCGAGGTGCGCCTCCCGTCGGCCGCCACCACCGCCGCCGGCTCGATGCGCGACCTGATGACGGGCACGTTCCGCATCCCGCTCGTGCTCGCCCGGCAGGTGCGCGAGATGCTCACCGATCCGCTGGCGGTGCCCGCGGCGAGCGCGGCCAGGGCCGAGTCGGTCCGCAGCGTGCTCGCCCAGCTGTCCGACGTCGATCGAGCCCGCTCGCCGCTGTGGACGGCGCGCTCGCTGCGCCGCCACTTCGAGACGGTGCGGGCGCCGTTCCGTGACACCAAGGACGCCGCCCGACGCCTCGGCGGCACGCTCAACACCGCCTTCCTCACCGCCGCCGCCGAAGCGGCTGGGCGCTACCACCGCGACCTCGGCGCGCCGGTCGACCAACTGCGCACGACGATGGCCGTCAGCACGCGCATCTCGGCGTCGGAGACCAACGCCTTCTCATTGAGCCGGATCTACGTCCCGACCGGGGAGATGCCGATCGACGAGCGCTTCCGGGCGATCCAGGCGCTGGCGTCAGAGGCGCGGGCCGGCACTGGCGGGGCGAGCCTCGCCGCGCTCGCCGCCGTCGCCGCGACGCTGCCAACGTCGCTCGTCACCCGCCTCGCCCGCCAGCAGGCGCAGACCGTCGACTTCGCCACGTCGAACGTCAAGGGCTCGCCCGTGCCGGTCTACATCGCCGGCGCCAAGCTGCTCGAGAACTACCCGATGGGACCGCTCGCCGGTGTCGCGTTCAACCTGACGCTGCTGTCGTACAACGGCAGCCTCGACATGGGGGTCAACGTCGACGCCGCCGCGGTAGAACAGCCGGCGCTGCTGGCCCGCCACCTGGCGACCGCGTTCGCCGAGCTGGCGAGCGCAGGTGTGAGGCCTCCACGGCGAGCTGGGCGAACGCCGCTGCGAAGCGGCGGCGGCGCGCTCGGGAGGTGAGGCGAGCAGCTTGCTGCGAGCCGAGCCCGAGGTATGGGTCAAACCGCTGAAACCTGCTCGGGCTCGGGCTGGGGCGACGGGGACGTCAGCGCCGAGCGCACGTCGAGCAGCACGTCGGCGACCTCGTTCGTCGACACCAGCTCGCGACGCATGATCTGCGCGAGGGCCTGATCGATCACCGCGATCGCCTCGGTGATCACGGCGTCGTGGGAATCGGTCGCCGGTCGGTCGAGCTGGTCGGTCATCCCGTGCCACGGTACCGGACCGGCGGCGCTCGCGCTCAGAGACGAGCCAGGATGGGATCCTCGCCGTCCGCCCCTGCGGCGGCCCCGCCCTCTGAGCTGCTCGTGCTCCGCTCCTCGCACCGTCATGATTCGACACCGATCGCCTGTGGGCGCTCGCTCTCATACGATCGCCGCTCATGGACCTCACCGACCGTCACGTCGTCGTCACCGGGGCCGGGCGGGGCATCGGCGCCGCCCTCGCCCGCCGCTTCCGAGCCGCTGGGGCACGGGTGACGCTCGCAGACCTGGCCGGTGCCGAGGACACGGCGGCGGCAATCGGGGACGGCGCCGTCGGCCTCACCGCCGACATCTCGTCCGAGGCCGGCAATGTGGCACTGATCGAGCAGGCCGCGGCGGCGTTCGGGCAGATCGACCTGTTCTTCGCCAACGCCGGCATCGGCGGCGGCACCGACCTCGAGAGCACCAGCGAGGAGGCGTGGGCGAAGGTCTACGACATCAACGTCAACGCCCACCGCTGGGCGGCCAAGCACCTGCTGCCGGGCTGGCTGGCGGCCGGCGAGGGGTACTTCTGCTCCACTGCGTCGGCGGCCGGATTGTTGATTCAGATCGGATCGGCCCCGTACACGATCACGAAGCGGGCGGCAGTGGCGTTCGCCGAGTGGCTGGCGGTGACCTACGGCGATCGCGGCGTGCGCGTCAGCTGCCTCTGCCCGCAGGGCGTGAACACCGAGATGTTGCGGGCCGGCGAGGAGCTCGGTGGCGGACCGAGCGTCGTGCGCAGCGCCGGCGTCGTGATGGAGCCCGAGGACGTCGCTGACATCGTGGCCGACGCGATCGCCGAGGAGCGGTTCCTCATCCTCCCCCACCCCCAGGTCCACGAGTTCATGAAGCGCAAGGCCGACGATCCGGATCGCTGGCTGGCGGGGATGCGCAAGCTGCAAGCTCGCGTCCTGGGGTCGCCCTGACGCGGAGACCCGGCGGGAGGTGCTGAGGTACCGTCGCATCCGATGACCGGAACTGATGTACCAGCTCACGCGTCCCCGCACGCCGAGATCGCCGCCCGCTTGATCGACCGGCGATCGGCAGCCTCGTCGCCACGCGTTTCACCCGACGGCCGGTCGGTCGCCTTCGTCGTCACCACGATCGAGCTCGCCGAGAACCGCACCGCGAGCCGGATCTGGCTCGCCGGACCCGACGGCGAGCCGGCCCCGATCACGGCCGGGCCGCGCGACGCCCAGCCGGCGTGGTCGCCGGACGGTCGCTGGCTGGCGTTCACGTCGGGCCGCGGCGACAAGGACACCGAGTCGACGCTCCACGTGCTGCCGATCGACGGACCTGGCGAGGTCCGCACGATCGCCACGCTGCCCGAAGCGATCGCCGACCTCGCCTGGTCCCCCGACGGCCGGTGGCTCGGGTTCACCACCCGCACCCGCGACGCCCGCTACGCCGAAGACGAGCGGGCTCAGCCGCCGCGCAGGATCGAGACCTTCTTCACCCGCCTCGACAACGTGGGATGGATCGTCGACCGCCCCTCCCAGGTGTACGTCGTCGCTGCCGATGGCACTGGCGCGCCACGCAACCTGACGCCGGGGCCGCACCAGCACCACGGGGTGGCCTGGCTGGCCGACTCGTCGGCGATCGTCACCGCCGCCCAGCGCCACGACGGCTGGGACCTCGACCTCGCCCAGGACCTCTACGTGATCCCACTCGACGGCGACGTGCAGGCGCTCACCAAGCAGACCGGGCGCTACGAGCAGCCGTCCGTCTCGCCGGACGGCACGACGATCGCCTTCCTCGGCGCCGACGACCCGAGGGTCGACCCGCAGAACGGGAAGGTCGCCGTGATCCCGGTCAGCGGCGGCTCGCACCGGTGGGTCTCCGAGGCGCTCGACCGTACCTTCACCCCCTACCCGTCCGCCCGCCCGCCGGTGTGGCTCGACGACGACACCGTGCTGGTGATCGCCGAGGATCGCGGCGAGACCCACCTCCACCGGATTCGCATCGGCAACGGCGGCGAGCCCGAGCGGGTCACCAACGGCCCGCTTTCCGTGCAGGGCTACGACGCTGCCGGCGGCCACATCGCGATCGCCGAGGCGAGGGTCGAGCGTCCGGCGGAGATCGCCACGCTCGACGGCCCGATCACCCACGTGACCGATTCACACCTGGGCTGGGAACGGTTCGTCGTGCCGACCACGGACGGCACCGACGAGATCGACGCGTGGATCATGCGCCCGGCCGGCTTCGAGCGCCGCCGCAAGTACCCGGTGCTGCTGAACGTCCACGGCGGCCCGTTCACCCAGTACGGCGAGACGTTCTTCGACGAGGCCCAGATCCAGGCGGCGGCCGGGTTCGTGGTCGTGATGTCCAACCCACGCGGCAGCAGCGGGCGCCACTCCGGGTGGGGACAGGCGATCACCGGGCCGAAGCACCAGGTCGCGAAAGGCGGCACCGGGTGGGGCAGCGTCGACGTCGACGACGTGCTCGCTGTGATCGACGCCGCCCTCGACCGCTACCCCTTCTGCGACCCCGACCGCGTCGGCATGCTCGGGGGCAGCTACGGCGGCTACATGGCGACGCTGCTCGCCGGACGCCATGGCTCGCGGTTCCGGGCCATTTGCACCGAGCGGGCCGTGAACAACATGCTCACCGAGGAGTGGGCCAGCGACATCGGCACGGCGTTCAAGATGGACCACGGGGTCACCTACCTCGAGGACCCCGACGAGTACATCCGGATGTCGCCGATCGTCGACCTCCGCTCGATCGACGTGCCGCTGCTGATCCTCCACTCGGAGAACGACCTGCGCTGCCCGATCATCCAGGCCGAGGAGCTGTTCATGGGCCTGCGGCTGCTCGGCAAGGACGTGACGTTCTACCGCTTCCCGGGCGAGAGCCATGAGCTGACCCGGTCAGGTTCGCCGCGGCATCGCCAGATGCGCGCCGAGATCATCCTCGACTGGTTCGCCGAGAAGCTGGCGCCGCGCCGGCGGGTCAACGCTCGAGCGCGCCGCTCACTGACCCCCCTCGTCGATCCACGCGTCGATGAGCTTGCGGGCGATCGAGATGCCGGGTGGGATCGGCGGCAGGTCGTCGCGGCGGTACCAGCCGGCCTCGGCGATCTCGCTCGGGTCGGGGATGATGTCGCCGGACGCGTAGCGGGCGCGGAACCCGCACATCAAGCTGTGCGGGAACGGCCACGGCTGGCTGCCCTGATAGCGGATGTCGCCGACGGTGAGGCCGACCTCCTCCTTGACCTCCCGCGCCACGGCCGCCTCCAGCGACTCGCCGGGCTCGACGAACCCGGCGAGGCAGGAGTACATCGGGACCCTCCACAGCACGCCGCGGGCCAGCAGCGCCTCCTGGTCGGGGCCGTCGTCGCCGCGGGTGACGAGGGTGATCATCGCTGGCGCGAGGCGGGGGAATGCGGCCAGCCCGCAGGCCGGGCAGCGCATCGCCCGCTCCCCCGCGGCCGGCTCGGTCGGCGTGCCGCAGCGCCCGCAGAAACGGTGGGTGCGGCCCCACTCGACGAGCTGCACGGCGCGCCCGGCGGCGAGCCAGGCGGTCTCGCCGGCCCGGCCGTGGTAGCCGAACAGGTCGACGGCGGCGCCGTCGCTCGGGTCGTGGTCGGCCGGCACGTCGACGGCGTGCCAGACGACGCCGTCGAGCACGCCGACGACGTGGGCCCGCCAGGTCGGATCGGCCGGCGCGGCGTCGACCCACACCGACACCCCGATGACGTGGACATAGACCGCGTCAGCGATGCCCTCGGGGACGACCGTCGTCGGCTCGAACGTGCTCACGCCGTCGTTCGTACCAGATGCCACCCCATCCGAGTGTTTCGACGCTTCCGAGTGCCACGCCCCGATTCTCCCGGGACGAAACACTCGGATGCCGGCGACGCCGCCGACGCCGACGGTGCGTAGGCTCGACCCCATGCCGAGCGAATCCTCCGTGGTCATCGTCGACGCCGTCCGCACGCCGATCGGGCGCCGTGGTGGCGGGCTGTCGAGCGTCCACCCGGCAGACCTGCTCGGTGTCGTCCAGCGGGCGATCGTCGAGCGCACCGGGATCGACCCGGCGGCGATCGGCCAGGTCGTCGGCGGTTGTGTCAGCCAGGTCGGCGAGCAGAGCTTCAACGTCACCCGCACGGCCTGGCTCGCGGCCGGGCTGCCGATGACGACAGCCGCCACGACCGTCGACAGCCAGTGCGGCTCGAGCCAGCAGGCCACCAACCTCGCCTCCTCGCTGGTCGGTGCCGGCGTCGTCGATGTCGCCCTGGCGTGCGGCGTCGAGGTGATGAGCCGGATCCCGATCGGCGTCAACTCGTCGAAGAAGCTCGGGCTCGGCGTGCCGATCCCGAAGGCCTACTTCGGTCGCTACGAGATGACCTCGCAGTTCGAGGGTGCCGAGCGGATCGCCGACAAGTGGGGCATCACTCGCGACGACACCGACCGCTTCGGCCTGGCGTCCCAGGAGCGGGCGGCCCGGGCGTGGGCCGAGAGCCGCTATGACGGGCAGTGGGTGCTGGTCGAGGCGCCCGACCTCGACGAGAACGGCGAGCCCACCGGCTCGACCCACACCGTCGAGCGCGACGAGGGCATCCGCGGGACGTCGCTGGAGAAGCTCGCCGCGCTGAAGCCGGTGGCCCGCGAAGACGGTGTGCATACGGCGGGCAACTCCTCGCAGATCTCCGACGGTGCCTCGGCGGTGCTGATGATGACCGAGGAGCGGGCCAACGAGCTCGGGCTCACGCCACGGGCCCGCGTCGTCGACACGTGCCTCGTCGGCGTCGACCCCGTGCTGATGCTCACGGGACCGATCGACGCGACCCATCGTTTGCTCGAACGCACCGGGCTGACGCTCGACCAGATGGACACGATCGAGATCAACGAGGCCTTCGCCTCGGTCGTGCTGGCGTGGGCCAAGGAGGTCGGCGCCGACCTGGACAAGACCAACCCCAACGGCGGGGCGATCGCCCTCGGCCACCCGCTCGGAGCGACCGGTGCCTTCCTCATGACGAAGGCACTGCACGAGCTCGAGCGCATCGGCGGGCGCTATGGGCTCGTCACGATGTGCTGCGGCGGCGGACTGGGGACCGGCACGATCATCGAACGGCTGTAACCGCCGTTCTGTCCGTTCTGTCCTTCGATTCCGGCCGGATCGGGCCGGAATCGAAGGACAAGTCGTTGACATTTGTCATCGCAGATTGGTCACCGCGCTCACTACCCGTTCACCTGCACCCAGCGCACACTGGCGGTGTGAATCCCCTCCTCCCATCAACAGGCGCGCCGGGCGTCGAGCTGTGCGGCGTCGCCAAGTCGTACGGCAAGGTGCGCGCGGTGCGCGGAATCGACCTCACCATCGAGCCAGGCGAGACGGTGGCGCTGCTCGGGCCCAACGGCGCCGGCAAGTCGACCACCCTCGACCTCGTCCTCGGCCTGGGCACGCCGGACCGTGGCCAGGTCAGCGTGTTTGGGCTGCCGCCAGCCGAGGCCGTCCTGCGCGGCTGGATCGGCGCGATGATGCAGACCGGCGGGCTGATCAACGAGCTGTCCGTGCGCGAGATGCTGGCGATGCTTGCCTCGCTGTACCCCGTGCCGATGGCGGTCGACGAGGTCATCGCCCGCGCCGAGATCGATGACATCGCCGACCGGCGCACCAACAAGCTGTCGGGCGGCCAGACCCAGCGGGTCCGATTCGCCCTCGCCCTGGTCGCCAACCCGCGGCTGCTCGTCCTCGACGAGCCGACCGTCGCCTTCGACGTCGAGGCCCGCCGCTCGTTCTGGGCGACGATGCGCGGCTTCGCTTCCGGCGGGCGCACGGTCGTGTTCGCCACCCACTACCTCGAGGAGGCCGACGTCTTCGCCGACCGCATCGTGCTGATGGCCGACGGCCTGATCGTCGCCGACGGCTCGTCGACGGAGATCAAGGCACGGGTCGGGCGCCGCTCGATCCGCGCCACGCTGCCGGGCGTCGACGTGGCCGAGCTCACCACGCTGCCCGGCGTCGCCCGCGCTGACCGCCACGGCGACACCGTCGAGCTGTCCTGCACCGACTCCGACGAGGCGATCCGCGCACTGCTGCGCGCCGAGCCGTTGGTCCGCGACATCGAGATCCGAGGCGCCGCGCTCGAGGACGCCGTCGTCGAGCTCACCACCCCCGCCCTGGAGACCGTGTCATGACCGCGACGACGACAACGACCACCGCGACCTCGACCGCTACCTACGTCCGGTTCGAGCTCCTGCGGCTCTCCCGCAACCGCCGGTTCGTCATCTTCTCGGTCGTCTTCCCGCTCGTGCTGTTCCTGCTCGTCGCCGGGCCGAACCGTGACCAGACCCTGCAAGGGCTGCCGTTCCCGACCTACTACATGGCCGGCATGGTGGCGTGGGGGGCGATGACCGCGGTGATCTCTGCCGGAGCGCGGATCGCCGCCGAGCGGTCGATCGGCTGGAACCGCCAACTGCGCATCAGCCCGTTGCCGGTGCGCACCTACTTCGAGACCAAGCTGGCGTCGGGCTACCTCGTCGCCCTGGTGACGATGGCCGTCATGTACGTCGCCGGGACCGCCTTCGGCGTGCGCCTGACCGCCGCCCACTGGCTGGAGATGACCGGCCTGATCCTGATCGGGCTGGTCCCCTTCGCCGTACTCGGCGTGCTCCTCGGGCACCTTCTCACGGTCGACTCGATGGGTCCGGCGATCGGCGGGGCGACGGCGCTGTTCGCGCTGCTCGGCGGGGCGTGGGGCCCGACCGCGACCAGCGGCTGGCTGTTCGCCCTGGTCAAGCTCCTACCGTCGTACTGGCTGGTGCAGGCCGGACGGACCGGCTACGGCGGCGATGCGTGGCCAGGCGACGCGTGGGCCGTGCTCGTCGTGTGGACGGCCGTGCTCACCGTTCTCGCCGTCGAGGTCTACCGCCGTGACACCGGCCGAGCCTGAACTCCGACGCCGCCGTAGCGTAAACCGCGTGGAGCCGCCTGGCGTGGGCGAGGCGATCGCTGGCCGCCCGTTCGCGGCCATCGACGAGTGGGACGACGACTGGCGCAAGTGGGCACGGGGCTGGCGCAGCCTGACCTTCCCGGCGTTCTTCCTGCTCTACCTCGGCCAGGTGGTGCACGGCGTCAGCGTCTACTCGTCGGGCTGGCTAGCGGCGATCGGCGTGCTCGCGGTGGTCGCCTTCGGCGTCGCCTACCTGGCGGCGATCAACGCCCGATCGCACGAGCTGCACGGCCGTTTGTGGATGCTCTTCGGGACGATGGTCGCGCTGCTCGTCGTCGAGGTGCCGATCGCCCGCAACGACGCCTTCGTGATGTGCGTGTTCATCGGCGTGCTGGCGGTCTCCGCGCTCGGGCCGCGCGCGATCGGGCTCATCGTGTTGATGGCCGTCTCGGCTGCTGTCGTGCCGGCGCTCGTGCCGTCGTGGGACACGGCCGTCGACGTCGACATGGGCATCACGATCGTGCTCGTGTCGCTGGCGATGTTCGCCTTCTTCGGGCTGATGCAGGCCAACCGCGAGCTGTCGTCAGCGCGCAGTGAGGTGGCCAGACTGGCCGCCGAGAGCGAGCGCAGTCGAATCGCCCGCGACCTCCACGACCTGCTCGGCCACTCGCTGACCACCGGCCGGACGTGGCGCTGCTCGACATCGAGATGCCCGGCGTCGACGGGCTGACAGCGGCAGCTGCACTGACGGCGGCACTGCCGTCGTGCCGCGTGCTGATGCTGACGACGTTCGGGCGCCCCGGCTACCTGCGCCGGGCGATGCAGTCCGGGGCGATCGCCCTCGTGGTCAAGGACGCCCCCGCCGAGCAGCTCGCCGACGCCGTACGCCGGGTGGCCGCCGGCGAGCGGGTCGTCGATCCGAGCCTCGCCGCGGCGACGCTCGCGTACGGGCCGTCGCCGCTCACCGACCGCGAGCGAGACGTGCTCGTGGCCGCCCGAGCGGGGGCCACCGTGGCCGACGTCGCCGGGTCACTGCACCTGTCCAAGGGCACCGTGCGCAACTACCTGTCGGCGGCGATCGCCAAGACCGGCGCCCGCAACCGGGTCGAGGCGGCGACGATCGCCGACGACCGCGGTTGGCTCTGACCCCCGCCGTTCTGTCCTTCGATTCCTGCCCGATCCGACCACATCCGAAGGACGCTTCGGACGGTGGCGAGCGGGCCGGTATGTCTGGGCCATGCGCCCGGTCGCTGCCTTGATCCTGCTGCTCGCTTGTTCGCCGCCCGCCGCCACCACCGCCACCGCCGTGGTGGACCACGTCGTCGACGGGGACACCATCGAGGTCGTGGTCGGCGGGCGCCACGAACGGGTGCGCCTGATCGGGGTCGACACCCCGGAGGTGTTCGTCGAGCGCGGCCCACCGGACTGCTACGGGCCGGAGGCCTCGGCGTTCGCCAAGCGCCTCCTGCCTCCGGGCACGGCCGTGCGCCTCGAGCGCGACGTCGTCGGGCGCGACGACTACGGACGCCTACTCGCCTACGTCTACCGCGTCGCCGACGGGCGGATGGTCAACGAGGCGCTGATCGACGGCGGCTACGCCCGCCCGCTGACGATCGCCCCCAACGCCTCCTTCGCCGCACGCTTCGTGTCCGGAGCCACCGCCGCCGAGGCCGCCGGGCTCGGTCTGTGGGGCGCGTGCGGCGGCCGATAGCGTGGCGCGCCGTGCCCGATGCGACCCCCACGCTGGCGGAACGACTCGGCCACCCGGCCGACGCCCGGCTGGTGATCATCTCGTGCGACGATCTCGGGCTCTGCCACGCCGCCAACATCGGCGTCTACCGGGCGCTGCGCGAGGGGGCGGCGACGTGCGCGTCGTTGATGGTGCCGGCGCCGTGGTCGCACCATGCCGCCGGGATGTACGAGATCGGCGACGACATCGGGGTCCACCTCACGCTCAACTGCGAGCACGACAACTATCGGTGGGGGCCGATCACCCACGCCCCGTCGTTGCTGTCGGGGGAGGGCGGGTTCCCGCGCTCCATCGACGACCTGTGGGAGCACGCCGACGCCGACGAGGTGCGACGGGAGTGCCGGGCGCAGATCGAGCGGGCCCTGGCGTGGGACATCGACGCCACCCACCTCGCCCCACACCTCACGGCGATCACGCTGCGACCCGAGTTCTTCGACGTCTATCTCGAAATGGCCGTCGACTTCCGGCTGCCGATCCGCCTCCCCTCGACGATCACCGAGGAGCAGGCGGGCTTCCCGTTCCGGCGCCTGGCGGCGGAGGAGGGGGTCGTGTTCCCCGATCACTTCGACCACGACTGGCGGGCCGGCAGCCGCGAGCGGGTCCAGCAGGCGATCAAGACGCTGCAGCCCGGCGTGACCGAGATCCACGTCCAGCCGGCGATCGACACGCCCGAGGTGCGCGCCCTCTCGCCGGCGGCGGAGGGCTGGATCGACGACCTCGCCCTGGTGGTCGACGACCCGACGATCCCCGCCCTGCTCGCCGAGGTGGGGGCGGTGCTGATCGGCTTCAGCGAGCTGCGCGACGTCCAACGAACCACCTGAGACCCATCCGAGTGTTTCGACCCGTCCGAGTGTCACGCCCGGGCTTTCCCGGGACGAAACACTCCGATGCCCGGCTCAGCGGGCGGCGAGCTTGGTGAGCTCGGCCGCGACCTGACCCGAGCGCAGCAGGTCGAGCAGCGGGCCGGTAGGGCCGGCCGACTTCAACCGGCCCTGCATGTAGGCGACGGTGGCGTCGAAGCCGTCGGCGCGCACGACGTCGAGCGGCACGGTCAGCACCAGCTCGGCGTCGTCGGGTCCCTCGACCAGCTCGTCCTTCTTGCCGAGCACCACCCGGTACTGCACGGTGGTCATGGCCCTGAGGTCCGCACGCGCTGACGGACACCCTCGAACAGGTCCGACTCGGCGAGGCCGTCGGGGATCGGACCGATCAAGGAGCGGGCGAGGATCCAGTCCTCCCACGGGTACAGCGCGGTCAGCTCGGAGTCGGCCAAAGCGAACCACCAGCCCTCGTTGGGGTCGACCTGGGTGGCATGCGCCCGCAACGACTCCGACCGGGCGTACTGGTAGTCGGTCACGTCGATGCGGGTCGTGAACCGCTCGTCCTGGTGCGGGCGCTGGAGCCACTTCTCCTCGAATGGTGACTTCCCGTCGCGCTCGAGCAGGAACTCGTGGACGACCACCATGCGCGCCCGCGACCACGCCGAGTAGTACAGCTTCAGCGGCTGGAACGGCTCCCCCCGATCGGGGTACCAGTCCGGGTCCCCGGCCCGGTCGAACGCCAGCAGCGAGATGTCGTGCACCCGCAGATGGTCAGGGTGGGGGTAGCCCCGCTGGTCGTCGCCGTAGGTGAGGATGACGTGCGATCTGGTCCGCCGGATCACCGCCACCAGGCGTCCGGTGGCCTCGTCGAGGTCGGCCATGTTGAACGAGGCCGGATCTTCGTTGGCCGGCGTGCCGGCCATCCCGGAATCGCGATAGCCGAGCATCACGACCTCGTCGAAGCCGATGATCCGCGCAGAGGCCTCCAGCTCCTCCATGCGCATCGACGCCACCTTGGCCTTCTCCTCCTCCGGGGTGAGGCCGTGGAACGGCTGGCCTGGCTCGCGCAGGGACGCGTTCTGCAGCTCGCCCTCCTCGCCGCCGGTGCAGCACACGAGCACGGTGTGCACGCCCTCGGCGTGGTAGCGCGCCACGGTGGGTGCGCCCTTCGAGGCCTCGTCGTCGGGATGGGCGTGAACGGCGAGCAAGGTGAGCCGATCGGCGGCGGGCCGCGAAGTCACCCGCTCGACGATATCCCCGACATCTCAGCGCGGTCCCGGTCTCGTACGATGCCCGGCCGTGTCCCGCCGGGCCCTCGCCGTGGTGGCCGCCGTGCTCGGCGCCGTTCTGCTCGCCGCCGGCTGCGACACCGGCGACGGCAAGACGCTGCGCCCGCCGACGCCGTCGGAGCGGGTGGCGATGCCGACGACCACGACGACCACGACGACCTTGCCCAACCCGCTCGAGGCGACGGCTGGCGCCGGCACGATCGCGACAACGGCGCCGACACAGTTCACGATGACGGTGCCCTGGACCGACGGCGGTGCCATCGACGCCCGCTTCACTTGTGATGGCGCCGACGTCTCCCCGGCGATCACCTGGACCGCGCCGCCGGCGGGAACGGTCGAGCTGGCGCTCCTGGTCACCGACGACGACGCCGGCTTCGACCACTGGGCGGTCGCCGGGATCGATCCATCGTCCGGCAGCAAGCTGGAGGGGATGCCGTTCGCCGGCGCGATCGAAGGCCAGAACGACTTCGGCACGTCCGGCTACGGCGGCCCGTGCCCGCCAGCGGGCGAGACGCACACGTACCGCTTCTCGCTGTACGCGCTCGGCCAGCAGGCCGAGCTGCCCGATGGCTTCACGGGCAAGGACCTCGTTGCGGTCGCCGACCCGGCGGCGCTCACTGTCGCCGAGGTGACCGGCACCTACACGCGACCCGGCTGACCCTGAGGTGGGCGAGCGCCGCTGCGCAGCGGCGGCGGCAAGCTCGCAGGGTGAGGTAGGCCGCTGGCGCGGCGGTCGATGTGGCCGGTACCGGACGTTGACCCGCGGGTTGCGCGTGCGTCGCGGCCGTGTCGGGCGCGTTGCCAGCGGCCCCCTATCGAACCGTGGTGAGGTAGGCCGCTGGCTTGGCGGTGGTTCGGGCGGTACCCGGCGCTGGCCCGTGGGTTTCTCGCCAGTCGCGTCGTTGCCGTCGCTGTCGCCAGCGGCCCCCTATCGAACCGGACGTGAGGTTCTCCCTCATCCGGCTCTCCGACATCGTTCCTCGTCAGGCATGCGCACCCCGTTGGCCGACGGTGCCAGTGAGCTGGTGGACGCCGAGCGTCTGAAGCCACCGGTAGTTGAACCGGCCGTCCCAGTTGATGCCGCGGAGTCCGTGTTTGATGCTGGCCAGCCGGGCCAGGCGTTGATGGACGTAGCTGTCGACGGCGTGGAACTTCCGGTTGGAGTTGCCGTGCCGGAAGTAGTTGCCCCAGCCCCGCAGCACGGGGTTGAGGTGGCCGACGATGACGTCTATCGATGCGCTGGCGTAGCGCCGATCCGTCCGTTCCCGAACCTTGGCTCGGATCGAGCCCATCGCTCGGGTGGAGGGCCACGTGTTGAGGTAGTAGCGACCTCGCCACTTCCACGACTCCACCAACCGGTGGTGGAAGCCCAAGAAGTCGAAGCCTTCCCGGCCTTGGGCGAGGGAGACGAGCCTGGTCTTGCCGGGGTGCAGGTGCAACCCGAGCGGCGCCAGGATCGCCGCCACCCGCTCTCGGGCCTGTTCGGCCCGCTGTCGGGTGCGGCACAGCACGACAAGATCATCGGCGTAGCGGACCAGCACGCCCAGGTGGCTCAGCGACGCCCATTGCTCGTCGAGGACGTGCAGGGCGATGTTGGCCAGCAGTGGAGAGATCGGCGAGCCCTGCGGGGTTCCCGCCTCCGTATCGGAGACGATCCCGCCCTCGAACACCCCCGCTCGCAGCCATGCTCGCAGCAGCTTCAAGATCTGCCGGTCCGACACCCGTCGCTCAACCTGGGCGATGAGGGCGTCGTGATCGATGTTGTCGAAACAGGCTTTGATGTCGGCGTCGAGCACCCACTGGCGGCCCCGGTTGACCTCGACCCGGATCACCTCGAGGGCGTCGTGAGCCGAACGCTTCGGTCGGAACCCGAAGCTGACCGGGGAGAAGTCCGCCTCGAAGACCGGCTCCAAGACGATCTTCGCCGCCGCCATGACCACGCGATCGCGGATCGCGGGGATGCCGAGCGGGCGGGTCTGACCCGGCTTGCCCGGCTTGGGGATGTGCACCCGCCGCAACGGCTGCGGGCGGTAACGCCCCTCCCGCAGCTCGGCGGCGAGCGCATCGAGGAAGGCTCGCACTGCCTCCACACCCCCATCGCGGATGGCGTCGATCGAGACGCCATCAACTCCGGGGGCACCACCGTTGGTGGCCACGCCGATCCACGCCTCCCACAAGATGTCGCTGCGGGCGACCTTGTCGTAGAGGGCATGGAACCGACGTGTCGGGTCGTGCTTGGCACTGCGATACAGCACGCGTTGGAGGGCTCGAACCTTGTCCACACCCTCGGTGTGGCTGACGGACCTAGCCGATCGCTCGGCACTCACCAGGGTTCCTCCACATCCTTGTCGTGCATCGATGAAGCAGGGGCCCTTCCCTCCAGACAGGTTGTGTTGTCCTGCCCATCATCAGTACTACTGCCCCCTCCGACTCCCTCTCGACCGCCTGCCACTTCCCGGGGTCACCGGTTATAGACAGGACCGCTTCCCGCCACCCGCAGCGGCGGGGCCGAGGAGGGCCTCCCCAGTTCCCAGGACAACCTTCTGACCGTTCCACGCCCACTACGCCGGAGGGTTCCTCGACGTCCGCTCCTGGCTCCCAGACGTCTTCCGTGGCCTTCGCCGTCACACGACCGGCTCGGCACCCTCTTGGCCGCCATACGGCGGGGGAAATCACGACGCTTGTTCGGGCTTCGCTTGCGCTGCGGACCGGCCAGTTGATCCCGCCCCGCTTCGCACCCGGCCTTTCAACCACGCACGGGGGCTTCACTACCGGGGACCCAGGCGTCTCCCCGGACCGGACTTGCACCGGCTGGCTGCCCTGAGCTTGTCGCTCAGTTACGTCACGTTGACCTCCTCGTCGTCGTGGCGCCCGAGCTGCTGGGCGCACCGTGCGGTTCTCCCGCACACGGCTCTCCGACATCGTTCATCGTGGTGCATGCGTCGGCCAGTAGCGAACCGTTCCGCTGAGCCGGTGGATGCCGAGCTCGTTGAACCAGCGGTAGGAGAACCGTGTGGTCCAGTTGAGCCCGGTCTTGCCGTGCTTGATGCTGGCCAGCCTGGCGAGCCGTTGATGGGTGTAGGCGTCGATGGCGGCGAACTTGCCGGCGGAGTTCCCGTACCGGAAGTACGCCCCCCAGCCCCGCAGCACAGGGTTGAGGTCGGCGACGACATCGTCCAGCGGCCAGCTCGCCCGCCAACGCGGGGTGCGGGCACGGACCTTGGCTTTGATTGTGGCCATCGCCCGTGGCGAGGGCCATTTGTGCAGCCAGTAGCGGCCCGTCGACTTGTGCGACTTGCGCGTCCGGTGATGGAAGCCCAAGAAGTCGAAGCCGTCCGCCCCGTTGGCGAGGTGCACGATCCTGGTCTTGTCGGGGTGCAGGTGCAGCCCGAGCGGGGCCAGGATGGCGCCCACCTCATGGTGGGCCTGTTCGGCCCGTTGCCTGGTGGGGCAGATGACCGGCTCTTCGCGTTGCAGTGGGGAGAAGAGCCTGGAGGGGGATGGAATCGCCGGCGCCTTCCTCGGTCCTTCGCCGCCTTCAAGAGCCATCCGCCCTGCTCACGAGGATGGCGGAGCCGTAGGCGGGTGTTCACTGGCACGGCGAGGCGTATGCCGCGAAGCGGCCGTCCCCACTCAAACGCGAAGAGCCAGATGACCACCAAGTCGTCGGCGTAACGGACCAGCGCTCCGGGTGGTGGCCGGATCGCCGTCCACGTCTCATCGAGGACGTGCAAGGCGATGTTGGCCAACAACGGTGAGATCGGTGAACCTTGTGGGGTGCCGGCCTCCGTGTCGGAGACCACCCCACCCTCGAACACCCCTGCCCGCAGCCATGCTCGCAGCAGTTTCAGCACGTCACGATCCGACACCCGCCGGGCCACCTGGGCCATCAAGGCGTCGTGATCGATGTGGTCGAAACAGGCTTTGATGTCGGCGTCGAGCACCCACTGGGCGCCCCGGTTGACCTCCACCCGGATGGCCTCGAGAGCCTGATGGGCGGAACGCTTGGGTCGGAACCCGTAGCTGACATCGGCGAAGTCGGCCTCGAAGATCGGTTCTAACACGATCTTGGCTGCCGCCATCACCACCCGGTCACGCACCGTCGGGATCCCCAGCGGCCGGGTCTGGCCCGGCTTGCCAGGTTTAGGGATGTGCACCCGCCGCAACGGTTGGGGCCGATACGTCTTGGCCTTCAACTCGGCGGCGAGAACATCGAGCAAGACACCCACCCCGGACTCTTCCACGGCGGCGATGGTCACCCCATCAACCCCCGCAGCCCCGGAGTTGGAACAGACATCGATCCACGCCCGCCACATCACATCGCTGCGGGCGAGCTTGTCGTAAAGAGCGTGGAAACGACGGCTGTGGTCCGACTTGGCACCGCGATACAGCACCCGTTGCAAGGCTCGAACACGGTCCACGCCCTCGGCGCGGCTGACGGACCTAGCCGAACAATCGGCACTCATCAGCGTTCCTCCCAGCTTCGGTGTGCATCGATGAAGCAGGGGCCCTTCGCTCCGGACGGGTTGTGTTGTCCCGGCCATCACCACTACTACGACCCCCTCCGACTCCCTCTCGGCCGCCAAGCCACTTCCCGGGATCACCGGTTATAGGCAGGCACGCTCCGATCCCCGCAGGACCGGGCCGAGGAGGGCCTCTCCAGTTCCCACGACAACTCTCTGACCGTTCCACGTCCCCTACGCCGGGGGGTCCCTCAACGCCCGCTCCAGGATCCCGGACGTCTTCCATGGCCTTCACCGCGTCTCGACCGGCTCGGCACCCCCTCGTCGCCGCCACCCGGCGGCGCTGCTGACGACGCTGCAGACTTCACTTCACGTTGCGGACCAGCCAGTCGCTCCACCCCGCTTCGCACCCGACCTCTCGATCACGCACGGGGGCCTCACTACCAGGGACCCTGGCGTCTCCCCAGACCGGACTCACACCGGCAAGCTGCCGTGAGCTTGTCGCTTGGTTACGTCATCGCCTGCCCCCTTGCAAACGAAGCGCCCAAACTGCTGGACGCAGGGTGAGGTAGGCCGCTGGCGCGGCGGTCGATGTGGCCGGTACCGGACGTTGACCCGCGGGTTGCGCGTGCGTCGCGGCCGTGTCGGGCGCGTTGCCAGCGGCCCCCTATCGAACCGTGGTGAGGTAGGCCGCTGGCTTGGCGGTGGTTCGGGCGGTACCCGGCGCTGGCCCGTGGGTTTCTCGCCAGTCGCGTCGTTGCCGTCGCTGTCGCCAGCGGCCCCCTATCGAACCGGACGTGAGGTTCTCCCTCATCCGGCTCTCCGACATCGTTCCTCGTCAGGCATGCGCACCCCGTTGGCCGACGGTGCCAGTGAGCTGGTGGACGCCGAGCGTCTGAAGCCACCGGTAGTTGAACCGGCCGTCCCAGTTGATGCCGCGGAGTCCGTGTTTGATGCTGGCCAGCCGGGCCAGGCGTTGATGGACGTAGCTGTCGACGGCGTGGAACTTCCGGTTGGAGTTGCCGTGCCGGAAGTAGTTGCCCCAGCCCCGCAGCACGGGGTTGAGGTGGCCGACGATGACGTCTATCGATGCGCTGGCGTAGCGCCGATCCGTCCGTTCCCGAACCTTGGCTCGGATCGAGCCCATCGCTCGGGTGGAGGGCCACGTGTTGAGGTAGTAGCGACCTCGCCACTTCCACGACTCCACCAACCGGTGGTGGAAGCCCAAGAAGTCGAAGCCTTCCCGGCCTTGGGCGAGGGAGACGAGCCTGGTCTTGCCGGGGTGCAGGTGCAACCCGAGCGGCGCCAGGATCGCCGCCACCCGCTCTCGGGCCTGTTCGGCCCGCTGTCGGGTGCGGCACAGCACGACAAGATCATCGGCGTAGCGGACCAGTGTTGGCGGCATGACTTCCTGATGATGTAGCCGCGCGCGTCGGCGGCGCTGTTTGTCGACCGCTGTGTTCGCTGCGCGGTGCGGTCAACGGTGAGGATGTCCGGTCCCTGTACGCGAGGGACCCCCTCCCCATCAGTTGGTCGCTGTGGCGGGAGGGGGTCCAAGGCGGTGTTTCCACCTGTGGCGATCGTATGGCCGTGTCCGTTGTCAGTCGAGCGGTACGCGGCGGCGGGTCGTGACGTCGCGGTGCCGCGGCCGGACTGTCCGCGCTGCGGTGGGATGACGTCGTGGTGGGCGGGCTATCGCCGTTTCGTCCGCGCTGGCGGTGTGAGCCGGGCGATCTTCGTCCCGAGGGTGCGCTGCGGCCGGTGCGCGAAGACCGACGCGGTGCTGCCTGCGTTCGTGTTGTGCGGTCGGCTTGACACTGTCGAGACGATCGGCGCAGCCATCGATCGTGTCGCTGTCGGCGCGGGCGGGGTGCGCCCCGCCGCGACCACGGCGGATGTGCCGCACACCACGGCGCGGGGATGGCTGCGTCGCTTCGCTGCGCGGGCGGCCCGAGTCTCGGTCGCGTTCGCGGCGCTCGCCGTCGAGCTCGGCGGCGAGGTCCTCGGCGCGATCGGCGATGGCATCGGCCACGCGTCCGCGGCGATCGGCTCGGCCTTCGAGTTGGCCGCCACGCTGGCGGGCTGGGCCGCGCTGGGCCGGTGGCGCTTCGCATCTGCGGTGAGCGGCGGGAGCCTGATCGCCACCAACACGAATACGCCCTATCTGATCGTCGGCAGGCGTCGTTTCATGCCTCCGGTCCCCACCGAGGGGACGCGAAGAGAGGAATGACATGGACCACGACTCCCAAGAGGCCGTTGCGCTGCACCGCTTCGGCGTGATCGCTGAGGCCACCAACCCACGCCTGTCGCCGGCGGAGCGGGGCGCGGTCGTGCGGGCGATCGCAATGCGGGCACATTCGCATCCCGACGGCAGCGAGCGCCGCTACTCGCGGGGAACGATCGACCGGTGGGTGCGAGCCTGGCGGGCCGGCGGGCTCGACGCGCTGAAGCCTTCGGCCCGGGCCGACACGGGCACGGTGCGCGCCCACCCGGAGCTGTTCGCCGAGGCGGCCGCGTTGCGGTTGGAGCTCCCGTCCCGCTCGGCCGCGCAGATCGCCTCGATCCTGTTCCACCGCCACGGGATCCGGGTCGCCGAGCGCACGGTGCGGGCCCAGCTGCGACGCGCCGGGTTGCACCGCGAGGCGCTCGAGGCCGAACCGAAGGTGTTCGGCCGTTACGAGGCCGAGGCGCCGAACGACCGGTGGATCACCGATGTCCTCGTCGGCCCCTATGTGCCTTGGCCGAGAACGGACGGCTCGGTGCGGGCTCGGCTCTTCTTGATCGTCGACGACCATTCCCGGCTGATCGTCGACGGCCGGTTCTTCGCCCACGAGAACGCGCGGGCGTGCCAGGAGCTGCTGCGCCGGGCGATCGTGCGCCGCGGTGTGCCCGTCGTGCTCTACGCGGACAACGGCGCACCGTTCGCCAACGCGTGGCTGGCGCGGACCTGCGCGGTGCTGGGGGTGCGCCTCGTGCACTCCAAGCCGTATTCCCCTCAAGGCCGCGGCAAGCAGGAGCGCGCGAACCGCTACATCCGTGAGGCGTTCCTGGCCGAGGCCACCCACGTCGGCATCGAGTCGTTGGCCGAGCTCAACGACCGGTTCACCGCGTGGGCCGAGCAGGTCGCCAACCGGCGTGTGCACGCCGAGACGAACGAGACGCCGATTGTGCGCTTCGAGCGCAGTGGTCCCCATCGCGGGGTCGACGCCGACCGGCTCGCGAGGCGTTCCGCTGGTCGGTGACCCGCAAGGTGACCCGCACCGCCACCGTCCCCTTGGAGGGCAACGCCTACGGCGTGGATCCCGCGCTCGTCGGCCGGCGGGTCGAGCTGCGCTATGACCCCGAGGACCTCACCCGCATCGAGGTGTTCCTCGACGGCCGACCCGCCGGCGTGGCCACGCCGTTCGTCACCCGCCGCCACGTGCACCCCGCCGTCCCCCAAGCCGCCCGCCCCCAACCCGAAACGACCGGCGTCGACTATCTCGGCCTGGTCGCCGCCGCCCACGACGACGCCGCCGGCACCGGCTCCAAGATCGACTTCTCCCAACTCGGGCTGTTCGCCGATCCCGACGACGAGGAGCTGGCCCGATGAGCGCCGCCCCGTGGGCCGCCCACTTCGGGCTCAAGCGCACCCCCTTCGGCAAGTCGATCGCCGCCAAGGACCTCTTCGCCCGACAGACCCACTCCGAGGCCGTCGCCCGCATCAACTTCTGTGTCGTCGAGTCCGCCCTCGGGGTGATCACCGGCGACGTCGGCGCCGGCAAGACCGTGTCGGTGCGCGCCGCCGTCGACGCCTTGGACCGCACCCGCCACCAAGTCATCTACATCGCCAACCCCGCCTTCGGCACCCGAGGCCTCTACGTCACCATCGTGCGCGCCCTCGGCGCCGAGCCCCGCTACCTCAAAGCCGAGCTGATGGCCCAAGCCGCCGACCTCCTCGCCGCCGAGGCTGCCGAACGGCACCGCCGGGTCGTGCTCGTCTGCGACGAAGCCCACCTGCTCGATCCAGCCCAGCTCGAAGAGCTTCGTCTGCTCACCAACTCCGAGATGGACTCCGCCTCACCGTTCGCCGGGATCCTCATCGGCCAACCCACCCTCAACCGCCAGCTCCGCATGGGCGTCTTCGCCGCGCTCGACCAGCGCATCGCCACCCGGTTCACGATCAAACCGATGGACATCGGCGAGTCCGCCGCCTACCTCCACCATCACCTCGCCCTCGCCGGACGCGACGACCCGCTCTTCGCCGACGACGCCGTGGCCCGACTCCACCGCGCCTCAGGCGGCCTCCCACGCGCCCTCAACAACGCAGCAACCGCCGCCATCATCGCCGGCGCAGCCGACAACAAGGCCCTCATCGACGACGCCTGCGCCAAGAAAGCCGTCGCCGAGCTCACCCGAGACTGAACATCAACGACCCGTGCTCATCGACCGACACCGCCCGATCAACACCGACCGATGCCAGACCATGTCAAGACAGCGTGGCCGCCAACACCTTGTGGGGTGCCGGCCTCCGTGTCGGAGACCACCCCACCCTCGAACACCCCTGCCCGCAGCCATGCTCGCAGCAGTTTCAGCACGTCACGATCCGACACCCGCCGGGCCACCTGGGCCATCAAGGCGTCGTGATCGATGTGGTCGAAACAGGCTTTGATGTCGGCGTCGAGCACCCACTGGGCGCCCCGGTTGACCTCCACCCGGATGGCCTCGAGAGCCTGATGGGCGGAACGCTTGGGTCGGAACCCGTAGCTGACATCGGCGAAGTCGGCCTCGAAGATCGGTTCTAACACGATCTTGGCTGCCGCCATCACCACCCGGTCACGCACCGTCGGGATCCCCAGCGGCCGGGTCTGGCCCGGCTTGCCAGGTTTAGGGATGTGCACCCGCCGCAACGGTTGGGGCCGATACGTCTTGGCCTTCAACTCGGCGGCGAGAACATCGAGCAAGACACCCACCCCGGACTCTTCCACGGCGGCGATGGTCACCCCATCAACCCCCGCAGCCCCGGAGTTGGAACAGACATCGATCCACGCCCGCCACATCACATCGCTGCGGGCGAGCTTGTCGTAAAGAGCGTGGAAACGACGGCTGTGGTCCGACTTGGCACCGCGATACAGCACCCGTTGCAAGGCTCGAACACGGTCCACGCCCTCGGCGCGGCTGACGGACCTAGCCGAACAATCGGCACTCATCAGCGTTCCTCCCAGCTTCGGTGTGCATCGATGAAGCAGGGGCCCTTCGCTCCGGACGGGTTGTGTTGTCCCGGCCATCACCACTACTACGACCCCCTCCGACTCCCTCTCGGCCGCCAAGCCACTTCCCGGGATCACCGGTTATAGGCAGGCACGCTCCGATCCCCGCAGGACCGGGCCGAGGAGGGCCTCTCCAGTTCCCACGACAACTCTCTGACCGTTCCACGTCCCCTACGCCGGGGGGTCCCTCAACGCCCGCTCCAGGATCCCGGACGTCTTCCATGGCCTTCACCGCGTCTCGACCGGCTCGGCACCCCCTCGTCGCCGCCACCCGGCGGCGCTGCTGACGACGCTGCAGACTTCACTTCACGTTGCGGACCAGCCAGTCGCTCCACCCCGCTTCGCACCCGACCTCTCGATCACGCACGGGGGCCTCACTACCAGGGACCCTGGCGTCTCCCCAGACCGGACTCACACCGGCAAGCTGCCGTGAGCTTGTCGCTTGGTTACGTCATCGCCTGCCCCCTTGCAAACGAAGCGCCCAAACTGCTGGACGCAGGCGAGGCGAGCAGCTTGGCTGCGAGCCGAGCCCGAGCATTCAGTACGCGTTGAGGGCGAGGCCGTCGAGCTGATCGGCGAACTTCTCGATCGCCGCGGCGCGGCGGGTCGGCACGTGCTCGGTGGGCACGTCCGACCCCCGGTAGCCCTTCAGTACCTGGCGGGCGACCGTGACCTTGTGCACCTCGTCGGGCCCGTCGTAGATGCGGGCAGCGCGGGCGTGGCGGTACATCGACTCCAGCGGCAGGTCGGTGGTGTAGCCGAGGCTGCCGTGGACCTGGATCGCCCGGTCGATCACGTTGTACAGCACCTTGGCACCCCAGAACTTGATCACCCCGATCTCCACCCGGGCGTCGCTGTAGTGCTTGCCGGCGGCGTGCAGCTCATCCATCGTCCACGCCGCGTGCAGCGTGAGCAGCCGCGCCGCCTGGCGCTCGGCGTACGACTCGGCGACGAACTCCTGGATCATCTGCTTGTCGGCGAGCAGTGAGCCGTGGGTGTAGCGGGTCAGCGCCCGCTCGCAGAGCATGTCGAACGCCCGCCGCGATTGCCCGAGCCAGCGCATCGCGTGGTGGATGCGGCCGGGGCCGAGGCGCTTCTGGGCGAGGGCGAAGCCCTGGCCAATCCCGGCCTCGCCGCCGACGATGTTCTCGAACGGCACCCGCACGTCCTCGTACTTGATCTCGGTGTGGCCGCCGGGCTCGCCGGTCTTGTGGTCCGGCTCGCCCATCGTCGGTACGTCGCGCAGCATGTTCACGCCCGGCGTGTCGGTCGGCACGATGATCATCGAGAACGAGTGGTATGGCTTGTCGTCCTCGGTGCCCGTCTTGACCATCACGAGCAGGAAGTCGGAGATCGAGGCGTTCGACGAGAACCACTTGTGCCCGTTGATCACCCACTCGTCGCCGTCGCGGACGGCGGTGGTGGTGAGCAGCGTCGGGTCGGCTCCGGCGCCCGGCTCGGTCATCGAGAAGCACGAGCGGTACTTGCCATCGAGCAGCGGCTGCATCCACCGCTCCTTCTGCTCATCCGTGCCGCCGACGGCGATCAGCTCGGCGTTGCCCGAGTCGGGGGCGTTGTTGCCGAAGACGCTCGGCCCGTAGACGGTCTGGCCGAGGATCTCGTGCATCAGGCCGAGCTTCACCTGGCCGAACCCGAGCCCACCCATGTCCGGCGGCAGGTGGGCGGCCCACAGTCCCTGACGCTTGACCTCCTCCTTCAGCGGGTCGGTGATCCGACCGAACGCCGTGCGGCCTTCCGGCGAGCGCCAGGCGTCGGCGAGCGTCTCGAGCGGGAAGATCTCGTCCCGGACGAACGTCTCCATCCAGTCGAGCTTGTCCTGGAAGTCCGGGTCGGTCTTGAAGTCCCATGCCATGGTCGGGAGCGTAAGGGCGCGGTGTGATCGACCTCCTACCAGGGCGTGCAGTCCCTAGCCTGGACGCAACCATGGCCCTGCCCCAGCCTCCCGTGCCGCAGACGGCGACGTGCTACCGCCACCCCAGCCGCGAGGCCGGTCGGCGCTGCACCCGCTGCGGGCGCCCGGCGTGCAGCGAGTGCCTCGTCCAGGCCGCCGTCGGCAGTCACTGCCTGGAGTGTGCCAAGGCCGACCGTCCGAACATCCCGACCAGGGCCCGCTACTGGAACGCCCGCCAGCCGGCGCTCGTCACCTACACGATCATCGCCATCAACCTCGCCGTGTTCGCCTGGCTCGTCATCCAGGAACCCCGTGCGTTCGGCGAGTCCAACCGCGCCACCCAGGGCCAGTTCGATCTCGCCCTGCGTGAGGACCTCGTCGACGGCCAGTGGTACCGCCTGATCACGTCGGGCTTCCTGCACTTCGGGATCATCCACATCCTGTTCAACATGCTGCTGCTGTTCCAGCTCGGGAACCTGCTGGAGCGAGCGATCGGACGGGTCCGCTTCGGCCTGCTCTACTTCGCCGCCCTCCTCGCCGGATCGGCCGGGGCGCTGCTGACACAGCCCAATTCACTGGTCGGCGGGGCGTCGGGCGCGGTCTTCGGGCTGATGGCGGCGGCGTTCGTCGGCCTGCGCAACCGTGGGGTCAACCCGTTCTCCACCGGCATCGGCACCGTGCTCGTGCTCAACCTGATGCTCACGTTCGTTCTGCCGGGCATCGCCATCGGCGGCCACATCGGCGGGATCGTCGGCGGCGCCGTCGCCGGCTGGGTGATGATGGCGCCGCGCTACCGGCGGATCCCCGAGTGGGCGACGTACGCCGCGCCGGTGGCGATCATGGTGCTGGCGGTGATCGTGTCGGTGTACGTGGTCACCAGCTGAGCCCAGGTCACCACCGCTCGCGGTGGACGACGTCGTCGAATGGTCGCCGGTCCGGCGTCACGATCGGCGCCAGCGGGCGATCGGCCGGGTAGCCGAGTCCGATCATGTATGAGGGCGTATGGCCTGCGGGCACGCCGAGGATCCGCCGCGCGGCGTCGTGGTCCCCGATCGCCGAGTGCCCGGACCCGATCCCGAGGTCGGCGGCGGCGACCATCATCGCCAACGTCGCCTGGCCGAGGTCGTAGAGGTCGATCGTGCGATAGCGCTCGGCTTCGGGCTCGGCGACGACGAGCACGACCGTCGCCTGCGACCCGGGGATGTGCCGGGCGCCCTGCCACACCGTGCCGAGCTCGGCGAGCACGTCCTTGTCGGTGACGACGACGAAGTCCCACTTCTGGCGGTTCGACGCCGACGGCGCCCGCCGCCCGGCCTCGAGGATCCGGTCGAGGTCGGCGGGGTCGATCGGCCGGTCGCTGTAGGCCCGGACGTTGCGCCGGGCACGGATGGCGTCCCATGTCTCCACGGGTTGAATGTACGTGCGATCGTGGGCCATGAACGGGGCCCAGGCCATGATCCGCACGCTCGTCGACGCCGGCGTCACGACGTGCTTCACCAACCCCGGCACGAGCGAGATGCACTTCGTCGCCGCCCTCGACGCGGTCCCGGAGATGTGCGGCGTGCTGGCGCTGTTCGAGGGCGTCGCCACGGGCGCCGCCGACGGCTACGCCCGGATGACCGGGATCCCGGCGTGCACGCTGCTGCACCTCGGGCCCGGGCTGGGCAACGGCCTCGCCAACCTGCACAACGCCCGCCGGGCGGCCTCGCCGATGGTCAACATCGTCGGCGACCACGCCATCTCTCACGCCCGCTATGACGCCCCGCTGGCGTCGGACATCGAGACGGTCGCCCGCAACGTGTCGCGCTGGGTCGAGCGGCCCGAGCGCACCGAGGATCTCGGCCGGGTCACCGCCGAGGCGGTGGCGGCGGCGCTGGGGCCGCCCGGCGAGGTGGCCACGCTGATCCTGCCGGCCGACGTCTCGTGGAGCGACGGCGGCGAGCCGGTCCCGCCGCTGCCCCGGATGGACCGGGCGACGGTGGAGGCCGAGACCGTGGAGCAGGTGGTGAAGGTGCTGCGATCGGGCGAACCGGCGGCGCTGCTGCTCGGCATGACGGCGATGTGCCGGGTGCCATTGCTGGCCGCGGCCCGCATCGCCGCCGGCACCGGCGCCCGCCTGTTCGGCGAGACGTTCGTGCCGCGCACCGAGCGCGGCGCGGGCATCCCGCCCATCGAACGGATCGCCTACTTCGCCGAGATGGCCGAGCAGCAGCTCGCCGGTGTCCGCCATCTCGTGCTCGTCGACGCGATCTCGCCGGTGTCGTTCTTCGCCTATCCGGGCCGGCCCGGCGACCTCGTGCCCGACGGCTGCCAGGTCCACGTGCTCGCCACCGGCCGCGACGACGCCGACGGCGCCCTTGCCGCGCTGGCCGACGCGGTCGGCGCCGACGCGCCGGTGGACGACGCGCAGGTGCCGGAGCGACCAACCGGAGCGCTCACCGCCGCGACCCTCGCCGCCGCCGTCGCCGCGACGATGCCAGAGGGAGCGATCGTCAGCGACGAGTCGAACACGACCACCGCGTCGATGACCCCGGCGACCGCAGGCTGCCCGCCCCACGACTGGCTCCAGCTCACCGGCGGGGCGATCGGCGTCGGGCTGCCAATGGCCACCGGCGCGGCGATCGCCTGCCCCGACCGCCCGGTGCTGGCGTTGGAGGCAGACGGCTCGGCGATGTACACGATCCAGGCGCTGTGGACGCAGGCCCGCGAAGGGCTCGACGTGACGACGGTGATCTGCAACAACCGGTCATACGCCATCCTCAACATCGAGCTCGCTCGCACCGGCGCCGGGGCGGGAGGTCCCAAGGCGAAGGAGCTGCTCGACCTGACCCGCCCCGACCTCGACTTCGCCCGCCTCGCCGAGGGCATGGGCGTGCCGGCGGTAGCCGTGCACACCGCCGAGGAGGCCGCCGAGGCCCTGGCCAGGGCGTACGCCGAGCCCGGCCCCCATCTGATCGACGCGGTCCTGTGACGCTCGGGTTCGGCTCGCAGCCAAGCTGCTCGCCTCACCTCCGAGCTCGCCGCCGCCGCTTCGCAGCGGCGCTCGCCCCCTTCACGAACGATCGGGCCGCCGATCGCCAGTGCACAAACGCTACGATGGACGAGCCAACCAACGGGGCTGACAGGTTTCGACGTCAGTGACGCTGGGCGGGCATGCGACCCGAGTTGCTCAGACTCGTGAAACGGGGCACCAACAAGGATTGCCAAATCAGAGCAGTTCGCTTACGCCGCCTGATCCTCAGGTGACGTAAGGAAAATCGTGAGCAGCAATGCCACACGGGGCCGGTCACCCGCAGCCCGGCAACAGAAGCGGGGGATGGCGGTGGGAAAGACCACTGACGGCCGGAAAGACGGCTGACGCCAGGGAAAGACCGAGCGCGGGCCACCTGACCACACGGTGAGGTGGCCAGCCGACCCGCCGGTGGGGCTGCGACAGCCCCGATGTCGGGAATGGTCGTAGCGGGTCCGTCCACCGGCTGATGGACGGGGGTTCGATTCCCCCCAGCTCCACTCTAAGTGTCCTGCTCACGGGCGGACCCGGGCGTCCGTGATCACGGAATGATCACAGAATGTCCACGGCTCTGTCGACGCAGTGCCCGAGGCTGCCGACGAGTGGACAGCGGAAGGGGCCACCTGTTGGGTTCTCGCTCAACGGCGTTCGATGGCGAAGCACGGGATCTAGGGATCGCTGACGGGAAGGCGGCCGCCACGGAGGTTCCCGCCGCTCTCGGTTGGAGACCGGTCCAAGGCGCGCGATGAGAGGCTCTGTCAAGCGGGTTGGGTCCAGTTGGCGGCTCGTCGTGGACGTTGGCGCCGATCGAGGGACGGGCCGACGCCGGCAGATCCTGCGGTGCGGCTTTCGCACGCAGAAGGAGGCGCAGGCCCCTTGTCGACATCCTCGTCGACCCTCACCGCGGTGAGTACGTTCGACCGACTCGAGCACCATGCTCCTCGGCAGTTCGTCATGGGAAATGGCCTCACCGACCCGAGCTCGCAGCGTGTGTTCGGCGGCTCGGGTGCGCGTCGAGTCCAGCGGGTTGAACCGGCAGCAGGAGAGATTGCAGCGTACGGACTGTTGGATCCCCTCGGTGCGGACGAGGAGCTGATGGTCCACCCCGGCAGCGAGAGACCGAGCTGCGGGACGTACACGCGCCGCCCGGTCCCTTTCCCCTTCATGCGCGAAGCAGCTTGGACCGTGTCGGCCTGCGGCTTGAACGGCGTGATCTGCGCGTACACCGCAGCGACGCCTCGGTCGAGATCTTCGACCAGCCGGACACCGGCCTCCAACTGCTCGGAATGCATGCCGACGAACACCACCATGGGGCGGGGTTCAAGGTCAGTCATCACGACTGCCGTTCCGATCGCCTCGACGGTCAGCGCGGCGACGTCGTCAGTACGGCTCCGGAGAGCGAACCCGGGGACGAGGTAGGCGTCGACCCGCTCGGCACTGGGCACGCAGCACCTCCTCGACGAACGACCGCAGCTCGGCACCAGGGTCAGCGATCCGATCCGACGGCGCGTAGGGGGCGCTCGACATGGCGCGATCGAGAACGTGGCGTACTCGCGGTACCCCCAGGCCGACGCATCGGCGATCACCTTGACGCCGTGCGCGTGGAGACCTGGACGACCGAAGGGCTTGCCGACCACCCAGGCGAGGTCAACGATGACCCAGGGCAGATCGAGCGGTTCGTCGAGCGGCAACCGACCGGGCGGGCCGAGAGCGCGATCGACTCCTGGCCAGTTGCGCTTGTCGAGACGAGGTACGAAGCCGTGACCGAAGTCCATGCTGCCTCCGCTTGTAGAGTCGGCATCGATGCGACATACCCTACGCCATATCGCAGACAAATAACAATGGCGCAACTTGAAGGGGGGACGGCTGATGGTGCAGGTTGTTGAGTTGCTCGAACACGTCCTGTCCGACGACACCATCGACACTGCCGACGTCGCTCGCGTTCTGGGAACGACGCCGCGAAGTGTCGCCCGCTGGCAGGCCGCAGAGGTCAGTCCACGCCGGGAGTCGGAGGAACGGCTCCTGGAGCTCAAGGCCGTCGTGGACCTCGCTCGACGCTTCCTCCGGCCTGAACCGGCCCGCCTGTGGCTGCGCAGCCCGAACCCCGAGCTCGGATACGAAAAGCCGCTCGACTTGATCAGTCGGGGTGACTACCGCCGCGTCATCGGAGCACTGCTCGCCATGGCCGAGGGCGTCACGGCGTGACATGACGGTCGACCTGACCGACCGGATCAGCACGGCCCGCCGATCGACATATTCCGGTGCGGGCTTCCGTCAGCTCGCCCCTCGGTACGACGCGCTGGGTGGGGAGGGCGCTCGAATCCACGGCGGGCGCTTCAACCCACCGGACAGCTTCCCCGTCCTGTATCTCTGCTCGACCGCCGGCTGCGCCGCCGCCGAATTCATGAGGTTCGCGGATCGGCATCCCATGGGCGTCAGCGCCTTCCTACCCCGCTTGCTGTACCGCTACGACGTCGAGCTCAGCTCCGTGCTCGACCTCACCAAAGCCTCCACGCTTGAGCACCTCGAGATCACCTCGGTGCAACTCGTCGACGACAATCGAACCCTCCCGCAACACATCGGCGAGGTCGCCCATCAATTCGGCTACCAGGCGATCCTGAACGCGTCAGCGACCGGCGTCGATGCTGTCCTCGCCGTGTTCATGGAAGACCTCCGCACGGGGCGGGTCGGCTTCGCGCTCGACAGCACCTGGGAAACTCTCGCTGACATCCCCCTCCTGTAGCGGCGTCGTTCGAGCGCCCGTCGGAAACCGAGTGCCTCCTCACCGCAGACTCACGCAACAACGCGGTGGCGTGCGAGTCATGTCGTACCCATCGAGGCGCCGGCGTGCGATTCGTTCCTCCTCGGGGAAGAGGTGAACTCGGGGCTTAGCACTTGGCTTAGCACGGTGTGCTCCGACCGTGAGGTCGAGCCGGACGCCCGCCCCACACGTGATGACGCCCTGCGACGGCGTGTCCGCGCGGCCATGTGCGGACACGCCACCGTCGTCTTCTCGGTCGCGGCGGTGGAGTACCTCCACGCTCAGGTACCCAACGCCGACTCGTCAGGTGGCGCCGACGTTGCGCCACCTCCAAGCGAACGCCGATCGTGCGCCGCAGGAGCTGGCCGCAGGGGCGGCCGTCAGGTCGGACGTCCACACAGTCCACCTGTCGCGTGATCACGGAATGATCACGTGGCGCACGGGAGGCCGGCCACGGCCCAGAGCGAGAGCGACTACTGGCCAAGCACGGTGAGCCCACGGTCGACGTCGTCGAGATGATGTTGTGAATCATGCAATGCGTGCTCGAGGAGCCATCTCACGTCACGACGGGTCGCTCCCACCGTGATGCCCCGATTCCACGCCGTCGGTTCGGCCGCCGCGGCGAGATCACCGAGCCGACGCGCTGCCGTCGCCAGTGACTCGCAGACGTCGTCAGGGTCGGCGTCGCGGTAGCCGGTCGCTGCGTCCTCGATCACACCCTCGTCGATCGGCGGGTAGACCGGCTCGAGCCCTGTGAGCGCCTGCTCGACGCCGAACAGGTGCAGTTCGGTGATGTCTCGACTGTGCGCGGCGTATTCAATCGCTGACCAGGTCGTGGCCGCCGGACGCGTGCGAAGCGCTGCACCCGCGGCGCTGATCTGCTGGCGCCATCGATCGCCGAGACCCCGCAACGCGTCCACCAAGTCGGCGTCGCCGTAGGTGCCGCCATCGAAGCCACACGCGTCGCAGTGCTCGTGTTCTGATGACATCTGCCGATTCTGTCCTGCCGTGCCCAGGTGGGTCGTTCGTCGTCAGTCGTTCGTCGGCGCGGGCGCAGCGGGCAGGTCGTCGAGGAAGTCGGCGGTCGGCACGAAGAAGAGGCTGCCGGTGACCGCCGTCGAGAAGTCCAGTATCCGATCGTGGTTCCCGGGCGGATCACCGAGGAACATGCGCTGGAGCATCTGCTCGATCACGGTCGGCGTGGCCGCATAGCCAATGAAGTAGGTGCCGAACTCCCTGCTCCCGATCGTGCCGAAGGCCATGTTGTCGCGCAGGATCTGACGCTGCACGCCGTTCGGGCCGACGATCGTGTTCAGCGCGACGTGGGAGTTGCTCGGCTTCATCTCGTCGGGCAGCTCGACGTTCGACAGCTTGCGCCTTCCGATCGCCCGCTCCTGCTCCCCGACGCTGATCGCGTTCCACGCCGTCATGTCATGGAGGTACTTCTGCACGATCACGTAGCTCGACCCGCGGAAGCGTGGGTCCTCGGCACCGACGGACACGGCTGCCGTCGCCGCTGCTCCCGTGGGGTTCTCGGTCCCGTCGACGAACCCCAGCAGGTCACGGTCGTCGAAGTACTTGAACCCGTGCACCTCGTCGACGATGGTCGCCGCGTCGGCGAGCCGTTCGACGATCAAGGCGCCAAGCTCGAAGCAGAGGTCGTGGCGCCCCGCGCGGATGTGGAACAACAGGTCGCCGGGAGTCGACACGGCGTGGTGGCGCTCGCCGCTGAGCTCCACGAACGGGTGGAGCTCGGCGGGTCGCGGCCCGGCAAACAACCGGTCCCAACGCCCCCGAGCCGATCCCCACGACGAGCGCCAGCCCAGCGCTCGGTTCACGGAACCCGACGCTGCGCTGAAGACTCGACAGATCGGCGAGCACGTCACGCACCACGGCCTCGGCGCCGACTTCGATCGTGGCGACGAGGAAGATGGACGCCGCGGTCAGCGGTGTGAGCACCGCTTGCGGCTCCTGCAACCGCACCGGGGTTCCCGGTGGCGTCGGCGACGAGATGTCGCCCGGTTCCGGCGGGCCGCTCATTGGTCCAGAGGTTGTAGTCGATCCCACCGGCGGTCGCCGTGTGGTACCAAGAATCGCTGATGACACGTGCTCCCCATGTGCAGGTTCGACGGGTCTACGAGGATCCGCGGCCCGACGACGGCCAGCGCGTCCTGGTCGACCGCGTGTGGCCACGCGGGATGAGCAAGGAGCGGGCTCACCTCGACGAGTGGTGCAAGGACGTCGCACCGTCCCCGGATCTGCGCAAGTGGTACGGCCACGACCCAGGCAAGTACGACGAGTTCGAGCGCCGCTATCGCGCCGAGCTCAAGGACGCGGAACGCGCTGAGGCGTATGCTCACCTGCGCGACCTGGCCGCCAAGGGACGGCTCACCCTGCTCACCGCGTCGAAGCGCAGCGACATCAGCGAGGCCACGGTCCTCGCCAATCTGTTGGCGAAGCGCTCGTGACATGACCCGATGCAACGACGCACCACGCGCATCGGCCCGCCGCGTGGCGACGCTGGGTGCGGTGCTGATGCTGGTCGCGGTCACCGGGTGCAGCGACGACGACAACAGCGCTGACTCCAGTCCAGCCACGACTGCGACGGCGCCGCCCGCGATGACGGCGGCACCGACGTCGACATCTGCCACCGCCACGTCCGCCACGACCGCCACGTACGACTTCTCGGCGATCGATCCGATCGTCAAGGGCTTCGTCGACACGCATGGCCTGAACGGTGCCGGGCTGATCGTCGTCGACCGCGACGACGGCGTCGTCGACGAGGAGTACTGGGGCGTCTTCGGTCCCGACCGGATCTCACTCATCGCCTCGTCGTCGAAGATGATCACCGCCGGCGTCCTGCTGCGCCTCCAGGACGACGGCCTCCTCGACATCGACAAGCCCGTCTCTGCGGTGGCCCCGTGGGGAACGGGCAACCCGACGATCACACCGGCCGAGCTGCTGTCCAACAGCTCGGGCCTCGTCGGCCTGCTCCCCAACCCGGGGTACGCGCCGTACCTGTGCCAGTACCTGCCCGCCGGCACCCTTCAGGACTGCGCCGCGAACATCTTCACGACGCCCGCCGACGACGCCGACATCGTCGCTCCGGACACCGAGTTCCGCTACGGCGGAGCCCAGTGGCAGGTCGCCGGGGCCGTCGCAGAGATCGCCTCGGGCATGACCTGGGTCCAGCTCATCGACGAGATCTACGTCCGACCCTGCGGGCTCGAGACGCTCCGATTCAACAACCACTTCTCCCAGCTCGGCGCCGTCTCGTTCGACTACCCCAGGTCGTTCAACGCCGACCCTGCCACGCTCCAGCCGACCGACAACCCGAACATGGAAGGCGGCGCCTACCTCGCGCCCAGGGACTACGCCAAGCTCCTGCTGATGCACCTCCGCGGCGGACGCTGTGACGCCAATCAGGTGCTGTCGCAGGCGGCGCTCGACCGCATGCACGCCGACCGCATCGGTCCGGTCTATGGCGGCGAGGCCCTCCCCGGCACCGGCTACGGCATGGGCTGGTGGGTCGACCGAGCGAGTGGACGGATCAGCGACCCTGGTGCCTACGGCGCCGTTCCCTGGCTCGACCTCGACGACGGGTACGGCGCCTACCTGGTCCTCGAAGCCGACAGCGGCACCGGCCTCGAGCTCGCCGGTCTCCTCTTCGACGCCGTCGAACGGGCCGTCACCACCCACTGACTTGTCCTCACCACGCTCCGCAGACGATCGTTGACCACGTGGACGGGCGGTATGGCAAGATGAGGGCTCGGCGTGTGGTTGCTGTCGGCGATGGGCAGGAGTGACGCCATGGCGCAGCGTGAATGGTGGCAGTCCCCGATGGCCCAGGAAGCGCGGGCCATCCCCGAGCTCGCCGTCTTCATGCTGACCGTCGGGCCGCTGCTGGCGGGTTTGGCGCGTGGTGACAGCCACGCCGTGCTCGTGGTCCCTGGCCTCGGCGGCAGTGACACCTCGACGGGGCCGCTACGCTGGTTCCTCGGCCAGCTCGGCTATCGCAGCCACGGCTGGGGCCTCGGTCCCAACATCGGCTTCGGCCGACATGTCAGCGACGGCCTCGACGAGCTGTTGGCGGCGAAACGGGAGGCCGGACCGGTGAGCCTCGTGGGGTGGAGCCTTGGCGGGCTCCACGCCATCGACCTGGCCCGCCGGCGACCCGACGCCGTGCGTTCGATCATCACCCTCGGCAGCCCCGTCGCCGCTCATCGCCCCCCACCGGCGGCGATCCCGACGACGTCGATATACAGCCGGACCGACGGGATCGTCCCGTGGCGCGCGTCCCTGCTGTCGCCACGCGCCAACCGCGAGAACGTCGAGGTGGTCGGCAGCCACCTCGGGCTCGGCCACAACCCGGCGGCGATCGTCGTCGTGGCCGATCGCCTCGCCCAGCAGCCTGGGGACTGGCAGCCCTACACCTCACGGCCTTGGGCCCGCCCCTTCGGCATCGCAGCCGGGCGCCCGGTAGGGTCGCCGGATGGAGCGGCTCCGCGGGCTTGACACGGCGTTCCTCTATGCCGAGACCCCGACCAACCACATGCACGTGGCGTGGGCGGCCGTGCTCGACACCAGCGACGTCCCCGACGCCGCCGACACCGGCCGCCTCGCCGAGCTGATCGGCTCCCGCCTCGACCGCCTCCCGGCCCTGCGCAAACGACTCGCCAACACCCGCCTCGGCTACACCCAGCCGGACTGGATCACCGTCGACGTCGACCCGGCCGACCACATCGTGGAACACGACACCCGCAGCCTCGAGGCCGTCGCCGCCGGGGTCCTGTCCACGCCGCTCGACCGCCGCCGCCCGCTGTGGGAGATGCACGTCGTGCGCGGGCTCGGAGCTGGGCTCACCGGCATGATCATGAAGCTGCACCACGCCGTGCTCGACGGCCCATCGGGCGCCGAGCTGATGGTGCAGCTGCTCGACATGGAGCCCACGCCCGCCGGCGCCGGACCTCGAGCCGACCCGCTGCCGACCGATCCTGAGCCGACGCCGGCCGACCTCAAAGGGGTAGCCCGCAAGCGGGCGGCGCGCGGGGCCGCCCGGGCCGCGGCCGGAGTGCGCCAAGCGGCAGACGTCGCCGCCGCCACCAACAGGTGGGGTGCCGAGCACCCCGACGTGGCCCTCGACCTCCCGCGGCAGGCGCCGCGCACGCTGTTCAACCAGCCGGTCACCGCCCGTCGCACGGTGCGCTCGCTCTCCCTGCCGCTCGACGTCATCGACGAGGTGCGCCGAGGCACCGCCTCCACCGTCAACGACGCCGTGCTGGCGATCACCGGCGGCGCGCTCCGGCGCTACCTGCGCCGTCGCCACGCATTGCCCGTCGTGCCGCTCGTGGCGATGGTGCCGACATCGCTGCGCAACGGCGCCCAGGCCACCGGCGGCAACAACACGTCTGCGCTGTTCACGACGCTCGGGACCGACATCGCCGATCCGGTGCGGCGCCTCGCCGAGGTGACCCGGGTGACGACTGCCGCCAAACGCCGTCACGACGAGACCGGGCTCGGCGCGCTCGTCGAGCTCAGCGACCTCGTGCCGCCGCGGGCGGCACAGGGCCTCGCCCGCCTGGCCGGGCGCCTGCGGCTGGCGGCGTGGGGGCCGCTGACGTTCAACGTCGTCGTGTCCAACGTCCCCGGGCCGGACATCCCGTTCTACTGCAACGGCGCCGTCGTCGAGTCGGCCTTCCCGATGGGTCCGGTCACGGACTGGTCGGCGGTCAACGTCACCGTCGTCAGCTACCGCCGCCGGCTCGCGTTCGGCCTGGTCGTCTGTCCCGACGTCGTGCCCGATGTCGACCGGCTGATGGACGACCTACAGGCCGAGCTCGACGCCTTCCACCTCGCCGACGCCCACGCCTGACGGGCGGGCGGTGGCCTTGACCGGCACCAGCCGCACGCTGGCTGGCCGGCTCAGCGCGGCGGCGACGGCAGCCAGGACGACCACTCCACCTGCGGCCTGCACGAGCGTGACAGGTTCGTCGTGGATCGGCCAGGCCGCGGCGATCGCCACCACGTTCATCGTCAGCAGGAACAAGGACGACCGAGCCGCCGGGATGAAGCGGTGCGCCCAGCTCATCATCGTGTGCCCGACGATGCCCACCACGATGGCGACGAAGAGCAGGTACAGCCAGTCGGCGCCCGCCAGCTGGCGGTAGTCGTCGAGCGACGACGTCGCCAGCGCGATCGGCGTGACGAACAGGCCGGCGAACAGCGTCACGCCGCACATCCACTCCATCGGGCTGATCGCCGTGGTCGATCGAGCCAGCCGGTTGATGAGGTAGTAGCCGGTGAACGTCAACATCGACGCCACGCCGAACACGATGCCCAACGCCGAGCCGCGCACCTCGGGGTCGCCGCCGAGGATGGCGACAGCGACGCCGAGCACGCCGACCGCCGTCCACACCACGTGCCAGGCGGTTGCCCGCTCGCCGAGCACGCGCCCGGCGACGAGCAAGACGATGCCGGGCTGCAGCGTCTGGATCACGGCGAGCACCGCCACCGACGAGTGCTGGAGGGCGGAGAAGACGAACAGCAGGTTGATGCCGAACAGCGCGCCCGGAAGCGCGGTCCGGCGCAGCACCGCCTTGGTGATCCTCCCACCGGTCGCGTACGTGATCGCCCACACGATCGGAACCGACAGCCAGAACCGCGTCGAGACACCCACCAGCGGCGGCGCCGTGATCAGCTTGGTCACCGGCGGCCCCAGCCCCCAGATCACCACGACCCCCACCATCACCGCGCCGGCAGCGAACCCTGAGGGGTGGGCGGGGTCGCGGTGCGCCGCCCCAACCACCGCGGTCGAGGCCGGCGCGGTCATGACGGGACCGTATCCCGCGAGGTCAGGCGGTCGGCTGATCGAAGAGCGCGAACGCGCCGTACCCGACGACCCGTTCGGGGGAGCCCCAGGTGTCTGCCGAGCTGCGCAGGTCGAGCAGCGTCGCGTCGAGTCGGTGGCGGCGCGCCGCAGCGACCAGCCCGGCGACGGCAGCGGCGCCGCAGGCGGCGTCGGCGTCGGGCGGCTCCAACCGGCAGATCGTCGCGGCGGTGGCGCGATCACGGGCGCGGGCGGCGTCGGCGTCGAGGTAGTGGCTGAGGTCGGTGCTGACGACGATGCAGGCCTTGGCGCCGTCCCACAGCTCGTCGAGGACGTCGGCGAGCACTCCGCCACTGCCGCGCCCAACCAGCAGCGGTAGCACGACCACCTCGCCGAGCGCGCCCAGGATCAGCGGCAGCTGGACCTCGACGCTGTGCTCGGGGGCGTGGGCGGCGTCGTCGACGGCGACGCCTGCAACCTCTATGGCACGTGCGCGGGCGTCGTCGTCGACCACGACCGCGCCGAGCGGTGTGCGGAACGCGTCGACGCTGGGGACGGCGACGCCTCGGAGCGGCACGAAGTGGGCGGGACCGGCGACGACCACCGTGCGCACGATCCCTCGAGCGGGAGTGAGCGCGGCGTAGGCGGTGGCGGCGATCGGACCGGAGTAGATGTAGGCGGCGTGGGGGGCGATGATCGCCTTGGGCGGTCGGCCCTGACCGGGACCAGCGCGACGGGCGGCGGCGTCGAGCAGCTCGTGGACGCTCTGCCACAGTCGCTCCCGATGGCGTGGGTAGAACGTTCCGGCCACGGCGGGACGGCGGACCGTCGTCGTCACGGCGAGACCGGGAGCCGTCGACGGCCCCACGAGCCCGGCGGCCCGGCGTACCGTCCGGCGATCCCGGTGCCGCAGTGCCGGCAGCACCCGTCGTCGGTGAGCCGGTACTCGCCGAGCACGTACCAGTCGCGCTCGATCACCCGCCGCCCGCATCCCGGGCAGTACGTGCTCGACCCGGTGGTGTCGTGGACGTTGCCGGTGTACACGTAGCGCAACCCGTGACGGCGGGCGATCTCGCGGGCGCGGGCGAGCGTCGCCGGCGGCGTCGGCGCGACGTCGAGCATCTTGAAGTCGGGGTGGAACGCGGTGAAGTGCAGCGGGACGTCGCCGCCGAGGTGCGCGGCGATCCACGCCGCCATCGCCTCGAGCTCCTCGTCGCTGTCGTTGTGGCCGGGGATCAGCAGCGTCGTGATCTCGAACCAAACGTCGGTCTCGTGGCGCAGATACTCGAGGGTGTCGAGGACCGGCTGGAGGTGGCCGACGGTGACGTGGCGGTAGAAGTCCTCGCTGAACGCCTTGAGGTCGACGTTGGCGGCGTCGATGTGCCGGAACAGCTCGACGCGGGGCGCATCGCAGATGTAGCCGGCGGTGACGGCCACGGAGTGCAGCCCGCGCTCGCGGCAGGCGTCGGCGACGTCGATCGCGTACTCCATGAAGATCACCGGGTCGTTGTAGGTGAAGGCCACGCTGCGACAGCCATGGCGCAGCGCGGCGTCGGCGATCTGGTCGGGCGAGGCGGCGGCGGCGAGCGTGTCGATCTGCTTCGACTTGGAGATGTCCCAGTTCTGGCAGAAGCGGCAGGCGAGGTTGCAGCCGGCCGTGCCGAACGACAGCACCGACGTCCCCGGCAGGAAGTGGTTGAGCGGCTTCTTCTCGATCGGGTCGACGCAGAAGCCGGACGAGCGCCCGTACGTGGTGAGCACGACCTCGCCGCCCTCGACGGCCCGGACGAAGCACATGCCGCGCTGGCCCTCACGCATCTTGCAGGCCCGCGGGCAGACGTCGCATTGCACCCGACCGTCGGGCAACGCGTGCCAGAAGGCGGTCTGCACCGTGTTCGCCGCGAGGTCGATCCCGTCGATCACGTCGATCCCTACCGTGGCCTCAAGCGTACCCGTCGGCCTGGGCGAGCACCCGCAGCATCACCTCGTCGGCGCCGCCGCCGATGCCGGTGAGGCGGTTGTCGCGCAGGAAGCGCGCCGTCCACGTCTCCTCCATGTAGCCGATGCCGCCATGGAACTGCAGGCACCAGTCGGCGACCTCGCGGACCAGCCGCCCGGCCTTCAGCTTGGCGATCGTGGCCTGCCGGCGGGTGTCCTCGCCGTGCACGTAGGCGTCGGCGCAGGCGATGCAGTAGGTGCGCAAGAGGTCGACCTCGGCGGCGAGCTCGGCGAGGCGGAACCCGACGTACTGGTTGGCCAGCAGCGGGGCACCGAACACCCGCCGCTCGCCGAGGTAGCCACACGTCCGCTCGAGCGCGGTGAGGCAGGCGCCGACTGCGGTGTAGGCGCCCCACATCCGCTCCACCACGAACTGCGCCATCTGCTGCTGGAAACCGCGGCCGATCTCGCCGATCGTGTTGGCGACCGGCACCCGGCAGTCGCTGAAGCTGAGCAGCCCGGTGTCGGAGGCCCGCATGCCGAGCTTGTCGAGCTTCCTCGACACCTCGAACCCGGGCGCGTGGGTGGGCACGATGATCTGGCTCATCCCCCGGTAGCCGCCGTCGTCCGACGTTCTCGCCAGCAGGCACAGCCAGTCGGCTTGCAGCGAGTTGGTGATGTACATCTTCGACCCGTTGATCACCCACTCGTCGCCGTCGCGCTCGGCTCGCGTGCGCAGGCCGGCGACGTCGGAGCCGGCGTCCGGCTCGGTCACGGCGATGCTGGTGACCATCTCACCGCGCAGTGCCGGAGCGAGGAAGGTCGCCTTCTGCTCCGGCGTGCCGAACTGGTGCAGCGAGGGGGTGGCCATGGCGACCTGCACGCCGAGCGCCATCGGCAGCGAGCCGTGCTCGGCGCGCCCGAGCTCCTCGGCGAGGATCTGGGTGAACAGGTGGTCGCCGCCCTGACCGCCGTAGGCGGTGTCGTACTCGATGCCGAGCATCCCGAGCTCGGCCATCGCGCCGAAGATCTCGTGCAGCGGCATCATCCCGGCCGCCTCCCACGCCGGGACGTGGGGATCGACCTCCTTGCGGACGAAGTCCCGCACGACCTGGCGGAACTGGTCGTGCTCGGCGCTGAACGGCCGCGTCATCGGGATCACAGTAGGTGCGGCCCGCGACGACCGTGTCACCGCCGGGCGCCGCGTTTGCGCGGCCGAGCTCGCCGGGCCGGCGTCTGCTTCGACCACGGCCACGGCCGCTTGAGGACCCATCGCCAACCGGCGGCGAGCACCGTCACGATCCCGGCGAGCGCGCCGAAGCTGGTGACGAGCGGATAGCCCACGACGCCGCGGACGACGTCGTCGACCCGATCCCAGAACGACCGCGGCGCCGCAACGACCGCGATCGTCGCGTCGAACGGGATTGGCGAGCCGAGCAACCGCAGCTCACCTTCCTGGGCGACGGGAAGGAGCTGGAAGTGGAGCGTGCGCTGACCGGGGCTCGTCGGCGTCACCGACCACGACCATTCGATCGTCGGCCGATCGAGGAAGGAGCCCCGCTGGGGATGGAGATCATCCGGATCGACGTCGAAGCCCTGGCCGCGCAGCGTCGCCTCGACCTCGCAGTGCAGGACCGCCGGCACAACCGTCGTCGGCGGTCCGGTGCCCGGCGGCCCGGTGCCACCCGCGTGGATCGAGGCGACGACGCGGACGTCGGTCGAGGTGCCGACCGTCATCTGCAGCTTCGGGCTGTACCTGACCTCTGCCGTCTCGGCATCCGCCTCGCAGCTGCGGAGCTTCTCGACGAGCCGGTTGTCCTCGCCAGGAACGGTCGTCGCCGGCTCCGTCGAGGGCGTCGTGGTCGGCGGCGTCGCGGGGACGGTCGACTGCGGCACCTCGGTGGTGTCGGTCGTCTGCGTCGGAGGTGACGATGGCGGCCCCGTCACCACCGAGGACACCCCCGTGCCGGTCAGCGTTCCCCTGAGCTCGATCGGCATGTGCAGCACGACCTGCCCCTCGAACGTCCCGACGACACGCGGCGCGAAGCGGATTGTGAGGGCACACGAGTCGTCGCGCTCGATGCGCTTCCCGCTGCAGTTGTCGAACAGCGGCTCGAACCAGGTGCCGACGACGTCGACGTCGCCGAGCTCGACCGTCTCGTCACCGTGGTTGAGGATGTTGACGGTGCGGTCGGCGTGCTCCGACAGGCCGACCGTCTTGAAGTCGGTCGACGACGGTGACAGCTCGAGCTCGGGTCCACGCTCGCTCGATCCGGGGCTGCTCGAGCCCGCAACGCTCGACTCGCTCGAACCCGGCGCAGCGGCGCCCGTCATCACCAGCGAGCCGATGCCCACAACGACGATCGCCACAGCGCGCCCGTGCACGATGCTCCCTCCGACCAGGCTCGGACAGTACTCACGCCGAGGCCAGCGGGAGCCCGAATTCAGCCCGGGTCTGGGTGGGCATCGTCCCAGAGTCCGGTACTGCGGCAAGTACGGTTCCCCCGCATGCCGCCAGGGAGGCAGGCGGATCCGAGCTGGCCGGGGGCCGAGCGCTCGACGATCCAGGACGTCGCCTCTGCTGCCGGCGTCTCGGTCGCCACGGTGAGCCGGGCGTTCCGCGGGCTCCCGAACGTCGCCGTGTCGACTCGGACCCGCGTCCAAGCGGCCGCTCGCGACCTCAACTACCGCCCCGATCCCTACGCGTCGCGTCTCGCCGCCGGGCGCAGCAGGACGATCGCCATCGTCGTGCCGTTCATCAACTCGTGGTACTTCGCCAACGTCATCGCCGGCGCCCAGGCGATGTGCACGGACGACGGCTACGACCTCCTGGTGGTGACCGCACCCAGCCCGACGGCGACCACGGCGACCGTCGCGGACGCGTTCGGCCTCGACCGCCGCGTCGACGGGATGATCTTCGTCGAGGTCGCCCTCGGCGACGACGACATCGCCGAGCTCGCGCGCCTGCGACTGGGCGTCGTCACGATCGGCCAGCGGACGACGCGGTTCCCCTCGGTGAACGTCGACAACGTGGCTGTCGGGCGCGCCGCCGCCGCCCACCTCGTCAAGCTCGGCCACGCCCGCATCGGCGTCCTGGCCGGGCAGGCCGAGGACCCCGTCAACTTCAACGTCCCCGGCGATCGCGTCGCCGGCGCCCGCGCCGCCCTCGCTGCGGCCGGCCTCCAGATCGATCCACTCCTGATCGTGCCCGGACAGTTCACCGTCGAAGGCGGGCATCACGCGGCGTCCAGGTTGCTGACGAGGCGACCCCTGCCGACGGCGATCTTCGCGCTGTCCGACGAGATGGCCCTCGGTGCCGCGATCGCCGCCCGCGAGCATGGCATCGACATCCCCGGCGACGTCTCGCTGATCGGCGTCGACGACCACGAGGTGGCCGAGGTGATGGGCCTGACGACGGTCCGCCAAGATGTCGTCGAGCACGGCGCCCGGGCCGCCGCGGTGTTGCTGCGGCGCAGTGCCAGCGAGGTCGGCTCACCGGCCCACGAGCTGCGACCGACCGAGCTGGTTGTGCGCCGCTCGACGCGGCACGTCGAGCCGAAACGGCCGCATGCTTGACCAGGCGGACGGGACCTGCAAGCGTTTGCACGCCGGGCCGGGCCCGGTCCATCAACAGGGGAGGCAATGGCGATGAGAAGGAGCTGGCTCCGGCTGGCCGCGGTACCAATCGCCCTCGGAGTGATCGCGGCGGCCTGCAGCACGTCGGACGACGACAACTCCGCGGCGACGACAACGCCGGCAGCGGCCACCACGAGCGGCGCGACGACGACGGCGTCGGGCGCCACGACCACCAGCGGCGGCAGCGAGGAGACCACGACGACAGCGTCCGGTGCGACGACGACGCTCCCGGAAACGCCGGGCCCGGGCAGCGCCGGGTCGGTGACGGTGTTCGGCGTCGAGGACTCGGAGAACGAGGCCGGCGCGGAGCAGGACGCGCTGACCGAGTTCGGCACGGCCAACGGGATCACGATCACCTACGTCGGCCGGCGCGACTTCGAGCAGCAGATCAACAGCCAGGTGCTCGGCGGCAACCCCCCCGACATCGCGTTGTTCCCGCAGCCCGGCAAGCTCGCCCAGTTCGCCCGCGATGGCGACCTGCTGCAAGTCCCCGACGACGTCGTGACCGCGGTCTCGGCGAACTGGGCTGACAGCTACATGGCCTTCTCGCAGGTCGACGGCAAGCAGTACGGCGTGCCGCTCAAGGCCGACCTCAAGTCGCTGGTCTGGTACGTGCCGGACACGTGGGCGACGAAGGGCTACCAGGTGCCCAAGACGCTGACGGAGTTCAAGGCGCTCGAGGACCAGATGATCGCCAAGGGCGACACCCCGTTGTGCGTCGGCATCGAGTCCGGCACCGCCACGGGCTGGCCGTTCACCGACTGGGTCGAGGAGCTGATCCTTCGCGAGCAGGGCATCGACTACTACAACAAGTGGGTCGCCCACGAGGTGCCCTTCGACGACCCGCCGGTGGTCGCCGCGTTCAACGAGGTCGCCGGACCGGATGGTCTGTGGACCAAGAAGGGCGCGGTGTTCGCCGTCGGAGGGTCGATTGCTGCAACCCCGTTCGGTGACAACGCCGAGCCGCTGGTCAAGGGCAACTGCATGATGCACCGCCAGGCGAACTTCTTCGCCGCCTCGTTCCCTGCTGGCACCGAGTTCGGCACCGGCCCTGGCCAGGTGAGCACGTTCTACTTCCCCGCCGACGAGGGTCACCCGGTCCTGGTCGGTGGCCTCCAGGCCGGCGCGTTCCGTGACGCCCCCGAGGTGTGGAAGGTGATGCAATACCTCGGATCGCCCGAGTACGCCAACGCCCGCCAGAAGGCGCAGGCGAAGCGCGTGGGCGGGGGGAGCTCCGGCTTCCTCACGGGCAACAGCAAGGTCGACGCGAGCAACTGGTCCGAGCTCGACCAGGGGTTCCTGGAGACGCTGAAGACGGCCGATCCTGCGGCGTTCGACGGCTCCGACCAGATGCCCGCCGAGGTCGGTTCGGGCTCGTTCTGGACCGAGGCGACCTCGTTCGTCAACGGCGACGAGGACGCCGCGACCGCCACCGCCAACATCGAGGCATCGTGGCCGAAGTGAGCCACGTGAACGGCTGACGCCGGAGGCCGCGAGCGCGGCCGCATGGACGGGTGCCGGTGATCCTCGCGGGGTCACCGGCACCCGGACTTGACCGCACGCCAGGCGGGTGAGCGCCGTTGCGAAGCGGCGGCGCTCACTCGGAAGGCGAGGCGAGCAGCTTGGCTGCGAGCCGAGCCCGAGTAATGTCGAATCGCCGGAAGGCTCCAGCGGGGGGTGGAGGATGGCCGTCGCAGAAGACACCGCGGCAGCGGCGCCAGCCGCGCCGTCCGCGCCCATCCCCACGCGCGTGCGCGAGGAACCGCACCCACGGCGGTTCACGGTCAGCAACGTGTTCCGCGTGCTGGTGTTCGGCGCGCTCGCTGCCTTCCTCCTCTACTACGTCGGTCCCCGGAACATCGCCGAGACCACGATCAAGGTGGTTTTCGCGGTCGTCCTGACCGCGGCGCTGTGGGTCGGCGCGAACGTGCTGTTCAACCAGGCGTACGCCCACTGGACGCGCTTCAACACGATCCTCGGCGCGGTGTGCGGCTTCGTCGGCTACTTCGTCGCCGAAGCCAACGGCCTGCTGCGCACCCTGTTCGACAGGCGAGTGCACTTCGCCGGGCAGGGCTTGTTCGACGACGTGACCGGATGGAAGACAAGCCCGCTCGACGTCAACGGCCTGCTCTGGGGGCTGATCGGTGGCGTCGCCCTCGGGCTGGTGATGTTCCTGCTCGAGCGCGCCGCGCCAGCAGCTCGCCCGGTTCCCGCTGGCGCTGGTCGGATTCACCGCCTACGGATTCCTCACCGCCTACGCCGTCGACGAGTCGGCGTGGCCGAAGATCGACTGGGCGAAGGTGTGGATCTGCGTCGTCGTCGGCGCCGCGCTGTTCGGCTTGATCGGCCTCTGGCGCTACGGAGCCACCATTGCCGCGCGGTCGGCGATCACAGGAGCGGGCGTCGGCTGGTTCGTCGGTGCGTGGCTCGGTGGCGACGTCGGTCACGGCAACTTCCTCGGTGTCGCCTACGCCACGGTCGTGCCGGCGGCGATCCTCGGTGCCCGGTTCGGGCTGACCACCGAGCCGGACGCCACCCGGCGGCGCCGGATCGAGCGGCGCTCGCGCGCCTGGATCTTCGTGACCCCGGCGTTGGTCTTCATCGCCGTCGGCTTGCTCGTCCCGTTGATCCGCACGGTCTACCTGTCGTTCCACAACCGCAACGGGACGCAGAACGTCGGCTGGGACAACTACCACGAGATCTTCACCAACAAGAACTCGGTGAACCTGTCCAACTGGGAGAACATGTTCACCAGCCGACTGTTCTGGATCGCGGTCGTCGTGGTCGGCCTGGGCGTCCTGGCCGGCATCATCGCCGGGCGCCGCACCAGCCAGGCGTTCGAGCGCGGGCCCGGGTCGTTCGGGCTGATCTTCGTCGGCTTCTTCGTCCTGTCGTGCGCAGTCCTGTCGACGATCCGCGGCACCGTGTTCAACAACATCTGGTGGGTGATCGTCGTCGTCACGCTGGCGACGACCTTCGGCCTCGCCGTCGCCGTGCTCGCCGACCGGGCGAAAGGCGAGAACGCGGCGAAGTCGCTGATCTTCCTGCCGATGGCGATCTCGTTCATTGGCGCCGGGATCATCTGGCGCTTCGTGTACCAGGCCCGGGAGGTCTCCCAGCAACAGACCGGCGTGCTCAACGCGTTCTGGGTCTGGGTCGGCGAGGTCAGCACCTCCACCACCTCGCGGGCGATCGCCGTCGCCGTCCTCGCCTTGATCGCGCTCGGCTTGATCTACCTCATCAAGCGGGGCCTGGACACCAAGTCGACCACGAGCGCGGCGTTCTCGGCGGGGTTCCTCCTGATCGTCGGCTACCTCATCTACCGCCTCCTCGGCCCCGGGCTCGGCGGCTACGTCAAGGCCGACGGCGTGGTCACCGCCAAGCCGGTGCTGTTCATCCAGGAGGCGCCGTTCAACAACATGTGGCTGATGGTCGTGTTGATCTGGGTCCAGACCGGGTTCGCGATGGTGATCCTGTCGGCGGCGATCAAGGCCGTGCCGACCGAGCTGATCGAGGCGGCGAAGGTCGACGGGGCCTCTGAATCGCAGGTTTTCTGGCGGATCACGCTGCCGCAGATCGCGCCGACGCTGGGGGTCGTGATCACCGCGCTGTTCGTCACGGTGATGAAGGTCTTCGACATCGTCTACGCGATGACCAACGGGAGCTTCGGCACCCAGGTGATCGCCAACGAGATGTTCCAGCGGGCGTTCGGGTTCTCCGACCTCGGGCTCGGTTCCGCCCTCGCGATCGTGCTGTTCATCTCGGTGATCCCCGTGATGTGGATCAACATCCGCCGGATCCAGCAGGGCCGATGACGATGGCCACGACGATCGTCAACCCCGACCGGCCGTCGACGGGCGGGACCGGCGCGGTCTACCGCTTCCTCCGGTCGATCCCGACGGGGGTCCTGTGGCTGCTGGTGATCATCTGGAGCATCCCGACGATCGGGCTACTCATCAACTCGGTGCGCACCCGTGACCTGCAGCGCAGCACCGGCTGGTGGACGGTGTTCAGGGGGAACTTCGAGGGGCTGACGCTCGACAACTACCGGCAGGTCCTCGGTACTACGGCAGCCGGCGGAATGAAGCAGGGGCTGACCAACTCCTTCGCCATCGCCCTGCCGGCCACGATCATCCCGATCGCGTTCGCCGCCTTCGCTGCCTACGCCTTCGCGTGGATCGATTTCAAGCACCGCCAAGGCTTGTTCATCGGCACTGTCGCCTTGCTCGCCGTGCCGTTGCAGGTCGCATTGATCCCGCTGCTCCAGATGTACGTGCGCGGGGGACACTGGACGATCCCCTGGTTTGACAAGACGATCACGCTGTTCCCGGACCTCAACCTCGCCGGCACGACCACCGCGGTCTGGCTCACGCACACCGCGTTCGCGATGCCGTTCGCGATCTTCCTCCTCCACAACTACATCTCGTCGTTGCCGAAGGACATCTTCGAGTCGGCGCGCATCGACGGCGCCGACCACTTCAAGATCTTCTACCGCCTGGTGCTCCCGCTGTCGGTGCCGGTACTGGCGGCGTTCGCCATCTTTCAGTTCCTGTGGACGTGGAACGACTACCTGATCGCGGTGACGATGGTCGGCGCCAACGAGGCAGCTGCCCCGTCGACGGTCGTGATCGCGTCGCAGACCGGGCAGTTCGGCCAGTACGAGCACCTGCTCACGGCTGGCGCGTTCCTGCAGGCTGCGGTGCCGCTGGCCGTGTTCTTCCTCCTCCAGCGGTTCTTCGTCCGCGGCATCCTCGCCGGCTCAGTCAAGGGCTGACGACGCCAACCTCGAGCGTTCGCTCGGTGCCTACTCCCAGATCGCGTTGTGGGTCGCGGCGTCGAAGAAGTGGAGGTTCTCGCTGGTCACGCTGATCTCGACGTCGTCGTAGACGCGCGCCCGTGACCTCGGGCTGAAGCGGGCGACGGCGTTGGCAACCCCTTCGCCGAGCAGCTCCTCGGGCGCGTCCGGGTCGCCGGAGTGCACCCGCTTGGTGTCGTCGAGCGCGAGGTGGACCATCAGCTCCGAACCGAGCGCTTCGACCAGCCGCACCGTTCCCTTCAGCCGGCGGTCCGCCGGCGCGCTGGTGGCCACGGCCGCGTCCTCCAAGTCCTCGGGGCGGATCCCGACCACGACGGGCTTGCCGCTGTACTGCTGCAGCGCCGGCCGCTTGGACAGGGCCTCGGGAGCGAGCGCGATGCGCTGGCCGCCGAGCTGGACGGACTGGTCGCCATCGAGGGTGAGCTGGCCCTCGTACAGGTTCATCGACGGTGAGCCGATGAAGGCGGCCACGAACACGTTGGTCGGGTGGTCGTACAGGTACTGCGGCGTGTCGACCTGCTGCAGGTAGCCGTCCTTGAGCACGGCGACCCGGTCCCCCATCGTCATCGCCTCGACCTGGTCGTGGGTGACGTAGATCGTCGTCACGCCGAGATCACGCTGCAGCCGCGCGATCTCCGCCCGCATCTGCACGCGCAGCTTGGCGTCGAGGTTGGACAGCGGCTCGTCCATCAGGAAGGCCGACGGCTGACGCACGATCGCCCGGCCCATCGCCACACGCTGGCGCTGGCCGCCGGACAGCTGGGCGGGCTTGCGGTCGAGGTACTGCTCGAGCTCGAGGATCGCCGCCGCCTTGCGCACCCGGCTGTCGATCTCCGGCCTCGGAACGCGGGCCAGCTTGAGGGCGAAGCCGATGTTGTCGTACACGGTCATGTGTGGGTACAGCGCGTAGTTCTGGAAGACCATCGCGATGTCGCGGTCCTTGGGTTCGACGTCGTTGACGACCCGGTCGCCGATCCGCAGCGTGCCGCTCGTGATCGTCTCCAGACCTGCCACCATCCGCAGGGCGGTCGACTTCCCGCAGCCGGATGGGCCGACGAGGACGAGGAACTCCTTGTCGGCGATGTCAAGGCTGAGGGCATAGATCGCCTGGAAGCCGTTGTCGTAGATCTTGTCAACAGAATCCAGGGTGACGGTGGCCATCGGCTCAATGTAACGAACGCCAGCCGCCGACCGGGACGATCGTCGGAGACCGACATGGTGCGACACTGCGGGCGTGACCACGCGCTACGTCCTGTTCTACGAGTCGGCCGACGACGTGGCGACGAAGGCACCGCCCGTGTTCCCGGCCCATCGCGCCCGACTGCAGGCGTACAAGGCGCAGGGTGAGCTGCTCCTCGTCGGCACCTTCGCCGATCCCCAAGCCGACGGCTCGATGGCGGTGTTCGCCACTCGGGAGGGCGCCGAAGCGTTCGCCGCCGGCGACCCGTTCGTGATCGAGGGTGTAGTCCGGTCGTGGACGGTCAAGGAGTGGCGAGAGTCATCGGACGACCTCTGACATGCTGAGAGCTACGCGTGAAGTGGCCACTGGATGACCACTCCATCTCGCCACGATGGTCGGTGATCGGCGATCGCCGCCGAACGAGACAGGAGGACCCTCATGGACTGGAAGCTCGAGCTCGTGGCGCTGCCCGTCGCCGACGTCGACCGGGCGATCGCCTTCTACCGCGACCAGCTCGGCTGGAACCTCGACCACGACCACTCCGTCAGCGACGAGATCCGCTTCGTCCAGGTCACGCCCCCCGGCTCGGCCTGCTCGATCGCGATCGGCAAGGGCCTCACCCGCGGCGAGCAGGGCCCGATCCGCACGCTGCAGGTCGTCGTCGAGGACATCGATGCCGCGCACGCGTCGCTTGGAGAGCGTGGCGTCGACGTCTCCCCGATCGACCACCTGCCGTGGGGCTCGTTCTGCTACTTCGACGACCCCGATGGCAACTCGTGGGCGGTGCAGGCGATCACGCCGCGGTCCGCCGGCGCGTGAGTCAACTCGCCAGCGCTTTGCGCAGCCCGTCCAGATCCTCGGCGCCGAACACGACGCGGTTCATCGTCGCCACGTAGACGAGGTCGAGGTTGACGCCGGCCGCGGCCACCTTCCCGGCGAGGTCGGCGAGCACGCCGGGGCGGTCGTCGACCTCGACCACGGCGACCTCCCGCTCTCGGGTGACGGCGACTTGGGAGATCGCCAGCGTGTGCTTGGCGGCGCTGGCGTGAGGCACGAGGATGTGCAGCTCGGCCCGCTCACCGGCGCCCAGGCACGTGGCGGCGGCGATGTTGACACCGGCGTCGCTGATGGCCTTGGCGACCTTGGCCAGCGCCCCAGGCGCGTTCTCCACCTCGATCACCAGATCCATCGGCATCGGGTCATCCTTCCATCTCCCGGGCCGACCCGAGTCCTACCCGCCCGACCGGCGAGGTGGGCGAGCGCCGCTGCGAAGCGGCCCGCGAGCTCGGGAGGGTGAGGTAGGCCGCTGGCGCGGCGGTCGATGTGGCCGGTACCGGACGTTGACCCGCGGGTTGCGCGTGCGTCGCGGCCGTGTCGTGCGCGTTGCCAGCGGCCCCCTATCGAACCGTGGTGAGGTAGGCCGCTGGCTTGGCGGTGGTTCGGGCGGTACCCGGCGCTGGCCCGTGGGTTTCTCGCCAGTCGCGTCGTTGCCGTCGCTGTCGCCAGCGGCCCCCTATCGAACCGGACGTGAGGTTCTCCCTCATCCGGCTCTCCGACATCGTTCCTCGTCAGGCATGCGCACCCCGTTGGCCGACGGTGCCAGTGAGCTGGTGGACGCCGAGCGTCTGAAGCCACCGGTAGTTGAACCGGCCGTCCCAGTTGATGCCGCGGAGTCCGTGTTTGATGCTGGCCAGCCGGGCCAGGCGTTGATGGACGTAGCTGTCGACGGCGTGGAACTTCCGGTTGGAGTTGCCGTGCCGGAAGTAGTTGCCCCAGCCCCGCAGCACGGGGTTGAGGTGGCCGACGATGACGTCTATCGATGCGCTGGCGTAGCGCCGATCCGTCCGTTCCCGAACCTTGGCTCGGATCGAGCCCATCGCTCGGGTGGAGGGCCACGTGTTGAGGTAGTAGCGACCTCGCCACTTCCACGACTCCACCAACCGGTGGTGGAAGCCCAAGAAGTCGAAGCCTTCCCGGCCTTGGGCGAGGGAGACGAGCCTGGTCTTGCCGGGGTGCAGGTGCAACCCGAGCGGCGCCAGGATCGCCGCCACCCGCTCTCGGGCCTGTTCGGCCCGCTGTCGGGTGCGGCACAGCACGACAAGATCATCGGCGTAGCGGACCAGCACGCCCAGGTGGCTCAGCGACGCCCATTGCTCGTCGAGGACGTGCAGGGCGATGTTGGCCAGCAGTGGAGAGATCGGCGAGCCCTGCGGGGTTCCCGCCTCCGTATCGGAGACGATCCCGCCCTCGAACACCCCCGCTCGCAGCCATGCTCGCAGCAGCTTCAAGATCTGCCGGTCCGACACCCGTCGCTCAACCTGGGCGATGAGGGCGTCGTGATCGATGTTGTCGAAACAGGCTTTGATGTCGGCGTCGAGCACCCACTGGCGGCCCCGGTTGACCTCGACCCGGATCACCTCGAGGGCGTCGTGAGCCGAACGCTTCGGTCGGAACCCGAAGCTGACCGGGGAGAAGTCCGCCTCGAAGACCGGCTCCAAGACGATCTTCGCCGCCGCCATGACCACGCGATCGCGGATCGCGGGGATGCCGAGCGGGCGGGTCTGACCCGGCTTGCCCGGCTTGGGGATGTGCACCCGCCGCAACGGCTGCGGGCGGTAACGCCCCTCCCGCAGCTCGGCGGCGAGCGCATCGAGGAAGGCTCGCACTGCCTCCACACCCCCATCGCGGATGGCGTCGATCGAGACGCCATCAACTCCGGGGGCACCACCGTTGGTGGCCACGCCGATCCACGCCTCCCACAAGATGTCGCTGCGGGCGACCTTGTCGTAGAGGGCATGGAACCGACGTGTCGGGTCGTGCTTGGCACTGCGATACAGCACGCGTTGGAGGGCTCGAACCTTGTCCACACCCTCGGTGTGGCTGACGGACCTAGCCGATCGCTCGGCACTCACCAGGGTTCCTCCACATCCTTGTCGTGCATCGATGAAGCAGGGGCCCTTCCCTCCAGACAGGTTGTGTTGTCCTGCCCATCATCAGTACTACTGCCCCCTCCGACTCCCTCTCGACCGCCTGCCACTTCCCGGGGTCACCGGTTATAGACAGGACCGCTTCCCGCCACCCGCAGCGGCGGGGCCGAGGAGGGCCTCCCCAGTTCCCAGGACAACCTTCTGACCGTTCCACGCCCACTACGCCGGAGGGTTCCTCGACGTCCGCTCCTGGCTCCCAGACGTCTTCCGTGGCCTTCGCCGTCACACGACCGGCTCGGCACCCTCTTGGCCGCCATACGGCGGGGGAAATCACGACGCTTGTTCGGGCTTCGCTTGCGCTGCGGACCGGCCAGTTGATCCCGCCCCGCTTCGCACCCGGCCTTTCAACCACGCACGGGGGCTTCACTACCGGGGACCCAGGCGTCTCCCCGGACCGGACTTGCACCGGCTGGCTGCCCTGAGCTTGTCGCTCAGTTACGTCACGTTGACCTCCTCGTCGTCGTGGCGCCCGAGCTGCTGGGCGCACCGTGCGGTTCTCCCGCACACGGCTCTCCGACATCGTTCATCGTGGTGCATGCGTCGGCCAGTAGCGAACCGTTCCGCTGAGCCGGTGGATGCCGAGCTCGTTGAACCAGCGGTAGGAGAACCGTGTGGTCCAGTTGAGCCCGGTCTTGCCGTGCTTGATGCTGGCCAGCCTGGCGAGCCGTTGATGGGTGTAGGCGTCGATGGCGGCGAACTTGCCGGCGGAGTTCCCGTACCGGAAGTACGCCCCCCAGCCCCGCAGCACAGGGTTGAGGTCGGCGACGACATCGTCCAGCGGCCAGCTCGCCCGCCAACGCGGGGTGCGGGCACGGACCTTGGCTTTGATTGTGGCCATCGCCCGTGGCGAGGGCCATTTGTGCAGCCAGTAGCGGCCCGTCGACTTGTGCGACTTGCGCGTCCGGTGATGGAAGCCCAAGAAGTCGAAGCCGTCCGCCCCGTTGGCGAGGTGCACGATCCTGGTCTTGTCGGGGTGCAGGTGCAGCCCGAGCGGGGCCAGGATGGCGCCCACCTCATGGTGGGCCTGTTCGGCCCGTTGCCTGGTGGGGCAGATGACCACCAAGTCGTCGGCGTAACGGACCAGCGCTCGGGAACAGACATCGATCCACGCCCGCCACATCACATCGCTGCGGGCGAGCTTGTCGTAAAGAGCGTGGAAACGACGGCTGTGGTCCGACTTGGCACCGCGATACAGCACCCGTTGCAAGGCTCGAACACGGTCCACGCCCTCGGCGCGGCTGACGGACCTAGCCGAACAATCGGCACTCATCAGCGTTCCTCCCAGCTTCGGTGTGCATCGATGAAGCAGGGGCCCTTCGCTCCGGACGGGTTGTGTTGTCCCGGCCATCACCACTACTACGACCCCCTCCGACTCCCTCTCGGCCGCCAAGCCACTTCCCGGGATCACCGGTTATAGGCAGGCACGCTCCGATCCCCGCAGGACCGGGCCGAGGAGGGCCTCTCCAGTTCCCACGACAACTCTCTGACCGTTCCACGTCCCCTACGCCGGGGGGTCCCTCAACGCCCGCTCCAGGATCCCGGACGTCTTCCATGGCCTTCACCGCGTCTCGACCGGCTCGGCACCCCCTCGTCGCCGCCACCCGGCGGCGCTGCTGACGACGCTGCAGACTTCACTTCACGTTGCGGACCAGCCAGTCGCTCCACCCCGCTTCGCACCCGACCTCTCGATCACGCACGGGGGCCTCACTACCAGGGACCCTGGCGTCTCCCCAGACCGGACTCACACCGGCAAGCTGCCGTGAGCTTGTCGCTTGGTTACGTCATCGCCTGCCCCCCTGCAAACGAAGCGCCCAAACTGCTGGACGCACCGAGACGAGCAGCTTGCCTGCGAGCCGAGCCCGAGGTGGACGTCGCCGAGCATGATCCGGGCGCCTGGGCCCTTGGAGGCGAGGACGTCGCCAGGGTTGTACAGCGGGCAGGTCGACAGCGACAGGCACCCGCACCCGATGCAGCCGGAGAGATCGTCGCGGAGTCGCTCCAGCAGCCTGATCCGCTCGTCGAGCCGCGGACGCCACGAGCGCGAGAGGCGTTGCCAGTCGCGGCGGTTTGGTGTGCGGTTGGATGGCAGCGAGCCGAGGGCGCGGCGGATGTCCTCGAGGCTGAGGCCAACCTGCTGGGCGATGCGCATGAACGACACGCGGCGCAACGTGTCGCGGGCGTAGCGGCGCTGGCCGCCGCTCGTGCGCGACGACGAGATGAGGCCCTCGGCCTCGTAGAAGCGCAGTGCCGAGGCGGCGACCCCCGTGCGGGAGCTGACCTCGCCGATCGTCAAGCCCTCGGCTGGGTCCGCGAACCCGGGCAGCGCGGCACCCAGTTTCCCGCGGCCACTCACGGGCGGGGAAACCCGGCGAGCTCGGCGATCGGGCGCACGTGGGGCCACGCCGCAGCGAAGCCGGCGTGCAGCGGGCGATCGCTGACGAGATCGGTGGGAACCCACTCGACGGCCTCGCTCTCGAAGTTCATCGACAGCCCGAACGGGCCGTCGACCTGGACCACGACCGTCGTGTAGCGCCACTCCGGCGCCGGGATGAAGACGTACTCGCCGAGCAACCGGGCCTCGGCCTGCGGCACGCCGACCTCCTCGGACGCCTCACGCAGGGCGCCGTGCAGCGGATGCTCACCCAGATCGAGCGCGCCTCCGGGGCACGACCACGTGCCGCCCTCGTGCGACCAGCCGGAACGCAGTTGGAGGAGCACGAGCGGCGGGCCCTCCTGGCGGACGGTCACGAACACCACACCGGCGGCGCCGAACAGGCCCCATCGCATCTGCCCATCGCTGCACTGGACGAACCCGTCGCCACTCCGCCGCATGCCGTCGAGCGTACGGGACCGTCCCCGCCGCGCGTCGGTCCGAACGTCAGCACTGGACCGGCAGTGTCGCCGGCTTGCGGAAGACCAGTCCGCACGGCGCCGGCGCCCCGGGGTCGAGGCGCACGTCGGGCCGTCGGGCGAGCAGCGTCGTCAGCGCGACCGACGCCTCGAGCCGGGCGAGGTCCATGCCGATGCACACGTGCGGGCCGGCGGCGAAGGCGAGGTGGCGGCGGGCGTTCGGGCGGTGCAGGTCGAAGCGGTCGGGATCGGCGAACTCGGCCGGGTCGCGACCGGCACCGGCAAGGGAGACGACGACGAGATCACCCGCCGCGATCCGAGTTCCGGCGAGGTCGGTGTGGCACGTCGCGTACCGGTCGACGACAGCGACGGCCGGTTCCAGGCGCAGCGACACCTCGACAGCAGTGTCGACGAGCGATGGGTCGGCCGCGATCTGCCTCCGAGCGGCGTCGTTGCCAAGTACGTGCCACAGCAGGTTGAGGATCATCCCCTCGGTCGTCTCGATGCCGCCGAACATGATGACCGCGGCGTTGCTGATCTGCTCGTCCTCGCTCAACGTACCTGGCGATGCGTGGACGCGCACGGTGTCGCCGAGCGCGGCCATCGCCGCTGCGCCGGCCGTGGTCGGTGCGGTGCCGGCGGCGATGCCAGACACAGAGGCGACGATGTCGCGGTACCACCCGAGAGGCGCTCGACTGTCGTGCCGTCGTCACTGTCGTCAGCGTCGAGCCCGAGGCAGGCGACCATCGTGGCGGCGGCGAGCGGCCCGGCGTGAGCCTCCGGGCCCCACGACGGCAGGTGGGCGACGCCGGCCGGGTCGATGGCCCGAAGCAGGAGCCCGCCTGGACCCGTGATCCGCCACACGATCTTGACCTCCTGCCCGGCGTGGATCGGCGGCGTCGTGAACAGCAGGCCCACACCGAGTAGTCCGACGCGTCGTCGGTCGGTCGGTCGGCGGTGCAGGAGACGAGGATCGCCACGAGCGCGGCCGCGACGGCGCGGCGGTGCAACCTCGTCATGATGACCTGGGACACCGCACCGTCCGGTTCGGTTCCCGGTCCACAAGCCGTCGCTACGTGACCGGCTCGCCGCGGCGGTGGCGGAAGCGGCCGGGGGCATCCCACGGGCCGGGGCGACCGGCGGTTGCTGCCGCCGACGTCTCGATCAGTCGTTCCAGCTTCGCCGGGTTGACCACGATGCGCACCGCGGTAACGCGGTCGCCGGCGACCGACACGACCATCGCCGCCCAGCCGTCAGCGACGTGCATCAGCACGGCGGGCTCGCCGTTCAGCTCGCAGGGCACGATCAGCGGGTCGGCGCCGACGCGGTTGGCGAGGTTGTGGAGGTAGCGGGCGCACCGGAGGTGGCCGGTGACCGTGCGCATGCTGGCGTGGACGACGCCACCGCCGTCGCTCGAGACGGCGATCTCCGGGGCCAACGAGGCGAGGAGGTCGTCGACGTCGCCGCCGAGCCCGACGGTCAGGAACCGGTACGCCGCCTCCTCGGCGCGCCGCCGGTCGGCGGCGGTCTGCGGGCGGGGCACGGTGACGTGGCGCCGCGCCCGCGCCGCGGCTTGGCGGCAGGCGTCCTGGCTGCGGCCGACGGCAGCGGCCACGAGCTCGTAGGGATGGTCGAGGACGTCGTGAAGCACGAACACGGCCCGCTCGATCGGGGTCAGCCGCTCGAGCAGGAGCAGGAACCCCATCGTCACCGTCTCCCGGCGCTCGACGTCGATGCTCGGGTCGCTCTCGGTGGCCACCGGCTCGGGCAGCCATTCGCCCGGGTACTCGGTGCGCCGCAGCCGGGCCGAGCGCAGCACGTCGAGCGCCCGGCGCGTCGTCACCGTGACGAGCCAGCCCTCGGGCGCGGCGATCTCGTCTCGGTCGGCCGAGGCCCACCGCTCGGCGACGTCGCCGACGACGTCCTCCGCCTCGACCCGGCTGCCGAGCATCCGGTAGGCGATGCCGACCAACCGCGGCCGGGCCGCGGTGAAGGCGTCCTCCACGTCGACGCTCATTGGTGCACCGTCACGTCACGCGCCGTCGTAACAGCCGCGGAGCCAAGGGCGCACCAATGAGCCAAACACCGTGTCGAATTGCTCGCTCGCTCGAAGACTCGCTCGCTCACGAGTGCACCACGGGGCTCCGTTCCATCCCGACCATCATCTCGCCGGCGACGGCCGCCGCGGCCGCCGCGCCGGAGAGGATCGCGGCGTCGCCGATCATCCCGACGGGGCCGATCCAGTCACCCGCCACGGCGAGGCCGGAGACGCCGGCGACGTGGACGTCGGGACGACCGCTCGTGCCGCGAGTGGCGACGCGGGGGTGGTCGCCGCTGACCATCGAGCGCGGGACGTAGCGGAGGTCGACGACGTGGTCGCGCCAGTCGGGCTGGTGGAGGTCGAGCACCGCCTCGAGCAGCGGGCGGTGGTCGAGGTGCTCCTCGCCCGGGCGCAGGTAGCGGCCGATCTGGACGACCCCGCCGCCCTCGGGAGCGCAGTGGGCGACGGAGCTCGGGACGGTGATGTAGATCGGCTCGTCGATGCCGAGGAGGTTGGGGAACCGAGCGGCGGGCAGCGGCCGCAGGGCGACGTCGAGATGGGCCATGCGCACCGGGATGGCGGCGGCGGCGGCAGCGGCGAGACGGGCCGCGGCGTCGCCGCTCAGGAGACCGGCGGCCCGATGCGGGTCGTTGACGGCGACGACCGCCGCCGCCGCCGGGAGCGTCCTGCCGTCGGCGAGCTGTACGGCACGGACCCGGTCGTCGTGCTCGACGGCGGTCGCCGGGCATCCCGTGAGCACCACGCCGCCGTGGCGGCGGATGACGTCGACCAGGCCATCGACGAGGCTCGACCAGCCGTGGTGGACGTAGATCACGCCGCGGATGGCGGCGGCCCGCAGCTGCGCGGCCGCCGCGCCGGCGTCCAGGAGCGAGGTGTCGGCGCAGTAGGTCGCCGTGCGCACGACTGAGGCGAGGGTGGCTCGCCCCGCCGGGTCGTCGGTGACGGCAGCGATCCACGCGTCGGCGGGGTGCCCGGCCCACAGCGCGGCGTCGGCCGGGCCGAGCCCGGTCAGCGCCCGCGCCGCGCGCAGCCGGTCGGTCATGCCGTGGCGCAGATGGCGGGTCGCCCGGACGAGCTCGCCGCCGACGAGCACCCCCGCCTTCTCCAGCCGCGGCCGGCGGCCACGCACGGTCACGCCGAGGCCGCGGAGCACGTCGAATCCGCCGCCGGCTCGATAGAGGGCGTGGGGCCCGAGGTTGAGGTCGAAGCCGTCCCGACGGCGGGAGCGGGCCCGGCCGCCGGGATCGGCGGCACCCTCGACGACCGTGACAGGTCGCCCGGCCTGGCCGAGCGAGGCGGCGGCGGTCAGCCCGGCGAGGCCGCCCCCGATGACGATGGTGCGATCGGTGTCCATGCCAGTGAGACGATCGAGCCCGACGTGGCGTGAGCTCTCACACCGCGGCGAAGACGTGACCTCCGTCGCAGGACTCGATGCGCCCGGCGCCGGGACCGCCGAAGTGGGTGCCGATCACGAGCAGGTCGGTGTCGGCGTGGGCCTCGATGAAGTCGCGGCGGGTCCGCTCGGCTCGCTCGCCGTCGGTGTCGAAGCGCGAACCCCACTCCGGTGCCGCCACCTGCACGGCGTGGTGGATGAAGTCGCCCGTGATCAGCCCCGTCGCCCCGCCGGACGCCAGGTGCACGCTGCAGTGGCCGGGCGTGTGCCCGGGCGTCGGGACGAGCGTCACGCCCGGTGCCAGCTCGGCGTCCATGTCGACGAGCTCGACGAGGCCGGCATCCACGACGGGCTGGATCGAATCGTCGTGCTCGGGCCGTCGGCGGTACGGCTCGGCCGACCAGTGGTGGTACTCCGGCCCGGCGAACACGTAGCGGCTGTCCGGGAACGTCGGGCACCACTCACCGTCGACGAGCATCGTGTTCCATCCGACGTGGTCGACGTGGAGGTGGGTGCACACGACGGCGTCGATGGTCGCCGGGTCGAATCCGGCGGCGCGGAAGCGGTCGAGGAACGGCAGCTGGAGGTGGTTCCACGCCTTGATCTCGCGGTCCTTGTCGTTGCCGATGCACGTGTCGACGACGATCGTCTGGCCACCGGCTTCGACCACGAACGCCTGCACCCGGGTGAGGAGCATCCCGTCGTCATCGACGAAGCTGCCACGCGCCCAGCCGTGGCGCTCCAACACCACGTCGGGCGTCGCACCGGGGAAGAGGAACGGACCGGGCGCCGGCCCGTCGACCTCGATGACGCTCGTGACGGCGATGTCGCCGATCGACCAAGTGCGCATGCGGGCAGCGTCGCACGCGCGGGTCCGACCGCCGTCACCGGCCACACTTGACGGCGTGATCGCCGTCCGCCGCTTACCCAGCGCGGCGCTGCTCGCGGTGCCGCTGCTGCTGCTCGTGACACAGTGCGCCCCGACGTGTGCCCCTGCGCCGGTGCCGATCCCCGTGGCGGCGCCACCGCTCGGCTCCGGCACGACGCCATATCGGGTGCCCGTCGCCGACGTCGGGCGGGCGGGGTGGGGCGACACCCACGCCAGCTACCCCGCGGCGGACATCTTCGTCGGGTGCGGGGCGGTGATCGTCTCCCCAGTCAACGGCGCGGTGCTCGAGGCACGGCGCGTGGACAGCTACCACCCGGCGGTCGACAACCCCGCGACGCGCTGGCGGGCGCTCCGTGGCGATCGTCGGCGACGACGGCGTGCGCTACTATATGGCCCACTTCGAGTCGATCGACGCTGGCATCGAGCCCGGCGTGCGCGTGGCGATCGGCCAGCGCCTCGGTCTGATGGGCCGCACCGGGCGGGCGTCGGCGTGTCACGTGCACTTCGGGATCTCGCCGCCGTGCCCGGGCAAGGAGTGGTCGGTGCGCCGTGGCGTCGTGTGGCCGTTCCCGTACCTCAATGACTGGCGCGCCGGCGGCCAGCTCAGCCCGGTCGCCGAGGTCGAGCAGTGGGTCGCCGCCCACCCAGACGCCTGCGCCGCGGCGATGGCCGATCCGTTCGCGCCCGACGCATAGGGGTGTCACGAGTCCCAGATCGGGCCGAAGGCAGGGATGCCCCGCTGTTCGAGGTCGCGACGAGCTGCAGCGTGGTCGGCTTGTTGCTGACGCGAACACAGCTCCGGCGCCGAAGGCCGACGAGGGCGAGGCCGAGCACCTGCGTCGTCGTCGTGACGCCGCCGGCGTCGCGGGCGCGCGCCACGACCGCGGCGCCGGGGAAGGCGCACAGTGACGCCGTCCCGGCGAGGGCGAAGCCGACGTGCAGGCCGCCGACCTGGTTGACCTTGGCGACGTTCCACCGGAACCACAGCGGCCACGAGCGAGACCCGCGGCCGGCCAGGCCGTGCAGCGCGTTCAAGAGGACCTGCTGGCGCGCGAGTACCGCACCGGCGAGGTTGGCCAGCGTCAGCGTCGACAGCGCCGAGAGCGCGCTGGCGCCGGCGAGCTGCTAGTCGCGAAGGCTGAGGTGGTGGAGAACCACGACGGCGTTGACCACCAGCACGGCGAGGGCGAGACGCCAACACGGTCGCGTGGGCGCGGCGTGACCGTGAGCGAGCGCGAGTTGAGCAGTCGTTCCGGGCACCATCGACTCGACTACGGCGGCGGGCGCCGTTCAGTTCGTCAGCGAAAGATCCACGGGGTGACGATGCGCCGTGCCGACGCCGCCGCCGAGAGCAGGAAGCGGAGGCGGGACCCCGGGACGGCGGCGATGAACCGCCCGAGCCGGTCGAGCTGCACAGGGGTCGCGCCCGCCGAGCTTTCGACGCTGATCTCCACGTCGGGCGGCGACACCCGTCCCACGATCGTGTCGCCCGGCTGTAGCTCGACGTCCAGCTCGTGACCGGCGACGGCGAACGACAGCGACCGTCCATCGCCGCCTCGGACGCCGGCTTCCTCCTCCACCGCGGTGTCGTAGAGCAGCTCGGCCAGCTCCGCATCGACACGGCGGAACGTGAACGCCTCGTGCTCGACCACCTCCACGGTCGCCTGCGTCAACGGTTCGTCGACGGCCAGCACCTCGGCGAGGGCGGCGAGCAGGCGCTCGTCGTCGAGCTCACTCATGACTGATCCACAGCTCACTCATGACTGATCCACCAGGTACGCCCGCAGTGGTGACTGTGCCCGCAGCGTGTCGAGGCAGCGCCGGCGGGTCGGGCCGATCGAGCCGTGCGGCATGCCGAACAGCTCGCCGACCTGGTCGTAGGCCAGCGGCGGGTCGGCGGTGAGCAGCCGCAGCAACCGCCGGCACCGGTCGTCGAGCAGGGCGAACGCCTGGCGCACGGCGTCGAGCAGCTCACGGCGCAGGAGCGGGTCGGGCTCGTCAGCCGGGCGCGACGGTGGGAGCTCGTCGACCGGCACGACTCGCTTGCGCATGCGGAACAGCGCCAGCGCTTCGTTGCGCGCGGTCGTCGCCACCCACCCAGGGAGCCGCTCCGGATCGCGGATCCGCCCGAGCTGCTCGGCGAGCCGGAACATGGTCGCGGCGTAGGCGTCGTCAGCGTCGGCGCCGCGGACGCCGTAGCAGTTGATCGTCTTCCAGACCACGTTGCGCAAGCGCCCGCACAGCGCTCGCCAAGCATCCTCGTCACCGTCGGCCGCTGCCGCGGCGAGCTCGGAGAAGCTCGCCGCGGAAGATGGTTCGCGGGCCCGCGGCACTGGGCCACACTATGGGCCAGTGGGCCGGTGTCCGATGACGTGGTGACCACCATGCCCCACAGATGACGCCGGGCGACTCGCGATACGGCGTCTCGACAAACCTGTATCGCCGCCCGTCCGGCGCCATCGAAGGAGCGTGGACATGACCCTCAATCACCCGCACCGCGGCCGTCGCACCGCCGTCGTCGCAGCGATCGCCGTAAGCGCGCTCGCGACGGTGGTGCCGACGTCGCATGCCGTCGCCGCCGGGCCGTGCGGTGCGCTCGGCGACCTCAAGACGTACGAGCTCAACGACCGCTGCGACTTCAACACCAACGTCGATCCGATGAAGGTCGAGCCGATCGACGTCGTGAAAGGCCTGAGCAAAGCCGGGCTCTTCGCCACGACCGTGCCGTGCGCTGACGGCTCGATGGCCTTCGTCGTCGCCCGGCCCGACGAACTGATCGTCACTGCGCCCAACCTCGGGCTGCTGACCGAGGCGCTCGCCGAGGTGCAGCGACAGCTCGGCAACTCGTTCGTGGCGGCCCGCCCGATCAACGGCCTCGCCGCACGCGTGCGCGTGCAGCCGGGCACGATCGACGACGCCTTCCTCGCGGCGAAGATTCCCTCGCTGCAGGGGGTGACGTTCAGCACCGATCTCAACTACCTGGAGCCGGCGCTCCCCAACAATTCGTTCCGGCCGGCCGGAAACCCGACCCAGACGGACGCGCCTGCGGCGACCGGAGCTGGCGGCAAAGGTGCTCGCGTCCTCGTCCTCGATTCCCCGTCGGAATCCGCGCTCTACCCTGCCGAGCCGGACGTCGTGACGTCCAGCGCCGGGCCGGTCCCGGTGTACGACGTCGACGGCAACGGCAAGATCGACGAGGATCACGGCCATGGGGTGTTCGTCGCATCGCTCATCAAGCGGCTGGCGCCCGACGCCGAGGTCACGCTGTACGGCGTCGACGGTGGCCACATGCCAGGCTTGGCCCGCTGGTCACCGATGATGTTCAGCGACGCCGACCTCATCAAGTCAATGGGCGCCGCGTTCGGGTTGTCGACGCTGGGCACCGCAACCCGCCGCACGTTCGATGTGGTCAACCTCTCCCTGGGCGGATCGGGGTGCGACGGCGTGGCCGCCCGCCTCGCCCTCGGCCGGTACATGCGCGACCTCGCCATGGTCGCCTCGCAGCTCGGTCCGCCGCCGACCTTTGTGGCCGCATCCGGCAACGATGGGGGCGACGTCAAGCACTTCCCCGCCGCTTTCCGCGACCGGCCGACGATGAAAGCCGCTGCTCACGCAATCGACATCGCCGAAGGCGTGTCGCCGTCACCCGAAGGCAATGCCGTCCGGCTGCTCGGCGCCCAGCTCGCCAGGCTCACCGTGGCCGTCGGGTCGTGGACGTCGCGCACGCGTGACGCGTTCTCCAACTGCGGCGACTGGGTCGACGCGATCGCCCCGGGGGCCGACGCGGTGAGCCGGTACCCCAGTGCCACCGGGTGGGCCAGCTGGAGCGGTACCAGCTTCGCCACACCGCAGGTCGCCGCCGCCCTCGTCGGCGGCTCCTCGTCGGGAGTCACCATCGCCGAAGGCATCGGCGCCTGCGCACCGTAGGTACCGTGGGCCCCACTTGTGGGCGACGCCATCACCGACCTGCTGGACCGGGCCTACACCGACCCGGTGGGCGCGTTGGCCCTCGCCGCTGAGCGCCTCGATGCGTCGTCGCCGGACGACCGCGTCGAGCTGCTCCGAGTCATGGGCAACGCCTGCCGCGAGCTGCGAAGGGTCGATGAGTCCGTCAGCCACCTCCAGGCCGCGGTCAACGAGGCCCAAGCCATCGCCGACGACCGGCTGGAGGGCCTAGCGACGATGTCGCTCGCGGCGACGCTCTCCTACGCGGGCGACTTCGACCACGCGCTGGCCCTCGGCGCCCGCGCCGTCGAGCTGCTCGACGGCGACGAACGGGTCGTGGCGCTCGGTCAGCGCGCTGGGCTGCTCGCCCGGGCCGGGCGCAACGCCGAGGCGCTGACGGCCTTCACCGAGGCGCTCGAGTCCTCCGACACGACGAGCGACCCCGTGGTCAAGGGCGACCTGTGGGTGAACCGTGGCGTGCTGCTGGGATGGGCGGGCGACATCGAGGCCGCCGAGAGCGACACGGTTCAGGCGCTGGAACTGTTCGGCGCTCTCGCCTACGCCAAGCGCGTCGCCGATGTGCGTCACAACCTCGCCTGGCTCGCCGGGCGGCGCGGTGATCTGGTCGAGGCGTTCCGTCGCTTCGATGCCGCCGAAGCCGAGTACGAGGCGCTCGGTCTGAGCGGAGCCGCCGTCTTTCCCGATCGCAGTGAAGCGCTGCTCGCCGCCGGCCTCACCCACGAAGCCCTGGCCCTCGCCGAGCGGGCCGTCACCGGGCTCAATGCGAGCGGTGACGACGTCGACCTCGCCGAGGCGTCGATGCTCGTGGCCCGCGCCGCCCTCCTCGCCGGCGATGCCGAGCGGGCGACGATCGCCAGCGCGACCGCGACCGAGCTGTTCGAGCGCCAGGACCGCGGCGGGTGGTGGGCGGCGGCAACGGCGTTGCAGGTCGACGCCCGGCGGCGGGCAGGCATCGCCGGTGCCGACGGCCTCGCCCGGCTCGAAGAGGTGATCGACGCGACAGCCCGCAGCGGACTCACCGCGGCCAGCGCCGAAGCTCGGGTTGTCGCCGCCGAGCTCGCCGCCGACCTGGGCGACTGGGCGGGGGTGGCCCGCCACCTCGCCGCGCTCCACGGCATCGAGCTCGGCGTCGCCGCGCGGTGCCGCCTTGCCGCGGCACATGTCCGGTCGCTTGCCGCCGACGGCCGCCTCGTCGACGCCCTCCAGGCGTGCCGCCAGGCGGTCGGGGAGTTCGGCGCGCTGACCGCGGCGCTCGGCGGCACCGAGCTGCGCGCCCACGTCGCTCGTCACGTCGCCGACCTCGTCGACCTCGGCCTGGTGCTCGCCATGAGCGGTGGCGACGCAACGGCCATCTTCGAGTGGACCGAGCGCCAGCGGGCCTCCGCCCTCGACGCGCCGCCGGTACTGCCACCCGACGACGCCGAGCTGGCGACCCGTCTCGACAAGCTCCGGGCCGCGCTGACCGAGCTCGACGGGCGGGCGCGAGACGGGATCGAGGATCGCCCGCTCGCTCGCACCGTCGCCCAGTTGCGGGACCGCGTGCGACGCCGCAGCCGGCTGCTCGAAGGCTCGCGAGAGCGGGCGGACGAAGGGCCGGACAGCCCGACCGAGCTCGGCGATGTCACGTGGGTGTCGTTCGCCGCGGTGGACAACCGTCTCGGCGCGGTCCGGGTGATCCGGGGCGAAGCCGAGTTGATCCCGCTCGGACCGGCCGATCGTCTGATCGCCGAGGTGGCGATGTTGCGGTCCACCCTCGCCATGCACCTCAACGCCCTCGGTCGTGGCATCGACCGGGATCCGTCCGTCGTGCTCGCCGCCGCTGAGGAGGCAGGCAATGCCCTCCTCGACCCGCTCGAGCTTGGCCCCGGTCCGGTCGCGCTGAGCCCGGTCGCCGGCTTCCACGACCTGCCGTGGGGCCTCCTGCCGTCCCTGCGCACGCGGTCGTTCGCACTGGCACCCTCGTTGCGGCTGTGGCGGCGCTGCCGCGCCACGCCGTTCGGCGTGCCCGAGACGCTCGTCGCCGTCGCCGGCCCGGGTGTGCCGCTCGCCGACGTCGAGGCACGGCTCGTCGTCGAGCGCTACCAGCGTGGGCTGCTCCTCACCGGCGGCGAGGCCACCGTCGCCGCCGTCGGAGACGCGATGCGCAGCGCCGATGTCGCCCACCTCGTGTGCCACGGCCGCTTCTCTGCAGATAACCCGATGTTCTCGTCGCTGCTGATGGCCGACGGGCCGATGTTCGTGTACGACCTGGAGCGCCTGACGCCACCGCCGAAGGTCGTTGTGCTCTCGGCCTGCCACGCCGGCGCCCATGCCGTGCCCGCCGGGCGCGAGATCCTCGGGCTCACGGCCTCGCTGCTGGCACGCGGCCCGCGTGCGGTCGTCGCGGCGACCGTGCCGATCCCCGACACCGTGTCGACGATCGAGCTGATGGCCACACTCCACGGCTGCCTCGCCACCGGTGCCGGCGCCGCCGACGCGCTGGTCGAGGTCCGCCGCCGCGACCCGGTCGTCGGCGGCGCCCTCGCCTGCTACGGCGCGATCTGAGCCGGGCGCGGTGTCGCCATCGATCTGGGCGCGATCCGTGCCATCGGCCGTTCTGGGCACGCAGCGTGCCAACTGTCGTCATCGAGCGCGCCCAGATCGGTGCGCGCGGCCGGCTGGTCGCACGTCCTGAGCATCCGGCCGGCGTCCTGTTCCGAACGCGGGGCATGCCCTCCGGTCCCGAATGGTTCATCGTCCTCGCCGTCGTGCTGCTCATCTTCGGCGGCTCCCAGTTGCCGAAGCTGGCGCGCAACCTCGGCCAGGCGCAGAAGGAGTTCAAGCACGGTCTCGCCGAGACCCAGAGCGACGATTGACCCCGTTCTGTCCTTCGATTCCGGCCCGATTCGGCCGGATCGCAAGGACGGAACGGCTCAGCCGCCGTCGGTCGGCGGTGCTGGAGGCGGGTCGAACGCCGGCTCGTCGTCGGCGTGACCATCGGCGTGACCGTTGGCGTGACCGTTGGCCAGGTTGCGCATCAGCAGCGCCCCGAGCCCGCTGATCACCCCGCCGCCGTCGCCGCCGCCGACTTGGATGTCCGGGACGATCTTGACGTGCCCGGTGCCGACCTCGCGCAGCGCCGCGACGAGCGCCGTCTGCTCGGACCCGATCGCCCGGCGTTGGGCGTCGAAGCCCTTCGCCCGGGCCACGCCGAGCGCCTCCTCGGCCGCCGCCGTCGCCTCCCCGATCGCCCGCGTGCGGGTGGCCTCGGCGGCGCCAGTCGTCGTGATCACCGCCGCCTCGCCCTCGGCGCGAGCGCGTGCCGCCTCGGCCTTCGACTTCTCGATGTCGATCGACACGTTGGCCTGGGCCAGCTGCGACTGCATGTCGGCCACGCCACGCTGCTGCTCGAGGCTGACCCGAGCGATCTGGGCGTCGCGCTGCTGGGCGAACGTCGCCTTCTCCTGGGCCGCGATCTCCCGGCTCGTGAGCACCTTGACGAGGTCCTCCGGGAAGACGACGTCTTGGATGTACACGCCGCGCGTCTCGACCTCGTAGCGCGACAGGTACTGCTGGATGTAGCCCTCGGCGGCGTTCTGCACCTCGTCGCGCTTCTCGATGAACTCGGTGGCGCCCAGTGTCTGCAGCTTGTTGCGGAAGTAGTTGCCGACCGCTGACTGCAGGACCTCGTTGACGAGGTTCTGCATCGTGCCGACCATCGAGATCACCTTCGGCGCGCGGGTGTCGGGAACGTGGATCTGCACCTGCAGGTCGATGCTGAACGTGAACGCCTCCTTCGATTTGGCGTCGATCGGCGACAGCCGGGCGTCGAGGTTGTGGGCCTCGCTGGTGGCGTGCGACCAGTTGAGGGTGAGGATCGACGTCGGCACGATCTCGGCCTCGTAGATGCGCGGGTTGAGGGTGTACTTGCCGGTGCGCAGCGGCTCGGACCAGATGCCCTGGTGGCCGGGCTTGACGATCGAGCCGAACTTGAACTCCTCGCCCGACGTGTCCTCGGTCGGCAGGCCGACGTAGGACTTGATGACGGCCACCTCGCCCTGGCGCACGACGAGCATCTCCCGCAGCTCGACCTTCACGAGGAACGGGTTGAGCAGGTACGAGCCGTACAGCAGCGGGTCGTGCTGCAGGCCGATGCACCCGCCGTTGGCCAGAAAGGCCTGGTAGTCCTGGTAGTTGTCGTGGAGGTCGTTCTTCGCCCGCAGCACCGCCTGGATCACCTGGATCGGCGAGCCGCCCGCGGCCTCCATCGTCGCGACGTCGGCGAACCCGCCGATGCGGCTGGCGATGTCGCCCGACGGCGGCCCCTCCAGCGTCGTCACGACGCCGACGACGTCGCGGTTGCCCTGCGGCGTGATGTGGACGACCTTCAGCGCGCCCTGCTCGACCTCCTGCACCGCCCGCTCGGTCGACTCGGACACCATCTTCCCGAAGACGCGGTCGGCGGTGACGACGACGAAGCCGATCGGGTGGATCGGCGCGGTCGTGCCTGGCGGCAGCACCGGGCGCTGCACGCCGCGCTGGCCGCCGTTGTCGAGGAACGTGCGGATCGAGGCGAAGTTGCCGAACTCCGCGCGTGTAGATGGCGGACTTGGCGCCCGTCGGCAGGGCCCGGCCGACCTGGGCGATGACGAGCCCGACGTGGTCGGGCGGAACCTGCACCCAGTCGCACCGCTCGACGCCGTACACCGGCCAGAGCTTGAAGCGCAGCCCCGGCATCAGCAGGTCGGCCTGGTAGCCGGCCTCACCGCTCATGGCGACGAGCTGGTCGTCGTCGAGCCTGGCGCCGATGCGCTTGGTGACCAGCCCGACCTGGGCCGGGCCGACGGAGTGGAAGCTCTTGAGGGCGGCGACGACGAGCAAGAGCACGACGATGGCGATGGCGACGAGCACCACCGCGATGACGGTCATGGCGACCGATCTCCTTCTGTGGGGGTGGGGACGAACAGCTCGACGTCGCCGACGGTGGCGAAGCCGGCGTGGAGCCGGCCGCGGCGGATGCCGTCGGTGGTGTCGACGTCGAGTCGCCCACCGGGGTAGACGACCGGCTCGAACGAGCCGTCGTCGTGGAGGGCCCCGGCGGCGACGAGGGCGTGCGGGGCGAGGCGCTCGGCGCGCCACACGTCCTCGTCGTAGTCGGGGGTGACGAACAGGCCGCGAGCCGGGTTGAACACGTCCTCCAGGACGAGCAGCCGGCCCCGCTCGTCGGTGGCCCGCAGCACGAGCCGACGGGCGCACGACGTGGCGTTTGCGCCCATGGCGATGGCGGCGCGGACGTCGGCCTCGCGGAACAGCCCGATCGTGAGGTCCGCTCCCGCCCGGACCTCGCGGGTGTCGAGCGACCGGTGCTCGCGGACGGCGGCGGCCAGCGACGCGTTGGCGAGGGTCCGGCGAGCCTCGTCGAGCCGACGCTCGTGCTCGACGTCGAGGAACGCACGCAGCTCGTCGTCGTCGTACAGCCGGGCAAGGATCTCCCACTGCTCGAGCGCCGGCAGCTCCCGGAACGCCGCCGTCACCGCCTCCCGGCGGGTGTCCTGCGGCCAGCGGTCGATGGCCTCGGCGAGCTCGTCGAGGTCGGTCGACGGGTCGGCCACCGCCCGCTCGACCTCCTCGTGGATCTCCCGGGCAAGTCCCAGGTAGGGCCGGCTCTCGTCCAGCTCGGAGCGCAGCCTCTCGACCTCCGCCCGTCGCCTGCGGCCTGCCACTGCGGCTCAGGGTACCGTCGAGGTGTGGTAACACCGCTCGCCGGCGTGAAGGTCCTCGACGTGTGCCGGGTGCTGGCCGGGCCGATCGCCGGGCGGATGCTCGCCGACCTCGGCGCCGACGTCGTCAAGGTCGAGCCGCCCGAGGGCGACGTCTCCCGCTACTTCGGCAAGAAGCCGGAGAGCGCCTACTTCCGCCAGCAGAACGCCGGCAAGCGCTCGATCACCGTCGACCTGCGCACGGCGGATGGTCGCGAGCTGGTGGCCCGGCTCGCCGCGGTCGCCGACGTGGTGACGGAGAACTTCCGTCCCGGCGTGATGGCCAAGTTCGGGCTCGGCTGGCCGGAGCTGTCGGCGATCAACCCGCGCCTCGTGATGCTGTCGATCTCCGGCTTCGGCCAGGAAGGCCCCGAGCGCGACCGGGCGTCGTACGCCGGCGTCATCCACGCCGAGACCGGCGTCCTCGCCCGCCGCCGCACGCCGCCGGGCGAGCAGCCTCGCGATCTGGAGATCTCGATGGCCGACACGGTGACCGGGCTGCACGGGGTGATCGGCGTGCTCGCCGCGCTGCGCCTGCGGGACGCCACCGGGCTCGGCCAGCACATCGACATGGCGATGATCGACGCGATGGCGGCGAGCGACGACATGCTGCCGAACGAGGTGGCCGCGGACCGGGACCACCGCGCCGGTTCGGACGGCGGCGCCCACCTGCGCACGACCCCGAGCGAGATCATCGACTCGCCCGACGGCAAGGTCATCGTGATGGGCGAGTTCAAGTGGATCTGGAAGTCGATCAACGAGCGCCTCGGCATCGCCGACCCGACCCCGCCGGACGCCACGTTGGAGGCGAAGATCGCCCACCGCCGGGCGGCGTGGCGCGACTTCCACCAGTCGTTCACCGGCCGGGCCGAGCTGCTCGCCGCGCTCGACAAGGCCAACCTGGCGTGGGGCATCGTGAAGCACGGCGCCCAGGTGCTGGACTCACCGACGCTGGCCCACCGGGGGTCCGTGGTCGAGATCGACGACCCCGACGGGCCCTACGCGATCATCCGCTCGCCGTACCGCTTCTCCGCCGGCGAGGCCGGCGTCCGCGGCCCCGCCCCCCGCCAGGACCAGCACCGCGCAGAGATCCTCCGCGACTGGCTCGGCGAGTAGCCATCCGAGTGTTTCGATCCATCCGAGTGCTACGGCCGGATTTCCTCGGGACGAAACACTCGGACGGGCTGAAACACTCGGATGGTCTCAGCCTCGGGTGAAGGTGAAGTGGTCCTCCATCGCCGACTCGACGGCGTGGATGTGGTCGATGTACTTGGCGAAACCGCCGTTGTAGTTGCCATCCTGGCGACGGTTGGGAGCGCCCTCGAAGTTGTAGTAGCCGGGGGTGCATTCCATGTTGCGGTTGGTCTTGCCGCGGTTGGCGATCACCTCCTGCACCCACATCTCCTCGGCCTCCGGCGTGCAGTCGAGCGTCTCGGACCCGTGCTCGCGGGCGAAGGCGATGCACGCGGCGATGTGGTCGCCCTGGACCTGCAGCACGTCGGTGAGGTTGAACTGGAACGACGCCTGGTACCCGCCCATGATGAACAGGTTCGGGAAGCCGTGGGTGTGGATGCCCAGGAGCGTGCGGATGCCGTCGGCGTACTTCTCCTGCAGATCGAGGCCGTGCTCGCCGACGATGCGGTTGTAGATGCCGGTCTGCTGGACCTCGAAGCCGGTGGCGTAGATCAAGACGTCGACCTCGTAGGTGCGCCCGTGGAACACGGGGCCGCGAGGTCCGATCCTGGTGATCCCCTCGCCCTTGGTGTCGACGAGGTGGACGTTGGGACGGTTGAACGTCGGCAGATACTCGTTGTGGAAGCACGGCCGCTTGCACATGATCATGTACCAGGGCTTCAACGCCTCGGCCGTCTCGGGGTCCTCGACCGTCTCCTCGATGCGGCGGTGGATCCGCATCATCGCCTCGATGTTGGCGTTCTCCTGACGGCGGATCTTCTCCTCGCGGGTGATCCCGCCGCGCAGCACCCGGTTGCGCTCGGCGTCGGCGCGCTCCTTGGCGATGATCTTGGCCCGCCGCCTGGCCTGCCAGTCCGGTGACCGACTGGCCGCCCACTCTGGGTCGGTGGGCCAGTCGTCGCGCACGTCGATCGACGACGGCGTGCGCTGGAAGATGTACAGCTCCTTGGCCACCTTTCCGACGTTGGGCACGATCTGCACCGCGCTGGCGCCGGTGCCGATGATCCCGACGACCTTGTCCGCCAGCTTCTCGAGGCCCCGGCCGGTGAGCTCGTAGTCCCACCGTGACGTGTGGAACGACGCCCCCTCGAACGCTTCCATCCCGTCGATGACCGCCAGCCGCGGCTTGGCCAGGGTGCCGTTGGCGCAGACGACGAAGCGCGCCCGCATGCGGTCGCCGCGGTCGGTGCTGACGACCCACATCCGGGCGGCCTCGTCCCACACCGTCGAGGTCACCGTCGTCTGGAACACAGCCAGCTCGTAGAGGCCGTAGCGGTGGGCGATCGCCTGGCAGTGGGCGAAGATCTCCGGCCCCTCGGCGTAGTGCTTCGACGGCACGTACTGCATCTCGTCGAGCAGCGGCAGGTAGTCGTAGGACACCACGTCGCAGGCGATGCCTGGGTAGCGGTTCCAGTACCACGTGCCGCCGACGTCGGCACCGCGCTCGACGATGCGGATGCTCTCCACGCCCCGCTCCCGGAGCCGGGCCGACGTCAGCAGCGCCGAGAACCCACCGCCGATGAACAGCACCTCGACGTCGTCGGTGATCGGGTCACGCCGCGCCGGCGAGTCGGCGTACGGATCCCGCTGGTAGTGCTCGAGCTCGCCCTCGAGCTCGGAGGTGTAGAGCGTGCTGCCGGGCGGCCGGTAGGCGAGGCGCACGTCGCGCTCGGCGGCGAAGCGGGCCTTGATCTCGTCGTAGTACGCCTGCGGGTGGCGATCCCGCGGCGCCGCGCCGTCGAACCTGATCGACTGCGGCTTCTCGATCGATGCATCCCGGGCGACCACGCTCAGATCCTGCCTCATCCTGGGCCGCGAGGTACGGTCCGGCGATGTCCCTCGACGACCTCGACGCCCGGATCCAACGCGATGTCGACGCCGGCCTGCTTCCAGCCGCGCAGTACGCCCTCGCCCACGACGGCGAGTTGATCGCCACCCGCTCGTTCGGATCCGCCGGTCCGGACACCCGCTTCTGCCTGTTCTCGGCGACCAAGCCACTGGTGGCGTCGACGGTGTGGCGGCTGATCGGGTCGGGCGACCTCGACCTCGCCAAGCCCGTGACGGCGTGGTTCCCGGCGTTCGCCGCCAACGGCAAGGACACCGTCACGCTGGAGCAGGTGCTGCTGCACGCGTGCGGCTTCCCGAGCGCGCCGATGGGCCCCTCACGGTGGGGCGACCGGACGGCGCGCCAGGAGCAGATGGCGTCGTGGCGGCTGAGCTGGGAGCCCGGCACAAGGTACGAGTACCACCCGACCGCCGCCCACTGGGTGCTCGCCGAGCTGATCGAGATCGTCACCGAAACCGACTTCCGCGACGCAGTCCACGAGCTGGTCACCGAGCCGCTCGGGCTCCCGCGAATCCTTGGACTCCCGGTCGAGGAGCAGGACGACATCGCGCCGCTGGTGCTCATCGGCGAACACGCCGCGCCCCAGGAGGTGATGGCGGCGTTCGGCGTGCCCGAGCTGCCAGTCACCGAGGTCACCGATGAGGCCGTCGTGCGCCTGAACCAACCCCTGGTGCGGGCCGTCGGCATCCCCGGCGGGGGCGGCTTCGCCCGGGCTGTCGACATGGCCGGGTTCTACCAGTACCTCCTCCACGGCCACGACGACCTGTGGCCGCCCGAGCTGCTGTACGACGCCACCACCAACGTCCGCAACCGCCTGCCCGACCCGGCCGGCGTCCCCGCCAACCGCACGCTCGGGTTGATCCAGGCCGGTGACGACGGGCGGTCGCACGTCCGGGGCATGGGCCGCGCGGTGTCGCCGGGCACGTTCGGACACAACGGCGCCGGCGGCCAGATCTGCTGGGCCGACCCGGCCACCGGCGTCTCATTCGCCTTCGTCACGAGCGGCTACGACCGCCACGAGGTCCGCCAGCCGCGGCGGACGACGGCGATCGCCAGCCTCGCTGCCGTGGCCCTGGCGGCCTGAACGCTCAGGCTCGGGTCGCAGCCAAGCTGCTCCCCTCGCCTCCCGAGCTCGCCGCCGCCGCTTCGCAGCGGCGCTCGCCGACTTCGCCGCGCATCCTCACCGACGGAGTGCCAGTGCGGCCAGCCGGCCGTGGCGGCGGCGGGTCAGGCGGTAGAGGATCCGGAACGGCGCCGGGGCCATCGACAGCAACCTGTCGCGGTCCGCAGCGGTGGACCAATAGGCGATGTAGGGCACCGTGAAGGCGGCCTGCATGCCGAACCCGGTCTGCTTCATCGCCGCCTTGGTGAGGGCGTCGTACTCGCCCGCCGAGAAGTGCTCGGCGAACAGCGGCACGATCTCCCGATCCTCGAGATCGAGGTGGTCGTCCATCACATCGGCCAGGCGGCGCAGGGCGGTGGTCGCCGCCGTGGGCGCGGCGCCCACCACGACGCGGCCGATGCCGTCGTAGCACGCGTCCATCAGCTCGTCGAGGCGGTGGTGCTCGGCGTCGAGCTGGTCGAGGATGGCGGCCGCCGACGGTACCCGGTCACGCAGGGCCGGGAAGAAGATGCGGTCCTCGATGCCGTGGTGGCTGAAGATCTCGCCCTGGTGCCCGCTCCAGTAGCGCAGGAACGCCTGCAGACGGGGCTGGTCACCAACCGTCAGTGAGCTCGACGCCTCGGCGAGGGCGCGGCCGGCGGTGCGGATGGCATGGTGGATGGCGGCGTACTCGGCCGGGTCGGCGGCGTCCGCAGGCGGCGTGGCGGTGGGGGTGACGTGAGGCATGGGGGGTCTCTCTCTGGTCGGGTCCGGCCAGGGTTACGATCCCGGCGTGGCCCACGCATGGAGCTGGCGTGGAGACCGTCTGGATTTCGGTTCTGTCAGGATCGGCCCATGCATGTGGTGAGCCTGTGGCGCTACCCGGTGAAGTCGATGCAGGGCGAGGAGCTCGACACCACGGACCTCGGTGAGCTCGGCATCCACGGCGACCGCCAGTGGGCGCTCGTCGACCTCGCCACGGGCCTCGCCCTCACCGCCCGCCGGGTGCCCGAGCTGCTCTACGCCAGGGCGCGACTGGTCGGCGACGACGAGGTCGACATCGAGCTGCCCGACGGCACGCGGTCCTCCGACAGCGGCGTGCTCTCGGCCTGGCTCGGTCGGGAGGTCGAGCTGCGCCACGCCGGCACCGGGATCGCCGGCCGCTACGAGATCGCCACCGACTTCGAGGACGAGGCGGGCTCGCCGTGGGTCCAGTGGGACGGTGGGGAGGGCACGTTCCACGACTCCGGGCGGGTGCGGGTGTCCATGCTGGGGACGGCCTCGATCGGGGCGTGGCCGCGGCGACGGTTCCGCGGCAACGTGCTCGTCGAGACGACGGCCGTCGATGAGGAGCAGGACCTGATCGGCCGTCGCATCGGGCTCGGCTCGGCCGTGCTCGATGCCGTCGGGCGGATCGAGCGCTGCGTGATGACGACCCGCCCCCAGCCCGGCGGGATCGAGCGCGACCTGGACGTGCTGCGCACGATCAACGCCCAGCGCCAGGCCTGCCTCGGCGTGGGTGCGCTCGTCGTGCGCTCCGGCGAGGTCGCGGTCGGCGACCGTCTCACCTCGGGCTCGGCTCGCAGCTCAGCTGCTCCCCTCGCCTCCGAGCTCGCCGCCTCCGCTTCGCTCCGGCGCTCGCCCACCGTCCCACTCGGGCTCGGCTCGCAGCTGAGCTGCTCCCCTCGCCTCCGAGCTCGCCGCCTCCGCTTCGCTCCGGCGCTCGCCCACCGTCCCACTCGGGCTCGGCTCGCAGCTGAGCTGCTCCCCTCGCCTCCGAGCTCGCCGCCTCCGCTTCGCTCCGGCGCTCGCCCACCGTCCCACTCGGGCTCGGCTCGCAGCTGAGCTGCTCCCCTCGCCTCCGAGCTCGCCGCCTCCGCTTCGCTCCGGCGCTCGCCCACCGTCCCACTCGGGCTCGGCTCGCAGCTGAGCTGCTCCCCTCGCCTCCGAGCTCGCCGCCTCCGCTTCGCTCCGGCGCTCGCCCACCTCACGGGATGGATAGCGGGGCCAAGCGCTGACGGATGTCGCTGCGGGCGAGGCGACGAATGGTCGTTTCCAGCGTCTGGGTTGCCACCGGGGCGAAGTTCGCCGGGTCGAGCGAGTCACCGGACATCACCTCGAGCTCGGCCGACGTCGGCTGGAAGGTGACCACGGGGATGCCCCGCGCCCGCAGCCCGGCCACCTCGCGCGCCAGCGACAGGCGCGCATGCTGGCGCATCATCGCCATCGGGCCCGATCCCGTAGCGCCCCGTGCGGCCGACATCGGGGCACTGACCAGCACCAGGTCAGCCGGGCGGCGCAGCCCCCCGATGAGATCGGCGTTCGTCGTCGAGTGGACGCCGCCGTCGACGTAGCGCTGGCCACCGATCTCGACCGGTTCGAAGAAGGCTGGAATCGCGCACGACGCGCGTACCGCTTCGGTGAGCCTGGCCTCGGGCGCGCCGGCACGGCCGAAGGCGACGCGCCGACCCGTGTCGAGCTGGACGGCGACGATCCACGTTGGACGGGCCGGCCACGTTGCACCGAACAGGTTGTCGAACGGCGCCGCCATGAAGTCGGTCGGGATCTGTCCTGCCGGGAGAACGGCCGCAGCCAGGGCGCCCGGCGTGACCGACCACGGCGCCCGCGCCGCCCGAGCCAGCTGGGCCGGCGACGCCATGCCCCCAGTCGGCCGACGGCCCGCCGGCCGGGACCGCGGTGGCCCGAGCCCGGCTCGCCGGGCGATCGCCGCTCCCTCCGGCGACAGGGGGCGCCGGGTGCCGCGGGCGAGCAGGTCGGGCGGCGGGAAACCGGCCCGCAGCAGCGCAGCCGCGATCGAGCCCGCCGACGTTCCGACGAGGAAGTCGGCGCGCCGGGCGTCCCAGCCGAGCTCGGTCGACAACGCCGTCAACACGCCGGCGTGGAACGCCTGCCCGACCGTTCCCCCAGCTCCGAGCACGACGGCGATTCGGGCCATGCCCGCAGTCTCGCAGCGCGCGAGGCTTGGGCGATGGAGCGCCAGGTCGCGATCGTCGCCTACCAGGGTGTGCTCGCCGACGAGAGCCACGCCTTCCGGGCGGTGCTGCGTCGGGCCCCCGGCGTGCACCTCGTCAACGTGGGCGAGCGCGTCGGTGTCGTGGCCGGGCCGGGCGGGGTGCAGGTCGTCGACGCCACCTTCGACGACGTCCGCTCGGCCTCGATCGTGGTCGTGCCGGGCGGGCTCGGCAGCCACCGCCACCCGGAGATCGCGGCGTGGACGATCGCCACCCGCCCGGCGTGGGTGCTGGCGAGCTCCACCGGCTCGGCCCTGCTCGCCGCGGCGGGTGTCCTGCGCGGGCGCACCGCGACCACCCATTGGCTGGCCGGCCCCCTGCTCGAGCGCCACGGCGTGACGCTGTCGCACGAGCGCGTCGTGGTCGACGAGCCGTTCGTCACATGCACGGGGAGCAGCAGCACGTTCGACGCCGCGTTCCACGTCGTCGGGCGGGTGTGGGGTCCCGACACCGTCAGCCGCATCCGGGCCGAGCTCGCCGCCGCGCCGGCCGACGACCCCGTGGTGCCCTGCGAGGCGCGCACCCGGTACCGGCCCCGCCCGGCACGACGCGCCCGTCGGCGGTGGGGTCCGCTCGTCGAGGTCGACCTGGAGGAGCGCTGACCCCGCCGGCGCTGAACAGTTGACCGGTTGGCAAGGTGGGCGAGCGCCGCTGCGAAGCGGCGGCGGCGAGCTCGGGAGGCGAGGGGAGCAGCTTGGCTGCGAGCCGAGCCCGAGCAGTTCAGCCGACGCGGACCTCAAGGTGGGCGAGCGCCGCTGCGAAGCGGCGGCGGCGAGCTCGGGAGGCGAGGGGAGCAGCTTGGCTGCGAGCCGAGCCCGAGCAGTTCAGCCGACGCGGACCTCAAGGTGGGCGAGCGCCGCTGCGAAGCGGCGGCGGCGAGCTCGGGAGGCGAGGGGAGCAGCTTGGCTGCGAGCCGAGCCCGAGGAGTTCAGCCGACCCGGACCTCAAGGTGGGCGAGCGCCGCTGCGAAGCGGCGGCGGCGAGCTCGGGAGGCGAGGGGAGCAGCTTGGCTGCGAGCCGAGCCCGAGGAGTTCAGCCGACGCGGACCTCAAGGTGGGCGAGCGCCGCTGCGAAGCGGCGGCGGCGAGCTCGGGAGGCGAGGGGAGCAGCTTGGCTGCGAGCCGAGCCCGAGGAGTTCAGCCGACGCGGACCTCAAGGTGGGCGAGCGCCGCTGCGAAGCGGCGGCGGCGAGCTCGGGAGGCGAGGGGAGCAGCTTGGCTGCGAGCCGAGCCCGAGGAGTTCAGCCGACGCGGACCTCAAGGTGGGCGAGCGCCGCTGCGAAGCGGCGGCGGCGAGCTCGGGAGGCGAGGGGAGCAGCTTGGCTGCGAGCCGAGCCCGAGGAGTTCAGCCGACGCGGACCTCAAGGTGGGCGAGCGCCGCTGCGAAGCGGCGGCGGCGAGCTCGGGAGGCGAGGGGAGCAGCTTGGCTGCGAGCCGAGCCCGAGGAGTTCAGCCGACGCGGACCTCAAGGTGGGCGAGCGCCGCTGCGAAGCGGCGGCGGCGAGCTCGGGAGGCGAGGGGAGCAGCTTGGCTGCGAGCCGAGCCCGAGGAGTTCAGCCGACGCGGACCTCAAGGTGGGCGAGCGCCGCTGCGAAGCGGCGGCGGCGAGCTCGGGAGGCGAGGGGAGCAGCTTGGCTGCGAGCCGAGCCCGAGCAGTTCAGCCGACGCGGACCTCAAGGTGGGCGAGCGCCGCTGCGAAGCGGCGGCGGCGAGCTCGGGAGGCGAGGGGAGCAGCTTGGCTGCGAGCCGAGCCCGAGCATGAACAGTGACGACGGCCACGGACGCCCTGGCGGCGAGCCGTGGCATCATCGAGCCATGGCGTCCGGGCCCCAGGTGTCTGTGCCCGGCATCGAGGATCGCTGGTCGAGCACGGTGGTGCTGGGTGACGGCGAGAGCGTGCTGATCCGTCCGATCCGCCCGTCCGACGCACCGGCGCTCGCCGCGTTCCACGAGCGCCAGCCGCGCGAGAGCAACTATCGCAGGTACTTCTCGCCCAAGCCGCGCCTCAACGACCGAGAGCTCGAGCACTTCACGGTCGTCGACTTCGTCGACCGGGCGGCGCTGGTGGTCGAGCGCTACGGCGAGTTCATCGGCTGGGCCAGTTACGAGCGTTGGCCCGGTCGCGACGACGCCGACGCCGCCTTCCAGGTCGACGACGCCCACCAGGGCAAGGGCATCGCGACGCTGCTCCTCGAGCACCTCGCCGCCGTCGCCCGCAGCAACGGCATCGTCCGCTTCACCGCGGAGGTGCTCGCCGACAACCGGCCGATGCTCGCCGTCTTCGCCCGCGCCGGATGGCCGGTGGAACGGCGCTTCGAGAGCGGTGTCGTCGACCTCGACTTCTCGCTGGAGGACACCGACGAGTTCCTCGACTCCGTCGAGCGCCGCGAGCAGCGTGCCGACTCGCGCGCCGTCGCCCGCCTGCTGCTGCCGCGCACGATCGCCGTGGTCGGCGCCAGCGACGTCCCGGGCTCGATCGGCAACGAGCTGTGGCAGCACGTGACGGCAGCGGCGAAGGGTCCGGTGTACGCAGTCAACCCGTTCCACGACGCGATCGGCGGGCAGCTGTCGTACGCCCGCCTCCAGGACGTGCCCGCCGCCGTCCACCTCGCCGTCGTCGCCGTCCCGGCGGCGGCGCTGGCGACGGTGATCGACGACTGCATCGCGGCGCGGGCGCGCGGGGCGGTGGTGATCACGTCGATCGAGGGCACCGAGGTCGACATGGATCCGCTGGTCACGAAGGCCCGCAGCTTCGGCGTGCGGCTGATTGGTCCGGGGAGCATGGGCGTCGCCGCGCCCCGCCGCTCGGTCGGGGTCGACGCACTGCTCGTGCCGGCCGGCCTGCCGCTGCCGCCAGGCAACGTCGCCATCTCGCTGCAGTCAGGGTCGCTGGGGGCATCGGTTCTGCGCCTCGTCGAGGAGCTGCAGATGGGCTTGTCGTGGTTCGTGTCGCTCGGCGACAAGAGCGACGTTTCGGGCAACGACCTCCTCCAGTTCTGGGAGGATGACGACACGACCGGCGTGATCGCGATGTACAACGAGTCGTTCGGCAACGTTCGCAAGTTCGCCCGCATCGCCCGCCGCGTGTCGTGCTCGCGGCCGATCGTCGCCGTGCGCAGCGGGGCCGCGGCGATCGGCCCGTCGGGCGGGGCGCTCTACCAGCAGGCCGGGCTGATCGAGGTGCCAACGGTAGAGGCAATGCTGGACACCGCCCGCGTGCTGGCGACGCAACCGCCCATGCGCGGGCCCCGCGTGGCCGTGCTGGCGAACTCGCGCAGCCCGCAAACGCTCAGCGAAGCGGCGCTGCACAGCGCCGGGCTGGAGGCCGTGCCGAGCCGGCGCCGGCTGGACTGGCGCTCGACGCCCGAGGAGTACGGCGAGGCGCTGCGCGAGGCGCTCGCCGACGACACCGTCGACGGCGTGATGATCGTCCACGCCCCACCGATGGCCGACCAGGTCGATGCGCCGGTCGAGGCGATCGACGCGGCGGCGAAGGGGGCGAGCAAGCCGATCGTCACCGTGCTGATGGGCGGTCGCAATGGGCCGCTTCGCACCGGCTCGGCGGTCCCGGCGTTCGCCTTCCCGGAACCGGCCGCCGGCGTCCTCGGGCGGGTGCACCTCTACGGCGCCTGGCTCGCCGACGAGGCCAGCATCGACACCGGTGACGTCGGCGACATCGACCGGGTGGGCGCCCGCGCCGTCATCACGTCCGCCCTCGATCGCGGCGACGACATGCTCGCGGTTGGCGAGGTCGTCGAGGTGCTGCGGTCCTACGGCGTCACCGCGCCGGAGACGAGAAAGGCGCCGGCGGCCGACGCCGTGGCGCTCGCCGAAGCGATCGGCTATCCCGTGGCGGTCAAGGCCGAGCGGCGTCACCTGGGCCGCTCCCTGCTGGCCGGCGTGGGCCTCGACCTCGCCAACGACGCCGAGGTCGTCGAGGCGGTGACGACGATGCAGGAGGTGCTCGGCGACGACGCCGCCAACGTCGTCGTCCAGCCGATGGTCGCCCCGGGCCTCGACCTGCGCATCCGCAGCACCCTCGACGAACGGCTCGGCCCGCTGATCGCGATCGGGCTGGGCGGGGCGGGCGCCGACCTGCTCGTCGACGAGGCGGCACGGCTCGCCCCGCTGACCTCGGTCGGAGCCACCGCGCTGGTCGCCGGCTCACGCGCCGGACCGGCGCTGGAGGAAGCAGGGCTGCCCGTCGCGCCCGTCGTCGACGCGCTGATCCGCGTCGCCCAGCTGGTCGGCGACCACCCGGAGATCGCGGCCGCCGACCTCAACCCGATCGTCGTGTCCGAAGGATCGGCCGCCGTCACCGACGCCATCATCCACGTGCGCCGACCACATCCCATGTCGGCCCCGATCCGCCGCCTGGATTGAATCGGTGGATCGATGGGTTCACTGAGGTCGTGACGACGACGCTCGAGCACGACGAGACTGCCCACCAGTACCGCCTGGTTCGTGACGGCGAGACGCTGTCGCTGGCCGACTACCGCCCGGTGGACGACGGCACGACGCTCGTCTTCCACCACACGTTCACCCCGCCCATCCATCGCGGCAACGGCTACGCCGCCGACCTCGTCGGTCGAGCCCTCGACGACGTGCGGGCCGGCGGGCACCGGGTCGTGGCGACGTGCTGGTTCGTCGACCAGTTCATCGACGAGCACACGGAGTACGCGGCGCTGCGGGCTTGATCAGCGAAACAGATCCCGCTCGGCGTCGCGGAGCACGGTCCGCATCGAGGCCTCCTCGGCGCGGTCCCAGGCGTACCCGCGGATGATCGCGGCGGGCACCCGGCTGGTGTTGCCCTTGACCAGCTCGGCGGCGCCGGCCAGCTCGTCGACCACGCACAGCTCCTGGACCCGGAACTCGTGGCCGTGGGGATCGACCTCGCCGATGTAGCTGTGCATCGGGGCGATGCCGGCGATGCCGATGGCGACGTCGGTCTGGCCCTCGCGCCACGGTCGCCCGAACGTGTCGCTCACGATCACTGCCAAGTCTGCGCCGAGGGCGGCGAACCCGGCGCGGATCCGGCGGGCCGAGGCGTCGGGATCTTCCGGCAGCAGCACCGCCCGCCCCGCCGCCCCGCTCGAGCTCTGGTCGACGCCGCTGTTGGCGCAGACGTAGCCGTGGTGGGTCTCGGTGATCAGCACCGGCCCGACCATCCGCACGATTCGCTTCGACTCGCGCAGCACGAGCTCGACGACGCGCGGGTCCTTGTCCCACTTCGCCGCCCAGTCGGTGGCGAAGCCCGATGGCGTGACCGTGTCGAGCTCGACCGTGCGCCCCTCGGCCTTCGACACGATCTTTGACGTCACGACCACGACGTCGCCGTCGACGACGTCGGTCACGCCGGCGATCATCGCCGCGATGCCGTCTCCGGGCTCGATCTCGGGCAGCCCGGCGACGCCGACGATCTCCACGGCCGGCGAACGTAACCCATCCGAGTGTTTCGACCCATCCGAGTGCCAGCGAGTGGATTTCCCGGGACCAAACACTCGGGTGCTACGAAACACTCGGATGAATGAGCATGTGGTGAGCGAGCTGTTGGACCCGTCCCGCTGGCGGCCGGTCGAGGGCTTCGACTTCACCGACATCACCTACCACCGCGCCGTCGACCAGGGCACCGTGCGCGTCGCCTTCGATCGGCCCGAGGTGCGCAACGCCTTCCGCCCACACACGGTCGACGAGCTCTACGCCGCCCTCGACCACGCCCGCATGTCGACCGACATCGGCTGCGTGCTGCTCACCGGCAACGGCCCGTCGCCCCGCGACGGCGGCTGGGCGTTCTGCGCCGGCGGCGACCAGCGCATCCGGGGCAAGGACGGCTACAAATACTCGGCGACCGAGACCGCGGACGCCATCGAGCCAGGGCGGGCCGGGCGGCTGCACATCCTCGAGGTCCAGCGACTGATCCGGTTCATGCCGAAGGTCGTGATCTGCGTGGTGCCGGGGTGGGCCGCCGGTGGCGGGCACAGCCTCCACGTCGTGTGCGACCTCACACTCGCCAGCGCTGAGCACGCCCGCTTCAAGCAGACCGACGCTGACGTCGCCAGCTTCGACGGCGGGTTCGGGTCGGCCTACCTCGCCCGCCAGGTCGGCCAGAAGTTCGCCCGCGAGATCTTCTTCCTCGGGCGCGAGTACTCGGCGGCCGACTACCACCGGATGGGCGCGGTCAACGCCGTCGTGCCGCACGCCGAGCTGGAGGTGACCGCGCTCGAGTGGGCGGCGGCGATCAACGCCAAGAGTCCCACCGCCCAGCGGATGCTGAAGTACGCCTTCAACCTCATCGACGACGGGCTGGTGGGCCAGCAGCTGTTCGCCGGCGAAGCGACCCGCCTGGCGTACGGCACCGACGAGGCCGCCGAGGGCCGCGACGCCTTCCTCCAGAAGCGACCGCCCGACTGGTCCGGCGTGCCCTACCACTACTGATGCTCGGGCTCGGCTCGCAGGCAAGCTGCTCGCCTCGCCTCCGAGCTCGCCGCCGCCGCTTCGCAGCGGCGCTCGCCCACCTTGCCTCAGGGGGTCAGACGCGCAGGCCGAGGGCGCGGCTGATCAACAGCCGCTGCACTTCGCTGGTGCCCTCGCCGATCTCGAGGATCTTGGCGTCCCGGTAGTGGCGGGCCACCGCGGTGTCGTCCATGAAGCCGTAGCCACCGAACACCTGCGTCGCCGAGCGGGTGGCGTCGATCGCTGCCTCGGTGGCGAACAGCTTGGCCTGGGCGGCCTCGGTCTTGAAGGCCTGGCCGGTGTCGCGCAGCCACGCCGCGTGGTACACGAGGCGACGGGCGGCAGCGAGGGCGACCTGCATGTCGGCGCAGCGGAAGGCGACGCCCTGGTTCGACCCGATCGGCCGCCCGAACGCCTGGCGCTCGTTGGCGTAGGCCACCGCGTCGTCGACGCAGCGCTGGATCACCCCAACGGCGAGAGCGGCGATGGCGATGCGACCTTCGTCGAGGATCTCCAGGAACTGGGCGAACCCCCGCCCACGCTGCCCGAGCAGGTGATCCTGGGGCACCCGGCATTCGACGAACGTCAGGCCGTGGGTGTCCGAGGCGTGCCAGCCCATCTTGCGGTACGGCGGCTGGACCTCGAACCCGGTGGTGCCGGCGGGAACGACGATCGTGGAGATCTCCCCGGGCCCGGTCAGCGCGGTGACGGTGACGATCGAGGTGATCGGCGTTCCCGAGTTGGTGATGAACGACTTCTCGCCGTCGATCACCCACTCCCCTGCTGGCCCAGCCGCCTCGTCGAGACGAGCCCGGGTACGGGTGCCACCGGCGTCACTGCCGGCGTCCGGCTCGGTGAGACCGAAGCCGCCGAGCGCCCGTCCCGCGCACAGGTCGGGCAGCCATCGCTCCTGCTGCCCAGGCGTCCCGAACTTGTGGATCGGGTTGGCGCCGAGCCCGACGCCCGCCTCCAGGGTGATCGCCAGCGACTGGTCGGACCGGGCGACCTCCTCGATCGCCACGCAGAGGCCGGTGAGGTCGCCGCCGCCGCCGTAGGGCTCGGGGAACGGGATCCCGAACAGCCCGAGGTCGCCCATCGCTCGCACGGTGTCGACCGGGAACGTGTGCTCGCGGTCCCACGCCTCGGCGTACGGCTCGATCTCGGCCTCGACGAAGTCGCGCACGACCGCCCGCAGCGCCTCGTGCTCGTCGGTCAGCTCCGGGTGCAACGCTCGTCCTCCTCCGCTCAGCCCCGGTCGGCGGCGGCCAGGCGGGCCCGGCGCCGAGGTATCGATCCGCCCGGCGATGGCTCCCAGCGGAACCATTTCAACGCGACCAGCAGCCCAGCGACACCCCACGCGGCCACGCGCAGCAGTCGACCGCCGTCGAACGCGGGTGCATCGACGGCAGGGTTGAAGCAGTTCTGGAACGCCTCGGCGAACGGTTTCAGGGGCAGCACGTCGCCCAGGATCTTCAGCCATCCCGGCGGATCTTCGATGGCGATGAAGACATCGGACACGAACGCCATCGGCAGGATGATCACATTCGCCAGCGCCGAGGCCGCCGACGCCGTCGGGCATAGCCCGGCGATGGCCATACCCATCGCCGCGAACGCGGCCACCCCGACGACGAACGTGACGATCGCCGCGGGCACTTTGGCGGCGTCGACCTCGAGGTCGTAGATCACTACGCCGATCACCAGCATCACCAGCGTCCCGGCGGCGGCGAGCACGATCGACGAGCCGATCATCCCACCGAGCACGACCCACGGGCGCTCCGGCGTGCCCCGCCAGCGCTTCAGCACCCCTTCGTCACGGCGGATCGGCACGGTGTTGGCGAGGTTGGTGAACGTCGCCGACACGGCGGTGAACGCGGCCAGACCTCCGGTGTAGAACTGGCTCGATTTCCAGCTGCCGAAGCCGGTGTTCACCGTGTTCCCGCCGAACAGCGCGTTGAACAGCACGAGCATGATCAGCGGCAGCAGGATGACGAAGAACACCGCGATCGGCGTGCGCAGGAACAGCCGCACCTGGTAGCCGATGTGCCGGCGGAGCTGCGAAGGCGCCGACGGCGGGCTCACTGGCGCACCATCCCGAGGAGGAGCAGGTGATCCAACGTCCGTGCCTCGTGCACCAGCGAGCCTTCGGCACCGTCACACAGATTGGCTCGCTCGACGACTCGATCGCTCATGTCTGGACCTTCGGGGTCTCGGCGAGCTGGAGGAACACGTCTTCCAGCGAGGGGCGGGTGACGACGAGGCCGCGCATCTCGATGCCGCGGGCGAGCGCCCACCCGGTGACGGCGTGCACGGCCGACGTCGGCGTCGTCGTCGTGAACTCGACCCGTTCGGCGCTCACCGTCGCCCCCGCCGGCAGGACGCCGTCGAGGTCGGCGGCCGTCGTCGCCGGCGGGAGGTCGAAGCGCACCAAGGTCGTGCCCGATCCTCCGACGAGCTGCTCCGGCGTGCCCTCGGCGACGAGCCGCCCGGCAGCCAGCACGCCGACCCGGTCGGCGAGGTGCTCGGCCTCGTCCAGGTAGTGGGTGGTGAGCAGCACGGTGGCGCCGCCGGAGCACAGCTGGCGCACGAGCTCCCAGGCCTGGCGGCGGGCGGCGGGATCGAACCCGGTGGTCGGTTCGTCGAGGAACAGCAGCGACGGGCGACCGACGATGCCGAGGGCGAGGTCGAGGCGGCGGCGCTGGCCACCCGACAACGTGCCGACGCGCTGGTCGAGCTGGGCCGTCAGCCCGACGAGCTCGACGGCGTCTGCCACCGACCGGCGCTCGGAGTAGCACGAGCCATACGTCGACACCGCCTCACGGACGGTGAGCTCGTGCTCGACGCCCGAGGATTGGAGCACGATGCCGATGCGGTCGCGGAAGTCGCGCCCGGCGCGGCCTGGGTCGTGGCCGAGGACCGTCACATCGCCGGAGGTGCGGGTGCGGTGGCCCTCGAGGATCTCGACGGTGGTCGACTTGCCGGCGCCGTTCTCGCCGAGCAGGGCGTAGACCTCGCCCTCGCCGATCTCGAAGGTCAACCCGTCCACGGCGCGCAGCGAGCCGTAGTCCTTGCGCAGCTCACGAACGGAGACCACAACCGTCATGTCGCGGGCGAACCTATCCGCGAGGCGACGAGATGGGCAGTCCGGTGTCGTTGCGGAGCTGCTCCGCCGCCGGGTGGAAGTACCCACGGAGCGCTGCGGCCACTGCCTCGGCGAGCTCGGGATCGGGCAGCTCGGCGGTCGCCACGTCGATCGCCGCGTCCATGTGCCCCAACCAGCGGTCGCGCTCCTCGGGCCCGATGTGGAACGGGAGGTGACGCATCCGCAGCCGCGGGTGGCCGCGCTCGTCGGAGTAGGTCGTCGGGCCGCCCCAGTACTGGACGAGGAACATCCGCAGCCGCCAGCGGGCGTTGGTGAGGTCCGGGGCGTCCGGATACAGCCGAACGAGCACCGGGTCCTCGGCGACGCCCTCGTAGAACGCGTCGACGAGGCGGCGGAAGAACGCCTCCCCGCCCACCAGCTCGAACAGCGTCTGGCCGTCGCCGGGCACACGGCCACGGTACCGTCGCCGCCATGGCCGTGACCCGCCACCGCGAGAGCCTGCTGCCGCCCGAGATCGCCGGCTACATCGCCGAGCGCACACCGCGGCCCGACGACGTGCTCTCCCGCCTGCAGGCCCGCACGCAGGAGCTCGGGCGGGCGGCCGGCATGCAGATCGGCGCCGACCAAGGCGCCTTGCTGACCCTGCTCACCCGGCTCGTCGGCGCCCGCCGCGCCGTCGAGATCGGAACGTTCACCGGCTTCTCGTCGATCTGCATCGCCCGCGGCCTCGTGCCGGGCGGCCGGTTGCTGTGCTGCGACGTCAACGAGAGCTACACGGCGATCGCTCGCGAGGCTTGGTCGGAGGCCGGCCTCACGGACGTGATCGAGCTGCGCATCGCCCCCGCCCTCGAGACACTGCGGGCGCTGCCCGCCGATCCGGTGATCGACCTGGTGTTCATCGACGCCGACAAGGGCGGGTACGCCAGCTACTTCGACGAGCTGGTGCCGCGCGTGCGTCCGAACGGGCTGCTGCTGGCGGACAACACGCTGTGGTCGGGCCGGGTCATCGACGACGCCGCCACCGACGACGACACGATGGCGATCAAGGCGTTCAACGACAAGGTCGCCGCCGACGACCGGGTCGAGAGCTACCTCCTCCCGGTGGGCGACGGTGTCACGCTGATGCGGAGGCGCTGACCCAACCTGGGACACGGCTGTGTCGTGTCCTCCGAGGTGATCGTCGTCGTGCCCGACCGGAGCCCGCTCCCACAGCCGACCGACGTCGAGTCGTTCTTCCGCGCTCACTACGCCCGCCTCGTGCGCGCGCTTGCCCTCGCCTGTGGCGACGGCGAGCTGGCGGCCGACGCCGTCCAGGAGGCGTTCGTCCGCGCCCACGCCCGGTGGCGGACGCTGCGCCACTACGACGACCCGGTGGGCTGGGTGCGTCGGGTGGCGTTGAACCTGCTCGCCGACGATCGACGCCGCTCGACTCGCAAGCGGAGGGCGCTTGCCCGCCTCGCCGCCGAGCCGGCGACCACGGCGGACCCTCCGTCGCCCGACCGGCTGGGCGCGCTGCTCGCCGCGCTGGCGCCGCAGCAACGGACGGCCGCTGCGCTGTACTACGTCGAGGACCTCTCCGTCGCCGAGGTCGCGGCGGCGATGGACGTCTCCGAGGGGACCGTGAAGTCGCACCTGCACGACGCCCGCCGGCGCCTGCGCGAGGTGCTCAACAAGGAGGAGGGGTGATGGATCAGCTCGACGACAGCGCCCTGTCGACGATGCTGCGGCGTCGCGCCGACGACGTCGCCGGGCCGGTCGACACCGACGCCGCGTGGCGCGCCGTCGCCACCCGCGGCCGGGCCAGGCGGCGCTGGCGCTACGCCACGACCGGGCTCGGTGCAGTGGCAGCGACGATCATCGCCGTGGTCGCGTTGGTGGCCGTCACGCGTGACGGCGGCGAGATCGTGCGGACACCGGCGACCCAGCCGTCGGAGGGCTCGGGACCGACGACCGCACCGGTCCCGCCGACGATCAGCGCGACGACGACGCCGGCCACGGGCGTGACGACGACCACGGTCCCCACCACGCAGGCTCCGACGCCACCACCGGCTGTCACGACGACTGTGCCCGCCCCACCGTTGACGTCGACCTATCCCAGCACCGGCGGCTCGATCACGGTGCGTCTGGCCGACGGCCAGATCAGCCTCGCCGCCGACCCGGTGCCGACGGGTGGGTGGACCACGCGGATCGACGACAACGGACCCGACCGGGTGCGCGTGCGGTTCGAGCTCGGCAACCAGCGCTCGGAGATCCGCGTCGACCGGGTCGGTGGACAGCTCGTGCCGCGCATCACCGAGAGCTGACCCAACCTCCGACGGCGCGGGGGCGTGTCACCACCAACGAACCCACGACACCGGAGGTCACCCGTGCGCACTCGCACCCGTTCGATCCTGCTCGCCGCCCTTGTCGGCGGCGCCGCCCTCGCCGGCACCGGCATCACCGTCGCCAACGCCGTCGGTGACGAGGACGCCCCGGCCACGAGCACCACGGTCGACCACATCACCGTGGTGCCGACGCTGGCACCGACGACGACTCCGACCACGTCGGCGACGGTCACCAGCTCACCTGAGGCCACGACCGTGACCGCCGTCGAGCGCGCCGGTGATTTCGAGCGCGAGGTCGAGGTGGAGCGCGAGGTGGAGGACGAGGTCTCGACCACGGTGACCGTCACCACGATCGACGACCACGGCGGCCGAGATCGAGACGACGCTGATCATCGTGGGCCCGGCGGCGCCGACGATCGCAGCGGCCGCGACGATGGTGACCACAGCGGCCACGGCGGCCACGGCGGTGACGACTGATCAGCACCCCTGGACAGCGACCCGGACGGGGCCCTTGGCGTCAGGACCAGATCGTCCCCCTCGCGAGCCATGCGTCTGCCGAGCCGATGGTTCCGTCAGTGTGCGCCAGCCGCGAGGATGATGTTGGCGTTCTGCCGGAACAGGTTCGTCGGGTCGTAGATCGCCTTGAGGGCACCGGGTCGCAACGCGTCGGTGAGCGCTGCGACATCACATGGCTTCGGGTCCGACGGGTCGACGGGTTCCCGTGCGGCTGGTTCTACTTCGTGCGGACGGATCACCTTGATGTCGTGAGACTTCTGGCCGACACCCAGGATCTCTACACGATCCTCAACGCCTTCGAGCACGAGTAGCGCGGGCTCTGCCGGTGTTGTCGGATGTGGAGGACCGGTCGCTGGGCGCGTGGCTCTCGGACGCTGCAGGATCCGAGCAACGGACGCGAAACGATCACGTTGACGTCGTGACGCGAGCGCCCTGATGGTGTTGACTCGCTGGTTGTGAGCGGGATGGGGGTGGGTGGAAGCGGTGCGCTGGTCGCGACGGTGGTCGGGCTGTGGCGGTACCCGGTGAAGTCCATGCAGGGCGAGCGCCTCGGCGCGGCGACGGTCCAGGCCGATGGGCTGGGCGGCGATCGCCGGTGGGGCGTCCGTGATGAGCAGACGGGCCGCGTCCTCACAGGACGGCGTGAGCCGCGGCTGCTCGACGCTGTGGCGACGCTCGGCGACGACGGCGGTGAGCCGACGATCATGCTGCCCGACGGGGCGCGGCTCAACGGTCTCAGCGCCGAGACCCACGCTGCCCTCGGCGACTGGCTGGGGCGACCCGTACGGCTGATCACAGCGACCGGGCTCGGCGAGCGCGCCGAGTACTTCGCCGACGCCACTGACGACGCAAGTTCGGCGATCGAGTGGACGATGCCCCCCGGCAGGCTTGTCGACGCGATGCCGCTGTTGATGCTGACAACGGCCAGTCTGCGCGCGGGCGCTGCGCTCTACCCCGACGGGGAGTGGGATGTCCGCCGGTTCCGGCCCAACGTGCTACTCGACGCGGCCGGCCAGGGCTGGGTCGAGGACGCCTGGTGCGGACAGGCACTGCACATCGGCGACCTTGTTGAGGTGACCCCGCGGCAGCCATGCGTTCGATGCACCATGGTGACCCGACCCCAGTCCGGGCTGGTGCGTGACCTCGACATCTACCGGACCCTCGCCCGCCACCACCACGGCAACCTCGGTGTATGGACGGCAGTGCGAACCACCGGCACCATCGCAGAAGGCGACTCCGTGTACATCGACACCGCACCAGCGCCCGACACCGTCGCATCCTGAGATCAACGCCGGCAAGCGCCAACAAGCTGCCGTCGTCCCGGCGGTCTCGGACGCGGCGCCGCGCGATTATCGGCGTCCTTGTCCCCGGATAGTGCCACCCGACGTTCAGGTCGCGTTGGCCCACCTTGCCGAGCGGTTCCGACGGTCGTTGGACGCTGCCGTGGCGGCAGGGGGTCGCGCCGCCACCGTCGCTGTGCAGCGTCGAGGTGAGCTAAAGGCAATACCGTTCAATTAGGTGTTCTGATGGTCGGTTGGGGTGGCCGGTTCGGTTGGGGCCAGTGGCGGTGGTGGGAGCGTTTGACGTGTGAAGCGCCCCGGGGTTGATGGAGGCTCTGAACCCACGAAAGGGTGGGAGTCATGCCAGCACCGAGGAAGTACCCGCCGGAGTTGCGGGAGCGAGCGATCAGGCTCGTGCTCGAAGCCCGCGAGCAGGAACCTGAGCTGTCGCTGAACGCGGCGGTGATGCGGATCGCCCCGCGTGTCGGGATCAACAAGGACACTCTGCGTGGGTGGTGCAAGCAGGCCGAGGTCGACGCCGGTCGCCGCCCCGGCGTGTCGACATCGGAGGCAGCGAAGATCCGCGAGCTGGAGCGGGAGGTCCGCGAGTTGAAGCGGGCCAACGAGATCCTGCTGGCGGCGTCAAGTTTCTTCGCGCGGGAGCTCGACCCGCGACTGCCGTGGTGATCGGGTTCATCGACGATCACCGTGACCGGTTCGGGGTCGAGCCGATCTGCCGGGTGCTCACCGAGCACGGCTGCAAGATCGCCCCGTCCACGTACTACGCGACGCGCACCAGGCCGGCGTCGCCGCGGGCCTGCCGTGACGAGGTGGTGTTGGAGCATGTTCGCCGGGTCCATGCCGGCCCGATGATCGGCCGGCGCCTGTACGGGGCCCGCAAGGTGTGGAACGAGCTAGGCCGCGAGGAGGCCCGTGGTGAGCATCCCGAGGTCGGTCACGTGCCGCGCTGCCAGGTGGAACGACTGATGCGCAGCCACGGGCTACGTGGCGTGCGGCGCGGCCGCCAGTTCATCACGACTCGCCCCGCGTCCGGCGCCCCGCGGCCACCAGACCTGGTCAAGCGGGACTTCACCGCCGAGCGGCCCAACCAGCTGTGGGTGGTCGACTTCACCTACGTCGCCACGTGGGCCGGGATGGTGTTCACCGCCTTCGTGATCGACGTCTTCTCCCGGCGTATCGTCGGCTGGCGCACCGCCGCTCGGATGCCGACCGCGCTGCCGCTCGACGCGTTGGAGATGGCGCTGTGGGTCCGCGCCCAGGCCGAGCAGCTCATCGCCGGGCTCGTCCACCACAGCGACGCCGGCAGCCAGTACACCTCGATCCTGTACACCAACCGCCTCGCCGACGTCGGCGCTGTCGCCTCCATCGGCACCGTCGGTGACAGCTACGACAACGCCCTCGCCGAGTCCACGATCGGCCTGTACAAGACCGAGTGCATCCACCACGAAGGCCCCTGGCGCGGCGCCGACGACGTCGAGCTGGCCACGTTGAACTGGGTGTGGTGGTACAACGAGATCCGCCTCCACTCGGCGATCGGCTACGTCCCACCTGTCGAGTACGAGACCGCCTACTACCGTCAGAACAACTCCCACCAGCAGCCGCCAGTGGGAGAACCCAGCCTCCACTGAACCCGGGGCGCTTCAACCCGTCAGTCATCAACGCCAACACATCCTCATAGGACCCGTCGGAATGCAACGCCATCCCCATCGCGAAGTACGCCACCGACCGCGCCGGCAACGCCCGCCGACGCTGCTCCACCCGCCCACACTCAGCGATCGCCGCGTCCACCACCTCCGGCGGAAACACCTTGGCCACCAACCCCACCGACACCACATCGGACAACCGACGATCCGACTCCGGCTTCACCCAACCAGCACGCGGCATCCACCGAAACTACACCACTGTAGTTCTAATTGAACGGTATTGGAGCTAAAGGACGTCCGCCGCGTTTCCTGCCGCAGGCGGGCCGGCGCTGGATCGGTACATCCATGACCGCGACCGTCGCATCGTCACCTTCTCGGCACCGAAGTGGACGCGAGGCGCGTAAGGCGGAAATCCGAAACCCGGCGGTTGCGGACACTGGGCTGGAGTATCCCCGTCGTTTCCGGGCACCCGCGCACCGTCATTCTGTGCGACCCGTTCCCCGAGCCGCAGCTCGCCGGCGTCGGCGATCTGCCGCCTGACCGCGTGCCGGACCGGTACCGATGCCACGGGTCGCCGCCGTCCGGCAGTATCCCCGGTCTGGTGGCTCAGTTGAGGATGGAGTATGCGGACAGCCCAAAGTTGAACGGTGCACCTTGAGCTGTTCAGCTTGGTCGTCCGTGACTACGACGAGGCAATCGCCTTCTTCGTAGACCGGCTGCACTTCGAGTTGGTCGAGGACTCGCCGGCGACCACTAAGAATGGACGGGCGAAGCGGTGGGTCGTGGTGAGACCAGCGGGTGCGACGACCGGGCTCCTGCTGGCGCAGGCTGACGGGGAGGAGCAACGATCGGTTGTCGGTCGCCAGCACGCCGGTCGAGTTGGGTTCTTCTTGCGGGTCGATGACTTCGCCGCCGAGTACCGCCGGTTGCGGTCGGTCGGCGTCGATTTCGTGACCGAGCCGCGCGACGAGCCCTACGGAAGAGTCGCCGTCTTCCAGGACATTGCTGGCAACCGGTGGGACCTGCTCGGGCCGAGTCCGTGACGACCACATCCCGGCGGAAGCGGACGCTCGGCGAGCGATGGGCGGACGCTGTTCTCGGACAGCGTTGAGGGACGGCGTTCGGTGCCGTTTCAGCCTGCCGACTCAGCGCCGCCGGAACAGCGTAGGGCCGAGGCCCGCGCGGGCCGGACGAGGCGAGGACACCGCCACCACGTGGCCCGACGCGCTCCGCTCGTGTGTGACGCGACCGTGCTGCGACGGCCGGCGAGGACGTCCCGCGACTCAGGACGTTCGGCCCTGGAGGTGGCGGGCCGCGCCGCGCAGCGTGGGATGCGATGACACAGCCGGACGCGCACCGGCCGGTTGGTTTGGGCCATGTCGTCGACAGCCGATCGGTGCATTCGCCGCCGCTGGCCTGGTCATGGGCCGGCGGCGTGAAGACGGCACACCCGGAAGGAGAGCGCATGCAGAAGATCAAGGACGCCGCCGCCCAGTTCCTGACCAGCAAGCGGGTCGCCGTCACCGGCGTGTCCCGACAGCCGAAGAACCACGGCGGCAACATCGTGTACCAACGCCTTCGCGATCGTGGGTACGAGGTGTTCGCCGTGAACCCGAATGCCGACCAAGTCGAAGGTGATCCCGCCTACGACGATCTCGCCTCGATCCCGGGCGGGGTCGACGCGGTGGTCATCGCGACCCGGCCGGAGCTCGCCGACTTGACAATGCAGGAGTGCGCCGAGCTGGGCATCAAGCAAGTATGGATGCATCGGGGCCCCGGCGCCGGGAGCGTCTCGAAGACGGCGGCCGACTACGGCCGCCAGCACGGCATCACCGTCATCGACGGCGGCTGTCCGTGCATGTTCGGCCCCACCGCGGACTTCGGGCACAAGGCGATGCGAGTCTTCTTGACGCTCAGCCACAACGTCCCGCGGCAGGTCTGACGCGGCGGCGTCGGCCCTTGGACCGAACCAGCCGGCCCGTGCCGCAGTGGACCCGCCCTGGCGTGATCCCGGCCGCTACCGGATGCTCGAGACGATCCGTCAGTACGGGTCGGCCCGCCTGCTCGAGACCGGCGAGACCGCCTCCGTCCGGGACCGCCATCTCCGCTGGGGCGGTCACGGTCGACGATCCGTGGTGCGCGGTCACCCGCTACGCCGCGTACCGAATCCCCTCGTCGATGCCCAGTGATCGACGATCTGCGCGCCGCGTTCGAGTGGGCACTGGGCTGCCCACGCCGCCGAGGGCGTCGCGCTCTGCGAGCAGGCAGGGAGCCGGCGTTCGATGACGCCAAGGGGGTCGGTTGGTCGGGTTCGTTACAGCACACCTGGTGAATACTTCGCGACATGAGGCCTTCACACAGTGGCCACCTTCCGATCAACGGTCTCCGGCTCTACTACGAGGTCCATGGCGAGCTTGACGCCTCGGACGCGGTTCCGTTGCTGCTCATCCCGGGAGCCTTCTTGGCCACCGACTCGATGAAGCAGTGGGTGGACGCCTTTGCGCCCCGGCGTTCGGTCATCGTCTTCGATCAACAGGGACACGGCCGGACGGCGGATGCGCCGCGCACGATGTCGTACGAGCAATTCGCCGACGATGCCACCGCATTGCTGCAGGCCTTGGAAGTCGAGCGTGCCGACGTGATGGGCTACTCGCAGGGCGGAGGCGTCGCGTTGCAGCTGGCGCTTCGTCACCCGCATCAGGTGAGCAAGCTCGTCATCCTGTCTGCCACGTACCGCCAGGACGGCTGGTACCCGTCGGTGTTGCAGGCGCTCGCGGGCCTCTCCGGGGACCTCTTCACGGGCACGCCGGTCGGCGACGCCTTCCGGCAGCACACCACCGATCCCGCGGCGTTCGATGCGTACATCGACAAGATGAGAGTGCTGAACCTCGAGGACCAGCAGATCAGCGATGCGCAGATGCGTTCGATCCGAGCCAAGACGATGGTCATCGTGGGGGATGCGGACGGGGTGAAGCCCGAGCACGCCGTGGCAATGTTCAAGCTGCGAGGTGGCGGTGACGAGGAGGCAGCGGCCACGGGAACGATCGCCACGGTCCCCAACGCGAGGCTCGTCATCCTCCCCGCGACCTCTCACATCTCGATCTCCGCGGCGGTGCAGGTCCTCCAGCCGATGATCACCGCGTTCTTGGACGACGTGGCCCCAGCCAGCCCATCACTCTGGTGATCTGACGCAGAGTCCCCGATGCGTCAACATGGTGTCGTCGACCAAACCGAAGCTCGTGTGCGCGGAGGACGTTTGACTCGACGGCGTGCGCTCAAACGGTCCCGGTCGGCGCGCCGAACTCCCGGCGGTCGAGGACGCGCCGGTACGCAGCGGGCGCGCCGGCGAGCCGACCGTCGCATGCGCAATCTGCTCGCCACGAACGACAACCAGGTCTGGCCCGCAGACGCCGGTCAGCGGCGCACCGGGTAGCGGAGGTGGAGCGCACGGGTGCCTTGGACCACGGCGGGGTCCTCGAGCATGACGTGTCCGCCGACGAGCTCGCCGAAGTAGGAGATGCCAGCACCGAACAGCACTGGCACCTGGCTGATGCAGAGCTCGTCGACGAGACCGAGGTTCAGCGCCTGCTGGATGATGTCGGCGCTGGCGATCGTGACGAACTTGTCGCCGGCGATCTGCTTCGCCGTCGCGATCGCCTCCTCGACGCTGCCGGTGAAGGTCGTGCGCGGGAACCGCTCCGTGGCGTCGTGCGGAGGCGCACGGTGGGTCACGACGACCACCGGGGCGCCGGCGGGATGGTTGTCGCCCCAGCCGTCGGTCTGGTCGAACAACCGACGGCCGGCGACCAGCGCGCCGCAGCCCGACGTCAGCTCCTGCAGCATCGGGGCGCTTGCGGCATCAACCGAGAAGCTCATGCTCTCCTGCGCGCTTGGCACCACGACATCGCCGCTCCAGTACCAGTCGAACAACTCCGCCGGGTTGTCATCGGGCTGGGCGACGAACCCGTCCAACGACATGCACATGTGAGTCAGCACCTTGGCCATGGCGCTAGGACTCGGCTGCCGCCGCCGACTCATCGGTCGACGACGGACATCTCCGCAGACCCGCGCACGCAGCGGACGCCTGTGCCGTCCGGGGGTGGGAACGGCCGTCGCTCAGGACGTCTGTCGGCCGCCACGCTACGAAAGTCCGCTCGGGCCTCGCCCGGGCAACTACTCGGACATCCCGCACGCTTTGACTCGGCGATACCGGGCACACGGCACCGCGATTACGGGACACCGGTATCGGACGACGGTGCGGCGAGCGTTCGACGCGTCGGCCGCGTCGCGACCGCCGCGCCCGAGCGGGCGTTCGAAATCAGCGCTGTCCACGCTTTGGTCGCGATTCGCCCTGGCAATCGGCGGAGAATCGCGACCAAAGCGACTCTCCGCCATCGAGGACGACGATCCATCGTCGAGAGGGCGTGACGTGGCGCTTCCATTCGGATTCGTCGCACGGATGTGTTCGAGGACCCGATCCCAGCGGCGGCCAGTGCACAGGCGGACGGAAGAGGTGGCACGCGAGCCACGAGAATGTCGCACCGTGGTTGCGAGTTCGGCGTCTTCAAAGTGCAAGGCGCCGCGGCTGTCGGCGAAGACCCGCACGTACTGGATTCGCACAGCGTGCCGCTCCACAGGATGATCGGCTGACGCGTGAGGAAGCCGAGACCGTGCGGTTCACGCTCGACGTCGTCACAGCGCCCGCTCGCGCACGACGCGGGCGACGTCGAGACGCCTGATGTTCCGTCGGCCGGGGATGCGCATGATGGCGGCGATGGCGACGAGCGCGGCCGCAACGACCAGCGGGGTCGTCGGTCGCAGCCGAAGGGTGAAGTGGTAGAGGTCGCTGTTGAACGAGCTCATCAGCCAGCTGCCGGTGAGCCATCCTGCGAAGAGCCCGGCGGGGATGGCGGCGATGACGAGGAGCAGGTTCTCGCCGGTCATCATGCGGGCGAGGGTCGCGACCCGTGCGCCGGCGGCGCGCAGGGTCGCGAGTTCGACGGTGCGTTCGGCGAGGTTGACCGACAGCGTGTTGAACAGCACGACGAACGCGAGGATCGAACCGAACAGCAGCATGACGCCGACGATGGCGTAGAACAGGCCGAGCAGCTCACGGACGGTCTGTTCGCTCCCGCGGAGGTCTCGGAGGGCGACAACGCCAGGCAGGGCTGCGAGTTCGGCCTTGACGGCGGTCGGATCGGCGGTGGGGGTGTAACGGACCAGTAGGGAAGCGAGTCCGCTGCTGCCGGCCAGGCGTTGGGCGTTCGCGATGGTGGTGTAGGCGAGGCTGCCCAGGGGTTCGTGGACGAAGCCGGCGACTGTGACGGGTACCGGGTCGCGGTTGCCGGCGGTGACGTCGACGGTCTGGCCGACGCTGACACGGAGTGTGGAACGAAGAGCGTCGCCGAGCAGGATGCCGTCGTCTGGGAGTGGCCGGTCGAAGCGGTGCATGGTGGTGCCGGGGATGAAGCCGGTCACCGCGGTCTGGTAGCGGTGTGATCCGTTGCTGAGCACGATCGGTGCCTCGATGGCCGGTTCGACCTGAGCGACGCCGGGCGCTGCGCGTGCGGCTGTTTGCAGCTGTGGGTCGGCGGCGGCCAGGTAGAGCTGGGCGTCTTGGCGTTGGATGTGGTGGAACTGGTCGTCCAGCACGAGCGACACGGTGTCGAGCATGCCGAGTGACGACAGGACGAGGATGGCGGCGAGGGCGACGCCGACGCCGGTCGATACGGCCCTGCGGGGGCTGCGCCCCACGTTGCGCAACGCGAGTCGTGCCCGTATGGGGAGGCCTTGGATGCCGGGTACGTGTTCGACGATGCTGCGGTGGGCGACGCCGACGGGGGCGATGCCGCGCATGGCCTCCGCGGGCGCGACCCGCGTCGCGGCGCGGGCGGGGCCGAGCGCGGCGAGGATCCCGGCGCCGGTTCCGACGGTGAGACCGATGAGTGGTGTGAGGGGGTGGAAGCTGGCGACGGTGAGGGGGATCCCGAGCGAGGAGGTGTAGGTGCCGGTGAGCCAGAGGGCCAGGCCGAGCCCGCCTGCGGCGCCGACGGCCGACCCGCTGATGCCGGCGGCCGCGCCGTAGGCGCTGTAGTGGTGCAGCAGCCGGCGGCGGGGGTAGCCGTTGGCCCGGAGCATGCCAATCTCGCCTCGCTGCGTGCGCACGAGCCGACCGAGCAGGACGTAGGCGGCGAGGGCGGCGGCGATGAGGAACAGCAGGGGGAACAGCACCGCCAGCTGTCCGAAGGCCTCGACGTCTTGTTGGAGGGCGGCGTTCGACGGTTGGCTGGCGCGGACCATCACATCACCGGCGTCGTTGGCCGTCGCGATTGTTCGGATCTGGCGTTCGAGGTTGCCGCGGTCGGCGCCGGCGGGGGTGCGCACCAGGACCTGATGCGCAGCCGAAGCGCCGGCGACGTCGCTGACGACGCCGTCGGGAGCGAAGGCGACGCCGAAGTCGTCGGGTGAGGTGAGCAGGTCCTGGCGGTCGCGGGCGGGCCACAGGTACTCGGGTGACACGGCGATCCCGGCTACTCGAAACGGCCGCCATGTGCCCGCGAACACGTCGATGGTGTCACCGACATGGAGGTGGAAGTGGTCGGCCATGTGCCGCTCGATGACGATGCCGTCCGGCCGGGTCGGGTCGAGGCCCGTCCCCTCTTGCACGAGGAGCGCGTTCACGGGAGCCGCGCCCGTCGCCGGTTGCCCGACGAGCCGGCCGAGGAGGCTGTGCGTGTCGCCGCCGACGCTGACGCGGAACGGGACGTCGGCCTGCACCCGAGTGGCGACGACCGGTGGACCAGAGAGGCGGCGAGCGCGGTCGGCGATCGAGGCGGTGTCGCCGCCGGTGACGGTGACGTCGGCGAAGTTCAATCGATCGTAGATGTGGGCGTAGGAGGATTTGAGATTGTCGTAGCTGTCGTAGGCGGCGCCGAACACAGCCACCCCGAGTGCCAACGTGAGCGCGACGGCGGCGAACTGGGCCCACTGCCGGCGGGTATCACGGACCAGCTTGCGGCCCAGCAAGCTCACCATTCGAGCGCCTCGGCGTCGACCGGATCTGCGACCCGCTGGTCGTCGCTGATGGCCCCGCCGTGTAGCCACAGCACCCGATCGGCCATGCGGGCGATCACCTGGTTGTGGGTGACCACCACCACTGTGCGGCCCTGGTCGCGGTTGACTCCGCGCAGCAGGGCCAGCACCTGCCGTCCGGTGTCGAGGTCGAGGGCACCGGTGGGCTCGTCGCACAGCATCACGGGCGGGTCCTTGGCCAGGGCGCGTGCCACCGCGACGCGCTGTTGCTCGCCGCCCGACAGCGACGCCGGGAAGTGCTCGAGCCGGTCGCCGAGGCCGACCGCTCGAAGAAGATCGGCGCTGCGGTCGTCACGACCGACAAGCTCGGCGATCAACGCGACGTTCTCGCGGGCGGTGAGCGTCGGGATGAGGTTGAAGAACTGGAACACGAACCCGACGCTGGTGCGCCGGAACTCCGCCAAGGCGTCGGCGTCGAGGCCCGCCAGGTCCGCCCCTGCGACGTGCACGGTGCCTTCGGTGGCGGCGTCGATGCCGCCGACGATGTTGAGTAGGGTCGTCTTCCCGGATCCGCTCGGCCCGAGGAGCACGACGAACTCGCCGGCGCGAACCGACAGGTCGATGCCCCTGAGGGCGTCGACCGCCACCTCGCCCTCGCCGAAGCGGCGCCGCACCCCGACGAGCTTGATCGCGGTTTCGTCCAACGTCATCGCCGTGCCCGACGCGGTCGTGGACCCGCCGGCGCGAGCCATGCCGCGCCGTCGGCCCATGCGGCGACGTCGAGGTCGGCGTCGACCATGCGGTGCAGGATGACGCCGTCGAACAGGGCGGCGAGCAGTGCGGCCAGGGGCACCGCGGCCGCCTCATCGATGTCGGGGCGGGATCCCAGCGCCGCGGCCATCTCCTCCCGTCCCGCCGTGAGCGCGCCGGCGACGACCGGCCGGACGCCCTCGTTGTTGAAGGCCTCGATCGTCAACTCGATGAGCACCCGCACCGTCGGTTCGGTGATGTCGAGCCGGCCGATCCATGCCAGCACCGCACCGATCCCCTCAGCCAACGACGACGCGTCACGCAGCATCCGCATGGGCAGGTCCATGTCGTCGCCCAGCAGCCCCAGTGCCGCCTCGGCCAATATCTGGGCCTTGGTCCCGAAGTGGTAGTGCACGAGCGCGTTGTTGACCCCGGCCCGCTCCGAGATCGCCCGGGTCGTGATCCCCGCGAACCCTCGTTCGACCAGCAACTCCCCGGCCGCCGCCACCAGCCGCGCCTTGGTGGTCGCATCCCCTGTCACCGCAGGCATTGGTCATCGGTTTAGTCAATGACCAACGACCTTGCAAGCCCTACCCTCGATCGGGCCGACACGCCGCAGCACGTGGGCGACGTCGCCAGACCCCAACGGGACGGCGGCCTCGACGCGGAGTCCCGCACCGGCAGCGAGGCGGACGATCTCGTCGACGGACCGCTCGTGACCGCCGGGAGCGAGTAGGAGCATGAGGAGATCGGTGCGCTGCGTGACGTCGTCGACGGGGCGTGGCCGACGACGTCCCTCGACCACGACGATCCGACTGGTCGCGGCTGCGTCAGCGGCGATGCGGGCAAGCAGTCGCACCGCGTCGGCGTCGGACCAGTCGTGGATCACGTTGACCAGCAGGTAGGTGGTTGCGCCCGGCGGCACGGCCGTGAAGGCGTCGCCAGCCACCACCTCGATCCGCTCGGCGATGTGGGCGCGGACGCGTTCGACGACCGACGGCAGATCGAGGAGCACGCCGGACAGGTGAGGCTGCATCGCGAGGAGCGCGTGGAGCAGCGAGCCGTCGCCGCCGCCCACGTCGCACACGACGTGATCGCGGGACCACTCCAGCGTCCGGGCGAGGACGAGCCCGTGCATGCGGCCGCCGGCGGCCATGGCGGCATCGAACGCCGCCGCTCGGTCGGGGTGGCCGGCATACCAGTCGAAGAACGACGATCCGTTGACAGCGGCGAACGCGTCGTCCCCGGTCCGAACGACCGAGGCGAGGCGACCGGCCGCGGCGGTGACCTCGCCACCGGCCACGAACTCGACCCAACCGCGCCAGCCGCCCGGATGGGCGCGGGCCAGGAACCGTGTTGTGCGGGTGGGCGCGACCCGATCACGCCGGTCGATGCGCAGCCAGCCTCTTGTCGCCGCGTAGCGGACGAGACGGTCAAAGGCGTCGCGGTCGGCGGCGACGATGGCGGCGAGCGTGTCGACGGGCATGCGTCGGTCAAGACGATCGGGCACGTCCAGGTCGCAGAGTGCGACGAGGGCAGCGTGGTCGAGGAGGCCGAACAGCGACTCGAGGATCCGCATCGGCGGCGGCGCCATCGATCGGTGCATCGACGCGAGGGCGGCCCGCACCCGCGTGGTGATCGTGGTGGCCGCAGCCGGGGGAAGCACGGGGACGCCGAGAACCTCGCGAACACCCACGGCGCCGTCGTGTTTGTGCCGGCTACGCATCGCGGCCGTTAGCTTCGTGCAGCAGCGCGTGGCGCAATTGCTCGGTGATCCACGTCTCGGCCCGGTGCCAGCTCCATCCGCGATCCTCGACCAGGGCGCGGAACGTGTCCGGGCTGGCCAGCGCATAGGTGATGTCGGCCGCGGCGGTGAGTGGCAACCCGGGCCGAAGTTGGCCCTTGTCGGCCACCGGGGCCAGGAGCGTGTAGGGGCCTTCGCGGCGGCCCTCCTGCATGTGGGCCAGGAAGGCGGCGACGTCGGGATCGGAGGCAGCGGTGGTGCGCAGCATGTCGATCAGCCCCACGGTCCGCGGGGCGACGTCGCGAACATGGCGCACATAGAGACGCAGCTTCCGCGCCGGGTCCGGCGTGGCCATGATCTCCCGGGCCCAGCGCCGTTCGCTGGGGTGCGAGTCGGGATCCTCGTCGCCCGCCACCAGCCGTGTCGCGGTAGCGGCGAGGACGGCAGCCTTGGTGCCGTAGGCGAGGTAGATGGTTTGCACGTGGACGCCGGCCTCGTCGGCGATGGCCTGCACGGTGGTCGCCTGGTAGCCGCGCTCGGTGAACAACCGGGCAGCGGCGACCTCGACACGGCGACGGGTCTCGTCCCCTCGGCGTCGCCGCCCCCGGCTGGGAGCCCGCCCTCTAGCATTATCTATAGTCATACTCTATATTGAGAGTGTAGCGGTGATAGATGAGAGGAGTGGACATGAAGGTGCTGTGCAGCTCGACACCGATGGAAGGCGTGTTCGGACCGTTCGTGCCGCTCGGCAAAGCCCTGCTCGCCGCCGGCCACGACGTCGTGGTCGCCACCGGCGCCGACTTCCAGCAGCGCGTCGAGTCGGAAGGATTCGCGACCGCGATCGCCGGCCCCACCGCCATGCAAGGCGCGATGAGCGCGATGGCCGATCCGGCGGTCGTCAACGCACCCGAAGGCGAGCACTGGCATTTCGGCGCCGCGATGTTCGGCGCGGTGATCGCGCCGGCCAAGCTGCCCGCCCTCCGACAGCTCGCCGAGGACTACCGGCCTGACCTGATCGTGCACCCACCCGTCGACCTGGCGGCGCCGCTGCTCGCGGACGAGCGCGGGATGCCGTCGGTGACCTACGGGTTCGGCCAACCGCTCGAACCGCGCCTCGTCGCCGCCCTCGCCGAACGCGTCGCGCCGCTGTGGCAGTCGGCGGGCCTGCACCCCGACCCGTACGCCGGGCTCTACCGACACCGCTACCTCGACCCGTGCCCACCCAGCCTCCAAGGCGAGTCGGGCCCGGCCGCGGAGGTCGCCGAGCCGATCCGCCCCGAGATCCCCGGCGACCCGGACGCGTCCCTGCCCGACTGGGCCGCGGCGCTCGGCGGCCGCCCCGTCATCTACCTCTCGCTCGGCACCGTCCCGTTCTTCAACCAGCCCGACAAGTTCGAGACGCTGTTGGCGGAGCTCGCCCACGAGGACGTGGATCTCGTCGTCACCATCAGCGAACTGAACGATCCGGCCGCGCTCGGCCCCCAGCCTGACACGGTGCACGTCGCACAGTGGCTCCCCCTCGCCCCGCTCCTGCCCCGCTGCGACGCGGTCGTGTGCCACGCCGGCTCCGGTACGACCCTCGCCGCGCTCACCGCCGGCTTGCCGCTGGTGCTGGTCCCCCAAGGCGCCGACCAGCACACCAACGCTCAAGCGTGTCACCGAGCGGGCGTCGCTCGCGTCGTCCAGGGCGACACGGTCACCTCCACCGCAGTCCGAGACGCCGTGATGGCGATCCTCGAACCCGAAAGCAGCGAGCAACAGGCCGCCCGACGCATCGCCGCCGAGATCGCCGCCATGCCCCCGGCCAGCGAGGTCGTCCAGCATCTCTCGACCGTCGCGGCCGCCTAGCGAAACCACGAGCGGCCACCGGCGACCGCGTGTGGTCCACGACCAGCCCGCAGTCATGGCCGGCGCGTCATCCCGCGGAGGTGCAGCTCTGGCGTGAGGAGCGCGGCGGCGAGCGCATCGGCGACGAAGCTTGCGAAGCGCTCGATGCTCCATCCGCGCCTGACCACCAGCAGCTCGTACAGCTCCTCTGAGCTATAGGTCCACATGATCTCACCTGCGTGTTTGACGGTCAGCCCGTCACGGAGGTGGCCGGCGCGGGCCAGGTTGCGGGCGTTGTGGGTCATCCGCTGCAGGCGCTGGTCGTCGAGCTCCGCCTTTAGAGCAGCCATGTCGGGATCAGCCGCCGCCGCGTCGCGGACCAGCAGCATGATCGGCGCGACCCTCGGCGCGACCTCGGCAACGAGATCGCCGATCCCTCGCATGATCACCAACGGGTCCGGCTCGGTGGTTTGCAGCACATCGGAGCGATCTTCGGCGTGCACCGGACCCTCGCCGGCGAGACCCTTCTCACAGATGGCCCGGACCAAACCGGGCTTGCCACCGAAGCTCTTGTAGATCGTGTCGACCGACACGCCCACCTCGCCCGCGATCGCAGCGACGGTGGTCGCGGTGAACCCGTCGTCGAGGAACCGGCGGCGGGCCACGTCGAGGATGGCCTCACGCGTTTGCCGGGCCTGCTCTTGACGGCGCGCCGAGTCGTAGCGACGCCGCTCCTTGACGCGGCCACCTTTTCGTTCCATAGTACCAGATCGAGTATAGCCAACTGGAACGAACCTTGGGAGGGACCGTCATGCACGCTGCTCTCATGACCGTACCGTCGACGTCGCTACCGTGGCGCAGGCCCAACACGTCCTCCGGGACGAGGTCGTTCCGATGGTCAGCGCCGCGCGAGGGTTCCGTCGCCGGATACGGCTCGAACCCGCCGACGGGCACGGCGCCAGGCTCGTCCTGTTCTACATGGAGGAATACCCCGGCCCGAGCACACGACCCGTGGGCGCCCCACCCTCCCAGGGGGACGATGACCAGCGTCGAGCTCCGGCCCGTCATGGCATCGGCCTGAGCACCAACCATCGAAGGAGCACCACATGCCCACCACCATCCAGGGCGACGATCCGGCGGCCTTCGTCGAGCGGCTCTCCGAGGCGACCAACGCTCACGATCTCGAGGCCCTCGTCGCCTGCTTCGCCGCCGATTACCGCAACGAGACGCCGGCGCACCCAGAACGGGGCTTCACCGGTCGCGACCAGGTCCGCACGAACTGGGAGCAGATCTTCTCCGTCGTCGCCGACATCGAGACCGAGGTCCTACGGATCGCCGTCGACGGCGACACCGTCTGGGCCGAATGGGAACACCGCGGCCACCGCCCCGACGCCAGCATGCACATGATGCGCGGCGTGGTCATCTTCGGCGTTCGAGACGGCCTCGCCACCTGGGCCCGCTTCTATCTCGAGCCGGTCCAGCAAGCCGGCGAGAACGTCGACGATCACCGACGCCACCAACTCCACATAGAAGGCGCGTCGTGATCCTGGTAGCGGGCGGTACCGGCCGGCTCGGCTCACGCATCGTCGGGCGCCTGATGGCTCGCAATGTCGAAGTTCGCGTCCTGACCCGCGACCCCGAGCGCGCCGCGCACCTTTCCGCCGGCGTCGACGTCGCGGTGGGAGACGTGCGCGACCGTCGCGCCGCGGCCAGGGCCGCGGCCGGTTGCGAGCTCGTCGTCTCGGCCGTGCACGGCTTCGTCGGCCGCGGCGTCTCACCCGCCACTGTTGATCGCGACGGGAACGCCAACCTCACCGACGCTGCCGCAAGCGCGGGTGCTCACCTCGTGTTGATGTCCGTCGTCGGCGCATCGCCCGACAGCCCGATGGAGCTGTTCCGAATGAAGCACGCCGCCGAGCAGTACGCCCGCGCCAGCGGCGTTCCGACCACGATCCTGCGTGCCACCGCGTTCCTCGAGCTCTGGATCGACCTGCTTCACCAGACCGCTCGCCGATCAGGCCGCCCGCTTGTGTTCGGACGCGGCGACAACCCCATCAACTTCGTCACCGTCACCGACGTTGCCGCCCTCGTCGACCGGGTGTGCGCCGATCAATCGACCCGCGGCCAGATCCTCGAGCTCGGCGGCCCCGACAACCTCACGTTCAACCAGCTCGCGCACGCCGTGCAAACCGCCGACGGCAAGACAGGGTCGCCACGCCATGTTCCCCCGGCGGCACTGCGCCTCCTGGCCCTCTCGATCGGCCGTGTCAACCGGCAACTGGGCCGCCAGACGAGGGGCGCTCGCGATGGACACGACCGATCTCCACTTCGACCCCACCCCCATCCACGATCGCTTCCCCGACCTGCCGACCACCGGGCTCACCGAGTCGCTCGGCGCCGTCGCGTGATCTCGTACGAGGCGCAGGCGACCCCAGTCGATGTGCCGTCCCATGTGGCCGCCGTGCGTCTGGTACGGCTGTCACGTTGATCGTCGACCGCCGACCGGGGCCTCGACAGGGCTGACAGTCTCGATGTCATACGGACCGCTCCAATGGCCGTGATGGCGGCGAGCGTTCCGGGAGAGGGACTTGTGCCTCTATCGGCGCAGGTCGCGCTGGGAGTGGAGGTTTGCGATGACACGCCAGAGGGTGCTGGTCCTGGGAGGAAACTTCGGGGGGTTGACGGCCGCGCTGGCGGTCAAGCACGACCTTCACGGCGATGCCGACGTCACGGTGGTGTCGGCGTCCGACCGCTTCTTGTTCAATCCGTCGCTGATCTGGCTGCCGTTCGGGAAGCGGGCCCCGGCGGACATCACGTTCCCCGTCGCCCCGACCTTCGAGGACCACGACGTGGAGTTCGTGCGTGCCGAGGCGACCAGCCTCGACCTGGCGGCGAACCGGGTGTAGACGACGGCGCGCGGCTACGGCCACGACTACCTGGTGATCGCCACCGGCTCCCGCAACAACTTCGACGTCATCACCGGGCTCGGTCCCGGCGGCAACGCCTACACGACCACGACGTTGGAGGACGCCATCCACGCCGGCGAGGGCTGGCGCCGGTTCCTCGCCGAACATGGTGACATCGTCGTCGAGGCCACCCAGGGGGCGGGGTGCAGAAGGAACGCATCGCCGCGGTGATCGACACCGCGACGGACCACGTCGAGGAGGGTCGGGTGGTGCTCGCCGATGGCACCGGCATCGACTTCGCCCACGCCACGATCGTGCCGCCGTTCCTCGGTCAGGAGGTGATTCGGCGGACCCCCGAGATCTCCGACGGACCACGCCCAACGCCGTGGGCATCCCCAAGACCGGGCTGCCGACCGAGCAGATGGCGCATGTGTGCGGCTGTGGTATCGGTCCGGCTCCGTGCGGAGCGGGCGTCCGTGTGGGAATCGCCGCCCGGATGCCGCCGGATCGCCAGGTCGGGTGTTCTCCCGATGGCCTCGTCGTTTCGGGCCTCGTCGCGGTAGGGAGGATGTGCGGCCTGTGCGGCTCGGAGCTCGGACACGGTCATGGTGACGAGGTCGCCAGGGCCGCGCCCCGTGTGATCGAGGGCGATGCGGTCGACCCGGTCGCGATCGAACCGGTCGACGAGGTGGTGATCACGACGTTGGTCGACAACAGCTACGACGGGTTGATGGCCGACGTGGGCCCTGCCCGCCGGGCGCCGATGGCACGGACCCGCCGGCGTGTCACCCCAACGGACTGGCCGACAACATCGAACGCCTCGAGCTCGACACCGCCGCGATCCAGGCGATCGAGCTCAGCCACGGCCACTTCGATCACGCCGGGGGTTTCCCCGGCCTGGCTCGGCTGCGGCCCCCCTCGCCGGCGGGCTTTGGCTGGAGGAAAGGCCTGTGACGGCTGGTCGCTGCCGCGCCGACTCCATCGCAGACCACGTTCCTCAGCCGGCCTTTCGGCCGGTGACCCACCATTGCGGGAGCACGGCGAGGTACGAGCCGGTCGCCAGCGCGTCGTCGACCTTCGCCCGTAGTTCGGCGGCTCGTGCGGTGGTCATCTGCTGGAACCTCGTCGCGTAGCCGAGCATGTTCTCGATCACGCCCCGCAGGTAGCCCACCGTGTCGGCCGACGTCGTGACCGTCACCTGGACGTCGCTGAACCCGGCCCGCAGGTATGCCGAGCGGAGCTTGCGCCCGACGAAGGGTTCCTTGAAGGCGGGAGCGGCCGCTTCGAAGAGCTCGGTGATCTCGCTCGGCTCGAGCGGTTCGACGACCACGAACCCGAAGTCGGAGTCCGACGCCACCATCGTCCCGCCGGGACGCAACGTGCGATGCAGCTCCTCGAGCACGGCGTGGAGGTCGGGCACGTACTCCAGCACGTTCTTGGCGTAGACGCGGTCGGCGGAGCCGTCGGGCAGGGGTACCCGCTCGTCGACGCTGTGGTGCACCGTGACCAGATCGGCTCTTCCGGCCTCCGCGGCGACGGCTCGCGTCCGCTCGACGAACGCGGCGTTCAGGTCGACGGCGTGGACGTGGCCCTCCGGCCCGGTCAGTCGGGCGAGGTGCGCCGCGACGTAGCCGGGACCGCACCCGAAGTCCACGATCACCTCGCCGGGCGTCACGCCGACCGGGGCGAGCAGGGCATCGGCGCGGCGATCGTCGAGGCGGAACAGCTCCTCATAGCGGTCGAAGCGCTCCGGTTCGATGTCGACCCAGTGGTCCTTGTGGTAGGTGTCGAGCGACACGTCGTCGGCCACCATCAGACGATGCCACACCCCGGCGCACGGGCCGCGTGACCCGGCGCGTGCTGCGTACACTGCCGGCGTGGAGCCGGTACGGTACGTGGACTTGTTGAACCAGCGCTACCGGCAGCAAGGCTTCCCGCCCTACGAGTGGACCGTCAACATCGATGCGCCACTCACGAGGCCGGCCAAGCCATTGGTCGACTCGACGGTGGCGATGCTCACCTCGGGCGGGGTCTCCCATTGCTCGATGCCCGCATGGAACCCTGACGCCCGCAACGACTTCCGTCTCGATGCGATCGACCCTTCCGCGGCGGCGCCTGATTTCCAGGTGAACGACAGCTACTACGACACGACTGACGCCTCGGTCGACGTCAACAGCGTCTTTCCGATCGAACGGTTGCGAGAGCTCCGGGCCGATGGGGTCATTGGCGACGTCGCGCCGCGGCACTGGAGCGGGTTCATGGGCCGCATCTACCGCCGGGCACAAGTGCAGCAGGAGTCGGCGCCGGCGTTGGCACGCCTGCTGCACGAGGACAAGGTCGATATCTTCGTGCTGGTTCCCGCTTGACCGCTCGATCACCAGACCGTGGGTCTGGTCGCACGAGTGATCGAATCCTCCGGCATCCCGACGGTGGTCGTGGCGACAGGACGGGACCTGACCGTTCAGGTCCGGCCGCCACGGGCATTGTTCGTGAACTTCCCGATGGGCAACAACTTCGGCGCCCCTGGTGCCGTCGCCCAGCAGCGCCGGATCCTGCGGCGCGCGCTCGGGCTCGTCGATGAGATCACCACCGCCGGCACGATCGTCGACCTCGACGAGCAGTGGCCGAGCTGCTTCGACACGAAGGTGGAACGAACCCTCCTTGCCATGTGACCCGCTGCGCAAGCGCCGTCGCCCTCGGCTCGTGTCGCGAACCACTGTTGGGGATATACCCACAGGGGTATCAGTTGAGCGGGAGGCTGTCGATGGGACTGACGGATGCGGGAGCGTGCACCATGCGTGCTGTGCCTGATGCGGGCTCCTCCCGGCTGGCCGGATCGGATCCCGTGCCGGGGACTGCGCCGCGCAATGGTGAGATCGACGGCGTGGCGCTCGGACGAGCTGTGCGAACGGCGTCGTGGTCGTTGGTCGCCAACTGATCGGGACCGAGCGCTCGCGCCGCGGCGACCCGTTCTCGTGCGTCCCGTCGGCCGGCCGGACGTGGATCGTCGGGCGGCCTGACACACCGTCGGCCAGCCGTTGGGCGAAATGCGCAGGACCGGTCGCGCACACCGGCCGCGTCACCGCATCGGCGCTGCGAGATCGCCCGAGGCGATCGTCGGGGCCGGAATGGGCGAACTCTCCCCCGGCGGATCTAGGCGAGCTTCATGAACATCTTCTCGATTGCCTCGATCGGGTAGCCGCTGGCGGCGGCTTCGTCGGGGTTGGCGAGGCAGTAGGTGAGCCCGGCGGAGACGAGTTTGAACCCGGCCTGTTCGAGGGCTTTGGTGGCGGCGCTGATCTGTGTCACGACGTCCTTGCACTCGCGTCCGTCGTCGAGCATGCGCTCGATCCCGGCGAGCTGGCCGCTGACACGGTGCAGCCGTTTGCGAATGTCGTTGATCACCTCGTCGGGCAGCTCCATCACGGTTCCTCTTCGGTCGTCCGGATACCCACCAGGGTACCGGCAGGCGGTGGCACTTCGATCGGTCATTCAATGTGCGAAGCGGACCTGTGGCAGCCGCTTGTCCAGCCAGGAGGGCAGCCACCACGCCCGCTCGCCGAGCAGGCCGAGCAGCGATGGGACGAGCATCATGCGGATGACCGTGGCGTCGAGCAGCACCGCGAGGGCGAGTGTGATGCCGAGCTCGGTCGGGGGTATGGGTCCGGTGACGCCAAAGGCGACGAAGACGGCGATCATGATGAGGGCGGCGTTGGTGATGGGGCGGCCGGTGCGAGCGATGCCGTCACGCACGGCCACCCGGGCATCGCCGGTGACGTCGTGGCGTTCCTTGATCGCTGCCAGCAGGAAGAGCTGGTAGTCCATCGAGAGCCCGAAGAGCAGGGCGAAGAAGAACAGCGGGGCCCAGGCGTCGACGAACCCCTGGGGGTGGATGCCGATGAGGCTGGTTCCCCATCCATGCTGGAACACGAGGGTGGCGAACCCGAAGCTGGCGGCGACGCCGAGGAGATTCAGCAGCAGCGACGACACGGCGATCGTGAGGCTGCGGAAGACCACGAGCAGCAGCACGAAGGCGACGGTCATGATCAGCGCCACGGCGAGCGGGGCGGTGCCGGTGAGCGCCGCCGTGAGGTCGTGGTTCTGGGCGGCGGGTCCTCCGACGAGGGCGTCGGGGACCTGGGCGTGGAGCTGGTCGCGCAGGCGCCCGACAAGCTCGGAGGTCCGCTGGTCGTCGACGGCCGTCTTGGGGGTGATCCTGATGGCGACGCGCCCGCCGGGTGAGGGCCCGGCGACCACGCGGGCGTCGGCCACGTCGGGGTCGTGTTGGGCGACGGTGACGACGTCGGCGCTGTCGCCTTGGGGTGCGGTGACGAAGAGCGGGCCGGCGGCGCCGGGACCGAACGCAGACGTCACCATGTCGTAGCCGTCGCGGCTGGAGCGTCCCTCGTCGACGACGTGGGCGCCGGGCATCCCGAGCCGCATGTTGAGGGCAGGCCCGGCGAGCAGCAGGAGCAGCCCCAGTCCGGCGGCAAGCGTGAGCCCGGGCCGTTTCGAGCGCGGTGCCGGTCCAGCGCGCCCATCGGCCCTCGGCGGCCCGATCGGGGTCCTTGTCCTTGCTCACGAGCACCCGCTCACCGAGGGCGACGAGCACCGCCGGCAGCAGGGTGAGGGAGGCCGCGGCGGTGGCGACGACGGCGAGGATCATGCCCAGCGCCATCGAGCGGAACACCATCACCGGCACGAGGAAGATCGCCGCCAGCGACACGACGACGGTCAAGGCCGACAGGAAGACGGCCTTGCCGGCGGTGCCCAATGTGTTGGCGATCGCGTCGAGTGGGATGTAGCCGTCTTCGCGTTCTTCCCGGTAGCGGGAGACGATGAAGAGGCTGTAGTCGATCCCGACGGCCAGCCCGATCATCATCGAGAAGTTCATCGACCACACCGACAGCGGAGTCGTCCCGTTGAGCAGGTTGAGCGCCGCCCATCCGACGAAGATGCCCGCCACCGCGAGCAGCAACGGGATGCCGGCGGCGACGGCCGACCCGAAGGCGATGAACAGCAGGATCAACGTCGGCAGGCCGGACAGGAGCTCGGCGAGGTGCAAGGCGTGCTCGTTCTCGGCGTTGAAGTCGCTCCACACCGCCCACTCCCCGGTCACCTCGGCCGTCGCACCGGACGGCAGCGGGAGCGATCGGACGTGGTCGATGAGGTGTGCTGCCGACACCGGCCGGTCGGCGTCCTTCACGGCAGCCAGCTCGACGGGAATCGAGCGCGGTGCGGCCGTCCGGCGAGATCAAGCCGGCATCGGGCGGCAGCGCGAGCGGATCGACGACCGCCGCCGCACCAGGCGCTCCTCGCAGCGACCCGACCAGCGCCTGCAGCCCGGCGGGGCTCGCCGCGATGGGCTCCGCCTGGTGGTAGGCGACGACGGCCGCCTCGGCCCCCGGTTGGGGAAAGTCGCGCCGTAGTTCGTCGCGCACCGTCTGGGCGGTCGAACCTTGCGCCTCCCAGCCGGCTCCTGACAGGGCGCTCGACAACCTGAGCGCGAGCGGGGCGGCGGCCACGACCGTGACCAGCCACGCCAGCATCACCAGCCGTCGGCGGCGGCCGGCGAAGCGGGCCAGCCGCGCCAACCATCCCTCGCCGTCGCCGCCCTCCCGCTTCACCTCGTCGGCCGATGGCGATGGAACCTGGCTCAGCGTCACGGCACGTCTCCTGTTCGATCGAGTCCGCTGTTCGCTCAGCGGTTCAGAGGAACATACAGGTACCCCCCTGGGTATTACAACAGACGGTGGAATACCCCATTGGGTATGTGCGTTGATGCCTGTCGAGCACCGAGCACCGAGCATGAGGAGACCACATGGGTACGATCACCCTGTCGGAAGACACCTTCGAGTCGACGATCAATGACCACGACATCGTGTTGGTCGACTGGTGGGCGTCGTGGTGCGGCCCGTGCCGCGTGTTCGCCCCGATCTTCGACGCGGCGGCCGAACGGCACGACGACATCGTGTTCGCCAAGATCGACACGGAGGCCGAACCACGCCTGGGGCGGGCCGTCGGGATCATGTCGATCCCGACGCTGATGGCGTTCCGTGATGGTGTACTGGTGTTCTCGCAACCCGGCGCGCTGCCCGGGGCAGCGCTGGAGCAGGTCATCAGCCTCGTGCGGAACCTCGACATGGACTATGTGCGGGCCCAGCCGGCGTCCGCAGGGGCCGGCGGACGCGAGGCGTGAGGATGCATCCCTCGATCGAAACAACCGTGCCCAGCGACCTCGCCGACACCGAGGTGGCGATCCGCGAGGCGCTCGCCCATCAGGGCTTCGGTGTGCTCACCGAGATCGACGTGGCGGCGACGTTGAAAGCCAAGTTGGGGGTGGAACGCCCAGCGCTCAAGATCCTCGGCGCCTGCAACCCGACGCTGGCGCATGAAGCACTCCAGCTCGACCCGTCGGTGGCGCTGCTGTTGCCGTGCAACGTCGTGCTCGAGCCCGCCGACGGCGGAACCCGCGTCCGGATCATGGATCCGCACGAGCTGATGGACGACCCGCGCTTCGCGGCGCTTGCCGACGAGGCGTCGACCCGACTGCGCGCCGCCGTGCAGGAGCTGCGGACCGACGAGCGGTCCTGAGGCCGGGCCGACGATGCAACCCGTCGAGGACTGGATGCCCGGCGGCGGCGGGCCGGTCGCCGCGGTCGTCGCCCATCCCGACGACGAGAGCTTCGGGCTCGGCGCGCTCATCGCCCAGCTCGCCGCGGCGGGACGCGAGGTCCGCGTGCTGTGCTTCACCCATGGTGAGGCCAGCACCATCGGCGCCTCGTACGAACTGGGCCCCCTCCGCCACCATGAGCTCCTCGCCGGCGCCGCCGCCCTCCACGTCGCCCACGTCACCCTCCTCGACCTCCCCGACGGCTGTCTCGACGAGACCCCGGCGAGCGAGCTCGACGCCCACGTCGACGCCTGGCTCGGCGGCGACATCGCGGCGCTCCTCGTGTTCGAACCGAACGGCGTCACCGGCCATCCCGACCATCGCGCCGCCACCCGGGCCGCCGAGCGGGTCGCCGACCGGCGTGGGCTCCCGGTGGTCGAGTGGGGCCTGCATCCCGTCGCGGCGGCCCGGCTTCGAGACGAGCACGGACTGTCGTTCCAGGCCATCGATGACGGACCGCAGGTGCTCGACATCGACGTCGACCGCACCGCCCAGCACGAGGCGGTCCGCTGTCACGTCTCGCAGCTCGACGAGGACCCGACGGTGTTCAAACGACTGCGGGTGCAAGGCAACCTGGAGCGGGTGCGTCTGCGCTCGCCCGACACCCGCCCTCGACCCGGGGAGGTGTGATGGACCGCGACGCCTGGGACGCCCGCTACGCCACCGGCGAGTTGGTGTGGTCGGCCGAGCCGAACCGTTTCCTCGTCGCCGAGGTCGCCGGCTTGGCGCCAGGTCGGGCGCTCGACGTGGCGTGTGGGGAGGGACGCAACGCCATCTGGCTGGCCGAGCGGGGCTGGACCGTCACCGGCGTCGACTTCTCTCCGGTGGCGCTCGACAAGGCCCGCCGGCTCGCCGCGGGCCGGAGCGTGACCGTGGCCTGGGAGCTCGCCGACGTCACCGACGACACACCGATCACAGCGCAGTTCGATCTGGTGATCGTCATGTACCTCCACGTCCCCGAACCGCAGCGTGGCATCGCGTTCGGTCGGGCCGCCAGCGCCGTTGCTCCGGGCGGGACGCTGCTGGTGGTCGGCCACGACATCACGAACCCGCAGGCGGGCTGGGGCGGTCCACAGGACCCGGGCGTGCTGTACGGCCCCGACGACGTCGTCGCCGACCTCGACGGGCTCGAGATCGTCAAGGCGACCCGCGTCGATCGTCCGGTGCCGACACCCGACGGCGACAAGATCGCGATCGACGTCCTCGTGCGTGCCACTCGACCGATCTGAGGAGCGACTCTTGAGCGCCACCGTTCCTATCCCGCTGGTCGGCCACGACTCGAGGTGCCCTGCATCGACGGCGTGGCCCGCCGTTACCTGAACGTGGACGGGGCGGACACAAGATCTACGCCTCGAGTGCCGGTCCTTCGACGTGTTCGCCTCCGGCCACCTCAGCGGCTCGATCAACGTCAGCCTCGACGGCCGATTCGCCGAGTACGCGGCGACGTCGCCCGACCCGGCCAGCCCATGCCGTGGGGCTTCCTACACGTCGAGGAAGCGGCTGGCGGCGATGCCGGAGCCAATCGCGCCAGCGACCATGCCGATGGCCAGCAGGATCAGCATCCGCTGGAACAGGAACCCGTCGTCGACGACGAGGGCGGCGAACCCGCTGTCGGACGGGAAGTCCTTGACGCCGGCGGTCCAGCGGTTGTTGATCGCCCACAGCCCGATGCAGGCGCCGAGCCCTCCGATCAGACCCTGGATCAGTCCCTCGAGCATGAACGGGACACGGATGAACCAGTCGGTGGCGCCGACCAGCTTCATCACCTCGATCTCGCGTCGGCGGGCGAACATCGCCGTGCGGATGGTGTTCCAGATCAGCAGGATCGCGGCGACCAGCAGGGCGATTGACAGGATCACCGTGTACAGCCCGACGAACCCCTTGAGCCTCGAGATGATGTCGAGCTGTTGGTCGGCGAGCACGATCTTGGACACGTTGGGGAGGTCACCGAGGCTGTCGCGGACCTGGCGCAGCGTGTTCACATCAGTGGCGTCGGTCGGCACGACCTTGTACTGCGTGGGGATGTTCTTCTCGGTCAGCAGGTTCAGGGTCGACGGGTCACCCGCCAGGAGGCGCTTGGCCTCGGCGAGCGAACAGGCGGTGTCGCAGTAAGCCCATTTCTCGATCTGCTGGGGCAGACCGGCGAGGGCATTCTCGATCTCGGTGCGCTGGGCCTGCGAGGCACCTGGGTTGACGTAGACGATCATCTCCACGCCGCCCTCCCACGCCGACAGGAGGTTGTCGAAGCCTTGTTGCATCAGCAACGTCAGGCCGAAGATGAGCAATGACACGGCCGACGTGATGATCGCCGCCACCGTGAGCGTCATGTTGCGCCGGAAGCTGGCCCACGTCTCGCGGAACGTGTAGGTGAGTCGGGAGAGCATCGGGGGTCGGGCGCGCTACTCGTAGACGCCGCGCGCCTGGTCGCGCACGATGACGCCACGGTCGAGCTGGATCACCCGCTTGCGCATGGTGTTGACGATGCGCTGGTCGTGGGTGGCCATGAGCACGGTGGTGCCGGTCTTGTTGATCCGGTCGAGCAGGCGCATGATGCCCTCGCCGGTGGCCGGGTCGAGGTTCCCGGTCGGCTCGTCGGCGAGCATGATCAGCGGACGGTTCACGAACGCACGGGCCACCGACACCCGCTGCTGCTCACCGCCCGACAGCTGATGCGGGAAGCGATCCTCCTTGCCGGCGAGGCCGACGAGGTCGAGCACAGCTGGCACCTGCTGGCCGATCACGTGCTTCGGCTTGCCGATGACCTCCTGGGCGAAGGCGACGTTCTCGAACACCGTCTTGTTCGGCAGCAGCTTGAAGTCCTGGAAGATGTTGCCGATGTTGCGCCGCAGCTGCGGCACCCGGCCCGAGGGCATGTCGATGATGTTGCGCCCGGCGACCCACACCGCCCCCTTCTCGGGGCGGTCCTGCCGGTTGAGCAGGCGCAGCAGTGTGCTCTTGCCCGAGCCTGACGGCCCGACCAGGAACACGAACTCACCTTTCGGCACGTCGAAGCTGGCGTCGCGGACGGCGACGATGGAGTTCTGGTAGCTCTTGGTGACGTTCTCGAGGCGGATCATGTGGTGACGTGTGTCAGTCGCGTGACGAAAGCGCCGACAGGCTACAGGTGCGCTCCGGCTTTGTTCCGTCGACCCGGTCAGGCGAGGTAGTACCCGGCGATCCGGTGATGTCGGGAGCGGCCGAGGATGGCGTTGGCCGCCTGGAGGCCCGAGAGCACGGCGGCCTCGATGCAGCCGGCGTTGAGCCCGCAGTCCGTCCAGTCGCCGGCGAGGAACAGGTGCTCGTACCCGCTGGCGTCGGGGCGGAGGCGATGGCGATCGCTGCCCGCGGGCGACTGCACGTAGCGGTCGGATGGATCGACGTTGGCGGCGACGAACTGGCTGCGCAGCGCCGCTGGGCCGCGAACGTCGCTCCCGCACAGCAGCTCCCACCGGAACTCACCGCCCCGCACGGCACCGGGAAAGAGGTGACCGATGTCGCGCTCGAGGAACCGCTCGGCGTGGGCCCACACCAGCTCTCGTTGCACCTCGTCATAGGAATCGGCGCCGACCGCACTCGGCGGCGGTGCGGCCATGGTGCTGCAGAAGTAGGCGACGGTGCCGGGCCGGTCGTGGTCGGGCCAGTCCTCGGCGTCGATCACCTGCGGCATCGAGGAGAAGGTGTCGAACGGGTGGACGTACCCGCTGATCGTCGCGCCGGGCCATCGCCAGCCGAGCGTCGGCTCGTCCTCCCGCAGCCACAGCTGGAGCGCCTGGGTCGCGACGGTGGGGACGTTGGCCACCATCGACCGCCAGGCGTCGCTGTCGTCCAGCAGCTCATCGCAGATCAACGGGGCCATCCCCAGCGGGATCGCCAACACGACGTCATCGAAGTCGACTCCCCGGCGGAGCCGCGTCGTCGCTACGTCGTCGCGCCTGCCCCAGTGCGACTCGAGGGCGGCCGGATCGATGCCGTCGGGGATGACGATCCGGTCGGTGAGCGGCGCCGCCGGGAAGCACGGCAGCCCGCGCACGTCGAGCAGCGGGTCGTAGCTGTCGATCCCCGCAGGGAGTGCGGCCTGCACGCCGATCGTGATGCCGTCGAGGCCGTTCCGGTCGGGTGAGAGGTGCAAGCCATCGACGCGGTGAAAGAACTCGAAGCGCACGCCGCGTCGGCACAGGACCTCGTACAACGGAGCGAACACGACGTCCCCCATGCCCGCCGTCATCTTCCAGAAGATCGAGCCACGGTGGTCGAAGAACGTCTTGCCGGAGAGGAACACCCCCCAGCCGGCGCCGAACGAGGCCCCGTTCGGCGCGCCGTCGACGTGGGCGAAGACGAGGTCGTAGAGGCCGCGCACGAGGGTCGAGTCGACGGCTTCGGGGGCGGCCCCGTGGCGGCCGATCCAGTCCCGGTAATCCTCGTCGTTGATGGCACGGAAGCCGCGAGGGTCGGTGAGCAGGCCGTCGGCCACGATCCCGCGCAACGTGGCGAGCACGATCGAGAGCAGGTGCCACGTGCGGCGGATGCGGTGGTCGCGCTCGGCAAGTCCGCGGAGCGCGGTGCGCAGCCCGGCGAGGGCGTCGTCGAGGAGGACGACCGGCGTGTCGACGATGCGACCGGCCATCGCCATCGACTCGAGCGCGGCTGCGGTGGTCAGGATCACGGCGACCGTGATCGGATCGGCCCGGCGCGACGGCGGCGTCGCGCTCGTGGTCAACACGACGCGTCCCGGCTCGGGCGTGGCGAGCGAACTGGCGAAATCACCAACGAGACGCACGGCACGCCGAGCGAAGTCGGCGACTGTCATCACACCGCCCGACCGATCGGGCTCGCCGGGCAGATCCTCGTTGGGGGCGAAATCGCCGATCCAGTGCGACCACCCCTCGAGGTGGTGATCCTCGAGCCCGACGACGGGCGCCGGGACGAGGGCATCGCGCCAGGTCAGGATGGGAGCCGTGGGTCGCGACCGCGCCCGGTCGAGCTCGGCATAGCACGCCCGGAGCAGGCCGAACGCGTTCTCGTAATACCCCAACCAGATGTGCAGGCCGTGCTCCTCGATCCTCCCGTGGACGCCGCGCCCGCTGGCGCCCTTGCCGCCGAGGCGCCACCCGCGCTGGTACACGGTGATCGATTCGAACTCGTCCTCCCAACCCGGTTCGCTGAGCCGCCACGCCGTGGCCAGCGCGGCCATGCCACCGCCCAGGATCGCGATGCGCCGCCGCGGTCGGCTCACGCCGAGGCGCTGGGCACGCCGGCGAGGGAACGGGCGACGACCAGTTCGGGGCACGACGAGCGGTCGTCGAAGCGGTCGAGCACCTCGTGCAGCAGCGGCTGGGCGCGCACCGGATCCAGGCGGCCGAGGTCCGCGGCGATGCGCAGGGCGAACACCGTCGCCTCCTGCTCGACGGCCACGGCGTAGGCCGCCTCCAGGCCGGCGACGACGGCATCGACGTCGGGTTCGAGGAGCGCGGCGGCGCGGCGCGATTCCGCGTCGTAGAAGTGGACGCCGCTCGCCGTGGCGATCTCCAGCGACTCGGCGATCCCACGCCGGGCCGCGCCGACGTCGCCGGCTTCGGCCTGGGCGACGGCGAGGCTCGTGAGCACCGGCGGGAGGAACACGCCGAGATCGAGCATCCGCCACAACATGGCCTGACCGCCCAGCTCGGCGACCTCGGTGCCCGCTCGCACCCCAATGCCAGCACGGACCCGTCGGTGCACGCCGATCGTGGCCAGCTGGGTGGTCGCCGCCATCTCCCACAGCTCGAAGCCGTGCTCACGCGCCAGCGACAACGAGTGGGCGGCCAGTGCCGCGGCGTCATCGAACTGCCCGAGGTGTGTCAACGCCCACGAGCGGTAGGCGTCGTTGTACAACTCGCTGAAGCGGCCCTGGGGGAACGGCAGGCCGGTGGCGACCTCCCCGCCGGTGGCGAACTCGACCTCGGCGCCGGCGATGTCGCCGGTCATCAGCCGGGCCAGCGCGAGGTGAGTGTGGATCGAGGTCTGCGGATCGTTGGGCAGGAACCAACTGGCGGCGACGCGGTCGTCGGCGCCTCGGCGGTCGAGACCGGCGCGGGCCTGCTCGAGCAAGCGTCGAGACTCGCCGAAGCGGCCGGAGAACCACGCCAGCATGCCGAACGCCGCATCGTTCTCGACCACGAACCACTCGCGGCCGCTGACGACGAGGTTGCGCAGGATCGTCGCCACGTCGGTGGCCCGGCCGATGTCGCCTCGGCTGGCATAGTGCGACCAGATCGGGATGAGGGCGCGGACGATGTCGTCGCTGCGCCCGAGGTCGTTGGCCAGCGCCAGGCACTCGTTGTAGTCGATGGCCGCCTCGGGACTGGCGTTGCCGGAGATGCTCACCTGAGCGAAGGCGCGCGCCAGTCGCAGCCCGATCTCGCGAACGTCACGGGTCGCGTCAAGTGGCACGGTCCGCACGAGCTCGATGGCACGGCCGAGCCGGTCGACGGTCAGGCCCAGCTCCCCCAGCCGGCGCGCCTGGTCGGCGGCACGCTCGTAACAGTCGACCGCCTGCCACGGGCGACCTGCCTGCTCGAAGTGGGAAGCCAGCAGCACCCAGTCCGCACTGTCGTCGGCGGCTCCGGCCCGCAGCGCCTCAGCGACCCGGCCGTGGGCGGCGCGGCGGACCGAGGCCGGGAGCAGCTCGTCGGCGACATCGCGGACCAGGACGTGGCGGAAGCGGTGAACCTCGTGGGATCCCCGGACCGCCTCGATGACGCCGTCATCGCGCAGGCGGGCCAGCACGGCGTCGAGATCGATCGCCTCGTCGCCGAGGGCCGCCACCAGGCTGTCGCGATCGAAGGTGCGGCCGACGACGGCGGCCGCGGCGGCGACCGACCGACACCCGTCGCGACGGTCGAGACGGGCGAGCAGCGAGTCGTACAGGGCGTCGGGCACGGCCTGCCCGACGTTGGTCGCGGCGGTGCCGGGCACGTCGTCGGGGACGATGAGCGCCGACCGCACCAGCTCCTCCAGGAACAGCGGCACGCCGTCGCATCGGGCGATGAGATCGTCGCGTGGCACGCTCCCCGACGGGTCGAGCTCGTCGATGAGCTCCCCGACCTCGTCGTCGGTCAGCGGGTCGAGCGTGATGCGTGCGGCCGGGATGCCTCGGCCGTTCGGGTCCCGGCTGGTCATCAGCAGGCTGGGGCGGTCTGTCAGCGAGGCGATCGCCCCGAGCAGGCCGATCGTCGTGTCGTCGAACCATTGCAGGTCGTCGGCGACGATCAGCTCGAGGCGCCGACCGCCGCCTGCGCAGAGGTACTGCACGGCAGCCTGCAAGATGGCCTCGCGGCGGGCGCGGCCGATCGCCGGCGGCGACGCGTCCTCGCCGGACACGTCGAGCCCCAGCACCGCACCGAGCGGGGCGACGAGCTCACCCTGTCCCCGCCGCTCGAGGTGTCGATGGAGTAGTGCCAGCCGGTCGGCGCCGTCGGTGTCGCGTCCGATGCCACAGCGCCCTTCGACCAGGTCGCGCAGGGGGTGCAGCGCCGTCGCCGCGTGTACCGCCGAGCCGGCCAGGCGCACGACCTCGTCGACGTCGAGTCCGAGCAACGCCACGAACGCGTCGGCGACGGCGGTCTTGCCGATTCCCGGATCGCCGGTGAGGAGGATGCTGAGCGGTCCCTCCTTCCAGGCGGCTTCGAGCTGCTCGAACACGCCTCGCCGCCCGACCAGCGAGGTCCTGCGCACGGCGCGCCGAGTACGCGGCGCCTGCTCGCTCACGACCCTCCACGTGTCGATCGGCTCGTCGACGCCTTTCACCTTGGCCGCGCGCTGCGCTTCGAGCTCGAAGTCCGCGCCGACGAGATCGAGCACGGGGCGGGAGATGAGCACGGTCCCGGGAGCTGCCAGCTCGTGCACGCGCGACGCCACGTTGGCGGTCCATCCGTACGCCTCGTCCTCGACGGTGTCGATGTAGACCTGGCCTCGATTCATCGCGACCCGGGCCGACATCGACTCGCCGACGTCGTGCTCGGCGGCGCGCGAGAGCTCGCGCATCGCTTCGACGATCTCCAGCCCCGCCGCCACCGCCCGGCGGGCCCCGTCGTCATGGGCGATCGGGTAGCCGAACACCGCCAGCAGCCCGTCGCCCTTGATGGACAGGATGTGACCGCCGTACGTGTCTTCGATGATCTCCCGGCACACCGCCTTGTAGCGACCGACGAGGGCGCGGTAGAGCTCGTTGCCCTGACGTCCCGACAGCGCCGTCGAGCCGACGAGATCGCAGAACATGACCGTGAGGCGGAGGTCCTCCCCCGGCCCAGGGGGCGCCGCGCCGAGGAAGCGCGACGCGTCGTCGGTCGTTCGGAGCTCCTGCCACAGCGACGGCGGTGGCGCCGAGTCCAGCTGACCTCCGGCGACCGCCCTGTGGGCCGCCTCGACCCGCCAGACGTCGACCGCCGAGTCACCTGGCCCGATCATCCGGGCGGGACCCCTTCGCCCAGCCACACGGCGACGGTGCGGGTCGCCGTGCCGTCGTCCGGCGAGACGCGGACGGTGCCCGTGTACGCGCCAGACGGCGGCTGAGGCACCGTGGCCGTGACCGTGAACGAGGCCGCGTTCACGGTCAGCTGCGCCGGCTCGATGGCGACCTGCACGACTGGGATCCGACGGTCGAAGACGTCTCGGAAGTCCTCGACGGTCAAGGTCCGCGGGCGGTCGACCGGACCCGGGTCGGTGAAGGGTCGTGATGTCAAGGTGACCATCTCGCCGGTCGTGACGGGGTCGGACGGGCGCGAGGGCCCCGCCCAGCAGTTGACGGCGATGGTCAGTGGAAGCGAGGCCAGTCGGCCGAGCACGCTCGCTGCGGCGTCGGCGTCGAACGTGCCGTCATCGACGCGCTCGGCGAGCCGTCCGGCCTCTCCGGCGACGGCGTCCACCCAGCCCCGGACGATTCCTGCGATGTGCTCGACGGCGTCGTACGTCGAGGGCGATCCGTCGCTCATCTCACCGCTCCGTGCTCGACGGCGCGGTCGACGTCGGCGGCGGTCCCCACCACCGCACCGATTCCTGGACGAGCCGGGCCCAGTAACGTCCGGCGTCCCTGGCCAAGGCATCGGCCGTGTAGCCCGGCCCCGATGCGGTCACCAGCGATTCCTTGAGGCTGTCGGCTGACCACTGCACGCAGGCGATGGTGCGCCGTGCCACCTCGTCGATCAAGCCGGATGGGTCAGGTGTGTCGGGTACCGACGCCGGGTGACCCTGCGCCTTTGCGTGGGGTGGCGGATCATGGAGTGCGCATGTCAGCGCCATGTCCTCCGCGGCTGCCCCATATCCGAGAACGCAGGCCCAGATGGCGATGGCTGCGCCGGTGAAGCCGTCGTCGAAGCGAACCCGCTTGACCGTGTCGATGCACACGTGCCCGCCGGTCTCGTAGGCGGCGATGCTGCCAGAGTCGAACGTCACGATGCCGTCGCTCAGAGCGACGTAGGCCGGGTTCCTGTTCAGCTCGTAGGCCAGCAGCCAAACCTCTGGTCGGGGGCGGGCGGTCATGATGTCGAGGCAGGTGAGCAGGTGCCACGGTCCCGCGCAGTCGAGGCTGATGTCCTCCAGGTAGCAGGCGACCTGTCCGGGTCTGCTGACCAGCGTCATCGCGCACCACAGGTCGCAACACGTTGGCCAATCGGGCGGGTCCATGTAGCGCGCCAGCTGACCGACCGATGTCAACTGCGTCTCGAAGTGCGTCTTCAGGCACGTCACCGGGCCACCCGAAGGGTCCGCCTCGATCTCCCAGCTGGCAGAGCACGGCGGTTGGTCCTGGTCCGCGGTCTCCCGATCGAGCAGGTGGGCCTCCGCGGCCGTCCTCACGAACGCCGTCCAGGACGCCAGGTCCACGAGCGGCTCGCGCCCACCCGGCACGCCGACACTTCTGCCCGTGAGCAGGGTCGCCAGGTGGTCGGTCCCCTCGTCGATCGCTGGTCGCTCGGTCTCGCCGGTCTCCGCCGCGGCCGCTTCGACAAAGCCTCGCAGCGCCCCCCGCAGGTCCTCCCGATATGGGCCGTCCTCACCGAACTCCTCGGGATAGGCACGAGCGAGAGCAGCGATCGCCAGCAGCCGGCGCGAGCGGAGCCGGCCGTGGGGCAAGCCGCGCACGGCCATCGATCGCAATGCCTCGACGGCCGAGGTTCCGTCCTGATCGGGCGGCCGGATGCTCTCGGTGAACCCAGGGCTGAGCGCGTCGAACCGCCGCACCCAGTCGTCCGGGGCGACGTCGGGGTCGGTGGTCGCATACGCCGGCAACACCGCGGCGATCGGCTCGCGCCGATCCTCTTGCTTCGCAACGTCGTCGACCGCCCAGAACAGACTCACGATGTCGCCGAGCTCACTCATGGCTTCTCCCTCGCGAGTGGTGCGGGAGAGTTTACAATCCGGCGGCCAGGCCTGGACGACGGGACGCCCGCCGCGCGACGAGACGGGACGAGAGGGATGGAAGTCGACCAACGCGCTGATGGCCTGCCGCCGTGGGCGGTGGCCTTCGAACCAAGCGCCCGCGCCGTCGGCGCGATCGGTCGGCGCGGGCTCGACGCCGCCACCGCCCTGGTCGAGCGCGTCGTAGCTCGACACGAGAGTGCACCGGCCGGCCCGCTCGAGCACGTCCCGACCGTCGCGGATCTCGGTGAGCTCGGCGCAGACCTGTTCCAGCAGGCCTGGCGCCTCGTCGCAGGCATGGCGTCGGTCGCCCAGGTCGACGAGCCCACCGCCGACGTGTTGCACCTGGAAGCTGGTGCGTGGGCGGACGTCCGTGGCACCGTCTGGCTGCACAACACGACCGACGCCGCCGTTGGCGAGCTGCGACCGCTGCTCACGCAACTCGTCGACCCACGTGGCACAGTGCTCGACGTCGACGTGCACCTGACGCCCGAGCGCGTCCCGCAGCTCGGCGCGGGATCGAGCATCCCGGTGCAGGTGCGGCTGGTGGCCGACCGTCACCACCCAGCAAGGGGCACGTACCGCGGTCTGATGCTGATCGGTGGCCTTCCGGACCAGTGGCTCGTCGTCGAGTTGGTGGTGGCGTCGTGACGGCGCTCGACGAGCGCAGCGCGGTGGCAGCGGGATGCGCCGAGGTCGAGCGGATGCTCGACGACGTCGCCGGGCGGGTGCGCCGGGCGATGGACGACGCGATCCCAGACGGCGAGCCGCATCGCTGGTTGTACCGCCTGGTGCGCGACTACCCGTCGCGCGCCGGCAAGGCGCTGCGGCCGAGCCTGTGCCTGGCGACGTGCCGATCGTTCGGCGGGCGCGACGAGGACGTGTTCCCGATCGCCGTCGCCATCGAGATGTTGCACAACGCGTTCCTGATCCACGACGACGTCGCCGACGCAAGCGAGTGTCGTCGGGGTGGTCCGACCCTCGCCCTGAGCGACGGTGACGGCTTGGCGCTGAACGCCGGCGACGCGTTGGCAGTGTTCGCCAACCAGCTCCTTCGGCGACACCTGGCCTCGATGGCGCCGTCGTTGGCGGAGCGGATCCACGTCGAGTTCGACACGATGGCGAGGAGAACCCTCGAGGGCCAGGCGATGGAGCTGGGCTGGCGGCGCGACCACGTCCTCGACATCCAGCCAGAGGACTACCTCGAGCTGATCATGCGCAAGACGTGCTGGTACACCACGATCCACCCGCTGCGGGTCGGCGCGTTGGTCGGCTCCAAGGGGCGCGCCGACGTGGGCGCGATGGTCCGCTTCGGGTTCCTGCTGGGAGCCGCTTTCCAGATCCGCGACGACCTGCTCAACCTCGTCGGCGACCGGGCGATCTACGGCAAGGAGATCGGCGGCGATCTGTACGAGGGCAAACGCACGTTGATGTTGATCCATCTCACGCAGGCAGCACAGGGACCCGACCGCGCCGAGGTGGTCCGCTATCTGCAGATGGCCCGGCCCGACCGCGACGCGATGGTCGTCGGTCGGATCCGCAGGCTGATGGACCACTACGGCAGCGTCGAGTTCACCTCCGAGTACGGGCGAGGGATCGCGTCGGCGGCGATGGAGGCGTTCGACGAGGCGTTCGCCGGCGCTGAGCCGGGAGCCGACACCGCGTTCGTGCGCCAGCTGGTGCCGTACGTGCTCGGCCGCCGCCGCTGACCGGCGGGATCGTTGTCACGGACGAGTCAGACCGTGGCGAGCACCTCGGTAGTGTGCTGACCGAGCGTCGGTGCCGTCGCCCATCGCCACCAGTCGTGATCGACGCGGAACGGCGCCCCTGGTGTCGCGACCGTCCCGAGGATCGGGTGCTCCTCCTCGCGCCAGAACCCGGCGCTGTCCAGGTGCGGGTCGGCACGCAGGTCGGCGACGGTGTTGACCGGTGTGATCGGGATCCCCCGCCGCTGGCCCTCGACGAACAGCTCGAGCTTGGTGCGCGGCTTGGTCAGCTGCTCGGTGCAGTCGTCGATGAAGTCGGAGACCTCCCAGCGCACGTGGAGGTCGACGAACGCCTCGTCGAGCACGGCGTCCATTCCCGTCTCCTCAGCGATCCACGCCGCCATCGCCCGCCAGTGCGTAGGTTGCAGCACGAGGAACGACACGAACCCGTCGGCGCACGGGTACAGGCCCCAAGGCCGGGTCACCGCCCGCCGGTTGCCCGGGCGGCCGCGGCGCAAACCGTCGTCGAGGAACAGGGCCGCACCCGTCTCCGGCGCCAGCGACAGGCAGCACTCCTGCATCGACACGTCGACCACCTCGCCGCGCCCGGTCTGGCGGACGCTGCGCAGGGCGAGCATCGCCGCGTTCACGGCGTACATCGACGTCAGGTGGCAAGCGAACTGCACCGGCGTGGCGGGGCACAGCGGGGGCCGGTCAGGGAAGCCGATCGTGAACACCACCCCGGCCGACGCCCAGGCCACCAGCTCCGATCCCTGCCAGCCGCGCCGTGGACCCGTGAGCCCAAATGGGCTGATCGCGATGACCACCTGGCGTTCGTGGACCGGCGCCGGCTCGTCGACGGCCGGGTCGACGTCGGCGATCACGACGTCGGCGCTGGCCACCAGCGCGGCCCGCTCGGCGGAGCCGGGCGGGGCGATGACGGAGCGCTTGCCCTGCCCGAAGAAGGCCCACCACAGCGACGCTTCCGGGCCCGTGGCCTTCGGCGCGAACGGCGGGAGGTGGCGCAGGACGTGACCCTCGGCCGGTTCGGCGAGGACGACGTCGGCGCCCAGCGCCGCCCACATCCGGGTCCCGTAGGCGCCGGTGAGCCCGCTGAGGTCGACGACCCGCACACCCGACCACGGCCCGCCGCTCACGTCGCCACCAGCCCGAGCTCGTCGGCCCGGTCGAGGTAGGGGCGGCGCAGCGTGAGGTCCCGCTCGGCGTCGACGAACGCCGCGCCGGAGGCGATCAACTCGTCGACCTCGGCGCTCGAGAGCCCGGCCCACGACGTGAGCACCTCCCGGGTGTCCTCGCCCATCGACGGCCCGCCGCGCCACCACTCCCCCGGCTCCTGGCCGAGGCGGATCGGGTGCCCGCTGAACACGTCGCCGTCGGGGAACCGGCTCGAGCCGCGCAGCTGGAACCACCGCCGGTGGCGGACGTGCGGGTCGGCCAGCACACCGGCGTTGTCGAACACCTCGCACGCCGCCACGCCGACGGCCTGCAGGGCGGTCGCGGCCTCGCCGGACGACCGCGCCGACGTCCACGAATCGATCAGGGCGTCGAGCTCGTCGTGGTGCTCGAGCCGTCCCGCCAGCGTGGCGAAGCGCTCGTCGAGGGCGCTCCCGCCGAGCAGCCCGGCGAGCGCCGCCCAGCGCTCGTCGCCGGCGACGGTGACGGCAACCCACGCCTCGTCACCCACGCAGTGGTAGCACCCCTGCGGGGCCAGCCAGGACAGACGGTTGCCAGATCGGCTCGGAGCGTTCCCGGTGAGCTGGTGGTCGAGGAGGAACGGCCCGAGGGTCGACACCGTCGTCTCGAACTGGGCGATGTCCACGAAGCTGCCCTCCCCGGTGCGGTCGCGGTGCTCCAGCGCAGTCAGCACGGCCGCCATCGCGTGGAGCCCGGCGAAGTAGTCAGGCGGGGCGATCGTGGCGATGCCAGCCGGCACCTGGTCGGGGTAGCCGGTCAGCTCGTCGAGACCAACGAGCGGCGCCTGGTTCGGTCCCCATGCGAGGAACTCGTAGTACGGGTGAGCGGGATCGGAGCCGAAGCCCGGCAAGGCGACGTAGATCAGGTCGGGGTTGACGGCGGCGAGCTCGGCGTAGCCGAGACCGAGCCCGCTCACCGCCGGGGTCGAATAGTTGGTGACGAACACGTCGGCGCCGGCGAGCAGGGCGAGGGCGGCCTTGCGCGCTTCCGGGCGCTTCAGCTCGAGCCCGACCGAGCGCTTGTTGGCCGACATCTCCGGGACGTACGGCGAGGTGTCCATGTACGGGCCGGTGCCGATGTCCGTCGCCCACGCCGAGCCGAACAGCCGGGCCACGTCCGGGTTCGTCCGCGACTCCATCTTCACGACGTCGGCGCCGTGGAACGCGAGCGCCCGCGCACAGCTCGGCGCGGCGATGGCGATCGACAGCTCGACGACGGTGATGCCGTCCAGCACTCCCATTGGCCACCCCCAGATGGTCCGGCGAATTGCCGTCAGCTTGGCACGCTCCGGCCAACTCCTCGCTCAGTGGACGTGCCATTCGGTCTGTACGTAGAACTGACGGCTGCGGCGGCTCGTCCTCTGAGCCGGCCAATTGCTGGCCGCCGGGGGCAACAGTTGGCGGATCCGGCCACCTCAGGCCTGAGCGCGGCGCCAGCGCAGGTACCCCTCCATGAACTCGTCGAGGTCGCCGTCGAGGACGGCGGCGACGTTGCCCGACTCGACGTCGGTGCGCAGATCCTTCACCATCTGGTATGGCTGCAGCACGTAGTTGCGGATCTGGCTGCCCCAGCCAACCTGGGCCTGCTTGCCACCGATCGCGTCGAGCTCGGCGGCCCGTTCCTCCTCGGCCTTGGCCGCCACCATCGCCTTCAGCCGGGCCATCGCCTTCTCCCGGTTCTGCAGCTGGCTGCGCTCCTCCTGTGAGCTGGCGATCAACCCGGTGGGCTCGTGGATCAGGCGCACCGCCGACGACGTCTTGTTGACGTGCTGGCCACCGGCGCCGGACGCTCGGAACACCTCCATCCGGATGTCGGCGTCGTCGAGGGACACGTCCGGAGCGTCCATCACCGGCCACACCTGGACCGCGGCGAAGCTGGTCTGGCGCCGGCCCTGGTTGTCGAACGGGCTGATCCGCACCAACCGGTGAGTGCCCCGCTCGCTGGTCATCAGCCCGTACGCGTAGCGGCCGGTGAGCGTGAACTCGGCGGACAAGATGCCGGCCTCGGTGCCTTCGGAGATGTCGTCGACGCCGAAGCCGAAGCCGTGTCGCTCGGCCCACCGCTCGTACATCCGCAGCAGCATCTCCGACCAGTCCTGGGCGTCGACGCCACCATCCTTGGCGTTGATCTGGACGATGCAGTCGGCTTCGTCGTGCTCGCCGGTGAAAAGGCTGCGCAGGTCGAGCTGATCGAGACGCTGCTGGATGTCCATGATCGACGTCACCAGCTCGTCCTCCTGGGAATCGTCGTCCTCCTCGCGGGCCAGCTCGTGGAGGACCTCGACGTCCTCCAGCATCGACGCCAGCGCGTCGTAGGTCGCCACGTCATCGCGGACGTTGGCGTACTCCTCGGTGAGCGCCCTCGCCTTCTCCGGGTCGTCCCACAGATCGGGCCGGGCGACCTCGGTCTCGAGCTGCGTCAGCCGCTCGCGCGACTCGCCGACGCGGAGGTACGCCTCGGCCTCGCCGAGCCGGCGGCGCAGGTCGCGCAGATCATCGGTGAAGTCGCGCACCCCTCAGAGGACGAGCCGAGGGTTGATTGCCGGGCGGTCACGTTGATCGAGCTCGTCCTCTGAGCGGCTCGTCGCGACGCTCCTCGCCCCGTGACAACTGGAGAGCGCCCGCCTGGGGGCGGTCGCTCTCATGCGGCACCGTGGCACATTTTGAACTTCTTGCCTGACCCGCACGGGCATGGCGCGTTGCGCGGCGTCTTCGACCAGGCGTCCTTGACCACCGTCTCCTGCTTCGCCGGGCGGTTGGCGCCCTGACCCGTGCGGCCGGCACCCGCCTGCTGAGTGATCGTGGTCGTCGACGAGCGCAGGATCTCGGCGGGCGCGGCCTCCGCAGCGGCGCGCTCGAACCCAGAGCCGGTGAGGTCGTCGGAGGACGACGTGCGCAGGTTGCGCACCCCGTTGCCCGCAGGCGCGGTGGACGCGGCTGCCGACGACGCCGACGACGCCGAGCGCTCGACGTCGCCGGTGCCCGGCTCGGCCGGGCCGGACTCCTCGGTGACCAGCGCTTGCTCCGCCGCTGCGGCGACGGCCGGCTGCTGGACGACTTGGACGTGCATCACGTAGCGCACGAAGTCCTGGGCGATGCCCTTCATCATCGCCCCGAACATCTCGTAGCCCTCGCGCTGCCACTCGGTGAGCGGGTCCTTCTGGCCCATCGCCCGGAGGTTGATGCCCTCCTTGAGGTAGTCCATCTCCTCCAGGTGCTCGCGCCAGCGCTGGTCGATGATCCGCAGCATCACCTGGCGCTCGACCTCGCGCAGGACCTGCTCGCCGAGCTCGGCCTCACGGCGCTCGTAGTAGCCGGTGGCGTCGGCCATGATCACGTCGTACATCTGGTCGGTGCTCCGACACTCCTCGAGGCGTTCCTCGGTGATCGTGGCGGGCCAGAACGTCACGAGCTCCTTGGCCAGGCCGTCGAGGTCCCACTCGTCGTCGGCGGCGCTGGCGCAGTATGTCTCGAGCAGCGCGTTGACGGCCTCGGCGAGGTAGTCCATCGCCGCCGACTTGAGGTCGGCGCCCTCAAGGATCTGGTCACGACGCGCGTAGATCACCTTGCGCTGCTCGTTCATGACCTCGTCGTACTTGAGGACGTTCTTGCGGATCTCGGCGTTGCGCGTCTCGACGGTGGTCTGCGCCCGCTCGATGGCTTTGGTGACCATCTTCGCCTCGATCGCCTCGTCGTCCGGGAGTGCCTTGTTCATCACGTACGACAGCGCGCCGGTGGCGAAGAGGCGCATCAACTCGTCGTCGAGGCTGAGGTAGAAGCGGCTCTCACCAGGATCGCCCTGCCGCCCGGAACGCCCCCGCAGCTGGTTGTCGATGCGCCGCGACTCGTGACGCTCGGACCCGATGACGCACAGCCCGCCCAGCTCGCGGATCTGGGAGCCCTCCTCCTTGCACTGCGCCGTGTAGTCGGCGAGATGCTGCTCGTAGCTGGCCATCGCCTTGGCCCGCGCCTCCTGGAAGTCGGCGGGCATCTGCTCGAGCGGCACCGGCAGGGCGAAGGCGTCGACCATCACGTCGGGGTCGTGGCCTTCCTTGAGCACCTCGTTGCGGGCGAGGCCCTCAGGGTTGCCACCGAGGATGATGTCGACGCCGCGGCCGGCCATGTTGGTGGCGACGGTGACCGCGCCGAGGCGGCCGGCCTGGGCGACGATCAGCGCCTCCCGCGTGTGCTGCTTGGCGTTGAGGACCTCGTGGGCGATCCCCCGCTGGTTGAGCTGACGCGACAGGTACTCGCTCTTCTCCACGCTGACCGTGCCGACGAGCACCGGCTGGCCTCGCTCGTTGCGCTCGGCGATGTCTTCGGCGACGGCCTCGAACTTGGCCACCTCGCCTTTGTAGATCAGGTCGGCCTGGTCGGCACGGCGCACCGGCTCGTTCGTCGGGATCGAGACCACGCCGAGCTCGTAGGTGCTCATCAGCTCGGCGGCCTCGGTGGCCGCGGTCCCGGTCATCCCGGCGAGCTTGTCGTACATCCGGAAGTAGTTCTGCAAGGTGATCGTGGCGAGGGTCTGGTTCTCCTCCTTGATCTTCACGCCTTCCTTGGCCTCGACCGCCTGGTGGATGCCCTCGCTCCAGCGCCGGCCCTCGAGGATGCGGCCGGTGAACTCGTCGACGATCTTCACCTCGCCGTTCTGGATGATGTAGTCCTTGTCCCGCTTGTAGAGCTCCTTCGCCTTGAGCGCGACCTGCAGCTGGTGCACGAGGTTCTGCTGCACCTCGTCGTAGATGTTCCCGACGCCGAGGGCGGCCTCGACCTTGTCGATACCGGGCTCCAGCGGGATGACCGCTCGCTTGTCCTCCTCCACCTCGTAGTCCTCGTCGCGCTTGAGCGTGCGCACGATCGAGGCGAAGCGGTAGTAGAGCTTGGCCGCGTCGGCGACCCGGCCGGAGATGATCAGCGGCGTGCGCGCCTCGTCGATGAGGATCGAGTCGACCTCGTCGACGATCGCGTAGTTGTGGCCGTGCTGGGTCTTGTCGGCGAGCCTGCCAGCCATGTTGTCGCGCAGGTAGTCGAAGCCGAACTCGTTGTTCGTGCCGTATGTGATGTCCGCGGCGTACTGCTTGCGCTTCTCCTCGGGCGAGTCCTTGAAACCGGGGATGATGAGCCCGACGTCGAGGCCGAGAAAGCGGTGGATCGCGCCCATCCACTCGGCGTCGCGACGGGCCAGGTAGTCGTTCACCGTGACGAGGTGGACGCCCTTGCCACCGAGCCCGTTCAGGTAGGCCGGCAGCGTCGACACGAGCGTCTTGCCCTCGCCGGTCTTCATCTCCGCCACCCATCCGAAGTGGAGGGCTGCCCCGCCCATGATCTGGACGTCGTAGTGGCGCTGGCCGATCACCCGCTTGGCTGCCTCGCGGGTGACGGCGAACGCCTCGATGGCGATGTCGTCGAGGTCGGCGCCGTTGGCCAGGCGCTGGCGGAACTCTGAGGTCTTGCCCCGCAACTCGTCGTTCGCAAGTCCGACCATCTCGGGCTCGAGGGCGTTGACATCGGGCACCATGGCCTGGAGCGCCTTGAGCTTCTTGCCCTCGCCGGCGCGGAGGATGCGATCGAGGATGCCCATGGGGGTTCGAGCCTACCGCCTGCCCTGATGGCAGCCCCGGCGGTTGCCGGAGCGGGGACGGTGAGCTGTCGATGCGGACATCCGCCGGCACATCCGGCTGCACAGCTCACGGTTCACGGTGCACCGTCGTCAGGCGGCGCGGCCGGCGGCGGCGCCGCGGTCGGGTGTGGCGGCGAACGCAGCCGGCACGACCTCGATGGCTCCCGCATCGCGCAGGGCTTTCGTCGCGGCGGCGAGGGTGGCACCGGTGGTGACCACGTCGTCAACGACCAGCACCCGCGCCGCCGGCACCCGGGGGTGGGCACGGAACGTCGGGCCGCGGAGCCGGTCGATGCGGTCGCGGCCGGTCTGCGGGGCGCCGCCGCCCGTCCGCTCGAGCAGCCGACGGCACGGCAGACCGAGCTGGCGGGCGACTTGCCGGGCCACCAGTTCGGCCTGATCGAACCCCCGCTCGCGTCGGCGATGGGCGCTGGTGGGCGCCCAGGTGACCAGGTCGACCCGGTGCCCAGCGGCGACGAGACGGTTCACGAGCAGCCCGGCGAGGTGACCGGCGACCACCCGCCGGTTGCGGTACTTGAAGCCGAGCAGCACGTCGCGCACCCGCCCGGAGAACGGGGCGGCGACGACAACGCCCGGCGGTGCGCCCGCATCGCCACCGCTGAGCAGGGGGCTGACCAGGGCGAACCGGCATGTGCGGCAGATCGGGGCACCGGGGCGGTCGCATCCGGCACAGCGTGTAGTGAAGATCATGGCCTGATCATGACCAAGGGGTGCGCGGGTGAGACCGGCCGTCGATCGTGGGAGCCTGACAGGGTGACGATCCGCCTCCCCGACCCCTGCCTCGTCGTGCTCGTCGGCGTCGCCGGGTCCGGGAAGTCGACGTGGGCACGGCAGTGGTTCTCGCCGGTGGCGATCGTGTCGTCCGACGACCTGCGGGCGGTGGTCGGCCACCACCGCCACGATCTGCGCGCCAGCAAGGATGCCAACCACGTGCTCGAGCTGATCGTCACCAAGCGGCTGCGGCGCGGCCTGTTGACGGTGATCGATTCGACGGCTCTTGGGCCCATCACGCGCCGCCGTTACCGGGCGTTGGCGGCGAAGGCGGGGCTGCCGTGCCACGCCGTCGTGCTCGACACGCCGGAGCGGGAGACCCGCGCCCGCAACCGCGCCCGCGCCGAGGCGGTGCCTCCAGCCGTCGTCACCAGCCAGCTGCGGGCGCTCGCCACCGCCATCGACGCCCTCGACGACGACGGCTTCGACGGCGTCCACCGCGCCTCGGACGGCGACGTGGTCGTCGTGCCCGCGCCGCTCTACGACGCGCCGGTCGCTTCCCGGCGCCAGCAGGAGGAACCCATGTCGCTCCGCTTCGGCCTACAGATCGGCGGCTGGTCGTGGCCCGACGGTGCCGCCGAACTGGCCCCGCGCCTCGCCGCCATCGCCCGCGCCGCCGAGGAGGTCGGCTTCTCGTCGCTGTCGGTGATGGATCACGTCGTGCAGATTCCGAGTGTCGGCCGGGAGTGGGAGGACATCCCCGAGAGCACGGCCACGCTCGGCTTCCTCGCCGCCGCGACGTCCGGGCTGCGCCTCGGCGCCCTCGTCCACGGCGTGACCTACCGCAACATCGCCCACCTGGCCAAGATCGTCGCCACCCTCGACGTGCTCTCCGGCGGCCGGGCGTTCTGTGGCATCGGCGTCGCCTGGTACAAGCGCGAGCACGAGCTGTACGGCTGGGAGTTCCCCCCGATCGGCGAGCGTTACGACCGCATCGAGGACGCCCTCCAACTGCTGCCGCTGATGTGGGGCAAGGGCACCCCCCGCTTCGAGGGCCGCACGATCACGGTCCCCGCGGCGACGTGCTACCCGCGCCCGTTGCAGGACCACGTCCCGATCCTCGTCGGCGGCTCCGGCGAGCGGCGGACGCTGCGGCTCGTCGCCCGCTACGCCGACGCCTGCAACCTGTTCGGATCGCCGGCGGAGGTCGCCCGCAAGGTGGCCGTGCTGCACGAGCACTGTCGCGCCGCCGACCGCGACCCGACGACGGTCACGGTGACCAACCTTTCGGAGGCAGCGATCCTCGGCGGCTCGCCGGCAGCGGGCGAGCGCTACGCCTCCGTCGTCGGCTCGGTCGACGAGCACGTCGGGAGGTACCGCCAGTACGCCGAGGCCGGTGTCGACGAGGCGATCGTCGCCCTCCACGTCGACGGGACGCCGGCCCAGGTGGAGGCCTTCGCGCCGGTGATCGCCGCATTCTCAGGCGTCTGAGGCCCGCTCAGCAGGCCTCAGGATCGTCAGAATCGGATCTCAGCCCCACGCCACCGGCATCGACTTGGTGCCGCTGATGAAGTTGGATGCCAGCGGGGTCGGCTCGCCGGCGGGTCGGAGGTCGGGCAGCCGGGTCAGCAACTGGCGCAGCATCGTGTCGATCTCGACGCGGGCGAGGTGGAGGCCGAGGCACAGGTGCGGTCCGCCGCCGCCGAAGGCCATGTGCGGGTCCGGATCGCGCCCGACGTCGAAGCGGTCCGGGTCGGCGAACACCTCCTCGTCGCGGTTGCCCGAGCCGTAGAACATCATCACCTTGTCGCCGGCCTTGATCGGCTGACCGCGGATGACCGTGTCGTCCATCGCCGTGCGCCGGAAGTGCACGACTGGCGACGAGTAGCGCAGCATCTCCTCGATCGCCGGCGACAGCAGCCCGTCGAGGTCGCCCTGCAGCCGGGCCCGCTCGTCGGGGTGTTCGAACAGCAGCTGCAAGCCGGCGGCGAGCAGGTTGCGCGTCGTGTCCCCGCCGGCGTTGACGAGCAGGAGGAAGAACCACTGCAGCTCACCGTCGGTGAGCCGGTCGCCGTCGACATCGGCCTGCACGAGCGTCGTCGCGATGTCGTCGCCCGGCTCGACCCGCTTGCGGGCGGCGACGTCGGCGGCGTAGGCGAGCATCTCGAACGCTGCCGCTTGGCGCTCCTCCGGAGTCGCCACGGCGTCGTCGGTGGTGTGCATCAGCTCGGTCAGCTCGTACAGCCGCTCGCCGTCGGCGCGTGGGATGCCCATCAGCTCGGCGATCAGGCCCGACGGCAGGCGTCCCGCCACGTCCGCGACGAGGTCGCACTCGCCGCGGTCGTAGACGTCGTCGACGATCTCGCGGGCGAGCTCCTCGATCCGCGGCCGCAGCGCCTGGGCCGCCTTCGGGGTGAAGCCCCGGCTCACCAACAGCTTGAATCGATCGTGCTGCGGGGGGTCCATCATCAGCATCATCTGGCGGGCGGCGACGAGGCCCTCCTCGTCGGACTCGGCCAGCATCACGCCGCGTGCCGCCGAGCTGAACAGGCGCGGCTGCCGGCTGACCGTCCGGATGTCGGCGTATTTCGTGATCGCCCAGAAGCCGGGACCGTCCGCTTCCGAGTGCCAGTGCACGGGGTCGTTGGCCCGCAGCCAGGCGTACTGGTCCCACGGGTGGTCGCCGTTGAAGGCGTCGTTGGCCGTCAAGTCGATCGCCGGCGCGGTCGCTGTCATCACGCGATCCAACCGCATCGGTGCCGGCGGCGAGAAGTCGGGGGCTACCGTCGGCCCGTGCCGGCTCGCACGACCACCGACGTGCTGGCAGCCCGCCTCGCTCGCCATCCCGACGTGCGTGACGCGCTGGCCCGGTCGTGGGCGGCGGCGTGGCGCAGCGTCGACCCGGTGCTGCTCGAGCTGTGCAGGTTGCGCATCGCGATGCTGCTCGGCTGCGCCGACGAGATGGCGGCGCGCACGCCCGAAGCCGTCGCCGCTGGTCTGGACGAGTCGACGGTCGCCGCGCTCGCCATGTGGCCGCACGACGATCGGTTCGGTTCCCGCGAGCGGGCCTGCCTCGCCTTCACCGAGCAGTTCGTGATCGACGTCGCCGGCCTCGACGACGCCACCGCCTTCGCCGCGCGCGCCGAGCTCGGCGAGGACGGTCTCGCCGACTTCGTCAACGCCCTCCTCGTCGTCGAGCAGCGCCAGCGCCTACGCCTGACATGGGCCCGCCTGTTCGAGGCAGCGGCATGAGGCCGAGCGTCAGGTCGCGCCGGGTCGGGCGCCGGGCCGGCTCGGCGTCGTCGCTGCGCCAAGCCCTCGCGACGTGGCAGGCCGCGGTGGTCCGGCTGGATCGCCTCGATGCGGTGACCACCGAACTGGTGCGCCTGCGCTGTGCCCGCCACCACGACTGCCACACTTGACTGTCGCTGCGCCTGGCAGTTGCCAGGGATGAGGGCCTGGACGAGGCGACGATCGCTGACGCCGACCCGGGCGCGGCCACCTTGACGGACGGCCAGCGGGCCGCGCTTGCGCTCGCCGACGCCGAGATGACCATCCCCGGCGAGCTGAACGCGGCAGTCGTCGACGAGCTCCACGCCCATTTCGACGACGAGCAGCTGCTGGAGCTGACGCTCGACGTGATGAAGTGGAACTCCCAGAAGGTGGCCGTCGCCCTGGGGGTCGACGACGAGGTGCGCCCCGGCGAGCTCAGCGACCTTCGCTTCGACGCCGACGGCAACCCTTCTCTCTAGGTGAGCCCTGAAGTAGTCGGGTGACCATCCACCACTGGGGAGTCTCGCGAAAACAGACTTGGGTCGTGGCGTTGGGCATGGTGTCGGTGTTGCAGCGGTTCGACAACCCTCGCGAGTTGTTGGGCGAGCGGCTCAGGGGTGTGTACCGGTTGTTGGCTGATCACGGCGAGCGGATCTTCCCGGGTGACTACTTCGCCGACTGCTACAAGGTCTCGCGGCGGGGCCGGCCGACGATCCCAGCGCGGGTGCTGGCCACGACGATGGTGCTCCAGGCCTATGAGGGCTTGTCGGATCAGGAGGCGGTCGACCGTCTGGAGTGCGATCTGCGATGGCAGGCGGCGGCTGGGGTGGATGCCGGCTATGTGGCGTTCCATCCGACGACGCTGGTGGGTCAGCGCAATCGCTTGCGCACCGTTGGGAGGGACAAGCGGTTCTTGGAGGACACCAAGGTTGCCGCACGCGAGGCGGGGGTGATGGGCAACCGGGTGCGGGTGTTGGACTCGACGCCGATCTATGACGCAGTGTCCACGCAGGACACGGTGACGCAGCTGCGTTCGGCCATCCGCAAGCTGTTGCGCGCCCTGGATCGCGACTACCTGCAGCTGGCCGCCGAGGTGCGCGGTGTGCTGAGGCGCGACGATGATTACGCCTCGGTGGGCAAACCGCCGTGCGATTGGGATGATGCTGAGGCCCGCCAGCAGCTGGTCGACGCGTTGGTCCGCGACGCGCTCGGGGCGTTGGGCGCGATCGACGGCGAGGAGCTGGCCGGTCCGGCTCGCGAGGCTGCCGAGCTGCTGGCGGTCGTCGCCGGCCAGGACGTCGAGCAAGGCGACGACGGCGTGTTCCGCATCGTTCGCAAAGTCGCCCGGGACCGGGTGATCTCCACGGTGGATCCCGAAGCCCGCCACGGGCACAAGAGCCGCAGCCGTCGCTTCGATGGCTACAAGGCGCACCTGTCGGTCGACCCCGACAGCGAGCTGATCGACACCGTGGTGGTCACCCCCGCCAACACCCATGACGCGGAGGTGGTCGACGATCTGCTCGCCGATCACGCCGACGACGACGACAAGCCGACGGTGATGGGCGACTCCGCTTATGCCGGACCCGACACGATGTGCGATCTCGAACAGGACGGCTTCGAAGTGATCGCCAAGGTGCCAGCAGCGACCAACCGCGACAGCCGCTACACCAAAGACGACTTCAGCATCGATCTCGACACCGGGACCGTGAGCTGCCCCGCCGGCCAGACCGTGACGATCCGCTTCGCTCGTGACCGCTCCGGTCGCGCCGACTTCGGTGAGCAGTGCGCGAACTGCCCGTTGCGGGAGCACTGCACGACATCGGCGGCGGGCAGGTCGATCAAGATCCACCGGCGGGAGGTGTTGCTTCAGCGGGCCAAAGCCAACCAGGCGACACCGCAATGGCAGCACGCCTACCGCTCCACCCGCCCCAAGGTTGAGCGCAAGATCGCGCACTTCGTGCGCGCCGGCTGGGGCGCACGACGAGCCCGCACCCGCGGCGTCAAACGCGTCGCCACCGACGCCGCCACCCGCGCCGCTGCCGTCAACTGGGCGCGCCTGGCGACGCTCGGGCTCACCTTCACCGACGGGCAATGGACGGCCGCCAGCACCTGACGGAGCCCGAGGAGTAGCGACGCTGGGCCAGCGTCTCCCAACGGCGGGCACCTCGACCACCAAGGCTGGGCGCACTCCGCGCTGCTGCGCGGGAACTCTCACCAGCCCACACCTGTCGTCACGCCAACAATGCTTCGCGACCACCGTCACAGCGATGATCGGCCTTACTTCAGGGCTCACCTAGGGCTGGGCTCGCAGCCAAGCGACTCGCCTCACCTGCCGAGCTCGCCGCCGCCCCGCAGCCGCGCTCGCCCAAACTCATGCTCGGGCTCGGCTCGCAGCCACGCGACTCGCCTCGCCTGCCGAGCTCGCCGCCGCCGCCCCGCAGCGACGCTCGCCCAAACTCAGCCGACACGGGCGTCGCGGCGGTGCAGGATCGGCGGGTCGACCCCGGGCCGGTACAGCTCGTGGGCCCGCCGCCAGGTCGCGAACTTGCCGAGGATGTGCGGCGGGTCGCCATGGATCTCGGTGAAACCGCCGGTGATCTCGCGGGTGTCGAAGTAGGCGGCGTCGACCCCGTCGGCGTACAGCCGGCATGCCGGGGCGAAGCCCATCGACGTGAGCTTGTCGTTCTCGTCCTCGAAGTCGTGCACGAGGTAGGCGACGTGGTGGTAGCCCTCCTGGCCGGCGGCGTACATGTCCCGGTAGATCGACGGGGCGTCGTCGTGCTGGACGATGAGCTGGATCATCGTGTCGCCGAGGTAGCCGAAGGCGTAGGAGACATCGGCCTCGTGGTCGGTGCCGCGGTACGTGAAGCGCTCGGTCTGGTGGTGCTCGGTGACCGAGAACGGTCCGGCCCCGAACAGCCCCGTCCAGCGGTCGATGGCGGTGTCGAGGTCGTTGACGAGGTAGGCCACCTGGAACCACTGCTGCTTCTCGACTGGATCCACGCCGGGAGTCCAGCACACGTCGGCGCTAGGTTCGGCCGGCGTGCCCCGGCGCGCCCTCCTTCCATTCGTCATCGGCGCGCTCGTGGCGCTCGGGATCTGGCTGCGCACCGTGATCCTGCCGGCCCGTCCCGCCGGCGTGGGCACCGGCCGCCCGCGGCGGATCCCCGACCCCGATGCCCGCCCAGCACCCGACGGCGCCGGCATCCGCCTGGCGGTGAACCCGGACTCCGGCCCGCTGTGGCGGGGCAACCCGATCGACACGCTGCGGTCGGAGCTGCCGGCCGCCGACGTCCGCGAGCTGGACCCCGACGACGACCTCGTCGAGGTCCTCGAGGACGGGCTCGACGCCACGGTCGTGGCCGTCGGCGCGGCGGGAGGCGACGGCACGCTCAGCGCCGCCGCGACCGTGGCGATGGCCCACCAGCTCGTCCTCGTCGCCGTTCCCTCGGGGACGTTCAACCACCTCGCCCGCGACCTCGGGCTCGACGGACCCGACGAGACGATCGCTGCGATCCGCGCCGGCACGGCGATCCACATCGATGTGGGTGTCGTCACGTCAGGTGACCGAGCGAGGACGTTCGTCAACACGCTCAGCTTCGGCGGCTACACCCAGGTCGTCGACGCGCGGGAACGGCTCCAGCCGAAGGTCGGCAAGTGGGCGGCCCTCGCCGTCGCCCTCACCTTCGAGCTGCCCCGCCTCGAGCCGCTGCGGCTCGAGCTGGACGGCCGGCCAGCGACGGTGTGGCTCGGCTGGATCGGCAACGGCGCCTACGCCCCGTCCGGCTTCGGCCCCTCGTGGCGCGAGGCCCTCGACGACGGGCTGCTCGACGTACGCCTCGTCCTCGGCGACCGCCGCTTCGCCCGCATCCGACTCGTCGCCGACGTGCTCGCCGGGCGCCTGCTGCGCTGCCCGGTGTACCGCGAGGAGCGCGTTGAATCACTGGACGTCGTGTCGCGCGAGGGCCCACTGCGCCTCGCTGTCGACGGCGAGACGTTCGACGGCGAAGCGCGGATCCACGTCGACAAGCGCCGCCGCGCCCTCACCGTGGCGGTGCCGGCGCAGTAGACAGGGCGAGACGCCAACGTCGGGTAATCGCGGCGGTCGGCGAGCCGATCGCCGATGGTACGGTCGGCGGCGGAGACCCGATGCACCTTCCGGAGACGAAGTACGCCCGCAACGGTGACGTGTTCTTGGCGTATCAGGTGCTCCGGGATGGCCCGATTGACCTCGTTCTGATCCCGCCGGGCGCTTCGCATCTCGAGCATTGGTGGGACATGCACGGAACGGGTAGCTGGCTCCGCCAGCTCGCGTCGTTCAGTCGTCTCATCATCTTCGACAAGCGCGGCAACGGTCTCTCCGATCGCGGCGGCGGCACGACATCGTCGCCTCGACCGCGCACGCGGTCGCGATCGGCGACGCCTCGTGGGCGACGCTGCCCGGGCGGTGCGCGCAGGTCTGGGCATCGTCGAGGCGGCGCATCGGCTCGGGCTCGACGTCGAGGTGGGAGTTCACACCGGCGAGGTCGAGCTCCGAGGCGATGACATCGGCGGCATCGCCGTGCACGTCGCGGCTCGCTTGATGAACGAGGCTGCGCCCGGCGAGGTGGTCGTCTCATCGACCTTGCGTGACCTGGTGTCAGGTGCCGCGCTTCACTTCGCCGAGCGCGGACAGCACGAGCTCAAGGACGTGCCCGGGACGTCGAGTCTCTCCGCCGCCAGTTGACCTCGTCGATCACGTCCCGCCGGGGGACGATCCTCGCCGGGGCCGTCGCTCGTGGTCAGCCCGACGCTCAGCACCCCGCGTTGCGCACGTACGGCGTGGGGTCGACGGCGCTCCCGCCGCCGGGGTGGACCTCGAAGTGCAGGTGGTTGACGTTCGTGCCGGTGGACCCGACGTAGCCGATGACCTGGCCGGCGCTGACGTGGCCTTCGGAACCCTCGTAGGCCGAGAGGTGCCCGTACCAGTAGCGGGTGCCGTCGTCGGCGACGAGGGTGACGGTCAGCGCGCCGTTGCTGATCCTGGCGAACGAGACCGTGCCGTCGGCCACGGCGACGAGCGGGGTTCCCCCGGCCGACATCATGTCGACGCCCTGGTGGAGATGGCCGGGCCGCGGCGCCCCCCATGTGTCGGTGTAGGCAGTGGCCCCCTGGACCGGGCAGCGCATGCCCCCGGGCGGGGCTGACGCCGCCTGCGCCGCGGCGGCGGTGACGTGCTGCAGGTCGCTGGCGCGCTGCTGCTCAGCGGCCTGCTGCGCTTGCGCCGCAGCGCGTTGCGCCGCCTCAGCGGCGGCCTGCTCGGCTCGCCGGCGCTCCTCTTCCCGACGTTGCGCCTCGAGGGCCAAGCGGACCTGCTCGTCGGCGAGGCGCTGCTGCTCCACCTGGGTGAGGTGCTCGACCTCCGCCGATGCCGTTTGCGCCGCCTGTTCGGACCGCTCGCGCTGGCGCTGCACCTCGGCCTGCGTGGCGGCGAGATCGTCGGTGGTCCGTCGGAGGTCGCGCTGGGCGATGTCGAAGCGATCAAAGGCGTCGTCGGTCGTCGCCGACGCGACGCGCCCGAGCTCGGCGGCGCTGAGGAGGTCCATCGGCTGCTGGAACCCGGTGAGCAGCGGGATGCCGGGCGTGCCGGAGGCGGCCATGAACCGCTCGGCGGCGGCGCGCTGCGCGGTGGTGCGCAATGTGGACACCTCGTCCTCGAGCTGGGCACGCTGTTGTTCGAGGGCCGATGCCTGGGCCTGCAACGTCTCGAGCTCGGACTGGGCGTCGGACCACGCGGCGGCGGCGCGGTTCGCTCGTTCCTGGGCCGCGGCGATCTCGCGAGCGGCCCGCCGGGCGGCTTCTTCGTCGGGCTGGGCGTGAGCGACGCTGGTGGTGATGAGGGCGGCGGCGAGCGCCCCCGCCGCGGCTCGGGCGGCGATCCGGCGCCGATCGCGCGGGGCCACGAGTGCGGAAACGTAGCCGCCACCGACAGGCATCGCAACGCAATCGTCATCTGGCGACGAACGGCCGGTCCGCGTGGCGTCCGGACGCCGCCACCTACGGTTCGGACGTGGCCCGCTCGAGCCGGATGGGTGGACCGGTGAATCCGGAGGCCCGGCGCGTGGTGCTGCTCGGCGTCGTCGGCGCGGCCGCCGTGTTCGTCGCCGCGATGGGCTGGTTGTCGCCGTCGGAAGACTTGCCTCGGTCGGTGCAGGGCGCGGCGCCGACGAGCGGCCGGATGACCCCCGCCTCGACCGCGACCATCGAACCGGCAACGACGACCATCGCCCCCACGACGGCGCGCCGATCGGCCAGCGCACCCTGAGCGTGCTGATGACCGGCGACATCCTCGCCGAAACACCGGTGCTCGTCGCCGGCCGCCGAGCCGGGGCACCGTCTCCTGCGGTCGGCGCGCAGTGCCGGACCATGACAGACCGGCCTATTGGACGGCGTCGATCGTCGAGTCGATCCCGGTGTTGCCGAGGTCGTTCGCGAACAGCCGGTTGCCCCCGAACGGTGATCGACCCTTGGACCCGGGCGCCTCTCCGGGCCGTCCGATCGGCTGCTCCATGTGACAGATCCAGAGGTCGAACGACTGCACCAGCGGCGTGATCGGTGCGAACAGGTGCGCATCGCCCACCTCGCCAACACGCGCTACTCCAACGCGGGCGCGGCGCGTGAGGCGTGGCGCGTGAACCTCACCTCGGATCCGGCTCGGATCGCCGCCGACGTCGCAGCGGTGCGCACGGCCGGTGCCGAGCTGGTGATTGTCAGCATCCACCTCATCGGCGAGATGACGAAGCAGCCGATCGCCGCCAACCGCACCTTCGCCGAGGCCGTCACCTCCTCGGCCGACATCGACGCCCTCGTCCAGCACGGGCCGCACGTCGTGCAGCGCTTCGAGGTGCGCAACGGCACGCCTGTCTGGTGGAGCGTCGGCAACCTGCTCACCGGGATGGTGCGGCCCGGCGAGACCGGCCGCTACGCCGATCCTCGCTCGCGCGACGGCCTCGGCGTAGTGATGCGCTTTCACGAGGACGGGCCGGGCCGGTGGCTCTCCCCTGCGCTGCGGAGGCAGCTCCAGGGCTGCGTCGACCGCACCCGCAAGGCCGTGCCCAGCGCCCAGTGATTGGGCGCATCTGCCAGGCGAGCTGAGCAGCTGCCTGCGAGCCGAGCCCCAGAGACTAGCGATACCCGAGGAACTCCGGGGTCGTCCAGACGCGGCGGTTCAAGTAGTCCTTGACGACGTTGATGTAGTCGACCGACGGCTGGGTGTACCAACGCCCGGAGAACCACATGCCGACGCAGCCCCACAGGTCGCCAGCGGCGTAGTCGCGGCCGCGCTCGACCGTGTTCAGCCACGGTTCGAGGCCCTCGAAGCAGTTGCGGCGGGCGGCGAGGGCGATGTCGAGGTTGTACGCCGTGGACGTGATCGGGGGCAGCGTGGCCGCCGGGAAGGCCCACCGGAACGTGGTGTAGCGCACCTGCTGCAGCCCCCACGAGTCCGGGCACTGACCCGGGTGGCCGTCGACACCGATGCCGTGCCCCGGCGGGCAGCTGTTCGGGTCGGACGTGAGGTCGCCGCCAGCGCGCTGGTCCCACCACGACTCGACGGCCGACTGCGCCCGCACGACGTCCTCGTCAAAGCCCCACTTGCACGCCGCCCACTGGATGATCTCGTCGGTCGTGCCGGTGAAGTTCCCCGTGACCCGGGTGAAGTTGCGGTCCGTGGACAGTCCGGGCACGCCTCGGGTCTCGTTGTAGGACGTGTTCATCGCCCGCACCTCCGGCGCCCGGCGCACGCGCGCTGCACACTGGGCGTCCGACGGCAGGACCGAGCCGGGCGGCAGCGTCTCGAAGCGACCCGACGACGCGACGGTGGTCGTGGTCGGAGGCAAGGTCGTCGAGGTGGTCGACGTGGTGGACGTGGTCGACGTCGTCGGCGGCGGCGAGGTGGTCGTGGTGGTCGACGTGGTCGTCGGCGGCGAAGTGGTGGAGGTGGTGTTGGACGTCGTGGTCGTCGGTGGAGGGGCGTCCGTGACGGTCAGCCTCGTCGCGCCGGAGTTCCAGTGGTAGAGCGTGCCCCAGCCGGTGCTGAAGATCCCGACGTCGACGCGGTACCCGCCCGTCGCCTGGCCTGTCGAGACCGCCCACGGCGTGCGGAAGGTGCGGGTCACGCCCGCCGTGAACGACTGGGAGTCCCAGAACCGTTGGTACACCTTGTGCCCGGCCGCGTCGTAGACCTCGACATCGACCAACGCGGCACGGTCCGTCGACGCCGTCACGCGGGCGGTGAGGCGAACGCTCGTGCCAGGCGCGACCTGCGCCAGCGAAGCGCTCGCCCTGGTGGTGAACCCACCGGCCGTCACCGTCGCAGCGTCGGCGGTGCCGGTCGGGGCGATGCCGACGGCGAGCGCGGCGGGGAGCAAGACGGCCGCCGCGAGAATTCGTCGCGTGCCGCGCAGGTCGAATCGCATCCGAAGGTCCTCCGTTCACCGCCCGTCACGGAACCGTAACGTAGGTGACGTTCGGACGACAACCCGCCGTCGGGGTCCGCGCGGCAAGGTGGGCGAGCGCCGCTGCGCAGCGGCGGCGGCGAGCTTGGTAGGCGAGGCGAGCAGCTTGGCTGCGAGGCGAGCCCGGGCGTGATCAGTAGCGGTAGTGCTCCGGCTTGAACGGCCCACCCGGCTCGACGCCGATGTAGGCGGCCTGCTCGTCGTCGAGCTTGGTCAGCTTGACGCCGAGGGCGCCGAGGTGGAGCTCGGCCACCTTCTCGTCGAGGCGCTTGGGCAGCACGTAGACGCCGACCGGGTAGCGGTCGGGATTGGCGAACAGCTCGATCTGGGCGATCACCTGGTTGGAGAACGAGCAGCTCATCACGAAGCTCGGGTGGCCGGTGGCGCAGCCGAGGTTCACCAGCCGGCCCTCGGCGAGGACGATGATCTGGTGGCCGTCGGGGAACCGCCACACGTCGGTGCCCGGCTTGAGCTGATCGCGGGTCGCGCCGGAGCGGGCGAGGCCGGCCATGTCGATCTCGTTGTCGAAGTGGCCGATGTTGCAGACGATCGCGTTGTGCTTCATCTGTCGCATGTGCTCGGTGGTGATGATGTCGGTGTTGCCGGAGGCCGACACGAACACGTCGGCAGTGGCGACGACGTCGTCGAGCGTGGTCACCTGGTAGCCCTCCATCACCGCCTGGAGGGCGTTGATCGGGTCGATCTCCGTGACGATCACCCGGCAGCCCTGGCCGCGCAGGCTCTGGGCACAGCCCTTGCCGACGTCGCCATAGCCGCACACCACGGCGACCTTGCCGCCGAGCATCACGTCGGTGGCCCGGCAGATGGCGTCGACGAGCGAGTGCCGGCAGCCGTACAGGTTGTCGAACTTCGACTTGGTGACCGAGTCGTTGACATTGATCGCCGGGAACAGCAGCTCGCCGTCGGCGTGCATCTTGTACAGCCGCTTGACGCCGGTGGTCGTCTCCTCGGTGACGCCCTTGATCGCCGCCGCCATGCGCGTCCACTTCGTCGGGTCGTTCTTCAGTGACCGCTGCAACAGCCCGAGCACGATCGCCAGCTCCGGGTTCGACGCGCTGGTCGGGTCGGGGACCTCGCCGGCCTTCTCGTACTCGACGCCCTTGTGCAACAGCAGCGTGGCGTCGCCGCCGTCGTCGAGGATCATGTTGGCGTGCCCGTTGGCCTCGGCGTCGGGCCACGTCATCATCTGCTCGGTGCACCACCAGTACTCCTCGAGCGTCTCGCCCTTCCAGGCGTAGACGGGCACGCCCTGGGGGTCCTCGGGGGTGCCGTCGGTCCCGACCACGACGGCGGCGGCGGCGTGGTCCTGGGTGGAGAAGATGTTGCAGCTGGCCCAGCGCACCTCGGCGCCGAGCTCGACGAGCGTCTCGATGAGCACGGCCGTCTGGATCGTCATGTGCAGCGAGCCGGAGATGCGGGCACCGGCGAGCGGCTTGGACGGGCCGAACTCGACGCGCAGCGCGCGCAGGCCGGGCATCTCGTGCTCAGCGAGCAGGATCTCCTTGCGGCCGAAGGGGGCGAGCGACAGGTCGGCGACGCGGAAGTCGCGACGGGCCGCGAGCGAGGTCGTCATGGTGTTCTCCTCGAACGTGGTTGTTGGGGAGGCGGGCCGGGGCCTGCTGGCACCGATCGAGTCAGCCCGTCGCGGGCCGTGATGCTATCGCTCAGGCGGTGAACGTCGGGGCGATGTTCTCGGTGTCGATGCGGCCCTGGATGCGGGCGGCCTCGGCGTCGTCGACGGCCCGCGCTTCCTCGATCAGCATCACCGGGATGTCGTCGCGGACGTCGTAGACGCGACGCAGGCGCGGGTTGTAGAGCATATCCTCGTCGGCGAGGTAGTAGAGCGGGCCCTTGTCCTCCGGGCAGGCGAGGATCTCCAGCAGGGCAGCGTCGAGGGCCATTGATCGTCTCCTGGTGTCAGACGCTGGTGATCAGGGCCAGCAGTTCGGCGACGTGGGCGTCGCACTCGTCACGGGTTGCGGCTTCGAGGTTGAGTCGCAGCAGCGGCTCGGTGTTGGACGGGCGCAGGTTGAACCACCACGTGCCGCGGTCGACGGTGAGCCCGTCGAGGCGGTCCTGACGCGCACCGGCCATCGCCGCGCTGACCGCCGCGATGACCGCGCCGACGTCGGCGACCTGGGTGTTGATCTCGCCGCTCTGGCAGTAGCGCTCGAACGGCTTGCGCACGATCGACAGCTGCTGCGCCGCTCGGCTGACCTCGCCGAGCACGAGCACGGTGGCGATCAGCCCGCTGTCAGCGCGGTAGTTGCGGGCGAAGTAGTAGTGCGCCGAGTGCTCGCCGCCGAACACCGCGCCGGTGTCGGCCATCACCTGCTTGATGAAGGAGTGTCCGACCTTCGTGCGCACCGGCACGCCGCCGTGCTCGCGGATCACCTCGGGGACGGCACGGGAGCAGATCAGGTTGTGCAGGATCGTGGCGCCTGGCGACGTGCGCAGCACCGCGGCAGCGAGGATGGCGGTGGTCGTCGAGCCGGACAGGCCGGCGCCGAGCTCGTCGACGACGAACACCCGGTCGGCGTCCCCGTCGAAGGCGAGGCCGACGTCGAACCCGCCCGACCGCACCCGCGCCTGCAGGTCACGCTGGTTGGCCGGCTGCAGCGGATCGGCCGGGTGGTTCGGGAACGTGCCGTCGAGCTCGCCGTACATCACCTCCAGCTCGACCGCCGGGATCCGCTCGAACACCGCCGGCACGACCAGCCCTCCCATCCCGTTGGCGGTGTCGGCAACGACGCGCAGTGGGCCGATCGCCGCTGGGTCGACGAAGGACAGCACGTGGTCGACGAACGCCGACAGCAGGTCCTGTTCGCGGCGACAGCCAGGGCGAGGCGAGTCGACCGGACCGTGACCGTCGAGCACGGCGCTGGCGACGGCCTTGATCTCACCGAGCCCGTCGACCGCCACCGGGCGGGCACCGCTGAGGCAGAACTTGACGCCGTTGTACTCGGCCGGGTTGTGCGACGCCGTGAACACGGCGCCTGGGACGTCGAAGTGACCCGACGCGAAGTACACCATGTCCGAGGAGGCCAGCCCGATGTCGACGACGTCGACGCCCTGGCTGCGGACACCGTCGGTGAACGCCTCCACCAGCGCCGGACCGGTGGGGCGCATGTCGCGACCGACCAGCAGCCCGGGTGTGCCGGCGTAGCGGGCGAAGGCCACGCCGAGCGCTCTGGCGACCGACTCGTTGAGCTGGTCGGGCACCGTCCCACGGACGTCGTAGGCCTTGACGATCTCGTCGAGCACTGCCATGACGGGCGGTCAGGCTAGTGGGCTCCCCCTCGGCTCGTCTTCGATGCCCACATCGTTCGCCGGAATGTCATCCAGATCACGGACCGGCTCGCGGGCCGGCGGGCCCCACCTCACCGTATCGACGGCGACGTCGCCGGCGACCTGCGGGCCGGCCAGCGCCGGTGCTGGTGCCCGCGTCCGTCGGGCGTCGATCGCTGCCAGCACCCGGCCGCCCCAGATCCGCGAGGCGATCAGAAGCAGGATCCCGACGAACGTCAGGGCGTAGAAGAACAGGTCCGACGCGCTGCGGTCGAACGTCATCGACACGTCCTGCTGCGTCGGGACGACGACCATCAGGTTCGGGGCGATGCGGTACGGACCCTCGGCGCCGTGGGCGTTCCAGTTCGGGAAGTACGACACCTTCACGAGCACGGGCACGCCGACCTTGTCGACGTGGAACGACAGGCCCTGCTCGTTGATCACGACGTCGCTCACGGTGACCTTCGGCAAGGTCACCGGGTTGATCGTGCTCTGGGGCACGACGATGTCGACCTGCTTGCCGCGGGTGTCGGGATTCGGGCTGTTGGCCGCGGTGCGGGTCGGATCCGGGACAGCCCGGCCCTCGTCGACGGCGACGCGGATCCGCTGCCACGACGCCGGGCCGTCGTCGGCCGGGATCGCCGCCCACTCGTCCCGGTGCTGGAACCAACTCGTGCCGAGCTCGAGGTTGCGCTCGCGCTGGTCACCCGGGCGCTTGGCCACGACCACCGGCTGGACGGTGAGCGGCTGGACGATGTCGGAGTCGGCGACCTGGAAGATCGCCCACGGCCCACTCTCGGCGAGCTTGGTGAGCTCGGGTTGGGCCTCGGCCGCCCGCTTCGCCTCGTCAGTGCGAACCATCAGGTAGCGCACGCCGAGGGCCTGCATGTAGGGCACGCCCTTGGCCGCGTCGTTGTTGTCGTAGCGCAACTCCCGGACGGGGTTGGAGCTCTGCTTGGACATCGCCGCGGTCGTCAGGAAGTGGTACGGGGTGGTGCCCGAGGCCTCGAAGAACAGCCCCTCCATCGACGCGATGCAGCCGTCGGTCCAATGCGGCAGCAGCATCAGCGCCATCGTCGTGCCGTACTGGCCGTTCTCTTCGTTGTTCTCCCACTCGACGCGGCCACAACCGCGGGTCCTGCCGATGTGCGCCATCGTCTCGACGACGTCGTAGTACTCGGGGTACTGCGGGCGGCCCTCGTAGCCGGCGAAGTTGTACCGGGACCACCCGTCGCCTTGGGCGTCGCCGGCGGTCGGCGTCTTGCGGAACGGCCCCCACGCGTACACCGTCTTGCTGGCGTCGTGGATGTCCGGCTCGCGGCTGCCGTCGGGCAGCACCTCGAACATGAACCCGAGCACCACCATCACCGACAGCCCGACGCCGGCCACCGTGGCCGAGCCGGCGACCCACCCGATCGGCTTGCGTCCGGAACGGTCCTTCACGAGGTTGACGACGAACCCGACCACCTCGACGGCGCCGATCATCATCAGCAGGTAGCGCAGGAAGTAGATGTACGGCAGCAGGCGCGGGTTCCACAGCAGACCGATCACGGGCAGGCTGCCTTGGGTGGCGTAGACCAGCGCCACCGTGACGAGGGTGGTGACACCCAGCGCGGTGCCGATCGCGTTGCGCCGGGCGATGCAGGCGATCAGGCCGATCACCGCCAGCGTCGTGACGAGGATGTCGAGCGGCGCGGTGAGCGGGAAGAACATGTCCCAGAACGAGTCGCTGGCGCCGTCCGGACGGGACCCGTACTTCATGTCGGTCATGTACTGGTGGTTGCTGACGAACGGCCCGATCCACCACGCCGACAGCAGGATCACGAACAGCCCGGTGCTCGCTCCGATCACGAACCGCCGCACCGAGTCGAGGTGGACGAGCACGATCACCGCCGCGCCGACGACGACGTAGATGGCGACGATGCCATGGCAGAGCACGGCGAGGGCGAGCACGATCGCCGTCCAGTGCCGGCCCTTGCCGGTCTGAAGGGCCCGGGTCAGCAGCCCGAAGCCGACGATCATCAGGGCGAACGCGATCGAGAACGAGAACTCCCCGGCCATCGTCGACTTGAGGTTGCCGCCGTAGATGCTGAAGCTCTCGTCGAGGGCGAAGGCCATCCCGGCGAAGGCGAACAGCTCCGGCAGCGGGTAGCGGAAGCGGGCCAGGCGGCCGAACGCCCAGCAGCAGAACGGCAGGGCGACCAGCCCGGAGATGGCGACCAGCTTGAACGCCACGCCGTAGGGGAAGATCACGTCGAGAGCGACGATCGCCAGCGCCGGCACCACCATGTAGAAGCGGTACATCGGGAAGCCGGCGTACCAGTCCATGCTCCAGCCGGACAGCTCGAGGTGCGGCAGCAAGTTGTCGCGCAGGTAGGCCGGACCCCAGACGTGAGCGCCCATGTCGCCGCCCGTTGGGGTGTTGTTGTCGAAGATCAGGTCCGCCTTCATGTTCAGCGGGTTCAGGTGGACCACGTTCATCATGATCACGGTGGTGATGATCAGGCTGAGCGACGTGACGACGAAGCGCACCGTGCGGCTGGTCGGCCACGGGCTGGTCGCCCACTCGACCGGGCGGCGGACGATCCGGCGCCCGGCCCGCCGGGTCCACGACGGCCGCTGCGGCTCGGCGCGCCAGTCCTCGTCGGGGATCGGAGCCGGCTCGACCTGCGCCGGCTCGCCCTCAGGCGGCGCCTCGACGGTGGCCACGGGGGGCGCGTCCTCGGTCAGATCACTCATCGCGACCCGCAATGATGCCAGCCACCACGACGAACCGACGGTCAGATGGTTGAGCTCACCGGACGGCGAGCAGGAGGCCGGTGGCGTTGAAGGCAACGTGGGTCGCCCACGACATCCCCAGCCGGTCGGTCAGCAGCAGGCACGCCCCGGTGACGAGGCCGAACGTGAACAGGCCCGGATACTCGACGGGGCGGAAATGGACGATCGCGAACCACGCGGCGACGACGAGCCACGACACGATGTGCGAGTAGCGCGCCGAGAACGACCGCTGCAACAGCCCGCGGTAGACGATCTCCTCGACGATTGGCGCCCCGACGCAGACCATCAGCACGAGCAGCACCATCGTCGAGCCGCTGGCCCGGTCGACCAGTTTCTGCGCCGTCTCGGACGTCTTCTTGTCGGCGAACGTGTCCGGCCACACCTCGCGCAGCGGCAAGTAGACGAGCGGCACCAGCACGAGCTGGGTGAGCACGCCGATGGGCAGACCGATCGCGTCGATCGGCGCGACCTGCATCCCGACGTCGACGCGCAGGTCACCGGTACCGGACCGCCTCGACGCGGCGTAGGCGCCGACGAGGAAGGCGACCCAGGTGGCGGCGACGGCGGCGAACAACGTGGGGATCGGCACGAGGTCCGGGTCGCTCTCGCCGGAGGTGGCGACGATCACCAGCGACAGCACCTGGCCGACGGCGAACGCGGCGAACCAGGTGACGACAGCGACGCGCACGTCGATCGGACGGCCCGCCTGCCTGATCCCCCCGGTCCGAGTGACGTCGACCCGCACGGCCGGCCACCCTACCGATGCGTCATCTGTTGCCAGCGTGAGGTGGGCGAGCGCCGCTGCGCAGCGGCGGCGGCGAGCTCGGAGGCGAGCGAGCAGCTTGCCTGCGAGGCGAGCCCGAGGATTCAGCCGGCGAGCAGGGCGACCGCCGCGTGCTGGCGGCGGTCGAGCACGTGCCACCCGAGGGGCACCGAGAGGCGGGCGGCGTGGCCGGCGCAGAGGTCGTAGCCGTGAGGGTCGCGCGCGATGGAGAGGGCGTCGAGCCAGACCTGGGCGCGGCCGTACGCGTAGGTCAGTGTCACGGTCGCCGGCTCGGCGCACGCCGTCCGCGAGCAGTGGCGAAGGGGCCCAGGCACGGGGTCACGGTAGGCGACCGAACCCGCCGAACGTGGGATCTGCGGCGCCGGGGCGAGCGCCGCTGCGAAGCGGCGGCGGCGAGCTCGGCAGCTGCAGGCGAGCAGCTTGCTGCGAGCCGAAACCCGAGCCAACAGCAAGATGGGCGAGCGCCGCTGCGAAGCGGCGGCGGCGAGCTCGGCAGCTGCAGGCGAGCAGCTTGCTGCGAGCCGAAACCCGAGCCAACAGCAAGATGGGCGAGCGCCGCTGCGAAGCGGCGGCGGCGAGCTCGGCAGCTGCAGGCGAGCAGCTTGCTGCGAGCCGAAACCCGAGCCAACAGCAAGATGGGCGAGCGCCGCTGCGAAGCGGCGGCGGCGAGCTCGGCAGCTGCAGGCGAGCAGCTTGCTGCGAGCCGAAACCCGAGCCAACAGCAAGATGGGCGAGCGCCGCTGCGAAGCGGCGGCGGCGAGCTCGGCAGGTGCAGGCGAGCAGCTTGCTGCGAGCCGAAACCCGAGCCAACAGCAAGATGGGCGAGCGCCGCTGCGAAGCGGCGGCGGCGAGCTCGGCAGGTGCAGGCGAGCAGCTTGCTGCGAGCCGAAACCCGAGCCAACAGCAAGATGGGCGAGCGCCGCTGCGAAGCGGCGGCGGCGAGCTCGGCAGGTGCAGGCGAGCAGCTTGCTGCGAGCCGAAACCCGAGCCAACAGCAAGATGGGCGAGCGCCGCTGCGAAGCGGCGGCGGCGAGCTCGGCAGGTGCAGGCGAGCAGCTTGCTGCGAGCCGAAACCCGAGCCAACAGCAAGATGGGCGAGCGCCGCTGCGAAGCGGCGGCGGCGAGCTCGGCAGGTGCAGGCGAGCAGCTTGCTGCGAGCCGAAAACCCGAAGGTAAGCGTTGCGTGAGCTGGTGCGATAGCGGCACGACGTTCGAACGTGTGGACCCCTAGCATGGGAGAATGAGCAACCTGCCTCCGCCGCCTCCCCCGCCCCCTCCGGGCCGCGGCCGTGGCCAGCAGCGGCCGCCGGGGGACCAGCGTCCCACGCCGGGCGGCGGCGACGGGCTGCGCCGGCCGGGGAGCTGGCCGCGGTGGACGATGTGGGTGCTGTTGGCCGTGGTCGCCCTCGCCCTCGTGCTGCCCAGCCTGTGGCCCAACAGCTCGGGCGAGAAGATCAGCTACACGACCTTCATGAACCAGGTGCGCGCCGGCGACGTCACCTCGATCACCGTCAACAACTCCTCCAACACGATCAGCGGCAAGCTCAAGGACGGCAGCACCTTCACGACCACTGGCGGTGGCGAGCGCAGCCTGTCCGCCGCCGACGAGGCGACGATCCGCGAGAAGAACGTCGACCTGGAGTTCAAGACGCCGGGCAACAACTGGATCCTGAGCATCGCCGGCTTGCTGCTGCCGGTGCTGCTGATCATCGGCTTCTTCGTCTGGATGCAGCGCCGGGCGGCCGGCCAGATGGGCAACGTGATGTCGATCGGGCGGAGCCGGGCGAAGGCCTACACCCAAGACAAGCCGTCGACGACGTTCGCCGACATCGCCGGCTACGAGGGCGTCAAGCAGGAGATCACCGAGGTCGTCGACTTCCTGCGGATGCCCGAGCGGTTCCGCGAGATCGGCGCCCGCGTGCCCAAGGGGATGCTCCTGGTTGGGCCCCCGGGCACCGGCAAGACGCTGTTCGCCCGCGCCGTGGCCGGTGAGGCCGGTGTCGGGTTCCTGTCGGTGACCGGCTCGGACTTCATGGAGATGTTCGTCGGCGTCGGCGCCAGCCGGGTGCGCGACCTGTTCCAGCAGGCCCGCCGGATGGGCCGGGCGATCATCTTCATCGACGAGATCGACTCGATCGGCCGCAAGCGCGGTGCCGGCCTCGGCGGCGGCCACGACGAGCGCGAGCAGACGCTCAACCAGATGCTGTCCGAGATGGACGGCTTCGAGACGGCCGAGGGCATCGTGATCCTCGCCGCCACCAACCGGCCCGACATCCTCGACCCCGCGCTGCTTCGCCCGGGCCGCTTCGACCGCCAGATCGTCGTGCCGCTGCCCGAGTTCGAGGAGCGGCGGGCGATCCTTGACGTCCATGCCCGCGACAAGCGAATGGGCCCCGACGTCGACCTTGACATCATGGCCAAGGCCACGCCCGGGATGTCCGGCGCCGACCTCGCCAACCTCGTCAACGAGGCCGCGCTGGTGGCGGTGCGCCGCGGGTCGAAGCAGATCGAGCGGATCGACTTCGAGAACGCCCGCGACCGCGTCGTGCTCGGCGCCCGCCGCGAGAGCCTGGTGATGACCGCCGAGGAGAAGCGGGCGACCGCCTTCCACGAGGGCGGGCACGCCCTGCTGGCTACCGTGCTGACGCACGGCGACCCATTGCACAAGGTCACGATCCTGCCCCGGGGCATGGCCCTCGGTGTCACGTGGTCGCTGCCGCAGGAGCGCCACACGTACTCCAAGGAGTTCTTCGAGGACACGATCTGCAAGGCGATGGGCGGCCGGGTGGCGGAGAAGGTCGTGTTCGATCACGTCAACAGCGGCGCCGCCAACGATCTGGAGCAGGCCACGGCGATCGCCCGGCGGATGGTCCGCGAGTGGGGCATGAGCGACCGGGTCGGGCCGATGGCGTGGAGCAGCCAGCAGCAGGTGTTCCTCGGCGAGGACCTGATGACGAGCGGGCGTGAGTACAGCGACGACACCGCCAAGCTGCTCGACGAGGAGGTCGCGCGCATCCTCACCGAGCAGGAGCGACGGGCCACCGAGCTGATCCAGAAGCACCGTCGCGGCCTCGAGCTGATCGCCGAGAGACTGCTCGAGGAGGAGACGATCGACGGCCGCGATGTCGCCAGCTTGATCCAGCAGGGCCTCACCGAGTCCGGCGACGCCAGCGTCTTCCACGGCAACGTCCTCGACCCCGAGTCCGACCAGGCCGCCACCGGCCTCCCCCGCGAGACCTGAGCGCGGCCCGGCGTCCTGCCGAACGGTGAGTTGCAGCTGCGGATCTCCGCCGCCAGAACTCATAGTCGCGCTCGGGTGATCGATGTGACACCCCCTGCGTACGGTCCTCGACATGCCGGACGACGCTGTATCCGCATCCATGCCTCACAGTTCGGCGGGCGCTGTTACGGGATGCCGGCGTGGGGGACGTCCACCGTCGTGGCAACGATGCGGGCCTCGCGGGCGGCGGCCCGGTTGTGCTCGAGGAAGTCGGGGGCGACGCACATGAACAGCGTGGTGCCGTCGTCGCCGCCGAGCATGCAGGCGTAGCAGCCTTCCCCGGTGGGGATCTCGTCGAGGATCTTGCCGCCCTCGGCGAGGCGGATGACTCGGTCACCGCGGGAGTCGGCGACCCACGCCGCGCCGTCGGCGTCGAGGCACATCCCGTCCGGCGCGAACGCGACCTCGGCGAGGCCGGCGGCGACGTCCGTGGTGGTCGGTGGCGGGCCGAGCGCAGCCCAGTCGCGGCGCGGCCCGAGGGTGCCGTCGTCGGCGATGTCGAACGCGCTCAGCCGGTTGCCGATCGACTCGGCGATCACGAGCGTGCGACCGTCGGGCGTGATCGCTGAGCCGTTCGGGAACATCAGCGGCTCGCTGGCAACCGAGACCGAGCCGTCGGGGTCGATGCGGGCCAGCGGGGCGGGCTGGAACGGCTCGCCGGCCATCAGGTCGAAGCCGAAGTTGCCGGCGTAGGCGATCCCGGAGGGGGCGACGACCATGTCGTTCACGTGCCCGGTGGCGATGGGTGAGAGGTCGGCGTGCTCGACCAACTCGCCGGATCGCTCGTGGCGCAGTACCCTGCGGTCGCGCATCGACACCACGAGCATCCGGCCGTCGGGGAGCCATCCCAGCCCGGACGGCTGCTGCGGGACCGACGCCACCGCCTCCGCATCGCGCCCAGGCACGACCGACATCACCCGGTGGGTGTAGAAGTCGGAGAAGAACAGCCGCCCGTCGTGCCACCGCGGGCACTCCGTGAACGTCATTCCCTCGACCACGGTCGTCAGCTCGCGTGCAGGCATGCAGCGCGACGTTACGCCAGTGGTTCGTCGCGCACGGCGGCCACCGCCGCCCACAGATCGGTGGCCGTCACCGGACCGGTGAAGCTGCGCCGCACCACACCGGCGCGGTCGGCGATCACGAGCAGCGGCACGGCGTCGATCGCGTAGCGCTCGTGCAGGTCCTTGTGAGCCTGCCACTCGACGTCACTGACGGCGACGTCGTCGCTCGCCATCACGACCGCCTTGGCCACGACGTCGGCGCACGAGTCGCACGTCGCCGAGGTGAACACGACGACCAGCCAATCGGCGTCGGGCCGGACGAAGTCGTGACGGTCGAGCTGGGCCGGCACCGCACCCGTCGGCTGCGTCGGCGCGTCCGGGCGGCGCCTGCGCACGACGACGGCCACCGCCACCGCGACCACCACGATGGCGGCGGCGATCAGCAGGCGGTCCACCGGCGACCTGTGATCACGGCACGGGAACGGCCCACGTCGTGGTGCGGCCCTTCGCGCCCGGCTCCCGCGGCAGCGAGCGCTCCACGAACACCGGCGTCGTCGAGCGCACCACCAGTTGGGCGTCGATCGCCGCGGGGTCCGAGAGCGGCACCGCCACCAACCCGGCCGGCGGCAGCGGCACCGCCTCGAGCCCGGGCACGTTCAGCAGACCCGACGCCGTGACCGCTTGCACGGTGACGGTGGCTGCCTGGTTCGTGCTGTTGTAGACGACCAGCGCGTCCTCGGTCGGCTCGCCCGGCCCGATGGCGAGCGTCCACGTCGTCGGCACCGCGCCGTCCGGGCGAGACACCGCGCCCAGCAGCACCGACGTGGTCGGCACGTCGTCGATGGTCCGGGTGATCGCCCGCTCGACCACCAGCGCCTGCGAGAAGTCGACAGTGTCGAACACCACGGCGTGACGCCCGTCAGGAAGGCCGGCGACGCTGTCCGACGTGAACGTCACGACCTCGCCGGCCGGCACGTCGATCGGGTCCACCGACACCTGCCCCGCGGGGATGCCGAGGTACAACGGCTGGACCTGGACGTCGGCGTCGCTCGGGTTGTAGATGCTGAACCGCTCGGAGATCCCGGCGCCCTTGCTGCCGTTGGCGAACCACCACTGCGACCGCAGCGCCGGCGAGGCCAACGTCATGCTGTACCCGAGTCGCCCCGCGCCCTTGTACAACTGGGCCCGACCGACCACGAGCGTGCCCTTCGTCGCCACCACGCTGACGGCGACCTCGGCCTCGTCACGTGCGGCGATCGAGTCGAGGTCGATGACCTGCACGGAGCGAGGGGGGATCGGGTAGCCCTGCAGCTCGGGCGGCTGCCTCGAGCCCTCGTCGGTGGCGAAGCCGATGTCGACGATCACGGACTGGTCGAACGGGTTGGACAGCACGAGCTGCTCGTTGGACTCCTCGGCGGTGAAGCCCTCGGCGAGATACCAGTGCGCCGACGTGTCGGTGGTGCACGGCGAGACCGACGAGCCGGCGTCTTGCGTCGCCCGCTGCTCGACGAGGCCGCCGCCGCCGTCGATCTCGACCACCGCGCTCACGTAGGGCGCCTGGAGCGACGCCGCCGCACTGACGACGGCGTGCGAGTTGGGGGCGACGGACAGCGGCACCTGCACCGATTGGCCCTCCCCGGCCATGAACGTGATCCGCCCGGTCATCGCCGCGGTGCCGGCATTGGCGACGACGACGTCGCCCGCGGTCCCGGGCGCGCCCGACGCCGGCACGCCGGGGCAGAACCACGTGCTGGTCACTGCGCTCGCGGTCGGCACCGCCGGCATCCACGGGTCGGGGACGGCGGCGAACGTCGGGGCGGTGGCTGCCGGCGTCTCGTGAGCGGCGAGGGCGATCGCCGCGGCAGCGGCGACCGTGACCGCCAGCATCGGGATCCGCCGCGTGATCACGACGGCTCCTCTGGCGGGCCGACCGGCGCGTCGGCGGACCGCGCCGGCCCCGACGTCGGATCGGGCTCCACGTCGTCGGGGAACAGGTCGTCGACCCAGCCGCCGAAGCCCGTCCGTTCGGCCACGGGCATCGCCGCGCCGGCTTCGGCGTCGAGGTCGATCAACGCCGCCTCACCGGCCCGGCGGGTGCGCAGCCGGGCCGGGATCGTCGCCCGGCTGGCCGCCACCAGCACGGCCACCCACAGCAGCGCCAGCACGACGAGCCACAGCGTCCTCGACGCCGGCTGGGCGTAGCGCAGCTCGGCGGGTCCTGCCGCAGCCACGTCGTAGGCGGTGGCGACGCCGAACGACGGGCGCGAGGCCACCGCGGCGCCGCCGACCGAGAGCTCCCACTGCGGCTCGTGCGGGGTGGCCATGTTGACGACGCCCGCGGTGGCGTCGCCCGTCGCACTGCGCGACTGGTCGACCTGGGGGAACGCCGCCGTGGCCGTGGACGTGTCGACGCCGGCCAGCGTCTCGACCGACGTCGCCTTCGACGCGTCGGCCAGCGGCCCGGCGAGCTGGGCCACGACGGGCATCGCACTCTCGTTGTCGAAGCGCACGTAGCTCGGTGGGGCCGGCGGGCGGACGAGGTCGAGTTGGGACTGCAATGCCTCGACGAGGCCGGCCGGCACGGGCAGCCGGTTGGCGGTCGTCGATGCTGCGCCGTCGATCAGCGGGACCACCACGAAGCGGATGCCGAACGGTGCGAGCAGTCGACCGCCGCGCCGCGTCGCGCCGTCGGCGATCTGGCGCACGGCGTCGCGCAGCGAGTCGACGGCGGATTGGTCGGCGACCGCCCAGCGGTCACGCAGGTCGGATCGGTCGTCGTCGACCACCGCCATCGCCACGCCGTCGCCGAGGTCGGCGGACGGGAACGGGATCAGCCGCGGGTCGCCGACGTACAGCACGCGGTAGTCGCCGACCGACGAGGCCGTCGGCAGCGGCGCCTCGATCGCTTCGCTCACGCTCGCCCGCGGGGCGTACCAGGCGCCGTCGCTGAGGGTGAACAGGGCAGGGGCGACGCCGAGGACGACGGCGCCGACGCCGAGCAACCCGAACGGCTGGCGCCACCCGAACGTGCGCTCGGCGACGTCCTCGCCGAAGGCGGCCAGCGCCGACGCCGCCGAGATCGCCATGCCGAGGCCGACCGGCACGAGCAGCAGCCCGACGTCGGGAACGCGGACCGGCAGGGAATCGCGGTCCTGGAGCACCGCCAGCAGGAGGAACACGACGACCAACCCGGCGGCGCGGGCCGCCCACGTCAGGCGCCAGGCCCGCCCGACGAGGAGGGCGATCAGCACCGGCACATACAGCGCCAACGACAGCAGCTCGAAGCGGCCGCGGCCGATCGCCATCGAGGCGACGTCGGCGAGCCCGCGGCCAGGCGCACCGGCCAGCGACGGGGCGACCAGGTCGTCCCACGACCACGTCGTCGACCACGGCAGGTTGAGGATCCACGCCGCCGCGCACCCGGCGAGCCCGAGCCCGGCCATCCACCCGGTCGTCCGCAGGCCGGCGCCGGCAGCCAGGCTGGTGAGCGCCAGCACGATGGTCACGAGGACGAGGATCGGCAGCACGGCGGGCGCCACAGCTATCGCGAGGGCGGCAGCGATCGCGAGCATCGCCGTGCGCCGGACCCGCTCGCGTGGGCGCAGCTGGATCACGCCGTCGACGAGGTCGGCCGCCGCAGCACGAGGGTCGGCGGTGCCGATCCCGACCGCCATCCGCAGCAACTGCACGAACCAGGGCACCGCGGCGTAGCCGACCAGCGCCGTGAGTCGGCCCGTCGACATCACGCCAGGCACCAACGGCACCGCCGCGTACACGACGAGGGCGGTGATGCGCGCCCGGTTGGCGGGGAAGACCGTGCCGAGACGCCACGCCCCCCAGACGCCGACGATCACGAGGCCGACGACGAGCACCGTGAGCCCGAGACCCTGGTGCCACAGCCACAACACGCTGGCGATGGAGAGCACGCCCCAACCGGTGGGGTTGGCGACGGTGGCGCCGAGGCCACCCGGGTTCCATGCCGACGTGAAGTCCGACCACCACTGGCGGGGGCTCGCCGGCTGGGGCAGGAACTCGCCGACCGTCGGGACCTTGCGGTTGATCATCGAGCGGCTGGCGAGGACGATGAACAGCAGGACCACCGCCCACGCGATCGTCGTGCTGAGCGGGCTCTCCCGCCAGCGCCGCACAGTGGCCGACTCGCCGACGTAGGTCTCGGTGTCGCGAGCGCGGCGGTAGCGGGTGAGTCGGGCGCTGCCACGGTTCTGCAGGCGCAGGATGTCGTGATCGTCTACCCGCCGCACCCTGGCGACGGCGCGCCGGCGGGCCAGCGTCGACGGGGTCCGCGGCACCAGCCCGACCAACGCCCGCAGCGACGCCCACGCTTCACCGGGACGGCCGGTGAACAGGCCGACGAACAACTCGGTCACGGTCAACACGACCAGCTCCAGCGAGCGGACCGGGAGGCGGCCTGTGCTCGTCAGCGTGGCCACAGACGCGCATCCGGTGGCGGGCACGGAGCATGTCGTGGTGCAGGTCGGGCCGGCGCACCGGGAGCTCCTCGCGGTGACGAGCCCGGGCCTGCGGGGCGACGACCACCCTCGCCCCGCTGAGGTGGGCCCGCCAGCACAGGTCGACGTCGTCGCCGTAGAAGGACATGGCGGGGTCGAACCCGCCGAGGGCCCGGAACAGGTCAGCCCGGACGAGCACGCACGCCGACGGGAGCACGAACACGTCACCCACAGCGTCGTGTTGCTCCTGGTCGTATTCGCCCGGCTCGGTGATCGGGTCGATCTCGCCGAAGCGGTCGAGTCCGAGGCCGACGTGCTGGAGCACGCCCGGGTCGTCCCAGGACACCAGCTTCGGGCCAACCAGACCGGCGTTCGACCGGTACAGCTCCTCGACGAGGGTGCGCACAGCGTCGTGGTCGAGGGCGACGTCGTCGTGGCAGATGCAGAAGAAGCCGTTGTCGCCTTCGACGAGCGACAGCACCTCGTTGACGGCGACGCCGAAGCCGGGGTTGGCGACGAGCGGGCGGACGAAGGCGTCCGGGAGATGGCTCGTGATCAGGGCGGCGAGGTCGTTCCCGTCGGCGTCGACGGGATCCCCGGCCAGCAGGAACAACGTGGTGAGGTTCGGGTAGTCCTGATCGGCGAGCGACTCCAACGTCTCGGCGAACCACGGCCCCGGAAGGTGGACGACGACGACCGCGACGACAGGAGGCGCGATCGGGGCATCGGTCTCCACGGTGGCGCGAGGTTATCGGCGCACGTCGGACGGTCCCCGTCACGCGTCACTCGGGCTCGGCTCGCAGGCAAGCTGCTCGCCCCACCTCCGAGTTCGCCACCGCCGCTACGCAGCGGCGCTCACCCACCCCGGCCTCGCGGGCAACGCGTCACTCGGGTTCGGCTCGCAGGCAAGCTGCTCGCCCCACCTCCGAGTTCGCCACCGCCGCTGCGCAGCGGCGCTCACCCGCCGTGCCCCGTGGTCCGCGGTTGCGACCGGTATCGTCCGGGCGTCGTGTCTTCACCGGTGACCACCCGCACGCCGCTCCCCGAGGGCACGTTACCGGTCGGTCTCGCCCTGCTCATCGGCGGCTTCGCGACCTACGCCTTCTTCAAGATCGGGACGTGGGCGGTCGGGGGCGCCGACGCCTTCAACCCGATCTCGTCGCTGTGGTTCGCCACGTTCGCCCTCGCCCCCGGGTTCTTCCTCCCCCTCGAGCAGGAGATCGGCCGCGCCCTGTCCCACCGCCGGGCGATCGATCAGGGCGGGCGGCCGGTTGTCAACAAGGTGGCCCGGTTGAGCGGGTTGCTCGTCGTCGCCGTCGTACTGGTCATCCTCGCCGTGAGCCCGATCATCACGGCCAACTACTTCGACGGCGACTGGGTGATGCTCGTCGCGCTGATCGCCGCGTTCGTCGCCTACGCGCCGGCGATCATCGCCCGCGGCATCTGCTCGGGCATGGGCCGCTTCCACGACTACGCGATCGTGATGGGTGCCGACGGGGTGGTGCGGATCGTCCTGTGCGTCGCCCTCGCCGTCGTCGGCATCAAGACCGTCGGCATCTACGCCTTCTCCGTCGCCCTCGCCCCGCTGGTCGGGCTCGGCTTCATCTGGCGACGCGGCGCGCTGCGCACCGAGGAGGGACCGGACGCGCCGTGGAACGAGGTCGCGCCGAACCTGGGATGGCTCCTGCTCGGTTCGGTGTTCGCCGCAGCGCTTCTCAACGCTGGGCCGATCGCCACGACGATCCTCGCCGAGCCAGACCAGAAGACGCAGGTCACCGAGTTCGCCTACGGCGTGCTGATGGCGCGCATCCCGTTGTTCCTGTTCCAGGCCGTGCAAGCAGCGCTGCTCCCCCGCCTCAGCCGGCTGGCGGCGCGGGGAGAGTTCGCCGAGTTCCGCTCGGGGCTGCGGCGGCTGCTGGTGGTGGTGCTCGCCGTCGGCGTGATCGGGACGGTGGGCGCGCTGGTGCTCGGGCCGTTCGCCATCGACGTCGTGTACGGCGCCGACCTCACCGGCAGGACGCTCGCCATGCTCGCCCTCGGCAGCGCGTGCTACATGGTGGCGCTCTCCCTCGCCCAGGCGGTGATCGCCCTCAGAGGCCACGCCTACGTGGCGATGGGATGGGCCATCGGCGTGGTCACGTTCCTGCTCGCCACCTGGCTGTCAAGCGACGACCTGTTCGAACGGGTCGAGATCGGCCTGCTGGTGTCGTCGGTGGCGTCGATGGCGACGTTCGGCCTGGTGCTGCGCCAGCGCCTCGCCGCCGGCATCGAGCCTGACGCCGGGTCGGTGATGGAGGCGATCGCCGACATGCCCCTCGAGACCTGACGAACTGTCCTTCGATTCCGGCCCGATCCACTGTTGAGGGCGGATCCACAAGGACAGAACGGGGTCAGGCTCGTCAGCGAGGCGGTTCGAGCCCGGCGCGGCGGGCTTCGAGGGTGAGGTCGTGGCTGACCATCATCTTGACGAGGGTAGGAAAGTCGACCTCAGGGGTCCAGCCCAGCTTGGTGCGCGCCTTGGTGGCGTCACCGATGAGCAGGTCGACCTCGGACGGTCGGTAGAACTTCGGATCCTGGCGGACCTTGGACCGCCAGTCCTCGATGCCGGCCTCGGCGAACGCCCGCTGCACGAGCTCCTCCACGGTGTGCGTCTCACCGGTGGCGACGACGTAGTCGTCCGGCTCGTCCTGCTGCAGCATCGCCCACATCGCCCGCACGTAGTCCCCGGCGTAGCCCCAGTCACGCTTGGTGTCCAAGGTCCCCATGACCAGCTCGTGCTGCAACCCGAGCCGGATTCGCGCCGCCGCGTTGGTGACCTTGCGGGTGACGAACTCGATGCCCCGCCGCGGTCCCTCGTGGTTGAACAGGATCCCCGAGCAGGCGAACAGGCCGTAGGACTCGCGGTAGTTGACGGTGATGTCGTGACCGAACACCTTCGCCGCCCCATACGGCGAGCGGGGATGGAACGGGGTCAGCTCGTTCTGCGGCGTCTCCCGCACCTTGCCGAACATCTCCGAGCTCGACGCCTGGTAGAAGCGGATCGGGTTGTCGTGCGTGCCGCCGATCATCCGCACCGCCTCGAGCATCCGCAGCACCCCCAACCCGGTGGTGTTCGCCGTCAGCTCGGCCTGGGAGAACGACAGCGCCACGAAGCTGATCGCCCCGAGGTTGTAGACCTCGTCCGGCTGGGACATCTCCAAGGCCGCCACCAGCGACGGCAGGTCGGCGAGGTCGCCCGGCACCAGCTCGACGAACGGCATCTCCTCGACCAACGCCGCGGCCTTCGGGTTGCTCTGCCCCTTCACCATCCCGAACACGTCGTAGCCCTTGCTGTTCAAGAACTCGGCCAGATGCTGACCGTCCTGACCCGTGATCCCGGTGATGAAGGCTCGTGGCATGCGGCCGGGAGTCTACGAAGCCCCGGCCGACTCGGCTTGCTGTTCGCCGGCTGACCCGCTGGCACGGCATCATGGAGCGCACGAGCCACCTGCCAGCACCGACCGACGACCTCGGCCGCGCCGAGCGCGACCTTCGCGAGCACGGGATCTGCGCGGTCACCGCCGTACTCACCGGGTCGACGCTGGAGGCCGTCCGGCACGATCTCTACGCTGCCGCCGACCACGACCGGACGCGCCGCCGGGAGCAGAAGTTCGCACTGGACTACGCCCACGACGACAGCAACCAACGGGTGTGGAACGTGCTCAGCCGCTCGCCCGTCTTCGAGGACCTCGCCGAGCACCCGCTGGCGCTGCGACTGCTCCGCTCGGTGCTCGACTGGCCGATGCTGCTCGGCAACCTCTCGGCCAACATCACCGGCCCGGGTGGCGGCGAGATGGTGCTCCACGCCGATCAGATCTTCGTCCCGACGCCCTGGCCGGCGGAGCCACAGGGCGCCAACGCGGCCTGGTGCATCGACGAGTTCACCGCTGACAACGGCGCCACCTGCTTCGTGCCTGGGAGCCACCTGCTGCACCGGCCCCCAACGCCCGACGACGACGTGGCGGCGATCCCGATGGAGGCGCCCGCCGGCACGCTGGTCGTGTTCGAGAGCCGGCTGTGGCACCGCACCGGCTTCAACCGCACCACCGATCAGCGTCGGGCCGGCATCTTCGGCTGGTACACCCGTCCGATCTACCGCGCCCAGGAGAACTGGTTCCTGTCGCTCGATCCGTCGGTCAGGCAGTTCGCGTCCGACACGATGCTCGTGCTGCTCGGGTACCGCACCGAAGGCCTCGGTCTCGTCAACGGTGCCTCCCCCGCCTGATGCTCGAGTTCGACTCGCAGACAAGCTGCTCACCTCACCTCCGAACTCGCCGCCGCCGCTCCGCAGCGGCGCTCACCCACCTCACACTCGGGTTCGACTCGCAGACAAGCTGCTCACCTCACCTCCGAACTCGCCGCCGCCGCTCCGCAGCGGCGCTCACCCACCTCACACTCGGGTTCGGCCCGCAGACAAGCTACTCACCTCACCTCCGAACTCGCCGCCGCCGCTCCGCAGCGGCGCTCACCCACCTCACCATGTCGTGAGGTTGGCTCGCAGGCGCTGCAACATGGACCCGGTTCGCATCGCCCTCGACGTGGGCCCGCTCAACGGCCACCGCACCGGCATCGGCGCCGCCGTCGCCGAGCTGGCCGCCGCGCTGAACGACCACCGCGGCGTGGCGGTGCGCCCGTACGTGCTCAGCTTCCGCAGCCGGCCGGCACCGCCGACTCGCCGGTTGCCGCTGCCGGCGGCGCTCGCCCATCGGCTCTGGTCGCGCGCCGACCATCCCCGCGTCGACCGCTGGCTCGGCGACGCCGAGGTCGTCCACGGCACCAACTACGTGGTGCCGCCGAGCCGGCTGCCGGCGCTCGTCTCAGTGTACGACTGCTGGTTCCTCGACCACCCGAGCGAGGCGTCGCCGCCAGTGCGCCGGGCCGGCGAGGTGCTGCGCCGCCGGGTGCGCGCCGGGGCCACGGTCCATGCCTCGAGCCAGGCGACCGCCGACCGGGTCAGGGATCTGCTTGCGACCGACCGCGTCGAGGTCGTCCACCTCGGGCCGCTCGCCGTCGACGCGCCGCCGGCCGAGTCGCCCGTCGGCGTCAACGGCCGCCCGTTCGTCCTCGCCCTCGGGACGATCGAGCGTCGCAAGAACCTGCCGGCGCTCGTGCGCGCCTTCGCCGCGGTGGCCACCGAGGGCGCCCAGCTCGTCGTCGCCGGCGCGCCCGGCGACGACTCGGCCGCCGTCGACGCCGCCGTCGAGGCGTTGGCGCCGGAGGCACGGTCGAGGATCGTGCGGCTCGGCCCAGTCGACGCCACCACCAAGGCCTGGCTCCTGCACCACGCCCGCGCCCTCGCCTACCCATCGCTCGACGAGGGGTTCGGCTTCCCGCTGCTGGAGGCGCAGTCGATCGAGCTGCCGATCGTGGCGACCCGGGCCGGATCGATCCCCGAGGTCGCCGGCGACGGTGCCGAGCTGGTGCCGCTCGGGGACACCGATGCGCTGGCCGCCGCCCTCACCCGGGTGCTCGTCGACGACGAGCGACGCGCCGCGCTGCTCGCCGCCGGCCGCGCCAACCTGGCCCGGTTCTCGTGGTCGGCCACCGCCGACGCCCTCGTCGACGTCTACGAACGGCTTCGCCCATGACGATCGCCGTGCTCTCCGGTGGGGTCGGCGCAGCACGGTTCCTGCGCGGGCTGCTCACGGTCGTCGACCCGGCCGACGTCGCAGCGATCGTCAACACCGGCGACGACACGGTCCTCCACGGGTTGTCGATCTCGCCGGACATGGACACGATCACCTACACGCTGGCGGGAGCGATCGACCCGGAGCGAGGCTGGGGACTGGCCGGCGAGACGTGGCAGGCGATGGCCGCGTTGGCCCGCTACGAGGCCGTGCGCCCGGCCGGCTCGACCGCGGCGACGACGTGGTTCAACCTCGGCGACGGCGACCTCGCGACGCACCTCTACCGCACCGCCCGGCGGGCCGAGGGCGCCTCGCCGACGGTGGTGGCCGACGAGATTCGCCGGGCGTGGGGCCTTGGGCTGCGGCTACTGCCGATGACCGATGGCACCCAGGCGACGATGGTCGAGCTGGCGTCGGGCGAGGTGGTCTCCTTCCAGGACTACTTCGTCCGCCTGCGCCACGGTGTCCCGATCCGCGCCGTGCGCTTCGCCGGCGAGGGGGCGACCCCGACAAGGGAGGTCGTCGGGGCGCTGGAGGAGGCCGCGGTCATCGTCGTGGCGCCGTCCAATCCGATCCTGTCGATCGGCCCGCTGCGCGCCCTGCCGGGGATCGAGGATCTGTTGCAGGTGCAACGAGCGCGCACGGTCGCGATCTCACCGATCGTCGGCGGCGCCGCGCTGAAGGGACCCGCCGACCACATGCTCGCCGAGCTCGGCCACGAGGCGTCGGTCGTCGGGGTCGCCCGCCTGTACGCGCCGATCATCGCCGCGCTGGTCATCGACCCGGTCGACGCCGCGCTCGCCGCCGACGTCGAGGCGGTGGGGATGCGGGCGGTCGTCCACCCCTCGGTGATGTCGACGCCGGAGCGGGCGGCGGACCTGGCCCGAGCCGTGCTGGCGGCGGCAGAATGATCAGCGGACCACGTCGAGCCCCTCGGCGAGCGTCGTCCACGGCGACCAGCCGAGGTGGATCCGGGCCCGCACCGGCGACACAGCGAAGCGCAGCACCTCGTCCGGGCGCGCTGGCGAGTTCACCGGCACCGGGCCGTCGGGGGCGATCATTCGCCACAGGTCGCGCAGCGTCGTCTGCACGCCCGTGCCGACGTTGACGACGAGCCCGCTCCCCCGCTGGCCGGCGCGCACCAGCGCGTCGACGACGTCGTCGACGTAGACGAAGTCGCGGCTCTGGCGACCGTCCCCTGACAGCCGCGCCGGCTCGCCCTTGCGCCGAGCGCCGACGAGCGCGGCGACCACCCCGCCATCGGGGCGCTGCCGCGGTCCATACACGGAGGCCAGCGCGAGCGCGGTGAACTCGATGCCCCAGTCCTCGCGGTACGCGGTGAGCAGGTCGACGATCGCCTTGGCGACGACGCCGCGCACGCCGCGGGGCGCCAGCGCACCCTCCTTGACCGGCAGCTCGCGCCCGGTCGGATGGCCGTAGACAGCCGTGGCTGGCAGGGCGACCACGACCTTCGTGACGCCCGAGCGGCGAGCCGCGTCGAGCACCCCGAGCATCGACGTGAACGAGCGGCCGAGCTCGATCGCCGGCATGTCGTGGCGAGTCACGAGGGCGAGGTGGAAGACCTCGCTCGGGCGATGCATCGCGATCAGCGTGGCGAGGTCCTCGCTGCACGCGTCGAGGGTGTGGATGTGCAGCTCCCCGACCTCGAGCCGGGCCGCCTCCGCTCGGGCCGCGGCGAGGTTGCCCAGCGAGCCCGTCGAGAGGTCGTCGACGACGTCGACCGGACGCCCCTCGGCGATCAGCCGGTCGACGAGGTGCGATCCGACGAAGCCGGCGCCGCCGATGACGAGCACGCCGCCGGTGCGACCCTCACGCCGCCCCGCGACGTCGGCGTCACTCGACTGGCTCGGGGACTCGGGCATCGTGGAGCTGCTCACCGTCGGGAATCTTGGCCTCGGCACCGACCACGGTGCGAACGACCGCCGCCCCGGTGCCGATGGCCCCGGCCACGATCGAGTCTTCAACCAGGGCACCGGCGCCGATCGTCGCGCCGGGCAGCACGACCGAGCCGGTGACCACCGCGCCGTCGTCGACCGTGGCTGCGCCGACCACGCTGTCGGCGACCCGCGCGCTGGCGGCGACCTGGGCGGCGGGCGCGATCGCCACGCAGACCTCGGCCCGGCGGCCGTTGATCAGGTCGAGGTTGGCCTGGCGGTAGAGGTCGGGGCGCCCGGCGTCGATCCAGTAGTCGTCGGTTGCGAGCGAGAAGAAGCAGCCGTCGGCGGCGACGGCCGGGAACGTCTCGCGCTCGATCGAAGCGCGCCCGCCGAGCGGGATGCGGGCGAGCACGCTCGGCTCGAGGACGTAGGTACCGGCGTTGATCAGGTTGCTCGGCGCGGTGCCCGGCGGCGGCTTCTCGACGAAGCGCAGGATCCTCCCGCTGTCGTCACGCTCGACGACGCCGAACGCCGACGGGTCGGAGACGCCGATGAGGTGGATCGTCGCCTCGGCGGCGGCGGCGCGGTGGGTGGCGACGAGGTCGGCGATCGAGAGGTCGGTGAGGACGTCGCCGTTGGCGACGACGAAGGTCTCGTCGATCCCGGCGTGTTCGGCGGCGAACCGGATCGCGCCGGCGGTGTCGAGGGGCTCGGCCTCGATGGCGTAGCCGAGCCGGACGCCGCCACAGCGGCCGTCGGGGAACGCCTCGACGAACGGCTCGGGCAGGAAGCCGAGGGCCAGCGTCACCTCGTCGACGCCGCCGCGCTCGAGCTGGCCGATGAGGCGAACGATCAAGGGCACGTGGGCGACCGGCAGCATCGACTTGGGGATGGTGTTGGTGAGCGGCCGCAGTCGGGTGCCGAAGCCGCCGACGAGCACCACGGCGTGCATCGGGCGGAGCCTACCGACGGGCCGGCCGCCGGCTCAGCGACCGCACGAGCTCCTCGTACGACGCCGCCACGGCCGCCGGCGATGCTGCGCCGACGACCCACTCGCGGCCACCACGACCCATCTCGGCGGCGCCGGCGGGGTCATCCACGAGCTGTTTGACGGCGGCGGTGAACGCCGCCGGATCGTCGGGCTCGACCGCGACGCCGCCCCCCGACGCGGCGAGCAGCCGGGGGATCTCGGTGCCCGCATCGATGGCGGCGACGACCGGGCGCCCGGCGGCCAGGATGGAGTACGTCTTCGACGGCACGCTCACTCGAGCCAGGCCGCGCCGCAACGGAACGGTGTGCACGTCGCCCGTCGCCAGCAGCTCCGGCAGGCGGTCCTCCGCGACGTACCCGGCGAAGCGCACGTTGGCCAGCCCGTCGGCGGCGGCGACGAGGGCGTCGCGGTTGACGCCTTCCCCGTTGACGAGGAACGTCACGTGGGGCAGCTGGCGGGCGGCGTCGAGCAGCAGCCCGACCGACTGCGAGTAGCCGATGTTGCCCGCGTAGAGCACCACCGGCTCGGCGCCGATTCCGAGCTCGCGGCGGTAGGGCGTCATCCGGTCGGCGGGGACGATGCGCGTGGTGTCGACGAAGTTGGGGATCGTGTGCACCGTGGCGCCGCGCCGTGCCGGGACCTTGGCGACGACGTTGGCGTGGAGGTCGTCCGACAGCACGGTCACCGCATCGGCAAGTCGGTAGCTCAGCCGCTCCAGCCAGGAGGCGACGGCGATGACCCGCCGGTCGGTGATCGCACCGGTCTCCACCGCGGCGTCGGGGAAGATGTCCTGGACGTTGAACACGAGCGGCGCTCGGTGCGACCAGGCGACGAGGCGACCGGTGAGGCCGAGGGTGAGCGGCGGCGACATCGCCAGGACCGCGTCGACCCGGCGGAACCGGCCGCCCGCCGCCACGCCGGCCCAGGCGACCAGCAGCGAGAACCCGGCGAAACCCGCCGCCCGCCGCGCCAGGCGGGCCTTGTCCTGGCCCGGGAACGGGTGGACCCGGCGGATGCTCCCCCACCTCGTCGGCTCGGTGCGGATCAGCCGGCCCGACCAGCCCGGCTCGATGGCGTGGCGGCGGTACCACGGCAGGGCGGCGACCACGTGCAGCTCGTGGCCCCGCCGCGCCAGCTCGGTGACGATGCGGGTCAGCACCCGCCCGGTGGGCGCGGTGTCCGGCTCCACGTGCGGCCCCAGCACGACGATGCGGAGGGGCTCGTTCCCAACTTTCCGGTGTGGCGGACGGAATCCGTCCGCCACACCGGAAAGTTGGGGGTCACGGTCAGCCATCAACCCGACGCGATCGGGCGGCGGTGGCAGTCAGGCGGTACGCCGCGGCCAGGGCGGCGCCGGACGCGGCGGTCGTGTACATCGCCGCTCGGGCGCGGCCGGCGGCGACCAGCTCGTCCCGGTGCTCGCGGGCCTCGTCGAGCGCGCCCTTCCAGGCGTCCAGGTCGAGCGGTCGCACCAGCGCGGCGCCTCCAGCGACCTCCGGCAGCGCCGCCCGATCGCTGCAGATCACCGGTGTGCCCAGCGCCATCGCCTCGATCACCGGCGCCCCGAACCCCTCGTACTGCGACGGGAACACGAGGGCGTCGGCGGCGGCGAGCAGGCCGTCGCGGTCAGCGGCGGGCACCCGGCCCGGTCGGATCACCCGCGAGCCGAGCTCGAGCCCGGTGATCTCGCCGGCCACCTCGTCCTCGGCGAGCCCCCGCCCGCCGAGCAGGACCAGCGCGAGGTCGGGGTCGTCCCACGGTCCGGCGAGCAGGTCGAGCAGGAAGCGGTGGTTCTTGTGCGGGTGGGTCAGCGCCGGGTAGACGACATAGCGGCGGTCACCGATGCCGTATCGCTCGCGCAGCTCGTCGGCCGGCGTCACGGCAGCGGGCAGATCGACGCCATGGGGCACCACGACCACGCGCTCGGGAACGATGCGGTAGCTGTCGACCACCGTCGAGCGGACGTACGCCGACGGCACGGCAACGACATCGGCCCGGTGGATCGCGTGGGGCACGGCGAGGCGCAGATACTGGCGCTTCACCGCCGTGAGGTACCCGGGGTAGGTCCGGTATTGGATGTCGTGGATCGTCAGCAGGATCGGTCCCGGCGACCGCGGCGGCACGGTGCCCCCGCCGTGGTGGACCACATCGACGCCGTGCAGCCGCTTCGCCAACCACGTCGCCTCGGCGAGCACGCGGCGGCTGCGCCGGCGGGCGTCGAGCGAGGACACGACGAGCTGGTGACGCGCCGCCAACTCGCGATGGGCGGCGGCGAAGCCGGGCACCACGAACAGCGTGGCGTCGATCTCGGGGGCGACGTCGCGCAGGCCGGTGAGCTGGCGCACGAGGTACTCCTCGGAGCCGCCGACGCCGCCGGGAAGGCACCACAGCAGGTTGACGCCGACCCGCAGGCCGTCAGCCACCGGCGGCCTCGCGGTAGACGTCGTACGTGCAGCGGGCCGCGGCGTCCCAGGTCATCGTCGCCGCACGAGCCGTACCGGCCGCGGCGAGTTCGTCGGTGCGGGCGCGGGCGTCGTCGATGCCGGCGGCGATGGAGTCGACATCGAACGGGTCGACGAGCACCGACGCACCGCCGGCGACCTCCTCCGTCGAGGTGCCGGCGGCGGTGACCACCGGCGTGCCCTGGGCCATCGCCTCGAGCACCGGGAGCCCGAAGCCCTCCTGCTCGCTCGGGTAGGCGAAGACCTCAGCCGCCGCGTACAGCGCCGGCAGCTCGCCCGGCGGCACGAACCCGAGGAACTGCACGTCCCCGGCCACGCCATCGGTGCCATCGCCCCACCCTCGCGGCCCGGCGACGACGAGCGGCAGCGGGTCGGCCACCCGGGTCATCGCCATCGCCAGCCGGCGGAGGTTCTTGCGCGGCTCGAGCGTCCCGACGAACAGCACGAACGCCGACGGCAGCCCGAACCGACGGCGCACCGCAATGACGTCGTTGGGGTCGGCCAGTCGGTGATCGACGCCGAGGGGCACGACGCGCAGACGGGTGGCGTCGATGCCATGAGCTTCGAGCTCACGCCGGCTCGCCTCGCTGGAGGTGACGACGAGGGCGGCGTGATCGCGAGTCACATCGAGGCTGCGCCGCAGCACCCGCCCGCCCTGGCGGGTGTGGCGGCGCGGGTCGCCGGCCCACGCGACGTCGTGGACGGTGACGACCAGCGGGGCGCGGCTGGCGCAGGGCACGAAACCGGTGGCGTGGGCGACGTCGACGGGACCCGTCACCGACTCGACGAGCGGGCGGCGCGCCCGCAGCCACGACTCGTACAGCAGCGGGCGGGGCAGCCCGAGCTGGGCGATCGGGATCGGCGAGCGCCACGCCGGGGCTGGCGCCGCCCGATGGCGGCCAGCGACGCCGACGAGCGTCACGTCGCGGCATGGGGCGAGCCGGCGGGCCACCTCGAGGGCGGCGACGGCGGTGCCGCCGGGTGCGTCGTGCCAGCACTGCTCGAGGGTGTAGGCGACGCGCACGGCGACCATGATGCCGGAGACCCGCCGCCGCCCCCTAGCGTGGTCGCCCATGCCCGATCTCAGCGCCGGCCATCGCGTCCTCGTCACCGGTGGATCGGGGTTCCTCGGTCGCCACGTCGTCGCCCAGCTGCGATCCCGGGGCGCCGACGTCGTCGCGCCACGCAGCGCCGAGTACGACCTCACTGTCCCTGGCGCTGCCGAGGACATGCTCGCCGAGCACCGCCCGGCCACCGTCGTCCACCTCGCCGCACGGGTCGGCGGGATCGGCTACAACCAGGCCGAGCCGGCACCGCTGTACTTGTCCAACCTGCTGATGGGCACCTACGTGATCGAGGCCGCCCGCGCGACACCCGGCATCGAGGCGACTCTGCTCGTGGGCACGGTGTGCTCCTACCCGAAGTTCACGCCGGTGCCGTTCCGCGAGGAGAGCCTGTGGGACGGCTACCCGGAGGAGACCAACGCCCCGTACGGGCTGGCCAAGAAGGCCCACCTCGTGCATGCCCAGGTCAACGCCGCCCAGTACGGGCAGCGCTTCACGTACCTGATCCCGACCAACCTGTTCGGGCCGGGCGACAAGTTCCACCCCAACGTGTCACACGTGATCCCGGCGCTGATCAAGAAGTGCGTCGACGCCACAGAGCGTGGCGACGACAAGGTCGAGGTGTGGGGAACCGGCCGGGCCAGCCGCGAGTACCTCTATGTCGACGACGCCGCCGAGGCGATCGCCCTCGCCGTCGAGGCCGGGGTGGCGCCGGGCACGATCCCCCAGCCGGTGAATCTGGGCACCGACCGCGAGGTCACGATCCGCGAGACGGTCGAGACGATCGCCCGCCTCGTCGGCTTCACCGGCGAGCTGCGCTGGGATCCGACCAAGCCCGACGGCCAACCCCGCCGTCGCGTCGACGCCAGCCGCGCCGAGCAGGTGCTCGGCTGGCGGGCGCGGATGCCGTTCGAGGACGGCCTGCGGGCGACGATCGACTGGTACGTCGCCCACCGCGCCGAGGCCGAACGTCCAGTCTGATCCATCCGAGTGTTTCGGCCAATCCGAGTGTTTCGGCCCGGGAGAATCGGGTCCTGGCACTCCGAACGGACGAAACACTCGGATGAACCTCAGACGATCCCGGCTTCGACGGCGGGCTCGCGGTAGGCGGCGGCGAGGGTGTCGATCGTCTCGTGGGCGTTGAGGCCGCTCGGGTTGGGGACGATCCACAGGGCCGCGCCAGCGAGCGGCTCGGGCTGGCGGCCGAGCACGGCGTCACGTCGACCGAACGCCTGGCGGAAGGCGCTCACGCCGGCGACGGCGACGACCGCTGGGCGGTGGGCGGCGACGAACGCGGCGAGGCGCTCCCCGCCGGCGCGTAGCTCGTCGGCGCCGAGCTCGGAGGCGCGAGCGGTGGCACCGGCGACGATGTTGGTGATCCCGATGCCGCGTCCGATGAGGTAGGCGCGGTCGGCGTCGGTCATCCCCGTGCCCCGATCGATGTCGCGGTCGATCACCCCCGCCCGGCGCAGCGCCGGGTAGAAGCGGTTGCCGGGGTGGGCGAAGTGGGTCTGCGTCGCCGCCGTCCACAGGCCGGGATTGATCCCCACGAACAGCAGCCGCAGCCCAGGGCCAACGAGGTCGGGGACCGTCGCACCGCGGAACGACTCCAGCTCGGCGCGGGTGAAGTCCACGGGCCGAGACCGTACCGTCGCCGATCTGGGCGGTCTCCGTGCCAATCGCCATTTTGGGTGGGCACCGTGACAACAGTTGTCACGCTGCCCGCCCAGAACCGACGTGAGCGCGCCCCGAACGGGTCGCGACGGGCCGCTACAGTGCTCGCACGCCGGAGGCCGCCCCACTCCGGCCGGCGCCGAGCACGTGTCGAAACCGATGTCGTCCGCCCCACCGATCCCACCGCCGTTCGTCCGGCCACGCCCGACACGGCTGCGCGGCCGTGAGGCGCTCGTCGACGAGCTGGTGGACGTCGCCCGACGCGCCGCCGGCGGCCACGGCAGTGCCCGCACGATCGTCGGCGAGGCCGGCGTCGGCAAGACCTCCGTCGTCGACGAGGTCGCCCGGCGCCTCGCGGCATCGCCGATCGGCTTCCACGTCGTCCGCCTGAAGGGCTTGGAGGCCGAGGTCGAGATGGCGTGGTCCGGCCTCGCCGGGCTCGTCGACCGCCACCTCGACCGACTCGCCGCGCTGCCCGCGGCTCGCGCCGCGTCGATCAACGCGGCGCTCGCCCTGACCGGGGCCGGGGCGCCCGTCGAGCCGTTCGGTGTCGCCGTCGCCGCCCGGGACCTCATCGCCGAGGCGGCGGAGGAGGCACCGATCGTCGTGCTCGTCGACGACCTGCCGTGGATCGACGTCTCCTCGCGGCTCGTGCTGTCGTACATCGCCGAGCACCTCGACGTGGAGCGCGTCGCGATGATTGCCACCCGACGGCCGACGGTCGATGCCCGCGCCGATCCCACGCTCGATCTCGGCCGGGTCATCGAGCTCACCGGCGTGCCACGGGACGTCGCCGACCGGCTCCTCGTCGACGTGGGTGTCACGAGCAGCGACGTCCGCCGCCGGCTGATCGACGCCGGAGGCGGCAACCCGCTCGTGCTCGTGGAAGCGGCCAACCTCCTCGAGCCGGCCGAGCGCGCCGGTCGCGCCGTGCTGCCCGATCCGTTGCCGGTCGGGCGCAACGGACAGCGGATGGCCGAGATCGTGCTGGAGCGCCTCGACACGGCGTTGCGACAGGCGCTCGTCGTCGCTGCCGCCGACCCCGACGGCGACGTCGAGCGGATCAGCGCCGCCATCGAGGCGCTCGCACCCGGCTCGGGCGCGCTCGACGCGGCAGCCGCCCTCGGAGTGCTCAGCGTCGACGACGGCCGCGTCGTGTTCCGCCACCCGCTGATCCGCGCCGCCTCCTACCACAGCGCGTCGCGCGGCACGCAACGGGCCGCCCACCGTGCCCTCGCCGCGACGATGCCAGAGCGTTCGCCGGCGCGGGCGTGGCACCTCGCCCGGGCAACGCTCGGCCCCGACGCCGAGGTGGCAGACGCCCTCGACGGGGCGGCGACGATGACCGCCCACCTCGGCGCCCCGTCGCTCGCCGCCCGCACATGGGAGGCGTCGAGCAGGCTGTCACCGGCGGCCGAGGACCGTTCCCGCCGGCTGCGCCTCGCCGCCATCGCCGAGCTCGACGCGGGGATGCCGAAGGAGGCGGCCGACCTGCTCGGACGGGCGGAGGCCGCCGTCGCCGACGGCGCCGACGATGTCATCGAGCGGACACGGCGCCTCCAGCTGCGCTGCCGGCTCCCGGTCGCCGTCGGCGGGTTCGGCCGCCCGTCGTCGATGTTGCGGGCGGCGGCCCGTGACGTCGAGGATCGCGACGTCAACCTCGCCGTCGACCTCCTGCTCGACGCCTTCGAGCGCTACATCGACGAGGGCAGCATCGCCGACATCATCGCCACGGCGGACGAGGCCGTGGAGCTGCGCGGGCGCGTCGACGACGAGCGGGCCCGCCGGGTCGACATCGCCCACGGGGCGGTCCTGCTGGTGCAGCACGACGGGCGCGGCGAGGCACTGTTCGACCGCTACAAGGAGATCGGAGGACCGGCGCGGCCGGCTGAGGATGCGTCGTACCTCGCCGGCGTCGTCGCCCCCGCGCTCGGGTTCCTCCGCCGCACCGGGGACTCCGACGAGCTGCTCGATGCGCTGGAGACGGACCTCCGATCGCGCGGCGCGATCCGCCCGCTGATCGACGTGCTGGCGGCGCAGGCGATGGCCGGTCATGGGCGGGCGTTCCCGGTGTCGATGGCGGCAGGGCTGGAGGCGATCGGGCTGGCCGAGAGCCTGGGCATGCCGGAGCTGGCAACGCTCGCGGCGTCGGCGATGGCACTGACGTCGGCGGTGATCGGCGACCGTGAGCGGTGCGAGCAGGCCGCCGCGGTGCTCGCCGCCACGGCCGACCCCGAGCGCAGGGCGATCGGCTCGATGGGCCTGGCTTGGCTGGCGCTCAACGAGGGCCGCCTCGACGACGCGCTCGAAACCTACGACGCGATCGTCGCGGCGATCGGCATCGGTGAGAGCGTGATCCGCTGGGAGTCGGAGTGGGTCGAGGCGCTGGCGCGTGCGGGCCGGCGCGACGACGGCACGGCCGTCCTCGACGAGCTCGTCCGCGACGGCTGGCCGGCGGCGTTGGCACCCGCCGAGTACCTGCGGGCAAGGGGCTTCGTCGCCGACGACGAGGAGGAGGCCTACCGCCACTTCGAACGCTCGATCAGCGAGGCTCAAGCGGCCGGGAACCCGTTCACCGAGGCCCGCGGGCGCCTCGCATGGGGAGAGCAGCTGCGCCGGGTCCGCCGCCGGGCCGACGCCCGTGGCCAGCTCGACCGGGCCCACGACCTGTTCGTGAGCGTCGGCGCCACCACCTACGCCGACCGGGCCGCCGCCGAGGCGCGGGCGGCAGGGAGTCAGTCGTCCGATGAGGTCGTCGCCCACCGCCTGCTCACCCCGCACGAGTTGCAGATCGCCCGCCTCGTCGTCGGGGGGGCGTCGACCCGCGACGTCGCCGCCAAGCTGTTCATCTCGCCGCGCACGATCGAGGCCCACTTGTCGACGATCTTCCGCAAGCTCGGCGTGCGCAACCGCCGCGAGCTGTCGGCCCGCGCCCTCGACGACCCGGTCCTGCAGCCGATCTCAGCGATGGGCTGAGGCGCTGCGGCGGCTGTCTCAGCCGCGCTCGGCGAGGCGGGCCAGAGCGGTCGCAGCTCCCGCCTCGACGTGATGTCGAGCTTGGCGAAGATGTTGCCGCGGGGTGCTCGACCGCCTTCGAGCTGAGGTAGACGATCGCCCAATCGCCGAGGCGCATCGCCGTTGGTCAGACTGAGCGGCGATGGCGGGTGCCTACGAGCTCGACGGATGGCACGACTTCGCGATCGCGACGGCCGGCGCCGGCGCCGCTCTCGCCGGACTGCTGGTCGTTGCGATCTCGATCAACGTCCGCGAGATCCTCGCCGACACGGCGCTGCCGGCACGGGCGGCGGGTGCGCTGGTGACGCTCACCACGCCGCTCGTCGTGTCGCTGGTGCTGCTGGTGCCCACCGGGTCCGACGACGCGATCGCCGTCTGCGTCCTCGGCATCGGGCTTGCCAGTAGCGCCGCCCTGTGGGCCACCAACCGACCCGGTCGACGGGGGTCCCACCGCTCTCCGACGACGTGGTGGTTCGGCTCCGGGATGCCGGCGATCGTGATGAGCGGATCGACGCTGCTCGGCGCGATCGGCCTCCTGACCACCTCCGTCGGCGGCCTCTACTGGCTCGCCCTCGCCGTCGTCGTGGCCTTGACCTGGGGCATCCTCCAAGCCTGGGTGCTGCTGGTCGAGATCCTGCGCTGAGCGCGCTATGGCCGGAAGCCGAGGCCGCGCCGGCCGAGCCGATCCGGTGCCGTGGCCACACGGCTCGCCGTGACGATCCATTCACAGATGTAGCGGCGGGTGTCGCGCGGATCGATCAGCTCCTCGATCTGGAAGCGGTTGAGCGGACCGATCGGGCCGCGGACGCTCTCGATGCGCGCCTCCAGCTCGGCCCGCAGCGCCGCCGGGTCGGCGGCCTCGGCGAGCTGGCGTTTGTAGGCGGCCTCGATCCCGCCCTCCGGTGGGATCCCGCCAACATCCGCCGCCGGCCACGCCACGCGCACGTTGGGCTGGCGGGTCGGCGTCGCCTGGTTGTTGCCGGCGACGCCGAAGCTGCGCCGCATCAACACCGTGAACACGGGCGCCTGGGTCTGGGCAGAGGCGATCATCCAGGTCCCGCCGCGGCGGATGGTGCCGGCGACCTCGTGGTCCAGCCCGACGGCGAAGCCGGGGTTGTCGACGAGGTTCACGATCGGCAGGTGGAAGAGGTCGCACAGGTCGAGGTGGCGGGTGAGCTTGTCGCAGCCGTCGGCGGTGAGCGCGCCGCCGTTGGGGTGACGGCTGTCGGACGCCAGGATCCCAACAGGATGGCCGTCGAAGCGGGCCAGCCCGACCACCTGGTCGGTGCCCCACAGGGGGCCGATCTCGAACCACGAGCCGCGGTCGACGAGCAGCTCGATCACCCGCCGCACGTCGAACGTCGTCGTCCGCTTCCGCGGGATGATGGTCAGCAGCTCCTCGTCGCGACGGACCGGATCGTCGCTCGGCGCGGTGACCGGCGGCGGCTCGAACACGCTCGACGGCAGGTACGACAGGAAGCGCGTGGTCATCGCCATCGCCTCTTCCTCGGTGTCGGCGAGGTTGTCAACCGAGCCATTGCGGCAGTGCACCTGCCAGCCGCCGAGGTCCTCCTTGCTGATGTCGTAGCCCATCGCGTGGGCGACCACAGGGGGTCCGGCCACGAAGAGCTGGGCGATGTCGCGCACCATCACCGAGAAGTGGCCGAGCACCGCCTTGGCCGCCCCGATCCCGACGACGCTCCCGAGCAGCATGTTGACGACGGGCACGGTGGCCAGCTGCTCGGCGTACTCCGTGCTGCCGAGGTGGCCGGGGAGGAACGACCCGCCGCCCCCGCTGACCCGCGGCTTGCCGTGCTCGATGGCGCCGGAGCTCTCCTGCGCCGTGCTCTCCCCAGCCTGCTTCTGCTCTGGCACCATCGCCGTCACACTGCCGCCGCCCGACGACCCGTCGAGCAGGCGGATCGACGGTACATGCATCTGCAATGACAGCTGGTCGAGGTGGAAGCTCTTGGCGCCGATCGCCCCGTCGGCGTGGCCACCCCGGGACGTGAAGTCGTCGGCACACACCACGACCGGGCGCCCGTCGATGGTGCCCCAGCCGCCGACGTGGTTGGCGGGGGTGAAAGCGACGATCCGGCCGCGCTCGTCGTAGCTCGCGAACCCGGCCAGGCTGCCGACTTCACGGAACGAGCCGGGATCCAGCAGCACGGCGATCCGCTCGCGGCAGGTGAGCTTGCCGCGGGAGCGTTGGCGCACGACGCCGGGGTCCTCCGAACCCGGCGCCATGCGCGCCTCGGCGAGGCCACGCAGCTCGGCCACCTCGTCGAGGAGCGGCAGCCACGTCTCGTCCCGCGGCCGCCGGACGCGGGCAGCCTCGGCGACGTCGGCCGGGGCGACGACGGCGACCACTGCGTCGGCGGCGACGTCGTCACCGGGCCGCAGGTCGAGGAGCGCGACGACGTGGCCACCGTCGGGTGCGGTGACGACGGCCTCCATCTTCATCGCGCTGATCACGAGCAGCGGATCCCCGGCGCCGACGGCGGCTCCGGTGGCCACCCTGACCTCGACGACGGCGCCAGCCATCGGGGCGCGCACCGCCACCTGGCCGGGTCCGACGGCCAGCGCGGGCCGCTCGACGATCACCAAGGCGGTCGGCCCGACATCAGGCGTCGACAGCGACCCGACCGCGGCAACCGGCGGTTCCGACGGCGCCGCCAGCTCGGGGACCTCGGCCATCAGCGTCGTGCGGGCATCGCCGGAGCGGACCTCGGGGCGGGCGAGGAGCGCGAGCAGCTGGGCCCGGTTGGTCGGCAGCCCGGCGACGTGGAGCGCCTCGACGGCGCGGCGGGTCCGCCCGACGGCGGCGGCCACGTCGGCCCCGCCGGCCGCGCCGATCACCTTGGCCAGCAGCGGGTCGAAGTGCGGCGGCGGGGAGTAGCCCTCGTACCCGGCGGCATCGACGCGGACCCCGGCGCCGGACGGCTCTCTGTACGCGGTCAGCGTCCCCGGTCCGGTGGCGACGACGCGGGCCTGCACGGCGAACCCCCGGGTCGTCACGTCGCCCTGCGCGGCGATGCCGAGCTGGGCCAGCGTGGCCCCGCCGGCGATGCGGAACTGGGCGGCGACGAGGTCGACGCCGGTGACCTGCTCGGTCACGGTGTGCTCGACCTGGATGCGCGCGTTGCACTCGATGAACGCGCAGGCCTCGCGCTCGGGTGACACGAGGAACTCGACGGTGCCGGCGTTCACGTAGCCCGTCGCCTTCGCCAGGTCGAGGGCGTGGTCGAACATCCGCTGGCGGAGATCGGCGGGGAGCGCCGGCGCCGGGGCGATCTCGATCACCTTCTGATGGCGCAGCTGCACCGAGCAGTCCCGGTCGTAGAGGTGAACGAGGTTGCCGTCGCCGTCGGCGAGCACCTGCACCTCGACGTGGCGGGGGCGCTCGATCAGCCGCTCGACGAACAGCTCGCCCCGACCGAAGGCGGCGATCGATTCGCTGCGGCAGCGGTCGAACGCATCGGCCATGTCGGCAGGACGCTCCACGACGCGCATGCCCCGTCCACCGCCGCCGGCTGCCGCCTTGAGCATCACCGGGTAGCCCACCCGCGCCGCCACCCGACCGGCCTCGTTGGCCGAGCCAACGGCGCCGTCGCTGCCGTCGATGATCGGGATCCCGAGCGAGCGGGCGAGTGCGCGTGCGGCGACCTTGTCACCGAACAGCGCCAGCGCCTCCGGCGACGGGCCGACGAAGGTGAGGCCGGCCGACGCGCAGCTGCTGGCGAAGCCCGCCTGCTCGGCGAGGAAGCCGTAGCCCGGATGGATGCAGTCGCACCCGGCGTCGAGGGCAGCCGCGATCAGGGCGTCGGCGTCGAGGTAGGCGGCGACCGGATCACGGGCGCGCTCGCCGATCGGCCGGCGCATCGTCGTCACCCGGGTGTGCAACGACCGCTCGTCGGCCGGCGGATAGACCGCCACGGACTCGATGCCGACGGCGTCGGCGGCGGCGGCGATGCGGATGGCGATCTCGCCCCGGTTGGCGATCAGCACCCGCCGGAGGGCTCGTGTCACGTCTCGTGTCACACCCCTGTCATAGCGAGTCCGCCGGGCTGGCGGCGATCCCGCGCCAACTCGGGTGGCTGGGTCCGCCGAGTCCCAGCCACCCGAGGTGGCGTCACCGGGCCCGGCGCCACGCCTGCGCCGGGCCCGAGATCAGTGGCCGACCGGGGAGACCGGGGCGTGCTGCTGGGCGATGTCGTACTGGTACGCCGGCACGCGGTCGGCGTACTTGTCCGACGGCACCCCGCCGGTGGCCGGCACGAGGTCGGCGTACTTGTCCGAGGGCACGCCGCCGGTGGCCGGCGCGGCCGATCCCCCGTCGGCGTAGCTGTCCGAAGGGATCCCGAGCGTCGGCCCGGGATCGTCGTAGTACGGCGAGACGACCGCCGGCGCCGACACCTCGACGGTCTTGGTGGCCGGGTCGCGGGTGAGGGCGATCACGCCGAGCGTGGCCGCGCCGAGCGCGATCACGCTGTTGAGGGCGTGCCACCAGGTGCGGTGGGGACGGGACGGCGTCGGCGCGCCAGCGGCGTCGACGGGTCGCTCGGGTGTGACGATGCTCATGTGCCCTCTCCTTCTGGATCCGGCGCCAGGTGGTGGTGCGTCGGCGGTGTGGCGACAGGAAGGGGCGGTCGGGAGCGCGTCTGATACGCGACTGGGGTCAGCGCCACCTCGGCAGCGCGAGGAGATCGTGCAGGCCGCCCACAATGCGAGGGAGATCGACCGCCTCGAGCAGCCTCGCGGCGTCGCCGAGGTCGGCACGGGCGACAAGCCGCTTCTCGTTGACGACCCATTCGCCGCGTGCGGCGAGGCGGCCCTGGGCCGTCGCCAGCACGGCCTGGGTGAGGTTGGCAAGCGCGGCGACGACATCGCCTCGCGAGGCGTGGACCTCGCCGATCGCCAGCGCGCCTGCCGCCAGCCGGGACCACAGGGCGGGTGCCGTATCCCGCAGCGCATCCGGGAACGACGGGCGGGGCAGGGCCTCGCCGGTGAGTGTCTCATTGATCGCCAGCTCGGCCGCAACGACATAGGTGGGGATGCCGGCCACGTAGCCGACCTCGCGCTGGATCTCGAAGCGGCCCCGCTCGGCGTCGGCCGTCCACGCCAGCACCTGGTCGAGGTCGCGATAGATGAGGTCGACGGCCGTCCCGTCGACGTGCAGCCACGCCCCGCCGTTCACGATGCGGCCCCATTCGCCGGGCGCGAAGACATGGCCCGGGAAGCCGAGCGCCCGCACGTCGTCGGGGTCGATGGTGCCGCGGTAGTAGAGCCCGAAATCCCAGTCCGAGTCGGTTCGCTGCTCCCCTGTCGCCCGCGACCCACCGAGGGTGACGGCGACGACGCCAGGGATCCGGACCAACCGCTCGGCGAGCGCGCGCACGCCGAAGGTCTAGCGACCGGCGCTACCGTCCATTGGAGTGGAGGAGATCTCCGACGACGAGCTGGCTGCGCTGGCGCTCGCCGCCGATCCGGACGTGGTGCTCGGCGCCGACGCGATCCCGATCGGCGCGGACGACCGCGACGGCCTGCTGCCGGCGTGGTACATGCCGGTGCCGAGCCTCCGAGGCGGTGGGCGCGGCCGACGGTTGGTGATCGCCACGATCATCGGCGCCCTGCTCGTCGTCAACGGCGTCGGGCTGTGCGTGACTTACGGGTTCCCGGAGATCGCCTGGTAGCGGGCGACCAGCTCATCGAGGGGCTGGCGGAACTCGCGCAGGAGCGGGATGCCGGCGGCGCGCAACACCGAATTGTCGAGCACGCTGTTGGCCGGGCGCGGGGCCGGGCGTGGCGGATCGAGCTCGGCGGTCGCGATCGGGCGAACCATCCCCGGGTCGTAGCCCGCGGCGGCGAGAACCTGCTGTACGAACCCGTACCACGACACCTCGCCCTGGTTGGTGGCGTGGATGACCCCCGAGCGCCGGTCGAGGGCGAGGCGGCGCAGCAGCGGGGCGAGATCGGCGGTGAAGCTCGGGTGCCCCCGCTGGTCGCCGACGAAGGCGAGCGCACCGTGCTGGCCGACCCGGTCGGCAGCCAGGCGCAGCACCGTGCTCACCACGTTCGACCCGTGCTCGCCGCAGACCCACGACGTCCGCACGACCGTCGCCGCCGCTCCCAGCGCCAGCGCCTCGCCCTCGCCGGCCAGCTTCGACGCGCCGTACACCGACCGCGGTCCGGTGGCGTCCCACTCGCGGTAAGGCCGGTCGAGCTCACCGTCGAACACGTAGTCCGTCGACAGGTGCACGAGGTGGGCACCGATGCGGACACACCCCTCGACCACCCAGCGCACGGCCAGCGCGTTGGACGTGTACGCCCGCTGCGGGTCGCCCTCGCACGCGTCGACGGCGGTCCACGCCGCGCAGTGCACGACGGCATCGGGTCGCCAGGTCGTGATCGCCCCGAGTACGGCGTCGCGGTCGGTGACGTCGAGCGCGGCGTGCGGGAGGCCGAGCACGTCGTCGCCGGCCGCCGTCGACGCCGCCACGACGTCGTGGCCGAGTTGGCCGCCGGCACCGGTGACGAGCACCCTCAGAGGACGAGCCATGCTTCGGTACCTGGGACTGACGGCTGCGGCGGCTCGTCCGCTGAGCTGCTCGTCGCTTCGCTCCTCGCACCGAAACGCTTCGAGGGCGATCGCCTGTCGGCGCTCGCCCTCATTGCCCGGCCCGGGCGTACTTGGCCTCGGTGGCCGCCTTCTGCGGGCGCCACCACGCCTCGTTCGCCCGGTACCACCCGATCGTCGCCGCCAGCCCCTCACCGAAGTCCGAGTAGCGGGGCCGCCAGCCGAGCTCGGTGCGCAGCTTGGTCGAGTCGATGGCGTAGCGGAGGTCGTGCCCGGCGCGATCGGTGACGTGGTCGTAGGCGTCGGCCGGCAGGCCCATCAGCGTGAGGATCATCTCGACGACCTGCTGGTTGCTGCGCTCGCCGTCGGCGCCGATCAGGTAGGTCTCGCCGACCTCACCTCGGGCCAGGATCAGCGAGACGGCGGCGCTGTGGTCGTCGGCGTGGATCCAGTCACGCACGTTCTGCCCGGCGCCGTAGAGCTTGGGCCGCCCACCGTCGAGGACGTTCGTGATCTGGCGGGGGATGAACTTCTCGACGTGCTGGTACGGCCCGTAGTTGTTCGAGCAGTTGCTGATCGTGGCGGCCACGCCGAACGAGCGCACCCACGCCCGCACCAGCAGGTCGGAGCCGGCCTTCGTCGAGGAATACGGGCTCGACGGGTTGTACGGCGTGGCCTCCGTGAACCGGGCCGGATCGTCGAGCTCGAGGTCGCCGTAGACCTCGTCCGTCGAGATGTGGTGGTACCGGACGCCGTGGGCGCGCACCGCCTGCAGCAGCGTGTAGGTCCCGATGAGGTTGGTCTGGACGAACGGGGACGGGTCGGCGAGCGAGTTGTCGTTGTGCGACTCGGCGGCGAAGTGGACCACGGCGTCGTGGCCGGCGACGAGGCGGTCGATGAGCCCGGCGTCGCACACGTCGCCGCGGACGAAGGCGAATCGGTCGTCAGGGAGCCCGTCGAGCGAGGCCTTGTTGCCGGCGTACGTGAGCTTGTCGAGCACGGTCACGGTGTCGTCGGTGTGCTCGATCACGTGGCGCACGTAGTTGGAGCCGATGAACCCGGCGCCCCCCGTGACCAGCTGCCTCACTCGACCTGCCCCTTGGCCGCTTTGGTCGCGATTCGTCCTGGGAGTGAGCGGAGAATCGCGACCAAAGCGCTGCGCTGGCTCATTCCACGTCGATCTGGCAGTGGTCGCCGACCATCAGCCGTAGCGCCCGCGGACGGACGTGGGTCCGTTGGACGACGGCCTCGCGCCCGATCAGGCTGTCCTCGAGGCGGGGGATGTCGACGACCTGCGAGTGGTCCATCACCACCGAGTGCTCGATCTCGCTGTTGACGATCTCGCAGTGCGCTCCGATCGCGCTGAACGGCCCCACGAAGCTGTCGACCACGCGGGTGCCGGCGCCGATGGCGATCGGCCCGCGCAGCGTGGAGTTCACGATCTCGGCGCCGAGCTCGATGTGCACCCGCCCGTCGATCGTCGACGCCGCGTCGACGACGCCGTCGATGCGGTGGTCGATCTTCTCCAGCAGCAGCCGGTTCGCCTCCAGCAGCGGGGTCAGCTTGCCGGTGTCGATCCACCATCCCGTGAGCAGCTCGGTGCGCACGCGGTGGCCGGAGCTGATCAGCCACTGGATCGCGTCGGTGATCTCCAGCTCGCCGCGCGGCGACGGCTCGATCGCCCGCACCGCCTCGTGGATCGTGCGGTCGAACAGGTACACGCCGACGAGGGCGAGGTCCGACGGCGGGTCGGCCGGCTTCTCGACGAGGGCGACGACATGGCCGTCGGCGTCGAGCGAGGCGATGCCGAACCGCTGCGGGTCGGGCACCTGCTTCAGCAGGATCTGCGCCGCCGGCGGCTCGGCTGTATCGCGCGCCGCCTCGAACGCCTTGACGAACGCGGCGAGATCCTGCTCGAGCAGGTTGTCGCCGAGGTACATCACGAAGTCGTCGTCGCCGAGGAACTCATGGGCGATCAGCACGCAGTGGGCGAGACCGAGCGGGGCCGCCTGCGGGATGTACGTGATCGACGCCCCGAAGCGGCCGCCGTCGCCGAGCGCCTCGCGCACCTCGGCACCGGTGTCGCCGGTGATCACCCCGATGTCGGTGATGCCGGCGGCGACCATCGAGCGGATCCCGTAGAAGAGGATCGGCGTGTTGGCGACCGGCACCAGCTGCTTGGCCCGGGTGTGGGTGATCGGGCGCAGGCGGGTGCCGGCGCCCCCAGCGAGGATCAGCGCCTTCATCTCAGCCACCGGGGACCGAGGTCGGCGGGGTGGTCGACGGCGGTGGCGCCGCTCCCTTGCCCCGGAAGAAGTCGAGGATCGGTTGCGCCGCGGCGGTGTCGAGGTCAAGCGCCGACTGGCCCTTGTGCTCGGCGGCGACGACCGGCACCGAGTAGGTGTCGAGCCCGATCTCGGCCGCCTGGCGCAGCGCCGCCGCCGCCTTCACCGGGTCGAGGCCCTGATCGATCGTGACCGCGCTCGTGGCTGCGCTGATCAGGTCGCCGATCTTGAACGGCTGGCTCTCCATCTCCTGCAGCAGCTTGGCGACGGCGGTCTTGATGAAGATCTGCTGGCGCTTGATCCGGCCGATGTCGGCCGTCCCGTCGAGGTGCCATTTGCCGTCGCGCCACTCCTGGTAGTAGCGGCTGCGGGCGAAGGCCAGCGCCTGCGACCCGTTGAGGTTGGTGCACCCGGCCTCGAGGTGGAGCCCTGAGTGGAGGTCCTGCGCCGGTACGTAGGTGCAGATCTTGACCCCGCCGATCTGGTCGACCAGCCGTTGGAAGCCGGCGAAGTCGATCTCCACGTAGTGGTTGATCGGGATGCCGAGCGCCTGCGAGACCGTCTCGACGAGGCGCTCCGAGCCCTCGTGGAAGGCGGAGTTGATCTTCGCTTTCTTGCCCGTGCCGGCGATCGTCACCCACAGGTCACGGGGGATCGAGAGGAGGTAGGCCCCGCCGTTGCGCTCCCGGCGCAGCACCATGATCGTGTCGCTGCGACCGCCGACGACCTCGTCGGCGCTGCCGATGGCGCCGGCGTTGGGGTCGTCGGCGCCGATCCCCTGGCGCGAGTCGGAGCCGACGAGGAGGTAGTTCTCGGCAGGAGCGTCGTTGACCGGCTGCTGGAGCGCCTGCACGACCTGCTGGTCGCGTGTGACCTCGCTGGTGCGCTGATCGGCCGACACCTTCATCCCGATCGTGCCGGCGGCGCCGACCAGCACGGCCAGCCCGAACGCGAGCGCGCCAGGTGGGCGGCGCAGTCGGGTTCCAGGCATGGGCCGCGAGGCTACCGGCGGGCGTGATGCGAATCCGGGCAAGCCGGGCAAGCCGTGCATCACCCGGTGCGCAGGTGCACCACGTCGCCGACGGCGAAGCGGTGGGTCAGACCGCAGCCGTCGACCACGACCAGCCGCCCCTCGCCGTCGACGTCAGTCGCCGTGCCCTCGACGACGCCGTCGGGCAGCTCGATCCGCACCCGTCGACGGAGCGTCGCCAGCGCCGCGGCGTAGGCCGGTGCGACGTCGGCAGGGAGACGGTCGAACGCCGCCAGCAAGCTGCGCAGGACGTCGAGCGGGGCGACCCCGTCGCCGAGCTTCGCCGCCCCCTCCGGACACCACCCGACGTTGAGCCCGAGGCCGACCACGACGTCGCCGGCGGCGCTGCGCTCGGCCAGGATGCCTGCGAGCTTGCGGTCCCCGAGCAGGAGGTCGTTCGGCCACTTCAGCACGAGCTCGGTGCCGGCCACCTCGCGGCAGGCGGCGATCGCGGCGAGGGCGACACGGCGGGTCAGCTCGGCCGGTTGCTCGGGCACAGCGTGGAACAGGATCGACACGAGCAGGTTGGTACCGGGCGGGGCGTCCCACCGGCGGTCGAGGCGACCCTTGCCGGCGGTCTGGTGGTCGGTGACGAGGACGCTGCGGTCGGGCCGCTGCGCCGCCGTCGCCAGCAGATCGCGGTTGGTGCTCCCGGTGACGGCGACGTGCTCGACCGTCCAGCCCGCCGGCCACGTGGGGGCCTGCTCGTCCACGCCACCTACATTGGCAGCCGTGCTGCAGAAGATCCTGATCGCCAACCGCGGCGAGATCGCCGTGCGGGTGATCCGCGCCGCTCGCGAGATGGGCATCGCCACCGTCGCCGTGTACTCCGAGCTCGACCGCGAGGCGCTGCACGTGCGGCTCGCCGACGAGGCCTACGCGCTCGGCGGTCAGACGGCCACGGAGAGCTACCTCAACACCGGCGCGATCCTCGACGCGATCCGTCGCAGCGGCGCCGACGGCGTCCACCCCGGCTACGGGTTCTTCAGCGAGAACGCCGCCTTCGCCCGGGCGATCACCGACATGGGCGTGGCTTTCATCGGCCCGCCGCCGACGGCGATCGAGGAGATGGGCGACAAGGTGTCGAGTCGCAAGGCGGCGATGCGCGGCGGCGCCCCGATCGTGCCCGGTACCACCGAGTTCGCCCAGTCCGCCGCCGAGATCCGCGCCTTCGGCGAGGCCAGCGGGTGGCCGATCGCGATCAAGGCCGCGTTCGGCGGCGGCGGGCGCGGCATGAAGGTCGTCGCGTCGGCCGGCCAGGTCGACGAGGCGATGGCCAGCGCCCAGCGCGAGGCGAAGAACTTCTTCGGTCGCGACGAGGTCTACGTCGAGCGCTACCTGACGTGGCCGCGCCACGTCGAGGTGCAGGTCGTCGGCGACACCCACGGCGACGTCGTGTGGGTGTCGACCCGTGACTGCTCGGCGCAGCGCCGCCACCAGAAGCTGATCGAGGAGGCCCCGGCGCCCGGCCTCCCGCCCGGTGTCGAGGACGCGATGGGCGCCGCCGCGGTGAAGGCGGCCAAGGCGGTCGGCTACTACAACGCCGGCACCGTCGAGTTCATCTACCAGGACGGCGAGTTCTACTTCCTCGAGATGAACACCCGCCTCCAGGTCGAGCACCCGATCACCGAGGCGATCACCGGGATCGACCTCGTCGAGTGGCAGATCCGGGTCGCCTCCGGCGAGCGGCTGCCGATGACGCAAGAGGAAGTGGTCGCGCTTCGGCGGGGGCACGCGATCGAGATCCGGATCAACGCCGAGGACCCCGCCGGCGGGCGGTTCCTGCCATCGCCGGGCAGGATCACCCACCTCGCCGTCCCCGACGGCTTCGGCGTGCGCTACGACAGCGGCTACGAAGAGGGCGACGAGGTCAGCCAGTTCTACGACAACCTCATCGGCAAGCTGATCGTCTGGGGCAAGGACCGTCAGACGGCGATCGCCCGCACGATCCGGGCGCTGGAGGAGATGCGCGTCGGCGGCGTGGCGACGACGATCCCCGCCGACCTGGCGATCCTCCGCCACCCCGACTTCGTCGCCGTCGAGCACTCGACGAAGTGGGTCGAGGAGGTGCTCGACCTCAGCGGCGTCACCGCCACCCCGGCGGCGCCGACGTCCGCCGACGGCGACGAGCCCGAGCCGCTGACGCGCCGGCGTACGACGGTGGAGGTCAACGGCAAGCGCTTCGACGTCAGCCTGTGGGTGCCCGAGTCGGCCGGCCTCGCCGTGGCGCCGGCGGGCGTGGCGCGGGCGCGGACGCCCCGGCGTCGGATCGCCCAGAGCGCGGGTGCCGCGGCTGGCAGCGGCGAGGTCACGGTGCCGATGCAAGGGACGATCGTCAAGGTGCTCGTCGAGGTCGGCGAGGCCGTCGAGGTCGGCCAGGGGGTCGTCGTGCTCGAGGCGATGAAGATGGAGAACCAGATCGCCGCCGAGAAGGACGGGACGGTCAAGGAGATCAAGGTCTCCCCGGGCCAGACCGTCGGCGGCGGCGACGTCGTGGCGGTGATCGAGTAGTCCTGTCCTTCGAAACCGGCCCTCATCGAGCCGGAATAAGAGGACAGTTCGGGCCTATTCGCTTGCCTCGGCCAGCGCCTCGCTGAGCGCGGGGTGGACGAGCAGGCTCTCGACGATGTCGGTGACCTTGAGGTTGGCGGTCACGGCGAGGGCGATCACGGAGATCAGCTCGGCGGCGTGGCGTCCGACGATCGAGCCGCCGAGCACGACGCCCGTCGCCGGGTCGGAGATGATCTTCACGAAGCCGCGCGGGTCGTTGTTGATCAGCGCCTTCGCGCTCGCCGAGAACGGCACCTTGGTGACCCGGATCTTGCGCCCGCTGGCGAAGGCCTCGGCCTCGGCCAGGCCGACGTCGGCGATCTCCGGCTCGGTGAAGATCGCCGAGGCCGCCTTGTCGTAGTCGAGGTGGCGGTGCTCGCGGGTGTGCAGCCCCATCAGCCGCTCGGCGACCTTGCGCCCCTGCATCGCCGCCACCGACGACAGCGGCAGCTTCCCGCTGACGTCGCCGGCCGCGTAGATGTGAGCGACGTTGGTGACGCAGTTGTGGTCGATCGGGATGTAGCCGCCGGCGTCGGTGGCGATGCCCGCGGCCTCGAGCCCGAGCTCGTCGCTGTTGGGCACCGAGCCGATCGCCAGCACGGCGTGGGTTGAATGGACGACTCGGCCGTCGTCGCAGCGCACGATCACGCCGCCGCCGTCGCCGTCCGGATCGCGGTCGATGGCGACGGCCCGAGCACCCTTCAGCAGGCGCACGCCGCGGCGCAAGAAGTCCTCCTCCAGCACCGCCGCCACCTCGGGATCCTTGCCCGGCAGCACCTGTTGGCGGGAGACGACGAGCGTCACCTGAGCGCCGAACGACGAGAACATGTGGACGAACTCGACGCCGGTGACACCGGACCCGATGATCGTCACCGACTCCGGGAACGTCTTGGGCGGGTAGCAGTCACGGGTGGTGAGGATGCGCTCGCCGTCGGGGGTGCACCAGTCGGGGATGCGCGGCCGCGAGCCGGTCGACACCAAGGCGGCGTCGAACCCGATCCGTTGGGTCCCCTCGACGCTGGTGACCTCGACGTCGTACGGGCCGACGAAGCGCGCCGTGCCGTGGACGATCCGCACGCCCTGGCTGTCGAGCAATGTCGTGACCCCGTCTTGGATGTGGTGCTTGATGTCGTCGATGCGCGTGGAGAGGGCCTTGGTGTCGACCTCCGCCACCGCCTGCTCCAGCCCCATCCCGGTGGAGCGACGGACGAAGGACATCGCCCCGCCCGTGGCGATCATCGTCTTCGACGGGATGCAGTCCCACAGATGGGCGGCGCCACCGACGACGTCGCGCTCGATCATCGTCACGTCGGCGCCGTAGCGCTGGGCGTGGGTGGCCGCGGTGTTGCCGGCCGGGCCGCCGCCGACGATCACGAAGCGGGTGGTCACCACACCAGGCTACGTCCGAGTGTTGACGGTCATCCGAGCGTCGGAGGGCGCGACACCGCGCCCTGCACACTCCGATGACCCGAGGACGACATCCCTGCCGAGGACTGGCCGGTCGGAGGCTGACGGCGAGGCCGTCCGTTACCGTCGGGCGCCGTGACGGATGCCGACGCGACCACGGCCGACGGCTCGACCGGGCACGCCGGCAGCGGGCTGGCGCCCGAACGGGCCCGGCGCCAGGCCCAGGTGGACGCGCTCCGCGCCGCAGGCGGCGAGCCGTACCCCTACCGGTTCGACCGCACCCACAGCCTCGCCGAGGTGCGGGCCCGGTGGGCCAACCTCTCGCCGGGCAAGGAGACGACCGACGAGGTGAGCGTCGCCGGGCGGATCCTGCTCAAGCGCGACACCGGCAAGCTCGTCTTCGCCACGATCTCCGAACGCGGCACCGAACTGCAGCTGTTCATCTCCAAGGCGGTGATCGGTGATGAGGGCTTCGCCACCGTCAAGGAGCTCGACCGCGGCGACTGGGTGGGGGTCCACGGCGCGGTGATGACGACTCGCGCCGGCGAGCTGTCGGTGAAGGTCGATCGGCTCACGTTGCTCGCCAAGTCGCTGCGCCCACTGCCGGACAAGTGGCACGGGCTGTCCGATCCCGACACCCGCTTCCGCCAGCGGTACGTCGACCTCGTCGTCAACGCTGACGCCCGACGGGCGTTCGAGGTCCGCCACGAGGTGATCGCCAGCTTCCGTCGCACGCTTCACCGCCACGGCTACGTCGAGGTCGAGACCCCGGTGCTCCACGGCGACGCCGGCGGCGCCCACGCCCGCCCGTTCGTCACCCACTACCACACCCTCGACATGCCGCTGTACCTGCGCATCGCGCTGGAGCTGCACCTGAAGCGGCTGATCGTGGGCGGCATGGACCGGGTCTTCGAGATCGGCCGGGTGTTCCGCAACGAAGGCCTCTCGCCGCGCCACAACACCGAGTTCACGATGATGGAGTCCTACGAGGCGTACGCCGACGTCCACGACGTGATGGCACTCACCGAGGAGCTGATCGTCACCGCGGCCAAGGACGCGCTGGGTACGACGGTGGTGACGATCCGCGGGCAGCGCGTCGACCTCGCCGACGCGTGGCCGCAGCGGCGGATGGTCGATCTCGTCTCCGAGGCGATCGGGCGCGAGATCCACCCCGCCCTGCCGGTCGAGGAGCTGCGCAGGCTCGCCGACGCACACCGCGTGCGGTGGGAGCCGACGTGGGGCCCGGGCAAGCTCGTCGAGGAGCTGTTCGAGGCCACCGTCGAAGGCGGCGTCGTGGCGCCGATGTTCGTCACCGGGCACCCCGTCGAGGTCTCGCCGCTGGCCCGCCTCGACCCAGGCGACCGGTTCCTCACCGACCGATTCGAGCTGTTCTGCGACTCGGTCGAGCTGGCCAACGGCTACAGCGAGCTCAACGACCCCGTCGAGCAGCGGGCCCGCTTCGAGCACGAACAGGCGGCGAAGGACGCTGGCGACGCCGAGCGCGGCGGCATCGACGAGGACTATCTGCGAGCGCTGGAGTACGGCATGCCGCCAACCGGCGGCCTCGGCGTCGGCATCGATCGCTTGGTGATGATGCTGGCCGGTGTCGAGACGATCCGCGACGTGATCCTGTTCCCGGCGCTGCGCCCGGAGGCGTTCTGAGGGCCGCAGTAGGAGTACGAATGGTAGGATTCTTACCATGAAGGTGACGGAGAAGGGCCAGGTCACGATTCCCAAGCACCTGCGTGACGAGCTCGGCATCGGGGCGGGGACGGAAGTCGAGTTCGAGCGGGCCGACGGCGCCGTCCTGGTGCGCAAGGTCAGCAACGGTCACTCCCGAGGCCGCCGGATCGTCGAGCGGCTCCGTGGCCGGGGCGACGTCCGCATGACCACCGAGGAGATCATGGCCCTCACCCGAGGTGATTGACCGATGCCGCCCGGGACCCTTGTGGACAGCAACGTGTTGCTCGACGTGCTCACCGAGGACCGGACGTGGCTGGAATGGTCGGCGAAGGCACTTGCCGCGGCCGCCGATGCAGGACCAGTCTACGTGAACCCGATCGTCTACGCGGAGGTCTCGGTGCGGTTCTCCATGGTCGAGGAGCTCGACGAAGCCCTGCCTCCACAGGACTTCCGCCGGGCTCCGTTGCCGTGGGAGTCGGCCTTCCTCGCCGCGAAGGCGTTCGTCCAATACCGTCGGCACGGCGGCACGCGGACATCGACGTTGCCGGACTTCTTCATCGGTGCTCACGCCGCGGTCGGCGACCTCGTCCTCCTCACTCGCGACGACAGTCGTTACCGCACCTACTTCCCGACCGTGCAGCTCAACGCCCCGGACCCGTGATCGCAGCTACGGTGCCGGCATGGCCTACGCCAACCTCAGTCCCGGCATGGAAGGGCCCGAGGTGCTCGAGCTGCAGTGGTTCCTCACTGCGCTCGGCTACGGCGGTCCCGGTGAGGGCCTCGGCAACCCGGACGGCAAGTACGGGCCACGTACGGAGAAGGCCGTGCGGACGTTCCAAGTCGCATCGGGGCTGGAGGTCGACGGCATCGCCGGGCCGCTGACGCGGCAAGCGATCGACGAGGCGGACCGGTCGCAACCCGAGCTGCGCCGCGGCCTGCCCGTGCGGCGAGCGCAGAGCATCCTGGCCCGCCACGGGTTCGACACGCCCGTCGACGGCACCTATGGACCGACCACTGAAGCCGCTGTCAAGGTGCTCCAGGACAAGCACGGGCTCCCCGCCACCGGGGTGCTCGACGCCGCCACCTGGCAGGCGCTCACCTCGCTCGGTTGACCGCCCCTGACCCGTGAGCCTCGACGCCTCGCCCGCGGCCAGCCAACCCGACCGGGGCCGGCGTTGGCTGATCTGGGGTGTGGCGATCGTCGGTGTGCTGGTCGTCTACCTGATCGGCGCGGCGGTCATCCCTCGGTGGTGGGCGCGGCGGATCGGCAACGTCGTGGATGGCAGCCTCTCGACAGGGGCGGCCGCCGGCGTGTTCTTCGGCGTCCTTTTCACGTTCCTCCCGCTCCTGGTGCTGTGGGCGGCGTGGCGGTTGCGGCGCCGGAAGCTCTGGCTCTGGCTCGTCGCGCTGGCGATCGTGCTGGCGATCCCCAACCTGATGACGCTGGCGATCGTGCTCGGCGGCGGGAGCGCGGCGCATGCCGGCGAACGGATCCTCGACGTCGACGGCCCCGGCTTCCGCGGCGGCAGCCTCATCGGCGCGGTGCTCGGCGCCGCGCTCGTCGGGCTGATCGTCTACCTCGCCGCGTCACGACGGTCGAGCCGTCGTCGCGCCGCCGCTGTTCGCCAGCGCGACGAACGCTGAGCGATTTGCAAGCATGCCTTTCATGACACGGACCGCCTGGGGCGCCGGCTTCACCACCGAGGCCGGCGACGGCACGACGCTTGACGCCTGGTTCCGCTGGCTTGGCTGGGGCGAGCTCGGGACGGAAGCGCCGGAGGAGGTCGACGTCGCCCTCGCCGGCGGTGAGCGGCGCGACGCACTGCGCAAGGTCACGGTGCGCCCGATCCGCCTGACGATCGACGTCGACGAAGCGCCGGGCTCAGCCGCCGACGTCTACCTCCGCCTGCATCTGCTGTCGCACCGCCTGGCGCCACCGCGCTCGCTGAACATGGACGGTGTCTTCGGGCTCCTCACCACCGTCGCCTGGACTGACCTCGGACCGGTCCACCCCGACGACGTCGACGACGTCCGCCTCGCCATGCGCGCCGAAGGCCGACCGCTGGCCGTTCGCGGGCTGGACAAGTTCCCGGCGATGACCGACTACGTGATCCCTTCCGGCGTGCGCATCGCCGACGCCTCCCGCGTCCGCCTCGGCGCCCACCTCGCCGCCGGCACGGTCCTGATGCACGAGGGCTTCTGCAACTACAACGCCGGCACGCTCGGGACGTCGATGGTCGAGGGCCGGATCAGCCAGGGCGTGATCGTCGGCGACGGCTCCGACATCGGCGGCGGCGCCTCGATCATGGGCACGCTGTCGGGCGGCGGGACCGAGCAAATCACGATCGGCGAGCGCTGCCTGCTCGGGGCCAACGCCGGCATCGGGATCAGCCTCGGCGACGACTGCGTCGTCGAGGCCGGCCTGTACGTCACGGCCGGCACGCTGGTGAAGCTGCCCGACGGCGCGGTGGTCAAGGGCAAGGAGCTGTCCGGCGTGAACGGGCTGATGTTCATCCGCCACAGCCAGACCGGCGCCATCGAGGCCCGCGTGAGGTCGGGGACGTGGGGCGGGCTGAACGCCGCGCTTCACCGGTAGCAACCTCCGCTCTGGAGCCGGCCAGGTTCACCCTCACACCCCCTCCGTAGGATCGGCCGGTGAGGAGGCTGAGATGTCGGTGGTGATGGCGGCACTCCCGCCGGACGAACGACCGCGAGAGCGCCTGTTGGCGCAGGGCGTCGAGTCGCTCAGCGCGCGCGAGTTGCTCGCACTCGTCCTCCGCAACGGCACCACGGGCACGAGCGCGCTCGATCTTGCCGACGAGCTGCTCGTCGAGTTCGGCTCGCTCTCGGGCCTCGCCGCCGCCCACCCGGAGGAGCTGGCCCGCCACTCCGGCGTTGGTCGCGCCAAGGCCGCCGCGCTCGTTGCCGCGTTCGAGTTGGCGCGCAAGCTCGAGCCGGTATCCGCGAACCGCGAGATCCTCCGGTCGGCAGAGGACGTCGCACGCGTGGCGCGGCGAGAGCTCGCTGGACTTCGGCGCGAGCGTGTGCTCGTTCTCATCTGCGACGGCCGGAACCAGCTGCGGCACACGACGCGGGTGTCGGAGGGCTCCGTCGACCGCTCGCTGGTGCCGGTGCGGGAGATCCTCAACGCCGTGCTCCGTCACGACGGGAGGTCGTTCGCGCTGGCGCACAACCACCCCGACGGCGATCCCGAGCCCAGCGACGCCGACCGCCGCGCTACCGAGGACGTGAAAGCCGCGGCGACGGTCGCCGGATTGAGGTTCCTCGGGCACGTCATCGTGGCCGGCGGAGAGTGGCGCGCCGTCAGCTGAGCGCGGCGAACGCCTCGTTCAAAACCGCGGGCAGGAGGGCGTCGATCCGGTCAATCATGGTGTTGCGAAGGGCAATGACGTCGAGAGCGACAGCGACCGCCCGAGCGGTTGCGCGTTGTGCCAAGAGGGGTGGCAAGTCGACCTCCTGTTCCAGCAAGCGAGCTGCGTGGACGCGCTCCCGGCGAGCACCGATGCCCCGCGAGGTACGCGACAGCCTCGTCCAGAACTCCATGGATGTCACGAGTGTCCCGAGGTAGTCGACCTCGGTGCGGGATGTGTCGATATCGAAGGTCGGGAACTCCGGCGAGAGAAACCAACCGTCGTAGGCGACAGGGACGATCGCCATCGCGCCCTCCCACGCCTTCAGCCGGCTCATGACGAGCTGGCCCGCTTGGAGGCGATGCAGCACCCGGTAACTCGTTGCGGAGCCATCAAGCTCGGCTCGCTCGAACATGCCGCGGCCGAACGAGTAGACGCCCGCCACTTGGTAGGTTCGGTGGGGCTCGACTGCGACGGCGTCGAGCTGCTCGGTGAGTACATCCCGAAGGGCGATGCGTTGCCAGCCAGCGGCCTGCTTCACCGCGCTGTCGAGATCCGAACGAACGACGGTTGAAACCGTCAGCGCCCTGCTCAAAGTGACAGCGTGCGCGAACTTGGCCTGCAGTTCGGCCGCTGCCGCCTCCACTTCATCGAGACGGGCGGCAACGCGACGTTGCTCTCCAATCAGTGGCAGGGGGATCTCCAGCGCCTCGAACCGGTCGATGGCGAGCGTCCGATTGCGCCCGGCTGGGCCCGGCGACGCCTTTCGGATCAGCTCGAGCCCGGGTTCGCTGCGGAAGAACCACGCCGCCCAGCGGATGTCAACGCGGTCGTCAGTCGGGACGAACGTCATGAACCGGTGCGATCCGATCGTGCTTTCCTCATCGTCCGACGCGACCGCGATGGCTCCTTCCCACGCGAAGACGTTGCTGATCACAAGGTCACCGGGCTCGATGCAGAACACGCGCTTGCTACCGATCGCCGCACCGTCGACCGGCTCCTTGTGGAAGATGCCTCGTCCGAACGACCGGACGCCAATCTCGACGTACTCCTCCTGCAATTCGACGGTCAACGGTCGTCGCTCCAGACGTAGGACCTCGCCGACCCGCACTCGCTCCCGCGTCACTCGATCTCGCCTTCGAGCTTCTCCAGCAGGGCCAAGATCTCGCGTTCGGTGTCGACGAGCTCGGCGAGCAGCTCCGCCGGTGGGCGGTGGCTGAGGTCATCCGGACGGTTGGGGTTGCGGAGATCGAGGTTGTATCCGTTGGCGGCGACGTCGCTGGCGAGTACGCGCCAGGCTCGCTGGTTCGCCGTGCGCTTCGTCCACCATTGCTGGCAGTCGGCGAACTCGTCGAATCGCATCGGTCGGGTCTTGGAGTACTTCTTGCGGCCCTCGGGTGGTGCGATCTCGTAGAACCAGGTCTCCTTCGTCGGGCCGGTCTTGTCGAAGAAGAGCAGGTTGGTTGGGATGGCGGTGTAGGGCTCGAACACGCCGTCGGGCAGCCGCACGACCGTGTGCAGGTTGCACTCGGTGAGCAGTTGCTCCTTGATCCGCGCGCCCACGCCACCGGCGAACAGGACGCTGTTGGGCACGACGATGCCGCAACGGCCGCCGTTCTTGAGGATGCGAATGACCAGCTGGAGGAATAGCCATGCTGTCTCGGCGGTCCGCTTGCCGGCGGGAAAGTTGGCTTGGACGCTCGCTTCCTCGGCGCCACCGAAGGGCGGGTTGGTGAGCACGACGTCGACACGCTGGGCCTTGCCGATCTGGGTGATCGGTGTGGCCAGCGCGTTGCCGCGGGTGACGTTCGGCTGGCCGATGCCATGGAGGACGAGGTTCATCATCCCGAGCAGAAACGGCAGTGGCTTCTTCTCGATCCCCCGAAGGTTGTTCTGCAGGGCCCGTTGTTGCTGCGCAGTCTGCACTTTTGGAGCGAGGTGCTCGAGCGCCTCGACGAGAAAGCCACCAGTACCGCAGGCGGGGTCGAGCATGACTTCGCCGAGCCGCGGGTCGACTTGCTGGACGATGAAGCGGATGATCGGCCGCGGCGTGTAGAACTCGCCGGAGTCACCGGCAGCGTCGCGCATCTCCCGGAGCATCGACTCATAGAGGTGGGCCATCGTGTGGATGTCGTCCGAAGATGCGAAGTTGACCTCGTTGACCTTGTTGACAACCTCCCGCAGGAGGTAACCGGACAGCATCCGGTTGTACGTCTCCTTGAAGACTGCCGAGAGGACGTCGCGGGGATCGTGGGGGTCGGTGCCGGTGAGGTCGCGGAGGTACGGCAACAGGTCGTCGTTCACGAACCGCAAGAGCGCGTCGCCGGTCGGTCCGGGGTCTGCGGCCCAGTCACGCCATCGGTAGGGCGCCTCGATGGCCGGCCGGAACCTGGTGTCGGTCACCTCGCGGCTCTGCTCGAGCCCGTCGAACGCGCGGAGGAACAGGAGCCACGCGAGCTGCGGGATGCGATCCAGGTCGCCGTTGAGGCCGGCGTCCTTGCGCATCGCGTCGCGCGCCGACTTGATGATGGCGGCGAGCTTCGCTTGTGGAGTCGTGGAGCTCAGCGTGCTCTTCTTCGATCGGGCCAACGGTTGCGCTCCTGGGTGATCAGGCTACGTAGACGAGCTCGCTCAAACGGGCTACCGCCGCACGCAGCGCATCGGGCGAGCCGAAGCGGGCGGCGATCTCGGCAGGCGTGCCGAGCGACGACAGCGGCGGAACGGCGAGCACTGCGAGGTCGTCGAGCTCGCCGATGCCGTGCTCGGCGTACTTGTCGAGCAGGTATACGAGGACCTGTTGGGCCGCCGGCCGGAACTCCTCGAAGAACGCTTCGTGCTCGCGCTGCACCCGCCGGACTCGCTCGACCCGTGTCGCCAGCGGCTGGTTCCAGGCGACGTGCACGAGGACATCGAGTGGGTCGGCGTCGACCATGCCCGTGCGCTCGATGAGGTCATCGGCGTCGATGCCGTGCCGGGCCAGCGCGTCGAGGACATCCTGGCGCCCGACCCTGGTGGCCCACCTGGATCGCAGGTCGGTGGCGTGCGGGAACAGTGATCGCACGGTCTCGGCGACGAAGTCGCGGTACTCGACGAGGCGCAGCCGCTCTGTGGCCGGGTCGAGATGGTAGACCGCTTCGGCCGTGACCCAGACCTCGGTGTCGTCAACATAGAACTTGGTGACGGGCGGTTCCTCGAGCTCATCGGGTGGAATGTCGTCGGGCGCTTCGCCCTCCGCTGCCGGCTCGAAGATCGGCTCGGGTTGGGCGACGACGGTGTCGCCGGTGATGTTTCCGTCGTCGTCGATCTCCTCGTAGACGACCTGCTCGGGTGGGCCGTCGAACTCCGGGTCGTTGAACAGCGCGGTGGCACCCGAATAGTCGATGATGTCGAAGGAGAGCTTGTCGCCGTCGGGGAACAGCCGTGTGCCGCGGCCGATCATCTGCTTGAACAGCGCCATCGAGCCGATCGGCCGGAACAGCACGATGTTGCGGACCGTTGGCAGGTCGACGCCGGTCGACAGCAGCTCCGACGTCGTGGCGATGACCGGAAGCCGCCTCTCGGTGTCGGCGAAGTCGCTGAGGTGGCTGCGGCCGAGGTCGCCTTCTTCGCTGACGATGCGGACCACATAGTTGGGATGCTGCTTCACCAGGTCGGCGTTGGCGTTGTGAAGGGCCCGCCGCATCTGGTCGGCGTGTTCCTGGTTGACGCAGAACACGATCGTCTTCGCCCATCGATCGGTGCGTCGCAGGTACTCGGTCAGGTGCCGGGCGGCGGCCTCGGTTCGGGTGAGCAGGGACACGACCCGCTCGAAGTCCCGCGTCGTGTAGAGGTTCTGAGGGATCTCCTTGCCGAAGAGGTCGAGCTGACCCCGGTCCGGCGCCCAGCCGTGGGCGTCCGGACTGAGCACCACCCGGCGGACCCGATACGGCGCGAGGAACCCGTCGTCGATGCCCTGGGCGAGCGAGTACTCGAAGATCGAACCGCCGAAGTAATCGTACGTGTCGATGGATTCGTCACGCTTCGGAGTCGCGGTCATCCCCAGTTGTGTCGCCGGCGCGAAGTACTGGAGGATGGCACGCCAGGACGAGTCGGCGCGGGCGCTACCGCGGTGGCACTCGTCGACGATCACGAGGTCGAAGAAGTCCGGTGGGAAGTCTCGGTACATCCCGTCGAGCCCGTCGGAGGAGTCGGCAAGCTGCTGGTAGAGGCCGAAGTAGATCTCGCGGCTCAGTTGCGCCTCGCCTCTGAGCTTCAAGATCGGCGAGCCCTCGCCGGTGCCGAACGCTGGCTTGAACTCCCGCTCGATCGGCTGGTCGATGAGAACATTGCGGTCCGCCAGGTAGAGGATCCGTGGGTTGCGGCCGGGCCGCCAGTTGACGTTCCACAGCTTCCAAACCACCTGCATGGCCACGAAGGTCTTGCCCGTGCCGGTTGCCATGGTGAGCAGCAGCCTCTTGTCGCCGCGCAAGATCGCCCGGACAGCTCGGTTGATCGCGGTGCGCTGGTAGTACCTCGGCTCCTTGACCGTCCCGTCAGGATTGTGCAGCGCGCGGTTGAACGGGAGCAGCAGCCCGTCGGTGGTGCGCTCGTCATCGAGGGTTCGCCACTCCCGGTAGCGCGCCCACAGGACTTCCGGCGACGGGAAGCCGACGAGGTCGTCGCGCTCGATGCCCGTGTACCGGTCGTCCTCTACGATTCCCGTGCCGTTCGTCGAGTAGGCGAACGGGACATCGAGCAGCGCCGCGTAGCGCTTCGCCTGCTGCAATCCCTTCCCGGGAATCGCGTACGACCGCTTGGCCTCGACGACCGCGATGGGAACGCCGGGTCGGAACTCGAGGACGTAGTCGGCTCGCAATGGAGTGTCGCGACGGTGCTTCCTGCCGACGCTCAGAACGCGCCCGTCGGTGATGCGGCACTGCTCGGCGATCTGGTCGTCGTTCCAGCCGGCTTCGTTCAGACGAGGCACGACGTAGTCGCGGCACGTGTCGGCCTCGGTCGGTCCCTGACGGCCGGTGCCCGGGCGGGCACCTCCGCCCGGCGGGTCCCCACCGCCGAGCCGAACGCGCAGAGCGGCTCGCACGACCTCGCTCACGGAGGTCGCCTCGGCGTCGGCACGTCGCTCGACCTGGGCCTTGAGCTCCGGCGGCATCCTCACCGGGACCACCTCGGCACGAGCGCCGGGCCGACGACGTGCGCGGGCGGCGGTGCCGACCTCGTAACCGGCCTCGGCCTCCTCAGCGAGGGCCTCGACGTCGGTGCTGGTCAGCACGCGACCGGATGACGTGCGAAGCACGGCGGGCGCGGCGCGAGTCGCCAGGTACTGGTGGAGAGCGTCGCGCACCAGCTCGCTCAGCGACGTCCGCTCCGCCTGGGCCAGCGCCCTGATCGCGCCGTGAAGGTCGGCGTGCAGCCGGACCGGCACGACGACCGCAGGTGCGGTGCCGATCCGGGGTCGCCCCGGTCGTCGGGCGAGATGCTCGACGTTGTAGCCGCGCTCGGCCTCGTCCGCGAGGGCCTCGATGTCGGCATCGGTGAGGATCCGTCCTGTTTTCGTGCGGTAGGTGCGGGGTTCGTCGCTCATGGTTCGTCTCCCTGGTCCGGGAGCAGTTCTAGGTACTGCTTGCGGCACGCCATCGCGTGCCAGATCAGGACATCGCCGTTCTCGAGCTCGCAGCCGATCAGCTCGAGCGGGTTGCCTGCGCTGTCGGGTCCGATGATCAACAGCTTCGGCGGTTCAGCGTCCTCGTCGAGGACAGTCTCGTAACGGACGAGGTCGTAGGCGTGCGAGATGTCCTCTCGCGTCGTGCCGTGCTTCAGCGCCGACTCGTGGATCCGCAACACCGGACAGGAGTGTAATACGAAACATCGGCGACCTGGCGGAGGAGCTCGCGGTGGCGACTCCGGCCGTGAGCTCGCCCGGCTGCCGCGCGACGGCGAGTCGACCTACGGGTACACCGTCGGCCTCTACCAAATCGACACCCGACCCCTGCCCGATCCCGACGACTGACGGCAGTACCGTCACGCACGATGGCCCGCAACGAGCATGGCGAGCCGGTCGACCTCGCTGTCGCCGGACGCACGGTCACCATCTCCAGCCCGGGCAAGGTGATGTTCCCCGAGCGTGGGGAGAGCAAGCTCGACCTCGCCAACTACTACGTGGCTGTCGGCGACGCCCTGATGCGCACCGTCGGCGACCGCCCGACACTGCTCCAGCGCTGGCCCAACGGCGTCACCGGGCCGAACTTCTTCCAGAAGCGGATCCCCGACAGCGCGCCGGCGTGGCTGCAGACGACGACCGTGGCGACCGTCAACGGCACCGAGTCCCGGGCGATCGTGATGGCCGACCTCGCCCATGTGCTGTGGGCGGCCAACCAGGGCTGCCTCGGGTTCCACCCGTGGCCGTACCGGGCCTCGCACCCGGAGGACACCGACGAGTTGCGCATCGACCTCGACCCCTCGGCGGGCACCAACTTCGAGATGGTCCGCGAGGCGACGGCCGAGGTGCGGGAGTTCCTCACCGAGCTCGGGATCACCGCCTTCCCGAAGACGACGGGCAACCGCGGGATCCACCTCTACGTGCGCGTCGAGCCGGGCTGGGACTCCTACGGCACCCGCCAGGCCGCCGTGTCGGTGGCTCGGGAGATGGAGCGGCGGCGGCCGGACCTGATCACCGGGCGGTGGTGGAAGGAGGAGCGCGGCGCTCGCGTGTTCATCGACTTCAACCAGAACGCCCCGCACAAGACGGTGTTCGGCGCGTGGTGCGTCCGTGCTCGCCCGGGCGCGCAGGTCTCGACGCCGTTCCGCTGGGACGAGCTGAAGACGCTGGCACCCAACGAGCTGACGATGGCAACCGTGCCCGGACGCCTCGCCGCCGCCGGCGATCCGTGGGCGGCGATCGACGACGTGGCGCACTCGATCGAGCCGCTCGTCGCCCGCTATCGCGACGACCTCGCCCGCGGCATCCCCGACGCCCCGTGGCCGCCGGTGTACCCGAAGATGCCCGACGAGGCCCGCCGAGTGAACCCCAGCCGGGCCCGCTCGGATTGACCTGCTCGGGCTCGGCTCGCAGCCAAGCTGCTCACCTCGCCTCCCGAGCTCGCCGCCGCCGCTCCGCAGCGGCGCTCGCCCACCTGGCCAATTCGCCGCGGCCCAGGACCTTGCTCCGTGCCGGCCCGACCTGTCACGATTCCGTCATGCAGATGACGACGCCGTTGCGCGCGCTCACCCGCGGTCGGAACCTCGCCCTGTTCTCGGTGGCCCTGTTCCTCGTCCAGTGCGCGCCGGCGGCGTGCACGCCCGCCCCCGCGCCGGCACCGGCACCGTCCAGGTACTTCGGCTGGATCGGCCTCGGTGGCGCGCTGCCGACGGGCGACCAGTGCGCGGCGGCGGTGCGCCGGGGTCAGCCGGAGATCCGCCCGAACAACACGCCGTACAACAACATTCGCGGGTACTCGAGCGCCCCGCAGTGGCCGCGGGCGGACGGCAACTTCACCGGCACCACCGACGAGATCATCCAGTGGGCCGCCTGCAAGTGGGGGTTCGACGAGAACGCGCTGCGCGCCCAGGCAGCCAAGGAGTCGTACTGGAGCATGCTGTCCGTGGGCGACAACGGTGAGTCGTTCGGGATCATGCAGGTCCGCACCACGACGTTCCCCAACAGCGGCGTGTTCCCCAACGCTCGCAACTCGACCGCCTACAACATCGACCTGTACCTCGCCACGTGGCGCGACTGCTTCGACGGCAAGGACACCTGGCTGAACACCGTCGAGCGGGGCCGCCAGTACGGCGCAGGAGACGCCTGGGGCTGCATCGGCAAGTGGTTCTCCGGACGCTGGTACACCCAGCCGTCGGTCGACTACATCAACGCCGTCCAGGACTACCTCAACCGCAGGATCTGGACCGACCCCGGCTTCATCAATTGGCGCCCGTAACCCGCTTCGGTCGCGATCCGTCCTGGGAGTGAGCGGAAAATCGCGACCAAAGCGATCAAGACGCGGCGACGACGGCCACCTCCACCGACCACTCCGGGCGGGCCAGCGCCGGCACCGTCACCAGCGTCGAGGCGGCGAGGTGTCCGCCGAACGCCCGGTCCCGCGCCGCCATCACCGGCCCGAGCTCGCAACCGGCGACGACGTAGGTCGTGATCGACACGACGTCGTCGATCGCCATGGCCGCCTCGGTCAGGATCGCCGAGATGTTCGACCACACCACCGCCGCCTGCTCGCCGATGTCGGTCGGCACCGAGCCATCCGGCGCCACCGGGACCACCCCCGACGTGTGCAGCAACCGGCCGGCGCCCTCGCTGAGCACGGCGTGGGCGTAGCGGGCGGCGGGCGGGGCGATCGAGGCCGGTGCGACGGGGCGGTTCATCGCCGCCATCCTCCCGCACAGACTTGGAGGTGGGTGAGCGCCGCTGCGAAGCGGCGGCGGCGAGCTCGGAGGCTCGGCGAGCACCTTCCCTGCGAGCCGAGCCCGTGTGATTAGCCTGCGCTGATGGCACTCACCGAGCAGGCTGCGCCGACCGTCCCGTCAATCGACGGCGTGCCGCTGACGGCCAAGGCCGTCGATCTCCCGACGGTGCCGACGTTCGCCACGGTCGAGGAGGAGCGCCTCCATCGCAAGCAGCGCCTCGCCGCCGGGCTGCGCATCTTCGGTCGCTTCGGGTTCGGCGAGGGCATCGCCGGGCACATCACCGTGCGCGACCCCGAGTTCCCCGACCACTTCTGGGTCAACCCGTTCGGCCGCAGCTTCCGTCACATGCGGGTCAGCGACCTGATCCTCGTCAACCATAGCGGCGACGTCGTGTACGGCTCGCAGCCGGTGAACACCGCGGCGTTCGTGCTGCACTCGGCGATCCACCAGGCCCGTCCTGGCGTGATGGCGGCGGCCCACTCGCACTCGCCGTACGGCAAGTCGTTCAGCTCGCTCGGGATCAAGCTCGACCCGCTGACCCAGGACGCCTGCATCTTCTACGAGGACCACGCCCTCATCACCGAGCAGGGCGGAGCGGTCGTGGTGGAAGTCGAGGCCGGCAAGCAGGTCGCCGCCGCGTTCGGGTCGAACAAGGCGGCGATCCACCAGAACCACGGCCTGTTCACCGTCGGCGAGACCGTCGACGAGGCGGTGTTCTGGTTCGTGTCGATGGAGCGCACGTGCCAGGCCCAGCTGATGGCGATGGCCGCCGGCACGCCGAAACCGATCAAGCACGAGTTCGCGTCGTACACGGCCGAACTCACCGGCATCCCGTACTTCGGCTGGTTCAGTTTCCAGCCGCTGTGGGACGAGATCTGCCGCACGGATCCTGACCTCTTCGAGTGAGCGAGGTGCCCGTCCGGGCACGCCCCACCAACATCGCGCCGGCCGGCGCGATCTCGCGGTTCCTCGACACCACATCGCCGGAGGGGCTGTTCGTCCTCTCGGCGGTGGCCCAGTACGTCGGCGCCACGATCGCCGTGCTGCTGTTCGACCGCGTCGCCCCGCAGACGGTGGCGTGGCTGCGGATGATCGGCGCCGCCCTCGCCGTGCTCGCCGTGTCGGGCCGGTTCTGGCGAGGCTGGACCCGGCGCCAGCTCGCCGCCGCGGCGCTGTTCGGGATCGCCACGGGGGCGATGAACACGTTCTTCTACATGGCGATCGCCCGCACCGACCTCGGCAAGTCGGTGGCGATCGAGTTCATCGGCCCGATCGTGGTCGCCGCCCTGATGACCCACACCCGGCGCAACGCCGGCGCGCTGGCGCTGGCCGTAGTCGGCGTCGTCGTGCTCGGCCGGGTCGAGCTCGACGGCAACACCGCTGGCCTGCTGTGGCTGCTCGCCGCGTCGGCCTGCTGGGCGGCATACATCGTCGTCGGATCGCACGTCGCCCAGTCCCGTGGCGGGCTATCCGCGCTCGGTGTCGGCCTGGCGATCGGCGCCGTCGCCCTCACGCCGTTCGGCGCGCCGGGCAGCGGGGACGTGTGGACGTCACCGCGCCTGTTGATCGCCTGCCTGCTGGTCGGCCTGTTCTCCAACGCCATCGGCTACGGCATCGACCAGCACGTGCTGCGGCGGATCCCCGTGCGCCGATTCTCACTGCTCCTCGCTCTGCTGCCGGTGACCGCGGTCGGGATCGGCTGGCTGGCCCTCGACCAGGTGCCGTCCGGGCTCGACCTCCTCGGGATCGCGCTCGTGCTCGCCGGGGTCGCGCTGCAAGAACGCGAGGAGCTGCCTGCCCCTCTCGCCGCCCCCGAGCCGGCCTGAGCCGCCGGCCCGGCCGGCGGCGATCTGGGCGCAATCCCTGTCAATTCGGGTTCTGGGCGCGCTCCCTGCCGACTGTCGTCAGGGAGTAGGCCCAGATCGGACCGCCGACGCCACGTCAGGCGGGCCTACGCTTGCACGCATGTTCGACCGCATGAAGCGCGGGTGGGCCCTGACCAAGAAGTCGTGGGGCGTGATCCGATCGCACCCCGGCCTGGCCCGGCTCCCGTTGATCGGTGGGGCGCTGGCCCTCGTCGCCGTCGTCGTGCTCGGGATCCCCGCCGTCGCCCTGCTCGCCGCGGACAACACCGCGGCCACGGTGGCAGGCGTTGCCCTGCTCCTCGTCGCCGCCTATCTGGCGTCGTTCGCCGTCATCTATTACAACGTCGCCCTCGCCGCCGCCGCCGACGATGCGCTGCGCGGGCGCAACCCGGACATCAAGGCCGCCAAGGCCGTCGCCCGCAGCCGGATCCGTGTCATCGCCGCCTGGGCGCTGGTGTCGGCGGCCGTGTCGGCGGTGCTCGGCACGGCACGCGAGAAGGGCGGCACCGCCGGTGGGATCATCGGCTCGATCGGCGGGGCGATCTGGTCGCTGGTGACGTTCCTCGTCGTGCCGGTGCTGGCGTTCGAGGGGATCGGCCCGATCGCCGCGATGAAGCGGTCGGCGTCGCTGTTCCGCCAGCGATGGGGCCAGCAGGTCACGGGCAACGTCGTGATCGGCGGGGCCGCGGGGCTGATCACGCTCGTCGGCGGCCTGATCGCCGTCGGCGGGGTCTTCCTGATCGCGTCCGGCGACGGTGCAGCGATCGCCGCCGGCGTCGTGGTCTGCCTGATCGGCGTCGTGATCGGTGTTGCCGGCGCCGTGTTCGGCGGGGCCACGAGGGGGGTCTTCGGCGTCGCCCTCTACCGCTACGTCGCCGAGAACACCGCGCTCGGCCCGTTCGCCCCGCCCGACCTGGACAGCGCCGCCCGCGTCCGCTCATGACTGCCGACACCACCGAACCGGTCACTGCGACGGAACCAGTCACCGTTCCCGACGCACCCACCGCCCCGTTCGGCACGGTGTTCGGCCCGGTGATGTCGCTCGCTCGCTTCGACGGCGCGTCGTGGTCGGCGCCCGAGACGGCCGAGATCGGCTCGTTCACGTTGCATCCCGGCACCCATGCCCTGCACTACGGCAGCTCGTGCTTCGAGGGCCTGAAGGCTCACCGCCAGCCCGATCTCTCGGTGCGCCCGTTCCGCGCCGACGCCCACGTCGCCCGGTTGCGCCAGAGCGCCGCCCGGCTGTGCTTGCCGGTGCCGCCGGTGGAGCTTGCGACGGCGCTGATCGACCTCGCCGTCGAGGCCAACGGGCACCTCACCCCCGCCTCCCCCGGCGCGCTCTACCTGCGCCCGACGATGCTCGGCACCGACATCACGATCGGGTCGGCGGCGACGCCGAGCCGGACCGCGATCGTGTACGTGCTGGCCTGCCCGGTCGGCGCCTACCTCCCGCCTGGACGGCTCACCGTCGCCGTCGAGACGGCGATCCCGCGCACGACCCCGCAGTTCGGTGTCGTCAAGACCGGCGCCAACTACGCGATGGCGCTGTCGCCGATCATCGCCGCCCACGAGCGTGACGGCGCCGACCAGGTCCTGTTCGCGCCCGGTGGCGTGGTCCAGGAGACCGGCGCGTCGAACGTGATGCTGCTCGACGGCGAGCGGATCCTGACGCCGGCGCTCACCGACGCCTACCTCCACGGCGTGACGCGGGACTCGCTCCTGCGCCTCGCCCGTTCGTTCGGCTGGTCGGTGGACGAGCGCGAGGTCACTGTCGACGACTGTCTCGAGTGGATCGCCCGGCCTGCCGCCGAGCTCGCCCTCACCGGCACGGCGGCGATCGTCGCTCCCGTCGGATCGCTGGTGGTCGACGGCGTCGCCCACCCGGTCGGCGCCACCGGCACCAGCCCGCGCACCGAGCAGCTGCGCGAGGCGCTGCTCGCCATCCAGACCGGCCGCGCCGAGTTCGACTTCTAACACTCGGGTTCGGCTCGCAGGCAAGCTGCTCGCCTCACCTCCCGAGCTCGCTGCCGCCGCTTCGCAGCGGCGCCACCACCTGGCCGTGTGGTGCTACTGGGCGGGGAGCGGCTCGGGGATCGGCGGCTCCGGGAGGTCCGGGTTGGGCGGCACGATCGACCTCTAACACTCGGGTTCGGCGCGCAGGCAAGCTGCTCGCCTCACCTCCCGAGCTCGCTGCCGCCGCTTCGCAGCGGCGCTCGACCACCTGCCCGTGTGGTGCTACTGGGCGGGGAGCGGCTCGGGGATCGGCGGCTCCGGGAGGTCCGGGTTGGGCGGCACGATCGACCTCTAACACTCGGGTTCGGCGCGCAGGCAAGCTGCTCGCCTCACCTCCCGAGCTCGCTGCCGCCGCTTCGCAGCGGCGCTCGACCACCTGCCCGTGTGGTGCTACTGGGCGGGGAGCGGCTCGGGGATCGGCGGCTCCGGGAGGTCCGGGTTGGGCGGCACGATCGACCTCTAACACTCGGGTTCGGCGCGCAGGCAAGCTGCTCGCCTCACCTCCCGAGCTCGCTGCCGCCGCTTCGCAGCGGCGCTCGACCACCTGCCCGTGTGGTGCTACTGGGCGGGGAGCGGCTCGGGGATCGGCGGCTCCGGGAGGTCCGGGTTGGGCGGCACGATCGGCTGCGGCGGCGCCGGCGTCGGGTCGTCGGGGACTGGGATCGGCGGCGAAGGATCGGACATGCGCCGCGCCTACCCAGCGGGCGAGGCGGGGATGCCGCCGCGTCTACAACCCTCCGCACGCGGCGTAGCGTCGCGGCGTTGCGGTCGCAACCTTCTCGGGATGGAGGTCGTCGGGTGAGCGACGTCGAGGTGAGCACACCGCCTGCTCCCCCGGCGCGCCCGCCACGCCGTCCGCCGTGGCTGGTCGTCGGCGCGATCGTCGTCGCCGCCGCCGTCATTGCCGTGGTCGTCATCCGCTGGGCGTCGGGTGACGACGAACCGGCGACGTCGGCACCGTCGACGATCGGGGCGCCGCTGGCCACCGCCCTCGACAAGGCGATCGGCAAGGCCGTCACCGCCCAGAGCCGGATCGTGGCCACGGTGTACGCCAAGATCCAGCCATCGGTGGTCGAGATCGACGTCGTCCGTGCGAGCGCGGCGCCGACCACCGATCCCGAGGAAAGCGCCGGGCTCGGCACCGGCGTTGTCGTCAATCAGGACGGCACGATCCTCACCGCCAACCACGTCATCGAAGAAGCAAGCTCGATCGACATCGTCTTCCCCGACGGCACCCACTCGGTGGGCGTCGTCGCCGCCGCCGACACGGCGCGCGACATCGCCGTGCTGCGGCCGGCGACGCTGCCGTCGGTCGTCGTGCCGGCCGTCCTCGGCTCGGCCGGGGTCGGCGTCGGGCTGCCGATCGTTGCGGTGGGCAACCCGCTCGGCCTCGACGACACGACGACGGCCGGCGTGATCTCCGCCCTCGACCGCACCATCCGCGCCGACGACGGCACGCCGCACACCGGGCTGATCCAGTTCGACGCCGCGGTCAACCCGGGCAGCTCCGGCGGACCGCTGCTCAACCAGCAGGGCGAGGTGATCGGCGTCGTCGTCGCCCTCGCCGACCCGTCGCACGACGGATACTTCATCGGGATCGGCTTCGCCGTCCCGATCGGAGCGGCGGTGGCGACCGGTGGGGGCGACCAACCGCCGAAGTGAGGAGGTACTGATGGACGACGACGACGAGATCTGGCAGCCGGGGTTCGAGCCGCCGCCGCCGACGGGCCGCGCCCGCAGGGGGCTCGGCAACCCAATGGAGCAGGTGCTCTACGAGGTCAAGCGGACGATCGTCGGCCAGGACGTGCTGCTCGAACGCCTCGTGGTCGCCCTGCTGGCGCGGGGCCACATCCTCGTCGAGGGCGTGCCCGGGCTGGCCAAGACCCTGGCCGTGAAGTCGGTCGCTGCGGCCGTCGGCGGACAGTTCCACCGTGTCCAGTTCACCCCCGACCTCGTGCCCGCCGACCTCGTCGGCACCCGCATCTACCACCAGCAGCTCGGCGAGTTCCAGGTGTCGCTGGGGCCCGTGTTCACCAACTTGCTGCTGGCCGACGAGATCAACCGGGCCCCGGCCAAGGTGCAGAGCGCGCTGCTCGAGGTGATGCAGGAACAGCAGGTGACGATCGGGCGTGAGACCCACCGTGTCCCGCAGCCGTTCCTCGTGATGGCGACGCAGAACCCGATCGAGTCCGAGGGCACCTACCCGCTGCCCGAGGCGCAGATCGACCGGTTCATGATGAAGGTGCTCGTCGGCTACCCGACGGCGGCCGAAGAGCACGTCGTCGTCGACCGGGCGCTGACCCCGCCGCCACCGACTCAGCAGATCATCGACCCCCGCCAGCTGCTGGCGATGCAGCGCCGCACCGACGAGGTGTACGTCGACCCGGCGCTGATCGAGTACGCGGTGCGACTGGCGGCCGCCACCCGCGACGTCGGCTCGGTCGGCCTCGACGACCTCGCCCACTACATCAGCTTCGGGGCCAGCCCGCGGGCGTCGATCAGCCTGATCCTCGCCGCCCGCGCCCTCGCGTTCGTGCGCGGCCGCGACTACGCACTGCCGCCGGACGTCACCGACCTCGCCCTCGACGTGCTGCGCCACCGCCTCGTGCTGTCCTACGAGGCGATGTCCGACGAGATCACCGCCGACCAGCTGCTGCGCCGGCTGATGGCCGCCCTTCCCGTGCCCGAGGTGGCCCTGCGGGCGCGGTGATGGACGTCCGCCCCGCCCGCGCCTCCGAGCAGCTGCTGCGCCGCTTGGAGTGGCAGGTCATCCGTCGCCTCGACGGGCGCCTGCAGGGTGCGTACCGGACGTACTTCTACGGGAACGGGATCGATGTCGCCGACATCCGGATCTACGCGCCCGAGGATGACGTCCGGCACATCGACTGGAACGTCACCGCCCGGCTCGACGAGCCGCACGTGCGCCAGTACCACGAGGACCGAGAGCTGACGGCGTGGCTGCTGCTCGACCGATCCCGCTCGATGGCGTTCGGTCCGGAGGGCCGCGGGAAGGACGTCGTGCTCGTCGAGCTCGCCGTCACCCTCGCCCGCCTCCTCGCCCGCGGCGGCAATCGGGTGGGTGCCCTGCTGTTCGACGCGCGGGTGGAGCGGATGATCCCGCCGCGCACCGGTCGTACCCATGTCCTCCGGCTCGGTCACGAGCTGTCGAGACCCCGGTCGATCGAGACCGCGCCCGGCACCACGACCGACCTCGCCAAGCTGCTCCACGCTGGGCTCACGACCATCCGCCGGCGGTCGCTGGTGTTCGTCGTGTCCGACTTCATCACCGTGCCCGGGTGGGAGCGCCCGCTGGCCCAGCTGGCGCGCCGCCACGAGGTCGTGGCGATCCGCGTCGTCGACCCGCTGGAGCGCGAGCTGCCGCCAGTCGGGCTGGTCGTCGTCGAGGACGCCGAGACCGGTGAGCAGGTCGTCGCCGACACGAGCGACCCCGAGTTCCGCCGTCGCTTCCACGCCGAGGTCGACGCCCGGGAGCAGGCGCTGCAGGAGGCGATCGGCCACACCGGCCTGCGCCTCCACGACATCGGCACCGACGACGACCTCGCCGGCGCGCTCGTCGAGCTGGTCCGACGATCGAGGCGGCCGCGGCGATGACGTTCGTGTGGCCGTCGCTGCTCGCCGCGCTCGTCCTCGTGCCGGTCCTCGTCGGCATCTACATCGGGTTGCAGCGACGGCGGCGCCGCGAGGTCGGCGACTTCGCCGCGTCCGGCCTCGTCGTCACGAGCGGCGGCCGCCGGCTCGGATGGCGCCGCCACCTGCCCTTCGCCCTGTTGCTCACCGCGCTGGCGGTGATGATCTTCGCCTTGTCCCGCCCGCAGGCGACGTTGGCCCGGTCACGGGCGACCGGCACGGTGCTCGTGCTGATCGACGTGTCCAACAGCATGGGCGCCGACGACGTCGAGCCGACCCGTCTGGCCGTCGCCCAGGACGTCGCCCGGCGCTTCGTCGAGGCCCAGCCGTCGTCGATCGACGTCGGCGTCGTGGCGTTCGGCGCCGGCGCCCTCGTCACCCAACAGCCGACCGCCGACCGCGCCTCGATCACCGCCGCGGTCAACCGGCTCAAGGTGGGCGGGCGGACCTCGGTGGGCCAGGGTCTGCTCGTCGCGATGAGCACGATCGCCGGCGCCCCGGTCGCGGTGCCGGATCCCGAGCAGCCGGCGCCGCCGTCGCCGGGCTACTTCCCCTCGACGTCGATCCTGCTCGTCTCCGACGGCGAGGACACCGGCGGTCCCGACCCGGCGGCGGTGGCACAGGTGGCCGCCGGCGCAGGGGTCAAGGTGTCGGCGATCGGCGTCGGCACCACCGACGGCACGACGATCGCCGTCGACGGCTACCAGGTCGCCACCGCCCTCGACGAGCACCGGCTGGCCGACCTCGTGGCGATCACCGGCGGGACCTACGTCCCTGCCGCCGAGGCTCCCGAGGTCGACTCGACGACCCGGTCGCTCGAACGGCACGTCACGTCGGTCGACGAGACGGTGGAGGTCACCGCCGTGTTCGCCCTCGCCGCGATCGCCCTGCTCGTGGCCGGCGGGGGGTTGATGCTGCGCTGGTTCGGGAGGGTGGTCTGATGACGCTCGCCTGGCCGTGGGCGCTGCTGGCGCTGGCCGCCGGGCCGGCGCTGCTGGCGATGCTGTGGGCCCGGCGGCGTCGCCGGCGCCGGATGGCCGTGCGGGTGTCGAACGTGGCGGTGATCCGCGCCGCCGTCCCGGCCCGCGCCCACTGGAAGCGGCGCATCCCGGTCGCCCTGCTGATCGCAGGCCTCGTCGTGCTCGGGATCGGTGCGGCCCGCCCGACCGCCCACGTCACCGTCGCCCGCAGCGCCACGTCGATCCTGCTCGCCATCGACGTGTCCCGCTCGATGTGCTCGACGGACGTCGAGCCGAACCGCCTCGCCGTCGCCCAGGAGGCGGCGCGCACGTTCGTCCGCAGCCAGGACGACGGCACTCGCATCGGGCTCGTCGCCTTCGCCGGGTTCGCCGGGCTCGTCGTCCCACCGACGACCGACACGAACGACCTGCTCGATGCCATCGACAAGCTGACGACCACGCGTGGCACGGCGATCGGGATGGCGATCCTCGCCTCGATCGACGCGATCGCCGAGCACAACGCCGACGTCGCCGCCACCGGCGTCGAGCTCGGCACGGGCGACACGCCGACCACTGCCCCAGGCTCGCCCGCCGCACCGCCGCCCGGCGGCGACTACGAGCCGGACACGATCGTCGTGCTCACCGACGGCGCCAACACCGAGGGCGTCGAGCCGCTCGTCGCCGCCGAAGAGGCGGCAGCGCGCCGGGTCCGCATCTACGCCATCGGGTTCGGCACCACCGAGCCGTCGCAGCCGGTGTGCAACATCGACCAGCTCGGCGGCGACCTCCCCGCCGGGCGTTTCGATGTGGGTGGGCCGCCCGGCGGGCCCGGGGGTCCGCCGCGCCGGTTCCTCCAGATCGACGAGACGACGCTGCAAGCCGTCGCCGACACCACTGGCGGGCAGTACTTCCGCGCCCAGGACGCCGCCCAGCTCAACGACGTGTTCCGGCGGCTGCCGAGCGAGACCGTGCGCCAGACCGAGGACGTCGAGCTGACGGTGTGGTTCGTGCTCAGCGCGGCCCTGTTCGTCGCCGCATCGATCGGCCTGTCCCTGTGGTGGAACCGCTACCCGTGAGACCCGGGTTCGGCTCGCAGCCAAGCTGCTCACTCACCTCCGAACTCGCCGCTGCTGCTCCGCAGCGGCGCTCGCCCACGTCGCTCAGCGGTGGAGTCGTAGCAGCACGACCTCGGGCTCCGGGTCGGTCTGCGGCGGGACGAACTGGGCGTTGACCGCGACCAGCGTCGATCCCCAACGGGCCAGCGTGGTCGCCGTCTGGAATAGCGGGCTGGTGATGGTGTCCGCGATCTCGCCCTGCGTGAAGCGGTGGTGCAGGCGGACCACGGCGATCTGGTTGCTCACACCCGGCGCGTTGCCGTTCTGCAGCACGAGCAGGTCGCGGCCAACGAGCAGGATGCCGTCACCGGTGGTGACTGACGCTGTGCCCAGGTCGATCTGGGCGCTGTCGCCGGTGCGCGGGTCGATCGTGTAGAGCGTGCCCTTGGCGCTGTTGACGGCGAACAGCGTGCGACCGTCGGGCGTGGCGTCGATGCCGTTGAGGTTGAACCCGGCGACGTAGTCGCCCGCCGGGCCGTGCAGGTCGATCAGCTCTGGCGCCCCGATCTCGCCGCGCGGAGACACTGGGACCCGGTAGACCACCGGCGTCAGGCTGTTCGTGAAGTACGCCGCGTCGCGCGTGACGACGACGTCGTTGATGAACGACGGTTGGCTCGTCAGAATCAGGTCGGTCACAGGCGCACCCGTGGCGAGGTCGTAGACGGCGGCCTTGCCAGTGGCGGCGCCCGACACCCACAACAGACCATGGCGGACGTCGGCCTTGAGCCCTGTCGCTGCCGCCACCAGCGGGTTGGTGACGAACATCTCGATCGTCCCCGTGCGCAGATCGCCGCGAACGACCCGGCCGTCGCCGCGCGAGCCGGCGTAGAACGAGCTCCCGCGGCCGGTTGCCACGCCCTCGCCGGCGAATGGCAGGGTGATCGTCTCCGGTCGTTGGGCGGCCCCCGTCACGCCGTCGGCGACACCGATCATCGCGGTCACCGCGACCAGGGCGGCCGCCAGGACGGCCCCACTTCGACGCTTCATCAGCGGCTCCTTCACCCCATGCCCGCCTCGCGCACGGTACCCAAGGTTCCGGCCGCGTGGAGGTCGCCTAGGTTGGATCGATGGCCGACCCGTTCCCGGAGTTCATCGGCTGGGCAGCGCCGCAGGAGTCGTCGGAAATCATGCCGCCGCGCGGTCTCGTCTTCGATGCTGACGTCCTCGCCCGCACCGCCCGGGTTCACGAGCAAGCCGGCTTCGACCGCGTCCTGATCGGTTACTTCACCAACGCTCCCGACGGTTTCCTCGTCGCCGCCCACGTGGCCGCATCGACGGAGCGGCTCGGGCTGCTGCTCGCCCACCGTCCCGGCTTCGTCGCCCCGACGCTGGCGGCGCGCAAGGTGGCCACGCTCGACCAGCTCAGCAACGGCCGCGCCGCAGTGCACATCATCAGCGGCGGCAGCGACGCCGACCAAGCCCGCGACGGCGACTTCGCCGACCACAGCGTGCGCTACCGGCGCTCCGCCGAGTACGTCGTGGTGCTGCGCCGCACCTGGGCCGGCGGTGAGCCGTTCGACCACGACGGCGAGTTCTACCGGGTGCGTGGGGCGTTGTCGGAGGTCACCCCGTACGCGGGTGAGGCGATCCCGGTGTACGGCGGTGGCGGGTCCGACGACGCCATCGAGACGCTGTCACCGGTGATCGACACGTTCATGCTGTGGGGCGAGCCGCTCGCCGACACCGCCGCGTTCATGGAACGGGTGCGCGCCGCGGCGGGCGCCAACCCGATCCGATTCAGCGTGTCGACGCGGCCGATCATCGCCGACACCGAGGCCAAGGCGTGGGACAAGGCCCGCGGCTACCTCGACACGATCCTCGCCTCAGGCCGCCGCCCTGCCCCGACGAGCGCGCCGAACGTCGGGTCGCAGCGGCTGCTCGACGTCGCCGCCCGCAGCGAGGTCTTCGACCGCTGCCTGTGGACGCCGCTCGCCGCCGCCACCGGTGCGCGTGGCAACTCGACGGCGCTGGTCGGGACGCCCGAGACGGTGGCCGAGGCGCTCGCCGACTACGTCGACGTCGGCGCCAGCACGCTGCTCATCCGCGGCTACGAGCCACTCGCCGACGCCGAGGCATACGGCCGCGAGCTGATCCCCCGGGTGCGCGAACTCGTCCGCCGGCGCCGCCAGAACAATCTGGGCGGGATCCCTGCCATTCCCGGTTCTGGGAGGGCGCCGTGACAACAGTTGTCACGCTGCCCGCCCAGATCGGTCGTCAGTGCTCGTCGAGCCAGGGCGCGCAGAGGCCGTCGACGTCGCGTACCTGGATCCGCTCGCGGTTGTCGTGGGTCACGACGTTGGCCGGGTCGGGCTTGAGGTTGAACGTGCGGAACGACATGTCGGTGGTGTCGACCGACAGGATCCGCCCGATCAGCGGCTCGCCGAGGTCGAGCAGCAGCTTGATCGCCTCCAGCGCCTGGATCGACCCGACGATGCCGGGCAGCACGCCGAGCACGCCGGCCTCGGCGCAGCTCGGGGCGAGCTCGGCAGGCGGCGGCTCGGGCACCATGTCGCGGTAGGTCGGGCCGCGCAGGGGGTGGAACACGCTGACCATCCCCTCGAAGCGGAAGATCGAGCCGTGCACGACGGGGATGCCGAGCTTGACGCTGGCGTCGTTGAGCAGGTAGCGGGACGGGAAGTTGTCGGCGCCATCGACGATGACGTCGTAGTCCTTGATGATGTCGAGGACGTTGTCGGCCGACAGGCGGGTGTCGTAGGTGACGACGTCGACGTCGGGGTTGAGGGCGACCAGCGTCTTCTTCGCCGAGTCGACCTTGCGGTCGCCGACCCGGTCGAGGTTGTGCAGGATCTGGCGTTGGAGGTTGGACGCATCGACCTCGTCCATGTCGACGATGCCGAGCGTGCCGACCCCGGCGGCGGCGAGGTACAGCGCGGCCGGCGAGCCGAGGCCGCCGGCGCCGAGCAGCAGGACCTTGGAGGCGAGCAGCTTGGCCTGACCCTCGACTCCGACCTCCGGCAGCAGCAGGTGGCGCTGGTAGCGGTTCTTCTGGTCGGGAGTCAGCGTCACCGGCGTCGTCCACGGCCGGCCCTCGTCCTTCCACCGCCCGAACCCGCCGTCCATCGAGACGACATCGGTGTAGCCGAGCTCCTGCAGCGTGCGGGCGGCGAACGCCGAGCGCACCCCGCCGGCGCAATAGACGACGACCGGCTTGGACTTGTTGGTGAGCCTGGACTCGACCTGCGACTCGAGGTGGCCGCGCGGGATGTGCACGGCACCGGCGAGCGCGCCGGCGTCGTACTCCTCCGGCTCGCGGACGTCGAGGACGGCCCAGCCGTCGGCGATCCGTTCCGCCGCACCCGCCGTGTCGACCTCGGAGATCTCGGACTTGGCGGCCTTCAGCAGGTCCCGGAAGCTGGCCATGAGAAAACCCTAGCGCCGCAGTCGGGATTTCGAATCCTGCCGACATGGAAGGGGGCGAGCGCCGCTGCGCAGCGCGGCCCGGCGTCAGCAGGTTGCCGTCCGTGGGCCCTTTGCGGATCGCCGACTCCGGTCGCCACCGGTTGTACACGGCGTACTTGCTGTACCAGTTGGCGATGTGGCCGTCGGCCATGCCCATGTCCATCAGGGCGAACATCCGCGCCTGCTGCCACAGGTCGAGGCTCTGTTGGCTGGCCACCGTCCGGGCGATCCGGTTCCACATCGCCGGCGAGTTCTCGAACCAGAAGTGGGCGATCTCGGTCTGTTCGGGCGTGCGCAGGCTCGGCGTGTGAACGCCGTCGCCGCCGAGCCGCTGCACCTCGTCGACGTTCTCGGCGTACTTCCTGCTGGTCACGTCGTACGGCGGGCGGGGCAGGAACTGCGAGGCGTCGCGCTGCATGAACGGCGTCACGGTGTACCAGAGCGGGGCGAACGCCAGTCCCGGCGGCGGATCGACGAAGCGATACTGCCCCGGCTCGGTGCCCTGCGGGTAGTCGAGGAGCACCACGTCGCCGGACCCGTCGCCGGTTCGCTCGGCGAGGATGACGGCCGCGGCGGCCCGGCCGACCTTGATGCCCCGCGTCTTGGCCGTGCCATCGGCGATCGCGCCGAGGGCTGCGTCGTAGGCCGCGTCGACGCCGTCGATCGCCGACGTCACAGAGGCGGGGTCGTAGTTCGCCTTTGAGCTCGTCCAGCGTCGCGACCAGCGCGTCGTGGGCGGCGGTGGCCGCTGCTGCGTCGGTCGAGGCGCCACGGACCGCCGGGATGTCGAGTGCGTGGAGCTCGAAGCGACGATCGATCGAGTTCAGCGCGTCGTGGATGGCGACCTGCACGATGGCGTACAGGCGCGACTCGTTGAGCGGATCGATCGCCGGCTGCACCTTGAGCTTCGCCGCCTCGGTCTGCTGGTTTCGATCCGTCCGAGTGTTTGGTCCCGAGAGAATCGCGGCGTGACACTCGGATGGGCTCAAACACTCGGATGGACCAGGGCCGGGAGGATGTCGCCGATCGGGCCGTTGAGGACGGCGTCGGCGAGGGCGTCCATCTCGGTCGGGCCGGCGTTGACGATCACGACGCGGGCGCCGCTGGCCTTGGCGCGCGGCACGCAGTAGGCGGCCGGGTAGACGGCCAGCGTCGAGCCGACGGCGAGCAACAGGTCGCACGCCTCGCTGGCCTCCATCGCCCGCTCGATCACCTCGGGGATCAGCGCCTGGCCGAACGAGATCGTGTCGCTCTTCAGGATCCCCCCACACACCGTGCACGGCGGGTCCTCCTCGCCGGCGTCGATGCGGGCCAGCGTCTCGGCCATCGGGCGGCGGTCCTGGCAGTCCCAGCAGCGGGTCCACCAGATCGTGCCGTGGACCTCGACCACCAGCTCCTCGGCGAGCCCGGCCCGCTGGTGCAGCCCGTCGACATTCTGGGTGACGACCGCGTGCAGCTTGCCCTGGCGGGCCAGCTCGACCACGGCGAGATGACCGGCGTTGGGCTCGGCGCTGAAGGCCGGGTTGTCATAACGGCCGCGCCAGGCCTGGCGGCGGACCTCGGGGCTGGCAAGGTAGTGGTCGATCGTCGCCATCTTCTCGGCGGCCGGGTTCTTCGTCCACACCCCGTTCGGGCCACGAAAGTCGGGGATGCCGGAGTCTGTGGAGATCCCGGCGCCGGTGAGCACCACGATCCGCTCGGCGGCGGCCACCCATGCGGCGGCCCGCGCGACCTCGGTTGCCGAATCCATGCGTTCCAGTCTCGCCGACGACATTCGTTTCCCTTTCACCGACGCCGGAACACCCATGAGAGGTGCCGACCTCCCTCCACACCCGACCGATCCCGTGAGGTCCTCCGTGTCCATCGACCCGTTCTCCGAACCCGCACCGCTGCCCGCCACCGTGCACGTCGCGCCGTGGCGCGACCCCGTCGTCGACCGCCGTGGCCATGATCCCCGTTCCGCCTACGTCGAGCAGTTCTGGCTCGGCGTGCTCGGACCCACCGCCACCTGGCTGCTCAGGCGCCTCGTCGCCGGCTTCGACCACTGCCCCGACGGCTACGACCTCGACGTCGCCGCCACCGCCCGCAGTCTCGGTCTGTCGGTCACCAAGGGCTCTGCCTCGCCGTTCAACAAGGCGGTCCAGCGCTGCGTGATGTTCGGACTCGTGCAGCGGCTGTCCGGGTCGTGGCTCGTCCGCCCGCGCGTGCCGCTGGTCTCCCAACGCCACCTCGGCCGCCTGCCCGACGATCTGCAGACGGCCCACGTGCAGTGGACCACGACGACGATCCACCTCGACGCCCTATCCCGCGCCCACGCCCTGGCCACGGCCATGCTCGCCGTCGGCGACGACCGCGGCCTGCTCGAGCCGCAGCTGATCGCCGTCGGCGTCCCAGCACCGGCGGCCGCCGAGGCGTGCGAGCTATTACGATCAGAGCGGCCAGGACCCACTGCGGTGTGAGCTCAGCGGCCGGGTGTCACCGGCTGGAAGTTCAGCGCGAGGTGGATCAGCAGCCTCGTCCCGAACCCCGTCGCCCCCTTGGCCCGCCACGACTCGTCGGCGTCGACCTTCATCGGCCCAGCGATGTCGAGGTGGGCCCAGGACACGTCGCCGACGAACTCGGACAGGAAGATGGCGGCGACGATCGCCCCGCCGTAAGGGCCGCCGACGTTCTTCAGGTCGGCGACATCGCTGTCGAGCAGCTTGCGGTACTTGTCCTTGGCCCGCGGCAGGTGCCACGCCGGCTCGTCGGTGGCCGTCGCCGCCGCCTCCACCTGGGTGACCAGCGCCTCCGAGGTTCCGAAGACACCGGCCATGCTCGTGCCCAGCGCGGTCATGCAGGCGCCGGTGAGGGTGGCGATGTCGACGACCGCGTCGGGGTGCTCCTCGGTGGCCAGGACCAGGCCGTCGGCGAGTACGAGCCGGCCCTCGGCGTCGGTGTTGTGGATCTCGACGGTCGTGCCGCCGTGCATCGTCAGCACATCACCGAGCTTCATCGCCGAGCCCGACGGCATGTTGTCGGTGCACATCAGGTAGCCGGTGACCGTGGTGCGGCAGCGGAGGGCGGCGAGCGCCGACATCGAGGCCAGCACGGCCGCCGCGCCCGACATGTCCATCTTCATCGCCGCGTGCATCGCATCACTCGGCTTGAGGCTGATCCCGCCGGAGTCGTACATCACGCCCTTGCCGACCATCGCCAGGTGCCCGGTCGGCCGCGAGGGCCGATACGACAGCTTGATCATCCGCGGCGGTTCGGCGCTCCCCGCGTTGACGCCGAGGATGCCGCCGGCGCCGAGCGCTCCAAGTGCATCCCGGTCGAAGACCTCCACGGCCAGCTGCGACGCCGCACCGACGGTCCGGGCGACCTCGGCCATGCGTGTCGCGGTGAGATGTCCCGGCGGTGAGTTGGCGAGGTCCCGCGCGAGCTCGGCGGCGTTGGCGGTGATCCGGCCCCGCTCGGCGCCGCGCTCGGTGGCGGCGGTGCGGGCCTTGGTGGCGATCAGCGTGATCTGGCGGAGGCCGGCGGCCGGCGCCTCCCGCTTCAGCGCCCCGTACCGGTAGCGCGCGAGCACGATGCCCTCGACGACAGCCTGCGCGGCGATGTCGGGGGCGATGCCGTCGGCCACTTCGGCCAGGGCGGTCGCCAGTGCCCCGTGCTTGGCCGCGGCGCGGGCGAACGCGGCGGCGGCGTCGCGCAGCACGGCTGGCGTCACCGCTTCGACGTCGCCGATGCCGACGGCCACCAGCGTCGGCCCGGCGCGTTGCGGGAGCACGATCGTCTGGCCGAGCTTGGCGTCGAAGCCGGAGCCGGCAAGCGTCGCCCGATCGAGCCCGAGCTGGCGCGGGATCGGGCCCTTCGTGGCGACCGGCACGCCGATGGCATCAGCGCTCGACGGCGCACCGCGGGCGACGGAGACGACGACGTCCTGGGCCCGCCCGAGCGACGGGGTCGGGTCGAACGCGGTGACGGCGCCGGTGAGGGACATGGGCGTCAAGTCTGGTCGCCGGCGTCCACGTCGCGCACCCGCAGCGTCGAGCCGGCGACGGCGTCCTGCCACCGGGCGATCGTCCACAGCAGGTCGGAGAGCCGGTTGAGGTAGGGCCCGACGAGCGATGGCGCCGGGGCGGCGGCGAGGGCGTGGCGCTCGGCGCGGCGCACCACGGTGCGGGCGAGGTCGAGCCACGCCGAGGTGACGTTGCCGCCGGGCACGGTGAACGCCGTGGGCGGCTCGAAGAGCTCGTCGAGCTCGTCGATCTCGGCCTCCAGCCGCTCGACCATCGCCTCGTCGACCGCCGTCGCGCCGGGCTGGAGCTTGTGGCGGTTGTCGGGCGCCGTTGCCAGCTCGGCCATCAGCACCCACAGGTCGCGCAGCACGGCGACGAGCATCGAGTCGAGCTCGCCGGCGGCGTGGGCGCGTGCCAGCCCGATCACCGCCTGGGCCTCGTCGACGCTGCCGTACGCCGTCGGCAGCTCGGAGTCCTTGGCCACCCGCCCGCCGTAGAGCAGCCCGGTCGTCCCGTCGTCGCCGGTCTTCGTGTACACCTTCACCGTCACGCCCAGACCGTACAGGTCGGTCCGCTTGCACACTCGGGGCCTTACCTCACGGTCGCTTCACGCGCCTGACGCCTAACCTGAGGTGGTCATGGCCCGGGAGACCTACCTCGACGCGGTGGCGCAGCGCGTCGTCGTCTACGACGGGGCGTTCGGCACCTACGTCCATGGGATCGACCTGACCGCTGACGACTACGGCGGCGTCGCGCTGGAGGGCTGTCCCGAGGTGCTCGCCGTCACCCGGCCCGACGTCATCGCCGGGATGCACGACGCCTTCTTCAGCGTCGGTGTGGACGCTGTGGAGACGGCGACGTTCGGCGGCTTCGCCCACGTCCTCGCCGAGTACGGGATCGCCGACCGCGCCCACGAGCTCAACGTCGCCGCCGCCCGCATCGCCCGCGAGGTCGCCGAGGGCCACGCCGCCGACGGCCGCCCGCGCTGGGTGGCCGGCTCGATCGGCCCCGGCACCAAGCTGCCCAGCCTCGGCCACGTCCCCTTCGCCGAGCTGCGCGACGCCTACGAGGTCCAGGCGGCCGGCCTGCTCGAGGGCGGCGTCGACCTGTTCCTCATCGAGACGTGCTACGACCTGCTGCAGACGAAGGCGGCGATGGTCGGCTGCCGGCGGGCGATGCACGCGGCCGGGCGGGACGTGCCGATGCAGGTCCAGGTGTCGATGGAGACCACAGGTCGGATGCTCGTCGGCAGCGAGATCGGCGCCGCCCTGGTGTCCGTCGCGGCGATGCGACCCGACGTGATCGGCATCAACTGCTCCACCGGCCCGGCCGAGATGCAGGAGCACCTCCGGTACCTCAGCCAGCACTCGCCGCTGCCGATCAGCGTGCTGCCCAACGCCGGGCTGCCGAGCATCGTCGACGGCCAGACCCACTACGACCTCACCCCCGACGAGCTCGCCCGCTACCACGCCCGCCATGTCAGCGAGCTCGGCGTCACCGTCGTCGGCGGCTGCTGCGGCACCACCACCGAGCACCTGCGGGCGGTCGTCGAGGCCGTCCGCGACCTCACCCCGGCGCCGCGCCAGCCGCTGTTCGAGCCGAGCGTGTCGTCGATCTACAGCCCGGTGTCGATCGAGCAGGACCTCAGCTTCCTCATCATCGGCGAGCGCACCAACGCCAACGGGTCGAAGGCGTTCCGCGACGCGATGCTCGGCGGCGACTGGGACACCTGCGTGAAGATGGCCAACGAGCAGGTGCGCGAGGGCGCCCACGTGCTCGACGTGTGCGTCGACTACGTCGGGCGCGACGGCGCGGTCGACATGGACGAGGTCGCCCGCCGCTTCGCCACGCAGGCCAGCGTGCCGCTGGTGATGGACTCCACCGAGGCGCCGGTGCTGGAGGCCGGGCTGCAGCACATCGGCGGGCGGGCGATCCTCAACTCGGCCAACCTCGAGGACGGCGAGCTGCCCGGCAGCCGCTTCGACAAGGTGATGACGCTCGCCCGCACCTACGGGGCCGCCGTGATCTGCCTGCTGATCGACGAGCGCGGCCAGGCCCGCGACGTCGAGTGGAAGATGGAGATCGCCCACCGCATCCACGACATCGCCACCGAGCGCTACGGGCTCGCCGCCAGCGACCTCATCTTCGACGCCCTGACCTTCCCGCTGTCGACCGGCGACGACGACCTGCGTAGGGATGCCATCTACACGATGGAGGCGATCCGGCGGATCAAGGCCGAGATCCCCGGCGCCCACACCACCCTCGGCGTGTCCAACGTCAGCTTCGGGCTCAACCCCGCCGCTCGGCACGCCCTCAACAGCGTGTTCCTGCACGAGGCCGTCGAGGCCGGGCTCGACTCGGCGATCGTCCACGCCGGCAAGATCGTCCCACTCAACCGGCTGCCGGAGGACCAGCGCGAGGTGTGCCTCGAGCTCGTCTACGACCGCCGCAGCGACGGCTACGACCCGCTGCAGCGCCTGCTCGAGGTGTTCGCCGACGTCAAGTCGACGAAGACGGAGAAGCCCGACCGCAGTGGACTGCCGGTCACCGAGCGGCTGCACCACCGGATCATCGACGGCGACCGCGACGGGCTCACCGCCGACCTCGACGAGGCGCTCGGCTCCGGCTTCGCCGCCCTCGAGATCGTCAACGACGTCCTGCTCGGGGGGATGAAGGTCGTCGGCGAGCTGTTCGGCTCTGGCCAGATGCAGCTGCCGTTCGTGCTCCAGTCGGCGGAGACGATGAAGGCCGCGGTGGCCTATCTCGAGCCGCACATGGAGCGGGTCGGCGGGAGCTCGTCGAAGGGCAAGCTCGTGCTGGCGACGGTCAAGGGCGACGTCCACGACATCGGCAAGAACCTCGTCGACATCATCTGCACGAACAACGGCTACGAGGTCCACAACCTCGGGATCAAGGTGCCGATCGGCGAGATGGTGGCCAAGGCCAAGGAGGTCGACGCCGATGCCCTCGGGATGAGCGGGCTGCTCGTGAAGTCGACGCTGATCATGCGCGACAACCTCGAGGAGCTGAACTCGCTCGGGCTGTCCGACCTGCCGGTGCTGCTCGGCGGCGCCGCGCTGACCCGGCGCTATGTCGAGCGCGACCTGCGCGAGGTCTACGAGGGACGCCTGTTCTATGGCCGCGACGCCTTCGAGGGCCTGTCCACGCTCGACGCGCTGATGACGATGAAGCGCAGCGGCGAGTGGGATCCCGAGTTCGGTCGCGTGCCGACCGGGCGGGAGCTGCCCGAGCGCACGGCCTCCGCGGCGCCAGTGGCCGAGGTGCCCCGCCGCTCCCCCGACGTCGCCACGGACAACGAGGTGTTCACGCCGCCGTTCATCGGGTCGCGGGTCGTGAAGGGGATCCCGCTCGACGACATCGCCGAGTATGTCAACGAGACCGCCCTGTACCGCAACCAGTGGCAGTTCCGCCCGGAGAAGCACGCCGACGGCCGGCCGGAGAGCGACGACGAGTTCAAGGCCCGCATCCGCTCGACGTTCCGCGAGCAGCTCGGCGCGGCGAAGGCCTCCGGTGTGCTCGTGCCCCAGGTCGTGTACGGCTGGTTCCCGGCCAACGGTGACGGCGACGACCTCGTCGTGTGGGCCGACGAGGCCCGTTCGGCTGAGACGGCACGGTTCCACTTCCCCCGCCAGCAGGCCGCGCCGTACCTGTGCATCGCCGACTTCTTCCGTCCCATCTCGGGCGAGGCCGATTACGCCGCCTTCCACATCGTCACGATGGGCGCCGCGGTCAGTGAGGAGACGGCCCGGCTGTTCGCCGCCAACGAGTACCAGCGCTACCTGCTGCTGCACGGGCTCGGCGTGGAGATGGCCGAGGCCCTGGCCGAGTACTGGCACCGCCGGATCCGCGAGGAGTGGGGTTTCGCCGCCGAGGACGGCCCGACGATCGGTGGGCTGTTCCGCCAGCAGTACCGCGGCGGCCGTTACTCGTGGGGCTACCCGGCGTGCCCCGACCTCGAGGACAACGCCACCGTCGCCCGCCTGCTCGGCGCCGACCGCCTCGGCATCGAGGTGTCCGAGGAGACCGGGTGGCAGTACCAGCCGGAGCAGACGACCTCGGCGATCATCTGCCACCACCCCCAGGCCAAGTACTTCATCGCCCGGTAGCCCCGCTCGCCCACCCGAGTGTTTCCGTGCACCGGAGTGTTTGATGCGCGGGGGCCGCGCAGCAAACACTCCGATGGCGTACGGTCCCGGGATGCGACTGCGCTCGGCGGCGCCCGCCCTCGCCCTGATGACGCTCCTGACCCAGTGCGCACCGCAGGCGTGCGCACCGGCGCCGGCCCCCGTCTGCACGCCATCGGGCGTCCCGGCTGGCGCCCAGCAGGCCGTGCTCGTCCACCCGTTCTCGACCAACTTCGCCCACGTCGACCTCGTCGTGAAGGACGGCAGTGGCGCCTGGACCTGCGCCCGCATGGGGATGGTCGGGCGGGTCGGGCGCAACGGCGTCCGCCCGCTGGTCGAGCGCCGCTCCGGCGACGGCACGACCCCCGGTGGCGTGTTCGGCATCGGCACGATGACCGCCCCGGACGGCCAGTCGTTCCAGTTCTTCGGCAACGGCTCCAACCCCGGCGTGCAGGGCGCGTGGCGCCAGGTCCGGGCGGGCGACTGCTGGGAGGAGACGCCCGGTGACCCCGCCTACAACACGCTCGTCAGCAGGCCGGCGTGGGCCTGCACCGGCGACGACGAGTACCTCCCGAACAGTCCCGGCGCCTACTCACGGGCGGTGCTGATCGACGCCAACATGGGCCCCAACCGCTCCGGCGATCAGCCCGGTGAACCGCCGTACGCGGCGGCGATCTTCCTCCACCGGTACTCCTACGACTCGGCCGGCAACACCAAGCCGACGTCGGGCTGTGTCTCGCTGTCCGCCGACGACTTCGCCTTCGTGCTCACTCGGATCGTCCCCGGCCAAGCCGTCTTCGTGATCGGCTGATGCCTCGCCAGGTGGGCGAGCGCCGCTGCGGAGCGGCGGCGGCGAGCTCGGAGGTGAGGCGAGCAGCTTGGCTGCGAGCCGAACCCGAGTGACTAGCCCCCTGGCTCCGCCAGCGAGGCCGGGCCGACGACGCCGGCGGCGGCGAGCGCGGCGACCTCGTCGGCCGTGTAGCCGATCGCCTCGAGCACGGTCGCCGTGTCGTGGCCCAGCGCCGCTGCTGGGCCGCGGGGGCGGATGTCGGCACCGGAGATGCGCATCGGCGCTCCGATGGTGCGGAACGCGCCGGTGGGATGGGCGATCTCCGGGAACAGCCCGATCGCCGCCGCCTGCGGGTCGACGGCGAGCTCGTCGATCGACGCGGCGGGTCCCCAGATCAGCCCAGCCTCGTCGAAGATCCCGCCCCACTCGGCCAGTGACTTGGCGGCGAACGCCTCGTCGATGATGTCGATCAGCGCGGGCATGTTGTCGAAGCGGTCCTTCACCGTGCCGAACCGCTCGTCGTCCAGGAGCTCGGGCCGCTCGATCGTCTTGCAGAACGGCGCCCACCACCGCGTCTCGGGCATGTTGAGGATGATCCAGCGATCGTTGCCGCACCGGAACCGGTTGGCGAGCGGCGTGATCAGGTGGTGGCGGTCACGCTTGGTGACCGGGCGGCCATCGATGAGGGTCGGGGCGAGATCGGTGGCCATCGTCCACACCGCGGTGGCGAACAGGCTGACGTCGACCACCGGCCCGGTGCCCGTGCGCTCGGCGACGCGCAGCGCGGCGAGCACGGCGGCGACCATCGCGATGCCGGTGGTGTGGTCGCCCTGCGCCGGACGGGGCGCCGGCGCCACGCCGTCGGGTTCGGTCATCGCATCGGTGATCGCGGCGCGCCCGAAGAACGTCGTCACGTCGAAGCCGGGGCGGCTGGCGTCGGGGCCGGTGAGGCCGTAGCCCGACAGCGTGGCGTGGACGAGCCGCGGGTTGCGCGCCTGCAACGTCTGCGGGTCGAGGCCGTAGCGCTGCTGGCGATGGATCAGCAGGTTGCACAGGAGCACGTCGGACCCGTCAGCGAGCTTGCGGACGATCTCGGCCCCTTCCTCACGGTCGAGGGCGACGGCGACAGAGCGCTTGCCCCGGTTGTCGACGTGGAACGAGTGGTCGATCTCCGGCGCCCCCTTGGCGGGGCGCGACATGCCGCGCACGATGTCGCCGGTGAGTGGCTCGATCTTGACCACGTCGGCGCCCATGTCGGCGAGCACGGCCCCGGCGCTGGGTGCAGCCATCCAACTCGAGATCTCGACGACTCGCACCCCGTCCAGCGGTCCCATTGGGCCGACTGTATGGCGCTCCTACGTGGCGGCGATCATGGCGGCCGCCGAGACAGCCGTGGCGGCGACCGCGCCGATCACCACCACACACGGTCCTGGCAACGGGTCCCGGCGTGCCGCCAGCGCGCCGAGATCCAATGCCAGCACCGACTGCTCCGGCCGGCTGGCCTCGGCGACGGCCGCGGCCGGCGTGCCTGCGGGCATGCCGGCGGCGATCAGCGCGGCAGCGACAGCGGGACCCGTGGTCGCCGCCATCAGCACGACGAGCGTGCCGCCGGATCGAGCCAGGGCGGTCCAGTCGTTGTCGCCGTCGACGCGGTGCCCGGACAGGATCGTCACGTGGGCGCTGACGCGGCGCTCGGTCACGGCGATGCCGGCGAGCGCCGGGGCGGCAAGGGCGGTGGAGGTCCCAGGCACCACCTCGACGTCGATGCCGACCGCGGCGAGCTCCCGCACCTCCTCCATCCCCCGCCCGAACAGGAACGGGTCGCCGCCCTTCAGCCGCACGACCCGTGAGCCGGCACCGTGGTGGGCGACGAGGAGGCGCTCGATGTGGGACTGGCTGGCCCCGCAGCCCTTGCCCTTGCCGACGTCGATCAGCGTCGCGTCAGGCCGGGCAAGGTCGAGGATCGCCGCGCCGGCGAGCCAGTCGTGAAGTACGACGTCGGCGGCGTCGAGCAGCGTCGCCCCCCGCCGGGTCAGCAGCTCCGGGTCCCCCGGCCCCGCTCCGACCAGGGCGACCCACGGCCCCTGTCCTGGCTCGACGCGGCAGCCCTGGACGTGCGCCGGCTCCTGCACGCCGACGACGGTACGGACCCAGGGTTGATCAGGCGTGTCCCCCGTGTCATCGATCGGTCACGATTCCCTCACCGCCGTTCGGTGCAGGGGGTGAGCCACACGTGCGCGGCGGGAAACCTCCCCGTCACCGTCGATCCGTACGTTCGGTGGAGATGCCCCCGCCGAACATCCCTGCTGCCAAGCGCGCCGGGCTCCCGGTCGACATCGCCCGTCTCGCCGTCGAAGGCGACGACTGGCTGGCGCCCGAGGAGCGCTACGCGCTGAAGACGTGGGGCATCTGCGCCCAGGTCCAGGACCACGTGTTCATGCTGCGGATCCGCATCCCCGGCGGGGTGGTGCCGACCGCCCAAGCTCGCGGGGTCGGGCGCCTCGCCGCCCGCTACGGCGAGGATTGGCTGCACCTCACGACCCGCCAGAACCTCGAGCTGCACTGGGTGCTCGACCGCAACGTGCCGGCGGTGCTCGACGAGCTCGCCGGTTACGGCCTGTCGACTCGATCGGCGTGCGGTCACACCGTGCGCAACGTGATGGCGTCGGAGGACGCCGGCGTCGGGCTCGACGAGCCGTTCGACTGCCTGCCTGATGCCCGGCTGATCTCCGACACCCTGATCGCCCGCTCGGCGACGCTCAACACCGCCCTCCCCAGCCGGCTCAACATCGCCCTCGGCGGCTCGCCGCGCTGCCGCCACGACGCCCTCGTCAACGACGTCGGGCTGGTGTCGACCGTCGAGAACGGCGTCGCCGGCTACGAGCTGTGGGGCGGCGGCAGCCTCGGCAAGGCGCCCCGGCTCGCCGTCCTGCTGGCGCCGTTCGTTGCTCGCGACGACGTGCTCGCCGCGGTCGAGGCCGTCGTCGACGTGTTCGTCGAGCACGGCACGATCGACGAGCCCGCCAAGGGCCGCCTGAAGTACGTCGTCGACCGCCTCGGCGCCGACGGGCTGCGGGCGGCGTGGGCCGCCGCCTTCGCCGACGCCCGCCGCCGCGAGCACCCGGCGGTGGCACCGGTCGAGCTGGTCGACGACGTCGATCGGGCCGAGATCCTCGCCGAGAGCCCACCCGGGGGCTGGCGCTCCGGCGTACGCCCGCAGCGCCGCGCCGGACTCGCCTCGGTGACGATCGATCTGCCGCTCGGCGACATCACCTCGTTCGAGATGGAGCTGTTCTGCGACCTCGCCGACCGCCACGCCGACGGTTTCCTCACCCTCACCCGCGACCAGAACCTGACGTTGCGCAACGTGCCACTGGCCGCCGTCGGCACGATCCGCGCCGCCCTCGAGGAGCGCGGCCTGCACCTGCTCGGCGAGGGCCTGCACGCCCAGGTGCGGGCGTGCACCGGATCGGCGGTGTGCTCACTCGGGATCACCGACTCCCCCGGCGCCGGGCGGGACCTGTCGATGCGCGGGTCGCTGCAGCGCAACGCGTCGCTGCGAGTCTCGGCGTCGGGGTGCCCGAACTCCTGCGCCCAGCACCAGATCGCCGACATCGGCTTGTCCGGCGCCAAGGTCCGTGTCGGCAAGAGCACCGTCGACGGCTATCAGGTGTACCTGGGCGCCGACCTCGACCGCCACGAGCTCGGCGAGGTCGTCGGCCGGGTTGGCGAGGAGCATCTCGGCCTCGCCGTCGACGCCATCGTCGGCACGTGGGAGGCGTTGCGCCACCACGGCGAGGTGCTCGGGCGCACCGCCCACCGGGTCGGGCTCGACGCCTTCGCCAACCAGGTGAGGGCCGCGCTCCAGGACCGCTGGGCGCCGGGGAACGACCCGGCCGACGACCTCGCGCTCACGACCTGACCGAACCAACCACAGGAGGAACGGACCGTGCCCATCCCGATCGACACCACACTCGAGGAACCGGCGGTGGTGGCCGCCGACAAGGCCGTGGCGGTGACCCGCCTGCCGCGCTACCTGCTCTCGTCGGCGCTCGCCGGTGCCTATGTCGGTGTCGCCATCGTGCTGCTCCTCTCGGTGAGCGCACCGCTCGTCGCCGCCGGCTCGGCGGCCGCCAAGCTGGTCCAGGGCGCGGTCTTCGGCATCGCCCTCACGCTCGTCGTCTTCGCCGGTGCCGAGCTGTTCACCGGCAACGTGATGGTGATGCTGCAGGGCTGGTGGCGGGCGACGACGACGACGCCCAGGGTGCTCGCCGTGTTGGTGGCGTCGCTCGCCGGAAATATCGCCGGCTCGATCGCCTTCGCCGGCATGGTCCACGCCGGCGGCACCGCCGTCGGCCCGGTGCACGACGTCGTGGCGACGATCGTCAAGGCCAAGGATGCCGCCGCCGGCCCGCAACTGTTCTGGCGCGCCGTGCTGTGCAACGCGCTGGTGTGCCTGGCGCTGTGGATGGCCGCCCGCACACGGTCGGATGCGGCGAAGCTCGTCGTGCTGTGGTGGGCGCTGCTCGCGTTCATCGCCTCTGGCTTCGAGCACTCGGTGGCCAACGCCACGACGTTCGCCCTCGCCGCCTTCGACGGGACGATCGGGTGGGGTGCGCTGGTCCGCAACCTGGCCTGGACCGTGCCCGGCAACATAGTCGGCGGTGGTGTCGTCGTCGGGCTCGGCTACGCCTGGCTCGGGGGCCGGCGGGTGCGCGAGGTGCGCCCGGTCGCGCTGCCGGCGGCCGCCGCTGCCGCCGTCGCGGGCGAATGACGATCTGGGCGGGAATCGTGCCAATCGACGTTCTGGGTGGGCAGCGTGACAACAGTTGTCACGGAGCCCGCCCAGAACGGACCTCCAGGTCGCAGGCGTAGCCGCGGCGGCGGACGGTGCGGATGCCGGCACCGAGCGGACCGAGCTTGGCCCGCAGGCGAGCGATCGCCGCCTCGGCGGCGTGATCGTCGGACCCGTGCTCCACGAGCGCCGATTTGGGCACGACCGTCGGCGCCCGCCGCACGAGGATCGACAGCAGCCGCGCCTCGCCGCGCGTCAACTCGATCTCCGAGCCGCCGTCGCCGAGCAACGCCATTCCTTGCCACCGCACCGACCGCGGTCCGTGGCGCAGGACCCTCACCCGCGCCTCGAGACATCCGGCGAGGGCGTGGACCATCGAGCCGAGACGGGCTCGCTCCGGCTCCAGGAGGCGGCGGACCCCTCGATCACGCAGCGCCTCGGCGGTGACCGGCCCGACGGCGACGGCCACGACGTCGGACTCGAACGCGGCGACGAGTGCGTCGACGTCGGCGGCCATCTCGAAGACGTGGTGGACGGCGACGGCACACGTGAACGTCACGGCGTCGAGCTGGCGGTCGGCGGTCGCCTCGAGCAACCGCCGGGCCGGCCCAGGATCGTCGGGAAGGCTCCACCGGTACACCGGCACGTCGACCAGGTCGCCGGCCCGAGCGCGGCGACGGCGTCGGCGAACATCGGTCCGCCGCCATCGCGCTGGACGACGATGCGCCGCCCGCGGACCCCGTCCGCGGCGAGCTTGGCGAGCACGTCGGCGTTCACCTCCGCCGGCGCCATCCACGCCAGGTCGAGCCCGGCGGCGCGCGCCGCCGACTGCGCCTTCGGACCGCGAGCGATGACCTCGGCGCGGCGGAGCGTCTGGCGCAGGTCGTCGTCGATGCCGACGCTCTCGGCGGCGCCGAACCACGAGCGCACGCCGATTCCGGTGGAGAACACCACGACGTCGACCGGGCCGCCGAGCACGCGGCGGGTGGCGTCGATCGTGGCGTCGAGATCGTCGAGGAGCGTCGTCGACATCGTCGGTCCGTGCAGCACGCGTGCCCCGCGCCGGGTGAGCATCTCCGCCTGCTCCTGCCACCGCCGGTGCCCGGTCATGCCGATGGTGTACCCGGCGAGCGGGCGATGGACCTCGGTGCTCACCGTCGTTCATCGTGCAGTGACGGTGTTTCGCGGGTGTTTCCGCCGAATGTCGGTTCGCCCGGTGACACCCCGACACGAGCCGTTGCGGCCACAATGAAGCGATGACGACCCGGAAGAAGTGGCTGACCGCGGGAATCACGGTCGCCGTTGTGGCCATCCTGGCGGTGACACTCGGGCCGTACATCTACATCCACTTCATCAAGGGCGAGGAGGCTGAGAGCCTCGTCGTCGGGTGCGCCGACACCTCCGCCACGACCACTGCGACGACCACCGGCGGGTCGGCGTTCGCGCCCACCGCCGGCAACGCCATCGACACGTCGAAGGCCAACGGCACATGGACCGTCGCTCCCGGCAGCGTCGTCGGCTACCGCGTCAAGGAGAACCTGTTCGGGCAGAGCACCACCGCGGTCGGGCGCACGACCGACGTGACGGGCACGGTCAGTGTCGACGGAGGCAAGGTCACGGCAGCGTCGTTCGAGGTCAAGATGGCGAGCTTCCACAGCCCGGAGCGCCGCCGCGACAGCCAGTTCAACGGCCGGATCATGAGCGTCGACCAGTTCCCGACCTCGACGTTCGTGCTCAGCCAGCCCGTCGCCCTGCCGACAACAGGGGCGTCGACGCCGGCGCTCGGCGACCTCACCCTCCGGGGGGTCACCAAGCCGGTGACGATGGCGATGACCGCGCTCGACTGCGGCACCTACGTCGACGTCGTCGGCAACACGACGATCGTCTTCGACGACTTCTCGATCCCGGCGCCGTCGGCGCCCGGCGTCTCCGTGGGCGGTGACGGGCTGCTGGAGGTCGAGCTCAAGCTCGTCAAGAGCTGATGGACGACGTCCGCGTCAACCCGGCGGTCGTCATCCCGGCGGCCGAGCTGACGTGGCGCTTCTCCCGGTCGTCCGGAGCCGGCGGCCAGCACGTCAACACGACGGACTCGCGCGTCGAGCTGACGTGGGACCTCGAGCGTTCCGCCGTCCTCACCCCACGCCAGCGGGCGCTCGCCCGCCGCCGCCTCGCGCTGGTCGACGGCGCGCTCACCGTCACCGCCTCCGAGCGCCGCTCGCAGCTGCGCAACCGCGAGACGGCGATCGCCCGGCTGGCCGAGGTCGTGGCAGCGGCGATCGAGCCGCCGCCACCGCCGCGCCGGGCGACCAAGCCGACGAAGGCGGCCACCGCGCGACGCCTCGACGCCAAGAAACGGCGCGGCGACACCAAGCGACTGCGCCAGCGACCGGCCGAGTAGCTGGTCGACGTAGCGTGGCAGGCGGTGGGCGCCGATCCCGACGCGATGTGGAAGCCGGGCTACACCGGCGCGGTCATCCATCCGCTGCGACCGCCGCTGGGCGTGGCGCCACCGCCGGTCCGCAGACGTCGCCCGTCACGTTTGGTGGTGGATGGCCGGCGCGGCGATCGCCGCGGGTGCGCTCGCCGTGATCAAGCGTCCCGGCAGTGACGTCGAAGCACATGCGGGCTCGTCGGCCGTCGCCCAGATCCCCGACCACGCCGAGGAGCGCTGGACCGCCACGGTCGCCGGTCCCGTGAGTCGCGTGATCGGCACCGACGACGTCATCGTGGCGACCACGTCGGGCACGTTCCCCACCATCACCGCGCTGCGCGCCGACACCGGCGCCGAGCTGTGGACGTCGGCGACGCAGGTCGTGACCGACGGGCCGTTCGGCGTGGTTGACGGCAACGCCGTGTTCCGCGCCAACCCCCCTGACCGGCTCCCCGAGCTCGTCGGCCTCGACGTGCGGACGGGGCAGGTGGTCTGGCGCCACCCGTTCGCTGACGCCTCCGACGGCTGGGGCGTCGACGGCGGTCGCGTGCTGCTGATCCGGTACGACAGCCGGATCAGCAGCACCACCGGGGTCGACCTCCTCGATCCTGCGACGGGTGCGACGCAGGCTTCGATCGAGGCGCCGGGCATCATGCTCGGCGACCGCACGGCACAGGTGCGCCAGGACGACTCGTTCGAGCTCTACGACCTCGACACGCTCAGGTCGATCGGCCGGATCACCGTGCCGGTATTGCACGATCGCCCCGCCCGGATCGTGCCGACGGCCACCGGCACCGTCGCCCTGATCGACGGCAAGGTGTTGCTGCTCGACGACTCGGGACGGGTCACGGCCTCGCCCGAGATCCCAACCTTCGACGTCATGACCGCGCCATATGCGTGGGCGATCCCAAGCACCGGCATCGTCGTCATCCAGGCCGGGGACATAGCGACGGGAGTGATCGCGGGTCGCGGCCGGGTGCGCACGGCGTGGACCCGCAGGATGTGGGTGCTCGACAGCTGCGGACGACAGCAACCCCGGACTCGGAGACGCCGGTGTTCGTGATCGACGCGGCCACCGGCGACGACGTCTGGTCCGGGACGATCGACACCACGCTGCCCGCCGACAGCATCCTCACCGGCAACGGCTTCATCGGCAACGTCCGGAGCCATGACGACAACGGCCGCCACACCGCGATCGCCGGCATCGACCTCGACGGTCACACCCTGTGGCAGCACACCATCCCCCGCGGGGCGCACACGATGCTCGTCCCTTCCGGCGTCGTCCAGGTTGGACCGGACGATGCCGGCCGGACGACCCTGACGATGCTCGGCTGAGGTCAGTCAGCCGTCCAGCGTGATGCCCAGGTCGGCGAGCACCTCGGCCTCGGGGCGGCCTGGCACCGGCGACGCGGTCGGGACGACGGGGCGGCTGCGGCTCATCGTGATCGGGTCGCGCAGCACGTCGACCGGCCCGCGCGTCGCGTGCTCGACGCGGGCCAGCATCGCAAGGTGCTGCACCTGTGGGTCGGCGAACACCTCGTCGATCGTGTTGACCGGCCCGCACGGCACGCCGGCGGCGTCGAGCACGGCGATCCACTCGGCTCGCGGTCGGGCGGCGAAGCGGGCGGCGAGAACCTCATCCAGTGCGAGCCGGTTGCGGTAGCGCACGACGGCCGTGGCGAAGCGCGGGTCGTCGGCGATCACCGGGTCGTCGAGCGCGCCGCAGAGGCGGGCCCACAGCCGGTCGCCGGGTGCGGCGATGTTGAGGTAGCCATCGGCGGCCCGATACGTGCCCATCGGCCGCGCCGTCGGGTGGTGGTTGCCTTCTTGCGGCGGCACCTTGCCGTCGATCGTCCAGCGGACCGCCTGGAAGTCGAGAAAGGAGATCATCGCCTCCAAGAGCGAGACCTTGACCCACTGCCCGAGCCCGGATCGGTCTCGCTCCCGGAGAGCGAGCAGGATCCCGATCGCCAGCTGGTGCCCGGCCGCCGAGTCCGACACGGCGATGCCGGTGCGTACCGGGCCCTGGCCGGGCAGCCCGGTGACGCTCATCAGCCCGCCGACGCCCTGGATGATCTGGTCGACCGCCCCCTTGTCGCTGGCCGGGCCGTCCTGGCCGTACCCGCCGAGGCTGCCGTAGACGACGCGCGGGTTCACCGCCGCGCAGGCCTCGTAGCTGATGCCCAACTCGTCCTTCACGGGTGGACGGAAGTTCTCGATGATCACGTCGGCGTGGTTTACGAGCTGGAAGAAGTGCCGGCGGTCACCGTCGTCGCGCAGGTCCAGCTGGATCAGGCGCGTGGAGCGGTGGAGGTTGATGTAGTCCGAGCTGTCGTGCTCGCTAAGCAGTCCACCACCGGGATCGCGGGGCTCGATGCGCAGGACCCGGGCGCCCCAGTCGGCGAGGTATCGCACCGCGGTCGGCCCGGCGCGAGCGATCGTCAGGTCGAGCACCACGAGGTCAGCGAGCGGTGCGGAGTCGGTCACGGTCCCAGTAGCTCGGTGACCCGCTCCGTCGGCCGGCCGATCACCGCCCGGTCGCCCTTCACGACGACCGGTCGCTGCATCAGCTCGGGATGGGCGAGGAGGACGGCGACCACGCCGTCGACAGTTGCCACGTCCTCGGCGGTGAGGCCCAGCTCCGCCCACCGCTCGCGGCGGACCAGGTCGGCCGGCGGTTCGTCGAGGGCAGCGAGGATCGAGCGCAGCGTCGCCTCGTCAGGAGGCGTGTCGAGATAGCGCACGACGTCGACTTCGACGCCGAGGTCGTTGATCGCCTGCATCGCCTGGCGGGACTTGGTGCAGCGCGGGTTGTGGTAGATCGTCGCCTCGGCCATGGCCGACCACCCTAGGCACCCCCCGTTTCGCCGGCCGGCCGCGGCCATCGGCGCGGTGTTCTTCGTCAACGGCGCGACCTACTCGTCGTGGACGCCAAGGCTGCCCGAGCTCCAGCGCGAGCTCGCCATCTCCGACGGCGCGCTCGGCCTCACGCTCGTCGGGATGGGCCTCGGCGGGCTGGCGGCGAGCGCGTTCAGCGGTTGGCTCGTCGACCGCCGCGGCAGCCGGACGATGACGGTGACGACGTCGGCGGCGATGTCGCTGTGGCTCCCGATCCTCGGCTTCGCCCCAACCACGTTCGCCGTGTTCGCCGCGCTCTTGGTGCTCGGTGCCCTCGACGGGCTCACCGATGTGGCGATGAACTCGCAGGCGGTCGAGCTGCAACGGCGCGCCCACCGCTCGGTCATCACTCGGTTCCACGCCCTCTGGTCGGCTGGCGCGGTCGCCGGAGGCCTCGTGGCCAGCCGGAGCGCTGCTGCGGGAATCTCGTTGCACGTGCAACTCGTCGTCACCGGCGTGCTGCTCGCGGCGGTCACGTTGGCGGCGACACGCTCGCTGCTCCCCGACCGCCGGCGTGACCACCGCCCGACCGACGCCGGAGGCGACGTGCTGGTGACGTCACGGCGGATCCTCGTCACGCTGTTCCTCGTCGGTGTGGCGATCGCCTTGGCCGAGCTGCCACCGAACGAATGGGCGGCGCTGCTCATGAGCGACCGCTTCGACATCTCGACCGGGCGGGCCGGCCTCGGCTTCGTTGCCGTCGCCGGTGGGATGCTCGTCGGGCGCGTGGTCGGCGATCGGGTCACGGACGAGATGGGGGTGGAGCGCACCCGGCGCACCGGCGCGGCGCTCGCCGCCACGGGCGTCGTGCTCGCCGCCACGCTCCCCCATCCGGTGGCCGGTGGGCTCGGCTTGTTCCTCACCGGCCTCGGGCTGTCGTCGCTGTTCCCGCTCGTGTTCCGGGCGGCGAGCGAGCTCAGCCACGGCGCCCACAGCGGGATGGCGTCGTTCTCGGCCGGTGCCCGGCTCGGGTTCCTCCTCGCGTCACCGCTGATGGGGTTGATCGCCGATCGCACCTCGGTGGCCGTCGCCCTCGTCGCAGTCGCCGGCACGGCCGGTGTCGCCGTGGCCATCGTCGGCCTCCCGCCGAATGTGACACCCCCTCCCTAACGTCGTCGGCACCGACATCCCCCTCCCCCCACGATCCCCCCACGGGGAGGGCCCATGTCCATCTTCTGCGCCGCCCACCGGGTGCCCCGCGCCAACGTTGACCCGATCGACGGCGCGGCCGCCGCCCTCGCGATCGTCGACCTGGCGATGCACCACCCGCCCACCGACGAGACCATCGCCGTCGTGCTCGACGCCGACCGGCGTGGCCGCACGATCGTCATCGTCGATGGCACCACCAACCCCGATTCCGTGCTCGACGTGGTCGAACGGGTCGCCGGCTCGATCGCCGCCACCGGCCGCCCCGGGTGCGTGGTGCTGGCGACCATCCGACCCGGGGGCGGGCCGCTCGACGGCGACGACGAGCGCTGGCTCGAGGCCAGCGAGCTGGCCGACGACGTCGGCGTCGAGCTGCTCGAGTGGTTCGTCGTGAGCGGCGACACTCCGTCGATCGCAGCACATGCCTGGTGTCCACGCGACCTCCTCGGGGAGGCACCACGATGGTGAGATCAGCCGGAGCGGGCCCGCCGCTCGGCCGGGCTGAGCCGGAGCCCGGCGACGCGGAGGCGGCGCACCAGCTCACGGCTCTCGACCTCCACGGCGCCGGCCGCCACCATCGTCGAACGGTGCTCCTCGGGGATGTCGTAATGATCACCCTGGAAGGCCCGCCTCGGGATGCCCGCACCCTGGGCGAAGTCGTGCAGCTCGTCGAGCGACATGTCGCTCACCATGTGGCACCACCTGCGGCCGCGGTGCCACCAGCGAGGTTCGTCGACCAGCACGGCCACCGCGGCAGTCTGCCCGCGGGAGACTAGGACGGTGCACGATGCGATGGTGCACCAATGAGCGAGCGAGTCTTCGAGCGAGCGAACAATTCGGCGCGGTCTTTCGCTCATTGGTGCCTCCTTAGGCCCAACGGCGAGGCGTTGTCGCACGATGCGATGGTGCACCAATGAGCGAGCGAGTCTTCGAGCGAGCGAACTATTCGGCGCGGTCTTTCGCTCATTGGTGCCTCCTTAGGCCCAACGGCGAGGCGTTGTCGCACGATGCGATGGTGCACCAATGAGCGACGAGCCGGAGCTGCGGGCGGCGTGGACGGTCGCCGCCGGCGACTCTCCCCCTGCACTGGCCGCGCTCGACGAGGTGCTCGCCCGCCACCGCGAGCCGCACCGCCGCTACCACGGGGTCCGCCACGTCACGTGGGTGGTGCGCCACGTCCGTGAGCTGGCGCAAGACGTGCCATGCGACGACCTGGACGCGGTCGTCGTGGCCGCCTTCTTCCACGACGCGGTTTACGACCCGCGGGCCGCCGACAACGAGGAGCGCAGCGCCCAGCTCGCCGAGCGGGTGTTGGGCGACCTCGGGTGGGGCGACGACCGTCGGCGGCGGGTGGGCGACCTCGTGCGCGCCACGGCCGCCCACGCCGGTTCATGCGACATCGACACGGACGTGCTGCTCGACGCCGACCTTGCCGTGCTCGGCAGCGAGCCGGCGGCCTACCAGGCCTACGTCACCGGCGTGCGCGCCGAGTATGCCCACGTCGACGCTGGAGCATGGCGCACGGGACGCAGCCATGTCCTGCGCGACCTGCTCGCCCGTGACCCTCTCTACGCCACCGCACCGGCGCGCCGGCGCTGGGCGTCACGTGCCGCGGCCAACATGACCGCCGAGTTGGCGTCATTGTCCCAGCATCCGAGTGTTTGAGCGCATGCGAGTGTTTGGCGCGGCCATGCCCGCAAGAAACGCTCGGATGGGTCAGCGGGGATGGCGTCGCGAGCGCACTCGGACCGGGATCGGCCGTGGCGACGGCGCACGCCCGGCAGCCACGACGGCTGCCGCCAGAGCGGCGACGATGCTCACGACCAGGATCAACACTGCGGGCAGTGTAAGGGTGTTCGCTCATCCTGACAAACCGTTTGGGGGGTCCGGTCGGCACGGTTCCGACCGTGGTTGACTGGAGCCATGCCCGAAGTGGCGCCGCTGCAGACACGACCGGCGGAAGTCGTCCCCGACCGAGTCGAATCGGTCGAGCCCGGCGAGCCGGCGCAAGCTCACATCGTGAAGGTCGAGCCCGGCGAATCGGCCACCGCCAAGGTCCTCGAGGCGCGCATCTACGGCACGCCGATCGAGGCGCTGTGCGGGCACGTCTGGGTGCCGTCGCGCGACCCCAAGCAACTCCCGTTGTGCGAGCACTGCAAGTCGATCTACGAGCTCTACAGGTCGTTCAACGAGGATCTGCCCGACCAACCCTCGGAGTGACCGACCGCCCGAACCTCAAGGGGCTGCGGATCCGGCCAGGCGTGCGGGCCGCGCTGATCGACCCCGACGACCGGGTGATGCTCGTTCGCTTCGAGTTCCCACGGGCCACGGTGTGGGCGACGCCCGGCGGCGGCCAGGAACCCGGCGAGGACGACGAGACCACCCTGCGCCGCGAGCTGCACGAGGAGCTCGGTCTCGTCGATGTCGACATCGGGCCGCACCTCTGGACCCGAACTCATGTCATCCCATTCCTCGACGGCTCGTGGGACGGCCAGCGTGAGAACATCTACCTCGTGCGCACGCTGGCATTCGAGCCGCAACCGGCGCTGAGCTGGGCGCAGCTACGGGCTGAGCGGGTCCACGGGATGCGGTGGTGGACGCTCGCCGAGCTGGAGGCGGCGCGCCGCGACAAGGTCTGGTTCGCCCCACGGGCGCTCCCGGCGTTGCTCGCCGACCTCGTCAACAACGGGCCGCCGACGGCACCGCTGGACGTCGGCGTCTAGCCTCCGCCCGATGCGGATCGAGGTGGACGGGATCGGGCTCGAGGTCGACGTGCGCGGCGACGGCCCTCCCGTGTTGCTCCTGCACGGCTGGCCTGACTCCCACGACCTGTGGCGCCACCAGATCGATGCGCTGACGAGCGCTGGGCTCCGGACCATCGCGCCGGACCTGCGCGGGTTCGGGGCATCCGACCGACCGACGGCGGTCGATGCCTACGGCCTGCTGTCGCTCGTCGGGGATGTCTTCGGTGTGCTCGACCACCTCGGCGTCGCCCGCGCCCACGTCGTTGGGCACGACTGGGGCGCTGCGCTGGCGTGGGGGATCGCCGCCTTCGCCCCCGGCCGGGTCGACCACCTGGCCGTCCTCTCGGTGGGCCATCCCAGCTCCTTCCGTGGCGCCGGCTTCGCCCAGCGCGAGAAGTCGTGGTACATGCTGCTCTTCCAGTTCGAGGGGATCGCCGAGCAGTGGCTGTCGGCCAACGATTGGGCCAACTTCAGTGCCTGCTTCGCCCACCCGGAAGCAGACGCTGTCACGCCGCTGCTCGCCCGCGAGGGTGCGCTCACGGCGAGCCTGAACTGGTATCGCGCCAACGTGGCTCCGTCGACGCTGATCGAGCCGCCGCTGGAGATCCCGCCGGTGACGGCGCCGGCGATGGGCATCTGGAGCGACGGCGACCGCTTCCTCACCGAGGAGCAGATGACCGGCTCCGCCAGCTTCGTCGGTGGTCCCTGGCGCTACGAGCGGCTCGAAGGCGCCGGCCACTGGATGCAGCTCGAGCGACCCGACGCCGTCAGCCGCCTGTTGCTCGACTTCCTGCCAACACCCTGACCAACCTGGGCGCGTCCATCGCTCCCACCTCAGGGCCGGCTCAGCGGTCCCCGGCGCCGTGCCGCCATGAACCACAGTGGTTCCGACGCCTCTAGGCTGCAACGGCCGTGCTGCTCGGCGCCGGCCTGCTCGTCGCGTGCGGCGACGATGCCGGCCCTGCGGCACCAGCGGCTCGCACGGCCGTCCCGACCACGGCGGCGCCCAGGCCGACCACCTTGAACCCCAGCGTCGAGCGCTGGGTCCCAGGGCTGGTGCCGAACGGCGACGCGCGATCACGACCCGCCAGCTCCTCGGTATCCAAAGCGAGCTCTACGACTTCATCGAGGACCCATAAGAGGCTCAGCGGATAGGTGATGGGGCCGGTGACCAGCGGTTTCGCCAGTCGATGAGCTTGGCGGAGAGCAAGAAGACGACGGCGAGCGCGAACTGGGCGAGGCGGTGGGCGGCCTTGCGGTCAGTGTTTCGTCGCAGTTGACCGAAGTTGGAGAGCCACGAGTTCGTCCGCTCGACCGGCCAGCGCAGTCCCATCGGCTGATTCGTCTTCGGCTCGGAGGAGTCTCGGGTGCGCTTCTTGGCGATGATCGCGTCGCCGATGCCGTGGTCGGCGAGGCGCTGGCGGGTGACGCCCGAGTCGTAGCCGCGGTCAAGCCAGATCGTGTCGATATCGGCGAGCAACCCACGCCCGGCGGTGGCGTCCAGTGTTGGGGTGAGCAGGATCGAGTCGTTGCGGTTGGCGCCGTCGATCGTCCAGCCGAGCGGGATGCCGTGGCGGTCGGTGAGCACCGACCACTTCCATCCGAGCTTGCCCCGATCGGTCGGGTTGGGGCCGGTTCCGTCCCCTCCACAAGGGCTTTTGTGCAATGACCCGTCGACGGCGACGTCGGACAAGTCGAGCCCGATGATCCGGTCGTAGGCGCGAATCGTCTCGTCGGTGAGGGCGTCGAAGACGCCGGCGGTGAGCCACTCGTCGCGTCGCTGACGCACCGTGGTGTCAGACACCTTGTTCCCGCAGAGCCGCTCGGCGTCCTCCCACGAACAGCCCGTGACGAGTCGCACGAGCATCACCGCGAAGCAGTCGCGGTCCGCGGCGCGGGGACGATGGCAGCCCAGCGGGTGCTCATCTACCGGTAACGGGATGAGCGCTTCGATCGCCGTCCACACGGCGTCGTGTACTTCGGCGTCGAGCGCGCGCATGATGGTGCAGACCTCCACTGGTCGTTGGTCGTTGTGTTGCACCCGACATCACAGCCGGGACAACCCGGCGACCGGTGGATGGTCATTGTTTGCGCGAACTACCTGCTCACAGCCACTTTTCGCCTATCCGCGCGGCCTCTAAGTGCGGGCCGCACACCTCGCCGGTGACGTCGAGCACGTTTGGACGCCGGACCACCTCGTCGCCGTGACCACCGCTCCCGCGCCCAGCTTCGCCCCCGGCTCGGCGTCGCTGTACTCGAACACCGACTACATGCTGGCGGCATGATCGTCGAGCGGGCGACGTCACATGCGGTGGCCAAGGAGGTGGCCACCAACATCACCGGCCCGCTCGGCCGGGACCACACTCCGATGCCGGCGACGTCGGGATGCAGGACGTCTCGGCCGTCGGCCCGTCGGCCTCGCCTTCAGTGGCAACCTCGTGTCGACCGCCGGCGATCTCGCCACCTTCTTCGACGCCGGTTTCGCGGCCGGCTGCTTCCGCCCGGCTGCTCGCCGAGATGGAGATCACCTCCACCTCCACCGCCCCGAGCGGCTGGGCCTCGGTCTGCAACAGGTCGACCTGCCGTGCGGCTCGTTCATCGGCCACAGCGGCTCGACACCCGGAGACACGGCGCCGCCCCAACGAGACCAGGTTGGTGACGACACGGCCGCAGCGGCGTTCGACGCCGTCGCCGTCGAGGCCGCCTGCGGCACCACGTAGCCGGCACTGATGGGCCAAGATCGGCCCATGGCTGACGACGACACGCTGCAGGAGATCCGCGAGGCGGTGCGGGCGGTCTGCAGCCGCTACGACGACGACTACTGGTCGGCGTGCGACCAGGAGCATCGGTTCCCGTCCGAGTTCTATGCGGCGATGGCCGCCGGCGGGTGGATCGGGATCGCCATCCCCGAGCGTTACGGCGGCGGCGGCCAGGGCATCCGCGAGGCGGCGACGGTGCTCGGTGAGGTCGCCGCGTCCGGGGCGTGCATGAATGGGGCGTCAGCGCTTCATTTGTCCGTGTTCGGGATGCACCCGGTGGTGGTCCATGGCACCGAGGAGATGAAGCAGAAGTACCTGCCGCCCGTCGCCGACGGCAGCCTGCACGTGGCGTTCGGCGTCACCGAGCCCGACGCCGGCACCGACACCACGCACATCACGACGCGAGCCGTGCGCGACGGCGACCACTACGTGATCAACGGGCGCAAGGTGTGGACGTCCAAGGCGCTGGAGGCGGACCGGATCCTGCTGCTCACCCGGACTACGCCGCTCGACGAGGTCGCCAAGCCGACGCAGGGGATGACGCTGTTCCTCGTCGACCGCCACGCGCGAGGCGTCGACGCGCGGGCGATCCCGAAGATGGGTCGCAACGCCGTCGCCTCGTGCGAGACGACCTACGACGACGTGGTCGTGCCGCTCGACGACCGGGTCGGCGAGGAGGGGCGCGGGTTCCAGTACCTCCTCGACGGGCTCAACGCCGAGCGGATCCTGATCGCCGCCGAGGCCGTCGGCATCGGCCAGGCGGCGCTGCGCCGGGCGGTCAAGTACGCCAACGAGCGGATCGTGTTCGACCGCCCGATCGGCAAGAACCAGGGCATCGCCTTCCCCCTCGCCGAGGCCCACGCCAAGCTGCGCGCCGCCGATCTGATGATCCGCGAGGCGGCCCGGCTGATCGACGCCGGCCAGCCATGCGGGGAGGAAGCCAACCTGGCGAAGTACCTCGCTGCGGAGGCCGGCTTCTTCGCCGCCGACCGCGCCGTGCAGACCCACGGCGGCTTCGGCTACGCCACGGAGTACCACGTCGAGCGCTACTTCCGCGAGGCCCGGCTGCAGCGGATCGCCCCGATCAGCCAGGAGCTGATCCTGGCCTACATCGCCCAGCACGTCCTCGGCCTGCCCCGGTCGCATTGAGTTGTCCTTCGATTGCGGCCGGATCGGGCCGAAATCGAAGGACAGAACGGCTCAGAGGTCGCTGAGCACCCGCCGCCAGAGCTCCACCGTCAGACCGAGCGACTCGACGTCGACGCGCTCGTCGTGGCCGTGAAAGCGGCGACCGAACTCGGCGGCGTCGACGCTCGGGCTGAACAGCCCGGCGCCGTAGGACGCCGCACCGAGCTCGCGGAACACGCGCGCGTCGGTGAACCCGACCGTGAACTGCGGCGACAGCCGGGCGCCAGGAAATGGCACCGACACCGCCCGCTGCAGGGCGTCCCACAACGGCGTGTCGGTGCGGCTGATCGACGCTGGGTCGTTGAGGATGACCTCCACCTCGACATGGTCGGCGAGGTCACCCAGCGCCGCCCGCAAGTGGGCGTCCACCTCCTCGGTCCCTTCCCCGGGAAGGGTCCGGATGTCGACGTCGAGGGTGATCGAGTCGGGGATCACGTTGGCCTTCATCACCCCGCCGTCGATCAGGTTCGGCGAGAACGTGGTGTGGGTGCAGGCATGGAAGTGGGCGGCCGCCGCCGCGCTCGGCAGCGCGGCCAGCGCGGCGTCGATCTCCTTCGGGTCGAGCAGGGCCCGCTTCAGCTCCTCGGGCACGTCGAGCGCCTCGACGCGCGCCGGCCACAGCTCGTGGAAGCGCGGCGCAGGCCGGTACTCGGCGAGCCGCTGCACCACGGTGGCTGCCTTGACCAGCGCGTTGTCGATGCGGAACGGCATCGATCCGTGGCCCGGCGTGCCCGAGACGCGGAGCCGGCGCCAGGCGACGCCCTTCTCGCCCACCGTGACGCCGATCGTCGGCGCCTCCGCCGAACCCTCGTGGAGGCCGCCGCTCTCGGTGAGCAGGTAGTCGCAGCGGATCGCGTCCGGATGGTGATCGGCGACCCAGCGGGCGCCGTGGGCGCTGCCGGCCTCCTCGTCGGCGACGGCGAAGTAGATGACGTCGCCACGCGGCCGCGCGCCACGGGCCACCATGTCCTTGAAGGCGACGGCCATCGAGGCGGTGAGGTTGAGCATGTCGACCGCGCCGCGGCCCCAGATCTCGTCGACACCGTCGGCGTTGCGGATCACCTCGCCGCCGAACGGGTCCTGGGTCCAGCCGTGGGCGTGGACTGGGACGACGTCGGTGTGGCCCATCAGGCACAGCGTCGGGGCCGCGCGCTCACGGCCCTCGACCCGGGCGGCGAACGAGGCTCGGCTCGGCGCCGGCTCCCACCGTTCGATCGTCACGCCGGACCCTTCGACGTAGGACTGGAGCACGTCGGCGTTGCGCGCCTCGCCACCCGACAGCGGCGTGCCGTCGTTGACGCACCGGTTCCGGATCAGCGTCTGCAACAGTTCGACCGTCGCGGCGGTGAGATCCGAGGCCAAGCAGTGCATGGCTCGTAGTCTCCCCCACCCGTGGACGAGATCGAACGCCGGGTGCGCGCCCTCGTGGCGAGAATCCCCGACGCCGACGTGATCGACTGCGACCCTGCGCTCGCCGACACCGCCGACTTCTGCGCCGCCTACGGGATCCCGATGGAGGACTCGGCCAACGCGATCGTGGTGATCGGCAAGGCGGCGAGCGCGGCAGTGCTGCCGGTGTACGCGGCATGCCTCGTGCTGGCGACGACTCGGCTCGACGTCAACCGGGTCGTGCGCAAGCGGCTGGGGACGAAGAAGGCGTCGTTCGCCCCGGCCGAGGTGACCGCCGAGCTGACAGGAATGACGATGGGCGGGGTCACGCCGTTCGGGCTGCCGGAGTCGCTGCCGCTGTGGATCGACAGCCGCGTGATGGCACGGGAGAGGATCGTCGTCGGTGGCGGCAGCCGCTCGGCGAAGGTGGTCGGCCCCCCGTCGATGCTCCTGACGATCCCAACCGCCGAAGTCGTCGAGGACCTCGCCCAGGCCGTCCTGGATTGACGCAGCCCCCAACTTTCCGGTGAGACGGACAGAATGCGTCCGCCACACCGGAAAGTTGGGGGCTGCGTCCTAGTCCGCCGGCGCCGCTGGGCCACGCAGCAGCTCGAAGGCGACGGCGCGGCGGCCGTCGAAGTAAGGGGCGATGGCGGCGGCCTGGGTGTCGAGGACCTCGGTGGCGTAGGCGACCTGGTCGGTGACGCCGAGCGCCCGCAGGTATTGCTCGTGGGCGGCCAGCGACCGCACGCCGGCGTCGCCGACACCCGCGATGTCGACGGCGTGGGTGCTCCGCGACGGATCGTCGGGGATGGCGATCCACCGCACGCCGGCCCACGGCGGCTCAGCCAGGTCCCGGAAGATCCAGCGGTTGGCGGCGTCGGCGACGGCATCCATCGTCGCCCGCCCGACGGCGCGGTGGTCGGCGCTGTTCCACGGACTCCCCGGCCCCGATCCCCACCGCTCGCCGAAGTGCTGGCTGACCACGACATCGGGGCGGTGGCGGCGGATCGCCGCAGCGAGGTCTCGCCGCAGCTCCAACCCCTCGACGACGCGCCCGTCCGGGTGGCCGAGGAACTCGATCTCGGACACCCCGACGACAGCGCCGCTGGCGCGCTCCTCAGCCTGCCGGGCGACAAGGGCATCCGCCGGCGACATCGTGTCGACGCCGGCCTCACCCGAGGTCACCAGCACGTACGACACCGTCCGCCCGGCCGCCGTCCACGCCGCGACGGCGGCGGCGATCCCCCATTCGATGTCGTCGGGGTGGGCGACGATCACCGTCGCCTTCTGCCAACCGCCAGGAAACTCGGCCAGCGACGGTGTCATCGCAGCGCGCTCATGCCCCCGTCGACCACGAGCGTCTGGCCCGTGACGTACGCCGATTCGTCCGAGAGCAGGAACAGCACCGCGTACGCCGTCTCCCAACCGGTGCCCTGGCGACCGAGCGGCACCGGGGTCCGGGCCCGTGACGGACGCCCCTGCGACGCCATCCGCCCCAGCGCGGTGTCCATCAGGCCCGGGGCGACGATGTTGGCGCGGATCGACCGCCGCTCGCCCTCCACGGCGACGTGGCGCACGAGCCCGCCGAGCGCCGCCTTCGACGCGTCGTAGACCGGGATCCGGCTCCCCGGCTTGATCCCCGCCACCGAGGAGATGAACACCATCGCCGCCCCATCGGCGAGCAGGGGCAGCGCGGCCCGGGCCGTGAGCATCGCCCCACGCAGGTTGACGTTCATCACCGTGTCCCACGAGTCCGGCGCCCGCTCGAGGCCGAACCCGGCGCCGATGCCGACGTTGTAGACCACGCCGTCGAGACCGCCGAGCTCGTGGTAGGCGGCGGACACCATCGACTCGACTGCATCCGGGTCGGCGACGTCGGCGACGACCTCGCTCGCCTGCCCGCCCTCGTCGAGCACCCGCCGCACGGTCTCCTCGACACTCACCGCGTCGCGGTCGGCGCACGCCACGAGGGCGCCCTCGCGGGCGCACAGCAGGGCGATCGCCCGGCCGTTGCCGATCGGCGGATCGTCGAGCCCGTAGTCGGCCTGGCCGGCGCCGACGACGAGGATCCGCCGCCCCGCCAACCGCCCTCGCCCCGGTGCGGTGCCCGCCGACTCCGGCGGGGTGCGCACGACACGGTCGGCGGCGACGGCGGGCGCGACATCGCTCATGACCGTGACCCCACGTCGAACGACGCCCCGCCGGGCTGCTCGATGTCGACGCCGAACGTCTCCAGATACCGCGACACCAGCATGTAGAACCCGATCGTCACCGTCAGCTCCTGCAGCTCCTGGAGCGACAGCGCCGCGTGCAACGGCTCGAAGGTCGCATCCGATGCCCGCACGTGCTCCACGACGTCGTCGGTGTAGCGCATCACCTGCCGCTGCAGCTCAGTGAATGCCGGGTCCTCGGGGCCGTTGCGGATCCCCGCCAGCAGTTCCTCGCTCATCCCGAGGTCACGGCTGATCCGGTCGTGCTGGTGCACCTCGTAGGCGGCGTCCGACAGCACGCCGACCCGAAGGATGGCGGTCTCCCGCAGCACCGGGTCGAGGTTCGACCTGACCAGCAGGTGGTTCCCGAAGCGGGCGAACGCCCGCAGCAATCCCTCGCCGCCGGCGAGCATGCGGAAGATGTTGATCGGCGGGTCGCCCATGCGGGCAAGCACCTCCTGGGTCTCCGGGAGCAGCGTGGCGGGGTCGGGGTACGGGATGCGGGCCATCGCGCCCGAACGCTACGGCACGATGATCGTGCGCCCAGCGCCCAGCGGACCAGTGAGCGCGGCCGGGACATCGCCCAGCGTGATCCGCTCGCCGAGCAGGACCTCGAGGTCGAACTGGCCGCTCTCGGCGAGAGCGACATAGGCCGGGATGTCGCGGAACACCGGCGTGCCTCCGTACACGCACCCGATCAGGTGCTTGCCCGACAGCGGGATCTGGGCAAGCGGGACGTTCACGCCGACGTTCGGGCCGGGCACGCCGATCTCGACGATCGTGCCGCCGCGCCGAGACAGCATCCACGCCTGGTCGAGCGTGGCCGACGACCCGACGCAGTCGAACACGGTGTCGACGCCGATCCCCCCGGTGAGCTCGCCCACCGCCGACCCGACGTCTTTCGGCTCGAACGTGTGCGTCGCCCCGCACCGCGTGGCCAGTTCCCGGCTGCCGGCCACCGGGTCGACGACGACCAGTGGGCACGCCCCCTTCAACCGTGCCCCTTGGGTGGCCGACAGGCCGATGCCCCCCGCACCGATCACGAGCACGCTGTCGCCCGGCTCGATCGACGCCAGGTTGATCGCCGAGCCGGCGCCGGTGACGACGGCGCATCCGAGCAGCGCCAGCTGCTCCGCCGGCAAGTCGGTGCGCACGGGCACCGCAGCCAGCTCGGAGACGACGACTGCGTCGGCGAACGTGCCGAGCCCTGACGTGCCGCGGATCGGAGCGCCGTCGTCGAGAAAGCCACGCAACCAGATCTCCGGGGCCTGGGCGCAGAGGTACGGCTCGCCGCGAGCGCAGAAGTAACAGCGCCCGCAGGTCGGGATCGCCGACAGCACGACCCGGTCGCCGAGTCGCACACCCGTGACGTCGGCACCGACCCCGACGACGACGCCGGCGCCCTCGTGGCCGAGCACCACGGGGAGCTCGCCCCCGAGATCACCTTTCATGACCGAGACGTCGCTGTGGCAGATCCCGCTGGCCTCGATCCGCACCACCACGTCGGTGCGGCCCGCTGCGGCGAGCGGGAGCTCCTCGACGGCGCAGCTGCCGAGCTCTCGACAGACCACCGCGCTCACTGGTGCACCACCACCCGATCGAGCACGCGATCCGCAATGCGTGCGCAGTGCACCAGTGAGCCTTCGGCACCCTCACGCCGACTCGCTCGCGCGAAGACTCGCTCACTCATCAGTCGAGCGCAGCTTCGCCGAGGTAGCTCGCCTCCAGCACGTCGCGGCGCGCCAGCAGCTCCTCGGCCGATCCCGACAGGGCCAGCTCGCCGTGGTTGAGGACGTAGCCGCGATCGGCGAACTCGAGGCCGAGGTGGACGTGCTGCTCGACGAGCAGCACGCCGGCGCCGGTCTCGTCGGCGATCTGGCGGACCAGCGGCAGCAGCCGCTCAACGATGATCGGCGCCAACCCGAGGCTCATCTCGTCGACGAGCAGGCAGCGCGGCCGGGACACCAGCGCCCGCGCCATCGCCAGCATCTGTTGCTCACCACCCGAGAGGGTGCCCGCCAGTCGCCGGCGCAGTGGCCGCAGCGGCGGGAACATCTCAATCGCCCGCTCGTAGGCCTGGCGTCGGGACGCCCTGTCACCGTTGAGCGCGAGCAGCAGGTTCTCGTCCACGGTGAGGTCGAAGAACAGCGAGCGATCCTCGGTCACGTGGGCCAGGCCTTGGCGGGCGATCGCCGCCGGGCGCTGCGCCGCCACGTCCTGGCCGAACACGCGCACCGTCCCTTGGAGCGCCGGCAACAGCCTGGAGATCGTCAGCAAGGTCGTCGTCTTGCCCGCCCCGTTCGGGCCGAGCAGGGCGACGACTTCGCCTGCGTCGACGTGGAGGTCGAGGTCGCGGACGACGGCGATGCCCTCGTAGCCGGTGTGCAGCCCGGTGAGCTCGACCAGCCGCTCAGCCATCGTCGTCCTCCGTCGTATCACCGTCGGCGCTGTCGCCGTCGGGCCGGAGGAAGCCCTCGGCCGCCCGGGCCTGGGCCTCGCCGGCGCTCTGCCCGAGGTACGCGGTGATCACCGCCGGGTCGGCGCGCACCGCCGCCGGCGGCCCGTGGGCGATCACCTTGCCGAAGTCGAGCACGTAGATGTCGTCGCACACGTTGAGCACGAGGCCCATGTCGTGGTCGATGAGGAACACCGACATGCCCCGGGTGAGGAACTGGCGCAGGTGCACGCCGAGCAACCGGCTCTCGGCGGTGTCGAGCCCGGCGGCGGGCTCGTCGAGAAGCACCAGCTTCGGGTCCGCGGCGAGCGCACGGGCCACGCCGACGAGCTTGCGCTGTCCCTGGCTGAGGTCGGTCGGGAAGGCATCGGCGAGGTTGGCGATCCCGAGGATGTCGAGGGCCCGCTCGACCTGGGCGTAGTACGCCTTCTCGTTCATGCCAGGGCGGATCATGTCGACGATGAACGAGTGCCAGCGCGGGCGCTCGGCGGCGGCGAGCAGGTTCTCCCGGACGGTGAGGTCCTCGAACAGCTCGAGCGACTGGAACGTCCGGCTGAGCCCGAGGTGGGCGCGACGATCGGGGGTCTTGCCGGCGAGGTCGGTACCGTCGAAGGTCACCTTCCCCCGGGTGACATGGGTGAAGCCGGTGATCGCATCGATGAACGTCGTCTTGCCCGCACCGTTGGGCCCGATCAGTCCGACGAGCGTGCCCGGCTCGACGTCGAGGTCGACGTCCGCGTTGGCGTGCAGACCGCCGTAGGTGACGGTGAGGCCCCGTGCCTCGAGCAGGGCCACCTCAGACCACCTCTCCAACTTGGGACTCCTCGGGGACCGGTGGTTGGTTGAGTGCCACGTGGGCCTCCACGGCGTCGTGCATCGGGCTGTGGGTGCCGGTCTTGGCGCGGTAGATCTGCAGCGCGATCGACCGGATCATCAAGGCCAAGGCGGCGCCGACGAGCGGCAGGTAGAGCTTGCTGTACTGGTCGTCGCGCAGGGGCCAGATCAGCCACCCGAGCGCGTAGCCGACGACGGCGGTTGGGCCGAACCGACGCAATGCCGCCCCCCAGGTGCGGCCGGCCTCGGCGAACGTCGGGCTGATCCGTCCCAGCCTCGATGCGACGGCGAGGAGGATCAGCCAGACCAGCACGGCGGTCAGCGCCCCCCACGCGAGGTTGTTGTCGACGATCGTGTTGTCGAGGTTGTAGAGCCAGAACGCGGTGCCGACGAGCAGCACGACGAAGACCACGTTGAGCAGCTGGCGCTGGCGCCCGGCATAGGCCATGGCGAGGGTGCGCGCGCCCGGCACCGCAGACAGGATCCAGTTGCCGAGGTAGCGGAACGACGGCTGCATGTACGGGGCGATGCCCTCTGGATGGATGATCGCGGTCAGGATCATGCCGAGGCCGCCAAGGATCCCGAGGTACTGCTCGATCGCCGAGGCATAGAAGTAGTTGGTGGTCACCGGCACGATCGACCCAGCGACGAGCAAGCCGCCGACCACCGCCCCGTTGATCGAGGTGATCCCGCCGAGATAGGCGAAGGCGAGCACGGTGAGGCTGGCGGTGTACGGGAAGTTCGCCGATGCGACCTCGACCTGCTTGAAGGCCAGCATCACACCACCGGCCCCGGCGATCGCCGCGCTCATGCCGAAGGCCAGCAGCTTCGTCCGGGCGACGTTGATGCCAGCGGCCGACGCGGCCCGCTCGTTGGCCCGCACGGAGAGGAAGCGGCGCCCCACACCGGAGCGGCGCAAGTTGGCGATGCCGACGGCCAGCGCGATCAGCACGATCATCTCGAAGATCGCGAACGCCGGGTTGTCGTTCTGCGACCGCGAACTTCGCGCCCCGATGTCGATGCCGAAGAACGTCGGCGTGTTGACCCGCGCCGGCGAGCCCGACACCAGGCCGGTGAGCTTGTCGTTCTCCAGGTAGACGGCCTGGATCGTGATCGCCGCGGCGATCGTCACGACGGCGAGCTGGACGCCGCGGATGCGCACCGCCGGGAGGCCGAGCAGCAGCCCGACGATCACCGCCACGGCGACGCCGGCGAGCGCGGCGAGCGGCCACGGCAACCCAGGTCCCGATACCGCGATGAGGTTGGTGCCCTGTCCGGTGCCGTTGGCCATCATCCGGGCCATGAAGAAGGCGGCGACGCCGGCCAGCGACATCTGAACCAGCGAGATCTGCCCCGTGTAGCCGGTGAGCACGACCAGCGAGAGCATCACGATCATGAACACGAGGCCGGTCTGGATGGCCCCGGCGAACACCGTGCGGATCCCGCTGTTCTCGAAGGCGAACGCGGCGAAGGCGACGACGGTCAGCCAGACGACGGCGTGCTGGGCCACGCGCACCGGGTAGGGCGACAGTGGCAGCCGCTTCTCCTCGACGGTGCCGCGAACGGGCAGCGCCTTGCCGCGCAGGAACAGCACCGCGATGATCACGATCAGCGGCAGCGCGGCGACGATGCCCTTCTCGATGCGGGTCCAGGAGAACCAGTCGTCGGACTTGAAACGCAGCAGCGAGTTGGCCATTCCGAGGGCGAGCCCACCCAGCATCGTGATCGGGACCGACTTGAGGCTGCCGATGAGGGCCGCGGCGAGCGCCGGCACGATCAGTGCGGTGAGCCCGACCGGTGTGATCGGTCCCTGGACCGGGCCGACGAGGATCGCCGCCAGCGTGACGAGGATCGACGAGCCGACCCAGTTGGTGGCGGCCAGGCGCTGCGGCGAGTAGCCGAGCAGGATCGCCGCCTTCTCGTTGCTCGCCGCGGCGCGGGTGGCGACGCCGAAGCGGGTGAACTTGTAGATCGCCCACACGATGGCGCCGACGATGACCGCGGCGAAGAAGGCGAACAGGCTGTTGCGCGGGAACGGACTGCCGAGGCCGAGGAAGTTCTGGAACGCCTTGTTCGGGTCGGGGTAGACGGACTTCGGCGTCGGGTAGCTGGTACCGAAGTTGAGCAGGGCCACGCCCTGCAGGTACAGGGCGAGGCCGAGTGACGCGACGACCTTGCCCAGCGGCGCGGCGTTGCGCAGCGGCCGGAAGACGAGGAAGTGGGCGGCGAGGCCGATCGCGGCCGCCATCGCCAGGGCGATCACGAGGGCCACGCCGAGCGGCACGCCGTCGCCGCCGCCGAGCGAGATCCGGACGGGCAAGTTGACGGAGTTGGTGGGCAGGATGTCGATCCACGGGAGGAAGATCTCGCCCTTGTTCCAGGCCCGGTCGAACGTCGCCATGCCGTACATCGCCATCGCCCCCTGGGCGAAGTTGATGACGCCCGAGCCCTTGTAGACGACGACGAGGCCGGCCCCGAGCATCGCGTACAGCGACCCGATGCCAAGTCCGGCGACGAGGTAGAAGATCACGTCCTTCACGCGGACCCCCTGAGAATCCCTGCTGCACCGGACCAAGCAGCGCTTCGGACACGAAGACTAGGCAGCGGCGCGGCGGCGAACGTCCGGGCCCGGCCGGCGACCGGGCCCGGTTCGTTCAACCCCCATCACTGCAGTGGCTCGAGGCGGATCTGCGTACCGGCGTCGAGGTCCATCGCGTAGTAGTCGTCGACGACGGACTGCTGCGTGGTGCCGTCCCACTTGGTGATCGCGACGTGGGTGTTACACAGCGTCACGTAGGGAGTCGGCGCCTCGGAGCAGGAGATCGGCGTGCCGCCGAACTCGGGCGCGTCTTTGGTCTTGGCGAAGGCATCGGCCAACGTCTGGCCGTCCACCTTGCCGCCGCTCTTGGCCACCTCGCCGGCGCGCTGGACCATGCTCATGATCAGCGAGAAGCCAGCTTGGGCGAAGCCCCGGGTGATGTAGTCGGCTTGCACGCCGTACTGCTTCGCCTTCTCCTGATACAGCTTGGACTCGTCGGCCTGCTTGCCCTTCAGCGTCGAGGGGTCCGACGACAGGTAGGCGCTCGAGCCCACGAAGTAGAGGCCCTTGGCGTTGTCACCGGCGTCCTTGGCACTGTTCTCGTCGAAGCACGACTGGGTCATGACGAACGGGATGTCGCTGATCGAGTAGCCAACCTGGTTCAGCGCGCCGAGCAGCGGGAAGCACGACGTCGCCGGCCCGGAGAAGATGATCGCGTCCGGCTTGTACGCGAGGATCTGGTTGGCAATCGACGTCAGGTCCGGGTCGGTCGGCGGCACGGCGAACCCCTGGCGCTCGAGATCGGGGATCGAGCCCGCCTGCTTGGCCGTCGCCCCGTCGACGGTGCCCTTCAGCACGTCGAGCGGCTTCTGCTCGCTGTCGGCGTAGCACAGTACGCCGGAGGGGATGTCGTAGTAGGGCACGGCGATCCGCTTCGCCTTGAGCTCAACCGCGGCGTACTTGGACATCGCCGTCAGCGTGCCGGCGCAACCGCCGCCAGGCAGCACGGCGTACACACCCTTGGTCGTGTAGTCGGGCACCGATACGGCGGTGCCCACCAGGACCGGGATGCCGGCGCCGCGCAGGATCTGCATGTGCGTGCCGAACTGGTTCAGCGTGGACACGGCGAAGTCGACCTTCGCCGCGGCGAGCTCGTTGGCGCAGCGCTGGGTGTCGTCGGGCGTGTTGTAGTCGATGGTGCACGTCTGCACCTCGACCTGCCGGCCCTCGAACCCGTTGAGCTCGGCGTTGGCGTACTTCACTGCGGCGTCGATCGCCTGCGAGTACTCCGGGAACAGGTCGTTCGAGTTGATCACCCCGAGCTTGAACGCGCCGAGGTCCTTGCTGCCCTCGCCGCCCTTGGCGATCGTGCCGCTGGTCTCGTTGCCGGCGGTGCTGCCGCTGCTGGCCGTCGTCGAGCCCGTGCTCCCGGTGCTCGCCGCACTCGTGGTGGCCGACTCGCCGGTCGTCGCCGCCGTCGTAGCGGCGTTGCCGCCGGTCGTGGCCGTGGTCGAGTCGTCGTCACCGCAGGCGGCGGCGACGATCGCCAGTGCCGCCATCGACGCGAGCACCTTCGTGGTTGTGCTTCGCCTCACCCTAATCCCCCTTCTGTCCAGCCGGATGATGTGCCGGCGACCGGCGCAGCGTAGCTGCGCAGTGGGCCCACCTAAGCAGACCCGTCGCTCTCTGTCCAGAGTTCATCATGACAAATGACGCCAGGACGCGCCACGAGAGGTCGCCGCGCGACGCCTCATCCCCCACCCATGCTGGACCTTTGCCTGAACTCTAGCTTCGTTGTAATATCTACAGACGTTGTTGTCAACAGGCTGGGGGTCCGAGAGTGTCGGAACGAAAGAACGACCCACCGGCGACGAGCGTCTGCCCCGTCGTCGACATCGACTACCGCGTCGACCGGCCCGCCTTCGCCCACTACGCCAGCCTCAACGAGGTGCGCGAGCTCGCCCCGATCGTGTGGAACGAGACACCGTACGGGTTCTGGATGGTGACCCGCTACGACGAGGTCCGCGAGGCGCTGCAACGGCCCGACGTGTTCACGAACAAGGTCGTCAGCGCGCTCGGCGAGCCCGACCACCACCTCTACCTGATCCCCCAGAACCTCGATGGCAAGGCCCACGTCGACTGTCGGCACGTCGTCAACCCGTGGTTCTCGCCGGGCTCGGTGAAGCAGCTCCAGTCGCTCGCCCGCGAGCGGTGCATCGCGATGGTCGAGGAGCTGCGCCCGGCCGGCGCCTGCGATCTGTCGGTCGACTTCGCCATGATGTACGCGACCGAGATGTTCCTCGGCATCCTCGGCCTCCCGGTCGACGACGGCGCGTTCATGCTCCCCCGCGTGGAGACGATCTTCGCCGGCTTCTTCGGCGGCGACCAGGCGGCGATGGCCACCGCCAACGACGAGATCAAGGGCTACTTCGAGGGCGTGCTCGCCGATCGACTCGAACACCCGCGGGGCATCACCACCGACTTCGTGTCGTTCCTCCTGCAATCGAACATGGGCGACCGGCCGATCACCCACGACGAGATCCTCACCCTCTGCGCCACGATCATGCTCGCCGGGCTGGACACGACGCGCAGCGCGCTCGGGTACATCTTCCACCACCTCGCCACCCACGACGACGACCGCCGGATGCTGGTCGAGCACCCCGAGTGGATCCCCGAGGCCGTCGAGGAGTTCCTCCGCCTCTACGCGCTGGTCTTCCAGGACGGCCGCTACGTCGACCAGGACATCGACTTCCACGGCTGCCCGATGAAGCAGGGCGACATCGTCTGGCTCGGCCTCGCCCAGGCCAACCGCGACCCGCGGGTGTACCCGGACCCCGACCAGTTCGACCTCGAGCGTCGGGCGGCGCGCCATCTCGGCTTCGGCGCCGGCGCCCATCGCTGTCTCGGCGCTCACCTCGCCCGGTTGGAGCTGATCGTCGTGCTCGAGGAGTGGCTGCGCCGGATCCCCGAGTTCCGGCTGTCCACCGACGAGACGATCGAGGAGCGCGGCGGCCAGCTGATGCTGAAGAAGGTGCCGCTCGCCTGGTGATCTCTGCGTTTGTGTCACCGCCAGGCGGGCACGAACACCAGGTGGGTGTGGCCGTCGTGGTCGACGAAGTCGGCCTTCACCCGATCGCCGATCGCGGCCTCGACGCCGTCGGCGAGGTTGGTGACCAGCCGCACCCCGTCGACCCCGTCGAGCTCAACGAAGGCGACGGTGAACGGCACGTCGGCCTGGCCGCCGGGCAGGAAGGCCCGTTCAACGCGGGTCGACGTGTACAGCGTGCCGGTCGTGGCGACCTCCTCCCAGCGCAGGGTGGCGCCGGGACAGTCGCAGCCGGCCTCGTCCGGGTACCATTGCCAGCGCCCGCACGCCGAGCAGAGCGGGAGCACGATCCTGTGCTCCTCGATGGCCGCCCAGAACGGCGCCGACAGCTCGTCGCCGAGCGGTGGGGTGGAGTGCGGCAGACCCATCAGCGGTCGACGGTGAGCAAGAGGGTGGCGTGCTCCGGCGCGCCGAGCCCGGCGACGAGCGCCACCTCCGCGCCCTCGACCTGGGCCTCGCCACGATCGCCGCGCAGCTGGCGCACCGCCTCGACCACGTGGTTGGCGCCGACGAGGTACGACTGCGAGAGCAGGCCACCGTGGGTGTTCACCGGCAGCGTGCCGCCAGGGTCGGTCGCCCCGCTGGCGATGAAGGCCGCGCCCTCGCCCTTGGCGGCGAAGCCGAGGTCCTCGAGCTGGAGCAGCATCGAGATGGAGAAGCAGTCGTAGATCTCGGCGACGTCGACGTCGGTCGGCTTCAGGCCGGCCTGGCGGTAGGCCCGGCGGCCCGAGGAGACGGCGGCGGTCGTCAGCAGGTCGGCGGCCTGGCTGAAGTAGCCCGACTGCGGCACCGGCTTCGACCCGAACCCGACGCCGGCCACCACCACGGGCTTGCGCCGAAGGTCGCGGGCCCGTTCGAGGCTCGTCATCACGAACGCCGCGCCGCCGTCGTTGACCAGGCAGCAGTCGAGCTTGCGCAGCGGATCGGCGACGATGGGGTTGTCGAGGAACGCCGCCATCGTCAGCGGCTCGCGCCGCAACGCGTTCGGCGTGCGCTGAGCGTGGGCCCGAGCGGCGAGGGCGACGGCGCCGAGTTGCTCGTACTCCAGCCCGTACAGGTGGCGGTAGCGCGCCGCCGCGGCGGCGAAGTAGACGGCCTGGCCGTAGTAGCCGAAGGGCATCTCGAACGCCGCCTTGGCCTTGTCGCCGGCGTGCAGCGCGTATGCCCCCCCGGCGCCACGGGTGCTCAGGTTGATCGAGTAGTAGCTGACGACGACGGACGCCTCGCCGGACTCGATCGCCATCCGCGCCAACGCCGGCGCGCCGACGGTGCCCGAACCGGCGATGCCAAGGTGGGCGCTGAAGGCCCGGTCGCGGACGCCGATGCGCGACGCCACCAGGTCGGCCGGCGCGTTGTGGGTGAGCGTGTAGGACTCGGTGACGATCCCGTCGACGTCGGCTCCGGTCAGCCCGGCGTCGGCGAGCGCCCGCTGGACCGCGTCGACGGCGAGCTCGGCCGGCGCCCGCGGGTCCTTCCACGCGTAGTCGGTCTCGCCGACGCCGACGACGGCGATCACGGGTGCACCCAGACGCCACGCCGCTCGAGCTCGGGGAGCACCTCGGCGATGAACAGCTCGAGGCTCGCCGTGCCGACCGCCGGCGCCAGCCCGCCCATCAGCGGGTGCAGCGTGACCTCGGCGTCGGGTCCGAGCTTGGTCAGCAGCTCCACCGCGTCCTCAGGCGTGACGACGGCGAAGGACCTGTTCGCCTTCATCTCGTCGAGGTCCTTGATCGGCGGGTACGGCGTGGCGCCGACGCCGCGCTCCTTGGCCCACTCGGCGTTGGAGTTGCTCGTGTACATCACGTGCGGGCCGACGAGCTCCCAGCTGCGGTCCGGATCGAGGGTGACGAAGAGGAACAGCGGGCCCTTCGGACCGGGTCCCTGGCCGACGGGCTTGCCGAGCCGGCGCCGCTCGGCGGCGTAGACCTCGTACAGCGCCGGCGTCGCCGGCATGAAGTCGTCGCCGTACTTCGCCGCCCTCAGGGCGGCGGCCTCGGTGGAGCCCCCGATGTAGATCGGCGGTCGCGGCTTCTGCACCGGTGTCGGAAGGATCTGTGTCGTCATCCCGCGGTACTCGAACGGCTCGCCGCTCCAGGCCCGCTCCATGATCTCGACGGTGTCCTCGAAGATCGGTACCCGTTGCTTCTTCTCGACGCCGAACAGCTCGTACTCGTGGAGGCGGTAGCCGATGCCGAGCGTCATCTCGACCCGTCCACCGGAGATGAGGTCGAGCACGGCGAGGTCCTCGGCCAGACGCAGCGGGTTGTGCAGCACGGCGATGATCGCCGAGAAGTGCACCGTCATCCGTTTGGTGCGGGCGAGCATCGCCGAGGCGAGCACGATCGGCGACGGGCAGTAGCCGTCCTCGGCGGCGTGGTGCTCGGCGAGGAACACCGTGTCGAAGCCGGCGGCATCGGCGATCGCGCACTGCTCAACTGCCGCGGGGTAGAGCTCGGCGGCCGGCGCCCCGAACGCCGGCGCCCGCATGTCGTACCGCAGGGCAAGGCGCATGCACTGCTTGCCCATGGTCGGCTCTCCTTCCCGTCGGTCAGCGTGCCGACGGTACCGCGGCTGTCTAGCGTCCGTGGACATGAACGCCGTGCTGGTGACGGGTGGCGGCAGCGGCATCGGCCGGGCCACCGCGGAGCGTCTGGCGGCGGACGGCTGGAGCGTCGCCGTCCTCGACGCACGGCAAGGCGCGGCCGACGAGGTCGCCGCCGGCCTGCCCGGAGCGCTGGCGCTCACGGCCGACGTCGGCGACGAGGCGGCGGTGTCCGGCGCCGTCGCCACCGCCATGGGTGCCCTCGGGAGCCTCGACGCCGTCGTCGCCGCGGCCGGCATCGCCCGCTCGAGCGACACCCACACCACGACGCTCGAGGAGTGGGAGCTGGTTCTACGGGTCAACCTCACCGGCACGTTTCTGACGCTCAAGCACTGTCTCCCCCACCTGCTCGCCCGGGGTGGCGGGGCGATCGTCACGATCGGGTCGGTCGCCTCACTCGTCGCCGCGGGGCCGTCGCCGAGCTACGACGCCTCCAAGGGCGGCGTGCTCCAGCTCACCCGCTCCGTCGCCGCCGAGTACGCCGACCGCGGCGTGCGCGCCAACTGCGTGCTGCCCGGCAAGGTGCGCACGGGCCTGATCGCCAACACCGAGGCGCTCAGCGGGGCGAGCGCCCGCCGGGCGCCGGCGCCGTCGGCGTGGGTCGCCCCGCCGCTCACTCGCCTCGCCGACGCCGCCGAGATCGCCGGGGTGATCGCCTTCCTGCTGTCCGACGATGCGTCCTTCATCACCGCCGCCGCCGTCCCCGTCGACGGTGGCTACACGGCGATCTAGCTCAGCGCGACGCCCGCCGAGCGGCGACCAGTCGCAGGCCTTCGGCGATGAACGTCTCCGTGAGGTTGTCGGGATCGGCGGCGGCCCGCAGGTCGACGTGGGTCAACGTCGCGCCGAACGGCGCGTTCCAGTAGTCGCCGTCCAACGCCGTCGGATTCTGCGGCCCGACGTACACGTACGGCTCGGACAGGTACGCGTCGCCAGGCGAGAAGCCGACGTTGACGTGGTCACCGACGAGATCGACGACGACGGCGAGGTCGAAGTGCTCGGGCCACAGCTGGGCCTCACTGACCGTCCCGTCGCCGAGCCGTCTCGCCAGACGTTCGAGCTGTCCGGCTCCGAAGCCGTACCAGCGCCCGAGCCAGCGCGACGCGTCGGCGTCGACGTCCAGATCGTCGTCCGGGGTGAACGGCGGGAGGTCGTGCCCGACGCCGGGGTCCGGCGAGAGCTCGATCCCGAGCAGCTCCGCCGCCGCCCGCACCGTCGTGATCGGCGCCTCGCGGTCGGGTCCGAGGATCAGCCGATCGCCCTCGACGGCGATGCGCGACCCGTCCTCGAACGGCGGTGTGCCGATGCCCTCACCGACCGGACGCAGCCCGATCCTCCCGGTGCGCGCCTTGCGCGCCGGTGCGACCGCGTAGCACGCCAGCCCGTGCAAGCCGTCCCGGGTCGAGACGAAGCTGGGGGGCGGCGGGGTGCTCCTCATTCGCTGGACCACGTGCCGCGGAAGTCGGCGAACAGGGTCAGGCCGCCGTCGACGAAGATCGTCTGGCCGGTGATGTACGCGGCCTCGCCGGAGAGCAGGAAGGCGGCGGTGGCGGCCATCTCCTCAGCGTCGCCGGCCCGGCCCATCGGGATGTGGGCGGTGACGAGCTCGCGCTTGACCGGGTCGTCGATCCACGCCCTGTTGATCGGCGTCACCGTCGCGCCCGGACCGATCCCATTGACCCGGATGCCGCGGCCGGCGTACTCGAGCGCCAGGGTGCGGGTGAGGTTCTGCATCCCGCCCTTGCTGACGGCGTAGCCGAGGAACTTCGGCTTTGGGATCAGCTGGTGAACCGACGACACGTTCACGATCGCCCCGGGATGCTCGTCGGCAAGCAGCTGGCGCACCTGCTCGCGGGCGCACAGGAAGGCGCCGCGCAGGTTGATCGCGAGGACTCGGTCGAACGCCGCCGCGTCCAACATGTCGGAGTCCTGGGCGATCTGGATGCCGGCGTTGTTGATCAGGAAGTCGACGGTGCCGAACTCGCCACACACCTCCTTGAACATCCGCTCGACGGCGTGCTCGTGGGACACGTCGGCCTCGACCAGCACCGCCCGACTCGGCGCCGGGCACTCGTTGACTTCGCTGATGCACGCGTGCACGCCCGCCTCGATCGCCTCGCGCGTCGTGACGGCGCCTTCCATCGCACCGACGTAGTTGACGGCCACGTTGACGCCCTCGTGGCCGAGCCGGATGGCGATCGCCTGTCCGATCCCCGAGCTGCCACCCGTGACGATCGCCGTCTTGCCCTGCAGTCCTTCCATCACTCCTCCTCCGAATGTCGTGTGCGTACGTGGTCCGCCGACGCGGCGATCCGTTACATCGACGGCCGGTCGCCGCGCTCGGCTTGGCTGATCGCCCAGGCCGCGTTGACCAAGCCGATGTGGCTGAACGCCTGGGGAAAGTTGCCGAGCAGCTCGCCGCTGTGCGGATCGACCTCCTCGGCCAGCAGTCCGACGTCGTTGACGAACGCGGCGGCGCGGTCGAACACCTCACGCGCCCGGGCCGGCTGACCCGACATCGCGAGCGCCTGGGCCAGCCAGAACGTGCACAGCAAGAACGTGCCCTCCTCGCCCTCGAGCCCGTCCTCAGCCACGTAGCGGTACACGAGCCCGCGGTCGTCGGTGAGCCGCTGCTCGATCGCGTCGATGGTCGCCAGCACCCGGGGATCGTCGGCGGGGAGGAACCCGACGATGGGGATCATCAGGTTCGAGGCGTCGAGGTCGTCGCAGCCGAAGGACTGGATGAACGCGCCGGCGGCGTCGCTCCACCCCTCGTCGAGGATGGCGGCGGCGATCTCGTCCCTCGTCGCCTCCCACGACGCGACGCGGTCGCCGACCGGCAGCTGGGCGGCGAGCTTGATCGCCCGGTCAAGCGCAACCCAGCACATCAGCTTGGAGTACAGGAAGTGGCGGGGCTCGCTGCGCACCTCCCAGATGCCCTGGTCGCGGTCGCGCCAGCGAGCGGCGGCCGCATCGGCGAGAGCGACGAAGAAGGCGCGAGTGGCGTCGTCGACGCGGCCGATGTGCTCGGACAGCGACGACACCGCGTCGAGGAACTCGCCGTACACGTCGAGCTGGCGCTGGTCCCACGCCGCGTTGCCGATGCGCACGGGACGGCTGTTGCGCCAGCCGGCCAGGTGCGGGAGATGACGTTCGGACAGGTCGCGCTCACCTCCGATGCCGAACATGATCTGCAAGTCCGTGCCGCGTGCAACCGACGTCGCCGCGGCGGTGGCCATGAAGTTGAAGAACTCCTCGGCCTCGTCCGGGCACGCCGCCACCCACAGCGCCTGGATCGTGAAGCTGGCGTCTCGCACCCACGAGTATCGGTAGTCCCAGTTGCGCTCGCCGCCAGCGGTCTCCGGCAACGACGTGGTGGCGGCGGCGACGATCGCCCCGGTCGGCCGGAACGTCAACGCCTGCAGCACCCGGCCGCTGTTCTGGACGAGCTCCTCGTACGGGCCGCGGTAGTTCTGGTGCAGCGCCGACCACGAACGCCAAGCGGCGATCGTGTCGTCGAGTCGCTCCGCAATCTCGTCCTGCGACCAGACCCGCGCCGGTGCATCGCTGTTCGAGCGGTGTTGCAGGGCGAACCCGATCCGATCGCCGGCTCGCACGAGGACCCCGCCACGCGCTGTGGCGCCATCGATGGCCAGCGCCGCGGGCGACGACAGCGTCAACGAATCTGCGCCCCCGCGCGCCGCGACGCCGCCGTCGACGGTCATCAGGAGCGGATGGATCAGGCCGTACTCGGTCCGCGGCGCGAACTCGACGTCGACTTCGACCTCGCCCTCGATGCCGGTGAGCTGGCGCAGCAGCAAGTGCGGTGAGCCCTTGCCGATGTCGTGGTCCCGGTTGCCTGGACCGAGGCTGAGCGCCTCGGTGAGCACGATCATGCCGGTCGGCGTGCGCAGCGTCGTCTCCAGCACCATCGTCCGGGCGAGGTATCGCCTCGTCGCCGTCGTCTCGCCGGTCGGCCAGATCGACCAATGGCCGGCGGCGTCGTCAAGGATCCGGGCGAACGTCGACGGGCTGTCGAACCGCGGGAAGCACAACCACTCCACCGATCCGGCGCGATCCACGAGTGCGGCCGAGTGACAGTCGGACAGCAAGGCATGATCGGCGATCGGGGTCGTGCTCATGGCCACATCGTCAGTCCGCACGGCGTCGCGTTACACCTCGCCGGCCGCCACGATCTGACGCGGCACTAGATGGAAAATGCCAAGGGGTCCTCAATGGTCGTAGGCGGTGAGCGAGCGGAGGACTGGTTGTTGGCTGTGGTGGTTGTGCCAGATCGCGGCGGTGAGGGCGAGTAGTCGTTGGAGGATGCGAACGGCGACGCCTTGGGCGGTGTGGGCTCCATGGTTTTCGAGGCTGAGCTGCGCTTTCAGGGTGTTGTTCACCGATTCGATGATCTGACGCAGGCGCCGCAACTGAGGTGCGCCGCGGCGCCGAGACTCGTTGGCGCGGGCCGGACGGACGAGCTCGACGCCGTGTTCGGCGAGTCGGCGCTCGAACTCCGCCGAGGCGTACCCCTTGTCGGCGATGACGGTTTGACCGTGGCGTCCGGCGAGCAGGCCCGGTTCGGCCTCGAACAGGTCGATGGCGACGTCGCGTTCATCGACCTTCGGGTTGGTCAAGGCGAACGTGATCGGCAGCCCGGCCGGGGTGCACACGAGATGCAGCCGCAACCCCCAGAAGTAGCGGGAGTGCGACGCGCAGTAGCCGTAGCCGGCCCAGCCGGCCAAATTCGAACCTTTGGCGGTCGGACGGGAGCGGCCGCATTCGACCGGGGTCGAATCGATCAACCAGGTGTCGTCGGCCCACACATCGGTGTCTTCGGCGAGCAGTCGGATCATTGCCTGCAACTGCACGGCGGACTTCCGGAGCCGCTTGTTGTAGCCGGCCTGACCAGGCAGGTAAGGGAACAGGTGGGTCAGGTGCTTGCCGGCGTAGCGAAGCCAGCCGGTCTCGTTGGCGTGACCGAGCAACGCTTGCATCACCGCCAACGTCAACAGCTCGGCATCGGCCAGCTTCGGGGCGATGCCGATTGTCGGGCGCCACGGCACCAGCTCGGGGCGTGCCTTCAACGTGTCGTCGATCCGCGCGTACAGTGCAGTAGCGAGGGTGTCCAGATCGGCGTCCATCAGATCCTCCAAGATCGACGTGGGTTAGCAACGCCGATCATGGACCCCCTCCACTCACGAGGCGCGGACCGTCACCCCTTGGAATTGGTCATCTAGCGTCCCGACGATGACCGACCACGACGACCTCGCCGCCCGGGTGCGCCGGCTCGAGCTCATCGAGCTGGCCAAGGCGGCCACCGTCGAGTACGGCCGGGCGTGCGACCGAAAGGACGTCGACGCGTTGCGCAACGACGTCTTCACCGACGACGTCGTGCTGCACCTGCCCGGTCGCGACGTCCATGGTCCCGACGACGTCGCCGCCTTCTACACCGGCGCCTTCGCCGGCGAGCCGGGGACTCGCCGCCACTTCGTGACCAACCAGCTGGCGGCCCTCGACGAGGCCGGCCAGGTCGTCGTCGACTCCTACTTCCTGTTCCTCAGCGCCGACGCCACATCGGTGATCGGCTGGGGGGCGTACCGCGACGTCGTGGTCGTGGGCGTCGACGGCACGGCCCGGATCGCCGACAAGACGATCGGCATCGACGTCCACACCGACCTCACGAAGGGCTGGACGATGGAGCTGGTGACGTGACCGGCCGCCTCGCCGGCAAGGTCGCGCTCGTCACGGGCGGGGCGAGCGGCATCGGCGCGGCGACGGCGCGGCGATTCGTCGACGAGGGCGCCGGCGTCGTGATCGCCGATCTGCTCACCGAGCACGGCGAGGCCCTCGCCGCCGAGCTCGGCGATGCCGCCCGCTTCGCCAAGGTTGACGTCACCTCGGAGCCCGACGTGCGGGCCGCCGTCGACCTCGCCGTGTCCGAGCTCGGCCGGCTCGATGTGATGTTCAACAACGCCGGCATCATCGGCGCCGTCGGCTCGATCGCCAAGCTCGACCTCGCCGACGTCGACCGCACGCTCGCCGTCATCGTGCGCGGGACGATCATCGGCATGAAGTGGGCGGCGGGCGTGATGATCGAGCAGGGCGGCGGCGTGATCCTGTCGACGTCGAGCCCGGCGGGAGTCGTCGGTGGCGTCGGGCCGCACGTGTACTCGGCGGCCAAGGCAGCGGTGCTCGGGCTGACGAGGTCGGTGGCCGCCGAGCTGCGCTCCCACCACGTTCGTGTCAACGCGATCGTGCCGGGCGCCACGGTGACGGCGATGACCGCCGAGATCCTCACCGGCGATGCGACCGACATCGCCGGCGCCGAGCGAGGGCTTTCGGCGAACGCGATCCTCGACCGCCCGGCCCAGCCGTCGGACATCGCCGCGGGCGCCGTCTACCTGGCCAGCGACGAGGCATGGTTCGTCACTGGCCAGGTGCTGACGATCGACGGCGGGCTGACGACAATCTCCGGGCCGTCGCCGATGGCGATCGGTGAGTTCGCCGAGCCGCGGGCGCTGCTCGGTCCCGCGGGGCGCTGAATCAGCCGACGACGACGGCTCCGTTGGCCACCAGCTCGGCGATGCGGGCGTCGCCGTAGCCGAGCTCGGCAAGCACCTCGCGGGTGTGCTCGCCGTGCAGCGGGGCGCGGCCCTTGCCGGCCGGTGACTGGCGGGCCATGCGCACGAGGTCGCCGACGACGCGGATTCCGCCGTGCACCGGGTGCTCGAAGGCGCACACATGGCCGTCGGCGAGCATCTCCGGCTCGAGGAAGGCATCACGGTTCATCCACGACTCGTCGCGCACGCCCTCGGCCGGAACGCCTGCGCCCTCCAGCACGTCGAGCCAGTCCTCGACGAAGCGCTCGACGAAGTGGTACTCGAGCAGCACTGCCGCCGGGCCGGTGACGTCGGCGCCGACGCCGACGTCGCCATCGGCGAGCGTGGCCCGCTGGTCCGCGGGGACGACGGCCTCGAGGAGGGCGGTGAACTGGGCGTCGGTCACGCACGTGACGCAGATCCACGCGTCCAGGCACTGGTAGATCCGGTAGCCGGCGCTCCAGCCGTACTGGCCGTGGTCGAGCGTCGGGAGGGCGGACTCGTACGCCCCGGCCCGCTTGTACAGCTCGCTGGTGGTGAACACCGACGAGTGCAGCTGTGGACACTCGACGAGCTGGCCGTCGCCGGTGCGTTCCCGGTGGACGAGCCCGAGCAGGCAGGCGCAGGCCCCGAGCAGCCCGTTGTAGTAGTCCTCGTTGCCGAAGGTCGGCCGCGGGCGATTGCCCTTGCCGGCGGCGACGGCGAACTGGCCGACGAACCCCGACACGAGCGGGGCGAAGCTCTGCAGCATCGACTTCGGGCCCGACGATCCGTAGCCGGGCGAGTAGTGGTACACGATGTCCGGCCGCACCGCCCGCACCGAGGCGTCGTCGATGCCGAGGCGCTCGGCGACGCCGGGCCGCAGGTTGTGCTGCACGACGTCGGCCCCGGCGAGCAGCTCGCGCACGAGCGCGGCCGCCTCCGGGTGCTTGAGGTCGGCGGCGATGCCCCGCTTGCCGCGGTTGGCGCCCTCGAAGATCTCTGCCAGCGGGCGCATCGGGTCGCCGGCGATCCCCTCGACCTTGACCACCTCGGCGCCGAGGTCGGAGAGCAGGCGGTGGCCGTACGGCGCGGCGAAGAAGGTGGCGAACTCGACGACGCGCACGCCGTCCAGCGGGCTGGTGAGCGGCGGCTTGCGCTCTCCAGCCGGGAGCCCGGGCGCCTCCCAGCCCTGTTCGCGCAGCACCGGACCGTCAGCGTCGAGCGGGGGCGCCGGCGCGATGATCGAGCCGGGCGAGACGGACAGCAGGACGCACGGCCCGACGACCTCGATCGGCCCGAGCGCCGGGTCGTCGAGAGCCGAGACGATCTCCGCGTAGCGGACCTGGTCGTCGTCGAGGGCCTCGCCGGGAATGCCCACCGGCAGCGCCGCGACCTCGTTCGCCCACAGCAGCCGCAGCCACTCCTGCAGCGGGCGGGTGCGGATGATGTCGGGCAGTTTGGTCTCCAGGACCTCAAGGTCGTGGTCGGTGAGCAGGCTGTCCATCTGCACGCTGCCCTGGGTCTTGCTGATCTCGTCGCCGAGCCCGAACACCTCCATCGCCCGGTCGAACGCGCCGGCGGCGCCGGTGTGGACCTGGACGAGCCGGCCGTCGGAGCTCTCGAACATCCGCAACAACAGGCGCTTGTGGCCGAACTGCAGGTCGCCACCGGCGCTCTTGCGGTTGATCGCCTTGCCGGCCCGGTCGCTGTACCAGTTCATCGGGTACAGCGCGAGGGCGCCGTCGAGCATCGACACGTCGACGTGGTCGCCGAGCCCGGTGACCAGCCGGCTGCGCAGGCAGGCCAGCGTGCCGATCGTCGCGAGCAGCGCGGTGGCGTAGTCGATCGCCGGGTGACCGAGGAAGATCGGCCCCTCCCGGCTGCCGCCCCATTCGCTCATGATCCCGAGGTGGGCGGCGACGGCGGCGTCGTAGCCGACGCGGTCCCGGCGGCTCCCGTGCTGGCCGTAGGCCGAGATCGAGGTGTAGACGACGTCGTCGTTGACCGCCGCCACATCGTCGTAGCCGAGCCCGCGGCGGACGAGCTCGCCCGGTCGGCGGTCTTCGATGACGATGTCGGCTCCTGCTGCCAGGGCGGCGATCGCGTCCTGATCGCCCGGCTCATCGACATCGGCGACGAGGCTGCGCTTGCCGCGGTTCCACACGCCGTGCGCCCCCGTCCGGCGCAGCGGCGTGCCGCCCGGCTGCTCGACAACGACGACCTCGGCGCCATAGTCGGCGAGCAGCATCGTGGCGACGGCCCCCGGCATGCCGCGGGTCAGGTCGAGCACGCGCACACCCGTCAACGGGCCAGTCCGGCTTGTCATCGCACACCCCCTGTCCGCTCAACGAATGTAGAGAAGTGAGACTTGCCCGTCAACGGAGCGGTCGTGCAGAGGAGTGCACGAAGTACCATCATCAAGACATGGTGGACACCTGGCCGCTCGAACGCCCGTCGTCGATGCGGGTGCCGAAGGTCGCCGAGCTCGTCGCCGACGACCTCCGCCGCAAGATCATCCGCGGTCAGCTGCCGGTGGGTGACACCCTGCCCAGCGAGCCGGCGCTGCTCGACGTGTACGGCGTGTCCCGCCCCACGCTGCGCGAGGCGTTGCGGATCCTCGAATCCGAGGGGTTGGTGTCGATCAAGCGCGGCGCCCACGGCGGGCAGGTCCACCTCCCCGACGTCTCGGTGGCGGCGCGCCACGTGGCGCTGCAGCTGCAGGTGCGGCGCACGACGATGGAGGACCTCTTCGCCGCCCGTCGCGTGCCTCGAGCCCGGCGCGGTGCGCATGCTCGCCGAGGCGTCCTTGCCCGACGCGATCGGTGCCCTCCGCGAGCAGCTCGCCCGCGAGCCCGCGCTGCTCGACCGGCCCGACGCCTACGCCTCGGCGGCGACGCGCTTCCACGCGATGCTCACCGAACTGACCGGCAACGTCACGCTGACCATCCTCACCGAGCTGATGCGGGAGATCGTCGACAAGCACCACCACGAGACCTTCGCACGGGCGGCCGGCCACGAGGGCGAGTACACCCGCCAGGCGAACGAGCACCACACCCACGTCGTCGACCTCATCGAGCAGGGCGATGCCGAAGGGGCGGAGGCGTTCTGGCGGATGCACGTCGAGGGCGCCGCCGAGCGAGCGCTGCTCCACCTCGGCCCGACGACCATCATCGACCTCCTGGCGTAGCGCCACATCGGACTCTTACCTCATCTCCGTACCGTCAGCGGTGCGATGTTCACCAACACGATCAAGACCTTCACCCTGCTGGCCGGCCTCGCCGGTCTGGCCGTCGCCGTGGGCGGCTTGCTCGGTGGCAGCACAGGGCTGATCATCGGCCTGCTGCTCGGCCTCGGCATCGTCGGATTCTCCTACTGGCAGAGCGACAAGCTGGCGCTGCGCGCCGCTCGCGCACGGGACGTCGCGCCGGCCGAGGCGCCCGAGCTGCACCGGATCGTCGCCGGCCTCGCCCAGCGCGCCGGCCTTCCGATGCCCACCGTGGCGATCTCGCCGGACGCCCAGCCCAACGCCTTCGCCACCGGGCGCAACCCCGAGCACGCCGTGGTGTGCGTCACCGAGGGCCTGCTGCAGACGGTGCCGCCGGCGGAGATCGAGGGCGTGCTGGCCCACGAGCTGATGCACGTGCGCCACCGCGACATCCTCATCGGCAGCGTCGCCGCGGCGATCGCTACGGGGATCAGCTTCCTCGCCCAGATGGCGATGTTCTCGGCGATCTTCGGCGGCCGGGACGACCGTGAGGGCGGCAACCCACTTGGTGCGCTCGCCGTCGCCCTGCTCGCACCGCTGGCCGCCGGGCTGATGCAGATGGCCGTCAGCCGCTCCCGCGAGTTCGACGCCGACCGCGGCGCCGCCGAGCTGCTCGGCACCGGCGAGCCGCTGGCGCGGGCGCTGGAGCGGATCGAGGTGGTCGCCAAGCAGCGGCCGATGCAGGTCAACCCGTCGCAGGCGTACGCCTGGATCCACAACCCGCTGGCCGAGGGTCACCGCCGCCGCGGGGGTCCCGACCTCGCTCGCCTGTTCTCGACCCATCCCTCGACCGAGGAACGGATCCGCCGGCTGCGCTCGACGAGCCTCACCAGGGTGTGACTACCGTCGGGCCATGGCGCTGACGGTCACCGCCCGCAAGCCAATCCACCACACCCACCGCCTCGTCGAGGACGGGGCCGTCGACGCCGACGGCCACATCCTGGAGCCGCCGACGCTGTGGGAGGAGTACATCGACCCGGCGCTCCGCGACCGGGCGCTGCGCTTCCGGGTCGACGACAACGGGCTCGAAGAGCTGTGGTACGACGGCGCGCCGTCGACGATGAGCCTGCGCGGCTTTCCGGCCACGCTCGGGGCGATGGGCGCGCCGGACCTCGTCGACATGGCCAAGAACCCGTCGCGGACCTATCTGGGCGAGGCGCCGTACGGCTCGATGGACCCGCAGGAGCGGATCGACGTGCTCGACGCCGAGCACATCGACACGGTGATCCTCTACACGACGGTGGGGCTGCTGTGGGAGGCCGAGGTCAAGGACCCGGCGCTGTCGCAGGCGTACACCACGGCCTACAACCGGTGGATCTGCGAGTTCTGCGCCGGTTCGCCGCGGCTGGTGCCGACCGCCCACCTGTCGCTCAGCGACGCCGCCGCCGCCGCCAAGGAGCTGGAGCGGGCCGTCGCCGAGGGAGCCAAGGGCGGCTACGTCGCCCCGTTCCACCACGAGGGCCGGCCCTTCGGGCACCCCGACAACGACCCGGTGTTCGCCGCCGCCCAGGACCTCGACGTCCCGCTGGCGATCCACCCGACGTTCGAGCCGCCGTCGGTGAAGGGCGATCGGATGGGCGCCGACAACTTCCGCAGCCTCCGGCTGCTGTCGTCGGTGGCCGGTTCCGACGGCGTGCGCCACCAGTTCACGACGCTGTTCGACTACGGCGTGTTCGACAAGTTCCCGCGGCTGAAGATCGTCGTGCTCGAGTGCGGCGGCGGGTGGATCGGCTACTGGCTCGACCGCATCGACGCAGTGTTCGGGCACACCGTGATCGGCGAGAAGGTGCCGCTGCAGCACAGGCCGAGCGACTACTTCCGTGAGCGGGTGTGGATCAGCTGCGACCCAGACGAGCGGATGATCCCGGCGCTCGCCCAGCGCTACGGCGTGAGCCGGTTCATGTGGGCCTCGGACTTCCCCCACGCCGACCACACGCCGGAGTACATCGACGACCTCAACGAGCTGGTCGCCTCCTTCCCCGAGGACCAGCGCGCCCAGTTCATCGGCGGCAACGCCCGCACCCTGTTCCAGCTGGAGTGATGGCCGGCCGGATCCCCCAACTTTCCGGCCACACGGACGCAGAGTGTCCGTCTCACCGGAAAGTTGGGAGATGCGGTCAGCGCGTCAGCTCCAGACCCGGCAGGTCGCCCTTCCCACGCCAGTCGGCGATGACCTGGAAGAACTGCACCGACCCGCCGCCGTAGAACCCGTTGCGGACGCCGCGGGCGCTCGGCTTGCCCTCGTTGTTGTAGTAGCCAGGCGTGCACGACTCGAGGAAGTCGAGGTTGAACTGGGCCAGCTCGAGGATCGTCTCGACCCACGCGTCCTCGGCCTCCTGCGACACCTCGAACGTGCGCACGTCGTGGTCGAAGACGTGGCGCAGGATGTAGGCGGCGTGCTTGCTCTGCTCGTCGAGGGCGTGGGGGAAGTTGACCGTGAAACCCGACTGCTGGAGGCTGAAGATGAGGCAGTTGGGGAAGCCCCGGGTGTGCATCCCGTGCAACGTCGCCGCCCCGTCGTGCCACTTCTCGGTGAGCGTCAGCCCCTCCCGTCCGACCAGCTCGAAGCCGGCGCGCCGGGTGTAGTCGGTGCCGACCTCGAAGCCGGTGGCGTAGATGATGCAGTCGACCTCGTACTCGACGCCATTGGCGACGATCGCGTGCGCCGTGATCCGATCCACGCCCTTGCCGTCGGTGTCGACGAGGGTGACGTTCGGGCGGTTGAACGTCTGCAGGTACTCGTCGTGGAAGCACGGCCGCTTGCAGAACTGGCGGTAGTACGGCTTCAGCGCCTCGGCCGTGTTGGGGTCGTTGACGATCGTGTCGACGCGGGCACGGACCGACTCCATCTTCTCGAAGTCGGCGAGCTCCACCGTCCGGGCGATGCTCTCCGGGCCGACGTCGTTGGGGTCGGCCTCGCGCATCCGCAGCAGCAGCTTGCCGATGATGTCGGTCCACCCGTCGCCGACGAGGTCCTCCGGCTCGGGGATGCCGGTGACGAGGTTGTTGAAGTTCTCCATCCGCCGCTTCTGCCAGCCCGGCTCGAGCCTCGCCGCCCACTCCGGATCGGTCGGCCGGTTGTTGCGCACGTCGATCGACGACGGCGTGCGCTGGAACACGTACAGCTGCTCGGCGGCGGCCCCGACATGTGGCACGACCTGGACGGCGGTGGCCCCAGTGCCGATGATCCCGATCCGCTTGCCGGCGAGCCGGGCCAGGTTGCCCTCCGAGTCACCGCCAGTGTAGTCGTAGTCCCAGCGGCTGGTGTGGAACGAGTGGCCGCGAAAGTCCTCGATGCCGTCGATCGCCGGCAGCTTCGGGCGGTGCAGCGGGCCGCTGGCGAGGATCACGAAGCGGGCCCGCAGCTCGTCGCCACGGTTGGTCGCCACCAGCCAGCGCGACGACTCGTCGTTCCAGCGCATCCCGGTGACCTCGGTCTGGAACAGCGCCCCCTCGTAGAGCCCGAAGTGAATCCCGATGCTGCGGCTGTGCTCGAGGATCTCCCCCGCCCGCGTGTACTTCTCCTTGGGGACATAGCCGATCTCCTCCAGCAGCGGGAGGTAGATGTAGGCCTCGACGTCGCACTGCGCGCCTGGGTAGCGGTTCCAGTACCAGGTGCCGCCGAAGTCGCCGCCCTTCTCGATGATGTGCACGTCGGCGATCCCGGCCTCCTTCAGGCGGGCGCCGGCGAGCAGGCCGCCGAAGCCGCCACCGACGACGACGACGTCGACCTCGTCCAGCAAGGCGTGCCGCTCGATCGGCGTCACGTATGGGTCGTCGAGGTAGTGGGCAAACTGCCCGGTGACCTCGCGGTACTGGTCGTTGCCATCGGGGCGCAGGCGCTTGTCCCGCTCGGACCGGTACCTGTCGCGCAGGGCATCGGGATCGAAGGCCAGCGGTTCCTCAACCGTCGTCATCCAACGATCATGGCCGGTGGCGCTCGCCGCCACCGTGCCGAGCCGGCCACAATGGCCGAATGGCGACCCTGAAGATCGAGATCGACGCGGCTGAGGTCGGGTTCGACGCCGTCCGCCTCGAGGTGCTCGATCACCACCTCCGGCGCTACGTCGACGACGGCCTGCTGCCCGGCTGGCTCGTGGCGATCTCCCGCCACGGCCACCTCGCCCACGTCTCGACGTACGGCCAGCGCGACGTCGAGGCCGGGCTGCCGGTGGAGACCGACACGATCTGGCGGATCTACTCGATGACCAAGCCGATCACCGCCGTCGCCGCGCTGGTGGCGTGGGAGCAGGGGCTGTTCGAGCTCAACGACCAGGTCTCTCGCATCATCCCCGCGTTCGCCGAGACCCGGGTGTTCCGCGTCGGCTCGGCCGTCGCCTACGACACCGATCCGGTCACCGAGGCGATGCGCGTGTGGCACCTGTTCACCCACACCGCCGGCCTGACCTATGGCTTCATGCAGAGCCACCCCGTCGACGCCCTCTACCGCAAGGCCGGGTTCGAGTGGGGCCTCCCCGCCGATGCGACCAGCCTGGCCGACGTGTGCGATCACCTCGCCGCCTTGCCGTTGCTGTTCCAGCCCGGCGCTGAGTGGCAGTACAGCATGGGCCTCGACGTGCTCGGCCGGGTCGTCGAGGTCGCCGCCGGAGTCCCGTTCGACGAGTTCGTCCAGGCCCACGTGCTCGATCCGCTCGGCATGACCGACACGGTGTGGCTCGTCGACGGGTCACGCACCGACCGGCTCGCCGCGCTGTACGCGCCGACGCCGCGCACGCTCAAGGCGTTCCGCTACGACGTCATGGGCGAGCGCGCCACGACGCCGCCGGTGGCGCCGATGGGCGGCGGCGGTCTGTGCGGCACGGCCGGCGACTACGTCCGCTTCGCCGAGATGCTGCGCGGCGGCGGAGAGCTCGACGGGGTGCGCATCCTTGCGCCGAACACCGTTGACTACATGGCCACCAACCACCTCCCCGGCAACGCCGACCTGACGACGTTCGGCCGCCCGCTGTTCGCCGAGACCACGTTCGACGGTGTCGGTTTCGGGCTCGGGGTCAGCGTGACGATCGACCCGGTGGCGGCGAAGGTTCCCGGCCACGTCGGCGACTTCGGCTGGGGCGGGGCGGCGAGCACGACCTACTGGGTCGACCGCGTGGCGGACATGAGCGTGGTGTTCATGACCCAGCTGCTGCCGAGCAGCACCCACCCGATCCGCAGCCAGCTCAAGCAGCTCGTCCACGCCGCCCTGGTCGAGCCTTCACGCTGAGGTTCGGCTCGCAGCCAAGCTGCTCGCCTCACCTACCGAGCTCGCCGCCGCCCCTCCGCAGCGGCGCTCGCCTACCTGGCCTACGCGGCGTCGGCGGCGGCCTGCATGGCGGCGAGGTCGATCTTCTTCATCGCGAACATCGCCTTGATCGCCGCCTGCGAGCGGGCCGGGTCGGGGTCGCCGAGGATTGCTCCGGCCGGCGTCGGCCAGACCTGCCACGAGAGCCCGTAACGGTCTTTCAGCCAGCCGCACGGGCCCTCCTCACCGCCCTCGGACAGCTTCGACCAGTAGTAGTCGACCTCGTCCTGGTCGGCGCAGTTCACGAGCAGCGAAAACGCCTCGGAGAAGTGGAACTCGGGCCCGCCGTTGATCACCGTGTGCGGCTGGCCGTCGAGCTCGAAGTCGACGGTCATCACGGTTCCCGCCTCGCGCGGCCCGGCATCCCCGTAGTGAAGGACGTTGGTGATCCGCGAGTTGGGAAAGATCGAGACGTAGAACTCGGCGGCCTCGAGGCCTTCGGTGTCGAACCAGAGGTTGGGCGTGATGGTGGGCATGTCGATTGGACGGCCGCGAGCGCCGAGATTCAGCGGTGTTCGGGCGGGGCGAGCATCCCCCACCCGCGTCGCTCCGAATGGTTTGCTGAGAACCGTCGGCGGCCGCCGACCGTACCCCACACCAGAGCGCCACGAATGGGGAAGGAGGGCGCACGATGACCAGGATCCACGCCGACGAGGTCCGTCCGGGTGACGTCCTCGAATACGGCGGCCAGCTGCACGCCGTGAGCCACGTCGAGTGGCGGGCCGGATGGTCGTGGCCGGTGGCGGCCGACGACACGGGGTGGGCGATCGCCCTCGGCCACGAGCTCGTCAACGTCCACCACCGCGCCGCGTAGTCGCGATCCGTGAGTTTGTGACGGCGGACATCCGCCGCCCTGACTCAGAGTTCGGCGCCGCGGATCACGTCTTCCAGTGGAACTCCTGCGGCTTGCGATCGGCTTGGGCGGCGATCAGGACGTGGACGACCGACGGCCGTCCAGACCCGATCGCCTTGTCCAGCGCGATGCGCAGGTCGGCCGGGTCCTCGACGTAGTACCCGTCGCCACCGAAGGCCTCGGCGACCTTCTCGTACCGGGCGGTGCGCGAGAGCGCCGACGGCGGCAGCGGCTGATCGGCCGGCCAGTCCTCGAATCCCATGCCGATGCCCCCGTTGTTGAGGACGATCGTCGTGATCGGCAGCCCGTAGCGACAGATCGTCTCCAGCTCCATCCCCGAGAAGCCGAACGCCGAGTCGCCCGACACCGAGACCACCGGCCGGTCCTGTTGCACCGTGGCAGCAGCGACGGCGAACCCGAACCCGACGCCCATCGTGCCGTAGCTGCCGGCGTCGAGGCGGGTGCGCGGCTCGCGGTTGTCGAGCTGGGTGCGCCCGATGTCCATCGTGTTGGCGCCCTCGCTGACGATGATCGCGTCACACGGGATCGCGTCCTTGATGTCACGGAAGGCGCGGTAGTAGTTCATCGGCCTGCGGTCGTCGGCGGCCATCGCCTCGATCGCCCCGCGGTTGGCGTCGATCTTCTCGGCAATCGAACGCCGCCATGGCGTGTCGGCGGGGTACGACCACGGCTCCGCCGCGAGGGCGGCGTTGAGCTGGGCCATCACCGCCTGCCCGTCGCCGACCAGCCCGACCTCGGCGGCGACGTTGGTCGACAGCTGCTCGGCCGAGATGTCGAGCTGGATCAGGCGGACGTCGGGGCGGTAGCGCGGCGGGAGGCCGAAGTGCATGATCCAGTTGAGACGGGCGCCGAGGACCATGATGAGGTCGGCCTCGCGCAAGGCGTGGGAGCGGGCCGCGCCGACCGACAGCGGATGGTCGTCGGGCACCACGCCCTTGCCCATCGGGGAGGCGAGGAACGGCAGCTGGGTCGTCTCGATGAACGCCCGCACCTCGGCCTCGGCACGGGACCAGGCCATCCCCTTGCCGACGATCACCAGCGGCCGCTCGGCGCCGCGCAGGGCGGCGAGGGCGGCGGCGACGTCGGCGTCGGCGGCCTGGCTGCGCGGCGGCGGGGCGATCGTCGCCGCCGTCCGCACGTCATCCTCCGGCGTCCGGCCGAGAATGACGTCGTCGGGCAGGTCGAGGTAGGTCGCCCCCGGCCGGCCGTACCAGGCCGTGCGCACGGCCTGCTCGACGTAGTACGGGATGCGGTCGGGCCGCTCGACGTGGTGGCTGTACTTCGTGAACGGCGTCGTCACGAGCACCTGGCGCTCCTCCTGGAACGCCCCCATCCCGTTCTGGTCGATCCCGCTGGCCCCGCCGAGCAGCACCATCGGCCAGTTGTTCTGCTGGGCGTTGGCGAGGCCGGATAGAGCATGGATCACGCCGGGCCCGCTGACGACGAGGCAGGCCTGGGGCCGCCCGAGCAGGTACCCGGCGGCCTGGGTGGCGTAGGACGCGGCCTGCTCGTTGCGCATCCCGATGAACGTGATGCCGGCCTTCTGGGCGGCCATCGCGATCGGCACGACGGGGAACCCGACGATGCCGAACATGTAGTCGACGCCTTGCTGCTTGAGGCTGCGGGCGACGAGGCTGGCGCCGCTGTTGTCTGCCATGTGGATGGGTCCTTTCGTTCGTCTTTCGCCAACTTTCCGGTGAGACGGACGATTTGCGTCCGTCTCACCGGAAAGTTGGCGGAATCAGGCGATCACCCCCTCCTTGCGGAGGGTGGCGAGTTGGTCGGGGTCGAGGGCGAGCTCGGCGGCGAGGACGTCGTCGGTATCGGCGCCGAGCACGGGCGCGGAGCGCAGCGGCACGTCGGACTCCAGGCGGAACGGCTTATCGAGTAGGAGCACGGTGCCGGCCTCGGGGTGCTCGACCTGCTGGACGAACCCGCGGGCGTGCAGGTGCGGGTCGTTGAACACGTCGTGGGTGTCCATCACCGCGGAGGCGGCGATGCCCGCCTCGGCGAGCAGCGCCATCGCCTCGTGCTTGGTCCTCGCCTTGCACCAGTCGGCGACCTCGGCCTCGAGGACCGCGGCGTGCTCGCGCCGGCCCGAGGCGTGCTCGAAGCGGGGGTCGTCGAGCAGCTCGGGACGGTCGATCACCTTGCACAGCGCCTGCCACATCCGCGGCGTGCCGACGTAGATGTAGACGTAGTCGTTGGGGCCGAACGGGGCACAGGGGTACATCTCCGTCGGCGGCGCACCGAGGCGGTTGCCGATGCGCGCCGCCGGCGGCCCATCGAGCGCCCACCCGCCGATGCCGGTGGTGCGGATAAACATCGTCATCACCTCCTGCATGCTCATCTCGATCACCTGTCCCTCGCCGGTGCGCTGGCGCTCGACGTAGGCGGCGAGGATCGCCATCGCGGTGTGGGCGCCGGTCCCGGTGTCGGCGAACGTGCCGCCGGGACGCACGGGCGGGCCGTCGTCCTCCCCGGTGAGCGAGAACAGCCCCGCCGCCGCCTGGGCGAGCATGTCGAAGCTGCGGTAGTCGGCATACGGGCCGGACAATCCGTAGCCCTTGATCCGGGCGTAGATCAAGGCCGGGTCGGCGGCCCGGAGCGTCGCCGGATCGAGGCCCAGGCGCTCCATCACGCCGGGTCCCTGGTTCTCGACGAAGACGTCGAAGCCGGCGACGAGCCGGCGCACGACGTCGCGGCCGGCCTCGGTCGACACGTCGACGACCACGCTGCGCTTGTTGGCGTTGTAGTTCTCGAAGTACTGGGCGACGCCGCGGGGCGGGGCCAGCCGGCGGCCGGGCTCGCCGCCCGGCGGCTCGACCTTGACCACGTCGGCGCCGAGCCAGGCGAGGTACTGGCAGCACGACGGACCGGCCTCGTACTGCGTGAAGTCGAGCACCCGCATCCCGTCGAGCGCCGCCATCACCAACCCCCTCGTGGTCGTTTGTCCCGTGGCGCAGGGTAGCCCTCGGACCCGTTTGCCGCCCGAGCCCGGACGTACAGTCTGGTCAGCATCGAGCGAAGGGGACGTCATGGCCGACTACGACATCCACATCTCCGGCGGCACCATCGTCGACGGCACCGGGGTGCCGCGGCGCAAGGGTGACGTGTGGATCAAGGACGGCCGCGTCGCCCAGATCGGCGGGCGGGCGCACGGCGTCGCCGAGCGGGTGATCGACGCCGCCGGCAAGATCGTGGCGCCCGGCTTCGTCGACTGCCACACCCACTACGACGCCCAGATCCGCTGGGACCCGTGGTGCACGATCTCCGGCTGGCACGGCGTGACGTCGGTGGTGCTCGGCAACTGCGGCTTCGGCTTCGCCCCCTGCGCGCCGGACTTCCGCGACCGCTCGATGCTGACGATGACGCGCACCGAGGCGATCCCCTACGAGGCGATGCGCCAGGGCATGCCGTGGGACTGGGAGACGATCCCCGAGTACCTCGACTCGCTGGACCGCACGGCCAAGGGCGTCAACGTCATCCAGTACATGCCGACGGCGTCGCTGATGACCTACGTGATGGGCCTCCAGGCGGCCAAGTCGCGCCCGGCCACCGACCAGGAGCGCAAGGAGATGCAGCGACTCCTGCACGAGGGGATGGACGCCGGGCTGGCCGGGTTCTCGATCCAGCGCCTCGGGCCCAACTCCGTGCAGGCCGACTTCGATGGCTCGCCGATGGTCACCGACACGATGGCCGACGAGGACATCCTCGCCCTCGGCGAGGTCCTGGCCGAGCGCGACGAGGGCTCAATCCAGATCACCCAGGCGGAGGGCAACCTCAAGCGGGATTACGCCTTCCTCGAGCGCCTCGCCGAGATCGCCCAGCGGCCGCTCCTCTACAACGTCGTCACCGTCGCCCGCACCAACGCCGACGTCCACCGCCGCCCGCTGACGTGGATCGAGCAAAGCCGGGCCAAGGGCCTGCCGATCTTCGCCCAGTGCGCCACGGTGCGCGCCGGCTTCGCCTTCACCCTCGAGCACTGGAACCTCTACGACGCCTCCCCCGCCTGGCGCACCGTGACCACCGGGACGAAGGAGGAGAAGATCGAGAAGATGCAGGACCCGGAGCTGCGCCGGGCCCTCGTCGAGGAGGCCGAGGAGGCCGACAAGCGGCTGCGGGCGATCCAGGCCGGCGTCGGCGGCAACCCGGCGGGGCTGATCGTCCAGGGCGTCAACCGCCAGCAGGACCTCCAGAAGTACGTCGGGCGCAGCGTCGGCGAGATCGCCGCCGAGGAAGGCAAGCACCCGATCGAGGCGATGCTCGACCTGTCGCTGGCCGGCGATCTCAACGTCGAGTTCCTCGGCCCGGACAAGGGCTCCAACGCCGAGTTCATGACGGAAATGATGAGCTCGCCGTACGCCATCCCCGGCGTGTCCGACGGCGGCGCGCACACCAAGTTCTTCACCGGCGGCGCCTACAGCACCGACTTCCTCACCTGGCTGGTCCGCGACGAGAAGCGGATCACGCTGGAGGAGGCCCACTACCGGCTCTCCAACCTCGCCGCCCAGGCCGCCGGGTTCAAAGATCGCGGCACGCTGCGCGAGGGAGCCGCCGCCGACGTCTTGGTCTACGACCTCGACGAGCTGGCGATCGACCCGCCGTGGATCGGCGAGGCCGTGCACGACCTTCCCGGCGGCGAGTGGCGGCGGGTCCAGCGGGCCCAGGGCTACCACCAGATCATCGTCAACGGCGAGGTCACGTTCGAGGACGGCGAGTGCACCGGCGCCACGCCGGGCCGTCTCCTGCGAAGCGGGCGGGGGTAGCCCGCCGGCGCGCGCTCGTTGCCACCTGGTGTCCAGGGGGCAACCTGCCGCCGCTGCTCGCCGCCGCCACGACCCTCGGTGAACGTGGCCACCACGTGAGCATCCTCGCCTCGGGTCCGACGCGAGCGGCTGCCGAACACTTGGGATTCGACGTGATCGGCTGTGCGCGGACGCCGGATCCCGACACGCGGGTCGCTTTCGAAGCCCAGGCGGACGTCATGCTGGCGATCGCTGCCGGCGCCGACGTCGCCACCGACGCCCGCGCCGACAGGTGCGGAGGTGGTCATCGTCGACTGCATGCTGCCGCCATCGCCGCGGCCCGGTCGATGGATCGCCCGACGGTGTCGCTCGTGCACTTCCTCTATGGCCCGGCGAGGACACAGAATGGCGCGCCACGGCGGCTCCTGGACGACCGACCTGAGGTGCCTCGACGCCACCCGCCGGTTGCTCGGGCTCGCTCCGCTCAGCGACGGCCTCGCCGCATGTGAGGCGCCGGAGCTCGTGCTCGTCGCGGCACCTCGCTGGTTCGACCTCCCCGCCGACTTCCCACCCAACGTCATCCACGCCGGGCCGCCGTGATGACGAACCAGGACGCGATGGTGCAGCGGGTCTGCGACGCGCTCGCCGGTGTCGACGCCCACGCGATCCTCACCATCGGACCTGGCGTGGACGCCAGCGGGTTGCGCATCCGCGACAACGTCGACGTCGTCCCGTTCGCCGAGCACGACGAGATCCGCCGAGCTGCGCCGCCGCGGTGACCCACGGCGGCTTGGGGACGACCCTGCCGCCCTTGCCCACGGCGTACCGCTGCTCGTGTTGCCGCTCGGACGAGATCAGGGGATCAACGCGGCACGGGTGGTCGAGCTCGGGGCGGGCGTTCGACTGGAGAGCGACGACGCTCCGGCACGGATCGCCGCCCCCCTGAACACGATCCTGGACGATCCGAGCCTCGCGGCGGCGGCCAGGCGAGCTCCCGACCGCATCGCCGACGGATCTCCCGACGACACCGCGGTGGCCAAGGTCGACTCGATCGTGCGTTGAGCCGGACGGAGCGCAGATTCCATGTATCTCTCAAGCGGTGAAGCGCATCTTGATCGCGGGGACCGATGATCCACGACCGGATCGGACGTCCAACCACCAGACGCAACGCAGCGAAAGGGGGGCGTCGTGGTCATCATCCAGGCCGATCAGATCCGTCCCGGCGACATCGTGGAATACCACGGCGTCCGCCACCTCGTGAGCGAGGTCCGTCGCGAGCGCGGCTCGGCGTGGCCCATCGCGTGCGACGCCACGGGTTGGGCGATCGCCCTCGGCACCCAGCCGCTCATCGTGGGCGACGCTTCGCGCGACGCGCTGCTCGCCGCCTGATCACTCGGGTTCGGCTCGCAGCCGCTTCGCAGCGGCGCTCGCCCAACCTCACGCGTCAGGCGACCCGGCTGGTGCTCGTGACGGCCGGGCGGATGCTGTCGATCGTGAAGCGCACCGGCACCAGGTCGGTGTCGGCGCGGAACGTGAAGCCGATGATCGGGGCGAGGAGGCGCAGGTGCCCGCGCATCCCGAGTGCGTGCGGATCCGGCAGCGACACGACCGGGCGACCGCGGTCGGCCTGGTGGATCGTGTACTCCGGATCGACCTGCACCAGTGTGGCGCCCTCGTCGTCGCCGAGGCGGACGAGGTGGAGGTTGTCGAACGTCATCAAGTCGCCGCCGTTGATCAGGTCCGCCGGGTGCACCGCCAGGTCGGCGACCACCCGACCGTCGAGCGACGCGGTGAACCGGATCTGATCGTGGCGCCGGGCGACGTCGACGTCGCCGAGGCGGACCGGATAGCCCCAGTGCTCGCACAGCGCGTCGACGGCGGCCGCCGAGTCGCACACAGCGCCGAGGCAGAGGGCCCGAGGCCGGATGCCGGCGCGCACGACGAGGCGCACCTGGACGAGCGAGAACGGCCCGACCGGCGACTCGGGGATGCGGCTGGCGAAGAAAGAGGCGTAGGGCGGGATCGACGGGTGCAGCGACGGCGGTGTGAGGGCCAGCGCCCCGGCGTCGTCGACCTCCCAGTTGATCTGCAGGAACTCGGCGTCGGGAAGCTCCCAGGAGGGTGCGGCGAGCGAGCCGATCCGAGGCAGGTCGTCAACCACGGACGAGACGTCAAGCGCACCGGAGCGAGGCATCACGCGGCCTCGGCGAAGGCGGGCATGACGTCGCGGCCGAACACGCGCAGGCTCTCCAGAACCTGCTCCTGGGGGATCTGCTCGTTGGCGTTGAGGATGAAGTTGACGAGATCGACGCCGGTGGCCTCCCACTTCTTCAGTTCCCGGATCACCTGGTCGGGGTTGCCGATGGCGATGCCCTCGGGGGGCTCGCCGGGTGCGGCCGGGCTCGACGCCGAGCGGCGGGTGGCGGCGAGCAGGCCGGGCGACGGGTAGCCCTTGGTCGGCCACGCCTCCTTGGCCATGTCGAGCTGGCCGGCGAGGTACTGGAACGTCTGGATCATCCGCCCGCCGGTCTCGACGCCGGTGGCCGAGTCCTCGTGGCAGTAGAGGAAGTTGGCCGACGCCAACTGGTCGTTGACGAACGCTCCCGCCGGATCGCAGTGCTGGATGCGGGCGCGGTATTCCTGGACCCGCTGCTCCTGGGCCTTGAACGTCGTGAAGTTGACGCCGAGCGCGCCCATCCCGCGGTCGGCGGCGTCAAACTCGGTGCCCGGCGACGACACCGCGACCCACAGCGGCGGGTGCGGCTGCTGGTACGGCTTGGGCAGCACGGCTCGCGTCGGCAGGGTGAAGAACTCGCCGTCGTAGCCGTAGCGCTCGTTCATCCACATCTGCGGAATCGTGTGGACGAACTCGTCCCAGGTCTTCTTGGTGACATCGGGGTCGGCGCCGAAGCCGCCGAGCTCGGTCCACGTCGCCGAGCGGCCGGTGCCGAACTCGAGGCGGCCGCCGGAGAGGATGTCGAGGACGGCTGCCCGCTCGGCGACGCGCACCGGGTGGTTGAACTGGGGGACGCAGACGACGATGCCGTGGCCGACTCGGATCCGCTCGGTCTGCATCGCACAGGCGGTAAGGAACAGCTCGGGCGCCGAGCAGTGCGAGTACTCCTCGAGGAAGTGGTGCTCGACCGCCCACACCGAGTGGAAGCCGAGCTGGTCGGCCAGGCGCACCTGCTCGAGGGCGTTGAGGTAGACCTGCCGTTCGGTGTCGCGCTCCCAGGGTCGGGGGACGGACAGCTCGTAGAAGACGCCGAACTTCACGCCCGCGAGCCTACGACGCGAGCTGGGCGAGCGCCGCTGCGCAGCGGCGGTGGCGAGCTCGGAGGAGAGGCGAGCAGCTCGCTGCGAGCCGAACCCGGTGACACGGTCGGACGGCGTCGGGCAAGATCGGGCGATGGCCACGGAGGACGATGCCCGGCAGATCGCCCTGTCGTTGCCGGCGACGACGGAGAAGCCGAGCTACGGCACGCCGGGGTTCCGGGTCAGGGACCGCCTGTTCGCCCGCATCCACGAGCTGCCGGACACGCTCGTCGTGTGGGTCGGCGACATGTCGGAGAAGGAGGCGCTGCTGCCGTCGTCGCCGGACCGCTTCTTCGAGACCCCGCACTACGACGGCTACCCGATGGTCCTCGTCCGCCTCGACGCGATCGAGCGCGACGAGCTGACCGAGGTGATCACCGACTCCTGGCGCGCCCGCGCCCCGCGCCGCCTGCTTGCCGAGTTCGACCGCGGGGAGGCCTGAGGGCATGCGCGCCGTGGTGGTGGGTGCCGGGATCGCCGGGGCGACGGTGGCGTTTGGGCTGGCCCGGCGCGGCGTCGCCGTCACCGTGGTCGACGCCGAGCGCACGGGCCGAGCCACGCCGGCGGGGGCGGGGATCGTCCAGCCGTGGGCATCCGCAGCGACCGGCGAGTACTACGAGCTGTATGCCCGCGGTGCCGCCTACTACCCGACGCTGGTCGAGCAGCTCGCCGAGCACGGCGTCGCCGAGCTCGGCTACCGCCGCAGCGGAGCGCTGGTGGTCGCCGACTACCCGGCGGCCGTCGACGCAGTGGAGTCCCGGCTGCGCGCCCGCCGACCGACGGCGCCGGCGATGGGTGAGGTCGAGCGCCTCGGAGGCGCCGAGGTGCAAGCGCGCTTCCCGCCGCTGCACCAGGACCTCCACGGTGTGTGGATCGGCGGCGGCGCCCGCGTCGACGGGCGGCTGCTGGTCGCCGGCGTGCTGACCGCTGTCGAGCGTCTCGGGGGGACGGTCCGGCGCGGCGAGGTCGCGGTGCTCCCTGGTGCAGGACGTCGGGTCGCGGTCGAGGTCGACGGCCACGTCGTCGGCGGCGACGTCGTGGTCGCGGCCGGCGGAGCGTGGACCGGTCTGCTGGTCGCACCGGCCGGCGCCAGCGTCGACGTCGCGCCCCAGCGCGGCCAGATCGCCCACCTCCACCTGGCCGGCGCCGACACCGCCGGCTGGCCGACGGTCGCTTCGGTCGGTGACCACTACCTCGTCGCCTTCGACGGCGGGCGGATCGTCGCCGGCGCCACCCGCGAGACGGGTAGCGGGTTCGAGCCGGTCGTCACCGCCGGCGGGGTGCACAAGGTGCTCGACGACGCCCTGCGCATCGCTCCCGGCCTGGCCGCGGCGACGCTGCTGGAGGTGCGCGTTGGGCTGCGCCCGCTGGCCGCCGGCACGGTGCCAACGGTCGGTGCCCTGCCCGACTACGACGACGCCTACGTCGCCACGGGCTATGGCGCTGGCGGGCTGACCATGGCACCTGTGCTGGGCGACGCCCTCGCCGAGTTGATCGTCACCGGCACGGCGCCGTTCGCGCTGCCCGCCGGGATCAGGCCACCGCCTTCGTGAGGTCGGGGAGCTCGCGCCGCTCAATGATCTGGTCGACCAGGCCGTAGCGGACGGCATCGTCGCCGCGCACGATGTAGTCCCGGTCGATGTCGGCGGTGATCCGCTCGGTCGTCTGACCAGTGGCGCGCACGAGGATGTCGATCATCCGCCGGCGCATCTCGACGACCTCGGCGATCTGCAGCTCGAGGTCCGTCGACTGCCCCTGGGCTCCGCCGTGGGGCTGGTGGATGAGGACTCGCGCGTTGGGCAGGGCGTAGCGCTTGCCCGGCGCCCCGGCGGCGAGCAGCACGGCGGCGGCCGAGGCGGCCTGGCCGACACAGATCGTGGCGACGTCCGGTGCGACGTACTGCATCGTGTCGTGGATCCCGAACAGAGCGTTCATGTCGCCGCCAGGCGAGTTGACGTAGAGCGAGATGTCCTTGCTCGTCGACTCCGACTCCAGGTGCAGGAGCTGGGCGATCACGAGGTTGGCGCTGGCGTCGTCGATCTGGGTACCGAGGAAGACGATCCGGTTGGCGAGCAGGCGGGAGAAGATGTCGTAGGCCCGCTCGCCGCGGTTGGTCGACTCGATGACGGTGGGGACGAGCACGGCATCTCCTTGATGTGCAACTGTCTAGTTGCACATTATCGGGTTGACCGTGCGTGGTGCAACCTCTGGGTTGCTCGTAAACTCGGCGCTATGAGCGGGCGAGCCTTCGAGCGAGCGAACCGTCAACGAGGGTCTTCGGCTCATTGGTGCACCGCCGCCGGGGTCGACTCGGCGCATGACGCCAGGGTGCACCAATGAGCGACGTCACGCGCATCACCCGCACCGTCGAGACGGACCTCGACACCGACGAGCTCTGGCAGCGGGTCGCCGACGGCGAGGAGTGGGCGAGCTGGATGGTCGACGGCGCGGACGTCTCGGTGACGCCCGGTGGTGGCGGCACGGTGGTCGACGACGGCGTCGAGCGGGAGATCCGCATCGACCGCCTCGGTGATCGAGACCTCGCCTTCACCTGGTGGCCACAGGATCGCCCGGACCAGGCCTCGACGGTGGAGCTGGTCGTCCTGCCGGCGGTCGGCGGGAGCCGGCTGCGGGTGACGGAGACCTACCTGTCGGCGGGCGCGTCGGCCGGCACGGCATGGGACGTGCGGCTGATGCTGTTCCTGGCGCAGGCGGTCGGCGTCCGGGTGTGAGACCGTCCCCACATCTGGGCGGGAATCGTCCCAACCGGCCTTCTGGGCGGGATTCGCCCCGGATTCCGGGACGAACCCCGCCCAGATCGGCCTGCGGCGGCGACGGACACCATCGATGAGTGCCCGCCGCCCCCTCGACGAGCTCTTCTCCGTGCTCGCCGACCCCACCCGGCGAGCCGTGCTGGAGCGCCTGGTCCACCACGGCCCGCAGACCGCCACCACGCTGGCCGGCCATTTCCCGACATCGCGCCAGGCGATCGTCAAGCACCTCCGCGTACTCGCGGACGCCGGGCTCGTCGCCCCCGAGCGCGACGGCCGGGAGGTGCGCTACGTGGCGACGACCGAGCGCCTGGCCGACGCCGTCGCCTGGCTGCTCGACGCCAGCCGCAGCTGGGACCGCCGCCTTGACCGTCTCCGCCGCTCCTGACATCCGAGTGTTTCGAGCCATCCGAGTGCCACGCCTCGGCTTTCCCGGGGCGAAACACTCGGATCGTTCAAACACTCGGATGGTCGAGCCATGCCCGTCCACGCGGGGAGAGGCGGTAGCCGACATCGAGGCTCTCGGTGAGGCCGAGCGCCTTGAGCTTGCGGACGTCGGCCTTGAACGCCAGCCGCTCCATGCCGACGGCGTCGGCGAGGTCGCCGGCGCGCACGCCGGGACGTGAGCCGATCAGCTCGAGGAACCGCCGCGTCCACGGTCCGCTCGGTCGAGCGTCGAGGCGACGGAGTCGCTCGGTGAGAGCGGCGACATCGTCGCGGGTCAGCTCAGCCTGCTCGCGCAGGGCGAGGCGCGGGTCGGGCCCGGCGACGTGGAACCGCACGCGGTACAGCGGGCCGGTGCGGCCGCCGGTCGCGGCGAGCACGTCAGCGGGTGAGGCGTGGCCAGCACGGCGGGCGTCGGCGGCAGTGATCTCGCCCTCCTCGATCACGTCGACGGCGTCGAACGCCAGCACGCCGGCGCGGGTGGTCAGCGTGCCGCCGCATTTCACCGTCGGTCGCTTCCACCGCCGGAAGGCGACCGTCACTATCGCCGCGGCCGATCGCGTCGAGCGTGGGCATCGGGAACTGCATCGCTCACCCGGTGAGCAACAGGACGGCGACCCAGTGGCAGCCGGCGCCGAGCACGACCCACACGTGGAACACCTCGTGGTACCCGAAGACGACCGGCCACGGGTTTGGCCGCTTCAGCGCGTACACCACCGCGCCGGCGCTGTAGCAGCCGCCGCCGACGGCGAGCATCGTCAGCTCGACGGCGCTGAGGGCGCCGACGTACGCCGGCACATCGAGCACGATCTGCCACCCGGCGACGAGGTAGACGAGGGCAACGAGGCCGGCGGGCGCGTCGAGCCACAGCATCCGGATGCCCGCGCCGAGAACCACCAGCGCCCACGCCACGACGAGCAGTACCACCCGCCTCGCGCCGTCCAGCGCGAGCACGATCACGGCGGTGTAGGTGCCCGCCGTCGCCACGAGGATCATCGTGTGGTCCACCCGACGCAGCAGCCGCCGCTCGCGGTGGAAGAGGCGACGGGCGTGATAGGTGCCGCTCACGGCGAGCATCGCCGAGACGCAGGCGCCGTAGACGAGCACCGCCGCCCGTTGCCCAGCCGTGTCGGCCCGCACCGCCAGCACGGCGGTCAGCACGATGAAGACCGGCGCCGACCAGCGGTGCAAGGTGCCGCGCAGCACCGGGCGGATGACAGCCGGCGCCTCGGCGAGCGCCTTCTCGGCCGCCGGCGACGCCATCAGACCCGGTATACCTCGTACATCACGCCGCCCTTGGTGAACCGCCCGCGGCCGACGAACACCGACTGGTTGAGCCACGAATAGCGCTCGTCTCCCGTCTCGAACCGTGGGGTCATGCGGAAGTACTGGTCGTCCCAGCCGGTCTCCTTCGTCGGGTCGGTGGCCGCGCCCATGACGGCCTCGGTCATCTCCAAGAGCCCGACGTACTGGACGTAGACGAACGCGCCGTCGTCGGTCTGGATCTGCAGGCGCACGTCGACCCGGGTGTACCCGTCCCCGCCGATCAACGCCCAGTCGGCCCCCGGTCCGACGATCGTGCCGGACAGCCGCTCGCCGATGACCCTCCCACCCTTGACGGCGATGACAGCCCGCATCCCGGCGGGACCGGCGCCGACGAAGGTCGCCGTGTCGAGTCCGATCTCCATCGTGAACTCGGACGTCGGCGTGAGGTCTGCAGGTGATGTCACGGCCCCGAAGTCTGTCAGGCAGGCGCGCGGCCACCGTGGCGCCCGGCACCGGCGGCGAAGCGGGCGGCACCGGCGAGCGTCTCGCCGCTCTCAATCGTTGCCCGGCCGCGGGCGACCTCGTTGCGCATTGCGTCGTCCTCCGACAGGTCCCACTGCTCGAGCGCAGATAGGCGGTCGTTGCGCATGCACCGTTGCGGCAGCGCGGCCAGCTCGCCGGCCAGCGCGATCGCTGCCGCCAGCGCCTGACCCGGCGCCACCACGCGGTTGACGAGCCCGATCCGCTCGGCCTCGGTGCCATCGACGCCACGACCGGTGAGGATCAGGTCGATCGCCCGGCTGTGGCCGATCAGCCGCGGCAGGCGCACCGTGCCGAGATCGATGAGGGGGACGCCGAACCGCCGGCAGTAGACACCAAGCGTGGCGTCGGACGCGGCGACGCGCAGGTCGCACCACAGCGCCAGCTCCAACCCGCCGGCCACCGCCGGCCCCTCGATGGCGGCGATCACCGGCTTGCCGAGACGCAGCCGGCTCGGGCCCATCGGACCAGGCCCGGAGGTGCCGACCGGGCGCCGGTCGCCGTCGGCGAGCGCCTTCAAGTCGGCACCGGCGCAGAAGTACCCGCCACTGCCGGTGAGCACGGCGACGCTGACCGCGTCGTCGGCGTCGAACGCCTCGAACGCGGCCAGGAGCAGGCCAGCGGTGACGGAATCGACGGCGTTGCGGCGCTCGGGACGGTCGATCGTGACGACGCGGACTGACCCCTCATCCGTCACCCGAACGGGTTGATCTGCGCTCATCGGTCGATTCTGGCCGACGGATGAGCGTGGCGACGCGATCGGTCCGGCCAGACTGCGGGCGTGCGGCGCCTGAACTGCCCGACGTGCGCGAACGAGGTCTTCTTCGATTCGCTCGCGTGCGTTCGCTGCCACACGTCGCTGGCGATGGAGGTCGACGGCGGCCTGCGGGTCCTCGACGCCGAGGACGTGCTGCCGTGCATGCAGCGCGAGACCTGGGCGTGCAACTGGGCGGCCGTCGGTCCGGGCGCACCGCTGTGCCGCAGCTGCGTCCTCGTCGACCCCGGCGGACGGGGGCACGATCCGCTGATGGTGCCGTTCCAGTCAGCCCAGCGCCGTGCCCTCTACCAGCTCGAGGTGATCGGCGTGGCGTGGACGATCGGGGTGCACTTCATCTACCGGTCGACCGCAGCAGGCGACGAGGCGGTGATCGGCCATCGCGGCGGGGAGATCACGCTCGATCTCGACGAGGCGGATCCCGCCCGCCGCGAGCACATCCAGGCGTCCCTCGGCGAGAGCTACCGCACGCCGCTCGGGCACATCCGCCACGAGCTCGGCCACTACGTGTGGCCCACACTCGTGGAAGCGGACCCCGCCCGGCTGGCGGCGTTCCGGTCGGTGTTCGGTGACGAGCGGGCCGACTACGCCGCCGCGCTCGACGCCCACTACGGCCGTTTCGACGACGGGAGCTGGCGCGACGCCTACGCCTCGTTCTACGCGTCGGCGCACCCGTGGGAGGACTTCGCCGAGTCGTGGGCCCAGCTGATGCACGTCCAGGACGTCGTCGAGACCGGCGCCGCGTGGGGTGTCGTGGGCGCCCCCAACGACCCCACCGACGCCGCATCGTGGCTGGCGACGTCGGTCGCCGCGACCACCGCCGCCAACGAGCTGGCGCGGGCGATGGGGATGCGCGACCTCTACCCGTTCGCCCTGGCACCGGGCGCACGGGCCAAGGTCGAGTTCTGCTGGCGGCTGCTGCCGGTCGGCTAGTCGCGGCTAGTCGCCCCCGCCGCCGCGCACGCAGAACGACTCGCTCGGGAGGCCCCAGTGGCCGTCGCCGTCGACGGCGTGCAGCGTCGTCTCACACCCTGGTGGCCCGTTCGGGAACACCGCGACGCAGACGCCGGGTCGGCTCTCGTCCGAGCACGGCACCGAACCCGCCGCGGCGGTCTCGACGACGTAGCCCACCGCGCCGTCCACGGGGCTGTGAGTGATGTTGCTTTCGCAGCTGGATGTGGTCTCGCGCTGTTGGCATGGGGTGACGGCGTGGATCTCCGGCGCGTCGATTGGCTTGTCCGGGCTGGTCGTCGATGTGGGCGGGCGGGTAGTCGCCGGTTCCGTGGTCGTGGGTCGCGTGGTCGCCGGTGCGGTGGTTGCAGGCAACGTGGTCGTGGCGGTCGGCGTCGTGGCGGTCGTGGTGGGGATGTTGGTCGCGGTCGGGACGGTCGGCGTCGTCGGCGCGGCGGTCGGGGCGGTGGGCCGGGTCGGGCGCGGTTGCGTCGTGCCCGGACGCCTTACCGGCCGGGTGGTGGTCGTGCGTCGCGTGACCGGACCGGTCGCCCCACCGCTGCCGCCTGTACCGTTGTCGTTCACGGGCGTCGTGGTCGAGGTGGCCGAGGTGGTCGACGTGGTGGAGGTCGTCGTCGTCGGCGGCGCGCTGGCGGTCGGCGCGGTCGCCGGCCCGGCCGCGGCGCCGGGGGTCGATCCCCCACCCGTCCCGCCGGCGTCGGCTCCACCGGCCGATGTGGCGACGACCGCGGGCGACGACGAGGTCGCTGGCGAGGCGTCGTCGCCGCTGCTGGCGACGTAGAGCGCGGTCGCCAGGACGGCGGCTGCGGCGGCGACGAGCCCGATGAGCACCGGCACCTGAGGCGGGTGGGGGAGCCGGAAGCGTGGCCTGGGCGCCAGGGCTGCAGTCCCCGCGACGCCCGCACCGATCCCCGACGCCACCCGCGCTCGCAGGGCCGCCGGCGCGGCGATCGAGTTCACCGCCGCCAGCGCGACGACGACTTGCGGGGCGCCCTCGGTGCGAGCCTTGATCGCGCCGGCCAGGCCCGGTAGCGGCGCCGCGCCGGCTACCGCGGCGCCGAGCATCTCGGCGACCTCGTGCTCGAAGGGCGTGCGGTTGAATGGCAAGCCGCTCACGGCGCGCCCCCACGGCCGCTCGTGTCGGTACATCTGGGCGGGATCCGTTCCGGTTTCCGGGACGATCCACGCCCAGAAGCCGGACTGGGACGATTCCCGCCCAGAAGGAGGGACGCTGCTGGGCCGTGTCTCATGCCTGGTCCTCGCCCATCAGGTCGCGCATCCGCTGCAGGCCCACCGCCACCTTGGCCTTGGCCGCGCCGGGGCTGACGCCCATCGTCGACGCGATCTGGTCGTAGGAGAGGTCCTCGAAGTACCGCAGCACCACGGCGGTGCGCTGGTCTGGCGGCAGCTGCTCGAGCAGCTTGAACGTCGCCGAGGCGCCGGCCAGCGAGTCGTCGAGCGGGCGGTCGGCACGCTCGTCGCCGGCCTGCGGTGCCGCCCGATCGAGGCGCCGGTCCCCGAGGACCTGGTTAACGAGCACCTGCCGGGCGTAGGGGAAGAAGTTCTCGACCTTGCCTGCGGCCCACTGCTCGTAGACCCGCAAGAACGTCTCGGTGACGGCGTCCTCGGCGATCGCGGTGTCGCCGTGGCAGAGGAGCAGGGCGACACGGTAGAGGCGCTCGTGGTGGACGTCGTACAGCGGGGCGAACTCGTCCCATCCCCCCGGCTCGGGTGACGGTTCGGCGTCCCCTGATGAGTTCCCCGGGCTGCCCCCGACCGCCATTTCGCGCAATCTACTGCCGAGCGCCCCGGCCGGTAGCTTGGCCCGCCGTGAATCAGATGAAGACCCGCCTGCAGGCGCTCGGGATCCTCGATCGCGCCCTGCGAGCGATGACCGACGACGAGCTGGAGGCCGTCATCGCCGGGCTCAACGACGATCACCGCGAGGCGATGGAGCGCATCGCTGGCGGCCCGGCGACACCCGACGCGATCCGCGCCGCGGGAGCGAAGGGACGCATCGACGGCACGCTGGAGAGCATCGGGCTGGTCCTCACCGACGCCGCGCTGGCCGACTGCGTCGACAAGCTCGGCGACCACGCCGACAACCCCACCAGCGATCAGCTGCGCGCGGTCCTGCCGGGGATCATCGAGCGCCACGGCCTCGGCGTCACCCGGCTCATGCTCGGTTCCACCGTCGCCGGCGAGGCCAAGGCCTCGAACATCATCCGCGACCTGCTGAAGCACGACGAGACGCTCAAGCTGCCCCCCGTAGACGAGACCCGCCTGGGCCCGATCGCCCGCCCACCGGACACCGCCGACGCCGAGGTGAAAGCTCGCCGGCTGGAGATGCGGCGGCGCAAGCAGGCCGACGCCCAGGCCCGCCGCGAGCAGCGCACCCGAGCCCGCGGCCGGACCTGATCGGCTCGGGTTCGCCTCGCCGCCGAGCTGCTCGCCTCACCTCTCACGCTCGCCACCGCCGCTTCGCAGCGGCGCTCGCCCACCTGACGAATGCGACGACATCCTCAGAGCTGCAGCTCCAGGCCGAGCACCTGGCGCTCGTGGTGGAGGAGCCAGGCCTTGCGTTCGAGACCGCCGCCGAAGCCGGTGAGGCTGCCGTCGCTCCCGACCACGCGATGGCACGGCACGATCACCGGCAGCGGGTTGCTGGCGTTGGCGGCGCCGATGGCGCGGGCCTTGCCGGGGTGGCCGAGCCGCCGAGCTTGCTCGGCGTAGCTCATCGTCTCCCCATACGGGATCTCCCGCAGCCCCCGCCAGGCGGCGAGCTGGAACGGCGAGCCCTGCGGATCGAGGGGGACGTCGAAGTCGAGACGGTCGCCGGTGAAATACTCGGCGAGCTCTCGCGCCGCCTGCGCCAACACGGGCTGATCGGGCTCGGCCAGGCCGTCGGACGGCCCCAGCGGACGCCCGTTCGGGAATCGCACCTCGCGCAAGGCGTGCGGCGTGGCGAGCAGGGTGAGCGGGCCGATCGGCGTCTCCAGCACTGCATGGCTGAGCTTCATCGCGCCACCCGCCACAGGTGGTGGACGGCGTAGGAGCGCCACGGTCGCCAACGCTCGGCTCGGTCGGGCTGGATGCCGAGCGCGGCGAGCCCGGCCCGGACGCCGAGGTCGGTCGGGAGGAACACGTCCGGATCGCCGAGACCGCGCATCAGCACGTAGCCGGCCGTCCACGGGCCGATCCCCGGAACGCCGAGGAGGCCGGCGGCCACGGCATCGCGATCGGCCCCGGCGTCGAGCACGAGCTCGCCGGCGGCGAACCGCCCGGCGAGCGCGCCGACCGTGCGACGGCGGCTCCACGGCATCGGCAGGTGATCCGGGTCGAGCTCGGCGAGGACGTCGGCGGACGGGAAGACGTGGGTCAGCGGCCCACCGTCGATCGTCAGGCGCACGCCGGCGGCGGCGACGATCCGCCCGGCCACGGTGCGAGCGGCGGCGACGGAGACCTGCTGGCCGATCACCGCCCGGATCGCGGTCTCGAACGGGTCGACCGACCCCGGGACCCGCAGCCCCGGCGTCGAGGCGACCGACGGCGCGAGCGGGGGATCGGCGGCGAGGGCCTCGTCGATCGGCAGCGAGTCGGCGTCGAGATCGAGCAGGCGGCGAATCTGTCGCCGCGCCTCCTCGAGGTCGTGCCGGTCGGCGAGGCGCAGCTCGGCTCGCACGGTCCGGCGACCACCCGGCTGGGCTGTGTCGTGGGGCGTGAGGACGGCGACGCCGTGGCCGCCCGGCAGGCGCAGCGCCCGGTGGAAGGACCACCCGTCCCAGTGCTCGACGCCGGGCACGGCGCGGGCGGCGAGGAACGAGAGCAGGCCATCCACGTCGTACGGGTGGCGCACCGCCAGCAGCTCATCCGAGTGTTTGCTCCCGGGCTTTCCCGGACGAAGCACTCCGACGGGCTGAAACACTCGGATGGGTCAGTCGGCGTAGACGGGGACGGGGCCGGTGATCGGCGCGGCCGCGGTGCGGCGGGCGTGCTGCAACGGCACGACACGGGTCACCAGCAGCCAGGTGCCGACCACGCACAGGGCGACGGCCGAGCCGAACGCCGCCCGCTTGCTGGCGAGCTCGGCGACGAGGCCGAACACGACGCCGCCGGAGATGTTGCCGACCTCGAAGAACATCGTGAACGAGCTCATCGCCAGCGCCCGCTCCCGCTCGTCGGCCCGGTTGACCGTCAGTGCCATCAGCGACGGGTACAGGAACGACGAGGCGAACCCAACCATCCCGGCGGCGAGCCACAGCGCCCAGGCGTCGGGGAACGCGGCGAGTCCGACCAGCGCCACCGCCAGCGAGCTGAACGCGATGAGGGCGGCGTTGCGGACGCCGAGGCGCTCGATCGAGCGGGCACCGGCGAAGCGCAGGGCGAGGCACACGACGCTGTACACGGCGAACAAGCCGCCGGAACCGGCGAACCCGATGTCCTTCGAGTACTCCGGCAGGAACGCGGTGAACACGGCGAACCCGGCGATGCCACACGCCAGCACGAGGCCAGGGCCGACCGCGGCCGGGTGCATGACCCGCTGGAAGCCCCACCGCGTTGGCAGCGGCGCGCCGGCGGGCTCGGCATGGCGGATGTCGACGTGACGGGGCACGAGCAGCACGACCAGCGCGGCCAGCCAGGCGAAGCAGCCGGCGACGACGAACGCCCGGCCGTACCGGTCGCCGCCGAGCACGGCGTCGCCGAGGATCGGCCCGATGCCGAGGCCGCCGAACACGGCGACGGAGAAGTAGCTCGCCGCCTCGGCCCGGCGATGCGGCGGCGCCAGGTCGGCCACGAGGGTGGCGGCGCCGACGAACAACGCCGCCTCGCCGACCCCAGCGACGCCGCGCAGCGCGAGCAGCATCCACAGCGAGTGGGCGGTGGCGCACAGCATCCCGGCGAGCCCAGCCAGCAGCGCGCCGCCGATCATCACCCGCCGCCGCCCGAACTGTTCGACGAGGTGCCCGATCACTGGACGGGCGCAGATCGCGGCGAGCGCGAACGCGGCCAGGCTGAGCCCGACGCCGACGTCGCCGGCGTGTAGCTCGTCGGCGATGAACGTCGGCACGATCGGCACGAGCATGCCGACGTAGGTGAAGAACGCCAGCGCCGCCGCGGTCACCGCCAGGAACGGCTTGGAGACGAGGCGGGTCGGCGGCACAGCCAACCATGTTGGAGGCCCGGCGTGGCGTTTCCCGAGGTCGACCCGGGTTTGTGATCGATTTCACACGATCCGGGGCGGTCCGCCGACCGACGTGTCACGATTGCAGGGATCGCGCCCAGAACGGGGCCGCCTCGAACGGCTCCGCTCAGAGCCGCTCGACCTCGACCTCCACGGCCAGCGTCTGGTCCACCGATGGGCCGATCACAACGCCCCGCACCGGGGTCACGTCGCCGTAGTCACGGCCCCACGCCAGCGTCACGTGGCGGTTGATCGGAAGGTGGTCGTTGGTCGGGTCGAAGTCGACCCACCCGTGCTGCGGCACCCACACCGAGCACCACGCGTGGGAGGCGTCGGCGCCGACCGCGGCCCCAGCGGGCGGGTCGGTCTCGGTGTACCCGCTGACGTAGCGGGCCGCCAGCCCGAGCGAGCGCAGGCACCCGGCGGCGAGGTGGGCGAAGTCCTGGCACACGCCACGCCGGCCCTCCAGAACGACCCCGAGCGGCGTCGACACGTCGGTGAAGGTGCGGTCGTACTCGAACGTCTCGTTGATGAGGGCGCACAGCGCGCGCGCCCCGTCGACGATCGGGCGGTGCGGGCCGAACGCCTGCTCGGCGATCGCGCGCAGCGCTTGGCCGTGCTCGTCCAGCGCCACGTACGGCGAGCTGCCGGCGAAGGGCCGCACGGCGAGCGCGTCGCCGCCGAGCAGCTCGTGCACCCGCCTGGCGACGACCTCCCACGGCTCCCCCGGCGCCGGCCGGTCGGGCGGGACGAAGACGACCTCGCTGCAGGCCCGCAGCGTGAGCGTGCGGTGGGCGTGGTGGACGCCGAACTGGATGACGCGGTTGCCGAACACGTCGGTCCGCTCCACCCGCTCGTCGGGCTCGGGATCGACGGTCACGGTGGCCGCCTCGACGACCTGGAACGGCGTTGGCCGCGGCAGCAGGTAGGCGATCGTGTAGCTGTCGGCCATCGGCACGCCATACGTGTAGGTCGTGCGATGGGAGACGCGGTAGTGCACCGGCTCGCCGGCCGCCGTCACTGGTGCACCATCGCAGGCACGAGGAGGTGATCCAATGTCCGTGCCTGGTGCAACAGTGAGCCTTCGGCGCCGTAACGCTGATTCGCTCGCTCAGTCATTGCAGGCGGCCGTGCACGACCATCGGGTTCACCGGCGTGGCGAACCACGTCTCGTCCACCATCGTGGCGAACGCCGTGACCGCCGCGGTCGCCTCGCCCACGCCGGCCATCACCTCGTCGTCGTCGTCGATGATCCCGGCCAGCCGCGCCACGGCGTCGCGCCCCTCCGGCCAATCGATCGCCGCGACGTGCTCGGCCATCCGCTCCACCGACGCGAGGAACGACCTCGGGTTGTCGACGTTGTGCAGGAGCAGGGCGGTGGCGGCACCCACCTCGATGTCGCTGCGGTGGCGGCGCCGATAGGCGACGAGGCTCTCGTTCGCCGCCAGCAACACCTCCAGCGCCGAGTCGTCGTCCCCGTCGCCGGCCAGGCAGGCCCCGAACAGACCGAGCACGACCAGCGCCCGCTCGATGCGCCGGCCGAGGTCGCCGAAGCGCCACGCCGGCCCGCGCACGGTGCTCTCGTCCCACAGTCCGACGAACGCGGCGAGGTCGGCGATGCAGGCGTCGATGGCGTCGATCGGCGCGTGCCCGTCGGCGAACCCGTGGCGCGCGGAGGCGATGTCGGCGAGCACGCGGCCGGCGGTGATCGATAGGTACTCGCCGACGGTCGCTGCCGCGGCGAGCACGGCGGCCAGCCGCTCGCTCACCGCGCGCGTCGCGTCGGCCAGCTCGGCGTCGAGCACGCTGACCGGAGTGCCACTCGCCAGCTCCCCCGGGGCGTTGCGAACGGCGCGCAGCACGTGGACCATGCGCGTGGCCCAGCGCCCGCCGTCGGCCGTGGTCAACGACGGGTCTGTCTGGCGTCGCGAGAAGATCACGCGGGCGGTCCTGGCCACCGCCTCAGCCCGCTCGGCGGCGCGCCCGAGCCAGAACATCGCGACGGCGACGCGCGTCGGCACCGAGGCGGTGAGGTCGACCTGCGGCAGCGGCGCGACGGCCCCCGGCGCGTGGCGCGGGGCACCGATCACCCACACGTCCTTGGCGACCCGCGCCGTCGGCCGGCGGGCGTCGTCACCGTCGCTCAGCACCCGGCCGTTGCCGCCGGCCATGACCGTCACGCCATCCGGGCCGGCGACGGCGTGGAGACGGACCACAACCCTGGCCGTGGTCGCCCGGCCGTCGCGGAACGCCGGCAGCTCGGCGGGTCGGTCGGCGGCGGCGAGCGGGCGCAGCCGCAGCGCCGAGCCGGTGAGTCCCTCGACCGCGCCTGGCCACCACGACGCCAGCGCCGGATCCTCGATCACGCCGGCGCCATGGGCATTGGCCAGCACGACGCCCCCTTCGGTCGCCGCCAGCAGCAGTCCCGGCACGCCGGTGGTGCTCCTCGTGCTCACCTCGATCGGATCCACCGCCACATCCGCGAGGCGACGGTAGACCACGTCGACCGGGTCGAGCCGGCCGAGCGCGCGGAGCCACAGCCGACCCCGGCGCACGACCAGGTCGGGCGCCTCGACGAGGTGGAACCCGAACAGGCGGGCCAGCGACGAGTGCTCGACGTAGGCGGGGTCGTCGATGCCGGCGGTGAGCAGCACGACGCGCGGGCTGGGCGCCGTCGACAGCGCGGCCAGACGGTGGCGGACCTCGGCGGGGAAGCCGCTGATCGAGGCGAGATCGCCGGCGCCTCGCGGACCGAGCAGCTCGGCGGCGACGCGGGCCATCGCGGCGCGATCGATGATCGCGTACCCGACGCCGGTCGGCGTGTCGGCGAGGTCCTGGACCACGCGCCACGTCCCGTCGGCGAGCCCGATCACGTCGACGGCGTACGTCGTCAGCCAGCGCGGCGGCGGTGGCACTCCGACCGCCGACAGGCGGTAGCGCGACGACGACGCCAGCGCCTCGGCCGGCACCCAGCCCTCGCGCACCGATCGGCGCGATCCGTAGAGGTCGGTGAGCAGCGCCTCCATCCCCCGCAGCCGTTCGGCGACCCCGTCGGCCAGGTCGGCGAACGTGGCGCCGTCGAGGACCACCGGCACCGGGTCCAGGCGCCACGGCGGGTCGCGCACGGTCGCGCTGCCGTCGGGTCCGGGCAGCTCGTGCACGAGGTGGCCGGCGAGCGAGGCGGCGATGAGACGGTCGGCCTCGACCTGGACACGGGCCAGCGCGACATGGTCGTGCAGGAACTGCGCCAGCAGCTCAACCCCCGCGATCACCGCCCGTCTGCCGTCACGAACCAACCCGCAGGTAGCGGTCCGAGATCCGCCGGTCGAGCTCGCCGATCGCCACCTGGAGGGCATCCATCGCCCGGTCGAGGGCATACCCGTCGGTGCTCGCCGCCGACGACTCGTGGAGCACGTCCTCCACGTGCTCCACGGCGTCCATCGGCCCGTCCGCGCCAGGGAGCTCGGCGAGCGCTTGGCGGATCTCGCGCAGCAGCGCCCGCAGCGCGCGGGGGAAGCGGTCGTGCTCGAGCAGGAAGCGCACGACCGACGTCCCCTCGATCGGCCCCCGCACGGCCCGCTGGTACATCTGCAGGCCCCACACCGACTTCAGCACGCCCATCCACTGCACCTCGTCGTGGTCTCGCGTCCCGTCACCGTTGGTCGTCGGCCGTGCCAGCACCGCCGCGGCGCGCACACCGAGCACGCGGGTCGTCATGTCGGCCCGCTCGAGCGCCCGCCCGAGCCGCCACATGACGTACGCCTCGTCGTGGGTCATCACCGTCGCCAGGATGCCGTCGATGCGCCGTCCGTCGAAGATGACCCGCGCCAGGAGGCGCTCGCGCACCCGCCGGTCGGCGCTGCGGTCGGCCTCGGTCGACACGTACAGGTAGAGGGCGTTGACCGCGTTCCAGCCGTCGCGCGGCACGGTGTCGCGCGTCGTGCGCAGGTTCTCCCGCGCCGCCGTCACGCAGCTGATCACGCTGCTCGGGTGGGTGCGGTCGCTGATGAGGAAGCGGGCGACGGCCATCTCGGCGTCGTCCGCCACCGCCCCGTTCGACGGCGACTGCGACTGCCATTGGGACTGCGACTGGCGATGGCCGACCCGGACGTCGCTTCCGACGACGGCGACGAGCGGCTCCCAGCGCGCCTCAACCTGCGCCGGGAGGTCGGCCATCAGCTCGCCGTGGGCGCGAACCAGGCGCGCCGTGTCCTCGCCGCGCTCCATGTAGCGCGCCGCCCAGTAGAGCCGGTCGGCGACGCGCGACAGCAGCATCAGACGACCACCGGCCAGCTCGCCACCGGGTCGACGATCCACGTGTCCTTGCTCCCGCCGCCCTGGGAGGAGTTGACGACGAGCGAGCCCTTGGGCAGGGCGACCCGAGTGAGCCCGCCCGCCGTCACGTAGCTGGTGGCACCAGTCAGGATGAACGGGCGGAGGTCGACATGGCGCGGCTCGACGGCGTCGCCGCACAGCGTCGGCGCCGTGGAGAGCTGGACGATCGGCTGGGCGACCCAGTTGCGGCAGTCGGCCTCGATCGCCGCAACCTGGGCCTCCAGCTGGGCGTCGGTGGCCCGGCTGCCGATGAGGATGCCGTAGCCGCCGCTCTCGTTGGCCGGCTTGAGCACCAGCTCGCGGAGGTTGTCGAGGACGAACCGCCGCTCGTCGGCGTACTGGCAGCGGTACGTCGGCACGTTCGGCAGCAGCGGCTCCTCGCCAAGGTAGTAGCGGATCAGGTCGGGCACCCAGGCGTAGACGACCTTGTCGTCGGCGACCCCGGCACCGGGAGCGTTGGCGATCGCGACGTTGCCCGCCTTCCACGCCCGCATCAGGCCGGGCACGCCGAGCGTCGAGTCGGGCCGGAACGCCTCGGGGTCGAGGAACAAGTCGTCGATCCGCCGGTACACGACGTCCACCGGCTCGAGGCCGTCGATCGTGCGCATGTACACGCGGTCGCCGCGGACGGTGAGGTCACCGCCCTCGACGAGCGTGGCGCCCATCCGCTGGGCCAGGAAGCAGTGCTCGAAGTAGGCCGAGTTGAAGATGCCCGGTGTCAGCACGGCGATCGACGGATCGGACACACCGTCCGGGGCCAGCGAAGCGAGCAGCTTGTTGAGCTCGTCGGTGTAGGCGTCGACGGGGGCGATGCGCTGGCAGGCGAAGACCTCCGGGAACGCCTTCTTGGCGACGGCCCGGTTCTCGATCACGTAGCTGACACCGGACGGCACGCGCAGGTTGTCCTCCAGCACGTACATCGTGCCGTCGGCGTCGCGCACGAGGTCGGAGCCACAGACGTGGGCCCAGACGCCGAACTTCGGGTGCACGCCCTCGCATTCGCGTCGATAGTTCACCGAGTCGTCGAGCAGCTCGACGGGAAACACCCAATCTGCGACGACACGGCGGTCGTTGTACACGTCGTCGATGAACATGTTGAGCGCGGTGAGCCGCTGCACGAGCCCGCGCTCGACGCTCGCCCACTCGGCCGCCTCGATCACCCGCGGGATGACGTCGAAGGGCCAGGCCCGATCGATGTTCGAACCCTCGGAGTACACGGTGAACGTGATCCCCATCGTGAGGATGTCGGCGGCCGCCGCCGCCTGGCGTGCTTGGAGCTCCTCGACACCGAGCCGATCGACCAGCGCCAGCACCTCCGCCGCCGCCGGCCGGGGCCGCCCCTCCGAGTCGCGCAGCTCGTCCCACGGTCTGACGGCGGTCGCATCCATCCGTCGAGAAATCTACGACCCGAGTGTTTCGTCGGCATGAACGCCATTCGTCACCATCAAACGGTCTATGGTGGTGACGAGTGAGGACGTCCCACCCGCTCGATTCCGTCGGCCTCGTGCTCCCCGAGCCGAGCTGGCCCGATCAGCCCTGGTCGGCGGGCGTGCTCGAACCGATCCGCCGCTTCTGCAACAGCACCAACCGCGAGAACGGCGCCGACGCCTGGCGCACCCCGGGCGAGCTGGCCGAATGGCTCGCCCGAGAGGGCTACGGCAGGGTCGAGGCGGTCGACCGCGGCGGCGTGGCCCGGCTCGCCGCGCTTCGTGACGCGCTGTGGCACGGCATCTGCGCCAACGACTACGTCCGGTTCGCCCGCGCCGCCGGAGTGGTTTCGGTGCGGGTCGAGGCGACCGGCAGCAGCGCCACGCTCGCCCCGGCTCGCCCGAGCATCGACGGCGTGGTGGCGAGGCTCGTGATCGCCGTCGGCGACGCCGCCGCCGGCGGCGTGCTGGACCGGCTGAAGTCATGCCGCCACTGCCGCTGGGTCTTCCACGACACGTCGAAGAACCGCAGCGGCCGGTGGTGCTCGATGGCGGCGTGCGGCAGCCGGAGCAAGGCCCGCGCCTACCGCCGGCGCCGGAGCGCCCAGAGGGCTGGATGACCCTCCTTCGGATCGCTGGCGCGCTACTGCTCGTGGCGGCCGCCGCCGGATGCGACACCGACCCAAACGAGACCACTGCGACGCCCGCCGAGCGGGCGATCCAGATCCCCGGCCTGACGGCGACGCTCGAGCAGTACCGCGAGGACGAGATCAACGGGTTGATGAGCGTCCAGACGACGAACCGGTCCTCGACCACCGTCGAGCTCCGCGACCTGCGCCTGCGCTGGCCGGGCCTCACCGACGAGGCTCAGTTCGACTCGCCGACGCGCCTGGCGCCGGGCGTCACCTACGACATCAGGGTGCGCCAGGGCGACGCCAGGTGCGGCAGCCCGCCGCGCGCCGACGGCGCCCCGCCCCCCGGGGGCGCCGTCGCGCGGGCCGCCGCCTCGATCGACGGCGCCGCGCCGGTCGCGGTCGAGATCCCGGTCCACGACACGCGGGCGGTCCTGCCGAGGGTGTTCCAGCAGTCCTGCCAGGACCAGCGCGGGGCATGGGCTGCCGACCTCCACTTCGGCGACAGCTGGACGCCGTCGACCACGGCGTCGGGGAAGCCGGCGATGGACGGCACCATCGAGCTGCGTCGCCGTGAGGCCGAGGAGCCGCTGACGGTCACCCAGCTCAACGGCAGCGTGCTGCTGCGGATCAACCCCGTGACCGCGTCCGACCCGGTCGCCGTGCTCGCGCCCGGCCAGGACGCGGGGACGATCCCGATCAGGATCGAGCAGTCCGGCAACTGCGCCGCCCACGCCCTGATCGAGAGCAAGAAGTCGTTCATCATCCCGATCGGCTTCGCCGTCGGCGACGACGCGCCGTTCGCCTACGTCATCCGGTTCGACATCCCCACCCAGCGGCTGCTGTTCCGGATCATCAACGAGCAGCTTGCCTGCGAGCCGAGCCCGCTTAGGACGGCTCCTTCGGCAGGCCGAGCACCCGCTCGCCGACGATGTTGCGCTGGATCTGGCTGGTGCCACCCCAGATCGTCTCCGAGCGGGAGAAGAAGAACGACGACATCATCGGGCTGACCGGGTAGCCCTCGCGGCGCGCGTCGCGCTGGGCGCCTGGCCACGAGCCGCTGGTCGGGCCAGCATCGATGCGCAGCGACGAGGCCCCGAAGACGTCGAGGGCCAGCTCCATCGCCCACTGGTGCATCTCCGACCAGTACATCTTGTTCGCCGCGCCGACGGCGGCGACGCTCGGGTCCTTGCGACCGGTGAGCGTCGCCGACAGCGTGCGCAGCCCGTTGAGCCGCAGGATCTGCCAGTGCGTGTAGTACTGGGCGAGGCGCTGGCGGATCGTCGGCTGGTCGATCGCGCCGTTCTCGCGGGCGGCGGCGACGATCTGGTTGAACTCCTCCTCGAAACGCCGGTGGCCGGTCGTGGCCGACTGGCCGCGCTCGAACCCGAGCGTGGAGTTGGCGACCTTCCACCCGTTGTTGACGCCGCCGACGACGTTGTCCTTCGGGCAGCGGGCGTCGTCGAAGAAGACCTCGCAGAACTCGGCGGTGCCGTCGGGCTGGGTGATCCCGCGGACCTCGACCCCGGGCTGGTGCATCGGCACGAGGAGGTACGAGATGCCCTTGTGCTTGGGCGCCTCCGGATCGGTGCGGGCGAGCAGGAAGCAGTAGTCGGCGCGGTGGCCGCCGGTGGTCCACACCTTCTGCCCGTTGACGACCCACTCGTCGCCGTCGAGCACGGCGGAGGTCTTCACGCTCGCCAGGTCGGAGCCCGAGTCGGGCTCGCTGAAGCCCTGGCACCAGCGCGTCTCACCGCCCAGGATCTTCGGCAGGAACTCCCGCTTCTGCTCCTCGCTGCCCCACTGCAATAGCGTCGGCCCGACGAGGGTGTCGCCGAAGAAGTCGGCCCGCATCGGTGCCCTTGCCCTGGCGAACTCCTCGGCGACGACGACGCCCTCCATCGTCGTGAGGCCCTTGCCCCCGTACTCCTTGGGCCACGTGGCGCAGATCCATCCACCGGCGTGGAGCGTGTGCGGCCACTCCTCGTTGAACGCGGCCCGCTGCTCCGGTGTCATCTCGAAGCCCTCGTCGAACCACCCGTCGGGCAGGTTCTCCTCCAGCCAGGTGCGCACCTCCTTGCGGTACTGCTCGGCCTCGGCGGGATACGTGAGATCCATGCCCGTATCTTGACCGGCCGGTCAAATCGGCGGCAACTGTGAAGGAGCGATGTGCTACATTGAAGCACATGATCCAGGTCGGCATCCGGGCGCTCAAGCAGAACGCCTCGGCGGTGGTCGCGAAGGCCGCCGCAGGCGAGACGATCATCATCACCGACCGCGGTCGTCCGGTCGCCCAGCTGATCCCGCTGCCGGAGAAGGCCGGCCTCGATGCGCTGATCGCGGCGGGGCGGGTTCGCCCGGCCCGGGGCAAGCTCACGGACCTGCCGCCTCCGGAGCCTGGGCCGAACCTCTCCGCCGTGCTGCGCGAGATGCGCGACGAAGAGCGCTACTGAGGGTGGCCCACTACGTCGACAGCTCCGCGCTCGTCAAGCTTGTGGTCGACGAGCAGGAGTCGCGTGCCCTGCGAACATGGCTCGAAACGTCCGACCGCCAGCCCGTCTCGTCCGACCTCGCCCGCACCGAACTCGTCCGCGCGGTGCGGCGATCGCAACCTGAGCGCTTCCTGCGGGTGCGGGCGATCCTCGATCGCATCGATCTCCTCGAGTTGCCGAGCACGGTGTACGACCACGCTGGACGTGTCGACCCCGTCGAGCTGCGGTCTCTCGATGCACTGCATCTGGCGGCGGCGATGGCGCTTGGCGACGAGCTGGAGGCAGTTGTCACCTACGACGAGCGGCTGGCGTCGGCAGCCCGCGCCAACGGGATCGCTGTCATCGCGCCGTCGTGAGTCGGCAAGGATCATCCCGTGAGCGATCCGCGCGCTGGCCAACCTGCCGAGCCAGGCGACCTCGTCGACGTCCCCCGGCTCGTGACCGGCTACTTCAGCGATCGGCCCGACCCGGCCGACCCGGCTCAGCAGGTGGCCTTCGGCACATCAGGCCACCGCGGCTCCAGCCTGACCTGCTCGTTCAACGAGGCCCACATCCTCGCCACGACGCAGGCGATCTGCGAGTACCGAGCCGGCCAGCGCATCGACGGCCCCCTGTTCCTCGGCCGCGACACCCACGCCCTGTCGGAGCCGGCGTGGGTCACCGCGCTTGAAGTGCTGGTCGGCAACGACGTCACCGTGCTCGTCGACGCCGCCGATCGATACACGCCGACCCCGGCGGTCTCGCACGCCATCTTGCGCGCCAACGGCGGGCGCACCACCGGTTCAGGGTTGGCCGACGGGGTCGTCGTCACCCCGTCGCACAACCCACCGTCCGACGGTGGGTTCAAGTACAACCCCCCCCACGGCGGCCCCGCCGACACCGACGCCACCGGATGGATCGCGGCGCGGGCCAACGAGCTGATGACCGCCGAGCTCGCGGGTGTGCGGCGGGTGCCGTTCTCCGCCGCGCGGCCCGCGGCGCAGCCGTACGACTTCCTCGGCACCTACGTCGACGACCTGCCGAACGTCATCGACGTCGACGCGATCCGGACCGCCGGTGTGCGCATCGGCGCCGATCCGCTGGGCGGGGCGAGCGTCGACTACTGGGCGGCGATCGCCGAGCGCCACCGGCTCGACCTCACCGTCGTCAACCCGCTCGTCGACCCCACCTGGCGCTTCATGACGCTCGACTGGGACGGCAAGATCCGCATGGACTGCTCGTCGCCCGACGCGATGGCGTCGTTGATCGGCCGGCGCCACGAGTTCGCGATCGCCACGGGCAATGACGCCGACGCCGATCGCCACGGGATCGTCACCCCCGACGGCGGGCTGATGAACCCCAACCACTTCCTCGCCGTCGCCGTGTCCTACCTGTGCGACGAGCGCGACGGCTGGCCCGCCGACGCGGCGATCGGCAAGACGTTGGTGTCGTCATCGATGATCGACCGCGTCGTGGCCGAGCTCGGGCGCAGGCTGTGGGAGGTGCCGGTCGGCTTCAAGTGGTTCGTGCCCGGCCTGCTCGACGGGACGGTCGCGTTCGGCGGCGAGGAGTCGGCCGGCGCGTCGTTCCTGCGGCGCGACGGCACCGTGTGGACGACCGACAAGGACGGAATCCTGCTCGCCCTGCTGGCGTCGGAGATCCAGGCGACGACCGGCCGTTCGCCATCAGAGCACTACCGCGACCTCACCGCCCGCCACGGCGCACCGGCGTACGCCCGGGTCGACGCGCCGGCGACACGGCAGGAGAAGGCCACGCTCGCCAAGCTCTCGCCGGAGGCGGTGACCGCCACCGAGCTGGCCGGCGAACCGATCACCACACGGCTCACGAGAGCTCCCGGCAACGACGCCCCGATCGGCGGGCTCAAGGTCTGCACCGCGTCGGCGTGGTTCGCTGCCCGGCCGTCGGGGACGGAGGATGTGTACAAGATCTACGCCGAGTCCTTCCGCGGCCCCGACCACCTCGCCGAGGTCCAGGCCGAGGCCCGCGACGTCGTGGCGTCGGCACTGCGCAGCGGCTGACCCCATCGGAGTGTTTCGACCGATCCGAGTGCCAGGAAGCGATTTCCCCGGGGCCAAACACTCGGATGCCGGTTCACAGGCCGTTCACGCGGCGCCTACGGGCCTGAAACGGGGGGCTGCCACGGTCGGATCGGACGGATCGCCCCGCTGCGGCGCAGGCCAGGGCTCGCACCCCCTCGAGACCCTGGCGCGGCAGGACGCGGGGTTGGGGCTGTTCCCGGGCCGCGAGCGATCGCGGCCCGGGAACGTCCAACTAGCGTTCCTCACATGACGGTCACTGAGGCTCCCGCGCAAGCGGCGCCGACGACACGCTGGACGGCGCAGTGGAAGGAGCTCTACGCCGAGGTCATCACCACCGGCCTCTGCACCGGCTGCGCGGGCTGCGTGGTGACCTGTCCCCACGACGTCATCGGCTACGAGCACGAGGAGGGCAAGTACACGCCCTTCCACCTCGAGGAGGAGCTTGGTCCCACCGACTGCATCCACGGCGTGAAGGGCTGCACGACGTGCACGCGGGCGTGCCCCCGCTTCCGGGCGTGGGAGTCGGCCGCCGACATGCACCTGTTCGGCCGGGTCCGCGAGCCCGACGAGATGGCCGGCATCTGGCGCCAGCTGCTGCTGACCCGGGCGACCGACGAGGCCCAGCACACCAAGGGCCAGGACGGCGGGTTCGTGTCGGCGATGCTCGTGTGGCTGATGGAGCACGACTACATCGAGGCGGCGATGGTCTCCGGCGTCGAGCCCGACGACGCCTGGAAGGCCAAGCCGGTGCTCGCCCACAACCCGGAGGAAGTGCTGGCCACCGCCGGCAGCCGCTACACCTACTGCGCCAACCCGCTGGCACTCACCCAGGCCAAGGCCGAAGGTCTCGACCGCCTCGCCCTCGTCGGAATGGGATGCCAGACCAGCTCTCCGCCGATCATGTGGGACCGCAAGGCGGGGAAAGTTTCCCGCCCGTTCCTCTTCAACATCGGGCTGCTGTGCTCCAAGACGTTCGACGACGCCATCTTCGAGGAGCTGTTCGAAGCCAAGTACGGCCTGCGCAAGCAGGACATGGTGAAGATGAACATCAAGGGCGTCTTCCAGATCTGGATGAAGGACGGCTCCTACCACGAGATCAACCTCAAGGAGTGCCACCAGTGGACCCGCGAGGGCTGCAAGCACTGCCCCGACTTCGCCGCCGAGCACGCCGACATCTCCACCGGCGGGATCGGCGAGGACAACGACTGGACGCTGACAATCGTGCGCACCGAGCTCGGTGAGGAGGTCATCAACCGGATGATCGCCGACGGCACGATCATCTCCCGGCCCGCCCAGGAGGACGAGACGGCAATGCGCCTGCTGCGCACGCTGTCGATCGTCAGCCGCCGCCGCTGGCCCAAGGACGCCGACCCCGCCCCGACGATCGGCGTGCCGCCGCCGAAGAAGAAGGCCGCCGCCCCACCCCCGGAGCCGGCGCCGGCTGCGCCCGCGACCTGACCGCGACCGAGCTCAGCCGAGCGTGGTGGTGGTCGGCGACGCAGCGGTCGTGGCCGTCGAGGACGACGATTCGCACGCCTGCAGCTTGTCGATGAACGCCTGCATGTCGGCGTCGCCGCCACCCGAGGACGTGATCGTGGCGTTGATGTTGTCGGCGCCGAGCTTCTTCAGCTGATCCTCCGACATCTTGTCGATCACGGCGATCATGCAGTCCTGCTGAGCCTGTGGCAGCCGGTCCCCGCTGGGCACCGTGATGGACTGGACGATGTCCTTGGCCACCGCCTTGGTGCTCGGGTTGCTGGTGCACGCCCCCAGCAGGCCGGTCGCCGCCAGGGCGACGGCGGCGGCGAGGCGGGGGCGTTTCACAGCTCCGGGAGGCTAACGGTGCATCGCGGCGATCCTGCCACAGTGTCGGGATGACGTTGCACCGCCAGACGGCCGAGCTGCTGGCAGGGATGGCCGCCCTCGGCCTGCCGCCGCTCGAGGAGCTCACCCCGGAGGAGGCTCGTGAGCAGCGCCGGGCGCTGTGGCGGGCCAGCTCCGAGCCGATCGCCGAGGTCGCCACCATCGACGCCGGCGGTATCGGCGCCCGGCTCTACGTCCCGGCGGCGATCCGCTCGAACGGGCTGCTGGTGTGGTTCCACGGCGGCGGCTGGGTGCTCGGCGACCTCGACAGCCACGACGACGGGTGTCGTGCCCTCGCCAATCGGGGCGGCTTCCGGGTCCTCAGCGTCGACTACCAGCTGGCGCCCGAGCACCCGTTCCCTGCCGCCGTCGACGACGCCCTCGCCGCCACCCAGTGGGTGTGGGACCACGCCACCGACCTCGGCGCCGGCCCGTTGCTCGCCGTCGGGGGCGACTCCGCGGGCGGCAACCTGGCGGCCGTCGTCGCCAACCGCCCGGTGGTCCCGGTGTGCTTCCAGGCCCTCGTCTACCCGTGCACCGACGCCAGGATGCGAGGTCGCTCGTTCGTCGAGAACGGCAACGGCTACAACCTCACCCGCACCGCCATGGCCTGGTTCTACGGCCACTACCTGTCAGGCAACGAGGGCTCGCCCGACGACCCGCGGGTGTCCCCGCTCCTGGAGGACGACGCCAGGCTGGCCTCGGCGCCGTCGGCGATCGTCGTCACCGCCGAGTACGACCCGCTGCGCGACGACGGCGAGGCGTACGCGGCGCGACTCGCCGAAGCGGGCGTGGCCACCAGCCACGTCCGGTTCGCCGGCCAGGTCCACGGCTTCTTCTCGATGTTCGGCCTGCTCGACGACTGCCGCACCGCCCAGGCGATGGTCGCCGAGGCCGTCCACAGCGCGTTCATGAAGCAGGGCTGACCGGCACCGTCCCCCAATCTGGGCGGGATTCGTCCCAGACCCCGATCTGGGCGGGGATCGTCCCGGAATCCGGGACGGATCCCGCCCAGATGTCAAGACGGCGGCGTCAGGGCCAACTCGACGGCTCGGGCGAACACGGCATCGAGCATCGACGCCGTGAGCCGGCCGGTGAAGGTGTTCTGCTGGCTGGGGTGGAATGAGCACACGAGGACCGGTCCCCGATCGGTGGCCACCTCGACGCCGTGACCGAACGCGGGGCGCGGCCGCACGTCGTAGCAGCGGCAGGCAGCGGCGTAGCCGAACGCGCCGAGGCACACGACGACGGCCGGCCGGAGGGCTGCAAGCTCGCGCCGCAGGAACGGCGCGCACGCGTCCCGCTCGGCCGGGGTCGGGGCGTTGGCGGGCGGGGCGCACTTCACCGTTGCCGTCACCCACGCGCCACGGAGCGCGAGGCCGTCGCCGAGTCCAACCGACACCGGCTTGTTGGCCAGCCCGGTGCGGTGCATCGAGGCGAACAGGAAGTCACCGCTGCGGTCGCCCGTGAACACCCGGCCGGTGCGGTTGGCGCCGTGGGCGGCGGGGGCCAGGCCGAGCACGACGATGCGCGCCGCGGGGTCGCCGAAGCCGGGCACCGGCCGGCCCCAGTAGGTCTCGTTGCGGAACGCCGCCCGCCTCTCGACGGCGACGAGCTCGCGCCAGGCGACGAGCCGCGGGCAGGCCCGGCAGGCGACGACCTCGGCCGCCAGCGACGTGAGCGAGCTCAGCGGGCGGCGGCCCATGCGGCGTAGAGCGGATCGCCCGGCGCGCCGGGGTTGCAGTGAGCGATCGTCGGTTCAGCGAACTCGCCGGCCTGCTCGAAGTAGGCGCGCACGATCGCCAGCCGGCCGGTGTCGTCCGTCGCCAACCAGCCCCTGATCGCCTTGGTCGAGAAGCATCGGTTGGAGAACGTGCAGACGAACAGCCCGCCGGCGCGCAGCACGCGCCCGACGTCGGCGAACACCTCGACAGGCCGGACGAGGTAGTCCACCGACACGCAGCACGTGACCGCGTCGAACGACTCGTCGTCGAACGGCAGGCGCGGGTCGGCGTTGAGGTCGTGGACGACGACGTCGCTGGCCATCGGATTGCGGGCGAGCTCGACGGCGTTCATCCCGAGCACCGTGAGGCGGTCCGGAGGCTGACGGAAGTGGGAGACCCACGACGCCATCAGGTCGAGCACGTCACCACGGAGCCCGAGGTGCTCGTAGAGCTGGCCGACGGTCTCGATCGCCCCGTCGTCGAGGTGGGTGACCAGGCGGGGCGGGGCGTAGAAGACCTCGTCGGGCTGCTCGTCGACTCGATCGAAGAACCCGGCCGGGAACTGCGAGCCGGGACGTTCCATGCGCCTCGACGTTAGGTTGAGCGTCCTGGCGACCCGAACCCCACCCCAGCCCACGAGGTCCAAGCGCCCCTCGAAGAAGCCGGTCGTGACCACCGTGCTGCTCGTGCGCCACGGGCAGACGGCCACCACCGGCAAGGTGTTGCCCGGACGCACGCCGGGGCTGCACCTCGCCGACAAAGGCGTCGAGCAGGCCGAGCAGGCGGCGGCGCGGGTCGCCGAGCTCGATCGCGTCGACGCCGTCTACACGTCACCGCTGGAGCGGGCGCGGGAGACGGCCGCGCCGATCGCCAAGGTCCGCGGCCTGCGCCCGCACGTCGAGCGCGGGCTCCTCGAGTGCGACTTCGGCGAGTGGACCGGCGGCGAGCTGGCGGCGCTGATGAAGCGGCCGGAGTGGGGCACCGTCCAGCGGGCGCCGTCGACGTTCCGATTCCCAGGTGGCGAGAGCTTCTCGGGGATGCAGCACCGCATGGTGTCGACGCTCGATCGCCTGCGCGCCACCCACCAGGGCGGCACGATCGTATGCGTGTCGCACGCCGACCCGATCAAGGCCGCCCTCGCCCACGCCCTCGGCACCCACCTCGACCTGTTCCAGCGCATCGTCGTCGGCACGTGCTCGATCAGCGTGATCGCCGTCACCCCCGGCGGCCCGGCGGTGCTCGCCGTGAACTCCACCGGCGGCTCGCTGAAGGACCTCAAGTTCTCATGAGCGAGCGAGTCTTCGAGCGAGCGAATCAGCGTTACGGCGCCGAAGGCTCACTGGTGCACCAGGCACGGACATCGGATCACCTCCTCCCGCCTGCGATGGTGCACAAGTGAGCGAGCGAGTCTTCGAGCGAGCGAATCAGCGTTACGGCGCCGAAGGCTCACTGGTGCACCAGGCACGGACATCGGATCACCTCCTCCCGCCTGCGATGGTGCACAAGTGAGCGAGCGAGTCTTCGACCGAGCGAATCAGCGTTACGGCGCCGAAGGCTCACTGGTGCACCAGGCACGGACATCGGATCACCTCCTCCCGCCTGCGATGGTGCACAAGTGAGCGAGCGAGTCTTCGACCGAGCGAATCAGCGTTACGGCGCCGAAGGCTCACTGGTGCACCAGGCACGGACATCGGATCACCTCCTCCCGCCTGCGATGGTGCACCAGTGAGTGTCTTCTTCGAGTTCGACGAGGTCGACACGTTCACCGCGGCGGCGATCGGTCAGCCCGGCTCGCGCACCTTCTACCTCCACGCTCGAGCCGGCCAGCAGCGGGTCACGGTGAAGTGCGAGAAGCAACAGGTGACAGCGATCGCCCAGTACCTGCGGCGGGTGCTGTCCGACCTCCCGCCGCCCGAGGACCGGCCGCTGCCCGTCGAGCTCAACGATCCGGGTGAGCAGTCGTTCGTGCTCGGCCCGATCGGTCTCGGCTACGACCGCGGGAACGACCGCGTGCTCGTGCAGCTGGAGGAGATGGTGCCCCCGTCGTCCGACGACGACGAGGAAGACGAGGACGACAGCGGCGCCGAGGACGACCGCGGCCACATCCGGCTCTACATGACGCGCAGCCAGGCCGCCGCCTTCTGCGACCACGCCGATGAGCTCGTCGCCGCCGGCCGGCCGACCTGCCAGTGGTGCGGCTTTCCCATCGATCCCGACGGACACCCGTGCCCGCGGATGAACTGACCGGCGTCCCCAGCGACGCCGTCGAGATCCTCGCGACGGCGGCGATCGAACTCGAGGGCCGGATGCCGTGGTCGAGCAACGCCACGTTCCTCGTCAACGTGGGTGACTCCGGCGCCCAGGCGATCTACAAGCCGGTCCGTGGCGAGCGGCCGCTGTGGGACTTCGAGCCCGGCCTGCACCGCCGGGAGGTCGCCGCCTACCTACTCAGCGAGGCGCTGGGCTTCGGCGTCGTGCCACCGACGGTGTTGCGCGAGGACGGGCCGCTCGGCGAGGGCTCGCTGCAGTGGTTCGTCGCCGCCGACCACCGCGAGCACTACTTCACGATCGCCGAGCAACGACCGGACCTCCACGACCAGCTGCGCGACATCGCCGTCCTCGACGTCGTCGCCAACAACACCGACCGCAAGAGCGGGCACTGCCTGCTCGCCGGCGACACGGTGTGGGCGATCGACAACGGGCTGTGCTTCGCGCCCGATTTCAAGCTGCGCACCGTGATCTGGGAGTTCGCCGGCGACGCCCTGACGCCCGCCCAGTGCAAGGCGGTCGCGACGATCTGGCGGGCGGTGCCCGACGGGATCGCCGAGCTGCTCGCGCCGATCGAGCTCGAGGCGATGCGCCGGCGGGCGGCACGGCTCGCCGAGCAGGGCGTGCTCCCTGGCGACGAGAGCGGTGGGCGCTATCCCTGGCCACTGGTGTGACGTGTGACGGTCGCGGTGTGACAGCAGCCGGTCCCGAGCCCGACGACCTCCTGGCGGGCCTGATCCACCGCGCCGACCTCGACGGCCTGGTGCGCCTGGTGGACGACTGCTGTGCCCGCCACAACTGGGGCCGACTGCGCCGGCTGCGCGACGAGGCTCGCTACGCCCTCGGCACGGGACGACAGCTGTGGCCGGCGGCGACGCTGGCGGAGTACCGCCTCGCCCTCTGGGCCCCGGCGCCGTGGGCGGCCGGCGTGCTCGACGAGGGATCGGGTCGCTTCACAATCGGACCGCTCACCGAGGTCGTCGCCCAACACCACACGTGGGCCGAGCTGGCGCCGCTGCTCGAACAAGGTCCACGAGCGGCGATCGTCGCCCACGAGCGGGTGCTGCGCGGCGAGCCGATCGACGCCGCGTCCACGGCCGCCCTGCCCGACGTGCTCGAGCTGCCGTACGCGCTGGCCGCGTGGGAGCCGCCCTACGCGCTGGCCACCTACACCGACGACGGCGTCGACGTCCCCCCGCCCGCGCCGCCCGGCCCGGTCGCCGACGTCGCCCTGCCCGCGGAGCCGCCGGCCCGCCTCGACGACGACACCGTCGAGCTCGCCGTGCGCCAGCTGCTCGAGGCGTGGACGGCGTCCTCGAACGGGCGCGCCGACGTGGTGACCGTCGAGGGTGACGGCGCCGACGCGATCCGCGCCCTTGGCGTCCACCGCGCCCGGTGGACGCCGATCGATCGGGCCACGGCCGTGGCGTGGCTGGCGTGGGCGGGCGCCAGCGGCGGTGCCCACGGCCGGCGGCGGGGCGCGGCGGCCGGGAGGTTCGGCGCGCTGTGGGTCGTCGGTGCGTTCGCCGATGTGCTCGACGACTGGCCGCTCCCGCTCGACGAGCTCGGCACGATCGCGGCCGAGCTGCGCTGGTGGTGGTGGGATGCCGAGGAGCCGGCCACGGGCTGGCAGCTCCAGCTCGCAGTGGAAGACCCGGCCGACGGCGTCGCCTGGTCGATCAGCGCAAGGGATTCGGCGTGAGCCCCCTGCCGTCTCGCCGTCTTCGCCGGGATGCTGCGGTCCGGGCGGGCTGACCATCTAACTTCTGCGCCGATGTCGCGCGCGCGGGCCGTTCTGTTCGTGCACGCCGGGATCGGGGTGACGGCGCTCGGGACCCTGCTCGGCGCGGCCGCGGCCGACGCCCGGAGCGTCCCGCCACCGAGCGCGGCGCCGGTCGTGGTGCCGGCGAGCACCGTGCCCGGCGCCGTCGTCACGGCTGCGCCCGCCACTCCCGCGGCCACGACCCTGCCCCCGCCTGCGGGCAGCCGGGGCGGGGCCAGCGAGGGCAGCGTCGTCAAGCCGAAGCACGAGACGTGGGGAGTGCGGCGGATGGTGACGACGACCGCGCTGGCCGTCGTCGCCCTCGCCGCCATCGGCTACGTCTACGGCAAGGTGCGCAGCACCCCGCCCAAGCACCCCGACCTCGACCGCCAACCCGAGGACCTCGAGGCGACGGGCTGAGATCATCATGGCTCGGCGGGGGTTCGGGGGCAGAGGCCTTGGGCCGGAGCCCCCGATCGCCGATCGATCCGACTTCGTCGGTCGATCGGCCGCGGGATGAGCGCCGGCCGTAGGCCCGGCACATCACAACTCGGCGGAAAGGCTCCGCCTTTCCGCCGAAGCCTCAGCGGGACTGGAGCGCCTCGATCAGCTTGGGCAGGACTTTGTGCACGTCCCCGACGATGCCGAGGTCGGCGATGCCGAAGATCGGCGCCTCCTTGTCCTTGTTGATGGCGACGATGTTCTTGGAGCCCTTCATGCCGACCATGTGCTGGGTCGCTCCGGAGATCCCGGCGGCGATGTAGACGGTGGGCTTGACGACCTTGCCGGTCTGTCCGACCTGGTAGCTGTACGGCACCCACCCGGCGTCGACGATCGCCCGGGACGCACCGGGCGCTGCCTTCAGCACCTTGGCCAGCGACTCGATCATCTCGTACTTCGAGGCCTCGCCGAGGCCGCGGCCGCCGGCGACGACGACGTTCGCCTCGTCGAGCTTGGGCCCGCTGTGCTCCTCGACGTGCACGGCCTGCACGGTGGCCCCGCCGGTGGCCCCGAGGTCGGGGATCGGCGCCGCCACGACCTCCGGCGCGGCGCCACCGGACGACTCGGCGGCGAAGCTCTTCGGACGGATGCCGACGAGGTAGGGGCCGTCGCCGGTGAACGTCGTGCTGACCATCGTCGTACCGCCGAACGCCGGCGTGGTGACGACGACCGCGTCGTCCTTCACGGCGACGTCGACGTTGTTGGTGAGCACCGGCTTGTCGAGCTTCACCGACAGCCGGGCGACCACGTCGCGTCCCTCGTAGGTCTGCGGGAACAGGATCAGGTCGGGCACGTCACCACCGTCGATGACCGCCTTCATCGCCGCCGCGCCAGCGGGGCCTGGCAGGCGGCCGCCGAGGTCGCCGGTGGCGTAGACCTTGGAGGCGCCGTACTCGCCGAGGCCGCCGGCGAAGCCGTCCGCCTCGCCGACCACGAAGGCGGTGACCGACGACCCGAGCTGGCTGGCCTTGGTCAGCAGTTCCTGGGTCGTCGCCGTCGGCGCGCCCTCGGCGCCCTGGGCGAACACCCACACGTTGGAGATGGCCATGATGCTTCCTCTCGACGCTCCGATGACGCTCAGATGACGCTCAGATGACCTTGAGCTTGTCGAGGAACTCGACGATCTTGGCGTACCCCTCGCCGTCGTCCTCGATGATCTCGCCTGCCTCGCGCTCGGGTGCCGAGGAGACGTCGACGATCTGCTGGCCGGCACCGGCCCAGCCGACCGGTTCGACGCCGAGGTCGGCGGCGGTGACCTCCTCCACCGGCTTCGACTTGGCGGCCATGATCCCCTTGAAGCTGGGGTAGCGCGGCTCGACCACGCCAGACGTCACGCTGACGACCGCCGGCAGCACACACGTGACCTCGTCGTAGCCGTCCTCGCTCTGGCGGTCGACCTTCAGTGTGTCGCCGTCGACGGCGACGTGCTTGGCGAACGTCACCGAGGGCAGGCCGAGGATCTCGGCGATCTGCTCGGGGACGACGCCCGTGTAGCCGTCGGTGGACTCGGTGCCGGCGATGATCAGGTCGACGTCGCCGAGCCGCTTGCTCGCCGCGGCGAGGACCTTCGCCGTGGTCAGCGCATCGGAGCCGGCGAGCGCCGGATCGGACACGAGCACAGCCTTCGCCGCCCCCATCGCCAGCGCCGTGCGCAGCCCCGAGGTCTCGCCGTTCGGCGCCATCGACACCAGCCCGACCTCGCCGCCGCCGGCCGCGGTGACCAGCTGCAGCGCGATCTCGACGCCGTAGCTGTCGGACTCGTCGAGGATCAGCTTGCCGTCGCGCTTCAGCGTGTTGTCGGACGGATCGAGCTCGCCCACCTGGGCCGGATCGGGGATCTGCTTGACGCAGACGATCACGTTCATGACCCGACATTGTTATCGGATCACCCCGGGCTTGCCCTAACCGCCGAGCGACGGCGTGGCTGCGTCAGTGCGGATCATCGACGGTACCGTCGACGGCTTGCGCATCGTGCTCGTCGTGAACTCGTTCGCGTCGTCGGTGACCGCCCGCAACACCGTCGTCGTCCACCGCCGGCTGAGCCGGGACCACGACGTCGAGTTGGTCGAGACCAACCGCCGCGGCCACGCCACCCGCTTCGCCACCGACGCCGCCCGGCGCGGTGCCGACGTCGTCGTCGGCTTCGGTGGCGACGGCACGGTGAACGAGGTCGCCACCGGGATCGCCGGCAGCGACACCGCGCTCGGCGCGCTGCCCGGGGGTTCGACGAACGTCTTCGCCCGCGCCATCGGGCTCCCGAACGACCCGGTCGCGGCGGCCGACCTGGTGGCCGCCGGCATCGACGCCGCCGACTTCCGCCCGATCGGGCTGGGCCAGGTCAACGGGCGCTACTTCTGCTTCAACACGGGCGTCGGGTACGACGCCGCCGTCGTGGCTGCGGTCGAGAAGCGGGCCTCGTGGAAGCGGTGGTTGGGGCAGCCGCTGTTCATCACCACCGCCATCACGACGTGGCTCACCGGCTACAGCCGCCACGTCCCACACTTCCGCGTGAAGACCGGCGTCCGCACGATCGAGGACGGCTACTTCACGATCGTGATGAACACCAACCCGTACACGTACCTCGGCAACCGAGCCCTTGACCTCTCCCACGCCGCCACGTTCGACCGGGGGCTGGTCGTGCTGACGTTCCGCACGATGCGCGCCCGCACCATCCTCGCCTCGCTCGCCGGCGCCCTGCGCGGCGGCGGGGTCAAGCCCACCCCCCTCCTCGACGAGCAGACCGACGTCGAGCACCTCGTGATCGAGCACGAGAAGCCATTTCCCTACCAGCTCGACGGCGACTACCTCGGCGAGACCGAGCGGCTCGAGTTCCACCACGTGCCCGATGCGGTGCGACTGGTGATGCCTGCCCCGCCGCCGACTTGACGCTGCAGTTGGCCAGGCTGGCGGTGCCACTACGGTCGGCGCCCGGGTGGCCAGCGCGGCGGCTGTGTGCATCGTCACCCGTTCCCGACGAAGGAGTCTGCTCATGACTGATCCGACAGGCTCCGACCCCACGCCTCCTCCTCCGCCGGGCGGTGCTCCGCCTCCGCCCGGACTGCCGCCCTACCCTCCCTCGAGGGCGGCGCGCATCACGTCGGGCACGTCCGTGACGACCCCGTCGACGCCGGCGGCGACGAGTGCGGCGAACCGGATCGCGTCGTTGCACGTCCAGACGTTGACGAGCAGGCCGGCGTCGTGACAGCGCTCGATCTGCTCGCCAGTGATCGTCGCTTCCCACGGATGGACGGCGGTGTGGCCCTCGGCGGCGAGGGCGTCGACCGTGTCGGGTCCGATCTCGAACGTCAGCCACGCCGTCGGCACGCGCGGATCGAGGCGCCGGCAGCGGTCGATGGTCGCCAGGCGGAAGCTGGACAGGAGCCAGCGCCCTGCGCCGCGCTCGGCGAGCGCGGCGAGCACCTCGACGGCGACGTGGTCGTCGGGATCGAAGTCCGGATCGCGCTCGTCGTTCTTGATCTCGATGTTGACCCACAGCGGGGCGCAGGCGTCGAGTGCCTCACCGAGCGTCGGCACGTGTGGCGGGAGGTCCCGCCACGGCGTCTCGACGATGGTGCGGCGGTCGGCGAGCCGGGCGTCGTGGTGGACGACGAGCACGCCGTCGGCGGTGCGCCGGACGTCGAGCTCGACCGCATCGGCGCCGACGATCGCGGCCAGCTCGAACGCCGCGACCGTGTTCTCCTCTGCCAGCTTCGACGCGCCACGGTGGGCGATCACCTCGACCACACGCGGGACGGTACCCCTTGTCTTCGACGGCGCCGTGGCCTAACTTTCGGGCCCGCGGGCAGCTCGGTCTGCCATGAACCATCACCGTCGACCGCCCACGAACGGTCGCCTCGAGGAGGAGATTCGGTGTCGATCCTTGCGTCAAGCCTCGCCCTTGGTGCCGCCGACTACAGCTGGCGCGAACATGCGCTGTGCCGGGACACGGACCCGGAGCTGTTCTTCCCGGTCGGCACGACGGGGATGGCGCTCTTGCAGATCGCCCAAGCCAAGCGCGTCTGCGGTGAGTGCACAGCAAGGGTCGAGTGCCTCGACTTCGCGCTGAGCACGAACCAGGACTCGGGCATCTGGGGCGGCCTCTCCGAGGAGGAGCGCCGGGCGATCCGCCGCAAGCGGGCACGGGCCCGGGACGCCGGCTGACGACCCGCCGTCGTTCGGTCCTTCGAAATCGGCCCGATCGGGCCGCAACGGAAGGACAGGTCAGGGCTGGTCAGGACAGGTCAGGCCTGCAGCGGGACGTCGAGCTCGACAACCGTGCCGCCACCGGTACCGTGGTCGTCGAGCCCGACGCCGGCCAGGTCGACCGCGGTCGCCGGGCGCATCGAGATCCGCCCGTTCAGCTCGGTCGTCACGAGGGTGCGGACGATCGACAACCCGAGGCCGGTCGCGGCGTCGAGGTCGAACCCCGACTCCAGCCCCTGGCCGTCGTCGATCACCTCGATCTGCAGCCGCTCGTCGTCGTTGTCCAGCTTGACCACGACCTTGCCCCCGCCGCTGCCTTCCGGGAAACCGTGGTCGACGGCGTTTTGCATCAGCTCGGTGAGCACCACTGACAGCGGCGTGGCGACGTTCGCCGGGATCCGCCCACCGTCGCCGACGAGCTCGAAGTGCACCGGACGGTCGGGCGACTGCAGGCTCTCCTCGGCGAGGCGCAGCAGTGGGCGGACGATCTCGATGAACGTGACGTTGTCCCCCGGCTCCCGCGACAGCGACTCGTGGACGAGGGCGATCGTGCGGATCCGGCGTACCGACTCCGAGACCGCCGCCTTGGCCTCTGGGCTCTCCAGCCGGCGCGCCTGCAGGCGCAGCAAAGAGGAGATCGTCTGGAGGTTGTTCTTCACCCGGTGGTGGATCTCGCGGATCGTGGCGTCCTTGCTGATCAGCAGGCGATCGCGCTTGCGCAGGTCGGTGACGTCGCGGACAAGCAGCACCCCACCGGCGACCTCGCCCTTGGCGAGGACCGGCAGGCAGCGGCACAGCAGGGCGACGTCGGACGCCGGCTCGAACTCCTCGACCACCGGGATCCGATGCTCGTAGGCCTTGCGCACCATGTCGTCGTGGAAGCCGAGCTCAGCGAGCGTCATCCCGACGGCGTTGGCGTGGATGCCGACCCGGTGGAGGGCGGAGTTGGCGTTGGGCGACAGGTAAAGCACTCGCCCGGCGGCGTCGAGACTCATCACGCCGTCCCCGACGCGCGGGGCGGCGGTCGAGTCGGCACCGCGCGCCGGATAGGGGAACGAGCCCTCGGTGATCATCTCGGCGAAGCGGTCAAAGATGCCGACGTACGTGCGCTCGAGCTCTCCCGGCGGGCGCCCCGCCCGCTGCACCCACTCGCGGGTAAGCACGGCGATCGGCACCCCGTTGCAGCGAACGGGCACTGCGAGCATCCGCGCCGAGTCGGGCAGATCCTCGACCTCGACGTCGCCCTCGGTCATCTCTCCCGACGTGAACGACGACGACAGGACCGAGCGCTCGCTGACGTTGGCGAACGTGCCGACCCAGTCGGTGTGGTACACGGTCTGCCCCGTGGCCGGGCGGACCTGCCCGACGATCAGCCAGCGGTCGTCCTTCGTCGGGACGTACAGCATCAGGTCGGCGAAGCAGAAGTCGGCGAGCATCCCCCACTCCGACGTCAACCGGTTGAGGTGCGACACCTGCTCTCGGTCGAGCGTCGTGTTGTCGCGGACGAGGGCGGCGAGGGAGGCCATATCGGTGATGGAGTCTGCCCGATCCTCGTGCGCTCCGGCCCCCGCCTGCCGTCTCGACGGCTCAGCTGCGCAGGTGGTCGACGAGGGCGAGCAGACTGGCGAGGTCGTTGACGTCGGACTCGAGCGTGGGCACGTCGATCACCTGCGGGGCGAGGGCGGCCAGCTCGGCGCGCCGCTCGGCCTCACGTGCGGCGACCAGGGCGACGTCGTGGAAGCGGGTGCCGATCTCGACCAACACGTCACGCACGACCCGCTCGTCCGCCGGCGGGCCCTCGGGCGCCTCAGCGTCGAGGACCTTGGTGACATCTCGGACGAGCGGACCGGACGCCGCGGCGGCGGCGAGGCGCTTGGCGCTCGTGGCCGCCCCGCGCCGGGTGATCGCGCTCGGCAGCACGCGGTTGGCGATCACCGCGCCGAGGTCGTAATCGCGTCGCAGCAGCTCGCGAGCGAGGAAGGCGGCTTCGTGGGCCGGCGCGGTCTCCAGCGTCGACACGACCAGGAACGTCGTGCGAGCGTCGCCGAGCAGCGCCTCGACCTCGCCGGCGCGCCGCACGAACCCCTTCTCCATCGCCTGGAAGAGGACGAAGAAGTCGGCGATGTCGTGCAGGAACCCGCTGCCGAGGACGCGGTCGGCCACCTGGTAGAAGGGCTTCGACGCCATCGTGAACAGGCGCGACCGGTAGGGCACGGTGAGCCATCGCAGCAGCCGGCTGCCGAAGAACTCGCGCATCCGCGCCGGCGCGTCGAGCACCGACAGGGCGTTGCGCGACGGTGGCGTGTCGACGACGACGAGGTCGTACTTGCCCGAGGCGTGGAGGTCGTGGAGCTGTTCCATCGCCAGGTAGTCGTGGCTGTGGACGAAGCGGCTGGTGATGTTCTGGTACAGCGGGTTGCCGAGCACGGCGTCGCGCACCTTGGGGTCCGGGGCGTGGCGGCGGATGAGCTCGTCCCAGCCGGCCTTGGTGTCGAGCATCGCCGCCCACAGCTCACCGCGCGGGGTGACGCCGGCTGCTTCGAACGCGGCCGGGGACACCTGGGTGGCGACGTTGCCGAGCGCGCCGACGCCGAGCGCGTCGGCGAGGCGCCGGGCCGGGTCGACGGTGATCACGAGGACCCGGCCACCCTGCTCGACCGCCGCGGCCAACCCGAGGGCGGCCGCCATCGTGGTCTTGCCGACGCCTCCCGATCCGAGCACGAGCACCATCTCCTTGCTCGCCAGCAAGGCGTCGAGCGGGACCGGCCCGCGTCGGCGGGGCATCAGGCCACGTCCCCGGTGCGTCGATTGGCTTCCCGATTTGGAGGGGCAGCGTGACGACAGTTGTCACGCTCGCCGCCCAGAAGGCGAATTGGCACGATCCCCGCCCAGATCGTCGTCACGCCACGTCCAGTTCCTCGGCGAGGGCCTCGGCGACAAGCGAGACGACGCGGCGGCCGGTGGCCTTGGTGAACAGCTCGGGGACATAGAGCACCGGCAGGCCTTCCGGGATCCCGGTGCGCAGCCGTTCGAGGTGGCGGTTCCCGGTGCGCCGGCGGGCCTCGGTGATCTGGGCGGCGGCGAGCACCTGGCGCACCCCGGGGCCGGCGGCGTCGGCGAGCTGCTGCTCGGCATCGCCGAGACGGGCGACGACCTCGGACTGGCGGCGGTCGAACAGCGCCGGCAGCACCCGGTTGGCGACGACGGCCGTCGCGGCGACCCGGGCGTCGCGGTCGAGGCGGGCGACGAGGTCGATCGACTCCGACACCGGCATCTCCTCCGGTGTCGTCACCACGACCACCCCAGTGAGCGCAGGGTTCTCCAGCACGCGGGTCATCCACGCCGTCTGCTCGCGGACCATGCCGACCTTCACTAGCTCGCCGATCACCCGCGGCGCGGCGATCTGGGCGACGATGTGGCCGCTCGCCTCGGCGTCAACGACGACGAGGTCGTAGTGCCGCTCGCGCACCTCGTAGGTGAGCTTGCCGACCGACAGGATCTCCTTCACACCCGGCGCGGCGTCGGCGACGAAGTCGAACGTTCGGGCCAGCGGACCGATCCGCCCGACGAGCGGGACCTTGACGAACAGCCGCAGGTACTCGCGCAGCGAGTCCTCGGTGTTCATCGCCATGGCGAACAGCCGGCGATCGATCTCCCGCGGCTCGAACGCCAGCGGCCGCGTGTCGAACGTGGCGGCGAGCGACCCCTTGGCGTCCATCTCGCACACGAGCGTGCGCTTGCCGGCCCGCGCGCCGAGGTCGGCGAGCGCGGCGGACACCGACGTCTTGCCGACCCCGCCCTTGCCGGTGACGAACAGCAGCCGCCGGTCGAGCAGGTCGCCGTTCATCTCGGGCTCGCCTCGCAGCCAAGCTGCTCGCCTCGCCTTCCGAGCTCGCCGCCACCGCTCCGCAACGGCGCTCGCCCACCTCGCCACTCGAACAACCCTGGCGCGCTCGCCTCGCAGCCAAGCTGCTCGCCTCGCCTTCCGAGCTCGCCGCCACCGCTCCGCAACGGCGCTCGCCCACCTCGCCACTCGAACAACCCTGGCGCGCTCGCCCCCCTTGCCATCGCGTGTTCCTCAGCCGCCGAAGCCGATGCGACGATCGCCGTCGTTGGTGCCGAGCTCGACGTAGGCGAGCTTGGCCGCTGGCACGCCGATCCGCCGGCCCCGCTTGTCGGTGAGCCAGAGCACGTCGACGGCGCCGGACAGCGCCGCCTCGACCTGCTTCTCCGTGTCGTCGCGCTCGTCGTCGGGCATCTCGACGGTGATCTCGCGAGGGGCCTGGGTCACACCGATCCGAATGTCCACAGCCGTGACGGTACCGACCTCATGGTCAGCGCCACACGCGAACTGGGAGACGTGGATGCGGATCTCCGCCGGCACAGCTCACGGTTCGACCGGTGGCCACGGCGCCACCGACGAATTGTGAGCGGTGGATGCGGATCTCCGCCGGCACAGCTCACAGGGTCGGTGATGGCGTGATGTGTTGGATGCCTGTCCTTGACGCCATGAGCCTTCCATCGCAGACTCGGGCCCATGGCATCGCCCCGCGCCGTGGTCATCGTCGCCTACGACGGCGTCCAGGCACTCGACGTCACCGGACCCCACGAGGTGTTCGCCGGCGCGTCGACCGCGTTGCGCCATCGGGGTGGAGCGCCGGCCTACAACGTCCGCGTCGCTGCCCCAGCGGCCGGGCCGGTGCGCAGCGAAAGCGGGCTCCAGCTCGTGGCCGTGGCCCTCGCCGACGTCGGCGCCGTCGACACGCTCATCGTGGCCGGCGGTTCGGGCGTGCTCGCCGCCACCGACGACGCCGACTTCGTCGCCACCGTCGGCGCCCTGGCCAGCCGGGCCCGCCGCGTCGTCAGCGTGTGCAGCGGCGCGTTCATCCTCGCTGCCGCCGGGCTGCTCGACGGCCGCCGGGCGACCACACACTGGGCCCGCGCCCGCAGCCTCGCCGAGCGCCATCCCGAGGTCAACGTCGACGCCGACCCGATCTGGACGCGCGACGGCAACGTCTGGACCTCGGCCGGCGTGACCGCCGGCATCGACGTCTCGCTCGCCCTCGTCGAGGACGACCACGGCGTCGAGATCGCCGAGGAGTGCGCGCGGTGGCTGGTGATGTTCCTGCGTCGGCCCGGCGGCCAGAGCCAGTTCGCCGCGCCGGTCTGGCAGCGCCGTGCGCGGGACGAGCCGATCCGCAAGGCCCAGGAGCTGATCGACGCCGACCCGTCGGCCGACCTACGGCTGCGCACCATCGCCCGCCGGGTCTCCATCAGCGAGCGCCACCTCCTGCGCCGGTTCACCGCCGAGGTCGGTGTCACCCCGGCGCGCTACGTCGCCACAGCCCGCGTCGAGACGGCGCGTCGCGAGCTCGAGTCCGGCGACGACACCGTCGCCGCGATCGCCGCCCGCGTCGGCTTTGGGACCGCCGAGTCGATGCGCCGGGCCTTCGTCCGCGACCTCGGCTCGCCGCCCGACGACTACCGCCGCCGTTTCACCCACCACCGAAAGGATCCGCCGTGACCGAGACCCCGCGTCCGATGAAGATCGCGATCCCCCTGTTCGACCGCTTCACCGCCCTCGACGGCATCGGGCCCTACGAGGTGCTCCAGCGCATCCCTGGGTTCGACATCACGTTCGTCGGACACCGGCGGGAGGTCGTCCGCTCCGACAACGGCTTCCTCGGCATCCAGGTCGACGCCACCTTCGACGAACTGCCCGCCCCGGACATCGTCGTGTTCCCCGGCGGCGTCGGCACCCGCCCGCTCGTGCAGGACGAGCCCGTCCTCGACTGGGTGCGCACCGCTCATCGCACCACCACATTCACGACGTCGGTGTGCACCGGGTCGCTCGTCCTCGCCGCCGCTGGCCTGCTCAACGGGCTGACCGCGACGACGCACTGGAGCGCAATGGAGTACCTGGAACTGCTCGGCGCCGTCCCCACCCACGAGCGGGTCGTCGAGCACCTGCCGGAGCGGATCATCACAGCTGCCGGGGTGTCCAGCGGCATCGACATGGCGTTGCGTCTGGTCGAGCTGCTCGTCGACCGCACCGCCGCCGAGGCCGCTCAGCTCGTCATCGAGTACGACCCGGAGCCGCCGTTCGACGCCGGCTCGGTCGCCAAGGCCGGGCACCACGTGATGGCGCGCGTCACGGAGTACGCCGAACTACAGAGGTAGCAGCCGTTTGTGTCACCGCACACGTCCTCGGGGACTTGTGCGGTCGCACAAACTCGCTCAGACGGCGGTGGCGCAGATGGTGTCGCCGCGGGCCTTGCTGGTCGCCGACGCCACGGCGAGCTCGTCGCCGTCGCCGTACAGGGCGCTGAGCATCCCCCGCACCATGCCGCGGTCGACGGCGCAGATCACCGGGTGGTCGGTGGCGACCGTGCCGAACGGGCAGTGCTCGTTGATGATCCGCAGCCCGCTGCGCGCCCGGTCGGCGCCGTCGGCGGCCGCCATGTGAGCGGCGAAGCCGTGCGCGGTGAGGGCGTCGGCGACGGCTTGCATCGCCGAGCGCAGCGACCGCTGCCCGGCCGCGAGGGTGTCGCCGGTGAGCCCGGCCGCCATCGCCCGACCGTACGTCGCCCCGACCTCCTCGGCCATCGCCTCGGCCTCCTCGCGGGGGAGCCGGTCGAGGGCGCGCCCGAGCAGGGCGAGCACGAGGTCGTCGCTGCGCACCGGCACGCCTGCCTCGAACGCTGTGGCGGCGACGGCGACGTAGCGCTTCGATGGGCGCCCAGCCCGCCGCTCGCCGCCAGCCCCGCGGCCGACGACCTCGACGTAGCCGCCGGCGGCGAGCTTGTCGAGGTGATGGCGGGCCACGTTCGGGTGGACCCCGACCTCCAGCGCCACGGCCGACGCCGTCACGCCATCCCGACCGCCGTGATCCCGGGTGAACAGGTAGATCCGTCGGCGCGTCGGGTCGCCGAAGGCATCGGTGATCGCCGACACAGCCGCGGTGAAGGCAGTGGGCGCGTCGGCCATGCCGGTATTCTACCTATGGCCGTAGTGCAAATTCCCCGAGGAGCCATGGCGCCCACCAGAGACCAGATCATCGACGCTCTCCGCCCGGTCGAGGATCCCGAGCTGCACCGCTCGATCGTCGACCTCGGCATGGTCCGCTCGATCGCGCCTGGTGCCGACGGCCACGTGACGCTGCTCGTCGCCCTCACCGTTCCCGGCTGCCCGCTGAAGGCCGAGATCACCCGCCGCGTCGACACCGCGGTGGCGGCGCTCGAGGGCGTGACGTCGGTGGCGGTCGACTTCACCGTGATGTCGGACCAGGAGCGCGAGGCGCTGCGGATCCAGCTCCAGGGCGACCGATCCGGCCACGTCCACAGCCAGGCCCACGGCCACGCCGAGGGGCGGCCGATCCCCTTCGCCCAGCCCGGGTCGCGGACCCGGCCGCTGTTCATCTCGTCGGGCAAGGGCGGCGTCGGCAAGTCGAGCGTGACCACCAACCTTGCCGTCGCCCTCGCCGCCCGCGGCCACTCCGTGGGCATCGTCGACGCCGACATCTACGGCTTCTCGATCCCCCGCATGCTCGGCGCCGACCACGACCCGACGGTGATCGACGAGATGCTGCTCCCGCCCGAGGCGTGGGGCGTGCGCTGCATCTCGATCGGCTACTTCGTGCCCGAGGGCCAGGCCGTGGTGTGGCGGGGCCCGATGCTGCACAAGGCGCTCGAGCAGTTCCTCACCGACGTCTACTGGGACGACCCCGACTTCCTGCTCGTCGACATGCCGCCGGGCACCGGCGACATCGCCATCTCGCTGAGCCAGTACCTGCCGCGAGGCGAGGTGCTCATCGTCACCACGCCGCAGCCGGCGGCGCAGAAGGTGGCCCGGCTGTCGGCGGCGATGGCGGCCAAGGTCAACCTGCAGGTGCGCGGCGTGATCGAGAACATGTCCTGGTTCACCGGTGACGACGGCGTGCGGTACGAGATCTTCGGGTCCGGTGGCGGCGCCGAGCTGGCCGCCGAGCTCGACGTCCCGCTGCTCGCCCAGCTCCCGCTGGTCCCGGCGCTGCGAGCCGGCGGCGACGAGGGCAAGCCGATCGCCGCGGTCGAGCCCGACAGCGAGACGGGGCGGGCGTTCCACGAGCTGGCCGAGCGGATCGCCGTCGACCTGCGCCCGAAGAAGGTCTACAGCTCGGCGCTGCGCGTCACCTAGGCCACTAGGTTCGACGCGGTGAGTGATCCCGGCTCCGAACCCCCGCCTCCGCCGCCGCCGCCCAACCTCGTCCCGCCGCCCGGCTACGTCGGCTACACCGAACGGCCGACACGGTCCCGGCGAATCACCTCGCTGCGGAACGCGATTCTCGTCGTGCTCGTGCTCGTCGCCGCCTCGCTCGTCGTCCGACTCGCCGTGACGCCGGGCCTCGTCGACAAGTCGAAGGACTTCCTCGCCGGGCGGATCAGCGAGTCGAAGTACGAAGACGATCTCGGCGCCGGGGCGGCGTCGCTCCTCGGGCTCCTGCCGCAGGTGGCGACGATCGTGCTGTCGATCATCTGGCTGTACCTGATGATCCGCGACCACGTCGAGTTCGGGCGGCGCCTCACGTGGGGCCCGGGATGGGCGATCGGCGGGTGGTTCCTGCCGCCCGGGATCCTCTACGTGATCCCGATGCTCGTGCTGCGCGAGACGTGGAAGGCGGCCGACCCCCGCTACGGGCCGGGCGAGGACGGCTGGAGGTCGGGGCCGACGCACCCGGCGCTGTGGGTGTGGTGGGCGCTGTACGGGATCGCACCGATCGCGTTCATCGTCGTCGGGCTGCGCTCGACGACGATCGGCAACTTCGGCGCCAGCACCAAGGACATCGCCAAGTCGTTCGTCGACAACGCCGGCGCGATGTACGCAGAGGGGGTCGTCAGCCTGCTCGCCGTCGTCGCCTGGGCTGCGGTCGTGTGGCTGTGGACAGACCGCCACAATCGGCTCGGATCCCCAGCCGCGGCGTGAGCGAGCGAGTCTTCGACCGAGCGAACCAGTGTGACGGCGCCGAAGGCTCACTGGTGCACCAGGCATCGACCATTGATCACCTTCTCAACCGTGGGATGGTGCACCAGTGAGCATCTTCCTCGTCCGCCACGCCAAGGCGGGCAGCCGCCGGCACTGGGATGGTGACGACACGGCGCGGCCGCTGTCGAACAACGGCTGGCGCCAGGCCGACGGCATCGCCAAGCGTCTCGCCGGGGAGGAGGTCAGCGGCGTGTGGTCGAGCCCCTACGTCCGGTGCGTGCAGAGCGTCGAGCCGCTCGCCCGCCTGCTCGGCCTGGAGATCCACATCGAGCCCCGCCTCGCCGAGGGTATGGAGCTGGAGGACTCGCTGGCTCTCCTCGCGGAGGTGCCCGATGGCGCCGTGCTGTGCAGCCACGGCGACGTCATCCCGGAGCTGGTTGAGGGGCTGGCCCGAGGCGGGACCCGGATCGTCGGCGAGCCCGACTGGCGCAAGGGCTCGCTGTGGATCCTCGAACGGCCCGGCGACGACGGCAGCGTGGCCACGGCCCGTCCCGAGCCGCCACCTGCCTGACCAAGCAATGCATCGGAGTGTTTCGACCGATCCGAGTGCCAGCACTCGATTCTCCCGGGACGAAACACTCCGATCCGGCGAAACACTCGGATGAGGTCAGCCGAGCTGCTGCATGAGCGCGCCCACATCGGCGGGGGGATCGAGGGCGAGGCACCGATCCTTCTCCGCCGTCGCGGTCGCCGTGTCGTCGCCCTCGCGGGTGGCGATGACGGCGAGGAAGCAGTGCGGGTCGGCGTATCCGGCATCGGCCGTGATCGCCTTGGCCATCTGCTCGCGGGCGGCGTCGACGGCCGCTGTGCGGGCCTCCTCGCCAGCGTTGCCCGAGGCGATGTACAGCAGCCACCCCGCGTACGTCAGGGCCTCGGCGTTGGTCGGGTCTCGGTCGAGCACCTGGCGGTACAGGCCGAGCGCGGCGCGCACGTCAACGCCGAGGGCGACCCTCGCCTGGGACAGCAGCACCGCGGTGTCGTCGCCGCCCGTGCCTCCGGTGATCGTCTGGCCGGCGGTGCGCTGTCCGGCGGCGCGGGCGACGAGCAGCCCGGCCCCGGCGGCCACGGCCGCCACGATCGCGGCGACGATCAGGTTGCGCCGCCACCGCCCCGGGCGCTTCGGTGGCCGCGCTGACTTGCCCTCCTCGATCGCGCGTAGCACGTCGGCGGCGCGCTTCGTGTAGCCGTCGCGCAGCGTCTCGTAGTCGGCGGCGTCGACGTCTCCGGCGGCCCGCTCGGCGTCGAGGTCGCGCAGCGAGCGGAGCAGGAACCGCCGCTCGTCTTCGAGCTCGGCGAGCTTGTCGGCGTCCACGACGTCCATCGTCATCACGGGTCCTGCTCGGCCGACGGCGCGGCGTCCTCGCTGTTCAACGCCGCGGCGACCAGCTCGCGGTCGTCGTCGGTCGGGTCGGTCTCCGCAGCCGATTCCCGGCGCCACCGGCGGAACGTCATCGCCAGGGCGGCCACCGCGCACACCAGCGCGGCCACCGGCAACGCCCACACCAGCGCGTCGAACCCCGACGCCTTCGGCACGAGCAGCACCCGCCCGCCGAAGGCGCGCTCGATCGTGCCGATGATCTCGTCGTCGGTGAGGCGACCCTCGTCGACCAGGCGGCGGATCTCCGTGCGGATGTTCTGCGACGCCGTCGCCCGCGACTCGTAGACGCTCTCGCCTGCGCAGGTCGGGCAGGCGACCCGCTTCTCCAGCTGCTCGACCCGCTCTTCCGGCGTGCTCGGCCCGCCCGCCCGCGTCGCCCCGACGGCGAGGAAGGCGACGACCACGAGCACGAGGGCGACCCAGGCCGGCCACCGCTTGACCGACCTCGACCATCCCGGCCAGGTCGACGATGTCGACGCTGTCGACGCTGACATCAGGTCGCCTCGCGCAGGCGCTGGAGCGTGGTAGCGAGCGACTCGGCGGTCACCTCCGAGATCACCCGGTAGCGCACGTACCCCTGCGGGTCGACGATCCACGTCTCGGGCACCTGCGACACCCCGAACGCCGTGGCGATCGAACCCTTGTCGTCCATCACCACCGGCCAATCGCCACCCAGCTTGGCGAAGAACGCCTTGACGTTGGATCGCGTGTCGTCGTACACGACGCTGTAGAAGCGAGCCCCGCCCGGCTCGGCCTGCTGGCCGGCGACGAACTTCACCAGCTCGGGGTGCTCCTGCTGGCACGGGACGCAGCTCGACTGCATGAAGTTGAGCACGACCCAGTCGCCCTTGCGCCGGGACAGGTCGAAGCGCCCGCCGTCGAGCAGCGTGCCGACCGCCGAGGGGGCTGGCTCGCCCATCAGGTTGGTCTGCGCCGACTCGGTGGCCGGCTTCGAGCCGGCGAAGACGATCACCAACCCGGCGATCACGACGGCCACGACGACGGCGATGAACGGGGCGACGCGCCGCATCAGGTCGCCGCCTCCACCAGTTCGGGATCAGCGGCGGCGATCGGCGCCGAGACCGGATCGGTCGGCCGCCGACGTCGCTTCCCGGGGAAGGCGGCGAGCAGTGTCCCGATCGCCATCAGCGCGCCGCCGATCCAAAGCCACACGGTGAGCGGCTTGATGAACACCCGGATCGTCGCTTCGGTGGCCCCGGGCGTGGCACCGGGTTCGAGCGTGAGGTAGACGTCGCCGCGAAGGCCGGTGCGCACGCTCGGCGTGCCGACGTCGATGCCTCGCAGCAGGTACTTGGTGTTGGCCGGGGCGTAGACCTGGTCGCCGTCGAGCAGCACGTCGGCCTTGACGACCCGGGTGCGCGCGTCGGTGATCTCGCGAACCTGTTGCAGCTGGAACGAGTGGCCGAACGCCTCACGGGTCTGTCCGACCGGGAGCACGATCGTGGCCGACCGGGTGTAGCTGTTCGAGGCGACGAGGGCGACGGCGATGACGATCACGCCGAGGTGGACGATCATCCCGCCGTTGGCCCGCCCGACCAGTCCCCGCCACCCCTGGCGGCGGGTCGCCAGGACCACCTGGCGCAGCGCGGCCGCGGCGGCGCACCCGGCGAGCCCGAACGCGAGCAACGACCACAGCCCGGTGGCCCCGACGAGCACGGCGACGACGATCGCCGCCGCCCCGCCCCATGCTGGCCAGAACAGGCGGTCGCGCAGCAGCTCGGCGCTCGCCTTGCGCCACGGCAGGACAGGTGCGATCGCCATCAGGAACAGCAAGGAGATGCCGATCGGCATCGCCAAGCGGTCGAAGTACGGCGCCCCGACGAGCACCCGCCGGTCCTGCAGCGCCTCGACGAGCAGGGGGAACACGGTGCCAAGCAGGACGACGAAGGCGAACACCGTGAACAGCACGTTGTTGGCGAGGAACGCGCCCTCCCGCGACACCGGCGAGTCGATCGCCCCCGGTGCCCGCAACCGGTCACCGCGCCATCCGATCAGCAGCAACGACACGCCCACGACGAGGCCGAAGAAGGTGAGCAGGTAGTTGCCGACCGGTCCGTCACCGAAGGCGTGGACGCTGTTCAGGAGGCCGGAGCGGTTGAGGTAGGTGCCGAGGATCGTCAGGGCGAACGTGGCGACGAGCAGGCTGAGGTTCCAGACGCGCAGCATCCCCCGCCGCTCCTGCACGAGCACCGAATGGATGTAGGCGGTGCCGGTGAGCCACGGCAGGAAGCTGGCGTTCTCGACCGGGTCCCATCCCCACACCCCGCTCCACCCGAGGACCTCGTAGCTCCACCAGCCGCCGAGCAGGATGCCGATCGTCAGGAACGCCCACGCGAACAGCGCCCACCGCCGCGTCTCGAGCAACCACCCCTCACCGACGCGGCCGGTGATCAGGGCGGCGATGGCGAAGGCGAACGGCACCGTGAACCCGACGTAGCCGAGGTAGAGGATCGGCGGGTGGAACAGTACGAGGACGTGGTTCTGCAGCAGGGGGTTGGGCCCAGGACCGTCGGCGATCGGGGGCGCCGACGCGAACGGGTCGGCCGGCCCGAAGCTGAGCAGGGCGAAGAACGCCATCACGGCGAACATCACGACCATCGCCCAGCCGACGAGCGGGTCGCCGGCGCGGCGGCGGAAGCGGAGGCCGACGGCGGCGGTGAAGCCGGCGAGGATCAGCACCCACAGCAGGATCGATCCCTCCAGCGCCGACCACAGCGCGGTGACGTTGTAGAGCGGCGGCGTCTCCCGGGAACCGACTTGCTGGACGTACGCCAGCGAGAAGTCGCGGGTGATCAGCGCCCGCTCCATCATCACGAACGCCAGCACCGCACCGGCGACGCACAGCAGCGCGTAGCGCGGCGCCATCCGCAGCACTCGGACCTCGCGCCGGCGGATGCCGTAGATCGTCGCCATCGCCCCGAACGTGGCGGCCACCAGGGCCAGCACCAACCCCGCTCGTCCGAGTGCCCCGTTCAGGCTGGCGGCGAGCACGACGTCGACTCCGTGGTGGCCTGCTTCAGGCGGTCGCCGTTGGCGGCGACGTACTCGTTGGAGTGCTTGACCTCCACCCGGTCGCCCTCGAACGTGCCGTCGACGAGCTGGCCGTGGACGACCACCGGCTCGCACTCCTGGAAGATCCCGCCGGGCTGGCCGTCGTAGCGGACCGGCAGCGTCTTGCCGCCGAAGCTGATCGTGAAGGTGGTGACACCGTCGGTGTTGACCACGGTGCCCTTGTCCACGGTGCCCTGGATCCGCAACCGGCGCCCGGCCTCGCAGCCGCTGCGGTGGCCGATCTCGTCGACGTTGCAGTAGTAGTCGACGGCGGAGCGCAGGAACTGGGTGACGATCACCCCGCCGGCAACGAGCACGAGCGCGAGGACCACGATCGGCGCCCAGCGGCGACCGGCGCGGCGCGGGGCCGGCGCGCCGGGATCGCTGCGAGGAGTGAGGTCGATGGTGCTCACTGGTGCACCATCCCACCGTCGCGCAGACCCTGCACCGACGCTGCCTGGTGCACCAGTGAGCCTCCGGCGCCGTCACGCCGATTCGCTCGCTCGAAAACTCGCTCACTCACCGGTGCACCATCCCACCGTCGCGCAGACCCTGCACCGACGCTGCCTGGTGCACCAGTGAGCCTCCGGCGCCGTCACGCCGATTCGCTCGCTCGAAAACTCGCTCACTCACCGCTGCACCATCCCACCGTCGCGCAGACCCTGCACCGACGCTGCCTGGTGCACCAGTGAGCCTCCGGCGCCGTCACGCCGATTCGCTCGCTCGAAAACTCGCTCACTCACCGCTGCACCATCCCACCGTCGCGCAGACCCTGCACCGACGCTGCCTGGTGCACCAGTGAGCCTCCGGCGCCGTCACGCCGATTCGCTCGCTCGAAAACTCGCTCACTCACCGCTGCACCATCCCACCGTCGCGCAGACCCTGCACCGACGCTGCCTGGTGCACCAGTGAGCCTCCGGCGCCGTCACGCCGATTCGCTCGCTCGAAAACTCGCTCACTCACCGCTGCACCATCCCACCGTCGCGGAGACCCTGCACCGACGCTGCCTGGTGCACCAGTGAGCCTCCGGCGCCGTCACGCCGATTCGCTCGCTCGAAGACTCGCTCATTCATGTGGTCATGGCTCAGGTCCAGGGCTTGGCGTCGTCGGGCAGCCGCGACGTCGTGCGGCGGGCCCGGCGCACCACGTAGAGGGCGTAGGCGGCGACGGCGCCGAAGGTCACCACGTAGCTGCCGACGATGAAGCCGGCGTCCTCCATCGCGACGATCACCGCAGTCCCGCTTGTCCTGCTCGCTCCGCCCTGCGGGCATCGATCGCCAGGTCCAGCCCGGCGTCGTCGAGGGCGTCCTCCGCAGCCATCGTGCGCTGGCGGTGGATCACCAGCCACACGTACATCAGCGTAAAGGCGACGACGCCGACGAACAGGGTGAACAGCATCAGCCCGTTCATCTTCACGTCGCCGTCCGGCCGCAAGACGGTGGCGTCCTGGTGCAGGCTGCGCCACAGCTTGACGCTCCAGTGCACGAGCGGGATCTCCAGCACCGCGAGCAGGGCGAGCACGGCACTGCGCCGAGCCCGCTGCTCGTGGGTGCCACCGAGGCGGCGCACCGTGAGATAGCCGACGTAGGTGACGAAGAGGAACGCCGTCGTCGTCAGGCGGGCGTCCCACTCCCAGAACACGCCCCACGTCAGGCGACCCCACAGCGCACCGACGACGAGCGTGATCCCCATGAACAGCACCCCGACCTCGGCGCTGGCGCCGGCCAATCGGTCCCAGCCGAGGGCGTGGCGCTTGGAAAGGAGGTGGATCGCCGAGGCGATCGCGGTGACGACAAAGGCGAGATAGGCCAGCCACGCCGCCGGGACGTGGACATAGAGGATGCGCACGGACTCGCGCTGGTTGACGTCGGCCGGCGAGAACCCGAGCCCGAACGCGGCGAGCCAGGCGATGCCGACGAGTGTGGCCGCGCCGAGCAGGCGGGTGGCCCTCGTCGAGGTGCCGGTCGACGTCGGCGGGACCTGCTTGACCCCCGTAGTGGTCGCCGGCTCGATGGCTCCTCCTACTCGTCGATGAGCGGACCGAAGGCCAGCGTTCCCCCGGCACCGAAGGCGACGGCGAAAACCGCCACGACGCCGACCCACGGCCAGCCGTCAGCGATCGCCGTCCCGCCGGTGCCGAGCGCTGCTTCGATCGCTCGTGTGGCTCCGATCAGTACGGGCGCCACCACCGGGAGCAACAGCAGCGGGAGAAGGGTCTCCCGCCCCCGTGCGCCGGCAGCGAGGCCGCCGTAGAGCGTACCGACCGCGGCCAGGCCGAGGGTAGCGAGGAGCCACGTGGTGATGAGCAGGGCGACACCCGACCACCGCAGCTCGATGCCGTAGAGCACGATCGCCGCGCCGAGCAGGAGTGCCGCGAGGATCGCCAGCTGGACGAACAGGGCAATCGTCTTGCCCCAGAACAGCGCCGCCGGGTCGACACCGGCGGCGCGCAGGGCGTCGAGAGCGCCGTCCTCGGACTCGACGGCGAACGTCCGCTGCACGAGCAGCAGCAGGCCGAACAGCGTGGCGAGGGCGGCGAGGCCGGGCGCCACCAGGGTGAGGAGGGTGTCCCGCTCCCCCGGCGCCGCCGGAAGCCGGTCGAGGGCGAAGGCGAACAGCACGAGCACGATCGCGGCAAACGGCAGGATCTGGTTGAGCGCGACCTTGCTCCGCCACTCGACGCGCAGGTCCTTGCGGGCGACGAGCCACGCCGTGCGGGCGACGGACGACGATCTGGGCGGGATCTGTCCCGGTTTCCGGGACGAATCCCGCCCACTTGGCCGATCGGGACGATTCCCGCCCAGATGAGGGGACGGCGCCGGGTCGCTCACGTCCGCTCCATCACCTGGCCGGCGACGACCGCCACGCAGCGGGTGGCCAGCGCACCGGCCCGCTCCAGCTCGTGGCTGGCGACGATCACCGTTGCGCCGGCCGTCGCCGCCTCGCGCAGCGTGGCGTCGAGCTCGTCACGAGCGTCGGCGTCGAGGCCGGCGTGGGGCTCGTCGAGCAGCCACAGCTGGGCCCGGCGGGCCACCAAGCAGGCGAGTGCGGTGCGCCGCTGCTGGCCCGCCGACAGCCGTCGCACCGGGAGCATGGTCAGCCGGCCCGTCAGCCCGAGACGTTCCATCGCCGCGGCGATCTCGTCGTCGGTCGCCCCCACCGTCGCCCCCCAGAAGCGCACGTTCTCGCTCGCCGTCAGGTCGAGGTACAGGCCGTTGCGGTGGCCGAGCAGGCCGACGCGATGGCGGACCTCGTCGCGCTGGGCGGCGAGGTCGCAGCCGAGGACCGTCCCGGTGCCGCGGACGAGCGGCAGCAGGCCAGCGCACACCCGCAGCAGCGTCGTCTTGCCGGCACCGTTGGGGCCTCGGAGCAGGACGATCTCGCCCCGACGCACCGTGATCGACGCACCGGCAAGCGCCGGGAAGCCGCCGAGCACGGCGACCGCACCCGACAGCTCCACGACCGGTTCGATCACGCCCGGAGCGTAAGGCCCACCGGTACCGTTCCGGCCCGTGCCACCCTCCCGCTGGGACCGCCCGCCGCCACCGCGGGACTGGCGCTGGGTCGTCGGCGAGATCGGCAAGGTGCTCATCGCCGTCGGCGTGTTGATGTTCGGCTTCGTCGCCTACCAGCTGTGGGGCACAGCGATCGAGTACCACCAGTCGCAGGACGATCTCGCCGACCAGTTCGCCGAGCTGTTGGCGGCGACCACCACCACCACCACGACGACATCGACGACCACCTTCGCGACGGGCACCCCGGGCGTCGCAACGACGATTGCCGCGCCGACCGCGACGGCGACCGCGGCAACCGTGACGACCGCGACGACCGTGGTGCCGGTCGCACCGGGCGACGCGCTCGCCCTACTCCAGATCCCGAGCATCGACGTCAAGACCTACGTCGTCCAGGGCGTGGAGCCCGGCGACCTCAAGCACGGGCCTGGCCACTACCCCGACACGCCGTGGCCCGGCCAGCTGGGCAACAGCGCGATCGCCGGGCACCGCACGACCTACGGGCAGCCGTTCTACCGACTCGACGAGGTCAAGCCCGGTGAGGAGATCATCGTCACCACGATCCAGGGCCGCTTCGTGTACCGAGCCACCGGCAGCGAGGTCGTCAGCCCGTCGCAGTCCGACGTCGTCGCGACGACCGATCCCACCGTCGCACGGCTGACGCTCACGACATGCACGCCCCGCTACACCGCGTCGAAGCGGCTGATCGTGTTCGCCGACCTCGACCCGGACGCGTCGGCTCCACCCCAGCCGCCGATCCTGAGCGAGCCGACGACGACATCGGCCGTCCCGGCGCCAACCACCGTGGCGACCACCGACAACCCGGTCGTCGCGACGACGACGCCGACCAGCACGGAGGTGAGCACGACGACCACGACGGTGCCGCCCGCAGTCGTCGCCGGGGGCGCCAGCAGCGGCTCGGCCGACGCCTTCGCCCACGGCTGGTTCAGCGACGACGCCGCCTTCGCCCAAGTCGCCCTGTGGGGCGTCGTGCTCACCGGGGTGTCGATCGGCGCCTGGCTGCTGAGCCGCCGCGTGCGCCGCAACTGGGTCGGCGCGCTCGCCGGGATCGTGCCGTTCCTGATCGCCCTGTACTTCTTCTTCCAGAACGTCAACCGGCTGCTGCCAGCAGCGCTGTAGCAAATCGCCGAAGGGTCACCGCATCGGCCGTCACCCGAACGGGGCAATTCGACGAATTCCCTCAGGACCGCGGAATCCACTCTCGCCACTCGCCCGTAGAAACGGGATGTCGGCGCGAACTGGAGGCGGATCGCACCGGCGCAGCCAGCCGTGGACCGCAATGTCCATGACGGAGGTGTGGGAGCGTCGGGCGGCGCTCTCCGCCTCAGCTCGAAGCGGGCGTGACGCCGGCGGCCGTCGTTGGCGCCGACGATCTACTCGACGCGACCGGCGACGCACCGACGTTGCCGAACCCGTCGTCGAGAGGCCCCGCCGTCTGCTCCGACTCCGCGCCGACGTCGTGGCGTGGGCGGCGAACCGCTCGCCAAGACCGTGACGCTCGCTGTCTCATCCTGCGAGTGTGCCGCCGTCGCCCGTCGATGCGCATCCGGGAACTCCCGTGCCCTGTGGCCAGCAGCGCAATGGTCAGCTGCCGGTGAAGCGAGCGGGACGCTTCTCGAGGAACGCCTGCCGGCCCTCCGTTGCGTCGGCACTGGTCCATGCGGCACGGCGGGCGGCGTCGACGAGGTCGTCCACGGCGGGTGGCGGGGCCGAGCGCTCGAGGGCGAGCTTGTGCCCGGCGATCGCCAGCGGGGCCAGCTCGGCCAGCTCGCGGGCCCACGCCAGCGCGTCGTCGAGGCCGCCGAGGCGGTGCACCGCGCCGGCGGCGTGCAGGGCGGAGGCGTCGTACTGCTCGGCGGCCACGAGCATCGCCCGGGCGATCGGCCAGCCCAGCTCGCGCGCCATCCGTTCCACCGTCCAGTGGTCGATCACGATCCCGAGGCGGGCGGCCGGGATCCCGAACATGCTCCTCGGCGTGGCGACGCGCAGGTCACACGAGATCGCCAGCTGGGTTCCGGCGCCGAGGGCCGGGCCGTCGACGGCGGCGATCACCGGCACCGGCATGCTGGTGAAGCCGCGCAACACCCGGTGCAGGACTGTGGCGAACTCGCCCTCCTCCACGCCGGTGAGATCGGCGCCGGCGCTGAACGCCGGCGACGCGCCGGTGAGCACGACCACCCTCGCCGCGGCCGCCTCGCGCTGGGCGTCGAGCAAGCCGAGCAGCGTCTCGTGATCGACGGCGTTGCGCCGCGCCGGCCGGTCGAGGGTGACGACGAGGATCCCGCTGCTCGCCGCCTCCCCGTCCCAGGCCACCCCTACCATGCGGCGACACTATGGCCGACGACGATCCAATCCGCCGACGGCGGGCCCAGGTCGCCCGTTGGACGTTGGTCGCCAACCGGATCGGCTATCTGTTCCTCGCCGCCGCCGTCGCCCTCTTCTTCCTCGCCCTCGCCCTCGGCTTCAGCGGGGTGATGGCCGGTCTCGTCGTCGGCACCCTCGTGGCAGCGTTCGTGCTGCTCGCCCCGTCGATCGTGCTCGGTTATGCCGTCAAGGCCGCCGAGCGCGAGGACCGCGAGCGCGGGATCTGACCGAGCAGTTGGCTCGCTCGCGGGCTCGCTCGCCTCCCACGGTTACCATTGGGTAACCATGACGTCGCGCCTGTCCGCCCCCGCCCGTCGTGAGCAGCTGCTCGATGTCGCCCTCCAGGTCTTCGCCCGCAGCGGCTACCACGACACGTCGATGAACGACGTCGCCGAGGCCGCCGGCGTCACCAAGCCGGTGCTCTATCAGCACTTCGAGTCCAAGCGTGAGCTGTTCCTGGCCGTGCTCGACGCCGTCGGCGCACGCATGCTCGGCGCGATCACGGCCGGGACCGCCGACGCCACGGACGGTCGAACGCAGACCGAGAACGGGTTCCGCGCCTACTTCCGCTGGGTCGCCGACGACCACGACGCGTTCACACTGCTGTACGACACGGCGTCCGGACGCGACCGCGACTTCAGCCGTGCGCTGCGCCGGGTGACCAACGGGATGGTCCGGGCGATCGCCCCGCTGATCGCCGCCGACATCGACGACGAGCACCGCCTCACCCTCGCCCACGGCCTTGTCGGGCTCGCCGAGGGAGCCAGCCGGCGCCTGGTCGAGCGCGGCGAGGACTTCGACCCCGACGTGATCGCCCGCCAGATCAGCGACCTCGCCTGGGCCGGCCTGCGCAGCGTCCACCGTTGAGCGCCGATTCCGTCAACTGTTCGCGGAAACGACCACTCCGGTGATCATCTGCGCGAACAATTCGCGGATTCCGTCAGCGCCGGCTCGTGAACTGGAGGCCGCGGTAGCCGTCGGTGTAGCCGGCGGACTTGGCGGCGGCGGTGATCTCGGCGCTCATCGGTGACGCTGCCAACGCCTCGCCGTCGATCTTGCGCAGCTCGACCCGGCGCAGCCGGCCGGCGCGTACGAGGTCGGCGAGCGCCTGGGCCCACGATCGATCCTCGAGGGTGTGCGGGAACGTCACGAGATGGTGCGAGCGACGGTCGTACCAGACGATCGGGGCGCCGTCGCGCAATACGACCACCGCCGCCGCCGTCCGTGCCGGGCGACCCGGCGAGTCCGGCCAGGCCAGCGTGGCGCCGTACGGCTGGGCCGGATCGGTGGCGGCGAGGACGACCGGTGCTGCCGTCGCACCGTCGCCGCCGAACATGTCGGCGGCGCGATCGCGCGCCATCCGCAGGCGGTCGACCGCGCCGGGCAGGGCGAACTGGGCGGCGCCGAGCCCGCTGACGAAGTACCCGCGGCGGACCTGGCCGCGCTCCTCGAGCACCTTGAGCACGCCGTAGACCGACGCATATCCGCCGACCACACCCTCGGCGAGCACGGCCTCTCGTGTGACGACCCCATGGCGCTCGACGAGCTGGAGCGCCATCGCATGAGCCGCCTCCGTCGTCGTCGGCGCCGGTTCGAGCAGCGGCGCGACCAGGCTCCAGCGTCCGGCCCCAGCGGGCGGCCCAATCCGGTTGAGGCGCGCCGGGCGGCGGCGACCGATCGGGTTCGGGCGCCGCGGCGATCGGCCCACGCCCGACACAGTGGCGGCGCGCAGCGGGGCCAGCGAATCGTTGGTGATCTCACCGGCCCACACCAGATCCCACAGCGCGGCGAGCACCTCGTCGTCCGCGGTACCCGGCGCGGCGGCCTTGAGCTGGTTCCAGAAGCTCGCCCCCCGCCCGGCCAGCACCGCCCGGAGAGCGTCGTGCACGATCCCCTCAGGTCGGGGCAGGACCTCCCAGCCCGGCGCGAGTAACGGCAGCTGGTCGGCGAAGGCCAACCGAACACGGCCGTCGCTCGACCCGATCGCCCCGGCGCCCACCCACACCACCTCGCCCGACGTGCAGAGCTCGTCGAGCAGGCCGGGGCGGAAGCCCTCGACGCGGGACGCCAGCACATCGGCGTCCAGCGTCGAAGCGACGACCGGCGCACCGGCCAGCAGCCCGAGCGCCTCGACGACGGCGTCGACCCCCGGGCGCTGGGGTGGGATCCCGTGCCACGCCGGCAGGAACCGGGCCAGGGCCTCGGGCGCGACCGGCTCGACCTCCCGGCGCAGCGTGGCCAGCGAGCGCCGGCGCAGCTGGCGCAGCACCTCGCTGTCACACCACTCCCGCCGCACGCCCTCGGGACGGAACTCGCCGCGCACGACGCGGCCGTCGTCCTCGAGCGCCGCAAGCGCGCCCAGCACGCGTGACTCCGGCGCGCCGAAGCGGTCGGCGACCTCCCGCTCGGTGAAAGGACCGTGGCTTCGCGCGTAACGTCCGACGAGGTCCTCCAGCGGCCGTGGCAGCGGATCAGTGAACGCCGCGGGAAGGCCCAGCGGCAAAGCGCATCCGAGGGCATCGCGGTAGCGCGCCGCGTCCTCCGCCGCGGCGTACCGCGTGGCGCCGGCCACGACGATCTCGATCGCCCGCTTCTCGGTCACGAGCGCGGCCAGCCAGTCCCGGCTCCGGCCCTGCTCCTCGCAGCGCAGGTCGAGCTCCGTGAGCGCGAGGTCGCCGACTCGCCGCATCACGTCGTGCAGCTCGTCGGCAGTACGGGCTCGACGCCCGTCGGAGAGCCGCTGCAGGTCGAGCTCGACGTCGGCCAGCACGCCGGGGTCGAGCAGCTCGCGCAACTCCTCGGCGCCGAGCAGGTCACGCAACAGGTCGCGGTCGAGGGCCAGCGCGGCCGCTCGCCGCTCGGCCAGCGGCGCGTCACCCTCGTACATGTACGCGGCGATCCAGTTGAACAGCAGGCTCTGGGCCATCGGGCTCGGCTTGGCCGTATCGACGGTGACCACTCGCACCGCCCGGCTGCGCAGCTGGCCGAGCACGTCCTTCAGCGCCGGGACGTCGAACACGTCCTGGAGGCACTCGCGCGACGCCTCCAGCAGGATCGGGAATGTCGGGTACTTGGCGGCCACGGCGAGCAGGTCGGCCGCCCGCTGGCGTTGTTGCCACAGCGGCGTGCGTTGGTCCGGCCGGCGCCGCGGCAGCAGGAGCGCCCGACCGGCGCACTCCCGGAAGCGGGACGAGAACAGGGCGGTCTGGGGCAGCGTCGAGACCACCAGCTCCTCGATCTCCTCGGGATCGATCAGCACCGCATCCAACGGCAGCTCGTCGGCCGCCTCCGGCAGACGCAGCACGATGCCGTCGTCGCCCCACATCGACTCGACCGGCAGGTCATGGCGCTCGGTGAGACGGCGCTCGATGGCCATCGCCCACGGTGCGTGGACCGGCGTGCCGAACGGGCTCAGCACGCACACCCGCCAGTCGCCGATCTCGTCGCGGAAGCGCTCGACGACGATCGTCCGGTCGTCGGGCACGACGCCGGTGGCCTCCGCCTGCTCGTCGATGTACTGGCGGAGGTTGGCCGCCGCCAGCTCGTCGAGCGCGTAGTCGTCGCGCAGGCGCGCCGTGGCCTTGACCGGCGACAGCTCGCGCAGCTCGCGCACGAACGCACCGACCGCCCGCCCCAGCTCCAGTGGCCGGCCCGGCCGGTCGCCGTGCCAGAACGGCATCTTCCCCGGCTCGCCCGGCGCCGGCGTGACGGTGACGTTCTGGAACGTGATGTCCTCGATCCGCCATGTCGAGGCACCGAGCACGAAGGTCTCCCCGGGGCGGCTCTCGTACACCATCTCCTCGTCGAGCTCGCCGACCCGCGTGCCGTCGGGCAGGAACACGCCGAACAGCCCGCGGTCGGGGATCGTGCCGCCGGACGTGACGGCGAGCCGCTTCGAGCCGTCGCGCGCCCGCAGGGTGTCGGTGACCCGGTTCCACACGACTCGCGGCCGCAGCTCGGAGAACTCCGCGCTCGGGTAGCGCCCGGCGAGCAGGTCGAGGGTGTTGGCGAGCTGCTCGTCGGAGAGCTCGGCGAAGTTGGCGCTGCGCCGGACCAGCGCCGCCACATCGACGACCGGCGTCTCGCCCCGCGCCGACACGTGGGCGACCACCTGCTGGGCCAGCACGTCGAGCGGGTTGCGCAGGTAGCGGGTCGACTCGATCTGGCCGTCGAGCATCCGCCGGGTGACCACCGCGGCCTCCAGCAGGTCGCCGCGGTGCTTCGGGTAGATCGAGCCCTTGCTCGGCTCGCCCACCGAGTGCCCGGCGCGGCCGATCCGCTGCAGACCTCGGCTCACCGCCCCCGGTGACTCGACCTGGATCACCAGGTCGACCGCGCCCATGTCGATGCCCAGCTCGAGGCTGCTGGTGGCGACGATCGCCCGCAGATCGCCACGTTTGAGGTCGTCCTCGACGACGATGCGCTGTTCGCGGGCGAGCGACCCGTGGTGGGCGCGGACCAGCTCCTCACGGAGCCGGCCCGTGTCCGGGTCGACGCCGATGCCGCGCTCCTCGGCCAGCTCGTTGAGCTTGGCGGCGAGCCGCTCGGCCTGCCGTCGGGCGTTGCAGAAGATGATCGTGGAGCGGTGCTCGAGGACCTGGTCGAGGATCCGCGGGTAGATGCTCGGCCAGATGCTGGTGCGCCGCGGTGAGAGCGCCGGTGAGACGCCAGCCGGGCCGGTCAGGGCGACCGGCTCGACCTGCTCCCGGCCGAGGTCGGCCATGTCCTCGACTGGGATCACGACCTCGACCTCGAGCGGCTTGCGCATACCGGCGTCGACGATGGTGACCGGGCGCGGCGCACCGGGTGCCGACCACCCGCCGAGGAAGCGCGCCACCTCCTCGAGCGGCCGCTGGGTGGCCGACAGTCCGATGCGCTGCGGTGATGAGGCCGTGATCTCCTCGAGCCGCTCGAGGGACAGGGCGAGGTGGGCCCCGCGCTTGGTCGGGGCGAGGGCGTGGATCTCGTCGACGATGACGGTCTCGACGCCGGCCAGCGTCTCGGCGGCCGAGCTCGTCAGCATGAGGTAGAGGCTCTCGGGCGTGGTGATCAACAGGTCCGGCGGGTGCCGGACGAGGCGCTGGCGGTCGCGGCTGACCGTGTCGCCGGTACGCATCGCCACCGCCGGCTGGACGACGACCTCGCCGAGGCGCTCGGCGGCGAGGGCGATGCCGGCCAGGGGGGCGCGCAGGTTCTTCTCGACATCGAAGGCGAGGGCCCGGAGGGGCGAGATGTACAGGACACGGGTCCGCCGAGCGCGGTCCTCGGGCGGTGGGCTCGTGACGAGCGAATCGATGGCCGCGAGGAACGCGGCGAGTGTCTTGCCGCTCCCCGTCGGCGCACAAATGAGGGTGTGCTGGCCCGCCGTGATCGGCGGCCACCCGTGCACCTGCGCCCCGGTCGGCTCGGGGAACGACGCAGCGAACCAGGCCCGCACGGCGGGCGAGAAGGATCCGAGTACCTCGTGATCGGCGATGGTGATGAGGCTAACGAAGGGGTGTCACCATCTACCCAGAGCGGCCAGGACCCAGTGGGTGTCAGGCTCAGGATGACCTCAAGTCAGTGGCTCGCATAGCACCGACGTGCCGTACGCGCTGAGTCCCTGTCGCAGTGGGTCATGGCCGCTCTGGGTAGATCGCGGCGAGGGCGTCGGCGATCAGCCGGGCCCGCTGGGCGTAGCCGGCGGAGGTGTAGTGGATGCGGTCGGGCTGGAACCACTCGTCCTGGACGACGGCGGCCCAGTCGTAGACCTCGAGGTTCGAGGAGCGGGCGGCCGCCGCTTGCAGCGCCCGGTCCCACGCCACCATGTGCGACTCCGCCCACGCCCCCTCGTCGACCAGGGTCTTGACGTTGACCCACAGCACCGGGTCGCTCCCGATCACGCTCATCAGGCGGTCGATGCGCTGGTCGGCGGTCAGGGTCGCCCCGGCGGCCATGTTGGCGGCGTCGGTGGTTCCCAGCGCCACCACCCAGCACCCGTGGAACCCCTTCGCCCGCTGTCGCTCGGCGACTTCGGTGGCGTTGCGCTGCTCCCTGTACCGCTCGATGATCGAGCGGGCGCCGGCGATCTCGTTGCGGAAGTCGGTCACCCCGACCCGGGCGTACTGGGCGTCGATCCGCTCGGCTGGGTCGTGAAGGTAGTTCGGCGCCATCAGCCCGACCGACGTCGAGTCCCCGATGTGCACCACCGACGTGCACGACGTCTGTGGGCCCGACGGCGCGGTGGTAGTGGCGGTGGTGGTGGTGGTGGTGGTGGTGGTCGAGGGCACGGGCACCGCCACCGCCGAGGTCGTCGCCACGGCCGGCCCTGCCGACGAGGACCGGGACCCGTCGATCCACGCCCCGACGATGGTCAGCAGCAGCACGAGCGCGGCCGGCACGGCGAATGCTCGGGGCAGGGCCATGGCAGTCGAACGCTACCGGTCGGTGCACCGGTGGGCAGGAGCAGAGGAGCACGTGACGACCGAGCCGAGGCCCGCCAGCTTCGAGGTCCAGGCGGCGATCGTCGCCGGATCGTCCGCCGTCCGGCCGCCATCATGACAGACGGGCGGCGGAGCCCATGGATAGGCTCGGCTGGCCTCGTGGACGGGGCCGCGACCGCATGATCACGACGACCTCCCCCGCGCCCACCGCCTCCCGCTCCGTGAGCGAGGTGCCGTACCTCCCCGGGTTAGACGGGATGCGGGCGCTGGCTGTCGTGGCGGTGATGATCTACCACGCCAACTCGTCGTGGCTGCCGGGCGGGTTCTTGGGTGTCGAGGTGTTCTTCGTCATCTCCGGCTACCTGATCACGCTGCTGCTGATCGGCGAGCACGAGCGCACCGGCACCCTCAGCCTCAAGGGGTTCTACCTGCGCCGGGCCCGGCGGCTGCTGCCGGCGCTGTTCACCCTGCTGATCGGGATCACGATCTACACCGCCCTGTTCCGCCGCGACGCCCTCGGCCAGCTGCGCGGCGACGTGGTGGCGGCGCTGGCCTACGTGTCGAACTGGTACCAGATCTGGGTCGGCCAGGGGTACACCGCGGCGGGCGACTTCGCCCCGCTGCGCCACCTGTGGTCGTTGGCCGTGGAGGAGCAGTTCTACCTGCTCTGGCCACTGGCGATGATCCTGCTCCTGCGCGTCGGCCGGCGCCGCCTGCCCGACGTCAGCTGGGGGTTGGTCGTGGCCGCCGTCGCCATCACCGGCGTGACGGCGGCGCTGCACCACCCCGGCCTGATCGGCACCTGCACCACGACGCCAGACGCGTACTGGCACGTGGGTGGTCGCTGCATCAGCAAGGTCGACACGCTGTACCTGTCGACGCCGACGCGGGCCACGGGCCTGTTGCTCGGCGCCGCCTTCGCGATGGTGTGGCGACCGGCGGCGGTGGTGCGCGGGCCGATGCGCGACCGCGGTCCGCTGCTCGACGGCGTCGCCATGCTCGGGCTGGCCGGGCTCGCCGCGCTGTGCTGGACGCTGCACATCGTCACCACCGAGGGCGCCGATGCGTGGCTGTTCCGCGGCGGCTTCCTTCTCACCGACGTGGCGACGCTGGCGGTGATCGCCGCCGTCACCCACCGCCAGGCGGCGATGGGACCGCTGCTCGGGAACCCGGTGTTCGTGTGGATCGGGCTGCGCAGCTACGGGCTGTACCTGTACCACTGGGCGATCTACCAGGGGATCCGCCGAATCTCGGGCAACGTGCTGACGGTGCCACAGCTCATCGGCGCGCTTGCCGCGGCGGCGGTCGTCGCCGAGCTGTCGTACCGGTTCATCGAGACCCCGATCCGCAAGGGCGCGCTGCGTCAGGCGTGGCGCCGGCTGCGCGACAGCGGCGGCTCGCCGACGACGCGCCGGACCTTGGTCACCGCCGGCGCCGCCGTGCTCACCCTCACCGCGGTGGCCGGTGCCAGCCTGGCGACCGCCGAGCTGAAGCCGAACGCGATCGAGGAGTCGATCGCCGAGGGTCGCCAGGGCGTCGGCGACCCGTTCGCCACGACGACCTCGGTCGCCGCCGCCACGCCGACCGCCGCCCCGACGACGGTCGCACCGAGCGTCGCCCCGACGACGGTCCCGGCCACGCCCGCACCCACGGCGGCGCCGACGACCGTGGCCGCAGCACCACCGACACCGGCTCCCACCGCCGCGCCGACCGCCGCAGCGACGACCGTCGCGCCGCCACCGCCGCCCCCGGCAGGCGACCCGTGCGCGGCGACACCGATCGCCAAGTACGCCCTCGGCGACTCGGTGATGCTCGGCGCCGCCGTCCAGCTCAACGCCGCCGGCTTCTGCGTCGACGCGATCGAGTCACGGGCGTTCGTCAACGGGCTGCAGCGGGTCATCGACCTGCACGCCGCCGGGCGCCTCGGCTCGGTGGTCGTCGTCGCCCTTGGCGCCAACGGGCCGATCAGCACCGGCCAGTTGACGCACATGATGAACGAGTTGAGCGGCGTGCCGACCGTCGCCGTGCTCACGATCAAGGCTGATCGCAGTTGGGTCCCCGGCGACAACGACAAGATCCGGGCACTCCCGGCGACGTATCCCAACGTCAAGGTCGTCGACTGGGCCAACCTCGCCGCATCGTGCCCGGGCCACTGCTTCTACGACGACGGCATCCACCTGCCGCCCGACGGGCGCAACTTCTACGCCCAGCAGATCGTCGCCGTCACCGGCTGACGGTCGTCACCAACTCGGGCGTGAGGTCGGCGATCGAGGCCGCGCCGCACAGCGCCATCGTCCGGCGGACGTCGGCGTGCAGCATCGCCAGCACGTGATCGACGCCGCGCTCGCCGGCCGCGCCGAGGCCGTACAGGTAGGCCCGCCCGGCCAGGCACGCCTTGGCGCCGAGGGCGACGGCCTTGACGATGTCGCTGCCCCGCCGCACCCCGCCGTCGCAGATCACCTCGGTGCGGTCGCCGACCGCATCGACCACCGGGGCGACCAGCTCAATCGGTGCCGGCGCCGAGTCGAGCTGGCGTCCGCCGTGGTTGGAGAGGGCGACGGCGTCGACGCCTCGGTCGGCAGCGAGTACCGCGTCGGCGACGCACTGGATCCCCTTGACGATGATCGGCCCGTCCCACATCGAGCGGAACCAGTCGACGTCGTCCCACGAGAGGTTGGCGTCGAACTGGGCGTTCACGTAGCCGGAGAGGCTCACCGGGTCCCGGCCATCTGCCGGCGTATCCCCAGTGGCGCCGGCGGAGGTCGCCACGTTGGCGAACACGATCGGCTCTGACCGCACGAACGCCAGCGTCCAGCCCGGGTGCACGGCGCCGTCGATGAGCGTGCCGATCCCGAGCTTGGGTGGCATCGCGAAGCCGCGCCGCACGTCGCGCTCGCGACGGCCGAGCACGGCGGTGTCGACGGTGAGCATCAGCGCCTCGTATCCGCTCGCCCGGCACCGCTCGACCATGTCCTTGACCAGACCACGGTCGCGCCACGCGTACACCTGGAACCACTTGCGGCCAGGGTCGACCGCCGCGACCTGCTCGATCGAGCGCGTCGAGAGCGTCGAGAGCGTGTACGGCAGCCCGGCGCGGTCGGCGGCGCGGGCGACGGCGAGCTCCCCTTGTGGGTCGGCGACGCGAGTGAAGCCGGTCGGGGCGAGGGCGAGCGGGAACGGCAGCGGCTTGCCGAGCAGTGTCGTCGACGTGTCGATCGATGCGACCACGCGCAGCACTCGCGGGCGGAACTCGATGCGGGCGAAGGCGTCGCTGTTGTTGCGCAGCGAGCGCTCGTCCTCGGCGCCGCCGTCGATGTAGTCGAACACCCCGCGCGGCAGGCGTCGCCTGGCGATCGCCCGCAGGTCGGCGACGGAGGCCGCGGTCGCCAGACGTCGAGCCACCGGGTCGAGCTCGATCCGGCGGAAGTGCATGACCGAACGCAGCGTGTCGACGATCCTCATCGCCGCCATCTTGCCTGCTCCTGGGAGGTGGGCGAGCGCCGCTGCGAAGGGGCGGCGGCGAGCTCGGGAGGTGAGGCGAGCAGCTTGCTGCGAGCCGAGCCCGAGCGATACGGCTCACGACGTCAGCGCGTGCAGCTCGCGCACGAAGCGGGCGTTGCCCGGGAGCAGCTCACCCTCGGCACGGGCGCGGTCGAGCGCCGCCGTCCACCACGCCAGGTCGTCACGCATCACCCGCAGCGCCGCCTCGGTGCGCGGGTTCACCGGCTCGCCGTCGGGTCCGAACGCCTCGGCCACGCGACCGATGAGCACCGTGTTGCGCAGCGGCACGCCCTCGCCCTCGATGACGATGTGGGCGAGGTGCTCGACGGCGCGAGCGGCGCCGATCGGCCCGCCGCTGTAGCCGACGAATGCCGACGGCTTGTTGCGGAAGGCGAAGCTGACGAAGACGTTGTCGAGGGCGTTCTTCAGCTCGCAGGGCACCGAGTGGTTGTACTCGGCCGTCAGGAACACGAAGCCGTGGCCCTCGGCGAGCTTGCGGTTCCACGCCCGCACGATCGGGGCCGAGTAGGTCGGGTCACGCGGGTCGCCGAGCGTCTCGCGTGTCTCTTGGAACAGCGGCAGCCGCCACTCGCGCAGGTCGAGCACCTCGACGTCGAAGCGGTCGTCGGTGGCGAAGCGATCGGTGAGCCACGGCAGCACCATGTCGGCGTTGCGACCCGGGCGGGTGGTCGACGTGATGATCTTGATGGGCGTGGCCATTGCGCTCATCATCGCCGTGACTGACGGCGTCAGCGACCGGCGAACAGATCGGTCCCGGCGAGGTAGCCGGGCTCGAGCAGCTCGGTCTCCGGCGATGCCGCTGCGACCGCGTCGCGCAGCGGTGTTATCTCCGTCGGCACCGAGAAGCCGGGCAGCCAGTCGTCGTGGTGGCTGAACAGCAGTCGGCGGGGCCGGAGCAGCCCGACCTGGCGAGCGACGAAGTCGGCCAATGAGCCTTGGATCGGCTCGCCGTCGATGTTGCCGCGGCCGGCCGCGGCAAGGATCGCCACGTCGGGCCGGCGGCCGTCGAGGATGCCCGACCAGTGGCCCGACGTGTCCTGGAACAGCAGCGAGCCCTCCGGCGTCTCGAACACGAACACCAGCGCCCCGCCGTCACCACGTGGGCTGTGCCCTGCGACCGAGGCCCGCACGTGGGCGATCCCGTCGGCCGAGAGCGCGGTCCCGAGGTAACCCTGCAGCTGGCGCATCCGCTCCTGCTGCTCCTGCCAGGTGACGCCGAGGTCGCCGAGGCAGACCTCGCCGCTCTGGGTCATCTTGGTGTGCGACCAGACACAGCTGTGCTGGCTCGGCAGCACCGAGACGGCGATGTCGTCGGTGAGCCGCACCCGCTCGCCGCCGGCGACGCAGATCATCCGCTCCGCCGGCACGCCGGCGGACTCCATCACGCGCACCGTCTCGTAGCTGCCGATCAGCGTGGCGCCGGTGCGGGCGACGATCCGCTCGGCACCCCACAGGTGGTCGAAGTGGGCGTGGCCGATGACGACCCAGTCGCATTCGTCGATGTCGTCGGCGGTCAGCCCGGTGCCCGGCGCGTCGGCGGCTCGGTCGATGTACGCGTCGAGGAAGATCGTCGTGCCGCCGGCGCGCAGCCGGAACGTCGCGCACCCGTACCAGTCGAGCGTGGCCATCGCTCGACGGTACGCCGGCTGACGGAGCCCGCTCGACGTTGCGGCGGACGATGGCTCTGGGTGAGCGATCATGCGGACGTAGCGCCTGATTGCTCACCCAGAACAGGAGCCGTGCTACGTCGCGACGTCGCTGATCACGCGCCCGCCGGCGAGCTCGATCCGGCGGGTCAGGCGCACATGCGCGAGCAGCGAGCGGTCGTGGGTGACGAGGATGATCGTGCCGTCGAACCCGTCGAGCGCCGACTCCAGCTGGTCGATCGCCGGCAGGTCGAGATGGTTGGTGGGCTCGTCGAGCACGAGCACGTTGGCGCCGTTGGCCATCAACAGGGCTAGCGAGGCGCGGGTTCGCTCGCCGGGCGACAGCGTCGAGGCCGGGCGGGTGACGTGGTCGGCGACGAGGCCGAACTTGGCGAGCAGCGTGCGCACGTCGGCGGCGTCCATCCCGGTGGCGCCCTGGATCGCCCGCAGCAATGACGTCGGACCCGCCAGCCGGTCACGGGCCTGCTCGACTTCGCCGACGACGACGCTCGGTCCGACCGTCGCCCGCCCGGCGGCGAGCGCGACTCGCCCGAGCATCGCGTCGAGCAGGGTCGTCTTGCCCGATCCGTTGGCGCCGACCAGGGCGATCCGCTCCCCGGCCCCGACGAGGAGGTCGATCGGTCCGAGCGTGAACGGCCGCCGCGAAACGACCACGCCGTCGAAGCGGGCGACGACGTCGCCGCTGCGACCTGGTGAGGCGACGCGCAGGCGCAGCTGCCACGGCTCACGGGGCTTGTCCACGACCTCCAGACGCTGCATCGCCCGCTCGGTCCGCGCCGCCCGGCCGGCGAGCTGCTCGGTCTGGTTGATCTTGAACGCCCGGATGTTCTTGTCCGGCTCGTCGGACGTGCGCACCTTGGACAACCCCTGCGCCGCCCACTCCCGCTCGCGCTGGGCCCGACCGGCGAGCGCCTTGCGCTTGGAGTCGTACTCGTCGAAGCGCTCCCACGCCGCCCGCCGCACCGCCGCCCGCTCGTCAAGGTATGCCTGCCAGCCCCCGCCGTACAGGGTCCCGCGGTGGGTGAACTGGTCGAGCTCGAAAATGTCGGTGACGGTGCGGGCGAGGAACGTGCGGTCGTGGCTGACGAGCACGACAGCGGCCGGGAGCTCACCGATCCAGCGCTCCAGGCGTTCGAGGCCGGCGAGGTCGAGGTCGTTGGTCGGCTCATCGAGGAGGAAGACGTCGAAGCGGGCGAGCAGCAGCGAGGCGAGCCCGGCGCGCGCCGCCTCCCCACCCGACAGCGACGCCGTCGGCTGGTCGAGCAGGCGTGCTTCGAGCCCGAGGTCGGCCCACACCTGGCCGACCCGCGCCTCGAGGTCGGCGCCGCCGAGGCCGAGCCACCGTTCCAGGGCCGTGCTGTAGCGGTCGGCGGCGTGGGCGATGCCGGCCGGGATCTCAGCCGTGGCCGCCTCCAGCTCGGCCGTCGCCGCGGTGACACCGGTGCGGCGGGCGAGGAACGCGGCCACCGTCTCGTCCGAGCGCGACGGCTCCTGGGGCAGGTAGCCCACCGTGGCTGCCGGCGGGGTGCGCTCGATCCTGCCCCGGTCGATCGGGACGAGCCCGGCGAGTGCCTGGAGCAGCGTCGTCTTGCCGACGCCGTTGGGGCCGACGACGCCGATCCGTTGCCCAGCCGCGACAACGAGGTCGACACGGTCGAGCACGGTCATCGGACCGCGCGTGACGGTGACGTCTCGGGCACGAAGAGGAGCAGCGGCGGCGGGCACGGGACGTCCAGTCTGGCCGCCGCCAGCGCCGATCGAACTGTGAGTTCAGACGGCGGATCTCCGCCGGCACAGCTCACTGTTTAAGGGGTGGGCGTCCGATCGGTCGCGAACTGTGAGTCGTGGAGGCGGAGATCCGCCGTTTCAGCTCACAGTTCCGGCGGGGTCAGGGCTCGGCTTCGACCAGCTCGCGGTCGGCCTCGCGCAGGATCCGGCTGCCGCGGTCGTAGGTGAGGTAGTTCCAGACCCAGTCGACGAACACCTTGATCCGGTTGCGGAAGCCCATCAGGTAGACGAGGTGCAGACCGAGCCACGCCGCCCACCCGAGCGGCCCGCTGAACCGCCACCCGTTGGCCAGTTCGGTGACCGCGTCGTGGCGTCCGATCGTGGCCATCTGACCCTTGTCGCGGTACCGGAACGGCTCCGGCGGCTCGCCGGCCAGGGACCGGCGAATCTGGCGGGCGACGTGCTTGCCACCCTGGATCGCTGGCTGGGCGACCTGCGGCAGCGGGGTTCCGTCGCTGCCTGGTGACGCGGCGATGTCGCCAATCGCGAACACCTCGGGGTGACCGGGGACCGTGAGGTCGGGCTCGACGACGAGCCGCCCGCCACGCGTCGTCGGCGTCCCGAGCGTCGCCGCCAGACCCTCCGCCCGCACGCCTGTGGCCCACACGATCGTGCCGGCGGCGATCGTGGTGCCGTCGGTCAGGTGGACCAGCTCGTGGTCGACGCTCGCCACGCTCGTGCCGAGGCGGATCTCGATGCCCCGCCGCACGAGCGTGCGCCGTGCCCGCTCCGACGACCGCGGGTCGAACGGCGTGAGCAGGCGGTCGGCCATCTCGACCAGCGTGATGCGCGCCTCGCCCACCGGCAGCTGCGGGAAGTCCTTGGCCAGCACCATCGTGTACAGCTCACGCATCGCGCCAGCAACCTCGACGCCCGTCGGCCCGCCACCGCACACGACGATGTCGAGGGCGCCCTTGGCGACGATCGAGGGGTCGGCGGCGGCCTCCTCGAACCGAGTCAGCACGTGCACCCGCAGGGCCAGCGCGTCCTCGAGCTGCTTGAGGGGAATGGTGTGCTCGGTGACGCCGGGCACACCGAAGTCGTAGGACACCGCCCCGCTCGCCACGACCAGCACGTCGAAGTCGAGCGGGTCGCCGCCGCTCAGCGTGACCCGCCGGCCGGCGAGGTCGACGGCGGTGACGCGCGCCATCCGCACCGCCACATTCGTCGGGCGCCGCCGGTTCCCTCGCACGCTGCCACGGATGGCATACGCGACGTTCTCGGCGTCGAGCCCAGCGGTGGCCACCTGGTACAGCAGCGGCTGGAACGTATGGAAGTTGTTGGCGTCGACGAGCGTCACGTCGACGGGCGCGCCGAGCAGGCCACGGGCCACCGCCAGGCCTCCGAAGCCGGCCCCGATGACCACCACACGTGGCCGGCGGCCGACAGCCCGGAGCGGCACCCGGGGCGCCCAACTCGTCGTCACACCCCCACGTTAGGATCGCCGGCATGGCCGTCGTCGGTGAGCATCACCCGGCGTTCGAGGAATATTGCGAGTGCATCTTCGAGCTGGCCGAGGATGACGTCGACGTCATCCAGGCGCGCATCGCCGAGCGGCTCAACGTCAGCCGACCGGCGGTCAGCGAGATGATGCGGCGGCTCGAAGCCGACGGCCTCATCGAGTCGGGCCACGCCATCCGTCTCACCATCGCCGGCCAACAGCTGGCCACCAAGGTCGTCCGCCGTCACCGCCTCGCCGAGCGCTTCCTCACCGACATCCTCCACCTCTCCTGGGCCGAGGCCCACCACGAGGCCGGGAAGTGGGAGCACGTGATGAGCGAGTCCGTGGAGCAGGCGATGGACCGCTTGCTCGGCAGCCCCACGACATGCCCCCACGGCAACCCGATCCCGGGGTCGGCCTACGTGGAACCCGAGTCTCGCCCGCTGGCGGCGGTGCATGTCGGGGAGGGGTTCCGGATCGCCCGCATCACCGAGGAGCTCGAGTTCACGCCAGGCCTGCTCGAGTACCTCGAGGCCAGCGCCCTGCTCCCCGGCAACGAGGGCGTGATCACGGCCGCCTCGCCCGACGGCACCCTCACCGTCGAGATCGACGGCCACCACGTCGGCGTCGGTGCCTTCGCCAGCGCCCGGATCCTGGTTGCTGCGTGACGGCGTGAGGTGGCGGGCCGGCGGCCCCGTCCTGGTGCTCATCGCCGCGCTCACCTCATGCAACAGCGTGACCTACGACGCCAGCGCGACCACCGCCGAACGCAGCACGACGACCACGGTGTTCGTGGCGACCGGGTCGACCAAGGATCTCCTCGCGACGATCGCCACCGAGGTCGACGCGCTGAGCGAGATGCTCGTGAAGGGCCAGGGTCAGCGCCCGGCGCTGGTTCGGATCCAGGCCGAGTGGGCGGTCGTGCGCCCGCGCATCGAGGCTGCCCGGCCCGAGCTGTTGGACGGCTTCGACTCCGTGCTCGCCCAGGTCCAGCGGTCCGTCGACCGCCGTCGCCCGGCCGACGCCGACAAGGCGGCGAAGAACCTCGCCGTGCTGATCCGCTCCTTCGAGAGCTGAGCGGGCTGGATCCGGTGCCGGTGCCGCAGCAGTAGCCTGCAAGCCGACGAGAGGGGCGGACGATGGCGAGGATCGTGGTGGCGGGCGCTGGCATCTGCGGCTCGGCGGCCGCGCTGATGCTGGCTCGGGACGGCCATGAGGTCACGGTGCTCGATCGGGACCCGGGGCCGGTGCCCGACGACGTCGAGCAGGCGTGGGCCGGTTGGACGCGGCGCGGCGTCGGCCAGTTCCGCTTCGCCCATGTGCTGCTCGCCCGCGGCCACCATGTCCTCGACGCCGCGCTCCCCGACGTCGTCGACACACTGCGGGACAACGGCGGGCTGGTGTTGAACCAGGTCACCGACACACTGCCGTCGATCCCCGGCTCCCGGCTGCGCGAGGACGACGCCCGCTTCGAGACGGTCACCGGGCGGCGCACGTCGATCGAGTGGGCGTTGGCGCAGGTGCTCGGAGAGGAACCGGGCGTCGACGTCCGTCGTGGCGTGGCGATCGCCGGGCTGGTGCCGGGTTCGTCCGTCCTCGACGGCGTCGTCAACGTCGTCGGCGTGCGGCTCGAGGGTGGGGAGGAGGTCGCTGCCGACCTCGTGATCGACGCCACCGGGCGGCGATCGCCGACGAGCAACTGGCTGGTGGCGATCGGTGGGCAGGCGCCGGTCGAGGAGTCCGAGGACGTCGGCTTCAGCTACGCCGGCCGGTTCTTCCGGTCCGCAGACGGCTCGGTCCCCGAGTTCCGTGCCGGCGGGTTGACGCCGTGCGGGTCGTTCTCCTTGCTGACGATCCCGTCCGACAACGGCACGTGGTCGGCGACCATCTACACCGCGTCCGACGACGCGCCGATGCGCCGCGTCCGCGACTGGGACGTCTTCCAGCAGGTGTGGCGCTCGTGCCCGAACCACGCCCACTGGCTCGACGGCGAGCCGATCGGCGAGCTGTCGTCGTTGAGCGGCGCCGTCGACCGCACCCGCCGGTTCGTGGTCGACGGCCGCCCGCTCGTCACCGGCATGCTCACGATCGCCGACGCCCATGCCTGCACGAACCCGTCGATCGGGCGGGGCATGACGTTCGGGCTGATGCACACCGCCGTGATGCGCGACGCCGTGCGCGCCCACCTCGACGACCCGGCGCAGCTGGCGTTGGCGTTCCACGCCGCCACCGAGGAGCACCTCGCGCCGTGGCACGCCGCGACACGGGAGATCGACCGTGGGCGGATGGCCGAGATGCGGGCGGCGATCGAGGGACGGGAGCTGGAGCCGACGCCAGAAGGTGCGAAGGCCGCCGCCCTCGACCAGGCCACGCGCACGGACGAGGACGCGCTGCGCTGGCTCGCCGAGATCGTGAACTGCCTGGCGACTCCGGCGGAGATCTTCTCCCGGCCGGGCGTGTTCGAGCGCGTGCTCGACTTCGCCGCGGCGGCCGGCCCCACCGAGCCCTACGGACCTGACCGCAACCAACTCTTGGAGATGTGCTCATGATCGTGCTCGTCCACGGCAATCCAGAGACCACCGCGATCTGGGACCTGCTGCGGGCCGAGCTCGCAGAGCTCGGGCGCGACGACGTCGTGGCGCTGTCGCCGCCAGGGTTCGGCGCGCCGGTGCCGGAGGGCTTCGGCGCGACGAGCGACGAGTACCTGGCCTGGCTGGTCGGCGAGCTCGAGCGGCTCGAGGGGCCGATCGACCTCGTCGGCCACGACTGGGGCGGCGGCCACGTGCAGCGGGTGGCGGCGACGCGGCCGGACCTGATCCGGTCGTGGGTCACCGACATCGCCGGCGCCGCCGACCCCGAGTACGTGTGGCACGACATGGCCCAGGTGTGGCAGACGCCAGGCAACGGGGAGGCCGCGGTCGAGGCGATGGCGGCGCTTCCGCTGGCCGAGCGCACGGCCGCCTTCGTCGGCGTCGGGATGACCGAGGAGGCGGCGCGGGCGTGCGCCGAAGCGGCGAGCCCGGAGATGGGGCGGTGCATCCTCGCCCTCTACCGCTCGGCGGCGCAGCCGAAGATGACGGAGTGGGGCGACGAGCTGGCCGCCGCCGAGCGCCGCCCGGCGCTGGTGATCATCGCCACCGAGGATCACTACACCGGCGCTGAGGCGCTGGCCCGGCGCACCGCCGAGCGCTCCGGCGCCGAGGTCGCCGTGCTCGACGGCCTCGGCCACTGGTGGATGCTCCAGGATCCCGCCCGCGGCGCCGCCACCCTCAACGCGTTCTGGTCCCAGCTCTGAGCGGCGGGGGTGCGGGGGGCAGAGGCCCTTGGGCCGGAGCCCCGCCCGCCGATCGGACCGGCTTGGCCGGCCGATCGGCTGCGACTCTTCGGTGCCGGCTGGAGGCCGGCTCCGTCAACTCGCCGGGCAACCTCTGGTTGCGAGGCGAAGCATCAGCAGGGAGTGACGTCGTACTCCTGCCACGTCGGACCGGCGATGCCTACCGACACGCGGATCCCGGACAGGCACGCCCCCGACCGCGCCAGTGACGTCAGTCGCTCGGGCTCGTTCGAGTGGAAGTGGCGTTCGTACCCAGGGGTCACGACGACGGACTGGATCCGCCGCCTGGCGAGGAAGCGGGCGTAGCGCTCGTCGCTCGGGAAGCCTTTGCGGCGCAGGCTCTCGGGGAAGAACTCGCTGTCGAGCACGGCACCGTGGCGCACGACCTCGTACAGCCCGTACTTCTGGTCGGCGCCGGGCAGCACCCGGTAGATCCGCCCGGGGTGCAGCGCGGGGGTCGTGGTGAACGTGGCGAGCTCGTTCGGAGCGTGGGTGCGGGTGACACCGGACCAGCCGACGTAGAGCTGGAAGGGCTGCCAGGCGAGGGCGATCAGCACGACCCCGAGGGCGGCGAACGAGACGGGGATCGCCGTGATCCGCGACCACCGGGCAGCCAGGGCGTCCAGGAACACCGGCAACGCCAGCACGACCACCCGGGTGAAGACCGTCCCCAGGAGCATCCCCACCTGCATCGCACCCGAGGTCTGGTCGACCACCGGCGACGACAGCGTCAGCAGCGCCGCCGGCACGGCGACGGCGACGGCGATCAGCCAGCACACCACGAGCCGGCGCCGGTTGGTGCCGAGGGCGAGGGCGAAGGCGATCGCGATCAGCGAGATCGGCAGCATCATCGCCGGGTGGGTGACCAGCGAGATCGCCGCCAGCAGGGTGGCCGCCACCGGCCGGCCGCGGCGCCACATGCCGATCGCGGCGATGAACGCCGCCGCCGCCCACAGGAACGGCAGCTGCCCGAGCAGCACCGACATCACCAGCGACGGGTTGACGAGCACGACGACGGCCCACCACCCGTGGCGCAGTCGGGGCAACGCCCAGTACGTGGCGGCGACGACCGCGGCGGCGCCGGCGACGAGCAGTGCGGTGACGACGTGATCGCCGCCGAGCGGCCAGAGCAAGGCGCCGACGAGCCACGGCAGGAAGCCGTACGGGAACGCCCAGGCGTCGCCGGATGCGAGCACCGGCATCCGCAGCGGGATGCCATGGCCGTGCCACAGCTGCTCGGCGACGTACCAGATGTGGACGTGGTTGCTGACCATGTCTGTGGTCAGGAAGATCGGCTGGCGCACGATCGCCACCAGCAGGCCCACCCACACCGCGGCGACCGCGCCGAGCACGATCCGCGGGGCACGCCGCAGCGGCGCGACGGCGACCGGTGAGGCCCCGGTGGTGCTGAGTACTGTGGAGATCGGATCCTCCGTCGAAGGGAGCACGGTGGCCCGAGGGCGTGCCCGGCTCGTCGGCGTTGCGACAGGTTACGGCGCGGCGGCGGTGGCGATGCCGATATCCGCGATCGAACCGTCACCGCCGGCGTGGTCGATCATCCGGGCGCTGCTCGCCGCGCTCGTCGCCGTGGCCGTCGCCGTGCCGACCGCCGGGAGGCGGGCCCGTGCGTGGGTGCTCGCCGGGCCTGTGGTCGCCACCGCCGCGGCTGTCCTGCTCGACGTCACGGCGCCCGGGTTCATCACGATCGTGCTCGGCGCGCTGGCCGGTGCCGGCGCCGGGCTGTCGTCACCGCGGCCGTGGCGAGCGCGGCGAGCGACGGCGATCGGGGCGGCCGCCGGTGTCGCCACCGTCGTCGTGGTCCGTGCGCTGTCGTCACCCCGATGGTCGCTGACCGTTGCCGTCGCCGCGACGGTCGTCGCGGCGTTGGCGACGGCGGTGACCGCGCCGGCCGGCGGGCGTCGCCGCGCCAACGGCTGGGCGGTGCCGGTCGGTGCGCTCGTCGCGTCGGCGGCACTGGTCGCCTGGACCGGCGCCAACGATCCCCAGCTCACGTGGTTCGGGGCGACCATCTCCCACGGCCCGACCACCGGCGACCGGGTGGCGATCACGTTCGACGACGGCCCCAACGCCACCGCCACGCTCGCTGTCCGCGACATCCTCGACCGCTACGGCGTGAAGGCGACGTTCTTCGTCGTCGGCAAGGCGCTCGACGCCCGACCCGACATCGCCAACGCGCTGCTCGCCGACGGGATGCTGCTCGGCGGCCACTCCTACCACCACGACCAGTGGCGCTGGCTCGACCCCCGCTACCCCGAGCTGCAGCGCACGATCGACGCGTTCAAGCACGAGCTCGGCGTGTGCCCCCGCTACTACCGCCCGCCGCACGGCCAGCGCACGCCGTTCATGGGTCTGCTGCTCAGCCGCCGCCACATGAAGTCGGTGACGTGGGACGTCTCCGCCGGCGACTGGGCCACCGACGACCCGGCGCTGATCGCCCGACGAGTGCTGCGCGACGTCCGGCCGGGATCGGTGATCCTGCTCCACGACGGCCTCGACGGGCGCGTCGGCGCCGACCGATCGGTGATCGTCGAGGCGCTGCCGATGATCCTCGACGGGCTGCGAGCCAGGGGTCTGCACCCGGTCCGCGTCGACGAGCTCGTCGGCCAGCCCGCCTACGTCGACTCCTGCTGACCCCCATCCGAGTGTTTCGATCGATCCGAGTGCCACGCCTCGATTTTCCCGGGACGAAACACTCCGAGCCGTCGAAACACTCGGATGCTCTGCTTGCGCCAGGTGACGCGGAAAGCGGCCATCGGGATCGCGGCGAGGTCGATGAAGACGTCCTTCATCCGGGTGCGCGACCGGAAGACGGGCACCGGTACCATCACGTCGTTGCGCACGGTGTAGCCGAGGCGGCTGAGCACGATCGCCACCTCGACGGTCTCGCTGTACTTGTAGCCCCGGTAGTAGTCGAGGGCGTCGGCGAGGGCACCCATGCGGAAGACCCGGTACCCGGACTCGACGTCGCGCAGGTCGACGCCCTTCGACCAGCGCCGGGCCCACCAGCTCATCAGCTCATTGCCCCACTGCTTGTACGGCGGGTACGTCGACAGGTCGCGCTGCACGAGCAGGGCGTCGAGGCCCTCGTCGGTGGTCTGCAGCTCGAGCTTCTCGAACGCGTCCAGCTCGTGCTGGCCGTCGGCATCGACGGTGAACACGAGGTCGTCGGGCGAGACCTCGCCGGCGTGCATCCGTCGCCGCAGGTCGGTGAAGGCGAGGTGGTACGCGGCCGACATGCCCTGGTTGCGGTCGAAGGTCAACAGCCGGGCGTGGCCGCCGACCGGCAGCCACCGCTGGACGATCGCCCGGGTGTCGTCGGTCGAGCCGTCGTCGACGATGACCAGCTCGTCGACCATCGGGTACAGCCGCGCCAGCACTTCGGCGACGGTCTCGGCCTCGTTGTAGGCCGGCACGACGGCGATGCGACGGACGTCGTCGATCACGTCGAGCGCGTCGAGGACCGGCGGGTGGGCGCGCACGTACCACTCGAACGTGCGTCGCACACCGGCCTCGATCGAGACGTGGGGCGTCCAGCCGAGCACCTCAGCGGCGCGCTCGCTGACCACCACCCGCGGGGCCAGATCGCCCGGGCGGGACGGCCCGAACTCGACCGGCGCGCCGGGCACCAGCTGCTGGGTCAGCTCGGCGAGCCGGCGGATCGAGACCGGCTCGGGGCCGTTGAGGTTGATCGTGAGGTTCTCCGCGTCCGGGCGCAGTGCCAGCACGAACGCCCGGGCGAGGTCGGTGACGTAGACGAAGTTGCGCACCTGGCGACCGTCGCCGTCGATACGCAGGGTCTCGCCGGCCAGGGCGCGGCGGAAGAACGACGCCAGCACCGTGGTCGGCCGCATCCTGGGTCCGTACGGGATGCCGAGGCGGAGCACCGTGAACGGCCGCCCGTAGAGGTTCAGGTAGTCGCGGCAGGCCAGCTCGGCGGCGATCTTCTGGCTGACGTACAGGTGGCGGCTGGTGTCCGGGTCGAACGGCGTCGTCTCGTCGACCCGCTCACCGCTGGTGGCGTCGTAGACCCACACCGTGCTCGCCAGGATCACCCGGCCGGCGTCGGCTCGGCGCGCCGCTTCCAGCACGTTGACCGTCCCGACGACGTTGACCTGGGTCGCGCCGGCCGGGTCGGCGATGACGTCGTTGACGTCGGCCATCGCGGCGAGGTGGAAGACCGGACCGCTGCCGGCGAGCGCGTCGGTCAGGCCGTCGATGTCGAGCACGTCGACCTTGCGCCAGTCGACGTCGTCGCGGTGGGGCGGAAGCGGGTCGAGGACGCGCACGTCATGGCCGGCGTCGCGCAGCGCGTCGACGACGCTCGATCCGATGAACCCTGACCCACCCGTGACGGAGACCGGCGGCGTCACGGGAGCACCGCCTGAAGCGCTCCGATCACGTGGGCCCGCTGATCGGTGGTCATCACGGCCGAGATCGGAAGGCACACGTGGCGGGCGCAGATCTCCTCGGCGCCAGGCAGGGAGCCGTCGGCCCACGGTGCGAACACTGGTTGCAGGTGCAACGGCACCTCGTACACCTCGCCGGACAACGACACGTCGAACTCCTCACGCAGCCGCTTCTTCAGCACGGCACGGTCGATGCCGGCGGGGAGGTATGCGACGTACTTGTAGTAGTTGCTCCGCGCCCGGTCCGGGACGTCGACGGGCGTGAAGCCGAGCTCGGCGAGCGTCTCGTCGTAGCCGGCGGCGATCATCGTACGGTGGTCGATGAACTCGTCGAGCCGGCGCAGCTGGGTCAGCGTGATCGCGGCGTGCGGCTCGCTCATCCGCCAGTTGCTGCCGAGGCGGGTGTGCAGGTTGGTGAGGAACGACGCCTTGCCCTGATCGCGGTAGATGCGCGCTTCGTCGACGAGGTGGGCGTCGTCCGTGACGATCATCCCGCCCTCGCCGCCGGCCACGACCTTGGTCGGGTAGAAGGAGAACGTCCCGGCGACGCCGATGGTGCCGGCGAAGCGCCCGTCGAGCGATGCGCCGTGGGCATGGGCGGCGTCCTCGACGAGGGCCACGCCGTGGGTCGCGCACAGCGCCTGCAGGTCGAGCACACTCGGCGCGACGAAGCCCCCGATGTGGACGACGATGACGGCGGCGGTGTGCGGGCCGATGAGCGCGGCCGCCGCCGCCGGATCGATGGCCAGCGTGGCCGGGTCGCAGTCGGCGAACCGCGGCATGGCCCCCGCTGCGATCACCGCCGCGGCCGTGGCGTGGAACGTGTTGGACGGCACGATCACCTCGCGCCCGGACACGCCGATCGAGCGCAGCACGATCTCCAGCGCGCTCGTGCCCGACGCCGTCGCCACGGCGTGACGCGCCTGGTGACGGGCGGCGAACTCCTCCTCCAGGAGCGCGCCGATCGGACCGAGCGTGAGGCGACCGCTGCGCAGCGACTCGTCGATCATCGCCAGGATCTCGGCCCGGTCGTCATCCGGGAACCAGGTCGAGGCTGCTGGTACGTGGTGCGAGGACAGGGTGGCCTCCGGTGGCTCTCTCGTGAGGGTGTCCGCCCGCTGGAGTGAAAGCCGCGGGTTGTGTGCCAGGAGACTAGACGGCGGACGGCCGAAATGCGGGGTTTCTGGCGACGTTCAGCTCGCGCAGCGGACCGGGAAGGTCGTCGGCGTGGACGATCGTCAGGCGCTGCGTCGGTCGGGTGAGGGCGACGTAGAGGGCGCGTAGGCCCTGGATCTCCGAACTGACGATGCGCGACGGCTCGACGACGACGACGCCGTCGAGCTCGAGCCCCTTGACGACGCTCACCGGCACCACCGTGACCGGGTCGTCGAGCCCGGTGCGCGTGGCCCTGCCATGCTCGATGCCGGCGGCGGCGAGGGCGGCGGAGATCTCGTCGGCGAGCGGGTCGGGCACCACCACGGCGACGTTCCGCGAGGCGAGGTCCTTGATCATCTTCTCCACCGCCTCGGCGGTGGCCGCGCCGAGGTCGGCGACGCTCGGCGCCCGCATCACGACCGGGGCGGCGTCGCCGATGCGGACGGCCGTCGGCGAGCGCAGGTCAGGCCGGGCGGCCTTCAAGACGTGGTTGGCGAGGTCCATGATCTGGGCGGGGATGCGGTAGCCGACGGACAGCCCGACGACGCGCGGCGGCTTGCGGTCGGGGAGGTGGGCGAGCACGTCATCCCACCCGTGTGGGGCCAGCGGCCCGGTGGCCTGGGCGAGGTCGCCGACCACGGTGAGCGACCCGTTCAACGAGCGGCGGGTGGCCATCCGCAACTGCATCGGCGTGAGGTCTTGGACCTCGTCGACGACGATGTGGCCGTAGGTGCGGATCTCGTCGGCGTCGTCGATCTTGCCACCTTTGCCGACCTTCGGACCGAGCGCGTCGCGAGCATCGTCGAGCAGGGCGACATCGGCGGGCGTCCAGCGGACGTCGGCGACGTCGGCCGAGCGCGGCCGGTACAGGGCGTCGATCTCCTCGTCGGCCAGGATCCCGTCGGCGGCCAGGCGCAGCAGGGCCGGCGAGCCGAACAGGTCGTGGAGCAGTTGCGCCGGCGTGAGCACGGGCCAGATCCGCTCCAGCGCGGCGCGCACCGACGGCTCGTGGCGCAACGCCTGGCGGACCTCGACCGGTGTCACCGGCTCGGGCCGCGATGACGCGGCGAGCGCAGCCCAGACCTCGTTCTCGACGAAGCGGCGGGCGCTGTTGTGGCGCCGGAACCGGCGGCGGGCGGCCTTCACGCTGCGCTGGGTCTCCGCCGCCGACAGGCGCAGGTAGCCGGTGCGGAACGGCACCCGGAGGTCCTCGCGCAGTGGTCGCTGGCGATCACTGACGGCCTTGTCGATGAGGGCCGACATGCGGGCGTCGCCCTTGACCTGCGCCGTGCGCGGCGAGTCGCCGGGATCGCCGGGACCTGCGAAGCGCACGTCGGGGACGAGGTCGGCGAGCACGACCTGCTCGACGCCGGCCTCGCCGAGCGACGGCAGCACCCGCTCGATGTAGCGAAGGAACACACGGTTCGGGCCGATGACGAGGACGCCCTGGTCCTCCAGGGGAAATCGGTAGGTGTAGAGGAGGTACGCGGCGCGGTGCAGCGCGACGACCGTCTTGCCCGTGCCCGGCCCACCCTGGACCACCAGCACCCCGGCCTGCGGCGAGCGGATGATCTCGTCCTGCTCGGCCTGGATCGTGGCGACGATGTCGCCGAGCGTCCCGGTGCGGCCGCGCTCGAGGGCGGCGAGCAGCGTCGAGTAGCCGCTGAGCTGCACTGCTTGCGGGCGCTCACCGTTGGGGACCAGCCCGTCGTCGTGGCCGACGCCGAGGTGGCCGTTGCCGAACAGCTCGTCCTCGATCCCGAGGATCGTGCGACCCTCGACGGCGAAGTGGCGGCGGCGGACGAGGCCCATCGGCTCGGCGCCCGTGGCCCGGTAGAACGGCTCGGCCACCGGCGCCCGCCAGTCGACGACGATCGGCTCGGACTGCTCATCGGCGACGGCGAGGCGCCCGATGTGGAAGGCCTCTGTGGTCAACGGCGCCTCGGCGGCGCGGTCGATCCGCCCGAACACGAGGGCGGCGTCGCCGAGGTCGAGGTCGGCGAGCCGCTTCAGCAGCACCTCGTCGAAAGCGTTGCGCTCGAAGCGGGCCTGGAACGTGCCGCCGAGGTTGGCCTCGTTGAGGTCACGGAGGCGCCAGGCCGACTCCCGTGTGCGTTCGAGGCACTCGTAGGCATGATCGACGTGGGCCTGCTCGGCGGCCAGTTCTGGGTGCTGCTGGGTCATTCGTCCGCGGTCGAGATCCACCGGAAAAGGGGTCGTGTAACTCTATCGGGCTCAGAGGACGAGCCAATCTGCCGATACGCACGACTGGCGGCTGGAGGCTCGTCCTCTGAGCGGCTCGTCGCTTCGCTCCTCGCCCCGTAACGCTTCGAGAGCGATCGCCGATCGGCGCTCACTCTCACCGGACGAGCCAATCGGCCGATACGCACGACTGGCGGCTGGAGGCTCGTCCTCTGAGCGGCTCGTCGCTTCGCTCCTCGCCCCGTAACGCTTCGAGAGCGATCGCCGATCGGCGCTCACTCTCACCGGACGAGCCAATCGGCCGATACGCACGACTGGCGGCTGGAGGCTCGTCCTCTGAGCGGCTCGTCGCTTCGCTCCTCGCCCCGTAACGCTTCGAGAGCGATCGCCGATCGGCGCTCACTCTCACCGGACGAGCCAATCGGCCGATACGCACGACTGGCGGCTGGAGGCTCGTCCTCTGAGCGGCTCGTCGCTTCGCTCCTCGCCCCGTAACGCTTCGAGAGCGATCGCCGATCGGCGCTCGCTCTCACCGCTAGCGTCGGCCGCGAGATGGCGACGAGCAGCTCGACGTTCCTGGTCGCGGCGAATGGCCAGGTCGGGCCGCACACGCCGGTGTGGTTCATGCGCCAGGCCGGGCGCAGCCTGCCGGAGTACCGGGCGCTGCGCGGGGAGGGCTCGATCCTCGACGCGATCAAGCAGCCCGACCTCGCCGCCGAGATCACGATGCAGCCCGTGCGCCGCTACGGCGTCGACGCCGCGGTGCTGTTCAGTGACATCGTCGTGCCCTCCCACGCCGTCGGCTTCGGCATCGACGTCGCGCCCGGCACCGGACCGGTGGTCGCAGCACCGCTGCGATCGGGCGCCGACATCGCCCGGCTGCGGTCACTCCAGCCCGACGACATCCCCTACGTCGCCGCCACCGTGGAGCGGGTCACCGCCGCGCTCGGCCCGAGCGTGCCCGTGTTGGGGTTCGCCGGGGCGCCGTTCACCGTCGCCAGCTATCTGATTGAGGGCGGGCCGAGCCGCACCTACGAGCACACCAAGGCGCTCCTCCACACCGACGAGTCACGCTGGCACGACCTGATGGGGCGGCTGGCGGACATGGCCATCGCGTTCGTCGACGTCCAGCTGGCCAGCGGGGCGCGGGCGTTTCAACTCTTCGACTCGTGGGCCGGGACGCTCTCGCGGGCCGATTACGAGCGCTACGTGCTCCCCCACTCGCGGCGCGTGTTCACCGAGCTGGCGGCGCGCCACCCCGACGCCCCCGGCATCCACTTCGGCATCGGCTGCGACCACTTGCTGGAGGCGATGTGGAGGGCGGGGCCGCGGGTGATCGGCCTCGACTGGCGCACGCCGATCAGCGCCGCGTGGTCCCGCCTCGGGCCGAGCACGGTGGTCCAGGGCAACCTCGACCCGACCCTCGTGCTCGCCGGTGTCGACGTCGCCCTCGCTGGCGCCCGAGCGGTGCTCGCCGACAACGGCGGCCATCCGGGGCACATCTTCAACCTCGGCCACGGCGTCCACCCAGCCACCGACCCGGGCGTGCTGGCGGCAATTGTCGACCTCGTCCACGACGAGACTGCACAGTGACGGCACGATGACCATCGGCGTCGTGGTGATGGCCTACGGCTCGCCACGCACGGCGGAGGAGATCGAGCCGTACTACACCGACATTCGCCGCGGCCGCCCGCCGACGCCCGAGCAGCTGGCCGACCTCACCGCCCGCTACGAGGCGATCGGCGGCACGTCCCCGCTCGCCCGGCGCACCGAGGAGCAGGGCGCCACCCTCCAGGCCGCCCTCGACGCCCGCCGGCCCGGCGGCTACGTCGTGGCGCTGGGGATGAAGCACGCCGCGCCGAAGGTCGAGGACGGTGTCGCCGCCTTGGCCGCCGGCGGCGTCGAGCGGGTGCTCGGCCTGGTGCTGGCGCCGCACTGGTCGTCGATGTCGGTCGGCGAGTACCTCGGGCGGGCGGAGAAGGCCGCTGCCGACCACGGCCTCTCCTTCGCCGGCGTCGAGAGCTGGGCCACCGAGCCTGCGTACGTCGAGTTCCTCGCCGGCGCCGTCACCAACGGGCTGGCCCGCATGCCGGCGGCGACGAAGGTCGTGTTCACCGCCCACTCGCTCCCCGAGCGGGTGATCGACGCCGGCGACCGGTACCCACACGAGCTGCGCGCGACGGCCGCCGCGGTCGCCGCCCGACTGGGCCTGGCCGACTGGGCGATCGGGTGGCAGTCGGCCGGCCGCACACCTGAGCCGTGGATCGGCCCCGACGTCCTCGCGATCGTCGACGAGCTCGCCGCCGACCCGGCCGTCGACGGGCTGCTGGTGTGCCCGTGCGGGTTCGTCGCCGACCACCTCGAGGTGCTCTACGACCTCGACGTCCAGGCCCGCCAGCAAGCTGATCACGCCGGGCTGGCGTTCGCCCGCACCGCGTCGATGAACGCCGACCCGGCCGTGCTCGGCGCCCTCGCCGACCGGCTCCTCGCCCTCTGATGCGCGTCCTCGTCGTCGGCGGCGGGATCACCGGGCTCACGACGGCGTACACGCTCGGCGGCCTGATGCCGGACGCCTCGATCGAGCTGCACGAAGCCGACGACCACCTTGGCGGCAAGCTCAGGACGTCGCCGTTCGCCGGGCTACCCGCCGTCGACGAGGGCGCCGACGCCTTCCTCGCCCGGGTGCCCTACGCCACCGCGCTCGCCCGCGAGGTCGGGCTCGGCGACGAGCTGACGTCGCCGACCGAAGCCAGCGCAGCGGTCTGGTACGGCCGGCTCCACCCCATCCCCGAGGGGCTCCTCCTCGGAGTCCCCGCCGACCTCATCCGCCTGGCCCGGTCGGACCTGCTGACATGGCGGGGCAAGGCCCGTGCCGCCCTGGAGCCGTTGCTCCCGCGGCGCGGGGACTTTGACGACTCGATCGGCGCGCTCGTGCGGGCCCGGTTCGGCGATGAGGTCCACGAGCGCCTCGTCGATGCTCTCGTCGGCAGCATCTACGCCACCGACACCGACCGCTTCAGCTTGGCGATGGTGCCCCAGCTCGCCGCCCTCGCCGGCCGCGGCCGCAGCCTGCTGCTGAGCGCGAGGGCGATGCGCCCGACCGGACCGGTCGCCAGCGGTGCGGTGTTCGCCACCCCGGTGCGAGGGATGGCGTCGTTGGTGGATGCCGTCGCATCGGCCGCCACCGACCGCGGTGTCAAGATCGCCACCGGCTGCCCGGTGGGATCGATGAGCCGGGACGGGGGCTCGTGGCGTGCCGACGACGAGCGCTTCGACGCGGTCGTGCTGGCGACGCCCGCCGCGCCCACCGCCCCACTGCTCGCCGGTGCCGCACCGGAGGCGTCTCGGCTGATGGCGACGATGGACCACACCGGGGTCATCATCGTCACGCTCGCCGTGCCCGAGTGGCCGGAGCGCCTGCGCGGCCGCAGCGGCTACCTGGTTCCCAAGCCAGTGCAGGACCGGGTGACAGCGGCGTCGTTCGGCTCGCAGAAGTGGGCCCACTGGCAAGGCGGCGACGGCGAGCAAGCAGAGGTGCTGCGGGTGTCGCTCGGGCGTGACGGTCGCCCGGCCGACGACCTCGACGACGACGCCGTCGTCGACCACGCCGTCGACGAGGTCGGCCGCCACGTCGGCCTCGACCTCCAGCCGACGGCGGTGCGGATCTCCCGCTGGCCGGCCGCCTTCCCGCAGTACCGGCCACACCACCGCGAGTGGCTGCAACGCGTCGGATCGTCGCTCCCACCCGGCCTGTTCGTCACCGGCGCCAGCTACGACGGGATCGGCGTGCCGGCGTGCATCGACCAGGGCCGGCGCACCACCGCCGCCGTCGCCGCCCACCTCGGCGTCCCGACGCCGCCCGGCCCCGATCGGCCGGCGCTGGCAAACTGACGCCCATGCGTCGCCGCTGCGCCTGTCTCACCGTCGCGGGCGCGCTCGTCCTCGGTGCATGCAGCAGCGGTCGCGGTACTGCACCGACGTCGACCGTGCCGTTGACGCCCCTCGCCAGGACGACGACCACGTCGACGACCACCTCGACCTCCACGACCTCCACGACGTCGACGACCACGTCGAGCACGTCGACCACGACCACGTCGACCACGACCACGACGACCACGACCACGACGACCGCCCCGCCGACCACCGTCCCGGCCCCCCTCCCGATGCCTCAGCCGCCCCCGCCGGAGGACGGCTCCACCGATCCGACTTTGCAGGTCGGGACGATCGAGATCCCCAGGCTCGGGCTGGCGGCGCCGATGTGGGAGGGGGTGCGACTGTCCACGCTCAACCGCGGCCCCGGCCACTGGCCGGGCACGGCGATGCCGGGTCAGGCTGGCAACGTCGTGGTCGCCGGGCACCGGGTCAGCCACCACCACGAGTTCCGCCGCGTCGACCAGCTGGTGGCCGGTGACGACGTCGTGATGACCACCGGCTCCGGGCGCTTCGTCTACCAGGTCGTGTCGACCGAAGTCGTCAAGCCCGACGCCCTGTGGGTTGTCGATCAGACCCCCGACGCCACAGCCACGCTGTTCGCCTGCCACCCACCCGGTTCGGTGCGCCAGCGCATCGTCGTCCATCTGAGGTTGTCGCCGTGAGCAGAATCTCGCTTTGGTCGCGATTCTCCGCTCACTCCCAGTGCGGATCGCGACCAAAGCGACGGGGACCGGCGTGAGCACCCGGTTTTCCCAGCTCGCCCTCGCCTTCGGCGGCGGGTTCCTCGTCGCCCTTTCGATGCCGCCGTGGGGGTTCTGGCCACTGTCGTTCGTCGGCGTCGCCCTGTTCGAGCTCGCCCTCGGTCCGGCGCCGACGCGGGCAGGGCGGTGGTGGCGAGGGTTCCTGTTCGGGCTGGCCTGGCTGTCGATGGGCATGGGGTGGATGTCCGAGCTGACGTGGCCGGGCTACATCGCCGCCACGGTGACGTTCGCCGCCTACCACGGCGTGGCCGCGCTGTGCGCGCCGACCGGCCGCTGGCGGGTCATCGGCCGGCCGGCCGCCCACACGCTGGTCGAGGCGCTGCGGTTCTCGTTCCCGTTCGGGGGCGTGCCGCTCGCCAGCCTCGGGATCAGCCAGGCCGGCGGCCCGCTGCTGGGCATCGCCCGCGTCGGCGGCGTGATCCTGCTGACGTGGGTCGTGTTCCAGGTCGGCTTCGCTCTCGGAGCGATCATCGAGACGGCGCCACGGCGAGCCACCAACTGGCCGGCGTTCGGCGGCATCGCCGGCGCCGTCGTGGTGCTGTTCCTCTCGCTGGTCGCCCCGCGCGGCGACACGACGGGCCAGACCCTCGACATCGCCGCGGTCCAAGGCGGCGGCGAGCAAGGCACCACCGCGATCGACGTGCCGAGCATCGAGGTCACCGACGCCCACCTCGCGGCGACGAGGACGATCCAGCCCGACCCGTCGCTCGACTTCGTCCTGTGGCCCGAGAACGTCGTCGACACCGTCGACTTCGCGGGCAGCGCGGAGTACCGGGCGATCGCCGCCGAGGCGGCGCGGCTCGGCGTGCCGATCGCCGTCGGCGTCACCGAGGACATCCCTGGACGCCCCGGCCGGATCACCAACTACCAGGTCGTGGTGACGCCGGGCGGCGCGCTCGCCAGCCGCTACGACAAGGTCCAGCGGGTGCCGTTCGGCGAGTACGTGCCGCTGCGCGGGTTCCTGGAGGCGCTCGGCGCGCCCGTCGAGCAGGTCCACACCAACGCCATCGCCGGCAGCGGGCCGGCATACATCGACCTGCCCAGCGGTGAGCGCCTCGCCGTCGTCATCTCGTGGGAGGTGTTCTTCGGCGGGCGGGCGCGCGACGGCGTCAGGCACGGCGGGCAGGTGTTGCTGAACCCGACCAACGGGGCGAGCTACACCGGCACGATCCTGCAGACCCAGCAGGTGGCGTCGAGCCGTCTGCGCGCCGTCGAGAGTGGGCGCTGGCTGGTGCAAGCGGCGACGACGGGCTTCAGCGAGTTCGTCACCCCCGACGGCGACGTCATCGAGCGCACCGGCGTCAGCGAGCGCAAGGTGATCCGCCATGTGGTCGAGCTACGCAGCGGACGGACGTGGTACGTCTCCACCGGAGACGCGCTGTGGATCGTGCTGCCGGCGCTCACGCTGATCGCGTCACTGGTGCTGACCGCGATCGACCGCGCCCGCGACCAGACGGTGGTGCGGACCCGCCTCGAACCCGAGCCGGCGCTCGAACCGGAGCCCGCCGGCTGAGCCAACTCAGGCCACCGACGGCACCGCCCGGGCGGTCAATCGCGGCGCCGGCACTGTTGGGTCGCCGATGAAGTTGAAGTCGGCGGGATCGGCCTCGCGCGTGCGCTCCCAGTACTCGAGCAGTGTGAACGGCCAGTTCTGGGTGACGTGACCGGCGGCGTTCTTGTACCAGGTGTTCACGGTCGAGATGCCCCACGCCATCCGTCGGTTCTGTTCGTCGAGGCGTTGGTTGAACGCGTCGTGGACGTCCTCGCGGATCTCGATCGGATGACCGCCGTGGCGGAGGGCGAGGCCGAGGCAGCTCATGATGTAGCGCACGCCGCACTCGGAGAAGTAGACGATGCTGCCGTTGATCACGATGTTCGTGTTCGGCCCGTACAGGAGGAACAGGTTTGGGAAGCCGGGCACGGCGATCCCGAGGTAGGCGCGGGCCGTGTCTCCCCACTGCTCGTGGAGGTCCTTCCCGTCCCGCCCGGTCACCTTCATCGGCGTGAGGAACTTCGAGGCGTGGAAGCCGGTGCCGTGGACGATCACGTCGACCTCGTGCTCGCACCCGTCGGCTCCCACGATCCCCTTCGGCGTGATCTCCCGGATGCCGGTCGTGATGAGCTCGACGTTGTCGCGCTTCAGGGCGCCTGCCCACACGCCGTTGTCGCGCAGCCCCCGTTTGCTGCCAGGCGGGTAGGTCGGGACGACCTTCTCGATGAGATCGGGCCGGTCGGCGAACTGCTCCTCGAGGTAGGCGGTCATCAGCTTGCGCAGCTCGTCGTTCATCTCGCTGACCGACCGATCCTTGGGCTCCCATTCAGGGTCGGCGGTGACATAGGCGAGCTGGCCGTCGCCCATCACCCAGAAGATCCAGAACCGGTTCCATTCGCTGTAGAACGGCACGTGCTGGTACAGCCACTTCAGCCCCTCCTCGACGGCGTCGTGGTAGTCGAGCGTTGGGGCGAACCAGGGCGGCGTGCGCTGGAAGACGAGCAACTCGGCCGCCTGCTCGGCGATGACGGGGATGAACTGGGCGGCGCTGGCTCCGGTGCCGATGACACCGACCCGCTTGCCGGTCAGGTCGAGGCCGGCGGGCCACCGCGCCGAGTGGAACGCCGGCCCGGTGAACGTCTCCATGCCCTCGATCTCGGGGAGGTGGGGTCGGTTGAGCTGGCCGGTTGCGCTGATCACCACGTTGGCGGTGATCTCCTCGACCTCGCCGCTCGGCCCGCGGGTGCGCAGCGTCCAGGCGCCGTCGTCGTCGGACCATGACATCGACTCAACCGCGGTCTGCAGACGCACCCGCCCCAGCAACTCGTGTTCCTCCGCGAACTCCCGGAAGTAGCGCCCAAGCACGTCCTGGGTCGAGTAGTGCATCGGCCAGTCGTGGCGCTGGGCGAAGGAGTAGCTGTAGTTGTGGTTGGGGTTGTCGACCCGGCATCCCGGATACGTGTTCTCCCACCAAGTGCCACCCACGTCAGGGTTCTTCTCGATGATGACGAAGTCGACGCCGGATTGCTGGAGGCGATAGGCGGCGAGCAGACCCGACATGCCGGCACCGATGATCGCCACGGTGTACGGCTGCTCGGGCGCGAGGTCGCGTTTGTGCCACGTCGGCGCACGGAAGTCCTCGCCGGTGATGGAGAGCTCCTCCTCAAGGAGCGGGACGTACTCGCGCATCACCTCGGTGCCCGTCGCGAACTCCATCATCTGCACGAGATCGTGCTCCGACGGCGTCGGCGGCCACGGTGACCCGGCGTCGCGGAACTTCACGAGCACCTCGAACGCCAGTTGCCGCGCCGCGGCCTGCTGCTCCTCGGTCATCCCGCCTTGCGGTTCGGCGATGAGCATCGGATCGATGCGCAGGTCGTCGCGCAGCAGCGAGAGATCACCCGTGACATGGGCGAGCGCAGCGAGGAGCGGCGGCAGCACCGCATCGTCGAGCGCCGCCCTGATCTCCTCGTCCGTGGCCTTGATCGGATTCGTCCTCGACATTCGGGCCCCTCCCTCGCAGCGGTGGTCCAGGCACGTGAGGCTAGGCCCGGCGGTCTTCGACGACCCTCACCGGGTACGGCGGCGGCGCGACGTGAACGCATCGGCGTCCGCGGGGCGGTCACCCGAATGCCGCAGCAGACGTCACCGCTAGGGTGCGGCCATGCGTGGCTTCGAGCTCGCGCCCGAGGTGGAGGAGCTGCGCAGCGCGACGGAACGGCTTGCCCGTCGCGAGCTCGCCCCGAATGTGCGCGCTGCCGAAGCCGCCGGGTACTGGCCCGACGCCGTGCTCGACGTGCTCGACGGCTTGCCGCTCGGGGGGCTCGACTTGCCGGCTGAGCTCGGTGGCGCCGGCGCCGGGCTGGTCGCCAAGGTCGTCGTCCTCGAGACGCTGGCAGCCGCCGACGCCGGCGGCCTGCCGGGCGCCGACCGCCCGGGCGTCGCCGCGGGAGCCGTGCTCGCCTGTCCCGACCGGGTCCTTGCCGGCGAGGTCGCGGCTGACTGCCTCAACAGATCGGCGCAGTCCGGGTTCACGGTCGTCGATCCGGAGCAGGGCTCGGCGGCGCTCGACTGGGCGCCCGGTTGGCCGGCGCTGCGCTGGGTGTGGGCGGTGGAGGGCGACACGCTCAGGCTCCACGAGGTGACGTCGCCGCCGGAGCACGTCGTTGCGCTGGCGTTCCACTGCTCCGGTGGCGTGTCCGTGCCGTTCGCCGCCACGACGAACCGGGGCAGCTGGCAGCTCCCGCCGTGGGCGGCGCTCGACGTGCGCGGTCGGGCGCGGTTGTGGGCGGCAGCCGTCGCCGTCGGCGTCGCCGCCGCCGCGCTCGAGGAGACGATCGCCTACACGACGGAGCGGGTCGTGTTCGGCAAGCCCGTCGCCCACCACCAGGGCAACGCCTTCGACCTCGCCCACGCCGCGGCGCGTGTGCACGGCGCCCGGCTCGCCGTCCGGGACGCCGCCGCGGCGTTCGACGCGGCCGAGCCCGACGCCGCGTTCTGGGCGACGCAGGCGTGGCTGGAGACGATGGAGGCTGCGCACGAGGCCACCAACCTCGGCATCCAGCTGCTCGGCGGGCACGGCTTCATCGTCGACCACCTCGCCGAGAAGCGCTTCCGGGAGGCGCGCATGGTCGCCATGCTCGCCGGCGGGCGTGATGCCGCCGAGCTCGACGTCGCCGCCTTCGTCCTCGACGTCGCCGACCCGCTGGCGGCCCGATGATCGAGCTCGACGCCCGCACCCAGGAGATGCTGGAGGAGGTGCGCGCCCTCGGCCGCACGCACATCCGCCCGATGGGCCTCGAGGCAGACCGCACCGCCATGCCCCCGCCGGTGGACCACGAGTTCTACCTGATCTGCACCCGACAGGGCGGGATCGTGTCGCGGCTGATCGGTGCCGAGGAGGGCCCGACGGCGCCGCAGTGGAAGCCGCTGCGCAACTTCCTCGTCGGCGAGGAGACGGCGTACTGGGACCGCGGCGTGGCACTGTCGCTGCCTGGGCCCGGTCTCGGTGGCTCGGCCCTGCGCACGACCGCGACGACCGAGCAGCGCGAACGGTTCCTCCAGGTGTTCACCGACCACTCCAAGGCCCGCTGGGGGGCGATGGCGATGACCGAGCCAGAAGCCGGCAGCGACGTCGCCCGGATCCGCACGCGGGCCCGCAAGGACGGCGGGGAGTGGGTGCTGAGCGGGCAGAAGATGTTCTGCTCGAACTCGGCGCGCGCCGAGTGGGTGGTGGTGTGGGCGACGGTCGATCCGGCGCTTGGGCGCGACGGGCACCGCGCGTTCGTCGTCGAGCGCGGGACGCCGGGCTTCGAGATCCTCAAGATCGAGCACAAGATGGGCTCGCGCGGCTACGAGACGGCGAGCTTCGCCCTCGACGACGTCCGGGTCGCCGCGGAGAACCTCCTCGGCGGGGAGTCGTTCTACGAGTCGCGCCGCGGGTTCAAGGCGTCGATGGCGACGTTCAACATGACCCGCCCGATGCACACCGCCCACGGCGTCGGCATGGGCCGGGCGGCCCACGACTTCGCCCTCGACTTCGTGCGCACCGAGTACCCGGCGCAGGGCCGGCGGCGCCAGCGGGCGCTGGAACGGCTCGCCCGCATCCGTCGTGGCCTGCATGTCGCCCGGCTGATGTACCTCGACGCGGTGTGGCTGGCCAAGCGCGGCGAGTCCAACGTGCTCGAGGCGAGCTACGCCAAGATGTACTCGCCGCCGGTGGTCCTCGAGGCGGTCGCCACCGCACTCGACATCCTCGGTGAGGCCGGGGTGCGCAACGATCGGATGCTCGAGAAGCTCTACCGCGACGTCAAGATCCTCGACATCGGCGAGGGCACCCAGCAGGTGCAGCGGGTCATCGTCGCCCGCCAGCTGTTCGGCTATCCGCGGGACGCCTGAATCTCAGGCTCACGTTGCTCAACACTTTCCGTCCTGGCCAAGAGCGGGTCCTGGCGCGTAGATAGATCTGATGGAGCGAAGAGTCCCACCATCTCCGGGGAGAATGATGCTGCAAGACGAAGCCCTCGACTACCACGCGACGGGTCGCCCCGGGAAGCTGGCCATCGCCATCACCAAGCCGTGTGCGACGCAGCGCGACCTTGCCCTCGCCTACACCCCGGGCGTGGCTGAACCGGTGCGGCAGATCCAAGCCGACCCGCTGGCGGCGTTCCGATACACTGCCCGCGGGAATCTCGTGGCGGTGGTCACCAACGGCACGGCTGTCCTTGGCCTCGGCAATGTGGGGCCGCTCGCCGGCAAGCCGGTGATGGAGGGCAAGAGTCTGCTGTTCAAGCGGTTCGCCGACGTCGACGTGTTCGACATCGAGCTCGACGCCAGCGACCCCGATGACGTGGTGCGGATCGTCAAGGCCCTCGAGCCCACGTTCGGTGGGATCAACCTCGAGGACATCCGCGCACCCGAGTGCTTCGACGTCGAGCGGCGGTTGTCCGCGGAGATGGACATCCCCGTGTTCCACGACGACCAGCACGGAACCGCCATCATCAGCGCAGCTGCGCTGCTCAACGCGCTGGAGATCGCCGGCAAGGCGATCGATGAGGTCCGCATGGCGGTGAGCGGGGCGGGGGCAGCGGGCATCGCCTGCTGCGAGTTCTTCGTGCGGCTCGGTATGCGCCGTGAGCGAATCACGCTGTGCGACACGATGGGCGTCGTCCACCGCGGCCGCGTCGAGGGGATGAACCCCTACAAGGCGGCGTTCGCATCGCACACGACGGCCCGGACGCTGGCCGAGGCGATGGATGGCGTCGATGTCTTCCTCGGCGTCTCCTCGGCCGGGGTGGTGTCGAAGGAGATGGTCCAGGCGATGGCCGATCAGCCGATCGTGTTCGCGCTCGCCAACCCGGATCCCGAGATCGACTACGACGATGCCCGGTCGGCCCGGGCCGACGTGATCATCGCCACGGGCCGCTCCGACTACCCGAACCAGGTCAACAACGTGCTGGGGTTCCCGTTCATCTTCCGCGGTGCCCTCGACGTGCGGGCGCGGGCCATCAACGACGGGATGAAGATCGCCGCCGCTGAAGCCCTCGCCGGCCTCGCCAAGGAGGAAGTGCCCGATTCCGTGCTACGGGCGTATGGGTTGGAGCGACTCGAGTTCGGGCCGGAGTACCTCATCCCGAAGCCGCTCGATCCGAGGGTGCCGCTGCGAGTCGCCCCAGCCGTAGCCGAAGCCGCCGTGGCGTCGGGCGTCGCCCGTCGCACGGTTGTTCGCGACGCGTACATCGAGGAGCTGGCGAACCGGCTGACACCGGGTCGCGAGGTCATGGGGGTGGTGATCCACAAGGCGCAGGCTGCCCCCCAGCGAATCGTGTTCTCCGAAGGGGAGGTCCAGAAGGTCGTTCGGGCGGCGGCGCGCATTCAGCAGGAAGGCATCGGCGTGCCGGTCCTGCTCGGGCGGGAGGCGGAGGTGCGGGCGGTGATGGACCGCATGCGCCTCGACTTCCCCGTCGAGATCATCGATCCACTCCACTCCGACCGGCTCGCCGCCTACGCCGAGACGTTCTACGAGCTCAGGCAGCGCAAGGGGATCACCCTGACCGAGGCACGATCCCTGCTCTGCCAGCCCAACTACTTCGCCGCGATGATGGTGCGGACGGGAGACGCCGATGCCTTCGTCGCCGGCATCACATATCACTACCCAGACGTGATCCGGCCCGCCCTGCAGGTCGTGGGCCCGGCACCCGGGGTCACCCTCGTGGCTGGGCTGTACCTCATGGTCACCGAAGACAGCCGAGCGGTCTTCCTCACCGATCCCACGGTCAACATCGACCCGAGCGAGAAGGAGCTGGCAGACATCGCCATCATGGCCGCCGACCGGGCGGCCGAATTCGACGTCGAGCCGCGCGTGGCACTCTTGTCGTTCTCGAACTTCGGCTCCACGAGGCACCCCCGCTCAGCGAAGGTGGCTGCGGCGACGGCGATCGTGAAGTCGCGGCGTCCCGATCTCATGGTCGACGGCGAGATGATGGCCGACACGGCGCTCGCCCCAGCGTTGCGCAACCTCGACTATCCGTTTTCGTCGCTGGTCAGCGACGCCAACGTCCTCGTGTTCCCCAGCCTCGAGGCCGCCAACGTCGCGTACAAGCTGCTCGCGCACCTGGGGCGGGCGGTCGCGATCGGCCCCATCCTGATGGGCATGAACCGGTCGGTGCACGTGCTGAGCCGAGGCGCGGAGGTCACCGACATCATGAACATGGCGGCGATCGCCGCCGTCGACGCTCAGAGTGCCGATCGACGACGCGAAGTCGCCCCGACGTAGCCGGTGTGTGCCAGTGCCGCAGGGCCGCGACGGCGGGCCGGCGCCGTGATCGGCACCGGACGGCATTGATGCAGTCGATCGACGCACGTCGATCAGCCCCCCCTCGACGTCGCCGATCCCAACTCGGCGACCAGGGTCGGGTCACCGCCTCCCGTCTCGACGTGCACTACCGAAGGTGGGCGACCGCTGCCTCGATGGCGTCCCAGTCGGCTGTGCCGAGGATCTGCTCCGCGGCGGGGAACATGTCAGCCTCCTCGCGCTCCATGTGCGCCTCGAGGCTCGTGAGGAGCCGTTCTACGTTCTGGCGGTCACGACGGGACGACTGGAGGAGGTCGACGAGGTGCCCGTGGTCGTGCTCGAACAGTCCCATGTACTCGGCGGGGACTTCGACGTCGTGGAGCGCGTGGAACAGTCCCGTCTCCTCCCGCTCGGTGTGGTGTGCGAGCGCCGTCTCGAGTTGGTCCAAGAGCCCATCGACGTCGGAGTCGGACGTGCCGACCGCACGTCGAAGCGCGGCGATGATGGTGATCATCCGACGATGCTCGTCGATGAGCCCGTCGATCTCGGTGTCACGTGCGGCCAATCAGTTCTCCAGTCGATCTCGTCACCACTGCCCGATCTGCCGACCAAGACCGTGTCCCACCATCATCCCATGGTCGGTGGTCACCGCTCGCCGCACGCACTCGACGGACCGTTGGCCATCGGGGCCTGGCCGGCACCATCCGGTCTGTCTGCCCGCCGTGCACCGACAGCGGTGAGTCGGCCGGCGACACCAGCCAAGTGTTCGACGACTGGGCTCGTGCGCCAACTGATGGCTCACGTTCCGGTGAAGTCGGCGTCGCGGCGCTCCATCCTCGCCCGCACGCCCTCCTTGGCGTCGGCGCTGCGCATCGCCGCGCGCACGAGCTCGTCGGTGTCGCCGTGCTCGATGCCGTCGCGGAAGGCCATCTGGCGATTGATCGTCGCCTTCATCGCTCCGAGGCTCAGCGGGGCGTTGCGCACGAGCCGGTCGATCACGGCCGCGGACTCCGACTGCAGCTCCTCGGGCGGTACGCAGCGGGCGATCAGGCCGAGGTCGGCCATTCGACGGGCCGGCAACGGGTCGCCGAGCAGCAGGATCTCACGGGTCGCCACCGGTCCCCCGACCTCGAGCAGCTTCTTGGTCAAGAACCACGACGGCGCCAGCCCGACCTGGGCGAGCGACATGCCGAAGCGGGCCTCGGTCGCGGCGACGACGATGTCGCAGTGGAGGGCCAGCTCGTTGCCGCCGGCGATCGCCGCTCCCTGGACCACCGCGACCACTGGGAGGGGCCAGGTCTCGACGCGGTGGAACAGCACCTCCACATCCTGGGCCTTGCCGAGACCGCCGGTCAGGTCGAGACCGGAGCAGAACACCCTGCCCTCCGCCCGGATGACGGCGACGCGCTCGGCGGGCCCGGGGCCCGGCGACGGGTCGAAGGCGTCCTCGAGGGCGCGCAGCATCTCGGCGTCCATCGCGTTGCCCTTCTCGGGGCGGGTCAGCGTCACCGTGCGGACGGCGCCGTCCACCTCGAGACGAACCCGGTCGCTCATCGCCGCGCATCATCGCAGACGGCGCGTCGAGGCCGCGCCGTTCACACGTGGGCTCCCGCGAGGGACCATCACCCGAGGGATCTGATCGGCGGGTCGGAGCACACCGCTCACCGTGCGTCCGCATCGGGCCTCGACGCCGGCCTCGGTACCATCGCAGGTGGCCTGAAGTTCGGGGGGCGTGATGAGCGAGCGAGTCTTTGAGCGAGCGAGTCAGCGTTACGGCGCCGAAGGCTCACTGATGCACCGGCCACGGACCGCGGATGACCTCCCCCCCAGGCGGACGGTGCACCGGCGGACGGTGCACCAGTGAGCGAGCGGGTGACGATCGGGACGCTCGAGGAGCTGCGCCGGACGGGATGCCTCACCGGCAAGGCCGGCGCTCAGCCGATCTGCGTGCTGTGGAGCGACGGCGCCGCCTACGCCCTCGACGACCGCTGCCCGCACATGGGCTTCCCGCTGCATCGCGGCACGATCGAGAGCGGGTTGCTGTCGTGCCACTGGCACAACGCCCGCTTCGACGTCAGCTCGGGGGGCACGCTCGATCCGTGGGCCGACGACGTGCGGGCCTATCCCATCGAGATCGACGACGGCAACGTCACCGTGATCGTGGACGTCGATCCCGATCGCACGGGCCACCTGATCCAGCGCCTCCAGGAGGGCCTGGAGCAGGGGATCACGCTCGTCATCGCCAAGGCCGTGCTCGGGCTGCTCGACGCCGGCGTGGCGACGACGGACATCGTGCGGGTGGGCGTCGAGTTCGGCACCCGCTACCGCGAGGCGGGCTGGGGCGCCGGACTCACCGTATTGACGGCCATGGCGAACGTCCTCGACGACCTGGCGCCGACGGACCGCCCGCTGGCGCTGGTGCAGGGCCTGGCCTTCGTCTCCCGGGACACCCGTGGCCGGGCGCCCCGGTTCCCGCTGCTGGCGCTCGGCGATCCGATCCCGGCGCGACGGCTGGGCGCGTGGTACCGACGGTTCATCGAGACCCGCTCGGCCGACGCCGCCGAGCGGGCGTTGGCGTCGGCCGTCGCCGCGCTGCCCGCCGGCGAGGTCGCCGACGCGATGTTCGCCGCCGTCACCGACCACGTGTTCATCGACGGCGGGCACACCATCGACTTCACCAGCAAGGCGTTCGAGTTGCTCGACCACCTCGGCTGGGACGCGGCCGCCGAGGTGCTGCCGACCCTCGTGGTCGGCACGGCGGCGGCGAGCCGCAGCGAGGAGCGCGGCGCGTGGCGCTACCCGCACGACCTCGCCGGCATGATCCGCGCGGCGACGTCGGAGTTGCCCGAACGCATGGCGACAGGCGGTGACGGGTTCGACGACGAGCGAGACGTCGCCGCACTGGCCTGGTCGCTGCTGTCGGAGGACCCGGCCGAGGTCGTCGGTGCGATCGACCGTGCCATCGCCGCCGGCGCCTCACCCGAAGCGCTCGGCCGCGCCGTCGCCTACGCCGCGGCGCTGCGGATCACCCGCTTCTACACCCAGAACGACCACGGCGACTGGGACGAGGTGCACCACGCCTTCACCGCCGCCAACGCGCTGCGCCAGGCGCTCCGTCGCGCGCCGTCGCCCGAGTTGGTGCGCGGCGTCTACCACAACGCGCTGCGCGTCTTCCTCGACCGCTTCCTCAACGTCCCCGCCGCGCGGCTCCCCACCGTCGCCTCGGACGACTCGCCGGTCGGGCTGGCCGACCTCGACGACTGCTGGGATCACGAGGGGCGCGTCGACGAAGCCGGCAGCATCGTCTACCGCCACCTGATGAGCGGCGGCGATCCGGCGCGGGCGATCGCCGCCCTCGGACACGCCTTCCTCAACGAGGACGCCGAGTTCCACTGGTTGCAGACGTACGAGGCGGCGGTGCGCCAGTTCCACGCCTGGCCGCGCGGCTCCGAGGAGGGTACCCTGATCCTCGCCGGCACGGCGCGGTTCCTCGCCGCCCACACGCCGACCAGGCGGGAGCTGTCCCAGGTCGTTCGCATCGCCGTCCGCCTGCGACGAGGCGAGGAGCTCTTCGCCGAGTCGTGACCCAGGGGCCACGCGGCCTCGTGCGCACCGACGCGACGACGCCGAGCCAGCCGTACACTCGGCATCGGAGAACCGAGCGAGGACGACAGGGTGTCGGATCAACAGATGGTGGGGAAGATCGGCCGGGTCACCGGACTCGTCGCCCCCGGGACGTTGGGCGAGGTGATGATCCCGATCCGCGGCGGCACCGAGGCGTTCCATGCCTACGCCGCCGACGGCGACGACGTCCTGCCGACCGGGACCCGCATCGTGGTCGTCGAGTACCTGCCGCCACGGACGGTGATCGTCACCAAGATGTAGCAACGAAAGTCGGTGAGCCATGGCACTCACGATCCTGATCGTGGTGGCGGCGGTCCTGATCGTCGCCATCATCCTGTTCAAGCTCTGTTGGCGCGTCGCCGAGCCCAACGAGGCGCTGATCATCTCGGGGTTGAAGAAGGACAACGAGACCGCCGGCCTCCACGAGGGTCTCGGCTTCAAGATCGTCACCGGCAAGGGCACGCTGGTCGTGCCGGGCATGCAGACCGTGCGCCGGCTGTCGCTCGACCTGCGCCAGGCCGATCTCGCCATCGACTGCGTCACCCACCAAGGCATCCCGCTCGGCGTCAAGGGCGTACTGATCTACAAGGTCGGCGACGACTTCGCGTCGATCGCCAACGCAGCACGGCGGTTCCTCGATCAGCAGGACCAGATGGACGCCCGCGTGCACAACGTGTTCGCCGGTCACCTGCGGGCGATCGTCGGCAACATGACAGTGGAGGAGATGATCCGCGACCGCGACAAGCTGACGTCGCTCACCCGCTCGTCGTCGGGCAGCGAGATGGAGAAGCTCGGGCTGATCGTCGACTCGCTGCAGATCCAGGAGATCGACGACCCGACCGGCTACATCACGAACCTCGGCCGGCCCCACGCGGCCGCCGTCGAGCGCGACGCCCGCATCGCCCAGGCCCACGCCGACCAGGCGGCGACCGAGGCGGAGCAGGAGGCCGACGCCCGCAAGGCTTCGGCCCGGCGCGACAGCTCGATCAAGCAGTCCGGCTTCCAGGCCGAGGTGGACAGCGCGAAGGCGCGAGCCGAGCTCGCCGGTCCGCTGGCCGAAGCCTCCGCCCGCCAGGAGGTGGTGGTGCAGGAGACCAAGGCGGCCGAGCTGGAGGCGGAACGGGAGGAGCAGCGGCTGCAAGCCACCGTGCGCAAGCCGGCGGACGCCCAGGCCTACCAGCAGGTCAAGCTGGCCACCGCCGAGCGCGACGCGCGAATCGCTGGCGCCGAGGCCCAAGCCAAGGAGGTCGAGCTGCAGGCCACCGCCAACGCCCAGCGGGTGAAGCTCGAAGCAGGAGCCGACGCCGAGCGGGTGCGGCTGCAGGCGGCCGCCGAGGCCGAGCGGGTGCGGCTCGACTCCGGCGCTCATGCCCAGGCGACCAAGCAGATCGGGGAGGCCGAGGCGGCGGCCACCAGCGCGAAGGGACTCGCCGAGGGCGAGGCCGTGCGGGCCAAGGGGATCGCCGAAGCGGAGGCGATCAAGGCGCGCGCCGACGCCCTCGCCCAGAACCAGGACGCCGTGATCGGCCAGCAGCTCGCCGAGCACTGGCCGGCGATCGTCGAGGCGGCGGCCAAGCCGTTCGGCAACATCGACCAGATGATCGTGCTCAACGGCGCCCAGGGCGTTTCCGAGACGCTGGCCCAGGCGCTCTCGCAAGGCGTCGCCGGCCTGCAACTCGCCCGCAAGGTGCTGAGCGGCAACGGCACCGCGCCGAACGGCTCGAACGACGAACACGACGACGGCTCGTGACCTGAGGTGGACATCGCCGAGGCGGCTCGCCGTTGGGCACTCGTGTGGCAGCGTGCCTGGCCGCAACGCGACGTCGAGGCGATCGTCTCCCTCATGCCGATGCCGCCCAGTACCGCGCCCTCGTCCTGCGCCAGCCGGACCGCGGCAGGGCCGGGATACGCGCCTACCTGCGACGGATCTTCGACGAGGAGGATGCGATCGAGTGCCGCTTCGGCGCGCCGGTCGTCGGTGACGATCGGGCCGCGGTGGAGTGGTGGTCGAGCTGGATCGAGGAGGGCGACGAGCTCACGATGGCGGGCGTGACCCTCCTGCGCTTCGATGCCGATGGGCTCGTCGTCGACCACCGCGACTACTGGAACCAGTCGGACCGGCGGGAACCGCCGTACCCCGGCTGGTGACGTCGACGGCTCGTAGCATCGGCTCGTGGACGCCGTGTCGGATGCTCGCAGTCGGCGCAGCTACGCCTCCGCGCTCTCCGAGCACGCCGACTCGGCGCGGGCGGCGGCCGACGTCTCCGCGTGGGTGCTCGAGCAGCTGGGACCGGTGCCGGATCTGGCCGTGTTCTTCGCCACGCCACCGCATCGAGAAGCGATCGTCGACATCGCCGAGGTGGTACGCGCCGTGTTGCAGCCTGTGACGCTGCTCGGTGCGGCGGCGGTGGCAGTCCTCGGTCCCAGCCGCGAAGTCGAGCGGTCGCCCGGTGTCTCGCTCTTCGCCGCCCGGCTCGGCTCGCCAGCGGTCCCCGTGCGCCTCGTCGCCGACGCCACAGACGACGGGTGGCAGATCGATGGGTTCCCCGCCGACGCCGCCGGCGTGCGCTCGATGTTGCTCGTCGCCGACCCGTTCACGTTTCCGGTCGACGTGTTGCTCGCCCAGCTGCAGCGAGATCGCCCCGGCCTGGCCGTGGTGGGTGGGCTGGCGTCGGCGGCGGCTCAATCGGGCGGCAACCGGCTGCTGGTCGACGACTCGGCCCACGCCGACGGGGCGGTGGGCGCGCTGCTCACCGAGGACATCTCCCTGACGACCGTCGTGTCACAGGGCTGTCGACCGATCGGCCGCCCATACATCGTCACACGTGCCGACGGCCACCTGATCTACGAGCTCGGCGGGCGACCGGCCCTCGAGCGCCTCGTCGCCATGCTCGAGCGCCTGGCACCGGCCGACCGGCACCTCGCCGAGCAAGGTCTGCACTGTGGTGTCGTCGTCGACGAGACCAAGGTCGACTTCGAACGCGGCGATTTCCTGATCCGCGGCGTGCTCGGCGTCGACCGTGCGACCGGTGGGGTCGTCGTCGGCGACACCCCACCCGTCGGTTCGACCGTGCAGTTCCAGGTGCGTGACGCGGCCAGCGCCGACGAGGACCTCCACGACGCACTGTCCGGGCGCGCCGCTCGGGGCGCCCTCGTGTTCACGTGCAACGGGCGCGGCCGCCAGCTCTTCGGCGCGCCCGACCACGACGCCACCGTGGTCGGTGACCTGCTCGGCACCTCGGCGCTGGCGGGGATGTTCTGCGCTGGCGAGTTCGGTCCCGTCGGTGGCCGCAACGCCGTGCACGGCTTCACCGCGTCGATCGCCATGTTCAGCTGAGCGTCGCCGGCTCGGCCGACTCCAGGTCGAAGTACAGCTGGACCACGAGCGTGTTCGTCCGTGACCGGAGTACCGATCGAGGACCAGTAGGCGGTGTGGCTAGCCCGGATGTCCGCCGCCGTGAGGTCGCCCTCGGCCTCGGCGAGGGCGAAGCGATCGGGAACCTCGGCGAAGCGGGACACGACCACCTCGGTCACCCGAACGGTGGCGACGTGGCGGCCGCCGTCGTCGACGACGGCCAGCCGCTCGCCGACGTGCTCGAGTGGCTCGTGCTCGGTCTCGTACTCCGAGAGCAACCCAGCCGGCGCCCGCTTGTCGCCATGGACGACGAGGTCGACCAGCCGATGGCGCATCTCACCGGGCGTCCCGAACTCGATCGCCCGCCGCCCGTTGACGACCGGGAACGCCATGAGGACGGCGTCAGAGGCGGGCGAAGCGGGCCGGGTTGTTGTGCAGCACCGCCGTGCGCACGGCCGGGTCGAGCTGGGCGAGGCCCTTGTCGGCGGTGGCGAGCGCGCCCGGGTAGGTGCAGTCGAAGTGCGGGTAGTCCGAGCCCCACAGCACGCAGCCGGCGAGTCCCATCTCGACCAGCTGGCGGAGGTCGTCGACCTCGTCGGGCTCCCACGTCACGAAGCACTGTTCGGCGAACGCTTCGCTCGGCCGACGCTCGAGCCACGGCACGAGATGGCGCATCTCGTCGAAGTGCTCGTCCATCCGCACCAGCCAGTAGGGCAGCCAGCCCAGCCCGGCCTCGAAGAACCCGACGCGCAGGCGGCGGAAGCGGTCGAGGACGCCGCCGCAGATCGTGTCCATCATCGCCGCCATCTGTTCGAACGGGTGGCACACCATGTGGGTGAAGAACATGTTGGTGTAGCGGGTCGTGGCGAAGCTCGGCATCACGCTGCCGAAGCTGCCGTGGAACACGACCGTGAGGTCGTGGTCCTGGGCGGCCGCCCAGAACGGCTCGCACTCCGCGGCGTCGACGGCGAGGCCGTGGTAGCGCTCGGGGCGGATGGTGACCCCGCGCAGGCCGAGGGCTGCGGCCCGCTCGACCTCGCCGACCGCCGCGCCGACGTCCTGCAAGGGGGCGATGCCGAAGCCGAACAACCTTCCCGGCGCGGCGGCGCAGAAGTCGGCCATCCAGTCGTTGTACGCACGGGCGTTGGCGGTGGCCACCCCAGGGTCCTCGATGTCGCCCGAGAGGAGGTAGATCGACGGGAACAGCACCGCCCGGGCGAGGCCTTCCTCGTCGAGCACGGCGACTCGCGCCGCGGGGTCGTAGCCGCCGCGCAGGAGGTCGGCCCAGCGCACCGGGGTGTCGGGATCGCTGAATGCGCCCGGGTGGCACGTCGGCGCCGGGCTCACCGCCGAGCGACGGCGACCCTCGACCCACAGCTCGTCGCCCGCCGCCGTGGCGCGGACCTGGATCACGAGATCCCGGTACGCCGGCTCGGCGTAGTCCTGCCACACCGCCGGCGGCTCGACGATGTGGCCGTCGCTGTCGGTGACAGGCAACTGCTCGGCCATCGCCGAATGGTACCGATCCCCTACCGGTCGATCACGAGCGTGACGGGGCCGTCGTTGGTGAGGGTCACCTGCATCTCGGCGCGGAAGCGTCCGGTCGCGACCCGGGCGCCGAGACGGCGCAGCTCGTCGACGACGGCCTCGACGAGCGGCTCGGCGACCTCCTGGCGGGCGGCGGCGATCCAGCTCGGCCGGCGGCCGCCGGAGGTGTCGCCGTACACGGTGAACTGGCTGACCACCAAGAGCTCGGCGCCGATGTCGGCGGCGGAGCGGTTCATCACCCCGGCGTCGTCGTCGAACACCCGCAGGTGCCAGAGCTTGTCGGCCATCTTCGCCGCCACGTCGGGCGTGTCGATGTGGGCCACCCCAAGCAGCACGCACAGCCCCGGCCCGATGCGCGCCACCTCCTCGCCGCCGACGGCGACCGCCGCCGATGACACCCGTTGCACGACGGCGCGCACGGCCAGCATGCTCGCGCGGTGATCGAGCTGACGGCCGGGACCGCTCGGGCGACCGTCCTCCCCGACGCCGGCGGGCGGGTCGGATCGCTCACCGTCGACGGGACCGCGCTGCTGGTGACCGACCGACCCGGTGCGGGGACGACGATGTGGGGCTCGTTCCCGATGGCCCCGTGGGTCGGCCGCCTCCGCAACGGCCGCTTCACTCATGACGGCACCACCTACCAGGTGGAACGGAACCTCCCGCCCCACGCCATCCATGGCACCGCGTTTGTGCAGCCGTGGTCGGTCATCGACGTCCAGCGCACAAACGCGACGATCCGCTGCGACCTCGGACCCGGCTGGCCGCTCGGCGGGATCGCCGAGCAGCGGTTCGAGCTGGCGCCGGACGCATTGACCTGCACGTTGCGCGTCGTCGCGGCGGAGCACTCGATGCCGGCGGAGGTCGGCTGGCACCCGTGGCTCGCCGTCACCGGTCCGGTCACGCTGCACGCCACCGTGATGTACGAGCGCGGCCCTGACCATCTGCCGACCGGGCGCCTGATCGAGCCCCTGCCACGACCGTGGGACGACTGCTTCCTCGCCACCCAGCCGGTCACCATGCCGGTCGGCCCGTTCGTCATCACCGTCACCAGCGACTGCGACCACCTCGTCGTCTTCGACGAGCTCGACGCCGCTGTCGCCGTCGAGCCGCAGTCAGGGCCTCCCGACGCCTTCAACCTGCGGCCGCGCGTCCTGCGCCCCCACGAGGCCCTGGAGCGGACGATGTCGATCACGTGGGCACCCCGCCAACTTTCCGGTGTGACGGACGCAGAGCGTCCGTCACACCGGAAAGTTGGGTGAGCGGGCGGTCGACCACGTGGCGCCCGATGCCACCTACCGGCAGGTAACCAGCGGCCGGTAGCGTGGCCCGCCATGTCGGCACCGGCGATGCGAGCGAACGCGCCCCTGCGCATCGCCTACCTGACCTACCGCGGCAAGCCCCACGTCGGCGGGCAGGGCGTCTACACCCGCCACCTCTCCAAGGCCCTCGTCGACCTCGGCCACCACGTCGAGGTCCTCAGCGGCCAGCCCTACCCCGTCCTCGACGACCGCGTGCCGCTGACCAAGCTCCCCAGCCTCGACGTCTTCAACGACCACTACCCGGGCCGCTTCCCGGCCTACTGGGAGATCAAGTCCCGCGAGGATCTCGTCGAGCTGGCCCAGTTCTCCACCGGGACGTTCCCCGAACCGATGGCGTTCAGCTACCGCGCCCTGCGCCATCTCGCGCCCCGCGCCGGCGAGTTCGACCTCGTCCACGACAACCAGTGCCTCGGCTACGGCATCGCGCGGTTGGAGCGGCGGATCCCGACGATCGTCACGCTCCACCACCCGATCACCAAGGACCGCCAGCTGGAGATGGACCACGCCCCCACCCGGCGCAAGCGGTTCTCGGTCGGCCGGTGGTACTCGTTCGTGAAGATGCAGGCACGGGTGGCCGCCCGCATGCCGCGCATCGTGGTGGTCAGCGAGAGCTCGATCCGCGACATCCACACCGACATGGGCGTGCCCTACGACCGCATGCGCCTGGTGCCCGTCGGCGTCGATCCCGACCTGTTCCGGCCCCGCCCGGAGGTGGCCCGCATCCCCGGTCGCCTGATCACGACGGCCTCCGCCGACGTCGCCATCAAAGGCCTGTCGTACCTGCTCGAGGCGATGGCCAAGCTGCGCACCGAGCGCGATGTCTCGCTGACGATCATCGGCAAGCCGAAGGACGGCAAGAGCATGGACCTGATCCGCTCGCTCGGGCTCCTCCCCCACGTCCACTTCGTGTCCGGCGTGCCCGACGAGCGCATCGTCGAGCTGTACGCCGAAGCCGAGCTGGCCGTCGTCCCCAGCCTGTACGAGGGCTTCAGCCTCCCGGCGATCGAGTCGATGGTCACCGGCACCGCCCTCGTGGCCACCGACGGCGGGGCCCTCCCGGAGGTCACCGGCGCCGACGCCGACACCGTGCTGTCGTGCCGGGCCGGCGACGTCGACGACCTCGTAGCCGCCATCCGCCGCGGGCTCGACGACCCCGAGCTGCGCGCCCGCGTCGGCGTGGCCGGGCGCCAGCGCGTGCTCGACCGCTGGACGTGGCGGCGCTGCGCCGAGCTGACCGTCGAGCAGTACCGCGAGGTGCTGGCGATGCCGGCCAACGTCGACAAGCTGCGCCGCAACGGCCGGGTGAACTGACGTGCTGACGGTGCGGTCGACGCGCCTCGCCGCGCTCGGTGTCAGCCCGGGGTCGCGCGTGCTCGACGCCGGCACCGGGTTCGGTCGGCACGCCTTCGACCTCGCACGCCACGGCGCGCGCGTGGTCGCCCTCGACCAGGCCGACAAGGAGGTGGTTGGCACCCGGGACACGTTCACCGCGATGGTCACCACGGGCGAGATCCCCGCCGACTGCTACCTCGGCGTGCTGCGCGGCGACGCCACCCGGCTGCCCTTCGCCGACGGTTCGTTCGACGCCGTCATCACGTCGGAGGTCCTCGAGCACATCCCCGACGACACGGGCGCGATCGCCGAGCTGGTGCGCGTGCTGCGGCCGGGCGGCGTGTTCGCCGCGACGGTCCCGTCGTGGTTGCCCGAGACGGTCAACTGGATGATCTCCGACGAGTACCACGCCCCCGCCGTCGTGGGCGGTCACGTGCGCATCTACTCGGCCACGGAGCTGAAGGCCAAGCTGCGCGCCGCCGGGCTGACGCTGGCCGGCAGCCATCACGCCCACGCCCTGCACACGCCGTACTGGTGGTTGAAGTGCGCGGTCGGCGTCAGCAACGACGACCACCCGTTGGTCCGGCGCTACCGCAGGTTCCTCGAGTGGGACATCGTCACCCAGCCCCGCTCGACGCGGCTCGCCGAGCGGGTGCTGTCGCCGGTGCTCGGCAAGAGCCTCGTGCTCTACGCCCGCAAGCGCTGCTTGCCCTGCTTGCCCATGGACTCGGCGTGATCCCCGACCTGCCCGGTGTGCTGTCGGCCGAGGAAGTGCTGGTGTCGGCCGAGCACCTCGCATCGCTGCAGGTCCGCAGCGGGATGATCCCCTGGCACCCCGGCGGCCACTGCGACCCGTGGAACCACGTCGAGACGGCGATGGCCCTCGACGTCGCCGGTCTCCACGGTGAGGCCGAGACCGCCTACGGGTGGCTCGCCGGCGCGCAGCGCGACGACGGGGCGTGGCACAACTACTACTGGCCCGACGGCTGCGTCGAGGAGACCAAGCTCGACACCAACGTCTGCGCCTACGTCGCCACCGGCGTCTGGCACCACTGGCGCTGCACGTGGGACCGGGCGTTCCTCGACCACCTGTGGCCGACCGTCGAGCGGGCGATGGAGTGGGTGCTCGGCCAGCGCCGTCCCGATGGCGTCGCCCTGTGGGCGGTCGAGGCCGACGGCAGCCGACCGTGGGACTACGCCCTCCTGACGGGGACGTCGAGCATCCAGCACGCCCTGCACTGCGCGGCGGCGGTGGCGGAGGTGGTGGCCGAGCCGCGTCCCGAGTGGTCGATCGCCGCCGAGGCGATGGCGGCCGCCGTGGCCGAGTGCCCCGGCGGCTTCGAGCCCAAGGAGCGCTGGGCGATGGACTGGTACTACCCCGTGCTCAGCGGAGCGCTCACCGGCGAGGCCGCCAAGCGTCGCCTGGCCGAAGGCTGGGACACGTTCGCGATGGAGGGCAGGGGGATCCGCTGCGTCTCCGACGAGCCGTGGGTGACGGCGTCGGAGACCGCCGAGTGCGCCCTCGCCTTCGCTGCCATCGGCGACCGCGCGACGGCCACCGACCTGCTGCGCTGGACCCGCGCCCACCGCCGTGCCGACGGCGCCTACTGGACCGGCCTCGTCTACGACGGACGCCGCGAGCCGGTGCGCTTCCCGTTCGAGGAGCACACGTCGTACACCGCGGCGGCGGTGATCCTCGCCGCCGACGCGATCGCCGGCGCCTCCCCGGCGTCCGCGCTGTTCATCCCCCACCCGATCGACGACGACGAGTCCACGGACTGACCTCCATCTGGGCGGGAAACGTCCCAACCGGCCTTCTGGGCGGGAATCGTCCCGGATCCCGGGACAGATCCCGCCCAGATCTCGGGTCGGTCACGGGTTCCGCTCTCAGTCGACCCGGGTCAGGACGCGGAGGGAGCCGGTGGCCGAGGCCAGACGGAAGCGGCCGCTGGCGAGGGCGGGCAGGAAGATCTCCTCGTACGGGGGGCGGCCGCCGTCGGCGGGGTCAGGAAACACGTCGTGGATCGCCAGCGTGCCACCGACGGCGACGTGCGGCGCCCACCCCTGGTAGTCGGCGCGTGCCGGCTCGACGCCATGCCCGCCGTCGATGAACACCAGCGCCGCCGGCGTCGACCAGTACCGGGCCACCGTCGGCGACTGTCCGACCACGGCCACCACCGCCTCCTCGAGACCGGCATCGTGCACCGTCGCCCGGAACGTCGGCAGCGTGTCCAGCTTCCCGATCCGCGGGTCGACCACCGCCGGGTCGTGCCACTCCCAGCCGGGTTGGTTCTCCTCCGACCCGCGGTGGTGGTCGACGGCGAACACGACCGTGCCGGCCTGGCGGGCGGCGGCGCCCAGCCAGATCGTCGAGCGCCCGCAGTACGACCCGACCTCGACGAACGGCGCGCCCGGCACCGCCGCCGCCGCGGCCAGCGCCGCCGCGTGCAGCGCGTCGCCCTCGTCGGGCGGCATGAAGCCCTTGGCCGCCAGGGCAATTGCCCGCCAGTCATCGTCCACGAGAGGGAGTGTTACTTTCTCAACGAGGGATCAACAAAGGCACGAGGAGCACGCGATGACGGCCACCGCTGAGATCAAGGAGACCCTCGAGCCCCAGCTGCTGCTCCGCATCTACGAGACGGTGGCCAGGATCCGGGCCTTCGACGACAAGGCCCAGGCACTGATCGCCAACGCCCAGGCGTTCTTCGTCCACTACCCGGTGCGCGGCCACGAGATCATCTCGGCGTCGGTGGCCGCGGCGATCGAGCCTGACGACTACATGACCGTGACCTACCGCGGCGTCGCCGACGAGATCGCCAAGGGCGTGGCGCTGCAGGAGCTGTGGGCGGAGATGCTCGGCAAGCAGACCGGGACGTCGAAGGGCCGCGGCGGGCCGATGCACATCTCCGACCCGGCGCGCGGGCTGATGCTGTGCACCGGCATCGTCGGCGCCGGGATGCCCGTGGCCACCGGGCTCGGGCTGGCGTCGGCGCTGCGCGGCGACGGGAAGGTGACGATCGCCAACTTCGGTGACGGAGCCACCAACATCGGAGCCTTCCACGAGTCGCTGAACATGGCGTCGGTGTGGTCGCTCCCCGTCGTGTTCGTCTGCCAGAACAACCAGTACGGCGAGCACACCAAGTACGCCGACACGGCGCGCAACGCCTCGGTCGTCGATCGGGCCCCGGCGTACGGCATGAAGGGCATCAAGATCGATGGGATGGATCCGGTCGCCACCTACCTCGCCGCCAAGGAGGCGGTCGGGCACGCCCGCCGCGGCGATGGGCCGGTGCTCCTCGAGTGCGTGACGTTCCGCACCCTCGGCCACGTCCTCAGCGACAAGAACGAGTACATGGACCCCGACGTGCTGGCCGAGCAGGTCGCCAACGACCCGGTGCCTCGCTTCCGCGCCCGGCTGCTCGCCGAAGGCGTCGCCGACGAGGCGGCCGTGGCGGCGATCGAGCAACGGGTGAGCGACGAGGTCGAGTCGAGCTACACGGCCGCGGTCGCCGAGCCTGACGCCGATCCCGCCCAGGTCACCGGCGACACGTACGGCCCGGCGAAGGCGGCCGACGAGCCGGGCGAGGAGGCCGAGCCGAATCAGCGGCTCACGTTCCGCAACGCGATCAACCAGGCGATGGACCAGGCGCTGGCCGGCGACGACCGAGTCTTCGTGATGGGCGAGGACGTCGCCGACTCTGCCGGTGGCGGCGTCTTCCACGTGACCGAGGGGTTGTCGACGACGCACGGCGAGGACCGTGTGCGCAACACGCCGATCTCCGAGGAGGCGATCATGGGCGCCGGCGTCGGCGCCGCGATCGCCGGCATGCGCCCGCTCGTCGAGATCATGTTCATGGACTTCCTCGGCGTCGCCTTCGACCAGCTCGCCAACCACGCCGCCAAGCTGCGCTACATGTCCGGCGGGCGCACGCCGGTGCCGCTCACGGTGCGCGTGAACATGGTCGGCGGCACCCCGATCGGCGCCCAGCACAGCCAGTCGTTGGAGGCGCTGCTGATGCACACCCCGGGACTCAAGGTGGTGTTCCCCTCGACGCCGTACGATGCCAAGGGCCTGCTGCTGGCGTGCTTGCAGGACGAGGACCCGTGCGTGTTCATCGAGAGCACGGCGCTGTTCATGAAGCGGGGCATGGTGCCCGAGGCGCCCTACACGATCCCGATCGGCAAAGCGGCGATCCGCCGCGAAGGCAGCGATGCCACGATCATCAGCTACGGCCGGCTGATGTACGACGCGCTGAAGGCCGCCGACGCGCTGGCCGAGGAGGACATCGACGTCGAGGTGATCGACCTGCGCTCGCTGGCGCCGCTCGACATGGAGACCCTGCTCACCTCGGTGGCGAAGACGAAGCGGGCCGTCGTCGTCCACGAAGCCGTTCGCACATGCGGCGCCGGCGCCGAGATCGCCACGCGGCTGCACGAGCGGCTGCACGGCGAGTTGATCGGACCGGTGCGCAGGGTCACCGCGCCGGACTCGTCGGTGCCGGCGCCGGCCGGATTGGTCGCCGCTTACTACCCGAGCGCCGGCGACATCGTCGCCGCGGTCAAGGCGTCCGCGTGACGGCGACCGACACCTCCGCGAAGGGCACGGCGCGGTCCCCCGGGCTCAGCTACCAGCAGCTGCTCGACGCCGACACCCACGACGTCCCGTCGATCCTGCGCGAGGAGTCGAGCCGCTTCCTCGGCGACGATGACGTCCCGATCGAGCACTACATCTCCCGCGAGTGGCACGAGCTGGAGAAGCAGCGGCTGTGGCCGCGGGTGTGGCAGTTCGCATGCCGCGAGGAGCACGTCCCGCGCATCGGCGACCACACCGTCTACGACATCGCCGGGCGGTCCTACGTCATCGTCCGCGTCGCCGACGACGAGATCAAGGCCTACCCCAACGCCTGCCTCCACCGCGGCCGCCAGCTCAAGCAGTACGACGGCAACTGCTCGGAGATCCGCTGCGCCTTCCACGGCTTCGCCTGGAACCTCGACGGCACACTGAGGGACGTCCCCGCGGCGTGGGACCTTCCCCACGTCACCCCGGAGACATTCAGCCTGCCAGAGGTGCAGGTCGGCACCTGGGACGGGTTCGTGTTCATCAACCCGAACCCCGACGCAGCCCCGCTCGACGAGTACGTCAAGGACCTCGCCGCCCACTTCGACCGGTGGAACCTGCGCGACCGATACGTCCAGGCCCACGTCTCCAAGATCATCGCCTGCAACTGGAAGATCTCCCAGGAGGCGTTCTGCGAGGCGTTCCACGTCAACGCCACCCATCCCCAGATCCTCCCGTACATCGGCGACACCAACAGCCAGGTCGACGTGTGGGAGAACTGCGCCAGGGTGATCACCCCGGCGGCAACGCCGAGCCCGCTGATCGACTGGACGCCCGACGAGGAGACGATCCTGCGCTACGCCCTCGACGTCCGCCTCGACGAGGAGCTGTTCATCACGGTCAAGGAGGGCCAGACGGCGCGGTCGGCGATGGCCGACGCCACCCGCGACCGTTGGCGTCCGGTGGTCGGTGAGCTGATCGACCAGTGGTCCGACGCCGAGATGGTTGACAACCTCGATTACACGCTGTTCCCGAACTTCCATCCGTGGGGCGCGTTCAACCGAATCGTCTACCGCTTCCGCCCCAACGGCGACGACCACCGCTCGTCGATCATGGAGGTCATCTTCCTCGCCCCGTTCAAGGGCGAGCGCCCGCCGCCGGCGCCGATCCACCATCTGGGCGTCGACGAGCCGTGGACCGACGCCCAGGAGCTCGGCGTGCTCGGCAAGGTCTTCGAGCAGGACACGTTCAACATGGCCCGCGTCCAGCTCGGGCTGGAGAGCACGCTCAAGCCGGGCGTCACGCTGGCGAACTACCAGGAGAGCAAGGTCCGCTGGCTGCACCAGAAGCTCGAGCAGTTCGTGAACGGAGACCATTGATGTACGGCGTGATGCACCCATTCAGCAAGGCCGTCTACGAGGTCGACGAGACCGGGGCGGTGCTGATCACGACGACCGACCACCGCGTCGGGCGCTACCGCCGTGACGGCTCGTGGATCAGCGGCGAGGTGTTCGACGTCGACCCGCAGCTGTGCAACTGGGTCGGCGGCGTGCGCGCCCAGCACCGCTTGCAGAGCGAACCGAAGGTGAGCTGAGATGGCTACGACACGACCGTTTCGATTCGGCGCCAAAGGCGTCAAGGCCGGCTCGGCCAAGCAGTGGACCGACACTGTCCGCCAGGCCGAGGACCTCGGCTACGTCAGCTTCCACATGGACGACCACTTCGGCAACCAGCTCGCCGTGGTGCCGGCGCTGATGGCGGCGGCCGATGCGACGAGCACGATCCTCGTCGGCCCCCACGTCGCCGGCGTCGACTTCCGCAACCCGGTGCTGTTCGCCAAGGAGTGCGCCACCATCGACCTGCTCAGCGAGGGCCGCTTCACGCTCGGGATCGGTGCCGGCTGGTCGGCCAAGGACTACGCCATCGCCGGCATCCGCCAGGACGACGCGGCGACGCGCATCGACCGGCTGGCCGAGGCGATCACGATCATGAAGGGGCTGTGGGGCGACGGGCCGTTCTCCTTCGACGGCACCCACTACCACGTCGCCGAGACCGACGGCTCACCGAAGCCGCACTCACCGATCCCGATCATGATCGGCGGCGGCGGCCGGAAGATACTTGGCCTGGCCGCCCGCGAGGCCGACATCGTCGGGATCAACCCGAAGATCGTCGGGCGGGCGATCAACCCGCAGTCCATGGCCACGGCCGCCGCCGACGCGATGGACGAGAAGATCGACGCCGTGCGCAATGCCGCCGGCGACAGCTTCGACGAGCTCGAGCTGCAGGTGCAGATCTTCGTCACGGTCGTCACGGACACGCCACAGAAGGTCGCCGAGAAGCTGGCCCCGGCGTTCGGGCTCCCGCCCGACGTCGTGCTCGCCGCGCCGTTCTTCCAGCTCGGCACCGTCGAGCAGATCACCGAGAACATCCAGGCGATGCGCGAGCAGTGGGGGATCAGCTACGTGCTGTTCCAGGCCGACGGCGTCGGCCCGATGGCACCCGTCGTCTCCCGGCTCACGGGGACTTGATCAGGTCCCAGCCAGCCGCGCGACCACAGGGGCGAAGTCGTCGATGTTGCGCTGCGGGATCGTCACGTAGGAGATGCCGTAACGCTCCCGGCGCTCCTGCAGCGTGTCGCAGATCGAGTCGGCGGTGCCGATCAGGGCGTGAGGATGGGCGGCGAACTCGGCCTCGCCGACGCCGAACCGCCCGGCCATCGCCGACAGCGTCGCCGCCGGGTCGTCGCTGACGGCGACGAAGTAACCGCCGATCTCCAGCTCGATGTCGCTGAAGCGGTCGCCGGCACCGTTGCGCACCCACGCCACCTTCTGCGCCGTCTCGTCGGCGCCGGACGAGACCACGCTCGCCGGGCCCAGCTTGCCGGCGGAGTTGTCGAAGTTGAAGCTGACGATGTCGGCGACTTTCCCCGCGAGGGTGAGCACGCGCTCGCGGCCTCCGCCGATGAAGATCGGCGGGTGCGGCTGCTGCACCGGCTTGGGCAGCCCGCTGAACCCGCTGGCGTGGACGTATGTGCCGTCGACGTCGACGGGCCTGCCGGACCAGCACGCCTTCACCACCTCCACGACCTCGGCGAGGCGGGCGATGCGCACGCCAGCCCGGTCCATCTTCACGCCCAGCCCGGCATACTCGGCGGCGACCCAGCCGGCACCGAGGCCGACCTCGACCCGCCCATCCGTGAGCAGGTCGAGCGTTGCCATCTCCTTCGCCAGCACGACCGGGTTGTGCAGGTCGACGTTGAACACACGGCAGCCGACACGCAGCGAGGTCGTCACCGCCGCGGCCGCGGTCATCGACGTGATCGGGGCGATGTCGACTGGCCGGTGCGCCGACTCGTCGGCGATCGAGCCCGGCCCGAAGTAGTGGTCGGTGGTGAACAGCGTGCTGTACCCGAGGGCCTCGGTCCGACGGGCGATCTCGAGCCACTCGGACCCCGACGTTGCGTCGAAGGCTTGCACGGCGAAGCGGAAGCGATGGTGCGGCGGCGCGTCAGCCATGGTCCATGTCTTACTCTACGAACGCTTCAGTAAGGAGGGTGTGATGGTCCTGGTCGCGTCGAACCTGGCCGTCGAGCGGCCCGACGAGATCGCCCTCCGAGACGACGCGGTGGCGCTTGGGTGGGCGGCCGTCAACGACACCCTCAACCGCGTCGTCAACGCCCTCGGCGGCCTCGACCTCGGCCCCAACCGACGCCTCGCCGTGCTCGCCGAGAACAGCGCGGAGACGGTGCTCGCCCACCTCGGTGGGCTGCTCGCCGGCGCCTCCACGGTGCCGGTGAACTTCCACCTCAACGTCGACGAGGTGGCCTTCATCCTCGCCGACTCCGGTGCCCGCGCCCTGTTCGTCGGTCCCGGGACGGCAGCGACCGGGGTCGAGGCCTCTCGGCGCGCGGGCGTGCCCGTCGTGATCGGCTGGCGCACAGGCGACGTCGCTGAGGTCATCGCCTGGGAGCAGTGGCTCACTGCGACGCCGGCGGATGAGCCATCCGCTGATGTCGCGCCGCGACCGAACCTGATGTACACGTCGGGTACGACGGGACGACCGAAGGGCGTCGAGTTGCCCCCGACGATGTTCGCCGGCGGCGGCACGATGCGCGAGCACGTCGCCGCCCTCGGCCAGAGCGCCTTCGCCGCCCTCGGCACCCACCTCGTCGTCGGCCCGATGTACCACACCGGTCCGCTGTCCGGCGTCCGCCTGCTGGCCGCAGGTGTCCCCGTGGTCGTCCTCGGGCGGTTCGACGCCGAGCAGGTGCTGCAGATCATCGAGACGCGCCGCGCCGAGTCGACGGTGATGGTGCCGACCCACTTCGTGCGCCTGCTCGCGCTGCCCGCCGACGTGCGCGAGCGCTACGACGTCAGCTCGCTGCGGCTCGTCGCCCACACCGGCGCTTCGTGCCCGGTCGACGTCAAACGGCAGATGATCGAGTGGTTCGGGCCGGTGCTGCAGGACTCCTACGGCGCCACCGAGGTCGGCACGACGTGCACGATCTCCAGCGCCGAGTGGCTCGAACACCCAGGATCGGTGGGCCGGGCGGTGCCGCCGTTCCGGGCGATCGTCGTCGGCGACGACGACCGGGAGCTGCCGCCGGGACAAGAAGGCAGGCTCTACTTCGAGGACGCCACCGGGAGAGGTGTCGTCTACCCGGGCGACCCGTCGAAGACCGCCGAGGCCCACTTGCGGCCGGGCGTGTTCACGCTCGGCGAGATCGGCTACATCACGCCCGACGGCTACGTCTACATCACCGACCGCTTCTCCGACATGATCGTCTCCGGCGGCGCCAACATCTACCCGGCGGAGGCCGAGCAGGCCCTGGTCCAGCACCCCGGCGTCGCCGACGTCGCCGTGATCGGCGTGCCCAACGCCGACATGGGCGAGGAGGTCAAGGCGCTCGTCGTCCCCTGTGACCCGAACGATCCGCCGTCAGCGCAGGACCTGATCGCGTGGTGCCGGGAGCGCCTCGCCGGCTACAAGTGCCCGCGTTCGGTGGAGCTCGTCGAGACGGTCGGCCGCAACGCGATGGGCAAGGTCAACAAGCGGACCCTGCGCACGCTGTACTGGGAGGCCGCCGGCACGGGGAGCGGCTGACCGTGGCGGACAGACTGCTGTCGCTGGCGGCGGGCACGGTGCTCGACGTCGATCCGCCGGACGCCGTGGACGTCGCCGCCGCCGCAGGATGGGACGCGGTCGGGCTGTGGTTCGATCCGGTCACGTGGACCCCGTCGCGGGCGGCGGCGGTCGCCCGGCGCCTCGATGCCACCGGTCTCACGGCGCTCGACGTCGAGCCGGTGATTCTCGGGCGCGGCGACGACCACGGCAACGAGTTGGTCGAGGTTGCCGTGGAGCTCGGCGCGCGCCACGTGCTCGTCGCCAGCGGTCCCGCCGCACGCGGCGAGATCGTCGACCGCTTCGGCGCGCTGTGCGCACGGGCCGCAGGGACCGGCATCGTCGTGGTCCTCGAGTTCCTGCCGATCTTCAGCGTCGCCACCCTGGCCGCGGCCGTCGGCATCGTCGAGGAGGTCGGCACCGGTGGCGTGCTCGTCGACACCCTCCACCTCGCCCGATCCGGCGGCACACCCGCCGACCTGGCAGCCGTCCGGCACCTGCTCCCCTATCTCCAACTCGCCGACGCCGCTGCCGAGCCGCCGACATCGCTGCGCGAGGAGGCCCTGCATGGGCGGATGCTGCCCGGTGCGGGCGCGCTGCCACTTCGCGACGTGCTCGACGCGGTGCCCAGCGTGCCGGTCAGCGTGGAGCTGCGGTCACAGGCGCTGATGGATGCCCACCCCGACCCGGTGGACCGGGCGAGGGCGGTGCTCAACGCGACCCGGACGGTGCTCGCTCCTTCGCCCAGTTGATCCCGCGGCGGAGGAGCTCGAGGAACGTCGGGACCTCCCACGAGCCGCGCTCGATCGTCGGCCAGCGGGCGCCGTTGAACGGCGGATCGACCATGTCCCAGTGGCTGCGGCAGTGGCCGAGCGTGCAGTACAGCACCGCCCCGTCGCCGAGCGGACGCCTGTAGAGCACGAGGCGGGGCACGTCGTCGGGCCACTCGGCGTCGGCGAACCCGCGCGTCGTGCCGGTCCAGCGCGTCTCCAGCAGCGGGATCACCTCGCCGTGGTGCTCCATGAGGTACAGCTCGTCGGTCGACTCGAACGCCTCGATGCCGTCGACCAGCGGATCGTCCCACGCGCCGGGCGATGTGGCGACGAGATACGGCTCGATCGGCGGGTGCGAGCGGAACTGGCTACCGAGCGCCTCGGCCCACATCGGGAACACCCGCGGGGCGGTGAACACGCCCGCCTCCCCGGGCGGGTCGAGCGCGCAGTTGGTCCCGTGCAACGCCAGCCAGCGTCCACCGTCGGCGACCCAGTCGCGGATCGCCTCCTGCTGCACCTCGGTCGGCCGCAGGTCGCACGTGTAGGTCACCAGGAACTCGGACGAGGTGATCGCCGGCAGGTCGGCGTAGTCCTGAGCCACCTTGACCCGGATCTGGTGGTCCTCGGCGAGCAGCGTCAGCAACTGCAGGCGGGCGAAGTCGAAGTCGTGGTACTTGCCGGCGCACACGAGGTAGGCGTCGATCCGTCGTTCGTCGGTCACCGCGTCAGTCGACCCCGTCGAGCAGCCCGCTGTCCAACCCGCGTACGCGGGACGGGCCGTCCGGCGCCGTTCCCGATCTGGGCGCGCAAACTGACGACATCTGGCAGGGAACGCGCCCAGAACGTCCGGCACGCGTTTCCTGATGCCCCGCTGGCCCGGCTGCGGACCCATTGAGCGGTGTCATGCTGGACAGGTGAGGGGGTCGCAGACGGGCGTGCCGGCTGACCCCTCGACGACCCGCGGGTGCAGGCCGAGCAGGCCCGGCACGCCTGCCTGGCGTTGCCGCTCGGCGACCCGGTGGGCGCGCTGGAGCTGGCCATTGCTGCCGCTCAGCACGCCGAGCACGCCTACGCCTACGACGAGGCAGTTGCCCACTACCGCCGTTCGCTCGACGCGGCGCGTCTGCTCGAGCCGCCGGATCCCGCCGTGACACTCGACCTGACCGTGCGGATCGCCGCCGCGCTGCACCACCGCGGCGACCCTCAAGGCCTGCCGTTGCTCCTCGATGCCGCCCGGCGGGCGCGGGACGCCGGCCAGCCCGACGTGTTGGTCCGGGCGGCAACGGCGATCCCCCAGTTCGGCGCCGTCGGCTTCATCGATCCGATGCCCGAGGGTCGAGCGGTCACCGAGGCGGCGCTCGCCGCGCTCGGACCGGAACCGAGCGCGGCACGAGCCCGTCTGCTCGTCGACCTTGCCTCACATTGGCTCTTCCTCAGTGTCGACGAGGCGCTGCGCCTGGCCCGGCGGGCCGAAGCCATCGCCGGCCAGCTCGACGATCCAGAGGTCCTCGGCGCCGTGCTGCTCAGCGCACGTCACCTGCTCAGCCATCCCAGCCGCCTCGACGAGCGGATTCGCATCGGGGTCGAGCTGGTGGCGCTCGGTCGCCAGCTCGGGCGACTGGCGATGACGCTCGGTGGCCTCCACGCGCTCGCTGCGGCGCACCTCGAGCGTGGCGACCTCAGCGCGTGGCGGGCGCAGTTCGAGCGGTTCTCGTCGGTGCTCGGCGAGCACAGCCTGGCGTTGTTTCCAGATCCAGGCGATCAACCACCGAGCCCACCGGGCCTACTTCGATGGCGACCTCATCGGCGCCGAGGCGATCGCCGCCGAGACCGTGCCGCTGTCGCTGGGGGATCGGAGCCGGCAGGGTGTTCGCCGAGTCCGCCACCGTCGCCTGCCGCCGGCTGCAGGCCCGGGACGAGGAGCTCCTCGCCAGGTACGAGCGAGCGGCGCCGCTCGTCGGACGCGTGGTACCGGTGCTCCCTGGCGGCGATCCAGGCACGGTGCGGACGGCTCGATGCGGCGCGCGCAACCCTGGACCAGCTGCGTGACGAGCGCTCCCGATCCGCCAGATCTATCCGTGGGCCGTGGCGGTCAGCGACCTCGCCGAAGCGGCCGAGGTCACCGGCGATGCGGCAGCCGCGGCCCACGTGCTGGCGGTGGCCGCACCCTTCTCCGGGCGGATCGCCGTCAGCGGCCCGTACCCGAGCCGGCCGTTCGACCAGTTGCTCGCCCAAGCGTCCTTGGCGGTCGGTGACTCCACCGCGGCCGCGAGGTACGCCGAGCGGGCAGTCGACGCCAGCCGGCGCCGCGGGACACCCATCTTCCTCGTACGCGAGCTCGTGTTCCTCGCGGAGAGCCGGCGTCGCGCCGGCGCCCCCCGAACTGCGGTGCGCATGTTCGTGCAGGAGGCGACAGAGATCGCCACGCGGACTGGGGCACGTGTGGCCCTGGTCGACCTCGACCGCACCGCCCGCCAGAAGGGCCGCACGTCTGCGGTGACGAGGGCGTCGATGGTGAGCTGAACACTCTGCACGGCGGCGGGATCGGCTGCCACTTCAAGCGCGGAGCCGCGGCGGAGATGTGAACCTCACCATCGATGAGGACCCGGCGACGATCAGTAACCGCACGAACGGGCGCCGGCGGGTGGCGCCGCTGGGTCGGGATGACTACGAGCTGACGGGCTTGTCCGGTTGGTAGAGCCAGACGTCGAAGAAGTGCTGCAGGTCGATGCCGCTGAGTTGCTCGGCCAGGGTGATGAATTCGGCGGTCGTCACGTTGCCGTAGCGGTGCTGTGCCGCCCACGTTCGCAGCAAGGTGAAGAAGGTGGGGTCGCCGATCTTCTCGCGGAGCGCCTCGAGGGTCATCGCGCCGCGGTAGTAGATCGTCCCGTTGAAGAGGAAGGCCGGCGAGCCGGGCGCGCCGGGCGGTGGCGTCCAGAAGGCAGCGTCCTGAGCCGGTGTGTTGTAGAGCTGCTTGAACCATTGCGCCGCCGACTTGTTGCCGTTGTACTCACTCCAGATCCACTCGGACCACGTCGCGAAGCCTTCATGCAGCCAGATGTCGGGCCAGGTCGTGAGGGTGACGGAGTCGCCAAACCACATGTGCGAAAGCTCGTGAACGAGCGTCGCTTCGTCGGGGATACGGTCGAATACGGGCTTCGTCTGGGTCTCGAGCGAATAGCCGACCTGCTTGGCGCTGTCGACGATCGCGCCGACCGCGTTGAACGGGTACGGGCCGTACAGCGACGTGTAGAAGTCCACCGCGGCGGGGAGCTTGTCCAAGACCTGACCCTTGGCGAGCTGCGGATCCACCGCGACGTAGGACGGCACACCCGCCGACGTCGTCGACACGGACAGATTGAACCGGCCCAGCGTCGCGGTGGCGAGGTATGGCGCCATCGGATCCGTCTCCCGCCACGCCCAGGTCGTGGCGCCGCCAACGGTGGTGCTCGACACGAGGACCCCGTTGGCCATCGCCGTCAGCCCGGCGGGCACGGTGATGCTGATGTCGAACGTTGCCTTGTCGCGCGGGTTGTCGTTGACCGGATACCACCCCGGCGAACCCTGCGGCTCACCGACCACGAACGCGCCGTCATCGGTCGGCACCCACCCCTCGATCGACTGGTCCGGGTCGGTGATGACGGCGGGCGTGCCCGCATAGTCGACGGCCACGGTGAACGGCGAGCCTGATCGCAGACCGGCTCGCGGAGTGATCACCAGCTCCTGCTCGCCCTCTCGCGAGAACGAGGCCTCGGCGCCGTTGACGAGCAGCCGGGAGATCGAGAATCCGCGGAGGTCGAGGTCGAACCGGGACAGGTTCTGTGTCGCCGTCGCCGTGATGACCACGCTGCCCGACAGCTGGTTCGTTGACGGCTCGTACCGAAGCCCCAAGGCGTAGTGCGTCACGTCGTAGCCACCGTTCCCTGCGTTCGGGAAGAACGGATCGCCGAGGCCGGACGACCCCGGCGTGAAGGCAACCGCCCGCGCGGTCGGAGCTGGAACCGCCACGAGCGCCAGCGAGGCGAGCAGGCATCCGACCACGCCATGTGCGACCCGAGACACCGTCACCGGTACCACCCCCATGAAGGCTGAGATCCGCCAACCTAGTTCCTCGATCTCGTCCCACCGCTCGCCGCCGTCGCCGCGATGTCGGACGCCCTCACGTGACGTCCGGGTGCGTCCGCCTCCCTTGACGGCCGAGGCCCGGTCGCGCTTGATACGGAGAACGCTCCGGGGAGGTCGGTATGTCTGCGCCGGAACAAGGTGCTGTCGGGCTGCTGGAGGACCATGCGGCTCAGCGGCTGTTGGTGTCCCCCGTGCCTGCGCACCTCGCGTACACGTGGCGTGACGGCACGCCCCGGAACACGCCGATCTGGTTCCACTGGGATGGACGGGCCGTGGTGATGTGCAGTCCGTCAACGGCACCGAAGGTCGGAGTGCTGACCCAGGGCTCGCCCGTCGCCGTGACGATCCATGGCACGGACTGGCCGTTCGCGGTGCTGTTGTTGCGGGGCATCGTCGACGACGCCGAACAGCTCGACGGGGTGGCGCCGGAGTACCGGGCGAGCGCCACCCGTTGGGCCACAGCAGGGGTGAGGCGTGGTGCGACTCGCTGCCCGCGGGGTCGACGATGACCCGCTACCGGCTCGAACCATCGTGGGTCGGTCTTCTTGATTTCGAGGGTATGCACCGGCTGCCCAGTGCCCTTGCAGGCTGACGCGCTCGCGCTGGCCTGCCCAGCCGTTCTGCAGATGGCTCGGTGCCACCGGACACGTGAATCCGACCGAGCGGATGCCGAACCGTTGTGTCAAGGGTCAACGAGTTCTCCCCGCGGGCGGTCACCGGTTCTCCCCGTAGATGGCCACGAGTTGTCCCCGCGGGCGGCCACGGGTTCTCCCCGCGTTTAGGTCAGTGGTGTTACCCCCTTTCCGCTGGTTGCTTGGGCGAGACGGATGCTGTCGCCGGTGGTGGCGCAGAGGTGGGCGTGGTGGAGTAGCCGGTCGACGGTGGCGCCGGCGAGGGTCTTGGGCATGATCTCGTCGAAGCCGCTGGGGTGAAGGTTGGAGCTGACGGCGACGCTGCGTTTCTCGTAGGCGGCGTCGACGAGGCGGTAGAGGCCTTCGGCGGCGTCGACGCCGACGGGCAGCAGTCCAATGTCGTCGACCACGACGAGGTCGGCGCGCAGGATGCGGCCGATGGCGCGGGTGACGGTGTCGTCGGCTCGGTGGCGGCGTACGAGCACGCCGAGCGTTTCGAGGCTGAACCAGGCGACTCGGCGTCCGCTGGTGACGGCGTCGTGTCCGAGGGCTTCGAGGAACATCGTCTTGCCGGTCCCGGAGAGTCCGCACACGACGAGGTTCTCGCGTCGTGCGATCCACTCGAGGGTGCGCAGCGCGGTCTGGGTGGGGGCGGGGATCGAGCTGAGCGTCGGGTCCCAGACGTCGAAGGTCTTGCCGGTGGGGAACCCTGCCGCGGTGAGGCGGGTGGCGGTGGAGGACCGGTCGCGGCCGGAGATCTCCTCGGCGAGCAGGACGCGCAGCACCTCGGCGGGTTCCCACCGTTGGGCTCGGGCGGTGGCCAGCACGTCGGGGGCGGCCCTTCGGATGTAGGGCAGCCGCATCCGTCGCAGCAGTGCTTCGAGGTCGTCGTCGAGCGGCGGTGGTTGGGGGGTCTTGACTGTCATCGCCGCCGCCTCGGGATGGTGGTGGTGACCTCGGCGAGGGCGCGCATGCGGGGGGTCCAGTCGGCGAGCACGTAGACGACCTGATCGAGGCGCAGCCCGCACGGACCGGCGAAGTTGGCCCAGTCCTCGACGGTGTCGTGGCCGGCGTGGGCCAGCCATTGCTGGAGCCGGCTGAGCATCCACGCCCAGGCGTCGAGCTCGGCGACGGGCACGGCGGCGTAACGGTTGGCGTGGCTGTCGGTGGTGATGCCCGGCCCGCTCACCGTCCGAACCCTTCCCAGGCGGCGGTGCCGGACTGCAGGCTGTGGTCCTCGCTGGCCTGGCGGGCGTCGCCGGGGGTGGTGCTGGCCCGGTGGGCGAGGATCGAAGCCAGGTCGCCGTCGGCGAAACGGCCGTAGACGGCGGCGTGCCCGAGCGCCCAGTTGACCGCCTCGGCGCCCGACAACTTGGCCATCGCGACGGCGTCGGCCATCTTGGCCCGCACCCGGCTGGCGCCGGCCGCCCCGGCTTCTTTGAGCCACAGCACAGCGCCGGCACCGATCGCCAAGAACTCGGCCTCAGCGGCGTTGGCCGCCACCGGCGTCCGGTTCAGTGGGCCTTCGGGGGCGGGCGGGAAGTGGGTGTCATCAACCCGCGGGTTGCCCGGCGTGGTCACCAGGTGGCGGGCCACCTCGACGGGGCCGTCGGCGCCGACGTGGGTGATGATCACCTCCTCACCGCGGCGGCGCACCCACACCGTCTCACCGGCCAGCCGTGACGGCACCGAGTACAGGCACCACTCCAGTTGCACCATCGGTTGTGGGCAGCCAACGGTGCGGGTCTCCCCGAACGCGGAGGTCCAGGGATGCTCGGGCAGGCGGTGCAGACGGTTGCGTTCCACCGCCAGCATCTCCACCGGTGGCCGCCTGGTGACCCGATGCGCCCGGGCGTTGACCTCGACACAGAACGCCTCACAGGCGGCCTCCAACCCCGCCCAGTCGACGTACGCCGCCAGCAGGTTGGCGTCAGTCGGCACCAGGTCGGCCTTGGCCACCCGCACCGTCGCTTCTGAGCCGCCCTTGGACGGCGCGTCGGCTGGCAGGCACGTCGCCACCGTCAGGCCGTAGTGGCCCGCCGCGGCGACCATGTCCGGGTTGCGGATCGCGACCCGAGCGACATGGTCGACAGTGACCGTCTTCTCATTGTCGGTCAACGCGTACGTCGGACAACCCCCGAACCGGCGCAGCGTGGCGTCGATGCAGCCGATCACCGTCGGCAACGACTTGTCCCGGATCGGCAGCACCACCCGGAACCGGGACCACGCCAGCCACGCACAAAACAGCCACGACGCCACACCCCCGACCAGCGGCCCGGCGCCGAAGTCCCACTGGAACCACAGACCAGGCTCAGGCACCCACGGACGATGGACCCGGCGATGCCCCGCCAGCCACGCCGCCCGCACCTGCGCCACCGCCCGCCGGGTCGTGCGTTCCGACCCGACATAGCCCATCGCCGTCAACTTGTCGTGAGCGACATCGGCGCGGATCTAGCCGTTGCTGGCCTCCATCCACTCCTCCACCTTCGCCAACAACTCGTCGATCAGCTGGCGGCGCTGCAGCGGCGTCGCCGTCAACTCGCCCGCATCCCGACGGGCCACCCACTGCGCCACCGTGTGATGGTCACAGCCGGCCAACTCGCCCGCCGCCCGATAACTCTGCGTCAAATCGAACGCCTCCAGAATCCTCATGATCTCCTCGGCATGCTTCACGTGGTCCTCCTCGGAGCCTCGACGGAATGAGCACGCCGAGTTGAAGAGGAGGGACCGCCCGCGTGGTGGATCCCCACGGACAACGAACACAACTGGGGAAATCTCGTGGCCACCAGCGGGGAACACCGCTGGCCGTCAGCGGGGAAATCCGTGTCCGCCTACGGGGAGGATCTCACGGCCGCCGACACCGTTGGTGCGACTGACACGCAGGCGGTCGGTGGGAACTCCCCGTCCTCGGCGAGGTCGCTGCTGCGCCCGGCCGTCTTGATCCGACCCGACGGGCATGTCGCCTGGCCAGGTGGTCACACGGACCCCGAGCTGCCTCGAGTACTTGCGACCTGGTCCGGAGCCGCCACCACGGCAGGTCGCCGACGGTGGCCGTGTCAGACTCCCGATCCGTGACCGAGCTGCTGCCGCTGTCGCCCGACGAGCTGTTGACGACGACCCGCGCCGTGCGCAAGCGCCTCGACCTCGCCCGCCCGGTGCCTCGCGAGGTGATCGACGAGTGCATCGCGATCGGTGTCCAGGCACCCTCGGGCTCCAACCGCCAGGCGTGGCAGTGGGTGCCGGTCGACGACGCCGACACGAAGAACGAGCTCGCCGACCTGTACCGCGAGGTCTTCGACGACTACCAGCCGCGCAGCGCCGGCTACGCCGAGGGCGACACCCGCGCCGAGCGGCGATCGGCGGTCACCGCCTCGGCGGTCTACCTGCGCGACCACCTCCATGAGGTGCCGGTCCTGCTCGTCGTCTACCAGGAGGGGAGGATCGAGGAGCTGCCGCCCGGGTCGCACCCAGGATTTTGGGGTTCGGTGGTGCCGGCGATCTGGAGCTTCATGCTCGCCCTGCGCGCCCGCGGCCTCGGCTCGGCGTGGACGACGATGACATGCCGGCGCGAGCCGCAGGTTGCCGAGCTGCTCGGCGTGTCCCACGACAAATACACCCAGGTCGGCCTGTTCCCCGTCGCCTACACGATCGGCACGGACTTCAAGCCGGCACCGCGCCTCGACCCCGCCAGTGTCATCCACTGGAACAGGTGGTGAGCCGTCCGAGCCAACGAGTTTGGGCGAGCACCACTGCGCAGCGGCGGCGGCGAGCTGGAGGCGAGCCGAGCAGCTTCGCTGCGAGGTGAGCCCTAGCGGATGAGGTAGCCACCGTCGACGGCGAGGGCGTGGCCGATCGTGAAGGACGACTCGTTCGAGGACAGCCACAGCGCGGCGCTGGCGATCTCCGCCGGATCACCGAAGCGGCCGAGCAGGCTCAGCCGATCGGCCACCTCCTGCGGGTCGCGGCCGCGTCGCTCGATCGCCGCCCGCAGCATCGGCGTGTCGATCGCGCCCGGGCAGATGGCGTTGATCCGGATGCCGTGCGACGCGTAGTCGATCGCCGCATTCCGAGTCATCCCCAGCACCCCGTACTTGCTGGCGGTGTAGGACGACTGGTTGGGTTGCGGGCGGAACGAGTTCGTCGAGGCGATGTTGACGATCGTCCCGCCCCGCCCCTGGGCGAGGAACTGGCGGATCTCGTACTTCATGCACAGGAAGACCGACCGCAGGTTGACGGCGATGATGCGATCGAAGACCTCCTCGTCGACGTCGGCGAGCGGCTCGCGCTCGAGCTCGATGGCGGCCCCGTTCACCGCGCAGTCGAGGCCGCCGAAGACCTCGACCGCCGTGGCGACAAGATGCTCGACGGAGTCACGATCGGCGACATCCGTGGCGACGAAGTGGGCCGCCCCGCCCCCCTTCGCCACGAGCGCCACCGTCTCGTGCCCACCGTCGGCGGCGATGTCGGACACGACGACCTTCGCCCCCGCGGCGGCGAAGGCGAGGGCGGTCGCACGACCCATCCCACCGGCGGCCCCGGTGACCAGCGCGACCTTGCCCTCGAACTGCCCCTCAGCACTGCTCGCCATCAGCCCTGCTTGCCCCTCGTTTCTTGACGTGCGCTCCAAATAGGGTAACCACCGTGCTGATCGGCCACGACGAGTACCCGTTGCACCAGATCACGCAGTCCTTCGCCGGTGTCGCCGGCAGCGATCCGCAGTGGAACGACGGGCACTATGTCTGCCTGTGCGACGTCGACGGCACTGTCGCCCTGACGTCCAACGTCCGCCTCTACCAGAACAACGACGTGCTCGACGGCTTCGTCTGCATCCGTCACGACGGCCGCCAGCACAACATCCGCCTCTCCCGCCGGCTGCGCCCGCACGTCGACCACTTCGGCGTCGGCCCGCTGCGCATCGAGTTCGTCGAGCCGATGCGCACGTTGCGCTTCGTGCTCGAGGACAACGACTACGGCATCGCCTGCGACGTGCTGTGCCACAGCACCGTGCTTCCTTATGAGGACACCGTGGAGATCACCCGGATCGACGGTCGCTTGCTCAGCGAGCGGGCGACGTACGAGCTCGTCGGCGGCTGCGACGGGTGGGTCGAGGTCGCCGGGGCGCGGATCGAGCTCAACCCGAACCGGGCGTCGTTCTTCCGCAACCACTCGTGGGGCAACCAGGCCGGCCGTGGTGGGCCTCGCTACGGCGCGCCCCGGCCGTCCCGTCGTACGCCCGGGGTCCGCCAGTGGGTGCTGTTCCGGTGCCCGGACCACGGCGGCTTCTACTTCGTCGACCCGAGCGGGCGAGCGGCGTCGGGCAAGCACGGCAAGGGCGCGATCCTGTGGGCCGCGCGCTCGGTCCCGGTCGTCGACGTCGAGCACGACCTGCAGTTCTACGAGGGCGAGCGGCGGGTCCGGTCCGGAAGGTTCCGGCTCACCGGTGCCGACGGCATCGAGCGGGAGTACGGGTTCACCGATCTCGGCTGGGTCTACTGCCAGGGCGGCGGCTACTTCGGCGGCTTCGACGACCGCCTCGGGCAGGGCGTCTACCGCGGCGACGAGCACGTCGAGGGCGAGGTGTGGGACGTGTCGCACCCGACGTCGATCGTCGACCGCGCCGGGCGGTCGTTCGAGTTCGAGCACGACTGGGCAGAGAGCTTCGTGCGCCTCGAGCACGATGGTACGGACGGCCTGGCCCACTTCGAGTGCGTCGTGATCAGGACCTGAGCGGCCGACGAGGTCGCGACTTACTTGAACTACGATCCGGCCCACACTCGGCAAGGGGGTCATCGTCGATGGAGCTGGAGGGCAAGGTCGCCGTTGTCACCGGCGGGACGCGCGGCATCGGGCGGGGGATCGTCGAGGCGTTCGTCCGCGAAGGCGCCAAGGTGGTGATGAACGGGCGCAGCGAGGAGAAGGGCAAGCAGGCGCTCGCCGAGATGGGGGCTGGAGCCGCCGTCGTGTTCGTCGCCGGCGATGTCCAGAAGCGGGAGGACTGTGAGCGGGTCGTCGACAGCGCCGTCGATCAGTTCGGGCGGATCGACATCCTCGTCAACAACGCCGGCGGGTCGAGCAACCACGCACCGATCGTCGACCTCACCGACGAGGCCCTCGACGAGGCTCTGCGTTGGATCGTGTGGTCGACATTCTGGTGCACCCGCCGGGCGCTGAAGCACATGATCCCCCAGCAGTGGGGGCGGATCATCAACATCAGCTCGCTCGAGGGCAAGTGCGGCAAGCCGGGCGTGTCCATCTACGTGACGAGCAAGCACGCCATCAACGGGATGACGAAATCATGCGCCCACGAGGTCGGCACGATGGGCATCACCGTGAACGCGCTGTGCCCGGGCGGGATCGAGACCGACATCATGGCCAACGAGGGCGCCAAGGCGGCGGAGATGATGGGCATGACCTACGAGGAGTTCTTGGCGTGGTACGCCAAGGAGGCGGCGACCAAGCGGCTGAGCGAGGTCGAGGACGTCGCCGCCGTCGCCGTACTGCTGGCCTCGGACGCCGGTGCCGGCATCACCGGGTCGCTGATCTCGATCGACGGCGGCACCGCGCCGTACTGAGAGCGAGCGCTGATAGGCGATCGCTCTCAGAGGCATTACGGTGCGAGGAGCGAAGCGACGAGCCGCTCAGAGGACGAGCCGCGGCAGCGGCCAGTCCTGCGTACTGACCATTGGCTCGTCCTCTGAGGGGAGGACTCCCGATGGGCAAGCTCGAGGGCAAGGTCGCCGCGATCAGCGGTTCCACGCGCAGCATCGGCCGCGGCATCGCCGACGCGTTCGTGCGCGAGGGCGCGTCCGTGGTCGTCAACGGACGTGACGAGGCAAAAGGCCAGCGCTGCCTCGACGAGATGGGGGTGGGCGATCGCGCCGCGTTCTTCGCCGGCGACGCCACCCAGCAGTCGGCGGTCGAGGGACTGGTCGACTTCGCCATCGAACACTACGGCCAGCTCGACATCATGGTGCTCAACTCCGGCGGCGTGAAGATGACCGCGCCCGTGGCCGAGATGACTGACGAGGAGTGGCAGCTCGAGCTCGACTGGAACCTCAACCACGTCTTCTGGGGGATGCGCCGGGCGCTGCAGCACATGATCCCCCGCCAGTACGGCCGCATTCTCGTCACGTCGTCGGTGGAGGGGAAGCTGGGCAAGCCGGGGATCCCCGGCTACGTGACGTGCAAGCACGCCGTGAACGGCCTCGTCAAGGCCGCCGCCCAGGAGGTCGGCACGATCGGGATCACCGTCAACGCGCTGCTGCCGGGGATCATCGAGACCGACATCGTGCGCGAGACCGGTCCAGACTCGGCGGTCGCCATGGGCGTCGGCACCTACGACAAGATGATCGAGCTGTTCACCGCGGAGTCGGCGATCAAGCGGCCGAACACCGCCGAGGAAGTCGCCGCCGCGGCGGTCCTGCTCGCCTCCGACGCAGCCCGCAACATCACCGGCTGTCTCTTCCCCATCGACGGCGGCACGATGCCGTACTGAGTGAATGGGGGGAGGACAGGCGCCCTCCCCCCTCACGGTCGATCAGACGCCCCAGAGCTTCTTGAACGACTCCGCCATGTTGGGCGGGTTCCAGTCGCCGCCGTCGTCGATGATCTTCTGCGCCGTTTCCTTGTCCTGCACGATCAACGTCGGTAGTGCCGCCGCCTGGCGCTCCTCGTCGAGCGGCATGTCCAGGCTCAGCCGCGCCGCCGCGTCGACCATCAGCCACGCCGCGTAGGCCTTCGGGTCAGCCGACCACGCGCTCATCGTCCCGGTGACGATCTCCTCGAGGTCGAACTTGCTGAAGTCCTGGCCGTATACCTTCACCTGGTCGAGCAATCCCGCCGACTTGAGCGCGGCGGTTAGGCCCGCCGGCAGTGAGCCGAAGGAGTTGAACACGTAGTTGATGCTCGAGTCGGACTGCAGCTTCGACGCAACCGCGGCGGGCACCTTGCCGCCCACGAGGTCGTCGATCGACACGTCGAGCTCCGACAGCTTGCAGTCCGGGCAGTTCTTCTCGAACTCGGCCTTGTACGCGTCGACTTCGGCGACGAGCACGGCGAAGTCCGGGATGTTGACGACCAGCACGTGGGCCTTGCTCTCCGAGTCGGCGATCGCCCAGTTCGCCATCAGCGGGCCGGTCCTCTGCACGAAGGTCGCGTCCCCGCACTGCGTGTAGATGTTGTTCTCCGGGTCGGGAGCACTCGTGTCGTAGCAGCTCAGGATCTTGATGCCCTTGTCCTTGGCGGCCGCGGCCTGTGCCTTGTACAGGGCGGGCGCCTCGCCGGAGCTGGCGATGAAGTCGACACCCGCGTCGATCGCCTGCTGGAACGCCGGACCCGGGTCACCGCTCTTGGAGCTGATCACCTTGAGGTCCCAGCCGAGCGCAGCGGTGGCGTCCTTCATGCCGACGGTCTCGTACGGGCACGACTCGAGTTCGCACTCGAGCCAAGCGATGGTCTTCTTGTCCGGCTTGCGGGTGAGCGGCTTGGTGACGCCGATCTCCGACGACTCCTTCGTGTACTTGGCGACGTCCGCCTTGGCCGCTTCGAGCCCGGAGCCACCGCCGCCCGCACCCGCCGTCGTCGTCGCCCCGCCCGCGGTGGTCGTGGCGCCCGGCGTCGTGGCCGCGCCCGTCGTCACCGCGCCACCGGTCGTCGCAGTCGTGTTGTCGTCGTCACCACAGCCCGCGGCGGCAACGACGGTGGCGATCGCGAGGACGGCAGCGAGCCTTCCTACACCCTTCATGAAGTCCCCCTTCTCGAGCTCGACGCGGATGCCGCGACGAGACTGGCAGGCGGGAACTTTATTAAGACGGAACACAGTTTGCTAGCCTCGCCCTCGTTCGGCGATCAGGGGGGCGCGTTTTCTTGGGGGACATGCTTCGGATCGAGCACTTGTCGAAGACATTCCCGGGGCAGACCGCGCTCATCGATGTCGACCTCGACGTCGCGGCGGGCGAGGTGCACGCGCTGGTCGGCCAGAACGGGTGCGGCAAGTCCACGTTGATCAAGGTGGTGGCCGGCTACCACCAGCCCGACCCTGGGGGCGCCGCTGCCTGGGTCGACGGCCAGCCGCTGACGCTCGGCGACGGCCAGGCGGCGGGCGCCGCCGGCATCCGCTTCGTGCACCAGGACCTCGGCCTCGTCGGCTCGATCAACGCGGTCGAGAACCTCGCCCTCACCGTCGGCTACCGGACCGGCTTCGGACGGCGGATCAAGTGGCGGGAGGAGACTCGCCAGGCGCGCCAGGGTCTTGCCGAGCTGGGCCTGCACGAGATCGATGTCAAAGCCCCGATCGACGAACTACCGGCGGCCCAGCGCACGGCCGTCGCCATCGCTCGGGCCCTCGTCAACTGGGAGGACGGCGCCAAGCTGCTCGTGCTCGACGAGCCCACGGCCACGCTGCCGGGCGCCGACGTCGCTCGGCTGTTCGAGGTCATCCACCGGTTGAAGGCCAAGGGCATCTCGATCCTCTACGTGTCGCACCACCTGGACGAGGTGTTCGAGCTGGCCGATCGTGTGACCGTCCTCCGTGATGGACGACAGATCGCCACCGTGCCCGTCAGCGGGCTCGATCACGCTGGACTCGTCGAGCTCATCGTCGGGCATCGGCTGGACACGCACACCGCGACGGAAGCGGCGTCGATGACCGGCCAGCCCGTGCTGGCCGTGCGCGGGCTGAAGGGCGACACGCTCCAAGGCATCAACCTCGACGTCCACCCCGGGGAGATCGTCGGGTTGGCCGGCATCACCGGCTCGGGGCGGGAGGACGTGCTGGCGCTGATCGCCGGGCAGATCCCCCGCGATGACGGCCACGTGTGGATCGATCGTCGCCCGCTGCCGAACTACTCGCCGCACACGGCGATGGAGGCGGGCGCCGCCCTGGTGCCTGCCGAGCGCGCCGTGAACGGCACGGTCGTGACGATGAACGTGCGGGAGAATCTGACGCTGACCGACCTCGCCCGTCACGTCGCGGGTGGCCGGCTGCGCCGCAGGCGCGAAGTGGGCGAGACCAAGGAGTGGATCGACCGCCTGTCGATCAAGACGTCGTCCACCGAGGCGTTGATCGGGTCGTTGAGCGGCGGCAACCAGCAGAAGGTGATGTTCGGCAAGGCGCTGCGACTCGCGCCCAAGCTGCTCCTGCTGGACGAGCCGACGCAGGGCATCGACGTCGGGGCCAAGGACCAGATCCACCGCCTCGTCGACGAAGCTGCGGGTCAAGGCATGGCCGTGCTGCTCGCGTCGACCGACACCGACGAGATCGTGCGGCTGTGCCATCGCGTCATCGTGATGGCCAATGGGCGGATCACGGCGACGCTGACCGGCGGTCAGATCATCACGGACCGCATCGAGCAAACGCAACTGGAGAGCTCCAGGAGGATGTCACGATGAAGCGCCTCGCCCTCGACAAGTACAGACGCGCTGTACTTGTGGGCCGTCTTCATGATCTGGTTCGGCATCGCCGAGCACGACACATTCCTCACGTGGACCACGTTCAAGCTCGTTTTTGTCGAGAACGTGATCGTGGCCGTGCTCGCCCTCGCCTTCCTGGTTCCACTCACGACGGCGACCTACGACCTCTCGATCGGGGCGATGATGTCGATGTCGCTCGTGATCACCGCCTACTTGTCCAAGGAAGACATCATGAACCCGGTGCTGGCGATGTTCGTCGCATTGGCAGCGTGCGCCGTGGCCGGCTTCATCAGCGGGTTCTTCGTCGTCAAGTTGAGGGTGAACAGCTTCATCGCCACCTTGGGGATGAGTCAGGTGATCACCGCGTTTATCCTTCACACCTCTGCCCAGTCGATCACCAGCCCGTTCAAGCAGTCGTTCATGGACATCGGCTCGAAGGAGCTGTTCGGCCTCCCGCGCTTCTTCTACTACTTGCTGATCCTGGCCGTGGTCCTCTGGTTCCTGTTCGAGCACACGCCGATGGGGCGGTTCATGTTTGCGACCGGCGGCAACCCGGAGGCGGCACGGCTGGCCGGCGTCCGCACCAACAAGCTGGTCTGGGGGTCGCTCGTCGCGTCGGGGGTGATCGCCGGGTTCGCCGGCGCGATCTACTCCTGGAAGGTCGGCAACTACGCCACGTCGGTTGGTCCCGGCTACCTCTTCCCGGCCGTCGCCGCAGTGTTCTTCGGGGCCTCGCAGCTGAAGGGGCGACCCAACGTGTGGGGCACGCTGATCGCCCTCTACGCCCTGGCGTTCGGCATCAAGGGCCTGCAGCTGACGTTCAGCAGCAACACGATCTGGATCGAGCCGCTCTTCCAGGGCGCCTCGCTGCTCGCCGCCGTCTCCTTGGCCAGCTACCGCGGCGTGATCAAGGTGCCGCGGCGCAAGACCCCCGACGAACCGCCGGCGACGATGGCGGCGGTGGAACCCGAGGGTCAGCTGGTCACGCCGAAGGTGAGCGCGGCGCCGAGCGGACTCGGATCCGAAGAGTCGGTGTAGTCGCATGGGTGACGGCCCCGACTACGCCGACAGCTACGAGGACGTCTCGACCTTTGCCCTCTCCGACGAGCGTGAGCGGGCGTTGCTCGACGCCCAGACCGAGTGCTGCTTCATGTGGACAACGCGCGACGGCGATCCCGTCGGGGTGATCATGAACTACGTCGTGCGCGATGGCCACTTCTGGGTCACGTGCACGAAGCGGCGCAAGCGGGTCGCCGCCGTGGCCGCCCGGCCGCGGGTCGCCATCGCCATCACGAGCCGAGGGACCAGGATCGGGGTCAGCCAGACCGTCACGTACAAGGGCGCGGCCGTCATCCATGATGACGAGGACAACAAAGCCTGGTTCTACCCGGCGCTGGCGGCCCGCGTGCGCCCGGAGAGCGCCGACCAGCAGGCCGCGTTCGTCAAGCACCTGGCGACGGAGGGACGGGTCCTCATCGAGATCGTGCCCGACGGGCGGATCGGCTTCGACGCCGAGGAGATGTTCCGCGGCTCGCCGGCGGGAGCGAGTCGGACGGAGGTCTGACCCGTCTGATCCCAGCCTCAGCGCTCGGCGTGGGCGGCCAACGCTCGGACCACGTCGGGGAAGTCGGCGGTGATCGCCGGCCCGAGCTCGGGGCCGACGTCGTCGGCGGCGGGGCCGCTGATCTCAGTGCGGTACGTGATCCGGGTTCCGTCGGCGAGCGGGTCGAGGCGGTGAATGGTGAGGACGACGAAGTCGCCGCCGTCCATCTCGTCGCTGAACGACAGCCCGGGCGTGACCTCCACCAGCCGCATCGCGATCGGCTCCTCGCCGGGCGGGGTCATCGTGAACCGAGTGCCGACCTCGAAGTGCCCATCGACCTCGATGCGCTCGATCCCGGCGTTCCACTCCGGCCACGAGGCCATGTCAGTCCAGAGCTCCCACAGCGTCTCCGGACTGGCCGTGCTCATCGCCGAGTGCTCGTAGGTCCACATCGCGGATCCTCCAATCGGGGCGCTATGACGCCAGCGCGTCTGGTGGGTCGTGGAGATGCTGCCAGCGGAGGCGGGCGCGGAGTTGGTCGGGGAACCCGATGTCGCGCGGTGCGGGTGGTTCGGTGTCGCTGTCGTGGAGGTGAGAGAGACGATTGTGGCCGGGGCACTCCAGGCGTCCATTGAACTGGTCGGTGCGCCCCGCTGTCACCCCACGGCACGATGTGGTCGATGTCGCACTGGTCGGCGGGGATGTCGCAGCCGGCGGGATGCTGGCAGCGGCGGTCGCGGACTCGGATCGCCTGGCGCATCGCTCCGGTGAAGCGGCACCGCTTGGACGCCGAGATCACCCTGGTAGGCCCGTCGAACAGCACCACCTCCATCACCGCGTCATCCACATACGCGGCGTCGGGTGGGACGACCCGTCCGGCGGCGGTCTCGCACAAGTGGCGGAACGTGGCGTCTCCTGGGCGCCGGCGGTGTGGAGGCGGACCAGGTGGCCATCTCCACGAGCGCCGCCGCCCGCCGCTGGGCAGCGGTGCGCACCACCCCGGTGCGGGCGTCGGCGTGGCGGATCTGGTCGGCGAACCGGCGCCGCTCGCCTGGAGGGTCTCGGCGCCGACACTGGTCAAGGTGGCGTTGAGGATGACGGTGCCGTCGCTCGTCTCCGACACGTGAGCGCTCGCGCGTTCGGCGTCAGCGGCCGCTTCGATTGCGGTGCCGTCGGCGTTGACGTGCAACCGCCGTCGGCGACGACTTGTTCGGCCTGCTTGAACCGCAACCTGCTGCATTGTTCGACGAGCTGCGCCTCATCAGCGTCGTAACAGTCTGGTGCGACCCTCTTGGCCCGGCCCAACAGCTCGAGGTGCTCGACTGACAGTTGCCCACGGCGCACCGCCTCGACCACAGCTGGCGCCCGGCGGGTATCCCAGCAGGTCAGCCCCCGCCCAGCCGAGATCTCGAAGCGGTCGCGCAGACGTTGGGCGGCGACGGTCAGCTCGTGCAGCGCGACGTCATCGAGGGCGTCCAAGTCGATGGCCTCGAGCGAGGCGATCGCCTCTTCGAACGCTGCAACGACTCCGGTCGACGTGCCACATGTCCTATCGAACGCCAGTTGTCGATGCAGCTTACATCTCGAAAATCTTGACGAGTTCATCAGTGAATCCGACCCATGATCCGATTGGGATTCCGACCTCACCGAACAGGGCAGATCCGCAGGAATTAGCGTAGTTCGTCTCCGTCGAATCGGAAGGATTTCTCGGGTTTCTGTGGGCCGGTCCCATGCCGTTTGGCGTGGAGGGGCCGGGTTCAAGGGCGGCCGGAGTCCGGCGCCACGCCGGTGACCTCCAGGACCTGGTCGCGTTCATGGTGTCTGAAGCCGCGCTGGGTGGAGGTGGGACTTCGACCTGAGCCGAATCAGGTCAACAGAATTGCTCGAACCACCCTCAATCCCTTCGCCATGAATGCCACCATTCACGGCCAATGCGCCATCTTGGCCGACGTCGTCGTCAGCGCTCCAGCAGCACTCGCCGGAGCTGGCCGACGGTGGACGGCGAGATGCCCAGGGCGGTCGGCCAGGCGGCGAGCGAGCCGTGGGTGGCGATGACGAGCTGGGCGAACGCCGCCATCGTCTCGGGGGTGGCCGTCCACAGTGCCTCCGGGGAGCGAGCCACCGGCGGGTCGTCGGGCAGCGGCTCGGCGATCATCGTCGCCCGGCGTTGCCGTGTCGGCTCGTCGGAGCGGGCGTACTCGGCGACGATCGACGGCAGCGTCACGCCGATCGCCGCCTGGATCAGGGCGACCACCACCCCGGTGCGGTCCTTGCCGGCGACGCAGTGGATGAGCACCGGGCCCCGCTCCAGGTGCTCGGCGACGGTGTCGACGACGCCGACGAGGCGCTCGCCGCCGCGAGCCACCATGTCGACGTAGAGCTCGGCGATGTCGTCGGCCGTCTTCAAGGCCGGCGGGTCGTTCGTGTCGATGACGCGGTCGACGAGCGGGATGTGGTGGGTGATCGCGAGGTCGGCGAAGAGGTGCCCGCGGTCGACCTGGTGCTGCTGGCGCAGGTCGATCACCGCGGCCAGACCGAGCGAACCGATCGCCTCGCGGCCGGCGGGGGTCATCCGCACCGGCTCGTCGGCCCGGTAGAGCAGGCCCGTGGCCATCCGCCTGCCGTCCTCGGTCGGCCATCCGCCCGCATCGCGGACGTTGAAGCAGCCCTCGATGTCGACGTGCCCGGTGTCCACCGCCTACTCCCCTGCCTCGGCGAGCACCGCCCGCATCGCGTCCGCCGACCGGCGCGCCGCCTCGGCCGCCGGTGCCGCCCACAGCTCGGCGGAGCACACCTCCAGCGAGATCGGGCTGGTCACGCCCATCTCGGCGAGCAGGCGGACGAAACCCACGCAGTCGAACTCACCCTCGCCCGGTGGCACCCGATTGACCATGCAGTCGGCCTTGTACTCCTCGATCGACACGCCCGCCCGCGGTCCGTCGTTCATCTGGACGGCGAAGACCCGATCCGCGGGCAGGCCACGGATCATCGACTCGTCGTCGGCCCCGCGCCGGTGGTGCCAGATGTCGGCGCAGTAGCCGCCGTTGGGACGGTCGGCAGCGGTGACGATCTGGGCGGCGTCCGCGGCAGTGGCGATGTTGGTGAACGGCAGCCACTCGATGCCGACGAGCAGGCCGTGGGCGCCGGCCCGGTCGCACAGCTGCCTGAACGCCACGCCGGCCGGCTCGACGGTTCCGGCGTACGGGCCGATCGCCTGCACGTAGCGACAGTCGCACCCGTCGGTGAGCTCGTACGCCAACGCCTCCTGGCGCCGACCCTCCTCCGCCGCCTCCCCATCGAGCCCCCACCCAGTGAGCACTTCGATGTCAGACAGCACGAGCCCGTGATCGTCGAGCTGGCGGCGGATGTCGGCAGCCGTGCGACCGGCCTCGTCGCGCAGCCGGCGGTACTCGTCGATGTACAGACCGATCCCCGCGAACCCGGCCTCGGCGGCGGCGGCGACGCGCTCGTCGAAGCCGCCGAAGCGCGGGCGGCTGAAGTGCGACCAGACCAGGTCCGGCCAGCGGAGCAAGCGGGGGTCGTGCGCCGATCCGGTCACGGTCATCCGCTGGTGACGAGGTCGGCCATCTGGCGCATGAATGTCTGCTGCAGCACGGTGCCGATGAGCAGCATGTTCGGCGCCGGGTTGGCCCCGGCGAAGGCGCGCAAGCACGACGTGTTCGCGCACGCGCCCTTGAAGAAGTTGAACACCTTCCAGTAATGCATCTGCTCCTCACCGACCTCGACGCCGGTCTCGCGGCGGATCAAGCCGAGCCAGTCGTCGAGCGGCATCGTGCGCACGCCGCGCATCGAGAGCAGGAACGCCCAGTCCTCGGTGGGGTCGCCGAGGTGGGAGAATTCCCAGTCGGTGAACGCCAGCACGCGATGGCCCTCGTGGACGAAGTTGCCCGGTCCCGGATCTCCGTGCACCAGCGACACGCGCTCGAGGCGCGGTGCGCGGTGGTGCAGCCACGCGCATCCCTCCTCAAGCAGTGGGACCGCCGTCGACGACGAGGCCCGGTAGACGTCGACCCAACGTTCGACCTGCATGTGGATCGCCTCGTCGGGCGCCGGGCCGTCGAGCTCCGCGGACCAGTCGAGGCGGTGCAGCGCATCGAGGCGACGAACGAAGTCGATCGCCAGGTCGGGCGCCAGGGTGCGGTCCTCGCGCTCGGCGGCGACGCCGCCGTCGACGAAGTCCATCACGAAGAACGGCTGGCCGACCACGTCGCCGGTCGGTTCCAGCCATCGCACCTGCGCGATGGGGAAGCCGAGGCGACCGACCGCCCGCATGAACTCGAACTCGTCGGTGCTGGAGGTCCCGAACACGCCGCCCTGCTCGACGCGGACGACGAACCGCGACCCGTCGCCCAGCTCGAGCAGCCAGTTGCCTCGGGAGTGCCCGGTCGTGATCCGGCGCAGCGTTGTGATGGTGACAGGCTCGCCGAGCTGCTGGCCGATCCAGGCCTCGAGCTGCTCACGCATCAGGGAGCTCGCCTCGGAAGTAGGGCATCAACATGCCGGTCGAGGCCAGGTCGTCGTCGAGCTGGCGGCGGACGATCGGCCGCAGCTGCAACCTGATCTCGTCGGCGGGCGGATCGTCCCGACGTGCGGCGTCGGCGAGTACCGCGCCCACCGCCCGCATCACGTCCGCGTCGGCGGCGTCGGACGGCACAAGGTGGGCGGCGACGATCGGGTTGGCGGTGAGCCGATCGAGCGTGGCGCGCAGCTCGGCGGCCTGTTCCGGCAGCGGCTCAGGCGGCCGCCGCTCGGCGTAGCGGGCGAGTCCGACAAGCTGGACGGCGGCGACGCGGGCCCAGTCGTCGGTGATCGACGGCAGCAGGACGTTGCGCACGGTGGCCTCCACGGCTCGCCACATCTGCCGGTCGGTCGGCTCAGCCACCCCGGACCTTCTCGGCGACGTCGGCCTCGGCGTCGAAGTCCCAGGACGCCCGCCACAGCGGGTCGATCAGTGGGCTGTCGACGTGGGCGAAGCCCTTGCGGCGGAACCACTCGTACGTGTCGGCGTGACCCGCGCGAGGTCGTACCGGTTCACCAGACCGAGCAGACCCTGCGCCTTCTCGATGCTCAGCATCGCGTGGTGACGGACCCCGAAGAGGTGCCCGAAGAGCTGTCCCGGCAGCGCGTCGAGCAAGCCGAGCATCGAGTCGGGGAGGTACACGACGTCGGGCTCCTCTTCGACGACGTCGGCGAGCACCTCGATGTAGCGGTTGACCGTCACGGCGTCGGCGCTGATGTTGAACACCTCGCCAACGGAGGCGGCGTTGCCGACGAGGCCGACCATCGCCGTACACAGATCGTCGACGTGGCCGTAGGAACCGACGACGAGGCCGCCGTGGGGCACGACGATCGGTCGGTGCTGGAGGAGCCGGAGGAACATCGGCAGCTCCATGTCGAAGATGTTGTTGTCCGGCCCGTAGATCGCCGCCGGTCGCACGACGGTCGCCGGGAACCCGGTCCGCTCGTGGCGCCCCAACATCGCCGCCTCCGCCACCGCCTTGAATCCCCCGTAGGACGCCGGGCCGTCCGGGTTCGTGGACATCTCCTCGGACCACGGGAAGATCCCGGCCAGGGACTGGTCATAGGCCATGATCGAGCTGACGTACACGTAGTGCCCGACGCGGCCGTCGAGGAGGTCGAGCAACGCCTCCATGTCCGAGCCGCCGGCAGCCATCACGAACCCGGAGACGTCGAACACCGCGTCCCACTCGCGTGCCGCCGAGCGCGTCGCGCATCTGCTCGGCGTCGGTGCGGTCGGCGACGAGCCGCTCGACGTCGCCGGGCAGCTGAGTCGGGGTCCGACCCCGGTTGAGCACGGCGACCTCGTGGCCGCCGGCGAGCAGCGCCTCGACCGTGTGCTTGCCGACGAACACGGAGCCGCCGAGGACCAGTGTTCTCATCGTCCGCTCACCGCCCCACGGGGCTCCAGCCGCACATGATCGTCCGCTCGGTCTCGACGCGGCGGGCCAGCAGCTCCCTCCCGCGGCGGACTCGCTCGTCGTCGCCGGCGGCGACGGCGTCTTCCAACGCCCGGGAGAAGGCCTCGCCGGCCCGGCAGTAGCGATCGACGACCGCATCGAGGTGCAGCTCGTCCGCACCGGCGGCGGGCGACGGCTCCTCGCCGAGGTACTCGCACACTTCGCCGATCTCGCCGGTCATCCAGGCGATCTCGTGGGCGGCGCGCTGGGCCATGTTGCGCAGCACCAGGTCGAGCATCGTCACGGTGACCTGCACCGTCTCGTCGCTCACGGCAGGCAAGACGACCTCGACCAGCTGGCGGCTGCAGTCCTCGAGGATCTGCTCGGTGGTCGGCCGGGCGATCATCGGCGGGCTCCGGTCGTGCAGATGTCGAGGTAGCGGTCGTGGAAGTAGGAGAGGCTGTTCACCAGGAACGTGGCCATCACGCTCGGCCTCCCGCCGCGAGCGAGCGAGTCGGCGCCCTGCATCATCTGCACGAACAGCAGCGCCATCCCGAGAACGAAGAAGTAGTCGACGACCTCGCGGTTGACCTGTTCCCCGGTGTAGCCCATCAGCTCCCGGTACTGGGCGAGGAAGCCGTCGGGGTCGGCCTGGTAGAGGCTGTTGGGCAGCGGGCTCCCGCTGTAGTAGCCGATGTCCTCGCGCGGGTCTCCGATACGGGTGAATTCCCAGTCGATCACCACCGGCGGGCGGCCGTCGGCGACGAGGATGTTGCCCGGCTGGAAGTCGCCGTGCACGACCCCGAGCGGCACGGGCGGCGGTCGGTTGGCCCGCAGCCAGGCGACGACGTAGCGGATGACCGGGCTGCTGTCGGCGAGGTCGCGTTCGGCGTGGTCGTAGATGTCGATGGCACCGTCGATGTACTCCTCCCAGCTCGCCGGGTGGCGCATCGTCGACGGCAGCACGTCGAGCGGGATGCCTTTCAAGGCCGCCGCCACGTCGAGGTAGGTCGTGCGCGCGGCGACGTCGTCGGCTCCGCCGAGCGTCAGCTGCAACGGCGTCCCGTCGACGTGGTCCATCACGATCGTCTTGCTGCCGAGCGTCTCGCCCGTCGCGTCGTACCAGCGGGGGCGGGGGATCGTCACGACGTCGACGCCGCCCAGCGCTGTCAGCAGCGCCCATTCGTCGTCGCGATCGCTGTCGAACACCGTCTTGCCGCTCGGCGGGTCGGCGCGCAGCACGAGCCGCTGCGCGCTGCCGTCGGCGCAGCGCACGTCGGCCACCGTCGTCACCCTGCTGTAGCCGCCGCTGATCGGCCGGCAGCTCGTGACGCGCGCGTCCAGCTCGGGCGCCACGGTGGCGAGGAACCGCTCCAGGCGGACCGCCAGCGGGGCCGTCAGGGCCTCCGGGTCCTCGTCGGTCATGGCGTCGGATCGTAACTTGACACCGTCTGCTACTTGGAAAGAGGTGGACGCCGGCGCCATCATCGAGATCCACCAGCTCCTCGGCCTGTACGGGGACCTCGTCGACGCCGCGGCCCGGGACCGCTTCGAGGAGCTGTTCACCGCTGATGCCCTGCTCGACTACGCCGCAGTCCGCGCGCCGCGTGTGCTGCACGGCATCGAGGAGATCCGTGAGTACCACCGGGCCTCCGCCGAAGGCGGCGACGAATCTGGGGGCAGTCGGGGGCCAAGCCCCCGACCGGCAAGTTCTTCGCCCCGTACGGCTGTCCCACGAACCCAAGCGGTGGTACGGCGGCGACTACGACGACATGGTGGTGGCGACGGCCGAGGGCTGGCGCTTCAGCACGTGCACCGGCAGGTGGCTGCTCACCCTGGACGAGGAGGACCTCCCCGAGCACGGACGGACCTGGTGAGCGAGCTCACGTGATCCCGAGAGAGCGCATGCGCGACCCCTTGTCGTGGAAGTCGGCCTCGAAGCACACCCGGTCGCCCTCGAACCGCAGGTACGACATCACCTCGACCTCCCACTTCTTGCCGACGTGCTCGGGGCCGTACGTTGACGCGTCGTTGACGGTGGCGCTCATCACGTAGTGCACCGCCAGCCCGTCGTCGTTCGACCAGAACTCGTCGGGCACCAGTTGCAGGTCGCTCCAGCGCTGCAGCCCGGAGGCGAAGAACGCACGGATCGCCGGCCACCCGCGGAACGTGCCGCTGGCGACATCGTGGAGCACGGCGTCGTCGGTCATCAGCGGGCGCGGCGCATCGGGGTCGCCGGAGCTCCATCCCGCGAACAGCTGCTTGGCGATCTCGATCCGCCGGTCCTCCATGCGGCGACGATAGGTCGGTGCGATCGCTGAGCCCTCAGCCGTCAGCCAACGGGTCGGACGACGAAGCGCTGGTGCGTGCCCTCCGACACGACCGTGTCGCCGGACGTCACGGTGGTGTCGAAGACCAGCCGCCGGCGGTCGACCTCGGTCAGCTCGCACTCGATGTCGATCATTTCCCCGGCGCTGACCGACGCCGAGTGGCTCACGCAGACGTGGATGCCAACCGTGGTCTCGCCGTCGTCGAGGTGGTCCTGCGCCGCCAGCAGACACGTCTGCTCGATCATCTGGATCATCGCCGGTGTCGAGAGCACCTTGGCGGGCAGGTGCGCCGGTGACATGTCCTCGCTGACGACGTGGCGGGAGTGGCCTCGGATCCCCGCCGACAAGGTGTCCTTCATCGAGGGGAGCACGCTAGCCGTCGCTCGCTGGACCACGGTCGGGCTGGGACGCCTCGGTACGGTGGCGCGGTGTCGTCGTCGCTCCCCCCGACGCTCCCGCCGACCGTCCCCCCAACCGAAGCCGTGCGGCCGGGCCTGTGGTCGATCGGGGTCCCGTTCCCGGACAACCCGCTCGGCTACACGCTCGTCTACTTGATCGAGTCCGACCGCGGCCCGGTGCTCGTCGACGCCGGCTGGGACGACGACGAGTCCTGGAACGCTCTGGTCGAGGGGTTCCGCGCCGCCGGTACCGACGTCGCCGACTGCTACGGCGTGCTCGTCACCCACGTCCACCCGGACCACCACGGCCTGTCGGGGCGGGTTCACGAGGCGTCCGGCGCCTGGGTGGCGATGCACGAGCGTGATGCCGTCACAGTCCAGCACCTGTCCGGCGCGATGGCACGCGACCACAGCCGCGACCACGCCCCAGCCCAGACGTTGCCGGACTTCACCGACGAGCTGATCGCCGTGCTCCTCGACGCCGGAGCGAGCGAGGACGAGTTGGCCGCCGCCCCGGCGCCCCGCGCCCGTCGGCGGCAGCGGCGGTTCCGCCCGCTCGTCGCCCCCGACCGCGGCCTCGACGACGGCGCCCCCGTCGACGTGCCGGGCTGGGACGTCGTGGCGATCTGGACGCCCGGGCATACCCCCGGCCACGTGTGCTTCCGCGTACCCGAGCACCGCCTGCTGCTGTCGGGCGACCACGTGCTCCCGACGATCACCCCGCACATCTCGATCTCTCGGCGCGATCGCGCCGGCGACCCGCTCGGAGACTTCCTCGACTCGCTGCAGAAGGTCGCCGGCCTCGACACCGACGAGGTCCTGCCAGCCCACAAGCACCGCTTCGACGACCTCGGTCGACGCGTCGACGAGATCACCCGCCACCACCACGACCACCTCGCCGCAATCGAGGCGACCCTGGTCGACGGTCCGGCGTCACTGTGGCAGATCGCCGCCCGCCTGACCTGGAACCGTCCCTGGGACGACTTCCCGCTCGGGCTGCGCCGCTCCGCCGTCAACGAGACCGCCGCCCACCTGCGCTACCTGACCCGTCGGGACCGCGCAGTGCGCTTCAAGGGCGTGCGCCCGTTCACCTTCGCCCTGCCAGGCGGAGCACCCTGACGGCGGCAGCGTCAGCCGACCGCCTCGCTCACACCGGTCGTCGTGGGGCCGAACACCGTGTCGACCCCCCATTCGGCCAGCCGCCTGGCAACGCTCTCGCCGACCGTCGTCTCCATCGCACCTCGTGCGCTTTGTCGCGTCCTTCTTTGTACCCTCCTTACCCGGCGCGGCGATGCGCGAGGCAGCTACGTCCACCTCATCGACCGCCGTGCCTGAGCCTCTCATCGCCATGGGGCTGGTGGCAGCCGCCGTCGGCTACGGCGTGCTCGCCCTCCGCTCCTGGCGCTCGCCGGCACCCGGTGATCCGGGACCCGGCGCGGCCGCGGCGTTCGTTGCCGCGCTCGTGGTGCTCGGCGTCGCCCTCGCCTCGCCGCTCGACGGCGCCGCCCACCGCCACCTCTCGGAGCACATGGCGCAGCACGTCCTGCTGGTCTCGGTGGCCGCCCCCCTGATCGTCGCCGGCCGCCCGCTCGACGTCGCCCTGCCGGATCGGCGCCGGTCGTTCGGCCGGCCCGGTCTCGTGCTCGCCGCCGCCGGTGTCGTACAGGTCGCCACGCTGCTCGTCTGGCACGTGCCAGTGCTGTACGACGCCGCCCTCACCCACGATCCGGTGCACGGCCTGGAGCACGCCGGCCTGCTACTCACCGCCGTCGCCCTGTGGTGGGCGCTCGGACGTCTCGGCGGGGAGGCGGCCGGGGCCGGCGTGGCGGTCGTGTTCCTGGTCTCGCTGCCGGCGATGGCGCTCGGCGTGGCGATGACACTGGCCCGCACACCGTGGTACCCGGCGTACGGGGGCGGCGACCGGCTCGCCGATCAGCAACTCGCCGGGGTCGTGATGTGGGCGTACGCCGGGCTCGCCGCCGTGCTCGGCGGTGTCGTGCTCACCGTGCGCTGGCTCGCCCGCCTCGAGCGCCGGCAGCCGAGCACGAGCGTCGTCGTCGTCCCGCCGATGGGACCGGTGCCGCCGTGCTGACCCGGCTGATCCGCTGGCTCGACAACCGCCTCGGTGGCACTCGGGCCACGCGCCGCGCCCTCGACAAGGTGTTCCCGGACCATTGGTCGTTCATGCTCGGCGAGATCGCCCTGTACTGCTTCTTGATCCTCGTCGTCACAGGCACCTACCTGGCGTTCTTCTTCCACCCCAGCACCCAGGACGTCGTCTACGACGGCAGCTACGCCCCGCTGCGCGGCGTGCACATGTCGGAGGCCTACCGCTCGACGGTGCACCTCAGCTTCGACGTGCGCGCCCGTGAAGTAGATCCGGCAAAGGTGCATGACGATGGCGGCGAGGAAACAGCAGCGCCGCCCAGTGGTGGACCTGGCGCATCACCGACCCGGCGCCTCGAAAGGAGTGTCGTGGCCGAAGCGTGCGGCGTAGGCATGTCGGACATCGAGCAGTTCGTGATCGGGCATGCCAGTGTGAGCCGCATCACTGACGAGCAGGGCCGCTTGGCGCCTCAGGTCGCGGTCTCGGCCGTTTGGGCCGATCGCCTCGATGACGTCGGCGATCATCTCGAAGAGGTAGATGCACACGGCCGGCTTGTCGACGGCCGCGAGGCGAAGCTCGCCGATGGCCAGCTCAGCGAGCTCGTGGTCGGTGAGTGCGTACGGCATCAACAACCGTCGATTGTCCTCTCCTTTGTATGCGGAGGCGGGCAGAGGCCACGTGAGCCGCTCGACCAGCAGGGTTCCGAGGTGGAATATGGCGTCCTGGGCCGTGGTGGGATCGTTGATTCCCGGCGATAGCGCTTTCAGCCCGATGTCGACGAGTTGGCGCACACCGTAGGCGGCGTCTTCGATCATCGTGCGCGTCGGTCCGAGGGTGACCGCTTTGCGGATCCGATCACCAGTGTCATCGAGGTCGGCGGCCGGCACCGCTGGCCAGATCGACGCGACGATGGTCGATGGGATCGCGTAGCGCCCAGCGATGGTCTCCAGACGGATCGTCCCGCCGGGCGGCGCAGTCGCCAGCAGTGCGTTGACGTCGACCTGGCGCACCCATCCGCTCTTGTCGAAGCGGACGACACTCGACGGCAACCCCGGTGGCGGATCGGTCCAGTCCGTTGCCGTCAAGCCTGCATTCGTCGCGGGTGTGCGGATCGCTTCTGTCACGATCCCGCTGAGGATCTTGCTGACATCCATCTGCTGGGCGGTGTGATGGATCGCGCCGACGACGGCCAGCACCGCCCCCAAGCCGAGGAGCAGGCCGAGCCAGGCGGCGAAGCTGGGGATGACCGCCTCACCGGTGTCGGTCAGCGGGGCCCGAACGCGCTGCAGCACGACCAGGCAGTACGTGAAGGTTCCGACGACGAAGGCGATGACTCGCCGGTTGAACGGGTCGCGGGTCAAGCCCGGTATGACTCGGGGCGAGAACTGCGCGGAGCCCTGCTGCATGATCAGCAACGACACCGAGAACGCGATGCTGGCGAAGGTGATGGTGGCCGCCGCCACGGTCGACAGCACCGCTCGCGCACTGTCCACCGTCGCATCGCCGACCCACACGCCGATGTCGACACCGACGGCGAACCGCGCCCCGATGAACGCCAAAACGACCGCGACCGCTGGGAGCACGAAGAAGTTCGATCGGACCGCATCCGCGACCCTCCGGAAGCGTTCCACGTCACGACCCTACGGGCGCCACTGGCGGGACCGTGTCGTCGCCATGGCCGTCGACGTTGAAGCGACGACGCGTCGGAGCCGGACAGCGGGATGTCGCCCCGCTCGGGTGGACCGGTTCACCGCCGCACAGGGTGAGCTCTTGCGTTCACTCCCCTGCGTGATCGGTCGTTCCAACCCGTGCGGAAACCCGTGGTGCATGCGCCAGCCCCGTGTCGAACAGCGGGCTGGGGTGCGGTGTGTGAGCGTCCAGCGCACGTGCGACGATCTCGCCTTGGCCGCCAGTGTCCCGGTGGGAGCCGGGTCTGGGCTGTTGGCCGGTGCCGAGGTGCGCTGATGCTGCAATCGCGTCCCAATTGCGCCGGACCAGTGGCTAGGGCTGTCGCGGGGAATGGACCAGGCCATGACGATCGACCCGGGAGACCAGCCCAGCCTCACGCACTCGTCGAGCAGCTCGCGGTATGAGAGCTTCGGTGATGATCGGCGTGACGTCCCGAGTCGAGTTGAGGGGCGGGCACCGCCGCTGGTCTGCTGTTATTGCTCGTCGTGGCGACCCCTGATTGTGGTGGTCGTCGCGCAGAACGTCGACCGCGTGGACTTCGGACTGATGTGGTGGTGTGCAGAGCTGCCGTTGGCGGTCCTGCTGCCTGCGGTCGCGTTGCCCACGCTGATCGTCGACCAGATCGTTGGCGCCCAGCGGCGACGCCGCATCTGGCGTGCTCCTTCGAGCTGCGGTGCGACGTGTCCCTGCCGGCGGACGTAGCCCGAAGCCCGCCGGCGGCAGTGGTCGTGGTCCACCCTCGCTGCTCGCGTGGCACCGCTGGCCGTCATTGCCCGTGTCGACATCTGCGCGCCCCGAGGCGTCCGAATCGGCTACTCACGATGGCTCGTCGACGTCGTAGCTGACGACCCTCGGCCCGGCGAAGGCGGTCCACCCGCCGACCGTCCCCGGGCGCGGAGACGCCTCGATCTGCAGGCTGTCGGCCACGTGTGGGTTGGCACCGAGCAACGAGCGCAGGACCGGTGGGCTGTGCTGGAGCATGTCGTCGAGGGCAGCGGTGAGGTGAGCCGTCGTCAGCCGGACCGCACGGGTGTCGCCGACGGGCCGCGCCTCGGCGGCTCCCAGCACGGCACGGCGGCAGAGCTCCTTGATGAACGACGCTGTCGTCCCCTCGGTGCGGGTGACGAGCTCGTCGAGCTCGGCGTCATGGTCGACGCCGCGGAGGTAGCGCTCCAGCAGCCGCCGCCGACAGTCGGTGTCGGGGAGGCGGACCTCGACGGCCTGGTCGATGCGCCCCGGGCGGGCGGCCAGCGCCGGTTCGAGCAGATCGGCCCGGTTGGTGGTCAGCACGAACACGACGTCGGCGTCCTCGGCGAGGCCGTCCATCTCGTTGAGCAGCTGGAACAGCAACGGGTTGGACCCGATGCCGGGCAGCGAGCGTTCGGCGGCGACCAGGTCGACGTCCTCGAGCACCACCATCGCCGGCTGCAACGAGCGAGCGATCGCCGCCGCCTGGCCGAGCGCACCGGCGGCGGGCCCGCTGAGCAGCAGCGTGGTCCGCCCCGGCATCTGCCCGCAGAGGTACATCACCGACAACGTCTTGCCGGTGCCGGGCGGGCCGTACAGCAGCAGGCCGCGCTTGAGGTGACGGCCGGCGGCGCGCAGCGCATCGGCGTGGCGGCTGACACCGATCGTGTGCCGCTCGATCGCCTCGAGGTCACCCGCCGGCAGGACGATGTCGTCGCGGCCGATCACCGCCAGCTGATGGAAGCTGATGCCGAAGTCACCCCATTCAGAGAACGAGAAGCTCAACACCTTGCCGCGGTACACGTTGCGCTCGTGCATCAGCTCACGGACACGGGCAACGAACGCGATCGCGTGATCGGGATCCGCAGTGACGACCTCGAGCAGAAGGCCCGGCCGTGGGCCGTGACCCTCGCTGAACCCGGCCATCGCGACGACCGGTGCGCCGTCGAAGTCGAGCAGGTAGACGCCGAGGCGCAGGCATGGCAGCGTGCGGTCCACGTCCACGGGTACGTTGACGAACTCCGGGGCGCACGGTTCGGTGGGACCATGGAACCGTCCCCCCAAGGCGCTTGCGCCGATGGATCGACAATGGGTTGCGGATCGCAGGAACCCATGAAACGCTGTGTGAGCTGGCGAATCGGCGCAGACACCTCGTCCAAGTTTGGGCCATAGGGCATCGATGTCGGCAGCGGATGAGAAAACCGGGACCGCAGTCGTCGTGGCCCAAGGCTTCGAGTGCCCAGGTGCGGCGGCTGCTGGCTTATCGCGCTCGCGGCTCCGACAGTGGTCACCGCCGTTCTTGTTGTGCTGCCCCGAAGGGGCCACCGATCACGAGCGAGCGAAGCGAGTCTCGGGAGCGGAGTAGATGCTTGCCAGCGAGAACTCCCCGAAGTGCTGGAGCTCCGCGGGCAGGCCGAACAGGTGCCACTCGGGCACGTCGGCAACGAGGGAGTCGAAGGCGAGCTGCAGGTTGGCGTGTTCGCTGGTGTGAAACCGCTGTGTGAACGTCGGCAGCTCGGACGGATCCTCGCCGAGGTGCTCGATCGCCAGCCGCCGCAGCGTGCCGCTCTGCGGCGGGAGCGCCTCGACGAACCGGGTGAGGAACGTCTGGAAGGCGTCCGCGAACCGGCCGGCATCGAAGTCGTCGTCGACCATCGCGCCGAGCGTAGGGCCGTCGCCCGCCATGGTTCCTTGGCCGTTCGGATGGCCGACGATCGCGACGGCGATGAGACTGTCCCGGGACCCCAAAATCCTCCTCGCAGTGAGAGATCTAATGATGTGACATCTAAGCTTGGTCAATGCAGGGATCAGGAGGAACGATGACGAACCGTACGAGACGATGAGCGAGACCCGCAGAGCGCGCAAGCTCGCCATCACCGTCGTCGTCGCGGCGGCCATCGCGATCGGACCGATCGGCAGCAGTCGGCGACGATCGCGACGGCGTGATTCCGGCAGCGCCAACACCGGCTTCATGCGGGCCATGCACGGCGCCTTCAGACGTGACCTCGCGCGGCTGGAGGACGGCGAGACGGAGCGGTGGGACAACTTCCGCATCCAACTGGATCTCCACCACCGGGCCGAGGATGATGACCTGTGGCCGATGCTCCGGGGCACGGTCGACGACGATCTGCTCGACTCGATGGTCGCTGAGCACGCCGCGATGCCTGCCGCAGTCACCGCCGTCGATGATGCGATCACCCGCCACCAGCCCACCGCAACAGCGCTCACCGAGCTTCGCCGACTGGTCGTCGCCCATCTGGAGCACGAAGAAGCGGCGGTGTTGCCGCTGGTCGAGCAGCGCTGGACCCACGGTCAGTGGCGTGAATGGCTGTTGCGCGAGCGATCGAAGCGACCGCGAGCCGCACAGCTCGACTTCTTGGCCTGGTTGCTGGACGGCGCCAGCTCCGAAGATCGCCGCGCCGTTCTGGCCGAGTTCCCGCTCGTTGGCTGTGTCGCCTACGAGAGGATCGTGGCCCCCATCCACCGACGACGACTCAGCAGCACGGCTTCGGAGCGCCCATGAGCTGTGACGGCCGGCCAGCGCTCGGAGGACTCTGGCTACTGTAGAGCGCGAGCAGAAAGTCGGTCTTCGGGCCGGGCAGGGAATGGGGGGCAGATGTCCGCGACGGACGACGAGCAGCAGGGCTTCGAAGCGTTCTTCCGCCGGCGCAGCGACACTCCGGAGCGCGTCAAGGTCGTCGAGACTCAACTCATCACCGGCGGCTACAGCCGGCAGATGACAAGGGTGTGGATTGACGACGGCGGGGAGCGCAAGGCCTACATCGTCCGCCAGGATCCGCCGCCGGGCCAAGCGATCATCGACACCGATCGGGCCACCGAATGGGAGGTCCTGTCCACTCTCCACGGCACGGGCAAGGTGCCGATGCCGACGCCGCTGTGGTTCGACCCCACGGGTGAGGAGCTGGGCAGCCCGGCGATCGTCATCGAGATGGTCGACGGCGAGGCGTTCGTCTCCACCACGCGCAAGCTCGACCCGAGGGAGCATCCGTCGTTCGCCAAGCGGTTGGCGGAGGTCGCCGGCGCGGTCGCTGCGTTCCCGGTGGAGGAAGCGCCGAGCTGCCTCGAGCGTCCGGCGTCGTGGGACGACTACATCGACTCGCGGATCCAGTACTGGGTGGACGCCGAGCGCGAGCACGTCGACCGTGACCCGTTCATGCGCCTGATCGCCAGCTACCTGCGCTTGCACCGACCTCCCCCGGTGCCCCTCGGCCTCGTGCACGGCGACTTCCAGATCGCCAACGTGCTCACCGGCAAGGACGGTGCCCAGGATCTCCTGGTCGACTGGGAGCTCACCCACATCGGCGACCCTCGCGAGGACCTCGGGTGGTGCATGCTCGCCAGCGTCACCCAACCACCCGACCTCGTCGGCGCCGACGAGGCTGCGTTCTACGAGCGGTACCGGGAGATCAGCGGGCTGAGCGAGGAGCAGGTCAACCCGGCCACCACCGACTACTTCCTGCTGCTCTCGGCGTCGACGGTGTTCGTCAGCGTGCTGCACCAGCTCGCCTCGCTGGCTCGCGGCGAGACCACAGGGATCCCCGTCGCCTACATGTCCCCCGCGGTCGCAGGGATGCACGACGTGTTCATGAGGGCGCTCAAGCGCCACGCCGCAGCGACCGGAGGGCGCTCATGATCTCGTTGCCGACCACCAAGCAGCTCATCGACGCGATCTGCATCGAGCTGGCCAACAAGGTGGCGCCGGCAGTCGACGATCCGACGGTTCGCATCCAGCTGGACATGGCGATCTCGGTCCTCCAGACGACGGCGATGCGATGCGCCAACGAGCTCGCCTGGATGCAGGAGGAACGGGACGCGATCGAGGCGACCGCCAGGCAGCTCCTCGAGGCGCTGCCCGACTCGGAGGCGTTGGCCACGGCGCTCACGACCTACGTCGACGCCAACACCGCCAGCCTCTACCTCGACGACGCCCAGGCCGACTACGCCAGGGCCAGTGAGGTCCTGTCGTGCGCGATCGAGGCGGCCTACGCCTCGGGCGACGCCGACCACATCGCCGCCGTCGACCGCCTCATCGACCAGCGCCATGCCAACCAGCAGGCCGTCACCGGCCAGTTCATGGCCGTCGGCCGCACGTAGTCGACCGGCTCGCCTGCGCGGGCAGGGTCGGCTCTGGCCGGTCGAAGCCGCCACCCGCGACCCAGCAGCTGGGTTCGCGCCGCTTCGACGGGCCGCGGCGATGTCGGTGCTGGCAGCGTCCGATATCTCCCTCGGGGAGGTGCCGATACTGGACCCGATGGATCAGCACGACTCGGGCTGCATCGTCGATCTCGTGGACGATGCGGTAGTCGCCTCGGCGCGCCGACCGGAGCCCGCTCAACTGAGCCACGAGTAGCTTGCCAGCCCGGTGAGGATTCTCGGCGAGTCCACCGAGCATCAGCGAGATCCCTGCATCGCGAACCTTCGCCGGGAGTTGGTCGGGATGACGCGCGCACTCGCGTGTGATCTCGGCCTCGAACAAGCTCCGGAGCCGAGATGATCACGCAATCGCCGAGTGCGATCTGAGAGCGGACATGGCGGCTGCGTGCCCTCGGCAGGACTCAATTCGGCGCACACGGCTCGGGAGGCGAACTCATCGCTCCGGTGCTGCTCGGCGCGTCCGAGTACGCGGCGGACTGGGGCCGCCGGCCGCCGCGGTAGCGCGCTCGGGGACATCCAGGTTCGGTGGCTCAAGGCCGACATCGGCGCTGTCCAGGAGTGCGGCGGCAGTGGCGACGGCGAGGCCATCCAGGGTTTGTGCCTGGACGACCGATCGGGCGCTGGCTCCGTCGAAGACGAGCGTCAGCTGTCGGGCCAGCTGGGCGGGGTCGCGCGCGCCGGCGCGTTGGGCCTCGTGCTGGAAGAAGGCGGTCAAGCCATTCTTGCGTCGGCGGGCCACCACACTCGCGGGATGTTCCGGGGACTTGAGTTGGACCGCCGCCGAGACAAAGGGACAACCGAGGAAGTTCTGCGCTCGTTCGAGATGCTCCAAGCGTTCGAAGACGTGCAGGATGCGGGCGCGCGGCGGGCGGTCGTCGTCGGCGGCCGGTAACAGTGCGGCCTGGTAGTCGGATGCGGAGCGTTCCAGGCTGGCGGCCAGCAGGTCGTCCTTGCTGTCGAACAGTTGGTACATCGACTTCTTGGACACGCCGGCGGCGCGGCACACGGCGTCGACGCCGACGTGAACGCCTCGTTGGTAGAACAGCTGCGCAGCGGCGTCGAGCAGCCGGTCGCGGGGGGGCGCAGTACCGGTGGATGCCGCGCGCGGTGGCGGCTGTTTCATGGTGACCAGGTTACCCCACCTCTTGCACCCGGAAACTGATCGGTTTACGATCGGACCGGTCCGAAGACCGTCACTCGCTTCTGGCTGACCGACAAGCCGCCTCAGCCGCCAGCGAACGAGCCGAGCTCTTCGTCGGCGACATCCGCACTTCCGTCCGCGGTCTCACCCACCCGGCCTCAGCAGCCGCAACGCAGGGGACGAACATTGACGAACGACGTTGAATCATCCATCAGTATCGCCTCTGCCGATCGCCTGCTGACGACGACCAAGCAGGTGCGCAAACGACTCGACTTGCGCCGCCCGGTGCCCCGGGCGCTCCTTCTCGAGTGCATCGACATTACCAGCCACGCACCGATGGGTGGCAACTTGGAACGCAACGAGCATGGCGCCGATCGCGCCCACGACCGCATGGCCAAGGTGGTCGAATCCACCACTCATCTCATCGACCACATCGCCGAGATGCCAGCCTGGGTGATTGCGATACGACTCGACCGGCTGTCGACGGATTCGCCGAACTTCGCAGTCTCGACGTACCACGGCAGCGTCGCGCCGGGGGTGTGGAGCTTCCAGCTGGCGGCCCGCGCCCGCGGGCTCGGCTCCGCTTGGACGACGTTTCACCTCGGCTTCGAGGACGAGGTGGCCGAGATCCTGGGCATCCCCGAAACGGTCACTCAGGTGGCGCTCCTTCCGATCGCCTACTACACGGGCGGCGACTTCACGCCAGCACCTCGGCGCCCGGCACGCGAGATCACCTACTTCAATCATTGGATGCACAAGATCTGAACGCGCCGCAGCCGGTCGGTCCTGGCGGCGGTGAACGTGTCGGCCCATGGCCGGCGGTCACTTGCCCGTTTGCATCTGGAGGGTCCGGATTGATGGGCGCGGTTGCGTGCGGAGCGTGCGCCTCCGGCCTCACGTCAGGTGCGGGTAGAGCGCGGCGACACCCCGGGCGAGCCCCGCTTGCACTTGTCGGCTGATGTCGTCGGCGATGATCTCGTAGGTGCCGGCGGCGATGCCGTCGACGGCGATCCGGGCGATGTCGGCAGGGTCGGACTTGGGTGCATCCACCCCTCTGGTCATGTCGGTGTCCATGTAGCCGACGTGCAGACCGGCTACCCGGATCCCCTGGTCGGCGAGCTGCACTCGAAGGGAGTTGGTGAGCGACCACTGCGCCGACTTGGCGGCGCAATAGGCGCCCGTGTCCGGGAAGGTGAACCAGGACAACGCGGACAAGGTGTTCAAGATCGCCCCGCCGCCGTTGGCGGCGATCTGGGGGGTGAAGGCGCGCACCACCGACAGCGTGCCGAAGAAGTGCGTGTCCATCTCGAGCCGAATCCGGTCGAGGTCGCCGGTGAGCAGGTTCGAACGGGTGGCCGAGCCGGCGTTGTTGATCAGCACCGTCACGTCGCCGGTGGCGTCGGCGGCGGCGGCGACCGAGATGGGGTCGGTGATGTCGATACCGATCGGCTTGGCGCCCGGCACGTCGACCTGGTCGGGATTGCGGGCACCGGCGTACACGACGGCGCCGCGGCCGAGCAGCTCGACGGCCAGTGCTCGGCCGAGGCCGCGGTTGGCTCCGGTGACGAAGACGGTGCTGGTGGAAACGTCCATGGAGATCTCCTTGATCATGGGGGCAGGGGGGACGGGGGTCTGCGGATCGGCGGTGTGGTCAGTCGGCGAGGAAGTTGGCGACCTGGGTGGCGAACTCCTTGGCGTGCTGGAACAGGAAGGCGTGGCCGGCGTCGCTGTAGAGCACGAGGTCGCCGAGTCCAGGTGCTGCACGGCGACGTAGGAGGCCAGGGCGGGCGTCAGCGCGTCCTGCACACCGTTGGCGTAGAGGACGGGATGCTTGATCTTCTGCAGGTTCGACTGCACCTCCTCGAACGGGACCGCGAGGCTCTTGCCGATCGCCTTCCGCTGACCCTTTGCTGCTACGTCGGACACTTTGGATCCGTCGGTGGCCAGCCGGGTGGAGACTCGGGCGAGGTGCTCCGAACCGGCCGTGCGGCCGGCGTCGGTGTCGGGGAAGAACAGGTAGACCATCTCGTCGTCGGTCACATCGGGCTTGGCCATGATCGTCCGCACCCGCTCGCTCGGCGGCGGTGCACCCGGGACCGTGCCGCCAGGTGTGCTCGCCGCGACGACGAGCTTGCGGACCAGCTCGGGTCGCCGCAGCGTGACGTGCTGGGCGACCACGCCGCCGAGGGTCCAGCCGAGCAGGTCGACCTTGGCCAGGCCGAGCGCCTCGATGAACTCGATGGTGCCGTCGGCGAACCCCTCGACGGAGTCGCGCGGTTCCCCGGTGGTGTTGCCGATGCCGACGTTGTCGAACACGATCACGTCATGATTCGTGGCCAGGAGGTCCAGGAACTGCGGGTCCCACCAGGCGATCGTCCCGCGGAAACGGTTGATCAGGACCAGTGGGACCCCGCCGCGCGGACCAATCCGCCGGTAGGTGAACCGGGCCGAGGGGCCGTCCACGAAGAGATCCTCGGCGGTGTTAGCCAGATGGGTGCTCAAGACGTGCGCCTCTTTCTGTGTGGGCCTGCTGGTTGGCGGAGCAGGCATGGGCGTCAGACGGCGGGCCCGCTGTGCTCGGGTGGAAACCGATCTGTTTCTAGCGTAAACCGTTCTGTTTCCAAACACAAGCGGATCGTTGACGCGGTGCACGAGAAACCCAGCACCTGGGCCAACGGCGGTGCGCGGTGTGCCGCGGTGACGGCTCAATGCCGCCGAGCAGGGCGTCCGACGGGTGGTGGCATCCGCTCGGGCCTCGGGGGCCCGCCTGGTTGATCGCCGACCCGCGACGCCCGGTTCCGCCGGCAGGTCGCGCCACCGTGTCGCCGAACGGGCGATCGACGATGCTTGGTGTTCGGGTCGGCCTACGAGCCGTAGCGTCGATTCGTGCTGGCCGAGTCGCCGGCGCAAGAGGTGAAGGAACGACGTCCCGTTCCTGCTCAGGGCGCGCCAGCCGGCCCGGCCAGGTGCCGCCGAGGCGAGACCACAACGCCCGCCCGTGCGTGCACATCGCGACGCAGCGGACGGGCGTCGGACGCTACAGGGTGGTCTGCTGGTCGTCGAGGCGGAGGGCGACGGTCTGGCAGGCCTCGAGGAGGACGGGGACGAACACGTCGTAGCGGCTGAAGGCGAAGTGGTTGCCTTCCACGGTGTGCACGCTCGCCCCGGGGAGTGATCGGGCCAGCTCGAGCTGTCGCCAGGCAGGCACGAGGCGGTCCTGGCGGGTGACGACGACGGAGGTCGGGATCTCGGCGTCGCTTTGGCTCACCGCGGACGGGACGGCGACCCCAGCGGCGGCGCACAGGACCATGGCTTGCACGCGGTCAGGGTGGCGTCGCGCGAGTTGTGAGGCGACGGCGCTGCCAAGCGAGTAGCCCACGGCGATGAAGCGCTCGACGCCCAGCGCGTCAGCCAAGTCGACAACGTCGTCGACGGATCCGACCTTGTGACCTCGCAGGTCGGGGGCGATCAGGCGGAAGTGGCGGGCCAGCGTCGGCATCGCCGTCGCCCAGTTGCCGGCCGCGGTCCCGCCCAATCCGTGCAGCAGGATGAGCGTGGGCGCCCCCGGTGGTCCGGCGAGCTCGTGCACGAACAGTCGGTCGCCCCGCGGAAGGTCGACGAAGCGCGAGCGGGCATCAGGAACATCCATCTCCACGCCGCGTGGCGCCCGACGCGACGACAGGCCCGTCGCCGAGCGCCGCAGCCATTCGGCCCGATGGGCGACGAGGGCGGCCCGCCGTCGCAGGGTGCGTTCGTAACCCTCGAGGTAACGAGTCGGGGCTCCGCGGGATGGCGAGGCGGGCCACGATGCCGGCCATGGTGATGCCGTTGGTCGAGCACTGGACGTGCGGGTCATGGTGTTCTCCTTTTCTTGCGGTCGAAGCGATCGAGGAACGTCGTGATCACGGCCCCGGTCGAGCGCAGCGCCGTCGCCCACGCCTCCAGCAGCCGCGCTCCGGCGGGTGTCAGGGTGTAGATCCGCCGGGCGGGACCGGGAGCATCGACATCCCACTGCGACGAGACCAGTCCTTCGGCTTCCAACGCCCGCAACAAGCGGTAGAGGTTGCCGAGGTCTACCTCGGCCCCGTCGCCGACGAGGGCGGGGATGTTCTCCAAGAGGTCGTAGCCGTGACGCGGGCGCTCGTGCAGCAACAGGAGCAGTGCCGGTTCGACGAGCCGTTCGACGCGAGCCCGCACCGCCCACTCGCCGGTTCGTGACAACCAGCGGCACCGAACCCGGGGCGGGTACACAGCGTGACTATACGTCTCTTACATGTAGGAGTAAAGACTGCGGAACGTCCGACACGTTGTCCTGATGTAAGAGGCTCAGCGGATAGGTGATGGGGCCGGTGACCAGCGGTTTCGCCAGTCGATGAGCTTGGCGGAGAGCAAGAAGACGACGGCGAGCGCGAACTGGGCGAGGCGGTGGGCGGCCTTGCGGTCAGTGTTTCGTCGCAGTCGACCGAAGTTGGAGAGCCACGAGTTCGTCCGCTCGACCGGCCAGCGCAGTCCCATCGGCTGATTCGTCTTCGGCTCGGAGGAGTCTCGGGTGCGCTTCTTGGCGATGATCGCGTCGCCGATGCCGTGGTCGGCGAGGCGCTGGCGGGTGAGGCCCGAGTCGTAGCCGCGGTCAAGCCAGATCGTGTCGATATCGGCGAGCAACCCGCGCCCGGCGGTGGCGTCCAGTGTTGGGGTGAGCAGGATCGAGTCGTTGCGGTTGGCGCCGTCGATCGTCCAGCCGAGCGGGATGCCGTGGCGGTCGGTGAGCACCGACCACTTCCATCCGAGCTTGCCCCGATCGGTCGGGTTGGGGCCGGTTCCGTCCCCTCCACAAGGGCTTTTGTGCAATGACCCGTCGACGGCGACGTCGGACAAGTCGAGCCCGATGATCCGGTCGTAGGCGCGAATCGTCTCGTCGGTGAGGGCGTCGAAGACGCCGGCGGTGAGCCACTCGTCGCGTCGCTGACGCACCGTGGTGTCAGACACCTTGTTCCCGCAGAGCCGCTCGGCGTCCTCCCACGAACAGCCCGTGACGAGTCGCACGAGCATCACCGCGAAGCAGTCGCGGTCCGCGGCGCGGGGACGATGGCAGCCCAGCGGGTGCTCATCTACCGGTAACGGGATGAGCGCTTCGATCGCCGTCCACACGGCGTCGTGTACTTCGGCGTCGAGCGCGCGCATGATGGTGCAGACCTCCACTGGTCGTTGGTCGTTGTGTTGCACCCGACATCACAGCCGGGACAACCCGGCGACCGGTGGATGGTCATTGTTTGCGCGAACTACCTGCTCACAGCCACTTTTCGCCTATCCGCGCGGCCTCTAAGTACCACCGGCTACCTGCCCGTCGGGCGAAGCGATGCCGTTGACCGGCGCCTGGCGTGCGAGCGCACGAGACGATCGCCCGAATGATCGGGGCGCCACGCACGTCAGGCGGAGCGGATGGCGGTCGGCCCGAACGTGCACTTGCACGTCGGGCACCAGAACGCCTGGTGCAGCTCGGTTCCGCAGGGGGCGTGGACGAGCACCGCCGTGGCCTCTCCGTCCCCCAGCCAGCGGTCACCCCAACGCAGCAGGGCGACGAGCACTGGCGACAGCTCGAGACCCATCGGCGTGAGCCGGTACTCGTGACGCACGGGGCGCTCCTGGTAGGGCACCTTGGTGAGGATGCCGGAGGCCACGAGTTTGCGCAGCCGGGTCGCCAGCACCGCGCGGGCAACGCCGAGGTCGCGGCACAGGTCGTCGAAGCGACGCACGCCACGGAACACGTCGCGCACGACGAGCATCGACCACTTGTCGCCGACCAGATCGGCGACCACGGCGATGGTGGCGTCCATCCCCGACGGATGGGCGACCTGCTGTGTGGCCGGCGACACGCTGCCAGGCTACGCCCACACCCGCGTCGGTGGTCGGTTCGCATTTCGAACTCACTGCGGCTATGGTGCGTCGGATGCGCGACGCCGACCTCCTGTCGACCCCCCTGCCGGACCTCCTCGCCGCCGCCACCGCGGCCCGCCCCGCCCGGCGCATCACCTACTCGCCGAAGGTGTTCATCCCGCTGACGATGCTGTGCCGCGACAGTTGCGGCTACTGCACGTTCGCCCAGCCGCCGGCCCGTGTGACCGCGCCGTACCTCGGGCCGGCCGAAGTCCTGCGCCTCGCCAAGGCCGGCGCCCGAGCGGGCTGCCACGAGGCGCTGTTCACACTGGGTGAGCGGCCCGAGCTGCGCTACGACGTCGCTCGTGCGTGGCTGCGCGACCACGGCCACGACTCGACCGTCGCCTACCTCGCCGCGATGTGCCGCCTCGTCGTCGAGGAGACCGGGCTGCTCCCCCACGCCAACGCCGGCGCCCTCACCGCCGACGAGCTCGCCGTCCTACGGCCGGTGACGGCGAGCCAGGGCATGATGCTCGAGACGCTCAACGGCGACCTCGACTGCCACCGCCACGCCCCCGACAAGACGCCGGCGCGGCGCCTGGCCACGCTCGACGCCGCCGGCCGCCTGGCGATCCCGTTCACCACCGGCATCCTGGTAGGCATCGGCGAGTCCCGCCAGGACCGCCTCGACGCGCTGCGAGCGATCGCCGCCAGCCATGCCACCCACGGCCACGTGCAGGAGGTCATCGTCCAGAACTTCCTGCCCAAGCCGCTCACCGTGATGCGCAACGCCCCTGCGTGCCCGTCCGACGACTACCGCTGGACCCTCGCCGTCGCCCGTCTGGTGCTGCCAGCGTCGATCCACCTGCAGGCACCCCCGAACCTCACCGACGACTTCGGATCCCTGCTCGAGACCGGCATCGACGACTGGGGCGGTGTCTCGCCGGTGACCGCCGACCACGTCAACCCGGAACGGCCGTGGCCGGACCTCGATCGGCTCCGCGAGGTCACTGAGCAGCACGGGGCAACCCTTGCCCCGCGCCTGACGATCTACCCCGAGATGGCCGCCGACCCCGAGCCCTGGCTCGATCCGGCGATGCGGTTCCCGGTGCTCGACCGCTCCGACGCCGAGGGCCTCGCCCGCGACGACCCCGGTGCCCACTTCCCCGAGCGTGTGAGCGGCACCCGCGACAGCGGCGACGGCGCCGACGTCGTGCTCGTCGGCGACCGCTCGACCGCCTGGTACTCAGGCGCGCCCGTGTCCCCGCCGCCGCTCGTCCCGTCCCACCCGGCCGCCGGCGGCGCCGTCGCCGCCGTCCTCGCCGGCGTGCGCGCCGGCGACGTGCCGGGAGTGGACGAGCTCGTCACGCTGTTCGAGGCCAGGGGGCCGGAGGTCGCGGCCGTCGCCGCCCTGGCCGATGAGCTGCGCCACGAGACCGTCGGTGACACCGTCACGTGGGTCCACAACCGCAACATCAACTACACCAACGTGTGCACGTTCAAGTGCCGGTTCTGCGGGTTCTCGAAGGGCCCGCTGTCGCTCAACCTGCGCGGCACGCCGTACCTGCTGACGCTCGACGACATCGCCGAGCGGACACGCCAGGCATGGGAGCGCGGTGCCACCGAGGTCACGCTGCAGGGCGGCATCCACCCCAGCTTCGACGGCGACTACTACGTCGACGTGACCCGCGCCGTCAAGGCTGCGGCCCCCGACATCCACGTCCACGGGTTCACCGCGCTCGAGGTGACGGAGGGCGCCAAGCGCCTCGGTGAACCGCTGGCCGCCTACCTCACACGCCTGCGCGAGGCCGGCCTCGGCAGCCTGCCGGGCACCGCCGCGGAGATCCTGGACGACGACGTGCGGGCCATCCTGTGCCCCGACAAGATCACGACCGACGAGTGGCTGTACGCCCACGAGACCGCGCACGCCGTCGGGTTGCGCTCCAACGTCACGATCATGTTCGGCGCCGTCGAGCAGCCCGTGCACTGGGCCCGCCACCTCGTGCGCACCCGGACCCTGCAGGGTCGCACCGGCGGCTTCACGGAGTTCGTGCCGCTGCCGTTCGTGCACATGGCGGCGCCCATCTATCTCCAGCGGCGATCGCGCCGCGGCCCGACGTTTCGCGAGACCGTGCTGATGCACGCGGTCGGGCGCATCGCCTACCACGGCTCGATCCGCAACGTCCAGGCGTCGTGGGTGAAGATCGGTGGCGACGGGGTCCGCCAGCTGCTGCAGGCCGGTGTCAACGACCTCGGCGGCACGTTGATGGACGAGAACATCAGCCGCGCCGCGGGCGCCGCCCACGGCCAGGGCATGGAGCCCGACGACTTCGCCGCGCTCGTCGCACCACTGCGACGACACCTCACCCAACGCACGACGATCTACCAGGCGGCGACCGCCGGCCTCGCGACGGCCTCGTAGCCCCGCCATGCCAGTCCACGCCGCGGCCGCGGCGCGACGGGTGGTGATCGCGACGAAGGCATCCTCGACCTCGACCAGGCGCGTACGCCGCGGCGAGGGAACTCGATCCGCGACTGCGCGTGTCTCAGCGACGTCGGTGCCGTGAGCGAAGGCGACGAAATGGGCGACGACGGCGGCTACGCACGGGCGACGTTGAGGATCCCGAACACGTTGGTGTCGAACATCGCTCGTCCCTTGGCTGCCATCTTGGTGCTGAGGGCAGAGACGGCGAACCCGATGCCGGCGTTGTTGACGACGATGTTGACGTCACGGCAAGACTCGGCGGCAGCGGCGACTTCGATGTCGATCGTGACATCCATCCGGACCGGCACGACGTCCGTGTCGGTGACCGAGGCCGGAGCCCTGGCGCCTCCGTACACCTCCGCGGCCCCCGCATCGAGGAACGCCCGGGCGTACGCGGCGCCAATCCCTCGATTGGCGCCCGTCACCGAGACGGTTGCTCCTCGCACATGCATCTTCGCCCCTCCATGGGTTGTCGCACAGGTCCGACGCACTGGGTTGGGGTGAGGCTGGTCCGGCGCCCGCCGGCTCGCGGCGCATGCGCCGCCCGCCGCACGCTTGGCCCTCGCCGGATCACGCGGGATCTCCTGCGCCCTCGACGGGTCGTCGGCTGGCGTCGTGCGAGATGGACGCGGCCGCGATGAACCACCTCACGACCGTCTTCCCAATGCCCTACGCCATGGCGGCCGGCGATGCCAGACCGTGGCGGAGCAGCCACGCCGCCTCCGTGGCGTGACGCCGCATGATCGCCCCCGGCGACACAGGCGCGCGGGCGTGGCCTTCCGGCGGAACGGTCACGCCGAGCAGCTCGGCGACGCTCGCCGCGATCAGCCGATGCCCGTCGGCGCTGGGGTGGACGCGATCGAAGCTGAACATGTTCGGACGTCGGATTCGAGGGTCAGCCCACGTATCGAGCAGCGTCGTGCTGTGGCGGCGGGCGGCGGCACGGGTGATGTCGTTGGTGCTCTCGATGCGACGGCGAAGCGCTTCCCGCAATGGCCGCGGCAGCGGGGTGAGCCCCGCGGGGTCGGGGATGGTGGACAGCACGACGGTGGCGCCGTCATCGACGAACGGGGTGATCAGCCGGTCGAGTTGTCCTGCGAACCGCCGGCGACTGGGCCAAGGGCTGAGCAAGATGTCGTTCGCGCCGATGATCACGGAGACGAGATCGGGACGCAAGGCGACCGCGGCAGGCAGTTGGCGGCGCAGGGCGTCGCCGGCGCGATGACCCCGTACGGCGAGGTTGACGAACTCGAGCTCGGGCAGGTCCCGGCGGAGGTATTCGGCGAGCAACGTCGCCCAGCCCCGGAGGGCACCGCCGGGCAAGGGATCACCCAAGCCCTCGGTGAGCGAATCGCCGATCGCGACATACCTACCCCAGCGCGGCGTCCGCGCCAACGCGAGCGGTGTGTCGGGCACGTTCTGAAGGCTGCTCGACATTGGTTCCTCCAGGAAACAGATCGGTTCCAAGGAGCATAAACCGACCTGTTTCCAGACGCAAGAGCTCGCTACCCCTCGACGCCTTGGGGGAGCCGAGCCGGCCTCTGACGCAACACCGGGACCGCCTCCACCGCACGCACCCCCGCTCGCCACCGCAGCGCAGCCACCGTGTGACACGCCGCCCGGTTTCTACGGCCACGAGGAACAACGCTCGGTGGCGGCAGCCCTCCGACCTGTCTGGTCGGCGACGATGAGGGCATCGATCTGATCGGGGTGAGAGCTGAGCACGTGTTGCAGCGCGTCGAGCCGAGCGACGTCGTGCTGATCGGCCGCCGTGTCGTCGTAATGACGACTCTCGAGACCCGGCGAGGGTCACCGCCACGGCCGGTGACTTTCAGGCTGAGTGCGTCGAGGCGCGGGAGCCTCCGAGCCCGGGCATCAGGGTGGTTACGTGCCGGGTCACTCGGCGTTCGTGCGTACCGATTCGGCGATGGTGAGCGCGTCGGCCGGCGTGATGCCGGCGATGGCGGTCATCCAGCAGGTGATGGGTGCAGCGGTGCGTTCGGAGGCGTGGGCGGCGACCGCCGCGAGTTGGAGCAGCGTCTCGATGTCTTCGGTGCTCGGCGCCGCCATTCCGGTGGCGGCGGCGAATGCGGCGACCCATTCTTCGGTGGTCATGCGGTGACCGCGGTTCGTACCGAGGGGTGCCCGGGCCCGGCTGTGGCCCGGATGTCGCGGGCGCGGAGGGGTTCCTCGCATTCGCTGCACACGACGACGGCATGCATGTCGTGGTCGCAGGTGGTGTGGTGCAGGACGAGTGGCGTGCCTTCGGGGCCGGTGAGCCGGTGAGCCAACGGTCCCCCCAGGCGGCCATCGCGGCGAGGATCGGGTAGACCTCGCGACCCTTGTCGGTGAGGCGGTACTCGAATCGAGCTGGGGTCTCCTGGTAGAGGACGCGTCGAAGCAGGTCTTCGTCGACGAGGCGGTTGAGGCGGGTGGTCAGGATGTTGCGTCCGATGCCGAGCGCCTGTTGGAAGTCGTCGAACCGGCGGGTGCCGAGACAGGCCTGGCGGATCAACAGCAGGTTCCAGTGGTCGCCGAGGATGGCCGCGCTGCGGGCGACAGTGCACGGCCAGCCAGAGGTGTCGGTGCGCTTCACGGCCTCCAGCCTAGACGACGGGTTGCATGCTGGAACCCGGGTGGTCTACATTATCGTTCCATCATGGAACGCGACGATGGTCGAGCGAACGCGTCGCAACCTCATCAGGCGGTGCACACGGAGGCCGTCGACCAGCGGATGGTTCGCACGATCGCCGACGCCCGCTTGGCCCTCCACAATCGCGAGCGCACCGCGACCGCCGCCATTGCGGAGAGGCGGCCAGTGCAGTTCAAAGGACGTTGAATATGACCGTCACCAACGACACCACGAGCATCACAGGTGCGACGCCGGCCGGCGCCGAGTGGCGTCAGAGCGCGTGCATCTTGTGCGAGTGCAACTGCGGCATCGAGATCCGCCTCGGCGGCGACGACGGCAGCCGCTTCGAGCGCATCCGCGGTGACAAGGCCCACCCCGCCTCGCAGGGCTACACGTGTGAGAAGGCGCTGCGATTGGACCACTACCAGAACGGCCGTCACCGTCTGACGACCCCGATGCGGCGCCGTCCCGACGGCACCTACGAACCGGTCGACTGGGACACGGCGATCACCGAGGTGGCCGCCGGGTTCGCCCGCGTCCGCGACTCGCACGGCGGGGCATCGATCTTCTACTACGGCGGCGGCGGGCAAGGAAATCACCTCAGCGGCGCCTACGCGTCGGCGACCCGCGCCGCGTTGGGCAGCGTCTACCGATCAAACGCGCTGGCCCAAGAGAAGACCGGCGAGCTCTGGGTCCACGGCAAGATGTTGGGCGCCGGTGTGCGCGGCGACATCGAGCACACCGAGGTCGCCGTCTTCGTCGGCAAGAACCCATACCAGTCCCACAGCTTCCCCCACGCCCGCACGACGCTGAAGGAGATCGCCCGCGATCCGGAGCGGTCGATCGTCGTGTTGGATCCTCGGCGCACCGAGACCGCCGAGCTGGCCGACTTCCACCTCGCGCTCCGTCCGGGCACGGACGCCTGGTGTCTGGCCGCCCTGTGTGCCGTCATCGTCCAAGAGGGCCTGCTGGACCGGGCGTGGCTGGCCGAGCACACCGTCGGCCTCGAGGAGGTCGAACCGGCGCTGGCGGCGATCGACGTCGACGAGTACGCGGCAGTCTGCGACCTCGACCCGGACCTGGTGCGTCGCACCGCCCGGCGCATCGCCACCGCGTCCAGCGTGGCCGCGTACGAGGACCTCGGTGTGCAGATGGGCTTGAACTCGACGCTGTGCAGCTACCTCGACAAGCTGCTGTGGCTGCTCACCGGAAACTTCGCCAATCCCGGCGGTCAGTACGCCTTCACGAGCCTGTTCCGACTCGCTGGCGGCGGGGACAGTTCCGGGCCGCGACCGAAGGGTGGGCGTCGCACGCCCGTCGTCGGCGCGCCGATCATCGGCGGGCTGGTGCCGTGCAACGTGATCGCCGAGGAGATCCTCACCGACCATCCCGACCGGTACCGGGCGATGCTCGTCGAGTCCGCCAACCCGGTCCACTCCTTGGCCGACAGCCCACGGGTGCGCGAAGCACTCGCGGCGCTCGAGTTCGTCGTCGTGATCGACGTGGCGATGACCGAGACCGCCCTTCTCGCCGACTACGTGCTGCCAGCCTCGTCGCAGTTCGAGAAGTGGGAAGCCACGTTCTTCAACTTCGAGTTCCCGCACAACTACTTCCACCTGCGCCGCCCCGTGCTCGACGCCTTGCCCGGCACGCTGCCCGAACCAGAGATCCACACCCGCATCGTCGAAGCCCTCGGCGCCCTCGACGGCGTCGACCTCAGCCCGCTCGCCGAGGCCGCCCGCCAGCGACGGGAGCCGTTCGGCCTGGCGTTCCAGCAGTTCATGGCCGACCACCCCGACCTCGCCGGGCTGGCCCCGGTGATCCTGTACCGCACCCTCGGGCCGACGCTCCCCGACGGCGCTGCGACGGCATCGTTGGTGTGGGCCGCCGCTCACCAGAGCGCCCTGCAGATTCGGCCAAGTCTGCACCGAGCAGGGTTCAGCGGCGAGGGTGTCGAGCTCGGCGAAGCGTTGTTCGACGCCATCCTCAACAGCCCCAGCGGCGTCACGTTCAGCGTCGACGACTGCGACGACAGCTGGCAACGGGTCCGCACCCCCGGCGGTCTGTTGAACCTGTACATCGACAGCATGGTCGAGGCGCTCAACGGCCTGGCCACCGCACCACGACCCGGCACCGACCCCGAGTTCCCGCTCGTGCTCTCCGCCGGTGAGCGGCGGTCGTTCACCGCCAACACAATCATCCGCGACCCGTCGTGGCGCAAACGCGACGCCGCCGGAGCGCTGCGGGTCTCCGAAGCTGACGCCGCCGCGCTCGGCCTGGGAGACGGTGACGGAGCGGTGCTGACCACCCGCCGAGGCCGCGCCAACGTCACGGTCGAGGTGCACCCGGCGATGCGAGCCGGTCACATCTCGCTGCCCAACGGGCTCGGCGTGACTCCGACTCCGGAAGAACCCGTCGTCGGGGTCGCGCCGAACGAGCTGACGTCGAACGACCACCGCGACCCGTTCGTCGGAACCCCCTACCACAAGCACGTCCCGGCACGGCTCGAACCGCTCTCCGTGTGACCGTGTCGTGAACCTGGAGACGGACGCGGCCTTTGCCCGCGTCGACACGACTTGACGACCACGCCCGCCGCGCGCCGACGTCTTCAAGCAGCTCGCCCGGCGAGCATCAGGCCCCAAGAGGACCACCACCGGGACATGAAGCTCTCCACCGCTCTCGCCGACACCGGCGACCCGAGCCAGGCCGCCACCCAAGCCCACGACCTCGAAGCCGCGGGGATCGACATGATCTGGGTCGCCGAGCTGTACACGTTCGACGCCGTCAGCGCGCTTGGCTACTTCGCCGCCACGACCTCGCGTGTCGAACTGGCCGCCGGCATCCTCCCGATCTACTCGCGCACGCCGACGCTCACCGCGATGACCGCCGCCGGTCTAGACGCCGTGTCCGGCGGCCGGTTCGTGCTCGGCCTCGGCACCAGTGGCCCACGGGTCATCGAAGGGTGGCACGGTGTTCGACAAGCCTCTCACCCGCACCCGCGAGCTGATCGACATCTGCCGGCTCGTCTGGAGGCGCGAGCCAGTCGTTTGCTGCATCGCCGCCATCCACAGCGGCGGCCCACCGGGCTGCACGGGTTTCGGGTGCACGTCGATCTCGGGGATCTGGTAGCCAGGACCGCCTGCTCCAGGTGCTGGGCGTAGATGTCGGCCATCGACGTGTCGTCGCCGGGATGTCGGCGGCAGTCGTACATCACGCCGAAGCGGAACGGTGGGATCGTGAACGGCATTGACCGACTATTCCGGTTTCATCACTCGGGTGGCAACCGCCTCGGTTCGAGCGGTGCGGTCAGGTGATCGTCTCTGCCCTCATCGTCGCAGGGTGGCACTGGCGGGTTCTTGGTTGACGTCGCGAACGAGGTCGAGTAGGTGGGCGAGGTCGTCGAGTTGGCGGTGCAGGTCGTGGGTCGGGTCCCCTTGGAGTTGGGCGCGCAGCGTGGTGATGCCGGCGTCGCGGTAGCGGCGGAGCCGGTCGCGGATGAGCTCGTCGGTGCCGACGAGGTTGGTGCCGAGCCCGATCGCAGTTGGCACCCGGCGGCGGGCGGCGTCGCGGTCGCCGGCGAGCCACAGCTGCTGGACAGCACCGACGTCGTCGCCGTAGCCCTGGCGGGCGAATGCTTCGTTGTAGAAGTTGGTGGTCGCCGAGCCCATCGCGCCGAACGTGAAGGCGTAGCCCTCGGCGTGGCGGCGGCCGGCGGCGTCGACCTCGTCGGTGAACTCGACGCCGACCGACACGGTGAGATCGAGGTCGGCGAGCGAGCGGCCGGCACGAGCGGCGCCGTCGCGGATCGGGTCGAGGAACACCTCGGCGGTCTCGGGAAAGAACGAGTTGCCGATCCAGCCGTCGGCGAGCTCGCCGGTGAGGCGGAGGTTGGCTGGCCCGAGCGAGGCGATGTAGATCGGGACGTGGGTGGGTGGCATCAGCGAGCGGATCGCCCGGCCCTCGCCGTCGGGCAGCGGGAGTTGGTAGATCTCGCCGTCGTACTCGAGTCGTTGGCCGGCGGTGATGGCGCGGATGATGTCGATGGTCTCACGGGTACGGCGCACCGGCTTGTCGAACCGGACGCCGTGCCAGCCCTCCATCACCTGCGGGCCGCTGGAGCCGATGCCGAGCACGAACCGGCCGCCGGACAAAGCCTGCAGGGACATCGCCGACATGGCGAGCATCGCCGGGGTCCGGGCACCGAGCTGCACGATCCCGGTGGCGAGGCGGATGGTGGAGGTCTGGGCAGCCAGGAATGCGAGCGGGGTCAGCGCGTCGCCGGCCCAGAACTCCGGCACCCACACCGAGTCGACGCCGAGCCGCTCGGCCTGGCGGACGAGCTCGACGCCTGCCGCGCTCGAGGGCATCACGGCGATGCCGACGCGTAGGCTCATCGCGACTCTTCGGCGAGCTGCTTGATGCCCTCGACGGTGCGCTGCATGTTGGCTTGCACCTCGTCGAGCCGGCGGCGCAGGACGCGGGCCTCCTTGCCGGGGTTGGCGGTGATCGCCATCGTCGTCCCCGACGGGCCAGGTCCCATGGTGTAGCTGAACCGCAGCCGGGTGCGCCCGGCCGCCGGTTCGAGGTCGAACCGCCACCGTGCTCCGGGGTTGTCGCGATCAGAGGTGCGCCAGCCGAAGGCACGCGGTTCGTCGCAGGCGTCGATGATGCATGGCAGTTCCCACTCGCCGACCGCCTTGTGACGGTTGCGCCCGATGAAAACTGCGCCGACCCCGCGTTGGTCGCTCTGCCACTCGGCGCCGAGGGACTCGTCGGAGAACCGGGTCGGCAGGTTCACATCGCTCACGAGCGACCACACCACGGCGGGTGCGGCGTCGATGTCGACCTCGGCGATCGCCCCGGGACCGTCCTCGAAGCCCAAGCTCTCACCGGGGCCGCGCTCGGAGGTGGTGCCGAAGCGGTCGAAGTAGGTGATCGACCGGGCCGGGTGCCGAGGAGCGCGGTGGAACTCGGTTCCCTTCGTCCACGCCACCGGCAACAGCACGATCTCGGTCATGTGAGCGGGAATCCCGAGGATCTCCTTCACCCTCGCCTCGTCCTCCAGGGCGGCCGTGACCCACGTCGTGCCCAGGCCCCTCGCCCGCAGCGCCAGGCAGAAGCTCCACGCCGCCTGGATGACCGAGTCGAACAAGCCGGGTCGGCCGTTCCCATCGTGACGGCCGATGATCGTGGGGATGACGATCGCGGGCACCTCTGCGAGGTGCTCGGCGAGATACGTCGCTGACGCCATCACCCGCTCCTGCGGGTGGCCGGTGCCGCGCAGCCGCTCGGCGGCGGCGGACATGAACCCCAGCGCGGTGTCCCGGTACAGCTCGCCGAGCTGATGCTTCACCGCCTGGTCGCGCACGATGATCCAGCGGCGGCTGCCGAGGTTGCCGCCAGTCGGCGCTTGCTCGGCGAGGTCGATGCAGTCGAGCAGCAACTGGTTGTCGACCGGGCGTTCGAGATCGAGCCGCCGCCGGACCGCGGGGTCGTCGTCAAGACCTCGTCGACGTGGCGTGGATCGATGTCCACTCAGCGCCCCGTGAACTCTGCCGGGCGCCGTTCGATGAACGATGCGATGCCTTCTTGGAAGTCTTCGGTCGCCTGCACCGTTGCCGCCATCTCCGGGATCGCCTCGATCGCGGTCGGCTCGTCGCGGTCGAGGGCGAGACGGGCGTTGGCGATCGTGTGCACGAGCGCCGAAGGCGAGCACTGCAACATCTCGCGGGCCAGAGCGATCGCCCGGTCGACCTGCTCGCCCGGCGCGACGACCTCCTGCACCAGCCCGATCCGAAAGGCCTCAGCGGCGTCGAAGTCGTCGGCCCGCAACAAGTGGTACATCGCGTTGCCCCAACCCGCCCGCTGCACGTAACGCACCGTCGCCCCACCCAGCGGCGCGAGGCCCCGCTTCGGCTCCAACTGGCAGAACCGCGTGTCCGACGCCGCCACCACGATGTCACCGGACAGCGCGATCTCGATCCCGATCGTCAACGTGATGCCCTGCACCGCCGTCAGCCGCGGCTTGCACAACCGGCGGCCGAGCCCGAACGGATCGACCGGCTCCGACGCCTGCCCCGCCTTCCGTGCGGCGGCGTCACGCTTGGCCTCCTCGCTGAAGAACAACGGCATCTCCAACCCAGCCGTCGTGTGCTCGCCGGCGAACGCCAGCACACCGACGAACAAGTCGTCGTCCTCGTCGAGCCGGGTCAACGCGACACTCAACTCCGTCATGATCTTCGGCGTAAACGCGTTCTTCTTCTCGACACGATCGACGGTCATCACCAAGATGTGCTTGTCGACCACATCGGTCCGCACCTCCCCGTGAGGATGCCGCGCGCAGATGCCGGTCTCGGCAGATTCCATGATGGAACCCGACCGTACTCCCGCGGGAGTTCGTCACGCAACCCCAAGCTCGACAGCTGGCGTTCACCGCCTCCTTGCGAAAGCACATCGATACCGCGCCCGCGGCGGGCTGCCGCGTCGTCGCCAAGCGCGTCCTCGATGTGCTGTTACGCGGTAGTCCCGTAGGCGAAGGTCCGACCTCATCGCTGGACTCGACCATCCGACCGGCTGGTAAGAGGCTCAGCGGATAGGTGATGGGGCCGGTGACCAGCGGTTTCGCCAGTCGATGAGCTTGGCGGAGAGCAAGAAGACGACGGCGAGCGCGAACTGGGCGAGGCGGTGGGCGGCCTTGCGGTCAGTGTTTCGTCGCAGTCGACCGAAGTTGGAGAGCCACGAGTTCGTCCGCTCGACCGGCCAGCGCAGTCCCATCGGCTGATTCGTCTTCGGCTCGGAGGAGTCTCGGGTGCGCTTCTTGGCGATGATCGCGTCGCCGATGCCGTGGTCGGCGAGGCGCTGGCGGGTGACGCCCGAGTCGTAGCCGCGGTCAAGCCAGATCGTGTCGACATCGGCGAGCAACCCACGCCCGGCGGTGGCGTCCAGTGTTGGGGTGAGCAGGATCGAGTCGTTGCGGTTGGCGCCGTCGATCGTCCAGCCGAGCGGGATGCCGTGGCGGTCGGTGAGCACCGACCACTTCCATCCGAGCTTGCCCCGATCGGTCGGGTTGGGGCCGGTTCCGTCCCCTCCACAAGGGCTTTTGTGCAATGACCCGTCGACGGCGACGTCGGACAAGTCGAGCCCGATGATCCGGTCGTAGGCGCGAATCGTCTCGTCGGTGAGGGCGTCGAAGACGCCGGCGGTGAGCCACTCGTCGCGTCGCTGACGCACCGTGGTGTCAGACACCTTGTTCCCGCAGAGCCGCTCGGCGTCCTCCCACGAACAGCCCGTGACGAGTCGCACGAGCATCACCGCGAAGCAGTCGCGGTCCGCGGCGCGGGGACGATGGCAGCCCAGCGGGTGCTCATCTACCGGTAACGGGATGAGCGCTTCGATCGCCGTCCACACGGCGTCGTGTACTTCGGCGTCGAGCGCGCGCATGATGGTGCAGACCTCCACTGGTCGTTGGTCGTTGTGTTGCACCCGACATCACAGCCGGGACAACCCGGCGACCGGTGGATGGTCATTGTTTGCGCGAACTACCTGCTCACAGCCACTTTTCGCCTATCCGCGCGGCCTCTAAGTGCCGCGGGACATGTTCCTCGTGCTGTCAACGGGCAGAAGCTGATGGCCGCCCGCAGCGACCGGGGCTGATGGACAGGGCGCATGACCGGCACCCGGCGAATGGGGAGAGCGAAACCTTAGATCGCGGTCTCGCCGCCGTCGACGACGAGCAGCGTGCCGGTGATGAAACTGGCGTCGTCGGACAGGAGGAAGCAGATCGGCGCGGCGAGCTCGTCCGGCTCCGCCACCCGTTGCTGCAGGTTGGCCATCCCGAACTGCTTCAACCCCTCCTCGACCGATCCCGCCCGCTCGGCGACGAGCGGTTCGGTCATCCCCGTTCGCACTCGCCCGGGGGCGACGGTGTTGACGCGGATGTCGGGCGCCGCTTCCCGCGCCAGCTGTCTGGAGAAGGCGACGATCGCGCCCTTCGCCGCGCCGTAGGGCGTGTTGTGATGGTTGGCGGTGAGCGCGGCCGTGGAGGCGATGTTGACGATCGACCCACCACCCTGCTCGCGCATCAGCGGCAGGACGTGCTTGCACACGAGGAACGTCCCCCCGACGTGCACCGACATCATCCGATTCCAGGCGTCGACCGTCCACGACTCGAGGGGGCCGAACGCGGCGTGACCAGCGGCGTTCACGACGCAGTCGATGCGCCCGAGCTGCTCGACCGCGGCGCGCACGGCCGACTGCACCGAGACCTCCTCGGCGACGTCGGCGCCGAGCCCGATCGCGCCGGTGATGTCGCCGGCCGCGTTCTGCGCACGTCCGGCGTCGAGGTCGACGACCGCGACCCGCCCGCCGCCGGCGGTGAAACGTCGCGCCGTCGCCGCGGCGATCCCCGACGCCGCTCCCGTGGCGAACAGAACCTTGCCCTCGAAGTCGATCACACGACCTCCTCCTGTTGCTCGGTGCGTGGCCGGTATTGGTAACTTCGCTCGGTCCGCCCGCCGGCGACAAGCAGGTTCTGGCCGGTCACCCAGCTCGCCGCCGGCGACGCCAGGAAGACCACGGCGGCGGCGATGTCGTCCGGCGTCCCGAGCCGACCCAGCGGGATCGTGCGTTGCAGCTCGTCGAGGCGCTCGGCGACGCCGAGCACCTCGAGGAATGCTTCGGTGGCCACCGGCCCGGGCGACACAGCGTTGACCCGGATGCCAAGCGGCGCCAGCTCGAGCGCGAGCGTGTGGGTGAGGTTGAGCATCCCTGCCTTGGCCGCCGAGTACGGCCCGGTGTACGGCGAGCCCCTCGTGCCGGCACCGGACGCGATGTTGACGATCGCCCCGCCTTCGCCCATCCGCCGCGCGGCGGCCTTGGCGCGCCCTGGAAGGCGGACGTCAGGTTGAGCTCGAGCTGGGCCCGCCAGATCTCGTCAGGCGTGTCGACGAGGGTGCGCACCGTCTTCTCGTCGGAGCCGCCGACGTTGCTGACCCACACGTCGAGGCGACCGAGCTCGGCCTCCGCGCGCTCGGCGAGCTGCTCGCTGAAGTCGCGGATGTCGGCGTCGACGATCAACGCCCGGCGGCCGCGATCGACGACGCCCTTCGCCGTCACCTCGAGGTCGCCGCGGCGCCGGGCGTTGACCACGACGTCGCAGCCGGCATCGGCCAAGCCCCACGCGATCGCCCTGCCGATCCCCTGCCCCGACCCGGTGACGACGGCGACCCGGTCGTCCATCCGCAGTCGGTCCAGCAGCCTCACTGGTGCACCAATCCAGGAAGGAGGTCACCCGAGACGTCCGCATGGCGCACCAATGAGCCTTCGGCACCGTCACACCGATTCGCTCGCTCGAAGACTCGCTCGCTCACTGGTGCACCATCCCACGATCGAGCAGGTCACCCGAGACGTCCGCATGGTGCACCATGGCGCACCAGTGAGCCTTCGGCACCGTCACACCGATTCGCTCGCTCGAAGACTCGCTCGCTCATCGACGCTGCACCGTACCCCAGGCGATGTCAAGTAACTGAAGGCCCCACAAGCCGTTCCGCCACGCTGCCCAACTCGGCGACGAACCGGCGCTGGCCGAGGCCGAGGAACACCGAATCGTGCGTCAGCCACGACTTCGCACCGATCTCGATGAGCGAGACGAGGCCGATCGCGACGACCTCCGGCTCCACGTTCGAGCGCGTCGCGCCGACGCGTTGGCGGATCGCCCGTGCGAGGATGCGGACCTCCTCGATGCGCACCTCGCGTCGGAGCGCCTCGATCGCCGCGTCGACGCCGAAGGAGTGGGAGAAGAAGACGGTGGCGGCCGTGCGGTCCTGCGACAGCCAGTCGAGCAGGTCGGACATGAACGCCGCCGGCCAGCCCCGCGCGCCGTCCGCCCCGGCCAGGTCGCGGATCGCCGCCACGAAACGCAGGGTGAACCCTCGCAAGCCCTCGAGCAGGACGTGCTCCTTGGAGGGGAAGTGGTAGTAGACCGCCGCCGCCGTCATGTCGGCGGCGGCGGCGATGTCGGCGACCGTGACGTGCTCGGGTGGGTGGAGAGCGAACAGCCCCATCGCGGCGTCGATCACCGCTGCCCGTCTCGACGGGCGATGAGGGGGTCGTTTGGTCACGAGGTCCTTTCCCGGAACCCCTGTATCGTTGCACGAACCGCTTGGACCGACATCGTTCGGAGGTCACGGATCACCGTCGCCCAGCAGGCTTCGCACCGACCGTCGCGTCGCGGCATCATCGTCGACGCGGCGGTCAAGGTGTTCTCGGCACAGGGCTTCAGCGACGCGAGCATCCACCAAATCGCCCAGCAGGCGGGCGTCGCGCCGACCGCCGTGTACTACCACTTCTCCGGGAAGTCAGAGCTGTTCGAGGCGGCGTTGCGCCGGGTCCTCAACTCCGTCACCAACGTGGTGGTCTCGACGAGGGCTGACGAGCAGGAGGGCACGCCCGAAGCCTTGGCTGCGGTGATCTCGGCGGTGTGGTCGTGGCTCGACGAGAACCCCGAGGCCTGCCAGCTGCTGCACCACCACCTTCCCGGCATGACCGCGCGGGCCATGCTGCTCCAGCAGGAGTTCGAGGACGTCCACCTGCGCCGGGCCTTCGACTACCTCCCGCAGTCGGGACCGAGCAGCCGCCGTTCGGCGATCGGGCAGCACGCCGCGGAGACACTGGCCGTGCGCACGCTGATCTCGCTGCTCGTTCTCGTCCACCCGATGCGCAGCCAGGATGGCCCGCTCGCCGGTCGGGGCGACCGCAGGGTGCGCGAAGCTGTCATTGGCGTTGCGCAGCGGCTGCTGGCGGGGTGAGCTCGGCGGCGTCGGGCCTCATCTGTACGTCACCTACAGTTAGTGCCCCGAACACGCCGAAACTCTCGGAGGTGCGAATGACGGCGACACCGTTGACAGACGTCGCCCGCCGCTTGCTGGCCAACGTCGACGCTTCGACCAGCGATCAGGCCCCCGACCAGATGAAGGTTCCGGTCGCCGCCTATCGGGACGCCGACCGCTGGGAACAGGAGATGGATCACGTCTTCCGCCGGTCACCGCTGGTCGTCGCGCTGTCGTGCGACCTGCGCGAGCCCGGTGACTTCGAGACGCTCGACATCGTCGGTCGCCCGGTGCTCGTCGTGCGCGGTGAGGACGGCGTGGCGCGCAGCTTCCTCAACGTCTGCCGACACCGGGGCGCTCCCGTCGCCGAGGGGTGCGGGCACGCCCGCCGGTTCACCTGCCCCTACCACGCGTGGGTCTACGATGCCCAGGGCGCGCTCGTCGGCGTGCCGGGTCGCGAGACCTTCGGCGATGTCGACGTCGACGGTCTCGTCGTCCTCCCGACCCACGAGCGCGCCGGCCTGATCCTCGCCGTGCTCACCCCTGGGCTCGACTTCGATCCGGCCGAGTGGCTCGCCGGCATGGACGATGCGCTGGCGATCCTCCGCCTCGACGAGCTGCACCGCTTCCCGACGGTAACCGCGCTCCCCAGCGCCAACTGGAAGCTGACCGCGGATGGCTACGTCGACGGCTACCACCTCGGCTACCTGCACAAGAACACGATCGGCGAGAAGTCGATCACGAACCGCAACACCTACGACTTCTTCGGTCCCCACGTGCGGGTCGGGTTCGCCAACAAGCCGATCACCACGTTCCGCGACGCGCCGGTCGAGGAGTGGCCGCTGGTCGAGGCGATGAGCCTCGTCCACTACCTCTTCCCCAACATGTCGATCTCGGGCCAGCCAGGCCGGCCGCTGATGGTCAGCAGGATGCTGCCAGGGCCGACGCCAGACCGGTCGACGACCGTGCAATACCACTACTTCCGCGAGCCGGTCGAGGGTGCGGCGGAGACGGAGGCGGCCGAGCTGCGCATCCAGCTCTACGCCAAGGTCACCAGCGACGAGGACTTCGCCACCGGGTTCAAGATCAACAAAGCGCTCGACGCGATCGCCGACGACTGCTTCCGCTTCGGGCGCAACGAGGGCGGCAACCAGCACCTCCACCATTGGATCGACGCGCTCGTCGCCAACGGCGACGGTCCGGCCTGAGTTCCGCCGTGGCCGTCTACCTGATCGTCAACGCGACCGTCACCGACGCCGAGTCGTTGCAGCACTACTTCGACATGGTGGGGCCGACGCTGCGCGGCCACACCACCGAAGTGCTGGTGAGCACCGACGACGCAGAGACCGTGGAAGGCCAGCCGGCCGGGCCGCGGGTCGTGGTCATGCGCTTCCCCGACCGGGCCGCGTTTCGTGCCTGGTACGACTCGCCGGAGTACCAGGAGATCATCCACCACCGCCTGGACGGGACCGCCGGGTTCGCTGTGCTCGCCGAGGGCCGGGCGTGAATCGCTGACAAGTAACTATCGTGTCCGGCGCCGGCGCCGATCCGGGGGGACCGGTCGCAGCAAGGAGCACGGATGGCCGTCCCGATCAACATTCCCAAGCTCGGCGTGTCGATGACGGAAGGGACCCTCATCGAATGGCTCGTCGCCGACGGCGAGGCCGTCACAGAGGGTGACCCGATCTACGTCGTCGAGACGGACAAGGTGGAGAACGAGGTCAATGCCTCGGCGTCCGGGACGATCCGCATCACCGGCGAGGCCGGCGAGACCTATGCGGTCGGCGAGGCGATCGGCGAGATCGATTAACGCTCGGGTTCGGCTCGCAGCAAGCTGCTCGCCTCACCTCCGAGCTCGCCGCCGCCGCTGCGCAGCGGCGCTCGCCCGGCTCGCGACTCCTACAGCTCGCGGACCGGTCGCTCTCCGTCCCACCCCTTGGCGGCCGCGGCGATCTTCCGGTAGAGGGCGAGCACCTCGGCACGTGGCTCGTAGATCTCGACGAGGTGCCCCAGCTCGGCGCGGGCGTCGTGGAAGGCGTACGGGAACCCGCCCGCCGTCTCGGCGCGCATCACCTGCGGCCAGCCGAGTGCCGCCAGCCGCCGCTCCTCGTCGTCGATCGACTCGACGAACCAGGCGACGTGGTGGACGCCCGCTGATGCCATCACCGCGTCGGCGAGCGAAGCCGGCGCGGCGTCGTGGACCTCCACCAGCTCGACCTGGACGCCACCCCACTGCCCGTACGCCGACGAATGGTCGAACTGGCCGTAGCCACCGTGGTGGCGGACGACCCGCGGCAGGGGGTGGTGGCGGGCAAAGAACGGACCGGCACCGAGACGCTGGGCGAACTCGCCGGCCGCCGCCCGCACGTCGCTGACGGCGTAGGCGACCTGGACGATGTGCCCGAGCTGCGGCGAACCCATGTCAGCGCTGTCAGAAATGGCCGACACGCAGACCGGTGCTGCGCAGATGCGCCGTCTCGTTCAGCGACAGCACCGTCCGCGCCCCGCCGCGAGCCGCGGCCACGCGGTGGATCGACGTGTAGTTGGGATAGAAGAAGCCGCTCGGGTCGTCGAGGTGCAGGATGTGGCTGAGGTAGGCGTTGATCACCCCGCCGTGGCAGACCGCCGCCACGTTCTGGCCGGGATGGGCGTCGACGATCTCCTCGACGGCGACGACGACCTCCTTACGGAACGCGTGCGGGTCGACGCCGGCGGCGCGGTGGACGTTGCCGGCGAGCACGTCCTGCCATCCAGGCAGGTTTTCCGCACGCAGCTGTTCGACGGGGATGTACTCCCCCGACTCCTTGTCGTACTCGGCGAGCCCGTCGTGCACCTCGACGGTGAGCCGATGTCCCTCCGCCACGGGCGCCGCCGTCTGCCGGGCCCGGCGCAACGGGCTGGCGATCACCACGTCGATGCGTTCCTGGCGAAGATAGGCGGCGAGCAACGCGGCCTGCTCGTGGCCCAGCTCGGACAGCTCCGGGTCGGCCGGTCCGTCGGCGTCCACGACACGCCGCGGCTGGGCGTGGCGGATCAGGACCAGCTCCATCAGTCGCTCATCGAGGGGCCAGCTGCTGCTCCAACAGCATGTGGAAGTGGCGGATCTTGGTCTCCTCGTAGCGAGCGAAGATGACCTCGTCGTACGGCGACGCCTCGAGCCCCACGCTGCACGTTGGGCAGGTTGAACGTGTCCTGGTTGAACACCTTGGCGAGCGAGCCGAGCTCGGGCGCCATGGTCCAGTCGTCGTCGGCGCCCAGCCAGTGCACCGGTGCGGGGGCAGGGCGCTTGCCCGGCGGGAAGGGCGACAGGAACATGCACTCCATGATCGCCTCGTCGACCTTGGTCCCGTTCGGGCGGAAGCGGTACACGATCCGGTTGTATGCACCCCATGGGTGGAAGTTGGGGAACACCGTGAAGTAGAAGCTGTCGTTCATCTCGGCGTCGGACAGCCGATCGACGCGGTCCCCGAGCACTTGGCGGAGGTTGTCGCGCCTGCTCGCGGCGGCGACGCGCCGGGCGGTCTCACCGGGCGGAACGGTGAGCAGCGGCAGGTCGTCGAGGTTGCGGTCGAACATCGAGTCGAGGATCTGCTGCTCGCTCGGCTCCCAGCGCAGGTGCGGGCTCGGCGTGCCGTTGGGTGTCATCGCCCGGCTGAAGCGCTCGAACGCGTCGTACTGCGAGTTCGCATCGCCGATGCTGGCGAGCAACTGGGGGTGCGTGGTGACGACGTGCATCGCCTCCATGAACGCCTCCTGGGCAGTCTTCCAGTTGCACCTGATCACCTTGGCCACGTGGACCTGGGTGAAGCGGTCCTCCAGCGGCCACGACGCGAAGTGCTCACCGAGGTCGCCGAGGTGGGCGGCCAGCGACGGGGCGTCGGGATCGGGGTTGATGAACACGAACCCGCCCCACGTGTCGACCCTGACCTCGCCAAGGCTCCAGTCGGCGGGATCGTCGATCTGGGGGAAGTCCCAGGCGCACGGGACGTGCTTCAACGACCCCTCGATCTCCCAGGCGAAGCCGTGGAAGGAGCAGCGGAACTCCGACGCACGATGGCCGCCGACCTCGCGCAACAGCCGCCCCCGGTGCCGGCAGACGTTGTGGAACGCCTGGATCGTCGTCGGCGCGCTGCGCACCACGATGTACGAGCGACCGGCGATGTCGTACACGACGTGATCGCCGACGTTCGGGATCGCCTCCTCCCGGCAGGCCATCTGCCAGACCCGTTCCCACAGCAGCCGGCGCTCGAGGGCGAAGTACTCCGGCGACGTGTAGCGTTCCACGGGGACCGCCATCGGACCGCTGTCGAACGGTGAGTCGCGGCGCAGCACGTTGGGCACGTCACGTGAATCGCTGTCGAGCAGTTGCTGGTAGGTGATGCCACGGGAGCGGGCCCGGACCTGCACGTTGGTCACGGCCGGATCACCCGTCGAAGCCGGCAGGGATCGGCATGTCCTTCATGTTGGTCCCTCCGGGCACCTGCGGCCCGGCGAGCCACAGGCACAGCTCCGGGTCGACGTCGGTCAGCTCGCCGGCGACGTGCTCGCCTCTGGGCGTGAACACGCCTTTGGTCCCGTCGTCGTCGACGTACACGTTCCCGTCCGGACCGACCTCGTAGATCGCACCACTCAGGGGATGGCGCCGCTTGTTCATCGCAACCTCCCAGGCCCGATCAGCGACCACTGGGGCCGAGAGTAGTTTGTAGAGATGGACTCCAGCGACGGCCCGTCGCCGCCTCGTCAGCAGAAGATCGCCATCTTCGGCCACGTCGACGTCGACCCCGAGGTGCGCGATGGCCTCATCGCCTCGGTCGCCGAGCTCCAGCGCTCAACGCGGGAGAACGAGCCCGGGTGTCTGGTCTACCTCATCGCCGCCGATCCGGCGCTCCCGGGCCGGGTCCAGATCGCCGAGCTCTGGGAGTCCTCGGAGGCGTTGGAGGCGCACTTCCGCCACCCCAACTTCGCCGCCACCGGTGCCGCGCTGCGCAGCGTGGAGCGCCTCGGTGGCAGCTCGCGCAAGTACCGAGTCGACGCCGAGGACGAGATCCGGCGAGCCAACGGCCAGCCCTCCGCCGAATTCTCGCCGGTGACTGCCTGACCGCTCCGCCGTTGGACGGGATCACCGCCCGGCCCCGTCCGGTGCCGGGAGTTTGATGCAGACCAGAATGGCGCCCGTGCAAGCGGCCCTCGACAACCTCGTGACCCTCCTCGCACTCGAGCCGATCGAGGTCAACATCTTCCGCGGCCGCTCGCCCGACGAGAACCGCCAGCGGGTGTTCGGGGGCCAGGTCGCCGGGCAGGCGCTTGTCGCCGCGGCGCGCACGGTGGACGATGCATCTCGTCTCGTCCACTCGTTGCACGCATACTTCCTCCGTCCGGGCGACCCCACCGTGCCGATCCTCTACGAGGTCGACCGGCTGCGCGACGGACGCAGCTTCACGACGCGGCGGGTCGTCGCGATCCAGCACGGCCGGGCGATCTTCAACCTCCAGGCCAGCTTCCACGCCCCCGAGCTCGGGCCCGACCACCAGATGCCGATTCCGGCGAACCAGCCCGACCCCGAGACGCTGGAGGACTGGCACACCCGCATGGCGCCGTACAAGGATCAGATGGGCGAGCTCTACGACCGCCCCCGCCCGATCGACGTGCGCTACGTCGACGGCGACCCGATCAGCCGCAAGGGCGTCCCCACCGACGGCCAGCGGGTGTGGCTGCGCGCCGACGGCCACCTGCCCGACGACCCGGTCGTCCATGCCTGCGTCGTCACCTACGCCAGTGACATGACCCTGCTCGACACGACGGTGCTGCCGTTCGGGCTGGCGTGGGACAGCCCCGGCATGCAGATGGCGAGCCTCGACCACGCGATGTGGTTCCACCGGCCGTTCCGCGCCGACGAGTGGCTGCTCTACGACCAGCACGCGTTCTCCACCGGGGCGGGGCGCGGGCTCGCTGGCGGGGCGATCTTCACCGCCGAGGGGCGGCTCGTCGTCAGCGTGGTCCAGGAGGGTCTGGCAAGGGTCGGGAGGTGATCGGCCGGGCCGCGGCCGCGCTGACCGCCGGTGCGATGCTCGCCACTGCGTGCAGCGGCGACGACGACACAGCGAGCACGTCACCGAGCACGGCGGCGACGGCGGCGACGACCGTGTCGACCTTCACAACCTCGACGACCTCGACGACCTCCACAACCTCGACGACCTCGACGACGCCGCCGGCACCGACGGGCGCCGAACCGACGGTGGCGCTGACGTCGATCGGCGACTTCGACAGCCCGCTGCACGTGGCCTGGCGCTCCGGCGACGACGCCTTCTATGTCGTCAACCAGTCGGGCACGATCGTCCGGTTCAGCGGCGGCTCGTCGACGACCGTGCTCGACGTCAGTGACCTCGTCACCTCGGGCGGCGAGCGAGGCCTTCTCGGCCTGGTCTTCGCTCCCGCCGGCGACCTCGGCTACGTCAACTACACCGACCGCGACGGCAACACGAACGTGCTCGAGTACCCGGTCGACCCCAACGGGCAATTCGGCGGCAACGCCCGGACGGTGCTGTTCGTCGAGCAGCCCTACGCCAACCACAACGGCGGCGACCTCGTGTTCGGCCCGGACGGGATGCTGTACATCGGGATGGGTGACGGCGGGTCGGGCGGCGACCCAGAGCGACGGGCGACCAACCCGGGCGACCTGCTCGGCAAGCTGCTGCGGATCGACCCGACGCCGGCCGACACCGGCCCCTATACGGTCCCGCCCGACAACCCCTTCGTCGACGCGCCTGGCTGGCGACCGGAGATCTGGGCCTACGGCCTGCGCAACCCGTGGCGGTTCTCGTTCGATCGCCGGACCGGCGACCTGTGGATCGCCGACGTCGGTCAGAACGCGATCGAGGAAGTCGACGTCGCCTCGGCGACCGATGGCAAGGACGCCGGCAAGGGGCTGTACTTCGGCTGGAGCGCGTTCGAGGGCAACGAGCGCTACAACACCGACGTCTCGCCCGACGGCGCCGTGTCGCCCTTCGTCACCTACACCCACGGGCCCGGCTGCTCGGTCAGCGGCGGCGTGCGGGTGCGGGGCGGGCCGGTGCACGACCTCGTCGGCTGGTACGTGTACGGCGACTACTGCAGCGGCGACCTGTGGGCGGTCGAGGTGCTCGGCGAGGGCGCGGCGATGAAGCCAGGCCGCCAGGTCGAGCTGGGCAACGTCCCGTCGCTCGCCGAGGTTGTCGAAGGTCCGGAGGGCGAGGTCTACGCGGTCTCGCTGCAGGGGGCCGTGCTCCGCCTCGACCCGGCGGGGTAACCCGTTCCGTCCTTCGATTGCGGCCGGATCGGGCCGATCGTGAAGGACAGAACGCAGGGTCAGCCCCGCGCCGCCTCCCACAGGAGGATCGCGGCAAACACGAAGAACGAGACCGCGGCGCCGATGCGTATCGCCCGCTCGGGCAACCGCGTGCCGAGCATGCGACCGATGCCGATCGCCAGCGCGTCGGCGACGACCATGCCGAGCGTCGAGCCGAGCCACGTGCCGAGCAGACCCTCGCGGGTGGCGAGCGTGATCGTCGCCAGCATCGTCTTGTCCCCCAGCTCAGCGAGGAAGAACACGAAGCCGACGGTGAGCGCGATGTGGCGCACCGGCTGAGCAGCCCGGCGTTCCTCTTCCTCCGTCAGCGTGTCGCCGCGCAGCGTCCACAGGCCGAAGGCGACGAACGCAAGCGCGGCGATCAGGGTGATCGGGCGGGTCGGGATGGTCGCCCCGAGCAGCCCGCCGACCAGCACCGACACTGCGTGCACGAGCGCGGTGGCAGCCGTGATCCCGAGCAACACAGGCGCGGCCGGGTACCGCGTCGCGAACGTCAGCGCCATCAGCTGACTCTTGTCGCCGAGCTCGGCGACGAAGATCACGGCGAAGCTCACCAGCGTCGCTGTCAGCACCTCGACTCCTCGGTTCTCGCACCGGGAGGAAGTGCGAGCTTCGACCCGATGCACGTCTGCACCACGTCGAAGGTCTCGCCCGCCCGGCACACCGGGCCCGGCCGACCGGGCATCATCTGCCAGCGTGTCGATCGACCGGTGAGAGGGCTACTCCCCTTCGTCGGACGAGGCTACTGGCCAAGCGACGCGCTCGACCTCGGCGGTACCATCCGGCGTCCATGGAGACGCCCGCGCGCCGGCGTGGTTCACCGACGCCCTCGCCACGCTGCCGGAGGAGCGCACGGTGCGGGTGAAGGCGTGCGACATCCACTACCTCCGCTGGGGCGACATCGCTCGCCCGGGGCTCATCCTCGTGCACGGCGGCGCTGCGCACGCCCACTGGTGGAGCTTCATCGCCCCGCTGCTGCTGCCGCAGCATCACGTCGTGGCCGTCGACCTCTCCGGCCACGGCGACAGCGATCGCCGGCCCGTCTACGCCGTGGAGACGTGGGCCGACGAGGTGATGGGCTGCGCTGAGGACGCCGGCATGGAGGGGCCGCCGGTCCTCGTCGGACACTCAATGGGCGGGCTCGTCACCATCGCCGCGGCCAGCCTGCACGGCGAGAAGATGGCCGGCGCGGTGGTCGTGGATTCGCCGGTGCGGCGCCCGGATCCGGAGTCGGAGGAGGGCGAGCACGGCCGCATGTTCAAGAACCCCAAGGTCTACGAGGACCTCGAGACCGCCGTGCACCACTTCCACTTGCAGCCGCCGCAGCCGTGCGACAACGAGTTCATCGTCGACCTCATCGCCCGTCGCTCCTTGCGACGAGTCGAGGGTGGCTGGACGTGGAAGTTCGATCCGAAGGTCTTCCTCCGCGACCGCCAGGGGATCAACGACTACCTGGCCGACATCCACTGCCGCATCGCCATCTTCAAGGGCCAGCACAGCGATCTGGTCACCCCCGACATCCAGGACTACATGGACGAGCTGCTGGGTCGCAGCTCACCGATCGTCGAGATCCCCGCGGCCTACCACCACGTCCCGCTCGACCAGCCGCTCGCGCTCGTCGCCGCGCTACGGGCGATCCTCGCCGACTGGCAGCACTCAGTCCCCAAGCGGGCGGTCGGCCAGCCGGCGCCCGGCGTGGGCACCCGCTGATCCCGCGCCTCCGCAGGTCGCCCATGTTCCGCTGGCCAAACCGATGCCGGCTCCGGACACGGACCCCGATGTGCCGAGCGACCTGCCGTACGCCTGCCCCGGGCTCGTCTGGGCTCGGTGCATCTGCACTGATCGGACCGCAGCGCGTCGCCGGCCGGTTGCCCGATGTTACCGGCGCCAGCGGTCTCACCGCGGCGCGACCCCGGCCGTGCTGCTCGCCCCGCCGACGGCGCCGCCGTGCAAGCGGCTGCGGCCCGCCCCGCTCGGCGTCAGAGCACACCGGACCTTGATTCGCAACCGCCTCCTCAGCGGTGTTGGTCGTTGCCCGCCTCGACCCACTCCACCAGTTCGAGGGTGATCCCTTCCGGGCCTTCGAACAGGCGGAGCTTGCGGCTCAGGTAGTCCAGCTCCTCGCTGAGCATCCTCACGCCGTTGGCCTCGAGGCGGGCGGTGGATGTGGCGATGTCATCGACACGAAACGCAACGTGGTTGTAGCCGCGCCGCCGGAGGTTCGTCGGATGCGCACCGGGATCGTCCGCCGACGTTGGATCGAACTCCAGCAACTGGATCTCGAAGCGAGGCGAGGAACCCTCGAGCACGAGCGTGATGTGCTCGGCCTTCATGTCCGGCATGCCCATGTACCTCGCCGGGGCGTCACCATCGATCCTCACCACGTGGTCCTTGCGGAACCCGAGCAGCTCGAAGAAGCTGATCGCCGTCGCCGCGTCGACGACTGCGATCGTGATGTGATCAGGGTTGCGGAACACCATCCTCCCCATCGACCGGCGCCGGCTGACCATATCTCAGCTGGATGGGTCTCGCGGGGGGCGGCGATCGGCGATGAGTCCGACGTGGTCGGCGATCATCCCTGCCGCCGTGTCCGCGGGCACGACGGTGTTGTCGATCACGAGATCGTCTGGTCCGGCCGGCGTGTTGAGGTCGAACTCGAACAGCAGCCGGCGGAGCACGGCGGGATCGGTGACCTTCATCGTTCCGGCTCGGCTGGTCGCCTGGACGCGCGGACTCGAGCGCCTCGGTCGAGGGCATCAACTGGACGAGCGTGACATCGGCACCGCCGCGTTCGCGAGGCCGCGACGAGGCTGGGGAGGTGGTCGTCGTCGAGGACATGCGCGTACACGAACGTGGAGACGACGTCGAGCTGTGCACGCGCCGCAGCCTCGAGCAGGAGGACCCGGATCCGCTCCACCAGGTCGGCGAACTCGGGGGTGCCGAAGTCGAACAGCCGCAGCGCCGGATCGACCGACAAGTGGTGTCGAGCACCCGCATTCCGTAGCCGTCGGCGAGGGCCCGTGCCACCGTGAGCTTCCCCGCGCCAGGCGGGCCGTAGATGATGACGTGATGACAGCGATCCGCCATGCCCTCAGCCCACCCGAGTGAACTCGATCGTGCGGGCCACAGGATCGGCGCGGACCAGGCGGACCCGGATGAGCTCGCCCGGATCGACGCGGCTGGCCGACACCCGCGCCATCACCGCCGGCTCGACGAGCTGGATCAGCGGACCCTTGTGGTCCTCGTCGACGACCACGGCGTCGAACAGCCCGCCCTCGCGGCCGGCGAGGAGCACGGCTTCGGCGAGATCGATCACCGCCCGGTCGACCGTGTTTGCGCGCTGCTCGCCCTTGGCCATCGCCTCGGGGAGCGCGCCGAACGCGGCCTGCGCCTCGTCGGGCACCGCCTTGCCGTTGCCGACGGCCAGCGCGGCTTCGACGACGTAGCGGTCGGCTAGGCGGCGCAGGGGCGCGGTGGCGTGGGTGTAGGTGGCGGCCATCGCCGCGTGCCATGGCGTGACGCCGGGTGCGTACGGCTCGTAGGACACCCCGCCGCCCGCCCGCCGGACGGCGACGAGGAACGCCGCCGCGCGGGTCGTCGGTTCGCAGCGAGCGCTGGAAGTCGGCGAGTGACTGCTCGGTCGGCCACGTGAGGTTGAACGCGCGGGCCGTCTGGCGCAGCCGTCGCACGGCACCGTCGGTCGGCTCGGCCATCACGCGGAACAACCCGTTGTGGGCGGCGAGCAGGGCGTCGGCGACGGCGAGATTTGTCGCCAAGGACATGCCGGCGTTGTCGTCCTCGGTGGCGAGGCGCGGCTCGAACCGCAGCTCCCAGTGCCCGTCCACCTGCTCCAGATCCTGCTCGGGGAACTCGACCCGCGGTGCCCCGCGGGCGTCCTCGGCGGCGGTGATCCGGCGCGCCAATTCACCGAACTCGGACGGCAGCTCGTCGGGCTTGACGGTCTCGTAGGCGAGCTTGGCGCGGCTGCGCACGACCGCCCGTTCGACGCCGTCGAGGCGGGCGGCGCCAGCGCCGTCGACGCGCACGGTGAAGACGACGGCCGGCCGCGACCCGTCGGGGAGCAGGCTGGCGGCACCCTCGGAGAGCGCGGCCGGGTAGAGCCGGGCTCGCTCGTCGGGCATGTAGACGGTGACCCCCCGCTGCCATGCCTCGGCGTCCAACGCCTCGCCGTGATGGACGAAGAACCCGACGTCGGCGATGGCGTAGTGCAGGACGATGTCGGCCCCGGCCGTCTCGAGCGCGAACGCCTGGTCGAGATCGGTCGAGCCGGCCGGGTCGAGGGTGACAAATGGGCGGTCGGTGCGGTCGACGTGCTCGCGTCCAAGTGGGCGAGCCGCCGCCTGCACCGCCCCAAGGGCGGCCTCGGCCTGGAACCCCGACGGCACATGGAACTGCTCCCTGATGCGCACCAGCCCGGCGTCGAGGGCCCGGTCGACGTTGATCGGCGCGCGCACTCCCGGTGAGCCTACGAGCCGGTTAGGTGAGTGAACGCCACCGCGAAGCGGCGGCGGGCTCGGAAGGGCACGCGAGCAGCTTGGCTGCGAGCCGAGCCCGACTTGCCGGGGGTGTGCACGGTCACCGGCTTCTGCAGAGCAACGGGTACCACCAACCCACCGGTCACGACCTGACGATCCGCTCGATGAGATCGCCGGGCCAGGGAGGTGCAGAACTTCCCGGACGCTCGTAGGAGCGGCCGGCGGAGCGGTATCGGGCGCGCGTCCTCGGCATCGTCCTCACTCTGCGGACTTCGGCATAACGAGGATGGTCGGACAGGACGGACGCAAGGGGGACAGGACCGCGCAAAGGGCTTCCCCGACCGGCGTTTGGGGCACGCTCGGACATCCGGCCGGTCGCCTGGTTGCGGACGTGCAACGCATGGGTCGGACCGGTGTGAGCCACGGTGTCGGCGTGAATGGCGAGGGGCGCGACCTGGGACTGCAGAGGAGGGCGGGGCGGGGCGGTGATGCGGGCGTCGCCAGTGGCGCAGTTGTGTCGATTGCCATTGCTGGATCTCGTTGGCCCCGAGGGGCGGACCGTGGAGGCGATCAGTTCGGCTTGGTGAGGATGAAGGCACGGCTGCGCCGACCCCTACGAGTGGGCCGGCAGCGCCGACGGGCTCGGTACCAGACACGACGCCGAGCGCAGCCGACGGTCGCATCACCCCCGGCGTGAGGGACCCGCGGTGAGCGTTCGCGGAAGCGCGGTGTTGGACGCGTCGCGGTCTCGTTCGACCTAGGCCTCGACGTAGACGGTCATCGTCGACACGACAACCCCGTGCGACTCCGCCTGCGCGACCATGTCCGGCGGCATTGCGGACAGCAGCGCCTTGAAGGCTTCGAGGTCGTCGATGTCGAAGGCGACCGCCACGAGGTTGCTCCCATCCAAGGCGACAAGGTCGGCAACATTCGTCGCACCCGCGAGGGCTGAAGCGCGCTCGGCCCTGCCGCTCAACCAATGCTGGATGTCTTCGACCGCGTGGAAGATCACAACTTTCGACATGTGTTGGCTCCTTGCCTGATGACCCTCACCGAGTGCGGAGATTGCGACGATCGTGCCGGCGATTGACGACCTCGTCGGGGCGGATCTGGCTCTCTTGCGGTCAACTGGCGGAGAAGCGCGATCCGGAACGGAGCAGCCAGCACCCCAAGCCGCGGTACCTGGGCGCCCGTCACAGCGGGGCCCCATGCCCGCCGACAAAGCTTCGCCTTCAGTTCGACGATCATGGCCCCGTGGGCGCGGTTCCAGACGGCCGATGGTTATGCGGGCTGGCCAGTGGGCACGAGACCGAGCTGCTGCATGAGCGACAGCATGTCGGCGACGCCCCAGTGCTCGCTGACGAGCCCGGCGTCGTCGAACCTCATGATGTCGATGAGCCGCACTTCGACTGGCGTACCTGTCGGCGGCACACCCATGAATTCGCCGTTGTGCGTTGCCGTGGCTTTCACCCGAGCCACGGTCTTGTCGTCGCTGGCGATCAGATCCTCGACGTCCATCCGCATGTCGGGGAACGCTGCCAGCAGAACCCGAAAGTACTCGAGCATCCCCGCTTTCGTCGGAGGCAGACCCGGTGTCTTTTCGTGCTCGACGAAGTCATCAGCGACCAGGTCGCCGAACCCGGCGATGTCTCCCGCGTTGATCCGCTCGTACGTGCTCCGCATCGTCATGGCGTGGTCCACTGCCGTCCCCCTGTGCTCTGTGATGAGGCCGATGAGGCCGATCCAGCCCTCGAAGGCTTCCTCGTTCTGCTTGCCGACGGCGCGCAAGGTTCCGCAAGGGCCGCCGCTTGGTGCGTGACGCAAGCTCAAGACGAACTCCTCGGCGTCCTCGGCTCCGGCCACGGCCTCAGTGTGGGGGCCGCCCTGTGCTGCAGCATCCGATGTTCGTCGTAATCTTTATCCGCGCGCTAGCGACGGCCAGCCGGTCGCGGCGACGAGCGTTGCTGGGCGGCGCGGCGGGAGATGAGCTGGGGCACCCACTCCCCTGGAGTGGATTCTCCACCCCGTGCTCCGGGTATTCGAGGGCGCGCCCGAGCGCTGACGCCCGTGTGCATAACCTTGCCTCGGCGAGGAGGGCACGGGAAGCATGGGCAACCAGCTGTGGGAGCGCGGTGGCGTGACTGCGGCCATCGCCCAGTTGCTCGAGGCCGCTCGCGCCGGCCGAGGCGGGGTGCTGTTCGTGGAGGGTGAGGCTGGGCTCGGCAAGAGCAGCGTCCTTGACTCGGCGAGGGCGTTGGCCCAGCCGGATCTTGGTGTCGGCCTGGGCCAGGGCGACGCGATGGAGATGTCCCTGCCGTTCGGGGTGCTCGACCAGGCGATCTCCACGCTCGCCGGTCCGGTCTTGGCGATGGGGCCCCAAGCAGCGACAGGGCGCTCGGAACAGCTCTACCGCCTGCTGCGGTGGCTGGAGACGGTGGAACAGGGCGTGGTGCTCGCCCTTGACGACGTGCATTGGGCCGATTCGGACTCGCTGGAGCTGTTGTCCCTGTTGTGTCGGCGGATCGGCTCCCTGCCCATCGCGGTCATCGCGACCCTGCGGACTTGGCCAGCAGATGCTCGGGAGGTGGCCTCGAGCCTCGTCGGCTCCGGGGTGGCGCGCCTGCAACGGTTGGCACCGCTCAGCCGCCAAGGTTCCACGGCGATGCTCACCGAACGGGCGGGTCGAGCGGTGTCGGACGCCGCCGCTAGCAAGGCTTGGGAGCTGTGCGCCGGTAACCCGCTCCTGCTCGAGCAGGTGGCGCTGGCCATCAGTCGCGGGGCGATCGATGCCAAGGCCGCGAAGAGCTGGCCTGCGCTGGAGGCCGATGGATTGTTGCTCAGCCGCTTCGCTGGCCTCCCCTCGGCGGCGTTGCGCTGCGTCAGGGCCGCGAGCGTGCTCGGGGTTCGCTTCCGCCTGGAGTTGGCGGCGGAGGTGGCCGGGCTGGCTGAGGTCGAGGCGGACCGGGCCGTCGAGGCGCTGTGCCGTAGCGGCCTCGTCGAGCAGAACGGCGCCCGCGGGGTCCGCTTCGTGCACCCGTTGTTCGCTCAGGCGCTGTATGACGATCTTCCCGGACCGGTGCGGGCTCGGCTGCACGCCCGCAGCTTCGAGGTGCTCGCTGCGCGAGGTCTGGATGCGGAAGCCGCCGAGCATGCGCTGCGGGCCGGGCTGCGGGACAGCCCCGAGGTCCTGGTCGCCCTGGAGCGAGCTGGACGAGCGGCGCTCGAAGTCGGGGCATTGGCGACGGCTGCGTCCCAACTGACCACCGCGGTCGGTCTGGCCGGGGACCGGGCGTCTACGCCGTTGCTCCTGGTCCAGGCGGAGGCGCTCTTGGGCGCGGGAGACCCGATCGCGGCGTCCCGCTCCTATCAGCGGGTGCTGTCCAGAAGTGGGATCGGCGCCGTTGTCCGGGCCGCGGCGCTGCGTATGAGAGGTCGAGCTCTCTACGCCAGCGGGGACCACGTCACCGCTGCGGCCTGCTTCACAGAAGCTGCGGATCTGCTCCTGGTCGACGATCCGGCCGCGGCGGCCGACGCACTGGTTGACCAAGCCCTGAGCTTTGGAATCATGCTGGGTCCTCGGGGCTGCCTGCCACTGGCCACACAGGCGATCGAGCTTGCCGCCGGCCCGGACAACACAATGCGCCTGCGGGCCGAGTCAGCTCACGGGTTCTTGACCGTGATGGCCGGCGACCCGGCCGGCCTTGGAGCGACGGCCACGGCCGCCAGGGCAGTTCAAGCGAACCCTCGCCCCGAGCTCGCCGACCCGGCGTGGACGTGGGGGCTCACCAGCATCCATGCGCATGCCGCCAAGTACTTGGAGCATTTCGATGTCGCCGCTCGAAGCTTCAGGTCGGTCCGCTTGGCCGCGCAGCAGCTCGGGGCGGCTGAGGCGCTCACCATGTCGCTCATCGGTGAGGCGGAGGTGGCTGCACGCACCGGGCGGCTCACCGAGGCGCTCGAGCTGAGCAGCCGAGCAGATCAGCTCACCGAGTTGGTACCGCTGGGGGCGACGTTCAACGCCGTCGTTCGCTTCTTGGTGCTGCTTCATCTGGACCGCCCTGCCGAGGCCGACGAGTCCTGCCACCAGCTCGAGTCGCTCCTCGATGCACGTGACGAGGGCACCGCCCGGACCTGGCTCCTGCACCTGCACGGGATCAGGCATCTTGGCCTTGGACGACCCGAGGCGGCGGCCAGGCTCTACCTGAAGGCCGAACAGCTCTTCGAGCAGATGGGTATCGGCGAGCCATGCGTCGTTCCCTGCGGCGCGTGTCAACCTTTTCGAGGCAGATCTCTTGAGAATCACTGTGTCGTGGCGTCCTCCTTCGGCTCGTTGATCCACACCGCGGTGGGCAGCGCCGGCGGTTGCGGTGGCTTGCGGACGAAGCGTTCGGGGTGTGCGGCGTAGGCGTCGTTGAGCACGACAGCACGCTGCTCGCGAATGAACTCGGCTCGCCCGTAGTGGACGTCGGCGGGGGTGTGGAACCCGATGCCGGAGTGCCGGTGCTCGTCGTTGTACCAGTTGAAGAACCGGCTGCAGAAGGCGTGAGCGTCCTGGAAGCAGCCGAAGCGGTCGGGGAACTCGGGCCGGTACTTGAGCGTGCGGAACTGGCTCTCGCTGAACGGGTTGTCGTTGCTCACGGCCGGCTGTGGCTCTTGGTGACGCCGAGGTCGGCGAGCAAGAAGGCGACGGGCTTGGCCACCATCGGCGAACCACGGTCGGCGTGAATCGTGAGCTGACCATGCTCGATCCCTTGCTTGGCGACGGTGTCGGCGAGCAGCGCTTCGGCGAGGCGGGCGTTCTCGGCGTGGGCGAGCATCCAGCCCGGCACGTAGCGGCTGAAGATGTCGAGGATCACGTACAGGTAGTAGTACGTCCACTTCTGCGGGCCGAGCAGCTTGGTGATGTCCCACGAGTAGACCTCGTTCGGGTTGGCGGCCAGCAGCTCGGGCTTTTTGGCCGCTGGATGGGTGGCCTGGCGGCGACGCTCGCGGACCTCGTCGTGCTCGCGCAACACCCGGTACATCGTCGGCACCGAGGCCAGGTAGACGCCCTGATCCAACAGCTTGGCGTAGACGGTGGCGGGCGCCTCATCGACGTGGTCCTCGCTGTTTAGCACCGCCCGCAGCTCCTTGCGCTCGAGTTCGCTGAGCGCCCGAGGCTGCGGTGTGGGCATCCGCTCGGGCTTCGGGGCCGGGGGGCTCTGGCGGTGCCGGCGATACCAGCGGGCCTGGGCCTCGCCGATCGCCGCGCAGGCGTCGCGCACGCCCACCAGCGGTGCGAGCTCGGTGATCGCCTGATCGATCATCTCGTCTCGCCCCGATCCGTCGGGGCGCTGTCGGTGGCGAGATCGTCCAACAGCGCCGAGAGCTTTCCCTGGACCTCGATGATCTTGCGGGCCTTGTCCAGCTCGCCGGCCAGCCGCTCGTTCTCACGACGCAACCGGGCCACCTCGCGATCACGAGGATCGGCCGGCTGGCGGCCGGCGGGCTTGGCCAACGCCGCCAGCGCGCCACGGTCGCGCTGGCGGCGCCACTCCGAGATCAGCGACGTGTACAGGCCCTCGCGCCGCAACAGCGCGCCCTTGCCCGCCTTGTCGAGGCGCTCGTACTCATCGAGAACCTGGGCCTTGTACTTCGCCGAGTACCGACGCGGGCCACGGGCCCGCTCGGGGACCTCGGGATCCGGATCGTTCGTGTCGTCCACGGCGCCAGCCTGGGCGCGCGCGCTCGAAGAATCGTGGATGATCGTGCTCATTCGGGGAACTCCTCCCCACCCTCTCAGCTCAATGAATCGACTGCTCGATCCGCCTCACCCGAGGTTGACACAGAGGGCTGGGCGGGGCGAGCCGTCATCGCCCACGCCCGAGCCGGTCGTGACTCCGACGCAGCGCGGGTGCTCGGCTGGTTGGACTCCTGTGCCGCGCGGCTGCCGTGCCGATGGCCCCGTACCGCCGCAGCGTTCGGCCGCGCCGAGCTGGCGGCGCGGCACGGAGACCACCTGGCCTCAGAGGGCCACTTCCGCCAAGCGCTTGCCCTCCACGATGGCGCCGAGCTGCCGTTGGAGCGCATCTCCACACTTCTGGCCTACGGCTCCATGCTCCGCAACAGCGGTCAGCCGGCCCGGGCTCGAAAGGTGCTGACCGAAGCCCTCGAGGTGGCCGACGCCACGGGCGCGCCGGCCCTGGCACGATACGCCCGCGTCGGGCTGGCACTGACCGGAGGAAGGCGCCGTCGCCGCACCCCCGACGGACGTCTCACCTCCCAAGAACTGCGGATCGCCCGGTTAGCCAGGGCCGGGAGCAGCCGCCGGGACATCGCCGAACGCCTGACGCTGTCGGAAGCCACTGTGCGCACGCACCTCGAGCACATCTACACCAAGCTCAACATCCACTCCGCCCGGGAGCTCATGACCTCGAAACTCGACCAGCTCGCCGACAGCGATCTCCCGTAGACGCAGGCGCCTCGACCGGCGACCGATTCGCGAACGCTAAAGATACGACGGACGTCGGATGCTACGGCCCCTGCACGCCCACAGGCTCAGGCAATGCAACCTGCCTGTGGGCAGAAAGGGGCGAAGTCATGACCAAGATCACTGGTGTCCGACATGCCGTGCTCGGAGTACGGGACCCGCAACGGTCGGTCGCCTTCTACACCGAAGCCCTCGGGATGGAGCTCGTGACCTTCCTCGACGACATGCAGATGGCGTTCCTGTCATTTGGAGAACACGACCACGACCTGGCAGTGATCAAGGTCCCGGACGAGCAACCAGTTGGAAGTTCCGGCCTGGCACACACAGCGATCGAGATCGATGGGGCTCTACGCGGCGATCGTTGGTTGGCGGCCTCGGATTCTGCGAGTTGGGATGGTAGTCCATGTGATGCCGCAGCCGAGGAGGAGCCGGCGGCGATAGTTGGTGAAGTTGCGGTAGCCGTGCCCGACGCGGCGGATCTTCTCGATCAGCAGGTTGAGGCTTATCTGGAGCGGATCCGGCGGAACGCCGTGTTGGCTGGGCTTGCATGTCGTGGACATGTTGCCGACAGCGTCAGGTGAGTCCGTCGGCGCGTTGCTGACCGAAGCGGCGTGCGACCTGTTCTCGCAGTTGCCGGTTCTCGATCGTGAGCCGTTGGATCTCGCCGAGGGTGGTCTCGAGGCGCCGCCGGAGCGAGTCGGTGGAGGCGCGCTGCGCCGAGGGAACAGGTGCGGTGTTGGCGTGAGCGAGGTTGCGGAGCCGGTCGATTTCGCCACGTAGGTCGGGCTGGCGGTAGAGCCACGATCGCGACACGCCGGCCGCGTGGGCAACGCTGCTGAAGGTGACGGGCTCGCCGTCGGCGTCGAGCTGGCGGAGCGCTTCGACTGCACGGTGGCGGGTGTCGTGGGTGCGCTGTCGGGCGGAGGCGGTGAGGGCGACGGTCATGGTGTGTCTCCGATGGCGTCGAGGGCGCCGATGAGCTGGTCGAGGTTGTCGAGCACTTGACGGTGGTTGGCGGCGAGCCGGAAGTGGCCGTCGGCGTCGGCGGTGGCGATGAGCACGCGGGTCTCGTCTCGTTGGCGGCGGTGGATGTCGAGGAACGCCGGGGTGGTCTGGAAGTCGGGGCAGGTGAGGCAGGCGTTGGGGTGCGGGCAGTCCTGCTGGGGTGGTCGTCCGCAGTAGCCGTTGGGGAGGCTGGCCTGGACGCGGGCCATGTTGTGCTTGGTCCATTCGGCGTCGGCGGTCAGCCCGGCGGGGTCGTAGACGATGCGTTCGCCGCTGACGTTGACTCGCTGCTGGCAGTACTGGTCGAAGGCCCGGCGGACGGTGGTGTCATGCAGGGTGGCGTAGCGGGCGGTCATCTGTGGGCTGGCGTGTCCGAGAAGGCGTTGGATGACGTGCTGGGGGACGCCCTGGTTGATCAATCTCGATCCGAGCGTGTGCCGGAATTGGTGGGCGGTGACGCGGACGCGTTGACCGGTCTCGTCGCGCACGTCGATGTCGTCTTGCCAGCGAGCGAGGCGCTGGCGGAGGGTGGCGTAGCTGAACGGGCGTGCCCCGTCGGGGTTGGAGTGCGGCGCCGGGAACAGCACCGCCGGCCCGTCGGGCCAGCGGCGGCGGAGTTCGGCCTGCTGGGCGCGGATCGTGTCGGCGGCGGTGGCGCTCAGTGGGACGAGCTGCTCGGCGGCCATCTTGGCGTTGAAGTAGCGCAGGCATGGCCACCCGGCGCTGTCGTCGATGACGGGGTTGAACGGCAGCGCGCAGGCGTCGTTGGCGCGCAGCCCGGTCTCGATGATCACGACGATCAACGCCCGGGTGGTTGTGTCGAGCAAGACGGCCAGGCGGTCGGGGTCTTCGAGCTGGTTCATCACGAACTCGGGAATGAAGCGGGGCAGCGGCCGGGGACGGCTCGGCAGGTCGTCGTGGTAGAGCGCGGCGGTCGCTGACAGCTCGGGCAGCCAGTGGTGGCGACGGCAGGTGTCGAGGAAGCCGCGCAGGCAGGTGATGTAGGTGCTGGATGTGTGCGGGGCCAGGCCAGAGGCGATGATCCACACGAGGTAGGCCTCGAGGACGTCACGTGTGATGACGGTCTCGTCACCGGCAGCGATGTCACGGCCCGCGAGGAACTGGCTGAACCACAGCATCGCTCGGGCGTCGACGTTCACGGTGCCGAACGTCTTGCCTGAGCCGAGCCGCAGCCGGGCCCAACGTTTCGTCGCTACCCGCAGCCACGGTTGGGTGATTGTGTCGAAGCGGGTCTGGCACGGTGACCGCGTCACATGGATCCCCAGCCGGCCAGCGACCCAGATGTCGCTCGTGTACTCGGCTTCGACGTCGATGCCACGCAAGTCCGTGAGGCGTTGGTGGGCGTAGCGCACCAGGGCGACCGTGCGAGTCGGGTCTTTCCAGCCCCCCGATCGCACGGCGTCGAGCCATGCCTCGACCGGCCGCTCCAACAGCGACCGGGCACCGCCGTCAACGTAGAGCCCGACGAGGTGACGGATCGTCGAGGGTGGGACACGCACGCCGCGGTCGTCGTGGCGGCACTGCAACACGTAGCCGACCTCGAGACGCGCTCGGGCGTCGAGCACCGACAGATCGAAGGCGTCGACCATCTCCGAACCAGCACGGACGGCGACGGGTGCGGCGGTGGCCCGGAACTCCTCCACGGCGGGCTTGCCGTGCTTGGTCCAGCGTTGATGATGGGCGGCGCACAACTGCAACGCCCACGACGTGCGCGCACACCCGTCGACGCCGCAGCGACCGCGGCCGAACACCGGGTCATCGGGATCGACTTGGATGATCTCGCCGGCGAACTCGGGTCGGACCGCGGCGACCAGCAACGTCCCCAGCTCGTCGCCGCCGGTGTCGGGAACGGCGACGACGCTCAGCACGAGGCTGGTTCCCAAGCGCCGGCGCGGACCAGCTCGGCGCGCAGGTCCTCGACGTCGAGGTGCACGTAGGCGTCGCTGGTGGTGGTCACGGACCGGTGGGTCAACAGCTTCGAGACGACCTCGATCGCCACGCCGGCACGGATCAGCTCGGTCGCGCAGGTGTGGCGCAGCATGTGCGGACTGAACGCGATGCCGGTGCTGGCCCGTAGCCGGTCGACGAGCTTGACGACCGCCTGATAGCGCAGCGGGCGACCCACCGGCGCCGACCACAAGTTGACGAACACGTAGTCGGAGTCGAGCGCGCCGTACTCGCTGTGCATGTAGTCGCTGTAGAGGCGCACCAGCGGCGCCGACACCGGCACACTCGCCGCCGCCGTGCACTTGGCCCGAGCCCCGTTGGCGTTGTCGCCGCGCGGCACAATCATCACCCGCCGCTCGCGGCTCACGAAGTCGCCGTGACGCAACCCGAGCGCCTGACCGATCCGCATCCCCGTCTCAGCCAACAACGCGAACAAGAAGCGATCCCGCAGACGCTGACACGCCGCCAAGATCACGGCGATCTCCTCGACACTCAACGTTGCGGGCAGCCGACGGGGAACCCGCAACTTCACCGGGCGAGTGGCGATCGGCCGGCCCGGCGAGACGTGATGCAAGAACGGCTTGTAGGAGCCACGCGACACCCGCCGCCACGCCACCAGATCCGCCGCCAGGCCCACCCCGCTGCGAGCGTGGAAGTCGTAGAAGCCGAACAGCGCGGCCAGATGCCGGTTCACCGTCGCGGCGCTGCGCACCGCAGCGGTGTCGTCGAGGACGATCACGTTGTCCGCCGGCGCCCGCAGCCACGCCACGAACCGCGACACGTCCTCGATCCCCGCCACGTCCCACGCGAGCTCGCGCCGGTCGAGAAACTCGAACCACAGACGCAGCCCATGGGCGTACGCCCGCACTGTGTTCGGTGATCGCTCGATCCCGGCCAGATGGGCCAGATAGCGCTCGACCGGTGCGAGCGGAGCCCAGTCGTCGCCGACGACCGTCCACGACTCCGCCCCGGTCACCGGCATCGTCACACGCTGCACCTTCACCATTCACCTCCACTGATCGACCAGCGGGGGCGCAGGCCAAGGCCAGCGATGTCTAGCTCACGCCGCCGGCGACATCGGGGACCTCGACAACACACTCCAGAGAACGCGTCCCCGACGAGCCTCGACGGCCCTGTCGGCGACATCGACAACGCCCCGATCGTGGCTCCAGATAATGACCGCTTCAGTCGGCCCGTTCGAGGCGCCGCCGGTGGTGTGGAACGCGAGGACCTCGTCACGCCACTGGTCGATCGTCGACGCCAAGCGGGTCAGCTCGGGGATCTCGGCGTCGGCGGCGTGCTGGAAGAACACGACCAGCCGCCGTCGTGCATGGGCGAGATCGCGGGCTGCGTAGACCTCGGCGAGCAGCTCGCGCGCCAGCCACACCGCAGCCACTTCGCCGTCGGGGTCGCCGGCGGCGAGCCCGGCACGCAGCCGTTCCCATCCCCGCTCGTTGAGGTTCGACCAGGTGCGCAGCAGCAGCCGGCGGATCCCGTAGAGCGGGTCGTGCTTGCGGCCGCGATGGCCGAGCGTGTCCTGCTGGACGCGGCGACGGACGTCGTTGACCGCTTCGGAGGCGAGGCGTATGGCGTGGAAGTGGTCGACCACCAAGGTGGCGTCGGGCAGCACGTCGCCGATCGCGGTGGCGTAGCCACGGAACGCGTCGATCGCCGCGACGTCGATGCGGTCGGCCCACCAGATCGGCTGCGACTCGACCCACTGGCGCACCACATCACCGGAACGACCAGGCACGACGTCGAGCAGCCGACGCCGGTCCAAGTCGACGAAGGTGGTCGCCATCTGGGTGCGGCGACGGGCGTTGGCGTGCTGGAAGGTGTGCTCATCGACGCCGAGCTTGCGGGTCCGCTCGAGGCGATCATCTGCGGCGATCAACGCGTCGCCGTAGTCGACGACCGCCTGATGGGCGCACGCCCAGCCGACCCCGAACTCGCGCCCCACCGCCGCGACGGTGTCGAGCTCGGCGCCGACACGGCGACAGATCTCCCGGCGGGCCCGCTCGGTCAGCGACGCCCGCACCCCGATCTCGTCGGAGGTCTCCGACCACGAACCCCGCCGACACAGCTCCTCGCGGCAGCGCCACGTCCGCTTGGCCCACACGATCACCGTCGCCATCCCGGCGATCGGCAGGTCGCGCACCGTCACCCGGCGCCGCCCGTTGCCGATCGCCCGCACCCCACAGCTGGGACACCATGCCTGCGCGGCGGTCGTCTCCACCGCCAGCCAGTGCTCACCGTCACGCGTCGTCTGGGCGACGACGACCAAGCCGTCCAGCCCGACGAGCGCGGTCGCGCCCACGCTCGTGTCACTACCGTTGCCCACGTCGGAGGTCCTCCCGTCTGCAGATGTCAGCTATCCGCAGAATGGCGAGACCTCCGACTCGCGTGGTGGACCCTGTCAGCCAGCCACCGTCACGAACCGGCCCCAACGTTCAACGCGAGGAGCCATCAATGGAGGGCTGGACCAACTTCAGGAACTGTACGCCACCCTCCATTCACGCGGCGTCGAGGTCGAGCTGACTGCCGATCATGTCCTCACGAAGAGCTTCTACCTGTTGGATCCCGACGGCAACCGTCTGGAGTTCTACGCACAGCTGATGCCTGCCACCGAGGCCAAGAGGTATCTGCACAGCGCGCGTGTGGCCGACGACGTGCTTCGGCCCCTGGACTTGGCTGCATCCGTGGGATAGCGGCGGCGTTGTGGGCGTCGGACCACCATCCATGCACGAGGCCAGCCCGTCATCGCATCCCGAGTCAGGGCAACGAGACCAGCCGGACGTCCTGCCTGCGGATGTCTGAGCCGCCGACGAAAGGGCCGTAGCGCGCTGCGCCCACGCAGTCCACGGGCTGACATGTCTGGCGGTCGGTGCGACGCTGTCACCGAACGGCGGGTATGTCACCGTCGCCTGCCATCGACCTCAACGTGTACCGGAGCGGCCGTCTGCGAGCGAGCCGCTGCTCGATTGCCGATGCGAGAGCTGGCCGCCAGTGCGGCTACGGGTCACCGAAGTCACCTGCGTGGGACTCGGCGTCGGGCGGCGAGGATATGTTCTGACGGGGAATCGAGAGGGAGGGGAGGCGCCATGGCCCTCACTGCCAAGGTTGCTGTGACCGCGCTCGTTGGCGCGCTCATGACGGCACCGGCCGCCGCCGCGGCTGGGCCGCCGACCGGGATTCACGGGACGTTGCAGCTGCGCGTGGTCTCGAGCCCGCCGGAGTTCGTCTCGGGAGGCGACGCCCGCGTCGAGGTCGTCATCCCTGACAGCATCCCGTTCGCGGCGGTGCGCATCACACTCAACGGCGCCGACGTCACGTCGGCGTTCGGCCCAGATCCGGAGGGCACTCACCAGCTCGAAGGCGTGGTGACCGGACTTCGCGAAGGTTCGAACACCTTGGCCGCGGGGCCGGGCAAGTCAGTGGCGAACCGCGTCGAGCTCGAGCTCACCAACTACTCGACCGACGGTCCGATGTTCTCCGGCCCCCGCCAGGCGGTGTTCAAGTGCACGCCCCCGAACCGGCTGGCCGCAGCCAACCTCACCACGCCCGGCAGCGAGCCGCTCTGCGCGATCCCGACCCAGGTCGACTGGGTCTACCGCGCCGTCAACGGGAGCTTCCTGCCCTACACGCCCGATGCCCCACGCCCCACAGACATGAGCCAGACCACGACCATGGACGGGGACACCGTCGACTTCATCGTTCGTTGGGAACGGGGGACGATCGATCGCTTCGTCTACTCGCTGGCCATGCTCTCGCCAACAAGCCAAGACGTTGCACACCCGGACCTCACGGCGTGGAACGGGGTGCTGCTGGACAAGTTCGAGGGCGGTGTCGCGATCGGCCACTACCAGGGGAACCCGCAGCGCGGGTCGATGCTGTGGCAGCCCGGGCTCGGTCTGGGCTACGCGATCGCGTACTCGACCGGCGACGTGACGAACGTTCACTACAACCTGCAACTCGGTGGCGAGGCGGCGATCATGGTGAAGGACCGCTTCGTCTCGGCCTACGCCGAGCCGCGCTACACGGTCGCCGTCGGCGGTTCGGGCGGAGCGATCCAGCAGTACGTGTATGGGCAGAACCATCCGGGCCTGCTCGATGCGGCGATCCCGCAGTACTCCTACCCGGACATGGTCACCCAAACGATCCACGTCGGGGACTGTGAGCTGCTCGAGCGCTGGGCCGATTCGAAGGTCCTCGCGGAAGGACCGACCTCGACGTGGCGGACGTGGGTCAACCGCTCGCTCATCGAGGGCTTGAACTCGTCGGCGACGGTGCCGAACCCGTACGCGGCACTGATGCCTTACATGCCGACACCCGGCTCGGATGAGTGCATCAACGGCTGGCGCGGCTTGTCGCCGCTGGCGCTCAACCCGTGGTACGGCACGGCGCTGGGTGTCACGCCGGAGGAGCAGCTGGCGACCAAGTGGACGCATTGGGACGACCTCGTGAACATCTACGGCACCGATTCGAGCGGCTACGCACGCGTGCCATGGGACAACGTTGGCGTCCAGTACGGGCTGCAGGCGCTGCGCGACGGGAGCATCACGCCAGCCCAGTTCCTTGACCTGAACGCCAACGTCGGCTCGTGGAAGGAGTCGTCGCAGATGGTGCAGGAGGGCTGCCCGTACGTGGGCGCGTGCACGCCGGGGACGATCGACGTCTGGAGTGCGCGGAACATGAACCTCTCGCCCGACGGCGGCGCCACGCCGGCCCCGCGGCGGGAGGGCAGCCTCGACGCGATGCACGCCGCGTACCGCAGCGGGATGGTCTTCCATGGGGACATCGACATTCCGATCATCGACTGGCGCAACTACCTCGAAGAGTCACTGAACATGCACAACTCGCACCAGTCGTTCGCGGCGCGCCAGCGATTGCTGAACTTCGACGGCGACGCCTCCAACCAGGTGATCTGGTCGACCGACGGGCGTCCGGCGGCGCTGTTCGACCAGACGCCGATGGCGCTCCAGGTGATCGACCAATGGATGAGGAACATCGCCGCGCATCCGGACTTGGGGGTCGCCGGCAACAAGCCGCCGGACGCCGTCGACTCGTGCTTCCACACCGACGGGTCACTGCTGGCGCGCGGCGACGACGTGTGGAACGGGATCCTCGACAGCAAGCAGCCGGGGGCCTGCACACAGGCATTCCCGATCTACTCGACGTCACGGATCGAGGCCGGAGGGCCGATCGAGGGTGGGGTGTTCAAGTGTGCGCTGCAGTCGGTCAGCGACGCGATCGGTCGCGGCCTCTACGGCTCATGGCAACCGAGCCCCGCCGACGTCGCACGGCTCGAACAGATCTTCGCGGCGGGGGTTTGCGACTACACACAGCCTGATTTCGGGTTGCCGCCCGAGATGCGCTAACGCGCCGCGGACCCTCGGGCTGCGAACTCGGCCGGGCTCGCGCCGACGCGTCTCACCATCGCGCGAGACGCCGCGCCGCGACACCACCCGAGACCGCCGGAAGTGCCGCGACCGAACGACCCGTCGCGGGCTTCGGTGTGCGCGCTCGCGAGCAGTCGCCGGCCTGGGCTCCGCCTGAGATGGGCACGCTCAGTCGGGCGTCGCCCGTGGTCGCCGAAGTCGGAATGGGTCGCGGCGACGCGGTCGCGCGAGTTCGACCTCCACCAGGTCGACGTCGCGAGTTGGGTCAACATCGGCCAGCCAGCGAACCATGCACGAGCCCAGTGGCGACAGCACGGCTCGTATGAACGTGTCCGGGATCTTCAGGTGCCGTTGCCAACGGTCCGGTCGAGCGCGGCCATCTCGTCACTCTCCGGTCGCCATGTTCCCGTACGTCGGAGCCCCCACGGTCTCGTTGCCGCCGCTCGCTGAAATTCCCCAGGGTTGCTCGTCGAAATTCCTCACCCGGTGGTGGGTGTGAATGTAGTGGTTGTCTCCTTGTGGGTGGTGGACGGGCAGTCGGCGGCGTGGGCGCGTTGGTGGGTGTAGCGGCGGCAGTGCTGGCACCAGGTGCGGCCGTCGCCCGTGTCGGGGTGGTCGAGGCGGTGGGCGGTGCGGTAGCAGCCGATCGTGCAGTAACGCGCCTGGCCGGGTTGGGCAGCGACGGCGTCGGGGTTGCAGACGGGGCAGCTGGTGGTTCGGTCGCTGGTCATGGGGTGATCGCCGTGCGGGTGGTGGCGGCGCGGGCGCGGTGGGTGCGCATGCGGTAGCTGTCGCCGGTGATGTTGATGACCACGGAGCGGTGCAGGAGCCGGTCCAACATGGCGGCGGCGATGGTGGTGTCGGCGAAGATCTCGCCCCAGGCGGCGACGCCACGGTTGGTGGTCAAGATGACGCTGCCGCGCAGGTATCGCTGGGAGATGACTTGGAACAGGGCGTTGGCGTCTTCGGCGGGCATCGGCAGGTAGCCGAGCTCGTCGACGATGAGCACTGAGGGGCCGTTGAAGAAGCGCATGGTGGTGGCCCAGCGGCCCTCGACGGCGGCCTTGCGGCAGCGGGCGGCCAAGTCGGCGGCGGTGGTGTAGTAGGTGCGCAGCTGGTTGTCGACGGCGGCGTGGCCCAAGGCGATGGCGAGCATCGTCTTGCCGACGCCGGGCGGGCCGATGAACAGCACGTTGGTGGCGTCGTCGGCGTAGCGGCAGGTGGCGAGGTCGCGCATCAGGCCGGGGTCGACGGAGGGTTGGGCGTCGAAGTCGAAGTCGTCGAGGCGCCATGGGGCGGGGAAGTTGGCGAAGCGCAACAGCCCGGCGTGACGGCGGGCCTCCACCGCGGTGACCTCGATGGCGAGGAGGTGTTCGAGGAACTCGGTGTGAGTCGCTTTGGTCTTCATCGCCTCATCGAGCTGGGCGGGCAGCGCCTCGGCGGCTGCGGTGAGGCGGAGGTAGGCGAGATGGGAGCGCAGCTGCTGGTAGAGGCTGTCGGCGGCACTCATCAGGCGCCTTCTTCGGTGAGTCGCCGGTAGAGGTCCAAGTCGATCACCGGGTCGGCGCCACGATCACCGAGCAGCTCGGCGGCCAAGGCCAAGGCGGCGTCGGAGGGTGGCCGGTTGAGTTTGCGGCGACACGGCGCAGCGGTGTTGAACCGGGCCAACACGACGTTCTCCAGCGCCGCGGTGTGCTCGGGGAGGCGCACGGTGCGCTGCGCGCCGCGCGGGGCGAGGCGATGCGTCGTGACTCGGACACCGCCGGCGTGGAAGTCGGCGGTCTCGGCGCCGAGCCGCCACCGCACCTGCACGTGGGCGCCGACGAGGCCGGGTGGGACCGAGTAGCGGTTGCCCCACAACGACACCAGGGCGTTGGCCGCCACCGTGCGCACGACGCGCACTTCGGCCGGAAACGGCGGCTGCGGCAGGTCGAGCAGCGGTTCGGTGTCGGCGAGTTCGCCGACGGTGAGCTCGCCGCGGCGACGCCGGTCGGCGACGTCGATGCAGAACCGGTCGGCGCTGGCCTGCGCCTCGGTCGGTGTGTGGACGCGGGCGGTGCGCCACCACGACTGGGTCAAGTAGTCGATCGCCTTCTCCACCACCCCCTTGCGGTTGCCGTGACGGGGCGGGCACGGATCGACGCCGACGCCGTATTCTCTGAACTCGAATTTTCGTCGCTGGCCCCGGCGGTGTTCGACTGTGGCGGCGCGAGTCGGGTGCTCAGCTCGGTGTGAGGTCGAGTCGTCCGTCGATCTGGGCGAGCTTGTTCGAGGCACCGGCGAGGCTGATCTGTAGTCCTTCGACCTCGCCGAGCCATCCCTCACGTTCGGCTTCGGCGACACGGGCGGTGAGGTTGTCGCGGATCTCGACGAGGCGGGGCCGCTGATTGGGGTCGGGCCACAGCATCGGGCAGCGGACGCAGGCGTGCTCGTGGATGCACGGGGTGGAGAAGGCGCGGGCGCACGTTCCGATGGACACTTTGCGGCGTTCGAAGTGGCCGAGGAACTCTTGCCATTCCTCGTCGGTGGGCACCCGATATTCGTCGCTGGGTCGCAGCGATCTCCGCCGAGCGAGGAAGGCGAGGTGGGCTTGGATGGCTTCTTCTGGGTAGACGGCCTTGTAGCCGAGGGTGACGTTGATGTCGCGGTGGCCGGCGATGACTTGGGCGATGTGCGGTGGCAGGCCGTTCATGACGGCGTCGGTGATGAACATCCGGCGGAAGTCATGCGGGGTGTAGCGAAGTGGCTCACCGTCGACGGGGTTGACGAGGCCGGTTCGGGCGAGGGCGCCGGTCAGCAAGTCGCGGACGGTGCTGCCGGAGAACGCCCGGTTCTCGTTGCCGACGTGGCGTTGGAACAGCAGCGGCGCCGGCGGTGACCACACCCGTTCGTGTTCGTCGTAGGCGGCGACCAGCGGGACAGCGCCGGTTGCGCTGCGGATCCGACGGATGATCGTGGAGAGCACGTCGGCGAGCCTGGGGCTGACGACGAGGAGCCGTTCGGCGTCGGTCTTGGACGGCACGATCTGGAGTAGCGGGACGACCTCGCCGGTGGTGGGAAGGCGATACTTGACGAGGCTGTGATGGCTGAGCTCGAGGAGTTCCTCGACGCGGATGCCGGTGGCTCGGAGCACCTCGACGATGGCCCAGGCCCAGAAGGCGTGGCCTTCCTCGCGGACGAGGTCGCGGCGTGACCCGGTCGTCGGGTCGGTGACCCACACCTTGCCGAGCCCCGAGCGCGGACCGATGACCGAGCGAACGAGGGTCGTTCCTTCGGCGGTGAAGGGTTCTCCGGGCGAGGCCCGGCGGGCCGCGTCGAGGAGGGCGGCGGCCATCGTGCGTCGCTGTTCGACGCTGCGGACGACGACGGGCAGCACGGGCAGGCGTTCACGGGTGCGGGCGTCCATGCGCGACTTGAGGCGCCGCTTGGCCTTCTTGCGGTTGATCTCCTCGGCGCCGATCGGGCAGGGAGCGACCCACGGACCCCAGCGTCCCGGGTCCTCGACCGCCCAGTGGGCCAAGTCGAGGTAGAAGGCCCGCACCGGGGTCAGGCACTCCCGGTAGTTGATCCGCTCGACGGCGAGCTCGACTGGTTCGCTCGTCGCGGTCGTCGTCTTCGGGATCGTCTGCAGGCGCCGCTTCCAGTTGTCGGCGACCTCGCGTGACAGGCGCAGGTCGGCAATGCCGGGATGATGGCGCTCGAGGTCAGCCCAGAACAGCTTGCCGAGGAAGTTGGACAGCGAGTCCAAGCTGTTGTAGTCGAGCGCCGGCTGGCGCTCGCGCAGGTAGTCCACCAGCAGATCACGCACCGGGCGACATGCCAGGTGGTAGCGATCGATCAGCTCGTCGGGTGTGCGCTGACCGTTCGTTCGCAGCGCCCGCAACGTCGACGGTGCCGCCTCAGCGAAGATCCCGAGTTGGTGCAGCATGCGGTAGAGCACGGCCCGACCGTCAGACGGGCTCGCCCGGCGATCCTCGGCCTCGAACAGCTCGACCACGTCGCCGACGGTGATCTCGGTCAGCCCGCCTCCCTTGGCGGCAATGATCAGCGCGCTGCGGTAGAGCATCCGGCCCCTGGCCAGCGGCGAGACGCCAGGGTCGTCGTCACACACCGTCCGTAGTCGGGCGAAGCCGCCGGGATCCCGACACGTCTCGATGTTGCGGACGAGCAGGCCGGCGCCACGGGCGAACCCGCCACCCACCAGCCAGGCCAGCGAGGGACGCACGACATCGGCGCAGATCGCCACCGACATCGCCTCGATCAGCGCCGAACGGCGCCCCTCGCCCTGATCCCCGCTGGAGATCAACCATGCTGCCGGCACGTCGCGCCACGTCACCGGCGCGGCGTCGGCTCCGCTGGCGAGCCAGCGTTCCTGCCAGGTTCGTCCCGGCTGATCGCCCAGCCAGTCGAGCAGCAATGACACACCCCTCGCCCGTCGACGCTGGCGTTCAGCGTCCGGCGGGACGAACGGCGGCGAGGTCATGCGACCCAGCACCTCACCGCGGCCAGCGGTCGTGGCTGGCCACGACGGTGGCGAGGAACGCGGCGGGAACATCACCGGCGTCGACCGTTGTGCAGGGGTCAGCGCCCCACAAGCGACGTTCCGCTCCTGCAGCCCCACGCTCATCAGGTTCCTTCACCGAATAGGACGTCGAGGGTCTCGGGCCGATAGCCCGGCGCCGGCACCGGCACCGCCTTCTCGACCGCTCGTCTGGTCTGTTCGGCGTGGTGGGCCAACACCCGGCGGATCACATCCTCCTTGCGGGGAGTCAGGTAGATCTGGGTCGTGGTCAGCTGGGCGTGGCCCAACACGAGCTGCACGTCGGTCAGCGGCAACGCCGGGTCCTCAGCCATCCGGTAGGCCGCGGTGTGGCGCAACGAGTGCAACGTCGCCTCAGTGCCCGCCCGAGCGTTGACCCGTTCGAACATCCGATGGGCGGCGTGGTAGGTGAGCGGGCGAGGCCGGCCACGCAGCGTCCACCACAGCGGCTGGCGCCGCCCCGTCGGGATCACGCCATCCATCTCCAACTGGTAGAGCCGCAACCAGACAAAGGCATCGGTCGACGCCGGCAACGGCTGTGCATGCCGGGTTCCCTTGCGCACCACGGTGATCAGCTGCCGTCCAGGATCGACACCGCCGTAGGTGACCGACAACAGCTCGGAGGCTCGCGCCCCAGTGGAGACGTAGAACGCCACCAGCGCCCGGTCCCGATGCGACGGCAGCCGAGCGAAGATCTCGTTGAACTCGACGTCAGGAACACTGCGCGGAATGCGCGACGGCACCTTCGGCCGATACAGCCCGACACGTTCCTTGCCCGCCGGTTCCATCGGGTTCCGATGGGCGTGAGCCCGCCGGTCCGACCTCGAACGTTGCAACGGGAACGGGTTCAGGATCGGCCCGGTGCCGGCGTCACGATGGAAGTCGTAGAAGCCGCGCAACACCGTCTCGCTATGAGCACGCACCGACGCGGCATACGGCCGGCCCGCCGACACCACCGCAGGCTCGGCCCCAACCAGCCTCTCCGGGTGGCGCCAGTGCAGTCGCACCTGCTTGCCCCTGACCTGCAGCCAGCGCGAGAAGTCCCGCGCCTCGATCCGCGTAGCCCGGTCCCACGCCACCCCAACCGCGCACAGGAACCGGAACCATCGCAACAGATCCATCCCATAGGAACGGATCGTGGACGCCGACCGCCCGGCCGCCTGGAGATCCCCGAACCACGCGGACACCGCCTCCACCCGCACACCATCACCGTCGACGAGACGACACGGCTCCCACGGGTCCGCGGTGACCACGAGCCGGCCCGTCAGCGGCACAATGATCGCCGCCAGGTCCGTCGAGATCGTCTGCTCGCTGTCCATGCGCGGCGAGGTCTAACACAACAACCTCAAACGAAAGTGGATCCTGACCTGCTCTTACGCGGCAGAGAGTTCAGTCAATAGGTAGTGCTTGGCCACCGGCACGAATGAGCGCTGCACCTGATCGGTGCCCGGCACGATCACAGTGGCCATGCGGTCGACCCGCCAGCGGCGTGCGGTGCCGCCGAAGCGGCGCAGCACCTCATCGAGGCCGGCCACGAGATGGGCCTGATCGTCGGCCTCGGAGAACCACACCCGGAACTTGCCCGAGTGCGACAGCGCCCCGACGAGCACGTACGCCTTCGCCTGCCACGGCGTGTCGGCGAGCTCCAACCAGTCCCACTGCATCTCCTCGCCGGCGGGGTGCTCGATGTCCACGTGCGCCCGCCCGTTGCTCGATGAGCACGGCTCACAGTGCGGACGCAACTGCCGGTCGCGCAGCTGCCGGGTGAACGTCGGGTACGCCCGCTCGTAGCCGAGATCGGCGACCTCGGCGAACAGCACCGTCGCCCGCAGATGCGGATCATCGGCCAGGCGCTGACGCACGTACGGCTCCAACCGATCGAACGGATCATCCTGGGCCGGCGCTCGCACGCCCACCTCACGCTGCCCGGACAGATAGGCCCGAACCGTCTTGCGGTCCCGGCCGACGTGACGGGCTATGGCCGAGATCGACCAGCCCCGCTTGCTCAACGATGAAATCTCCATGTCTTCCCCTGGTGTCAACATCGAGACGGGGCTCCTCCCGGTCGCTGGCTGGTATCGGAACCGTCAGCATCGGAAGGAGCCCCACCCCTTCTGGTGGATGGTCAGGGGCGGGGAATTTCAGTGAGCAGAACTGGGGAGATCTCCGTGAGCGTGGTCATCGTACTTGAGGTGGACCGACCCACCATCGAAGACCTCGGTTCGGATCAGCCGCAGCGCCATCGGCACGACGCCTCGACCGAACACCTTCTTCCCGTTCCCCAGCACAAGCGGGTACATCCACAGGTCGAGGCGATCCACGACCGGAGTTCCGCAGAATTCGTAGTCAAACGGCCTGTGCTCGCGGCGTTTGTCCTGGTGAGAGGCTGGCGCGGGTGTTGTAGAGCGGAAAACCTGTAGACACACGACTCGCTGCTGGTATCCGGGATCATTGAGGGTTGATGTCGTAAGCTCGTAGACATGTACTTGCGGGAGACGCGGCGGCGCAACCGTGACGGCAGCGAGGTGTCGTACCTGGCGTTGGCCCACAACGCGCGCGACCCGGAGACCGGGATGCCCAAGGCCCAGATCATCCACAACTTCGGTCGCGCCGAGCTGGTCGACCGTGACGGCCTGGCCCGCCTCGTGCGCTCGATCAGCCGGTTCCTGGACCCCGCCGACGCGGTGGGGGCGGGCGGCGCCGGCGAGGTGCAGCTCCTCGACTCCCGGCCGATGGGCACCGCCTGGGTAGCAGACCGGTTGTGGGAACGGCTCGGGATCGGCGCCCAGATCCTGGCGGTGGCCGCACGGCACACGGGTCGGGGCCGACGAGGCGATGCCGACGGCATCGAGCGAGCGATCTTCGCGATGGTCGCCAACCGGCTGTCGCCCAAGCCGTTGTCGAAGCTGGCGGGGTGTTCGTGGGTGGAGCATCGGGTGTTCATCGAGGGACTGGCCGAGGTGGACGAGGACACCTGCTACCGGGCGATGGACTTCTTGCTGGCCGCGCTCGGTGAGCTGCAAGAGGCGGTGTTCTTCTCGGTGGCGAACCTGTTGAACCTGCAGGTCGACATCTTGTTCTTCGACACCACCTCGACGTTCTGGCAGACCGAACGCGCCGACGACGCCTTGGTTGATGACTCCGACCTCGACGATGCCGGCGACACCGGGCGGGCCCTCGAGGCGGCTGTGCGGACCTGGGGTCACAGCAAGGACCACCGGCCCGATCTGCCCCAGGTCGTGATCGGCATGGCGGTCACCCGCGAGGGGATCCCGGTGCGGCTGTGGACCTTCCCCGGCGACACCAGCGACCAGGTGCTGATCCGCACGGTCAAAGACGACCTGCGGGCCTGGAACCTGCACCGGGTGATCTGGGTGCTGGACCGGGGCTTCACCTCGGCGGAGAACCGCCGCTACCTCCAGCGCGGCGGGGGCAGCTACATCATGGGCGAGAAGCTGCGCGGTGCCTCCGTCGAAGCCGCGGCGGCGCTGGCCCGTCAGGGCCGCTACCACACCGTGGCCGGCAACCTGCGGGTCAAGCAGGTGCGGGTCGACGACGGCGTGGCCCGTGACCGGTTCGTCATCTGCCACAACCCTGAGGAGGCTCGCCGCGACGCCGAGATCCGCACCCAGATCGTCGCCCGCCTCCAAGACCACATCGCCGGCAGCGACGCGCTGGCGGCCCGGGCGCGCGCCGAGCTGGCGGGACGACTCAAGACCAAGCCGGCGTTCAACCGGTTCCTGCGGGCCACGCCGGCGGGCAAGCTGCGCATCGACCGCAGCGCGGTACGCCGCGACGCCCACTACGACGGCAAGTACCTGCTACGCACCGCCGATGAGAGCCTGTCCCCCGACGACATCGCCGACGCCTACAAGGCCCTCTACCAAGCCGAACGGGGCTGGCGTGACCTCAAGACCATCCAGATCAACCTTCGGCCCGTGTTCCACCACAAGGACGATCGCATCCAAGCCCACGTGCAGCTGTGCTGGCTGGCGCTGTTGCTGTTGCGGGTGGCGGAGCTGGCGGTCGGCGACACCTGGCGCAACATCCGCAACGAGCTCGAACGGATGCACCTCATCACCCTCGCCACCGCCGAAGGCCAAATCGCTCAGCGCACCGAGCTGACCGCCCGCCACCGGTCGATCCTGCGGGCGCTCGAGCTGCCCGAACCGCCGCGGTTCTTCCAGTTCAGCCCCACCACCGGCTGAACAACGGGCTGTAGTAACACGACTCATCGCCCGTCGCGCGCCCAAAGTCCCTGGTCAGAGCCTGTTTTCAGGCCTCGCGTGTGCCCCAATTCTGCGGAACTCCGGCACGAGCCCCTCGCGCAACAGAGTCTGGACGAGATCGAGGCTGCCGATGACGTGGAGCTCGTCATAGCTGCCCTTGAGCGCGGCGATCCCCGTCGCGATGTCACCGGGGATGAGCGATGAGCCCGACCATGCCAGCGGCTCCGAGAGAGTGCGGCTGGCGACGTGCTTCGGCACTCGGTTGAGCAATCCGGTGAAGGGCATCTCGGTCGGGGCATGCGGCCAGTAGCTGGCGAAGATCTCGAATGTCCGACGGCCGAGCAGGAGGGCGTCCATCGACTGGGCTTCCTGGAACATCGCAGCGCCCGACGTCTCGTCGACCAGCGGCGCCTGCCAACCGCCGTGGGCGAAGCCGCTTTCGCGATCCTCATCAGGCCGGCCGGGTGCTTGGGCGACGCCGTCCAGCGTCACGAACTCGGTCACGATCAGCGTTCCCATGATGCACTCCTCGTCGACGGCACGGAAGAACGACGACCGCGGCGGCGTGAGCTCATCGGGCCACGACGTAGCACGAGCGCGCGAGGCAGCACCCCGATCACAGCAGCGCGCCACGTGCAAGCCGTCCGGATACCCCACCTCGAACGCTCCACCGGCGCCTCCTCGATCGCCGGGTGTCCACCGCGCGGGTGAGTGTCGGCCATACGCTTTCCGCGGGTACAGGATTGGACTTGCCGCCTCTTTTTGCGGGTGACGGTCCTGTGCTTGGCGTCGGACGTTGCCACTCAGGGCCGTTGTGCCGCTTCCGCGATGAGCCCGTCGGGGTCGTAGTCGACGTGGACGCGCCCGACTCGTGCGCCACTGGTCACGTTGGATCACTGATCCAGCGACTGCCGATTACCACCGCGGGTTCGGTGGTCTCGAACTCCCCGAAGCTGTGAGCTGGAGATTGTCGTTCGCTCCGGTCCCCCGGTGAGCCGCGTATCAACGCGGTGGGAAACGACCTCCTTGGATGGGCGGCGCCTCGCACGGCGCGCTCTCATCACGGAGGTGTTGTGATGTCCTTGCTTCCGCCACGAGTCGTCGGTCCACTCTCGGAATGCAGCTCGTCTGTTCGCGTCCAGGGACAGTTCACCGGCTCGACGGTCACGGTCTTCGCCGACGGCGTGATGGTTGGCCAGGGCGTCGCCACATGGTCCGACCAGGTGTTCCCGCTCTCCGGAGGGCTCGGCGCCGGTCAGGAGGTGACAGCGACCCAGCGGGTCGGCGTGGACACCAGCATCGCCTCGCCCGAGTCGGTCGTCGTACAGGCCCGGCCGCCGGTGATCGGCGGGGTCGGGTTCAAGAGCAATCTCAACGAGTGCGGTGACTGCGTCTGGCTGGAAGGGCTCGTGCCCGGCGCCAAGGTAGAGCTGCGCGACGGCTCGACAGTGATCGGCAGCGGTGAGAGCTACGACGGCAACGCCCGGTTCCACCTCTCGACGCTGCTGGCGACCGGCATGGACATCAAGGCTCAGCAGGACGCATGCGGGATGCCGGGGAGCGTCACGTCCGGTCCGCCGGTCGACTCCGTAACGGAGAAGGAGCGAGGTCTGCCCAAGCCGGAGATCGTGAGTCCGCTCCGCGAGTGCGAGCGCCGGGTGACTGTGTCGAACGTCGTGCACGGCGCCCACGTTCGCCTGATGCGCTCCGCCGGTCCGAATCTCCAGGCCTGCTTCGATCAAAGCACGCTGTGGATGGGCGTCAATCCTCCACTCGTGCTCGGCGAGGTGATCAGCGCGACCCAGGAACTCCACGGTCGATGCAACGTCTCGAGCGGCCCGGCCGATCCGATCACCGTGCAGGACAACACACCGGTGCCCGTCGCATATGTGGAGCCGCCGCTGTGCGCTGGGAGCACGACCGTGGTCCTCGCCGGCTTGGTCATGGGCGCGCGCATCTCGATCCTCGTCGACGGTGCCGAGATCGGGCAGGCCGAGTCGCCCGTCGACGGCGGCTACGACTTCCTGGTGCCGGCGCTGAGCGGTGGTGGTCACGTCACCGCGATCCAGGAGCTGTGCGGCGAATGGAGCACGCCCGGGCCCGGCGTGTTCGTCGACACCGCGCCCGCCAGCCTGCCGACGCCGAAGGTGATCGAGCCGCTGTTCGAGTGCGGCACCGCGGTGCGCGTCGCCAACCTGCACGTCGGCGCCCGCGTCTACGTCTGGTCGTCGCTGCTGGGCGCGCCGATCGGTGATCGCATCGCCGACTCCGCCGAGGTCGACGTCGCCGTCGCGCCCTTGCTCATTGAGGGCGACGAGATCTTCGCGATACAGCGAGGCTGCGGCCTCGTCAGCTCGAAGTCGGACCCTGCGCGTGTCGGCCGGAGCGAGGACCTATCGCCTCCGAGGGTGGTGGCACCGGTGTTCTCCTGCGAGTCGGCGGTCAAGGTCACCGACACGGTTCACGGTGCTCGCGTTGACGTGTACGTGAACGGGGTCTTCCGCGGCTCGGCGACCACCGGAGGCGACGACGTCGTTCTCGGACTGAGCGGTGAGCTCGTCGTCGGAGATGTCGTCACGGCTCGCCAGCGCCTGTGCGACGACGTGTCGCGGTTCAGCCGGGGCGTTCGCGTCGTCGAGTTCCAGGGACGCTGGACGCAGGTCGGCTCGGACAACGTCGCCGGCATCCTGGCTGTTCACGCCGCGCTGTTGCACACCGGCAAGATCGTCTACTTCGGCGGCGACCAGCACGACTCGTGTCTCAACACATCGGGCGATGTCGACCACACCAGGCTCTTCGACTGTGACACCCACCAGATCAGCCAGGTCACCGGCCTTCCCGGCAACAGCGATCTGTTCTGCTCTGGCCACGCCCAGCTCGCCGACGGCCGCATCCTCGCCGCCGGCGGGACGCGCAAGTGGGGCGGCGGAGGAATCCATCCGTCGAACCACTTCATCGGTCTGCGCGATGCGTACCTCTTTGATCCGGCCGACAACAAATGGCACTCCACGGGCAAGTTGGTCACGCAGCGGCCCGATCAGGTCGCGTCCAGCAAGGACATCGAGAAGACGGGCGGCAGGTGGTACCCGACGCTCGTGACACTGCCCGACGGCCGCGTGCTGGCCCTGTCGGGGCACCCCGAGATCGACGACAGCCGCCACAACAACAATACCGTTGAGCTCTACGACCCGGCGAGCGGCTCCTGGACGCGGGTCGAGCCCGAACGGCGCCGTGTGGGTCGCCGGTTCGAACTTCAACGCCAACCCGGGCATTGCCAACCGCGAGCTGCGCATCGAGATCTTCGAGCCATGGTACTTCTGCGGTCCCCGGCCGACGATCACCGATGTCGCCCCTCGCGCGTGTCACGGCGACGAGTTGCAGATCCTGACCCCGAACGCGGCGAGCATCGAGCGGGTCGTGATCGTCCGCTGCGGCACGGTTACGCACAACTTCAACCCCGACCAGCGCCACATCACCCTGCTGCATCGAAAGGGTGACGGCGATGCCGTGATCGCCCAGATCCCATCGACGCCGAACGTGGCCATCGTCGGCTACTACCTGCTCTTCGTGATCGACACCACGGGACGGCCGAGCACGGGACGTTTCGTGCAGATCTGTCGCGGCCGTCGGCGGTTGAGCCCATGGCTCGACGACGAGTGGTGGGACCACATCCGTGAGCTCCTGCTCGAGCGACGCCGGCCCGGCCTCGACGAGATGCTGTCGGTCGCCCGCGACCTCTCGGCTTCGGCCGCGCCGCCGATGCGCCGACCGTTGTCCAACGTCCCCCACGGAGGCGGCGATCAAGCTGGCGGGCACCCGCCACAGCCCGACGGTGGCGGCCACGACCACGATGATGGAGACCGTGGTCACGACGACGGCGGTCGTCACCACTGACGACGCGCCCCGCGCCACGTTCAGGGTCAGCGGTCCCTTCGCCGACGAGTCTTGGCGACGAGCGTGGCAAGCGACAGCGTCGGTGGCGGCACGAGCGAGCCGCCCTTGGACGCCGTCGAACGCCGACGTCGACTGCTCCGCAGCCATGAGAGCGGCCGGCTGCGGCGCTGTCAGGCCTCTTCGACGAACCAGATCTGAGGAGCGCCGACCACCCCTGCCTGCTGCATCGCCTCCTTGAGGTCATTGGAGCCGGCGAACGAGCGGGCTGCATCAATCGAATCGAAGTCGTGGTACGCGGTGACGTCATTCCCGTCCTCGACCGAGCGGTAGACCGCGTGTCCACTGACACCCATCGTGCTGCGCTTCTCGTCGAAGTCGTCGTAGCCCTTCCGCCACGTCGCGTAGTCGCCGACCTGATGCCGGACGAACATCCTGACCATGAGCTTCCCCTCTCATCCCGCCTGCGGCGGGCAAAGCGTACCGCGGGGGCGTGTGGGCCGTTGTTCGGGTCCCCGTCGCGCAGCACTTCAGCCATCTCGGCACGACACGGGCTCGGCCACCCGCAGACGCCATCGACGAGTATCAAGCGCGGACCGATCGGTCCAGCGTGGCTGGCCGATCGGCACGAATCGTCGGGCCGGCCGAATGCGGCGCATCGCAACCCAACAAGGGGCGCCGCCTTTCGCCGGACGCTGTCAGCGGCGGGCACCCATGAACATGCCCTTGAGGGCTTCGTAATGCTCGATGACGTGGCCGGCGCCGAGCACGACCGCCTCCAGCGGCACGGTCGACAGCTTCACCGGCACCCTCGTTTCGCGCTCGATCCGCTGAGCCAGCCCGCGCAGCAGACCACCGCCGCCGACGAGGTACATGCCCCGCACGAGAAAGTCCTGGGAGAGCTCAGGCGGTGCCTTCGCCAGGCAGCGGATGACCGACGAGATGATCGACGAGACGACGTCTTCGATCGCGAAGCGGATCTCTTCTGGCGTCAGCAAGACGGTCTTGGGCAGGCCGGTCATCAGGTCGCGGCCGCGGACCTCGGCTTGGTTCTCGTCCTCCGTCGGGTCGGCGGAACCAATGGCGACCTTGATCTCCTCGGCCGTGCGCTCGCCGATCGCGATGCCATGCTCCCGGCGGACATAGTTCTGGATGGACGCGTCGACGTCGAACGACCCGACTCGCACGGCTTCGAGGGCGACGATGCCGCCGAGGCTGATCACCGCGGTCTCGCTCGTGCCACCGCCGATGTCGATGACCATGTTGCCGACCGGCTCATCGATCGGTAGGTCGGCGCCGATCGCCGCTGCCAGCGGCTGCTCGATCAGGTTGGCGTCGGCGGCGCCGGCGCGCCGGGCGGCGTCGGTGACGGCGCGCCGCTCGACCTCGGTGATCGCAGACGGGACGCAGATCACCACCTTCGGCCGGGTGAACCGGCTCACGCCAACTCGTTGCAAGAGCAATCGGATCATTCGCTCGGTGATCTCGAAGTCGGTGATCGCTCCGCCGCGCAACGGCCGCACGGCGACGATGTAGCCAGGCGTGCGGCCGATCATCTGCCACGCCTCGCGACCGGTGGCCAGCACCTCGCCGGTCTGGCGGTTGAGGGCGATCACTGACGGCTCGTTGAGCACGATGCCGCGACCCTTCATGTACACGAGCGTGTTTGCGGTCCCCAGGTCGATGGCCAGGTCACGAGCCATCGGGGCGCTCCTCGTCCTCTTCGAGCGCCTGGACCTTGTCGACGACTTCGCGGCGGGCCTCCGGGGAGAGCGCGTCGATCTGGCGCCGGAACGTCGCCACGCCATCGCTGGAGCGCGAGCGCGAGCGCCCGACGATGATGACGATCACCACCGCGATGACGACGAGGGCGGCGACGACTACGACGACGGCGATCGTCACACCACGGTCCCGGCTTCGGCGATCGGTGTGGCCCCCGTGCCCCACGCGCTGCCGTCGCGCCAGGTCTCGTGCTTCCAGATCGGGACGGTCGCCTTCAACGCGTCGATCGCGTAGCGGCCGGCCTCGAACGACTCGGCCCGGTGCGGGGTCGACACGACCACCAGCACCGAGGACTCGCCGACCTCCAAGAGGCCGGTGCGATGGAGGATGGCGATGCGCCCGATCGACGGCCAGCGGGAGCGGGCCTCGGTCGCGATCGCACGGAGACGGGGGACGACGGCTTCGTCGTAGGCTTCGTAGGTCAGGTGCTCGACCCCCTCGCGACCGTCGGCGTGGTCGCGCACGGTGCCGCTGAACAGGACGACGGCACCGCAGCCCGGGCGCACGGCCCAGGCGTACGTCTCGGCGACCGGCAGCTCGTCGGCGGTCAGCGCCAACCAATCGTCGCCGGTCTCGGGCGGGAGCACGGGGCGCATCGTAGCCCCGGGTGTCTCGCCGGCCAGCCGATCGCGAGCGGCTCCGCGGCGCATCGGCGGCGTCCCCCGCGAGCTGCCGACACCCACGCTGGAGGTGCCCTCACTACGCTCCCGCCCGTGGATCGCGCCCCCCTCCCGCCTCACGAGCGTTCGTGGCGCCATCCCTCCGAACTCGGGCCGCCGGCCCACGAGCCGACATCGACGAGCGGACGGGTCATCATCGCCACCGCCGCCACGCTGAGCCTGCTGCTGGTCGGCCTGCTGGCGATCTCGATGACGCCCGACGAGGGTGATGGCCCGCAGACGATCGCCTCCATCACGTCCGGCTCGCGCACCGCCGCCGACCAGCACGGCGTGCCGCTCGTCACGCCGATCGGCGACGACGGTTTGGCGATCACGACTACCGCCGCGGTCAAGGCTCGCACCGGCGTGCTGTCGGCACGGCTGCCCTCGGGCGACGTCGTCGACGTCGAGATCGTCGATCGAGACGAGCGCGCCGGGCTCACCGTGGTCTCGCTGCCGACGCAGACGCGCGGCTACCACCTCGCCGCGAGCCGCCCGGCGCCGACCGACACCGTCGTCGTCGGTGCCTTGACGACACAGGTGGTGGAGATGGTCAAGGTGTCGACCCTCGACGTGGAGGAGGCGGCGCCGGTCGTGGACGACGACGGCGACCTGGTGGGCCTGTGCACCACCACCGACGGCACCGTCGAGGTGCGCAGCGTCTCCACACTGCCGGGCACACCAACCACGACCACCACCACCACCACCACCACATCGACGTCGACCACCGTCACGACCGTCGCGCCGACGACGACCCTGCCGCCGACCACCGCGGCGCCGACCACGGCACCGGTGCCCACGACGAACCCGGTCACCCTCCTGCCGTCGACAGCGCCGCCGACGACGGCCTTGCCGACGACCGATCAGTCGACGTCGACCACCAACGGATCGACGAGCGCCGTCACGAGCGCCGACGGCGCCAGCGTCGCACCGAGCTGACGACGCCGACCGTCACGAGCAAGGAGAGGACGACCGAGGCGCCGAGCGTGAGCTCCTGGCGCCGCTTCGGCGTGATCATCGTCCACCAGCGGGCCTCCGTGCCCTCCACGTAGGCCTGCTCGTTAGTCACCGTCGGCCGCCAGCCCTGCGCCTTGAGCCGGTCGTTGGCGACGAGCCACGGCTCACGGGTGTAGCTGCGCAGGCCGGGCGGGATCGGCCCCCGCTGGAATCGCCAACGAATGTCGGCGACGAGGTTGGCCAACCGATCCGGCAGCCGGATTCGCGGGCGGGCACCGGTGAGGGCACGCACCCGCTCTCCCGCCACCCAGCCGTCCGGTGCGACGTTGAACACGCCATCGAGGCGACGGTGGACGGCCAGCACCACCGCCGAGGCGAGGTCGTCGAGATGGAGGAACTGGGTCGGCGGGTCGTCGGCGCCGAGGCGCTGACCGAAGCCGGCGGCGAGCGCAGCGGCGAGCGACGGGGTGCCGTCGGCGGCCATCGCCACCACCGGCCGCAACACGGTGACCGTGCGGCCCCGCACCTCACGTCGCCAGCGGTCGGCCATCAATTCCACCGTCGCCAGCTGGCGGGCGTACACGAAGTCGGCGTCGGGCCGCAGCACGGCGTCCTCGGTGAGGGGGATCGGGTTGTTGGCATAGGCGCCGTAGACCATCGCCGACGACACCAGCACGAGGTGGGTGGCCCCGCCGGCGGTGGCGTCAGCGAGCATCACGGCGGCGCCGTCGGTGAGGTTCTCCCGGCGGCGGGCGCGGCGGTCGTGGTCTTGCGAGCCGAGGTGGATGACGATGTCGGACGCCGTCGCCGACCCGTCCACGACGTTGGGATCCTCGGCCAGCAGCGTCAGCACCCGGCGAGCCAAGCTCCCCTCCGCACCGGTGATGTGAACCCGCAACGGAGCGGGCAACAGAGCCGTGGTCACCGTGTGAAGGTATCGCTGCGGTGACAGGGAATTCGCTGAGCACGAGCCGCAGTGGGTCCTGTTCGCTCTGCGGCTCATAGCATCGACCTCATGGCCGACGACACTCCCGAAGAGCGGCCGGACGACTTCTTCTCGCAGATCCCGATGTTCGGCGATCTGGCTCGGGCGCTGCAGGGGCAGGGCCCGTTGAACTGGGACGCCGCCCGCCAGTTCGCCCAGCTCGGCGCCACCGGCGGGGCGCCCGAACCGAACGTCGACCCCGCCGTGCGCCTCGCGTTCGCCGACCTCACGCGCATCGCCTGGTTCCACGTCGCCGAGGTGATGGGCATCGAGACCCCCGCACCCGACCCGCTGACGGTCAGCCGCAGCCAGTGGGCCAGCGGCACGCTCGACGCATACCGCCACTTGTTCACCGAGATGGCGACCGCGCTCGGGACCACGGCCGGCGACGAGCCCGACGCCGCCAGCGACCCGATGATGGCGATGATGGCGGGGCTGTCGAAGATGATGGCGCCGGCGATGCTCGGCATGGCCGTCGGCTCGATGGTCGGCCACCTGGCGACACGGGCCTTCGGCACCCACGATCTGCCGATCCCCCGCCAGCCGAACACCGTCACCCTGCTGCCGTCGAACATCGACACCTTCGCCGCCGACTGGGAGATCCCGGGTGACGAGATGCGGCTGTGGGTGCTCGCTCACGAGCTCGCCGGGTACGGCCTGTTCGAGGTCGACCACGTCCGGGACGCGTTGAGCGGCCTGGTCCGTCAGCACGTCGGCGGCTTCCACCCCGACCCGAACGCGGTCGCCGAGCGGCTCGGGTCGCTCGACGTCGAGGAGGGCGACCCGATGGCCGCCCTGCAGCAGGCGCTCGGCGATCCGGAGGTGCTGCTCGGGGCGGTCACGTCGCCGGCCCAGCTGGCGCTGCGGCCGCGCCTCGACGCCCTCGTCGCCGTCGTCGTCGGCTACACCGACTGGGTGGTCGACGCGGTCGCCGTGCGCGTGGTCGGCGGCAACGCCCTGCGCATCGCCGAGGCCGTGCGGCGCCGGCGGGTGGAGGCGACGCCGAGCGACCAGTTCGTCGAGCAGCTGCTCGGCATCCGCCTCGGTGAGGCCCAGGTCGGGCGCGGCAAGGCTTTCGTCCAGGGGGTCGTCGACCGCGCCGGCGACGACGGGTTGCGCCCGCTGCTCGAGCGGGCCGATGCGATCCCGACCCCGAACGAGGTCGACGCTCCGGGCCTCTGGCTGGCGCGCATCGAGTCCTGAGGAGATCTGGACCCGAAGGTCCTCGCTGATGTGCTCGGCTCCAGCGCTCGGTGGCAACGCGCATCCGTTCGGGCGACAGCGCGTCGCACGGCTTGGCACGGCTCAGCGATTGAACACGTCGGGGCCGAAGGGGACCAGTCCAGGGGCGGCGGCGTAGCCGAGGTGGCCACGCCCGTCGGTGCCGCCAGTGTCCAGGCCGAGCAGGTCCTCATAGCTGCGCAGAGCCGAGTAGTGGTTGTAGGAGCCGCTGGTGTTGTGTGAGCCGGCGACGATGTGCTTCTTGTTGAGGAGCACGGCGCCGATCTGGCCGCCCCCGGGGTACACGCCGGGTCCGGTCGGGGGGGTTTGGAGATGGAAGAGCCCGAGCACGGGGCTGTTACCGGGATTGCCGGCCTGGTTGGGGCCGGGTTGCTGGTCGCAGCACGACAGGTACGACGTGGGTGAGGAGAAGCTGGCCTCGTCCAGGGTGATCACGATGAGCATGTCGCCGCTGCGGTAGGCGGGCGATTCCATGAGCAGCGGCACCCAGTGCTTGAGCCAAAGGTCGGCCGCCGCCAACCCGCCGGCGTTTCCGCCCTCGACGTCGGTCGCCGTTCCCCCGACCGTTGCGGGCTTGCACACGGCGTCGTGGCCGTCGTTGCACAGATCGGGGATGATGAACGCAAACCCTGGTGTGGTCTTCTTGTGCCGGAGGTCGTCGGCGAGGTGACCGGCGAAGCGGTCGCCGTCCTCGCCGATGGAGACGGTGCCGAGGGGCACGACGCGCTGTGTGCATCGTGTGGTGGTGTCGATGATCGCGCGGAAGTACATGAATGGGTTGTGGCGCGTGGCGTAGCCGTCGCCGGCGACCGCGGAGTTTGAGTTGTCGACCCCGCCGATCGGCGGGTGGGCGCAGTCGGTGCCGCCCAACGGGTCCGGTATGCCGTAGTCGCGGGTGGCGATGTTGCCCATGTCTTCGGCGTACGCCCGCCACGGGAACACATACTTGGAGTCGCGTGCGCCGCCGTACTTGGCGTCGAGCTGGTCGCCGATCGTCTCGATGCCTGCCGGGAACACGCATCCGTCGCCGACCACCTGGCCGTCGGCGGTCGGGGTCGCCGGGATGACGTCGGTGAACGCTCCGGTGACCGGCGGCGCCGAGAGTGAAGCCAGGTCGAGGCAGTCGCTGTTGTGACTGGCGGTGGAGGCCTGGCCGGAGATCTGCGAGATGTAGTTCCCCTGGCTCACATGACTCGTCGCGTAGTAGTTGTCGATCAGCTGGCCTTGCTCCACCAGCACGTCGTTCAAGAAGCGTGCCGGCGACGCGTCACCGAACGTCGTGGCGAAGTCCTCGTTCTCGAGGTCGATCACCACGATGTTCTTGATCGTGCCGGGCTCCAACGCGGCGCGGCCGCCGTGGTCGCTGTGGTGACCGCGCCCGTTGTGCGCTGACGCCGGCGTCCCAGCCCACATCAACAGGAGTGCTGCGCTGGCCGCGGCCAGCGCCGCGGCCTGTCGTGTCGTACCCATCAGTCGTGTCTGTTGCGGAAGCCGCTGAGCGCGAGGAGGGTTCCGTTGCCGGTCATGTTGTGCTGGACCGAGACGTAGAACGTGGAACCGGACGCGTCCCAGAAGCCGCCGGTCCACTCAGCGCCTTCGCCGCCAGCGGCGATGAGGTCGTTCAACGTCGCCATCCGCACGCACCCGTCGCTGAGAGTGTCGACGTCGGCGCCGTCGGGCAGGCAGATCCACAGGTCGTTGTTCTTGTGGGTGTCGCCGATGTCGCTGTCCTCGTGGAGCACCCAGTTGCCGGTTCCGGGCTGCTGGGCGATGTTGTCGGGCATCGCCAGCTCGGACGTGCCGACGACGAACAGTTGCGCCTCCGGCTTGGCCGTGTTGGCGAGGGCATCGGCGAAGCTGCCGTCCGAGACGCACATCGTGTTGCCCCATGTGCGTCCGCTGTTCTGGCTGGCCTCGTTGCCCGTGTTGTTGATGCACCACTTCACCTGGCCGGCGGCCAGCGCGACACGATCTTTGTCAGCGTCCTCGGGCCGGTAGTAGCCCGTCAGCTTGTTGACCACGGCGGCGGCGCGCAGGTTGCCGCAGATCGTCGTGCCATCACACAGCGGGATCCACGCGCCGAGGCCGGTCTCGGTGCCCTGGCCGTAGTCGGTGCCGCCGCGGATCCCGACCCGCAGGCCGTACACCTTGCCCGCCGCCAACGGAGACTGGCTCAGGTCGGCGGCAGTCGCCGCCTGGAACGTCCCGTTCCAGGGGCTGGTCGGGATGAACTTGTAGTAGGCACCGCCGGGAGCTCCCGACGAGGGGCGGTTCTCGTCGGCGTAGTACAGGAGCCCCGAGTCGTACAGCGCAAGGCCTTCGAAGGAGAGCGAGCCGAGGACGGGAGTGCGGTTGACGACGTTCGGGCTGGTCGTCGAGCCGTCGGTGTTGACGTCGACGTCATGCGTGTCGATCGGATCGACGATCTCGAACAGGCGGCCCGCCGCCCCGCTCTCCTCAGCGACGAGGATGGTGCCCCACGGGGTGCGCCGCACCGGGTCGCACGACGTCAGCCCACTCCTGATGATCGGGAAGCTCGAGCCGTCCGACACCTTGATCGCCACGACGCCGAACTGCGCCGCACCCTGCTCGTTGCACCCGATCACGTACGTCGGGGCGGTGTCACTCGGCCACAGAGCCATCTGGTCCAAGTTCGGCGCTCCGGGCACCTGCGCCACCGTCCGAACCTTGAGGCCCTTGGCCACCGTCACCAGCAGCGACGGGTCCTGGGCAGCCGCGGCGGGGTCGGCCGACACCGTCGAGGACGCCTCGACGGGCTTGGTGAAGCCGAACAACTGGTTGCTGTGGTGGGCCAGGTCGTCCTGCACCTGCAGACCGAAGTCTCGCCCGGCGATGACGCCCGCACCGACCAACACGACAGCCAACGCCGCCGCGCATCCAGTCACACCCGCTCGACGCCTCCAACCCATGTCGCCTCCCGCATCGCTCGCGCGAGCCCGCTGCCCGCGACCGGCCTCGACGATGCCGCGTCGGGATGCCTCCCACGTGTGCGCCCGATGACGCGTCGCTGACCAGACGGTGACCGTTCGTTGAACGATGTCGGCGCCAACACGCGCCTTCGCGCAACTCCTACGGCGTGTTGCGCCGACCCTCCGGGCGGGGCGGGGGCAGGCGTCGGCCCGGCGAAGGTCCGCGGCTGCGAGCGCCGACGCCGAACCTGCGCCGGCGTAGGCGCAGCGCGGACGACCGTGTGCCGGCGATGTAGTTGGCGACGGCGACCGCGCAGACCAGCCCGACGACGAGGAAGCCGACCCAACCGGGGATGTCGATGACCACCGGGATCACGCCGGCGATCGCCCAGGCGAGCTGGAAGCGGGTCTCGAAACGGGCGAACGCCCGTCCCCGGTTGGCTTGCGGGGCGTCGCGTTGGACGATGCTCTCGAAGGCGAGCCGGCCGACCGCGGCGGCGAAGTTGACCGTCACCCCCAACATCACGCCGGCCTGCACGCTGCCCATGAAGGCCGCACCGATCCCCGCCACCGAGGACAGGGCGAGGGCACCAACGAGCATCAGCTCCTCGCGGACCCACCGCCGCAGCTTGGGTGCGATCGCGTTGCCCACGATCGTCGCCCCAGCGGAGAGGGCGACGGCGACGCCGAACCATGCCGTACCGGCGGTCTGCGTGCGCAGCCAGAATGCGAGGAGGAAGAACACGAAGCCGACTGCGGCCCGCATGACCAGCATCGCGAAGGCCGCCAGCTGCAGCGCGACCGAGTGAAGCTGGACCCGCTCCGCGGGCTGCTCCGGCGTCGCTGCGACCACGTCGGCCGGCAAGCGGGTGGCGTTGGCGAAGGCGTAGGCGAAGAGGGCACCCGAGTAGAGCAGCGTGCCCCAGCCGCGCAGCGGGGTGAGCTGGATGATGGCGGCGGGGATGACGGCGGCGAACCCGGTGACGCCGGCGATCACGCCGAGCTTCGAGTTGGCCTCGACGAGGTCGGCCTCCGAGCGCACGACCGACGGGACGAGCGCCTGCTTCGACACGAGGTAGGTCTTCTGCAGCACGAGGGCGATGAAGACGAGCGGGAACAGGGTCAGCGAGTGGATCGAGGCCGCGATCATCACGGCGAGCACGACCCGGGCGGCCGAGACGAGCTGGATCACGGTCCTTCGTCCCCCGGCGGCCCGGTCGATCACGGGCCCGATCAGCGGGGCGATCACCAGGAACGGGGCGAAGCTGACGACGAGGAACAGCAGCACCCGGCCCCGCGCCGCACTCGGGCTGATGCTGAGGAAGAGCGAGTCAGCGAGCGCCACCAGCATCGCCGCGTCGCCGCCCATCATCGCCGCGTGGGTGATGGCCAGCCGACGGAACTTGGTCATCGGGACCGCCTGCGCCATCCCCGCCGAGCCTACGAGCGGCCGAACTGTGAGCTGTCGATGCGGCCGCACCGTCACACGAACCACCGGCTCGACGTACGCGCCGAACGTGACACCCGCTGGGTCCTGTTCGCTCCGGGTGTTACGGCACCCGTTCGAACTTGTAGCCCAGGCCGCGGATCGTCACGATCCTCGACGGGTTGGCCGGATCCGGTTCGATCTTCGAGCGCAACCGCTTGACGTGGACGTCGAGCGTCTTGGTGTCGCCGACGTAGTCGCTGCCCCACACCCGGTCGATCAGCGTGTCGCGGGGCAGCACCCGACCGGCGTTGGCCAGCAGCACGTGGAGCAGCTCGAACTCCTTGAGCGGCAGCGTCAGCGGCTCGCCGCGCAGCTCCACCGTGTGCTCCTCCGGATCGAGCGCCACGTCCCCGACGCGGACCGCCGCCGGTCCGAGCTCGCCGGCGTCGTCGCCCGGCGAGCGACGCAGCACGGCGCGCATCCGGGCCACCAGCTCGCGCAGCCGGTACGGCTTGGTGACGTAGTCGTCGGCGCCCACCTCGAGCCCGACGACGGTGTCGATCTCGGAGCTCTTGGCGGTGACCATGATGATCGGCACCTGGCTCTTCTTGCGCAGCTGGCGACACACATCGATGCCCGACAGGCGCGGCAGCATCACGTCGAGGAGGACGAGGTCGGGGCGGACGAGGTCGAAGCGCTGCAGCGCCTCGAACCCGTCGGTGGCGACCTCGACGTTGAAGCCCTCCCGCCGCAACCCGATCGACAGCGCCTCGACGAAGCTCGGCTCGTCCTCGACCACCAGGACCGTCGGCGCACTCATTGGTTCAGGGCCTCCTGAGGAGCGTCGGAGTCGGCGGTGGCGAGTGGGATCCGCAGCACGAACGTCGATCCCTCGCCCTCCTGCGACGAGACCAGCACCTCGCCGCCGTGGTTGGTGGCGACGTGGCGGACAATGGCCAGGCCGAGCCCGGTCCCGCCGGTGTCGCGGCTGCGGCCCTTGTCGACGCGGTAGAAGCGCTCGAAGATGCGGTCGTGGTGCTGGGCCGGGATGCCAATCCCGTGGTCGGCGACCATCAGCTCGACCCACGTCCCCTCGACCCGCACCCGCACCTGCACCGACGAGCCGACCTCGCTGTACTTGACGGCGTTCTCGACGAGGTTGCCGAGCGCCGACACCAGCTGGCGGCGATCGCCGAACACGTGGATGCCCTCGTGCCGCTCGAGCACCTCGATCGTTGTGCGCCGAGCCTCGGCGACCGGCCGGGAGCGGTCAATCGCGCCCTCCACCACGTCAACGACGTCGACCACATCGCGCACCGGCTCCTCGCCGAGCTCGATGCGCGACAGCTCCAGCAGGTCGTCGATCGTGCGCGAGACCCGGTGGGCCTCGTCGACCATCCGCGCCGCGATGCGATGGACGACGCCGAGGTCGTCCTCGTCGGCCATCGTCTCGGCGAGCACCGCGAGCGCCCCGACCGGCGTCTTCAGCTCGTGGCTGATGTTGGCGACGAAGTCCGTTCGCACGGCGTCGACTCGCCGGCGCTCGCTGACGTCCTCGATGGTGGCGACGGCGCTACCACCCTCGAGCGGCGAGGCCCGCACGACGACGGCGACGCGCGGCGGGCCGTACAGCTCGAGCACCTGGCGCGACTCCTCCCCACCGCGGGCGGCCTCGAGCATGCGGTCGACGGCGTCGTCGACGAGCACGCCCAGGTGCGTGCCCTGCAGCGCGAGCGCGGCGCGGTTGCGGTAGTGCACGAGGCCAGACGAACCGCTGACGACCACGCCGAGCGAGAGGCGGTCGACGACATCGCTCCACCGCGGGCTCGTGGGGGTCGCCGTGGCGGTGGCCGACGGTCCCGCGCGGCGTGTCCGATCGCTCCATCGCCGGCCGACCAGCAGGGTGACCACGACGCCGATCACGAGCCCGGCCACCCCGGCGGCGATCACGGCCGTGATCACGGATCGAGGTCGCTCGCCGCGGCCCGTGTGGCGAACCGGGCGGCGCCGTCGTGCCCCGGCGACAACCCGGTGACGAGGTAGCGGACCCGCTCGCCGATGTTCACGGCATGGTCGCCGATGCGCTCGTAGAAGCGGGCGACGACGGCCAGCTGCACGGCCACCTGCAGCTCGATGCGCTCGCCCGAGTGGCTCTCGAAGATCGCCGCCACGAACTGGCGCTGGAGGTCGTCGAGGTAGCCGTCCATGTCCCACAGCGCGGCGGCCCGGTTGGCGTCGCTGGTGATGTACGACTCGGTCGCCTCGCGGAACAGTGTCTGGGCCTGGTCACCCATCTTCTGGATGATGCCCCGCAGCCGGGGGTCGAGGCGGTGGCCGTAGATCCGCCGGGCGGCCTTGCAGATGTTGACGGCGAGGTCGGCGGAGCGCTCGACCTCGGCGATGATCCGCAATGCCGAGACGACCTGACGTAGGTCGGTGGCCACCGGCGACTGCAGGGCCAGCACCCGGTAGCAGCGCTCCTCGAGGCTGACGCACTTGGCGTCGACCTCGTCGTCGGCGAGGATCATGTACTCGGCACCCTCGAGGTCCTGGCCGAGCAGGATCTCGGTGGCGCGGGGGATGTCCTCGGTGACGCGGGCGGAGAGCTTGGCGATCTCCGTGCGGATCGAGTCGAGCTCGCTGTGGAACGCCGAGCGCAAGTCCTGTCCCTGCGGCTCGACGACGTCGTGGTCGGCAGCCGTCACCCGAACCTGCCGGTGACGTAGTCGATGGTGGCCTGGCGACTGGGGTTGGAGAACATCGTCTCGGTGTCGTCCATCTCCACCAGCTTGCCGGGTCTGCCGGCACCTTCGATGCTCAAGAAGGCGGTGCGGTCGCTGACCCTGGCGGCCTGCTGCATGTTGTGCGTCACGATCACGATCGTGTAGGTCTCGCGAAGCTGCTTCATCAGCTGCTCGATGGCCAGCGTGGAGATCGGGTCGAGCGCCGAGCAGGGCTCATCCATCAGCAGCACCTCCGGCTCGACGGCAATCGCTCGGGCGATGCAGAGCCGCTGCTGCTGGCCGCCCGACAGGCTCGATCCGGGCTTGGCGAGACGATCCTTGACTTCCTCCCACAGGTTGGCGTCGCGCAGCGACTTCTCGACCAGGTCATCGGCGTCGGCCTTCTTCAGGCGGTCGCTGTTGAGCCGCTTGCCGGCGAGCACGTTGTCGTAGATCGACATCGTCGGGAACGGGTTCGGACGCTGGAACACCATGCCGACCTTGCGCCGCACGGCGACCGGGTCGATCCGCGCGCCGTACAGGTCGACGCCGTCGAGGAGCACCCTGCCCGTGACGTGGGCGCCGTTGATCACCTCGTGCATCCGGTTGAGCGAGCGAAGGAACGTCGACTTGCCGCAGCCGGAGGGGCCGATGATGGCGGTCACCGATCGCGGCTCGATCACCATGTTGACGTCCTCCACCGCGAGGAAGTCGCCGTAGTAGATGTGCAGGTGGTCGACCACGATGCGATTGGCGGTGTCGACGATCTCGGGCGCCGCGGCAGGCTCGATCGTGCTCAGTTCCGCCGTCAGGTCGTCATCGGGATCGATCATCGTGGCAGGCGCCTCCTGCACTGCTTGGTCGGCCTGCAGCGTAGGGTCCTTCATCGCAGTCCTTTCGGCGTGAGCAGCTTCGCCAGCACCCGCGCCGCCGTGAACAGGATCGCCACGATGACGATCAGGGCGAGCGCCGCCGACCAGGCCCGGTCGAGGCCGTTCGACGGCGGGACGCCTGGCTGGGCGTACTGGTAGTAGGCGTACACCGGCAGCGTGGTCATCCGCCCGCTGAACGGGTTGAGGTTGGTCCCCTGGGTGACACCGGCGGTGACCAACAATGGCGCCGTCTCGCCGATGACGCGGGCGATCGCCAGGGTGACGCCGGTGAGGATGCCGGCGATCGCGGTCGGGAGAACGACGCGCACGATCGTCCTCCACTTCGGCACGCCGAGCGCGTACGACGCCTCGCGCAGCTCGTTGGGCACCAGTCGCAGCATCTCCTCGGCGGAGCGGATCACCACCGGTGTCATCAGCACGGTCAGGGCGACGGCGCCGGAGAGGCCGGAGCGGGCGCCAGGACCCTCCCACAGCACGAACAGGGCGTAGGCGAACAGGCCGGCGACGATCGACGGGATGCCCGTCATCACGTCGACCATCGCCGTGATCGCCCTGGCCAACCGTCCCTGGCCGTACTCCACGAGGTAGATCGCCGTGAACAACCCGAACGGCACGGACAAGAGCGTCGTGAGGCCGGTGACGATGAGGGTGCCGACGATGGCGTGCCAGGCCCCACCGCCCTCGCTGACCACGCCGCGCATGGTCGAGGTCAGGAAGGTCGCGTCGAACCGGGCCCAGCCGCGCTGGACCACTGTCCACACCACCGAGACGAGCGGCAGCACGACGACGGCGAACGCGCTCGTCACGACGGCGGTGGCCAGGCGATCGATGGCGTGGCGGCGGCTCTCGACGACGCGCGAGACTCCGTATACCCCCAGGCAGTAGGTGAGCAGCGAGACGATGACCCAGCGGGCCCAGTTGACGCTGCCGGTCGGGATCCACGTCAGCGCGCCGACGACGACGGCGCCGGCGATGATGGCCAGTATCTGCGGCCGTCGCAGGCTGCGCCCGGTGAGCCTCGGACCGCCGCTCACCGAGGCCAGCTCGGACGTCGTGAGCGTCATCCCTCCGCCCCCGAGAAGCCGGCGCGGGCGACGCGCCGGGCGAGCACGTTGACGCCGAACGTCAGCACGAACAGCACCAGGCCGGTGGCGATCAGGCGGTTGACGTCGATCCCCTGCGACTCGGGGAACTTGAGGGCGATGTTGGCGGCGATCGTGTTCGGGTTCTGGTTGCTGATCAGGTTGAACGTGACGACGTTGGCCGGCGACAGGATGATCGCCACGGCCATCGTCTCACCGAGCGCCCGTCCGAGCCCGAGCATCGCCCCGCTGATGACACCGGACCGCCCGTACGGCAGCACCGCCTGGCGGATCATCTCCCACCGTGTCGCGCCGAGGGCGAGCGACGCCTCCTCGTGCAGCCGCGGCGTCTGCAGGAACACCTCACGTGAGATCGCCGTGATGATCGGCAGGATCATCACCGCCAGCACGATCGCGACGGTCATCATCGTGCGCCCGCTCGTCGAGGCCGGCCCGGCGAACAGGGGGATGAACCCGAGGTGGTCGTCGAGCCACGGGTACACGCTCTTGGCCAGCACTGGTGCCAGCACGCCCGAGCCCCACAGGCCGTAGACGACGCTGGGCACGGCGGCGAGGAGGTCGATGAAGTAGCCGAGCGTCGCGGCCAGCCGCTTGGGGGCGTAGTGGCTGGTGAAGAGGGCGATCGACACGGCCAGCGGCGTGGCGATCACGAGGGCGAGGAAGGCGACCCAAACCGTCCCGAAGACGAGCGGGCCGACGTACTGCAGGAATGGCTTGTTGGTCGTGCCCGTGAACGTCGGCACGGCCTCGCGGATGAGGAACGCGGCGACCGCCGCCAGCGTGACGAGGATGAGGATCCCGGCACCCTTCGACATCCCGCCGAAGATCCGGTCACCGACCTTGCTGACCGGCGGGCCGGCGACGATCGGCTCGGCGTCGAGCGTCGCGGTCACGGCGTCACGTCCGGTGCGCCCGCACCGGGACGGCGGGACCCGAGGGTCCCGACCGTCCCGGTTCCGGGGGGAACGAGGGCGGAGTTCCTCATCCCGCCTTGATCTCGGCGACGGACGCGGCGACCTGCTGGATCAGCGACGCCGTCATCGGGGCCGATCCGGCCGCCGTGGCGGCCGCTTCCTGACCCTCGGACGACCCCACGTAGGACATGAACGCCTTGACCAGATCAGCCTTCGCCGCGTCCTTGTAGGTGAGGCAGACGATGTGGTACGAGACCAGCGTCAGGGGATACGCCGCCGAGTCGGTCGGGGTGCGGTTGAGCTTGAACGACAGGTCGAGCTCGCTGCGCCCGGTGACCTTCTCCGACAGCTCGACGGCTTTGGCCGCGCCCTCGGCACTCGGGGCGACGAAGTTGCCGCCGACCTTGATCTTGGCCACGCCCAGCTCGCCGACCTGGGAGGCGTCGGCATAGCCGACCGAGCCCTCGCCGGCCTGGATCGCGGCGACCACGCCGCTGGTGCCCTGGGCGGCCTCGCCGGGCAGGCCGTCGGGCCACTCCTGGCCGGCGTCAGCGGTCCACACGGTCGACGCCGCGATATGGAGGTAGTCGGTGAAGTTCTGCGTGGTGCCCGACTTGTCCGAGCGGTGGACCGGGTTCACCGCCCTGTCCGGCAGCGCCACGCCGGGGTTGTCGGCGGCGAGCTTGGCGTCGTTCCACTTCGTGATCTCGCCGTGGAAGAGCCCCGCCGCCGTCTCCGGCGAGAGGTTCAGCTCCTTCACGTCGGGCAGGTTGAAGGCGATCGCGATGGGCGAGATGTAGTGGGGCAGGTCGATCGCGCCCTCGTCGCCACACTGCGTCTTCGACTTGGCGAACTCGTCGTCGGTCAACGCGGCATCGGAGCCGGCGAAGTCGACGGCACCGGACAGGAAGGCTTCACGCCCCCCGCCGGAGCCGACGGGGTCGTAGTTGACGGTTGCATCGGGGTTCTCGGCCTGGAAGCCGGCCGTCCACGCCTGGATGGCGGCCGCCTGGGCCGTCGAACCCGACCCGTTGAGGGTCCCGCTGACCGGCTTCATCGACCCGGCCGAGATCGTCGCCGCCCCGCTCTCGGTCGTGGTGGCGCCGCCCGCGGTGGTAGTCGCGCCGCCTTCGGTGGTGGTCGCCGCGGCGCCTGTGGTCGCCGCGGCGGCAGTGGTGTTGCTGGTGCTGTCGTCGTCGTCACCGCAGGCGGCGAGAACGAGGGTGGCGACCGCGAGAGCGGCCAACGCTGTGCGCCGGACGGGGGAGGTGATCACGCTGGAGAACTCCATTCAGATGTGCCCTTGTGCACGCCGGGGGGGCGTGGGAGCGCTGGGCTCCGCCGCGGACAGTAGGAATCGAAGGTGACAACGTGGCCGGAGCACGATGAACGACCGGTGAACGGATGCCGACCGGACGGTGAAGAGGAACGTCCCCCGCTCAGCGCGGGGGCGGGCCTGGCGCTCGACCACCCAGCGGTACAGGCGCTCTTGGGCGTGGGGCTCGAAGGCGTCGTGTGGGCCACAGCGCGCCCACGTGTCGTCCGGTTGCAGCTCCCAGCGGACGATGTCGTCGGCGAGCTGGAAGGCGAGCACCTGGTCGAGCCAGTCGCGGTGCCTCGGGTGCTCGATCGGGACCAGCACCTCGACCCGTCGGTGGAGGTTGCGTGGCATCAGATCGGCCGAGCCGATCAGGTACAGCGGCTGGTCGTCCACGTCTCCGTGCCCGAACCGGTAGATCCGGCTGTGCTCGAGGTAGCGCCCGAGGATGCTGCGCACGTGGATGTTCTCAGACAGCCCCTCGACGCCGGCGCGCAGGCAGGAGATGCCCCTCACGACCATGTCGATCCGCACACCGGCACGGCTGGCGTCGTAGAGAGCCTCGATCACCCGGCCGTCGCCGATCGAGTTGCACTTGAGCGTGATCCGCCCCTCCGGCCCGAGCCGCGCCTCTCCCTCGATCAGCGCCCGCAACCGCGGCCCCATCTCGCGGGGCGCGACCAGGATCGTGTGGTACTGGTCGCCGCGGGTGTATCCGGTCAGGTGGTTGAACAGCTTGGTGACGTCGGCGCCGATGTCGGGGTCGCAGGTGAGGATGCCGAGGTCTTCGTAGAGGCGCGCCGTGTTGGTGTTGTAGTTGCCGGTCCCGAGGTGGCAGTAGCGCCGCAGCTGGTCGCCGTCGTCGCGGACGACGAGGACGCACTTGGAATGCGTCTTCAGCCCGACCATCCCGTACACCACGTGGACCCCGGCGCGCTCCAGCTGCTTGGCCCAGTTCACGTTGGTCGCTTCGTCGAAGCGCGCCTTCAGCTCGACCAGCACGGCGACCTGCACGCCGCGCTCGGCGGCCCGGATCAGCGCCCGGATGATCGGGCTGTCGCCGCCGGCCCGGTAGAGGGTCATCTTGATGCTCTGCACGCGGGGATCGTCGGCAGCCTGCTCGATGAAGGCCTCGGTGCTGCTCGTGAAGCTCTCGTACGGGTGGTGGACGAAGATCGCCCGGTCCCGCATCACCGAAAAGAGGGGCCGGTCGGCCTCTTCGGCGACGGCGATGCGCCCCGCCGTCACCGGCGGCCATGGGCGGTCCTTGAGGTCGGGACGCTCGAGGCCGTGCAGCTGCCACAGGAACCCGAGGTCGATCGGGGCGCGGCAGCGGTAGACGTCGTCTGGCACGATCTCCAGCTCCCGCGACAGCAGGTCGAGCATCCCGTCGCTCATCTGCTCGGACACCTCGAGACGCACCGGCTTGTTGAAGCGACGCCGGCGCAGCTCCATCTCCAGCGCCTCGAGCAGGTCCTCGGCCTCCTCCTCCTCGAGCGTGAGGTCGGCGTTACGGGTGACGCGGAACGTCGCCACCTCCTCGAGCACCATCCCCACGAACAGCGTGGGGAGATGGGCGATGATCAGCTCCTCGGCCGGGATGAACCGCGACTCGTCGACCTCGAAGAGTCGCCGGAAGACCGTCGGCACCTTGACCCGGGCGAAGCGGCGGTCGCCGCGGTCGGGATCAGGGTCGGCGACCATCGCCCCGACGCTGAGCGCGAGCTCGGAGATGTACGGGAACGGGTGGCTCGGGTCAACGGCGAGCGGCGTCAGCACCGGGAAGATGCGCTGCTCGTAGACCTCGGTCATGCGCTTGCGGTCGACGGCGTCGAGGTCGTCCCACCCGACGATCGCGACGCCGGCCGCGGCCAGCTCCGGCACCAGCTCGTCGAGGTAGACCGACTCCTGGTGGCCGACGAGGTCATGGGCGCGGTCCCTGATCTCGGCGAGCTGCTGGGCGGCGTTGCGCCCGTCAGCGGTCGGCTCGGTGACGCCGGCGGCCACCTGGTCCTTGAGCGCGGCGACCCGGACCTGGAAGAACTCGTCGAGGTTGGAGGTCGTGATGGCACAGAACTTCGCTCGCTCGAGCAGCGGGATACCCTGCTCGCTCGCCAGCTGCAGCACGCGGTCGTTGAACGCCAGCCAGCTCAGCTCACGGTTGATGAACCGGTCATCCACTGAACCCCATGATGGCCCATCCACCGGGAGGGCGCGGAGATCAGCCTCTGGCGCGGCTCAGATGGCGCCAATCACATGTCGTCGTCGGGGCGGCCGAGGTCCCACTCGATCGTGATCGCCTCCCGCTCGGCGTCACGGGCGACCCGCTCGCGGTTGCGGCGGAACTGCGGGTCGTCCCGCGGCAGCAGCACGAGCCGGGCGAGCACCCGCGCCCGGAACTCGTCGAGCACGGTGCGGTCGCCCCAGTCGCCGTAGACCTCCCAGTGCGGCGACACCGGGCCCAGGTAGACGATCCGAGCGTGGGCGCGGGGTGGCTGGTCGGCGGCCATGTCGGTCACTGGTGCACCATCCGACCGTGGAGGAGGTCGTCCACGGTTCTTGCCTGGCGCACCAGTGAGCCTTCGGCGCCGTAACGCTGATTCGCTCGCTCGAAGACTCGCTCACTCATCGGCAGCGAGACTACCGGCGACCGTGCACAGCCACCGGGAGATTGTTACAATCGCATGACGTCAGGACGTTGTCCGGGCGGATCTTGACTGCCTCTTACCCAGGACGGGAACCGTTGGGCAACGGCGGACGTCTTTGTGGCGTCACCCCTTCGACGTTGGGCCGGCGACGGTCACGACAGGGAGCACCAGCGATGAACATGGAACCGATCGGCCTTCCGCTGCATACGGAGGACGCGGCGACGGCGTGGATGGCCGACGGCAACTGCCGCCTCTACCCACCCGCCGTGTTCTTCCCCAGTGACGGCGTCGGCGTCGACAAGGCGCGCAAGATCTGCGCCACATGCCCTGTCACGGGTCCCTGTCTCGAGTACGCCCTCGAGCACCGCATCGACCACGGCGTGTGGGGCGGCTGCAGCGAGCGCGAGCGGCGCCGCATCCTCAAGCGCCGCCGCCTCGAGGTCTGACCTGCGCCGAAACACTCAGATCGCAGGAGCGGTCTAGCATCGCCCAGATGACCGGCAAAGTGGTGCACTTCGAGGTTCCCTACGACGACGCCGACCGGGCGCGCAGCTTCTACAGCGACGTGTTCGGCTGGAACATCCAGCCGATGCCCGAGTTCCGGTACAACTTCGTGCAGTCGGGACCGACGACAGACCAGGGCATGCCCGCCGAGCCCGGCTACATCGGCGGCGGCATGATGGAGCGCGAGGGAGAGATCGACGGGCCGGTCATCACGATCGAGGTCGACAGCATGGACGACGCGGTCAAGGCGATCGCCGCCCACGGTGGGAGCACCGTGGGCGAGCCGATGCCGGTCGGGTCGATGGGCATCGCCGGCTACTTCAAGGACAGCGAGGGAAACCTGATGGGACTGTGGCAGTCGCTGCCCCAGTAGGTCGGCGCTGCCACCACCCCGCAGGCTGACCTGTTTGTGTCACCGCAGGCGTCCCCAGGGACGCATGCGGTGACACAGACCGTGTGTCAGCGCACGGGTCAGTCGGTTTGCGGCTCGCTCGCGGGCGTCGACGGTGTCGTCGGCGTGGGCGTGGTGGGCGGCGGCGTCGAAGTGCGGGCGGCCTGGGCCCTCAGCTCGGCAGCCTCGGCACGGGCGGCGGCGAGCTCGGCTTCGAGGTCACGCTCGGGCTTCTCGGCCGGCTTCTCGGCCTGACCTTCGGCCAGCCCGTCCTTGAACTCCTTCTGCGCCTTGCCGAGGTTCTTGGCGAGCTTGGGCAGTTGCGAGCCGCCGAAGATCACCAGCACGACGACGAGGACGATGATCCATTCGGGACCTGAAGGCATGCAACCAGCGTAACGATCGGGTGCCTCGGGCGGAAGGTCAGGGGGCCGATTCGCAGCAAACCCTCAGGTGCCGGACAGCGCGCCCTCAGGCCGCCGCCGGCCGACCGCGACGGGCGAGCGCGCTGTTGCTCCAACCGGGCTCGTTCGTGACCTCCTGGCCGAACCACGACGGTGGCACGAACGCACCGGCGTCGGCGCCGTTGGCGAACTCGACCTCCACGGTCCACAACCCGTCGAGCTCACCGGCGTAGCGGTCGACCTCGGCGACGCCACCGTCGACGGGCACGCGGTAGCGGACCTTCTCGAGCCGACGCCCTTCGGTGTGCGGCCAGAGCGACTCGGCGTCGGCGACGTCGATCGGCAATTCGACCTCGGTGCGAGCAAGGCCGCGCCCGGCTTTCACCGTGAGCCACGCCGCGGTGGACCCGATGCGGATCCGGGCGTCGACATCGCCCTCCCCCGCCAGGTAGCCCTGGCGGTAGCGCACGCCGTCGCCGAGCACATCGGCCGGTGGCGGCTCATGGACCAGGAACTTGCGCTCGATCTCGATGGCCACGCCGCCCAGTATGCGGCCAAGCGATACGGTGTCGAGCCTCCATGCCCACCGCTGTGACCTGCCGAGGCGCAGACGACACGCCCGACAGGCTGCTCGGCGACCTCGCCGCCGCCGGCTTCGATGTCGCCGATCCGGTGCTGGTGGCAACCACCGTGCTCGACACGTTCGACGGCCGGCTGCACGCCGAGGGTCTCCGCCTCGACTGCTGCGGACGGACGCTGATCCTGCGCGGGCCCCGGTCGAGCGTCGCCAGCACGCCGGTCGAGGCGGCGCCGCACGTCGCCGCCGACCTCCCGCCGGGACCGCTGCGCGAGCGCCTGCTCGCGGTCACCGACGTGCGCGCCCTGCTGAGCCAGGCGACCATCGCCTCGACCGTGCGCCGGGCGCAGCGGCGCAACCGCGAGGGCAAGGTCGTCGCCGCGGTGGACGTCCACGACCGGATCACCGCAGGCGACGCCGCGATCGATGGCTGGCTCGTTGAGGTCGACGAGCTGACTGGCTACGAGCGACAGGCCGCCGACGCGCTCGACGTGGTGGCCCCGCACGTCGCCGCGCAGGTGCCCGACGATGCCGTCGCTGCGGCGCTGGCCATCGCCGGTGTCGAGCTCGGCGGGCGCGACGTCCCGCCCGGCGTCGTGCTCGACCCCAAGCTCCCCGCCGTCGAGGGATATCGGCTGGTGCTCGCCAACCTCGCCGAAGCGATCGCCGTCAACCTCCCGGGGACGATCGAGGACATCGACCCCGAGTTCCTCCACGACCTGCGGGTCGCCGTGCGCCGCAGCCGGTCCGTGCTGCGCCATGGGCGCACGGTGCTGCCGCCCGGTGTGCTGGGGTGGGCCGAACCGGCGCTGCGCTCGCTCGGGACGCTGACCGGACCCTCACGTGACCTCGACGTCCAGGTGATCGAGTGGGACCACATCACCGACGCCCTCGGCCCCGAGGAGGTCGCCGCGCTGGCGCCGGTGCGGGCACAGCTGGTGGCCGACCGCGACGCCGCCCACGAGGAGATGGGAACCCGCTTGCGGTCGGCCGACACCCGGGCCCTGCTCGAACGGTGGACGGCGACCATCGCCGCCCCGCTCGGCGGGGCCGGGCCACGGGCAACGGATCCGATCGTCGAGGTCGTCCGCTGGCGGATCGAGAAGGCTCACCGGCGGATGGTGAAGCACGGCCGCGTGATCACGCCGGCCACGCCGGCCGAACACGTCCACCAGGTGCGCAAGGACGCCAAGCAGTTGCGCTACCTCCTCGAGTGCTTCGCCGGCGTGCTCCCCGCCGACGGCCGCAAAGCGTTCGTCAAGCGGCTCAAGCGGCTGCAAGACGTGCTCGGTGAGCATCAGGACGCCGCGGTCCAGACGGCGAGCCTGCGTCGCGTCACCGATGAGCTCCCGGCGAGTACGGACCACGCGACGTACCTCGCCGTCGGCCAGCTCATCGAGCAGCTCGAACGACGACGGCGGGCGGCGCGCGACGCCTTCGCCGAGCGCTTCGCCGAGTTCGACAGCCGCCCGACCCGCCATGCGCTTCGCGACATGCTCGACCGCGCCGGCTCGTGAAGGTCCTCGCCACCTACAGCATCAAGGGCGGCGTCGGCAAGACCACCGCCGCCGTGAACCTGGCCGCCGAGGCGGGGCGCGCCGGCGCCCGGGTCCTGCTGTGGGACCTCGACCCGCAGGCCGCGGCCACGTTCTTCGTGCGCGTCAGGCCACGCCTGCGCGGCGGCGCCCGGCGGCTGGTGTCCAAGCGCGGCGCCCTCACCGAGCACATCCGCGCCGCCGACGTGGACGGCGTCGACCTGCTGCCGGCGGACTTCTCGCTGCGCCACCTCGACCTCCACCTCGACGGCGCCCGACCCGACCGGCTGGCCACGCTGCTCGCGCCGGTCGCCGCCGACTACGACGTCGCCCTGCTCGACTGCCCGCCGGGCATCACGCTCACGAGCGAGGGGGTGTTCGCCGCCGCCGACGCCCTGCTGGTACCGACGATCCCGGCGACGCTCGCGGCGCGGACGCTCGAGCAGCTCGACCGCTTCCTCGGCCGCCTCGACGACCCACCGCTCGTGCTCCCATTCGTGTCGATGCTCGACCGCCGGCGCACCGTCCACCGTGTGGTCGCCGCCGAGCTCGCCGCGGCGTGGCCCCGCCTGCTCGCCACGCAGGTGCCCGAGGCGGCCACCGTCGAGCGGATGGGGGTCGAGCGGGCGCCCTTGGCCACCTTCGCTCCCGCCGCCCGCGGCACGCTCGCGTTCCGCGACCTGTGGGCCGAGATCGCCGCCCACCTCTGGTCCCGAGCGTGACGACCGGGGCCGTGATCCCGAAGCCGTCGTCATCATCGTGCGCCGTGGCGCGGCGACGACGACGTCGTCGTCGTCGTGTGCGAATGACCACCCATCGTCGGTCGCCGTAGCGTCGAGGGATGGCAACGCTCGACGACGTCGCCCGCATCGCCCTCGAGCTCCCCGAGGTCGTCGAAGTCGACGAGCGGAGAGGACGGGCGTGGTCGATCCGGGGCAAGACGTTCGCCTGGGAACGGCCGTTCAGCAAGGCGGATCTTCGTCGCTTCGGCGACGAACCGGTGCCTGCTGGGCCGATCGTGGCGATTCGCGTCGACGACCTCGGTGAGAAGGAGGTGGTCTTGGGCGCCGGTCACCGCGGCGTGTTCACGATCCCCCACTTCGACGGCTACCCCGCGGTGCTGATCGAGGTGCCGAGGGTCGCCATGGGCGTGCTCCGGGCGGCAATCGCCGACGGCTGGGCGGCGTGCGCGCCGACCGAGCTGGTGACGCAGCACAACGGCCGCTCGCGCGGGCCCGAGCTGTGCTGAGTGGATGAGCGCGAGGGCGCCGTGGCACATCACCCTCGGGGCTGATACGCGGCTCTCGAGGACGCGGCCATTCGGGCACATCGGAGGCAGACCGCGAGGTGGCCGCTGGTGCTCGAGCCATCCCGTGAGTCCTCCCGCAGCGTTCGGTGACGTGCCGGGCTTGGTCATTGATCGTCGTCTTCGGCGAGGGTGACTGGGATGTCGCGACGGGTGTGGCGGATGCGCCAGACGTCGATGACGTCGGACCGCTGGACGTAGGCGGCGAGGTAGGGGCACCGTCTGGGGGGCCAGGCCCGCAGGCCCGGGATGTCGAGCTCGTAGGAGAAGCGCGGGGTGCCGTGGTGTGGGTGTCGGCCGATGTGTTCGAGCGCGGCTTCGGCGGCGTTGATGATTCTGGTGGCGACATCGGGGCCGGCCTCCGCCAGGAGATGGGCGACGGCGCTCTCAATGTCGTCGGCTGCGAGGCGGCGCAGCCGAACTGGTTTGGCCATCGTCAGCGCGTCGAGTTGAGGTTGCGGCGGAGCGCTGCGAAGTAGTCGGCGTCGGCGACGGGTCCGGTTTCGGAGCTGGCGCCGTCGAGCAGGATGGTGCGAAGTTGTTGGCGGTCCTGACCGCGGCGGATGTAGCCGCTCGTTGATCCGTAGTGGCCGCTGTCCACCTGCTGGTCGACGAAGGAGCGCAGCTCGTCGGGGAGCGACACGTTCATCGTGGAAACGACAGCCGAGTGGCCGGGTAATGACAATCTTTGTCAGGCACAGGCTGCCTGACACGGCACTCTGTCGGCCGAGCTCCGCCTGTGTCAGGCGCCGAGGACGCTGCGGGCGGCTTGGGCCCGTTGGCGGCGGATGCGCCGCCGCTCTCGCTCGGAGAGCCCGCCCCAGATGCCGAACTTCTCACCGTTCTGCAGCGCGAACTCGAGGCACTCCTCGCGCACGACGCAGCCGCGGCAGACCTCCTTGGCCTCGCGGGTCGACGCTCCCCGTTCGGGGAAGAACAGATCGGGGTCGACGCCAAGGCAGTTGGCGTCCTCCTGCCAACTGTGATCGCCGGGGTCGGTGGCGGATTGGAATGCTTCGTACATGTGGAGGACCCCCCTGCCGTGCGGTCCCACGAGCCGTGTTGTGGACGGCGATACACCGCCGTAATTACATCGGTGTGATTGTCGCATACCACATCACGTTCGCGCAAGGGCGGATCGTCCGGGAGCAGGAGGTTTTCGTCGGCGGCCGAAGTGCCGCGAGCGCTGCTGGCGTCAGCGCGCCGGACGAGGCTGGGCGACGCCGTCGATGGTCACCTCAACCCGCTGGTCGTAGAACGCCACGAGACCGGCGATCGACAGCGACTCTCGCAATGGCGTGCGGTAGCTCCAGGCGATGTCGGGGTGCTCGTCGGACAGCCGCAGCGTCCAGTACTCGGCGAACCCCTTGTAGGGGCAGCCCGTCGTGGTCTCCGTCGGCGTGAGGAGGTCCATGCGCACGTCCGTCTTGGGGAGGTAGGTGCGCATCGGCAGGCCGGTCTCGTGGAGGAACGTCGGACGCGTCGAGTCGGCGACCACGGTCCCGTCGACGGTGACGACGACGTGCCGGGAGCTGGGCAGGATGGCGATCCGGGTCTGCGGGTCGCGCGGGTGGATGAAGACTTCCTCGTCCTCCTCGAACCAGGCGTCCATCGCCGCCCAGTCGATGCGGACGCGGTCGCGCAGCTCGTCGATCGGGCTGTCGGCGTAACGCCACGCGCTCGTCGACGGCCTCCTTGCCGCCGGCCTTGATCGTGTAGTGGGTTGCCATGCCGCGGCTCGGCGAGCGGGTCTCGGTACCGGTCGGGACGAACGCGCCATCGGTCACGTCGGCGATGGGGAGGTACCACTGCGGGTAGTGCGGGCCCTCCCACACGTACAGCGCATCGACGGTGTCGACCACCACCTCTCCGCCGAGGAAGGCTCTGATGCGCCGGTGTGCTGGTGCGGTGCGGACGAGACCCCGTGACTCACTCATCGCCCGATGCGAACCGTACCCGCCGACGAGTTGTTCCCGCCGCCCATCCAAGTGTTCGCCGGATGGGCGAGCGTCGGTGCGGTTGTGGACAGAATGAGCGCGACGGACCGGGCTGAGAGGAGGCCGACGATGGCTGACGTGGCTGACGTGACCGTGGTGCGCGGGGGAACGATCGTTGACGGGACGGGTGCACCCGGAACGCCCGGGGACCTGGCGATCGCCGACGGCCGCATCGTCGGCGTCGGCACGGTGGGCACCAGCGCCGACCGGTCGATCGACGCCACTGGCTGCGTCGTCGCGCCCGGGTTCATCGACATCCACACGCACTACGACGCCCAGGTGTTCTGGGACCCGGCCCTGACACCGTCGTGCTTCCACGGTGTGACGACCGTGGTGGCCGGCAACTGCGGCTTCTCGATCGCCCCGACGATGCCGAACCGGCGCACGCTGATCGCCCGCACGCTGGAGAAGGTCGAGGACATGGACCCTGAGTCCCTCGCCGCCGGCATCCCGTGGGACTTCACCACGTTCCCCGAGTACCTCAGGTCGATCGAGCGGCGGGGGACCGTCCTCAACTTCGCTTCGTACATCGGCCACACGCCGCTGCGCATCTTCGTGATGGGCGACGAGGCGTCGAGCCGCACGGCGACGCCCGATGAGGTGGCGCAGATGGCGGCGATCGTGGGCGAGGCGATGGAGGCGGGCGCCGCCGGCTTCGCCACCAGCTTCGCCATCACCCACCTCGGCGCGGACGGCCAGCCGATCCCCAGCCGCTGGTCCGACCGGGCCGAGCTGGACGCCCTGTTCCGGGCCCAAGCCGATTCGGGCCTCGGGGTGATCGGGATCAACGGCGTCAACGACGAGCTTCACTTCGACCAGATCTACGACCTGCAGCGCGACCTCGGGATTCCCATCACGTGGACGGCCCTGCTGACCACGTCGACAGGCGCCCACCTGAAGGCGCTCGCCCTGCACCGCGAGGGAATGGCGAAGGGCGCCGCCGTCTACCCCCAAGTGTCGCCCCGCCCGCTGACGTTCTCGATGAACATGATCGAGCCGTTCACGTTGAACACGAACCCGGTCTTCGCCGAGCTGATGGCCGGGTCGCTCGAGGACCGGGCGCGCGCCTACGCCGATCCGGCCTGGCGCCAACGGGTGCGCGATTCGTGGGCGTCAGGCCCACAGGGCGGCATCGCCCCTCGCTGGGAGACCTACGAGGTGATGATGTCGACGGCCCACCCGGAGCTGATCGGGCGGCGGCTGCTGTCGATCGCCGGTGACCGCGATCCGTTCGACGCCCTGCTCGACGTTGCCCTCGCCGAGCCCTCGCTGAAGGACATCCGGGTGCGGGCGGTGCTCGCCAACGACGACGAGGACGGCGTGCGCACGCTGTTGCAGGAGGACGGCTGCACGCTCGGCCTGTCCGACGCCGGCGCCCACGTCAGCCAGCTGTGCGACGCGCCGCTGGCCACCGACCTCCTCGCCAACTGGGTGCGCGACAAGGGGGTGCTCAGCATCGAGGAGGCGGTGCACAAGCTGACCCAGGTGCAGGCCGAGCTGTTCGGCTTCGCCGGGCGCGGCGTGCTGCGCGAGGGCGGGGCCGCCGACGTCGTCGTCTTCGATCCCGACACCGTCGCTCCAGGACCTCTGCGCCGGGTCAACGACTTCCCGGCCGGTGCCGAGCGGCTGACCGCCGACCAGCCCGATGGAATGCGCCACCTCCTCGTCAACGGCACGCCGGTGATCACCGACGGCGAGCTCCTCCCGGCGGCGGTGGCTGCGCGCCCCGGCCAGCTGGTCCGGCCGGCAGCGCGCTGATCCTCGTTCTGTCCTTTGAACGCGGCCCTCAACAGAGGATCAGGCCGCTTCTGAAGGACGGTCCTCGCAGAGGTGGCCGAGGGCGGCCACGAGGCGTTTGTGGGCGCGGAACGAGCGGGACTTGACGGTGCCGACCGGCAGCGCCAGGCGGCGGGCCACCTGCTCGACGGTCCAGCCCTCGAGGTGCATCAAGCGGATGATCTCCTGGCTCTCGACGGGGAGCCCGTCGATCGCCCGGCGCACCTCCCAGACGACCCAGCTCTGCTCGATCGACGGGCCAGGGATCGCCAGGGCAGGGTCCAGCTCGTGGTCATCGAGGCGGTCGGGCGGTTGCTTCTCCCGGCGGTAGCGGTCGATGCAGACGTGGCGGCAGATCTGGAACAGCCACGGCGCGAGCGGCCGCTCGGTGTCGAACGAGGCGGCGGCACGCCAGGCCTGGAGGAACGTCTGCTGCACGGCCTCCCGGGCGTGCTCGCGGTCGGCGAGGTGGGTCCGGCTGAGGGCGTACAGCGGCCGCGAGTAGCGGGCGTACAGCTCGCGCACGGCGTCGGGTTCGCCGTTCTTGAACCGGCGTCGCAGATCCCGCTCGTCACGGTCGCGGTCGACGGTGTCGTGGTGCAGGCCGGGTGATCGCCGGGCGCAGCGGTCGAGCGTCGTGGTGGCCATGGTCGCCAGCGTGACGGATCGCGACGCCGGGGGGATCGGTACCAGGTACTCAATCGCGCGCCGCGTGAGTACTCAGACCGCCACTCCCTAACGTGCCGGCATGCCCACCACCCTGACCCCTCGGGAGATCGCCGGCCTCGACCTCGCCGACTGGCGCTACCTGCTCGGCCGCATCGAGGCGACGTTCCGATGCGGCACGTTCGGCGCGGCCGGGCGGCTCGCCGCGGGGATCGCCGCGGCCGCCGACGACGCCGGCCACCACCCGGACATCGACATCCGTTACCCCGCCGTGGTGCATGTCGCGCTCGACGACGCACGCCGTCGGCGCCGAGCCGACCGAGCGCGACGTGGCGCTCGCCACGACGATCTCGGCGATGGCCGCCAGCGCCGGGGCCCGCAGCGAGCCCACCGTCGCCCAGGGCTACGAGATCGCCATCGACGCGATGGACATCGACGCGGTGCGTCCGTTTTGGGCCGCCGTCACGGGCTACCGCGAGCTGCGTCACCGTCCGGACGGGCCGATCAACCTCGTCGACCCGGCGCGCACCGGTCCGGTGATCTGGTTCCAGCAGATGGACGCCCCGCGCCGGCAGCGCAATCGCATCCACGTCGACATCACCGTCGCCCACGACGTCGCCGAGGACCGGGTCGCCGCCGCCCTCGCCGCCGGCGGCACGCTCGTCTCCGACGCCGCCGCGCGTGCCTTCTGGGTGCTCGCCGATCCAGAGGGCAACGAAGCCTGCGTCTGCACGTGGCAGGACCGTTGATGCTCAACGGCGCTCGCCCAACTCAGAGGGTTGGTAGGACCTCGTCGGTGAAGCGCACGAAGGACTCGTGGGAGAGCGGGGCGATCATGAGGTACTCGAGGCGCATCTCGTCGCGGAGCCGGGCGATCTCCTCGCGCACTCGTGGCGCCGAGCCCCAGATGATGCGGTCCTGGACGTAGCTCTCGATCCGGGCGCCGACGTCGTCGCCAGACCAGCCGATGCTGTCGGCGCCCTTGCCGTGGGCGTACGCTCCGACTGTCCACGCCGCCCCGGCCCGCGCCACCTCTTCGGCCTCGTCGTCGGTGGCCGCGACGGCGACCAGGCGGGCCATCGGGATCTCGGCGGCGGAGGGAACGGCGAACCCGCCGGCGGCCATGTCGGTGACGTACTGGTCGTACTTGGCGCCGATCTCGGCGAACGAGGCGTGCGGGTCCATCAGGATGCGGTGGCCGGCCGACGCCGCCCAGCTTCGGGCCTCGGGCGACGTGGCGGCGACCCACGTCGGCGGGTGCGGCTGCTGCAGCGGCTTGGGGAGCACCTCGATGTCGTCGAAGTCCCAGAACTTGCCATGGAAGGTCAGCCGCTCCGCGGTCCAGGCCTGGAGCACGACGTCGACCGCCTCCCGGAATCGTGGTCCGGTCTCGTCGGCTGGCACCCCGAAGGCACGGAACTCGGTCGGCTCGAAACCTCGCCCGGCGCCCCAGTTGAGCCGCCCGCCGCTCAGGATGTCGACGAGGGCGAGCTCCTCCGCCAGCCGCAGCGGGTGGTACAGCGCGGCGAGCGACACCGCGGTGCCGATGCGGAGGCGCTCCGTTCGCTGGGCCGCGGCGAGCGCCATCAGGTGGACCGACGGGCACACGCTGTACGTGGTGAAGTGGTGTTCAGCGAGCCAGACGGCGTCGTAGCCGGTGCGGTCCATAATCGCGATGCGATCCAGCGCCCGTGCGTAGACCTGCTCGATCGGCACGCGGCGCTCGGGCCAACTGAAGAACTGGAGCACGCCGACAGCGAGGGGCTTCACCGAGCGAGACCGTAACCCCGGCCCTGCCCCATCCGAGTGTTTGGGCCCACCCGAGTGCCACACCTCGATTTCCCCGGACCCAAACACTCCGACGGGTCGAAACACTCGGATGGAGGTCACAGTGAGCTCCGAGGAGGGCCACAGGCACGAGCCCGAAGCTGCGGTCCATGACCCTCCTCGCGCCCCCCGTCGGTCCGCCGGAGCTGCGACCGCAACCGCTGGCGATCCAGAGCGAGCGGGCCGACCCCGCATGGGTGCGACCGGCGGTGCTGGCGCTGCTCGCCGCCACGACGGTGCTGTACCTCTGGGGGCTCGGGGCGTCGGGCTGGGCCAACTCGTTCTACTCGGCGGCTGCCCAGGCCGGCTCGCAGAGCTGGAAGGCGCTGTTCTTCGGCTCCAGCGACGCATCCAACTTCATCACCGTCGACAAGCCGCCGGCGGCGCTGTGGGTCATGGGCCTGTCCGTGCGCCTGTTCGGGCTCAACTCGTGGAGCATCCTCGTCCCCGAGGCCCTGATGGGCGTGGCGTCGGTCGGCGTGCTCTACCTCACGGTGAAGCGGTGGTTCGGCGCCGGCGCCGGGCTGCTGGCAGGCGCCGTGCTCACCCTCACCCCGGTCGCCACGTTGATGTTCCGATTCAACAACCCCGACGCCATGCTCACCCTCGTCCTGGTGGTCGGCGCCTACTGCATGACGCGGGCCTTGGAGGTGGCCCGCGGTCGCTGGTTGTTCGCCGCCTTCGCCCTGGTCGGGTTGGGCTTCCTGACCAAGATGCTGCAGGCCGCGCTCGTGCTGCCGGCCTTCGGTCTCGTCTACCTCGTGGCCGCGCCGACCCACCTGCGGCGCCGACTCGGCCAACTCGCCATCGCCACGGCCGCTTTCGTCGCCTCATTTGGCTGGTGGATCGCCATCGTCGAGCTGCTGCCGGCGTCGGCCAGGCCCTACGTCGGCGGCTCGCAAGACAACAGCGTGCTCAGCCTGGTCTTCGGCTACAACGGCTTCGGCCGCCTCACCGGCGACGAGACCGGCAGTGTCGGCGGCGGCGGCGGCAACACCGGCCGATGGGGCGCCACCGGCTGGCTCCGGCTGTTCAACTCCGAGTTCGGCGGCCAGGCCTCGTGGCTGCTGCCACCCGCGCTCGTGCTCCTCGTCGTCGGCCTGGTCGTGTCGGCCCGCGCCGTGCGCACCGATCGCACCCGGGCCGCGATGGTTCTGTGGGGCGGCTGGCTCCTCGTCACCGGCGCCACGTTCAGCCTCGGCGAGGGGATCATCCACCCCTACTACACCGTCGTCCTGGCGCCGGCGATCGGTGCGCTCGTCGGGATCGGCGGCGCCGTGCTGTGGCGCCGCCGCCACGACCTCGCCGCCCGCGTCGCCATGTCGGCGACCATCGCTCTGACGAGCTGGTGGACACTGCAGCTGCTGCAGCGCTCCCCCACCTGGAACTCGTGGCTCCAGCCCCTGGTGATCTTCACCGGCGTGATCGGCGCGGTCGGCGTCCTCGTCGCCCCGGCGCTCGATCGCAACCTGCGGGCAGCCGTCCTGGCGACTGCGATCGTCGGCGGGCTCGCCGCGCCGGCCGCCGCCTCGATCGCCACCGCGGCGACGACGCACAACGGTGCGATCCCCTCGGCCAGCCCGCAGACGACCGGCGGCTTCGGCGGGCCCGGCGGCGGTGCACCCGGCGGCGGAGCTGCCACTGGTCGGCTCGGCGGACCGCCAGGTGGCCAGATCGGCACCGGCCAGGCGCCGACCGGCGCCGGCCCGACGCAAACCGGCGGCGTCGGCGGCATCCTCCAGTCGAGCCAGTCCAACGCCGAGCTCACCGCCGCCTTGCAGGCCGACACCGACCAGTACACGTGGGTCGCCGCCACGATCGGCGCCAACCAGGCCGCCGGCTACCAGCTGGCGAGCGAGGAGCCGGTGATGGCGATCGGCGGGTTCAACGGCAGCGATCCGTGGCCGACCCTCGAGGTCTTCCAGCAGTACGTCGCCAACGGCCAGATCCACTACTTCATCGCCGGTGGCGGCGGCCCCGGCGGCGGCAATGGGGCCGCCACCGAGATCACCTCGTGGGTCGAGGTCAACTTCACCGCCACCACCATCGGCGGGGCAACCGTGTACGACTTGACGTCGTGAGACTCAGGCGGCGGCCTGGGCGCCGGCGACCTGTCGGATCGACACGTTGAGCCGGTTCCACACGTTGATCGTGGCGATCGCCACCAGCAGCGCGCTCAGCTCGGGCTCGGAGAAGTGCCGGGTGGCCTCCTCCCAGACGTCGTCGGGCACAGGGTCGGGCCGGTCGGCGATGCGGGTCACACACTCGGTGAGGGCCAACGCGGCGCGCTCGGCGCCGGTGTAGTAGGGGGCGTCGCGCCAGGCGGCGACGGCGAAGAGCCGCTCGTCGGTCTCGCCGCCGCCCTTCAAGGCCTTGCTGTGCATGTCGACGCACACCGAGCAGCCGTTGATCTGGCTGGCCCGCAGGTGGACCATCTCGAGAGTGCGCTCGGGGAGGCCGGCGGTGTGGGCGGACTTGCTCAGCGCGGCGAGCGCAGCCATCGCACCCGGGACATGCAGCGCGGGGTGAGGGATGCGTGCTTCCATTGGGGAGCTCCTTCGTTGGTCGGCCCACTGTCACATCGAGCCGTTGGGATCGGTCAACTGCTTGACACCCCAGCACGGAGGAACGTGACAGATGGATGAGATCGCTGACCTGTTCGAGGAGCACCGGGCTCGGCTGCGGGCCGTCGCCTACCGGATGCTCGGCTCCGTCGCCGACGCCGACGACGCCGTCCAGGAAACGTGGCTGCGACTGAGCCGATCAGACCCGGCGGAGATCGAGAACCTCGGCGGGTGGCTGACCACCGTCGTCGCCCGGGTGTGCCTCAATGTGTTGCGCTCACGTCGCACGCACGGCGAGGAGCCGCTCGATGTCCATGTCCCGGATCCGGTGATCGACCGCCCCGACGCCGTCGCTCCCGAGCACGAGGCGTTGCTGGCCGATGCGGTCGGCCTCGCACTGCTCACCGTCGTGCAGACGCTGCCACCACCCGAGCGCTTGGCCTTCGTGCTCCACGACTCGTTCGGCGTGCCGTTCGAGGAGATCGCCGCGATCGTCGACAAGTCCCCTGCCGCGGCCCGCCAGCTGGCCAGCCGCGGGCGGCGCAAGGTGCGCGGCGCGGCGAGCGCGCCACAGCCGGACCAGGCCCGCCAACGGGCCATCGTCGACGCCTTCTTCGCCGCCGCCCGCGACGGCGACTTCGACGCCCTCGTTGCCGTGCTCGACCCCGACGTCGTCCTGCGCGCCGACAGCGGGCGGCCGGACACTTCGGTGCTGATGCGTGGGCCGGCAGCCGTCGCCGGCAACGCGATGATGTACTCGTCAGGTGCGCCGTGGGTGCGACCGGCGCTGGTCAACGGCGCCGCCGGCGTCGTCGTCATCCCGCCGGGTGGTCCGGTCGCGGTGGTCGCGTTCACCGTCGTCGGCGACCGCATCGTCGGCGTCGACGCCCTCACCGACCCCGATCGGCTGACGCAGCTCGACCTCAGCGCGCTCACCGACTGATCCTCGGGCTCGACTCGCAGCCAAGCTGCTCGCCTCGCCTCCGGGCTCGTCGCCGCCGCTTCGCAGCGGCACTCGCCCACCTCACGTCGGTCTGACCGGACGCGCGCGACGCTGTCGGCGTGACGAGCTACCGGATCCGTTACGAGGGCCCTGTGTCGCTGGCCCTGCGCGTCGCCACCGCACTCGCCGATGCCGACGGCGTCGACCTCACGTCGTCCGACGCGCCGCGGACTCTGGCCTCGGGTGCAGTTGACCTCGCCATCACCGTCGACGGCGCCTCAGACGACGTCCTCGACGCCGTTGGTACGGTCCGTGCCTGGCTCCCCGCCGGGGCATCGATCGAGATCGTCACTGCCTGACCTACGGTGTCGCCGTGGACCCAACGACAGAGAAGTACGTCTCGCTCACCACGTTCAAGCGCGACGGCACGCCGGTCGCCACACCGGTGTGGTGCACGCCGCTCGGCGAGGGCAGGTTCGGGTTCTGGACCAGCTCCGAGTCGGGCAAGGCCAAGCGCCTGGCGCGTTCGGACCGCGTCCTGGTCCAGCCCAGCAACGGCCGGGGCAAGGTGAAGCCGGGCACGTCGCCGGAGGAGGGCAGGGCGAAGCTCGTGACGGGAGCCGAGTACGAGACGATCAAACGCCAGATCGAGGAGAAATACGGGTTCTTCGCCAAGCTGACGAAGTTCTTCAACAGCGTCGCCAACCTCTTCCGCCGGCGCAAGCAGCCCTACGGCGATCGCGGTGTCGTCGTGACCCTCGGCGCGCAACCCGGGTAACGCAGTCAACTTGCGCGCGGGTGCCGGCGCGCCTGCTGGCGCTTGTGCTCGATGAAGTCGACGAGCACGTAGTCCCCGAGCGTCTCGGGCGTGGTGAAGAACGCCCGCCCACGGTTGATCTCGGTGAGCCGCTCAACGAACGCCGTCAGGTAGCTCGTGGCGTCGAGCATGAACGTGTTGATGCGGATGCCCTCGCGTGTGCAGCGCAGGACTTCGCGCAGCGTCGCCTCGACAGTCTCCGTCACCGGGGGGTAGTTGAAGAAGACATCGCCGCTCGGCGTGACGTGGGCGGTCGGCTCGCCGTCGGTGATCATGATGATCTGCTTGGTGCCCGACTGGCGGGCCAGCAACTGGCGGGCGAGCGTGAACCCGTGCTGCATGTTCGTGCCGTACACGAAGTCCCAGCTGACCTCGGGGAGCTGCTCGGCCTTGAGGATGCGCGCCGTCTCGCTGAAGCCGACGAGGCCGAGGTAGTCGCGCGGGAACTGCGTCGAGATCAGCGAGTGCAGGGCCATCGCGACCTTCTTCGCCGGCAGGAAGTTGTCGCGCATCGGCATCGACAGAGAGAGGTCGAGCATCAGCACCGTGCTCGAGCGGGTGAGATGCTCCGTGCGCTCGACCTCGAAGTCATCTGGTTGCAAGTGCACAGGAGTACCGATGACGCCAGGACCGCGGCGGCTGAGGGCATTGCGGATCGTGCGCTGGAGATCGAGCTGGAACGGGTCGCCGTACTCGTAGGCCTTGGTGTCGTACGTCCGCTCGTGGCCGTGGCCGAGTCGGTGCACCTGGTGCTGGCCGACCTGGTCCTTGGTCAGCTTGGAGAACAGGTCGCGCAGCGCGTTCGACCCGATCGCCCGCAGGCCGCGCGGGGTCAGCTCGAGGCGACCCTCGCGCTGCTCGATCAGGCCGGCCTCGGTGAGCATCCGGGTCAGCTCGGCGAGCCGCTCGAGCGAGCGGGCGGCGTCGTCGCCGAGGAGGTCACGGACGCGGTCCATGTCGGCCTCCGCGAGGGCGCCGGGGTTGGAGGCGTTGCGCAACAGGTTCTCCAGCTGGTCGAGGTCGCCGAGCTCCTGCATCGTCTGCATCGCCTGACCCATCCCCAACGGCTCCTGGCCGGTGAAGTCGTAGGACTGGTTCCAGCCCTGCTGTGGGAACAGGCCGCGCAGGTGCTGGCCGAGCTGCTCCATCTGCCAGCGCAGGTCCATGTCGCCGAGCAGCTGATCGGCGAGCTCCTGCAGCTGGGCCCGCTGCTCGGGTGTCATCGAGTTGAGCATCGCCTGCATCGCCGCCATCTTCTGGGCCAGCTGCTCGAGCAGCTCGTCGAGCGACTGCGGGTTCTCCGGGAAGAAGTCCCCGTACTGCTCCATGAACTCCTCGAACCGGGGGTCCTCGCCGTTCTCCCGGCGCTCGAGCATGTCGTTGAGCGCGGCCATCATGTCCTTCATCCGCGCCAGATCCTCGGGCGTCATCTGCTGCATCGCCCCGCTCATCTGGTCGAACAGCTGGTTGGCCAGCTGCTGGCGGAGCCGGTCCATCAGCTCCTCGAAGCGGCGTGACGCCTCCTGCGACTCGAAGTCGTACTGCTGCAGCTCGCGCACCTTGCCGGCGAGGTCCTCGGGCATGAAGTCGAGGCGCATGTTGCGGTCCATCGCCGTCTCCCTGGCCGTCTCCGCCCTGCGCTGGTCGCCGGTGCGCTCGGCGTGCCGTTCGGCCTCGCGCACGGCGTTGTCGATGGCGTGACGCTCCTCGTCGACGATGTCGGCGAGCTCACGGGCGATCTCGTCGTAGACCCCGCCGAGGTCGAAGCGGTCGAGCCGCTCCTGGCGCTCCCGCCGCAGCCGATCCAGCAGCTCGCGCACGCCCTGCAGGCGCTCGCCGTTGCGGTCCCGGAGGCCCTGGTGCATCATCCGCCGCAGCGCCGCGTTGACGTCGCCGTGGTAGAGCAGCTCGTCGGTGAGCTCCTCGAGCAGGGCGTCGCCGTCGAGCTCGAAGCCCTGCTGGGTGCCGTCCCAGCGGGAGTAGGTGAACCGCGCCGACATGGCCTCACCGTACCGTCCACGCTCGGGTTCGGCTCGCAGCCAAGCTGCTCCCCTCACCTCCGAGCTCGCCGCCGCCGCTTCGCAGCGGCGCTGACCCACTTGGCCGCCCATTGACCACCGTGTGTCGTCTGCCGCATGTGAACCGACGCACAAAGTGCCGGGGATGACCTATCCTTGGGAGATGCGGATCCCTCGCACGTTCGTGTTCCTCGATCTCTCGGGGTTCACGAACTACACCGCCGCGTTCGGCGACGACGCCGCTGGGCGGCTGCTGTCGGCGTTCCGCACGATCGTGCGCGAGGTGGCCTCGGAGCGGGGCGTGCGCATCGCCAAGTGGCTCGGCGACGGCTGCATGGTCGTCGCGGTCGAGCAGGCCGATGCGATCGCATTCACCCTCGACCTCGAGGGCCGGGCGACCGAAGTGTGCGCGCCGCTGACGCTGCGGGCCGGCATCGCCAGCGGGTACGCCCTGCTGTTCGAGGGCGACGACTACATCGGCTCGGCCGTCAACATGGCCGCCCGGCTCTGCGACATCGCCCACGACTACGAGGTGCTGATCCCGGCGATGGGGCTGGAGCGACTCCCTGAGGGGGTGACCGCCACGTCGCACGGCGCCGTCGGGCTGGCAGGTTTCCCCGGGGAGATCGAGATCTTCGAGCTCAGCGGGACCCCCGCCCCCGCCGACCACAACGACACCGGCGAGCTCTGGACGAGGAGCCCGTTCATCTGAACGCTCGGGCTCCGGGTCGCAGGCAACCTGCTCCCCTGCGCCTCCGAGCTCGCCGCCGCCGCTACGCAGCGGCGCTCGCCCCCCTCAAGTGCGCTCAGTCAGCCGTCGGCCAGCATCGCCGCGAGGCGGCGGCGCCACTCGACCGAGGCGCGGTCGGCCTGCACGCTCACGGTGCCGGTGTTGTCAACCGGCAGGACGCCCGGCACCCGCTCGAGCATCCGCTTGTCCTCGGCGCCGATCGCCCGGTCGAAGGCGATGACCTCCTCGGCCGGCACCGAGTGGTCGTCGTTGCGCCAGATCACGAACGTGAAGTAGCTGCGAGCTTCGTCGATCGGCGTCGAGCACAGCAGGATGATGTGGTCGAGGCCGGTGTCGTAGTGGATCGTGCTGCGCACCGTGAACGGCAACGCGAACCCGGTGGTCATCCGCCGTGTGATCACCGCCGCCTCCAGACCCGACGCCGTCTTGCCGAGCTCGTTGGCGACGTCGACCTCGTACTCGTAGCCGGTGAAGTCCTCGTCGAGGGCGACGATCTCGAACTTCGGCACCTGCTTCTTGGCGGCGATGCCGAACGTGCCGGTGTGGACGTAGGGGAAGTGCGAGATGTCGAGGAAGTTGTCGGTCATCCGCATCGCCGACGTCGCCCACACCTCGACGCCCGAGTTGATCCGCCGGTACGCCGGATCGTCGTCCCACCACATCGCCGGGATCTTCTGGGCGGGCGTGCCGGGGCACAGCCAGACCAGCCCGTAGCGCTCCTCGACCTCGACGACCGCCAGGTGGGCCTTCGGCGGGATCGGCACGCCCGGTGCGGCCGACGGCACCTCGACGCAGCGCCCGCGGTCACCGAACGTCCAGCCGTGGTAAGCGCAGACCAGGCACCCGTCCTCGACGTGGCCGAGCGACAACGGGGCTTCACGGTGTGGGCAGCGGTCGAGGGCGGCGACGACCGAGCCGCCGGGCGTCTTCCACGCGACGTAGTCCTGCCGCAGCAGGGTCACCGCAACCGGGCCACGATCGAGATCGGCGCTCTCGGCGACGACGTGCCAGCAGTCGGTCAGGCGAGGGCTGTCGATGAAGGTGGTCATGGGATGGCTGATGGTCAGTCTGTCATACCATCCTGCGGTGCTGCTCGTTGCGGGCGACGTCGTCGTCACGATGGACCCCGCGCGCCGCATGATCGCCGACGGCGCGGTGCTCGTCGACGGCGACCGCATCGTGGCCGTCGGCCGGCGTGGCGAGCTGGCCGGGTGGGCCGGCGAGACGCTCGGCGGGCCCGGTCATCTCGTGCTCCCCGGCCTGATCAACGCCCACCAGCACCTCACCGGCGACCGCCTCGTGCACTCGTCGATCCCCGACGACATCGACGCGTCGGAGGCGATCTTCCGATGGGCGGTGCCGATCCACGCCGCCCACACCGCCGACGACGACGAGGTCTCGGCGACGCTCGCGCTCGTGGAGGCGGTCGGCAATGGGATCACCTTCACCGTCGAAGCCGGCACCGTCGCCCACCCCGGTCGGGTGCTCGCCGCCTACGACGCCGTCGGCGTCGGCGGCACCCTCGGGTCGTGGGGGTGGGACGTCGCCGACGCCCCGTTCGCCGGCTCCGTCGACGAGGTCCTCGACCGCCAGCGCCACGTGCTCGACATCACCGCCGGCCACCCTCGGGTCCACGGCTGGGTGACGCTCGTCGGCCACGATCTGATGTCCGACGAGCTGGTCACCGCGGCGGGCACGCTCGCCCGTGATCGGCGGACCAACATCACGTTCCACCTCTCCCCCGGCGCCGGCGACGCGGTGTCCTACCTCGCCCGCACCGGTGCGCGCCCGGCCGTCCACCTCGACCGGCTCGGCGCGCTCGGGCCGCACGTCCTGCTCGCCCACGCCGTCCACCTCGACGACTCCGAGCTCGAGGTCGTGCTCGACCGTGACGTCGCCGTCGCATACTGCCCGTGGGCCTACCTCCGGCTCGGCCAGGGCGTCGCCGCGGCCGGCCGCCACGCTGAGCTGATCGCCCACGACGGCCGGGTGGCCCTCGGCTGCGACGCCGAGAACGCCGGCGACCAGGTCGACGTGCTGCGTGCCGCGGCGGCGGCGGCGGGCATCGCCCTCGACGCCGGGCGGGCGCCGTTCGGGGCGCACACCGCGCTCGAGCTGGCGACCATCGCCGGCGCCCGGGCGATCGGGATGGATCACGAGATCGGGTCGCTGGAGCCGGGCAAGCGAGCCGATGTCGCCGTCGTCGACACCACCGGCCCGAACTGGGTCACCCGCTCACCGGACCCCGTGCTCCAGTTGGTCTGGGCGTCGGACGGGCGCGACGTGCGCCACGTCGTCGCATCCGGCCGAGTCGTGGTGCGCGATGGGGCGTGCACCACGGTGGACCGGGCGTCGCTCACCGCCGACGCGCACGAGCGACAACGCCGGCTGCTCGACGCCGCCGGCCTGGACCCTCGGCCGAAATGGCCGCTGACCTGAACGACGTCGAACCTGTTTACAGCAGCGACTTCGGAATCGCGGCATGACACCCGAGGGTGGCGTCGACGACCTGGGTCACGCCGATGTCCACGCATGGCGGCACGGAGGTCCTCGCCGAAGCCGTGGGTGAACCAGTGCGTCGGCGTCTCCAGCACGGGCGACGCGATCGTCGCTCCACCGACAGGCGCAGCCGCACGTCGAGCGACGCCTCGATCGCCGTGCCGCAGATCTCGCCGTCACCCTGGGCGAAGTGGGGGTCGCCGATGTAGAACCGGGCGCCCTCGACCAACACCGGGTAGCGCACGACGGCACCCGGCCCGAAGCGCCAATTGTCGACGTTGCCACCGAACACGCCCGGCGGGATGCTGCTGCGCCGGCCCGGCTCCCGGGGCACCACGCCCATCACCCCGAGGTGCGGGCGCACCGCCACCTCAACATCGCGGCCGAACGGGCACCGGATCGCGGGATCCGGTGCGGTGACGAAGCCAGGCACGGGGTATTCGGGCACTGCGTCGAAGTCGAACCATCTCCAGGATCTCGACCACCAGGCTGTCGCCGGGCGAGGCGCCCTCGACGGCGATCGGCCCAGTCATGATGTGCACGCCCGGTCCACGCGCAGCTTCGGGAACGGCGTCCCGAGATCACCCGGACGCCATCGTCCATCAGCAGGTCGGGGGCATCGCCGGCGTGGTGGGTGACGGCCCCGATCGTCAGCTCGGTGCCATCGTCGACCGTCAGCACCGGTACGAGATCGGGATCCAGGAATCCCCAGACGCAGTGGTCTGGCGTCGCAGGCGGGCGGTCCATGGTCTGACCATAAGACCACGATGTGTCGGCACTGTTTCGCCGGCGTTCACACCAGGCGGTCGATCATCCCCCGCTCGACGGCGTCGAGGTGGCGGGTGCCAGCCGCTACGGCCGCCTCGGGGTCACCGCGCCCGATCGCGCGGGCGATCATCGCGTGGTGGCGCGCCGAGCGGTCGACGATCTTGGCCACCTCGGTCCGATTGGCATCGGCGGTGAGCAGCGAGGCGAACTCGTCCGAACGGAACAGCTGACCGAGCACCTTGCCGTAGACCTCCACGAGCAGCGGGTTCCCGGCGGCGCGGGCGATCGCGGCGTGGAACCGGCGGTCCTGGGCCCGGAACGCATCGAGCGCCATGCCCGGGCTGAAGCCACGCGCCAACTCGGCGATCTCCACCCGCTCAGCCGCGCTCGCCCGCTCCGCGGCGATGCGGATGATCGGCAGCTCGAGCACCCGCCGGGTCTCGAACAGCTGACGCACGAACGTCTTGCGGTCGTCGCCGCGCTCGGCGCCGAGACGGATGTCGGGCAGTTGCTCGGCGACGTACGAGCGGTTGCCACGGCGTTCAATCAGGCCGAGCGACAGGAGCCCTTGCATCGCCTCGCGGACCGACGTGCGGGCGACGACGAACTGCTCCGACAGCGTTCGCTCCGACGGCATCCGAGCCCCGGGTTCGAGCTCGCCGCTGGCGATGCGCTCGGCGAGCCGGTCGCGGATCGCCGCGCTCAACGTTGCGCGTGGGATCGGTTGGAAGGCGATCTCGTGGGGGGCCACCGCTGGCGACTGTACCCGTGAGCCCCGAGTGCTGGACGGACCGCGATGCAGATTGGCCTGTTGGTCAGACCATCCGGCGCACCGGGCGCGCGTGGCGGCGCTAGGGTCGAGGCGTGGGCGAGACCAGCGCAACGACCACCGACTCACCAAGGTATGAGCATCGTCCCGCGGCGCCGCGCTGGACGCACATCGCCCTGCGGGTCAACAACATCGATGCGTCGATCGCCTGGTACCAGGCGTTCACCCCGCTCGAGCTGCTCGACAAGCGGCAGGACGAGTTCGGCTTCGGGGCGTGGCTCGGCCAGCCCGAGTCGGCGGAGCAGCCGTTCATCCTCGTGCTCGCCCAGTTCTTCCCGGACACCGATCCCTTCGCCGGCTCGCCGAAGGTCGTGCTGGCGCCCTTCGCCCACTTCGGCATCGAGCTGCCGCACCACACCGACATCGACGCCATCGCCACCCGCGCCGAGGCCGCCGGGTGCCTGGCGATGCCGCCGACCGAGATGCCGCCGCCGATCGGCTACATCTGCATGCTGCGCGACCCCGACGGCAACATGGTCGAGTTCTCCTACGACCAGGGGGTCTACGCCAAGGCTCGCCAGGTCTGGGGCAAGCAGGGCAAGCAGCGCAGCCGGGCCGGATGACCCCGGCGCCCGCCGACGTCGCCCGCTCCTACCTCGCCGCCTTCGCCAGTCGCGAGCCCGACGCCATCGCCGCCCACGTCGCCGCCGGTTTCGTCAACGACCACGCCTCCGCCCTCGGGTCGGCCACGGCGGGTCGCGACGAGTACCGCCGGCGCCTCCCGGCCTTCCTCGACCAGTTCCCCGGCCTGCACTACGACGTCCAGCAGGTCGTCGCCGACGGCCCCGCCGTCGCCGTCGCCTACGTCATGAGGGCCACCAGTGGCGCTCACCCGATCGAGGTGCGCGGCGTGATGCTGTTCGACATCGCCGAGGGGCTGATCCGATCACGCACCGACTACTGGGACTCACTCACCTTCCTCCGCCAGACCGGCGCAGCGTGAACTGTCCTTCGATTCCGGCCCGATCGGGCCGCATCTGAAGGACAGTGCCGTCAGCTGCGGCTGCGGTACGTCGCGCTGGTGCCGGAGGTGTCCTTGTTCAAGCGCTTGGACAGGTGCAAGCCCTCGAGCACGAACGACACCGCCGCGGCCACCGCGGCGGGCGACTCGTCGCCGGCCGTGAGGGCGACCACCGGCGGACGCAGCGCCGGCACCGACTCGACCAGCGCCGCCAGCTCGCTGGACGGCACGTCCTCGCCGGTGTGGGCGACCACCCCGTCCTCGAACGCGGACACGACGTCGCGGGTCTGCTCCGGCGCCACCTTCTCCTTGAACACGGTGAGCACGGCGCCCTTGACGAGGTTGTCGAAGATCGCTCCCTCGCGGCCCTCGTCGAGCGACTCGATCTCGATCTTGCCGCCCGAGCTGGCGGCCAGCGCGTCGAGGTCGTCGACCCGCGGTACCACGACCCGCTCGCCGGCCCGCAGCCCCCGTCGAAGGGCGTTGGCGGCGACCACCTCGTGGTTGGTCACCGACAGGCGCACGCTGACGCCGCTGCGCTGGTTGACATGCGTACTCGCCCGGGCGAGGTGGCTGATCGTGGTGATCACCTCGTCCAGGTAGTCGGGCATCCGCACGTCGACCCCACCCACCGACGGCGACCTCGCCTCCTGGCGCACGATGTCGAGCTCGGTCAAGACCTCCAGCGGGTAGTGGGTGCGGATCTGGCTGCCGAAGCGGTCCTTCAGCGGGGTGATGATGCGGCCGCGGTTGGTGTAGTCCTCAGGGTTCGCCGACGCCACCAGCAGGATGTCGAGGGGCAGGCGGATCTTGTAGCCGCGCACCTGGATGTCGCGCTCCTCGAGCACGTTGAGCAGGCCGACCTGGATCCGCTCGGCAAGGTCAGGCAGCTCGTTGATCGAGAAGATGCCCCGGTTGGTGCGGGGGACGAGCCCATAGTGCAGCGTCAGCTCGTCGGACAGGTAGCGGCCCTCGGCGACCTTGATCGGGTCGACCTCGCCGATCAAGTCGGCGATCGACGTGTCCGGCGTGGCCAGCTTCTCGCCGAAGCGGGTGTCGCGGTGGACCCAGGTGATCGGGGTCTCCTCCCCGTGGTCGGCGACGAGGTCGCGGGCGTACCGGGATACCGGGTGGTAGGGGTCGTCGTTGATCTCGCTGCCGGCGATGATCGGCAACCACTCATCGAGGAGCGCGGTCAGCGAGCGGATCATGCGCGTCTTCGCCTGGCCACGTTCGCCGAGGAAGATGATGTCGTGCCCGGCGAGGAGGGCGTTCTCGAGCTGGGGCAGGACGGTCTGCTCGTACCCGAGCACCCCCTCGAAGAGCGGTTCGCCGGCGGCGATCTTGGCCACGGCGTTGGCCCGGACCTCCTCCTTGACCGGCCGGGACTCCCACCCGGCGTCCCGGAGCTGTCCGATCGTTGCGGGGCGTGCTGCCATGGACCGAACCTACCGCTGGATCCGCCAGCGTGCGGGTTCGGGTTCACCGTTCAGGATGCCGGGTCCGCAAACCGCATGATGGGCGCGGCCTTTGGGTCGGTGCCGCAGTTCGTGGCCCACACCACCGTGGCTCCGCCGCTGTGGGCGACACCCGATGGGGAATACGGAGGCTGGACCGGCATGGAGGTGAAGTTCCCGCCGCCGGTAGCAGACGCCACGAGGTTGAATGACTTGCCGCTTGTCACCAGGCCGAATACAGGGACCTGAGCTAACGAAGATGCGCCTGGAGCAACGCCGTCGGACGGCACGGTAGGCCAGGACATTAGATCGGTGGTCACGAGCAAATGGTTGGGGTCGTTGAGCAACCAGGCGTTCATCGATAGACCACGGGATGGGGCGCCCACGACCTGGAGATCGTCCGACAATCGCCTCAAGGCGGTTTGCCCGTCGCTGCCTCGCCACACACCGTGATCCGTGCCCACCAGGAAGTCCGCCGGCCCGGTCGCACTGATCTCACCGAGCTTCAGCGTGGGATCGTCCGGAAGCGTCGCCGGTGTCGCGGCCCACACGCCACGGTTGACAGAGCGCTGGATCGTTCCTCCCGCGACGGCGTAGAGCGTGACCGTGCCGCTTGTGGTGTCCGCGCTCAGTGAGGACACCTTCGACGGTGAACCTGGGAGAGGGTGGCCACCGAGGTCAAACACACCGTCGTTGCTGCCGAGCCAAGCGACGTTCACGTTGTTCGGGTCGTCGGCGTACGCCGTCACACCCTTCACATCGACACGTGTCCAGGTGTCGCCGCCGTCGATGCTCCGGAAGGCTGCACCATCGCCAATTACGGCCAGGAGTGACCTAGCTCCGGCCCACACTCTCACGTCTTGACCGCATGTGACCCCCGGCGGGGTTTTCGGCGATTGGAACGCCGGGGGCGGGGGTCCCGGCACGGTCGTGGACGTCGTAGTCGTTGTCGACGTCGTTGTTGTCGTGCTCGTCGTGGTGGTGGTCGACGTCGTGGTCGTGGTGCGCGCTGTTGTGCGCGGTGTGGTCCGCGGTGTGGTCCGCATTGTCACGGGCGGAATCCGCCGCGAGGCCACCGTCGGACTGGGGCGGTAGGTCTGGTACGGCGCCACCGGTACTGTCGAGTACGTGTAGGGCGTGTAGTCGTACGGCTCGGTGCTGGGCACGAGCTCGTCGAACACGTAGGTCGTGTCCGTGCTGTACTCACTCGAGCCGATCACGTCGCCGAACAGCGTGCCGGTCGCGGTGGTCGTGACCTCATCGCGGTCGCCGAACAACCCCGGCAGCGTGTAGGCGGAGCTGTCGGTGCCACGCAGCCGGTCGTCGCCGGCGCTGTCGGAGTGCCCGGCGTTGGCGATCACCAGCACCAGAACCAGCAACGCGGCGGCGGCACCGAGGGTGATCAGCAAGCGCCGGCGGGCCAGCGACGCCGCAGCTCTCTCCTCGGCGTCGTCGGGCGGGAGGCCGTCGGCCGGACCGGGGACGGCGAACGAGTCGGTGCCGTCGACGGTGAAGCTGGCCGTGCCGGCCTCGTTGATCGTCGGCTCGTCGTCGGGCCGCGACGACGACCCGAAACCCAGGCCCGTGTCGTCGCTCACTGGTGCACCACCCCACGATGGAGGAGGTCACCCGACGCCGGCGCCTGGCGCACCAGTGAGCCTTCGGCGCCGTAACACCCATTCGTTCGCTCGAAGACTCGCTCACTCACTGGTGCACCACCCCACGATGGAGGAGGTCATCCGACGCTGGCGCCTGGCGCACCAGTGAGCCTTCGGCGCCGTAACGCCCATTCGCTCGCTCGAAGACTCGCTCACTCACTGGTGCACCACCCCACGATGGAGGAGGTCACCCGACGCCGGCGCCTGGCGCACCAGTGAGCCGTCGGCGCCGTAACACCCATTCGCTCGCTCGAAGACTCGCTCACTCACTGGTGCACCACCCCACGATGGAGCAGGGCACCCGACGCTGGCGCCTGGCGCACCAGTGAGCCGTCGGCGCCGTAACGCCCATTCGCTCGCTCGAAGACTCGCTCCCTCATCGCGCCACCACCAAGCAGACAAGGCTAGACCCGGCCCCGGCGGCGGTGTCCTCAGTCCCGCCCGGCGCACCCGGGCCTCCCGACCTGTCGTCAGTAGCCTGCGGCGCCGTGGACCTGTCGGGCGCGTGGAGGGCGACGCTCGCCGACGACCAGCTGCGGCGCGATGGCATCGGGCTCGACGTCGACGACAGCTCGTGGCCCGAGCTGACCGTTCCCGGCCACTGGCAGTCGAACCCGACGTTCGCCAAGAGCGACGGACCGGTGCTGTACCGCCGCCGATTCGAGCTCCCCGAACCGGCACCCGGGTCCCGCCGCTGGATCACCTTCGACGGCATCTTCTACCAGGCCGACGTGTGGCTCGACGGGGCCTACCTCGGCGATCCCGAGGGCTACTTCTTCCCCCACAGCTTCGACGTCACCGCGCTCTCGCGGCTCGGCGCCGACCACGTCCTCGCGGTCGAGGTGACGTGCAACCCGGAACAGGGCACGACCGGCCGGCGCAACATCACCGGGCTGCTCCAGCACTCCGAAGCCGTCGAGCGGGACTGGAACCCCGGCGGCATCTGGCGCCCGGTGCTCGTGTACGACACCGGCCCGGTCAAGCTCGACCGGCTGCGGGTGCTGTGCCGTGACGCCGACGAGACCCGCGCCCACCTCCGGCTCCACGCCCGTCTCGACAGCGGCACCGCCCGCACGGTGCGGGTGCGGACCTCGGCCGACGGCAACGTCGTCGGGGAAGCCGAGCACCCCGTCGCCGCCGGGGTCAACGAGATCGAGTGGGCGGTCGACCTCGACCGGCCCCGGCTGTGGTGGCCCCGCGCACTCGGCGACCAGCCACTCACGGACATCGACGTCGAGCTGTTCGTCGACGGCGAGCGCAGCGACCGCCGATCGAGACGGACTGGCCTGCGCGAGGTGGCGTGGAACGACTGGGTCTGCTCGATCAACGGCGAGCGGATGTTCCTCAAGGGAGCCAACCTGCTGCCGTCCCGGCCCGGGCTCGCCGACGCCTCGCAGGCGGAGGTGCGGCGCGACATCGAGCTCGCCGTCGAGGCCGGGCTCGACGTGGTGCGGGTGCAGGCGCACATCGCTGGCCACGAGCTCTACCGGGCCACCGACGAGCTCGGCATGCTGGTGCTCCAGGACTTCCCCCTGCAGTGGGGCTATGCCCGTCAGATCCGCAAGGAGGCGGTGCGCCAGGCGCGCGAGGCAGTGGACTCGCTCGGCCACCACCCATCGATCGTCCAGTGGTGCGCCCACGACGAGCCGATCGCCGAGGCCCCCCAGGTCGCCCCTCCGGCGCGCCGGTTCCGGCGCTTCGTCGCCCAGCAGCTGCCGTCGTGGAACAAGTCGGTGCTCGACCGGTGGGTGAAACGGGCGTTCGAGCAGGCCGACCCGACCCGACCCACCGTCGCTCACGGCGGTGTCGAACCGCACCTCCCCCAGCTCGACGGCACCGACTCGCACATGTGGCTGGGGTGGCACCGCGGCGAGGTCGACGAGCTGGCCGAGCGGGCGCGGCTGCTGCCCCGGCTCGTGCGCTTCGTCAGCGAGTTCGGCGCGCAGTCGGTGCCCGACTCCGCCGACGGCTTCGTCGACGCCTCCCGCTGGCCGGTGCTCGACTGGGATGACCTGCGCGACCACCACGGCCTCGAGGTCGACGTCATGATCGAGCGGGTGCCACCGACCGAGCACCCGACGTTCGGAGCCTGGCGGACGGCGACGCAGCGCAACCAGGCGATGCTCCTGCGCCACCACATCGAGACCCTGCGCCGGCTGAAGTACCGACCGACCGGCGGGTTCTGCTTCTCGTGGCTCGCCGACCCGTCGCCGATGATCTCGGCGTCGGTCCTCGACGACCTGCGCGCCCCCAAGCTCGCCTGGTCTGCCGTGGTCGATGCCTGCCGCCCGGTCGTCGTGATCACCGATCCGCTGCCGGCGGTCCTCGCCCCGGGCGACGAGATCGCCCTCGATGTCCACGTCGTCAACGACCTGCGCGTCGCCATCGTCGACGCCGTCGTCGCCGCCACCTGCACCTGGCGTGGCGGCCGGCGCCAATGGCGCTTCCGCGGCGACATTGACGCCGACAGCTGCACGCTGGTCGGTCGCCTCGTGCTCGCCGTCCCCGATGCCCCCGGCGACCTGCTCCTCGGCCTCGCCCTGTCGGGCCGCGACGCCGACGACAAGGAGATCACCGCGACCCGGCGTGCCGGCGCCCGCATCACGCCCGGCTGAGGGGAAGGACGGTGCCTGCCGACCGGGGCTACGGTGCCGACGTCCTCGCCCGTAGAGGCGGCTAGAGAGCCCTCGCCGCTCGAAACGAAGGAAGGTGCTCGCATGGGAGCGGTGCTCGTCAACGTCGACAACTTCGCACGGGCCGAGACCGACCGCATGTTCGCGGGGATTCAGCAGCAGACCGGTGGCGTCAACGTGTGGCGCCACTTCCGGGCGCCGCCTCCGCTCGATCAACAGGTCGTGATCCGGACCAACCGCGACACGCTGTACAGCTCCGTCGTCGTTGACATCAGCGAGGGTGCCACGCTCAGTGTCCCAGACCGCGGCGATCGCTACTTGTCGGTGATGGTGGTCAACGAGGACCACTACATCAACGAGGTGTTCCATGACGCCGGCGACTACGAGCTGACCTTCGCCGACTTCGACACGGCGTACGTCGCCGTGGCCGCCCGCGTGCTCGTCGATCCCGACGATGCGGGCGACGTGGCGACGGTGAACGCACTGCAGGATCGATTCGCCCTCCGGGCGGCGTCGGGCCGACCGTTCGTGCTGCTCGACTACGACGAATCGAGCTTCGACGCCACCCGCCAGGCGCTGCTCGAGTTGGCCAAGGGACTGACCGGGTTCGAGCGCGCCTTCGGCCGCAAGGGCGAGGTCGACCCGGTCCGTCACCTGATCGGCACGGCCGCCGGCTGGGGCGGCCTCCCCGAGCGGGAGGCCTACTACGTCAACGTCAACCCGCAGCTCCCGGTCGGCGAGTACGAGCTGACGGTCGGCGACGTGCCGGTCGACGCGTTCTGGTCGATCTCGGTGTACAACGCGTCCGGGTTCTTCGAACCGGTCGAGCACGGCGCCAACAGCATCAACAGCATCACCGCCGTACCCAACACCGACGGCTCGGTCACCGTCCACTTCGGCGGCTGTTCAGACCACCGGCCCAACTGCCTGGCGATCATGGACGGCTGGAACTACGTCGTTCGGCTGTACCGACCGCATCGGGAGATCATCGACGGCACCTGGGCGTTCCCGACGCTCGCCGCGCCGTGACAGTCCCGATGACCACGGTTCCCGTCAACCCCGGGACCTTCGTCCGCGTCGACCCGACCGAATCGACGCCGCGACCGTGACCGCGGCCGGTGGCGTCAACACACTCGACCGCCTGTGCGAACCGATCGATCGCCAGACCGTGATCCCGATCCAGCCGACCCGGCTGACGTGCTCGGCGTCAACCGACTGCAGGACCAGCTCGCGGTGCGGGCCGCCTGACCGTTCGAGCCCCGCACTATGACGAGGCCAGCCTCACCAAGGTCCGCGACCACCTGCTCGAGCTGGCGATGATGGGCTGGACCGGCCGCACCCAGGTCGCCTTCGGCGCCAAGGACGTCGTCGATCCGATCCGCCACCTGCTCGGCACCGCCGCGGGGTTGGGGCGGGCTCCCGACCCACGAGGCCGTGTACGTCGGGTCGTCCCCGGATTGCCCGTCGGCGAGCACCGGCTCACGGTCGGCGATGTTCCGGTCGACGCCTTCTCGTCGGTCTCGGTCTACAACGCCGAGGGCTACTGCGAGCCCAACGACCGAGGGGTCTACAGCGTCAACAGCCTCACCGGCCGGCGCAACGACGACGGCACGATCACGGTCCACTTCGGCGGTTGTGGGGATGGCCGAGCCAACTGCATCCCGATCATGGACGGCTGGAACTACACGATCCGCCTCTACCGCCCGCATCAGGAGATCATCGACGGCACCTGGACGTTCCCTCCGCTCGAGAGCAGTCCGCTGGGCTAGACGCGGGCCAGCTTCTTGCGGTTGCGGAACTTCGCCTTCGCGTAGTCGGCGTTCATCAGGGCGATGAAGTCGATCGAGATCGACTTCGGGCAGGCCGCCTCGCACTCGCCGTAGTTGGTGCACGAGCCGAAGTACTCCTCCATCGTCTCGACCATCGCCTCGGTGCGGGCGAGGCGCTCGGCCTGACCCTGCGGCAGCAGGTTGAGGTGGCTGATCTTCGCCGCGGTGAACAGCTGGGCGGCCCCGTTCGGGCACGCCGCCACGCACGCCCCGCAGCCGATGCACTCCGCGGCGTCCATCGCCGCGTCGGCGACCGGCTTGGGCACCGGAATAAGGTTGGCGTCGGGCGCCCCGCCGGTGGGTGCGGTGATGAAGCCGCCGGCCTCGATGATCCGGTCGAACGGCGAGCGGTCGGTCATCAAGTCCTTGATGATCGGGAACGCCCGTGACCGCCACGGCTCGACGACGATCTCGGCCCCGTCGCTGAACACGCGCATGTGCAGCTGGCACGTCGCCGTGCCCCGCTGCGGACCGTGGGCCTGGCCGTTGATCATCAGCGAGCACGTCCCGCAGATGCCCTCGCGGCAGTCGTGGTCGAAGACGATCGCCTCCTTGCCCTCGCTGATCAGACGCTCGTTGAGGATGTCGAGGAGCTCGAGGAACGACGCCTCCTCGGTGATCTCATCGACGTGGTGGGTCTCGAAGCCACCCTTCGCGTCGGGCCCGTCCTGGCGCCAGATCTTCAGCGTGACGTCGCGCACGACCGCCGTCACTTGTAACTCCGGGTCTGGAAGTGGACCGCCTCGTACACCAGCTCCTCTTGGTGGCGCTTGGCCGCCATCGGGTCGCCGGTCCACTCCCAGGCCGCCACGTGGGCGAAGTGCTCGTCGTCGCGGCGCGCCTCGCCCTCGTCGGTCTGGTACTCGGAGCGGAAGTGGCCGCCGCAGCTCTCCCGACGCTCCAGCGCGTCGCGGCACATCAGCATCCCGAGCTGGAAGAAGTCGTCGACCCTGCCGGCCTTCTCCAGCGTCTGGTTGACCTGCGTGTCGAGCCCGGTGACGCGCAGGTCGCGCTGGAACTCGTCGTACAGCGCAGGAATCTCGGCCAACGCCTTCTCCAGCCCCGCTTCGTTGCGCTCCATCCCGCAGTTGTCCCAGATGATCCGTCCCAGCTCGCGGTGGAAGTGGTCGGGCGACTTGTGACCGCCGATCGCAAGGTAGTGGGCGAAGCGATCACGCGCCGCCGACTCGGCGGCCTTGAAGGCGTCGTGGTCGGTGTCCGGGATCGGCTTGTTGAGCATCGGGGCGAGGTAGTTGCCAAGCGTGTACGGCAGCACGAAGTAGCCGTCGGCGAGACCCTGCATCAGGGCTGAGGCGCCGAGGCGGTTGGCTCCGTGGTCGGAGAAGTTGGCCTCGCCCGCGCAGTAGAGCCCGGGAATCGTGGTCATCAGCTCGTAGTCGACCCAGAGCCCACCCATCGTGTAGTGCGATGCCGGGTAGATGCGCATCGGGACCTGGTACGGGTTCTCGCCGGTGATCCGCTCGTACATCTCGAACAGGTTCCCGTAGCGCTCGCGCACGACGTCGGCCCCGAGGCGGGAGATGGCGTCGGCGAAGTCGAGGTTGACGCCGTTCTTCAGCGGGCCGACGCCGTGGCCGGAGTCGACGGCCCGCTTGGCCGCGCGCGAGGAGATGTCGCGTGGAGCGAGGTTGCCGAAGCTGGGGTACAGCCGCTCGAGGTAGTAGTCGCGCTCGTCTTCGGCGATCTGGGCGGCCGGGCGATCGTCGCCGACGGCCTTGGGCACCCACACCCGTCCGTCGTTGCGCAGCGACTCCGACATCAGCGTGAGCTTCGACTGGGAGTCGTCGGACAGCGGGATGCAGGTCGGGTGGATCTGCGTGTAGCAGGGGTTGGCGAAGTAGGCGCCGCGGCGGTGGGCCCGCCAGATCGCCGTGACGTTGCACGCCATCGCGTTGGTCGACAGGAAGAAGACGTTGCCGTAGCCGCCGGTGCAGAGGATCACGGCGTGGGCGTTGTGCGACATCACCTCGCCGGTGAGCAGGTCGCGCGTCACGATCCCGACGCAGCGGCCGTCGACGACGACGACGTCGACGAGCTCGACCCGGTTCCACAGCTTGATGTTGCCGAGGCCGACCTGGCGCTCCATCTGCTGGTAGGCGCCGATCAGCAGCTGCTGGCCGGTCTGGCCGCGGGCGTAGAACGTGCGGCTGACCTGGGCCCCGCCGAAGCTGCGGTTGTCGAGCATGCCGCCGTACTCGCGGGCGAACGGCACGCCTTGGGCGACCATCTGGTCGATGATGTTCCCCGACACCTCGGCCAGCCGGTAGACGTTGCCCTCACGGGAGCGGAAGTCGCCGCCCTTGATCGTGTCGTAGAACAGCCGGTGGACGCTGTCGCCGTCGCCCCGGTAGTTCTTCGCCGCGTTGATCCCGCCTTGGGCGGCGATCGAGTGGGCCCGGCGCGGCGAGTCGTGGAAGGTGAAGGACTCGACCATGTAGCCGAGCTCGGCCAGCGTCGCCGCCGCCGACGCCCCGGCGAGGCCGGTGCCGACGACGATCACCTTGAACCTGCGCTTGTTGTTCGGGGCGACCAGCTTCGAGTCGGCGATGAACGTCTCCCACTTGTCGGCCAGCGGGCCGGGCGGCACCTTGTCCGGCGGCATGTCACCCAGCTCTGGGGAGCTGGTGAGCGGTCGGTCGAGCGTGTCGGTCATGTCGAGAGGACCTCCTCACACCGAGACGATGCCGGCCTGGACGGCGATCGGGAACGAGACGTTGCCGACGACGATGATCGTGGCGATGGCGGTGGCGAGGCCCCGGCGCCACCGGTTGAAGCGCGGGTTGTTCCACCCAAGCGACTGGAACAGGCTCCACGTTCCGTGGAACAGGTGGATCCCGAGGGCGATGTTGGCGACGATGTAGAGGATCGCCACGGGCAGGCGGGACAGGCTGGCGTCGACGTTGCGGTACACCTGGCCGCGCACGAAGCCGGGGTTGAACCAGCCCCACGTGAAGTCGGCGAGGTGCCAGAACAGGAACAGCAGCACGATGATCCCCGTCCAGCGCATCGTCCGGGCGGCGAAGTCGGCGGCCACGTAGTCCCGCTTGGACTGGTACTTCACCGGGCGGGCCCGCCGGTTCATGACGGTGAGGCTGTACGCGGCGTGGAGGTGCAGGGCGAGGGCGACGATCAGCACGCCGCGGAGGATCCACAGGGCGATCGTGCGGGGAAGGATCGGCACGAGCAGGTCGCGGAGAAACTCGCCGTAGACGTCGATGTCGTACTCGCCGTTGACCCGGCCGAGGTACATCTTGAGGTTCCCGACCATGTGGGCGACCACGTACCCGATGCCGATGATGCCGGTGATCGCCATCACGTACTTCTTGCCGACGGCGGTGGAGTAGAGGTCGAGCAGGAACGGCTTGCGTCGCTTGGGCCGTGCCGCCGTGCCGGAGACCGGGCCTCGGGTCACCGCTTGCGCCATGAGCTGAACGCTAACCCCCCGCCCGTCGAGCGCCCGAAATCCTCGAACTGTGAGTTGTGGATGCGGGATCCGCCGTCTGGGCTCACAGTTCGCGCCGAGGGGCACGGGAACCGCCGCCGAGCGGGGAACGTCGCACTGCCATGGGGAGCACGCACGTCATCACCACTGGGGCCTGGATCGGCGCTGCCGTCGCCGTCCTCGGGCTGGCCGCCTGCTCGGGCGGCTCGGACGACGCCAACACCTCGGCCACGTTCGCCGGGGCGGCGACCACCATGGTGCCGACCACGACGGCCGCCGGCGGCGCGCTCACGCCGTTGAGCGCCGCCGAGGCTCGGTCGAGCGCGGCAGCGCCGGGCCAGCCTGTCGTCCACGCGGTCGGTCAGGCGATCGCCATCACCGCCCAGACCACCGTCCAGACCGCCGACGTCAAGGCCGCCGTCGATCGGGTCACGACCACCGTCACGACAAGAGGCGGGCGCGTCGGGTCGGCCGACATCCACTACGCCACCCCCACCGACCCGACGACGGCGCGAGCCACGCTGGTCGTGGCCGTCCCGCCGGCCGAGCTCGACGCCGTGCGCGCCACCCTGGTCGACGTCGGCACCGTGCTGTCGTTCGAGCAGCAGGCCGAGGACGTCGCCGGCCAACTCACCGACCTCGACACGCGCATCGCCAACCAGCGCGCCAGCGTGGCCCGGATCCGCGAGCTCTACGCGACGGCCTCCGACGTCGAAGCGATCGTGCGCATCGAGGCCGAGCTGACCAACCGGGAGACCGCGCTCGAACAGCTGCTCGCCAGCCAGGCCGCGCTGAAGGACCGCGTCGCGATGTCGACGCTCACGATCGACATCGCGACGACCCCGCCTCCAGCGAGCGACGACGGCTCGACCGGGCTCGGCGACGCGCTCGCCGGTGGCTGGAGCGCGTTCGCCGGAGCGATGTTCGCGATCGTCCTCGTGCTGACGGCGGCGATGCCCTTCGTGCTGACGGTGCTGGCGATTGCGGTGGTCGCGTGGTGGGCGGTGCGCCGGTTCCACACGCCGACGGCGGTCAGGCCCGAGCGAGAGCCTGAACCCGTTGCCGCCAGCCGTCCGGAGTGAGCACCCAGTCGGCGACGGTGCCGTCGGGGAAGGCGAACGGTGCCCGCAGCCCGGTGTGGGCGAACGCCTCCTCCAGCGCCACGGGCCCCAGCGCCGGGCCCCACCGGTGCCAGCGTCGGGCGGCGGCCTCGACCAGTCGCAGCGGCCCACCGGCCAGCTCCACCAGCCCGTGCACCACGCCGTCCTGGACGTACCCGTCGGCGATCGGGGCGGGCTCGGCGGTGGCATACCACTCGAGGTCGAAGGCGACCGCCGTGGGCACGCCGTAGGCCTTGCCCAGCGCGTCGGCGGGGTCGTCGAGGGCGGCGGCGTACGTCTCGTTGGCCACCGTCCACTGAACCATCGGCACGTCGACGGTGTGCTCGGCCCACAAGCTCGGCGCCTTCACCAGCAGCGGGTCGCCGCGTCGGGGCACCTCCCACTCGGCGACGTAGAGCAGCGGGTGGCCGGGCCGGACGAGCGCGGCCCAGTACCACCCCGGCCGCGCCGGACGCCGGATCCGGAAGCCCGACACCAGCCCCGCCGCTGCGTCGGCCGTCCAGCAGGCGAACAGCCACTCCTCCTCCGCCGCGCCGGCGTGGGGCATCTCGTCGAGCGGGCCAGGCGGCACCATCCGGCAGACTAGGAGCGATGCCGGGGACGGTCCGCTACCTCAGCCTCGAGTGGATCGATGAGCTGACGCGGGCCGTCAGCGGCTCGACGTCAATGGAGCAGGCGGCCGCCGGCCGCGAGATCGGGCTGACCCAGGTCGTGTCGGACGGCCCCGAGGGCCAGGTCGTCTACCACCTCCAGGTCGACGGAGACGGGGTCCGCTTCGGCGCCGGCGCCGCCGAGCCCGAACACGTCCGCATGGAGCAGTCGTGGGAGACCGCCGTCGCCGTCGCCAACGGGCAGCTCAACGCGCAGGAGGCGTTCGTCAACGGCCACATCCGCCTCTACGGCGACCACCAGCGGCTGCTCGACGCGCAACCGGTCTTCGGGGCCCTCGACGCGGTGTTCACCGACGTGCGCCAACGCACCGCGTACGTCTGAGGATCGACCGTGCCGGAGATGCCCGAGGTCCAAGCCCACGCCGAGCGGCTCAGCGCCAACTTCGCCGGCCAGCGGCTGAAGCGGTTCGTGCCGCTCACCTTCACCGCCCTCAAGACGGCCGTCCCGTCGCCGGACAAGGCGTACGGCCTGCCGCTCGAGGAGGTGGGCCGGCGCGGCAAGTACCTCCTGGTGCGCTTCGAGCCGGTCACGTTCGTCGTCCACCTGATGCAGGGCGGGCGGCTGCTCGTCGACGAGAAGCAGGCGGCCAAGCCCCGCGGCGGGCAAGCCCGGTTCGTCTTCGACTGGTCGGGCCCAGCCCTGTTGCTCACCGAGCAGGGCACCGAGCGGCGCGCCGGCGTGTGGTGCGTCGACCGCGTCAGCGAGCTGACGTCGCCACCGCTCGACCGCCTCGGGCCCGAGGCGGCCACGATCGAGCCCGCCGAGCTCGCCGAGCGGTTCACCGCCAAGTCGATGCGCCTGCACGGGTTCCTGCGCGACCAACACTGCGTCGCCGGCATCGGCCGCCGCCTCGCCAACGAGGTCTGCCACCGGGCCAAGCTGTCGCCGTTCGCGATGACCGGCAAGCTCGGCGTCGACGGGGCGACGGCGGTCGTGACGGCGATGCGCGAGGCGATCGCCGAGGGCCTCGAGTACGAGCGCAGCCGCGACGACATGAGCTCGTCGAAGGATCGCCCCGGCCGGGTCCACGGGCGCACCGGCGAGCCGTGCCCGGTCTGCGGCGACACGGTGCGCGCCGTCGAGTACGCCGGCTACACCGTCAACTACTGCCCGACGTGCCAGACCGGCGGCAAGGTCCTCGCCGACAACGTGACGTCGAAGTTCCTCAAGTAGTCGGGAGCGCCGATGCCGATCCACCTGCGCCTGCGGCGGTTTCGGCGGGCGCGAGCTGCATCTGGCCGATACGGTGATCGGGCTGTCGGCGTCGTGTGACGACCACACCCCGCTGCGCTACGCCGACTTCGTCGGCTGGGCGCCGGCCCCGACGTACGCCCTGGTCGAGACGGCGGTGCGGATGAGCCGGGAGGCCGGCGCCACGGTCCACGTCGGGCCGATCGTGACGAGCGGCATCTTCTACGACCCCGACCTCGCCAACGTCGCACGGTGGACGCGCCTCGGCCACCTCGGCATCGAGATGGAGGCTGGGATGCTCTACACGATCGCCGCGGTCAAGGGCGTCGAGGCGCTGGCGATGATGACAGTGAGCGACATCCTCGGGGCGACGGAGGACGAGCGCCAGCGGATCAGCGACGAGCAGCTGTGCCAGGGCGTTGACGACATGATCCGCCTGGCTTGCGGGGTGGCGACGGCAGGAGCCTGAGGCAGGTGGCACTACCGTGGAGAGATGCCGCTGCACGAAGCGTTGACCGTTGACGACATCCAGCTCGGGACGATGGCCTTCTGGGCGCAACCGCTGGACGAGCGAGACCGCGCCTTCGCCGCCTTGCGCGAGCGCTGTCCGGTCGCCTTCCACCCGGAGCTGGAGACGCTCGAGGGGGCGCCGGAAGGGCCTGGGTTCTGGTCCGTGACGAGGTACGACGACGTGCGCGCGATCAGCCGCCAGCCCTGGCTGTTCAGCTCCGAGGGCGGGATCACGCTGTCCGAGGACTCGCCCGACACGCGTGAGTTCTTCGGCTCGATGATCGTCCTCGACGACCCGCGCCACGCCAAGCTGCGCCAGCAGGTGCAGCGGGCGTTCACGCCGAAGACGACCGCTGCGATCGAGGAGCGAGTGCGGGTGCGCGCCCGCGAGCTCGTCGCCAAGGCCGCCGAGCTGGGCGAGTGCGACTTCGTGCAGCAGTTCGCCGCCCCGCTGCCACTGCAGATCATCTGCGACATGCTCGGCGTGCCCGCCGCCGACGAGGGCGACATCTTCGAGTGGACCAACGTCATCCTCGGCGCCGGCGACCCGGACTTCGGCGGCACGTTCGAGGTGCTCGTCAACGCGGCGATGTCGATGTACGGCTACGCCCAGGCGCTCGGCCAGGATCGCCTCGACAACCCGAAGGAGGACCTGGTCTCGGCGCTGATGCAGGCCGAGGTCGAGGGCGAGCGGCTGACGCCGGCCGAGTTCGGCTCGTTCTTCATCCTCCTCGCCGTCGCCGGCAACGAGACCACCCGCAACGCGATCAGCTGGGGCGCCAAGCTGCTCACCGACCACCCCGACCAGAAGCGTCTGTGGATGGAGGACTTCGACGGACGCACGCCCGAGGCGATCGAGGAGGTCGTGCGCTGGGGCAGCCCGGTGATCCACATGCGGCGGACAGCGACGGCCGACACGCGCATCGGCGACCAGGACATCGCCGCGGGCGACAAGGTCGTGATGTGGTACTGGTCGGCCAACCGCGACGAGTCGGTCTTCGCCGACGGCCACCGGTTCGACATCCTCCGTCCCAATGCCAAGGCCCAGTACGGCTACGGCGCCGGAGGCCCGCACTTCTGCCTCGGCGCCAACCTCGCCCGGCGAGAGATCACGATGATGTTCCGCGAGTTGTTCAAGTGGCTGCCCGACCTCGAGGTGACCTCGGAGCCGGCGCGCCTGCTGTCGCCGTTCATCAACGGCATCAAGCGGATGAACTGCCGCTTCACGCCGACGTCCGTCCCCGACGAACTGTGAGTTGAGGCGGCGGATCTCCGCCGGCACCGCTCACAATTCGCGCGATCGAGAACCGACCGGGGATGGCCGTCGTACCCGTGATCAACGTCACACATCCGTGACCAGGTCGCTGACATCAGCCCGGTTCGAGGACGGCGGTCGGTCCGGGGAGTCAGCGCAGACGGGCGGCGCAGCGGGGCGGCTGCGCCGCCCGTCCGTTCATGCTCGGGTTCGGCTCGCAGCCAAGCTGCTCACCTCACCTCCCGAGCTCGCATCCCGCCGCTCCGCGGCGGCGCTCGCCCACCTTGCCGCTCGGCGCTCGCCCACACGCGGCGGGTACCTTGCCGGGGTGAGCGACGACGACGGCGAACGCAGGGCCGGGCCGGCGACGCCGTTCGACGCCCTCGAGGTGCTCGCCAGCCAGCAGGTCGCGCTGGCGCCCGGGCTCCGGCACATCGAGATCTACACGATGCGCGGGCTGCTGACCCTGCTGTGGCACGACCCGCCGGGCGGTGAGCCGACTCACGCCGCAGCGATCGTGCTGTGCGGCGGGGCGATGGGCGGTCTGCTCGGTCCGTGCGAGGGGCTGTACCACCGCCTCGGCATCGAGTGGGCCCGCCGGGGAATCGCGGTCGTGCGTGTCAGCTACCGCCAGCCGAACGATCTCGATGCCTGCACCGTCGACGTGGCAGCCACCGTGCAGCTGGTGGCGGGCGCCGGCGCCGAACGAGTGGTGACGATGGGCCACAGCTTCGGCGGAGCGCCGGCGGTGCGGGTCGCCGTCGGGCTCGACCCGCTCGTCACCGGCATCGTCACGTTCGCCACCCAGTCCGCCGGGTGCGAGCCGGCGGCCGGGCTCCACGGCAAGCCCCTGCTGCTCTTCCACGGCGAGCGCGACGAGATCCTTCCCCCGGAAGCGAGCGACGCGGTGCGGATGCTCGCCGGGTCAGGCGAGGTGGTTCGGCTCCCAGGTGACGGCCACCTGCTGGCCAAGAGCGGGGAGATCATCTGGGAACGGCTCGAGGAGTGGCTGCCCGGCGTGCTCGGTGTGCCCGGATGATGCGCAAGCAGTGGTTCGTGCCCTACCACGGGCTCGACGGCCGGCCCAACATCGTCCTCGACGGCTCCCCCACCGACGGCACCGTGCTGTGCGTCACCCACTGGCCCGGCTACCCGCCGCCGGAGCTGATCGCCGACGACCTTTCGGCGCAGATGGCGTTCCGGCTGCTCGACCACCCCGAGCTGACGGCGGGCGCCGAGCTGGTGTCGAACAACCACTTCGACCAGGACGGCCTGGTGTCGATCCACGCCCTCGTGCACCCCGAAGCCGCGCTGGCGCGACGGGCGCTGCTGGAGGACGTCGCCGCCGCCGGCGACTTCGCCACCTACCGCGACCGCCGGGCGGCCCGCGTGTCGATGACCCTCAGCGCGTTCGCCACCGGCCGCGGCGACGTCGAGCTGCCCGCCGACTACCCAGGCCAGTGCGGCGTGCTCTACACCGAGTTCGTCGATCGGCTGCCCGAGCTCTGCGACCACATCGACCGGTACCGGGAACTGTGGGCCGACGAGGACGCCACGCTCGACGCCAGCGAGGCGGCGATCGCGCGAAACGACGTGACGATCATTGAGCGGCCCGATGTAGAGCTCGCCATCGTCGACGTTGACCCCGGCGCGCCCGACGCGGGCGGTCACCGCTTCGGCGGCGACTGGCAGGACGGGCTGCACCCGATGGCCGTGCACAACGCCACCGCGCGCCTCGTCGTGGCGACGGTGCGCGGCCGTCGGTACGACGTCGAGCACCGCTATGAGACGTGGGTCCAGCTGCGCTCTCGTCCGGCTCGCCGGCGTCGAGACCTCGCCCCGCTGGCCGCGCGCCTCCAGGACGAGGAGCGCGGCGACGCCGTGTGGACGGCCACACCTGTCGGCGCGCTCGTGCCCCGCCTGTGCAGCGGCGACGGCGACAGCTCGATCGACCGGGAGCGGTTCCTCACCCTGCTCACCGAGCACCTGCGCGACGCCCCGCCGGCATGGCACCCGTTCGTGCCGGTCGCCTGACACGGCGTCTTGGTCGCGATCCGCCCAGGGAGTGAGCGAAGAATCGCGACCCAGACGGCTCGGTCAGGCCTTGGAGGCGGCGAAGATGCTGGCGATCGACTTGTCGAGGGCGGCGTCGAAGTCGGCGTCGCTCTGCTGGGCAGACAGACCCTCGGTGAGGGCGCGCGAGAAGCTGGCGATCATCTTCGGGTTGCGGGCGAGGATGGCGTTGGCCTCGTCGCGGGAGTAGCCGCCGGAGAGGGCGACGACACGCAACACCTTGGGGTGTTCGATGACGTCGCGGTAGTAGCCGTCCTCCGAGGGCAACGTCAGCTTGAGCATCACCCGGCTGGAGACGTCCTCGAGGTGCTCGGTGATCGCCGCTCTGAGCAACGCCTCTGCGGCAGCCTTCTCGTGGCTGCGGATGTCGACCTCCGGCTCGATGATCGGCACCAGGCCGGCGGCGAGGATCTGCTCGGCCACCTCGAACTGCTGGTCGACGACGGCGGCGACGCCGGCCTCGTTGGCCAGCTTGATGACCGAGCGCATCTTGGTGCCGAACACACGCTTGGAGACGGCCCGGGTGAGCAGCTCGTCGAGCCCGCCGATCGGCTTCATCACCTGCACCCCGTCGGCCTCGTTGGCCAGCCCTTTGTCGACCTTCACGAACGGCACGACGTGCTTCACCGACCAAAGGTAGTCGGCGGTGCCCTGGCCCTCGACGCTGCGGTCCATCGTCTGCTCGAAGAGGATCGCCCCGAGGATGCGGTCGCCGTCGAAGCTCGGGCTGGTGATGATCCGCGTCCGCATCGCGTGCATCAGGTCGAACATCTCGTCCTCGCCCGAGTACTGATCCTCGGCGATGCCGTAGTTGGCGAGCGCTTTGGGGGTGCTCCCCCCGCTCTGGTCGAGGGCGGCGATGAAGCCGTCATCGAACTCGACCTTGTGCAGCATGTCCATGTCCATGTCCATCAGATCAACCCCAGTTCCTTGACTGCGTCATGTTCCTCGACCAGCTCGGCGACAGATGCATCGATGCGGCCGCGGCTGAAGTCGTTGATCTCCAAGCCTTGCACGATCGAGTAGTCGCCGCCGACACACCTCACCGGGAAGCTCGAGATGATCCCCTCCGGCACGCCGTAGCTGCCGTCGCTCGGGATCGCCATCGACACCCAGTCACCGTCGGGCGTGCCGAGCACCCACGAGCGGATGTGGTCCATCGCGGCACTGGCCGCCGACGCCGCCGAGGAGGCGCCGCGGGCCTCGATGATCGCCGCCCCCCGCTTGGCGACGGTGGGGATGAAGGTGCCCTCGACCCAGACGTGGTCGCCCACCGCCTCGTAGGCGTTCTTACCGCCGACCTCGCAGTGGAACAGGTCGGGGTACTGGGTCGTCGAGTGGTTGCCCCAGATCGTCATCGTGCGTACGTCGGTGACCAGCGCCCCGAGCTTCTTGGCGATCTGGCTGGTCGCCCTGTTGTGGTCCAACCGGGTCATCGCCGTGAACCGGCCGGGGTCGAGGTCCTTGGCGTTGGACATCGCGATCAGGGCGTTGGTGTTGGCCGGGTTGCCGACGACGAGCACCTTGACGTCGCGCGTGGCGCTCCGCGAGAGGGCCTCGCCCTGCGGCTTGAAGATGCCGCCGTTCGCCGAGAGGAGGTCGGACCGCTCCATCCCGGCCTTGCGCGGTAGCGCTCCGACGAGCAGGGCGACGTCGGCGTCACCAAAGGCGACATCGGCGTCGTCGGTGCAGACGACGTCGGTGAGCAGCGGGAAGGCGCAGTCGTCGAGCTCCATCCTCACGCCCTCCAGCGCACCGAGCGCCGGCGTGATCTCGAGCAACTGGAGGGCGACGGGGGTCTCCGGCCCCAGCATCAACCCGGAGGCAATGCGGAACAGCAAGCTGTAGCCGATCTGCCCGGCGGCACCCGTCACGGCGACCCGTACAGGGGGAGATGTCATGCCCGGAGCGTACGTCGATTCCCGCTACCCGATCCCCAACTGCTGGAAGATGAGGCTGGCGTAGTACTGCTGGCCATCCGGACGCAGGTGGATCCCGTCCTTGTAGAAGCAGCTGCCGGGGCACTGGTTGGCGAGGCCGTCCCAGTAGAGGACGGTGACGTTCGGGAATTGCGAGGGCAGGGCGGCGAGCTTGGCGTTGTTCGGCGGCCCCCAGCCCACGCCGTGCACCGTCAGCACGAGGACCTTCGGCACGCCGGCCAAGGCGGCGAAGAAGTCGTGCATGGTCTGGTCACCGAGGTTGCCGTTGGTGCCGAGGTGGACGACGACGGCCGGGCCGAACTTGCCAGCCGCGGCGAGCTGCTGGACGACCGGCACCATCGTCTTCATCTGCCGGCTCACGACGGCGTCGACGACGATCCCCTTGGCTGCCAGCACAGGTGCGGCGCCGAGCATCACGGAGTCCCCGATCGCCATGATCGGGTTGGGCGGTGGTGGCGGCTGGGTGGGCGGCGTGGTCGGCGCCACGGTCGTGGCGGCGTTGGCCGCCGCCCCGGGCACGGTCGCCGGCGTGGTGGTCGTCGTGCCCGGTGCGGGGACCGTCGTCCCGGTCGTCGCCGGCGACGCCAAGGTGGTCGTGGTGTCGAGCAGCCGCTCGATGTTCTTCACCGCACCGGCGCCCGCGTCGAGCGACTGGGCGATCTCGTTCTGCTTGAGCTGGGCGGTGGCGAGGTTGGCGACGGCGAACACCGACACCGCGACGACCGCCGCGCCTGCGGCGGCGATCACCCGGCGCGGCGCGGGGTCCCGGGCGGCCCGCAACCGGCGCCACCAGCGGCCGACCTGGCCGCGCCGGACCGGCGTCTCGATGAACCGGTAGGACAGCTCGGTCACGATCCCGGCGATGATCAGCCCGGCGACGAACTGGGCGATCGACAGGTCGCGTCCGGCGACCCGCCGCATGATCTGGAAGATCGGCCAGTGGTAGAGGTACAGCGAGTAGCTGCGAGTGCCGATCCACAACAGCACCGGGTTGCCGAGCAGGGCGCCGGCGTGGGCGCCGGCGTGGGTGACCGCGGCGATCAGCAGCAGGCTCCCCAGGTCGATGAGAAGGAACCCGCCGCGGAACAGCCACGGGCGGGCGCCGTCGTCGGTGACGATGTGCAGGAACCGAGCCAGCACGGCGAGCCCGACCAGCCCGACGAGTGCGGCCACGTCGAGCAGGCGCCCCTTGGCCCGGATCGGGCCCCGCCGCACGGCGATCGGCCGCCACACCATGGCGAAGGCGGCGCCGAGCAACAGTCCCGTGGCCCGCGTCGGCGTCGACAGGTACAGCGTGTCGACCTTGCTGATGCAGCGACCACCGACCTGCCAGTACGCGTCGGGCGTCGTCGTGCACGTCTCGATCGGGCCCGAGTGGTAGAGGAGGGCGGTGACGATGGTGATCCCGAGCGCGGCGAGGACCAGCCACCGGGCCATCTCTGGCAGCCGCCGACGTCCTCCCAGCCGCAGCAGGCCGATCACCGCCAGTGGCCAGAGCAGGTAGAACTGCTCCTCCACGGCCAACGACCACAGGTGGCGCAGCGGGGCGAAGTCGCCCGCCGCGGTGTACCCCTGGCCGACCCAGATCTGGTACCAGTTCGACACGTAGGCCAGCGCCGCCACCACGTCGCCGCGCAGCTGGCCGAGGGCGTCGCGGCGGAACAGGGCGGTGTAGACCGTGATCCCGATCAGCAACGTGAACAGCGCCGGCAACAGCCGCCGGGCCCGGCGCAGGTAGAACCCCTTGAGGCTGAGGGTGCCGGTGCGCTCGTGCTCGCCGATCAGCAGCAGCGTGATCAGGTAGCCGGAGATGACGAAGAACACCTCGACGCCCAAGAACCCGCCCGGCAGCCACGACGAGTTGGCGTGGTAGATCATCACCGCCGCCACCGCGAGCGCCCGCATCCCATCCAAACCCGGCAGGTACGGGACGCGACTGATCGCCTGGCGCGGTGGGTTCCACTCCAGCGGGCGAGTGATGGCCTGGGTCATTGGTGCACCGTCGACCGATGCGACGACGTCACATCCGACGCTCTCTGGCGAGCACCGATGACCCAAAGACCGTTCTGGATGGTTCGCTCGCTGCGCTCGCTCACTCGACCTACTGCTCCGCGGCGACGCGCCCGAGCCCGAGGTTGGCGTAGATCTCGCGGCTCGCCGTGCTGCGGTTGAGCGTGTAGAAGTGGAGACCAGGGGCGCCGCCGTCGAGGAGCTCGGCGCACAGGGCGCTCGCCACGTCGACACCGATGCGGCGAACCTCGGCTGGGTCCTCGATCCCGTCGAGGCGGGCGACCAGCCAGGTGGGCAGCTCGGCACCGCTCAGCTCAGCCATCCGCCGGACCTGGCCAGCGTTGGTGATTGGCATGATCCCTGGCAGCACCGGCTTGTCGACCCCGAGCGCGGCGAGCTCGTCGACCAGCTCGAAGTAGTGGTGGGCCTCGAAGAAGAACTGGGAGATCGCGAAGTCGGCCGACGCCAGCTTGGCGGCCAGCATCCTCCGGTCGGTCGCGCGGTCCGGGGACCGGGGGTGGACCTCGGGGTGAGCGGCGACCCCGATCGAGAAGTCGCTGGTCGCGATGTCCTCGATCAGGTCGGACGCATAGCGGTAGTCGCTCGGTCCGTGGTCGGACGGGTCACCCGGGGCGTCGCCGCCGAGGGCGAGGATGTTCTCGATCCCGCCGGCGTGGTAGCCGGCGAGGATCTCGGCGATCTCGGCGCGAGTGTGGCCTTGGCAGGTGAGGTGGGCCATCGGGGTGATCGAGGTCTCCCGGCGGACCCAGGTGACGATCTCGTGGGTGCGGGCGCGGGTGCTGCCGCCGGCGCCGTAGGTGACCGACACGAAGCTCGGGGCCAGTGGTTCGAGCTCGGCAATGGTGTGACCGAGCGAGAGCTGGGCGCCGTCGGTCTTGGGCGGGAAGAACTCGAACGAGTAGGTCCGCCCCGCGGCGAGGAGATCGGACACCCGGGCCATACGCAACCGCCGAGGTTACCGGCGGTGGTCGAAGGACCCCGGTCATCGCTCGATGCCAAGGTGGGCGAGCGCCGCCGCGCAGCGCGCTGCGGAGCCCTCGCTCGGGAGGCGAGGCGAGCAGCTTGCCTGCGAGCCGAACCCGAGGTGCTAGTGCCGGAAGTGGCGCTCACCGGTGAAGACCATCGCCAGGCCACGCTCGTCGGCGGCCTCGATCACCTCGGCGTCGCGGATGCTGCCGCCGGGCTGGATCACCGCCCGCGCGCCGGCGTCGGCAACGACGTCGAGGCCGTCGCGGAACGGGAAGTAGGCGTCGCTGGCGGCGACGCCGCCTTCGGCGCGGCCGGCGGCGCGGCGAGCGGCGATGCGCGCCGAGTCGACCCGGTTCTGCTGGCCGGCGCCGATGCCGAAGGACTGGCGGTCCTTGGCCAGCACGATCGCGTTCGAGGACACCGCCGCGCACACGGTCCAGGCGAACTGCAGGTCGTCCCACTGCTGCGCCGTCGGCACCTGCTTGGTGACGACCCACCACGCCGACGGGTCGGTCGAGACGTCGTCGGTGGTCTGCACGAGCAGGCCGCCGTCGACGGGCCGGACGTCGAGCGGCCACCCGCTCGGCGCCGGCGCGGTCAGCACCCGCAGGTTGGCCCGCTTGGTGAGCGTCGGCAGCGCCGCCCCCTCGTAACCGGGCGCCACGACGACCTCGGTGAACACCGCCGACAGCGCCGCCGCGGCGGGCTCCGACATCGGTCGGTTGACGGCGACGATCCCGCCGTAGGCGCTCACCGGATCGCAGGCGTTGGCTCCCTCGTACGCCGTGGCGATGTCGTCGGCCACGGCGACGCCGCAGGGGTTGGCGTGCTTGACGATGACGCAGGCCGGCTCATCGAAGCGGTGCACCAGGCGCCACGCCGCCTCGGCGTCGAGCACGTTGAGGTAGCTGAGCTCCTTGCCGCCGTGCTGCACGGCGCGGTCCCACCAGCCGCTGGACCCGACTTTGCGGTAGCGGGCGGCCCGCTGGTGGGGGTTCTCGCCGTAGCGGAGGTCCTGGACCCGCTCGAGGCGAACGGTGATCATCGCCGGCAGCGCCGCCGGGTCGCCCTTGTCGGCGGCCACGACGGGCTCGACGTCCTCGGCGTCACGATCGAACCACTCGACGATCGCCGCGTCGTAGGCCGCGGTCGCGGCGAACGCCCGGCGGGCGAGGCGGCGCTTGGTGGCCGTCGAGAGCGTGCCCACGGCCCGCAGCTCGGCCAGCACCGACGGGTACTCGGAGGGGTCGACGACGACGCCGACGTGGGCGTGGTTCTTGGCCGCCGCCCGCACCATCGCCGGCCCGCCGATGTCGATCAGCTCGACACCTGGGTCGCTGGCGAACGGGTACAGGTTGACGACGACGAGCGAGATCGGCTCGATCCCGTGGGTCTTCAGGTCATGGCGGTGGGACGGGTCGTCGACGTCGGCCAGGATCCCGCCGTGGATCATCGGGTGCAGCGTCACCACCCGGTGCCCGAGCATCGCCGGCATCCCCGTGATCTCGGCGACGTCGGTGGCCTCGATGCCAGCGTCGGCGAGGGCGCGGGCGGTGCCTCCGCTCGACACGATCCTCCAGTCGAGGTCGGCCAAGCCAGCGGCGAGCTCGACCACGCCGGTCTTGTCGTACACGGAGAGGAGGGCGGTGGGCACCACTGGGACCGTAACGAATCGACGCCTCCGGGCCCGGTCATTCCCCGCCGAATGGCGGCCAGCGCGGCGCCAAAGTTGTGGTCGCCTTCTCGGGCGGCGGCTACGGTGGCCCGGGCGCAGAGGGAGAAGCACGGACGGTGGACAGGCAGTTCCAGTCCGACGACTGGTTCAAAGCGATCGGTGGGATCCTCTTCTTCATCGCGGGCTTGCTGCCGTGGTGGGAGCAGAGCTTCAGTGGCTTCCGCGAGCGGTCCAACGCCTTCGGCGACTGGCTCGGCATCGTCGCCTTCGTCATCTTCGTCGGCATCGGGATCCTCACGATCATCATCAGGACCGAATCCCTCCCCCTGCCGCGCTGGCTGCTGCACCCGACAGGGACGCTGATCGTCGCCGGCGTCGGCGCCGTCTGCGTCGCTGTCCGCTTCGTCCTCGACCCCTTCCAGGCCGCCGGCGACCACGTGACCAGGGGACTCGGGCTGTACCTCGCAGGGGCCGCCGCCGTCCTCGTCGTCATCGGTTGCGTGATGACCTTCCGGGACCGGGCCGCGTACAGGCTGGTCGGCGACGACGAGGACGAGGAGGACGACGAGTTCGACGCCTACGGCTACGACGCCGCCGAGCAGGACGAGCTGATCCGGCGGATCAACTCCTCGCTCGACCGGCCGCGGTTCACCGACGGCCCGCGGCCGAGCGGCCGCCGGCGGCACACGGAACCGGTCCAGGCACCGACGACGCGCCGGCGCCGCTCCGACGGTCCCGACGACCGACGCGCCGCCGGACCACCGATCCCCTGAGTCCCCTGGCCCAGCGCCCGCGCACGGCTACCGTCGGTGGCCGGAGGAGGCAGCAGTTGGACGTCACAAGGTTCCGTCTCGGCGACTGGGTGCTGACCGTCGCCGGCGCGGTGATGCTCGTGCTCGGGCTGGCGGTGCACTGGGCGACGGTCCACGCCGGCGGGCACGACTACGGCGGCGCCCGCAACGCCTTCGACTACCCCCTCACCGGCGGGTTCGCCTGGCTCTTGACCGTCGCCGCAGGCGTGGTCACGTTCCTGCTCGCGGCCCGTCTGGTGCCCCCGGGCGCCACGCCGTGGACCCGGCTCACGGTCGGCGCGAGCGCGATCGCCACGCTGCTGATGCTCGTGCGCCTGGCGATCGGAGGCGGCGCCGACCAGCGAATCGGCAACCAGGATGTCTCCCTCGGGCGCGGGCCCGGGATGGTGATCGCGCTGGCGGCGTCCGCGGCGGCGCTGGTCGGGGCGCTGCTCAACCTCCGGGCCGAAGGCGACTCGGTCGCCGCGATGTGGTCGGCGCTGGGTGGATCGCGCCGTCCGTTGCCTCCGCCGCCGCCGCGGACCTCGCCACGCGAACCACCAACGCAACCGGGCCGCTGAGCCCGTGTCGCAGTGGGTCCTGGCCGCTCTGGGCGTTACGTCACGAGGCCGGCCATCAGCTCGCCGGCCTCCGTCGGGTTGCGACCGACCGCCACGCCCGCCGCGGCGAGGGCGTCCATCTTGCCCTGGGCCGTGCCCTTGCCACCCGACACGATCGCCCCGGCGTGACCCATCTTCTTCCCGGCGGGGGCGGTGACACCGGCGATGTACGCGCTCATCGGCTTGCTGACGTTGTCCTTGATGAACGCCGCCGCCTCCTCCTCGGCCGTCCCGCCGATCTCGCCGAACATGATCATGGCGTGCGTCTCCGGGTCCTGCTGGAAGGCGGCCAGACAGTCGACGAAGCTGGTGCCCGGCACCGGGTCGCCACCGATTCCAACGCAGGTCGACACGCCGATCCCGTTCTGCTGCAGCTCGTAGAGCGCCTGGTAGGTGAGCGTGCCCGAGCGGCTGACGATGCCGACGTTGGGGCCGTTCGGCGAGGGGAGCTTGGCGATGTCCGGCGGCGTGATGCCGATGTTGCACTTGCCCGGAGCGATGATCCCCGGGCAGTTCGGGCCGAGCAGCCGCGTGCCGGGATGGTCGCGGACCAGCGTGTTGTAGAGGACCGCCTCGTCCTGGGCCGGGATGCCCTCGGTGATGCAGACGACGAAGCCGATCCCGGCGGCGGCGGCCTCCAGGATCGCCGCCGGCGCGGCCTTCGGCGGAACCGCCACGAACGACGCCGTCGCGCCCGTGGCGGCGACGGCCTCGACCACCGAGTCGAAGACCGGGATGCCCTCGACGTCCTGGCCGCCCTTGCCCGGGGTCACACCTCCGACCACCTTGGTGCCGTAGTCGCGATTGCGCAGCCCGTGGAACCTGCCCTGGCCGCCGGTGAGCCCCTGGACGATCACCTTGGTGTCGGCGTCGACGAAGATGGCCACGACTACGCGCCCCCCTCGCTTCCCTCGGCGATGCGCACCGCTTCCCGCGCCGCCTCGAGCATCGTCGGCTTGCTGATCAGCTTGCTCGGTGGGATGCCTGCATCGAGGATGATCTGGCGGCCCTCCTCGGCGTTGGTGCCGTCGAGGCGGATCACGATCGGGGCCCGCAGCTCGACCCGCCGCAGTCCCTCGACGATGCCCTTCGCCACCTCCTCACCGCGGGTGATCCCGCCGAAGATGTTGATGAAGATGACCCGAACGCTCTCGTCGTGGTTGATGACGTCGAGGGCGGCGGCCATCACGTCGGCGTTGGCGCCGCCGCCGATGTCGAGGAAGTTGGCCGCCCTGCCGCCGACTTGGTTGACGACGTCGAGCGTGCTCATCGCCAGCCCGGCGCCGTTGGCGATGATGCCCACCGACCCGTCCAGCCCGATGTACTGCAGGTCCTTGTCCTTGGCCAGTCGCTCCCGTTCGTCGAGGACCTCCGTCTTGGCGTACTCCTCCCACTCCGGGTGGCGGAAGGCGGCGCTGCCGTCGAGGCTGACCTTGGCATCGAGGGCGTGCACGTCACCGCTGGGCGTGAGGATCAAGGGGTTGATCTCGGCGAGGTCGCAGTCGCCCTTGGTGAAGCAGTCGTAGAGCTTCACGAGGATGTCGGCCACGCCGTCGGCCGCCTTCTCGGGGATCTTGGCGTCGACCGCGGCCTGGCGGGCGGCGTCCCGGCTGAGGCCGTCGACCGGGTCGATGTGCAGCCTGACGATCGCCTCGGGGTCGCTCGCGGCGACCTCCTCGATCTCCACCCCGCCCTGGGCCGACAGCATCAGCAGGTGCTGCTTGGCGGCACGGTCGAGGGTGAAGCTGGCGTAGTACTCCTCGGCGATGTCGGAGGCGTGCTCGACCCAGACCCGTTCGACCCGATGGCCCTTGATGTCCATCCCAAGAATGGCGCCGGCATGGGTGCGGACCTCGTCGGCATCGTTGGCCAGCTTGATTCCGCCGGCCTTGCCCCGGCCGCCGACCTGTACCTGAGCCTTCACGACCACCGGGTAGCCAGCCTCGTTGGCCTGGCCCACCGCCTCGTCGACCGTCTCGGCGATGCCGCCGGGGCTGACCGGGATCCCGTAGCGGGCGAAGTACTGCTTGCCCTGGTACTCGAACAGATCCACGTTCGTGGCCTCCCCGTCGTCGGTTCGCGCCGGAACCCTAGGTGCTGGTCGTGGAGCCGTCGCAACCCGCGGCCAGAATGGCCGGGTGCCGACCGCGCCGAGCCCTACCGTGCGGGGCTCGCCGGTGCGCCCGCCGCGCCTGCGATCGCCGCTCGCGCGCGCCGTCGTCCCCGTGGCAGGCGGGATCGTCGTCCTCGGGCTGATCTTCGCGGTCACCTGGCTGGCCGCAGTGCTGATCTCCCATGGCGGCGCCGAGACGACGTCGCGCCTGGCCCCGCCAGTGTTCCAGATGGGCTCGGTGACGGCGCGCGCCGAGTCGATCGCCGAGGATGGGCCGATCGTCCTCGCCGACCTGCACACCACGCGCGGTGACCGTTCGCTCGTCGTCGACCACACCGGCGACGACGCGGTCAACAACTGGGTCGTCTACTGGGGCTACCCGGCCGATCGCAGTGCGGCGTGCCCCGTGACCCAGGTCCGCCACACCCGCGCCTTCATCGACTGCGACGGGCGCCGGCTCGACGTGTCGGCGCTGGCTCGGCCCGCCGAGGTGCACCCGACGGTGGTCGACTCGAAGACCCTCGAGATCGACCTGCGCGCGGTGACCGAGAGCACCGGGTGACAGTTCAGTTGCAGTGATGTTGCGATGCGCAAACATCTAGGTCTTCTCTGTCGCGGGCTTGTTGAACATCTCGGCAGGTTTCAGGCAGCGGCTGCGAGGCGCGCGTTTGTGACGTAGGTGTTGATGGTTCGGTCGATCGTGGCGAGGGCGCGACGAAGTTCTATGGGTGCTGGCGGTCGGTCGCCAGCGGCGACGAGGGGCCGGAGCACGCGGCCGTGGACCTTGGTGTAGAAGATGGCGACGCGTGTCCCGTCGGCGGTGAGCGTGTAGCGGTGGCTGTGGGGGATCCGTTCGATGAGTCCGTGAAGTCGGAGGCGGCGCAGGTCGTAGGTCATCTGGCTGGTGCTGTAGTCGCGTCCGAGCAGTCCGGCGACGAGCTCGCGAAGGCTGTGGTTGGTGAAGCCGGCGAGGACGTGAACGAAACAGCACAGGGCGCCGGTCAGGGCCATGGCGCGTGGGTCCCCGAAGCGTAGGGCTCCGGTTCGTTGGCCCTCCCATATGTAGGGCTGGTGGATGCGCTCGAAGAGCGCAGAGCCGATGGCACAGCCCTGACCGGCACGTTCAATCGTAAGCAGACGATCGTTGACCTCGCGACCCTTGACGACCAGCTCGGGGAGATGCTCGAGCCGGGCACGGATCCCGACGTCGGATGGCTTGTTGATGACGGTCTCGATGCGCAAGGCCCTCCCTTCCTTCAAGTACTGCTTGACCCGGCTGTGCTTGTAGCGGAACTCGAGCTGCACCTCGGTCCCGCGGTCGAAGATGCGCGTGCGGAAGATTCCTGGGGTCCGTTTCGTGACCCGCCGGTTGAACACGGCGGCGACCTCATGGGGGCGCCCGATGCCGACATTGTCGGTGACGAGTGCTTCGAAGAAGCCGCGGGCACGGCGTGGATCATCGAACACCAGGGTGCGTGACACCTCGACCTGACGGACCGACAGCTCCCACCAGAAGCCCGCAGCGCGGTCTGCCGAGGTGAACGGGGTCGGGATCGCCGTGATCCACCGGTCGAAGAACCCCTGCACGTCGTCGGGACCGAAACGATCGCAGATCGCCTGGAGCTGCTCGGGCAGGTCACAGGAGGCGAACCCATTGGCCAACGACCTGAAGCCGATCCCGGCGTGGTCGGCCTGACCCTTGGCCCACTCGTGACCGTTCATCCACACCTTGGCTGGATACGGGAAGTACGTGCAGATTTTGATGAACCCAGGCCCGAAGTCCGGATCGAGCACGTAGAAGTAGTAGACGCCGACGCGGCGCTGCTCCTTGAAGAACGTGAACCCGTCACCTCGCGAGGTGCGGCCGGAGAACACCCACTGAAACTCCTGGCCGGTGACGATCGCGACGACACCGAACCGGCCCGTGTCCCTTGCGGCACGTAGATACGGCTGGACGTGGTCGAGCTTGCGGTCATCCCATCGAGTCCGGTCCGGCTTCTTCAACGCCAGGATCGGGATGTCGTTGTCCTCGGCGAAGCGGCGGACCGCCCCACGAAACCGGTTGCCGATCTTCTCGAAGATCGCCGGTGACGGCAGCATGAACCCGAGATGATCGTGCAAGAACCAAGCCACCTGGCCGGGCGTCTGCAACGACGGCACGTACCCGTTCAGATACAGGCGATCCACGCAATCGACCACCAGCCCGACGTGGCCATCAAGCACGTCGTTGATGTTCACCACCGCAGCCATCAGCCAAGCGTGCGCCCACATCGCGGTGATGTCCACCGACTCGGACCGCGTCGTGGGAGGGGGCCGGGGGGAGGGCCTGCCCTCCCCCCGCTAAGAGTCTGCGGCCATGCCCGGGGGAAGTTGGGGCCCCCGGCGGTCGCGCCGGATCTGGCGTGCGGCCGTCGGAGTGATGGTTGCGGCGACCGCCGTCGTACCAAGCCTGCCGCCATTGCCCGCGGCGGCGAGCTCGGCGCCGTCGGCGATCACCGCGGTGCGCCTGCCGCCACACTCCGGCAGCGGCCGCCGTGTCGTCTACAGCCGCGCCCAGCAGCGGGTGTGGGCGGTCGATGGTAATGGCCGGGTCGTCAAGACTCATCGCGTGTCCGGCCGCACCCGCGAGCCGCGAGCCGGAACCTACCGCGTCTTCTCGCGATCGATCTCGACGTACGCGATCGCCAACCCGGCGGTGAGGTGGCGCTACATGGTGCGCTTCGCCCACGGGCCGAACGGCGGGAACATCGGGTTCCACGAGATCCCCACCAAGCGCGGCAGGCCGTTGCAGGGCGAGCGCCAGCTCGGCCAGCCGCTGTCGGGGGGCTGCGTGCGCCAGTCGCACGCCGACGCCGTGTGGATGTGGAACTGGGCCGGCATCGGCACGAAGGTCGTGGTGCTGTGATCCCGGGCTCGGCTCGCAGCAAGCCGCTCGCCTCACCTCCGAGCGAGGGTTCCGCAGCGCGCTCCGCAGCGGCGCTCGCCCACCTGGCTGATCCGCGGTAGTTCCTATACGACCGCTGCGACGAGGCGGCTGGTGAAGATCTCGCTGTGCTGCTCGAGCTTCGAACGGGAGAGGGCGAGCCCACCGACGACGTCCGCGCCGGTGGACTGGACGGCACCGGTGAGCTTGTCGACGCTCTTGCCCGGGTTGAGGGCGAACGTGCAGAAGACGGCGGCCTGCTTGCCGCGCATCGCCGGCAGGTTGGAGATCGTCGACAGCGCCCACGGCGTCTGACCGACCACGAACAGGCCGTGCACCCAGGTGCCCACGAGGACCATGTCGGCCTCCTGGATCGCCCCGTAGTCGGGGTTGCGCAGGCGGTCGAGCCCGGTGATCGTCCAGCCCTCCTGGCGCAGGTCGTCGGCGATCAGCTCGGCCGCCTTCCAGGTGTTCCCAGTGAGGCTCTCGACCAGCAGGGCCGCCTTCATGGCGACGATTCAAGCACGCTCCGCCGTTCATGCTCGGGCTTCGCTCGCAGCCAAGCTGCTCGCTGCGCCTCCGAGCTCGCCGCCGCCGCTGCGCAGCGGCGCTCGCCCACCTCGCCGATGACAGTTCGCCGCTATCGCTTCCTGAGCGGCGCCCAGGCGAGGGAGAGGTGCTTGGTGCCGACGCCTGGGAAGTTGACCGTCGCCTCCGCCGCCTCGCCGACGCCCCGAAGGTCGATGATCACCCCCTCCCCGAAGGCCGGGTGCTCGACGTCGTCGCCGATGCGCAGGCCCAGATCGTGGGCGTCGCTTGGCACCGGGGCCCGGGCAGCGGCAGCGAGGGCAGCGTCGACGACCCGCTCGCGATGGGCGTCGCGGTGCTGCTGCTCGTTCTCACCGTCGTCCAGCGTGCGGCGCCGGCGGTACGGCGGCGGCGCCCCCCAGTCCGAGCGCGGCCGGAGGCTCTGGCGGCCGTAGGCGGTGCGGCCGGTGATGTTGCCACGCGCCTCGATCAGCTCGGTCGGGATCTCCTCCAGGAACCGCGACGGTGGGTTGTACTGGGCCGAGCCGTACAGGCTGCGGCTCCAGGCGTGGGTGACGTAGAGGCGCTCGCGGGCACGAGTGATCCCGACGTAGGCGAGCCGCCGCTCCTCCTCCAACTCCTCGGGCTCGGTCAGCGCCCGGGTGTGCGGGAACACGCTCTCCTCGGCCCCGACGAGGAACACGACGGGGAACTCCAAGCCCTTCGCCGAGTGGAGGGTCATCAGCACAACCTGATCGTCGTCGGTGATCTCGTCGGTGTCGGCGACGAGCGAGACCTGCTCGAGGAACTCGTCGATGCGGGTGAACTCGCGAGCCGAACCGACGAGCTCGCCGAGGTTCTCGATCCGCCCCGCCGACTCGACCGTGTTCTCGGCCTCCAGCTCGGCGAGGTAGCCGGACCGCTCGAGTGCCGCCTGGAGCAGATCGCCCGGGCCGACGGCGTCCTCGTCGTCGTCCCCGCCCGCAGCCATCTCCGCGATGTCGTCGAGCAGGGCGACGAACGACTCGATGCCGCGGACCGCTGTCCCGGTGACCCCCGCGTCGCCGGCGTGGCGGAGGGCGTCGAGGAAGCCAACCCCCTCGAGCGCGGCGTACGCGTCGAGCTTGGCGACGCTGGCATCTCCGATCCCGCGCTTGGGCACGTTGAGCACGCGCTTGACGCTGACCTCGTCGGCCGGGTTGACGACGGCCCGCAGATACGCCATGGCGTCCTTGATCTCGCGCCGATCGTAGAAGCGGGTGCCACCGATGACCTTGTACGGGACGCCGAGGCGCATCATCGCCTCCTCGATCACCCGGCTCTGGGCGTTGGTTCGGTAGAGCACGGCGACGTCGCGCCAGTCGTGACCGTGGTCGTCGTGGAGCTGGCGGGCGGTGGAGGCGACGAACGTGGCCTCGTCGCCTTCATCCTCGGCGTGGTACCGGACGATGCGGTGCCCGGCCCCGGCGTCGGTCCACAGGTTCTTCGGCTTGCGCGCCGGGTTATTGGCGATCACCGCGTTGGCGGCGTCGAGGATCGTCTGCGTGCTGCGGTAGTTCTGGTCGAGCACGACGGTGGTGACGTCGGGGAAGGCGTCCTCGAACTGGATGATGTTGCGGAAGTCGGCGCCGCGAAAGCCGTACACCGAGTTGTGGACGAGGAACCCGCCGGCGACGTAGGAATGCGTCGGCGTGACCTCGAGGTCGTACACCTCGACGGGATCGTCGGTGGCCGGGAGGAGCTCCATCGACTCGACGGCCGCGCGCTGCAGCTCACCGTGGGCCTCAACGACAACCTCCATCCCCGGCCGCAGATGGGAAACGGGCATGAGGTCGAAGACCCCACCGCATACGGCCATCCGCCGCTTGAGGTGGAGCCCACCGGCGGTGGCGACGCGCTTTGCATCGGCGAGCGCACGGCCATAGTCCTTCCACGACGTCTCGTAACGAACGCTGCGTCCTTTGCCCGGACGCAGGCGAACGCCGGCTGCCGTCAACCGGGCGGCGATGTCGGCACGGTTGGACGACCACTGCACGCGGTGGCAGGCGTTGGTGCCGCGGGCATCCGAGAACATCGTCAGGTTGATCGTCGATCGACGGGCGCCGTTCTGCGGTCGGTGGTGTGGGAAGTCACCGTGGAGGGCGAGGTCGGCGATCAGGATCTTGGCGGCGGTTGCCGTGTCCACGGCGTCGAACAGCCGCCTCAGCCACGCGTCGTCCATCGCCAGTGATCGCCCGTTGGCGTGGAAGCACGCTGTCGGCAGTCCGTACGTGGCGGCGTACCACGACTCCCAGTACGACGCCTCGGCGACGCTGCCGCAGACCTTCAGGATCCACATCGCGTCGGCGTGCTCCCGCCGACCCCTCGTCCGCCCGATGCGGAAGCCTCGGTCGGCTCGGTGCATGAGGTGCACGAGGTGGGCGCCGGCGATCGGGACCAGGCGGGCGGGCACGATGTGGTGGGCCGTGGCCACGAGCTCGATGACGTGCGGGCCATGCCGCACGGCCACCCGCACTCGGGGGCCCGACGTCTCGGAACGATGGATGTGGGAAATGCGTCCGACGGCCGTGAGCGCCGAGCCGGCGGCCCCGACGAGCTTGTCGCCCACCGCCAAGGTCTCGATCGGGACATCACCGCCCGGCGTCCGGATCGGGGTCCCCGCGGGCAGGCACTGGTCGGTGTCGCCCACGACCGTGACGTTGTGGTGACCGCCGGCGAGGAGCATGACGATCTCGTTCTGGGCCTGATTGGTGTCCTGGTACTCGTCGACGAGGATGTGCTCGAAGCGCTCGCGGTACTGCTGGAGCACGTCGGGGTGGTCGCGCAACAGCCGAACGGTGTTCACCAGCAGATCGTCGAAGTCCATCGCGCCGGCCTTGTGCAGCCGATCCTGATACTCGCCGTAGACCTCGGCCTGCTTGCGTTCGAAGATGTGCTGGGCCCCGGCGGCGGCCGCGCGCGGGTCGATCAGCTCGTTCTTCCAGCGGCTGATCGTGCCGTGGACACCGCGCGGGGTGAACCGCTTGGCGTCGAGGTGGAGATCGCGGATCACGTACCCGGTGAGCCGGACGGAGTCGGCCTGGTCGTAGATCGAGAACTGCCGGGGATAGCCGAGACGGTCGGCGTTGGCGCGCAGGATGCGCACGCACGCCGAGTGGAACGTGCTCACCCACATCGTGCGGGCCACGGGGCCGATGAGCGAGGCGACGCGCTGGCGCATCTCATCGGCGGCCTTGTTGGTGAAGGTGATGGCGAGGATGCGCGAGGGGTGGACGCCCTCGTCCACGAGGTGGGCGATGCGGTGGGTGAGGACACGGGTCTTGCCGGAACCGGCGCCGGCGACGACGAGAAGGGGGCCGCCGCGGTGCACCACGGCGTCGAGCTGGTCGGGGTTGAGCCCGTTGGTCGGCGCGTCGGGCGCGTCGGGCGCGAGCTGATCGAGTTGGGCGGGCGGGTGGCCCACGAGCGATGGATCCGGCATGTCGGGGGCCATCCTACGTAGGGGGTGCGCGCCCGAGCCGGGAGCCTGGGAGCAGGACCTGACGCCTGACGTCGGCGGTCAGCCCAGCAGGGCGAGGGCCTCGGTCTCGGCGTGCTCGAGCCGTCCGACGTAGACGCTCTCGTTGGCAGTCTCGTCGTTGGCGAGGTGGAGCTGGACCCAGAAGAAGGGGTGCCACCTCGGGTTCCATGCTTCCGTACCGGCGTTCCGATCGGTCACGACGGGTCTCCCGGCGACGGTTGCAGCGAGCTCGGTGAGGCTGGCCGCATCGCCGGGCCGACCGCTGTAGGTGGTGACGCTGGCGGCGAGCCTGATCGCCTCGGCCACGAGTGCTCCGGATCGGCAGGCCACCGCCCGATCGATCGCCTCACGAACGAACGGGACGGCGGCGGCGACGTCCAGGGTCACGAGCCGCAGCCTCGCTTGGAGCACCGCGACCTCGTAGCGCTGCCAGTCGTTGCCCAGCTCCCGCATGATCGCCTCGGCTTCGTCAGCGGCGCGGCCGAGATCGTCTGCCACGACGACGCCATCGCCGGGGATCCGTCCCGCTTCACGGCATGACACCGTGCGCATCAATGCGGTCGCCAGCACAACGGGCAGGCCGGCGTCGCGAGCGACCGACTGCGCTCGCTCCAGCAGGACCAGCGACGGCGGGAGGGGGTGCCCGTGCTCGACGAGGATGGTTGCCTTGTTCATCAGGCTCCAGGCGAGCAGGGAGGCGTTGTCGGCGTCTTCGGCGACGTCGATGGCCCGGTCGAGCACGCTGACGTCGGCGCCGAAGCGGGCGTACCAGTACAGCGCCATGCCGAGTCCCTTCCGGTCGCCGCAGCCATCGAGGACGTCGACGGCGCGCTCGAACATCGGCGCCCAGTCGCCCGACGGCTCGAGCAGTGACCCGAGGTTGGCGGTCGACGCCAGCGCCCTCCCGACGAGTCGGGGCTGCTCGGTGCCCTGACAGCTGTCGAGGACGCGGCGCGAAAGGCGGTAGCCGAGCTCGGTCTGGAACGTGCCCCACTGCGCTCCGAGCCGGGCGACGATGCGCAGCGCGTCCTCGTTCATCCCTCGTCCGATGGCGATGTCGATCGCTTGCACGATGTTCGCCCGTTCGGCCTTGACCATGTGGGACCAATGACCAGGATCGGTGAACCACCCCGCGGCAGCCTGCGCGGCGAACGTCGTGATCGACTGCACGAACCGAGCCTCGACGATCTCGCGCTCGCCCGCCCGATCGAGCAGCTCGGCGGCGTACTGGCGCACCGGTTCGACCATCCGGTACCGGGATCTCGTCGCGCTGATCAACGAGCTCACGACCAGCCCGTCCAACGCATGGCCGATGCCGTCGGCGAGGCCTGCACAATCCCGTGCCAGATCGATACCGCATCCGCCAGCTGGCACGGACAAGGCCCGGAACGTCGTCCTGCTGGCACGGCCGAGCGACGTGTAGCTGGCCTCGAGCGCGGCGGCGATGCTGTGGTGCCTGTCCGGTCCGCCGTTCCCAGCGACGGCGTGAAGTCGGCTGAGGTGCCCGATGACGCGCTCGACCCCCATCGAGGCGAACTGCGCGGCGACCAGCTCGATCGCCAGCGGCAGGCCGTCCGCGGCGCGACAGACCTGCTCGACCTCGTCGTCGGTGAGCTCGGCCCGTGTCCGGTCGCGCAACAGCTCGGCGGCATCGCTCGGGCGCAGCGGCGGGATCAGCCAGACATGCTCGGTCGAGGTGCGCAAGGGCGTCCGGCTCGTCACAACGATGCGCAGGTGCGGCAGCGACCCGAGCTGACCGACGATCCACGCGACCGGCGCGACGACGTGCTCGGCGTTGTCGATCACCAGCAGCATCGGGTCGGTGCCGATGACGGATCGGACCCGCCGCATCCCCACCACCTCGTCCTCCACGGCGACGGCGAACGACTCGAACAGCGACCGGATCACCGCCTCGCGCCCGTGCGTGGTGGCCAGCTCCACCATCCGGGCCCGCCCCCGGGCATCGACCTCGGCCGCGGCGAGGGCCATCGCCAGACTGGTCTTCCCGCTGCCACCGGGACCGGTGACGGTGACCTGGCGGTCGCGGACGAGCAGCGCGAGGAGATCGTCGAGCTCGCTGCCTCGACCGACGAACCGGTTCAAACGCGCCGGGACGGCCCCCGAGCTCCTCATCTCCGCGGCGTGCGTCACCTAGATCACCGCGGCGAGGACCCGGCGGTTGACATCGGGCCCGTCGACCAGCTCGAGCGTGCGGAACAACGAGGTGCAGGTCGATTCCAGGGTCTTGACGCTGATCGTCAGCCGGCGAGCGATGGCCTCGTTCGACAGCCCGTCGGCGATCAGGCCGAGCACCTCGAGCTCGCGACCTGTGAGCCGCATCAACGGTGACGGACTCCCCACCGCCCGCGACCCTAGCCACCACCGGTCGCGGTCGATCCCCGGTCGGAGCCAAGCGTGGTGAATGCGCAAGATGGCTCCCACGATCGACACCGCGGCACGCGGCGTCACCCGGGCCAGCCCTGGTCGATCGATCGGCGCACGGATCGAGGGATAACCCTGATGTGGCGATCGCTCGCCGGGCCGACGGTGGTTCCGACTCACCGGCCAGTGCTCGCGACCACGCGGCAGGGTCCCGTGAGGTCGCGAAAGGACCGAACCCCGATGTTCATCGCCCACCATGCTCAGCACCGCACAGCCACACGAATCGCGGTCGTCGCCGCCACCGCGATCGGCGTGCTCGCCGATGCCGCCCCCGTGGCGGCGGCGAGTCACACGATCGTGGTCCGTTCTGGCGATTCGATCCAGACCGCCCTCGACACCGCCCAACCGGGCGACAGGGTCGTTCTCGGTGCGGGTGTCTACACCGAACAGCTCGTCCTCACCACCGACCGGGTCTCCCTCATCGGCAGGGGCGCCGTCCTGCGTCCACCGCCGACGATCTCCTCGAACAGCTGCTCCGGACTGGCCGGCCCTGACGACTCAGGCGCTGACACCGAAGTTGGGATCTGCGTCACCGGCACCGGCGTCGAGCTCGCCCCGTTCAACAACAACGAGCACCGCAGGTTCATCTCCGTGGACCACCGCGTACGGGGCGTGACGATCTCTGGCTTCCGTGTCGAGGGCTTCTCCGGACCGGCGCGTGTCAACCTTTTCGAGGCAGATCTCTTGAGAATCACTGTGTCGTGGCGTCCTCCTTCGGCTCGTTGATCCACACCGCGGTGGGCAGCGCCGGCGGTTGCGGTGGCTTGCGGACGAAGCGTTCGGGGTGTGCGGCGTAGGCGTCGTTGAGCACGACAGCACGCTGCTCGCGAATGAACTCGGCTCGCCCGTAGTGGACGTCGGCGGGGGTGTGGAACCCGATGCCGGAGTGCCGGTGCTCGTCGTTGTACCAGTTGAAGAACCGGCTGCAGAAGGCGTGAGCGTCCTGGAAGCAGCCGAAGCGGTCGGGGAACTCGGGCCGGTACTTGAGCGTGCGGAACTGGCTCTCGCTGAACGGGTTGTCGTTGCTCACGTGCGGCCGGCTGTGGCTCTTGGTGACGCCGAGGTCGGCGAGCAAGAAGGCGACGGGCTTGGCCACCATCGGCGAACCACGGTCGGCGTGAATCGTGAGCTGACCATGCTCGATCCCTTGCTTGGCGACGGTGTCGGCGAGCAGCGCTTCGGCGAGGCGGGCGTTCTCGGCGTGGGCGAGCATCCAGCCCGGCACGTAGCGGCTGAAGATGTCGAGGATCACGTACAGGTAGTAGTACGTCCACTTCTGCGGGCCGAGCAGCTTGGTGATGTCCCACGAGTAGACCTCGTTCGGGTTGGCGGCCAGCAGCTCGGGCTTTTTGGCCGCTGGATGGGTGGCCTGGCGGCGACGCTCGCGGACCTCGTCGTGCTCGCGCAACACCCGGTACATCGTCGGCACCGAGGCCAGGTAGACGCCCTGATCCAACAGCTTGGCGTAGACGGTGGCGGGCGCCTCATCGACGTGGTCCTCGCTGTTTAGCACCGCCCGCAGCTCCTTGCGCTCGAGTTCGCTGAGCGCCCGAGGCTGCGGTGTGGGCATCCGCTCGGGCTTCGGGGCCGGGGGGCTCTGGCGGTGCCGGCGATACCAGCGGGCCTGGGCCTCGCCGATCGCCGCGCAGGCGTCGCGCACGCCCACCAGCGGTGCGAGCTCGGTGATCGCCTGATCGATCATCTCGTCTCGCCCCGATCCGTCGGGGCGCTGTCGGTGGCGAGATCGTCCAACAGCGCCGAGAGCTTTCCCTGGACCTCGATGATCTTGCGGGCCTTGTCCAGCTCGCCGGCCAGCCGCTCGTTCTCACGACGCAACCGGGCCACCTCGCGATCACGAGGATCGGCCGGCTGGCGGCCGGCGGGCTTGGCCAACGCCGCCAGCGCGCCACGGTCGCGCTGGCGGCGCCACTCCGAGATCAGCGACGTGTACAGGCCCTCGCGCCGCAACAGCGCGCCCTTGCCCGCCTTGTCGAGGCGCTCGTACTCATCGAGAACCTGGGCCTTGTACTTCGCCGAGTACCGACGCGGGCCACGGGCCCGCTCGGGGACCTCGGGATCCGGATCGTTCGTGTCGTCCACGGCGCCAGCCTGGGCGCGCGCGCTCGAAGAATCGTGGATGATCGTGCTCATTCGGGGAACTCCTCCCCACCCTCTCAGCTCAATGAATCGACTGCTCGATCCGCCTCACCCGAGGTTGACACAGAGGGGACCGAACGTCGCCTTCGTCGCCGCAGCAGACGCCCGTCTCGACGGCAATGTGCTCATCGATGGTGACCGTTACGGTGCGCTGACCGTCGGATCGACGCACACGCGCTTCACGCGCAACGTCGTCGCCACGAGCGGCGCGCTGCACGGCATCGGCCTGTGCGCGGACGACGTCACGCCCGCCACGGTTGACCACAACGACGTGTCGCGCTACGTCGCCGGCTTCTGCGTGCAGACCCAAGGCGCCGACTTCCGGAACAACGTCGCCCACGACAACTGCATCGGCGTGTTCGTCGACCCCGGCGTCGGCGCCGTGGTTCGTGACAACCGCATCGTGTCCAACAACGGACCGTGCGTGGAGTTGTTCTCCTTCGTCACCGGCGTCGGCGTCTACCTCCAGGGCGCACACGGCACGGTCGTCCGCGGGAACCGCATCGAAGGGCACACCCCTGCCGGCTACCGCCAGGTCGCCGCCGTCGTGATCACCGACGAGGGTGCCCCCACACCGGCATCGGACAACACGGTCCGCAACAACCGCTTCGCCGACAACACACTCGACGTCCTCGTCGACAGCGCCGGCACCGGCAACGTCGTGACCCACAACCACTGCACATCCAGCCAACCCGCCGGCCTCTGCGACTGACCCCCGTGAATCGTGAGCCCTGGCGGCGCATCCCCGCCGTCAGGGCTCACGGATCGCTGCCGACTCGGGAGTGAGCGACGCCGAACTCAGCGCACGACAGCGACCGGGCAGTGGGCGTGGGCCAGCACCTCGAGCGTGGTCGAGCCGACGATCAGCTCGACCAAGCCCGACCGGCCATGGGTCCCGATGACGACCAGATCGGCGTCACGCGACGCCTCAATGAGGGCGAACGCACCCGTGCCGCCGGCGACGACGGGCACGATCGACGCGCCGCTCGGCGCGACGCCGGTGCCGTCGGTGGCGGCTGCGATCACCTGGGCCAGCTGGGCCTCGTCCTCGGCGCCGGCGGCATCGGATTCGAGACCTGGCTCGCGCACCGGCCCGGCGGCCACGCCGGGGACGAAGTCGGCGTGGGACACGTCGAGCTGCTCGACACCCGGCAACCTCACGGCCCAGCGCAGGGCGGCGACCGACCGCTCGTCCGGCTCGTCGTCCTCCGCGCCGGCGACGCCGACGACCACGTGGCGCACCGGGATGCGCAGCTCCCCGCGGACGACCACCACCGGTCGGTCGGTGTGGTGGATGACGTGATGGGCGGTCGAGCCGAGCAGCAGCGACGCCTTGCTCGTCCCCCCATGGCCGACGACGATCACGACATCACCCTCGAGCGTCCCCGCCGCCTCGACGATCGCCCGGCCGGCAGGGCCGTCCGTCACCCGGCCGTCGAGACGATCGTCGTCGCAGTCGCCGATCACCCGGGCCACGAACTCCCGCGCCATCAGCTCGGTATCGACCGGGTCGGCGGCGCCCTCGTAGCCGGTGACGATCGGCAGGTCCTTGGTGTGGACGATGACGATCCGCGCATCGGCCGCGGCGACGGCGCGAGCCCACGCCAGCGCATCGGCGGCGTGCGGCGAGGCGTCGAGCCCGACGAGGTAGGTCGTCACGAGTCGCCAAGATGTCAGCCGGAGTCGAGGGTTGTCCAGTGCGCATCGTGACGGCCGGCGACCCCTCTCTCCCCCCACCGCCCCGACCAGATCAGCCGGAGGCGGCGGAGCCTGGTTCAGACGTGAAGAGATGGGCGATCCCGGCGAGTCGCATCACCCGGCGCACGGTGCCATTGGTGCGTCGGACATGGAGACCGGCGCCCGCCTGCTCACGATCACGGCGAGCCACGAGCAGCACCCGCAGGCCGGCCGAGTCGACGAACGACACCTCGGCGAGATCCACGGTCGTGACCCTCGGGTGCGTGGCCAGCACCGCCGCCAGCTCCTCGCCGGTGCACTCGTCGAGCTCGCCGCGAACGACGCAGACGCCGTCGGCGTCGACGACCACCTCGAAGCGGGGGGCAGTTGTCACGACCCCGACGCTAACGAGGAGCCCGTCCCCCGGCCGTCCCCCGTCCGGGTGAACTGGCAGCCGTGCCCTCGTGGCTCGGAGGCGCCGCGACCGGCGGTGACCAGGCCGGATCGGGCGTTGCGAGATTCTCGGGGGGCTCCCAGTCGCGCGGGGTGACGACGGGAAGCGTGAACCCCACGATCGCCCCGCCGCCGGGCCGCGGCGCCGCCTCAACTCGCCCGCCAGCGCGTTCGGCGACCTCGCGCACGATCGACAGCCCGAGGCCCGAGCCGGGCAGCGCACGTGCGTCCGGGGCGCGGTAGAAGCGGTCGAACACCCTCCCCGCGTCTGCCTCCGCGATACCCAGGCCGCGATCGAGCACGACCAGCCGCCCGGAGGCGATCTCGATCTCGATCGGGCCGTTGCCGGCGTCGAACTTGGCGGCGTTGTCGACGAGGTTGGAGATCGCCCGCTCGAGCGCCGGCGGCGAGGCGACGACGACCGAATCGTCGGCGACGACGGTGACCGGGCGGCTGTGACGGCGCTCTGCCCGCCTGGCCACGACCCTGGCTGTCTCGCCGAGCTCGACCGGCTCGGGCGGCGTCCCGTCGGTCGATCCGCGGGCGAGCGAGACGACCTCCTCGACGAGGCCCACCAGCTCCTCCGTCTCGGCATGCAGGTCGTCCAGGATCTTCGCTCGCGTGGCCGGGTCGAGATCCGGGTGCCGACGGAGCACGGCGAGGTTCGTGCGCACGCTCGTGAGCGGCGTGCGCAGCTCGTGGCCGGCGTCCTCGACGAGTCGCCGCTGGTCGTCGCGCGACGCCGCCAACGCACCGAGCATGCCGTTGAACGCGGCGCCGAGCCGGCCGACCTCGTCGGTGCCGCTGACAGGTACGTCGACGTCGAGGCGTCCCGACTCCTGGACGTCGCCGGCGGCGCGGGTGAGGCGGGCCAGTGGTCTGGACACGGAGCGGGCGATCAGCCAGCCGAGCGCGGCGGCGCCCGCGGTGACGAGCACGACGAGCAGCATCGTGCGCACCTTGAGGTCGTGCAACACCGCCGCGTTCTCGTCGAGGGGACGCCCGACCTGCAGCACGACGCCGAACCGCCAGGCGGGGTTGGTGGGGATGCCGCTGACAAGCCGCACGTCGACGCGACCGGCTCGGACGACGTCGTGGTACAGAGCGCCGGGATGCTCCGCCGCCTTCACCGCGCCAGGCCCGGGGTCGATCGGGCCCGGCGCCGCCCCCAGCGCCCGCACGTCGCCGTCGGGGTAGACCGTCTGGACCGTGTACACAGACAGCAGCTCGGCGTTGCTGTTGTACGTGGGAGTCGCGTTGATCTTCCGCCACGCCGCGTCGAGCGCGTTGTCCACCTCCTCCAGCAACCGCGTGCTCGTGGCGCGGTAAGAGGCGATGCCGACCGAGATCGTGGTCGCCGCGGCGATCGCCGCCAACGCCAGCGCGATGCGCAGGCGCAAGCTCATCAGCCGAACGCGCCGGCCGGGGCTTCCCTGGCCGAGTAGCCGACACCCCTCACCGTCTGGATCAGTCGCGGCTCGCCCTCGGCCTCCGTCTTGCGGCGGAGGTAGCCGATGTAGACGGCGAGGTTCTTGGAGTCGGGCCCGAAGTCGTAATGCCAGATGCGGTCGTAGATCGTCGAGTGGTCGAGCACCACGCCCTGGTTGCGCACGAGCAGCTCGAGCAGGTCGAACTCCGTCTTCGACAGGTCGAGCTCCCGCTCGGCGCGCCACGCCCGCCGGGCCGCGGGGTCGAGGCGGAGGTCGGCGAGCTGGACGACATCCCCGTCGCTGCTCCCGTCGGCGTGGACCCGTCGCAGCAACGCCCGAAGCCGGGCCAACAGCTCATCGAGCTCGAACGGCTTGGGGAGGTAGTCGTCGGCGCCGGCGTCGAGCCCGGCGACGCGATCGCGGGTCTCGATGCGCGCCGTGAGCATGAGGATCGGCACCCGGTTGCCGTCAGCGCGCAGCACCTTGCACACCGTGAGCCCGTCGACGATCGGCATCGAGACATCGAGCACCACGACGTCGGGCTGGGCGTTGGCGGCGGCATCGAGCGCCTCGGCCCCGTTGCCGACGGCCGTGACGATGTAGCCCTCCAACTCGAGGGCGCGGGTCAGCGAGTCGCGCACGGCGCGATCGTCCTCGGCGATAAGCAGGCGGTTGCCTGCGGGCGCGGACCGTCCCAGCACACTCACAGTCTGCCCCCGGTCGGTAAGAGGCAGGTGCGGGACGCACCGCCGGCGCAAGCTGGGCGAGCGCCGCTGCGCAGCGGCGGCGACGAGCTCGGAAGGCGAGGCGAGCAGCTTGCCTGCGAGCCGACCCGAGATTACAGAATGCGCACCGGCAGCTCGCGGGGACCGCGGATCTGGCCGACGCTCCAGCGCACGGCGGCGGGGTCGGCGAGCTCGAAGTCGGCGAACCGGGCGAGGAACTCGCGGACGGCGATGGTGAGCTCGAGGCGGGCGAGGTTGGAGCCGAGGCAGCGGTGGATGCCCAGCCCGAAGGCGGCGTGGCGGTTCTCGAGGCGGTCGATGACGACCTCGTCGGACCGCTCGAACAGCGCCGGATCGCGGTTGGCGGCGGGGAACGGCAGGAGCACCCACTCGTCCTTCTTCATCGGGCAGCCGTGGAAGTCGTGGTCGGCGGCGACCATCCGCGCCATCGTGACCGGGGCGTAGGCGCGGAGGAACTCCTCGATCGCCGTCGGCAGCAACTCCGGTTCGGCGACGAGACGGCGACGGTCGTCGGGGTGCGAGGCGAGGTGCCAGATCGACGAGCCGATCGCGCTCCACGTCGTGTCGATCCCGGCGAGCAGGAGCAGCACGACCGAGCCGCGCACGTGATCCGGCGACAGCTTCTGCCCGGCCAACTCGGCGTCGATGAGGAACGAGGTGAGGTCGTCGCGGGGGTGCTGGCGGTGCCCCTCGATCTGGGCGTCGATGTAGGCGTCGAGCTCGCGGAAGCTCTCCGCGCGCACCTCCGGGTCGAGGTTGACGCCTTCGAGCGTGCGGTGGACGAACTCGCGGAACAGGTCGTCGTCCTCGACCGGGAAGCCGAGCATGCGGGCGATCACGTTGACCGGAATATGGGCGGCGTATTGGCCGGCGGCGTCGATCACGGTCTCGCCACGGGTGATCTCGCCCATGTCGTCGAGGCGCTGGTTGCACAGCGCGCGCACGTCCTCCTCCAGCGGCTCGATGTGCTTCGGGGTGAACGGCGGCAGCAACAGCCGCCGGGCGAGGGCGTGGAACGGCGGATCACTGGTGATCGGAGGGGCCCCGCCGATGGGCGCCTCGGCGTCGATCTGGGCGGTGCTGACGACGACCGCACGGCTGGTGAAGTGGTCGGTGTCGTAGGCGATCTCGCGCACCAGCTCGGCGGTGATCGGCGCCCACATCCCGCCGTACCGGTCGGTGTGGGCGACGGGGCAGCCGTGCTCGCGCAGCTCGGCCCAGATCTCGGGGGCGTGCGGGTTGTAGGCCGGGTCGGCGTGGTCGATGTCGGTGGCCCAGTCGTCGACCGGTCCGTAGATCCCGACCGGTGCGGTGGAGGTCTGCTCGCTCATTGGTGCACCATCGCATCGTGCGACAACACCGCGCCGTCGGACCTCCCGAGGCACCAATGAGCGTAAGACCGCGCCGAATTGTTCGCTCGCTCGAAGACTCGCTCGCTCACTCGTCGATCCCGATCGCGTACTCGGGGCAGTTGGCGACGGCTAGGCGGGCCTTCTCCTCCAGCTCCGGCGTCACCGTGCCGTCGCCGATGACGACGGCCTGGCCGTAGTCGTCGACGTCGAACAGCTCGGGCGCCAGCGCGTAGCAACGGTTGTGCCCCTGGCACTTCTCGGCATCGACCCGCACCTTCATGTGGCGATGGTACCTACGCTGCGCCGGATGGCCCCCTTCCTGCCGTTCGCGACGGCGCGCCTGTTGTTGCGCCCGTTCCGGACCGGCGACGCGGCGGCGTTCTCGACGTACCGATCCGACCCCGACGTCGCCCGCTACCAGAGCTGGCGGACGCCGTACACGCTGCCCCAGGCGGTCAGCTTCATCGCCGGCGTCGCCGGCAAAGACGAGCCCGTGCGCGGCGAGTGGCTGCAGATCGCCCTGGACCACCACGGCGTGCTCGTCGGCGACGTCGCCTGCCAGCTCGACGCCGACGGCCAGGTCGCCACGATCGGCTACACGCTGGCCGCCGCGCATCAGCACCGCGGCTTCGCCGTCGAAGCGGTTGGTGCGCTCGTCGCCCGGTTGTTCGGGGACCTCGGCGTGCACCGTGTCGTCGCCAACCTCGACCCGCGCAACCTGGCGTCGGTGCGGCTGCTCGAGTCGCTCGGCTTCGAGCGCGAGGGTGAAGGTCGGGCGGCCGTGCGCGTCGGCGACGAGTGGGTCGACGATGCCCGCTACGCCCACACGGCCGAGTCGTACGCGACGTGGACCTCGCGGCCACAGGGGCCGCCGGCCGAGGTCCGGCTGGTCGAGATCACGCCGGCCACGGCGCGGGCGATGCTCGACGTGCGCACCCATCTGTCGCAGCGCCGGTTCGTGGCGACGGTCGCCGACTCGTACGCCGACGCGCTGTTCCCGGACGTCGTCAATGGGGCGCCGGTCGTGCCACGCCTGCGGGCGATCGAGGCCGACGGCGAGCTGGTCGGGTACGTGATGCTCACCGAGGCGACCGCCCACCACCCGGAGCCGTACCTCTGGCGGCTGCTCGTCGACCGCCGCCACCAGCGGCGCGGCATCGGCAATCGGGCGCTGACCCTGCTCGTCGACGAGCTGCGCGCCGACGGCCACGCCACGCTGCTCGTCAACTGGAACCTCGGACCCGGCACACCCGAGCCCTTCTACCTCGCCCGGGGGTTCGTCAAGGTGCGCGAGCTCGATGACGTCGAGGTCGAGGGCCGGCTGACGTTCTGACTCGGGCTCAGCTGGCGCGCCACCAGCGCAGCTCGTCGATCGCGATCCGCCACATCGCGCCCTGCGGCCGGTGCGCCCGGTACTGCGCGTACTTGGCGACGAGGGCGTCGAGCGCCGCGTCTCTGGCTTCACCCGACGTCGCCACCTCGGCCCGGCCGCGCACCCTCACCCACCACAGCTCGGACCAGTCCTCGGCGTAGTGGTCGACGAGCACGGTCGCTGAGCCGGTCGCCTGGATGTCGTCGAGCCGACGCAGCTGACCGGTGCGCTTGGGCTTGTGGTCAACGGCGCCGACCACCCATTCACCGACGACGGCGAGGCACACCGGCACGAGCCGGACCGCGCCGGCGGAGTCGACCGTACCGAGCCGGGCGACGCGGGCGTCGCGCAGTGCTGCAATGACCCATGCCGGCGGCTCCTCCATGGGGCCAGCTTGCCCGGCTCGCCCCCCCGGCATCCGACGCTGCGACGATCACCGGCGTGAGCGAGCAAGTCTTCGAGCGAGCGAACCAGCATGACGGTCTCTCGCTCATTGGTGCCCCGTGGTCGGGTCGAGGGCGGACGACGTCGCAGGACATGATGGCGCACCAATGAGCGAGCAAGTCTTCGAGCGAGCGAACCAGCATGACGGTCTTTCGCTCATTGGTGCCCCGTGGTCGCGTCGAGGGCGGACGACGTCGCAGGAGGCGTGATCGGCGTCATGATGGCGCACCAATGAGCGAGCAAGTCTTCGAGCGAGCGAACCAGCATGACGGTCTTTCGCTCATTGGTGCCCCGTGGTCGCGTCGAGGGCGGACGACGTCGCAGGAGGCGTGATCGGCGTCATGATGGCGCACCAATGAGCGAGCAAGTCTTCGAGCGAGCGAACCAGCATGACGGTCTTTCGCTCATTGGTGCCCCGTGGTCGGGTCGAGGGCGGACGACGTCGCAGGAGGCGTGATCGGCGTCATGATGGCGCACCAATGAGCGAGCAAGTCTTCGAGCGAGCGAACCAGCATGACGGTCTTTCGCTCATTGGTGCCCCGTGGTCGGGTCGAGGGCGGACGACGTCGCAGGACATGATGGCGCACCAATGAGCGAGCAAGTGTTCGAGCGAGCGAACCAGCATTACGGTCTTTCGCTCATTGGTGCCCCGTGGTCGGGTCGAGGGCGGACGACGTCGCAGGACATGATGGCGCACCAATGAGCACCTACGAGCAGATCATCGTCGAACCGGTCGATGCCGTCGTCACGATCACCCTCAACCGGCCGGAGAAGCTGAACGCCTGGACCCCGCAGATGATGGACGAACTGACCGCGGCGGTCATCGCAGCCAACGACGACCCGGCGATCGGCGCGATCGTCGTGACCGGCGCCGGTCGCGGCTTCTGCGCCGGCGCCGACATCGGGGCAGTCTTCGACAAGGGGCTCAAGGACGACCGTGACGAGCCACCCCGGGAGCATCCGCAGCACGACTGGGTCGGGCTGTGCCGGTCGTCGAAGCCGCTCGTCGCCGCGATCAACGGCGCGTCGATCGGCGTGGGCCTGACGCTGGTGCTGCCGTTCGACCAGATCCTCGCCGCCAAGGGCGCCAAGCTGTCGTGCCGCTTCGTCAAGATGGGTCTCGTCCCGGAGCTGGCGTCGTCGCACTTCCTCACCGCCCGGTGCGGCTTCGGCGCGGCGTCGTGGCTCGCCCTCAGCGGTACGACCGTGCTCGCCGAGGAGGCGAAGGAGCTGGGCCTGGTCGACCGGGTCATCGAGCCTGACGCCCTGCTCGCCGAGGCCCAGTCGGTCGCCGCCGAGCTGGCGTCCAACCCGCCGACGTCGGTCCGCCTGATCAAGGAGCTGCTCACGGTCAACGCCGACGAGTCGGACCTCGGCGCCGTGCAGCGACGGGAGATCGAGGCGATCCAGGTCGCCTACAAGACACCCGAGCACGCCGAAGCCGTCGCCGCCTTCCTCGAGAAGCGCCCACCGGTGTTCAGGTAGAAGTCGCCAACTGTTCGCGAAAAGTGGCGCGATTGTGGCCGTCTCCGCGAAGAGTTGGCGAAAGCAGGTCACGGTCCGCCGCTCGAAGCCGTCGACGCCGATCCACGTCAGCACGACGGCGAAGAGGGCCAGTGCCCCGTAGACGGCGAGCAGGCTCATGTGCGGGGTGCCCTGGGTCAGCGCGGCGCGGAATCCCTCGCACATGTAGACGAGCGGGTTGACGAGCACCACGACCTGCAGCCAGCGCACCGCCTCCAGCGCCCGCCACGGGTAGTAGATGCAGCCGAGGAACGTCAAGGGCAACACGACGAGGGCGAACAGGTACGACACCTGCTGCGGGGCGACCTTGGTTCCGAGCACCAGGCCGAGGGCGGCGGCCACCCACCCGGCGAGCGGGGCCAGCGTGAGCAGCGTCAGCCAGTGGATGTGCAGGTGCACCGTCGTCGCCGGGACGACGTAGGCGATCGGGAACACGAGCAGGGCGGCGAACAGCGAGTTGAGCATCCCCGTGACGATCTTCTGCACGCCGACCGCCTTCGTCGGCAGCGGGGCGAGGACGCGGTCCTCGATCTCCTTCGAGTAGCCGAACTCCTGGACCAGGGGCAGAGCGACGGCCTGGATCCCCTGGAACACGATCGCCAGCCCGACCACCCCGGCGACGAGCGTGCTGGTGAACGCCGACTCGCCGGACCCGCCTCCAACGCCCTGGCCGATCTTCGGGAAGACGTAGGTGAACACGAACATCAGCAGCAACGGCTGCATCGCGGCGCGGACGATGAACAGCGGAAGGCTCTTCAACAGCACGTGCAAATCCCGCTGGAGCAGGGCGGCGAACGCCTGGCGATAGGCGACGCGGGCCGGGCGCAGCTGGATCAGACCGCGCCCCGGCGGGGCGGTCGCCGCCGGTGTGTTGACGACGGTTGTCATTCGCGCAGGTCCTTTCCGGTGAGGTTGATGAAGACGGTCTCCAGCGTCGGGTCGCTGACCGACAGGTCGGTGATGCGGACGTCGATCTGCTCGGCGGCGGCGAGGATCCGCGGCAGCAGACCCGAACCGGTGGCCGACAGCAGCACGTCGCCGTCGACGAGCTTGTAGTCGGTCGCCGCGTCGATGGCCTCGAGGAGGTGCTTGCCGAGGCGGTCGGCGTCGACCGGGTCGGCGGTGATCTTGACGATCGACGCCGCACCGATCGACTGCTTGAGCTTCTCAGGTGTGTCGAGGGCGAGGATCACGCCGTGGTCCATGATCGCCACCCGGTCACAGAGCTGGTCGGCCTCCTCCATGTAGTGCGTGGTGAGAAGGATCGTCTCGCCCTCCTGGTGCAGCTCGTCGACGATCTCCCACAGCGCGATCCGGCTCTGTGGGTCGAGCCCGGCCGTCGGCTCGTCGAGGAACAGGATCTGCGGGCGGTGCATGATCGCCCGGGCGACCATCAGCCGTTGGGCCATCCCGCCGGACAGCGCGATCACCGGTGCGTCGGCACGATCGGCGAGGCGGACCTTGGTCAGCAGCTCCTCGGTGGTCGACCTCGCCTGTTTGCCGCTCATCCCGAAGTAGCGGCCGTGGAAGTGGAGGTTCTCGGCGACGGTCATCGCCCGGTCGAGGGTGTTGGTCTGCGGCACGACGCCTATCACCTGTTTGGCGAGGGCGGGCTGGCGGATGATGTCGACGCCGCCGACCTCCGCCTCGCCGCTCGTCGGGGTGACGCGGGTGGTCAGCATCCCGATGGTGGTGCTCTTGCCGGCACCGTTGGGACCGAGGAAGCCGTAGATCTCGCCGGCCCGGATCTCCATGTCCAGGTCGATCACGGCGCGGATGTCGCCGGGGTAGGTCTTCGACAGCGCCTCGGTTCGCACGATGGCCGCGGGGGGTTCAGCCGTCATCGTCCGCAGCCTCGCGCGGTCGCGGTCAGGCGGAGAACGCGACCACGTCGATGATGCCGGGGGCGGCGCGCAGGGCCTCGACCAACTCCGGCGGCACCGGCGACGAGGGCGCGATCAGCATCACCGCAGTCCCGGGGGAGGTGCCGTCGTCGTCGGGCACCGAGCGCCCGACGTCCATGTCGGCGATGTTGACGCCGGCGTCGCCGAGCATCGTGCCGACCGCGCCGATCACGCCGGGGCGGTCGTCGTTGGCCACCATCAGCATGTGCTCGGCCGGTGGCACGTCGAGGCGGTTGCCGTCGATCAGCACGATGCGGTGCTCGGCCCGCCGTCCCGACAGGGTCCCGGCGATCGAGTGACCGCCACCGGCGATCGTGATCAGGTTGACCCAGTCGGCCGACGCGGTCGAGCTGACCTCGCGCACATCGACGCCGGCCTCCTTGGCCCGCTGCGGCGCGTTGACATAGGTGACCGGCTCCTCGCTGATCCCGCCGAACACACCCTTCAGCACCGACAGCCCGATGATGCGGGTGTCGTAGCCGCCGATGTCGCCCTCGACGGAGATCTCGATCGTCGACGGCAGCTCCGGGACCAGCGACCCGAAGGCTCGCCCGAGGCGCTCGGCGAGCGGGAGGAACGGGCGCAGATCGTCGTGGGCCTCGGCCGCGGCGAGGTTGACGGCGAACGGGACGAAGTCGCCGGCGAGGGCGAGCTGGACCATGTCGGCGATCGTGTCGCCGGCCTTGTCCTGGGCCTCGCGGGTGCTCGCGCCGAGGTGCGGCGTGACGACGACGGAGTCGAGCTCGAACAGCGGCGACGACGTGGTCGGCTCGGTGTCGAAGACGTCGAGGGCGGCGCCGGCGACGACACCCTCGCGGATGGCGTCGGCGAGCGCAGCCTCGTCGACGATCCCGCCGCGCGCGACGTTGATCACGCGCAGCGTCGGTTTCGCCTTCAGCAGCAGCTCGCGCCCGATCAGGCCCGCGGTCTCGGGCGTCTTCGGGAGGTGGATGGTGAGGAAGTCGGACTCGGCCACGACCTGGTCGAGGGACACCAGCTCGACACCGAGCTGGCGACCCCGCTCGGCAGACACGAATGGGTCGAAGGCGACCAGCCGCATGCCGAAGGCCCGCGCCCGGTCGGCGACGAGCTTGCCGATGCGGCCGAGGCCGGCGATGCCGAGCGTCTTGTCGGCGAGCTCGACGCCCTCCCAGCGCGTGCGCTCCCACCGTCCTGCGACGAGCGCGGCGTGGGCCTGAGGCACGTTGCGGGCCTGGGCGAGGAGCAGCGCCATCGTGTGCTCGGCGGCGGAGACGATGTTGCTCTGGGGGGCGTTGACGACCATCACCCCGCGGCGGGTCGCCGCCTCGGTGTCGACGTTGTCGAGGCCGATGCCGGCGCGCCCCACGACGAGCAGCTCGGACGCGGCGGCGAGGACCTCGTCGGTGACGTTGGTGGCCGAGCGGATGATCAGAGCGTGCGCCCCCACGACGGCGTCGAGCAGCTCGGCCGGCGACAGGTCGGTGCGCACGTCGACGTCGTGGCCGGCGGCGCGCAGCCGATCGAGTCCGCCTTCGGCGATCGCTTCCGTGACCAGGATCCGCGCCATCCGCCCAATGTCTACCGGCTCCCGGCTCGGTCCATCCGAGTGTTTCGACCCATCCGAGTGCGACGCCTCGATTTCCCCGGAACCAAACACTCCGACGGGCTGAAACACTCGGATGGGCGAGATGGGTACCGTCGCAGTGTGCCGTGCGACATCCGTGCCGTTGAGGACCCGGCCGAGCTGCGGAGGGTGAGCGACCTGTTCGGGCAGGTGTGGGGGTCGCCGACCCCGGTCGTGCCGATGGAGCTGCTGCGGGCGATCGGCCACGCCGGCGGCTACGTGGTCGGGGCCTACGACGACGATCATCTCGTCGGCGGGTCGCTCGGCTTCCTCGGCCGCCACCGTGGCAAAGCATCGCTGCACAGCCACGTCACCGGCATCCTGCCTGGCGTGCAGGGCACCGGTCTCGGGCGGGTGATGAAGCTGCATCAGAAGGCGTGGGCCGCAGCGCACGAGCTGGCGTGGGTGACGTGGACGTTCGACCCGCTCGTGCGGCGCAACGCCTGGTTCAACATCGCCGTGCTCGGCGCCGAGGTCCACGAGTACCTCGTCAACTTCTACGGGCCGATCGACGACGCCATCAACGCCGGTGACGAGAGCGACCGCCTCCTCGTCGGGTGGGCCGTCGGCGACGGTGGACCGACGACACCGCCGCCGCCCGACCGAACGGGCACCGTCGCCGTCGCGACGCCCCTGGACATCGTCGTGCTGCGACGCACCGACCGGGCCGACGCGTTGGCGTGGCGGCGCCGGATGCGGCGCGAGCTCGGGGGCCCCCTGGCCGAGGGAGCGACGGTGCGCGGGGTCACGCCCGAGGGCGAGTACCTCGTGGCCGGCCACCCGTGAGCGAGCGAGTCTTCGAGCGAGCGAACCATCAGGCACGGTCTTTTGCTCATTGGTGCCCCAGCAGGTTCGACGACGTGGCGGTCTTGCACGATGCGAGGGTGCACCGATGAGCGCCCGGCTGGTCGAGCTGCGCGAGATCCGTCTGCCGCTCGTCGCCCCGTTCCAGACCAGTTTCGGCACCCAGACCAGCAGGCGGATCTTGCTCGTGCGCGCCGAGGTCGAGCGCGACGGCGTGGTCACGGAGGGCTGGGGCGAGTGCGTCGCCGGTGACGAGCCGACGTACTCGTCCGAGTACGTCGACGGCGCCGCCCTCGTGATCCGCTCCGTGCTCGCGCCGCGACTGGCTGGCGCCGACGACCAAGCAGAGCAAGGAGGGCAGGCAGGGCTCCACGCCGCCGACGTCGTCCCGATTCTCGCCCCGGTGCGTGGCCACCCGATGGCCAAAGCCGCCCTGGAGATGGCCGTCCTCGACGCCGAGCTGCGCGCCGAGGACCGCTCGTTCGCCGCGCTCATCGGCGCCACCCGCGATCGCATCCCAAGCGGAGTCAGCGTCGGCATCCACCCGACCGTCGACGACCTGTTGCGGGCCGTCAGCGGCTACCTCGACGACGGCTACGTCCGCATCAAGCTGAAGATCGAGCCCGGCTGCGACCTCGAGCCGGTGGCCGCGGTGCGCGACCTGATCGGCCCCGACGTCCCGTTCCAGGTCGACGCCAATGCCGCCTACACCCGCCACGACGCCGAGCACCTCGCCAAGCTCGACGCTTTCCACCTGCTGCTGATCGAGCAACCGCTGCCGGAGGACGACCTCCTCGGACACGCCGAGCTGGCCAAGGCGCTGGCCACGCCGGTGTGCCTGGACGAGTCGATCACGTCCGAGACCGTGTGCGCCGACGCGATCGAGCTCGGCGCCGCCGAGATCGTCAACATCAAGGCCGGCCGCGTCGGGGGGTACCTCGCCGCCCGCCGGATCCACGACCTGTGCCGCGACCGCGGCGTCGCGGTGTGGTGCGGCGGGATGCTGGAGACCGGGATCGGCCGTGCCGCCAACGCCGCGCTCGCCGCGCTCGACGGCTTCACCTTGCCGGGCGACGTCTCGGCGTCGCGGCGGTTCTGGGCGCAGGACATCGTGGCCGAGCCGATTGACCTCGTCGCCGGCCACGTCGCCGTGCCGACCGGGCCCGGCTTCGGGTTCAGGCTCAACCGCACCGTGCTCGACCAGGTCACCACGTCGTCGGTCGATCTGCGCTCGCAGGAGCCGAGCCGATAGGCGAGGCGACCAATCGCTGCGGTCCCTCTGCATCGGCTGCGAAGCAGCCCATGCGGCATCGAGACCGGCACGAACGGTGGACCTATCCGCTCAAGCGATGACTACCCTGCCCGCCATGCCACACCCCTTCTTGTCCGCCGAGTGGATGGCCGAGGCGAAGGCGATCCGCGAGCGCTACGCCGGCCGGACCGGCAAGGTCGACCAGATCCTGCGGATCAACCAGGTCGTCACCGGCGCGCCGTTTGGCGAGGGCACCGTGGAGAGCCACATCGACACGTCGTCGGGCGACGTCGTGATGGACCTCGGGCACCTGGACGATCCCGACGCCACCGTCACCACCGACTACGAGACGGCGAAGGCCATCTTCGTCGAACAGGATCCGGCCGCCGGGATGCAGGCGTTCATGGCCGGCAAGGTCATCGTGCAGGGCGACATGATGAAGCTGATGGCGCTGCAGACCGCGGTGCCGAGGGACGAGGCGAGCCAGCAGCTCGCCGCCGAGATCAAGGCGATCACCGAGTAGGTCCCTCGAGTTCGGGTTGGCACCGGCCCGGACGGCGGCCGTACGGTGCCGGCATGAAGAGCCGCGCTGCCGTCCTGTGGGGTCAAGGGGAGGACTGGAAGGTCCGGGAGATCGACGTCGACGAGCCCAAGCGCGGCGAGGTCCTCGTGCGGTGGAAGGCCGCCGGGCTCTGCCATAGCGACGAGCACCTGGTCACCGGCGACATGGTCCCGACACCCGAGATGCTCGAGCAGATGGGAATGGACAGCTTCTTCCCGATCATCGGCGGGCACGAAGGCGCCGGGGTCGTCGAGGCGGTCGGGCCGGAGGTCCACTCCGTCGCCGTCGGCGACCACGTGTCGGCGAGCTTCGTGCCGTCCTGCGGCGTGTGCCGCTACTGCACCACCGGCCGCGGCAACCTCTGCGACGCCGGCGCCGGCACGCTCGGCGGCGGGATGATCACCGACGGCACCCACCGCCACCACGTCGATGGTCAGCCGGTGACGCTGCTGGCCAAGCTCGGCACGTTCGCCGAGGTGACGTGCGTGTCGGAGATGTCGGTGATCAAGGTCGACCCCGACCTCCCGCTGGAGTGCGTCGCCCTCGTGTCGTGCGGCGTCGCCACCGGCTGGGGCTCGGCGACCCGCCGCGCCGACATCCAGGTTGGCGACACCGTGGTCGTCGTCGGCATCGGCGGGATCGGGATGAACGCCGTGCAGGGCGCCCGGATGGCCGGAGCCACCCGCATCGTCGCCGTCGACCCGTTGGAGTTCAAGCGGGAGACGGCGATGGAGTTCGGCGCGACGCACACCTTCGCCTCGATGGCCGACGCGGTCCCGGCGGTGACCGAGATGACCAACGGGCAGATGGCCGACAAGGTGATCCTGACGCCGGGCGTGCTCTACGGCGACATGCTCGAGCTGGCCCAGGCGCTCACGGCTAAGGGCGGCACGATGGTCTGCACGGCCGTCGCACCGGTGACGCAGAACGAGGCGTCGGTGAACCTGTTCAACCTCGTGCTGTGGCAAAAGGAGATCAAGGGCGCGATCTTCGGCGCCCTCAGCCCGCGCACCGACATCCCTCGCCTGCTCGAAATGTACCGCGTCGGCAGCCTCAAGCTCGACGAGCTGATCACCACCCGCTACTCCCTCGATCAGATCAACGAGGGCTATCAGGCGATGCGCGACGGCACCAACATCCGAGGCGTGATCGTCTACGACTGAATCCTCGGGTTCGGCTCGCAGCAAAGCTGCTCCCCTCACCTCCAAGCTCGCCGCCGCCGCTACGCAGCGGCGCTCGCCCAGCTCACGAACTTGCCTTCAGGTGGCCAGCGCCTTCTCCAACGCCTCGCCGAGCGCGTCGACCGTCCACGTCTCCTGCTGCTCGACGGTCTCGGCCATCTCCCACGACTTGACCCGGCGCACCGTGCCGCCCTGGACGAAGAACGTCTCACCGTTGAACGCGCAGCCGGCGGAGGCCAGGTAGCACACCAGCGGGGACACGTTCTTCGGATCCCACTCGTCGAAGGCACCCTCCTTGGCCGCCATGATCTCGTCGAGGCCCGGCGTGGCCAGCGTCAAGCGGGTGCGCGCAGCGGGGGCGATGCAGTTGCTCTTCACGCCGTAGCGCACCAGCTCCTTGGCGACGATCTGGCTGAACGTGGCGATGCCGGACTTGGCGGCTCCGTAGTTGCTCTGGCCCGGGTTGGCGAGTAGGCCCGACGTGCTCGACGTGTGGACCATGTTCCGCGGCTTCTCTCGGCCCGCCTTGGCTTCCTCCCGCCAGTACGCCGCCGCCCAGCGGCTCGGCGCGAAGTGGCCCCTGAGGTGGACGCGGATGACGTCGTCCCACTCCTCTTGGGTCATGTTGACGAGCACCCGGTCGCGCAGGATGCCGGCATTGTTGATGAGGATGTCGAGGTCACCGAACGTTTCGACGGCGGTGCTGACGAGCTGCTGGGCGCCGTCCCAGTCGGAGATGTCGTCGTAGTTGGCGATGGCCTCACCGCCGTTGGCCTTGACCTCGTCGACGACCTGCTGGGCGGGCGTGGCGTCGGCACCTGCACCATCGTTGGCGCCGCCGAGGTCGTTGACCACGACCTTGGCGCCCTCGGCGGCGAACAGCAAGGCGTGCTCGCGCCCCAGGCCGCGTCCAGCGCCCGTGATGATCGCCACACGTCCGTCGAGTGCCCCCATGACCGGTCCTTTCGTCGCTCGGCGGGCAACCTACATGCTCGGGTTCTGCGTCGAGGGCTTCATCGCGGTCAGATGCCGCCCGAGTGTGCGACCTGACGTAGTCGGCGAACCTCGGGGTAGACCGCGACAGGCATACGGTCGAGCGCCGCTTCGATCAGCGGCTGACCCGACTTCGGCGGTTGCGCGACGAAGTAGCTGCAAGTGCCTCGACCTCGTACGTTCGCTCGCTCTGTTCACTCGGTCCAATGGGCGACGTAGGCGGCCTTCGGCCGCACGGAGAACATCCTGGTCGGACCGGCCAAGCCATATCCGACCAGATCGAAGGGGGGATCGCGGAGCGTCCCCTCCGAGCAGGCCGACCGCGACATCACGACCTGGTCATGCAAGAACGGGCGACCAGGTGGTCGACCTGGCCCTATTCAGCGACCGAAAGGCACAGTCTGTTGGGCATCATGCCTGGTAGCACGCTCGCGCATGCTTGGCAGAGGGCCTCCCCGCCGAAGTCGGCTCTGGACGGTACCGTTCAGAGGTGCTTCTGGCGAGGCCAAGAGCGACTCGGGATCACGTCCCCGAACTATCGTTCGTCTCGGAGGAAGCCCGATGAAGCTCGCCAACACTGCCCACTCGACCGATGACAGGCGCGTGGCTATCTTCGGTGAGCTCCTCGACCCTGCGGACGTCGCGGCCGCTGTACCGCCAGACCTGCTCGAGCTCGCCGTCGCCGAGCCTCAGCGGGCGTTTCCTGCAATCGCCAAGGACGAGCACCGGTGTGCTCAGCTTGACGCAGCCGTCGCCAAGCTGCAGACCCGGCACTCCATTTTTCAGGCGGACAGCCGGCGTGTAGAGCTCGCGCCCGGCACTGTCGATCTCGTCGTGACGTCGCCCCCGTACTGGACGCTCAAGAGGTACAACGATCACGAGAACCAGCTCGGCGACGTCCAGAACTATGACGAGTTCCTCGACCAACTCGATGAGGTCTGGCGGTGCTGCTATGACGCCCTGGTGCCCGGTGGTCGGATGGTCATCGTCGTCGGCGACGTCAACGTGTCGCGCAAGGCGTTTGGCCGACACATGGTGTTCCCGCTGCACGCGAGCATCCAGGAGCACTGCCGAGCCATTGGCTTTGACAACCTCGCGCCGATCATCTGGTACAAGATCGCCAACGCGCAGTACGAGATGGGTCCGGGCGGCTTTTTCGGCAAGCCGTACGAGCCGAACGGCGTTGTCAAGAACGACGTCGAGTACATCCTGTTCCAGCGCAAGCCTGGCGGCTACCGCAAGCCCGACCTGGCGACGCGACTGATGTCGATCATCGCGGCCGACGACCACGCCGAATGGTTCCAACAGGTGTGGCGAATGAGCGGCGCCTCCACCCGCAACCATCCCGCGCCCTTCCCGCTCACACTCGCCGAGCGACTCGTCCGGATGTTCTCGTTCGTCGGCGACACGGTGTTCGATCCGTTCCTCGGCACTGGCACGACGTCGGTCGCCGCCGCCCGGTCCGGTCGGAACAGCATCGGCAGCGAGGTGGACCCGATGTACTTCCAAATGTCGGTCGACCGCCTCAAAGACGTGATGGAGGCACCGCGTCAGACGACGCTGGACCTCTCAGCCTGAGATGGTCAAGCCCGTCGAGCCCACTGGCTTGCCGCTCGTCGACGGGCTCGCTGGCAACGTGCGACCAACGATCGAGGACTACTGCGCGGCGTCCGCCGAGTACATCTGCGCGGCCACCACGCTCGGAAGCCAGAAGTCGAAGGCGGCACAGATCCGCCTTTCCAACGCGCTCGCTGTCACCACCTTGGCCGACCTTCGCGACACCGGAATCGCACTGCTGAACGCTGTGGCTGGCGAGCGCGAAGTCGGCGGTGGCCCCCGGAGTGTGAAGGCCGACGTCTCCGAGACGACGCCCCGCGACGGGCTCACGCTCGCCGTCGAGATCAAGCCGGTCCACCTCGCCGTCGGCCGCGCGATCTGGAACCGCTTCGGAGACGTTCGTACCTTCGCGGTGAACCTCCACCTCAAGTTCCCGTTCGACGTGGTCGGTGGGATCCTCACGCTTCCCACCAGCGAACGTCTGAGGTCGGGGTCAGACGACCAGTGGAAGTCGACGAGGCACCTCGTGAGCCGTGCTGTCGGACGGTTCATGCGAGCTGGCGGTCGATCGAGCGAAGGCGACCCTGCTCATCTCATGGAAGGCATCACGGTCGTCGCGTTCGACCGCGAGACCGGCGCGATCGAACCGGCTCTCCCGCCGGTGGACAGTGGTTTGCGTTGGCCGGAGTTCATCGCTGCGATGGCTGAGGGTTACGTGGCGCGGTTCGCTGAGATCTGATCTGCGCCGGACCGGTGCGGACGACTACAGGTCCGCACCGACCTCGAGGGACGGCGGGCTCGCCGGCGCCGTGTCAAACAAGTCCATCACGGTGCATCCTCAGACGCCCTCACTCTCCGAACGTGGATATCGAGATGTGTCACCCCATGTAGACACACTGAGGAAGGACGGGTGTCCAGAGCGTCCGGGCGGCCGCTGGTCGTCAAGGGCTCGTCAGCCCGGCGGGAGGAACGTCATGTCGACGGCCGAGCCGCGCTTGAACTGGGCGCCTGCGGGCGCCGCTTGACCCTGCACGGTGGCGGACACAAAGAGACCTTGAGTGTCGCCGAGCAGCGCCCCGGTCTGCAGGCCGGCGGCGGCGAGGGCGGCTTGGGCCTGGGCCAGCGTCGTGCCGGTGAGGTCGGGCATCGTCACCAGGTCGACGCCCTTGGACGGTGTCAGCGTCACCACGGCGCCACGAGGAACGCCCGGGGTGCCGTCGGGCGGGCTGGCCGAGACCACGCTGCCCGTCGGGATGGTGTCGCTGAACACCGGCTCGGCAACGTTGACGCCGAGCTGGATCGCCTGGAGCGCGGCGGTGGCCTGCTCGACGGTGATGCCGACGAGGGTCGGGATCGTGCGCGGGGCCGGGCCCGTCGAGATCACCAGCTGCACCTGGGCGCCGGGCAGCACCTGCCCGCCGACCTTGAGCGTCGGGTCGGCGAGCACCGACCACGCGATCACCGAGCCGACGGCGACGTTCTCGTCGTTCTGCTGCACCGGCGTGGCGGCGACGAGCTTGAGCTCGGCGAGCTTGGTCTCGGCCTCGGCCTGGGTGAGCCCGGCCAGCTCGGGCAGGGTGCGGAACTCGGGGCCGTCGCTGACGACCAGGAGGAATGGCTCGTGCTCGGCCAGCTTCTCGCCGGCGGCCGGCGCCGTGCGGATGATCTCGCCGGCGTTCGGGTGCTCGTCGCTGCGCTCGTGGCGCACCTCGATGTCCCACTTGTACGGCGCCGTCACCGCCCGGGCTTCCTGCTCGGTGCTCCCGATCAGCGCCGGCACCGGGTGCTTGGGCACCTTGAACAACGTGTAGGCGAGGAAGCTGAGCGAGGCGAGGGCGACGAGGACCGCGAGGGCGATCACCCACGGCACCCACCGGCGACGGCGGCGGACGGTCGGGGCCGACGAGGCCGGGATGACGTCCGTCGGCGCCGGTGGCCGCGGGGGGACCACGGCCGTCGGCTCGTACGCCTCGGGCCCGACCGGCGCTTGGGCCAGCGCGGCGAGCTCGTCGCGTGTCAGGTCGTCGTCGCCGTCATAGACCGTCGGTGGGCCGGGCGGGGCGGGCGGTGGGAGCGCAGAGGTGTCGCCGGCCGGTTCGACCGGCTGGGCGGTGATTCCGGCCGCGGCCATCGCTGCGTCGGCGATCGCCGCACCGGCAGCGTGCTCCTCGGGCGTCGCCGACTGCGTCGGCTCGAGGGGATCGGTCGGAGCGGCCTCGGCCTCGGCGATCGCGACGTCCTCGGCGGTGACGACCGGGACGTCGGCGACGACCTCCTCGACGACCTCCTCGACGCGCTCGTCGGCGACCTCCTCGGCGGTCGGCGACGGCACCAGCGCCGGCTCCGGTTCCGACTCGGGACGGGCCAGCCCGCCGGTCGGGTCGTTCGGTCGCCGCAGCTGGTCGTCGTCGAGAAGGTGGGTGACGATGATCGGGATCGGCGCCGGTCGGGGCAGCTTCTCCGCTGCCCGCACAAGGCTGCGCCCGAGCTCGCCGGCCGACGATCGGTCGGCAGGGTCGGGCCGGCCGGCCCGTTCGAGCACCGACGCCAGCGGACCGAGGTCCGCCGACACCGGCATCAGCCGCCCGACGCGGGCGGACAGCGTGGCGACGGTGGAGCGCGCAGCGAAGGGCACAGTGCCGGTGACGGCCTCGACCAGGATCAGGCTGAGCGAGTAGACGTCGGAGCGCCCGTCGATCGGCTGGCCCAGCGCCTGCTCCGGCGAGCAGTAGCGAGCGACGTGGGTGGGGACGGTGGACGGCTCCCGCCAATCGTCGGCGGTGAGCAGCCGGGCGAGGCCGAAATCGACGATGCGCAGCCGCCGATCGTCGCCGAACACCAGCTTGGAGGGCGTGAGCTCGCCGTGGACGAGGTTCTTATGGTGGGCGAAGTCGAGGCCCCGGCAGGCTTCGAGACCGACGACGAGCGCCTGGGAGGGGTCGAGGCGGCGGCCGCGGTCGAAGAGGTCGCGCAAGCTCCCGCCGGAGAGGTGCTCGCCCACCGTGTACACCGTCGTGCGCCGGCCGACCTCCTCGACGCCCCAGTCGTGGACGGCGGCGATGTTCGGGTGCGACAGCTTCGACACCAGCTTCATCGTTCGGGCGAACCGGCTCTTGAACTCCTCCGACTCGGCCAGCTCGGGGCGGACCAGCTTGATCGTGACGGGCCGGCCGACGTCGAGGTCCTCGGCGTCAGCGATCAGCGTGCTCGCGCCTGCCGAGACCATCCGCACGACGCGGTAGCGGCCGCCGATCACGCGCCCGGCGAGACCGCGCCGGCCCGCCTCGGTGGGTCGGTCGACGCTCATTGGTGCACCATCGGCATGCGGGACATCCATGACACGACGGGCGGCGCACCAATGACCGCCCCGCCGCTACGCGACGAGGCACCGCGACGCTGGATCGCTCGCTGCGCTCGCTCATGGCGCACCATCGACATGCGGGACATCCATGACACGACGGGCGGTGCACCAATGACCGCCCCGCCGCTACGCGACGAGGCACCGCGACGCTGGATCGCTCGCTGCGCTCGCTCATGGCGCACCATCGGCATGCGGGACATCCATGACACGACGGGCGGCGCACCAATGACCGCCCCGCCGCTACGCGACGAGGCGCCGCGACGCTGGATCGCTCGCTGCGCTCGCTGATGGCGCGTTCGAGGCATGTTCTTCATGGGCGTCGCAAGAGGCTATCGCTGGCACGTCGAACAGGGATGCCGCGCCGCGACGGGACGGCGGCGTCGTCCCGGCATGATGGTGTCGTGGCCGCGCTCACCGACACCGCCGACGACGGCGGCGCGCTGCCCCCTGTACGGGTCGCCGACCCGGCGACCGATCTCGAGCCCATCGCGGTGGAGCTGGGGCGGCAGGGTCCGCGGCCGCCCTGGTACCGCGGCGTCGACCCGAAGCTGCTGCTCGCGAGCGCGGTCATCGCCATCGGCCTGGTGCTGATCGGCGTCGCGGTGTCGCGGGCCGTCACCGGCAACGAGGCGGCCCACCTGCCGGCCGCGGTCGAGGAGATCACCCCGACGTTCGACGCCATCCAAGTGCCGCAGCAGACGGCCGTGATCGCCGATCTCGCCGCCGGTTACGAGGGGCGGCTGATCATCGATGACGTCGCCCTGCCGACGGTGCGCCAGGACCAGATCGTCTCGCCAAACGTCAAGCCGGGCGAACAGGTGAAGGTGCCGCCGGGCGTGCTGTTCGAGCCGGGCAACGCGACCCTGTCGTTCACGCCAGGCAGCGACCAGGCGATCAAGAAGTTCGACGCCGGCCGCCACACCGTGGTCGTCATCTTCTGGAAGACGATCGAGGGGGAGCGGACGGCGCGCTCCTACACCTGGTCGTTCACCACGGTCTGACGCGTTCTTACGGGAGCTCGCCGGTCTCCAGCAGCTTGGCGAACCCGGCTTCGTCGATCACCGGCACACCTTCCGCCTCGGCCTTGGTGGCCTTGCTCGCGCCTGGGTTGTCGCCGACGACCAATGCGAACGTCTTCTTGCTCACGCTGCCCGGACTCTTGCCGCCGCGTGCGACGATCGCCGCCTCCACCTCCTCGCGGGTGTAGCCCTCCAGCGTCCCCGACACGACCACCGTCTTGCCCGCCAGCACCTGCGGCGTCCTCGGGGTCCTCGGTACGGCGACGCCGAAGTCGACGCCGGCGGCGCGCAGCTTCTCGATGAACGCCCGGTTGGGCTCGAGCGAGAACCACGTGGCGATGGCGTCGGCGATGATCGGGCCGAGGCCCTCCACCGACGCCAGCTCTTCGGCGGACGCGTCCATCACCGCGTCGAGGGTGCCGAACTCGGCCGCCAGCGCGCCCGCCGCCGCCGGACCGAGGTGCTTGATGCCGAGCGCCGTCAGCAGGCGCGGCAGCGGGCGCCGACGGGAGTCGTCGATCGCCGCCACCAGCTTGTCGGCGCTGACGTCGGCGAAGCCCTCCAGCTCGAGCAGCTGCTCCTTCGTCAGCGAGTAGAGGTCGGCGGCGTCGCGGACGAGCGGCGGGTCGCCGGCCGTCAGTTGGGCGACGGTGCGCTCGCCGAGGCCCTCGATGTCCATCGCCCCGCGCGAGGCGAAGTAGATCACCCGCTGGTCGCGCTGGTAGGGACAGGCCGGCTCGACGCAGCGCGTGTCGGCCTCGCCCTCCAGGCGCACCAGCGTGCTGCGCAGCGGGCAGGGGCAGATCGTGGGGAACGTCCACGGCTGTGTGCCCTTGGGGCGCATCGACGCCACCGGCCCGACGACCTCGGGGATCACGTCGCCGGCCTTGCGCACGATCACCGTGTCACCCGGTCGCACGTCCTTGGCTTTGACCTGGTCCTCGTTGTGCAGCGTGGCGACTCCGACGGTGGAGCCGCCGACGAACACCGGCTCGAGCACGGCGAACGGCGTCGCCCGCCCGGTGCGCCCGATCGAGATCTGGATGTCGCGCAGGAGCGTGGTGCGCTCCTCCGGCGGGAACTTGTAGGCGATCGCCCAGCGCGGGGCGCGCGAGGTCGAGCCGAGGCGGTCGCGCTGGGCGACGTCGTCGACCTTGACGACCACGCCGTCGATCTCGTAGCCGAGGTCGTGGCGGTGCTGCTCCCAGTGCAGGCAGTGCGCCGTGACCTCGTCGAGCGAATCGAAGGCCGTGGTCTCGGGGTTGACCGGGAACCGCAGCCGGCGCAGGAAGTCGAGGCTTGCCCAGTGCGTGTCGAGCGGTGGGCCGCCGACGACGGCGCCGAGCTGGTACACCCAGAATGACAGGTCGCGCTTGGCGGTGATCGACGCGTCCTTCTGGCGCAGGCTGCCGGCTGCGGCGTTGCGCGGGTTGACGAACAGCCGCTCCCCCGCCGCCTCGGCCTGGCTGTTCATCCGCTCGAAGCTGGCCACGGGGAGGTAGACCTCGCCGCGCACCTCCAGCACGTCGGGCACCGGCGTGCCGTTGGCCGCCTGCAGCCGCTTGGGTACGACGCCGATCGTCGCCACGTTCGCGGTGACGTCCTCGCCGACGCGTCCATCCCCGCGGGTGGCCGCCTGCACGTAGCGCCCGCCCTCGTAGCGGAGGCTGATCGCCAGCCCGTCGATCTTCAGCTCGCAGACGAACGTGGCCGGCTCGTCGGGCAAGCCCCTCGCGACGCGCTCGACCCCACGCGATCAGCTCCTCGACGGTCATCGCGTTGTCCAGGCTCATCATCGGCACCGAGTGCGCGACCGGCGCGAACACCGCGCTCGGCGCGCCGCCGACGGCCTGGCTGGCCGAGCCCGCGACGACGAGGTCCGGGAACTCGCCCTCGAGGGCGCGCAGCTCGCGCACCAGCGCGTCGTAGTCGCCGTCGGAGATCTCCGGGTCGTCGAGCTCGTGGTAGCGGCGGTTGTGGTAGGCGACCAACTCGCTGAGCGACGCCATCCGCGCCGCGATGTCGTCCCGCGGGGTGGCACCCGCCCCGTCGCTCACCGACAGGAGGCTATGCGCTAGGCGCCGAAGACGAACCGGCCGGCGAGGGCCTGTTCGTTGACCCGTCGACCGATCTCGCGGGTGAGGCGCAGGACGCGGTCGGCGACCGCCGGCGAGTGCAGGCCGAGCCCGCACGCCGGCGTGATCAGGCTGCGCTGCCGCAGCTCGACCGGATCGCAGCCACGGTTCACGAGCTCGCACCAGACGTTCGACAGCAACCGCCACGCTCGCTCGCTGCTCGTGGCGATCGGACCGTCGGTGGCCACCGCACCCCAAGCGATCCACCCGCCGGCGTCGAGGAACCGGCCGAGGTAGCCGGCGACGTCGACCAAGCGGGCGTCGAGCGGCAGCGAGAGCACCCCCGGACCGGCGGCCAGCAATGAGGCGACGTCGGCGCCGGCGCAGCAGTGCACGCCGACCATCGCGTTCGGTTCGAGGATCGCCATCGCCGTCGACAGCAGATCGATGGCCGGGTCGGGGGCGATCGGGAAGCCCGGGCTCATCAGCTCGCCCATCCATGGCTCGTCGAGCCAGACGACCTGCGGCGACGCCGGGAGCGCCTCGGCCACGGCGTCGGCGATCGCCTTGAGGTGGGCGCGCACCGCCTTGGCTGCCACGGCGAAGGCGAGCTCGGCCGCAGCCCCGACGCGGGTGAGGGCGGCGCCCAGCGTCACCGGCCCGGTGAACTGCCACTTCACGGGGCCGCGCAACTGGCGTGCCGCGGCCGCGGCGAGGAACACCCGCAGCCCCCCGTAGGCGTCGTGACCGAGGTCCGTCGCAACGGGCGCCTCGGGGTCGAGGCGGTCGACGTCGACGGCGATGCTGCCGTACTGGCCGAGCGTCACCCCAGCGATGCCGACCAGAGCTTGGGCGATCATCCCCTCGGCGGGCGAGCGACGGGGCAGCGTCGGGATCGCCGGCAGGTCGTACTCGCGCAAGGCGAAGGCCGCGGCCTCGTGGGCCGAGCGGTGGGGCAGGCTGCCAACGCCGGTTGCGGCGCCGGGCCGCAGGCCGTCGCAGTTGGTCTGCGCCGACTCGGTTCCCACGCTCGCATCCACGCCACAAACCTGCTGTCGCCGGGGTCTCACCGCCTGTTCTACTCCACGCCGTCCGTTTCGCACGGATCGCACGATGACGCCGACACGTTGGCCCGCGGACGTCGTCGTCGGCAAGTCTTCCGCCGTGGCGCCCCGTGTCGCAACGCCGATCGCCGGCCGCCGGCTCGAGTGGGGCGCGGTGACGCTGTGGGCGGCCCGCGCCGCGTGGATCGTCGTCGCCCTCGTCGGCGGCCGGGCGGTGGGCGACGCCGTCGCCGACCGCAGCGCCGCCGTGCGCTGGGTCGCCACGGTCGGGGCGTGGGTCGGGTGGGGCGTCGGCGCGTTGGCGCTGGCTGTGACCGGCGTGGCGACGCTCACCGCGGTGCGGGCGATCGTGCCGGGGGCGATCGTCGTCGCCATCGTGGCGGGGATGGGCGGGGCGCCGGCGTCGAGCGTGCTGGCGCTACTCGTGCCGGCGATCGCCGCCAGCGTGCTGGTCGCCGCCGCCGACACTGGGCAGGTCTACGTGCAGGCGTCGGCATACGGCGACGAGCGGCGGTTCGGGCTGCGGCCGCCACTGGGATACCTGGCGCCGACGGTCGTCTCGTGGGCGGTGTGGATCGCCGCCGTCATCGTCGCCCCGCTGGCCTGGGCAGAGCGAGCGTGGGTCGTCGCGCCCATCGCGACGGCGGTGGCCATCGCCGGCACGCTCGTCCTGCCCCGGCGGTGGCACCAGCTGTCGCGACGGTGGTTCGTGACGGTGCCCGCCGGGCTCGTCGTCCACGACCCGGTCGTGCTCGCCGACACGCTAATGGTCCCGCGCCGGCAGATCGCCGACATCGGCCTGCTCGGGCGATCCCGTACCGGCGACGCCTACGACCTCACCGGCCCAACCCCCGGCGTCGCTGTCGGCGTCGTGCTCACCGAGCTCACGACCGTCGTCCTCGCCCCGCGCCCCGGCTCACCTCGCGGCACCACGATCCACCTGTCGGCGTTCGTCGTCGCGCCAAGCCGCCCCGGCGCCGTGCTGCGCGAGCTGGCGCGCCGCGGCCTTGGGCTCCCGCGAACTGTGAGTTGAAACGGCAGTTCTCCGCATCCACAACTCACAGTTCGCGCCGTCAGGCGGCGACGCCGCCGCCGAGCACGTACGTGTCGGTCGAGTCGTAGATGACGACGCTCTGGCCGGGCGCGACCCGACGCTGTGATTCGTGCCATCTGACATGGACGCCGTCGACGGAGAGCGCCACGGTCGCCGGCGACGCCGAGCCGTGGGCGCTGCACTGGACCAGCACCTCGCCCTCGACCGGTCGTTCCACCCACGTGACCCCGCCCACGTCCAGCCGCTCGCGGCGCAGGTCGTCGTCGCTGCCGATGACGACCGTCGAGCGCTCCCGATCGACGTCGACCACGAACCGCTTCGGACCGCCGCCGGGCAGGCCGAGGCCCTTGCGCTGGCCGACGGTCACGAGCTCGACGGCGTCGACCCGGCCAAGCGCGGCGCCGGCGCGGTCGACGACCGTCGCTGGATGGAACGGCACCCGCCGCCCGAGGAACTCACGCCGGCCACCGGTCGAGGTGATGAAGCAGACGTCCTGGCTGTCGGGCTTGGCCGCGGTCCGCAGGCTCAGCGCGGCGGCGGCCGCGCGCACTTCGGCCTTGTCGGCGAAGCGCCCGACCGGGAACATCGTGCGCGCCAGCGCCGCCTGGTCGAGCATGTGCACGACGTAGCTCTGGTCCTTGGCCCGATCGGCGCCGCGTCTCAACAGGAACCGGCCGTGGCGCCGCTCGATCCGAGCGTGGTGGCCGGTGGCGACTGCGTCGAAGCCGAGCACCGCGGCCCGCTCGGCAAGCCGGGCGAACTTCACCCGCCGGTTGCACTCGATGCACGGGTTCGGCGTCGTGCCGGTGGCGTGCGCGCCGACGTACGGGCTGACGACGTGGGTGTCGAAATCCGCGGTGAAGTTGAACACGAGGTGATCGATGCCGAGCTGCTGGGCGACGCGGCGAGCGTCGTCGACATCGGCGACGCTGCAGCACCCCGTGTCGCTGGCGCCGCCCCACAGGCGCATCGTGACGCCGACGACGTGGTGGCCGTCGCGCCGGAGCAGGGCCGCGGCGACCGACGAGTCGACGCCGCCGCTCATCGCGACGAGCACCTTCATCGCGACGCTGCCGCCGTTCGCTCCCGCAGCGTGGCGACCGCGGCGGTGACGGCGATGATCGCCGCCTCGACGTCGTCGGCGCTGGTGGTGCGACCGAGCGTGAGCCGCAGCGCGCCGGCCACCCAGGCCCGGTCGATCCCCATCGCCGCCAGCACGTGGGAGGGCTCCATCGCCCCGCTCGCGCACGCCGAGGCTGCGGACGCGCACACCCCGGCCTCGTCGAGCAGGTACAGCAAGGCCTCGCTCTCGATGCCCTCGATGAGCACGTGGGCCGACCCAGCGACCTTGTCCGCCGGCGCCACCGTCTCGCGCAGGCCAGGGATCCCGGCGCCCAAGCCGGCGACGAGGCGGTCGCGAAGGGCGGCGATGCGGACGGTCTCAGTCGCCCGCTCGGCGTCGGTGGCGGCGAGGGCGACGGCCATCGCCACGATCCCGGCGACGTTGTGGGTGCCGCTGCGCCGCTCCCGTTCCTGGCCTCCGCCGACGATCAGCGGATCGATGACCGCGCCATCCCGCACCGCCAGCACGCCGACGCCCTTGGGCCCGCCGAACTTGTGGGCGCTCAGCGAGAGCATGTCGACGTGCGGCCACACCTCGCGCAGGTCGAGCCAGCACGCCGCCTGCACGGCGTCGGTGTGCAAGAGCGGCCGCTGGCTCCGGGCGCGTACGAGCTCGGTGACGGGCGCGAGGTCGGTGATCGCGCCGACCTCGTTGTTCACCGCCATCACGCTCACGATGCTGACGCCTTCAGCAACTGCCTCAGCAAGCGACCCGAGGTCGACGCGGCCAACGGCGTCCACCGCCGCGACGCGGCCCACCGAGCCGCTCGACCGTGTGCAGCACGGCGTGGTGCTCCGTCGCCGGGCACACCGCGATGCCGCCATAGCGCGCCACTGCACCGGCGATCGCCGCGTTGTCGGCCTCCGTGCCACACCCCGTGAACACGACCTCGCCAGGCCTGCACCCGATCACGTCGGCGACGGTGTCGCGCGCCTCGTCCACGGCGCGGCGTGCGTCGCGGGCGAAGCGGTGGGCGCCGCTGGGGTTGGCGAAGCGTTCGGTGAGGAACGGCAGCATCGCCGCGACCGCGTCCTCGCGCATCGGCGTCGTCGCCGCATGGTCGAAGTAGAGCAGCCGCTCCATGGCGGGGAACGCTAACGGGCTCACCCGTCCGCACGGCCGGGTGTAGAACCGGACTGATGGAGGGCTACACGAGCGCCACCTACGGCGCAGCCTTCGCCGACGTCTACGACGACTGGTACACCGACATCTCCGACCCCGAGGTCAGCGCGGACGTCGTCGTCGACCTCGCCCGGCGCTCGGCCGGCGAGCAGCGGCCACGCGTCCTCGAGCTCGCCGTCGGCACCGGTCGCCTCGCCGTTCCCATCGCCGCCCGCGACGTCGACGTCGTCGGCGTCGATGCGAGCCCGGAGATGCTCGCCCGGCTGCACCAGCGCGACGCTGATCGCCGCATCGCGACGATCGTCGGCGACATGGTCGACGACCTCCCGGCCGGGCCGTTCGACGTCGCCCTCCTCGCCTACAACTCGCTGTTCAACCTCGACGGACCGCAGCGCCAGCAGGCGTGCTTCCACGCCGTCGCCGCTCGTCTCGCGCCACGCGGTCGCTTCGTCGTCGAGGCGTTCGTGCCCGAGCACCCACCGCGAGTTGGCACCGTCGTCGCCGTGCGCTCGATGACGGCGACGGAGGTCGTGCTGTCGATCTCTGAACACGACCCAGAGCACCAACGCGCTTACGGTCAGTTCGTCACCCTCGTCGACGGGGAGCGGGTCCGGCTGCGGCCGTGGGCCGTGCGCTACGCCCCGCCTGTCGAGCTGGACGCGATGGCCGCAGCCGCCGGGCTGATGGTCGAGCACCGCTGGGAGGACTTCGAACGCCATCCGTTCGCTGACGCCAGCCCGCGCCATGTGACCGTTTACACGCCGAACGGATGACATGGTTGTCGCGCCACGAACCGACGGCGCCTGCGTATCCTGAAGGCATTGTGAGCCAGTTGCGTCTGAACCCACTCACCGGGCGGTGGGTCACGATCGTGGCCGAGCGGGCGAAGCGACCGACCGATTTCGCGCCACGTGCGCCCGAGGTCGACGCCGGACCCGGGCGGGCGTGCCCCTTCTGTCCGGGCCACGACGATCCCGACCTGGAGCCCGTCGACACCGTCGAGAACGGCGGCGGCTGGGAGATGCGCGTGCTCCCGAACCGGTACCCGGCGTTCGACGGCCACGCCGGCTTCGTCGTCCACCACCTCGGGCCCGTCCACGTCACCGCCGAGGCCAGTGGCGTGCACGAGGTGTTCGTGTACACGCCCGACCACGCCGGTGGACTCCACGAGCTCGACGACCGTGGCGCCGCCGAGTTCATGCGCGTTCTGCAGCGGCGTCTCGCCGCTCACGCCGCCGCGCCCGAGGTTCGCTACACGCAGGTGATCGTCAACCATGGTCGCGAGGCGGGTGCGTCGCTGGCCCACCCGCACGCCCAGATCCTCGGGCTGCCGTTCGTGCCAGGCGAGGTCCTCGACGAGGAGCGGGCGTTCGCCCGATTCGCCGGCGGCTGCGTGATCTGCACGACGATCGAGGCCGAGCTGGCGAGCGGCGAGCGGGTCGTGTTCGCCGACGACGATGTGGTGTGCGTGGCCCCGTTCTGGAGCGGCGCGCCGTTCGAGTTGCTGCTGATGCCACGCAACCACGAGGCCCATCTGCAAGATGCCGACGCGTCGAACCTGGAGGCGATGGGTCGCGGCATCCGCGACGCCGTGCTGCACCTCAACCGGGCGCTCGGCGACATCGCCTACAACCTCGGCTTCCACACTGCACCGCATGAGCACGCCGGGCAGTACCACTGGCACGTCCACCTCTGGCCGAACCTCGTCACCGCGGCGGGGTTCGAGCGCGGCACCGGCGTGATGATCAACGTGATGCCGCCGGAGAAGGCCGCCGAGACACTGCGCGCCGTCCGCATGCCGGCGTGACCCGGATCTGCGTCGCCACCGACTACGACGCAGCACCCGAGGCGGTCTGGGCCGCCATCGACCAGGTCGACACCCACGTCGACTGGATGGCCGACGCCGAGACGATCCGCTTCGTGACCGAGCAGACCGAAGGGGTCGGTACCCGGTACGAGTGCGTGACGCGCATCGGTCCGTTCCGCCTGACGGACCGCATGGAGATCACGGAGTGGGAGCCGGGGCGGGCGATGGGCGTGCGCCACACCGGGCTGGTCACCGGCACCGGGCGGTTCACGATCTCCCCGCTCGGCTCCGGTGACCGCAGCCGCTTCACGTGGGAGGAGGACCTGACCTTTCCGTGGTGGCTGGGCGGGCCGGTCGGCTCGGCCGTCGCCGGGCCGACGGTGATGCGCCGGGTCTGGGTCGCCAACCTCGAGCGGCTGAGGCCGCTCGTCGAACGGCGGACGTGACAACGACCGGGTTAGCGTCGGGCGGTGATGCGGGTGCTGATGTTGACCTGGGAGTTCCCGCCCCGGTCGGGCGGCGGCGTGGCGGCCCACGTCGACGGGCTCAGCCGGGCGATGGCGGCAGCCGGCCACGACATCGCCCTGTTCACCCTGTCCCATCCCGGTGCCTCGGCCGACACCGTCGTCGGCGGCGTGCGCGTGCTGCGCGCCCGCGCCGACCTCCCGTGGCTGCCTGAGGACGACCTCGTGGCCCGCGTCGCCTCGGCCAATCACCACCTCGTGCAGCTGTCGACCCGCCTCGCCCGCTGGCGCCCCGAGATCGTCCACGCCCACGACTGGCAGGTCGCGTGGGCGGCCGACACGCTCGCCGCGCTGCACGACGCCAAGCTCGTCGCCACGTTCCACGCCACGGCCCGGGGCCAGCACGGCGGCCGCGTGCCACCGGGCGAGCCGGGCACGATCCACGCCGTCGAGTCGTGGCTCGCTCACACCGCAGCCGACGTGCTGGCCAACTCACGGTTCATGCTGCGCGAGATCGTCAGCGGGTTCGAGCTGCCGGCCGAGCACGCCCATCTCGTGCCCAACGGCATCGACCCGACGTGGTGGTCGACTGACGAGCCTCCCGGCCGCCGGGCGCCGCTCGTGTTCACGTGGGGCCGGGTGCAGTACGAGAAGGGCTTCCAGGTGCTCGCCCGGGCGATCAGCCTGCTACGGACGCGCGTCCGCGGCATCGAGTGCATCATCGGCGGACGCGGCAGCTACCTCCCGGAGCTGCAGTCGCAGATCGACCTCGAGGGGGTCAGCGACGTGATCGCCCTCCCCGGATTCCTCCCTGACGAGCGTCTGCGCGAGACCGTCCACCGCGCCGGATGCGTCGTCATCCCCTCGCTGTACGAGCCCTTCGGCATCGTCGCCCTCGAAGCGCTGGCGGGCGGAGCGCCGCTCGTCGTCGCCCGCACTGGAGGCCTCGCCGAGCTCATCGACGGCACGGGTGCCGGGCTGCTGTTCGAGCCGGGCAACGCCGACGAGCTCGCTCAGTGCATCGAGCTCGTGCTCACCGACGACGCCCTCGCCGAGGAGATGCGCAAGCACGGCGCCGAGCTGCTCGCCGATCGCTATTCCTGGCAGGCGATCGCCGGCGCCACCACCAGCGTGTACGCCGGTCACCCGAGCGCGCCCTGACAACCTTGAGGCGGGCGAGACGAGCAGATTGCCTGCGAGTCGAGCCCCAGCATGAGGCGGGCGAGCGGAGCAGCTTGCCTGCGAATCGAGCCCGAGCAAGAACTCCTTCCGTTACGGTTCGCGCGCATGCGCCCCGTCCGCCGCCTCGAGGTGACGCCCGCGATCCCCCCGGCGCTCGCCGCCCTCCCGGAGCTGGCCACGAACCTGCACTGGTCGTGGGACCCCGAGGCCACCCGCCTGTTCACCCGCCTCTGGCCGGGGTGGCGCCCGGGCATCGCCCATCCGGCGGAGATGGTCCGCACCACACCTGCTGATCGCCTCCACGAACTGGCCAACGACCCCGGGATCATCAACGACGTCGGCACGGTCTTCCGCCGCCTGCAGACCGCGCTCAAGGGCACGACGTGGTTCGGCGGGCGGGACGGCTCGCCGCTCAGCCTCGTCGCCTACTTCTCCCCCGAGTTCGGCATCACCGAGGCCATCCCCCAGTACTCGGGCGGCCTCGGCGTCCTCGCCGGCGACCACCTCAAGGCGTCCTCCGATCTGGGGGTGCCGCTCGTCGGCGTCGGCTTGCTCTACACCCAGGGCTACTTCCGCCAGCGCCTCGACGCCGACGGCTGGCAGCAGCAGAGCATCGCCGACTTCACGCCCCAGTCCCTCGGTCTCACCGACACCGGCGTCGAGGTCACCGTCGAGCTCGCCGGCGATCCCGTCCGGGCGCACATCTGGCGCGCCGACGTCGGGCGGATCCCGCTGTACATGCTCGACACCGACGTGGAGGGCAACTCCGAGGCCGGCATCGCCGTCACCGACCGCCTCTACGCCGGCGACGAGCACCACCGCCTACGCCAGGAGATCATGCTCGGCATCGGCGGCGTGCGGGCGTTGCGCGCCCTCGGCCTGGACCCGACCGTCTTCCACACCAACGAAGGGCACGCCGGGTTCCTCGGGCTGGAACGGCTGCGCGAGTTCGTCGCCGACGGGCTGCCGTTCGCCGCCGCCATCGAGGCGGTGCGCGGCGGTGGTGTCTTCACCACCCACACCCCGGTCCCGGCGGGCATCGACCGCTTCCCTCGCCCGCTGATGGAGGACTACTTCACGTCGTTCGCCAAGGAGCTCGGGGTCAGCTTCGACGAGCTGTTCGCCCTCGGCCAGCGCGACGACGAGCCCGACGGCAAGTTCAACATGGCGGTGATGGGCTTGCGCCTGGCCGCCCGCTCCAACGGCGTGGCAAGGCTCCACGGCGCCACCAGCCGGGTGATGTTCCAGGGCCTGTGGCCCGATCTCAGCGTCGACGAGGTCCCGATCGGGTCGATCACCAACGGCGTCCACGGTCGCACCTGGGTGTCGGCGCGCGTCGACGCGCTGTTGTCGCGGGTCGTCGGCGACGACTGGCCGGGCGCCGATCCCGAACGGTGGTCGCGGGTGCACGAGATCGATCCGCTCGAGGCGTGGACGACGCTCAACGACGGGCGCGACGAGCTCGTCCGGCTGGCCCGCCAGCGGCTCGGGGAGGACGTGCTCGACCGCTCGGTCCTCACCGTCGGGTTCGCCCGTCGCTTCGCCACCTACAAGCGGGCGACGCTGCTGCTGTCGGACCCCGACCGGCTGCGGGCGCTGCTGCACGACGCCGAGCGGCCGATCCAGTTCGTGTTCGCCGGCAAGGCCCACCCCGCCGACACGCCGGGCAAGGAGCTGATCCAGCGGATCGAGCAGTTCGCCCGCCACCCCGACGTCCGCCATCGCCTCGTGTTCCTCGCCGACTACGACATCTCGATCGCCCGGGCGATGTACCACGGCTGCGACGTGTGGCTGAACACGCCGCGGCGGCCCTACGAGGCCTGCGGCACGTCGGGGATGAAGGCTGCGCTCAACGGCGCCCTCAACTGCAGCATCCTCGACGGCTGGTGGGCGGAGAGCTTCGACCCGGCCAACGGAGGCAACGGGTGGGCGATCGAGTCGGCGGAGGACGATCCCGACCAGGAGCGCCGCGACCTGCGTGAGGCGGCGACCTTGTTCGGCATCCTCGAGAACCAGGTGGTGCCACTGTTCTACGACCGCGGTCGCGACGGGGTGGCGCGCCAGTGGGTGTCAATGGTGCTGCAAGCGTGGGCGTCGCTCGGACCGACCGTCACCGCGTCGCGCATGGTCCGCGACTACACGCGTGACCTGTACGAGCCGGCAGCGGCGTCCGCGCGCAGCCGGTGTGCGTCGAACGCCAGGGGTGCAAGCGCCCTTGCCGCCTGGCGCGAACGGATCGTGGAGGCGTGGGACGGCGTGTCGATCACCGCTGTCGACATCGACGCCGGCGCACCCCGCGCCGGCGACACCTGCCAGGTCGAGGTCGCCGTCGAGCTCGGCGGCCTGTCGCCCGAGGACGTCTGCGTCCAGTGCGTCCACGGTCAGGTCGGCCACGACGGCGAGTTCACCAGCACGGAGGTCGTCGAGCTCGCCCGCACCCCAACCGGCACCTATCGCGGCGAGATCGCGATCGCCGTGGCGGGGACCCACGGCATCTCGGCCCGGGTCTTCCCGGTCCACCACGATCTCGCCAGCCGCTTCGACGTCGGCCGTATGGCGTGGGCCGAGTAGCCGGGCGTCACCGACCGACGAAGGTGGCCTTGCCGGGGCCGTGCTCGAGGAAGCTGGCGACGCCGGTCTGGCTGTCCTCGGTCCCGAAGACCTCGACGAAACCCTCCCGCTCGAGCGCCAGCCCGTCGGCGAGCGAGGTCGACAGCCCGGCGTCGAGCACCCGCTTGATGATCGCCTGGGCGACGAGGGGGCCGCGGGCGATCTCGCCGGCGAGGGCCAGCGCCCGCTCCATCGGGTCGCCGTCGACGACCTCGTCGGCGAGGCCGATGGCCAGTGCCTCGTCCGCCCTCACCTGGCGCCCGGTGAGGCACAGCTCCTTGGCCCGGCTCGGCCCGACGAGGCGGGCGAAGCGCTGGGTGCCGCCGCCGCCGGGGATGATCCCGAGGAGGATCTCGGGCTGGCCGAATACCGCCCGCGGCCCGGCGATCCGATAGTCGCACGCCAGCGCCAGCTCGCAGCCACCGCCGAGGGCGTAGCCGCTCACGGCGGCGATCACGAACCGGGGCACGGCGGCGACGGCGTCGAGCGTGCCGTGGAAGGCGGCCGTGATCGGAGCTGCCTCGGCCTGACCGCCGAACTCGGAGATGTCGGCACCCGCGGCAAAGAGCCGGTCGCCGCCGGTGATGACAACTGCGCCTGGCGGGCTCGTCGTCAGCTGGTCGGCGACCGCCCGCAGCTCGGCGAGCAACGCCCCCGACAGCGCGTTGACCTTGCCGTTGGCCAGCGTGATCACGGCGACGCCGTCGTCGCGCCGGTCGAGGGTGAGCAGCTCAGGACCCATCGCGCCAGTCTCGTCGGTCGGCGAACTGTCCTTTGAAAGCGGCCCGATCGGGCGCTTTCAAAGGACAGAACGAGGCGAGATTCCCTTTCCCGATCGCCGCAACACCCATGGCAGGTGTGCAACCTCTCTTTCACCTCATGTCCCAGCAGCACGGCGTCGCCTCGACCGCCCAGGCCCGCCAGCTCGGTATGTCCCGCCGGATCGAGCGGCGCCTGCTCGCAGAGGGCACGGTGACCTCGCCGTGTCACGGCGTGCTCGTCGCCGGCGGCGCCCCGCTCACGTTCCGACGGCGGGCGATGGCCGCCGCCCTCTCGGCTGGCGTGGTCGCCATCTCCCACGGCGCCGCCGCACGGCTTCACGACCTCGACGGCTTCGACCAGCACGGCACGGTCGACGTGCTCGGCGCCAAGGGCGCCAACCCGCACCAGATCCTCGGCATCACGATCCACCGCACCCGCGGCGAGATCCCGCCGCACATCACCGACGTCGACGGCATCCCCGTCCTGACCGTCCCCGCCACGCTCGCCCTGCTCGCCCCCGCGGTCGGCATCGGGCGCACCACCCAGGCGCTCGACAGCGCCCTGCGTGGGGGCATCACGGCCGACGAGCTGAGGGACGTCGCCACGGCGTGGAGGAAGCGAGGCCGAGCGGGGCCGCCGGCGCTGCTGATGCTGCTCGGCGAAAGGGTCGAGCGACGCCTGCCGCGCAGCTGGTTCCAGCGCCTGGCCTCGGCGTTGCTCGCCAGGGTCGGCATCCGCCTCGTCGACGAGTACCCGGTCCGTGACGACCGCGGCGTGCTGCTCGCCGAGCTCGACCTCGCCGACCCGGCCCGCCAGGTCGGGGTCGAGTGCCAGAGCTGGCGATGGCACGCCACCCCGGCTGCCCAGCACCACGACGCTCGGCGGCGGGGGATGCTGCGCCAACTCGGCTGGGAGGTGGTGGACGTCTGGTGGAGCGACCTCCACCACCCCGACCGGGTCATCGCCGAGCTGACGTACCTGCTGGCGTCGAGGAGTCCGAGCCGTCCTTCCGATCCCGCCCGATCCTCTGTTCAGGGCCGGAATCAAAGGACAGAACGGGGTTGAGCATCGCGTCGGCGGCCGTCCACGGGTCGAGGTCACGGGCCAGCACGGCGTCGGTGAGGGCGTCCCAGCGCTCTCCGGTGCACAGCTCGCGGGCCCTCGCCTCGAGGCGGCGGGCGACGATCTCCCGCAGCTCCTCGCCGAGGCGGAACCGTCGCCGCTCCTCCAACACGCCCGACACGGTGGCGTGACCCCGATGGGCGACGATCGCGTCCCACAGCTCGGCCACACCGTCGCCGCTCGTGGCGACCGTCGCCATGATCGGCACCGTCCATCCGTCGGGAGATGGCGGGGCCGTGTCGGCCGCCAGCTCGAGCATCTGCTGGAGGTCGCGGCGGGTCTCGTCGACGCCCGGACGGTCGGCCTTGTTGATGGCGAACACGTCGGCCACCTCCATCAACCCGGCCTTGCTCGCCTGCACGCTGTCGCCCCAACCCGGGTTGACGACGACCACCGTCGTGTCGGCCTTGCCGGCGACCTCGACCTCGACCTGCCCGACGCCGACCGTCTCGACGATGATCCACCGGTGCCCGAGGGCGTCGAGCAGGCGGATCGCCTCCGGCGTGGCGAGAGCCAGTCCGCCGAGGTGGCCGCGCGTCGCCATCGAGCGGATGAACACTCCCGGGTCGGTGGCGTGGTCCTGCATCCGCACCCGGTCGCCAAGGATCGCCCCGCCGGTGAACGGCGACGACGGATCGACGGCGAGCACCGCCACCTCCTCGCCGAGGGCGCGGAGGTGGGTGATCAAGGCCGAGGTCAGGGTGCTCTTCCCGGCGCCCGGCGCGCCGGTGAGGCCGATCGTGTAGGCATGGCCGGCGAGCGGGGCGGCCAGGCGACCGACGTCGCGGGCGCCCTCGCCACCGCGCTCAATCAGCGAGAGCAACCTTGCCTTGGCCGCGCGGTCGCCCTGGCCGGCGGCCTCGAACAGCTCGTCGGCCGCCGCCGGACTCACGCGGCGACTTCGGCGAGGTCGACGACGGCGGTGACGCCGTCGACGCGATCGCGCATGATCCGCTCGATCCCGGCCTTCAGCGTCTGGGTCGACGCCGGGCAGCCGATGCACGCACCCGTGAGCTCGACGGTGACGACGCCGGTCGCCTCGTCGACGTCGTGCAAGACGATGTCGCCGCCGTCGGCCTGGAGGGCCGGGCGGATCACCTCGATCGTCTTCTCGACTTGCTCACGCATTGACTGCACCTCGGGGAGTGGACGGCGCGGCCATTCAATCAGGCCACGTCCGTACGATGCACCTGTGGTCAACGCCGTGGCCAGGGCCGGCATTCCGGGGGCCATCGTCGCCCACCAGGGCGGTTGGGACGAGATGCTGCTCATCGTCGGGCCGATCGCGATCGTCGCCGGGCTGCTCTGGCTGGCCCGCCGGCGGGTGATGAAGGCTCGGCGCGACAAGCCCGCCGACATGCCCGAGGACTCCCATCCGAGTGTTTGAGCCCGTCCGAGTGCTACGTCGGGATTTCCCCGGGACAACACACTCGGATGGGTCGAAACACTCGGATGGTCACAAGCGCTGGATGTCGGCGCCGACGGCGGCGAGGCGACCGACGAGGTCGTCGTAGCCGCGGTCGATGTGGGCGACGCCGCTGATGACGGTCTCGCCCTCGGCGGCGAGGCCGGCCACGACCATCGCCGCTCCAGCCCGGATGTCGTAGGCCCGAACCGGGGCGCCGGACAGCCTTGGCACGCCACGCACGACGGCGTGGTGGCCGTTGGTGCGGATGTCGGCGCCCAGGCGGATCAGCTCCTCGATGTAGCGGAACCGTCCGGGGTACAGGTTCTCGGTGACGATGCCGACGCCGTCGGCGACGCTGAGCATCGTGATCATCAGCGGCTTGTAGTCGGTGGCAATCCCCGGGTACGGGAGCGTCTGGACGTCGATCGCCCGCAGCCGGCCCGACGCCGCCACCCGCAGCGTGTCGTCGGCGGCGGCCAGCTCGAGGCCCATGTCGGCGAAGCGGGCGAGCAGGTTTTGCATGTGCTCGGGCCGGGCGTCACGGATCGTCAGCGCGCCGCCGGCGACGGCGACGGCGGCGAGGTACGTGGCGGCCTGGATGCGGTCGGGGACGGTGCGGTGGTCGGCCGGGCGCAGCGCCCCCGGCTCGACACCGCCGACGATCAGCGTCGGCGTGCCGATGCCGCTGATGTCGGCTCCCATCGCCACCAACATCTGGCACAGGTCGACGACCTCCGGCTCTCGCGCCGCGTTGTCGATCGTCGTCTTCCCGTCGGCGTAGACGGCGGCCGTGACGAGGTTCTCGGTCGCCCCGACGCTCGGGAACGGCAGCGTGATATCGGCGCCGTGGAGCCGCTCCGCCGTGGCCTCCACCTCCCCGTGGCTGAACTTGAACGTCGCCCCCATCGCCTCCAGCCCGGCGACGTGCATGTCGATCGGGCGGGCGCCGAAGTCGTCACCCCCCGGCATCGACAGCCGCACTCGCCCACAGCGCGTGAGCAGCGGGCCGAGCACGTTGATCGAGGCGCGGATCCGCTCGACCAGCTCGTACGGGGCGACGGGGATCAGCTCGCCGGTGTTGCGCAGGCGCAGCCGCCCGCCGGCGGGCGGGTCGGTCTCGATGCCGATCGCCGCCAACAGCTCGCTCATGATCAGCACGTCGACGATCGCCGGCACGTTGGTCAGCACGTAGTCCCCGTCGGCGAGGATCGCCGCCGCCATCAGCTTGAGCACGGCGTTCTTGGCGCCGGGGACGTCGACGGTGCCCTGCAGCTCGCCCTCGCGGCGGACGAGGATCTGGCCACCGGGCGCGGCGGTCTGCTCCCTTAGGCGGCTCACGACCGACCAGTATGGCCCCGTGGTGCTGGCTGGCGGTCACATCCTCGACCGCCCGGCACGGGTCCCCGGCCGCCGCCGCACCGTCGTGCGGACGTGGCCGGACACCCCCGACGTCGCTGCCACGCTGGGCAGACCGCGTGACGACCTCGTCCTCGAGCGGTCCACGGGGGACGGATCCTTCGACCAGGCCGCCGGCCCCTTCGCCGCCTACGAGCGCCGCGTCGAGCCCGCCGGCGGCGGCACGTTGCGCGAGACCACGACCTACCGCTGGTCGTTGCCGTGGTTCGCCTGGGTCTTCGCGCTGCCGTTGCGGTGGGCGATCGCCCGCCGCGGGGCGTCGCCGACGCGCCCCCACGCCGCCTACACCACGGCGACACCATGGTGGGCACCGCCCGACCGCCTCGATCCGCGCGCCCTCATGGTGCTCGGGCTGCTCGCCGCGGCGTCGATGTCCTCGGCGTTCGTCAACACCCTGTTCACGCAGACCGTCAACTTCGCCGCCGACGACTTCGGCGTCAGCGTGGGCGGCGTCGGCATCGCCGGCTCGGTCGTGCGCGCCGGGATCGTCTTCGTCCTGCCCGTCGCCGCCATCGCCGACAAGGCCGGGCGCCGGCGGATGGTGACGGCGATGGCGGTCGCCGCCCCGCTCGTCACCGCCGCCGGCGCGCTCGCCCCGACGTTCCCGATCCTCGTCGCCACCCAGGCCATCGGCCGCCCGCTCGGACTGGCCCTCAACTTCCTCGTCGCCGTCGTCGCCGCCGAGGAGATGCCCCGAAACAGCCGGGCCTACGCGGTCAGCGTGCTGGCGATGGCCAGCGGCCTCGGCGCGGGTGTGGCGGTGATCGCCCTCCCGCTCGCCGACATCTCGACGGGCTCCTGGCGCCTCGTCTACGTCGTCGCGTTGGTCTGGCTTGTCGCCGCCGTCGACATCGCCCGCCGCCTCCCCGAGACCCGCCGCTTCGAGCGCCCACATGTGGTCGCTCCCCGCCTTGACCGTCGTCGCTTCGCCGTGCTCGCTGCCGTCGCCTTGTTGGCCAACCTGTTCGTCGCCCCGGCCAGCCTGTTCCAGAACGGCTACCTGAAGGACGTCCGGGGCTTCTCGGCGACGACGATCGCCATCTTCACCATTGTCACGGCGACGCCGGCCGGCGTCGGGCTGATCATCGGTGGACGGGTCGCCGACGTCCGGGGCCGCAAGCTGCTCGTCGCCACCGTGCTGCCGGCGGCGACCGTCTTCGGCGTCGTGTCATTTGCCGTGGGCGGGCCCGTGATGTGGATCGCCACGTTCCTCGCCGGCGTCCTGGGTGGCATCACGTTCCCGGCTCTGGCGGTCTACCGCACCGAGCTCTTCCCCACCGGCAACCGAGGCCGGGCGTCCGGCCTGATCACTGCGGCGGCCCTGCTCGGCGGGATCGGCGGGCTGATCGTGATGGGCCAGCTCCTCGACCGGGGCTGGTCGCACGGTCGGGTGATGGCCCTGCTCGCCGGCGCCCAGATCGCGGTGATCGTGATCGTGCTGCGGTGGTTCCCGGAGACCGCGCACCGCGAGCTGGAGGACCTGAACCCCGAGGACCGCCCACTCGTGAGCGAGCAGGGCAAGCGGGTCAAGCGGGGCAAGCTGGGGTTGCGCATGGACGGTGGCGGGTAACGGGGATCGGACGCCACCGCGGCGTCGCAACCGAAGGAGCGTCCCAGCATGGGCTACGGCATTGGCGGCATCCTCGTCCTCATCCTGATCATCCTCGCGATCATCTTCTTCGCCAAGCGGGTGTGAGCCGGGATTGCTGGGAGCCCGTCCTCGGGCGGTAGATTCACGGCCGCCCGCGGGGGCGATCTGCCTCCGTGTGCCCCGGGTGCGATCCCGGGTCCCGAGACCGCAGCGTGGCAGCGACGCCGCGCCCGGAGCCTGGAGAGAACGTGCACGTATCGCTGCTTGCATCCGAGGGTGGCTGGCAGGCCTTTGACCTGAAGGGCGGCGAGTGGACCGTCCTGGTCCTCTCGGGGCTCACCGCCCTGCTGGCCATCGGCGTCGGGTTCTTCCTGGTCCGCTCGGTCCTCGCCGCACCCGACGGCACGCCGAAGATGCGCGAGATCGCCGTGGCGATCCAGGAGGGCGCGTGGGCCTACCTGAAGCGGCAGTTCCGCACGATCGGGATGATCCTGGTGCCGGTCGCCCTGATCGTGTTCTTCACCTCGACGGCGATTGACAAGCCGACCGGGGAGACCGCGTCAGCTTCGGGCAGTCCGGCCTGTTCCGCACCCTCGCCTTCGTCCTGGGCTGCGCGGCGTCAGGCCTCACCGGCTACATCGGCATGACGCTGGCCACTCGCGGGAACGTGCGCACCGCCGCCGCGGCGAAGAGCGGCAGCATGGGCGACGCGCTCACCGTCGCCTTCCGCACCGGTGGCGTCGCGGGCATGTTCACCGTCGGCCTCGGCCTGCTCGGCGCCACTCTCATCATCATGGCGTTCCAGAACACCAGCTCGGCGATCCTCGTCGGGTTCGGGTTCGGCGGCTCGCTGCTCGCCCTGTTCCTGCGCGTCGGCGGCGGCATCTTCACGAAGGCCGCCGACGTCGGCGCCGACCTCGTCGGCAAAGTCGAGGCCGGCATCCCCGAGGACGATCCGCGCAACCCGGCCACGATCGCCGACAACGTCGGCGACAACGTCGGCGACTGCGCCGGCATGGCCGCCGACCTCTTCGAGAGCTATGAGGTCACGCTCGTCGCCTCGATCATCCTCGGGGTCGCCGCCTTCAACTCGGTGGGGATGAACCCCGCCCTCGGGCTCGTCTTCCCGGTCGCCGCCCGCGCCATCGGTGTCGTCGCCTCGATCGCCGGCGTGTTCGCCGTGCGTGCCCGCTCGGACGAGACCAACGCCCTCAAGCCGATCAACCGCGGCTTCCTCGTCGCCGGGACCCTGACCCTGGTGGGCACGCTGCTCGTCGCATTGCTGTACGTCGGCAACGACAGCGACGCCGCCGGCTGGAAGTGCTTCGGCGCGGTGGCCATCGGCCTCGTGCTGGCCCAGCTGATCTCCCGGCTCACCGAGTACTTCACCGGCACTGAGCACGAGCCGGTGCAGGAGATCGCCTCCGCTGCCGAGACCGGCCCCGCCACCGTCGTGCTCGCTGGCACCTCGAGCGGGCTGCAGAGCTCGGTGTACGCCGTGATCGCGATCGCCATCGCCATCGGCGTCTCGCTGGCGCTCGGCGGCGGGAACTTGACGTTCTCCCTGTACCTCATCGCCCTCACCGGCATGGGCATGCTCGCCACGACAGGGGTCATCGTCTCCGAGGACACGTTCGGGCCGGTGTCCGACAACGCCGCCGGCATCGCCGAGATGTCCGGGGAGTTCCACGGCGAGCCGGAGCGGATCATGGTCAGCCTCGACGCCGTCGGCAACACCACCAAGGCCGTCACCAAGGGCTTCGCCATCGGCTCGGCGGTGATCGCCGCCGTCGCCCTGTTCGCCAGCTTCATCGAGACCGCCGGCGCCGAGCTCGGGGTCACTGTCCAGAACCTGAAGGACGGCGTGCTGCGGGCGCCCGAGCTGGCGATCAACGTCGCCGAGCCGAAGATCTTCATCGGCGTGCTCGTCGGCGGCGCCGTGCCGTTCTTGTTCTCGGCGCTGGCGATCCGCGCCGTCGGGCGCACCGCCGGCACCGTCGTCCAGGAGGTGCGTAGCCAGTTCGCCGACGGCCAGATCATGGCCGGCACCAAACGCCCCGACTACGGGCCGGTGATCGACATCTGCACCGCCGCCTCGCTGCGCGAGCTGGCGACGCCGGCGCTGCTCGCTGTGCTCACGCCGGTGGTCATCGGCTTCGGCATCGGGTGGCAGCCGCTCGGCGGGTTCCTCGCCGCGGTGATCCTCGTGGGCCAGCTGATGGCCAACTACCTGAGCAACTCCGGCGGGGCGTGGGACAACGCCAAGAAGTACATCGAGGACGGCCACCACGGCGGCAAGGGCTCCGACGCCCACAAGGCAGCGGTCATCGGCGACACCGTCGGCGACCCGTTCAAGGACACCGCCGGCCCTGCCCTCAACCCGCTGATCAAGGTGATGAACCTGGTGTCGCTGCTCATGCTGCCGGCAATCATCACCCTCGAGGACGACAAGAACGCCGCCCGCTTCGTCATCGCCGCCGTCGCCCTGCTCGTGATCGTCGGGTCCGTCATCTGGTCGTCGCGCAGGACCGAGAGCATGCTCGCTCCCGTGTCGGCGCCGGCGGTCGGTGCGACGGTCGCCGGGAGTTGAGCGAGCGAGTCTTCGAGCGAGCGAACGAGGTTCCCTGAGTGCTCGCGGCGCTCGAGTTCCTCAAGCCGGAGTGGTGGTTCGACAAGGCCGGCGCCGCCGCGCTACCGGTCGTCACGGCGATCATCTTCGCCGAGTCCGGGCTGCTCATCGGGTTCTTCCTGCCCGGTGACTCGCTGCTCTTCTTCACCGGGTTCCTGACCTCGTCAGCGGCCAAGAACGACGCCACCTTCTCGACGTTCGCCTCGCACATCCCGGCCTTGCCGATCGTCCTACTGTGCTTAGCCGCCGCCGCGATCATCGGCGACCAGGTCGGATACTGGTTCGGCCGCAAGGTCGGTCCATCGTTGTTCAACCGCCCGAACTCCCGGCTGTTCAAGCAAGAGAACGTGGCCAAGGCCCACGCCTTCTTCGAGCGCTACGGCCCCAAGTCGATCGTGCTCGCCCGGTTCGTGCCGATCGTGCGGACGTTCACCCCGATCGTCGCCGGAATCGGCGCGATGCGCTACCGCACATTCGTCACCTACAACATCGTCGGCGGTCTGCTGTGGACGGTCGGCGTCACGACGCTCGGCCACTTCCTCGGCGAGATCGACTTCTTCCGCAGGAACATCGAGCTGGCGATCGTCGCCTTGGTCGCGATCTCGCTGCTGCCGATCGCCGTGGAGCTGTGGCGGTCACGTCGCCACCGGCACCGCACGGCGGAACCGACGGACGTCGACTCGACGCTCTGATCCCTGTCGAACGGTGAGCGCATACGACGAATCTCCGCCGTGTCAACTCACAATTCGGTGAGCCAGGCCTTCACCAGCGCCACGACGTCGGCGTCAAGGCCCCGGAGGTCGTGGCGCCCGCGGGCGAACCAGTGATGGGTCACCGGGCCGGGAATGGTCGCGGTCCAGTGCTCCAGCTCCTCCGGCGACGCGAACGGGTCCCGGTCGCCGCTGATGAACAGGCACGGCACGGTGATCGTCGCCAGGTGCTCGGACCGGAGCATGTGCGGCTTGCCCGGCGGATGCAGCGGGTAGCTGATCGCGACGAGCCCGCAGACGTTCGGCGGAGCCGGCTCGCCGTCGGCGCCAGCGGCGACCATCGAGCAGATCCGCCCGCCCATCGACCGGCCGCCGACGACGATGCGGTCGTCGCGGATCTTGGCGATCGCATCACGCACCGTCCGCAGCAGCACCGGCTGGCGGTCGGGTACACGGCGGCCCTCCGTGCGGTACGGGAACTCGGCGCGCACCGTCTTCCACGCCGGTCGCAAGCCCTTCTCGAGGGCGACGAGCGTGGACTGGTCCCGCCCACCCGACGACCCGGGGAACAGGAGCAAGTGGCTCATTCGACTACCTACCGGACGACTGGGCCGGGTCGGTGAGAATCTTGCGAGCCTCGGCGAGCTCGAAGACGGCCGTGCTGGCGTTGACGAGATCGCCCCCGTGATCAGGGTGAACGCTGCGCATCTTGGCCCGGAACTGCGCGGTCACGTCCTTCTTCGACGGCGTCGCGCGGCCGGGCGGAAAGCCGAGGATGTCCATCGCCCACGCCCGTGGATCGGCGAGCGTCGCCAGCGCCGAGGAGTTGGTGCCGGCGAGGTGGGCGATCAGCGCGGGCCCGACGACCCCCCGCCAGCGCATCGCCTTGCGCAGCACTGGAGCGATGACGTTGCGGCTGACGCGGTCCAGGCGCTCGACGGCATAGACCGCGCCCAGCACCTGGGCCAACCCGGTGCCCGAGGTGTGGAAGTCGAAGGTGATCTCCTCGCCGTCGCCCATCAGGCGGTGGGTCGAGAGCGCCAAGCCGTGGCGGTCGACCTGGAAGCGGTGGCGGAGGCGGGGTTGGACGACGCGCTCGTCGCGGTCGATCTGGTCGATCAGGCGGTGGACGTCGGGGATCAGCTCGTCCGCCACCTCCCCGATGTGCCCGGCGACCACGGCACCGAGCAGCAGTCCGCCGAACCCGGGGGCCGGGTCGACCGGGAGCACGAGGTTGCCGAGCGCGAGACGCCTGGTCGGCGCGAGCGGGCGGTTGTGCCACACCTCGAGCTCGGCGAGCAGCATCCTGGCACCGTACCGCCGAGCGCACCTCGCCGCCGCGACCTTCTGGGTGGGCAGCGTGCCATCTCGCGTTCTGGGTGGGCAGCGTGACGACTGTTGTCACGCTGCCCACCCAGTTCGGCCCGTCTCACTCGTCCTCGAGAGGAAATGCCGCCACGACTTGGTCGATGAGCAGTGCGGCGTCCTTGCTCCGCTGCGTGGAGCCCGATCCATCGGGGACGATGCCCCGAATGTGCTCGTCCCCCAGGATCTCGATGAGCTGGTCTCGCGGCTCGATCGTCGGATCCTGCGTATCCAGGACCGATTCGAGCAGCGTTGGATCGCGTGCAGCGATGATCTCTGCGAAGAGTTCCATCAACGACGGCTCGATGCCGCGCAGCGTCGCTGACTCACCGAGGTACTTGTACACGCCGTTGCCCTGATCGATCACCTCGTGGGGTTGGCGATTGCATCATGGACCGCCCACTCCGCGACGCCGTTTTCGCCGTCCCGACCCCGCATCTGCTCTGCACCGTGCCGCGTGAAGCGGCGACTTCCGTCGGCGCGTCCATCGGTCGGGGTTCGGGCATCTTCGCCCTCAGGGTCCTGGCGCTCGCCTCGGACAGGCCGACACCTGGCCGGAAGCTGCCGCTCGACGCCACCGCCGCCAACACGATCTCCGACGACACCACCGACACGTCGATCAGGTCGTACGGATCGATCCAGTACACGTCGCCGTTCCGGCGCAACGTCACCTCGCCCCGCTCGACCATCCCGTGGTACTGCTCGACCAGGTACAGCTTGGCCAACCAGTCCCAGTCGTTCGGCGAGTCCAACGACTCGAGCTCGGCTGGCAGATGATCGACGTCGTACTCGCCGTGGTCGTCGTAGCGCGACAACTCCATCGCCACCCCCGACGCCGACGCATCCACGAAGCCCTGGAAGTAGGACCGCTCCTCCGCCGTGAACCTCGCCACCACCGACGCGATCACCCCCGCGGAAACCTCCGATGCCCCGGCACCAGCGGCCCACCATCGGCGTCCAGCGGCGCCAGCAACGCCGTCGACGCCTCGGCCCGCGCCAGCGCCGGCAGCCAGCCTGCCTCCACATGCTCACGCAGCACCGCCGCAACCGACACCGCCGACAGCGCCAACGGATCGGACACGAACGGCACCGCCGCCAGATGCTCGACCACCTTCCGCGCCCAACGGGCCAGGTCCCTCACCCGCTCCAGGTCGTACTCCACACCGGTCGACATCGACGAGACCTCCTCACCCCCATGAGTGTCCTGACCGACCCGAAAGGGAAATTCGGGTGGAGGGCTACGACACGAACGAGCGGACCAGCGACCGCAGCTCCTGAGCGGCGCCGATGATGTCGCTCGCCGACGAGGCCTCATCGTCGACAAGGTCGGTGAGGCCACCCGCGGCGTCCACGATCCGGGCCCACGTCGCCACCGGCACCCCATACGGCGGGGCGGACGCCGCCAGATCCGGCACCAGATCACGCAGGTCATTGGCACCAGCGCGGTCATCGGCATCGCGAGCGAGACGGTCAGCGGCGCGGAACATCGTGTCCAGCGCACCCTCTGGGGCCGCGCCGCCGCCCGGCGCGAGCACCAGCGTCCCTTGCTCGATGCCGTCCAGCATCTCGTCGACGGTCGACTCGGCAGCGGTGGCGACGACCACCGTCGAGCCCTCCCAGCGGTGCGGCACCTCGGCCTCCACCAACGCCTGGGCGAGGGTCTGGCGATCGGGTGCCGGCCACTCGTCGAGCTCGTACTGCACGCCGCTGTCGTCCTCCTCGAGCCTGACGGGAAACGGCCCGAGCAGCTCCTCGAGCCGGGCGAACAAGACGTCGACGTCGTCCTCCAGCTCCTCGGGGACGACGACTTCCTCGCCCTCCCAGACGTGGGCGAGGTCGGCCTCGGCGAGCGCCTCGGTGAGCTCGGCGCGCTGGTCGAGCGACCACCCGGACACGTCGTAGTGCACCTTGACGATGTCCGGGTCGTTCGGATCCCACTCCAGCACGAGCCGCGACGCTACTGCCGCGCGTCCCCGCCGTGACTGCCGCCGGGTGGACGCTCCACTACCGTTGGGCCATGCCGCTGTCTTCCCGCCGCCCCGATCGCAACTTGGCCATGGAGCTGGTACGGGTCACCGAGGCGGCGGCGCTGGCCGCTTCGCGCTGGGTCGGCCGGGGGGACAAGCACGGGGCTGACGGCGCCGCCGTCGCGGCGATGCGGACCGTCCTCAGCACCGTCACGATGGACGGCATCGTGGTCATCGGCGAGGGCGAGAAGGACCACGCCCCGATGCTCTACAACGGCGAGAACGTCGGCGACGGTACGCCGCCGCTGGTCGACGTCGCGGTTGACCCGATCGACGGCACCACGCTCACCGCCCAGGGCCGTACCAACGCCCTCTCGGTGATTGCCGTGAGCGAGCGCGAGTCGATGTTCGACCCGGGCCCGTCGTACTACATGGAGAAGATGGCGGTCGGCCCCGACGCGGTCGGATCGATCGACATCACCGCCACGCCGTCGCAGAACCTGCGCTGGATCGCCAAGGCCAAGCGGGAGCCGGTCCGCGACCTCACCGTCGTCATCCTCGACCGTCCCCGTCACGCCGAGCTGATCGACGAGGTCCGTGGCAGCGGCGCCCGCATCCGCCTCATCAGCGACGGCGATGTCTATGGCGCGATCGCCGCCGGCTCCCCCGGCTCCGGCGTCGATGTGCTGATGGGCGTCGGCGGCACCCCGGAGGGCGTCATCTCTGCCGCCGCGCTCAAGTGCATGGGCGGCGAGATCCAGGGACGGCTGTGGCCGCAGAACGAGGAGGAGCGCCAGACAATCGTCGACGCCGGGCTCGACCCGGCCGCCGTGCTGACCACCGACGACCTCGTCCGTGGAGACAACTGCTTCTTCGCAGCCACCGGGATCACCGACGGCCCGCTGCTCGACGGTGTCCGCTTCGACGCCCGCGGTGTGATCACCCAGAGCCTGGTGATGCGCAGCCGCAGCGGCACCGTGCGCCGCATCGAAGCCCACCACCAGCTGGCCAAGCTCCAGGAGTTCTCGGAGATCGACTACTCGTAGGGCCACGGAGGCGGCGACAGCGAGGCGCTACGCGACCAGGATCGAGACGGTGTTGTGGCTCACTTCGACGAACCCACCGTCGATCTCGAATCGCTCGATCGTGCCATCGGGCCGGTAGACCCTCGTCTCGCCGGCGGCCAACGTGCCGAGGAACGGGGCGTGCCCGGCGAGGAAGGCGATGTCGCCCTCGGTCGTGCGCGTGATGACCTGCGTCGCCTCGCCCTCGAACAGCACCCGCTCCGGCGACACGACCGAAACGTTCATGCCTCCGCCGACTCCTGCAGGGACTTCGCCTTGGCCAGCACCTGCTCGACGCCGCCGACGTTGAGGAACGCCTGCTCGGGGACGTCGTCGAGGTCGCCGTCGGCGATCGCCTGGAAGCTCTCCACCGTCTCCGCCACCGGCACGTACTCGCCCTTGAGGCCGGTGAACACCTCGGCGACGAAGAAGGGTTGCGACAGGAAGCGCTGGATCTTGCGCGCCCGGTACACGGTCGAGCGGTCCTCCTCGGAGAGCTCGTCGAGACCGAGGATGGCGATGATGTCCTGCAGCTCCTTATAGCGCTGGAGGATCTCCTGGACCCGGCGGGCCACGGCGTAGTGCTTCTCGCCGACGACCTCAGGCGACAGGATCGTCGACGTCGACGCCAGCGGGTCCACCGCCGGGTAGATGCCGAGCGCGGCGACCTGGCGGGACAGCTCGGTGGTGGCGTCGAGGTGGGTGAACGTCGTGAACGGCGCCGGGTCGGTGTAGTCGTCGGCGGGCACGTACACCGCCTGCAGCGATGTGATCGAGCGGCCGCGCGTTGAGGTGATGCGCTCCTGCAACTGGCCCATCTCGTCGGCCAGCGTCGGCTGGTAGCCCACCGCCGAGGGCATCCGGCCGAGCAACGTCGACACCTCCGACCCCGCCTGGACGAAGCGGAAGATGTTGTCGACGAACAGCAGCACGTCCTGGTTCTGGACGTCACGGAAGTACTCGGCCATCGTCAGCGCCGACAGGGCGACGCGCAGGCGTACGCCCGGCGGCTCGTCCATCTGGCCGAAGACGAGCGCCGCCTTCTCGAACACCCCGGACTCCATCATCTCGATCCGCAGGTCGGTGCCCTCGCGGGTGCGCTCGCCGACGCCGGCGAACACCGACACGCCGCCGTGCTGGGACGCGACGCGGTTGATCATCTCGGTGATCAGCACGGTCTTGCCGACGCCGGCGCCGCCGAACAGCCCGATCTTGCCGCCGGCGACGTACGGGGTGAGCAGGTCGATGACCTTGATGCCGGTCTCGAACATGCGCGCCGACGGCTCGAGGGCGTCGAAGCCGGGGGCGTCGCGGTGGATCTCCCACCGCTCCATCTGCTCGTAGCCCTCGGGGGCTTCGTCGAGGGCGACGCCCCACGCGTTCCACACGTGGCCGAGCACCTTGTCGCCGACGGGGACCGTGATGCCCGAGCCCGTGTTGCGCACGGCCGTGCCGCGGGTGAGACCATCGGTGGGCTTCATGCAGACGGCGCGGACCCGGCCTTCGCCGAGCTGCTGGGCGACCTCGGCGAGCACTTGGATCGTCTCGTCACCGACGGAGATGTCGAACTCGAGGGCAGTGTTGATCTCCGGCAGGGCGCCGCGAGGGAACTCGACGTCGATCACGGGCCCGGCGATCCCGACGACACGGCCGTCGGTGGTGCGGCTGGTGGGGGTCTCAGTGACGGTCATGTGCGGCGACTCCTGTGAAGGCTTCGGCCTCGAGGCTGTCGAGGACACGGATGGCGGCGTTCTCGTTACCGGCGCCGGTGGCCGAGCCAAGTGCCTCGGCTCCGCCGACGATCTCCATGATCTCGGTCGTGATGGCGTCCTGGCGGGCCCGGTTCATCACCCGGCTGAGGTTCTTGATCAGCTCCTCGGCGTTGTCCGTCGCCGACTTCATCGCCCGCTGGCGGAAGGCGTGCTCGGACGCCGCGGCGTTGAGCAGCGCGGCGTAGATGCGGGCCTCGATGTAGCGCGGCAGGAGTGCCTCGAGGATGACCGCCGGCTCGGGCTCGAACTCGTAATCGCCCGGCGGCTGGTCGGAGGTGCCGGCCGAGCGACCGTCGCCCCCGGCCACGGTCTCGGCGGTCAACGGCACCAGCGGCCGCAGCACGACCTCCTGGTTGCCGGCAGTGACGAAGCGGGTGTAGACGAGCTCGACCCGGTCGACCTGACCGCTCGTGAACAGCCCGACGACGTGGGCGCCGATGCGCTTGGCGTCGGCAGCGCTCGGGTTGTCGGTGAACCCTGAGAAGCGCTCACCGATCTTGTAGCCGCGGAACCGGAAGTAGCCCTCGGCCTTCCGCCCGACGGTGATCACCTGGTACTCCTTGCCGGCGGCGACGTCGGCCTTGATCTCGCCCTCCGCCGCCCGCTGGACGCCGGCGTTGTAGCCGCCGCACAGGCCGCGGTCGGCGGCGAGCACGACGTAGGCGGTGTGGTTCACCTGGTCCCGACCGGCCAGCAACGGCGAGTCCTGGGCGGCGCCATTGGCGGCGAGATCGCGCACGACCGCGGTGATCTTGTCCGAGTAGGGCACGGCGGCCTGCACACGCTGCTGGGCCTTGACGATCCGCGACGCGGCGATCAGCTCCATCGCCCGCGTGATCTTCTTCGTCGACTGGATCGTGCGGATCCGGCCCCGCAGGATGCGTTCCTGACCACCAGCCATCGGCTACTCCGTCGCCAACGTCTTCTGGCTTTCCGCCTCGCCGAGCTCCTCGGCATCGGTCGCCAGCGGATCGACGGCACGGCCCTCGGCCGACGCGCCGAACTGCGCCTTGAAGGCGGCGATCGAATCGCCGAGGTCGTCGGGCACGACGCCCGACCTGATCGCGTTGAGCATCGCGCCCTCGCTGCTGCGGAAGTACTCGAGCAGCTCGCTCTCGAAGCGCTTGACGTCACCGACGGGGATGTCGTCCAGGTAGCCGCGGGTGCCGGCGAAGATCGCCACGACCTGCTCCTCGACCGGCATCGGGTGGTTCAGCGGCTGCTTGAGCAGCTCGACGAGGCGGTAGCCGCGGGCCAGCTGGGCGGCCGAGACGGCGTCGAGGTCGGAGCCGAACGTTGCGAACGCCTCCAGCTCGCGGAACTGGGCGAGGTCGAGCTTGAGCGTGCCGGCGACGGCGCGCATCGACTTGATCTGGGCGGCCCCGCCGACCCGCGACACCGACTGGCCGACGTCCACCGCTGGGCGCACGCCGGACCTGAACAGGTTCTCCTGCACGTACACCTGGCCATCGGTGATCGAGATCACGTTGGTCGGGATGTACGCCGAGATGTCACCGGCCTTGGTCTCGATCACCGGCAGCGCCGTCAACGAGCCGCCACCGTTCTCGTCGGAGAGCTTGGCGGCCCGCTCGAGCAGCCGGCTGTGGGTGTAGAAGATGTCGCCGGGGTAGGCCTCGCGGCCCGGCGGCCGGCGCAGCAGCAGCGACACCTGGCGGTACGCCTCGGCCTGCTTGGAGAGGTCGTCGTAGACGACGAGGGCGTGGTCGCCGTGCTCCATCCAGTGCTGGCCCATCGCGCAGCCGGCGTACGGGGCGAGGTACTTGAACGGCGCCGGGTCGGCGGCCGGCGCGGTGACGACGACGGTGTAGTCCATCGCCCCGTTCTGGCGCAGCGTCTCCACGGTCTGGGCGACCGTGGAGCCCTTCTGCCCGATCGCCACGTAGATGCACTTCACGCCCTGACCCTTCTGGTTCAGGATCGTGTCGACGACGATCGTCGTCTTGCCCGTCTTGCGGTCGCCGATGATCAGCTCGCGCTGGCCGCGACCGATCGGGGTCATCGAGTCGATCGCCTTGATCCCGGTCTGCAGCGGCTCCTTCACCGGCTGGCGGCCCATGATGCCGGGGGCCTGGATCTCCATCCGCCGCGGCTGGGTGCCGATCAGCTCACCCTTGCCGTCGACCGGCCGTCCGAGGGCGTTGACGACGCGGCCGAGCACGCCGTCGCCGACGGGCACCGACAGGATCCGCCCTGTCGACTTGACCGTCTGGCCCTCCTCGATCGGGTCGACGTCGCCGAGCACGACCGCGCCGATCGAGCCCTCGTCGAGGTTGAGGGCGAGGCCGAGCGTGCCGTCCTCGAACTCGAGCAACTCGTTGACGGCGGCGTCGGGAAGGCCCGACACCCGAGCGATACCGTCGCCGACCTGGGAGACCCGCCCGACCGTGCGGGCCTCCAGCGACGGCTCGAACCCCTCGAGGTTCTTGGTCAGCGCCGATGCGATGTCGTTGGCGGAGAGGGTCAGTTCAGCCATGGGGCCCTTCCTACAGTCGAGACTTCAGCTGGTCGAGATGGGTGCGGACGGTGCCGTCGATAACGGTGTCGCCGACGGTGGCGACCAGCCCGCCGAGCACCGCCGGGTCGACGATCACCCTGACGTCGACGTTCTTGCCGGTGGCGTTGGCGAGCGCGGCACGCAGGCGGTCCCGCTGGTCCTCGGTGAGATCGACGGCCGAGCGCACCTCGGCGACCTCCATCTCCTTGGACGCCGCCGCCCGCTCCACCATCCGGTCGACGATCGCCGGCAGGTCCCTGCCGTGGCCGGACCCGACGACCATCGAGATCAATTGGACCGTGGTCGGCGTGGCCCTGCCACCGAGCAGGTCTTCGACGATCGCCTGGCGCTTGGCCGGCGGGATCAGCTCGTCGGAGAGGGCGTTGCGCAGCTCGTCGCTCGACTCGTACGAGCGGGCGAAGCGGAACAGCTCGTCCTCGACCTCGTCGAGCGTGCCCTCCGCCTTGGCGACCTCGAACAGGCCGCGGGCATAGCCGTCGATCCGCGCCTCGTTGATCATGTCGCAGCCCCCACCTTCTGGATGTAGTCCTCGATCAGGCGTTGCTGGGTGGCGTCGTCGAGCGAGGCCGCGACGATGCGCTCGGCGGCGTCGGCGGCGAGGCGCCCGACCTCGGCCCGGAGCTCGTCGACGGTGCGGCTGGCGGCGGCGGCGATGTCGGCGTCGGCCTTGGCTTCGAGGTCGACGACCTCGGCCTCGAGCCGCTCCCGGCCGGCGGCGATCAGCGCCTCGGCCTGGGCGTCGGCGTCGGCCAGTGCCCGACGCCGCTCGGCCTCGACGTCCCCGAGCGCCTGGCGGACGCGGGCCGCCTCGGCCTGGGCCGTCGCCAGTCGCTGCGCCGACTCGTCCAGCTCGCGCTGGACCCGCCCGGTGCGGTCGGCCATCGCTTTCTTGACGAGCGGGCCGAGCTTCCAGATCAGCAGGGCGAACACGAGCACGGAGGCGATGCCGCCCCAGAGCAGCTCGTACCCCTCGGGCCAGATCCAGCTGTGGGTCGTGACGTCGGCGAGGACGCTCATTGGTGCAGCATCCATTGTGAGTGACCGGCGTCGTTGGACCGGCGGTGCACCAATGACCGCCTCGCCGCAGGGCGGCGAGGCGCCGTGATGATGATTCGCTCGCTGCGCTCGCTCATCGCCCGACCCCCGCGCCCATCGCTTCGGCCACGGCCGCCCGCACGGTGGCCTCGTCCGGGCGCCGGCCGAGCGCCAGCTCGGTGGCCCGCGCCGCCACCGAGGCGACGGCCGACTCGATCGACGCCCGGGCTGCGGCCTTGGCCTGTTCGGCCTGGGTGGCCGCCTCGGCCCGCCTCGTGGCGATGCGCGCGTTGACCTCGGCCAGGCGGTCGCTGCGCTCGGCGTCGAGCGTCTGGCGGGCGGCGTGGATCCGGTCGGCGGCCTCCGCCCTGATGCGGGCCTGGGCCTCGCGGTACTGGTCGACCTCCGACTGGGCCTCGGCGGACACCGTGTCAGCCGCCTTGAGGTCGCCGGTGATCTTCCCGTACCGGGCGTCCATCCCCTTCTTCAGCTTGGGGAAGATGAACAGGCGCATCGCGATGAAGAACACGAGGAACGAGCCCATGCTCCATAGGAGCTCCTTGGGGATGGGCGCGATCGGGCTCGGCTTGCTCGTGTCTTCGGTGGTCTCTTGGGCCGCCTGCACGAGATGGTGGAACATCGCGGTCAGCACACTGTCTCCTTCCTGTCGATGGGTCGGCCGGTCAGAGACCGAGGAGGATGAAGACCACGAAGCCGATCAGGGCCAGCGCCTCGGTGAAGGCGATGCCCAGGAACATCGTGGTGCGCACCATGCCCGCCGCCTCCGGTTGGCGGGCCATCGCCTCGATCGCCTTGCCGACGACGTAGCCGATGCCGACGCCCGGACCGATGGCGGCCAGGCCATACGCGAACCCGGCGCCCGTGGCCGCCTGGATCTTCTTGGCGTCGCTCGCCGATTGGGCCTGCTGGACCAGGATCGAAAGCGCTTCCATGGGTGTGGTTCTCCTGTGCTGTCTGGTCGAAGTGGGTGGAGAGTCAGTGCTCGGGGTTCTGGGCGAGGCCGATGTACACGGCCGTGAGGATCGTGAAGATGTAGGCCTGCAGCAGACCGACGAGGATCTCGAACACGACGAGGAAGATGAGCATCGCGAAGGGCAGGATCCCGAGCGGCTTGAGCAGCAGCTGCTTGGTCTCCGCGCGCACCATCGAGTCCGTCAGCAGGGCGAAGGTCACGAGCAGCATGTGTCCGGCGAGCATGTTGGCGAAGAGACGGACGGCCAGGCTGAACGGGCGCAGGATGATGTTCGACATGAACTCGATCAGCCCGACCAGCGGCCGCATGGCGACCGGCACCGTCTTCGGCCACACCATCGCCGTGAGGTAGTGGATGCCGTTGTGCTTGAAGCCGACCGTGTTGTAGATGAACCAGACGGTCACGGCGAGGAACAGCGGGATCGCCATGCGCGCGGTGGCCGGCATCTGGATGATCGGGATCACCTCCGGCGCGTTGCACAGATAGACGAAGACGAACAGCGTCAGGAGGAACGGCGTCCACGGCAGCCCCTCCCGCCCCATCGTCTGCATCACGATCTGGTCCTCGATGAACTCGACGCCGACCTCGGCGACGTTGCGCACACCGGTCGGCGCCTTCATCGCATCCCGGCGGCTGGCGACGAGGAAGATCGTGATCCCGATCAGCGAGGCGAGGACCGCGATGAGAGCGATCTTGTTGAAGGACGGGAAGAGGTCTTTCCAGTTGATGACCTCGTTGATCGGCGGGAATTCGAGTCCGAGCACGGTTCCGTTCCTCACTGGGGCGGGCGGTTGGGCTTCAACCCGGGATAGGCGAGCGACATGGCGGTGTACTTGAGCTCCCAGACCAGCAGGCCGAGATGCGTGACGATGATGCTCGCTCCGAGCGCGGGCAACGAAATCCACGAGGCCTGACGCACGGCGAACACGGCGGCAAAGATCAGCCCGAGGCGGATCAGGTAACCGAACAGGATCCCCGCCAGCATCAGCTGCAGCGAGATGCGCGCGGTGACGGCGATGATCGCCGCGGCGATGGCGAAGTTGGCGAGCACGATGCCAATGCCGTAGGCCACCGACCAGGCGCCGTCGCCGCCCCAGATGACCGCGCCGAGGGCGATCAGCACCGGAGCGACGATGAGCCCCCGCTTGACCATGTCCGAGCTGACCGCGACCTCGGGAGACGGCCCGGTCACCGGACCGGTGAACAGGCCGACGGCGGCGGTGTCGCGCTCGGTCATTCGCCGCTCCTCGTGTGGATCCTCCCGGCGGCGCGGTCGGCACGCGCGTTCTCGAGCTCAGTCATCTGGGCGTCGTAGCGGTACTTGAAGCTGACGAAGAAGCCGACCGACGCCAGCACCGTGAACACGATCATGAAGATCGGGGTGGTGCCGAGCCACCGGTCGAGCCCGAAGCCGACGCCGAAGAACACTGCGATCGTGAGGGCGATGTCCATGCCCCGGCCGAGCGCATCGTCGCTCTTGGGGACGCGGAAGGTGGGGAGCAGCTTCATCGGGCGTTGATGATCGTTCACGGCGCCGGATCGCGCTTGTGAATGCAAGAACAAAGTGGCGGACGACGCTCAGTCGTGGCAATTCCCTCCGAGGTCAAGTCGGCGCCACCGGCCAGGATGGGCCGATGACTGTCGACGACGTCCGCGCCAGGTTCCGCGCCCTCCACGTCCCCGGAAGCCCACTCGTCATGCCGAACGCGTGGGACATCGGCTCGGCCAAGCTGTTCGCCTCGCTCGGCTTCGCCGCCATCGCCACGACGAGCGGCGGCTTCGCCGCGACCCTCGGTCGTGCCGACGGCAGCGTGACGCGCGACGAGGCGCTGGCCCACACCGCGGCGTTGGCGGCGGCGACACCGTTGCCGGTGAACGCCGACCTCGAAGACGGCTTCGCCGACGACCCGGCCGGCGTGGCGGCGACGATCACTGCCGCCGCTGCCGCTGGGGCAGCGGGCGCGTCGGTGGAGGACTACGCCCACGCCGGCACGATCCACCCGGTCGCCGCAGCCACCGAGCGGGTCGCGGCGGCCGCCGACGCGGCGCGCGGCGACAGGGTTGGTCCTCACCGCCCGCGCCGAGAACCTGATCCGCGGCGTCCAGGACCTCGCCGACACGATCGCCCGGCTGCAGGCGTACCAGGAGGCCGGCGCGGACGTGCTCTTCGCGCCCGGACTGTTCTCGATTGAGGACGTGCGGTCGGTCGTCGCCTCCGTCGACCGGCCGGTCAGCGTGCTGCTCCTCCCTGGGGGCCCGGACGTCGCCGAGATGGCGGCCGCCGGCGTCTCCCGGTTGTCCGTCGGCGCGACGCTGACGTGGGTCGCGTGGGGCGCCGTCGCCGACGCCGCGACCGAGCTTCGTGACGCTGGAACGCAGGGCTACGGCGAGCTGGCCAAGCGCGGCCGGAAGGCAGCACGCGACGCGTTTGGCTAGGGACGCCGCGGTGAGGTGCGCGTGCCTCGTCACCTCCGACGAGACCCAGACGATGAGGCGCACGGTGTGCGGATGTTTCGTATTACACCCACACCCGGTGTTGCGAGCTGATCGGCGGCGAACTTGAAACCGGTGACGTCGTGATCTGGCACGGCGTGCTGCGAGCAGTACCTCAACCTGCACCCGGCCCAGGGAGATGACCATGACCGACGAGTCCCGCATCTACCGCACGAAGACCGGACGAATCCTCACCGACGCCGACATCGAGGCCCTCGCGGACGAGGCCGAGCGCGGCTACGACGTCGAGCGTCTCACCAGGCGGCCGGGGCGGCCCCGGATTGGCGCCGCACCTGCGGTCGTCGTGCCCGTCCGGCTGCATGCCGACCTCCACGGTGCGGTCAAGGCGCTGGCCGAGGCGGAGCGCACGTCGCTCAGCGGGCTGGTGCGCGCCGCCCTCCGCGACTACCTGGCGACTCCCGCGGCGCCGGCCGCGCTTCGCACGTCGTCTCGCCGCGTGCTGACCGGCGCCGACATTGACGCCTTGGCCAATGAAGCCGAAGCCGGCTACGACGTCGGCCGGTCCGCCCGCCCTCAGCGCCGGCCCGGTGGCCACGCCGAGGTGGTTCCCGTCAGGATGCCGCCGGAGCTGAAGGCCGAAGTCGAGCGCCGCGCCGAAGTCGAGGAGACCTCGGTGAGCGAAGTCGTGCGGGCCGCACTGCGTGCTCGCCTCGGCGGTGAGGACCCGCCCGGCGGAGTCGCCCGCCCGCGCTCTCGCCGTCAGGGATTGACCGACGCGTGACGACGAGCCCGCCCGAGGTCACAACGAGGCGGGATCCCCGTTGGGTACGAGCGTGAGCGGCGCTTCATCGCACACCCGGGCTTCCCATGGTCCGTGGGCAGAATCGAACGTGCGACGCACGGTCTACGAGACGACCGTCTCCTGAGGGCTCGGCGCGTCGACCTTGCCGTGTCCGTTGCCGTTGGCCCGACGGAGGCGGCGGACCGACGGGTGCAGCACGGTGAACAGCACGACGCTGATCGCCACCATTCCGAACGGCAGGTATGTCGGGTTCTGCCCCGAGAGCACCGGATAGAGGACGAACGCCGACAGCAGCGCGGTCCACACCCACAGGATCATCACCGACCGCCGCTGGCCGTGGCCGAGGTCCATCAGGCGGTGGTGGAGGTGACCCTTGTCGGCGACGTCGAGGGCCCTGCGCTTGGTGGCCCGACGGACGATCGACAGGGCCAGGTCGATCACCGGCACGCCGAGGATCAGCAGCGGCAGCACGAGCGGGGCGAGGAAGAAGTAAGTCTGGCCGATGAAGCGCTGATCGGTGTCGGCGCGCCCACCGACGACGCTCGTCGACACGGCCATCAGCGTGCCGAGCAGCAGCGCGCCGCTGTCACCCATGAAGATCCGCGCCGGGTTGAAGTTGTGGGGCAGGAAGCCGATGCACAGGCCGACGGCGACGATCGCCATCAGCGGCCCGATGTTCGGCTCGCGCAGCAGATCGAGGTCGCTGAGCTTCTGGCTGTAGAGGAAGAATGCGCCGGCGCCGATCGCGACGATGCCGGCGGCGAGCCCGTCGAGGCCGTCGATGAGGTTGATCGCCTGGGTCATGCCGAGCAGCCAGAGCACGGTGATCAGCGGGATCCAGTCGTCGGAGAGGACGAAGACACCGGCGAACGGCAGCCGGAAGTAGAACATCGTGACGCCGAACCAGACCAAGGCCAGCCCGGCGACGACGGTGCCGGTGACCTTGGCCGGCGGGGACATCCCCTTGACGTCGTCCCACAAGCCGACGGCGACGATGATCGTGACGGCGAGGACGACGCCGCCCGGCTCGGAGTTGCGGGCGAACAGCGGGTCGAAGGTGTCCCACAGCCGGGCGACGGCGAGGGCGACCAGGAAGCCGCCGTACATCGCCAGGCCGCCGAACGCCGGCATCGGCGTGGTGTGGACGGTGCGATCGTTGGGCTGGTAGAGCCACCCCATCCGCCGCGCCAGGCGACCGACGAGCGGGGTCAGCACGGCCGTCGTCACCCCGGCGACCGCGCCGATGAGGAGGTAGGCGCCAGTCGACGGCACGGCCCCCGAGCCTACGAGGGCGACCCCCACTCGTTTGTGTCACCGCACAAGTCCCCGGGGACCTGTGCGGTGACACAGAACGGGGCGTCAGCGGCCGAGGGCCGCGCGCGTCTGGGCGACGACCGTGGCCGGCTGCGTCGTCACCTGGTCATAGGTGAACTGGAAGGGCACGAACCCGTCGAGCAGTAGGGCGTTCAGCCGCTCGGCGTCGCGAGCCATCTGGTCCTTGGTGCGGTGCCAGCGGTAGCCGAGCAGCTCGACGACGACGTTGATCCCGGGGAACCGGCAGTCCACCCGCACGAGGTGGCCGCCGGCGCGGGCGAGGACCTGTTGGACCGCTGGCCGCGGCAGCCCGGCACCGTCGCACAACTCGAGGTAGCGGCGTTCGAGCCAGCTGTGCCCGCCACGGCTCGCCTCGCAACCCTCGATCACCGCGATCAGCTTGGGGACCCCGTAGCGGCCCTTCGTGCGCAAGGCGACGATCCGCCGGTGCAGCTGCTCCTCGGTGGTCTTGCCGTCGCGCAGCGCCCCATCGAGGGCAGCGGTCAGGGTCGCCGGGCTGATGAAGCGGGCGAGATCGATCAACGTCCGGGTCGGCGCCAGCACCGGCAGCCCGGCGACCTCCTCGCGGTCGATCGGAGGAAGCTCGGTGGTGGTGTGCACGCGGTGGTGCACTCGCTGAACGTTGCGACCGCGCACCACCGTGACGTGAAACGGTGGGCGCAGCGAGATGCCGTCGAACCCGTGCAGGGCCGCGGCCGTCGGCCCGGACACAAACGTGTCCACGCCGCAGTCGAGGACGAGCTCGCGCAGGTCGCCGACGGTCGATCGTTCGACCATGGGGTCTCGGAACGTGTGCACGCCCGAAGGTTGGAGGATGCCGCTCTGGACTCGGCGCCGAAGCTGACCGGCGGTGATCCCGGCGGCCCTGATCTGGGCCGTCGTGACCGCACCCTGCTGACCTGTCGTGTCGTCCGCCAGCCGGCGGAATTCATCGGTCATGCCGCCGACTGAAGCAAAGGGGTGCGCGCCTGACGGGCCTCCCGGGCTCTGTGTCACCGCATACGTCCCCGGGGACGTATGCGGTGACACAGAGCGGTCTTCAGACCCCGTTCGGGTAGGCGGGGAACCTCGCGCACAGCTGGGCGACGTCGGCCCGGATGGCGGCGAGCCCGGACCGGTCCTCTCGCGAGCGCAGGACGCGGGCGATGAACGCGGCGATCTCGACCATCTGCGGCTCCTCCATCCCCTGCGTGGTCACTGACGGCGTGCCGATCCGCAGGCCGCTCGTGACGAACGGGCTTCGCGGGTCGTCGGGGATCGTGTTCTTGTTGAGCGTGATCCCGGCCTCGTCGAGCGTGGTCTGGGCGACTTTGCCCGTGAGCTCGGCGTCGAACGGCCGCAGGTCGACGACCATCAGGTGGTTGTCGGTGCCGCCGGAGACGAGCCGGAAGCCCTCAGCGGCCAGCGCCTCGGCGAGCGCCGCCGCGTTCGTGACGATCTGGTGGGCGTACTCCTTGAACGATGGGTGGGCAGCCTCCCGGAAGGCCACCGCCTTGCCGGCGATGACGTGCTCCAGCGGGCCGCCCTGCCAGCCGGGGAACACCGCCTTGTCGACCTTCTGGGCGAGCTCCGACTTGCACACGATGCACCCGCCACGCGGGCCGCGCAGCGTCTTGTGGGTCGTGAACGTCACGACGTCGGCGTACGGCACCGGGTCGGGCGCGGCGCCACCGGCGATCAACCCGGCGAGGTGGGCGGCGTCGAACATGAACAGCGCGCCGACCTCGTCGGCGATCGCGCGGAACGGCTCCGGGTCGAGCCGGCGGGGGTACGACGTGGTGCCGGCGACGATCAGCTTGGGGCGGTGCTCGCGAGCGAGGTCGCGCATTTGGTCGAAGTCGATCCGCTCGTCGCCGGGCGTGACCTTGTACGGCACGAACCGGTACAGCAGGCCGCTGGCGTTGACCGGCGAGCCGTGGGTGAGGTGCCCGCCGTGGTCGAGCGAGAGCCCGAGCACCGTGTCGCCCGGCTCGAGCAGCGCCTGGTAGGCGCACATGTTGGCGTTGGCGCCCGAGTGCGGCTGGACGTTGGCGTGCTCGGCGCCGAACAGCGACTTGCAGCGCTCGATGGCCAGCGCCTCGACCGAGTCGATGACCTCGTTGCCGCCGTAGTAACGCTTGCCGGGATAGCCCTCGGAGTACTTGTTGGTGAGCACGGACCCGACCGCCCGCATCACCGCCGGCGAGGCGAAGTTCTCGCTGGCGATCAGCTGCAGGCCGGTGGTCTGGCGTTCGAGCTCGCGGGCGAGCAGACCCTCGATCTCGGTGTCCGGTTCGGTGTCGGTCGGGAACGGCATCAGCGATCTCCTCTGCGCAGCGGTTGTCAGAACTGGGCTTCGAGCGCCGTGATCTCGGCCACCCGGCGAGCGTGCCGGCCGCCCTCGAACTCGGTGGACAAGAACACCGCCAGGATCTCCTCGGCGAGGTCCGTCCCGACGACCCGCGCCCCGATCGACAGGACGTTGGCGTCGTTGTGGGCACGTGCCAGGCGTGCCGTGTACAGATCGTTGCAGAGCGCAGCACGAACGCCACGGACTTTGTTCGCCGAGAGCTGCTCGCCCTGGCCGCTGCCGCCGATGACGATCCCCACCTCGGCGTCGCCATCGCGCACGCTGCGCCCGACGGCGGCGCAGATCGGCGGGTAGTCGACGGCCACCGTGGAGCCGGTGCCGTGGTCGATGATCTCGTGTCCCTCGCCCTTGAGTAGCTCGATGAAGCGGGTCTTCAGCTCGAACCCGGCGTGGTCGGCGCCGATGGCGATGATCATCGGGCCCGATCCTAAGGGGGGCCGGCGACCGCCGTATGGTGCCGCTCCATGGCGATCGATCCCCGCACGCCCGTCATCGTCGGCGTCGGCCAGACCCTGCACCACGCCGCCGGCCTCGACGATGCGATGGAGCCGGCGGCCCTGATGGAGGCGGCGATCGTCGCCGCCGCGGCCGACGCCGGGCTCGCCGGGCCGCCGCTGTTCGACTCGATCCGCGTCGTCAGCTCACTGTCGTGGAAGTACGGCAACCCGGCCTGGATCGTCGCCCAGCGCCTCGGCCAGGAACCCCGGGAGCTGGCCTACACGACCTCGGGCGGCAACACACCCCAGACGCTGGTCAACAAGACGTCGCTGGACATCCTCGCCGGCCGGCTCGACATCGCCGTGCTGACCGGCGGCGAGGCCTGGCGAACGCGCATGCGGGCGCGCAAGCAGAACGCGATCCTCGAGTGGCCAAAGGCACCGGAGGACCAGCCGCCGGTGATGATCGGCGACAACCTCGACATGACCCACCCCGCCGAAGCCGAGCGCGGTGTGTACCTGCCGGTGCAGATCTACCCGATGTTCGAGACGGCGATCCGTGCCGCCGCCGGGCGCGACCCGGAGGAGCATCTCGTGCGGGTCAGCGAGCTGTGGTCCCGCTTCAGCGAGGTGGCGGCGGCCAACCCGGCGGCGTGGATCCGCGAGCCGAAGACGGCTGAGGAGATCCGCACCACCTCACCCAGCAATCGACTCATCGGGCTGCCGTACCGCAAGTACATGAACTCGAACAACGATGTCGACATGGCGGCGGCGATCATCATCTGCGCTGCCGAGACCGCCGAGCGCCTCGGCGTGGCCCGGGAGCGATGGGTGTTCCCGCAGTCTGGTGCCGACTGCCACGAGCACGCCTACGTCTCCAACCGCGACACCTTCGCCCGCACGCCGGCGATCGAGCTCGGCGGCACGCGGGCGATGGAGCTCGCCGGCGTCGGCATCGACGACGTCGGCATCGTCGACCTCTACTCGTGCTTCCCCGCAGCCGTGCAGCTCGGGGCGCAGTCGCTCGGCCTGTCGACCGATCGCCAGCTGACCCGCACCGGCGGGCTGCCGTTCGCCGGCGGCCCGTGGAACAACTACGTCATGCACGCCATCGCCACGGTCTGCAACGACCTGCGGGCCCAGCCCGGGGAGAAGGGTCTGGTGTGGGCCAACGGCGGCTACGCCACCAAGCACGCCTTCGGCGTGTACGCCACGGAGCCGCCCGCCGAGCCGTTCCGCCACGTCTACCCGCAGGACGAGATCGACGCCCTGCCCAAGCGTGAGCTGGCGTCAGCCGAGGACGCCGCCGGGCCGGCCACGATCGAGGCGTTCACCGTGATGCACGGCCGCGACGGCTCGCCGGAGCAGGCGATCGCAACCTGCCTGCTGGCCGACGGCCGCCGGGCCTGGGGCCTGTCGACCGACGCCGATGTGATGGCCGCGCTGACCGACGGCGAGTGGGTCGGCTACCAGGCGACACTCTCGGCCACGGGCGAACTGCGGCTGTGACCGCGTACTGTCCTTCAGGATCGGCCCGAAACAGTGGATCGGGCCGATCCTGAAGGACAGAAGCCGGTGGTTGCGATCCTGCTCGACTGTGATCCGGGGCACGACGACGCCGTCGCCATCGTCGTCGCCGCCCGCCACGCCGAGCTGCTGGGGATCACCACGGTCGCCGGCAACGCCCCGCTGGAGCGCACGACACAGAACGCGCTCGTCGTACGCGAGCTGCTTGGCTCGACCGTCGAGGTCCACTCCGGGGCTGACCGGCCGTTGCTCGAGGCACCGCACCCGGCGCCTCAGGTCCATGGGGTCAGCGGCCTCGACGGCGCCGACCTCCCCTCCCCCACACGGCCGCTCGACGGCACCGACGCAGTCGGCTTCATCGTCGACACGTGCCGTCGGCGCGAGGATGTCTGGCTGGTCGGCACCGGCCCGTTGACCAACCTCGCCCTCGCCCTGCGCGCCGCGCCCGACCTCGCCAGCCGCATCGCCGGCATTTCGGTGATGGGCGGCGGCGTGTTCGGCAACCGCACCCCCGTCGCCGAGTTCAACATCTGGGCCGACCCGGAGGCGGCGGTCGTCGTGTTCGGCTACGGCGGCCGACTGGTGATGGCCGGACTCGACCTCACCTACCAGCTCCTCGCGACGCCAGCACGCATCGACGCCGTGCGGGCCCAGCCGGGCCGAGCCGCGGCGGTATTCGCTGACCTGTTCAGCTTCTTCTCAACGACCTACATCGCCCGCCACGACGACATCGCCGGTGCTGCGGTCCACGACCCGTGCGCCGTGCTCGCCCTCACCCACCCCGACCTGTTCGAGCGCGAGCGCCGCCATGTTGCGATCGAGACCGCGGGCAACCTCACCCGCGGCATGACGGTGATCGATCGGCGCACGCTGAAGGAGCGCCCGGGGCCGAGCTGCGACGTGCTGACCCGCATCGACGCCGACACCGCCTGGGACGTGATCGTCGAAGCGATCGGCGCAGCCGGCATCTGAGGTCAAGTCGGGCTCACCTCGCAGCCGAGCTGCTCGCTTCGCCTCCCGAGTTTGCCGCCGCCGCTACGCAGCGGCGCTCGCCCCCCTGGCAGGTCCTCACAACTCTCAGCGGCCGCCAGGCGCGACGAGCCCGGCGTCGAAGGCGAGCACGATCGCCGCCGCCCGGTCACGCGCGCCGAGCTTGGTGAAGATGCTGCCGACGTGTCCCTTCACGGTGCGCTCGCTCACGTACAGCGCCTCGGCGATCTCGCTGTTCGATGCGCCGCGAGCGAGGAGGGCGAGGACCTCGAGCTCGCGGTCCGACAGCGGGGCGAGCGAGGCGGACGGGGCCGGGCGGGCGGAACGCAGGGCGCTGAGCAGCCGCGGCGTGACCCGCGGATCGAGCCACGACCCGCCCGCGGCGACCGTGCGGACAGCTCGGATGATGTCGTCGGCCGGCGCGTCCTTGAGCATGAACCCGGCCGCGCCCGCCTCGACCGCACCCCACAGCACGTCGTCGTCGTCGAACGTCGTGAGCACGAGTACCGGCGGCCCGCCGGCGGCGCGCACCCGGCGGGTCGCCTCGAGCCCGTCCATCACCGGCATCCGCACGTCCATCAGCACGACGTCGGGCCTGTGGTCGACGATCGCCACCAACCCGAGCTCGCCGTTGGGCGCTTCCGACGCCACATCGATGCCCTCCTCGGTCGACAGGATGAAGGCGATCCCGGCGCGCACCAGTTGCTGGTCGTCCACGAGGACGACCGTCAGCGGGCGGTCGTCCTCGGCGCCAGCCACGGGGCCTCCGCGTCGCCATGGCCGTGCCGCGGCACGATCGCCTCGACGCGCCACCCGCCGGTCACAGTCGGGCCGGCGTGGAAGCGCCCGCCGACGGCGGCGACCCGCTCCGCCATTCCCCGCGTGCCGAGGCCGGTGCGCTCGCTCGGCTCCGGCTGGCGGGTCGGCGGTCCGTTCTCGATCGCGAACGTGACCTCGCGATCGGTGCCGGTCAGGACCACCTTTGCCCCCGCGCCCGGTGCGTGCTGCAACACGTTGGCCAGCGACTCCTGGACGACCCGGTAGACGACGAGCTCGACGGTGTCGTCGAGCGCCGCCACGCCATCGACCGTCAGCGTGACGTCGAGGCCGGCGCTGCGGTAGGCGTCGACGAGACGGGGAATGCCGCCGAGCGTCGACCCGGATACGGCTGAGCCGTCAGCCGCACCGCGCAGCAGCCCCATCACCTGACGGATCGAGTCGAGGCTCTCGCGTCCGACGCGCTCGGCCCGCTCGAGCGCCTCGTCGGCCCGCTCCGGCTGCGTCGCCAGGGCGCGGCGGGCGCCGGTGAGGTTCAGCATCACGACGGTCAGGGAGTGGGCGACGACGTCGTGCACCTCCCGTGCGATGCGTGTGCGCTCCTCGGCGGCGAGGCGCTGCACTTCGACGTCGCGCATCGCCCGCACCTGCGCGGTGAGCGCGAGCTGGCGGCGCAACAGCACCCCGGCGAGCAACGAGATGCCGGTGCCGCCGTAGAAGTAGATGAGCCCGGAGTCGCCGGGCCCTTCGCGCACTGCCAGCACCGTGATCGCGGCGAAGGCGACGACGACCACGGCGGCGACGATTGGCCAGCCGTCGGCGACGCAGACGACCCACACGATCAGCAGCATCAGCGGGAACATCCCGCCGGCGTTGCCGTCGACGACGACCATCACGACCGCCGGTACGCCCGCCAGTACGGCGAACAGGCTCGGGGCGAGGCGCACGCCGCCCTCGACGAGTGCCCAGGGGACGAGGCCGGCGACGGCGCACAGCACTGTGAGGAGCGTCGGCGCGCCGTCCCCGAAGAGCGCCACGACCGCCAGCCCGATCGCCGCCACGCCGAGCCAGCGCGTCATCGGCTCCTCGGGCGACGGCATGGATCAACCCTACGCACGCCCTCTCGCCGCCGGCATCGGACCGTGGTCCGGTCGCGCCCGTACCGCGGGACTGCGGCGGAAGCGGTCCGTCGCACCATGCCGGCACCCCGGGCGTGGCCGGACGATGGGACCGCGCCACCCGGGCGCAATCACAGAGGAGGACCGCCATGCTGACCCGACTCGGTCGATTCACCGTCCGCCGCCGCCGCTTGGTGCTCTCGCTCACGGCCATGTTCGTCGTCGCCGCGGCGGTGTTCGGCACGCGCGCGTTCGGCGTCCTCCAGGGCGGCGGGTTCGACGATCCCTCGTCGGAGAGCGCTCGGGCCGCGTCGCTCGTCGACCACCGCTTCGCCGAGGCCGATCCCGACGTCGTCCTCGTTGTCCGCGGCCGGCACGCTGGCGTCGACGACCCGACTGTCCGCGACGCTGCGGCGTCCGTCGTCGCGTCGGTGCGCACGGTCCCTGGTGTCGACCACGTGGTGTCCTACTGGGACGCTGGGTCGCCGACGGAGATGCGCAGCGACGACGGCCGGGCGGCGCTGGTGCTCGTCAACGCGAGGGGCGACGACGACGCCGTCGCCGACACCGTCGAGACGCTTCGCGCTGTCGCCGGGCGGGTGACGTCGGCGGTGTCGGTCGACGTCGGTGGCGCTGAGGCCAGCGGCCTCGACATCACCTCGACGGTGCAGGAGGACCTCGGCCGCGCCGAGCTGATCGCCGTCCCGATCACGCTCGTGCTGCTGCTCATCGTGTTCGGCGGCATCGTCGCCGCGGCGCTGCCACTGGCGGTCGGGGCGATCGCCGTGCTCGGCACGTTCCTGTCGCTCTACGTCCTCGGCTCGGTGACCGACGTGTCGATCTTCGCGATCAACCTCACCACGGCGCTCGGGCTCGGGCTGGCGATCGACTACAGCCTGTTCATCGTCTCCCGCTACCGCGAGGAGCTGCGCGCTGGGCGATCGGTCGGCGACGCCGTCGTCCGCGCCGTCGAGACGGCCGGGCGCACCGTGACGATCAGCGCGTTGACTGTCGCCGTGTCACTCGCCGCGCTCTTGGTGTTCCCGCAGTACTTCCTGCGCTCGTTCGCCTACGCCGGGATCGCCGTGGTCCTGCTGGCGATGGTCGCCGCCGTCGTCACGCTGCCGGCGCTGCTGGCCGTCATCGGCATCCGGATCGACGCCCTTCATGTCCTGCCTCGGCGGGCGCCGCGACGCATCCACGACCACACCGGCTTCTGGTACCGCAACACCCGGCGGGTCATGCGCCGCCCGATGCCGATCGCGATCGGCGTCATCGTCGTTCTCCTCGCCCTCGGCGCGCCGTTCCTGCGGGTCCGCTTCGGGACGCCTGACGACCGCGTGCTGCCCGAGTCGGCGCCGTCGCGCATCGCCAACGAGCAGCTGCGCACCGGCTTCAGCGGCAACGCCGCCGAGTCGTTCCCGATCGTCATCGACGGCCGTGGCCACGCCGACCACGCCAGCGTCGAGCGGCTCGCCGCCGACGTCTCCCACCTGCCCGGCGTCGCCCGCGTCGACGGTCCGTACCCGGGCACCGACGCCGTGCGCCTCGCCGTGGTGCCGTCGATCGAGATGGTGTCGCCGCGCGGCGAGTCGCTGATCCGCGACGTGCGGGCCGTCGAGACGCCGTTGCACGTCGCCGTCGGTGGCCGGGCCGCCGAGCTGGTCGACACCAAGGCGTCGATCGCCGACCGGCTCCCGTTGGCGCTGGCGATGATCGCCGTCGCCACCGCCGTGCTGCTGTTCCTGCTCTCGGGCAGCGTGCTGGTGCCGGTGAAGGCACTGGTGCTCAACGCCCTCAGCCTCACCGCCACCTTCGGGGCGATGGTGTGGATCTTCCAGGACGGCCATCTGTCCGGGCTGTTCGGCTTCACCCCCACCGGGACCCTCGACACGACCACGCCGATCCTGATGTTCTGCATCGCCTTCGGACTGTCGATGGACTACGAGGTGTTCATGCTGTCTCGGATCAAGGAGGAGCACGACCGCACCGGCGACAGCGACGAGGCTGTCGCCGTCGGCGTCGAGCGGACCGGCCGCATCGTGACCTTCGCTGCGCTCCTGTTGTCGGTCACCTTCTTCGCCTTCGCCACGTCCAACGTCAGCTTCATCACGATGTTCGGCTTCGGCCTCGGGTTGGCGGTGCTGATGGACGCCTTCGTCATCCGCGGGACCCTCGTCCCGGCGTTCATGAAGCTCGCCGGCGACGCCAACTGGTGGGCGCCGCGCCGGCTCCGTCGCCTCCACGACCGCATCGGCATCCGCGAGCACGAGTCGGCGCTGCTCGCAGCGCACTCTCCAACACGCTGACCTACGGTGCGGGTTGCGATGACTGACGACGCCACCACGGCGGACTCCTACCCGCGGGAGTCGGCGCGCACGCAGCGCTACACCCTGGGCGAGCCGCGTGACGTCGTCGTGTCACCGGACGGGACGCGGATCGTGTTCCTGCGCAGCCGCGGTGGCACCGATCCCGTCAACTGCCTGTGGGTCGTCGACGCGACAACCGGCGAGGAGCGCCTGGTCGGCGACCCGGAGGCGCTCCTCGCCGGCCGCGAGGACGAGCAGCTACCGCCGGAGGAGCAGGCCCGTCGTGAACGGGCGCGCGAGATGGCCGGCGGGATCACCGCTTTCGCCACCGACGAGGCCGTCATGGTGACGGCCTTCGCCGTAGCCGGGCGGCTCTTCGTCGGCGGCCTCGTGTCGGGTCAGGCCCGCGAGCTGGCGGTCGCCGGGCCGGTGTTCGATCCCCGGCCCGATCCGCGCGCCCAGCGGGTCGCCTACGTCAGCGGGCGGCTGCTGTGCATCGGCGAGCTCGACGGGCGATGGCGGGTGCTCGCCGGCGGCGAGGACGACGAGCGGGAGTCGATCACGTGGGGCAGCGCCGACTTCATCGCCGCGGAGGAGATGGGCCGGTTCCGCGGCTACTGGTGGAGCCCTGACGGCGCCGCGCTGGCCGTCACGCGCGTCGACACCGCGCCGGTGCAGCGATGGCACATCGCCGACCCAGCAGACCCGGCCGCCGCGCCGCGAGAGCTCGCCTACCCGGCGGCGGGCACGCCGAACGCCGACGTCACGCTGCACGTGATCAGGCTCGACGGGTCGATCGTCGACGTCGAGTGGGACCGCGACCGCTTCCCCTACCTCGTCGACGTCCGGTGGTCGGAGGCTGGGCTGATCGCGACCGTGCAGACGAGGGACCAGCGCGACCTCGTCGTTTTCGACGTCGATCCGCGCACCGGCGCGACCGTGCCGCTGTTCGAGGACCACGACGAGGCGTGGGTCGAGCTCGTCGCCGGCGTCCCCCGCCTGCTCGCCGACGGGACGATCGTGACCTGCGCCGATCGGGACGGCGCCCGGCGACTGCTCGTCGGCGGCGAGGCGGTGACGCCACCCGATCTGCAGGTTCGTGCCGTCGCCGTCGCCGACGAGGTCGGCATCACGTTCACCGCCAACGCGATCGACGATCCAACGGCGGTGCACGTCTGGCGACGCGACCCGGACGGGACGCTGCGCGCGCTGACCGACGAGCCCGGCGTGCACTCCGTCGCCGTCGGGGGGCCGACCGTGGTCGTGCGCACGACCACGCTGGCTGAGCCCGGCGCCGACTGGGAGACCCTCGAGGGCGTGGTGCTCGCCAGCCACGCCATCACCCCGAGCCTGCGCGCCGACGTCCACGTCTCCTTCGCCGGCGAGTCACGGATCCCCACCGCGGTGATGCTCCCTCACAACCACGACGGCTCGGCCCTGCCGGTCCTCCTCGACCCCTACGGCGGGCCCCACGGTCCACGCGTCGTGCGCAGCCACAACGCCCACCTCGCCTCGCAGTGGTTCGCCGATCAGGGGTTCGCCGTCGTCGTCGCCGACGGGCGGGGCACGCCGGGCCGCGGCTCGGCGTGGGAGCGGGCCGTGCTCCATGACCTCGCCATGCCGGCCCTCGACGATCAGGTCACCGCCCTCCACCACGCCGCCGAGGAGCACCCGCTCGACCTCACCCGCGTCGCCATCCGCGGCTGGAGCTTCGGCGGCTACCTCGCCGCGCTCGCCGTGCTGCGCCGGCCCGACGTGTTCCACGCCGCGATCGCCGGCGCCCCGGTGATCGAGTGGCGGCTCTACGACACCCACTACACCGAGCGGTATCTCGGCGATCCGAACGTCCAGCCCGAGGTGTACGACGCCAACTCGCTGCTGCCGCTCGCCGGCGGGCTGACCCGGCCGCTGCTGCTGATCCACGGCCTTGCCGACGACAACGTCGTCGCCGCCCACACGCTGCGGCTGTCGTCGGCGCTGCTCGCGGCCGGCCGTCCGCACGAGGTCCTGCCGCTGGTCGGGATCACCCACATGACGCCCCAGGAGGTCGTCGCCGAGCACCTCCTGCTGCACCAGCTCGACTTCCTTCGCCGGTCACTGAACGTCCGGCGGCCTGACTACGGTTCGACGTGATGGAAGAGCGACTCGCCGAGCTCTACCAGGGCGTCGCCGTCCACGCCACCGCCGACCGGGAGCACATGGCCGCGCTCGAGCTGCTCGCCGTCGTGATGCTCGCCGACCACCACATCGGTGACGACGAGCTTGGCGTGTTGAAGGAGCTCACCGAGGACTGGCGGGGCACCGCCTTCTCCGTCGACCAGTACCTCGGCCAGGCCGTCGCCACCGCCCGCGGGGCGTGGGCCCACGACACGGTGACCGGGCTGCTCGACTCGATCGACGCCCGCATCACCAGCCGGGTCCTGCGCCGAGCGCTGTTCTCCGCCGCCCGCGAGCTCGTCGGCGCCGACGACGACGTGACCCCCGAGGAGGGCACGCTGCTCTCCGAGATCGCCGTCCGCTTCGGCTGATCTCTCGGGCTCGCCCACCTGACAACGCGCGTCACGACGTGACCCTGCCAACGGCGACGCGGTCGCGGCGCGGCGAGGTCGGGGCGGATCGAGACCTCGGCATAGTCGGCGTCGAGCAGCAGACGCTCGACGGCGGGACCCTGGGTCGCGCCGATCTCGAGCACCAGCCACCCGCCGGGACGCAGGTGCGGCGGGGCGGCGTCGACGATGGCCCGGATCTCGCGCAGTCCGTCGGGTCCGGCGAACAGGGCCTCGTGGGGCTCCCACGCCCGCACGGCCTCATCGACGTCGGGCGCGTCGTCGGCGATGTACGGCGGGTTGGCGACGGCGACGTCGAGCAGTGTGCCCTCGGGCAGGGCCTCGAACCACCTGCCCTCGGCGATCCGCACGTTGGCCGCTCGCCGCCCGATGCCGGCGAGGTTGGCACGGGCGACGTCGATGGCGTCCGGCGACGAGTCGGTCAGCCACACCGTGACCCCGTCGACCGGCAGCTCATCGGCCATCGCCAGCCCGATCGCACCCGACCCGGTGCCGAGGTCGGCGACCACGATCGGCGGCTGCTGTGCCCGGACCAGCTCGATCGCCACACCCGCGACGACCTCGGTCTCGGGTCGCGGGATCAGCACGCGTCGGTCGACGGCCAGGTCGAGATTCCGGAAGCTCCACCGCCCGAGCACGTAGGCCAGCGGCTCACCGCATTGGTACCGAGCGACCATCGTGTCGAGGTGAGCGACCATCCGCTCGGTGGCCGGTTCGTCGAGCACGTCCTCGACCCGATCGGCGCCGCTCGCCACCTCGCACAGCCACCGCGCCGCCGGCCGCTCCCCCACCACGCCGGCGGTCTCGGCGAGCAACTCCCGCCAGTTCATTGGTGCACCGTGCTCACACACGGTTCTCGGCGTGCGACGCTGTGTGCACCAACGAACGCCTCGCCTGGCGGCGAGGCCCCGTCACAATGGTTCGCTCGCTCGAAGAATCGCTCGCTCACTGCTCGGCGCCGGCCAACTGGCGGGCCCGCTCGTCGGTCGCCAGCGCGGCGACGATGTCGTCGAGGTCGCCGGCCAGCACGTCGCCGAGGCGGTAGGTCGTGAAGCCGATGCGGTGATCGGTGACCCGGTTCTCCTTGAAGTTGTAGGTCCGGATCTTCTCGCCCCGGCCACCGCCGCCGACCTGGGCCCGACGCTCGGCAGACCGTTCGGCGTCGCGCTCGCGCTCGGCCGCCTGCAAGAGCCTCGCCCGCAGCACCTGCAGTGCTCGCTGGCGGTTCTGCAGCTGGCTGCGCTCGTCTTGCATCGACACGACGATCCCGGTCGGCAGGTGGGTGATGCGCACCGCCGAGTCGGTGGTGTTGACGCTCTGGCCGCCCGGACCGCTCGAGCGGAACACGTCGACTTGAAGGTCCTTGTCGTCGATGGCGACCTCGACCTCGTCGGCTTCGGGCAGCACGAGCACGGTCGCCGACGAGGTGTGGATGCGCCCCTGGCTCTCGGTGACCGGGACCCGCTGCACTCGGTGCGGCCCGCCCTCGTACTTCAAGCGCGGCCAGGCGTCCTGGCCCTGCACGGAGAACGTGACCTGGTTGATGCCGCCGAGGTCGCTGGCGTCGAGCGACAGCGTGTCGACCCTCAGACCGTGGCGGACGGCATAGGCGCGGTACATGTCGTAGAGGTCACGGGCGAACAGGTTGGCCTCCTCGCCGCCTTCGGCCCCGCGGATCTCGACGATCACGTCGCGCCCGGCATGGGGGTCGGGCGGCACCATGAGCTGGCGCAGCTGTTCGTCGACGGCGTCGAGCGCGGCGGTGGTCGTGGCCAGCTCGGCTTCGAGCAGCACCCGCTCGTCGGCGTCGGCGTCGCGCAGCAGCTCACGGGCTGCCTCGGCGTCGGCCTGCAGCGCCCGGTGCCGCCGGGCGGCGTCCACGACGGGTGTGAGCTGGCGGTAGCGCGTCGTCACCCGGCGCAGTTCGGCCAGGTCGCTGGTGGCGGCGGCGTCGGCGAGGCGCGCCTCGAGGTCGGCGTGCTCCTGCTCAAGCGCAGCGAGGCGGATGGGGACGGCCCCAAGGGGTTCGGACACGGCCTGACGAGGTTACTCCCGGCCGGGTCGCACCAGACTTTGCAGATTCATTGAGTTGGGTTGACTCAAGTCATCTGATAACGTCAGCAGCGCATCCACTCGCATGCCACTTCTGGAGGAACCCGATGCTCGTCCGTACCCGCCCCTACCGACCGGCGCTCGCCTTCGACCGTTCGTTCGATCGCGTCTTCGACCAGCTCACCAGCTCGTTCGTCACCAACGCCCCCCGCACTCCGGTGGTCGACGCCAGCTGGCACGACGGCAACCTCGTCCTCACCGTCGACCTCCCCGGCACGCCCGCCGAGCGGATCGGCGTCTCGGTGTCGGACCGGATCCTCACGCTGTCGGCAAAGGGCGAAGCCAACAGCTGGGAGCGCAGCCTGCGCCTCGGCTCCGCCCTCGACCCCGAGCAGGTGTCGGCGAGCTACGTCGACGGCCGCCTGACCGTCACCGTCGCTGCGGCGGCCAAGCCCGAGGCCCGCACCATCGAGATCGCGACCAGCGCGCCCGAAGCGATCGAGGTCGCCGGCGACGCCGTTGAGGCCTCGGTCAGCGAGGATCAGCCAGAGAACGGCACCAACGACAACGCCTGATCGGCCAGCTCGGCGATCTCGGCCGTCACCGGCACGAGGTCACGAGGCGGGGCCACCAACCACACCTCCCCCCGATCGGTGCCCGGCATCAGCCGGGCATCGATCGCGTACGGAACCAGGTCGAGGTCGACGCCGGTCGAGCAGACGAGCGTCACCGGCGCACCGTCCTCACGGATGGCGTTGGCGACGCAGGGCACCCGGTCCTTGACGTTGGGCCTGGGCAATGGCGGCTGCGCCGCGGTGACGGCTACCAGGCCGACCCTGCCGCGGGTCCTTTTCGAGTTGCCATCGGATCAGCCGCTCCGGGACGAGCCGGGTGAGCGGGTGCTGATCGGCGTCCGGGCGGCGGTGTTCATCGACCGTCCGCACCACGCCGGCGAGAGCCTCGGCCGTCGGCACGTCGCCGTGGATGATCGTGAACGCCTCCCGGTCATGGGCGCCGACGCCGACCTCCAGGCGGACTGCGCCGGTGAACGAGTCGTCGACGACCCGACACACCTCGAGGCCGCGAACCTCGCCGGTGACGACGCCGTGCTCGACGACGGGCTCGGCGCCGCCGGCGACGATCGTGTCGACGAGCGCGAGATGCCCCGGCGCCGCCGGAGGTGGCGGGGCAAGCGGTTCGGGCACCGCCGGCAACAGCGTTCGCTCGTCGACGTGCCAGACCTCGATCGGGAAGCGCAAGGCGCTGGCCCGACGGGCGAGCAACCCGGTCGCCCGGTCGGCGAGCAGGTGCAGGGCAGCGGCCCCGTTGCGGATCGCCCACGCCAGCGCCGGTCCGAGCCCGCGCTCGGGCTCGTCCTCGAGCAGGATCCACGCCTCGCCATGGACCACGAGCGCGGCCCCGGGCGGGAACGCGCCAACCGCACCGTCGATGTCGTGCCCGACGTGGTCACGAACGAGCGCCTGCAGCTTGATGCTGCGCAGGCGTCGCTGCCGGCCGGAGCGGTCGACGTCGGTCACGCCGACCGTCGACCCGGCGTCACTTCGACGGCTTGCGGGTGCCGTAGCGCTTGTTGAAGCGCTCGACGCGTCCACCCGAGTCGACCAGCTTCTGCTTGCCGGTGAAGAACGGGTGGCACTCGTTGCAGAGCTCGATGTGCAGTTCGCAGCCCTTGGTCGAGCGCGTCACAAACGTGTTGCCACAAGAGCACCGCACCGTGGTCTCCGAATAACGAGGATGAAGATCGGTCTTCATAGGGGACTCCAAATCTACAGGGGAGGGGCACATCCGAGTGTCTGAGGGCCGGAGCCCGCAGCAGACACTTGGATTCCGAAGCTCCTATGTCAAGGGGCCAGGGTTCACGCTGCCCGTAGCGGCGGGTCAGCGGTTCGGCGTTGGTCGATGTCGCGTGTCATGTGCCGGTAGACGACGTCGCTGAGGTGTCGTTTGAGGATGCGCATGGCCTCCTTCTTGGTGTGACCGCGGCGGCGGGCGTCGTCGTAGACGCGCCGAGCGCGTGGTTCGCATCGCAGCTGGGTGACGGCGATGCGGTGGAGGCAGGCGTTGACGCGTCGGTTGCCGCCTCGGTTGAGGCGGTGACGGATTGGTTGGTTGTCGCCCTCGGCGGAGGAGGCTGGGAGCGGGGCGGTGCCGTTGAAGCGCGCGAAGCCGCCCTCGCCGGCGAAGCGGCGGGGGTCGCCGACTTCGACGAGCAGCTCGGCCTGGGTGCGTGCGGCGATGCCACACAGCTCGTGCAGGGTGGATCCGCTGGATCGGGCGAGGCGACGCAACTCGCCAGCGGCCTCACGGTCCTGGCGGTCGAGCTCGGCGATGGTCGCGGTGTGCCGCTCGAGCAGTCGCAGTCGCAGCATCGTCGCCGGATCCCACTGAGCCGCCGGGCGGGCACTCAACGCTCGCAGTCGTGGCCGCACCGCCTTGGTATCGGGGAGCCCGTCGCGCACTGCTTCGGGGAGTTCGCCCAGGAGCACTTCGGCCTCGTTGAGCAGATGCTGGCGAGAAGTGAGGATCGACCGGCGAGCCTTGTGCCACAACGAGATCAGCTCGTGGGTCTCGTCCGGGCCGGCATCACCGGCGGCCCGCTTGAACGCCACCGGCATCGCCGGGTCGGCCTGGGTCTCGCGGGCGATGCGCAACGCGTCGAGGGCGTCGGACTTGCCATCGCGGCGGCGCCGGGACTGCTCCGCGGTGCGAGTCGGGCACACGTCGCGCGCGTCGTGACCCTGACCGACGAGGTACATCGCGGTGTGCCGGCCGAGCCCGGCCGCACCCTCGATGCCCCAACGCACGATCGGCCCGAAGCCCAACGCCCACGCCTCCATCGCCCGGTGCCCGTCGCCGGACACCCGGAACGTCGCCGTGCCCAGCGTGCCGCCGCGCTCGTCGAGCACGCACGCCGTGACCGTCTTCTTGTGCGGATCCGCGCCGAACATGTTCCCGGTCTCGGCAACCACCGCCACCGACTGCTTCCTACCCATCGCAGGCTCCTCTCGTCATAGGGTGAGAGGACCGGTCGACACATCCCCGTTGAGACGATCAACGCTCCTATCAAGTCAGGCCGGTCCCGAAGGCCAGGGCCGAGGGCGACACTTCAGAACGAGGACACCCCTGATGCAGCGGGGGTCGAGATCTGAGTTGGGTCAGCCCTGGGCCCGGCCTTCGACCGTACGACGCCGTCGCGCCATGCGGTACCGACCATCGAAACACGGGGATCCGAGTGTCTGCTGCGAAAGGCGGAGGGCCTCAGACACTCGGATGCTCACATCGACGGTTGCTTGGCGATCTCGTTGAGGAACTCGTCGTTGGTGCGGAACGTCCGCAGGCGGTCCATCAGGAGCTCGAGCCCGGGGGCGGCGTTGCCGTCGGCGGCAAGGCCGGACAGCACCCGGCGCAGCTTCCACACCATCTGCAGCTGCTTGCGGTCGAACAGCAACTCCTCGTGGCGTGTGCTCGATGCGTCGACGTCGATCGCCGGGTAGATCCGGCGCTCGGCGAGGCGGCGGTCGAGGCGCAACTCCATGTTGCCGGTGCCCTTGAACTCCTCGAAGATGGCGTCATCCATCCGGCTGTTGGTGTCGACCAGCGCGGTGGCGAGGATGGTCAGCGAGCCGCCCTCCTCGACGTTGCGGGCGGCGCCGAAGAATTTCTTCGGCGGGTACAGCGCGCCGGCGTCGATGCCGCCGGACAGGATCCGACCGCTGGCCGGGGCGGCCAGGTTGTAGGCCCGGCTGAGGCGGGTGATGCCGTCGAGGATGACGACGACGTCCTCGCCCTGCTCGACCATCCGCTTGGCCTTCTCGATCGCCAGCTCGGCGACGTGGGTGTGCTCGTCGCTCGGCCGGTCGAAGGTGCTCGAGATGACCTCACCGTGGACCGTGCGGCGGATGTCGGTGACCTCCTCGGGCCGTTCGTCGATCAGCAGGTAGATCAGCTTGACCTCGGGGTTGTTGCGCTCGATCGAGGTGGCGACGGTCTTCAGCACGGTCGTCTTGCCGGCCTTCGGCGGCGACACCACGAGGCCGCGCTGGCCCTTGCCGATCGGACAGACGAGATCGATGATCCGCGCCGTCATGTTGGTCGGGTCGCTGGGGTCCTCGAGGCGCATCTTCTCGTCGGGGAACAGTGCGGTGAGGTCCTCGAACCGTGGTCGCCGCTTGGCCGCCTCCGGATCGCCACCGTTGACGGTCGTGATCTCGAGCAACGCCGGGTTCTTCTCGTTCCGTCCGGCCGGGCGGCTGACGCCGGTGATGTGGTCGCCCTTGCGCAGCCCGTACTGGCGGGCCAGCTTCACCGGGATGTAGGCGTCGTCCCGGCTCGGCAGGTAGCCCTTGACGCGGAGGAAGCCGTACCCCTCGTCGCGCATGTCGAGGTAGCCGGCGACGTCGACCAGTTCGCTGACTGGCGCCACCGCCGCCTCGGGCCCGACGTCCTGGGCGTCGTCGCCTTGGGGCCCCTCGAACCCACGCCCCGCGCCGCCCTTGCGGCGGCGGCGCCGGCGGCGGTTGCGGGTCTCGCCGTCCTCGCCACCCTGGCCCTGTCCCGTCTGACCCGGCGCGGCCTGGATCCGGCCGCCACCGCCAGGTCCGTCCTGGCGGCGCTCCTGGCCGTCGGAGGGGCGCGCCGGCGCCGCGGCAGGCGTGCTGGCCAGCCCTTCGTTCGCCGCCGCGGTGACGTCGTCGGCGGCCTCGGTGGGGGCGGCGGCGTCGCCGCCGAGCGCCAGCTCCCACTCGGCGGGCGGCTCACCGTCGTCGGCGACGACCGGCGGGACCGATGGAGCTGGCTGCTCCTCCGCCGGGCCGGCCGAGGCAGCGTCGACAGCAACGTCGACGAGCTCGACGACGGAGACGGAGCCGTCGCCGTTGCCACCCGCGCCGTCCACCACGGCGACGGCGGGTGCGTCGGCCCCCGGTCGCGTGGACGCGCCGGTGGTCTCCAGGATCTGGTCGATGATGTCGGACTTCTTGGTCCGGGCGCTGGCCTTGAGACCGAGCGCCTTGGCGATCGCCAGCAGTTGGTCCTTGTCCTTCGATTCCAGGACGGACTGTTCGAGTGCCTCTGCGGCCACGAGTTGCCTCTTCCTCGGTGCGACATCGTGGGGTCGGATGCGCGGTCGCTGTCGACGGAGGCCGGCGGAAGACCGGTTGTTGGCGCCCCACGAAGAATTGGAATCGCACCCGTGCGGCACGTTCGGGGAAACGTGGAACGGGGTGCTCCCTGGCGGCCCAGGTACGGTCATGCTACCGGCCGACCCGGTCTGTCGCAAACGTCTGTGCGAGTCAGGTGTCACGCCCGGTCGCCGCGGCCGCCGATCGCCTGGAACCACAGCGTGGTCAGGTTCTCGATGACCGCCGGCTCGTCGAAGTCCTCCTCCAGGACCAGCCAGACGTAGGCGAACCGGTCGACCATCCCGGTGAGCGCGGTCGCCGCGTACGCGCGGGTCGACCGTGGCCAGCACGACGCCACGTCGTTGCAGCGCGCCGATGAAGCGCACCGCCCGCTCGGCCACCCCGCGGCGCATCTCCCGGCGCAGCTTGCGGAAGCTCTCGTCGTAGGTCGCGACCTGCTCGAGCACGGCCATCAGCCGGGCGTTGCGCCTGTAGTACACGACGAACGCGGCGATCGAACCGCGGATCGTGTCGATCGGCTCGGCATCCCCCCGCGGGCGCTGCAACTCGACCACGTCGCGCAACAGCCCCTCCGCCAAGGTGCGGAAGATGTCCTCCTTCGACTCGAAGTAGAGGTAGAACGTTCCTCGCGACACGTTGGCGCCCTCGACGATCCTGCTCACGCTGGCCCCGTCGAAGCCGTACGTCGAGAACACCTCGCGAGCGACCTGGAGGAGCCGGTCACGGGTCTCGCGGGTGCGCTCCGTGAGCAGCAGGTCGGTCGGCACGGGCGCAGCCTACGTCGGTGTCGCTCCGACACTGACACCACTGTCAGTTCGCACTAGCGTCAACCGCCATGATGACCGGCGAGGAGTACAAGGCATCCCTGTTCGACGGCAGGTCGACCTTCTTCGAGGGCAAGCGCGTCGACGACATCCCGGCCCACCCGTACCTCGGGCCTCCGGCGCAGCGCGTCGCCGACGACTACGACTGGTTGAAGACCAAGGAGGTCGACGGCCACTCCCCGATCAGCGGCGTGCCGACCACACCGGCGCAGCTGCGGGAGAAGGTCGACCTCGTGCACCGGGCCGGGATGATGGCCCACGTCACCTACACGTCGATCATGACGCTCGCCACCGTGCAGGGGAAGCTCACCGAGACCGCGCCCCAGTACGTGGAGCGCATCGACGGCTACATCAAGGACGCTCAACGCCGGGACATCCGCATCACCCAGTGCATCACCGACGCAAAGGGCGACCGTTCCCGCCCGCCGTCGCGTCAGGACGACCCGGATGCCTACGTCCACGTCGTCGAGCGGAGTCCCGACGGCGTGGTCGTGCGCGGGGCCAAGCTGCACATCACGGCAGCCTCGCTCGGCCACGACCTAATGACGATCCCAACCAAGGCGATGAAGGCCGGCGAGGAGGACTACGCGATCGCCGCGATGATCCCGGTCAACGCGCCCGGCGTGAAGATCATCAACACGACGTACGCCCCGCGACACGACGACATCCGCGACTTCCCCGTGTCCGGCCGGGTCAACACGCCGGAGGGCTTCGTCATCTTCGACGACGTCTTCGTCCCCAACGAGCGGATCCTGCTCGACGGCGAGGTGTCGAGCGCGGCGCTGTTCGCCCACTCACTCGGGCTGTGGGAGCGCCTCGGCGGGCTCACCGGGATGGCCGACGGTGCCGACGTGCTCGTCGGCCTGGCCCAGCTCGTCGCCGAGGCGAATGGCCTCGCCGGGCAGGCCCACATCAAGGAGAAGATCTCTGAGATGATCATCCACGCCACGGTGGTGCGGGCGTGCTTCGAGGCGGCGATCGCCCACTCGTCCACCGGTGTGTTCGGCGCCGCCTTCCCCAACGAGCTGTACACCAACGCCGGCAAGTACACCGGGGCCGCGGCGTACAACCTGATGGTCCGCCACCTCCACGACATCGCCGGCGGCGCCATCGTCACCGCTCCGTCGATCTCCGACCTCGAGAACGCCGAGGTGGGCCACCTCGCCCGCAAGTACATGTCGACGATGGACGGCGTCGACGGCGAGTACCGCACCCGGCTGTTCCACGCCATCCGCGACCTCACCGCCGACTCCTACGGCGGCTGGCTGCAGGTCACCAACATTCAGGCCGGGGGTGGGCTGTACGCCCAGCGGATCGTCACCCGCAAGCACTACGACCTCGACGACGCCAAGCACAAGGCGCTGGTCGCCGCCGGCCTCGCCGAGGGCCACACCGGCTGCTGATCCCCCAACTTTCCGGTGAGACGGACGGATTCTGTCCGCCACACCGGAAAGTTGGCGAAGACCGGTCAGCCCACCCGACTGACGCGGGCGACGTAGTCCTCGACCACGGCGAGGTCGTTGGGGAGGGTTTCGGTGCGCTCGGGGCGCTCGAACAGGTCGGCGAGGTGGTCCGGCAGCGCTGGGCGGATGCCCGTGGCCCGCTCGACAGCGCCGGGGAACTTGGCCGGGTGGGCCGTGGCCATCGTCACGACCGGGCGCTCGCCGGCGAGCAAGCGGGCGGCGCGCGTCCCGGTGGCGGTGTGCGGGTCGATCAGCAGGCCCGTCGAGGCGTGCACCCGGCGGATCTCCTCGAGCACCTCCTCGTCCGACGACCTGGCCGCCCGGAAGGCGCCGGTGATCCACCGCTCTCGCGCCTCGGCGGACACCGTCAGCACGCCGGACTCCCGGAAGCGGGCGAGTTGCTCGCCGGTGCGCGGGCCGTCGTCGTCGTTCATCACCCACAGCATCCGCTCGAAGTTGGACGAGATCTGGATGTCCATCGACGGCGACAGCGTCGGCACCACCGGCGCGATCGACATGTCACCGTCGTTCACGAACCGGGTGAGGATGTCGTTCTCGTTGGAGGCGACGATGAAGTCCTCGATCGGCGTGCCCATCCGCCGAGCCACCCAGCCGGCGAAGATGTTGCCGAAGTTGCCCGTCGGCACGCACACCGTCACCAGCCCACTGAGCGCCCGCGCCGTCGTGACGTAGTACACGACCTGCGTCACCACCCGCGCCCAGTTGATCGAGTTCATCGCCGACAGCCGCATCCGCTGGCGGAACCGGGCGTCGTTGAACATCGCCTTGACCAGGTCCTGGCAGTCGTCGAAGGTGCCCTCGATGGCCACCGCCCGGACGTTGGGGGCGTCGATGGTGGTCATCTGGCGCCGTTGCACCTCGCTGGTACCGCCGGCCGGGTACAGGAACACGAGGTCAATGTGGGTGCACCCGAGCACCGCCTCGATCGCCGCCGGGCCGGTGTCGCCGCTCGTCGCCCCGATGACCGTGACGTGCTCCCCACGCTGGGCGAGCACGTGGTCGAACAGCCGCCCGACCAGTTGCAGGGCGAGGTCCTTGAACGCCAGGGTCGGCCCGTGGAACAGCTCGGCCAGCCACTGGCGGTGGTCGATCTGGACGAGCGGCACGACGGCCGGGTGGCTGAAGGTGGCGTAGGCGTCGACGCACATCGCGGTGAGGTCCTCATCCGAGATGTCGTGGCCGACGAACGGGGCGATCACCCGCCGGGCGACATCGGCGTAGGACGTCGCCGCGTCGAGCACCACGGGTGACGGCAGCAGCGGCCACTCCGCCGGGACGTACAGTCCGCCGTCGCTGGCCAAACCCTCGACCAGGACGTCGGCGAAGCCGAGCTCCGGCGCCCGGCCCCGCGTCGACACGTACCGCAACCCGCTAACTCCCGATGACGCGCAGCAGGCCGCCGACGCGCCGCACGACATCGAGCTCGCGCAGCCCGCTCACGGTGGCCTGCACGGCCGCCTCCTTGGCCTCGTGGGTGATGAACACCAGCCGGGCGTCCTCGCCGATGCCCTCCTGCTCGGCGGCGCGAATGCTGACCTCGTGCTCGGCGAAGACGCCGGTGACAGCGTGCAGCACCCCGGGGCGGTCGGCCACCTCGAGGCCGAGGAGGTACTCGGCGGAGGTCTCGTCGATCGGGCGGATCCGGGCCTTGGCGAACGAGCCGAGCGTGCCATGGGTGCCCTTGGTGAGGTTGACGGCAGCGTCGATGACGTCACCGAACACCGCGCTCGCCGTCGGCAGGCCCCCGGCGCCGCGGCCGTAGAACATCAGCTGGCCCACCGCCGCACCCTCGACGAAGACGGCGTTGAAGCTCTCCCGCACGCTCGCCAGCGGGTGGTGCACCGGCACCATCGCCGGGTGGACGCGCACGGCGACCTCGCCGCCGGCGTCGAGCTCGGCGATCGCCAGCAGCTTGACGACGTAGCCGAGCCGGCGGGCGACGTCGATGTCTGCCGCGGTGAGGTTGCTGATCCCCTCGTGGTAGACGTCGCCGGCGACGACCCGGGTCCCGAACGCGATCGTGGCGATGATCGCCGCCTTGGCCCCGGCGTCGAAGCCCTCCACGTCGGCCGTCGGATCGCGCTCGGCGAACCCGAGCCGCTGCGCCTCGGCCAGCGCCTCCCCGTAGGGCGCGCCCTGCTCGGTCATCTTGGTCAAGATGAAGTTGGTCGTCCCGTTGACGATGCCCATCACCCGCCGGATCGGCTCGCCGCGCAGGCTCTCGCGCAGCGCCCGCACCAGCGGGATGCCACCGGCGACGGCGGCCTCGAACAGCAGGTCGACGCCGGCGTCGTCGGCGGCTTGGAACAGCTCGACGCCGATGTTGGCGAGCAGCTCCTTGTTCGCCGTGACCACCGGCTTGCCCCTGGCCAGCGCCGCCACGATCAGCCCGCGCGCCGGCTCGATGCCGCCGATCACCTCGACGACGAGGTCGATGTCGGGGTCGGTGACGACAGCCTCGGTGTCCCGTGTCAGCACGCCGGGGGCGAGCTCGACATCACGGCTGCGCGACAGGTTGCGGACGGCCACCCGGGTGATGTCCAGCTGGACACCCGTACGGGCCTCGATCTCCTTGGCCTGGGCGGCGACGAGCCCGATGAGCGCGCCGCCGACGTTGCCGCACCCGAGGACCCCGATCCGCACCTGGTGCTCTCCCACCAGCCAAAGGCTACGGCTCCTCGCCGAGCTCCTCCCAGCGGCTATGGAACGAGGAGCACGCGTCCGAACGCCTGCCGGCTCTCGATGTACCGGTGAGCCTCGGCGGCGTCGGCGAGCGGGAAGGTGCGGTCGATGACGACGCGCAGGTTGCCCACGGCGACTCGCCGCAACAGCACCTCGATCATCGATCTGCACCCGGGCAGGATCGCGACCCATCTCGGCGCCGAGGAACACGCCCGTGAGCGTGGCGTTCTTCTCCATCAGCGGCCACACCTCCGGCGGTGCCTCCTCCCGCCCGGCACGGCCAACCCAGCTGATCCGGCCGCGGTAGGCGAGGCTGGCGATGCTCGCCTCCAGGGTGCGGCCGCCGACCGGGTCGACGACGAGGTCGACGCCGCGCCCGTCGGTCAGCTCGCTGACCCGTTTGGCGACGTCCTCGCGGGCGTAGTTGATCCCGTGGTCCATCCCGAACTCGGCGAGCCGGCCGAGGCGCTCGTCACTCGACGCCGTCGCCAGCACGAGGCTGGAACCGGCTTCCTTGGCCAACTGGATCGCGGCCAGCCCGACGCCGCCGGCGCCGGCCTGCACGAGCACGGTCTCGTTGCCGTGCAGGTGGCCGAACTCGAACAGGCAGTCGTCGGCGGTCCCGAACTCGATCGGCACGCCCGCGGCATCCTCGATCGACAGGCCGTCGGGGATCGCGTACGCCCCGGCGGCGGGCACCGACACCAGCTCGGCGTGGCTGCCGTAGCCCATCGTGGCGACGACTGGCTGGCCGACGGTGAACTTCTCGACGCCGGCGCCGACCTCCTTGACCACGCCCGAGGCCTGGTAGCCGACGATGTGCGGGTTGGTCGCCATCACCCCGCCGGCGCGGTGGAGCAGGTCGCCGCCCTGGATCCCCACCGCCTTGACCTCGATGATCAGCCCTCCCGGGCGGACGACGGGATCCGCTACGTCGACGTACTCGAGCACCTCGGGCCCACCGGTGTGGGTGTAGGCGGCAGCTTTCATCGCCAGAGCGTCGCACGATCTGGGCGGGATCCGTGCCATCGGCCGACCGGACGGGGCGCCAGGTCAGGCGCGGACGACATCGTGGAGCCGGTCGACAGCCTCGATGACGGTATCGAAGCGGCGACGGGTGAGCGCGGCGCCCTCGCGGCGGACGGTCGCCGGGTCGATGTCGAGCAACCGATCCACCTTGGCGTAGCTCGTCCGACCCTGGCCGTCCCACGGCCCAGTGCCGACGTCCACCATGTGCGGCTTGTGCTTCGAGGTCAGAGCGACGCCCGACAGCCGATCGCCGTGGCGCCCGATGATCACGACGGGCCGGTCCTTGCCCAGCGTCGGGTCCTCCTCGAACGGCACCCACGTCCACACGACCTCGCCGGGATCAGGGTCGCCGTCGAGGTTGGGCGTGTACTCGATCCGCACGCCGGCGTCGACGTGGCGAACCGGCGGCTGGCGGTGGCGGGTCGTGCGACCGGTGTTCGGCTCCCGCTGCCGGAAGGTCGCGGTCAGCCGGCCGACGACGCGACGTGGGAACTGGAGCCACCCAGCCATCGGGTCAAGGTAGTGCGATCTGCCCCGCCGCGCTCACAGACGCTCTGCGTGAGCGAAGAGGCGCTGCATCCGCATGATCGCTCACGCAGACGATGGAGCCCGGGCGAGGATCCGGTCAGCCCAGATCAGTGGCCAACAGGTCGTCGTGCGTCTCGCGACGCACCACGAGGCGGGCCGTGCCGTCGGCGACGAAGACCACCGGCGGCCGCGGCACCTTGTTGTAGTTCGATCCCATCGAGTGGCCGTAGGCGCCGGTGACGGGCACGCCCATCAGATCGCCCACCGCGAGATCGCCCGGCAAGCGGGCGTCGAACAGCAGCACGTCGCCCGACTCGCAGTGCTTGCCGACGACGCGGGCCCGCAACGGCCGGTCGGCGTCGACGGCTCGCGGCAAGAACGCCTCGTAGCCGCTCCCGTACAGGACCGGGCGCGGGTTGTCGCTCATCCCGCCGTCGACGGCGACGTACGTGCGCACGCCGGGGATCGGCTTGATCGTCCCGACGGTGTAGACGGTGACGGCGGCGGCGGCGACGATCGCCCGCCCCGGCTCGACGCCGATCGCCGACGTCACGCCGGCGGCGGCGCAGGCGTCGAGCACGACCTTGGCCCATTCGGTGATCGTCGGTGCCTCCTCGCCCTCGACGTAGGCCACGCCGAGCCCGCCGCCGAGCACGAGCTCGGGCAGCTCGTGCGGCGCGGCGAAGCGTCGCCATCACCTCGGCGGCGCGGCCGAAGCTGTCGGCGGCTGAAGACGTTGGAGCCGATGTGGCAGTGCAGACCGACGAGGTGCACCGAGGGCGAGCGTGACGCCCGCTCGACGGCGCGGGCGGCGTCACCGTTGGCGAGGTTGAAGCCGAACTTCGAGTCGTCCTGGCCGGTAGCGATGTAGGCGTGGGTGTGGGCGTGGACGCCGGGCGTGATCCGCAGCAGCACGTCCGGCACCGGCCGCGACTCGGCGATGCGCAGCGCGTCGAGGCGGTCGAGCTCGTCGAAGCTGTCGACGACGACGCGCCCGACGCCTGCGTCCAGCGCGTCGCCCAGCTCGGCGACGCTCTTGTTGTTGCCGTGCAGGACGCACGCGCTCGCCGGCACGCCGGCGGCGAGGGCGACGTGCAGCTCACCGCCGCTGGCGACGTCGAGCACCATGCCCTCGTCGTAGGCCAGCCGGGCCATCGCCCGGCACAGGAACGCCTTGGTCGCGTAGGCCGCCCGCTGGTGACCGAACGCCTCGACGGCCTCCCGGCACCGGGCCCGCAGGTGGGCCTCGTCGTAGACGAAGACCGGGGTGCCGTAGGTCGCCGCCAGCTCGTCGATGCGGCAGCCACCGATGACCAGCGAGCCGTCGGCGGCGACCGACGCGGTGTCGGGTAGGAGGGCGCGGGGCAAGGCGTTCACGGACAATGGCCACGGTACGTCGGGACCGCGCCGCGAAACTCGCTTGTATCAGGACGCCGCGTCGGTGATCATCACGCTTGTCCGCACGAGCCCCGAAGGAGGTGCCCCGATGATCGACATCAGTTGGATGAACGTGACCATCGAGAGCGGCGCCTTCGTCGCGCTGGCCGGCGGGTGCCTCACCGACGCCGCCTGAGCGAACTCCCTCGTCGTCTCCCGGTCACCAGACCTGCATCAGGCCGCCTCACCGCGGCCATCTCCGACCACCGACCTCCCCATCGGGGAGCCGTCCCGAAAGGACACGTCATGTTCGAGCAGCACCCAGCGTTCGCTCGCGCGATCGTCGCTGACCGCCAGGATCAGATCCGCCGGCAGTTCCGCGACGCCCGCGACGCCAAGTTCGCCAGGGTTGCTCGCCGGGCCCGTCGCCGGGCTCGGTGAGAACCAGGCGCACCCTTGCCTACGTAGACATCAACCGACCCAACAGCCAAAGGACACGATCATGTATTCCACCCAGCTCACCGTCTCCCACCAGCTCGTCCAGGACCGCGTCCAGGACCTGCGGCGCATCGCCGGACACACCCGCTTGCGTCGGGAGGCCAGACAGAACCACTTCCGCCACCGCCGAAGGCCGTAGCGGATTCAGCAACTCGCTACCGCTACATCTGCTCCGGGGCTTCGATCCCGAGCAGATGCAGCCCGCGAGCCAGCACCCGGGCGGTCACGTCGCTCAACGCCAGGCGACTCGCCCGGGTGCTGGCATCTTCGGCCTGCAGCACCGGGCAGTGCTCGTAGAAGGCCGTGAAGTCCGACGCCAACTCGAAGAGGTACGTGCACAGCCGGTGCGGGCTGGTGCGCTCGATCGTCTCGGCGACCGCGGTGCCGAAGCCGAGCACCCGCTGCGCCAGCGCCCGCTCCTGCGGGGTCCCGAGCACCGGCGTCGTGTCCCGTACCGTCCTGCGATCGATGCCGGCCCGGCGGAAGATCGAGCAGATCCGGGCGTGGGCGTACTGGAGGTACGGCGCGGTGTTGCCGTCGAACGACAACATCCGCTCCCAGTCGAACGCGTAATCGCGGATCCGGTCGGTGGACAGGTCGGCGTACTTGAGGGCGCCGATGCCGACCTGGCGGCCGACGACCTCGCGCCGGTCCGGCGGCAGCTCGGGGTTCTTCTCGGCGACCACCGCGCGGCCCCGCTCGATCGCCTCGTCGATCACGTCGATGAAGCGGACGGGTTCGCCGCTGCGGCTCTTCAGCATCTTGCGATCCGGCCCGAGGACGTTGCCGAACGCGACGTGCTCGGCGCGCGCTGGGGGCACCAGCCACCCGGCCATCCCCGCGACGGCGAACACCATCGCCAGATGCTGCGCCTGCGGAGCGCCGACGACGTACACCAGCCACGTCGCCTTGACCCGTTCGAGGCGGTCGACGACGCAGGCCAGGTCGCTGGTGGCGTAGGTGAAGGCGCCGGCGCGGCTGCGCACGATCAGCGGCAGCGGCTCGCCGTCCCGGTTGGTGAAGCCGGGCGGGAAGACGACCGCGGCACCGTCGGACTCCTCGAGCAAGCCCGCTGCCGCCAACCGCTCGATGACGTCCGGCATGAGCGTCTCGTACCGGCTCTCCCCCGCGATGTCGTCGTCGGTGAGGAGCACACCCAGCTTGGCGTAGACCTCGTTCCAGTGTGCCGCGCTCTGGGCGGCCAGCGTCTCCCACAGCGCGATCGTCTCGGGGTCGCGCTGCTGCAGCAGCACCACCCGCTGACGTGCCCGCAGTTGGAAGTCGGGGTCGGCGACAAACGTCTCGTTGGCCTCCTTGTAGAAGGCGTCGAGGTCACCGAGCGCCGGTCCGCCGTCGCGCCCGGCCCCGACGTCGACGAGGTGCTCGATCAGCATCCCGAACGGCCGACCCCAGTCGCCGATGTGGTTCTCCCGGACGACGTCGTGGCCGACGGCGTCGAGGAGGCGCACGAGGGCGTCGCCGATCACCGTCGTTCGGAGGTGCCCGATGTGCATCTCCTTGGCCACGTTTGGCGCCGAGTAGTCGACGACGACGCGCTCGGGGTTGGCCGCCGGCTCGATCCCGAGGGCGTCGTCGGCGGCCACCTCGGCCACGAGCGTGGCAATGAAGCTGGCGTCGAGGGTCAGGTTGATGAAGCCGGGACCGGCGATCTCGACGTCGGCCACACCGGCGAGATCGGCGGCGACGACGACCTCGGCGGCGACCTCCCGTGGGTTGCGGCCGAGCTGCTTCGCTAGCGCCAGCGCCCCGTTCGCCTGGGCGTCGGCGCGGTCAGACGGGCGCACGACGGGATCGGTGCCGGGCGATCCGGCGACGGCGTCGAACGCCGGCTGCAGGCGAGCGGCAAGGAGGTCCAGCGGATCGGCCATTGGTGCGGGACATTGTGCCGCGCCGGCCGCAGGGTATGCGGCCCGATCAACGTCTCGGGGATCCCACCCGGCCCGCCGCTAGCCTGCCTTGCTCGATCCCGCCCTCGTAGCTCAGGGGATAGAGCATCGGCCTCCGGAGCCGTGTGCGCAGGTTCGAATCCTGCCGAGGGCGCTCCCAGCTCAGACGGCCTGAGCAGGGCTTTTGCCCTGGTCAGGGCCTCGCCGGCAGGATCCCTGGAACCGCCCTGGTGGGCCCTGTTGTGCCCTCTTGCGCTGTCTCAGTGGGCCGCCAGTGGGCCAAATCGGAGTGCGTTCGTCGGTCACGGTCCGATCGACCGAGCCTCGATCTCCAGCGGCCTGGCGAGGCTCGACGAGTCCTGCGGTGGGCGCCACCGGATCGCGGCGTTAGGGCGACCAAGCATAAGGTCGTCGAGTTCGTGGGCTGTCGACGCGTCAGTCGGCACGGCCCGTGGCGCGCTGAGCGTTGACCTGCGCGATGAACGCTCGGACGGTCTCGGGGGTGTCGAGGCGCCGACCATCCCGGGTGATCGGGACGTCATCCACCGTCGGCGGCCGATCGCCCGCCAGCTCGCGAACAGTCGCGCAGCGCCCAACCAGGTCGTCGTCCACCACTCCAGGGTAGACAGGCGCCGATGGCCGCGACTGCGGTGTACCGGCCTCGATACGTGGTCGGCCACCTGCAGCCATCGCCCCCGGAAGTTGATACGCGTGCGACGTCCTGGCTTACGTTGAGTGTTGGCGCCACTCGCGATCTACCCACTGGCGGCCACGAGCGGCTGCCCGACGGCGGCCATCTCGTCTGGCGGCCATCGCTCGTGGAGATGAGCCTGAACGGGAGGACCGGCGCTTATACGACGGCGCCGCCGGTGAGGACGCCGCGCGTTTCCGCACGCTGGTATCGGGCGCTCCTCGCGGGCCTACGCAAACGTCCTCGACCGGCACTTCGACCGCGCCTCGGTTGGTCGGGTTCGTGCGATTCGAGGGCGCGCGTTATCGGCTCGTCGGCGAAGCGCATCGTCGCCCAGGGCAGCGACTGCATGACACTGACGTGATCGGCGGGCGAACGTCCAGTCAGCATCGACTCCGAAACGCAGCGCCTCCAGACAACCGCCGCCCATTGGTGACCGGCCTTGCCCCTCTACGAGCCGGGGGCCAGAGAGCTTGTCACGAACGAGCCACGCCGCGCATTCACGCAACCAGGGAGCCGGCCCGGCTGCTACGGAGATCCAGTGGCGCTTGTTCAGGTATCGGCCCGGGCTGGATGTTGCCATGCTCGCCCACCAAGGTCTCGGCGTGCTCGGGATCGAGCTTGACCGTGATGATCGTCTTGATCCTCGGTCACGATGGGATCAACGGGCCGGTGACTTTGAACACCTGGAGCGTGTCGGTGAAGGGGTAGCCCTCCGAGACATGAGGCAGGCTCGGGCCGTGATGCAGGCGTGGTCCTGCAGCCCGCTGCCGGTGATCGTCACGCCTCACGCCCGAAGGTGTCGGGATCGACCGGCTGCTGGGACCTGGGCAGACCGGCGACGACAAGCCGGTAGGACTCGGTGACCAATTCGTCGACGTGCTGCGCGTCCAGGGTGCCGTCGGGGTGAAGCGTGATCCAGTGCCGCTTGTTCATGTGGTAACCCGGCGTCACGTCGGAGTGGGCGGCGCGCAGGGCCTTGGCCTCCGAGGGTTCGGCCTTGAGGATGACGATCGGTTTCCCGGTGATGTCGGTCTGCAGCATGAACACCTTGCCGCGGACCTTGAACACGTCCCAGTCGTCCCCGAACGGGTGGGTCAGCTCGGCGTCGGGCAGTTCCTGGGTGCGTTGTGTCGCCTGCTTCTGCAGTGCCTTGCCCTGCATGATGGCTCCCTTCTTCGGTTGGTATGTACCATCGTACACACCTTCATGTACGATGGTACATACTTAGTGGAGGAAGAGAAGGCCCGGGAGGTGACGATGCGCAAGGGTGTGGCGAACGATCCGCAACGCAAGGACAAGATCGCGCACGCTGCCCTTGACCTGCTCGCCGAGGGTGGTCTGCGGGCGGTGACGCACCGCACGATCGCGGCACGGGCAGGGGTGCCGTTGGGCAGTGTCACCTACTACTACGCGACGCTGGACGATGTCTTCGTGGCGGCCTTCGAGCTGATGCAGCAGGAGATCGATGCCCGGTTCGACCTGCCGGCTGCCCCCACCCAGGCAGTGGCGCAAGCACAGATCGTCGATTCGATCTGCGGGTCGAGCCGGGCCAGCGCGCGCGAGGTGGTGCTGTACCGCGAGATGTACGCCTACGGGTCGCGCAGCGAACGAGTCGCCGAGCTGGTACGGCGCTTCGAACAGCGGTGGATCGCCTCCTTGACGACGCATTTCCCCGAACCGGCGGCCCGCGCGCTCGACGCCCTGATGGAGGGCTTGACGATCTACCAGTCCTGGAACCCCGGTGGCCTCGACGCCGACATGGTGGCCCGCGGAGTCGACGCGCTTGCCGACGCATACACCCCCGAAGCCGACACGACCCCGCGCGCAACGGCCGCAGCGGACCGTCCGATCACGACCGGAGAGAATCACCAATGAGCGAGACCGTGCGAGCGATCCGGCTGACCGGCCCCGGCGGCTACGACGTGCTGGCCGCCAGCGACGCACCGAGGCCCGAGGCGAAGGCCGGGTGGGTGCGGATCCAGGTCAAGGCGTTCGGGGTGAACGAGTCCGAGGTGACCAGCCGTCAGGGCGGCTCGTCGGCCGACTTCTCCTACCCCCGCATCCTGGGCATCGAGGCCGCCGGCATCGTCGACCAGGTGGCCCCCGGCAGCCGTTTCCACGTCGGCGACCAGGTCATTGCGATGATGGGCGGCATGGGCCGCAGCATCGACGGCAGCTACGCCGAGTACACCGTGGTGCCAGAGGAGCACGTGATCGGCTTCACCAGCACCCTGCCCTGGGAGACCATCGGCGCACTGCCCGAGATGTTCCAGACCGCCCACGGCTCGTTGACCACCGGCGTGAGCCTGCAGGGCGGACAATCCCTGCTGGTGCACGGCGGCACCTCCACCGTCGGGCTGTCGGCCATCACCCTCGCCCACGACCTCGGAGCCCGGGTGCTCGCCACCACCCGCAACCCTGCCCGGGCCGACCTGCTGCGTCACCACGGGGCAGACGAGGTCATCGTGGACGACGGCGAACCCATCGCCCCGCGCATCCGCGAGGACCACCGCGATGGCATCGACGCCGCCATCGAACTCGTCGGCGTCGACAAGCTGCCCGACACCCTGGCCAGCCTGCGCCGCGGCGGCACGTGCTGCTTCACCGGCGCGCTCAACGGGGCGTGGACCCTGCCGGATTTCGACCCACTGCAGCTCATCCCGACCGGGGTGCGGCTGACGAGTTACGCCGGACAGGCGTCCGAGCTGTCCGCCGATGCGTTCTCCCACCAGCTCGACGCGATCGCCGCGGGCCGGATCATCCCGCCGATTGCCGCCACCTACCACGGCCTCGAGCAGGTCGCCCACGCACACCAGGCGCTCGAAGAAGGCCACGTCATCGTCCTCGACTGACTCTGCATGCCCTGGTGACAGCCCAGCAAAAGACCGAAACCGACTGAGATTCCCCGAAAGGCCTCCACGATGACCGACACCAGCAGCACTCTCACCCACGAGCACGCAGTGCGCTCCTGGCTGGGCATTCCCTATGCCAGCGCCGAACGCTTCCGTCGGCCCACCCTGCTTGGCTTCAACCCCGACCTGCCCTACGACCAGAAAGGGCCCGCGCCGCTCCAGGCCGGCGACACCAGCTGGCTCGAGGCCGACAACGGGTTCAGCGAGGACTGCCTGAACCTCAACGTGTGGGCACCCGAGGACGCCGGCGACGAGCCACTGCCCGTGGTCATCTACGTCTACGGCGGTGGCTGGCTGCTCGGCGCGAACACGCAGACCGTCTCGAACGCCTGTGGTCTGGCCGCGACCGGACGAGCTGTCGGAGTGTCCATCAACTACCGACTCGGCGCCTTCGGGTGGCTGTCGCTGTCCCAGTACGGCGGCGCCCTTGCGGAAGCCTCGAACCTCGGCCTGCAGGACATCATCACCGCCCTGCGCTGGGTGCGGGAGAACATTGCCCGCTTCGGCGGCGACCCGGGCAACGTCACCGTCACCGGCCACAGCGCCGGCGCGTTCTCCGCCCTCGCGCTGCTGGCCGCGCCGTCGGCCGACGGCCTCTACCACCACATCGCCGCCTTCTCCGGCATGCCGTCGCGCCAGGTGCCGGCCTGGGGAGCAGAAGAGCGAGCAGTGCAGGTCCTGACCGCTCTCGGGATCCAGGACGATCCCGAGCAGCTGCTCACCGTCGACGCGCACCTGCTCGCCGAGACGATGAGCCAGACACAGTCGCAAGACCCGGGTGCACCGCACAGCGTCGACAACGACGTCATTGCCGTCGTCGACGACAGGTTCCAGCCCGGCGGGATCCTCGCCGACCACCCCATGCGGGTCCTCGAGTCGGGACGACACCGCGACGTCGACATCCTGTTCAGCAGCACCACCCACGAGACCGACTGGTGGGTCCTGCACAGGACCGAGGACTTCGACCCCGGCAGCATCGACGCCCTGGTCTCCGACTTCGCCAACAGCAACCGCATCCCCCGCAGCCGCGCCCGCAAGATCGTCGCCGCCTTCGACGTCGACGGGCGCACACCGGTGGAGGTCCGTGGCGCACTGCTCACCAACTTCTCCTTCACCCTGCCCCAGGTGCGCGGGGCGCTCGCGCACGCCGCGGCCGGGGGCAACGCGCACCTGCTCTGCGTGGGTGCAGTGGACGGATCCCACGCCGTCCACGGCACCGAGATGTACGGCATCGTCGGCCAAAAGAGCCCTGGTGCCAGCGAGGAGCAGATCGTTCGTGACACCTTCGTCCGCGATGCCGTCCTCACGCTCGCCGGGGGCAAGGCCGACCAGCTGTGGGAACCGGTGACCACCGTGCCCACCACGAAGGGCATCGGCAACCCGCCCTACAACCCCACGACCCACGCCAAGACCGTGCTCGAGATCTTCCAGGGCATCGAGCGCCCCTGATCGACCCCGCATCAACTGTCTCGTACTGACGCGAGGGCGACGCCACCCAGCGCCGAGGTGGCGATTGGCAGCCCTACGCAGGCGCAGTGCCGGTCGACGCAATGCAAGCTGCAGCACTTCGGGATCGGAACCCGAAGGTGCGGCGTCATGCGCTGGGTGTGCTCGACCACGCTGCGAACGATGCCTCGACGGCCACGTTTCGCGCCGCCTTGTCAGATCCGGTGCCGGCGGTGCGAATCGTCGCCCTGCACGGCTTGGCCTGCGAGCGGTGCCGGATCGGTGACATCTGCGCTGAGGACGTCGTGACCGACGTGGTGCGAATGCTTCGTGACGACCCGAGCCCCAAGGTCCGACACGCTGCGAGCGGCCGCCGCCTTTGACGTCGACGAGCTCGTGCGCTTGGCGGCAGCCGGCGCAGCGGATGGCGAACGCCAGGTGTGGAGCCGCAAGGCTGTGCGCCGTCGTCACCTGACGAGCTCCCGGCCACCCCTCCTCCGACTCGACGCGACCAGCCACACAGCGGCATCCGAAGTAACACGCCCCCTCTGTCACCGCCGTTGCGTCCTCGATCGCCGGCACGAGGACCGTTGGTCCGGCACCGCGTCGAGACGGACCAGGCTGTGGCGGTGGCCACCTGGACCGTTGTCGAGCACGAGGCGCCTGAGGTCGCAGCCGTGGCATCCCGGTTGTGGCCGGGACTCTTCGCGCTCGACCGCGGGCTCCCGGCGCCGCCCGGCCAGCACACCTTCTCCATCGCCTACCTCGCGACCGTTCGACGCGACGGCTCGCCGCGCCTTCACCCGTTCTGCCCGATCCTCGCCGCCGGCCGCCTCTTCGCCGCCATTCCGCGCCGGTCGCCGAAGGGATGGGACCTGCGGCGTGACCCTCGCTGCGTCATCCACGCCACGCCGGGACCCAACGACGACGAGCTCTGCATCCGCGCGACGGCGTCCGAGGTCACCGCGAACACTGACATCACGTCGTTCGTGCAGGCGGTCGTCGCGCGATCCGACGTCGGGGGAATGATCGAGTCCGTGCGGCACGACCCGATCTTCGAGTTCGACCTCCACCACGTCGACGTCGCGCGTTGGGTCAACATCGGCCAGCCAGGAACCCATGCCGTACGAGCCCAGTGGCGACAGCACGGCTCTTAACCGCTCCTGACCGTGTCCCGCGGCCGCCAGCCCGAACCGGCGGCCACCGTCCTTGATGCTCGACGCCGATCGGCGGGTACGGCAACCTGTCCGAAGCTTCTATGTCAAGAAGAAACTGGTGTTCGATTCAGGCGACGGCCTGTTGGGGGTCGATGCGTGGTGAGCTGAGCGTGGCGTTGAGGTCGCGGGTCATCCGTCGGTAGACGACGTCGGAGAGGTGACGTTTGAGGATTCGCATCGCTTCTTTCTTGGTGTGGCCGCGGCGACGGGCGTCGCCATAGATCTGTTGGGCTCGGGGTTCGCAGCGCAGCTGGGTGACGGCCATCAGATGGAGGACGGCGTTGATGCGACGGTTGCCACCGCGGTTGAGCG
>CAWJCQ010000004.1:0-1029925 GCA_963841465.1 uncultured Acidimicrobiia bacterium | reverse complement strand
ATTTCGAGGGCTCGACGCCGTACAGGCTCACGCACGCGCCTGGGTCCAGGCGAACTGGGATCCGTCGCTGCGCCTCGGCGAATGGTGGCGGCGTCTCGCCGACGCCGGCTACGCCGCCCCGGAGCTGCCCGTCGCCGCCGGCGGCCTCGGTCTCGGCCCCGACGAGGTCGTCGCTGTGCGCCAGGTGTTGGCCGACGCAGGTTGCATGGGGCCGCCGGGCGGCATCGGGATGATGTTGGCGGCGCCGACGATCGCCACGCACGGCACCCCCGAGCAGATCGCCCAGTACGCGGCCCCGATCCTGTCCGGGGAGCAGGCCTGGTGTCAGCTGTTCTCCGAACCGAATGCCGGCTCCGACCTCGCATCCCTCGAGTGCCGGGCCGTCCAAGACGGCGACGAGTGGATCATCAACGGGCAGAAGGTGTGGACCTCAGGCGGTCATCTCGCGGACATGGGCATGCTCCTGGCCCGCACCGATCCGGCCGCCCCCAAACGCCAAGGGATCAGCTGGTTCGCGTTCTCGATGCGTCAACCCGGCGTCGAGGTGCGCCCATTGCGTGAGATGACCGGCGAAGCAGTGTTCAACGAAGTGTTCCTCGACGACGCCCGCGTCGCCGACGCCGCCCGCATCGGCCCCCTCAACCAGGGGTGGGCAGTCGCCGCGACGACACTGGCCACCGAGCGGTCACGGCTCGGTTCGGCCAAGGTCGACCTGCCCGCCGAGACGCCAGGAGCGACCGCTGGGCGCCTCGGGCGGCGCGTCGGCGAACTGCTGGCCACCGCCAGTCGCGGCGAGGACTTCCTCGCCGGCACGCACCTCGGCGCCGTCAACGTCACCCAATGGACAGACCTGGCCCGACGCCTCGGACGCCTCGACGACCCACAGGTGCGCGCCGGCCTCGCCGAGCTGCACACCCTCGTCCAGATCAACTGGTGGTCGGCGCAACGCAGCGCGGCCCGACCAGTCCCCGGCGCCGACAACGTCGCCAAGTTGGCGATGAGCGAACTGTTCCGCCGGTTCCGCGAGGTCGGAACTCTCATCGTCGGCGCCGACGGGATGCTTGCAGCCGACGCCAGCAGCAACGGCGGCGCTGTGCAGACATTGACCCTCCTTTCGCCGGCTCCAGGGATCTACGGCGGCACCGACCAGGTGCAACGAAACATCATCGGCGAACGGGTCCTCGGTCTGCCCCGCGAGCCGGGATGACACACCGAACCGCTCACCACGCGACGTGCAGCCCGGGTCGCCCGGCACCACCCCCACCAGATCCTGTGCAACCTCGGCGTCTCCACCAACCCGTCGACGAACCCAACCTCCCACCACTCGATCCGAGGAGACCGGCATGACACTCACGACTTCCTGGTGGCCCATCGACACCAGCCAACCGGTGCTCGACACGACCGTCGGCGACATCCTGCGCAACGCGGCCGCCGAGGTTCCCGACCATCCCGCGCTCATCGAGGGCATCGCCGACCCACGTCGGCGCCGGTGGACCTACGCCGAGCTCCTCGCCGACGCCGAGCAGATCGCCCGGGCCTTGCTGGCACGCCTCGAACCCGGCGAACGCATCGCCGTGTGGGCGGCCAACAGTCCCGAGTGGGTGCTTGTCGAGTACGGCGCCGCACTCGCCGGTGTCGTCCTCGTCACCGTCAACCCAGCTCTCACCGTCCCCGAAGCCCGCTACGTCCTCACGCAAAGCCGGGCCAACCTGCTCTTGCACGACGACGCATACCGCGGCCAATCACTCAGCGACGCAGCCCGCACGCTCGCTGACGAGCTACCCGAGCTGCGCGCGACGGCGACGCTGACCGACTTCTTCGCCACCGTCGACACAGCCGACGACGTCGCGCTGCCTGACGTGGCACCCGACGACGCCGCCCAGATCCAATACACCAGCGGTACCACGGGGTTCCCCAAAGGTGCCCTCCTGCGACACCGCAGCATCACCAACGACGCCCGGTTGACCTTCGCTCGCGGACGCGTCCCCGCAGGCGGCGTGTACCTGACACCGCTGCCCCTGTTCCACACCGGAGGCTGCTGCGTCGCTGTCCTCGGTGCGGCCAGCATCTGCGGCACCCTGGTGCTCATGTCGGGCTTCGATCCCGACGTCACGCTGCAAATCATCGACGAGGAACAAGCCGTCGCCCTCGGCGCCGTACCAACGGTGTTCACCGCGCTGCTCGCCCACCCCGACGTCTCCGCACGCACCGAGTCGCTGAGAACGGTGTTCGGTGGCGGCGCCCCCGTCCAGCCCGAACTCATCCGGCGCATGCAAGCGACTTTCGACGCGACCTTCATCAACATGCTCGGCCAGACCGAACTCGGGCCCGTCATCACGATGGTGCACCCCGACGACTCGCCCGAAGACAAGTCGACCACCGTCGGCACCCCGCTCCCGCAGCTCGAGTGCCGCATCGTCGACCCCGGGTCCGGTGACACGGTCCCCGTCGGCGAGCAAGGCGAGCTGTGCGTTCGCGGCTTCTCGACGATGATCGGCTACTTCGACGTGCCTGACGCCACCGCCCGCACGATCGACACCGACGGATGGCTTCACACCGGTGACCTGTGCACCATGGACCAGCGCGGCTACGTCACCGTCACCGGGCGCCTCAAGGACATGATCATCCGCGGAGGTGAGAACATCTACCCCGCCGAGATCGAGGGCGCCATCCTGACCCACCCAGCCATCGTCGACGTCGCCGTCGTCGGCCGCCCCGACGACCACTGGGGCGAGCTCATCACCGCGACGGTCCGAACCGACCCGAAACAGCCGTCACCCACAATCGGCGAACTGCGCAGCTGGTGCAGCGAGCGCCTCGCCCGCCACAAGATCCCCGCTCAGTGGTACGTCACCGACGCGTTCTCGCTTACCGGAAGCGGCAAGGTCCAAAAGTTCGTCCTCCGCGAGCAACTCGCCACCGACCAACTGACCGCACTCACTCCGTGACGCATCGGGCCGCCGGCCAACGCCGAGCAAGGCGCCACCGTCGCGCAGCCACCATGCTCCGAACAAGGGTCAGGTCGTCCGCCGGCGGTCGTGTTGACCAGTTTTCTAATCTCGATTAGTCTCAGACAACGTGCCAGACGGACCGGCGTGACGAGCTCATCGGACCGCCCGCCTGCAAGATGGTCCAGGGAGATTCTTCGATGCGACATGAACGCCAAGTGGAGTTGCTGGAACGGGTCGCTGCGTCCGGCGATCACTTCGCCGGACTGCACGGCAACCACTCGATGGTCAACCCGGCGACCGCCTACACCGACCTCGACCGCTTCGCGCTCGAGTAACGTGTGCTGTTCCGTGATGGGCCGACGCTGCTCGGGCTCAGCTGCGAGCTCGCCGGCCCTGCCGATTACCTCACGACCACGGTCGACGGGATTCCGATCGTGGCCGTGCGCCAGGCAGACGGCTCGCTCCGGGCTATGGTGAACGCCTGCAGGCACCGCGGCGCGCCGCTCGTCACGGAGCGGTCCGGCAACCTCGGGCGGAGCATGGTGTGCGGCTATCACGGCTGGACGTATGGCACCGACGGCGCGCTGCGCGCTCGGCCCCTGTCGGCCGGCGCGTTTGACGACGTGACGATCGCCTGCGACCTCCACCAGGTCGCCATCGCCGAGCGCCATGGACTCGTCTACATCCGCGCCGGATCGGCTGAGCCGATCGACGTTGACGACGTGCTCGGCGGCGCCGAAGACGACCTCGGCTCGTTCGGTCTCGACGGCTACACCCACATCGAGACCCGCTCCAACGTGTGGGACATGAACTGGAAGCTCATCCTCGACACGTTCACCGAGAGCTACCACATCCGCTGGCTGCACAAGAACACCATCGCGCCGGCGTTCAACTCCGACTGCGTGATCTTCGAACCGTTCGGCCGCAACTGCGCCTCCATCGGCCTGCGGGCCAACGTCCTCGACGAGGTGGCCAAGCCGAAGGAGGAGTGGTCGCTGCTGCCGTATGGCACGATCCAGTACTTCCTGGTGCCGAACGCGCTGGTCGTGCACCAGCTCGACCACGTCGAGCTCTGGCGGGTCGAGCCACTCGACGTCGGTCGCGTGCGGGTGTACACCTCGATCTTCGCCCCCGAGCCCCCAACGGAGTCGGCGCTGCGCTACTGGTCGAAGAACCTTGATCTGCTGCTCCAGGTCTCCGGCACCGAGGACTTCCCGACCATGGAGCGGATCTACGCCACGCTGCGCTCCGGCGCGCTCCCCGAGGTCGTCTACGGGCGCATCGAGCCGCCGCTGGTCCACCTGCACACCACGCTCAACGAACTGTTGGCAGGCGCCGACCGGTGACCGAGCGCTTCGCCGGGAAGGTGGTGGTGGTCACCGGCGGCACCACGGGCATCGGCCGGGCAACCGTCGAGCGCCTCCACGCCGAGGGAGCCGCCGTCGTCCTCTGCGGCCGGCGCACCGAGCTCGGCGAGGACCTGGCACAAGACCTCGGCGATCGCGCCGTGTTCGTCACCGTCGACGTGACCGACCGCAGCGACCTCGAGCGGCTGTTCGCCGTGGCGGCCGCGCGGTTCGGACGGCTCGACGCCGTTGTGAACAACGCCGGCCACGTGGTCGTCGCTCCTACCCTAGTGGGTCCCCGCGCAAATGACAGGGATGTGATTTGATGTGGCCATGAGGTTGCTTCCTTTGCAGGTCACCGATGAGGAGCGCGTCGAGTTGGAGCGTCGTGTGCGCTCGAACACGATCGAGGCCCGGGCAGCGCAGCGAGCCCGAATTGTCTTGTTGGCCGCCGGTGGTGTGTCGAACCGCAAGATCGCCGAGCTCGTCGGGATGCATTTCAACCAGGTCGGTGTGTGGCGTCAACGGTTCGAGGTTGACCGTCTGGCCGGCCTGTTGGACGGTGACCGGCCGGGTCGACCGCCGACCTACGGCCACGACGACGTGTTGTTGCTCGTCAAGACCGTGACCGAGGACCCGCCGGATGGGGCGACGCGCTGGACGATGGATGCCTTGGCGGCGCGGATGGCCGAGGAAGGCGTGCCGATCTCGCCGTCGCAGGCGTGGCGGATCTGTCGGGCGTTGGATCTCAAGCCGTGGCAGGTGCAGTCGTGGATGACCAGCCACGATCCCGACTTCTGGGCCAAGGCCGGTGACGTCTGCGGGCTCTACTTGAACCCGCCCGACAACGCGCTGGTGTGGTCGGTCGATGAGAAGACCGGCATCCAGGCCAAGTCTCGGATCAACCCGACCCGCCCAGCGATCCCCGCCCGCGGTGATGGCGACGATCGGGTGGCGGGGATCCCGGTGCGACGCGAGTTCGAGTACCGCCGCAACGGCACGGCCAAGCTGTTCGCTGCCCTCAACGTGCACGACGGCACCGTCGCTGGGTGGGTCACCGACTCGACCCGAGCGGAGAACTTCGTCGCCTTCCTCACCGATCTCGTCGCCCAGACCCCGACCGGGATGCAGCTGCACTGCATCGTCGACAACCTCTCCGCCCACGGGACCCCCGCCGTCGAAGCATTTCTCGACGACCACCCACACGTGTTCTTGCATCGCACACCGACGCACGCCTCCTGGCTCAACCAGGTCGAGCTGTGGTTCTCGATCATGGAACGGCGCCTCATCCGCAACGGCGAGTTCGACTCCGTCGATCACCTCGCCCAGCGCATCATCGAATTCATCAACGCCTACAACCGGGCCGCCAAACCATTCCGATGGACCTACGACGCCCGCCCACTCAAAGTCGCGTGACATCACAATGACTTGCGCGGGTGCCACTAGAGCTGCATCCGAGGCACTGGCGGCGGGCGTTGGCGCTGAACCTGGACGCGGTGTTCGACAGCTGGTAGAGCGGCAGTTTTCCGCTTCAGCCTGTGGGCTCAAGTGTGCCGCCCGATGACTAGTCGTGGTGAGGCCGGCATCTGCTAGGCGCTTAATGCGACGCTCCCTCGAGGGCTCCAAACGGCGCGGTTCTGGACGTCGTTCTCGGACACGCTGTTGAGCGCCCGCGACCGGCAGCTCTCGAAAGGGGTCGTCGCTCACCGATGAAGTGGTGTCGGTCGTCGTTGGAGGACGCTGCCTCGGCCGGCGCAGCACGCGCTCGGGAAGCCGACGGAGGTGGCACGGACACCGGTGGGGCCGTGGCCTCGCGAATGCGAGGGGCGTCTGCGGTGTGTTCCGTGCGCGCTGACTCAGTCAACGAGCTGTCCGGTACGGGCCGTTGCGCTGGGGGCTTCGACGCGGTGCTCCCTGGAGCGTCCTCGGTGGCCTGGTTTCCCCTCGGCCGCTGACAGCAACGGGACTGGGCTTGCGGCTGACTACGGGACGCTCCTGCATCAGTGCTGCCTACGGGCGTGACTGGGGGTCACTAGTGGCTTGCAGTACGAGGGCCTTCGTGGCGGCACGCAGCGCCTGGCGCCGACGTACGGCGTGTCCCTCGTCAGTGTCCTGAAGGAACGCCGTCATCGACTCTGCCAGAGCGACTGACCATGAGGACCAGTAGATGTAGTCGGCAAGGTCGGCGGGGAGCGGGCTCTCACCGAGCTGGGCGGCAAGTTCTCTCAGCCGCTTGATGGTCGACTGGTATCGCTCGAGCTGAGCGATCGTGTCGTCAGCCACGGATGGGTCGCGACCCAGGTCGAGGACGATCTGCACAACGCCCGGGAACAGCTTGTAGCCGAACGATTCGAAGACGATGGACTCCCAGGCGTCGAAGCGCTCGTCGATCGTGGCGCCCGGCAACGTGGCGTCGATGTCGTCGATGCGACGTTCGACATCATCGATCGAGGCCTGGAGCACCGCCAACAGCAGTCGCTCGCGCGTTCCGAAGTGGTACTGGATGACTCCCCACGAGACCCCAGCGTGCGCCGCGATCTTGTTGGAGGTGGCGTGTCGATAGCCGTACTCGCGGATGGCATCGAGGGCGGCCTCGATCATCCGCTGGCGCGTCGAGTCCCCGTTGCTGGTGCTGGCCGGCGCATGGCGGCTGCGCCCGCCGGGCGCGGTCGAACCCTCGGTCGTTGACGAACCCCTTGACGTAACCATAGTAACAACTATATAGTAGTTGCTAGGTCAACGCCAGGGCTAACGGTCTGGGGGACCTGTTGGGTGTCAAACACCGGTGCTCCGCCGAGCATGCGGCTGCTGGCCGCCCGACTGCAAAGGGGGCACGCGGCAGGGTGATGCGGCGTGTGCCGAGCCGGTACCGGAACTTCTACGAGAGGACGTCATGGCAGTTGAACTAGAGAACACGACACCGGCACCGCCGGTCGAGGACTTCGGGGCGATCGTAGTTGGGGCCGGGTTCGGCGGGCTGCGGATGCTGTACGAGCTTCGCCAGCTGGGCGTCTCCGCGATGGCCATCGAGGCGGCGTCGGACGTGGGAGGTACCTGGTACTGGAACCGGTATCCGGGAGCGCGCACGGACTCGGAGTCCTGGGTCTACTGCTACTCCTTCTCGAGGGAGCTGGAGCAGGACTGGGACTGGGCGGAGCGATACCCGTCCCAGCCCGAGGTGCTGCGATATCTCCAGCACGTCACCGAGCGATTCGACTTGCGCAGGGACATCCAGTTCGACACCCGGGTGCAGTCGGCCATCTACGACGAGGCTGCGAACAAGTGGTTGTCACCACCGACCAAGGTGAGACGTTCACGAGCACGTTCCTGATCCCGGCGATGGGGCCGCTGTCGCGCCCGCTTGACCCGCCGTTCGAGGGACTGTCGTCATTCCAAGGGGACTGGTACCTGACCGCGCGCTGGCCACACGAAGAGGTTGATCTCACCGGCAAGCGTGTCGGTGTCATCGGCACCGGCGCCACCGGTGTGCAGGTCGTCCCCATCGTGGCCCAGCAGGCGGCGCACGTCACGGTGTTCCAACGGACCCCGAACTTCGTGATCCCGGGCGGGAACCGGAGACTGACCGACGAGGAACGTCAGGAGATCAAGGACCGCTACGAGGCCATCTGGGCGCGCACGCAGCAGCAGGCGGGCGGCTTTGCGATGGACGGCACAGACCGCAGCGTGAAATCGACCGCCTCCGACGAACAGCAGGAGGTGTTCGAGGGCATCTGGCGGGCCGGTGGCTTCCAGTTCCTCTTCGAGTCGTTCAACGACATCATGCTCGACGAAGCCGCCAACGAGGTTGCCGCCGAGTTCATCCGCTCCCAGATCAGGGCCATCGTGAAGGAGCCGGCGACCGCCGAGCTGCTGTGCCCGAAGGGGTACCCGCTCGGTGCGAAACGGCCGCCGCTCGGACACTCCTACTACGAGGCGTACAACCGTGACAACGTCACCCTGGTCGACGTCAGCGGCGACGCGATCGAGCGGATCACCCCCGCCGGGGTCCGCACCGTCAACGGGAACGAGTACGAGGTCGACGTGTTGATCTTCGCGACCGGGTTCGACGCCTCGACCGGAGCGTTGTTGGCCACCGACATCCGCGGGCGTGACGGCCAGGCGTTGCGAGACAAGTGGGCGCAGGGACCACGCACCTACCTCGGGCTTGCCGTCGACGGCTTCCCCAACATGTTCATGATCTCGGGACCACAGTCACCGTTCGCCAACATCCCGGTGATCATCGACAACGCCGTGCGCTGGATCAGCCGTGCCGTCGCCCATGAGACGCGCGACGACATCGCCTACCTCGAGGCGACCCCCGAAGCAGTCCAGCAGTGGGTCGACGAAACCAAGATGATCATCGACGCGACGCTCGTCGGCCGTGGCGAGAACGTCCGCTCCTGGTTCCTGGGGGCCAACATCGAAGGCAAGCCCCGGGGAGCGTTCTTCTTCCACGGCGCGGCGAACGCCTACTTCGATCGCATCAGCGGGGTGGCCGACAACGACTTCGACGGCTTCGTCACCACCACGAACGAATTCGACAACGACGCGTCGACGGGTGGACAGACGACCGCCGGCCGCGCCCTGGCCAGCAGCGAGCCGACGTGAGCGCCGCACTGACCAAGGACGTCAACGTCGGGCTGATGTTCAGCTTCCGTTCGACCGACCCTGGCCGATCGTTCGTCGACGTCTACCGCAACGAACTGAAACTGATCCGCGAAGCCGAAGAGCTCGGCTACGACACCGTGTGGCTCACCGAGCACCACTTCGCCGAAGACGGCTACTCACCGTCGATCGTGCCGATCGCCGCAGCCATCGCGGCGGTCACCAAACGGATCCGCATCGGTTTCAACCTGCTCCTGTTGCCGCTGCACCACCCCGTGCAGCTGGCCGAGAACCTGGCCGCGATCGATCTGATCTCCAACGGCCGGCTCGACGTCGGCCTCGGTCAGGGGTACGCCGTGCACGAGTTCGCCGGATACGGCATCGAACGATCCGAGCGGCTGTCGCGCTTCGTCGAGGGCTGGGACATCCTCAACGGGCTGTGGACCGAGGACGTGTTTTCCTACGACGGCAAGCGCTACAACGTCGACTCGGCCCGACTCGTCCCCAAACCGGTCCAGCAACCGACCCCGCCGGTCTGGGTCGGAGCGACCAGCGAGAAGGCAGTGCGGCGAGCCGGCCGGCGAGGCGCCAACCTGCTCGGCCTAGCCAACCCGGCCCTGCAAGCCGCCTACGAAGAGTCACGCCGCGAGGCCGGGCTGACCCTCGACACCGCCAAGGTGTTGCAGCTGCATTGGGCCCACGTCGCCGACTCCGACGATGACGCCTGGGCCGAGGCCGGCGACTCTTTCCAACACCTCCTGAAGGTGTACGACGAATGGGGCAGGGCCGCCGCTGACACCGACGGAGGCCAGTACCCGTTCCCGCCGGTACCGGCCGTCGCGGAACTGCGAAAGGGCGGCCAGGCCACCATCTTCCCCCCGGTGATCGGGTCCGCCGACCACGTCGGCCGTGAGCTGTCAGCCTCGATGAACAGCATTCTCACCACCCACCTCGCGCTCGGTGTGCTCCCCGGCATGGGTCCCAAGCACACGGCCGCATCCATGAGGCGGATCATCACCGACGTCGTACCGGCGCTGCGCGCCGCTCCCCAGCACGCCACCTGACTGAGCGCCCTGCGCACGCTCACGCACTCAGCGTGAGCCGCCAACGCCCCTGTCGCCGAATCGTCCTCGGCACCTGACAAGGAGAGACCAGTGCCGACACCGGCGTACCAAGCAATCGCCGATGCCCTTCGACAACAGGAGCGCTCACCCGAGCGGTCGCTCGCAGACCAACGCACCGACTACGAAGCGTTCGGCGAGCTCTACCCGCCCCCCGCAGACGCGCACATCGAACCGGCACCAGACGCACCCAAACGAGATGGTGCCGCTCCAGATCGACCTCGCCATAGGTGGTCGGAATCTCAGGCCAGTTCAATGCTGGTGGACGGTACCTGTCGCGGCCGCTGGCCAACCCTGCGGCCATCAGGGAGCCGGCGGTCCCGGACGCGGACCGCCGGTTACCGATGGTGTCCTTGGGTGGCTGGCTGAGACGGCGACGCCCGGACCTGGCGTCCTGATGGCGAGCCTGAGGATCGGTTCCCGCGGCGGGTTCAGCATGCTCGATCGCCCACGAGTTCGGCATCTCCAGGCCCCGTCCATGGTCGTTCGGAGTGGAGCGCAACGTCAGGTGGTGGCCGTCGGAGGTGTCCGCGGGGCGAGCAGCATTTTTCCGCTCCACCCTCGAGCGGCAAGGAGCGGCTGGCCGAAGCGGTAGACGATGCAGCGGCCCGCTCGACGGCTCGTCGTTCGAGGACACCCGGCCGGCGCCGTCTGCCGCGGCCGAGATCCTTGGCGATGGGAGCAGAAGTAGGCTGTTGGCATGAGTCCCAGAGCGATCGAGCTGCGTGACGAGGTGCTTGCGCTGTCGCCGGAGGACCGTGCTGGCCTCGTGATCGAGCTGCTCGACAGCCTCGATGACCGCGGCACCGTCGAGGACGTCGACGGCCTCGCTCGGGTCTGGTCGGACGAGGTTGCTCGTCGCTCGGCGCAGCTCGACGCTGGCGAGGTCCAGCTCGACTCGTGGGATGACCTCATGACGAAGGTCGTCCACTCCCGCAGCAGCGAGTGACTCGGCCGGTTCTTCTCCATCCAGTCGCCAGCGCAGAGGTTGTCGATACCCAGCTGTGGTACGAGCAGCGCGTCGCCGGCCTCGGTGACCGGTTCATCGTCGCTGTTCGTGCGGCGACCAATCGTGCGGCTCGCTGGCCGAACGCTGGCTCTCCCGTGCGCACGGAGTCCGATGGCTCGGTTGCTGAGCGCCAGATCGCCACGCCAGGGTTCCCGTACACGGTGGTCTACCGCGTCCGGGAGGACGTCGTGCAGGTCCTCGCCGTGCACCACCAGCGGCGGCAGCCCGAGTATTGGGCCGGCCGATCCGACTGACGATCTGCGCCGCCGACAGCCGGCGCTTGCGGACACTGCCATGCGCGCTGACTCGGACGTGCCGTCGTCGCCCGCTCGGATCGTGTTTGCGCCAGGGGAACCTTGTCCATCGCAACCCACATATCAACTATGTTGACATATACCATGAGATTGCTGTACGGTGTGCAGATCGCCGGCTGACCCAGCCGGCGACCGTTGCCGTCGAGGGGGCGTCACTTGGATCACAACATCGCGACGGTCCTGGAGACGGTCGCCGACGCCATTCCCGAGACGATCGCCATCACTCAAGGTCAGTCGTCGCGAACCTGGGCTGCGCTCGATGTGCGGGCGTCGCGTCTGGCCGGGTTCCTCGGCCAGCGCGGTGTGGTCGAAGGCTCGGTGGTGGCGATCGGGCTCCCAAACCGGATCGAACATGTCGAGTCGATCCTGGCGATCGCCAAGCTCCGGGCGGTTGCGGCCAACCTGAACTATCGATACCGGAGCGCGGAGATCGAGCACGTCCTCAACGACTGCGCGGCGGTCGCGTTGGTCGCTGAACCCGACGTGGTCGAGCGCACTGTCGACGCGTCGGATCTCATCAACGCCTTGGCGACGATGCTCAGCGTCGCCGGACCCGACAGCGCCAGCGACATGGTGGCGTTCGAGGAAGCAATCGCGACGAGCGCGCCGACGTCGCGCGTCGAGCGCTCCGGGCACGACCGGTTCATCATCTACACCGGCGGCACCACCGGGACGCCGAAGGCGACGAGCTGGCGGCAGTCCCGTCTCGGGGCGACGTGGGACGGTGCGTTCGCCGCCGACGGAATGGCAATCCCGACGAGCTTGGCTGAACTGGCAGCCATCGTGGTCGAGGCCGCAGGGCGATCGCCGCGGACGGTCGTGTTGCCGGCCTGCCCGATGATCCACGCAACGGGACTGCACACCACGATGGGCACCCTGACCAGCGGTGGCTGCGTCGCGTTCGCGCCGGCGGGATCGTTCGACCCGGCCGCGATCTCGCAGACCGTCGAGCAGCAGCGCGTCACGGCGATGACGATCGTGGGCGACGCGTTCGCTCGACCACTGCTCGAGGAGTTGCGCTCCGCCGAGTCGCGTGGCCGCGCCTACGACATCTCCTCACTGCAGCGTGTCGCCAGCTCCGGGGTGGTGTGGAGCGCCGACGTCAAGGCGGGACTGCTCGAGTTCGTCGACGCCCGGCTGATCGACGTCCTCGCCTCCAGCGAGGGCGGACCGTACGCGATCAGCGAAACCAGACGCGGAGCGGTCATGCCGACATCGCGGTTCGTGCTGGCGCCGGCGGCTCGGATCATCGATGAGGACGGCAACGACATCGAACCGGGTTCGGGCCGCGTCGGGTTCCTCGCCTCGAGCAACTTCTCCTCGCCGGACGGCTACCTCGGAGATGACACCAAGTCGGCGGCGACGTTTCGGCTGATCGACGGGGTCCGCTGGTCGGTGCCCGGCGACCGTGCCACGATCGAGGCCGACGGCCGGGTGGTGCTGCTCGGGCGCGACAGCAGCGTGATCAACACCGGTGGCGAGAAGGTGTTCGCCGAAGAAGTCGAGAACGTCCTCGCCGAACACCCGCTGGTGAGCGACGTGCTCGTCGCCCCGTCACCGGACCCGCGCTGGGGATCAGTGGTCACCGCAATCGTCCAGGCAACGGCATGCACACCCGTCGACGACGCCGAACTGTCGGCCTTCGTCACCGAACGCCTCGCCGGGTACAAGCAACCCCGCCGCTACATCTTCGTTCCCGAGATCCGCCGCAGCCCCGCCGGCAAGGCCGACCGGGCCTGGGCCGTCGAGACCGCACGCGGATCATGACCGTCCAACTCGAGCCACGGAGGCCCTGATGACCAGCCCGCTGAACCTCGACGACGTCGTCGCGATCGACGTGCACACCCATGTTCACGCCTCGGCCTGCGACGGTGACCAGCACGTCGACCCGAGCATGGAGAAGTTCTACGAGTACTTCGACGCCGAGGTGACGATCCCGACCGTCGACACGGTCGCCGACTACTACCGGGCGCGCAACATGATGGCCGTGACGTTCACCGTCGACACCGAGACGATCACTGGCAAGCCGGCCGTGCCCAGCAACGAAGAGATCGCCGAACGTGCCGCGAACCATCGCGACGTGCTCATCCCGTTCGGGTCGGTCGATCCGCACCTCGGCCGGGCCGCGGTGCGCAAGATCGAACGTCTCGTCGAGCTGGGCATGAAGGGCTTCAAGTTCCATCCGAACGCCCAGGCGTTCTTCCCCGACGATCCGCAGTTCTACCCGCTGTACGAGGCGATCGAAGCCGCCGGTGTCCCTGCCCTGTTCCACACCGGGCACACCGGTGTCGGCGCCAATCAACACGCCGGCGGGGGGATCCGTCTCAAGTACTCCAACCCGATGCACCTCGATGACATCGCCGTCGATTTTCCGGACCTGACGATCATCGCCGCCCATCCGTCGTTCCCATGGCAGGACGAGGCGATCTCCGTCGCCCTGCACAAGCCGAACGTGTACATCGACCTGTCCGGGTGGTCAACCAAGTACTTCTCCGACAACCTCGTGCGCTACGCCAACACGCTGTTGCGCCACAAGGTGCTGTTCGGGTCCGACTACCCAATGATCACCCCTGACAAGTGGATGGCCGACTTCGACCTCGTCGGGTTCAAGGACGAGGTCAAACCACTCATTTTCAAAGAGAACGCGATGCGCGTCCTCGGCCTCGGCGGCCAAGCCCCGGCCGGATGACCAGCGAGGCGACGTCCGGATAGGCGTCCCTCGCATCGCCCTCGCAAGTCCTGGCGAACCGGGACCCAGTTCACATCACCACGAAACGGAGAACACCATGCCCGCAACCTCCTACGACTACTCGACCATTCGCGTCGACGTCGAAGACCAGATCGGCTGGGCCACCCTGAACCGGCCCGACAAGCGCAACTGCATGAGCCCGACCCTGAACGGCGAGATGGTCGACGCGCTCGACAAGATCGAGCTCGACACCGAGATCGCCGTCGTCGTGCTCACCGGTGCCGGCGAGTCGTTCTCGGCCGGGATGGACCTCCAGGAGTACTTCAAGGACACGGAGACCCTGCCGCCCGCCGTGGTAGCCCAGATCCGTCGCGGGTTCGTGGACTGGTCATGGAAACGACTGCTGTACTACGCCAAGCCGACCATCGCGATGGTCAACGGGTGGTGCTTCGGCGGGGCGTTCACCCCGCTCGTGTCTTGCGACCTCGCGATCGCCGCCAACGAAGCCCAGTTCGGGCTGTCGGAAATCAACTGGGGCATCGTCCCCGGCGGGAACGTCACCCGCGCCGTCGCCGAAGCGCTTGGCTACCGCGATTCGCTGTACTACATCATGACCGGCGAGACCTTCGACGGGCAGCGCGCCCGCGAGGTCGGTCTCGTCAACGAGTCCGTGCCGCTCGATCAGCTCCGCAGCCGCACCACCGAGCTGGCCACCAAGCTCGCCAGTCTCAACCCCACCGTGCTCGGCGCGGCGAAGAACACGTACAAGCGGTCTCGCTACATGTCGTGGGATCTCTCCGAGGACTACATCATCGCCAAGGGCATCTCCGCCGTGCTGACCGACCCGGAGAAGGGTGCTCGCCACGGATTGCGCCAGTTCGTCGACGACAAGACCTACCGGCCCGGGCTCGAGAGCTACGACCGCGACGCGGCCAGCCGCCCAACCGACGACAGCACGCACTAGGCACGCCAGAGATCCACCGAAGGTCAAGCTCGATGAACGGGCAGGCGATGACGAACGACGGGCCCCTCGCCGGGCTGCGAGTCGTGGAGGTGAGCGGGGAGCTCGGACGCTTCGCCGGCAAGATCCTCGCCGAGAGCGGGGCGTCGGTGGTCCGCATCGGCCACGCCTCGTCGGGCCCGGCGATGGCCGACCGAGCGTTGGCGGCGCGTGGCGGTCTGCTCGACTGGTGGTACGAAGGCGGCAAGCAGACGATCGAGGTCGATCTCGACTCCAACGCGGGAGCGGCGACCTATCGGCGACTCGCCGAACAGGCCGATCTGGTCATCGACACGACCGCACCAGGTCGTCTCGCCGAGCTTGGCCTCGACCACGGCGAACTGGTCGGCGTCAACTCCCAGCTCGTGCAGGTGTCGCTCACCCCCTTCGGGCGGAGCGGACCTAGCGCTTTCTGGCAGACGAGCGATCTTGTCGCCGGCGCGCTGGGTGGAGTGCTCAGCATCTCCGGGACCGCCGACCATGCCGTCGGTGCCTGGGGTCGCCAGAACCTCACGTTCGGTTCGTTGATGGCCTGCATCTGCGGGCTCGCCGGCGTCCATTCGGCGCGCGAGACGGGATCGGGCGCGTTCGTCGACCTCTCGCTGCACGAGGTGGTCACGTCGTCGATCGACAGTCTGTTCTTCCAGTGGTGGTTCCCGGATCTGTTGCCGGTCCCGCAGCGGGCGCTACGTCAGGGCTCACTGCACTGGACCCGCCTCCACGTCAACGTAGAGTGCGAGCGCGGCGTGTGCAACGTGGCGCCCGTACCGCAGCCCGCCGCGCTGTTCCGGTGGATGGCCGAGGAGGGCGACCCCGAAGCCGACGAGCTGTCGCAGCTGTCGACCGGAGAGGTGCTCGCCGACCTCGGACGAATCACGAACGCCATCCGCCGCTTCGCCCGCACCAAGGACTCCGGGGAGCTGTTCCACGAAGCTCAGCGCCGCCACATCGCCTTCGGCGAGGTGCAGACGGTCGCCCAGGTCGCCGCCAACCCGCAGTACGACTTCCGCGGCTTCTACCGCAGCGTCCAAGGCGCCGAACAGGCGCGTATGCCGGCCCCTACGCCCGCTTCAGCGGAACCCCATCGCCGGCTCAGCAACCACCACCATTGACCACCGCCGACGTCGACTCGCTGCTCGCTGAGTGGGGCCAGACTGCGCCGGCGGCACACCGCCGGAGCGCCGTCACGACGGACCGCACTCGGCGGGCAAACCGCTCGCCGGACTCCGCATCGTCGACTTCACGTGGGTGCTCGCCGGCCCGTTCGCCACCCGCACCATGGGCGACCTTGGCGCCGACGTGCTGAAGTTCCAGTCAGCCGACCGGGCCACACTCGTCAACTCGCCCGACTATCCATACTTCTACGTGTGGAACCGTTCCAAGCGGCTGGTGTCACCGGACATGAAGCGGCCCGAAGCGCTCGGCCACATCCGAGCGATCATCGAGCAGTCCGACGTACTGATGGAGAACTTCTCCGCCGGGGTGCTCGACCGGTGGGGCATCAGCTACGAGCAGGTCAAGGAGTGGAACCCCCAGATCGTGTACGTCACGATGAGCGGCCCTCGCCACCAAGGCCCATGGTCTGACGTGATCACCTACGCACCCACGATCCACGCGCTGTGCGAACTCAGCTACCTGTCCAACCCGGCCGACCGCTACGACGTCGGTCCGGGATTCTCGCTCAACGACCACGCCGCCGGACTGTGCGCCGCAGTGGCCGTCCTGTCGGCGCTCGAGGCACGGCGCCGCACCGGCGAAGGCCAGCACATCGACATCGCCCAACTGGAGACCGGCACGTACCTGATCGGCCCGGCCCTCCTCGACCTCTTTGCCAACAACCGCGAGGCCCATCCCATCGGCAACGCCGACCCCTTCGGCGAGTGGTGCCCCAACGAGGTGTACCGGGTCGGAGACCAAGCGGAGGTGGCGATCACCTGCCGAGACGATGACGACTGGCGGCACCTATGCGCGACCGTTGGGTGGGACATCGCCGATCTGGCCGCCGATCCCACGCTGGCCACCGCGGCCGGCCGTTGCGCCCGGGCCGCCGAGATCGACGCCCGACTGCGTTGGTGGTGCTCCACTCGCACCGCCGACCTGGCGGTAGCGGCGCTGCAGGGCAACGGGGTGCCGGCGGGCAAGGTGCAAGACGCCGGAGACCTCATGCACGACCCGCAGCTCGTCGCCCGTGACTTCTGGCGAACCTTCGATCACGACGTCTTCGGAACGCGCCCAACCGACCGGTTCCCGGGCCTGTGGAGCACCACCGACCTGCAGCCCTACACTACGTCCGGCGCCTTCATCGGCGAAGCAAACTTCGACGTCTATCGCGAGATCGCAGCGCTGAGCGAGGACGAAATCGGCGCTGCCGTCGGCGACGCCCTCTTCAACTGACATGCGGGTACGGCGTGGCGCCTGGGCGATGGCGTCGGCGCCAATGGGCGACGATCGTCGCGTTCGTCCAAGAACAACGCGACGCTGACGTTGACCAGGTCTCGGCCACGTCTGTCTGACGACCCGAACGCCTCCCCGTCGAGTAGTGGCGGGCGTAGGCATCCGCGCTCAGTACGGCACGGTGTGGCCGCGCGCCATCGCCGCAGTCCAGCCAGGGACGACGAGGAGGTCACGGCCTTCGAAGGCGCCGTCATCGGTGTCATCCACTCGCCGGGTCTGCTCCCCAGCGCAGCTCGACGCCCCGGCCCTCTGCGACGAACTCGAACGGTGGGCCTGGCAGGTGCTGATTAACCCCGAATCCACCGATCGACCTGGGGTGATCGCCGTGGCGGGCCCGGAATGGCTCTGGTGGGGTGGTGAGTGCGGACAGGGGGTCGCTGGCCGTAGAGCGGCCTGTGGCAGTGCGTGGCGGAGCCGGCTTGCTGAGGTGTTCGGGCCGTCGGGGCGCCGGGCGTTGGTCGGGGGCGCCGCCATGATCGTCGGGGTCAGGTGACGAGGACGATGCTGCGCAGCCGGGCGAGGGAGTTGTTGAACTGTTCGGCCCACGGCCAGCGCTTGGGGAGGTGCAAGGTGAGTTTGCGGGCGGAGCGGGTGATCCGTCCGGGGGTGCGGAGGTGGCGGCGGCGGAGGGTGTCGGTGGCGATGAGGGTTTCGCCCAGGCCGATGCGGCTGACCCAGCGGGCGAGGTTGTGGGCGATGACGTTGAGGGTGAGCCAGGCGGCGTTGGCTCCGAACCGGCCCGACGGCAGGTGGTTGAGCCCGACCCCGTATTTGAGGTCGCGGATGGCGTCTTCGACGACGGCGTGGCGGCGGTGGTCGGCTTCGAGCTCGAGCGTCGTCGCCTCGCGGTCGGTGATGAAGGCGTGGTAGGAGTAGTCGACGAGCAGGGCGAGCTGGCTTCCGGGAGTCGGTTTGACTCGACGCACGATCAACCGCACGAGCGGTGCCTTCTTGCCGAAGGGCCGATAGGTGGTCTCGGCGACGTCGGCGCCGTCGAGGAAGTACGGGATCGGCGTCCACGCCGTGTCGGCAATGGCGGCGATCGCTGTGTGCAGGGCCTTGTTCAACTTGACGGTGATCGAATACCGCACCCCGGCGCGGCGGCAGGCCTCGACCACCTTGTGGCTGTAGAACCCGGAGTCGGCGCGCAAGGTGAGCGGCCCGCTGGCGCCGGCGGCACGGACCCGGTTGACGGTCTCGGTGACGAACCCGGCGGCGCCGCGACCGGAGTTGGCGTTGCCGCCGCGCAGACGGGAATGCACGACGTCACCGCTGCCGGCGATCACCGCGTACAACGGGTGGTAGCCACGAACCTTGGTGTAGGTGAACTTCGCCCCACCCTGTTTCTTCAGCCCGTAGGTCTCATGTATCGACGAGTCGATGTCGATCGTCACCGCGGCGTCGCCGGGTCCGGCCCCGGCCTGCCAGGCCCGCGCCAACAGCTCGGCGGACACACGGTCGAGTTGGCGGGCGTGGCCCCACGTGAAGCTGCGCAGGAACGTGCCCACCGTCGAGGGGGCCAACACGGCATGGCCCAGCACCGCCCCGGTGGACCCGGCCCGCAAGGCGTCGCAGTCATCGATCGAGTCGCCCCCGGCGAGCGCCGAATGGATCACCGTCATCGCCTTGGCGCCAACGTTGGCTCGTCCCGCGGTGTCGCCCAAGTCGACGTGACGGTCGAACAGGTCGCGCAACCCGAGGTGCTGAGCCAAGGTGGCGGGCTGGATCAGCCCAGCGTCGGCGACCAACCGCTCGTCGTCGAAGGTGACCTCGATGCCGTCCAGGCTGTGCGATGATGACATCGAAAAGGTGTCCTCCGACTCGGGGTCCATAGCAGGTCTAGTAACAGCTATCTTCCCAGGTCAGGGCACCTTTTCCGCGGATAGTCGAGCCCTCTCAACGGGGCCTCCTCGGTGGATCAGGGTTAACCCATTTAATGGACGGCAGCCAGTGGCCTCGACGGGTTGCCTGCCCGTGGCGTGCGCCAGTTATGAGAGACGGTCGGGCGAGCCGGCTGCCTTGTCGGACGGTCGATCGCAGACGCGCACATCGAGTCGTTGCGGATGTCCTTGCCAACATCCGGCGCCCTCAGCCGGCTCGCGGCGCTGCTGACCGATCGGGATGAGATGCCCGAAGGACCGATCCACCGACGTAGTCCGGCTCTTCGCGTTTGAGTGGGGACGGCCGCTTCGCGGCATACGCCTCGCCGTGCCAGTGAACACCCGCCTACGGCTCCGCCATCCTCGTGAGCAGGGCGGATGGCTCTTGAAGGCGGCGAAGGACCGAGGAAGGCGCCGGCGTTTCCATCCCCCTCCAGGCTCTTCTCCCCACTGCAACGCGAAGAGCCCGTAGTCCGCACTCGCCCTGGTGGGAGGGAACGCAATGGGTGGAGCTGGACGTCAGTGTCCGAGCCCGCTGTCGACGAGCGAGTTCGCCACAGTGGTGCGGTTGTTGAGGAAGTTGACCATTGCTTGGCGCTCCTCGATTACGTAGTCGACGAGGCCTTCTCGGTCGCATGCGGCGAGGAACTTCAGATATGCGTCGAAGCGGGCTCGATAGGCGCCGGTAAGAGCGTCGAGGAATACCGGGTCACTGAACGCGGTGGCTCGATGGGGGTCGCATTGCTGCCACAGTCGCTTCGCTTCGGCGACGATCAGCTTGAGTGGGGAGAGGTCCCAGATCATCCAGCAGAACGAGCGGTCGTGCTCCATGGCCGCTCGAGCGTTCCCAGCCTGCAACGCCTCAACGGCGAGGTCCCGCAACGCCTGCAGCTTGGCGATGGTCTCGTCGTCGGGCCAGGTGATGGTGCGGATCACTTCGGGCTCGATGAGCTCGCGCAACCGGTAGAGCTGGGCCACGTCTCCGATGCCGCGTTTGCCGACGAAGTAACCGCGGTTGGGGTCGTGGTCGACGGTGCCGTCGGCCGTGAGGGTATGGAGCGCTTCGCGGATCGGGAGGCGACTCACGCTCAAGCGGGCGGCCCAGATCTCCTGACGGATGTGTTCGCCTGGTAACAGCTCACCCGTCCGGATCGCCGCACGGAGGGCCGCTGCGACGCGTTGTGCGACTCTGCCCGCCGTGTGCTCCATCGGGCACAGCGTAGCGGCCAGCTGCACCAAGGACCTTGACTTTGGATCCAATATTGGATACTCTCCTGCGTGGGGTCGCGCCGCGGTGATGTGGAAGGAGGCATGTCTGTGATTACGGCCGAGCAGAACCGACGGCTGACCGAGGTCGGGCCTGGCACGGCGATGGGCAACCTGCTGCGTCGCTACTGGCATCCGATCGCCGCCGAGGACCAGGTGCCGGTGGGTGCGCGGCGTGCGGTGACGTTGCTCGGCGAGGAGTTGGTGCTGTATCGGTTGCCGTCGGGCGAGTACGGCCTGGTCGAGCGGCATTGCCCGCATCGCCGTGCTGACTTCGTCAACGGCTACGTCGAGGACGGTGGGATCCGCTGCAGCTACCACGGCTGGAAGTTCGCAGCCGACGGCCGGTGCGTGGATCAGCCATTCGAAGAGGCGTCGGGCGCCACGCGCTTCCGCGACCGGGTGTGCGCGGTGTCGTACCGAGCAGCAGGCCGCTTCGGGCTGGTGTGGGCGTACTTGGGGCCCGATCCGGCGCCGCTGATCCCCTCGTGGGAGCCGTTTCTGGCGGAGAACTGCTTCGCCCAGATCATGTTCCACGAGGTGCCCTGCAACTGGTTGCAGTGCCAGGAGAACTCGATCGACCCGGTTCACTTCGAGTGGCTCCACGCCAACTGGCGTCCGGGTCAGTCCAATGACGTCGAGGCGTACGGCCCGGCTCACATCCGGCTCGGCTTCGATGAGTGGGAGTACGGCTTCGCCTACCGGCGAATCCACAAGGGCGAGGACGAGACCGCCGACGCCTGGGCAACGGGGCGGCTGTGCATCATGCCGAACCTCTTCGCCCCGGTGCATTTCGAATGGCGGGTGCCCATCGACGACAGCCGCACGCTCAGTGTGGTGTGGACAGCGGACCCGGTCAGCGAGGAGCGCGTTCCGTTCCACCAGGACGTGATCCCGTCATGGTGGGGCCGCACCCACGACGACGATGGCAACGTGCTGAACACGCACGTCCTGCACCAGGACACGATCAGCTGGGTCGGTCAGGGCACCGTCGCCGATCGCACCCGCGAACACCTCGGCCGTAGCGACCGTGGCGTCCAACTGTTCCGCAACCGGCTACTCGCCGACCTGGAGGCCGTCGAGCGGGGCGACGACCCATCCGGCCTCGTGCGCAATCCCGAGCAGAACGAGTGCATCCCGTGGCCGCACGGCCTGCGGCGTTTCTACAACGCCCCGGTGCCGACCGGATCGATCCGCACCAGGCTCGTCGCCCTGTCACGAGCCCTGCCGAGCCTGCCGCCCGGCGAGCGGTACTTCCTGATCGCCGGTCAACCGGAGCACATCCGCGAGCAATGGGACTACGCCATGGGGCTGCGCGACGACCCGCCGCCTGCTGTCGACGACGCCGTCGCAGTGACCGTCGGAGCAGTCACGTCATGAGCGAGATGGCTGGAGTTGCCGGCAGCTCCCAACCACCAGAGGTGCTCTCGGCCCCCCGGCGCAACGCGCAGACCCTCAACCCCTGTCCCGCCAAACCTTCGACGGAGGCTTCCTGATGCACAACGACCTCAAGGTGCTCGACGTGCACTCTCACGTGTTTGCGCCCGCGGAGGCCTACTCCCACCTGGTGATGATGCTCGGCGCCAACACCCCGATCCCGAGCGTCGTGCGCTCCAAACGCAACGCGATGTCGTTCGGATGGAGCGAAGAACGGATCGTCGACTTCATGAGCAACCACGTCAAGCTGCTCGATCAACGCGCCATCGATGTGCAGATCCTCGGACCGCGCCCGTTCCTCGGGATGGGCTGGATGCCGGCGCACCTGCAGCCGGCGTGGACCCAGCACGTCAACGACCTCATCGACCTGCAGTGTCGCTCCTTCCCCGACCGGTTCATCGGTGCCTGCCAGCTGCCCCACGACGTTCACGCGCCCGACGCCTCACACTGCCTCGCCGAGCTCGATCGCTGCATCGGCGAGCTCGGGTTCGTCGCCGCGTACGTCAGCCCCGACCCCGACGGAAAACGCACCGCCCCCGGCGTGCACAGCACCTGGTGGGACCCGCTCTACGCTCGCTGCGTCGAGCTCGACGTGCCCATCGTGATCCACGGCTCCACCAACGGTGACGTGCGCGCCGCTGACATCCCGAACAACTACCAGCTCAACTTCCTCACCGAGCAGTACCTCGCCGGCCAGTTCCTCACCCGCGGCCACGTGTTCGAACGACACCCCCAGCTGCGGATCCTCATCTGCCACTGCGGCGGCGCCCTCGAACGGTTCATCGCCACCGACGACACCCACATCGGGCAAAGCGACCTCGTCGAGAACCTGTTCTACGACACCTGCGCCTACGACATCGACTTCCTCACCGCCGCCATCCGCCAGAAGGGCGTCGACAGCATGTGCTTCGGTGTCGAGACGCCCGGCTCCGGCAGCGCACCCCGAGCCGACACCGGCCGGCCCGGCGACGACCTCATCCCTGTCATCGACAGCTTCGAGTGGCTGACCACCAGCGACAAGGACAAGATCTTCCACCACAACCCGCTGCGCTTCTGCGCCGGCTTCAAGCAGGCCCTGTGAGCACCCAGAGACGCAAAGACCCGGGGCCAGGTCTCGTCAGCACCTTGGAGGCGTTGGCATGACGAGCTTCGAGTTCGACGCCTACTCGCCGGAGGTGTCACGCGACCCGTATCCGTTCTACGCACAGATGCGAGCGGAGCATCCGGTGCTGTGGTGTGAGAGCACACGGTCGTGGGCGTTGAGCCGCTACGACGACGTCCTCGCTGCGTTGCTCGACCCGGGCACGTTCTCGTCGGCGAAGGGCAACGTGGTCAACGACAACCCGGCACGGGCCGGCAAGACACTGGGCACCACCGACCCGCCGCGCCACGACCAGATGCGCAAGCTGGTCAACGACGCGTTCGCCCGCCGCACCGTCGGTGACTACGAGTCACCGATGCGCACCCTGGCCGAACAGCTCGTCGCCGACCTACCGCGCCACGAGCCGACCGACCTGCGCTCCGGGCTGGCCAGCCCATCGAGTGCGGCGGTGCTCGGCGACGTGCTCGGCGTCGACAACCTCAACCGCGACGGGCTCGCCGGCGCGTTCGTCACCGTGCTCGACGACCCGCCCCGCCTCGGCGCAACCACCTCGGACCGGCCTGAGCACGACGCGGCGATGGCCACCGTGCTCGGCGTGGTCCGCGAGACCATCGCCCACCGGCGGCAGCATCCTGGCACCGACGTCGTGTCGACGCTGATCGAGGCCGGACTGGACGACGAGGAGCTGCTGTGGATCATGTTCACGTTCCTCGGCGCCGGCCTGGAATCGTCGACGTCGCAGTTCCTGCTTGCCGCCTTGAATCTGGCCCGCTTCCCCGACCAGCGCGCTCGCCTCGTCGACGACCCGACCCTGATCCCGACCGCCTACGAAGAACTGGTCCGCTTCGACTGCGGGCCGCAACGCTTCCACCGCACCCTCACCCGCGACGTCGATCTGCACGGCGCGTCGATGCGCGCCGGTGACTCGGTGCTGGTGATGTACGGGTCCGCCAACCGCGACGAGCGGTACTTCGAACCGGCCGACGAGCTGCTCGTCGACCGCTATCCCAACAAGCACCTCGGGTTCGGTCGCGGACCGCACTTCTGCCTCGGTGCCCCGTTGGCGCGCCTCCAGGGTCAGATCCTGTTCGAGGTGCTGCTCGCCGCCGCGCCGAACTACACGGTGCATCGCCCGGACGAGCTGCAGTGGAAGATGAACCCCGGATTCCGTGGAGTGCGCACGCTGCCGATCGTCCTCGAGCCGGCGGCCTGACCGTGGCTGAGATCATCTTCGGTGCGGGCACCTCGCACAGTCCGATGCTCGTCCTCGACGGCGACGGTTGGCGGGCGTGGGCTGCATCGCGCGACGAGACGATGGCTGATCTGGCCGACGACGAGGGCGTCATCCACACCTTCGGGGACTGGACGCTGCGCAACGGCGACCGGCTCGCCGCCGAGCTCACCGATGAGGCCATCGCCGCCAAGGTTGACCGACGAACCAGCGCATTGTCCGAGCTCCGTGACCGCATCGCCGGCGCCGATCTCGACGTGATGATCATCGTCGGCGACGACCAGGGAGAGCACCTCAGCCCGGCGAACCTGCCGCCGATCCTCATCTACCACGGCGCCGAGCTGACGAACACGCCCTGCCCGCCCGCCGGTGAGATGCCGCCGCTGCTTCGCACGGTGATGGGCGGCTACCACGAACCCGAAGAGGCACGCACGTACCCGGTCGACGTCGCCCTCGCCGAGCACCTCGTCGACCGGCTGCTGGACACCGGGTTCGACATCGCCTCGTCGAACAAGCTCCCGGCGCCACGCCCCGAGGGTCACGCCTACCAGTTCATCCACCGCCACCTGACGCCGCCCGACCTGCCGGTCGTGCCGGTGATGTTGAACACGTACATGCCGCCGGCCCAGCCCCGGGCGCGACGATGCGTGCAGCTCGGCGCGGCGATCCGCGACGCCGTCGACACCATGGACGGCGCCCGCCGTGTCGGGATCCTCGCCTCGGGGGGCCTGTCGCACTTCATCGTCAGCGAGAACCTCGACCGCCAGGTTCTGGACGCCTGCGCCCGTCACGACACCGACACCCTCGCGGCCATCCCCGAAGCGGCGCTGCAATCCGGCACGTCGGAGATCAAGAACTGGATCACCGTCGCTGCCGCCTGCCACGGCCTGGACTTCGAGCTGATCGACTACGTCCCCGGCTACCGCACCCCCGCCGGCACCGGCACCGGGCTCGCCTTCGCCACCTGGCAGCCGACATGACAGCGGTCGAGCGGCTCCGCCGCCTCGACAGCTGCGCAGTCTCCGACGCCCGCGACCGGCTCGGTCTCCCCGACGGCACCGTCACCGGGATCACCAACCTCACGGGCGTCACCACCATCGCCGGGCGTGTAGTCACCGTGCAGCTCGGAGCCCCGCACCCGACGCCGTCGACCCGTCACCTGTGCACCTCGGCGGTCGAAGCCGCCGGCGATGACGACATCATCGTCATCGACCACCAAGGCCGCACCGACTGCGCCGCGTGGGGCGGCAACCTGTCACGCGCCGCCAACGTCCGTCGGATCGCCGGCACCATCGTCCACGGCGCCGTGCGCGACGTCGACGAGGCCCGCGACCTCCCATACCCCGTCTTCGCTACCGGATCCACCCCGCGCACCGCTCGCGGCCGCACCCAGGAGCACGCCTGGAACACGACGATCGACTTCTCCGGCATCGACGTCGAACCCGGCGACTACGTCGTCGCCGACGCCACCGGGATCGTCTTCACCCGCGCCGCCGACATCGCCGCCGTGCTCGACGCCGCCGAACGCATCGCCACCACCGAGGCAGGCATCGCCGCCGAGATCGCCCAGGGCACACCGGTCAGCACAGCGATGGGCGCCAACTACGAACGATTGACCAGCAAACCATGACGACCACCCAGCCAACCGGCGACGAAGCGCTGGCCGCCCGGCTGCGTACCCTCGACACGGCGGCCCTGTCCGACGCCCTCGACCGGCTCGGCATGGACGGACAGGCCCTCGGCATCACCCCGCTGGACCGCGGGTTCCGAACCGTTGGACGGGCGTTCACCGTGCGCATGCTGCCGCGCGGCCTGTCCGGCAAGAGCGTCGGCGACTACATCGACGACGTCCCCGCCGGCGCCGTGGTCGTCATCGACAACGGCGGCCGCCTCGACGCCACCGTGTGGGGCGACATCCTCACCACCGTCGCCCACCGCGACGGCATCGCCGGCACCGTCATCGACGGCGTCTGCCGCGACGTCGGACGCAGCATCGAGCTCGGCTACCCGATCTTCGCCCGCGCCAACACGATGCGCACCGGCAAGGACCGTGTCGCCGCCGAGGCCTACCGCGAACCCGTGCAACTCGGCGGGATCCGCGTCGAACCGACCGACTGGATCGTCGGCGACGCCGACGGCATCGTCATCGTCCCCGCCAGCCGCGCCGCCGACATCATCACGGCCGCCGAGGAGATCACCGCCACCGAGGACCGAATCCGTGACGCCGTCGCCGGCGGCGAACCACTCCTCGCCGTGCGCGACCGCCTCCGCTACCACGACCTGCAGACCAAACGGTGAACCGATGACCATCCACTCACAGCAGGTCACCGAGGCTGCGACGCTGGGCGCCGCCACCCTCCACGAAGCAGCCGGACGCATCGGCGCCCTCCCAGCCACCCTGCGCCCCGTCACACCCTCGATGCGCCTCGCGGGGCCCGCATTCACCGTCACCTGCCCACCCGGTGACAACCTGTGGATCCACCGCGCCATCTACGCCGCCCAACCCGGCGACATCGTCGTTGTCGCAACGGGCGACGCCACCGCCCAGTGGGGCTACTGGGGCGAGATCATGACCGTCGCGGCCAAGGCTCACGGCCTCGGCGGTCTCGTACTCCAAGGCGGCAGCCGCGACCATGACGCCCTCACCGTCATCGGCTTCCCCGTGTACTCGCTGGGCCCCTGCATCCGCGGCACGATCAAGGACAAGACCCGCGACCACGGGCGGCTCGGCGAATCCGTCGACCTCGATGGCATCACCGTCGAACGAGGCGACCTCATCGTCGCCGACACCGACGGCGTCGTCGCCATCCCATGCACGACGGTCACCGAGGTCATCGAGCTTGGCCATCAACGCGTCGCCAAGGAACGCGACGCGATCGACGCGCTGCGCGCCGGTGCTTCAACGCTCGACCTCTACGACCTGCGCTGACGCTGCGCCCGCCGCCGCCACACCGGCGTGTCCCGAGACCGCATCCAACACCGCCACGACGAAAGGGGCACTCATGTTGACGAGGGAGGAGAACGAGACACTGTGCCGGGTCGGGCCCGGCACGCCGATGGGTGAGCTGTTCCGGGAGTACTGGCTGCCGGCGCTGCCATCGTCGGAGTTCCCGGGGCCGGACTCGCCACCGAAGCGGATGCGGCTGCTCGGCGAGAACCTCGTGATGTTCCGCGACAGCGCTGGTCGGGTCGGTGCGCTCGCCGAGGCCTGCCCGCATCGTGGCGCGAGCCTCTACTTCGGCCGCAACGAGGAGTGCGGGCTCCGGTGCGCCTACCACGGCTGGAAGTTCGACGTGGACGGCAACTGCATGGATCTGCCCACCGAGCAGCAGGGCAGCCGCTTCCGCGAGTACTTCCAGGCCAAGGTCAAGGCCAGGGCATACCCGTGTCGCGACGTCAACCACATGGTGTGGATCTACATGGGGTCGCGCCCCGAGCCGCCACCGTTCCCCGAGTTCGAGATCGCCACGTTGCCGGCCGATCACGTCACCGAGCCGAGCATCATGATGGAGGAGGCGAACTGGCTGCAGAACATGGAGGGCGACCTCGACTCGCCGCATCTCGACTGGGTTCACCGGCGCCCCCACCGTGACGCCCCAGCCCCCGACGTCGGGATGCCCGGCTTCTGGAATCCGGACCCCAACCCGCCGGTGCTCGATGTGGTGCCCACCCCGTACGGCGCGTACTACTCCGCCGCCCGCACCATGGACGACGGCCAGCTGTGGCACCGGATCAACCAGTTCATCTTCCCGTGCTTCACGATGATCAGGACCGGCCGCACGACCCTCGTGCGGGCGTTCGTGCCGCTCGACGACCACCACGCCATGCTGATCAGCCAAATCGCTGACCCGGTCAAGCCGATCGCCGAGGAGGCGCGCCTCGCCGCGGCCAAGACGCTCGACGAGTTCCACGGCTTCGCCGAGCGAACCAACGACCCTCGCTCGTACTTCATGACGGTGGCCAACAAGCGCAACGACTACCTGCGCAGCCTCGATCTCCAAAAGGAGCTCCTGTTCTTCGGTGTGCCGTTCGTCGGCAACCTCCAGGACCGGGCGATGACCGAGCTGATGTGCAACGCCGAGGGCGAGCCCGTGTACGACCGCACCAAGGAGAACCTCGGCTCGTCCGACCACATGGTCAGCGCCGTGCGCAAACAACTGCTCGAGGCGTTGCGGGCCCGACACGAATCCGGCGACGTCCCCGCCAACCTCGACGAGCCGTCGCTCGACCGGGTACGCGCCGCCACCATGCTGCTCGACCCAGATGCCGACTGGAAGCAGGCCAGCGAGACCGCACGGGCTGCTGAGCCGGGCCGGCCGGCAACCTATGAGGTACCGCTCATCGTCGAGTAGGCGCCGACGCGCGAAGAGTAAGCGCCGGCGAGCACCGGCTCGAGCCGGGCCACCTTGGCGAGCAACCGGTCAAGGCTCGCCCGTTCGTCGGCATCGAGCGCCCCGAAGAGCCGGTCCTCAGCGGCCGACCGACGCGGTTCAAGCTCGTCGAGCAGCACCCGCCCGGCGTCAGTGACAACGATGTCGATCGCACGACCACCGTGGCCCGGAGCACGCTCCACGAGACCCCGGTCGATCAACGCGGACACCACCTTGTGCGTCGCCTGCGGGCTGACCAGCGAACGACGGGCAAGGCGAGCATTGGACAACCCAGGCCGATCGGCGATCACCGACAGCGCAGTCAGCTCCATGACCGAGACCCCGGTGTCGGCCAACGCCTCCGTCAACTCCGACGTCGTCATCCGGTTAACCCGCCCGATCAGGTAGCTCGTGCTGCGCTCGGCCATGCCTCCAGTGTGATCGACTCGCCACCCCGATCGCAACCCAGCTATCAATCTAGTTGACATCGAAGCTGAGCCGTCGCAATCTTTGACCGGTTCCCTGCTCGACGAGTCCGCCACGCCTTCGTTGCGGACGCATACGTGGAGCACAGCATCGCCACCGTCTCAAGATCGCCGCCGACGCCATCCCGGAGGCGCCAGCCGCCGTGCACAGCGAGAGTCACGCACCTGGCCGGCGCTCAACGAGCGCGCCTCACGCCTCAACCGGGTTCCTCGCCAGCCGGGGCGCGGTCGAAGGCGCGGTGTCGCGATCGGCCGACGTGGCACGGCTGTGCGCAGGCAGCGAATCGCCGAAGGCCCCTCAAGGCGTTCGCAGGCGCAAGTCGGAGAGCGCATTTCGCTCGCGGACATTCTCACCGGTTCGCTCCGCGTCCGGTACCGCCCGTCCGAGAAGCCGCCTCAGGCGACCGCGCAGCGCGTCGCCGAAGCGCCGAACGCGGATGCTCTGCGACGCATCCCCTACCGGCCGTCTGCAGATGCTGCTGGAATCCGGGGACGCGTTCTCCTCCGAGGGGCGTCGCCAGTTCTGCGCGAGTGCGTCGCTGACTGTCAGTTCAGCGGAGAGGCACTGCAGACTGTGGGTCGCCAGGTGATGTCGACGCGATCCTCGGGTCGGTTGCCGATGATGCTGCGGCCTCGGACTCCACGGTTGATCGTGATCCGCTCGATCACGGCTGTGAGGACGCGGCGCTTGTCCTGCACGCTCAAGTCACCATGCCGCCACGCAGCGTGAAGGTTCCGGACGTCTGGCACATCGGCCGACCGTACGGTCGGTGTCGCGTCGGCAGCCTCTATTCGGTCGAGGAGCACCGTCCGGGCCGCGTTCCACTCGACCTCGAGCAGCTCGCCGGCACCGAACCTGCGGGCCAGCACGACAAGATCCGCTTCCGCAGCCTCGGCATCTCGGGGCGAGCGTCGAGCACGTGCCGAACGCAGCTTCCGCCACAACTGCGGCGTCACCTTGGCCAGCACCGCTGCTTCTACCCACGCCTCCAACGGCTCTGCGGCCATAATTGTGCCGCAGCCCGTCGGCACGTTGCCCGGACGGGCACAGCGATAGTGGCGTTGACGCTTGATGATGCCGCCCTTCGCCTTCACTTGATGGTGCCCGCCCGACAACATCGACTGCCCACACTTCCCGCACACCAGAAGCCCCGAGAGCAACCATCGCTCCGCCGCCGGACGACCCCGACCGCGCTCCGGCTTGTTCAACTCGGCGACGACCGCCTGATGTGTCGCGACGTCGAGGATCGCCGGCCACGACCCCGTGACTGGCACGCCATCGACGATGCGGATCCCGGCGAGCTGCGGCGACGCCAGACCCTTGCGCAACGACTGCGTCCACCGCTCGTAGCCATGCTCACCCAAGTATCGCTGCACCTCTCCCATCGAACCCGTCGCCAAGAACAGCTCCGCCGCTCGCCGCACCAGCGGCGCCGTGGTCTCGTCGATCTCCAAAGGACCGACGGGCCGGCCCTGCCCGTCCCTCGCCCGCTTGTAGCCGAACGGGGCCCGTCCTAGGCATGGATCACCTCGCCGCGCACGATGGGCATGCCACGCCAACGCGCGCTGCGACGACCTCGCCCGCTCCAACTGGGCGAAGACCATCGTGATCTGCACCATCGCCTCACCCAACGGGTCCGATGTGTCGAAGCTCTCTGTGCACGACACGAACCCGGCATCCTCGAGCGCGCAGCTCCTCGAGCAGCACCGAGAAGTCATGCACCGACCGAGAGCAACGATCCTGCTTCCACACCACAAGCACGTCCGCTTCACCGCAACGGATCATCTCCCGGACGTGGTCCAGCCCTGGACGCTTCTTGCCCGTGCCGGCCGAGCGCCCGCGCTCGACCTCCATGTGCTTCAGCTTCCAGCCCTTCGCTGCGCAGAGCTGCTCGATCGCCTCGGCCTGGATCTCCGGCGACACCTTGCGTTCGTGATCAACTGACACACGCACGTAGCCGACCGCCCGACGCTGCAACGCCTTCGTAGGCATCGATGTCAAGCGTAGAAGCGGCGAACTGAGCTGTCTACGGAACGACGAAGGCGCCGCTGAATGGCAGTTCGCGATCTGGCTCTGGATCCTGCTGGAAAGTCAAGTCAGCACCAAAGAGCGCGACCTGTTCACTGTCCGCGTCAACGAGCGCCACTTCGAGCTTGTGCGTGCCGGATGCCTCCGACCATTCCCCGGTCACCCTGACCGCCAGCTGGACGCCGAGCGGCGCTGGATAGTCGGGGCGACTCAGCTTGGTTACTCCACCCCCAAGAACGTGCAGAAGGCCCTCGCGGACCGTGGCCGCGTCACACAGCAGCGCGACATCGAGCTTCACGGAACGACCGTCACACCCCCGGACGTACGAGGGCGCACGCCAGCGACGTGGTGCCATGTCGCCCGAAGTTCGTTCGTCGTCGAGCTGTTGCACGACACGAAAATTGCCGTGGGGGTCCTCAGGGCGGACCAGTTGACCTCGATGTAGACGAGGTCGCGGTCGCAGTCCACCTCGACGATGGTCGCGAACCCTGATAGCTGGGACTCAGGTTCCCAGACGCGAACACGATCGCCGGGCGCGACAGGTCCCCCTTCAATGTCCTCAAAGCCCGCGTACGTCCAGTTGCCCGTCACTCGCACGTTGGGGTCAATCGCGATTCGGGTTGTCACCGCCACTCCTGCTGATCCGTGAAAATTGCCGAGGAAGCGGGCGACGTCGTCAACGTCGGGGTTCGATCCGAGATCCACGGAGTAGTGCTCGCGTAACTCGTCTTCATCCTGGTCCTTGTGAAACGTAAACCTGCGTCCAGAATTTCGCCCGCGGCGCCGCAGACCCAGAACCTCCTGTTCGCCGACGGGTCGATCCCCGACAGCTGCGCGACGCGCAGCGAGCGGACGATCGTTTGGGATCGGTGCTCGCCGGCTCTCGTGACGTCCGCGAACACTGACACGCGGTGGTGAACCGTCCTGCGATGCTCCTTCTCGGCCCACGAGAGCACACGTTCGGGGTCCGTTGGACGGAACCGAATGACGAGCGCCTCTCGTGGGACGGCAGCGCCGTCCGCCCCCGTTCGCACACGGCGAAATTGTTGCAGCTCGCGCGCCCATGAGCGTCGTCATCGGCATGCACAGAGCGGGCGATTCTGTGACCAAACTGTGAACACCGACCCGAAAAAGAGGGCCAGTGACCTGCGGAGGTGGACGGGAATCGAACCCGACTCCGGGGGTATTGGCGTGTGCTGTCAAGTGTTGTCCAGTGCCTCTGAGCTGGGGTGACGGCTCTTTCTTTGTCCGCCCGGTGCCGTCTGATATCGCCCTGTTCTGAGTTTTCTGTGACCAATCTGTGACCAAGCGCGCCTGGATGGTGCGCGCGATCAGCGTGGGACGGCCGTGACCTCGTGACAGTTCCAGGCCGGCTCGAGCGTCCCTGCGTAGGACCTCGTGGCGGCCCAAGGACTCCAGACTGTGGTTCGCCCCGAGTGAGTCCGAAGTGGCGTCGTCGGCCCTGGCGGCGACGGTTTCCTGCCCTCGGGTGACACGGGAGAGGCGCCGCCGCGTCAGAGCTTGCGGCTATTGGCGCAGACCCTCCCGGAGTCATCGGGTGGGCGTGGCGGTGTCATCGTTCCATCCGCTCTTCTGCCGCGCTGATGAGTTGTCGTGCCCACTTGACGCAGCTGGCGGCGGCGGACGGGCTGATGTCAGTGCTCTCGTAGCCGGCCTGGGTCTTGCGGTCGAGGGCGCGCTTGAGAGCGGTGGCGAGCCTGACGTCCACTTGTCGGAGCAGCTCGACCGCCTCGGCATGGTTCCCGCCGCTGGGACGCTGACCGAGCGCGTGGCAGGTGATCGCATCGGCAGCAGCGATTCCGGCATGAATGGCGTTCGTGGCGACGACATCGGGAGCGTCGAGCAGCTCCGCTGCTTCGAGGAACTGGCGGGCGTCAACAAGCCGCTGCCGAGCCTGCGCAGGGCCGCACGACGTGCGCCGGGTTCCTGGCCGGCTCATCGGCGACGCTCGAACAGTCCGGAGGCTCCGTCGGTCAACGCGATCCCATCGGAGCGGATCTCGTCAACCAACGGGTTCTTCTCGCGAACCAGTCGGCGCCACGAAGCCGGAGAGTGCTCGACGACTTGCAGTTCGTTGCCTGTCCACGACCGAACATCGGCGTGGAGCTGGGCGAGCCGATCGTGAAGATCAGCCGAGTCGGGATCCTCGACGACCACCAGCAGGTCGACGTCCGAACCCACCCCCGCGTCTCCACGGGCGACCGAACCGAACACCCATCCCGCCGCGAGGTCGGACCAGCCCGACAGCCGGGCGCGAAGTCGGCGGACGAGCTCACCTCGCAGCCCAGCGAGTGCAAGCAGCGGCTCGGCGGCAAGATGTTCTCGGTTGAGGGCGACCATCGATGCTCGGCCCGCCCGGGTCTCAGTGACCAGTCCTGACCGAACCAGTTCGTCGATCACGGCGCTCCCATGGCCAGGTGCGACGCCAGCAGCCGCCGCGAGCTGACGACGGGTCACCGGCCGCTCGAGCCGAGTGAGCGTCTGCAGCAGCGCACCTCGCACTCCAGCCGAGACGTCGAGCAAGGGCGTCCCGAGATCCACGAGGGTCATGCTAGATCCAGAGTGATCTGAAATCAGGTCATATGATCTGGATCGGGATCGTTCGGCGGCGGCGCCGGCAGGCGGCGACCGTGTGGACCTTCGTCCAACCTCGACGCGGACGACCACGTCGCTGACGTCAATCCAGGTCAGGTTACGGGTGAGATCGGGGCCGTCTGGGGCCCTGTTGGATAGTGCCATCTAGCTGGACTTTTTCCGATGACGCGTCCGGCTCGTGTGCTTGGATCCGGCTCGTGTTGCCAGGCTTCTTGAATGAGATCTTGGATGGATCGCGCCGTGCTGGCGCCGCCCAGCGAGCGTCCGCCCGCACCTAACGCACCCCTTGCCGCAGCCCGCGGACCTGGAAGACCTGCCACCGAATGCCTACGCGTAGCTGAGTGTTGGACCGCCGTCAGTCCGCCGGCTCTTCGTACTGCGCGCTCGCGTACCACCATCCACAGCTGACCGGTCAGGTCGGCGGTGGCGAGGGCGATGGCGAGGCGGTCGACGACGATGTCCAGATCGCCTGGACCGGGAGCTTCGCGTACGCGGAGGACGGCGATGCCGGCGGTCTCCGACGGTGGGAACCGCAGCGGGTTCGCGAAGTCGAGGTCGAGCGTCACCAACGCACGCCGCGCACGGACGGCGGCGGCGAGCACGTCGACGTCGGACGCACCCGAGAGTCCCTCGTCCCACACACACTGTCGACGTCATGGCCGGCACCGCGTAGCTGCTGGAGCCAGCGCCGGCCGAGGTTCTCGTCGAGCTTCAGCCTCACGCCACGTCGACATAGTGACCGCCGCTCAGGCGGGCACCGTACGCGAGGCAAGCGCGAACGTCCTCAAGGGCGAGCGACGGGTACTCCGCCAGGATTTCCTCGACCGTCATCCCGGCTGCGAGCAGACCGAGAACCAGGCCGACCCAGATGCGCGTGCCGCGGACCGTCGGCTTGCCGAAGCACACGTTCGGATCAATCACAATCCGCTCGAGCAGCTCCTCGGTCTCCATCGCTGAGAACTGTAGGAGCTGAGCGATCGCCCGAGGCGTGACGAACGTGCAGCCAGCCATGCTGGTTGGACTTCCACCGCTGTGACGCCCAGGAACTCACTCACGGCAACGTGCGGAACGCGCGGCCCGGCGTCACACTGACGCCTGGCTCGCGCATCGCAGTCGGCAACGAGGACGACGCCGACCCGGCCGTCGCCGAGGTCGTTCACGTCGACGCCGGCGCGCTGCTCGGCGGAAGTCGCCGCTGAGGCGCTGTGAAATTCGTCACGGTGCTCGTGCCGTTCTGGTACATCCAGTTATCCGTAGTTGTCCGCTGTTACCTCCTGTTACCTCCCGTCCGATTTCGCGGGCTGGATTGGCGATCGCGAGAGGGTTGATCGGGCGGATCACATCGTCGTAACTAGCGGTATGAGCAGCGTCGAGGTGTTGGGGGCTCTTGATGGCTACCCGCCCTTGCTGACGATCGACGAAGCCGCGGAGGTGCTGCGGATCGGCCGATCGCTGGCTTACGCGATGGCACATCATTACGAGTCGTCCGACGGTCGCCACGGCATGCCGGTGCTGCGGTTCGGCTCGTGCATCCGGGTGCCGCGGTGGGCGCTCGCCGAGCTCCTGACGACCGGCCGTGTCGTGCGCCTGGCCGATGGACCGCCGACCTGAAGCCATGGTCGCTGCGCCCGTCGCCGTGACCATCGGTACCGCGGCTGGGGACATCCGTCGGGCCGTCGGACCATCGGCGTGGTGCGCGCTCGAGGTGCTGGCCGCTACTCCCGTCGACGACGGCGAGCTGTGGGTCGTGCGGAGCTCGGTGCGTGCTGTCGCCGCGCGTCTCAGTGTCGCGTCGAACACCGCCCAGCGGGCCCTCGCCGTGCTGCGCGGGGCCGGCCTTATCACCGCGATTCAGGATCGCGAGCACGGCGGCCGGTTCGGAGGGATCGCCTACCGGTTGACCGTCGACCCGAGTGTGCTCTGCCGCCAGACGCACGAACCGCTCGTCGCGAGCATCCCGAGGCTTGCCTCTCAGCCTCGCCTCGCGGCCAGTCCCGCTGTCGCTCGCGGTCAGCAGCTCGTCCTCCTCCCGTCCGCCTGAGGCGCTTCCCGTGTTCCAACTCCCAAGTCTTCCAGTCGGTCGCCCAAGTCAGTTCAGACAAGGCCCAACCGTGGGCGGGAGAGTGGTGCGAGCCGATGCTGCGGGTGACGACCCTGCATGCGTCGTCTGCGGCGGCGACAGCGGCGTACTACGCGCAGTACCTCATCGCCGCGCCGGGGGAGGTTCCCGGGGTGTGGTCGGGCCGGCAGGCCGCAGGGCTAGGTCTGTTGGGTCGGGTGGAGGTCGAGGCGTTGGAGTCGCTGCTGTCGGGCCGTGATCCCGTAACAGGTTAACGGTTGGGTCGGGAGCTGTTGGACCGGTACAAGACCGACGGGCGGTTGGTGCGGGCGGTGTCGGGGTTCGATGCGACGTTCTCGGCGCCGAAGTCGTTGTCGGTGTGGTGGGCGCTCACCGGCGACATGCGGCTCCTGGAAGCGCACGACGTCGCCGTGACCGCCGCGCTGGCCCACCTCGAGCGGTTCGGGTCGACGACCCGGATCCGTGCCGCCGGCGGCCGGGTCCATCCCGACACGAACGGGTTGACGATCGCCACGTTCCGCCAAACCACGTCGCGGACCGATGACCCGCAGGTCCACACCCATGCCGTCATCTCCGCCAAGGTCCAGACGCCCGATGGCCGCTGGTACGCGCTCGACGCCCGCTACTTGAAGCGGCATCAGCGGATGTTGGGCGGCCTGTACCAGTCGGTGCTGCGCGCCGAGCTCACCCACCGCTTCGGGGTCGACTGGCGGCCGATCCGCAACGGCCAGGCCGAGATCGCCGGCATCCCCGACGACCTGCTCGAGGCGTTCTCCAAGCGCAGCGCCGCAATTAACACGGCGCTTGCCGACAAGGTGAACGAGTTCCGCCAGCGTGAGGGTCGCGATCCGTCGCGCTGGGAACGGGCCGCGTTGACCCGTGAAGCATCCGCTGACACACGGTCGCGGAAATCGGGTCACGGCGCCGCCGATTTGACGACACGGTGGCAGACCGAGGCCGGCGACGCCGGCTGGAGCGCCGACCAGCTCATTGCCAGCATCGATGAGGCCGGAACCATGGCGACGCCGCCGGTCGCTCCGACGGTGAGCGAGGTGATCGAGATGTTGTCTCAGCAGCGGTCGTCGTGGGGTCGCGCCGACGTGGTCCAGGCGGTCTGTGACGTCCAGCGGCCGATCCCGAAGCTGTCGGGACGCCAGTGGAGTGACACTCTGGAGCGGGTGGTGGACCGGGTGGTCGACGGACTCGTCGATCTCGACCCGCCAGGTGGCCTCACACGCCGGGAGTCGGACGGCCGGTCGGTGTGGATCGCGCCGACGGAGTCCCGGTACACCTCCGAGCCGGTGCTCGCCCAAGAGGAGGCGATCGTGACGTGGGCGATCGCCGCCCAAGCGGACGAACCGGCTCCGTCGACGACCATCGACGCCGACGGTCTGGACCCGTTGCAGGCCGACGCCGCGGCCGCTGTCGCCGGCCATGATCGCCTCGTCGTGGTGGTCGGCCCGGCCGGCGCCGGCAAGACTCGCACGCTCGCCGCTGCCTGCGACGACCTCCACGGCCACGGCAGGAGCGTGTTCGCCGTCGCGCCGACGGCGAAGGCTGCCCGCACCCTGGAGCGTGATGCCGGCGTTCGTACCGCCACGGTCGCCAAACTGCTGCACGAGTGGCACCGCACCGATCGGGCACCGCTGACCGAGTTCCAGCTGCCAGTCGGAGCGACGCTGATCGTGGATTCATGCCGACAGCGGGATTATGCCGATCAGCGTTGGTGGCCGGCGCGGTCTGCCGTTTCTTTGCTGGGCTTCGGGGCGGGGTGGTGGCTGGTGAGGTCGGCATAATCCCGGGCTGTCGTGAACGCTCCTGTTGACCCTGGCGTGGTGCCGGGGAGAACAGGAGATGCTGGTGATGGCACGTATCGCGAGAGCGGACGTAGGCCCGTTGGCTGCGTACGCCGACGGCTACCGGGAGCTGCTGGCCGGGCTCGGTTACACGCCCGACGGCGTGGTTAGCAAGCTTTGGGAGCTGGGCCGGCTCAGCGACTGGATGATCCGCAACGAGCTGGGGCCGCAGGATCTGACCGCGAGGAGCTTCCGCGAGTTCAGCGCCTTGTGCGCGGCAGGGATCGAACGGCCGGTCGGGTATCGCGCGTTGGGGCCGCTGGCCGGCTACCTGCGCGAGCTCGGCGCTGTCCCCGAGCAGATCGTCGGGGCGACCCCGGTCGATGAGCTGGTTGACCGTTACCGGTCTTGGATGGTCGGTGACCGGGCTCTGGCGACGCGCACGGTCCGCCGCTACGAAGAGACGGCCCGCCGGTTCCTGACCGGACGGGCTGAGCGGCGGGGCGGTGGTTGTGGGGCCGAAGACCTGGCCGGGCCCGAGGTGTTCGAGTTCTTGTTGGCCGAGACCGCTCGCGTGTCGGTCGGCTCCGCGAAGGGTCGGGTCGCTGAGCTGCGCTCGTTGTTGAGGTTTTTGTTCCTCACGGGGTGGACGGAGACGCCGTTGGCGGTGTCGGTTCCGCCGGTGGCGGGCTGGCGGGACACGACGCTGCCGGCGACGTTGTCGCGGCCACAGGTGGAGGCGATCTTGGCCGCGCATGACACGACGACGGTGACCGGCCGGCGGAACTATGCGATCGTGATGGTCCTGGCCCGGCTCGGTTTGCGGGCCGCCGAGGTCGGCGCCTTGCAGTTGGAGGATCTGGACTGGCGGGCCGGGCAGCTCATCGTGCGGGGCAAGGCCCGCCGCGACGACCCGCTGCCGCTGGCGGCCGATGTCGGCGAAGCGATCGCCGCGTATCTCACCGATGGCCGGCCGGAGACGCTGTGCCGGGCGGTGTTCATCACCCGGTTCGCGCCACTGAAGGCGCTGGCTCCCCAGTCGGTATCCAAGATCGTCTATGACGCCAGCCGCCGTGCCGGTATGGACCCGCCGGTGTGCTCGCACCGGCTCCGCCACGCCCTGGCCACCGACATGCTCGCTGCAGGGGTTCGACTGCCCGACATCAGCCAGGTGCTCCGCCACCGGGACCTGGCCACCACGGCGGTCTACGCCAAGGTCGACCACGACGCGTTGCGTGAGCTCGCCGTCGCCTGGCCCCAGACGGTGGTGTCGTCATGACCGTCGACTTCGTGCAAGCACGGGCTGACTATCTGGCGTTGCGGCGGCGGCTGGGCCACAAGCTCGCTGACGCCGAAAGGGTGCTGGGCCGCTTCGTCGTCTACCTCGATTTCGTCGGCGCCGACACCGTCACCCTGGAGACGGCGCTGGAGTTCATCTTGGACCCGGACCTGGACCCGTCCAGCAGCAACCCGTCTCGCCGTTTGCAAGCCGTGCGGGGCTTCGCCCGTTACCTAGATGGAAGATGCCAAGGGGTCCTCAGTGGTCGTAGGCGGTGAGCGAGCGGAGGACTGGTTGTTGGCTGTGGTGGTTGTGCCAGATCGCGGCGGTGAGGGCGAGTAGTCGTTGGAGGATGCGAACGGCGACGCCTTGGGCGGTGTGGGCTCCATGGTTTTCGAGGCTGAGCTGCGCTTTCAGGGTGTTGTTCACCGATTCGATGATCTGACGCAGGCGCCGCAACTGAGGTGCGCCGCGGCGCCGAGACTCGTTGGCGCGGGCCGGACGGACGAGCTCGACGCCGTGTTCGGCGAGTCGGCGCTCGAACTCCGCCGAGGCGTACCCCTTGTCGGCGATGACGGTTTGACCGTGGCGTCCGGCGAGCAGGCCCGGTTCGGCCTCGAACAGGTCGATGGCGACGTCGCGTTCATCGACCTTCGGGTTGGTCAAGGCGAACGTGATCGGCAGCCCGGCCGGGGTGCACACGAGATGCAGCCGCAACCCCCAGAAGTAGCGGGAGTGCGACGCGCAGTAGCCGTAGCCGGCCCAGCCGGCCAAATTCGAACCTTTGGCGGTCGGACGGGAGCGGCCGCATTCGACCGGGGTCGAATCGATCAACCAGGTGTCGTCGGCCCACACATCGGTGTCTTCGGCGAGCAGTCGGATCATTGCCTGCAACTGCACGGCGGACTTCCGGAGCCGCTTGTTGTAGCCGGCCTGACCAGGCAGGTAAGGGAACAGGTGGGTCAGGTGCTTGCCGGCGTAGCGAAGCCAGCCGGTCTCGTTGGCGTGACCGAGCAACGCTTGCATCACCGCCAACGTCAACAGCTCGGCATCGGCCAGCTTCGGGGCGATGCCGATTGTCGGGCGCCACGGCACCAGCTCGGGGCGTGCCTTCAACGTGTCGTCGATCCGCGCGTACAGTGCAGTAGCGAGGGTGTCCAGATCGGCGTCCATCAGATCCTCCAAGATCGACGTGGGTTAGCAACGCCGATCATGGACCCCCTCCACTCACGAGGCGCGGACCGTCACCCCTTGGAATTGGTCATCTAGCCGGGATCGACCCGGCCACCGAGATACCGCCGACGGGCATCGTGTCCTACCGGCCACCACGCCGGCAGCCCTACCTGTTCACCGACAACGAGATCAGCCTGCTCATGGCCACCGCGGCCCGCTCGGCTCGCACCGTGCAGCGAGCGGTGATGCTGCACACGTTGATCGGGCTGTTGGCGGTGACCGGAATGCGGGTCGGTGAAGCACTCCGACTCCACGACGCTGACATCGAGCGGGACACGGCGGTGATCACGATCCGGGGGACCAAGTTCGGAAAGTCCCGGCAGGTGCCGGTCACCGCTGACACCATCGACGCACTCCGCGACTGCATGGAGGTCCGCGACCAAACGCTGTCGGCGCGGAGTTGCCTGAACGTGTTCGTCTCCGGGGCGGGAACCCCGGTCGCCTACACGCACTTCGGTCTCACCTTTCGCCGCGCGGTCGAGGCGACCGGCGTCGGCGCCGACCATCCGACCCGGCCGCGGGTGCACGATCTGCGGCACCGCTTCGCTGTTCGCACCCTGCTCGACTGGCACCACGCCGGTCTCGATGTCGGGGCGATGCTGCCCCGCCTGTCGACCTACCTCGGTCACCGCGAGCCCCGCTACACGTATCGCTACCTGACCGGCACGCCCGAGCTGCTGGCCCACGCCGCGGTGCTCCTCGAAGCCGACCAGCGGACCAAGGCGGCATCATGAGCCTGCTCGCCCCGACCCTGCAAGGGTTCTTCACCGAACGCCTCGTCCGGCAACGACAAGCCAGCCCTGCCACCGTCGCCTCCTACCGCGACAGCCTCCGGCTGCTTCTCGGCTTCGTCGCCCAGCGCACCGGCAAGTCCCCCAGCGCGCTCGGCTTCGACGACCTCGACGCCGAGGTGATCACTGCGTTCCTCACCCAACTCGAGACAGAGCGGGCCAACACGGCCCGGACCCGGAACAACCGGCTCGCTGCCATCCGGGCTCTGATCCGCTATGCCGCGCTGCGGCACCCCGAGCATGCCGAGGTGATCGCGCGGGTGCTGGCCATCCCCCAGAAGCGCCATGACAAGGCCATCATCACCTTCCTCACCCACACCGAGGCCCAAGCGCTGCTCGCCACCCCCGAACCGGGCCGCTGGGAAGGACGACGTGACCGGGCCCTGCTCGCCCTCGCTGTCCAGACCGGGCTGCGGCTCGCCGAGCTCACCAGTCTCAACTGCGGTGATGTCACCCTCGGAGCAGGCGCGCACCTGGCCTGCACCGGCAAGGGCCGCAAGCAACGCGTCGTGCCCCTCACGACCAACACCGTCGCCGTGCTGCGCACCTGGACACGCGAACGCGCCGGGCTCGCTGCTGACCCGCTGTTCCCGACCCGCACCGGTCGCCGCCTCAGCCCCGACGCCGTCCAACGGCGCGTCGCCCTCCACGTCGCAACCGCCGGGGACCGCTGCCCGTCGCTCGCCGCGAAGAACGTCACGCCCCACGTGCTCCGCCACACCGCGGCAATGGCATTGCTCCAAGCCGGCGTCGACGTCTCGGTCATCGCCCTGTGGTTCGGACATGAAGACATCCGCTCCACCCAGGCCTACCTCCACGCCGACCTGGCCATCAAGGAACGAGCGCTCGCCGCTACCAACGCCACCTCGGCCAAGCCCGGACGGTTCCGGCCCACCGACCCGCTCCTGGCCTTCCTCGAAGCCCTGTGATTATGCCGAACCCGCCGACCTCGATCCCCAGCCGCAGCCCGCCCGTCGAAGCACGTGTCGGCATAATCCCGCTGTCGGCATGAGTCGACGAGCAACATGCCGACGCCCATCCGGTCGAAGTAGGTGACCGCCGGGTCCTCCACGGCGTTCTTGAGCTCGGCGAGGCGGGCCTGTTCGGTCTCCAGCTGGCGGGCCCAACGGCGGGCCGCGGAGCGTGACAAGGTTTCGGACGGGTCGAAGGCGGCAAAGTCGGCGAGGCGGCGCTCGAGGACCTCGCGTTCCACCGCCGGTGACAGCGGGATCGTCTTGAGCTGGTTGTGCGAGCAGATCGCGGCGTCGAAGTCACCAGTGGCCATCCGCGCCGCGAACTGGCGTACCGCGTCGCGCTGTGTGGCGCCGTGCGGCGTCAAGACACGCGCTGCGGGATAGAGCCGCAGGTAGTCGCGGGCGAACTGCTCGACCATGTTGCCGGGTACGGCGAACAGGGCGGTGCCGGCGATCCGGCCCGTGCGCTTCGTTTCTTGGACGGCGATGATCATCGCGGCGGTCTTGCCGGCGCCGACCCCGTGCGCCATCAGCACGCCCCGATCGGCGGAGGCGAGGATTCGCCACACGACGTCTTTCTGGTGGGGCCGTGGGGTGAAGTCGGCGGCCAAGCCCGGCAGCGTGAGGTGCGAGCCGTCCCACCGCTCAGCCCGGTACCGGTTGAACAGCCGGTTGTAGCGGCCCGCCAGCCGGCTGGCCCGCTCGGGGTCGGCCCAGCACCACACCTGCAGCGCTTCGGTCAGGTTGTCACGGCACAGCTGCTCGGCGGCGGTGGCTTCGGGGTCGACGACGGTGATCTCCCGGTCGCCGACCTGCTGGCGGACGTGCACGGTGACCGGTTTGGCGTTGCAGGCTCGCAGCACCTGTTCGGCCATCGTGTAGCGGTCGGTGCGGAACCGGGCCGGTCCGCCCGGTGTCCAACCGTCGTAGGACCAGATACCGGTCGGTGGGTGGTAGCGGACGGTGATCGTGCCGCCGTCGTGGCCGGCGATGAACGCGCCGATGTCGTCAGGCTCCAGCCATGTCACCCCGAACTCGGGTGTGATCTCCGCTGCGGTGAGCGGCGTTGGTTGCACGGCCCGCAACGCGTCGACGTTGCGTTCGAACCGCGGTTGTTCGGTGGCGCCGGCGATCGCGTCGTCGAGCTTGCCGACGACGTCACCGGCGAGGTAGTGCGCAGCGACCTGCCACTCGCCTGCCGGCGTCTGGAACGCCACCTCGCCCAGCTGCGCCTCGACGGCGGCGAGCTCGACGTCGAGTTGCTCGGCGACGTAGCCGGGGTCGATGCGATGCCAGCGGGCGAGCGAGTTGGCGACGGCTTGCTCGATCGTGTCGGCTCGCTCCGGCCACGCCTCGCGGGCGGCGTCGATGATCGGGCGTTGCAGGATCGGCGCCGGGGTCGCGTCGCCGGTGTCGTCGTCGAACACCTCCAAGGCGGCCACGGACCACCACGACGGGTCGCTGCGGAACCCCTCCAGTGTCGGGTAACGCCGCCGGACCTGGGTGCGCTCACCGGTCGCCTCGTCAACGGCGTCGTCGTCTCCAGGCTTGCGGACTGATTTGGGTGCGGCTCCCGTGGAGGGATATTCAGGCGGCTTGAGGGATGATTCCGCCCGCGTAGCGAGCCTCGTGCACTCGGTGTCGTTCGCTGTCGAGATGGAAGGTCATGTACTCGTCGAAGTCGCCGTTGCTGCGTAGGGCTCGGAGCTTCAAGATGGCCTCTGCTCCGTTCAGTCCCCAACGGGAGCCGGTCAGATCGAGCCTGTCCTTCACCAGGTGGCGGCAGGCTCCCTCGATCACTCCGGTCGCGATCGGCCATCCTTGTTCGAGTGCCTGTGGGTAGTTGAGGTAGTCGCGCTTGGCGAGCAGGTAGTTGGCGCATCGATCGGCGTTGTGCCGGGCGTCGGCGTGGAGGCCGTGGCAGGTGGCCTTGCGCCGGATTGATGCGGCGACGGTCGACGCCTCTCCGTTGAGGACGGCGAGGGCTTTGGCGGCGACCCAGGCCTCGGCTGCGGGGTCGCCTTCGGTGAAGAAGGACCAGGCCGAGGACCACAGGTACTCGATGACGTGGACAAAGTCGCAGATGATGCTGACCTCGACGTGACGGGCCGTCGCCTCAGTGTGGATGCGGTCGATCTGGTGCTTCGCCCCGTCGACGAGGGCGATCCAGGTGCGCTGGTGTTCGGGGTCACGGCGCTCGGCCTCGTCGAACACGGCTGAGATGACCGCCGCCGCGTCCTTGACGACGCTGGCGGTGAGCCACTTGTTGTCTGCTTCGGGTGCCGGGGTCCTGTCGGCGTCGTCGGATCCGATGATGTCGGCGGGAGTGCGGGGAACCGGCGTCACGTCGTAGACGGCGCCGACCTCAGCGATGCGTTTCCGGTTCCGCTTCTCTCCCTTGGAGAGCCTGGTCTTCAGCTTGGCCGAGGTTTTGGCGGCGGCCTTGGCGGTTGAGGGCCGCAAGGCGTCGGGTCGCATGACGATCCCCTTGCCGTCCGCGGAGAGCACGAGGACATCTTGTTGGTCGGCCGGCGTACGAGACGCGTTCTCGTAGAAGGCCTCGAAGTCGACCGCGCAGCGAGCCGCCAGCTCCTCGACCTGGCGCTTTCCGCACGTCACGCCGGTCGCGCGATGGATTGCCTCTCTCGCCTCCTCGAAGCTGCCCCTCGAGGACTCGGTGGCCGACAGCGCACGCAGCCCGTGGGAGTGCAGCTGGCGTGGAAGATTCAAGGCTGCATCGGCGGGATAGAGGTTGTCCTCGCCCCGGCGGCGATACGCCATGCGGGTGACGCTGACCTCGCCGAAGATCGTCGCCAGCGGCCGGACATGGCCGGTCTCGACGCTTCCCCGTGGGGCGCCGGCGGCGTCGGCCACCTCGACCAGGCGCCCCTCGCGTGTGGCGCGCAGGTCCAGGTGGTCCTGGTAGAGCTGGCGGACCAGCTCACGGGCGTCGACGCTCAGCCTCGCCTCGAGCTCGCCGTGGGTGAGACTTGTCGCCTCCTCGCCGCCGATGAAACAACACACCTCCTCGAATCGGGCGCGGCTCGCGCTGAAGGCATCGTCGGCACAGTTGCTCGGCATGGGACCCTCCATCCAGGTCGATGTTGCCCTACAGCGTTACCGCTGTAGGATCGGAGACGGTGGATGCCCCGGCGAGGAGGAGAAGATGTGATGAGCAACTCGGCGCGACGGCCGCCCTTTGCTGCGACCCGAAAGGCGCTGGCCGATGCCCTCGCCGAGATCGACGGGCTGCTCCCCGGATCAGTCATCGTCCGTCATATGCGCTGCGGCAAGCCCAGATGCGCGTGCAAGGCCGACCCGCCCGTCCTGCACGGCCCCTACATCCAGTGGACCCGCACGGTCGGGGGCAAGACCGTCACCAGGTTCCTGAGCAAAGAGCAGCTCGGGCGCTACCAGCCATGGTTCGACAACGCCAGACGCCTCAAGGACCTCGTCGCCAAGCTCGAGATCGTCTCGCTGCAGGCCCTCGAAACCGCCGAGGGGCCAAGCCCACGAGCCGCCGCCTCCGACTCAACGCCGCCAATGCCACCTCAGCACGTCGACACATAGCTCACCCTCGGCCGCGATACTCGCCTCAGCGACCCCTCGGGCTCCGACACCCCACAGCCTTGTCGGATCCAAATTCGCAGCTCCCGGCCATGATCAGCCGAATCTGAACAAACCCTCCACGAGAGCCGCACCCGACTGATTTGACCTCGACGAGGTCGTAGGCGTTGAGCGGGTTGTAGACGTTGCGGTAGGTGGCGTAGAGGTCGGCCAGCTCCGAGCGTCCGGCGTCGGTCGGGGCGTCGAGATAGTCGAGGACCCGGTCACGCAGCGTCACCAGCAGCTGCAGCTGGTTGCGGTTCGTGACGGCGCACGGATGCGGCCGGCCGTCCCGGGAGAACCCGGTCATCGACGTCGGGTCGATCACGATCGACCCGGCCGGCAGCCCACGACCGTGCGACGTGCGCACCGTCGCCGGGGCGGGGTCGTCGACGGCGGGTGCCGTCCCGGTCGGTGTCCAGGCCAGCTCCACTCCGGTGAGGGCGTCGGCGAGCGCCTCGTGCGCCGGCCGCTCGGCGACCACGGTGAAGTTCTCCCGCCGGTACGCCCCACCCGCTTCGATGCGGCCCAGGACATGGCCGGGGTGGTCGGCCCAATACCGGTTGACGGTCGACGCGGTGTCGGCGTCCAACACGAGCCGCTCGACGCCCAGCCAATCCGGGTCGGGGCGCGCCTCGCCGGGCAGCGGGCGGCGCAGGATCAGCAGATCGGTGACGACGTCGGTGCCGGCCTCGCGGTGCGTGCCTGAGGGCAACCGGTACGCGGCGATCAAGTCGACCTCGGCGGCGAGCCGTTGACGCCACCCCGTGTCGGTGGAGTCCAGCGAGAACCGCGACGTCAACACCGTGGCCACGCCGCCAGGGCGCATCATCGCCACCGACCGGGCGATCGCCAGGTTGTGCAGGTTGTCCCGATGCGGATTGCCGACGCCGGGACGATGCGACGAGAACGGGACGTTGCCGACGACGACGTCGTAGCCGCCGTTCGCTTGGGCCTCGTAGCTGCGTCCGAGGTGCCACTCCTCGATGCGGCACTCGGCGACGTTCGCCCCGGTCAGCGCGGCGGCGACGCGCACGGAGATCGGGTCGATGTCGACCGCGTCGAAACGGACGGCCTCGGGGGCGGCGGCGATCCAGTCGCCACGGCCGCAGCCCGGCTCGAACCCGACCCCGGAGGTGACACCGTGTCGTTGCAGCCAGTCCCACACCGTCACCACGACGTCGGTGTCGGTGTAGTAGGCGTTCAGGATCGAGCTGGCGGCGACCTGGCTGTAACCGGGCCAGAACTGTTCGACCCGGTCGATCGCCCGCACGCCGCGTTCGCTGCCCACCCACTGGGCGAGGCTCGTCCACGCCCGCAGCGTGCGAACCTCCGCCGCCGTCAACGGGCGATCGGCGGACAGCTCGGCCGCCAGTCGGGCGGCGCTTGTCGCCGCGCGTGCCCGGTCGCCGACCGGTTGCAGTGCCCGCGAGGTCAGTCGATGTCGTCGGGGTGCACCAGCAGGGTTGGCAGCAGCGGGTAGCGGGGCAGCGTGTCGAGGTCGATCGCGAACGGGATCACCGGATCCTCCCGGTACATCGGCCCCAGCTCGTCGTCCGCCGACGTCGCCACCTGCCACACCATCCACTCCACGGTCCGGCCCGCCCGCACCACCGACAACATGTGCCACTCCGTCGACGGACGCCACGTCGCCGCCAGGTCGATCACCTGCTCCACCAGGTCGCTCAGCAACTCCGCGTCCTCCGGCCACATCGACCGGATCCGGTCGCGCACCTCCGCCGACGCGTAGAACATCACCATGTCCGCCAGCGTCTGGCGTCCCGGCAACTTCGGCGGCGAATAGGGATAGTTGCTCATCGGGAACCTGACGACGTCGGGGGCGGCCCGCCGCACGATGCGCCGGCACATCCCCGCTGTGCGTCGACCCATCATGACCTCCCTGACCGCTGCTCGGCGTGGCCACCGCCCAACCCCACAGTCAGCGGACGCCCGGCGGGCAGGCAGCAACGGAACAACCGCTCACACCCCATTACAGGGGCATCGGCTCACGCCTCGGTCACAAGGATCGCTTGAAGTCACTCCAACCAACGGCTCCAGCCCTCCAGAATACAACCGCGATTTTATTTCGGTGCATCGGCTACTAGCGTTCGATCCGATGGGTCTCGACGACGTGTCGACTGCCGGCCGTGACGTCGCGGCGCGCCGGTGCCGCGGTCGCTGCTGCGCTGCACCGTCGCGACGCCGCCATCCGTCGAGCGTTCGCCGACGGCTCGTCGATCGGCGCGCTGGCCGAAGCCGCATCGCTCACACCGGCCCGCGTAGCCATCATCCTCGGTCATCCGTTCCAGCGCGTCGGCCGCCCGACGACCACAGCGCCGAGCTCATCGAGCGCGACGTGAGCGTTCGGGCTCACCAGCTGGGTGCAGCAAGACTACTGCCTTCGGGTCGGCGGCCTACTTCAGTCGCGACCGGCCGTTCGTTCGAGCAACGACATGCCGATCGGTGCGCGCTGCGGTCGGGTGGTGACCGGTGTTCTGTTGGCGCGTTCGGGCGCGCGACCTCACCGGTCGACGAACGACGTCTGATGGCGCGTCGCCAACGGCTCAGTGCCGGCGATGGCGTTCTTCAGTCCACCAGTCGCGTCGTGCCGTCAGGCGCCAGCCTTCATCTTGCAGATCGCCAAATGAGCGGCGAGCACCGACTCCCGGGCATCGCCCGACAATCCGGCATCGGCCTCGGCGGCCACCTTCGCGCTGTCACCGGCCTGCTCCAGCTCCACCACCGAGTCACGATCGGGGAGGCCACCGGCCGCAGACTTCGTCGCCTTCGCGAGCTTTGCTTGGAACTCCCCGACGACAGCCACCAGCACGGGGGAGGCGCCGGAGTCAGCTTCCACATGACGCACAGCGTCGGTGATCTTCTCCACCACCTCATTGAACGCGACCATCGTTCTCCCTTCTACCGGGCGCTGCCAACGAGCGAACTCGTTCTCGCTCGAGGCGAGCTCGACCTGTGAGCAGGACTCCAGCACAGACGGTAGTCGGCATCCGAGCCTGGCTCGACGGGAGACTCCGAAGGAACGACATGCCGTTAGGGCGCGTCGTAGTCGGCGTCAAGGGCGTCGTTAGGGCGCGTCGTTCGGTGTCTCCCCGACTCCGCTCCAGGGTGCTCGCGTTGGCAAGCATCAGTCGCAACGACTGCCCGCTACGAACGCCCTCGTTCGCACCACTGGGGTGGAAGCCCCATCGAGCGGGCGGGGGCTCCAGTTCAGGGAGAAGTTTGGCGGCCGACGCCAAACTGGTTGCCGACGGCCACCACGCCCGTCGCGCCGATGTCGACCTCGAGCAGATCCTCCGACGCTGACAGGTCGCCCACGCGTTGATACGTGCGGGCGTCGATGACATCGGTCGGATCGCCCGCCCCCTTGCGGCCTGCGACGTAGGCGAACCGCCCGTCGATGCCGAAGGTCACCCAGTGTGGACTGGGGTTGCTCACTCGCACGAGGGCATCCTGGCGCGGCGGCATCGCAGTCATATCGAACACGTGGACGTACGGACTCCCGCCATCGTCGACCCACACCTGGCGCTCGTCGGGCGTGAACGCGATTCCGTGGCCAGGGCTCGCTGAGCTGCCCGTGATGGGGACTGAAGCGATGACCTGACCGGTCGTGAGGTCGGCGAGCTGGAATCCGTTGAACCCGACGACCTCGTTGACCATCAGCGTGCCGCGGCCGTTCACCGAGAACGGCCCAAGCACCCCGCCGCAGCAGTAACCCGAAACCGTGGCCACGACCGTGTTGGTCGCCGTGCTCGCCACATGCATCGTGGCCGTGGGCGACTTGGTCTCCATGAACACGCGGCTGCCGTCCAAGCTCACGACCGTGTCGTGGCTGCGGGGCGGCAGGGGGATGCGGGCCTGCACGGTGCCTGTGAGCGCGTCGACCGCCAACAGGTACGGCGACGACGGGTCGCTTTCCCAAGTCGGGAGGTACAACGTCGTGCCGTCCGGGGTGACGTTGCCCCGGTCGACTCCGGGCGTATGCAGAACCTTGTCCCACACTACTTGTCCGGACGGCACGTCGATGCTGGCGACGTGGCCCTCGTTGTCACGGTTGTACATCACGTAGAAGCGGTGGGTCGACGCCGCCGCCGCGGCGCCGCGGACATCGGCGCAGCACGCGAACACAGGGATGGTATGCACCAGCCGATGCCCGGCGTCGATGTCGTAGACGTCTACTGTCCCGTCGTCCTGGGCGGCGTAGATCAAACGCTGGACGGTTGTCGTCGGCGTTGCCGCGGTGGCGGCCCCGAGGCTGGACCTCCCGAGGCTGGAGCTTGGCTGGCTGGTGGAGCTTCGGCAACCCGCGAATGCGAGGACGGTGACCGCGATTAACACCGGCCAGATTGGCGGGCGAGCTGTAACCGTCCGGTCAAGGGTCACCGCCGACGGGGAGACGCGTCCAAGGATGACTTGAAGTATGGCGGCTCGCCACGATGCAACGGATCCGCATGAGGACCGGGCCGTGCTCCAGATCGACTATGGCTGCTACGTCAACTTGATGAAGACCACAAAGGAACCGAAGGGCCTGCTCGCTCTCGATGATCGCAGGAACGGGGTGGAGCAGTACGTCGAGGTCCGTCAGACGACACGCGGTCGATTCGCCGGTTCGATCCTGCGACTGGCGTAGACGCCAAGTTCCGGTCGCAGTCGGACCCTCCTCGATTCGATGCGTCGGCAGCTGAGTCCGGTACCACTCCAGCGGGAGCTACCCGGGGAGAGCAGTCCAATTCTTGTGGGCGACAGGCGGGTCACCTGTCCGAGAAGGCGCGCCCGATATCGCGACACACGACTCAGTAGCGCGTCATCGAATCGCCGTAAGCGGCTCTTCGCCTTTGAGTGGGGACGGCCGCTTCGCGGCATACGCCTCGCCGTGCCAGTGAACACCCGCCTACGGCTCCGCCATCCTCGTGAGCAGGGCGGATGGCTCTTGAAGGCGGCGAAGGACCGAGGAAGGCGCCGGCGATTCCATCCCCCTCCAGGCTCTTCTCCCCACTGCAACGCGAAGAGCCCCGTAAGCTCATGCTCGCGGTCGCGAGCACTGCCGCGCGAGCGAACCGCGCATGTCGCCGGTGATGGCGCGTCGCGGGCTGCGTTGCCACGGACGACGGCCAGCGGTCGGCGGCTACCGCGGGCTTCCGCCACCGGAGGCCCCTCGGGCCCCCGACGCAGAGCGCCGGACCGACCGCGCCGGTAATGATGCCATGTGGAGTTGGTCGGAGGGTTGAGCCTCCCCGCTGTTGGTTCGGTCCTCTACTCCGGATGAAGCTTGAGGTTGCTTAACACCAACCCTCGAGCGAGGAGGCTCACATGGGATCGTACGTAGGGATCGATCTGCACCGGCGCCGGTCGGTTGTCGTCGTTTTGAACGAGGATGGCGAGCGGGTGTCGTGGAGTCGGATCGACAACACGCCAGCCAACCTGGCTGCTGAGATCGTCGCCGCCGGCGGACCGGAGGCGGAGGTGGCGATGGAGGCGTGCTGGGGCTGGTATTGGGCGGCCGACGTGATCGCCGAGTGCGGGGCCCGGTTGCATCTGGCCCATCCGTTGGGGATCGCCGGCTACGAGAACCGGCGGGTCAAGAACGACATCCGCGATGCCACGCTGCTCGCCGACCTGCTGCGTCTGGGTCGTCTCCCGGAGGCGTGGGTGGCACCGCCCGAGGTGCGCCAGTTGCGTGAGATCGTCCGCTATCGGGCCAAGTTGGGTCGGCTGCGGTCCGGGTTGAAGCAGCAGGTCCATCAGACCCTCGGCAAGGAGGGGGTGATCCCGCAGCTCGACGACATCTGGCGCGGTGGCGGCCAGCAGTGGCTGGACGGGCTGCAGCTGGGCGACGTCTACGTCGATCGGATCGAGTCGCTGCGTGACCTGATCGAGCTCTATGACCGCGAGATCACCCAGTGCGACGTGGCCATCCACCGTCGGCTGAAGGGTCATCCCGGCTACGAGGCGGTGCAGGCGTTGCGTGGCGTCGGCCCGGTGTTGGCGGCGGTGTTCGTCGCCCGAGATCGGCGACGTCGGCCGGTTCGACAACCCGCGCCGGTTGTGCTCGTGGGCCGGGCTGACCCCTCGGCTGCGCGAGTCCGACGCCCACACCCATCGTGGACACATCACCAAGCAAGGCTCCCGGCTGCTGCGCTGGGCCGCGGTCGAGGCCGTCTCCGGGGCGGTCCGCGACCCGCGGATCGCCTCGGTCAAAGCACGTGTCGGCGCCCGCCGGGGCCGCAACATCGGACGGGTCGCCGCGGCCCGTCATCTCCTCACGCTCGTCTACTACGGCCTGCGCGACGGTGAGATCCGTTGCCTCGCCACTGACGCGGCGTGATGTCGGGCACGGCCACGACGCAGCTCGGGAACGGCATGACCCATCACCAGGTGTGGTCGACGCAAATGAGTGAGCTGGTCGTGGTCGTGACCGTACGGCTTCATGCTCACCCCGCATTGTCGGGCGTGACGAAGGTATGCCCAGGCACCCGACATCCGGGCTGCCCGCCCCTCGCTCGCACGAGGACCGAAGCCAGGTTCACCGTGCCCACCCACACCGCACCGACGACCACGCCAAGCGCGGACAGTAGGGGAAGGGCAAGCAGGCCCCGCCCCAGGGGCGGGGCCGAGACCATTGTCCCGATCTCGGGGCATCACCATCGCCGGCGTCAAGGCCAAGCCCTCCGGGCGGCCTACGGCCGGCCTTGACCCCGGCTCAACCCGACCAACAAGAAGAATGACCGCGCCGCGGCGTCGGCACACGCGTCCGACGCCGGACTCGTCGCGCCCCGAGTCCGGGCCTCCGGCCCGGACCAGCCTCGATAGAGGCAATCGCACCGGTTGACGGCTCCACACTCCACATGTATGCCGATCGGCGCGATGGATCGAGGTCGAGCTGAGCGGCGTCATTCGGGTGCCGTCGTTCGGTGTCGGTTCCCGGCGTGTCCGCGTCGATCACCCTCGTTCACGAGCGTGGTGATTGGAGGTACGAACGGTTCTGCGCGAGCCCGGCCGCACGATGGCCGCAGCGGAACGAGAACCCTCGGTGACGTTGGCGGATGGCAGGGCCGTGGCCCGACGCGTTGTTCCCGGGGGGGGGGGGGGGGCGTCGGCTCAGCGGTATCCGCCGACCAAGCGAGCGCCCGCGGCGACGGGCGCCTGTTCGCAGCGCTGGGCGATGTCGGCGACGAACGCCTGGAAGGCCGGTACGTCCTGCAGCGAGTCGGGGTGCTCGACGTCGTCGTGTTCGATCATGACGTGGATGAACCGACATGCCGTCGTCAAGTCGGAGCACGTTGTACGTGAAGCCCTGTGGCTTGAGGGCGTCGAGGTCGGCGAACACGGCCTCGATCAGTCGCTGGTTCTCGTCGGACGCTTCCGGCCGGGTTTGGTAACGCACCACGGTGGCCGTCATCGATGCTCCTCCTGAGTTCTCGCCCGTCGTCAGGTCGACGACGTGCGGGATCCAAAGTCATCGCCGGCTCACGAATCACCGGAGCGGCCGCCAAGTCTCGAGTGCGCTTGGGCGAGCAGTCACCACGACTCCCCAACGCTTGCGCATCTGTCGGCCGCCGGGCGGCGGTCGAGACGCCGATCTTGCGCGTCGTTGACCGCTGAGTCGGCGTCATTCGGTCACGCGGTTCGCAATGGCTTCGCATCGGCACCGGCGACAGGCGAGGCGTTCGCGGTGCTGTGGCGGCGCACGATAGCACAGGGCGGCGCCGGCGGGTGAGGGAGGTCGTCGCTGTTCCGGTTGCCGCGGTGACTGGATCGTGTCCCGGTAGCGTCGCGTTGAATCGAAAGGAATCGCGATGGCGAAGGCAACCGTCGAAGTGTTGGTCGATGACCTTGACGGATCCGAGGGTGTCGAGACTGTCCGGATCGGATGGAACGGCGACTGGCGCGAACTCGATCTGTCGAAGAGGAATCTGGCCGCCCTGTCCAAGGCGCTCGACAAGTATTGGAATGTGAGCCGCCCGGTCTCGGCGGATGGGCGATCGAGTCGCCGCCGGCCGAAGACGACGTCGTCGTCGCTCTCCGCGAAGACGACGCGCGATCCGAAGCGGATCCGGGCGTGGGCCACCGAGAACGGGATCTCGGTACCGGCGCGAGGTCGCATCTCCGGCGACGTCGAGCGACAATACGACGAAGCGAACGGCCGGTCGTAGCACGGCACGTAGCGCGCCGTCATTCGACAACCCTGCCTCGACGGCGCCGCTTCGCCGCCGGACACACGGTCGGTCAGCCCTCCGAAGCCCGCTGCCGCGTCGGACGACCGTCGAACAGCGCATCGATGCCGATCTGTGCGGCCTCCGGCTTCTGCGAAGACATTCGGTGCCGTCGTTCGGCGCTGCCGTTCGGTGCGTTCACTCCCGACGCGGCGAGCTGCCGGATCCGGTCGGCGCCTCGGCCAGCAGCTTGGAGAAGTGCGCACCTACCGGCCGAGTATGCAGCGCTCACGAGAACGAGAGGGCTCTGCGTTGGTGCGGCACCGATTGGAGGCGCCGTCGAGCCGGCGATCCCGTCCGCCGGTTCGCCCGGTGGTTCGTCCCGTTGTTCGAGCCCGCTCGAGCTGGAAATGTCCGGTGCTGTGAGCCTCGGGAGGCGGTCGCCAGGGGCACGACCTTGCGATCCTGACCCCGAACCGTCGGCGACGGTCGTGAGTGTCAAGTCGCCTGCTGTAATGGTCGTACCTATACTGCTGCGCCGGGACAGGAGACTGCCGAGCGTTGTCTTCGGCGAACCGTTGGGGGACGACATGACCGACAACACCGACCGACGCGCAGATGTCCGCGTGCCTCGCGATCCCGGGGGCGACTACACCGAGGAGCTTGCCGGCGCGCGGCGGGCATTCGTGGAGGAACGTTCGGGCGTGACCCTGCGTCATGTCGGCCACTACTCGGTGGAGCCAGCCACCCTCGCCGGCAACATCGAGAACTTCATGGGTGTCGCTCAGGTCCCGATCGGGCTGGCCGGCCCGCTGCTCATCAACGGCGAGCACGCTCAGGGCGAGTTCTTCATCCCGTTGGCGACGACGGAGGGCACGCTCGTGGCCAGCTACAACCGAGGGATGCGCTTGCTCACTGAGAGCGGCGGGGTACGCACAACGGTGCTGGATGAGTCGATGCAACGGTCCCCCGTCTTCGTGTTCGACGGAGCACTGGAGGCACGCCATTTCGGCGAGTGGGTGCGCGACCATCTCGATGACATCCGCGCCCGGGCCGAGGCGACGACGAGCGTGGGCAAACTGCACGAGATCCGCCACTACGGCGTCGGCCCGCTGCGCTACCTGCGCTTCAACTACACGACCGGCGACGCCGCCGGACAGAACATGTGCGGCAAGGCGACGCTCGCCGCTTGCGAGTGGATCAAGGAGCAGTACCCCGGAAACCCCGACTTCATCCTGTCCGGCAACGTCGACACAGACAAGAAGCACTCCCAGATCAACATGATTGCCACACGCGGACGCCGGGTGGTCGCCGAGGCCGTCGTCAAGAAGAACCTGCTGAAGAGCCTGATGGGTGTCGACAGCGAGACGCTGTTCTGGGCTCGCCAGATCTCCAACGCTGGGGCGTTCCTCGTCGGGGCGGCGAACAACGGGGCGCACGCGGCGAACGGCCTCACTGCGATCTACATCGCCACCGGCCAAGATGCCGCCAATGTGTCGGAGTCGCACGCCGGCGTCGTGTACACCCAGCTGCTCCCCAACGGCGACTACTACTGGTCGATCACGCTCCCGGCGCTCATCGTGGCCACCTATGGCGGCGGGACCGGCCTGGCCACCCAGCGCGAGTGCCTCGAGGTGCTCGGATGCTACGGCAAGGGCCAGGTGAAGAAATTCGCCGAGATTTGCGCTGCCGTCGTGCTGGCGGGCGAGACGTCGCTGTCGAGCGCGATCATCGCTGGCGACTGGGTGTCCAGCCACGACCGATACGGCCGCAACAGATCCTGAACACGGTCACACCACCCGAGCCCGCATCATCCCGGAGGTCGTTCGGACGGACCGGTCACCCCCTCCCAACACCTGGGCCGTCTCACCCGCAACGTGCGTCCATGCCGATATGTATGCCTTCGAAGCGCGTGTGAGTCGTGGTTCGGTCGCGTGATTCGGTGCTGACGACTCGGGCCTCTGTGTCCCCCCAGTTGAGTGCTACCACGATCCTTGGGGCGAGCGTACCGTCTACACCGCAGCGGCTGCCGACGTTGGTCGGTTCCGCGGCGGGCCGAGGAGCGACCGAGGCCCGCGCGGTGCCGAGCACCCCGGGGCCCCGGTCCGGGCATGTGGACGCACTCGGGCGGTCCACCATTCATGGCGGTCGCTCACGTAGCCTGCGCTCGAGTCCGGCTGCCCGAAGCTCCCTCGTCTGGCAGTCGAAACCGGAACGGGCCCGGAAGGACTCACCAGTCGGGCCCGTTCCGCGTCACCGGGCCCGTCGGGTGCCACGTCGGCGCGGGTGCTGACGGCTCGAAGTGGTGATGCGCGGCCCGGCAACAGGTCCAGCGTCCTTCGGCCGGGGCGTACGTTCTGTGCGGTGAGGACGGTGATCCGGTCGGGGCCGGTGTTGGACACGTCGGAGATGCGGTTCACCGAGCCGGACTTCGTGGTCGTCGAGGATGGGGTGATCGTCGCGGTCGACGACGGTCCGGCGCCGTCCGGCGACGTGGTGATCGATGCCGGTGACGGCTTCCTGCTGCCGGAGTTGATCGACGCCCACGTCCACTTCCGCCTGGCCACGTTCGACTTCCACGGTCTGGCCGCGTGGAGCGAGGTCGAGTTCGGCATCGTCATGGCCAAGCTCGCCGCGGCGACCGTCGAGCGGGGCTTCACCACGGTGCGCGACCTCGGCGGTGAGATCAACGGGCTGATGCGGGCGATCGCGTCGGGGAAGACTCCCGGGCCGCGGGTCGTGCGGGCCGGCCGGATGCTCACCCAGACCGGCGGACACGGCGACGCGGTCGGCGGTGAGCGTGACGTGCCGGACTGCGGGTGCGCGCTCGGTGTCGAGGCCTTCTCGATTGTCGCCGATGGCCCCGACTCCGTGCGGAAGGCGGCCCGCCACCTGCTGCGCGATGGCAGCGAGTTCCTCAAGATGCACGTGTCGGGTGGGGTCGCGTCGCCGTGGATCCGTTGGAGAGCGTGCAGTACACGCCCGAGGAGATCGCCGCCGCCGTCACCGAGGCCCGCCACCGTGGCACCTACGTCGCCGCGCACGCCTACTCGCCGGAGTCGATCCAGATGGCGGTCGACCACGGCGTCGCCTCGATCGAGCACGGCAACCTGCTCGACGCCGACACGGCGCGGCGGATCGCCGATGCCGACGCCGTGCTCGTGCCGACGCTCGTCACGTACCACGCGATGCAGGAGCTCGGCGCCCGGCTCGGACTGCCACGCCGCAACCTGGAAAAGAACACCGTCGTCTACGACGCCGGGCTGGCCTCGATCGAGCACGCGGTGGCGACCGGTGTGGAGATGGGCTACGGCACCGACCTCATAGGGGAGAGCCAGGTGATGCAGGCACGCGAGCTGACGATCCAAGCCGAGGTACAACCGGCCCCCGACGTCCTGCGGTCGATGTGGGTCGTCAACCCGCGCCTGTGCCGCCTCGACGGCCGCATCGGCACCATCACTCGCGGCGCGTTCGGCGATCTCGTCATCTCGCGCATCGATCCCCTCGAGGACTTCGCCCGATTCGCCGACACGACGGTATCGCTCAGCCACGTGATCCAAGGCGGCCGTGTCGTCGTCGACCGCAGCTGATGCACGCATCCGTCAGCGACCAGTGGTTGCCAACGTCGGCCCCGTCGCCGCCACCCGCGCAGGCCAAGTGGCGGTGCGACAAGCTGGTGGTCAACTCACTGAATGTGCCGGCTCTCGCAACACGGACGCGTCAGGAGGAGGCCCAATCACCTGGACCGAAGTGACGTACCGCCCTGCCGGCGACGGGGACAGCGACGCTTGCGTGTTCGGCTCGGCCGCCTACTGCACCCGAACCATGGTGATGCCGCGACACCGCCGCCGATCGTTATGCCCAACGATCCTCGGTCCACCCGGCGCGGATGAGCAGGTCGTCGATGACGGCCGGCAGTTCGAGACCGATCGAGACATGCCCTTGGTCCGGCAGGATCCGCAGCAGTGCGTGCGGGATCTGTGCGGCGAGCCATTTGGCGCAGGCCGGATCGACGACGTCGTCGCGGTCGCCGTGCCAGATGGCGACGTGCTGCGCATCGCGCAACTCAAACCCCCAGTCGCTGGCGAAGGCCCTCCAGTCGTCGCCGGCCCCGCTGACGCCGCCGGCGTATCCGCTCCGCAGGACCGAGGCCAGCCACTCGTCGTAGTCGCCGGTGAGCACCGCCTGATCCGGCTCGGAACCGAACATGGCGGGCAGGTCAACCGCCCGCGCCGCGACCGCGACGGCGCGGTCGGCATCCAGGGCCGCAGCGAACTCCTCATCGAGGCCTCACCGGGCGAGGTCGGTCTTGGTACCGGACCAGTCCTCGACGCCCGCGTCGATGGGCCTAAACCCGGCGATGCTCGCCGTCGCTCGGCAACGGTCGGGTAGCAGCGCCGCACAAGCCAGCGCGTGCGAACTCCCACCAGACCAGCCTGCCGTCACGAACGACCCGACCCCGAGCGCGTCGAGAAACGTCACCGTGTCCATTGCCGCATTGGCCACGGTGAACCTCAGCCCCATACACGATCGAGGTGGCACGGATCACTCTCGTCCGCGCGTACGCGTGAGGACCGATGTGGGCAAAGCGTTCGGGGTGCCGGCGCAAGGACGCGCCGGTCCGTGCGCGTGCTATCGGCGAGCTGGATGACGTTCGGTGGCGCGGTGCGGTGCCTCGCAACGACCGCCGCCGGGCACGATCACAGCGGACGGGGTGTCGCTGGCGGCACCCTCTAGCACCGAAGCTTGGGCACCGGCACCTGAGTTGCATCGCCTGTGCGCGAAGCCGTACTCGCGAGCAGAGTCTCACCGCCCCGGGCTGTGGGGATTCTCATACCCCTCGGGCCATGACCTCCCAGCGCTTGATCGCCATGCCACCCGTTGTGTGACGCCAGCTTCAGTGCTACTCCGAACGTAGACAGGGAAGCGAACGAACAAGCTTCATCGCTGCCCCGATGATCCCCGAACGCGGACCCTGTCGCGCGAAGTCAGACCCGACTTTGGCGGGTACGTCGGAAAGCGCCTGGTAGAAGGGCATGCGCGTGCGCGTGTTTCCACTACATCGGTCCCGTCGCGGCGATTGGGTGCGACCGCGGGCGTTACGCGGTCGCCGTGCCGGCTTCCGTGCAGATGCTGGTGATCCACGGGAACGGTTGCGTGGCCGATGCGCGCGACATCGAGCTCGCCGGCGGCATGTGTCGTACCGCTATCGACCAGGCGCGTCGCCGCGTCATTCCAATGGGGTGCGGCTCTCGTGGAGGGACTTGTCATGCGGCCCGGGGGATGGTGCTGCTGAGGTAGCGGGTGTCGTGGACGCGGTGCCGTTCCTGGTTGAGGTGGAACCGCCAGTAGGCGTCGAAGTCTCCGTTGGTCCGCACCGCTCGTAGTTTGAGTACGGCCTCGGCACCGTCGAGTCCCCAGCGTGCGCCGGTGATGTCCATGCGGTCTTTGACGAGGTGCCGGCAGGCTCCTTCGATCACGCCGGTGGCGATGGGCCAACCGGACTCCAGCGCGGTCGGGTAGTTGAGGTGGGGGGTCTTGTTGATGAGGTAGTTGGCGCAAAGGTCGGCCTTGTGGCGTTTGGTCTTGGTGAGCCGAGCGGCGGTCGCCCGCCGGCGGATGCCGGCGGCGACATCGGTGGCGTTGCCGTGTAGCACGGCCAGGGCCCGGTGGTGGACCCAGTCCTCGGCGGCGGGGTCGCCCTCGCAGAAGAAGCACCACGCCGCGCCCCACACGTACTCGAGCACGTGGATGAAATCGACCACGACGGCCACGTCGATGTTGCGGCGGGTGGCCTCAGCGTGGATGCAGTCGATCTGGTGGGAGTTGCCGTCCACCAGGGCGACCCAGCGGCGCTGGTGGTCGTGATCTCGCCGTTCGCCCTCGTCGAAGATGGCGCTGACGACGTGGGCGGCGTTGTCGACGATGCTGGCGATCACCCACTTGGCCTCGGCCTTGGGTGCCGGTGGTGGGTCGTTACCGCTGTTGGAGGTCAACACGTCGGTGGGCTGGCGGGGCACCGGGGCGATGTCGTAGACCGCGCCGACGGTGGCGAGCCGTTTGCGGTTCGGTTGTTCGCCTTTGGACAGGCGGGTCTTGAGCTTGGTGGTGGCCCGCGCGGCGGCGTGCCGGGTGGCGGGGCGCAGTGAGTCGGGCCGCATGACGATGCCTTTGCCGTCCACCGAGATCACCAGCACGTCGCCGTCGTCGGCGGGTTGCCGGTCGATCTGCGGGTAGAAGGCGTCGGTGTCAACGGCGGCCCGCCGCACCAGCTCTTCGAGCTGGCGTTTGGCGACGCGCTGGCCGGTGGCCCGCTCGATGGCATCGGCCGCGTCACCGAAGGATCCTCGCGACGCCTCGACCGCCGCGTGGCGGCGAAGGCCGTGGGAGTGCTTCTCCACGGGCAGGTTCAACGCTGCGTCGGCGGGATGCAGGTTGGGTCGGCCCCGGCACCGGTACGCGAGGCGCTCCACGTCAACCTCGCCGAACACCGTGGCCAGCCCACGGCGGTGGCCGGCCTCCACGTTGGGCCGGCCGACCCCGTCGATGTCGGCCACCGCTTCCAGCCGCTGCTCTCGCTGGGCCCGACGGTCCAGGTGGTCCTGGAACAGGCGGCAGAACAGCTGCCGGCTCCGCTCGGCCAGCTGGTCCTCCAGCTCGGCGTGTTCCATGACCGCCGCCTCCTCGCCGTCGAGGAACGCCACCACCGCCTCGAACACCGCACGGGAGGCGCCATAGCCGTCTTCGCCCGCACCGTCGCTGGTGCTCATCGCCGGCGGCCCTCTCGGCGGGCCTCGACTTGGGCCACCAGGGCGTCAAGCTCGGCGCGCGCCTCGACTTCCAGCGCGGTTACCGCCTTGCGGTAGCGGGCCACCGCGGCGGCAACCGCCGGAACCTCCTCGGCGCTGAGGGTGAGCATCTTCGTCCGCCCACCCACGCTGTAGGACAACGCCGGCGTCTCATGCGGCGACCCGGTCGCACAACGGCAGCTGGGCTTGCCGCACTTACGCCGTAGCGTGATCAGCGAGCCAGGCAACACCCGGGGACGGTCACGTCGAGCCAACACGATCATCATGACACCTCCATTCTGTTAGTGAGCACGTAACAGAATGGAGGACCAGAACGCCTCGATCGCGGATACCCCCAACGATCCCCGCCCGCTACGGGCGGCTCAACACCTCAACAGCGGAGAAGGGCCTGCTCAGAGGTCCCTACAAAGGAGCCGCACCCATTCCAATGAGTATGCGGGTTTCTGGCGACCAAGTGGTGGATTGTGTCGCCCCTACATTTCGTACGCGAAGTGGCGATCACCTCGCATTTGCCCTGCTCACAGTGCGCGCGTCCGGTCCGCGTCCCTCGACCCGCCAAACTCGGGTCAGACGCAAAGCGGAACCATAGGCATGACTCCCACTCGCCTGACCTGACCTGACGAGGAGGCAATTACGGCTTGATCGACGCTACGGCGATCTGGCGATTGCCGCGATGGAGCTGCCCGCGGCGCCCAAAGGCAATTTCGTTGCCTCCCACGGCATCATCGGCAACGGGAACCTCGTCGGTGCTCAGGATAATGACGAGGAGGGGCGTCGAGGCGGCCTCGACGCCCCGCCCGCCAGGTCATTCCGTCGCTAGGGCGGCCCTCTTCTGCAAGTAGCGGAGACCCACCTTCGAATGGAGACTGCTCCAGTGATTCCGCGAGCGTCCGAGAGTGTGAGGATTACGGCCCAGCTCCTGGCTCGCCTGGCCCGTCTGGATCAGGAGTTCGGGCGCCACGTCGCGCCACAGCTCGAGAACGCTCGGGAACCCGTCCTGCCACATGGCTTCACCAGTGGCCGGGTCCTCGACGACCATCCAACGCATTGCCCCGAGCAACGGGAACAGGGCGCCCGTCATCAACTGGTGCTCGGACGGGAGACCGGTGAACACGTACGGCCCCGGCTTCTTCATCTCGACAAAGGACCAACGCCCAAACTTCCCCTTCGTGGCGGCGTTGTAGATGTCCTTCGACTCGTAGCCGATTCGGTCGTGGAGCTCGAAGATGCTCTTCACAATCGGTCGGAGACGCTTGTACTGATCGGGGTTCCGCTCGAACTGCTTCAGCACCTCCGTCTTTTTCTCGTAAGCCACCACCGGTTGGCCATCTCCGTCGTTGGGGTAGGCGAAGATGTTGAAGCACGTTAGTAGGGACAGGAGATACAGGACGTCGTAGACGCCTTCGTCGTTCTCTCGCCACGCGATCCGGTCGGCATACGGCTCCTCGCTGAGATCCTCCTTCAGCCAGTTGAACTTGCCGGCGAGGTTGTCCAGGCTCTTCGGCTGCACCTGGATCGACGTGTTGAGGCCACCCGCGATGTCGGCAATCCAGTCGTTCGGAACGCCACAGAGGATCTCGAACTTGACCACCTGCTCCTCGGGCAGCTCATCGTCATCCTTGTGGTTGAGGATGAGCTGATAGGAGTGGCCACCGTCGACGATGCCCTCCCCCTCCTTGATGGACACGGTGTAGTTGTCTTCGCCGGCCGCATCTACCGAGTGGGCGATCATCGTGATGCCCTTGTGCTTTAGGTGGAAGGTTCCGGGCCAGTTCTCGCCCTTATCCAGCAAGCTCTCCTCCACCTGCCGGTACATCCGCTTGCGCAGGTTGGGCGTCCGAGCGTTCGGATCAAGGGGAATACCCTCGGGAACGGCGCGCACCGGCACGTAGAGGATGTGACGGGTGATGCCCCATTCCTTGTCGAGCACCGGATCGGGGAGCCTGCGTGCGATCCGCGCAGGCAACATAAACTCTTGCATTCTCTAATCTTCTTTCTGGACGTCGCCTCCGGCGACTCCGGGTATGTCTGCCGTACCCGCGTCCGCAGGCCGACGCACACAAGCTACAGCATCTGACCGCCGCACAACATGTCGCGGTCCGAGCGAGCGATCATCGTTTCTCCTCCGGCAGCTCGGCCTCCCATGTCGAGCCGGGGAATGCATCCTCGATCGCCTGGCGCAGCACCGCCAGCCGGGCTCGTCCGGTACTCGTCGAAGGACTCGCGCTCCGGTGGACTAGCGGGAGTTTCCGGGCTATCGCGATGAGCTGACGTCGGGGGTGCTGCCGACTTTCTTCGAAAGAAGCCTCTGACCAGCGCGTTTGTCCTGGTCAGAGGCTCGCGATCCGGTGCCCGATCGTGTATTACCTAGAACGTGGCATCGATCATCGGGAAGAAGCAGGGCGCCAAGACGTACTACTACCTCGTCGAGTCCGCCCGGGTCGGGGGAAAGCCCCGCATCGTCTCGCAGCGCTACCTCGGCTCGGCCGACGAGATCGCCGCTCGCCTCTCCGAGACAGGACCGGGTGAGCCGGACCGCACCCGGCACCTTGGCTTCGGCGACCTCGCCGCGGTGTGGTCGATACTCGAGCGGCTGAAGGTCGCCGAGATCATCGACGACGTCGTCGGCGCACGCCGCAGCGACGCCCACGCCTCGGTCGGCACCTACCTCGCACTGGCGACAGCGAACCGGGTCGTCGACCCCTGCTCCAAACGAAAGTTCTCCGACTGGTGGAAGCGCACCGCTGGCGACCGGTTCGTGCGCCTGCCCGCCCCGGCCCTCGACCACCGACGCTTCTGGGAAGCAATGGACGCCATCAGCGCCGAGCAGCTGGCCGAGATCGAGCGCCGCATCGTCGCCCACATGGTCGAGCTGTTCTCCATCGACCTGTCGGGTCTCGTGCTCGACATGACCAACTTCGCCACCTACATCGACTCGGGAAACGATCGTGCCCCGATCGCCCAGCGCGGTCACGCCAAGCAGAAGCGCACCGACTTGCGCATCGTCGGCCTCGGCCTCGTCGTCTCCACCGACAGCGGCATCCCGCTCGTCTCCCATGCCTATCCCGGCGACCGCCCCGACGTCACCCAGTTCCCCGACATCGTCGCCGAGCTCGTCGAGCGCTTTGGTGCCGTGGCGGGCCAGACCGACGAGCTCACCTTGGTCTATGACGCCGGCCAGAACTCCGAACACAACCAAGCACTGATCGCCGACAGCCCGCTGCACTTCGTCGGCTCGCTCCCGCCGTCTGACCACCCCGACCTGCTCGCCGTACCCAACCGCCGCTACCGCGCCGTCGACCCCGACCGCCTCGCCGGGCTGTCGGCCTTCGAGACCCGCAAGACCGTGTTCGGCAACGAACGCCGCATCGTCGTCACCCACTCCCAGAACCTCCACGACAAACAGGCCCGCGGGTTCAACCAGACCGTCGCCAAAGCCCGCCGCCAGCTCACCGAGCTCGCCGCCCGTCTCGCTCGGGGCAAGACCCGCAAACCCAAACAGAACGTCGAAGCCGAGATCGCCAAGATCCTCGCACCGCGATGGCTGTCACGGGTGATCTCCACCACCCTCACCGGCGACCAGCCAGCCGAGCTGCGCCTCACCTGGCGCACCAAACCCAAAGCCCGAACCGCCCTCGAAGCCGAACTGTTCGGCAAACGCATCCTCTTCAGCGACAGAGACGACTGGAGCCGCGCCCAACTCGTCGCTCACTACCGCTCCCAATCCAACGTCGAGGCCGACTTCCGCCAACTCAAGGACCCCAACGTCGTCTCGTTCTCACCGATGTTCCACTGGACCGACCACAAGATCCGCGTCCACGTCTTCTACTGCGTGCTCGCGCTCACGGTCGCCCGCCTGCTCGTGCGCCAAGCCGACCAGCACGGAACACACCTCAGCGTGCGCCAACTACTCGACACCCTCGCCGGCATCCAAGAAACCGTCCTGCTCTACCAAGGCGAACACGGGCGCCCACGCGCCAGGCGGATCCTCACCGACATGGACCCCACCCAACAACGCCTCTACGACCTCTTCGGCCTCGACACCTACGCCCCGAAACGCTGACCTGGGTAATCCCTGATCCACCGAGGAGGCCCCGTTGAGAGGGCTCGACTATCCGCGGAAAAGGTGCCCTGACCTGGGAAGATAGCTGTTACTAGACCTGCTATGGACCCCGAGTCGGAGGACACCTTTTCGATGTCATCATCGCACAGCCTGGACGGCATCGAGGTCACCTTCGACGACGAGCGGTTGGTCGCCGACGCTGGGCTGATCCAGCCCGCCACCTTGGCTCAGCACCTCGGGTTGCGCGACCTGTTCGACCGTCACGTCGACTTGGGCGACACCGCGGGACGAGCCAACGTTGGCGCCAAGGCGATGACGGTGATCCATTCGGCGCTCGCCGGGGGCGACTCGATCGATGACTGCGACGCCTTGCGGGCCGGGTCCACCGGGGCGGTGCTGGGCCATGCCGTGTTGGCCCCCTCGACGGTGGGCACGTTCCTGCGCAGCTTCACGTGGGGCCACGCCCGCCAACTCGACCGTGTGTCCGCCGAGCTGTTGGCGCGGGCCTGGCAGGCCGGGGCCGGACCCGGCGACGCCGCGGTGACGATCGACATCGACTCGTCGATACATGAGACCTACGGGCTGAAGAAACAGGGTGGGGCGAAGTTCACCTACACCAAGGTTCGTGGCTACCACCCGTTGTACGCGGTGATCGCCGGCAGCGGTGACGTCGTGCATTCCCGTCTGCGCGGCGGCAACGCCAACTCCGGTCGCGGCGCCGCCGGGTTCGTCACCGAGACCGTCAACCGGGTCCGTGCCGCCGGCGCCAGCGGGCCGCTCACCTTGCGCGCCGACTCCGGGTTCTACAGCCACAAGGTGGTCGAGGCCTGCCGCCGCGCCGGGGTGCGGTATTCGATCACCGTCAAGTTGAACAAGGCCCTGCACACAGCGATCGCCGCCATTGCCGACACGGCGTGGACGCCGATCCCGTACTTCCTCGACGGCGCCGACGTCGCCGAGACCACCTATCGGCCCTTCGGCAAGAAGGCACCGCTCGTGCGGTTGATCGTGCGTCGAGTCAAACCGACTCCCGGAAGCCAGCTCGCCCTGCTCGTCGACTACTCCTACCACGCCTTCATCACCGACCGCGAGGCGACGACGCTCGAGCTCGAAGCCGACCACCGCCGCCACGCCGTCGTCGAAGACGCCATCCGCGACCTCAAATACGGGGTCGGGCTCAACCACCTGCCGTCGGGCCGGTTCGGAGCCAACGCCGCCTGGCTCACCCTCAACGTCATCGCCCACAACCTCGCCCGCTGGGTCAGCCGCATCGGCCTGGGCGAAACCCTCATCGCCACCGACACCCTCCGCCGCCGCCACCTCCGCACCCCCGGACGGATCACCCGCTCCGCCCGCAAACTCACCTTGCACCTCCCCAAGCGCTGGCCGTGGGCCGAACAGTTCAACAACTCCCTCGCCCGGCTGCGCAGCATCGTCCTCGTCACCTGACCCCGACGATCATGGCGGCGCCCCCGACCAACGCCCGGCGCCCCGACGGCCCGAACACCTCAGCAAGCCGGCTCCGCCACGCACTGCCACAGGCCGCTCTACGGCCAGCGACCCCCTGTCCGCACTCACCACCCCACCAGAGCCATTCCGGGCCCGCCACGGCGATCACCCCAGGTCGATCGGTGGATTCGGGGTAATACACAGCAAACGGCGAAACACCCCCGCTGACCTGCAACAACCTCGCAACGCCCGGGGGTAGCCAGGAAGGTCCCGCTAGGTGAGCCCTGAAGTAAGGCCGATCATCGCTGTGACGGTGGTCGCGAAGCATTGTTGGCGTGACGACAGGTGTGGGCTGGTGAGAGTTCCCGCGCAGCAGCGCGGAGTGCGCCCAGCCTTGGTGGTCGAGGTGCCCGCCGTTGGGAGACGCTGGCCCAGCGTCGCTACTCCTCGGGCTCCGTCAGGTGCTGGCGGCCGTCCATTGCCCGTCGGTGAAGGTGAGCCCGAGCGTCGCCAGGCGCGCCCAGTTGACGGCAGCGGCGCGGGTGGCGGCGTCGGTGGCGACGCGTTTGACGCCGCGGGTGCGGGCTCGTCGTGCGCCCCAGCCGGCGCGCACGAAGTCCGCGATCTTGCGCTCAACCTTGGGGCGGGTGGAGCGGTAGGCGTGCTGCCATTGCGGTGTCGCCTGGTTGGCTTTGGCCCGCTGAAGCAACACCTCCCGCCGGTGGATCTTGATCGACCTGCCCGCCGCCGATGTCGTGCAGTGCTCCCGCAACGGGCAGTTCGCGCACTGCTCACCGAAGTCGGCGCGACCGGAGCGGTCACGAGCGAAGCGGATCGTCACGGTCTGGCCGGCGGGGCAGCTCACGGTCCCGGTGTCGAGATCGATGCTGAAGTCGTCTTTGGTGTAGCGGCTGTCGCGGTTGGTCGCTGCTGGCACCTTGGCGATCACTTCGAAGCCGTCCTGTTCGAGATCGCACATCGTGTCGGGTCCGGCATAAGCGGAGTCGCCCATCACCGTCGGCTTGTCGTCGTCGTCGGCGTGATCGGCGAGCAGATCGTCGACCACCTCCGCGTCATGGGTGTTGGCGGGGGTGACCACCACGGTGTCGATCAGCTCGCTGTCGGGGTCGACCGACAGGTGCGCCTTGTAGCCATCGAAGCGACGGCTGCGGCTCTTGTGCCCGTGGCGGGCTTCGGGATCCACCGTGGAGATCACCCGGTCCCGGGCGACTTTGCGAACGATGCGGAACACGCCGTCGTCGCCTTGCTCGACGTCCTGGCCGGCGACGACCGCCAGCAGCTCGGCAGCCTCGCGAGCCGGACCGGCCAGCTCCTCGCCGTCGATCGCGCCCAACGCCCCGAGCGCGTCGCGGACCAACGCGTCGACCAGCTGCTGGCGGGCCTCAGCATCATCCCAATCGCACGGCGGTTTGCCCACCGAGGCGTAATCATCGTCGCGCCTCAGCACACCGCGCACCTCGGCGGCCAGCTGCAGGTAGTCGCGATCCAGGGCGCGCAACAGCTTGCGGATGGCCGAACGCAGCTGCGTCACCGTGTCCTGCGTGGACACTGCGTCATAGATCGGCGTCGAGTCCAACACCCGCACCCGGTTGCCCATCACCCCCGCCTCGCGTGCGGCAACCTTGGTGTCCTCCAAGAACCGCTTGTCCCTCCCAACGGTGCGCAAGCGATTGCGCTGACCCACCAGCGTCGTCGGATGGAACGCCACATAGCCGGCATCCACCCCAGCCGCCGCCTGCCATCGCAGATCGCACTCCAGACGGTCGACCGCCTCCTGATCCGACAAGCCCTCATAGGCCTGGAGCACCATCGTCGTGGCCAGCACCCGCGCTGGGATCGTCGGCCGGCCCCGCCGCGAGACCTTGTAGCAGTCGGCGAAGTAGTCACCCGGGAAGATCCGCTCGCCGTGATCAGCCAACAACCGGTACACACCCCTGAGCCGCTCGCCCAACAACTCGCGAGGGTTGTCGAACCGCTGCAACACCGACACCATGCCCAACGCCACGACCCAAGTCTGTTTTCGCGAGACTCCCCAGTGGTGGATGGTCACCCGACTACTTCAGGGCTCACCTAGGGGCTCGCCGGCTGGCCGGCGAAGCTCGGGGGTAGCCATGTCCAGCAACACCTCTCCGGGATTGCGCGCGAACACCCCGCCACGACCATACGCCGAGCAGCGCCACGCAGTTGAGCCCGTGGGACACCGCGGCGTCGGCCTTGATCGGTCCCTCGGTTGCTACCAGCGGTCGTGCCGGATCGCCGAGGTGGGGACGGACCCGTGGCGGCACGTCAAGCACCATCCGGTCATCGGCGCAGGTCTCGCACTTGGCCGGTCTTCCGCCGAGCATGCGCGGGTGGTCTGGACGCAGCTAGGCACCGGAGCGTTCGCCGAGCACGCTCCACAGCGGTATCACCAGGGCTGGCACGGCGCTGGGCCCGGCCGAACCCCTCCCGTTCAAGCTGGACCTTAGTGTCGGCCGACACGTAGCCGCGGTCGCGGGCGACGTCGACCCACACCCCGCCGCGGCGGGCTTGGCGGCGCCGCCAGGTGCCGAGGACGTTCGCGATTTCCCCCGATGCCGAGGAGGCGGGTCTCTGAGCGGTCCCGGACGCACGAGCCGGGACTCATGGCTGCTGACGGGCGTCGAGGCCGGGCGTCCCAACGCATTCACCGCTCGATGACCGCTGGAACTGGGCGTTCGAGCCGGCATTCGCGCTCAGAGCCTGTACAACGTGCACACGGCAGGCGACCGGACGGCGCCGGTCAGATCGCAGTGTTCTCCGGGCCTACGAGCATCATCTTGTGGCACCTTGCGAGGTACTTCTCGAGGTAGAGGAGGTGCTCGGCGTAGAAGGCGGTGCCGTCCAGATCGCCAGTCGTTCGGTACTTGCGCTCCATCACGAGTCTGGCTGCTTCGCCGGCCACGATCTCCGCGATGATCAGACGCGCCGTAGGCGAGTCCTGGAGAGGGAATTCGGGACCGGGTCCGAGGTAGCGCTTGATGGCTGAGTGACCACCCAGGATCTTGATTCTTGTGATCTCGCCAACGCGTTCGACGTACGCGCGGTAGCGGCCCTGTGCCTCGTCGACGATTTTGATGTCGAGACGTGGTCCTCCGCCGTCGTGTTGGGCGACTACGACCTCGCAGGTCGCGTGGGCGGCGCCGAGCGTGGCGGTGAGCGTACCCTTGGCGCCGAGGACGCGAGGGTCAACCTGCACACGCCCGATGAAACAGAGTTCGTCCTCATCGAACTCCAGCTTCACCGAACCGCCAAGCACCACGATCCCAGCATCGGATGAGTCGACGCGCACGACAGTGGTGTCCGCTTCGTTGATGACCTCGATTGGGGCGCGGAGGACGAGGGACCGACGTTTCCCATGGGCCAGCTGATAACGAGCGCGCTCGAACTCGAGCTCAGTCGGCGGGACAGGGTCGGGGATTTCGCGTTCGGGCCGCACCTCGATCGAGGCAATAGCCTCGGCCTCACCGCAACGAACAGTGAGCAGCGTTTCCTCGTCCTCGATGAGCGGACGGAGGTGGACGCGGGCGATCATGCAGTCGTCGCGCCGGGGGTGGTCCGCCAGTGGGATCGGGGAGGTGTCGAGCAGTTCAATCACGCCCTCGGGATCGACTTCGACATCGATTGTCGTTGCGCCGAGCGAGCGCAGCGCCACGACCGAGATGGTCTTGTCCTCACTCATGTACAGGACCGGATCCTCCGGGATGATCCGAAGTGGCTCGGTGCCGGCACCAGCCTTGTCCCCACGGAGCCCGTCCTCATCGATCTCGCGCAAGTCGGCATCGACTAGCTGGCCGAGATCGCGACCGAGCGAGTCGAGAGCACGACGGAGACGGGCGCTCTCGCGGACTTCGCCCTCATTCGCCCTACGCTCTTCCTCACGTACGAGCTCGTCCAGCAGCGGCTCAACGGCTCCGACGAGTGCCTTGTGGAAGGGGTGTTCGTGCTCGAGCCCGTCACGGCTCCGCGAGATGAGCGGGATCGGGTTGAGCGGGCTGTGCTCGCCGCCTCCGGTCTCGACGTTGTCGTACTCGAGCGCGAGCGTGTCGATGTACTCGCATGTGATCGACCCGGTGAACCAATGTGAGTGGGGGTTGCCCTCGAATGAGAGCAGCGTGTTCTCGTAGATCGCGCGGCGGCCCTTGATGAGCAGACCCTCCGGCCTACCAGAATCGCTACTCGGATTCTCGTACCGCTCGGCGGTCCGCGAAATCGTGACCGCCACTGTCGCGTCGTCGTACCCGGGCACAGTGAGCTCGCGGCTGAGGACCTGGGTGAGTGACGGCCGGCCGTACCGAACGCCGTCCGTGGTGCCGTCGTTGAGATCAAAGAGGGTAAGCTCTCGGCGCGGATCGGAGTTGATGTCGCGCAGCTGGTAGTGCTTCGACAGCTTTTCGAGGAGGGTGCGGCGTTGCGGACAGCGAAACCGCCCCTCGACGATCACAGTGACGACAGTGCCGTTGCCACGCGGTGTGCCGAGGCGCTGCCGGTCGTCGTCGGTAGCCTTGCGCTCGATCGGCTCGTCGAACGATCCATCGGGCTCGAGTGTCATCGCCGAGTAGTAGCCGTCGCAGATGGATTCGAAGGTCACCGGGCCGAACGCGGCCAGGTCTTTCGCCCCACGACCGAGGTTGCCGCGTACGTGTGCACCGTCCTCGAATCCGGAGGTGCGTGTGCCGATGTCGCCGATGGCGTGGGCCATCCGCGCTTTGCGCATTCCCCTCGCGTGGTCGCGCACGATCACGCGCCACGGGGCGCTCCGCCGGTGCTCGACCTCGATGCGGATCTTGCCGTGCGCGTCGTCGCCGTAGGCGTCGTCGCAGTTGGTGATGAGCTCGATCAAGCCGCGGACGATGTCGCCCTTCATGGCGTTGCTGGCGTCCTGCTTGAACGCCCTCGCCGTATACAGCACGCGATGGGTACCCACTTGTCCTCCTTAGAACCAGTCCGCCCGCTCCTTGGCGAGCGCGTCGAGAAACTCGAGTGCATCAAGGCGACCGGCGGAATAAGCGGCGCCGCGCAGCGTCTCAAGGCGATCACGGAAGACCGCCTGCGAGCTGTCGGGTGAGCATCGGAGCATCTCCGCGACGCGCCATTTGTCCTCTGTGATCATGCCCGTCTCGCTCCACGTCGTGAAGACGGAGCTTTGGAGGGCCTGGCCGATCAAGCGCGAGGGAACACGGGTGCGGGGCGCACGGACGACTCTGTCGGGCCCGAGCGCTTCGGCGAGACGATCGAAGTTGTCGTCGATCCAGCGCTGCCCCTCGACAGTCAGGCGCCGCATCTCGGCTCCCTTCTTTACTAGGAGGCGCGGCTCGCGACCCTCGGCGTCGCGCAACGCTTTCGAGCACTTCTTGAGATCCGGGAGGTCAGGCCGCGTGCGCCAGCTGAGCCGCAGTGGGGCCAGTTCGAACGCCCTGATGAACGCCGCTTCGACGTCTACGAAGTCGTCGGCCCCGCCGAGCTCGTACAGCGCCCAGAGAAAGACGTCCGAGTTGGTGACCGGTTCGGTGCTCATCGGGTCACCTTGCGACCGCGTCTTCTCGGAGCGCCCTTGAGCGCCGGCATACCCCACTCAGCGAGCGCGTACGTGCCCCGCGCTGTGCGCGTAAAGCGATCGCCAAGCCGGCTCAGCCGGACGATGATGTTGGCGTCATCGCCTCGCCCCGGAATTGAAACTCCCGATGCCACGAGAGACTCGCGGATCTTGGAGATATGCAACGGCTCACCTGCGGTTCGCAGGATTTCCTCGACGATGTCCTCGAGCTTCGGCGAGACCGAGCGCGCCCGAACTGAGGTTCGCGCGCTCAGATTCGTCGACGCACCGACCGGCCCCTCTGTCCCGTCATCACCGTTCGGCCCGCGGGACTCCACCTCGATCAACTTGGTCACCAAGACCAGCCTCTCTTCGACGCGGGCTAGTTCTGCCTGCTTCTGCAGAACGTCGGCGCGCAACTCGTCAGCCTGACGGGCCAGGTGCTCCTGCCACGCCGACAGGCTGTCGAGATCTGGGTCGCCATCTGTAGATACCACCACAAACACTCTAGCAGATCGTACCTACACAACCAACACACGTAGCTAGAATTCTACGATCCCTACGATGCGACCTTGGTGTCAGGCCCGAGGACAATTCACCGGCACCTCCTCCCGGACCGGCGAAGACCGAACCACCGCGATGACTGTCAGATGACCGACTGGGTCCGCGCCTGAACCGCAGCCCGAACCAGAGATCGATCTCACAAGACGCGTCGGTACGGACTTGCCGGCGACACCGAATGGCAGTGACGGGGCACCCACTCTCGACACCCAAGCTGGCCCCATACCCGGCGCTGCGCTCGGCTTGTCGCTGCTGCTCGGCGCGAGCGGCACGCCGGGTACCGAATGACGTGTGGCGGGCGACTGTCTGACCCCCGGAGCCGCTCCAGAGCCGGCGCTATTTCGCGGTTCGCGAGCACGGGGCCGCGGGAGGACCTGACGCACCGAACGTTTAGCCGGCGACGCACTGATCGTTCGTCGTCCGGGTCCGGCCCGCTCCAGATACGGCGTTCGGATCGGTCACCGTTGCCGGGAAGCTCGCGAGCGTCATGGCGCACCGAATGACAGCTGTCGTCGCTCTTCGGTCGGCCCTGGCCGCGCTCTGAACCGGCGTTCGGAGCGGTCGCGACCTTCGCCGAGTTCGCTGCCGTCGTCGTGCACCGAACGACGGCCGCAGGCAGGCTTTGGCCCTCCCAGGGCGCGGCCCGAGCCGGCGTTACGGGCGGCCGGCCAGGAACGCGGCGCGGAGGAGCACCTCGCGCACCGAATGACGACCGTTGGCCCACACCCCAAATCGGGCTCCAGGTAACCGGCGATCGGTGCCGTGCTGCTGACGTGCCCAGTTGACTAAACGACGATGTCGGTCGTTCGGTGGCAGGGAATGACGGACGTTCGAGGGTGGGAGGCGACGCGTTTACGGGAGGAGGGTGTCCGATACCCCGAGACGGGCACTCAGCGGTCGGCGGGCACCGACGCGGCACCGGGAGGCCGGACTATTTCGAGGCTGCGGCAACCTTGCCGCCTGCCGCACGCTTTGACGCGGGCGGTGGCGACGTCGGACCGTCGTCGATGACGGCGGCGTCGGCGGCGAGACGCTTGACCGCCTCAATGCCTTTGAGACACGACTGCTTGGACTCGTAGGTCTCGCTCGTCACCACGACCCGGCCGTTGCTGGCCAGCAGCACGAAGTGGGTCTTGCCGCCGCGGCCTTGCTTGATCACGAACTTGCCGTTGCGGACCACGACGACCTCCCTGCTGGTGGTCCGACAGTACTAAACGCCAGCTGAGCCGGGGTGGATGCCATGACGGACCTCATCCATGAGAAGGCTCGGGGCCTGTGGGAGACACCCGCCGATCACGGACGCTGGCGATGGTTGTTTCAGTGCCGGTGGCGCACGTCGCCGTTCTCGAAGTCTGCCCGTGGTCGGCGCCTGGCCGGCCCGGTGGCAGCTGTGAGCGCAGCTAGGTTCCGGCCATGCGCATCGGGACCTCGTTGGTGGAGCCACGGTCCGGTTCGCTTGACGAGCTGACGGTGAGCCTGCAGCAGGCCGTCGACGACGGGTTCTCGTCGGCGTGGATGGCTGACATCTTCGGGCTCGACGCCCTGAGCGCCCTCGCCCATGCCGGCTCCCGGGTCGCTGGCATCGAGGTCGGCACGGCGGTGACGCCCATCTACCTGCGTCACCCGGTGGCGTTGGCCCGTCAGGCCGTCACCACCGACATCGCCACGGGTGGCCGGTTCACGCTGGGGATCGGCCTTTCCCACCAGGTGGTGATCGAGGGCATGTTGCATTTGTCGTTCGACAAGCCGGCCCGCCACATGCGGGAGTACCTCGCGGTGCTGCTGCCGTTGCTGCGCGAGGGCAAGGTGTCGTTCTCCGGTGAGACGCTCGGTGCCGACGCCGGGATCAGCGTGCGGCCCATCGGGCCGCTGCCGGTGCTCCTCGCCGCCCTGGCCCCTCACATGTTGCACCTGGCCGGTGCGATCGCCGACGGCACGGTGCTGTGGATGACGGGGCCACGCACGATCGCCGACCATGTCGTACCGCGCCTCACCGACGCCGCCGCGGATGCCGGACGACCGTCGCCGCGCGTGGTGTGCGTGTTGCCGGTGTGCGTCACCGACGACGAGGCCGCGGCGCAGACGCGTGCCGCCAAGGTGTTCGCCGTCTACGACACGCTGCCGTCGTACAAGGCGATGTTGGACAAAGAGGGAGCGGCCGGCCCCGGCGACGTCGCCATCGTCGGCGACGAGGCCGCAGTACGTCAGCAGATCGCGGCGCTCGCCGCCATGGGCGTCACCGACTTCGTCGCCGGCGAGTTCGCCACCGGCGAAGACGCCGATCGAACGCGGGCCTTGCTCCGCGACCTCGCCACCGCCAGTCGAGACCACGCCCGACCTTGACTGACACTCACCATCGACTCGGCAGAACCGGGCTCCCGTCGGCACACGTCCTCGCCCTGCTCGATCATGGGCGCCGCGGCAAAGAACGTCGTTTCGATCCGTCCGATCAATGCATGACCGACCCGTCCATCGCCCAGGACCACTCGGCAGCGTGCGAGCAGGTCTGCGACCTTGGCGACCTGGGCAGACCAACGTCATGATCGTCGAGCGCACGAGACCACACGAGTGGAAGGCCAGCACATCATGAAAGGAACCGTGCGTGACGCTCGGGTCGTGATCACCGGGGCCACATCGGGGATCGGCAAGGCGGCTGCGCTGGAGTTGGCCCGCCAGGGAGCACGGCTCACGATCGTGTGCCGGAACGAGGACAAGGGCGCCGCGACCGTCGCTGAGCTGCGCGACACGATGCCAGGGTTGTCGGCCGACGTGGTCCGCTGCGACCTCGCCGACTTGGAGTCCGTACGCCGCGCCGGATACGAACTGGTCGACCGCTACGACGCCATCGATGTGCTCATCAACAACGCCGGCGTCAACGACACCCAGTCGTCGCTCACCGCGGAGGGCTTCGACCACATGATGGCCTCGAACTACCTCGGACCGTTCCTGCTGACCCGGCTCGTCCTCGAGCGTGTCAAGGCAGCCGCGCCCTCACGCATCGTGGTGGTCGGCTCGGAGGCACACCGGATGGCCGGCCCGTTCGACCCGGAACGCTTCGAGGAGCTCGGCCGCTACGGTCCGATGAACAACAACCTCGCCTACGGGCGCACCAAGCTCCTCGATCAGCTGTTCACCAACGAACTGGCTCGCCGCCTCGAAGGCACCGCGGTCACGGCGAACAGCGTGTGCCCCGGCTTCGTGGCGACCAACCTCGTCGACATGGGCCCGATGCGCCCGATCATGCAAGCCGCCACCCGTACCCCGTTCGTCAACACATCAGCTGAGGGGGCCCGCCTCGTCGTGCGCCTCGCAACCGATCCCAAGCTGGAGAGCGTCACCGGCCGCTTCTACACCACCACGCCGGGTATGAGACTGCTCCCACCCGTTCCCGCGATGCTCGACACCCGACTCCAACGCCGCATCTGGGAGCGGACCGAAAGCCTGGTCGGGTTGACACCCACGGCGTGACCTGGGCGCCGAACCTTTCGGCCGTCAAGGAGCGTGATCGACAGCATCCCCGGACGCGGGTCCTCACGACTCGTGTGGCCCGCCTCGACCCGTCACCGAGCTGCCGTTTCTGACGAGACCCCCGCGCAGCCGCGACGTCCGAATAGCGCCGAGCGCTCACGCCCATGTCCCAACCGCCGGCAGTGTCCGCGAAGCGCCGTACGCGGAGCCCGCGACGTTCGGCGCGCGATGTCCCGTTCCGTGTCCTCGAACGCGCGGCGGCCGGCCGCCATAGGCCAGCTCCGGCGCGGTGGTCGGTAAGGAATGCACCCATGGCGCTGACGTACGCCTTACCCTCCATGCGCCCTGCACGAGTCGGTCGGGGTCACAAGCGCGCAGGGCAGCTCGCTGCCTCCGTTGAGCCGGAGTATCGGGCGACGGCGCTGTCGCGGGCGTCGGCCCGGATGTGCTCACGGATGCACTCATCGACGATCTCATCGTCAGCTCTCGCGTGTCGGCGTGCTCCCGTCCTAGCCGACCAGCGCTGGGCCCTGTCGGCGCGCCCAGCCGATGGCGCGTCGCTCGGAAAGCGTCGCGGCCCCAGCCAAGTACGGTGAGACTCTGCTGGCTTCCGCCGCTCGAGCGACACGGAGGGGAGCGACGATGAGCGACGAGCTCGACGAGTACGAAGACGGCGTCGAACGAGACGAAGCGAAGGCGGCCGAGATCGACGAAGAGCTCGCGATGTCCGACGCCGATCAAATCTCCGACGGGTCCGCCGAGCAGGACGAGACATCGTTCGACGAGACGCGCCACGAGTACTCGGGTGCCGAGGAAGGCGACGGCGACGTCGACGTGGAGGAGATGGAGGAGGCCGGCCCCCTGCTCGACGACCCCGAGAAGACCGCGCTGCTCGAGCGCGCCATCGACGATCCTGACGGCAGTGACGGCTAGGTCTGAAGCCGCGGGCACTCGGCTGCGGTCGATCTCCCGGACATCGACCACCGGCATTCCTTGCGCACCGCGGCGACGATCACGGCCGCGTTCGGCGCAGCCACGCCGTGCGCCCTGCGACTCAGACCCATCGTGAAGAGGTTCGTCGAGGTGTACGGGCCGACGGACACGTCAACGACCGCACACAGAACGGAACTCCATCGCGTTGGGCGGCCGTCGTAGCCTCAAGGGTGCAGGGTGTGATCCCAGCGCCGACCCGCCCGGAGCAGGGCGATGCCGCCGACATTCTCGGAGCGCCAGTGGGTCTTCACGACCAGTGCGAAGTGATCGGACTTGGCGGGCAACAGGCGCCGGTCTCCTGCAGCGTGGCCGTCCACCGGCTGTCCGAGCCGCGGCCGTCACGCAACGGCGAACCAGGCGGGCTTGGGTAAGCCCATTGACCGAACAGATGCCGTCGAACCTCTATGGCGAGATCGACCTGGAGCGGCACGATCAGCTTGGGCCAGCTGGCGATCCCGCTCCTGCGGCGCACGATCGCCGACGGGCTCGCCACCCAGGCGGCGATCGTCAACGTCGCCTCGCTCGACGCTGTGGCCGCCGACCGCGGGTTTGCGGCCTACAACGCAGCCAAGGCGGGCGTTGTCAACCTGACCCGAGCGCTGGCCCTCGAGTTCGGCCCCGACGGGATCCGCTGCAACACCGTGTCACCCGGCGCCGTCGACACGCCGCTGTCAGCCATGACCACCCGCAGTGAGACGGCGACCGCTGCGTTCGAGGCGGCCATCCCGCGGCGCCGCCTCGGCCGTCCCCAGGAGATCGCCGCAGCGATCGCGTTTCTTGCTGCCGACGAGGCCAGCTTCGTCAACGGCGCCAACCTGCTCGTCGATGGCGGTGTCACCGCCGGCACCGGTCACCCCGATGTGCTTGGTCTGCTCGGGATGGGCTGAGCCCCCGACCGGAGGGTCAGGCCGGTGTCGCGGTGAGGGAGTCGTGGGTGACGCCGATGTCACTGCCGACATCATGCGCCTGCAACACGGGCAGCACCTCGGCGGCGAACAGGTCGTAGTTCGCCTGTGCCTCGGCCGGTGGCATCGCACCGTAGGACAGGGTGGTGAGGACGGCGCCGGCGTCGGTACGGCGCACGTAGTCGAGCAGCTTGGTGGCGACCTCGTCCGGCCTACCCCACACCTGGAGGTCGGCGAGGAAGCCGTTGAACTTCTCCAGGCCGTGCTTGGCGATGTTGCGGGCCAGCCCGCCGTAGTACTCGTAGCCCTCGATCTCCTCGAACGACACGTCGGCGAAGCGGTAGTGCTCGACCGTCGAGCGGGCGTAGCGCTGCAGGTAGATGTCGCGCTGCGCTGGGCCTGGGCCCGGTCGTGGCTGACGCCGGCGAACACGCACAGGATCGGCTTCGGCGGCTCGACGCCGTTGACCTGGTGGTAGCGCTGCCGGTAGGCGGCGAGCTCGGCCTCGACCGTCTCCCACGGTTTCTGGGCGATCACCATCAACCCGATGCCGAGCTGCGCCATCAGGTCCATTGACTGCGGTGAGATCGCCGACGCGAACGTTCGCCCCTTGAACGTCGTCAGGGGACGGGGCCGGATCTCGGTGCGCGGCTGCTGGTACAGATCGCCGTCGAACTCGATGAACCCGGTGTCGAGGGCCTCGACGATCGCCGCCGTGTACTCGCTGAACCGCCGGCGTGACTCGCCCATCTCGACCCGGAACCCGTCGAACTCGACGCGCCCCAACCCCCTTCCGAGCCCGAGGATGGCCCGGCCACCGGAGAAGTGGTCGAGCAGCGAGAAGTTCTCGGCGACACGCCCCGGGTCGTGCCACGGCAACACGGTCACCATCGTGCCCAGCTTGACCCGGGTGGTCTGCCCGGCGACCCAGGCCAGGAACTGCGGCACGTTCGGGGTCAGCTGGTAGTCGCCGAAGTGGTGCTCCGGCGTCCACACCGAGTCGAACCCGACCGCCTCGGCACGTGCTGCCAGGCCCAGCTCGAAGCGGTACATCTCGGCGTCGGTGAGGTGACCGTCGAGGTTCTGGAAGACGAGGCACAAGCCGGCATGCATGAGCCGAACTCTAAATGAGATTAGAATCCTGGTCAACCCGGGCGGGCGCGGATCCCGTCGATGAGGGTCGCCACCGTCTGGTCGGCGATCGCTTCGGGACTGCGCTTCCCCGCGAGCGACGCCCACTCGGCGATCCAGTTCATCGCGCCGAACGTGAGCATGCGCATGACGAACAGGTCGGCACCCGGTGCCACGTCCTCTTCAGCCACGGCCTCCTCGAACATCTCGTTCCAGTACTCGCCGTAACGGCGTTGGTCTCGCTGGTGCTCCGCAGCGATGGCCGGCGGCACTTGGCCGACGATGCGCGCCTGCGCCGAGGCATAGGCGCTGCGCTCGACGATCGCCATCGTGTGCGCCCGCATCGCGGTCGCCAGGCGGTCGATCGCTGGCGCGTCGGCCGGCATCGCGTCGACCGCGTCGCGCACGTGGTCGAAGGATCGCTGGATGCCGCGGTGCAGGATCTCCGAGACGAGGTCCTCGCGGGAGTCGAAGTGGTAGTAGAGGCTGCCGGCCTTCATGCCCGCTCGTTCCGCGATGTCCGACAGCCGCGCCGAGTACCCCTGCTCGCTGAACACCTCGGCCGCAGCGTCGAGGATCCGCTCCCGTGTCCGGTCGGACTTGCGCTCTGACCCGGCAGCCGGCTGGTGAGTTTCCGATCGGGACTGGACAACCACAGTCTTCTAACCTACATTCGAAAACATGGAGCAGTGGGGGCACTCGTGGATCTCGGACTGAGCGGCAAGGTTGCCATCGTCACCGGTGGCGCGTCCAACATCGGACGGGCCATCAGCCAGCAACTCGCAGCAGAAGGCGCCCGAGTGGCGATCGTCGACCGCGACGAGGCGATGGCCAAGCGCACGGCCGGCGACATCGCCGGCGCTGGTGGCGAGGCCACCGTCTACCCGGCCGATCTCACCGACACCGCCGCAACACAGGCTGCGGCCGATGCGGTCGGCGCCGACCTCGGGCCCGTCGACGTGCTCGTGAACAACGTCGGCTGGAACGGACCTGCTGCGTTCTTCCTCGACCTTCCTCCGGAGCGGTGGGAGCAGGCCTACCGCCTGAACATGGTGCCGACGTGGAACGCGACGCGCGCCATGCTGCCCGGGATGGTCGAACGGCGTGACGGCGCCATCGTGTCGATCGCCAGCGACGCAGGGTTCGGCGAGTTCCGCATGGGCGACTACGGCCCGATGAAGGCCGGAGTGATGGCGTTCGGGCGGATCATCGCCAAGGAGTACGGGCGCTACGGGATCCGTGCCAACACCGTGTGCCCGGGACTCGTGATCCCCGAGGCCGACGACATCGGTGAGGGCAGCCTGTGGCAGGTCGACATCGGCTTCGGCGACAAGCAGATCTCGGACATGGAGAAGGCGACCCCGCTGCGACCGCGGCCGGAAGCCGTCGACATCGCCAACACCGTCGTGTGGCTGGCGTCGGCCCCGGCGCGGATGTTGACCGGCCAGGTCGTCAGCGTGTCCGGCGGCTTCAACATGCCGCGCTGACATGAGCACACCGACAGATCCCAGCGGCGTGACCGCGGTCGTGGTGGTCACCGGCGCAGGCTCGGGCATCGGCGCCGCCTGCGCTGAGCAGGCCGCGGCCCGCGGCCTCACCGTCGTCGCGGTCGGTCGTCGCGCTGAACGGCTCGACGACCTCGCCGCTCGCACCTCGCCAGGTGTCGTCGCACCGATTCCGGCCGACATCACGACCGACGCCGGTCGCGTCGCGGTCCTCACCGCCGCTCGCGACGCCGGCCAACCCGTCGTCGCGCTCATCCATGCCGCCGGCGACGACCTCGTGCGAGCGTTCGACGAGACCAGCAGCGAGGACCTCGCCCACCTGCTCGCCGTCAACCTGCTCGCGCCGTTCACCCTCACCCAGCTCCTGCTGCCGCATCTAGGCGATGGTGCCGGCGTGGTGTTCGTCGGCTCGATCTCTGCCGTGCGCGGTCGCGCCCGTCACGCCGCCTACGGCGCGTCGAAGGCTGCGCTGATCGGGCTGACGACCAACCTCGCCGTCGAGCTGGCGCCTCGCCTCCGGGTCAACCTCGTGAGCCCCGGCGCCACCCGCACCGCGCTGCTGCGCCAATACGTGAAGTCCTCGTCCGCGGGCCTCACCGAGACGGAGCGCGAGCACCTCGCCATCGCCGACGGCGCCCGCCTCCAACTCGGCCGCGTCGCCGAGCCAGCTGAGGTCGCCACCGTCTGCATCCACCTGGCCCTCGACGCCACCGCCGTCACCGGCATCGACGTCCCCGTCGACGTGGGCTACACCGCGAGCTGAGACACGAGCGGAGGCTCGAGGTCACTGCCCGTTCTGCGCCACGGCCTGTGGCCGGTACAGGGTGTTCCAGACGATGCGGGCGTACGAGTCGACGAGCCGGACGAGCTCGGCGTCCGACGCCCGCCGCACGAGCTGGTGGATGCCACGCTCGGCCATCCCCGTGGGCCACGCCGCGATCTCCTTCGGGGCGAGCTCCGGATCGATGAAGCCGGCCGCCTGCCCCCGCCGGATGTGACTGCGCAGGCCGGTCATGTTCTCGTCCATCATCGCCGTCACCATCTCCCGGACCGACGAGTCGTACGCGGCCGTGTCGTAGACGGCAGCCATCAACGGCGTGTGCGGACGGTAGGTCTCGACGATGCGGGCCAAGGCGGCCCGAACGTCCTCATAGGCGACGGGCGCCTGCACTGCCACCAGCTCGACGCATCCTCGCGCCGTTCGTCGGTGATCTCGGCAAACCAAGCCCGCAACAGGTCACCCTTGTCAGCGAAGTACACGTAGTACGTGGAGCGGGCCATGCCGGCCTCGGCCACCATCCGCTCGACGCTGATCTCCGTGAAGCTGTCGCCGTCGGCGATAGACCGCTCGACCGCGGCGAGCACCCGGGCGCGGGCGTCGTCGCGACGGGCCTCTCGATTGGCAGGACGACGACGGGTGACGCTCGGCCTCCACCACCGCCTGCACGAGCGCGAGCAGCTGCGCCTTGGAGGTCAGCGGCTCCGTGCGTGGATGTCGATCATCGACCCGGCAGCCGCCGGCCATCCTCGAAGTGCCTACTTCAGACTCGACGGTGACGCCGCGGTCGGTTCCGTAGCGTCGGGGATCTCGGTCGGGTTGCTCTCGAAGTGCCTGCCGACTCGTTTGAGGGTCTGGCTGTCGAACGAAGCGCGGCCCGGTCGGGATCCTGTCGCGGTGTGGCTCGAGAGAGGAACGAGCACAACCGTCCGCAAGTAGGAGTGCCCGCCGCGATCCCACTCAACGACTTGGAGGTCAACTGATGGACGTGGTGATCGGCATCGATCCGCACAAGGCGTCGCACACGGCGGTGGCGCTCGACGATGGCGAGGTAGAGCTGAGCCGATTGGAAGTGCGTAGCGGCCGCAATCAGCTGGCTCGCCTGCTGGAATGGGCGGAGCCGTTCCCGCGGCGCCGGTGGGCGGTCGAGGGTGCCGAAGGGCTTGGTTTCTTGCTCGCTCAACAGCTCGTTGCCGCCGGGCAGGCGGTCGTCGACGTGCCCGCAACGCTCGCCGCGCGGACGCGCTTGCTGGGAGCCGGCCGAACGAGCAAGAACGATCCCGACGACGCGCTGTCGGTCGCGGTGACGGCGCTACGTCATCGCCAGCTGCGCCCGGTCGCGACCGCTGGCTACAGCGAGCTGCTCCGGCTCCTCGCCAAGCGACACATCGACTTGTCGAACCAGCGCACCCGGCTCGTCGCTCGCCTCCACGCCCTGGCCACAGAGCTCTCACCAGGAGGGATCGCCAAGAAGCTGAACTCGACCGACGCCGCCAAGTTCCTCGCCAACATCGCCCCAACTGACGCCGTCGCCCAGCTGCGCTGCGACCTGATCGCCGAGCTGGCCGACGACATCGCCCGTCTCGAGGCGCAGTCCAAGCAGTCCGAGCGCCGCATCCGTGAGGCGGTTCGAGCATCAGGCACCACGGTCATCGACATCTACGGGATCGGACCGGTGATCGCGGCGATGCTCATCGGCAACACCGGCGACGTCGCCCGCTTCGCTAACCGCGACCGCTACGCCGCCTACAACGGGAGCGCACCGATCGAGTTCTCGTCCGGTGGCCGCGTCGTCCATCGGGTCTCCGAACGCGGCAACCGCACCCTCAACCACGCCTTGCACCTCGCTGCGATGTGTCAACTCCGTCAAGGCCGAAGCGACGGCCGCGCCTACTTCGACCGGCGCGTCGCCGAGGGCAAGACGAACAAAGAAGCGATCCGGGCGCTCAAGCGACAGATCAGCAACAACGTCTACCGACACCTCGTCGCCGACGCCCGCAGCTGACCGACGAGGCCCGGGAGGACACCAGGACACGACTCATCAGCCAGCGTGACCGGCTTCCATTCCTACAGGCCGGCTCTTCGGCGAAGTCACTCCCGGACCCCACCACACGCTACGACACCACCGACACGCGTCAACCCAACGCGCCCCAACCAGCCTCTTGACATAGAGAGGATTCGTTCCAGGCGCGCCCGGGGGCCCGCGCCGCCGGCGTTCGCGACAGATGTCCGAATTCCGCGTCCTCAAATGTGCGACGGCAGGGCGGCCGGTCCATCGGATAAGCGCCGGTCCCGGCGCGCCCGGTCCTCTCGACGCGATGTCCGACTTCCGCGTCCGGTACCACGCAGTAGAGAACGGTGTGGGCCGTCCTCGAAGCGCTGTTACACGGGTGCCTGCGATCCGAGGACGCCAGCACACGCGGGTCCGGTTCCGAGTTGATCAGGGAGCGGTGCGCTGAGCCGGCGGCTGGGCGTACCGCCAAAGGCGACCTCATGAACGTCCGTTCGTTTGGTCAGAGAAGCAGGTCGAGCGAGGGCTCCCGGAGGTGGTTCCAAACGTGCAGGTCGTCTCCACGTTGCGGGTTCAGTCAGCCGCACCTTCGTCGCCTTCGACGCCAGCTACGGGCGCGACCTCCAGCGACCACCGCTGCTCGACTCGGTCGACAAGCTCCGCACCTCTGGCAGTACCCGCCATCGGGTTGCAGATGCAACTACCTGTCGGTGCCACACCATCTGGGTAGACCGTGATTCTCGGTACCATGTGGTTGAAGCTTCAGAGGTGCGTCGGCGCTGCTGGGCAACGCAGCGTGCCCCGCTGGTCGCGCGCCGGCGCTCGCGGGCCAGCGACCTACCGTCGGCGGGCGAAGCGTTGAACGTCCTGCGTGCTCTCCCCGGCGGTGCCGTCGAGCGAGAGCAGTGCAGCGATCAACCGCCGTAGACCTTCGGGTCAGGACAACAATCGGCAGGTCTGTGATGCGCCAGACGAGCCCAGGGGAGGGATGCAGTCGTCCCGCTCGCCGCCGCAAGGCTTCGAAGCCTGGTCCTTCGCCGTGTCGCGCAGGCAGCTGATGGCTCTCAAGGAACCTGACGCTCACCGGCACGCTGAGCAGAAGCAGGTTGCGGACGCCCCTCGGCTGGCCTATGGCATCAACGAGTGCTGCATCGCGCTCGGCATCAGCAGGCCGACGATGTATGACTTGATCCGGGCGGGCCGGATTCGAACTGTGATGATCAGCAGACGACGCGTGGTGCCAATCGCGGAGCTCGAACGGTTGCTTAACCGCGACGGGTGAGCTAGTGCTCGTGAGCTGTCGTCAGCGCACTGCGCTCACGACAGCCCGCCGTACCTGCATCGTCGTTGCGGCCCGACGCGGCGACCGGTCCAATCTCGTGCGTCCATTAGCCGAGCATCATCCAACCTCCACTTCGGAGCGTGACTCAGGTTGCGAGCTGATGACATCAGCGGTGGGCGCTACGTGTCAGCACCGAACAGCCCCGACATGACCTCAACGGCGGCGTTCACTGCGCGCCGAGGGCGATGGCGGTATGTCTGGTCGAGCATGCGGGTGGAGGTGTGCCCGAGGAGATCGGCAATGAGCTCAAGTGGGACGCCCCGCTCGGAGAGGATCGACGCGCAAGAGTGGCGCAACTCGTTCGGACGCACTGTCGGCAAGTCGGCGTCGCGACAAGTGCGGGCCAGCTCTTCGCGAGCGTTCTTCGTGTTCCACGGCCCACCATTGACCGTGGGAAACACGAGGTCTGCGTCTTGGGTCACCCACGCTCGGGCGGCCAGCTTCATCTCGGCGACCGCTCGGCGCTGTCGATGCAGCTCCTCGGTCGCCGGGCCCGGCAGGGCGATGGTGCGGAAGCTCGGCGAGGTCTTCAGATCCTCGACGACGCGCGCGGCACCGCGCTCGAGCCGTACAGAACGACGCACCGTTAGCTCGCCGTTAGCTCGCCAACGTCGAGGTCGACGGCGTCCCAGCACAGCCCGAGGGCCTCGCCGGGTCGGATGCCAGTCGTCAGCATTACGCGCCACATGGCGCCGAGCCGCTCGTCGTCGAGCGCACCCCACAACGCCTCCGCTTCGGCGGGATCAAGCGCCTGGGCCTTCTTCGGAGCCGGCGCCGTGGGCGGGAGGACGGCGAGCCGCGCTGGATTCGAGCCAATCATCTTGCGGCGCATCCCGAAGTCGAGGACCTCTACAAGAGTGTCGCGCACCCGACCGATCGACGACTTGCCAAGCGGCTTGCCCCGGCCGTGCACGCCGGTGGCGATCCGGTCGAGGGCATCCTCGATCGCCTGGACGTCGAGCCGGCGCAGACGCTTCGTGCCGAGTTCGATGTCCAGCATGCGCACGGCCCACTCGTGGCGGCTTCTCGCCGAGCTTGACAGCTCCCGGCCCGCGAGCTCGCGTTCCTTCCAGCGGGTGAGGACCTGGCCGAGCCTGGCGTTCCCGTCGACGACGGTGCCGTTCGCCTCGGCGGTGCGCAGCAGATTCATCCTCGCCAGCACGTCGGTCTTCGTGCGGGCGCGGACCTTCCGGCGCTTGCCGTCGACGTACAGCATTCCGATCCACCCGCCGCGGGTCGTGTCCTCGAACACAGTGCCCTCGCCGTTCGATCGCCGCTTCGGCGCCCTGGCGTCGGCGTTCGTTGCCGTTCTTCCCATGTACCTCTGACCTCTTCCGTGCACGCGGGTAGCAGTTGCGGGAAGCAACGTGGGTAGCAACGGGTGCTAGCGACAGCTTATGTGTGCTACCCGTCGTTGCTGGTCACAGGCACTGGCAGTATTGCTGCGAGGTGCCCGGCCACGGATGGCATGGAAGAGGTCAGGGGTTCGATTCCCCTCAGCTCCACGGCGCCGGGTCTGCGACGAGGTCGTTGATGGACTGGGCGAGCTCGACGGCCTCGCGTTGGGCGTCGAGGTCGGGGGTTGCGTTCTTGGGGTCGTCGGGCCATGTTGCGACGAGCTCCTCCGCTCGCCGGGTCCAGCGGGCGACCATCGCGTAGAACTCGGTGAGGAACATCCCACCGAGCTGGTTGATCGCGGCGCGTTGCGGGAACGCGCCGGTGCCGGCGAGGTAGGCACGGGCGGTGGCGAGGTTCTCCTCGTTCTGCTCGATGAGCCATCTACGGGTCGCGGCGAGGTTGCTTCGGATGTCGGCAGTGCTGCCGCTGTCGGCGAAGCTGATCTTCAGCAGCTGCTCGAACTCCAGCGTCGGACCGTCGCCTGGTTGCTGGAGCCACGCCGCCAGCGCCCGCCGCCCCCGCGGGGTGATCGTGTAGCGAGTCCGCCGGCGCCGTCCGATCGGGTCGTCCTCGGCTCGGGCGTAGCCATGGGCGACCAGCTTCTTCGGTTCCTCGTAGAGCCGGCTCTGGGCGCGGGGCCAGATCCGGCGGAGGCTGCGATCAACCTGTTGCACGAGTTCGTGGGTGGTCCACGACTTGACGGCGAGCAGGCCGAGGATGGCGTAGGAGGTGGTGGTGAGGGCAGGCGCTCTTGACATCATTCTCTCTTTGAGAGTATAGGATACTCCTCAAGAGAGAGTAGACGGAGGACCTGCCGACATGATGACCACTGCTTCGATCTCGGTGCACCCGTCGAACGCCGAGGCGCTCCGGAACTGGAACGGCTCCGACGGGAGCTACTGGGTCACCCACGAAGCGACGTTCGACGCCAGCGTTCGGCGCTTCGGACCGGCGCTGTTCGCAGCGGCGGCGATCGGCGCGCGCGATCGGGTCCTCGACATCGGCTGCGGCACCGGCGAGACGACTCGCCAGGCGGCCCGACTCACCGCCGGCGGGGAGGCGGTCGGCATCGACCTGTCGGCAGCGATGCTCGCCCGCGCCCGCCAGCGGGCCGACGAGGAGGGCCTGCGCAACGTTTCCTTCGTGCACGGCGATGCGCAGATCTTCCCCTTCGCCTCGCAATACGACGTGGCGATCAGCCGCACCGGCGTGATGTTCTTCGGGCTCCCGCGCGACGCGTTCACCAACATCGCGCACGCGCTGCGACCGGGCGGCCGCGTGGCCTGGCTGGTCTGGCGCGACTTCGGCCGCAACGATTGGGTGCGCGACTTCACGATGGCGTTGGCAGCCGGGCGTGCACTGCCGGCGCCACCTGCCGACGGGCCCGGCCCGTTCTCCCTAGCCGACCCCGCGCGGGTGCACGACCTCCTCGACAGGGCCGGGTTCAGCGACATCGCGCTCGAACCCGTCGACGAGCTGATGTTCTTCGGCGCCACCGCGGACGAGGCCTACCACTTCGTTCGTGGGCTCGGGTTCACCGACTACATGCTCGAGGAGCTCGACGAAGCGACTCGGACCCGCGCCCTCGACGACCTCCGCGCGACCATCGAGGCCCACGCCACCGACGACGGCGTCCTGTACCCGTCGTCAACGTGGATCGTGACCGCGACGCGCTGAGGGTCAGGTCGCCGCCGTCCGGCGACCGAGCTGGCGGCGGAGATCGGCGATCTCGTTCTCCAGCTCGATGATCCGCTGCGCCGCGGCGAGCGTCAAGCCGTCGCCCATCAGGTGAGTGAGCGCGGCGATGTGCTCGATGTCGGTCCGGCTGTACCGGCGTTGGCCGCCGGTCGAGCGGGCGGGGATGACGACCCCCTCCGTGTCGAGCCGGCGCAGGAACGCCGGTTGGACGTCGAGCAACTCGGCGACCTGGCTGACGGTGTAGAGCGGGGCAGCGTCGGCGGGCAGCGCCGGCTGGCGGCGCACTCGGCTCGTCGGCGTCGGCGCCGCCCCGCTCCGGCGGTTCACGACGTGGCGGCGCCGACCGGGTCACTGCTTTCGGTCGCCGCATCCGAGGCGTTGGCCTCGATCGACGCCGGTTGCCCCGAACCGACCGCGATGTCGACCCGGCGCGGCTTCGCCTGCTCCTTGACCGGCACCCGCAGGCGCAGCACGCCATCGGTGTAATCGGCCGTGATGCGGTCCGTGTCGAGGGTCTCGGCGAGGAACAGCTGGCGGCTGAACGTGCCGTGCGGCCGTTCACCGATGAGCAACTCGACGTCGTCGTCGTCCGAGCGCTTGCGCTCGGCGTGCACGGACAACACGTTGCGCTCGACGGTGAGGTTGATCGAGGAGGGGTCGATCCCGGGTAGGTCGAACAGGACGACGAACTCCTCACCCTTGCGGTAGGCGTCGATCGGCATCGCCGCCGGACGGGCGGGCGTGCCGAACACCTGCTGGGCAACACGATCGAGCTCACGGAACGGATCAGTACGCATCAACATCCTTTCAGGCTCCTTTCATGATGAGCTTTCAGCGATGAGAAGATACATCTTCCTTGTAGCACAGACGAGCGGAAACTGTCAAGAGAAGTTAGAGGTTTCTTCCAATTGAGTGCGGGCTTCCAGTCGGCCCCAAGGTCGCGGTGGAACGCTGACCCCGATCTGGAAGACTCCCCGGGATCGTGGACCCCTTGCTCCGCCTCGATCGACTCACCAAGCGCTATCCCGGCGTCACCGCGCTCGACGGGCTGACCGTCGTCGTGCCCCGTGGCCTGGTCGGCCTCGTCGGCGCCAACGGCGCCGGCAAGACCACCCTGTTCCGACTGCTGCTCGGCCTCGCCCAGCCCACCGAGGGTCGCGTCGAGGTCTGCGGGCACGACGTCGCCGCTGACCCGATCAAGGTGCGCAGCCGGCTCGGCTACATGCCAGAGCACGACTGCCTCCCGCTCGATCAGACCGCCGCCGACGTCGTGAGCACCTTCGGCGAGCTGAGCGGGCTTCCGGCCCGGGCATCGCGGCAGCGGGCGTCGGACATCCTCGACCTGGTAGGGCTCGACGAGGCCCGCTTCCGCCCGATCGGCGGGTTCTCGACCGGCATGCGCCAGCGCACCAAGCTCGCCCAGGCGCTGGTCGGCGATCCCGAGCTGATCCTCCTCGACGAGCCGACGGCTGGCCTCGACCCGCTCGGGCGAGAGGAGATGCTCGCCCTCGTGGCACGCTTGGGGACGTTCGACATCTCGGTGCTGATGGCCACCCATCTGCTCGACGATGTGCAGCAGGTCTGCGACCACGTCGTGATGATCGACGCCGGACGGCTCGTGGTCTCCGGAGCGACCGATGACCTGCTCGAGCGGACCGGTCAGGTCACCGTCGACGTCGGCGGCCACGAAGCGACGCTGCTGCCGGCCCTGGCGGCCGCTGGGCTGCGGGCGTCGGCCGACGACCACCTCGTCGAGGTGGCCATCGACGGCGACGCCGACCTCGACACGCTCCGCGACGTCATCGCCACGCTCGGGCTGCCGCTGCACCGCCTGACGACGCGCCTGACGTCGCTCGACGAGGTGTTCCTCGACCGTGCAGGGGTCGTGACGTGACCACCATCGACGGCCGCGGGGCCGTCTACGACCGCGGCTACCGCCCGTACGACGGGCCGCGCGGCGAGCGCGGGGCAGCGACCCTCGCCCTGTACAAGGCGTCGATCCGGCGGGCCCTCGGCCTGCGCCGCCCGTGGCGCCAGAAGGTCGCCCCGTTCGTGCTGCTGGCAGTGGTGACGGTGCCGGCGATCGTCAACGTCGGCGTCGGCTATGTCACCCGCGACCGCGTCGCCAATCGGATCGAGATCGTCAACTACCGCGACTACGTCGGCGTGTCGTCGGCGCTGCTGCTGTTCGTCGCGATCGTCGCGCCGGACGTGATCTGTCCTGACCGCCGCCAGCGGGTGTTGGCGCTGATGTTCGCCCGCCCGCTCACCGGTGTCGACTACGTGATCGCCAAGGTCGGCGCGATCGCGTCGATCCTCGTCGCCTTCTCGCTGCTGCCGCAGATCGTCCTGTTCCTCGGCAACATGCTCGTCAGCGACAGCGCGCTGGACTACTTCCGGGGTCACCTCGACATCGTCTGGAAGGTGCCCGTGGCGGTCCTGCTGCTGAGCGTGTACTACGCGGTGATCGGCGTGGCGATCTCGTCGCTGACGGACCGGCGCATCGTCGCCGGCGCCTCGATGATCGGGCTGTTCCTCTTCACGTCGATCACCGCCGGCGTGCTCGTCGGTGACGTGCGCCGCAACGACGGCTCGCCGGCGGCGGTCATCAACGTCCTGCGGCTGCCGCTGTACCTGCGCGACGTCGTCTTCCTCGGCCGCATCGGGCCGCGCGAGCCGCTCGCCGGCGTCGCCAACGGCGCACTGCTCGCCGCCGCGGTCTACGCCGCCGTGCTCGTCATCGGCTCGGCCACCTTGCTGTGGCGTTACCGGTGGGCGGAGCGGTGAGCGTCCTGCCGCCCCCGATCGCGCCCCCGGCGCCGCTGACGGACCCGGCGTTCGTCGCCGACGCCACCGTGGAGATCGCCGACGTCTCGGTGTGGTACGGGGCCAAGGTCGCCCTCTCCGAGCTGAGCTGCTCGTTCGGGCCCGGGGTCACCGGGCTGCTCGGGCCAAACGGCGCCGGCAAGACGACCCTGATGCGGGCGATCACCGGAATGAGCCCGGTCAACCAGGGGACCGTGCGGGTCAGCGGCCGCGACCCCCGGAGCGACCGCCAAGTGCACCGGACGATGGCGCTGGTGCCCGAGGACGAGGCGGTGCCACCCGGCCTCACGGCCCGCCAGCTCGTGCAGTACGTCGCCGACCTCAACCGGGTGAGCGACCGCGGCGCGCCGGACGCCGCCCTCGCCACCGTCGCGATGAGCGACGCCGCCGACCGTCGCGTCGACGGCTTCAGCAAGGGGATGCGCCAGCGCACCAAGGTCGCCGCCGCCCTCGTCATCGACCCGCAGGTACTCGTGCTCGACGAGCCGCTGAACGGCGCCGACCCCGTCCAGCGGGTCGCGCTGATCCGCCTGTTCCGCGAGCTCGGCGCCCGTGGGCGCACGGTCATCGTCAGCTCGCACGTGCTCGGGGAGGTCGAACGGCTGGCGGAGCGAGTGATCGTGCTCGTCCACGGCCGGTTGGCGGCGGCCGGCGGCCACCGGGCGATCCGCGACGCGATGGACGACCGGCCGCGCCACGTGCTCGTGCGTGCCGACGGCCATCGCCGTCTCGCCGCCGCGCTCGTCGGGCTGGAGGCGGTGGGCGGGATCACGTTCGACAGCTCCCGCAACGGCGTCGTGATCCAGACGCTGCGGGCCAAGGAGCTGGCCTGCGCGCTGCCGCGCCTGGCGCGTGACGCCAACGTCCGTCTGTTCGAGGTGCGGGCGCTCGACGACTCGCTGGAGAGCCTGTTCCGGGAGCTGGTGCGGTGAGCGTGACGACGGTGGACTCGAGGCGGCCGCGCCCGCCGCTCCTCGCCATCGTCAGCTACACGTTGCGCTCGTGCATCCCGCCGCGGCGGTGGGCGGCGCTGCTCGCGGCCTGCACCGTCGTCGTGCTGTTCGGCCTGCTCGCCCACGCCATCCCACGTCGCGCCGAGTGGGCGTTCGCGGTGGTGAGCGCCGAGGGGATCCTCGGGCTGGCCGTGCCGATCGGGGCGCTCGTCGTCGGCGACGCGATCCTCGGCGCCGAGGTGCGCGCCGGGACGTTCCACTTCACCTGGCTGACGCCGACGCCGGCGTGGCAGATCGTGGTCGGGCGCTGGATCGCCGGCGCGATCGTGGCCGTGGCGACGATCGCGCCGGCCGCGGCGCTGGCGGCGATCGTCGCCGACGCGCCGAGCGTGCTCGGCCCGATCGTGCTCGCCGCGTCGGTGGAGGCCGTCAGCTACCTGGCCGTGTTCATCGCCATCGGCTGCCTGACGCGGCGCACCGCGGTGTGGTCGCTGGCGTTCGTGTTCCTCGTCGAGCGGCTGCTCGGCGCTGCGCTCACGGGCATCGCCCAGCTCTCGCCGACGTGGGAGGCACGGGGGATCCTCGTCGGGCTGATCGACGTCGTACCGATCCGCATCGAACGGGACGGCATCCCGCACGGTTGGTTCGCTGTCGGGCGATTGGCGATCGTCACCGCCGCCGTGCTGGCGATCGCCGTGTGGCGGCTGCGCCACCTCCGCCTCGCCGGCGCCGCGGACTAGTCTCTCGGGCTCGTCTCTCGGGCTCGGCTCGCAGGCGAGCTGCTCGCCTCACCTCCGAGCTCGCCGCCGCCGCTGCGCAGCGGCGCTCGCCCCCCTCAGGTCACCGACTGACTCTCTCGGGCTCGGCTCGCAGGCGAGCTGCTCGCCTCACCTCCGAGCTCGCCGCCGCCGCTGCGCAGCGGCGCTCGCCCCCCTCAGGTCACCGACTGACTCTCTCGGGCTCGGCTCGCAGGCGAGCTGCTCGCCTCACCTCCGAGCTCGCCGCCGCCGCTGCGCAGCGGCGCTCGCCCCCCTCAGGTCACCGACTGACTCTCTCGGGCTCGGCTCGCAGGCGAGCTGCTCGCCTCACCTCCGAGCTCGCCGCCGCCGCCGCGCAGCGGCGCTCGCCCCCCTCAGGTCACCGACTGACTCTCTCGGGCTCGGCTCGCAGGCGAGCTGCTCGCCTCACCTCCGAGCTCGCCGCCGCCGCTGCGCAGCGGCGCTCGCCCCCCTCAGGTCACCGACTGACTCTCTCGGGCTCGGCTCGCAGGCGAGCTGCTCGCCTCACCTCCGAGCTCGCCGCCGCCGCTGCGCAGCGGCGCTCGCCCCCCTCAGGTCACCGACTGATTTCTCTCGGGCTCTCGCCGCCGCCACTGCGCAGCGGCGCTCGCCCCCCTCAAGGTCATGGCCGATGGTGGCGGGCGACGACGATCGCCACGTCGTCGTCACCGCGGTTGCTCTCCTGGGGGGCAAGGGCGTCGAGCACCCGCCCGACCGTGCCCCACACCGACCCGTTCGTCGTGGCCAGGACGTCGGCGAGACGGCTGATGCCGTCGTCGATCGGCTCGCCGCGGCGCTCCACGAGCCCGTCGGTGTAGCCAACGAGGACGGCACCAGGCGGGAACTTCCGGCGCACGACCGGCCCCTCGCCGTCGCCGACGCCGAGCGGCGGGTGGGTCGCCTCCGGGAGCCGCTCGATCCGTCCGCTCGCCGTCCGCAGCAGGGGCGGGAGGTGGCCGGCGCTGACCATCGTGAGCGTCGACGCCGCTGCGTCGAGCATCAGGATCTGGGCCGTCGCCACCATGCCGTCGCCGTCGAGCATCGCCGTCGCACGGGGGAACAGCTCGTCCGGCGGGATCGCCGACCGGACCAGCCCAGAGAGGATCGTGCTGACGTGGATCATCGTGGCGATCGCCGGGATGCCGTGGCCGACGATGTCGCCGATGACGATGGCGACGGTGCCGTCGCGCCGCTCGACGACGTCGTACCAGTCGCCGCCCATGCCGAGCGGTCGGGACGTCGGTCGGTAGCGGGCGGCGAGATCGATGCCGGCGGGGGACGGCAGCGGGCGCAACAGCCGCTGGCGCAACGACAGGAGGGTCTGGCTCGTCGAGCGTTGGATGTCGACGCGGCGGACCGTGTCGTCGATGAGCCCGATCGCCGTGCGCAGCCGTTGCTGTTGCCCGGGGTCGGGTGACGCCCGGTCCGGCCAGGCGACGACCAACTCGCCGACCGTGTCGCCCGACGTGTCGGTGAGCGCATGGCGCTCGCCGCCGGCGGCAGCGGCTTCGCCGTCGGTGGCGAGGCGGACCTCGGCGGCGTCGCTGATCGTCGGCAGGAAGTCGGCCGCGGCGGTCGCCACCTGGCCGAGCGTGGTGGCGACGGCGAGCTCCTCGGCCAGGCGGGCCAGACCGTCGGCGTGGCGGACGGAATCGTCGGTGGCTCGAGCGCGCACCAGCGCCTGGGCGGTGAGGTCGGTCACGGTGCGCAGCGTCGCCCATACCCGCCCGTCGGCGGCGATCGGCGCCGTCCACGCGAGGCGGATGGCCCCGTGCACGAGCTGGCCGGCCCGCAGCGGGAGGGCGGCGAACACGAGGCGGCCGGAGTCGTCGGTGATCGTCGCCTCGTCCTCGCCGGCGAGCACGCGGTCGACGGCGGCAGCCACTGCCGCCGGCCGGTCGCTCGGCACCTCGGCATCGCTGGCCTCGAGGGCTCCCGATGGCGCGACGACCACGCAGTCGGCGTGGGCGGCACCGACGAGGTCCGCTCCGTCCGCCGCCACCGCAGCTCGGACGTCGGCGGCGGTCGCCGCCACGGCGAGGCGCTGGGCGAACGTGGCGAGGCGCTCGGACCGTTCGGCCTCGAGACGTGCGGCGTCGACTCGCTGGAGCGTGCCGGCGACCAGCGCGCCGAGCGTTGACAGACGGATCCGGTCGGCGTCACCGAACGTCTGGACCTCGCTCCACACCAGCGCGAGGGAGGCGAACGGGAGGCCGCTGGCGTCGACCATCGCGACCGTAACGGTCCGGTCCGCGGTGACCACGGCCTCGGCCGCCTCCGCCGGCAGTTCGACATCAGCGAACGCCAAGCCGGCGCTCTCGGCGCCCAGGATCGCCGGCACCCGCTCGGCGACCAGCGCGACGACGTCGTCGCGGCTGCGCGCCATGGTCAGCTCACGGCCGAGCTCGGCGAGGCCCATCGCCTGGGTACGGTCGTGGGCGAGGTGCTCTGCGAGCGCCGAGGCAGCCTGCTCCGAGCGCCGCAAGCGGCGGATCGACACGACCAGCGCGGCTCCGGCAAGGAGCGCGCCGACGGCGATCACGACCGCTGGCCACGCCGTCGCCGGCGTCAGGTCGTCGGCCCGCACCGTGAGCGTGCGCCCGCCGATCACGACGCGCGCCGTTGCCCCACCGTCGAGCGTTCCGGCGATCCGCGTTCCCCCGTCGTAGATCGAGACCGCGGGCCGGTGGCCGAGCGTGGCGAGGGCATCGTCGAGCACGGCGTCGATGGCGAAGCTGGCGGTTAGGTAGCCGACGACGTGGCCGGCGGGCGTGCGCAGCGCGGTCACGGCGAGGTAGCCGGTGCGGCCGTTGGGAGCGAGCGAGACAGGAGCGCTGATCGTCGGCGCCGATCTGGCCGCTGCTTCGGCGACGGCCTGGGCGCGGTCGGGGTTGCTGAGCAGGTCGAGGCCGATCATCACGTGGATCGACGGGTTGCGACGGACCGCGTCGACGACCGGGAGGTAGGTGTCGCGGCGGGCCTCACGGCTGACGCTCCCGTCGGGGCCGACAGCGACGATCGGCGCGCCCAGCCGAGCCTCGAAGTCGGCTCGTTCGGCGTCGGAGACCGCTGCGGCGCGGGCGACGACGGCGATCGAGGAATCGCGAATGAGATCGTCGGCGTAGGCCTTCAGCTCGGCGCTGCTGACCTCGTCGTTGTCGGCGACGAGGGCGCTGGCCCCGCGTAGACCGTCGACGTGGATGCCCGCCGATCGGGCGAGGGCGGTGGCGACCTGGGTGGCCGCGCGCAGGTCGCGCTGGTGAGCCTGGCTCACCTCACGCGCCCAGATCGCTCCAGCCGCGCCGAGTCCGAGTCCAGTCGCCAGCACCGGCACGACGAACAGGGTCCGGCCCACGCTGCGCGCTCGCTTCATCGCGGCGGCCGCGCCCTCAGCACGAGCTCACCCTATCCCGTGGTTGATCGCGGTGGCAGCGAGGCCCACACGGTCTTGCCGCCTGGGAACGGCGCGACGCCCCACGCCGCGGTGAGCTCGTCGACGACGCGTAGCCCGACGCCGCCGACACGCGCCGGGTCGAGGGCTTGGAGGACCGGCAGCTCGGTGCTGGAGTCGGTGACCGCGAGGTGGACCGCGCCATCGGTGCTCAACGAGGCACGCACCACCACCTCGCCGAGCCCGTGGCGCAGGGCGTTGGTCGCCAGCTCGCTGAGGACGAGGGCGGCATCGTCGGCCACGTCAGCTGTGACGTGAGCTGCGAGGAAGTCGCGTAGCCAGTCACGAGCGTCGACCGGCGTGCGTCGATCGCGGGGCAACATTGTCATCGCGTGGTCGGCACGATCGTCGTCGCGGATGTCGTCCCGGGGCTGTGGCGCGGGCATCGCCACACATTGTCGCCTGCGCGCCGGATCGTCGCGTGTCCGGCCTACCGTGGCGGGATGACTGAGACCGCCGCACCTTCGGCGCTGCCACTCGATCGTCAGCTCGACCAGTACCGTCGCGAGCTCACCGGTCACTGCTACCGGATGCTCGGGTCCGGCTTCGAGGCCGAGGATGCCGTGCAGGAGACGATGGTCCGGGCGTGGAAGGCGTACGACTCGTTCGAGGGTCGCTCGTCGCTGCGATCCTGGCTCTACCGCATCGCCACCAACGTGTGCCTCGACATGCTCGGCAGCAAGCAGCGCCGGGCCCGCCCGATGGACCTCGGCCATCCCCAGGTCGCCGAGCGGGCGACGCTCAACAGCCGCAGCGAGGCGACGTGGATCGAGCCGATCCCCGACGGGCGGGCGGTGCCCGACGGCGACCCCGGGGAGGTCGCCGTAGCCAAGGAGTCGATCCGGCTCGCCTTCATCGGCGCCCTCCAGCACCTGCCGCCGCGGCAGCGGGCCGTGCTCATCCTGCGTGAGGTGCTGCGCTGGCGGGCCGAGGAGGTCGCCGAGCTGTTGGGGACCACCGTCGCCTCGGTGAACAGCGCGTTGCAGCGGGCGCGGGCGACGCTCGGCGACGAGGGCATCTCGCCGGACACCGTCGGCACGCCGCGGTCCGACGAGGAATCCGACCTGGCGGCCCGGTACGCCGCCGCCTTCGAGCGCTACGACATCGAGGCGCTCACCGCGCTGCTCCACGAGGACGCCACGTTGTCGATGCCGCCGTACGACCTGTGGCTGCAGGGCGGGACCGACATCGCCGGGTGGCTCACCGGGCCGGGCTACGAGTGCAAGGGCTCGCGGCTGGTGCCCGTCGCCGCCAACGGCTCGCCTGCGTGGGGGCAGTATCGCGCCCGACACGACGGCAACGGCCACGACCCGTGGGCGTTGATGGTGCTCGAGACCCGCGACGGCAAGGTCGTCGGGATCAACTCGTTCCTCGACACCGAGCGGCTGTTCCCGCTGTTCGCCCTGCCGCCGCACCTCGACTGAACCTCGTTCTGTCCTTCGATTCCGGCCCGTTCCACTGTGTAGGGCCGATCCGGAAGGACAATTCGGGGCTTTCGGCCGCGACGCGGTACACAGGGCGGATGGACCCCTTCGTGGACCTCACCGACAAGGTCGCCGTGATCACTGGCGGCAGCCGTGGCATCGGCAAGGCGATCGCCTTCGCCTATGCCGAGCACGGCGCCGACGTCGTGATCGCCAGCCGCAAGCTGGACAACTGCCAGGCGGTGGCCGACGAGATCGCCGAGCAGACCGGACGCAAGACGCTCGCCGTGGGCACCCACGTCGGGAGGTGGGACGAGTGCGAGGCGCTCGCCGACAGGGTGCTCGACACGTTCGGGCGCTGCGACATCCTCGTCAACAACGCCGGGATGTCGCCGCTCTACGGCAAGGTCACCGACATTACCGAGGAGTACTACGACAAGGTCTCGGCGGTGAACCTGAAGGGCCCGTTCGCCCTCAGCGTCCGCCTCGGCGGGCACATGTACGACCACGACGGCGGCGTGATCCTCAACATCTCGACGGTCGGGTCGATCCGCACGACCCGCAACGAGATCGTCTACGGGATGGCCAAGTCGGGGCTCAACGCGATGACCGTTGCCCTCGCCGACGCGTTCGGGCCGAAGGTGCGGGTCAATTGCATCCTTCCCGGGGCGATCCTCACCGACATCTCCAAGGCGTGGAGCCCCGAGACGATCCACAACGCCCACCTCAACCCGATGGGGCGGGCCGGGTACGCCGAGGACTTCCCGGGCGCCGCGCTGTTCTTCGCCAGCGAGGCGTCGGCGTGGATCACCGGGACCTGCCTGCGAGTGGACGGCGGGGCGGGCCGTCAGCTGGGGCTCTAGTGGTCGAGCGGGTCGCCTACGACGAGTTCGGGCTGTTCGCCGACAACGCCGCCGAGTTCGGGATCCCCTACGACGGGCCGCCGACGGTGCGCCGGGAGTCGGTGGCGGTCGACGCGTCGAGGTCGCTGAGCGCTCTTGTGTGGGGGTCGGAGCCGTCCGAGCTGGTGTTCCTCCACGGCGGGGCGCAGAACGCCCACACGTGGGACACGGTCGCTCTGGCCCTCGACCGCCCGCTGGTGGCGATCGACCTCCCCGGCCACGGGCACTCCGATGGCGGCCGGGAGGGTCAGCTCGACCTCGACGACAACGCCGCCGACGTGGCGGTCGTGATCAGGGCCCTGGCGCCATCGGCCCGCGCCGTGATCGGCATGTCGCTCGGCGGACTGACGACGATCGCCCTCGCCCGGCTGGCGCCGGAGCTGGTGCGGGCGATGGTGCTGGTCGACATCACGCCCGGCGTGACGGCGGAGAAGGCCAAGGCGATCACCGACTTCGTCAACGGGCCACCGTCGTTCCCCAGCTTCGAGGAGCTGCTGAAGCGGACCATGGAGTACAACCCGACTCGCTCCGACGCGTCGCTGCGGCGAGGGATCCTGCACAACGCCGAGCAGCGCGCCGACGGCTCGTGGGTGTGGCGCTACGCCCGCCACCGCCAGCTCGGACCCGGCGCCCAAGCAGGGGAGCCGGCCGAGCGCCCGGTCACCGACCGCAGCGACCTGTGGGACGTCATCGCCGGGCTGTCGGTGCCACTGCTGTTGGTGCGCGGGATGCGCCCGCAGTCGGTGGTCGACGACGGCGACGAGGACGAGCTGCTGCGGCGCCTGCCGTTGGCGCGTGTCGTGCGCGTCGAGGAGGCCGGCCACAGCGTGCAGGGCGACACGCCGGTCGAGCTGGCCCGGATCATCCAGGACTTCGTGCCCTAGCCTCGATCCCATGCCCGAGATCGACAAGACCGAGGCGGAGTGGCGCGACCTGCTGAGCCCGGAGCAGTACGCGGTGCTGCGCCAGGCCGGCACCGAGCGCCCGTGGTCAGGCGCCCTGCTGCACAACCACGACGACGGCACCTACGCGTGCGCGGCGTGCGGGGCCGAGCTGTTCGACTCGTCGACGAAGTTCGAGTCGGGCAGCGGGTGGCCGAGCTTCTACGAGCCGAAGGTCGCCGAGGCCGTCGAGCTGGTCGAGGACCGCAGCCACGGCATGATGCGGGTCGAGGTCCGGTGCCGGCGCTGCGGCTCGCACCTCGGGCACGTCTTCCCCGACGGCCCCCAGCCAACCGGGATGCGCTACTGCATGAACAGCGTGTCGCTGGACTTCGACCCGAAGGACGCCTGACCCGTTTGTGTCACCGCAGGAGTCCCCGACGACCTATGCGGTGACACAAAGTGGCCGGCCGGGCCGTCAACGGCCGGTCACCCCGAGGTCCTCGCTGAGGCCGAGCAGGCGCTCCAGGCGCTCGACGCGCAGCCACAGCTCGGCGACGTCGCGGGCGAGGTCCTGGTCCGGCGGCGCGGGGGACGCCGCGGGTATCGGCGCCGGCATCGGCCCGGTGTCGTCAAGGCCCTCGTCGTCGGTGCCGGCGTCGGGAGCGGCCGAGAGCGCCTGCGCCCAGCGTGGCTCGCGCCCGCCCCCGCGCGGCGCGACGCGGACGGCGAACGGCTCAGGGCTGCGGGCGGCCAGCATGTCGAGGATCTCCTCGACCGTGCCGTCGTCGGGGCCGATCATCCGGTCCGTGCGCGCCCGCACCTCGCCGGTTGTCTGCGGGCCGCGCAGCACGAGCACGGCGAGCACGGCCAGCTCGCCCTTCGACAGCCGCCACCGCTCGTCGGCGACGTGTCGGTAGCGGATCGTGCGCCCGCCGTGCGACGGGTGGACGAAGCGCACCAGGCCCATCGACTTGAGCGAGAGCAGGGCGTTCTCGACGGTGCGGTCGTCCCACGCCACGACGGGTCGGCGGTTCGAGGTCTGGTTGCACGCCAGGCGCAGGGCGTTGAGCGTGAGCGGGTAGCTGTCGGGGACGGTCGCCTCCTTCTCGACGAGGCAGGCGACCACGCGGGCTTCTTCGGCGCTCAGCACCACCCTGAGTCTGCCCGCTCTGCCGAGGAGCGGCGCGAAACACGGTGGGTGAGCGCCGCTGCGGAGCGGCGGCGGCGAACTCGGAGGCGAGGTGAGCAGCTTGGCTGCGAGCCGAGCCCGAGTCAGACGACGACGTTGACCATCCGCCCCTTGACGATGATCACCTTGCGCGGAACCGCCCCGTCCAGCACCGCGGCGACCCGTGGCTCGGCGAGCGCTGCCGCCTCGACGGTGCCGTCGTCGGCGTCGGCGGTGACCGTGACGTGGCCGCGCAGCTTGCCGTTGACCTGCACCGGGTACTCGATCGTCTCGTCGACGAGCAGCGCTGGGTCGGCGACGGGGAACGGGACGTACGTGATCCCGCCCTCGTGGCCGAGCCGCAGCCACAGCTCCTCGCCGACGTGCGGGGCGAACGGCGACACCATCAGCACGAGCGCCTCGGCGACCTCCCGGTTGACCGGGCCGCCGACCTTGGTGAGGTGGTTGTTGAGCTCGATCAGCTTGGCGATCGCGGTGTTGAAGCGCAGCCCTTCGACCTCGGCGCGCACGACGTCGATCGTGCGATGCAGCAGTCGCTTTGTCTCGGCCGGCGGCGCGGCGTCGACGACGGTGACGTCGCCGGTCTCCTCGGAGACGACGTTGCGCCACAGCCGCTGCAGGAAGCGGTACATCCCGACGACGTCGCGCGTCTCCCACGGACGTGAGGCGTCGAGGGGACCGGTGGCCATGAGGTGCAGGCGCAGGGTGTCGCTGCCGTAGGCGTCGTAGATCTCCTCCGGCGACACCGCGTTCCTCAGGCTCTTGCCCATCTTGCCCCACTCGCGGTCGACGCGCTTGCCCTCGTAGGTGAACGTGCCGTCGGGCTCGGCGACGACGTCGGCGGCCTCCACGTACACGCCGCGCTCGTCGGTGTAGGCGGCGGCGAGCAGGTAGCCCTGGTTGAACAGCCGGGCATACGGCTCGTGCGACGACAGGTGGCCGAGGTCGAACAGGACCTTGTGCCAGAACCGGGCGTACAGCAGGTGCAGCACGGCGTGCTCGACGCCGCCGACGTAGAGGTCGACACCGCCGGGGTGGTCGGGACGAACGTCGGTCTGCGGGCCCATCCAGTAGCGCTCGACCTCGGGGTCGACGAACGTCTGCTCGTTGGTCGGGTCGCAGTAGCGCAGCTCGTACCAGCACGACCCTGCCCACTGGGGCATCACGTTGGTGTCGCGGCGGTACGGCTGCGGGCCGTCGCCGAGGTCCATCGTCACCTCGACCCAGTCGGTCAACCGGTCAAGCGGGCTCTCCGGGTTGGAGTGCTCGTCGTCGGGGTCGAACGTGCGCGGCGAGAAGTCGTCGGTGTCCGGCAGCGTCAGGGGCAGCCTCCCTTCCGGCAGAGCGTGGGGGTGGCCGTCGACGTCGTAGACGATCGGAAACGGCTCGCCCCAGTAGCGCTGGCGGCTGAACAGCCAGTCACGGAGCTTGTAGTTGATCGTCGCCTCGCCGACACCCTCGGCCTCCAGCCAGGCGTTGATCGCCGCCACGCCGTCGGTGACCGACGTCATCCCGTTGAGGTCGACGCCCTTGTTCGCCGAGTTGACGTAGGGGGCGTCACCGATGAACGCCTCTGGCCAGTGCGACGTGTCCAGCGTCGGTTCGATGCCGCGCGCTGCGAACCACTGGTCGGGCGGGCGTTGGATCGCCGGGATGTCGAGGCCGAAGACCCGGGCGAACTCGAAGTCGCGCTGGTCGCCGCACGGCACGGCCATGATCGCCCCGGTGCCGTAGCCCATCAGCACGTAGTCGGCGATCCAGACCGGGATGTCCTGGCCGGTGACCGGATTGGTGGCGTAGCTGCCGGTGAACACGCCGGTCTTCAGGCGATTCTCGTCCTGGCGGTCGACGTCCTTGCGCGCCTCGGCCTGTCGGCGGTAGGCGAGCACCGCCTCCGATTCGTCGCCGCCGGTCAGCGCCGGCACCATCGGGTGCTCGGGCGCGAGCACCATGAACGTTGCACCGAAGAGGGTGTCGGGGCGGGTGGTGAAGACGCTGATCGGTCCGGCGGGGGAGTCGAAGTCGACCATCGCCCCGTTCGATCGCCCGATCCAGTTGCGCTGCATCGTCTTCAGCGAGTCCGACCACTCCAGCACGTCGAGGTCGTCGATGAGGCGGTCGGCGTAGGCCGTGATGCGCATCATCCACTGGCGCATCGTCCGCTTGAAGACGGGGAAGTTGCCGCGGTCGCTGCGGCCGTCGGTGGTGACTTCCTCGTTGGCGACGACCGTGCCGAGGCCTGGGCACCAGTTCACCGGGGCATCGGCGACGTAGGCGAGGCGGTAGCCGTCGATCGCCGCGGCCCGCTCGGATGGCGACAGGCGCCGCCAGTCACGACCGTCGTCGAGCCCGCGGGTGCCGGCGTCGAGCTCGGCGCGCAGCTCGCTGATCGGCCGGGCGCAGCCCATCGTCCCCGACGGGTTGACCGCCTCCGGGTCGAACCAGGACTCGAAGATTTGCAGGAAGATCCACTGCGTCCAGCGGTAGTACCCGGGGTCGCTGGTGTCGATCGAGCGGCGCCGGTCGTGGCTCAACCCGAGGCGGCGGATCTGTTCGCGGTAGGTCGTGATGTTCTGCGCCGTGGTGACCGCCGGGTGGGTGCCGGTTTGCGCGGCGAACTGCTCGGCGGGCAGGCCGAAGGCGTCGAAGCCCATCGAGTACAGGACGTTGCGCCCGGCCATCCGCTGGTAGCGGCTGTAGACGTCGGTGCCGGTGAAGCCGAGTGGATGGCCGACGTGGAGGCCGGTGCCCGAGGGGTAGGGGAACATGTCGAGCACGAACAGCTTGCGGCCGCGCCGGGCCACGCCCGCGGGGTCGGACAGCGGGCCGGCCGGGTTGGGCGCCTCGAACGTGCCATCGCGGTCCCAGCGGTCCTGCCACGCGAGCTCGATGTCCCTGGCCAGCGCAGCGGTGTAGCGGTGGGCGGGAGCGTCGTCGTCATCCGTGGCCATAGCGGAGCGCCAGCCTACGAGGCCCGATGTCTCGCCCCATCCGAGTGTTTGGCGCCGTCCGAGTGCCACGACCCGATTTCCCCGGGGCGAAACACTCGGATCGGCTGAAACACTCGGATGGAACCGGCCGCCACTAACGTGGTGATGCGTATGGCACGTCCCGTCTCGACCATCGCGCGGCTCGAGCAGGCGGCCGAGGTGCCGACCGGCATCACGTTCGTCGGCGCGTCTGTGACCACCGACGGGACGCCGGCGTATGTGCCGTGGCGGCAGGTGCACGACGAGGCCCGGGCCGTCGGCGCCGCGCTGCAGGCCCGGGGCCTGGTGCCCGGCGACCACATCGCGATCCTCGGACCGACCAGCCGCGCCCTGATCACGGCGATCCGCGGCTGCTGGCTGGCGGGTCTCGCCTCGATGGTGCTGCCGCTGCCGATGCGGATGGGTTCGCTGGAGGAGTTCATCGACTCGACCCGGGCGCGCATCCGCCACGGCGACGCCAAGCTGGTCCTGATCGACGACCAGCTGTCGCCGTTCTACACGCCGATTCCCGGTGATCCGCCGACCGTCCCGCTCACCGCCGTCCAGCCCGGCGCGCCGGGCGTGCCGAGCGGCGACCATCTCGAGTTGCCGGCGCCGGACCCCGAGCGGCTCGTGATCCTCCAGTACACCAGCGGCTCCACGAGCGAGCCGAAGGGCGTGATGATCCCGGACCGGGTGCTGTCGGCCAACATCGACGCCTGTGCCGCGGCGGCAGAGCTGACGTCCGACGACGTGATGCTGTCGTGGCTGCCGCTGTACCACGACATGGGCCTGGTCGGGTTCCTCGCCATTTCGATGACCACCGCCACCAACCTCGTCCAGGCCGCGCCGCAGGACTTCCTGGCCCATCCTGGCAACTGGATGCAGTGGATCTCCGACCACCGGGCCACTGCGACCGCCGGCCCCAACTTCGCCTGGGCGCTGGCGACGCGGGCCTTGGGCCGGATGCACGACCTCGACCTCTCGTCGTTGACCCTCGCCCTGTCCGGCGCCGAGCCCGTCGACCCCGCCGCCGTCGAAGCATTCGTCGCCGCGGCGGGGCGCTTCGGCTTCGAGCCCGGCGGCGTGTTCCCCGCCTTCGGCATGGCCGAGGTGGCGATCGGCGGCACGTTCCCCCCTCGTGGACGAGGCCTCGTGTGCGACACCGTCGACCGGGTCGTGCTCGAGCGCGACCGGGTCGCCAAGCCGATCGAGGTGCTCGATCCCTACGAGTACGAGCTCGCCGCCCGCCGCCTGCCGTTGCTCGGCACGCCGGTGCCGGGCCTGGAGATGCGCGTCGTCGACCCCGATTCGCTGGAAGAGCGCCCCGACCGCCACGTCGGCGAGCTCCTCATCCGCGGGACGTCGGTGACCCCTGGCTACTACAAGCGGCCCGACGCCACCGCCGCCCTGTTCGACGATGGCTGGCTGCGCACCGGCGACCTCGCCTACATGATCGACGGCGAGCTGGTGTTGTGCGGGCGGATCAAGGACGTGATCATCGTCGGTGGGCGCAACGTGTTCCCCGAGGACATCGAGCGGGCGGTCGGCGCGGTTGATGGCGTGCGTGCCGGCAACGTGATCTCGTTCGGGATGGACGGCTACAAGGGCAAGGAGTCCGTGGTCGTGGTCGCCGAGATCAAGGCCGTGCCGGACGACCACGACCGCATCCGCCACGCCATCCACCACCGCACGTTGGAGGTGTGCGGGCTGCCGCCGCGCGACGTGATGCTCGTGCAGCCGTCGACGTTGCCGAAGACCTCCTCGGGCAAGCTGCAGCGGGCGCGGTGCCGCGAGCAGTACCTCGAAGAGACGCTCGAGCTCGCTTGATCCCGGTCGTCGCCTCCGATCAGCACCGGCTCCACGACCCCGAGCAGGAGATCGAGGCATCGGCGTTCCAGCCGCCGTTCGAGCACCCCGGTCGGGCCGAGGCGATCCGCGCCGCTCTTGCGGGGGACCAGCGGTTCACCGTCACCGAGCCGGCGCCGTCCATCGACACGGCGGCGATCGAGGCCGTCCACGACCCCGGCCTGGTGCGCTTCCTCGCGACCGCGTGGGCCGACTACCAGCACGCCGTCCACCCCGCCCACGACGTCGTGCCCGACGTGTTCGCCCTGCCCGGGCTGCGCGACAGGATGACCCCGGCGACCGAGCCGGTGCCCATCGGCGCCCGCCTCGGCTGGTGGTGCTACGAGACGACCACGCCGCTGACCGCCGGCACCTACGAGGCGGCTCGCTCGGCGGTCGGCTGCGCGCTCGCTGCCACCGACGCGGTGCTCAGCGGCGCCCGCCTCGCCTACGGCCTGTGCCGCCCGCCGGGCCACCACGCCGCCACGTCGCTGTACGGCGGCTACTGCTTCTTCAACAACGCAGCGATCGCCGCCCACCACGCGGTCACGGCGAGCGGCGGGCGGGTGGCCGTCCTCGACGTCGACTACCACCACGGCAACGGCACCCAGCAGATCTTCTACGGGCGCGACGACGTCGTGTTCGTGTCGTTGCACGCAGATCCGGCCCGCGCCTACCCGTACCTCACCGGGTTCGCCGACGAGACGGGCACCGGTCTTGGACGTGGTTGCACATGCAATGTCCCACTCCCTGCCGGCACCGACGACGACGCCTACCTCGCCGCCCTCGACCCCGCGGTGGAGGCGGTCGACGCCGTCGACCCGGCGCTGGTGATCGTGTCGCTGGGCGTCGACACCTACGTCGGCGATCCGATGTGCGACCTCGCCGTCACCACCGACGGCTTCGCCCGCATCGGCGTCGCGATCGCCGCCCTCGGTCGACCGGTCGTCGTCGTCCAGGAGGGCGGCTACGCCGACGACGCGCTCGGTGCGAACGTGCGCGCCTTCCTCATCGGCGCGAGCCGCTGATCTCGACCGCGTGCGGTCGGGCGAGCGAGAGCGCTATGCGGCCTTGATGTCGGCGAGCACCTGCGACCACCGGTCCGGGTCGCTGCGGTAGGGCGCGTAAAATGAGATCCGGCTGATCACGTCGCCGTAGCGGGCGTGCAGCTCGGGGGCGATCTGCTCGGGGGCTCCGACCACGGCGAACGTGTTGAGGATCTCGTCGCCGATCAGGGTCCCCATCTGCACCCACTCACCCTGCTTGGACAGGCTGTTGAGCTCCTCCTGCAGGCCGCCCCAGCCGTGCAGGTCGAGCACCGGCTTGTACGCCGGGGTCGAGCCGTAGAAGGCGATTTGCTGGCGGGTGCCCGCCGACGCCGCCTCCATCTCCTGGTCGCTGGTGCCGGTGACGACGAAGCTCGGGCCGACGATGTCGAAGCCCTCCATCGTCTTGCCGGCCTTGGCGCGGCCGCGCTCCAGCGCCGGCAACGTGACCTCGCGCAGGTAGCGCTCGGTGGTGAAGCCGTGACAGAGGAAGCCGTCGCAGACCTCGCCGGCAACCTCGGTCATCAGGCCGCCGACGCCAGCCAGGTAGATCTTCGGCACGCCGAAGCCGGCGAGGTCGTCCTTGTCCGGTGAGAAGAACGGGGTCATCAGCGTGTGGGTGTAGAAGTCGCCGCGGAAGTCGAGCTTCGTGCCGGTCTGCCATGTCTCCCAGATCGCCCGGATGGCGAGGATCATCTCTCGCATCCTTGGCGCTGGGTGGCTCCACTCCATCGAGAAGCGCTTGGTGATGTGCGGTTTGATCTGACTGCCAAGACCGAGGATGAAGCGGCCCTGCGAGCACATCTGGAGGTCCCAACCGATGTTGGCGAGCGTCATCGGGCTGCGGGCGAAGGCGACGGCGATCGACGTTCCGAGCTCGAGCTCCGACGTCGCCTCCGCGGCGGGGACCAGCGGGAGGAACGGGTCGTGGCTCGTCTCGGCGGTCCAGCCGCCGGAGTACCCGGCCTTCTCCAGCTCGGCAGCCGCGCCTCCAGCCTTGGCGATCGTGTTCGGGATGCCTCCGTCGACCTTCATGAGCACGGACCGTAGAGGATCCGCCGCAGTCAGCTCTTGCCCTGGTCGCGCAAGAAGCGCTCGACCTCGGCGGCGATCTCGTCGCCGCTGCGCAGCTCGAGCCCACCATCTGGGCCGTCCGGGCCGACGCCGGTCTGCTGTTCGGCGGCGTCGTACATCCGCTCGAACTGGGCGACCATCGCCTGGTGCTCCTCGTTGCCCTCGACGAGCTGGTCCAGACGTTCGCGCTGGAGCACCGCGTCACGGCGCAGCTCGGCCGCATCGATGGCGATGCCGGTAGCGGTGGTCAACCCCTCGAGCAAGGCGACGGACGCCGCCGGGTACGACATCGTCGCCACGTAGTGGGGCACCTGCGACCAGATCCCGAGCGAGGGGATGCCGCGCGAGCACAGGGCGTGCTCGAGGGCGGCGGCCATTCCGGCTGGCACGTCGACCGAGCTGGTGCGGAACGGCAGCCCGGCCAGTACCTCGGCCGACGGCGAGGTCGCCGAGAGGTGCGGAGGGCGCGTGTGCGGGGCGGCGAATGGGTACGCCCCGAAGGCGGCCGTCTTTGCGACCGTCAGCTGCTGGGCGAGGTCGGCGATCGTCGAGGCGAACCGGTGCCACGCCATGTCCGGCTCCGGGCCGGTGAGCAGCAGCACATCGCGGCCGTTGATGTCGCGCCCGACACGCAGCTCCGGGGCCGACCACACGAGGCGGGTGCTCACACCATCGCGCAGCTCGAGCATCGGCCGCCGGGCCCGGTAGTCGATGTAGGTGTCGTCGTCGAAGGCGACGAGCGGGGTCGAGGCGGTCTCGGTCTCCAGCGTGCTCATCGCCGCAGCGGCGGCGCCTGACGCGTCGATCCACCCGGTCATCATCACGACGAGCACCGGCTCGTCCAGCTTCGGCCGATCGACGACGAAGTGGTGGTCCTCGGTCATGTGATCCGCTCCAGCGTGGCCGCGGCCATCGCCGCCGCGTCCTCCACCTGGGCCTTGAACGGCGCCAGCTCGGACGGGTCGCGCACGCCGAGGGCCCCACCGAGGTAGCGGGCGTACACACCCTCCATGATGCAGGCGAGCTTCCAGAAGCCGAACGTGACGTAGAAGTCGAGCTGCGAGATGTCGCGCCCGGACACCTCGGCGTAGCGCCTCGCCGTCTCGGCGCGGTCCCAGAAGCCCGGTGCCGTCGTGCCCGACACGCCCCACGCGTTGGGGCTGTCGCCAGGCCCGGTCCAGTACACCTGCAGCATCCCGATGTCGGCGAGCGGGTCGCCGAGCGTGCAGATCTCCCAGTCGAGCACCGCCTGCACGTCCCCGGAGCTCGACACGATGGTGTTGTCGAGGCGGTAGTCACCGTGGACGATCGTCGCCGGCCCCTGCGGCGGCACTCTTGCCGCCAGCGCGGCATGGACCTCGTCGACGAGTGGCAGCTCGCGGGTCTTCTGCAGGTTCCACTGCCCGTACCACCGCTTCAACTGGCGTTCGATGTAGCCGTCGTGGCGCCCGAGGTCGGCCAGTCCGGCCGCCTCGAGGTCGACGGCGTGGATCGCCGCGAGCGTGTCGACGAGCGAGCGACTGGCGTTGGCCCGGGCCTCGACGTCGAGCACGCGCTGGGCGGTCATGGCGTCACGCACGACGACACCGTCGACGAAGCCCATCACGTAGAACGGCGATCCATTCACCGCCTCGTCGTCGCACAGGCCGAGGGCCGGTGGCACCGGCACGGCCGAGCCCTGCAAGCCGTGGATGATCTTGAACTCCCGGGCCATGTCGTGGGCGCTGGCGAGCACGTGGCCGAGGGGCGGGCGGCGCAGCACGAGCCGGCGACCATCGGCGGTCTGCACCAGATAGGTGAGGTTCGAGTGCCCTCCGGCGATCACGTCGAAGCGCAACGGCGGGATTGCGCCGATGTGCTCGGTGAGCCAGGCCGTGACGTTCCCGGTGTCGATCCCGGCCACGTCGTCCTCGGCGATCACTAACCCGACGGTATCGCCTCGCCAACGCGCCGAACGCCCTGTCGATAGCGTTGGCGCCATGCCGCACGTCGACGTCACCGATGCCACGTTCCAGGCCGAGGTCATCGACAAGTCCATGACGGTCCCCGTCGTCGTCGACCTCTGGGCGCCGTGGTGTGGTCCGTGCAAGACGCTCGGCCCGATCATCGAGCACGTCGTCGAGGAGGCCGACGGCAAGGTCGCTCTGGCCAAGGTCAACGGCGACGAGAACCCCGGCGTCAGCCAGCTCTTCGTCCAGCTCGCCGGGCAGCAGGCGATCCCGCTCGTCATCGCCTTCGACAAGGGCCGGCCGGTCGATGCGTTCCTCGGGCTCAAGCCGGAGGCCGAGGTGCGGCGATTCGTCGAGCGGCTGCTGCCGACCGCCGCCGAGGCGGAGATCGCCCGGTTGCTGGCCGCCGGTGACGAGGTCAGCCTGCGCCAGGTGCTCGAGCGCGAGCCGGGCAACGAGGACGCCATCGTCGCCCTCGCCGAGATGCTCGTCGAGCGTGGCGACACGGAGGAGGCGCTGGCGCTGCTGGAGCGGATCCCCGAGTCCGAGCGGACGCGCAAGGTCGCCGCCGCCGCTCGCCTCGGTGGCGCGCCGACCGACGACTACGACGCCACGCTCACCGGGTTGCTGCCACGGGTCAAGGAGGACGACGACGCCCGCCAGGAGTTCGTCGACATCCTCGAGCTGATGGGGCCGAGCGACCCGCGCACCGCCGACTACCGGCGCAAGCTGACCACCCAGTTGTTCTGATTCTCGTCGGGCTCGGCTCGCAGCAAGCTGCTCGCACTCACCTCCGAGCGAGCGCTCCGCAGCGCGCTGCGCAGCGGCGCTCGCCCACCTGGCAGATCCGCGCAGCTGTCGATGTGACACCCCGGCGGTAGGGTCTTCCGCACCGACATCCCCCGCATCCGGGCGCGCCGCTGGCGCGCTGGCGCGAGGAGGATGTGGTGGCCGAGCTCCCCGACGATCCGTTCGACCCGTCGTTCGACGGGCTCGTCGAACGACCGCTCCCCGGGCGGGCGTGGGTGCGGCGGGTCCAACCGTGGATCGACTGGTTCGGGGTGCGCCGCGTCGTCGCCGTCGCCGTGATGGCGGTCACGCTCGTCGCCGGCGGGTGGTGGCTGCTGCACTCGCCGGCCCCGCCCACCGAGGCGGGGCTGCCCTCCGCCGCCACGACCACCGTTGCGTCACCGGCACCGACGTCGGTCGTCGCCCGCTCGACGAGCACCACCGCCGCCGCCTCGGTGCTCGTCGTGCACGTCGCCGGTTCCGTCGCCCGTCCGGGCGTGTACGAGCTGCCTGGGGGTTCGCGTACCAACGCTGCTGTCGACGCCGCTGGCGGCCCGACGGCGGGCGCCGACCTTGATGCGCTCAACCTCGCCTCGGCGCTCACCGACGGCGAGCGGGTCTACGTCCCGGCTGCCGGTGAGGTCGTGGCGCCGGCGGTGGTCGGCTCGCCGGCCGCCGGCCCGTCCACCGTGCCCGGACCGGTCGACATCAACCGGGCCTCGGTCGAGCAGCTCGACGACCTCCCGGGCATCGGACCGACGACGGCCGCGGCGATCGTCGCCCACCGCGAGGCCAACGGCCCGTTCGCCTCCGTCGACCAGCTCGAGGACGTTCGCGGCATCGGCCCGGCCAAGCTCGACGCGATCCGGGACCTGGTGACGGTGTGAACGAGTACGCGATCCGGTGGCCGTCAGCCGACGAGCGCTTGGCCCACCGAGTACTTGGCGATCAGCATGGCCACGGCCGCACCGGCCCAGATGCCGACAGCCAGCCAGCCGAACGTGCGCCAGAAGTCACCCCACGTGGCCACCGGGTTGCGCGTCGTGCGGCGAGCGGCGATCGCCCCGACGATCAGCCACAGCATCGCGCTGAAGGCCACACCGATCGGGTAGAGCGACGAGTCCGAGAACGGCGCGCCGACGGCGAGCAGAGCCGGGGCGGCGAAGACGCCGCAGATCAGGCCGATGTAGCCGCTGATCTTGCCGTCGAAGAGCTGGAGCACCAGCAGAGCGAACAGGCCAAGCAGCAATGGCGGGATCACCGCCACGAACGGGCCGCGGCTGCGGATGCGCAGGCGGAACCAGAACGGGCCTTCGGGGACGTGTCGGGACATGGTTGAGAGCGCGATGCGACGAGGCTACGGCGTGCCCGGCGCCCGGCACCGGCATCCTATGGATCGCCGGGGGATGCCGTCTTGGCTCGGCGCCGTGCTCGCCGCGGCCGTCGTGGTGGCACTCGCGGTGGCGACGCGGTCGTGGCTGGTCGTCGTGGCCGCCGGTGCGCTCGCCGCGGCCTGGTCGGCGGGCGCCGGGGTCGTACTCGCCGCCCTCGCTGCGGCCGGCGTCGTGCGCGCCGACGCAGCTTGGTCCGACCTGCATCCGCACCAACTCGGTGCGTTCACGGGCTGGGCCACCGTGGTCGCCGAACCCGAGCGGGCCAACGGTGCCGACCGAGTTCTGCTCGAGGTCGAAGGACAGCGCTACGAGTCATGGGTGCGGGGTCGGGTCCATCGCCACCGGGTCGACGGGTGGCGGGCAGGCGATCGGGTCGTCGTCGAGGGCGTCCGTCGGTCGCTCGACGCCGACCGCCAACGGCGGGTCGCCTGGCAGCACGTCGTCGGTCGGCTCGACGTGGAATGGTTCGGCGACGTCGGCGCAGGCAGCCCGGCGGCGAACGCGTCCAACCGGGTGCGCGGCCTGATCGCTCGCGGTGCCGCAGCGCTACCCGCCGAACGGGCCGCGCTCACGCGGGGCCTCGTCATCGGCGACGACCGCGACGAACCCGCGGCGATGGTCGAGCGCTTCCGCGCCGCCGGGCTCTCCCATCTCACCGCTGTCTCGGGGCAGAATGTGGCCCTGCTGCTCGCCGCCGCCGGGCCCCTGCTGCGGCGGGCCCGCGCGCCGGCCCGCTGGGCGCTGACGCTGGGGCTGATCGGCTGGTTCGTCGTGTTGACCCGCGCCGAGCCGTCGGTGCTGCGGGCGGCGACGATGGCCGCGGCGAGCGCCACCGCCTTCGTCCTCGGCCGTCAGGCCGAGCCACTACGGCTGCTCGCCCTCGCCGTGATCGCGCTGTTGCTGCTCGATCCGCTGCTCGCCTGGTCGGTCGGCTTCTGGCTGTCAGTCGGCGCCACCGCCGGCGTCACGCTCGGTGCCACCGTCCTGGCGCCTCGCCTCGGGCGCCTCGGTCCACTCGCCCTCCCGGTTGGCGTCACGGTCGGTGCCCAGGCCGGTGTGGCGATCCCCAGCCTGATCGTGTTCGGGCGGCTGTCGCTGTCGGGAACGATCGCCAACCTCGTCGCCGTGCCCGTGGCCGGGCTCGTGATGCTGCTCGGTCTGCCGGCGTGCCTGCTCGCCGGCGCGGTGCCGCTGATCGCGCCGTTGGTGATGGCGCCGGTCGGGTGGGGCGTTTGGTGGGTCGACGCGGTCGCCACCGTCGCCGCCGCGGCCGAGCCGGCAGCGCCCTGGTCGTGGTGCGGCTGGCTCGGCGTGGTCGCAGCCGTGGTGTCGCTGGCGCGGTCGTCGCCACCCGGCGGGCCGGATGAAAGGGGTGCGATGATGCGTGGGCCATGACCGTTCACCTCCTCACCGGTGCCGACGAGTCAGTGCTGCGCGCCGCCGTCACCGACCTCGTCCACCGGCTCGTCGGCGACGGAGAGCGCTCGCTGATGGTCGACGAGTTCGACGGCGAGGACTACGAGCTGCGGGTGGTCGTCGACGCCGCCCAGACCCCACCGTTCCTCACCGATCGGCGCATCGTCGTGGCGCGCGGCATCGGGCGCTTCGCGTCCGAGGAGTTGGCCCCCCTGCTCGCCTATCTCGGCGACCCGTTGCCGACCTCCGACCTCGTGCTCGTCGGCGGTGGCGGACGGTTGGCCAAGCCGCTCACCGACGCGGTGAAGCGAGCCGGTGGCACCACGACCTCGACCGACCCGCCACAGCGGGCTGGCGACAGGAACGGATGGATCGCCGACCGGGCCGTCGAGGCGGGCGTCCGGCTGACCGCACCGGCGGCCGCCACCATCGCCTCGCGCCTTGGGGAGGACGTCGGGCGGCTCGACGGCCTGCTGGCCACCCTCGCCGCGACGTTCGGCACGTCGCGGCCGCTCAAGCCCGACGACGTCGAACCGTTCATCGGAGAGGGCGGCGGCGTGCCGCCGTGGGATCTCACCGACGCCATCGACCGCGGTGACACCGCCGCCGCGCTCGGCCTGCTGGCGAGGATGACCGGCGCCGGCGGCCGCCACCCGCTCCAGCTCATGGCCATCCTCCACGCTCACTATGTGCGTCTCGCCCGTCTCGACGGGGTGGACGCGGCCTCCGAGGCGCAGGTCGCAGAAATCCTCGGCATCAAGGGATTCCCCGCCAAGAAGACCTTGACCCAGTACCGCCGCCTCGGCGGCGACGGCGTTCGGCGGGCGATTGACCTGCTCGCCGGTGCCGACCTCGACCTGCGCGGCCGGCGCGATCTCGACCCGGACGTGGTGATGGAGATCCTCGTCGCCCGGCTCAGCCGCCTCCGGCGGTGACGGGTCAGACCCGCTCGACGCGGTCGGACGTGCGCCAGATCGTCGGCGCCACGGCGGCCACCAGGGCAAGCACACCGAAGCCGATCACGAGCAGGACCGCCCACGAGCGCTCGATCGCCAGCGCCCCGCCACCGATCGACGGCTCGATCGCGGCGACCAGCGCGGCGGCAGCGAACAGGATCGTGGTGAACAGGATCGCGCCTCGATCGCGGCTGAGCCCGGCCCACACCAGGACGAGGCCCATCCCGAGCTCGACGATGCCGAGGATGGCGGTGTGCGTGACCCCAGCCACCTGCACCACGGGTTCGTCGAGTGGTCCGGAGAGCCCGGCTCGGGCCATCGCGACCGCACCGACGACGGCGAGCAGGACGCCGGCGATCACCGTGAGCGTGGCGGCCGGGTCGAAGCGCCGGTGGCTGACGACGCGGCGCTCGGCGACCGCTGGCGTCGCCACGTGGTCCTCGACGATGTAGGCCTCGCTCGGGGCCGCACCTCGCTGCACGACCCGACGCTCCACGTAGGCCTCGCCGGGCCGCACCGGTCCACCGCTGAGATCACTCATGGTTCACGCACGTACCCGCTCGACGAGAGCAGGAAACGGCCGCTCGCTGGCGCACCGGAGTAGGGGAGCGCGAGCCCGACGTCGGCGGCCTCAGCCGGCGGCGGCGACCTTCTTCATCAGTCGCGACTTGCGCCGGGCCGCCTGGTTCTTGTGGATCACGCCCTTTGCCGCGGCCATGTCGAGGCGCTTCACGGCAAGGCGAACGGCATCCTCGTTCTGCTCCGTGCCGATGGTGACCGTCGCCGTCTTGACGCGCGTCTTCAGCTCGCTCTTCACGGCCTTGTTGCGCGCCGCCCGCTTGGCGTTGGTGATGTTGCGCTTCTTCTGGCTCTTGATGTTCGCCACGTGACGTCCTCTACCGGTTCGCTCCGGAAACAGCCTGGCAAGGCTACCCGTGGCCCCGATCGCTCCCAACCGCCACCGATAGCATCGATCGACGCCGCTCACGCACGACCAGACCTTCAATGGAACTCGACCGGATCCGCAACTTCTCGATCATCGCCCACATCGATCACGGGAAGTCGACGCTGTCGGATCGCATCCTCGAGGTCACCGGCGCCGTCGACGCCCGCGAGATGCGCGAGCAGTACCTCGACACGATGGACCTCGAGCGCGAGCGGGGGATCACGATCAAGGCGCAGAACGTGCGCGTCGGGTGGCGCGGGCACATCTTCCACCTCATCGACACCCCCGGTCACGTCGACTTCGGCTACGAGGTCAGCCGATCGCTGGCCGCCTGCGAGGGGGTCGTGCTCGTCGTCGACGCGGCGCAGGGGATCGAGGCCCAGACGCTGGCCAACTGCTATCTCGCCCTCGAGCACGACCTCGAGATCGTCGCCGCCCTGAACAAGATCGACCTGCCAGCTGCCGATCCCGACCGCTACGCGCTGGAGATCGAGAATGTCCTCGGCATCGCCGCCGAGGACATCCTGCGCATCTCGGCCAAGACCGGCGAGGGCGTGGGCCAGCTGCTCGACGCGGTCATCGAGCGGATCCCGCCTCCGTCCGGCGATGCCGACGCCCCATTGCAGGCGCTGATCTTCGACAGCCAGTTCGACCAGTACCGCGGGGTCGTGTCCAGCGTGCGGGTCGTCAACGGCTGCCTCGCCGCCGGGTCGCGACTGCGGTTCATGCAGACCGGCGCGCAGCACGACGCCGTTGAGGTCGGGACTCGCGGCCCGGCCCCCACGCCGGTGTCCGAGCTCGGTCCCGGCGAGGTCGGCTACCTGATCGCCGGGATCAAGGATGTCGGCGAAGCCCGCTCCGGCGAGACGGTCACCACGGCCTCCCACGGCGCCACCGACGCCCTGCCTGGCTACCGCGACCCGAAGCCGATGGTGTTCTCCGGCCTGTTCCCGGTCGACGGCGATGACTTCGAGGATCTGCGCGACGCGCTGCAGAAGCTCCGGCTCAACGACGCCTCGATCACCTACACGCCAGAGACCTCCGGCGCGCTGGGCTTCGGGTTCCGCTGCGGGTTCCTCGGCCTGCTGCACATGGAGATCGTCAAGGAGCGCCTGGAGCGGGAGTTCGGGCAGAACTTGATCGCCACGGCGCCGAGCGTCGAGTACCGCATCCACCGCACCGACGGCACCCTCGATGTCGTCGACAACCCGGCCGACATGCCCGACCCGCAGCGGATCGACTGGATCGAGGAGCCGTACTTCAAGGTCGGCATCGTCACGCCGACCGCGTTCACCGGCACGCTGATGGAGCTGTGCCAGCTGCGCCGCGGCGAGCTGGACAAGATCGAGTACCTGTCGCCGGAGCGAGTCGAGCTGCACTACGTGATCCCGCTGGCGGAGGTGGTGGTCGACTTCTTCGACCAGTTGAAGAGCCGCAGCCAGGGCTACGCCAGCCTCGACTACGAGCCGGCCGGCTACCGCCGCTCCAACCTGGTCAAGGTCGACCTGCTGCTGAACGGAGTGCCCGCCGACGCCTTCTCGACGATCGTCCACCGCGACAAGGCCTACGAATACGGGCGGCAGATGGCCGAGAAGCTGCAGAAGCTGATCCCGCGCCAGCTGTTCGACGTGCCGATCCAGGCCGCCATCGGTGGCAAGGTGATCGCTCGCGAGACCGTGCGGGCGCGGCGCAAGGACGTCCTCGCCAAGTGCTACGGCGGCGACATCACGCGCAAGCGCAAGCTGCTGGAGAAGCAGAAGGAGGGCAAGAAGAAGATGAAGTCGATCGGCCGTGTCGAGGTCCCCGGCGACGTGTTCATCTCCGCCCTCCGCCTCGACGACTGACAATGGCTCGCTTCGCTCGCGTGTCGGCACGAGGGCCGACCCGCGTCAAGTGCTCGCTGCGGACGGGGGCCAAAGCGTCACGAGTAACATTGGCTCACTTCGCTCGCGTGTCGGCACAAGGGCCGACCCACGTCAAGTGCTCGCTGCGGACGGGGGCCAAAGCGTCACGAGTAACATTGGCTCGCTTCGCTCGCGTGTCGGCACGAGGGCCGACCCGCGTCAAGTGCTCGCTGCGGACGGGGGCCAAAGCGGTCACGAGGAGCGCGGCGTGAGTGCGACATGACTGCGCCATCCACGCCAAGCGCGGGGGAGCGGCACTCGTCGGCGACCTTCCGGGCGCTTCGGCACCACAACGCCCGGATCTACTTCGCCGGGTTGGCGGTGTCCAACGTCGGCACGTGGCTGCAGCTGACAGCGATGTCGCTGCTGGTGTACGACCTGTCGGGCAAGGCGACCGACCTCGGCATCACCGTCGCCCTGCAGTTCCTGCCGATGCTGCTGCTCGGGGCGTGGGCGGGGGCCGTCTCCGACCGCCATGACAAGCGGTTGATGGCGATCGTCACCCAGGCGTTGCTCGCCGCCCAGGCCCTCGTGCTCGGGCTGGTCGTGCTCGCCGGATGGGCGACGGTGCCGATCGTCTGGGGGCTGACGCTGCTCCTCGGCGTCGTCGGCGCGTTCGAGAACCCGGCCCGGCGGGGCCTGGTGACCGAGCTCGTCGAGCCCGCCGACATCGCCAACGCCACATCGCTGAACACCGCCGTGATGACTGGATCGCGCGTCTTCGGCCCGGCGCTGGGCGCGCTCCTCGTCGACACCGTGGGCACGGCGTGGTGCTTCCTGCTCAACGCGGCATCGTTCGGCGCGGTGCTGTTCTCGCTGTTCTCGCTGCGCAAGGACCAGCTGTTCCCCGCCCCCCGCCTCGCCCACGGCGGGCGGCCGGTGCGCGACGCCCTGTCGTTCGTGCGCCGCAACCACACCGTGTTCGTGACGTTCGTGGTGATGGTGATCGTGTCGACGTTTGCCTTCAACTACAGCGTCGCCCTGCCCAAGCTGGCCGACGAGCGCTGGGGCGGCGAGAGCTGGTTCGGACTGGTGCTGTCGGTGAGCGGCGTCGGCTCGTTCGCCGGGTCGTTGCTGACGGCGCGACGCCATGTGATCACGATGCCGTGGTACCTCGCCTTCACGGTGCTCCTCGGTGCCGCCGGCATCGCGATGGCGTGGGCGCCGAACCTCTGGTCGGCGCTCTTGTGGGCGCTCGCCCTCGGGCTCGGCGGCGGGGGGTTCATCAGCGCCGGCAATGGCATCGCCCAGCAGGAGAGCCCGCCGGACATGCGCGGTCGCCTGCTCGCTCTCACCGCCGTCGCCTTCCTCGGCTCGACACCGATCGGCGGCCCGATCACCGGCCTCGTCGGCGACACCATCGGCGCGCCGTGGGCGCTCGCCTACGGCAGCCTGATCACCCTTGTCACCGCTGCCGGCGCCGTCGTCGTGCTGACGAGGAGGCGGACCACCAGCCCGGCCCGCTCGATGAACCCGGTGCCCGGTGGTTAGCGCTCGGTACGCTTGAGTGCCAGATGCTCGACGACCGCAAGACCGCGATCCTGAGCGCCGTCGTGCAGGAGTACATCACGACGGCGCTCCCCGTGGGCTCGACCCACATCGCCGACGCGCCCGGCGTGCGGGTCTCCCCGGCCACGGTGCGCAACGAGATGGCCGTCCTCGAGCAGGAGGGCTACCTCGTCCAGCCCCACACCTCGGCCGGGCGGATCCCCACCGACAAGGGTTACCGCTTCTTCGTCGACCACCTCGGCACGCCCGGGCTGGTCGACTTGACGACGAAGACCCAGGTCGGCGAGTTCTTCCGCTCCGCCCACGGTCGGCTGGAGGAGATGCTCCACCAGACCTCGGACCTGCTGGCCCAGCTCACCAACTACGCGTCCGTCGTCGTCGGCCCTCAGCCAGGCGCGGTGGTCGTCCGCAGCGCCCAACTCGTCGGCCTCTCGGCGACGATGGCCACCGTCGTCGTCGTCCTCGGCAACGGCAGCGTGGAGAGCGAGTCGATCGCCCTCGGCGAGGACGTCACCGACGCCCACCTCGCCGCCGCGTCGGCCCATCTCACCCGGCACCTCACCGGGCGCTCGCTTTCCTCGACGCCGCTGGTGTCGAGGTCCGGCGACGCCGTCGTCGACCGGCTCTGCGCCGATGCCCTCGACGCGGTGCGCACGCGGTCGGCGGACGAGCACGTGTACGTCGGCGGGACGTCGTCGATGGCATCGGCGTTCGACGCCGTCGAGATCGTGCGCGATGTGCTGCGGACGCTGGAGCAGCAGTTCGTGGTCGTCTCCCTGATCAGCGATCTCATCGAGCGCGGCCTGTCGGTTGCTATCGGGGTTGAGCACGGTGTCGAGCCCCTGTCGGCGTGCTCCGTCGTCGTCGCCCCGATCCTGGTCGACGGCGAGCAGCGCGGCTCGGTCGGCCTGCTCGGCCCGACCCGCATGAACTACCCGCAGGCGATGGCGACCGTCGACGTCGTCAGCGACCAGCTCGGCCGCCGGCTCGAGGATGGCTGACGTGGCAGGTGACTACTACGAGCTGCTCGGCGTCTCACCGTCGGCATCGACGGAGGAGATCAAGCGCGCCTACCGGCGCAAGGCCCGCGAGCTGCACCCCGACGCCAACGCCGGCGATTCCGCCACCGCCGAGCGGTTCAAGGAGGTCGCCCGGGCCTACGCCGTGCTGTCCGACGACGACCAGCGGGCGCGCTACGACCGCTTCGGCGAGGCCGGTGTCAGCGCAGGGGCCGGGCCGCGGATGGAGGACGTCTTCTCCGGCGGTGGACTGAACGACCTGTTCGACGCCTTCTTCGGCGGTCAGAACCCGTTCGGCGGCGGTGGTGGCCGGCGCGGCCCCGCCGGCCCGCCGCGCGGCCAGGACATGGAGATCGTCGCCGACATCACCTTCGAGCAGGCAGTGTTCGGCGCCACCGTCCCGGTGACCCTGAAGCTGCCGCAACGCTGCGCCGAGTGCGGGGGTACCGGCGCCGGGTCCGGCACACGGCCGGTCACGTGCGCCGACTGCAACGGCCTCGGACAGGTGCAGAGGGTGCGCCAGAGCCTGCTCGGGCAGATGGTCACGACCGGTACATGCCCGCGTTGCGGGGGGCTCGGCCAGGTCATCGCGACGCCGTGCCCATCGTGCCGCGGCGAGGGCAGGGTCGCGAGCGATCACACCTATCAGGTCGACGTGCCCGCCGGCGTCGACACCGGCTCGACGTTACGGCTCTCGGGACGGGGTGCGGCCGGTGCACGCGGCGGTCCGGCTGGTGACCTGTACGTCCACCTCCGTGTCGCCGAGCACGAGCGCTACTGGCGCGACGGCAACGACCTCGTCACGACGGTGCCGATCTCGATCGCTCAAGCCGCCCTCGGCACGACGGTCGCGCTGCCAACGCTCGACGGTGACGAGGAGCTGGTGATCCCGGCCGGCACCCAGCCGGGCCGGGAGTTCACGCTGCGCGGGCGCGGGGTCCCCAGGCTCCAGGGCCGCGGGCGCGGCGACCTGCGCGCCGAGCTCCTCGTCGAGGTGCCGACCAAGCTGGACGATGAGGAGCAAACCCTGCTGCGCCAGCTCGCGGCGAAGCGGGGCGAGCAAGTCCACCCCCCCGAGAAGGGGTTGTTCTCGCGCATCAAGTCGGCCTTCTCGTAGTCACCATGGACGAGGCCCTGCGCCGCTCGGCCGCCCACGTACTCGTCGCCGACGTCGCCGCGCCGGTGCTCGGCGAGGCCGATGTCCACCACCTGTTCCGGGTGCTGCGACTCAGGGCCGGGGCGCCCATCAGCGTCACGGACGGGCGCGGGTGGTGGCGACGGTGCCGGCTGGCCGGGCGGGCGCTCGAGGCCGACGGCGATCCTGTCGCAGTCCGAGCGGCCCGCCGCACGACGGTCGCGGTCGCCGCGCCCAAGGGCGACCGTCTGGACTGGCTGGTGCAGAAGGTCACGGAGATCGGCGTGGCGCGGGTCGTGCTCGTCGAGGCCGAGCGCTCCGTCGTCCGCTGGGACGCTGACCGGGCCGTCCGCCAGCTCGATCGGCTGCGGCGCATCGCCACGGAGGCGGCGTTGCAGTCGCGGCGGGTGTGGCTGCCGGAGCTGTGCGGCCCGGTCGCCGCGGCCGAGATCCTTCCGGGGTCAGCGATCGCCGAGCCGGGCGGCCGGCCCGTGTCCGCCGGCGACACGACGATCGCCGTCGGCCCCGAGGGAGGATGGACGCCGAACGAGCTGGCGCTCGCCGCCGACCGGGTCTCGCTCGGGCCCAACGTGCTGCGCGTCGAGACGGCGGCGGTCGTCGCCGCGACGCTGATGGCGGTGGCCCGATGATCGAGCCGTTCGGTGTGTACGTCCACGTCCCGTTCTGCGCCACCCGCTGCGACTACTGCGCCTTCGCCACCTGGACCGACCGGCCCCACCTGATCGGCGACTACGTCGACGCCGTGCGCACCGAGATCGGCCGCGAGGTCGAGGCCGGCATGCCGGTGGCGACGAGCGTGTTCGTCGGTGGCGGGACCCCGAGCCAGGTGCCGGCGGTGAGCCTGGCGGCGGTGCTGCGGGCGATCCCCGTTGTGCCCGGCGCGGAGATCACGGTGGAGTGCAACCCCGACGACGTCACCGAGTCGATGCTCGAGACGTACGCCGCCGCCGGCGTCAATCGGGTGTCGATCGGCGTGCAGTCGATGGTGCCGCACGTGCTGCGGGCGCTCGGCCGCACCCACGACCCGGCCAACGTGCGATGGGCTGTCGCCGCCGCCCGCGCCGTCGGGCTGCCGACGTTCAACGTCGATGTGATCTACGGATCGGTCGGTGAGACGCTCGCCGATTGGCGCACGACACTCGAACAGGTGCTCGACCTGGACCCGCCGCACGTCTCGGCGTACGCGCTCACCGTCGAGCCCGGCACGCCGCTGGCCGAGGATCCGAGCCGCCACCCCGACGACGATGTCCAGGCCGACGAGTACGAGCTCGCCGACGACCTGCTCACGGCCGCCGGCTTGGGCAACTATGAGGTGTCGAACTGGGCCCGGCCGGGCCACGAGTGCCGGCACAACCTCCTCTACTGGCGCCAGCAGGACTACCGCGGGTTCGGCTGCGCCGCTCACTCCCACCAGGCCGGGCGGCGGTGGTGGAGCGTGCGCACGCCGGAGCGCTACATCGCCGCGGTGCGCGACGGGCAGCCGACGGAGGCGGCAGGCGAGTCGCTCGACGCCGAAGCGCGACGCATCGAGGGCCTCCAGCTGGCGCTGCGGACGACGGCCGGCGTGCCGCGCGAGGCGCTCGACGGCGACGAGCTGCCCGGTGTCGTCGAGCGCGTCGGCGACCGCTGGGTGCTCACCCGGCGGGGCCGGCTGATGGCCAACGAGGTCGCCGTCCGCCTGCGCTAACCCTCGTTCTGTCCTTTCGGATCGCCCCGATCGGGCCGATCCGAAAGGACAGAACGGAGGATCTCCGCCCAGCGGGGGAGGAGGAGGCCGTGGCTGGCGCCCTCCGCGACGTGCAGGATGGCGTCGGCGAGGTGGCCGGCGAACCAGCGGCCGAACGCCGGAGGCGCCGAACGGTCGAGCGACCCGTACCACAGCTGCACCGTGCGGCGGACGTCGGCGAGGTCGATGTCCGGCGGCTTCACTGCCAGCGCGAGGTCGTCCTCGAGCCCGCCCAGGCCCTGACCCACGGCATCCATGACGCCGAGCGCCAGCCGATCGAGCGCGCCGGGCACCGACTCGATCTCGCGCCGGCGGACCTCGTCGGCACCCTCCATGATGTGGTCGCGGGCGAGATCGAGGTCGCACGGCCACGGCGCGACCAGCGGGGCAAGCAGCCGGCCGACGTCGTTCGGCGCCATCTCGGCAGCGAGCTCGGCGACTGCCCGCCGCTCCGTCGACGCGTCGGCGAGGATCGCCGGCTCGGCGTAGGCCGCGACCGGCGGCAGCCCGGCGACGACGCCGACCGCCGACACAAGCGTCGGGTGGCGGGCGGCAACGGCCAGCGCCGGCATCGCGCCCGCCGACCATCCGAGCACGGCGAGGCGCCCGACGCCGAGGTCGGCGGCGAGCTCGGCGACGTCGTCGGCGAACGATCCCACCGTGCCGTCCGGGTGCGGCGAGCTGCCGCCGGCGCCTGGCCGGTCCACGGCGACGAGGCGGATCCCGGCGCGCCGGTTGACGTCGTCGTCGGGATGCCGGGCCCGCCGCGAGTCCGGCGTGCCGTGGACATACACGATCGGGTAGCCGTCCGGGTCGCCGACGTCGTCGAAGCACAGCACTCTCCCGTCGCGGAGCGTCACGGTGGCGGCGAGCACGGCGGTAGCCTGCCAAGCCGGACGAGGGCGATTAGCTCAGCTGGTTAGAGCGTCGGCATGACACGCCGGAGGTCGGGGGTTCGAGCCCCTCATCGCCCACCGTCAACGGCTGAGCTGTCCTTCGATTGCGGCTGCATCGGGCCGATATCGAAGGACAGAACGATGGTCAGGCGTGGGCGGCGGCGTCGATCGCTGCGGTGAGGCGGTCGACGAGCTCGTCGACCTCGGGCTCCGTGATCGTCAGCGGGGCGCCGATCATGACCGCGTCGGTGATTGGCGGGACACCCGAACCGGCCGGGTACACCCACATGTCGCGCGCCAATGCCTCGCGGACGACGGCGGCGGCGAGGGCCCCGGCGCTCGCCCGCAGCTCGATGCCACGGAACATCCCTCGCCCACGCAGGTCGACGACGGCAGGGTGGTCGCCGAGCTCGTCGGCGAGGCGATCGCCGAGGACGTCGCCGATGGCCGCGCTGCGCTCGACGAGGTGCTCGCGCTCGATCACGTCGAGCACGGCCGCCGCCCCCGCGCACATCGCGTCGGCGCCGGTGAAGGTGAAGAACATGAACCCGCTGTGGCGCACGGCCTCGGCGATCTCGTCGGTTGCGGCGACCATCCCGATCGGCACGTAGCCGCCGCCGAGGCCCTTGCCGCCGTAGACGACGTCGGGCTGGATCGGGAAGTGCTCGAAGCCCCAGCGCGTGCCGGTGCGCCCGAAGCCGGTCATCACCTCGTCGGCGATCAGCAGGATGTCGTGGCGGCGGCAGATCTCGGTGACCTCGCGCCAGTAATCGTCGGAGGCGATGAGGCAGGCCCCGGCCGCCCCCGTGATCGGCTCGAACACGAAGCCGGCGATGGTGTCGGGTCCCTCCCGCTCGATGACGTCGGCGAGGGCGGCGGCGTCGTCCCACGGCACGTGGGGGAAGTCGGCGAGCAGCGGCTCGTAGCCCTTGCGGCGGTTGGCGTGGCTGCCAACCGACAGGGCGCCGAACGTCAGGCCGTGGTAGCTGGGGTGGCGGCCGATGACCTTCCACCGCTCCGGTCGCCCGCACGCCAGGTGGTAGGCCCGGGCGAGGCGGATCGCAGAGTCCGCCGACTCGCTGCCGCCGCTGGTGAAGAACACGTGGCCCATGCCGGCGGGCAGCCAGCGCTCCACGAGGATGTCGTGGAGCCGCTCGCGATTGGGGGTCGGCCAGATCGGCACGACATAGGCCCCGCCGGCGAGCGCGTCGTGGACGGCAGCGGCGACCTCGCTGCGGCCGTGGCCGATGTTGGCGACGATCGCCCCGCCGGCGGCGTCGAGGATCCGCCGCCCGTGGGCGCTCAGCAGCCAGCACCCGTCGCCGCCGATGATCTCCGGCCCATGGGTTCCCGCCACAAAGTGGATCCGGTTGGGATCGCGGGCGGCCGCCGAATCCTCCAACTTTCCGGTGTGGCGGACGCTTTCCGTCCGTGTGGCCGGAAAGTTGGCGGGATCGGACGTCACCGCGGCTCTCTTGGCAGGCCGAGCACCCGTTCGCCGAGGATGTTCCTCATCACGTTGGAGGTGCCGCCCATGATCGTGTAGCCGGGGGCGTACACGATCCCCCGGCTGAGGTCGTTCCACAGTGTGGCCTCGGCGCCGTGGACCCGACCGACGAAGTCGGCGACCCGTTGCTCGTGCTCGGTGCAGAAGCACTTGGTCGCCGCCGAGAACCCCGCCGGCGCCTGCTTCAGCACCTCGCGCGTGACGAGGATCCGCCCGATCCGGTAGCCCGTCTCGAGCGTGGCGATCTCCTGGCGCACCAGCGGGTCGGAGCGATCCGCCCGATCGCACGCCATCCGGAACAGGGCGTGGTTGGACACCAAGCGGTCGATCCCGCCGCGCTCGTGCTCGAGTTGGCGCATCGTCTGCTTGAACGCGTTGCCCTCGACGCCGACGAGGTTGACACCGGGCACCCGCACGTCGGTGAAGAAGACCTCGCAAAAGTGGCGGTTGGTGGTCATGTCGGTGATCGGGCGGACCTCGATCCCCGGCGTCGTCATCGGCACGATGATCTCGCTGATTCCGGCGTGCGGCGGCCCCTCCGACGAGGTGCGGCAGATGCAGTAGCAGTAGTCGGCGACAGCGGCGAACGAGGTCCAGATCTTCTGGCCGTTGATCACCCAGTCGTCCCCGTCGCGGCGGGCCGACGTCCTCAGCGACGCGAGGTCGCTGCCGGCCTCCGGCTCCGACATCCCGATGCACCAGGTCGTCGCGCCGGCGAGGATGCCGGGCAGGAACTCGGCCTGCTGGTCGGGGCGGCCGAAGGCGACCAGCGCCGGGCCCATCTGGCGGTCGGCGAACCACATCGCGGCGATCGGGGCGCCGGCGGAGATCAGCTCCTCGCCGATGATCAGCCGGTCAATCGCCGGCCGCCCGCCGCCGCCGAACTCTGTCGGCCATGTCAGCCCGATCCACCCCAGCGCCGCCATCTCCTTGGCGAAGTCGTCGGAGTACCCGTTGATCCACGAGTCGTTGACGCGCCCGAAGCGGGCCACCGCGTCGGCAGCGACCTCGCCAGCCTGGGCGCGCAGAGCCAGCTGCTCGGGGCTCCAGTCGACGTCCATCAGCGCGGCCTCACAGCGCGGCGAGCGCCTCGTTGAACGTCGCCGACGGACGCATCACCGCGGAGGTCCTCTCCGGGTCGGGGCGGTAGTAGCCGCCGAGGTCGACGGGCGATCCCTGAACGGCGAGCAGCTCACCGGCGATCTGCTCCTCGTTCTCGGCGAGCGTCTTGGCCAGCCCGGCGAACGCCGCGGCGAGGTCCGGGTCGTCGGTCTGCGCGGCGAGCTCCTGTGCCCAGTACAGGGCGAGGTAGAAATGGCTGCCGCGGTTGTCGATGTGACCGACCCGGCGGGCCGGCGACTTGTTCTGGTCGAGGAACCGACCCGTCGCCCGGTCGAGCGTGTCGGCCAGGATCTGGGCGCGGGTGTTGCCGGTCGCCGTCGCGAAATGCTCGAAGCTGGCGGCGAGGGCGAGGAACTCGCCGAGGCTGTCCCAGCGCAGGTAGTTCTCCTTGAGCAGCTGCTGCACGTGCTTCGGCGCCGAGCCGCCGGCGCCCGTCTCGAACAAGCCGCCACCGTTGAGGAGCGGCACGACCGACAGCATCTTGGCACTCGTGCCGAGCTCCATGATCGGGAACAGGTCGGTGAGGTAGTCGCGTAGCACGTTGCCGGTGACCGAGATCGTGTCCTCGCCGCGGCGGATCCGCTCGAGCGACAGCGCCATGGCCTCGACCGGCGGGAGGATGCGGATGTCGAGGCCCCGCGTGTCGTAGTCGGCGAGGTAGGTCTCGACCTTGGCGATGAGGTTGGCGTCGTGGGCTCGGTCGCCGTCGAGCCAGAAGACCGCCGGCGCACCCGTCGCCCGGGCCCGGGTGACGGCGAGCTTGACCCAGTCGCGGATCGGGAGGTCCTTCGTCTGGCACGCTCGCCAGATGTCGCCGGCGGAGACCTCGTGCTCGAGCAGCACGTGGCCGGCCGTGTCGACGACGCGCACCGTGCCGTCGGCGGGGATCTCGAACGTCTTGTCGTGGGAGCCGTACTCCTCGGCGGCCTGGGCCATCAGCCCGACGTTGGGCACCGACCCCATCGTCGCCGGGTCGAAGGCGCCGTGGCCGCGGCAGTCGTCGATCACGACCTGGTAGATGCCGGCGTAGGAGCTGTCCGGGATCACGGCGAGGGTGTCGTCCTCCTCGCCGTCCGGACCCCACATGTGGCCCGACGTGCGGATCATCGCCGGCATCGAGGCGTCGACGATGATGTCGGAGGGGACGTGCAGGTTGGTGATGCCGCGGTCAGAGTCGACCATCGCCAGGGCCGGACCGTCGGCCAGGCGGGCGTCGACCGCCTCCTTGATGGCGTCGCCCTCGGGGAGCCGCGCCGCCGCTGCGAGCAGGTTGCCGAGGCCGTCATTGGGGCTGATGTCGGCGGCGGCGAGGACGTCACCGAACTCCTCGAACAGGGCCGGGAAGAACGCACGAACGGCGTGGCCGAAGATGATCGGGTCGGAGACCTTCATCATCGTCGCCTTGAGGTGCACAGAGAACAGCACGTCCTCAGCGTCGGCTCGCCCGATCTGAGCGGTGATGAACTCACGCAGCGCGGCGACGTGCATCACGGTGGCGTCGACGACCTCGCCGGCGAGCACCGGCACCGACTCGCGCAGCACGGTCGCGCCGCCGTTGCCGACGAGCTCGATGCGCAGACTGCCGTCGGCCTCGACGACGACCGAGCGCTCGTCGGACCGGAAGTCGTCGGCGGTCATGTGGGCGACGTTGGTCTTCGAGTCGGGGCTCCACGCGCCCATCGAGTGGGGATGCTTGCGGGCGTACTCCTTCACCGAGTGCGGCGCCCGGCGGTCGGAGTTGCCTTCGCGAAGCACCGGGTTGACGGCCGATCCCTTCACCCGGTCGTAGCGGGCGCGAACGTCGCGCTCCTCATCGGAGGCCGGATCGTCCGGGTAGCTCGGGACGTCATGGCCCTTCGCCTGGAGCTCGGCGATCGCCGCCTTCAGCTGGGGGAGCGACGCCGAGATGTTCGGCAGCTTGATGATGTTCGCCTCGGGCCGCGTGGCCAGCTCGCCGAGCTCGGTGAGGGCGTCACCGATGCGCTGGTCGTCGCGCAGGCGCTCGGGGAACTTGGCGAGGATCCGCCCGGCGAGGGAGATGTCGCGCGACTCGACGGGCACGCCAGCCACCCCGGCGTACGCCTGCACGATCGGAAGGAACGAATACGTCGCCAGCAGCGGCGCCTCATCGGTGTGCGTGTAGATGATCGGGGCTGAGTTCTCCGGCACCTGGCGCAGCGTACTGACCCCGGTTCGCCCCCTCCGCGTGACGCCGACGACGGCGAGGGGTCAGCGATCGCCCATCGGCACGTAGTCCCGGCTGTCGGGGCCGTCGTACCACTGGCGCGGGCGGGAGATCTTCTGATCCTTGTCGTCGAGCAGCTCGACCCAGTGCGCCAGCCACCCGGACATGCGCGGGATCGCGAACAGCACCGTGAACATGTCGACTGGGAAGCCCATCGCCTGGTAGATCAGCCCGGAGTAGAAGTCGACGTTCGGATACAGCTTGCGGTCGACGAAGTAGTTGTCCGACAGCGCCGCCTCCTCGAGCTTGAGGGCGATGTCGAGCAGCGGGTTCTTGCCCGTCACCTCGAACACATCCTCGGCGGTCTGCTTGATGATCCTCGCCCGCGGGTCGTAGTGCTTGTAGACGCGATGCCCGAAGCCCATCAGCCGGCCCTGGCCGGCCTTGACGTCCTCGACGAACGCCGGGACGTTGTCCATCGTGCCGATCTCGGTGAGCATCCGCACGACCTGCTCGTTGGCGCCGCCGTGCAACGGCCCGTAGAGGGCGGCGGCGGCTCCTGCGGCGGCGGAGTACGGGTCGGCGTGGCTGGAGCCGACGACGCGCATCGCCGTCGTGCCGCAGTTCTGCTCGTGGTCGGCGTGGAGGATGAACAGCACGTCCATCGCCCGCTCCAGCGCCGGGTGCAACTCGTACTCGCCGATCTTCCACATCATCGTGAGGAAGTTGGCGGGGTACGAGAGCGTGTTGTCGGGCAGGAAGAACGGCAGCCCGACCGAGAAGCGGTAGCACATCGCGGCGAGCGTCGGGCTCTTGGCCAGCAGCCGCAGGATCTGCTTGTCGCGCACTTCGGGATCGAAGATGTCCTTCGACTCGGGGTAGAACGTGCCGAGGGCGGCGAGCGACGACACGAACATCCCCACCGGGTGGGCGTCGTAGTGGAAGCCGTCCACGAAACGCTTGCGCATGTTCTCGTGGATGAACGTGTGGTGGGTGACGTCGTAGGTCCACTGCTCGAGCTGTGACTTGTCGGGCAGCTCGCCGTGGAGGATGAGGTAGGCCACCTCGAGGTACGTCGAGTACTCGGCGAGCTGCTCGATCGGGTACCCGCGGTAACGCAGGATGCCGTTGTCACCGTCGAGGTAGGTGATCGACGATCGGCAGGCGGCGGTGGAGAGGAACGCCGGGTCGTACATGAAGAGGTTGGGGTCGAGGTCCCGCAGCGCTGAGCTGGGGAACACACCCCCCGTGATGGGGACGGTCACCGTCTTGCCGGTGCGGTCGTCGGTGATCGTGATGGTGTCAGCCATGTCGTTCCCCTTCGATCTTGTGGGGCCTTGCCCGCGCCCGACGTTACAGCGGTTGCCTGGGAGCGTTCGCCGGCGCGCTCGTAGGGTTCGGTGATGCGCATCGACGGGCCCGGCCTGCGCGCCGTGGCCGAGCTCCACCACCGCTACCTGACTGGCACGATCCTCGCCCTCGTCCACCGCCAGGGCACGGAGCGCACCGCCGAGGTCGTGCGCCGCACGTTTCGTCGCCAGCATGTGGAGAAGTTCCTGCCCGGGCTGGAGAAGCTCGGCCTACGCGGGCTGCCCGACGCCGTCGCCTGCGCCCAGTACCACTACCTCTCCAACGCCCTCGGCGGGGTGAAGGTCGAGTGGATCGCCGAATCCGACAGCAAGTCATGGGTCCGGTACCTGCCGCCGCGCTGGATCTGGGACGGCGTGGCGGTGTGCGGGATCCCGACCGAGGTCAACCGGGCAATGCTGTGGGGCTGGCACGCTCACAACGGCGTCACCCTCGGCAACGACCGCCTCGGCTTCGTCGCCACCTCCCTGACCACCGACGGTGGCGTCGGGCTCGTCGGCTACTACGTCGAGGAGGACCGCCCGCTGGCGCCGGAGGAGCGGCTGCGCTTCTCGCCGGGCGAGACCCCGCCGGGCCCGGCTGGCGAGCTGCCCACGGTGTCGTGGGACGCCGAGCGGCTGGCCAAGGTCGAGCGCAACTACGCCATGGACTACGTCCGCTCGATGCTCCCGGAGTTGTGCGCCGTGCTCGGTCCTGCCGACGCTGCCCACGTCGGGCGCCTCGCCGGACGCCAGATCGGGATGCAGTACCACGACGACGTCGTTGGCGGGCTGGTCATGGCTGACGCGCCGCTGGTCGACGTGCTGGCGCGGCTGGCGGCGGCGATGGGGGAGGAGGTCACGGTCGCCGACGGCACCGTGCGCACGGCAGGGTGGCGGCTGCGCGGCGGCGAGCGCTGGCCGGCCGCGGCGTTCGAAGCGTGGAACGGGCTGTGGGAGGGCTTCGCCGGGCTCCACGGCGGCGGATCGACGATCGATGGTCGGCTGCTCGGCGGCGGGTTCGAGTGGCGCGTCGGCTGACTCGCTCGCTCATTGGCGCACCCTCACATGATGCGGCAACGCCACGTCGTCGGACCTCCTGGGGACACCAATGAGCGAAAGACCGTGCCGAATGGTTCGCTCGCTCGAAGACTCGCTCGCTCATTGGCGCACCCTCACATGATGCGGCAACGCCACGTCGTCGGACCTCCTGGGGACACCAATGAGCGAAAGACCGTGCCGAATGGTTCGCTCGCTCGACGACTCGCTCTCTCATTGGCGCACCCTCACATGATGCGGCAACGCCACGTCGTCGGACCTCCTCGGGGCACCAATGAGCGAAAGACCGTGCCGAATGGTTCGCTCGCTCGACGACTCGCTCGCTCATTGGTGCACCCTCACATGATGCGGCAACGCCACGCCGTCGGACCTCCTGGGGCACCAATGAGCAAAGAATGTGCCGAATTGTTCGCTCGCTCGACGACCCGCTCGCTCATTGGTGCACCCTCACACAATGCGCCAACGCCACGTCGTCGGACCTCCTGGGGACACCAATGAGCGAAAGACCGTGCCGAACTGTTCGCTCGCTCGACGACTCGCTCGCTCACGTCACCGGCGCGGCGAGGCGGGCGGCGACGTCGAACGGCTCGCCGGTCTCCCGCTCGGAGACCTCCCACAGCACCTCGATGGAGCGGTCCATCCCGATCCGGCGGAGCACCGGGCGGCGCACCGGTGGGCCGCTGTTGACGTACCGCGGTGCGTAGAACTGCCCGCTGCGGGCCGCCGGATCGGTGGCTGCCCGCACTTGCGGGAGGGCGCCCCGGGCGGGACTCATCCCGGTGCGCCGGGCCATCACGTAGAAGAACTTCTGGCTGGCGCCGCCGCCGGTGGCCTCGACGCTGTGGGCCTGCAGGTCGGTGTTCGACAGGCCCGGGTGGGCGAGCAGGCTGGCCACCGCCGAGCCCGTCGCGTGCAGCCGCTCGTGGAGGCCGATCGCGAAGTGGAAGTTGGCCAGCTTCGACTGCCCGTAGGCCTTCCACGGTCCGTAGCTGCCGTGGAGGTGGGGGTTGTCGGGATCGACCCGGCGGCCGATGTGGTGGGCCGTGCTCGTGACCGAGACGACCCGGCCGCCGGCTGCGGCCAGCGCCGGCAGCAACCGGTTGGTGAGGAGGAAGTGACCGAGGTGGTTGACCCCGAACTGCATCTCGAAGCCGTCGGCCGTGGTCGCTTCTGGAACCCCCATCAGCCCGGCGTTGTTGACGAGGATCTCGATCGAGGGATGGCTGTCGGCGATCACGTGCGCCGCCTCGCGCACGGACTCCAGGGAGGCCAGGTCGAGGGGCACGACGTCGAGCTCGGCGTCAGGCGTTTCCGCCTGGATCAGCGCCACGGCGTCGGCCGTCTTCTGATGGCTGCGGGCAGCGAGCACGACGGTGGCACCGGCGGCGGCGAGCGCCCGCGCCGTCTCCAGGCCGAGACCGCCGTTGGCGCCGGTGACGACGGCGGTGCGCCCGTGGAGATCCGGGATGTCTGCTGTCGACCAGCCCACGGCGTCATTGTTCCACCGGGATGTCCCGTTCTGGGCGGGCAACGTGACAACTGTTGTCACGTTGGCCGCCCAGATTCCCGAAAAGCACAGATCCCGCCCAGATCGGCGGGCGGCGTAGCTCAGAGCGGTTCGTTGCCGTGCTTCCTGGCGGCCAGCGCCTCCCGCTTGTCGGCGAGCACGTCGAGGGCGCGGGCGATCTCGCGGCGGGTGTCGGCCGGTTCGACGACGGCGTCGATGAAGCCGCGCTCGGCGGCGACGTATGGGTTGAGCAGGCGCTCGGTGTAGTCGGCCTCGAACGCGGCCCGCTCCTCAGGCGTCGCCCGCCGGCGCAGGATCGCCGCCGCCTGCCCCGCCCCCATCACCGCCAACTCGGCCCACGGCCACGCCAGGCACACGTCATTGCCCATCGTCTTGGAGTCCATGACGATGTAGGCGCCGCCGTAGCTCTTGCGCAGGATCACGCAGATCCGCGGCACCGTCGCCCGGGCGTAGGCGTGCACCAGCTGGGCGCCGTGGCGGATCATGCCCCGCCACTCGAGGTCCTTGCCCGGGTAGAAGCCGGGGGTGTCCACGAGCGTCACGAGCGGTACGTTGAAGGCGTCGCACAGACCGACGAACCGGGCCGCCTTCTGCGACGCGGCGATGTCGAGCGTGCCGGCGAGGGCGAGCGGCTGGTTGGCCACGACGCCGACGGGCCGGCCGCCGATCGTGGCGAAGGCGGTGACAACGTTGGGCGCCCAGCGCTCTCGGATCTCGACGAGGCTGGCCGCGTCGGCGAGCGCCGCGGCGACGCGCCGGACGTCGTAGCTGCCGGTGGACTGGGGCGGGATCAGCGCCCCCGCCTCCGGACACGGTCGATCGACGGGGTCGTCGGTGTCCCACCGCGGCGGCTCGTCGTCGACGCTGCCCGGGAGGTAGGCGAGGAGGGAACCGATCGCGTCGATCGCCGCCTCCCGCGTCGCCACGACGAGTGACGGGACGCCGGTGCGGCGGGCCAGCTCACCTGCACCGCCGAGCTCGGCGGTCGTCACCCGGACACCGGTGAACTCCTCGACGATCACCGGCCCGTTGACGAAGGCGTAGGCGGTCTCGGTCATCACCACCAGGTCGGCCACACCCAGCAGCAGCGCCGGTCCCGACACCGCCGGTCCGTCGACGACGAACACGGTCGGGACGACACCGGACAGGTCGACCAGCGCCCTGGCCATGCGGCCCCACCCCTCGAGCGCGGCGATGCCCTCGAGGATGTCGGAGCCACTCGACGCGATCACCACGACGAGCGGCATCCGCTCCGCAAGGGCCACCGCGGCGGCCTGCTCCACGACCGCGGCGATGCCCGACGACAGCGGCACACCGCGGAACCCAGATGCGGTCTCGCCCCCGGACTCGACCCACACCACCCGGCGACTGGCGAGTCCGGTGTCGATCAGTCGAACGTCGGCGCTCGCCGGCGCGTCGGTCCCACGGCGCAGTCCGAGCGGGGCGATCGGCATCCGCGGCGACGCTATGACGGGCTCGGCTCGCAGCCAAGCTGCTCCCCGCGCCTCCGAGCTCGCTGCCGCCGCCGCGCAGCGGCGCGCGCCCACCTCACCTGCCCGCGGTGAGTCCTTGGGCGTCAGATCGACCTGCTCAAGGGGAACGCCTCGGACCCGACCCGCACGCCGGGCTGGGAGACGGAGCGGTCAGCGAGGAGGTCGCGCAGCACGTCGAACAGCGCTCGCGACGGCGCGCTCGGCGGAGGGCGGCGCGGACGGGCGAGGGCGACGACACGGGGTGGCAGCTCGGGCACGCGGACGACCGTGACGCGGCTCGTCGCGTACGGCGAGACGGCGGTGGCAGGCACGATCGCCGCGCCGTGGCCGTCGGAGGCGAGGCTGGCCAGCAGGCGCACGCCGTCGATCTCCGCCTGGGCCCGCAATTGGGCGCCAGCGGCGCCGGCGGCCCGGTCGAGGACCCGGCGGAGCGCCGAGCCGGGCGGTGGCAGCAGCAGGCGGTGTGCGGCGACGTCGGCGAGCGGGCGCTCGGCGGGGCCGGCGAGAGGGTGGTCGGCGGGGGCGACGACGACGAGGTCCTCGGCGAACAGCGGCTCGATCACCAGCTCCGGGTCGTCGACGGGGAGGTGGATGATCGCCGCGCTGAAGCGGCCCGCGAGCACGCTGGGGATCAGCACCGATGTGCTGCCCTCGGAGAGGATCGCCCGCACGTTGGGATGGCGCGCCTCGAGCGCGGTCAGCAGCCGGGGGAGCAGCCAGCGCGCCGTCGTCCCGAGCACGCCGAGGCGCACGTCTCCGGTGACCTGGCCGTCGACCGGCGCGGCGTCGGCGGTGATCTCGTCCAGCTCGTGGAGGATGCGCCGCGCCCGCTCGACCACCCGCTGGCCGTCATCGGTGAGACCGCCCTGCGTGCGGTCGACGAGCGTCGTGCCCAGCTCTCGCTCCAGACGGGCGATGTGGTTGGAGACGTTGGACTGCACCGTGAACAGCGCCCGGGCGGCGGCGGAGAACGTGCCGTGGTCGGCGATCGCGACGAGCGCCGACAGTTGGCGGACCTCCATCTGTCGAGACGATAACGGGTATCTTCATGTTCTACTTGCCAGATCACGTGCATGTGCGTACACTCACAAGAACAACAGTCGACGCGATACACCCCCCATGTACCGCTCGATGGAACCCACGAGGTCGATCCCCCATCGGCCGGGTTCAGGTTGAGAGGCCCCGCTCCCCCGGCGGGGCTTCTCCCGTTTTCGGCCACCCCCCGCTGACTGCGACACTCGCTCCATGAGCTCGTTGTCGCCCAGCCCGATCGCCGTCCCCGACGCCGACCTCGACGACCTGCGCCAGCGCCTGGCGCGCACCCGGTGGCCGGAGCGGGAGACCGTCGACGACTGGTCGCAGGGGATCCCGCTGGCCTACGTCCGCGAGCTCTGCGCCTACTGGGCCGAGGACTACGACTGGCGGCGCGTCGAGGCCGAACTGAACCGCCTCGAGCAGCGCCGCTTCGTGCCCGACGTCGGGGCGCCCGACACGGTCGGCGTCCAGGTGCTGCACGCCCCCTCGCCCCATCCAGACGCCCTGCCGCTCGTGCTGACCCACGGCTGGCCGGGGTCGGTGGTCGAGTTCCTCGACGTGGTCGAGCCGCTGCGGGATCCGACGATGGCCGGGGGCGATCCGGCCGACGCCTTCCACGTGGTGTGCCCGACGATGCCCGGCTACGGCTTCAGCGACAAGCCGACCCGCGCTGGCTGGAACGTCGAGCGCATCGCCGAGGCGTGGACCGAGCTGATGACCGCGCTCGGCTATGACCGCTTCGGCGCCCAGGGCGGCGACTGGGGATCGGCGATCACGACGGCACTCGGCGCCCACCACGCCGATCGCGTCGTCGGCATCCACCTCAACATGGTCCCCGCCGGCCCGGGCCGCGATCGAGACGACCTCACCGAAAGGGAGCAGGCGGCGCTGGCCCGGCTCGAGGAGCACCGCAAGTGGGGGATGGGGTACTCCACCCAGCAGTCGACGCGGCCTCAGACGCTCGGCTACGGGCTCGTCGACTCGCCGGCGGCGCAGGCGGCGTGGGTCGTCGAGAAGTTCTGGGCGTGGGCCGACCACCAGGGCCATCCCGAGGACGCGGTGTCCCGCGACCGGTTGCTCGACAACGTGATGCACTACTGGCTCCCCGCCGCCGGGGCGTCCTCCGCCCGCCTCTACTGGGAGAGCTTCGGCACGTTCGGGGCAAGCGATCCGATCGACGTGCCGGCGGGCATGTCGATCTTCCCGAAGGAGATCTTCGCCCCGTCGCGCCGATGGGCCGAGCACCGCTTCACCGACATCCGCCACTGGAACGAGCTCGACGCGGGCGGTCACTTCGCCGCGTTCGAGCGGCCCGCCGTGTTCGTCGACGAGGTCCGCGCCTTCTTCCGAACCGTCCGGTAGCGCTCGGTCAGCGGGGGCGCGCTCACCCGTTTGTGTCACCGCATACGTCCTCGAGGACCCCTGCGGCGACACAAACGCTCTTCAGCCCGTCAGGCTGTCAGCGGCGCGCCGTCGAAGCGGTCGATCGTGGCGAACGACTCGACCGGGTCCCGTCGCAACCGGCTCACGACCCGCCGGGGCACACCGAGCACGACCGTCGCAACCAGCGCGTGGTCCGGCGGGAGCCCGAGCAGCGGGGCGGCGTCGGGCTCGGCGCGTGACAGGAACGTCGTGAGCACCCCGCCGAAGCCGCGGCCGTGGGCGGCGAGCAGGATGCTCCAGCAGAACGGGTAGATCGACGCCCCGCCGGTGATCGGGACCCGCCCGACCTCGCCGTCCATCAGGGCGATCCGTCGGAGGTCGGCGGCGACCGCCAGCATCACCGGCGCCGCCGTGATCTCGTCGAGCAACGGGTTGGGGGCGTGCTCGACGCGGCGGGGTTCGACGTCGTCGACGACGTTGTACGGCGTCACGCCGAGCTTCGAGCGGGCGACGTAGCCGTCCCAGACCGGCTGCATGAGGTCGCCCAGCCGGCGCCGCAGTCCGGCGTCCTCGACCACCGCGACGCGCCAGGGCTGGCGGTTGCCGCCGCTCGGCGCGAACCGGGCGTCGTCGAGGATCGCGTGCACCGTCGAGCGGGGGATCGCCTCGTCGGTGAAGGCGCGCGTGGCCGCCGTCGTGCGCAGCGTGTCGAGGATGTCCATCGACGCCGACCCTAGGGCGGCACCATGGGTTCAGCCGCCGGCGACCTTCTGGCGAACGATGTTCAGCGCGCTCCCGGCGCGGAACCACTCGACCTGCTCGCCGCTGAACGTGTGGGTGCACTCGAAATCGATCGTCGAGCCGTCGGGCTTGACGATCTGGCAGCGCACCCGCTCGCCGGGCACCGGCGGGAGGCCGAGGACGTTGATCCGGTCGTCCTCGCCGATCTGGTCGTACGTCTTCGGGTCGGCGAACGTCAGCGGCACCAGGCCCTGCTTCTTGGCGTTGGTCTCATGGATGCGGGCGAAGCTGCGGGCGAAGATCACCAGCCCGCCGCGGAAGCGCGGCTCCATCGCCGCGTGCTCGCGCGACGAGCCTTCGCCGTAGTTGCGGTCGCCGACCGCGCACCAGCCGACGCCCTCGGTGCCGTAGTGCTTGGCGATGTCGGGGAACGACCGGGTCTCGCCGTCAAGCTGGTCCTTGCCCTCACCGGTTGCGCCGGTAAAGGCGTTGACGACGCCGAGGAACAGGTTGCCGGAGATGTTCTCCAGGTGGCCGCGGTACTTGAGCCAGGGCCCGGCCGCCGAGATGTGGTCGGTGGTGCACTTGCCCTGCGCCTTCATCAGCAGCGGCAGGCCCATGTAGTCCTTGCCGTCCCACACCGGGAAGGGCTCGAGCAGCTGCAGCCGGTCGCTGGTCGGACTGACCACGACCTCGACGCCGGAGCCGTCCTCCGGCGGCGCGGTGAAGGTGTCCTGGCCCGCGTCGTAGCCCTTGTCCGGCAACACCTCGCCCACCGGCGCGTCGAGCGTGACCTCGGTGCCGTCGGGCGCGGTGAGGGTGTCCGTGGTCGGGTCGAAGTCGAGCCGCCCGGCCAGCGCCAGCGCCATCACCGTGTCCGGCGACGTGACGAAGCTGAGCGTCTTGGCCGAGCCGTCGTTGCGCTTCGGGAAGTTGCGGTTGTAGGAGTTGACGATCGTGTTGGGCTGCCCGGTGATGCTCTCGGGGCGGGCCCACTGGCCGATGCAGGGACCGCAGGCGTTGGCGAGCACGGTGGCTCCAACGGCCTCGAGGTCGGCGAGCAGGCCATCGCGCTCGATCGTGGCCCTGATCTGCTCGGATCCGGGCGTCACGAGCAGCTCGACCTTGGCGGCGAGGCCCTTGGCTGACGCCTGGCGGGCGATCGAGGCCGCCCGCGTGATGTCCTCGTACGACGAGTTGGTGCACGACCCGATCAACGCCGAGGAGATCTCCAGCGGCCAGCCGTTCTCCTCCGCCGCCTTGCCGACCTCGGCGCCGACGCGGTGGGCGCGGTCGGGGGAGTGCGGGCCGTTGATCAGCGGCTTCAGCTCGTCGAGGTCGATCTCGATGAGCTGGTCGTAGACGGCGCCGTCGTCAGGTCGGAGCTCCGCCTCGACTGCGGAAGCGGCGTCGGCGATCGCCTCCCGCCCGGTGGCCTTGAGGTAGGCGGCCATGTTCGCGTCGAACGGAAAAGGGATGTCGTCGCCCCGATCTCGGCACCCATGTTGCAGATCGTGCCCTTGCCGGTGGCGGAGATCGAGTCGGCGCCCGGCCCGTGGTACTCGATGATCGCCCCGGTACCGCCCTCGACCGTGAGCACGCGGGCGACCTCCAAGATGACGTCCTTTGGTGCCGTCCAGCTCGACAGCGCGCCGGTGAGCTTGACGCCGATCACCTTCGGCCAGCGCACGTTGAACGGGAAGCCGGTCATCACGTCGACAGCGTCGGCGCCGCCGACCCCGATGGCGACCATTCCGAGGCCACCCGCGTTGGGCGTGTGCGAGTCGGTGCCGATCATCATCCCGCCGGGAAAGGCGTAGTTCTCCAGCACGACCTGGTGGATGATCCCGCTGCCCGGGCCCCAGAACCCGATGCCGTACTTGGCCGAGACCGAGCGCAGGAAGTCGTAGACCTCCTGGTTCGTGTCGATCGCCACGCCGAGGTCGATCGACGCCCCGACCTTGGCCTGGATCAGGTGGTCGCAGTGGACAGTCGAGGGGACGGCGACCTCGGGCAGGCCGGCGGTCATGAACTGGAGCAGCGCCATCTGGGCGGTGGCGTCCTGCATCGCCACCCGGTCGGGGTGGAAGTCGGCGTAGCTCTCGCCACGGACGAGCTCTTGGCCCTCGGGATCGACGAGGTGGTTGATGAGGACCTTCTCGGTGAGCGTGAGGGGGCGGCCGAGGCGCTGGCGGCCGAGAGCGGCCTGTTCCGGGAGGGTCGCGTAGACGCCCTCGACGAGCTCGATCGGGGTGGAGGCGCTGACGGTGCTCATGGGCTCCCCTTCTGGTGCTTGCCTTTGTCGCCGATGTATACAACTCTAATACAAGTGAACGGCAGACCGAAACCCGTCCAGCAGTTCTACACCGGCGTGCGCGGCCGCTGATGCGGCGGATCCGCTATCAGGAGATCGCCGCCGAGCTGCGCGAGCTCGCCGCGGCCTCACCGCCGGGGTCGCTGCTGCCCAGCGAGTCCGAGCTGTCGGCGCGGTTCGGCGCCTCGCGCGTCACGGTGCGCAGGGCGCTCGAGGTCGTGCGCTCCAATGGTCTGATCGCCGCCCGCCAGGGCTTCGGGTGGTTCGTCGCCACCGAGCCGGTCCGCCAGCGTCTCGAGCACCTCGGCACGATCGAGGACCAGCTGGAGCGCGGGGGGCGCCGCGCCGAGCGCCGGGTCACGGAGTTCGCCTTCGTCGCCCCGCCCGAGCAGGTGGCCCAGATCCTGGGCACCGACCAGGTGCTGCGCGTGAAGCGGCTCAACCTCGCCGACGGTGAGCCGTTCGCCGTGGTCACGGTGTGGTGCCCGGCCACGCTCGGGCGCACGCTCTCACGCGAGGACGTCGAGCGGCGCCCGTTCTACGAGCTGCTCGACGTGGTGCTGCGCGGGGCGACACAGACGATCGGCGCCGACTCGGCCGAGCGGGCCGACGCCGAGCTGCTGCAGATCCCGGTCGGCTCGCCGCTGCTCACCTGCCAGCGCGTCACCACCGACACCCACGGCCACCCGGTGCTCGTCAGCGAGCACCTGTACCCGGCCCACCGCACCGAGTTCGTCGTCGAGCTCCCCCTCGCCGAACCCAGCACCACCCCCGCACTTCTGCGGGTGGTCGAGTAGGCGGCAAGCCCTGTTTGTGTCACCGCATACGTCCTCGAGGACTTGTGCGGTGACACAAACGGGTCAACCAGAGGGTGAGCCGAGGAGTTCTTCGGCCGCTCTCGTCGGGGTGATCTCGCCGCGGCGGACCTCGTCCTCCAGCTCGGTGGCGCGGTCGCGGTGGGCGGCGCGGAAGCGGGTGAGGAGACGGTCGTCGATCGTCGACCACATCCACGCCACGTCCTGGCGGCGGCGTTGCTCGACCAGCAGCCCGCTCCGATCGAGATGGCGGCGGTGGGTCCGCAGCTGGTCCCGTACCACATCGAGATCGGTCTCCTCGAGCGCGCTGCACGTGAGCACCGGCGTCACCCAGCCGTCGTCACGCGAGGCGACCAGATGCAGCGCGCCGGCCAGCTCCCGCGCCGCCGCCTTGGCCGCGGCGACGTGCTCGCCGTCGGCTTTGTTGACGGCGATCACGTCGGCCAGCTCGAGCACGCCCTTCTTGATCCCCTGCAGGCTGTCCCCGGCGCGCGCCAGCGTCAGCAGGAGGAACGAGTCGACCATCTTGGCCACCGTCACCTCGGATTGCCCGACGCCGACGGTCTCGACGAACGCGACGTCGAACCCGGCCGCCTCGACGACGACGATCGTCTCGCGCGTCGCCCGGGCCACGCCGCCGAGCACGCCCGACGACGGCGACGGGCGGATGAACGCGCGGTCGTCGACGGCGAGGCGGCCCATGCGCGTCTTGTCGCCGAGGATGCTCCCGCCGGTGCGCGTCGAGGACGGGTCGACGGCGAGCACGGCGACCCGGTTGCCGCTCGCCGTGAGCTGCGAGCCGAGGGCGTCGATGAACGTCGACTTGCCGGAGCCGGGCACGCCGGTGACCCCGATGCGGTGGGCCCCGCCGGCCTTCGGCAGGAGGCGGGTCAGCAGCTCCTGGGCCGCGTCTTGGTGGTCGCGGCGGGTCGACTCGACGAGCGTGATCGCCCGCCCGAGCATCGTCCGGTCGGCTGCGAGAATACCGGCCTCGTAGGCGTCGAGGTCGACGGGCACGGGCCGCCTACGAACGCAGTTCGTCGAGCAGCTCGGCGGCGGCGTCGGCGATCACCGTGCCGGGCGGGAAGATCGCCGTGGCCCCTGCCTCGCGGAGGGCGTCGAAGTCCTGCGGCGGGATCACTCCACCGACGACCACGAGCACGTCGTCGCGGCCGAGCTCGTGGAGCGCCGCCTTGAGCTGCGGCACCAGCGTGAGGTGGCCGGCGGCGAGCGACGACACGCCGACGACGTGGACGTCGGCCTCGACGGCTTGGCGGGCGACCTCCTCGGGCGTCTGGAACAGCGGACCGACGTCGACATCGAAGCCGAGATCGGCGAAGGCGGTGGCGATCACCTTCTGCCCGCGGTCGTGGCCGTCCTGGCCCATCTTGGCGACGAGGATGCGCGGGCGGCGGCCCTCGGCTTCAGCGAACTCCTCGGCCATCGCCCGCACCTTGGCGACGTTCGGGGCCTCGCCGACCTCGTTGCGGTACACGCCGGTGATCGTACGGATGGCGGCCGTGTGCCGGCCGAAGACCTGCTCCAGCGCGGCGCTGATCTCGCCGACGGTGGCCTGCGCCCGGGCGGCGTCGATCGACAACTTGAGCAGGTTCTGCTCCAGCCCCGGCGCTCGCTCGCCGTCGACCGACGCTCGGGCGGCCGCGGTCAACGCGCCCAGCGCAGCGTCGCATGCAGCCTGGTCGCGCTCGGCGCGCAGCCGTTCCAACTTGGCGATCTGCTCCGCCCGCACCGCCGAGTTGTCGACCTTCAGCACCTCGACCTCGTCGACGGTGTCGGGGCGGTAGAGGTTGACGCCGACGACCGGCTGGCGCCCGGAGTCGATGCGCGCCTGCGTGCGCGCCGCCGCCTCCTCGATGCGCATCTTGGGGATCCCGGCCTCGATCGCCGCGGTCATCCCGCCGGCCTCCTCGACCTCTTGGATGTGGTCCCACGCCCGCCCGGCGAGGTCGGCGGTGAGCCGCTCAACGTAGTAGCTGCCGCCCCACGGGTCGATCACACGGGTCGTCCCTGACTCTTGCTGCAAAAGCAACTGGGTGTTGCGGGCGATCCGAGCCGAGAAGTCGGTCGGCAGGGCGAGCGCCTCGTCGAAGGCGTTGGTGTGCAGCGACTGGGTGTGCCCCTGCGTCGCCGCCATCCCCTCGACGCACGTCCGCACGATGTTGTTGAACGGGTCCTGGGCGGTGAGCGACCAGCCCGACGTCTGGCAGTGCGTGCGCAGCGACAGCGACTTGTCGCTCGACGGGTCGAACTGCTTGACGAGCTTGGCCCACAGCAGCCGGGCCGCCCGCATCTTGGCCACCTCCATGAAGAAGTTCATCCCGATCGCCCAGAAGAACGACAGCCGGGGGGCGAAGGCGTCGATCGTCAGCCCGGCGTCGAGGCCGGCGCGGATGTACTCGACGCCATCGGCGAGGGTGTAGCCGAGCTCGAGGTCGGCTGTCGCCCCGGCCTCCTGCATGTGGTACCCGGAGATCGAGATCGAGTTGAACTTCGGCATCTCGCGCGAGGTGAAGGCGAAGATGTCTGAGACGATCCGCATCGACGGGCCGGGCGGGTAGATGTACGTGTTGCGGACCATGAACTCCTTGAGCACGTCGTTCTGGATCGTGCCGGCGAGCTGGCCCGGCTTGACACCCTGCTCCTCGGCGGCGACGACGTAGAGGGCGAGGACCGGGAGCACGGCCCCGTTCATCGTCATCGACACGGTCATCTGATCGAGGGGGATGCGGTCGAACAGCTGGCGCATGTCGAGGATCGAGTCGATCGCCACACCGGCCATCCCGACGTCGCCCTGCACCCGAGGGTGGTCACTGTCGTAGCCGCGGTGGGTGGCCAGGTCGAACGCCACCGACAAGCCCTTCTGGCCGGCGGCGAGGTTGCGACGGTAGAAGGCGTTGGATTCCTCGGCCGTCGAGAACCCGGCGTACTGGCGGATCGTCCACGGCTGGTTCGTGTACATCGTCGGGTACGGGCCGCGCAGGAAGGGCGCCAGCCCGGGGTAGGTGGCGAGGAAATCGAGCCCGTCGGTGTCGGCGGCCGAGTAGAGCGCGGCGACGCGGATGCCCTCGGGGGTCTCCCACCTCTCGGTGGCCACGTCGCCTGCGGCCGCCTCCCACTCGGCGCGGGTCGGGGGCGTCGCATCGGCGTGGAGCGGGACGGTCGAGAAGTCGGGGATCATGGCACCTGCAGAAGGTCGAGCAGCTCGGCGAGGGTGGCCCGCATGTCGATGCCGGCATGGATCGTGCGGAGGTCGGGCAGCCCCTTGGGTCGGCCGGCGACGTAGACGACGCGAGCCCCGGCGGCGTTGAGCGCCTCGGCGACGGCGATGCCAAGCTCGCCATAGAGCTTGTCGCTCGAGCACAGGCAGGCGACCGTGGCGCCCGATGCAGCGAAGGCTTCGGCGATCTCGGCGGGGTCCTCGCTGACCGGGCCTGGCGTGGTGAGCAGGCCGGCGATCTCCACCACGTTCTTGGCGAACGTGACCCGCGGTGTGAACACGGGCGCCGGCCCGATCGTGGCGAGGAACACCGACGGCCGCGGGGACACCGCGTCGACTCGCCGGCGCAGGGCCTCGAAGTCCTCGCTCCACCGGTGGGTGCCACGGTCGGGGACCGGCGGCGGCGCGGGCTCGGTGACGTCGGGGAACTGCGTGAGCCCGGTGAGCGGGGCTCGCCGGGTGTCGATGTCGCGCTGGCGGGCGGCGCGGGTGGCGGCGATCCGCTCGGCGATCAGCGCGCCGGCGGCCCGGAACCCGCCTGCGGTCTCGATCTCCTGGAACCAGGCCCACGCCGCGTCGGCCAGCTCGTCGGTGAAGCGCTCGACGTACCACGACCCCCCGGCTGGGTCGATGACGTCGTCGAGGTGCGACTCCAGCAGCAGGATCGACTGCGTGTTGCGGGCGATCCGCCGGCCCAGCTCGGTGGCGTCGTCGCCGCGCAGGTGGTCGTGCGGCACCACCGTGACCGCGTCGGCACCGGCGACACCGGCGGCGAAGCAGGCGACGGTCGAGCGCAGCGCGTTGACCCACGGGTCGTAGGCGGTCATCATCGCCCGCGACGTGACGGCGTGAATCGGTGACGTCATGCCGGGCGCGCCGACCGCCTCGGCGACGCGCCCCCACAGCCGGCGGATCGCCCGGAACGTGGCGATCGTGGCGAACTGGTCGTCGGTGGCGGCGAGGCGCAGCTCGATGCGGGCGATCGCCGCGGCATGGGCGATCTCTCGCCGGTCGAGGGCGCGGAGGTAGTCGAGGCCGGTGGCGACCGTGCAGCCGAGCTGCTGGGCATCCGACGCCCCGGCGTCGTGGAAGCGGGTGCCGTCGATCGTGACGACCCGGAGCCCCGGCCGCCCGTCGCCGAGATGGGTGATCCACGAAGCGACCGCGTCGAGCTGCTCTTCGACGTCGGCCGCATCGGGGTCGCCGAGGGGATCGGCTCCCAGCGAACCTGCCTGGAGGTGCTCGCCGACGGCCTCCGCGGCGTCCCGCCAGCGGCCGCCGGCGTCGAGGGCGACGGGCGCCATGTCGAGCAGCACGCCGTCCAGCGCGGTCCCGACGACGTTGGCGGTGACCTCGGGAACCGCGCGCAGGTCGAGCAGCACCGAGGTCGCCCCGCGCTGGAGCTCCTCGACGGCGCGGCCCACGCCGGCGGCGGCGTCGACACGCTGGCGCACGTCCCACCCGCCGATGCGGGTGGAGGTGGCGGTGCGACCGCGGACGAACGGGCTGGCGCCGGGGAAGCCGGAGGCGTCGCCCGGCGAGTCGGCGGCGGTGTAGAGCGGCTCGAGCGTGATCCCGTCGTACGTCGTCGTGCGCAGCCGGGCGATCGCGTCGGCCGGGGGCAGCGCGCCGCTGCGGTCGAGGGCGGCGGCGACGGCGGCGGCCCACCGCTCGCGATCGACGGTCGGGAACTCCCCGGCGAGCACGAGCTCGGGCATCTCCCCAGGATAGGAGGCGAGTTGGGGCGAGCGCCGCTGCGGAGCGCGCTGCGGAGCCCTCGCACGGGAGGCGAAGGGAGCAGCTTGCCTGCGAGCTGAGCCCCAGCGCGAAAGGATGCGGGTCATGGACGAGCGACGCATCGAGTACCGCGCCGAGGGCGTCGACATGGTGGGCTTCCTCGCGGTGCCCGACGACGACGGCACGCGGCCCGGCGTGCTGGTCAGCCACGAGGGCCCCGGCCAGAGCGACCACGAGCGCGGCGTCGCCCGGCGGCTCGCCGAGCTCGGCTACGTCGCCTTCGCCCTCGACTACAACGGCGGCGGCGAGCGGATCGCCGACCGCGAGCAGATGTTCCAGCGGGTCGGGATGCTGATCGGCGATCACGACCAGACCCGCCGGCTCGGCCGGGCCGGGCTCGAGCAGCTGCTCGCCGAGCCCCGTGTCGATCCCGATCGCATCGCCGCGATCGGCTTCTGCTTCGGCGGCACGATGTCGCTTGAGCTCGGCCGCGCCGGCGAGGACATCAAGGCGATCGTCGGCTTCCACGCCGGCCTCGGGTCGGCCCGGCCCGATCATGCCCGCAACATTCGCGGCCGGGTGTTGGCTTGCATCGGCGCCGACGACCCGATCGTGCCGCCCGAGCAGCGCCAGGCGTTCGAGCAGGAGATGCGGGCGGCCGGCGTCGACTGGCGGTTGAACCTCTACGGCGGCGCCCAGCACTCCTTCACCAACCCGGCCGCGGCCGAGGCCAACCTGCCGGGCATCGTCTACGACCAGCGGACAGCGGAGCGGTCGTGGCGGGCGATGCTCGACCTGTTCGAGGAGACGTTCGGCCCGCCGGCCTAACTCAGCCCGCTGGTGCGCTGGGCCAGCCAGGGACGCCGTCGTCGAGTTGCACGCCGGCGCTGTTGAGAAAGCCGCTGACGAGGCGGTAGCAGCCGGCGGCGGCGAGGAGGTGGACGATGTCGGCGGCGCTGAATTGCCGCGCCGCCTCCGCCCACGTGGCATCGGTGACGCAGTCGTCGGCGTAGAGGTCGTCGACGAGCTGGAGGATCGCCGCGTCGGCGGGCGACCAGCCGCCCTCGCCGATCGGGCGGGTCGTGGCGAAGATCTCGGCGTCGGTGAGCCCGGCGCCGCGGCCGAACAACGTGTGCTGGCCGAATTCGTAGACGGAGCCACAGTTCCAGCCCATCCGCAGCACCGCGATCTCGACCTGTCGGCGGGGGAGCTCGCCGCCGAACAGCACGGTCTGGGCGAAGGCGCCGATCGCCTTCGACATCGTGCGGTTGTGGGCCATCGTCGCCGTGACGTTGACGGCGTTGATCGGCTGGTCCCTCATCGCCTCGCGGGCCTTGGCGGCGACGGCCGGGATCGGCTCGAGGCGAGGTGAGCTCGGGCGGGCGAGGTGCATGGGCCGACGGTAGCGACGTCGCATTACGGTGCCCGATGTGGGGGAGATCGGGCTCGTGCAGGCGTTCGACGGATCGGCCCGCTACGGGCCGGCATACGTCCGTGACTTCGCCCAGGCCGCCGAGGCGCTCGGCTTCCACTCCGTCTGGGTGCCCGAGCACATGGTGTTCTTCGAGCACTCCGAGTCGGTGTACCCGTACCCGCCGGAGCCAGGGTCGACGGAGGCTCCGAAGCTCCCGGTCGGGTCGCGCCCGGCGCTGTTCGATCCGCTGCTGTCGTGCCAGGCCTTGGCGATGCACACGACCACGCTGCGCGTCGGCACGGCCGTCGCGCTGTTGCCGCTGCGCCACCCGCTGCTGTGGGCGCGGGAGGTGGCCACGTTGGACCACCTCAGCGGCGGCCGGTTCGAGCTCGGCGTCGGGGTCGGCTGGCTGGCCGAGGAGTACGACGCGCTCGGCGTCCCGTTCCACCAGCGGGGGGCGATCGGCGACGAGCACCTCGCCGCGCTGCGGGCGGTCTGGACCCAGGAGGCGGCGACGTTCCACGGCCGCCACGTCGACTTCGCCGACGCGCTGAGCTTCCCCAAGCCGGTGCAGTCCCCGGGCCCGCCGATCCACATCGGCGGGGACAGCGGCGCCGCCCTGCGCCGGGTCGCCCGCTTCGGCGACGGCTGGTACGGATGGAACATGACCCCGGCGCAGTTCGAGCACGGCCTCGAGCGGCTCGACGGATTCCTCGCCAGCGAGCCGTTCGTTGACGGGATGACCCGAACGCGTGACGACGTCACGCTGCAGGTGGGGCTGCGGTTCCTCGGGTCGCTGGACGACCTCGCCGACCTCGTCGCCGCCTACGAGTCGCTCGGCGCGGCCAGGGTGGTGGCGTCACTGCCGATCTCCGCCGCGGCGTTCGAGGCTCGTCTGGCGGAGGTGGCGGCGGCGCTCGGCGTGCGGCCGTAGCCGTCCGCGCATGTGCGGCTGGGGCCCGGGCCGGTCGCTGATCAGGCGATCCGGAACACCGGGAAGCCGGTGGCGACGGCGGCGACGTCGGCGTCGGCCGAGTCGGCGGTCAGCCCCTCGAAGAACTTGCCGACCTCCCACGCCCACGCCTTCAGGTAGGCGCGGATGATCGGCGGCTTGGCGTCGTCGGCCAGTTCCTCGGCGGTGAACGCCTCAGTGCGCCGACCGACGCGGAGCGTGCCCGAGCCTGCGGCGCGCAGGTTGCGCACCCACTGCGCCTCGCCGCGAGGGGCGACGAGATAGCGGACGCCGTCGACGGTCAGCAGGTTGACGACCGTCGAACGAGGCTGCCCCGACGTGCGCCCGCGGACCCCGAGGACTCGTGAGCCTTTCACGCTGACGCCGAGCTTGGTGAGCACGCGGATGGCCGGGTTGAACACGTTGCGCGTGAACCACCCGGGGGCGATGTACCGAGCCGGGGCGTCCGAGGCGTTCATGACGATCTCCATCAACGTGTTCGAGGGCATCCCGAGTGTTTCGTGCGGGAGGGCCCCGCAGCAAACACTCGGATGGACGGGGCTCAGGCCGCGGGACCCTGGAAGTCGGCGTTGACGTCGCCGTTGATCACCAGGCGCGGCCGACCGGCGAGACCAGGGAGCCCGGCTTGGATCGTGAGCCATGCCGCCGCCCGGTCGCCCAGGCGGTAGACGCCGTGGTAGCGGACGTCGACGGCGATCGGCACGGTGACCGCGCCTTCCACCGACCCGTTGAACCGCCACACGCCGTCGGCGCGTGCCGACGTCAGCGCGGCGTGGATGAACAGGTCGTGATCGGGGCTCCGTCCGTCGCGGGGGCAGATGAGCAGGTCGAGGGTCGAGTCCCGGGGTTCGCTGGCGATGGTGACGCCACCGGACACGGTGCCGCTCAACGTGCGGCGGCGCAGGCCGACGGTCCGCAGGCTCACCGGCTGCTGGGCGGCGATCCCCCACCAGCCAGCGGTGGGGAGCTCGACGTCGTCGATGGTGCGGATGAGATCGTTGGCGTGCATCGTCGTGCTCCTGTCAGGTGGGCGAGCGCCGGTGCGGAGCGGCCGCGGCGAGCTCGGGAGGCGAGGCGAGCAGCTCTGCTGCGAGCCGAGCCCGAGATGGACGGTCGAAGGGGCGGAGGAAGGGACCGCGGCGGCGGGCATCGAAGGCGGGGTACGTCGGGATCAGCGATTCGGTTCCATCGTCGACGTGGACGTTCAGCGCAGGCCCGAGGGCGATCGCCGCAGCGTCCAACGCGGCAGCGTCGGTGGGACGCCGCCAGTGGCCGTCGTCGATGCACGCGAGCAGCGCATGCAGCGGGGCGATCATCTCGGCCGGGGTGAACGTGCAGTGCCCGGCCCGCTCCGTGAACGCCTGGCGCACGAGGCCGCGGGTCCCGGCCTCACCGACCGTGTCGCGATAGGCCGACTCCTCCTCGACGGCGACGAGCTGGTCGCCGTTGGTGTGCAGTGTGACCATCGGGTCGCGGAGCTCGCCGTCGAAGACGACGTTGGCCGTCGCGTACGCCAGCGCTGGCGCGTCCGCTGCGATGCGCGGGGCCGCGGCCAACGCCGCCAGGTCGTCGTGGAGATCGCCGCCGGCGGTGGCGTAGAGCCGCTCGACCTCACGGCGGCCGTTCGAGCGGCGCAGGAGGTGGCCGTAGTCGACGCCGATGTTCGAGGACGGGTTGCCGCCGGCCCGCGCCTCCATGTCGGCACGCAGAGCGAAACCGAAGAGCAGCAGGGTCTGGAAGTGCTGGTACTGGGCGTCCTCCTGGGTCGCCACGGCGTCGGGATCGGGCCGCGGGGTGTCGGCCCCGATCCGGCCGGGGACGTCGGCGACGGCCGCAGCGAGGGCGATCCGCGCCCGTCCCTGCGCGGTCTGCTAGGCGGCGTCGAGGGTGGCCTGCATCGTGCCGATCGCCGCGAACGGGTCGCTGACATGGACCAGATCGACGTCCGGGGCGAGGAACGTGCGCAGCACGAACAGCGCCTCGAGGGAGGAGTTCCACAGGCCGACAGTGCCGGCCACGACCCCGCACATCGAGTAGCCGCCGTCGAACAGCTGGGGGTAGCGCTCGAGCAGCGCGACGGAGATCATCCCCCCGAGCGAGCTGCCCCAGGCGATCGTGCGCGCCGGCCGGCCGACCTGCTCGCTGAACACGTCGAGCATCGACCGCTGGTCGCGCAGCGCGTCCTCGACGGCGAAGCCCGTCGTCGCGTACGACGACCCGGCGAGCGCGAAGCCGTCGTCGGGCAGAGCGTCGGCGGTGACCGGATCGGGCGCGTCCTCGGCCGGGTTGTCGGCGCCAGGCGGCACCAGCCCGTGGCTGTAGAGCAGCAGCGTGCCGTTTCCAGTCGGCCGGGACGTCGATGATCCACGTCGCCCCGTCGGGCAGGGCGCCGGTCAGGTGGCCGGTCGGCGATGGAGCTGGCGCGCCGGCCACGAGGCCGGCACGGGCAAGCGTCGCGGCAGCGAGCGCGACGCCGATGAGCGTGCGGTTGGTGGGCATGGCTGACCTCTACGGGTCAGCCCGCGCAGGCGGTTCCCTCGACGTCAGGTGGGTGAGCGCCGCTGCGCAGCGGCGGCGGCGAGCTTGGAGGCGAGGTGAGCAGCTCCGCTGCGATCCGAACCCGAGTGTGACCGGCTCCCTACCAGCGATCCCAGTGCAGGACCCTCGAGAGGGGCTCGCGCGTGGCCGGCTTGAAGTCGGTGCCGATCGTGTAGGCGATCGGGAACAGCCCGCCTTGGCTCACCTTGTCGTAGGGGATGCCGACGAGCTCGGCAACCTCCCGCTCGCCGTCGTTCATGAGGTGGATCGTGGTCCACGCCGAGCCGAGACCCCGCTCGCGCAGGGCGAGCATGAAGCTCCACACTGCCGGCAGCAGCGAGCCCCACGCCCCCGCGCCCTCGACGACCGAGGCGTTGTCGAGGCGCCCCCACAGGCACGGGATCAGGAGCATCGGGGCGCGGTGGAAGTTGTCCGAGAGGTAGCCGGCCGAGTCGCGCACCTTCTCCTGGCGCTCGCCCCGGGAATCACCCTCCTTGTACTCCGCACCGGGCATCGAGCGGTACTCATCGAAGTTGCGGCGGTAGACGTCGGTGACCGCCTTGCGCAGATCCGGGTCCTCGATCACCACCCAGTGCCAGCCCTGGCGGTTCGAGCCGGTAGGCGCCTGCATCGCGATCTCCAGGCACTCTTCGACGGTGGCCCGGTCGACCGGCTTGTCGAAGTCGAGGCGCTTGCGCACCGAGCGCGTGGTGGTCAGCACCTCGTCGGCCGTCAGGTTGAGCTTCATGACCGGGAGCTTGCCAGGCAAGGATGTCCCCGTGAGTGACCGAGTGACCATCTCCGTCGACGAGCGCGGCATCGCCGACGTCCGCCTCAACCGGCCGGACAAGCGCAACGCCCTGGACGGGGCGATGTTCGCCGGGTTGCGTGACGCCGGCGAGCAGCTCAAGGCGATGCCCAACGTCCGCGTCGTCGTCCTCTCGGGCGAGGGCGAGTCGTTCTGCGCGGGACTCGACTTCTCCTCGTTCGGGGCGATGGCCAGCGGCGACGGCGTCGCCCGCAGCGGCGACCAGAACCCGGCCGACCCGACCCCCGGTGGCATCACCCACCTCGGCCAGCAGACGGCGTGGGTGTGGCAGGAGGTGCCGGTGCCGGTGATCGCCGCCGTCCATGGTCACGCCCTCGGCGGCGGGATCCAGATCGCCCTCGGCACCGACATCCGCTTCGTCCATCCGAACACCCAGCTCTCGGTGCGAGAGGTGCACTGGGGCCTCGTACCGGACATGACCGGCACGCTGTTCCTGTCCCGGCTGGTCGGGCCGGATGTGGCCAAGGAGCTGACGTTCACCGCCCGCATCTTCACCGGCCGCGAGGCCGGCGAGCTGGGGATCGCCACCCATGTCACGGAGACGCCTCGACCGGACGCGATGGCGCTGGCCGCCGAGATCGCCGGGCGCAGCCCGGAGGCGGTGCGCGGGGCGAAGGCGCTGTTCAACCTGCTCGCCAACGCCGGCGCCGCCGAGCAGTTCGCCGCGGAGCGGCGGGTGATCGGAAGCCTCATCGGCACGCCCAACCAGGTCGAGACGATCACCGCCAACTTCGAGAAGCGAGCCCCTGTCTACGCCGACCCGGCCTGACGCGAACTGTGAGTTGAAACGGCGGATCTCCGCCGTCAGAGCTCACAGTTCGGATCCCCCAGGGCGGCGCGGTGATGTCATAGTGCCGCGGATTGTTATCATGGTGGTGGTGATGGTCCGGACCCAGATCTCGATGACGGCGTCGCAAGCGGAGGCGCTGCGGCGGCTGGCGGCCCGGCGGCGAACCTCTCAGGCGGCGCTGTTGCGTGAGGCGATCGATCTGCTCGTGCGCGCCGAGTCGCAGGCCAGTCGCATCGATCGGGCGCGGGCGGCGGTCGGGGTCGGCGCTTCCGGGCTGACGTCGATCAGCGTCGACCACGATGCGGCGCTCAGCGACGCCTTCGCCGAGTGAGCGGACCGGTCTTCGTCGACACGTCTGCCCTGTATGCCGTGCTCGACCGGGACGATCATGCCCATGCCCTCGCGGCTGCGACGTTCGAGCACCTCCTGGCCGGGATGACGGAGCGGCGAATCACGGCGGTCACCCACAGCTCGATGGTCGTCGAGTCGGCCGCCCTCGTCCAACACCGCCTCGGCATGGGGCCCTTGCGCGCGCTGCTGGACGACGTCGTGCCGCTGCTCGACGTCACGTGGGTCGATGCCGACCTCCACCGCAGGGCGACGACGGCGCTGCTCGCCGCCGGCCGCCGTGGCGTGAGCCTGGTCGACTGGACCTCGTTCGAGGTGATGCGGGCGCGCTCGATCACGGTCGCCTTCGCCTTCGACGACGACTTCGCCGATCAGGGTTTCACGCTGCTCCCAGACCGCGCCGGGCGGTGAGGATTGTTCACGCGGGTCGGCCGAGCGGGGGCGTACACTTCGCCAACGTCCGAGACAGCGTCGTCCCGGGCGTCCACCCAAGCCCACCGGACTTCCGTGGATGAGAAGGACGATGCACAGACCTCCCGGCCCGATCGGCCTCTACGATCCGCGATTCGAGCACGACGCGTGCGGCGTCTCGTTCGTCGCCAACATCAAGGGCGTGCGCAGCCGCGAGCTGGTGCACACCGGGCTCGTCGCCCTCACCAACCTCGCCCACCGCGGGGCCACCGGCGCCGAGCCCGACACGGGTGACGGCGCCGGCATCCTCGTCCAGGTCCCGGACCGCTTCCTGCGCGCCGTGCTCGCCGCCGACGGCCTCGACCTCCCGCCCGCTGGCGCCTACGCCGTCGGCCTGGCGTTCCTCCCCGCCGACCACGTCGCCGCCGAGAAGGCACAGGCGGCGGTCGAGAACATCGTCGCCGACGAGGGCCTCGCCGTCGTCGCCTGGCGTGACGTGCCCGTCGACCCGACCTGCCTCGGTACGACGGCCCGGGCGGCGATGCCGAGCTTCCGCCAGCTCCTCGTCACTGACTCCGCCGGGGCGACCGGGATCGAGCTCGACCGCAAGACGTTCGTCGTGCGCAAGCGGGTCGAGCACGAGCTGGAGGAGGAGATCGCCACGTACTTCCCGTCGCTGTCGGCGCGCACGCTCGTCTACAAGGGCATGCTCACCACCCCGCAGCTCGGCCAGTTCTTCCCCGACCTCCTCGACGAGCGCTTCGAGTCGGCGCTGCTGCTCGTGCACAGCCGGTTCTCGACCAACACCTTCCCGTCGTGGCCGCTGGCCCACCCGTATCGCTTCATCGCCCACAACGGCGAGATCAACACCGTCCAGGGCAACCAGAACTGGATGCGTGCCCGCGAGGCGATGATCGACCCCGCAACGTTGCCCGGCGTCGACCGGGCCTTTCCGATCTGCACCCCCGGAGCCTCCGACACCGCCCGCTTCGACGAGGTGCTCGAGCTGCTCCACCTCGGCGGGCGCCCGATCCACCACGCCGTGCTGATGATGATCCCGGAGGCGTGGGAGAACAACGACGACATGCTCCCTGGCCGGCGGGCCTTCTACCGCTTCCACTCCACGGTGATGGAGCCGTGGGACGGCCCGGCCAGCGTCGCCTTCACCGACGGCACCGTGATCGGCGCGGTGCTCGACCGCAACGGCCTGCGCCCGAGCCGCTACTGGGTCACCGACGACGACATCGTCGTGATGGCGTCGGAGGTGGGGGTCATCGACATCGACCCGGCCAAGGTCGTCACCAAGGGCCGCCTGCAGCCGGGGCGGATGTTCCTCATCGACACCTCCCAGGGGCGGATCGTCGACGACGAGGAGATCAAGGCCACGCTCGCCGCCGAACATCCCTACGGGGAGTGGCTGGCGGAGGCGCTCGTCGAGCTCGACGACCTGCCGCCGCGCGAGCACGTCGTGTTCAGCCACGACAGCGTGCTGCGCCGCCAGCAGTTGTTCGGCTACACCCACGAGGAGCTCAAGGTCATCCTCGCCCCGATGGCCGCCAAGGGCGCCGAGCCGATCGGGTCGATGGGCACCGACACACCGATCGCCGTGCTGTCGACCCGCCCGCGCCTGCTGTTCGACTACTTCGCCCAGCTCTTCGCCCAGGTCACCAACCCGCCGCTCGACGCCATCCGCGAGGAGGTCGTCACGTCGGTGTCGTCGACGATCGGGCCGGAGGGCGACCTGCTGCGACCGGGTCCCGCCAGCTGCTACCAGCTGGTCTTGCCGTTCCCGATCATCGACAACGACGAGCTGGCCAAGATCGTCCACGCCAACGACGACGGGCGGTTCCGGCGGCTGCGCTCGCACGTCGTGCGGGGCCTGTACCGGGTCGCCGGCGGCGGGCTGGCGCTGGAGCGGGCGCTCGCTGCGATCTGCCATGAGGTGTCCGAGGCGATCGAGGCCGGGGCGCGGGTGATCGTCCTGTCCGACCGCAACAGCGACGCCGCCGAGGCGCCGATCCCGTCGTTGCTGCTCACCGCGGCGGTGCATCACCATCTCGTGCGCACCAAGCAGCGGACGATGGCCGGCCTGCTGGTCGAGTGCGGCGACGCCCGCGAGGTCCACCACATGGCCCTGCTCATTGGCCACGGCGCCGGGGCGATCAACCCCTACCTCGCCTTCGAGTCGATCGAGGATCTCATCGCCGAGGGCCACCACGGGCTTGGCACGATCGACCCGCACAAGGCCGTGCGCAACTACATCAAGGCGTGCGGCAAGGGCGTGCTGAAGGTGATGTCGAAGATGGGTGTCTCCACAGTGGCCAGCTACACCGGCGCCCAGATCTTCGAGGCGATCGGGCTCAGCGAGCCGCTCGTGGAGCAGTATTTCACCGGCACCGTCAGCCGCCTCGGAGGGATCGGGCTCGACGAGATCGCCGCCGAGGTCGCCGCCCGCCACGCCCACGCCCACCCGACCCGTCCCGAGGAGCGGGCCCACCGCAAGCTCGAGCTCGGCGGCGAGTACCAGTGGCGTCGGGAGGGCGAGGTCCACCTGTTCAACCCGGAGACGGTGTTCAAGCTGCAGCACGCCACACGGGCCAAGCGCTTCGACATCTTCCGCCAGTACTCGCGGCTCGTCGACGACCAGTCGAATCGCCTGGCAACGCTGCGCGGCCTGTTTGAGTTCAAGGACGGCGCACGCGAGCCGGTGCCGATCGAGGAGGTCGAGCCCGTCCACTCGATCCTCCGCCGCTTCTCCACCGGGGCGATGAGCTACGGCTCGATCTCGATGGAGGCCCACGAGACGCTGGCGATCGCAATGAACCGGATCGGCGGCAAGTCGAACACCGGCGAGGGCGGCGAGGACCCCGACCGCCTCCACGACCCGTCGCGGCGCTCGGCGATCAAGCAGGTCGCGTCGGGCCGCTTCGGCGTCACCGCCGAGTACCTCACCAACGCCGACGACCTGCAGATCAAGATGGCCCAGGGTGCCAAACCCGGCGAGGGCGGCCAGCTGCCGGGCCACAAGGTCTACCCGTGGATCGCCAAGACCCGGTACTCGACGCCGGGGGTCGGCCTGATCAGCCCGCCGCCGCACCACGACATCTACTCGATCGAGGACCTCAAGCAGCTCATCCACGACCTCAAGAACTCCAACCCGGCGGCGCGCATCCACGTCAAGCTCGTCGCCGAAGTCGGAGTCGGCACCGTTGCGGCCGGAGTCAGCAAGGCGAAAGCAGACGTCGTGTTGATCTCCGGCCACGACGGCGGCACCGGCGCCAGTCCGCTGACGTCGCTCAAGCACGCCGGCGGGCCGTGGGAGCTGGGCCTCGCCGAGACCCAGCAGACGCTGCTGCTGAACGGGCTGCGCGACCGCATCGTCGTGCAGACCGACGGGCAGCTGAAGACCGGCCGCGACGTCGTCATCGCCGCCCTGCTCGGGGCCGAGGAGTTCGGGTTCGCCACCGCCCCGCTCGTGGTGTCCGGCTGCGTGATGATGCGCGTCTGCCACCTCGATACGTGCCCGGTTGGGATCGCCACCCAGAACCCGGTGCTGCGGCAACGCTTCAACGGCAAGCCCGAGTTCGTCGAGACGTTCTTCGAGTTCATTGCCGAGGAGGTGCGCGAGCTGATGGCCCAGCTCGGGTTCCGCACGATGGCCGAGATGATCGGCCACGTCGAGGTGCTCGACACCCACGCCGCGATCGACCACTGGAAGGCCGACGGCCTCGACATCAGCCCGATCCTCGCGGTGCCGCAGAACCCGTACGGGCAGTCGATGCTCCAGTCGGTGGGCCAGGACCACGGCCTCGCCCAGGCGCTCGACCAGGAGCTGGTCCGCCTCGCCCAGCCGGCGATCCACGAGGGCCAGCGAGTCGAGATCGACCTGCCGATCCGCAACACCAACCGCACCGTCGGCACGATGCTCGGCCACGAGATCACGAAGATCTGGAAGGGCGCCGGGTTGCCCGACGGCACGATCGACGTCCGGCTCACCGGGTCGGCCGGGCAGAGCTTCGGCGCATTCGTGCCGCGGGGCGTCACGCTGCGCCTGATTGGCGACGCCAACGACTATCTCGGCAAGGGGCTGTCCGGCGGGCGCATCGTCGTCAGTCCGCCGCCGATGTCGCCGTTCGTCGCCGAGGAGCAGATCATCGCCGGCAACGTCATCGCCTACGGGGCCACCGCCGGCGAGATCTTCCTGCGCGGTGTGGTCGGCGAGCGGTTCTGCGTGCGCAACTCCGGTGCACTCGCCGTCGCCGAGGGCATCGGCGACCACGGCTGCGAGTACATGACCGGCGGCCGCGTCGTCGTGCTCGGGCGCACCGGGCGCAACTTCGGCGCCGGCATGTCCGGTGGTATCGCCTACGTGTTCGACGTCGACGGGCGCTTCCGCAGCCGGCTCAACGAGGAGATGGTCGCCCTCGAGGAGCTCGACGGCGACGACCGGGCGTTCCTCCACGATGTCGTGTCCCGCCACCGCGAGCTCACCGGGTCGGCTGTCGCCGACCGCCTGCTGGCGTCGTGGACGGCGTCGGTGGCCCGGTTCCGCAAGGTGATGCCGTCGGACTACAAGCGGGTGCTCACCGTGATGCGCGCCGCCGAGCGCGAGGGTCTCGACTCGGAGGCGACGATGAAGCGGGTCATGGAGGCGGCCCATGGGTGAGGCCACCGGCTTCCTGCAGTGGTCGCGGGAGCTGCCGTCGCGGCGGCCGGTGCCGGTTCGGCTGCGCGACTGGAAGGAGGTCTATGAGGACTTCCCGCTCGACCACGTCCAGACTCAGGCCGGGCGCTGCATGGACTGCGGGATCCCGTTCTGCAACAACGGCTGTCCGCTGGGCAACCTGATCCCGGACTGGAACGACCTCGTCTACCGCGACCACTGGCGCGACGCCGTCGATCGGCTGCACGCCACCAACAACTTCCCCGAGTTCACCGGCCGGCTGTGCCCGGCGCCGTGCGAGGCGGCATGCGTGCTCGGGATCAACGCCGACCCAGTAACGATCAAGCAGGTCGAGGTGGAGATCATCGACCGAGCGTGGCACGAGGGCTGGGTCACGCCGCAGATGCCGTCGGTGAAGACGGGCAAGCGGGTCGCCGTGATCGGCTCTGGCCCGGCCGGGCTCGCCGCCGCCCAACAGCTCACCCGCGCCGGCCACGACGTCCTCGTGCTCGAGCGGGCCGACCGCATCGGCGGGCTGCTGCGCTACGGCATCCCCGAGTTCAAGATGGAGAAGCGCCACCTCGACCGGCGCCTCGCCCAGATGGAGGCCGAGGGCACCGAGTTCCGCACCAGCGCCACCGTCGGTGAGTCGATCGACATCGACGTGCTGCTGGCGTCGAACGACGCGATCGTGCTGGCGTGCGGGGCCACGGCCTGGCGCGACCTGCCGGTGCCCGGCCGGGAGCTGCGCGGCATCCATCAGGCGATGGAGTTCCTGCCGTGGGCCAACCGGGTCCAGCAGGGGGATCTTGCCGTGCCGCCGATCACGGCGGAAGGCAAGCACGTCGTGATCATCGGCGGCGGGGACACCGGGGCCGACTGCCTCGGAACCGTCCACCGCCATGGCGCCCGGTCCGTGACGCAGCTCGAGATCCTGCCGCGGCCACCCGACGATCGAGCGCCGGACAACCCGTGGCCGCAGTGGAGCCTCATCTACCGCACGTCGTCGGCCCACGAGGAGGGCGGCGAGCGGGTGTTCAGCGTGAACACCGAGCGCTTCGTCGACGACGGTCTTGGCAGCGTGCGGGCGCTGCTGATCCACGAGGTCGAGCTCGTCGACGGCCGCTTCCAGAAGGTGTCCGGCACCGACCGCGAGCTGCCCGCCGACCTCGTCCTGCTGGCGATGGGCTTCGTCGGGCCCGAGCAGGGGGCCTGGCTGGAGCGCCTCGGCGTCGAGCTCGACCCGCGCGGCAACATTGCCCGCGACGAGCTGTTCATGACCAACGTGCCGGGTGTCTTCGTCGCCGGTGACATGGGGCGCGGCCAGTCGTTGATCGTGTGGGCGATCGCCGAGGGCCGAGCCTGCGCCGCAGGGGTCGACCGCTACCTGGTGGGGGAGTCGACGCTGCCGTCGCCGATCCTGCCGACCACGCGACCGCTCATCTGAGGGCTCGGCTCGCCGCCAAGCGGCTCGCCTCGCCTTCCGAGCTCGCCACCGCCGCTTCGCAGCGGCGCTCGCCCTACCTCGCCGCCCCAAGCGGCTCGCCTCGCCGCCAAGCGGCTCGCCTCGCCTTCCGAGCTCGCCACCGCCGCTTCGCAGCGGCGCTCGCCCTACCTCGCCGCCCCAAGCGGCTCGCCTCGCCGCCAAGCGGCTCGCCTCGCCTTCCGAGCTCGCCACCGCCGCTTCGCAGCGGCGCTCGCCCTACCTCGCCGCCCCAAGCGGCTCGCCTCGCCGCCAAGCGGCTCGCCTCGCCTTCCGAGCTCGCCACCGCCGCTTCGCAGCGGCGCTCGCCCTACCTCGCCGCCCCAAGCGGCTCGGCTCGCCTTCCGAGCGGCTCGCCTCGCCTTCCGAGCTCGCCACCGCCGCTTCGCAGCGGCGCTCGCCCTACCTCGCCGCCCCAAGCGGCTCGCCTCGCCTTCCGAGCTCGCCACCGCCGCTTCGCAGCGGCGCTCGCCCTACCTCGCCGCCCCAAGCGGCTCGCCTCGCCTTCCGAGCTCGCCACCGCCGCTTCGCAGCGGCGCTCGCCCGACCTCGCGACCCAGGCGAGATCGCCCGGGCCTAACCTCTGGGCGATGTTCGCGTCACTCGCCCGCATCGGCGTTCCCGTCGTCGCCGGCGCGTTGCTGCTCGGGCTCTCCTCGTGCGGTGACGACGACAACTCGGCGTCCGTCAGCACCGTCGAGATCCGCCCGTCCAGCTACTCGATCAAGGAGCCGGCCACGACCACCACGGTGCCGACGTCGGCGGTGGCCGACGCCGAGGGCCGCTCGGCGGCCGAGCAGACGTTCACCGTCAGGACGAACAAGGACGTGCCGTTCAACATCGCCAAGCTCTACGACATCAAGCTCGACGAGCTGCGCAACTACAACGGGTGGGCGGCCGACTTCCACGACGCCCCCGGCATCGGCGGCACCGTCCGCATCCCACCGGGCGCCAAGTTCATCGACCCCAACGCCACGACCACCACCGCTGCCGGCTCGACGGCCACCGGTGACACGACCGGCGGTTCGGCAACGCCGACCAGCGAGGCCGCCGGCGATCGCTGCCATCCGACGTACACGGTGAAGGCCGGCGACGCCCCGCTCGTCGTGACGAAGAAGTTCGACATCACGATCGAGCAGCTGAACGCGGCGAACACCGACACCCCGAACTGGCCCAACCTCTACACCGGCCGCACGATCAAGCTCCCACCGCCTGCCGACTGCCCGAACGCGATCCCCGGCGAGACCACCACGACAGCGGCGGGCTGAGGTCGTTCTGTCCTTCGAGATCGGCCCGTTCGGGCCGGAATCCAAGGACAGAACGGTGGCGACCGAGCCGTTCGTACGATCGTCGACGATGGGCGAGGCGTTCGGCACCTACAGCGAGGCCGAGTACCTCGCGCTCGAGGAGCGCAGCGCCGTCCGCCACGAACTCGTCGGGGGGCGGGTGTACCAGATGCCCGGCGGGACCGAGCGCCACGAGCTGGCGATCGGCGCGCTCACGCGGCGATTGCACCCCGGCGCGCGAGCCGCCGGTTGCCGCGTGTTCACCAATCGCCAGCTGCGCGTGCCGTCGGGCGATCACTACTACCCCGACGCGATGGTCGCCTGCGGCAAGGCGGCCAACACGCTCTATGAGGAGACGCCGACACTGATCGTCGAGGTGCTCTCACCGTCGACGGCGGCGGAGGATCGCAAGGGCAAGCTGCGGGCGTACACGACGTGCCCGTCGCTCGATCGGTACATCCTCGTCGATCCCACGTTCCGGCGGATCGAGGTGTACCGGGCCGGCGCATGGGCGAGCTTCGGGTCGGGTGGTCTCGTCGACACCGGCTTCGGCGTCCTCGAGGTCGACGACCTCTACGACGAGCTCGACGCCGAAGCCACGACTTGACCACCGTTCTGTCCTTCGATTTCGGCGCGATCGGGCCGATCGCGAAGGACAGAACGAGTCATCCGAGGTCGGGCCACCGGCGGGTCGGGCGACGGCGCCAGCCGGCGATGCCTTGGCGGCGGCGGGTCGTGAGGTCCCACTGGCGGCGCCAGCCGGTGTAGTCGGGGCCGCCCAGCGTTGGGCTGGTGCCGGCAGCGGCGCGCCGGCGGGCGGTCCAGAAGTCGGTGCTCGCCTCGTCGGCGAGGGTCGTGACGGCGGCGTGGATGCGGGTGTTGAACCTCCGCGTGCTCTCACCCTCGAACGGGTGCAGGGGCGCCCCGAACACCACCCGTGTCCGCCCCGGCTTCGGGCGCTTCATCCCCTTGCCGAAGATCGACCCGGTGCCGTCGATGAACACTGGCACCACCGGCGCACCGGTCCGCGACGACAGGTACGCCGCGCCGGCCTTGAAGTCCTGGCCCCACCCGTCGGGCGAGCGCCCGCCCTCGGGGTAGATGACGAGACTCCAGCCGTCCTCGATCAGCTCACGGATCAGCTCCGCCGACCTGCGCCCGGTGGCCTCACGGTCGATCGGGATCGCGTTGAGCGACAGCGCGGCGAGCGTCGCCTTCCACCGCTTGTCGAAGAAGTAGTCGGCGGCGGCGGCGACGACCAGCCGGCGGCGCCACGTGGCCGGCACGGCGCGGAACATCAGCGCCGTGTCGAGGTGGCTGTGGTGGTTGGGGGCGAAGATCAGCGGCGGCGGTGGCTGGTCGAGCTCGCCGGCCTGGCGCCGGAGGTCGTCGAGCCGGTCGACACCGAACACCTCGGGGTCGGCGAGGCCCTCCACGAACAGGCGCATCGGTCCCTCCGCCAGCACGCCGCGGGCGATCCGGGCGGCCGGGGAGCGGGCCCAGCCGGTGTCGTAGTCGGCGCCCAGTGCCGGCGGCGAGGATGGGACCTCGACGCCGCGGGGCACCGTCGGCGCCCGGTATGGGAACCCGACGTTGCGGCCAGGTGCGGTCACCCGACCGACGGCCCGCTCGACGTGTCCCGCGGCGCGGGCCGCACGCCGCAGCGCCATCCGGGTCGTTGCATTCATCGAACGTCGGCCATCAGGATCGGCGGGTTGTGGATATGGGTGATCGTCGGTGAGCGCCCGACGACGTCGGCGGCAATCTCCAGCGCGTCATCGAGCGTCGACGCCGGAACGAACCCCATCCGCCGCACCGCCTTCGGGTCGCCGCCGACGATGACGATCCGCCCACAGTGCTTCATCGCGTGGGCGCCCCAGTACCACATGTAGAAGGGGTGCACGCCGTGGTAGGCGTGGCTGGTCCGGTAGAGGTGGCGGTACCAGTCGTCGTTGGCGTACTGCTCCTCGAACTGCTTCGACATCACGTGCGGGTCGGTGGTCTCCGCCAGCACCTGCTCGTAGAAGTCGATGTAACTCGGGTGGTGCACCGGGTGGAAGTCGGGCTGGGTCGGGTGGAACATGATCACCACGCCGCCCTCCCGCACCAGCGGCTTCCCGCGATAGAGGTTGAACAGGTACCCGAGCCCCATGCACATGACGAGGATCGGGTTCATGATCGAGTTGACGTTGTACGGGCAGATGTAGGGAATGCCGATCGTCAGGATGTCGGTCTGCCCCTCAACCTCGACGAGGTGCTGGGCGCAGATCCGCTCGGTCGTGCGACGGTGCACCGCCTCGACCTCGCCGGCGTTGATGCCGGTCAGCTGGTGCGGCGCCTCGATCGAGTGGAGGATCTTGCGCGCCAGCCGCGTCGGCGCGAGCGCGAGCGACTTCGACGTCCCGAGGTAGGTCGCCCGATCCTTCGGCGACCACTCCCACTCCCGCTTGCTGAGGAACTCGAACGCCGCCGGGAACGTGTCGGTGTTCAGGGTCGTCTCGATCTGGAACACCTTGACGCCGGAGTCGACGAGCACCTTGCCCATCCGCCAGTTCGACTTGTGCAGCTCGGACCGGTGCTGGTCCATGAAGCTGTGGCTGGCCTCCATCGTCGTCGGGTTGTGGTGGTGGCGCAGGCTGCGGTAGCTGGCGAGGCCGGTGGCCGTCGACTTCCACCCGCCGTCCATGGCGACGAGGTTGATGTTGACGTAGACGAGGAGATCCGACGTCGCCGCCCGCTTGTTGATCTCGACCTCCTCGCCGTGCTCGGTGGTACCGAGGTAGAGCAGGTTGTCGGGGTCCTCGGCGTCGTGCTGGGACAGCATCCCCCGCGGCTCGAAGGCGTCGTAGACCCGGTCGCCGATGGCGTGGCGCAGTTCGGCCTCGGTCATCCGCCGGTGCAGGGCGAGGGCGCAGATCAGGTGGACGTCGTCGACGCCGGCGGCGGCGGCGAGGTCGAGCACCGCCTCGATCACCCGCTGGCGGACGTCGGGCCGGCGCATCGGCGGCAGCGGCAGGCTGATGTCGTCGAAGCCGATCGTCAGGCGCATGCCTGGGAACAGCAGCGCCGGCAGCGGGTCCTGGTCGACCGGGTGGAGCAGCGCCTGGCGGATCGCGCCGTCGATGTCGTCGATCGGCGCCAGCGGCTCAGCCGGGTAGACCACGCGGCTGCGGTCGGGCGGCAGCTTCTCCAAGCTCAGGCCCTCGCCGTTCCAGAACAGGGTCGGCGGGGTCGAGCGGTCGACCTCGAGGACGAATCCTGGTCGTGGCATTCACAGCTCCTGTCGGAGGTCGAAGGCGATCTTCGTCGCCCCGCGCCCTCCGGCCTCGGCGGCGTGGGCGATCGCGTCGACGTGGTCGGCGAGGCGGTAGGTGGCGCTGAGCCAGCGCTCGGCCTCGATGGCGGTGGCGGTCGCGGTGGCGAGGTCGAACGTGCGGACGCGGCGGCCGTCGACGTCTTCGGTGCCGTAGGTGTAGGCGCCGACGAGCTCCGTCTCGCGGTGCCACAGCCCGGTGAGGTCGACGGTGACCTCGCCCGGCATGCCCATCATCACGACCCGTCCGCGGGGGCGGGTGATCGCGAGGGCGGTCGTCAGCGATGCTTCGGTCCCAACTGCGTCGATCGTTGCATGTGCACCGGATGAGAGGTGGTCGCCGATGACGTGGCAGCCGACGATCCGGCGCACCGCCCGAGGGAGCTCGGCGGCGGCGACCACGTCGTGGGCGCCGAGCTCGCGGGCCACTCGCTGCTGGTGGGCGTAGCGGGCACCGACGACGACCCTCGCCTGCGGCACGTGGCGGACCAGCCCGGCGACGGCGGCGAGGCCCATCGTGCCGGCGCCGAGCACGGCGACGACCGGATCGGCGGGCAGCGTCCGTGCCGCGAGCAGGGCGGCGTGGATCCCGCCGGCCAGCGGCTCGATCAGCACGGCTCGCTCGTCGGGCACGTCGTCGGCGACGGCGTGCAGCTGCGACTCGTGGGCGACGAACCACGGCGCCCAGCCGCCACCGGTCGAGCAGCAGAACCCGATCTGGATCCCCGGCTCCAGCGCGCCGGTGGCGAGGTGGGCGTAGTCGTCGCCGTCGCCCGGGGCGGCGCCGTGGAACGGCGGCTCGAAGCCCCGGGCGGCGTGGCCGAGCACGGGTTCGAGCACCACTCGGGTCCCGTCGTCGAGGCTGCCGACGACCTCGTGGCCGGGCACGAACGGGAAGCTCACCCAGTCGTCGAAGTAGGTCGAGGCGTGGCCCTCGATCATCGACAGATCGCTGCCGCAGATCCCCGCCAACGACGTGTGGACCCGGCGCCAGCCCGGCCCCGGCAGTTCGGGGTCATCGACGACCGTGTACTCGAGCGGCCCCACGCGCACCGCCGCCGCCGGTGCCAGCGCCGACGCCACCCGGGCCAGCCCGAGCCGTCCCACCGACCGCCGCACCTGCAGCGCCTTCACGGCCGCCTCCATCCGAGTGTGGAAGGCGCGGTTTCGCGCCCTTCAACACTCCGATGACTTTCAACACTCGGATGGTCGAAGCGGCGGCGGCGTTCGCGCTCGACCATCAGCGGGCCGAACGGGAGCAGCGGGCGCGGCCCGCCGCTGGCGCGAGCCCAGTGCTCGACCAGCCAGCCGCGCTTGCGGGCGATCGCCGCCAGCCGGGTCTCCGGGTTGACGGCGACGGGGAAGCCGACCGCCTCCAGCAGCGGCAGGTCGCTCGTCGAGTCGGCGTAGGCGACCGCCTCCTCGATGCGCAGCCCCTCGGCGGCGCAGTAGTCGTGGAGGATCTGCGCCCGCGTCTCGCCCGTCGGCGGCACCTGGAGCATCTCGCCCGACAGCGTGCCGTCCGGGCGCACGCTCATCTCGGCGGCGACGATCTCGTCGAACAGGGGTCGCAGACCGGCGACGGCGAAGTCGAGCGCGCCGGTGATGAGGATCGTGCGGTGGCCGAGCGCCCGGTGCTCGCGGACCCGTCGGAGCCCGGCCGGGAAGCCCTTGGTGAGGATGAGGTCAGTGAGCAGCTCGGCGGCGTCGGTCTCGATCTGGGACAGCGGGGCGTCCTCGTAGCGACGGTAGAAGTGACGCAGGAAGTCGCCGCGGTCGACGCGGTCCAGCCGCAGCAGCCCCGGCGCCTCGCGCAGCGTGCGCAGCGCGTAGCGCAGCCGCTCGCCGCGGTCGAGGCGGCGGGTTGCCAGCCACGAGTAGCTCTCCACGACGTTCGACGCGATCAGCGTGTTCTCGAGGTCGAAGGCGGCGACGTGGCGGGCCGGATCGAGCACCTGGCGCCGCAGCCGGGCCGGGCGGTCAGTGTGGGACTTGCCCGGCTCGGTCTTCACACGGGCGTGCTGGACGATCGATGGCAGGTGGATCTGGCGGATGTAGGTCGGCCAGTCGACCACCCGGGGATCGAAGCCGAACGCCTCTCGATCAGCGTCGTCGAGCCCGTCCCACATCGCCAGCAGGTTGTCGACCTGGTAGATCGCCTCGCACTCGGTGTACAGCCCGTACAGCTCGACGTACTCGAGGGCTCGCTCGACCTCCATCCGCTTGGTCTCCAGGCGCGCCGACAGGTCGGCTTGCTTGCCCCGCAGCGGCAGCGCCTGGAGCACCTTCTCGCCGCGTGTGATCACGGCCTTGGCCCGGGTCAGCTGGCCCTGCACCCGGCCTCGCCCGGGGAAGCGGAACTCGGGGACGAGGATCGGCTGGCCCTCGCTGTCGTAGATCGGGCGCTCGGTGAACCAGTCGCTGACGTTGTCGACGAGCGTGCGGTACTTCAGCGGGTTGACGCCACCCGACGCGACCTGGGTGATCGCCGGCGCCCGCTCCGGGCCGAGTGCGGCGATCGCGATGATGGCGGCGACGACGAGATCGACCGGGATCACGTCGACGGTGCCCTCGGGGACGCCCGGGAACTCGCGCAGCAGGCCACGCGCGTACGAGATCAGCACCGGCTCGGCCATCCGGAAGCCGCGGATCCAGCCCGGCCGCGGCTCGGCGAGGGCCGACTCGATGATCGACGGCCGCACGATGCTCACCGGCACCGGTCCCTTCGAGTCGGTCAGCGCCTGCTCGCCGAGCGCCTTCGTGAACGCGTAGGCGTCGGGCCAGCCGACACTCGCGGCACGCGCCCGGCCGGCCTCGATCAGCTTGTCGCGCACCCACCGCTCGCGGAGCTGCTCGGTCTTGGCGGCGAGCGCCGGCGCGCCGGCGGCGCCGAGCTCGGTGCGCGCGGCGGCGCGGAAGGCGACCAGCTGATCGGGTTGGCGGCTGGCCGCCTCGGCGTCGCCGCGGAGGCGGCGGGCGGCGGCGACCTCGCCTCGCCAGTCGAGGCCGAGGTCGAACGGCCCGGCGCTGACGAGCTCCTCGGGCGCGGTGCCGCGGCGGTTGCCGGCGACGTAGCACGTCGAGACCGAGACGAGGTGAGGGGTGACGCCGAGCTCGTTGAGCAGGCTGGCGATGCGGGACGGCCCGAGCAGGTTGATCTCGACGGCTGTGTCGAGGGGCGAGTCGAACGACACCGCCGCCGCGGAGTGGATGACGACGTCGCAGGAGGCGAGCACATCGCGGTCGGCGGGCGACAGGCCGAGCCCGTCGGTGCCGACATCGCCGGGCAGCGTCGTGATCCGTCGCTCGACCGTCTCGTCGAAGCCGGCGCCGAGGTCGCGCCGGAGCCGGTCGAAGGAGTCGTTCTTGAGCAGCTCGCGCTGCACCCGCCGGGCCGCCGGGGACCGCCTGCCGTCCCGGACCAGGAGCACCAGCTGACACCCCGGGACGCTGCGCAGCAACCGCTCGACGAGCGCCGTGCCAACGAAGCCGGTGGCGCCGGTGACGGCGATCCGGGCGCCCGCCAGTGCGTCGGCGATCACGCAGCCACCCTAACGCACCTCTCTACCAATTGGTAGACAACTACGATCCGGGGGCGAGGGAGGGCCCGATGGAACTGCGGGTGCATGGCGTCGGCGGACCGTCGCCGCAATCGGTGATGGGCTGCCGCGACGACCAGCCGGCCGTCGCCACGTGGCGCAGCGAGCCGAGCGCGTTCACCGCCGTCCGCCGCTCGCCGATCGATCCCACCGTGTTGGCGTATGACTGGCGACCCCTGACGTCCGGGTCGCGGGCGTTCGCCCTGTGGCCGGTGCTGCTGCCGTACTGCCTGCTCAACCTGTCCGGGTGGATGCGCCCCCGGCGGAAGTCGGCGCTGCTCGGCGCGGCTGCCCGCGTTGTGGCCGTGCTCATCGGGTACGCGGCGACCGTCGCCACGGTCGTCTGGCTGCTGCTCGCCGGCCAGGTCCTGACCCACGCGCCAGGCGTGCTCGACGCCGCCATCGTCCGCCGCTTGCCCGGATCCGAGCCGGTGACCCGCTGGTGGCTCGGCCTCGGCGCTTCGGTCGGGGCAGTCGTCGTCGTGCTGATCGCGTCCGTGCACGTCGACCGCGGCCTCGACCGCTACCGCCCGGCGGTCGGTGGTGCTGCCCCGGCCGACCCGCCGCGGTGGCGGGTGTGGTCGCGCTCGATGCCGGACCTCTCGTCGCCGGTGTTCTTCGACACGGTTCGCGACCACCGTCGGCGGTGGCGGACCCACGCGGCGGTCGTCGTGGCGACCGCGATCGGGGCGGTCGCCCTCGTCGTCGGGCGCGGCGTCGAGGAACCGTTCACGCCCCTTGGCGACGCCGTCGTCTGGATCGGCGGCGCCCAGCTGGTCCTGCTCGGCCTCGCCGCGCTGGCGTCGATCGGCCGGCGCGGTACGTGGATGCTCGCCGGGGTCGCGGCGGCGACGATCGGCACGATGCTCATCGGCGGCCTCACGCTGTCGGGGCTGATGCTCGTGACGAGCATGGAGGCGCTCCCGCCGGGGCCGGCGCTGATGGCGTTCGACGCCTACGGCCTCGCCCTCGGCGTCGGCGGGCTGGTGGCCGTCGGGTGCGTGGTGCGCCGGCTGCTCCAGCCGCTGCGCGCCGACGAGTCGCTGGCCTCGTCGTCGGCTCGCCGGTGGGCCCGCCTGGCGCGCCTGACCGGTGACATCGGGCTCGTCCTCACCGCCGTCGGCATGGCGTTCCTCGTCTCGTCGGCGGTGCTGTTCGCCGTCCGCTACTGGGGCGACGACCGCTCGACGTGGCGACTCACCGGCAACCCGCTGGTCACGGTCGGGCGCGGCGCGCTGCTCGTGGTGATGACGTTCATGGTCCTCAACCTCGTCAAGGCCCGCGCCAGCCCGGCGTCGCTGCGCCGGGTCGGGCGGCTGTGGGACGTCATCTGCTTCTGGCCGCGGACGTTCCACCCGTTCGCCGTGCGCCCGTACTCCGAGCGGGCGGTGCCGGAGCTGCGCGTGCTGATGGCCCGCGACGGGTGGTCGCGTGGCCTCCAGGTCACCGCCCACAGCCAGGGGGCGGTGCTCGTGTACGCCGCCCTGCTGCCCGACGCGGTGGCGGCGGGCGGGGCGCCATTCGCGCCGCCGAGCCTCGGCGTCGTGACGCTCGGCTGCCCGCTGCGCACGGTGTACGCCCTGGCGTTTCCGAGCCAGATCGACATCGCCCAGTTCGAGGTCGTCCGCGGGTTCCTCGGCGGCCGGTGGCAGAACGTGTTCCGCGTCACTGATCCCTTCGGCCAGGCGGTGTTCTCCCCGCCCGGTGGCCCGCTCGCGGCTGGTGATCTGGCCGTTGTCGACCCGGTGGTGGGGAGCGACCGCGGCATGGGCAAGGACGGCTACTGGGCGATCCCGGCGGTGCGGGCCGTCGTCACCGGTTGGAGCGGGCCGTGAACCGTCAGCTCCGCTTGGCGCTGGGGATGCGCGGCGGCGTCAGCCTGGCGGTGTGGATCGGCGGCGCCGCCGTGGAGATCGACCACCTCTGCCGTCGCCGCGAGACCGGGTTCTGGTCCGACGTGCTGCGGCACTCGCCCTACGACGACGTCATCGTCGACGTCATCGCTGGGGCCAGCGCAGGTGGGCTCAACGGTGTATTGCTGGCTGCCAGCCAGCAATACGGCTTCCGCCTCGACGGCGTCCGCGAGCTGTGGCTCGATGTCGGCGGGCTCGACGACCTCGTGCGCCGATCGTCGAGCGCGCCGTCACCGTCGCTGCTGAACGGTGACGGCGCCTTCCTCGACGTGGTGCGGGCAAAGCTCACCGATCTGATCCAGCGTCCCGACACCGCGGTGCCCGACCAGCCACCTCGCGTCGACCTCCAGCTCTCGGCGACGCTCGTCGAGCCGATCGTGCGGCGAGCCCGGAGCCCGATCGACGAGCAGCTGGACGAGCGTCGGTCAGCGGGGAGGTTCCACTTCCGCAACGAGCCGGCGCTCGGGCGGTCGGACTTCGCGTCGATCGGCGACGACAGCGGCCACGACGCCACCCTGTGGCGTCTCGCCGTGGCTGCCCGGGCGACTTCGTCGTACCCCGTCGCCTTCGAGGGCGCGCTCGTGCGCTCGACGCGAGCGCCGTCCTACACGGCCGCAGCGGCAGGTGGCACCGGTCGACTCGTCGACATGCGCGGCATCTTCACGGATCGGGCGACGCCGTCGCCTGACCTCGTCTCCACGGTCGCCGCGCCGAGCGACTTCATCGTCGCCGACGGTGGGATCCTCGACAACATCCCGCTGGGCAAGGCGATCACGGCGATCCAGCAGGCCGCTGCCGACGGTCCGACCGCCCGCATGTTGATGTACTTGCAACCAGGTGCACCAGCCCGCGCCCAGGGTGCGGATGCCGGACGCGCTCGCGAACTGTCGGCGGACCGGCGGCGTTCGTCGGCCGGCGTGCTGCGTGGGGTGTTCAAGGCGTTCTACGAGTCGGAGTCGATCGCCAGCGACATCGCGGCGTTGGAGGCGCACAACGAGCGGGTGGCGATGGGGAGAGTGCTGCGCCAGGGGACGTTCGCCACGTTGGGTGACCGGACCGCTCTTCTCGCCGGCGCCGCTCGCGCCCTGCCGAGCTATCGCCAGCACCGCGCCGTCGACGACGCCGACCTCATCAGCCGCCTGCTCGACGACCCGATCGGCGAGCTCGGCGAGGACCTGCTGGCCGTGCGCGGAGCTCTGGACGACTCCCGTTACCGCTCGCCGCTGGCGTTCTGGTCGGCGGATCGGCGGGAGAACCTCGGGGTGGAGTTGATCAACGCGTTCGAGGGCCGCATCGACGTCGCCGGGCTGACCGGTTCAGAGCCATCGCTGACCGAGCCGCAGGTCGAGGCGATCTTCGCCGCCGGCGTGCGACCGTTGGCGCGGGTCACCCAGCTGCTGATCGAGTGGGCCCGCCATCTCGAGGAGGGATCACCCGGTGCCGGCGTCGTCAAGTCCCGGCTCTATCGTGTGGCCAGCTTCATCGACGCCGCCTTGGAACGGCCGCGACGTGCGGCATGGCTCGCACTCGCCATCGATGCCGGTGTCGATGTTCAGGAGGAGCCGGCAGCGACGTGGCTGGCGGCGTGGATCAAAGGGACGTCCAACCACCTCGGTGGCATGCTCAAGCTGACGCCGGCCGGAGCCGACCGGCTGGCCGCCGCGCTCGGGCCCGACGGGGGAGACGATCACGCCGAGTTGGACGCGTTCGTGGCGTCCGTCGCCGCCCGGCTCGACGGCGCGCCGGCATCGAGCCATGGCGCGGTCGACGTGCGACTCGTGCTCATCGAGCACGTGCTGGTCCAGCACGCCGAGTCCCTGCGGACGCTGCGCGCCGGGCCTCGCTCGTCCGCTTCATCGCCTTCCACTGCTTCATTCGCCGAGGGCGCGCTGCTCGACGCCGTCCTCTCCGACGGCCCGATCGACCGGACCACGCTCGCCGCCCTCGAGGTGGTGTGCTTCCCCGAGTTCGTCGCGGGTGCGCCGGGACAGCGGCGGATCGACTTCGTCCGCCTGTCGGCCGGCAACCGAACGCCGGTCGCCGGGTGGTTCTCGGCGCTCGTGCGCGCCGCGGAAGACCAGCACCTGTCGTGGGCGCCGCCGGTCACGTCGGCAGCGTCATCGCCTGTCGACGGGCCGCAGGGCATCCCCGTCGAGGTCAAGCTGGCGGGCAACGAGCTGGCCAACTTCGCCGCGTTCCTCCGTCCTGGCTGGCGTGCCAACGACTGGATGTGGGGTCGCCTCGATGCGGTGCCGACGCTCGTCGATCTGCTGCTCACCCCCGCCACCGTGCGCGCCTCGCTCGGTTCGATGGCGCCGGCCGACGCGCTGGCTGCGGTGAAGGCGCTGGTGGTTGGTCCGGTCCCGTCCGCCGACCCGGACGGCTGGCAGGCGTGGTTCGAGGCCAACGTCTGGGCGCGGTACGGCGACGCGATCGGGCTGGAGCTTGGGTCGCTGTCCTCGAGCGAGGCGACGGTGGACGCCATCCGCGATGCCGTCGTGTGCCGGCGGCAGTGGGAGATCATCGCCCAGGAGCTCGGGCTGTCGTCCGAGCACGGCATCGCCGATCGCCCGCCGCTGAGCGCGGCCGACGCGGTGCCCGCCGTCGCCGCCTATGCCGTCGGCGCTGAATCCATCACCGCACCCAAGACCCGCGACACCGCCGACGCCTTCCGCGCCCTCAGCGAGTCGGCAGCGCGGACGTTGGAGTGGCACCTCGCCTCACCTCCAGTCGACGCCCCGGCGACCCGCCGCCCCGGCATCAACGAGCGGGCAGTGCGCACGCTGGCGCGAGCGGTGCGACTCGGCGGCTCGGTCGCCTCGTCGGTGCTGCTCGGCCCGAGCCCGGCCCGGCGGCTGCTGCGCACGGCGTGGGCGCCGGTGCTGGCCGTCGTGATCGTCGTCGGGCTGTTCGTGTGGGCGGTGCTGGAGGACTGGCTGGCGGTGGTGCTGACGCTCGGCGGCATCGTGCTCACCGCGCTCGCCACCGTCCTCGTGCTCCGGCGGACGCGCCGGTCTCCGTGACCGTCCCTCCATCTGGGCGGGATTCGTCCCAATCAGCGGTCTGGGCGGGATCCGTCCCGGTTTCCGGGACGGATCCCGCCCAGATGTCGGTGCCGAGGTGGCCACGCGTAGGGTCGCGGGGCATGGACCCACAGGGCAGGATCGCCGTCGTCACCGGAGCGGCCGGAGGCATCGGGGGCGCACTGGTGCGAGGGCTGGTCGACGCCGGGGCGTCCACGGTCGTCGCCACCGACGTGCGTGCCGACGGCATCGCGAGCGGTGATCGCGTCGTCGCCCGGGCGCTGGACGTCGGCGACGAGATGGCGACGGTCGCGCTCGTCCGCTCGGTCGAGGATGACCACGGCCCGATCGACCTCTGGTTCGCCAACGCTGGCATCTCTGGTGGCGGCGGTGCTGACGCGCCCGACGAGGTGTGGGAGGCGCAGTGGCGGGTCAACGTGATGGCTCACGTCTACGCGGCGCGGGCGCTGTTGCCGGGTTGGATCGCCCGCGGCGAGGGGCATCTCGTGACGACGGCGTCGATGGCCGGCATCCTCACGTCGCTCGGCGACGGCGTGTACGCGGCGACCAAGCACGCCGCTCTCGGCTTCGCCGAGTGGTTGGCGATCACCCACGCCGACCAGGGCGTGAAGGTCTCGTGCGTGTGCCCCGGCGGCGTCGACACGCCGATGCTGCGGGGCTCGGCGGGCGACGCGGCGCGCGCCGCGGCGGCGATCGGCGGCGGCGAGGTGCTCTCGCCGGACGAGGCCGCCGCCCGTGTCATCGCCGCGGTCAAGGACGACGTGTTCTTCATCTACACCCACCCCGAGCTGAAGGTTCACGTCGAGCGTAAGGCGGACGATCCCGACCGCTGGATCCGCGGCATGTCCCGACTGTGGGCCCGGTCGAAGGAACTGCTGGCAGACTGACCGTCGTCCCCAACTGACCGGTGATGACGACGACGCGAGATCGCATCCTCACCGTGGCCGCCGAGCGGTTCGGCACCCGCGGGGTCGACGGGGTGTCGCTGGATGACATCGCCGCCGAGGTCGGCGTGCGCAAGCAGACCGTCCTGTATTGGTTCGCCAGCAAGGACGAGCTCGTCGACGCCGTGCTCGAGGCGACGGCGGGCGAGATCGCCGTCGTCATCGACGCCGCCGTCCGCGCCACCCCGCCGGGCGATCCCCTCGCCCGCATCGACGCCGTGGTCCAGGCCGTGTTCCGCCTCGCTGTGCGCCGCCCTGCGTTGCTCGGGCTGGTCCGCGAGCTGAGCCGGCTGCCACCGGCGCAGGCCGGGCGGCTGCGCGCGCTGGTCGAGCCGCTCATCGAGCGCGCCGTCACCTTCCTCGGCACCGAGATGGAGGCAGGACGCCTGCGCCGAGGCGATCCCCGGCTCGCGGCCGCCCTCGCCTACGGCACGATCACCGGGGTGGCCACCGAGCCCGAAGTGCTGCGCGGTGTCGGCTGGACGGCGTCGCCCGCCGGGCTGCGGCGGCTGCGCGCCGAGCTGCGCGCGTTCCTCCACGCCGCGCTGCAAGCGTGACGTTCAGTGCAGATGTCGTGAGTTTGGGCGAGCGCCGATCCGCAGGGTCGGCGGCGAGCTCGGCAGGCGCAGCCGATCCGGATTCGCCGGTCGGCGGAGCCCGAGCGACTCAGTGCTTGGTGTTGCGGCGACGGCGGCCGTGACGTTCCAGCGCCAGCGCGACCAATCGGTCGATGAGCTCGGAGTAGGAGACGCCGGCGGCCTGCCACAGCTTCGGGTACATCGAGATCGGCGTGAACCCGGGCATCGTGTTCGCTTCGTTGCACAGGAAGCCCCGGCCTCCCTCTTCGAGGAAGAAGTCGACCCGGGCCAGGCCGTCGCAGCGCAGCAGTTGGAAGACCCGCACGGCCAGCGCCCGCACCTCCTCGGTCTGCGGCACCGTCAGCGGTGCCGGCACGAGCAGCTGGGCGCCGTCGGTGACGTACTTGTCCTCGTAGTCGTAGAACTCGGCGCCCGGGACGATCTCGCCGGCGCCGGACGCCACAGGGTCTGTGCCACCGAGCACGGCGACCTCGATCTCCCTGCCGACGATGGCTTCCTCGATCACCACCCACTCGTCGTAGGTGAGGGCGTGGTCGATGCCGTCGCGCAGCTCCTCGATCGAGTGGGCCTTGGTGACGCCCACCGACGAGCCCATGTTCGACGGCTTCACGAAGCACGGCAGCCCGAGGTCGGCGGCCAGCTCGTTGGGCAGGCCCGGCGTGCGCTGGTGGTCGGCCATAGCCCAGTAGCGACTCTGGGCGACGCCGTTGGCGGCGAGCACCTGCTTGGCCATCGCCTTGTCCATCGCCAGCGCCGAGCCGAGCACGCCGGAGCCGACATAGGCGACGTCGGCCAGGTCGAGCAGGCCCTGGACGGTGCCGTCCTCGCCCATCGGCCCGTGCAGTAGCGGCAGCACGACGGTGGTGTCGAGCGGATCGACGTCGAGCACCCGGTCGGGCGTGACGGTGGTGCCGGCGGGGTCGAGCCGGGACGGCAACGCGGACGGCCCGGCCGCCAGCGCCTCGCGGGCGCCCTCGGCAAGCGCCCACGACCCATCTCGGGATATGCCGATCGGCGTCACGCGATAGCGCGCCGGGTCAACGGCCGCGAGGACGTGGGCAGCGGTCACACAGCTCACGTCGTGCTCGGCCGACTGCCCGCCGAACAGCACGACGAGGTCGATCCGGTCCGGGCGCACCGAAGGAACGGTACCGTGCGGCTCGGTGAAGATCCGGGCATCCGACGTGGCGGCCGCCACGGGAGGCAGGCCGCGCGGCGAGGACGTCGAGGTCGACGGTGCCTCCTTCGACACCCGCACGCTGCGCCCGGGCCAACTGTTCGTACCGTTGGTCGCGGCGCGTGACGGGCACGACTTCGTGGCCGACGCGGCCGCGGCGGGGGCGGCAGCGACGCTGGCCGGGCGACCGGTGGCCACTGCCCTTCCGGTCGTCGAGGTCGCCGACACCGCGGCCGCGCTGATGGACCTGGCGGCATGGGTGCGGTCGCGCCTGGCGGCGCGCGTCATCGGGATCACCGGGAGCGTCGGCAAGACCACGACCAAGGATCTCGTGCGCGCCGCCGTCGGCGCCGGGCGGCGGGTGTCCGCCAACGAGCGCAGCTTCAACAACGAGCAGGGCATGCCCGTCACGATCCTCGGCGCGCCCGACGACACTGAGGTGCTCGTGTTGGAGATGGGCATGCGCGGGTTCGGGGAGATCGCCCGCCTGTGCGCCGTCGGGCGACCCGACATCGGTGTCGTCACCGTCGTCGCCCCGTCGCACACCGAGCTGGTCGGCGGCATCGACGGCGTCGCCCGGGCCAAGGGCGAGCTCGTCGAGGCATTGCCGGCGGACGGCATCGCCGTGCTGAACGCCGACGACCCGCGGGTGGTGGCGATGGCGGCGCGCACCGACGCCACCGTGCTCACGTTCGGTGCTGCACCGGGGGCGGACGTCGGGATCACCGACCTGTCCCTCGACGATCTCGCCCGGGTCAGGTTCACAGTGCGCTCGCCGTGGGGCACGGAGGAGGTGGCGCTCGGCGTGAGCGGCGCTCACATGGCCGTCAACGCCGCCGCAGCCATCGCCGTCGCCGGCAGCGTCGGCGTCGACCTCGCCGCCGCCTCTGAGGCGCTCCGGGATGCAGCGATGAGTTCGATGCGGATGCAACGACTGGCGGCGCGGTCCGGCGGACTTGTCGTCAACGACGCCTACAACGCCAACCCGACGTCGATGTCGGCCGCCCTCGACGCCCTCGCGGCGGTGGCCGCCGAACGCCGGATCGCCGTCCTCGGCGGGATGGCTGAGCTCGCCGATCCCGACGCCGCCCACGACGCCGTGGCGGCCCACGCTCACCGGCTCGGGATCGAGGTGCTGGCCGTGGGTACCGACCGCTACGGCGTCACCGCCCTCGCCGTCGACGAGGTCGTGGCGCGCGTCGGCGCGGTCGGCCCGGGCACGGCTGTGCTGGTCAAGGCCAGCCGGGCCTTCGGTCTCGATCGGCTCGCCGCCGTGCTCGCCGAGCGCTGATCACCGCGTTTGTGCGCCCGCCGCCGGTCCATCGGTGGCTGCTGCACAAACGCGGTCAGCCTCTGGCCACCGCGTCGGGCAGCTGCAGGTAGTGCTCGGCGGGTATCCGTCGAAGGTCGCACCACCAGGCCAACCACACCGCGGTGAGCGCGCCGAGTCCGAGCACCCAGCGGGCGCCGATGGCGTCGATCACCGGGCCGAAGATGAGGTTGCCGATCGGGATCGAGCCGCCGAACGCCATGAACCACAGCGGCATCACGCTGGCCCGCTCGGTGTCGCCGAGGTTCTCCTGGAAGATCGTGATCAGCGCCGTTGCGGAGAGGAAGTAGGCGAACCCGAGCACGAAGGCGACCGGGAAGGCCGGCGCGAGCGAGCGCACGAGAGCGAAGGCGGCGAGGCTGCCGGCGAAGCCGAGCAGACCGCGGACCCACAGCAGCCGGCGATCGATGCCCGCCAGCACGGTCCCCACGGCGAGCGCGCCGAGGCAGGCGCCGATGCCCCAGACCGCATAGAGGAACTTGTAGCCGGCGCCGTCGACGTCGATCCCGAAGTTGCGGGCGGCCACCGACGGAAACAGACCCACGTACACCAGGCAGACCATCGAGAAGATCGTCATCGCGATCAACGACCGGCCGAGCACCAGACGCGACCGGGCGATGTTGATGCCGCTGAGCAGGCGCCGCCACCCGACCTCGGCGAAGTTGCCGCGCACGTCGGGGATGTGCACGGCGAGGATCGCGGCGATGAGGAACAGGTAGGTCACCGCGTTGACCATGAACAGCCCCGCCGTCGACATGCCGGCGATCGACAGCACCGCCGCCAGCAGGGGGCCGATCACGCGGCTGCCGTTGAGCATCGCCGAGTTGAGGGCGACGGCGCCGGCGAGGTCGCGGCGATCGACGAGCAGCGGCACGCTCGCCTGGAACGCCGGCGCGTTGAGGGCGTTGCCGATGCCGATCACCAGCGAGCACGCCATCAGCGTCCACAGTGGCGACTCCAACCCGACGAGCACGGCGAGCACGGCGCTGAACACGGCCTGAATCGCCTGCATCGCGACGAGGTATGGCCGCCGCGGGTAGCGGTCGGCGAGCACGCCGGCGGGGATCGACAACACCAGCAGCGGCCCGAGTTGGGTGAAGACGAGCACGCCGACCAACGCCGCCGAACCGGTGCGCTGCTGCACATACGCCGGCAGCGTGAAGTTCTGCATCCACGTGCCGACGTTCGAGGCGAACAGGCCGATCCAGATCCAGCGGAAGTCCCGGTACGACAGCGCAGCGCGGGCAGTGCCGGCGCGGTGGTGGTGGGGCAGGGCGTCGGTGGGCTCTGGCATCGCTGGCGCCGGTCGAGGTGCCGCCAACGTAGATCGGCCGGCCCGCTACCGTCGGATCATGACCAGCACCGCGGCGACCCCCAAGCTCTCGATGGCCGAGCTCACCCGCGTGTCTGCCGAACGCTTCGGCGACGCCAAGGCGGCCGAGTTCCTGCGCGACGGGGGGTCGTGGGCCTCGCTCACCTTCGGCGAGCTGTGGGGTCGCGTCGCCGACATCGCCTGCGGCCTGATGGGGCTCGGTGTGCAGCCGGGCGATCGAATCGGCGTGCTCAGCAACACCCGCGTCGAGTTCACACTCGTCGACCTCGCCGCGTCGACGGCCGGCGCGATCGTCGTGCCTGTGTACCCGACCAACTCGGCCGACGAGTGCCGATGGGTGCTTGGCGACTCGGGCGCCACCGTCGTCGTGTGCGAGACACCCACCCACGTCGCCCGCATCGACTCGGTGCGCGCTGAGCTGCCCGAGTTGCGCCACACCATCGTCATCGACGGCCCGGCCGAGGGGGCGATGCCGCTGGCCGACGTCGAGGCGTCAGGGCGCGGCGGCGACGTCGCCGAGCTCGAGCGGCGCGCCGCCGCGGTGCAGTTCGACGACCCTTGCCTCATCATCTACACGTCGGGCACGACGGGCCGCCCCAAGGGCGTCGTGCTCACCCACCAGGGCTTCGCCGCCGGGCGCCGCTCGGCCACCGAGATGGCGCTGTTCGGGGAGGGTGACGTCGTCTACCTCTACCTCCCGCTGGCCCACGTCTTCGCCCAGCTGGTGCAGGCCGACTGCATCGAGGTCGGGGCGACGATCGCCTACTTCGGCGGCGACACCACCCAGATCGTCGCCGAGCTCGGCGCGGTCAAGCCGACCGTGCTGCCGTCGGTGCCGCGCATCTTCGAGAAGGTGTACGCGGTTGCCATGTCGATGGTCCCGGCCGGCGGAGAGCAGGCGGCGGCCGACGCAATCGCCCTCGCGCTGCGGGTGCGGCGGGGCGAGGAGGTGTCCGACGCCGAGCGGGCGGAGTTCGAGCGCATCGACGGCGAGATGTTCGCCCTGGTGCGCGGCATCTTCGGCGGGCGGATCAAGTTCGCCGTGTCCGGCGCCGCGCCGATCGCGCCGGAGATCCTCGAGTTCTTCTTCGCCGCCGGGGTGCCGGTGTACGAGGGCTGGGGGATGACCGAGACGACCTCGATCGGCACCCTCAACCTGCCCGGCGACTTCAAGTTCGGCACCATCGGCAAGCCGGTCGCAGGCGCCGACGTGCGCATCGCCGAGGACGGCGAGATCGAGATCGCCGGCGAGATGATCATGCGCGGCTACTGGAACAACCCCGAGGCGACCGCCGACGTGATGACGCCAGACGGCTACTTGCGCACCGGCGACCTCGGCTCGATCGACGATGACGGGTTCGTCACCATCACCGGGCGCAAGAAGGACATCATCATCACCGCCGGCGGCAAGAACCTCACCCCGGCCAACCTCGAAGGCGACCTGCGGCGCTCGCGGTGGATCTCGCAGGCGATCATGTTCGGCGACCGCAAGCCGTACCCCGTCGTGCTCATCACGCTCGACCCCGAGCAGATCGTCCCGTGGGCGAAGGAGCTCGACCTGCCCACGGACGTCGCCGAGCTGTGCGAGCGGCCGGAGGTGCGGGAGCTGATCCAGGCCGACCTCGACGCCGTCAACGCCAACTACGCCCAGGTCGAACAGATCAAGAAGTTCGCCATCCTGTCGCGGGACTTCACCCTCGAGGCCGGTGAGCTGACACCGTCGCTGAAGCTCAAGCGCAACGTGGTCTACGCCACGTACGCCGACGAGTTCGAGCGGCTGTACGCCAAGTGAATCAACCGGCGAGCAGCTCGGCGTAGCCGCTCAGCGCCTTCGCGGGGCCGCCGACGAGGAATGACGTGATGCACGTCTCGCGCCAGCGGGGGAGCTCGTCGCGGATCTTCTCCGGCGGTCCGACGAGGGCGACGTCCTCGACCATCGCCAGCGGGATCGCCGCCGCCGCCTCGGCCTTGCGACCGTCGAGGTACAGCTCCTGGACCTTCGTGGCGACGTCCTCGTACCCCATCCGGGCGAACACCTCGAAGTGGAAGTTGGCGCCTCGGGCACCCATCCCACCGGCATACAGAGCGAGGAAGGGACGGACCGCGTCGGCGCAGCGCTCGGGATCGTCGCCAGAGACGATCGAGATGTTGGACGTCACCTCGAAGCGGTCGGCCTTGGTCGGGTCGCCGCTCGCGGAGAAGCCTCGCTGGAGGCACTCGCGGTAGAACGCGTCCTCCTTGGGGGCGAAGAACAGCGGCAGCCAGCCGTCGCCGATCTCGGCGGCGAGGGCGACGTTGTTCGGGCCCTCGGCGGCGATGTGGATCGGGATGTCCGTGCGCAGCGGGTGGACCGTGGACTTGAGCGCCTTGCCGAGTCCCGTGCCGCCGCGCAGCGGGAGGTCATAGAAGTCGCCGTGGTGCTCGACCGGGTCGTGCCTGGCGAAGATGCGCCGCAGGACGTCGACGTACTCCCGGGTGCGGGCCAGCGGCTTGGCGTAGGGCTGGCCGTACCAGCCCTCGACGACCTGCGGGCCCGACGCGCCGAGCCCGAGGATCAGCCTGCCGCCGGAGAGGTGGTCGAGGGTCATTGCCGCCATCGCCGTCGCCGCCGGCGTGCGCGCCGAGAGCTGCACGATCCCGGTGCCGAGGCGGATCCGCTCGGTCTGGGCGCCCCACCAGGCAAGCGGCGTGAAGGCGTCGGAGCCGTACGCCTCGGCGGTCCAGACGGAGTCGAAGCCGAGACGCTCGGCCTCCTGGATCGCTTCCAGGGCGCCCGGCGGCGGACCCGCCGTCCAGTAGCCGACGCCGTAGCCGAGCTTCGGGTCCCTGACGTCCTTGATGTCCTTGATGTCCTTCGCCACGGTCCCCGACGGTAGGCGGCCCGCAGGGCTACCGTCTGACCATGAGCGACGACACGACCCCGCCGCCGCCGGGCGCGCCGGCACCACCGCCGCCACCGTCGACGCCGACGGCCTCCCCGCCGCCGCCGCCTCCGCCGGGAGCTACCGGGTACGCGATGGTTCCGACGGGCCGGGTGCCACCCCGACTGGGCGGGGCGTTCTACAGCCCGGGGCTGGTGATCCTGCTGATGATCGTGACGATCGGCATCTGGGGATTCTTCTGGACCTACCGCACCAGCGAGGACCTCAAGAAGTACAACGGCGATGGCCTCGGCGGCGTGCTCGCGATCGTCATCTACCTGTTGCTCAGCATCGTGCTGATGTTCACGATCCCCAACGAGATCAAGAACATGTACGAGCGCGACGGCCGACAGGCACCGGTCAGTGCCGTCTGGGGTCTCTGGTTCCTGTTGCCGATCATCGGGAACATCATCTGGTACCTGAAGGTGCAGTCGGCTCTGAACGACTTCTGGTTGAGCAAGGGCGCCCAGCCGGGCTGATCGCTTGAAACCCCCGGTCGCTCGGCCAACAATGGGTGTCTCGACGATGGAGGAGAGATGAACGTCGCAGCGATCCTGTCGGCCAAGGGCAACACCGTGGAGGTTGTCGGGCCGGACACGCCGATGACGGTGGCCGTGCACCGGATGTCCATCCGCGGCATCGGCTCGCTGGTGGTGACCGGGCCGGAGGATCAGCTGATCGGCGTGCTCGGTGAGCGCGACGTGGTCCGGGCGATCGACCACCACGGGCCGCGGTTCGACGAGCTACGGGTGCGTGACGTCGTCAACCAGAGCGTCGCGACGTGCACGGTCACCGACGACTTGTCCGAGGTGATGCGACGGATGACGGCGACGCGGTCGCGGCACATGCCGGTGTTGGAGGGCGGCAAGGTCGTCGGGTTGGTGAGCATCGGCGACGTGGTCAAGCAGCGCGTCGGCGAGCTCGAGCTCGAGACCCACGTCCTCCGCGACGTCTACCTGTCGAGGAGCTGACCGGCGTTTCCGCCAACTTTCCGGTGTGGCGGACGCATACTGTCCGCCACACCGGAAAGTTGACGATCCCGCGCGAGACCGTCGCTCACCGTGACACCCCTCGCGTACGGTCTGGCCCATGAGCACGGTCGATTCAAACATCGTGCGCATCGCCGAGCGGCGCCTCCATCTCGCCACGGATGACGAGATCCAACGGCTCGGCCTGTCGGATCGAGGGGTTCGCCGTCGGCTCGAGGACGGTCGACTGCATCGGGTGGCTCCAAACGTCCTGTCCACGCATGGCGGGCCCTATGAGGTGTCGCAACGCGAGCTCGCAATCTGTCTGTCAGTGCCCGGGGCCGTGCTGTCGCACGCCAGTGCAGCCGCGCATTGGGGACTTCGGCGAGTTCCAAAGGATCGAGTTGAGGTGACGGTCGCCAAGGGCGACACCGTCACTGATGTGTGCGCGCCGTCGTGCACTACACGTCGAAGTTGCCCGACCATCACATCGTCGACCTTGTCGATGGCGCCCGCGTGACGTCCGTCGCGCGCACGGTCTTCGACCTGGGAGGTGTGCTCGATGAGCAGGGCCATCTGTCAGTGATCGAGGATGCGCGGAACAAGGCGCTCTGCACCGACGCCGAGCTCGGTGAGGTGTATCACGATCTGTGTGGCCGGGGTCGGCGCGGCTCCCGTGCGTGGGCCCGGCTGGTGCACTTGACCGAGCGGGTCGGGCGTCCAGCGATGTCTGAGCTGGAGCTGGAGGTCCAGGAGGCGCTCCTGGCTGCTGGCCTGCCAGCCGCTGCCCAGCAGTACCCCGTCGTCTTGCCCAACGATCGAATCGCGTACCTCGACCTCGCGTATCCCGACTGCCGGCTCGACATCGAGATCGACCACTCGGAATGGCACGCGACACCGTCTGCCGTCGAGCGGGACAAGGCGCGGGACCTCGGCCTCGCGCTTCTTGGCTGGGAGCGATTGCGGTTCACCGAACGAGCAATCGAGCGGCGGTTGCGCGTCCTGATCGCGACGGTGGAGGCCGTACTGACCGCTCGCGGCGCCCTCCAGTCGCCGGCCGTGTGACGCCGCCCCCCTTCCAACTTTCCGGTGTGGCGGACGGATCCCGTCCGCCACACCGGAAAGTTGGGCACTCGGCCGGGCCGTCAGTGTCCGGGCTCGAACGTGACCGGGAGGTGTTCGGGGCCGAAGATGCCGGTGGTGTTGGGTTTCCAGGTCACCGGGCCGTCGAGGGCGAGGTCGGGCATGCGGCGAGCGAGCAGCGGGAGCGCCTCCTGCAGCTCGGCCCGGGCCAGCGCGGCGCCGAGGCAGTAGTGGATCCCCGAGCCGAACGTCAGTTGCGGCTGGCCGGCCGGCTCGCGGCTGATGTCGAACACGTCCGGCGCGAGGAACACGGCCGGGTCGTAGTTCGCCGTGGCCATCGACGGGGCGATGAACGTCCCGGCCGGGAACAGCACGCCCCGATACTCGATGTCTTCGCTGGCGAACCTGCCGGTCCCGCGCACCGCCCCGAAGTAGCGCATCGCCTCCTCGACCGCCCGCCCCGCCAGCTCCGGCGACGCCGCCAGCAGCGCCCACTGGTCGGGGTACTCGGCGAACAGGGCGACGGCGCACCCGAGCTGGTTGCGCGTGGTGTCGGTACCACCGACGATCACCGCCTCGACCATCATCACCAGCTCGTCGGTCGAGAGCCGGTCGCCCTCCTCCTCGGCGGCGATGAGATCGGTCAGCAGATCCTCGGCTGGCCGAGACCGCCGTGAGGCGATCAGCCCGCGGGTGTACTCGTCGAGCTCGTCCTGGGCCGCCATGATCGTCGGCATGTCCTCGTGGAGGTTGCCGTTGAAGATGCGCAGCACGTCGGTGGCCCAGCGGCTGAACTCCTTCCAGTCCTCCTTCGGCGCGCCGAGCAGCTCGCATATGATCGGGATCGGGTATGGCTCGCAGATGTCGACCGCCACGTCACACCGCCCGGCACCGGAAACGGCGTCGATCAAGTCGTTCATCACCGAACGCATGAACGGCCGCAGCCGGTCGGCGGCCCGCGGTGAGAACGCCTTGCCGACCAGTCGCCGCAGCCGGGTGTGCTCCTCGCCCTCGGCCGACAGGATCGACGTCCGCCGCCGCGCCAGGTACGCCGGGTCGGTGATCCCCTGCATCTCCATGATGCGCGACGTCGCCGAGTGCCAGCGCTTGTCGCGCAGCATCGCGACCACGTCGTCGTAGCGGAGGATGGTGAACCCGAACGGGTTGCGGGCGATCCAGCTGTCCACCGCCGCCGCCCGCATCGTCGCCGACGCGATGAGGCGATCAGGTTCGAGCTCGAGATCGAGGATCGGGATGTCGAGGTCGTGAACGATGGTGTCCGCCATGCCCCGAGGCTAGGCCGACATGGCCTGGAACGCCGCCAGGGGGTCGACGAACGGGACGCCGAGGAACTCGGCCACCGGCTCGTTGGTCACCGACCCGCCGAGGGTGTTCACGCCGAGCGCCATCGACGCGTCACGGCGGGCGGCGGCGGCGGCGCCGTGGACGGCGACCTCTTGGATGTACGGCAGCGTCGCGTTCGTCAGGGCGTACGTGCTCGTGTGCGGCACCGCGCCGGGCATGTTGCCGACGGCGTAGTGGACGATGCCGTGGTGCTCGTACGTCGGGTCGTCGTGGGTGGTCTCGTGGGTCGTCTCGATGCAGCCGCCCTGGTCGACGGCGACGTCGACGATCACCGCGCTCGCCTTCATTTCCTTCACCATCTCCTCGGTGACGACGACGGGCGCCCGTCCGCCGGCGACGAGCACGGCGCCGATCACGAGGTCGGCGTCGGCGACGCTGCGTTCGATCGCCCCCCGGTTCGACGCCAGCGTCATGATCCGGCCGCGGTGGATCTGGTCGACCCACCGCAAGCGGTCGAGGTTCTTGTCGATCAGGACGACCTCGGCCTCCATGCCGGCGGCGATCCACGCCGCGTTCCACCCGACGTTGCCGGCGCCGAGCACGACCACTTTGGCTGGGCGCACGCCCGGCGCCCCGCCCATCAGCACGCCGCGCCCGCCGTTGTGCCGCTCCAGGAAGTGGGCGCCCTGCTGCGGTGCGAGACGCCCGGCGACCTCGCTCATCGGAGCGAGCAGCGGCAGAGCGCCCGACTCCAGCTGCACCGTCTCGTACGCCAGCGCCGTCGTGCCCGCCGCCACCAGCGCCTTGGCGACCTCGGGGTAGGCGGCAAGGTGGAGGTAGGTGAACAGCGTCAGGTTCGGGCGGAGGAAGGCGAGCTCGTCGTCCTGCGGCTCCTTCACCTTCACCACCAGCTCGCACGACCAGGCGTCGGCGGCAGTGGGGACGACCGTGGCTCCGGCGGCGACGTAGTCGGCGTCACCGATCGACGCACCCGAACCGGCACCTGCTTCGATGTGGACCTGGATCCCGTGGCGCTCGAGCTCGCGCACCCCGTCCGGCGTCATCGCCACCCGGTGCTCGGCGGTCTTGATCTCCCGCGGGACACCGACGGAACGGATCGCTGCGTTCATGGTTCGAGCGTAAACGCTCCGCCGGCGGGCTCCGGCGGAACGACACGTCCAAGACCCGGTGGCAAGATGCGCCCATGAAGGCGTTCTCCAACTTCGTCGATGGCAGGCACGTCGAGGCCGCCGACGGACGGACCACCGACGTCGTCAACCCGTCGACCGGCGAGGCCTACGCGACGGCGCCATTGTCGTCGGCCGCCGACGTGGACGCGGCGATGCAGGCCGCCGCCGACGGCTTCGAAGCGTGGCGCGACACCACCCCCGCAGAGCGTTCGTTGGCGCTGTTCCGCATCGCCGATGCGGTCGAGGCCCACGGCGAGGAGTTGATCGCGGCGGAGGTCGAGAACACCGGCAAGCCGATCGCCCTGACCCGGTCGGAGGAGATCCCGCCGATGGTCGACCAGATCCGCTTCTTCGCCACCGCCGCTCGCCACCTCGAGGGCAAGAGCGCGGGGGAGTACATGGCCGGGCACACCTCGTTCATCCGCCGCGAGCCCGTCGGCGTGTGCGCCCAGGTGGCACCGTGGAACTACCCGATGATGATGGCGGTCTGGAAGTTCGCCCCGGCGATCGCCGCTGGCAACGCAGTGGTCCTCAAGCCGAGCGACACGACGCCGGTGACATCGACGATGCTCGCCGAGATCGCCGCCGAGTTCCTCCCGCCCGGCGTGTTCAACGTCATCTGCGGCGATCGCGACACCGGGCGGGCGATGGTCGACCATCCGATCCCGGCGATGGTGTCGATCACCGGCTCCGTGCGCGCCGGGATGGAGGTCGCCGGGGCCGCGGCGAGGGACCTCAAGCGGATCCACCTGGAGCTCGGTGGCAAGGCGCCCGTGGTCGTGTTCGACGACGTCGACCTCGACGCCGCCGTCGAGGGGATCTCGACGGCTGGCTACTTCAACGCCGGTCAGGACTGCACCGCGGCGACCCGCGTCCTTGCCGGGCCTGGCGTCTACAACGACTTCACCGCCGCACTCGCCGAGGCGGCACAAGCGGTGAAGACGGGCCGCCCCGACGACGAGGACGTGCTCTACGGTCCGGTCAACAACCCGGCCCAGCTGGAGCGGGTGTCGGGGTTCGTCGATCGTGCGCCCGCCCACGCCAACGTCCTCACGGGCGGCGCACGCCAGGGAGAGACCGGCTTCTTCTACGAGCCGACCGTGGTCGCCGACCTGCGCCAGGACGACGAGATGATCCAAGACGAGGTCTTCGGTCCGGTGATCACCGTGCAACGGTTCAGCGACGAGGACGAGGCGGTGCGCTGGGCCAACGGCGTCCAGTACGGGCTGGCGTCGAGCGTCTGGACGCGCGACGTCGGGCGGGCGATGCGGATGGCCAAGCGCCTCGACTTCGGGTGCGTGTGGATCAACACCCACATCCCGCTCGTCGCCGAGATGCCCCATGGCGGGTTCAAGCACTCCGGCTACGGCAAGGACCTCAGCCAGTACGGCTTCGAGGACTACACGAGGGTGAAGCACGTCATGGTCAGCCTCGATCTGTGAGCCAGGACGGCGGAGATCCGCCCGCTCAACTCACAGTTCGGTGCGGACCGCTCAGGCGGCGAGCACCGGGTCCGCCGTCTGGCGCAGGTTGTGCAGCGCCCGGTTGACGAGCCGGCGGGTCGCCTCGGCGGTGATGCCGAGCTCGTTGCCGACCTCGCGGAAGCTGTGCCGCTCGCCGTCGATGAGGCCGAAGCGGGCCTCGACGGCGTAGCGCGCCCGCTCGTCGAGCGCGCCGAGCAGCTCGTCGATGAGATCGAGCTCGATGCCGGCCATCACGACGTCTTCGGGAGTCGCCTCGTCGTCGGCCAGCAGGTCGCCGAGGGTGGCGTCGCCGTCGTCGCCGACCGCCTTGTCCAGCGAGGCCGTCGACGTCAGCAGGTGCAGCTCGACGTTCTGGGCGTCGAGCGTTTCGACGTCGCCGCCGGCCTGGCGCAGCGCCGATCGCAAGCTCGCCGCCCGGTCGCCGGGGATGCGGATCAGGCTGCCCTTCTGGTCGAGGGCGCGGCCGATCGCCTGGCGGATCCAGAACGTGGCGTAGGTCGAGAACTTGAAGCCGCGCCGCCAGTCGAACTTGTCGACGGCGTGCTCGAGGCCGAGGTTGCCCTCCTGGATGAGGTCGCCGAGGTCCATGCCCTGGGGGAGGGGGTACCGGCGGGCGATCGACACGACCAGCCGCAGGTTGGCGCGGATGAAGCGGTCCTTGGCCTGGGCGCCCCGGGCCACCGCCCGGCGCAGCTCGGCGCCGCGCTCGCCGTTGGCGAGACGCTCGGCGGCCGCCCGGCCGTCTTCGATCAGGCGCGACAGCTCCTTCTCCTCGTCCGCGTCGAGGAGGGCGACCTTGCCGATCTCGTTGAGGTACATGCCGATGGAATCACTCATTGCGTAGAGAACCAACCAACCAGGAGGGTGGAACATTCCCTCCACGACCTGCGAGGTTCCGATGAAGCGGCCCGCCGCCGCGTCTACGATCCGCCGCCGATGGCGCGCCGAGGACAAGGGGGAGCGGTGGACTCGTGACGGATCATCCAAGCGGCGGCGGATCGGCGGGCGGCGACGTCATCGTGCTCGACTCCGTGCGCAAGGAGTTCGGGGACTTCGTCGCCGTCGAGCGGGCCGACTTCGCGATCGCTCGCGGCGAGTTCTTCTCCCTCCTCGGACCGTCGGGATGTGGCAAGACGACGCTGCTCAAGATCATCGCCGGCTTCGAGCTGCCGACATCGGGCAAGGTGCTGCTGGAGGGCGTCGACGTGTCCAACGTCGCCCCGCACAAGCGCAACGTGAACACCGTCTTCCAGCAGTACGCGCTGTTCCCGCACATGTCGGTGTTCGACAACGTCGCCTACGGCCTGCGGGCGAAGAAGGTGCCGTCGACCGAGGCCAGGCGGCGGTCGATGGAGATGCTCGACATCGTCCGCCTCGGCGAGTTCGCCGCCCGCCGCCCGAGCCAGCTGGCGGGCGGCCAGCAGCAACGCGTCGCCCTGGCCAGGGCGCTGGTCAACCTTCCCAGCGCGCTGCTCCTCGACGAGCCGCTCGCCGCCCTCGACCTCAAGTTGCGCGAGGCGATGCAGATCGAGCTCAAGCGGATCCAGCGCGAGGTCGGGATCACGTTCATCTTCGTCACCCATGACCAGGGTGAGGCGCTGACGATGAGCGACCGCATCGCCGTCATGGGCCGCGGCCGGGTCGAGCAGATCGGCACCCCGGAGCAGATCTACGCTGCCCCGGCGAGCGTGTTCGTGGCCGGGTTCATCGGCTCGGCCAACCTGTTGCCCGGGACCCTCGACGGGGTCTCGCCGAGCGGGGCGACGGTGCGCCTCGACAGCGGTGTCGTCGTCGGGGTCCAGGGGATCACCGAGGCCCGGACCGGCGATCCGGTCACCGTGATGCTGCGGCCGGAACGGCTGAGCCTCGGGTCCAACGGCGACGGCCTCGTTCGGGGCACGGTCAAGGACGTCATCTACCAGGGCTCCGAACGTCGGTTGATCATCGGACTCGCCGATCAGACGGAGGTCATCGCCAGCGTCGATGCCGACGACGGCGGGCGTGCGGTCGCCCCGGGCGACCCGGTGTCGCTGACGTGGGCACCCGACGCGCCGTACTTGCTGCGCGGCCGCTCGGCCGTCGTGGGCGCCACCACCACTGACGTCGACGAGTTCGAGGCTGCGCTCGACGGTGCCGAGGTCGTGGCGACGGCCGAGCCCGCCGAGGCGCCGCCTGATCGTCGCTTCGGGCGCCGGGCCCTGATCGGCGGCGGGATCGTCGTCGGCGCCGCCGCCGTCGTCGGAGGGGTGGTCGCGGCGACCGGTGGGGGCGGCGGCGGCTCGTCGTCGGGCACCGACGCCGGCGGCGTCGGCACGGGCGACTCCGAGGTCCGCATCCTGAACTGGCAGGCGTACATCGATCCGTCCGAGGAGGGCAAGATCGGCACCGTCGCCCGGTTCAAGCGGGACATCAAGATCACCGCCACCTACTCGGAGAACTTCAACGACAACAACGAGGTCTACAACCGGGAGCTCGCCCCGGTCCTGAGTCAGGGAAAGACGATCGGCTACGACATCGTCTGCCCGACCAACTGGATGGCGGCGCGGCTGAAGGGCCTCGGCTGGGTCGACCCGTTGCCCGTCGCCTGGATCCCCAACCGGGACAACCTCGAGGAGCGCTTCCTCACCCAGAAGTGGGACTACGGGGCGTCGTGGCACCTGCCGTGGCAGGCGGGGATCACCGGGATGGCCTACAACCCGGCGCTCACCGGCCGTGCGCTGACGAGCGTCAACGACCTCTTCGACCCTGCGTTCAAGGGCAAGGTGGCGATGCTCACCGAGATGCGCGACACGGTCGGGCTCGTCATGCTCGGTCTCGACATCGATCCGACCGTCGTCGACGAGCAGGGGGCGATGGCCGCCCTCGACAAGATCGCCCAGGCCACCAGCGACGGCCAGATCCGGGCGTTCACCGGGAACGAGTACCTGCGCAGCCTGGAGAGCGGCGACTTCGTGGCCTGCATCGCATGGTCCGGCGACATCGTCCAGCTCAACTACGACCGCCCCGACATCAAGTTTGTCGTGCCCCAGGAAGGCGGCATGAGCTGGTACGACACCATGGTCATCCCGAAGGGGCGCCCAACGCCTACGCCGCCGCCGACTGGATGAACTACGTCTACGACCCGGTCCAGGCGGCGCAGATCACCGCCTACGTGCAGTACGTCACGCCGGTGAGGGGGGTCAAGGAGGAGCTGATCAAGATGGGCGGCGACGCCGCCGCCCTCGCCGACAGCCCGATCCTGTTCCCGTCGGCCGACGACCTCGCCCGACTCAAGGTGTTCGCCGACCTGCCGACCGAGGTCGACGAGGCGATCACCAAGCGATTCCTCACCATCACGGGGGGCTGACGATGGCCGCCGCCACCGGTGACGACCGCTCGCTGCGGTCCGGCCGCAAGGTCCCGTACCTGCTGCTGCTGCCGGGGATGGCGTTCACGTTCGTGTTCTTCGTCGTCCCGCTGATCTCGCTGCTCAAGATCTCGCTGTCCTCGAAGCCCAACCAGCTGATCCCGACGTACGACCTGACGTGGGAGTGGGGAAACTTCGGGTCGGCGTTCAGCGACTTCGGCGAGCAGCTCCTGCGCTCGTTCGCCTACGCCGCGATCGCCACCCTGCTGTGCCTGCTGATCGCCTACCCGATCGCCTACTTCATCGCCTTCAAGGCCGGGCAGTGGCGCAACATCCTGCTCGGGCTGGTGATGGTGCCGTTCTTCACCAGCTTCCTGCTGCGCACGATCGCCTGGCAATCGCTGCTGAACGACAACGGTCCGGTGATGAAGGCGATCAACTCACTGCGCCTCGACACCGTCCTCGAGAACATCGGCATCCTCGACAACGGGCGGCTGCTCAACACCCAGGCGGCGGTGATCGGCGGGCTGACCTACAACTTCCTGCCGTTCATGCTGCTACCGCTCTACGTCAGCCTGGAGAAGATCGACATCCAGCTCGTCGACGCTGCCAACGACCTCTACTCGTCGTTCTGGCGGACGTTCCGCAGCGTGATCTTCCCGCTGTCGTTGCCGGGCGTGTTCGCCGGAACGCTGCTGACGTTCATCCCGGCCACCGGCGACTTCATCAACGCCTCGCTGCTCGGCAACCCGCAGACGTCGGTGATCGGCAACGTCGTGCAGACCCAGTTCCTGAATCGCAACGACTACCCGACGGCGGCGGCGATCAGCTTCGTGCTGATGGCGATCATCACGGTGCTCGTGCTGATCTACGCCAAGTTCCTGGGGACGGAGGATCTCGCGTGAGTGAGGGTGGGGCGACTGCGATCGCCGAGACCGAGGCCCTGGAGGGCGCGCTCGTCACCGCCGGCCGCATCGTCAAGCCGAAGCGGGCCGGGCGCCGGCCGTGGGGCACCTACGCCCTCTGGGTGGTGACGATGCTCGGGTTCGCCTACCTGTTCATCCCGCTGATCACGATCGTCGTGTTCTCGTTCAACGACCCGAGCGGCAAGTTCAACACGACGTGGCAGGGCTTCACCCTCTCCAACTGGGCCAACGCCTTCAAGTCGAGCGAGTACACCGACGCCCTGATCGTGTCGGTGCGCGTGGCGCTCGTGGCCTGCACGATCGCCACGATCATGGGCGCGCTGATCGCTCTCGCCCTGGCCCGCTACCGGGTGCACGGCGGGGCACTGTGGAACATGCTCCTCGTGCTGCCGCTGACGACGCCGGAGATCGTGTTCGGAGCCTCGCTGTTCACGTTGTTCTTCAATCAAGGCGTGTCGCGGGGGTTCTGGACGATCGTGATCGCCCACTGCAGCTTCTGCATCTCGTTCGTCGCGCTGACCGTGAAGGCGCGCATCCGCGGCCTCGACTGGTCGCTGGAGGACGCCGCCGCCGATCTCGGCTCGCCGCCGCTGCGGACGTTCATGACGATCACCTTCCCGCTGATCATCCCTGGGATCATCGCCGCCTTCCTGCTGTCGATCTCGTTGTCGATCGACGATTACATCATCACCTCGTTCGTGGCCGGGGACGTGTCGACGCTGCCGCGGAAGATCTTCGACTCGGCGAAGGTCCAGATCCTCCCGCAGGTCCACGTGCTGGCGACGATGGTCATGGTGGTGGCGATCGTGATCCTGGTCGCCGGCACGGTCGCCGGGAACCGCCGCAGGGCCGCATGACTCGGGCTCGGCTCGCAGCCAAGCTGCTCGCTCGCCTCCGAGCTCGCTGCCGCCGCTGCGCGGCGGCGCTCGCCCAACCTCGGCAGAGCGGGCACTAGCCTCGCCCTGACCATGTCGAGACCCGAGGCCCCGCGCATCGCCCTGGCGCCGGATGGCGCTCCGGCGTGGATGGCGGAGGCGATCACCGACGGCGGGGGTCACCTCGTGCCGCTCACCGAGGCCGAGGCGATCGTGTGGGCCGACCCGCGCGACCCCGACGCCCTCGCCGAGACCCTGCACAAGGCGCCCGACGCTCGATGGATCCAACTGCCGTTCGCCGGGATCGAGAACTTCGTCCACCTCGTCGACCACGACCGTCGGTGGACCTGCGCCAAGGGCGTGTACGCCGAGCCCGTCGCCGAGCTCGCGTTCACCCTCGCACTGGCCGGGCTGCGCGGCTTTGGTACGTACGCCAGGGCCCACGACTGGCAGCCACCGCAGGGTTCCAACCTGCTCGGATCGCGGGTGACGATCCTCGGCGGTGGGGGGATCGCCGAGGCGCTGGTCCGCCTGCTGCAGCCGTGGGACTGCCACATCACGGTGGTGCGGCGCACCGCCAACCACCTCGACGGCGTCGACGACGTGCTCGAGGCCGACCGTTACGCCGACGCCCTGCCCGGTGCCGATCTCGTGGTGCTGGCGCTGGCGTTGACGCCCGAGACAGAGGGGATCATCGCAGCGGACGAGCTGTCGCTGATGGAAGACCACGCCTGGCTGGTCAACGTTGCCCGCGGCCGCCACGTCGTCACGACCGATCTCGTCGAGGCGCTGGAGGACGGCACGATCGGCGGCGCCGGCCTCGACGTCACCGATCCCGAGCCGCTGCCCCACGACCACCCGTTGTGGACACTGCCGAACTGCCTCATCACACCGCACGTGGGCAACACGCCGGCGATGGCGCGGCCGTTGCTCGCCGAGCGGATCCGGGTCAACGTGCGCCGTTACGCCGACGGCGACGAGCTGATCGGGCCCGTCGACGCCGACGTCGGGTACTGACATGGCCGGCGAGCGCCCTCCGCTCGACGCCGGCACCATCGTCGGGCTGCTCGCCGACGAGGGGCGCCGGCGCGTGGCAGCGGCGGTCGTGCTCGGGGCGACATCGCTGGATGCGGTCGTCGCCGCTTCCGGCGTGTCGATCGACCGTGCCGGCCCGGCCCTCGGGCGCCTCGTCGACGCCGGGCTGGTGACGAGCGGGCCTGGCGGGCTGACCATCGTCGGCGACGTGTTCAAGCGGGCGGCACGTGCGGCGCTGGGGCGGCCCAAGCGCACCGAGCACGAGGGCGAGCCGGCGGAGCGGCGCAAGGTGCTCGACGCCTTCGTCCATGACGGGCGGATCACGTCGGTGCCGTCGGCGCGAGGCAAGCGCATCGTCGTGCTCGACTGGCTGGCCCAGGCGTTCGAGCCCGGTGTCCGCTACGCCGAGCGGGAGGTCAACGAGATCATCGCCGGCCGCCACCCCGACCCCGCGTTGCTGCGCCGCTACCTGGTCGACGAGGGCCTCCTCGACCGCGCCGGCGGGGAGTACTGGCGCAGCGGCGGCACCGTGACGTGATCGCCGGGCGCGGGCACTACGCCACCCTCGGCGTGCGGCCCGATGCGACCGCCGCAGAGATCCGCGACGCCTACCGCATCCTCGCCCGCCGCTACCACCCCGACCGGGAGCCGGCGGCGGCGGAGAAGATGGCGGCGATCAACGAGGCCTACCGCGTGCTCGGCGAGCCCTCACGGCGGGCGGTGTACGACGCGGCGCTGCGCGGCACCGGCTCCGCCGCCGCGCCGTCGCCGCCCCCGGCGCCCACCGTCGCCGCCCCCTCCGCGGTGCCGCCGCGAGAGCCGCTGCCTCCGGCCCGCTACCCGTGGAAGCTGGTGCTGGCGATGTTCCTGCTGGGGACGGCCGTGGTGCTGATCGGGGCCGCGCTCTACCACCCGAAGGAGCCGGCGCCGCCGGACAACCTGCTCGAGCCGGGCTCGTGCGTGACCATCGAGCCCAACGGTGACGCCCGGGAGATCAACTGCACGGGTGCGTCCGGGGAGCTCGTCGTCGCCGGCTTGATCGGGATGGACGAACGGTGCCCGCCCGGCACCGAGGGTCATCGCGACCGTCAGGGCAGGGGACTGGCCTGTCTGACCTCGTCGTCGGTCCCGTGACCAGGAGACGACCTCGTCCCCCAGACGGGCCGAGGCTGGTAGCGTGGCGCCGCCAGAGGGCGTTTAGCTCAGTTGGTTAGAGCGCCACGTTCACACCGTGGAGGTCGTCGGTTCGAGTCCGGCATCGCCCACAACGGCCTGGTGAATGGGGGGTAAGACAGACCAACCTCCGGACCAAATCGCCGTGATCGTCATGACAACCCGACGGCGATCTTCAGCGCCTGGTCGAGTTGGGCTGTCTTGGCCACGCCCAGCGCGCCACGTCGACGAGTGAGGCTCGTCACGGGGATCGTGAAGAGGTTGTCACAGTTGATGGCGCTGTGCTCAGGCACGCCCTCGTCGGGGCCGATCTCGACCTCTGCCACGTGCCCATGCGCCGTGGTGGTGATGCCGGCGACGACCACGCTGGTCGGCAACGGCAGGGCGTCGTCCCGAGTGATGACCACCGCTGGGTGGGGGCCGCCGGGCGTCTGGGCGTCGTAGATGTCGCCGCGAGTGAGCGTTGCGCGGTCGCGGCGGCGACTCACTCGGGCCATGCGGCGATCGCTCCGAAGTCGGCGTTGACGGCGTCGAGCTCCGCATCCGGCTCGGCGTGGCGACGGCGACAGCTCTCCACGATCCGTGCCCGGTCGTGGCGGTCGTTCCACTCCCGCACCGCCTCGGCAATGGCCGAGGCCCGGTCCGGTGCATCGCCGGCTGCGACGGCAGCTTCGAGCCTGCCGACCTCGTCGTCCTCGAGGCGTGTCGTGATGGGCCGTGTCGCCACACGATCAGCGACACGTTTCGTGCACACCGTGACAGGCTGACTCCGACAACACGAAGTCCGGCCCACCGAGATGCCCTGATCAGGGGGGTGCGGGTCCGGGCCAGCAGGGGGCCAGGTCCGGCGGCAGCGCGGGCAACGGCGGGGCGGACGTCTCGAAGGTCTGCTGCGGGACGCCGAGTCCGTTGCGCACGACGACGCGGACCCTGATCGGGAGCGTCGACCACGGGGACGGTACGGCGTCGCTGTCGAGCGGGTCCGGCGACGTCCTCGTCGGCGGCGCCACCCGCGGCCTCGACGCCAAGACCGCCAGCGGTGACATCACCGTCGGCGCGGCGCCGCCTGATTTCAAGGCGACCACGGCATCGGGCGACATCCGGATCGACTCAGTCGTGGAGGGCGAGGTGCAGGCCAAGGCAGCCTCCGGAGACATCCACGCCGGCGTGCGCAACGGGACCGCGGCATGGCTCGACGTGCACACCGTGAGCGGGCGGGTGTCCAGCCAGCTCGATGCCGCCGGCGAGCCGAGCGACGACGAGCGTCGGGTGCACCTGCGTCTGACCACCGTCAGCGGCGACATCGACCTGGCTCGGGTGTGATTCGCGTTTGTGCGATCGGCCCCGGCCCACCGGCGTTGATCGCACAAACGCGGCGCGGACTTTCCGTCCCAGCTAGACGGCTATCTTGGGAGGTGATGGGCAAGCTCTGCGAGCGGCCGGGGTGCTCGGACGTCGCGGCGATGGCGTACGGGTTCGACGCCGACCGCCTGCTCGTGTGGCTGGCTCCCCGCGATCCGGACGGTGACCCCCTGCGCGCTGGGTCACTGTGCAAGCGCCACGCCGACGCGATGGTCGTCCCGTTGGGCTGGACGCTGGATGACCGCCGGGAGGCGGCGCCGCGCTTGTTCCGGCCCGGCGCCGGCACCGATGCCCCGAAGCCGCCACGCAAGCGACGGGCCCGGGCGAAGACGGCACCCCAGCCGGCGCCCGCAGTCGAGGCGTCGGTCGCCCAACCAGCGCTCGTGGAGCCGGAGCCGGAACCCGATGAGGCGCGCACCGTCGCCCAGGTCACCGGCCAGCCACTCGCCGACGACGACCCCGACGCCACGCACGCGATCCCGTGGATCCCGACGTTCGACGCCGCCGACGACCTCGGCGGCGTGCTCGCCGCCAGTAGCCCGCTCCTCGCCAGGGCCTTCCGCGGCACCGAACGCAAGCACTGATGCTCACGACGATCTCGCTGTTCATCGACGGTGCGACCGCGGACGACGTCTTCGCCCAGGTCGCCACGCTGGAGCGCTATCCGGCGTGGATGCGCCTCGTGCACCGCGTCGAGCCGCTCGAACCAGACGCCGATCGCCCGGCGTGGCGGGTCCAGCTGCGCGCCCGCGTGGGCCCGTTCGCCCGCTCCAAGCAGTTGCGGATGGTGCGCACCGTGTGCTGGCCGCCGCACCACGTCCGATTCGAACGGCTCGAGGACGACGGTCGCGACCACGCCGAGTGGGTGCTCACGGCGATGGTCGATGGGGCTGAGGGCGGGGCGACCCTCGTGACCGACCTGCGCTACGGCGGGTCGCTGTGGGGATCAGGGATCCTTCAGCGGGTGCTCGAGGACGAGATCCGGCGGGGCAAGGCCGCCCTGCGCGGTCTCGTCACCGCCGAGCCCACGCGCTGAAGCGGCCGTCGACACGCCGTTCGAGCGACAGTGCCAGCCCGAACGTCTCGCTCAGGGCGGCGGCGTCGAGCACCTCGTCGATCCGCCCGGCGCGCACGATCCGCCCGTCCCGGAGCAGCGCCACGTGCGTGGACGACGGCGGGATGTCGTCGACGTGGTGGGTGACGACCACCGACGGCGGGGCGTCAGGGTCGGCGGCCAAGTCGTCGAGGGCATGGACGAGCTGCTCGCGCCCGCCGAGGTCGAGGCGCGCCGACGGCTCGTCGAGCAGCACGATCGCCGGGTCGTTCATCAGCGTCCGCGCCAGCAGGACCCGCTGGCGTTCACCCGACGACAGCGTCCCGAGCTCGCGCTCGGCATGGCGACCGACGCCCATCCGGTCGAGGCATGCCCGGGCCGTCGCGTCGTCGGACTCGCTGTAGGCGTGCCACCACGGCTCGAGGGCGGCGTAGCGGGCGGTGCGCACCACGTCGAGGGCCCGCAGCGACGGGCGCAGCTGGTCGGCGAGCGCGGCGGAGGCGTAGCCGATGCGCCGGCGCAGGACGCGCACGTCGGTGCGCCCGAGCCGCTCGCCGAGCACCTCGACCGTCCCCGACGTCGGGTGCTCGTAGAGGGCGGCGATCCGCAGCAGCGACGTCTTGCCGCTGCCGTTGGCGCCGAGCACGAGCCACCGCTCACCCGGGGCCACGCCGAACGAGACGTCGTCGAGGATGAGCGTCCCGTTGCGCCGCATCACGATGCGGTCGAGGTCGAGGGCTCTCACGTGAGGGTCACTGGTTGGGAGGCCGCGAGCTGGCCGCAGGCGGCGTCGATGTCGGTGCCCCGGTTGCGCCGCACCGTCGCGTTGGCCCCGAGCGCGGCGAGCCGGTCCCGGAACTGGGCCACCCGCGCCGGCGGCGTGCCGGCGGTCGGCCAGCCCGGCGTCGGGTTGAGCGGGATCAGGTTGACGTGCGCCGCCGGTCGCAGCCGCCGGCACAGCGCGGCGAGCTCGGCGGCGTCGGACGGGCGGTCGTTGACGCCGTCGATCAACGCCCACTCGAAGCTCAGCCGCCGGCCACGAGCGGCGACGAAGCCGGCGCAGGCGTCGAGCAGGACGTCGATCGGGTAGCGCCGGTTGATCGGCACCAGCTCGTCGCGCAGGGCGTCGTTGGCGGCGTGGAGGCTGACGGCGAGCGTCACCGGCAGGCCGCGCTCGGTGAGCCGGCGGATGCCCGGCACGATGCCGACCGTCGACACCGTGATGTGGCGGGCGGAGAGGCCGAGGTCGCCGTGCAGCCGCTCGACCGCGCCCCACACCGCGGCCTCGTTGGCGAGCGGCTCACCCATCCCCATGAACACGACGTTGCTCACCCGCCGCCCGCCCTCGCGGGCGCGACGGGCGGCGCGCACGACCTGCTCGACGATCTCGCCGGTCGTCAGGTGGCGGGTGAAGCCGGCCTGGCCGGTGGCGCAGAATCCGCAGCCCATCGCGCAGCCGGCTTGGCTGGACACGCACACCGTCGCCCGCCCGGGGGAGAGCATCAGCACCGTCTCGACGCGGGCGCCGCCGTCGAGTTCCCACAGGAACTTGATCGTGTCGCCGCGGTCGCTGATCGACTCGCTGACCGGCGCGAGCGACGCCGGCAGCTCGACCGCGAGCCGCCGCCGCAGCGCGAGCGGCACGTTGGTCATCTCCTCTGGCGCGGCGAGGTTGGCGTACAGGCCCTGCCAGACCTGGTCGGTGCGATAGCGGGGGACGTCACCGAGCAATGCCGCCAACGCGGCGCGGTCGATGCCGTAGCGCTCGCTCATTGGTGCTGCATCGCGTCGTGCGACAACGCCTCGTCATCTGACCTCTGGAGGCACCAATGAGCGAAGGACCGTGCCGAATTGTTCGTTCGCTCGAAGACTCGCTCGCTCATTGGTGCTGCATCGCGTCGTGCGACAACGCCTCGTCATCTGACCTCTGGAGGCACCAATGAGCGAAGGACCGTGCCGAATTGTTCGTTCGCTCGAAGACTCGCTCGCTCATTGGTGCTGCATCGCGTCGTGCGACAACGCCTCGTCATCTGACCTCTGGAGGCACCAATGAGCGAAGGACCGTGCCGAATTGTTCGTTCGCTCGAAGACTCGCTCGCTCATCGCGGTGGTACATCGGCGGTGTAGGCGCGGTCGGTGCGGTGGACACCGAACCCGAGGTGCTCGTACATCGTCACCGCCGCGGCGTTGCCGCCGTCGACGTAGAGCATCCCGACCGTCACCCCGCGATCGGCGATCGAGGCGAGCCCGGCGAGGGTGAGCTGCTTGCCGAGGCCGACGCCCTGGAAGCCCGGGTCGACGGCGATCACGTAGATCTCGCCGAGCACCGGGTCCTCGGTGTGGTGCAGCTTGGTCCAGCAGAACGCGGCGAGGCGACCGTCGCGCTCGTGGAGCAGGAAGCCGTCGGGTTCGAACCACGGCTCGGCCTCGCGCTCGAGCGAGCGTGTCACGCGTCCACCCTGCCTGCTCGGGGTGCGTGGCGAAGGCGCGGTTGTTGACGGCGAGGAACGCGTCCTCGTCCTGGCCCGGGACGAACGGTCGGGTGGTGACCTCGACTGGCATCCCGGTCGGCAGCGTTCGGCGCATCTGCAACAGCTCGCGGGTCATCGCCAGCCCGGCCGACCGTGCCAGCACGTCGTCGCCGGCCCCGGCGTCGAAGGCCCACCACTGCACCGGCCCGCCGCCCTCGTCCGCGACGACGTCGACAGCCGCCGCCAGCAGGCTGCGGGCGATCGACGGGTCGGCACGAGCCGCTGGGGCGACGACGAGCTCGACGTTGCGGATCCCGTTGATCAGCGCCAGCTGGGCGTACCCGGCGAGGTGGCCGTCGACGTCGGCGGTCACGGCGGCGAACCCCGGCCCGCCGCCCTGGGCCAGCTCCATCCGCAGGTGATCCGACAGCGGGTGGCGGCCGTCGGCGCCGGCGGCGGCGTCGAGCAGGTCACGCACGGACGCGTCGAGTGCGTCGCCAGACCTGACCGTCGTGAGGACCACGGGCACGACGATACGGGGCGGGCGGCAGGCGTCCGTAGGCTCGGCGGCGGCATGTCCGACCCGACGCTCGCCCCGCCCGCCGACCTACCGGAGCGTCGCCGGATCCGCCCGCGCTCGCCGAAGGGCCGGACCCGGGAGGTCGCCTGCCGCCTCGAAGAGACGTACCCCGACGCCTTGTGCGAGCTCGACCACCGCAGCCCCTTCGAGCTCCTGGCGGCAACGATCCTCTCCGCCCAGACCACCGACGTGCGGGTCAACCTCGTCGTGCCGGCATTGTTCGCGCGCTATCCGACGCCCGAGGACCTCGCCGCCGCCAACCCGGCGGACGTCGAGGAGATCATCCGCTCCACGGGCTTCTACCAGAACAAGACCAAGAGCCTGATCGGGATGGCCAACGCGCTGGTCGAGCGCTTCGGCGGCGAGGTGCCGACCCGTCTGGAGGACCTCATCACGGTCCCCGGCGTCGGGCGCAAGACCGCCAACGTGGTGCGCAGCGTCGGCTTCGGGCTGCCCGGCCTGCCCGTCGACACCCACGTCGGGCGGCTGTCGCGCCGGCTCGGCCTGACGACCCAGCAAGATCCGGTGAAGGTCGAGCTGGAGCTGAACAGCTACATCCCGCCGGCGGAGCGGGGGGACTTCAGCCTGCGGATGATCCTGCACGGGCGCCGGGTCTGCTTCGCCCAGCGTCCCGACTGCGCCCACTGCTCGTTGGAGGACATCTGCCCGTCGAGCCAGCTGCCCCGCACTCGTCGCCGGAGGTCGGAAAAACCCTCGTGAGACGGTTCATGCCTGCTTGCCTCTTACCTGGGCAGTGATATGCTGACTATCACCAACCAGGTTCCCGCCACCTGGTTTGCGCGACAGCCGGGATCCGCCGCCTGGCGTCGCCCGTGCGACGGCCCCTCCCACCAGGGGCCGTCGCCGCTTTTCGACACGGTCCTTCGGTCAGTTGCCGGCGACCTTGACCGCCCGCAGGAGCAGCCGCTCCGACGTGCGCAACGCCCGCTCGGCCTCGTAGATGGCCGCCACCAGGTCATCACGGTCGGCGCCGAGGTGGGGCCCGGCGAGGGCGGCGACCCGGCGCTGGTACCCGGCGACCGCTTCCGCAGCCGCGCTGAGCTCGGCGATCGTCGCCGCGACCGGGGAGCTACTCATGAGGGGTTGTTCACGTAACCGTGGTGCACCACTGAGCCAACGTTCGCACCCCGCCAGTAACGTCGCCAACGTGAGCGATCCGGTGGCCGTGCGCGACGACCTGCGGGCGCTCGAGGGTTACCACTCGGCGCAGGTCGAGGTCGAGGTGCGGCTGAACACCAACGAATCGCCATTCCCGCCGCCGGACGCCTGGCGGGAGGAGTTCGCCGCCGGGCTGGCGACGATCGACTGGCACCGCTATCCGGATCGGGCTGCGACGGCGCTGCGGGCGGCGATCGCCGACTGGCACGGCGTGGCGACCGAGCAGGTGTTCGCCGCCAACGGCTCGAACGAGGTGCTGCAGACGCTGCTGCTCACCTACGCCGGCCCCGGACGGACGGTGCTGACGTTCGAGCCGACGTACCAGCTCCACGGCCACATCGCCCGGATCACCGGCGCCACGGTGGTCGAGGTCGAGCGCAACCCCGACTTCTCCCTCGATGTCGAGGTCGCCCGGGCCGCCGTCGAGGCCAGCCAGCCGGCGGTGACGTTCCTGTGCTCGCCGAACAACCCGACCGGCCGCGTGGAGGATCCGGCGATGGTGCGGGCGCTGGTCGACGCGACCTCCGGCCTGGTCGTCGTCGACGAGGCCTACGCCCAGTTCGCCGACTGGAGCGCTCTCGACCTCGTCAGCGACGACGTCCCCCTGGTCGTGGTGCGGACGTTCTCCAAGACGTGGAGCATGGCCGCCGCCCGCCTCGGCTACATGGTCGGCCCGGCCTGGCTCGTCCGTCGGCTCGGCGATGTCGTCCTGCCCTACCACCTCGACGCCGCCAAGCAGCTCGCCGGGCGCCTCGCCCTCGGCCACGTCGACGAGATGGACGCCCGGGTCAAGACGATCGTCGCCGAGCGGGAACGGCTGATCGAGGCGCTGGCGCGGCTGCCCGTCGATGTGTTCCCGAGCGGGGCCAACTTCGTGCTGTTCCGGGTGACGCCGCGCACCGGTCACGACGTGTGGCAGGGGCTCGTGGAGCGCAGCGTGCTGGTGCGCGATTGCTCGAGCTGGCCGCGGCTCGACGGCTGCCTGCGGGTCACCGTCGGCACGCCGGCGGAGAACGAGCGCTTCCTCGCCGCGCTGGCCGAGGTCCTCGCGTGACGAGGGTCGCCAGCCGCGGCCGGACGACCGGAGAGACCTCGGTCGACATCGTCATCGACCTCGACGGCGTCGGCGCCACCGACTGCTCGACCGGTGTGCCCTTCTACGACCACATGCTCGACCAGCTCGGCCGCCACGCTGGCTTCGACCTCACCGTCACGGCGACCGGCGATCTCGCCGTCGATACCCACCACACCGTCGAGGACGTCGCCATCGCCCTCGGCGAGGCCTTCCGCGAAGCGGTCGGCGACAAAGCCGGGATCCGCCGCTTCGCCAGCGGGCTGTTCCCGCTCGACGAGGCGCTGATCGAGGTCGCCCTCGACATCTCGGGGCGACCGTTCGTGGCCTGGGACGTCGAGATGCCCGAGTCCTTGCCACTCGGCAGCCCCGCCTTCGACCCGCAGCTCGCCGAACACGCGGTGTCGTCGTTCGCCACCAATGCCGGTCTCACCCTCCACGTGAGCAAGAGGGCTGGACGCAACGTCCACCACATCGTCGAGGCCACGTTCAAGGGCCTCGCCCGCTGCCTGCGCGACGCCGTGCGCGTCGAGCAGCCTGGCGGCGTGCCGTCGACCAAAGGCGTCCTGTGACCTCAGCCGGGCCGCTGGTGGCCGTCGTCGACTACGGGATCGGCAACCTGCACTCGGCGCACAAGGCGCTCCAGCGCGAGGGCGCCGACGCCCGGCTGACCGCCGACGCCGGGCTGATCGCCGCCGCCGTCGCCGTGGTGCTCCCAGGCGTCGGCGCGTTCGGCGCCTGCCTCGCCGCCCTGCGCTCGCGACGGCTTGAGGACCCGGTGCTGGCGGCGGTTGCGTCGGGGCGGCCCTTCCTCGGCGTGTGCATCGGCACCCAGATGCTGTTCGACGCCAGCGAGGAGGACCCCGGCACCCGCGGCCTCGGCGTCCTGGCCGGCACCGTGCAATGGATTCCGCCGAGCGTGAAACGACCGCAGATGCAATGGAACCAGGTGACCGCGGCGGCGGACCCGATGTTCGCCGGGCTGGGGGAGCGGCCGTGGTTCTACTTCGTCCACTCGCTGCACGGCGTGCCCGACGACCCATCGACGGTCGTCGCCACCTGCGATTACGGCGGCCAGGTCAACGCCGCCTTCCGGTCCACCAACGTGTTCGCCGTGCAGTTCCACCCGGAGAAGTCGGCGGCCGCCGGCCTCGGGTTGTTGGGGAACTTCGTCCAGTCCCTCGCCGTCACCGTGTGATCACGCTGTACCCGTCGATCGACCTGCGCGGCGGCCACGTCGTGCGCCTGCGCCAGGGCGACTACGCCGCCGAGACCGTGTACGGCGACGACCCGGTCGCCGTCGCCGCCGACTTCTGCGCCCAGGGTGCGACGTGGATCCACGTCGTCGACCTCGACGCCGCCCGCACGGGCGAGGCCACCAACCGGGCCGCCGTGGCCGCCGTCGCCGCCGCCGTCGCCGGCCGGGCGAGCGTGCAGGCCGGCGGCGGGGTGCGCGCCGTCGACGACGCCAAAGGGCTGGCCGACGCCGGCGTCGCCAGAGTGGTGATGGGCTCGGCGGCGGTGGGCGCGCCCCGTCTCGTCGACGAGGTCGCCGCGGTGCTGCCAGTGGCGGTCGGGCTCGACCACCGCGGCGGCGAGCTCGCCGTGCACGGCTGGACGGAGTCGAGCGGGGTGCGTCTCGCCGACGCCCTCACGCGGTTCCCGGCGGCGTCGGCGTTCGTGATCACCGACATCGAGCGCGACGGCCTGCTCGCTGGTCCCGACGTCGACGGCCTCGCCGCTGCCGTCGCCGCCACCGACGTCCCGGTGATCGCCAGCGGCGGTGTCGGCACGCTCGACGACCTCGCCGCCCTGGCGGCGATCCCTGGCCTGCACGGGATCATCACCGGGCGGGCGCTGTACGAGGGTCGGTTCACGGTGGCTGAGGCACTCTTGGTGCTGGTGTGATCGTCGCCAGGGTCATCCCGTGCCTCGACGTCGACGGCGGTCGGGTCGTCAAGGGCACCAACTTCGTCGACCTGCGCGACGCCGGCGACCCCGTCGAGCTGGCCGCCCGCTACGACGCCGAGGGGGCCGACGAGCTGGTGCTGCTCGACATCACCGCGTCGAGCGACGACCGCCAGACGATGGTCGACGTGGTGTACCGCACCGCCGAGCAGGTGTTCATCCCGTTCACCGTCGGCGGCGGGATCCGCACCGTCGAGGACGCCCGGCGGATGCTGCGCGCCGGAGCCGACAAGGTCAGCGTCAACACCGCCGCCGTGCAGCAGCCGCACCTGATCGGCGCGATCGCCACCGAGTTCGGGGCCCAGTGCGTGGTCTGCGCGATCGACGCCAAGCGTCGCCACATGCGCAGCGGGTTCGAGGTCTTCCTCCACGGGGGGCGCACGCCGACGGACATCGACGCCGTCGCCTGGGCAGCGGAGGCTGCCTCACGTGGCGCCGGCGAGATCCTGCTCACGTCGATGGACCGCGACGGCACCCGCGACGGGTACGACCTCGAGCTGACCCGCGCCGTGGCCGACGCGGTTGGCGTGCCGTTGATCGCCAGCGGCGGCGTCGGGACGCTCGAGCACTTCGCCGACGGGATCACCGAGGGGGGCGCCGACGCTGTGCTGGCGGCGTCGATCTTCCACTTCCGTGAGCACACCGTCGCCGAAGCCAAGGCGGTGATGGCGGCACGGGGGATCACGGTCCGCCCCTCCTAGTAGCCCGGGCTCGGCTCGCAGCCAAGCTGCTCGCCTTGCCTCCCGAGCTCGCTCGCCCCCTTGCCGGTCCGGCCACTCCTAAGGTGCGCGCATGACGCAGATGGAGTACCGCCGACTCGGCCGCAGCGGGATCACGGTGTCGGCGCTGTCGTTCGGCTCGTGGGTCACGTTCGACGCCCAGCTCAAGGACGACCTCGCCCTGGCGTGCATGGAGGCGGCGTACGAGGCGGGGTGCAACTTCTTCGACAACGCCGAGGTCTACGCCGGCGGGGAGAGCGAAGCGATCATGGGCCGGGTGATCGCCGAGCTCGGCTGGCCGCGGGGCTCGTACGTACTGACGACGAAGGTGTTCTGGGGGCTGAGCCGGGCGCCGAACATGTCCAACACGCTGAACCGCAAGTACCTGATGCAGGCGATCGACGGCTCGCTGGAGCGGTTCGGGCTCGACTTCGTCGACATCCTCTACTGCCACCGCGCCGATCCCGACACGCCGCTCGAGGAGACGGTGTGGGCGATGAGCGACATCATCGCCGCCGGCAAGGCGCACTACTGGGGCACGAGCGAGTGGGCGGCCGACGAGATCCGCGGGGCGATCGAGATCGCCGAGCGCCACCACCTGCGGGCGCCGATCACGGAACAGCCGCAGTACAACCTGCTGTCGCGTGAGCGGGTGGAGCGGGAGTACAAGCGGCTGTTCGCCGAGACCGGCTACGGGGCGACGGTCTGGAGCCCGCTGGCGTCGGGGCTGCTCACCGGCAAGTACCGCGATGGCATCCCTGACGACTCCCGTGGCGCGCTCGCCGGGTACGGCTGGCTGGCCCAGCTGCTCAGTGACGAGGGCTCGCTGGCCAAGGTCGAGCGGCTGCGGCCGATCGCCGAGGACCTGGGGTGCTCGATGGCCCAGCTCGCCCTGGCGTGGTGCCTCACCAACCCGAACGTGTCGACCGTGATCACCGGCGCCAGCCGCCCGAGCCAGGTCGTCGAGAACTTCGCCGCCATCGACGTCCTCCCCCGCCTCGATGCTGACGTGCTCGCCCGCATCGAGTCGGCGGTCAGGTAGCGCGCTTCCCCAACTTTCCGGTGTGGCGGACGGTGGGCGTCCGCCACACCGGAAAGTTGGGGGAGGCGGTCAGGACGCCAGCCGAGTCACCACCTGGAGGAGGCGTTGAACGTCCTCGGCGTCGACGTAGGCGACGACGCCGGCGCGCACGACCCCGCCCGAGTCGGCCAGGCCGAGCTGGTCGACGGCCTCCACGGCGTACGAGTGACCGGCCCATGTGGCGATCCGCTCGGCGCCGAGGATCTCGGCCACCGCCGCCGGGCGCCGACCGTCGACCGTGAACGCCACCGTCGGCGTGCGGCCCTCCATCGTCGGAGGCCCGTACACCTGCACCCCGGTGATCGACTGCAGCCCGTCGAGCAGCGGGGCGAACACCGCCGCCTCGGATTCGCCGACGGAGTCGAGGCCGACGTCCATCAGGAACGTCGCCGCGGCGTCGACGGCGGCCAGCGCCTCGAAGTTGGGCGTGCCGGTCTCCCACCGCCGCGGCCCGCGGTCGGGCGCCGGGCGGACCTTGGCGACGGGCAGCTCGTCGAGCAGGGCCGGGTCGGCGCACAGCACCCCGGCGTGCGGGCCGTACCACTTGTAGGGCGAGGTCACCAGCACGTCGCAGCCGAGCGCGCCGACGTCGATCGACCGGTGCGGGGCGAGGTGCACGGCGTCGACGAACACGCGAGCTCCGGCGTCGTGGGCGGCGGCGACGATCGGTGCGAGGTCGGGGACCGTGCCGAGCAGGTTCGACGCGCCGGGCACCGTGACCCACGCCGTGCGCTCGTCGATCAGGTCGGTGACGGCGTCCGGATCGAGCGTCCCGGTCGTCGGGTCGAACGGGGCGAGGACGTGCTCGGCACCGGCCTGGTCGCACGCCAGCCGCCACGGGGTGATGTTGGCGTCGTGGTCGAGCCGCGTCCCGACGACGCGGGCGCCGGGCCGCAACGTGAGCGCGACGGCGCGGGTGAACGCGAGCGTCAGCGTGGTCATGTTGGCGCCGAACACGGTGCCGGCGGCAGTCCCGCCGAGCAATGCGGCCACCCGCTGCCGCACCCGTTCGAGCAGGGCGTCGGTCGAGTCGGCGGCCTCGAACCCGCCGCCGGCGTTGGCGTTGTTGCCACTCGCCGCCCATCCCGCCATCGCTTCGATCGCCGTGTCGACCATCTGCGTGCCAGCCGGCCCGTCGAAACGGGCCCATCCCTCGCGCACGCCGGGGAACCGGTCGCGCAGCGCGTCGCTCACGTCGGGATGAGCCCGCCTCCCAGCCCGGACACCAACCGTGTGGCGGCGTCGGTGAAGGCGCGGGGGATCAGCGGGTGCGTGGCGGCGACGGAGAGGGCGTCGGTGCCGACCAGGTAGCGCCGCAACGGGAAGCGCGCCTCGACCGCCGACGCGATCACCTGGGCCACGGCGTCGGGAGGAGGTGCGAATCGGTCGATCGTCTCGAGGGCGCCCTCGGTCCGCTTGTAGGCGTTGCGGTAGGCCGAGCTCTCGTCGGTCCTGCGGGTGGCGGCCTCGTCGTGGGCGCGGGCGGCGATGCCGGTCTTGAAGAATCCGGGCTCGACGATCGACACCTTCACGCCGAAGCCGGCGACCTCCATCCGCAGCACGTCCGACAGCGCCTCGAGGGCGAACTTCGAGGCGTGGTACCAGCCGTTCAGCGGCATGAACGCGGCGCGCCCGGCGATCGACGACACCATCACGATGCGGCCGGCGCCGCGCTCGCGCATCGCCGGCAGCGCGCACGACGACACCACGGCGGGCGCGATCACGTTGACGTCGAGTTGGCGCCTTGCCTCGTCGGCGCTGACCTCCTCGACCGCGCCCATCTCGGAGTATCCGGCGTTGTTGACGACGGCATAGAAGTCGGGCAGCTCCGACCACCGCCGGGTGACGGCCTTGTCGTCGGAGACGTCGAGCACGACCGGGTGCACGAGGTCGTGGAGGCCGGCATCCTTGGCCGCGCGGGACAGCTCGGTGGCCTTCGCCTTCGTGCGCACCGTCCCCCACGTCGGCCAGCTGTGGCGGGCGAGCAGCAGCGTCGTCGCCAGCCCGATCCCGGAGTTCGCTCCGGTCACCAACACCGCTCCCGGTCGATCAGCCATATTCAGCCCCCTTGTCGTGGCGGACGTTACTCACCGCGCGCCGAGCCATGCGGCGGTGCGCCGCGCCGCCTCGGCCGCTCTCCCGAGCATGAAGTGGTCGGCGCGGTCGATCACCTCCATCGTGGTGTCCTTCCAGCTGGCGACGATTGGGGCGACGGTCGAGGGCGGGGCGAAGCTGTCGAACGCCGCCACCAGCACGAACGTCGGCAGCGGCGGTGGCGTCGGTACGGGCATCACGGTGAGCGGCGGGGCGATCACGACGCGCGCCGCCAGGCCCGGGTGCTCGACGCCGAGGGCGACGAGACCGCCGAACGAGTAGCCGACGAGGTAGAGCGGGACGTTCGGCGTGCGCGCAGCGAGCGCGTCGAGCGCGGCGGCAGCGTCGGTCCGCTCGTCGGCGAGATCGCTTCGAGGCGCACCGGCGCCGGGGCGGAAGTCGAGGCGCACGGCGGTGATCCCGACCGCCGGCAGGGCGCGGAAGATCGCCGCGACGACGGCGTTGAAGCGGTTTCCACCGAAGCGCGGGTTCGGGTGGAGCAAGACCGCGGCGCCGTGCGGTTCGGGAGCGTCGGCGACGTCGGCCTCGAGCTCGATGCCGTCGGGGGTGATGACGGGCAGGGAAGCGGGAGCCGGTTCCACGAGGGCGGACGGTACTCTCACCACGTGGTCAGCACGCCCGACGACAAGCTCCCGATCAAGATGATCAACGACCGCTTGCTCGTCCGCATCCCGGAGAAGGACGGCGAGCGGCGCAGCCAGGGAGGCATCGTCATCCCGGCGACGGCGCAGATCGCCAAGCGCCTGGTGTGGGCCGAAGTGGTGGCGAAGGGCCAGAACGTGCGCTCGGCGGAGGTCGGTGACCTCGTGCTGTTCAGCCCCGAGGACCGCTACGAGGTCGAGGTCCAGGGCGCCGACTTCATCATGCTGCGCGAGCGCGACGTGCACGCCGTGGCCGCCGAGCGCATCGAGGCGTCGACGGGGTTGTATCTGTGACCCCCGCGATCGAAGCCACCGACGAGCAGCTCGCCGAGATCCAGTACAACGCCGACGGGCTGGTGCCGGTGATCACCCAGGACGCCGACAGCGGTGAGGTGCTGATGTTCGCCTGGATGACGCCCGAGACGCTGCGCGTGACGCTGCTCGAGGGGCGGATGGTCTACTGGAGTCGCAGCCGTCAGGAGGCGTGGCGCAAGGGCGACACGAGCGGCAACCACCAGGACGTCGTCGAGGCGCACTACGACTGCGACGGCGACGTGTTGCTGTTCAAGGTTCACCAGCACGGCGGTGGTGCCTGCCACACCGGCGAGCGCACCTGCTTCTTCCGCCGCTTCGGGACACTGTGAGCCGAGCGAGTCTTCGAACGAGCGAACGAGGGAGCGCGTAGCGGTGCGCATCCGCCCGAGCCGCGACGAGTTCCGCTCGCTCGCCGCGACCTACACCGTCGTGCCGGTGTGGGTGGAGCTGCTGGCCGACCTGGAGACGCCGGTCGCGGCCTACGCCAAGCTGGTCGGCGAGGCACCGGGGTTCCTGCTCGAGTCGGTGGAGCACGGCGAGCGCTGGAGCAGGTTCTCGTTCGTCGGGCGGGATCCGGTGGCGACGCTGCTGCTGCGCGACGGCCAGGTCGAGGTCACCGGCTCGCTGCCGGTCGACGTCCCGACCGACCGCGGCATCCTGGCCGTGCTCGAGCGGCTGCTCGGGGCGTACCGGGCGCCGGTGATCCCCGAGCTGCCGCCGCTGCACGGCGGGATGATGGGCTACCTCGGCTACGACGTGATCCGGGAGGTGGAGCGCCTGCCCGATGTCCCCGCCGACGACCGCCACGCGCCCGACGCCGTGATGAGCGTGATCGGCTCGCTCGCCGCGTTCGACCACTGGCGCCAGCGGGTGACGCTGATCGAGAGCGTGCCGGTGCTCGACCTCGACGCCGCGGCCGTCGACGACGCCTACGACGCGGCGGTGACGTCGATCGGCCGGGCCATCGACAACCTCGCCCGGCCGCTGCCGTACGTGCCCGTCGAGCCGCCCGAGCCCGGCGATGCCCTGCCGGACGTGAAGAGCACGATGCCCGACGGGCTCTACCAGCAGGCCGTCGAGGTCGCCAAGGAGTACATCGTTGCCGGCGACATCTTCCAGGTCGTGCTCGCCCAGCGCTACGACCTCCAGCTCGACGCCGATCCCTTCGACGTGTACCGGGTCCTGCGCCAGGTCAACCCGAGCCCGTACATGTACTTTGTGCGCCACCCCGAGCTGACGATCGTCGGCTCCTCGCCCGAGCCGATGGTGCAGCTGCTCGACGGCACGGTGATCTCCCGGCCGATCGCCGGCACCCGCAAGCGCGGCGAGACTGACGAGCACGACCGGCGGATGGCGGCCGAGCTCACCGAGCACCCGAAGGAGCGGGCCGAGCACGTGATGCTCGTCGACCTCGCCCGCAACGACGTCGGGCGCGTCGCCGACTTCGGCACCGTCCACGTTGACGAGCTGATGACGCTCGAGCGCTACAGCCACGTGATGCACCTCACGTCGCAGGTGTCCGGGCGGCTGCACGCCGGGCTCGGGCCGATCGACGTGCTGCGGGCGACGCTGCCGGCGGGCACGGTGAGCGGGGCGCCGAAGGTGCGGGCGATGGAGATCATCGACGAGCTCGAGCCGGTGAAGCGTGGACCGTACGCCGGCGTCGTCGGCTACGTCGACTGGAGCGGCAACCTCGACACGGCGATCGCCATCCGCACGATGTTCTGCTCGCCCACCGGCACCAGCCTGCAGGCCGGCGCCGGCATCGTCGCCGACTCCGACCCCGACGACGAAGATCTCGAGTGCCGCAACAAGGCTGCCGCGCTGCTCGCGGCGATCCCCGCCGCCCGCCGGATGACCGCCGCCCGTGCCGCCGCCGGGACGCCAGCCTGACGTCCATCCGAGTGTCGAAGGCGCGGAATCGCGCCCTCCAACACTCCGGTGACCTCCAACACTCGGATGGGTGCTACCGCGGCGCGTAGGCGGTGAGGAAGTTGTCGACGGCGCGGTCGACGAAACCACGACTGATCTTCACGCTCTCGGTGAGGTGGGCGAACAGCAACGGGCCGACGAGCATGGCGACGGCCTCCTGAGCGTCGAGGTCGGCTCGCAACACGCCCTCGGCGGCCCCCCGCTTCAACAGGCCGATCAACGCCATCTCCTGCTCGTGCTCGAGGCGGTCGTTCATCGCGGCGATGCCCGATTCATGGTTCTTCAGCATCAGCAGTGCCGGCAGCACACGCGCCCACTCGGGGTCGTTGAGCGCGTCGGCCATCGCCTGTACGACCTCGCGCATCGCCGAGACGATGTCGGCGTCGGGATCGGGCATCGGGATCGCCGGGGCGCACGACTCGATGACGGAAACGAGGATGTCGTCGCGCGACTCCCAGTGGCGGTAGATCGTCGACTTGGCGACACCGGAGCGGTGGACGATCGAGTCGACCGTCACCGCGTTGGGTCCGCCCTCCACCAGCAGGTCGGTGGCGGCGCGGAGCACGGCGGCACGGCTGCGCGACACCCGGGGGTCCACGTCGTCGAACGGTACCGGTGACAACTGTCTCACCAGTGGCCTCGTGGCGGGATGACCATGGAACAGTACGATACCGTCTCGTACTGAAGAAGGCGACACTGAACGGAGTGCCCGTGGACGTGATGAACCCCCGTCGACCTGACGGCGCGACCGTCGTCACCGACCCCCGACGCCAACGGCGCATCCTCATCGCCATGTGCACGGCGCTGATCGCCGTGGTGGCGTCGGTGTCCGGCCTCAACGTGGCCCAGCAGAGCCTGGCCCTCGACTTGGGCGCGACCCAGAGCCAGCTCCTGTGGGTGATCAACGGCTACACGATGGCGCTGGCCGCGCTGTTGCTCCCGATCGGGGCGATCGGTGACCGCTTCGGTCGCAAGCCGATCCTCGTCAGCGGGCTCGCCCTTTTCATGGCCGCCAACGCGATGGCCGGGCTGGCGACATCGACCGGGATGCTGCTGGCGGCGCGGGTGCTGGCCGGCGTGGCGGCGGCGATGATCATGCCGGTCACGCTGTCGGTGATCACGTCGAGCTTCCCCGCCGAGCAGCGGGCCAGGGCCGTCGGGATCTGGTCCGGGTTCGCCGGCGCCGGCGGCATCCTCGGCCTGTTCGTGTCGTCGTTCCTGATCGACCGGTTCACCTGGCCGTGGCTGTTCGCGATGCCCGTGCTGTTCGCCGGCGTCTCGCTGGTGATGACGCTGCGGGCGGTCGCCAATTCCCACGAGCTTCGCCACGGCCGCTTCGACACCGTCGGCTCGGTGCTGTCCGCGATCGGCATCGGCGCCCTTGTGCTCGGCATCCACGAAGGCCCCGACCGCGGATGGACCGACGGGCTCACGCTGTTCGGGCTCGTCGTCGGCGCCGCGGCCCTGCTCGCCTTCGCCGCCTGGGAGCTGCGCCACCCCACACCGCTGCTGCAGCCGCGCCTGTTCGCCGACCGCAGCCTCGCCTCAGGCGCGCTGACGCTGCTGATCCTGTTCGCCGTGTTGTTCGGCATCTTCCTCGTGCTGATCCAGTTCCTCCAGGCGGTGCTCGGCTACTCGGCGCTGAAGGCGTCGGCGGGGCTGTTGCCGATGGCCGCGCTGATGATGCCGTTGTCGTCGGTGGCGCCGTCGATCGCCCGGCGCGCCGGCACCCGGCGGGTGCTGGTGGCGGGGGTTGGCCTCTTCGGTGCCGGGCTGGCGTTGCTCGCCGTGATGGCCTCGGCCAACGGCGGCTACTGGTCGGTGCTGCCCGGCCTGTGCATCGTCGGCGTCGGGATCGGTCTTGGCATGAGCCCGGCGACGACGGCGATCACCGAGTCGCTGCCCACCGGCCAGCAAGGCGTCGCGTCGGCACTCAACGACACCGTGCGCGAGCTCGGCGGGGCGATCGGCGTCGCTCTCCTCGGCTCGATCGTCAACGCCGGCTACCGCTCGGGCGTGTCGTCGGCGACGGCGTCCCTGTCGCCCGAGCTCGCCCACCGGGTGGAGGATGGCATCGGGTCGGCGTTCGGCGCGGCGACCGATCTCGGGCCTTCGGCGCCGCGCGTGCTCGACGCCGCCCGAGACGCGCTGGTCGACGGCTGGCGGCTGTCGATGTGGTTCGGCGTGGCCCTCGCCGCGGCGGCGCTGGCGTTCCTGCTCGTGCGCGTCCGCGCCCGGCGACAGCGTCGGGGCTGGAGCTGGAGCCCGAGCTGGAGGTGGCGGAGGTCGCCGCCTGAGCGCATCCGAGTGTTTGGCCCCGGGAAAACCCGGCCGTGACACTCGGTCGGGCCGAAACACTCGGATGGACTGGCACACTCGACCCATGCCTGACGTCGACGCGCTGGCCCGCCAGACGACGGCGCTGTTGAGCAACCTCGCCCGCAAGGGGATGGCGCTGGCCACCGGCCTGGCCGTCGTGACCCTGATCGTCGGCGGCCTGTCCTACCTCACCGGTCTGGCCGGCCTCGACGGCAGCGCCCGCGCCGCGTGGACCGTCATCGGCGCGGTGATGCTCGTCGGCGCGGTCGGCGCGCCGCTGCTCGCCCGATGGCGCCTCGCCGGCGTCCGCCGCCGCGTCGACCGCCTGGTCGGCGAGGTGCGCACGCTGATCACGCGGGACCCGGAGGCGCAACGGGTCGTCATCGAGACCGTCGCCATCGACGACCAACCGCCCGAGGTCAGCGACCTGCGCCCGGTGGTCTACGACTCCCGGCAGTTCAGCCGGCTGCGCACGGTCAGCATCGGTGCGGGCGACCTGCGCGAGCTGCCGGCGGCGCTCACCGCGGTGAGCACGTTCCCCGGGCTGCTGGCGATCGCCGTGCTCGGCATCCTCGTGTTCGGGATGCTCGGATTCTTCTTCCTCCTCGCCTGGATCTTCTGACATGTTCTGGGTCGCGGTGCCGCGGGACGTCGTGCGGGTCAGTGGCCCCGACGCCCTGACCTACCTGCAGGGCCAAGTGTCACAGGACCTGCTGCCGATGGCGGTCGGTGAGCGCCGGTGGACGTTCCTGCTGCAGCCGACCGGCAAGGTCGACGTGTTGGCCCGGGTCGAGCACACCGCCGACGACACCTTTGTGTTCGATGTCGATCCCGGCTACGGCGAGGCGCTGGTGGCCCGGCTCAACCGGTTCAAGATCCGCGTCAAGGTCGACGTCGAGCCGCTCCCGTGGCGGGTGCTGTGCGTGCCGGGGGGCGACGACATCGTCGGCCCTGACCCCGAGCCGCCACCCGGGCTGCGCGAGGGCACGCTCGCCGAGCTGGAGGCGGTGCGCGTCGGCGACGGGTGGCCGGCGATGGGCGCCGAGATCGTGTCCGGCGAGACGATCCCGGCCGAGACCGGCGTCACCACGGTGGCCGTCGACTTCCGCAAGGGGTGCTACCCCGGCCAGGAGCTGGTCGAGCGGATGGACTCCCGCGGGGCGGCGGCGCCACGCTCGTTGCGGATCCTCGACGTCGCGCCAGGCGCGCGTCCCGGGGACCCGATCGAGCACGACGGCCAGCACGTCGGCGTGCTGACCAGCGTCGCCGGCACGACCGCCCTCGGCTACGTCAAGCGCGGCGTCGACCTCGGCCGGGTGCCGGTCCATCGCTGACGGACGGGGAGGTCGCGCCGGTTCAGCCGACGACGACGGTGCCGGTCATGAACCGATGGATCGAGCAGTGGTACTTGAAGGTGCCGGCGTGGTCGAAGGTCACGGTCTTCGATTCGCCCGGTTTGATCGGGCCGGTGTCGAACTCGCGGTCACTGGTGGCGGTGTGGTCCTGGTCGTCGTTGTTTGTCCAGGTGACTGTGGCGCCGACGGGGACGTGAGCGTTGTCGGGGTCGAACTTGAAGTCCTTGATCGCGACGGTGACCTTCGTCTGCGCGGCGTTACCGCCGGACGCCGCCGTCGTCGCTGTCGACATCGCCGGCGCCGTCGTCGTTGCCGCCGCCGGCGCCTTGGTGGTGGCCGATCCGCCGCTGTCGTCGTCTCCTCCGCATCCTGTGGCCAACAGGGCGATGGAGAAGCCGGCGAGGAGCGTGCGGGCGGCGTTCATGCCCATATGTTCGCTCGGGAGGCCGGAAATGGATTGCGCTCGGCGTCAGCGGACCGGCTGCAATGCCCGGCGCAATGCCACCACGTCCGGGTGCTGGCGGACCTCGGCCAGCTCCGGCGCCCGGTCGATCACCGTCGCCACGCCGTCGGGCGCGCCGCCCTGGTCGACGGCGGCGCGCAACCAGGCGATCGCCGTGGCCTCGTCGCCCAGCGCGCCGGCGGCGCGGGCGATCGTGGCCGCGAGCAGGGGTTGCGGGTTGCGGGCGTAGGTCTCGGCGCCGTACGTCGCGGCGTCACGGTGCGCACCGCCGCGCACGAGGAGGTTGGTGAGCACGTACTCGTGCCACGCGTCGCCGGTCGGCAGCGGTCGGGGCAGCGCGCCGAGCAGCCGCCGCAGCCGCTCGTCGGCGACCTCGGGCACGAGCGGGGTCTGGGTCGGGCGGCGCATGCCCCGCGTGACGATGCGCGCGGCCTTGTCCCGGTCGCCCGCGTCGATCGCCGCCGCGGCACGGTCGAAGATCGACTCGGCGGTGCGCTCGCGCTCCTCGAACACCGCCTGCAGCTGCATCAGGATCAGCAGGCCGAGGAACACGACCAGTGACCGCAGCTGGGGGCTGAAGGCGAACGCCACCGCGGCGCCGGCGGTGACGGCGACGCTGGCGTACATCATGAAGTGTCGGGCCCGCCCGGGCGCCACCTTCTCGAGCAGCGACGTGACGACGTTGCCGCCGTCCAGCGGCAGCACCGGGATGAGGTTGAACGCGCCGATCGCCACGCCCGCCCACCACACCGCCGCCGACGCCGGGGTCTCGCCTCGTTCGGTGGCGACGAGCGGATTGACGCCCATCGCCGCGAGCACGGCGAAGCCGGCGGCGATGTGGGTCAACGGGCCGGCGAGGGCGATCCCGGCCTCGGCCCAGCGCGAGAGCGGCTTCTCGCTGGTGTAGGAGGTGTAGCCGGCGAGGAAGTCGAGCGAGATGCCGGCCGTGGCGCCGGCGCGGCGGGCGGCGATCGCGTGTCCGAGCTCGTGCAGCAGCGTGAACCCGGCGATCGACACGGCCAGCCACACCCCGAACTCGTCGCGGTACAGTGCGACGATCAGCACCATGAAGAAGAGGAAGCCGGGCCGCACGTGGAGCGGGAAGCCGAGCAAGCGGGGCACTCGCATCGAGCCCTGATCGTACGGGTCATAGACTTCAGCGCCGTGCCGCCCTCTCAGCTCGTCTACGCCTTCGACCACAAGCACCGCCGCCCGCCAATGGAGCACAAGGACCTGCTCGGCGGCAAGGGCGCCAACCTCGCCGAGATGACGAGTGTGCTCAAGCTCCCGGTGCCGCCCGGGTTCACGATCTCCACCGACGCCTGCCGGGCGTACATGCACGGCGGCTGGCCGGACGGCCTCGACGCCGAGATCGCCAGCCAGGTCGCCCGTCTCGAACGGACGATGGGACGCAGGCTGGGCGACCCGTCGGATCCGCTGCTGGTCAGCGTCCGCTCCGGCGCCAAGTTCTCGATGCCGGGGATGATGGACACGGTCCTCAACCTCGGGCTCAACGACAAGAGCGTGAAAGGGCTCGCTGCGGTGACCGACGACGAGCGCTTCGCCTACGACTCGTACCGGCGGTTCATCGCGATGTACGGCCGGATCGTGCTGGACGTCGACGGCGCCCGCTTCGAGCACCCCCTCGATCGGGCCCGCGAGCAGGCCGGGGTGGCCACCGACGCCGAGATCCCGGCCGCCGCGCTGAAGGAGCTCTGCGCCGAGTTCAAGGCGGTGGTCAAGGAGGTCACCGGCAAGGCCTTCCCGCAGGAGCCGATGAAGCAGCTGCGCGGCGCCGTGGAAGCCGTGTTCCGCAGCTGGAACGGCGCCCGAGCGATCGCCTACCGCGTCCGCGAGCGGATCAGCCACGAGCTCGGCACGGCGGTGAATGTTCAAACGATGGTGTTCGGCAACCGCGACGAAAACTCGGGCACGGGCGTCGGCTTCACCCGCAACGCGGCGACCGGTGAGAACAAGCCCTACGGGGACTTCCTGATCAACGCCCAGGGCGAGGACGTCGTCGCCGGGATCCGCAACACCGAGGACCTCGACACGATGCGGCACGACTTCCCGACGATCCACGACGAGCTGGTCGACATCTTCGCCCGCCTCGAGCGCCACTACCGCGACATGTGCGACACGGAGTTCACCATCGAGCAGGGCAAGCTGTGGATGCTCCAGACCCGGGTCGGCAAGCGCACCGGGGCGGCCGCCCTCAGGATGGCCGTCGACATGACGAAGGGCAGCGGCAAGGGTCGCGAGCGGTGGAGGATCTCGCGTGACGAGGCGTTGCAGCGGGTCACCGCCGAACACCTCGACTCGGTCCTGCATCCGCAGTTCGCCGGGAGCGGGAGGGTCATCGCCAAGGGGCTGGCGGCGTCACCGGGCGCGGCGGTCGGCAAGGTCTACTTCAGCGCCGACGACGCCGAGGCCGCGGCCAAGGCCGGCGAGGCGGTGGTGCTGGTGCGCAGCGAGACCAGCCCTGAGGACGTCCACGGGATGATGGTGGCGGAGGGGATCCTCACCTCGCGCGGCGGGCTCGTGAGCCACGCCGCCGTGGTCGCCCGCGGCTGGGGGACGCCTGCCGTCGTCGGCGCCGAGTCGGTGAAGATCAGCGGCCGCTCGTTCAGCTCCAACGGCGTCACCGTCAACGAGGGCGACTGGATCTCGATCGACGGCTCGTCAGGCGAAGTCGTGCTCGGGCGGATGGACCTTGCCACCGCCACGCCGCCGAAGGAGTTCGACATCATCCTCGGGTGGGCCGACGCGGTCCGCTCGAAGGGCCGCCGCCCGTTCGGCGTGCGGGCCAACGCCGACACCGGCGAGGACGCCGCCAAGGCCCGCGAGCTGGGCGCCGAGGGCATCGGGCTGTGTCGCACCGAGCACATGTTCCTCGCCCCCGACCGCCTTCCCGTCGTGCGGCGGATGATCCTGGCCCGCACGGACCAGGAGGAGGTCGAGGCGCTGGAGGAGCTGCGCAAGGTGCAGCAGGACGACTTCACGGCGATCCTCGACGCGATGGACGGCCTGCCGGTCACCGTGCGCCTGCTCGACCCGCCGCTGCACGAGTTCCTGCCGTCGGTCGAGGAGCTGCGGATCAAGGAGGTCACGTCGGGCCTCGACGCCGAGGAGAAGGAGCTGCTCGCCGCCGCCGAGAGCTGGTCCGAGCACAACCCGATGATCGGCACCCGCGGCGTGCGCCTCGGCGTGATCAAGCCGGGGCTCTACGCGATGCAGGTGCGGGCGTTGCTCGACGCCGCTGCCGACCTGCGCAAGCAGGGCAAGAACCCGATCGTCGAGATCATGATCCCGCTCACCGTGACGCGCGAGGAGCTGCACCTCGCTCGCTCGTGGGTGCAGGAGGAGATCGACGCCCAGTTCAAGAACGTGCGCAAGCGGCCGGAGATCACGATCGGGACGATGATCGAGACGCCGCGCGCGGCGATCCGCGCCGACCAGATCGCCGAGGAGGCCGACTTCTTCAGCTTCGGCACCAACGACCTGACGCAGATGGCGTTCGGGTTCAGCCGCGACGACGTCGAGAGCCGGATGATGCCGGCCTATCTGGAGCAGGGTCTGCTGAAGCGCAACCCGTTCGAGACGATCGACCAGGACGGGGTCGGCGAACTGGTGCGCATCGGTGTCCGACTCGGTCGGCAGACCAAGCCGCACCTGAAGATCGGCGTCTGTGGTGAGCACGGTGGCGACCCCGAGTCGATCGCCCTGTTCCACGACGCCGGTCTCAACTACGTCAGCTGCTCGCCGTTCCGCGTGCCGATCGCCCGACTGGCGGCGGCCCAGGCGATCGTCGGGGCGGCCACGTCGACGGCGTGAGCCCGACCATCTGGGCGGGAAGCTTGCCAACATCGGATCTGGGCGGCCAGCGTGACAACTGTTGTCATGCCGCCCGCCCAGATCGTCGAGGTGTCGCCGTCCCGGCGCGGCGGTAGGAACGTCAGATGATCGCGTCGCTCGCAGCTGCCGGTGGCTCGAGCTTCGTCGACCTGGACGTCGAGCCGTGGCACTGGGCGGTGCTGCTCGGGCTCGTCATCGTGCTGCTGCTCATCGACCTGCTCGTGCTGCACCGCGAGGCGCACGAGATCAAGCCACGCGAGGCAGCGATCGAATCGGCCGTGTGGGTGTCGATCGGGCTCGGCTTTGCGGTCGTCGTGTGGTGGTGGTTCGGACGGGCGGCGACGGGCGAGTACCTGTCCGGCTACCTCGTCGAGCAGAGCCTCAGCGTCGACAACGTGTTCGTCTGGGCGATCATCCTGACCTACTTCGCGGTGCCGGCGAAGTACCAGCACCGGGTGCTGTTCTGGGGCATCTTCGGTGCCCTCGTGCTGCGGGCGTCGTTCATCTTCGCCGGGGTGGCCCTGATCCAGCGCTTCGACTGGGTGCTCTACGTGTTCGGCGCGTTCCTGCTGTTCACGGCCGTGCGCCTGCTGCTGAGCACGGAGGGCGACCAGTTCGATCCCGGCGAGAGCCGGTTCCTGCGCGCCGTCAACCGGGTCGTGCCGAGCACGGACCGCCTCGACGGGCCGCACCTGTTCACCAAGGTGGACGGGCGGCGCCTGGCGACGCCGCTGTTCGCCGTGCTCGTGCTGGTCGAGCTGACCGACCTGATCTTCGCCGTCGACAGCGTGCCTGCCGTGCTCGCCGTGAGCCACGAGCAGTTCATCGTCTTCTCCTCCAACGCCTTCGCCATCCTCGGCCTGCGGGCGATGTACTTCCTGCTCGCCCACCTCCACGGACGGTTCCGCTTCCTCCAGCAGGGCCTGGCCGTCATCCTCGCCTTCGTCGGCGTGAAGATGATCCTCAACGACTGGGTGCACATCCCGACGTGGCTGTCGCTCATCGTGATCGCCGCCGTGTTGCTGACGGCGATCGCCTGCTCAGTGTGGTTCCCCGGCGAGCAGGGCGTGCCGGCCGCCGGCGGCGACAACGACCGACCGTCGCCGAGCGACCGGGTGCCCGACGACGTCGGTGCCGCCGGCCGCTGATCCGGTAGACACGACGCCGTGGCGATCGCCGACGACGACATCGACCGGTTGCGCTCGACGGTGTCGATCGTCGACGTCGTCGGCCAGGTCGTCACGCTGCGCAAGGTGGGACGCAACTGGGTGGGGCTGTGCCCGTTCCACGCCGAGAGGACGCCCTCGTTCAACGTCTCGGAGACCACCGGGCGGTACAAGTGCTTCGGCTGCGACAAGGGCGGCGACGTGTTCACGTTCGTCCAGGAGCACGAGCACATCGACTTCGTCGGCGCGGTCGAGCTGCTGGCGGCGAAGGCCGGGATCCAGCTCACCTACACCTCGAGCGGCCAGACGCGTGAGCGGGCCCAGCGCAAGCGCCTCGTCGAGGCGATGGGCGAGGCCGTCGAGTGGTACCACCGGCGGCTGCTCGACGACCCAGGCGCACGCGCCGCACGCGACTACCTGCGGTCGCGGGGGCTCGCCGGCGACGTCGCCCGGCAGTTCCGCCTCGGGTGGGCGCCCGACGACTGGGACGCACTGGCCCGCCAGTCGGGGATCGGCGCCGAGCTGCTGCAGGCCACGGGCCTCGCCTTCCGCAACCGGCGCGACCGGATGCAGGACGCCTTCCGGGCGCGGGTGCTGTTCCCGATCTTCACCGACACCGGCGACGCCGTGGCCATCGGTGGGCGGATCCTGCCAGGGTCGGACGATCCGGCGAAGTACAAGAACTCGCCAGAGACGCCGATCTACGCCAAGTCCAAGACGCTGTACGGGCTCAACTGGGCCAAGGCCGACATCGCCGCCGCCGACGAGGTCGTCGTGTGCGAGGGCTACACCGACGTCATCGGGTTCCACCGCGCCGGGGTGAAGCGGGCGGTCGCCACGTGCGGCACGGCGTTCACCGACGACCACGTGCGTCTGCTCAAGCGCTACGCCAGCCGGGTCGTTCTGGCCTTCGACGCCGACGCCGCCGGACAGGGGGCGGCGGAGCGGTTCTACGCGTGGGAGCAACAGCACCAGGTGCAGGTGTCGGTGGCCCGGCTGCCCGCCGGCGTCGACCCGGGCGAGCTGGCCCAGCGCGATCCCGACGCGCTGGCCGCAGCCGTCGCCGACGCCACGCCGTTCCTCGCCTTCCGCCTCGAGCGGGTGATGGCGGGGCGCCCGGCGCGCACGCCCGAAGATCGGGCCCGGCTGGCCGAGCGGGCGATGGAGGTCGTCAACGAGCACCCCGACCGCAACGTGCGCGCGCTCTACGCCGGCCAGGTCGCCACCGAGGTCGGGCTGCCCGTCGGCGACCTCGTCCGCGTCGCCGCCCAGCGGGTCCGGCGCCCAGTGCTCGCCGCCGCGCCGGTGCGCCGGACCGCCGTGCGGGAGAACGCCGAGTTCGTGGCGCTGGCGATCCTCGCCCAGGACTGGGAGTCGATCGCCGAGTGGCTCGTCGAGGAGCTGTTCGCCGACGAGGCCCACCGGCGGGCGTTCCTCGCCCTCGGCGCCGCCGACGGCAACCTGACCGCGGCGATCGAGGCCGCCGATCCCGACGCCCGTGAGGTGCTGGAACGAGCGGCGGTGGCCGACCTCGACGTCGACCCGGCGGTCGAGGCGCGCAACCTCGTCGCCGCGGCGGTGCGGCGAGAGCTGCGCCAGGCGGCGCCGTCCGGCGACCCCGCCGCGGTGCGCGACGACGCCGAGGCGCGGCTGCACCTCGAGGAGCTCGGCGACCCGATCGCGGCCGCCTCGGCAGCGGAGTGGTTGCTAGGTTGGCTCCATCGTCGGATGGAGCAGCGCGACCGCCGGGGACCGTGACGACGAGCCCACCGGATCTCTTGCGGCGATCAACGCGCGCTCCGACGACGTCGAGCCCCACGACGTCGACATGGGCGAGATGGAGGGCGTCGATGCCGCCGAGTGGCGGTCATTGCTCGAGCGGGGCCGGCAGTCGGGAAGCGTCCACGCCGAGCAGGTGACGCACGTGCTTCGCCACGTCGAGCTCACCGGCGACGTGCTGGAGAACGTCGCCCACTCGCTGACCGAAGCCGGGATCTCGCTCGACGAGACGGTCGATCCGGAGGAGGAGGTCGACGACGGCACCGACGACACCCCGACGGCGGCGCAGCGCCTGGCCAGTCGCGACGACGAGGCCGACGAGCACTTGCTCAGCCGGCGCCGCCGACGGCGGATTCGGCGGACCACGCCGCGCACCGAAGGCACCACGTCGGACGGTGTGCGGATGTACCTGCGCGAGATCGGCCAGGTCGACCTGCTCACCGGCGACGACGAACGGCGCCTCGCCCAGCTCATCGAAGAGGGCCATTGGGCGGCGACGCGCATCGACGAAGCGGCCCAGCACCCTGGGCTGCTCGACGACGCCGAGACCCGCCGCCTGATGCGCGCCGTGCAGCGCGGCGAGCGGGCCAAGAGCGAGCTGACCCAAGCCAACCTGCGCCTCGTCGTCAGCATCGCCAAGCGCTACTCGGGCCGTGGCATGCAGCTGCTCGACCTGATCCAGGAGGGCAACCTCGGGCTGATGCGGGCGGTGGACAAGTTCGACCACTCCAAGGGCTTCAAGTTCTCGACGTACGCCACCTGGTGGATCCGCCAAGCGATCACCCGCTCGATCGCCGACCAGGCCCGCACGATCCGCATCCCCGTGCACATGGTCGAGCACATGAACCGGGTCATCCGCGCCAAGCGCCAGCTCCACCAGGAGCTCGAACGGGAGCCGACGATCGACGAGCTCTCGGCGCGGGTGCAGCTCGAACCGGACCGGGTCCGCGAGCTGCTGCGCATCTCCCTCGACCCGCTGTCGTTGGACTCGCCGATTGGCGAGGAGGACGAGTCCAACCTCGGCGACTTCATCGAGGACTCCTCCACCGACGGCCCGGCCGACGCAGCGACGCGGGTGATGCTCACCCAGGCAGTCGGTGCCGTGCTCGGCGAGCTGTCCGAGCGGGAGCAGGAGATCGTCCGCCTGCGCTTCGGACTCGACGGCGGGCAGGCCAAGACGCTCGAAGAGGTCGGCAAGGAGTTCGGCGTCACCCGCGAGCGGATCCGCCAGATCGAGGCCAAGACGCTCGCCAAGCTGCGCCACCCCCAGCGCAGCCAGCGCCTGCGGGAATTCCTCGAAGCCGAGTAGCCGGCTCGCTGCGACACCCCCTGGTCATGATGCCGCCATGGGGTACGGCGGCAAGGTCACCGAGCAGCAGCGAGCCAGGGAGCTGCGCGCTCAGGCGTGGACCTTGCAGGAGATCGCCGTCGAGCTCGGCGTGTCCAAGTCGAGCGTCAGCCTGTGGGTGCGCGACGTCGAGTTCACGCCGCGGCCGAGGAACCGCGGCCATCCGTCGATGAAGCCCCACCCGCTCCACGTTGCCCGCCTCGCCGACATCGAGCGGTGCCGCGTGGAAGGTGCGGCGCGGATCGGGCAGCTCTCCGACCGCGAGTTCGTGGTGCTTGGACTGGCTCTGTATGCCGGGGAGGGCAGCAAGACACGTGGCGACGTGTACTTCGCGAACAGCGATCCACGGATGATCTGGATGTTCGTCACATGGCTTCGTCGATTCTTCGTCGTCGACGAAGCACGGCTGCGCGTGAAGCTCTACCTCCATGAGGGTCTGGATCTCGCGGCCGCGATCGGCTTCTGGTCGCAGCTCACGAGCATTCCGCCCAGTCAGTTCGGCAAGCCGTATCGGGCGGTCGCCGACGTTGGCATCCGACGAACCAAGCACGTCATGGGTTGCCCGGGCGTCGGCTACAGCTCGGCATCAATTCATCGCCGTTTGATGGGGCTGATCGAGGCGATACTCTCGCCGGCAGTGATTCCGGGGTAGCTCAACTGGCAGCAGCGGCGCCCTGTTAAGGCGATGGTTGTGGGTTCGAGTCCCACCCCCGGAGCGACAAACATCACCAGAGCTCAGGGCGGTAGCTCAGTGGTCAGAGCAGGGGACTCATAATCCCTTGGCCGTGGGTTCGATCCCCACCCGCCCTACCGATCTAGCAGGGATTTTGGAAGGGATCGACGAGTCGGCGGGAGCCCGAGCGCGAGCGTCCCGCCCGGTCGAGCAGCTCGCGCCTCCCGTTGGTCGAAGGAGCGTTCGTGGTCAGTCAGCAGTGTTGTTCGCCAGTCCCATGTCAGCCCAGACAGATGCCCACGAGTGGGCAGAAGCGGGCGGCGGGCCAACGCTGCGGATGACGACCCTGCATGCGTCGTGTGCGTCGGCGACGGCGTCGTACCAATCGCAGTACCTCACGGCTGTGCCGGGGGAGGTGCCGGGGGTGTGGTCGGGTCGGCAGGCAGCTGGGCTCGGCCTGTCGGGTCGGGTCGAGGTCGACGCGTTGGAAGCGTTGCTGTCGAGCCGTGACCCGACGACGGGGACACGGTTGGGGCGGGAGCTGGTGGACCGGTACACGACGGACGGTCGCCTCGTGAAGGCCGTGTCCGGCTTCGACGCGACGTTCTCGGCGCCCAAGTCGGTGTCGGTGTGGTGGGCGCCCACCGGCGACCACCGCCTGTGCGGATCTCCGTGTCGATCGTGGCCCTCTGAACGTCCCGGTCCAGGAGATTCCTACCAGGCCGAGCTGCGGGCGATCGTCGACCCCGAGGAGATCGACGGCCACGCAAAGGCCGACCAGGCCGTGCTCGTCGAACGCTTCGGCGGACCGGAAAGGCGGCGAGCTCGGCACCTTCGCCGAGACCCCAGTCCCGACGGAGCCGACCAAGGCGATCTGAACGAACCGCAGTCAGGTGGAACGGGTCTTGGAGACCTCGTCGCGGGCGCGGGAGGCGTCCTCCGACATCGCTGACGCTTCGGAGCTCGCGGTCTGCTTGACCTCGTCGGCGGCCTGCGAGGCGCTCTCCCTGAGCTGTTGGGTCGCGTCCGAGGCGTGCTCCTTGACGCCTTCGGCGATCTCTCGCCCGGCGCTCGCCAGCTCCCCGGCGATCGGCTCGGCCTTCTCCTTCAGCGTGGCGGCAGCGTTCGTCTCGGTCTCGGTCGGCGGGAACACAGCGGCGGCGATGAAGCCGATGCCGAAGGCGACCAGCCCGACGCCGAGCGGGCTGCCTTGGGTCTGCTCGCGGATCGCGTCGGGGCTGACGCGGTCGCTGACGGCGCTGGCAGCTCCGGCAACCGAGTCGCCGCCGCTCGACACCGTGCCCATCACCCGGTCCTTCCACGAGCGCACGCTCTCGGACATCCGGTTGCGCCGGCGTGTGATCATCCGCCCCGGGCTGATCCGGTCGCCGATCGCGTCAAGCGTCTCGCCGAGGTCATCGCGGCGTCGCTCTATGTCGCTCCTCAGTGCTTCAACGTCTTGGCCCACTGCACGTCCTCCTTCAGGGTCTCGGTCGTCTGCGGCAGTGGCTGCAGTCGGCGCAGCCGGCTACGGCCGCCGGCGTACAGCACACCGGCGATGACCGCCCACAGGACGGCCACGATCAGGAAGGCCAGCCCCCGGTTGATCGCCTGGTCGAGGACCTCGGCGAGGGCGAACGACCCGAGGATCAGGAAGAGCAGGCCGGCGACGGCGGCCGCACCGAGGGCCGCCGCGGCGGCGAGCGAGTGGCGGATCTCGTCTCGGGCCTCGACCTTGGCCAGCTCGATCTCCTTGCGCAGGAGGTCACCGAGTTGGGTGGTCATCTCCGAGACGAGCTCGCCGAGGGACCTGTCCGAGCGCTTCGGCTCGGTGGCCGTCGCCGGGTCGTACGAGCGGGACATGTCCGTCATCGGGGCGCCTCGCCGGCCGGCGGGTCGGCCATCGGGTAGACGGCGCCCCCCGCTGTCGCCGAGCCGGCTGTCACCGCCGTCGGTGGCTCCAGCCCGGACGGCGGCGGCATCGTCGTCGGCGGCTGTGCGGCGAGCGGATCGACCGCGCCGTTCGACTCGCCCGACGATGTCGACGAACCATCCCCAGCCGCGCCAGCGCGAGCCAGCCGCCCGGCGACAAACCCGAGCGCGCCGCAGATCCCCAGGAACGCGATGGGGCGGCGGCGGGCGAACGAACGGACGTCGCCCAAGACCGCCTGCGGGCCCTGCTCGAAGCGGTCGGCCACCCCACCAAGGCGATCGCCGGCGTCGTGGAGGTAGTGGACCAGCGGACCGGCCTCGTCCGGCCGGCCTTCGGCAAGGGCACGAACGTTTCCGGCGAGCGAACGCAGGCCGTCGGCCGCTTGCCCGCTGCGCTGCTCCGCCTGCTGCTCGATGTCCTGCCGTGTCCGATCCATCACCTCGCGGGCATGGCCCTGGGCGTCACGCATCACCGCCTGCGCCTGGTCGCCGACCTCGGCCGCGACCGTTCCGGCGCGGTCACCCGCCCGGGTCGCGAGGTGCTCGGCTTGATCTGCAACCGCGCGGCCTGTCGATTCGGTCGGCTCGCTCATTCGTCACCTCCGGGTCGCCGGTGAGCTGTCGCCTCGCCATACCCCGACGTCCGCAGTGGCGAGACCCGGACCGACGACGTGGCTCGGAATTGCCCCGGATGGGGGACGCTCGCGTGGGCCTCGTTTCGTCGTCCGGCTCTCCGCGGCTGTATCAGCGACGGCCCTCGCCGCCCCTCCCACTACACGACGCGGCGGGTGCCGCTTCGCTCGGCCGGCGGGCCGAACCACTCAGCGGGAGACGATCATGAAGTGCCGGAGAAGCGTGGCCGAGCTCACGCCCCTCGAGAAGTCCACACTCGTCCAGGCGTTCCTCGACCTCAAGGACCCGGTCAAGTCACCGAGCAGGATCCCGGCGGCGGCGTCGGCAGTCACCGCCGGCGGCGGCACCCCGAACCGTTACGACGACTACGTCTGGATGCACAACACGGTCGGCTTCGGCGCCCACCGCGGCCCGGCGTTCGGACCGTGGCACCGGGAGTTCCTCTTCCAGCTCGAACACGACCTGCAGCAGGCCAGCGGCGACCCGGAGCTGACCCTCCCGTACTGGGACTGGACCACCGCCCGCTCAGCCGCCGACGCCGGGTGGCCGTTCACCAACGACTTGATGGGCGGGTTCGGCAACGCCGGTCCAGGCCCGACCACCGGATATGTCACCACCGGCCCGTTCAGCAACCCGGCGACGTGGCGGATCAACATCCGGCGCGGGACCGACGCCGACATCCAGCTCAAGCGGTCACGGGGCATCCCGGCGGCCGCCGACCTGCCGGTCCGGGACGACGTGCTGTTCACGTTCGGCCTCGGCGTGGCGGCCGGCGCGACCTGGCCGCAGGTCTACGACCTCGCGCCGTGGAACGACACCGGCGTCAACCCGACCACCAATCAGGTGCTCAGCTCGTTCCGCAAGACGCTGGAGCGCCTCCTGCACGACGGCGTGCACGTCTGGGTCGGTGACGCCTGGGAGTTCGTCGGGCCGAACCCCGGCGACGGCGGGCACATGACGTTCCCGGCCGTATCCGTGAACGACCCGGTGTTCTGGCTGCACCACTGCAACGTCGACCGGCTCTGGTCGGTCTGGCAGCGCAAGGTGCCCGCCTCCGGCTACCGGCCGACCGGCACCGGCACGGCCAACGCCGGCCACAACGGGGACGACGTGATGAGCCGGTTCGCCGACCCGTCCTGGTTCAACGCGCCGCTCCACCAGCATCCGGTCGATGTCGACGATCACCAGGCGCTCGGCTACTGGTATCACTCCGACCTCCCGGAGGTGACCCCCGACAGCCTGTCCGTGGCGTTCGGCCCCGTTCCCGAGCTGCTCACCACGTTCATGCCGGCGACCTTCAACGTGGGCACGTGCCGGCCGGTGAGCTTCGCCATCACCAACGTCACCGGTGCCAACTTCAGCGCACCCGCGGCGCAGGGCGTGGTCACCGTCGACGAGGAGCCTGGCAGCGACACCACCACGGCGCGGGTTTACGTGCAGTTCCAAGCCAACGGCGCGGTGACCGTCCCGCAAGCCGGCTCGGTGACCATCGAGGCGACCACGGTGGACGACGACGGGTACGACACCGCCGCGCCGGGGGGCACGCTGGTGCTCGGAAGCTGGACGCTCAACCTCAGCGCGACGCCGGTGCCCCGGCCCAGCGCGGCCGTCGCGCTTGTGCTCGACCGGTCGGGCTCGATGTCGCTCAGCGCCGGCGCGGCCGGGTCCCGCTACGACATGCTGACGTCGTCGCTGGCCGTGGTCCGGGATCTCATGCGCCCGATCGACGGCGTCGGCGTGGTCACCTTCGACGACGTCACGACGACACTCAACAAGGTCATGGCGATGGGCCCGGCTGTCGTGCCGTCCGCTCCCGGAACCGGGCGGGAGGCGCTGGATCAGGCGATCGCTTCGCCGGACCTGGTGCCGCGCAACCTCACCGGGATCGGCCAGGGCATCATCGACGGTGCCGCGGTGCTGGATGCCGAGCGGCTCACGGCAGGCACCCCGTACCAGCGGTTCGCGCTCTGCGTGATGACCGACGGGAACGAGAACACGGCGCCGATGGTCGCCGACCCGGCCGTCGCCGCCGCGATCGCGCCGTACGCCGACGCGATCTACGCGATCGGTCTGGGCCAGCCGGGCGGGGTCAGTGACGCCGTGTTGACCTCGATCTCCAACTACATGCTGATCACCGGCGACGTCACGGCCGCCGAGCGGCGGTTCCGGCTCACCAAGTACTTCATGCAGATCCTGGCCGGGATCACCCGGACGGCGATCGTCGTCGATCCGCAGGGCGACCTGCAGGTCGGCAGCGAGCATCGGATCCCCTTCGTCCTCAGCGACCACGACGTCGAGGTCGACGTCGTGGCCCTGTCGCCGCTGTCGCCGCTGCTGCACATGACGCTCGAGGCGCCCGACGGCACGGTGATCGATGCCGGGTTCGGCGCGCCGACGGTCGAATACCACGAGCAGCTGGACGACGCGTTCTATCGGCTGACGCTGCCGGTCGCGCCGGGGATGGGACCCTCCGGTCGCTGGACGGCGGTCCTGCGACTGACCGAGGAGTCGTTGCAGCAGCACGCCGACGACCGAGCGGCGTGGCGGGAACGCATCGAGCAGCTGAGGGCCACCGGGACGCTGCCCTACAGCCTCGTCGTGCAGAGCTGGAGCAACCTCCGGCTGGACGTGGCGGTGAAGCCGTCGCTGTGCCTGCTTGGTGAGACGGCGGAGCTGTTCGCCACGCTTCGCGCCTACGAGCAGCCCTACCTGGACCCGGCACGAGTGGTGGCGCTCGTCACCGACGAGCAGGGGGTCACCACGGGGGTGCCGCTGCAGCCGGTCGGGTCCGGCCGATTTGGTGCCACCTTCACGCCGCAGGATCCGGGCGTCCACGTGGTCCGGTTCGTGGCCACGGGCGGGCGCGGCCGGCGCAGCCGGTTCACCCGTGAGGAAACCCGTACGGTCACCGCGTACCGTGGCGAGATTCCTTCGGGTACGGGTGCTCCCGGTGATGACACGCGGCGCGACCTCCGGCGCCAACCAGACGACATCGATGAGGCACCGGAAGGGGACGAGATGAGTGGTCCGGACGAGTCGACACCCGAGGACTTCGGGTTGACGGACCAGCCGCCGGCGGAGGATGCGGGGAACCGTGGCGCCGCCGGGCATGGCCCGGGCGGACACGGGGCCGGTCACGACCATCAAGGCCACGAGGACCACGACCACGAGGGCCACGACCACGAGAACATGGCGTTCACGATGTTCAAGCGGACACCGGACGGCGAGATCGTCGAGATCTCCGCCCAGGACATCGGGCGAGACACCAGCGGTTACGACGACGCCGGTCGGGACCCGGGGCACGGTCCTGATCGGCCCGATCCCGGTGCCGGCGGACACCACCGTTGACCCCCCGCTCTATCCTTCGATTTCGGCCCGATCGGGCAGGAATCGAAGGACAGAACGAAAATCACGCTGGTGCGCCACTTGACGAGGGCCACGACCTACCGCTTCGCGGTCGAGGCGCGGGACAGGTCCGGCGATGTGGCGGCGAGCAACACGGTGGTGACCACGACGCCGGCAAGCACCGACACAGAGTCCCCGACTCCGCCAGGCAACCTGCGCTGGATCAGCGAACAGGGCGATTGCGAGGTCGTCGTCGGTTGGGACCAGTCAACCGACAACGCCGACCCCCAGTCGTCCATCCGCTACGAGATCTACCTGAACGGTGTGTTGAACGATCTCGCGACCGGCGTCGGCCGAACGCTGACCCACGGCTTCCGCGGGGCCGAAGCGAGCACGTTCACCCTCCTGGCCGTCGACCAAGCGGGGAACACGTCAGCTCCGAGCAACATCGTGACCCTGACGATCTCGGGCTGTTGAGCCGCCAACACGATCCATGATCTGACCGGTCCCGGAGCCGGCGAGCTCAGGACTCGAGTGGCGGGAGCTCGAGCGTCATGCCGACCGTCAGCAGGTTCGGATCGGCGAGCTGGTCGCGGTTGTGGTCGAACACGAACATGACCGCGGAAGCCGTCGCCGCCTTGTTCGACGTCCCGTAGACGCGCTGCACGATGTGCCAGAGGTTGTCGCCCGGCTCGACGGTCCAGGTGTGACCCGAGGGCGCCGGTTCCGGCGCCGGCGTCGGCATCGGCGCGGCTGACTCAGGCGTCGGCGTCGGCGCGGTTGGCTCGGGCGCTGGGACGGCGATGTGTGAGGCCGGATCGGCGACGGGCGCGGCGGCAGCGATCACCGCGGGCGCGGCGACGGCGGGCGGCTCGGCGGTGCTGCAATCGACCCCGGCGGCCGGCGCGATCTCGGCGGCGGGGCCTTCGGCGTGAAGGCGCCCATCGACGTCGATGACCCACCGACCGCCCCCGGCGAGCGGGATCACCGCGACGGCCGCCGGCGAGAGCGCCTCGAGCGGCGTGTTCGTCCAGGCGCCGACATCCGGCGTGCAGGTCTCGCGCCGCTGGGCGGCGACCAGGCTGTAGTACGGGTTGACCGGTGTGTGGTCCGCCATGCGGATCTCGAAGTGGAGGTGCGGCACGGAGTACTCGGCGTTGCCGCTGTCGCCCATGTAGCCGATGACCTGACCGGCGTGCACCCGGCTGCCGACGGCGAGGCCCGGCGACACCTGCCATTCAAGGTTGGCCTGGCCGTCGTCGGTCCCGGGGGTGTCGTTGTTGACGTGGAAGTAGTTGACGTACCAGCCGTCGTCGCCGGTGACCCTGATGCCGACGCCGGCGATGCCCTGCTCGTTGCGGATCATCGTGATCGTGCCGTCGATGGCGGCGAGCAGCGGTTGCATGCGCACCCCGATGATGTCGTTGCCCTGGTGATGGCGGGCGCAGCCGTCACGACAGGCACCGAAGTCGTTGGCGTATCGCACGGGCCCGAGCACCGGGAACGAGATCGGCCGGGTGATCCCGTCGATTCCGTCGGCCACGGCGGGCTCCTCGGGCTGGTCGGCCAGCTCCGAGTCCGGGGGAGCGGGGGTCGCTGAGGGATCGCTTGAAGGCGCCGACGGCTCGTGGTCCTGGGCTGGGCGAGCGGACGTCGGCTCGGTCGACTCCGAAGCCGCCGGCTCCGGCTCGGGCTGCGCGGGCTCGGGGTTGATGGCCGGCGGAGTCGTCGGGTCGGCGGCCGGTGGACTCGTTGGGTCGGTCGCCGGCGGACTCGTCGGGTCGGGCTCGGGTGCCTCCTCCCGGGAGCTCGTCGTCGGCGTTGGCGGCGATGCAGGCTCCGGCTCGGGCGCTGGGGCCGCCGACGTCGGCGGTGCCGGCGCGTCCGCGCTGAGGTCGGCGACGGTGCCCTGGTCGTCGCTCGTCGCGGCAGCAGTCACCGCTGGAGCGACCGCGACACCGAGGACGACGGCGAGGAATGCGAAGGACTTGTGGAAGGATCGTTGACGGCGCACGTCTCGCAGCATGCAGACGAATGACGGGGCACAGCGTCGTCACATTTGACGAATTACCGCCTGAATCACTCGACCTCTTCATCACCGACGAGCGGTGACGGCAACGTCGACCACACCATTCGAGAAGCGACAGTGCACAGGGCCCGCATCTCGCCGTCTCGAGGACGGCGACGGGTCGGCGCTGGCTAGGCGTGGAACAAGACGACGGCCAGAGTGCCGGCGATCAGCGGTGGGCCGAACGAGTAGCGCAGGAGCAGCTGACGCTGGCGGATGCTCGTCACGACCGCGATCAGCAGCGCGAGCAGATGCCCGGCGATGGCGCCGTAGAGCACGTACGTCAGGCCGTACCAGCCGAGCAGCAGCCCGAGCACGGCGGCGAGGCGCACGTCGCCGAACCCGAGGAGGAGCATGCCGGAGAACCTGCGTGCAACGATGTACAGGAGGAAGAACGCGTTGGCTAACAGCGCGGCACCGGCCACGGCGGTCACGATCGGGCGCCAGTCCCACTCGACGAGCGAGGCGAAGACCAAGCCCGTCGCGACGCCCGCAAGCGTGTAGTAGACGAGGCGGGTCGGCAGGCGGTGCACCCTCCAGTCGATCACGGCGAGCAGCACGCCGCCGAAGATGAACGCGAGCACGGCGGGGAGCTCCGGGCTGAGGCCGAGGCGCCAGATGGCGAGTCCGAACAGGGCCGCGGTCGCGGCGTTGAGGGAGTGCTTCTTGACGATCGCCGGCACAGGCATGGGGACGACGCTACGAAGCGGCGGCTCTCACCAAATCCTCAATCTTGGTGATTCGGTGCGCCGGCCTCGCTCGTACCTTCGCCGTTGCCCCTCCCCGATCGGCGGGGATCGGGGTACCAATCAAGGAGCAACATCCAATGCTGAACCTCGTGGAGAAGTTCACCCCGGAGGTCGTCGAGACCACCGAGGACGATGGCGTGGTCGCCATCGAGTACGTCATCGTCGCCGCCGCGCTCGTCATCGCGCTCGGTGGACTGTGGACCCTGTTCGGTGACTCGCTGTCCGCCAAGCTGCAGGACGTCGTCGACGGCATCTGATCCGAAAGGGGGGAGGCCCGACCTCCCCCCTTTCCGGTCTTCCCATGAGCCGGTCATTCCCATGAGGCATTCATCCCGACATCGTCGCGACGACCGTGGCGTCGTCGCCCTCGAGCTGGTCATCGCCATGCCGTTCGTGCTCATGCTGATCATGGCGGCCGTCGTGCTCGGCAACTTCATGAGCATCAAGACCCAGACCGCCGGGCTCGCCCGCGACGGCGCGCGCGCCGCCGCGCTGCGCCAGCCGCTGCCCACCGGGACCGTGGTGCTCGGCACCGCGTGCCCCAGCCCGACCGACCCCACCAAGTCCGTCACGGTGACGGCGACCAAGACCGTGACGCTCCGCAGCATCCCCCTCATGCCGTTGAACTTCCTTCCGGCGACCACCACGGAAACGGTGACGATGCGATGCGGCGGCTGACCACGCTCCAGCGTGACGACCACGGTGTCGCCACGATCTTTCTCGTCCTCGCCATGACGTTCGTCCTGATCGGCACCGCCTTGGCGATCGACGTCGGGCGCTACGTCGTCGAGGCCCGACGCGCCCAGAACAGCGCCGACGCCACGGCGCTGGCGATGGCCACCGACTGCGCCCGCAGCGGCAGCCTGCTCGCCGACTACTCGGCGTACCGGAGGACCGGCCAGACAGCCGCGGTCACGCCGGCATCTCCGTGCAGCGGCGGCGAGCTCACGGTCACTGTCACCACGCTCGTGAATGACGGGCTGTTCGCGAACGTCGCCGGCGACGTCGAGCGTCCGGCCACCGTGCGGTGGGGCACCCTCAAGACGGCCACCACCGTGCCGATCACGATCTCCAACTGCGAGTTCTCGCAGGCCCTGCTCGACGGCACGACCGACGTCGTCCTCTATCTGGACGACACCAAGCCGCAGAGCGGCTGCTCGTCGCTCCCCGGCGGGTTCAGCCAGCTCGTCAACAGCAGCTGCGCCGTCACCGTGTCGGCGGCAGGCACGGTGCCGGGAGATCCCGGTGGAGACGTCATGAAGCAGATCCCGTGCATCACCAACCCGACAGCACCGCCTCTGCCCTACGACGTGCTGATCCCGATCTACGACGCGGCGGCCTGCGAAGCCGCCGGCTGCAACGGCCACGGGCCATATCCGATCCTCGGGTTCGCCATGTTCCACGTCACCGGCTACTCCTTCAACGGCAACAGCTACGACGGGATGCTTGGCAAGAAGTGCCCGGATCAGACCCGTGGCAAGTACTGCATCCAGGGCGACTTCATCCGGTTCGTCACGTCACAGGGCACGCCGGGCCCGAGCACCGATTTCGGCACCACCCAGGTCTACCTGTCCAAGTAGCACCCACCCATCACACGAAAGAACAACCTCAACGATGAAGAACAAACGGCGGGCGGCCGGGATCCTCGCAGCGATGATCCTGGCAGTCATTGGCACAGTGGCCCTCGTGGGCTACGTGAATTCGGCGAAGGACAAGGCGATCGCGGCGGAAGCCACGGTGGACGTCTACGTCGTCGACAAGCTCGTGCCCAAGGGCGCCGAAGCCGACACGATCAAGTCGTCAGTGTCCGTCGAGCAGGTGCCGGCCAGGCTGAAGCAGCCAGGCGCCATCACCGACCTCCGCGACGTCGGCGTCAACGTGGCGTCCACCGACCTGCAGCCCGGCGACCAGCTGGTGCGTGCCCGGCTCGTGCCCAAGGAGCACGTCTCCGACGACGTCAAGGACAAGGTCCAGATCGCCAAGGTGTTCACCGCCGAGCGCGCCGTCGGAGGGGCCCTCCAGAAGGGCGACCTCGTCGGCGTCTACCTCTCCTTCGACGGCTTCACCTACGAGGAGGCCGGGAAGAGCGCTGGCCCCGCCGCGGTGACAGATCCCGCAGCCGGCGCGCCGGCCACCACTGACACGGTGCCGACGTCCACTACCACGGCGCCAACGTCCGACGAGACGAAGCACGATCCCAACACCACTCGCCTGGAGTTCCAGCACGTCCTCGTCACCAACGTGCAGACGACCGATAAGCCGGTCGTCGCCGACGACAGCAACGACAACAAGACGCCAACCGTGCAGCAGGTGAGCGGGTCGGACTACATCGTGACGCTGGCCCTGTCACCCGAGCAGTCGGAGCGCTTCGTCTTCGCTGCCGAGTACGGCCACGTCTGGCTGTCTGACGATCCGGCCACCGTCTCTGACGACGGCACGCGGTTGGTCACGCTCGGCAACGTCTATTCGGTCGCCAAGTGATGGGAGCAGATCAGATGCCAACCGTGATCATCGGGCACGACATGCCCGCCGAACTGGCCGCCGACGTGTCATCGGCCCTCGAGGGCATGGGGATCGTCGTCAAGGCCAACGGCTCGGCGCCGCAACGGCGCACGAGCAAAGTCATCGTGGTGATCTCGCCGAAGGGCGGATCGGGCAAGACCGCGATCTCCTCCAACCTCGCCGTGGCGCTGGCGCAGCGCAGCCCGGGCCGTGTCGTCGCCCTCGACCTCGACGTGCAGTTCGGGGACTTCGGCACGGCGCTGTCGCTGTCGCCGGAGCGCACGCTGGCGCAGCTCGCCCGCGCCAGCCAGATGGACGCCACCACCGTCAAGTTGTTCTTGACGCCCTACGAGCACGGGCTCTACGTCCTCGCCGGCGCCAACGACCCTGTGGACGCCGACGCGATCAGCCACGCCCACGTCTCGACCGTGCTGCCGCTGCTGGCACAGAACTTCGACTACGTCGTGGTGGACACCCCAGCGGGCCTCGACGAGCGCACGCTCGCAGCGATCGAGTGCGCGACGGACCTCGTCTTGGTGTCGAGCCTCGACGTCACCAGCATCCGCAGCCTGCGCAAGGCGCTCGACGCCCTCGACCGAATGGCGATCAAGGCGGAGCGCCACCTCGTCCTCAACCGCGCCGATGCCAAGGTCGGGCTCGACCCGTCGGACGCGGAGCAAGCCCTCGGCATGAAGATCGGCTGCTCGATCCCGGTCAGTCGCGAGCTCCCGCTTTCGCTCAACCTGGGCAGCCCGCTGGTTGTGAGCGAGCCGAGGTCGGCTGCGGCCAAGCAGTTCCAGGAGCTGGCCCAGCGGTACGCCCCGGCGGACGTTGAGAAGCCGCGGAAGGGCTGGCGGAGATGAGCCTCACCGAGCGGATCAACAAGGCTCAGCAGGCAGCCGCGCAGCGCGGCGAGGTCACCAACCAGTGGCGGCCCACGACGAGCCAGCCGGCGACGCTCGACGGGCTCGCCGACTTCAAGGCCAAGGTCCACGACTCGCTGTTCGAGCGGCTCGGCACGCGCCTGTTCGAGGCGACCAACGAAGAGCAGCTCCACTCCCTGGTGGTCGCCGAGATCGGCGCCCTGATGGAGGCGAGCGAGACGGCACTGACGCCGGTGGAGCGCCAGCAGCTGGTCCGCGACATCGCCCGCGACGTGATGGGCCTCGGCCCGATCGAGCCGTTCCTCAACGACGTCACGGTGAACGAGGTCATGATCAACGGCAGCGACCACATCTACGTCGAGCGCAACGGCGTGATCGAGGAGACCACGGCGCGCTTCATCTCCGAGGAGCACCTCCGCCGAGTCATCGAGCGCATCGTGTCGTCCGTGGGCCGGCGCGTCGACGAGGCCTCGCCGATGGTCGATGCCCGTCTCGGCGACGGTTCCCGGGTCAACGTCATCGTGCCGCCGCTCTCGCTCGACGGCGCCATCCTCACGATCCGCAAGTTCGCCAAGGACCCCTTCCAGACCCACGACCTGATCGCGATGGGCACGTTCACCGACCAGGTCGCCGCGCTGCTCGCCGCCACCGTCGAGGGCGGCATGAACATCCTCGTCTCCGGCGGGACCGGGACCGGCAAGACGACCCTGCTCAACGTGCTGTCCAGCTTCGTCCCGAGCGACGAGCGCATCGTCACGATCGAGGACGCCGTCGAGCTGCAGCTGCGCCAGGCGCACGTCATCCGCCTGGAGGCGCGGCCGTCGAACACCGAGGGCCAGGGCGAGATCACCATCCGTGACCTCGTCCGCAACGCGCTGCGCATGCGCCCCGACCGGATCATCGTCGGCGAGGTCCGCGGCGCCGAGGCGCTCGACATGCTCCAGGCGATGAACACCGGCCACGACGGCTCCCTGTCGACGGTCCACGCCAACGCGCCGCGTGACGCCCTCGCCCGAGTGGAGACGATGGTGCTGATGGCCGGCTTCGACCTGCCGACGCGGGCGATCCGCGAGCAGATCTCGTCGGCGCTCGACCTCATCGTCCACGTCGAGCGCTTCCGCGACGGTTCCCGCCGCGTCAGCCACATCACCGAGGTGGTCGGCATGGAGGGCGAGATCATCACCCTCCAGGACATCTTCAAGTTCGACTACAAAGCGATGCGCCTGCTGCCGACCGGTGTCCGCCCCGAGTTCGTCGACGAGCTCGCCGAGCGCGGCGTCGCACTCCCCGCCGGCCTGTTCGGCGGGCCCGCCGTGTGGCAGCGATGAAGCGCCGCCTGCAGCTCCTCGTCGCGATGGCTCTGCCGGCGCTCGGCGGGGCCGCGCTCGCCGCGCCCGCCTCCGCCCAGGTGCCGGCGGACAAGCTCGAGGTGATGCTCGCCGTCGACACGTCGGGGAGCATGCGCCACGCCATCGACGCGGCCAAGGCGGCGGCCAACGAGTTCGTCGCGGCGATGCCGGCGGAGGTGCGGATCGGGGTCGAGACGTTCGGTGACGACGTCACCGTGCTGACGCCGCCGACGACCGACCGCGCCCTGCTCAGCGAAGAGATCAGCGGCATCGTGGCGGATGGCAACACCGCCCTCTACGACGCCGTGGTCGCGGCGAGCCAACAGTTCACCCCAGAGGCCGAGCAGAAGGTGCTCGTGCTCCTGTCGGACGGCAAGGACGACGGCAGTGCCGCCACCTTGGACCAGGCTGTCGCCGCGGTGCAGGGCGAGCACGTCGAGGCGATCAGCCTGACCACGGACGAGACCGACCTGGTGAGCCTCCAAGCGCTCGGGACCGTGACGTCGGCGGACGACATCGCCGGCGTCACGGCCGCCTTCGCCCGCGTCGGCGACCTCCTGGCGCAATCGGTGGAACCGGCCGCGCCAACGACCGTGGCGTCCCCGACCACGCCTGCGCCAACCACACCGACGGCGCCGCCCGCCACCGCGTCTCCTGCCACGGCGCCGGCGACCACTGTGTACTCACGTCCTCCGGCTCCCCGAACAGACCGGGCCGCCACGGACACACGACCGTCGTCGTCCCGACTGTGGCTCGGTGGCGTCGGCGTGTTCGCCGGCCTGTTCCTCGCCGGCCTGCTGCTGTTCCCGCGCCAGCGGGTCTCCAAGGCCCGGCTCGGCATCCAACAGCCGCGCAGCCTGTCCGACATGGGAAAGCGCACGATGTCGGCGGTCGAGGACGCCCTCGAGCGGCACGGCAAGCGCGCCGACCTGGCGACGGCGCTCGCGGTGGCCGACATGTCGATGCGGCCCGGCCAGTTCGTCGCGATGGTGGCCCTAGTCGCGCTCGTGGCCGGCATGGTCGGCCTGCTGCTCGGCGGACCGCTCGTCGCCTTCCTCGTGGCGGCGATCGTCGGTCTCGCGGCCAGGTTCGTCGTGCGCCGCAAGAAGGCCAAGCGGCAGGGGGCGTTCGCCGATCAGTTGCCCGAAGTGCTGCAACTGGTCACCACCGCGCTGCGCAGCGGGTACGGCATGACCCAGGCGCTGGAGTCGGTAGCCGAGGAGGCGGAGGAACCCGCCCGCAGCGAGTTCGCCCACGTCCTGGTCGAGTCGCGCCTCGGCCGCGACCTCTCCGACGCCATGCGCGCCCTCGCCCGGCGCATGGAGAGCACCGATCTCGAGTGGGTGGTCGGGGCGATCGACATCAACCGCGACACCGGCGGGAACCTCTCTGAGATTCTCGGCACGGTGTGCGCCACCATCCGCGAGCGCCAGCGCATGGCCCGCCACGTCCGCACCCTCACTGCCGAGGGCCGTCTGTCGGCCCGCGTGCTGACGGCGCTGCCTGTGGCGATCGCGCTGTGGCAATGGCGCGTGAACCCGGACAACTTCGCCCTCCTGCTGCACGGCGTCGGGCTCGTCGCGCTCGTGGGCGCCGGGATCTTCCTCCTCCTCGGCAGCCTCTGGGTGCGCCGGATCGTCACATCGATCGCCTTGTGAAGGCACTGACCACGGGACAGGAACGATGAACTTGACAGTCATCCTCGGCGCAGTTGCGCTTGTCGGCGCGCTCGGCGTGCTCTGGTGGGGTCTGGCGGCGCGGCCGTCAGCGGCCCGCGCCAACCTCTTCGCCGGGTTGCCGCACGCAGCTTCGGCACCGGGTCACAGGGCCTCCGTCATCGGCCACGTCGGCGGGCGGGCGCGCAGCCTGCTGCCCAAGCCCCTCGCCGATGGGCTCGAGGTCAAGCTGGTGCAGGCCGGACATCCCTACGGACTCGACCTCGCCCGCATCGTCGGGATCAAGGTCGCGCTCGCCGGGCTGGCGGCGCTTGCGATGCTGCTGGCCGGCCACGTGCTGCTCATCCCGATCGTGGCCGGGCTGCTCTTCTTCCTGCCCGACTACTGGGTCATGAGCATGCGCGACAAGCGCCAGACCGCGATGCAGGCCGCCGCCGCCGACACCATCGACCAGCTGACGATCTGCGTGGAGGCCGGCCTGGGCTTCGACGCCGCGCTCAACCGGGTGGCGACGACCACCGAGGGACCGCTGACGGACGAGCTGCGCCACACGATCAGCGACATCCAGGCCGGCGTGCCTCGGGCCCAGGCGCTGCGCACGCTGGCCGACCGGGCGCAGATCGTCGAGATCCGCCAACTGGTCAGCGCGCTGACGCAGGCGCAGAAGCACGGTGTCCCGATGGCCGAGACGCTGCGCATCCAGTCCGCCGAGATGCGCCTCAAGCGCAAGCAGCGCACCGAGGAGAAAGCGGCCAAGCTGACGGTCAAGATGATCTTCCCGATCGTCGTCTGCTTCCTGCCGGTGTTCCTGATCATCACGCTGGTCCCGGCGCTGATCAACGTCTTCCACGCCCTCTCCTGACGGCATCGGCAGCGCACGGGCGTTGCCGGTCCCGGTCCGGCGCTTCGGTGATGCGGAGCTGGGTTTCCGGTGAGTCGGTGTCAGGCGACGACGAGATCGCCGGCGTCGAGCGTCCAGCCGGCCCGGTTCGCCCGAGCCACCGCGGCGAGCTGCGAGCGCACGCCGAGCTTGCGCAGCACGGCGCGGATCTGCGAGCGCACGGTGGTCAGCGACACGTAGCGGGTCTCGGCGATCTCCTCGGCGCAGTGGCCGTCGACCAGCGCGGCGAGGACTTCACGCTCGCGCAGGGTCAGTTGCTCGAACGTCGAGAAGGCGCTCCGCTGGGTGGCGCGGTGGGTGCGCAGGTCCTTGAGCACGGCCTCCCGAACGGCACGCCCGATCAGCGGGATGCCGGCGAGAAGGTCGTCGAGCGCGGCATCCACCTCGTCGAGCGAGGCCTGCTTGCCGATCCAGCCAGCAGCGCCGGCCTCGAGGCACGACGCGAGCACGATCGGGTCGGTCTCGGCGGTGAGCATCACCACCTCGGCACCCATCGCGCGCAGCGGGGCGATCAGGTCGATGCCGCTGCCGACGCGCCCGCCGAGGCGGATGTCGAGCAGCACGTTGCGCGGTCCGAACCGACGGGCGTGTTCGACGATGTCCGCCGCGGTGGGGCCGTTCGTGGTCTCGACGTCCCAGCCCTGTGCCGACAGCGCCATCTGGAGGCTGAGCGCCACCAAGGCGTGGTCGTCGACGATGAGCACTCGCTTGGGCATGACCGTCACGCCCTCCGGAACTCGAGCACGAACTCGGCGCCGGCGCCCGGAGCGGTGCGGACGTCGATCGTCCCGCGCTGGCTTTCCATCAGCTGCCGGGCGACGTAGAGCCCGAACCCGGAGCCAGCGCTCTCAGGACGGTGGACCCCGCGCTCGAACAGGCGCTCGCGCGACGCGGCATCGATCCCGGGTCCGCGATCCTCGACGCTCAGCGCCACTGCTCCGTCGCGCAGTGCGACACGCACGTCCACCGGCGACGACAGAGCGTGCCGGCGGACATTGTCGAGCAGGGCCACCATGATCTGGGCGGTCTTGTCCGCCCGACCCTCGACGTGGATGCCCATCGGCACCGACGAGCGGATGGCCATCCCGGACGCTCGAGCACAGACGATCACCGGACCGATGGCGTCGGCGAGATCGAAGCAGGCCGGCGGAACGCCTCCGCCGTGCAGGAGCGTCCGCACCCGGCGGATCTCCGCGATCATCCCATCGATCAGGTCGTCGACCCGACCGGAGGTCAGGCGGTCGCGGTGCCGGCTCAACCCGGCAGCAGCGACCTCGATGGCGAAGAGTCCGGCGCCCAGCTCGTGATCGCGCTCGGCCAGTCGGGCCGACGTCGGCGACACCACGCTCGCAACATTCCGCATCGCCTCCAGAACCGCAGTGGTCGATTCCACCCTCGCCGCACCTCTTGAGCCCGGCAGCTCCCTCTCCACGGCGGAGCCGCTCCCCGCACGTGTGCCCGGTCTTGGGATTGGCACGTTACGGCGCAGGAAACAACCCCAAATCAGGGAAACCCCGCGAGATACCGCGATAACCCCGTGCGCGACCCCTTCCGACGCTCGGGCGGGTGGGCGACCCAAAGGGCGGGTCTGCGACCAGCGTCGAATGGGAAGGGTGTGGCCCATGGCTTCAACCTCCACCAGTCGGCGACGGCCCAAGTCGGCAGGGTCCGACGCGATCCAGCTGCTGACGCAGGATCACCGCGACGTCGAGCAGCTGTTCAAGACCTTCGAAGGTCTTGGCGCCGGCGCCCACAAGCGGCGCCGGTCGGTGGTCGACAAGATCATCGCTGCCCTCTCGCGCCACGCCGCGATCGAGGAGGTCATCTTCTACCCGCGGGTCCGTGCTGACGTCCCGTCGACCGAGGATGTGGTTTTAGAGTCGCTGGAGGAGCACCACATCGTGAAGTGGACGCTGTCGGAGCTCGAGGACCTCCCGGCCGAGGACGAACGGTTCACGGCGAAGGTCACCGTCCTCATCGAGAGCGTGCGCCACCACGTCAAGGAAGAGGAGCAGGAGCTGTTCCCAAAGGTGCGCAAAGCGCTCGGGCGGACCGCGCTGGCCGAGCTGGGTGACGACCTGGCGGCGGCCAAGAAGACGGCCCCGGCCCACCCCCATCCCCGGTTGCCGGACGAGCCCCCGGGGAACCTGGTCACTCAAGCGCTTGTCGCACCGCTCGACGTCGCCGCGGGGATGGCCAGCGCCGCCTCGAGGCAGGTGCGCAAAGCGCTCAGGTGAGCCCGAAACCCCGTTCTGTCCTTCGGATCGGGCTCGAACCGGCCGAGATCCGCGGACAGAACGTGGGGACCGGCCAAGGCGGGCGTGCCCGTAACGTCTGGGCCGCAGATGGGACGATGGCGCCATGACACCGCAGCCGCAGGTCGTGTCGGTGAACGTCGGCGTGGTCGAGGCGTTCGAGCACCACGGCCGCACCGTCACCACGGCGATCGGCAAGCGACCGCTCGACGGCCGCGTCGCCACCGCGGGAGTCAACCTCGTCGGTGACGACCAGGCCGACCGCAGCGTGCACGGCGGGCCGGATCGGGCGGTCTACGCCTACGCCACCGAGGACCTCGCGTGGTGGGCGGCAGCGCTCGATCGAGCCCTCCCCCCGGGCTCGATGGGCGAGAACCTCACCACGGTCGGCGTCGACGTCAACGGCGCCGTGATCGGCGAGCGCTGGCGCGTCGGCAGCGTCACGTTCGAGGTGACCGCGCCGCGGGTCCCGTGCTACAAGCTCGGCATCCGCATGGGCGACCCGCGCTTCCCGCAGCGCTTCGCCAAGGCCGGCCGACCCGGCGCCTACCTGCGCATCATCGAGCATGGTGACCTCGCCGCCGGGGACCCGATCATCGTCGCCGACCGGCCCGACCACGGCGTCACCGTCTCGCTCGTCGCCCGCGCCTACCACGACGACCACACCCTCGCCGGCCGCCTCCTCGACGCGCCGCAGCTCGGCGGGGGCTGGCCGGACTGGGCGCGCCGCCACGTCGCCTGACCGCCGTCGCCGTCCGAACCGGCCCACCGGCGTGACGTAGTCACCGCATGCGGATCCTCCTGCTCTGCTCGTCGTTCAACCGGGCTCAGCCAGCCGTCGTGGCTCGAGCTCCGCGGTCGTGGACACGACGTGACCGTCGAGCTCGCCTCGAGCGAGGAGGCTATGATCACCGCCGTCGAGCTCTTCCAGCCCGATCTGATCGTGTGCCCGTTCCTGCGCGAGCGCGGCCGCAGCGGTGGCGCTCACCGAGGCGTGCCTGCCGATCGGGGCCCGGCAGGCGGCGCGCATCGGGCTGCTCGACGACGTGATCGCCGGCGCGCCGTCACCGTTCGACCGTGCTGCGCTCGCGCGCGCCGAGCAGCTCGCCCGCAGCGACGACTACGAGCGACGACTCGATCGCAAGCGCGCCGCTCGGGCCGACGACGAGCGCCCCAAGCCGCTCGAGGCTTACCGCGTCGAGGAGCTGGCGGAGATGAGTCGGGACATCTTCGACGATCGTCGCGGCTTCGCCGCCGCCCGCCACGCCTTCGTCACCAAGCAGAAGCCACGTCGACGCCGGCCCGCTTGGCCCCGCATCGGTGCCCGACACCGCCCTCGATGGTGAAGCGTTGGACGCGATCGCCAGCTGAGGGCTGACGCCGTCCGTCCTCGTGGGACAGGGGTCCCTCATCGCGCCCAACTACCGTCGCGGCCGATGGACCGCCCGCCGTACCGGCACGTCGTCCGTACGAAGGTCGTTCCGCCGTCGTTCCCTGATGGCTTGATCATGCGCGAGCGGATCCTCGCCCGGCTGTCGATGGCCCAGCGGTTCACCCTGGTGTCAGCGATGCCGGGGTACGGCAAGACGGCGTTGGTGCGGCAGTTGATCGACACGCTCGAGGCGCCAGTCGCGTGGCTGTCGCTCGACCTGCTCGATCACGAGCCGCTGACGTTCTGGACGCACGTCCTGTACGCGATCGGCAGCGCCGTCCCCGGGATCGACCAGGAGCCGGCGATGCTGCTGCGGGAGCGCGGGGTCAACGCCCCGCTGTTCCTCGCCGCGCTCATCGCCCTGCTCGGCGAGGCCGACCGGCCGGTGGTGCTCGTCCTCGACGGGCTGCCGGACCCGCTCGACCGCTCGATCCTCGCCGGGCTCGCACTGCTGGTCGAGCGCGCCGGCGAGACGCTGCGGGTGGTCGCCACGACCCGAACCGATCCTCCACTGCCCCTCGCTCGGTGGCGAGCGCGCGGGTGGCTGGCCGAGGTGCGCGGGGACGACCTGCGATTGGCCGATGACGAAGCGGTGGCCGTCGCCGCGGCGGCCGACACGGCCTTCCGGGATTCGGCCGACGCCGTGGCGATCAACCACCGGGTCGGCGGTTGGCCGATCGCCCTGCACATGGCGCTGCTGGCGCGGCCGTCGGGGTCGCCTCGACCCGAGGGCTTCGACGAACTGCTCGCAGGGAACGATCGGCTGCTCGCCAACTACCTCGTCGGCGAGGTACTCGAGGCGATGAGCGAGGCGGAGCGCAACGTCGCGTTGACGCTCTCGGTGCTCGAATGGTTCGACCCCGGCCTGTGCCGCGAGCTGGTCGGTTCCGACGCCACCCTGGCGGTTCGCGAGTTGCTCGGCCGCGGGATGTTCCTGACAGTTGTCGATCCGCGCACCGGTGCGATGCGATTCCACGACCTCTTCCGAGAGCTGATGGAGATGGAGCTCGCCTGGCGCGACCCGCTTCGCCGCGTCGAGCTGCACCGGCGGGCGGCGATGCTGTGGCGCGAACGCGGCGACCTGATGTCGGCGTACCACCACCTCTCCGTCATCGGCGAGACGGGCGCGGCGTACGACGTGCTGGTCGGGCCGGCCTTCGAGCTCGTCGATCGTGGCGAGCTCGACGCACTGCGCCGGTTCGCCCGTCAGCTCCCGACTCAGTCCCTCGTGACCAACCCGCGCCTCGCCCTCGACCTCGCGGTCGTCGCCTTCTACGCGGACGGCACCCTGGCGGCTCGGCGGTGGTGCGACCGAGCCGACGAGCTGCTCGCGGAACAGGCGGTGAGGGAGGGCGATGACCTGGCGTTGCGGTTGCACGGCCTGCGCTGCGCGGTCGCCCTCCTCGACGCCGACCTCGACACGGCGCTCAACGGCATCGCCGTGCACCGGCGGCTCGGCGAGGCGACGGCGAGCACGAACGCGTTCGAGCGGCGCTTCCCGATCCTCGCCGCCCGGGTGATGCTGGCGGCCCGCCGGATAGACGAGGCCGGCGAGTGGATCGCCGCCGCCGAGCGGATCGACGGACCCGAGATCGTGACGGCGGTGACCGTCCCCACGCTGCGGGCGTGGTACGAGTGGATGTTCGGGCGGCTCGACGTGGCGTGCGACCTGACCGGCGGGGCGCTGCAATGGATGGCTGAGCACCGCGTCGGCGCCCACCACCTCGGCTTCGACACGCTGATCACCGGCGGGTGGTGCAAGCTGAGCGCGGGTCACGTCGCCGAGGCGGCGCGCCTCGCCGAGCAGGCGAGTGTCGACGCCGACAAGCTCGGCAACGCGTGGAACCAGCTCCAGGCGGGCTACCTGGCCGCCCGCGTCGCCCTCGTCTGCGGCGATCCGCAGCGCACCATGCAGATCGTCGACGACGTGCGCGCCGGCGTCGGGTTCGACGCCTGTCGCGTCTACGCCGACCGGTTGCTCGCCGTCGAGGTCGAGGCGCTGGCGGCGAGCGGCCGGGCCGCAGACGCCGAGCGTCTGCTCGTCGCCCTCGAGCCAGGCCCGCGCACCCAGATCCTGCGCGCCCGCCTCCAGCGGGTGAGCGACCGTGAGGTCGACGCCCTACTCGGCGAGTGCGCCGGGTGGCCGGTGCTCGAGCGCTTGCAGGCCGAGCTGCTGCTGAACGCCCGCCATCATCGCGCCGCGCCATGCGACGAGCTCGTCCAGCTCGTCGCCGACTGCGGCAGGAGCGGCTGGCTGCTCCCGTTCCTCGGGTTCGGCCGGCGTGTCGAGCGGCAGTTGCAGGCGATCTCGCTGGGCGACCTCCACCCCCAGCTCGCCCGGACGTTGGCCTACCTCGCGCCGGTCGAGGCGGTGCGTCGCGACCAGCCCGTTGGCGTGCGGCTGACGAGCCGGGAGCTGACCCTCGTCGAGCTGCTGCCGACGCACCTCTCCTACGCCGAGATCGGCGACCGGCTGTTCCTCTCCGTGAACACGGTCAAGTCGAACCTCAAGGCACTCTACCGCAAGCTCGACGCCACGACCCGCGCCGAGGCCGTGGAGGCCAGCCGCCGCGCCGGGCTGCTCTGACGCGTCCTCACGTGCGCTCGATGCGGTCGATGTCGAGCCCGAGGTCGTCGAGGTGGTGGAGGATTCCGATCATCGCAGCCTGATCCGTGGCGGTGACGACGATCACGCCGCCGCGCTCGTCGACGTCGTCGTCACCGACCAGCCCGACCAGGCGCTGGCGCAGCGTGGTCGCCGACGTTCCGGCGACCACGATGTCGAAGGCCACATCTCCTCCTCGCCGACCGTTGTACGACTCGGCGGTGCCGGCGACCACGCCCGGCTCGGGTGAACTCGCCGTACGTGCTGTCACGCCATCGCCGCGAGGAGCTGGTCGGCGCTCGCCGCGAAGCGGGCCGGATCGTCGCGCAGGCGGGCGACGAGCATCGCCCCTTCGAGGCCGCCGACGAGGAGGCGGGCGGCGTCGCGGGCAGGTCCGTGACGCCGAGCTCGCCGGCCTCGCGCCCCGATTCGATCACGCCGGCGAGCCACCGCTCGTTGTCGTCGAAGAATCTCGTCACGGCCTCGCGCATCCGCTCCGGGAGGGTGTGGTACTCGGCGGCGAGCTTCGCTGTGGCGTCGGTGCCGGACGCGTCGATCGCCGCCAGGGCATCGGCGGAGCGGCTGGTGTACCGCTCGATCGGCGCCGTGCCCAGCTCGGCCTTGCCGGCGAAGTGGTAGTGGAGGGCGGCCTTGGTGATCCCGAGCTCCGATGCCGCGACGGCGTAGCTGAAGCCGTTGTACCCGCGCTCGTGGACCAAGCCGCTCGGCGAATGTCGAGGACCTGATCCGCGGTCCCGCCACGGCCGGGGCGGCGTGACGTTGGCATGGGTGCGAGTGCTGACCAGTCAGTCAGACTGACTTACTGGTAGGTCAGACCACCACCTGGCCACGGGCAAAGAGGGATCGATGGAGACCGAGCACCGCAGATTCGTCGCACCAGACGAGACGAGGGCGTTCCCGAACGGGCGGGCACAGGGCGCCCGCATCGGGCCGGGAGCCGGACGGCCGTGAGCGTCGCGGATGCGGCCGAGGTCGTGGCCGCCTTCGGGGATGCGTGGGCTCGCCATGACCTCGAGGCCGCCGTGTCGATGCTCACCGACGACTGCGTCTTCGACGCCACCGGCCCCGCCCCTGACGGCACGCGCCACGTCGGGCGCGACGAGATCCGGGCGGCGTGGAAGCCAATCTTCGACGACGTGGCGAGCCGGTTCGAGACCGAGTCGTCCTTCGCCTGCGGTGATCGAGTCGTCCAGTTGTGGCGCTACAGCTGGGCCGATGGCCACGTCCTCGGCGTCGACGTGTTCCGGGTCGAGGGTGACCGCATCGCCGAGAAGCTCTCCTACGTGAAGGGCTGAGCCCGGCTCTGTGTCACCGGAGAGGTCCCCGGGGACGTGTGCGGTGACACAGCAGCCCGGGTCGAGCTCACAGCTGGTCGTTGCGCTCGAGCCAGCGCATCGCGAAGTAGCCCCAGATCGGCGGCAGGTAGAAGGTCGCCATCCGGTGCAGCAGGACCGCGGCGAAGGCCACCTCCTCGGGCACGCCGGCTTGCACGAGGCCGAGGGTGAGCCCGCCCTCGACGACGCCGACGCCACCGGGCACCGGGATCAGACCCGAGAGCAGCGACACACTGATGTTGGTCAACAGCAGCGCGCCGAGCCCGATCGGATGGCCGAGGGCGGCGACGAACACGCCGAGCGCGCCGGCGAACAGCAGCTCGGTGGCGAGGTTGCCGCCGAACAGCATCGCCAGCCGGCGTGGCGAGCGCAGCCCGCGAACCGCGGCCACCGCCTCGGCGATCAGCCGGCGCACCCACCGCGCCACGAACCGCCGCAGCTTCGGCGTGAGCGCAACGACGGCGGCGACGACGCCGACGGCGACGACGACGATCGTCAGCAGCCGTCCGGCACCGCTGGCGGCGCGACCAAGGTCGAGCTCGAGCGAGGCCGGCGTGAACACCAGCAGCACGATGAGGATGACCAGCTGGGACACGAAGCCGCCGACGCCGTCGAGGGCGCCGGCGGCGACCGCTGTTCCGGGGGGGATGCCGTGGCGCTGGAAGAAGCGGATGTTGACGGCCACGCGGGCGGCGATGCTGGGGATCGCGATGCTGATGTACGAGCCCGCCAGCTGCAGGGCGTAGACGGGACCGAGCGGCAGCGGCACCGGCGCCGAGCCCATCGTCGACACGGCCTGGCTCAGCCGCGGCAGCTGGGCGACGAGGAAGCCGACGACGAGCAGCCACCAGCTCGCGTCGCGCACGGCGTCGAGCAGCGCGCCGGCGTCGAGGCCGGCCAGCATCGACAGCAGGAACAACGCCGCGATCGCCGGGAGCACGACGCGCACGATCATGCTCGGCGTGACCCGGCGCAGCTCCTGCAGCTTGGGCACCTCGGCGCCGATCGAGGCGGCCACGGCGGCGCGCAACGACGGCAGATCGAGCGCCAGTGCCTTCACGTCGCCGCGCTGTTGAGGGGTCAGCACGGCCGGCTGCAGGTAGGGGAGCAGGGCTTTCAGCCGCGGTGCGTCGAGGTGACGGCGCGCCGCGGCCACCGCCTCGTCGGGCCCGACAAGGGCCACGCCGGTGACGAGGGCCTGGACGAGGTCGGCGCTGCGCTGGGCCGGCGTGATCACCGCCGAGGCGCCACGGAAGTCGCGGATGCCGAGGCGATGGTCGTCGGTCACGAGGAGGTGGGCGACGTCGATGCACCCGTGGGAGATCCCGGCGGCGTGGAGCGTCGCCACCACGCCCCACAGCTCTCCGACGAGCGCGGCATCCCCGACGTCGGAGGTCGCCAGTGGCCGCCCGGTGGGTCGCAGGACCAGGAGCGCGTCGTCATCGGGGGTGGCGCCGGCAGTGACGACCATGTCGGTGGGCACACTGGCCTGCCCGGCGAGCAGGGTGAGGAACGCCTCGTGCTCGACCTGCTGCAGGCGCCCTACGCGCAGCGGGACGCCCGGATTGCGGTACCAGATCTTGCGCCACAGCGTCTGCTGCACCGCCGAGTCGTGGGCGTCGCGGCCGTAGACCTTGACGTCGATCGCCACCCCGTCAGCGGTGCGGCCGCGCACGAGGAACAGGCCGGCTGGCTGGCGGTCGGCGACGGCGAGATCGGCGGGTTCGATGCCCAGCTGGGTGAGCGCGCTGCCGACATCGGCGAGGCTCGGTCGCCCAGCGCTGGAGCCGAAGGCGAGGTGCACGGCGGCGCCGGCGGCGACGGCGAGCAGGAGGCCGGAGATCGCGCCAAGTGCCGAGGCCGCACCGAGCACGATGACCGCGACCATCGTCAGGCCGACCGACCAGCGGCCGATGAAGCGCAGCGGCCGCACGATGTGGGGCGAGGCCGTGATCACGACGGCCGCGGGCAGGGCGACCCGGGGCGACGGGTACCAAGGCGGCGGCGCGCTGGCACGGATCGCGGCCCACACGTCCGGCCACGAATCGGTGACGACGCGCCCGATCAGCGCCCACACGGCGAACGTCACCACCGCCGCCGCCAGCAGGTCGCGGGCGAGCGTGGCGCGCCGGCCGATGATCGCCGCCACCAGCAGGCCGACGGCGAGCACGGCCGTGGCATCGATCGTGAACTGCCACACCGCGTCGAGGAAGTGGGGGACTTCGGCGGCGAGGCGTTGGATCGCCTTGACGAACCCCGGCGTCGGGGACGCCGCGGCGCTCATCGCGGCGAGGGCGAAGCTCGTTGTCAGCAGCAGCGTGACATCGCTCGCGCGGCGGGCTCTCGGCTGGTCCGTCGGCGCGGCGAAGATGCGCAGCCGGCGCCGCCACGGTGTCGCGACGGTGGCGACCGCCCCCGGGTCCGCTGCGGTGTCGGCCACCGCCCGTCAGAGTTTCACAGGCGCGCCGGGACCGAGGGGGATGCCCAGCACGTACCAGACGGCGAAGAACACGAGCCACGTCACGGCGACGACCGCCGTGATCGGGATCATCAGCGACACCACGGTCCCGACGCCGGAGTCCTTCTTGTAGCGCTGGCAGAGCACGACGATGAACGGGAGGTACACCATCAACGGCGTGATCACGTTGGTCGGCGAATCACCGATGCGATAGGCGGCGAGCACGGTCTGCGGGGCGACCCCCAGCTGCAGCATCAGCGGCACGAACACCGGGGCGAAGATCGCCCACTTCGGGAGGATCCCGGGGATCAGGACGTTCAGGAAGTAGGTCACGACGATGAACAGCAAGAGCAGCCACAGCGCCCCGATGTCGGCCCGCTTCAGCACGTCGGCCAGACCGGAGGCCAGCACCGTCGCCATGTTGCTGTAGTTGAAGTAGGCGATGAACTGGGCGATGATCAGCAGCAGGAAGATCAGACCGGCCAGCCCGGCGAACGTCTTGACGATGGCGCCGATGATCTCCGTGCTGCCGCGGAGCGTGTTGGCCCCGATCCCGAAGGCGATGCCGCCGGCGAGGAACACGAGCGTCACGATCACGATCAGGCTGTTCATGAACGGCGAGTCGACGATGATCGATCCGGTCTCCGGGTTGCGCAGCGGGGCGCCGGGGATGGCGACGAGGAGCGCGGCGCCGACCACGACGGCGAGCATCGCCCAGCCGGCGAAGCGCATCCCGCGCGCGTCTCGCTCGGGCTCGTGCTCCTCCTGCGCCTCCGTGGCCTCGACGGTGCCCGAGAAGGTCCCGAGACGCGGCTCGACGAGGCGATGGATGACGAAGGTGATCACGACGGTGAGGAAGATCGTCGAGACCGCGCCGAAGTAGTAGTTGTCGGTGATGCCCACAGAGACGTCGGGGTCGACCAGGCGGGCGGCCTCCGTCGTCACCTCGGCGAGGACGCCGTCGAACGGGGTGATCAGGAGGTTGACGCCGAAGCCGGCGCTGACCCCGGCGTAGGCCGCGGCGATGCCGGCCAGCGGGTGCCGGCCGAGGCTGTAGAAGGCGGCGGCGCCGAGTGGGATCAGGACGAGGTAACCGGCGTCGGACGCGACGCTCGACAGCAGGCCGGCGAGCACCAGGATGTAGGTGATCGACCAGGCCGGCGCCTTGGCGACGAGCTTGCGGATGAGGGCGGCGATCAGCCCGGACTGCTCGGCGACGCCGACCCCGGCCATCGCCACGAGGATCACGCCGACGACCCCGAAGTTGTTGAAGTTGGACACCGGGGTGGTGAACAAGAAGCGCACGCCGTCGCTCGACAGCAGGCTCTTGATCGGGATCGTCTCGGTGCGGATCTCGTAGTCGTCCTTGTAATGGGCCGCCGTCTCCTCGCCCTCGGTGGGGATCAACTGCGAGTCGACCGAGCCGTTGGGGTGGCTGACCTCGGCCTCGACCGGCACCGGCTCGGCGATCTCCTGGGTGGCCGACACGTCGAACAGGTACAGGATGTGGGAGAGCACGATGACGATCGCGCACAGGGCGAGGAAGATGATCGCCGGGTGCGGGACCTTGTCCCCGATCCGCTCGATCGCACCGAGGAACCCACTCTTCGTCGGTTCCGCAGCTTCCGGTGGCTCCGGCACTTCGTCCGCGGTGACTGCCGCGGCGTCACTCATGGCGTCGTCTCCGCCGGTCGATACGGTTCTGGGTGGGCAGCGTGACAACAGTTGTCACGCTGCCCGCCCAGATCGCGCGATGGCACGCTGCCCGCCCAGATCGGCCGGGGTTTGGCGGGCGCCGAGGGGTCGGTCATGGCGCAGTGAACTCGCTGGCCAACTGCAGCAGCAGGCGGGCGCCGAAGCCGGTGCATCCTTGCGGCCGCCACGGCGCCGACGAATCGGACTGGGCGGTGCCGGCGATGTCGACATGCGCCCACGGGCGGCCGGCGACGAACTCCGCGAGGAACAACGCGGCGGTGATGGCGCCGGCGTTGGCCCCGCCGAGGTTCTTCAGGTCGGCGACGTCGGAGTCGAGCTGGCCCCGGTAGCGGCGCTCGAGCGGCAGCTCCCACACCGGTTCGTCCGTGGCCTCCCCGGCGGCGTGGATCTGGTCGATCAAGGCGGCGTTGTTGCCCATCACGCCGGCGACCTGCTCGCCGAGCGCCCGCATGCAGGCACCGGTGAGCGTGGCGATGTCGACGATCGCGTCGGGTTGCTCCTCGGCCGCCATCACCAGCGCGTCGGCCATCACGAGTCGACCCTCGGCGTCGGTGTTGATGATCTCGACGGTCGTGCCGCCACGGACCGTCATGACGTCGCCGAGCTTGGCCGCCGTGCCTGACGGCATGTTGTCGGTGCACATCAAGTAGCCGGTGACCGTGGCCGGGCACCCGGCGTCGTGGAGGTGGAGCATCGCGGCGAGCACCGCGGCGGCACCCGACATGTCGTTCTTCATCGTCGCGTGGACGGCGTCGCCCGGCTTGAGGCTGATCCCGCCGGAGTCGTACATGATCCCCTTGCCGACGAGCGCGAGGTGCCCGGTCGGCGAGTCCGGGCGGTACGTGAGCTTGATGCCGCGCGGCGGCTCGTCGCTGCCGCCGTTGACGGCGATGATGCCGCCACACCCCATCGCGATCAGCTGGTCGCGGTCGAAGACCTCGACCTCGAGGCCGGCGGCCGGGCCGAGCTCGAGAGCGACATCGGCCATGCGCGTCGCCGGTAGATGAGCGGGTGGCGTGTTGGCGAGGTCGCGGGCGAGTGCTGTCGCGGCGGCGAAGGTGACGCCCCGCGCCGCGCCGGACTCGGCGCCGGGATCGCTCGACACGATCGTGATCGCGGTGAGCGTGGTCGTGGCGGACTTCGACTTGAGGACCTCCCACCGGTAGCGGGCGAGGATGATCCCCTCGACCGCGGCGCACGCCGCCTCGACGGCGTCGACGCCGGCCGGCAGCACGAAGGCGACCGCGCCGTGGCTGGCCGTGGCGTTGGCGAAGGCGGCGGCGGCGTCTCTCACCCCGGCCGGGGTCAGCGGGGTGGCGGCGCCGCCGACGGCGACGGCCACCCCGTCGCCGGACGGGATCGTGAGCGTGGTACCCGGGCGGGCGGTGAACCCGGCAGCGGCGAGCGCCTCGGCCTTCACACCGAGCCCGGCCGGCGCCTCCTCGCCAACCACCATCACGTAGCCGACCGGAACTCCTGCCGGCGGGTCGGCGGCGGCCGCCACCGTCACGGCGGCACGGACCGACGGGACGGGGTCGAAGCCGTCGCCGATGATGATCGCGCGTTGCATGGGATCGTCGTAACAACCAGGGACGACGTCCGAAACACCCGATTCGGGTCTTCGCCCCGCGCCGGCCCCCACCCGTAGGTTCGGCCGGGATGTCTGACGTCGCCATCGTGCTGTCGGTGCTCGGCGGCGCGATGGTGCTGTTCGTCTGGAACCGCCTGCCGGTGGAGGTGGTGGCGATCGGCGCATCGCTGACGCTGGCAGCGACTGGCGTCCTCGACCTGAGTCAGGCCGTCGCCGGCTTCGGCGATCCGACGGTGGTGTTCATCGCCTCGCTGTTCGTCGTCAGTGCGGCGCTCGACGCGACCGGTGTGACCACCTGGGCAGGCGAGTGGTTGACCGCCGTCGCCGGCGGCGATCCGCGCCGGCTGCTGGTGGCGACGATGCTCCTGTCGGCCCTGCTGACGGCGGTGATCAGCGTCAACGGCGCCGTCGCCGCGCTGTTGCCGATGGTCGTCGTGCTCGCTCTGCGCCAGGGTCAGCCGACGTCGCAGCTGATGATGCCGCCGGCCTTCGCCGCCCACGCCGGGTCGATGCTCGCCCTCACCGGCGCCCCGGTCAACGTGCTCGTGTCGGACGCCGCCGCCGAAGCCGGCGTCGGCCGGTCCAGCTTCTTCGAGTTCGCCATCGTCGGCGTGCCACTGCTGATCGGGACCGTCGTGATCACCGTGCTGTTCGGCACGAGGTTGCTGCCGAACCGCACACCGCGGTCGCTGCCGTCGGACCTGAGTGCCCACGCCCGCACGCTCGGCACCCAGTACCAACATTCCGCTGATCTGGGGGTTCTAGCGCGACTGGCGGCGGCGGAGCGAGAGCGCGCCGCCGTAGAAGGCGCCGACGAGCAGGCCGAACACGAGGCCGGTGAGTCCGGCGACGACCTCGTAGATCAGATACGACCCGGAGCCGGCGATCGCCCGGATGATCAGCCCGACGAGGAGCCCGGCGACGGCACCGATGACCGCACCGATGACGATGTTGCGGGTCAGTCCGCGCTCGGAAGACGGCTCCATGGCCACGATCCTGCCCGCCCGTCGTCCGCCGGGCCACATCCGAGTGTCACGTCGCGATTCCCCCGGGACGAAACACTCCGACGGGGCGAAACACTCGGATGGGCCCGGACCTCATCGTTCGAAGCCGTTCAGCACGTCGGCGGCCTCGACCACGTCGCCGATGTCGTAGAAGTTCACGGCGAGGTAGTTCGGCCGCCGCCCCCGCTCGCGCTCGCACTCGCGGGCCCGATCGACGAGCACGTCGAGGCGGTTGACCCGCACTGAGTCGGCGCGGTCCGGGGCGACCCGCTGGACCCAGTGGTTCATGAGGAAGAGCGACGTCGTGGGGTCGCCGCGGTTCTCGACGCAGGAGAAGGCTTCCGGCGAGAGGAACAGGAACGGCGTCTCCTGCATCTGCTCGAAGGCGTTGGCGTACCAGTCTGGTGGCGGCCCCTCGTGCTCGGCGAACACCACGAGCCGCTCCCCGTCGTCGATCATCTCGCCGAGCGTCGGCCAGCGCCTCCCTTGGCGGTGGTGATAGACGAACCGGGTCAAGTCGGCAGCCTCGAACGCGGCGGCGGTCTCGGCGGCCGGGATCTGATCCTGGATGATCAGCGTCACGACCTCGTCCGGGTTGGCCACGAGGAAGTCGTGGATCTCGCCGAGGCCATCACCGAGCGGCTGGGCCCCGAAGATGCAGTGGTTGTGGCAGAGGAACGCGCCGGGCCGGCCGGCGCGGAGGTCGGCCCGCAGCTCGAAGAGGGCACCGGCGAGGGCTGGCGGGAGCGTCCTGCCGTCGTCATCGACGGCGGCGGCGAGCTGGGCCGCCGATTGCACCGGAGGCCAATGGTGGGTGTCGATGAGCAGCGTGCGCACGCCAGCGTCGAGCTGGTCGGTGAGCCCGCCGTCGTGCTCCGGCCAGACCGGCACGACATCGGGGGACGACATCGAGTTGTGCGTCGCCGCCGTCGTCACCTCGTCGTAGCGGCGGGCGCACAGCTCGACGTGGCCGTCGCACGCCCGCTCGTCCGTCGGCCGCGTCGACATGACGACGCTGAACAGGACGAGCACGACGACGCCGATGCCGACCAGGGCGACCCGGCGCCGCGTCATCGCCTGCCGGGACGCACCAAGCAGCCGACCGACGGCGGCGCCGGCGACGATGGCTGTGCCGGCGAGCACGAGCACGATCGCGCACCGCCACGCCACGGCGCCGAGGCGGGCGCCGACGCGGCCGACGACGTCGCTCAGCAACGTGGCCACCGACGACGGCAGCCGCCAGCCAGTGGCATCGCTGGTCGTCGCCGGCGCGAGCGGCGGGGCTACGGCGGCCCGCACGATCAGCCATGCCACGATCACCACCACCCCGGATGCCACCAACGCGCCGCCGATCCACCACGCCGCCGCACGCCGCGAGCGGCGCTGCACCCACAGGATCGCGGCGGCACCGGCGAGGGCGAGCGCGGCGCCGGCCAGCACGGTCCACGCACTGAACCAACGGGCGACGTCGCGCAGCGTGTCGAACCTCGCCACGATCCGGCCTACCGGTTGTTCGGCGTGCCTGGCGACGAGCGCGGCGACGTCGACGGTCGGCTCCGCTGCGAGCGTCGCCGCAGCGGCCGCGGCGTGGTCGCCGACGAGCACGGCGGCAGCGGTGATGACCGCGTCGCGCTGGTCGCCGGCGAGCACGGTGGCGGTCACCGTCGCCCGAAGCTGCTCGTCGGCGCGGTCGCCGACGGCGTCGAGGATGGCATCGGCGACAGCCGTCGGGTCGAACGCGGTCCCGCCGACCTTGGGGATCGACGACGGCACCTGCCCGGCAACGAGCTGATCGGCGACCTGCTGCATCGCGGCTGCGAACTCGTCGGTCGAGTCGACCGTACGGTCGGCTGCCGACGCCAGCCGCGCCCGCACCTCACGGATGGTGGTGGTCGGGACCCGGTCGGCGATGCGTCCGACCACCACCGTGGCGTCGAGGCGCGGCGTGTCGCCCCGGATGTAGGCGAGCGCACCACGGATGACCGGTTCGGTCAGCGCCCGCAGGGTCGACGGTGGGACGACCCACCGGGTCACGTTGACCCCGAGCGCCCGGGCCTGCACGGTGAGCGGCGCCGGCACGCCGAGCCCTCCGAGCAGGGCCTCCTTGAGCTCGGCGACCTCCGGGTCGGCGAGCACCTCGGTATACACCCGGTCGTAGGCGTCGGCGCCGGCGAGCGCGGTCGTGTACGTCGCCTCGTCGAGCACGACGGCGCGCACGAGGATCACGCCGACGACGGCGACGGCGCCGACCACGATCGCGAGGGCGGCGACGGCGCAGGCGACGGCGGCCTGGCGCGGCGACGGCCCGGCGGCGGTGGCGGTGGCGTGCAGGTCAGCCCGCCCCGGGAGTCGACTGGGCGAAAGAGAGCGAGCACCGATAGGTGCTCGCTCTCGAAGCGTTACGGTGCGAGGAGCGGAGCGACGAGCGGCTCAGAGGACGAGCCGTCGCAGCCGTCTGTCCTCCGTGGAGACCAGATGGCTCGTCCTCTGAGGCGAACAGGTCCGGTCCGAGCGGACGCGTCAGAAACGTGGCCCCCGCCTGCCCGCGCACGCTCTTGCCGGCGCCCTCCAACGGTGGGGCGTACGTGCCGAGGCCACCCTTGCCCGGCGAGACCGTCACGATCCCACCGCCGATGCCGCTCTTGGCCGGGAGCCCGACGTCGTACAGCCACCGTCCCGACGTCTCGTAAATCCCGGCGATGGCCATCACCACGAGTGCGCACCGGCAGCTGGTGGCCGACACCACGGCGTCACCGGTGATCGGGTTGACCCCGCCGTCGGCCAATGTCGCACCCATCACCGCGAGATCGCGGGCCGCCACGCGCAGGCAGCTCTGGCGGGTGTACAGGTCGAGCACCGCGGCCGGCTCGGCGACGCGCCCGACGCTCTCGAGCAGTTGGGCGATCGCCCGGTTGCGCAGGTTGGTCGCCGACGCCGACGAGTAGACCTCCTCGTCGAGCCCGAGCCGTCGGCCGGCGAAGGCCGACAGCCCCTCGATGATGAACGTCCATCGCTCGTCATGCGTCGTGCCGGGCACGAGGCCGGTGGTCGAGATGGCGCCGGCGTTGACGATCGGGTTGGTGGTCCCGTCCGGCCGATGTTCGACCGCGCCGAGCGAATCGAACGGGAGCCCGGTGGCGTCGACGCCGATCTCCGCGCCGGCGCGTTCGGTACCGATGGCATCGGCCACGAGGGCGAACACGAACGGCTTGGCCACCGACATGAGGGCGAACTCGACGTCGGCGTACGTCGTCCCGTCCGTGCCGACAACGCACAGCCCGAAGAGGTCGAACGGCACTCGGGCGAGCGCCGGGTAGACGGTCGACGTGGACCCGCCGTTCTCACCGGCGAAACGCTCATGGGCCTGATCGAGCAGGGCCTGGACGGTGGCTGGGTCTGGCAGCTCGCCCGTGGAGACGAACGGGACGTCGGGGCCCACGTCAGCCCTGCTAGGTCCGTTGGATGCGGTCGATGTCGAGACCGAGATCGTTGAGCCGGTGGAGCAGGCCGATCATCGCCGCCTGGTCGCCGGCCGACAGGACCACGCGGTCGCCGCGGTCGGCGACCGCATCGTCCCCGACCAGTTCGACCAGCCGGTGCAGCACCGTGCGCTGCAACGTCCCGGCGACCTCGATGTCGAAGGCCATCTCACCTCCTCGCTGCTGTTGTAGTGCCCGCCGCGACGCCCGACCACGCCCGCGTCGGGTGAATCCCCTGGCCGATGCCGCGTTAGCGCTCCGTTAACGCCTCCGGGTGATCGTCGGCACCTGCCCACATCGGGCCAGAAAGACGCAAGGAGCACAGATGCGACGCAAGAACGTCCGTCGGGCTGTGACGGCCCTGCTGGCGGCCGGCACGGCCACGATCGCGGTGACCGGCACGGCCCACGCCTACCTGCCTGATCCGGTCAGACTCACCGACTCGGAGATCGACTTCGGCGACAGCAACTGGGTCGGGCTCTTCAACGACCCGCTCGGGTTCGGGTCGGTGAACTGGAGCATCGACAGCGGGTACTACACCCCGACGCTCGTCGGCACCCTCCACCTGAACAACGCCCGCCACAAGTGGGGGCGCATGCACATCGACTACTACTACGACGGCGCCGGCGGCTACATCGACACCGAGCACAGCACCGCCCACGAGTCTCCTGACGGCGGGCATCACCAGTGGTCGGTGAACCTCAAGCCATCCCCACTGCGCCAGATCGTGCAGGTCCACGTGTGCACCGAGATCAGCGACGACGGCGTGAGCTGGAGTCAGGTCGACTGCACCGGCCGCCTGTTGATGAACTGATCTCAACACTCGGGCTCGACTCGCAGCCAAGCTGATCGTCTCGCCTGCCGAGCTCGTCGCCGCCGGTGCGCAGCGGCGCTCGCCCACCTTCACGCTCGGGTTCGGCTCGCAGCCAGGCTGCTGGTCTCGCCTGCCGAGCTCGTCGCCGCCGGTGCGCAGCGGCGCTCGCCCACTTTCACGCTCGGGTTCGGCTCGCAGCCAAGCTGCTCGTCTCGCCTGCCGAGCTCGTCGCCGCCGTTGCACGGCGGCGCTCGCCCACCGCACGGCGCGAGTGATGTCCGGTCACCCGGATGGGGTGTGCCGGTCCGCGGCGCGATCGGCCACGATGTCCGACGTGCGTGTGGTCGTGGGGGTCATGGTGGTCGGCGCCGTCGTGGTCCTGGCGGCGTGCACGGGCGACGACGACAGCGCGCCGACCACCACGGAGCCGCCCACGACGACGCCCGTCACCGAGAAGGAGACGACGGCGGAGCCCGAGCCACCCGCCTACGTGTTCGGGTTCCTCGGGCCGGGCCCCGGCCAGCTCGACGCGTTGGCAGCAGGCCAGGCGAAGGCGCTCGACCTCGCGGTCAAGGACATCAACGCGGCCGGCGGGGTGCTCGGCGGGCAGGTCGCGTCGGTGCGCCGCGACGAGCTGCTGGACACGCCGATCGACGCCGACCTCGACGCACTCACGGCCGAGCACGCCAACGCCGTGCTCGGCCCGGTCGGCTCCGGCTCCGCATTCGAGCTGGTCCCGTTGCTGGCGCAACAGCAGCTGCTCGGGTGCTCGGCGTCGGCGACCGCGGCGTCGGTCACCGCCGACAACAGCGCGCGGACGTTCTTCCGGACTGCGCTGCGCGACGACGCGTCGACCCCGGTGATCGCCGACCGGATCATGACGCCGAAGGACGACGAGACCCCGCTGCCCGCGACGATCACCGTGCTCGGGCGCGAGGACACCTACGGCAGCGAGCTGGTCGGCGAGCTCGCCGGCCAGCTCACCGCACGCGGGGCGGCGGTGACCACGATGCTCTACCCCCCGTACCGGCTGCAGTTCGACGAGGAGGTCGAGGCGATCCTGGCGGCGCCACCGGACCGCCTCGTGGTGGCGTCCTACGCCGAGGGCGGGGCGATCCTGCGCCAGCTGGTGGACGGCGGCTTCCCGGTCGACAAGATCGTCGGCCTCGACGGCCTCTCCACACCCGACGTCGTCGCCGTCTTCGAGGAGGACCCGACGCGGGCGACGAACCTGACCGTGATCGCCCAGAGCGGGGACAAGGCGTTCACCAAGCGCCTCACGTCTGCACTCGAGCCCGGCGGGACGACGCTCTACGGCGCCCAGATGTACGACTGCGCGATCACGATCGCACTCGCCGTGCTGGCCGCCGGATCGGTCGACCCGGTGCAGGTCGGCGGCCAGATCCAGGCGGTCACGTCGGGCGGGCGAACCTGCTCGACGTTCGCCCACTGCGTCGAGCTCCTCGCCGCCGGGGAGGACATCGACTACACCGGCTCGAGCGGACCCCTCGACATCGACGACAGCGGCGACGTGGCCCGCGGCCGGCTGACCACCTCGGTGGTGCAGAACGGTCAGCTCGTGGCGATAGCAACCGACGAGGTCGACCTCCTCGCCGAGCAGGCCCAGCAGGTCCTGGCGGCGACGGTCATGACCACCCGGTTGCAGCAGGCGTTGAAGGTGCTCGGGTTCTACGACGGCGACGTCACCGGGGTCTACGACGAGGCGACGACCAACGCCGTCACGGCGTTGCAGCAGGCCCTCGGGGTCCCCGAGACAGGGGCGTGGGACGAGGCGACCGACACCGCCTTCCGGGCCCGCTACGCCTCGGCGTCGGGCGCGCTCAGCCTGACCATCAGCCAGCTACAGGTCGAGCTGCAGGAGCTCGGCTACTACACGGGGCCGATCGACGGCCGCTACTCGGCGGCGACGATCGCCGCCGTGCGCGCCTTCCAGGCCCGCCTCGGCGTCCCCCAGACCGGCCTCCTCGACGCCACGACGCTGCGCGCCATCCACACCCTCGGGCAGCAGAGCGTGACGCCGCTGCAACCGCCGCCGCCCATCCCGGCGCCCACGACACCACCGCCGGCACCGCCGGCCCCGGCGCCCACCGCCCCGCCGCCACCGGTGACGACGGCGGCCCCGCCGCCAACCGCGCCGCCCGCGCCTGCGCCGACCCCGCCGCCGGCGCCGCCGCCGACGGAAGCGCCGACGACGACATCGACCGCGCCACCGGCGCCCGAGCAGCCGACGATGCTCGCCGCCCTCACGGCCGACCCGCAGTTCTCGACGTTCGTGTCGCTGGCCCGCAAGGTCGGCTTCGACCTCGGCGCGCCGTTCCCCCGGTTCACACTGTTCGCACCGACCAACACGGCGTTCGAGCAGATGAAGCCCGAGGACAAGTCGACGTGGGTCGACGATCTGACCAAGACGCCGTCCCTGCTGGCGTACCACGCCGTCGACCCGGACGCGGGTGTCCTCGCGGCCAGCGATCTCACGCCCGGTCCGTTGCGCAGCCAGCTGGGTCCCGAGCTGACGATCGAGGTCGCCGGCGCGGCAGCAACCGTGAACGGCGCCGGTCTCGGCACCGAGGTGCCCGCGTCGAACGGGGTCATCCACGCCGTCGACGCCGTCTTGATCCCGCCAGCCGGGGGCTAACGTCCGCGACGTTCCCGTGATACGAGGAGGCGCGGATGACGTCGATGTGGGGACCGTTGCGGAGAGCTCGACGGATCGCGGCCGGTCGCGTCGCCGTCAACTGCGGTGACGTCGAGCTGACCTACGAGCAGACATGGGACCGTTGCCGCCGCCTGGTCGGCGGGCTGCACGCGCTCGGTCTCGGTGAGGGCGACCGCATCGCGATCGTCGGGCCCAACTGCCATCGCTACCTGGAGCTGTACCAGGCCGTACCCGGCGCCGGCATGGTCCTCGTCCCGCTCAACCAGCGGCACACCGAAGCCGAATTGCAGTACGCCCTCGAGGACGCCGGCGCCGCCGTGCTGTTCACCGGGCGCGACGTCGGGGCCGCCGCCGACGGTGTGAAGCACGTCATCGACCTCGGGGATGGGTACGAGCAGCTGCTCGCGGACAGCGAGCCGGCCGACGTGCCCGACGACCTGCCCGGCGACACGCTGGGCGGCCTCTTCTACACCGGTGGCACCACCGGCGCCTCCAAGGGCGTGATGCTGACCCACGGCAACCTCGTCGCCAACGCCTTCCACTACCAGGCGTTCGCCGCGTTCCGGTCCGAGACGTGCTGGCTGGTCGCGGCCCCGTTGTTCCACGCCGCCGGCTCCGTCGCCGTGCTCGCTACGGTGTGGCACGGCGGTCGCCACGTCGTGCTGCCGATGTTCGATCCGGTCGCCGCGCTCGACGTGATCGAGCGGCACGGGGTCACCGACACGCTGGTCGTGCCGACGATGCTGGCGGCGCTCAACGAGGAGCAGCTGGCCCGGCCGCGAGATATCTCGAGCCTGCAATCGATCAGCCACGGTGGCTCGCCGATCGCCACCGAGACGCTCCGGCGCGCCCACCAGGCGTTCCCCGCCGCCGACCTGCGGCATCTCTACGGAGCCACCGAGACGGCGCCGATCGCCACCACGATGCGCGGCGAGCAACACCTGCTCGACGCACCACAGGCGCGGTCGTGCGGTCAGCCCGCGGTCGGCGTCGACATCGAGGTGATCGGACCCGACGGCTCGCGGCTGCCCGGCGGCGAGGTGGGCGAAGTGGTCATCCGCGGACCGAACGTGATGCTCGGCTACTGGAACAAGCCGACTGAGACCGAGGCCGCGTTCGTCGACGGCTGGTACCGATCGGGCGACCTCGGCTACATGGACGAGGCGGGCTACGTCTACCTCGTCGACCGGGCCAGGGACATGATCGTCACCGGCGGCGAGAACGTCTACAGCACCGAGGTCGAGGACGTCCTCTACCGGCATCCAGCCGTGCTCGAGGCCGCCGTGTTCGGCGTGCCCGACGACCACTGGGGCGAGGCGGTCTTCGCCGTCGTCGTGCTGCGGGCCGACGTCGAGCCGGACGAGCTGATCCGCCACTGCCGTGAGGCGATCGCCAGCTACAAGGTTCCCCGGCGGATCGAGCTGCGGACCGATCCGCTGCCCAAGTCGGGTGCCGGCAAGGTGCTCAAGCGAGAGCTGCGCGAGCCCCACTGGGAGGGCCGCACGGCGCGCGTCAGCGGGACATGACGCCGGGCGTGCGGCCAGGCGAGGACATCGAGGCCATCTACGACGTGCTGACCGACGGGCGGCGGCGGACCCTGCGCGTCGCCGAGCTCGTCGACGCGGCGGGGGAGCAGTTCCCTGGGTTGGTCCCGACGCGTGCGTCGATCGACGAGGAGCGCCAGCACCTGCAGAAGGACAAGCGCGGGCTGGAGCTCGACCAGGGCGCCTTCGTCGCCGAAGTGCTGGCCAATGCGCGCACCGGCTCGCACTTGCTGTACGCGATGTCCCAGCCGCGGTCCGAGGCCCTGGCTCTCGTCGAGGAGCTGGCGCGAGCCGGCGGCGTCGATCTCGGGCCGATCCGCGTGGACCGCGAGGGCAACGTCGGCGTCGTGTCGATCCAGAACCACGGCTGCCTCAACGCCGAGGACGATGCGTCGACCGCGGCGCTCGAAGTGGCGGTCGACCTCGTGCTGCTCGACGACTCGATCGAGGTCGGGGTGCTGCGTGGGGCGCCGGCGACGCACCCAAAGCACGCCGGCCGACGCATCTTCGGTGCCGGGATCAACCTCACCCAGCTGTACCGCGGGCAGGTCTCCCTGGTCGAGTTCATGATCGAGCGCGAGCTCGGCGCGGTGAGCAAGATGTACCGCGGCCACGACCTTGCGCCGCCCGATGGCGGGCCATTGGAGCAACGGCGGGAGAAGCCGTGGATCGCTGCCGTCGAGTCCTTCGCCATCGGTGGTGCCTGCCAGTTCCTCCTGGTGATGGACCACGTGATCGCCGAGCGCGGCAGCTACTTCAACCTGCCCGCCCGCAAGGAGGGAATCATCCCTGGCTGCGCCAACCTCCGCCTGCCGCGCTTCGTCGGCGAGCGCCTCACGCGCCAGGCGGTCTTCTTCAACCGGGCCTTCGAGGCCGACAGCGCGGAGGGCCGGCTGATTGCCGACGAAGTGGTGGCGCCTGACGCCGTCGATGACGCGATCGAGCGGGCGGCCGCCGAGCTGACGAGCGCTGGCACGACCAGCCTGCTCGCCAACAGCATGGCGATGCGCGTCGGCCACGAGCCGCTCGACGTGTTCCGCCGCTACATGAGCACGTACTGCCGGGAGCAGGCCAAGTGCCTGTACAGCCCGGCGCTGATCGCCAACCTCGAGCGCAACTGGAACGCCAGCCGGCGGGTGCCGTGACGTCCGTTCGTGACGCGACGTTCGAGCTGCTGCGGGCGTTCGGGATGACGACGATCTTCGGCAACCCCGGCTCGACCGAGCTGCGCCTGTTCAAGGACGCGCCCGACGACGTGCGCTACGTGTTGGCGCTGCAGGAGTCGTCGGCGGTGGCGATGGCCGACGGCTACGCCCAGGCGACGCGCAACGCCGCCTTCGTCAACCTGCACTCGGCCGTCGGCGTCGGCCATGGGATGGGGAGCATCTTCACGGCGATGCGCAACGCCACGCCGCTCGTCGTCACGGCCGGCCAGCAGACCCGGGCGATGCTGCCGACCGAGCCGTACCTGTACGCCGAGCAGGCGACCGAGCTGCCCAAGCCGTACGTGAAGTGGAGCTGCGAGCCGGCCAGGGCAGCCGACGTCCCGGCGGCGATCGCCCGCGCCTACCGCATCGCCATACAGCCGCCCCGCGGGCCGGCGTTCGTCTCGATCCCCGAGGACGACTGGGACGCCGAGGCGGTGCCGATCGACACGCGTCGCGTGGCAGGTGAGTTCGTCGGCGACGACGGCGCGCTGGCGGTCGTCGCCGAGGCGTTGCAGGCGAGCGCCCGGCCGGCGCTCGTCGTCGGGCCGGGCGTCGACCGCGACGGCGCGTGGGGCGTCACCGTCGAGCTGGCCGAGCGCACTGGCGCCCTCGTGTGGGTGAGCCCGGTGTCGAGCCGGTGCAGCTTCCCGGAGGACCACCCGGCGTTCTCCGGCTTCCTCACGCCGCACCGGGCGACGCTCGCTCGCCAGCTCGCTGACCACGACGTCGTCGTCGTGGTCGGTGCCCCCGTGTTCACGTACCACGTGCACGCCGACGGGCCGTTCCTCGCCGACCGCACGACGCTGTTCCAGCTCGTCGACGACCCGAACGCGGCGGCGATGGCGCCGGTCGGCACCGCCGTGCTCACCACGATGCGCGCCGGGGTCACGACACTGCTCGGTCACCTCGACGTGGCCCGCCGGGAGCCCGCCGGCGGGCGCGGGCCGCGTCCGGTGCCGGCGTCAACCGACCCGATCTCAGCGGGCTTCGTGATGCACGCGATCGCTCGCCTGATGCCGCCGGACGCGGTGATCGTGGAGGAGGCGCCCACGCATCGCAACGCGATGCACGAGCACCTGCCGATCCGAATCAGCTGCGGATTCTACTGCGGCGCGAGCGGCGGCCTCGGCTGGGCACTGCCGGCGGCCGTCGGCGTCGCCCTCGCCGACCGGGCGCGGCGGGTGATCTGCCTGCTCGGCGACGGGTCGAGCCTGTATTCGATCCAGGCGCTGTGGACCGCCGCCCAGCACGCCCTGCCGATCACGTTCGTCGTCCTCGACAACCACGGCTACGTCGCGCTGAAGGCGCTCGGGCGGGCGATCTCCGTCGACAAGCCGCCGGGCGTCGACCTGCCAGGCATCGGGTTCGCCGAGCTGGCCAGCGGTTTCGGCTGCGCGTCGCGGTCGGTGTCGACGGCTGCCGAGCTGGAGGACGCGCTGCGCTGGGCGCTCGACAGTTCGACGCCGACGCTGCTCGATGTCGAGGTCGACGCGGCGATCGAGCGGCTGTACTGATGCCCGTCAGTCGACGACGCATCGTTGCCGATCGGCAGGTCTGGCGCTCATGGAGGAGGACGGCCGACGCACGTCGACTCATGGCGGAGTCGCTGCCGTCGCGATTCTCCGCCGATTGCCAGGGCGAATCGCGACCAAAGCGGCCGACGCCGCTCACGATTCCGGTTCGCGGCTACCAGATGCCGTCCCAGAGTTGTCGTTGGGTGGAGTTGGGGTCGTAACGGACTTGGCGGGTCGTGCCGAAGTCCATGACCGCTCGGGTGTCGGTGTCGTAGGTGGGCCACTCGGGCAGGTCGCCGCCGTTGGGGTCGCCGGTCGTGGCGAACCGGACCCAGGCGGCGTGCAGTGACTCGGCGAGGTCGACGGGCGCCTCGTCGGACACGAGGTCTCGGGCGGTGTCGAGGGTGTCGAAGACGAAGGGAAGCTCGAGCGCGTGGCAGGCTCGGCCATCCGCTGCGCCGCTGCGCGCGTGAGGTTGTGTCGGGGCGCGCCCGACTCCAGGATCGCCCGCCGATACAGCGCGTGCGGACAGGTCACAATCGCTACAGGTCGGCGGTGCGTGACATCGTTACTCGGGAATGAAGAGGTCAACCAGCCTGGTCCGGACGAAGCTCGATCGGATCTCGAGCTACGAGGACGCTCGGGCGAAGGCGCGGTACGCGGTTCCTCGCGCCCTGTTCGACTACATCGACGGCGGCTCCGAGGGCGAGTGCACGATGCGCCGCAACGTTGAAGCCTTCGAGGAGCTCGTGTGGCGCCCGAAGCAGGCGATCTACCACGAGCAGATCGACACGGCCACCGAGGTGCTCGGCACCCAGCTGGCCATGCCGGTGATGACTGCCCCGTGCGGCGGCATGCGCTTGGTGCATCCCGAGGGCGACATCGGTCTGGTCAAGGCGGCGGCGAACTTCGGCATCTGCCACGTCGTGAGCGCGGTCTCTGGGTTCCCGCTCGAGGAGATCGCTGCCTCGCACCGGGGGCCGAAGTGGTTTCAGCTGTACCGGTTGGGGTCGCGCCCGCTGATGGAGTCGCTCGTCCACCGTGCCCAGGCGGCTGGGTTCGGTGCCTTGGTCGTGACCGTCGACAGCGTCGTGGTCGGTTACCGCGAGAAGGACTACAAGAACGGCTTCTCGTTGAACATGCGCGTCGACCTGAAGAACATGGCGAAGCTGGCTCCTCAAGTCGTCACCCGTCCGCGCTGGCTGTACAGGTACTGGCGCGACGGCTTGCCCTTCGAGATCTCCAACACGCGGCTCGTCGAGGGCGGCGAGGCGCTGCCGATCTCGGCGATGGCCCGCACCGACCTGTCCCACTCGCCGACGTGGGACGACATCGAGTGGATCCGGGCCAACTGGGAGGGGCCGATGGTCGTCAAGGGCGTGATGGGCGCCGAAGACGCGCGCCGCGCCGTCGACGCAGGTGCCGACGGCATCGTCGTCTCGAACCATGGCGGCCGCCAGCTCGAGGGTGCGCCGGCCACGATCGCGGTCCTGCCCGAGATCGTGGCCGAGGTCGGCGGGGACACGAAGATCCTGCTCGACTCTGGGGTACGCCGGGCCAACGACGTCGCCCGCGCGGTCGCCCTGGGCGCCGACGCGGTCCTGATCGGACGGATGTCCGTCTACGGGCTCGCGCTCGGGGGCGAGGCCGGCGTCGAACGCATGCTCCGGCTCTTGCGCCAAGAGCTCGTGCGGACGCTGCGGCTGCTCGGCGTCGGGTCCATCCACGACCTCAACCCCAGCTTCATCGACGGCACCATGCCGGGTCGGGCGGCGCCCACCCCGAGCACGCGCTGAAGGTGCGCAGGGGGTTACTCGGTGGTGAGGGTCCGCAAGTCGTCGCAGAGCATGTAGCTGGCCTGGTGCTCGGATTCCCAGCACCAATCGAGCACCACACGCCGTGGTCGTCGATGTCGACGTCGGGAACCGAGCCGCACCATCGCCATCGTGGCTCGGCGGTGATCCCGGGATCATCCGCTGCCCCCAGGGAGCCGCCCGCACGAGGTCCCCGGATGATCCGCGATCGTCGCGCTCCTGGATCCGTGCCGGGCCGGGCACCACTCCCAGCCGAGCGACGTACCCCTCGGGCAGTCGTCGGCTCGGTCATCCCTCGCAGCTGACGACGTGTGCGGGCGGCGGCTTGCATCAGGGAGGCGAACATCCGGCCCTCTTCGGTCGCTGCAGGCGTGAGCTTGAGCAGCACCAGCGGATGTGTGTGGTCCGTGCAGGGAACGATGTTCATCAACTCGATCGAGTCAATGCTGTCCAACGAGATCCGGACCCAGTTCTGGCAGGACGATCCGTGCGCGAACAGCAGGTGGTCGTCACCGTCGTCAGCGGGTTTCACCATGCCGGGGAGCAGAATCGGCGACTCGAGCTCGTCGCGCTTGAGCTTGCCCAGGAAGTCCCGTGGGTCGAAGGAAGTGTGTCCGTTCACAGCCCGTTGATCGGTGCCAGTGGCAAGGTCGCACGCCGCTATCACTCGACCTCATGGCATGCGGCCGCCCGTGCCGATCGCGACCGGAGCGCACCGACCGGGCGCCTCGAACGGTAATCCGTCAGTCGCGGGGCGAACGCCTCGATGTCCGTCGTTCGCGGACGTTCGCGTATGTGCCATCGTCTCTCGCCGTGGTTGATGTTGGGTGTAGGTCGGCTACGGACGAACCACGTCGAGGGCAAGGTGATCGTCATCACGGGTGCCGGGGGCGGGTTTGGCCGGTTGCTGGCGGAGATGACGGCAGCGATGGGGGCGCGGATCGTGGCGTGCGACGTGGACGGCGACGCGGTCACGGCCACGGCCGACGCGATTGTCAGTGCGGGTGGCGCGGCGGTTGGGGTGCGAGCCGATGTCGCGCGTCGCCGCGACCTCGACGACGTCGTGCGCACCTCGGTCGACCGGTGGGGCAGCGTCGATGTGCTGGTGAACAACGCGGGGGTGATGCCGCTGGCGTTCTTCAGTGACCATGCCGCAGCGGCCGACGCCTGGGATCGCGCGACTGACATCAACCTGAAGGGCGTGCTCAACGGGATCTGCGCGGTCTACGACCAGATGATCCGCCAGGGCCATGGCCACGTTGTGAACATCTCGTCCATCTACGGCAACGCCGGCACCGCCGGCTCGGGCGTCTACAGCGCCACGAAGGCAGCCGTACGGGTGCTGTCCGACTCGCTGCGCGTCGAGGCGCAGGGGAAGATCAAGGTCACCGTCGTGCGCCCGACCGGGATCATGGGAACGGGCCTCGGCGCGGGCATCGTCAATCCGCAGGCGCTCGTCGGGCTCACGGGGCAGCACACCGAGCGGTTCAGCGAACGGGTGCAGCGACTGGGGAGCGGTGGCCTGCAACGCGAGGAGACTGACGTCAACGACGTGCGCTACTGGGCCATCACGCCCGACGATCTCGTACGCCAGATCGTCTACGCCATCGACCAGCCGTGGGGTGTCACCATCGGCGACATCACGGTACGCGCGACGGGCGAGGACTACGTCCTCTGACCGCGACGGTATGGTTCGGTCGTGGCTCGAACCGGACGTTGTCTGTGCGGCGAGGTGAGCTACGAGCTCGCCGGCGAGCTCATTGCGACCGCAGTGTGCCACTGCGATCACTGCCAACGTCAGGGAGGAGGTGCATTCTCCGTCAACCTCGTGGCGCACGAGTCGCAACTGACAGTCTCGGGCGTCCTGGAAACCTACGAGGAGACCGGGGAGCGCGGCGATGCGGTGTACGTGCGTCGCCGCTTCTGCGGCTCGTGTGGGTCGCCGATCGTGTCCGAGCTCGTCCAGACGGCGGGCATCGTCGCCGTCAAGGCCGGGACACTCGACGACAAGTCGACTGTTCAGCCGACCGTCGAGGTGTGGTGCATCGACCGACAGCCATGGGTGACACTCCCAGGCATGGCTGTATCGCTCGAGCGTGAGTGACCGCACCGGAGCTCGCCGCGGCCGGTTTCACAGGACGAGCCTCCAACCATCTCCACCCAGGCCGATTTGACAGCGCCTGCGAGCAACACGGAATACCACTCGTGCGCCGCGCAATCCACCGCCGGTCTACGGCCATGAGGTTGCGTCCGCTACTGGTCGAGGTCGGCTGTGGTGCGTAGGTCCGGAGCTCGCCCGTGCGGCTTGGCCTGGGCGTGCTCTCGGGCCGCCAGTCTTGATCTCGCCCGCCGCGGCCGGCGCCGACGACCCCAGCGACACGAGTGCTGGTGCAACGACGCAAGATGCTGTCGATGAGCCTGCAACGACAGCTGACGCCGCCACCAGCGAGGTCAGCTCACACGACTTCGAAGTGGCCCTAGTTGAACGGTATTGGAACTAGATCCGGGCCCACGCGTCGGGCTGAGAGCCGTCGAGGTCGGTGAACCCGTAGACCCGGGCGAGGTCGGCGGCGGTGACCGACTGCTGGTTCCATCTCGCCCGGTCAGGGTCGGCGGCCACGGCGGCGATCGCCCGCCCGACGAACCGAGGCGACTCGGAGGCGGCGAATCCGGGCGGCGCGGTCGGCAGCCCACCCGGTCGCTCGGCCATGAGGGCGTCGCGCCAGTTCGCCTCGCTGACCCCGAACGCGTCGAGCATCATCTCCGAGCGCAGCCAGCCAGGCGTGACGGCGGTCGCCGTCGCGCTGTGCGGCGCCAGCTCGTGACCCTGCGAGAAAGCCAGCCGGTTCACCGCCGACTTGACGACGTCGTAGAACACCGAGATCCGGTAGTTCGCGGCGTTGTACGCCGTGGTGCCGTCGGTGACCTCGACGAGCAGGCCGCCGGGCTGGGCGACCAGCAGCGGCAGCAGGTGGTGCGACGTGACGAGGTGGGTCTCGAGTCCGAGGCGGACGATGCGCAGCCCGGCGTCGAGGTCGTGACGCCAGATCGGGGTGTTCCAGTCGGCCGGGCCGCCCTTCAGCACCTCGCCGCCCCAGATGTCGTTGACCAGCACGTCGATGGGCCCGAGGTCGGCCTCGATCCGCTCGGCGAGCCGGCCGACCTGGTCGCTGTCGAGGTGCTCGACCTGGATCGGGATCCCGGTGCCGCCGAGCTCGGTCACCAGCGCGGCGGTCTCCTCGATCGTCTCGGGCCGGTCGTAGTCGGAGCCACCGCGCCCGGTCACGCTGCTGCGACCGGTGCACACGACTGTCGCCCCGGCCTCGCCGAGCGCGGCGGCGATGCCGCGGCCGGCGCCGCGGGTCGCCCCTGCCACGACCGCCACCCGCCCACGCAGGGCGTCTGGGTCAGGTACCCATGCCATGCCCCACGTTGCCAGGGTGGGCGAGCGCCGCTGCGAAGCGGCGGCGGCGAGCTCGGAGGTGAGACGAGCAGGTTGGCTGCGAGTCGAGCCCGAGTATGGAGGTGGGTGAGCGCCGCTGCGTAGCGGCGGCGGCGAGCTCGGAGGTGAGACGAGCAGGTTGGCTGCGAGTCGAGCCCGAGTATGGAGGTGGGTGAGCGCCGCTGCGTAGCGGCGGCGGCGAGCTCGGAGGTGAGGCGAGCAGGTTGGCTGCGAGTCGTGCCCGAGTATGGAGGTGGGTGAGCGCCGCTGCGTAGCGGCGGCGGCGAGCTCGGAGGTGAGACGAGCAGGTTGGCTGCGAGTCGTGCCCGAGTATGGAGGTGGGTGAGCGCCGCTGCGTAGCGGCGGCGGCGAGCTCGGAGGTGAGACGAGCAGCTTGGCTGCGAGTCGAACCCGTCAGTGATGGTGGGCGTCGTCGTCGACGAGCAGGAGGGTGTCGGTGACGTCGAGCAGCCGACCGCGGTAGGCGGCGCGCAGGTGCTCGCGGGCGAGAGCCTGCGCCGGGTCGCCGGCGGCGACGACGCGGCCGGCGAGGAGCACGACGTGATCGCTGGTGGCGGCGTCGCCGAGGTCGTGGGTGGCGACGATCACGCAGCGGCCGGCATCCCGCTCGTCGGCCAGGACGCGGCGGATCTGCTCGGTGGAGATGACGTCGAGGCCGGCGGTCGGCTCGTCGAGCAGCAGCAGCTCGGCCTGCTGGGCAAGGCCCTGGGCGACGAATGCCCGCTGCCGTTCGCCGCCCGAGAGGTCGCTGAGGTGGCGGCCGGCAAGATCGCCCAGCTCGACGCGGTCGATCGCCTCGGCGATCGCGGCGCGGTCGGTGGCGCGCAGCCGCCGGATCGCCCCGCGCACGGGCGCCCGTCCGAGGGCGACGACCTCGCGAACGGTCACCGGGAGATGGGCCGGCGCGTGCTGGGCCTGCAGCACGTAGGCGATGCGACGGCGGACCTCCGTGGGCGGGTGCCCGAACACGGCGAGCGAGCCCGCCGCCGGTGCCAGCAGCCCGGCGATGGCGTGCAGGAGCGTCGACTTGCCCGAACCGTTGGGACCGACCAGCGACGTGACCCCAGCACCGATGTCGAGGTCGGATGCCTCGAGAACGGTGTGGCCGGCGCGCGAGAGCACCAGCTGGCGAGCGGTCACCACGCCGCTGCCGGCAGCGTCACGATGGTTGTGGTTCCCATTTCCGTTCCCGATCACCGCACCGTATGCTAGTGGCATCGTGAGATCGGTTCTCAATCTTGTCCTGGCCGGGTCGCTCATCGCGGCCGCGGCGTGCGGAGGCGGAGACGCCGGCGCCGACGGCGATCGCGCGACCGTGGTCGTTACGACGAGTGTCCTCGGCGACATGGTCCGCAACGTCGTCGGCGAGCAGGCTGATGTCGAGGTCGTCGAGCCGATCGGCGCCGATCCGCACGAGTTCTCGCCGTCGACCCGCCAGGCCGAGGCGATGGCCGCCGCCGATCTGCTCGTCCTCAACGGCGCGGGGCTCGAGCAGTCGATGCAAGGCATCATCGACCACGCCCACGCCGTCTTCACCGTGGCCGAACATGTCAACCTGCGCTCGGTCGGCGGCGGCATCGACCCCCACGTGTGGACCGATCCCCACGAGATGGCCGCGGCGATGCGCGCACTCGGGACACGGGCGGCGGAGCTGCCGGACGTTGACGCGGCGGCGATCCGGCGTCAATCGGCTGCCTACGCCGACCGCCTCGACGCCCTCGACGCCGAGATCACGACGACCCTGGCCACGATCCCCGCGGATCGCCGCAAGCTCGTCACCAACCACGACGCCTTCGGATACTTCGCCGCCCGGTACCACCTGCGGGTGATCGGCGCAGTGATCCCGTCGTTGACCACGAGCGCGAGCGCGTCGGCGTCCGATCTCGACGCGCTGGCGGCGCTGGCGCGGAAGGAGCAGGTGGCGGCGATCTTCGCCGAGACGACCCAGCCGGCAAAGTTGGCGCAGGCGCTGGCCGACGAGGTCGGCGGCCCGGTGCAGGTGGTCGAGCTGTACACCGAGAGCCCTGGGAAGCCGGGGAGCGGTGCCGATACTTACATCGGCATGCTGCGCACCGACGCTCGTCGCATCGCCGAGGCGCTGACGTGATCCGGTTCGTGACCGACGCCTTTGCGTCCGACCTCACCCGGCGGGCGCTGCTGGGCGGGTTGCTGGCGGCGACGACGACTGCGCTGATTGGCACGTGGGTGGTCGTGCGCGGGCTGGCCTTCTTCGGCGACGCCCTGGCCCACGGCGTGCTGCCTGGCATCGCCCTCGCCGCGATCTGGGGGTTCGACCTCACGCTCGGTGCGGTGGTCAGCGCCGTCGTGATGGTCGGCGGGATCAATCTCGTCCACCGCACCACCCGGCTCCCGGAGGACACCGGCATCGGTCTGCTCTTCGTCGGGATGCTCGCGCTCGGCGTGGTGGTCATCAGCCGCGAGGACACCTACGCCGGTGACCTCACTGCGTTCCTGTTCGGCGATGTGCTCGGCGTGCGCACGGCGGAGCTGCGGCTCGAGGCGATCGTGCTCGGCGTGACGCTGCTCGGGGTGGTCGTCGGGCACCGCGCCTTCCTCGCCCTCGCCTGCGGGCGGGACAAGGCCGCCGCACTCGGGCTGCGGCCCGGCCTCGCCGACGCGGCGATGCTCGCCCTGCTCGCCTTTGCCGTGGTGTCGTCGTTCCGAGCCGTCGGGACGTTGCTCGTTTTCGGCCTGCTCGTCGCTCCAGCGGCGGCGGCGTCGCTGGTCGCCCGGCGGGTACCGACGATCATGGCCACCGCAGTCGGGTTCGGGTGGCTGTCGGTCGTCGTCGGGCTGACGGTGAGCTACCACGCCGACACCGCGGCGTCGGCGAGCGTCGCCGGCTCCGCGGTGGTGCTGTTCTTCGCCGTGCTTGGCACTACCGAGGTGGTGCGCTGGATCAGCGCAAGCAGTGCTTCGGGTCGGCGCGCTCGAGGTGGGCGAGCCGTAGCTCGACCTGCGCCAGTCGATGCTGCAGCAGCGCAACCTGGGCCTCCAGGCTGATCTCCCGCTCGGCCCGCCGCTGCAGTCGCGGTGAGCGGGCGGCGCGCTCGATGACGGCGTCGAGCGGCACCAGGCGCTGCGGCCCGTTGGGCCCGTCCACGAGGCGCGACGGGATCTCGCGGTTGCGGAACCAGGCCCGCAACGCCGATCGAGAGACCCCGGCCTCGGCCTCGGCGACGGCCAGCGGCACCCAGTGAGTGTCGTCGAGCTGGGCGAGCAGGTCGAGCTCCTCCTTCCACTGCGCCAGCCGCTGGTCCCAGTCCGTTGCCACTGGCAGGCCACCATACCAGTGACAGGGAATTGACATGGCGGGCGATGATGAGCGCATGTTCGAGCGCTTCACCGACCGAGCCCGCCAGGCCGTGGTCGTCGCCCAGGAGGAGGCCCGCCTCCTCAATCACGACTACATCGGCACCGAGCACCTGCTGCTCGGGCTGCTCAGCCAGCCCGACTCCATCGCCGGGCGGGTGCTCGGCCAGCTCGGCATCGGTCTCGAGGGCACGCGAGCCGACGTCGAGACGATCATCGGTCGGGGTGCTGCCACGGCGCCGAGCGGGCACATCCCGTTCACGCCACGGGCGAAGAAGGTGCTCGAGTTGTCGCTGCGTGAGGCCCTGCAGCTCGGCCACAACTACATCGGCACCGAGCACATCCTGCTCGGCCTGGTGCGAGAGGGAGAGGGGGTGGCGGCGCAGGTGCTCATCGGGCGCGGTGCCGTGCTGGATCGCGTGCGCGAGCTCGTAATCGCCGAGGTCAAGCTCGCCGCCGGCGGCAAGCTGGTGCGGTCATCGCCGCGGCGCACCCCGGGGGCAGAGGCCGTGATCGCCACTGCCGAGCAGCTCGCCGGTGCCGGCCCGGTCGGGAGCCACCACCTGCTGGAGGCGATGGCGCTGGTCGACGACAGCCTCGCCGCCGGCACGCTTGCCGCGCTCGGTGTGGCGTCCGATGCGCTGGCGGCGAAGATCGACGAGCTCGGCACCGTGGGGACCACCGACCTCAGCGCGGAAGACGCCGCCGCCCGGCGGATGGAAGTCCGCCTCGACGAGGGCGAGCTCACGATCGTGCTGCGCGACGAGGCGGCCGTCGAGCTGGGCCGGTCGCTGACTGCGGCGGTCGGCAACCCGGTGCGCGGCGATGTCCCCGGCGGCAGCCCGTTGATCGGGCTGTGGCAGGCCAACCTGCTCGCCCTCCAGCAGCTGCTGGACCGGGTCGACCCGGCCGGCGAGCCGGATCAGCCCAGCCGTGCTGCCGCCGTGCGGGCGGCGATCCGCAACCGCCTCCGCCGCCGCTCCGGCTGAGTGTTCTGTCCTTTGATTTCGACGCGATCGGGCCGGTTCTGAAGGACAGTTGGGCCGTCAGGCGCAGGACGAGCAGGTGCCGATCACGTCGAGGCGGTGGGTGGCCAGCCGGAACCCGGTGCCCTTGATCGCCCGCGTGAGCGCCCCCGCCAGGCTGCGCTCCATCTGCGTCGACACGGTGAAGTCGTCGACCCGTCCGCACGAGGTGCAGATGAGGTGGTGGTGGTGGCCGATCAGGTCCTCGGCCAGCTCGTAGCGCGACCGCTCGTCGCTGGTGACGATCCGATGGGCGATGCCGGCGCCCTCGAGCACGACGAGGTTGCGGTAGGCCGAGCTCTGGGCAAGCGCCGGCGACCGCCCGAGGAGCTCGGGGATCGTCGCCGGCCGGGGCGCCTCGGCGAGCAGCTCGACCAGCCGTCGCCGGCCGGCCGTGTAGCGCTGGTCGGCGGCGCGCAGGCGCGAGGCGACGGCGTCGTGCAGCTCCTCCGGGGACGCCGGGGCGGAATCCACGCCCGCCAGCCTATCCGAGAGTGGGAATCACTGAGAACCCGGATGGCTCGATCGCTGGCGGGGGAGGCCGAGGATGACGGCGGCCTCGTCGCAGCTGGCGACCGGGCGCCCAGCAGCGGCAGCGGCGTCGGCCGCGGCGGTCACGAGCTCGACGTTGGTCGGCGTGCGGTCGCCGCCGAAGAACTCGAGGCCGACGTGGAGGTGAGCGCCCGCGCCGAGCGCAGCCGGGCACACCTCCAGCGACGTGAGGTCGTCGCCGACGGCGGACACCGCCCACGCCAGCCCGGTGCCTTCGAGCAGCTCGAGATAGGCGTCGAGGGCGCGGACCGTCGGTGGCAGACCGAACGGCGCGCCGACGAGCCCCCGGTCGGCGCTGAGGTACAGCTTGACGAACGCGCCGGCCGGCAGCCGTCCCGCCTCGAGGTAGGCGAGGACGACCCGCAGGAACCCCGGCTCATAGATCGCGATGCTCGGGCCGAGCCGGTGATCGTCGCACAACGCCAGCTGGTGGCGGATGCGATCGAAGCTGTTGGCGTACACGAACCCGCCGCTCGGCACGCCGTCCGCCGACCCAGGTTGACCGAGCCGGGATCGCTCAAGCTCATCCGCAGCATCCCCGACTCGGCGAGCGGTCCGATGTGGTCATACCACCCGTCCGATGGCCCGACGTTGATCGTCGGGTACCACAGTGCGTCTGGGCGGGCGGGCAGCACCCGCCGCCACACACCGAGGTAGACCTCGGCCGCCTCCGCCCCGCTGAGCCCGATGCCGGGGATGTGGTGGTGGACGATCGCTGCCCCGGCGTCGAGGCAGGCCAGGGCGTCGGCGACGACCTCGTCCTCGCTGAGCGGCACGTGCGGGTTGTCGGCCTTCGTCCGCGCCCCGTTGATCGCCACCTCGATGATCACCGGCTCGCTCATCACCGCCACAGCTTCGCAGCGCGCAAGAGCGTGGTACGACGGGGCGATGGAACCGACGCCGGGCCAGCTCGATGCCCTCGCCGCCGGCGGCCGCGAGGGACCGGTCGTGATGCTCAACCTCGTCAAGTACCGCCAGCCCAACGGACGTGACGCCTACGTCCGCTACAGCAAGGCCTTCATCCCGCTGCTCCAGCGCCTCGGCGGGACGATCCTGTGGGCCGGCGACGTCACCGGCGTGGCGATCGGCGACGACGAGCGCGACGACTGGGACTACGCGGTGCTGGTGCAGTACCCGCGGCGCCAGGACTTCGTCGACACGATGACCTCGGACGCGTACGCGGCGATCAACCCCGACCGCCTCGCCGGCCTGGCCAAGCACGTGATCCTGCCGGTCACGACCACCTACTCGAAGCTGCAGCCCTGAGTTGTCCTTCAGATTCGGCCCGATCGGGCCGATCCTGAAGGACAGAACGCGTCAACATCGTCGCCGCGCGCGCTAAGGATCCGTGAAGGCCCTCGCCACCACTCGGGCGAGGTGGTTGCGTCGATCACATGGCCGACGACCTCACCCACCGTTTCGTCGTCGACGACCCGCAGCTGCGCAGCAGCCTGACCATCGGGATCGCCGTCGGCGTGCCCGCCGCTGTCGGGATCGGCGCCTTCCTCGCGCTGTTCCGCTCGGTCTTCGACCCTCAGAACGCTGCGCTGGTGTTCATGATCGTGGTCGTCGCCGTGGCTGCGATCGGCGGCCGGGCGGCGGGCGTCGTGACCTCGTTGGCGGCGGTGGCTTCGTTCGATTTCTTCATGACCAAGCCCTATCTGTCGATGACGATCGACTCGCGCGACGACGTCGAGACCGCCGTGCTGTTGCTCGTGGCTGCGCTGCTGGTGGGGACGATCGCCTCGTGGGGCCGTTCCGGCCATCGCCGTCTGGGCACGGCTCGCTCGGAGGTGAAGCGGATCCACCGCGTCGCCGAGGCGTCGGTCACCGGGACGCGCCCGGCCGAGGTGATCGCCATCGCCCAGGACGAGCTGCGCGAGCTGCTCGGCCTCCACGAGGCCCGCTTCGAGGCGCTGCCCACCCAGGACCTCCGGGTGCTGCCGCGGATCGGCCGCAACGGCGCCATCGAGGGCATGCGCGACCGCAGGTTCGGGCGGCTGCCCGACGGCGCCAGCGGGTTCGAGCTGCCCGAGCAGGGGGTCGAGCTCCCCGTGCTCGCCCGCGGGCAGCACATCGGCCGCTTCCTGTTGTCACCGACGCCTGGCGTCGCCGTGTCGCTGGAGCAGCGCTTGGTCGCCGTGGCGATCGCAGATCAAGTCGCCGCGGTGTGGATCCCGGAGTCCCACGAGGCCCGTGGAGAGGAGCGTGCTCGATGAGGGACGTCGTCGTCCTGGCGCTCATCGCGGTGTTCTTCGCGCTCAGCGTGGCCTACGTGCGCTGGTGCGACCACATCATGGGACCTGATCCCGACGGCCTGCGAGACGAGGACGTCGACGAGGTCGACATCGAGGCGGAGGCAGGCGTGACCCCGGTGGTCCCGGCTCCACAGCGTGTCGCCGGTGAGGCGGTGCGGTCGTGATCGCATCCGCCGTCGACAACTGGATCGGCCTCGGCATCGCCGGGCTGCTGGCGATCTACCTCGTGCTCGTCCTCGTGTTCCCCGAGAGGTTCTGACCCGTGACCGGTGCTGGCTTGTTCCAACTGGTGCTGCTGTGCCTCGTGTTGGTCGTCACCGTGATCCCACTCGGGCATTACATGGCCGCCGTCTACGGCGCCCGGGCCGACGGCGCCGCGCCGGGTGACCGCTTCTTCATCCCGATCGAGCGGTTCATCTACCGGCTGCTGCGCGTCGACGCCCGCCGCGAGCAGCGCTGGAACGTCTACACGATCGCCCTGCTCGCGTTCAGCCTCCTTGCCTTCCTGTTCGTGTACACCCTCGAGCGCCTGCAAGGGTCGCTCTTCTTCAACCCGACCAACATGGTCGGCGTGCCGGCGTACGGCGCGTTCAACACCGCCGTCAGCTTCATGACCAACACCAACTGGCAGTGGTACAGCGGCGAGATCACGATGAGCCATCTCACCCAGATGGTGGGACTGGCCGTGCAGAACTTCGTGTCGGCGGCGGCCGGCATGGCTGTCGCGGTGGCGATCGTCCGCGGCATCACCCGCCGCGGCCGGCGCACGCTCGGCAACTTCTGGGTCGACCTCACGCGCACCACGCTGCGCATCGTGCTGCCGCTGTCATTCCTCGTCGCCCTGCTGCTCGCCGGCGGCGGCGTTGTGCAGAACTTCACCGGGCATCACGAGGCGACCCCGCTGGACCCTGCGGTCGCAGCCGAGGCCGGTCAGTCGATCCCTGGTGGGCCGGTCGCCAGCCAGATCGCGATCAAGCAGCTCGGCACGAACGGCGGTGGCTTCTTCAACGCCAACTCGGCCCACCCGTTCGAGAACCCCAACGCGATCACCAACTTCATCGAGCTGTGGGCGATCCTCGCCATCCCCTTCGCCCTCGTCGTCACGTACGGGGTGATCGTCGGCTCGAAGAGGCAGGCCAGGGTGCTGCTGGTGGTGATGGCCGCGATCTGGCTGTCGTTCTCGTTGCTGACGATGGTCGCCGAGGGCTCAGGCAACCGGAACCTCTCGTCGCTCGGCGTCGACCAGGGCACGTCGACGCAACTGGTCGGCGGCAGCATGGAAGGCAAGGAGGTCCGCTTCGGTCCCTCGACGTGCGGGCTCTGGGCGGCGTCCACGACGGGCACCTCGAACGGCTCCGTCAACTGCATGCACGACAGCAACACGCCGATGGGCGGGATGATCCCGATGCTGCACATGAAGCTCGGTGAGGTCAGCCCGGGCGGCGTCGGTGTCGGGCTGATGGGCATCTTGATCTACGCCCTGCTGGCGGTGTTCATCGCCGGGCTGATGGTCGGCCGCACGCCGGAGTACCTGGGCAAGAAGATCCAGGCCGCCGAGATGAAGCTGGTCGTGCTGTACGTCATCGCGATGCCGCTGGCGTCGCTGAGCTTCGCCGCGGCGTCGGTGGTCCTGCCGTCGGCCCGGGCGACGATCCTGAACCCGGGCGCCCACGGGCTCAGCGAGGTCCTCTACAACTATGCCTCGGCGTCGAACAACAACGGCTCGGCGTTCGCCGGTCAGGGCACCGGCTCGGACTGGTACACGATCACCCAGGGCCTGGCCATGCTGATCGGCCGCTTCTTCTTGATCATCCCGGCGTTGGCGATCGGCGGCTCGCTGGTCCGCAAGCAGAAGGTGCCGGTCACGGCGGGGACGTTCCCCACCGATTCGCCGCTGTTCGGCGGTCTGGTCGTCGGCGTCATCGCCATCCTCGCCGGCCTGACGTTCTTCCCCGCTCTGGCGCTCGGCCCGATCGTCGAGCAGCTGACGCACTGAGCCCAAGGTGACGTGACCATGACCGCGATCCTTCCTCCCGAGCCGGCGCCGATCGAGGTGCCTTCGCCCGTCCAGCGCCCGCCCAAGGTGCGGCGCCGCCCGTCCGGCGCCCGCTCGTTGTTCGACGGCGCCATCGTCAAGCGCGCCGCGCTCGACTCCCTGATCAAGCTCGACCCGCGGACGCTGGCCAAGAACCCGGTGATGTTCGTCGTCGAGGTCGGATCCGTGCTGACGACGATCCTGTTCTTCCGCGACCTCGGGTCGTCGACCGGATCGGAGAACCTGTTCGCCGGCCTCGTGGTGGCCTTCCTGTGGTTCACCGTCCTCTTCGCCAACTTCGCCGAGGCGATGGCTGAGGGACGCGGCAAGGCACAGGCGGCGACCCTGCGCAAGACCCGCAGCGAGACGACCGCCCGAGTTCGCCGGCCCGGTGGCGACGTCGAGGAGGTGGCGTCCTCGGCCCTCCACGTGGGCGACCTCTGCGTCGTCGTCGCCGGGGAGGTGATCCCCGGCGACGGCGACGTCGTCGAGGGCATCGCCACGGTCGACGAGTCGGCGATCACCGGCGAGTCGGCGCCGGTCATCCGCGAGTCGGGTGGAGATCGCTCGGCGGTCACCGGCGGCACCCGCGTGCTGTCCGACGAGATCGTCGTGCGGATCACCGCCGAGCCGGGCGCGACCTTCCTCGACCGCATGATCGCCCTCGTCGAGGGCGCCGACCGCCAGAAGACGCCCAACGAGATCGCCCTGTCGATCCTGCTCGCCGGGTTGACGATCATCTTCCTGCTCGCCGTGGTGACGCTGCAGCCGTTCGCCATCTACAGCAACGCCGAGCAGAAGATCATCGTGCTCGTCGCCCTCCTCGTCTGCCTGATCCCGACGACGATCGGCGGTCTGCTGTCGGCGATCGGCATCGCCGGCATGGACCGCCTGGTGCAGCGCAACGTGCTGGCGATGTCGGGGCGTGCCGTCGAGGCCGCTGGCGACGTCACCACGCTGCTGCTCGACAAGACCGGCACGATCACGTTCGGCGCCCGCCAGGCGGCCGAGCTGCTGCCGGTCCACGACGTGACCGAGGAGGAGCTGGCCGAGGCCGCCCTCGCCTCGAGCCTCGCCGACGAGACGCCCGAGGGGCGCTCGATCGTCGAGTTCGCCAAGGCGCGCTACGGGCTCGTGGAGCCGTCGCCACGCGACGCCGTGATGGTGCCGTTCACCGCCCAGACTCGCATGAGCGGCATGGACTTCCCCTCTGTCGACGGCGCACCGGCGCGCTCGGTGCGCAAGGGCGCCGCCGAGAGCGTGCGGCGGATGGTCGCCGACGTGGGCGGTCACGTGCCCCTCGAGCTCGGGCCGCTCGTGGACAACGTGTCGAAGGATGGCGCCACACCGCTCGTCGTCACCGACCAGCGCGACAGCGGCACGCCGCGCATCCTCGGCGTGATCCGGCTCAAGGACACCGTCAAGCCGGGCATGACCGAGCGCTTCGACGAGCTGCGGGCGATGGGCATCCGCACGGTGATGATCACCGGCGACAACCCCTTCACCGCAGCCGCCATCGCCCGCGAGGCCGGCGTCGACGACTTCCTCGCCGAGGCCACGCCCGAGGACAAGATGGCGCTGATCCGGCGCGAGCAGGAGGGCGGCAACCTCGTCGCGATGACCGGCGACGGCACCAACGACGCCCCGGCGCTCGCCCAGGCCGACGTCGGCGTGGCCATGAACACCGGCACCCAGGCGGCCAAGGAAGCCGGCAACATGGTCGACCTCGACTCCAACCCGACGAAGCTCATCGAGGTCGTCGAGATCGGCAAGCAGCTGCTCATCACGCGCGGCTCGCTGACCACGTTCTCGATCGCCAACGACGTCGCCAAGTACTTCGCCATCATCCCGGCGATGTTCGCCGGTGTGCTCCCGGCGCTCGACCGGCTCAACGTGATGTCGCTGGACTCGCCGCGCACGGCGATCGCGTCTGCGGTCATCTTCAACGCGTTGATCATCGTGGCGCTCATCCCGCTGGCGCTGCGTGGGGTGAAGTTCCGGGCCGAGTCAGCGGCCGCCGTGCTGCGGCGGAACCTCCTCATCTATGGGATCGGCGGGCTCATCGCCCCGTTCATCGGAATCAAGCTGATCGACCTCATCATCGCCGCCCTGGGGGTGAAGTGACATGAACATCGTCCTGCGTCAACTGCGGCCGGCCTTCCTCGCCATGGTCGCCTTCACGCTGCTGCTCGGTGTCGCCTACCCGCTGGTCGTGACCGGCGTCAGCCAGCTGTTCTGGCACGACAAGGCCAACGGCTCGCTGATCAAGCAGGGCGGCGTTGTCGTCGGGTCGTCGCTGATCGGTCAGTCGTTCACGTCGCCGCAGTACTTCCACCCTCGGCCGTCGGCAGCCGGCGACGGCTACGACGCCGGCGCGTCGGGTGGTTCCAACCTCGGCCCGACCAACCCCGACTTCCTGAAGTCGGTCGCCAACCGGGTTGCCGCCTACCGCGAGGAGAACGGATTGGGCGCCGACGCGCTGGTGCCGGCCGACGCCGTCACCGCATCGGGCTCGGGCCTCGATCCGCAGATCTCGGTCCGCAACGCCCGGCTGCAGGCGCCACGCGTGGCGCGGGAGCGCGGTCTCGGTCTCGACGTGGTCCTGCGGGCCATCGACGCCCACACCTCGCAGCGCCCACTGGCGATCCTCGGCGACCCTGGCGTCAACGTGCTCGAGCTCAACCTCGCCCTCGACGACATCGGGCGGTGACAGCATCGACGCAGTGAGCGAGCGAGTCTTCGAGCGAGCGAACAATCGTTACGGTGCCTCGCCGCAAGGCGAGGCGGTCATCGGTGCACCCCGCGTCGTCTCGCTCGCGTCGTGCAGAGCCATGGTGCACCGATGACGGAGACCGGTGGTGCGCCCAAGCGCGGCAAGCTGCGCATCTACCTCGGCGCCGCGCCGGGCGTCGGCAAGACCTTCGCCATGCTCAACGAGGGGCGTCGGCGCCGGGAGCGGGGGACGGATGTCGTGGTCGGCCTCGTCGAGACGCACGGGCGGCAACGGACGGCCGAGCAGATCGGCGAGCTCGAGGTCGTGCCCCGCCGGACGGTGGGGTATCGCGGAAGCTCGCTCGCGGAGATGGACACCGACGCCGTCGTGCGCCGGCGGCCGCAGCTGGCGCTCGTCGACGAGTTGGCCCACACCAATGCGCCGGGCTCGAAGCACGAGAAGCGCTGGCAGGACGTCGACGATCTGCTCACCGCCGGCGTCGATGTGATCTCCACTGTGAACGTGCAGCACCTCGAGTCGTTGAACGACGTCGTCGAGCGGATCACCGGCATCCATCAGCGTGAAACGATCCCGGACCATGTGGTGCGGGCCGCCGACGACATCGAGTTGGTGGACATGGCGCCTGAGGCGCTGCGTCGTCGGCTGGCCCACGGCAACGTGTACGGCGCCGACAAGGTCGACGCCGCGCTGGCCAACTACTTCCGGCCCGGCAACCTGTCGGCACTGCGCGAGCTGGCCCTGCTGTGGGTGGCCGACCGAGTCGACGACTCGCTGCAGGACTACCGCGACCGTCACGGCATCACCCGGCCGTGGGAGACCCGAGAGCGAATCGTCGTGGCCCTCGCCGGCGCACCGGACACCGACCACCTCATCCGCCGCGCCGCCCGCATCGCCCAGCGCGCCAAGGGCGAGCTGATCGGTGTCCATGTCGTTGCCGACTCCGGACTCGCGGAGGGCCACCAGGAGAACGTCGAGGTGATGGCCGCCCAGCGGCGGCTGCTCGAGGAGCTCGGCGGGGAGTACCGGCGGGTCACGAGCAACGACGTCGCCGCCGCCCTCGTCGACCTCGCCCGATCGGAGAACGCTACGCAGATCGTGCTCGGTGCCAGTGACCGCTCGCGATGGAGCGAGTTGTGGAGCGGCTCGGTGATCAACCGGGTGGTACGGCGGTCCGGGCCGATCGACGTCCATGTCATCTCGCGGCCTCGCGACGGCGACGGCGGCGCCGAGCGGCGCCTGCCCCCAGTGCGCCAGGTACTCACCCCGCTGTCGCCGCGTCGGCAGCTGTGGGGCTGGATCGTCGCCGCCGTCGGGCTGCCGCTGATCACGGTCACCCTGGCCAACCTGCGCGACACGTTCGGGCTCCCGAGCGTGCTGCTCCTGTACGTCGTGCTGGCGATGATCGTGGCGCTCGTCGGTGGCGTGCTGCCCGCCGGCGCCGCCGTGATCGGCGGGTTCCTGCTCGCCAACTGGTACTTCGTGCCGCCGTTCTACCGCCTCGACATCGCGGATGTGGAGAACGTGCTGGCGCTGATCCTGTACGTCGCCGCTGCCGGCATCGTCGCCGTCCTCGTCGATCGCGTCGGGCGCAGCCGCCTGCGGGCGACGCGGCTGCAGGCCGAGGCCGAGGCGCTGGCCTCGCTCGCCGGTTCGCTGGCCCGCCCCGGCTCGGTCGGCGAGATGCTCGGGCAGCTGCGGGCGACGTTCGCGTTCCGTGCCGCGGCGCTGCTGCGGCGCGCCGGGGCGGGCTGGGAGGTGCTGGCGTCGTCGGGACCCGAGCCTCCGGATCGCCCGGACTCGGCCCACGTCAGCCGCGACGTCGGCGGCGGGGTGATCCTGGCGCTCGCCGGCGGCGCCCTCTCTGGCGAGGACGAGCGGGTGCTCAATTCGTTCGCCGCCCAGGTCGCCGCGGCGGCAGAGCGGGAGCGGCTGCAGCGCGAGGCCGGGCGGGCCGCCGACCTCGCCTCCGCCAACACCTTGCGGGCGTCGCTCTTGCAGGCGGTGTCGCACGACCTGCGCACGCCACTGGCGTCGATCAAGGCGGCGATCTCCAGCCTCCGCCGAGCGCGACGTCGACTGGTCGCCGGCCGCCGTCGACGAGTTCCAGGCCACGATCGAGGACGAGACCGACCGCCTGACGCGCATCGTCGGCAACCTCCTCGACATGAGCCGGATCCAGTCGGCCGCGCTCAACGTCGAGGTCCAGCCGACCAGCGTCGAGGAGGTCGTGCCGGCTGCGCTCGCCAGCCTCGGGCCGGCGGCTGCCGACGTCGAGGTCGACGTGCCCGATGCGCTGCCGGACGCTCTCGCCGATCCGGCGCTGCTGGAGCGGGCGCTCGCCAACCTCGTGGCCAACGCGCTGCGCTTCGCCCCGCCGGGCACCCCCGTGCGGATCGCTGCCGGGGCGGTGGTCGCCGGCGGCCGCTGCCGCGTCGACGTCCGCGTCGTCGACCGCGGGCCGGGCATCAGACCGGCCGACCGCGACCTCGTGTTCCAGCCGTTCCAGCGGGTCGTCGACCACGGCGCCGACGGCGGCGGCGTCGGCCTCGGCCTGGCCATCGCGCGAGGCTTCGTCGAGGCGATGGATGGCGAGCTGACGATCGAGGACACCCCCGGAGGCGGGGCGACGATGGTCGTCTCGCTCCCGGCGGCGGCACCGTGAGCGAGCGAGTCTTCGAGCGTGCGAACGATTTGGCACGGTCTTTCGGTCATTGGTGCCCCGGGAGGTTCGGGGACGTGGTGTTGTCGCGTCATGTGAGGGTGCAGCGATGAGCGAGGGAGTCTTCGAGCGTGCGAACGATTTGGCACGGTCTTTTGCTCATTGGTGCCCCGGGAGGTTCGGGGACGTGGTGTTGTCGCGTCATGTGAGGGTGCAGCGATGAGCGAGGGAGTCTTCGAGCGTGCGAACGATTTGGCACGGTCTTTCGGTCATTGGTGCCCCGGGAGGTTCGGGGACGTGGCGTTGTCGCGTCATGTGAGGGTGCGCCCATGAGCGAGCGGGTCCTCGTCGTCGACGACGAGGCTCCGATCCGCCGGACGATGCGCGCCAACCTCGAGGCCCGCGGCTACGTCGTCGACCTCGCCGAGACCGGCGAGCAGGCGCTCGCCCTGGCCGCCCGCCACCACCCCGACGTCGTTCTGCTCGACCTCGGGCTGCCGGGCATGGACGGTTTGGCGGTGATCGACGGGCTGCGCGGCTGGACCCAGGTGCCGATCGTCGTGCTGTCGGCGCGGGGGAGCGAGAGGGACAAGGTCGCCGCCCTCGACGCCGGTGCCGACGACTACGTCGCCAAGCCGTTCGGCATGGACGAGCTGCTGGCCAGGCTGCGGGCGGCGGTGCGCCGGGGGACGGTGGCGGGGGAGGAGCCGACGGTCGTCACCGAGCACTTCACCGTCGACCTTGCCGCCAAGCAGGTGATCGACGCCGCCGGGACGCCGGTGCGCCTGACGCCCACGGAGTGGCAGCTGCTCGAGGTCCTCGTCCGCCACCCGGGCAAGATGGTGTCACAGCGCCAGCTGCTGCAAGAGGTGTGGGGTCCCGGCTACGGCGACGAGAGCAACTACTTGCGGGTGCACATGGCCCACCTGCGGCGCAAGCTGGAGCCCGACCGCGCCCACCCCCGGTACTTCGTCACCGAGGCGGGCATGGGCTACCGCTTTGTCGGCACCGAGGTCGAGTGACGCTCACCTCGCCACCGGGCAGGTTGCGCTCGGTACGGTGCGCGCTCGATGAGCGTCCCCGCGGGCATCGACGGCCCGGCCGTCACCGCGTGGTTCGCATCGCACGTGCCCGAGGCCGTCGCCCCGCTGTCATTCGAGCGGGTCGCCGGCGGCCACTCGTGCCTCACCTACGTCGTCACGGACACCGACGCCCAGCGGTTCGTGCTGCGGCGCCCGCCGATCGGCCACGTGCTGGCGACGGCCCACGACGTCGCCCGCGAGCACCGCATCATGCACGCCCTGCGCGACACCGGTGTGCCGGTGCCCCGGATGATCGGGCTGTGCACCGACGCGTCGGTGAACGGTGCGCCGTTCTACGTCATGTCGTTCGTGCCCGGGCCGGTGCTGCACACCCGGACCGACGCCGAGGCGCTGCTCGCCGACGACGCTGCCCGGCGGCGGGCGGGGGAGTCGATCGTCGACGCCCTGGTCGCCCTCCACGCCGTCGATCCCGACGACGTCGGGCTCGGCGACCTGTCCAAGCGCACCGGCTACGTCGACCGCCAACTCAAGCGGTGGAGCCAGCAGTACGCCGGCTCGAAGTCGCGCGACCTGCCGGGGATGGACCGGCTGCACGAGTGGCTGCTCGCCCATCGCCCGCCGGACAGCGCGCCGCGCGTCGTCCACGGCGACTTCCGGATCGGCAACGCCATCCACGCCCCGGACGGGTCGATCGCCGCCGTCCTCGACTGGGAGCTGTGCACCCTCGGAGACCCGCTGAGCGACGTCTCCTACCTGCTACGCAACTGGGGCGTGGCGACGGCCGGCGCCGAGCCACCGACGACGACGGCGCCGGGGTTCCCGTCGCAGGCCGAGCTGATCGCCCGCTACGAGGCGGACAGCGGACGCTCGCTCGACAACCTCGCCTTCTGGAACGTGTTCCACAGCTACCGGTCGGCGGCAATCGTCGACGGCGTCTACCGCCGTTACATCGACGGGAAGATGGCCAACGCCACCGAGGACCCCAGCCGGTACGCCGCCCAGGTCGACACGCTCGTCGCCGGCGGGCTGGCGGCGATCGAGCTCGACTGAGGCGATCGATCGATCTGGGTGGGCAGCGTGACAACAGTTGTCACACTGCCCACCCAGAAGCGGGACCGGCACGATTCCCGCCCAGATCAGACGACGCGTCTGGGTCAGCCGACCTTCCGTGGCGTGTGGATCGCCGTGTGCGTGACCCGCTGCACCGGGCGGCCGTCGGCGCTGATCGCCACGTCGAGCGTGACGAAGCGATGGCCCTTGCGCTCGAGCTCATCGAGCACCACCGACCGGGCCTCCACCTGCTGGCCGTCGTGGACGACGCCGAGTAGGGCGATGTCGGACGATACGTGGATCCACGGTCCCAGCACGACATTGCGCGACAGCGCCTCGTTGGCGAAGCGCAGTACCCAGCCCGGATGGGCGATGCCGTCGTCGGTGTAAAGCGGCAGCGTCTCGCGGACGTCGGCGAGATAGGCGCGATGGGCGGCGGCATCGAACGTGTCGGTCACGTTGCCGAGCACGGTGCCCGGCCGGAGTGCCTCGGGCGAGGCCGGCGGCGGGTCGGTCGGCAGCTCGGCGGCCGGGGGCTCGGGTCGTTCGGACGGTCGCGGGTCCCTGCCGGCGCGACCCGTGGCGCAGGTCGTGGCGCCATCTGTCACCGCGAGGTGGAGGTCGTCGCCGTCCCACGTCCCGGACACGGTCACCGTGCGGCCGTCGTAGGCCGGCGACACGAGGCGCACCTGCGCCGTGCCGCGCTCGAGCCACCCCCGGCCCCACTCCCGTACCGGCAGGTGGGTGAGATAGGCGTACACGTCGACGCCCGGGACGAGCCCGCCGTGAAAGCCGTACTGCCTGGCCACGTCGTCGTCGTGGATCTTGTTCGTCGACTCGGTCGCCGTGTTGTGGGCGGTCACCACGTAGTCGTCGATGGTCGTGCCGGTCATTGCCGCCATCCTGCCCGATCCCATCGGTACCCTTCGGGCCATGGCCATGGCCAGGGACCGGGCGGCGGGGGCGTGGCGCGGCGCACTGGCCACCGCCATGGTCGCCGCTGCGATGGCCGTGCCGGCGACGGCGACGGCCGAGGACCCACCCTCGACGTCGCCCGACGCGGCGCCGCTCGCGGTCACCAACCCGCCACCGACGCAGGCTCCGGCGCCGGTCGAGACGTCGCCCGAGCCCGTCGCCACCCACCCGGCGCCGACCGCGACCCGGCCGGCGACCCGCACGACGACCGGTGCGACGACGCGCCCCACGACGCGGGCGACCACCCGAACGACCACCCGCACGACGACCGAGGAGACGCCGACGACCACCCGCCGCACGGCCACGGTGCAGTCGCTGCCGGCGCCGAGCCCGGCGTCCACCGAGCCGCAGACCTCGTGCCGCTCCGTCGCCCAGATCGGCGACTCCCTGTCGGTCGGGCTCGACTCGCCGTCGCTCGGGCGTGACGCCCGGATCAGCGCCCGCTACGCCGATGTCGGCGTGCGCACGTTGCGCTTCGACGCGTCGGGGGGGCGCTCGGTGGTCGAGGACATCGACGGCCAGGGCGGGGGCGAGAGTGTCGCCCGCAGGATCCGCACGGCAGGGTTCCACGGCTGCTGGGTGATCGCGCTCGGGACGAATGACGCCGCCGACGTCGACGCCGGCTCACCGTACGGCTACAGCGAGCGGATCGATCGGATGATGGCGACAATCGGGGACGACCCGGTGCTGTGGGTCGACGTCAAGACCACGTGCGAGTCGGGCTACTACGCCGCGCCGCACATGCGGCTGTTCGATCAGGCCCTCGCCAAGGCCCACGCCCGCTACCCCGAACTGCAGGTGTACGCCTGGTCGGACGACGTCGCCGACGACTGGTTCCTGCCCGACGGCATCCACTACAACGCCGAAGGCAGCGCCCAGCTGGCGGCCCACCTGGCGACCGCGCTCGCCGACGCCTTCCCGGCCTGAAGTTTCGCTTTGTGTCACCGCGGGAGTCCCCGGGGACTTGTGCGGTGACACAAACGGGCTTTCAGAGCCCTCCAGCGGCCCGGATGGTGTCGATCATCAGGCGGGTGCCGGACTTGGTCAGGTGCATCGCGTCGTAGGTGAGGCCCTTTTCGTTGGACACCGCCGCCCAGTCGGCGAGCACCACCTCGGGGTGGCGCGGGGGGAGCAGCCGCAGCCGCTCGTTGACGTACGGGAAGTACCACACGTAAGCCCGGAACTGCTTCATCCCCGACGGCGGGATCACCGACTCGGACGGCTCGCGCAGGGTGACCCAGATGATTCGCTTGGCACCGAGGCTCTCCAAGGTCTGGATCAGCGTGTCGGCCTCGCCGTCGAACTTCTTCGCCCACTTGTCGTAGTTGGCGCGGTCCCGCTCCCACAGCGAGTTGTGCCCAAGCCCACAGATCACCGTCTCCCCGACGGGCGTGTTCGCCGCGAGCAGATCCTTGGTGGCGTTGTGGAGCATCAGCGCCGGGATCGCGCGGTAGTCGACCGAGTAGCCGCTCGCCTCCAGCTCGGCGGTCATCTGGTCCTTGGCGCCGAGCAGGACTGAGTCGCCGAGCACCGTGATCGTCCTGACCCGTGGATCGGGGACCGTCGTTGGCGCCGCAGTGGGCGCCGCGGTCGTCGGAGCGGGCGGGTTCGATGCGGCCGTCCCCGCCACGGCCGCCACCCCCGCCACCGTCCCTGCCGGCGGCCCAGCGGCGGTCACCGTCGTGTCGGCGCCAGCCACGGTGGTGGTGGTCGTCGTCAGCGGTGGGAGGAGCGTCGTGGGGGTGTCCGCACCCTGGCTGGTGAGCTGGTCCAGCGACGACGTCCCCGACGCGCCGACGGTGTTGACGGCGACCAGGATCATCCCCGCCGCGCCGGCCAGCACGATCGGGCCGGCCCGACGACGGACGCCTTCACGGTGGCGCAGCCGATGGCGCCAGCGGGTGAAGGCGCCGTTGCGGATCGGGACCTCGACGAACCGGTAGCTCAGCTCGGCGGCGATCACGGTCAGCGCCAGCCGCACCACGAGCGACGGGTACAGCGACAGCGGCCAGTCGATCTGCGGCCGGGTGTAGACGTAGATCGGCCAGTGCCAGAGGTAGAGGGAGTACGAGCGCTTGCCGATCCAGGTCATCAGGGGCAGCCCGAGGAGCCGACCGATGATCGTGCCGGGGTGGACGATCGCGGCGATCGCGACGCACGACGACAGCGACAGCACGGCAAATCCGCCCTGGTAGAGGAACGTGTCGGTGTCGTGGATCTGGGCGAAGCACCCGATGATCACGCCGAGCGCGGCGAGGCCGGCGAGGTCGAGGGCGACACCCTTGACCTCGGCGTCACGCCCGAGTGACCGACCCGGCTTCCAGACCAGGGCGAGGGCGCACCCGAACAGCAGCCCGGACGCACGGGTGTCGGTGCCGTAGTAGACGCGGCTGGGGTCCAGGGCCGGCTCGAAGAGGAACGCCATCCACAGCAGGGAGGCGATCGCCCCCGCCGTGACGACGCCGGCGATGGGCAGCTGGCGGCCCTTGAACAGGCGCAGCAGCCCGAGCAGGAGGATCGGCCACAGCAGGTAGAACTGCTCCTCGATCGCCAGCGACCACAGGTGCTGGAACGCCGGCGGGCGCTCGACGAGGGCGAAGTACGACTGCTGGGAGAAGATCAGGAACCAGTTGGTGACGTACGTCAGCGCCGCCCAGACCTGCCCGGCGAGCTTCGACGCGTCCTCCCGATAGAAGATCAGCACGACCACCGACACCGTCGCCAGCAGCGTGTAGAGGGCGGCGAACAGGCGCCGGGCCCGGCGCAGCCAGAAGTGGCGCAGGGAGATCGTCGAGGTGCGGGTGTGCTCCTGGGTCAGCAGCAGCGTGATCAGGTACCCGCTGATGACGAAGAAGACCTCGACGCCGAGGAAGCCGCCGTTCAGCCACTCCATGTCGGCGTGATAGAGGAGCACGGCGACGACAGAGACCGCCCGCAGGCCATCGAGCCCGGGCAGGTAGCCGGAGCTCCGTGGGGCCGCGTGCGACCCCTGCTGGTCCGCTGACATCGCCGCGATGCTAGGGCGTCACGCGGCTCGAGCCACGTCTCCCCGTCGCAGGACGTGCCCGGATCTGCCAGGTGGGCGAGCGCCGCCGCGAAGCGGCGGCGGCGAGCTTGGAGGCGAGGCGAGCAGCTTGGCTGCGAGCCGAGCCCGAGCTAGTGCGGGTGCGGGTGATCGTGCTCGGGGGACTCCTGCTCGACGGCGTCGAGGAAGGCGTCGACGTCGTCGTCCTCACCGCCGATCAACCAGATCACGAGCCCCTCGTCGTCGTCGTCGTTCCACGGCAGCACGCCGTCGACCGGATACCGATCGACGGTGATGTCGTCGGACTCCTCCTCGACGGGTGCGATCACAGCCAGCTCGACCTCGGCGTCGGGGGGTTGCTCGCTCAGGATGTCGATCAGCTCGCGGACGTGCATGCGGGAGGTCTCCTCACGTCTCAAGGGGTCACAGTTCGCCCAGCCAGTCCTTGGCCCGGTCCAGGAGGAACAGGCTCACATGCTTGCATCTCTCCAGGTTCTCAGCCACCGCATCGTCGTTGTTGAGGTAGACGTCGGACAGGTCGACGTTGGTGCGGGCGACCATCGACAGCGAGCGCTCCGGGGCGTCGGTGACGCTCGGGAACGAGTCGATCGCCGAGACCTCCACCGGCAGCTCGACACCGCCGATGCCGGCGAGCTCGGTGGCGAGCACGAGCAGGTCCGGCGGCTCGGGCAGCGGCGGCAGCGTCCACGTGAAGACGAGGGGGAACGTGAACCCCCCTGGCGGTGACTCGTCGAGGTCGTCGAGCTTCATGACCTCGTCCTCGAACCCGAGCATCGCTCGCGGGTCGACGTCCAGCGAGAGGTGCAGGTCGATCGGCCCGCTGCAGGCCTCCTCCGGGTGCAGGTCGACCTCCCACAACTGGCGCAGCGAGTAGGTCTCGACGAAGTGCCGCTCGTCGTGGACGTGGAAGCCGTGATCGATCGCCTGGCTCTTGAGGTCGGCAACGAACCCCGCGACGTCAATGACCGCCACAGGCGCCCTCTCCGTGCCAGTCCCTGCCGCGGCGCACGCAGGCGACACTACCGTCGTCCCGGTGAAGCCGATCGCCGTGGTCGCCTTCGACGTCGGCGAGACGCTGGTCGACGAGACGCGCATCTGGATCCGTTGGGCCGACCGCCTTGGCGTCACGCCACTGACGATGCTCGGCGTGCTCGGGGCGATGGCCGCGCTCGACCGCCCGATCCGGGAGGCATTCGAGATCGTCCGGCCCGGCCTCGACGTCGACGCCGAGATCGTCCGGTGGCGGGCCGAGGACCCGGACGGGCTGCGCGAGCACTTCGACGCTGACGACCTGTACCCCGACGTGCGGGTCTGCTTCGCCGGGCTCCGAGCGGCCGGCCGGGGGGTGATGATCGCCGGGAACCAGCCGCCGCCGGCGCTCGACGCGCTCACGGCGATGGATCTCGGCGCCGACGCGATCCTGATCTCCGACGTGGTCGGCGTCCACAAGCCGGAGGCCGCCTTCTTCGACGCCCTCGTCGAGGCCGCCGGGGTTGTGCCGGGACGGATCGCCTATGTGGGCGATCGCCTGGACAACGACGTGCTGGCGGCCCGTGCCGCTGGAATGCGCACCGTGCTGCTGCGGCGGGGGCCGTGGGGGTACCTCCACGCCCGGCGCCCGGACGCCGCGCTGGCCGACGTCGTGGCCGACTCGCTGACCTCGCTACCCGCTCTGCTGACCGAGCTCGACGCCGCGGGCGATCCGTAGGACGTGTCCTCGGTACAATCGCCGGTTCGCCAGGGCGCATAGCTCAGCTGGTCAGAGCGCTTGCCTTACAAGCAAGATGTCGGCGGTTCGAGTCCGTCTGCGCCCACGACTCCTGCGCTTTGGTCGCGATTCGCCCTGGGAGTGAGCGGAAAAACGCGACCAAAGCGTGGCGCGGGTCAGGCTGCCGGCTCCTTCATCGTGCCGAGGCCGAAGACTGCTCCCTGCGGGTCGGCGACGACCGCGGCGCGCCCGAAGTCCATGTCGTTGGGCGCCATGATCACCGAGCCGCCGAGTTCCTCGACCTTGGCGACGGACGCGTCGCAGTCGGCGGAGGCGAACCACACCGTCCACGCCGGGAACTCGCCCTCGCCGGCGACGTGAGCACCGCACACCATCTCCCCGCCGACGGTGTAGAGCGAGCCCTCGCTGCTGCCCTCGGGATGGAGCCCCCAGCCGAACACGGCGCCGTAGAACCTGTTGGCCGCGCCGAGGTCGGTGGTGGCCAGCTCGTTCCAGGCGAACGTCCCCGGTTCGTTGACCACGTGGGCGCCGATCGTCCCGAGCGGTTGCCAGATCGAGATGTGCGACCCCATCGGATCCTGGATCACGCCCATCCGGCCGGCGTCGAAGACGTCCATCGGGCCCATCACGATCGTCCCGCCGTTGGCCGTCACCGCTTCCAGCGTGGCGTCGGCGTCGGACACCGTGACGTAGACGGACCAGTAGGGCGGCATCTCGGTGTTCATCTGCGGTCCGAGCCCGGCCACCTGCTTGCCGTGCAGCGTGAACATCCCGTAGCCACCGGCCTCGGGCCGCGGGTCGATCTCTGCCTCCCAGCCGAACAGGCCGCCGTAGAACGTGGCGGCGGCACCGGTGTCCGGGCTGCCGAGGTCGACCCATGAGGGCGTCCCCGGTGCGTACGACGTGCGCTCACCCATTGCTGTCCTCCTCGTGCTGCGCCGGCCGTCGCCGGCGCCTCGTCGGCGACCCTACCCCTGCGCAGTCAAGTCGATGAGGCCGCCGACGGCTGCGTCGAGCCTCACAGATCGGCGACCGGACCGGCGCGGGCACGCGATCTGTGAGTTGTAGCGGCGGATGTCCGCCGCTTGAACTCACGGTTCGGTGGGCGTGCGTATGCTCCGATCGTCGTCACGCGAGGGGGGTTGTGATGGTCCGTGTTCGGCTGCTGCTGGTCGGAGCTTTCGTGGTGACGTCGGTGGTCGCCGCGGTGCCAGATGCCGCGTCGGCCAAGCACCCGCCGCCGCCGCAGTGGGTCATCTCGAACCCGCCGCTGCCACCGGTCCCCGTCGGCGGCCAGCTGAGCACGGTGCGGCAAGGGACGCTCAACGGTGCGGCGTACGTCATCGAGGTCCCGCCGTCCTGGAACGGCGAGCTCGTCATGTGGGCCCACGGCTACCGCGGCAACGGCAACAACGTGCTCTCCGTCGACCCGCCCGGCTACGGCCTGCGCCAGCACCTCCTCGACGGAGGTTTCGCCTGGGCCGCCTCGTCCTACGACGCCAACGGCTACGACGTCGGGTCCGGCGTGGGCTCGACACGGGATCTCGTCTCGAAGTTCCGCCGCCTCGTCGGTGACCCGCAACGCACCTACCTCCTCGGCGTCTCGATGGGTGGACACGTCACGGCCCGCTCGATCGAGCAGTACCCCTCGCTGTACGACGGGGCGATGCCGATGTGCGGCGTCGTCGGCGACATCAAGCTGTTCGACTTCTTCACGGACTACACGTTCGTGTCGCAGGCGCTGGCGGGGGTCGATGCCTACCCGATCCCACCCGACTACGGCGGGACGGTGGCGCCGCAGATCCAGGCCGCCCTCGGGACCACGAACCTCCTGCCTGGGCAGCCGTTGACCAACCCGCTCGGCTCGCAGTTCCGCTCGATCGTGATCAACCAGTCGGGCGGCCTGCGCCCGGGCGCCGAAGCGGCGTTCGCGGTGTGGAAGGACTTCCTGTTCAGCCTGCCGATCCCCGACGACGGCGGCCAGCTGTCGTTGAACCCGGGCCGCATCGGCACCAACGTCGGCACCGTGTACGAACCCGAGACGCCGGCGCCGATCAACGAGATCGTGCGTCGGGTCAAGGCAAGCGTCTCCCGCCGCTCCCACGCCCTCGGCCCGATCCCGCTCATCGACGGCAAGCCGCACGTGCCGGTGCTCACGCTGCACGACCTCGGCGACCTGTTCGTGCCGTTCTCGATGGAGCAGTACTACGCCGCCGACGTCGCCGCCCACCACCGCTCGGATCTGCTCGTCCAGCGCGCCATCCGTGGGGTCGGGCATTGCGACTTCTCCAGCAACGAAGTGCTCACCGCGTTCGACGCCCTGGTGGGGTGGGTCGAGCAGGGCGTCAAGCCGGCCGGCGACAACGTCGCCGACCCCGCCACGGTCCAAGACCCGAAGTTCGGCTGCCAGTTCAGCGACGCCGCCGCCGCAACGCCTGGGCGCAACCTGTTCCCGGCCTGCTAGCCCACGGCGTACTTGACGTGGGTCACAGTCGGTGACGACACCGCGGCGACGGGACGCAGGGCGAGGTCGGCGGGCGCGCCCTCGAACAGCCGCTCGCCGCGCCTGAGCAGGATCGGCGCGACGTGCAGGTGCAGCTCGTCGAGCAGCCGCGCCGCCAGCGCCTGGTTGATCGTGCTGGCACCGCCGGCGATCGCCACGGGCCGCCCCCCGGCGGCCTCCCCGGCGGCAGCCACCGCGGCCTCGATGCCGCCGGTGACGAAGTGGAACGTGGTGCCGCCTTCCATCGGCAGCGGGTCGCGCTCGTGGTGGGTGAGGACGAACACCGGCGCGTGGTACGGAGGGTCGTCGCCCCACCAGCCCCGCCAGTCGAGGTCCCACGTCCCCCGGCCGGGCCCGAACATGTTGCGGCCCATGACATAGGCGCCCGGCGCGGACATCCACGCCTCGACGATGGCCTGGTCTTCGCCCTGCGGGTCGAAGTGCCACTCGTGCAGGCGCATCCCGCCCTCGCCGATCGGGTTCTCGACTGATTGGTTCGGCCCGGCCACGAAGCCGTCGACCGACACCGACACGTCACACGTCACCGTCACCTTCGTCATGTGACGTTGGACGGGACCACCGGTCGCAACTGAGCGGCGGAAAGTGCTGAGCGTGCCCAGGGTCGTGGTGTCCGCCCGGCCACCCGTACCCTGAGCACGCCCTCGCATCGACCTGTCGTTCGCAGCGTTCAGGTGTCAGCGTTTGATGCCCGCATGTGCTCCCGTCCGCCCGACGGAAGTGCCCTGGTTGTTGCCCGCGGTCCCTTCCAGTTCGGAGCCTCCTCCGCCCGAGGCGACCCGTCCCATCGGGGACGCCCTATGTATACACGAGCGTGTACATCGACCGAACCCGGGAAACCCCGTGACGTTCGCCGTCACAGCTGCTGGCGGGCGAGCCAGGTGATGCACGAATCGGCGACTTCCCGCCACCCGTGGTCGATGACGAGGGAGTGGCCGCGATCGGCCATCTCGACGATCTCGGTCGTCGCCGTCGAGCGCCGGTAGCGCTTGAACGTCGACTTCGTGATGGCGGCGGGCACGGTGTGGTCCTTGCCCCCGGCGATCAGCAGCAGCGGGCCGCGGGTGTCGTTGCCGGTCGCCACCTTGGTCTCCGCACGGGGGGTGACGTTCGCCGTCGCCGCCTGGAAGATCGGTCGCCCGGGGCTTGGGATCGTCCATCGGCCCCACAGCTCGTCGGACTCGTCGGCGGGGATGGCGTTGCCGAAGCCGTAGCGGAACTGCTCGGCGGTCAGGGACACGGTCTTGTTGCGGTTGGCGGGGTTGCGCAGGACCGGGAAGGCGGAGCGCAGCGAGGAGAGCGGCAGGGCGAGGACGCCCTTGATCGGGGCCGCGTCGATGGCGATCCCGGCGGCGCCGACGCCGTCGCCGAGGAGTCGTTGAACGATCGTCCCGCCGAATGAGTGGCCCACGAGCACGGGCGGGCGATCGAGCTCAGCGATCAGCGAGGCGTAGTGGCGGACCACGTCGCCGACGCCGTGCCCGGCCTGGACGTCGGGCTCGGCGCGGGCGGCCTCGACAGTGTCGGCCTCGTCGGGCCAGGCCGGCGCGGTCGGCTCGTAGCCGGCCTCGTTGAACGCCTCGATCCACTCGAGCCAGGAGGAGGCGTGGAGCCAGAGGCCGTGGATGAGCATGACGGGCGGCTTGGTGGTGGGCACGGCTCCGAGTCTGGACGATGCACTCCACGATGCGCCCTACGATGCGCCGACACGCGCAGGGGGTCGATCGGGGATGTTGTCGGCGTATCGGGTGATCGATGCCACCGACCACCGCGGCGCGCTGGCGGGGATGATCCTCGCCGGGCTCGGCGCCGAGGTCGTGCTGGTCGAGCCGCCCGGCGGGAGCCCCGACCGCACCGGTGGTGACCCGCTGGCGTGGTGGGCCTACAACCGCGGCAAGCAGAGCATCGTCTGCGCCACCGACGACGACGTCCTCGAGCTGGTGCGCCGCGCCGACGTGCTGCTCGACAGCGGCGGCCGTTTCGACCCAGTGGTGGTCGCCGCGGTCAACCCGGCCGCCGTCCACGTGACGATCAGCGCGTTCGGTCGCGGCGGCCCGAAGGATGGGTGGGCGGCGTCGGACCTGACGATCCTCGCCGCCGGCTGCGCCCAGGCCCTCACCGGCGACCATGACCGACCCCCCGTGCGCACGTCGGTGCCCCAGGGATGGCTGCACGCCGGCGCCGAGGCCGCCGTCGGCGCGCTGCTCGCACTCACCGAGCGTCAGCGGAGCGGGCGCGGCCAGCACGTCGACATCTCCGCCCAGCAGGCGGTGATGCAGGCGGGCATCCCCGGCGTGCTGCTCGCACCCAACGGCAACCCGGAGGCTCAACGGACGTCGGGCGGGATCCTCGCCGGCCCGCTGCACCTCCAGTTCGTGTACCCGGCGGCGGACGGGCACGTGTCGATCACCCTGCTGTTCGGCTCGATGATCGGGCCGTACACACAGCGGCTGATGGCGTGGGCCTGCGAGGAGGGTCACTGCAGCGCCGAGATGCGCGATTGGGACTACGACGCGTTCGGGCTGCGGATGGTGACCACCGAGGAGGGACCGCGCGAGCTCGAGCAGATCAAGGCTGCCGTCACGGCGATGACCGAGCACCACACCAAGGCGGAGCTGTTCGCCGAGGCGCAGCGCCGCAAGATCCTGCTGGCGCCCGTGGCGACGGCGGCGGAGCTGGTGGCCGACGAGCACCTCCGCGACCGCGGCTACTGGGTCGAGGTTGAGGGCCGCACCTGCCCCGGCCCGTTCGTCCGTTCGACGGCGTGGGAGCTGCCGGTGCTGCCGGCACCCCCACAGATCGGTGCCAACACCCTCGCCGCCAGGCCCGTCCCCGCGGTAGCGCCCGCTCCACGCAGCGAGGTCGAACAGGACGCCCGGCTGCCGCTCGACGGGCTCAAGGTCGTCGACCTGACGTGGGTGTATGCCGGACCGTTGGCGACGCGGGTGCTCGCCGACTTCGGCGCGACGGTCGTCAAGATCGAGGGCCCGGTCCACCCCGATGCGTCGCGCGCCGGCGGCGGCGTGATCAACGGCGACTTCGGGCCGGAGGGAAGCGTCGCCTTCGCCCACTTCAACTGCGGCAAGCTCGGGCTCGCCCTCGACCTGCGGACGGAGGCCGGGCGGGAGGTGTTCCACGACCTTGTCCGCTGGGCCGACGTCCTCCTCGAGTCGTTCACGCCCGGCGTGATGCAGGCGTGGGGCCTCGACTACGACTCGCTGCGTCGGATCAACCCGGGGCTGGTGATGGTGAGCACCAGCCTGATGGGCCAGACCGGACCGCTCTCGGACTTCGCCGGCTTCGGCAACCTCGCCGGCGCGATCACCGGGTTCTACGAGCTCACCGGGTGGCCCGATCGGGCGCCCGCCGGCCCGTTCCTCGCCTACACCGACTACGTCGCGCCGCGCTACCTGATGGCCTCGTTGCTCGCCGCCCTCGACTGGCGCCGGACCACGGGGTGCGGCCAGCACCTCGACCTGTCACAGGCCGAGGCGTCGATCCACTTCCTCGCCCCGGCGATCCTCGATCACACCGTGAACGGCGCCCACCCGACGCGGATGGGCAACGCCGATCGGTACGACCACCCGCACGGGGTCTACCCGTGCGCTGGCCACGACGAGTGGGTGGCGATCGCCTGCGAGACGCAGGAGCAGCGGGTCGCTCTCACCGACGTGATCGGCGGGCTCGCCGACGAGGTGGTCGCGGAGTGGACGGCGGAGCGGGCGGTCGGCGACGTCGAGGCCGCGCTGCAGGCGGTCGGCGTGCCCGTGCACGGCGTGCAGAACAGCGCCGCCTGCTGGCGCGATCCGCAGTTGCAGCATCGCCACCACTACGTCACGGTCGAGCACCCGGTGCACGGCAGCTGCGTCGTCGAGGGCTCGCGGATCGTGTTGTCGCGGACGCCGGCCGTGGTGCGCCGGGCCAACCCGATGATGGGCGAGCACAACGATCACGTGTTGCGCGACATCCTCGGCTACGACGACGACCGGGTCACTGAGCTGGTGATCGCCGGTGCCCTCGGGTAGGTCCGAGGAGTTGCGCGGCACGGTGGGCGAGCGCCGCTGCGGAGCGGCGGGCGGGAGCTCGGGAGGTGAGGCGAGCAGCTTGCCTGCGAGCCGAACCCGAGTATCAGAGCAGGCGTTCGGACGCCATATCGGCGCCGGCGCGCAGGGCAGCGAGCTTGGCCCAGACGACCGAGGGGGCCACGTCGCCGATCCCGGCGGAGGTGTCGAACCCGCAGTCGGTGCCGGCGATGACCCGATGCGGGTCGCCCACCGATCCGGCCACCGTTGCCAGGCGCTCGGCGACGACCTCGGGGTGCTCGACGTAGTTGCTCGTCGTGTCGATCACGCCGGTGACCAGCACCATGTGGTCGGGGAGCGGCAGGCGCTCGAAGCACCGGTGCTCGTGGGCGTGGCGGGCGTTGGCCATCGACACCACGAGCGCGCCGACGCGGGCCTCGTACAGCGCCGGCTGGATGACGTCGAAAGCGACGTCATAGGTGTGCGGACCCTCGTAGTTGCCCCAGCACACGTGGAGCCGGACACGAGACGGGTCGATGCCATCGAGGGCGCCGTTGATCGAGTCGACGACGAGCTCGACCCAGCCGACGAACTCGTCGAGCGGGCGGTCGGCGAACAGCACGTGGCGTTCCATCGCCAGGTCCGGCGCGTCGATCTGGAGCAGCAGGCCGCGCTCGACGATCGCGTGGTACTCGGTGCGCAGCGCCGCGGCGACGGCACGGACGTACTGTTCGCGGGTGGCGTAGTGGCGGTTCTCCATCGCCGACACGACGATTCCCGGTGACGGGGCGGTCATGAACGTCTCGGCGAACGGGGCACCGGCGACGAGGTCGCACTCGGCGTCGAGCTCGGCGGTGTCGGCATAGGCGACCGCGCCGATCGCCGCCGGGGCGTGCATCAGGTCGACCTGCATCCGCTCGTACCGCGCCGAGGCGAGGGCGAGCACGTCGAGGTGCTCGACGAGGTCGCGCATCGGCGGGCGTCGGCTGCGGTCGCCGAATCCGGACATGCGGTGCTGGACGTACGTGAAGAAGCTCTCCCGCGCCTGCTCGCCGTCGTTGCCACTGTCGACGCCGACGGCGAGCTGGCGGGCGACGACGTCGGCGGTCGCTACCTCGACGGCGGCGAGCAGCTCGGCCGGGTCGACGTGCTCGCCGCGGCTGCGCCGTCCGTGCATCGCCGCCAGCTCCGGCGGCCGCGGGAGGCTGCCGGCGTGGGTGACGACGAAGCGGTCGCCGGTGGTCAGCACCGGCTCAGCTCCACTCGACGGGCTCGGAGTCGACGACGCCGGCCGCCCGCAGCGCGGCGATCTCCTGGGGCGTGCGGCCGAGGCCGGCGAGGATCTCGTCGGTCTGCTCGCCGGCGAGGACGCCGGGTCCGAGCACGGTCGGGCCACCGTTGACGCGCACGACCGGACCCCATCGGCGGTACGGGCCGAAGCGGGCGTGGGTGCACTCGGGCGTGAAATCATTGCCGAGGATCTGGTCGTCGTGGGCGAAGAACGGGCCCGGGGTGGTGGCGTCGGCGCGGACCCCGGCGACGCCGGCGGCGGTGAACCGGGCCTCCCAGTCGGCCGCCGATCGCTTCCCCAGCGAGTCGGCCAGCTCGGCGCAGAGCTCGGCGTCCTGGGCGGCGCGATCGGCGGCGGTTGCGAAGCGTGGGTCGGCGGCCAGGTCCGGTCGCTCGAGCACCGTCGTCACCCGGACCCATTCGGCGTCGCTCCCGGCGGCCAGGAACAGCCACCCCTCGCCGGCGCGGTACAGGCGGTACAGCGCCGCCGGCCCGTGCAGCTCGTCGTCGATCCTCGCCCGTTCCGGCTTGCGGCGGTAGGCCACCGCGTCGTCGGCGTTGGCGTACATGTTGGCGGCGAGCATGTTGACGTACACGGCCTGACCGACGCCGAAGCGCTCGCGGGCGAGCAGGGCCAGGGTCACCGCCGCCGCCGTGACGACGGCGGTGTTGGGATCGGGGTTGGACTCGTTGGCCCGCATCAGCTGGCGGGAGATCTCGCGGACGTCGTCGAGGGTCTCGCACGGGGCGGTCAGCACCGGGCCCGCCTGGAACGCCGCCCCGCCCGTGGCGGCGCCGGCGCACGGGTGGGTCGACGGACGCCCCGCCGCCGCGCTGTGGCGGCCGTACCCGGTGACCGACACCCACACCAGCCCCGGGTTGGCGGCGCGCAGCTGCTCATCACCGAGCCCGAGACGCTCGGGCACGCCGGGGCGGGCGTTGTGCACGACGACGTCGGCCGCGCTGGCGAGCTCGAAGGCGATGCGCCGTCCCTCCTCGTGCTTGAGGTCGATGCAGATCGACTCCTTGCCGGCCGACGTCTTGGCCACCGGCGTCCCCCCGGCGACGAGGTGGCGATACGGGTCGCCGTCGATCAGCTCGACCTTGATCACCCGCGCTCCGAGGTCGGCGAGCATGGTCGTGGCCAGTGGTGCGGCAATGATCGTGGCGAACTCGACGACCGTGACCCCATCGAGCGGCCGCCCATCCGAGTGTTTCAACCGATCCGAGTGTTTCGTCCTGGGGGAATCGCTTCCTGACACTCCGATGGGCTCAAACACTCGGATGCCGTCGTGCTCGCCGGGGCGCGGGGCGGGCTTGCCGATGATCGCCGGGGTTGCGGTCAGCTCGGCGATCGGGCCGATCGTGCGCACGGGGCCACGGACGGGGTCGTCGATCGTCACGATGTCGCCGGCGCCGACGATGTCGGGATGCCACAGCGCCTCCGCCGTCGTGAGGAACGGCTCGGCGGCGACGTGGCCGTTGGCCCGGAAGGCGGCCATCCACTCGTCGGCGGTGCGCTCCTGCAGCCGGAGCAGGATCATGTCCCGCGCCGCGTCGACGGTGGCGGTGTCCCACGTCGCCGGCGGGGCCGTGAAGCGGTCGTCGGCGAGCAGCTCGCCGAGCAGGTGGGTGGCGTCGAGGAACGCCATCAGCAGGTGCTCGAGCAGGTTGCCGCACTGGATCCAGCGCCCGTCGGCGGCGCGCACGGGGTGGTAGTTGAGCGTCGGCAGGTCGCCCCCGGCGGCGGTGATGTCCGGCGCCTCCAGCCCGCTGCGCTCGGCCATCTCCACGAGCAGCAGCTCGACGAGGTCGAACGGCAAGAGCCCCTGGAGCAGCGACGTCTCGACTCGCTGCCCGCCCCCGCCGCGAGCGTGGGCGAGCAGCCCCGCGGCGATGCCCTGCACGGCGCCATGAGCGGCGACGTGGGTGGCCACAGGCACCGCACTGAACACCGGTCCACCGCGGCGCAGCTGGCGCTGGAAGGCCATCATCCGCCCGCTGCGAGCCGCCACTGCCGCCTCGTACCCGGGCACCTCGGCGAGCGGCCCGAGCGGCCCCCAGCCGGTGATCGAGCAGTGCACGAGGTTGGGCTGGGCGGCGAGGGCGGCCTCGGCGTCGAGTCCCCAGCGGCGCGCACGCGACGGTGGTCCCGACACCACCACCACGTCGGCAGCAGCCACCAGCCTGCGCACGTCGGCCCGCCCCGCGTCGGTGGCGAGGTCGGCAGTCACGCTGCGCTTGCCGCGGAGCCACAGCGGCGAGGCGGCGAGGGCCCGGAACCGGTCGCCGCCGGGCGGCTCGACCTTGACGACGTCAGCGCCGAAGTCGGCCAGCACCATCGTCGCGATCCCCCCGACCGGCCCCGTCGTGACGTCCACGACGCGGATCCGCTCCAGCACCTGCGCCATCTGGGCGACCGTACTCACTCGGACTCGGCTCGCAGCCAAGCTGCTCGCCTCGCCTCCGAGCTCGCCGCCGCCGCTTCGCAGCGGCGATCGCCCAACCTCGCGTTCCAGCTACGGCCGCTGGCGCAGCTTGGCAGCGGCGAGCGGGAACACCAGCACCGACAGCATCGCCGCCGTCACCAGCGCGGTTGCCGTCGACGAGCTGAGCCGACCTGTCTGCACGCCGATCGAGGTCACCACCACCACGAGCGGCAGCTGGGTACCGAGATAGCAGGCGAGGGCGGCGCGGTCGGACCAACCCATCCGCCGGGCGCCGATCGCCGGCGGCCCGCCGCGGACGACGAGGAAGGCAGCGACGAACGCCGGAGCGACGACCAAGATCATCGGATCGTCGTACACGGACTGGAGGTCGAAGCGCATCCCGCTGACGACGAAGAACACCGGCACGAGGAAGCCGAACCCCATCGCCTGGAGCTTGGTCTCGATCAGCTCGACCTCATGATCGTCCGAACCGCGCGTGAACAGCCGGGCGACCATGCCGGCGGCGAACGCGCCGAGCAGGACGTCGAGGCCGAACTCGTCGGCCACCCACACCATGAACGCGAGGAACAGTACGGCGAGGCGCACCGCGAACTGGCCGCTGGTCGACAGCGTGGTCTCGATGAGCCGGGCCAGGCGAACGTTGCGCTCGCGGATCGCCAGCCTTGCGGTGAGTACCGCGACGACGGAGAAGGCGAGCCGCAGGAGTAGGGCGCGGGCGGGTCGATCCGTGCCGAGGAACACGGCGATCACGACGATCGGACCGATCTCCCCGACAGCCGCGCCGGCCAGGACCTCCGTGCCGAACAGCGTCGGCAGCTCGCCATTGTCACGCAGGATCGGCAGGAGGATCCCGAACGATGTCGTCGTGATGGCGAGGCCGACGAGGAGGCCAGAGCGGGCGCCGTCGATGCTGCTGAGCGAGGTCCCGATGAGGATGGCGAGGGCCAGCGACGCACCCCACCCGATCAGCGCCCGGCGGATCGGCCCGCCCCGCGCCTGGCGTAGATCGATCTCCAACCCGGCGAGGAACATCAACGTCGCCAGCCCGAGAGCGGCCAGGAAGTCGATCACGTCGTCGTCTGCGCCCACCCGAGCGCCGGACCGATCAGCACCCCGGCGCCGATCTCGACGACGACGGTCGGCAGCGCGAACCATCGTGCCACGAGGTCTGAGAGCAGCGGTGCGACAGCGGCCGAGGCGAGAATCACGACCAGCGACGACAGTGTCGTGGCGGTCATCGCCTCGCCCGGTCGGCTGTCACGGCATGATCGTGGCATGTCCCCCCGATCGCGGTCGTCGCAGTGTGCGGCCGGTGCGGCGATCGAGTACGACACGTACCCGGGCGTCGACCTCTTCGGGCTGCGCACCGTTGCCGCCGCCGACGTGGCGTCCTGGCTGATCGCCGGCACCGCCGGACAGCCCGCCGCCACCGGCTGCACCAACCACGTGAAAGGGTAGAGGCGTGGATCCTCGCGTCGCCCTGGTTACCGGGGGAGCAGGCGCGATCGGCGCCGCGGTGTGTGCCAGGCTCGCCGCCGCCGGTCACCGCGTCGCCGTCGCCGACCTCGACGCCGGCCCGGCGCAGGAGGTCGCTGCCGGTCTCGCCGGTGACGGTCACCTCGGGCTGGCGATGGACGTCGCCGACACCGACGAGGTCAGGCGCGGCGTGGCCGACGTCGTCGCCGCCGGCCCGGTCGACATCCTCGTCAACGTCGCGGGGTGGGACGGTTCGTCCCGTTCGTCGACACCACGCCGGAGTTCTGGGACCGCGTGATCGCGATCAACTACCGCGGCGCGCTCAACACGACCCACGCCGTGCTGCCGTCGATGATCGAGCGGGGCCGCGGCCGGATCGTCTGGCCTCCGACGCGGCGCGAGTCGGCTCGTCGCTGGAGTCGATCTACGCCGTTGCCAAGGGTGCCGTCGTCGCGTTCTCCAAGAGCGTCGCCCGCGAGGTGGCTCGCCACGGCATCACGGTGAACGTCGTCTGCCCCGGGCCGACCGACACCCCCGCCGATCCGGACGATGGCCGACGAGCTCGGGGCCGGCGAGCGGATGGTCGACGCGCTCGTCAAGGCGATCCCGATGCACCGCCTGGCGACGCCCGACGACATCGCCCCCGCCGTCGCCTTTCTCGCCTCCGACGACACCGGCTTCATCACCGGCCAGACGCCGTCGGTCAGCGGCGGCCTGACGATGGCGTCGCCAGATCACCGTCCGGTCACGGCGGCGACGACGGCAGCGAGCGGCGACGGGACGTGGTCGAGGTCGAGCGCCTCGACCAGCACGTGGCCGTACCAGATCTTGCGCCCGCTGCGAGTGCCCATGAAGCGGCGCAGCTGCTGGTCGAGCGGTCGCCCCCGCTGCGCCGGCTGCCGCTGGAACCGACGGAACGACGTCAGATCGCCTCCGGATTCGAGCACCTGCTCGACGGTCGCCGTGCCGAGGGCGCGGATCAGCTCGTCCTCGAGGTCGGCGGTGCAGACGAAGAACCCGGCCCGTTCGAGGTCGTTGCCGAGGCCGATCCGCTGCAACGCCCGCCGGTAGCTCGGCGCCTCCCGGGCGTCGCACAAACCGGTCACCCGCAGGCCGCGCCCGAGCGCCAGCTCGAGGAAGTGGCCGATGTTGGTGGCGCCGCCGATTGGCACGACGTCGGCGCCCAGACCAGCGAGATCGAGGCCGCGTCGCTCGGCCAGCGTGCGCACCGCCGCTTCGTCGCTGGTGCCCTCGACGAGCACGACCGCCGCAGCCCCGGTGAGGACACCCTCGAGCGACGCACGATCACCCACGCCGCGAGTGTGCCCCCAGGACGCCGCTGTCCCGGGGCGCACCCGCTTCGCTCGGCCGTGGCCGGTCCTCCCGCCGAGGATCCGGGCCACGCCCGCCGAGCCGATGGAGCCAGTGTGACCGACGCCGCCGGGCGAAGGAATCCGGGAGACCCCGTGACGTCGCCGGCCTGGTGCTGGGCGGCGACGGGAGCGCCGTATCATACGTCCAGCGGGCGGGCCTCCGGTCGGTCGCACCTGTGGGTACTCCGCCGCCCGCGGTCCTGATCGGGGGCTCGCCGCACGTAGCGTTCGGAGGGATGAGCCAGCCGAGCGCCCCCTCGCCGATGCAGCGGCTCGCCGCGATCTCATTCGACAACGAGCTGAAGGCGGTTGAGTTCATGACCGCCGTCACCCGGCTCGCCCGCGACGGCAAGCTCGCGCTCCACGACGCCGTCTTCGTGGCGAAGGACCAGGACGGCCGGACCCACATCCGCGAGACCAAGGACCTCCAGCCGGGGCCCACGGCGCTCAGCGCGGGGCTGTGGAGCGGGCTGTTCGGGCTGTTGCTCGGCGGCCCGGTCGGGATGCTGATCGCCGGCGGTGTCGGGGCTGGGGCCGGAGCGGTGACCGCCAAGCTCGTCGACGTCGGCGTCACCGACGAGTTCGTCGCCCAGCTCCGCGAGATGGTCCAGCCGGGCACCACGACGGTCGCAGTGCTCGCCGAGGCGGTCGACACCGACGCCGTGCTGGGGGAGCTGCAGCGCTTCGCCGGCGGCCGTTACGTCGCCGGCGACCTGCCGCTGGCCGGCATCCAGGCTGTGCGCGACGCGCTCGGCGACACCGCCGCCACGAGCGGTGGGAACCTCCCCCCTCCGACCGAGCCGGCCGAGACTTGATCGCGTCGGAGTGGTGAGGGGGGCGAGCGCTGCTGCGGAGCGGCGGTGGCGAGCTCGGGAGGTGAGGGGAGCAGCTTGGCTGCGAACCGAACGCGAAGGTGGTCGCGTCGGAGTGGTGAGGGGGGCGAGCGCTGCTGCGGAGCGGCGGTGGCGAGCTCGGGAGGTGAGGGGAGCAGCTTGGCTGCGAACCGATCGCGAGGGTGGTCGCGTCGGCGTGGTGAGGGGGGCGAGCGCTGCTGCGGAGCGGCGGTGGCGAGCTCGGGAGGTGAGGTGAGCAGCTTGGCTGCGAACCGATCGCGAGGGTGGTCGCGTCGGAGTGGTGAGGGGGGCGAGCGCTGCTGCGGAGCGGCGGTGGCGAGCTCGGGAGGTGAGGGGAGCAGCTTGGCTGCGAACCGATCGCGAGGGTGGTCGCGTCGGAGTGGTGAGGGGGGCGAGCGCTGCTGCGGAGCGGCGGTGGCGAGCTCGGGAGGTGAGGTGAGCAGCTTGGCTGCGAACCGAACCCGAGGGTGGTCGCGGCGACCGGTAGATCCCGGGGGGTTGGGTCCACCGGTCGCCTCGGGGTGTCCGTCGTCGGTCGAGGTACCCGCCCGTACCCCGACCGACGGAGGTGGCGATCCGACGGAACCAGGGGTGCCGTCGGATCGCTCGACCAAGAGCCGGCCGCGCCGCCCGCGCAGCCGGCTCGATCTTGGCGGCCAGCTCGCGCCCACCCGTGGCGCGGTTACTGGTCGGTAACCACGACCATCCAATCGGATCGCCGGAGGACCCACATCCGTGAAACCCCGTGCGATCTGGGCGGGCACGGTGCCAGATCGCGTTCTGGGCGGGCAGCGTGACGACTGTCGTCACGCTGCCCGCCCAGTTCGCAGCGTGTCACCTCAGGCGCGCACGGCGTCCAGGTACTCGGCCACGCGCCGGACGTGGCCGTCGGCGTCGGTGGGGCCGGCGTTGTGGGTAGCGACCGCGAGGTGGGTGGCGCCGAGGTCGGCCCACCGCGCGGCGTGGGTCCGCCATCGCTCCGGTGTGCCGCCGGCGTACTGGGCCTGGGCCTGGACGGCGAACCCGTCCATCGACAACCCGGCGGCGGTGCGCGTCGAGCGGATCGTGTCGATCAGCTCCCGCGAGCGGTCGTCGGGCGACCCGAGCGGCAGGAACCCGTCGCCGAGGCGGGCGCAGCGATCGAGCAGCGCCGGCGCCGAGCCGCCGAACCAGATCGGGATCGGCGCCGTCGGCCGCGGGTTGATCCCGGCCTTGTCGATCGTGTGGAACTCGCCGGCGAAGTCCAACGTCTCCTCGCTCCACAGCTGGCGCATCAGCTCGACCATCTCCGCCTGGCGCCGACCGCGATCGGAGAACGACTCGTTGAGCCCGACGTACTCGACCTCGTTCCAGCCGACGCCGATGCCGAGGCGGAGGCGGCCGCCGGACAGGATCGCCACCTCCGCGGCCTGCTTGGCCACGAGTGCCGCCTGGCGCTGCGGCAGGATCAGCACGGCGCTGACGAACTCGAGGCTCGGTGCCACCCCAGCTGCCCAGGCGAAGAACGTCAGCGGCTCGTGGAAGGCGACGTCCTTGTCGTACACGCCCTGCCAGCCGCCGGGCCGGTCGGGGTCGGCGCCGAGCACGTGGTCGTAGGCGAGCAGGTTGACGACGCCGAGGTCCTCAAGGCCATGGAGGTACGCGGCGATGGCGCCGGGATCGGTGCCGATCTCGTGGTGGGGAAGGACCGCGCCGAACTGCATCGCTGTTGCGTAGCACCCGGGAGCACCACATGACGATGCAAGATGTGCCGCCATGCGGGTCCTCTTCGCCGCCGCCGAGCTGGCCCCGGTGACCAGCGTCGGCGGGCTCGGCGAGGCGGTCGCCGGGCTCACCGCGGAGCTGCAGGCCTCGGGCGTCGACGTCGACGTCGTGATCCCCGACTACGCGCCCAGCCACGTCCGCCTCGAGGGCGAGGTGCGCCGGCGGCTCCGGGTGCCGGCGTGGGCGGCACCAGCGTCGGTGCGGATCGGTGCACATGCAACCATTGGCCGATTGCACCTGGTGTCGGTCCCGGGGATCGACCGCTCCCACCCCTACCTTCGGCCGGACGGCTTGGGCTGGTCGGACAACGACGCCCGGTTCCTCGCCTTCAGCCGGGCCGTGGCGGCGATCGTCCGGGCTGACCCGCCCGACGTCCTCCACCTCCACGACTGGCACACTGCGGCTGTCCTCGCGGCCCTGCCCCAACCGCCACCATCCGTGCTGACGGTGCACAACATCGCGTACCAAGGTGTCACTGACGGCAGATGGCTGCGCAGGATCGGGCCGCGTGGGCGCCACTACGAGTGGTGGGGTGGCACCAACCCGCTCGCCGGCGCGATCGCCCTCGCCGACCGCGTCGTCGCCGTGTCCCCCCACCACGCCGACGAGATCCGCACGCCGGCCGGCGGGTTCGGGCTCGACCAGCCGCTGCGCCAGCGGCGCGGCGCGCTCACCGGGATCCGCAACGGAATCGACACCGTGCGTTGGGATCCCTCGACCGATCGCCTGCTGGCGGTCACGTTCGGCGCCACCGACCGGGCCATGCCGGCGGCGCGTGCGCGCAACCGTGGTGCTGTGCTCGAGCGCTTCGGCTGGGCCGAGGACGGCACGCCGCTGGCGGTGATGGTCGGCCGGCTCACCGAACAGAAGGGCGTCGACCTCGTCGTCCCGGTGGTGGCGGTGCTGCGCCATCTGCCAATGCGCCTCGCCGTGCTCGGTGTTGGTGAGGCGGCGATCGCCCGCGCCCTCGCCGCGCTGGCCGCCGACCATCCGACGACGTTCGGGTTCGTCGAGGCCCACGACGCGCCGTTTGCCCACCGGCTCTTGGGCGGTGGCGACGTGTTCGTGATGCCGAGCCGGTTCGAGCCGTGCGGCCTGGCCCAGATGGAAGCGATGCGCTACGGCGCGATCCCCATCGTCACGCCCGTCGGCGGCCTCGTCGACACCGTGCCCGACATCGATGCCTGCGGCGCGGGCAACGGCATCGTCGCCGACGGTGTCAGCTCGGTCGGCATCACGTCGGCGCTGTTCCGTGCCGCCCGGCTGTTGGCCGATCGCCGCCGTCACGTCCCGCTGGTGCGTCGGATCATGGCCCTCGACTGGTCGTGGAGGGAACCGGCGGCGCGCTACGTGGAGGTCTACGAGGACACCATGCGCGCGGCGACCCGCCGCTAACTTCCGCAGCGTGGCCGCCGAACCGCACGTCCTCGTTATCGTCCTGGCCGGCGGAGAGGGCAAGCGGCTGCTCCCGCTGACCAACCAGCGGGCCAAGCCGGCGGTGCCGTTCGGCGGGTGCTACCGCCTCATCGACTTCGCCCTGTCCAACTTCGCCAACGCCCGCTACCTGAGGATGGTCGTCCTCACGCAGTACAAGAGCCACAGCCTCGACCGTCACATCAGCCAGACGTGGCGCTTCTCGACGTTGCTCCACGACTACGTCGCGTCGGTTCCGGCGCAGATGCGGCGCGGGCCGTTCTGGTTCCAGGGCTCGGCCGATGCGATCTACCAGAACCTCAACCTGATCCACGACGAGGACCCCGACCTGGTGTGCGTGTTCGGCGCCGACCACATCTACCGCATGGATCCGCGCCAGATGGTCGAGCACCACCGCGAGGTCGGCGCCGGCGTGACGGTGGCGGCGATCCCCGTGCCCCGCCACGAGGCGTCGGCGTTTGGCGTCATCGAGGTCGACGACACCGGGCGGATCCTCGACTTCCACGAGAAGGTCCCCGATCCACCGACGTTGCCCGACGATCCGAACACCTGCTTGGCGTCGATGGGCAACTACGTCTTCGACACCGAGACACTGATCGAGATCGTCACGCCGAAGGACGACACGTTCACGGACATCGGCGGGCACGTCATCCCCGCGCTGACCAAGGCCGGCGTGGCCCACGTGTACGACTTCTCGACCAACGTGGTGCCCGGCCAGGACGAGCGTGAGCGCGGCTACTGGCGCGACGTCGGGACGATCGACGCCTACTTCGACGCCAACATGGACTTGATCGCACCCCATCCTGTGTTCAACCTCTACAACGACCGTTGGCCGGTCTACACCTACCGCGGCAGCGAGCCGCCGGCGAAGGTCTCGCGGGGCCCAGGCGGGGAGCCGTCGTTCGTCGACGGCAGCCTGCTGTGCGAGGGCTCGATCGTGTCGGGCGCCCACGTCGAGCGCTCGATCGTGGCGCCAGGTGTGTACGTCGACCACGATGCCCACGTCACCGACTCGATCCTGTTCCAGGGCGTGCGGGTCGGCTCCGGCGCCCGGCTCCACCGCTGCATCGTCGACAAGAACGTCGACGTGCCCGAGTGGTACCGCGTCGGCCTCGGCGGCGCCGCCGGCGACTTCACCGTCAGCCCCGCCGGCATCACCGTGATCGAGAAGGACCGCCAGCTGCGATAACTCGGCCTCGGCTCGCAGCCAAGCTGCTCGCATCGCCTCCGAGCTCGCCGCCGCCGCTCCGCAGCGGCGCTCGCCCACCTGGCCAGAGAGATCAGGTGCCGGCGAGCTCGGCGACCACGGGGGCGAAGGCGTCGATGTCCTCGCCGCCGACGATCACATAGCTGAACCCGAGCTCCTCCCGCCGCCAGCGCAGGGTGTCGGCGATCGAGCTCGTCGTGCCGATCAGGGCGAACGGCGACTCGGCGATCATCGACACCGGCACCTTCAGGAACTTGGCGATCGCCGCGACCGCGCCCGCCGGGTCGTCGGTCACGCGGACCATGAAGGCGCGGATGTTCAGCTCGATCCGGGCAGCCCGCTCGCCGGCCACCTGGCGGACGATCCCCACCTTCTCCTCGACAGCCTCGCGGGTCATCGAGGCGATCGCGTCGGGCCCCACCGCGCCCGCCGCCATGCTCGCGTTGATGCCGACGATGTCGGCCTCTCGGGCGGCGATCGACAGGACCCGCCGGCCACCGCCGCCGATCAGCAACGGCGGGTGGGGCCGCTGCACTGGCTTCGGGCGGGCGTCGTGGTCGGTGATCGTGTAGTGCTCGCCGGTGAACGAGAACGGCCCGTCCGCCATCGCCCCCTTGACCACGGCGAGCCCCTCTTCGAAGCGGTGGATGCGCACGCCGGGGCGGTCGTAGGCGATGCCAGCGGCGCGGTAGTCGGCTTCCATCCACCCGGCGCCGAGCCCGATCTCGACCCGGCCGCCCGAGAGCACGTCCTGCGTCGCCAGCTCCTTGGCCAGCACCAGCGGGTGCTTGTAGTCGTTGTCGTGGACGAGGGCGCCGATGCGCAGCGTCGTCGTGACCGCCGCCGCCGTCGACATCGCCGGCATCGGCGCCAGCTGGTCGGTGAAGTGGTCGGGCATCGTCAGCGTCGAGTAGCCGAGGTCCTCGACGCGGCGGGCCTGGTCGGCCCAGCCGGCGGCGTCGGGGGGACCGGAGACCTGGACACCGAACCGGAACGGGCGCATCGGCTGGAAGGTAGCCCTCAAGGTGTTCAGATCGGCCAAGTGGGCGAGCGCTGCTGCGCAGCGCGCTGCGGAGCCTCGCACGGAAGGTGAGGCGAGCAGCTTGGCTGGGAGTTGAACCCGAGCATGAGAGGGTGCCCCGACGGCCGAGGGGTCGCCGGGTAGCCTCGCTGCACTGTGCGACCGGTGACCTGGCTGATGCGCCTCGGGCTCGTGGTGTTCGCCGGCGCTCTGCTCGTCACCGCTGTGGTGGTGGCCGTCGCGCCCCGGCTGTGGACGATGGCCAACGCCCACGACGAGGCGCCGCTGCAACTGCCGGCGTTCAAGCCGCTCGCCCAGCGTTCGTACGCCTACGACATGTTTGGCAACGAGATCGCCCTGTTCGAGGCGGAAAACAGTCAGCCGATCGGCCTGGCCCAGATCCCCCAGGACGTGCGCAACGCCTTCGTCGCCGTGGAGGACCGCGAGTTCTACCAGCACAAGGGCGTCAACGTCCGCAGCCTGGTGCGGGCGACCCTGTCCAACTTCGCCTCCGACTCGCCCCAGCAGGGCGCGTCGACGATCACGATGCAGGTCGTCAAGAACGACTTCCTCTCCGGCCTCGAGCGCGATGGCCGGTACAAGTTGTTGCAAGTGCACTATGCGCTGATGCTCGAGCGCAAATACACCAAGGACGAGATCCTCGAGCGCTACCTGAACACGGTGTTCTTCGGCAACAACGCCTACGGCATTCAGGCCGCTGCCGAGACCTACTTCGGCAAGACCGCCGACCAGCTGACGTTCATCGAGGCCGCTTTCCTCGCCGGGCTCGTGCGGGCGCCCACGGCCTACGACCCGGTCACCAGCCCCGAGCGCAGCCGAGCCCGCTTCTCCCAGGTGCTCGACCGCCTCGTCGCCGACAACTACTTCACCACCGCTCAGGCGGACGACCTTCGCGCTAACTTCGTGCTCCCCGACCGGGTGCGCACGACGCCCCAGCGCACCTACACCCGCACCTACTACACCGAGGCGCTTCGCGACTACCTGCTCAACCGCTCCACCCTCCTCGGCACCACCTACGCCGAGCGGTACAACACGCTGTTCCGTGGCGGGCTGCGCATCCACACCACGTTCAACCCGATCAACCAGGCGCAGGCGGAGGGTGCCCGCAACGTGCTCCCCGACACCAAGCAGGGCTTCGACGCGGCGATCGTGTCGCTGGACACGACGTCGGGGGCGATCCGGGCGATGGTCGGCGGGCGCGGCTTCGCGCCCGGCGAGCGCGAGGTGAACATGGCGTTGCAGCCGCGCCAGACCGGATCGAGCATCAAGTTCTTCGTGCTCACCGCCTTGCTGCAGGCCGGCGGCCAGCCCGACGACATCGTCGACGGCGCCAACAACTGCACGTTTGCCGTACCCGGTCAGAAGCAGCCATTCGTGATCAAGGACGCGGTCATGCGGGCGCCCGACACCGTCGCGTCGATGACGTGGTACTCGATCAACTGCGCCTACGTCCGGCTGGCCCAGATCGTGGGGCTCAACCGGATGGTCGACACCGTGTACCGGATGGCCCAGTCGCCGTACCTCTACCCGGGTCAGCCCGAGGGCGACCGGCCAGGGCACGCCAAGTCACTGGAGCCGTTCGTCAGCTTCTCCACCGGGGCCAACGAGATGGCGCCGATCGACATGGCGTCGGGCGCCCAGACGATTGCCAACGGCGGCGTGCACCATGAGCCGTATTACGTCGACTGGATCGACACCGCCGACGGGCGGCGGATCTACACCCACGCCGATGCGGGCACCCAGGTCGTCGATCCCGGCGTCGCGCTCACCGCCGTCGACACGCTGAAGGGGGTGCTCAAGGTCGGCACCGGGCGGCGCTACCCGCTCGCCAACGGTCGGCCGGCGGCGGGTAAGACGGGCACCCAGGCCGACAACACCAACGCCTGGTTCGTCGGCTTCACGCCGCAGCTCACCACCGCGGTGTGGGTCGGTGACCCGAACGGCTACACGCCGATGCGCAACATCCCCGAGCTCGGCGGCCGGGTCCAGGGCGGCCTCTACCCGGCGAGGATCTGGAAGACTTACATGGACGCCGCGCTGGACGGCCAGCAGCCACTCGACTGGACGGCGCCGCCGCCCGACGCCCGCAAGCCGGCCCGCCTGTACCTCCCCGGCAACGAGTGCCTGGCCCGCTCGGTCACCACGGGCGGCAACGTCGTCGGCGTCGTGCCGGCACCCGCCGCGGCGCCGGCGGCGCCCGCCGCGCCGGCCGGCTTCGCCAACCCGAACCAGGTGCCACCGACGGCGCCGCCCGAGCCGGCGCCTGCGCCCGCCCCCGCGCCGCCGGCCGCCACGGTGCCCGCCGGTCCCGCGCCGGGGACGCCGATCACCAGCCCCCGGGTCACCCGCCTGGTGCCGATCGACAGCGGCACCACCGTCCCGCCGAACGTGCTCGACCCCCGCGCCCCTGTCCCGTCGACGCCGCTGTCGAGCCTGATCACGAAGTGCTGACCGACGACCTGCTGGAGCTCCAGCGCCTCGACACGACCGCCGACCAGCTCGCTCACCGCCGTCGGTCGGCGCCGGAGCGCACGGCGGCGCAGGAGGCCGCCGCTGCGCTCGACGAGCATCGTCGCCGGCGCGCAGTCGCGGCCGGCCGCGAGGAGGAGCTCGAGCTGACGATCGACGCCCTCGAGCGCGACGGCGAGCAGCTCACTGCCCAGCGAGACAGGCTGGAGGCCCAGTTGAAGACGGTCGTCGCACCCCGCGAAGCCGAGGCGCTGATGCACGAGCTGGCCACCGTCGCCGAGCGGCGAGACGCCCTGGATGATCAGGAGTTGGCGTCGCTGGAGGAGCAGTCGCAGCTGGCCGAGGAGGTCGCAGCGCTCGATGCCGCGCTGCCCGCCGAGGAGGTATCGGCCCGCGCCGCCGGTGCCGCGCTCACCGCCCTCGAGGCGGAGATCGACACCGAGCTGACGGCGATCGCGGCCGCTCGCGAGGATGTCGCGGCGCGGATCGACGCCGCCGCGATGGCCACCTACGACCGGCTCCGGTCCCGTCTCGGGGGGGTCGCCGTCGCCCGCCTCGAAGGGAGCCGGTGCGGAGGCTGCCACCTCGACCTGTCGACCACGGAGCTGGCCGATGTGCGGGCGGTCGGCCCCGGTGAGCTCGCCGACTGCCCCCAGTGCGGTCGGTTGCTGGTGCCCTGACCGGCCGTGTTCCTCTGGTTCATCGCGACGTCGATCGTCACCGTGCGCTTCGTGTTCCGCGACCCGGCCTTCGACTACCGGCTGCTGATCGTCGGTTCCGTGCTGCCGCTCGCCGACGCCGTCACCGGGCACGCCGGCGTCCTCCACACGCTGGTGTTCAGCCTCGTCCTGATGGTCGTTGTGATGCTGTCGACGGCGGGGCGGCGACCGGTGCGCAAGGTCCTGCTCGGGCTGCCGATCGGCACGATGCTGCACCTCGTGTTCGACGCCGCCTGGGTCGACAACGACCTCTTCTGGTGGCCGCTCGGCGGCTGGTCGTTCGAGGACGACCGCCTGCCGGAGGCGGCGCGGGGATGGTGGGACCTTCTCCTCGAGGTGATCGGCGTGGCGCTGCTGGCATGGGTCTGGCGGGCGTCCCGGCTCGCTGACCCGGCGCGACGGCGACGCTTCGTCGGCGACGGCCGGCTCTTCGTGTGATCGGGTGGGCACATGGAACACTCAGGGTCGTGCTGATCCTGATCCGCCATGGCCGCACCGCGCTGAACGCGATGGGGTGCCTGCAGGGACGGATCGACGAACCGCTCGACGACGTCGGGCACCTCCAGGCCAAGGCCGTCGCCGAGCGGGTCGGGACCGTCGACGAGCTGATCGCCAGCCCGCTGGTGCGGGCCCAACAGACCGCCGACGCCTTCGGCATGCCATACGAGCTCGACGAGCGCTGGATCGAGCTCGCCTACGGCGTGTACGACGGGATGCCGACGAACGACGTGCCGTCGGGGGTGTGGCTGCGGTGGCGTGACGACCCGGATTTCGAGCCGGATGGAGGGGAGTCGCTGGCCGCCCTCGACCGGCGGGTGCGGTCGGCGTGCGTCGAGCTCGCGGAGCGGGCAGCCGACCGCTCCGTCGCCGTCGTCTCGCATGTGTCGCCGATCAAGGCGGCCGCGGCGTGGGCGCTCGGCACCGGCATCGAGATGTCGTGGCGATCGCACCTGTCGCAGGCCTCGATCACGCGCATCGACATCCGCCGCGCCGGGCCTGTGCTGTACACCTTCAACGAGACGCCGTAACACTGGGGCTCGGCTCACAGCAAGCTGTTCGCCTCGCCTCCGAGCTCGCCGCTTGCAGCGGCGCTCGCCCACCTGGCTCTGGGTCAGAACGGGCTGAGCCCGAGGCGGTTGCGCACCGACACCATCTCGCCGACGTGGTTGACGCGGTGGCCGATCGCCTCCCACTGCACGAACCAGGCCACCGGTTTGGCGTCCCACATCCGGTAGAGCCACGGGATGTCGGCCTGCTTCACGCCGGCCGTGGCGAGGCCGGCGGGGCCGTCCGCCGTGGCGTCGAGGACCTCTGGGTCGAGCGTCGCCAGGTGGGCCGCGGTGGCCTCGTGGACGGCCCGGCCGTAGGCCCGCAGGGCGTTCACGTCGAGGGTGGCGGCGAGCTCGGGCGGCTCGGCCTCGGCGAGCCCGAGCGACCGCGGGGCGCCGTCGAGCCCGAGCGCGTGGCGGTGGGATTCCAGGACCGTCGGCACGCCGCGCAACACGGCGTTGACGGCGAGGTCCTCGTGGTAGGCGATGTGGAACGACAGGAAGGCGATCGACGACCCGCCGTCTCCTGCCGGGTCGGTCCAGTGCTCCGGGGGCACGATCGCCACCACCGACTGCTCGAACCGCGCCTGGACGGCAGCGTGCTCGTCGACGATCCAATCCCGCAGGCGCATCGCCGCCCAGTCTGCCCCGGCGCTGCGAACTGTGAGTGGTGGATGCGGATCTCCGCCGCCACCACTCACGGATCGCGCCATCGCGCTATCGGAACGCTGGGCGATGCCGATAGGTGCACCAGTGACTCTGTACGACGCCCTGCGGGCTGCCGGCCTCGACGTGCAGCGGGCGCACCGGCTGGACGCCTACGTCCGGGCGTCCGGCGATGATGCCGAGGCGGGCTTCATGCGCATGCTGCTGGGCGAGGGCACCGACGCGGAGCGGCTGCGGGCGAGCCTGACCGCCGACGTCGACGCGCTCACCGCCGGCCTCGCCCTCCTCGACCCCGAGCGGCGCTGAGCCGGCGCGCCTCAGCCGGCCAGTCGATGGCGGCGTGCAGGTCGGAGGCCATCAGATCGAGCGGCGCGCTCGTTTCCGTGGGGACGAAGCCGTTTTCCCCCCGTGACCACTACTCGACGACGTGAGCCTGAGGGTCGACGATGAGCAGTACCTCGACGCCGGCGGCGAAGTAGAAGGCGAGCTTCGATCGTGTCTCATCGCCGGGCGAGACGATCTCGACGACAATCGCTGCCGTGGATGTGAATGCCGCGCTATCCCGGGTCCGAAGGTAGGCCCGGTCCGGCACACACCTCGTCTCTGAGGTCTTGACCCAACACCCACCGTCGGTCGAGCCACGCCTGCACCTCCGCCGGAGGGCCACCCACCAGCACGGTTCGCATCCTCGTTGAAGCTACTTGGCGGCCTGCGTATCGGACCGGCGGGAGGGTCGTAGGTGACGGGGAGTCGGCCTGTAAGCGGGAATGCGTGGACCTGATTCTGTGACCTGCGACGATGCGGCCAGCCTTCGCTTGACCTGGTCATTTGGATCCGAGCATCAGCCGGCGCCGTGATGACCGCCGGCACGGTCGGCACAGCCTTCCTCGCTGGCATCGGACTTGAGGACCACGAGGGCTTGCCGTGGCTTGGCTGGGTCGCACTGGGCGGGGTTGTTCTCGCAACGATCTTCGCTCTGTGGGCGCTCTTCCCCCTCCACCTCGGAGTTGCGATCGACACTGAGACGATGGCAAAGCCTGAATGGACGTCACTGAGCTCGGACGACCTGTCACGCCACCTGGCGATGTACTTCGGCAAGCGAGCGAACGCCAACGCAACGAAGCTCACGTGGCGCTGGACCGTGCTGGGCGCAGCAATTCTCTCGACGGCAACCTCGATCATCTGTTGGGTTGCTCTGATCGCCACGAGGTAGCGACCGATGCCTGACGACGAACCGACCGATCCACCGCCGCCTCCACCAGACCCGACTCGCCCGGAGCGTCGGTGGGAACGGAAGGCGCCGGAACCGCCCCCGCCGCGTCCACCCGATAGACGCGAACGGGACAACGATGGTTGACCGGCGCGCCTATCCCATGCCGCACTCTTGACGGGGCACCGCGCGTCCGGTGCAACAACTCACACAGAATCCACGGGCTCCGTGAGCCGGTCGGCGAGACGCAGCAACGGCACCACGCGCCGTCAGGGGGACGGTCGGACGTAGAAGGTGAGATGGGTCCCGAGATGACCGTCGACTGCGACCTGGACGTCGTGCGCCCCGAACGACTTGAGCATGAGAGACCGGAAGTCGACTGTGATCGGGACGTACAGGCTCTCACCCGGCTCCAGCTCGCCTCCCGGTTGGAAGCCGCCGGTGATTCGGCCCAGTTCCTCCGCCGTGTCCACTTCCTTCACCGAGGCCATCATCTCGTGCACCAAGTCGACTTCGTCGTAGCGGACCTCGACGACGACGCCAACCATCATCAGCATCGGCGCCGGCAGTTCAGAACGATACGCGCGTGTAAGCGCGCCTGATGCGACGAAGAGGAGGCCGTCTCGAACCTGGGCGAAGTCGCAGAGGACTGCCGACGAGATCTCGGCCACTGGCCGCTACGCGAGCACCGTCACGAGCTCTTGCCGCACGTCGCTTCGAGCCGGGATGGCACCGACGACGAGCTGCTCGACCACCTGAAATTCTGGGCCGAGTTCATCAGCGATCGCATCCAGGGCGACAGCCCGCAGGTCCTGAAGCGTGTCGCCGACCGCGTAGAAGCCGTCGAGATCGGGCGAGTCGGCCCACCAGGCCACACCTGCCTCAGTATCCGCCGACTCAACGTGTACCAGCAGCTTCACCCTCATCATGTCCCTCTCCGGAGCTTCTCGCTGTCACAGTAGCGAGAGCGCTTCGTCATCGGTCAGTCCTGCCTCTTTCGTGAGGATCTTCCGCACGACACCTGGAGCGCAGGTGGCGTTGTCATGATGCGCGAACCTGATAGAGCGTCTCCCCTCGGCCTCGAGGAGTCGGTGCGACCCCTTCTGCCGAGTGATGCGGTAGTTGAGAGGAGCCCTCGTCAGCAATCTGACCAGGTCGCGGGCCTTCATCGAGGGATACGCATCCGGAGGCATCGCGGTTCATCGTGGCAGTCCGACGTGCCGATTGTCTCAGCCCTGTCGAAGGCGGCCGCTGGTCCGGGCCCGGGGCACCCCGACAAGTGGCCGGAGGAGAAGGGGGTCATGATCCCGTCGGCGCGCTGTTGGCGGAGGCGAAGCGTCGTACGCAGCAGCATTGCGGGCGGCGGGCCGATGAGGCGGAGGTGCGAGCGAAGCTGATCAAGGTGGCGGAGATCGCTCGGGCCGCGGCGCCCGGGCATATTCTGAGTGAGCTCCAGACGGAGATGGGGTGCCCCGCGGATTCTGGACAGCGAAGCCGAGGTAGGTTTCGTTGAAAGGATTGAGGTTTAGTGGGAACGAAGAGAGTCAAGTACAGCCCGGAGTTCAAGGATGAAGCAGTTCGGATGGTGATCGATGGTTCACGTCCGATCGCTGACGTTGCCCGCGAGTTGTGTGTTCATGATGGGACGTTGGGGAACTGGGTGCAGAAGTATCGGGTCGAGCACCCGGTTGCCGAGCAGCCGTTGACTGTGTCGGATCGGGTTCGGCTCCGTGAGTTGGAGTCAGAGAACCGTGAGCTTCGAATGAAGAACGAGTTCTTGGGAAAAGCGGCGGCCTTCTTCGCCCGGGAGTCAAAGTGAGCTCGAAGTACGAGTTCATCGACGGTGAGAAGGCGAACTACCCGATCGTGAAGATGTGCCGGTGGGCCAAGGTGTCGAAGTCCGGGTTCTACGAGTGGCGCGACCGGCCAGCGTCGGCGACGACGGAGCGGCGGGCGGCGTTGACCACGCACGTCCACCGGGTCTTCGCCGACGCTGACGGCGCCGCCGGCTACCGGCGGGTCCACGCCCAGCTCGACCGCGAGGGCATCGAGGCCGGCCCCGAACTGGTCCGTCAGATCATGGCCGCCGAGGAGCTGGTGGCCTGCCAGCCACGCCCGTTCCGGACCACCACGATCAGCGACGTGGCGCCGCCGGGCCGGCGGACCTGTGCCACCGTGACTTCACCGCGCCGACGCCGGGCGTCAAGTGGGTCTCGGACATCACCTATCTGCGGACGTGGGCCGGGTGGGTGTACCTGGCCACGGTGATCGACTGCTGCACGCGCATGGTCGTCGGCTACGCGATGGCTGACCACATGCGCACCAGCCTGGTGATCGATGCCCTTGCCATGGCACGTCGGAACGTCGATGTGGTCGATGGCTGCATCTTTCACTCCGATCGGGGAACGCAGTACAAGTCGCGGGAACTGGCCACATACCTTGAGCACAACAAGATGCGCGGTTCGATGGGTCGGCGTGGCCAATGTTGGGACAACGCGATGGCGGAGTCGTTCTTCGCGGCATTGAAGAACGAGTTCGTGTATCGCACTGTGTTCCCGACACGACTGAAGGCGATCTCTTCCATTGCCGATTGGATCGAGATCAGATACAATCGTAAGAGGCTTCACTCCGGTATCGGCTACCGCACACCGTGGGAAGCACACACTTCTTACGTCTCCCGCAGTCGGGCGGCATAAGGAAAACACACGTCGCTGTCCGGGATTCGCGCGGCAGACCAAGATGCTCTACGCACCGTCGGTGGCGAACCCCGCCGAGCTGCGCGAGGCGTTCTTGTGGGCCGAGGTGCGCACGGTGACCAAGACGGCGTCGGTGTCGATCTTCGGCAACCACTATGAGGTGGACCCGGCGCTGGTGGGATCGAAGGTGGAGTTGGTGTTCGATCCGTTCGATCTGACCGACATCGAGGTCCGCTACGAGGGCCGTGCGATCCCCCGTCGCATCGCCCGTCACGTTCACCCCAAGGCCCGTCCCGAGGCGGCGCCGGCACCGAAGCCGTCGGGCGTCGACTACCTCGGCCTGGTCGCCGCTCGCTGGAACCAGGAAGACGTCCGGCGCACCGGGCGGCGCATCACCTACGCCGGGATCACCGACATCGCCGACAGCGACGACCCCGGCGACCCCGGCGCCAACGAGGAGGAGAACCGATGAGCGTGGACCGGCTGTGCTCGTTCTTCGGTTTCACCCGGGTTCCCTTCGGCCGGGGCCTGCCCCCGGCATCGCTGTTTCGTTCCACCGCCCACGCCGAGGCCGTCGCCCGGTTGACGTGGTGCGTGGAGGAACGGGGCCTGGCCACGCTGACCGGGGAGGTGGGTAGCGGCAAGACCGTCGCGTTGCGGGCCACCGTCGCCGGCTTGGAGCCGTCACGGCATCAGGTCGTCTACGTCGCCAACCCCACCGTCGGGGGCCGGGGCATCTTGGCGATGGTGGTCGCCGCGCTTGGCGGCGTCCCGCACTTCTATCGGGCCTCGCTGATCCCTCAATGCGCTGACGCGCTGGCCACCGCCGAAGCCGAATGGGGCCGGCGGGTGCTCGTCGCCATCGACGAGGCCCACCTGCTCGCACCCGACCAGCTCGAAGACGTTCGCATGTTGACCAACGCCGAGCTCGACAGCCGCTCACCGGCGGCGATCGTGCTGATCGGCCAACCCACCCCGCGCCGTCAGCTCCACCACGGGGCGCTCACCGCGCTCGACCAGCGGATCATGCTGCGGGTCCACCTCGACGGCATCGACCTGGCCGAAACCGTCAACTACATCCGTCACCACCTGAGCTTTGCCGGGCGCGCCGACACACTGTTCTCAGACGACGCGGTGGCCGTCATCCATCACGCCTCCCGCGGCCTGCCCCGAGCAGTCAACAACCTGTGCCTACAGGCCCTCGACGCCACCTTCGCCGCCGACAAAGCCATCGTCGATCAGGCCGCGGCCAAGATGGCCGTCGTCGAAGTCAGCGGTGACTGAGCCCGCCGCCACCATCCACATCGGTGGGCAAGGCGTCGACCCCGGTGCTGCGGCGCTGGCCGCCCCCGCCGGGTGGCCCGACCCACCCAACCCGGCAGCCTGGTCGGGGATGGCCGCCGCCGTCGCGAGACGATCGCCCCGCACACCGAAGCCGACCCCGTCGCCATCTTGGCCCAGCTGCTCGTCGGTGCCGGCGCCCTCATCGGACGCCGCGCCTGGTTCGAGGTCGAAGCCACCCGACATCATCCCAACGAGTTCGTCGTGCTCGTCGGCGACACCGCCAAGGCCCGCAAAGGCTCGTCGTGGGATCACGTCGCCCGCACCCTCGCACGCGCCGACGGTGCCTTCACCGGCCGGGTCCGCACCGGGCTGTCCACCGGGGAAGGGCTGATCTGGGCCGCCCCCGACCCCGACGGCGCCGACCCCGGCGTCGCCGATCCCCGTCTGCTCGTCGTCGAACCCGAATTCGTCACCGTGCTCAAAGCCACCGGCCGCGACATCAACACCCTGTCCCCAGTGCTACGAGCCGCCTGGGACGGCCGGCCCCTCGCCCTGCTCACCCGCACCGCCCCGACCCGCGCCAGCAACGCCCACATCGCCGTCATCGGCCACATCACCGCCGCCGAACTGGCCCACCATGCCAGCGTCCTCGAAGCCGCCAACGGGTTCTTGAACCGCTTCTGCTTCATCGCCTGCCGACGGACACGGCTGCTACCAGAAGGCGGCGACCCCGACCCGCTCGCCGGCACCGGCATCGAAGCCCGCCTCGGCGCCCACCTCGCCGCCGCCCGCCGAGCCGGACAGATCCACCTCACCCCCGCCGCCCGCCTCGCCTGGCACGACGCCTACACCCGTCTCAGCCAGATCGACGACAGCCCCGCCGGCGCCCTCTGCGCCCGAGCCGAAGCCCACGCCTTGCGTCTCGCCCTCCTCTACGCCCTCATCGACGGCGACACCACCATCGGCCTCGCACACCTCCACGCCGGTCTCGCCCTGTGGGACTACGCCGCACGCTCCGCCGCCTGGGCGCTGCGAACCACCAGCGCCGACCCCATCGCCGAACAGATCCACGCCGCCCTCACCGCCAGCCCGGCCGGACTCACCCGCACCCAGCTGCGCGACCTCTACGGGAAACCTGCCCGGCGCCCGCATCGACGCCGCCCTCACCACCCTCGGCACCAGCGGCCGCGCCCAACGCCACCGCATCACCACCGGCGGCCGCCCCGCCGAAGTCTGGCGCGCCGCACCCCCCAACCCCGTCGGGCACCGCTGAGCCGGGGTCAAGGCCGGCCCCGCCAGGGCCGTCCCGCAGGGACCGCAGCGAAGCGCAGGGCCTTGAAGGCGGAGCCAAACCGCGTCGCCACCACAATCCACCACGCCCGCCAGCCCTGCTGGCGGGCCTACAAGGCACCAGGTCTGCCACCACCCACGACCACTTCGGTCGTTCCGTCGTCAACCACCCAGACGATCAGCATCAACGTCGCTCACACGATCATCGAACGCGTCCGACAACAGCCGGTACGCGACGTCGACGTCGACGATCTCGCTGCACTACGCCTGCGCCATCATGCGCTCGGCGTACCGGACCGGTCGAATCGCGCGGGACCCGACCGGCGTCGTCGCACCCCCGAAGCGGCGCGACGGAGACGTTGACGGCGTGGTCGGGGCCGACCAGGTGCCGACCCGCGACGAAGTCGTGTCGATCATCGCTGCCGCGCCCGATCGGTACCGTGCCGCCGTCGCGCTCGGCGCCTCCGGGCTGCGCATCGGCGAGATGCTCGGCGTGACGGACGACCGGCTCGACCTCGAGGTGGGCACGCTGCGCATCGATCGGCAGCTTTGGACCCGGAGCTACGGGCGCGTCGAATTGACGACGCCGAAGCGGGAGAAGAAGCGCATGATCAAGCTGCCGAGCTGGGCGCGGTTCGAGCTGCATCGGCATCTGCGGGACCACCGGCCATTCATGCCGCTGACCGCTGGCGACCAGGGCGCGCTGCTGTTCCGCGGTCGGCGTGAGGCGCCGTTCCGGCGGGACGCCTTCTATGACTCGGTGTGGCGGCCGGCGCTCAGGGCCGCGGGGCTGGCCGAGGACCGGTTCGTCTTCCACAGCCTGCGCCACTGGTGCGCGTCGTCGATGCTCGCCCAAGGCGCGCCGCTCACCGCGGTGGCCGGCCACTTGGGCGACACGGTCGAGACGGTGGGCCGCACGTACGCGCACTGGCTGCGCGATGACCGCGACGTCCCGGCCGAGGTTCTCGACCGGCTGTTCGCGCCTCGCGCCGAAAGTGAGGACCAGATGAGGACCGGCGGCCCGATCGACCGCTGATCGAGGGGTTGCCTTCCTGGTCACAGCGTTGGGTGACGGGGAGTCGGCCTGTAAGCGGGATTCTGTGACCGCCTCCCGGCGGCCGGTGGCCATCCATCTGTGCGGTCTACCCGGGGGTGTTGGACGGGCCGCCCACCCCCTGCTCGACCTTGCTCCTGGTGGGGGTTGCCAAGCCGGTCGGATCGCTCCGACCGCTGGTGCGCTCTTACCGCACCGTTTCACCCTTGCCGCGGGACCGAGCCCACGGCGGTCTGCTCTCTGTTGCCCTGCCGTCAGGTCGCCCCGACCTGGCTCTCGCCAGCACCATGCCCTGTGGAGTCCCGACTTTCCTCGACGTGACGAGCACGCCGCGGCCACCCGGCCGACTCACCGTCACCGCCAGGCTACGCCGGCAGAGGATTCCTCGCGAGCCCTGCCGCGCTGGTTGTTGGGCTTGGCGGTCAGGTGGGCGAGCGCCGCTGCGGACCGGCGGTGGCGAGCTCGGAGGCGAGGCGAGCAGCTTGGCTGCGAGCCGCGCCCGAGAGTTACGTCGCCGGGCAGGTCTGGTCGGTGTCGGCAAACGAGTTGTCGGCGGGGGTGTCGATCGGCTGGGTGTAGCGGGTGCCGGCGGCACTGGCGGCACCGATCACCAGTTGGGTGGCGGCGAGCTGGCCGAACTCGGTGGGGATCGCGAAGAGCGGCTCCAGACCCTCCTTCGCCGCCGCCTCCTCCTTGCCGATGATGACCGGGTTGACGTACCCGGCGGGCGCGCCGGTGGCGTGGATCGCGCTGACCGCGGCGTGGCGGGCGGCGATCGCGCCGAGCTTCATCACCTCGGCCCGCAGTTCGGGAGTGGACAGCGTCTCGACGAGGCCCTGGTACATCGCCCCGGCCATCGACTCCATCGCGTTCACGATGGCGATCATGTCGCGGGCGGGGTCGTCGCTCGGCGCAATGCCCTGGGCCTTGTCGCCGTCGAGGTGCTGGAAGATCGGCGGGATCACCCGGTCCATGTACCAGGGGTTGGCGCACTCGAACGGCTCGGCGCCGACGCTCGTGGTGAGCTCGGCCGTCCTGGTGGCCGCGTCCTGGTGGTCGGCGACCAGGCGGTCGACGAGCTGCTGGTCGGCGGCGACGAGCTTGCCGCTCTTGGTGATCGTGGCGTAGACGTCGAGGATCGTGTACTCGATCGACGTCGCCGTGCGCAGGCGGACGCCATCGTCGACGAGCACCTGGGGCAGACCGGTCGTGGTGGGGGCGAAGCCGACGCGTCCCGGTTCGGGCTTGGGCTTCTTCTTGCAGGCCGCCAGCGCGGCGACCGCCGACACGGTGAGCCCGCCGGCGAGCAGGCCGCGGCGGGTGAGGCGAGCTGAAGCCTCGGTGGGTTCAGCCATCGTCAGCCCTCCGCCGGTGGGGCGAGCGTGCGGGCGGAGTCCTCGAACAGCGCGGTGAAGTCCGTGCCCTTGCCTCCGATGTCGGCAAGCACGGCGCAGTGGCGAGCTTCGACGATGAGGATCGAGGCGACGAGCCGGGCGGCATCGGTTCCCATCAATTGGCGCAGCAGCTCGATGTGCGTGGCGACCGCCGTCGACTCCAGCTCGTACGCCGGCGCGGACAGCGTGGCGGCGTCGGCGACGTTGAACCGATCGGCGAAAGAGGAGTACACGTCGTCGTCACGCGACCCGTTGGAGTTGGTGCCCAGCATCCCGCGCAGCACGTCGGCGTAGCCGCGGTGGTTCGATTGCATCGCGACGATCGCGTCGTCCTTGACCCCCGCGGCAAGAGCCACGCCGTAGAGATCTCGGGCGGCCAGCTCGACGCTCTCGGCGAAGGCCAACAGCGGGATGTCGGAGCTCGTCGGCCGCCGCGGCGGGAGCGTGGTGGTCGTCGCCGCCGTGGTCGGGGCGCTCGATTCGGCACCCGAGCCGGCGGTGGTCGTCGGGGTGGTGGTGCTCGTGGTCGTCGTCGCCTGACTCGCCGAGGCGGTGCGGGCGCTCAGCACGCCGAGGGCAGCCCCTGCGGCCCCGGCGGTCAGCACCCGGCGTCGGGTTGGGTTGTCCACGCGCTGACGTCCTTTCGATCTCGTGGCTGGGACAGCTTCGCCAGCTGGGCACGGGCCGGGCAACTTTACGGCGTCCTCAGACGTCCAGAGCGGACAGCTCGGGGATCCACCCCGCCGCCCGATCGACGGCCTGTGCCCACGCCGAGCGGTCGAGCCGGACGCCCGGCTCGGCTACGCGAGCCGGTGACCACACCTGGTCGGCGTCGTCGATGGTGCTCCATACGCCAGTGGCCAGGCCGGCCAGGAAGGCCGCTCCGGTGATCGTGGCCTCGACGATCGGCGAGACCTCGACAGGGTGCCCGCTGGCGTCGGCGAGGGCCTGGGTGAACGTCGGGTTGGTGCTCATCCCGCCGTCGACGCGGAGCACGTCGATCGGCAATCCGGAGTCGGCGACGGTGGCCTCGACGAGGTCGGCCCCGCGGTGGGCGACGCCCTCGAGCACGGCCCGCACGAGGTGGGCACGGGTCGTGCCCCGCGTGACACCGAGCAGGGTGCCCCGCGCTCCGTAGTCCCACCATGGCGTGCCCAGCCCGAGCAGAGCGGGGACGAAGACGACGCCGTCGGACGACTCCACTGACGACGCCAGGTCGTGGGTCTGCTCGCTCGTCGCCACGACGCCGAGGTCGTCGCGCAGCCAGTCGACGTTCATGCCGGCGGCGAGCATGATCGCCTCGGCGCCCCACGTCGGGCGCCCGCCGAGCGACCACGCCACCACCGGGTAGGACCCGTGCTCGCCGCGGCGGGCCGACGAAGGGCCGTCGGGACCGCCGCACACGTCGAGGATGCCGCCGGTGCCGAACGTGATCTTGGCCCGTCCAGCGGTGACGCATCCCTGGCCGACGAGCGACGCCTGCTGGTCGCCGACGAGCGCGGCGATCGGCGGTCCGCCGGGGATTGCCGTCGCTGTGGCGACGACGCCGCTCGTGTCGACCACTCGCGCCAGGACGTCGGCTGGCAGGCCGAGGACGTCGAGGACGTGCTGGTTCCACGACACGCCGTCGAGGTCGAGCAGCCCGGTGATGGCGGCGTTGGACGGGTCGGTGACGTGGACCTCGCCGTCGGACAGGCGCCACGCCAGCCACGTGTCGACGGTGCCGAAGGCGAGCTCGCGGTCGGCGCCGCCGGGGGTGTGGGCGAGGACCCACCCGAGCTTGGTGGCCGACTGGTTCGGGGCCAGCGTGAGGTCGTGCTCGGCACGCGCCGTGATGCACTCGCCGACGGTGCGGAGGTCCTGCCAGCCGAGGGCGGGGGCGACCGGCTCGCCCGTGGCCCGATCCCACACGATCGTGCTCGCCCGCTGGTTGGTGATCCCGACGGCGGTGACCGGTTCCCGGGCTCCGGCGATGGCCTCGGCGGCGGCGTCGAGCACGAGACCGACCAACTCGGATGCGTCGAACTCGACGAGGCCGGGGAACGGCGTCGACGGCGGGAACGGTCGCCGGGCGATCGCCCGGATCCGCAGCTCGTCGTCGACCATCGCCGCACGGATGCTGGTGGTGCCGATGTCGAGGGAGAGGATCACGCCCGGGCCCCCGGGACGAAGCCGCGGCTGCGCAGCTTCTGGCCGAGCAGGCCGCCGATGAGGCCAGCGGCGAGCACCACCGTGAGGTTGAAGGCGATGGCGAACCAGTGCACGTCGTCACCTCGCACGATGCGGATGATCGCGAACACGGCCTGGGCCACGAGGTAGGTGCCGACGGCGGTGACGATGCCGTGGCTGAGCGGCGTGCCGGTGCGCTGGACCCACGCCGCGCAGCCGGCGCCGAGCACGAACCCGAGCACGGCACCGAGGCTCAGCCACACCGGCAGCGCGCCGGGGTCGGTGCGGTCGGCGGCCCACCTGGCACCGATCGAGAACGGCACGGCGAACACGAGGGCGACGGCACCGCCGGCGCGGATGGCGTCCCAGTCCCACTTCATGGCCATGGTGGCAGGCCGAACGGGCTGGGCAGGCCGAGCTTGCCCGGGTTGAGGATTCCGGCCGGGTCGAGCGCCCGTTTCACGGCGACGAGCACGTCGAGCCCACGGCCCATGGCCTCGGCCATGAAGCGAGCCCGGTTGAGGCCGACGCCGTGGTGGTGGGAGAGGTTGCCGCCGCCGGCCAGCACTGCCCGCTGCCCGGCGTCCCACAGTGCGACGTAGGTCGACTCGACCTCGCCGGGCGGCGGGGCGGCGGCGAACGTGAAGTAGAGGCAGGCCCCGTCGGGGTAGCTGTGGGAGAGGTGGCAGCTGGCGACCAGCGCATGGGGGACGGCGGTCAGCGCCGCTCGCACCCGGTCGAACAGCGACGGCAGCTCGACCCAGCGCCCAGCGATCTCCATCGTGTCGACGACGAAGCCCTTGCGGGTCAAGCCCTGGAGCGCCGACGTGTCGTTGCGGTGGGCGAGCCAGCCGTCGACGAGCTCGGCCGGCGCTTCGACGCCGCCACTCGTTGCACATGCATCGGCCACGACCGCCATCGCCGCATCCACGATCGCCGGGTCACCTTCGTCGAGGACGAGCAGCACGCACGACGTGCCGTCCCCGCCGTGGCTGCGCGCCGACTCGACGCCGTCGTAGAGACGGAGCACGGCCGGCGTCGCGCCCCGTCGCAGCGCGATCCGGCAGGCTTCGATGCCGGCGGCGAACGACCCGAACGAGTACGCCGCGCGCCGCTCGGCCGGTGGCGCCGGGTGGGCGCGCAGCCACACCCGGGTGACGACGCCCAGCGCGCCTTCGGACCCGAGGAACAGCTGGGTAAGGTCGGGGCCGATCGCGGCCGCTGGCGCCCCGCCGGTGCGCACGACGGTGCCGTCGGCCAAGACGATCTCCAGCCCGACGGCGAGGTGTTCGATCTTGCCGTAGCGCGTCGAGTACTGGCCGGCGCCCCGGCAGGCCACCCACCCGCCGACGGTGGCGAGGTCGAAGCTCTGCGGGAAGTGGCCGACGCTGAGCCCGTGCCCGTCCTGCAGCTCCCGCTCGAGGTCGGGGCCGAACGTGCCGGCCAGCACCTCGACGACCCCCGAGGTCTCGTCCACGGCCACGATGCCTGCCATCGCGGTCGTGTCGAGCACGACCCCACCGAACACCGGCACCGACGCCGCGGTCACCCCGCTCCGTCCGCCGGCCACGGTCAGCGGCAGGTGGTGGCGGGCGCAGACGCCGACGGTGCCGACGACTTCGTCCGTCGAGGCCGGGCGGGCGACGACGGCGGCGCGCTGAGGTACCTCCCCGGCCAGGGACCAGTGCAGAGCCAGCGGCCACCAGTCCCGGCTGTTCTCGGCGATGGCCATCGGCTCGTCGACGACTGCCGTCACGGCTCGCAATTCGTCGATCGCCGCCGCCGGGACCTCGACCGCACCGGGCCACCGGGACGCCGTCCCAGTGAGTTCGATCGGCGGTGTCGGCGTGGTCACTGGTCGCAGATCATGTCGCAGCCGCGGCGGTCCGGCCGTCGGCCTCCTCCGCCGCCGCCAGGTCGCGGTAGGCGGCGACCTCGCGCATCGTCGTCGGGCCATCCCAGCCGAGCTCGCCGGCGATCAGCTCGGCGACGGACGGCGCCAGCTCGGCGGCGACGGGGCGGTCGACGATGTGGACCCGCGTCCGCCGCAGCATCACGTCCTCCAGGGTCGTCGCCATCTCGTGGCGCACCGCGTAGACGGCCTCGGCACGTAGGTACGGCAGGCCCGGGAACAGCGGCTCGCCGAGGCTGGGGTCGGCGGCGACGAGCGCCTCGACCTCGCCGGCGAGCGTCCCGTAGCGGCCTCCGAGGTGGGCCGCCGGCGTGCCCTCCGGAGGCTGCACGTAGCCGGCGGCGCCGAGCAGGCGCAGCCGCTTGGTGCGGCAGCGGGCGCGGCGGTCGATGCGCACGAGCACGGCGTCGACGGTGTCCTCGGCCATCTCCCGGTACGCCGTCAGCTTGCCCCCGGTGACGGCGATCACCCCGGCCGGCCCGGTGGTCACGCGGTGGCGGCGGGACAGGTCGGCGGTCCGGCCGCTGGAGGCCGACTTGACGAGCGGCCGCAGCCCGGCCCACACACCGGTGAGGTCGTCGACGGTGATGTCGGTGGTGATCGCGTCGTTGAGCGCCCCGAGGACGTAGTCGATGTCCTCGGCCGTGCAGGCTGGATCGTCGAGCGGACCGTCGTAGTCGGTGTCGGTGGTGCCGACGTAGGTGTGCTGGAACGTCCCGTCCGCCAGCGGTCCCCAGGGGACGACGAACAGGCTGCGCTTGTCCTTGCGCACCGGGATGACGACGGCGATGTCGTTGCGCACCTTGCCCCACGGCATCATGAGGTGGACGCCTTTGGCCGGGCGGATCGAATGAGGGTTGACGCCGTCCTCGAGCGCCCGCACCTCGTCGGTCCACACGCCGGCGGCATTGACAACGGCGCGGGCGCGGACGTCGATGAGCCCGGCGCCGGTGTCCACGGTCGCGCCGTCGACCTGCCCGTCGTCGCGCTTGGTGAGGGCGACCACCCGGCAGCGGTTGGCCACCGCCGCACCGTGGGCAGCGGCGGTGCGGGCGATCGTGAGCACCAGCCGGGCGTCGTCGGTGGTGGCGTCGTAGTAGAGGTAGCCGCCGGCGAGGCGCTGGCGAGGGATCGTGGGCAGGTGGGCGAAGGCGGCGTCGGCGGTGAGCCGCTTGTGGAACTTGCCGATGCGGAAGCCGCCGGTGAGGTCGTACATCCACATCGCCGTGCCGAGGGCGCGGGCGACGTGGCGGGGGAGGAGGCCGTCCTTCGTGAGGATCGGGATCATGAACGGCAGCAGCTTGACGAGGTGTGGGGCATTGCGGACCAGCCGCTGGCGCTCGCGGAGCCCCTCGTAGACCAGGCGGACGTCGCCCTGCTGCAGGTAGCGCAGCCCGCCGTGGACCAGCTTCGAGCTCTTCGAGGACGTCCCACTGGCGAAGTCGACAGCCTCGACCAGGGCGGTGCGCAAGCCCCGGGTGGCGGCGTCGAGGGCGACGCCGGCACCGGTGACGCCGCCGCCGACCACGAGCACGTCGAACGTCTCGCCCGCCAGCCGCCCGATCATGTCGGCGCGGTCGAAAGGTGCGGAACGGGGGGTCTCCGACGCCACGTCCTCAGTGTAAGGACGCAGGTCGGACGACACGGCAGCCGCTGAGCTGATGCCGCAGCGAGCCCTTGCCGCGCTGGCGTGACGGTTCTATCGTTCAGAGACCGGACGAAGTGGATTGGGGATCCTGACGTGTCGTCGCGTGACATCGAATGGCGCAAACTCGGGGCCTGTCGTGGGCTCGACGCCGCAATCTTCTACCCGGATGACGACGACGATGCGCTGGCCGCGAAAGAGGTCTGTGCGACGTGCTGCGTGCGCGCCGCATGCCTGGAGCACGCCCTGAGCTCGCGCGAGAAGGCGGGTGTGTGGGGCGGCGCCACCGAGCGGGAGCGTCGCCGGATCATCCGCCAGCGCCGCCGCAGCGCCTGAATGCTCGGGCTCGATTCGCAGCCGAGCTGCTCATCTCGCCTTGCGAGTTCGCCGCCGCCGCTGCGCAGCGGTGCTCACCCAACCGACATGCTCGGGCTCGATTCGCAGCCGAGCTGCTCATCTCGCCTTGCGAGTTCGCCGCCGCCGCTGCGCAGCGGTGCTCACCCAACCTAGATTCGCCTCGTGGCCGCGCCTGCCGATCCGACCTTCGAGCCCGACGATGTCCACGGGCTGGACGGCCACGGCGGCTGGCCCGGCCTGCTCACGGAGCTGCTCGCCGGCCGTGACTTGACCGCTGACCAGGCGCGCTCGGCAATGGCGACGATCCTCGACGGGCGGGCCACGCCGGCCCAGCTGATCGGGTTCGTCGTCGCCCTGCGGGCCAAGGGCGAGACCGCCGACGAGCTATCAGGGCTGCTCGACGCGGTGCTCTCGGCGGCGGAGCTGGTGCCGCTCGACGACGACCTGCGCTCGCGCGCCGTCGACGTCGTCGGCACCGGCGGCGACCGCTCGCACTCGATCAACGTGTCGACGATGGCGGCGATCGTCACCGCCGGCGCCGGCGTGCCGGTGTGCAAGCACGGGGCGCGAGGGGCGTCCTCGCTGTGCGGGACGGCCGACGTGCTGGAAGCGCTCGGTGTCGTGCTCGAGCTGACGCCGGAGGGCGTCAAGCGCTGTGTCGACGAGGCGGGGATCGGCTTCTGCTTCGCCCCCCGGTTCCACCCGGCGTTCCGCTTCGCCGCCCCGTCGCGCCGGGAGATCGGCATCCCGACGGTGTTCAACCTGCTCGGCCCGATGGCCAACCCCGGTCGCGTGCGGCGCCAGGTGATCGGTGTCGCCGACGCCCGCTTCGCCGAGCGGATGCTGGCGTCGCTGCGCGCTCACGGCTCCACCGACGCGTGGGTGGTCCACGGCGGCGGGCTCGACGAGCTGACGACCACGGGCACCTCGACGGTGCTCGCCCTGAAGCACGACGGCGGGGCGCGAACGTTCACCGTCGACCCCGTCGCCCTGGGGCTGGCGCCGGCCACGCACGACCAGCTCGTCGGCGGCGACCCCGAGCACAACGCCGAGGTCGTGCGCCGTGTGCTCGAGGGCGAGCGCGGCGCCCACCGCGACATCGTCGTGCTCAACGCCGCCGCCGCGCTTGTGGTCGCCGGCGCCGCCGACGACCTCCCCGCCGGCATCGCGGTCGCCGAGCAGTCGATCGACAGCGGCAAGGCCGCCGGCGCCCTCGCCGCGATGATCGCCGTCTCCCAGGACGCCGCGTCGTCGGGTTGACCGTCACCGTCCCCACATCTGGGCGGGAATCGTCCCAACCCGCCTTCTGGACGGGGATCGTCCCGGATCCCGGGAAGGATCCCGCCCAGATGTCGGTCACACCGGGAGGCGCCGGGCCAGCACCAACGCCTCGTCGGCGAGCAGGCGGGGAAGCGGTCGGCCGGGCTCCGGCGCCGGCGGTGGCGTGGCCGGAAGCGCCGCCGTCACCGACCCGGCGACGCGCACGTCGACGAGGCGCGCCCGGTCGACGATCCAGGTGACGTCGCCGCGGGTCACCTCGAAGCGGCCGCGGGCGAGCAGCTCCTCCATCTGGTGGGTGCGCTTCACCGCCCCATCCAGGGCCGATAGCCGATCGCGGGCGATCGCCGCCTCCTCGAAGCGCTGCGCCGCGGCGAGCGTGCGCATGCGGTCGGTGAGCCGCGCCGCGACGTCGCCGGGCCGTCCGGTCATCGCTGCTCCGGCGGCGGCGACGGCCTCGTCGTAGCGCCCCCGGTCGGCGAGCCCGGCGCAGGGGCAGGCGGCGACGCCGAGCTGAGCGGCGGCACACGGCGTGGCGTCCGGCGCCGGCTGGTGAGCGCGACCGAGGCGCACCGAGCAGCGCCGCAGTGGAAGCGCCGCCTGCAGCGCTTCGACGACCAGCGTTGCCATCGGCCGCGACGGGAGCGGGCCAAGGTGGAGACCGGTGCGCGCCGGGTCACGAACGATGGCGAGGCGCGGCCACGGCGAGTCGGTGTCGAGGCGCACGTAGCAGTACCGGTCGGCGTGGGTGCCGGCGCGGTTGTACCGCGGCCGGAGGCGGGCGATCAGCCGGGCCTCGACGACCTCCGCCGACAGCGCGTCGGGCAGGCAGTGGTGACGAACGGCCTGGGCCTCACGCAGCATCGGGCCGATCCGCCGGCGGTCCTCTCGACCGAAGTAGCTGCGCACGCGTTGACGCAGGTTGGAGGCCTTGCCGACGTACAACACCTCGTCGCGGTGGCCGCAGAAGAGGTACACACCGGGCGAGCGCGGGAGGTTCGACGTCAACTTCAGCTTCGCCGCCTGGGGGTGCCCGGCCATCGACGCCAGCGTCGTGAGGTCGTCGATGCCGAGCACGCCGAGCCCCGACGCTCGCTCGATCAGCAGGTGGAGGAGGTCGGTGGTGGCGAGCGCGTCGTCGAGGGCACGATGGGTCGGCTTGTGGTCGAGGCGGAACCTCGTGGCGAGCGTGCCGAGGCGGCAGTCGGGCACCTCGTCGCGCACCAGCCGGCGGGCGAGAGCGACGGTGTCGACGCGCACCGGGTCGAACGGGCCGTGGCCGGCGCGCTCGAAGGCGTGGCGCAGGAAGGCGACGTCGAAGCCGATGTTGTGGCCGACGAGGACGGTCCCGCCCAGGAACTCGAGCAGCGACGGCAGCACGGCTTCGATCCGTGGCGCCGGGGCGACGAGCGCGTCGGTGAGCCCGGTGAGCATCGTGATCTGCGGGGGGATCGCCCGCCCCGGGTTGACCAGCGTCTGGAACGTGCCGAGGAACTCGCCGCCGCGAACCTTGATCGCGCCGACCTCGGTGATCATGTCCGTGGCGCGGTCGCCACCGGTGGTCTCGAGGTCGAGCACGCAGAACGTGACCTCGGCGAGCGGCATGCCGAGGTCGTCGAAGCTGCGCTGCACGGGTCGGTCCCCAACCATCGATCCCACGGGCAGCCATCACACCACGAACGCCCGTTCGTGTCAAACATCTGTTCGTCGAACCCGCTGTCGGTCGGCACTCGTAACGTGGACGATGATGATCGAGCACCGCGCCCTGCGCTCGGCCATCGAGTTCGCCGTCGCCATCGCTGCCGAGGGCCAGAAGCTGCGGCCGCGGCTGGCCTACCCGGCGGAGCTGAAGCCGTTCTTGCGCACGTCGCGGGTCCCGACCGCCGCGCTCGGCAGGCTGCGCCGGGCGATCGAGGCGGACGCGTCGTTCCGCCGCCGCCTCGCCGCCGGGGCGACGCCCGAGCTGGTCGACCAGGTCGGGATGGGGTGGCTGGGCCACGAGGACGGCTGGGAGGAACGGGCCGCGTCGCTGGTCGCCGAAGCCGAGGCGGCCGCGGCGCGCGCCGACGGCGAGCGGGCACTGGCCCGCGCCGAGCGCCGCCGTGAGGCGGCCGAGCAGGCGGCGGTGCGGACGCGGGCCGAGCTCGTGACGCTGCAGGTGCGGTTGGACGAGCTGAGCCGTCAGCTCGCTGCGGTCCGCGAGGCCGGTGCTGGAACCCGCGGCGAGCTCGACCAGGTGCGGACGGAGCTCGCCGCCGCCCGCCGCGAGATCCGCCACGCCAACGACCGTGCCGACGCGGCGCGCGCCCGGCTGGCGGGGGTGGAGGCCGACCGCGACGCGGCGATCCACCGCGCCGAGGCGGCTGAGGTCCAGCGCGACGCACTGCTCGCCGACCGCGCCGAGCGAGGTGGTGTCGAGGTGTCGGGCGCGCAGGTGATCGAGCTGCGCGACCTCGCCCGCGCCGCGCGTGGGCTCGCCGACCGGCTGTCGAGCCTGATCGAGGTCAGCACCACCGGGCGGGTCGCCCTCCCGCTTCCCGGCGGCGTCGCCCGCGATTCGCTGAAGGCCGCCGAGTACCTGCTGCGGGCGCCGGGCGCGCTCGTCCTCGTCGACGGCTACAACGTCGCCAAGCTGGCCTGGCCCGACGACGAGCTGGAGCGCCAGCGGGTCCGCTGCCTCGACCTCGCCGACGACATCGCCCGCCGCTACGGCAGCGACATCACGGTGGTGTTCGACGGCGCCGACGTCATCGGTGCACATGCGACGAGACGCCGGATGGCGCGGGTCGTGTACTCGAAGCCGGGCGTGATCGCCGACGACGTGATCCGCGCCGAGGTCCGGGCGACGCCGGTCGAGCGCGCTGTCGTCGTCGTCACCAACGACCAGGCGGTCCGCCGCGACGTCGCCGCCGCCGGCGCCAACTGGATCACCAGCGACGCCTTCCTGGCGCTGCGTTAGCTGTCGCTCCACCCGAGTGTTGAAGGCCATCGGAGTGTCGGAGGGCGCTATATCGCGCTTTCAACACTCCGATGGTCAGGAGCGCCAGCGGCGGCGGAGCTGGCGGAGCAGGGCGGCGTGCGGCTTGGCCCGGTCGACGGCGGCGAACCACGCCGCGTCGTGGGCCAGCGACGGCGGCGGGGGGACGACGAGCTGGTCGAGCTCGTCCTCGGTGAGCGCCCGCCCGCCGGGGCTGTTGTCGGGACCGGGCATGTCTGGCGTGAACTCCAGCGGGATCGGCGCACCGCGCGGTCGGACCTCGCGGGCGGCCTTCGCCGCGCGCACCGCGCCCGCCGGGTCTGCGACGACCCCGCGCAGGGCGGCGAGCCCGTCGGCCCACGAAGCGTCGGCTTCGGCGCGCAGCACCGGGTCGGGCGGCACCGCCTCGTCGGGGAGGCGCATCACGACGCCCTTGCGCACGCCGCCGACGTCGAGGCGCTCGACGTGGGTGGCGCCGGCGGCGGCGAGCAGCGCCGGCGTCCCGAGCACCGGCCGCCCACCGACGAGCACGAGCCGCACCGCCTGCTCGTCGACCCGGAGCAGGTTCGCGTGCGGATCGGTGCGCGGGCCGATGCGTGAGGTCGTCACGAGCACGTCGGCGAGCGCGCCGGCGCGCAGCCGGCCGATGTCGACGCCCCAGCACCGCCGCAGGGCGTCGCCGGCGTTGGCCGTCGCCATCATCCCGAGGTCGCGGGCGTCGAGCGCTCCCGCCAGCGCCTCGTCGTTCCACAGCGCGGCGACCTTGAGCTCGCCGAGCAGGTTCTTCGTGCCCGACGGCCCCCAGTCCGAACCGAGGCCGACGAGCAGGCCGTTGCGGCGGGCGGCGAGCACGTCGGTGGTGCCCCCGTACAGCCAGATGTTGGAGAACGGGGACCACACGATCGTGCCGGCGCCGCGCTCGGCCCAGTCGGCGAACTCTGTCGCACCGAGCGCGGTCGAGTGGATGCCGATGAGGTTGGGGTGCACGCACCCGGCGGCGCGGAGATCGGCGTACTCGTCGACGAGTGCCGGCGCGGTTCCCTCGGCGAGATGGTAGACGAACGAGCGCCCGGCTTGGAGGCGGGGAGCGTACTGGCGCAGCGCCGTGACATCGGCCTCGATCACGGCTTGGAAGACGAGCTGCTGCTTGCCGTAGGCGGGGATCTGCTCCTGCTCGATGTTGCGCACCATCCACCCGGGGAAGTAGCGGGTGACGGGCGGCGACCCTTGGATCGCGGTGACCCCGCCCGCAGCCGCCCGCACCTCGGCGAAGCGCAGCGTGGCGGCGGCGGCGGCGATGCCGAGGGCCTGGGCCGGGTTGGAGATGTCGCGGCCATACGTCGCCGCCCCCGGCCACTGCTGGCGGCTCGTGTATGGCGTGTCCCGCGGCGCAGACCACAGCGGCAGCGTGTTGTAGGCGAGGTGGTTGTGGAGGTCGATCAGACCGGGCGTCACAACCCCGCCGGTCGCCACCCGCCGGGCCCGGTCGAACCCGGCTGGCGGCCGGCGCCGCCGCGGCTGGACGGCGTCGATGCGCCCGTCGGGTCCGAGGTACACGGCGCCGTCGCGCACCACCGGCTGGTCGTCGTCGTAGGTGACGACCGTGCCGGTGACGACCAGCGGCTCGATCATTGGTGCACCATCGTGGGCTCGAGTTGTCGCCAACCGACGGGTGGTGCACCAATGAGCGAAAGACCGTGACAGTGGTTCGCTCGCTTGAAGACTCCCTCACTCATTGGTGCACCCTCACATGATGCGGCAACGCCACGTCCCCGAACCGCCTGGGGCAGCAATGAGCGAACGACCGTGCCGAATTGTTCGCTCGCTCGAAGGCTCGCTCGCTCATTGGTGCACCCTCACATGATGCGGCAACGCCACGTTCCCGAACCGCCTGGGGCACCAATGAGCGAACGACCGTGCCGAATTGTTCGCTCGCTCGAGGGCTTGCTCGCTCATTGGTGCACCCTCACATGATGCGGCAACGCCACGTTCCCGAACCGCCTGGGGCACCAATGAGCGAACGACCGTGCCGAATTGTTCGCTCGCTCGAGGGCTTGCTCGCTCATTGGTGCACCCTCACATGATGCGGCAACGCCACGTCGTCGGACCTCCTGGGGCACCAATGCGCGAACGACCGTGCCGAATTGTTCGCTCGCTCGAAGACTCGCTCACTCACGTGAACAGCTGTCGCCGCTTGAACGCCGTCCGACCCTCGAGTTGCGGCTCCTGGTCGTAGCCGGCGTCGCGCAGCGCGGGGACCAGGCGCCGGTGCAGCTCGGCGTACGTGAGGCGGTGCCCCGCGGCGGCGATGATCCCGAGCGCCTGCTGGGTCATCGCCCCGTGGTACACCCGGCCGAAGCGGGCGTCGTAGGAGTACTGGTCGGACCGACAGCCGCTGAGCAGCAGCTCGGTCATGCTCGACTCCGGGTACTTGCTCTCCCGCTTCGGGTGGGCCCGCCGGCGCACGTCGTCGATGCCCCGCCGGCCGAGGGCGATCGGGTCGACGTAGCGCTTGCGACGCCGGTCCGGCGTTTCCAGCGGCGGTTCACGGGTCACCGAGCCGGAGTGGCACGAGTCGGAGATGACCGTCAGCCGCACCCCTTTGGGGATGCCCGTGAAGAGGGCCCGCAGCTCGTCGTCGACGATGAGGTCGGTCAGGCAGTCGTACGGGCAGATCGCTTCGTCGTACAGCGACTCGTCACCGTTCGTGTCGGCGACGTAGGTGCCGTGGGACGAGTTGGTGAACACGAGGACGTCGCCGCGCGAGGCGCTGGCGAGCAGGTCCATCAGGGCGCGCAGCACGTTGCCCTTCGTCGCCTTGGCGTTGGTGATCAGCGTGACGTCGGGCTTGGCGAAGTCGAAGTGCTCGGTGAGCAGCGCCGCCCACGCCTTGGCGTCGTTGACGCACCCGCGCAGCTCGAGGTCGGGCCGCGGGTACCGGTTGATCCCGACGCACAACCCCCGATTCACCACCGCGGTCAGCCTATGGAACGATCCCCGTGTGGCCGAGCGAATAGGAGTGCACGTGGCGCAGCGGTTCGAGGGCAGGGTGGCGGTGGTGAACGGCGCGGCGTCCGGGATCGGCCGGGCGATCGTGCAGCGGATCGTGGCCGAAGGCGGCTCCGTGGCGGTGGGCGACATCGCCGCCGAGGGACTGCACTCGTTGCAGGTGGAACTTGGTGACGTCGTCGCCACGCGCACCGGCGACGTCACCATCGAGGCCGACGCAGCGAGCCTCGTCGCACTGGCCGTCGACCGCTTCGGCGGGCTCGACGCCGCCTTCCACGTCGCCGGCGCGTCGCGTCCGGCGCTGATCGTCGACATGACCGAGGAGGACTGGGACTTCACCGTCGACCTGTGCCTGAAGGGCGTGTTCCTCGGCGTCAAGCATGCCGCCAAGCAGCTGGTCGAGCAGGGGCGCGGCGGGGCGATCGTGAACATCGCCTCGCTCAACTCGCGGGTCCCGATGTTCTTCGGCGCCGCCTACTCGGCGGCCAAGGCCGGCGTGGTCAGCCTCGGCCAGACGGCCGCGCTCGAGCTCGGCGAGCACGGCATCCGCGTGTCGACCGTCTCGCCAGGGCTGACGGCGACACCTCTGGTCGCTCCGATGATGGACCTGCCGGCGGTGCAGGCCGCCTACATGGAGCGGATCCCGTTGCGGCGAGCGGCGACACCGGAGGACATCGCCGCGGCGGCGACGTTCCTCGCCAGCGACGATGGCGCCTACGTCTCCGGCGCCAACCTGTTCGTCGACGGCGGATGGGAGCAGACGGCGTATCCCGACCTGCGCCCGATGATCGGGGAGGTCCTCGCCAACGCCGAGCAGCAGCCGTGACGGCTCCGGACCTGTTGCGGCGGATCGCGATCGCCCTGCGCGAGCGGATCGGGCCGGCGGTCGACGAGCCGTTCGCGCGGACCCAGGCCTTCATGGCCGCCGTCGTCCTCGAGAAGCTGGCGGGGCAACTGGCGGTCGCCACCGCGGACGCGGCGGCGGCGGACGCCGAGCGGCTCGCACTCGTCGAAGCCCTCCACGGCCGCTGCGCCGCCCTCGCCCCCGCCCTCGACGCGCTGCGCGCGGACGGCTCGGATCGGTCGTGGAGCGAGCTCGTTGTCGCCGTGCACGGTGCTCGCGACGAGCTCGGCGCCGACGTCGATTCGGTGCTCGGGGAAGTCCAGCGGGCGCTGCGGAGCCGGCTCGACCGGGCGCTGGCGTACTCGTCGTGACGGTCGAGGACGACATCCGCGGTTACCTCGCCGAGCGTCTCGACGCGCCCAACCTCGTGCTGCGCGACGTGCAGCGCATCGGCGTCGGGTGGTCGCACGAGACGTGGCTGTTCGACGCCTCGTGGTCGGGAGGCAGCCAGGGGTTCTGCCTGCGTCGCGACCCGGGCAACGCGCTGCTGCGAGAGATGTCCGACCTCGGCACCCAGTTCCGCGTCCTCCAGGCACTGGAGCAGACCGCGGTGCCGACGCCGCGGCCGTTCTTCTACGAGCCGGCGCCCAACGTGCTCGGGGCCCCGTTCCTCGTGATGGAGCGGGTGCCCGGCGTCTGCCCGAGTCCGTGGGGTCGCGAGGGCCAGGCCTTCTATGCCGCCGCTGCCGAGCGCGGCGTGCTCCCGGCCAGCTTCACCGACGCCCTTGTTGCGATCCACACCGTCGACTGGCGTGGCGCCGGCCTGGGGGACATCCTGGGCGTACCTGACCGCGGATGTGGGTTCGCCCGGAAGGAGGTCGCCAAGTGGCGGGCCTTGATCGACGCCACCGGCATCGAGCCCGACCCCGTGCTCACCGACGTGATCTGCTGGCTCGAGGCCAACGCGCCATCGACCGACCGGCTCACCCTCGTCCACGGCGCCTACCGGACGGGCAACGTGCTCGTCGTCGACGACCGCGTGTCGGCGGTGCTCGACTGGGAGACCGAGGTAATCGGCGACCCGATGTACGACGTCGCCTACGTGCTCTCCGAGCTCAACCGCGAGGGGACCAACCTGCTGTCGAACCTCGTCGAGGAGGATGCATTCCGTCGCCGCTACGAGGGCCGGCACGGAGATCGAGATCGACGACGCTGCCTGCGCGTACCACCAGGTGCTCTACGCGATGCGCTCGGCGGCGTTCTGGATGAGCGCCAGCGCGCTCTACGCCAGCGGCGCCAACGACGACCTCCGCCTTGCCCGCACGGCGTGGTCCATCCCCGTCGTGCTCGACCACGCCGCGAGGGCGCTCGGGTACTGATGGGCCACATCGCCTTCGGGCCCGACGACGACCGCCTGCACACGGACGTCATGAGTGACCGCTGGTGGGAGACCGAGACGGCGTGGTTCTCGTTCCACGTGCCGGCTCGCCGCCTTGGCGGGTGGCTGTACACGATGGTTCGCCCGAACATCGGCACCGTTGCCGGCGGGGCGTGGGTGTGGGACGACACGGGGTGGCTGCCGTGGGAGGCGTGCTACAGCGCCGACCACTCCGCGCTCGCCCTGCCGCCGGACCTCGACCTGCGCCACGCCCGCCTGCCCAACGGTGTGGCGATCGACGTCGTCGAGCCGACCCGCACCTACGACCTCGGCTACGACGACGGCGACCGGCTCGCACTGACCCTGCGCTTCACCGGGGTGATGGACCCCGAGCCGCTGCGGGCCGTCGGCTCGACGTTCGGCTCGGCCCACCACTTCGACCAGCTCGGTCGCGTCACCGGATCACTCACGTTGCACGGTGAGGACATCGCTGTCGACTGCATCGCGATGCGCGACCGCACGTGGGGCCCGCGCCCCGAGACCCGGCCCCGCCAGGCCGCCTACGTCACCGGTGCCGCCGGACCCGACGATGGTTTCCTCGCCGTCACCAACGCCGCCCCCGACAGCGACGATCCGATCTCCTACGGGTTCCTGCGCCGCGACGGCGGAACCGTCGGGCTGGCGTCCGGCGCCCGCACCGTCCGCCGGTCCCACGCGAACGGGTGGGTCGACGAGGTCACGATCTCGGCCACCGACGTCGCCGGCCGGAGGTTGCGGGCCGTCGGCACGCCGGTCAGCCGGATGATCGTCAACCGCCACACCTTCATCGACATCAACAGCCTGATCCACTGGGATGTCGACGGGTCCGAGGCGTGGGGCGAGGACCAGGACATGTGGCCGGTCCACACGTTCGCCGCCTTCCGCCGTGCTGTACGAGGTGCCCGATGACATCCCCGCCGTTGCCCGACTTCGACGACCTGCCCGAGATCCCCGGCCTCGGCATCCGCTACGCGTGGGACGTGTGGGGGCGCGACGACGCGCTGGGCTCGATCAACCTCGTCACGCCGGACCGGGTCGCCCGCGCCGCGGCGTCGGTGCGCAGCGGGCAGATGTTCCGCCTCGATCTGCCGCTCGACGTCCCCGACCCTCCGCTGTTCGGGCGCCGGCCGTACCGCCACGGCGTCTTCGCCCTCAGTCGCAACGAGATGGACGACCGCCTCGACGACTTCCACCCGCAGGGCTCGACGCAGTGGGACGCCCTCGGTCACGTCCGCTGCCGGGAGTTCGGCTTCTGGGGTGGGCGTACCGAGAGCCCGACCGACGGCCCGATCGGCCTCGGCATCGAGCACTGGGCGCGCCACGGCATCGCCGGCCGGGGCCTGCTGGTCGACCTCGCCGGATGGGCGGCGTCGATCGACGCGGCGTACGACCCGCTGTCGCCTCGCGCGTTCACCGCCGACGAGCTGCGGGCGGTGCTGGCGGCCCAGGGCGTGGATCCGGAGCCCGGCGACATCTGGTGCCTGCGCATGGGGTGGATCGAGGGCTACGCGCGGCTGTCTCGACCGGCCCGTGAGGCGTACGCCGCCGAGCCTCACTTCGCCGGGCTCTACGCCGACGAGGAGATGGCCCGCACGATCTGGAACGCCCATCCGGCGGCGGTGGTGTGCGACAACCCGGCCGTCGAGGTCGTGCCCGGGGACCCGGCGGTGGGATCGTTGCATCGCCGCCTGCTGCCGGCGCTCGGCACCGCGCTCGGTGAGATGTTCGCCCTCGACGAGCTCGCCGCCGCCTGCCGCGCTGACGGGCGTTGGACGTGCTGCTTCGTCGCCGCGCCGCTGCACCTGCCCGACGGCGTCGGATCGCCGGGCAACGCCATCGCGATCCGATGACCGGTTTGGTGAGTCGATGACGGCGGCCGACATCGACCTGGCCCGGTTCATCCGACCCGGCGATGCCGTCCTTGTCGGGCAGGCGACGGCCGAGCCACGCTCGCTGGTGGAAGCGCTGATCGAGCAGCGCCATGAACTGGCCCCAGTGCGGCTGTTCGTGGGCACCACCTACACCGGGCTGCTCCGACCGGAGCACGCCGACGCGTTCCAGTTCACCGGCTTCGGCGCCGTCGGGCAGACCGCCGCGCTCGTCCAGGCTGGTGTGCTCGACGTGCTCCCGTGCACATCGGCTCGATCCCGACGCTCATCACCTCGGGCCGCATCCCCGTCGACGTCGCCCTGGTCCAACTCAGTGCACCAGGGCCGGACGGCACCCACTCGGCGGGCCTGGTCAGCGACTACGTCCTGCCGGCGATCGATGTCGCCCGTACCGTGATCGCCGAGGTCAACCCGCACGTGCCGTTCACCTACGGCGACACGATCGTCGCCCCCTCGCGCGTCGCCGCCGCGGTGGCCGACGAGCGCCCGCTGATCCCGGTCGAGCAGCGGGCGCCGCTGCCCGAGGACGCCGCGATCGGGGCGCGCCTCGCCGAGCTGATCCCCGACCGGGCCACGATCCAGTTCGGGATCGGCGGCACGCCCGACGCGGTGCTCGGGGCGCTCGGCGGGCATCGCGACCTCGGCGTGCACTCCGGCCTCCTGTCGGATGCGTTCGTCGACCTCGTCGAGACGGGTGCCGTCACCAACCGGTTCAAGGAGATCGACGCCGGCGTCACGGTCAGCGGCGCCTTGTTCGGCACCGACCGGCTGTACGAGTGGGCGCGGGCCAACTCTGCACTGTCGATGCGCACGTCGCTGTACACCCACGGCGGCCCGGTGCTCGCCAGGCTCGGGTCGCTGTGGGCGATCAACTCGGCCGTCGAAGTCGACCTCTCCGGCCAGATCAACGGCGAGTCGGCGGGCGGCCGCTACGTCGGCACCGTCGGCGGGGCGCTGGCCTTCGCCCGTGCCGCGATCACGTCGCCGCACGGGCGCTCGGTCGTCGCCCTGCCCTCGACCGCCCGCGGCGGCAGCGTCTCGCGGATCGTCGCCCGCCTCGGCGACGGCGTCGTGTCGACGCCACGCGCCGACGCCGACCTCGTCGTCACCGAGCACGGCGTCGCCGACCTGCGTGGGGCGACGCTGAGGCAACGTGCGGAGCGCCTGGTGGCGATCGCCGACCCCGTCCACCAGCCTGCGCTGGAGGCGACCTTGCGCTGACCGCGGCTCTGCGCGGACGCGCTGCGCCGCGGCACGGCGCGGATGCGCTCGAGTTCTGGGGGCGCTCGCTGCCACCTGTCGTCGGGCAGCGCGCCCAGTTCAACCACGGCGCCCGTGCCCTGCGCCGCGCCGCCCTCGCGGACTCACTGTGACACCCCCTGTTCATGATCGGCGCATGAACATCTCCTGCGACGACTGCGTGATGCAGCACTCGACGTTCTGCGCCGACTGCGTCGTCACGCACGTGTTGGGCGCCGACGGCGAGTTCGATCTGGACGACCCCGTCGAGCGGGCGATCCAGCTCCTGATCAACGCCGGGCTGGTGCCGGCCACACCGGATCTGGTGGCGTGTTGAACGGCCCGTCGCTCCCGATGCCTCCTACGCTGGTCCGGTGCGCCGCCCGGACCCGTTGCCGAGCCTCGATGAGCTCAGAGACATCGGCCGCGAGCACGGGATCGAGCACCTCGGCGTGGCGTCGGCGGAGGTGCTGGAACGGGCCCGCGCCGCCCTCCACCAGCGTCGTGATCTGGGCTTGGCTGCAGACATGGCGTTCACGTATCGCAACCCGGATCGCTCCACGGACCCGGCCCGGGCGGTACCTGGCGCTCGCTCAATCGTGGTGGGCGCCCGTTCCTACCTCGCCGACGCCGAGCCGGCGTCGCCGGCCGGACCACAGGCGAGGGTCGCCCGCTATGCGTGGGTGGACCACTACGCCCCGCTGCGGGCCGGGCTGCGGGCGATGGCCGGTCGGCTGCGCACCGCCGGGCACCGGGCGATCGCGTTCGCCGACGACAACGCGATCGTCGACCGCGAGGTCGCCCACCGCGCCGGGCTGGGCTGGTTTGGCAAGAACGCCAACCTGCTGGTCCCCGGCGCCGGCAGTTGGTTCGTGCTCGGGTGCGTGATCACGACCGCCGAGCTGCCGGTCGCCGCGGCGCCCGTCGCCGATGGCTGCGGCGCCTGTCGGCGGTGCCTCGACGCCTGCCCGACCGCAGCGATCGTCGCACCGGGCGTCGTCGACGCCAACCGCTGCCTCGCCTGGGTGCTCCAGCGCCCCGGTGCCATCCCGATCGCCCTCCGTCCGGCGGTCCACGACCGCCTGTACGGCTGTGACGACTGCCAAGCGGCGTGCCCGCCGACCGTGCACCTGGGCCGGCGTCATCGCCGTCCACTCGACGCCGGTGCGCGGCCGTGGGTCGACGTGCTCGACCTGCTCGACGCCGATGACACGACGCTGCTCGGCCGTCACGGCTGGTGGTACATCGCCGGGCGCGACCCCCGCTGGTTGCGCCGCAACGCGCTGGTGATCCTGGGCAACATCGCCGTCGGCGGTGATGCGCGCGTCGCCGCGACCCTGGCTCGCTACGCCGCGGGCGACGACGAGCTGCTGGCCGAGCACGCCCGCTGGGCCCAGGCTGAGTTGGCCACGCGGCGGACGGCGGTCGAGGTCGGCGTGGCGGCGCCGTGAAGCACCTCCTCGTCACCAACGACTTCCCACCGAAGATCGGCGGGATCCAGTCGCTGCTGTGGGAGTGGTGGCGGCGGCTGCCGCCGGACCGCTTCGCCGTGCTGACCAGCCCGTACCGCGGGTCGGCGGCGTTCGACCGGGCCCAGCCGTTCCAGGTCGAGCGGACACCCGAGCCGGTGCTGTTGCCCCATCCGTGGATGGTGCGGCGCATCGACCAGCTCGCGCGCGAGGTCGGTGCCGACCTCGTCGTGCTTGACCCGGCGGTTCCGCTGGGACTGGTCGGTCCGTCGCTGGAGCTGCCCTACGACGTCGTCCTCCACGGCGCCGAGGTCACCGTGCCCGGGCGTCTGCCTGGCTCGAAGCAGGCGTTGGGCAACGTGCTGCGGCGAGCGAGGCAGGTGATCTCGGCGGGGGAGTACGCGGCGCGCGAGGCCGAGCGGGCGTCCGGCGGGCCGCTCCCCGTCACGATCGTCCCGCCGGGCGTCGACGTCGAGCGCTTCGTGCCGCTCGACGATGCGGCTCGCGCCTCGACTCGGAGCGGGTTCGGGGTGCCGGACGACGCCGAGCTCGTGCTGTCGATCTCCCGCCTCGTTCCGCGCAAGGGCTTCGACGTGGCGATCGAGGCGGCCGCGCTGCTCGCTCCGGGTCGACCCGACCTGGTCTTGGCGATCGCCGGTGGCGGCCGCGACGAGGGCCGGCTGCGGCGCCTGGCCGCCGAGCGCGAGGCGCCGGTGCGCTTCCTCGGGCGTGTGCCCAACGACCGCCTCCCGGCGCTGTTCGGCTGCGCCGACGTGTTCACGATGACCTGCCGGACCCGGTGGGGCGGCCTCGAGCAGGAGGGCTTCGGCATCGTGTTCGTCGAGGCCGCGGCGTGTGGCGTGCCGCAGGTCGCCGGCGACTCAGGGGGAGCGGCAGAGGCCGTCGACGACGGGGTCACCGGCTTGGTCGTGCGCCGGCCGGAGGATCGGCGCGAGGTCGCCGCCGCCATGGAGGCGCTCCTCGCCGACCCGATCCGACGCGCCGAGATGGCCACGGCCTCACGCAAGCGGGCTGTCGCCGAGTTCTCCTACGACGTGCTGGCCGAGCGCCTCGGCCACGCCCTCGGGGTGTGGTGACATGGCGATCGACGTCGAACGGCGGATCGATCCTGGCGCCGGCGACATCGTCGTCCGCGCCAACCTTGCCGGCGCCCTCCTGTTCGGCGTGACGGCCGCGCTGGCGGCGATCTTGTTCACCACGTTCTGGCAGTGGGTCGCCGCGGTCACCGCGCTGGGCCTGTTCGGTGTCGGGGTCTTCGCCTTCCTCTGGTCGTACTACAACGCCGTCCAGCGCAGCCGCACCGACGCCATCTCGGTGAGCGGGCTATATCTCCTGCTCGGGCCGCCGACGCCGCCGACGATCCGCCGGACGATGCTGCTGACGTTGCTCATGCAACTGGTCATCGCCCTCGTCACGACGTTCGCCCGCAGCCGTGGGCCGGACGGGCGGCCAGGGACATCGCTGGCGCTCGGCTTCCTCGTGCCGATGCTCGGCTTCGGGCTGAACGGGCTGTGGGCGGCGTACCACGGCAACTTCCCCAAGCGCAGCGACCTCGGAAACGACCTCGGAGACGTCCAGCCCGGCACGGACGTCGGGGATCGGCGGGGGTCGTGACAGAATGACGCCCATGGCCGAGACGGCGTCCGAGACCATCCAGATCGCCGCCCCGCCGGAACGGGTCTGGGAGATCGCCGCGGATGTCGAGCGCTATCCGGACTGGGTGCGCGACGTCAAGGACGTCGTCGTCCGTTCCCGCGACGAGCGTCAGCGGCCGTCCGAGGTCGAGTTCCGCGCCTCCGCGCTTGGTCGCAGCACCCAGTACACGCTGGCCTACGACTACTCCCAAGCGCCCTACGTGCTGGCGTGGAAGATGGTCCGCGGCGACATCCAACAATCGATCGAGGGTGCCTACCACCTCGGTGCCACCGAGGATGGCGGCACCGAGGTGCGCTACGACCTGTCGATCGAGCTGGCCTCGCCGTTGCCAGGCTTCGTCAAGCGGCGGGCGGAGGTGCGCATCCTCAACTCAGTCCGCGAGATGAAGACCCGCGCTGAAGCCTGACGCCGCCAACCGTGGAAGGCCAGCGGCCGGAGCGGCGACTGGGGATCGACGTCGGCGGCACCAAGTGCCTCGGTGTCGTGCTCGACGAGGCCGGCTCGATCGTCGCCGAGACGCGAGAGCGCACGCCGTATGACCGTGAAACCCTGCTCGACGTGCTCACGTCGATCGTCCATGAGCTGACGGCGGGCACCGGCGAGGTCGACAGTGTCGGCGTCGGCGCCCCCGGGTTGATCTCGCTGGCCGGTGTCCTGCAGTCGTCGCCGAACGTGCCCGACGTGACCCAGCTGGACATCGCCGGCAGCCTCACGGCGCGGCTCGAGCGGCGGGTGACGGTCGGCAACGACGCCACGTGCGCCGCCCTCGCCGAGTGGCAACGCGGCGCCGGTCGCGGCATCGACGACATGCTGATGGTCACCCTCGGCACAGGCATCGGTGGGGGGATCGTCGCCGCCGGCCAGCTCGTCGTCGGCCACAACGGCTTCGCCGGTGAGTTCGGGCACATGGTCGTCGACCCTGACGGCCCGCCGTGCCCGTGCGGGCGGCGAGGCTGCTGGGAGCGCTACGCGTCCGGCTCCGGGTTGGCCCAGCTCGCGCGAACCGCCGCCGTCGGTGGCCGGCTGCGGCGGGTGGTCTCGGTCGCTGGCGGCGACGTCGGACACGTGCGCGGCGAGCACGTCCAACAGGCCGCCGAGGAGGGTGACCCCGGCGCCCTGGCGGTGATCGACGAGTTCGCCCGCTGGGTGGCTCTGGGGCTGGTCAACCTCACCAACGCCTTCGATCCAACGGCCTTCGTGCTCGGCGGAGGTCTGGCCGAAGGAGCCCACCTGTACCTGGCGCCGATCCGGCACTGGTTCACCGAGCTGCTGTACGCCCCCGACCTGCGCCCGCACCCGGCGCTGTCGTTCGCCGAGCTCGGCGAGCATGCCGGGGCGATCGGCGCCGCACTGCTGCCGGCGGCCCTTCACCCACCGGAACTGTGAGCTCTGCCGGCGGAAGACACGGCGGAGACCCGCCGCCTCAACTCACAGTTCGGCCGTAGTTGGCGCGGGCGTCCTCGATCTCCTGCCAGGCCTCGACCCGGCCGCCCATCCCTGTCGTCGACGAGTGCTTGTTCGGCTCGAGCGCCTTGTACACCTCGAAGAAGTGCTGGATCTCGGCCATCAGCTGGGGTCGCAGATTGGCGATGTCCTCGACGCCCTCCCAGCGCGGTTCGCCCGAGGGCACGCAGATCAGCTTGGCGTCCTCGCCTTTCTCGTCCTGCATGTACAACACGCCGATCGGGCGGGCCTCGACCCAGACGCCGGGGTAGACCGGGTCGTCGAGCAGGACGAGGGCGTCGAGCGGGTCGCCGTCGCCGCCGAGCGTGTCGGGCACGAAGCCGTAGTCGGCCGGGTAGGTGGTTGCGGTGAACAACCTCCGGTCGAGGTACACCCGGTGATCCTCGTGGTCGATCTCGTACTTGTTGCGGCTCCCCCGTGGGATCTCGACGACGACGAAGATGCAGCCGGGTTGCGGCTCCTTGGCCATGTCAGCCTCCTATCGCGCCCCATGTTGACATGAGGGCGACGGGTAGCGTCAGGGGCCATGGAGTTCAGGCGCATCCAGAACTTGCCGCCGTACGTGTTCACGATCATCAACAACCTGAAGGTCGAGGCACGTCGGGCAGGGAGGGACGTGATCGACCTGGGCTTCGGCAACCCCGACATCCCCTCGCCGGACATCGCCGTGCAGAAGCTTGCAGAGGCGGCGGCCAAGCCGGCCAACCACCGCTACTCGATGTCGCGCGGGCTGCCCAAGCTGCGCGAGGCGATCGCCGGCTACTACCGCAAGACGTGGCACGTCGAGCTCGACACCGAGCTGGAGATCACCAACACGATCGGGTCGAAGGAGGGTTTCAGCCACCTGATGTGGGTGCTCCTCGATCGCGGCGACGCGGCGATCGTGCCGAGCCCGAGCTACCCGATCCACATCTACGGTCCGCTGTTCGCCGGCGCCGACCTGCGCCAGGTGCCGATGCGCTCGCTGGCCCACCCCGACGAGCGCGCCGACTTCGCCGAGGAGTTCTTCGACCGGCTCGCCGCGGCTTACGACATCGGCTGGCCCAAGCCGCGCGTGCTCGTGCTGTCGTTCCCGCACAACCCGACCGGCGCGGTCGTCGAGCTGCCGTTCATGCAGCGGGTCGTCGACTTCTGCCGCGAGCGGGGGATGATCGCCGTCCACGACTTCGCCTACGCCGACGTCGGGTTCGACGGCTACCGCCCGCCGAGCATCCTCCAGGCCGAGGGCGCCAAGGAGTGCGCGGTCGAGCTGTACTCGATGACCAAGAGCTTCTCGATGGCCGGCTGGCGGTGCGCCTTCCTGGTCGGCAACGCGGAGGTCGTGCAGGCGCTGGTCAAGCTCAAGAGCTACCTCGACTACGGCATGTTCCAGCCGGTGCAGATCGCCGCGACCGTGACGATCAACGAGGCCGCCGATTTCCCGCGGGAGGTCTGCGCCACCTACCAGAGCCGCCGCGACGCCCTGATCGACGGGCTCGACCGGATCGGTTGGCACATCCCCAAGCCGAGCGGGTCGATGTTCGTGTGGGCGCCGATCCCCGAGCCCTACGCCGAGATGGACTCGGTGGAGTTCTGCTCGATGGTCGTGCGCGAGGCCGACGTGGCGCTCTCGCCCGGCGTCGGCTTCGGGCCCGGCGGGGAGGGCTTCGCCCGCTTCGCCCTCATCGAGAACGAGAAGCGCATCGCCCAGGGCATCCGCAACCTCCGCAAGGGCCTGCCCAAGCTGGGTTGATACCCGCGCGCTGCGACTTGCCGCTGAGCTTGCACATCGTCACTGCGACGCAGCTTCGAGAGCCAGCGCAAGCCGGACCATCTCATCGACGTTGCCCAGCGGGGTGCCGACGACGACCACGCGAACGACGGCGCCATCAACCGTTGCGGATACGTAGTGGGCGTCTGAGGCCGCGAGCTTCGTCGTCTCGCCGAACGCGGACGAACGTGCCTGAGTCCACCATGTGATGGTGGCGCGATCCGCCCGGAGCGAGCCGTCGTCGTTCATGACCTCTTTCCATCGGGTGACAAGCGTTGGGAACACTCGCCAACGTCGAAGCGGTACCGCTTGGTGATCGGATCGTCGAACCATCCGACGCCTGCATCGCAGACGGGTCGCCGGAAAGTCGGGGTGCCTCGTTGCCGGATCGAGCCCCGCCGCCAGAACGCGCCCGGCCCATCAGGGGATGATGACGGGCGTCGACAGCACGGCCAAGACGCCTGGTCGTCGACCACGGCGGTGGCTTTGGCGAACGAGATCGGGCTCGACCCAAGTGAAAGTCCTTGCAGGCGAACACCGTCACGAACCGAGCGCCGCGTGGGTCCCAGGCCTCGAACGACGTCGTGAGAAGACGATCGCCGGCGCGAACCGGGCGGGTGCGACGTGCACGCGTATCAACGCAGATCAGTGTGATCATCCAACCGGGTTCACGTTCCCGTCACACAGTCGAGACACGCCCGCGGCGGGGCATCGGTACGGTCCGTGCCGATGAGCGACGAGCCCACCCGCACCTTGGTGGTGCGGGTGTGGCTGCCGGACCGCCCGGGTGCGCTGGGGCAGGTGGCGAGCCGGATCGGGGCGGTGCACGGCGACGTCACGGCGATCGACATCCTCGAACGCGGTGGGGGCAGGGCGATCGACGAGCTCGTCGTGGCGCTGCCGGAATCCGTGTCGGTCGACTTGCTGGCCAAGGAGATCGGGGCCGTCGACGGCGTCGCCGTCGAGCACGTCCGGGTGATCGGCGACGAGCGCCCGGACTCGGCGTCGGCGCTGCTGCAGCTCGCCGCCGACGTCGCTGAGGCACCGAGCCATCGACGGCTGGGCGCGCTCGTCACCGGGTTGCTCCGCGCGGTCGACGGCGACTGGGCGGTCGCCGTGCGTGGCCGCGAGCTGGTCGAGCGACGTGGCACGCCACCCGATCTCGGCTGGCTGCTCGCCTTCCTCGACGGCAGCGGGCACCTCGATCCATCGCGCCCGTCGGCGAACGCGCCCAGCGACGTGATGTGGGCGCGGCTCCCGCAGACCGGGGTGGTGGTCGCCACCGGACGGGCGGCGCGTGCGGTCCATGAACGGGAGCGAAGGCGGATCATCCTCCTCGCCCGCATCATCAACGGACTCCTCGGACCGAGCTACGAGAAAGCGTTGTCGCCGGCGGCGGAGGCGTCGGAGGTCTCCATGGACTCGCCGTAGAGCTCGCCGAAGTCGGCGAGGATCCGGTCCAACGGCACGTCGTCGAAGCTGCCGCGCTGGGTGACGTACTCCATGTGGCGCTGGCCGGCCTTGTCGTACGGGTGCAGCAGGGCGTCGCCGGTGCCGTCGAACTCGAGCGCCTCGACACCGAACCGGTCGCACAGCTCGATGTTGAACGCCGTGCTCAACTTGTGCCAGCCGTCATCGAGCAGCACCTCGCTGAAGCCGTGCCAGGCGAAGAGGTCGGTGCCCATGCTGGCCCGCAGCTTCTCGCTCGTGAGGTGGTTGCGGACGTCGGCGAACCCGAGCCGGGCCGGGATCCCACGGGCACGGGCGGCGGCGGTGAGCAGCACCGACTTGGGCACGCACCAGTTCGAGGTCGAGGCCACGACCGAGCTGGCCCGGAACGCCGAGGGGGTGCGGTCCATGTTGTACGGGTCGTAGCGGAACCCGTCGCGCACGGCGTAGAACAGGCGCACGGCGACGTCGGTGGGATCGCTGGCGTCCCCCGCCGACTCCTCGGCGAACTCGGCGACCGCCGGGTCGTCCCAGTCGATGAACCACGTCGGCGTGAGCCAGGCCGGTGAGACTTCCATCACACCGTTTCTATCGCCCCTGATGTCACGGGGTTCCCCCGATGGCGCGGAACCAAAACCGGGCCATCCTCGTATCTGGTTACTGCGAAGTAACTCTGGTACCGGGCAGGGCCAGTCACGTCAGAAGCGGGCGAAAGATGTCGATCTCGGGCGCACCCACGCGGGTGCAGCGGGCAATCCAGAAAGGGACGAACAGGCCGGCCGGCGCCGACTTCGAGCGCCGCCGTCAGCAGCGGGTCATCGCCACCGGCGACGCCGCCGCGATCACCATTGCCTTCGCCCTCGTCACCAGCGTCACCGTCGCCTTCGGTCCGCTTCACGGCAGCGAGCTCCTGTACACCGGCGCCGCCGCCGCCATCGGCCTGTTCAGCCTTCGCGCCCAGGGCCTCTGGCGCAGCCACAAGATCGCCGTGCGCTGGGTCGAGCTCGCCGGGATCGCCAAGGCCAGCGCCTTCATCCTTGGGGGCGTGCTCGTCATCGACCGCCTGCTCGGGCCGGCGCTGCGCCTGCGCTGGATCACCGCCGCCGCCGTCCTCGCCTTCATCCTCCTCGTCGCCTGGCGCTCCGTGTTCCGGTCTTGGCTCACGATCAGCCGTCGCCAGGGCAAGCTGGTCCAGTCGACGATCGTCATCGGCACCGACGAGCGGGCGATGGAGCTTGTGCGCATCGCCGAGGTCCACCCCGAAGCCGGCACGAGGATCGTCGGGATCATCGGTTCGCAGGCTGAGGCCGAGGCCGCCGGTCGCGGTGAGCTCTGGCTCGCCGAGCTGGCCGACGCGGAGGTCGTCATCGACGCCGAGGCGCCGGACAAGGTCATCGTCAGCTCGGGCGACATCGCCCCGGTGCTGCTGGCCAGCCTCATCCGCGCCGAGCACGCCGGCGGTGCCGAGGTCGTCGTCCACGCCGGCCTTCCCGGCATCGACGCCACCCGCCTCACCGTGTCGGTGATCGCCAACGAGGCCGTCCTTCACGTCGACGCCAGCCAGCCGACGTTGCTCGGCCGGGCCTTCAAGCGCACCTTCGACGTGATCGTCGCAGGGGTGCTGCTGGTCGTCACCGGCCCTGTGATGGCGGTCGTCGCCCTGCTCGTCAAGAAGGAGGACGGTGGTCCCGTCTTCTTCCGCCAGCAGCGGGTCGGTCGCGGCGGAGGCGAGTTCGGGATGATCAAGTTCCGCACGATGTGCGTCGACGCCGAAGCCAAGCTCGCCGCGATGCAGGCCGACAACCAGCGCTCAGGCCCGCTGTTCAAGCTCGCCCGTGACCCCCGGGTCACGAAGATCGGGCACATCCTGCGCCGCACCAGCCTCGACGAGCTCCCCCAGCTGCTCAACGTCGTCAAGGGCGACATGAGCCTGGTGGGGCCGCGCCCGGCGCTGCGCCGGGAGGTCGACGCCTTCCCCGACGAGCTCCACACCCGCCACGACGTCCGCCCCGGGATCACCGGGCTGTGGCAGGTCGAGGCCCGCGACAACCCGGCGTTCGACGCCTACCAGCGCCTCGACCTGCACTACGTCGAGAACTGGTCCCCCGCGCTCGACGTCGTCCTGCTCCTCGGGACGGCCGAGCAGATGATGATGCGGCCGTTCGCCAGCAAGAAGCACGGCGAGATGATCGCCGCCGATGACGCCGACGACGCCAGCGACACCGACGACGCCTTCGCAACGGCTGCTTGAGGTTTGCGGGGCGATGGCGAGAAGGGCGAGCGCCGCTGCGGAGCGGCGGTGGCGAGCTCGGGAGGTGAGGTGAGCAGCTTGTCTGGAGTTGGGCGAGCGCCGCTGCGGAGCGGCGGTGGCGAGCTCGGGAGGTGAGGTGAGCAGCTTGTCTGGAGTTGGGCGAGCGCCGCTGCGGAGCGGCGGTGGCGAGCTCGGGAGGTGAGGTGAGCAGCTTGTCTGGAGTTGGGCGAGCGCCGCTGCGGAGCGGCGGTGGCGAGCTCGGGAGGTGAGGTGAGCAGCTTGTCTGGAGTTGGGCGAGCGCCGCTGCGGAGCGGCGGTGGCGAGCTCGGGAGGTGAGGTGAGCAGCTTGTCTGGAGTTGGGCGAGCGCCGCTGCGGAGCGGCGGTGGCGAGCTCGGGAGGTGAGGTGAGCAGCTTGTCTGGAGTTGGGCGAGCGCCGCTGCGGAGCGGCGGTGGCGAGCTCGGGAGGTGAGGTGAGCAGCTTGTCTGGAGTTGGGCGAGCGCCGCTGCGGAGCGGCGGTGGCGAGCTCGGGAGGTGAGGTGAGCAGCTTGTCTGGAGTTGGGCGAGCGCCGCTGCGGAGCGGCGGTGGCGAGCTCGGGAGGTGAGGTGAGCAGCTTGCCTGCGAACCGAACCCGAGCTAAGTGGTGGCCCAGGCGCGTGACCGTTCGACGGCTCGCAGCCACGTGGCGTGGGCGACGTCGGCGGCGGTGCGGTCGCCCCCGGGCTCGAACGATGCGTCGAGCCGCCAGCTCGCTGCGACGGCTGCCAGGTCAGGCAGCACGCCTTCGGCCAGCGCGGCCAGGTAGGCGGCTCCGATCGCTGTCGTCTCTGGTTCGGTCGGCCGCTGGACGGTGGCGCCGAGCTGATCGGCCTGGAACTGCAGCAGGCCATCCATCACCGACGCACCACCATCGACCCGCAGCTCGCGCAGCGGAGTCCCGCTCGCCCGAACCATCGCGTCGACGGCATCTCGAGTCTGGAAGGCCATCGACTCGACCACGGCCCGAGCGACGTGCGCTCTCGTCGTGCCGCGGGTGATCCCGACGATCGTGCCTCGCGCGTAGGGATCCCACCACGGTGAACCGAGCCCGCTGAACGCCGGGACGACGTAGACGCCACCACTGTCGTCGACGCTCGCCGCCAGCGGTCCGACCTCGGCCGCCGCGCCGATCACCCCGAGCCCGTCGCGCAGCCACTGGATCGCCGAGCCGGTGGAGAAGATCGACCCTTCGAGGGCATAGGCGACGGTGCCGTCGGCGAGCGTCCAGGCGACGGTGGTGAGCAGGCCCTCGGCCGGTGGCGGCGGCGTGGCGCCGACGTTCATCAGCACGAAGCTGCCGGTGCCGTAGGTGTTCTTGGCCATGCCCGAGGTGAAGCACGCCTGCCCGAACAGCGCCGCCTGCTGGTCGCCAGCGACGCCGCTCACCGGGATGCCGGCCGGCACGCCGCTGCGAGCCGACGTGACGCCGATGCGCCCGCTCGACGCGACGACGTCGGGCAGCGCAGCGATCGGGACGTGGAGCAGCTCGCACAACTCGTCGTCCCATCGCCGAGACGTGATGTCGAACAGCATCGTGCGGCTGGCGTTGGTCGCGTCGGTGGCGACTACCTCGCCGCCGGTGAGGTTCCAGATCAGCCAGGCGTCGATGGTGCCGAGGGCGAGGTCGCCGCTGGCCGGCACGCCGCCCTCGTTGAGCAGCCACTCGAACTTGGTCCCGCTGAAGTAGGGGTCCAGCACGAGGCCGGTGCGGGCGCGGACGAGGTCGAGGGCACCGGCCGCGGCGAGCTCGTCGCAGCGCCCGGCGGTCCGACGGTCCTGCCACACGATCGCCCGGCCGTAAGGCTCGCCGGTCGAGCGATCCCACGCCACCACCGTCTCGCGCTGGTTGGTGATCCCGATCCCCGCCACCTCGGCGGCGCCGACTCGCCCCACGACGTCGCCGAGCGTGGTGCGCACGGCCGCCCAGATCTCGTCGGCGTCGTGCTCCACCCAGCCCGGCCGCGGGAAGTGCTGGGTGAACTCCTGGTAGGCGGAGACGCCGCGGCGACCATCGGTGAACACGGCGCGGCTGCGAATGCCCGTGGTGCCGGCGTCGATGGCGATCACGCAGGTCACGTCCTCACCTTCGCTTCGACTTGGGGCGGTTGCCCGGGCGGCTCGACGTGCGCCGGGTCGGCGGCGGCTTCGAGCGGGCGTCGGGGGTTGCGCTCGCCTGCCTCGCCTCCCGCGGCGACGCCTGCGGGGTGCGCAACTCGGCGAGCGTCTTGCGCTGGTAGCCGAACTTGGCCAGCACGTAGCCGAGGGCGAGGTAGATCGGCCCGCTGATGAGGAGCCCGGCGAGGATCGCCAGCAGCCGGCCGCCGCTGCGGAAGAAGATGCCGAGGATCACCGCCATGATCGCGGCGTAGATCAACCACTCCTTGGTCAGCCGGCGCCACGGCACCGGCCGGCTCGCGTCCCATCCCACGGAAGGGATGGATAGCACCAGAGCGAGCGCCGCGGCGGTCGCTGTGGTCGGGGCCGCGTTTGGCTGCCCGCAAACGAGTGGTCGGCTGCTCGGGGTTACGCCTTCTTTCGGGGTTCACGGGGGCGGAGCCCCCGTGCCACCACCTACGATCCGGACGTGCGCGTCGGGTTGCTCACGGGCGGCGGTGACTGCCCGGGCCTGAACGCCGTGATCCGGGCGATCGTCCGCCAAGGCGAGCGGACCTTCGGCGACGAGCTGGTCGGCTTCCTCGACGCGTGGGACGGCGTGCGCGGACGCAAGACGATGCCGCTGACCGTCGAGACGATGCGCGGCACGCTGCCCAAGGGCGGCACGGTGCTCGGCACCAAGCGGGGCAGCCCGTTCGACACGGCCTCCGGGCCGGAGGAGGTGGCGGCGACCATTGCCGACCTCGGGCTCGATGCGATCATCGTGATTGGCGGCAACGGCTCGCTCGCGGTGTCCAGCCGGCTGCACGAGGAGCTCCAGCTGCCGATCGTGGGGGTGCCGAAGACGATCGACAACGACATCGTCGGCACCGACGTGACGTTCGGCTTCCACACCGCGGTGCAGATCGCCACCGACGCCATCGACCGCCTGCACACGACGGCAGAGAGCCACGACCGGGTGATGGTCGTCGAGGTGATGGGCCGCCATACCGGATGGATCGCCACCTACGCCGGCATCGCCGGCGGGGCGACGATGGTGGTGATCCCCGAAGTCCCGTTCGACATTGACGAGATCTGCCGCCGCATCAGCCGGCGCCACGAGCGCAACCGGTTCGCCTCGATCGTCGTCGTCGCCGAGGGTGCCGAGCCGATCCCGGGCACGCTGGCCGTCGAGGAGCGCACCTACGACCGGTTCGGCCACGTCTTGCTCGGCGGGATCTCCGACGTGATCGCCCGTGAGATCGCCCTCCGCACCAGCTTCGAGACCCGGGTGGTCATGCTCGGCCACGTCCAGCGCGGCGGCACCCCGACGGCCTACGACCGGGTGCTGTGCACCCGCTTCGGCGTCGCCGCGATCAACCTCGTCCACGAGCACGGCTGGGGGCAGATGGTCGTCGCCCGCGGCAGCGAGATCGTGCCGGCGCCGCTGTCCCTGGCCGCCGGCAAGTACAAGCCGGTCGACCATGCCCTCTTCGACGTCGCCCAGGTCTTCTTCGCCTGACCTGTCCATCCGAGTGTTTGGGTCCGTCCGAGTGTTTCGTCCCGGAGAATCCCGGCCGTAGCACTCGGATGGACCGAGACCCTCCGATGGTGTCGCGGTCAGGCGGCGGACGGGCCCGGGTCGTCGTCATCGGCGACGATCGGGACGAGCGCCAGCTGCTGGTGCCCGCGCCCCGGCCGGTCGACCGCCCGCAGCGACCGGCGACGGGGCAGCTGGGCATGGCGACGCGATGCCACGCCCGCCCGCCCGATCGGCAGCGTCGTGACGGTCGCCATGCTCATGTCGAGATCCAACACCTCGCCGGCTGCACTACGGCTGCACCGCCAGGTGGGCGAGCGCCGCTGTGCAGCGGCGGCGGCGAGCTCGGGAGGCGAGGCGAGCAGCTTGGCTGCGAGCCGAGCCCCACTATGAGGGCTGCTGGCTCGGGATCGGCGGGTACGCCGGCTGGGTCGACTCGACGAGGCCGGGATAGTCGTACACGGTCAGTGGCGCCGTCTGCAGCTCACCCTGCCCGTCGGGCCAGGGCCGGTTGGTGCCGTTGACCCGGATCCGCACCTCCCTCACCTCCTCCAGCTCACTGGCCGTGAACACGATCTCGGCGATCGCCAGCTGCAGCCGTGGTGCCGGCTCGTCGAGCAGCTGGGCGCTGAAGTCCACCGTCATCACCCCGGCCCCGGCCCGCGCCGAGAGCAACACCAGCCCTCGCGGCAGCGCGCTGGTGATACCCCGCTCGTCCTCCTGGGCGTTGGGGCCCTTGAGCAGCTCCTGCATCACCGCCGTTGGCGTGGGCTGGACGCTGCGCGGCACCGACTTCAGGCGGGCGGTCCCATCGTCGGTCTCGCGCACGAGGAACACCCTCGTCGACCCGGCCGCCTCACCTCCCTCGGCCGGGAGGTCGGCCGACAGGGCGCGGTCGGCGACCGGGATGTCGCGCGGCGAGGTGTCGGATTGAATCGCGCAGCCGGCGAGCACGGCCGCGGCGACGAGCGCGGCGAGGACTCGCTCACTCATTGGTGCACCATCACGTCAAGCGACAACTTCGCAGCTCGGCTCGAACACGGAGCACCAACGAGCGAAAGACCGTAACGCTGGTTCGCTCGCTGCGCTCGCTCACGCCACGTCGTCCTCCGCCGTCGCGGCCGCGGCGTCGGCAGGCTCGGTGGCCGGCAGCTCGATCACGAAGCGGGCGCCTGGTGTGCCGTCGACACGGTCCTCCACCCACACCCGCCCACCGTGGATGCGCACGTGCTCGTCGACCAGCGCCAGCCCGAGCCCCGCCCCTTCGCTGCCGGCACGCCGACCGGCGGTGGCGCCGCGGGAGAAGCGCTCGAAGATCAGCGCCCGCTCGTCGACGGGGACTCCCGGGCCGTGGTCCTCGACGGCGACCTGGATGTGCGTCAGCGGCTCGTCGGGGAGGTTGGCGTCGTTGGCGCCGGTGATCGTGATCTCCGGGTCGCCGCCGCCGTAGGCGTTGGCGTTGTCGATGAGGTTGGCCAGCACGCGCGCCAGGCGGCGCCGGTCCCCTCGGATCACTGCCCGCTCGGCCCGCTCGTCGACGGTGACCGTCGACGACGGGGCCGAGCTCACGGCGACGGCGTGGCGCACGAACTCCGACACCTGGAGGTCCTCGAGGTGAAGGCGGATGGCGCCGGCGTCGAAGCGGCTGATCTCGAGCAGGTCCTCGACGAGGCCCCGGAAGCGGCTGACGTCGCTCGCCAGCAGGTCGAGCGCGGCCTGCGCCCGCTCCGGCATCTCGAGGCGGCGGGCCTCCATCACCTCGACCGACGCCGACAACGTCATCAGCGGCGACCGCAGCTCGTGGCTGACATCGGAGGCGAAGCGTGCGTCACGCTCGATGCGCAGCTGCAGCGCCGACGCCATGTCGTTGAACGAGCCGGCGAGCACGCCGAGGTCGGGGTCGTCGCTGGGCGGCAGTCGGGTGCCGAGGTGGCCGCCGGCGATCGCCTTGGCCGCTTGCGCCGCCTCTGCGAGCGGGCGCACGGCGCGCCGCGCCGCGAACACTCCGATCAGCACACCGAGGAGCGTCGTGATCACGCTCGCCAGGAACAGCGAGAGGGCGACGTTCGACAGCGTCTGGTTGTCGTCCCCGAGGTCGAAGAACTCGAAGTAGGCGCCGACCCCCGGGATCGGGACGCCGAACACCATCACCGTGTCCTTGCCGACCTTGGTGATCATCCGGGCGTCGGTCTCGTCCTGTAGCACACGGGTGACGAGGGCAGGCGGGATCTCCTGGTAGCCGAAGCGACTGATGCCCGCCGACCAGGTGCCGTGGTAGTAGATCACGGGACGTTGCACGCCGAGCTGGCGCAGCTGCTCGCTGGCCTCGGCCGAGCTCGGCGGCCCGGAGCGCAGCTCGCGCTGGACGGTGGCGGCATCGGTGTAGGCGGCCTGGCGGCTGGCGACGTAGCGCTGCTCGATCAGGTTCGACCGCACCAACCCGTAGGTCGTGACGGCGAGGAACGCGGACAGCGTCAGCGACCCGAGGGTGAACGTGAGCAGGATCCGCCGCCGGAGGCCGACGACACCGACGCGCCGCAGCAAGCCCCGCAACGAGCGGTCCCGCCGCGGTTGGAGGCGGGGGAATGGCGTCGTCGGATCGGGGCCACCGGAGCCGGCCTCGCCACCGGCGCCGGCTCCGGCCCCCGCGCCGGCGATCGTCGCCGCGTCCGCCTCGCCGGCGCCGTCGGGGGTCTCGTCCGGCGGGCGCGGCGTGGCGGCGACGGTGCCGGTCGAGTCACTCATTGGTGCACCTTCACATCACGCGACGACCGTCCGTCGTCGCAGCCCACGAGGTACCAATGAGCAAAGACTGTGTCGAATGGTTCGCTCCCTCGAAGACTCGCTCGCTCATTGGTGCACCTTCACATCACGCGACGACCGTCCGACGTCGCAGCCCACGAGGCACCAATGAGCAAAGACTGTGTCGAATGGTTCGCTCGCTCGAAGACTCGCTCGCTCATTGGTGCACCTTCACATCACGCGACGACCGTCCGTCGTCGCAGCCCACGAGGTACCAATGAGCAAAGACTGTGTCGAATGGTTCGCTCGCTCGAAGACTCGCTCGCTCATTGGTGCACCTTCACATCACGCGACGACCGTCCGTCGTCGCAGCCCACGAGGTACCAATGAGCAAAGACTGTGTCGAATGGTTCGCTCGCTCGAAGACTCGCTCGCTCATTGGTGCACCTTCACATCACGCGACGACCGTCCGACGTCGCAGCCCACGAGGCACCAATGAGCAAAGACTGTGTCGAATGGTTCGCTCGCTCGAAGACTCGCTCGCTCGAAGACTCGCTCGCTCACGTACCACCGTCCACCGCAGCGTCACTCCAGCCGGTACCCGAGGCCGCGGACGGTGACGACGTGACGGGGCGTCGCCGCATCGGCCTCCACCTTGGTCCGCAGCCGGCGGATGTGCACGTCGACCAAGCGACCGTCACCGAAGTAGTCGTAACCCCAGACCTTGTCCAGCAGCTCCTCGCGGCTGAACACCTTGCCCCGGTTCTGCGCCAGTTCGCACAGCAGGCGGAACTCGGTCTTGGTGAGGTGGACCTCGTTGCCGCCGCGCAACACCTTGCCCTCCTCCGGGATCAGCTCGAGGTCACCGAACACGAGGCGCTCGTGGCCGGGCATCATCGGGCGTACCCGCCGCAGCAGGGCGCGGATGCGCGCCGATAGCTCCTTGGACGCGAACGGCTTGGTCAGGTAGTCGTCGGCCCCAGCCTCGAGGCCGGCGACGACGTCATGGGTGTCGTTGCGGGCGGTGACCATCACGATCGGGACGTCACTCGAGCGACGCAGCGTGCGGCACAACTCGAAGCCGTCGATGCCCGGCAACATGATGTCGATCAGCACGACGTCGGGGAGCTGGCGGCCGAACATCTCGACGGCCTCCTCACCCGATCCGGCGCCCTGAACGGTCCAGCCCTCGTCCTCGAGGGCGAGCTTCACCGCCTCGCGGATCCGCTCGTCGTCCTCCACGGCCAGGATTCGGGTTCCCACGGCCACCATGATGCCTGATCGGACCCCACGCTCAGCCGCCGGCCCGGGCGAGCCCTCGCTGCAGCTCGTCGAAGATGCCAGGGGTGGCGACCAGCAGCTCCGCCGGGCGCGGTGGCCCGCCATGATGATCGCCGCTGCGGCAGCCGGCCTCGCGGGCGATCAGCTCGCCGGCAGCGGCGTCCCAGCTCATCAAACCGGTCTCGAAGTAGGCGTCGTAGCGGCCGGCGGCGACGAAGCAGAGGTCGAGGGCGGCCGAGCCGAGGCGGCGGATGTCGCGCACCTCGCCGATCAGATCGGCGACGATCGCCGCCTGCACGCGGCGGCGGGCGGCGTTGTAGGCGAATCCGGTGCCGACGAGGGCGAGGGCGAGATCGGTGCAGTCGCTGGCCCGGATCGGGCGGTCGTTCAGCGTTGACCCGCCCCCGCGAGTGGCGGCGAACAGCTCGCCGAGAGCGGGGGCGTAGACGACGCCGACGAGCATCCCGGCGGCGTCGGCGGCGGCGATCGACGTCGTCCACGCTGGGAGGTCGTAGACGAAGTTGGTCGTGCCGTCGATCGGGTCCACGTACCACTCGACGCCGCTGGTGCCGCGGTGGTCGGTGCCCTCTTCGCCGACGACGCCGTCGTCGGGGCGGGCGGCGGCCAGGCCATCGACGATGGACCGCTCGGCAGCCTTGTCGAAGGCGGTGACGAGGTCGGTGGCCGTGGACTTGGTACCGGCGGACACCACGCTCGCCCGACGGCCGGCCAGGGCGACGTCGCCCGCCTCGCAGGCCAGGCGGATGGCGAGCTCGCGCAGCTCGTCGGCGCCGGCCGTCATGGCTGCTCGCGGTCCTGGATCTCCCGCCACTCACCCAGGGCGCGCAGGACGAGCACGGCGACGACGCTCATCCCTGCGGCGGCGGCGAGGGCGCCGACCAGGATCCCGATCCCTTCGGGAAGCGCGCAGTCCCCGTCGCACTGCAGCTTCACCAGGCTGTAGCCGATGAGCCCGCCGGCCAGCCCGGCGACGAGGATCGCCGCAAACGCCGCGGCGCGGGCGCCGGGCGACGGCAGGGCCGACATCGGCTGCTCCGCTGGTCGGTCCACGAGCCCCGAGGCTACGGGCGGCCCGGGCGTCCCCCGTCGTGGGCTGGGGTGGTCGTATCCTGCGCGGTCGTGCAGGTCGTGGCCGTCGTGCCGACGTACAACGAGGCCGACAACCTCGCCGAGCTGGTGCCGGCCTTGCGCAAGGCGGTGCCGGACATCGGGATCGTCGTCGTCGACGACGACAGCCCGGACCGCACCGCCGACGTGGCCCGGCGCCTCGGCGAGGAGCACGGTGGGGTCGACGTGCTCGTGCGGCGGGATCGCCGGGGCCTCGGATCGGCCTACCGGGACGGCTTCCGCTGGGCGATCGAGCGGGGCGCCGACGTGTGCGTGCAGATCGACGCCGACCTCTCCCATGACCCGGCCGACCTGCCGGCGTTGCTCGCCAACGTCGAGCACGGCGCCGACCTCGCCATCGGCAGCCGGTACGTGCCCGGCGGGCGCACCGAGAGCTGGACGTGGCGGCGGCGGTGGCTGTCGCGTTGGGGCAACCGCTACGCCGCCGGGCTGCTCGGCCTCGCCGTCAACGACGCCACTGCGGGCTACCGGGCCTACCGCGCCGACTCGCTGGAGGCGATGGCCTTCGAGGACGTCACCGCCGAGGGCTACGGCTTCCAGATCGAGATGACCCATCGGCTCGTGCGCGCCGGCGGCAGGATCGTCGAGTTCCCGATCGAGTTCCGGGATCGTCACGCCGGGGAATCCAAGCTGTCGCAGGGCATCGTCGGCGAGGCGATGGGCCTGGTGCTGCGGCTGTGGATGGCCGACCGCCGCGACCGCCGCACCCGCCGCCGCCGCAGCGGCTAGGGCCCATCCGAGTGTTTCGACCCGTCGGAGTGTTTCGCCCCGGGAAAATCGCTCCTTGGCACTCGGATGGATCGAAACACGCCGATGGGCCGGACAGACTGGGCGACAGCGTGACGGTCCGAACGATCCTCCACGTCGACATGGACGCCTTCTTCGTCGCCGTCGAGCTGCGGCGGCGTCCGGAGCTGCGCGGGCGGCCGGTGGTCGTCGGTGGCACGGGGCGGCGCGGGGTGGTCGCCGCAGCGTCCTACGAGGCCCGGCGCTACGGCGTCCACTCGGCGATGCCGACGGCGACGGCGCGACGGCTGTGCCCGGCGGCGGTGTTGCTCCCCGGTGATCACCCCACCTACTCGGCGGTGAGCCGTGAGGTGCAGGCTCACTTCCACGCGGTCACCCCGCTCGTCGAGCCGCTCGCCCTCGACGAGGCGTTCCTCGATGTCACCGGAGCGCGGAGCCTGTTCGGCGACGGGGTCACGATCGCCGCGAGCCTGCGAGCCTCGATCGAGGCCGACCTCGGGCTGACGTCCTCGGTCGGCGTCGCCACCACCAAGTTCATCGCCAAGCTGGCATCGGTGGACGCCAAGCCGGTGGTCACGCCAGACGGGGTGCGCCCTGGTCTCGGTGTGTTCGAGGTTCGCCCGGGGGAGGAGCTCGGCTACCTCCACGCCCTCCCGGTGGGCCGCCTGTGGGGCGTCGGGCCGGCGACGCTGGGCCGCCTGCGGCGGATGGGCGTGGCGACAGTCGGCGACCTCGCCGCCCTCGACCCCAAGGCGGTGATCGGCGCCCTCGGCCGGGCCCATGGCCAGCACCTCGTCGACCTCGCCAACGGGCGCGACGACCGCGCCGTCGAGCCCGAGCGGGAGGTCAAGTCGATCGGCCACGAGGAGACGTTCGCCCACGACCTCCACGACATCGGCGACGTCCGGCGCGAACTGGCCCGGCTCGCCGACGCCGTCGCCGGACGCCTGCGCGCCCACGGGGTCGGTGCCCGCACGATCACGCTCAAGGTCCGCGACGGCGGGTTCATCACGATCACCCGGGCCACCACGCTGGCCGGCCCGGTCGACACCGCCGACGCCCTGATCCGCGCTGCCACGCCGCTGCTCGACCACGTCGACGTCGGCGCCGGCGTGCGCCTGCTCGGCGTGTCGGCATCTCGGTTCGGTCCGCCGGCGGAGCAGCTGCGCCTCGACGATCCGCACCCCGACGCCGGCCGCTGGAGCGATGCGAGCCGGGCGATCGACGGCGTCCGGGAGCGCTTCGGCGCATCGGCGATCGGGCCGGCCAGCAGCGTCGCCGTCGGCGCCGACGGATCGCCCCGAGTGCGGGTGGTCCGCCCCGGCGCCCAGCAATGGGGCCCCGATCACGACGACGCGCCATCCACGCGTTGAGGAACGCCCGCAAACATGGGATGATGTCGTCCGATGCCGCTCTCCGAGCACGAACAGCGCATCCTGCGCCAGATCGAGCAGCAGCTCGAACAGGATCCGACGTTCGCGACGCGCTGGCTACCGCGTCTCGCGGTCGCGGATGGTGCTGCTGGCGCTCGGGCTGCTTGCGGCGATCGTCGTCACGGTGCTCGGGTTGTCGGTGAGCTACTGGCTCGCGTTCGCTGCGTTCCTCGTCATGCTTGGGGTCGCAATCAGCCTCGAGCGGGAGGTGCGCCTGCTGGCCCGTGAGCGCCTCGGCACGCTGCCGATCAGCGCATGGCTGGGCGGCGGACGGCGCGGCCAGTCCGGCTCGTCCGAGAGCTCTGACTGATCCTCGGGTCGGGGCGCACGGGCACGTGGTCGGGGGCGTCGAGATCACGGGGTTTCCCGGTAGTCCGGGGAACCACCGCGGGGGCACACTCGTACCCGTCACTGTTCGTGACTCCCCGTCGAACGAGGACGAGATGACCCCCACCGCCGCCCCTACTGCGCTGATCGACCGCGAGGCCGTGGATGTCGTGCACATCGACGAGCGCGACGACCTCGACGACCTCCACGTCGACGACTTCCATGTCTTCGACGACGTCGACGACGTCGTGGAGCTGAGCGCGATCGACGTGCTCGACTTCGGCACCGAGATCGTCCGCTTCAGTGAGCTTCGGTGGGACACGTTCGCGTCGAGCGCAGCCGAGGCGTGCATCGCCCGGTTCGCCGCATCCGAGGCCGACGTGACCTCGGCCGAGATCACCGGGCTCGGCCGCATCTCCGGGGTTCGCTTCCCGCGCCTCGGTGGCGTGCTCCACGGGCGTGTCGAGCCAGGCTCGCCGGAGGCAGCGCTGTTGCAGCAGGCCGTCGAGCGGACGATCCGCGCCGGCTACCAGACCGCGCTCACGACGGCCCAGGTCGCGAGGGTCCCGGTGCTGCACGACGACGCCGACGAGCTGTGGGCGGCGTTCGTCCCGGCCAGCTACCGCATCCCACGCCGCGTCGCCGCGACCGCGTGGGAGGTCTGCCGGTTCGACGACTTGTGGGTCGGCGTGCTCGAGGAGCTCGGCCTGGAGGGCGACGCGCTGCGCTTCGCCAATGGCCACGTGTCGGCGCTGAGCCGCTCGATCCGCGGGCTCAGCACGGTCGGGCTGATGCTCGCCCTGTCCGAACGCGGCGGCCGCCACGACCGCCAGGCAGTGCGTCCCCGCCGCCTGCGCGGCCACCGCTTCGGCGGCCGGGCGATGCCCCGCGCGCCGCAGCCAGGTGGGTGAGCGCCGCTGCGCAGCGGCGGCGGCGAGCTCGGTAGGAGAGGCGAGCGGCTTGGCTGCGAGCCGAACCCGCGGTATGGACGGTGGGTGAGCGTCGCTGCGCAGCGGCGGCGGCGGGCTCGGTAGGAGAGGCGAGCGGCTTGGCTGCGAGCCGAACCCGAGTGTGGACGGTTCAGGCCCACACCGTGAAGTAGCGCCGGATCCGGCCGCCGGTGGTCATCGAGTCGGCGGCGATCCGCTCGACCTGGCGGCACCATCGCCGCGGCCCGGGCTCGCCGGCGATCTCCGTCGCCGCCAGCAGTGCGATGTCCGCATCGGTGCCGTAGGTGGCGGCGGTCGCCACCTCGGCCAGCGACTTGAGCGGCCGCGCGGCCACCGGCAGGCGAGGCGAGATCGCCCGCGCCTGCTCCAGCGGGGTGAGCGACGGATCGACGCGGCACCCGGTGGCCTCGACGGCGCCGAGCGCCCGTCGCCACAGCGCGGACATCTGTCGCGACACGTCGGCGGACGGATGGGCTCGACGCCACCAGCGCACGATCGCCGGAAGGGCCAACCCGAGCCCGAGCAGCCCGAGCACGATGCCGATGGTCGACCAGTCGGGGTCGTGGTCGGGGACGATCGCCGTGAACGCCGTCGCGGCGAGGCCCTTCTGCGCGGCGTTGAGGTCAGGTTCGGTGATCGGGTTGCTCGGCGGGGCGATCGTGACCAGCGGGATGGGCAGCTCCCCGTTGCCGTCGCCCGTGTCGGTAGCCGGCCCCGGTGCCGAGTCGTCCTGCGCCGGCGCGACGCCGGTGTAGGTCTGCGTGCCCGGCTCGCCGCGTCCCGGTGTCGGTTCGAACGGGACCCAGCCGAGCCCGTCGAACCAGACCTCCGGCCAGGCGTGGGCGTTCTTGCCGAGCACCTCCAGGCTGCCGTCGGGCTGGGTGATGCCGGGCGTGTACCCGACTGCGACGCGCGCCGGGACGCCGAGGGTGCGGGCCATCGCGGCGAACGTGCCGGCGAACTGCTCGCAGTAGCCGACGCGCTGGCGGAGGAAGGCCTCGATCGCGCTCGTGCTATGCCCCTGGGGGATGTCGGTGCTGTAGCGGAACTCGGACCGGAACCAGTTCTGCAGCGCGAGCATGCGGTCGTACGTCGTTGCCTGGTCCGCCGTCACCGACACGGCGGTGGCGGTGATCGACTGCGGGAAGTCGCCGGGCAGGTCGAGGTAGATCGGATCCGGCGGAGCCGACGACGTCGCCGCGCGCAGCGCGTCGGGCGTGTAGGTCGGCGTTGCCGAGACGATCGTGAAGTGGTCGCCGGAGACGAGTTCGCGGTCGACACGCAGGAGTGTCGATGTCTCGGCGTTCCAGCGCACCCCGGCCGACGGGCTCGCCCGCTCCGGCTCGGCGGCGGCCGGGATCAGCTTGCCGCGCAGGGCTCCGACCGTGACCTCCTGGCGGTTCTCCGACGAGCTCGGTGCCGGCTCCGACAGCTGGCCCTCGACGTCCTCGAGCGAGCGGCTGGGCAGCCCCCACGTGGTGCCGTCGAACTCTGGCAGCCCGCTGACCCGCCAGTACGAAGGCGCGGTCGCCTGCACGACGAACAGCCTCGTGTCGGCGTGGTTCACCAGCCGTGCGCGGATGTCGACGAGCGGGCTGAGCACCTCGGTGACCCCGCCGACGTCGTGGTGGGTGTCGAACAGTGGGTCGGCCGATGCGCCGGGGAGCCGGGGCCCGATGATCCAGGCGCCGAGGGCGACGGTGGCGGCGGCGACGACGGCGGTCGGCAGCGTCACCGAGAGCGGGTGCCGCGGCCGCCCGAGCGTGGTGCGCGGCGGCTGGGCGAAGCGGACGCGGAGGACAGCGGCGGCCACGAACCCGGCGGCGATCAGGGCGACCGCGAGGCCGACGCGGTGGTTGTCGCGGCCGAGGGCGGCGACGAAGACGAACAGCACGGCGCCGGGGACCAGCGCCTCGCCCCGCGCCCTGGCGTGGAAGGCGAACGTGTCAGCGGTGATCACCGCGAAGGCCGTGCCGATTGCGGCGAGCAGGGCCCAGCCGCCGACGTACTCGACCGGTGCGACGGTGTGCGGGAACTGGTCGCGCACGAGGCCGAGGTCGGCCCACCCCACGTCCCACGTCTGGCGGGTCGGGAAGATCGCCGCGAACGTCGACGGGTAGGCCACCCAGGCGACGACCCACATCAAGGCCAGTCCGGTGCCCGAGACCGCCGCCAGACCAGGCACGCGCAGGCGGCGCAGCAGTAGCGAGGTGCCGTGGCCGACGATCACGATGACCGTCACGTCGGGCAGGAACTGCCAATCGGCGAAGACACGGGCGAACCCGAGGGCGGCAACGAAGGAGTAGACCGCGAGGGCGAGGGTGGCCACGGCGTCGAGCCCGTCACGGCGGTCACGGAGTTCGCGGGGAGCCGGGCGGGCGGGGGCGCGACCCGGACGGGTGGCTGTCGCGGTCATCGGGCGACCTCGGACAGGATCGGATCGGCGGCCCGCGGGTCACGGCGGGCGCCGGCGGCACGGGTGGTGCCGACGAGGGCGGCCCAGGAGCTGAGGAACGCCTCCTCGGAGCGGGCGTCGACGGCGAGCAGCGGGATGCGATGTCGGACGTCGGTCGTGTAGACGCCGAGGGCGGTGAGGGCGGGATCGACGATCCGATCCAGCGCCGCCCATGATGTCGTCCACGGGTCGGTGCCGATCGACACGACGAGGCCGAGGCCTTCGCTCGGGTCCCGTTCGATCGGGATCATCGGGGCGGTGCTGGTGCCGATGCGGGCGAGCAGGTGGAGGGTCTGGGCGGCGACATCGGGGCCGCGGACGTCGGCGCCGTCGGTGGTGACGAAGCGGGTGGTGAGCCCGGCTCGGTCGGCGCTGTGGACGATGCTGGCGGCGACGGTGACGGCGCGCTCGAAGGCGTCCTCCCCTACCGCACCGGGTGGCACGTGCTGATCGAGCAGGACGACGCAGCGCTGGAGGCCCTCGACGCTGTGCTGGCGCACCTTGAGCTCCTCCGAGCGGGCCGACGCCCGCCAGTGGATCGTGCGCGGCTCATCGCCGTCGACGTAGTCGCGCAGGCTGTGGAAGTCGCCCGGCCCGAGGCGCTGGGCGAGGGCGAGCAGGTGGCGCCCGAGCACGCCCTGGCCGAGCAGCGGCATCATCAGCGAGTGGGCGCGTGGCGACACGAGGACCTCGGCGGTCCCGGCGACCTCGGTGGCCGAGCGGGCGAGGCCCAGCACGTCATTGCGCACGGCGACGAGCGGGCCGACGGTCAACACGCCGCGACGCTCGGTCGGGATCCGATAGCCGGCGCTCACGTTGGTGTTGGGCTCCAGCGGCGCCACCGCCATGCGCGCCGTGCGATCTGTCCCGACCGGCTCGACGAGCTCGAACGGCGGCGAGTTGCTGCGCCCGACCGCCTCCACGAGCACCTCGACGCGGCCGGTGTCGCCAGCTGTCAGCACGGACGGGCGGATCCACCGCTCGACCTCCACGCGTGGGCGGCGCCAGGCGACCACGGCGAGGCCGAGGAGCGGGGCGAGGAGCATCGCCGTCCCGATCACATACAACTCGAGCACCGCGAACATCCGCCCGACGGCGATCGCGCCGACGGCCGACACCATCACCATCACCCCCTGGCGGGTCGGGCGGGAGCGCATCGTGAGCGCCTCAGCGGGCGGTCGGCACGGGCACGTCGGCGAGGATCTCGGCGATCGCGTCGCGGGGATCGAGCCGAGCACCGCGGTCGGTGCGCAGGAGCAGGCGGTGGCTGAGCGTGGACCCTGCCATCGCCTTGACGTCGTCGGGCGTGGCGTAGCGGCGGCCTCGGGCGGCGGCGTGGGCGCGGGCGGCGGCGGCCAGTTGCAGCGTGGCGCGTGGCGACAGGCCGAGCTCGATCGCCGGGTGGCGGCGGCTGGTCTCGGCGATGTCGACCATGTACGCCTTGAGGGCATCGGCGAGGAACACCGTGCGCACCGATTCGATCATCGACATCACCTCGGCGGCTGACACCACCGGGCTCAGCTTGGGCAGCCAGTCGACAGCGCCCCGGCCGTCGAGGATCGACATCTCCGCCGCCCGTCCCGGGTAGCCGAGCGTGATCCGCAGCAGGAAGCGGTCGAGCTGGCTTTCCGGCAGGCGGTACGTGCCCTCCTGGTCGACCGGGTTCTGGGTGGCGATGACCATGAACGGCGGGGGCAGGGCGCGGGTCTCGCCGTCGACGGTGATCTGGCGCTCCTCCATCGCCTCGAGCAGTGCTGACTGCGTCTTCGGGGAGGCCCGGTTGATCTCGTCAGCGAGCACGACGTTGGCGAACAGGGGGCCGTGCTGGAAGCGGAAGCGCTCCGTCGAGCGCTCGTAGATGCTCACGCCGACGAGGTCGGCGGGCAGCAGGTCCGGCGTGAACTGCACTCGCTTCCACGTGCAGTCGATGGACGCGGCCAGCGACTTGGCGAGGCTCGTCTTGCCCACGCCGGGGACGTCCTCGATGAGCAGGTGACCCTCGGCCAGCAGGCACATCACGGCCATCTCGATCGGCTCCATCTTCCCGTGGACGACCTGGGCCATGTTCGCCGTCACGGCGTCGAACAGCGCGGAGAACCGCGAACCTGGGCTTTCGGTGGTCGGGAGATCGCTGCCCGCCTGGCGACTCGGAATGACCGTCACCCCGGGCAGGCTAACCGGAACGGACCTTCTACCTCCCGCAGGTACGGTCGCCATGTGGCGTGTTACCTCGCGATCGACATCGGTACTGACCGGCTCGCGGCGGGCGTCGTCGACGCCGCCGGGGAGGTCGTCGTGCGCGACCGTGTCGCCACGCCGCCGCGCGACGTGTGGCCGGCGCTGCACCGGCTGGTGCGTCGGGTCGTCGCCGCCCGGCCCGACGACGCCGATCAGCTGGAACGCTGCGGGGTGAGCTGCGAGGGGCCGATCGACGCCGCCAAGGGCACCGTGTCGCCGATGCACCTGCCCGTGTGGCGCGACTACGACCTGCGCGACCGAGTCGGCGAACTGACCGGCCTGCCGACCATCCTTGGCCCCTCGGCCCACGGCCGGGTGCTCGCCGAGGCGTGGAAGGGCGCGGCACGCGAGGTCGAGGACGCGATGGTGCTCGTGCTGTCCGACGCCGTCGAGGCGGGGGTGATCTCCAACGGGCGCCTGTTGCACGGGCGCCTCGGCAACGCCGGCCAGCTCGGGCACGTCGTGGTCGAGCCCGACGGCCTGGCGTGTGTGTGCGGCGGCTCCGGGTGCCTCACCGCGTACGCCTCGAAGTCGGCGCTCGAGGCCGAGACCAACCGGCCGCTGCGCCGGGCGCCGGCCGCGGTGGTCGAGCGGACGGGGATGATGGTCGGGCGCGCCGTGGCGTCGGCCACGGCGGTGTTCGACCTCCGGCTGGTCGTGCTCACCGGTCCGGTGCCCGCGGTCTTCGGCCATCCGCTGCTCGACGCGGCGCGGCGCGAGCTCGACCAGCGCAGCCGGCTCGCCTTCGTTCGGGCGGGTGCCGACCGCAGCGAGCACCGCGTGCGGATCGAGGTCACGTCGCTCGGGGCCGAGGCACCGCTGGTGGGTGCAGCGGCGCTCGCCCGCTGGCATCGGCCGGCCGCCGCTGCTTGACGCCCCGTCGGTACCATCCGTCTTGTGAACCCCACTTACGGTCCCGAGGCGGAGGCCTACCGCGACAAGGTCCAAGCGTTCCTCGCCGAGAAGCTCCCGAGCGACTGGGGCGGTATCGGGACGCTGCCCCCCGACGAGGTCCGTGACTGGGTCAACCAGTGGCGCACGGTGCTCTACGAGGCCGGCTACCTCGCCCCCGGCTGGCCCGTCGAGTACGGCGGCGCCGGGCTGTCGGCACTCGAGCAGGTCATCCTCGCCGAGGAGTTCGCCAAGGCCGGGGTACCGACGGGCGGGCCCAACGACGGCTTCGGCATCCAGATGCTCGGCAACACGCTGCTGGTCTGGGGCAGCGAGGAGCAGAAGCGCCACTACCTGCCCCGGATCCTGTCGGGCGAGGACACCTGGTGCCAGGGGTACTCCGAGCCCAACGCCGGGTCCGACCTCGGCAGCCTGGCGCTGCGGGCCGCGCTCGACGGCGACCAGTGGGTGCTCAACGGGCAGAAGATCTGGACGTCGGCCGGCCACCTCGCCGACCACATCTTCACGCTCGCTCGCACCAATCCCGACGCCCCCAAGCACAAGGGGATCTCGTTCCTGCTCGTCGACATGCGCCAGCCTGGCATCGAGGTCCGCCCGATCAAGATGATCTCGGGCGAGAGCGAGTTCAACGAGGTCTTCTACACCGATGCCGTGTGCCCGCGGGACGACGTGGTCGGCGGCGTCAACAACGGGTGGGCGGTGGCGATGAGCCTGCTCGGGTACGAGCGCGGGTCGGCGGCGGCGACCCAGCCGATCCGCTTCCAGGGCGAGCTCGACCGGCTGTTCGTGCTGGCACGCGAGCGCGGCGTCGACCGGGACCCGGTGATCCGCCAGAAGCTGGCGTGGTGTTACGGCAAGGTGCAGATCATGCGCTTCCTCGGGTTGCGCGTGCTGACCCAGTTCCTCAACGGCCACCAGCCCGGCCCCGACGCCGGGATCACCAAGCTCTACTGGAGCGAGTACCACAAGGTGGTCACCGAGCTCGGCGTCGACATCCTCGGTACGGAGGCGCTGGTGCCCGCCGGCCGCAAGCCGTCGAGCGCGTTCGGCGCCGACGACGCCGGCGCACCCAACTCCTCGGCCTCCTGGGTCGACACTTTCCTCAACGCCCGCGCCGGCACGATCTACGCCGGCTCGTCGCAGATCCAGCGCAACATCATCGGCGAGATGATCCTCGGCCTCCCCAAGGAACCCAAGCCGTGACCATCCGAGTGTTTCGTCCGATCCGAGTGTTTCGGCCCGGGAAAATCGGGTCCTGACACTCGGGTGGGCGCAAACACTCGGATGGTGCTGGCGGTCGCCCGCCACCCGACGCTGTGGCCGGTGGCGCTGCGGCAGTGGCGGCGGCTGACGCCGTCGGGGTGGTGGCGGCGGTGGCCGTTTCTCCCGGTGCCGGCGCGGGAGTACGTCAGTTTCCGGGTCCTCACCCAGTACGGCGATTCGGAGACCGACGCGTCCGGCGCCGATGTGGTGAACTACCTCACGTGGTGCCGCAGCCAGCCGTGAGACGGAGACCGTAGGGGTCGAGATGCGGAGCGCGCTCGTCCTCAATGCCACCTACGAGCCGCTCAGCGTCGTGTCGGCGCGCCGGGCCGCGTGCCTGGTCCTGGCGGACAAGGCCGACATCATCGAGGAGGACGGCACCGCCCTCCACTCGCCGTCGGTGATCCTTCCGAGCCCGCTCGTCATCCGCCTCCGCTACATGGTGAAGGTGCCGTTCCACCGCCGCACCGCGCTGTCCCGGCGCGCCGTGTTCGCGCGCGACGACTACCGCTGCCAATACTGCGGCCGGACCGCCGACTCGATCGACCACGTCCTGCCCCGCTCCCGCGGCGGTGAGCACATCTGGGAGAACGTCGCCGCCGCCTGCCGGCCGTGCAACCTCGCCAAGCGCGACCGCACGCCCGACGAGGCCGGGATGCGCCTGGCGAGGCCGTGCCGCGCCCCGCGGGCCACGGCGTGGGTGGTGGTCAGCGTGCAGCGCGTGCCCGAGGCGTGGAAGCCGTACCTCGCCATCGCCTCCTAAACCGTCTTGGTCGCGATCCGTGCTGGGAGTGAGCGAAGAATCGCGACGAAGATGATGTTGCGGACGTTCAGCGGGTCGGCGGCGGACTTCCACGCCCGGACCATCGGCGACGACCCGGTGCCGGCGGTGTGGGTGTTCGAGGTGACCACGCCGGCGCTCGTGCTCGGCTCGGCCCAGCGCGGCGACGGCGTCGTCGACGCGGCGGGGTGCGCCGCTGCCGGGGTCGAGGTCGTGCGCCGGCGCAGCGGCGGCGGGGCGGTGCTGCTCGTGCCCGGTGAGGTCGTCTGGTTCGACGTCGTCGTGCCCGCCGCCGACCTCCACGCAGCGGGTGTCGGCGACGACGTCGGGGCGTCGATGACCTGGCTGGGCGGCCACGTCGCCGGCGCCCTTGCCGACCTGGGCGTCTCCACCGAGGTCCACACCGGGGGGATGCTCGCCTGCTCGGCGTGGTGCCCGCTGGTGTGCTTCGCCGGCATCGGGCCCGGGGAGGTGCTTGCCGACGGCGTCAAGCTGGTCGGGATCAGCCAGCGCCGCGCCCGCGCCGGCGCCCGCTTCCAATGCGCCGTGCACACCCGCTGGTCGCCCGAGGCGCTGGCCCCGCTCCTCATCGCCCACCCGCCCGCGGCCGAGCTCCCACCGGTCGCCACGCTCACCCCCGAGGTCGCCGCCGCCCTGCCCGCCGCCGTGGCGGCCTCAGCCGGTTTGTGTCACCGCAGGAGTCCCCGGGGACGTATGCGGTGACACGAACGCCGGCCGACGCGTGGCCTGGGTGCGGTCGAGGGTGGCTCGGAGCTGTTGGACCAGGGTCGTCGCGTTGGGCTCGAGCACGAGCGTGTCGTGGTTGCCGGGAACCTGGACCAGCTCGAAGACGTCGACCAGCTCGTCCCAGCCGTACGTGACACCGAGCAGGCTCGCCTCGTAGCCGCCCTGCTCCGCCCGCATCAGCACGACATGGCCGTGCCACGGCCGCAGCACGTACTTCTCGGCGGCGCGGACGAACGAGTGCTGGACGTGGATGTCGCGCAGCTCGACCGGCACGGCGCCGCCTCGGGCGGCGATCGCCTCGGCCTTGGCCAGCAGGGCGGCGTCCCGGCGCACGTCGAGGCGGCGGGTGACCGCCTGGCGGAGGTAGCCCATGCGCTCCTCGCGCAGCCGGCGCAGGCGGGTGGCGACGGTGATGTCGCGGTCGGGGATCTGAGGCGGGAACGTGTCGAACATCACCACCAGGGCGACGACCTCGCCGACCGAGGTGAGCTGGTGGGCCATCTCGTAGGCGACCAACCCGCCGCCGGAGTACCCGCCGAGCATGTACGGACCGTCTGGCTGCAGCTCGCGGATCTCGGCGAGGTACGCCGTGGCCATCTCCTCGATCGAGTGGTGGGGCCGGGACACTCCGTCGATGCCCCGCGACTGGATCCCGTAGAACGGCTGGCTGCGGCCCATCGCCTGCGACAGGTCGCGGAAGTTGAGGACGTTGCCGCCGGAGCCGTGGACGCAGAAGAACGGGATCAGCTCGTCGTTCCCACGCTGGATCGTGACCAGCGAGCGGAACCCGGGCTCGTGGACTCCGATGGGCGGCGGCACGATCTCGGGGACGGCAACCGCCGCGTCGTCCTCGGCGTCGACCGGGTCGATGATGCCGAGCTTGGCGGCGACGATCACCGCGCACTGGGCGATCGTCGGTGCCTCGAACAGCGTCGACAGCGGCAGGTCGATCGAGTACCGCTTCTTCATCCGTGTGAACAGCCGCACGGCGATCAGCGACTGCCCGCCGAGCTCGAAGAAGTCGTCGTCTCGCCCGACCCGCTCGACGCCGAGCAGCTCGCGCCACATCGTTGCCAGCTCGCGCTCGATCGGCGTCGCCGGTGCCACGTAGTCGGATGTGATGTTGGGCCGCTCGTACTGTGGCCCGCCCGACTCGCTCCCGTTCTCGTCGCCGGCCCGGGCCTCGGCGTCGACCTTGGCCAGCCACCGCTCGACGTCGACGGACGAGGCGACGACCTGCACGGCCAGCCCGGAGCCGACGATGCGGTCGAAGGCGTCGACGCCCTCGGAGGGCAGGATCCCCTCGCGCATCGCCGATCCCACCGTCGATTCCAGGCCGGCCGGCTCGGCGATCGGCGACTCCGTGCGCCGCAGCGACGTCAGCGCGGCGCTGCCGGCGATGCGGCGCATCGTGAAGGACTCGATCGCCACCGCCTCGTTGCCGTCGGGATCGGTGATCGTGATGTCGAACACGGCGAGGTCGTTGGACGACGCCGAGCGCAGCCGCACGTGGCTCAGCGCGGTCGCCGGCAGCGGTCGGCGCGACAGCACGCGACCGTAGGAGAACGGCACGTAGAACATCGTCGCCTGGTCGAACCCCGGGATCAGCGCCTGGGCGCTGCCGGTGGCGATGTCCATCAGCGCCGGGTGCAGCCAGAGCCGGTCGAGCTCGTCGGCGAACTCGGTCGGCATGACCGCGGTGACGAGCGCCTCGCCGTCGCCGTACTCGACAGCGCGGAGGTTGCCCCAGCGCGGCCCGAATGCCATGAACGGCTGGTCGGAGTAGCCGTCGAAGCGCTCGATGCGCTGCGAGCAGCGGGCCCGGATCGCGGCGATGTCGTGCACCGGCGCCGGGTCGGGCTCGACGGGCATCGCCACCGCGGTCACGTGCGGCGAGGTCTCGGTGTCGCTGAAGATCGTCACGCTCCCGGTGGCTCGGTCGAGCTTCAGCTTCAGCGTGCGCACCTCGCCGTCGCCGACGACGAACGGCGACAAGAAGAACAGGTCGGTCACCTCGACGGGCCGCTCGGCGCCGGCGGCGGCGCGGATCAGCTCGAGGTAGCCGGTGCCGGGGATCAGCGCCTCGCCGCCGCGCACGACGTGCTCGGACAGCAGCCAGTGGCGCTTGCGGCTGAAGCCGGTGGAGAACGTCGCCACCTCGTCGTCGCCGTCGACGGCGTCGAACAGCTGGGTCGGGTCGCCGGCGGTGTCGGTGCCACGCATCGGCGCCTGGTCGCGCTCGACCCGTGCCGCCTCGACGGCCATGCCGACTTCCTGCCAGGCGTTCCAGTTGACGACCAGGGCGCGGGTGCGGGCATCGCGGTTGGCCTTCGCCGCGTAGGCGTCGAGGAAGGCGTTGGCTGCCGTGTAGTCGACCTGGCCGGGCAGGCCGATGATCGAGCTGACCGACGAGAACAGCACGAACAGGTCCGGCGGGTCGGCGGCGAGCACCCGGCCGAGCACCAGCGCACCCTTGGCCTTGACGTCGACGACGGGCGATTCGGCGACCGGGGTGCGCAGGGCGATGAGGGCGTCGTGGAGGATGCCGGCGGCGTGGATGACGGTGGAGATCCGGCCGTGGCCGCGGCGCACGTCGGCGACGACCGCGGCGATCGCCGACTCGGAGGTGACGTCGGCGCTCGCGACGACGACGCTCGCGCCGAGCGTCCGGAGCTGGAGCACGGCCTCGATGCGGTGGTGGGTGGTGTCGTCGAGGTCGCCCGACTTGAGCAGCGAGTCCCACATCGGCTCCGGCGGCAGTGGGCTGCGCCCCACGAGCACGAGTGTCGGTGACGCCGAGCTCTTGGCGATGTGCTGGGCGATCGACATCCCGATGCCACCGAAGCCGCCGGTGATGAGGTGGACGCCGCCGGCGGGCCACGGCGACTCGACGGTGGGGCCGAGCTCGACGGGCTCGAACGTGCGCACCCAACGCTCGCCCCTTCGGAGCACCACGACGTCGGTGGCCCGCTCGGCGTCGAGCTCCCGAACCAGCGCCCCGGCGAGGGAGGCAGCCGCCGCCGAGCCTGCCTTCGGGACGTCGACGTCGATCGCCAGCGCCTCGACGTGGCCCAGCTCGCGCGGGATCACCCGGCAGGCGCCGTGCATCAACGCCCGCTCCGGTGCCAGCGGGTCCGCCGAGTCGAGCCCGTGGACCCCGCTCGTCACCAGCGCCAGGCGCACCGGCTCGGACAGTGCCGACAGGGCGCGAGCGAGGAACAGCACGCTGGCGTGATCGGTCTCCACCGTGTCCCGGTAGGCGACGAGCTCGTCGTCGGACCCGACACCGAAGCGTCGCCGGCCGCGGGACGGCCCGATCGCCGTCATGTGCACGATCGTCCCGGGCAGCGCGCCCTCAGCGGTGAGGGCGTCGACCAGCGCGGTCCAGTCGTCGGCGCGCGCCGGGTTGACCTCGAATCGGCCGCCGGATCGGCGCTGGAATCGGTCGCCGAACACGACCGGCACCACGCGGCGACTCGGCGCCAAGGCGGACGCCAACGTCGACGCCAGCGGGCTGCCGTCGCTGATCAGGACGACCGGACCGGTGGACGGCTCGGCCAGCGGGGCGGCGATCGCCCGCCGCCACGACGGCGTGGAGAACCACTCGTCGATCAGCGGCCGCTTGCGCAACACACCCTTGGCCGAGGCACGGGGGGTGTGGGCGGCGTCTGGCTCGACCCAGTAGCGCTGGCGGTCGAACGGGTAGGTGGGGAGGGGGACGCGGTGGCGCCGCTCGCCGGCGAAGAGCTTGGACGGGTCGAGCTCGGCGCCCGCCTCCCACGCCCGCCCGACCGCGGCGAGGGCGAAGGCGACATCGGAGGCGCCCTCCTTGGGGTGGCGAAGGGTCGGCGACACCGCCGCCGGTGCGGCCGCCGCCATCCGGGCGAGGCTGGTCAGCGTGCGGCCGGGGCCGACCTCGAGGAGCACCCTGTTGGTGTCGGCGAGGACCGTGTCGATGCCGTCGCGGAAGCGGACGGTGTTGCGCAGGTGGCGAACCCAGTAGTCGGGGTCGGTGACGTCGGCGGCGGTGATCCACGTGCCGGTGAGGTTGGAGACATACGGGATCGCCGGCGGCGTGAACGTCGTGCGCCGGCAGAACGCCCCGAACTCGGCGAGGATCGGCTCGAGCATCGACGAGTGGGCGGCGACGTCGATGTGGATGCGGGTGGTGTCGATTTCGCGTTCGGCGAGCGTTGCTTCGAGCTCGACCACGAGCGCCTCCGGTCCCGACGCCACGCACAGGTCGGCGGCGTTGACGGCGGCGACGCTCAGCCCGTCGGGCAGCAGCGCCCGCAGCTCGTCCTCGGGCAGCGACACGCTGACCATCGCCCCCTTCGGCAGCGTCTCGAAGAGCCGGCCGCGGAGGGCGACGAGCGCCAGGCCGTCCTCCATCGTCACCACGCCCGACAGGCAGGCGGCGGCGTATTCGCCAGCGCTGTGGCCGATCATCGCCGCCGGCGTGATGCCCCACGACTCGAGCAGGCGACCCATCGCCACCTCCGTGGCGAACAGCGCCGGGAGCGCCACCGACGGTGCCTGCAGCCGCCGCGCCGCCTCGAGCTGATCGCCGTCGGGATACAGCGCCGCGATCAGGTCGATGCCACCGGCGCGGCGCAACGAGGCTGCGCACTCGTCGATCACGGCGTGGTAGACGGGCTCGGTGTCGTACAGCCCCCGGCCCATCCCCGGGTACTGGGCGCCGCCGCCGGGCATCATGAAGACGACCGACGGCGCCTCGCCGTGATGGGCGGCGTCGACCGCTTTGCCCGCCGCCTCCAGCGCCGCGGCGGCCTCGGCGGTGGAGGTGGCGACGACGGCGCGACGCATCGCGAACGGCTTGCGCCCGACGAGGCGGGTGTAGGCGACGTCGGCGAGCTCGACATCGGGGTTCGCCCGCAGATGGGCAGCGAGCTCGGCCGCGCCCCGGCGGGTGCCGTCGGCCGTGCGCGCCGACACGGCGAGCAGCTGCGGCCGACTCGACGGGTCGGACGGCTCGGCCGCCGGCGCCTCCTCGACGAGCACGTGGGCGTTGGTGCCGCCGGCGCCGAGGCCGGTGATCCCGGCGATGCGCGTGCCACCCGGCCCGGGCTCCCACGGCCGCAGCGCGGCGTTGACGAAGAAGGGGCTGTTCGGGAAGTCGGCCTGCGGGTTGGGCTCGTCGAAGTGCAGGCTCGGCGGGATCTCCCGATGCTGCAGCGACAGCACCGTCTTGATCAGCGCGGAGACGCCGGCGGCCTCGCCGGTGTGGCCGAGGTTCGACTTCAGCGAGCCGATCGCGCAGAACTGGGTGTCGTCGGTCGAGAGCCGGTAGGCCTGGGTGAGCCCGGCGATCTCGATCGGGTCGCCGATCAGCGTACCGGTGCCGTGGGCCTCGACGTAGCTGACGTCGCGGGGGTCGACGCCGGCGACGGCGAGGGCCTCGGTGACGACCTGCGCCTGACCGGGCACGCTCGGGGCGAGGTAGCCGACCTTGGCCCGCCCGTCGTTGTTGACCGCCGAGCCGCGCACCACGGCGAGCACGTGGTCGCCGTCGGCGAGGGCGTTGGCCAGCGGCTTCAGCAGCACCGCCCCGCAGGCGCTGGAGATCACGGTCCCAGCCGACTTGGCGTCGAACGCCCGGCAGTGCCCGTCGGGGGAGAGGATCTCGCCCTCCTTGTAGAAGTAGCCGCGGCGCTGCACGGGGGCGACGACCGAGCCGCCGGCGAGGGCGACGTCGCACTCCCCGGCGAGCAGGCTCTGGCAGGCGAGGTGGACGGCGACGAGCGTCGAGCTGCACGCCGTCTGGACGTTGAGGCTGGGCCCGTGGAGGTCGAGCTCGTAGGAGACGCGGGTGGCGAGGAAGTTGGTGTCGTTGCCGGTGTGGCGCACCAGCCACTCGCCGACCGACTGGGCGATGTGCTCGTTGGCGAGCACGTTCTTGAACATGTACTCGGACAGGCCGCACGAGGCGAACACGCCGACGGCACCGTCGATGCGCTCGCCGAGGTAGCCGGCGTGCTCGAAGCAGTCCCACGCCACCTCCAGGAACAGCCGATGCTGCGGGTCGAACACCGCGGCGTCACGCGGGCTCATGCCGAAGAAGCCGGCGTCGAACCGGTCGATGTCGTCGAGCGGAGCGGCGGCGCGCACGTACGACGGGTCGCGGATGTTGTCGAGGCTCTCGCCGGCGGCGAGCAGCTCGTCCTCGGAGAACGACACGATCGACTCGACGCCGCGCCGCAGGTTCGACCAGAACGTGGCGATGTCCGGCGCGCCGGGGAACCGGCCGGCCATGCCGATGATCGCGACGCGACCGTCGGGCTCCTCGTCGTCAAGCGCCATCGTGATCGCTTCCCGTCCTCGTCATCTGGTCCCGATGTGCCGTGGACTGGGGGGTCAACTCCGGACCATTCGGCGGGTCGCGATGTTACCGTTCGCCCGATGCTCGGAGCGCCGGCAATCGACGAGTTCCCGCTCACTCCGGTCCAGCAAGGGATGCTCTTCCACCGCCTCGAGGGGCGCAACGTCGGCGTCGACATCGAGCAGTTCGTCGGCGACCTCGCCGAGGAGGTCGACGCCAACGTGATGGGCGCGGCGTGGCAGCGCGTCGCCGACCGTCACCCGATCATGCGCACCCGGTTCCGCTGGGCCGACCGCGACGAGCCCGTGCAGGAGGTCGTCGAGCACGTCGACGTGCCGCTCGCCGTGCACGACCTGCGCGACCTGACGCCGCGGGAGCAGGAGGAGCGGTTGGCTCGGTTCCTCGTGGACGATCGGCGTGCCGGGTTCGAGCTCGACGCCGCCCCGCTGTGGCGGCTGACGCTGTTCCGCGTCGGCAAGGGGCGGGAGCGGTTCGTGTTCACCTACCACCACTCGCTGCTCGACACGAGCGTCGTGTGGATGACCGAGGAGGCGTTCCGCACGTACGACGCGGCGCGGCGCGGCGAGGTCGCCGAGCTCGCCGAGCGGCGCCCGTACAAGGACCACATCGAGTGGTTGCACGTGCACCTGGCCGAGGATCGCGAGGCGGCCCAGGCGTACTACGCGGCGCTGCTGGAGGGGTTCGACGCGCCGACCCGGTTGCTGTCGCTGGAAGGGACCGAGGAGGTCGGCCCCGATGAGGACGAGTACGGCGCGCTGCGGTTCGCCCTGCCGGCCGACGTCAGCGAGCGGTGGCACGCCTTCACCGAGCGCCATCGGGTGGGCGGGGCGGTGCTGGTCGAGGCCGCCTGGGGCCTCGTGCTGGCGGCCTTCTCCGGCACCACCGACGTCGTGTTCGGCTCGACGCGCGGCTGCCGGCGGTCGGGGCTGTCGGGCAGCGAGTCGATCATGGGTCTGTTCATCAACACGCCGCCGGTGCGGGTCACGGTCGATCCCGCCGAGACGGTGATCGAGCTGCTCCAGGGCGTGCGCGCCCAGCAGGTCGACAAGCGGGCCCACGAGCACACCGCGCTCTCCGACATCCAGGCAATCGCCGAGACCCGCCCCGCCGCGCTGTTCGACACGATCGTCGTCGTCAACGAGCGCCACCAGGGCACCCGGCTGAAGGAGCTCGGGGGGCCGTTCGCGTCGCGCGACTTCGACCTCCACGACCAGACCAACTTCCCGCTGACACTGCTCGCCTACCTCGACCCGCAGGCCCACTTCAAGCTGTCGTACGACCGCCGCCGCTTCACCGCGGCATCGATCGAGCGGCTCCGTGACCTGCTGATCGAGGTGCTCACGGCGATCGTCGATCACGCCGACGCGCCCGTCGGCGAGGCCCTGCCGCGCGTGCCCGCCGCCGAGCTGATTGTGATGAAGGCGTGGAACGCGGCCACCGCCCGTGAGTACCCGTCGGGCGCGTGCGTCCACGAGCTGTTCGAGGCCCAGGTCGACCGCGCGCCCGACGTCGTCGCCCTCGTCCACCGGGCCCACCGGCTGACCTACCGCGAGCTGGACGAGCGGGCCAACGCCGTCGCTGCTCACCTGCGCGAGCTCGGCGCCGGGCCCGACGCGATGGTCGGCATCTTCATCGAGCGATCGGTGGAGATGGTGGTCGGGCTGCTCGGGATCCTCAAGGCAGGCGCGGCGTACGTGCCGATGGACCCCGCCTACCCGTCCGTGCGCATCGGGATGATGCTCACCGACAGTCACGCCGACATCGTGCTCACCCACTCCCGGCTCGCCGACTCGATCGAGGGCGTACGGGAGGTCGTGGCCCTCGACACGTTCGACGGCCGTCACGCCGCGCGTGACTGTGCCCGACCTGCGCAGCGACCACCTTGCCTACGTCATCTTCACCTCCGGCTCCACGGGTCGCCCCAAGGGCGTGATGATCGAGCACCGCAACGTCGCCAACTTCTTCACGGCGATGGACGAGCAACTCGAGTTCACCCCCGGCTTCACGGCGCCCGGCACCTGGCTCGCCGTCACCAGCATCTCGTTCGACATCTCGGTGCTGGAGCTGTTCTGGACGCTGACGCGGGGCTTCACCGTCGTCGTCCAGGACGACGAGGGGCGCCTGTCGACCGAGACGTCGGCACCGATGCGGCGAGCGCCGACCAAGGACATCGGCTTCAGCCTCTTCTACTTCGCCGCCGACGCCGGCGGTCCGCATCACGATCGCTACCGGTTGCTGCTGGAGGGCGCCAAGTTCGCCGACGCCCACGGATTCGCGGCGGTGTGGACACCCGAGCGCCACTTCCACGAGTTCGGCGGCCTGTACCCGAACCCGGCGCTCACCAGCGCGGCGGTCGCCGGCGTCACCGAGCACGTCGAGATCCGTGCCGGCAGCGTCGTGCTCCCGCTGCACAACCCGATCCTCGTCGCCGAGGATTGGTCGGTCGTCGACAACCTGTCCAACGGGCGCGTCGGGCTGTCGTTCGCCTCCGGCTGGCACGCCAACGACTTCGCCCTCGCCCCCGACAACTTCGAGCGCCGGCGGGAGCTGATGGCCGAGGGCATCGAGACCGTGTGCGCCCTGTGGCGCGGCGAGTCGGTGCCCGTGCGCAGCGGCGACGGGCGGGAGATCGAGGTGCGGATGTTCCCGCCGCCGGTCCAGCACGCGCCGAAGATGTGGATCACGGCCGGCGGCAGCCCGGCGACGTTCACGATGGCCGGCACGCTCGGCGCCAGCATCCTCACCAACCTGCTGGTGATGACCCAGGACGACCTCGTTGCCAACATCGTCGCCTACCGCGAGGCGTACCGCGCCGCCGGGCATCCCGGCGACGGGCACGTCACGGTGATGCTGCACACGTTCGTCGGACGCGACGCCGACGAGGTGCGGGCGCTCGTTCGCGATCCGTTCCTCGACTACCTGCGCACGTCGACCGATCTGATCAACAAGGTGCGGTGGGAGACGACCAGCTTCGCCAAGCCCGGCGAGTCGGCCACCGGTGCCTCTTCCAGCAACACGGTGCCGGACCTCGACGATCTCGACCCCGAGGAGATCGCCGTGATCATGGACCACGCGTTCGAGCGCTACGTCGGCTCGGCCGGCCTGTTCGGCACGCCCGAGTCGTGCCTCGCCCAGGTCGACCGGCTGCGCGACCTCGGTGTCGACGAGATCGCCTGCCTCATCGACTTCGGCGTCGACCAGGACGTCGTGCTCGCCAACCTGGAGAACCTCGACGAGCTACGCCGGGCCGCGAACGCGGCCGTTGCGCCAACTGTTCGCGAAAGCGACCACGAACGTGGTCATCTCCGCGAAGAGTTGGCGGCGGAGGACCTCGGGTTCGTCGCCCAGGTCGAGCGTCACGGCGTCACCCACGTCCAGTGCACGCCGTCGATGGCCGCGGTGATCGCCGCCGACCGCAGCGGGCTCGGCGCGCTGGCCTCGCTGTCGTGGCTGGTGCTCGGCGGGGAGGCGCTCCCGCCGGCGCTCGTCGACGAGATCCGCCCGGCGGTGCGCGGCCGCCTGCTCAACATGTACGGCCCCACCGAGACCACGATCTGGTCGACGGTGTCACCGATCGAGCGGGCTGGCGCGCCGATCACGATCGGCCGCCCGGTCGCCAACACCCAGGTGCACATCGTCGACCGCCACCTCCAGCAGAACCCGATCGGCGTCGCCGGCGAGCTGCTGATCGGCGGCGAGGGCGTCGTGCGCGGCTACCTCGACCGTCCGGAGCTGACCGCCGAGCGCTTCGTCGAACTGCCGTGGGCGGGAGGGGCACGGGTCTACCGGACGGGCGACCTGGTCACGCTGCTTCCCGACGGCGAGCTGCAGTTCAGCGGGCGCCTCGACCACCAGGTGAAGATCCGCGGCTACCGCATCGAGCTCGGCGAGATCGAGGCCGTCATCGGCCGCTTCCCCGACGTGCGGGAGAACGTCGTCGTCGCCCGCACCGACACGCCGGGCGACCCCCGGCTCGTCGCCTACGTCGTGCCCGGCGGCGACGATCACACCGCGGGCGCCGAGGCCTGGGGCCAGGTCTGGGACGAGACCTACGGGGCGGGGCAGACCGACGACCCGACGTTCGACACCTCTGGCTGGAACGACAGCTACACCGGCGAGCCGATCCCGGCCGAGCAGATGCACGAGTGGGTCGACGGCACCGTCGCCCGCATCCGCGAGCTGGCGCCGCGGCGGGTCCTCGAGATCGGGTGCGGCACCGGCCTGCTGTTGTTCCGGGTCGCCCCGCACTGCGAGCGCTACGTCGGCATCGACCTTGCCCAGCACGGCCTCGATCGCATCGCCGCTGCCCTGCCCGGCGCCGGGCTGACCAACGTGCAGCTCCACCGCGGCGCGGCCCACGAGGTGAGGTCACTCGTGAGCGGGTCGTTCGACACCATCCTCGTCAACTCAGTGATCCAGTACTTCCCCGACGCCGGCTACCTCGTCGACGTGATCACGGCGGCCCTGGCGCTGCTGGAGCCCGGTGGGTCGCTGTTCCTCGGCGACGTCCGCAGCCGCGACCACCAGCCGCTGTTCGCCGCGGCGATCGAGCTGGCGCGGGCCCCGGCCTCGATGGCGGCGAGCGAGCTGGCGACCCGCGTCGCCCACCGCGAGGCCGGCGACGAGGAGCTCGTCGTCGACCCCGGCCTGTTCCACGCGCTCGGCGGCGCGGCACCCGGACATCGCCGACGTCGACGTGCGGATCAAGCCGGGCCGCTCCGGCAACGAGATGACCCGCTTCCGCTACGACGTCGTGGTCAACAAGGCCAGCGGTGCCCCGGCGCCGGTGGCCGACGTGAAGGAGCTGCCGCTGGAGCGGCTGTCAGTCTTCGCCGTCCGCGAGGCGCTGGCTGGCGAACCGGCCGTGCTGCGGGTCGCCGGCCTGCGCAACCACCGATTGGTGCGCGAGGCCGAGCTGGTGCGGCTCCTCGTGGCCGACCCGGCCGGCACCGTGGCCGACGTGCGCACCGCCCTCGCCGCGGTCGCGCCAGGCGACCACCCCGACGACCTCGACGAGATCGACGGCCGCTACGACATCGCCGCCACGTGGTCGGCGGCCGGCGCCGATCGCTTCGACGTCGTGCTGCGGGCGAAGACGGCGCGGGCGCGGATCCCGGCGCCGGCCGCCGTCGACACGTCGCTGCCGTGGTCGGCGTACACCAACCAGCCGGCCCGTCGCGACTCCAAGACCCTCGGTCCCGAGCTGCGTGTCCATCTGCGCTCGTCGCTGCCCGACCACATGGTGCCGACCGCGTTCGTGGTGCTCGACGCCCTGCCCCGCACGCCCAACGGCAAGATCGATCGCAACGCCCTGCCGGCGCCCGACCGCGGGCGGGTCGAGGACGCCGAGGCGCTGGTGGCGCCGGCGAGCGACATCGAGGTCACGATCGCCGCGATCTGGCAGGACATCCTCGCCCTCAACGCCGTCGGGGTGGAGACCAACCTGTTCGACCTCGGCGCCAACTCGCTGATGATGGTGCGCGCCAGCAGCCGCCTCGGCGAGGCGCTCGGGCGCAAGGTGTCGCTGGTCGAGATGTTCGGCTACCCCACAGTGCGCTCGCTGGCCGCCCACCTCGGCGGCGACGGCGACACCGAGGGCGCGGCGCTGAGCCAGAGCCAGGACCGGGCGGAGGCTCGCCGCGAGGCGATGCGCCGGCGCCAGGAAGCCCGCGCCGGCCGCCGCCGGTGAAGGCGCCCGCCGCGCTCGCGTGTGCCGCGCTCGTCGTCGCTGGCGCGGCGTGCGGCGGAGACGACCGGTCGGCGGCGACGACCGCGCCGTCCGGCCCTCCGGTCACGGTGCCGGCCGGCGGCAGGTGCCTCGTGCGGCTGCACGGCAAGGGCGGCACCGGGGCGCCGACGACGACGGCCGGCGACGTGACGGTGATCGCCCCGACCGGCAACAGCGACGGGTGGGGTGCCAAGCAGTGGCTGTACTTCCCGGCGGCCGAGTACGAGGCGGCGCGGACGATCGTCGCCGACGCCGTCGAAGATTGCGGCCCGATCATCGTCGACGGCTTCTCCAACGGCGCCTCGTTCGCCGCCTCGATGTACTGCCACGGCGAGACGTTGGGCGGGCGCCTGCGCCGCGTCGTCGTCGACGACCCGGTGACCGACCACGCCGTCGACGGCTGCAAGGCCGACCCGTCGGTGGCGGTGACGCTCTACGCCACCGGCGCGCTGGAGCCGCCCGCGGCCCCCGGCTGGGAGTGCGCCGACGCGGACTGGACGTGCCAGGGCGGGTCGACCATCGGGATCACTGCGTACGCTGCCGCGCTCGGCGTTCCCCGCCAGCAGAGCCCGCACACCGACCACCAGCCGTACACCGACGCCCCCGAGCTCTCCAAGTGGTGACCGCGCAATCTGGGCGGGAACCGTGCCATTTGACGTTCTGGGCGGGCACCGTGACGACAGTTGTCACGCTGCCCGCCCAGATTCGTCACGTGGCGGCCGCCGGGATGCGCTCGGTGCCAACGTTCGGCGGGACGTCGGGGCGCAGCACGAACCGCACCCGCGGCAGGGTCCATGTCCCGAGCCCGCACGTCGCCGCCACTGGGAACCGTGGGTCGAGGTCGGCGGCGACGTCGGGTGCGATGAACGTGTGCATCACGGGGCGACCGCGCTCGATCCGATCGAGGGCGACCTCCAGCTCGACCTGGGCCAGCCGCTCCCCGGCGCCGGTCGTGACGGGGTGCAGCGACGTGACGTACTGGACGTCGCCGACGCCGATCGGGCGGAGTGCGGACATCGACACGTCGAACCACGGCGCGGCTACGCGCACCTCGTCGTAGCGGCGCTCGAAGCGCACGGACGTCTCCTCCCCGCCGATACCCCAGCCGGCTGCCAGCCACGCTGCGGCCTCCGGCGATGCATCGACGGCCGTGGCGACCGCCAGCGCCCGCGCCCTCGCCCCACTCCGGCACGAAAGCCGGACCTGGGTCACGGTGAACGGACCGTGCGGGCCGTCGGCCACGCGCACGGCGAGGAGGGTGACGAGCGTCGGGATCGTCGGCGCCAGGCCCGGCGGGAGGAACGTCTCCCCGCGTGATCCGGCGTGCTCGAAGGCGGCCTGGAAGACCTCCGCCGGAGCGAGCTCGGCGGGCTCGCCGGCCGGGGCCGTGAGCGCGGTCATCGGCGGAACTTCGGCATCACCTCGGCGGCGAACAGGCGCATGCTGTCGAGCACCGCATCCTGGGGGATCTCCTCGAGCGCGTTGAGCATGAAGTTGACCCCGTCGATGCCGACGCCCTCCCACCGCTCGATCTCCTCGATGATCCGGGCCGGGTCGCCGATCGCGATGCCCTCCGGCAGCGGCGCCCGTTCGCCCGGGGCGCCGGTCTCCCGCTTGACCGCCGGCGGGGCGAGGTTGCCGAGGCTGTGGTAGGCGCTCGTCGGATAGGCCTCGCGGGTCCACAGCAGGTGGCTGTTGGAGAGCCCGAACGTCGTCGCCATCCCGCCGCCGACCCGCGCCGCGGTCTCGAGATCCTCGTGGCAGTAGAGGAAGTTCTGCGTCGTCACGGAGTCGTTGACGCCGCCGACCGGATCGCACAGCTGGATCCGCCGGCGATACTCGGCGGTGCGCCGCTCCTGCTCGGCGAACGTCACGGCGGCGACGCCGAGGCAGCCGATGCCGCGGTCGGCGGCGTCGAGCTCGGTGCCGGGCGTGGTAACGGTGACCCACAGCGGCGGGTGCGGGTCCTGCACCGGCGTCGGCAGCACTCGCCGCTCTGGCATCCGCCAGCCGATGCCCTCGTGGGACATCGCCTCGCCGGACCACATCCGCGGCAGCACGTGCACGTACTCATCCCAGGTCTGCTTGGTGAGGTCGGGATCGACACTGAAGCCGCCGAGCTCGGTCCACGTCGACGAACGGGCCGTGCCCACGTCCAGCCGGCCACCGGAGATGATGTCGAGCGCCGCGGCGCGCTCGGCGACTCGGACCGGGTGGTTCATCTCCGGCACGCACACCACGGCGCCGTGGCCGACGCGGACCCGCTCGGTGCGGGCGGCGACGGCGGTGAGGAAGACCTCCGGCGCCGAGCAGTGGCTGTACCCCTCCAGGAAGTGGTGTTCGACCGCCCAGACCCAGTCGAAGCCGAGCTCGTCGGCGAGCACCGCCTGCTCGAGGGCGTTGCGGTAGACCAGCCGCTCGCCGGCCCCGCTGAACGGCGGGGGGACCGAGAGCTCGAAGAAGATGCCGAAGCGCACGGGTCAAGTGTCGCCGACAGGGTGAGGCCGGGACGGATCGGCGACCGCGGCAGTGACGCCCGGTTCTGTGTCACCGGATGAGTCCCCGGGGACTTGTGCGGTGACACAGAAACCTGGGCGACGTCGCCGCCCAGCTCCGGTAGCGGGTACCTCGCTCACCACATCGGCAGGCAGGCTGGCCACATGCCACAGCGGATCCAGCTGCGCCGCGCCCGTGGCTGGCGCAAGCCTGCTGGCGCGGTCGTCGTGAGCCGTCCGTCGAGGTGGGGCAACCCGTGGCGGATCGGCGTCGACGGCGACGCCGCCGAATGCGCGGCGGCCTACCGGCGGGCGCTGGTCGCCGGCGAGCTCGACATCACGGTCGCCGACGTCCGGCGCGAGCTCGGCGGCCGCGACCTGGCGTGCTGGTGTCGCGCCGTGCCACGGCGACGTGCTGCTGGAGATCGCGATCGACGGCTGAACGACCGCTGACACCCGCGCGGCTCAGCCGCTCGCGCTGGTCATCGACGAGTCCTCGGTGGAGTCGTGGGTCATCATCGACCCCGCCGTTGTGGTGGCCGTCGCCATCGAGTCCTCGGTCGTGTCGTGGGTCATCATCGACTCCGCCGTCGTCGTCGCCGTCATCGCACTCGACGCGGACGGCGTGGTGGTGGCGGCGGGCGTGTTGTTGTCGTCGTCGTCCCCGCAGGCGGAGAGGGCGACGAGACCACCAACGACGCCGACGACGGCGACGGCTCGCCACGCCCGGCGGCGGGTCGAGAAGCGGGTGGAGCGGGCGGCCGGAATCGGGGCATCTGCGTTCACGGCGCCCACTGTGGGCCGTGCCCTCTCACACCCCCAGCACACGCCGCGAAACACCGGCGAAAGCCGCGACGAGGGCAGAGGACGGGAGTCCGGGGGAGGCTCGTGGGGCTTAATGGGGGGAATTGGTTGACAGTGGGGGGATTCGGGGGCCAAAGTGGGGGCCGGTGGGGATGCCCCGGGTCCCCAGCGAGGCAGCCGTCCGGGGTGGCAGGGCAGAAAGGGTGCGGTCGTTGGCGCGATGTTCGTCGGGGTCCACGAACGCCAGCTCGACGACAAGGGGCGCTTGGCCCTGCCGTCGGCGTTCAGGTCCTTGCTCGGCGACTCTTGCTACCTCGTCATCGGCGAGGAGCGCTGCATCGACGTGATGCCCCGGGATGCCTTCGAGGAGATGGCCAACGAGCTGATGCGCCAGGCCCGGGCCCAGCAGATCACCCTCGGCCGGCAGCGGGCGTTGGCCCACTCCGCCTCCCTCGTCAGCCTCGACAAGCAGGGCCGCGTGACGCTCGACGAGAAGATGCGCAGCTACGCCCGGCTGACCCCGAGCTCGAGGGTGATGGTGTGCGGCAACTTCGACCGCGCCGAGGTCTGGTCGGCCGAGCTCTACGAGCACGTCGCCGCGGCCGGCCGCGGTGAGATCGCCGGCGGCCGCGAATGACCGAACCGACGACGGAAGGAGGCGCGAGGACCAACGACGAGCCTGCGACGGCAGCAACGAGATGACCGCCTTCGCCCACCGGCCGGTGATGGTCGACGAGATCGTCGCCGTGTTCGCGACGGTGCCGCCCGGCGTCGTGCTCGACGCCACGCTCGGTGGCGGCGGCCACACCGAAGCCCTGCTCGAGAGCCGATCCGACCTCCTGGTCGTCGGCGTCGACCGCGACTCCACCGCGGTGGCTGCGGCGACCGTCCGGCTCGAGCGCTTCGGGCGGCGGTTCCGCGCCGTGCACGCCCGCTTCGACGACCTCCACGAGCTGATGCCCACCGACCAGATCCCCCGCCCGACGAATGAGCAACTGGACGGCCTCGACGAGATCGACGCCGCCCTCCACGACGGCCTGAGCGGCGCGCTGTTCGACCTCGGCGTGTCGTCGCCACAGCTCGACGACGCCGCGCGCGGCTTCTCCTACCGCCTCGACGGGCCCCTCGACATGCGGATGGACACCACGGCGCGGTGGTCGGCCGCCGACGTCGTCAACGGCTACGCCGAGGACGAGCTGGCGCGGATCATCCGCCGCTACGGCGACGAGCGCTTCGCGACGCGCATCGCGCGGGCGATCGTGGCCGCCCGGCCGGTCGAGACGACGACCCAGCTGGCCGAGATCGTGACACGGGCGATCCCGGCGGCGACCCGCCGCACCGGCGGGCATCCGGCGACGCGGACGTTCCAGGCGATTCGCATCGAGGTCAACGGCGAGCTCGACGCCCTGGCGCCGGCCCTCGACGCGGCGATCGAGGCGACGCGGCCGGGCGGGCGCATCGCCGTCCTCGCCTACCACTCCGGTGAGGACCGCATCGTGAAGGATCGCTTCCGCATCGCCACCGGTGCCTGCGACTGCCCGCCCGGGCTGCCGTGCGTGTGCGACGCCGTGCAGACGATCCGCCTCGTGCGCGGGGTGGCCAAGCGGCCGTCGGTGGGGGAGCGGGAGGCCAACCCGCGCGCCGCGTCGGCCCGGCTGCGGGTGGCCGAGCGGATCGAGCCGCGCACCGGCGACGACAAGGACGGGCGCTGACGTGGCGACGACCGCGTCGGCCCGGCGCGTCGACGCGCCGCGGCCGCGGGCGACCGGCAAGCTTGGCGTCACCCGCCGCCAGACGGCGCCGACGCCCGTACCGGGCACCCGGCCTGACCTGCGGATCGTGCCGAGGCCCCGCGCCGCCGTCAACGCTGCCCTCCTGCTCGGCGGCGTGGTCGTCGTGCTGATGCTCGGCACGGTGGTGCTGCACACCCGATTGGCGCAGCGGCAGGTCGAGGTCGACCGTCTCGAGCAGGCGGTCGACGAGGCTCGCGCCCGCTTCGACGTGCTGCGCCAGCAGCGGGCCGAGCTGCGCTCGCCGACCCGGCTGGCGCTCGAGGCCAACAAGCTCGGGATGATGCCGTCACCGCGCACCGAGTTCATGCCCGTCGACCCGATGACGGTGGCTCGCATGCTGGCGGCTGCCGGGACCCTCGACGAGGCAACTCTCACCATTGAACCGACCGACCCGCTGGAGCAGGTCCGCACGGTCAAGGCGGCGGGCGTCGGGGCGGGGGAGGACGCGAGCTGATGCACCGCGACCCGTTCCGCGCGTTCGGTCGGGGCGATGACCGCAGCGTTGACCGCCAGCGTGGTCGACGCGACACCCGCGGCGACACCGTTCGCCGCCGACAGCACGCACCGACCCGGAGAGCTGCCACGACGGGTCGGCGCGCCGGTGGGCCGCCGGGCCGATCCGCCCCGGCGCCGGCGGCCCGCCGGGCTCCCCGACAAGGGCGACGGGCCCAACGTGGCAGACCCGCCCAGCGCAGCGGACGCGACCGCGCCCTGCGCGCCAAGCGGGCGGTCCAGCTGCGCCCGCCGCCGCCGCCTAAGGCGCCGAACCCGCGGATGCGAGCACGGCGCACGATCACGACGCGCACACGGCGCCTCGCCGCCCGCTTCTCGGCCGGCCAGCCGCGCAAGCGCCTGATCGCCACCCTCGTCGTCATCCTCCTCGTGCTGTCGGCGGTGCTGGTGAAGATCGGGTTGCTGCAGACGGTTGACGGCGACGGCTTGCGCAGCGCGGCGACTGCGCAGTGGACGCGGACCCGTCCGCTGCCAGCCCGGCGCGGATCGATCTTCGATCGCAACGGCGAGGAGCTGGCCCTGTCGGTGCCGGCCAGCACGATCGCCGTCAACCCGAAACAGGTGACCGACCCCGTCGGCACCGGCCGGGTGTTCGCCTCCGTGCTCGGCCTCGACCCCGGCCGTCGCGACGAGCTGGTGGCGGCGATGACGGCCAAGGACAAGGGCTTCGTCTACGTCGCCCGCCAGGTCGACGACGCGGTGGCAGACCAGCTCCGGGGTCTCGACCTCGCCGGTGTCGCGATCTACCCCGAGGATCGCCGCACGCTGCCCGGCGGCGACACCGGGCGCAGCGTGATCGGCCGAACCGACATCGACGGCAACGGGATCGCCGGGCTGGAGCGCCAGTACCAGAACGTGCTCGGCGGCAAGCCCGGCACCGAGACGCTCGACGTCGCGCCCGGCGGGCGCACCGTCGCGGGCACCGAGCGGACGACGGCGGCGCCCGTGCCCGGCTCGGACATCGTGCTGACCCTCGACCGCTCGATCCAGTACGCCACCGAGCAGGCGCTCTTGAAGCAGGTGGCCACACTGCGCGCGAAAGGTGCCCAGGCGATCGTGATGGTCCCGAAGACCGGCGAGATCGTGGCGATGGCGTCGGTGCACATCAACGACCACAACGTCTATGAGGTCACGTCGGGCAACTACTCCGCCGTCAACGCCTACGAGCCGGGCTCGGTCGGCAAGGTGATCACGATGTCGGGGGCGCTCAACGAGGGCTCCGTGACGCCCGACACCACCTTCACCGTGCCCTGGGAGATGGTGCTCACCAAGCACGGCGACAAGCTCCACGACTCGCACATGCACAAGCCCGAGCCGATGACCGTCGACCAGATCCTGACGGAGTCGTCGAACATCGGCACGATCATGGTGTCGCGCACAATGGGCTTCCAGAAGCAGTACGAGTACATGAAGGCCTTCGGCCTCGGCCAGCGGACGGCGCTCAACTTCCCCGACGAGAACCCTGGGATCCTCAAGTGGTGGCAGAAGTGGGAGGGGACCGAGAAGTTCACCGTCGCCTACGGGCAAGGTGTGGCGAGCAGCCCGATCCAGCTGATCTCGGCCGTCAACACGATCGCCAACGGCGGCACCTACGTGGCGCCCAAGCTGGTGCAGTCCACGATCGACGCCGCCGGCGTCCAGCGCACGATGCCGCCGTCGGCCACCCATGAGGTGATCAAGCCCGAGATCGCCACGGAGATGCGTTCGATGATGAAGGACGTCGTGTGCCGGGGGACGGCGAAGGCGGCACGGATCGACGGCCTGTCGGTCGCCGGCAAGACCGGCACCGGCTTCATCGCCCAGAAAGACGGCGGCTACACCGCGCCCGACGGCACCAAGGCCTACTACGCCAGCTTCGTCGGGTTCCTCCCTGCCGAGGACCCGCAGGTCACGATCCTCGTGTCGATCGACCAGCCCCCGCCCGGCAGCGGCGACCGCTTCGGCGGCACGGCGGCGGCGCCGGTGTTCCGCGAGCTGGCGCCGACGATGATCCACGAGCTCGACATCACCCAGCCGCCGGGTTCGACCGGCTGCCCCGAGTGAGCGCAGGTGACGACCCTCGGCCAGCTGCTCGCCGGGCTGCCGGCCCGCCATCGCCCCCGTCTCGTCGGCGATCCGGCAACGAAGGTCTCGGCGATGACCCACGACTCGCGCCTCGTGAAGCCCGGTGCGCTGTTCGCCTGCGCGCGCGGCGAGCACCACGACGGTCACGACTTCGCGCTCGCCGCGGTCGCCGCTGGGGCGACCGCGCTCCTGGTGGACCACGAGCTGGCCGACGTTGGGGTCGGCCAGCTCGTGGTCGCCGACACCCGGGTGGCGATGGGCCCGGTTGCGGCGATCGTCTGCGGTGACCCGAGCCGCGCGCTGCGCGTGGTCGGCATCACCGGCACCAACGGCAAGACGACCACCACCCACCTGCTGGGGGCGATCCTGCGCGCTGCCGGTCTCCCGACGACGGTGCTCGGGACGCTCTCGGGCGCCAAGACGACGCCGGAGGCGCCCGAGCTCCAGCAGCTGCTGGCGACCGCCCGGGACGGCGGGTCTGAGGCGGTCGTGATGGAGGTGTCGTCGCACGCCCTCGCCCTGCACCGCGTCGACGGCACCCGGTTCGCCGCGGCGGTGTTCACCAACCTCGGCACCGATCACCTCGACCTCCACGGCACCGTCGAGGAGTACTTCCGCGCCAAGGCCCGGCTGTTCACGCCGGAGCTGTCGTCGATCGGCGTGGCCAACGCCGACGACCCCCACGGCAGCCTGCTGATCGACGCCGCACCGATCGACATGGTGGCGTTCTCCGAAGCCGATGCCCACGACCTCGCCGTCTCCGCCGATGAGCACTCGTTCACTTGGCGCGGCCACCGTCTGACCGTGCCGCTGGGTGGGCGCTTCAACGTCTCCAACACGTTGGCCGCGGCGACGACGGCGGGCGTGCTCGGCGTTGCCGTCGACGACATCGCCACCGGCCTCGCCGGCGCCGACGGCGTGCCAGGGAGGTTCGAGCGGGTGCGCGCCGGGCGCGACGACATCGCCGTGATCGTCGACTACGCCCATACGCCCGACGGGCTGGCCGAGGCCATCGCCGCGGCGCGGGCCGTGGCGAGTGGGCAGGTGATCGTCGTCTTCGGTGCCGGTGGCGACCGCGACCGCCCGAAGCGGCCGCGCATGGGCGCGGTCGCCGCGGCGGACGCCGACATCGTGTTCGTCACGTCTGACAACCCGCGATCGGAGGATCCGCACGCCATCATCTCCGCCGTGCTCAGCGGTGTGCCGCCCGACGCCCGTCGCCGGGTGATCGTCGAGGCCGACCGCGCCGCGGCGATCGCGATGGCGATCGACGCCGCCGCGCCCGGCGACGTCGTCCTCGTCGCCGGCAAGGGCCACGAGACGACCCAGACGATCGGCGACCACGTCGTGCCCTTCGACGATCGCGAGGTCGTGCGTCGCTACCTCGAGGCGCGTCGATGATCGCCGTGATGATCGCCGGCGTCGTGTCCGGTGTGCTGGCGCTCGTCGTCACTCGGTCGCTGATCACGCTGTTCCGCACCCGCGGCCTCGGCCAGCCAATCCTGGGCAAGGAGGATCGTGGCCCCGAGCACCACATGGCCAAGCAGGGCACGCCAACGATGGGCGGCCTCGCCATCCTCGCCGCCGCCCTAATCGGCTGGATCGTCGCCCACCTCCGCCGCGGCCTGCCGTTCTCCGACCAGGCGCTGATCGTGTGGATCGGGATCCTTGTGATGGCGCTGATGGGCTTCCTCGACGACTTCATCAAGGTCCGCAAGCGCCACAACCGCGGCATCTTCTGGAAGCAGAAGAACTACGTGACGATGCTGCTCAGCTTCGGCATCGCCTGGTGGCTGGTCCACTCGACGGGCATCGCCACGACGATCTCGCTGACGCGCGCCGACTATCCAGGATGGGAACCCCCCACGGTGGTCTGGGTCATCTGGGCCGGGCTGATCATCTGGGCGACCACCAACGCCGTCAACGTCACCGACGGCCTCGACGGCTTGGCCGGCGGCGCCGCGCTGATGGGCTACGGCGCGTTCATGATCATCGGATATTGGGCGTTCCGGAACCCCGACATCTACGGCGCTGTCGTCAACCCGCTCGACCTCGCCGCCCTTGCCGCCGCCTTCGCCGGGGCGTGCATGGGATTCCTGTGGTTCAACGCCGCCCCGGCGCGCATCATCATGGGCGACGTCGGAGCGCTCGGGCTGGGGTCCTCGCTGGCGTTGCTGGCGCTGACCATGGACACCCACATGCTGCTGATCCTGATCTGCGGGCTGAACGCGCTGGAGGCCGGCTCGGTGGCGCTGCAGATGGCCGTGTTCAAGGCCAGCGGACGCACCAGGCGCCTCTTCCGGATGTCACCGATCCACCACCACTTCGAGCTCGTCGGCTGGCCCGAGACGACCGTCCTCATCCGCTTCTGGCTGATCGCCGCGACGTGCGTCGCCGCCGCCCTCGGGCTGTTCATCGGCGACTTCACCCGGATCTCCTCGAAGGGCCTGCTGTGATCCTCGTCTACGGCCTCGCCGTCGCGGGGGCGGCCACCGTGCGGGCGCTGCGGACACGCGAGCTCGACGTCGTCGCCGCCGACGATGCCGTCGACGACGCCAAGCGGGAGCTGGCCACCTCGCTCGGCGTCGAGCTCGTCGCCGCGCCCGGTGCCGCCGCGTTGGGAGAGCTGGTCCGCGCCAGCCAGCTCGTGGTGCCTGCCCCCGGCGTGCCCGAGAGCCATGCCTTGTTCGCCGCCGCCGCCACGGCCGGCCGCCCTGTGTTCAGCGAGCTCGAGCTGGCCTACCGCTGGGAGCAGGAGCGCGCCGGTGGGCCGCGGCCGATGCTGGCCGTCACCGGCACCGACGGGAAGACGACGACCACGCTGATGGCCGTCGACATCCTCGCAGCTGCCGGCGTCGCCGCGGTCGCCGCCGGCAACACCGACGTCCCGCTGGTCGAAGCGCTCGACCTCGACGTCGAGGCCTTCGTGGTCGAGTGCGCCAGCTTTCGGCTGGCGTGGACGGACCGGTTCCGCGGCGACGCCGCGGCGTGGCTGAACCTCGCGCCCGACCACCTCAACTGGCACACGAGCATGGCCTCGTACGAAGCGGCCAAGGCGCGCATCTTCACCCAGCAGCGCCCGAGCGACGCCGCCATCGGCTTCGCCGCCGACCCCGTCGTGATGGCTCACCTGCGGCGGGCCCCCGGACGCCGTCGCACGTTCGGCACGACTCGCGCCGACTACCACGTGGCCGACGACCACCTCGTCGGCCCTGCCGGTCGCCTCGCGCCCATCGCGGCGATGCGCCGGGCGCTGCCGCACGACCTCACCAACGGTCTCGCCGCCGCCGCGCTCGCGCTGGAGGCGGGACTGGCCGGTCCGTCCGACGTCGCCACGGCCCTCGCCGCGTTCAGCGGTCCGGCCCACCGCATCGAGCTGGCCGGCGACGACGGCAAGGTCCGCTGGTTCGATGACTCCAAGGCCACGACGCCGCACGCCGCCTCGGTGGCGATCCGCGCCTTCGACCGCGTCGTGCTGATCGCCGGCGGCCGCAACAAGGGCCTCGACCTGACGCCGATGGCCGCCGAGTCCAGCCGGATCAGGGCCGTGGTCGCGATCGGCGAGGCCGCCGACTCGATCGCCACGACGTTCGCCGCGGTGGCGCCGGTGGTGACAGCCGGGTCGATGGCCGATGCGGTCGCCAGTGCGGGCGAGCTGGCCGAACCTGGCGACGTCGTGCTGTTGGCCCCCGGCTGCGCCAGCTTCGACTGGTACCCGGACGGCGGCTACTCGGCGCGCGGCGACGACTTCAAGCGGTTGGTGCGGGAACGGATCGGAGGCAGGGCATGAAGACGTTCGGCCAGGTGGGCGAGCGCCGCTACGAAGTGGCGGCGGCGAGCTCGGGAGGTGAGGTGAGCAGCTCGGCTGCGAGCCGAACCCGAGCGTGGACGGTGGGCGAGCGCCGCTACGAAGTGGCGGCGGCGAGCTCGGGAGGTGAGGTGAGCAGCTCGGCTGCGAGCCGAACCCGAGCGTGGACGGTGGGCGAGCGCCGCTACGAAGTGGCGGCGGCGAGCTCGGGAGGTGAGGTGAGCAGCTCGGCTGCGAGCCGAACCCGAGCGTGGACGGTGGGCGAGCGCCGCCAGCGGGCGCTGGAGCGACTCCAGGACGGGGACCGGGCGACCCGACGGGCCGGCGGCTACCGGTCGGTGAAGGCTCGGGACACCTCGAAGGTGCGGATGTGGGACGTCCAGCGGGGGCCGGCCCCGGCCGCCTACTACGTCATCGGCGTGGTGGTCGCGGTGTTCGTGCTGCTCGGGCTGGTGATGGTGCTGTCGGCGTCCGCCGGCGTCGAGGCCGCCAAGGGCAACAGCCCGTACCACATCTTCACCCGCCAGGTGACCTGGGCGGGGATCGGCCTCGTCGGGATGGTGGTCGCGATGCGCATCAACCTGGCGCGGCTGAAGCAGATGGCGATCCCGCTGGTGCTCATCGGTGCCGCCGGGATGGTGCTGCCGTTCGTGCCGCACGTCGGGACCACGGTCAACGAGGCCCGGGCGTGGGTGGCCGTCGGGTCGTTCAGCGTGCAACCGTCGGAGTTCCTGAAGCTGGCGGTCGTCGTGTTCTGCGCTGATCTCCTCGTCCGCCGCCAGGAACAGCTGGCCGACGTCCGCCGCAGCCTGCGCCCGATCGCCTTGGTCGCCGCCGTGGCCGGCTTGGCCTGCCTCGTGCAGGGCGACCTCGGGTCGGCGATCGTGATGGCCGCGATCGTGCTCGCCATCGCCTTCATCGGCGGTGTGCCGCTGTCGCCGATGGTGGCCACCTCGGTCGCCGCCGCCGCCTGCGCCCTCGCCTTCGTGTTCTCGACGGAGTACCGCTACCAGCGGTTCACCGCCTTCCTCGACATCACCGGCCACCGCGACCACCTCTCCTACCAGACGTACCAGGGGTTCTTGTCGATCGCCAACGGCGGGCTCACCGGCTCCGGCGTCGGCGCCGGCAACGGCAAGCTCGGCTACCTGCCGCTCGCCCACAGCGACTTCATCTTCGCCGTGATCGCCGACGAGCTCGGGCTGGTCGGCTCGATCGCCGTGATCGGCGGGTTCATGCTGATCGTGTGGTTCGGCATCCAGGCCGCGCTGTCGGCCCCCGACCGATTCAGCATGCTGCTCGCCGGCGGCATCGCGACGTGGATCGGCGTGCAGGCCGTGATCAACCTCGGCGGGGTCAGCGGCCTGATGCCGGTGACGGGGCTGACCCTGCCGTTCTTCTCCGCCGGCGGCACGTCCCTGTTCGTCTCGATGACCGCCGCCGGTCTTCTGCTCAACGTCGCCCGCCGCGCCCGCTCGTGACGTTCGCCGTCGTGACCGGCGGCGGGTCGGCCGGGCACGTGCTGCCGGCGCTGGCGATCGCCGAGGCGCTCGTCGACCACGGCCACGACCCGTCGGAGATCCATTACGTGGGCGCGGCGCGGGGGCTGGAGACGCGGCTGCTGCCGGCGACGCCGTTCCCGCACACCTTCCTCGACGTGATCGGCCTCCAGCGCGAGCTGAATGTGGTCAACGTGCGTCGCAACGCGGCGATCGTGCCCAAGCTCACCGTCGCCCGGCGCGCCGCGATCCGCCTGCTGGACGAGCTGCAGCCGGCGGTCGTCGTGTCCGTCGGCGGCTACGCCAGCCTTCCTGCGGTGCTCGCCGCGCGCCACTTGCACATCCCGATCGTCGTCGTCAGCTACGACCGCACACCGGGCCGCGCGAGCGCCCTCACCGCCCGGATCGCCGAAGCGAGCGCCGTCGCCTACGCCGACTCCCACCTCCCGCGGGCCGTCGTCACCGGCGCCCCACTGCGGCGGCAGATCCTCGCCGCCGACCGCTCGCGTGACCGGGGTCCCGCCCGCCAGCGCCTCGGCCTCCCCGCCGATCGCTTCGTCGTCGCCGTCACCGGCGGGTCGCTCGGATCGGCGGCGCTCAACGACGCCGTCGCCCGGTTCGTCGCCGAGCATGCCGACGACGCCGGCCTCGCCGTGCGCCAGGTCGTTGGCGACCGCTTCCTCGCCCAGGCCCCGCATGGCCGGGACGGTGCACAAGGCGTGCTCCACCAGGTCGTCGGCTACGACGAGCGGATCGAGGACCTCTACTGCGCCGCCGACCTGCTCGTCGGGCGCGGCGGGGCGAGCACCGTCGCCGAGGTCGCCGTCACCGGCACCCCGAGCATCCTCGTGCCGTGGCCGGGCGCGGCCGGCGACCACCAGACGATCAACGTCCGCTGGCTCTCGGAACAGGGCGGTGCGGTCCACCTGCCGGAGGCGGAGCTGGCCCGGCTCGGCACGCGCATCGACGAGCTGCGCGCCGATCCCACCGCGCTGGCCGAGCTGGCGGCGAGGGCCGCTCACGCCGGCGAGCAACACCGCACCCACACGCTGGTCGACCTGATCGAGCGGATCGCCGCCGGACACCCGGGCCACCAGTGATCGTAAGCCCGAATCCACCGATCGACCTGGGGTGATCGCCGTGGCGGGCCCGGAATGGCTCTGGTGGGGTGGTGAGTGCGGACAGGGGGTCGCTGGCCGTAGAGCGGCCTGTGGCAGTGCGTGGCGGAGCCGGCTTGCTGAGGTGTTCGGGCCGTCGGGGCGCCGGGCGTTGGTCGGGGGCGCCGCCATGATCGTCGGGGTCAGGTGACGAGGACGATGCTGCGCAGCCGGGCGAGGGAGTTGTTGAACTGTTCGGCCCACGGCCAGCGCTTGGGGAGGTGCAAGGTGAGTTTGCGGGCGGAGCGGGTGATCCGTCCGGGGGTGCGGAGGTGGCGGCGGCGGAGGGTGTCGGTGGCGATGAGGGTTTCGCCCAGGCCGATGCGGCTGACCCAGCGGGCGAGGTTGTGGGCGATGACGTTGAGGGTGAGCCAGGCGGCGTTGGCTCCGAACCGGCCCGACGGCAGGTGGTTGAGCCCGACCCCGTATTTGAGGTCGCGGATGGCGTCTTCGACGACGGCGTGGCGGCGGTGGTCGGCTTCGAGCTCGAGCGTCGTCGCCTCGCGGTCGGTGATGAAGGCGTGGTAGGAGTAGTCGACGAGCAGGGCGAGCTGGCTTCCGGGAGTCGGTTTGACTCGACGCACGATCAACCGCACGAGCGGTGCCTTCTTGCCGAAGGGCCGATAGGTGGTCTCGGCGACGTCGGCGCCGTCGAGGAAGTACGGGATCGGCGTCCACGCCGTGTCGGCAATGGCGGCGATCGCTGTGTGCAGGGCCTTGTTCAACTTGACGGTGATCGAATACCGCACCCCGGCGCGGCGGCAGGCCTCGACCACCTTGTGGCTGTAGAACCCGGAGTCGGCGCGCAAGGTGAGCGGCCCGCTGGCGCCGGCGGCACGGACCCGGTTGACGGTCTCGGTGACGAACCCGGCGGCGCCGCGACCGGAGTTGGCGTTGCCGCCGCGCAGACGGGAATGCACGACGTCACCGCTGCCGGCGATCACCGCGTACAACGGGTGGTAGCCACGAACCTTGGTGTAGGTGAACTTCGCCCCACCCTGTTTCTTCAGCCCGTAGGTCTCATGTATCGACGAGTCGATGTCGATCGTCACCGCGGCGTCGCCGGGTCCGGCCCCGGCCTGCCAGGCCCGCGCCAACAGCTCGGCGGACACACGGTCGAGTTGGCGGGCGTGGCCCCACGTGAAGCTGCGCAGGAACGTGCCCACCGTCGAGGGGGCCAACACGGCATGGCCCAGCACCGCCCCGGTGGACCCGGCCCGCAAGGCGTCGCAGTCATCGATCGAGTCGCCCCCGGCGAGCGCCGAATGGATCACCGTCATCGCCTTGGCGCCAACGTTGGCTCGTCCCGCGGTGTCGCCCAAGTCGACGTGACGGTCGAACAGGTCGCGCAACCCGAGGTGCTGAGCCAAGGTGGCGGGCTGGATCAGCCCAGCGTCGGCGACCAACCGCTCGTCGTCGAAGGTGACCTCGATGCCGTCCAGGCTGTGCGATGATGACATCGAAAAGGTGTCCTCCGACTCGGGGTCCATAGCAGGTCTAGTAACAGCTATCTTCCCAGGTCAGGGCACCTTTTCCGCGGATAGTCGAGCCCTCTCAACGGGGCCTCCTCGGTGGATCAGGGGTAAGCCAGGTGGGCGAGCGCCGCTGCGTAGCGGTGGCGGCGAGCTCGGAGGTGAGGCGAGCAGCTTGGCTGCGAGTCGAACCCGAGATGGAGGTGGGCGAGCGCCGCTGCGTAGCGGCGGCGGCGAGGTCGGAGGTGAGGCGAGCAGCTTGGCTGCGAGTCGAACCCGAGATGGAGGTGGGCGAGCGCCGCTGCGTAGCGGCGGCGGCGAGGTCGGAGGTGAGGTGAGCAGCTTGGCTGCGAGTCGAACCCGAGATGGAGGTGGGCGAGCGCCGCTGCGTAGCGGCGGCGGCGAGGTCGGAGGTGAGGTGAGCAGCTTGGCTGCGAGTCGAACCCGAGATGGAGGTGGGCGAGCGCCGCTGCGTAGCGGCGGCGGCGAGGTCGGAGGTGAGGCGAGCAGCTTGGCTGCGAGTCGAACCCGAGATGGACGGGGGTGCCCGGTCGCGCTCCGCCCGCGGCTCCTAGCCTGGTGCCACCGTGACGACCGTCCTGCCAACCGAGGTGCCCCGTGCGCCGATCGACCTGTCCTTGCCGCTGCGCCTGCACGTGGTCGGGGTGGGTGGCCCCGGCATGTCGGCGATCGCCATCGCCCTCGCCGAGATGGGACACACGGTGTCCGGCAGCGACGTCCGGGACCAGCCCGTGCTCGACCGGGTCCGGGCGGCAGGCGTCGCCGTCACCGTCGGCCACGACCCGGCGGTCGTCGCCGGCTGCGACGCCGTGACGTCGTCGACGGCGATCCCCCCGACCAACGTCGAGCTGCGAGCGGCGCGCGAGCGCGGGATCCCGACGCTGCGGAGGGCCGGGATGCTCGCCGCGATCTGCGCCCAGGCCCGGGCGATCGGTGTCGCCGGGACCCACGGCAAGACGACCACGACGTCGATGCTGATGCTGATGCTCGCCACCGCCGGCATGGCGCCAAGCTTCATCGTCGGCGGCGATGTGGTCGATGCCGGCACCGGCGCCCAGTGGACCGGCAGCGACCTGCTCGTCGTCGAGGCCGACGAGAGTGACGGCACCCACCTCGAGCTGCCGCTCGAGGGTTCGATCCTGCTCAACGTCGAGCTCGACTTCTTGCAGCACTACGGCACGTTCGACGCCCTCGTCGCCAGCTTCGATCACTACCTCACCCACATCGACGGGCCCAAGGTGCTGTGCGCTGACGACCCGGTGTGCGCCGATCTGACGACACGGCACCCGGCGATCACCTATGGCTTCGCGCCCACCGCCGACCTCCGCCCGGTGGGGCTGACGGCGACCGACGGCTCGTTCTCGTTCGCCCTCGAGCACCATGGCGCGCGCCTCGGCGAGGTCCATCTGCCGCTGCGTGGGCTGCACAACGTGCTCAACGCCACCGGCGCGGTCGCCATGGCGCTCGAGCTCGGGGCGGGCTTCGAGCAGTGCTGCGACGCCCTCGCCCGCTTCGGCGGTGTCGCCCGGCGCTTCGACATCCGCGGTGTCGACGGCGGGGCCACGTTCGTCGACGACTACGCCCACCTGCCCGCTGAGATCGCCGCCGTCATCGCCGCCGCCCGCGACAGCGGCGACGGCTGGTCGCGGGTCCTGGTGGCCTTCCAGCCCAACCGCTTCAACCGCATCGCCGAGATGTGGAAGGCGTACGAGCACGCCTTCGTCGGCGCCGACGTCGTGGTGATCACCGAGATCTACCCGTCGGGCACGACGCCGATCCCTGGCGTCACCGGCAAGCTGATCGTGAACGCGGTGGTCGACGCCCACCCGCGGGCACGCGTGGTGTGGCTGCCCCGGCGGGAGGACGTCGTGTCGTTCCTCGCCGGCGAGGTCGGGCCCGGGGACGTCTGCATCTCGATGGGCTGTGGCGACATCGCGACGCTGCCCGAGGAGATCCTCGCCCTGCGAGCGGCGAGGAGGCAGCCATGAGGGCCGCCATCGCCGACGCCGTCGACGCTGCCGTCGCCCTGCTCGGTGCTCGCGCCGAGCGCGACGTGCCGCTCGGGCCGCTGACGACCTTCCGGGTCGGTGGCCCGGCCGCCCTGTTCGTGCGCGCCCGCACGCTCGACGATCTGCTCGCCGTGGCTGCCGCCCGCCGAGCGTCCGGGCTGCCGGTGCTGCTCGTCGGACGCGGCTCCAACCTGCTCGTCGCCGACGCCGGGTTCGGCGGGATCGCCGTCACGATCGCCGGCCTCGCCGGCGGGATCGACATCGGTGGGCACGCCGACGGCACGGTCGTCGTGGCCGCTGGTGGCGGTATCGCCCTGCCCGTGCTCGCTCGGCGCACGGCAAAGGCCGCGCTCAGCGGATTCGAGTGGGCCGTCGGCGTGCCGGGCTCGCTCGGGGGTGCCGTGGCGATGAACGCCGGCGGGCACGGGTCGGACATCGCCGCCTGCCTCGTCGACGCCGATGTGCTCGATCTCGCCGCGCCGGATCCGGCCGTGGCGACGCGGCCGAGTGCCGCGCTCGGCCTGCGCTTCCGCGGTTCGGACATCGGACCCGACGAGGTCGTGCTGGCGGCCCGGTTGCGGTTGGCGCCCGGCGACCGGGCGACCTCGGAGGCGACGATCGAGGAGATCGTCCGCTGGCGGCGCGAGCATCAACCGGGCGGGCAGAACTGCGGATCGGTGTTCGTCAACCCGGTGCCGGGGGAGATCAGCGCCGGTGCCCTCGTGGACGGGCTCGGGTTACGAGGGCTGCGCATGGGGACGGCGTCGGTGTCGACCAAGCACGCCAACTTCGTCCAAGCCGCCGACGGCGGCGCGGCGGCCGACGTGCGGGCGCTGATCGACGTCGTGCGGACCCGAGTGGCGGAGGCGACCGGCATCACGATGCGCACCGAAGTCCGCCTCGTCGGCTTCGAGGACCTCGAGGACTTCGAGGACCTTGGATGACCCGCGGCGAGCCCTCCGAGTCGGCGCCCGAGGCACCGACGCAGGTGCCGGGGAGCGAGGCGCCGTCGCCGGAGGTCCTCGACGAGCTGCTGAAGGCCTTCTCCCCCGACGAGATCGACACCACGACGCTGCGCGCGATCGACCTCCACAGCCCAGAGGTCGACCAGCTGCTGGCCCCGACCGAACCGACGCCGGCGCCCACGGCTGACTCTGAACCTCAACAAGAGATCGATACTTCAGGTGAGGCTGAAGCTTTCGCTGACGTCGAGACAGCACACGAGCCGTCGTCTCCGACCGTCATCCGCATCGACGCCTCCGACGATCCACCCGACGCCGTGTACCTCGCCGCCGGTGACCCGTTGCTCGCCGCGTCAGCGGCCGGCCGCGGTCTCGCCGCCGCCGCGGCCGACGGAGTGATCCGGGCGCCGCGGCCGGAGGGCACCGTCTTCATCGACGACCAGGACGTCGGACTGGGCGAGACGATCAGCATCGCCGACGCGTCGAGCGCCGCCCGGATCGAGCCGCGGATGCGGGAGCGGCGGATCGCCGTGAAGCGGGCGGCCGGGCGCAAGCGGCTGCGCTGGCTGCTCCTGGCGACGGCGATCGTGGCCGTCGTCGTCGCCGCGCTCGCCGTGCTCGGCTCGTCGTGGTTCGCCGTCAACACGGTGAAGGTCGAGGGTGCCGTCTATACCGACAAGGCCGCCCTGCAGCGGGTCGTCGACGAGCTCCAGGGCACGCCGGTGCTGCGTGTCGACACGGCCAAGGCCGAGCGCGAGCTGGAGGCGATCCCATGGGTCGAGGCCGCGCGCGTGACCACCAGGTTTCCAGACCGGGCGACGATCGAGCTGCGTGAGCGGACCGCCGTGGCCACCTACCAGGGTGCCGACCTGCAGTTCCGCGTGATCGACGGCAAGGGCCGGGTGCTCGACGTGGTCGCCGCCCAGCCGGTCGGTTTCCTCCTGCTCGTCGGCGCCGACGCCCCGAACCTGCGTCCCGGGCAGTTCACCCCGCCCGGGTACGTCGCCGCCGCCAGCTTGGCGCGGGCGCTCACGCCGGAGATCCGGGAGAAGGCCGAGTCGGCCGCCGTCACCCCCGACGGCAGCGACCTGAGACTGATGCTGCAGGGCGGCGTGGAGGTCCGCTTCGGCCCGGCGCGCGACCTCGTGACCAAGCTCGTCCGGCTGCAGACGAGGCTCGACGAGGTCGACGACCACGGCTACTCGTACGTCGATGTGTCCTCCAACGAGGTGACGGTCGGATGAGCTCGACAGCTGAGATGCACGCCTTTGACCCCAGGACGTGCGAGGATGAGGGTCTACCTTCGATCAACACATGGAGGTCACGCTGATGGCCGGCGCGCCCCAGAACTATCTCGCGGTGATCAAGGTCATCGGCGTTGGCGGCGGCGGTGTCAACGCGGTCAATCGGATGATCGACGCTGGGCTCAAGGGCGTCGAGTTCATCGCCGTGAACACCGACGCCCAGGCGCTGCTGATGAGCGACGCCGACCTCAAGCTCGACATCGGTCGCGACCTCACCCGCGGCCTCGGCGCCGGCAGCGACCCGGAGGTCGGCAAGGCCGCCGCCGAGGGCCACCACGACGAGATCGACGAGATGATCAAGGGCGCCGACATGGTGTTCATCACCGCCGGCGAAGGAGGTGGCACCGGCACCGGCGGAGCCCCGGTGATCGCCGAGATCGCCCGCGGCCTCGGCGCGCTGACGATCGGTGTGGTCACCCGCCCGTTCACGTTCGAGGGCCGCCGCCGCGCCGTCCAGGCGGACACCGGCGTGCAGCGGCTCAAGGAGAAGGTCGACACCCTCATCGTCATCCCCAACGACCGCCTGCTCACGGTGGCCAACGACAAGACGAGCGTGCTCAACGCGTTCAAGATGGCCGACGAGGTGCTGCTCCAGGGCGTCTCCGGGATCACCAACCTGATCACCACGCCGGGGCTCATCAACACCGACTTCGCCGACGTGAAGATGGTGCTGTCGCAGGCCGGCTCGGCGCTGATGGGCATCGGTCAGGCCAGCGGCGACGACCGCGCCGTGACGGCGGCCAAGCACGCCATCTCCAGCCCGCTGCTGGAGTCGGCGATCGACGGCGCTCGGGGCGTGCTGATGAACATCACGGGGCCGTCGAGCATGGGGCTGTTCGAGATGAACGCGGCGGCCGAGATCATCCACGGCGTCGCCCACCAGGACGCCAACATCATCTTCGGTACGGTCATCGACGACGAGATGGGTGACGAGGTCAAGGTCACCGTGATCGCCGCCGGCTTCGACCGCCTCGACGGCACCGGTCCCTCACGGCCGCCGACCACCATCTCCGAGCTCTTCGCCGAGGACGAGGCCGATCCGCTCGCCGATGATGACGACGACGACTTCGACGTCCCGTCGTTCCTGCGCTGACGGACACGCCCACCTCTCTCCCCGACGTCGCCGCCAACCTGGCCGCGCTGCGCGCTCGGGTCGGGCCCGGCGTCGAGATCTTGGCGGTGACCAAGGGCTTCGGCCCTGACGCGATCAAGGCGGCGGCCGCGGCCGGGTGCAGGGCGATCGGAGAGAACTACGCCCAGGAACTGCTGACCAAGGCACCGACGGCCGCCGCCCTCGGGCTCGCCGTGCACTTCATCGGCCAGCTGCAGTCGAACAAGGTGCGCCGGCTGGCCGGCCTGGTCGACGTCTGGGAGACTGTCGATCGGCCCCGCCTGGTGGCCGAGCTGGCCCGGCGGGCGTCCGGGGCGACGGTGCTGGTGCAGGTCGACACGACCGGCGAGCCGGGCAAGGGCGGCTGCCCTGTCGGCGACGTGCGGGCGCTGGTCGCCGCGGCCGCCGCGGCCGGGCTGGTGGTGGAGGGGTTGATGACCGTCGGCCCCACCGAGGGCGGCTCGGAGGCGGCCCGGCCCGGGTTCCGCACCGTGCGCCGCCTCGTCGACGAGCTCGGCCTGACGACGTGCTCGATGGGAATGACCGCCGACCTCGATGTCGCCGTCGAGGAGGGCACGACCGAGGTCAGGGTCGGCACCGTCCTGTTCGGCGCCCGACCTCGCCCCTGAGCCCTGATGCGTAGCCCTCCAGGCGGGCGGCCAGCTCGACGGGATGGGCGAGGGCGGGGAGGTGGCCGCCGTCCATTTCGTCGGCGGTGATGCCGAGGCGCTGGCGGGCCAGGCGGCGCTGGAACGGCGCCGGGAACAGCCGGTCGTGGCGGCACAGCAGGAACCGGGTCGATACGTCGGGCCAGGCGGCGAGCGGGAACGGGTCGGCGAACGGGCGATCCGCCTGCTCGACGACGTGGTCGGCCGACGCCGCGGCGACGTCGGGCGGCACGTCGTGCAGGAACAGCGTCACCGGATCCCAGTCGTCCGCGGGCGGCCCGCCGGCGGCCTCCGCCTCGCGTCGCGCCTGCTCGTGGCCGGTGTTGGCCCACCACTCCCCAGGCGACTCCCCCGGCGCCGGCGTCATCGGGGCGACCAGCGCGATCACCCGTGTCGGCACCCGCGTCGCCACCACCGGGGCGGTGAACGCGCCCATCGACTGGGCCACCACGACGAGGTCGTCCCGACCGGCCATCGCCTGCTCCACCGCGGCGGCGGCGACGTCGACGTAGTCAGCCAGCCCCGCCCGCTCGTCGCCGACGGGCAGGTCGACGGCCAGCGTGCCGTGACCGCGGGCGCGCAGCTCGGGTTCGACGAGGTGCCAGTACCAGCTCGAGGATCCGGCGCCGGGCAGCAGGACGAACGATGCCATCGCCAGTGCAGACCGCGGCCGGGTGCCGGAGTCATCGCGAGTCCACGATCACGAGGACACGAGCCGCTACCTTGCGCGCGATGGACGTGATCGCGCGCCGACCGTTCCTGCTGTCGATTGTGACGATCCTGATGATCCTGAGCGGCATCCTCAGCGTCATCGCCGGCATCGCGCTGGTCGCCCTGCACAACGACGACACCCTGCTCAAGGACACCAAGGAGTCGCCCTCGACCCTGACCACCCTCGGGATCATCGGGATCGTGTTCGGCCTGATCCACATCTGGCTGGCGATGGGCCTGCGCCGGGGGAGTCGCTTCGCCCGGTTCCTCGTCGGGCTCTTCGAGTTCGTCCAGATCGCCGCCGCGATCTGGGGCCTGATCGCCCTCAGCGCGCAGTACCGCGTCCAGGCGCTCGTGACGATCGTGGTCGGTTTGTTCGTGCTCTGGTACCTCTACGCCCACCAGCCGTCGCGTGCCTTCTTCGCCCGCTGATCATGCTCGGGTTCGGCTCGCAGCGAAGCTGCTCCCCTCACCTCCAGGCTCGCTGCCGCCGCTGCGCAGCGGCGCTCGCCCGCCTCGAGTTCTGCACATCGGGCCGTCCGCCAGGCGTCTGACCTGTTGAGATAGCCTGCGCGTCGCAGGAGGAACCGATGTCATTCTGGAAGAAGACCATGGATTACCTCGGTCTCGGCCCTGACGACGCGTACGACGACTACGACGACCAGGTCGAACCCGAGCCACCCTCGCGGAGCTCGCGGTCCGCCGCCGACGCTGGCCGCGGCGGTCGGTCGTCGGGGAACCGGGCGTGGCCAACGGAATCCGACGAAACGGTGGTCAAGGCCGTGCCGGCCCGGCCGAGCTTTCCGTCGCGCGACTTCGAGTCGCCGGCCCGGCGGGCCGCCCATCCCGCCGCGGGCGCCGGCGACGACGCCGGCGCCCGCGCCGCCCCCCGCCCGTCGACGCCGTCACGTGGTTCCGGCGCGCCGCCGAGCACAGAACCGGCAACCGTCCGTCCCCGTCGCTTCGATCAGGCCCAGGAGCTCGCCGACAAGTTCAAGGACGGCCAGTCGGTGATCCTCAACCTCGAGTCCACCGAGCGCGACGTGGCCCGTCGCCTCATCGACTTCGCCAGCGGCGTCTGCTACTCCCTCGACGGCTCGATGGAGAAGGTCGCCACGGGTGTCTACCTCCTCAAGCCGCCCCCCGGCCGGATCCACCGGTTCGACGACTACGAGAGCTGAGGCTGATGGCGCTGAGCCCCCAACGCATCCGCGAGACCGAGTTCAAGTCCGTCCGCCGGGGCTATGACCCAACCGAGGTCGACGCCTTCGTGGAGGACGTCGCGACGGCTTTGGAGACAGCCCAGAACGAGGCCACGGCGATGGAGGCGAGGGCCCGAGCAGCGGTCGCCCGGCTGCAAGAGCAAGCAGCACATGCAGAGCAAGCAGAGCAAGCAGGGCAAGCAGGGCAAGCAGGGCAAGCAGGGCAATCGCGGGACGGCCGCGAGGGCACCGGCCCAGAGCCGGCGTCGGTGGACGTCAAGGCCCACGTCGACGAGGCCGAGACGATCAGCCGCACGCTGCTGCTCGCCCAGCGCACCGCCGACACCACCGTCGCGGAGGCCCAGACAGAGGCCGACCGCCTGCTCGGCGCCGCCCGCGACGACGCAGCGGCGGCCCTCGACGCCGCTCGCGCCGAGGCGACCCAGTTCATCGAGGAGGCCAAGGCCGAGGCGCGCAGGGCCGGCGAGTCGGAGCGGGTCCAGGTCGAGGGCGAGGTCCAAGCGCTGCTCGCCCGCCGCGACTTCCTCGAGTCCGACGTCGACCACCTCGAGCAGTACCTCGTCGCCCAGCGCGAGCGCCTGGTGGAGGTCGCCGCCACGCTGACCGACCTCGTGCAGCGCGTGCCGGACGGGCTCGCCGACATGCGCCGGCCGTTGCTGTCGGCAGCCGCCGAGCCGCTGCACGAAGGCCTCGACGACGGGACCGAGGAGATGTCCGAGCCGTCGGCGGACGGCCCCGCCGACGCCGGTCCGTCGGAGCAGACCGACGAGTCGGAGCAGCAGGGCGAGGACACCGAGATCGCCGAGATCAGCCGCATCGCCGTCACCGAGCAGATCCCCGCCGCCAACCCACGAGAGTCCTGACGGGGGACGCCGGTATCCTGGTCGGACCGGCGACGACGAGGCGATCACCTCCGAGCCTTCGGAAGAACGGGCCGCTCCTCGAGCATGGAGAGCGGCCTCACTAGAACCGAACGGGTCCGGCCCGTCATCGCCGGCGCAACAGAGCGGCGACCCGCCGGGGCGGGGCGCAAGCAGGGTGGGACCGCGGTCCCGGCAGCCGCCGGGGTCGTCCCTGCGAGGACGAGCCGTACGAGCGCAGGAGCCCACCGATGTACCCCAACGTCGCCGCCCAGCCCGACTTCCCGGGCATCGAGGAGCGCATCGGCGGGCGCTGGGAGCGCGAGGGCACGTTCTTCACCTCGATCGCCCAGCGCGAGGACAGTCCGGGCGCCAGCGAGTTCGTGTTCTACGACGGCCCGCCCTTTGCCAACGGCCTGCCCCACTACGGCCACCTCCTCACTGGCTTCGTCAAGGACGCCGTGCCCCGTTACCGCACGATGCGCGGCGACATCGTCCACCGCCGCTTCGGCTGGGACTGCCACGGCCTGCCCGCCGAGGTCGAGGCGGAGAAGGAGCTCGGCATCGCCGGCCACCCCGAGATCACGAAGTTCGGCATCGCCGCCTTCAACGACGTCTGCCGCACCAGCGTGCTGCGCTACACCGACGAGTGGCGCCGCTACGTCTCGCGCCAGGCCCGCTGGGTCGACTTCGACAACGACTACAAGACGCTCGACCGCACCTACATGGAGAGCGTCATGTGGGCGTTCAAGACGCTGTGGGACAAGGGCCTGATCTACGAGGGCTTCCGCGTCCTCGCCTACTGCTGGCGCTGCGAGACGCCGCTCAGCAACACCGAGACGCGGATGGACGACGTCTACCAGGACCGCCAGGATCCCGCGCTCACGGTCGGCTTCGAGCTGCTCGACGGCCCGTGGGCGGGCACCCAGGTACTGGCGTGGACGACGACGCCGTGGACCCTGCCGGCCAACCTCGCCCTCGCCGTCGGGCCGGAGATCGACTACGCCGTGGTCGACCAGGGCGGCCACCGCTCCCTGCTCGCTGCCGACCGCCTCACCGCCTACACCAACGAGCTCGGGGACGACGTTGTGGCAACCGTCCGTGGCGCCGACCTCGTCGGGGCGCGCTACGCGCCGCTGTTCGACTTCTTCAGCGACACCGCCCGCTTCGGCACCGGCGAGGCGTTCCAGGTCATCGGCGCCGAGTTCGTGTCGACCGAGGAGGGCACCGGCGTGGTCCACCTCGCCCCCGGGTTCGGCGAGGACGACCAGGTCGCGTGCAACGCCGTCGGGATCCCGACGCTGGTACCGATGGACGAGCACGGCCGCTACACCGCCGAGATCGAGCCGTGGGTGGGCGAGCACGTCTTCGAGGCCAACCCGCTCGTCATCCGCCACCTCAAGGAGGCGGGGGCGATGCTCCGTCACGAGACCTACGACCACCCGTACCCGCACTGCTGGCGCTGCTCCCAGCCGCTGGTGTACCGCGCGATCTCGTCGTGGTTCGTCGAGGTCACCAAGTTCCGCGATCGGATGGTCGAGCTCAACGAGCAGATCACGTGGGTGCCCGAGCACCTCAAGCACGGCAGCTTCGGCAAGTGGCTGGAGAATGCCCGCGACTGGTCGATCAGCCGCAACCGCTTCTGGGGCTCACCGATCCCGGTCTGGCGCAGCGACGATCCCACCTACCCGCGCGTCGACGTGTACGGATCGCTGGCCGAGCTGGAGGCCGACTTCGGCGCGACCGTCCCCGACCTCCACCGGCCGGCGGTGGACGAGCTGGTGCGGCCGAACCCCGACGACCCCTTCGGGCGCTCGATGATGCGCCGCGTGCCAGAGGTCCTCGACTGCTGGTTCGAGTCGGGCTCGATGCCCTTCGCCCAGGTGCACTACCCGTTCGAGAACACGCAGTGGTTCGAGGACCACTACCCCGGCGACTTCATCGTCGAGTACACCGGCCAGACCCGCGGCTGGTTCTACACGCTGCACGTCCTCGCCACCGCCCTGTTCGACCGACCGGCGTTCCAGACCTGCGTGACACACGGGATCGTCCTCGGCAGCGATGGGCTGAAGATGTCCAAGAGCCTGCGCAACTACCCCGACCCGATGGAGGTGTTCGACGTCTACGGCGCCGACGCCATGCGCTGGTACCTGCTGTCGTCGCCGATCCTGCGCGGCAGCGACTTCTCGGTGACCGCCGCCGGGCTCCGCGACACCGCCCGCCAGGTGTTGCTGCCGCTGTGGAACGCCTGGTACTTCCTCGCCCTCTACGCCAACGTCGCCGGCCACCAGGGCGTCGTGCGTCGGCCGGCCGAGGCGTCGATCCACGTCCTCGACCGCTACGTGCTCGCCAAGACCCGCCAGCTGGTCGAATCGATGACGGCGTCGATGGACGCCTACGACCTGTACGGTGCCTGCGCGGCGATCCGCTCGTTCACCGAGGTGCTGACGAACTGGTACATCCGCCGCAGCCGCCAGCGCTTCTGGGATGGCGATACCGGCGCCATCGACACCCTGCACACCGTGCTCGACGTCGTCACGCGCGTCGGCGCGCCGCTGCTGCCGTACGTCGCCGAGGAGATCCATGACGGCCTGCACGCCGGGCGCCGCGCCGGTAGCGTCCACATGCGCGACTGGCCGTCGCCCGACGAGCTGCCCGCCGACGTCGAGCTGGTCGAGGCGATGGACAAGGTGCGCGACGTGTGCTCGGCGACGCTGTCGGTGCGCAAGGCCCACGGCCTCCGGGTCCGCCAACCGCTGTCCACGCTCACCGTCGCCGTCGCCGACGCCGCCCGGCTGGCCCCGTTCGCCGACATCATCGCCGACGAGGTCAACGTGCGCGAGGTGCGCCTGACCGACGACGTGGCGGCGGTCGCCGGCCAGGTGCTGCAGGTCGTGCCGGCGACGATCGGGCCGCGCCTCGGCCCCCACACCCAGGACGTGATCCGCGCCGTCAAGGCCGGTGATTGGCGACTGGAAGGCGAGCGGGTCGTCGCCGGTGGCCACTGGCTGGAGCCGGGGGAGTTCACCCTGACGATGGTCGCCGACGGTGAGCTGCCGAGCACGACCGTCGGTGGCGGCACTGGCGTGATCGTGCTCGACGTCGACGTCACGCCCGAGCTGGAGCAGGAGGGCCGGGCCCGGGACCTGATCCGGCTGGTCCAGCAGGCTCGCCGCGACGCCGACCTCGCCGTCACCGACCGGATCGCCCTCACGATCCGCGCCGACGGCGACTGGATCGACGCCGCTCGCGCCCACCACGACGTGATCGCGGGGGAGACGCTGGCGACGTCGATCGACCTCGATGGCGGCGGGACCGACACGCCGGAGATCACGGTGCACCGTATCTAGCCGGGTTCGGCTCGCAGCCAAGCTGCTCGCACTCACCTCCCGTGCTCGCCGCCGCCGCTGCGCAGCGGCGGCGAGCGCCGCCGCTGCGCAGCGGCGCTCGCCCATCTGACCTGCGCGCCGAGCCCGGAACGGGCGCCGAACAGGCGTCCCCCGTCGGTATCATCCCCCGTTCGATCACACCTGGAGGTCTCAACGGCATGGCCGCGACGAAGAAGTCGACCACCAAGGAGCCGGCCAAGAAGGCTGCCGCACCGCCCAAGAAGACCCCGGCCAAAGCGCCGGCGAGCGCGGCGAAGGCGCCGGCCAAGCCACCGGCGAACCCCGCCGACAAGTCATCGTCCAAGGTGACGGCCAAGAAGGCCGCGGCCCCGCCGGCTGAGCACGCCGACGCCATCCCTGCCCCTCGGGGGACGACCAAGGACGGCATCGTCTACACCAAGGATTTTGACGTCAAGTTCCTGAAGGCCCAGCACGAGGCGTTGCTGGCGGCCCGGGCCGACCTCACCGGCCAGGCCACCCGTCTCGAGGACGAGGCCAACTCGCTGATCGAGGACGGCGAGATGGGTGATGTCCAGTTCGACGACGAGAGCGGCGAGGGCGACACGATGGTCGTCGAGCGCGAGCGCGACCTCGCCCTGTCGGCACAGGCCCGCCAGACCGTCGCCGAGATCGACGCCGCGCTGGAGCGGATGGGCGTGGGCACCTACGGCTACTCGGTCGTCTCCGGCGTCCCGATCCCGCGGGAGCGGCTCGAGGCGATCCCGTGGGCGACGGTGCTGGTGGAGGAGAAGGTCGGCGGGATCGGCCGCCGCTAGCGCCGTGACCGCAGACCGCACCCGATGACGTCGATCCGCCGCCTGCGCGGCGCGCTCGATGATCGCCGTCGTGGTCGTGATGGTCGACCAATTGACGAAGTGGTGGGCCGTCACCCACCTCGACGACCACGACGTCGACGTCATCGGCTCGCTGCGCTTCCACCTCGCCCACAACACCGGCATGGCGTTCTCCAAGGGCACCGGGCTCGGGCCGATCATCGGTGTCGTCGCCCTCATCGTGGTCGTCGGGCTGCTGGTGTCGATCGGGCGCGAGTCGAGCCGGCTGTACACGCCGGCGGTTGGGCTGATCGTCGGCGGCGCGGTCGGCAACATCATCGACCGCCTCTTCCGCTCGCCGGGCTGGTTCCGCGGCGGGGTCGTCGACTTCATCGACCTGCAATGGTGGCCGATCTTCAACGTCGCCGACATCGGCGTGACCGTCGGCGGGGCACTGCTGCTGCTGAGCACGCTCAAGCCGGAGGCCAGGCCCGCGGCGCGGCCGGAGGCGGGGCCGTCGCCGGTCGTCGCCGAGCGCGCTGTCGACGATCCGTGATCCGCGAGGAGGTGCCGGCGGCGCTCGCTGGCGAGCGCCTCGACCGGATCGTCGCCCTGCTTGCCGACATCAGCCGATCAGCGGCGGCGGCGGCGATCACGGCCGGCGGCGTCACCGTCGACGGCACGCCGTCGACCTCGGGCAAGGTGCGCCTGGCGGAGGGGGCGGTGGTGCAGGTCGATCCGGCGGCGATCCCACAGGCGGCGCTCCCCGTGGGCGACGCGTCGGTGGAGGTCGCCGTCGTCCACGCCGACGACGCCGTGATCGTCGTCGACAAGTCGGCCGGGATGGTCGTCCACCCAGGCGCCGGCAACCCGGACGGCACGCTGGTCAACGGGCTGCTGCACCGGTTCCCGGAGCTGGCCGGTGTCGGCGACCCGATGCGACCGGGGATCGTCCACCGCCTCGACGCCGGCAGCTCGGGCCTGCTCGTCGTCGCCCGCACGGCGGAGGCGGCGCAGGTGCTGGTCGCCCAGTTCGCGGCTCACCGTGACGATGGGCTCACTCGCTCGGGGACTCACTCGGCTCGCATCGCTGGCCGCCGCTACGACGCCGTCGTGTGGGGCCATCCCGACGCTGCGCACGGCATCGTCGACGCGCCGATCGGGCGCGACCCAGCCGACCCGCTGAAGATGGCGGTGGTCGTGGGCGGCAAGCCGGCGCGAACCGAGTACCAGGTCGTCGCCGGCTACGACGAGCCGGCCCGACTGGCCCGGCTGCGCTGCGCGCTGCAGACCGGGCGGACCCACCAGATCCGGGTCCACCTGGCCGCCGTCGGGCACCCGCTGGTCGGCGACCCGACCTACGGGGATCGGCGCACGACGCTCGGGCTCGCCCGGCCCTTCCTCCACGCCGCCGAGCTGTCCTTCGACCATCCCACCACCGGCGAACGCCTGACCTTCACCAGCCCGCTCCCGCCCGACCTGGCGACCTGGCTGGCGACCCTCCATCCGAGTGTTTCGACCGATCCGAGTGTCACGTAGCGATTCTCCCGGGGCCAAACACTCGGATGGGCTCAAACACTCGGATGGATCAGCTGGGGACCGGCTCGGCGTCGGGTATCGGGGCAGGCCAGGTGGCGTCCCCGCGGGCCATCCGAGCCACGCTGGCGAGGGTGTAGCTGTCGAGGTGGTGGCGCATGTGCTCGCCGGCCTCGTTCCACACCGCGATCAGCACGCACTGGCCCTCGTGGTCGCACGCCCCGTCCTGGTGCGGCTGGCCGAAGTCGCCGAGCGTGATCGGCCCGTCGACGGCCGACACGACCTCCGACAGCCGGATCTCCTCCGGGTCCCGCGCCAGCACGTAGCCGCCGCCCACCCCCCGCTTCGACCGCACCAGCCCGGCCCCTTTGAGCGCCAGCAGGATCTGCTCCAGGTAGGGCTGCGGGAGGCCGGTGCGCTCGGCGATGTCGCGCACCGACGTCGGTCCGTCGGCGTCGGCGTGGAGGGCGAGCGACAGCAACGCCCGACAGGCGTAGTCGCCCCTGGTGGAGACGCGCACGGACCCATGGTACGGGGTCCCGGCCCGGCCACCGTGACCCACGGGCGGCGTGGATGGCTTGAGCGGGGGCGAGGTTGGTGCTGGACTCTGCGCCGGTGACCCCCGAACCGTTGCTCCCCGATTACGCCGGTCCGTGCGTGCGGGGCATCGTTCCGGCGCTGCTCGGCCCGGGTCCGTGGGCGACGTCGCTCCCGTCGTGGATTCCCTCGGCGGTCGCCACCGCCGAGCAGGTCGTGCTGCTCGTGCTCGACGGCCTCGGCTGGGAGCAGCTCGAGGAGCACCGCTCGCTGATGCCGACGCTCGCGGCGATGGAGGGCGGTGCGATCACCACCGTCGCCCCGACGACCACGGCGACGGCGCTGACGTCGATCGCCACCGGCCTGACGCCCGCCGAGCACGGTCTCCTCGGCTATCGGCTGCTGATCGGTGGCGAGGTGATCAACGTGCTGCGCTGGACCAGCCAGCAGGGGGACCGCCGCCACGCCCACCCCCCGCGCGACATCCAGCCGTTCCCCGCCTTCCTCGGCCACGACACCCCAGTGATCTCGCCGGCCGAGCTGCAGGCGACGGCCTTCACCGAGGGCCATCTGTACGGCTCGCGCCCGGTCGGCTACCGGACGACGTCGGCGATCGCCGTCGAGGTCGGGCACCAGCTGCAGGCCGGCGAGCGCGTCGTCTACGCCTACTACGGCGGCGTCGACAAGACCGCCCACGAGCGTGGCTTCGGCGAGTTCTACGACGCCGAGCTGCAGACTGCCGACCGTCTCGTCGGCGATGTGCTCGACCACTTGACGCCGGGCGCGGTGCTGCTGATCACCGCCGACCACGGCCAGGTCGAGGTCGGCGACCGCATCGTGGTACCCGACCGCGATCTGATCGACATGGTCTCCGTGCAGTCGGGGGAGGGCAGGTTCCGCTGGTGGCACGCCCGCTCGGGGTTGGCCGACGACCTGGCCAAGGCGGCCGCCGACCGGTACGAGGACGTCGCCTGGGTCGTCACCCGAGACCAGGTCCTCGACGAGCACTGGTTCGGCCCCACGATCGCCGGCCCGGTGGCCGCCCGCCTCGGCGACGTGGCGCTCGTGCCGTTCGCTCCGATCAGCTTTCACGACCCCAGTGACTCCGGGCCCTACCCGCTGATCTGCCGGCACGGGTCCTTGACCTCGGCGGAGGTCAAGGTGCCGTTGCTGGCGGGTCGCCGTTGACGAGACGCCGCCCGTGACGGAAGGATCGTCCGATGACCGACGCCCAGACCGACCCGCCGACCGAGCACGGGGAGATCGTCGTGGCGCCCGATGCGGTCGTCGAGGAGCCGGCGGAGGAGGAGCAGGGCGACGCCATCACCTCCCCAGCCAAGGTCATGCGCATCGGCTCGATGGTCAAGATGCTGCTGGAGGAGGTGCGGGCGGCGCCGCTCGACGAGCCGAGCCGGGAGCGCCTGGCCGAGATCTACGAGCGTTCGGTGGCCGAGCTGTCCGAGGCCCTGTCGCCCGATTTGCAGCACGAGCTGAAGATGCTGGCATTGCCGTTCCGCGAGGGTGAGGTGCCGACGGAGGGCGAGATCCGGGTCGCCAAGGCGCAGCTGGTGGGGTGGCTGGAGGGCCTGTTCCACGGCATCCAGGCGACCTTGTTCGCCCAGCAGCTGGCGGCCCGCCAGCAGCTCGAGCAGCTGCGCCAGCTGCCGCCGGGCTCCGGGACCCCGGGCCAGCCCGGGCCCGGCCAGCAGTTCCCGCGGCCGCCGGACCGCCCTGGCACGTACCTCTGATCCCGTTCTGTGTCACCGCACACGTCCGCGGGGACTCCTGCGGTGACGCAGAAATCGGGTGGGCCCACGGTCGCCGACGGGTGCGGGAGCGCGTAAGGTTCGTCGAATCACATCGGCGTCATTCACCCACCTCCACGTCCACACCGAGTTCTCGATGCTCGACGGGGCATCCCGGCTGGACGAGCTGGTGGCCAAGGCCGTGGCCGACGGGCAGCCGGCCATCGGGATCACCGACCACGGCAACATGTACGGGACGCTCGAGTTCTACAAGGAGTGTCGCGCCCAGGGCGTCAAGCCGATCATCGGCACCGAGGCCTACATGGCCTACGAGCACCGCAGCGAACGGCCGACCCGGCGAGGGAGGGTCGACGACTCGGGCGGCGACACCGAGGGCGGGCGCAAGCTCTACTACCACCTCACCCTGCTCGTCGAGGACGCGCGTGGCTACCGCAACCTGATCCAGCTCTCCAGCAAGGCCTTCCTCGAGGGCTACTACTACAAGCCGCGCCTCGACTGGGACCTGCTCGCCGCCCACAGCGACGGCCTCATCGCCACCACCGGCTGCCTCGGCGGGCACGTCCTGCAGTCGATGCTCCAGGGCGACGAGCGGGCGGCGCTGGAGAAGGCCGGTCGGCTGCAGGAGATCTTCGGTCGCGACCACCTCTTCGTCGAGCTCCAGGACCACGGCCTCGCGGCGCAGCGCCAGACCAACCCCAAGCTGATCGAGCTGGCGACCAAGCTGCGCGCCCCGCTGCTCGCCACCAACGACTCCCACTACACCCACCGCGAGGACCACGAGTCACATGACGCCCTGTTGTGCGTGCAGACGGGCGCCGTGCTGTCGGACCCCAAGCGCTTCCAGTTCGAGGGCAACGAGCACTACCTGAAGACGGCCGACGAGATGCGCACGCTGTTCCGCGAGGTGCCCGAGGCGTGCGACAACACGCTGTGGATCGCCGAGCGGGCCAACGTCGACATCGGCTTCGGCGCCCGCCAGCTGCCGGACTTCCCGATCCCCGCCGGCTTCACCGACGACACCGCCTACCTCGCCCACGTCACGTGGGAGGGCGCCCGAGCGCGCTGGGGCGACGCCGTCACGGAGTCGACCAAGGCCCGGGTCCAGTACGAGCTCGACGTGATCGCGGCGATGGGGTTCAGCTCGTACTTCCTCATCGTCTGGGACCTCATCAAGCACGCCCGCGACGGCGGGATCCGCGTCGGCCCCGGCCGCGGCTCGGCCGCCGGGTGCGCCGTCGCCTACGCCCTGCGGATCACCGACCTCGACCCGATCCGCTACGACCTGCTGTTCGAGCGCTTCCTCAACCCGAGCCGGATCTCGATGCCCGACATCGACATGGACTTCGACTCGCGCTACCGGGACGAGATGATCCGCTACGCCGCCGAGCGCTACGGCCGCGACCACGTCGCCCAGATCATCACGTTCGGCACGATCAAGGCACGCAACGCGGTGCGCGACGCGGCCCGCGTGCTCGGCTTCCCGTACTCGGTCGGCGACCGCATCGCCAAGGCGATGCCGCCGCTCGTGATGGGCCGCGACACGCCGCTCAAGTACTGCTTCGAGCAGAGCCCGAAGTACGCCGACGGCCACAAGGCGGCAGCCGAGCTGCGGGCGATGTACGACGCCGACCCGGACGTGAAGAAGGTCGTCGACGTGGCCAAGGGTCTGGAGGGCCTGAAGCGCTCCGACGGCATCCACGCCGCCGCGGTGGTGATCACCAAGGAGCCGCTCACCGAGTACCTCCCGGTGCAGCGCAAGCCCGAGGCGGGCCAGGCGCCGGAGGACGCCCCCGTCGTCACGCAGTACGAGATGCACGGCGTCGAACAGCTGGGCCTGTTGAAGATGGACTTCCTCGGGCTGCGCAACCTCGACGTGATCACCGACACCGTCGAGATGCTTCGTGCCGGCGGCGTGCCCGACTTCGACATCGACGCGATCCCCCTCGACGACCCGCCCACGCTGGAGCTGCTCCAGCGCGGCGCCGGCATCGGCGTGTTCCAGCTCGAGGGAGCTCCGCTGCGGGCGCTGATGAAGTCACTGAAGCCGACCAGCTTCGACGACGTCGCCGCCCTCGTCGCCCTCTACCGGCCGGGTCCGATGGCGGCGAACATGCACAACGACTACGCCGACCGCAAGAACGGCCGCAAGGAGATCACCTACGCCCACCCGGACCTCGAGGAGGTGCTCGGCGACACCTACGGGCTGATGATCTACCAGGAGTCGATGATGCGGGTGGCGCAGAAGGTCGCCGGCTACTCGCTGGCAGATGCGGACAACCTCCGCAAAGCGTGCTCCAAAAAGGTGAGGGAGCTGATCCGCGCCGAGCGGGAGAAGTTCGTCGCCGGGTGCGAAGCCACCGGCTACGGGAGCGCCCTCGGCACCACGCTGTTCGACATCATCGAGCCGTTCGCCGACTATGCCTTCAACAAGAGTCACGCCTTCGGCTACGGCCTCGTCGCCTACCAGACCGCCTACCTCAAGGCGCACCACCCGGTCGAGTACTTCGCCGCCCTCCTGTCGAGCGTCAAGGGGACGCTGGAGCGGGCCGCGGTGTACATCGCCGAGTGCCGGGCGATGGGGATCAAGGTGCTCAACCCGGACATCAATCGCTCCGTCACCGACTTCGCGGCGATCGCCCCATCGGATGTTCCGACCGGCGTGAAGCTACCGGTCGGTTCCCCCGGCGCCATCACGTTCGGGCTTTCCGCGGTGCGCAACGTCGGCGCCGGCCTCGTGTCCCTGTTGCTCGCCGAGCGCGAGGCCAACGGTCCGTTCACCAGCTTCCACGACTTCGCCGAGCGGGTGCCCGAGCCGGTGCTCAACAAGCGCGCCGTCGAGTCGCTGATCAAGGCCGGCGCGTTCGACTCGGTCGGGCACCCGCGCAAAGGACTTCTCGGGGTGTTCGAGCACGTCACCGACATCACGCTCACCCGCCGGCGCGAGCGCGAACGGGGCGTGATGAGCCTGTTCGGCGACTGGGGGGGCGACAGCGCCGAGCCGGCGTCTGACTTCGACGAGCGGTTGCCGGTGCCGGACATGGAGTTCGACAAGGCCGACAAGCTGCGCCACGAGAAGGAGATGCTCGGGCTGTACGTGTCGGACCATCCGCTGTTCGGCGTCGAGGCGTCGTTGCGGCGCAAGGTCGAGCACTCGATCGCCGACCTCGCCGACCTCGGCGACGGGGCGGCGGTGACGATCGGCGGCGTGATCACCGGGCTCGCTCGCAAGTTCACCAAGCGCGGCGACCAGATGGCGGTGTTCGTGCTCGAGGACCTCGAGTCGGCGGTCGAGGTGACGCTGTTCCCGCGCACGCTCACCGAGCAGGGCTACAAGCTCGCCGACGACGTGATCGTGGCCGTGCGCGGCCGCCTCGACCGGCGTGACGAATCGCGGATCACGGTGATCGGCCAGACCATCGACGTGCTCGACGGGCTGGAGTCCGACCGGGCGCCGACGATCACGCTGCGCCTGCCGGCGACGTCGCTCGACGAGCTGCGGATCCAGCGGCTGAAGCGGATCCTGCGCGAGCACCCCGGCGAGTCGGCGGTGCTGCTCGACCTCGGCACGAAGGTGCTGCGCCTCGCCGCCGACTTCCGCGTCGACGTCGACCGATCGGTCGGCGAGCTGCGCCTGGCCTTCGGCCACGACGCCGTCGTGCTCTAGGACTCCAACAGTGCTGTGGCCTGCTCGTGGAGGAGGCGCATCCCGAGGCGGTCGGTGATCTCGATCGTCTCGGCGAGCAGCCCGGCCGCCCGCTCGTGGTCCCCGGGGCGACCGCGCTCGAGGAAGGTGCGGGCGTGCCAGTATCCGGTGCGGGCGTGGAGCGGCGGGAACCCGGCCCGCCGTTCCAGGTCGCCGCCGGCGGCGTACGCGGCAATCGCCTTCGTCGAGGCGGCCGACCGTGGCCAGCACGTGCCCGAGGCTGCGATCGGCAGCACCCTCGATGCACGTGTTGACGACGAGCAGATCCCCGACCACGGTTCGACGTCCGGCACGAGCTCGGCCGCCCTTGCGACTTCACGCGACGTCGTCGAGAACGTCCAATGGGCGTTGGTCGGAACGTCGAGCGACGCCAGCTCCTCGGCGTCCCGGAGCATCGCACTGGCGTCAGGGCCCGATCGCCCCCAGCCACGCCTGCCGCCGAGGCCAACGCCATCCGGTCACCGGTGCGGCGGGCCATCGCCACGGCCTCATCGATCTTGCCGAGTCGGGGGCATGACCGATCGCTCGCATCGTGTGGGTGAGCCGCCACGCCATCGCCTTGGCCCGCAGCGGCGAGTCGTCGGGCCCGACCAGGTGGAGCACGACCCCGAGCAGTCGGACGACCTCGCCCTGATCCACCAGCCGGACGACGTGGTCGTAGCCCACGAGCGCGTCGAAGATCCGCTGCGGATCCCCGGCGGCCTCGGCGATCGCCGCCGCCTCCAACCACAGCGGGTCTGATGCCGTGCCTTCGGCCATCGCGTTGAGCGCCCGAGCGCGCGACGTCACCACGCGGTAGCGCGCATCGGCGTCGGCGGACATGCGGTCCAGCGCATCTCTCGACACGGATCCGCCACGCCGTCGACCCGACGAGGTCGCTGAACAGCACCGTGAGGGTCGCCGGCCGCCCACTGGCCGTGCGACACCCTGGGGATGCTCGGGTGGGGCTCCCAGCCAAGCTGGTCGCCTCACCTCCGAGCTCGCCGCCGCCGCTGCGCAGGGCCGCTCGCCCGCCTGGCCGCGCGACCGGGCTCGCTGTCCCTTCGGCGCACCACCGCGACACCTGTAGAATGTGTGTTCCACACGTCGCGAAACGGGAGAGGACATGGCAGTCCACGTGCATACGAACGATTCGGCGGCCCTCACCGACTCCGACCTCGACGAGCTGGCGTCGATGGACGGGGCGTTCGGCATCGGAGAACTGTCCAAGGCCAAGGACGATTGGGTCCTCGCCACCACGGCGCGCATCGACGGCAAGCTGCACGGGTTCACGTTCTCCACGCTCGAGCGCATCGGCGGCACGCCGTGCGTGCTGATCGGCCTGATGAGCGTGCGCCGGACGTCCAAGCGCGAGCAGGTCCTGCGTGGCCTGATGGCGGAGGCCTACCACCGCGCCCTGATGGCGTTCCCCGACGAGGACGTCGTCGTCGGCTCCCGCTTTGCAGCGCCCGACGCCCTCGACGCCTTCAAGGAGCTCGACGACGTCACGCCCAGCCCGGGCCAGCGGGCGGTGGGCGAGGAGCGGGCGTGGGGCCGGCGGCTCGCCAAGCGCTTCGGGGTCGAGGGCGACTACGACGAGAAGACGTTCGTCGTCGCCAAGAACGGCCGCGACGGATACATCGACTACGAGTCGGCCAAGCCGGCGTCGATTGACGGTGCCCGGCGGGAGCTGTTCGAACGGGTCCCCGCCACGTCGGGGGCGCTGATCGTCTACGGCTGGACGATGGCGGAGGATCTCGTCAAGCTCGGCGCCCGCACGTAAGGACGATGGCCGAGTTCGCCGAGGTCGTCCGCTCGCGGCGGATGACCCGGTCGTTCGACACCCGGCCCGTGTCTCCCGATCTCCTCATCGAGCTCGTCGACCTCGCGTCGCGCGCCCCGAGCGCGGGCAAGACGCAGGGTTGGCACCTCGTCGTGCTCGAGGGTCCGCACACGGCGGGGTTCTGGGACGTCACGCTGCCACCGATGCGCCGCGGTGCCTTCCGGTGGAAGGGATTGCTCGACGCGCCCGTGATCGCGATCCCGATGGCCGACCCCCGGGCGTACGTCGAGCGGTATTCGGAGGCGGACAAGCGGGCGAGTGGGCTCGGATCGGGCACCGAGGCCTGGCCGGCGCCGTACTGGACCGTCGACACGGCGATGGCGGTGATGACGATCCTGCTCGCTGCCGAGGACGCCGGACTCGGCGCGCTGTTCTTCGGGATCTTCCGCGGCGAACGCGAGCTGCGACGGGCGCTTGGCATCCCGCCGGTGATGCAGATCCTCGGCGCCGTCGCCCTCGGCTACCCCGCACCGTCGGATCCCACCGGTCCCGACGACACCGGTCCCGGCGGGCCGGGCCGCTCCGCCGGGCGCAGGCGGCGCACACCCGACGAGATCATCCACCGTGGGTCCTGGCGGCCGTCCACCTGATTTCTGATGACTACGTTGCGGGCATGGCGAGTCCCGAGGCCAACGAGATCAAGGAACGCTTCCGCACCCTCCGCGAGTCCGTTGATCTCGAGGGTCCGCCACCCACCGTCGAGCAGATGCGCGCCGCTTCGGTCGAGTTCGGCGAGATGGCGACCATCCCGGAGGGGGTCATCTGGCAACCGGTCGACGCCGGTGGCGTGCCGGCGATCTGGGCCGTGCCAACCAGCGGCGTGGCCGACCGGGTCGTGCTGTACGTGCACGGCGGCGGGTACGTGCTCGGCTCGGCCGAGGCCTACCGGCGCTTCACCGGCCACCTCGCCAACGCCGTCGGCTGCCGCGTCCTCAACGTCGACTACCGCCTCGCCCCCGAGCACCCCCACCCGGCGGCGATCGAGGATGTCGTCACGGCCTATCGCTGGCTGCTCGACCAGAGCGTCGCCCCGCAGCACATCGCCGTGTCAGGCGACTCCGCCGGCGGCGGGCTGACGCTGGCCACGCTGATCAAGATCCGCGACGACGGGCTCCCCCGACCGGCGGCCGGCGTGCCGATCTCGCCGTGGGTCGATCTCGAGGGCACGGGCGACTCGATGACCCGCAACGCCGACCGCGACGTGATCATCCAGCTCGACGGCCTCCTGATGTTGGCCGGCCTGTTCCTCGGCGAGCACGGCGACGCCAAGGATCCGCTCGCCGCCCCGCTCCATGCCGAGCTCCACGACCTGCCGCCGCTGCTCATCCAGGTCGGCGGCGACGAGACCCTGCTCGACGACAGCGCCCGCTTGTCCGAGAAGGCCGAGTTCGCCGGCACCGAGGTGACGCTCGAGGTGTGGCCGGAGATGCAGCACGTGTTCCAGACCGCCGTCGGGGCGATGCCCGAAGCGACCCAGGCAGTGGCCCGGATCGGCGCCTGGCTCCGGCCGAAACTGGGACTCTGAGCTCGTACCGTCATTTCGATCCGGCCCTCGAAAGTGGATCGGGCCGGAATCGAAGGACAGTTCGCGGTTACACCGGCGCGGCCAGCTGGGCGCGGAGGCCCTCGGGGGTGTCCTGGGGGGCCTGGCAGGCGTAGTTGCGACAGACGTAGGCGAGGCCCTCGACGCGCGATTCCCACAGCGGCGAGTCGTACGGCTCGCCCCACGCCAGCACGACCTCGGGGCGCCAGCATTCGTTGACGGTGACGACGAGGTCGGGGCGGTCGCCGACGATCGCCACCTCGGTGATCCCGCCCCTGCGCAGGGCGACGGCGGCGAGAGCGTGGGAAAAGGCGCCCGGCGCCTGGCCGATGATCGCCCCGACCAGCTGCAGGATGCGGTCGGCGTGATTGGCGTAGCGCGACTCGCCGGTGAGCGCGGCGAGCCGAAAGAGGGCGACCGCGGCGATCGAGTTGGCGGCGGGGGTGGCGTTGTCGAGGAGGTCCTTCTGGCGGGCGACGAGGTGCTCGCCGTCCTCCGGGGTCGTGTACAGCCCGCCGTGGTCGGCGTCCCAGAACCAGTCGAGGAGGGTGTCGGCGACCTGCATCGCCTCGGCGATCCAGCGAGCTTCGCCGGTGGCCTCGGCGAGGCGGGTGAAGGCGTCGACGAGCGCGGCGTGATCGGCGGCGAGCGCAGCGTGGCGCGCCTTCGGCTCGCCGTCGGCATGCCACGAGCGGAACCAGCGGCCGTCGGGGCGGCGCAGCTCGAGGCGCAGGAAGTCGCCGGCCTCGGCGGCGGCGTCGATCCACGCCTGCTCGCCGAGCAGCGCGCCGGCTTCGGCCAGCGCGGAGACCATCAAGGCGTTCCACTCGGTGAGCACCTTGTCGTCGAGGCCCGGCCGGGGTCGCTGCTCCCGCGCCTCGAACAGCCGCTGGCGCAACGCCTCGATGTCCGGCGGGCGGGCCCAATCGCCGCGGGCGTCGAGGCGGTTCGGGATCGAGCGGCCCTCGAAGTTGCCCCCGTCGGTGATGCCCCACCAGGCCAGCGCAGCGTCGGCGTCGGGGCCGAGCACAGCGCGGACCTCGTCGGGCGTCCACGTGTGGAACAGGCCTTCATGGCCGTGGCCGTCAGGGCCGGGGGAGTCGGCGTCCTCGGCGGAGGAGAAGCCGCCGGCCGGCTGGCGCAGGTCGCGCAGCACGTAGCCGACCGTCTCGGCGACCACCTGGCGCCAGCGCGACTCGCCGAGGGCGACCGCGGCGTGGGCGTACACCCGGATCAGCAGGGCCTGGTCATAGAGCATCTTCTCGAAGTGCGGCACCAGCCACTCCCGGTCGACGGAGTAGCGGGCGAAGCCGCCGCCGATGTGGTCGTACATCCCACCGGATGCCATCGCGTCGAGCGATGTCGTGACGATCTCGCGCAGTCCCGGATCGCCAGACCGGAGGTGGCCGTACAGCAGCAGGTCGAGGCTCATCGTCGAGGGGAACTTCGGTGCCGCCCCGAAGCCGCCCCACTCGGCGTCGAACGCCTGGGCCAGCGCCTGCACCGTGGCGTTGAGGGAGTCGGCGTCGGGCAGCTCGTCGGCGGGCTGCAGGTTTGACGTGCGCGAGATCGCCTCGCGCAGGGCATCGCCGTTGTGCGTCACCTCGTCGCGGCGGTTGACCCAGGCGTCGGAGATCGCCGCCATCAGCTGCAGGAAGTTGGGCTTGGGGAAGTAGGTGCCGCCGAAGAAGGGATCGCCGTCGGGCGTCATGAACACCGTCATCGGCCAGCCGCCGCGGCCGGTCATCGCCTGCACCGCGTCCATGTACACGGCGTCGACGTCGGGTCGCTCCTCGCGGTCGACCTTGACGTTGACGAAGCGGCCGTTCATCTCCGCCGCCACCTCGGCGTCCTCGAAGCACTCGTGGGCCATCACGTGGCACCAGTGGCAGGCCGAGTAGCCGACCGAGAGCAGCACCGGTACGCCCCGCCGGTGGGCCTCGGAGAACGCCTCGGGGCCCCACGGGTACCAGTCGACCGGATTCTCTCGGTGCTGGCGGAGGTACGGCGAGGTCTCGCCGGCGAGGCGGTTCACCTGTCGGACGCTACCGACGGTGATCGGGTAGACCGGGTGGCGTGCTGAGCCGCTTCGACGACTACCCGATCCATCAGGCGGCGGTGCCGGTCGCCCAGGCCGGCGGCGGGCACCCGGACTTCTACGATCGGTTCTGGTTCAACGGCTACACGGACGAGATGTTCTTCGCCCTGGCGATGGGCTCGTACCCGAACCGCGGCGTGATCGACGCCGCCTTCAGCGTTGTCCACGACGGCGTCCAACGCTCCGTGTTCGCTTCGGGCCGGGCGCCCGACGACCGCTCGGTCACCCGCGTCGGGCCGATCACCGTCGAGATCGTCGAGCCGATGCGCACGACGAAGCTCACCGTCGACGCCCCCGAGCACGGGCTCGTCGCCGAGCTCACCTTGGACGCCCGCACCGGGGCCTACGAAGAACCGCGCCAGACCCGCTACGAAGGGGTGCGCTTGATGATGGACGTCACCCGCGCCACCCAGTTCGGCGCGTGGTCCGGCACGATCCACAGCGGCGGGGCGCCCGTGCCGATCGCCGGCCACACCGTGTGGGGCTGCAAGGACCGCTCGTGGGGGATCCGCCCGATCGGCGATCGCGTCCCGATGGCACCCGCGGCGTCGCCGCCGCAGCTGTGCTTCCTGTGGGCCCCGCTGAACTTCCCCGACGCCGTCGTCCACTACATCGTCTTCGAGAACGCCGACGGCGTGCCGTGGTCGGAGGGCGGGGCGGTGCTGCCGATCATCGGACCCGGCGACGACACCGTCGGCCCGAACGTCGCCTTCGAGCACCTCGATGCCGTGCGTCTCGACATCGAGTGGGAGACCGGGCTGCGCCGCGCCCGGCGAGCGGCGCTGTCGTTCGGGCGCGGCGGGCGCGACGAGCGCGAGGAGATCGCGATGCACCCGCAGGTGACGTTCCGCATGAGCGGCGTCGGCTACACCCACCCGACGTGGGGCCACGGCCGCTGGCACGACGAGCTGGCGGTCGCCGGCGAAGCGTTCAGCGTTGAGGAGCTCGACGACACGCAGTTCCGCAACGTCCATGTGCAGCAGGTGATGCGCTGCACGTGGGGCGATCGCGTCGGGCTCGGCGTGCTCGAGCAGATCGTGATCGGCGAACATCGGGCACGCGGCCTGACCGGCCTCACCGAAGGGGCGCCCGCCTGACCGCGTTGGGCCTGCTGACTACACGCCGACGGCGTGGAAGCCGCCGTCGACGTGGACGATCTCGCCGGTCGTCGCCGGGAACCAGTCCGAGAGCAGCGCCACGCACGCCTTGGCGACGGGCTCGGCATCGGTGATCTGCCAGCCCAGCGGCGCCCGCTCATCCCACACGTCCTCGAAGCGGGAGAAGCCGGGGATGCTCTTGGCCGCCATCGTCCGCACCGGGCCGGCGGCGACGAGGTTGCAGCGGATCCCCTGCGGGCCGAGCTCTTTGGCGAGGTAGCGGCTGACGCTCTGCAGCGCCGACTTCGCCACGCCCATCCAGTTGTACGCCGGCCAGGCGACCCGGTTGTCGAAGTCGAGCCCGACGAACGCCCCGCCACGGCCCATCAGCGGGAGGAAGGCGTCGGCGAGCGCCTTCAGCGAGTACGCCGAGACGTGGACGGCGACGGCGACGTCGTCCCACTGCGCGCCCATGAAGTCCTCACCGAGCGTGGCCGGCGGCCCGTAGGCGATGGCGTGGACGACGCCGTCGATGTGGTCCCACTGCCCGGCGACCGCCTGGCGGACCGACACGAGATGGTCCGGAACGGTGACGTCGAGCTCGAACACGGGGATGTCGGCTCCGAGCGTGCGCAGCTTGCGTGCCGTGCGCGTCGTCAGGCTGAGCCCGCGGCCGGCCCCGGTGAGGATGATCGACGCGCCCTCGGCTTGGGCGATGCGGGCCACAGCGTAGGCCAGCGACGCGTCGGTGAGCACGCCGGTGACCACGATGTTCTTGCCCTCCAGCAGACCCATGCGCGGCGACCGTACTGGCTCGGGCTCAACTCGCAGCCAAACGGCTCGTCTCGCCTCCGAGCTCGCGGCCGCCGCTCCGCAGCGGCGCTCGCCCTCCTGCGTAGGCTCGCGCCCCATGCGCATCGGCATCCTCGGCGGCACGGGTCCTGCCGGCAGCAGCCTCGGCGCCCGGCTGGCGAGCATCGGGTACGAGGTCGTGATCGGCTCGCGCTCGAAGTACCGGGCGATGGAGGCGCGGGACCACCTCGTCGACCGTTGGCCGGAGCTCGCCGTGTCGCTGACCTACGGCGACAACATCGCCGCCGCCGACTGCGAGATCGTCGTGATCGCCACGCCGTGGGACTCGGCGGCGACGACCGCCCAAGAGCACGCGAGCGCGCTGCGCGGCAAGGTCGTCATCTCGATGGCCAACGCGCTGGTGCGGGTCGGTCACGAGTTCCAGCCGCTGGTGCCGCCGCGCGGCAGTGTCGCCGCCCACGTCCAAGCTGCCGTGCCGGAGTGCCGGGTGGTGGCCGCCCTCCACCACCTGCCGGCCAAGGAGCTTGGTCACCTCGGCGAGCCGATCGACTCGGACGTGTTGATCTGTGGCGACGACCCGTCGGCGGTGGAGACCGTCAGCGAGATCGTCGCCAAGATCCCAGGGTGCCGCCCGCTCGACGCTGGCGAGCTGTCGAACGCCACCGCGATCGAGGCGTTCACGGCGGTGCTGCTGCAGCTCAACGTGCGCTATCGAACCCGCGTCGCGCCGAAGCTCACCGGCATCCGGCGCGATCCCCGCGTGCCGACGCTGGAGCCGAGCCCGGAGCCGAGCGCACCGGCCGCCGAGTGACGATGGTCGAGCTCGACGACGGGCGCCCGCCGATTCGGCTGCACGACACCGCCCGCCAGGCGGTCGTCGACTTCACCCCCGGACCGCACGTGCTGATGTACACGTGCGGGATCACTCCCTACGACGCCACCCACCTCGGCCACGCCGCGACGTTCCTCGCCTACGACGTGCTGCAGCGCCGGCTGATCGAACGCGGCCACACCGTCACGTGCGTGCGCAACGTCACCGACGTCGACGACCCGCTGTTCGCCAAGGCGCGCGAGCTCGGCATCCACTACCTCGACCTGGCGGCGGGGGAGGAGGCCCGCTTCGAGGCCGACATGGAAGCACTCAACGCGTTGCCCGTCGCGTCGACGCCGCGGGCGTCGTCGGCGATCCCGGACATCCGCGGGTTCATCGGCATGGTCCTCGACCGCGGCTACGCATACCAAGCCGGCGGCGCCGTGTACTTCGACGTGACCCGCTTCGAGTCCTTCGGCGCGCTCAGCCACTACGACGTCGACACGATGCTCGCGCTCGGCCGCGAGCGCGGCGGCGACCTCGACAACCCGCACAAGCGAAACCCTCTCGACTTCGTGCTGTGGCAGCCTTCGTTACCAGACGAGCCGTCGTGGGACACGCTGTGGGGACCTGGGCGGCCCGGGTGGCACATCGAGTGCAGTGCCCTCGCGCTTCGCGAGCTGGGCACCACCATCGACCTGCACGGCGGCGGCGCCGACTTGATCTTCCCCCACCACGAATGCGAGCGGGCGCAGTCGGAGGCGGCGACCGGCGAGCCGTTCGTGCGCCACTGGATGCACACCGCGCTGATCTCCAAGGACGGGGCCAAGATGTCCAAGTCGCTCGGCAACCTCGTGTTCGTCGACGCCTTGCGCAAGGAGTGGGAGCCGGCGGCGATCCGCCTCGGGGTCATCGGCCACCACTACCGCACCGAGTGGTCGTGGGACGACGAGCTGATGCCGGCGTCAGCTGCCCGCCTCGAGATGTGGCGAGAGGCGTGTGGCGGGTATCCCAGCGACGTCCTCGAGCGGGTGCGCGACGCGCTCGACGACGACCTCGACACACCGACCGCGTTCGCCGCGATCGACGACGCCGCGAGCAGCGGCCACGACGTGCGCGAGGCGGCCGACCTGCTCGGGATCGCGCTGTGAGGCCGGGTGCAGGCAACCGTTCACCTCACGCGCGAACTCCCGTAACAGAAACGGCGTATCCTGCTCGGATATGGCCCGAGGGAGTGGCGCCGGTACGGCGCAACGACGCACGCGCCGCGTGGTCGGGCCAATCGCCCGACGACTGTGGCACATCGACATGAACGGCTACGACCGCCTGCCCCCCGAGGGCCCGGCGATCCTGTGCCCCAACCACATCTCGTTCCTCGACTCGGCCTTCCTGATGCTGACGTTGCCGCGCAACATCAGCTTCGTCGGCAAGGCCGAGTACATGGACTCGTGGAAGACGAAGTACATCTTCCCGGCGATGGGCATGATCCCGATCGACCGGTCTGGCGGTGAGAAGTCGGCGTCGGCGCTGGACACGGCGGCGACAGTGCTGCGGCGCGGCGAGCTGTTCGGCATCTTCCCCGAGGGCACGCGCAGCCGCGACGGGTCGCTGTACAAGGGGCGCACGGGCGCCGCTCGCTTGGCGCTCGAGGTCGGCTGCCCGATCTACCCGGTCGGGATCGTCGGAACCGACGCGATCCAGCCGCCGGGGGCGAAGGCGCCCAAGCCGTTCAAGCACTGCGCGATCACGATCGGTCGCCCGGTCCGCCCGGAGCGCTACCAGGATCGGCGCGAGCCGCACCTCGCGTGGCGCTCGATGATCGACGAGGTGATGTTCGAGATCCGCGAGATGACCGGGCAGGCGTACCGCAACCACTACGCCGGCGAGCGCGTCGAGACCTCGACCGACGTGCCCGTGATCGCCCAGCCGGCGAGCGTCAGCGACGCGCTGCCCGAGCGGGTCCTCGTCGGCGTCCGTTAATGCTCGGGTTCGGCTCGCAGCAAGCTGCTCGCCTCACCTCCGAGCTCGCCGCCGCCGCTGCGCAGCGGCGCTCGCCCCAATGCATCGTCCGTTAGTGCTCGGGTTCGGCTCGCAGCAAGCTGCTCGCCTCACCTCCGAGCCCGCCGCCGCCGCTGCGCAGCGGCGCTCGCCCCAATGCATCGTCCGTTAATGCTCGGGTTCGGCTCGCAGCAAGCTGCTCGCCTCACCTCCGAGCCCGCCGCCGCCGCTGCGCAGCGGCGCTCGCCCCAATGCGTCGCCGATTAATGCTCGGGTTCGGCTCGCAGCAAGCTGCTCGCCTCACCTCCGAGCTCGCCGCCGCCGCTGCGCAGCGGCGCTCGCCCCAATGCGTCGCCGGTTAATGCTCGGGTTCGGCTCGCAGCAAGCTGCTCGCCTCACCTCCGAGCTCGCCGTCGCCGCTGCGCAGCGGCGCTCGCCCCAATGCGTCGCCGGCTGACAACATCGGCGACCGTGGAGCACCAGATTGTCGCCGTCAACGGCATCCGGCTGCACGTCGTCACCGAGGGCGAGGGACCGCTCGTGCTGCTCGTGCACGGGTTCCCGGAGTCGTGGTACTCGTGGCGCCACCAGTTGCCGGCGCTCGCCGAGGCCGGGTACCGCGCCGCGGCGATCGACGTCCGCGGCTACGGCCGCTCCTCCAAGCCGGCAGCGATCGACGACTACCGCATGCTCGGCCACATCGGTGACAACGTCGCCCTCGTGACCGCCCTCGGCGCCGAGCAGGCGATCGTCGTCGGCCACGACTGGGGCGCGCCGATCGCGTGGAACTCGGCGCTGCTGCGACCCGACGTCTTCCGCGCCGTGGCCGGGCTGTCGGTGCCGTTCAGCCCTGCCGGCGACACCCGCCCGAGCGACGCCTTCCGGCGGATGGGCGGCACCGAGGAGTTCTACATCGAGTACTTCCAGATCCCGGGACGGGCCGAGCGAGAGCTCGAAGAGGACGTCCGACGGTGGCTGCTCGGCTTCTACTTCAGCGCCTCCGGCGACGCCCCGCCGATCGGGCCGGGTGCGGGCACGATGGCGACGGTTCCCCACGGGGGCAGGTTGTGCGATCGGTTCACGTACCCGGAGACGATGCCGGCCTGGCTCGCCGAGGCCGACCTCGACGTGTACGCCGGCGAGTTCGAGCGCACCGGGTTCACCGGCGGGCTCAACCGATACCGCAACGTCGACCGCGATTGGGAGGACCTGTCGGTCTTCCGCGGCCGTCCGATCGACGTGCCGGCGCTGTTCGTCGGCGGCGACCGCGACGGCCCGACGATCTGGGGCGCACCGGCGATCGAGCGCTTCGGCCAGACGCTGCCGAAGCTGCACGACTCGATCATCCTGGCCGGCTGCGGGCACTGGACCCAGCAGGAGCGCCCCGCCGAGGTCACCGCGGCACTGGTCGACTTCCTCGCCAGCTTGTGACCGGGCGCCCGAACCTGCTCACCCGCTTGGCCCTCGACGAGGTCGCCCCGGACGTCTTCCAGACCCATGAGACGCCGACGCCCGGCCATGTCTTCGGCGGGCTGCTGATCGCCCAGTCTCTGCGCGCCGCCCAGCTCACCGTCGGCGACGACAAGCCGGCGCACTCGCTGCATCTGTCGTTCGCCGTCGCCGGGTCCGGCGGCGAGGACATCCGCTACGAGGTCGAGCGCACGCGCGACGGGGCCAGCTTCGCCACCCGGCGCGTCGTCGCCGGCCAGTCGCGCGGCGTCGTCGCCGCGCTGATGGCCGACTTCCACGCCGACGAGCCCGGGCCCGAGTACCAGGCCCCGCCGACGCCCGGCGTGCCCGGCCCCGACGGCCTGCCGCGCGGCCGCTACGACAACCCGTACGTCGAGTCACGCGACGTAGCGGTCAGCGCCGACGACCCGCGGCCGCACGCCCGCCGGGCCTGGTTCCGCCCGACCGCGGCGGTGCCGCCGGACCCGCTGCTGCACCTCCAGGCGCTTGCGTACCTCAGCGACTTCGGTATGACCCGGGCGGCCCGCGAGCCGCATGCCCACCTCGCCGACGACGCCCGGCGGATGTCGGTGTCGCTCGACCACAGCGTGTGGTTCCACCGCCCGGTTGACGCCAACCAGTGGGTGCTGTCCGAGCTGGTGCCAGTGGCCACCGGCCGCGGCCGCGGCCTGGCGCTTGGCACGCTGCGCACGCTTGACGGCGCGCTCGTGGCGACGGTCGCCCAGGAGGTGCTCCTCCGCGAGCGCTGACCCCCGTTCTGTCCTTCAGAACCGGCCCGATCGGGCCGCAATCGAAGGACAGAATGCGCCGCGAACGGCCCTCCGTACACTGGGCGCCGCTATGGCCGACGAGCTCACGATCACCCTCCCCGACGGCTCGACCCGCGAGTACGCCGCCGGTACCACGGCGGGTGACGTAGCGTCGTCGATCGGCAAGCGCCTGGCCAAAGCCGCCGTCGCGGCCACGGTCGACGGCGACGAGGTCGACCTCGCCCGACCGCTCCCCGACCGGACCCAGGTCGCGATCATCACCGACGACACCGACGCCGGGCGCCACGTGCTTCGCCACTCCACGGCCCACGTGATGGCCCAGGCCGTCACCCAGCTCTTCCCGGGCGCCAAGTTCTCGATCGGCCCGGCGATCGAGCACGGCTTCTACTACGACTTCGAGCTGCCCGGCGGGCGCACGTTCAGCGACGATGACCTGGCGGCGATTGACGCTCGGATGCGCGAGATCATCGCCGCCGACCAGCCGTTCAATCGGTCCGAGGTGAGCGCCGACGACGCCCTCGCGCTGTTCGCCGACCAGCCCTACAAGGTCGAGATCATCGAGCGCGTGCGCGCCGCCGGCGACGGCGCGGACGCCCTCGACAGCGGTGAGGCGGCCGGCGGCGACACGATCAGCGTGTACCGCAACACGCCCGAGTTCGTCGACCTGTGCAAGGGCCCCCACGTCCCCTCGACCGGTCGCCTCGGCCATTTCAAGCTGCAGAAGGTCGCCGGAGCCTACTGGCGGGGCAACGAGAAGGGCCCGATGCTGCAGCGGATCTATGGCACGGCGTGGGAGTCGGAGGCCGCGCTGCAGGCCCACCTGCACCAGCTCGCCGAGGCGGAGAAGCGCGACCACCGCCGCCTCGCCACCGAGCTCGACCTGATCAGCTTCCCGAGCGAGCTCGGCGGCGGCCTCGCCGTGTGGCACCCGAACGGCGCGATCGTGCGCAAGCTGATGGAGGACTACAGCCGCCAGCGCCACGAGGACGGCGGCTACGAGTTCGTCTTCACCCCGCACCTCTCCAAGGCCCACCTCTTCGAGACCAGCGGCCACCTCTCCTGGTACGCCGACGGCATGTACCCGCCGATGGAGATGGACAACGGCACGTACTACCTGAAGCCGATGAACTGCCCGATGCACTGCCTGATCTTCCGCTCCCGGCAGCGCAGCTACCGCGAGCTGCCGTTGCGGCTGTTCGAGCTGGGCAACGTCTACCGCTACGAGCGCGCCGGCGTGCTCCACGGTCTGCTGCGGATCCGCGGCTTCACCCAGGACGACGCCCACATCTTCTGCACCCGCGAGCAGGCCGCCGACGAGATCGCCTCGCTGCTCGACTTCGTGCTGTCGGTGCTGCGGGCGTTCGGCTTCGAGGACTTCACGTTCAACCTGTCGACGAAGGACCCGGACAAGTACGTCGGCACCGACGATGGCTGGGACGAGGCCACCGCCGCCCTGCGCGCCGCGCTCGAGCACCACGGGCTGGCCTACGAGACCAAGGAGGGCGACGCCGCCTTCTACGGGCCGAAGATCGACATCGACGTGCGCGACGCGATCGGCCGCAGCTGGCAGCTGTCGACGATCCAGTACGACTTCAACCACCCAGAGCGCTTCGAGCTCGAGTACGTCGGCGCCGACAACGCCCGGCACCGGCCGATCATGTTGCACCGCGCCCTCTTCGGCTCGATCGAGCGCTTCTTCGGCGTGCTGCTCGAGCACTACGCCGGGAACCTGCCCACGTGGCTGTCGCCCGTGCAGGTGCGGGTGCTCCCGGTCGCCGCGGCCCACGGGGAGTACGCCGAGAAGGTGGCCGACCGTCTCCGCTCCGCGGGCAGCCGCGTCGACCTCGTCGGCGCCGGCGAGCAGCTCGGCAAGCGGATCCGCGCCGCCAAGCTCGACAAGCTGCCGTACATCCTCGTCGTCGGCGACGAGGACATCGCCGCCGGCACCGTGGGTGTCAACGCCCGCGGCAGCGATCGTCCGGAGCGGGGGGTCGACCTCGAAGCGTTCGTCGCCCGGTTGATCGACGAGTTGCAGGCCACGAGCGCCGGCCTACGTGGCTGAGCGTCCCGTGCTCGAGCGGCTCTGGAACGGCTGGCGCGCGGCATACGTCACGAGCGGGGGCGCCGCCGGCGGTGTCGGCGCCGACGACGTGGCGTCCGGGCGCGGCAGCGTGTTCACGCGCATCCTGCGCTCCGGGCTGCCCGACGTCGACACCCACGTCGTCCACCGCGGCGAGCACTGCTTCGCCATCCTCAACGCCTTCCCGTACTCCGTCGGGCACACGTTGGTGCTGCCGTACCGCGAGGTTGGCGAGCTGGAGGACCTGGCGCCTGGGGAGTTCACCGAGCTCTGGGCAACGGTCGCCGACGCGGTGCGGGCGATCAAGGCCGCCTACCGACCCGACGGCGTGAACGTCGGGGTCAACTTGGGCCGCCCGGCCGGCGGGAGCGTGAGCGAGCATCTCCATGTGCATGTCGTGCCGCGATGGACCGGCGACAGCAACTTCATGACCGCCACCGCCAACACCCGCACGCTCCCGGAGGCCTTGCCCGACAGCGCGGAGAAGCTGCGCGCGGCCTGGCCCTAGCGCGCCCGGCACCATCGTCTTGGTCGCGGTTTCTCGCTCACTCCCAGGACGGATCGCGACCAAAGTGTGACGCGACTCAGCACGCCGAGTCGGTCGAATGGACGTCCCAGGCGGCGAAGAAGTAATCGGCGTAGGCGTAGGCGTCGTCGGCCTGGTCGTAGAGGCCGAGGTCGTTGAGCGTGTTGCCGAGCACCCACCAGCCGTGGGCGATGTCGAGCTCGACCTGGGCCTGGTGGGCGAGGTCGGCGCAGTGGTCGTCCCGGGCCGCGGCCACCGGCTCCGCCGACGCCAGGGCCATTGTCGCGACGCCGGCGATCACGATCGCTCGTCTGATCGAGGAGGTGTGGATCATGGCAGCTCGGCGTGACGTCACCGTTCCACCGGTTGTCACAACCGATCACCGTTCACCGGCGTATCTCTTAGTGATGAGGGGGCTCACGTTCGGCGTGCGGGAGGGCCATGGGCTGACCATGGGGTGGAAGCTGTTGGAGGCAGGACGGCTCGCCGACGCGCGTGCTCGCTTCTGGGAGGAGGCGCGGCTGGCCGATGCTGCCGATGCTGCCGACGACGCCGACGGCATCGCCTCGTCGGCCCTCGGGCTCGGCGGGCTGTGGGTTCACGAGCACCGGGCGACGCTCGAGCGGGCTGAGGTCCAGGCGCTCCAGGAGCGGGCGCTCGCCGCCGCCGGCCCGGCCTCGCCGTGGGCCCGCCGGTTGCGCATCCGCCTCGCCGCCGAGCACGCCTACGCCACCGGCGATCACCGCAGGATCCGAGCTGAGTTGGCCTGCGCCCGGCGCCACGGCACGCCGATCGAGCTCGCCGAGGCGCTGTCGCTCGCCCACCATTGTCTCCTCGGGCCCGCCTACGCCGCCGAGCGGATGACGCTCGCGGACGAGCTGATTGCCGTCGCCCCGCATACCGGCCGCCGGCTCGACGGACTGATGGGCCTGGCGTGGCGCACCGTCGACCTGTTCCTCGACGGCGACCGCCGGGCGCCACGCTCGTTGATCGAGCTGCGCCACCACCTCGACGACGATCCATGCGCCGCCCTGAGCTACGTGGTGGCGTTGCTCGACGTGATGCTGGCGATCCGGGCCGGCCGGCTGACCGAGGCCGAGGAGCTCGCCGGGCGGGCCCACCAGCTCGGTTGCGAGGTCGGCGACGCCGACGCCCTCGGATTCCTCGGCGCCCAGCTCGTGTGCCTGCGGTGGCTGCAGGGTCGCGGCGGAGACGTTCTCGAGCTGCTCGGCCAGCTCGTCTGCTCGCCGACCGTGGCCGAACGATCGGTCGGGTTCGAAGCTGCACGTGGCGCGCTCGCCGCGGCCGGCGGCGACCTCACGACGGCGGCGGCGGCGCTGGCGTCGATCGGTCCGTTGGCGGCGATCCCGGCGTCGAGCGCGTGGTCGGCGACGCTGCACGGGGTCGTCGAGGCGGCCCATGCGCTCGGTGACGAGGCCGCCTGCGCCGAGGCCTACGAGCTGCTCGCACCGCACGCCGATCGACCGGTGATCGTCAGCCTCGGCGTGGCCTGCTTCGGATCGACCCATCGGCCGCTCGGGCTGGCCGCGCTCACGCTCGGCGACGTCGAGCTGGCCGTCGAACACCTCGAAGCGGCGCTGCGGGCCGATCTCGCCCTCGGTCACTTGCCGTGCGTCGCGCTCGACCGGGCCGCGCTGGCCGATGCGCTGCGACACCGGGGGACACGATGCGACGTCGCTCGGGTGACCCACCTCGTCGAGGCCGCCGTGGCCGACGCTCGGCGCGTCGGCATGGACGCCCGCGCCGACCGCTGGCAGGCTGCCGCCGCCGACGGCGACGAGGTCACCTGCCGACAGAGCGGCCGGATGTGGCACGTCGAGGCCGCCGGGCGCGCCGCGTCCGTGCCGCACAGCGTGGGCATGGGCTACCTCGCCGAGCTCGTCGACCACGCCGGCCGCGAGATCGAGGCGATCGAGCTGGCCAGCCGTCACCAGCTGGCGGAGCGATCGTCGCGCCAGGAGCTCATCGACGACGACAGCCGGGCGCGCTACCGCCGGGCGATCGAGGGGCTCGAGGAGGAGATCGATGACGCCGAGCGACACGCCGACTGCGAGCGGGCGGCACGGGCACGCCTGCGGCTCGACCTCCTGCTCGAGGAGCTGGCCCGGGCCACGGGGCTCGGCGGGCGCGACCGCTGCTTCGCCGACGACGCCGAGCGGGCGAGGATCTCGGTGCACAAGGCGATCCGGCGAGCCCTCGACCGCATTGCCGACACCGACCCGGCGATCGGTCGCCTGCTCGCCGGCCGGGTGCGGACCGGCGTGCGCTGCGTCTACCGACTCACTCCGTAGCCTGGCCACGATGACGACCGACCGGGAGCACCGCGACGAGCTCCCGAGCGATCTCGACGCAGCCGGCTACGTCGGTCCGTACCGCTTCCCCGACAACTCGCGACGGCGCATCCCCGCCCTGATCTACCTGATCATCGCCGCCGCCTGTGTCGCGGTATGGACCGTCTGGCGCGAATCGTCGCCCGTCGTCAACGCAGGCTGGCTATGGGCGGCCGGCCTGCTCGCGATCGTCGCCGTGTTCTCGTTCACGTCCGGCTGGCGCATGCACGTCGACGAGCGCGAGGCGCTCGTCAAGGCGCAGCGAGCGGTCGGGTTCCCGATCGGCCACGCCTCGGCGCAGCAGGTCTGGCGGGGCCTGCGCAGCCGCCCGACATGGCGCGTGCTCTGCTACTCGACAGAGGACCCGCCGGCGCGGCGCGGTCTCGTCCTCGTCGACGCGATCGACGGCGAGGTCCTCGAGCACCTCGTCGAGGACAACCCCGAGCGCTGGTCGGCGGCGCCCCCCGGCGCGACGTGACTGACGTGCGCATCGCGGTGGGCACCGACGAGGTCACCCGGGTGACCGAGGCGATCGAGGAGCACCTCGTCGCCGCCGGCCATGAGCTGGTGGCTGCCGAGCACGGCGAGCCGTGGCCCGACGTGGGGCACGCCGTCGGCGAGGCGGTGGCATCGGGCCGCGCCGACCGCGGCGTCGTCTGGTGCTGGACGGGCACCGGCGTCTCGATCGCCGCCAACAAGGTCGCCGGGGTGCGCGCCGCGCTGTGCACCGACGCCGAGACCGCGCGCGGCGCGCGACGGTGGAACGACGCCAACGTGCTGGCGATGGGCCTGCGCCTCACCTCGGAGGCGGCGGCGGTGGAGATGGTCGATGCCTTCCTGGCGACGGATCCCGACGTCGGCGAGGCCGCCACCATCGCCCGCGTGGAGTAACAACCGCCAGGTGGGCGAGCGTCGCTGCGTAGTGGCGGCGGCGAGCTCGGAGGTGAGGCGAGCAGCTTGCTGCGAGCCGAGCCCGAGGATGATGGTGGGCGAGCGTCGCTGCGTAGTGGCGGCGGCGAGCTCGGAGGTGAGGCGGGCGGCTTGCTGCGAGCCGAGCCCGAGGATGATGGTGGGCGAGCGCCGCTGCGTAGTGGCGGCGAGCTCGGAGGTGAGGCGGGCGGCTTGCTGCGAGCCGAGCCCGAGGATGATGGTGGGCGAGCGTGGGGCGTAGTGGCGGCGAGCTCGGAGGTGAGGCGAGCAGCTTGCTGCGAGCCGAGCCCGAGCAACTAGTCCTCGTCGTCGTAGTCGGAACCGGCGGCGGCGCTGAGCTTGCGCAGGACGGCGCCGGCTTCGAGGGCGTGCTGGCGCAGCGTGGCGAGCGTGGCGTCGTCCCACATGTCGGCGGGGCGGTCCTCGATGGCGCGCGCCAGCGACTCGGCGTCGGGCGACGTGTGCATCGCCGCCGCCGCGGCGTCGAGGTGGCCGCGCAGCTCGGCGATGAGACCGGCGTGGGCGGCGGGGTTGGCGTCGCCCAGCGCCTCCCGCTGGCGGCGGGCGAGGGAGCGGAACGCGACTGCGAGGTCGTCAGGGGTCGTCGGGCTCATCGGTGCCCCGCCCGGTCTGGGAACGAGGCCCGGCATCGAGGCTCCGTCGGCGCACCGATGAGCCAAAGACCGTGTTGGATGGTTCGCTCGGTCATCGGGTGAGCATGGCAGGCTCACGCCTCGGCGCACGACGGCGGGATAGCCTGCACGCGGTGTTCGACGGTCGGTTCCGTGCCCCGATCGACAAAGCCGTCAAGCCGATCGGCGACAGCTTGCGACGCACCAAGCTGACACCCGACCACCTGACGGTCGCCGGGCTCGTGCTCGGCGCCGGCGCCGCCGTGGCCATCGGCGCCGGGCTGCTCCCGCTCGGGCTGCTGCTGGTGGTGCTCGCGGCGCTGCCCGATCTGCTCGACGGTGCGCTAGCCAAGGCCTCGGGCGCGGCCAGCCAGCGCGGTGCGTTCTTCGACTCCACCGTCGACCGGATCACCGACGCCCTGCTGCTCGGTGGCGTGGCGTGGTACCTGGCCAGCGAGCACGGCGGTCACTGGGCCCTGCTGCCGTTCGCGGTGATGGCGCTGTCGTCGCTGATCTCCTACCAGCGGGCCAAGGCCGAGTCGCTCGGCCTCGACGCCAAGGGTGGCCTCATGGAGCGCGCCGAGCGGGTGGTGCTGCTGTGCCTCGGGCTGCTGTTCGAGCCGCTGCTGATCCCCGTGATGTGGGTGATGCTGGCACTCACCGCGGTGACCGCTGGTCAGCGGTTCGCGAAGGTGTGGCGGCAAGCCGAGGTGGCACCGGTGACCGCGGCGCGCATCGAGCTGCGCCGGTCGCGCCGCCAGAGCCGGCGCGTCGCCAGGGCCGCCCGCCGCCGCACCCGCGTGCCGCGGCGCCGTCCTTGATGGTGCCCGCACCGCGGCGTCGCAGCCCGTCCCGGCGCTGGACCGACGCCCTCACCGTGGGTGGGATCCGCACCGGCGCGGCGCTGGCGCGGTACATGCCGGGCGTCCTCGCCGAGGGCCTCGCCGCGCCGATCGGGTTCGGCGCCGCCTTCGCCAGCGTCGAACGGCGGGCGACGGTCGAGCGGCACATGCGCCGGGTCAACCCGACCTGGTCCAACGTCCGGATCCGCCAAGCCGTGCAGGGCGCGTTCGACTCGTACACCCGGTACTGGATCGAGAGCCTGCGCCTGCCGTGGCTGTCGGCGCGCACGGTGGCCGCTGGTCACCGTGTCACCGGGTTCTCGCACATCGCCGATGCGATCCGCGCCGGGACCGGCGCGATCCTCGCCCTGCCCCACCTCGGCGGATGGGAGTGGGCGGGGCGCTGGCTCGCCGATCGGGGCTACCGCGTCACGGTCGTCGCCGAGCGACTCGATCCTCCCGAGCTGTTCCAATGGTTCGTCGAGCTGCGTGAGGAGCTGGGCTTGACCGTCGTGCCGCTCGGGCCCTCGGCCACCGGGGCGGTGCTGCGCGCGTTGCGCGAGAACCACATCGTGTGCCTGCTCTGCGACCGCGATCTCGGCGGCGGGGGCGTCCTCGTCGAGTTCTTCGGCGAGCGCACGACGCTGCCCGCGGGACCGGCCACTCTCGCCCTGCGCGCCGGCTCCCCGCTCATCCCGGCCGGTTCCTACTTCACCCGCCAGGTGAACGGCCACTACTCGGTGGTCCGGCCGCCGATCGACGCCACTCGTCAGGGATCGTTGCGCGACGACGTCGCCCGCATCACCCAGGACCTCGCCTTCGAGCTCGAGTACCTGATCCGCCGGGCACCGGACCAGTGGCACATGTTCCAACCGAACTGGCCCAGCGACCCGGGGTACGGGCGCTGAGCGGTCAGGCGTCCAGCGTGCCCTCGATGCACGTGAGCGTGCCGCCACCGACCCAGACCGCGCCGTCCTCGTCGGTGGACACGTGGACCCGACCGGACCGGCCGAGCACCGTGCCCTGGCGGGCGACGTAGGGAGCGGTGATCCGACCGCTGCCGAGCAGCCACTGGGCGAGCGACGCGTTGAGACTCCCGGTCACCGGATCCTCCGTCATCGCCCCGTCGGCGGGGACGAACGCGCGCACCTCGAGGTCGTAGGCCGACTCCGGAGCGTGCAGCGCCGCGAGCCCGACGTCGTGATCGATGAACCGGGGCCGGGCGGCGAGCACTGCCTCGACGTCGTCGATCAGCAGCGCCACCCAGCCCGGTCCGTTGTCGACCCATTCGGCGGCCACGACCCGGCTGCGGTCGACGCCGACCGCGGCCGCCAGTTCATCGGCGTGCACGGCGTCGGCCGGGCCGGATCGCACGAGGGGAGGGGCGGCGAACGACAGACGGCCGTCGGCACGCCTGACCCGCACCAGCCCGGCCGGACACTCCTGGACCACGACATCGTCATTCGCGGGTGACCCGCCGGCCTCCAGCCAGGCATGGCATGTGCCGAGCGTCGGGTGGCCGGCAAAGGGCAACTCCCGTGACGTCGTGAAGATGCGCACCCGGTAGTCGGCGCCCTCCTGAGTCGGCGGGAGCACGAACGTCGTCTCCGACAAGTTGGTCCAGTTGGCGATGCGCGCCAGTTCGGCGTCGTCGAGTCCCACCGCGTCGAGCACGACGGCGACGGGGTTGCCGGTGAACGGCGTGTCGGTGAAGACGTCGACCTGGCGGAAGGGCCGCCGCACCGCGATCGCTCAGCCGATCGCCTTGACCAGCGTCTCGCCAGCCAGCGCAACCGCCTGGGTGTCGCCGGGATCGGCGACGAGGTTGACCACGAAGCCGTCGAGGCCGCCGGCCATCAGCGCTTGGACCCGGGCGACGACCTCGTCGGGGTCACCCCACACCATCCGGCCCATCACCATCGCCGACAGTGCCGGGTCGGCGAGGACGGTGTCGAGATCCGTGCCGCGGCTGCGCAACAGCCCGTCGAGCTTGGCCTTGGCGCCGTCGTGGCTGTCGGCGACAACGAGGGTGGCCAGCGGCGTCACCGTGATGTCGCTACGCGGCCGGCCGATCGCGTCGAGGTGACCCTGCAGGGCCTCCAGCTTACGCGGCAGGTCGGCGAACGTCGACGTCGTGTTCAGCTCGTGGGCGTACTGGGCGGCGAGTCGGAACGTTTTGCGCTCGCCCTGCCCGCCGATCATGATCGGGATCTCGCCGTTCACCGGCGCCGGCGAGTTGAGGGCGTCGGTGACGCTGTGGTGGGTGCCGGCGTAGGTCGTCGACGGCTGGGTGAACATCCCCCGGCAGATCTCGAGGGCGTCGACGAGCAGCTCGTAGCGCACGGTGATCGGCGGGAAGTCGAAGCCGAGCGAGCGGTGCTCCAGCTCGTACCACGCCGCGCCGATGCCGAGCAGCGCACGGCCAGCCGAGACCACGTCGAGAGCGGTGACGGCCTTGGCAAGGTGGGACGGGTGGCGGTAGGTCACACCGGTGACGAGCGTGCCGAGGCGGATCCGATCGGTGCGCGCGGCGAGGCCGGCGAGCAGCGTGTAGGCCTCGAACATCTCCAGCTCCGGAGGGCCCATCATCGGCAGCTGGTAGAAGTGGTCCATCACGAACAGGGTGTCGAACCCGCACCGCTCGGCCGTCACAGCCTGCGCGGCCACTCGCTCGAACAGCTGGGCCGGCGCCACGCGCTCGTAGGTGAAATAGGGGATCTGGAGCCCGATGTGCGTGCGGTGCATGACCCGCATCATGGTCCCGCCGCCTTGCGAACTGTGAGCTGAAACGGCGGAGTTCCGCCCTCACGACTCACCGTTCGCGGCGATGGGCTCCCGACCGGGGCGGGCTCCGACAGCTACCGTTGGCCCGGTGACACCGCCCGTCGCCGGCCGCTCGCTGCGGGTCGGGCTGATCTGCCCGTACAGCCTGTCGCTTCCGGGCGGCGTGCAGGCCCAGGTGCTCGGCCTCGCCCGTGAGCTGCGACGCCAGGGGCACGAGGCGCGCGTGCTCGGGCCGTGCGACGGGCCGCCGCCGGAATCGTTCGTCACCCCGCTCGGCAACAGCCTGCCAACCGCGGCGAACGGGTCGATCGCCCCGCTGGCGCCGGACGCGTCGGCCGCCTTGCGCACGATCCGGGCGCTCAACGACGAGTCCTTCGACGTCGTCCACGTCCACGAGCCGCTGGCGCCCGGACCGCCGATGACGTCGGTGCTGATGCACCCGGCGCCGGTCGTCGGGACCTTCCACGCCGCCGGCCGGTCGTCGAGCTACCAGGTCTTCGGCTGGTTCCTGCGCTGGGTGGCCGAGCGCATCGACCGCAAGGTCGTCGTGTCCAAGGACGCACTCGAGCTGGTCCAGTCCTCCATCCCTGGGGAGTACGACGTCCTCTCCAACGGGGTCGAGGTCGACGAGATCGCCTCGACCGTGCCGACGCCGACCACGCACCCGACGATCTTCTTCTGCGGCCGCCACGAGGAGCGCAAGGGGTTGGCGGTGCTGCTCGAAGCGTTCCAGTCGCTGGGCCTGGACGCGCGACTGTGGATCGCCAGCGACGGGCCGGACACCGCTCGCCTGCGCGCCGAGTACGGCTTCGACGGGCGGATCAACTGGCTTGGCCGGATCAGCGACGCCGAGAAGTTCGCCCGGCTGCGCGGGGCGGAGGTGTTCTGCGCCCCGTCGTTGCACGGCGAGTCGTTCGGGGTCGTGCTGATCGAGGCGATGGCGGCCGGGACGGCGGTCGTGGCCAGCGGTCTCGACGGTTACCGCAACGTCGCCACCGACGGCGTCGACGCCCTGCTCGTTCGGCCCGGGGACGTCGACGCCCTCGCCGCCGGCCTGCGTGCCACGCTCGGGGACGCCGCGCTCGCCGACGCCCTGCGGGCCAACGGCGCCCGCCGCGCCGCCGATTTCGCGATGGCCACCCTCGCCGCCGAGTACGTCCGCATTTACCGTGAGCTCGTCGCTCTCGCCGAGCCGCCCCGGCGCCGGTGGGTCCGCCGCCGCTGGCGGACGATCGGCTAAAGAGCGAGCGCCGACAGGCGCTCGCTCTCGAAGCGTTACGGTGCGAGGAGCGAAGCGACGAGCGGCTCAGAGGACGAGCCGCGAGGAGCGAAGCGACGAGCGGCTCAGAGGACGAGCCGCCGCAGCCGGCAGTCCTGCGTACCGACCAAATGGCTCGCCCGCTGAGTCGGTTCTCGCGAAGGTCACGGCGTCCATCACCCCGACGCGCGGCCGCCCGCCCGTACACTCCCAGCCATGGCCATCGTGCTGATCATCATCCTGATCCTGGTGGTGCTCCTCGTCGTCTACGCGATCTCCGTGCGCAACGGCCTCATCCGCCGGCGCAACCAGATCGAGAACGCCTGGTCGCAGATCGACGTCCAGCTGAAGCGCCGCATCGACCTCATCCCCAACCTCGTCGAGACCGTCAAGGGTTACGCCGCCCACGAGAAGGAGACCCTCGACGCCGTCATCCGGGCGCGCAACTCGGCGATCGCCGCCCCGAACACCCCGAACGCCCAGGCCAACGCCGACACCCAGCTCACCGGTGCGCTGCGCCAGGTGTTCGCCCTCGGCGAGGCCTACCCCGACCTCAAGGCCAACCAGAACTTCCTCGCCCTGCAGGAGGAGCTGACCGCCACCGAGGGCCGGGTGGCCTACGCCCGGCAGTTCTACAACGACGCGGTGCTCGACTTCAACAACCGGATCGAGCAGTTCCCCGGCTCGATCTTCGCCGGGCAGATGAAGCTCGAGAAGCGGGAGTACTTCGAGGCCGACGAGGCCGCCCGCACCGTGCCGACCGTCGAGTTCTGACCCGCCGATGGACCGCTGTGCCGGCACTCCCGTGGACGAGCGCGCCTGATGTTCGAGCTCGTCCGCGCCAACAAGCGCCGCTCGGCGTTGCTCGTCGCCGGCTTCGTGCTGATCGTCGCCCTCATCGGCGTCGCCGTCGGGTACCTCGTCGGCTTCGGCCCGTGGGGCATCGTGGTCGCGCTCGTCGTGTCGGCCGGCCTGGCCTTCCTCAGCTACTGGAAGTCCGACGCCGTCGCCCTCGCCGTCAGCCGCGCCCAGCCCGCCGACCCCGAGACCTACAAGCGCCTGCACAACCTCGTCGAGGGCCTGTGCATCGCCAGCGGCCTGCCCAAGCCGCGTGTCTACGTCGTCGACGATTCGGCGCCCAACGCTTTCGCCACCGGCCGCAACCCGCAGCATGCCGCGATCGCGGTCACCACCGGTCTGCTGGAGAAGATGAACCGGGTCGAGCTCGAAGGCGTGCTCGCCCACGAGCTCTCGCACATCAAGAACTACGACATCCTCGTGTCAACCCTCGCCGTCACGATGGTCGGGGCGATCGCCCTGCTCACCGACATCGCCATCCGCATGATGTGGTGGAACGGCGGCCGCGTGCGCCGCGAGGGCGACCGCGGCGACGGGTTCAACCCACTGATCATCGTCGGCTTCGTGCTGCTGATCCTCGGCCCGATCATCGCCAAGATCATGCAGGCGACGATCTCCCGCCGCCGCGAGACACTGGCCGACGTCAGCGCGTGCCAGCTCACGAGGTATCCACCAGGTCTGATCTCGGCCCTGGAAAAGTTGCGTGACGACACCACGGTGACCCACTCCGCGTCCACCGCTACGGCACACTTGTGGATCGAACAGCCCATGAGTGGCGTCGGAGACGAGGGACGGCTGGGGTCGTTCCACAAGTTGTTCGACACGCACCCACCGCTCGAGGAGCGGATCAGCCTGCTGAGAGAGCTCTGACATGACCCCCAACCCCGATCGTCTGCCATCCCATCGCGCCCGCCGTCTCCCCGCGCTGCTGCTGGCGGCCGGGATCGTGGCGGTGACCGCGTGCAGTGGCGGTGGCGAGGCGGCGACGACCACAGCGCCGAGCACCACCGAGCCGGCCACCAGGGAGCCGACGACCACCTCGACGACGAGCACGACGACGACCACGACGCTGCCACCGACGACACCCGCACCGACCACGACGGCACCGGTCGCCCGGATGCCGCTCACCGGCGCCCCACTGGCGGCAGGTGAGGCCGTGCCCGACCGCCCGGCGCTGGCGGTGAAGATCGACAACGTCGACTGCGCCCACCGCACTCAGCAGGGCCTCAACCTCGCCGACATCGTGTTCGAGGAAATCGTCGAAGGCCGTCTGACCCGGTTCGCCGCGATCTACCACTCACAGGCGGCCAACCCGGTCGGCCCCGTGCGCAGCGGGCGCAGCCAGGACGTCGACCTGTTCGGGGCGTTCCAGCGCCCGCTGATGGCGTGGAGCGGCGGCAACGCCGGCGTCGTCAACTACATCCACAGCTCCGACATCATCGATCTCTCCGCCCAGAACCACGGCGCCGGCTACTACCGGGCCAACAACTGCGGGACGCCGCACAACTTCTGGAACACCACCGACGCGCTGTGGGCGCAGACCCCGCCGGAGGCCGGGCGCCCGATCCCGATCTTCCAGTACGTCGACCCCGGCGCGCCGGTGACCGGGTCGCCAGCCTCGTACATGACGGCGCAGATCGGCGTCAACAGCGTTCGCTGGGACTGGGATCCGGCCAGCGGCACCTACGTACGCAGCCAGAACGGCCGGCCCCACACCCTGGCCGACGGCAGCCCGGTGTCCGCGAACAACGTCGTCGTGCTCGTGCTCGAGTACCGCGTGACGCCATGGGACAAGTACAGCCCAGAGGGCGTCTCGGTCGGCAGCGGTGACGTGTACGTGTTCTCCGGCGGCACCGTGCAGACCGGCACATGGACCCGTAACGACCGCACCGAGGGCTTCACCCTCACCGCCGCCGACGGCACGCCGATCAAGATGGCGCCCGGGCGCACGTTCGTCGAGCTCGGCGACATCACCGATCACGGCACAACCTGGGGGTAGCGCCGACACCTCGCCTCTATCCTGGACCCATGAGTTCGCCTGAGACGCGCGCCACCGGGACCTTCCCGGTCAAACGGGGCCTCGCCGAGATGCTCAAGGGCGGGGTGATCATGGACGTCGTCACCCCCGAGCACGCCCGTGTCGCCGAGGACGCCGGTGCCTGCGCGGTCATGGCGCTGGAGCGGGTGCCCGCCGACATCCGTCGTGACGGCGGGGTTGCCCGGATGAGCGCCCCGGAGATGATCGAGACGATCCAGGCCGCGGTGTCGATCCCGGTGATGGCCAAGGCTCGCATCGGGCACTTCGTGGAGGCCCAGATCCTGCAGGCGCTGGCGGTCGACTTCGTCGACGAGAGCGAGGTGCTGACGCCGGCGGACGAGGCCCATCACATCGACAAATGGGCCTTCGACGTGCCGTTCGTGTGCGGGGCCACCAACCTCGGCGAGGCGCTGCGGCGGATCTCCGAGGGGGCGGCGATGATCCGCTCCAAGGGCGAGGCCGGCACCGGCAACATCGTCGAGGCGGTGCGCCACCTGCGCTCGATCGTCGGCGACATCCGCAAGCTCACCCAGGCCGATTCCGCCGAGCTGTTCGACTGGGCCAAGCGCCTGCAGGCACCGCTGCCGCTCGTCCAGGAAGTCGCCGAGACCGGGTGGCTGCCGGTGCCGATGTTCTGCGCCGGCGGGATCGCCACGCCGGCCGACGCCGCGCTGGCGATGCAGCTCGGCGCCGAGGCCGTGTTCGTCGGCTCGGGCATCTTCAAGAGCGAGGACCCGGCGCCGCGGGCCAAGGCGATCGTCGAGGCGACCACCCACTTCCAAGAGCCGGCGATCCTGGCCAAGGTCAGCCGCGGCCTCGGGACGCCGATGACGGGCATCGGCATGGACGAGCTCGACGTCCACCTCGCGGAGCGTGGATGGTGACCGCGGAGCCCCCAGGTGCGCGTCGGCGTGCTCGGCCTGCAGGGTGCGTTCCGGGCCCACGTTGAGCGGCTGACGTCTCTCGGCGTCGACGCGCCCGAGGTTCGCACGCCGGCGCAGCTGGACGGCGTCGATGCGCTCGTCATGCCGGGCGGGGAGTCGACGACGATGTCGAACCTGCTCACCTCGGGCGGGCTGTTCGACGAGCTGAAGGCGCGCATCTCCGACGGCATGGCGGTGTTCGGGACGTGCGCCGGGATGATCCTGCTGGCCACCGACATCCACGACGGGCGTCTCGATCAGCGCAGCTTCGGCGCCCTCGACATCACCGTCCAGCGCAACGGCTACGGGCGCCAGCTCGACAGCTTCGAGACCGACCTCGACGTCGCTGGCCTCGACGCACCGTTCCATGGGGTGTTCATCCGCGCCCCGCGGGTCGAATCAGTCGGACCGGCCGTCGAGGTTCTCGCCACGCACCAAGATGACGCCGTGTTCGTGCGCCAGGGCCGCATCGTGGCGACCGCGTTCCACCCCGAGCTCACCGCCGACAACCGGCTCCACGCGGCGTTCGTGGAGCTCGTGGATCAAAGGGGGTCCTGAGATGTCCGGCCACTCCAAGTGGGCCACGATCAAGCACAAGAAGGGTGCCGTCGACAAGGCGCGGGGCAAGCTGTTCAACAAGCTCGCCCGCCAGCTCGAGGTGGCGGCGCGCGCCGGCGGCGGCGACCCGGAGGCCAACCCGACGCTGCGCACGGCGGTGCAGAAGGCCAAGGCGGCGCAGATGACCAACGACGCCATCGACCGGGCGATCAAGCGGGGCACCGGCGAGGGCGACACCGGCACCTACGAATCGATCATGTACGAGGCCTACGCGCCGGGCGGGGTGGCGGTGCTGATCGACGTGCTCACCGACAACCGCAACCGCACCGGCTCCGAGATACGGGGCGTGTTCACCCGTCACGGCGGCTCGCTCGCCGAGCCCGGGGCCGTGAGCTGGCAGTTCGCCCGCCGCGGCGTCGTGATGGTCGACGGGAGTGCCTCCGAGGACGCCCTCATGGAAGCGGCCCTCGACGCCGGTGCCGACGACGTCGCCGACGACGGCGGCATCTGGCGCGTGACCACCGACCCGCACCGGACGTTCGACGTGCGCGACGCCCTCGAAGCCGCCGGCTTCACGGTCGAGTCGGCAGACTCGCCCATGGTGTCGGACAACCTCGTGCCGATCACCACCGTCGAGGAGGCGAAGAAGGTGCTGCGGGTGGTCGAGCTGATCGAGGACAACGACGACGTCCAGGACGTCTACGCCAACTTCGACATCCCCGAAGACATCATGACAGAAGTGTGGTCAAGCGTCTAGTATCGGGTGCGTGACCGCCGCCGGCATCTACTGCAGGATCTCGAAGGATGATGCGGGCACCGCGCTGGGCGTCGCCCGCCAGGAGCGTCTCTGCCGCCAGCTCGCCGCAGAGCGCGACCTCGAAGTGGTCGAGGTGTTCACCGACAATGACATCTCCGCCTACAACGGGAAGCGTCGCCCGGGCCTGACCGCCCTGCTCGAAGCCGTCGAGGCCGGCCGGGTGCACGCCGTCATCGTCTACCACGTCGACCGCTTGTACCGCAGGGCCGTCGAGCTGGAGGCGCTCGTGGCGCTGATCGAGCGCACTGGTGCGGAGGTGCTCACCGTGGCCGCCGGCGAGTTGGACCTCCACACCGCGTCGGGCCAGATGGTCGCCCGCATCCTGTCCAGCGTCGCCCAGGGTGAAGCCGGCCGCATGAGCGAACGCCTCCGAGCCAAGAGCGACGACCTCGCCCGCGCCGGGAAGCCACCCGGCGGGCGCGCCCCGTACGGCTACGGGGCCGGGTACACGGTCTACGAGCCCGAGGCCCGGTGGGTACGTCACGCCGCCGGCCGCATCCTCGAAGGCTGGTCGCTGCTGCGCGCTGCGAGGGAGCTCGACCAGCTCGGCGTACCGACCCGCCAGGGCAAGCCGTGGCACCATTCGACGCTGCGCAACATCCTCGTCAGTCCGGCCGTCGCCGGGCTGCGGGTCCATCGGCGCGAGATCGCCGGGCCGGCCGAGTGGACGCCGATCCTCGACCGGCAGACGTGGGAGCGGCTGCGCGCCGTGCTCGCCGTCCCGAACCGCCGCAAGCACCGGTCAGGCGGGCCGTATTTGCTGTCCGGGCTGGTGCGAACAGAGGCCGGCGACCACGTCAACGGCCGCATCGCTCAGGGGCGCGCCCGCCACTACGCCACGCCGTCCGGCAGCGCCGTCTCCGTCCAGATCGACGGCGACCGACTCGAGGCCGCCATCGTCGAGGCGGTCCTGCTGCGCTTCGACGACGCCAAGCTGCCCGAGCCCGACCCGACAGCCTCGCCGGCCGACCTGGAGCAGGTGGAGGCCGAGATGGCCGAGCTTGCCGACCTCCGGGGTCGCGGCGTCATCTCGCTCGCCGAGTGGCTCGCCGCCCGCGAGCCGCTGCAGCAGCGTCTCACGGCGGCTCGTGCGGCGATCGCGCCAGCATCCCCCATGCCGGCGCTCGGGCCGTCGCTGCGGGCCGCGTGGCCGGCGCTCACCGTCGACCAGCGCCAGGCCGTGCTCCGATCCGTGATCGGCCGCGTCGTCGTGCGCCCTGTCGGCCGGTCGAAGTCGGTCCCGATCCGCGACCGGGTCGATCTCGACTGGAAAGCCTGACGGGCTCGGGAGCGCGTCCGCTTGCGCGGGCGGGGGATCGACTCGCGACTCTGCACGCGGCGCCCCGTGCCGCTCACGAACTCGCCGGTCGACATGTCCAAGGTCCACGACCGACCGTCGGCGCGTCTGTTCGTGGCCAGCAGTTGCCGACGCCGCCGGTTTGCATCGGCGTCCGCCGCCGCCCGCCTCGCCGCCTCCACGCCGGCTGGCGTGCGCAGGTACGCGACCACGGCGTCCATCTTTCGCCGACGTTCCGAATCGCGATCAGTCACGAACAAACAATCTACGTCCTTGTCGCCCAGACTTCGCCGCTGTAAGTTGAGCATCTAGCTGCCGTTCATGACCGCTCGTCGAACCGGGGCAGGCCCGACCTGAACAGGAGGGCCCGGCCGAGCATCTGACTCCTCCCAAGGAGGGCTGATGCTCCCTGTCCCTGCCCCCGCAGTATTGACAATCGACGAGACCGCGGAGACGTTGCGGGTAAGCCGCCAAACCGTGCACGCGTTGATCAACCGCGGCGAGCTGCGTCGATACAAGATTGGCCGCTCGACCCGCCTGAACCGGCGCGAAGTCCTCGCTCTGATCGGTGTCGACGATGACGCAGCGTGACCTCGAGGTGGACGCCGAGGCGCTCGCACACCAGGCGCTCGCACAGCACCGGCCCCGCTTCGTTACCGACGAAACCGTCCTGCGGGACGTCGCCGCGATCATCCGCGGGCGGGCGACCGTCGCCGATGCACCAACCCGAGGCGCCGCATGAGGCCGCAAACGCGACGAAGCCCGGGGGTGGGCTCCCCGGGCTCCGGTCAAAGCACTAACCTGCAGCCTAGTCCGACGTCGGCGTTCCTCGTCGCCCGCAACCCCGACGAAGCCGCCGATGACATCGCCACCGCCCTCGGCGGACACGTCATCGCCGCACGTTGGATCGGCGCCGTCTCCCGCGCACTCGGACGGCGACCATGACGTGCTCGTGTGATCGTTGCATCCGCACCCACGCCCGCATCGGCTGGCCGAACAGCGAAGTCCCGCCGGTCCGCCGCACGTGGCTGGGATTCGAGCTGCTCCGCGCTGTCGACGTCGTGGCGGCGTGCGGCGCCTGCTCGTGGACGGAGATGCTGCGCGTCGGGCTGCACCCCGTGTCGGGCGAGGTTGTAGCGTGAGCCTCAGCGACGTGCGCATCGACGCGTTGGCCCGCGAGCGCCCTCGATGCAAGCGTGACCGCATCCTCGTGAAGTTGCACGGCGAGGGCGGCGGGCCCGAGGTCTGCATGGAGTGCGGGCTCGACCTACGGACCGCGGCCGAGACGAGGCGCAAGCGGGACGACGAAATGGTCCGCTGGTTGCTGAGCGGGTTCGGGAGCGCGGGCTACGCCACGGAGTGCGAGCTTGACACCGAGCTGCTGCGCGACGTGCTCGCCCTCACTCATCCCGACCAACACCCGCCCGAACGGCAAGAGCTGGCGCACGACGTCACCGCTCGGCTGACTGACCTCAAGCGATACGTTAAGCCACCACCACCGAAGCGTGACGCCTCGGCGGCTGTTCAAACGTTCGCACGCTCTACACCCGTCACGCCGAGCTACCCCTGCGGCGCGTGTCGCGGGCTGGCGGCGATCTACTACTGCGACGCCTGCCGGGAGCGGTGGGACGCCAAGCGGCGCGAGCGGCTCGACGCCGACAACGCCAAGCGGCGAACACGCCGGGCCGAGCGGCGCCAGTACCGCCCGAGGATCATCTGTGGCGAGTGCGACGAGCGATTCCGCCCGTCCCGCGCCGACAGCCGCTACTGCTCGGCCGCCTGCCGCCAGAAGGCATACCGGGCCCGGAAGGCACGGCCGTGAGGCGCGACCAGCTCAGCGAGGCCGACCGGCTCGTGTGGGACCGCACGCACGGCGGCCCACCGTCAGGAAACGGCGACCGCGTTCTCGACGAAGAGGACCCGTTCGCCGGGCTCGACGTCGGACCTGACTCGGCCGCGCTGCGCGACGCCAAGCCGATGGACCAGGCGCTCGCCGAGTGCGTCGCCACCTACCGGCGCTGGCTGCACCTTCCCGACGACGACGTCGTGCTCGCCACGCTCGGCGCGGTCGCCGCCAACCTGCTCCCCGGGGACCCGTTCTGGCTGCTGCTCGTCGGCTCACCCGGCTCCGGCAAGACCGAAGTCATCAACCCGCTCGACGCCCTCCCGTACGTGCACGCTGCCGCCACGCTCACCGAGGCCGGCATGCTGTCCGGCACCCCCCGCAAAGAGGCCGCCAAGGACGCCAAGGGTGGGCTGCTGCGCGCCGTCGGCGACTTCGGGATCATCTGCAGCAAGGACTTCTCTGGTGTCCTGTCGATGAACCGCGACGCCCGCGCCGCCACCCTCTCGGCGCTGCGCGAGGTGTACGACGGGTCATGGACCCGCCACATCGGCTCAGACGGCGGCCGCAAGCTCGAGTGGAAGGGCAAGGCCGGCTTCGTCGGCGCCGTCACCCCGCACATCGACGTCGAGCACGCCGTGATGGGTGCACTCGGTGAGCGATTCGCCTTCTACCGCCTCCACGTCGACGACCCCAAGAGCCAGGCCCGGCGACGACTCGCCAACCGCGGCCGTGAACGCCAGATGCGCGCCGAACTCGTCGACGCCGTGCGCGTCGTGCTCAACCGCGTCGACCGGCAAGCAACGCCCCGTACCCTCACCGACACTGAAATCGACCAGCTCGTCGACCTCTCCCACTTCGTCGTCAAGGCCCGCACCGCCGTCGAACGTGACGGCTACACCCGCGACGTCACGATCATGCCGACCGCCGAAGCACCCGGCCGCCTCGTCGGTGCCCTCGGCACCTTCGTCGCCGGGCTCCAGGCCATCGGCGCCACCGACGACGCCGTCTGGCGCATCGTCGTCAAGGTCGGCTGGGACTGCATGCCGGAGATCCGACGCCAGGTCCTTCAGGCGGTGCGTGACCATCAGCCGGCCCGCTCGGGCGACCTGATGACGGCGACCGGCATCCCCCGCAAGACGAGCGACCGCACGCTCGAGGACCTCGTCCTGCTCGGCCTGGTGGAGCGCGAGAAACGGGAGACGCACGACAACGCGCCGTGGTGGTACTCGCTCACGAGCGGGGCCGCAGCCGACTGGCCCAGTTCGCCCGAGATGTTCAGAACATGAGTAGCGATGACCTTCCTAAATGAACCAGAACACATAGAAGAAGACATCTCGGGCGAACGGCCCGAGATCTGTCACCAGCCGTGATGCTGACCGCACCGCTGACCGGCTGCTCGACCTGCTCGTGACCGCGCTCGACGACGAAGGCATCCACCTGCCACCACACCGCCGCCCAATCACAAGCAGCACGCACGCTCACACACTGACCGCGCAAGCCACTGAGCCAGCGAGTCACTGAGCCAGCGAGCGACCTCGACACCCCGGGGGGGTAGGTCGCCGCTGCGGCGACGTCATCCCCCTGACCATGTGCCTGCCGGCCTCGCCCTCTGCCCGGGTTTTCGGCGGGCGGGGTGACGCGGAGCGCCCTCAGCCCGTCGCCTAGAGCCGGGCACGGTAGACGAAGGTCGGCGAGATGGACGGCTCGGGTTCGGCACGAACGGCCGGACTCCGCCGCGTACACATGTGTACACTTTGGTCTCGTGAGTGAGATGGGCACGGTCCGCGAGCTGCGCGCCGGCCAACCGCCGTGCTGCAGCCGTGCGAGGAGAGGACAACCAGCGATGACGACGAATGAGCCGCCGCCGACCTCCCACCCGGTCGTCGACGTCGTGCGTGACATCGTCGAGCCCGCCACTCGCCGGCTGCTCGACGGCGGCGAGATCGGCGGTCACCCCATCATCGACGCGTTCGGTGACCTGGACGAGTTCGGCAATCCCGTCGGCGGTGACAGTGGCCGGCTGACATGACGATCGTCGAGGCCCGACCGGGAACCGGCTCGTTCACCGGCTACGCCTCGACGTTCGGTGGCGACCCTGACCGTGAGGGTGACATCGTTGAGCGGGGGGCGTTCGCACGGGTGACCGTGGCGCTCAACGCTGGTGCCGTGACGATCCCGGTCGTCGCCTCCCCGATCGGGGGCGGCCACGGCACCAACGATCCCCGTGACGTCGTCGGCATCGTGCGCTCGGCCGTCGAGGACGCTCACGGCTGGCGGATCGAAGCCGAGTTCGCTGGTGACGCCGACAGCCAGGTCATCCGTCAGAAGGTGCTCGCCGGCGCCCTGTCCATGTCGATCGGCTACAGGGTTCGCCCGGGCGGTGAGCGCGCTCTGCGACTCGCCGACGGGCGGATGGGACGTGTGCTCACCGATCTCGACGTGCTTCACGTCGCTCTGACCCCGGTCGCGATGAACCCGGCGGCGAGGGTGCTGTCCGCCAAGCATGGCGCCGGCGCATGGCCGCCGGTGGCTGCCGCCGGCGCCGCCAGGGTGGTCACGGTCGCCGAGGAGATCGGCGAGCTGCAGCGCGGTCGCGGCGTCGACGACGGCGCCGAGCATCGCCGCAAGGCGGCCGTGCTCGCCGACTCGTGGGTCAGCACGGAGCTGATCGAACGACTCGGCGTCGAAGCCGCCTACCGGCTGCACGCCGACGCCATGGCCGCCCAGTGGCGGCGTGAGCAAGCCGGCGCCGTCCCGTCCGACCCGGTACACGTCGAGGCGGCGGCCCGCGCCGCCCGCTGGGACGAGGCCAACGCCCGTGACAGCGCGGCCAAGGCGTTCGACGAGCAGGCGGCCCGCCGTGCCGCCAACGGTGACGGCTGCGGCGCCTGCTATCGCTGCCTCGCCTCGCAGACGGACCTGTGCGTCTACGGCCGGTGACCCGTGTGGACGATGACTATGCCCGCCGATGGCTCGCCCGGAAGGCCGCGATGAACGGTGTCGGTTACGCTGCCGCGCTCGACCAGTACCGGGCCGCCCTCGCCCACCTCGAGCAGGCAGGCGTCGACACCGACCCGATCAACCAGGCGGTCAACGCGCTCGCCAAACAGGTCGGCATCTTGGTGAAGGCGATCTACGACGAGCGGCGATGACAAGCTTGGTGATGTCCCTCTGACACGCCCAACGAGCGTGACGTCCGCGGCCCGTACCTGACGCGGGTCGGTCACGGCCGTGGCTTCTACCGCCGTGAGGTCGTGTCGCCGCCGTCGGGCGATGTCGGAGCAGGTTGGCCGCCGAGCGTGGCCGGGCTCCGAGACGGCCACTCGGCCGTGGGATTCGGCGTCGGCGGCCTCGGACGTGGCGATCCCTCGCCGCGGTCTCTGGTGACAACTACGACCGGTTGATCGGCAGCCCCAGCGCCAACCGCATGGCGCTCGCCGCGTCGTCGACGCTCGTACCGGTGAGGTGCGCGAGCGCCGCCGAGCCGGTCGAAGCAGCAGCGCAGGCGTACGCCTGGCCGGCAGCCGCGGCGGATGCTTGGGCCAAGGCGGCCGCCTCGTCCTGGGCCGACTCCGGCCAAGGTCCCGCAGCGACGGCGGAGGCGAACGCCTCCTCGGCGGGCGCCATCAGCTGGCAGTACTCGATCGCATGCTTGGTGGGCACGGCGCCGTTGACGAGCCAACCGTTGGCTTCGGCTTGGTCGAGCGTCTGGTTGTAGGCGGTCGAGATGAAGAAGTAGAGCTGCTGCCCGGCGACCATCGGGTCGAGTGTCGTCGTGGGTGCCACGGTCGTGGTGGTCGGTGCCGCTGTGGTCGGCGGGACGGCCGTTGTCGCCGCCGTTTCCGGAACTGTACGAGATCGGCTAGTTGGTCAAGCTCGCCGCCCACGCCTCGATGTCGGCGCGGAGCCAGAGCGTGGAAGCGGCTCGCAGGGGTCTGATGGATCCGCCTTGGCGCCGGCGCACGCACGCCTGCGCGTGCTCGGAGGAGGTGTGGCGTTCCGGCGACGGCTAGCGCTGCCTTCGCCCACCAGAGCGCGCCGGTCGCCAGGATGGCACCTCTGGCAGCTCCCTCGCCCTGGGACCGTCGGGCGTTGCGCTCAACAGTGGTGTCGTATGGTCATCCGCCATGTCCGGACCACATGTCCAGCTGGCCACGTTCTGTGAGCAGGTCCTGCAGGAAAGCTCGGGCGTGATCTCGCTCATCCGCGTTCTTGATCGGATCACCATCCTGGCGCAGGGCGTCGGACCCGAGAACCTGCCCGAGGGCGGTCGGGTCAATGCGACGCTCGTCGTCTCGCTGAAGTCGGGCGACGCGCGAGGTCGAAGCACGATCGAGCTTGTGATCGAGCAACCCAGTGGAGTCCGCCTCCCGCCGCAACACATCGACATGACGTTCGAGGGCGAGGAACGCGGCGTGCAGCTGATCGCTCCCGTCCAGCTAGACGCAATGGAGGGGCTCTACTGGGTGTACGTGATCCTGAACGGCGAGACGCTTACCCAGGTTCCTCTCAGGGTGATGTACCAGCGAGTGCCAGGTGTCGCCTGATGATTTGGTCGCCGCCGACCTGGGCCGGCGGTTGGATCAGCGTCACCGTGGCCGCTGATGCTGTCGGCAGGCGGGCCTCGCTCAGCCACACGGTTGATACAGCTCGGCGGACGCGTTCGGTGAGCTCCTCGGCGGACATCAGATCCTGCTCGGCGAGCAAGGCGTTCAGCGTCCGGATCAGGACAGAGTCGTGGTCCCACGAGGCTCCGACGAACCAGCTCTCGAGGTCGTCCCAAGACTCGGCGCCCTTCAGCCACGCAGCGAGGTGCTCACGGATCTCGTCATCTACCGCCACGTCGATCACGGTATCCCTCCAAGGTAAGACCGGTTGACACGTGTCTCCGCACCGTGCGACGCGCAGAGTAGCGCCGGCTGAGCTGCGACGCCTCTTCAATGACGGCGCCTACGCGGAGCGACTAGCCGCGAACGAGCTGATCGCAGCACTCGAAAGCGAGCATCCCGCACGCCCGGAGGCCCAGCAGGCCCCCGGAACCATGAGCCGGATGGTCTGGTACTACGCGATGACCGGGGACGGCTCGCTCCGCAAGGTCGCCCTCGTGCACGAGTATCGGCGGCCCGACGGGTCGCTCGGCGGCTCCGGTCTACCGGACCCGAAGCGGCTGATCGTGGGTGACGAGATCTTGTTCTGCTAGGTCTTCTCTGTCGCGGGGTCTTCTCTGTCGCGGGCTTGTTGAACATCTCGGCAGGTTTCAGGCAGCGGCTGCGAGGCGCGCGTTTGTGACGTAGGTGTTGATGGTTCGGTCGATCGTGGCGAGGGCGCGACGAAGTTCTATGGGTGCTGGCGGTCGGTCGCCAGCGGCGACGAGGGGCCGGAGCACGCGGCCGTGGACCTTGGTGTAGAAGATGGCGACGCGTGTCCCGTCGGCGGTGAGCGTGTAGCGGTGGCTGTGGGGGATCCGTTCGATGAGTCCGTGAAGTCGGAGGCGGCGCAGGTCGTAGGTCATCTGGCTGGTGCTGTAGTCGCGTCCGAGCAGTCCGGCGACGAGCTCGCGAAGGCTGTGGTTGGTGAAGCCGGCGAGGACGTGAACGAAACAGCACAGGGCGCCGGTCAGGGCCATGGCGCGTGGGTCCCCGAAGCGTAGGGCTCCGGTTCGTTGGCCCTCCCATATGTAGGGCTGGTGGATGCGCTCGAAGAGCGCAGAGCCGATGGCACAGCCCTGACCGGCACGTTCAATCGTAAGCAGACGATCGTTGACCTCGCGACCCTTGACGACCAGCTCGGGGAGATGCTCGAGCCGGGCACGGATCCCGACGTCGGATGGCTTGTTGATGACGGTCTCGATGCGCAAGGCCCTCCCTTCCTTCAAGTACTGCTTGACCCGGCTGTGCTTGTAGCGGAACTCGAGCTGCACCTCGGTCCCGCGGTCGAAGATGCGCGTGCGGAAGATTCCTGGGGTCCGTTTCGTGACCCGCCGGTTGAACACGGCGGCGACCTCATGGGGGCGCCCGATGCCGACATTGTCGGTGACGAGTGCTTCGAAGAAGCCGCGGGCACGGCGTGGATCATCGAACACCAGGGTGCGTGACACCTCGACCTGACGGACCGACAGCTCCCACCAGAAGCCCGCAGCGCGGTCTGCCGAGGTGAACGGGGTCGGGATCGCCGTGATCCACCGGTCGAAGAACCCCTGCACGTCGTCGGGACCGAAACGATCGCAGATCGCCTGGAGCTGCTCGGGCAGGTCACAGGAGGCGAACCCATTGGCCAACGACCTGAAGCCGATCCCGGCGTGGTCGGCCTGACCCTTGGCCCACTCGTGACCGTTCATCCACACCTTGGCTGGATACGGGAAGTACGTGCAGATTTTGATGAACCCAGGCCCGAAGTCCGGATCGAGCACGTAGAAGTAGTAGACGCCGACGCGGCGCTGCTCCTTGAAGAACGTGAACCCGTCACCTCGCGAGGTGCGGCCGGAGAACACCCACTGAAACTCCTGGCCGGTGACGATCGCGACGACACCGAACCGGCCCGTGTCCCTTGCGGCACGTAGATACGGCTGGACGTGGTCGAGCTTGCGGTCATCCCATCGAGTCCGGTCCGGCTTCTTCAACGCCAGGATCGGGATGTCGTTGTCCTCGGCGAAGCGGCGGACCGCCCCACGAAACCGGTTGCCGATCTTCTCGAAGATCGCCGGTGACGGCAGCATGAACCCGAGATGATCGTGCAAGAACCAAGCCACCTGGCCGGGCGTCTGCAACGACGGCACGTACCCGTTCAGATACAGGCGATCCACGCAATCGACCACCAGCCCGACGTGGCCATCAAGCACGTCGTTGATGTTCACCACCGCAGCCATCAGCCAAGCGTGCGCCCACATCGCGGTGATGTCCACCGACTCGGACCGCGTCGTGGGAGGGGGCCGGGGGGAGGGCCTGCCCTCCCCCCGCTAAATCTCAGGCCACGGCGATGTGTCATCTCACGACAAGTACGGTCAGGGCTGGCGGGCGGTTCTCGATCGTTCGAGCGGCCCCGTTCCCGTTGTACGGATCGAGAACCGCCGCTGGAGAAGGGGGGGACTGGGTGTGAGACGGTTCATGGTGGTGACAGCAGCAACCGCTGCCGTCAGCCTGGCCTCCTGTAGCGGCGGAGGCGACAACGCCTCGGCGACGACCGTCCCAACGACGACGGTGCCGGCGACCGCAACGACACGCCACGTCCGTCACGGCCACCGTCTCGATGTCGTCGAGCCTGACCTTCTGTGTCGTCAAGTCCCCGAACGTCTGCGGCTGATACAGCCTGACGAATCCATCCTCCTCTTCGACCGAGTGAACGCCACGCAGGGAGAGATGCTGACCGCTGTAGAGCGTGAGGTTCACGGCGAGCCGCCTCTGCTCGGCGAGCTTGAGGTCGTTGATGATCTCGTCGGACATGGACATGGCTACGAACGGTAGGCCCCCCGTGACACAGCCGTGACACAGCGCGCCGAGTGGCGGCCTATGCGCACGTCGTGGCGGTCGAGCACGCCCGCGGGTTCATCTCGACGGCGTTCCGCCGTGGGCGATACGGGTCGACGGATGAGCGGCATGATGCTCAAGCAGTTCATTGACGAGGTCGCTCGGACGCGTTACTGGCGGTGGCGGCCCGTTGCGGCGAACAGCGGGTACCAACGGTCGTACGCCTGCTGCGGCGTCGCTCCGTGCAACGAGAACGGGTAGGCCGCGGTCGCCGTGTACACCGTGACCGTCGACCGGACCTCGCGCCGCGTCTCCTTGACCAGCAGGAACAGCAACCCGAGCAGAAAGACGAACGCGCCGATCACCGCCAGCACCACCGCCCACGTTGGCGTCACCCGGGTCTCGTAGCTGTCATCGGCCACCCGGATGTCCGTGATGTCGGCCAACGGGATCGCGTAAAACGGGGAACCGCCAGGGCCTCGCATCTCGAGCCGGTCGTAGTTGACCGCAACGTCGTAGCCTCGACCGCCCAGCAGACCGAACCCGAGCGGAGCAGTCGTGATGCGGGCCGGGAGGTCAGACATCGCCCCTACGCTACGCCGACCTTGAGGTTCGCATCGGCAGACTCATGCCATCCGCTAGATCGATCTAGCACCATGATCTCCGTGGCACCTTCGACGCGTCCGAGGCTCTCGATCAGCTCGGCGGCGTCACCGTGCAGCGTGCCCGCAGACCCTCCAGCGTGCCCGCCACGCCCCGATGGAAAGCGATCAGTGCGGCGCTGCCCTGATCGCCGCCCTTCCCCGTGCGTCGTTCGGCGAGGTCGTCGGCGCGCATGCGGAACTGGTCGACGGCGAACCCGAGCGCCTCGTCCTCTGCGGCGGTGACTGTGAGCCGGCCAGCTCGGCGGCGGTCGGCTGGAGTGGTGGTGGACATGGTGCGGGCTCCTCCCGTTGGTCTCTATCCTCGTGGGGTGCTGGCTGGTCGAGACCTAGATTCCGTAGCCATCCCCGAGGACGTGATGGACCAAGTGATGGAGATCGCCTGATGGCCTTGTCGGTGGGCGACCGCGCCCCGGAGTTCACGCTGCCTGGCACCGGCGGGCGCGACTACTCGCTGGCCGAGTACCGCGGCAAACCGGTCGTGCTCGTCTTCTATCCGGGCGACGACACGCCGGTGTGCACCAAGCAGCTCAACGCCTACAACGACGGGCTCGACCAGTTCACCGATCTCGGCGCCCAGGTGCTGGCGATCTCGGCCCAGGACGTCGCCAGCCACGACCGCTTCTCGTCCAAGCACGGCGGCTTCGCCTTTCCGCTGCTCGCCGACACAGACAAGGCCGTGGCGTCGATGTACGGCACGCTCGGGCCGATCGGGTTCCCCCGCCGCAGCGTGTTCATCCTCGACGGCGACGGCATGGTGCGATACGCCCACCGCGCAATCGCTGGCCTCACCTATCGGCCGGTGAATGAGCTGGTGGCGGTGCTGGAAAAGCTCTAGCAATCCTTCTCGGCGGCGCCGTCCACGTCGTGGTGGCTCAGTCGCCGTGATGAGTGGTCGGGCCCACCTGACGCAGCTCGCCGCGCCAGTCGGCAGAGGTTGGTAGCCGGCATGGGTCTTGCGCTCGAGGTCAGCCGGAGGAACAAACGCGTACGCGTCGACGATCACGTCCGGTCGGGCCTGATCGGCGCCCCGGATGCGGCATGTCCGAGATAGCGACCCTGCCGCTCGAAGCTCAGACCACATCCGGGTTTCCGACGCACATCGTCCTCTGCACACACTGATGACGCCATACCGCCTCCACGGAGGGCAATGGCGGTGAGGACTCGACCACAACGAGGGCTGGCGCTTGCGCGACATTGTCGACACAGCAGCGGCGAGCTGTCCGCACCAACGTCAACGTCTCACATGATGTTGAAGACCGGCTGGGACCGGAGATCGCCTTACCGGACGAGCGTTGAGATTTCTCCGCGGCTGTCGTTCTTGTGGTGTATCGAGGAGCGGTGTAGCGTCCATCGCCGTCACGCTCGGCGGCTGCGAGGGGGGCCGCGGATTCGGTGTAGCGATGCGAGGGACGGGGCGCGCCGAAGTCGGCAGCGGGCATCCTGATCGTCCCGGTCTGGAGGGAGGTGGCGATGCGACGAGTCGCGGTCGCGCATGCAGTTCCGGTGCTTGGCGTTCCGGCGGCTGTGGCGACCGTGCACACTTAGATTCGCCCGGAGTTCCGATCCGGGACGTAGTGAGGCCGGCACGATTGACATGGGCCGACGTCACCGCCCGGATCGATCACCAACGACCACGCGGGGCAGCGCAACGCCGGTCGGCAGCGAGCTGCAGTCCGCCCGCACGAGTGGTCGAAACTGCCGGTACACATCATCCACCGGCGCGCATCGGCGTCGCAGCCGACCTGACGGGGTGGATGACGCTCGCCGGCTCGTTCACGAGACGATGGCATCGCTGGCTGCGCGCTGTAGCTCTGGGCCATCCTCACCAACAGTCAGGTAAGGCAAAGAAAGGGGCGGCGTTCATGTCCGCACTGGTTTCTCGATCGGCGAAGAGCTTCGAAGGGAGCATGAGATGAGGAGTAGGCGAGGACGGCTGCGGTGGCTGATCCCGGCGGTGGCAGCGGCGACCGTCGCATCGGCGATCACGTTCGGAACGGAGAGAGTGGGAGCGGTCCACGACACCGGATCGTTCGAGCTCGACGGCAACGCCACCAACGACCCGGCAGTAGCCGGTGACGACTGGGACAACGTCTGCCACGAGGTAACCGGAACGGACTGTTCGACCACCGACAACACGAGCGGCGCGACGGCGGTCGACTGGGTGTCCGAGCCGAATCTCAGCGCCTCGATCTTCACGGGCGGCGGTTCGAAGGATCCGCAGGACATCAGCAACTGGGCGTGGAAGGACAGCGGCGGGCTGCCCGACAAGGACAACCTGCTGCACAGCTTCGCGGCTCGCTACACGACAACTGCCGGTGAGCAGGTCCTCTACTTCGGCTCGGACCGCTACGACAACAGTGGCGACGCGCAGCAGGGGTTCTGGTTCTTCCAGAACGAGATCAGTCTCGGCACCAACAGCATCGGCGGCGGCACCGGCTTCAACGGCGTACACAAGGACGGCGACCTGCTGGTGATCAGTGACTTCAGCAACGGCGGCACGACGTCGACGATCACGGTGTACGCGTGGGACCCGACCTGCACCAAGACGACCGGTTCCACCGCCGGTACGTGCGGCGACGCCAACCTGCGCATCAAGGGCACGTCGACTTCCGCCAACTGCGCCACGGCCGCGGCGAACGACCAGTTCTGCGGCATCGTCAACGCGAACACGATCACCATGCCCTGGTCGTTCACCGACAAGAGCGGAACCCCCGACAACGGGGCTCTGAACGGGGAGTTCTACGAGGGCGGTGTCAACCTGACCGCTCTCGGCCTCGGCGACAAGTGCTTCTCTTCTGTCGCCGCCGAGACGCGCGCGTCAACGTCGACGACGGCGACGCTGAAGGACTTCGTCCTCGGCGGCTTCGGAACCTGCGCGACGACGGTCACGACGCAGTCGAGCGTTTCGGGTTCCACCTCGATCGGCACAGGCTCGGTCTCGGTGACCGACTCGGCGACCGTCGAGGTCACCGGCGTCACGACCTGGACCGGCAATGTGCAGTTCCACCTGCATGGCCCGATCGGCAGCCCACTGGAGGTGTCCACGGACATCGGCACCCCTGTGGCGGTCAGCAACACCACGCCGACCGTCTCGTCGATCAGCGCCACGGTCACTGCGGCTGGGGACTACTGCTGGTCGGCGCACTTCACGTCGACCACCACCGGAGTCCCGGACGGCGATGACACCGGCGCGAACGAGTGCTTCACCGTCACCCCGGTGACACCGGCACTGGCCACCACCGCCGGTGATGACGTGGTCCTCGGGAACCCGATCAGCGACACAGCGACGCTGTCCGGAACGGCGAACAAGCCCGGCACGCCGGCGATCAACCCGACGACCGCCGGTGGTCCGGCCGGTGGCACCATCACGTTCACCCTCTACGGTCCAGACGACTGCACAACGGTGGCCTTCACCTCGAGCGCGGTCGCGGTGTCCGGAGATGGCACGTACGGTCCGGTGAGCTTCACGCCGACCCTGATCGGCACCTACCACTGGGCCGCGACCTACAGCGGTGATCCTCCCAACACGAACGGAACGTCGCACAACACCGATTGCACAGACGCGAACGAGGATGTGGTCGTCACGTCCGTGGCCTCGTCGTTGACGTCGGCGCAGTCGTTCATCCCGAACGACTCGGCGACCGTGTCCGCTCCGCAGGGCGGCGACCTGGCGGGGAGCGTTACGTTCAGCGTGTTCGAGAGCAGCGACTGCTCCGGTACCGCGATCTACACGCAGACCGTGACCGTGAGCGGTGCATCGTCGCAAACGGTGTCCACGACCAACACGACCGTCTCGACGACGGCCGCCAACGTGTCGTGGCTCGTGAGCTACGACAGCACGAACCCGGCCCAGCGCTCCATCCCAGCCACGTGCCTGGAGAGGACCGCGCTGGCCATCGCCAACGACGGGACGATCTCGAGCCCGTAACTCATAGCGGTCCGTCATCGTCAAGGCAACAGCTCTGGGGCCCCGGCCGACGCCGGGGCCTCAGCGCTGTCCGGTCGGTGCCTCGGTGCGTTGCGGTTGGCGCCGTCGATCGTCCAGCCGAGCGGGATGCCGTGACGGTCGGTGAGCGCCGACCACTTCCATCCGAGCTTGCCCCGATCGGTTGGGTTGGGGCCGGTTCCCTCCCCACCACAAGGGCTCTTGTGCAATGACCCGTCGACGGCGACGGCCGCAGGCGACGCGGTCGCCGATACCGGCCCACGGCTCGAAGTGAATCCGCGGGGTACGGCAGCGGCTGGGCTACCCTGCGAACCTGTGTTCGCAGACGGCCGTACCCGCGTGCTGGGGATCGATCCTGGGCTGACGCGCTGCGGCTACGCGGTGGTCGACGGGCGGGGGTCGAACGACGTGACCGCCGTCGCCCTCGGCGTCATCCGTACACCACCGGGCGATGCGGTCCCACAGCGACTGGCGGCGCTGCGCCGCGAGCTCGAAGCGTTACTCGCTGAGTTTCGGCCGGCGGCGGTCGCCGTCGAGCAGGTCTTCTTCCAGGTCAACGTGCGCACGGCGATGAGCGTCGGCCAGGCCAGCGGGCTCGCTCTCGCGGCGGCCGCGGCGGCCGGGTGCGACGTCTGCCAATACACCCCGAACCAGGTGAAAGACGCCATCGCCGGCTGGGGTGGGGCCACCAAGGAGCAGGTGCAGCGGATGGTCCAGGCGCGACTCCGAATGGCCAGCGAGCCGCCGCCGCCAGACGCCGCCGACGCCGCCGCCCTCGCCCTGTGCCACCTGGCGTCGGCGCCGCTGCGCGCCCGCGTCGCCGTCGCGCTCGACCAAGCGGGTGGGCGATGATCGGTTCGCTGCGCGGCGAGGTGCTCGAGCGCGGTCTCGACGGCGTCGTCCTGCTCGAGGTCGGCGGCGTCGGCTACCAGGTCGTGGTGTCGCCGCGCACGCTGCCCGAGCTCGAGCCGACGACGCAGGCGTTCCTGTACGTGCACCACCACATCCGCGAGGACGGCCAGACGCTGTATGGGTTCGCCTCCCGTGAGGAGCGTTCGACGTTCCAGGTCCTCATCGGCACGCATGGCGTCGGCCCGGCGCTGGCGATGGCGATCCTGGCCACCCACCCGCCGGCGGCGCTCGTCGACATCGTGGCCAGCGCCGACATCGGCGCCCTCACCCTCGTGCCAGGGGTCGGCAGGAAGACGGCCGAGCGCCTGCTCGTCGAGCTGAAGAACCGCCTCGCCGTGCCCGTGCTCGATGCTGTCGGCGGCGGCGCCGGCGCGGCGCCCGGATCGGTGATCGGCGACGTCCGCGAGGCGCTGTCGGGGCTCGGCTACGGCAGCGACGAGATCCGCGAGGCGCTGCGCGAGCTGCCGGCGGAGGGCGCCGACGCGGCGACGCTGCTGCGCGATGCGCTCAAGCTGCTGGGGGCCCGGCGTGCGTGACGAGTTCCTGGAACCGGGCGTCACCGGCGACGCCGAGGACGCCGTCGAGGTCGGCCTGCGGCCGCGCCTGCTCGCCGACTTCGTCGGTCAGGGCGAGCTCAAGGAGCACCTGGCGATCGTGATCGAGGCAGCCCGCAGACGCGGCCAGGCCGTCGACCACCTGCTGTTCGCCGGCCCGCCCGGGCTCGGCAAGACCACGCTGGCGGGCATCGCCGCCGCCGAGATGGGCGTGACGCTGCACATCACGTCGGGCCCAGCGCTGGAGCGGGCCGGCGATCTGGCGGCGATCCTCACCAAGCTGGAGGAGCGCGACGTCCTGTTCGTCGACGAGATCCACCGGCTGTCGCGGGCGGTGGAGGAGATCCTCTACCCGGCGATGGAGGACTTCCAGCTCGACATCGTCGTCGGCAAGGGTCCCGCGGCGTCGAGCATCCGGCTGACGCTGCCGCCGTTCACGCTGGTCGGCGCCACCACCCGGACGGGGATGATCACCGGGCCGCTGCGCGACCGGTTCGGGCTCGTCGCCCGCCTCGACTACTACGAGACCGCCGAGCTGGAGGCGATCGTGCACCGGGCGGCCGGGATCCTCGAGGTGCACATCGACGACGCCGGGGCGTGGGAGATCGCCCGGCGCTCGCGGGGCACGCCACGCATCGCCAACCGCCTGCTACGCCGGGTGCGCGACTTCGCCGAGGTCCGCGGGGGAGGGTCGGTCGACGCCGCCACCGCCCAGGCGGGGCTGCGGGTCTTCGGGGTCGACGACCTCGGCCTGGACAAGCTCGACCGGGCGATCCTGGGCGCGCTGTGCGAGCAGTTCCGCGGCGGGCCGGTGGGGCTGTCGACGCTGGCGATCTCTGTCGGCGAGCAGCCCGAGACGGTGGAGGACGTCTACGAGCCGTTCCTCATCCGCGAGGGCCTGATCGCCCGCACCCCACGCGGCCGTGTCGCGATGCCGGCGGCGTACCAGCACCTCGGCGTCCCTGTGCCTGGACGGTCGCCTGGGCTCTTCGACTGATCCATCCGAGTGCCAGCACTCGATTTTCCTGGGACGAAACACTCGTTTGGGCTGAAACACTCGGATGGGTGAGGCTGGAGGAGTTCGACTACGAGCTGTCGGCCGAGCGCATCGCCCAGGTGCCGATCGAGCCGCGTGACGCCGCCCGGCTCCTGGTCGACCGGGGCGGCGCGCCGCCCGAGCACCGCACCGTGGCCGAGCTGCCGGCGCTGTTGCGGCCCGGCGACGTCGTCGTCGTCAACGACACCAAGGTGATCCCGGCCCGTCTGCGCCTGTACCGGGCCACCGGTGGGGCGGCCGAGGTGCTGCTGCTCGAGCCGCAGGATCCGGCCCGCCGACGCTGGGAGGCGCTCGTGCGCCCTGCCCGGCGCTTGGGTGAGGGCGAGCAGCTGTGCACCGCCGACGGCCGCGCGGTGCTCGTCGTCGGGCCGCGGACGCCCGCCGGCGACACGTTCCTCGTCGAGCTCACCGGCGAGTCGCGCATCGACGAGCTTGGCGAGATGCCGCTGCCGCCGTACATCCACGAGCGGCTCGACCGCCCCGACCGCTACGAGACCGTGTACGCCCGGCACCCCGGGTCGGCTGCCGCACCGACCGCGGGGCTGCACATCACGCCCGAGCTGATGGACCGGGTTCGCGCCGCGGGCGTTCCAATCCACGCGGTGGAGCTCGCCGTCGGTCTCGACACGTTCCAGCCGGTCACCGAGGCCGACCCGCTCGACCACCCGATGCACACTGAGCGCTACCGAGTGCCCGACGACACGTGGGCGGCATGTGCCGAGGCCTCTCGGGTCGTCGCCGTCGGCACCACCACGGTGCGGGCGCTGGAGACCGCGGCGGCGAGTGGTCGCCTCGAGGGGCGCACCGACCTCTTCCTCCACCGCGGGTCGACGTTCCGCGTCGTCGACGTGCTGCTCACCAACTTCCACCTGCCGCGCACGACGCTGCTCATGATGATCGACGCCTTCGTCGGGCCGCGCTGGCGCGACCTCTACGCCGCGGCGCTCGCCGAGGGCTACCGCTTCCTCTCCTTCGGCGACGCGATGCTCCTGGACCGTCACGCCGGTTGAAGCCAGGGCCGGTCAGGTCGGGATGACGACGGCGACATCGGGGTGCAGTGCCCCGATCGCCCGGTCGAAGGTGACGAGCTGGCCGTCGTGGTGGCGTGCGAGCGCAGCGAGGTACGCGTCCGTGACCTGGCGGTGACCGGTGACGCCGCGCAGCGTGAGGTCGTCGACAGCGAGGTCGTCCGGCCAGCGGGCGTGGGCGACGTGACCCGTGATCGAACGCAGTGCGGACAGGGCCGCGCCCAGCGTCGAGCCGAGGCGCATCGAGACACGTACCAGGCCAAGCTCGGTCAGGGGACAGGTTGCAAACTCCGTGCCCCGCGTGGCGAACCACTGCCGGGCGGGCTCGCGGTGGACGTGGTCAGGGATCGTCAGGGCGACGAGAACGTTGACGTCGAGGAGGTCGGTCACCACTCGTCCTCGAGGCGAAGTACGTCCTCGGTGGTGACGGGTCGGCCGACCCGGATGATCGGGAAGCCGGTGACGTCGTCGATCTCAACGGTGTTCGGTCGGTCGGTCTCCAAGCCCTTGCGCAGCAGCTCGACGATCGTCCGGCTCAAAGACTGGTGGCGATCGTGGGCGATCGCCGACGTGATGGCATGGAGATCGTCAGGGAGGTCCACGGTCGTGCGCATCGTTGCATCATAACATCATGACGCGATCTAGCGGCCGGGTACCCTCTGCCGCTTGCACCCGGTGACGCTGGCGATCGAGGCCGTCGAGGGCGGCGCCCGCGCCGGCCTCGCCACCACCGCCCGCGGCACCTACCGCACCCCGTGCTTCATGCCGGTCGGTACGCGCGGCGCCGTCAAGTACCTCAGCGCCGCTGACTATCAGGCGATCGGCGCCGAGGTCGTGCTCGCCAACACCTACCACCTGATGCTCCGCCCGGGCGCCGAGACGGTGGCCCGCTTCGGCGGTGTCGGCGCCTTCGCCGGTTGGGACGGCCTCACGCTCACCGACAGCGGCGGGTTCCAGGTCCTCTCCCTCGAACCGGCGGTCGACGACGACGGGGTCACGTTCCGCAGCGTCTACGACGGCTCGACCCACCGCCTCACACCCGAGTCGGCGGTCGCCACCCAGGAGCTGCTCGGAGCCGACATCCAGATGGCCCTCGACGTCTGCCCCCCGCTGCCCCGCCCGCCCGACGTGATCGAACTGGCCGCCCGGCGCACCGCCGTATGGGCCGAGCGGGCCCGCGCCGCCCACCGCCGCGACGACCAGTCGCTGTTCGGGATCGTCCAGGGCGGCACCGACCACGCGCTCCGCGCGGAGTGCGCCCGCCACGTCGTCGCCCTCGACTTCGACGGTTACGGCATCGGCGGCCTCAGCGTCGGTGAGACGCGTGCGGAGATGTTGCCGGCGCTCGCCGCAACCATCGCCCACCTCCCACCGGACCGCCCCCGCTACCTGATGGGCGTCGGCGATCCGGCGTCGCTGCTCGAGGCGATCGCCCTCGGCGTCGACCAGTTCGACTGCGTGCTGCCGACCCGACTCGGGCGCCACGGAACCGCGCTGACGGCGGCCGGCAAGGTCCACGTCAAGGCCGCCCGCCACGCCGCCGAGGACGAGCCGCTCGACCCGACCTGTCCCTGCGCGGTGTGCGCCCGCCACAGCCGCGGCTACCTTCGCCACCTCTTCGCAGTCGGTGAGCCGACCGCATCGCGCCTGGTCAGCTGGCACAACCTGGCGTGGACGTTCGACCTGCTGGCGCGGGCGCGGGCGGCGATCGCCGCCGGCGAGTTCGCCGCCCTGCGCGCGGACGTGCTCGCCGTCTGGACCTGAATCTGGAGGTGGGCGAGTGCCGCTGCGGAGCGGCGGTGGCGAGCTCGGCAGGGGGATGGGGAGCAGCGTGCTGCGGCCCGAAGCCCGAGCGTGGACGGTAGCATTCTTCGCCGTCCTCGGGGCGTCTGCCCCGCCGAACCGGAACGGAACCGATGCACCTCCTGTCGATTTTGGCCGCCGACTCCAGCGGTGGCGGCGCCAGCACCCTGTTCTCGTTCGGCTTCCTCCTGCTGATCCCCGTCGGCATGTACTTTCTGCTGATCCGGCCGCAGCGCCGTCGCCAACGCGCGCAGCAGGAGATGCAATCCTCGCTGGAGGTCGGCGACGAGGTGATGACGGCGTCGGGGATCTACGGCTTCATCACCGGGTTCGAGGATGATCGGGTGTGGATCGAGATCGACGATGACGTGCAGATCCGCGTCAACCGTGGGTTCCTCCAGGGCAAGGTCGACACCGGCGGGGCCGCCGCTCCCGCCTCCTCCACCGCCAGCTCGTCCAACTCGTCCTCCGCCCCGGCCCCCAAGGTCACCCCGACCGTGAAGGGCCGCAAGCCCGGCGCTTCCACCGACGCCGAGACCGCCCCGGTTGACGCCGAGCGCGACCGAGTCGAACGCCGCGGAATGACCCGCCGTCGCCTCTGGGCGTCGTTGCTGGGTTGTGTCGGGATCACTGTCGCCTTGCTGCTGTTGAACATCGGGCTCGGCAACACGCCGGCCCTTGGCCTCGACCTCCAGGGCGGGGTGTCGGTGGTGCTGGCGCCGGAGAAGGGGGCGAGCTCCGGGGACCTGCTGGTGATCCGCGACCTGATCCGCAGCGAGCTCGAGAACCGGGGCATCGCCGAGCCGGACGTACGCGTCGAGGGCTCCAACATCATCGTCGACCTGCCCGGCGTCAAGGATCAGCGCGAGGCGCTCGACGCCGTCGACGTGGCTGGGATCGTGTCGCTGCGCCCGGTGCTGGGGTGCAGCGCGCCCAACCCGTCCGGTAGCACGACGACGACCGCCGGCGGGAGCACCACCACGACCGCGCCCGGGGCCACGACGACGACCACACCAGGGGCGACGACCACGACGGCCGCGGGCGCCGCCACCACCGTGACCGGCGCGACTACGACGGTCGCCCCGGCTGGCTTCGGCCGCGCCGCCGGCCGGCTCGACTCCTACCAGCGCCCGCAGCAGACGCCGACCAGCGGAGAGCCGACGACTCCAACGACCGTCACCGGCGCGACCACGGTCGCGCCGGTGAGCACCGCCACACCACCGACCGTCCCTGGCGCCCCGTCGGGCACCAGCACCACCCTCCCGGCCAGTGGCCCGGCGACGGCGACGTCGCAGGACGGCCAGACCGTGCTGCGGGCACTCGACGGCGCCCAGTGCCTGGTCGGCCCGTCCGGTGGCTCCGGGCAGGTCTTCAGCCGCGACTCGGCCAAGGTCGAGCTGACCCAGCAGCAGGGCTGGACCGTCGTCGTCGGCCTCAGCGCCGACGGCGAGGCGGCGTGGAACGCGCTCGCCAGCGAGTGCTTCAACGGCACCGCGGCCTGCCCAACCAAGCAGTTGGCGATCGTCCTCGACGACGTCATCCAGTCGTACCCCGTCGTGCGCGAGCCGGTCTTCACCGGCGACGTGTCGATCAGCGGCAGCTTCAAGGAGAGCGAGGCCCGCTCGCTGTCGCGCGTGCTCAACCGCGGTGCTTTCCCGGCCAAGGTCAACGCCCAGCGGGTCGACACCGTCTCGCCGACACTGGGCAAGGACTCGCTGAAGGCGTCGATGTTCGCCGGGCTCGTCGGGGTCGGCCTGCTGGTGGTGGTGCTGCTGCTCTTCTACCGCCGCCTGACCCTGCTGATCGCCATGGGGATGGTGGTGTGGGGGATGCTGATCTACAGCATCGCCGTGTTCATCTCCCAGACCACCAACTTCGCCCTCACGCTCGCCGGCGTCACCGGCATCATCGTGTCGATCGGGATGACCGTGGACAGCTACGTCGTGTACTTCGAGCGGATGAAGGACGAGGTGCTGCACGGGCGCACCTTCAGGAACTCCGCCGGCCGCAGCTTCCGCTCGACGTGGAAGACGATCCTCGCCGCCAACCTGGTGTCGCTCATCGCCGCCGCCGTGCTGTTCGTGCTCAGCGTCGGCTCGGTCCGCGGCTTCGCCCTCTACCTCGGGGTGACCACGATCTGCGACGTGATCGTGCTGTGGTTCTTCACCCGCCCGGCGGTGATCCTGATGGCCGAGACCGGCCGCCTCGACGGCCATGACCCGTTCGGCATCGGCCCGATGCCTGAGGCGGTGCCGCCGCCGGCGCCGGCGTCGGGTGGAGGTGGCTCATGACAACGGTCGAGACCACCGGCGCGGCGCTGCGGCCGGTCGCCAAGAGCCGCTGGCGGCGCCTGATCCTGGCGCAGACGGCGATCGACTTCTGGGGCAAGCGCAAGCTCTGGCTCGGCATCTCCGCCGCCCTGATCCTCATCAGCATCGTGTCGTTCATCGGGCGCGGGCTCGTGCTCGGCATCGACTTCGAGGGCGGGGTGGCCTGGGACGTGCCGGCCGGGAAGATGACCGTCGACGACGCCCGCTCGATCCTCGCCGCCAACGGCCTTGACACCACCGCGGCGAAGATCCAGCAGCGCAACTCAGACAGCGGCGACATCATCAAGATCCAGGTCGGCGACCAGCCCCAGGACGTTCGCGTCAAGCTCCAAGAGGCCTTCGCCACGAAGGCCGGCGTCAATGCCGCCGACGTGTCGGTGGCCTCGGTGAGCGCCACGTGGGGCGCCGAGATCACGCACAAAGCGATCGTCGCCCTGATCGTGTTCCTCAGCCTGATCGCCGTGTACATCTCGCTGCGCTTCGAGTGGCGGATGGCGCTGACGGCGATCGTCGCGATGGTCCACGATGTCGTCGTCAGCGTCGGCATCTACTCGGTGTTCGGCTTCGAGGTCACGCCGGCCACAGTTGTCGCCTTCCTGACCGTGTTGGGGTACTCGCTGTACGACTCGATCGTCGTGTTCGACCGGATCCGGGACAACGAGCGGCGGGCCGCCGCGGCGGGGATGACCGCCGGCGACCTCATCAACGTCTCCACCAACCAGGTGCTGATGCGCTCGCTCAACACGACGCTGTCGTCGATCCTGCCGGTGATCTCGCTGCTGCTCATCGGAGCTGGCCTGTTCGGCCAGGTGACGCTGCGTGAGTTCGCCATCGCCCTGCTCGTCGGGATGCTCACCGGCGCTTACTCGTCGATCTTCGTCGCCTCCCCGCAACTCGGGATGCTCAAGGCCCGCTCGGCGATCTTCTCTGGCCGCGGCTCGTCACCTGGCGACCACCTCACCGGCGAGGACCTGCGAGCCGTCGTCATCGCCGGTCCCGGCGGCGTGCGCGCCGTCTCCGGCCGGCGCCGGCGGGCCGCGGCGATGGCCGGCGCGCCGGCCAGCCCCGTGGGCCCTGCAGGCAGTCCGGCCGCCTCGGGCAACGGCGAGCCGGACCGCGCCGTGGAGGCGACACCACACGTCGCCTCGGTACCGACCGAGCGCCTGCTCACGCACCCGCCGCGCCCACGCAAGAAGAAGCGCAGGTAGGCAGGCTCTTCGGGGGCGTCCACGGGGGGCGGAGCCCCCGTGTGTCGGTATCGTTGGGACATGACCGGGGAAGCCGCCGCCACGCCGGTCACGGGCACCGCGCCCGCCGATGGCGCGTGGCTGCGGACGCTCGTGCGGGAGATCCCCGACTACCCCGAGCCTGGCGTCACCTTCCGCGACATCACCCCGCTGCTCGCCGACCCGGTCGGGTTCCGCCGGTGCATCGACGAGCTCGCCGACCGCTTCGCCGACACCGAGGTCGACTGCGTGGTCGGCGTCGAGTCGAGGGGGTTCATCCTCGCCGCCCCGATCGCCTACCGCCTCGGCGCCTCGTTCGTGCCGGTGCGCAAGGCCGGCAAGCTGCCGTGGGCGGTCGTGCGCGAGGAGTACGAGCTGGAGTACGGCGTGGACAAGCTAGAGATCCACCGCGACGCCATCCATCCTGACGAGCGGGTGCTGGTGATCGACGACGTGCTGGCCACCGGCGGCACGGCGGCGGCCACCGCCCGCCTGGTCGAGGCGCTCGGCGGGGACATCGTCGGCATCGGGCTGCTGATCGAGATCGCCGGGCTGGGTCGGCGCGCGGCGTTCGACGATCGCCGCCTCGAGATTCTCACGAGCTACTAGCCGTGGGCACCGTCGACCGCGTCCTGCCCTGGCGACGGCATCACGAGGCCGCCGCGCCGGTCGAGCTGACGCCGCTGCTCACCAGCTACCGCCAGCGCCACCCCAAGGCCCCGATCGCCACGATCAACCGCGCCTACGAGGTCGCCGCCGAGGCCCACCGCAGCCAGCTGCGCAACAGCGGTGAGAGCTACATCAACCACCCGCTGGCGGTGGCCCGCATCGTCGCCGACATTGGCCTCGACGAGACCTCGGTCGCCGCCGCCCTGCTCCACGATGCCGTCGAGGACACCGAGATCACGCTGGCCGACGTGCAGGCCGACTTCGGCGACGAGGTGGCGGCGATCGTCGACGGCGTCACCAAGCTGGAGCGGATCCAGTTCGACTCGCGCGAGGCCCAACAGGCGGCCACGATGCGCAAGATGCTGGTGGCGATGGCCCGCGACCTGCGGGTGCTCGTCATCAAGCTCGCCGATCGGCTGCACAACATGCGCACGATCGCCGCGTTGCCGCTGGACAAGCAGCAGCGAATCGCCCAGGAGACGCTCGACATCTACGCCCCGCTGGCCCACCGCCTGGGGATGCAGGAGATCAGGCAGCAGCTCGAGGACCTCTCCTTCGCCGCCCTCCACCCCAAGCGCTTCGCCGAGCTCGACCACCTCGTCAGCAGCCGCTCGCCCGAGCGCGAGGAGTACCTGGCGGCGTCGATCGCCGAGGTGCGCAAGCGGCTGGCCGAGCTCGGCATCGAGGCCGAGATCACCGGCCGGCCCAAGCACCTGTGGAGCCTCTACGAGAAGATGGTGGTCAAGGGGCGCGACTTCGATGACATCTTCGACCTCGTCGCGATGCGGGTGATCGTCGACTCGATGAAGGACTGCTACGCCGCGCTTGGCTGCATCCACGGGCGCTGGCGACCGGTGGTGGGGCGGTTCAAGGACTACATTGCGATGCCCAAGTTCAACCTCTACCAGAGCTTGCACACCACGGTCATCGGGCCCCAGGGCAAGCCGATCGAGGTCCAGATCCGCACCCGTGAGATGCACCAGCGGGCGGAGTGGGGCGTCGCCGCCCACTGGGCCTACAAGGACGGCTCGCCATCGGCCGACATCGACTGGCTCAACCGGATCATCGACTGGCAAGCCGAGGTCAGCGACCCGGCGCAGTTCATGCAGAGCCTGAAGACCGACCTCGAGCAGGACGAGGTCTTCGTGTTCACGCCCAAGGGGCGCGTCATCACGCTTCCAGTCGGGTCGACCACCGTCGACTTCGCCTACGCCGTGCACACGGAGGTCGGCCACGCCTGCATCGGGGCCAAGGTCAACGGGCGCCTGGTCTCGCTCGACCGCCAACTGGCGAGCGGCGACACATGCGAGATCTTCACGTCGAAGGTGGAGACCGCGGGGCCTTCGCAGGACTGGCTCGGCTTCGTCCGCTCGCCGCGAGCACGCAACAAGATCCGCCAGTGGTTCAGCCGGGAACGGCGGCTCGACATGATCGAGCAGGGCCGCGACGAGCTCGCCGAGGAGCTCCGCCGCGAGGGCCTGCCGGTGCAGCGGATGTGGGGCTCGGACCAGCTCAAGGCGGTCATCGCCGACCACAGCTACGTCGACCTCGACGCCCTGCTGGCGGCGATCGGCGAGCACCACGTGTCGGCGCGCAGCGTCGCCCAGCGCGTCGCCCGCGGCTTCCGCGGCGGCGACGACGAGGAGCAGCTGCCGGCCACGGTGTTGCGGCCGCGTCGCCGCCACACCGAGGGCGACAAGGTCGGGGTCCACGTCGAGGGTCTCGACGACATGCTGGTGCGCCTGGCGCAGTGTTGCACCCCCGTGCCCGGCGACGAGATCATCGGCTTCGTCACCCGCGGCCGCGGCGTCAGCGTGCACCGCGCCGACTGCGCCAACGCGGTGTCGCTGATGGGCGACCACGCCGCCCGGATGATCGAGGTGGACTGGGACGGCGAGCGCAGCGGGGCCGTCTACCGGGCCGGCGTCGAGGTCGTCGCCCTCGACCGCTCCCGCCTGCTGCGCGACGTGGCCAACGCCCTGTCCGAGCACCACGTCAACATCGTCGCTTGCGACACCGCCACCGGCTCCGACCGCGTCGCCAAGATGCGCTTCGAGTTCGAGCTCGCCGACCCCAACCACCTCGCCGCCGTGCTGCGCACGATCCGCGGCATCGACAACGTCTACGACGCCTACCGCCTCATCCCCGGCGGCAGCGGCTCGCGATAGTCCATCCGAGTGTTTCGCCCCATCCGAGTGTCACGGATCGATCTTCCCGGGACCAAACACTCGGATGGATCCTCTCCGGAGGCGTCGCCGGGGCGCCGATAGCCTGGCGGGCCGTGTCCGAGTTCCAGACCAGCCCCGGGATGCGCGACGTCCTGGCGCCGGAGTCGGACCGCTGGCGCCGCTTCGTCGAGGTCTTCACGGGCGTGGTCGAACCCGCCGGCTACGACCTCGTGATCCCGCCCATGTTGGAGGACGTCGGCGTGTTCCGCCGTGTCGGCGAGGACACCGAGATCGTCGCCAAAGAGATGTACGAGTTCACCGACCTCGGCGGGCGCCATGTCGCCCTGCGCCCCGAGCTCACGGCGAGTGTGTGCCGTGCGTTCGTCCAGCACCGCCCGGCGACACCGTGGAAGGTGTGGTGCGCCGGGCCGCAGTTCCGCTACGAGAAGCCCCAGCGCGGCCGCTCCCGCCAGTTCGACCAGGTCGACCTGGAGGTCCTCGGCGTCGACGACCCGTACCTCGACGCCGAGGTGATCGCGCTCGGCTGGCGGTTCTTCCAAGCGCTCGGGCTGCGCCGCGTCACCCTGCTCGTCAACTCGCTCGGCGAAACCGCCGACCGCGCCCGCTACGTGGACGCCCTGCACGCCCACTTCAGCACCCACGCCGACGCCCTCACCGCCGAGAGCCGGGAGACGCTCTCGCGCAACGCCCTGCGCGTGCTCGACTCGAAGCGTGCGCCCGACGCCCCGCTCATCGCTGCCGCCCCGCAGCTCGCCGACTTCCTCAGCAAGGAGGCGGCTGCCCACTTCGACGCGGTCCGTGAGGGCCTCGCGGCGCTCGGCATTCCGTACGTCGTCGAGCCGCGGCTCGTGCGCGGCCTCGACTACTACCTGCGCACGACGTTCGAGTTCGCCGGCGGCACCCTCGACTCGGCGCAGAACGCGCTTGGCGGCGGCGGCCGCTACGACGGCCTGGTCGAAGCCCTCGGCGGCCCACCCACACCTGGCGTCGGACTCGCCCTCGGCCTCGACCGCACCCTGCTCGCCTGCGACGACGAGGGTGTCTTCAGCGCCCCCTCCACGTCGGTCGACGTGTTCGTGGTTGACACCACCGGTGGCCTCGAAGCGCTCGTGATCACCGAGCAGCTGCGCCGCGCCGGACACTCCGCCGACCGCGCCTACGACGGCCGCTCGATGCGCGCCCAGATGAAGGCCGCCGACCGAAGCGGCGCCGCGGTCGCCGTGATCGTTGGCGACGACGAGCGCGCCGCGGGCACTGCCGTCGTGCGCGGCCTGCGCGTCCACAGTGGTGAGGCGCAGACCGTCATCGCCCGCACCGATCTCCTCTCCCACCTGGAAGCGATCCTTCAAGAATGACCACGACGGCGATGCGCACGCACCTGTGCGGCGAGCTGCGACCCGAGCACATTGGCCAGACGGTTCACGTGTGCGGATGGGTGGCTCGACGCCGCGAGCACGGCGAGCACCTCGCCTTCGTCGACCTGCGCGACCACGCCGGCGTGATCCAGTGCGTCGTCGACAACTCGATCGACGTGCGCAGCGAGTACGTCGTGCGGATCACCGGGGTCGTGCGCGAGCGGCCGGCCGGCACGGCCAACCCCAACCTCCCGACCGGCGATGTCGAGGTCGGAGACTGCACCGTCGAGGTCCTGCACGTCGCCACGCCACCGCCGTTCCCGATCGACGCCCGCGCCGACGGGGTCGAGGAGAACACCCGGCTCCAGTACCGCTACCTCGACCTACGCCGCGAGCGGATGCAGGCGAACCTGCGCGTGCGCGCCACGGTCAACTCGGCGATCCGCCGGGCGATGGAGGACCAGGGCTTCGTCGAGGTCGAGACGCCGATGCTCGTGCCCTCGACCCCTGAGGGCGCCCGCGAGTTCCTCGTGCCGGCCCGCAAGGAGCCCGGCTCGTTCTACGCCCTGCCGCAGTCGCCGCAGCTGTTCAAGCAACTGCTGATGGTCGCCGGGCTCGACCGCTACTACCAGATCGCCCGGTGCCTGCGCGACGAGGACCTGCGCGCCGACCGCCAGTGGGAGTTCACCCAGCTCGACCTGGAGATGAGCTTCGTCTCCCAGGACGACGTCCTCGACGCCGTCAGCCTCGCCGTGCTGGCGGCGACCGAGGCCGTCACGGGCGACCGACCACCGCCGATCGAGCGGATCACATGGTACGAGGCGATGGACCGGTACGGCGTCGACAAGCCGGACTTGCGCTTCGAGATGGAGCTGGTCGAGCTCACCGACATCTTCGGCGCCACCGAGTTCAAGGCGTTCGCCGGCGCCGCCGCGATCAAGGGCATCCGCGTCGCTGGCGCGGCCGGCGACTACGGCCGCAACCAGCTCGACAAGCTCACCGACCGCGCCAAGTCGCTCGGCGCCAGGGGCCTGGTGTGGCTGAAGGTCGCCGCCGACGGATCCCTCGACTCGCCGGTCGCCAAATTCCTCGCCACCGACGAAGCCGCGGCGGTCAGCCAACGGCTCGACGCGTCGGCCGGCGACCTCCTGCTGATCGTCGCCGACGAGTGGACGACCGCCGTGGAGGTGCTCGGGCAGCTGCGCAACGACCTCGGCCGCCCGCCGGTCTACGAGGGTCCGTACCGCTTCGCGTGGGTCGTCGAGTTCCCGATGTTCGTCGGCACCGACGAGCTCGGCCGGCCGAAGCCGGCGCACCACCCCTTCACGATGCCGCTCGCCGACGACCTCGATCTCCTCGAGTCAGATCCGATGAAGGTGCGCTCCCAGGCCTACGACCTCGTGCTCAACGGCTGGGAGCTCGGCTCGGGCTCGATCCGGATCCACGACGTGGCGATCCAGCGGCGGGTGTTCGCCGTGCTCGGGATCACCGACGAGGAGGCCGACCGCAAGTTCGGCTTCTTCCTCAACCCGTTCGAGTACGGCGCCCCGCCACACGGCGGCTTCGCCGTCGGCCTCGACCGTCTCATCGCGATCCTCGCCGGCGAGGAGAACATCCGTGAGGTGATCGCCTTCCCCAAGACGCAGTCCGGCGCCGACCCGATGACCGGCTCGCCGCTGCCCGTCGATCCGCACCAGCTCGCCGAGCTCGGCATCCGCGTGATGCCACGGGCGACCTGAGCCGGCGTCTTCGTCGCGATTTTCCGCTCACTCCCAGGGCGAATCGCGACCAAGGCGAAGCAGGCACGCCAAACTTCCGGGATGATCACCGCCGTCCACACCCTCGTCTACGCCGACGACGCCGAGCGGGCGCGGGCGTTCTTCCGCGACGTGCTCGGCTGGCCGCACGTCGACGCCGGCCATGGCTGGCTGATCTTCCGCACTGGAGCCAGCGAGATGGGCGTGCACCCGACCGGCGGCGAGCTCGGGCCGCACCACGAGATCTCCCTGATGTGCGACGACATCGAGGACACTGTCGCCGAGCTCCGGGGCAGAGGGGTCGAGTTCACGCGTGACGTACGCGACGACGGCTTCGGCCTGACCGCGATGTTCGCCGTCCCCGGCGCCGGCGAGATGATGCTCTACGAGCCGCGCCATCCGAGCGCCTTCGATCTCGCATAAGTCCTGGTCTTAGGCCTCGGGCTGACCCGCGCACCCCCTCGCTAGGGTGCTCGTCACCGACATCCCCCATCGCTGCGCCGGGCCTGCGTCCCGGTACCGAGCACCGAGAAGGGATCTCAGATGTCCGAACGAAACCTGGTCGTCCTGCGCGGCACGCTGACCGCCGAGGCCCGGCTGCGGGAGCTGCCGTCTGGCTCCGCCGTCGCCCAGTTCGACGTCACGACGCGCGACGACAGCGGCACCCAGTCCGTCCCCGTGGCCTGGTTCGACCCTCCACCGAGCGTCGCGGAACTGGAGGCCGGCGCCGATCTCGTCGTGGTCGGGAGCGTGCGCCGGCGCTTCTTCCGCGCCGGCGGGGCCACCCAGTCGCGCACCGAAGTGGTCGCCGAGAAGGTCGTGCCGGCTAGCCGTGCCCGTGACGTGCGGCGGGCGCTCGATGCGGCCGGGCGGCTGCTGAGCGCCGAGCCGGCCTGCCGCGAGGAGGCCGCCATGGGACCGTGACGATCAGAGTTCCCGGATCACCAGGCCGGTGCGCAGCTTGGGTGTGAAGAACGTCGACTTCGGCGGCATCAACACGCCTTCGCGGGCAGTGCGCTCGATCTCGGCGATCGTCACGGGCCGGATCAGCACGGCGGCGACGGCCGTCCCGCACTCGACGGCGGCGAGCGTCTCGTCGAGGCCGTGCTGGTAGGTGACGTCGATCGGTACGCCGGCGAGGGCGTGCTCGAGCCACACGCCGTCGAGTGGCCGCACGCCGTCGAAGGCGCCCGGGCGCGGCGTCATCCACTCGGCCCTCAACTCGGTCCCGTCCGCACCGACGAGCACGAGCCTGCCGTCGCGCGCCATCTCCCCGAGCGTCGCCCGGGTCGGGCGCTCCGTGGGCGTCAGCTCGAACGCCTTGGCCAGCGCGCCGCGGAGCTCGGCGAACGGCACGCCCGTGTAGAGGCGGTGGATCGCCTCGATGCTGAGCTGCTCGGCCACCAGCTCGCCGACGAACGTGAGGCTCTCCTCCGCCGGCGTGTCGGTCCGGCCCGTGGTCGTGCGCACCTCGTCGCGGTAGATCCGGCTCACGCCGTAGCGGTGGTGGCCGTCGGCGAGGAGCACGTCATCGCCGGCGACGTGGCCAGCGATGGCGGCGATGCGCTCGGCGTCCGTGATCCGCTCGACGCGGTGCTCGACGCCGTCGACCGTGACCGCGCCCACGGGTTCGCCCGGTTCGGCGAGCAGGGCCGTCAGCCCCCGGGCGAGGGAGAGACCCCAGATCGGCGAGAGATTGGCGCCGGTGGCGCGGGTGAGGTCGAGGCGGTCGGTGGACGCCTTGGGCGTCGTCCGCTCGTGGGCGAGGACGCCGCCGGCGCCGTCGTCGACGACCTCGAGGCCGCCGACCACGCCGACGAGGTCGCGCGCCGCCCCGCCGGCGTCAGTGAAGCGCATCCGGCAGAGCGTGAATGTCGGCAGCCGGTCGCGGACCAGGGTCCCGTCCGCGATCCAGGACCGCAGCACCCGACCGGCGTCGGCGTAGCGGTCGGGTCCGCCGCGCGGCACGTCGACGTGGACGATGTTGCGCGGGTCGCGTGTGGCGAGGGTGTCGACGTCGGCGTCGGACAGCACGTCGTAGGGCGGGGCGACCACAGCGTCGAGATCGGTGCCGGGGGAGTAGCGGAGGGCGGGGAACGGCACGAATCGGGGCACCCCAGCATTGTGGCCGGGCGTCATGCTCGGGTTCGGCTCGCAGCCAAGCTGCTCGCCTTACCTCCGAGTTCGCCGCCGCCGCTTCGCAGCGGCGCTCACCCACCTCACGGTTGCGGCGAACTCCGGTACCGTGCCGTCCCCGTGGAGGTGGACCCCGCCGTGGTGCTGTGCGACCTCGACGGTGTCATCTGGCTCGCCCACGTGCCGATCCCCGGGTCCGTCGAGGCGGTGGCCAGGCTGCGGGCGGCCGGTCGGCGTGTGGTGTTCGTCACTAACAACTCCTCAGCCGCCGTCGCCGACCAGGAGGCGGCGTTGGCAGCGGTCGGGATCGAGGCCGCCGGCGACGTGTTGACGTCGGCGATGGCCGCCGCCGCGCTGGTGGAACCGGGGGAGCGGGTGCTCGTGTGCGGCGGGCCCGGCATCAAGGAGGCCATGGAGCGGCGCGGGGCGGTCCCGGTGGCTGGCGACGACCCGGCGGGGACGGCAGTCGACGTCGTGATGGTCGGCTTCCACCGCGCGTTCGACTTCGAGCGGATGCGGATCGCCTCCACCGCGGCGCGCAACGGGGCCAGACTGATCGCCACCAACGACGACGCCACCTTCCCGACGCCCGACGGGCCGATCCCGGGCGGCGGGGCAATCCTCGCCGCCGTGGTGACGGCCGCCGGACGCCAGCCCGTCGTGGCCGGCAAGCCGTACGCCCCGATGGCCGACGCGGTGCGGGCGATGGTCGGCGAGCTGCCCGCCGAGCGCCTGCTCGTCGTCGGCGACCGGGCGAGCACCGACGGTGAGCTCGGCGTCGCGCTGGCGTGCCCGTTCGCGCTCGTTCGCACGGGCGTGACCAGGCCGGGCGACGCCGTGGCGGTGCCCGTGGCGATCGACGCCCCGGACTTCGCCGCGGTCGTCGACGCGCTGCGCCCAGAACACAGCCCCGGTTAGAACCAGCGCGGTGCTCGGAGTTGGGCGAGCGCCGCTGCGAAGCGGAGGCGGCGAGCTCGGGAGGAGAGGCGAGCAGCTTGGCTGCGCGCCGAGCCCGCCTCGATAGCATCGCCCGATGGCCAAGAACCCTCTGCAGAAGTTGCTCGAAGCGGGTGTGCAATTCGGCGAGATGTCGCGCAAGCAGGCCGAAGGCGTGGTCAAGCAGCTCGTCAAGGCGGGCACCGTACGCCGCTCAGAGACCGAGGCGGCAGTGCAGACGATCCTCGAGCGCAGCCGGGAGACGGCGGCGGCGATGGGTGAGTCCGTGCAGCAGGAGGTGGCGAGGCAGCTCGGTTGGCTGGCCCAGCGCGTCGACGAGATCGAGGACCAGCTGGAGTCGATGGTCAGCCGTTTCAGCCCATTGTCCACTCCGAAGGAAACGCCTGCGGCCTCGCCGGCGGAGGCGGCGGCGACGGCGGCAGAGGCGATGGAGGCACAGGCGACGAAGTCGTCCCCCAGGCGGGCGTCCGCGAAGCGGGCGCCGGCGAAGAAGGCGAGCGGGCGCAGGCGCCAGGCGAAGAAGTCCACGGCGAAGACGTCCCCGGCGAAGAAGACGGGCGCCCGCAAGGTCGCCGGGTCGAGCGGCTGAGACGCCCGACGGCGTGCCGTCCCGACGGCGCCTCGACGCGGAGCTCGTGCGGCGGGGGCTGGCGGCGAGCCGGAGCGAGGCCCATGCGTCGGTGGCCGCCGGGCGTGTGCTCGTCAACGGCGCCCCTGCCGACAAGCCGGGGCGCCTCGTCGCCGTCGCCGACGCGGTCGTCTTGGAAGGTCCGCCATCGCGATTCGTGGGCCGGGGCGGCGCGAAGCTCGACGCCGCTCTCGACGGGTTCGGGATCGACGTCGCCGAGCTCGACGTCCTCGACGTCGGAGCGTCGACCGGCGGCTTCACCGACTGCCTGCTCCAGCGCGGCGCCCGGCGAGTCGTCGCCCTCGACGTCGGTCACGGTCAGCTGCACCCGCGGCTGCGCGGCGACGGGCGGGTGGTGGTGCTCGAGCGGACCAACGTCCGGGAGGCCACGCCTGCCACGATCGGCGGGCTCGTCGAGATGGTCGTCGCCGACGTCTCGTTCATCTCGCTCACCTTGGTCGTCCCGGTCCTGGTGACGCTGTGCCAGCCTGGGTCGCCGATGGTGCTGCTCGTCAAGCCGCAGTTCGAGGCCGGCCGGGTCGAGGCCGGCCGCGGCGGCGGCGTGATCACCGACCCGGCGATCCACGACCGCGTGCAGGCGGAGGTCGCCGCGACCCTCGAAGCAGCTGGGGCGCGTGTGCTCGGCTGGATGGACTCGCCGATTCGCGGCGGAGAGGGCAATCGGGAGCTGTTCGTCCACGCCGTGACCGGAGCTGGTGGATGAGGGAGCGAGTCTTCGAGCGAGCGAATCATTGTTACGGCGCCGAAGGCTCACCGGTGTACCAGGCACAGACCGTGGATGACGTCGTCCACGGTGGAGTGGTGCACCAGTGACCGTCGTGGTCATCGTCGCCCACCACGAGCGCGATGCCGCCAGTGCGCTCGCCTCGACGGCGGTGTCGTGGCTGACCGAGCGGGGCCACGACGCCTGGGTCGTGCCCGACGACGCGACCGCGCTCGGGCTCGACGACCTCGTCAGCGAGCGGCCCGTGGCCGGTGCCGACCTCGTGGTCTGCCTCGGCGGCGACGGCACGATGCTGCGCGCCGTCGGGCTGCTGGATGGGGCGCCGGTCCCGCTGCTCGGGGTCAACGTCGGCGTGCTCGGCTACCTCACCGAGATCGAGCCTCCCCAGCTCACCGCTGCCCTCGAACGCTTCATCGCTGGGCCGGCCGCCGGAGGGTGGCATCTCGACGAGCGAATGCTGTTGTCCGTCGCCGCGACCGGGACAGGTGCCGGCACGTGGCGGGCGCTGAACGAGGCGGTCGTCCAGAAGCACGAGTCTGGCCACACGGTGCGGCTGCTCGCCCGGATCGCCGGCGAGGCGTTCACCAGCTACGCCGCCGACGGCTTGATCGTCGCCACGCCGACCGGCTCGACCGCCTACTCGCTCTCGGCGCGTGGCCCGATCGTGTCGCCGAAGCACCGGGCGATGCTGCTCACACCGGTGTCGCCGCACATGCTGTTCGACCGCACGCTGGTGCTCGAACCGAGCGAGACCGTCGAGATCGAGGTCGCCGGCTTCCGCACTGCCGAGCTCGCCGTCGATGGCCAGATCGTCGCCACACTCTGCGAAGGCGACGTCGTGACCTGCCGCCCCGCCGCCGAGACGGCCCGCTTCGTGCGCCTCGCGCCGCACCACTTCCACCACATCCTGAAGGCGAAGTTCGGCCTCGCCGACCGCTAGCGGACGAGATGCTGACCGAGCTGCACATCGAGAACCTCGGCGTGATCGAGCGCTTCGCCCTCGCCCTCGGGCCCGGGATGACCGCCGTCACCGGGGAGACCGGCGCCGGCAAGACGATGCTCGTCGAAGCCGTCGAGCTGCTCGTCGGTGGCCGCGCCGACGCGACGATCGTGCGGCCCGGGGCTGGCGAGGCCCGCGTCGACGGGCGCTTCGTGACCGGCGATGACGAACGTGTCCTCACTCGCGTCGTGCCGGTCGATGGGCGGTCGCGCGCCTACATCGACGGGCGGCCGGCGACCGTCGGCGGGGTGCGCGAGGCAGCGGCGGGCCTCGTCGACCTCCACGGCCAGCACGAGCACCAGAGCCTGCTCGCCGGTCCCACCCAGCGAGGCGCGCTCGACGCCTTCGGCGACGTCGATGTCTCGACGCTGCGGGAGGCGCGGGCCCGGGTGACCGTGCTCGACGCCGAGCTGGCCACGCTCGGCGGGGCGGCGCGTGAGCGGGCCAGGGAGATCGACCTCCTGCGCTACCAGGTCGCCGAGCTCGACGCGGCGGCGCTCGACGATGCCGACGAAGAGCCGCGGCTGGCGGAACGAGAGGAGATCCTCGCCGACGCCGCCGGTCACCGTGCGGCCGGCGGTGCCGTTCACGAGGCGCTCACCGCCGATGCCGGGGCTCGCGACGAGCTGGCGGCAGCACTGTCGACGCTCCGCAGCCGGGCGCCGTTCCGCCACGCCGCCGGCCGCCTCGCCGCCCTGCTCACCGAGCTCGACGACGTGATCGGCGAGGTGCGCGACATCACCGAGGACATCGACGAGGACCCCGAGCAGCTCGCCGCCGTGCGCGGGCGCCGCCAGCTGCTGCGCGACCTGTGCCGCAAGTACGGCGACGATGTCACCGAGGTGATGCGCTACCGGGACGAGGCGGCAACCCGGCTCGCCGAGCTGGAGGGCCACGACCGCCGTGCAGAGGCGATCGACGCCGAGCGCGCAGAGGCCAGCACCGCCGAGGCTGCCGCTGCGCTGGTCGTTGGCACGGCCCGGCGGGCGACCGCGACCCGCCTCGGCGCCGCCGTCACCGAGCGGCTGCGGCGTCTCGCCATGCCCCACGCCACGATCACCGTGGTGGTCGACGACGATGACCCGGCCGGCGAGCACGTGCAGTTCGAGCTGACCGCCAACCCCGGAGCGCCGCCGCTGCCGCTGACCAAGGTCGCCTCGGGCGGCGAGCTGGCCCGTTCGATGCTCGCCCTGCGCCTCGTCGCGAGCGCCGACGACCAGACCCCGCGCACCCTCGTCTTCGACGAGGTCGACGCCGGCGTCGGCGGCACCGCCGCGTCCGCGGTGGGCGCCGCCCTCGCCGAGGTCGGGCGCCGTCACCAGGTCCTCGTCGTCACCCACCTCGCCCAGGTCGCGGCGCAGGCGACGACGCACATCGCGGTCGTGAAGTCGGTGGCGGGTGACGTCACGACGGCGACCGCGGCGGTGGTGGAGGGCGAGGCCCGGGTCGTTGAGCTGGCTCGGATGCTGTCGGGTGAAGAAGGCGGCGATGCCGCCCGCCGCCACGCCCAGGAACTGCTGAGACCACGTGCGACATGAGGGGGGCGAGCGCCGCTGCGTAGCGGCGGCGGCGAGCTCGGTAGGCGAGGGGAGCAGCTTGGCTGCGAGCCGAGCCTCAGGCGCTACGTGTCGCGAACGTCAGGCAGGTGAGCGCCGCTGCGTAGCGGCGGCGGCGAGCTCGGTAGGCGAGCAGCTTGGCTGCGGGCCGAGCCTCAGGCGCTACGTGTCGCGAACGTCAGGCAGGTGAGCGCCGCTGCGTAGCGGCGGCGGCGAGCTCGGTAGGCGAGGGGAGCAGCTTGGCTGCGAGCCGAGCCCGAGCGATCAGATGACGTAGATCAGCGGCACGATGAACGCCACCAGCCCGATGAAGATCCCGGCGTAGGCGAGGCGGATCCCAGGCCGGCCGGTGGCGGCGATGTTGCGGCGGGCGAGCAGCCCGAGCCCGATCGCGATCGGGCCGAGGATGATCCCGAGGGCGATCAGCCCGGCGACTGCGAAGAGCACCGAGGCGACGGCGTTCCCGTCGCGCTCGAAGATCCAACGCCCGACGTTCGCCACGGTCCCAGACTGTCGCGCGCCGGGTGAGGTAGGCTGAGATCCCGTGTTCGAGTCCGCCGCCGGTGACGTCATCGGGGTCAACGGCGAGCGGTCACTACCACGGAGGTCCCCCACATGACGAAGCACATCTTCGTGACCGGCGGGGTGGCCAGCTCCCTCGGCAAGGGTCTCACGGCGTCCTCGCTCGGACGCCTGCTCAAGCTGCGTGGGCTGCGGGTGACGCTGCAGAAGCTCGACCCCTACATCAACGTCGATCCGGGGACGATGAACCCGTTCGAGCACGGGGAGGTGTTCGTCACCGACGACGGTGGCGAGACCGACCTCGACCTCGGCCACTACGAGCGCTTCATCGACGTGCCGCTGACCCGCGCGTCGAACGCCACGACCGGTTCGATCTACCAGTCGGTGATGGCCGCCGAGCGCCGCGGCGACTACCTGGGCAAGACGGTGCAGGTGATCCCGCACATCACCGACGAGATCAAGCGGCGGATCTGGCGCATCGCCACCGACGAGGTCGATGTCGTGATCACCGAGGTCGGCGGCACCGTCGGCGACATCGAGATCCTCCCGTTCCTTGAGGCGATCCGCCAGTTCCGCAAGGAGGCCGGCCGGGACAACGTCTGCTACCTCCACGTCACGCTGGTGCCGGTGATCGGACCGTCGGGCGAGCAGAAGACCAAGCCGACCCAGCACTCCGTCACCGAGCTGCGCAGCCGCGGCATCCAGCCCGACCTCATCGTGTGCCGCAGCGCGGAGCCAGTCAGCGACGACGTGAAGGTCAAGATCTCCAACCTCTGCGACGTCGACAGCCGCGCCGTCGTCAACGCCGCCGACACCGCCAACATCTACGAGCTGCCGCTGACCTTCCACGGCGAGGGCCTCGACGACGTCGTGTGCGAGGTGCTCGGGCTCGAGGACACCGAGGTCGACCTGGGTCCGTGGGAAGAGGTCGTGGCGCTTGTCGAGGCCGCCACCGAGCCGGTGCGAATCGGTCTGATCGGCAAGTACGTGCAGCTGCCCGACGCCTACCTCTCGGTCGTCGAAGCGCTCAAGCACGCCGGGTTCCACCACGGTGCGAAGGTCGAGATCGACTGGATCCAGGCCGAGGACGTCGAGGGCCTGCTCGCCGCCGGTCGGCTGGCCGAGCTCGACGGCATCGTGATCCCCGGCGGCTTCGGAGCCCGCGGCTTCGAGGGCAAGATCGCGGCGGCCCGCTTCGCCCGCGAGGAGGCGGTGCCGTGCCTCGGGCTGTGCCTCGGGCTGCACGCGATGACCGTCGAGTTCGCCCGCACCGTGCTCGGCTACACCGACGCCAACTCGACGGAGATGGACCCGGCGACCCAGCACCCGGTGATCGACCTGATGCACGATCAGCGCGACATCACCGACAAGGGGGGGACGATGCGCCTCGGCACCTACTACGCGGTGTTGGAGCAGGGGACCAAGGTCGCCGAGGCGTACGGCGAGCCGGTGGTCAGCGAGCGCCACCGCCACCGCTACGAGTTCAACCCCAACTATCGGTCCCGCCTCGAGGCGGCCGGCTTCGTGTGCAGCGGGGTCTCGCCGGACCGCCGACTGGTCGAGTTCATCGAGGCCCGCGATCACCCCTACTGGGTGGCGACCCAAGCCCACCCCGAGTTCAAGAGTCGCCCTGACCGGCCCCACCCACTGTTCCGCGACCTCGTCGGCGCCGCCCTCAAGCTGCGCGCGGAGCGCGGCGCGGCGACCGGCGTCGCCGCCGATCGCTGACGTGGCGTCGACGGCCGACGCGTTCCGGCACGTCGACGAGCGTGAGGTCCACCAGGGCCACGTGTGGCGCGTCGTGGTCGCCGACTTCACCGGGCCCGACGGCGGCCGCTTCACCCGCGACATCGTCCGCTCGCCCGGCGCTGTCGCGGTCGTCCCGCTGGTGTTCGACGCCGAGGGCAATCCGTCGGTGGTGATCGTGGAGCAGTACCGCCCGCCCTACGAGCAGCGGCTGCTCGAGATCCCGGCGGGGATGCGCGACGTGCCAGGAGAGCCACCGCAGGAGACGGCGCGGCGAGAGCTGATCGAGGAAGCCGGCTTGTCGCCGGGACGGCTGGACCCGCTCAGCGAGCTCTACCCGTCACCGGGGATGACCGACTCCGTGACGACGATCTTCCTCGCCACCGACTGCACCGCCACGCCGCGGGCCCTCCACGGGCCCGAGGAGGAGGACTCGCGGCTGTTGCACCTGCCGCTCGAGGACGCCGTGGCGATGGTCGAGGACGGGCGCATCCGCGACGCCAAGACGGTGATCGGGATCCTGCTCACCGAGCGCCGATTGCAGGCGGGGGACGTCGTGCTGTGATCGCCACCGACGCGGTGCCGCTGGAGGTCGAGGAGTTCCTGTCGTGGCTCGTCACCGAGCGCGGCCGGGCGGCCAACACGATCGCCGCCTACCGCCGCGACCTCGCCGCGTACACCGCTTGGCTCAGCGCCAACGGCCACGACCTGATGTCGGTGGACACCGCCGCGCTGGTCGACTTCGTCGCCGCCCGCCGGGCCAGCGGGGCGGCTCCCGCGAGCGTCGCCCGGCAGCTCGCGGCGGTGCGGACGCTGCACCGCCATCTCGTCATCGAGGGCGAGCGACGAGACGACCCGACGGCCGACCTCGAAGGCGTGCGGGTGCCGGCCGGGCTGCCCAAGCCCCTGTCGGAGGCAGAGGTGACGGCGCTGCTCGACGCCGTCGTCGGTCACGACCCGGTGGCCCTGCGCGACCGTGCCCTGCTCGAGCTGCTGTACGCCACCGGGGCCCGCATCTCCGAGGCCTGCGCGCTGTCGATGGGCGACATCGACTTCGACAGTCGGCTGGTGCGATTGTTCGGCAAGGGGTCGAAGGAGCGCATCGTGCCCTACGGGCGGGCGGCGGCTGCCGCCCTCGACGAGTGGTTCTCGCGGCGCGGCCGGGTGCTGCTCGTGCCGGCGCAATGGCGTCGGCGCAACGACGCCGAGGCGGTGTTCCTCAACCGGCGCGGCGGGCGCCTCACGCGACAGGCGGCGTGGGCCGTCGTCCGCCACTACGGCGCGCGGGCCGGGATCGGCACCGAGCTGTCGCCGCACGCCCTGCGCCACTCCTGCGCCACCCACCTCCTCGACCATGGCGCCGACCTGCGCGTCGTACAGGAGCTGCTCGGCCACGCCTCGATCTCCACCACGCAGATATACACGAAGGTCAGCCAGGAGCGCCTGTTCGAGGTCTACCGGGCGGCCCACCCGCGAGCGAAGGGGCGGCGATGAAGGTCCTCCACCTCACCAAGCGGTTCTGGGGGTCGCTGTCGAAGGCGCCGCCGGCGGCGCCGGACGAGGCCTGGGCGATGACATGGCTGTCGACGGCGGAAGCCGAGCTGTGGTCGCGGATGGCGGTGCAGGATCGCCGCCACTCGATCGACGTCGCCCGCCGCTTCGCCGAGCTCCGACCCACCGCCACCCGGGAGGAGATGGCGGGTGCGCTGCTTCACGACGCCGGCAAGCGTCAGGCCGGCCTGGGGACGTTCGGTCGCGTCGTGGCGACGATCGTCGGGCCGCGCACGACCCGGTTCCGCGAGTATCACGACCACGAGCGCATCGGCGCCGAGTGGGCCGCCCTCGCGAGCGCCGACCCGGCGACGATCGAGCTGATCCGCGGCGAGGGTCCGGCAGCCGCCGACCTCCGGGCTGCCGACGAAGTCTGACCCCCATCCATCCGAGTGTTTGGGCCGATCCGAGTGTCAGGACTGGATTCTTCCGGGACGAAACACTCGGATGGGCTGGCGGTCGACGTGCAGCTGAATCCGGCGCGGCTGTCGTGGCCGGCGCTGTGCGAGATGGCGTTGGCGGCGGAGTCGGGCGGGTACGGCGCGGTGTGGGCCTACGACCACCTCGCCGGGACCACGCTCGGCGGCGACACGATGCTCGAGACGTTCACGCTGCTCGGCGCGCTCGCCGTCACCACGAGCAGGATCGAGCTCGGGACGCTCGTCGTCAACGTCAACAACCGCACGCCGGCGCTGCTCGCGGTGGCGGCGGCGTCGGTGATGGCGATCAGCCGGCGCCATCTGTACCTCGGACTCGGTGCCGGCACGTCGCCGACGAGCCGCTGGTCCGTCGAGATGTGCGCCGCCGGTCAACCCGTGCTCCCGACAATGGCCCGGCGCCACGAGTTGGTGGCTTCCACGCTCGACGTCCTCGACCGGCTCTTCGACGCCGACCGCCCCGCCGAGCTGGCGACGTTCCCGCGGCCCGATCCGCGACCGACGGTCATCCTCGGCGTCAGCTCGGTCGCGCTGGCGACACTGGCCGGTCGGCGCGCCGACGGTGTCAACGTCGACTGGGCCGGACCCCGCCGCGACGAGCTGCTCGACGCCGCGCTGGACGCCTGCGGGGACCGGCCCCGGTTTCTCCTCACGGCCTGGGCCTGGTGGTCCCCGGCGCTGGCCGACCCGGCGGGACCCGAGCGGCGGGCGGCGATCGAGCGAGGGCTCGACCGGTTGGTGCTCGTCGTCCGGGCCGGGGTCGGGCCCGACGACCTCGCCCGAGCTGTGTGACCGTCAGCCCGCGCGTGCCCCGCGCCGGGCTGTCGGAGCGGCGGTCGAGCCGCGCACGACCAGCTCGGGGCGGACGAGGAACTCCCGGTTCGTCGCCGGTTGGCCGTGGAGCTGGTCGAGCAGCAGCCGGCACGCGTGCTCGGTGATCGTGCCGAGCGGCTGGCGCACCGTGGTCAGCGGGGGATCGGTGTGCGCCATCAGCAGCGAGTCGTCGAAGCCGACCGCCGACCACTGACCCGGCACCGCCAGCCCGTGCTCGCGGGCGCACAGGACGGTGCCGAGGGCGAGCAGGTCGCTGCCGGTCACGACTGCGGTCGCCCCGCGCTCGATCAGCGAGACCGCCGCGCTGTGCCCGCCCTCGATCGTGAAGACGCTGTCGATGACGAGCTCCGGGCCGGGGTCGGCGCCCGCCGCCGCGACGGCGCTGACGAACCCGTCGCGCTTGCGCTGCACGACGACGTAGCGCGCCGGGCCGCTGACGAATCCGATGCGACGGTGGCCGAGGGCGACGAGGTGGGACACCGCCAGGGCTGCCGCCCGGCGGTCGTCGCACGAGACGAACGGAGCCGGCACGTCCGGGGCGTAGCCGTTGACGAAGACCATCGCGGTGCCCTGGCGCAGCAGCTCGACGTAGGTGGCGTGGTCGCTGCCGGTGTTGGCGTGGCGCCCCGACACGACGACGATGCCGTCGACGCCTCGCTCGGCCAGCGCCCACAGGAGCTCCTGCTCGTCGACGATCATGGTCGCCGAGCCGATGACCGACGTGTACCCGGCGGCGGCGAGCCGGGTCTCCACGCGCTGAGCGATCGCAGGGAACACGGGGTTGTCGAGCTCCGGCACGACGATCCCGACGAGCCCGGCGCGCAGGCGCCGCGACGGGGGCGGCAGTGTCGCGCCGAGCTGGTCGACGGCGCGCAGCACGATCTCCTTGGTCCGGTCGGTGACGCCGGCGCGGCCGTTCATCACCCTGCTCACCGTCGCCTCGCTGACGCCGGCCAGCTCGGCGACCTGGCGCCACCGGACCCGCATGGTCTGGATCGTAATCCTGCAAGTCTTGCAAGAAATGAAAGGTCCTTGCTAGGGTCCGGCGAGTCTTGCCAGCGCTCGGTGCTGGCCGCTACGAGTGGAGTGGGGGAACGATGGGCACTCGCAGGTTCGGGCGACGGTTGGTGGCGGTGGCAGCCTGCCTCGGGCTCGTCGCCGCGGCCTGCGGCGACGACGACGACAACGCCGGCAACGCCACCACGACAGGCGCGACCACGACGGAAGGCGCGACCACGACGGCCGGGGGGGCCACCACGACGGGCTCGTCGACCGAGTCGACCGCTGCGGAGACGACGGCGGCCGGCGCCACGACCACGATCACCGCCCCGGCGCGCGGTGACGCCGACCTCGTGATCTGGTGCGACGACACGCGCAAGGCGACGGTGGAGAAGATCGCCCAGGCGTTCGCCTCGGAGCAGGGCATCAAGATCGCCGTGCAGGAGGTGCCCTCCGACCAGATCCGGCCGCAGTTCATCCTCGCCGCCCCGAAGGACAAGGGCCCCGACATCGTCGTCGGCGCCCACGACTGGATCGGCGAGCTGTCGAGCAACGGCGTGCTCGAGCCGCTCACGCTGGCCAAGCCCGACGACTTCCAGAAGGTCGCCGTGCAGGGCTTCACCTACAACGGCGCGCTCTACGGGGTCCCGTACGCGGTCGAGAACGTCGCCCTGGTGCGCAACACGACACTGGCGCCGACGGCACCGGCCACGTTCGAGGACATGGTCAAGGCGGCCCAGGACTTCAAGGCCCAGCACTCCGGCGACCCGACCTACCTCGGGCTCGCCGTGCAGGTCGGCCCGCAGGGCGACGCCTATCACTTCCAGCCGTCGCTGTCGGCCTACGGCGGCTACATGCTCGGCCAGAACGCCGAAGGGACCTACAACATCAAGGACGTCGGCCTCGACACCGACGGCAGCCTCGCCGCGGCCCAGTTCCTCGCCGACTCGGCCAAGGACGGCGTGATGAGCGCCGATGTCACCTACGACGTGATGATCCAGAGCTTTGGGGAGGGCAAGGCGCCGTTCGCGATCACCGGGCCGTGGGCGATCGCCCAGGAGAACAACGGCTTCCTGGCGACGAAGGTCCCCTACGAGGTCACGCCGATCCCCGCCCGCACGGGCGGCAAGGCGCCGGCCGTGTTCGTCGGCGTGCAGGGGTTCATGGTGTCGTCGTTCTCCAAGAACAAGGACGTTGCCAAGAGCTTCGTCCAGGACTTCATGACCCAGGAGGCTCAGCAGCTGGCGATGTTCGAGGCGGGCAAGCGGGCGCCGGCGCTGACCTCGGCGTTCGACAAGGTGAGCAGCGACAAGGACGTCAAGGGCTTCGGCGACGCCGGGGCCGCCGGCATCCCGCTGCCCGCGGTGCCGCAGATCTCCACCGTCTTCGCCGCCGTCGGGCTGGCCGAGGCCAACGTGCTGAAGGGAGCCGATCCGAAGACGGAGTTCACCAACGCCGCCAAGGGCGTGCGGTCCGAGATCGGCGGGTGAACCGTGGCCGTCCCGACGGCACCCACCACCGATCGGCCCACTCCCACTGCCGAGCCGCCGAAGCAGCGGCCGGTCGACGCCGCCGCCGGCACGACCACGGGGTGGATCGTCAAGATCGTGCTACTCGGCCTCGCCGACGCGCTCGCCGTCGTCGGCCTGCTGATCGCCCTCGACAAGCAGGCGTGGGGGTACTTCGCGTTCCTGGCCGTGACGCTCGTCGCGCTCAACGTGGTCTACCTCCCGCGGCGCTACGTACCGATGAAGTACCTCTTGCCGGGGCTGTTCTTCCTGCTCTGCTTCGGCATCTATCCGGTGCTCTACACCGTCTACACGTCGACCACGAACTACGGCACCGGGTTCGTGCTGTCGAAGGACCAGGCGATCGCCCAGATCCAGAGCCAGTCGATCACGCCGGCGGAAGGGGCGACGGCCTTCGACGTCACCCCGATGAAGGGCACGGACGGGCGCTTTGCCGGGTACGGGCTCTACGACCCGACGACAGAAGGGGTCTTCCTCGGCACCACCGACGGCCTGCAGCAGCTGAAGGAGACGCCGGAGCTGCAGACCCTCACGACCACCGGGCGGACGTTCATCGTCAGCGTTGGCGATCTGCAGGGCGTTCGCCCTGGCCAGGTGAGGAACCTGCCTGGCTATCCATCTGACCCGGACTCCTACGTCATCCCAGGCAAGACGCCGGGCTCGGCGATCGGCATCTCCGGTGGGCAGGCCTTCGAGAGCGCACCGACGAAGGTGTACGACCCAAAGGCCGGCACGATCACCGACATCCAGACCGATGTCGTCTACCACGTCAAGGACGGCGCCTTCACCGCGCCGGACGGGACCACGCTGACGCCAGGCTTCACGACCGGCGTCGGGTTCTCCAACTACAACGAGGTGCTCACCGGCACGGAGTTCCGCGGCGCCTTCGTGCGCGTCCTGATCTGGAACCTCGCCTTCGCCGTGCTCAGCGTCGTCGTCTGCTTCGGCGTCGGGCTGCTGCTCGCGCTGGTGTTCAACGAGGAGCGCTTGAAGGGTCGCAAGATCTACCGCTCGCTGATCATCATCCCCTACGCTCTGCCGGCGTTCATGACCGCGCTCGTCTGGCGCGGCCTGCTGAACACCACGTTCGGTGTCAACCGCTGGCTCGGCATCGACGTCGCCTGGCTGGAGAACAAGTGGCTGGCGATGTTCTCGCTGATCCTCGTCAACCTGTGGCTCGGCTACCCGTACATGTTCCTCGTGTCCACCGGCGCCCTGCAGAGCATCCCGTCGGATCTCAAGGAGGCCGCGTTCGTCGACGGGGCGACCGGGTTCACGGCGTTCCGCAAGGTGACCTTCCCGCTGCTGCTGACGGCGGTCAGCCCGCTGCTGGTGGCCAGCTTCGCCTTCAACTTCAACAACTTCACGCTCGTGTTCCTGCTGACCGGAGGAGGCCCGCGGGCGAGCGGCGAGAGTGCCGGCTCGACGGACCTCCTGCTGACGTGGGTCTACCGCATCGCACTGCTCAACGATCCAAAGCGCCAGGGCCTCGCCGCCGCCCTGACCGTGCTCATCTTCATCATCGTCGCCGTGCTCGCGGCCGCCGGGTTCAAGGCGACCAAGACGTTCGAGGAGGTGCGCTGATGACCACCGTGTCCGCCGACGTCCCCGCAGTCGCTGGTGCCGACGCCGCGGTGGTCAAGCCCGCCCGCGCGCCCGGCAGGTTCCGGCGCTGGTTCACCACCACCGGGTGGCGCCACGTCGTGGCCATCATCGCCCTGCTCTTCGCCCTCTTCCCGGTGTGGATCGTCGTCATCGCCGCCTTCTCCGAGACCGGCACGCTGGGCGGTCAGACGCTCTTTCCCGAGTCGTTCACGTTCAAGCAGTACAACGACCTCGTCGACAAGTACCCGTACTGGCACTGGTTCGTGAACTCGCTCGTGATCAGCGTCGTGGCCGCCGGCGGCACCGTGCTGCTGGCCTCCTCGGCCGCCTACGCCTTCTCCCGCCTGCGCTTCCGCGGCCGCCGCCCCGGGTTGTTCGCCCTGCTGCTGATCCAGATGTTCCCGGCAGCGCTCGCCTTCGTCGCCATCTTCATCATGGTCGACAAGCTCAACGCGGTGTACCCGCGCCTCGGCAACGGGTCGATGATCGCGATCGTCGCCTTCTACCTCGGCAGTGGGCTCGGGGCCAACACCTGGCTGATCAAGGGCTTCTTCGACACGATCCCCCGCGACCTCGACGAGAGCGCCGAGATCGACGGGGCGACGCACAACCAGACGTTCTGGCGGATCATCCTCCCGCTCGCCGCGCCGGTGCTGGCGATCATCTTCCTGCTCGCGTTCATCGCCGCCCAGGCCGAGTTCCTCATCGCCTCGGTCATCCTGTTCGGCCAGCAGACCGAGTCGCCGAACCAGACGCTCGCCGTGGGGCTGCGCGGGCTGCTGCTCGGCGACCGCTACGACCTGCGGTGGGGGCCCTTCGCCATCGGCGCGTTGATCGGTGCGATCCCGGTCGTGCTGCTGTTCCAGTTCCTGCAGCGCTTCATCGTCGGCGGTATCACCGCCGGTGCCGTCAAGGGCTGACCGCAAGGAGGCGTGCCATGGCCGACGTGGTGCTCGACCAGATCACCAAGCAGTACGACAACGGCTTTGTCGCCGTGTCCGACCTCAGCATCGACATCGGCGACGGTGAGTTCCTCGTCCTCGTTGGGCCGTCGGGCTGCGGCAAGTCGACGGCGCTGCGAATGGTCGCCGGGCTGGAGTCGATCACCAAGGGCGAGGTGCGGATCGGCGGGCAGCGGATGAACGAGCTGCCGAGCCGCGACCGCGACATCGCGATGGTGTTCCAGAGCTACGCGCTGTACCCGCACATGAGCGTCGCCGAGAACATCTCCTTCGGCCTCAAGCTGCGCCGGATGCCGAAGGACGAGATCCAGCGGAGGGTAGCGACGGCGGCCCGCACGCTCGGGCTGGAGGACCTGCTCGACCGGCGCCCGAAGATGCTGTCGGGCGGCCAGCGCCAGCGCGTCGCGATGGGCCGGGCGATCGTGCGCGACCCGCGCGCGTTCCTGATGGACGAGCCGCTGTCCAACCTCGACGCCAAGCTGCGGGTGCAGATGCGCGCCGACATCGCCGCGTTGCAGCGCGAGCTCAACACGACGACGATCTACGTCACGCACGACCAGGTGGAGGCGATGACGATGGGCGACCGCGTCGCGGTGATGCGCAAGGGCCTCCTGCAGCAGGTCGACGACCCGCAGGTCCTCTACGACGAGCCCGACAACCTGTTCGTCGCCGGGTTCATCGGGTCACCGCCGATGAACATGGCCGAGGGCACGATCGAAGCCAACGGCGACGGCGTGGTGGTGAAGCTCGGCGACCAGTCGCTGGCGCTCGACCCGTCGGTCTCCTCGACACGGCCGGCGCTGCGGGCCTACCACGGCAAGGCCGTCGCCGTCGGACTCCGCTCGGAGGATCTCACCGAGCCCGGTCCGCGCAACGACGTCCCCGAGAACCAGCGGCTGCGCTCGACGGCGATGTTGACCGAGGCGCTGGGGTCGGAGATCGTCGTCCACTTCACGGTGCCGGCCCCGCCGGTGCGCACCGAGGAGGCCAAGGAACTGGCAGAGGACGCCCACGCCGCCGACAAGATCGGCACGGCCGAGGGCGCCGAGGGCACGAAGTTCGTGGCCAGCTTCAGCCCCCGCTCCCGGGTCCGCCCCGGCGACGCCATCGAAGTCGGCGTGGACACCAGCCGGATGTACTTCTTCGACCTCGCCACCGGGCTGGCGATCCGGTCGTAGACGCCCGGCGAGCGGGTCAGCCGGCGGGCCGCATCACCGCGGACGGGGCGCGCAGCTCGGTGGCGAGCAGGCGCCTGCTCCGCGTGGTATCGAGGCGGCAGTCGAGCGGTCGGCCCGGTGGGGCCGGGCCGTGGCGCACCGGGTGGCCGCAGATGAGCTCGGCGAAGTCGGCTCGCGACAGCCCCACCGGGCCGGCGACGTGCAGCGGGCCGGTGACGTCGAGGGGGACCAGCTCGAGGAGGGCGGCGGCGAGGTCGTCGACCTGCACCGGGCAGCGCAGCTCGTCGTCGTGGAACATCGCGTCGGGATCGGCGGCGGCGAGCTCGTACGGCGACGGCGGGCGGCCGGGGCCACCGTAGATCAGCGACGTGCGCACGATGACGGCCGCCGGCACGTCCGTGACGACGTTCTCGGCGGCAGCCTTCAATCGTCCGTAATCGGTGATCGGCGATGTCGGGTCGTCCTCCCGGTACGGCCGGCCGAGGCGGCCGTCGAACACGACGTCGGTCGAGAGGTGGATCAGCCGGCGCCCGGCCGCGGCGCGCACGACGTTGGCAGTGCCGTCGACGATGACCGCACCCGCGGTCGGGCCGTCGCGCACGTAGGCGGTGTGGACGACGGCGTCGGTGCCGGTCGTCGCTTCACGGAGCGCGTCGACGTGGCGGACGTCGACGGCATCGGATCCGGGGGCTGTCACCGCCCAGCCTGCCGCCGCCGCCTGCTCGACGACGACACGCCCGAGGTAGCCCGAGCCACCGGTCACGAACAGTCGGCGGGTCACGTCGCCAGGACGCCGACGGGCGTCGGTGTGAGCAACCGCCCGGCGCGCCAGTGGTTGCAGGCCGCCCGCAGCACCATCCACAGCGCGTAGGTCCCCCAGATTCCGGCGATGCCGATGCCGGCGGCGAGGGTGACGATCCCGAGCGGGCTGACCGCGACGAGGTAGGCGAGGGCGGCGACGCCGAGGAAGCGGTAGTCGCCGGCGCCGATCAGCACGCCGTCGTAGGCGAAGGCGATCGCCCCGGGCACGAGGGCGGCGGCGAGCCACAGCAGCACCGCCGTTGCCCGGGCGACGACGGCGGGGTCGCTGGAGAAGGCGTGGGGGAGCACCGGCGCGAGGGCGGCGAGGAGCACGGCGAGCACGGCGCCGGCGATCGTCGACAGCCGCACGCAGCGGTGGGAGATCTCCGCCGCCCCGGCTGTCGAGCCGCTGTCCTGGCCGAGCTCCTCGGCGACGAGCGTCTGGGCAGGGATCGCCAGGGCGTCGAGGCCGAGGGCGAGGAAGATGAACACGCTGGCGCCGATCTGGTGGGCGGCGAGTGTGGGGTCGTCGGTGCGGGCGGCGATCGCCGTCATCGCAGCGGTGACGGCGAGCATCGACCCGACCCGCAGCAGCAGGTGCCGTCCGGCGGACACCAGCGGGGCCATCCCGGCCCGGCTCGGGCGGCGGTGGCGGGCGGCGCGCAGGTGGCGGCGCACCGCGAGGGCGAAGGCCAGCCCGGCGGCGATCTGGACGACCACCGTCGACCACGCCGAGCCGCGCACCCCCCAGTCGAGCCCGTACACGAACACGACCTCGAGCACGGCGTTGGCGGCGTTGGCGGCGAGCAGGATCACCAGCGGGGTGTGGTAGTCGCTGGCCCCGCGCTGGACGCCTTGGGCGCCGAGCGTGATCAGCACGAACGGCAGCCCCAGCGCGCCGATCCGCAGGTACGACACGGCGAAGTCGAGGACCTCGCCGGACCCGCCGAGCCAGCGCCCGACGACCCCTGCGGCGACCACCACGACCGGCGTGACGACCACGCCGACGATCACCGCCAGCCACATCGTCTGCACGCCGACGTCGGCGGCTTCGTCGGGCCGCCTGGCGCCGAGCCGGCGGGCGACCCGCTCGGTCGCCCCGTAGGTGAGGAAGTTGCACGCCGCAACGACGAGGCTGAGCACCGTCGCGGCGAGGGCGAGGCCGCCGAGCTGGGCCGTGCCGAGACGCCCGACGATCGCCGTGTCGACGAGCACGTACAGCGGCTCCGCCGCGAGGCTCCCCAGCGCCGGCACCGCAAGGGCGACGATCCGCCGGTCCGTGGGGTTCACGGCCGCCGCTCGCCCAACTTTCCGGCCTGGCGGACGGATTTCGTCCGTCTCACCGGAAAGTTGGGGAATCCGGCCATTACGCAGGGAGGAAGCCGATCGCGTCGTAGGCCCGTTTGAGGGTTGCCGAGGCGACGGTGCGGGCCTTGTCGGCGCCGCGGCGCAGGAGCGCCGACAGCTCGCCAGGATCGGCCATCAGCTCGCGGTAGCGCTCCTGGATCGGCGTCAGCACCTCGACGACGGCGTCGGCGGCGTCCGACTTGAGCAGGCCGTATTGGGTGTAGCCCTTGGCGAGGTCCTGCGGCGACTGGTCGGTGGCGGCGCCGAGGATCTCCAGAAGGTTGCTCACGCCCGGCTTGTTCACCGGGTCGTACTGGACCTCGTTGTCGGAGTCGGTGACCGCCCGCTTGAACTTGCGCCGGATCATCTCGGGGTCGTCGAGCATCTGGATCATCCCGCCGCCCGAGTCGGTCTTCGACATCTTCGCTGTCGGGTTGAGCAGATCCATCACCCGCGCCCCGGCCCGTGGCGTCGTCGCCTCCGGCACCACGAACGTCTCGCCGAAGCGGTGGTTGAAGCGCATCGCGATGTCCCGGGTGATCTCGACGTGCTGGCGCTGGTCGTCGCCGACCGGCACGTGCTCGGCGTCGTAGAGGAGGATGTCGGCGGCCTGCAGCGCCGGGTAGGTGAACAGCCCGGCGGAGATGAACCCTCCCTCGCGCTTGGCCGACTTCTCCTTGAACTGGGTCATCCGCGAGAGCTCGCCATAGCTCGCTGTGCACTCCATCACCCACGCCAGTTGGCTGTGCTCATGGAGGTGGCTCTGCACGAACACAGTCGCGACGTCGGGGTCGAGCCCGATGGCGAACAACATCGCCGCCACCTGCACGGTTGCCTGGCCGATGACTTCGGGCTCCTCGGTGACGGTGAGGGCGTGGAGGTCGACGATGCCGTGGAAGGCGTCGGCCTCGTGCTGCCCGGCGACCCAGTTCCGCAGCGCGCCCAGGTAGTTGCCGAGGTGGACGTCGCCGGTCGGCTGGATGCACGAGAGGACGCGGGTCACGTCAGGCAGGGTACCGACCGACGCCGACCAGCTTCGGGGAAGGTTCTGGGGGTCCCCTTCTGGTGGAAGGGTGATCGGATACCGTCCGCTCGTGTCCGGCGTGTCAGAGGTAGCGGCGCCGGACCAGCCAGCGGTAGCAGAACCAACCCCACACCGGCGGCAGGTAGAAGCACGTGAACCGGTAGGCGAGGGCGATCGCGAACGCGGTGTCCGAGGGCACGCCGGCGGTGGTCAACCCGAACGTCAGCCCGGCCTCGGTGACGCCCATCCCGCCGGGTACCGGGATCAGCCCGGCGAACAGCGAGACCACCGTGTTGATGAGGAGGAACTCGCTCAGCGGGAGGTGCACGCCGAAGGCCTCGGCGCAGATCGCGAACGCCAACGCGAAGAGCACCTGGTTGAGCACGTTGCCACCGAACAGTCGCAGCAGCTTGCTCGGCGAGCGCAGCACGCGCAGGGCCGACGCCGCCTGGCGCAGCATCGCGACGAGGCGCCGGCGGAGGGGGGCGACGGCGACGAGGACGACAACGAGCGCGACGGCGACGGCGATCACGATCAGCACCACCGTGCCGGCGCCGGACGTGGTCGACGTGTCGGTGCTCAGGCCGAGGTCGAGGTCGGAGGTGAAGAACAACGCCACGAAGATGGTGATCTGGATGACGAAGCCGGACACCGAGTCGATCACGCCGGCCGTCATGGCCGTCGCGGGGACGACGCCGAAGCGCTGGAAGAAGCGCACGTTGATGGCGACGCGGGCGGCCGTGCTGGGGATCGCCAGGTTCACGTAGCAGATCGCGAACTGCAGCGCGGTCAGCGGGCCGAGCGGGAGCGGCGCCTCGAGCGACCCGGTGGTGCTCACCGCCGCCGGGACCCGGGCGAGCTGGGACATCACCAGCCCGAACGCCAGCCACCACCAGCTGGCGTTGGTGACGGCGTCCCAGAACGCGGCGAGGTCGACGTCGCCGAAGGCGACGATCAGCGTGTAGGCGGCGATCGCCAGCAGTGCGAGGTTGAGCAGCGCGCCGCCGCTGACCCGGCGGAGGCGGATCAGCGGCTGCTTCTCGGCGCCGAGCACGGTGCGGATCCGGTCGCGCGCGTCGTCGACGTCGACGTCGGCGGCGTGCAGGGCGTCGCGCGCGCCACCGGGGAGTGCCGCCTCCTGGAGGTACCGCAGCACCTCGAGCAGGCCGTCGTCACCGAGGGCCCGGCGAGCCGCGGCGACGGCGCGCTCCTCGCCGGTGAGCACGAACAGCAGCGCCAGCGCCTGAGCCTCGTCCTGTCGGCGGTCCTCGACCGTCTCGGCAACGGTGGCCGACGAGAGGTCGGCGAACCCGAGCGAGCCGTCGGTGCGCACGTCGACACGGTCGAGATCGATGCGGCGGTGGGCGATGCCGGCGGCGTGGAGACGGCCGAGATCGGCCCACAGGGCGTCGATCGCGGCGTCGGGGACGGCCGGCCGATCGGTGCCGACCGCCACGCCCGCGGGCCGCACGACGACCAGGGCGTCGCCCTGCCCGGCGCTGCCGGCGGTGATCAGTTCCGGCACGCGGACGCCGGCCCGCTCGGCGAGCAGCGTCATGAAGCCTTCGTGCTCGACGAGCTCGACGCGGCTGAGCCGGGCCGTGCGCTGGGCGCCCCGGTACCAGGCGAGGCGCCACAACGTCGTCAACAGCTGGGCGTCCCAGGCGTCGCGGCCGTAGACCTTGACGTCGATCGGGCCCTCCGATCGGTCCCCGTGAAACGCACCACGCCGGTGGTCTGCATCGCCGCCGGGGTCAGCGTCACGACATCGAGCCCGAGGTCGTGCAAGGCGAGCCCGATGCGCGAGGTCGTCGGGCGCCCGCCTGGCGAACCGACGGCGAGGTGGACGGCGGCGGCGGCGAGCAGGCCGATCAAGATCGCCGCCACGCTGCCGCTGACGAGCGATGCGCCGAGCATGGTGGCGCCGAGCGCCTGGCCGGCCACCAGCCACCGCCCGAGGTGGCGGAACGGTCGGGTGACATGCGGGGCGGTGACGGCGATCGCCCCGGCGGCGATGGTGAGCAGGCCGGGCGGGAAGGAGGGCAGGCCGTCGAGATCGAGCGTCCGGCGCAGCGGCGCCCAGCCGTCACCGTTGGCAAGCGCGGCGACGAGCACCGCCAGGACGAGGGCGATGACGACGCCGGCCACGACGTCCCGCGCCAGCGCCGGCCGGCGGCGCACGAGCGCGGCGCCGAGGAGCACGGTCGCCCAGGCCACCGGCGCCCACACCAGCGCCAGCCACGCCGGGTCGAGGAACGGCGGGAACCGCGCCAGCAGCGCGCCGAGGTCGGCGTCGAGATCTCCGCCGATCTTCGACAACACGCTCGTGAACAGCAGCGCAACCAGGCTCACCGCGGCCAGCACGACGTCGGTGGGCCGGCGGGCCCGCGGCTCGCACCGGCTCGACGCGAACAGCGGCGGCGAGGAGTGACGACGGGTCATTGCCGCGTCCAGCACCGGCGTGCCGGTCATGCGGGCGATCGTAGGAGCGCACCCGCGCGCCATCCGCGGACCCGAGGGAGAGCGACATGACCACGGACAGCCCCGACGGCCCCGACACCAGCACCACGACCACCACCGACGCGGCGCCGCCAGACCGCCATCGAGGTCGCTCGATCGCCGCCACCGCGCTCGGCATCCTCGCCGTGCTCGTGCTCACCGTCACGGTCGTCGCGGTGTGGGCGAGGGCGATCGTGCTGCGGCCGGAGCCGGTGGCCGACCTCGTCGGCGATGCGCTCGCCGAACCGGACGTGCAGCAGGGGCTCGCCGCCTACCTCGCCAACGCGGCGGCCGAGGCCACCGACCTCGAGTCCAGGCTGCAGGCCGCACTGCCCGGCCCGCTCGCCCGGCTCGCTCCGTCGATCGCCGCCGGCGCCGAGGCGTCAGCCGAGCGGGTGCTCGAGCGGGTGCTGGCGACGCCGCGGTTCGAGCGGGTCGTCAGAACGCTCGTCGAGCGGGCCCACGCCAGAGCGATGCGGCTGCTGGAGGGTGACGGGATCGCCGACGGCATCAACGTCGCCGACGGTCAGGTCACGTTGAACACGCTGCCGCTGATGACCGGGGCGCTGAGCGCATTGCAGTCGGCGACTGGGCTTTTCAGCAACCTCCAGATCCCGCAGCTGACAGCCGACGGCGACACGCAGCAGCAGATCGGCCAGCTCTCCCAGGCCGTCGGCCGCGACCTCCCGGACGACTTCGGTCAGATCGTCGTGTACCAGAGCGACTCGGTGTCCAACGCCCAGGCGTCGGTGCAGACGGCGCAGCGGGTGCTCGTGCTGGCCAAGCGGGCGGTGTGGCTGCTGCTCATCCTCAGCGTCGTGCTGGTCGCGGCAACGATCCTGGTCGCCCCCCGCCGGCTGCGGGCCATGCTCGTGCTGGCGCTGGGCACGCTGGCGACGATGGTGCTCCTGCGGTCGGCGCTGCGGACGGTCGTTGACCAGGCGGCGAACCTGGCCACCGCGCCGGGAGCCAAGGCGACGATCGGTTCGATCGTCGGTGGCGCGGCGCGCAGCCTGCAGCGCCTGGCCGGGGTGGTGCTGCTCGTCGCCGTGGTGGCGGCTGTCGTCGCGGTGCTCGTGCGGCGGTGGCGCCGCGGCGACCTGATCCTGTCGGCGGCGGTACTGCTCGGAGCGATCACCACGGCCGCCGTCGGCGTCGGCACCTGGGGGCTGATCGCCGGGGCGCTCGTCGCGATCGCGGTCCCGTTCGCCGCCCGCTGGCTGCTCACGTTGCTGGCTCGCCGGTCTGGCCCGCCCGAGGTCACGGCGACCGGGGCTCCCGCGGCAGCCCCCGGTGGGGCATGATGCGCCCGTGCTGATCATCGGGATCCTGCTCTTCGGCATGGTCGTCGGGGCCGTCGCCCAGCTCGTGCTCGGCCGTGGCGGCCGGGGCGTCGACTGGGGCATGGCACTCGTCGCCGGGATCGTCGGATCGTTCGTCGGCGGCCTGCTGTTCAGCCTGATCGCCGGCGACGGGCTGGCGTTCAAGCCGAGCGGCATCATCGGCTCGATCGTCGGGGCGATCATCGTGACGCTGATCTGGCGGACGGTCGTCGCCCGCCGCACCCCGGCGGCGCCGCCACCGCGCCGCGGCGGTGGCAAGGCCGCCAGGCAGGGCTCACGGGCCCGACGCTGAGCGAGCCTCGGCGTGGTGGCGGGCGGTGCCGAGGATCGCCTTCACGGTGGTGCCGATCACCGCCACGTTGAACACCATCTGCACCATCACCGCGATCCGCGCCCCGTTCGACTTGGCGGAGATGTCGCCGTAGCCCACGGTTGCCAGCGTCGTCATCGTGAAGTAGAGGGAGCTGGTGCGCCCGAGCTGCTCGGTGAACGCCGCCGGGTTCTGCTGCGAGAGGTTGAGGTAGGTCACGGCGAAGGCGATGATCAGCACCGACACCGACGAGGCGAGCGCGTCGATGGCCCGGATGCGCGGGAACTCGGCTTTGGCGACTGCGCGGATCTCCCACGCCACGATCAGCATGGCGGCGCTCCCGATGACGGCGATGCGCGCCACAACCCCCGCGCCGGGATGGGCCTTCACCGGTGCCGCGTAGTACGCCGCCAGCACGATCACGGCGAACGCGGTCCCCCGCAGCGCCGATCGGACGATGGCACGACCGGCCCGACGGCGCTCGCCGTGGGTCCGGCGCGGGGAGGGGGGGTCAGTCATGATCGCAGGACGTCGAGCGGGTCGCGTCGGCGGCGACGCGGAAGCCGAGGTTGTCGGTCGAGCTGTCGGGCGTGTTGGCGCTGCGGGCGGACACGCGGTAACGGCGGCAGTACGACTCGTGGCAGAGGTACGAGCCGCCGCGCATGACCCGGTGGGTGCCCTCCGCGGGTCCGGTCGGGTCGTGCCTGGCGCTGTGGCGGTAGTAGGTGGGGGAGTACCAGTCGGCGCACCACTCCCACACGTTGCCGGTCATGTTGTAGGCGCCGAAGCCGTTCGGCCCGTAGGCGTCCACCGGCGCCGTCCCAGCGTAGCCGTCGGCCGCCGTGTCCTCGGCCGGGAAGCGACCCTGGAAGACGTTCATCGCGTGGCGCCCGCCGGGCTCGAGCACGTCGCCCCACGGGAACGCCTTGCCGCGGAGCCCGCCGCGCGCGGCGTGCTCCCACTCCGCCTCGGTCGGCAGGCGGGTGCCGCGCCAGGTGCAATAGACGCGGGCGTCGGTCCACGAGACGTGGACCACCGGGTGCCTCCCGAGACCGTCGAGATCTGACTGCGAACCGGACGGGTGGCGCCAGTCGGCGCCTTCGACCTGCCGCCACCACGGCGCCTGGGCGACGGCGCGGGTGGATGGGAAGTCGGCGGGAAGGTGTCCGGCGAACACGAACGACCAGCCGAACCGCTGGGCGTCGGAGACGTAGCCGGTTGCCTCGACGAACGCGGTGAACTCGTCGTTGGTGACGGTGTGCGCGGCGAGGCGGTACGGCGACAGTTCGACCACGTGGATCGGGCCCTCACCGTCGTCGCCGTACGCCATCGCACCGACGGCACCCATGCGGAACGATCCACCGGGGATATCGAGCAGATCCATCGCGTCAGGCTGTCCGGGCGGGAGGCGCGGCCCGGATCGCGACAATCGCCTCATCGGTCGTCGGGTAGATGCCCAGCGACGTCGTCTCGGAGGTGCCGAGCAGGTCGCCGACCTGGCCGAGGTCGTGGGCGATCGCCAGGCGCTGCTCCGACTTCTCGATCCCGAACAGCTTGGGGACCTGACCGACGATGATCGTCAGGGCGAGGCCGATGATGAAGCCCTTGAGCACCGGCTCGGAGATGAAGTTGGCGAGGAACCCCATCCGCAGCCCGGCGAGGACGGCGAGGACGCCGGTCATCATCGCCAGCAAACCGGTGAAGGCGAGGACGTCCTCGGGACCGCCGGTCGTCAAGTCGGCGACGGCCGCTGCCGACAGGGCCGCGGTGGCCGACATCGGTCCGACCACGAGGTGCCGCGAGCTGCCGAACATGGCGTAGAAGACGAGCGCCGGCGGTGCGGCGTAGAGCCCGACCACCGGTGAGACGCCGGCGATCGTGGCGTAGGCGAGCGCTTCGGGGACCAGCACTGCCCACACCGTGAGGCCGGCGACGGCGTCGCCGCGCAGCCACGACCGGTCGTAGGGGACGAGCGAGCCGAACATCGGCCAGCGAGTCATGTCGCGACGCGCCGTGCGGGGTTGTCGAAACGCCACGTGGTCGAGGCGACCATCGGGTGGACCGTAGCCGTGGGCTACGGTCAGCGCCGGGAGGTGCAGAGATGGCCACAGAGAGGATCGCCGCGCCGGTCGAGCTCGCGGTGCTCGAGTTCCCGGGGAGTCGGTTCAACGGGGAGATCGTGCCGGCGCTGGCCGAGCTCGTGAACGACGGGATCGTCCGGATCCTCGACCTCGTACTGATCACCAAGGACGACGACGGCACGGTCGCCAGCCTCGAGCTCAGCGAGCTCGATGACTCGGACGCGTCGGTCTTCGACAACCTCGATGGCGAGGTGTCCGGCGTGCTCTCGGAGGACGACCTGGCCGCCGCGGGCGAGGCGCTCAACGCCGGCAGCTCGGCCCTGGTGATCGTCTGGGAGGACGCGTGGGCGCGTCGCCTCGTGGAGGCCGTCGCCGGCTCCGGGGGCCGCCTCGTCGCCCATGACCGCCTCGATGTCGACTCCGTCAACGAGGCCCTGGCAGAGTCGGACACGGACTGAGCCGTTCGAGCAACGGACAGGAGGAGCAGGAGATGTTGATGCGACCAATGGCTCGGCGCCCGGTCGGCCGCGGCGGGTTGCTCGGCACTGCGGCGCGCACCGCCGTCGTCGCCGGCACCGCCACCGCGGTCGTTGGCGGGATGAGCCGCCAGCAGCAGGCGAAGGCCGAGCAAGCCGCGCAAGCCGAGGCCTGGCAGCAGCAGCAACAGGATGCGGCGATGCAGGCCGCGGCACAGCAGGCGGTGGCCCAGCAGCAGGCCGCGGCGGCCCCTCCGCCGCCCCCGCCCGCCGCCACCGGCGATCCGACGATCGCCGAGCTCGAGCGCCTGGCATCGCTGAAGCAGCAGGGGATCCTGTCGGATGAGGAGTTCTCCGCGGCCAAGGCCAAGGTCCTCGGCCTCGGCTGATCCTCAGCTGATCTCGGCTGATTTCGCAGCGCCGGTTCGTGGCCGGGGCGTGTCATGACGGCAGCTGAGCCGTCGCCGTCCGGGTCGCCGCCCGAGTCGCCGCCCGAGTCGCCCGGCCTCGGCGAGCACGCCGACCCGTCCCCGCGCCGCAGCGGCGCGCTCGGCCTCCTCGACCTCGGCAAGGACCGGGTCAACCGGGGCCGCAACTGGGCTACCGAACTCCTGGACGAGCACCGGGACCGTCCGCTCGTCGACCTGACACTGCGGTTGATGGAGCGCGACCGCGCCGCGGCCGGGGCCGTCGTCGGCAGCGCCATCGCCTTCCGGCTGTTCCTGTTCTTCGTCCCGGTGCTCTTGTTCGTCGTCGGGCTCGCCGGGTTCTTCGCCAGCGCAGTGTCCTCGTCGGACATCGACGACGCCGGGGTCACGGGCACGCTCGCCGAGCAGATCAGCACCGCCCTCACCCAGCCCAACTCGACGCGCTGGATCGCCGTCGTCGCCGGGCTCGTCGGCATGGCCACAACCGGCCGCACGCTGAGCAAGGCGCTCGCCCAGGCGAGCTGCCTGGCCTGGCAGATGCCGGTGCGGGCCAAGGCCTCGATCAAGGTGATGGGCGGAGTGATCGGCCTGGTCATCGGGATGGGGATCGTCGTCGCCCTTGTCACGCGCATCCGCCACCACCTCGGCCTGGCCGTCACGGGCCTCTCGATGATCGCCGTGCTCGGGATCTACACCGTCGCCGCGCTGCTGCTCGGCACGCTGCTGCCGCGCAAGACCACCGACCCGGGCGCGCTGCTGCCGGGCGCCGTGCTCGTGGCGGTCGTGCTGACCGGGCTCCAAGCGGTCAGCCAGCTGTACCTCCCGGACCGCTTCAGCCGGGCCTCCGAGCTGTACGGCGCGATCGGCGTCACGATCGTGACGCTCGGCTGGTTCTTCATCGCCGGGCGGGCGATGGTGTTCGGAATGGTGCTCGACGCCGTCGTCTTCGAGCGCTTCGGCAGCATCTCCGATCTCATCTTCGGGCTGCCCGTGGTGCGGATACTGCCGCGCAAGTCGGCATGGATCCGCCGCTACTTCGACCTCGACGACCATGACCGGAACCACGACGCGGAATGAGGTGACGATGGGTCAAGCGATCGGCGATCTTCTGCCGGCGGCGATCGGCGTGGCGCTGAGCCCGGTGCCGATCATCGCGATCGTCCTGATCCTGGGCACGCCGCGGGCGAAGGGCAACGGGCTGACCTTCGCCCTCGGGTGGATCGCCGGTCTCACCGTCGTCAGCGTGATCGTGCTGCTGCTGTTCCGAGGGGCCGACGACTCGAGCTCCGGCACCTCGACCGCGGTCGGCTGGATCAAGCTCGTTCTCGGCGCGCTGTTCTTGCTGATGGCCGTGCAGCAGTGGCGGGCACGGCCGCGGCCGGGCACCGAGGCGGCGACGCCGAAGTGGATGGCGGCGATCGACTCCGTTACCCCGGCCAAGGCGCGCGGCCTGGGCGTCTTGCTGTCCGGGGCCAACCCGAAGAACCTGGCCCTCACGTTTGCCGCCGCGGCGTCGATCGCCCAGTCCGGGCTGTCCGGCATCGGCGACGCAGAGGCGGTCGCGCTGTTCGTCGTCCTCGGCTCGGTCACCGTCGTCGGGCCGGTGGTGCTGTACCTCGTCGCGCCTCAGCAGGCGGCGACGTGGCTGGGATCGATCAAGGACTTCATGGCCGCCCACAACGCCGTCATCATGATGGTCGTGCTGCTCGTGCTGGGCGCCAAGCTCCTCGGCAACGGGATCCAGATCCTCACTGACTGATCCGCTCGGGCTCGGCTCGCAGGCAGCCGCTCGCCTCGCGTCCGAGCTCGCCGCCGTCACCTCGCAGCGGCGCTCGTCCAGCGTTCATGCTTGGGTGCCAGCGGCCATCGGGAACCGCCCACCGGCGGGCACACCGACCTGCCCGCTGGCGGCCACGAGCCTCGCCGTTCCCTCTGCTGTGCAGATGGCCGCTCGCGGGGACGACGGCGCCTCGGCCACGCGCTGGCGGTCCTGATGCGCGCGTTACCGGACGGCGAGAATCGGACATCGCGGCGTTCGCGCGGACCGTCGAGGAACAGCGCTTCCCGGACGCGGTCGGCGGTCTTGAGCTGCGCGTATCAGGCAGGGGCGCACCCGGTGCCCTCGATGTCGTCATGGGCCGACGGGTCGGCCAGCACCGCGAACAGCGCCCTCCGGGGCGGCCTCGATCGTCGTGATCGCGCGAACGCGATCGGTTTCCATGCCAATGCGACGGCTCGGTGGACCCGACCTCATCGCCGCATGGGACAACCACCTGCAGGCCACAAACACGCTTGAGGCCGCTTCGGTGGGGAGTACGGTATGAACGCGCAACACATGCGCCAGGCATCGGCCCGGTGGTGTGCTGCACACAATCACGACGGGGGGTGGCATGGCCCGAGATGACCTTCTCACCAGGCTCGAGCTCACCAAGGTCCACTGTCACGATGAGGGTGACGGGCCCGGATCTGCTGAGCCCTACCTCTGGGCAGCCTTCTTCAAGGTTGACGGCTCGACGATCTCGGTCACGACCGGTCTGGGCCTGGCCGGCGAGGCGACGACGCAGTTCACCCCGGGGAGCCACGGCAACTTGGTCAACACGGACGTCGACGAGGGCGAGGACGTCCCAATCCCTGCTTCCATCGGTGAATGGCAGACGGTGCTCACTCCCATTCCCGTACCCGACTCGTTGTCCGGCCTCGTCGACGACGTCGGCGGTGTTGCTGGCGTCGTGGTCGTGCTGATGGAAGAGGACAACGTGACCGACGATGGTGCGGAAGCCGGCCATGATGCATTCAACGCAGCGGTCCGGGATGCCATCAACAAGATCGTGGCGACACGCACCGTGAGCAATCAGGACGTCAGTGACGCTGAGCTCGCCGCGTTCGAGGATCAAGTGTCCTCTGCTGTCAGTGACGCGGTCGCCGATCAGCAGAACGTCTTCGAGAACATCTGGTCTTGGTTGAATGCCGACGACACGATCGGTTTCAAGGCGTTCGTCTTCACGCACGACGACCTTGCCTCTCAAGGCACGGTCGAGTTCTCCCATCGTTGGGAGAACGAGGGTGACTGGGAGATCACCGGCGCGATCACGGCCACCAAGATGTGCCCGGCCGACGTGCTCCAAGCGTTCTTCGATGCGTTGTTCGGCGGGGATTCGAGACGGGAGCTCGACGGGCTCAGAAGGTTCCGTGATGCGGAGTTGCCCGAGCACCCGGGTCTGGTCTCCTGGTGGCGGATCACCGAACGCAACCTGCCGGCGGTAACGCTGCTGCTTCGTCGCGAGGAAGCGCTCCGTGAGACGGCCAGGGATCTGTTTCGCTACGCAACGTCGGCTGCCTCGAACCTGGACCAACCGCTCGACGAGGCCAGGATCGGACAGGCCGCCCGGCTCGCGCGCGAGGTCTCCCGGCTCACCTCAAGCCGACGTCTCCGCATCGACGCAGGGCGGGCAGCCGATCTGCTTCCCGGCGTGCGCGGCGCGACGGTCAGGGACGGCTTCCGGTCGCTGGCCGTGCTGGAGCCGGCCCGCAACCCTCGTCTTGTCGGAGGCTTGCGGTCATGAGCGGCTCACGCCCGCTTCTCCGAGGGTCTCGCCGGGAGCGAGGCTTTGAGGATGGTCAGTAGGTCCGGCCTCGAGAGGGTGATGAACCATGGCGAACGCATCTGGTGAACAACGGCACGAGCATGACGAGGTCGTTCGTGATCTTGTCGCTGATCCGGCCGACGTGCCGGCGGTGAAGATGTTCGTCGGCCTGCTGGGCGCAGGAGCACGAGACGGCTACTCCAGGCTGTACTTCTCGACCGAGCTGAAGGACTACTTCGACGTCCGGACGGAGGATGTGCTGCTCACGAAGTCGTTGAAGACGCCGGAGAACCCGCTGGGCGGGACAGCGATCTGGATCCGCGCCGACGCGGACGTGGAGATCACGCGGCGAGCGTCCAGCGAGGCCAACCAGACCAACGAGGTTGACGAGGCCAACGAGCCCGTGGCCAGGGAGCGGTTCCTGACCGGGCGGATCACGGCCCAGTTCCTGCAAGGAGCGACGGCAAGCGGCATCCAGATCGGGGGCGTGAACGTCGGCGGGGGTGGTCTGAAGTCGGTACCTCCGGTCGAGAGCTGCGTGCCGGCACTGTGCTCGCCACCACCGCCCCCGCCGAACCCGCCCGGTCACACGGCAGTGTGCACGCTGGCCACAAGGTGCCACGTCATGTTCATCGAGCTGTAGCGATCTCCGCATCCGACCTGAGATGCTCCCGGCCGCTGACGCCGTCAGCTACCTCTTGGAGCGGCAGATCCTGACGAAGGCAGAGGTCGTCGATGGAGGCCTCCTGGTCGAGCACATCTCCCGACGAAACCACGGCTTGGCGGTGCGAACGGCGGCGCGACCCGTCTGCTTCGTGAAGCACGCCGACCCCCGACAATCGGTGAACGCGGTGGTCCGAGAGGCCGCCATCTACCGCCTCCTCTGGACCACGGCGCCGTCGTTCGCGCAGCGACACGTTCCGGTGCTCCGAGCCGTCGACGACGCCCGCGAGCTGCTGGTCCTCGAGCTCGTCGACGGCGCCGACACGTTGGCCGACCTGCGGTCTGGGCATGACGGCCTGGCGACGTCCGGCGCAGCTGAGCTCGGTCGGGCCATCGCCCGCCTGCACACGCAGGTGGCGGTGACGTCCGCCGACCTCGCCGCGCCGCCTCCCTTGGTGTCCTCGATCCTGCGACCGGGACGCGACAGCCTCGTGGACTACAGCAGCGCCGCGCTCGACGCGATCCGGATCCTCCAGCAGTCGACGATCGTCCAGACAGCGATCCTCGCGCTCTGCCGGCCATCAGGACGTCGTGCGGTGGTCCATGGCGACCTGCGCCTCGACAGCTGCCTCGTCGAGGCGTCAGGAGGGACAGGCTGCGGGCGGCTCCTCCTCGTGGACTGGGAGCTGGGCGGTGCGGGTGATCCCTGTTGGGACGTCGGGACCGTTTTCGGCGAGTACCTGAGCGCCTGGGTGCGCTCACTTCCGCTGGCCTCGTTCCTGGCGCTTCGGGACTCACTGGCGTTGGCAACCGTCCCGCTCGAGCTCGTGCTGCAAGATCTCAGCGCCTTTTGGGCGTCATATCGGGACGAAGCAGACGAGCCCGTCACCGACGCGTCATTCCTCCTGTGCTCGGTGCAGTGGACGGCCGCCCGGCTGCTCCAGTCGGCGATCGAGACGGCCCAGACGTCCGCCGAGCTGTCGAGCTCGGTCGTCTACCTCATGCAACTCGGGGAGAACATCCTCGCCGATCCCCGGCACGCCGTCCGGCACCTGCTGAACCTCCCAGTGGCGTGACGGATCCGTTCCACGCCCAGATCCGTGCCCTTCTGGAGGCCGTACACATCGACGCGACGAACGCGTTCTGGTGGTTCGGAACGGAGCATCGCCCAGCCGCGACACTCCACGGCATCCCGGTCACGAGCCAGCAGCAGCGGGCGCTGCTCGCCCTCGGGTTGCAGGACCACCTGTACCGGCACTTCTACTGTCCGGGTACGGCCGTCCACCACGTGGCGGACTGGAACGTCACTGGGCAGGTTGCCGACGAGGGAACCTTCGCGTCTCGCCTGGCACGGGCGAACCGCGGGCGGGGTCACTGGGAGCCAGGCTGGCGTGTCACCGGCCACGACGACGCCGCCGTCCTGACCAAGGGTGGTCTCACGATCGTCGTTCCGTTCGAGGACTGTCGCATCAACCTCGAAGCAGCGGTGGGAACGGCCGCGGTTCGACATCCGAGCGGATCCTTCCACCGGTCACCGGGCTTCTACGTGGCGTACGGCGACACCGCTGCGGCGTTGCAGGCGAGCGATCGACTCGTGCGCCTCTACTGGAACGTGGCATCCACGGGCGCCGACGTGCTGGCGGGGGAGATCACCGGCCGGCTGAACGCGGCCCGTGTGCCATTCGAGCTGAAGATCTTGGACGAGCCCGCCGCCTACGTCCGTTGCGACGCCGCGGTGCTCTATGTCGGCAGTGCGGCCTACGGCGATGTGATATCCGAGCACGTGCCGCACGTGCTGCATTCGGTCTCTGATCACCTGGCTCCCGCCGTGCCGGCGCTCACGAAGCGCCTTGCCCCCGGGTTGGGTGTCGCCGAGAGCCCCGCCGGCCCGCACAGCTTCGGTTGGCACCGCTGCGGCGTGCTGGCGCGAGCGGTCGTCGCCGGCAATGGACGCGAGCTCAGCGAGCGACTCAGCCTGACCGAGCGAGAGTTCCGTCGGGTGGGCATCGACCTCCGTGCTCCGTACCTGAACCCTGGTTCAGCCGACGTCTACCAAGGCCTCGACCGAGATCACCGTCGGCCTCACCCGCGCGTTCGCCGTCATCACGGCACCCCATCCTCCGACGTCCACGACCCGGTGGAAGTCGCGCTCGACATCGGTTGGCACATCGTGGATACCGCCGTCTGGCACGAGGACCGGTGCAACTGGATCGCCGCGTTGGGCCCGGCGTCTCGCGGATCGCCGAGGACGCGATTCGGGAGCTTGGGACCTGATGTGTACGACGGCACGAGTGGGATCGCCCTGTTCCTCGCAGAGCTGTCCGAACTCACCGGTGATGCGCGCGTGCGAAGAACGGCGCTCGGCGCGATCGAGCATGCGTTGGCGACCGCCGCCGACGCTCCCCCCGGAGACGCCGCGTGGTACGTCGGACCGTTGGGCACGGCAGCGGTCGCCGCACGACTTGGCCAGCGTCTCGAGCGCGACGACCTGACGGTGCGGGCGAGGCGTCTCGCCACTTCCCTGCGGATCGAACCGTCAGGGTTCGACCTGATGTCTGGAGCCGCCGGATGCATCGTTGGTTTGCTCGCCGTCCACGATCTGCTCGCTGATGACCGGTTCATGGACACTGCCGAGGCGGTCGGCGAGCACCTCATCGCGGCGGCCGTCTCCAGCGCAGACGGAAGCGGCGCCTCGTGGGGCTCGCGACACGCACCGGACGGGCAGCACCTCACCGGCTTCTCACACGGTACGGCCGGAGCCGCCTACGCCCTCCTGAAGCTGTTCGCGAAATCCGGCCGGGAGTCGCTTCGGGTGACCGCCGAAGGCGCCATGGACTATGAACGCGCGTGGTTCAGTCCTGAGCAGCAGAACTGGCCGGACTTCCGAGAGGTGACGCGCTTCGAGCGTGCCCACGTCACGCGCTTGCCGTACTCCACGACGTGGTGCCACGGTGCCCCGGGGATCGCCCTCTCCCGCCTCCTCGCCGCCGAGCTCCTCGCCGACGGGCGCTATCGAGACGAGGCAACTGTCGCCCTCCGTACGACGCGGGAACACCTTCGGCGCTGGATCAACTCGCCAGGGGCGAACTACTCCCTGTGCCACGGCCTGGCCGGCGACGCAGATGTCGTGCTCCATGGCCTGCGCGCGCTCGAGGGCCACGACGTCGACGCCGAGTCACTCGTCCACGACGTGGCGCAATTCGGCCGGGCCACCTACTTCGACTCCGGTGCACCTTGGCCGTGCGGTGTCGGTGGCGGTGGAACGACGCCGTCGCTGATGCTGGGCTGGGCCGGGATCGGGTGGTTCTACATGCGGTTGGGAGCGCCTACTGTGCCGTCAGTACTCGCACCATGAGGCCGCAGTGGTCGGATGCCGAGGGCAACGGTCGTCGCAGCTCCCAACGTCATGGTCCGGGCAAGAAGAGCGTGTAGGTGACCTCACTGTCGCGCGACACCTTCATCTGCATCCTGGCCCGAGCCCATGAACCCCCCTTGCCGACCTCGAGCCGCTTCTGGGTCTCGCCATTGAGCGTCTGCTTCTGTCGGTCGAACCCGAACCAGCCGACCCCATAGCGCACCTTGATCTGAGCACCGGATGGATCGACGAACACGCCCGTGGCCGACGCATTCCAGAACGTCTCCAGCGTTCGCCAATCGCTCGCCCGGACGAGCACCGTTTTCGTCACCGTCGCCATTCCTGCGAACCTCCATTGAAGCGTTGTGCCTGGGATGAGAGGTGGTGCGCCGATCATCGCCGCCGTGGCGTCGCAGGCCTCCCGACAGCGTGTCCGTCGAGGAGCTCCTGGACGCGGAGGCAGAGGCGAACGACGCCTGCGACCCGTGTGGCCGAGACGGCGGCGTCCTCTCCAAGCGCCGACAGCCCTGCAACCAAGGTGCGAAGCATCCCGACCGCGGCGATCGCCGAATCGGTCGGAGCCAACCGCGCCGCGCGAGCGGTCTCGTCGAGGCGCCCACGAAGGACGTCCAACGAGACGCCGCAGACGGATTCGACCCAGGGTCGAGCGTCGGCGACGGAGAAGTTGGCCGCGAGCGCTGCGACGTCGGATCGCAACCCGAACTCGTCTTCGATCGACGCGTCGAGCCTCACCACAACAGGGCGTTGGGCCAGGCCGCTCACGATCAGCCGATGACGGTCCCCCGTGCCCTCCAGCTTCACGGGCGACGCGTCGGGTGACCCGTGCTCGTCCGGCCGGCCGATCCGATGCCGCTGTGATCGACCGTCCGCCTCGGTCACCCACACGTCGGCCCGGACGGTCGTCGGACCGGTGTCGATCTCGCTGAGCCGATCGGTGACAAGCGATCGCTCCTCTCCCATCGCCTCACCGTCCCGATACGGCACATAGAAGCTCCGCAGCGAGATGACGAGCTCGTCGTCAATCTCGACGGTGGCGTCGGGCGCACGGATGCGCTGACCGAAGCGCTCCAGGCCCGCAAGGCGTCCGATCGCCGCCGTGATATCGATCGAGCGTCGCTGCGCACGCCCGGGTCGAGCGAGCTCGCTCGCGCCTTCCACGGCGACCATGGCGAAGAGATCGAACGATTCGAGCTCGCTCCAGCGTCCGGTGGACTCGTCGAGGAGCCACGGCGTCTCCCGAGGGCGGACGGTGACGTGGCCGACCCGGGCTCCGCCGTCTCCGCCCCTCATCTCGGTGCGCACCTCGACCGCGATCGAAGGTGATGGCGCGAGCGAGACCCTCGGGGCAGCCTCGATGATGCGAGGCGCACGCATCCGCGCGCCGTCGTCTCGTTCGGTGGCGACCGTGAGGACCGGGTCGCGGGCGACCTCGCCCGGCGCTTCGCTGAATGAGTCGTCGCTCTTCGCATCTGCCGCCGTCGTGCTGTTTGGACCGCGAAGGTTCCAGTAGGCGAAGCCGTCTTGTTCGACGGCGACCCGGACAACGATCCGACCGGCGAGCCACGCGTGCATGCGGAACAGCCCCAGGCTGCGAACCGTCGTGAGGCTGAGATCGTCGAACCCCAAGACGAACGGTCGGCCGGCAACCCCGGTCACATCGCGGACCGTCACCTCGAGTCGATTCTCGAGTCGCGGGTTGAGGCGGACGGTGCGCGCGGTGAACGTCTCCGTGAGGTCAGGCGCCCCGGCAGCACGGGTGTTGCGACCGACGACGGAGCACAAGTCGCTGCGGCCAACGACGAAGTCCGCGCGCGCGGTGGTGGCAGTTCTCATGGTGACCGGGACGTCGACACAGAACGGGATGCGGACCTCGACGTCGATCGGGGACCGCGACCAGTCGCTGTTGAACCGATTGGAGTCGTCCTGGAACACACCGAGGTCCCACGACATCGAAGCGGCACGCTCGTCGCGATGTCGCTGACGCCAGAAGGCATCAAACGGATGGATCTCGGGTCGACCGCCGTGCCCATAGTCCCCGCAGAACACACCGTAGACACCGACGCGCTTCCCTGTCGGTCCTTCGCCTTGGTTCTCGTCCTTGTTCGGTGGCCAGCTGCCGGAGGAGATCGGAAGTCCTCCGGTCACGAACTTGTCGTAGAGCCCATCATCGGGAGTGAGCTCGGCCTCGATGACCTGGTAGCCCTCCTTGCACTTGACCGAGCAGGGTTCCATGAGGTGCGGCGCGCCGGAGAACAGCGACAGCGCTTGAAGGATTGGGGGATCGAGCAGCCACGTGTAGGCGGAGGCGGGAGCGATGTTCAGGTTCCAGTCGTTCTCATCGCCCGAGGCGTCGTAAGTCTGGTAGTAGACGCAGATGCCCTCGAGCGGCGTGCGGCCGACGAGGTACCGCCAGTACGTGGATCCCGCCGCTGACGCGGGCGCCACGTCCTCGGGGTGGCGTTCGACCTCCACCTGCTGAGCACGGACGAAGGAGCGAAGTTGCTCGGCCGTCCGGCGTGGCAATGTCCCGACCGCGATCGTCATGGAAGCGATCGCTCCAGTCGATTCGTCCTGACGGTCGAACGCCGGGCCCGCGCGGCATCGGTGCTCGCCATCCAACTCGCCAACATCTCCTGGGTGAGCGACATCACCGCCCCGTTCGTTCGTGTTCTGGACTCAGGCCACCCGCAGGGCGCGCCATCGCGAGCGGGTGATCGCGATCGCAGTCAAGGCGAGTGCACCGAGGATCGCGGCGATCCACCACTCGGATTCGCCGGACCGCTCGTCCGGACTGGCTTCGAACAGATCCTCGATCCACCGGGGGTCGACCGCCGCCGCCACCGTCGCGATGGCAAAGAGGATGGCGAGCACGCATGGGACCCAGAAGTCCCATCGGGCCCGGCGCAAGCGGTCACGCATCGTGCCTCCCTCAGATCCAGACCTGTACTCGTCACAACGTAGCCCGTGACGACCGCTGCCGGTTATCCGGCAATGTCGTGTTCGTCGGGATCGGGCTCGCCGGTGCGGCCTGTAGGTAGCGGCATCCGCTGCTAGCGCCGCCCGCGTCTTGTCCAAGGAGAGGATGGCGGTGTCGGCACGGCACGCAAGCCGGCTGAACCTACCGCGTGAACGGCCGGCGGACGACGACGTGCGCGTGGCCGTCGACCCGCCGGTCGTTCGAAGTGCGGGCGGCGAGCGGTGCGTGGAGCCGCTGACGGCGAGCGACCGCAACGAAATCCGCAGGAAGATCGGCAAGGTGCTCGCCCCCGAACCGGATCCCGTCGATCACCGTCCGCTCGACGGCTGCGGTCGTGGCCGGCGAGAACGTTTCCGTCAGCGGCGAGCTCACCGTTGGCGCGAGGACGTGTTCGACGCGACTGGACGGCGTCATCGGTGGCGGGCCAGGCGAGACCACGATCACCGCCCGCACGACGGTCGTGCAGTCGGCGTTCGGCATCAAGCCCTATTCCGCGTTGATGGGAGCACTGAGGGTGCGGGATGGAGAATCCGACGCTCCCACGACGAAGCCAAACCGCCACGAATGCGGGCGCTGGCTGAGCGCCGATTCCGGCGGGTATCCGAGTTCGGCAGCCGATAATCCCGCAGCTGTGCGCCCGTGACCGCCGGGTCATGGATCCCGATCAGTCGAGGCCGAGCACGGTGAGCAGTGCGGAGTCGATCTGCCATTGCTGGTCCGGGGTGACCGTGCCGATCAGATCGCCGAGTCGGTTCACGTCGATGGCGCCGAGCTGCTCGACGAGGACTCGTGTGCGTCGGTCGCCGAGGTTGAGTTCTGGTCGGAACGACGCAGCCCGCGCACTCGTCGAAGTCGGGGCGATTAGCACGACCGACCGCGGCAGCATCGCGTCGGAGTGGACGACGACACCGAATCGTCGTCCGTGGTGTTCGTGCCCGATGCCCTTGGGCAGGCGCAACTCGTAGATGTCGCCACGCCGCATCAGTGGTCGCTCAGGCGCGCAGTTGTTCCATCAGTTCGGCGACGGCGCGCATCTCAGCCCGGTCGGCTTCGTCGGCCTCCAAGGCAGCAACCTCGTCGCCGTTCGGTACGCGCATTCGGTGCCTGCCGAGACCTGCGTTCGTCGATGTGTAGGTTCGCCCCATGGAGAGGCGGATCTACGGCCTCGAGAACGAGTACGGCGTGACGTGCACGTTGCGGGGTCAGCGCCGGCTCAGCCCCGACGAGGTCGCCCGCTACCTGTTCCGCCGGGTCGTCTCCTGGGGCCGCAGCTCCAACGTGTTCCTGCAGAACGGTGCCCGGCTCTACCTCGACGTCGGGTCCCACCCTGAGTACGCCACCCCGGAGTGCGACTCCTTGTACGAGCTCGTCGTGCACGACAAGGCGGGGGAGCGGATCCTCGAGAGTCTCGTCGAGTCGGCCGAGCAGCGCCTCGCCGAGGAGTCGATCCGCGGCACCATCTACTTGTTCAAGAACAACACCGACTCCGCCGGTAACAGCTATGGCTGCCACGAGAACTATCTCACCAGCCGCCACGACGATCTCGGCCATTACGCCGAGGTGCTGATCCCGTTCCTTGTCAGCCGCCAGATCTACGCCGGCGCCGGCAAGGTCCTGCACACCGCCCGCGGCGCCACCTACTCGATCGCCCAGCGTGCCGAGCACATCTGGGAGGGCGTCAGCTCGGCGACCACGCGCAGCCGCCCGATCATCAACACCCGTGACGAGCCCCACGCCGACGCCGAGCGCTTCCGCCGCCTCCATGTCATCGTCGGGGACTCGAACATGTCCGAGTACACGACCTTCCTCAAGGTCGGCGCGGCGGCGTGCATGCTGCGGATGCTGGAGGATCGCAGCGTCGTGCTGCGTGACATGACGCTGGAGAACCCGATTCGGGCGATTCGTGAGATCAGCCACGACCCGACGTGCCGGCGCACGGTCCGCCTCGGCAACGGTCGCGAGGTCAGCGCCCTCGACATCCAGCGCGAGTACCTCGACCGGGCCCTGCGCTACTCCGAGACCAAGGGCTTCCCTCCGCTCGAGCAGCGAGCGCTCGAGATGTGGGAGCACTGCGTGACCACGATCGAGAACGACCCGCTCAAGCTCGACCGTGAGGTCGACTGGGTGATCAAGCTGAAGCTGCTGGAGGCGTTCCGCGAGCGCCACGGCCTGGCCCTCGGCCATCCCCGGGTGCAGCTGCTCGATCTCCAGTACCACGACGTCTCCCGCGGCCGCAGTCCGTTCTACAAGCTGCAGGACCGCAACCTCGTCGAGCGGCTGTGCACGGGCGTCGACATCGACACCGCCACTGACGTCCCGCCCCAGACCACCCGAGCTCGTCTCCGCGGCGAGTTCGTGCGCCGGGCCAAGGAGCGCAAACGGGACTACACCGTCGATTGGGTCCACCTCAAGCTGAACGACCAGGCCCAGCGCACCGTGCTGTGCAAGGACCCGTTCAAGAGCCGCGACGAGCGCGTCGAGAAGCTGATCGAGTCACTGTGATGAGGTCGACCTTCGTGGCGTTGAACGCGCCGGCCCACCGCCTGAGAATGCCGGGCGGCCGCACAGTCCGAGAAGGCACCCAAAGCCGGATCATGTCCTGCGGCGATGGCCGCCGTCGGCACGGCTTGGCCGCCCTTGGGCAGATCCTGCTGGCTGCCGACACACGGCTGCCGCCGCTTCGCAGCGGTGCTCGCCCACCTCGTTGGGCTGTGATCCGCGCGTCGCCGGCAGGCCGCCAGTACCGTTGCCCGGCGACATGGCGATCGACGTGGCGGCCGAGCTGTCCGACCGGACCTACGAGGGTCCCTTCGACCTGCTCTTGCAGCTCATCCTCGCCGAGGAGGTCGACATCCACGAGGTCAGCCTGGCCCGTATCGTCGACGCCTACCTGGCCGAGATCGAGCGGATGCAGGCGCTCGATCTGGGCGTCGCCACCGAGTTCCTGCTGATCGCCGCGACGCTGGTCGAGCTGAAGGCCCGCCGCCTGCTGCCGGAAGCGGTGGCGCTCGATCTCGACGACGAGCTGGCCTTGTGGGAGGAGCGCGACCTGCTGCTGGCCCGGCTGCTCGAGTGCAAGACGTTCCGCGACGTGTCGGCGCTGTTCGGGGCGCTCGCCGACGAGGCCGGGCGCAGCTTCCCCGCGTCGTCGGGCCCGACGAGCGCTTCGCCGGGCTCGCCCCCGACCCGCTCTCCGGGCTCACGCCGCACCGCGTGCGCGACGCGGCGATCCGCGCCCTGACACCGCGGCCGGCGCCGCGGATCGACCTGTTCCACGTCGCGCCGATCCGGGCGAGCGTGGCCGACGCCGTCAGCGAGCTGGTCGACGAGCTGCCGCGGGTGGGGCGGATCACGTTCGCCCGCCTGACCGCGTCGCTGGTCGAGCGGCTCGACGTGATCGTGCGCTTCCTCGCCGTGCTCGAGCTGTTCAAGCAGGGGATGGTGGAGCTCGACCAGGCCGACAGGTGCAGCGACATCGCCATCACCTGGACCGGCGCCGGTGATCTCACGGAGATCGATGTGTATGACGGATGAGGTGCGGGCGATCGAGGCGATCGTGCTCGTGGCCCAGGACCCGGTCCCGCCGGCGCTGCTCGCCCAGCTGCTGGAGCGCCCGGCCGACGACATCGAACGGTGCTGCGCCGCGCTGGCGGCCGCCTACGACGCCGACGGGCGCGGGTTCCAGCTGGTGCGCGTCGCCGGCGGCTACCGGTTGCAGACCCACCCCGACCTGACGCCGTACGTCGAGCGCTTCCTGCTCCACGACCAGCGGGCCCGGCTGTCGGGGGCGGCGCTGGAGACGCTGGCGATCGTCGCCTACAAGCAGCCGATCTCGCGGGCCCAGATCGCCTCGATCCGTGGTGTCGACCCCGACGGGGTGCTGCGCACGCTGCAGGGCCGCGGGTACGTCGACGCCGTCGGCCGCGACCAGGGGCCGGGGCAGGCTGTGCTCTACGGCACCACGCCGGCGTTCCTCGAGAAGCTCGGGCTCGATCGCGTCGACGACCTCCCGCCGATCGCCGAGTTCATCCCCGGTGCCGACGTCGTCGAGGCCCTCGAGGCCGGGCTGCGGGGCGCCATCGAGTGAGCGAGTCTTCGAGCGAGCGAGTCAGCATTACGGCGCCGAAGGCTCGCTGGTGCACCAGGCAACTGCCGTGGATGACGTTGCCCACCGTGGAATGGTGCACCAGTGACCGCGCCCCCTGACGGGGAACGGCTGCAGAAGGTCCTGGCCGCGCGCGGCTACGGCAGCCGGCGGGCATGCGAGGAGCTGATCGGCACCGGGCGGGTCACGGTCAACGGGACGGTGGCCGCACTCGGTCGGCGCGTCGATCCCGAGGCCGATCTCGTCGAGGTCGACGGCGCACCGGTCGGCACCAGGGCCGGGCTCGTGCACTACCTGCTGAACAAGCCGGCCGGCGTCGTCACGACGGCGCGCGACACCCACGGGCGCCCGACGGTCGTCGAGCTCGTCCCGGTGTCGCCGCGGGTCTTCCCCGTCGGACGCCTCGACGCCGACACCGAGGGCCTGCTGCTGCTGACCAACGACGGCGAGCTGGCCAACCGCATCGCCCACCCCCGGCACGGCGTGGCCAAGGAGTACCTGGCGACGGTGGCGGGCGGGGCGGTGAGTCCCGGTGCGATCCGCCGCCTGCCGCGAGGGGGTCGAGCTCGACGACGGCCCGACGGCGCCGGCACGGGTGTCGCAGGCGAGCCCGGGCGTGCTGCGGATCACGATCCACGAGGGCCGCAACCGCCAGGTGCGGCGGATGTGTGCGGCGGTCGGACACCCCGTGACGCGGCTCGTGCGGACCCGGATCGGCCCGATCCGGGTCCGCAGGCTGAAGCCGGGGGCGTGGCGCTCGCTGACCCCCGACGAGATCCGGGCGCTCGCCGCCGCCACCGCCTGACCATCCGAGTGTCGGAGGGCGCGAAACCGGCCCCTGAACACTCCGATGACCTTCAACACTCGGATCCCCGTGTTTCGATGGTCGGTACCGCATGGCGCGACGGCGTCGTACGGTCGAAGGCCGGGCCCAGGGCTGACCCAACTCAGATCTCGACCCCCGCTGCATCAGGGGTGTCCTCGTTCTGAAGTGTCGCCCTCGGCCCTGGCCTTCGGGACCGGCCTGACTTGATAGGAGCGTTGATCGTCTCAACGGGGATGTGTCGACCGGTCCTCTCACCCTATGACGAGAGGAGCCTGCGATGGGTAGGAAGCAGTCGGTGGCGGTGGTTGCCGAGACCGGGAACATGTTCGGCGCGGATCCGCACAAGAAGACGGTCACGGCGTGCGTGCTCGACGAGCGCGGCGGCACGCTGGGCACGGCGACGTTCCGGGTGTCCGGCGACGGGCACCGGGCGATGGAGGCGTGGGCGTTGGGCTTCGGGCCGATCGTGCGTTGGGGCATCGAGGGTGCGGCCGGGCTCGGCCGGCACACCGCGATGTACCTCGTCGGTCAGGGTCACGACGCGCGCGACGTGTGCCCGACTCGCACCGCGGAGCAGTCCCGGCGCCGCCGCGATGGCAAGTCCGACGCCCTCGACGCGTTGCGCATCGCCCGCGAGACCCAGGCCGACCCGGCGATGCCGGTGGCGTTCAAGCGGGCCGCCGGTGATGCCGGCCCGGACGAGACCCACGAGCTGATCTCGTTGTGGCACAAGGCTCGCCGGTCGATCCTCACTTCTCGCCAGCATCTGCTCAACGAGGCCGAAGTGCTCCTGGGCGAACTCCCCGAAGCAGTGCGCGACGGGCTCCCCGATACCAAGGCGGTGCGGCCACGACTGCGAGCGTTGAGTGCCCGCCCGGCGGCTCAGTGGGATCCGGCGACGATGCTGCGACTGCGACTGCTCGAGCGGCACACCGCGACCATCGCCGAGCTCGACCGCCAGGACCGTGAGGCCGCTGGCGAGTTGCGTCGCCTCGCCCGATCCAGCGGATCCACCCTGCACGAGCTGTGTGGCATCGCCGCACGCACCCAGGCCGAGCTGCTCGTCGAAGTCGGCGACCCCCGCCGCTTCGCCGGCGAGGGCGGCTTCGCGCGCTTCAACGGCACCGCCCCGCTCCCAGCCTCCTCCGCCGAGGGCGACAACCAACCAATCCGTCACCGCCTCAACCGAGGCGGCAACCGACGCGTCAACGCCTGCCTCCACCGCATCGCCGTCACCCAGCTGCGATGCGAACCACGCGCTCGGCGCGTCTACGACGACGCCCGCCGCCGCGGTCACACCAAGAAGGAGGCCATGCGCATCCTCAAACGACACCTCAGCGACGTCGTCTACCGGCACATGACACGCGACATCGACCAACGCCGAACCGCTGACCCGCCGCTACGGGCAGCGTGAACCCTGGCCCCTTGACATAGGAGCTTCGGTAGCCTCGCCCGACGTGGACGACGCCGCCCCCCGCGCTGCTCGCGCCAACGTGATCGGCCTCGGGCTGATCGGCGGGTCGATCGGCTACGCCCTGCGCGACGCCGGATGGCACGTCAGCGGCGACGACATCGTGCCCGGGCGGGCCGACGATGCCGTCGGTCGCGGCTGCATCGACGCACCGGGCCTCGACCCTGACGCCGGCGTCACGTTCGTCGCCGTGCCCGTGCTCGCCGTCGCCGACCAGGTCAAGCGGGCGCTCGCCGAGACCACCGGCGCGGTCACCGACGTCGGTGGCGTCAAGGGGGCGATCGCCGAGGCCGTCGACGACCCCCGCTTCGTCGGCGGCCACCCGATGGCCGGCAGCGAGCTCGACGGCCTCGACGGCGCCGACGGCTCGATGTTCAGCGGCGCCACGTGGGTCCTCACCCCGGTGGCGGGGACCGACGACCGCGTCTTCGCCACCGTGGCGTCGGTCGTCGCCCAGCTCGGCGCCGAGGTCGTCGCGATGACGCCGCAGCACCACGACGACATGGTCGCCGTCGTCAGCCACGTCCCCCACCTCACCGCGGCGAGCCTGATGGGCGTCGCCGCCGACCGCGCCGAGGAGCACGCTGCGCTGCTGCGTCTCGCCGCCGGCGGGTTCCGCGACATGACCCGCGTCGCCAGCGGCCAGCCCGACATCTGGCTCGACGTCTGTGCCGAGAACCGCCCGGCGATCGTCGCCACCCTCGACGAGCTCATCGAGCGGCTCGGCGAGATGCGCGAGATCGTGCGCACTGACGCCCGCGACGACCTCCACGCCCGCCTGCGTCGGGCTCGCCAGGCGCGCACCAACCTGCCCGTCCATGCCACGCACCCCCAGGAGCTGGCCGAGGTGCGGATCCCGATCCCCGACCGCACTGGGGCCGCGGCGGAGGTGTTCACCCTCGCCGCCGAGCTCGGCGTGAACATCGCCAGCTTCGAGGTCGTCCACCTCGCCGAGAGCAACGTCGGCGTCGCCGTGGTGCTGGTGGCCGCCGATGTCGCCGACCTCTATCGCGGCGGGCTGATCGCCCGCGGCTTCCGCCCCGCCGTCACCCGCCTGAGCTAGCAGGGCAAGCAAGGCAAGCAGCGCTGACGTGGTCGACATCCTGCGGTTGCGCGCCGCAACACGCCGATCGACGCGGTGGTCACCGTGCCGGGCTCGAAGAGCATCGCCAACCGGGCCTTGGTGTGCGCCGCCCTCGCCGACGGCGACAGCCGCCTGCGCGGTGTGCCCGGCGGCGACGACACGGTGACGATGGTCGAGTGCCTGCGGCGACTCGGCCTGGGTGTCTCGGTGGAGGGCGACGACGCCGTCGTCGCTGGCTCCGGCGGGACGATCGACGCGTCGGGTGTCACGTTGGACGCCGCGCTCGCCGGGACGACGTCGCGCTTCGTGACCGCCGTCGCCGCGCTGGCGACCGGTCCGGTCACGATCGACGGCGCCCCGCCGCTGCGGCGCCGGCCGATGGGCCCGTTGCATCGGGCACTGGTCGAGCTCGGGGCGACGGTGGTGCCCGGCGAGGGGGCCGGTGGGCTGCCGGTCACCGTGCGCGGCCCGCTCCACGGTGGCGAGGTGGCGCTGCCGGGCGACGTGTCGAGCCAGTTCCTCACCGCGCTGATGCTGGTCGCCCCGTTGCTCGACGGCGGGCTCCGGGTTCGGCTGACGACCCCGCTCGTGTCGGTGCCGTACGTCCGGCTGACGGCGGCGGTGATGGCGTCGTTCGGCGTGGACGGCGTGACGATCGACGGTGACTCGATCGTCGTCGCCCCGGGCCGCTACCGCGGCACCGAGCTGGCGATCGAGCCGGACGCCTCGTCGGCGAGTTACCCGCTGGCGATGGCGGCGGTCGCCGGAGGTCGCGTCCAGGTCCGCGACCTCCACCGCACGTCGGCCCAAGGAGACGCGGTGTTCGCCGAGCTGCTCGAGCGGATGGGCTGCGCGGTCGGCGATGACGGTGGTGGCCTCACCGTCTCACACGATCGGGCGACGCCGCTCGTCGGGGTCGACGTCGACATGGCCGATGTCTCCGACCTCGTGCCGAGCCTCGCCGCGGTCGCGGTGCTGGCGTCGGCGCCGACGACGGTCCGCGGCGTCGGGTTCATCCGAGCGAAGGAGAGCGACCGCCTCGGCGACCTGGCGGCGGAGCTGTCAGCGCTCGGCGCGGCGGTCACGGTCGAGCCGGACGGGCTGCGCGTCGAGCCGGTCGGGTCGCTGCACGGCGCCGAGCTGGGAACCCACCACGACCACCGCTTGGCGATGGCCTTCGGCGTCGTCGCCGCCGCCGTGCCCGGCGTGGCGGTGCGCGATCCCGGCGTGGTGGCCAAGAGCTGGCCGGGGTTCTGGACGGTCCGCGAGGCCGTCGTCGGCTCGTGACATCCTCCCGTCCCGTGGTCGCCGCGTTCGACGTCGACAGGACCGTCACGCGGCGCGACTGCGTGGTGCCGTTCCTCCGGCGCGTCGGCGGGACGGTGACCCTCGCCTGGCGGCTGGCGCTCGCCGGCCGCGGCGTGGGGCCGGCCCTCGCCCGCCGGGATCGCGACGCGCTCAAGGCGGCGGCAGCGCGCGCCGCGTTTGCCGGGCGTCCGAGCGCCGACGTCGAGGCAGCCGGCCGCGAGTTCGCCGCCTTCATCCACCACGCCTGGCTGCGCCCCGACGTCGTCGAGCGCATCGGCTGGCACCGCGTCCGCGGCCACGACGTCGTCCTCGCCTCGGCGTCGTTCGGCGTCTACGTGCGGCCGCTCGGCGAGACGCTCGACGTCACGGGCGTGGTGGCGACCGAGCTCGTCGTCGGCGCCGACGGCCGCTGCACCGGTGAGCTGCTCGGCGGCAACTGCCGGGGCGCGGCGAAGGTGCGTCGCCTGCACCAGTGGCTCGACGAGCACCGGGAAGGACGGGCGGCCGTCGAGGTGTGGGCCTACGGCGACTCTCCCGGCGATCGCGACCTGCTCGCCGACGCCGACCACGCCGTCTGGGCACGCGGGTGGCTGGAGCGATCGCCGTGAGCCGGCCGAGGATGGGTCTGGCCGGCGGGCTGCTGCGCACGGCGCGGCCCAGGCAGTGGGCGAAGAACGTGCTCGTGTTCGCCGCCCCCGGCGCAGCCGGCGTCCTCGACGAGTGGGCGGCGCTGGGCAAGACGATCCTCGCCTTCGTCGCCTTCTGCCTCGCGGCGAGCGGCATCTACCTCTGGAACGACGCCGTCGACGTCGAGTCCGACCGCGCCCACCCGACCAAGCGGCACCGGCCGGTAGCCGCCGGCGTCGTGCCGGTGGCCACGGCCGAAGTCGCCGGGACGGTGGCGATCGCCTTGGCCCTCGGCGTCGCCGCGCTCACCGGGCGCTGGGAGACCGTCGTCGTCGTCGCCATGTACGTCGTGGTCGTGATGCTCTACAGCGTCTGGCTCAAGCATGTGGCCGTGCTCGACATCGTCACCGTCGCCTCGGGCTTCGTGCTGCGGGCGGCCGGCGGGGCGACCGCGGTCGACGTGCCGATGTCCAACTGGTTCGTCCTCGTCACCGTCTTCGGCTCGTTGTTCATCGTCACCGGCAAGCGCTACGCCGAGATGCGCGAGATCGGCGAGGACGCCGCCGCCGTGCGCCCGACGCTCGCCGTCTACAGCCTCGGCTACCTGCGTATCGTGCTCGCCGTCTCATGCGGGGCAGCGCTGCTCAGCTACTGCCAGTGGGCCTTCGAGATCAGCGACTCGGTGGACACGTCGTGGCCCTTCTACCAGCTCTCGATCGTGCCCCTCCTGACAGCCCTGCTTCGCTACGCGCTCGTCCTCGAGCAGGGCCGCGGCGCGGCGCCAGAGGACGTCTTCGCCAGCGACCGCGTCCTCCAACTGCTCGGCGCGGTCTGGGTCGTCGTGTTCGGCCTCGCGGTGTACGTGCGATGAGGCCGGTCGAGGAGGTGTTGTCCCTCGCCGCCGAGGCCGAGGGCTGGATGAGCGACGACCAGGGCCGCCGCCTGTACGCCGCCGCGGCGCGCTGCCGTCCGGGCGGGCGGATCGTCGAGATCGGCAGCTTCCGTGGCCGCTCGACGATCGTGCTGGCGTCCGCCGCCGCTTCGGGTGTCGAGGTCGTGGCGGTCGATCCGCACGCAGGCAACGACCGCGGCCCGCAGGAGCTCACCGGCTTCGCCGCCGAAGCGGCCGGCGACCGCGAGGCGTTTCGGGCCAACCTCGAGCGAGCAGGCCTCGCCTCCCGGGTGCGCCACGTCCCCACCTTCTCCGCCGACGCCCACGGCGAGGTCGACGATCCGATCGACGTGCTGTACATCGATGGCGCCCACCGCTACCGCCCCGCCCGAGCCGACGTGCGCGAGTGGGGGCGCGGGTGATGGACGGCGGCACGCTGCTGATCCACGACGCCTTCTCGTCGATCGGCGTCACCGCGGCGATCGGGCGAGAGCTCGTCGGCTCGGGCCGGTTCCGGTACGTCGGTCGCACCCGCTCGCTCGCCGAGTACCGCGCCGACCTCCGCGGCAGCGGCGTCGGACGGTCGCGCAACGCCGCCCGCCAACTCTCCCAGCTCGGCTGGTTCGCCCGCAACGTCGGGCTCAAGGTGGCGCTCGCGCTCGGCTACGGCCGCGTGGCCCGCCGCCTCGGGCGTCCGGTGCCGGAGTGGCCGTATTGACTATGGTGCCCGCGCTGTGACGCTGCTCACTGGCTGGGGTCGCACCGCGCCGTCGGCGGCCACGGTCGTCGAGCGTGCCGGTCACGATCGCCTGGGTCTGGCCGAGGCGGTCAAGGAGCTCGGGCCCCGCGGCGGCATCGCCCGCGGCCTCGGGCGCTCGTACGGCGCCTCGGCACAAAACGGCGGTGGCACCGTGATCCGCCTCCGTGACCACGCCCACGACATCGTGATCGACGACGCCACGGCCACGGCGACGGTGCGGGCAGGCGTCAGCATCGACGAGCTACTGCGGGTGATCGTGCCCCGCGGCTGGTTCGTGCCCGTCACGCCCGGCACCAGGTTCGTCACGGTCGGCGGAGCGATCGCCAGCGACATCCACGGCAAGAACCACCATGTCGACGGCTCGTTCGGCACCAGCGTCGTTCGGATCGCGCTGCTGCTGGCCAGCGGCGAGGTCGTCGAGCTGTCGCCCACGGAGCGGCCCGAGTTGTTCTGGGCCACCGTCGCCGGGATGGGCCTCACCGGCGTGATCCTCGACGCGACGATTCGGCTGATCCCGATCGCGACCAGCCGCCTCGCCGTCGACACCGACCGGGCGCCCGATCTCGACACGCTGCTGGCGGCGATGGAGGAGGGCGACCAGTGGTTCCGGTACTCGGTTGCGTGGATCGACCCGATGGCGCGCGGGCGCCACCTCGGCCGCGGCGTGCTGACCCGCGCCGACCACGCCACCGTCGATCAAGTCGCGCCCCGCCAGGCCGTCGATCCGCTCGCGTACGACCCTCGCCAGCGGATCACCGTGCCGCTGGCGCCGTCGCCGGGCGTCATCAACCACGCCACGATCAAGGCGTTCAACGGGCTGTGGTACCGCAAGGCGCCGCGCCGGCGGGTCAGCCAGATCGTCTCGATCGCCGGGTTCTTCCATCCTCTCGACATGGTCGGGTCGTGGAACCGGCTGTACGGCCGAGCCGGGTTCGTGCAGTACCAGGTGCTGCTGCCGTTCGGGCAGGAGGACGCGTTGCGCGACGCGCTCGGCCGTTTCTCGGCGTCGGGCGCGCCGAGCTTCCTCGCCGTGCTCAAGCGGTTCGGCCCGGCCAACCCGGCGCCGCTGAGCTTCCCGGCGCCAGGATGGACGCTCGCCGTCGACGTGCCGGCGGCGACCCGCGGTCTGCGCCCGTTGCTGCACGGCCTCGACGAGCTCGTGCTCGGCGCCGGCGGGCGGCACTACCTCGCCAAGGATGCGCACATGACGCCCGAGGCGCTCCGGCAGGGGTACCCGCGCCTCGACGAGTGGCGGGCGGTGCGAAAGTCCGTCGACCCGATGGGCGTGTGGGTCAGTGACCAGGCGCGGCGGCTGCGGCTGGTGGCAGGGTAGGGCGGCGATGGACAACGCGCTCGGCGAACCGCAGACGATCGTGCTGCTCGGCGGCACCAGCGAGATCGGGCGGGCGATCGTCGCCCGGCTGCTGTCGCCCTCGACCCGCACGGTCGTGCTGGCCGGACGCCGGCCGTCGGACATGGGCGCCGACGCGTTCGCCAAGCCGAGCCTCACGGTCGAGACGGCGTGGTTCGACGCTGCCGACACGGCCTCCCACGAGGCATTCGTGGCCGACCTCGCCTCCAAGCACGGCGACCTCGACGTCGTGATCGTCGCCTTCGGCCAGCTCGTCCCACAGGCCGAGCTCGACGACGCCCCGGCGCTGGCGGCCGAGCTGGTGACGGTGAACTTCGCCGGCGCGGTCAGCGCCTGCCTCGCCGTCGCCGGCCAGTTCCGCCGCCAGGGCCACGGCCGCCTGGTCGTGCTGTCGAGCGTGGCCGGGGAGCGGGTGCGCAAGGCCAACTTCGTCTACGGATCGTCCAAGGCCGGTCTCGACGCCTTCGCCCAGGGGCTCGGTGACGCCCTGGTCGGGAGTGGCGCGTCGGTGCTCGTGGTGCGCCCCGGGTTCGTGCACACCAAGATGACCGAGGGGATGAAGGCGATGCCGTTCGCCACCACGCCCGCCGCCGTCGCCGACGCCACCGTCGCTGCGCTCAGGCGTGGGCGGCGGACGGTGTGGTCACCGGCCGTGCTGCGTCCCGTGTTCAGCGTCTTCCGGCACCTGCCGGGCGCGGTGTGGCGGCGGCTGCCGATCGTCTGACGCCCGCCCAAGCTGCGCTTGACTTTTCCGGCACGCCAACTATTGTCATGATGAATTCATCCTCATGATGAATTGGTACACCCGCAACGGATGCCCAAAGGGGGGGTCATGACGAGGAGGGGTGCGCGGCGTGTCGTTGCCGCGCTCGCGGCCGTAGGCCTGGCGACGGTGATCGCCGGATGCGGGGACGACGATTCGACCACGGCGACGACCGCAGCCGCGGCGAGCACGACCGCAGCTGCGGCGAGCACGACCGCGGCGGGGGCGAGCACGACGGCCGGTGCGGCGACGACTGGAGCGCCCACGACGGCCGGGAGCACCACGACCGGCGGTGCGACCGGTGAGACCGTCAGCCAGGCCGAATGGGACAAGGTGATCGCCGACGCCAAGCAGGAGGGCGGCGTCACGATCTACTCCAGCCAGGGCCTCGATCAGCTGAACAAGATGGGCGAGGACTTCAAGGCCAAGTACGGCGTCCCGGTCACGGTGGTCCGCGCCATCGACAGTGACATCCAGGCCAAGGTCCAGGCTGAGGCAGACAGCAACAAGCCGATCGCCGACGTCGTCGTCCAGGCGACGCTGCAGTGGCAGCTGGACAAGAGCGCGGCGGGGGCGTTCGCCAAGGTCAACCTGCCGGGCTTCAGCCAGACGGGTTACAACCGGGCGATGAACGTCTCGGAGAACAGCGACTACTTCGTCGTCACCGCCGCGGTCTTGACGTTCGGTTGGAACACCGAGCTGTGGCCGGACGGGCTGAAGGACTACCCGGACCTGCTCAACCCGGGCCTCCAGGGCAAGGTCGGCGTGATCGAGCCGAGCTCGCCGTCAATCGTCGACTTCTACCTGTACCTCGAGGACAAGTTCGGCTCGGACTTCATCGACAAGCTCGCCGCGCAGCAGCCGAAGATCTACCCGAGCTCGCTGCCGATGGGCCAGGCGCTGGCCTCTGGCGAGATCGCCGCCGGATCGTTCGTCCAGATCCAGGACGACGCCAAGGCGTCCGGCGCCCCGACCGACTCCGGTCTGTCGAGCACGGTCTGGGGGGCGATCTTCAACGGTGCGGTCATGGCCAACGCGCCGCATCCCAACGCAGCCAAGCTCCTCGCCGACTTCGTCCTCAGCCCGCAGGGTCAAGAGGATCTCGCCCATCTGGCGTCGGCCGCACTGCCAGACATCCCCGGCACCGCCGGCGTGACCACCGACAGCGTGCACCGCCAGGACCTGTCCAAGCTCACCGCTGACGCCGTCGCCGCCTTCCAGGCGCGGTGGAAGAGCCTGTTCCAAGGCTGACCATGTCCCGGGTCCGCATCGAAGGCCTCGTCAAGCACTTCGACGGCAAGCCGCCGACGAAGGCGATCGACGACATCGACTTGGACATCGCCGAAGGCGAGTTCCTCGTGCTGCTCGGGCCCAGCGGGTGCGGCAAGACCACCGCGCTGCGCTGCCTCGCCGGGCTCGAGCGGCCGGACCAGGGGCAGATCACCTTCGGCGAGACGGCCGTGTTCGACGCCGGCCGGCGCCTCAGCCTGCCGCCGAACAAGCGCAGCATCGGCATGGTCTTCCAGTCCTATGCGCTGTGGCCGCACATGAAGGTGCGCAAGAACATCGCCTACCCGCTGAAGGCCCGCAAGCTCAAGCAGGGCTTCCGGGAAGGCTGGGTCGAGCAGGCGGCGGCGCAGGTCGACTGCTTGGCGCTGCTCGACCGCTACCCGGCGCAGCTCAGCGGGGGGCAGCAGCAGCGGGTCGCGCTGGCACGAGGCCTGGTCGCCCGACCGGACGTCGTGCTGTTCGACGAGCCACTGAGCAACCTCGACGCCCGCCTGCGTGACCAGGTGCGGGTCGAGATCCACGAACTGCACACCAAGCTGGGCTTCACCGCGGTGTTCGTCACCCACGACCAGTCCGAGGCGTTGGCCCTCGGGGATCGGCTGGCGATCATGAAGCAGGGCAAGATCGAGCAGTACGACACGCCCCAGCAGGTCTACGAGCATCCCGCCTCGGAGTACGTCGCCGCCTTCATCGGCATCTCCAACCGTTTGCTGTTCGACTACAGCGACGGGCGCTGGTTCGCCAACGGCCACGAGGTGCACGGTGCAGCGCCGACGCCTGATGGATCGGCGCCGTCGGCGGTGCGGGTGCGCGGCGAGGAGCTGGCGCTCGCACCGGCAGGCGAGCCGGCCGGTGACGACCGTTGTTCGCTCGGCGGCATCGTCGTCGACACGGAGTACGGCGGCAGCCACATCGACGTGTCGGTCGACACCGGCGACGCCAGGGTGATGGCGCGGCTGCCGGCGAGCGCTCGCGGCGGCTGGGCGCGCGGGCTGCAGCCCGGTGACGCCGTCGAGGTCAGCTTCGATCCCGGCACCGCCAAGGTCTTCGCGCTCGAGGACGCCGGATGACTGCGACGCTCGCGTTGCCGCGGCGGATCGCCAGCCGCAGCTGGCTGACATGGCTCGGGCTGCTGGTGTTCCTCGTCGCCGTCGGCTACCTCGTGGTGGTGCCGCTGTACCGCCTCCAGGCCGAGGCGTTCCGCAACGGCGCCGAGGGCTACCGCCTCGCCTACACCGCGCCGGGGATCGGCAGGGTGCTCACCTACACCGTGTTCCTTGCCCTGGGCTCGCTGGCGATCGCGCTCGTCCTCGGCACGTTGCTGGCGTGGGCGGCGAGCCGCCTGCCGCGGCGCCTCGGGTTCCTCCGCGTCCTGCCGATCCTGCCGATCGTCGTGCCGGCGGTCGCCAACGTCGTCGGCTGGGCGTTCCTCTTCTCGCCGCGTCCCGGCTACCTCAACCACTATCTGCGGATGCTGCCCTGGTGGAGCGATCTCACCGAAGGACCGGTCGACATCTACACGATGCCGTGGATCGTCATCCTCACCGGGTTCGGCCTGACGTCGTTCGTCTACCTCTTCGTCAGCGCCGGCTTCGCCAACATCTCGGGCGAGCACCTCGAGGCCGCCCAGGTCGCCGGTTCGTCGACGTGGGGCGTGTTCTTCAAGGTGATCCTGCCGTTGCTCCGCCCGACGCTCATCTACGGCGGCGGGGTCGCCCTGCTGCTGGGCCTCGGTCAGTTCACCGCGCCGCTCCTGCTCGGTCGCAACGGGGGCATCGACGTCATCACCACGAACATGTACTCGGCGATGACCGCCTACCCGCCCCAGTACGGCACGGCCGCCGCGCTCGGCTCCCCGCTGCTGCTGCTCGGCATCGCCATCGTCGTGTTCCAGAAGGTGCTGCTCGGCAACCAACGTCGGTTCGTGACGCACACGGGACGTGGCTTCCGCCCGCAGTCGAAGGGCTCGAAGCTCGGCGCGATCGGCATCCTGCTGTACAGCACGATGGCGACATTCCTGCCGATCGCTGCCCTGACGATCGTGTCGCTCAACAAGTTCTGGTCGGCACAGATCGTTCCGAGCAAGTTCACGCTGGAGAACTACCGCCACCTGTTCGAGACGGACACGATCACCAACGCCATCCGCAACAGCGTGTTCAGCGCGATCGTCGCCGTGCTGATCTGCTTGCCGGTCGGCTTCATCGCCTCCAACATCCTGTTGCGGATGCGCGGCTACCGCGTCGTGCGCACGATCATCGACATGATCGTCTCGTTGCCGCTCGGCGTGCCGGCGGTCGTCTTCGGTGCCGGCTTCCTCCTGACCTACACGCGCGGGCCGCTGGTGCTGTACGGCACGAGATGGGTGATCATCCTCGTCTACGTCACGCTGATGCTGCCGTTCGCCGTGCGCATGCAGCTCTCCGCGCTGATCGGCCTCGGCGACGGGTACGTGGAGGCGGCGAGGGTCAGCGGCTCGTCGGTGGTCGGCGCCAACTTGAAGGTCGTGTTGCCGCTGTTGCGCGGCTCACTCGGGGGTGCCGCCGCGCTGATCTTCGTGCTGCTCACCCACGAGTTCGCCGCGTCGATCCTGGTGCGCTCGTCGACCACCCAGGTGATGGGCACCGTCTTGTTCGACGCGTGGAGCAACGGGACCTACCCGCTCGTCGCCGCCATCGCGTTGGTGATGACCGCGGTCACCGCCACCGGCGTGATCGTCGCCGTCCTCATCGGTGGCTCGGACGCGCTGACCAGCCTGTAACGGCGCGGCTGCCGGAGCTGCGGGACGACGTGGTCGCCGAACAGGCCGAAGGCGGCCAACGTGTGCTCTCTGGCAGCCGTTCGGTGGTCACGGCGGGGCGACGAGCGCCACGACGCGCGGCGTGCCGCGGGCCGTGGCCTCGACGCGGTGCATGCGGAAGCGGCCGTGCACGACGACGGTGATCGCTCGATCTGATTCGGGATCCCATCCCAGGGCGAGGTCCTCGAGCTCGAGATACGGGCCATCGATCGTGCGGAAGTACAGCGCTTGCACCGGCCGGTACCGACCGCTCGCCATGCCGATCAGATCCGTGAAGGAGTCGATCCGGCCCTTCTCGCGGAGCGTCTCCGCGTGCGACTTGTCCCCGTCCAGCAACAGGAGCCGGCGCACACCGTCGCCGTGCACGATCCCGGTGGTGTCGAGTTCGGCGTCGTATGGCTGCGTGTGCATCCTGCTCGCGTCGATCAGCTGCTCGAGTACGGCGTGCCACAATCCGTGCCGCGCGAGCTCTCCGACGGTCTGCAGCAGGTTGAGTGGCGGCTGGCGCAGAGCGTCCACGGTCAGGCGGTACGACTCCTCGATCGTCGACCAGTTCGTCACGGGCGCCGGAGCCACTGGAATGGCCGAGTCGATCTTCGGGATGGACTCATCCTCGAGGCCCTTCTTGACGGCGCTCGCAATCGCTTCCCACTGCTGGTCGAGCAACGCGCGAGCGCGCGATTCCGGAGCGGGCATTCACGCGTCCTTTCTGACCATGGCCGCGATGGCGTTGAACTCAGAGCGGGCAGTGGTGCGGACGTGCTCAAGGTCGGGGTCGACCTCGAGCCAAGCTCGCGACAGGTCCTCGACGCCCGGCCGGGTGAGACACTGGCGGAGCAGGCCGAGGGCTCGGTGGTGATCGCCCCGCACCGACGCCAGGCAGGCGGCGTTGTAGCTGAGCTGGTACCACGAACCGGGGCGTCCCGCCCGCTCTTCGAGATGCCTCTGGGCGCATTTCAATTCGGTGTGAGTTGGCGCGACAAGGTGGGCGTGCGCGATCAACGAGGCCGACTCGGCCGTGGCGCGAACCCGCGGGCTCTGGCCCAACACGGGCAGGATCGCGTCCCGCTCTGACCGGCGCAGCGAATGTCCGATCAGTGCCGGCCAGGTGGTTCGGCGCGACAGGGCCATGTGCAGGTTCAGCGCGGACTCGGCCAGGAACGTCTCCACCGTGTGCGCGTCGGCCGGTGTGAGACGCCGCCCCTCCTCGACGGCGACGGTCTCGGCACGGAGTTCGCCCGACGGCTCGGCGCCGATGCGCCGGCCTACTCGCTCGATCGCGCGGACGAGCCGAGCGCGGCTCTTGCGGCACCAGGTCGGTCCACGGTTTCACGTCGTTGGCCAGCATCGACAGGTTGCCTGCAAGCCGGTAGTACGCGGTCATGAATCGGGGATGCGCCTCGACCGCGCGCAGGTAGCTGTCCAGCGCCTGGATCGGCTTTCCTGCCAGCTCGTACTTGCTGCCGAGCAGATGCAGGATCAGTCCGCTGTCGGGGGCGTCACGCGATGCCGCCTCGAGCTCCGCGAGCGTGGGGGCGGGGCCCATCGTGGCGGTGACCGCCCGCGCCGTCCGCGGGCTCCACCGCGCCCACGACGGTATGCGCGAGCTCCGCTCGAGCATCTTGCCCGCGGCCCAGAATCCGGCGGCCGTGTAGGCGCCCGCCTCCTCGGGGTCCTCCACCACGGCGACGTCGACGGTGCGCTTGTTGACTCGGTCGCGGAAGCGCACGAGCACCTGATGCGTCGTCTTGTCGGTGGTGCCCTCGGTGTCCTTCACCGGGACATGGTCGGTCTCGACGACATACCCGAAGGAGGCGCCGATCACCCCGGCGATGAGCTCCACCAGCTTTCCGATGATCTTGCCGCCCGGTCCTCCGGCCAGCTCCACCAAGGTCGTGACCGACGTCAGCCCGCCGCCACCGGGGATGACCGAGGGCTCGGGCAAGTTCTGGAGCAGGGCGATGCGCAGTTCGTCCCGTACCTGCTTGTCGCCGAACTCGACCGGTCCGGCAAGCTGGTGGGCGTTGCGGCGCATCTGCCACGTCCACAGCGCCAGCGCCGCCCCGCCGATGAGCGCCCAACCGACTGGTCCGGGCACCGGCACCGTCGCCCCGCCGGCATCGCCGTCGAACAGGCCCGCCGGCGCGTTGCCGATGCTGTCGACGACGGTCCGCGACCGCGGGGTCCGCTGATCCGCCTGCGCCTGTTTCATCGACGCTTCGTCGTCCTCGTCGCCGGTGACGGCGAACCGGTACGTAGCGAGCTCGACGGCCACCGGGGCCGCGCTGCCGGTCGCCACAGACGTCCCACGGACGGTTGGAGTCGTGGGCCCGCTGTCGTCGCCCGTGCCGGCGATCTCACTGCAGCCGGCTACCGCCGGCGGCTGGCGCATGGCGCATTCGGCGGTGAGCGCGGCGACGAGCGTGTCGTCGGTGGGTGGTTCGTACGTCGTCGCCGCGGCGGCTGTGTCGATCGCCTGCTGCACGGCGGCTCGCAACGCGTCATCGAGCTCGTTGCGACCCGGCTCGTACGCGGCCAGGAAGTTGGTGAGCTCGGCGGAGACGATGTCGGCCTGGTTGGCCGCCAACGCATCATGGATTGCCTGCGCTGAGCTCCGCAGCGGCTCGCGTGCTTGCCCGACCTTGTCCAGGAGGTCGGCGCGAGAAGAGGTCGCCGCCTCGTCGAGCTCTGCGTCGCGATCCTCGGCCGCCGCCTTGAGCTCGCGGTGCTCGCGGATCGCCGCGGCCAGCTGCGCTCGCGGTTCGTGATCCCAGCCGATCCGGACCAGCGTGCCGGCCAGGCCGACGAACATGACGAGGCTGCCGAGCACGAAGGTGCGCCGACCCCACTCCGTCGCCGACAGGAGGAGGGCCACGACGACAACGGCCAGCACGAGCAGGAATCGCCGGAGTGGCTCCCACGCCGGCCATGGGCCAAGGATGGACGCGATCACCAAGCCGAATGCGACGATCCAAACGAGCAATACGAGAATGGCGCGAACAAGCTCCCATCGACCGTCCCCAGTGCGATACCAGCGAGTGAGCCGCGGAGAGGCGAACCTCCACGCCAGCACGAGTGAGGCCACGACCGCGCCGACGACCAGGAGCAGCCACTGGCCTTCCACCGGACTCCGACACTACAAGGCGCCCCGAGCGGCCACGGCGATGAAGGCGGCCGGTGGCCCGAGCCGTGCAACCTCGACCGGACACGTCAGCGGGTTGACACACGGGTTGGAGCCGCGGCAGCGTGCGAGGCGGCGGGATTCGGCGACGCCTGCCACTCCTCCGCCAGGACCGGATCAGCCGGATGTCGACCTGCTTGCGCCGGACTGCGACAACCGCACGGGACGGCCAACGCGTGGTGGGGGTCGAATCGCTGTCCCGATCGGTCGGGATGGTCAGCCAACAGCTGCGCCGAAGAGGTAACCGATCGCGAAGGTTGCGGTCATCGCGACGGATCCTCCGACCACGAGTCGTAGGACGGCTGGGCGCTTTGGAGCGCTACCGAGCTTGGCGCTGGCCCACCCGGTCGCGAGTAGGCCGACCAGGACGGCGAGGAATGTGACGGCGATGCGAACCGAAGCCGGTGCGACGAGGATGGCGACAAGTGGGAGAACGGCCCCCGCGGTGAATGCTGCAGCCGAGGATCCAGCGGCGGCCCAGGGGTTGGCCAGTTCCTCTTGATCGATACCAAGCTCGATTGCGAGATGGGTGCGTAAGGCATCGCGTTCGGTGAGCTCGTTCGCTACGACGACCGCGGTGTCGTCGGAGAGGCCGCGAAGCCGCAGCATTGTGACCAGTTCGGCGTGTTCGGCGTCCGGCATCGTCGCCAGCTCCCGGCGTTCCCGGCCGATGAGCGCGCGTTCGCTGTCTCGCTGGGAGCTCACCGACACGTACTCGCCGAGGGCCATGGACACGGCGCCGGCCACGAGCCCGGCGATGCCCGCGGTAGCGATCTCACCGGCATCGGTCGTCGCGGCAGCGACGCCGATCACCAGCCCGGCGGTCGAGATGATCCCATCGTTGGCGCCGAGTACGCCGGCCCGTAGCCAGTTGAGACGGGCTGACAGCGAGTCCCCGTGTGGCTCGTGTGGGTGCGCGCCGGCGGATGCCTGAGACCTGCTTCGCTCATCAGTCATTCACGTACCCCCTCGTGGTTGTTGAGCGCGTTCGTCGGCGCCGCGCGCGAGTGAACTCCATGGGCCGCCTCCTGTGCTGCGCACGGCGGGAGCCCGGTCGAGGAGCGGGTACGGCAGGCGATGCCACACGGCCGATGGGATCACCCACCGACGCCGATCGCGTGGTTCGGCTGCCACCGCGACGGTGGCGGCCGCGGCGATTGGCAGAGCACGACGGCGGCGCGTACGTCGATCTGGTGGGCCGGGAGTCCGACGAGGTTGTCGATCCTCACGCCGGGTCTTTCAGTGGTTGGCAGGGGTCGCGGCGGCGGGCGGGTTGTCGGCGCGGACGGGGCGTCGCCGATCGGCGCGCCGGCTCGTGAGTCGGTAGGCGGCCGCCCACGCGACAGCGGCGATGCTGGCTGCCGCGGTGAGCTGGTACAGCCGGTTGGCGGCGTCGGTACCGGCGAACGCGGCGTGGAGGCTGGCCAACCAGAACACCAGGTAGCTGGTGAGGTGCACGGCGCGCCACAGCGTCCGGGGGAGGCGGCGCATGGCGAGTGACGTCAGCTCGACGGCGACGAGCGACCACGTCGCCACGACGCCGAGCGCGACAGCGCCGGGTCGCCAGCTCGAGGCGTAGGGAATCGCCAAGGCAGCGAAGTCGAAGTGGGTGTAGTTGTCGGCGACGAGCGCCGCCAGGTGGGCCGCGACGAACGCAACGGTGAGCCCACCCAACCATCGGTGCAGATCGAGCAGCCAGGCCGGCCGACGGCGCGACGCAAACGCGTCGGTCGACAGGACGATCCCCCAGATCACTGACGCCGTGAGCAGCAGCCAAGCGACGATGCCGGACGCCCGCGCCACGTACCACCACATCTGGGGGTTCACGGCGCGACGAGTGCGCCGGTCGAGCATGCGGCGATCAGGTCGGGCGTGGCGAGGAGGACGCCGTTCGTGGCCACTGCCAGCCCGGACAGGTCGTGGTCGCCGAGGTACCCGAGGAATCCCCCGCGTCCGGCCAGGATCGCGGCCGTGGCGTGGGCCTCGGCCAGCCAGCCGCTGCGGGCGACGACGGTGACGGCGGCCAGATCCGTGTCGGACATCGCGCCGGAGGTGGGGTCGATGACGTGGTGGTGGGGAACGCCGTCGTGGATCCAGCGACGAGAGCGTGTGCTCGACGTGGCGACACCGCCGGCGCTCACGGTGAACGTGACGAGGTCGGCGTCGGAGTCCTCGGGCTTCTCGACCGTCACCGGCCACCCGCTGGGAAGCGGTGACGTACCGCCGCAGGCGAGATCCCCACCGACGTCGACCAGCGCGCCGCGTGCACCCGCCGCCAACAACTCGGCGACGACGAGATCGGCGGCCAGGCCCTTGCCGATGCTGCCCGGGTCCAACACGACGCCGGATGGCGCCGTCACGGTCCGCCGTTCGGCGTCGACGGCGACGGCGGCGAGACCTCCGACGTGGCACCTGGTCGCGGTCGTCGGCAGGATCGTCACGCGCGTGGGCTGGTCGACGCTGGATCGGTAGCCGTCGGCCACCAGGATCGGCAGGACGGTGGGGTCGTAGCGGCCCTGCGTCGTCTGCCAGGCCGCGGCCATGGTGGCGATCAAGGTGAGCGTGAGCGGGTCGACGACGACTGGGCGCCCGTCGGCGAGGTTGATCCGCGAGACGTCGCTGTCGGCCAGGAAGCGGCTCCAGCGCTGCTCAATCCGTTCGAGCATCCGCTGCGCCTCGGCCAGGGCTCCTTCCGGCGCGTCGATGGCGATGACGTGGGCGTCGCTCGCCATGACCCGGAAGCGGTGCTCAGTGGCTGCCATTGGTGCGCGCGACCGGAGCGGTCTTCGGGGGGGTCGTCATCTGGACGGTCGGGCGAGCCGTCAACGCCAGGGGCGGGGCGACAATCGTCGGGTCGGGGGCCGCGGTCGCCGTGGGCGCCGAGCCGGATGCCGGCACCGGCAGCGGCGGCGCGGTTGTGTTGTCCGGGGCGGTCGGTGTCGCCGAGTTCGACGGCCGGGCGAGGCCCATGACGCCGACGAGGCCGAGCATCGTCGCCACGCTGAACGCCGCGACACCGATCCGTGACGGGCCGGCGGCATGCCGACGTCGCCGCCGGCGAGGAGCCGCACCGGGGACCTCGGCTGGCGCCGCCGACGCGTCGGGACGGGGACCGCGCCGCTGGCGCAGCGCCTCGATCCGTGCCCGCTGGGCAGCGGCGGCGGCGTGGTCGCGCGTGCTCGGGTCAGTCATCGTCATCACGCCCTTCGTGCCCGTCGCCATGGCCCTCGCGGTCGTCGGCGGCTTGGTGGAAGGGCGGCACCGCCGTGGCGGTCGAGGCTGATACGGCGCCGGATGTGACGTCGGCGACGCTGGCGTTGATGCTCCCGTCGGGGGCGCGGGTGGCGGTGAAGACGAGGGAGCGCACGCCGTCGGAGAACGTGAGCTGGACGTGTGCCGTGTCGGCGGGGCCTGTCTTCCACGTCCAGCCGGCAGTGGGGACGACCGTGCTGACCACGAGGGCGTCGCCGGTCGCATCGACGGCGACCGTGCCGGCGACGTCAACGAGGTACGTCTGCGTGGTTGCCGCGGTTGGCGCCGCGGGGATGGTCGTCACCGGCGCCAACGTCGGGCCGGTCGTCGTCGCCAGGTCGCCAGCGGCGGCCAAAGCGCCGATCTGGTTGTCGGAGGAGGCGTCGAGGATGCCGATGTTGGCGCCCACGGCGAACGCGCCGGCGACGATCACGGCAGCGATGCCGCCGGCCGTGATGAACGCGGTGCGGCGTTCCCGGAGGCGCTTCGTCATGGGATGGACGGTACGGATGAGCACACAAGCGGGCGCCCAGCCGTTGGTAAAGATTCCGCCAACAGCTGTCCCGACCGAGCGTCGCCGCTGCCAACATCGGGGAGTGCGGGTGCTGGTGGTCGAGGACGATCCGAGGATCTCCGAACCGTTGCGCGAGGGCCTGACCCGGGAGGGCTACGACGTCGTCGTGGTCGCCACCGGGGCGGACGCACTCGCCGCTGCCGACACCGATCTCGTCCTTCTCGACCTCGGGCTCCCGGACCTCGACGGCCACGTGGTCTGCCGGGAGCTGCGCTCGCGCAGCTCGGTACCGATCATCGTGGTCAGCGCGCGCGGTGAGGAGCTCGATCGCGTGATGCTGCTGGAGCTCGGCGCCGACGATTACGTCGTCAAACCGTTCGGCTTCCGAGAGCTGGTCGCTCGGATCCGGGCCGTCGCCCGGCGCGCGACGGCGGAGACGACTGCGCCGAGCGCGCCGAGCATCGTCGTCGGTGCGCTGAACATCGACCGGCGGACGCGACGCGTCGAGTACCACGGCAACGTCGTCGCCCTCACCCCCAAGGAGTACGACCTGCTCGTCTACCTGGCGGCCGATCCGGGCGCCGTCAAGGGCCGAGAGCAACTGATGCACGACGTGTGGGACGAGAACTGGTGGGGTTCGACCAAGACGCTCGATGTCCACATCGCCTCGCTCCGCAAGAAGCTGGAGCCCGATCTGATCGAGACGGTGCGCGCCGTCGGATTCCGGCTGGCAGAAGCACCGGGGCCGACGCCATGACGCGTCGCCTCCTGGCGAGCTACCTGCTGATCACCGTGCTCGCATTGGTGCTCCTCGAGGTACCGCTCGCCGTGTTCTTCGACCGGCGCGAACGCGAGCGGATCGCCGCCGACCTCGAGCACGATGCAACGGTGATCGCCACCCTCTACGAGGACGATCTCGAGAACAACCTGCCGCTCGATCCCGCGCCGGCAACCGAGTACCGCGAACGCACCGGGGCGAGGGTGGTCGTCGTCGACCGCGACGGCATCTCGATGGTCGACACCGGCGGCGCCCTCGATCGCGACTTCTCGACCCGGCCCGAGATGGCCGAGGCGCTGAGCGGCAAGCGGGCGACGGGAACCCGATCGTCGGACACATTGGCAGCGGAGATCCTCTACGTCGCGGTCCCGGTGGCGTCCGGCGGCACGGTGCACGGCGCAGTGCGCGTCACCCTCGACACGAGCGACGTCTCGTCCCGCATCCGCCGCTTCTGGGTCGGGCTCGCCGCTACCGCCATCGTCATCCTCGGCCTCGTCGCGCTCGTCGGATGGTGGCTCGCCCGATCCGTGACCCGGCCCGTCCGCCGGCTGCAGGCCGACGCCGACCGGTTCGCCGAGGGTGACCTCACGGTCTCACCCGGACCGGCCGGCGGCGCACCGGAGCTGCGCGCGCTCGCCGACTCGATCACCACGATGGCGAGCAGGCTCGACGAGCTGCTGACCGCGCAACGCGCGTTCGTCGCCGACGCCTCGCACCAGCTGCGCTCACCACTGACCGCGCTGAAGCTCCGACTGGAGAACCTCCAGAGCCACCTGCCCGCTGACGCGACCACGGAGCTCGACGCCGCCATGGAGGAGACCGACCGCCTCGGCGCCCTGGTCAACGACCTCCTCCAGCTGGCCCGGGCCGACGATCGACCGCGACGCACCACCGTCGACCTCGCTCGCCTCAGCGCCGACCGCATCGACACCTGGACCGCTGTCGCCGAGTCGCGCGATGTCGCGCTCCGAACCAACGGACTCGACGCGCCGGCCGTCGTCGAGGCCGTGCCGGGCGCAATCGAGCAGATCCTCGACAACCTCCTCGACAACGCGCTCAACGCCTCGCCTGCCGGCTCGACGATCACCGTGACGATCACGTCCCGGCCACACGAGCATCAGCTGCGCATCGCCGACGAAGGCCCCGGCCTCGACGACGAGCACAAGGCCCTCGCGACCCGCCGGTTCTGGCGGGCCACGACAGCGGGCAACGGGACCGGCCTCGGACTGGCCATCGTCGAGACCCTCGCAACAGCCAGTGGCGCACGCCTTGAGCTGTCTGACGCGGCCGGCGGCGGCCTCACGGCCACGGTCACCTTTCCGGACGTCGGTCGCCGATAACACCCAATGTGTGGGACTCCGAGCTCGTGCTCGACTCCTCGACGAACCGAATGACCCGCCGACGACGGCCGGCGGAGGAGATTCGCGAGAACTCGGTCCCGGAGCCTCTTCAGCCGCCACTCGAGGCCGCCGAGGCTGACGTCCTGGAACAGGCGCGCTACTGGACGGTGAGCTGCGCGTACATGCCGGCCGCGTAATGGCCGGGCAGGTTGCAGGTCAGCTCGTAGCGGCCATGAGCAAGCGTGACCGTGACCCAGCTCGAACTGCCCGGGGCGATGCCCTCGCCGGCGCCCGCCCCGCACGTGTTGGATGCCTCACCGAGGCTGCCGCCTTCGTCGACGGTCCCGTCGCCGCTGATCGGTCGAGTGCCGACGATCTGGCCCGCGGGCAACGGCAAGATCAGCAACTCGTGATTGACCGAGCCGACGTTCGCCGCAACGAACGACACTCGACCCGCCGGAACGCTTGCGGGCACGACCTGCAGGCGCATCATGCCGCCCTGCACCTCACCGCCACCCATCATTGGCCCGTTCATCATCGGTCCGCCCATGTTCGACAGCGTGACGTTGACGACATTGCCGTCAAGTGCCGGGATTGTGCACGTTGAGTGCCACACGGTGCGATTCCGACCCATCGAGAGACCGATCGCGAGTGTGCTCGTCGCCGCGAGCAGCGCCACGCCCACGACGCACAGCACGATCGAACGGGTGCGCATTCGGCTCAGCTCGATCGCAGCAGGTCTCGGCGTTGCCGGTACTCGTCGGCGTCGATCTCCCCGCGTGCGAATCGCTCGTCGAGGATTCGTATGGCGTCGCCCGCCGTCGTTGAAGTCTTGTCGTGAGGCCGCAGCGAACGGACGGCGAGCACGATGGCAGCAGCGACGACGCCCCAGAACACGAGCATCATCGACGCCATCGCGATCCAGGCTCCCGGGCCCCAGTTGCTGGCATGCGAGTAGTACACCGTTCGACCTCCCTGCCAAGCATGACGCCGATCGCAAGTGGCGGGCTAGGGCACAAGGTCACCAGGTCACGCGTCCGGCGGGCCGACGGCCGTGTCACGCCGGTGCGACACGCTCCCTCGTCCCGGATCGCCGCCGAGCTGCCGAGCGGTGTGTCGCCTGACTGGCAAGCTGTCCACCGGTGGCCCCCCTGCCTGGTCCTCGGGTCTTGTGGCCCTCAGCAGCGTCACGCAGTCCAGGACCTTCGCCTCTGCACCGAGGGTGTCCCGGCTGTGGATGGTGGTGGGGATGACGGTCGACGACGTGCCGGTTGGGGTCCGCCCTGGTCACCGGCCAGGCGTTCCGACGATGGTGTCGTTGCAGCGTGTGTGCCGGCGGTATGTGGTCGGCTCGAACACGGTGCACGCGCTGCGCGACGTCGACCTGGAGGTCGATCAGGGCGAGTTCGTCGTGGTCCTCGGTCCCTCAGGGAGCGGCAAGACGACGCTGCTGAACATGATCGGTGCGCTCGACGCGCCGACGTCGGGCAGGGTGGTGATCGCCGGCCGCGACATCACCCACGGCGGTCGAGCGGAGTTGTCGAGATTCCGTCGGGAACTCGTGTCGTTCGTGTTCCAGAGCTTCAACCTGTTCCCGACCCTGACCGCGGTCGAGAACGTGCAGTGCGGCGCCGAGATCGCGCGGCCGGGTCGGGAGGCCCGCCAGCGGGCTGTCGAGGCACTCGACCAGGTCGGTCTGGCCGACCGTCTCCACCACTATCCCGGTGAGCTCTCGGGCGGCGAACAGCAAAGGGTGGCGATCGCTCGGGCGTTGGTGACCGGCAACCCGCTCGTGGTGGCCGACGAGCCCACCGGCGATCTGGACTTCACCACCGGCGTGCAGGTGCTTGAGCTGTTGCAGGCCCAGACCAAGCGCGACCGGACCGTGATCGTGGTCACGCACAACCGGGAGATCTCGCGGATCGCCGATCGCGTTGTCGAGCTGAGCAGCGGGTCGATCGCCAGCGACGGCCCTCCGGTGGGCGGCCGATCGCCGATCTCGTCGCTGCGCTGGTAGGGATGCGCCTGCTGTTCGTGCTCCGCTGGGCCGCTCGGGACCTGCGGCGGCGGTGGGTCCAGGTCGCTGCCATCGCCCTGGTCATCGCCATCGGGACCGGCGTGTACGCGGCGCTCGGGAGCACGGCCGCCTGGCGGCGGGCGTCGAATGATCGCAGCTTCGAGCTGCTCGCGATGTACGACCTCCGTGTCCGGATGCCGGAGGGCATCGACGCCGCCCAGGGCGCGATGATCGACGCGCTCGACGGCCTGACCGATCCGACGATCGTCACCACGGCCGAGGAACGGCTCGTACTTTCGACGCAGGTCGACGCGTCGACCCCACAGCGGACGATCCTCGTGCCGGGTCGGCTGATCGGGGTCGACGTGGGCAACGGCGGTCCCCACGTCAACCGCCTGTTCGTCGACTCGACGCACGGGCGACCGTTGTCCAGCGCCGACGATGGCGCGCCGGTGGCTGTGCTGGAACGCAACTTCGCCGACTACTACCGGTTGCCCGCGACCGGCGATCTCCGAGTCGCCGGCAACCACGCCCTGCGCTACGTCGGGCTCGGGCTGGCGCCGGAATACTTCCTCGTCACCACCGAGGAGGGCGGCTTCTTCGCCCAGGCCAACTTCGCCGCGGCCTTCGTGCCGCTGAAGACGGCCCAACAGCTCACCGGGCACCCCGGCCGGGTCAACGATCTCGTGCTGCGACTGCGGCCCGGCGTCGACCGCGCCGCCGCCAAGACCGCGCTGCAGCAGGCCTTCGCCCGGTCCGGGATCGGCGGGGCGACCGTGATGACCGCCGAAGACGAGGACGCCTACCGCCTGCTCTACAAGGACATCGAGGGTGATCAGCGCTTCTGGAACGTCTTCGCCGTTCTGATCCTGGCCGGGGCAGCGTTCGGGGCGTTCAACCTGGCGAGCCGGATGGTGGATTCGCAGCGCCGTGAGATCGGCGTCGGGATGGCGTTGGGGGCGACGACGCGGCAGCTGGCCCTGAGGCCGCTCCTCGTCGGTGGGCTGATCGCCTGTCTCGGCACCGTCCTCGGTGTCGTCGTCGGGCTGTTGGCGATGCTGGCCCTGCGACCGGTGTTCACGTCGTTGCTGCCGCTGCCGGTGTGGCGGACCGGGTTCCAACTCGCCACGTTCGCTCGCGGCGCCGCCCTCGGGTTCCTGCTGCCCCTGCTGGCCACCGCGTGGCCCGTGGCGCGGGCGGTGCGGATGACGCCGCTCGACGCCATCTCGACCGCCCATCGCAGCTCACGCAGCGGGCTGGCGCCACTGTTGCGCAAGCTGGCGTGGCCCGTGAGCGCGTTCCGCCGCATGCCGATCGGCAACGTGTTGCGCACGCCCCGACGCACCGTGCTGACCGCCCTCGGGATCGGCGCCGCCGTCTCCACGCTGGTCGCCATCCTCGGCATGCTCGACTCGTTCGCCACGACGTTGGACCGCAACGATCGCGCTGTCCTGGCCACCCACCCCGACCGGCTCGCGGTCAGCCTCGATGGGCTCGTCGCGGTCGACAGCCCCGCCGTGGCCGCGATCACGTCCGACCCGAACGTTGGGGCGGTCTCGCCGGTCGTACGGCTCGCCGCCCACCTCGACACCCCCGACCGCGCCGGCTTCGACGTGCTGCTCGACGCCCTCGACGCCGCCAACCCGGTGTGGACACCAACCCTCAACGCTGGCGAGTTCCACCCTGGCGAGCAAGGGATCGTGCTCAGCGCCAAGGCGGCCGCCGACCTCAGGGTGAGCGTGGGCGACATCGTCCAGCTGACCCATCCGGTGCGACGGGGCGCGACCGTGACCACCGCCCGCACGCCGCTGCGCGTGCTCGGCGTCCACGACGGCGCCTTCCGCTTCAACGCCTACATCGACCGGACCCAACTCGACGCCGTCGGGGCCGGTGGGCTCACCAACCAACTCGACGTCCTGCCCGCGCCCGGCCACAGCGTCGAACAGGTGCAACGGGCGCTGTTCGACAAGCCCGGCGTCGGCTCCGTGCAACCCGTCGCCGCCGCCAGCAAGGTCGTGCAACAGAGCATCGACGACTTCATCGGCGTCTTCCGCGTCATCGAGGCGTTCATCCTCGTCCTCGCGCTCCTCATCGCCTACAACGCCACGAGCATCAACGCTGACGAGCGGGCCAAGGAGCGAGCCACGCTGTTCGCGTTCGGCTTCCCGCTGCGCCGCGTCGTGATCCTCGAATCGATCGAAGGCTCGATCTACGGGCTGCTCGGCACTGGCGTGGGTGTCGGTGTCGGCCTCCTCGTCCTGCGTTGGGTTGTCGACACCGTCGCCAACTCCACGATGCCCGACATCGGGATGGACGTCTCACTGTCGCCCGCCACGCTCATCACCGCGCTCGTCATCGGCGTCGGATCCGTCGCCGTCGCCCCGCTGTTCACCATCCGCCGGCTACGACGCATGAGCATCCCGTCGACGCTCCGCCTCGTCGAATAAACCCTGCGACGATCCCGCCCCACCGTGGGAGACGCCCGGACAACCTTCCGAGCAGGTCGGTAGGTCTCACGGCGCCAGATGCCCTCGACGCCAAGCAGGGGACCACGCGGGGGCACTCGTGCACGGTCTCGTTCGGGCTGGGGTGGCTCTTCACCCGCTCGCGCCTCGTCGCCCGCATCCTCTGACCCCAGCCCGCCCTCGGCCGCTCCTGCACCACCGAAACCCCACCGCGCCGGCAGACCCTTCAGACGTGGCCTCTCGTCCCACCCGTGATCGGGGTGAGCCGAACCGGATGCGGCCGGCCACGTCAGGGCGTGACGGGTCGCCAGTTGGGCACGATCACCGGCCGACCCGCGTCGTCGTCGCCGAGTGTCTCGAACCACAGCTCCATCGCCATCCCCGGCTGCAGCGGCGGCTCCCCGTCGATGCGTCCGACGAGGTGGACGTCCGGGTCGTCGTCGAGCGCGACGATCACCACGGTGTAGGGCGTCGGGTAGGCCGGATGAACCTGGTGGGCGGCCACGGTCCACGAGTACAGGGTGGCTGCGCCGTCGATCGTCTGCCATCGACCGTTCCAGCTTCGGCAGTGGCGGCAGTACATCCGCGGCACGTGAAGGACCGCGTCGCAGTCCCCGCACCGGCGTACGACGAGCTCGCCGCGTGTCGCGGCGGCGAAGAACTCGCCGGTGTCGATGTCGTCGGTGGTTGGCACCATCCGTCGGGGCGTCGCCGTGTCCATCTCATCCCCTCCGCAGGATCAGTGCGCTGCCGGGCGGCAGCGGGGTCGCCGTCACCAGGCAGGTCTCAGCACCGGCGACCTGTGAGGTCGAGGTGCCGCGCATCTGGCGGACGCCTTCGAGCACGTGGTTGAGGCCGTGCATGTAACCCTCGGACAGGTGCCCGCCGCCGGTGTTGATCGGGATCGTGCCGCCGACGTCGATGTCCCCGCCAGCGACGAATGGGCCGCCCTCCCCCTTCTTGCAGAACCCCCAGTCCTCGAGCTGCAGCAGCACGGTGATGCTGAAGCAGTCGTAGAACTGGCCGACATCGATATCGGCGGGACCGAACCCGGCGCGGCGGTAAAGCACCTCGGCGGTGGCGGTGGCCGGCAGCGACGTGAGGTCCGGTCGGGCGAGGACCGGGTACATCGTCCCGGGTTGGGGGCTTGGCGTTGTCGCCTGGGCAACGGCGCGGATCAGCACGGGCGGGTGCGGGGAGTCCTTGGCCCGCTCGGCGCGGGTGACGACGACGGCGCACGCCCCATCGGTCTCCAGGCAGAAGTCGAATAGCCGCAGTGGCGCCGCGATCATCCGCGCCGCCATGTAGTCGTCGAGCGTCATCGTCCGGTCGTGCATCTGGGCGAGCGGGTTGGCATTGGCCCGCTTGCGGCACACGAGTGGGATTTCGGCGAGTTGCTCTGGCGTCGTGCCGAACTCGATCATGTGGCGCTGGGCGAAGACGGCGAACACCTGGCCCGGTGTGAGCAACCCGTACGGCATGTACAACTCGTCGTAGCTGCCGCCGCCGCCGATCACGTGGGACGTCGCCGACGACAGCCCGTAGCGCCGCCCCGACCGGCCGTTGAGCTCGCGGAACACGAGCACGTTGGTCGCCTGTCCGGACAGGATCGCCCCGACGGCCTGGCCGACCATCGCCGCTGGGGCGACGCCGCCGGGGCCGACCTCGGACCAGTAGGTCACGTTCGGCAAGCCGGCGGACTCGATGAGGTCATGGTGGTAGACGGTGTCCATGTCGCAGCGGACGACGCCGTCGATGTCCTCCGGTTGCAGGCCGGCGTCGTCGATCGCCGCCAGCGCAGCCTGCGTGGCCAAGGTCAGATCGCTGCGTCCGGAGCAGCGCGAGTAGTCGGTCTGGCCGATGCCGACGATCGCACAGCGATCGCGGTGGTGGAGCTCGTCCATCGTCGTTCGACCCCCAGTCGTCGCTGACGACGGTAATATCATGATGAATACGCCGTCAAGTGATGACGGCGTATTCATCATGATGGTTATCGAGCCGTTCCGCAGACGCAGCCTTGATGCGGTGCCAGCGCGAGCCGCTCCCCTCGTTGGCCGGGCCCTTCCGATCACGACAGGTCCGGGCGTGCTCTGGCCGTTGAAGACGGCGGAGAGCGTCGCCAGGGACATCGTCAACGACATCGTCGCCTCTGGCCTCGGCGAGGGCGATGTCCTGGCGTCCGAGGCGAAGATGGTCGAGCAGTACGCCGTCAGCCGCGAGTCGCTCCGCGAAGGACTGCGCCTGCTGGAAGCCCAAGGGCTGATCCGCATTCGTCGTGGCCCCGGCGGCGGCCCAGTGGTCGGCACCGTGGCCGCACCCGAAATCATCATGATAAAAGCTTGAAAACATCCTGAGGATTGAGTACTGTCCTGGCAGGGCCGTGTGGGGCGGCCGTTCTGTTGAGGAGGCGACCGATGAGCCCTGCGGCGCTCGCCGACATCCCGATCATCGACACCGACACCCACGTGGTCGAGCCGCCGGACTTGTGGACCTCCCGGCTGCCCAGCAAGTGGGGAGACAAGATCCCACACGTCCGGTGGGACGACTCGGCCGAGGAGGAGGGCTGGTTCATCGGCGACTCCCGGCTTGGCGCGGTCGGCTCGCCGGCGATGGCCGGTTGGCACGAGCACCCCCCGTTCCACCCTCGCCGCTTCGAGGACACCGACCCTCGCGCCTGGGATGCGACCAAGCGCGCCGGGCTGATGGACGAGTACAACATTCGCGCCCAGATCCTTTATCCGAACGTCGCCGTGTTCGACGCGAAGACGATCTTGTCCGTCGCTGACACCGAACTGCGGTTGGCCTGCATCCAGGCATACAACGACTTCCTCGTCGACTTCGCCGCCGAGCAGCCGGGCCGTTACATCCCGGTCACCGGCCTGCCGTTCTGGGACCTCGACCTGACGCTCGCCGAGATCGAGCGCTGCGCGGCGCAGGGGCACAAGGGCATCGTGTTCACCCAGGACCCGTCGTACTTCGGGCTGCCGACGCTGACCGACCGCCACTGGGACCCGATGTGGCGCTCTGCCGAGGAGAAGGGCCTACCGGTCAACTTCCACATCGCCTCCGGCGACCTCGACCTGTTCCACCTCGGCCACCCGGACAACGGCCCGCACGCCAACTACGCGGCGATGGGTGTGTCGTTCTTCCTGGCCAACGCGCGTACCATCGCCCAGCTCGTCACCGGCGGCATCTGCCACCGCTTCCCCGCGCTGAACTTCGTCTCGGTCGAGAGCGGGATCGGGTGGATCCCGTTCGCCCTCGAGGCACTCGACTGGCAGTGGAAGAACTGCGGCGTTGACAAGGAGCACCCGGAGTACGACCTCATGCCGAGCGAGTACTTCGGTCGTCAGATCTACGGCTGCTACTGGTTCGAGCGCGACTCGGCGATCCACGCGATGGAGCAGATCGGCTACGACAACGTCCTGTACGAGACCGACTACCCGCATCCGACGAGCATGTCGCCCGGCCCGGCGAGCACCGCTCAGCGCCCGCCGGACTACCTGCGCGAGACGTTCGGCGGCATCGACCTTGCCGACATGCGCAAGGTGCTGCACGACAACGCGGCCCGCATCTACCACCTCGACTGAGTGGTCTGGCCGATGGGGGAGCCGCTGTTCGCCGTCTTCTCGGCGAGTGGTCGACCGGGTCTGGCGCAGGTGGCCGCGTTGCGTGCCGCCGGACGATCCGTCCGGGCGATCACCCGCCAGAACCGGCTGCACCGACGCTGCAGGGGATCGACGTCGTCGCCGCCGACCTGACCGACGCCGATTCGGTGGCCCGGGCGTGCGACGGCGTCGACGTGGTGCTGTACACCGCGCCGACGTTCGCCGAGCGTCGCAGGGCGGTCGAGCACATCGAGCTGGTGGGGCGATGCGCGGGGCGGGCCGGCGTTCGCCGAGTCGTCTACAACACCGCACGCCGAGGAGCTGGAGGTCAGCTGGATCTGCCTCGATCTGAGCTGCGACGAGAGAGGAGCTCGACGATGACCGACACAGCAGGCGATCCCGTCCCGCAGGTGCTGGGCGACTTCTGGGAACACGTTGCCACCGGCCGTTTCGCCGAGGCGGCCGCGTGCTTCGCGCCGCAGGGCGTCCACGCCGTCGCACCCACACTGGGCGACGAGACCGCGCCGCGCGCCGTCACGGTCGGACCTGCACAGATCACCGAGCGCCTGGGCGACGATCCGATCCCCGGGCGGCGCGTGCCCCGTGTCTGCGTCAGCGACGGGACCGACACGCTGGTCGAAGCGGAGATCCACGACGGTCGGCGGGCCACGGCGACGCTGGTCTGCAGCGTGCACATCGGCCACGGCGGGTTGATCGATCGGTACCTCGCATACGCCTGCCGGGGAGCGCGCGACCCGGTCCCCACCGACGTGCCGCTCGACCGCGCGCCGGCCGATGCGGTCGCCGTGGTGCACGAGTACTTCGCGCTCCTCGACGCCGGGGACTTCGCCGGCGCCGCGGCGCAGTTCTCCGCCGACGTCCTCTACTCCCATCCCCCGTACCGGCACACCGGCATCGACGAACCGGACCGGATCGAGTTCCGTGGGCGGGTGGCGCTGGAGGCGGCGTTCAACACCCGCGGCAAGGCGTCGTTCGACCACGAGGTGGTCACGCTGATCCAACGCGGCCCGCACTGCCTGTTCGAGGGCGCGGTGAACAACCTGCCGCACGGCGGCTCCGGGAGCTTCATCTCCAGCCTCTCGCTTGCCGACGACGGCACGATCCGCCGCTACCTCAGCTTCTACTGCGAGCCGGGGATCCCCCGGCGGTGACGATGGACCGCGAGGCGATTCTCGACGTGATCGCCCGCTACGCCCGCCTCGTCGACGACCGCGATGTCGACGGGATCGTCGAGCTGTTCACCGACGACGGGCGGATCGAGCTCGAGGGCGGCGCCCAGTCGGGCGTCGGCCACGACGGGATCCGCGCCGTCTACGAGGCGGCGTTCCGCTCAGGGCTGATGGCCGAGTCGCCGGCGTCGACGCACCTGATGGGCAACACGCTGGTGTCCGTCCACGGCGATGTCGCCCACGCCGACACTGACGCGGTGGCGTTCATCGCCTCACCGACGTCGGTGGTCACCCGCGGGCTGCGCTACAGCGACGACTTCGTGCGCGTCCCGGCGGGCTGGCGCATCGCGCGGCGCGTGCACCGCAGCCGGTGGCAGTCGGAGGCGCCCGGACGCGCCCACTGACCCGTTCAGCGCAACGCCGTGCCGGGCGTCAGGCCGGAGCGGCCACCGTCGACCACGACCGTGGAGCCGGTGACGTACGACGCGGCCGGGCCGGACAGGAACAGCACGACCTCGGCGATCTCCTCCGGGCGGCCCGGACGGCGCAATGGCGTGTAGGCCATCGCCTGCGATTGCAGGTCCGGCGCGACGGCGCTGACCGCGGGATCGACCACCGCGGCACGGGCGACGCAGTTCACTCGTATGCCCGCCGGCGCCAGCTCGTCGGCCATCACGTGGGTCAGCGGGACAACCGCACCCTTCGAGGCCGAGTACGACGGCACGTGCGGATTGCCCTGGAAGCCGTCGACGGACCCGAGATGGACGATCGACGCCTCTCCGGCCGCTTCGAGCAACGGAAGGAACGCCTTCGACGCGACCACCGGACCGATCACGTTGGTGCGCACGACGCGCTCCCACGCGTCGATCGTGGACTCGCGGAACCTGGTCCAGTCGATGGCAAAGTGGCAGTTGACGAGCGTGTGGATCGCGTCGTGCGTGCCCGCCGCGGCCGCGGCGACGGCGGCCAGCTCGTCGTACGAGGCGATGTCGGCGACGAAGGGGGTGGCTTCGCCCCCGGCGGTCGTCGCCGCGCGCGCTGCTGCCTCCGCGCCGGACGGCGTGGCGTCGACGGCTAGCACGACGTCACCGCGGCGAGCGCAGGCGGCGGCCACGGCCGTGCCGATCACGTCGCCGGCGCCGACGATCACGGTGACGTTGACAGCGGTCGGTCGAGCAGTCACAATCATCATGATAATTAATGAGGGGAAGTGAAGGGGAGTCCTGATGACCGCACCGCTGAAGGGCGTCCGCGTCCTGGAGGTGGCGATCTACGCGTTCGTGCCGTCGGCCGCGGCGATGCTCGCCGATTGGGGCGCCGACGTGGTGAAGGTCGAGCATCCTTTGGCGGGCGACCCCGGCCGGAGCACGGCAGCCTGGGGCGTGCCGGCCGAGGTCGACGGCGTGTCCCACCTGTGGGAGGTGGTCAACAGGGGCAAGCGGGCGATCACACTGGACATCTCCACCCCTGAGGGCAAGGAGGTGCTGATGCGACTGGTCGACGAGTCGGACGTGTTCATGACCAATTTCCTGCCGGCGGCGCGACGCAAGCTGGGGATCGAGCCGGCCGACATCCACGGCCGCAACCCGCGCATCGTCTACGCACGCGGCAGCGCCCAGGGTCCGCGCGGCGAGATGTCCGAGCGAGGCGGCTTCGACGGCGTGACGTACTGGACGCGCACCGGCGCGTCGATCGGCGTGACCCCACCTGAGGCGCCAGTGCCGCTGGCGATGCCGGGCCCGGGCTTCGGCGACCTGCAGTCGGGCATGGCCCTGGCCGGCGGGATCGGCGTCGCCCTGTTCCACCGGGAGCGCACCGGCGAGGCGGCCGTCGTCGACGTGTCGTTGATGTCGGTGGGGCTGTGGGCGATGAGCATGACCATCTCCGGCACGAGCGTGCTCGACGCCGAGACGCTGCCGCACCAGTACCACCGGGACTCGACGAACCCACTGGTCAACGAGTACCGCACCAAGGACGGGCAGTTCATCGCCCTGGCGTTCCTCCAGTCGGATCGGTACTTCCCCGAGTTCTGCGTCCTGGTGGACCGCTTGGATCTGCTCGCCGACGAGCGGTTCACCGACTCGGCGGCGAGGGCGCAGCACCGGGAGGAGCTGGTGGCGCTGCTCGACGAGCTGTTCGGTGAACGCGAGCTCGCCGAGTGGCAGGCGCTGCTCGACACCCAGGACGGCCAGTGGGACACCGTCCAACCGGCGGGCAAGGTGCGCCACGACCCGCAGGCGTTGGCCAACGGCTACGTCCAGCGGATCGAGCACGACGGCGACGGCAAGATCGTGCTCGTGCCCGCGCCGGTCCAGTTCGACGGTGAGGTGCCCGTCCTCGGCAAGGCACCGACGTTCAGCGCCGACACCGACGCCGTGCTCGCGGCGCAGGGCATGGACGACTCGACGATCGACGACCTGCGCTCCCGCGGGATCGTGGCGTGAGCCGGCCGTGAAGATCGGACTCACCGCCTACGACGTCCACGCCGCCGAGTTCCTCGACCTCGCCACCGCTGCCGACGAGGCTGGCTTCTCGTCGCTGTGGCTCGGCGAGCACGTGGTCTTGCCGATCGGCTTCACCACCGCCCACCCGACGAGGGTCCAGCCCGGCGTGCAGCACCACACCGGCCCGATCGTCCAGCCGGACACCGAGCTGGTCGACCCGCTCGTCCAGCTGGGCGCCGCAGCAGCGGTGACGACGCGGATCGAGCTGGCGACGGGCATCTTCATCCTCCCCCTGCGCCACCCGCTTGCCGTCGCCCGCTCGACGTGCACGGTGCAGGAGCTGGCCGGGGGCCGCTTCACCCTCGGGCTCGGCTTCGGGTGGCTGGCCGAGGAGTTCGACGTGCTCGACGTGCCGTTCGGCGAGCGGATCACCCGCTTCGAAGAGGGCATCGACGTGCTGCGCGCGGCATGGAAGGGCGGCGAGATCGTCCATCACGGCCGGCACTTCTCGATCAGCGGCGTCCAGGTGACGATGCGGCAGACGAAGATCCCGGTGATGCTCGGCGGGAACACGCCGCCGGCGTTGCGTCGCGCCGCGCGACTCGGTGACGGCTGGTTCGCGTCGGGCACGCCTCCGCTCGACGAGTCCATCCGCTTGGCCGGCGAGCTGACCCGCCTGCGCGCCGAAGCCGGCCGTGGCGACGATCCGTTCCGACTGGTGTTCCGCATCGAAGGCGCCGAGCTGGCGGTCGCCAAGCGGTATGCCGACGCCGGCTTCGAGGAGGTGCTGATCTGGACGGACCAGGTGTGGCCCAGTGGTGAGCCGCTCGAGGTCAAACGTGCAGCGACGTTCGCCGCGGCGGAGGCACTCGGGCTCGAACCAGCGGTGCGTTGAGAGCGCGCGCCGGCCGCGGCCGCTCAGTCGTCGGCGTCGAGCGTCGTGCCGGGGTGGAAGCTCGCCAGGTATTGCGCGATCCGTCCCCGCGCATCGATGCGCATCGCCGTGACGAACGCGCCGAGCTCGGTGTCCCCGTCGATGCTCTGGCCGGCGGCGAGCTCGACTCGGCCGTCGACGGCGTGGTGGTCGACACGGTGGGCGAGGTTCCGGCGCACGGCGATGTAGCCGGCGAGCTCGGCACGTCCACCCCCGACCGTGCCGTCCGGTCGGGCGAAGCAGAAGCGCACGTCGTCGGCGACGAGCTCGAGCGCGCTCGTCGGTGACGGTCCGTCGAGTCGGGCGAAGTAGTCGAGCATCACCGATCGCCCGTCCCGCGGCGGGCCGTCGACCGGCACGGCCCGCTGCAGCGCCGCGCCCATCGTTGCGCCGTGGTCGGATCGACGTGGGCCTCGGACGCCGCCGCTCGACGCATGACCTCGGTGCGGAACAGGTTGCTCGCCGTGCTGCCAGGGCACAGCACGTGGACCTGCAACTGCGCGCCGGGCACGAGCGCGACCTCGGCGGCGAAGCTCTCGCTCAAGGCGATGACGGCCGCCTTCGAGACGCAGTAGGCGGTGAAGCTCGGCGCGGCGAAGAGCCCGGCACCCGAGGCGGTGTTGACGACGTGGCACCGTGCGCCGTGATCGAGCATCGCCGGGACGAACGAGCGCAGCCCGTTGACGACACCGTCGAGGTTGACGCCGATGATCCGGGACCAGTCCTCGGTCGACGTCTCCCAGGCTCGTCCGGGTCCGATCACACCGGCGTTGTTGCACAGGACGTGGACATCGCCGAACGTCGACGTGACGGCATCCGCCAACGCGTCGACGGACGGTGGATCCGTGACGTCGACCGGCACGCCGATCACGTCGGCACCGTCGCCACGCAACGCCGCCACCGCCGCGTCGAGCGCGCCCTCGTCGCGATCGGCGAGTGCGACACGCATCTCCTCGGCGACGAACCGGCGGACCATCGCCAACCCGATGCCGTTGGCCGCTCCGGTGACGACGGCCGTCCGCCCGGCCCATGCACGATCCGCGGTCACGAGACCAGTGACTCGCCGCCGTCGACGATCAGGTTGATGCCGGTGATGAACGCCGACCGCGGCGAGCACAAGAAGTACGCGGCTTCGGCCAGATCGGTGGGCTGGCCCGCACGCCCGAGCGGGACGTTGGCCACGGCCTCGGTGAACGCCGCCGGGTTCTTCGCCGTCAACGGTGTCTCGGTGATCCCGGGTGATAACGCGTTGACGCGGATGCCGAACGGAGCGAGCTCGAGCGCGGCGACGCGCACCGCCTGGTTGACGCCTGCCTTGGTGGCCGAGTAGACGAGGCGGCCAGCACGCGCCCCGAGGGCGCGGATCGACGAGACGAGCACGATGGCTGCGTTCGGCTGGGGATGCTCGACCATCATCCGCCCGGCCAGCTGGCAGCCGCGCAGCGTGCCGGTGAAGTTCAACGCGAGCACGGCGTCGAACTCCTCGTCCGTCAGCTCGAGAAACGGCGTGACGTGTCCGGTGCCGGCGTTGCCGACGAAGATGTTCAGCGCCGGCAGCCGGAGGCGTAGGTCCTCGAACAGCGCGTCGACACCCGGCCGCGACGCGATGTCGGCGCTGATGCCGACCACCTCCTGCTCCGGTGACGCGACAGCGCGTGCGGACGCGACGGCGTCGTCCAGCGCCTCCTTTCCACGGGCGACGATGACGACGTTCGCCCCGCCTTCGACGAACCGCTCGACGATGGCCCGACCGATGCCCATCGAACCGCCTGTGACCACGGCCCACTGGCCGAGCAACGGCTGATCGTCGCCGCTCACCGAGATCGCTCCGCGTGCTCTGCTTGCGCCAGGGCCGTCTCCGCCGCCCGCAGTCCGAAGACCGCCGCCGCGGCGAGCCCGCCGGCATAGGCGCGCACGAACAGGCCGCCGGCGTCCGCCCCGGCCGCCAGCAGGCCGGGGATCGGGCGACCGTCACCGTCGAGGGCTCGCGCCTGCTCGTCGACGAGGATCCCACCGAAGGTGAACGTGATCGCGGCCTGCCCCTCGACGACGTAGTACGGCGGCACATCGAGCGGCACCGGGTCGAACTGTCGGCCGGGCTGCAGCGGTTGTCCGGCGCGGGCCGCTTCGTTGAACCGCTCGATCTCGGCGCGGATCGCCTCGCCTGGATAGCCCCATTCATCTGGTAGGTAGTCGAAGTCGTCGAGACTGTCGGCGAGCGCGAAGCGGCCGCCTCGGCGGCGGCACAGGTCGAAGCGATCCACCGGGGTGATCCCCTCGACATAGGCGCCGAGCATCCAGTCGTCACGCACCCGCTGGTCGGCGACGACGAGGACGCGGGCGTCGGGCTGCTCCACGGTCGCGATGGCGCTGAGGTGGTCGCCAAGGGTCTCGTCGATGAAGCGCTTGCCGCGACGGTTGAACAGCAGCGCGTGCTCGGAGTAGTAGAGGGTCTGGTTGGCGAACTGCATCGGGTCGTCGAGCGGCACATCGGCGAGCACGAGGTGGCCGTAGAACCCGGCGTTCTCCTTGCCGAACACGGCACCCGCCTGCTGTCCGAGTCGCAGCCCCTCGCCGTTGCTCACGGGGTTCGAGCGCAACGGCATCAGTGGCGCGTTCGGGTGGATGAGCGTGGCGATCAGGTCGCGGTCGCCCTGGTAGCCGCCGCTGGCGAGCAGCGTCGAACGTCCGTCGAGGCGACGCTGGTCGCCGTTGGCCGTCCGCACCTCCAGCCCGCGCACCACGCCGTGGTCGACCACCAGGGCCTCGGCCGTGGCGCCGCACAGGATCTCGCCGCCGGCTTCGGCGACGAGCTTGACGCACGCCGCGAGGTACGCCGCGGTGTCGATGCGCCGTCCCGTGCCATAGCGCAAGAGCGTGACCTCGTCGCCGAGCGACACATCCAGCGAGCGGGCCCACGCCACCGCGTCGGCGAAGCGGTCGACGAGCGTCCGCCGCAACGACGGCTCGCCGCCGGGATCGACCTCGGCGAGCACCGCATCCGACGATGCGGTCCACAGGTACCCGGCGTAGCGCGCCGACCCACCGACCTCGTCGGCCCGCTCGACGACAGCGACCCGAGCACCGTCGCGTGCGGCGCGTGCAGCAGCGGTGAGCCCGGCCATGCCCCCACCGAGGACGACGAGATCGAACTGTCGCGAAGGACTCGTCACCCGCCCCACGATCGACGATCGAGGAGCACTCGTCAAGAGTTCATCATGATAATTTCGAGGCGGACGCCGACTGTGGACTTTCGCACTGTCGGGATGCCGTCACGCCGCGTAGGCCAAGGCGTTCAACAGTGTGTCAGTGATTTCAGTGTTGTCGGGGGTGGGGAACGACAGCGATGTAATTCGTTGCGACCAGAGAAGGCGGCGGAGCGCGGCGAGGGCGTCGAGGAAGCTGGGCGTGGTCTTGTGGCGGTACCACGGCTTGAGTGGCCAGGTGCCTCCGGTGGGGTGGGTGTCGAGGTACCAGCACCAGATGATGCTGTGCAGCCACAGCGACAAGGTGGCGGCGCGTTCGGGTCCGTTGCGTTTCCAGCACTGTGGGTCCTCGCCGCCGAGGTTCTGTTTGGTGTCCCGGAAGGTGACCTCGATCGACCATCGGCCGGAGTAGCGGGAGGCGACTTGGGCGCCGGTGGCGGTGAGGTCGGTGGTGAACAAGAAGTCGTCGGGTTCGACGCCGGCGGGGTCGCGGACGGTGACGAGGCGCACGAGGTGGTGGCGGTTGACGCGGTACCACAGCACGTCGCGGACGAGCACGAGACGCTCGACGCGTCGGCCGCGCAGATCGATCGTCGTGCGTGTCCAGTGGCGGCGCCGGGTTTGGGCGGCGATGTCGGGTGGGGTCGGCAGCCGGTCGCCTTTGGTGCGCGGGCGGCCCCTTCGTCCGGTGCGCGGCGGGGGCGGTTCGAACAGGGCGGCGTCGCGGCGCATCCGGGAGCTGACGTGGGATCGTGGCAGCCCGGCGCCGGCGAGGCAGGCGTACGCGCCGTCGCAACAGAGCTCGAAGCTGCGGTCGGGCAGCCACTCGACGAGCTCACCGATCATCACGGCGGCATGTTCGACGGTGGTCGTCGGGTCGTTCTTGCGGCGCAACCGGGCGTTGATCGGCACGGCGATCGGGCAGCCTCCCCACGGTGGCGTGACCCGCAACGTGATGACCACCAGGTTCAAGCCCAGGGCGTAGACGACACGGCGACCGGTGGAGCGCACAGCGTCACGGAACACGCCGGCGCCGTCAACACGGCGGCCGGACTTGTGGAACAGGGTGTCATCGCAGTCCACGCTGACCACGCCGTCGTGGGGGGCGAAACGGGCCACGGCGTGGACGGCCAGCACCCGCCACAGCCGGCTCATCGCCCACGTCCCGTCGCGCACGAAGCGGTGATAGGCGTCATGGGCGCGCCGCCCCGTCGGGTCGGCGACGGTGATGATCCCGGTGATCGTGCGTCGACCGGGGGCGAGCACCCAGCCGACCACCAGATCACCGAAGATGGCGAAGCTGCGCCGGTGGAACACCACCGCGCAGCCCTGCACGAGGGCCGCCCAGGCGGCCAGCGGATCCATCTTGGTCCCCGCTACCGGTCGGAGCCGCCGGCGCGGACACGCAGCGCTTCGATCCCGGCGAGCGCCTCGTCTTCGAGGCGTTGGCGGGCCGCCGCATAGCGCTCCAACGCGGCCTGCACGGCGGGCAGGTCCTCGACGCGCAAGGTCACGGTGCGCGTCCGGCCCTGCAGCGAGTACGACAACGCCGGCGTCTCGTGGGGAACGCCCTCGGCGCACCGGCAGTTGGGTTTGCCGCACCGGCGGCGCAGGGTGATCAGCGACCCTCGAAGCAGACGAGGCGCACGTCGACCAGTCAACGAAGACATCCTACGAACCCTCCAGTCTGTCCGTTGTCTCACGGACAGACCCAGGATCTCGCATCGCGCCTCTCCGCCGATGGCATTGGCTACATCACCGGCGACTCAGGTCAGGACCCCGACCTCAAAGTGCGAAAGTCCACCGACTCAGACCGTCTCGATCCCTCGACGGCGATGATGGAGCCGGTCGCCGCGTCGGCGCGGAGCGCACGGGCGTCGACGTAGGCCGGCGACTCGTACCACGCCCGGGCGGCGGCCAGGTCGGGGAGCTCGAGGAGCACAATCCGGTTCGGCACGCGGTCGCCCTGCAGTACCTCAGTCGTGCCGCCCCGGGCGAGGTAGCGCCCAGCTGCTGCCTCGACGGCCGGGGCGGCGACGTCGCGGTAGCGGGCGATCGCGCCTGCCTGGCAGCAATCCCCGCCGAGGGTCACGGGCCGACCGACGGCCCCTTGGTCATGCCGCGTCGGGTGGTGGGCGTTTGGCTTGTTCGGCGATGAGTGCTTCGATGCGTTGTCTTGCGAGGTGTTCGAGGTGTCTTCGCTCGCGGGCGGCGGCGATGACGTCGGCTGGTCGGCGGTGGTGGAGGTCGGAGTGGCGGTTGTGGGCTTCGCACTGCAGTTGCCCGTTGGCTTCGTCGGTGCGGCCACCCTGCTCGTAGGGGAGGCGGTGGTCGACGTCGCAGCCGACGATGGGGATGTCGCAGCCGGAGGGGTGTTGGCAGTGGCGGTCGCGGATCTGGATCGCCCGGCGCAGCATCCCGCGGAAGCTGCGCTGGTGGGAGGCGGCGAGGACGTGGTCGGCGCCGTCGAAGATGAATGTCTGGATGTCGGCACGACCGAGGTGGGGGACGACGAGGTCGGGGGTGATGACGACTCCGCTGGCGAGCTCGCAGATGTCGTCGAAGCGGGCTTCGCCGGCGAGGATCATCACCAGTGGTTCGGGGCGGCGACCGTCGGCGGGTGCGGTGTGGGCGCGCACCGCCATCTCGACGAGTGCGGCGGCCATCCGTTCGGAGGCGGTCCGCACGGTGCCGTCGCGTTGGTCGGCGTGGTACAGGTCGCGTTCGATCCGCCGCAGCGCTTCGGTGACGGTGGCGCCGTCGACCGGGTCGAGCTCGACCTCGCCGCTGACGGTGCCGTCGGTGTGGGTGCGGACGCGCAGCGAGGTCGGTGGGGGCGGAGGGGGTCCGCCGTTGTCGACTTCGGTGTCGGCGCGGTGCAGCCCGTAGGCGACGGCCTTGGCGGCCTCACCGAAGGTGAGGGTCGCGCAGTGGTCGACGAGCAGGGCTTCGTCGCGGCTGAACAGGTCACCGCGGCCCGAGCCGGCGGCGGCGGCGAGCACGTCGACGTCGTCGGTGCCGATGTCACCGGTCTGCCAGGCGTCGGCGGTGACGGGCATAGCGGCGATGGTCGCGGCCGTGGCGCAGGATCTGTCGGGCGCTGCCGGGGGCGATCGAGGCGGTGCGCGAGAGCCGCGCCCATGGAGCGCGGGAGCCGTCGCTGCGCCACAGATCGCGCGCCTCCCAGCGGGTGGCGCGCCCGGCTGATCTGGGCGTCGAGGCGGTGGCGTTGACGGATCAGCGCGACCAGTTCGGCGTCGAGCTCGCGGTCGGTGAGCGTCTCGAACTCGACGCCGGCGAGGTCGTCGATCGCCGTGGTGAGCGCTTCGACGACGGCGATGGACATGCACGCATTTTAGTCGAACTGACGTTCCCTGTCAACCCTCTGACCAGGATTTACCGTCCGCTGAGACTGCCTCAGGGGTCCGTGTGTCGAGAGCAAACAGCTCGCACGGGTATGCACCAGGGGAGTTGTCCGAGCAGACCCGCAGGACCCGCAGGACCCGCAGGGCTTGAGCCAGGCATGTCGATCCGTGAGCTGACCGCCGAAGCCGCCGACGAACGACGCCTCGCCCGCCTCGTTGCCGCGGTCATCGACCGCGGCGCGTTCAACGCCCACATCATCGAGATCGCCGACCGTCGCCTTCGCAGCTCGATCGGCTGTGATGATCGAGCGATGACTGGCGACCCGATCGCTTCGCTGCGGGACCGGCTACCGAGGCATTGGCGGCTTCTCGACAGGTTGCGCACTGTCGTTCTCGGCGACGACCGCTGGCGGTGGCTCGAACTCGGCTGCTCTCTGGGTGCTGGCGGCGGCGATGAGCTGTCCGACGCCGACGTCGGGATCGGCTACGCCGACACCGTGGAGGTCGAAGGACTGGAGGGAGCTGCGATGTCCGTCGTCACTTCGCTCGATGCGCCGATCGACGCCATCGTGCACCGCTTGGACGGCTGGCCCCAAGACGTCTGTCGGGTCGCCGCCGAGAACGGCGACGAAGTCCAGCTGGACCTCGTCATGATGCCCGCAGCATCGCGGCCAGGTGTGCCCGATCGGACGGTTGTGCTCGTCGACAAGGACGATCATTCGACCCAGCCCTACGAGCCGCTGTCACGTCGACCACCGTTGCCGGCGACGGCTCGGCGGTGGCTGTTCCTCGGATGGTGGGCGCTCTCCGCCGCGGACAACTACGCAGTCCGTGGCTCATGGTTCGAAGCAGTCGAAGCCCTCGGCGAGGCGCGCAAACACGCCCTCAGCCTCTACGCCGCCGGGCATGACGTCCCCTATCCGACATCGGGCTTGGTCAGCCTTCTCGACTTCCCGCCCTATGCGGTGCCGGAACAACTCGCTGACACGTACTGCACGCCGGCGGACCCTTCCGCGGTCAGAGCGGCGCTGCACACGTGCGCGACCTTGCTACGCCAGGCCGCTGACTCCGCAGCCAGTCGCCTCGGCACCAGCCTCAACTCATCTCTGGCCGACGCGACGACACGTCGGCTCGCCCAGCACTGATCTCGACACCCTCATCTCCCGTTGCCACTCCCTTCGTGAGCGCACTCGTCGAGTTCGGCCTCGCGCCCGGACACACCGGTGCCACCACCATCACGCTCTTCGGCTGACGCCGCCGCGCCCTGCTGTGCCAGCGTTGGGTTCCATGCTTGACATCCATGGACGCGTCGGTGATTCGAACCCTGGCCCGCCTCTGCGGTTCGGGATCTTCCTGCCGCCGATGCACCCGATCGGCCAGAACCCGACGCTGACCCTCAAGCGCGACCTGCGGCTGATCGAGCACCTCGACGCCCTCGGGTTCGACGAGGCGTGGATCGGTGAGCACCACTCCAGCGGCTTCGAGACGATCGCATCGCCGGAGGTGTTCATCGCCGCCGCCGCCCAGCGCACGAAGCGGATCAAGCTGGGCACCGGCGTCAACTCGCTGCCGTACCACCACCCACTCATCCTCGCCGACCGCATCCTGCTGCTCGACCACCTCACGGAGGGGCGGATGATGTTCGGCGTCGGGCCCGGGCAGCTGACGTCGGACGCCTCGATGCTTGGCATCGAGCCGGGGGAGCAGCGGCGGATGATGGAGGAGAGCTTCGACGTCATCATGTCCCTGTTCCGTGGCGAGGTCGTGAGCGCCAAGACCGACTGGTTCACCGTCCACGAGGGTCGCCTCCAGCTGCGGCCGTGGTCGTACCCGCTGTTCGATGTAGCGGTGGCGGCGTCGATCTCGCCCTCAGGTCCGAAGGTGGCCGGGCGCCACGGGGTCGGGCTGCTGTCGATCGCCGCCACCACGCCGGAGGGCTTCGAGATGCTCGCCGCCCACTGGGCGGTGATGGAGGAGCAGGCGGCCGACCACGGCACGACCGTCGACCGTCGCAAGTGGCGGATGATGGGTCCGATGTACGTCGCCGAGACCGAGCAGCAGGCGCTCGACGACTGCCGCTACGGCCTGGAGCGAGTGTTCGACTACCTCGCCCACGTCATCCCAACGGCGCCGGTGGCGGCGACGACGTACGAGGGCCGGGTGAGGGAGATGAACGAGTCGGGCATGGCGGTGATCGGCACGCCGGAGATGGCGATCGCCCAGATCCAACGCCTCGTCGACCAGTCCGGCGGGTTCGGCTGCTTCATGTGCTTCGGCGGCGACATCGCCGACTTCGCCGGCACGCTGCGCTCCTACGAGCTGATCGCCCAGTACGTGATGCCCCACTTCCAGCACCAGCTCGTCGCGCCGCAGGCCTCGTACGACTGGATCGTCGGCGCCGACCACGCCTTCGTCAACGCGACGATCAGCGCGATCGACAAATCGGCCGCCGAATACGCCGCCGAGCGCGGCCGTCCAGCGCCGCCGAAGCTGGCCGGCGACTGATCCCGTTTCGGTCGCGATTCTCCGCTCACTCCCAGGACGAATCGCGACCAAAGAGGAACGGGCTACGGTCAGACCATCAGTCCACGGGGGCGGGCAGGCAAGCAGGGCAGGAGAGCGATGCCGATCAGCAAGGTGAACGGTCGTGTCGCCGTTGGCGCAAACGGCGACGGCGTCACCGTCACGTTCGACCCGATCAACCGCCAGACGGTGTCGGCAGAGATCCGCCAGCGACTCGCCGACGCCATCCGCAGCGGCCGGCTCGCGCCGGGTGCACCGCTGCCGGCCGAGCGGGTGCTGTGCCAGGAGTTCGGCGTCGCCCGGACGTCCGTGCGCGAAGCGATCCAAGGCCTCGTCATCGGCGGCTACGTCGAGCGGCGCGGCAACCGCTCCGTTGTCGCCGAGCGATTGCCCGAGGTCAGCTTCGACGGCAGCCAACGTGACGACCGCAAGGCGCTGGTGGCCCAGCTGTTCGAGGTGCGCCAGGTAATCGAGCCGGCGATCGCCGAGCTGACGGCCCGACGCGCCAGCGATGACGAGCGCGCCGACATCGTCGCCATCGCCGCACGCGACACCCGCCAGCTGGCCGAGTTCCGCCACCTCGACCAGCAATTCCACGCCGCCGTCGCCAGGGCGTGCGGCAACCCCCTGCTCAACGAGGTCCACGCCAAGGCGCTGGCCTCGCTGTTCGGGTCCGGTGATCTGGCGTCGCTGCTGTACGCCGAGGTCAACCGCGGCGAGGTCGCCGACATCATCACGTCCTCGCTGGCGGCGCACCGGGCGATCGCCGACGCCGTCGCCAAGGGCCACGCCCGCAAGGCCCACGCCGCCGTCGTCGCCCACCTCGACGACGTCGAGCGGCGGATGGTGGAGCGCTTGCTGTGACCGACCGAACGGTCCTGCCCGAGCAGTACTGCTACTTCTTCGACGACGACGCCTTCGTCGACGAGGGCCGGCCCGGATTCCGCCGGCGGATCATCGTCGGCGAGCGCCTCGAGCTGTGGTTCTGGCGGATCAGGGGTGGCACCGGCGGTTCCGTGCTCCACCACCACCCCGAGCACGAGCAGATCGGGATCATCATCCGCGGGGCGCTCGACTTCCGCATCGGCGACCCCGACTCCGAGCGCCGGGTCACGCTGCACGCCGGCGACGTCTACCTCGCCCACGAGAACATCTGGCACGGCGACAGCAACTTCATCGGCGACGACGAGCTCGACGAGGTGTGGATTCTCGACGTCTTCGCCCCGCCCCGCTCGGGCCCGGACGGGAGCGTGACGTGAGCGAGCGAGACTTCGAGCGAGCGAACCAGCATTACGGCGCCGAAGGCTCATTGGTGCACCATCAAGAGCACCCTGACCGCGTTGCGCACCGTGCGATGGTGCACCAATGAGGGACTGGCGGATGGCCGTCGACATCGGTGGGACCTTCACCGACCTCGTGCTGCTCGACGCCGCCTCCGGGGAGGTCGTGGTGGAGAAGGTGCTGACGACCCCGAAGGCCCCGCTCGACGGCGTGCGCGCCGGCGTCCGCCAGCTGTTGGCGAAGGCGGGCGTGAACCCGGCGGAGATCGTGGCGCCGATCGTCCATGCCACCACGCTGATCACCAACGCTCTCATCGAGGGCAAGATCGGGCTGGCAGCCGTCGTGACCACCGCCGGCTTCGGTGACACGCTGCTCATCCGCGATGAGCACCGCTACGACATGTACGACCTGCAGATCGAGTTCCCGGCCCCGCCGGTGCCGAGGGAGCTGGTGGCGGAGCTGGCCGAGCGCACGAGCGCGACCGGCACGGTCATCAGAGACCCGGCGGTCGCCGACCTCGACCAGATCGCCGAGCGCCTGCGGGCGGCCTGCGTCGAGGCGGTCGGCGTGTGCCTCATCAACAGCTACGCCAACCCGGCCAACGAGCGGGCGGTCGCCGAACACCTCCGCCGCACCCTCGGCGTGCCGGTGTGCATCTCCAGCGACATCTCGCCGCAGATCCGCGAGTACCCGAGGATGATCACCACGGCGTGCAACGCGGCGACGATGCCGGTGATCGGGCCGTACCTCGACGAGCTGCAGAAGTGGCTCGCCGCCGAAGGCTTCGGCGGATCGGTCCTGATGATGCTGTCCAACGGAGGTGTAGTCGCCGCCGAAGACGCCGCCCAGGCGCCGATCCGGTTGGTCGAGTCGGGACCCGCAGCGGGGGCACTGGCCGGGTCGTGGTACGCCGCCCGGCTCGGCGAGGACCGACTGCTCTGCTTCGACATGGGCGGCACCACGGCCAAGTCGTGCCTCATCACCGACGGCGAACCTGCGCTCACCACGACGTTCGAGGTGGCCCGCATCTACCGCTTCAAGAAGGGCTCCGGCTTCCCGGTGTCGGTGCCGTCGATCGACCTCGTCGAGATCGGCGCCGGCGGCGGAAGCCTCGCCCGCCTCGACGACCTGGGTCTGCTCAAGGTCGGTCCGCAGAGCGCCGGCGCCGACCCCGGTCCGGCGTGCTACGGCCGCGGCGGCGAGCGCCCCGCTGTCACCGACGCCGACCTCGCCCTCGGCCTCCTCGACGCCGGCTACTTCCTCGGCGGGGACATGCCGCTCGACCTCTCCGCCAACGAGCGGGCGCTGGCGTCGGTCGCCGAACCGCTCGATCTGCCGATCGCCGACACCGCCGCCGGCATCCACGAGCTGGTCGACGCGAACATGGCGGCGGCGGCGCGGATGCACGCCGTCGAGCAGGGCGAGGACCTGCGCGGGGTCACGCTGCTGGCGTTTGGCGGCGCCGGCCCGATCCACGCGTGCGGGGTGGCCGAGCTGTTGGAGTCGACGAAGGTCGTGTTCCCGACCAACGCCAGCGTGCTGTCGGCGTTCGGCACGCTCGTCACGCCGGTGCGCATCGACCTCGCCCGCAGCAAGGTCGGCCCGCTCGCGGCGGTCGATCCGCACGAGCGCGACGCACTGCTCGACGAGCTGCGGGCGGAGGGCACCCGCGTGCTCACCGCCGCCGGCGTGCGGCCGGAGGAGATCCGCTTCCGCTACGAGATCGACGCCCGCTACCTCGGGCAGGGCAACGAGATCACGCTGTGGATCGGCGAGGGCCCGGCGTGGCCGGCCACCGACGAGGATGTGCTCGCGACGTTCGAGGCCAACTACCGGCGGATCTACGGGCTGACGATCCCCGGTGTCGGGATCGAGGCCGTCACGTGGCGGCTGTCCGCCTACGCCCCGGCGAGCGCGGTGGAGCCGGTGGCCGCCCTCGGGTCGAGCGCCGGCGCCCCGCACGCGACCCGGGCGGTGCGCTTCGGGCGGGCCGCGGAGGCGGTGGACACGCCGGTGTACCGGCGCAGGGTGCTCGGCGTCGGCCAGGTGGTCGAGGGCCCGGCGATCGTCGAGGAGCGGGAGACGACGGCGGTGATCCGCCCCGGCTGGACGATGACCGTCGCTCCCGACGGCTCCCTGATCGCGGAGAGGGCCGGTTGATGACCTTCGACCCGATCGAGCTCGAGGTGCTGTGGCAGAGCCTGATCGCCACGGTCAACGAACAGGCCAGGGCGTTGCAGCGGGCGGCCTTCTCGCCGATCGTGCGCGAGGCCGGCGACCTCGCCAACGCCGTGTTCGACCGCCGCGGGCGGATGGTGGCCCAGGCCGTCACCGGCACGCCAGGCCACATCAACTCGCTGGCCCGGGCGGCCTCGGCGATCCTCGAGGAGTACCCGCCGGACTCGCTGACCGAAGGCGACGTCCTCATCACCAACGATCCGTACAAGACCGCCGGCCAGCTGCTCGACGTCACCGTGCTTTACCCGGTGTTCCGCCAGGGGAGGGTGATCGCCTTCTTCGGCTCCACGATCCACCACACCGACGTCGGCGGCTATGGAATCGGCGCCGGGGCGCGCGACGTGTTCGAGGAAGGGCTGTGGATCCCGATCTGCAAGCTGATGGAAGCCGGCGAGCGCAACGAGATCGCCTGGAAGTTCATCCTCTCCAACGTCCGCCAGCCCGACCATATGGCCGGCGACCTGCACGCCCAGATGGCGTCGGGCGAGGTCGGCGCCCAGCGGCTGCGGGTGCTATGCGACCGCCACGATCTCGACGACATCGAGGCCCTCGGCGACGAGATCATCGAGCGCTCCGAGGCGGCCACCCGGGCGAGCATCCGCGAGCTGCCGGCCGGCACCTACCGCGGCCGGGCCGAGCTCGACCTCGCCGACGGCAGCCGCGTCGTCGTGGCCTGCGCGGTCACCGTCGACAGCGACGCCGGCGAGGTCCTCGTCGACTACGAGGGCTCATCAGGGGCCAGCCCGTTCGGGATCAACGTCGTGCTCAACTACACCCACGCCTACACGACGTTCACCGTGCGCTCGGTGCTCAACCCCGAGCTGCCGAACAACCACGGCAGCCTCGCCCCGATCAAGGTGACCGCTCCGGTCGGGTCGATCGTCCACGCCGTCTCTCCCCAGCCGTGCACGGCCCGCCACGTCGTGGGGATGTTCCTGCCCAACGCGCTGCTCAAGGCGCTCGCCCAGATCAAGCCCGAGCAGTCGATGGCCGAGGGCTCGGGGGCGGTGTGGACGATGCAGGTCTTCGGCAACCACCCCGACGGCAGCCCGTTCGTGACGGCGATGTTCACGTATGCCGGCGGCGTCGGCGCGCGGGCCACCAAGCCGGGCTTGTCGGCGTGCTCGTTCCCAACCGGCGTCGCCGCCGTGCCGGTCGAGGTGGTCGAGGCATCGGCGCCGATCCGCTTCCTCAGGAAGGAGCTGCGGCCGGGCAGCGGAGGCGCCGGGGAGCAGCCAGGCGGGCTCGGCCAGACGATCGAGTTCACGGTCGACACCGACCGACCGTGGCAGCTCAACGCCGTCACGTCGCGGCTGGCGGTGGCGCCGGAGGGCATCTTCGGCGGCCAGCCGGGTGCAGCGGGGTCGTTCACCGTGAACGGCAAGCCGGTCACCACGCAGTCGCGGATGACGATGGCGCCGGGCGACCAGGTGCGGCTGGACCTACCGGGCGGCGGCGGCTACGGAGCAGCCCGCGGATGAGCTGGGAGGAGCCGGTCGCGTTCAACGACGTCTGGGACCGCGCCGTCGCGGGGCGCGGCGACCAGGCGTTCCTGCGCTTCGAGGGACCGTCGGGCGACGTTGCGACGTGGACGTACGGGGAGTTCGACGCGCTCGTCGGCCGCTGCGCCGGCCTGCTCGCCGCCCACGACGTCGGCGCCGGCGATGCCGTCCACCTCGCCCTCACCAACAGCCCCGCGTTCATCGCCGTGTGGCTGGCGACGATGCGGCTCGGGGCGTGGATGGTGCCGTCGGATCCGATTGGGACGGCGCCGGAGCTGGCCGCTCATCTCCGCCGCACCGCGCCGCGCGTCGGTTTCGGCTCGACCGCCCGCGCCGACGTCTACCGCCAGGCGACCGCGGGCGCGGTGCCCGTGCTCCTCGTCGACGAGTCCGACACCGCGCTTGACGTGTTCGGCGCCGCCACCGTCGACGCCGGCGGGTGCCGGGTGCCGGCGCGCCAGCGGGCGGCGGTGATGTTCACGTCGGGGACGACCGGCCAGCCCAAGGGCGTCGAGCTGACCCAGGCGAACTACGCCTTCACAGGGATGACGATGGCCGCCGCCGCCGAGCTGGAGGCGGACCACCGCCAGCTCGTGGTGCTGCCGCTGTTCCACGCCAACGCCCAGTTCTACAGCGTCGCCTCGGCGATCTGGGCCGGCGCATCCGTCGCCCTGATGCACACGTTCTCGGCGTCGCGCTTCCTCACCCAGGTCGTTGCCCACGGCGCCACCCACGCCAGCCTGTTCGCCGCCCCGATGCGGATGATCCTCGCCCGCAGCGAGCCGCCTGCCGAGCCGGTCGGCCTGCTGCAGTGCTGGTACGCCATGAACATCGGCGACGACCAGCACGAGACGCTCTCGTCGTGGTTCGGCTGCCGACCGCGCCAGCTGTACGGGATGACCGAGACCGTGCCCGCCGTGCTCACCGAGCCGGCCGAGGACCCGGTGCCGTCGTCGATGGGCTGCCCGACCGCCGGCTGCCTCGTCGACCTCGACGGCGACGAGCAAGCAGAGCTGCTCGTCGGTGGCGAACCCGGCATCACCATCTTCGCCGGCTACCTCGACGACCCAGCGATCACCGAGGCCAGCTTCCGAAAACGCGCCGACGGTACCCGCTGGTTCGTCACCGGCGACAGGGCCCGCCGCCGCTGGGACGGGCGCTACGAGTTCGCCGGCCGTCGCGCCGACCTGCTCAAGGTGGCGGGCGAGAACGTGTCGACGGTGGAGGTCGAGCAGGTGTTGAGCGCCCACCCGGCGGTGCTCGAGGCGGCCGTCATCGGCTGCCCCGACGACGTGCGCGACGAGGTGCCGGTGGCCTTCGTCGTCGCCGCCGACGCGTCGGCGCCGCCGGCGATCGGCGACCTCCACGCCTGGTGCGAGCAACGCCTCACCAGGTGGAAGCGCCCCCGCGACATCACGTTGCTCGACGAGCTGCCGCGCACGAGCGTCGGCAAGATCCGCAAGTTCCTGCTCAAGGAGCTCAGCTCATGACCGTCCTCACCACGGATCTCCTCGCGTCGTTCGACGACAGCGTCACCGACGTGGCGATCGCCCGCACGATGCCGCCCGACATCTACACGTCCGAGGAGTTCCTCGCCTTCGAGCGTCGGACGATCTTCGCCCACGAGTGGCTGTGCGTCGGGGTCGCCAGCCGCATCCCGGAGGTCGGCGACTACTTCACCACCACCGTCACCGGCGAGCCGATCATCGTCGCCCGGGCCAAGGACGGGGTCGTCCACGCCTTCTCGGCGATCTGCCAGCACCGCGGGATGCAGGTCGCCGACGACGCCGGCCGCTGCACCAAGTTCACCTGCCCCTACCACCTGTGGAGCTACGACCTCACCGGCCGCCTGCTCGGCGCGCCGGCGATGGAGCGCACCGAGGGCTTCCGCAAGGCCGACTTCCCGCTGCCGGCGCTGCGCGTCGAGCTCTGGCACGGCTTCGTGTTCGTCCACTTCGACGCCGACCCGGCGCCGCTCGGCCCGTCGCTCGCCGCCTACGAGCCCTACGTGGAGCACTACGACCTCGATCACGCCTTCTGCCCGGGCACGTTCACGCTCACCGACCTGCCGTGGAACTGGAAGGTGATGTTCGAGAACTTCAACGACGGCTACCACGCCAACAAGCTCCACCACACGATCCAGGACTTCTGCCCAAGCGAGCTGGCGGCGTTCCCGGTGGGGTGGACGGAGGGTTCGAACGCGATCTTCCGCACCAACGGCTACACCCACATCGACGGCGGCTTCAACGCCACGACCAAGGCGCTGCTGCCTGTGTTCCCCGGGCTCACCGAGGAGGAGCGGTGGCGCTCGACGTTCGCCCTGATCCCGCCGTCGCTGTGCTTCGGCACCGCACCGGACCAGGCCTTCTTTTTCATCGTCCGCCCGAAGACCGCCGATTCGATCGACCTCGAGATCGGCTACCTCCTCGACCCGAGCGCGCCGAAGCACCCGATGTTCGAGCACCTGATGGCGATGAGCGACGCCGGCGTGCAGGTGTTCGTGCGCCAGGACCAAGACGCCACGACCAAGGTCCAGCGCGGCATGCACAGCCGCTTCGCCGCCCGCGGCCGGTACTCGTGGCAGGAGGAGACCCACGTCCAGTTCAACCGCTGGCTGGTCCAGCGATACCGCCGCCACTGGCCGACGAGCTGAGGAGACCATGAACAAGCTCACCACCACCATCGCCGCGCTCGCCACGCTGAGCCTGGTCGCCGCGGCGTGCGGTGACGACGACGACAACACCACCGCGTCGACCATCGCCACGGAGATCGACGCCGTTCCAACGAGTGCCCCGACGACCACGGCCGGCGCCAGCACCGCCACCACCACCGCGGCGGGGAAGGTAGACCTCGACACCAACGGCGACGGCAAGGTCGTCTTCGGCGTCGCCACGCCGGGGCCGCGCAACGACGGCGGCTACTACCAGGCGCTCGTCGACGGCGTCACCAAGTTCTCCACGGACAACGGGTTCGCCGACCCGATCATCGTCGACAACATCAAGCCGGAGGAGGCGGCCACCTCGCTCGACGGCCTGGCCCGCCAGAACGTCGACGTGATCACCGTCGGTGCCGGCGAGATCGCCGACCCGTTGGCGGACCTCACCGCCAAGTACGACCAGATCATCTGGTACTGCAACTGCGGCGCCGGGTTCCCGCAGCAGCCGAACCTGATCCAGTCCGGTGACGACGGCTCGGAGATCAGCTACTCAGCAGGCGTCGCCACCGGCCTCTTGATGAAGGCCAAGGGGGCGACCAAGGCAGCGATGATCGGCAACAACAACTTCAACTTCGAGAAGGAGGCCTTCGCCGCCTTCCGCGTCGGCCTCGACCAGGTCGACCCGACGTTCGAGTGGACGTACGTCGCCACCGGTTCGTTCAACGACGCCGCCGCGGCGACCGAGGCGTTCAACAACCTCAAGGCCCAGGGCGTCGGGGCGATCTATCCGTACCTCGGCGGGGCCCACGAGGCCGTGGTCAAGCTGGCCAACGAGAACGGCATCATCGTGATGAGCGCCGGCGCCGCCAACGCCTGCGAACGCACCGATCTCAAGTACGACCTCGCCGTAGAGTTCGACGCCGGCGTCTACCTGAAGACGATCCTCGCCGAGATCCTGTCCGGGAAGCTGAAGCGGGGCGAGACCCGCCAGTTCCACGTCGGCGTCGACGATGGCGCCGGTGCCGTCATGTGCAAACCCACCCCGGACGAGAAAGCGGCGTTCGACGCGGCGATCGAGAAGATGAAGGCCGGCGCCTTCAAGGACCAGTTCACCCAGATCAAGAAGGACGCCTACTCGTCTTGACCGATCCGGGCGCGGCGGCGGTGTGCATGGCGGGCATCACCAAGCGCTACGGGCACGTCGTCGCCTGCGACGGCGTCGACCTGACCCTCACCCGCGGTCAAATCCACGGCGTGCTCGGGGAGAACGGCGCCGGCAAGTCGACGCTGATGAAGATCCTCATCGGCCTCGTCCAGCCCGACGGCGGCTCGATCGCCGTCCACGGCGAGCGCCGGGTGATCCCGGACCCACAGGCCGCCGCCGACCTCGGCATCGCGATGGTCCACCAGCACTACAGCCTGGTCGAGCCGCTGACGGTGTGGGAGAACGTCATCCTCGGCGAGCCCGAGCGTCTCGACCGCACCCGGGCGTGCGCGCGGGTCGCCGAGATCAGCGCGCGCTACGGCCTCGGCGTCGACCCGCTGGCCACGGTGGCCCGGTTGTCGGCGGGTCAGCGCCAGCGGGTCGAGATCATCAAGTGCCTGCGCCGGGAGCCCGAGATCATCGTCTTCGACGAGCCGACCAGCGTGCTCACGCCGGCCGAGAGCGAGCAGCTGTTCTCGGTGCTGCGCACGGTCGTCGTCACCGAGGACCGCGCCGTCGCCCTCGTCTCGCACAAGCTCGACGAGATCATCCGGGCCACCGACGAGGTGACGATCATGCGTGGCGGGCGGGTGATCGACCGCCTGCCGACGTCGGCGGCGACGGCGTCGGGGCTGGCCCAGTCGATGGTCGGGCGGCCGGTGTCGCTGCGCTCGGAGGCCGCCGCCCTTGGGCTGATCGAGACGGTGGCCGAGGAGGTCGCCAGCGAGGACGTCGCGGAGGTCGAGGGCGAGCCGGTCGTGCTCGAGGTCCGCGACGCCGTCGTCCACGACCGCGACGGCCGGTTGCTGCTCGACCATCTCTCCCTCGTCGTGCGCCACGGCGAGATCGTCGGGTTGGCCGGGGTGGAGGGCAACGGCCAGCGGGCGCTCGCCGACGTGCTGTCGAGCCTGGTGCCGCTGGAGCATGGTGCAGTCCTGGTCGCCGGCCGCGAGGTGGCGACCGCCAAGCCGGGCGCGCTCGGCGAGGCCGGCGTCGGCGTGATCCCCGAGGACCGCCACGACTCTGGTGTGGTGCTCGACTTCAGCGTCGCCGAGAACCTCGTCCTCGCCGACCTTGGCACGGTGAGCCGGCGAGGGCTGCTCGACGCCAGGGCGATCGAGGCCCGGGCCCAGGAGCTGATGCGGGCGTTCGACATCCAGGCCGCGTCGCCGCACGCCCCGATGCGGTCGCTGTCGGGCGGCAACCAGCAGCGGGTGGTGCTGGCCCGCGAGCTGTCGGCCCGGCCGAAGGTGCTCGTCGCCGCCCAGCCGACCCGCGGCCTCGACGTCGGAGCGATCGAGTACATGACCGCGCGGCTGCGGGCGGCGGCCGCCGACGGCGTCGCCGTGCTGCTGATCTCCACCGAGCTGGAGGAGGTGCTGGCGCTGTCCGACCGGATCTGCGTGATCCACCGCGGCCGGATCGTCGGCGAGATGGCCGCCCACGACACCGACCTCGAGCGGCTCGGCCTGCTGATGGGCGGAGCGCAGACGGCGGCATGACGGCGACGGCGATCGAGACACCGCTGACCCCGCCCCGGCCAGCGGCGCCGCCGCCGGTCACGGTCGCGCGATGGCGGCGGGTGGCGTCGGGCCTGGGGGTCTACGGAGCCGTCATCGCCCTCGCCCTCGGCCTGTGCGCTCTGCTGGTGTCGGCCACCGGGGGCTCGGCCGGCGAGGTCGTCAGCGCCCTGCTCGACGGCAGCCTGCGCTCGCCGGGTGCGTGGGGGATCACGCTCAACACCGCCGCCCCGCTGCTGTGCGTGGCCGCCGGGACGATCGTCGCCGGCAGGGCCGGGCTCGCCAACATCGGCCAGGAGGGCCAGGTGCTGCTCGGCGCCGCCGGCACCGCCTACGTCGCCACCCGGATGGTCGCGCCGGGCTGGGAGGTGATCGCCGTGGCGCTGGCCGCGGGGGTCGCCCTCGGCGGGCTGTGGGCGTTGCTCGCCGCGGCGATGAAGTACACGCGCAACGTGCCCGAGGTGATCTCGACGCTGCTGCTGTACTTCATCGCCGTCCAGCTCACCGACTTCGCCCTCACCAAGCGGTGGCTGCTGGCGGCGGTCACCACCGCCTCGCGGGTCAACAACGGCGAGCAGCTCAAGCGCAACGCCCGCCTGCCGGGCATCGAGATCCTCGGCAACGTCGTCTCGTGGGGGGTCGTGATCGCCCTCATCCTGACCGCCGTCGTGGCCGTCACGCTGGCCCGCACCACCGTGGGGTTCCGCGTCCGGATGCTCGGGTTCAACCCGCGCACCGCCCGCCGCGCCGGCGTGTCGGCGGCACTCGTCGGTGGCGCCGCGCTGGTCGTGTCGGGGGCGGCGGCAGGGTTGGCTGGCGGGATCTGGCTCACCGGCGGCGTGCCCGGCGACCGCTTCACCAGCGGGATGTCGTCGAACCTCGGCTGGCAGGGACTGCTCGTCGCCTTGCTCGCCCGCGAACGGGCGCTGCTGGCGATCCCGATGGCGTTCGTGTTCGCGATGCTCCGCACCGGCTCGCAGTTCCTGTCGGCGACGGGCGTCGATCGGCGCATCGCCGACGTCGTCCAGGCGATGCTCGTGCTGGCCCTGCTCGTGGCCCCGGCGATCCAGGACGTCCTGCGCCGGCGCGCCGACCGGGCGGCGGTGGTGGCGTGATCGCGTTGATCGCCTTCGGAGGCTCGATCTGGGACGTCATCTCGTCCGACAGCACGTACTCCTCGACGATGCGGTTCTCGGCGCTGCTCGCCTTCGCCGCGATCGGCGAGTGGATCGCCGAGCGCGCCGGCACGATCAACATCTCGGTCGAGGCGATGATCCTGACCGGTGCCTTCACCGCCGCTCTTGGCTCCGACCTCGCCGGGAACGTGTGGGTCGGGTTGCTGTTCGGGATCGCCGGCGGCCTCGTCGTCGGCTTCGTGCAGGGGGAGTTGAGCCACCGCTTCGGCACCAACCAGTTCGTCGTCGGGCTGACGCTCAACGTGCTCGCCGTCGGGCTGACCGCGTTCATCGACGCCCAGGTCGAGCCGGTGGTGACGGCCACCGGCACGCTGCGCATCCCCGGCCTGGCGGAGATCCCGCTTGTCGGGGGCGCCCTGTTCGACGCGACGTGGATCCAGTACCTGCTGTACCCGCTGGTCCCGCTGGCGTGGTGGGTGATGTACCGGACGCGCTGGGGGCTGGAGCTGCGCTGCGCCGGGGAGAACCCGCAGGCCGGCGACGTCACCGGCATCGACATCAACCTGCGCCGCCGCCAGGCGGTCTACGTGTGCGGGCTGTGCGGCGGGCTCGCCGGCGCCTACCTCACGCTCGGGCAGACCGGGAGCTTCACCGCCAACGGCGTGTCCGGCCGCGGCTTCATCGCCCTCGCCGCAGTCATCTTCGGCGGGTGGTCGCTGAAGGGGACGGTGGCCGGGGCGTTCGTGTTCGGACTCTTCTCCGCCCTCGGGTCGGTGTTCCAGGCGCTCGGGTTCCAGGCCAACGCCCAGCTGCTGATCGCCCTGCCGTTCGTGATGGCGCTGGCCACGATGCTGCTGTTCGCTCACCGCAGCCGCCAGCCGGCGGCGCTGGCGCAGCCGTTCGTGCGCGGCCTGACCTGACGGTCTGGCGGGCTCGGGAGGCGCGCCAATCCTCTCGACACACGTTCGCCGAGTCACCCCGATGGGATGATTGTCAGCGAGCAACATCGCCCTGATCGGGCGACGCCAGCACGACCACGCCGGCGCAAGGATGTCGGCGATGAGGGTGTCGATCCGCCTCGACGGACCGCTCGGCGCCCGCTTCGCAGGTGTCTTCGAGGATCTGACCGTGCGCACCGAGACCGTGATCACCGGCGACGTCGCCGACGACGCCGCCCTACACGGAATCCTCGCTCGCGTCCGCGACCTGGGGGTGTCGATGCTCGACGTCCGGGTCGAAGGCCGGCACGATCGCCGGCCCGTCCCCACGGAGTGACCCGGGACGTCACTGAGTGGCGAGCAGCCCGAGGTCGCCGGCGGCGCGCACGGCGTCGGACCGACTGCTGACGCCGAGCTTGCGGTAGATCCGCCCGACGTGGGTCTTGACAGTGTGGCGGGAGATGAACAGCTCCCGCCCGATCTCGGGGAACGTGCGGTGGCTGGCCAACAGCCCGAGGATCGTCTCCTCCCGTTCGGTCAGCCCCTCGACCGCCCGGGTGGTCGGCGATGGAGCCGACGTGAGGCTGCGGAGTGCGTCGTCGACGAGCTCGAGCACCGACCCGGCCGCACCGGACGCCGCCAACCGACCACGGAGGTCCCGAAGCCGGCGGCGGGCGTCGTCGCCCCGCCCGGTCGCACCTTCGACCCGGCCCAAGGCGATCTCCGCCCGGGCGCCGAGGAGGTGGGTGGGCTGCTCGCTCGTGACGGCGACCGCGCTGGCGGCGAGGTTCTCCGCCTCCTCGGGCTCGCCGCGGCGCAGGGCCAGGTCGGAGGCGACACACAGGGCGTCCGCCATGCCCATGAAGTCCGGCTCACCGAGCGCCCGCCACTGCTCGACCACGTCGACGGCGAGGTCGCCGCTGACCGGGTCGCCGGCGGCGAACAGGGTCGTGGCGAGCAGGCTCGTCAGCGGCAGGTCGCGCAGCAGACGCCGGGGTCGGCGGAACAGGCTCTGGGCGAGCTCCACGGCGTCGTCGTGGCGTCCCCGCAGCGTCAGCAGCCGAACCCGCCAGGCGTCGATCACCTCGTCGAACGGGTCGCAAATCCCCTCGCCGCGCAACTCGTGGGCGCGCGCGACATGCTGCTCGAACTGCTCGATGTGACCCTGTCCGGCGTGGCCGAGGGCGCCGAACAACTCCAGGCGGGCGGCGAGGTCGGGGCGGTCGGGGCCGACGACGGCGCGTGCCCGCCGGAGCCAGCGCAGCCACTCCGGACGCACGACGAACAGCAGCGCCGCGCAGTGCTCGACCGTGCGCGCCGGGTCGGCGACGACGAAGCTGTCAGGCATCGCCAACAGCCACCGTCCGACGCTCTCTCGGTGGCCGCCGGCGTAAAGGTCGCCCAGGCGGCCGACGATGATCGAGAAGGCGACATCGAAGTGCCCGCCGGCGTTGGCGTGCTCGATGGCGTCGGGGTAGCGCTGCTCCTGCTCGAACCAGCGCGCCGCCTTGAGGTGCTGTGTCCCCTCGGCATTGTGGTCCGACGCCCGCAGCTCTTGGCGCAGCAGCTCGGCGAACATGGGGTGGTACCGGTAATGGTCGGGCTGCCCATCGAGTGCGGTGATGAAGACGTGCTCGGCGGCCAGCCGGCGCAGGAGGTCGCGGCTGTCGTGTCGGCCAGTCAGCGCTTCGCACAGCCGGGGATCGAGGACGCCGACCACGGAGGTCTGGTCGAGGAACAGGCGCAGCTCGGCCGGTTGGCGCTCGAGGGCCTCGGTCAGGAGCAGCTCACCGGTCATCCCGGCGGCGTCCACCTCACGACCGAGGACGTCGTCGACCGTCTCGCCGTGCTGCAGCGCCAGCAACGCCAGCCGGATGCCGGCGGCCCACCCTTCGGTCCGCTCGTGGAGCAGCTCGACGAGATCGGCTGTGGGACCCGGGTCACCCAACACCGCGGCAAGTGCGGCGGTCTCGTCGCGCGACATGGCCAGGTCGCGCTGGCGGATCTCGGTCATCGCGCCGAGCGCCCGAAGGCGGGCGACAGGGAACGGTGGATCGGATCGCGACGTGAGCACGAGGTGCAGCCCGAGGGGTTGATGGGCGATCACCCACTCGAGGTCATTCCAGCTCGCAGCATCGAGGAGGTGGGCGTCGTCGACCACGACGACCACCGGTGCGGCCGGTTCGGCGACGTTGGGCAGGCTGTGCAGGTCGGCGACGAGGCCGCGCGCCACGTCGTGGCCACAGATCGACTCCTGGCCGATGGCATCGACCACGTCGAGCACGACCCCGGGAAGCGCCTGTTGCACGGCGCGCACGAAGAGGACCCAGAATTGATCGGGCGTCGCGATCGCCGGCTCAACGGTGATCCACGCCCATCGCGCCTGCGCGTTGGCCAGCCAGGCCCGTACGAGGGTGGTCTTACCGGCCCCTGCCGGGCCGGTCACCAACGTCAGCTTGGTCGCCACGCTCGGGCCGATCCGCGCCTCCAGGTGGGGACGGGCCAGGACACTCGGCGGTAGCGCCGGCGGCAGCAGCACGGCCGCCGCGCCTGGCGGAGACGTCGACGGGTGCTCACCAGCGGGCACGCGCGAACCGTACCCACGCTGGGGTGGTGCATGCTCGGCCTCCTGCAAACCCGCTGGTGGACGTCGGCAGGTCGCGGGGTGATGGACGCGAATCACCCCAACGGGGCGATCCCAGCGGCCCTCGGCCTGGGTCAGGATGCGGCGGCGGGTCAGACCACCAGAGGGAGCGGTCGATGTTCGACACGCAGTCGAGACGGGCGATCAGCGTCCGCGCGCTCGTTCCATGACCGACATCGTCCGCCTCATCCAACTCGATCACGGCATCCTTCGCCGCCAGTTCGCCGACCTCTACCAGCCGCGTGGAGGTGGTCGTCCCGGTGAGTTGGAGGACACGTGGCGGCGTCTGGTCGCCCTCCTCGTGGACCACGACGACGCCACGCGGTGGCTGGTCGAGGGTGCACCCGTCGAAATCGATCAGGGGCGGCGACGAGCGCTGGCCGACAGCAGCACCACGATGCGCCATGCGATCCAGGAGGCGCTCGACGAGAAGGTTGGCACGTCAGCGTGGTGGGAGGCTGTCAGCGCGGTCCATCGCTCCTATCGCACGCACATCGTGGGCAGCGATGACGCGCTGATCGAACTGCTCCGCGCCGCGCTCACCGACGTCATCCGCCACGAGCTCGGGCAGCTCTGGCTCGAGCGACCTCCCCGCTCACCGCACGAGATCACCGTCTCGTAGCGTCGCGGTGTGGGTCGGGTGATCGCAGGGCGCTACGAGCTGGGCGCCGTGCTCGGCGCCGGCGGGATGGCGCGGGTGTTCGAAGCCCGCGACCGTCGCCTCGACCGTCGGGTGGCCGTGAAGCTGGTCTGGGCCGGGGCCCTCGACGCGGCCCAGCGGGAGCGGTTCCGCCGCGAGGCGCGCGCGTCAGCCGGGTTCAGCCATCCCAACGCCGTCGCTACCTACGACGCCGGCGAGGACGGTGAGGAGCTGTACCTCGTGATGGAGCTCGTCGAGGGCCCGTCGCTGGCCGGCCGGCTGCTCGGCGGGCGGCTGCCGGTGGGGGAGGCGTTGGCGATCGCCGACGGCGTGCTCGCCGCCCTCGGTGCCGCCCATGCCGCCGGGATCGTGCACCGCGACGTCAAGCCCGGCAACGTCCTGCTCGCGCGTGGGGGCACGGTCAAGCTCGCCGACTTTGGGATCGCCCGGCGCCTCGACGAACGAGCCGACCTGACGTCGCTCGGCATGTTCGTCGGCACCGCCAAGTACACCGCGCCTGAGCAGGTGAACGGCGAGGCGACGACGCCGGCGACGGACCTCTACGCCGTCGGGGTCGTGCTGTACGAGATGCTCGCCGGCGTCGCACCCTACGACGGGCCAACGCCGATGGCGACAGCGATCGCCCAACAGACGGCGCCGATCCCCGACCTCGGGACGGCCCGCCCCGACGTCCCGCTGGCCATCGTGCGCGCCGTGACCAAGGCGATGGCCAAACGACCGGCCGACCGCTTCGGCTCCGCCACCGAGATGCGAGCCGCCCTCGCCACCGGCGCGGTGGGCGAGTCGGCGCCAACCTCCCGCTACCCGCGGCCGGCGATCGTCACGCCGCCGCGCCAGCGCCGGAGTCGGCGTGCGGCCGCCGTCGTCTCGATCGTGGCGGCAGTGGTCGCCGCCGGCCTCGTGGTCGCCGCCGTGCGCTTCGGTCGGGACGGGGAGGCGGCGAGCACGACCACGGCGGTGCCGGCGGTGACGACGGCCACAGCGACGACGCTCGCGACGAGCACCCCGACCACCGGCGCCGAGACCACGGTGCCACCGACCACCGACCCGCCCGCCACCGACCCGACGACCACCGATCCGTTCGCCGAGCCGCTCGTGCCGCAGACCGTCGCGCAGCTGGCGGCCCTGCTCGACGCCGCGCCGGAGCTGTTCGGCGAGCACGCCGACGAGATCCGTGGGGAGCTGGACAAGATCGACGGCAAGGCGCGCGACGATCCGAAGCGGGCCAGCCATCTGCTCGATCAGGCTCGACGCTGGACCGATGACGGCGAGCTCGACCCAGTTGCCCTGACGGTCCTGCGCCTGGTGCTCGAACCGATCGCGAGCGGAGGATGACGAGCGCCAACGCGCAGCGGTCGAAGACCGTTGGACGGTGGAGCCTGCGTCAGATCCCTGAGTTGTTGAAGGCGTCGAGTCGGTCCTTCTGGGCGAGCAGCTCGGCGCGGGTGGCAGCGGGGTTGAGGCGGACGGCTTCTGCTTGCGCCATGAGGTCGCCAAAGGTGGTGTCGGCTACGCCGTCGCGGTTGGTGTCGACCATGTCCGTCGAGGCGACTCGTCCATCGGCGAAGTTCATCCACGCCGCCAGGAGTTGAAGGTCGAAGATGTCGGTCGCCAGCGAGCTGCCGCTCTTGTCGAAGACCGATGCGGCGAGGGCCGGCGTCGACGCGTCGCGCAGCTCGTGGAACACCTGGCTCATGAAGCCGGTGATGTCGAGGAGGCATTGGAGACCTGCCGCGGTGTGGTCGCGCAGTTTGCGGATCTCGGTCTTGAAGTATCCGTGGGAGCGGGTGTCGGTGAAGTTGCCGACGGTGACGACCGCGATGTCGTCGGAGCCGTTGCCGCCGTCGTCGTCGGCGGAGGCGAACACGACGTCGTGGAAGCACGCCTCACCGAAGGTGTGGGTCTGGTTGTCGGTGACGTCCCGGGCAGTCCCGTCGGGACTCGGATCCGGGTCAGGGTTCGGCGGGGCGTGCAGCGAGACCACGGCGACGTCGGGCGCCGGGGAGCCGTCGTCCCAGTCCCAGGTCAAGGTGAGGTCGTCACTGCCCGGGTCGGTGCTGTTGGCGCTGAAGTCGACGGGTGACCCGGCGTTGGTGATGATCGTCGGGACGCCGTTGACGAGGATGGTGCCGGACTCGTCGATCGCGGCGGTCGGGTCGACGTTGTTGACCGTGACCCCCGCCGACGCCGATCCACTCCCGCCGTCGTCGTCGGTGACCGTTCCGGTGACGGTGAACCCACCGTCGTCCATGTAGGTGTGGGTGGCCGAGAGCGTGCCGCTCTCGGCCACTCCCGGCGAACCCTGGGTGGTGACGGTGGCGGCTGTCGCCTCGGGTGGACCGAAGCCCCAGTCGATCGACCCGGCGTAGGTGTCGTTCCAGCCGGCGTCGGAGAACGACGCGGTGAAGGTCGTGCTCTGGCCTTCGTCGATGGTCGACGGCGTGTTCGCCGGGGATGCCACCGACGGGTTGGCATTGCTCACCGTCACGGTCGCCGAGGCACTGACCGGTTCGGCCGGGTCGCCGGTCGCGGTGAGCGTGGCCGTGTAGGCGCCGTCGTCGCTGCACTGGATCGTCGGGGTCAGGGTGGTGCCGTCGCCGGTGATCACGCAGGCGGCGCCCGGATCGGTCCCGCCGGCCGGGGTGACGCTCCAGGAGAACGTCAGCGCGTCGCCGTTGGGATCGCTGGCCGACCCGGCCAGGTTGATGGTGGCTCCTTCGACACCCGCGACCGGGGCGACCGACACGATGGGCGGATCGTTGCGTGGCCGGACCGCGGCGACGTACACGTCGAGGGTCGCCTGGGTGCCGTCGGGGTTGTCGCCGGTGCTGTTGGACGAGTCGGCCCACGACGGGTACAGGACGCCGCCGTGGAAGGCGGAGCCGGTGTAGTCGCCAAGCTCTTGGCCGCCGTTGGTGTCGTAGCCATCGGTGGGTGCGTCGGCGACGGCGACGTTGGCCGCCCAGTTGGCGCCGCCGTTCAGGCTCCACGTGGCGAACAGGGTGACGTCGTTGTTGGCGGTGCCGTCGATGTCCGTGGCGCTGGGGCCGCCGCCGGTGTCGTTGCGGGCGTCATAGAACGTCACCGCGACGTCGCCGTTGGTCTGGTCGAGGGCGATCTTCGGCAGCATCTGCGAGTTGGTTCCGGCGTCGTCGTTGACCTGTACCGGGGCGCTCCAGTTGGCCCCGTCATCGTCGGACGTACGCACGACGATGTCGAAGTCGTTGCTCTCTGCCGGTGTCTCGTCGGTATAGACGAGGTAGACGCGGTCGTCATTGGTGCCGCCGGTGCGGTCCCAGGCCAGGCCCGTCTCGGCGTCGACCGAGCGTTGCGGCTGGGCCGGCAGCAAGTCGAACCCGCCGACGTTCGTCGACCCGACGGTGACGCCGGCGCCGAAGCCGCCGGCGCCGAGGCCGTCGGCGTCGGTATGGACGATGATGTTCGACGGGCCCTCGTTGCCGGTCGGGGTCTGGTAGACGACCATCACCTCGCCGGTCGGACCGATCGCGATGTCACCGAAGTTGCCGACGTTGGACACGTCCTGCTCGGGACCCCAGGCACCGAACGTCAGCGCCCCGGTGACACTCCGACCGCGAGCGGAGATGCCGCCCGAGTCGTCCCGCCACGTGACCCACACCGAGTTCTCGGCAGCGACGACCGTCGGCTGGTCAAGGCTGCCGGCCGCTCCGGTGTCGACCGGGCCCAGGTTGATGAAGTTGGCGCCGAGATCGCTGGTGACGTACAGCTCGATCGTGCGGGGAGTGCGTTGCAGATAGCCGACGAACAAGTTGCCGTGGTCATCCCATGACAGTGTCGGGTCACAGCAGGCTGCAGGGCGGCCGTCGCCGCCAGCGCCGGTACCCGTGGCGAACACGGTTCTGGTCCACGTCTGCCCGCCATCAGAGGAGACCGACAGGGGCAGGCCGGCATCACCGGCGACACCGTTGGTCATCACCGCGATCTGCTGGGTGTTGTTCGGATTCACGGCGACAGCGGACTCATCCTCGTCGCCGGTGCGGGCCGTCGCGTTGGACGGGGCGCCGATCGTGACCGCCATTGCTCGCATCGGCGCTGGCAGCGGTGCCAAGCCAGCAACGAAGGTGACCGCCACGATCCCGGCGATGCGGCGCTGCAACACGCCCCGACGTCCACCCATGGCGCCTCCCTCGGTCGCGCCACCCCCCGGCGACGGCGTCACACCAAACCTAAGACCGCTGTCACCCTCCCGTCCACCACGTCCCGAGGGGCCGATCAACCTGAGTCGCAGGGCGCCCGAGCCGCGGTCGCCGAGATGATCACCATCGGGATCGTCACGACCACGCCCTCCACCGGGGCGCCGTTGGCGACCAGCTGCACCCGAAGGTCATACCGGCCGTCGGCCACGTCGCCCAGACCAACCTCGACCGAGCCGCGTCCGACCGACCCGTCGACTCGAATCGGAGAACCGCCCGTCGTCGTCCCGGGCGTCAGCACGCTGACCTCGAAGACGACCACCGGCTCCCGGCTGGTGCCCGCCACCGAGTAGCACAACACGGGCGACGCTCCGATCGTCGCGCCCGCGGTCGGTGCCGTGACCGCCAGCCGCCACCCACCCGCCTCGGCGGCCGTCGGCGCCGCGGGGACCGTTTCCACCGGCTGCGCGAGCGTGGACGTGGTCGGTCCAGTCGGCGGCGCCAGCGAGGCTGCGGTCGTTGGCCCTGCCGACGACACAGGGATGTCCACCATGGAGGGTGCGGTGCCGCCGGACACGGTTGACGTCGAGGTATCGGTGGTCGCCGTGTCATCGTTCGAACACCCCGCAGCGAGCAGCAGGCTGATCAAGCCGAGGGCAATCGTGCGGCCCACATGCCCATTCTTGTCGATCCATCGCCGTCGGCGTGAGGCCACCGGTGTCGTACGGCGTGGGTCGCCGGCAGGCCGATGTCGACCCAACACGCCACGTCGACCTGGAGGACATCGAACTCGAAGATCGGATCGTGCAACACGGACTGGATCATCCCTCCGACCTCATTTCGCGCGACGACGGCGAGAACACGCGACGCGGTGCGTGCGCTCGCGGTGACCTCTGCCGCCGAGGCTCGGATGCAGAGTTCGTCGTCGTCCGGACCTGGTGCGGCGTGGATGACGCAGCGAGCGTCGCGCCGCAGTCCCACCCTTTCGGCGAAGGGCGAGGAACGGCGGCGAACAAACGGCCATCGGCGAGAATCGGGCAGAACGGATGAAGACGCGGCGCGCCGTCGCGAGGCACGGTCGCCAGGTATGCGATGCAGAACACGTGCTGACCCGCGGGCACCGCCTCACCGCGATCAAGCGCGAACAGTCCGGACCACAGCCGGGCCGCCACCGAGGCCACCCCGGGAGACTCCCGTTCAACGACCGACCAGATCGCCACCGCTCCAGCCTGGTGCACCGGGGCAACCCGCTGGCGACGGCGATGCACACCAGACCGACCGGGGCCGACTGGTGTGGCGTGAGGACGGTACGTGAAGATCGGCATCCGAATGGAGGTTGCGCGTGAGAGATGTGCGCGTCTTGGAGATTGGCGGTTCCATCGCCGGCGCGTACTGCGGCAGGCTGTTCGCGACGCAGGGGTCCGACGTGGTACTGCTCGAGCCGCCGGGTGAGCGCGGTCTTCGCGGTGTGGCGCCGCTGCTGGTTCCGGACGGTGAAGCCCCGACGAGCGCGCTGCACGAGTACCTGAACGCGTCGAAGCGCTCCGTCGCCGTTGGGTTGGACGACCCGGCCGTCGATCGGTTGCTGGCGTGGGCGGACATCGTCGTCACGTCCGTCGACGGCGACCCCGATGCGGCAGCGCGGTTGGATCACCGCGTGAAGGCGGCCAACGTCGCGGCCGTTCACGTCGTCGTCTCCGGGTTCGGGTTGACCGGTCCGTACTCTCGGTGGCACCACAGTGCACTGACCGACTGGGCGGCCGGCGGGTACCTGTATCTGAACGGCGACCCGGACCGCGAGCCGCTCCAGGGCGGCGGCCCGTGGGCGTCGTACGTGGCGGGGGCGACGGCGGCGATCGCCGCCCAAGCGGCGCTGTTCGAGCGCACGTGCACGGGCCGCGGTCAGCTCGTCGATGTCGGCGCGATGGAGGCGGTCGCCGCCGCCCACCAATGGTCGCTGACGATGTACACGCACACGGGGGTGATCAAACGGCGTTGGGGCGGCCGCCTCGGGGAGTCGTTCCATCCGATGTCCCTCTACGAATGCAGCGACGGGTGGGTCTGTGTCTGTGCCCCGTTGCCGGACCAGTGGGAGCGGTTCTGCCTCGCTGTCGATCAGGTCGAGTTGCTCCTCGACGAGCGGCTGATGGCGCCGGCCGAGCGTTTCGACCGCGCCGAGGAGATCGACCGGGCCTTGCAGCCATGGTTCTCGGCCCGCCGCGCCGACGACGCCGTCGAGGCGTTGCAAGACGCTCGCGTGCCGGCGGGGCGGGCAAACACGTTCGTCGACGTGCTGGCCGCGGAGCAGCTGGCCGTACGCGGCTTCTGGGCGCGTGCTACGTGGCTCGGCGCCGACGCGATGATGCCGGCGGCGCCATTCCATGTGGGTGATCGGGATGTCCCGTCCCGGCGTGCTCCGGCGCCGGGCGACGACACCGCTGCGGTGCTGGCGGAGGTGTCGGCCATGTCCGAGCGACGCCCGTTCCCACGGATCGATCTCCACGAGCTGCGAGCGATCGAGACGACGGTGGGGTGGGCCGGCCCCTTGACAGGCCGGTTCCTCGGCGATCTCGGCGTCGACGTCATCAAGGTGGAGCACCCGGCGGGGCGAGGCGTGAGTCCGGCGCCCCCGGCCGATCCGGCCTGGGTCTGGGGCACGCTGCCCGATCCACAACTCCGTGCTCCCGTCTTTCCGAACGCCGAGCCGGGGGAGCGGTGGTGGAATCGCATGGGGGTCTGGAACAAGATCAACCGCAACAAGCGCGATGTCGCCCTCGACCTCAAGACGGACGACGGACGCGACGTGCTCGCCCGCCTGGTCGAGCGGGCGGACATCGTCATCCACAACTACACGCCCCGCGCCGCGGCCTCGATGGGCCTCGACGCCGCCGGCGTGGCCCGACACAACGCGCGCGCGGTCACCGTCTTGATGAGCGGCTATGGCGAGACGGGACCCCTGGCCTCGCATGCCTCGTGGGGACCGATCCTGGAGGCGTACGCCGGGTTCGACGAGGCGACCGGGTACCCCGACGGCGGCCCGATGCGGCTGGGGCTCGCCTTCCCCGATGCCGGCGGCGGGCTCCACGGCACCTTCGCCGCGCTCGCCGGCGTGTGGGAGCGCGAGTGTACGAACGCGTCCGTGCACGTCGATGTGTCGCAGCTCGAGACGCTGCTGAGCATCGCCGGGGAGTCCTTGCTCATGTCGTCGGTGACGCGGTCAGCGCCGGCACGGATGGGCAATCGATCCGTGCAGTACGCGCCGCAAGGCTGCTACCGGTGCGCCGGGAACGACGCCTGGGTCGCGATCAGCGTCCGCTCCGACCACGAGTGGGCGGCGCTCGTCGCACTCGTCGGCGTCGGTGCCCTGGCGGAACTTCGGGACCTCGGTGTCGGCGAGCGCGCCGCCCGTCACGACGAGATCGATGCCGCGATCTCGTCGTGGACGGCAACCCGATCCCCCGCCGTCGTCGCCGCGGCGTTGCAGGGCGTCGGGGTCCCAGCGTGCCCGGTGTTCACCAACGCAGACCTCGTCGAGAACGAGCACCTCGCCGCCCGAGGGTTCATGGTGACGTGGGAGCAGCCGGACGCCGGCCGACAGGCATTTCCTGGCTTCCCGATCCACTTCGAGCGCACGCCCGTACCGATGCGGCCGGCGCCGCCGCTCGGCGCCGACAACGTCGACGTGCTGACCTGGCTCGGTTACGACGCGCCGACAATCGCGCGACTGCGAGAGCAACGCGTCATCGCCGAGGAGCCGCCGACGATCGGTTGACTCCCGCTCAGATGATGCCGGCCACCTGCTTCGCTCTCGTGCACACCGTGTCGAGGTCGAAGGCGTCGAGTGTGGCCATGCGTTGATGGTGCATGCCGCCGCCGATGACTTGGTTGGTGACTTTGTCCCAGCCGCCGTAGGTGTCGGCGGTGAGGTCGCGGATGATGTGGAAGATGCGCAACCGGTCCTCGCCGCTGACGCCGTCCATCGTGCGCATGTACTTGCGGACGTAGTCGCCGGTGTCGGGGTTGTCGAGGTCGGCGATGGCCGGGGCGGTGATGATCAGCCCCCCGGCGACGTCGTGCAGGCGGTGCGTCATCTCGCTGTAGAGGTGGCCGCCGTAGGCCTTGGTGGCGTAGAGGTACGAGTCGTCGGGGCACACCATCGCGCCCTCGTTGACGGATGCGTGGGCGAGCGCGGCCTCCCACCCGGCCCGGCACATCTTCGCCCACACGGCGATCGACGACAGCTTGTCGCGCACATGCGAGACGCCGGCGATCCCGTTCATGTCGGAGATCGTCTGGGCCAACCCCAGGATCAGCTCGGCCCGGTCTGCCTGCTCGGCGACGGCGCGGGCGCGCTCCCACACGCTGAGCGTCCCGGCGAGCTGGCCGGACGGCACCACCTCACCGGCGAGGAACACCCGCTCCCAGGGCACGAACACCTGGTCGAGCACGACGACGGCTTCGACGACGGCGTGGCTGCGGCTGACCGGGTAGCTGCGGTCGTCGGCGGCACGCGGCGCCGCGGTGTTGGCGATCATCCGCACGCCTGAGGTGTCGACGGGCACGGCGCAGGCAACGGCACGCTCGCTGCGGTCGTCGGCGACGGCCCGCTCCGGGACGATCAACAACTCGTGGACGACCGGCGCGCCGACGACGTGCTGCTTGCCGCCCTCGATGACGATGCCGTCGTCGCGGCGGGTCAGGATCCGCACCGGCTTGGCGGTGTCCTCGACGGCCGCGGCGACCCGCGCGGTCGCGCTGCTCGCAGACCGCCGCGAACTGGCGCAGCCGGGAGCCGTACGCCGGGTCCATCGCCGCGAGCTGCCCGGCGACGGTCGCCAACGCCATCGAGCCAGCGGTCGTCGCCGCCGTGCGGTCGGACGTGAGCAACAGGTCCATCTGCTCGCTCAACTCCGCCGTCGTGCGGGGCACCCGGTACATCGGGTTGGGCTGCCCCTCGAACCGCGAGTACGTCGACGCCACCCAGTCGACGGCCTTGCGCAGCACCGGGTGGGCGGTGACGTCGCCGACCCGCTGGCCCTCGAGCCAGACCGCGCGCGAATCACGCAAGGATGCGACGTAGTCCTCGGCGGAGATCATCGGGCCTGAGCGATCAGATCACGGCGGCCGCGGGCACGGCGGCCGGCTCGGGCTCGTCGTCACCGATCCCCGCGGCGCGACGGGCGAGGCGCTTGGCCTCGTTGAGGTCGTAGTGGCGCAGCGTCACCAGACGCTGGGCGTACTGCCCGCCACCAGCCAGCGACTCGGTCACCGCGATCCACCCGCCGAACGTGTCGGCCGTCAAGTCGCGCACATAGTGCAACAGCTTCAGCCGCTCCTCGGCGCTCTGGCCGCCGGCGCCGACGAGATGCTCGCGCAGATCGGCGCCGACCTGGTCGTCCTCGAAATCGGCGATCGTCGGCGCCGTCACCAGCAGCGCACCGGCGATGTCATGCAGGATGTCGATCATCTTGCCGTGCAGCTCGGCGTTGTAGTACTTCGACGCGCTGATGTAGATCGACGCCGGCGACAAGGTGCCATCCTCGTTGACGACGGCGTTCTTCATCGCCGCCTCCCACCCGGCCCGGCACATTGTGGCGAAGATCGCCATCTCCGACAGCAGGTCACGGATGTCTGGGCGGTCGGCGGCACCGTCCATCTCCGCCAGCAGCGCGGCCAGGCCGACAAGACGGTCGGCGCTGTGGCCACTGTAGGCAACGGCGTTGGAGCGCTCCCACAGCCCGAGGGCGTGGGCCAGCGCCGCCGCGTGCGACGTCTCGCCGTCGAGGAACACCCGCTCGTTGGGCACGAACACCTTGTCGAAAACGACGAACCCCTCCGGCATGTTCGACCGGGCGCTGATCGGATAGTGACGCAGGTCGTCGCCGACGGCCCGTGGCGCGTTCGTCGTGTTGACGATCGTGACACCCTCGGCGTTGGTCGGGACCGAACAGGCGATGGCGTAGTCCTCCTCGCCGGGCTTCATCGCCTTGGTCGGCAACACGACCTGCTCGTGGACGAGCGGGGCCCCGGTGATGTGCATCTTGCAGCCCGAGATGATCACGCCGTCGGATTGGCGGTCGACGACGCGGACGTAGAAGTCGGGGTCGTCCTGCTTCGACGGGCGGCGCCGGCGGTGCCCCTTCGCGTCGGTGATCGCCTCGGAGCAGCGCACATCGGCGGCCTTGCACTCCTCGACGAACTGGTAGATCCGCTCGCGGTAGTCGGGGTTGAGCTTGCCGAGCGCCGGCGCCACCTCGGCCAGCGCCATGCACGCCGCCGTCGTCCCCGCCGTGATGTCGCTCCTCCCCATCGCCTTCAGGCGGATGTCCATGTCCTCCTGCGACCTCGGGATCAGATACATCGGGTGGAACGCCCTCGGGTCCGGGTCATAGAAACGGTCGTAGGTGGCGGCCACCGAATCGACCGCCCGCGACAGCAGTCGATGCGCGGACGGGTCCTCGATCCGCTCGCCGTCGATGTAACAACGGCGTCCGTCAAGCAGCGACGTGCGATAGTCATTGCCGGTCATCATGGGCATCAGGCGTGCTCCTTCGAGCTGCGATGCGACGTGTCCCTGCCAGCGAAGGTAGCCCGACGCCCCCGGCCCGCACTGATCGGAGCGCGGACGAGAGACGGTCAAGCGGTGATCGGTGCGGAGCGCGATGCGTGAATTGGCGAATCGGCGAATCGGCCTCGGCGTCAGCCGGCGTCGGCCGGGTTGATGTTGTGGCCCGACGCCACCACGGCGTCGATCTGCTCGCGTGCTCCGGGCGGCAGTGACGGCGTCCCTGCGGCCAGCAGCTCGATGAGCTGGCCCAGCGTGCGCGGGCCGATGATCGCCGCCGTGACCGCGGGGTCGTCGAGCACGAACGCCAGCGCCAGCTGGGTGATCGTCATGCCGTGCTCGGCGGCGATCGCGGTGAGCGCGTCGACGGCGGCGAGCTTGGCCGCCCGCACCGTCTCGTCCTTGTGGTCGAAGTGCTCGCCCTGGCGGTTGGCGCGGTTGTCGGGCTCGGTCGAGCCGTGCTGGTACTTGCCGGTGAGCCAGCCGCCGTTCAGCGGCGCCCACACGATCACGCCGAGGTCCTCGGTGCGGCACACCTCGAGCACGTCGCGCTCGATGCCCCGGGCCAGCGCCGAGTACGGCGGCTGCTCGCTGGTCGGCATCGGCCCGCCGAGCGCCGTCGCGGTGTCGACCGCGTCGCGCAGCTGCACCGCCGAGAACGTCGACGTCCCGATCGCTCTGACCTTGCCCGCCGCCACCAGCTCCCCGAGCACTTGCAGCGTCTCGCCGATCGGCACGTTCGGGTCGGGGCGGTGGAGCTGGTACAGGTCGATGTGGTCGACCTGCAGGCGGCGCAGCGAGTCATCGCACGCCTCGGTGATCCAACGCCGGGAGAGCCCGCTGCGCTCGGGGTCACCGCCCATCGGGTTGCCGACCTTGGTGGCGAGCACGACGCGGTCCCGTTTGCCGCGCAGTGCGTCACCCAGGATCCGCTCCGACGTCCCGTCGTCGTAGATGTCGGCGGTGTCGAACAGCGTGACGCCGGCGTCGATGGCGGCGTCGACCATTCGCCGGCACTCGGCGTCATCGGTGTTGCCCCACGCCCCGAACATCATCGTGCCGAGGGCGATCGGGGCGACCTCGATGCCGCTGCGCCCGAGGCGCCGGTTCATTCGCTGGTGTAGCCAGGCGGGACCTGCGGGTCGTCGCCGCCCTTGGTCCACAGCACGAACGTGTTGCCCCACGGGTCACTGAAGGCGCTGTTGAAACCGTTGAACTCGGCCCAGTAGTGATGCCGCCACAACTCGGTGGCGCCGAGCTTGACCGCGGTGTCCATGATCCGGTCCTCGTCGTCGTCGTCCCCGACGAGGATCCACGTCCGCGCCGTGCGCCCGCTGGTGCTCACCTCACGGGGCTCGACGCCGGCCGGGTCGGGATGGGGACGGGCGTTGGTGGGGTCGTAGATGCCCATGTGCAGGTTGCCGATGGGGGAGGGCGAGCCGTCGTCGAGCGGGAAGTGCCCGCCGGGGACGATCCGGTAGAAGACGTCGGCCGGCCGCGGCTCGACGACCCACCCGAACACCTCGGAGTAGAAGTCGGCGGCGGTGGCCGGGTCGGGGACCGGGAAGTCGACGAAGATCAGCGTGTTCGGCACCGGGCCACCGTAGCGAGGTGAGCAGAGTGAGCCCGCGGCTCGAGCGAGCTGTGAACATGGGCTCGTGATCACGAGCGGCACGGCATGACCGGGATCCTCGCGGGCGTACGGGTCCTCGACGTGAGCACCGGCATCGCCGGGCCGATGACGGCGATGCTGCTCGCCGACCACGGCGCCGACGTCGTCCGCGTCGAGCCCCCGGGCGGCGACCCCGAGCGCGACCGGGCGATCGTGTGGCACCGCGGCAGGCGGCGCGTCGCCATCGACCTGGCCACCGCGCGCGCCCGATTCCTCGACCTCGCCGGGCGCGCCGACGTGCTGCTGGAGACGTTCCGCCCCGGCGTCACCGACGAGCTCGGGATCGGCCCCGACGCGCTGCTGGCGGCCAACCCGCGCCTCGTCTACACGTCGATCACCGGCTACGGCCGGGACACCGCCGCCGCCCAGCGCCCCGGCATCGAGTGGCTGGTGACGGCGCGCACCGGACTGCAGTGGGACCAGCGCGGCTGGTACGGCACGCGGATGGACCACATCATGGGCACCGACCTCGACGAGCCCGGCTTCGAGGTCCCCGACGGGGTCGACCAGCTCGGGTGCCGGGAGGGACCGATCTTCCTCGCCGTGCCGTGGGCGAGCATCGGTGCCACGCTGCTGGCGACGACGGCGATCAGCGCCGGCCTCTACGTCGCCGAGCGCACCGGGGGCGGCCAGCACGTCGAGACGTCGCTGGCCCAGGCCTGCATCATGATGAACGCGATGGGCTGGCAGCGGGTCGCCCGGATGCACCCGAGCTACCGGCTGTGGTACTTCGACCGGCGGGCGCCGAAGGGCATCTTCCGCGCCGCCGACGGGCGCTGGCTGCACCAGTGGGCGCCGTTTGCCCATGAGTTCCTGCGCTCGAACGCCGTCGGTGCCGACGGTGTCGACGCCGGCGAGTCGCCGCGCCCGGTGCACCTCGGCGCCGCCGACTACGAGGCGGCGGTGCGCTACCAGGCCGAGGCCTTTGGCGACACCGCCCGCGCCGTCGGCACCCGACCCTGCGACGACTGGGTGCGCCTGGCCGCCGACGCCGGCGTCGGTCTGCAGCCGATCCTCTCGCCCGAGGAGGCGTTGCTCGACGCCCCGCTGGAGCGGGAGGGCGTGATCGTCGAGCTCGACGACCCCGAGCACGGCCCGATCCGCCAGGTTGGCCACGTCTTCGGCTTCGACGGTGCCCCGAACCCGCCGATCCGTCCTCGTGCCGCCGACGTGAGCGCCGTCGAGGACGTCACGGCGTCGTGGCCGGCAGCCTCGCCGGTCGCCCCGCACGAGCTGCCGGCGGCCCCGCTCTCCGGGGTGCTCGTGCTCGACCTCGGGCTGGCCATCGCCGGGCCGTTCGGGACACAGATGCTGGCCGACCTCGGGGCGACGGTCGTCAAGATCACGACCCGCGAGTTCGACCTCACCGACGCCATCTATGTCGGGTCGAGCCACGGCAAGCAGGCCCTCGCCCTCGACCTCAAGCACCCCCGCGGCCGCGACGTCGCCCACCGCCTCATCGCCCGCGCCGACGTCGTCCACCACAACATGCGCACCGGCGTCGCCGAGCGACTCGGGATCGGCTACGACCAGGCGCGGGCGATCAACCCGCAGATCATCTACTGCCACACCCGCGGCTTCGAGCGCGACGGCCCGCGCACCCCGCTGCCCGGCAATGACCAGCTCGGCAACGCCCTCGCCGGCACCGAGTACGAGGCCGGCGGCACCCACCACGGCACGCCGCCGATCTGGCACATGACGGCGTTCGGCGACACCGGCAACGGGATCCTCTCGGCGGCCGCCGTCGTCCAGGCGCTCCGACATCGCGAGCGCACGGGCGAAGGCCAGTTCGTGCACACGTCGATCCTCAACGCCTGCATGCTGTTCAACAGCTACACCTGGATCCACGCCGATGGCAGCGGGCCCGACCGGGATCGCATCGACGCCGACCAGTACGGGTTCTCGGCGCTGCAGCGGCTGTACGAGACCGCCGACGGGTGGCTCTGTGTGTTCGCCACGAGCGACGGCGAGTGGGCCGCCCTCTGCGAGGCCGTCGAGACAGGGCACCTGGCCGCCGACGATCGCTTCGCCGACGCCGACGCCCGGCGCGCCAACGACGCGGCCCTGGCGACGGAGCTCGGTGCGGTCTTCGCGGCGAAGGACGCCGGGCACTGGTACGCCGTGCTCGACGCCGCCGGCGTGGCGTGCGAGGTGGCCTCGTCGACGTATGCCCGCGAGCTGTTCGACGACCCCGACATGCACGATCGCGGGTGGGTCGTGCGCACCGCCCACGAGCACCTCGGCAACGTCGACCACGTCGGGATGCCCTGGTCGTTCTCACTGACCGCGGCGCCGAACCTCGCCGGCTCGCCGATCACCGGCCAGCACAGCCGGACGATCCTGCGCGGCCTCGGCTACACCGACGGCGAGATCGACGAGCTGGTGGCCGAGGGCGCGGTGGGGGAGCCGACGTGAGCGAGCGAGTCTTCGAGCGAGCGAACGATTCGGCACGGTCTTTCGCTCATTGGTGCCCCCGGCGGTCCGACGGGTTGGCGTTGTCACACGATGCCAGGATGCACCAATGAGCTCGGACCTGTCCGGCAAGGTCGCCCTCGTCACCGGCGGCAGCCGCGGCCTGGGCCGGGAGATGGTGCTCGGCTTCGCCCGCGCCGGCGCCGACGTCGTGATCTCCAGTCGCAAGCTCGACGCCTGCGAGGACCTGGCGAATGTGGTCGAGGCGGAGACCGGTCAGCGGGCCCTCGCTGTGGCCGCCCACGTCGGCCGTTGGGACGACGTCGACCACCTCGTCGACGTGGTGTACGACGAGCTCGGGAGGGTCGACGTGCTCGTCAACAACGCCGGGATGGCGCCGCTGTACCCGCGGCTGAGCGCGGTGACCGAGGAGCTGTTCGACAAGGTGGTCGGCGTCAACCTCAAGGGCCCGTTCCGCCTCGGGGCGCTGGTCGGCGAGCGGATGCAGGCCGGCGCCGGCGGGTCGATCATCAACATCAGCAGCATCGGCGCCGACCACCCGACGATGACCGACCTGCCGTACGCCGCGGCCAAAGCCGGTCTCAACACGCTCACCGTCGGGTTCGCATTGTCGTTCGGCCCCTCCGTGCGGTCGAACGGGATCATGGTCGGCCCGTTCCTCACCGACATCTCCAAGGCGTGGGACGTCCCCGCCTACCAGGAGCACGCCAGGCGGCGCTTCCCCTTGCAGCGTCTCGGAGAGCCGACGGAGATCGTCGGCACCGCGCTGTACCTGGCCTCCGACGCGTCGAGCTTCACCACCGGCACGATCATCACCGTCGATGGCGGCGTGTCGGTGTCGTCACCGTTCATGTCCAAGGCGCGTTGACCGTGGAGGTCGGGCTCTCCGTCTACGACATCACCGCCCGCGAGCTGGTCGAGCTCGGACGGGCGGCGGAGGAAGCGGGCTTCTGCACGCTCTGGCTCGGCGAGCACCTCTTTGCCCCCGTGGGCTACGAGGCGGAGCACCCGACCAGCGGCTCGGCCGTCAGCACGTCGCACCTCGCGCGGATCGTCGATCCGGCGACGCGGCTGCTCGACCCGCTGGTGGCGTTCGGAGCGGTGGCCGCGGTGACCGAGCGGATCAGGCTGGCGACGGGCATCTACCTCGTCGCCCTGCGCCACCCGCTGGCCGTGGCGCGGATGACGTTGACACTGCAGGACGTCGCCGGCGGGCGGTTCATGCTCGGCGTCGGGTCGGGCTGGCTGGAGGAGGAGTTCGCCGCCCTCGGCGTGCCGTTCGCAGAGCGCCGGGCCCGCTTCGACGAGGCGCTCGCCGTGCTGCGGGCGGCGTGGGCGGGCGGCGAAGTGTCGTTCCACGGCGAGCACGTGTCGTTCGATCACGTCGTGGTGACCCCGGAGCCGGTCGAGGTGCAGCTGATCCTCGGCGGCAACACCGAGCCGGCGCTGCGGCGGGCGGTGAAGCTCGCCGACGGGTGGTTCAGCTCCGCCAACCCGACGTTCGACGAGGCGGTGCGCCTGCGTGACCGCCTCGTCGCGCTGGCCGACGAGCTCGACCGGGAGCGGCCGCTGCGGGTGTACGTCCGCATGGCCGGGCACGATCCGAGCGAGCTGGCGCGCTATGCCGACCACGGCTTCGAGCACGTCACCGTGTGGGCCAACCAGCTGTGGCCGGAGGACGCCGACCTGGCCACCAAGCAGGACCGGTTCGCCGAGGCGGCGGCGGCGCTGACCGCCGAACTGTGAGTCCTGACGGCGCAGATCCGCCGCCACGCTCACAGTTCGCGCTCGCTCGGCCGTCACTCTCGATGGATCGTGAGCTCTGACCCGGATATTGCAGGCCGGGTTGTCTGATCGACCGGATTGACGCGGCAAGTGCTCCGCCGCCTGGGACGATGTGGATTGCTACATCAAGACCGACCCAGGCAGAGGAGCACCTGACAGGTGAAGGCTAGTGCGACATTGTTCGATGCCGGGGAGATCATCGCTCGGCCTCGTCGGGAGGTGGCTGCGGTGAAGGCCACGGTCACCGATGACGACGTGACTGGCGTGGCTGGTGCTGTGTTGTGGGGTCCGCTGCTGGACCGGCTGAACCTGGTCGATGTGGCCGATGCTCGTGGGCTGCGGCCGATCGGGCCGGGCGGCTACAGCGGTGGGGAGTGCTACCGGACCCTGGTCGAGGTGTTGTTGGCCGGCGGCGAGTTCCTCTCCGACCGGTCGTTGCTGACCGGGGCGACCGAGCAGTTGCGGGGCCAGCACGCCCTTCCGTCGCACTCCACGCTGTTCCGGTTCTGTGCCGGCGCCGATCTCGGGCGGGCGCAGAAGGCGGCGGCGGTGAATCGCACGATGCTGGCTCGGGCCTGGGCGATGGGTGCCGGGCCCGACGGCGGGGTGATCACGATCGACCCGGACGCCACGTTGGTTGACACCTACGGGCCGGGCAAGGAGGGCTCAACGTTCACCTATCGCGGTGAGGTCGGGCTGTCACCGTTGATCGGGGTGTGCGGCGAGACCGGTGACGTGTTGGCGTTGCGCGCTCGCGGTGGCAGCGCCCACCCCGGGCGGGCGCTGGCCGGGTTCGTGCGTGAGTGCGCCGCAGCGATCCCCGCAGCGGTCCGTGCTGGCAAGAACCTGTGGGTGCGGATCGATTCGGCCGGCTACCAGCACGACGTGTTCGCCGCCTGCGAGTCGCTCGGTGCGGTGTTCACGATCACCGCGCCGAACAGGACCAATGTGCGAGATGCGGTGCTCGCGCTGGCCGCCGACTCGGCCACCGTGTGGACCCCGGCGCTGGGCGCCGAGGCCGAACGAGGGTCCGAGATCGCCGAAACGACGATCGAGGTCGGCTGGCCCCGTCGCCATCAACAACCGCGCCGGTTGCGGCTGATCGTGCGTCGTCAGCGCACCAGCGCCGGCGAGCAGCTGTCGTTCGACGACCTCGACGGGTGGCGGTTCCACGCCATCGTCACCAACCTGCCGGCGCTGTTCGCCCCCGCCGCTGACGTCGAAGCCCACCACCGGCTACGCGGTGGGATCCCCGAAGACACCATCCGCCAACTCAAAGAGGACTTCGGGCTGATCCACGCCCCGGTCCAGAACTTCTTCGGGAACTGGCTGTGGTGGCACGCCTGCGCCCTCGCCCACAACGTCGCCCGCTGGATCCGCGACCGGGCACTGCCCCGCGAGTTCCGCCGCTGCCGGGGCAAACGTCTGCGGCTCGCCTTCTTCAACGTCGCCGCCCGCGTCGTCACCCACGCCCGCCAACTTTGGCTGCGCATCCCCCGCTCCCACACCTGGGCCGACGCCTTCATCGAAGCCCTCACCCGGATCCGAGCACTCCCAGCGTTTGCCTGACCGGCCAGGCACTCACACCACCCCAGCCCGGACAACCGCAGCGCACACGGTCCCTGGGCCGGCGCGCCCATCAATGACTCGAACATCGTCCCAGCCCTCCGGCCGTCACGATCGCGACCGCTCATCCCTCCGCCTGGCCGGCCTGCAATATCCGGGTCTGAGTGGTCTGCGAGCCGATCGAAATCCGTGTCGTTGTGCATCCGGAGTTCCGCAGAATTCGTAGTCAAACGGCCTGTGCTCGCGGCGTTTGTCCTGGTGAGAGGCTGGCGCGGGTGTTGTAGAGCGGAAAACCTGTAGACACACGACTCGCTGCTGGTATCCGGGATCATTGAGGGTTGATGTCGTAAGCTCGTAGACATGTACTTGCGGGAGACGCGGCGGCGCAACCGTGACGGCAGCGAGGTGTCGTACCTGGCGTTGGCCCACAACGCGCGCGACCCGGAGACCGGGATGCCCAAGGCCCAGATCATCCACAACTTCGGTCGCGCCGAGCTGGTCGACCGTGACGGCCTGGCCCGCCTCGTGCGCTCGATCAGCCGGTTCCTGGACCCCGCCGACGCGGTGGGGGCGGGCGGCGCCGGCGAGGTGCAGCTCCTCGACTCCCGGCCGATGGGCACCGCCTGGGTAGCAGACCGGTTGTGGGAACGGCTCGGGATCGGCGCCCAGATCCTGGCGGTGGCCGCACGGCACACGGGTCGGGGCCGACGAGGCGATGCCGACGGCATCGAGCGAGCGATCTTCGCGATGGTCGCCAACCGGCTGTCGCCCAAGCCGTTGTCGAAGCTGGCGGGGTGTTCGTGGGTGGAGCATCGGGTGTTCATCGAGGGACTGGCCGAGGTGGACGAGGACACCTGCTACCGGGCGATGGACTTCTTGCTGGCCGCGCTCGGTGAGCTGCAAGAGGCGGTGTTCTTCTCGGTGGCGAACCTGTTGAACCTGCAGGTCGACATCTTGTTCTTCGACACCACCTCGACGTTCTGGCAGACCGAACGCGCCGACGACGCCTTGGTTGATGACTCCGACCTCGACGATGCCGGCGACACCGGGCGGGCCCTCGAGGCGGCGGTGCGGACCTGGGGTCACAGCAAGGACCACCGGCCCGATCTGCCCCAGGTCGTGATCGGCATGGCGGTCACCCGCGAGGGGATCCCGGTGCGGCTGTGGACCTTCCCCGGCGACACCAGCGACCAGGTGCTGATCCGCACGGTCAAAGACGACCTGCGGGCCTGGAACCTGCACCGGGTGATCTGGGTGCTGGACCGGGGCTTCACCTCGGCGGAGAACCGCCGCTACCTCCAGCGCGGCGGGGGCAGCTACATCATGGGCGAGAAGCTGCGCGGTGCCTCCGCCGAAGCCGCGGCGGCGCTGGCCCGTCAGGGCCGCTACCACACCGTGGCCGGCAACCTGCGGGTCAAGCAGGTGCGGGTCGACGACGGCGTGGCCCGTGACCGGTTCGTCATCTGCCACAACCCTGAGGAGGCTCGCCGCGACGCCGAGATCCGCACCCAGATCGTCGCCCGCCTCCAAGACCACATCGCCGGCAGCGACGCGCTGGCGGCCCGGGCGCGCGCCGAGCTGGCGGGACGACTCAAGACCAAGCCGGCGTTCAACCGGTTCCTGCGGGCCACGCCGGCGGGCAAGCTGCGCATCGACCGCAGCGCGGTACGCCGCGACGCCCACTACGACGGCAAGTACCTGCTACGCACCGCCGATGAGAGCCTGTCCCCCGACGACATCGCCGACGCCTACAAGGCCCTCTACCAAGCCGAACGGGGCTGGCGTGACCTCAAGACCATCCAGATCAACCTTCGGCCCGTGTTCCACCACAAGGACGATCGCATCCAAGCCCACGTGCAGCTGTGCTGGCTGGCGCTGTTGCTGTTGCGGGTGGCGGAGCTGGCGGTCGGCGACACCTGGCGCAACATCCGCAACGAGCTCGAACGGATGCACCTCATCACCCTCGCCACCGCCGAAGGCCAAATCGCTCAGCGCACCGAGCTGACCGCCCGCCACCGGTCGATCCTGCGGGCGCTCGAGCTGCCCGAACCGCCGCGGTTCTTCCAGTTCAGCCCCACCACCGGCTGAACAACGGGCTGTAGTAACACGACTCATCGCCCGTCGCGCGCCCAAAGTCCCTGGTCAGAGCCTGTTTTCAGGCCTCGCGTGTGCCCCAATTCTGCGGAACTCCGGTGCATGATCGAGAGCCGCTCGCGGATGCACACCGATGCGATGAGGCAGTCGATCGTGCGGCGGATCGTCACTCCTCGGCGGCGGGCCGTCCGGTACAGCTGCGCCGCCCGCCGGAAGTCGTCGAGGGTCTCCAGCCGGAGGATGTCGAAGGCGCCGAGCCGCTCGTCGACGAGTTCGACCTGGGCCTCGTCGCGGATGCCCTGTAACACCTCCGTGAGCGTGATGTCGGTGAGGGCGATGCCGGCGTCGGCGTCGATCAGTGCCGCCAGCCGCTCGACGTGCGGCACGTCACGACCATTGAAGAAGTCGATCCACACCGTGGTGTCGACGACGATCACGCCAGGCGGCCTCGCCTCGTCTGGTCGAGATCTCCGTCCCACGCCACACGTCCTCGGAGCTCGAGCATCGTTCGTCGCGACCGCCGTCGAACGAGCTCCGCCAGTGCGACGTGGACCGTCTCACGCTTGGTCCGAGTCCCGGCGACGGCCTGGGCCTCGGCGAGGAGCCGGTCGTCGATGTCGATGTTGGTCCGCACCCGCGCAGCATACACACGAGCGCCGCTTCGAGGTGTACGAACGTGAGTTCGCGTCAACCGGTGGACACCGAGCGGGTCGATGACGTGATCCCCGACGAGGTCATGCGGATCGAGACCTCGACCTTCGAACCGTCACGCTCGAAGGTGACCGCCAGACGATCAGGCGACGGCGACTGCTGGGTCGACTCCCAGCCTTCGTTGGCGGTGATCTCGACGATCTCCAGCGCTGCGCCGGCCCCGCGGCGCACGATGACGGTGCCGCCGCTGGTGGTGATCGTGCTGCTGTCGCTGCGCGTCGCCGAGGTCGAGGAGGTCGAGGACGTCGAGGAGGTCGAGGAACTCGAGGAGGTCGAGGACGTCGTCGACGACGACGAGTAGCTGGTCACGGGCACGTCCGCCTTGTCATCCGAGCACGCCGCGCACCCGAGCAGGGCGACGACGACGACAGCACCGCGGACGATCGTGCCACGGTTCGCCGCCCGCCGGCCGCCACCGCCGCGATTGCCACGCGGACGATCGAGGTGGGTGAGCGCCGCTGCGGAGCGGCGGCGAACTCGAAGGCGCGGCGAGCAGCTTGGCAGCGACCCGAGCCCGAGTGTCAGAGGTGGTAGAGCTTCGCCGCATTGTCGTGGAGGATCGCCTTGAGCACGTCCTCGGGCAGGTCGCCGAGCTCCTTGGAGATGTACTCCCTCGGCTCGACGGCCGAAGACGCCGGTCCGGGCGCCATCGAGGTGGGATGGGGGAAGTCGCTCTCGTACAGGAAGCATTCCGGCCCCATCTGGTCGATCGCCGCCTTCACAGTGTCGTTCTCGAACCAGAAGCAGCCGTACATCTGGCGCTTGAAGTACTCGCTCGGCAAGAGGTCGTACTCGGGGTGCTCCTGGGGCACGCCGCAGTTGTTCCACTGCCAGTCGAGGTGGTCGAGGGCGAAGGGGATCCAGCCGACGCCGCTCTCCACGGACACGAACTTGAGGTCGGGGAAGCGGTGGCAGACGCCGCCGGTGATCAGGTTGGCGATCACCGACACGTTGCCGATGCCGAACTGGACCCCAAAGCCGGCGTAGTTGGCGTGCTCGCCGGCGCCCTCATAGGCCCGCTCGAAGATCGACATGTCCCCCGATCCGATGTGAAAGTTCACCGACATCCCGGCGTCCTGGCAGGCCGCCCACAGCCGGTCCCAGTGCGGGTCGGCGAGCTTGGGCATGTGCCAGAAGAACGGCTCGCCGGTCATGATCACGCCCTTGTGGCCGAGGCCGGCGGCGCGGGCGATCTCCTTCTCCGTCGCCTCGAGGTCCCAGAACGGCAGGGCCATGATCGGGATGAAGCGATCAGGAGCCACCGAGGAGTACTCGGAGAGGAAGTCGTTGTAGGCGCGGACGCACGCCAGCATCAGCTCGGGGTCCTCGATCGTGAGCATCTTGCCGGCGCCGAAGCCGGCCACGTTCGGGTACAGCACGGCGGCCCAGATCCCGTACTTGTCCATCACGTTGAGGCGGGCGGTGGCGTCCCACGTGCCCGGATCGACGTCTTCGAGACGACGCGGGTGGTGGGGCGGGAACTCCGACCAGCCGGCCTGGGCGGCAGCGGCCGCCGCGCCGACACGCTTGTCGCCGAAGTACCAGGCGTCCTCCTGGAACTTCTCGTCGAACTTGACATGGGGGACCTTGTCGCCCCACTTGCCGACGTCGAGCCGTGACGTCCACAGGTCGTAGGGCTCGATGACGTGGGTGTCGGTATCGATGACCTTGAAGCGGTCGACCTCTGATTCGAGCATGGTGTTGTCCTTTCAGGGAGCAGCGGAAGGTGCCAGCTCCCAGTTGGGGAGCACGACGCCGTCGGCATCGTCGCTGGCGAGGTGGTCGAAGCGGACCTGCATCGCCATGCCGGCGCGCAGGTCGGGGCTGCCGTGGATGTGGCCGAGCAGGCGCACGCCCGGGGCATCGTCGAGGTCGACGAGCACGATCGTGTACGGCACCGGGTAGGCCGGGTGGACCTGGTGGTCGGCGACGGTCCACGAGTGGAGCGTCCCGGTGCCGGCCACCGGCCGCCAGCTACCCTCCCAGCTGCCGCACGTGTGGCAGTAGGCGCGGGGCACGTGGAGAAACTCCCCACACTGATCGCACACCCGCACCACCAGCTCCCCACGCGCGGCGGCTTCGAAGAAGCCGCCTGTGTCGTGGTCGTTGGTGACCGGCAACAAAGGGGACGGGGCAGTGGTCACGAGTCCCTCCTCAGCACCAGCGCCGCACCTGGCGGGAGCGGGTTGTTGGTGACCAGGCAGGTCTCGGCGCCCTCGACCTGCGAGCTGCTGGTGCCACGAACCTGGCGTACCCCCTCGACGATGTGGTTCATGCCATGGATGTAGCCCTCCGACAGGTGGCCGCCGCCGGTGTTGATCGGCAGGCTGCCACCGAGCTCGATCGCCCCGCTCGACACGAACGAGCCGCCCTCGCCCTTGGCACAGAAGCCGAAGTCCTCCAGCTGGAGCAGCACGGTGATCGTGAAGCAGTCGTAGAGCTGGGCGACGTCGATGTCGGCCGGCCCCAGCCCGGCCCGGCGGTACAGCGTGTCGGCGGTGGGTTTGGCAGGCAGCGTCGTGATGTCCTCGCGCAGCACGACCGGGAACTGGATCCCCGGCTGCGGGTTGACCAGCGAGCCGGCTGCCGCGGCGCGAATCAGCGCCGACGGGTTGGGCGCGTCGCGGGCGCGCTCGGCGCTGGTGACGATCAGCGCCGCTGCGCCGTCGGTCTCCAGGCAGAAGTCGAACAACCGCAGCGGCCGGGAGATCATCCGCGCCGCGAGGTAGTCGTCCATCGAAAGCGGCTTGTCGCACATCTGGGCGCTCGGGTTCTGGTTGGCCCGGTTGCGGCAGGCGATGGCGATCGCCCCGAGGTCCTTCTCGTTGGTGCCGTACTGCACCATGTGTCGCTGGGCGATCAGCCCGAAGATCTGCCCCGGCGTGAGCAGACCGTAGGGGAGGAAGAACTCGTCGTACGTGCCGCCGCCGCCGACGTGCGCGGACGTCACCGGGCTGAGCCCGAAGCGGCGCCCGCTGCGCCCGTTGAGCGAGCGGTAGACGAGGACGTTGGTGGCGAGCCCAGCGATCACCGCGGCCATCGCCTGGGCGACCTGGGCGCACGGCGCCACGCCGCCCGGCCCGGCGTCGCCGTAATAGTCGAGGCGAGTCATCCCGAGGGCGTCGACGAGGTCGTTGGACCGCACCGCATCCATGTCGCACCGGACGATCCCGTCGATGTCCTGGGGCGTGAGGCCGGCGTCGGCGATCGCTGCCAGCGATGCCTGGGTGGCGAGGGTGAGCACGCTGCGCCCGGAGTCGCGGCTGAAGTCGGTCTGGCCGATGCCGGAGATCGCGCAGCGGTCGCGGTGGTGGAACTCCTCCATGGTTGCGGTCATCGCAGCACCTCCCTGAAGGGCACGTCCTTGTCGACCCGGGGCTCGCCCGGCAGCCCGAGCACACGCTCGCCGATGATGTTGCGCTGGACCTCGTCGGAGCCGCCGGCGATGCGGTAGCCCGGCGCGCCGAGCACGTGTTCGCCCCAGGCGTAGGTGCCCCACTCGCCGGTGTCGGCGGCCAGCGCCGGGCCGAGGATGCGCGAGATCACGTCCGACGTCCCGCGCATGTTCTCGGTCCACAGCAGCTTGCCGAGCGAACCCTCCGGACCCGGCGTACCCTCGCGGGCCAGGTCGGCGGCGCGGCGGTTGACCAGCGCCTCGACCCGCTCCCGGACGAAGGCGTCCACGAGCGCCCGGCGGGTCGGCGGGTCGGCCGTGACGCCCATCGCCTGGGCGGTGGCGAGCAGGTGGCGGTAGCCGCCGCCGACGCGCCTCCCACCGCCACCGTCGGAGTGGTCGCGCTCGAACTCGAGCGTGGTCAGGGCCACCCGCCAGCCGTCCCCCTCGCTGCCCAGGCGCATCGAGTCCGGCACCCGAACGTCGGTGAAGAAGACCTCGTTGAACGAAGCCCCGCCGCTCATCTGCTTGATCGGGCGGATCTCGATGCCGGGAAGGTCCATCGGGATGATGAACGCCGTCATCCCGCGGTGCTTGGGCACGTCGGGGTCGGTGCGGGCGATCAGCTCGCCCCACTCGGAGAACTGGGCGCCCGAGCTCCACACCTTCTGACCGTTGACGACCCACTCTTCGCCGTCGCGCACCGCCCGGCAAGAGAGCGACGCGAGGTCGGAGCCGGCGCCGGGTTCGGAGAACAGCTGGCAGCACAGCTCCGTCGCGGCGAGGAACATCGGGACGAACCTCGCCTGCTGGTCGGGTGTGCCCCACCGCTTGATGGTGGGGGCGATGAGGCGCGTGGTGACGCTGTGCGTCTCGTGACCGGCCGGCCGCTCGTACTGACGCTCGAGGCGGGCGAAGGCCTGGGAGTAGGTCCGCGGGTAGCCGAGGCCGCCGTCCTCGACGGGCGTGGAGATGGCATGGAAGCCGCGCTCGGCCTTGGCCTGCGTCCACGCCTTGGCCCGCTCCAGCAGGGCCTGTTCGTCGTCGGCCGGCAGGGAGTGGAACACGGCGACGCTGAACTCGCCCTGACCCCACACGAGCTTCTCCTCGTCGCCCGTCGTGACCCGGGCGGCGTGCTCGTCGAGCCACGCCGTGGCGTCCGCGACGAACGCCTCGAGCGTCGGGATCGTCATGGGGAGACTGTACGCCGCCGAGGGGTGCGAGGTCTATCTCCTCATGAGGAATTTTCGGCCCACCCATCCGAGTGTTTCAGCCCGTCCGAGTGTTTGGCCCCGGGAAATCCGGGCCGCAGCACTCCGATGGCACGAAACACTCGGAGAGGGGAGCAGTTGACGGCGCCCGGACAACAGGCCATAATCCTCATGATCAATTGACCGGGGAGAGAGGGGATCGGGTGCCAGGTCCGCTGGACGGTGTGCGCGTCGTGGAGGTGGCGAGCTTCGTGTTCGTCCCAGCGTCGGCGGCGATCCTCGCCGACTGGGGCGCGGAGGTGATCAAGATCGAGCACCCGAGGTGGGGCGACCCGGTGCGCCAGGTCGCCGCGTGGGGCGTGCCGGCGCAGGTCAACGGCGTCTCCCACCTGTTCGAGGTCGGCAACCGCGGCAAGCGGGCCGTCGGGCTGGACATGAGCAAGCACGAGGGCCGGGACATCCTGATGTCACTGGTCGGCACCGCCGACGTGTTCGTCACCAACCTCCTCCCCGCGGCCCGAACCAAGCTCGGCATCGAGCCCGCGGACGTGATGGGCCGCAACCCGCGGATCATCTACGGACGGGGCACGGCCCAGGGGCCGCGCGGCCCGCTGGCCGGCAAGGGTGGGTTCGACGGGATCACTTACTGGGGCCGCTCGGGCGCGGCGAACGGGGTCACCCCGCCTGGCCAGGAGTACCCGTCGCCGATGCCCGGGCCGGGGTTCGGCGACCTGCAATCAGGCATGGCCCTCGCCGGCGGCATCGGCGCGGCGCTGTTCCAGCGCGAGCGCACGGGCGTCGGCACGATCGTCGACGTCTCGCTGATGTCGGCCGGCATGTGGGCGATGGCGATGACGATCTCCGGGGCCAGCGTGCTCGACGTCGACGAGCTGCCCCGCGAGGACCGTACCCAGGCGCTGAACCCGCTGACCAACCAGTACCGCACCAAGGACGGCCACTTCATCGCCCTCGGCTTCCTGCAGGCCGACCGCTACTGGCCGGAGTTCTGCCTCGTCGTCGATCACTTGGAGTGGATCGCCGACGAGCGCTTCTCCACGATCGACTCGCGCCGGGAGAACGCCGCGGCGTGCGTGGCGATGCTCGACCAGCTCTTCGCCGAGCGCACGCTGGCCGAGTGGGAGGAGGTGCTGTCCCGCCAGCAGGGGCAGTGGGACGTGTTCCTCAAGGCCGGTGAAGTGCGCTACGACGCCCAGGTGCAGGCCAACGACTACGCCCAACTGATCCGGCACGACGGCGACGGCAAGGTCGTGCTGGTGCCGGCGCCGGCGCAGTTCGGCGGCGAGGTGTCCAAGCTCGGCAAGGGACCGACGCTCGGCGCCGACACCGACGCCGTGCTCACCGAGCTGGGCTTCGACGGGCCGGCGATCGACGACCTACGGTCGCGCGGGGTCGTCGGCTAGGACCGTGACGACACTGGAGGAGGGTGGCATGACCGAGTTGAGCACCGAACAGGTCCCGCACGTCAAGGTCGAGTTCCACGGCCCGAAGCCGGCGACGATGCACTGGAAGGTGATCGACGAGCTGCGCGAGCAGCACCGTTTCTTCTGGGCCGAGGAGGGCCAGGGCTATTGGGTGCTCACCCGCTACGACGACATCCGCGAGGCCTTCCAGACGCCCGAGGTGTTCTGCAACCACTCGATCGTCGCCACCGACCCCGACCCTGCGTACCGCTTCCTGCCGTCGTTCACCGACCCGCCGATCCACATGGCCTACCGCCGCCCGATGAACCCGTGGTTCTCGCCGGGCTCGGTGGCCAAGCTCGAGCCGCGCCTGCGCGAGCTGGCCCGGGCCGAGGTCGAGCGGGTCTACCCGGACGGGCGCTGCGACTACATGGCGGCGTTCGGTGACCGCTTTCCGGTCGCCGCCTTCCTCGCCTCGATGGGTCTGCCCCAGGACGACGCCGACTTCTTCGTCAGGCTCGTCCACCGCATGGACACGCGCAAGGACCCGGATGCGGTCCAGGAGATGATGGCGGCGTGGGGCGAGCTCGGCGCCTACTGGGCCGACATGCTCGCCGACCGGCGCAAGCACCCGCTCGACCCGGACGTCGACTTCGTCACGATGATGAGCCGGGCCACGCTGAACGACGACCCGATGCCCGACGAGGACATCGTCGACATCATGGTCACCCTGACCATCGGCAGCCTCGACACACTGAAGAGCCAGCTCGGTTGGCAGCAGTGGCACCTCGCCACCCACCCGGAGGACCTCGCCCGCATCGTCGCCGACCCCTCGCTGATCCCGGGGGCCGTCGAGGAGTTCCTGCGGGCCTACCCGATCGTGTCGATGGCCCGCAAGGTCACCCGTGACGTCGACTTCCACGGCTGCCCGATGAAGAAGGACGACATGGTCCTGCTCACGATCCAGGCCGCCACCCGCGACCCGCGCCAGTTCCCGGACCCGGAGCAGGTGGTCATCGACCGCAGCCCGAACCGGCACATCGCGTTCGGGGCCAGCGAGCACCGCTGCCTCGGCTCGCACCTCGCTCGCTGCGACCTGCAGCTGGCGATCGAGGAGTGGGTGCGTCTGATCCCTGAGTTCCACGTCGACAGCGACCAGCCGCTGCTGGCCAAGGGCGGCCAGGTTGCGCTGTACGAGCTGCCGCTGGCGTGGTCGGTGTGAAGCCGGCGCCGTTCAGCTACCACGCCCCGACGACCGTCGCCGAGGTGGTCGGCGCGCTCGCCGAGCTGGGCGACGAGGCCAAGGTCCTCGCCGGCGGGCAGAGCCTGGTGCCGATGCTCAACCTGCGCCTGGCCCGCTTCGAGCACCTCGTCGACATCGGCCGGGTGCCCGAGCTGCGCGGGATCCAGCGGCGCGACGGCGACCTCGTGGTCGGGGCGACCACCCGCGACGCGATCATCGAGTTCGACCCGCGGATCGCCAGCGACGTCCCGCTGCTGGCCGCCGTGACGCCGTACATCGGGCACCTCCAGATCCGCAACCGCGGCACGATCGGCGGCTCGCTGGCCCACGCCGACCCGGCCGCCGAGTACCCGGCGGTGGCGGTGGCGCTGGACGCCACGTTCGAGATCGCCTCCGCGCGCGGCGCCCGGTTGGTGCCGGCGGAGGAGTTCTTCACCGGCGTATGGTCGACGGCGCTCGAGCCCGACGAGCTGCTGACAGCGATCAGCTTCCCGGTGTGGGGCGGGCGGTCGGGGTTCGGCGTCGCCGAGTTCGCCCGCCGCCACGGGGACTTCGCCATCGCCGGCGCGGTCGCCGGCGTCGAGCTGGGCACCCATGACACCGTGGCCCGTGCGGCGATCGCGGTGTTCGGCGCCGCCGGCACGCCGGTGCGGGCGACGGCGGCGGAGCAGGCGGCGGTCGGCCAGTCAGTCGCCGACGTCGATCCGGTCGAGCTCGGGCGCAGCGTGATGGCGGCGATCGACGACGTCGCGGATGACCCGCAGGTGCCGGCGGCGTACCGCACGCGTATTGGCGAGGCGATGGTCGCCGACGCGTGGCGACGGGCGGTCGAGAACGCAGGAGCACAGCAGTGAATGAGCAGGTGACGGTCGTGCTGACGGTCAACGGCGCGCCGCGGCGGATGGTGGTCGAGCCGCGCAAGACGCTGGCCGACGCGCTGCGCGAGGACCTCGGGCTGACGGGCACCCACCTCGGCTGCGAGCACGGCGTCTGCGGGGCGTGCACCGTGCTGCTCGACGGCGACGCCGTGCGCTCGTGCTTGATGTTCGCCGTCCAGGCCGACGGGTCCGACGTCGTCACCGTCGAGGGCCTGGCGCCGGCCGCCGGCGCGCTCACCGACGTGCAGCAGGCGATGCACGCCTGCCACGGCCTGCAGTGCGGGTTCTGCACGCCCGGATTCGTCGTGTCGATCACCGCCCTGCTCGACCGCGACCCCGACCCCGACGACGAGGCGATCCGCGACGGTCTGTCGGGCAACCTCTGCCGCTGCACCGGCTACCAGGGGATCATCCAGGCCGTGCGGATGGCGGCGGAAGCGAGGAGCACGCAATGACCGCGCTCGAGGAACGCCCGGCCACCGGAATGCCAGCCGGCAACCGCTTCGTCGGCCAGCGGGTGCAGCGGCGGGAGGACGCCCGTCTCGTCACGGGCCACGGCACGTTCGTCGACGACGTCGTGGTGCCGGGCATGCTGCATGTCGCCTTCGCCCGCAGCGACGTCGCCTGCGGCACGATCACCCACCTCGACGTCACCGCGGCGCGCGAGCTGCCCGGCGTCGTCGCCGTGTTCACCGGCGCCGACCTCAACGGCGACGTCCACCAGGCCTGGGTCGACTACGAGCTCGGCGACAAGGGCCGGCCGTTCCGCGTCCTCGCCGACGGTGACGTCCGCTTCGCCGGCGACCCGTACGCGCTCGTCGTCGCCGAGTCTCGCTACGTCGCCGAGGACGCCTGCGACCTGATCGAGATCGACATCGACCCGCTCGACGCCATCGTCGGCCACGACGCCGCACTCGCCGAGGGCGCCCGGCCGGTGCACCCGGAGCGGTCGGACAACATCCACAGCGCGGTGCCGGCGACGCCCGACCCCGAGCTCGACGCGATCTTCGACGGCGCCGCCCACGTCGTCACCGAGACGTTCCACCAGCACCGCTACCTGTGCGTGCCGATGGAATGTCGCGGCGTCGTGTCGATCTGGGACGGCTTCCGCAACGAGCTGGTCGTGCACACCTCGACGCAGGGCGCCCACGGCGTGCGCGGGTTCCTGTCGCGAGCTCTCGACCTGCCGGAGAACCGGGTGCGCGTCGTGATGGGCGATGTCGGCGGCGGCTTCGGCCAGAAGATGTTCATGATCCCCGAGGAACTCGGCGTGGTGCTCGCCGGCAGGCGGGTCGGCCGGCCGGTGAAGTGGATCGAGGACCGGCGGGAGAACCTGATGGCCGGCCAGCACGCCCGCAACGACCGGATCACGGTCGGCCTCGCCCTCGACGACGAGTTCCACATCCTCGGCGCCCGGGTCCACCTCGTCGAGGACGTCGGCGCATTCCCCGCCGCCGGCAGCAACGCCGGCGGGTTCATCGGCCTGCTGTTCACCGGGCCCTACACGATCCCCCGCATCGGGTACTCCGCCGAGGCCGTCTTCACCAACACCTGCGGGCGCTGCTCGTACCGCGGGCCGTGGATGATGGAGACCGTCGGCCGCGAGCAGATGATCGACACCGTCGCCCGGCGCCTCGGCGTTGACCCGCTGGAGCTGCGCCGGCGCAACGTCATCGAGGACGACGACCTGCCGTTCACGACGGCAGCCGGCATCGTCTACGACCAGGTGTCGATCGCCGGCTCCCTGGAGCAGGCGGCGGCGATGATCGGCTACGACGAGGTGCGCGCCGAACAGGCCCGGGCTCGCGAGGAGGAGGGGCGGCTGCTCGGCGTCGGCTTCGGGCTGTACGTCGAGCCGTCGGGGCTGGCGATGGGCAACATGTCCAGCGAGGGGGCGATCGTCTCGATCGGCGTGAACGGCCAGGTACAGGCGCTGATGAGCAGCGGCAACCACGGCCAGAGCCTGGAAACCACCGTCGCCCAGGTGGTGGCCGACCGGCTTGGGGTCGACGTCGACGATGTCACCGTGGTCCAGGGCGACACGGCGTCGGCGCCGTTCGGCCCGGGCACCGGCGGCAGCCGCAGCGCGGTCATCCTCAGCGGCGCCGCCGACACCGCCGCATCACGAGTGCGGGCGAAGATCCTGGAGATCGCCGCCCACCGCCTCGAAGCGGCCGTCGAAGACCTCGAGATCGAGGCCGGGAGGATCTCCGTCGTCGGGACGCCGACGCGGGCGACGTCGATCACCGAGGTCGCCCGCACCGCCTACCTCGAACCTGCCGGCCTGCCACCCGGCATGGAAATGGGGCTGGAGGAGAAGGCGCGCTACACGCCGTCGGCGCCGTTCACGTTCTCCAACTCCTGCCACGCCTGCCTGTGCGAGGTCGACCCGCGCACCGGCGAGGTGACGCTGCTGCGTTACGTGGTCAGCGAGGACTGCGGGGTGATGATCAACCCCGACATCGTCGAGGGTCAGATCGCCGGCGGCGTGGTGCAGGGGATCGGTGGCGTGCTCTACGAGCACATGGTCTACGACGAGTCCGGGAACCCGCAGAGCACGACGTTCGTCGACTACCTGCTGCCGACGGCGGCGGAGGTTCCGATCATCGAGTACGGCCACATCGAGACCCCGGCGTCGACCAACCCCGGCGGGTTCAAGGGGATGGGGGAGGGCGGGGCGATCGGGTCGCCGCCGGCGGTGTTCAACGCGGTGGCCGACGCCGTCGCCCACCTCGGCGTCGAGCTGACCCGCCAGCCGCTGACGCCGATGGCCGTGCTCGCGGCGATCGAGGAGGCGTCATGACCGAGCGAGTCTTCGAGCGAGGGCACAATCAGGCACAGTCTTCGGTCACAGGTGCACCAGTGACGAGCAGGATCGCGTCGCACCACGACAGGGTGCACCAGTGACCAATCGTCGGCTGTTGCTGCGCGAGCGGCCGAGCGACGCCGTCGGCCCCGAGCACTTCGAGCTCGTCGAGGAGCCGATCCCGGAGCCGGGCGAGGGTGAGGTGCTGTTGCGCACCAAGTGGCTGTCGTTCGACCCGGCCCAGCGGGGCCGGCTCAACGACGTGCGCAGCTACGTGCCGCCGGTGCAGATCGGCGCGGTGATGGAGGCCGACGGCATCGGCGAGGTCGTGGCGACCAACGCACCCGGCGTCGAGGTCGGCGACCTCGTCCACGCCGACGTCGGCTGGCAGGACTACGCGGTGGTCGATCCCGCTGCCGGCGGGAGGTTCGAGCCCGTCCCCAAGGAGGTCACCGACCCGCGGATGATGCTCGGCCCGCTCGGCATGACCGGTCTCACCGCCTACTTCGGGATGATCGACATCGGGCGGCCGGTCGAGGGCGACGCGGTGCTCGTCACCGCCGCCGCCGGCGCCACCGGCTCGATCGCCGGCCAGATCGCCCGGATCAAGGGCGCCGCCCAGGTGGTCGGCACCGCCGGCTCGGACGACAAGCGGGCGTGGGTGCGTGACGTCGCCGGGTTCGACGACTGCCTCGACCACTACGCCGACGACATCCTCCGCCAGATCCGCACCGCCAACCGCGACGGCTACCAGGTCGTGTTCGACAACGTCGGCGGCACGCTGCTCGACGCCTGCCTGTTCAACATCGCCAACCACGCCCGGGTCGTGCTGTGCGGGTCGATCTCCACCGGCTACAAGCCACAGCGCCCCGACGTTGGGATCTTCTACTACCAGCTGCTGACGATGCGTCGAAGCCGGATGGAGGGCTTCCTCGTCACCGACTACGCCGACCGCTTCGACGAGGCCCGGCGCGACCTGCTGACGTGGATCCAGGACGGTCGGCTGCACCAGCAGTATGACGAGCTCGAAGGACTCGAGAACGCGCCGGCGGCGCTCAACCGACTGTTCCGCGGTGGCAACCTCGGCAAGCAGCTCGTGAGGTTGTAGGACGCGTGGACACTGATGCGACCGACGATCAACGGGCGTTGCTCGAGGTCTCGACGCGTTTCATGGAGGACGCCTGCCCGTGGCGCGCCGTGCGCGACGGGGCATGGAAGGACGAGGGCTTCGCCGCGTCGTACCGTCGCCAGGCCGCCGCGCTGGGGTGGTTCTCGATGCTCGTGCCCGAGTCGCTCGGCGGTGGCAGCGTGTCCGACAACGGGATGCTCGATGCGGCGCTGATCGCCGCCCGCCGCGGCGCCCTGCTCCAGCCAGGCTCGTTCGTCGGGACCAACGTGGTCGCCGATGCGCTCGCCCGGTTCGGGAGCGACGAGATGCAGACCGAGGTGCTGCCGGCCCTGCTATCCGGCGAGGCCTCGGCGTCGTGGGCCGTCGCCAGCACCAGTGGGGGCCCGCCGGAGGCCGGCGTCGACGCTCGGGCCACCGACGACGGCGGGTTCGAGCTGACTGGTACCAAGCGCGCCGTGCTGGACATCGAGGCCTCGTCGTGGCTGCTCGTCACGAACGCCTCGCCGGCCGGCCCGGTGCAGGTCGTCGTCGCCGCCGACGCCCCGGGCGTGACCGTCACCGAGCAGGAGTCGCTCGACCTCACCCGGCGGTTCTTCGAGGTCCGCTTCGACGCCGCCCGCGTCGCCCCGTCGGCGGTCGTCGGAGGCGTCGGTGACGACGCGCCGATCACCCGCCAGCTCGCCGTGGCGTGCACGCTCCTCACCGCCGAGACCGTCGGGGCGATGGACCAGGACCTCGCGATGACCGTGCAGTACGCCAAGGACCGCATCGCCTTCGGACGGCCGATCGGATCGTTCCAGGGTGTCAAGCACCAGCTGGCCGACACGAGCATGGCGCTCGAGATGAGCAAGGCGATGGCTCTCGCCGCGGCGCGCAACGTCGGCACCGACGGCTACGGGCCGGAGTCGGCGAGCATGGCCAAGGCGTTCGTCGGCGACGCCGGCATCGACCTCGTCCAGACCTGCTTCCAGGTCTTCGGCGGCATCGGGTACACGTGGGAGCACGACCAGCACCTCTACCTGCGCCGCATCACCACCGACGCCGGGCTGTTCGGCGACCCCGCCTGGCATCGCGAGCGCCTGTGCCAGCTCGCCGGGATCTGAGGAGACGACATGACCGACACCATTGATGAGTTCCGCGAGCATGCCCGGACGTGGATCGAGGCGAACCTCGAGCCGCGGCCGCGGCGTGCCGATGGCGGCCGGGCGAGGCAGGACATCCGCACGGCGCGGGCGCTGCAGCGGCGACTGTTCGACGGGGGCTACGCCGGCATCTCGTTCCCCGCCGAGTACGGCGGCCGGGGCCTCACCGGGGCGCACGAGCGGGCGTTCCGCGAGGAGGCCGCCGACCACGTCACGCCGGATCTCGGCGTCGCCGGCGGCGTCACATTCGGGCCGATCGCCCGCTCGATGCTGGCCCATGCCACGCCGGAGTTCCTGCAGCGGCACATCCCCCGGATCCTCTCCGGCGAGGAGCTCTGGTGCCAGTTCTACTCCGAGCCCGACGCCGGCTCGGACCTCGCCGGCATCCGCACGCGGGCCACGCGCGACGGCGATCACTGGATCCTGAACGGCTCGAAGATCTGGAGCTCCGGCGCCCACCACGCCGACTGGGCGATGTGCCTCGCCCGCACCGACTGGGATGCTCCCAAGCACCGCGGGCTGACGTGGTTCGCCGTGCCCACCGATGCCGAGGGCGTCACCGTCAGACGGATCACCCAGATCAACGGTGACGCCGAGTTCTGCGAGGAGTTCCTCGACGACGTGATCGTCACCGACGACGACCTCATCGGCGAGGTCAACCACGGCTGGGCCGTCACCCAGACGATGCTCGTGTACGAGCGCGGCGCCGGCGAGTCCAACGTCGCCGTGCGCGAGCCGCGGACGCTGGCGCCGGACCTCGTCGAGCTCGCCCGCCGCGGCGGCCGCACCGCCGAGCCGCTCGTGCGCCAAGCGATCGCGCGCGCCCACATCAACGACTTCGCCCAGTTCCACCTCGGCCGGCGGATCGCCGCCCGCCTGCGGGCGTCGGACGCGCCCGACCACGCCGTGGCCGCCTACAGCAAGCTCGCCGCCGGCACGTTCACGCCAGAGCGGGCCCGCCTGGCCCTCGAGATCGCCGGCAGTGACGCGCTGGCCTGGGCCAAGGGCGACGACGACGCCGGGCAGGCGGCGACCGACTACCTCAACGGGCGCCAGATCGCCATCGCTGCGGGCACCAACGAGATGCAGCGCAACGGGATCGGTGAGCGCGTCCTCGGGCTGCCTCGAGAGCCCAGCTTCGACTCCACCAAGCCGTTCAACGAGGTCCTGCGCAACGCCCGCAACTGGAGCGGCAAGATCGGCTGACCCGCGAGCACCGCACGTCGTCGGCGAGCCACGGCGCTTACGCTCGCTGCCATGCCCGCCACGGACATCGGAGACGACGCCTTCGCCGAGGCGATCGCCATCGCCAACATCCCCTCGCTCTTGATGGTCCTCGTCCAGCTCACCGGCGAGTCCCGGTGGCTGCAGGAGCCGTACCGCCCGACCCGCCAGCAGGGCATGGGCGACAACGACACCGGCGGGCTGCCAGTGGCGGTGCAACAGGAGATCCGGGAGGCGGCGCTGGAGGCGATCCTCGCCTGGCGCGACGGCCGGCCGGTCACCATCCCGACGCCGTCGCCGGCGATGCTCGTGGAGATGCTCGGTGCGGCGATGGGCGAGCAGGTCCCCGCCGAGTACGGCGCGATGATCAGCACGCAGATCGGCATCCGCGATGAGCCCGACGCCGAGCCGCTCGACGTCCCGGAGGGCTTCGAGGTGCTCGTCGTCGGCGCTGGCGTGGCCGGGATCTGCGCGGCGGTCCACCTCCAGCGCGCCGGCATCCCGTTCACCGTGATCGAGAAGAACGCGACTGTCGGTGGCACGTGGTGGGAGAACCGCTACCCCGGCGCCGGCGTGGACACGCCGAACCACCTGTACTCGTTCTCGTTCGCCCCGTACGACTGGTCGATGTACTTCGCCCTGCGCGACGAGCTGCACGACTACCTCGAGCATGTCGCCGACCGCTTCGACCTGCGCCGCCACATCCGCTTCGGCACGCAGGTCGAGCGGCTGGAGTACGTCGCCGACGGGCACTGCTGGGACGTCACCCTCACCCTGCCCGACGGCGCCGTCGAGCACCGGCGGCCGAACGTCGCGATCAGCGCCACCGGCATCTTCAACCCGCTGAAGTACCCGGACATCCCTGGGCTCGACCGCTTCGCCGGTCCGCGACCACACACCGCGGCCTGGCCCGACGACCTCGACGTCACCGGCAAGCACGTCGCGGTGATCGGCAACGGTGCCAGCGCGATGCAGTTCGGCCCGGAGGTGCAGGACCGGGTGGCGTCGCTGACGATCTTCCAACGCTCGGCGCACTGGGCGGCGCCGTTCGAGCACTTCCGCACGCCGGTGCCCGAACCGGTCCGGATGCTGCTTCGCGAGGTGCCGCTCTATCGCGCGTGGTACCGCGCCCGGTTGGGCTGGACGTTCAACGACCGGTTGCACCGCTCGCTGCAGAAGGACGCGCAGTGGGACCATCCCGAGCGCTCGCTGAACGCGATCAACGACGCCCATCGCGAGTACTTCACCCACTACGTCATGAGCGAGCTGGGTGAGAGCACCGACCTGCTCGACAAGGTGTTGCCTACCTACCCGCCGTTCGGCAAGCGGATGCTGCTGGACAACGGGTGGTACCGCATGCTGCACAACCCGAAGGTCACGCTCGTCGACGAGCCGATCACCGAGATCACCGAGCACGCCGTCGTCACCGCGTCGGGTGCACACGACGCCGACGTGCTGGTGATCGCCACCGGGTTCGACGTCCTGCGCTTCCTCACCGCCTTCGACACCGTGGGGCGCGACGGGCGCACGCTGCGCGGGGTGTGGGACGACACCGACGCTCGCGCCTACCTCGGTGGGCTCACCGTGCCGGGCTTCCCCAACCTGTTCGTGCTCTACGGCCCGAACACCCAGCCCGGCCACGGCGGCTCGATCATGTTCGTGATGGAGATGCTCATGGCCTATGTCGACGAGGCTCTGCGGACGATGATCCGCGAGGACATCGGCGCGCTGGAGGTGCGCCAGGACGTGCACGACGAGTACAACGCGCGCATCGACGCGGCCCACGAGCAGATGGTGTGGACCCACCCGGGGATGTCGACGTACTACCGCAACGACAAAGGACGGGTCGTCGTCAACTACCCGTTCCGCAACGTCGACCTGTTCGCCGCCACGTCGCACGTCGACCTCGCCGACTACCACGCCGAGCCCCGCCGCCAAACCGCCGGCGTGGCCGTCTGAACCGGTTCGTTCCAGGTGGCCGAGAAGTACTTCACCGTCGGGTCGGTGGCGACGCTCGTCCACCACCGGGGCCCGACGACGCTGCCCGGCGTGCCCCCGGCATCGTCCGACGGTGCCACGATCCTGTGCCTGCACGACGTCGCCGGCAACGGCCACGTCTTCACCGGCGTGCTCGACGCGCTCGCCGATCGGCACCGTCCGATCGCCTTCGACCTCCCCGGCCACGGCCGCTCCGGCGGGCTCGACAGCCTCGGCACGATCGCCGCGATGGCCGCGCACACGAAGGAGCTGGCCGACCGACTCGACGTGCGGTCACCGGTGCTGCTCGGTGACGGCATGGGCTCTGCGGTCGCCCTCGAAGCCGCTGCGACCTGGCCCGAGTGGCCGGCCGCCGTGGTCGCCGTCGGTGGTGCCTCGCTGACGCCGGACCCCGGCGCGGCGGCGATCGAGCAGGTGCGCCAGGTGACCGCCGGCCGGGCCCGCCGCCAGTTCGACACCACCGGCTATGCGCCCGACACCCACCGCGAGCTCTACGAACGGGCCTTCGGCGAGTGGATGAAGACCGACCCGCGAGCCACTGTCGGCGACCTCGAGGCCCTCGCCCGGTGGGACGGCGCGACGATCGCCGGGGCGGTCACCGTGCCCGTCATCGTGGTCGTCGGCGAGCACGAGCCTCCGGAGGCCGCCGCCGCGGCCGAGGCGCTGGCCGCCGCAGTCAGGCATGGGAGGGTCGTCACCCTCGACGGGGCCGGGCGGCGCGGCGTCGTCGAGCGACCCGAGCAGTTGGCTGCCGTCGTCGCCGAAGCGGTCTCTGGGGTCACGCGATGACGTTCTCCGGGGCCATCGCCATCGCCGGCGTCTACGAGCACCCGACCCGCTGGGCGCCGGACAAGACTGAGTTCCAGATCATGGCCGAGTCGGCGAGGGGCGCGCTCAATGACGCCGGGCTGACGATCCGCGACGTTGACGCCCTGTTCGCCGCCAGCATGTCGATGGGCGCGATGGGCATCGTCGACCTCGCCGAGTACCTCGACCTCAAGCCGTCGTTCCTCGACGGCACCAACATCGGCGGCTCGTCGTTCGTCGCCCACGTGTCCCACGCCGCGGCGGCGATCCACGCCGGGATGTGCGACGTCGCGCTCGTGCTGTACGGCAGCACCGCTGCCTCCAACGCGATGGCCATCGGCACCGGCATGGGCGGTGAGCGGCGCGATCCTGCGGCGTCGTTCACGAGCCCGTACGGGATGACCACAGTCGGCAGCTACGCCCTCGTCGCCCAGCTCCACCGACAGCGCTTCGGTACAACGTCCGAGCAGCTCGCCGAGATCGCCGTCACCATGCGCCATCACGCCTCGCTCAACCCGGCGGCCAAGATGCGCCAGCCGATCTCGGTCGACGACGTGCTGGCCAGCCGGATGATCTCCGAGCCACTGCACCTGCTCGACTGCTGCATCATCAGCGACGGTGGCGGTGCGGTGGTCGTGACGTCGACGGACCGGGCCCGTGACCTGCCGAAGCCGCCGGTGCTGCTGCTCGGTTGCGGCGAGTCCGTCGCCCACCAGGAGGTCGGCCAGGCCGACCTGCTGACCACCGCCGCCGCCCAATCGGGTGCCAAGGCGTTCGGGATGGCGGGCGTCGACCACGACGACATCGACCTGTGCATGATCTACGACTCGTTCACGATCACCGTGCTGGCGACGCTCGAGAACCTTGGGTTCTGCAAGATCGGCGAAGGTGGCCCGTTCGTGACCGACGGGCGCATCCGCCTCGGCGGAGCGCTGCCGGTCAACCCGGATGGCGGCGGCCTCTCGTCCAACCATCCCGGCATGCGTGGGATCTTCCTCGTCATCGAGGCGACCCGACAGCTCCGCGGGGAAGGCGGGCCGCGGCAGGTCGAGGGCGCCAGGCTGGCCTGCGTGCACGGCACCGGCGGCACGCTCGGCGTCGCCCACAGCGGGGCCACCCTCGTACTGGGGGTGGACTGATGGCCGAGATGACCCACCCGTTGCCGCACGCCTCGTGGGAGACCCGCGGCTGGTGGGAGGGGTGCGGGCGCGGCGAGGTCGTGCTGCAGCGCTGCACGACGTGCGGGCTGGTGCAGCACAAGCCGCGCGCGATGTGCGTGAGGTGCCTCACCGACTCCATCGAGCACTTCGTGGCCTCCGGCCGCGGCACGATCCACACATTCACCGTGACCCACCAGAACACCGTCCCGCCGTTCAACGCTCAGCTCCCGTACGTGCTCGCCTACGTCGAGCTGGAGGAAGGGCCGCACGTCCTGACGAACATCGTGGGCGCCGAGCCGGGCGCCCTGCGCATCGGCCAGGCGGTCGTGGCCGACTATGCCGCCCCGGATGCCACCTCCCCACGCGACGACGGCGAGGCGTTCGCCGTGCTGCGGTTCCGACCCGCATGATCCTCGATCTCCACGCCCACTCGGTGCGCTCCGACGACGGCCGGGCCAAGGTCGACAACTACTGCCAATGGATCCGGCGCAAGGAGCTGCCGCTCGACGGCATCGTGCTGACCGAGCACCGCCAGTTCGACGACGAGAGCGACTACCGGGTGCTGGAGGACGAGCACGGGCTGCTCATCCTGAAAGCCAGCGAGGTCGAGACCGACTACGGCCACTGCCTGGTGTTCGGCGTCAACGACGACCTCGTCCATGCCTTCGACTTCGCCCGCCTCGACAACCCGCTGGTCGACGTCGTCGACGTCGCCAACCGATGTGGCGGGTTCGCCGTCCCGTGCCACCCTGGTCGCAAGAACGTCGGGCTGTTCAGCCACTACGAGACCAAGGATCCCGTGCCCGGCGTCGAGGTGGTCGAGATCTACAACGGAGGCAGCATCCCCGGCGAGGACGAGCGTTCGGTCGAGGAGGCGGCCCGATACGGCTACCGCGGTATCGGCGGCAGCGACTCGCACATCGTGAGCAGGATCGGGCTCTCCGCGACCGAGTTCACCGACGACATCACGACGATGGACGACCTCGTCGCAGCGCTGCGAGCCGGGACGTTCGAGGCACGGACATGGCGGACGTAGATCTCGCCGCGATCCGCGACCGGTGGGTCGGCAAGGTCTTCCAGGAGCTCGACCTCGTGGTCGACGGCGACCGCATCCTCGAGTGGGCCGTCGCGTGCGGGGAGACCGATCCCCGCTTCATCGACCCCGAGCATCCCGACTTCCAGGCGTCGACCTCGTTCCCCACGCACGTCAACGCCGCCCGCATGCTGCCCGACGACTTCACGGACATCGGGTCAGGCCGGGGCATCGACGGCGGCAAGTCGATCGAATGGCACCGGCCGATGCGCGCCGGCGATCGGCTCCACGTCACGGTGCAGATCGGCGACATCTACGACAAGACCGGCCGCTCGGGAACGATGATCTTCATCGTCAACCGAATGAGCTTCTACGACGCCGACCACCGGCTCGTGGCCACGGTGGACTGGCGCTCGATCCGGCAGGCCTCATGAGTGGAACCGAGCTCGGCGACGAGCTGCCCGAGGAGCGCCCCGACGTCTCGATGGAGACGGTGCGGCGCTTCGTGCGGGCGGCGCAGATGGAGTTCCCGCGCTTCATCGACCATGACGCGGCGCGGGCCGAGGGGCTGCCGGGCGCGGTGATCCCCGGCATCATGAGCCAGGGGCAGCTGGCGGCGATGATCCATCGCTGGGCGCCCGGGTGCTCGATCCTCCGGCTCGACACGATCTTCCGCACGCCGATGGTCGTCGGCACGCCCGTCGTCTGCTACGGCGCGGTCACTGGCGTCAACGACGACGGGACGATCGAGCTCGACCTGACGATCGTCAGCGAGGCCTCTGGCGCGACCGGCGTCCTCGGCACCGCGCACGTGCGTCCCAGGGAATGAGGAGAAGACTCGGCCCTCGACGCGAGAGCACCGTGCAGCAGGAGATGCCGGGGGCGCCGTAGACGTGGGTGAAGGCGGTCTGCAGGTCGCCGGGCACCTGGCGCTCGCCGGCGGCCCCACGCAGCTGGAGCACCGACTCGTGGACCTGGCGCAGGCCCGACGCGCCGATCGGCTCGCCGTTTGCGAGGCAACCGCCGTCGGTGTTGACCGGCATCGAGCCGCCGAGCTCGGTGGCCCCGCTGCGGATCAGGTCCTCCTGCTCGCCGTCGGCACAGAACCCGCACTCAGCGAGGTGCATCACCTCGGCGCCCGACTCGGTGTCCTGGACCTGCACGACGTCGATCTCCGACGGGCCGATCCCGGCCATCTCGAACGCTCCGGCGGCGGCGGCCACGGACGGCGACTTCCCCCGATCAGCAGCGAGCGCCGGGTTGAACACCTCGAACGACCCGAACGGCCGCGACCGCAGCACCGCCGAACGCAAGTACACCGGCGTCGTCGGGTACGACGGCGCCTTCTCCGCCGTCGTCAACACCAGCGCCACCGCGCCTTCGGCGGGGGAGCAGAACATGTACTGGGTCAGTGGGTCGGCGATCATCGCGGCGTCGAGGATCTGGTCCTCCGACATCGGCGTGCGACGCCAGGCGTTGGGGTTGAGGGCGCCGTTGCGGAAGGCCTTGGCGGCGACCTTGGCGAGCACGTCCCGAGAGATCCCGTGCTCGTGCATGTAGCGCTGGATCTTCATCCCGAAGAACTGCGTCGTCAGCATCAGCCCGGTCTCGCCGTACCAGTCGCCGATGCCGTAGTCCGACGGCTGCGGGTCGAACGCCCCGCGCGGGTGCTTGTCGAAGCCGATCGCCATCACCGTCTCGGCGGCGCCTGACTTCAGCGCGTTGTAGGCGCTGATGAGGGCGCTGCCGCCGGTGGCGCAGCCGTTGGCGACGTTGATGAACGGCACGCCGGTGAGCCCGAGGTCCGACACGAGGGTGTCGGCGGCGCCGGCCGCCGACGAGCCGCCGAAGGCGTACTCGACGTCGGTCCACGTGATGCCGGCGTCCTCCATCGCCCGGCGTGCGGCGATCGCCCCCTGCTCGCGGCCGGTGATCGGATGGCGGCCGAAGGGATGCATCCCGATGCCGACGATGGCGACGTCACTCATGGGTTGGCTCCTCGGGGGTGTCGGAGATTGGGCGGAAGGCGAACGTGAGCACGGCCTCGCCGGACTCCTGCTCGAACGGGACGATGACCAGCTCCATCGGCATGCCGATGCTCTGCTTGCTCTGCTTGCCGTGCTTATGCAGCTCGTCCGGCGTGACGTCGACGAGGCGGGTCTCCACCTTGACCTCGCCGGGCAGCTCGACATAGCCGACCGGGTACGGCTCGAAGTCGACCGGCCCGGTGTAGGGCGGCGACTTCGGGCGGAAGCCCTGCACCGTCCACGTCCACAGCGTGCCCTGGCGCGCCAGGAGGTACTCGCTGGTGTCGGTCGACAGGCAGCGGGCGCACGACGACTGGGCCGGAAAGGCGACCGTGTCGCAGTGGTCGCAGCGGCTGGCGATCAGCTGCGGCGTCTCGCTGGGCCAGGTGAACAGGCCCTCGGTGATCGGCTGCAGGCCGGTGATGTCGGTGCTCGTCATGTCCCGCCCACCCTAGGTGAGCCCTGAAGTAGTCGGGTGACCATCCACCACTGGGGAGTCTCGCGAAAACAGACTTGGGTCGTGGCGTTGGGCATGGTGTCGGTGTTGCAGCGGTTCGACAACCCTCGCGAGTTGTTGGGCGAGCGGCTCAGGGGTGTGTACCGGTTGTTGGCTGATCACGGCGAGCGGATCTTCCCGGGTGACTACTTCGCCGACTGCTACAAGGTCTCGCGGCGGGGCCGGCCGACGATCCCAGCGCGGGTGCTGGCCACGACGATGGTGCTCCAGGCCTATGAGGGCTTGTCGGATCAGGAGGCGGTCGACCGTCTGGAGTGCGATCTGCGATGGCAGGCGGCGGCTGGGGTGGATGCCGGCTATGTGGCGTTCCATCCGACGACGCTGGTGGGTCAGCGCAATCGCTTGCGCACCGTTGGGAGGGACAAGCGGTTCTTGGAGGACACCAAGGTTGCCGCACGCGAGGCGGGGGTGATGGGCAACCGGGTGCGGGTGTTGGACTCGACGCCGATCTATGACGCAGTGTCCACGCAGGACACGGTGACGCAGCTGCGTTCGGCCATCCGCAAGCTGTTGCGCGCCCTGGATCGCGACTACCTGCAGCTGGCCGCCGAGGTGCGCGGTGTGCTGAGGCGCGACGATGATTACGCCTCGGTGGGCAAACCGCCGTGCGATTGGGATGATGCTGAGGCCCGCCAGCAGCTGGTCGACGCGTTGGTCCGCGACGCGCTCGGGGCGTTGGGCGCGATCGACGGCGAGGAGCTGGCCGGTCCGGCTCGCGAGGCTGCCGAGCTGCTGGCGGTCGTCGCCGGCCAGGACGTCGAGCAAGGCGACGACGGCGTGTTCCGCATCGTTCGCAAAGTCGCCCGGGACCGGGTGATCTCCACGGTGGATCCCGAAGCCCGCCACGGGCACAAGAGCCGCAGCCGTCGCTTCGATGGCTACAAGGCGCACCTGTCGGTCGACCCCGACAGCGAGCTGATCGACACCGTGGTGGTCACCCCCGCCAACACCCATGACGCGGAGGTGGTCGACGATCTGCTCGCCGATCACGCCGACGACGACGACAAGCCGACGGTGATGGGCGACTCCGCTTATGCCGGACCCGACACGATGTGCGATCTCGAACAGGACGGCTTCGAAGTGATCGCCAAGGTGCCAGCAGCGACCAACCGCGACAGCCGCTACACCAAAGACGACTTCAGCATCGATCTCGACACCGGGACCGTGAGCTGCCCCGCCGGCCAGACCGTGACGATCCGCTTCGCTCGTGACCGCTCCGGTCGCGCCGACTTCGGTGAGCAGTGCGCGAACTGCCCGTTGCGGGAGCACTGCACGACATCGGCGGCGGGCAGGTCGATCAAGATCCACCGGCGGGAGGTGTTGCTTCAGCGGGCCAAAGCCAACCAGGCGACACCGCAATGGCAGCACGCCTACCGCTCCACCCGCCCCAAGGTTGAGCGCAAGATCGCGCACTTCGTGCGCGCCGGCTGGGGCGCACGACGAGCCCGCACCCGCGGCGTCAAACGCGTCGCCACCGACGCCGCCACCCGCGCCGCTGCCGTCAACTGGGCGCGCCTGGCGACGCTCGGGCTCACCTTCACCGACGGGCAATGGACGGCCGCCAGCACCTGACGGAGCCCGAGGAGTAGCGACGCTGGGCCAGCGTCTCCCAACGGCGGGCACCTCGACCACCAAGGCTGGGCGCACTCCGCGCTGCTGCGCGGGAACTCTCACCAGCCCACACCTGTCGTCACGCCAACAATGCTTCGCGACCACCGTCACAGCGATGATCGGCCTTACTTCAGGGCTCACCTAGGACGCGTCGGCGGTGAACTCCTGGGTCCAGCCGATCTGCATGTACTTGTCGGCGATCAACCATCGGCCGTCGACCTTGCGGACCGTGTCGTAGTAGCGGGCGACGATCTTGCGGCACCTGCCGGGCGCCTCCGACGTCGTCTGGTGCGACGTGTGGTAGGTGAGCGTCGTGGCCTCGGTGTCGCTGACGAAGTCGACGTGATACACGTTCAGCATGTGGTGCTGCCACGTGGCCGTCTTGGTCATGTCGTCGATCCACTGCAGCAGGTTGTCGGCGCCGTCGACGACCTCCTCGCCGTACTTGGCGTGGATGTCCTCGGTGAACAACGAGCGCAGGGTCGTGTAGTCCTTCGCGTCGATCGTGGACGCGTAGCGCAGCAGCAGGTCGACGATCTCCTGGCGGTCGTGGAGCCGGCGCAGATCGATGTCGGTCGATGAACTCATGAGATCCCCCTTGGACAACCTCACGAGTGTATTTCCTCATGATGAAACTTGTCAACCGATCCTCATGATGAACTACTGTCACTCTCGTGAGCGAACCCGAGATGCTCGCGCCCGGCGTGCCACGCCCAGTGTGGAAGACGTCAGAGGTGGTCGCCTTCGCCGTCGCCCGTGACATCGTCGAGCTCGGGCTGAGGTGCGGAGACCGGCTCCCGCTGGAGGCCGAGATGGTGGGTCAGTACGGCGTCAGCCGCGAGTCCGTACGCGAGGCCCTGCGACTGCTCGAGGCCCAGGGGATCGTGACGATCCGCCGCGGGCCCGGCGGTGGACCGGTCGTCGGCCGAGCGTCGTCGATGAACCTGGCGCGGACGATGACGCTGTACTTCCAGCTCGCCGGCGCGACGTATGACGAGTTGCTGGGGGCGTGGCGGATGTTGGAGCCGGTGGCAGCCGAGCTGGCCGCCGCCAACCCCGATCGGGCGCTGGTGGGCCGGACGCTCGCCCCGCACCTGCAGCCGTTCGACGACGGCGGCGACCTCGACGCCTACCAGGCGCACTCCAACGGCCTCCACTTCTCGGTGATCGAGCTCGCCGCCAACCAGGTGTTGGCACTGGTCGTCGGAGCGATCGGCGACATCATCCGCACCCACGTGATCCTGCGCATCGACCCCTTTGACCTGCGCGAGCTCATCGACGACGACCACGCCGCGATCGCTACCGCCGTGATCGCCGGCGACGGCGCCGGCGCCCGCCAGGCGATGCTCGCCCACGTCGAGCGGCTGCTGCCCGTCTACCGCGCCGCGTGGGACGGCGACCTCGGCGAGGTCATCGAGTGGAAATGACAAACGAGTCAGAGCCGGTCGAGCAGGGCCGCCGCCCGGTCGGCCAGTGGGGCCACCGGCTTGCCCCGCTCGCCCATCCGCGGGTCGGTGCTCTCGCCGCGCACGAACCGCTGGTAGAGCTGTTCGAGCACGACGCACGTCTTCCACGTGGCGAAGGCCTCGAACCACGGCACCGCGGACGTGTCGAAGCCGGTGCGCTCGGCGTAGCGGGCGACGATCTCGGCGCGCGGCGGGAGGCCCATCGCCTCCAGGCCGGGCACGTGCAGCGGCCGGGCGCCGTCGACGTCGGATGGATCGGGCCAGTAGTTGAGCAGCGTGCCGAGGTCGACCAGCGGCTCACCCAGCGTCGCCATGTCCCAGTCGAAGATGCTCTTCACCCGGTCGGGATCGGACGGGTCGAACTGGCAGTTGTCGACCTTGAAGTCGTTGTGCAGCACCGACGCCCGCGTGGCGACGGCTGGCATCGTCGCCGCCAGTCGCTCGCCGACGATCGGCATCTGCGCCACCCGCCCGGTGTCGACGAGCTCCCACCGCTTGCGCCAGCCGGACACCTGGCGCTCGACGAACCCGTCGGGCCTGCCGAGGTCGCCCAGCCCGACGGCGACGGGGTCGAGCAGGTGGAGATCGCCGAGCGCGTCGACAACGGCGAACCCGATTCGTCGGGCGGCGTCGGGGTGGTGGGCCATCTCGGCGGGCACGTGGTCCCACACCACGACACCGCGGCGGTACTCGACGACGAGGAAGTCGGAGCCGATGACATCGTGGTCGTCGCAGAACAGGTAGGCCCGCGGGGCTCGGTCGAAGTGGCGCGACAGGGCGTCGACGGCGCGGAACTCGCGACGCATGTCGTGGGCGCCGGGCGCGAGGCGGCCGAACGGTGGCCGGCGTACGACGAGCTGCTGCTCGCCGATCTGCACGAGGTACGTCAGGTTGGCCGAGCCGTTCGGGAATTGGAGCACGCTGAAAGGGCCCACCAGCCCGGGGATGTGCTCTCTGAGGTACGCCTCGAGGCGCGGCCAGTCGAGGGCCTCCCCGGCCCGCACTGGGGCGAGCTCGACGTCGTGGGTGACCTCATTCCGGGTTCGGCTCGCAGCCAAGCTGCTCGCCTCACCTCCCGAGCTCACCGCCGCCGCTCCGCAGCGGCGCTCGCCCACCTGGCCGATCGGCGCGACATCTCACTCATCGGTCGTGATGGCTCCCTCGGGGCAGCTCATCGCCGCCTCCCGGGCGGAGGCCTCCTGGCCTGCTGGCACGTCGATGGTCGTGCCGCGCTGGACCACGAACCCCTCGTCGTCGTAGTCGAGGAGGTCGGGAGCCAGGGTGTAGCAGCGACCCTGACCGCTGCACAGATTGGCGTCGATGGTGAGCCTCATGTCGGGCCTCCTGAGGTGTCGGTGTCCCACACCAATGGGAGCGAGAGCAGGGTCAGCTGGCCGCCGCGCTCGAGCAGCGGCTGATCGGTGGCGATGCGGTACTGGGGGATCATCTTGTGCCACTCCTCGACGGCGATCAGCATCTCCCGCCGGGCGAGGTGGGCGCCGAGGCAGCGATGCGGGCCGCCGGCGAAGCCGAGGTGGTGGGCGCCCTTGCGGTCGAGCTTGAACACGTCGGGGTGGTCGTAGTGCCGCGGGTCGGTGTTGGCCGCCGACACCAGGCCCATCACCATGTCGCCCTGCTTGACCGGGCACCCGTAGAAGTCGAAGTCGTGGGTCGCCTTGCGCGCGTCGGAGATGATGATCGAGTGCATCCGCAACGACTCCTCGATGCACGCCGCCATCAGCGAGGGGTCGTCGAGGATCTGCTGGCGCACGTCGGGGTGCTCGGCCAGGTACTGCCAGAGGTAGCCGAGCTGGCCGCGGGTGGTGTCGAGGCCGGCGAGCACGAGCACGGTGCACATGTCGAGCAGCACGTCGTCAGTGAGCGGCTTGCCGTCGACCGCCGAGGCGAGCAGGTGCGACACGAGGTCGGTCTCCGGATCGAGAGGGTTCGCTCGGCGCGCCGCCAACAGCTCGACGAAGTAGCTGCGGATGTTGTCGAGGGCGGCGACCATGCCGGGGATCTTGTCCTCGGCGCCGTTGAGCCCGAGGAAGAAGTCCTCGACCCACGGCACCAGGAAGTCGGCGTCCTGGGTAGGCAGCCCGATGAAGGTGAGGAACACCTCGGTCGGAAAGCGGATCGCGAACTCGGCGACGAAGTCGCTGTGGCCGATCGGGGCGACCTCGGCGATCAGCCGCCGGGCGATCTCCCGTGACGGCTCGTCGGCGCGGTCGACGGCACCGGGGGAGAACTTGGGGTTCAGCAACTGGCGGTACTTGATGTGGTCCGGTGGGTCGATCTGCGTCGGCACGAAGCGGTGCGGCGGGTTCGGATCCCACGCCGTGAACGACTCGCTGGAGAACTTGTCGACGTTCTGGTACATGTCCCGGACCGCGTCGAACCGGGTGACCACCCAATAGCCCTGGGCGTGGGCGTTGAAGAACGCCGCCGACTCCTCGCGCAGCGTCTCCGCCTCCGACCAGTACTGCCCGGCCTCCTGGTCGGCGAAGACGGTGAAGTTCTTGACCTGGCAGGCCCCGACGTCGCGTGCGACCGTGCCCGGATCGACGTTCTCCTCCAGCATCGTTCCTCCCCTCGGAGCGTAGGTCGACCGCTGCCGACTTGTGACGCCCGACGGCGCCAGATGTTATTCATCATGAGCTGTCCGTCGGCGGGTGCCGCGACATCGGTAGCGTTCTGCGGTGATGGGACCCGGTAGGCCTCGCCGGTGACGAAGCGTCAAGGCGTCGACGGCCGTGGGTTCCTCCCGATCCGGGCCACCAACGCCTCGCTGCGCCCGCTGAAGACCTCCGAGAGCGTCGCCCGCGACATCGTCGACGACATCGTGGTGCAGCGGTTGCGCGAGGGCGACAACCTGCCGCCGGAGACGGCGATGCTCCAGCAGTACGGGGTCAGCCGGGAGACGCTTCGCGAGGGCCTGCGGCTGCTCGAGGTGCAAGGGCTGATCTCGATCCGCCGCGGCCCGGGCGGCGGTCCAATCGTCGGGGCCGTCGACCCGGCCAACCTGGGGCGGGTCTCAACGCTCTACTACCACCTCGTCGGGGCCACCTACGCCGAGCTGTTCGACGCGTGGATCGTCAGCGAGCGGATCATCGCCGAGCTCGCCGCCGGCAACCCCGATCGTCAGCTGGTGCGGGCGGCGATGGAACCGTACGTCGCGCAGCACGGCCTGACCGACGAGCCGCTCGAGGCGTTCGTCGTGCGCCACAGCGAGTTCCACACGGTCGTCGGGTCACTCGCCCGCAACAAGGTGCTCCAGCTCTCGCTGACGGCGATCGGCCAGGTCGTGACCCACCACGTCGCCAGCAACGCCGACCCCCGCGACGCCCGTAACACCATCGAGCACGACCACAGCGCGATCGCCAAGGCGATCGTCGGCGGGCACCGGACCAAGGCGCGAAACCTGATGGAGGACCACCTGCGGTCGATCACCGCCCTGTACCAGACCGCCCTCGGCCCGCAGATGGACGACTACATCGCCTGGGTCTGAGTCGTCCTCACAGACGGGCTGCGCCCGTCTGCTCGGAGTTCGATGAGCCGCCTGCGGCGGCGCCCAGCTTGCTGCGGGTCGACCGGCGAAGCCGGATCGACCCGCTGGTGGGGGCTCCGGCCCAAGGACCTCTGCCCCCACACCCCCGCCCGCAGTGCGCGGCGATGCGTCCGCCTACAGTCGGCGCGATGGCCGATCAGCTCATGCCGTTGCAGTACCACTACATGCCGAAGGTCCCGTCGTTCACGCTTCTCAGCGACGACGTGACCGACAGCCAGCCGCTCGCCGCCGCCCACGCCAGCGGCATGTTCGGCGTCCCGGGCGGCACGGACACGTCGCCGCACCTCCGATGGGAGGGCGCGCCGGCCGACACGCGCAGCTACGCCGTGACCTGCTTCGATCCTGATGCGCCGACCGGCAGCGGGTTCTGGCACTGGGTCCTGTTCGACATCCCTGCCACCGTCACCGAGCTCGCCGCCGGCGCCGGCGCGCCCGACGGGTCCGGCGTCCCGGACGGTGCGCAGCAGGCGCGCAACGACGCCAACATGCTCGGCTATGTCGGCGCCGGGCCACCGCCGGGCCACGGGCCGCACCGCTACGTGTTCGCCGTCCACGCCCTCGACGTCGACAAGACCGGCGCGACGGTCGACTCCTCGCCGGCCTTCGTCGGGTTCTCGATGTTCGGCCACACCGTGGCGCGGGCCGTGCTCACGGCGACGTTCGAGCGATGAGCGAGGACGCCGCACCGCTGGAGGGGATCAGGGTCGTCGAGCTGGGCGGCGGGCTAGCAGGGCTGGCGGCTGGGTTCTGCACCCACCTGCTCGCCGGCTACGGCGCCGACGTCGTGCAGGTCGGCGATCCCGGCCTGACCGCCGACGAGGACACCTACGTGTCGCAGGGCAAGCGGAGGATCGCCGCGCCGAGCGACGACGACCTCGACCGGCTGCTCGCCGCGGCGGAGGTGGTCGTCGACGGGCGGGCACCATCGCGACCCACCGAACCGACGGCGCGGGAGATCTGGACGCGCCACCCGCGTCTCGTGGTCACGGCGATCACGCCGTTCGGGCTCGACGGCCCCCACGCCGCGCACAAGGCCACCAACATCGTCGCCTTCGCCAATGGCGGGATCATGGCGCTCACCGGCGAGCGCGAGCGTTCGCCGCTGCAGACGGGCGGTGAGCAGGCGTTCATGCTCGGCGGCCTCCATGCCTTCGCCGCCACTACGTGTGCGCTGTTCGGGGCGATGGTGCACGACGAGGGCGAGCTGCTCGACATCTCAATGCAGGAGTGCGCCGCCTCGATGCTCGAGTTCTGTGCCGCGGCGTGGGAGTACGAGGGACTGCTGGTCGAGCGCAGCGGCAACACGCCGCGCGCCGAGTGGGGGGTGTACCAGGCCGCCGACGGCTGGGCCGGCGTCTGCGCCCTCGGTCGCCAGGTCCCGGCGCTGCTGCGCCAGCTCGGGCTGGAGGGCGAGGAACGGTTCCTCGACGCGGTGCTGCGGATCTCTGACCTCAAGGACGAGCTGATGGCCTACGTGCTGGTGTTCATGATGGAGCGGACGAAGGACGAGCTGGTGGCCCTCGGGCCGCCGAACAAGCTGCCAATCGGTGCCGTGCGCACGCCGGGCGAGCTCGCCACCCATCCGCCGCTCGTCGAGCGCGGCCTGTTCGACGACGTCGATGGCGTCCGCATGCCAGGTCGACCGTTCCCCGGGCTGGGCTGGTCGGCGAAGGGCCCGGTGACGGAGACGACCGTCGACGACGTGCTGGCGTCGTGGCCGGTGGCGCCGAGCGTCGGGGTGTCCTCATGAAACGCCGGCCGCTGGAGGGTGTGCGGGTGCTCGATCTGACGATGATGTGGGCCGGCCCCTACGCCACGCGGATGCTCGCCGAGATGGGCGCCGAGGTGATCAAGATCGAGTCGCCCCGGGCCTGGGACAACATCCGCACGCTGTTCCCGCGCACCGACGCCGTCGACGATCCGTGGAACTCGGCCTTCTACTTCGCCGAGTACAACCACGACAAGAAGTCGGTGACCCTCGACCTGGCGATGGAGGCCGGGCGCGAGGCGTTCCTCAAGCTGGTCGCCAACAGCGACGTCGTCATCGAGAACTACCGGGCCGACGTGATGGACAACCTCGGGCTCACCGACGGCGTCCTGTTCGGCGCCAACCCGACGCTGATCCTCGTCAGCATGGCCGGCTTCGGCAAGACCGGTGCCGACCGCGACAACGTCGGCTATGGCCCGATCATCGAGATGATGTCGGGCCTGATGTCGCTGTCGGGATACGAGCCCGACACGCCTCAGAAGTGCGGGATCTCGTACGGCGACCCGGTGGCCGGGCTCGCCGCCGCCGGCGCGATCGCCCTCGGCATGATCCGCAAGCGGCGCCGCGGGCAGGGAGCGCGGGTCGACCTCGCCCAGCTCGAGGTCTCGGTGACGATGGCCGGCGCCGCCTTCGCCACCCTGGCGCGCACCGGCGAGTCACCGCCGGCGAGCGGCAATCGCCACCCGCGCTGGGCCCCACAGGGCTGCTACCAGGTGCGCGGCGAGGATCAGTGGATCGTGCTCAGCTGCACCGACGACGCCGAGTGGGCGGCGTGCGCCGAGGTGATCGGTCGTCCGGACATCGCCGGGCTCGGGCTCGACGAGCGGCGAGCGCGCCACGACGAGCTCGACGCCGCGATCACGGCGTGGGCGGCGCCGCTCGAAGGGTGCGTCGCCGTCGACGTCCTGCAGGACGTCGGGGTGGCGGCCGGGCGGGTGCTCGACATGCGCACGATCAAGGACGACCCGCACCTGTTCGCCCGCGGCTACTGGGTGCGCATCCCGAACGAGAAGATGCACCCGTACCGCAAGAGCGGGGTGCCGTGGCGGCTGGTCGAGGCCAACCCGTCGATCACCAAGCACGCCCCGTACTTCGGCGCCGACAACCGCGAGGTGCTCACCACCGTCGGCGGGCTGAGTGACGACGAGGTCGCCCGCCTCGAAGCCGACGGCGTGATCGCCGACCGCCCGCTGCTCGACATCTCCTACGGCTGACCCATCCCCGCAACGCAAGGTGGGCGAGCGCCGCTGCGGAGCGGCGGCGGCGAGCTCGGAGGTGAGGCGAGCAGCTTGCCTGCGAGCCGAACCCGAGCTAACGGCAGCGGCGGTAGAGGACGGCTTGGCCGCCGGTGTAGTCGCCGACCTCGCAGAAGTGGTCGCGAAGGACCTGGTTGGGGGCGTCGGAGCCAAAGTCAACGGACGTGTTCGGCTCCATCCAGCCATTCCAGAGGCCGGTGAGGATCACGAAGTCGGCCGACGCCACGTCCCCCGCCAGGCGGGAGCCGGGCTCGTTGGCGAGGCCGGGGTCCATCTCGATGAAGTAGGTCGCCGGTTCCAGCTCGGGGAACAGCCAGTAGATGAACACGTCGCTGTACCAGGTGCGGCGCAGGTCGGACGGCCCGACGAGGACGCGGTCACCGGGCTGGGCCAGCCTGCCCAGCTCGTCGACGGCGGCCTGCACGCCTTCGTAGGCCCGGAAGTCGCCCAGATAGAAGTAGCGCCCGTCGCGTTGCACCTTGAAGGCGGACGGCACCTGGCCCAACCCGACACGGGTGTGCAGCAGGTAGTAGCGGAACGTGAACATCGCCGTGAAGCAGAACGTGAGGGCGACGGCGACTGTCCCGCCGAGCGTGACCGCCCGCCGCAGCGTGACCCTCGGCCGCCACCGCCGGACGACCTCGATCGTCGCCGGGATCAGGAAGGGGAACGGCACGCACGTGACCCACAGCAGGTGCGCCGAGTCCGGGCGCTGGAGTCCTTGGGGCAGGATGCCGGCACTGAGCAGCCCGACCGCCAGCAGCGCCGTCGATCGACCTGACGGGGACGCGGTCCCGCGACGCAGCACGATCGCCAGTACGAGCAGCCCGACCGCTCCGGCGATCATCAGGAAGAACCAGATGAACAGCGTTTGCGACGCGGTGAGGTGGGGGAGCTTCCACCACGGCGGGATCTCCTCGGCGACGGCCTGGAGCGCGCCGTCGAGGTGGCCCCACGACGGCGGCCGTGGCAGCTCCCGCCCGGCGCGCAGGTGGAACACCGGGTCGACGAGCATCCCCCGGAACGACGCCGCCGGCCCGGCCATCCCGAGCTGCACCCACATCGGCGTGAGGCCGACGACGGCGGCGAGCAGCACCGGCGCGCGGCTGGCCCGGTGCTTCCACAGCAGCCAGCCGAGGACGAGGGCGGCGGCGATGATCAAGTCGGGCCGGTAGGTGAGGGCGAGACCGGCGAGCAGACCGGCCCCGATCCAGGCGAGGCGCCGGCGCCCGGGGTCGGGGCTGTAGACGCCGCGGACGGCGAACACCGTGCTCCAAAGCATCAGCGCGAGGCCGCCGTTCCACGCCATCGCGGTGAGGGCGATCGGCGTGAGCACGTAGAACACGGCGAGCGCGGCAACCGCCGTGGCCGCCGCCCGCCCCCACGCCCGGGCCAGCGTGAACAGACCGAGCAGGATGCCGACGTGCTGGAGCAGGCCGAACGTGCGCTCGGCGGCGAGGCTGTGGCCGAAGATGCCGTACCACCCGGTGAGCACCTGCAACGAGCCAGGCCCGTAGAGGTGGAGGAAGTCGACGTTCGGGACGTCGCCGCGGGCGATGCGCTCGGGGAAGTAGAGCATGAAGCCCTCTTCCATCGTCCCGCCGGTGAACCGGTACAGGCCGCGCAGAGGGATCGCCACCAGCACGACGACGATCGCCAGGCCGAGCCACGTGCCGACGGCGCCGGCCTCCCGGCGGCGCAGGCCGCCCGACCCACCGAGCACGAACGCCGTCGGGTCGTCGTGGACGCCGTTGTGTGGGCCGGCCTCGGCGGCGGGACGGGACTCGACTGGCGGGCCGGCGCGCTCGTCGATCAACGGCTCCACGATGGCCGCGACGCTATCCGTGGCTCGGCCACCGCCCCGTGACCCCGACGCACGCCGATCTGGGCGGGGATCGTCCCGGTTTCCGGGAAGGATCCCGCCCAGAAGGCCGGTTGGGACGAATCCCGCCCAGATCGTGGACGGTGCCGGGCCGTCCGGAGCCCGGCCGGTACGATCTGCGCTTCGTGATCGAGACCCAGGCGGCGCCGACCGCGCCACCGGCGGACGGAGCTCGTCGTGGCTGGCCGGCGCGGCCGCCAGCGTGGGTGATCATCGGCTTCACGCTCGTGGTGGGGCTGCCGATGATCGTGGCCCTCGCCGTCCTCCACGGGCGGCCGTGGCACCCCGTGCTCGACCTGGCGATGACCGAGCTGCGCGTGCGCGACGTGTTCGGCCGGCACACGACGCTGATCGGCCTGCCTGGGCGGATCGGCACGTACCCCAGCCAGGGCAGCCACCCCGGACCGCTCAGCTTCTACCTCCTCGCCCCGACCTACCGGGCGCTCGGGTCGTCGTCGTGGTCGCTGGAGGTCGGCACGGTCCTCATCCACCTCGCTGCCATCGGCACCGGGCTGTGGCTGGCCGTGCGTCGCCTCGGGTGGGTCGGACTGGCCGCCGGAGCCGCCCTGTTCGCCCTCGTCCTGCGCGGCTATGGCCAGGACACCCTGACCCAGCCGTGGAACCCGTACCTCCCGGTGGTGGCGTGGGTGCTTGTGCTGCTGGCGACATGGGCGGTGCTCGCCGGCGACGACGTCGCCCTGGTCCCCCTCGTCGTCGCCGCCACGTTCTGCGCCCAGACCCACGTGCCGTACCTCGCCCTCGGCGTGGGGATGGTCGTGCTCGGCCTCGGCGCGTCCGCGCTGCGGCGGTGGTGGCGGGCGATCGCGTGGAGCGTCGGCACCGGCATCGTGCTATGGCTGCCGCCGATCGCCGATCAGATCCGCAACTCACCCGGCAACATGCGCGCGCTGATCGATCACTTCGGCTCGCCACCGGAGCCGGCGATCGGCCTGGCCGATGGCATCGCGAACATGCTCCGCCACCTCGACGCCACCGCCCTCGTCACCCGCCACGTCACAGGCACCGGCCAGTTCGTCGACGACGCCTCGTCGTGGCGCGGGGCGATCGTGCTCGCCCTGTGGGTGGCCGCCGCCGTCGTCTCGGTGCGGCTCGGGCCGCGGGCGCCGCGGTCGCTCAGGGCGATGCACGTTGTCGTCGGCGTCGCGATCGGGCTGGGGATGCTCTCGACGGCGCGCATCTTCGGGCGGCCGTGGTACTACCTGACGCTCTGGGCGTGGGGCACAACGATGCTCGCCCTCGGGGCGATCCTGTGGACGGCGCTGGAGGTGTGGCGCGGGCGTCGCCGTCACGCGGTCGATCTGCGCCGCCCGGTGACCGTGGCCGCCGCGGCCGTCGCCGTGCTCGCCACGGCCGCCTCGACAGTCGCCTTCGCCGACGCCCACCACCCCGAGGAGCGCCTCAGCCGGGCCGTCGGCGCGCTGGCCGGGCCGACTTACGACGCCGTCGTCGCCGGGACCGGCGCGGCCACCGGCAAGGACGGCCGCTACCTGGTGCGGTGGAGCGACGCCGCCGACATCGGCAGCCCCGGCTTCGGCCTGCTCGACGAGTTGGAGGGCCGTGGCCTCGACGTCGGCGCCGACGAGTACTTCCGGGTCCAGGTCACCCCCCACCGAGCCCGCCCGCGATCGGACGCCGTGGCCCAGATCCACCTCGCCACCGGCAGCTACATCGAGCGCTGGCGGGGCGTGCCCGGCGCCGTGCAGGTCGCTTCGTACGACCCGCGCACGGTGGCCGAGAAGGTCGAGTACGTGCGCGTCCGTGAGGCCCTCGTCAGCCGGCTGCGCGCCGAAGGCCTCGCCGAGCTGGTGCCGCTCGTCGACACCAACCTGTTCGGCATCTCGGTCGACACCCGCCTCAGCTCCGCCGACCTCGCCGACCTGGCGACGCTGATCGCCATCGGCCAGCCGATGGCCGTGTTCATCGCCCCGCCCCCGGCCGACGACGACCCGAACGCCCTGTGAGCCGCGTCGAGCGTGCCACTGGCCCGGGGACGGGCGCCACTACGCTCGCCGGGCGATGGCCGTGGCCGAGGTGACGCCGCTCGAGCGCCAGCAGCTCGAATCGCGACGGGCGGCGCAGGCGACCTACTGGCACCGCATCCGCTTCGGCCTCGTCGCCGCGGACGCCGACCGCCTTGGGCTCGACCGCATCGTCGACTTCGGCGCCGGCGCCGGGTTGCTCGGCGAGTGGCTCACGGTCGAGCGGCCGAGCGTGGGGTACGCGTTCACCGAGCCTTCGGCCGTGCTCCGAGCCGAGCTGCTGGCCCGGTTCGGCGTCGACCGCGAGGTCGGCGCCGACGAGCCGATCGTCGCCGGGACGTTGGTCGCCATCCTAGATGTGCTCGAGCACATCGCCGACGACCACGCCGCCCTGACCGGGCTGCGGGCGCGCATGGCGCCGGGCAGCGCACTGGCGATCACGGTTCCGGCGATGCAGTGGGCGTTCTCGTCGTGGGACGAGGAGCTCGGGCACGTACGCCGCTACTCCCGCCGCCGGTTGCGCGACGACCTCGCCGCGGCGGGCTTCACGGTGCGGTCGGTCACGTACCTCTTCCCGGAGCTGTTCCCGCTGCTCCTCGCCCGCCGGCTGCGCCGCCGCCCGCGGGCGCAGGTCGACTTCCCCGAGCTCCCCACCGCGCTCGACGCGATCGGGTACGGCGTGGCGCGAGCGACCACCGCGACCCGGCGGGTCTGGCCGTTCGGGACCTCGGTCGTGGCGCTGGCCACGCCGGAACCGTGACCACGGCGGGCGGGGCGGCGTCCCCGCAGCTGTGGGTCGTCAGCCCGATGCTCCGCGATACCGAGTCGTACCTCCAGTTGCACGGCGAAGTCGCTGCGGCGTGCCGCGCCGAGCGGCTCGGCGACCAGGTGCGCTTCGTCGTCGTCGACGACTCCGCCGGCATGGACCACGAGGTCGGTCAGCTCGCCGTCCGCCCGGACGTGACCGTGCTGACGCCGCCGTTCAGCCTCGGGCACCAGCGGGCCATCGTGTACGGGCTCCGCTACATCGCCCCCGACGTCCAGCCCGACGACGTCGTCGTGACGATGGACGCCGACGGCGAGGACCAGCCGAGCGACCTGCCTCGCCTGGTCGCCGAGCTGCGCTCCTCGGGCAACACGCTGGTCCTCGCCCAGCGCACCAAGCGCCGCGAGCCGCTCGGGTTCCGGGCGATGTACGTGTGCTTTCGCCTGATCTTCCGTGTTCTCACCGGACGCACGATCCTCTCCGGCAACTTCGCCGCCCAGCGCGGCTCCTCGCTGGCGGCCACGATCGACCATCCGAGCTTCGACCTGTGCTACTCGGCGACGCTGCTCGCCCTGCGCCGACCGACGTCGTCCGTCCCGTGCGCCCGCGGGCGGCGCTACGCCGGGACCTCGCGGATGAACCGCTATGCCCTCGTCGCCCACGGCATGCGGATGCTGCTGCCGTTTTCCGAGGCGATCGCCGTGCGCATGTTCGTCCTGGCGGCGGCGACGTTCGCCGGGCTGGTGACGTTCCTCGTGCTGCTGGCCGTCGGGGTGTTGGGGCATCCACTCACCGCCGCGGTGCTCGTGCCATGCATCGTGCTGGCGGTGCTGTTCCTCGCCGCCTTCACCGGGTTCGTGGTGCTGTTCTCCGGCTTCAGCCAATCGTCGGCCATCGCCATGAAGGGCATCACGGTCCCCGTCCACACCCGCACCGACCGGACCGCCGTCGAGGTGAGATGACGTCCGTCGACGCCGACCTCGACCACGACGAGCCGCAGGCGGCGAAGGACGAGGCCGTCGATCGCCGTGCCCGCGACGAACCTCCACGGGCGGTCCGGTACGCGCTCGTCGCGGTCGTGATCGCGCCGATCGCCGTCGCCGTGATCCGGGCGGTGCACGACCAGTGGTTCCCGATCGGGGACTCCGCGCTGTTGTACCTGCGGGCTCGGGACGTGCTCACGTCGCACCACCCACTGCTCGGCTCGTGGACCTCGGCGTCACAGCAGGTCGGGGTGAACATGAACAACCCCGGCGCGATGTACGACGACCTGATCGCCCCGACGTCGCGACTGCTGCCGTTCTCGTCAGCGGCGGCGATCGGCGTCGGCCTGCTCAACGCGGTGGTCGTCGTCGGCATCGCCGGGGCGTCGCGGGCGATCGGCGGGTGGGCGATGCAGCGTTGGGTGCTCCTGGCCGTCGCCGCGCTCACCTGGATCATGGGCGGCGAGCTGCTGATCGACATCTGGCAGGCCCACGCCCTGCTGCTCCCGTTCCTGCTCTACCTCGTGTTGATGATCGGGCTGGCGATGGCTGAGGCGAGATGGCTGCCGTGGGCCGCAGCCGTGGCATCGCTGCTCGTGCAGACCCACATCAGCTACGTCTACGTGCTGGGCGCGATCACCGCGGTGGCGCTGGTGATCGCGGCTGCCACCCACTGGCCGGTGGGTTGGGGGCAATGGCGCCGCCCGCTCCGCTCTCGCACGGCGCTGTCGACGGTCGTGGTCGTCCTGGTGTGCTGGGCCCAGCCGCTGTGGGAGCAGTTGTTCGGCGCCGGCGAGGGGAATCTCGCCAGGCTGCTCACGAACTCGTCGGGTGGGTCGGTGAAGCTCGGTGCACGACTTGCGACCAGGTTCAGCGCCGTCATCCTGGCCGAGCCGGTGTGGCGGTTGCGCTCCGGGTTCTCGACGCTGATCCCGCCGTCGGGGACCAGCCAGGGCCCCGGTGGGCCGTACGTCGAGGTGACCCAGCCGCTGCTCGGCGGAGTTCCGGCCGCGCTGATCCTCGTGGCGCTGATCGTCGTGCTGGTCGTGCTCGCGATCGCCACCCGCCGAGCCGGGCGTCACGTAGTGTCAGCGGCCTGCTGGCTCGCAGCGGGTGGGGTGGTCGCTGCTCCCGTGACCCTGTCGCTCGTGACGGTCGGACTGCTCTTCGCCCAGCACCACGTGCGGTGGATGTGGACGTTCGGCACATTCGTCAACGTCGTCGTCGTGTGGGCGTTGGTCGAGCTGATCACGACCCGCTGGCGGCGGCGGCTCGGCGCCTTGGCGAACGCCGTCCCGTTGGCGCTCACGGCGATCCTTGCGGTCGCCGCCATGCCGTACTTCGCTCAGCAGCAGGGGCCGGTCGCCGACTACTCGGCCATGCCCGCCCTCCGCCGGATCATGCGCCAGCTCGACAGCCTTCGTTCGAGCGCACCGGTCGTCTTCGACACCAGCAACCACGTCAACGTCTTCGAGCCGTACAGCAGCACGGTGATGATGCGGCTGCAGGAGCTCGGCATCGAGTTCCGGGTCACCGATCCGGGCATGGTCCGCCAGCTCGGCGACGGGCGGCGCGCCGACGGCACGGAGCGCACGACGATCTATCAGATGCAGGGGTGGCCGGCGCTCGAGGACGGTGAGTCCGACTGCGTCGTGGCCGAGGCCAGCGCCCTTTCGCCCGGCGACGAGGACGCGGCGCGCGCCGAGGAGCAGGCGATCATCGACGGCGTCACCAGCGGCCGGCTCACCGTCGACGTCTCGAAGGTGTCGCCGGCGCGTCAGACCGAGGTCGCGCAGGCGATCGAAGGCGACGCCGCCGTCGCCCGCCACCTGGTGCGCGATGGCACGATCGACAGCTCGATCGTCAGCGGCGATGATCGCCTCGCCGCTCGTTTCGACCTCGTCCACCGCTGGGTCAACAGCACCTACGTCCTGTTTGCTCGGAACCCGGTCGACTGCCCGAGCCGCTGAACGCGCTGATCCCCAGCGACACGGCGGCGAACAGGCCGAGGCCGTGCAGCCACTCGAAGCGCACCGGCCAGCCGGCGTTCGGGTACGGGTGCTCGGTGCGCATCACCCAGACGACGACGACGCCCATCACGGCGAGGATCGCGAGCGTGACGGCGCCGGCGAGTCGGGGCCGGCCGATGGCGACGACGATCACCCCGGCGGCGACCGCGGCGACGAGGCCCCAGCCAGGACCGACGAGCAGCACCGCGGCGAGCACCCATACGGCGGCGGCGATCCAGCGGCGGCGCGGCGGGACCGCTCGCTCGCCGGTGGCGAACCGGGGTGGCCGCATCGCCGGCACGGTTGCCGGGCGGCGATCGAGGAGCATGAGGACGAGGCAGGCGAGCACGGCGAGGGCGCTGAGCACGAGAGCGATCGTCTGGGGCGCCTGCGCCGTCCAGTGCACGGAGACGGCCACCGGCCCCGCCGACGGCGGGATCCACCAGCCGTTGAAGCCGCCGTCGACGAGCTGCGGCTTCCCCAGGCTGCCGGCGTCGGTGGAGGCCGACCACGAGTCGGCGAGCCCCTCGCCGAGCACGAGCCAGCAGCCCTTCGGGCAGTCCTCGACGGTGACGGTGCGGCTGAGCCGGCTACGGGAGGTGACCGTGGCACGTGGGCCGGGGGTGCCGGCTGCGGTGGTGCCGGGGTGGTCCGGCGCGGCGAGCACAACGCGATCGACGTCGAGTCCGGTGTCGAGGCCCTTGGCGGTCGCCAGCCGGTGGGTGCCGGCGGCGAGGTCGATCGTGGCGCCGGTGCACGGCACGGCGGCCACCGGGTCGCCGGCGAGGAGGGAGGCGACGGTGCCCTGGACCCGCAGCGTCAGGGGGTGTCCGTCGATCGTGACGAGGTCGTCGCGGCAGCCGGAGTCGAAGGTTGGCGGCGCCGTGGTTGGCTGGTCCGTCGACAGCTCGGAGATCGCCGCCGGCAGCGTCACCGGCTCGCCGAAGCGGCGGTCGAGCACCGTGCGCGGCTCGACCGCGGTGATCGTCAGCCGCACGGGGCCGGCCGGGAGCGGCTGGTCCAGTGACACCGTGCTCGCGCCGGACTCGTCGGCTGGCGGCACGGTCGCCTCGATCTTGGTGTCGCCGGCGGTGAGGCTGATCGACGTGATGGGGGAGTGGTCGCCGCCGGGTTGGCGGATCGTGAACGCTGACGTGGGAGCCGTGGTGGTGAACGTCACCGTCGAGCCGACGGCACCGCTGAACGGCGTCTGCCACGACGACGCCGGATCGCCGTCGGCGAGCGCCCAACCGGCGGCGGTTGCCGCGCCTGTGAGGCGGCGGTCGGCCTGCGGGCCGCTGATGCCGAGCAGCCGGGCGAGCACGTCGTCTTTGGAACGCTGGTCGAGGCGCACCGTGACCTGCGGCTCGAACGTCCGCCGCGCCGGGAGATCGAGCTCACGGACCAACTCCGGCTCCGGGTCGGAGCGCCAGCGGTCGGTGGCCTGGGTCCGCAGGCGGGTCAAGACGTAGGAGACCGGTGTCGACGGCGCGGCGTCGACGGCGGTGCGCGCGTCGCTGGGCGGGCGCACGACCTCGACGGTCGGGCCGAGGCCGGCATCGACCTCGGCGAAGCCGACGGCCGCGAGCGCGGGGCCGATGGTCGGGTCGGGCACGACGACCGAGCGGATCGTGATCGTGATCGTCGACGGGCCGGTGGTCGGCGGGATGTCGACGCGCTCGCCGCGGCCGAGCGAGTCGTCGCCGAGGTCCACGTCGAACGGCCGTCGCCCCTCGACGGCGAGTGTCACCCGGCCGATGTGGCGCACCGCCGCGGCGCCTGGCCCCTGGGTCAGGGTGAGGTGGTCGATCGGTTTGGACACGTCGAGCTGGATGCGCTCGCCGATCGGATCGGCGCGGTCGGCCACCCGCCACGCCGTGGCCGGATCGCCGTCGATCGCCATGAACGCCCGGTCCTCGGGGCGGTAGGCGAACGACTCACCGTAGGCGCTGGCGCGGGCCTGGACAGGGCCGACCTGGACGGCGACGGTCTGCGGCGCGCCGGCGTCGCCGAACACCGGCAGGCGCTGATCGGCGGGGTCCCGTCGCAGCAGGTCCGGCGTGGTGGGGTCCCCGTCCTCGGTGAACCCGGTGACGTCCTGCGAGCCGCGCCACTGGTGGGCCCGGTCGCGGTTGGAGTCGGTGACGATGATCTCGCTCGCCGCGCTCGCCGCCTGCTTCAGCTCGTCGCCGCGCAGCGAGCCGGTGTAGCGGACCAGCTCGTGGCCGTCGATCAGCCCCGCCCCGGCGGCGTCGACCAGGCCGTCGCCGCTGCCGGCGACGAGCACGACATCTTCCTTCGCCCGAACCACCGGCGTGGGGTCGGCGATCGGGACCAGCTCGACGGGGGCGACGGGCTGGCCGACGCGGGGGTCGGAAACCGACTGCTCATCGACGTCCGGCGCGTCGGGCGCGTTGGGCACCGCCGTGCCGAGGCTCCTTGGCGTGCCAGCGCCCGGGACGCCGGCGGCGAACATGTCGGCGACGAGCTCGGGACGGGGAGTGCGGAAGCGCTCGAAGGCGGCGTCGCCGGTCACCCAGATCGTGTCGGCGCCGAGCAGGCGGGCGACGGGGGCGATCTCCGCCGGCTCGGCGGTGCCGGTCTGGAAGCGGTCGTCGAGCGCGTACAGCAGGTCCATCGCCGGGGCACTGCCGAGCGGGAGCAGGTCCCGGGTGACGAGCGGCTTGTCGGTCATCCCCGGCAGCGGCGGATCGACGGTGTAGCCCCAGCGGAAGGCGCCGAACTCCTGGCCCGGCAGCTGCAGGACGCGGGCGCTCGTGTCACCCGCATCGAGCGCGGCCGCGGCCTCGCGCCAGGCCGCCGGCGGCTGCTCGTCGTGGTCGATCGCCGGGTCGACGAGGCGGTGTCCGGTGAGCGAGGGCAGGTTGAGGATCGCCAGCACGGCAACGCAGGCGGCGAGCAGGATCGACACCCACGCCTTCCCCAACTTTCCGGTGAGACGGACGGAAACTGTCCGTGTGGCCGGAAAGTTGGCGGCGGCGTCGACGAGCGCCCCGGCGCCGAGGGCGACGCCGAGCACGAGCATCGGGACGGCGCGCGTGGACGAGCGCAACGCGAGGGCGGCGCCGGACTCGCCGTCGCCGCGCAGCAGGCGCATCAGCGGCGACGGATCGTCGATCGGGTGCACCCCGACACCCAGCACCACGCCGACCGTTACCAGCAGCACGGCGAAGCGGCGGTGGACCCAGCGGGTGACGACGAGCCCGGTCACACCGATGAGCAGCAGCGCGAATCCTGTGACGACGAGCCGACCGGACGACATGTAGTCGAGGCCCGCGCTGGTGGTGGCGGAGAACGCGTCGCGGACGTACGTCAGCCAGTACCCGAGGTTGCGCCAGACCTCGGTCGAGGTCGACGTGAAGCTCACCGAGCCCAGCGACTCGCTGTAGGACAGGACGGGCGCGCCGAGGCGGCCTTGAATCGACACGGCGACGATCCACCACAGCGACACCCCGAGCGAGAGGGCGCCGATGCGCAGCGCCGTGCTCAGCGCCCGCCGCCACGTCACCAGCCGCCCGATCGCCGCGCTGAGCAGCCACAGCACCGGAGCGGGCGCGATCATCATGAGCGCGGTGGCGTTGACGGCGCCGACGGTGGCGACTCCAAGTGCAACCAGGGCGGCGTGGCGCCAGCGGGTCCGGGTGGCCGCGGCGGCGGTGAGCCCGACGATCCAGCCGAGCCCGGCCCACGGCAGCAGCATCGCCGATGTTCGTGAGACGTAGGGGAGGATGTACGGCGAGAGCTGATACACCAGCGCGGCGGCGAACGCGGCGAGCAGGCCGAGCCCGAGGCGCCGGCCGAGCCACAGCACGCCGGTGCCGGCGGCGACGAACAAGGTGCCGAGCCAAAGCCGGTGGACGACCCAGTCGGGCAGGCCGACCGTCGCCCCGAGCCAGAACCACGGCCCTTGCGGCCACAGGTAGGCGATCACCTGGTGGGGCACCCAGCCGGCGAACTGGCGGGCGTCGAACGTCCACGGAGCGTCGGCGATCAGCCGTCCCGGGTTCAGGTAGAGGTAGAGCTTGGTGTCGGCGGGGAGCCGGTCCGGCGACGACAGCAGCGCCGGGAAGTAGGCGAGGAGGGCGAGGGCGGCGACCGCGCCCGCCGTGCGCTGGCGCATCAACCGGCTCGCGGCAACAGCCCGGTCAGCCGTTTCAGCGCCCCGAGCGCGCCGGCCCGGGCGGTGCGGCGATGGAGCGAGGACCCGCCCGGATCGTCGCGATGGGCGAGGAACCAGTCGTAGCTCTCGGCGAGCATCTCGTCGTTCGACCACCGCGGCGTCCAGCCGAGGGCGTCGCGGAGGTGCTCGATGTCGAACCACATCGAGCGGCGGTACATCAACCAGTGATACGGCGCGAACGGCGTGAGGTGGAGCGCCGCGCTGGCCCGCATCGCCAGCGCCGTCGGACGGGCCGGCAACGAGCGGACGGTGGAGCCCGTGCCGGCGTGGTCGCAGAGGTTGGCCAGCGCCTCGCGGATCGTGCCGAAGCGGTCGGTGCCGACGTTGAGCACGGCCGGCCCGACGCGGTCGGCGGCGAGCAGGCACACCGTGGCGAGGTCGTCGGCGTGGACGAACTGGTAGCGGTTGGTGCCGTCGCCGAGCACGATCGGGTCGGCGCCGTCGGCGATCCAGTCGAACAGGATCCCGAAGATCCCGAGGCGGCCATGGCCGAGGATCGTGCGCGGCCGGACGATCGTCACGTCCTGGCCGGCCGCCGCCGCCCGCAGGCAGGCCCACTCGGCGGCGAGCTTGGCCGCGCCGTACGGCTCGGCGGGCGCCGGCACGGTCGTCGGCAGCACCGGGTTCCTCGCCGGGACGCCGAACACCGCGCTCGACGACGTGTGCACCACCTTGCCGACCCCGGCGTCACGGCAGGCGTCGAGCAGCGTCGTGGTGCCGTCGACGTTGACCGAGCGCAGCAGCGTCGGGTCGCGGGCGAGGGGCACTTGGGCGACGTTGTGGTGCACCGCGTCGGCGCCATCGACCGCCTCGCGCACGGCGGGCGCGTCACGGATGTCGGCGGCGATGACGTCGACGCCGTCTCGGGCCGCCCCGGTGACGTCGATGTCGAGCAGGCGCACGCGATCGCCACGGGCGGCGAGGCGGGCGACGAGGTGCTGACCGAAGTAGCCGTTGCCGCCGGTGACCACGCTGGTCGTCGTCACAGGTCGAGCCCCTGGGCGACGCACCAGCGGATGGTCTCGCGCATCCCGTCCTCCAGGGCGACGGTCGGCTCGTAGCCGAGCTCGGCGCGGGCCACGGAGATGTCGCAGGCGATCGTCTTGTCCATCTCCCCGAGGACGTGGACCTGGGGCACGTAGCGACCGGTGCGCTGGATCGCCGCGTCGAGCCGCTCCGCCACCCGCCCGGTGACGGCGGGCAGGCGGGTCCGGTTCGGTACGACGTCGAAGCCCTCGGCGGCGAGCGCTCGCCCGACCGTCGCCACGATGTCGTTCACGGTGTACGGCTCGGCGTCGGCGATCCACCAGCCGCGGCCCGGCGGGGTCGGCGCCAGCTCGGCCCGCACGATGCCCTGGACGAGGTTGGCGACGTGGACCATCGAGCGCCGCTGGCGCCCGTCGCCGAGCACCGGGAAGCGCCCGGTGCGGACCATGCGGAAGAAGGTCGTCTGGCGAGCCGGCTGGAACGGACCGTAGAACCAGGGCGGGCGGACGATCACGGCGTCGAGGCCGGCGGCGACGGCGTCGAGGACCCGCAGCTCGGCCTGCATCTTGGAGCGGCCGTAGCCGTAGTAGGGGGCGTAGGGCTCCTCGTTGCGGAAGGTGTCTGCGCGGTGGGCGTTCGTGCCGAACGGGCTGTTCGACGAGACGTGGACCATCCGCCGGACCCCGCTGGCCAGGGCGGCGCGGGCGACGTTCTGGGTGCCGCGGGCGTTGACCTCGGTGAAATCGCTCGTGCGGGTCGGGTGGATGACACCGGCGGTGTGGATGACGTCGACGGTGGCGCCCTCGGGCAGCTCGGCGAAGAGGGCGCGCAGGCCGGCCGGGCGGCGGATGTCGCCGACGATCGGCTCGATGCGTTCGTCGGTGGCGACGACGGCGCGGTCGCCGGCCGAGGTGACGAGGGCGCGGACCCGACCCGATCGCTCGAACGGCCCGTGGGTCAGCTGGTCGAGCAGGGCGCGGCCGAGCCAGCCGGTGGCGCCGCTGACGATCGTGATGTCCGGCGGCTCGCGCAGCTGCATCAGTGGGCCCGCTTGGTGGTCTCGACGAAGTGGCGAGCGTTGCGGATGGCGAACGCCATCACCGATCCCTGCGGGTTGACGCCCGGCGCGTCGGGCAGCAGCGAGGCGTCGCTGACGCGGAGGTTGGCGGTGCCGCGGACGAGGCCGAAGCTGTCGGTGGCGGAGTTGCGGTCCTCGCCGAGGGGCACCGTCGAGCAGAGGTGCACCGTCATCACGCTGGCCCGGTTGACGGTGAACGTCGCCTCGGCCGTCGCCAGGTCGGCCCGGCTGTGGACGACAGGCGCGCCGCGGTACGACGGGTGGACGGCCGTCGCCCCGGCTTCGAGCAGGAGCAGGGCGAGTCGGGTCAGGCCGCGCCGCATGACGTCGCGGTCGCGCCGGGTGAGGTGGTAGGTGACGAGCGGGTCACGCAGCCCGGGCACGGCATGGACCCGGCCGCGGCCCTCGCTGGTGATCGCCGCGTAGTAGACGGCGAGGTGGCGCCAGTGCTCGATGTCGCCGCCGGCGCGGCCCCACGAGTCGCTGAGCGCGAGCGCGGCGAGTCCCGGTCCAGAAGCGGACCCGCCGAAGGACAGGTCGGGGGCGAACTCCTTGACCTGGTGGACGGGGACGTCGTCGGCGACGTTGAGCTCGTCGCGGAAGCGGGCGGCGAGCTTCACGGTCGGGTGGACAGCGAGGGTGCGACCGACACGATGGCGGATGCCGGAGCGCTGCAGGAGGGCGGGGGTTTGGATCGCCCCGCCACACACGAAGATATGTGCCGCCTCGACTGTGCTCGGGTTGCCGTCGGCCGTGGTGACCAGCGCCCGGGTCGCCCGGCCGGCGTCGAGCACGAGGCGGTCGACCCGATGGCTGGCGACGACCCGCGCCCCTGCTCGTTCCGCCCGCGGGAGGTAGGTCTCGCTCATGCTCCGCCGCCGCCCGTGGCGCGGCGTCGGGGCCGTCGTCGTAGGTCATCCAGCGGGGGATCTCCTCGTGGCGCCAACCGAGGGCGGCGGCGCCACGGCGCATCGCCTCGCTGGCGCCGATCTGGGCGCCGAGCACCCGTTGCACCGGCAGGTCCCGCTCGACCTCGTCGCAGATGGCGTACAGCTCGGCGGTCGTGAGGCCGGCGACGGCGTGGTCCCGGCGCCAGCGGGCGAGGACGTCCTCGGGCGGGCGGCGGTACAGGCCGCTGTTGATCTCGGTGCTGCCGCCGACGCAGCAGCCCTCGGTGTAGGCGATCGACGGGAAGCCGAACGCCGCCGTCACCCCGCCGGCGCGGTACTGGCGGTCCATCTGCTCGAGCGAGAACGGGACGACCTCGCCCTGGCGGACGTCGGGCCCCTCCTCCAGCACGAGCACGTCGAAGCCGGCCTCGGCGAGCACGGCGGCCGTCGTCGCCCCACCGGCGCCCGACCCGACGACGAGGACCTCGGCCTCGAGCCCGGCGGTTTGTGTCACCGCAGGAGTCCTCGACGACTTGTGCTGTGACACAGAGCGAGGGGACGGCCGGTGACAGACGTGTCGGGCCAGGTCTCCCAGACGTAGGCGTAGGCGAGTGACCGCACGAGCCGGACGTACTCGCCGGTGATCGGCAGTGGGCGGTCGCACAGGATGCCGGCGACCCTGGCCGTGCCGGCGAGCTTCCCGACGCCGCCGACGACGGCAGCGACGGCGCCGACGGCCAGCGTCAGCGGCGACGGCAGGCCGGCGATGCGCCGGCTGGCGAACTCGACGACGGCCCGGCGGCGATGCGGTGGCAGCTCCGGAAGGTCGTGGGCGACGACACGGTCGCAGAACTCGGCGACCAGGCCGCGTGGCGGGAACGTCGTCATCGGAACCCCGGACGATAGTGCCGACGGTCGTGACAACCAGGGCACGTCGCGTTTGTGCACCGGTGGCCGGTGGGCCGGCGTCCACTGCACAAACGTGTGATCCGCCTACGTTGTCGGCCGTGCCTGGACCCGACGAGGCGACGATCCCCGAGCTCGTGGCCGGGATCGTCGCCCGGGGCGTGCGCCGGGTCCACGTGCTGGCGTGGCGTGACCTCGACGACCCGGACGCCGGCGGGTCCGAGCTGCACGCCGACGAGTTGATGCGCCGGTGGGCGGAGGCTGGGCTGGAGATCGTCCACCGCACATCGGCGGGCCGCGGCATCCCTGCGACGGCCCGCCGCCACGGCTATCGGGTGATCCGCAAGGGCAGCCGCTACACCGTGTTCCCCCGCGCCGCGGTCAGCGAGCTGGTCGGGCGGATGGGCCGCTCCGACGGCCTCATCGAGGTGTGGAACGGCGTGCCGTGGTTCTCGCCGGTGTGGTACCGGCGCCCGCACATGACCGTGCTCCACCACATCCACGGGCCGATGTGGGGTCAGCTGCTGCCCGCCCCGCTCGCCGCCGCCGGGCGCTTGCTGGAGTCCCGAGTCGCCCCGCCGTTCTACCGCCGCACCCGCACCGTGACGCCGTCGGAGGCGACCCGCGCCGAGCTGGTGCGCCTCGGCTTCCGGCCTGAGCTGGTGACCGCCGTCGACAACGGCACCGACCCGTTCTTCTCGCCCGGCGGCGATCGGTGGCCGCACCCGACCGTCGTCGCCGTCGGCCGCCTCGCCCCGGTCAAGCGGTTCGAGCTGCTGCTGGAGGCGATGCGGCAGGCCCGCGAGACGGTCCCCACGGCGCGGGTCCGCATCGTCGGCGACGGGCCGCTGCGGCCCGAGCTGCAGGCGTGGATCGACGAGCACGGTGCTGGCGAGTGGGCGACGCTGCTCGGCCACGTCACGCGCGGCCAGCTGCGCGACGAGTACCGACGAGCGTGGATGGTCGCCAGCGCCTCGCTGGCCGAGGGCTGGGGCCTGTCGCTCACCGAGGCGGCGGCGTGCGCCACGCCGGCCGTTGCCACCGACATCAGCGGCCACCGGTGTTCTGTCGTCGACGGCGTCACCGGCGTCCTCGCCCCCGAGCAGGACCTCGCGGCAGCGCTGGCCAAGGTCCTCACCGACGACGGCCTCCGCAGCGACCTCGGTGCCGCCGCACTGGCCCGGGCCGGCACCCTGACGTGGGACAACACGGCTCGCCGCGTCCTCGCCGTCTTCCACCAGGTCGTCGACGAGCGCTCCCGCCACCGCCGCCGAACTGTGAGTTGAGACGGCGGACGTCCGCATCCACAGCTCACAGTTCGCGGGGCGGGATGACCGGTGAGCGGTCGAGGCGGTCGGTATCGTGCGGCGATGCCCGGCGCCCGCACGATCATCGTGCTGCCGACCTACGACGAGCGCGAGAACGTCGCCGCGCTGCTGACCGCGGTGCGTGCCGCGTTGCCCGACGCCGACGTCCTCGTCGTCGACGACAACAGCCCAGACGGCACCGGCACCGTCGTCGAGGAGACGGCTGCCGAGCTCGGCCAGATCAAGCTGCTGCGCCGCCCCGGCAAGCAGGGCCTCGGCAGCGCCTACCGCCAGGGCTTCGCCACCGCCCTCGACGAGGGCTACGACGTGATCGTCTCGATGGACGCCGACTTCTCCCACGACCCGGCCGTCCTGCCCGAGCTGCTCCGGCTGATCGACGCCGGCGCCGACGCCGTCATCGGCTCCCGCTACGTTCCAGGCGGCGCCACCGTCGACTGGCCGTGGCACCGCCGGGTGCTGTCCCGATGGGGCAACCGCTACACGTCGCTCGTGCTCGGCCTTCAGCTCCGCGACTGCACATCCGGGTACCGCGCCTACCGTGCCGACGCGCTCCGCCGGATCGCTCCGTCGACGACGGCCGCCGAGGGCTACGCCTTCCTGACCGAGCTCGTCCGCCGCCTGGTGCGGTCCCGCTGCCGGGTGATGGAGACACCGATCGTGTTCGCCGATCGACGCCTCGGGCGCTCCAAGATGTCCGGCCGGATCGTCGTGGAGTCGATGGCGCTGGTGACGCGCTGGGCGATCCGCGACGCCGCGGCCCGCGTCAGCGTCCGCCGGCGGGGCGCCGACCGGGCTTGAGGGCGCGCCCGATGGCAGACCACCGCAGCAGCCGTCCGACCGGGGAGTAGCGCACGATGCAGACCAGCGCCCGCATCCCGTCGCGCCAGCCGATCTTCTTGCCCTCGGCGTAGGTCCGCCCGGCGTAGGAGATCCCGACCTCGTAGATCCGCCACTTCCCCCGGGCGGCCTTCGCCGTCAGCTCGGGCTCGATGCCGAAGCGGTTCTCCTCGATCGTGATCGTGTCGAGGACCTCCAGCCGGAACGCCTTGAAGCAGGTTTCCATGTCGGTGAGGTTGAGGTCGGTGAACATGTTCGAGAGCGTGGTGAGCAGACGGTTGCCGGCGGAGTGCCAGAAGTAGAGGACGCGGTGCGGGCGGCCGGACAGGAATCGTGAGCCGAACACCACGTCGGCCAGCCCGGCCTCCAACGGCTCGAGCATCGTTGGGTACTCGTCGGGGTCGTATTCCAAGTCGGCGTCCTGGACGATCACGTACTCGGCCGACGCGGCGGCGAAGCCGGTGCGCAGGGCGGCCCCCTTGCCGGCGTTGCGCTCGTGGGCGAGCACCCGCAGGCGGGGATCGTCGAGCGCGCCGAGCAGCTTGGCGAGGACCTCGCCGGTGCCGTCGGTCGATCCGTCGTCGACGATCACGACCTCGGCCACCCACGGCGACGCGAGCACTCGGTCGACGACCTCCTCCACCGTCGTGCGCTCGTTGAAGCACGGCACGACGACCGAGAGGCAGGGCCGCGGGGTCATCAACGATCGTTCGCTCGCTCGCTCATGGAATCGCGCCGAAGACGCCGTACAGCGCGGTCAGCGCAACCAGGCCGGCGCCACACGTCACCAGCATCAGGTCCCAGATCGCCCGGTCCCGGCGGGGCCACCACGCGGCGGCGCTGATGAACAACGGGAAGGCCGTGAACACGAAGCGCGGGCGGGCGGTGACCGTTGCCGGCAGCAGCATCAGCAACACGATGACGACGATGTAGGCCACCATCGGCCAGGGCAGCCGCTTGCGCCACAGGCACCACAAGCCGAGCAGCAGGGCGGCCATCGACACCGCAGTCAGGGCGTCGGTGGGGGAGGCCAGCGGGTGGGTGAAGAAGCTGAAGGTGTTGCTGATCGCGGTCGCACCGAAGCTGGTGCCCTCCCGCCACGCCTGGCGCTGGACACGGAACCACGCCCACCGCTCGTCGGTGTGGACCATCAGGAAGATCTGGAAGGCGACGAAGCCGGTCGGCGCGAGTGCCGGGGCGATCAGCGACCACCAGTCGCGGTTGCGCTTGATGGCGATGATCGCCGCCACCGCGGAGGCGGCGACGAGGGCCACGCCGTTCGGTCTGGTCGCGGTGGCCAGCGCCGCGGCGATGCCGGCGAGCAGCCATCGCTCGTCGAGGAGGAACCACAGGCACAGCGCGGCGAGCAGGATCAGCAGCGCCTCGGCGTAGGCGAACGAGAGCACGAACGAGCCCGGGAACACGGCGAACAGGACCATCGCCCGCTCGGCCACATCGTTGTCGTACAGGCGTCGGGCGAGGTGGCCGATGACGAGCATTGCGGTCACCGCGAACAGCACGTTGAGGCCGAGCGCGGCCAGCGTGTCGCCCCCCGGGATGACGCGGTCGAACACTCTCACGACCATCGGGAACAGCGGGAAGAACGCCGTGCGCGCTTCGAGCTGGAAGTACGTGACGTCCGGGGGGATCGAGCGCGGGTAGCCGTGGCGGACGATCTCGAGGTACCAGAGCCCGTCCCACTGGGTGAACACGCGGGTGACGAGGTTCCACCCGCTGCCCGGCGAGGACTTCAGGTTGTCGTGGGCGTCGACGGTGAGCTGGCTCGCCCGCACAGCGGCGCCGGCGAGCACGCTCAGCCGCGACACGATGAAGGCGGCGATGCCGATGGCGACGGCGCGTCCCCACGTGCGGCCCTCGGTGATGGTGACGGGCCGCGGGGTCGGACCCGACCCGTCCGTCGGCGGGCGTTCCTCGCTGCCGTTGCCGGTGGCGCCTGCTACCTCGGCGGCGGGCGCGGCGGTCCCGGCGGGGTGGGCGCTCGTCGTCGCGCCAGGGGGCGGAGTGGTCATCACCATCGGTGCATGGGGAGGATGCGGCGTCGTGGTCCGAAGGCCGGCGGGCGCCGTCCCGCCCACCCCAACAACCGGATCACCCGACCGCGGACGCCGCGGAACGATTCGAGGAGGGCGAGCATACGGGAGTCGTCGGCGCGGGGCTCGGCGGCCAGGTTCCAGGCCACCAGGCTCGGGATGTTGTAGTCGCCGACCGGTACCGCGTCGTCGTCGCCGCACACCGGCCCGAGCACCGACCCGATGGTCCACGGCCCGATGCCGCGGACCAGGCCAAGGCGGGCGACCAGCTCACCCTTCGGGAGGGTGACCCAGTCCCACAACCGGTCGGCGATGCGGCCGACCTCGGTCAGGGCGCGGGCCCGCTTGGCTTCGATGCCGAACGGATGGAACCACCACGCCGGACGGCCGGCGAGGAGGCCGGGGCGCGGTGGGAGGAGCAGGCCGTCGAACGGGCCGGGTGCCGGCTCACCGAGCTCGTGGCACAGCCGGGCCCACTGCCGCCGCGCCTCGCCCGACGTGATCCGCTGCTCCAGGATCGTCGGCAACAGCGCCCCGTACAGGTCGCCGCTTGCGCCGGTGCGGACGAACCGGTGGCGCCGGGCCGACTCGGTGACCAACGGGTTGACGTCGGGCACGTCGGGTGGGGAGCGATCGGCGCCGGTCATCGCCCGCGCCGACGTCTGCGCCCAGGGGGCGCCCGGACCCCACGCCTCGATCGAGGTCTCGCCGCCGCGCCAGTCGAGGCACACGGTGGCCGGGCCGTCTGGTGTCCAGGCGGCCCGCACGAACCGGCCGATGTCGAGGCGCGCGTCGTCGGGTCGACGCGGCCGTGGCGGTACCAGCCGAGCGTACGGGGCAGGTCGATGTCCGGGGTGTCGACGCCCGGCGCGGGGCGTGCAGCAGCGACCGACATCGGACCCGGAACGTACCAGCAGCTGCCGGGACGGGCGCGGACGGCTCGGTTCTTCCGTTGCCCTCGTCAGCGGTCACCATCGTCACCATGAGCGCGATCGAGACGTCCCGCCTGGCCGCCGGCGTCGTGCAGGTGACGATGAACCGCCCGGCGAAGCTCAACGCCCTCACCGCCGAGCTGGTCACCGACCTCCACGGGGCCCTCGACGAGATCGCCGTCGACCCCGACGCGCGGGTGGTGATCCTCACCGGCGCCGGCCGCGGCTTCTGCGCCGGTCTCGACCTCGGCGGCTTCGGCGTCCCGCCGCACACCGAGCACCTCGGGCCGACCCAGCGCGGCTTCGCCGTGCAGCGACTGATCGCCGACGTGATCCCGCACCTGCGCTCGCTGCCGCAACCGGTGATCGCCGCCGTCAACGGGGCTGCCGCCGGCGGCGGCTTCGCCTTCGTGCTCGGATGCGACGTGCGCATCGCCGCCCGCTCGGCCAAGTTCAACGCCGCGTTCATCCGCATCGGGTTGTCGGCCTGCGACATCGGCACGTCGTGGATCCTGCCCCGCCTCGTCGGCGCGGCGCGGGCTCAGGAGCTGATGCTCACCGGGCGCATCTTCGACGCCGACGAGGCCTACCGCATCGGGCTCGTCGTGGACCTCGTCGACGACGATGCCCTGCTCGACACGGCGCTCGCCAAGGCCGCCGAGATCATGCGCAACACCCCGTTCGGGGTCGCCCTCACCAAGGAAGGGATGTGGTCGGCACTGGAGATCCCCGGCATGCGCCAGGCGATCGACCTCGAGAACCGCCAGCAGATCATGGCCAGCGCCACCGCCGACCACCGCGAGGCGATGCAGGCATTTCTGGAGAAGCGCGACCCGATCTACACCAACACGTAATCGCGGCGGACGCCGAGTGGGCGGCCGGGCAACGCGAACTCGGCGTCGAGTCGGTCCTCCCGACAGATTCGGCAGTGCCGTGGGGTCCTCGTCGATGTCATGCTCGTCGAGCGCCGGCTCCTCGACGGTGTCGCTCGCCCCTTCGACCACAACACGGCGCACGCACTCGTGAGCGTCGGGTTCAGCGGTTCCACGACCTCCACCACACCGGCGCGCGGTCGCTGCCTCCGAGACAGTCGGCGCGCCGATACAGAGGGCGGTCTCGTGACCCGGCAGCGCCGGGGATTCGAAGGCCCGGCACCGTCCGCGTCCTGTAACACCCCCACGTACTCTCGACCCCGTGTCGGGTCCAACAACACACAATGTCCACGAGGCCGACGCGCGCTATCTCCACTTCATTGAGACCGAGAGCGCTCACCTCGTCTGCACGAGCCCGCCGTACGCGATGTTGATGGAGTACCCCGACCACCCTGGTCAGATGGGCAAGCCGCTCGGCAGCGGCGTGCCTTGGTGTGAGTTCATCGACGCACTCGCCATCGCCTACGAGGCTACGTTCCGGTCCTGGTGTGTCCCGAAATGATCACCGTGGTCGCGGCGATCGGCGCGCGTGGCTGACGGCCTGGCAGACCCGCCGCACACCGGGCAGCCGTTCACCGACGAGCCTGAGCGAGTGGGTCACCGGAGCTACCGGTGGTACCATATATGGCGTGCAGAAGACGACGGTCTACCTCCCCGACAGCCTCAAGGCTGGGGTGACGAGGGAGGCGCGGCGGCGCGGCGTTGCCGAAGCCGAGGTCATCCGCAGCGCCATCGCTGCGGCGGTGAACCGGCCCAAGCCGCGGGGAGGCCTGTTCGCCAGCGACAAGCCGATGGCCGAGCACGTCGACGCGTTGCTCCCAGGTTTCGGTGAGTCTTGATCGCTGACACGAGCGGCTTGCTGGCCCTGTTCAACCGGACCGAGCCGGTCCACGGCGACGTCCAGCGCATCGTGGACACGGTCAGCGAACCGTTGGTCGTGTCACCGTACGTCGTCGCCGAGCTCGACTACCTGGTCGCCACCCGGATCGGCGTCGAGGCGGAGCTGTCGATGCTCGCGGAACTGGCGAGCGGCGCCTACGACCTCGCGGACATTGATGCCGAGGCGTTGGCTTCGGCGACGGCGGTGATCGCCCGGTACCGCGATCAGGCCATCGGTCTCGCCGATGCCTCGCTGGTGGTGCTCGCCGACCGTCACCGCACGCGCGAGCTCCTCACGCTGGACCACCGTCACTTCGACGTGATGCGTCCGCTGTCCGGCGGTCGGTTCAAGCTGCTGCCGTGAACCGCTGGCGGGTGCCGGGCGTACTCCGGCGGTGATCGATCGCGCCGGCCGTCCCGCTCTTGCCCCGTCGTCGTTCGTGCCGCTGGACCGGTCCTTCGGTCTCGATGGGGTGGTGCGGCCTGGCTCCGCGGGCCAAGGTGCTCGCTTCATCACGGTGCAGCCCGACGGCCGCATCCTCATGGTCGGTGTCGTCGGTGACGGGCCGCCGGTCGACTTCAGGCTGTTGCGGCTCGAACTTCGCGGCGCGCCGGACCCGTCGTTCGGGGTGAGCGGCGTGGCGATCGCCGATGGGGGGCCGAAGCCGCCGAGCATCCTTCGGCCGGTCGCGGCGGTGCAGGCCGACGGCGGCATCGTGCTCGCCGACGAGTGCCTCCCGCAGGGTGTCGACTTCCACGAGTGGGTGGTCATCCGGCTCCGCCCGGACGGCTCAGTCGACCACTCGTTCAGCGTCGACGGCCGGGTCGGTGTGTCCTCCCCCCAACGGCCGTTCTCGCTGCCGGTCCGCCGAGTACTCGTGCGAGAGGACCAACGGATCCTGATCGTCGGCGGCAGCCCGGTGCTGTTCGCCGCCCAGCTGCTCCCCGACGGCACCATCGACCGCACGTTCGGCACGGAAGGCAAGCTGCACACGACCCTGCCCGGCACCCGCCCGTTCGCGCTCGACGCGGCCCTCGATCAGTCCGGCAACTTGGTGGTCGCCGGCACGACGCAGCGCGCGGACAGCGGTGAGGACCTGTTCGTCGTCCGCTACGGCCCTGACGGACGACCGGACCCCGACTTCGGCATCAACGGCTCGACGATCGTCGACTTCGGCGTCGGCCGCGACTTCGGCGGTCACCTCGCCATCGACGTCGCCGGTCGCATCGTGGTCGCGGGCAGCACGCAAACCGCCGAGAGCTTCGGCGCCGACGGCGCGTTCGACGCCGACGCCGTGCGCTTCGCACCGGGCCTGCTCCGCCTGCTCCCCGACGGCCGGCTCGACGCGGACTTCGGCGATGGCGGCCGGGTCCAGCTGCCGCTGCAGCCGGTCGCCACGTCGGCGTTCACCTACGGGCTCGGGCTGCTGCCCGACGGGCGCATCGCCGTGGCCGGTCTGTACAGCGACGAGAGAGGCGAGCGCAGTCGCCCGGACTTCGGCCGGATCCACCACTTCGTCGCCATGGTGACCGACGACGGTCGGCCCGACCCGACGTTCGACGGCGACGACGGCGTCGCCTTCCTCCCCGATCGCTACCAGGTCGGCGCCGGCGAGTTCGCCATGCAACCCGACGGCAAGCTGCTCCTCATGATCCAGGGCGAGCTCCTCCGCCTGAACCCGAGCACCGAGTTCTCGGCCCTGGCGCTCACCATCGGCGCCGACCAGGCGCAGGCGGGACCGGGCCCGCTCACGATCCTGGCCACCGTGCGCAACGACGGTGGATCGGCCGCCGGCGGTGTGCTCACGCTGTCGGCGTCCAAGTCGGTCAGCGTCGTCGGCACCACCAACGCCGCCGCCACCGTGGCGCCGGACCGCCGCAACGTGCTCGCCAAGCTTCGTCCCATACAGCCGGGCGCCACGGCCACAGTCATCCTGCGCACCACCGTCACCGGCTTCGAGGGGTCGATCACCGTCCGTGGTGAGCTGCAGAGCGGCCCCGAGCTCCAGACCGCCGACAACACGGCCCTCCTGACGGTGCTCACGTCACGGAACGCGACGATCTGACCCGTCAGATCCGTTCCAGGATGTCGCCGTCGAAGATGGGGGTAACGTCGAACGCCGCCTCGTCGGTGGCCAGCTCGTCGTCGGACGGGCGGTCGAGCGGGCCCGAGGCGGCGTCGACGATCAGCGGCAGGAGGCGGGCGTCGCTGGTGGTGTTAAGGAAGAGCCGCTCGTCGGCGAGCACGAAGCGCACGGCGCGGGCGATCGCGGCGGGCTCCTCGAGCGGTTGGTACCAGCTGAAGCGCGGGCCAGGCGCGTCGTCGGGCCAGCGGCGGCGGGCGATCGCCTTGATCGTCTGGGCGGCGACGCCGTCGGCGGCGCAGCGCTCGAGCAGCGCCTCCACGTCGACGAGATACGCCGGGTCGGCCAGCAGCGAGTGGTTGTACGGGAACAGCACCGAGGCGAACGGGAAGCGCTCCAGCGAGCGAAGGTGCATCGCGGCGATCCGCAGCCCGTGGCCGGTGACGCCGATGTGGCGGACGAGCCCCTCGTCGCGCGCGTGGGCGAGCGCGTCGACGGCGCCGCCGGGGCCGAGGGCGACCTCCCACTCGTCGGGCTCGACGAGGTTGTGCAGCTGGATCAAGTCGACGTGGTCGACGTCCATCCGCTGCAGGGAGCGCTCGAGCTCAGCGCGGGCGTCGGCGCCGCGGCGCTCGCCGGTCTTGGTGGCGAGGAACACCTCGCGGCGATGGTCGGCGAGCCACGGCCTCAACCGATCCTCCGACGCACCGTACGACCCCGCGGTGTCGATGTGGTTGATGCCCCACTCACCGACGGCGGCAAGGGTGGCGTCCGCCCGCTCCTGGCTCATCCCGCCGAGCGCAGCGGCACCGAAGATGACCCGCGTCGAGGTGTGACCGGTGGAGCCGAATGGAGCGGTCGGGAGCAAGCAGGGCATGGCTCGACCCTACGACTACCGTCACGCGGTGGCCAGCAAACTGGGTCGCCAAGAGACGCTCGACATGATGCGGGCCGGGTCACGCCTCGACCTCGACGACCACCGCACCGACGAGACCTTCGGCTGGACCAAGGAGGCGGCACGGGCCGAGCTGGCCGAGGAGCTGGCGGCCGTGTCCGACCTCCAGACCCGCTTGTTCGCCGAGGGCCGCCACGCCCTCTTGGTAGTGCTGCAGGCGATGGACGCCGGCGGCAAGGACGGCACGATCCGCACGGTGATGACCGGCGTCAACCCTGCCGGCGTGACGGTGGCCAGCTTCGGCGTGCCCAGCGAGGAGGAGCTGGCCCACGACTACCTGTGGCGGATCCACCGCCAGCTGCCGGCGCGCGGCACGATCGGCGTGTTCAACCGCAGCCACTACGAGGACGTGCTCGTCGTGCGCGTCCACGGGTTGGTGCCGCAACCGACGTGGCGGCGCCGGTATCGGCAGATCCGCGAGTTCGAGCAAACGCTGACCGAGGAAGGCACGGCCATCGTCAAGCTGTTCCTCCACGTGTCCAAGGAGGAGCAGCGGGCCCGGCTGCAGGACCGCATCGACAGCGCCGACGAGCGCTGGAAGTTCCGCAAGGGCGACCTCGACGATCGCGCTCGATGGGCAGACTACATGGCCGCCTTCCGCGACGCCCTGCGCAACACCTCGACCGACGACGCGCCGTGGTACGTCGTGCCCGCCGACCGCAAGTGGGTGCGCAACCTCGCCGTCGCCAGCATCCTGCGCCATCACCTCGGGCTCCTCGACCCGCAGTACCCCGAGCCGGAGACGGGCATCGAGGGGCTCGTTGTCACGTAGGCAGAGCCCTCAAGCGACCCACTTGACGGTTTGTAAAGTCGCGCCCGTGGGCGTGCTGGTTCCCTCGACCCTGGACGAGGCGATCATCGCGCTCGGCTCGGCGCCCGACGCCCTCGTCCTCGCCGGCGGCACCGACCTGATGGTCGAGATCAACGAGGCTCACCGAGGCCTCGCCGGCGACGAGATCGTGGTCAGCGTGGGCCGTGTCCCGGAGCTGCTGGCGTGGGCGTACGACCCGGCGACGTCGACGATCCGGCTCGGCGCCGGCGTCACCTACGCCGAGCTCGCCCGTGCGCCGCTGGCGACGCTGCTGCCGGCGCTCGGCCAAGCCGCCCGCACGGTCGGCTCGCCGCAGATCCGCAACGCCGCCACGATCGGCGGCAACCTCGGGACGTGCTCGCCGGCCGGAGACGGGCTGCCGGTGCTCGCCGCCGTCGACGCCACCGTCGACCTCATCGGCGCCGAGGGCGCGCGCACGCTCCCGGTCGGCGAGTTCATGGCCGGCGTCAAGCGCACCGCCCGTCGGCCCGGCGAGCTGATCACGGCGGTCACGGTGCCGGTGCTCGACGGGTGGCAGGGCTACGCTAAGGTCGGCGTGCGCAACGCGATGGTGATCGCCATCTGCAGCGCCTGCCTCGCGGTCGACACGCCGGGGCGGTCGGTGCGCATCGCCCTCGGGTCGGTGGCCCCCACGATCGTCCGGGCGCTGGAAGCCGAGACCTTCGCCGCGTCCGCGGTGGACTGGTCCGCCGGCACGGTCGACGACGACGCCGTCGCCCACTTCGCCTCGCTCGCCGCCGCTGCGTCGCGGCCGATCGACGACCACCGCGCCAGCGCGGCCTACCGCCGGCGGGCGATCGAGGTCCTCGCCGGGCGTCTCCTACGACGGGCGTTCCCGAGATCCCGATGAGTGAGCACTACAAGCTGTACGTCAACGGCACGGAGCACGCCGTCGCCGACGCCTGGCTCGGCGAGAGCCTGCTCTACGTGCTTCGCGAGCGCCTCGGCCTGTACGGCGCGAAGGGGGCGTGCGAGGAGGGCGAGTGCGGCTCGTGCAGCGTGCTCGTCGACGGCGAACTGGTGTGTGCCTGCCTCGTCCTTGCGGCAAGCGCGATCGGCCTGCCGGTGACCACGATCGAGGGCCTCGCCGAGCCCGGCGCGCCGAGCGACGTCCAGCGCGCCTTCGTCGACGCCGGCGCCGTGCAATGCGGGTTCTGCACGCCGGGCCTGGTGATCGCCGCCCACGCCCTGCTCGACAGCAACCCGCAGCCGACGCTCACCGAGATCCGCGAGGAGCTGTCGGGCAACGTCTGCCGATGCACCGGCTACGGCCGCCTCGTGGCGGCGGTGCAACAGGTCGCCGTGGCTCGGGCCCGCCGATGACCCTGCTCGACCTCGTCCGCGGCCGGCGCACCGGGCGGATCGGTGACTCGCCCGTGCGCCCGGACGGGATGATCAAGGCGCAAGGTCGGTTCGCGTTTTCCTCGGACCTGCCGATCGACGGCGCGGTGTGGGGCGCGACGTTGCGTTCTCCGCACCCGTACGCCCGCATCGTCTCGATCGACACATCAGGAGCGTGGGCGATCGCCGGCGTGTCGGCCGTGCTCACCGCCGAGGACGTGCCGGGCAAGCGGACCTACGGGCTGATCACCGCGGACCAGCCGGTGTTCGCGACGGGATTCGTGCGCTACGTCGGCGAGCCGGTCGCCACCGTCGCCGCCGACCACCCCGAGACCTGCCGCCGGGCGCTCGGCGCGATCGAGGTGCGCTACGAGGTGCTCGAGCCGCTGCTCGACCCGCAGGCGGCGATCGACGGCGACCACCCGCCGGTCCACCCCGACGGCAACGTGTTCCGCCACCAGATGATCCGCTGCGGCGATCCGGACGTCACCGGCGATGTCGTCGTCGAAGGCACGTACCGCGTCGGGATGCAGGACCAGGCGTTCCTCGGGCTCGAGGCGGCGGTCGCGATCCCCGACGACGACGGGCACGGCGTCGAGCTGCACGTCGCCACCCAGTGGCTGCACGAGGACCGCAAACAGATCGCCGCCTGCCTCGGTTTACCGGAGGAGCAGGTGCGGCTCGTGCTCGGCGGCGTCGGCGGCGCGTTCGGCGCCCGCGAGGACATCAGCCTGCAGGTCCACACCTGCCTGCTCGCGCTGCGCCTCGGTCGCCCGGTGCGAATCGCGTACAGCCGGGCGGAGAGCTTCCTGGGCCACGTGCACCGCCACCCGGCGACGATCTGGATGCGCCACCACGCCACCGCCGACGGCGAGATCGTCAAGATGGAGGCCCGCTTCGTGCTCGACGGCGGGGCCTACGCGTCGACGTCATCGGCGGTGCTGCTGAACGGGATCACCCAAGCCCAGGGCCCGTACCGCTGCCCGAACGCGATCGTTGACGGCTGGGCGGTGCGCACCAACCACCTCCCGTGCGGGGCGATGCGCGGGTTCGGGGTCGTCCAGGCCTGCTTCGCCCACGAGAGCCAGATGGACAAGCTCGCCGCGGCGTGCGGGCTCGACCCGGTGGAACTGCGTCTGCGCAACGCGATGCGCACCGGTGACCGGCTGATCACCGGGCAGGTGGTGGAGAGCGTCGCTCCGGTGGCTCGCTGCATCCGCGAGACCGTGGCGCTGCCGATGCCCGACACGCCGATCGGTGCCGGCGGTGATCCGATGCTGCTGCCCGGTGGAGCTGGGCTGACGGCCGACGTCGGGCACGTGTGGCGCGGCGTCGGCTACGGCGTGGCGATCAAGAACCTGATGTACTCGGAGGGCTTCGACGACTACTCGACGGCGCGTTGCCAGCTTGCCGACGGCGTCGTCACGCTGAAGTTCGCCACGTCCGAGGTCGGGCAGGGGTTCGTGACGATCGCCCAGCAGATCGCCCGCACTGTGCTCGGCGTCGACACCGTCGTGCTCGACACGATCGACACCCAGATCGGCTCGGCCGGCTCGACGTCGGCGTCGCGCCAGACGTGGATGAGCGGGGGCGCCATCGACGCCGCCTGCCGGGCGGTGCGCGAGCGGCTGTTCGAGCACGTCGGCGCGGCCCATGAGATCGACCCGCTGCGCTTCGTGATCGAGGGCACCGACGTCGTCGACTCGATGGGGGAGCTGCGGGTGCCCGTCGCCGACGCGTCCGTCGGGTTGCACCTGGACGAGACGGTCGAGTACCACCACCGCCCGACGGAGGACCTCGACGAGGACGGCCAGGGCAACTGCCACACGGCGTTCGCCTTCGTCGCCCACCGGGCGGTGGTCGACGTCGACCCCGAGCTCGGCCTGGTGAAAGTGGTCCAGGTGGCGACGGCGCAGGACGTCGGGCGGGCGCTCAACCCGCTGTCGGTGCTCGGGCAGATCGAGGGTGGGATCAGCCAGGGTCTCGGGCTGGCGGTGATGGAGGAGATCGTCCAGGTCGGCGGGCGGATCCGCAACGCCAACTTCACCGACTACCTGCTGCCGACGTTCCTCGACATGCCCGACGTCGTGGCCACGCTGGTGGAGGAGCCGGACCCGCAGGCGCCGCTCGGGGCCAAGGGGGCGGGGGAGCCGCCCTGCATCTCGGTCACCCCGGCGATCGTGGCGGCGATCCGCGACGCGCTGCGCCAGCACGACGGTGTCGGCAAACCGCTCGACCGGGTGCCCGTGCGCCCGAGCGACATCGCGCTGTAGGTTCCGCGTATGGCACCGGTGGCCGAGGCGCGGGAGATCATGTCGTGGGACGACTTCGGCGTGGCGTCCCGGGACATCGCCCAGATGGTCGCCGACGACGACTACGAGCCGGACATGATCCTCGCCATCGCCCGCGGCGGGCTGTTGATCGGGGGGGCGCTCGGCTACGCGCTGTCGGTGAAGAACGTGTACACGATGAACGTCGAGTTCTACACCGGCGTCGACGAGCGCCTGGAGGTGCCGCGGATCCTGCCGCCGGCGCCCGACTTCGTCGACCTCCACGACGCCCGCATCCTGATCGCCGACGACGTCGCCGACACCGGGCACACGCTGCGCAGCGTCCAGCTGTTCACCGAGGGCAAGGTCGGCGAGGTGCGCACCGCCGTGCTGTACGAGAAGCCGCACTCCGTCGTTCGCTGCGACTACGTGTGGAAGCGCACCGACCGGTGGATCAACTTCCCCTGGAGCGATAAGGACCCCGTCGCCAAGCGAGCCTGGGCTGTGCGGGACGCCTGAGGCCGTTCTTCTCCAACTTTCCGGTGGGACGGACGGAATCCGTCCGCCACGCCGGAAAGTTGGAGAAAAACGGGTCAGACCCGCGCTCCGCCGACCAGGCGTTGCAGCTGGGCCTTGAGGGCGGCGGGGGGGACGATGCCGAGCAGGCGGCCGTCTCGCCACACCGTCACCACGGGGCGCAGCGGGTTCAGCTTGGGGAGCACGCTGGCCAGCTCGTCGTCGGGATCGGCCTTAGCGAGGCGGCTGAACGGCGCCATCAGCGTCGTCAGCATCGTCCACGGCCGCTGTTCCACCGGCACCGCCCACAGCTGGTCCTCGAGGACGAGCCCGTCGAGCTCGCCGTCGTCCCCGCGCACGGCGACGGCACCCGCGCCGCCGAGGCGCTGGCGCTGCCAGATCATCGAGTCGGTGTCCATGTCGCGGTCGGTCTCGGCGATGCCGTACCACGTGAGCTCGCCGACCGTGACCCCCGCCAGCCGCTCGCTGACCTCGGCGAAGGACACCTCGGCACGGGCGTTGATGCCGATGAACATCCCGGTGAGCAGGGCGAACACGCCACGATCGGCGAACTGGGCGAGGATCAGCCCGACGCCGATCCCGGCGATCGCCCAACCGATCACCCGCCCGGCCTGCCCGGCCTCGCGCATCGCCCGGTAGCGGTTGCCGTGCTGGCGCCAGCGCACCGCCCGCAGGATCCGCCCGCCGTCGAGAGGCGCGCCGGGCAGCAGGTTGAACACGCCGAGGAGGGCGTTGACGAACCCGACCCAGGCGACGATGGCGACGAGGTCACGGGGGAGGCCGATGGTGTACGTGACGAAGGCGAGCCCGATGCCGGCGGCGCCGATCGCGATGCTCGCCAACGGGCCGGCGGCGGCGATCCAGCCTTCGGCCCGCGGCGTGCGCGGCTCCCGCTCGAGGCGGGCCATGCCACCGAGCGCCCACAGGTCGATCGAGGTCGTGGCGACCCCGAAGTGGCGGGCGACGAGGGCGTGGGCGGCCTCGTGGCCGACGATCGAGGCGAAGAAGGCGACGACGGTGACGGCGGCGGCGAGAATCCCGAACTCGGGCAGCAGCATGGCACCGAACACGACGCCGACGAGCACCGCGCTCCAGTGCATCCGCAGCGGGACCCCGGCGAGGCGGCCCAGCGAGATCGACCCGGGGAACATGGCCCCCACCAGGGTACCCAGTACCCGTGCCGGCCGTCGGTGTGAGCTCGGTAGGAGCATCCGAGTGTTTGGACCCATCCGAGTGCCACGGCCACGGTTTCCCGGGACCAAACACTCCGACGGGCCGAAACACTCGGATGGGCTACAGCTTGGACAGGACCACGGTCGCGCAGTTGCGGCCGCTGGCTCCCCAGATGCCGGCGCCGGGGAACGTCGCCGCACCGGTGAGGAAGAGTCCGGGGACGGCGGTCTCGTAGCGGGTCAGCTCTGGCGACGGGGAGCGCAGGGCGGCGAGGGGGCCGCCGGCGAAGCTCGCCGCGCGGCCCTGGGGGAGGTGGAACTCGCGCTCGTAGACGTCGGGGGTCATCGCCCGCCACTCGACGATCGACTCCAGGAACCCCGGTTCGCACAGCCCGGCGAACAGCTCCAGCCACCGCTGCGGCTCCGGCGACCCGGGCCATCCGCCGGGCCGAGCGTACGGCGTCAGCAGCACCTCGAGGCTGAACACGTGACGGCCGGCGGGAGCCATCGACGGGTCGGCGAGCGACGGCACGTTGACGAGGAACGCCGGCCGCTCGATGATCCCTCCGGACCCGAGCAGCGCGGCAGCGCGGTCCATCTCGGCGATCGACGGGGTGACGGTCAGCGTCGACGACAGCTGCTCCTCGGCGGCCCTGTCGCGCAGGCGCGGCTCGCGATCGAGCACGGCGTCGAGCTTCGACTCGTAGCCGGCGGCGCCGACCACGCCCCGCCAGCGGCCGATCATCGCCGCCGCCTCGGCCGGCGGGTCGCGCAGCCAACTGACGAACGTCCGCTGCGGGTCGCACGCCGACACCACGATGGAGGTCGACATCGAGCTGCCGTCGGCCAACGTCACGCTGGTGACGCCCGACCGGTCGCAGCGGATCGTTGTTGCCGCCGCCCCGCGGTGGACCTTGCCACCGCCGCGCACAACGGCGGCGGCCAGCGCCTCGGTCAGCGCCCCGCTGCCCCCGACCGGGCGCCCGACGCGTCCGGCGTGGCGCATCGCGTACGACAGCGCGCCGAGCCCCGTGCCCGGCAACTCCGGCGAGACCCCCCACACCATCGGCCCGGTGACGAGGCCGGGACCGCGCAGGGCGTCGTGGTCGAAGAACGAGCGCATCACGTCGGCCGCGCTGCGCCGGCTCCATCGCAGCATCGTCGGGACGCCGGCCAGCCGTCGCCGCACCGCGACACCTGTCAGCTGGCGGATCGAGGGTGGCTCGGTGGCCGCCCGCAGGATCAGCTCGGCCACCGGGCGGGCCGCCTGCATGTAGCGGCGGAACCCGTCGACCTCGCCAGGATAGGTGGCGGCCAGCTCGTCGAGGGTGGCGCCGACGGAGCGGTAGTGACGCCACAGCGGACCGCCGGTCCAGGCGACGGCCGACCCGGTCGGCTCCATCTCGACGTACCGCAGTCCGTGGTCGGCCAGCGCCAGCTCCTCCATCACCGGCGTCGTGCGGAACGTGACGTGGTCGCAGTTGCAGATGTTGACCCGGGCCCCGGCGAACGACTCGGTGCCGGCCGTGCCGCCGACGATCGACCGCGCTTCGAGCACCGCCGTGCGCAGTCCAGCCCGGGCGAGGTAGGCGGCGGTGACGAGCCCGTTGTGGCCACCGCCGACGACGATCGCGTCGTGGTCGGTGCCTCCACGCAACGACAGACTGCCCACCTGGCCCATCTTGACCGGCCGATAGCGTTCCCGCGTGCCCGCCGACCGCCAGCTCGCCCATCTGCGTGCCCCTGACATCACCCGCCGCCTGGGCGAGCGCAGCATCGTCGTGCAGCCGCTCGGGGCGATCGAGCAGCACGGTCCGCACCTGCCGCTGAACACGGACCTGCTGATCGCCGACCAGGTGGCCGCGACCGCCGTCGAGCGGGCCGGCGAGGAGCTGGACGCGTGGCTGCTGCCACCGCTCGCCTACACCAAGTCCAACGAACACGCCTGGGCGCCGGGCACGGTATGGCTCTCTGCGTCGACGCTGCTGGCCGTGCTCGACGACCTCGGCCGCTGCGTCGCGATGACGCCGGCCCGCCGCCTCGTCTTCCTCAACGGCCACGGCGGCAACAGCGCCCTCGTCAACGTCGCCAACCGTGAGCTGCGCCTGCACCACGGGCTGATGACGTTCCTCGCCCACCCCGGGCTGCCGCCCGACCAGGGCGGGGCGTCGCCGGCCGCCGAGCTCGGCATGGGCATCCACGGCGGCACCGACGAGACGTCGCTGATGCTCCACCTCGCCCCGGACCTCGTCGACATGTCGGCGGCGGTGCGCCGGGTGCCCGAGCACCTCGCCACGAACCGCTACGTGCGGTTCGGCGGGCCGGTGTCGTTCGGGTGGCTGTCCAACGACTTCGCCGACGAAGGGCACATCGGCGACCCGCTGGCGGCCACCGCCGAGCGGGGCGCCGAGCTGTTCGCCGGCGCCGTCGACGCCTTCTGCGCCGCGCTGGGCGAGATCGCGGCGTTCGAGTACCGGTGAACCGCGACGACCTGCGCGTCGACGGCAACCGCCTGTGGTCGAGGATCGTCGAGCTCGGCGAGATCGGCGCGATCAAGGGTCCGAACGGCGAGGAGGGATGCGGCCGCCTGGCCCTCACCGACGCCGACAGGGCCGGCCGCGACCTCGTCGTCGGCTGGATGCGTGACCTCGGCCTCGACGTCGCGATCGACGCCATCGGCAACGTCGTCGCCACCCGCGCCGGCAGCGACCCGGCAGGGGCGCCGGTGATGTGCGGCTCGCACATCGACACCGTCGCCACCGGCGGCCGCTTCGACGGCAACCTCGGGGTGCTCGCCGGGCTCGAGGTGATCGAGACCCTCCAGCGGCACGACGTGCGCACCAGGCGCCCGATCGCCGTCGCCTTCTTCACCGACGAAGAGGGCTCGAGGTTCGCGCCGGACATGCTCGGCAGCCTCGTCTTCGCCGGCGGGATGCAGTTGGAGCAGGCCCTCGACGTCCTCGCCGTCGACGACGGCGGCCGCCTCGGCGACGAGCTCGCCCGCATCGGCTACGCCGGCTCGTTGCCGTGCCCGACGGCCCGACCGCCGCACGCCTACGTGGAGCTGCACATCGAGCAGGGCCCGATCCTCGAAGACGAAGGTGTCACGATCGGTGTCGTCGAGGGCGTCCAGGGCATCTCGTGGACGGAGCTGACGCTCACCGGTCGCTCGGCCCACGCCGGCACGACGCCGATGCGCATGCGCCGCGACGCCGGGTTCGCCGCGGCGGCGATCGCCGTGGCCGCCCGGGCGATCGGCTCGGACATGGGCGGAGCCCAGGTGGCGACCGTCGGCCGCTTCGAGGTCCGCCCCGACCTCGTCAACGTGATCCCCGGCGCAGCGACGCTCACCGTCGACCTGCGCAACCCGGCCGAGCCGCTGTTGCGGGAGGCCGAGCGGCGCCTCGGCGCCGAGGTCGAGCGGATCGCCGCCGCCGAGGGCGTCACCGTCGCCACCCGGTCGTTAGCCCGCTTCGAGCCGGTCGAGTTCGACCCGGCGACGATCGACGTCGTCGAGGCGACCGCCCGCCGGCTCGGCCTCTCGACGTGCCGGTTGTCCAGCGGCGCCGGCCATGACGCCCAGATGCTGGCCCGCATCTGCCCGGCGGCGATGATCTTCACGCCGAGCGTCGGCGGGCTGTCGCACAACATCGCCGAGCACACCCACCCGGCTGATGTCACGGCCGGCGCCGACGTCCTGTTGCACGTGCTGCTGACCCTGGCCGGCTGACCGGGTCAGCGCCGGTCAGCGGTGAGCTGTCACCGCCACCATCGCCGGTCCGACGAACCACCCGCTCGGCGTCGACAGCGCCTCGAGCCCGGCCTCGATCACGTCGGGCGAGCCGCCGGCGGACACGATGCGCTGCACGACTTGACGCCACGTCAGCCGCCACAGCTCGGCCGCCGCCGAGTCGACCCTGAAGAGGCCGACATCGACGTCCGCGGTGACGTCGACGAGGCCCTGGCGCTCGCAGCGCGCCGGCAGGCCGCGGGCCCACCGCGAGTCGACGCCGGCCGGCTCCATCGCCGCGATGAACGCGGTCCACGCCGCGCCGTACGCGCCGTCGGGGGCCGGTTCGAGCGGGAACGAATCCTGCTCCTCCAGCAACAGCACGCCGCCAGGCCGCAGCACTGACGCCAGCCGGGCGAGCACCTCGTCGCGCGCCGGCAGGTGCATCAGCAGCATCCGCGTGTGGACGAGGTCGAACGAACCCTCCGGCAAGGCGTCGCGCGCCACGTCGAGCTCGACGACCTCGATGTCGGCGACGTCGGCCAGCAGCCGGGTGTCGATGTCGGCGGCGACCACCTGGCCAGTCGGGCCGACCCGATCGCGCAGCAGCCGGGCGACGGAGCCGTGGCCGGCACCGACCTCGAGTCACCGCCACCCCTGCGTCACGCCCGCCGCGTCGAACCGGCGCGCCGTCGCCGGGTCGTGGGTGAGCTCGAGCGCTCGGAGTCGCCGCTCCGCCAGCTCCCACGCGTTGGTGAGGATGTACTGGCTCACGGGACAAGTCTCGCCACGCCGGACCCGCCGTGCTTGGAGAAACCACCGAGAGGTCATGGAGAACGGTGGGATGCTGGCGGCCATGGCGACGACCTTCGACGACGGCTACCGGCGCCCGTACGACACGCTGGTGCGCGACGCGCCCGGAGAGGACGTCTACCCGCCCGACGCGTTCCGCACCGAGTGGGGGCCGATCTTCCACCGTGGCCGGCTCGACGGGACGGCACGGGTGCTGGTGATCGGCCAGGACCCGGCGACCCACGAGACGATCTGCCGGCGGATCCTCGTCGGCGAGGCCGGCCAGCGGCTGCAAGGACTGCTGGCCAAGCTCGGGGTGACCCGCAGCTACGTCCTCGTCAACACGTTTCTCTACTCGGTGTACGGCCAGGGCGGCGGCACCAAGCACGTCGGCGACGATGGCATCGTGCCTACCGCAACCGCTGGCTGGACACATTGGCCCGGCGCAACCGGCTCGACGCGATCGTGTCGCTCGGCCAGCTCGCCGACACCGCCTACCGGCGCTGGCGCCAGGACTCGGCGGTCGGCCAGGCATCCACCGTCGCCTACCGCAACGTGATCCACCCGACCTATCCCGAGTCGGCGAGCGCGTCGGGGACGATCACCAAGGCCGCCGCGATGGCCCGCCTGTGCGCCTCGTGGAACGACGCCCTGACCGCCTTGCACGGCGTCGTGCAGCCGGACGAGCAGGTCGACCTGGTGCCCTACGGCACGGCGATCGCGACGACCGACCTCGCCCAGATCCCCGCTGCGGACCTGCCCGCGGGGCTCCCGGCGTGGATGATGGCCCTCGACGCCTGGGCCGCGCGCACCGGCCCGGACGCCCAGTCGAAGCGGGCGACGATCACCGTCACGATCCCGCGACGCTTCCGGACGTGGCCGGTGCTGGCGTCGAAGCCGTGACCTCGACCCCCCGCCGCCAGACACGGCGGCCGGGGGCACCGGTGGCGATCGCCTCGCGGAGCGACCGCGCCGGCACCGCGATCAGGTCGGCCGGCTCGCCGGCGGCGATGCGCGTTGGCGGGCGGCCCGTGGCGACCGCGGCCCGATCGGTGACGAACTCCCACGCCTCCGCCGGCTGGAGGTGGGCGGTGAGCACCATCAGCGCCGCCGTCTCGAAGGGGCAGCCCCGACCGATCGGGTTGAACGGGTCCTGGAGGTTGTCGCCACCGGCGGCGACGACCGCGCCGGCGGCCTCCAGCGCACGCACCGCGGTGAGCCCGCGCGGCATCGCGGTCGGGTGGTCGCGACCCTGGAGGTAGAGGTTGGTGGCCGGCAGCGCGATCACGGCGATGCCGGCGGCGGCCACGGCCTCGGCGATCGCCCGCTGCTCAGCCGGCGCCTTCGTGCCCAAGGAGACGCAGTGGCTAGCCGTCACGGGGTGGGGGAAGCCGGTCGCCTTCACGAGCTCGGCGAGGTCGGACAGCCCGTCGACGTCGGGCTCGAGCGTCTCGTCGGTGTGCAGGTCGAGGCCGACGCCGTGCTCGCCGGCGAGCTCGAGGTAGACCTCGGTCGCCGCGTGGATCTCGTGGTCGAGGTGCGGGCACCCGCCGACGAGGTCGGCACCGGCGGCCATCGCCGACCGCAGCAAGGCCCGTTGCGGCGCGCCCTCGTCGCCGGCGACGGGCCACCCGGACATCGCCACGACCTCGACGTCGATGACGTCAGCGACGCGCTGACGCACCTCCACCAACGCCTCCACGCTGCGCAAACCGTGGTCGAGCGTGGTGTCGGCGTGGCTGCGCACGGCATGGAAGCCCTGGGCGGCGAGCAGGCGGACGGCTCGCTCGGCCCGCCCGATCGTCTCCTCGACGCTCATCGTCGGTCGGGCGGCGATCATCGCGGCGATCGCGCCGAGCAGGTCGCCGTTGGGGTTGGCGAGGCGCTCCGCCAGGAACGCCTTGTCGAGGTGGGCGTGGGCCTCCACGGCAGCGGGCAGCACCAGGTGGCCGGCGAGATCGACGATGCGGGAGCCGTTCGCCGGGCCGCCGGGGGCCGTGACCGCGGCGATCGACGGGCCCTGCAGGCGGACGTCGGCCGCCGTCCCGTCGGCGAGCGTGACGCCGCGCAGCACCGTGTCGAGATGGGTGTCGAGCACGGGGTCGCGCAGCGTTTCGCCCATCACCGCAAGCTACCCATTGGTACGCTCAGGCTCATCGGTGCTGCTCCAGGAGGACGTCACATGCACCCCTTCACGCTCGGCGCGTTCTTCTTTGGCGGGGTCGAGATGGACGACGCCGGCGGCGGGCCCCCGGCTCCGATGGACCGCCGCGCCACCAACGAGCAGATGTGGCGGGCGACCATCGACTACGTGAGCTCGGCGATGGAGGCCGAGCGGCTCGGCTACGACTCGTTCTGGACCACCGAGCACCATTTCCAGCACGAGGGCTACGAGGTGATCCCCAACGGGATCCTGCTATCGACGTGGATCGCCGCGCACACCCAGCGCATCCGCCTCGGCACGATGTTCAACATCGTGCCGCAGTGGAACCCGCTGCGCCTGGCCGAGGACTTCGCCACGATGCACAACCTGTCCGGCGGGCGCGGCATCCTCGGCGTTGGGCGCGGCACCGTACCGCGGGAGGTGCTCCACCTCAACGACAAGGGGGTGTCGATCGGGTCCTATGACAACCCCGACCAGGCCGCCGCCGACGACCGCAACCGGCGGGTCTTCGAGGAGTCGATGGAGATCATCCGCCTCGCTCTCGCCACCGAGACGTTCTCCTACCACGGCGAGTTCTTCCAGATCCCGGTGCCGGGGATCCCCGATCGCGGCAGCACCGTGCAGCACCTGTCGCTCGTGCCGAGGCCGCTGCACCCGTTCGAGATCTGGCAGGCCGTCACCAGCCCACCGACGCTGCAGTACGTGCCCGTCGTCGGCCACGGCGCGGTGTTCTGGAACCAGCACCACGCCTTCATCAAGCGCTTCTGGGACACCTACGGCGAGCGCTACGCCGCCGCCCACGACGGCCACGTGCTGGAGGACGACGAGCGGCGGATGCTGGTGGTCTCGGTGCGCATCGAGGACACCCACGAGAAGGCGATCGAGACGGCCACGCCGGGCCACGACGAGTTCTGGAAGTTCCTCGGCCCATACGGCTGGAGCAGGGGCTACATGGACGCCGACGGCAAGCCGGCGCCGGCGGGGCTGATCCCGACGCTGGCCGAGTCGATCGAGAACAAGACGATCCTGCTCGGCTCACCGGAGGAGGTCGCCGAGGGCGTCGCCTTCTACCGCGACCTACTCGGCCTGCGCCACCTCACGATCTTCCCCCACTTCCTCGGCGACCCCTACAAGAAGGCCGACGAGCAGATGGCCCGCTTCGTCGACGAGGTGCTGCCTCTGGTTTCCTGAGGCTCAGCTCGCAGCAAGCTGCTCGCTTCGCCTCCGAGCTCGCCGCCGCCGCTCCGCAGCGGCGCTCACCTCACCTCGAGGATGTAGGCGACGAGGGCGTCGAGCTCCTCGGCCGACACCGTGATCGTCGGCATCTCGAAGATCCCTTGTGTCGCGGCGGGGGACGTGAAGGCCTGCGGGGCGACCACCGACTGGCGGATGTACTCCTCAGCCGAGGTGCCCGCGATGCGCGTGCCCGCCCACTCGGCGGCGTCGCGCAGGCTCGGCCCGATGCCGACCGGGCTGTCCCATCCCGGGGCGTCGTGGCACATGGCGCAGCCCTTGGCGTGGAACACCTGGGCGCCGTCGAGGGCCACCGCAGGGGAATCCGCGGTGTCGTCGCGCAGCGTGACCAGGCCGGCGCCGGCGGCGGCCATCGCCGCGGCGAGCAGCCCCAGTGGCCTGGCGATCACGCCGGATGCGGGCGACGGCGTGTGCTGCGCACGAGGTCGATCACCCCGAGCGCTCCGAGCAAGCCGGCGACGGCGAACAGCGGCGCGGTCCACGGGGAGGAGGAACCGCGGCCGTTGCTCTGGTTGCTCGCCACCGACGGCGGTGCGCCCACCGTGACCATCCCGACGTCCTGGGTCCCGAACACGTGCTCGACCGACCAGTGATAGGTGCCGGCGGCGGGGAGGGTGACCGTCGCGACGTGGTGGCCGACGGCGCCGTCGGGTCGGGCCGGGAAGCGGGTCTCGTGGCCGGTGGCGTCAGTGACCAGGATCGCGGCGTTGGGGTCGGCGATCGGCGTCCTGCCGTGCTGGCGGATCATGAACCCCACCTCGAACGGCTGCCCGGGCTGGGGCGCGGCGACCATCGGGTCGAGCGAGACGACCGCCCAGCCGCCGGCGGTGGCGGGCGCGGCGACCCCGATCGCGGCGAGCACGAGCACGGCGGCGGCGAGCAACTTCCTCATGACCCGTGCGACACCACCAGGTCCGGGGAGGTTCCCCCATCTGGGCGGGAATCGTCCCAAACCGGCTTCTGGGCGGGGTCCGTCCCGGATTCCGGGACGATCCCCGCCCAGTTCGAGGTCGCCCCGGTTGGCCGTGGGCCGGCCAGCCAGGACCTCAGATCCCGGCGGCGCTGCCCACGCGGGCCCGCGGGTCGGCGGCGGCGGCGAACGTGCCGCCGGGCTCGATCACGATCGCGTTGGCGTGGCCGAACCCGGAGTCGAAGGTCGGTGCATCCGCAACGACATGGCCGCGTTCGGCGAGGCCGGCCCGCCACGTGTCCGGTGCGTGGCCTTCGATGACAACCGTCGGTTGGCCGCTGCTCGTCCAGGTGTCGAACCCGGTGCCCTCCCCGCGCAGCGCCCAGCGGGCGGCGGCGATCGCATCGGCCACGTCCTCGCCGCCGGCGAACAGCCGGGCGGCGAGCTGGAGCAGGATCTGCGGCTGAGCGTCACCGCCCATCGAGCCGAACACGGCGGCGAGCGCGCCGTCGCGCGTCGCCATCGCCGGGCACAGCGTGTGCGGGGGCCGCCGGCCCGGCCCGAACACCGCCGGGTGGCCGGGCTGCAGGCTGAACCCGAGCCCGCGGTTGTGGATGTTGATCCCGGTCGTCGGCTCGACCAGCCACGTGCCGAAGCCGGAGGCGTTGGACTGGATCAGGCTGACCGCCAACCCCGTGCCGTCGGCGGTGCACAGGTACGTTGTGTCGCCGGCGCGGCTGGCCAGCGGGCGCCGCCCTGCCTGGGCGACGTCGACGAGGTGAGCTCGCGCCTCGACGGCGGCGATCAACGCCCAGCCGTCGGCCCGCTCGTGGAGGACGTCGGGACGGTCGAACCCGGCCGTCGCCGCCGCCTCGATGAGGAGATGCGGCCACGCCGGGTCGTCAGGATCGGGTGGCACGCCGATCGCGTCGAGCAGGCGGGCGGCGGCGAGGAAGAGGTAGCCCTGCGAGCTCGGGCCGATCGTGAACAGCTCGACACCGAGGGCCTGCACGGCGAGCGGCGTCACCCAGTCGGCCTGCGGGACGACGAGGTCCGACTCGCTGAAGTAGCCGTCGCCGAGGGTGATCAGGCCCTCGCCGAACGCCCCGCCGTAGAACGCCTCGCGCCCGCCCGTCGCGATCGCCTGCAGGGTCAGCGCCACACCGGGCCGGCGAACCCGCGCACCGGGGCGCGTCGCCTGCTCTACGAGCTCGACGAAGCGCTCGCCGGCCGTCTCGTCGAGGAGTCGCAGCGAGCCGACGAGGAGCGGGCTGGCCGGGAAGCCCCAGGCAGCGAGGCGGGCGGCGGGGGCGAGAGCGGTCGAGAGCTCGACGCGCCCGAAGCGCGCGTGGAGGGCGACCCACCCGTCGACGCAGCCGGGCACGGTCGCCGTGCGGATGTCGTGACGCATCGGCATGGTGAGGTGGCCCTCGGCGCGCAGTAGGTCGGCGTCGGCGCCGGAGCCGGCGCGGCCGCTGGCGTTGAGCCCGTGCAGGTCGCCGTCGGGCGTGCGGACGAGGGCGAGCAGGTCACCGCCGAGCCCGCAGAGGTGCGGCCCGGTGACAGCGAGCGCGGCATTCGCGCCGATCGCCGCGTCGACCGCGTTGCCGCCGCGGGTGAACACCTCCAGCGCCGCCTGGGTAGCGGCCTGGTCGGCGGTGGCGGCGACAGCGCGCAGGGCCCGCACAGGGGCGGCGGGCACCCGCTGGGTCATCGACCCGGACCCTACCGGCCGGGCTGCGGCTGCCATCCTCGTGACGTGACGTTGCGCGCCCCGCTCGGCCGGCGCGCCGCGCCGGTCGTCGTGATGGCGGTCGGGGCGGCGATCGCCGTCCTCGGCGCGCTGCTGCCGTGGATCCGCACCGGCGGCCGCGCCCGCAACAGCTTCGATCTGTTCCGGATCGTCGACGACCTCGGCTTCGCCCGCCACGGCGTCGCGGCAACGGCGATCCGCTGGTGGCCGATCGTTCCGCTGCTGACCGTCGTCGCGGTGGTTGCGGCGTGGTGGGGCTGGGCTCGCCTCGGTGGCGCGGTCGGCGTCGTCGCCGCCGCCTACACCCTCGCCGTCGGCATCGCCGTCCTCGATGTGCCGACACGAGGCCGGGTCGTCGCCCGCCCGCTCGGGGCCACGGTCACGGCCATCGGCGGGGTCGTGCTGCTGGCCGGCTCCGTGGCCGTGCTGATCGTCGGCGTCGGCTGGCGCCCCGCCGCCGTCACGCCACCCACTGACCCCGACGCTCCAGGACGTCCTTCAGCACCGCTGGGTGATCGGTCATGATCCCGTCGACACCGATGTCGAGCAGCCGTTCCATCTCGGTGGGGTCGTCGACCGTCCACGCGTGGACCTCGACGCCGTGACGGTGGCTGCCGCGGACGAAGCCAGCGGTGAGGACGGGGAACCCCTTGAGCTTGATCGGCACCTGGGCGGCGAGCACGCCGGGCGGGACGACGCCGAGCAGCTTCAGCACGCCCAGCTCGATCGGCCCGGCGCTCGTGCACAGGTCGGGTCCGAACCGGCGGCGCAGCCTGATCAGCCGGCGATCGCTGAAGCCGGCGACGCAGATGCGGTCGAGCACTCGCTGCTCGGCGATCACGTCGCCGAGCGGCTCAACGGCGGGGTCGGACTTGCAGTCGATGTTGATGCGTCGGTCCGGGAACGCCCGCAGCAGGTCCACGAGGCGGGGGATCGGCTCCATGCCGTTGACCCGGGCCGTCGCGACGTCGCGCCACGGCAGCTCGTGGATCAGCCCGGGCCGGCCACACGTGCGCGAGAGGTCGTCGTCGTGGAAGGCGACGACGACGCCGTCGGCGGTGACGTGGACGTCGGTCTCGAGGTAGCGGTAGCCGAGGTCGACGGCCCGTTGGAACGCCGGCAGCGTGTTCTCCGGCGCCTCGCTGGCCCCGCCGCGATGGGCGAACGCGAGCGGTCCGGCGAAGTCGAAGAACGGGTGCCGCGGTCGAGAACTGCTCGCCACGGCCCGGCAGTATGGTCGACGATGTGAGTGCTGAGGATGCGGTGCACGCGCTGCCGCTCGCCGGCGAGCGCTTCACGGGGACCGAGTCGGCGGAGGTGATCGCGCCGTATGACGGATCGGTGTTCGGGCGGGTGCCGGTGTGCGGTCCGGCGGACGTCGACCGGGCGGTGGCCATGGCCAAGGAGGCACTGGCGGGCGGGCCGCTCCCGCGGTGGAAGCGGGCCGAGATCCTCGACACCGCCGCCCGCCTGTTGGTCGAGCGGCGCGACGAGCTCGCCCGGATCATCGCGGTGGAAGCGGCCAAGCCGCTGAAGACGGCGCGGGTCGAGGCCGAACGGGCGGTCGAGACGTTCCGATTCTCGGCGGCCGAGGCGCGCACGCTCGCTGGCGACATGGTGCCGCTCGACGCCACCGCCTCCGGCGTCGGCAAGATCGGGTTCACGCTGCGCGTCCCGATCGGCGTGGTCGGCGCGATCAGCCCGTTCAACTTCCCGCTCAACCTCGTGGCCCACAAGCTGGCCCCGGCGATCGCCGCCGGGTGCCCCGTGGTGCTCAAGCCGGCGAGCCAGACGCCGTTCAGCGGCATCGCCCTCGCTGAGCTGCTGATCGACGAGTGCGGGCTGCCGGCAGAATGGCTCCACGTGGTCACCGGCGGCGGCTCGACGGTCGGGAACGCCCTCGTCGACCACGACGGCGTCGCCCTCATCACCTTCACCGGCTCGCCGGAGGTCGGCTGGTCGATCCGCGGCCGTGCGCCGCGCAAGAAGGTCGGGCTGGAGCTCGGGAACAACGCTCCGGTGATCATCGAGCCCGACAGCGACTGGCACACCGCGGCCAGCAAGGTCCGCGTCGCCGGCTTCTCCCACGCCGGGCAGAGCTGCATCTCGACCCAGCGCGTGCTGGTCCACCGCGACATCGCCGACGCCTTCACCGAGGCGTTGGTGAAGGAGGTGTCGTCGCTCGTGGTCGGCGACCCGCTCGACGAGGCCACCGACGTGTCGGCGCTGATCTCCACGGGCGACCGCGATCGGGTCAAGGACTGGGTCGACGAGGCCGTCGCCCAGGGTGCGGCGATTGCCCACGGCGGCGAGCTCGACGAGCACGGCGTGCTCGGGCCGACCGTGCTCACCGGCGTCACGCCGGGCATGAAGGTGTGCGCCGAGGAGGTCTTCGGGCCGGTCGTCGGGGTCGCCGCCTACGACGACCTCGACGACGCCCTGCGCATCGCCAACGACACCCGCTACGGCCTCCAGGCGGCGATCTTCACCAACCGCGTCGCCGACGCCCTGCGGGCGTTCCAGACCCTCGACTTCGGCGGCGTCCTGGTCAACGAGGTGCCGACGTGGCGGGCCGACCAGCAGCCGTACGGCGGCGTGCGCGACAGCGGCAACACGCGCGAGGGACCGGCCTACTCGGTGCGCGAGATGACCGAGTTGCGGATGGTCGTGATCGGACCATGATCGGCGCGTGAGCCTTCGCTGGGGCGTTCTCGGAGCGACGTCGAACATCCACCGCCAACGGCTGCGCCCGGCCTTCGCCCTCGCCGGCCAGCGAATCGTCCACGAGGCGTCGCGCCGGGGCGAGGACCTCTCGGCGTACGAGGCCGTGCTCGCCGACCCCGATGTCGATGCGGTGTACATCCCGCTGCCCAACGCGATGCACGCGGCGTGGGTGATGAAGGCGCTGTCGGCCGGCAAGCACGTGTTGTGCGAGAAGCCGCTGACGATGGCCGCCGCCGACACCGCGGCGTTGTACAAGACCGCCGAGGCGACCGGCCGCCACCTCGCCGAGGCGTTCATGTGGCCGCACCACCCGCGGTCGCAGCGCCTGGTCGGCCTCGCGCGCGACGGCGAGCTGGGGCCGCTGATCGCCCATCAGGCGACGTTCACGTACCCGCTCGATCGGCCCACCGACCACCGCTTCGATGCCCGCGGCGGCGGGGTGCTGTTCGACGCCGGCATCTACTGCCTCGGCCCGGCCCTCTGCATCAGCGACGACGAGCCCGGCGATGTCGCCGCGGTCGCCGACCGCAACCCGGCGGGGATCGACGTCTCGATGGACGGCTGGGTCGCGATGGGCGCGTTCGGGGCCTCCTTCGCGGTGTCGATGGGCGCCCCGCTGCGACGCAACCACACGGTCATCGGGTGCGACGGCGTGATCGTGATGGACAGCCACGTCCCGGGTCCGGAGCGGCCCGGTTCGTTCACCATCGTCCGTGACGACGGGTCGCGCGAGGAGGTCGAGCACCAAGGGGCCAACGCCTACGAGCGGATGGTCACGGCGTTCGTCGCCGAGGCCACTGGCGAGGCCGCACCGGGATGGTCGCCGGCCCGGTCGATCCGACTGGCGACCCTGTTCGACCGTCTCCATGCGGCGGCGGGCGGTCACTGACAGCGGATCTGTACCGCCTCGAAGAGGGCGCTGATGGTCGGGTCGGAGATCGTCCCGGTCGAATTGAGCTCGGCCTCGACAGTGATGAACTCGGCGAGCGACAGCTCCGACTCGAACGTGTCGAGAGCACACCGGCACCAGTCTTCGGTGCTGCCGTTGGCGAGGCACGAGCTCGTGAAGTTGGCCTCGACGGCGGGCGGGTAGTTGCCGTCGCCGGCGCCGCTCGGATCCGTCGTCGGGTCGGGGCGGAGATCGGGCGCGGCGGTGGTTGCGGGGACGAACGTGGTCGACGGCGTGTGGGGCGGGCCGACCGGATCCGCGTTCGCCGTGCCCGATCCCGACAGCACGCCCGTCGCCGCGAGCGCGGTCACGATGGCCGCGATCGCGCCGATCAACCCGCCGATGGCGGTCACCAGCCCCGTCGTGGTGTTCCAGAACCCCGGTCCCTCGTCCATTGCCCCCACGTCCTCTGCCGCTGCTGCTAGAGGGTGCGCGACCGACGGAATCTGATACATGCCGGCAACCGTGTGGCTCGTAGCGTCGGGCGATGAACTGGTGGCGCGACCCGCTGCGGGAGCTGGTCGACGGGCGCAAGGTGATCCTGGCCGGCGGCCCGACGGCGGGGTGGACGAGCGTCGTCGCCGCGCTGCGCGAGCTCGGTGCGGCCGAGGTGTTCGTCGTCGCCACCCAGGGCACCGGGGTCGGCCTGCAGCCGCCTGACACGCCGTCGGTGGTCGTGGAGCCGATCGAGAGCGACGACACGATGGCGTCGGTGCGGGCCGCGCTGCGGGCGCTTGTGGAGCCGCCGGACCACGTCGTGAGCGCGATCGAGGCGTTCGATCCCGACCGCACCGCCGTCGTCTTCGGCATCTTCCTCGCCGAGACGCCAACGCTGTGCGGGCGGCCGCTCGTTGCCCACCGCCGTCCGAAGTGGGTGGCGCTGGAGGACAAGACCTGCCTCCACGAGGTGCTCGACCGGGCCGGCGTGTCACGAGCCCGCTCCGCCGTGGTGCCGGTCGACGACGCCGCCACGGCGTGGCGCTCGTTCGACGACGGAACAGGTGCGGTGATCGCCGCCGACGCCACCGAGGGCTACCACGGCGGCGGGTCGCGGACCCGATGGGTGACCGACGACGCCGAAGCGGTCGCCGCCGTGGCCGAGCTGGCGCCGCACTGCACGACCGTGCGGCTGATGCCGTTCCTGGACGGCGTCGCCACGTCGGTGCACGGGATCGTGCTGCCCGACGGCGTGGTCGCCCTGCGACCGGTCGAGCTGGTGACGCTGCGCCAGGGACGCCACCTCGTGTACTCGGGCTGCGCGACGTTCTGGGACCCGCCCACCGAGCTCCGCGAGGAGATGCGCGATGCCGCCCGGCGGCTCGGCGAGCAGCTGCGCACCGACGTCGCCTTCCGCGGCGCGTTCACGCTCGACGGCGTCGCCACCCGTGACGGCTTCCTGCCGACCGAGCTCAACCCGCGCTTCGGCGCCGGGCTGTCGGTGATCACGCGCGGGCTGCCGGACCTGCCGCTGACGCTCTTGCTCGACCTCGTCGTCGCCGGGCGCCCGTTGCCGATCAGCGCCGTCGAGTTGGAGGCGGAGATCCTCGCCGACGCCGACGCATCCCGCACCGGCGGCACCTGGCAGTTGCACGTGCACACACCCGAGCGGATCGAGCAGCGCGGGGCGGTGTTCGACGGCGGGTCGTGGCGGTGGGCGAGCGACGGCGAGGAGCCCGACGGGGTCGTCAACGCCGGGTTCGCCTACGCCCGCCTCGAGCTGGAGCGGGACCGCACACCAGTCGGCGAGTCGGTTGGTCCGAGGTCGGCGGCCTTCTGGCGGTTCTACGACGAGCAGTACGACGCCGGCATCGGCCCGCTAGAGGCGCCGCCAGACCTGTTCTCCGGCGTCTGAGGCCTGCACAGCAGGCCTCGGCATCGGCCGTGTCAGATTGAGCGGCCCGCCGCCGTCCAGTACTCGTCCTTGAGCAGGCGCTTGTACAGCTTGCCGGTCTGGTGGCGGGGGAGCTCGGGGCGGAAGTCGATCGAGCGCGGGCACTTGACGTCGGCCAGCTGGGACCGGCAGTAGGAGATCAGCTCCTTGGCGAGGGCGTCGGCGGCGGCGTCGTCGGCCGGCATCGAGACCGGCTGGACCACGGCCTTGACCTCCTCGCCGAAGTCGTCGTTGGGCACGCCGAAGACCGCCACGTCCACGACATCGGCGTGGGTGACGAGGACGTTCTCTGCCTCCTGCGGGTAGATGTTCACGCCGCCGGAGATGATCATGTAGGCCTTGCGGTCGGTGAGGTAGAGGTACCCGCCGGCGTCGAGATAGCCCACGTCACCGAGCGTGCTCCAGCCCTTGGGGTGCCGCGAGCTGCGCGTCTTGTCGGCGTCGTTGTGGTACTCGAACGAGGCCCCGCCCTCGAAGTAGATCGTGCCGGCCTCCCCGGTCGGCACCTCCTCGCCGTCCTCGCCGACGATGTGCAACACGCAGCCGAGGGCGGCCCCGACGGTGCCGGGGTGGGCCAGCCACTGCTCGCTGTTGCAGTAGACGAAGCCGTTGCCTTCGGTCCCGGCGTAGTACTCGTGGAGCACCGGGCCGAACCACTCGATCATCTGCCGCTTCACGGGCACGGGGCACGGGGCAGCGGCGTGGATCACGCACTGCAACGACGACACGTCGTAGCGGGCGCGGACCTCTGGCGGCAGCTTGAGCATGCGCACGAACATCGTCGGCACGACCTGGCTGTGGGTGACGTGGTAGCGGTCTCCAAGTGCAAGGAACTGCTCGGCGTCGAAGTGCTCCATCACGATCACCGTGCCACCGAGGGCGATCACGCTCATCGAGAAGCGCAGCGGGGCGGCGTGGTACAGCGGGGCGGGGGAGAGGTAGACGGAGTCGGCGCTGACGTCGAACAGCAGCTGCAGGATCCCGACGACGCCGACCGCGGCGGTGTCCAGCGGCTCGGGCACGAACTCGTGGGCGACGCCCTTCGGCTGACCGGTGGTGCCCGACGAGTACAGCATGTCGGTGCCGGCGACGGGGTGGGGCAGCGGCTCGGGTGGCTGGGCGTCGACGGCGGCCTCGTACGACTCGTGGCCGTCGATGGTGCCGTCGAGCATCAGCCGCCGCGACACGCCGGGTGTGTCGGCGACGATCTCCGATGCCTGATCGGCCTTGTAGCGCGACGTGATGAAGACCTTGGCCTCGCAGTCGTTGAGGATGTAGGCGAGCTCGCCGCTGGTGAGGCGCGAGGAGCACGCCGTATAGACGGCGCCGGCGTAGTGGCAGCCCCAGGCGACCTCCAGGAAGCGGGGGTGGTTCTCCATGCAGAAGGCGACGTGGTCGCCGGGCTCCACGCCGGCGGCTCGCAACAGGCGGGACAGGCGATTGGCGGCGGCGTCGAGCTCAGCGAACGTGGTCACCGCGCCCGTCGACGCCATCACGTAGGCCGCCTTGTCGGGCTGGGAGTCGACGAACGCACCGGGGTACATTGCGTCGACCGTACCCTCGAGACGAGGGCGGGCGAGCGCCGCTACGGAGCGGCGGCGGCGAGCTCGGAGGGGCGGCGAGCAGCTTGGCTGCGAGCCGGACCCGAGCATACCGTCGCCCGATGGACCCCGGCGGCGAGCAGTTCGACCGGCTCGACCGCTTCGCCGAGCTGGTCGCCGGCGACCCCGCCGCGGTGTCGCTCGACCGGGCCGCGCTGGCGATGGCCGCGGTGCTGCGATCCCGCCCCACCGACGCGGCGATGCCGCTGCTCGACGAGCTCGCTGCGGCATGCCCGGAGCCGACGTTCGCCGGCCTCCGCCGGTACCTCTACGATGACCTCGGGTTCGCCGGCGACCAGCGCGACTTCGACCACCCGCGCAACTCCTTCCTCGACGTCGTGCTCGAGCGCCGCCGCGGGCTGCCGATCCTGCTGGCGACGGTCGTGATCGAGGTCGGCCGGCGCGCCGGCGTGCCGGTGGTCGGGATCGGGATGCCGCTGCACTTCCTCGTCCGCGCCGCCGACGACCCCGACGCCTTCGTCGACCCGTTCACCGGCGAGGCCCTCGCCGGCGCCGGCGCCCGCCGCCTGTTCGACGTCCTGTCCGGCGGCGGCCTGCCTTGGGACGACCGCCACCTCGCCCCGACCCCGGCCCGCATGATCGTGCTGCGGATGCTCACCAACCTGCGGGTGTCGTACGAACGGCGCGCCGACCGGGTCGGCGTTGCGCTCGTGGCCAGGATGCGGGCGGCGATCCCCGAGCTCGGCGAGGCGGCGATGGCCGAAGCCGTCCGCCTGGGCGGCGTGTTCAACTGAGGCGAGAGCCGTCGGCGATCCGGCTGACGCGATACGTTGCGCCGACGTGGTGGGCCGCAGTCACGGTCGCAGCGTCCGTCGGCGCGGCGGGCTCGCGCTCGTCGTCACCTGCTGCGTGATCCTCGTCAGTGGCGTCGCCATCCCGTCCTCGCCCGTCGCCGCGTACACGACGGTCGTCTACAGCGGCGCCGGTCCCGGCGTGCCGCGCATCAGCGTGATCGGCGATTCGGTCGTGGCGGGCATCCGCTGGACGAACAGCTACGCCCCGCTGGCCCGCTTCAACTTCACCTTCGACGCCGAGTCCTGCCGACGCACGATCGCTCCGTCGTGTCGCGGCCGCGAGGGCTACGCGCCGCAGACCGTGATCGAGACGATGCGCCGGCTGCACGGCCTGCTCGGCGAGACGCTGGTCGTGATGGGCGGCTACGACGACGCCGGGTCACTGTTCGCCGCGGGTGTGGACGCGGTGATGGCGGAAGCAGCCGCGCAGGGGATCTTCAGGGTGATCTGGCTGACCCTGCGCACCGAGGACGTCGCCTATGTCTCACCGACCTACGCCTCGACGAGCGCGACGTTCCGGAGTGACAATCGCATCCTCTTGCAGAAGGCGGCGCAGTACGGCGGGGCGCTCCAGATCGCCGACTGGGCGAGCTACAGCGCCGCGCAACGCTCCTGGGTGGGTTCCGACGGCATCCACCTGAGTGTCAGCGGAGCGGCCGCCGCGGCCGCGTACATCGCCGGCATGGCAGATCGTGTGCTCGACGGCGCGACGATCACACCCCCGGCCGCACCGGTCGGGTACGGACCGGCGGCGGCGGCGACTGCCCCGGGTCGGATCCTGGCGTTCGCGGTTGGCAGCGACAGGCAGGTGTACAGCCTCGGCTTCGACGGTGCGGCGTGGAGCGGGTACACCAGCCTCGGTGGGATCGCCACGAGTGTGCCGGCGGCGACATCCCTCAGTCCCGGAACCGTGGACGTGTTCGTGCGCGGTGCCGACTACGGGTTGTGGACGAGGCACTTCGACGGCGGATCGTGGTGGCCGTGGACCTCGCTGGGCGGATTCCTGAGGTCGGGGCCGGCGGTGGCGTCGGGCTGGCCGGGCACGGTGGACGTGTTCGCGGTCGGCGCCGATCGGGCGCTGTGGACGACGAGCTTCGACGGCACCAACTGGCTGGGGTGGTCGAGCCTTGGCGGCGTGGTGACGGCCACGCCGGCGGCGACGTCGGCTCGGCCGGGCACGTTGACGGTGGCCGCCCGCGGTGCTGACAACGCGCTGTGGATCCAGTCCTGGGACCAGCTCTGGAGTGGGTGGTGGGCGGTCGGCGGGCATCTGACCTCGGCGCCGGCGATCGTCTCGCGGTCGACCGACACCGTCGAGGTCTTCGGCCGTGGTGGCGACAACGCCCTGTGGACGAACCAGTATGACGGCGCGTGGAGCGGATGGTTCCCGCTCGGGGGCCTCCTCAGCAGCCCGCCGGCGGCGGTCTCCCACCTGCCTGGAGTGGCTGTCGTCTTCGCCCGAGGCACAGACGACGCGCTTTGGACGCAGGTGGATGCTGGCAGCGGGTTCGGAGGCTGGTACAGCCTCGGCGGCATCCTGCGTTGAGCGCGGGTACGGGATCGTTCTCGCTGGCCGCGCGGGACGGGCTGCACCTCCCGGTGCTCCCAAGGGTCGATTCGAGGCGGTGTAGCTACCGGCGGGTACGGTGGGCCGCCATGACCGTGACCGAGACCTCCCCGGCCACCGACGAGGCGCGCGTCGATGCGCTCGTCGACGAGCTGCTCGAGCAGTTCCCGCCGGCCACGACCGATCCCAAGACGTTCCTCGGCGAGCAGTTCGACCGCGGCCTGGCGTGGGTCCATTTCCCCGAGGGCTTCGGTGGGCTCGGCGTGAACGCCAAGCTGCAGAAGAACATCAACGAGCGGGTGTGGGCCGCCGGCGGTCCGGTCTCGGCCGCCCGCAACCCGATCGGGTACGGCATGTGCGGCCCCACGGTGGTGGTGTGGGGGAGCGAGGAGCAGAAGCGGCGCTACCTGCGCCCGTTGTTTACCGGCGAGGAGATCTGGTGCCAGCTGTTCTCCGAGCCCGGCGCCGGCTCCGACTTCGCCGGGCTGTCGTCGCGTGGCGTCCGCGACGGCGACGAGTGGGTCGTCAACGGTCAGAAGGTGTGGACCACGCTGGCCCACCTGTCGCGGTGGGGTCTGCTCGTCGTGCGCACCGACCCGGAGGCCGTCAAGCACGCCGGCCTCACGGCGTTCGTCGTCGACATGCACGCCCCCGGCGTCGAGGTCCGGCCATTGCGCCAGATGACCGGCGAGGCCGAGTTCAACGAGGTCTACTTCACCGATACGCGGATCCCCGACAGCGAGCGGCTCGGCAACGTCGGCGACGGCTGGCGGGTGTCGCTGACGACGCTGATGAACGAGAGGGTCTCGATCGGCGGCTCGATCCCCCAGCGCGGGTCGGGCGCGATCGCCCCGCTGGTCAAGGCGTTCTCCGCGCTCCCGCCCGAGCGCCGCGAGGCCGAGCTCGACGACGTGATGAAGCTGTGGATCCGCGCCGAGGTGCTGCGGCTGACGAACATCCGAGCCAACCAGATGCGCAAGCTCGGCGACCCCGGTCCCGAGGGCTCGATCGGCAAGGCCGCCTCGGCCGAGCTGAACAAGGACATCTGGGCCAAGACGATGAACGTGATGGGCGCCGACGCGCTGCTCTACGGCTCCTACGAGATGGTCCGCCCGGAGACGGCGATGGGCTACGACACGTTGCAGAAGGCGTTCCTCCGCAGCCGGGCCAACTCCATCGAGGGCGGCACCACCGAGGTGATGAAGAACATCCTCGGCGAGCGTGTGCTCGGGCTGCCCGGCGACGTGCGCGTCGACCGCGACGTGCCGTGGAGTCAGGTCCCCAGAAACTGACGGCGCATGGCCGAGGTTGGGCGAGTGCCGCTGCGCAGCGGCGACGGTGAGCTCGGAGGTGAGGCGAGCAGCTTGGCTGCGAGGCGAACCCGCTTTGGCGTCGCCCACGACTTCCGCTGCCCTCCCGGCAGCGACTACTCGCTTGCCGACGTCTACGCCCAGACGATCGACCAGATCGCCCGCCTCGACGAGCTCGGCCTCGACCTCGTGTGGTTCAGCGAGCACCACTTCGTCGAGGACGGCTACCTCCCGTCGTTCGTACCGGTCGCCGGCGCGGCCGCGGCGGTCACGAGCCGAATGCGGATCTCGACCAACATCGCGATCGTCCCGTTCTCCCACCCGTTGCGGCTGGCCGAGGACGTCGCCGTGCTCGACCAGTTGTCGGGCGGGCGGATGGAGCTCGGCGTCGGGCTCGGGTACGCGCCACACGAGTTCCGGGGGTTCGGGTTCCCCGTGTCCCACCGCGTCTCGCGCACCGAGGAGTGCATCGACATCCTCCGCCTGGCGTGGTCAGGGGCGTCCTTCAGCTACGCCGGGAAGCGCTACCAGTTCGACGACGTGCGGGTCACGCCGGACCCGGTGCAGCCCGGCGGACCGCCGCTGTGGCTCGCCGTCTCCAGCGGGCCAAGTGTCGGGCGGGCGGTGCGCTTCGGCACGAACATCCTCCCGCAGGGCCCGGTCTCGCTGCTGGACGCCTGGCGCTCGAAGCTGCGCGAGGCGGGCGAGGACCCGGACGAGCGGCGGGTGGGGATCATCCGCAGCTTCCTCGTCACCGACGACCCGGAGCGCGACTGGCCGCCGCTGCGCGCCGCCGAGCGGTACCGGATGGCCGTGTACGGGAAGTTCTTCGAGGAGGCCGGGCTCGGGGGCGCCGGCACGTTCAACGAGCTGGAGCGGATCACCCAGCGGGTCTTCGTCGGCAACGTCGAGGAGTGCGTCGCCGAGCTGACGGCCTACATCCGCCGCTACGGGCTCACCGACGTCGTCACGTGGGGCTCGGCGCCCGGCCTGCAGCCGGTGGCCCTGAGCCCGTCGATGGAGCGCTTCGCCGCCGAGGTCGTCCCGCGGGTCCGGGCCGAGCTCGCCGGTCGACCATCATCTGCCTGAGCAATCTCGCGTGCGTCGCACTTGATCGCTCCCGCAAAGCGAATCAGCCGCGCCGGCGTGGCTCTCAGCTACGACGACTGCGCCCCAACCAGCGCCTCGGCGATGGCGGTGACGTGCTCGTGGTCGGTGCCACAGCACCCGCCGACCACCCGCAGATCGGGCAGGATCGAATGCAGCCGCCCGTACCAGCCAGCGAGATCGGCCACGTCGCCGCGGTCGAGCCCGTCGCCACGTCGAGCTCGGCATGGCTGCAGCGCGATGCGTTGGCGCGGATCGCCTTGACTCGCGCCAGCCACCCTCCGCCCGTGCCGAGCTGCTCTCGTCACGTTGATCGGGCCGGGCGGTGTGGGCAAGACGACACTCGCCAACGAAGCGGTGGCGCGCGCCGCGGCTCGCTTCGCGCTCGGTTCGCGCAGCGTGGACCTGACCCGCGACGACGATGCCGATGCTGTGCCGGGCGCGCTCGCCGCGCAGCTCGGCTTCGACTCATTCCGGGCGTTGCTGGACGCACCCGGCGATCGCAGGGTGCTGCTGCTCCTCGTCGACAACTGCGAGCACCTCTTGGAGACTGCGGCCCGCACGATCGAGCGCATTCTCGAGGTCTGCGAGCAGCCGACCGTGCTGGCCACCAGCCGGTCGCCGCTGGAACTTCCCGGCGAGTCCGTGGTGGCGCTGGCGCCGTTGGAGGTACCGGCGCGTGGCGCGCACGATCCGCTGGCGTGGCCGGCAGTGCAGGTGTTCCTCGAGCGCGCCCGCGATGCAGACGTGCGCACTTCAGATCGGTGGATCGAGGCTCAGTGGGCCAGCATCGCCAGCACGTCGCTGGCAGCAAGGCGGCGGTCGTCCATGGGGGGCCGGGTCGCCATCGAGCCGCCGAGCATCACGGTCGACGCCGCCTCGATCGACGCCTGCAGGTCGCGCAGCGCCCGAGGCGGCGGGAAGTACTCGTCCTCGTCGGTGACCCGCACGACCTCGACGCCGCGGCGAGGTGCCAGCCGGTTGACGACCTCGGCGACGAGCTCGTCGGGTGCCGAGGCGCCGGCAGTCACGCCGACGACCGGAGCATCGGTGAACACCGATGGCGGGAGCTCGCTGGCCGCGTTGATCCGGCACACGATCGGGCACCCCGACTCGTGGGCCAACTTCTCCAGGGCGACGGTGTTCGACGAGTTGGCCGAGCCGATGACGACGATCGCGTCACAACGCGCCGCCATCGCCATCAGCGCCGACTGGCGGTTGGTGGTGGCGAAGCACAGGTCGCTGCGTCCCGGCGCCCACACCCTCGGGAACCGCTCGCGCACCGCCACCGCGACGCCGGCCCAGTCGCGGTGGGACAGGGTCGTTTGGGCGAGCAGGGCGACGGGCTCGTCGAAGGCGGGCAACGCCTCGACGTCGGCCACCGACTCGACCCGGCTGATCGCGGCGGGGGCGACGGCCATCGTGCCGACAGCCTCCTCGTGGCCCTCGTGGCCGACGTACACGATGCGGTAGCCCTTTCCCGCGCGGACCCGCACCTCGTGATGGACCTTGGTGACGAGCGGGCACACCGAGTCGACCACATAGCTGCCGCGAGCCTTTGCCGCGGCAACCACCTCCGGCGCCGAGCCGTGGGCGGAGAGCATGATCGGCGAACCCGACGGGACTTCGGCGATGTCGTCGACGAACACCACGCCCTCCGCCTCGAAGCGCTCGACGATGACCTGGTTGTGGACGATCTCGTGGTAGCAGTAGACCGGCGGGGGGAACGTGCGGACCATCCAGGCCAGGGCCTTGATCGCCATCTCCACGCCGGCACAAAATCCCCGCGGCTCGGCGAGGAGCACCTGCTCAACGCGGTCTTCGGGGGGTCGTTCGCCCATCTGCACCCACGCTACCCAGCGGCGCCCACCGGTAGCCTGAGCGCCCCATGTCCGCCCCTGTCGTCGTCGCCGTCGCGCCCGGCTCACCGGCCGAGCTCGCCGGGCTGCGGCCCGGCGACACCGTTCGGCGCGTCAACGGGCGTGTGCCGCGCGACGTCATCGAGTGGCGGCTGTGGTCGGATGAGGCGGTGGTCGGCCTGGAGATCGTCCGCGGCGCGATCGATCTCGAGCTCGACGTACGCAAGCGGGCCGGCGAGCCGCTCGGTGCGGAGGTGTCGAGCGCGCTGTTCGACCGGGTCCGCACGTGCGACAACCACTGCGAGTTCTGCTTCATCTACCAGCTGCCCAAGGGGCTCCGCCGCAGCCTGTACCTGAAGGACGACGACTACCGGCTGAGCTTCCTCTACGGGAACTTCACGACGCTCACGCGCTTCACGGAGTCCGACCTCGAGCGGGTCGTCACCGAGCGGCTCTCACCGCTGCACGTGAGCATCCACTCGACCGATCCCGACCTGCGCGCCCGGATGCTGCGCAACCCCCGCGGCGCCACCAGCCTGCGCTGGCTGCGGGCGCTGCTCGACCACGGGATCGAGGTGCGCGGCCAGCTCGTGATCTGCCCCGGGGTCAACGACGGGGCGGCGCTCGACGACACCCTGGCCGGGATCCTCGATGGCTACCCCGAGCTGGCGTCCGTGGCTGTCGTGCCGCTGGGCGTGTCGCGCTTCAACCCCGAGGCGGCGATGCGCCCGCACCAGCCCGAGGAGGCCGCCGCCGTCGTCGACGCCGTCGAGGACTGGCAGGGCGTCTACCGCTCTGCGGTCGGTCGCCGCCTCGTCCACGCCGCCGACGAGTACTACTTGCTCGCCGGGCGGCCATTCCCGCCGGCTGAGGCGTACGAGGGGTTCACGATGCACGAGGACGGCATCGGCATGGCCCGCACGTTCGAGCTCGAGTTCACCGGCCGGGCGACGGATGTCACGGATGTGCGGCGGGGCTTCTTCGCCGCCGCCGACGCCCCGCCGAACCCGGCGGCGTACACCGGCCTGCGGTCGTCGACCTCCGCCGCGCCGGTGGTCCTGCGACCGCGCCAGGCGGCGCCCGTCGCCATCCTCTCCGGCGAGCTCGGAGCCGCTGTCGTCGGCCCGCTCGTCGCCGGCCGTCCCGACGTCAGGGTGATCCCGGTCGCCAACGAGTTCTTCGGCGGGAACACCGGTGTCACCGGCCTGCTGACCGGCGCCGATCTCACCCGCGTGCTGTCCTGCGAGCCGGTCGGCCATCGCTATCTGTTGCCCGACGTCTGCGTGTCCGACGGCGGCCGCTTCCTCGACGGGCTCACCGTGGCCGACCTGCCCCGGCCGGTCGAGGTCGTCGCCACCGACGGCCACGCCCTGCGCCGCGCGCTGGGGCGATGATGGGCGCCGAGCTCCCCGTCGTCGCCGTCGTCGGGCGGCCCAACGTCGGCAAGTCGACGCTGTTCAACCGCATCGTCGGCGAGCAGGCGGCGATCGTCGAGGATCAACCGGGCGTCACCCGCGACCGGAAGTCGTTGGAGGCCGAGTGGCTCGGCGTCCCGTTCCGGGTGATCGACACCGGCGGCTGGATGCCGAGCGGCTCCGACCTCGAGGCGAAGGTCAGCCGCCAGGTCGAAACCGCCGTGCGCGACGCCGACGTCGTGCTGTTCGTGGTCGACGGCGCGGTCGGCGTCACCGACGAGGACGAGGCGATCGCCACATGGCTGCGCAAGGGCGACCACGAGGTCGTGCTCGTCGCCAACAAGGCCGACAACGACCGTCGCGAGGACGAGCGCTGGGAGTTCCTCGCCCTCGGGCTGGGGGAGCCGTACCCCGTCAGCGCGCTGCACGGCCGGCGTGCCGGCGACCTGCTCGACGAGGTGGTCGCCCGGTTCCCGCGGCCACGCTCGGATGCGCCGATCGAGACGGATGACGTCGAGGTGGGGGAGTGGACACCGGACGAGCCGCGCCCGCCGCGGGTGGCGATCGTCGGGCGCCCGAACGTCGGCAAGTCCACGCTGTTCAACCGCCTCGTCGGCACGGACCGCTCGGTCGTCCACGACCTCCCGGGCACGACCCGCGACTCCATCGACACCCTCGTCGAGACCGAGGACGGGCCGATCGTGTTCGTCGACACCGCCGGGATGCGGCGGAGGTCGCGCATCGACGAGTCCGCCGAGTACTACTCGCTGGTGCGGGCGCTGCGCTCCATCGACGACGCCGACATCGCCTTGCTCGTGATCGACGCCACCGAGGGCGTCACCGGCCAGGACCAGCGCCTCGCCGAGCGCATCGACGCCGCCGGGTGCCCGATCCTCGTCGTGCTCAACAAATGGGAGCTGATCACCGACCCCGACGACCGCCGGGCGGTGCTCGCCGAGCTGGCTCGGCGCCTGGCATTCGTCGGCGCGGCGCCGGTCCTGAAGATCTCGGCGCTCACTGGTAAGGGCGTGCACAGGCTGCGGCCGGTGCTCCAGGACGCCATCGGGCAGTACCACCGGCGGGTGCCGACCAAGGATGTCAACCGGGTCCTCGCCGAGGCCCAGCAGCGACAGCCGGCGGGGGGCGGGGCCAGGGTGCTGTACGCCGTCCAGGGCGCCACCGACCCGCCGACCTTCACGCTGTTCGCCAACCGCGAACTTCCCCCGACCTACCTGCGCTACCTCGAGCGCTCGATCCGCGAAGCGTTCGGCTTCGGCGCGACGCCGCTCAAGCTGCGCGTCCGCAAGCGGACCGACTGAGATGCCCTGGTGCGACGACTGCGAGCGGTACTGGGCGCCGTCGGCGATGACGCCGGAGGGCCGGTGCCCGACCTGCGGCGCCGATCTCGACGTGCCCGAGCACCCCGACCACGCCACGGGCAGCGGCGACGGCGAAGCTGACCAGGCCGACGAGAAGGCGCCGTGGCACTTCAAGCTGCTCGTGGTCCTGCTCGTGCTCTACCTCGTCTACCGCGGCTACGAGATGTTCATCGCCTGAGCCATCCGAGTGTTTCGTTCGATCCGAGTGCCACGCCGGGATTCTCCCGGGGCCAAACACTCGGATGAGGCCGGGCGGGTAGCATCGCCGGGGCCACGGGCTGTGGCGCAGCTTGGTTAGCGCGCTTGACTGGGGGTCAAGAGGTCGGGAGTTCGAATCTCCCCAGCCCGACGAGAAAGTCCAGCTCAGAGCCGATGTCGCAAGGCAACGGCTCTGTTCGCGTCAGGGCATGTATCAGCAATGTATCGCTCCTGCGCGACGGTTCGGCGGGTGGATCCAGTGCTACGTGGTGAACCCCAGGTGCGCCGACAGCGTGGCAAGTGGGTCGTCCGCCAAGACGGCTACAACCCCGCAACGGGCAAACCGAAAGTGCGCCAGCTCGGCACCTTCGACACCAAACGAGCCGCCGTCGCCCACCAACGGGCCCTGATCGAAGGCCGCTCGGGGGCGGACAACGAAACCCGGGCCGCCTTCCTCGAACAGGTGTGGCTCCGGGCCAAGGAGAACCGGGTCGAGGTCGCCACCTACGACCAGTACCGCTGGGCCGTGCGTGGCCACATCATTCCGCTCCTCGGCAGCGTCCGCCTCCGAGACCTCACACCCGAGCTCATCGATACGTGGGTCGCGGAACTGGTCACGCCCGACGCATCAGGATCGCCACGGCTCGGCGCGACCTCCGCCCGCACCGTGCGCAAGGTCCTCTCCATGGCGCTCGAAGAAGCCGCCCAACGCGGTCGCCTGCCCCGCAACCCCGTCGTGCTCACCCGGCCGCCGCGACGCGACCGCAGCTACCGCCAGCTCGGCTGGACGCTCGAGCAGGCCCAACGATTCCTCGCCGCAGCCAACGGCCACCGCCTCCACGGGGCGTTCCACGTCGGCCTCGTCACCGGGCTTCGGCGCGGTGAGCTACTCGCCCTGCGATGGGTCGACATCGATCTCGAAGCCGGCCAACTGGCCGTCCGCCAACAGGTCGCCGTCGAACGCGGTCACCCTGTCGTGAAGCAGCTCAAGACCGAACATGCCGAACGCATCGTCACGTTCGGCCCGGCCACCACCGCATCACTCGTCGCCCACCGCAACCGCCAAGCTAACGAACGAACCACGGCCGCCACCGCCTGGATCGACAACGGCTTGGTGTTCACCACCGAACGCGGAGACCGAATCGACCCCAGCTCATTCGGACGTCAGATGAGCCAGATTGTCGACGCCGCCAACGTCCCGCGCATCACGCCGAAGGGGCTGAGGCACACCGCGCAATCCATCGGACGCGTCGTCGATGGACAGGCGTGGTCAACGCCTCCGGGCACAGCAGGTAGGCGGTGCCAAGCTGCACCGCTGCCGCGCCGAGCACGAACGCGGCAGCGATCGCACGACCATCGGGGAGTCCGCCGGCGGCGATCACCGGCGCGCCGACCGCGTCGACGACGCGCGGCACCAGCGCGATCGTCCCGGGTTGAGCAGCGACGTCGGTGGTCAGGAACATCCCCCGATGGCCGCCGGCCTCGGCGCCTTGGGCGATCACCACGTCGCAGCCGTGCCGCTCGAGCCAGACCGCCTCGGCGACGATCGTCGCCGACGACATCACGATCGCACCGGTTCGACGGACGCGCTCCACGAGCTCGGGTGCCGGTAGGCCGAAGTGGAAGCTGACGACCTCCGGGCGATACTCCTCGACCATCCGGCAGGCCTCGTCGTCGAACGGGGCCCGCGCGTGCGGGACGTTGAGAACCACCGTGATCACGCCGACGGGCCCGGCCTCGCTGCCGGATCGGGAGAGACGCTGGGTCGGGCAGGTTCGTCAGCGATGAGTGCAGATCGACTGTTCGGTGCGAGTCGTTCGACCGGGTCGAACCACCTGCTCGTGGTTACCGGTTTGCAGATGGATGTCGTCGCGGGTGATCGTGTTACCGCAGGGGCCGCATGTGAGGATCGGTCGCAAGTCCGCGCCGCAGGACATGTGCGTCAGGTGGATGTCTGAGTCGTCGGACTTGATCCACCGCTGGCCCCAGGTGTGCATGGCTAGGGGCACGTGGTAGAGGTCGAGACCCCGCTCTGTTAGACGGTATTCGTGGCGCACTGGCCAGTCGTCGTACTGAGACTTGAACAGGACCTGTTGGTCGACGAGGCGTTTGAGCCGTCCGGACAGGATGTTCGAGGCGATGCTGAGGTTTCGTTGGAAGTCGTCGAAGCGGCGGGTGCCGAAGAAGGCTTCTCGGATGATCAGGCTGGTCCAGAGATCGCCGATGACGGTGAGCGTTCTGGCGATCGAGCACGTCCGCTCCCGCTCCAGTAGCGACAGGTCGGGGGTGCGCCGTCGCCGCGGGGTAACGGGTTGGGCGGTGAACGGGCCTGGTCTGCGGGCCGTGACGTCGCGGGCGACCACCACGGCGTGGCAGTCGCTGCAGCGCAGGACTGCCTCGAGTGGCTGTCGGCAGGCAACGTGGATCGTCGGCGTCGGGCGGGTGGCCTCGTCGAAATACCAATGGTCGGCCCATCGCATCGCCACCATCAGGCAGCCGAGGAAGTCACGTCCTGATTCGGTGAGGTGGTACTCGGGCCCAGGCGGGCGCTGTCGCTCGACGAGCAGACCGCCAGCGGTGAGTTGCTCGAGGCGCCGGGCCAACGTGGAGCGGGCCACACCGAGGCGAACCTGGAACTGAGAGAAGCGGCGCACGTCATAGAGCACGGCCTCTCGCATCACCAGCCATGACCAGGCGTCGCCGAGCACCTGTGCGGTGCGGAAGATCGAGTCCAGTGTGGCGGCCGGCATCTGCGTGCGATCAGCGTGGCGCATGACCGGCCCAGCCTAGGCGATCTGCTCCTACAAGTAGCTTGCATAGCAAGATCACCTGGGCTATGGTGCCCGATGTCCTGTCCCGCGCAGCCCGAGGAGCCACCCGTGAGTGAACAGCCGTCCCCATCCGGCAAGCTGATCGTCCGTCGAGAGGGGCGGGTGACGACGATCACCCTGAACCGTCCGGAGTGTCACAACGCCCTCGACCGTGAGGTGTCAACCGAGCTCAACGACGCCGTCAAGACGATCGCCGTCGACCGGGAGTGTCGAGTCGTCGTCCTCCGCGGCGCCGGCGACACGTTCTGCGCCGGTGACGACATCAAGGAGTTCAACGACTGGCAACCCGCCGACGGCATCTGGCAGGTGCGGCTCTACCAAGAGACCGTCAGCATCATCGACAACCTCGTGCCGATCACCATCGCCGCCGTCGACGGTGTGTGCACCGGCGGGGGTCTCGAGCTGACCCTGGTGTGCGACTTCGTGCTGGCGACGCCGCGGTCACGGTGGGGGATGCCCGAGATCAACTGGGACATCACGCCCGGTTGGGGAGGCACCGCCAAGCTCGCCAAGTTCGCCGGACGGCGCAAGGCCAAGGAGTGGAACCTCACCGGCGCCCTGTTCAGCGGGACGACGGCGGAACGGCACAACCTCGTCAACCACCTCTGCGAACCGGAACAGCTCGATCAAGAAGTCGCCGCCCTGGTCGAGGTCGTGCTGGCCAAGAACCCGACGACCGTCCACTGCACGAAGTACTACCTCGACAAGGGCGCCGACCTGGACATGGCCAGCAGCATGTTCTTCGAGGGGGCGCCACCTCGCCAACAGTTCGGGCAGGGCATTCGAGACTTCGTCCACAAGGAATCACGCGACGCCCGACGCAAGCTCGTGATCGACTTCTGGCAGGGCTGAGCCGCCATCAGACTGGCGCGTTGGCCGCACACTCGGCGCTGACAAGAGGTTCCGCGTCCGGCGCTCCTCGTCGACATCGTGCGCCGGCCCACTCGACCCCGGACCAACGGACACGCCACCCCCGGCCGAGCAGCGTCGGCGAGCGAGGTCGCAGCCCGGTTGCCGAAGCGCGAGCGCGGGGCCGACGCCGACGAACGTCGAAGAGGTCGCGACATCGGCGCTGAGGAGCGCGACCGGGCGCGGCTCGGCCACGAGGCTCAGCACCTGGTCAAGCCCCTCAACGCGGACCGCGCCGAACCACCACCGCGTCATCTCACCGTCGTGATGCCATCGCCGTCATCGCCGTCCGTTCCTGGCGCCCGGACATCACGAAGGCAAGCGCACGAAAAGCACCGGCGGGAAGTCCGGTAACGACGGGGATAATCCCGGACCGTCGCGTCCTCAATCGCCGGATTCCGGCGCTTCGCGGATGACCCAGATCGATCTCGACTGCGTGGTGTCGGGCGCGGACGTCCAGGCCCGGCGCCTTCCGGACGCGACGTGGAGTGACCGCCGCTCTTGCTGGCGAACGGACGTTCGAGGGTGCCGCTCCGATCACGACGCGCGGCCACGAGGGGCATCAGGCCCGCGGACCGGCGCTACTGCGTGGAAGTGTGTGGTGTGCCTGGCTCCCGCCGACACCGTGCGGCCGCGGTCGCCACGAGGCCGCTGGTGAGCACGAGTGTGGCAAGCAGCGCGGTCGGTGCTGCCGACGATCCCGTCGCCGGTAGTGGTGGCCCCTCGACAATGGTTGTCGCCAACTGGTTGGGGTCGACTGCGCACACGACCCGGACGGTGATGATGGAGCCGTCGGCGTTGCGCAGTTCGACGGTGTCCTCGAACCTGACCAGCGAAACGGTGACCTCGGAGGAGTCGCGGTTGGTCCGCAGGTCGGCGTGTGCCTCGGGGAACGTGACGGATCCACCGCCCGGCGCTTTGGTGGCCAACCCGAGTGTGAGCGTCGCGGACGTGGTCGCCGCTGTCGCGTCCGTCGGCGGTGAGTTATGAGCTGAGTCGGGCACGACCGTGGCACCCGTGACGTGGAACACCCGGATGAAGGCGCGATGCGAGAGTACGGGGAAGCCGGCGGCTTCCGACACCAACCCAGGCAGCGCCTCGCTCAGAACGCTGACGGTGAAGACCTCGCCAGGACGAGCGCTGGCCGGAGTCGTGACGCTGGCCACCGTGCCGAACTGAAGGTTCGATGCCACCGGAGTGGTGCCGATCGTGCCGTTCGGGGCGATGACGAAGGCGTCGCACGTCATCCCCAACTGTTCCGCAGCCGCCCGCTGCGGCACGACGGCAAGAAGCAGGACGGCAGCGACGAGCACGGCCCACCGAAGCGATCTGGTCGACACGACCCTCCTCTCCCACGGCCCGGCCTGACGGCTGTTTGGATCGGCCGTCGATGCCGTGGCGAGTATGCGCTCACGCGTCGGGCAGCACAAGCCATGGCCGACCCGTCATGCGGCGCCCGTGCAGTCTGCAGCCGACAGCTACATCGGCGGCGGCCGGGGGGCTATGAGCCGTTGATGAACACGATTGGCTGGCCGGGGGGGTTGTCGAAGGCGACGATCCGACCGTTGGCCGAGATATCAATGACGGTCAAGTAAGACTCGGTGACCCCACCGAGTTGCTGCTCGACGTCGATACTGCTGCTGTCGAGCCGTCTGATCTCGCCGGTGGTGCGGTCGTAGACGAACGCGTTTCGCCCACCGGTTTGATCTTGGGGCACGACCCCGGCCACGCTTGACCAGAACGCGACGTACCTGCCGTCTGCGGAGATCGCAGGTGGCGCCGTCGAGAACTCACCCTCGCGGCCGTGGGTCGCCGCGGCGAGGCGCACTGCGGAGTTCTTGGTCACGTCGTACACCAGGACCTGCTCTACCCCGTACACCACGCCCGGTTGGTCGCCGGAAGGAACAGACGAGCTCGACACGTACATTACGGCACTGCGCCCGTCCGCGGCGAGGGCGGCGGAGTTCACCCAGGTGACCGGGGTCACGGTCGTCACGGCCCGTTGACGATCACGGACGACGAACACCCATTGCTGATGATCCTTCATTGGGTCGGTGAATGGCGTACCGTCCGTCACGAAGGCGACAACACGACCGTCGCCCGACATCGACACGCCGCGTGATGCCCAGCCGATCTGTGCGCCGTCCGATCCAACGGACTCCCGGGTCGTCGTCTTTTTGACACGATCATGGACGAAGACGTCGCTGTTGGAATTGGTGTCACCGGGGACGATGTCGTCGGCCATCGTGGTGAAGGCGACGAAGCGCCCGTCATCGGACAACGCCACGTCCTTGACCCCGTCACTACCCAGAGCCGACGTGCTCTGGCCGCGCGAAGAGGTGACCGACACCCGCTCCGTCACACCGGTCACGCGGTCGTGTAGGAACGCGTCCTCGAGCCCGTTGGTGTCGCCCGGCACGAGACCGTCGTCAAAGGCGGCAAAGGCGATGTACCGCCCATCCGCCGAGATCCGCACTGATGCCACGGATTGCGGGGAGCGGGTGACGACTACCGGGGACCTGTCGCCCGTCAACCGGTCGCACACCCAGATCGCCGCGGGGTCATTCAGCCCGCCGACGGTGTAGGCGACGTACCGGCCGTCGGCGGAAAGTTGCGGTTCCGCTCCATCGCCGATGCGCAGTAACGACCCGGGCCGGACCACGGGCTTCAGCGCCGCCTGGGGCAGCGACGACATCGACGACGTCGAAGGGGACGACGTGGCGGACCCGGCAACGGCGGCGGTCGCAGGCGTGCCGGTCACCGGGACGTTCGCCGTCGAACTGCTCCGCGGTCCGGCGCTTGTCGTGTTCGGCACCGGCACCGGCGAAGCCGTCGAGGTGGCGTTGCTCGAGCAGCCAAACGTGGCCACCGCCAAGAGAACTTGCACCAACCGGACATGACCGGCAGCCCTCACGGGACCAGCATCCGCCACCGGCCCCGCGGCGCGGTAGGGACCAATGACCCAAACCCAGAACATCGAGCTGTAGCCCTCGGCGAGGACTCGGCATCGTCGGCCTGCCGATTCCGCATCGGCCCTGTCAGTCCCGAACGCCGTGGCACGGGCTGTCCGAGAACAACGTCCGCCAATCCCGCGCGGCCACGTCGTCGAACGCCGGTGGTAGGTCAATACCGGCGGATGCGGAGCACCTTGTCGCGTGAGTGGCGGCCGCTCACGATCTCGATCCTGCTGGCACGAACACCCAGATGGTCGGCAACCACCTTGCGGACGGCGACGTTGGCTTGGTCGTCGACTGGGGCGGCCCTGACTCGGACGACAAGACGGCCGGGGTCGTCAGCGGCGGGCAGTGGTCGAGGCACTGCGGCGTTCGCCGGCATCGCTCGAGCTGGCGAAGTCGTTGGCCGATCTCGGGGCGGCGCGACGCCGGGCCGGTCAGCGAGTCGCGACCCCGCGCCCCGCTCGCCGGGGCACTCGACTTCGCCGCCCATTGCGGCCCTTGACTCTCGCCGTGCGGACCTGCGATGAGCTGACGGCGACGGGGGCCAGGACGCGTCGAACGTGGCGGCGCGGCGCCGAGGCCCTCACGCCGAGCGAGTGCGCGTCGCCTGGCCGCCGAGGGCGCACCAACCGTGAGATCGACCACCAGCTACGTCACGATCGAAAACCGTGGAGGGAGACCTCGGCCGTGGCTGCGCCAAGCTCGGATCACCGGCCGGATCGGCCGATCACGTATCAGGCGCGGTCGATGGCGAGCTGGAGCCGGTCGGGCTCGGCGACGAGCAGTTCGTCGGCGTCGGTTGCCGGGTGCGGCGTCGGCCGCGGGATGAACGATCCGATGACGCCCGAGGCCACCGCGGTGGTGGCGGCGAAGGCCCACAGTTGGTGGAACCCGTCGATCGGATCGGCGAGGTGGCGTTGCGAGCCGATGAGCGCGACGAGTACGGCGATGCCGAGGGCGCCACCGATCTGGCGGGCGGTCTGGTTGACGGCGCTGCCGACGGCGAATCGAGCTGGGGGGAGTGACGAGACCGCTCCGGCGCTGAGGACGGGGAATGTGAACCCGACGCCGACCCCGACGAGCAGCGTGCCGGGCAGCCATCTCGCCAGGTAGTTGGGCGTCGCGGTGACCAGTGCGACGTAGGTCGTCAGGCCGGCGGCGAAGCAGGATGCGCCGAACAGGAGCACCGGTCGGAACCCGATGCGCGCCGCCAGTTTGCCGGCTGGTCCGGCGATGACGGCGACGATGATCGGCCCGGGCGTGACGGCGAGGCCGGCCTGCATGATCGAGTAGTGCCAGACGCCGGTGAGGAACAGGATGTTGCCGAGCAGCATGGCGAAGAACCCGGCGGCGTAGACGATGGTCGCGGTGTTGGCGATCACGAAGGGGCGGCTGTGGAACAGGGTCGGATCGATCACCGGGTCGTCGTGGTGGAGGGTGCGGTGCACGAACATCGCGCCGGCCACGATCGCCACGGCGATCGCGGCGAGGATGCGGGCATCGGTCCAGCCCCATGTCGAGGCTTCCGAGATGGCGAGCACCAGTGACGCCAGGGCCAGTGACATGAGGCCGACGCCGAGGTAGTCGGGTGTCTTCGATTCGGCATCGCCGACGGACTCGGTCAGCACCCGCTGTCCGAAGAGCAACACGAACAGGCCGACGGGGATGTTGACGAAGAACGCCCATCGCCAGCCGCCGGTCGACACGATGGCGGCGCCGAGTGAGGGGCCGGTGGCGACCGCCAGCGCCCCGATGCCTCCCCATTGGGCGACGATCTGCATGCGCCGCTCGGGTGGGTAGGCGCCGATCAGCAACGCCACCGAGGCGGGCACCAAGAACGCCGCGCCGACCCCTTGCAGGGCGCGGGCCGCAACCAAGGTCGCGACGTTGGGTGCGATGCCGCACAGGAACGAGCCGAGCAGGAACACCACGATGCCGCCGAGGAAGACGCGTTTGCGGCCGAGACGATCGCCGGTGCGCCCGCCGACGACGAGCAGCGCGCCGAACACGATCGAGTAGGCGGTGATGATCCATGCCAGCGACGCCGAGCTCGCATCTGGGTAGGACGCCTCGATGTCGGGGAACGCCACGTTCACGATCGAGAGGTCGAGCGATGCCATGAACACGCCGAGGGCGGTGACGATGAACACCGCACCTGACCGGCGTGCGGCGTTCGCGGGAGGGGCGGTACGGACGCTGGCGCCGTTCACGATGGCACCACGACGGGATAGAGGTTCGACAGGTCACCGGACAGCTGCGCCTTGACGTAGCGGCTCGTGTCGTCGGCGAGCACCTCGGGGCGGCCGTCGCGCAGCGACGCCAAGGTCGCTTCGACGACGCTGTCGGGCGTCATCTTCGGTGCGTCCACCCCCGCGGCCATGTCGGTGTCCATGTACCCGACGTGGACCCCGACGACCAGCGTGCCCTGCGGCGCCAACTCGACGCGGAGGCTGTTCGTCAACGACCACGCCGCGGCCTTCGCCGCCGAGTACATCGCGGTCGCCGGCATCGACAGCCAGGAGAGCACCGACAAGACGTTGACGATCGCGCCGCCACCGTTCGCCGCCAGCCCAGGAGCGAAGGCTCGGCTCATGGCGAGCGGCCCGAACACGTTGGTCTCCATCTCGCGGTGACCCTGCTCGAGGGCATCGGTGGCGAAGATGCCGGTACTGGTGGAGATGCCGGCGTTGTTGACCAACAGCGTGACGTCGGCGGCGCGAGCGGCCGCCGCTTCGACGTCGGTCACCGAGGTGATGTCGAGCTGCACTGGGACGACGCCGGGCGGGGTGACCGTGCCCGGGTCACGCGCACCTCCGAAGACCTTGGCGGCACCGTTGGCCAGCAGGAGGCGGGTGAACGCCGCACCGAGCCCACGGTTGGCGCCGGAGACGAACGCGACGGATCCTTCGATCCTCATGCCTCACCTGCTTCGGCCGCCGCCGCGACGAGGACGCGGTCGGCGCCGTGGTGCCGATCCACGGGCAGTGCACCGGGCCGGGAGCCGGGGATCAAGCGATCGATGAGTTCTTTCACGGAACGGACCCTAGACGATTGCGTTCAATCATGCAACCCACTAGGGTGCGGGTCATGCACCGGACCAGCTTCGAGACGATGAACTGTTCCGTCGCGCAGTGCCTCGAGGTGGTCGGGGAGTGGTGGTCGATGCTGATCATCCGCGACGCGTTCCTCGGAGTGCGCCGCTTCGACGACTTCCAATCACGCCTGGGCATCTCCCGGAACATCCTCAACGTGCGCCTGACGAGCCTGGTCGACGCCGGTGTCCTCGAGCGGGTGCCCTACCAGGAGCGCCCCCTGCGCCACGAGTACCGGCTGACCGACAAGGGGCGCGACCTCTGGCCGGTCCTCACCACCATGCGTGAGTGGGGCGACAAGTGGGCGGCGCCCAACGGCGCCCCGCTCGAGCTCGTGCACGACACGTGCGGCGAGGTCATGCACCTGAAGCACACGTGCAGCGCCTGCGGGGAAGCCGCCGACCCGCGCTCGGTTCGGGTCCGCCCCGGGCCGGGCGCAACCCCAAGCGACTTCGACCGGACCGCGCTGGTGGTGCCGACATGAGCGCCGTCCAGACCGAGCAGCCGGCGGAGGCGTTCGCTGTGGTGAGCGCACTCGACGAGATCGGTCCGGGACGGTTCGACGCCGAGGTGAGTGCGGACTGGACGATGGGTGGGAAACCGAACGGTGGCTATCTCCTGTCCATGCTCGGTCGTGCGGCGGTGTCGACCAGCCGCCACCCCCATGTCAACGCGGCGAGTGCGCACTACCTGCGAGCCCCGGAGCCTGGGGCCGTTTCCGTGCGAGCCGAGTTGCTGCGAGCGGGCCGTTCGACCAGTCAGGTGCGGGCGCGGTTGGAGCAGGCCGGCGCGGTGTGTGTCGAGGCATTGTTGTCGACGAGCGATCTCGACGCCGCCAGCGTGGTGCACTGGGATCGCGGCCTGCCAGCGCCGAGCAGCACCGCCTATGAGGACTGCATCCGTCTCGAACCGCACGCGCCCAACGGCATGCTCGTCAACATCATGGAGCAGATCGAGGTGCGCCTCGAACCCGACAGCCGCGGGTTCACAACGGGTCGCCCGAGCGGACGCGGCGAGCTACGCGGCTGGCTCTCCCTGCCGCAGGGCGCGACGTTCGACCCGGTATCGCTGCTGTTCGCGGTGGACGCGTTCCCACCCGCGACGTTCGACATCGCGTTCACCGGATGGGTGCCGAGACGTTTGAGTTGACGGTGTATGTCCGCGCCCTGCCGGCTCCCGGTCCGGTGCGCGTCCTGCAACGGGCCCAGCTCATCGCCGGTCGGCAGTTCGACGAGGCATGCTTCATCTGGGACTCCGAAGGCACGCTCGTCGTCCAGAGCACACAGCTCGCCGGAATCCACTTCGACTGAAGCTTTCGAGCTCGTGCTGCCGCCGCGGGCGGCCAAGGCTGCGGTTCCCGTGCTCGTCGCGGTCAGTATCGCGGGTGCGCCTCCACGCCCAGTCGCGTTTGAGATGCGAGACGCGTCCCTCGCATCCGGTGCGCGCGCTGCGGACGGTTTGCCGGTGTGATCTTCGGCAGCGGATGGTCGGCCACGGCCAGGGCCGGGGCGGTGCGGATCGACAACTCGGCTCCGGTCCTGGCGTCAGGGAGCGTCGGGCCCCAGGTCCGCCAGGACCTTGGCCTCTTGGCAGCGCCGGCAGCGGGGGTGGAACTGAACAACATGGCTGATGCAGCCTTCAAGACGCCAGCGTTCGACAGCTGGCAGTGGCGAGCCGGGAACGCTTTCGTCGGCCTGCTTGCTCGCGCGGGTATCGGCCCGATCCACGTGCTGACCACATGCGACCGCAGGACCGGTGAAGGGCACACCACTCCCGTCGTTTCGGTTGAGCACGGTGGGAGCAGGTGGCTGGTCGCTCCGTACGGAGCGGTCGGTTGGGTGCGCAACGCTCGCCAGGATGGGCTTGTCCGTTTGCGCTACGGCCGTGCCCCCGCGAGTACGCGACCCGCGAGGTCGGATCGGACGAGGACGGCCCCGTCCTGAAGCGCTATGTGGCCGTCGCCACCAAGACCCGCGCGCAGTTCCAGGCGACCAAGGACTCACCCGTGGAGGACTTCGTCGCTGAGGCCGGTCGCCACCCAGTGTTCGAGCTCATCCCGGTTCCTGCCGACCCGCCGACTGGCAGAGGCTCAGCGGCCGAACCGTGACGGGGCCTCACTCGCCCCTGCCCACCGATCGAGTTCGCCTCGGTCAGGCCGTCGCATCGATCGACGGACGGGTATCCGGAAATGTCGGGGATAACGCTCCAGCCGAGTGTCCGCAACCGCCGGGTCGTCGCTCAGCTCAGCGCAACGGTTGCCAGAATCGGTCCGTGCTGCTCATCCGCGGAACGAAGAAGGTCCTTGATCGCCTCGGCGGGGTCACCGCTGCGACTCATGAGCGGTCGACGACCCGGCTTGGCGACTGGTACGTGAACGTCTTGTTCTGGCGGCCGCAGGTCGCCTTGTTCGTGAGCGAGACGACGCTGCTGCCGGTCCTGGTGCCGTTCGCACCCGCTGCAACGTTGATCGACCGCTTCCCGATCGCGCTGGTGGCGCAGCTGCAAGCGCACGAAGTCCCCCGGTCGTTCACCGAGGCGGAGCTGGCCGAGATGCAGCCGCGCCGGCTGGCCAAGACCGCCAGCCGCAGCCTCCTCGGCGTGATGAACGAGTTCAAGTACCTCGCCGAGGTTCACGCCAAGCCTGACGGCGAGTTCAACCTGCTCGCCTTGTCGATGCGCCTGGCCGAGACGCCATGCGGGCCGCTCTACAAGCGGCACATCAGTCCCGACCGCGAGCTTGCCGCCCTCGTCACATCCTCCCCGGGATGAGGCGAACTCTAGGGTCGGACCATCCGATATGCGCGTCCGGATATCGCCTCGCCGATCATCCGAGAACGCCGGCCTGAAGGCGCGACCGAACATCCCGATGTCGTCGTTCGGTCGCCGGCACGCCTCCGCTGCTCGGGTGAAGAACGGCAGGTATGGCGCGCCGGGCACCGACCCCGGCGTCCTGCGGTCGAACTCTCACGTGATGCCTCACGCCGATTCGGTGCACCCGCGCACGCGACCCGACAGTACGTGATCAGTGAGGCCGAGCCTGATCATGATCAACGCCGTCCATCAATGCCCCGGCCGGGACATGATCACTATCCGGAAGGGGATCGTCCGGAATGGGATCTACGGTGCCGGGCATGACAGAGATCGGAACGGATTGGCGGGTGGTCGATGGCGTTGCGACGGCATGGTTCGACGCGCCGTCGCTGATCGAGGGGGCTGCGCTGGCCGGGCGCATCGTGGAGCTGTCGGCCGAGATCGTGGTCGACCTGCGCGGCGACAGGCATGCGGGTGCGCCTCGACTCACACGAGCACGCCGAGGCGGTGTCGGCGGCCGCGCGGGAGTTCGGGCTGGCCGCGAACCCTGCCGTGCTGCAGCACCTGAGCGTCGTGTTCGAATCCGCGAACCCGACTGTGGTGAGGCGGTTCTGGCAGCGTGTGCTCGACTACGCGCCTGGGGAGGACGGCAGTTTGGCGGATCCGTTGCGGCGCGACCCCGCGATACGGATCCTGCAGTCGACCGAGCCACGGCCGCTTCGAAACCGTATCCACCTCGACGTGGTGCGGCCGGCCGCGGCGGTCGAGCAGGCGAGTCTTGGTGAGGCATCCGGACCGTTCGGGGTCTGTCACACCGACCCCGACGGCAACGAGGTTGACCTGGTGCCGGGCACGGCGCTCGGCGAGAGGATCGGGACAGCCGACTGGCAGGCGGTGTTCAGCGCGATGGCCTGCTACCGCACCACCTCGCCGACGCAGCAGCGTGACCTGGCCGCCGCAGCAGCGGCGCTGGCCGACGACACGGGCTTCCCGCTGCTGGTCGACCTGCGCCCCGGGCTCGTGATCATCGACAGCGGTAAGGACCAGTGGGAAGACGACGCCCACGGCCTCGAGCTCGACTTCACCGAACTCGCCGGAAACCTCCAGACCGCTGCCCGCGAACTCGGGGCGACTGCGGAGCCGGGGCTGCCGCGCTTCGCTCAGCTCATCCTCGACGCCGCCGACGTCGCCGCAGTCCGCGCGTTCTGGGTCACCGCACTCGGATACACCCACGACCGGCGAGCCGGGGTCATCGACATCCACGATCCGCGGCGACTGAACCCGGTGCTGGTGTTCCAAGAGCTCGACGCTTCGGAGACGGAGCGGCGCCGGCAGCGCAACCGCATCCACTTCGAGCTCGCGGTGCCGTCGGACCTCGCGCAGACGCGCCTCGCCACGACCGTCGCAGCCGGTGGCCGGGTCCTTGACGAGTCGGAGGATCGCTGGCGGGTCGCCGACCCCGAAGGCAACGAAATGGTGATCGTCAGTGGGGCATGAGGTCGCGTTCGGCTGAGCTCCACGCTTGGCGGTTTCCCCTGGTTCGTGTCGGTGGCTCGGGGCAACGTGCGACTCTATCTGTCCGAGCACGAAGGAGACGCTCGTCCTGACACCCTGATCCACCTCTACGTCACCGACATCGACGCCGTCTCCGAGGAGTTCGGGATCCCCGTCGACGAAGACGGCCTCGCCGGCCGAGAATGCGACCTCGTCGATCCCGACGGCAACCGACTCCGAGTCGCCAGCCGGCGCTCGTGACCAACATCGCCCGCTTGACCATGCTCGCTTGTTGCGCCGCGGCTGGCGGTTCAGCGGCACCTGTGGGCGCCTCCGTCCCCGCCGACATCGGGCCGCCAGGCTGGTTCGACATGCAGGCGGCAACGAGCGTGGCCGGGGCTACAACATGCCGTAAGCCCGTTCGACGGCGAACTCGTAAATGACTCGCTGCTCGTCGATCATTCGAGCCAGGAACTGAGACTCGTCCAGTGCTTCCCCGACCCACGCCAACGCGCCCGACGGCTTGTTCTGTAACAGCCGGAAGAGCCGAACGTTGTCCTCCGCTGCCCGCTTGCCTTCGCGGATCCGGACCGTCGTCTCCAACGTCAGGAACGAGTAGCCAGCACCGAAGACGAACAACGTCGCCCTCGGATCCTGGCGCAACCGAGCCGTCCTCACCCGGCCTTCGGTCCCGCTACTCCACAGCCGGCGATCAACCAGACCCACGCTGACGCGGACTGCCTTCGCGGTACCGTGCTTGCCGACGGTGATCATCGCCGCAGACGGATTCGCCTCGATGAACGCCTGCTGATCGTCGGTCAACACGGATGAGTTGTACCCGCCGCCAATCGAGGCTCAACCGCTGCCGCGCTGTGATTGCAGACGGACATCGCCTGCGGCTGACCCGCCGACACCGTGACCGTGTAGCGGTCGTTGCGCCACATCTCGCGCTCGGCGTCGAGCAGGGTGGGTGAGACGTCGTCGACGGCGAGGCCGGCACGGGCGGCGGCGTCGATGACGGCGGCGCGCCGCTCGGAGCTGAACGTGACGGTGGTGGCGGGTTGCAGCGGCTGCCAGGCGCGGGCCGTGCGGGTCGTGGGCGCTCGCAGCGGTCAAGGCGGCAATCCAGTCGGCCCGTACCCGGGCCAAGCTGGCTGCCAACAGCGAACTGATCTGCCTGTGCTGGCAGCTCTGCCGGCTGATCCTCGACCGCCAGGCCGCCGACGGCTGGGGCGCCAGAGTCATCGAGCGGGTCTCGAGTGACCTGCACGCCGAGTTCGCCGAGATGCGCGGCCTGTCACCGACCAACCTCGACTACATGCGCCGCCTCGCCGGCGCCTGGCCCACCGCCGATCTTCGTCGGGCCACCTCCCGAGTCATCGAGCTCAAGACTCTCGAAGACGCCACGTTTGTCAGCAATCCAGCAATCCGTCCCGTATTTCATCCGGTGCGAGGTGGATCGAGCCGCGTCGCATCCGGCCTTCGAGGATCGTCCGCGCCGCGACGTGGGCTCGTCGAACAGTGACGCGTTAGAAGCGGTCCGTGATCTGGAGGGCCGTCACGGCACGAGCCGGCGCATGCTCGTCGTCCCCGTGGCGTGATGCACCCTTGGTGATCAAGGTGGCGGCGAGATCGGCCCGCCGGAACCCGATGTGGTCGACGCACAACGCTGCCTCAACGAACATGACAACGTCCCCCAACCGAGACCCACGGGACCGCCGGCGGCACGGGGGTGAGGGCCGGCGAGCGCCTGCGGCTCGGTGACTCGCGGGCACGCCGGCCGTGGCGGCGATCGGTGGAGCTACCGACGCCGAGGCCGGCTCTGTGTCCGGCCCAGGTCGAGCTCCCAGTTCTGCCCGACCAGGTCGTGGCCGAAGCTGTGGTGCGGCTCCTCCTCGACGAGTTGGAAGCCGGCCGCCTCGTATATGCGACGCGCCGAGACGAGCACGTCGTTGGTCCACAACATGATCCGCGGATAGCCGGCGTCGCGGGCGAAGGCGATGCAGTCATCGACCAGCCGGCCACCGATGCCGAGTCCGCGCGCCCACGGCTCGACGAGCAGGATCCGCAGCTGGGCGCAGTCAGCGTCGCGCTCGATACAGAAGACGCAGCCGGCACGCACACCGTCGACGTCGGCGATCCACGCCCGCTCCCGGGACGGCCGGCGACTGGTCCAGAAGTCGGCGACGATGTGGGCGACGAGCCCCTCGAAGTCGATCGACCAGCCGTACTCGTCGGCGTAGATCTCGCCGTGGCGCTGGATAACCCATCCGAGGTCGCCGCTGCCGAGATCGCGGACCCTGGTCGTGCACTCGCCTCCGGGAGGGTCGACGAGGCTCGTGATCACTGTCATCGAGTCGCCGAGCACCCGACGCTGGTCACCGCTCAACGGGGCGAGGAGGGCAGCGACTTGTTCGTTGGAGCGACGATCAAGCTCGGCGAAGGCGGCCCGTCCCCGCTCAGTCAGCACGAGGTCGCGGCGTCGACCGTCGACCGTCGACGGTGTCACGGCCACGAGGCCGCTCGCCTCGAGGCCACGGAGCACCCGGGTGAGGAAGCTGTCGTCAATGCCGAGCTGCCTTCGCAGCGCCAGCCGCTCCATGCGCTTTCCGTGGGCGAGCTCGAAGATCACGCGGGCCTCGGTCAGCGAGTGGTCGGTCGCCAGGAGGTGTTGGTCGAGGAGGCCGAGCACCTCGGTCCAGCGGCGGTTGAAGCGACGCACCCGGTCGATGTCGTCCACGCCGCAACAATAGCAACTAGTGGACGGAGTCCACCATTCATGCTCACGTTCGGCTCGCAGTCCTGGGCAGTCCTGCATGCGCAACACCAATAACAGCGTCACGTAACGCGAGTTCCCGGAGCGGTCGTGAACCCTGTGGTGGTGAGCGAGCAGTTGACGTGCCGGTCTGGCCGTGGACAGAGTGGCCGGTGCCGGCCTCGGCGGCGCCGAAGTGGTCGCCCTTGTAGGCATACCAGTCGTGTGTGCCAGCAGCCGGCCCGGGTCGTCCCAGATCAACCGGGCCCGACCACCGGATCCCTTCGAGGGGGTGTGCTGCAGGCGCAGGAAGACGCTGCGGGCGCCGCCGGAGCGTTGATCGGAGGTCTCTGACATGCCGAGGGTGGTGGTGATGCCCATCTGGCGGCGTGGTTCGGTGGATACGAAGACCCCGGAGGCGAGCATCGCCGACAGGTGGTTGCCGGTGACCCGGTGCACCAGGCAGCGGCCGGTGAACGTGGCGGCGAGCTGGTCGGCGCCCTGGCCGACGCGGTCCCAGGAGCCAGCCGCCACGGCGGTGCGGGGTCGGCTGGTAGGTGGGGTGGGCGGCGAGGGCGGCGGGCGATTGGGCATGGTGCATCGTGCTTGATGGAGGATCTGTGTGAAGCTGCCGCGGTGGCGAGTGGCGAGGTGTCGGTCTGCATGACGTTCGACTTCGACGCCATCTCCGTGTGGATCGGTCCGCGCGGGTCGAAGTCGCCGAACCTGATCGCTCGCGGCGAGTTCGGCGAGGTTGGTGCGAACCGTCTGGTGGATCTGCTGGCCGAGTATCACGTGCCGAGCACGTGGTTCATCCCCGGCCACACCATCGAGACATATCCGGAGGCGTGCGAGCGGGTGGTGGCCGGCGGTCACGAGGTCGGCTATCACGGCTACTGCCACGAGGCGCCCTCATCCCGGCGTCCCGAGGCGGACGAGCGGGCGATCCTGGAGCGGTCGATTGGCTGCATCGAGCGGCTGAGTGGCCACGGACCGAGCGGCCATCGGGTGCCAGGCGGGAACGTTGGTGAGCGATGGCTGCGGTTGTTGGTGGAGTACGGCTTCTCCTACGACTCGTCGATGTCTCCCAACGACTTCTCGCCGACCTACTGCCGTATCGGTGACGAGGTGTGCGCTGACGCCGCGTTCGGGTTCGGGGAGCGGGTCGACATCGTCGAGCTGCCCTTCGATTGGACGCTTGACGATTGGCCTTACTTCACCTACGACGCCGCCCTCCACCATGAAGGCCTGCGATCGCCGAATGAGGTGTTCGACGTGTGGAGCGCCGAGTTCGACTACCTCTACGACGACCTCGGCGCAGGCGTCTTCGTACTCACGATGCACCCCCAATGCATTGGACGAGGCAGTCGGATGCGGATGCTGCGCCGGCTGATCGAGCACATCCAGTCGCGAGACGGCGTGGAGTTCCGCACCATGGACGACGTCGCGTCCGGCTTCCGGGCGGCCCACCCGCTTCACGCATGATCCGGCCAGGACTGCCGCCCGCGCCGCTTGCCCCACCGAGACATCAATTTGACAGGCAAGCTCATGCCGTTCGGGCGCGCCGCCGAAGGTTCGGATTCCGTCGTTCGGGTGCGACGTATCGGTGCTCGGCGGACGCATGGGCGGCCGACATTGCCGAGTAGCCCCATCGGTTTCACGCTGGTTCAGCGGGCCTGACGTGCGTGATCGAGCGTGAAATGCTGGAGGCATCGCCGCGGGGACCGGGTTCTCATCGCGTCAGAAGCTGACGCTCCTGGCGACGAGCGTCGGGCTGTTCATGATCTACCTCGACGCCACCATCGTGAACGTCGCACTGCCCGACATACAGAGGGAGTTCAACTCCGGCGAGCAGGGACTCCAGTGGGTAGTGGCCGCCTACAGCCTCACGATGGGCATGTTCATCATGTCGGCGGCGACCCTGTCCGACCGGAAGGGCCGGCGCAAGGCGTTTCTCGGCGGGATGACCCTGTTCGCGGCGGCGTCGGCGCTGTGTGGGGCCGCGCCGAGCCTGGGCGTCCTCAACGTGGCCGGGGCCTGCAAGGCGTCGGCGCCGCCACCGTGAACGTGGCATCGCTCGCTCTCGTGAGCGCCGCCTTTCGGAGCCCGAAGCGCTCCTGCTCGTCCTGACCCAGTACCTACAGAATGTCCGCGACTACAGCCCCGAACGGGCCGGCTTCGTACTGTTGGCCTTCACCGGGCCAATGATCGTGCTGTCGCCGATCGCCGGCACGATGGCGGCGAAGGACGGCGGGCGCCGACCCACGCTGGCCGGCGTGACGGCGCTCATGCTCGGGCTGCTCGTGATCGTCTTCGGCATCGGCCGGCCCTTGTTCCTCCTCATCATCGGTCTGCTGCTCGTCAACTCAGCGTCGCCGCCGTTCCTGCCCGAGCCGGCCCGCACCGCGGCGGTCGAGGCGGTGGTCGATGACGCCAATCCGCGGGCGGTGGTCGCGTTGATCGGGCCCGGCAAACCCCTGCCCGATGCCGTGGCCGAGCGCCATGAGCTGGTCGATGCCGCCGACGATGCCTTCGCCGAGGGCATCCGTACCGCGCTCGCCATCGGTGTAGTCCTGTCGGTCCTGGCGCTCATCGCCGGGGCCAAGGTGTTCCCCAAGGGCGTCGCCGAGGAGGACGCCGAAGTGGTCGAGGCCCACACCCTCGCCTCCTCAGAGGCGGTGCGCCAGACACCCGGCTGATCATTCGAGCGGAACGAACCCGGTTGCAACTCTGTCCATCGGGCTCCGCTGGCACGGCAGGATCGACCGCCTCGACTCGCTACTCATCGCCCGTGACGTGCACGCCGACCCGGATCCGCCCCAGGCGTTCAAGCGGGCAGGGCGCGGCGTTGCCGCGTCTCCGTCAGATTCAGTGAAGCCGATGTGGGTCGAGGATGTAGGAGCAGCGGCTTTCCGATCCGCAGCACGCGGCCATTCGGCAGCGCATCGGCGGCGAGCCAGTTCACCGTTGAGCGAGGTGTGGGCGATGAGGTCCTCGTCCGCAGCATCGACGAGCCCAGCGTCGTACGCGGTTCACGCTTCGTGTCCCTGTCTCGCCAGCCAGCGAGCCACCTCCGCGGGGACGCACTGGTCCGCGACGAAGCGAACGCGGCGGGGGACCTTGACGCTGCAACGCCCAGGAAGCCCCGACCTGAGGTCCACCGCTGGCGAGATCGGGCGTGCGGAATCGCTCTTGTCCACTGGTCAGGAGCCATATCGACGGACATCGATGTGTGCGAGAATGTATGTAGCACCCGAAGACGGGGCCGGACAATTGCTCATGAGTCGGACGAGATGGCCGCGAAAGGCCAGCTCAGACCTTACGACTCGGACCCCTTCCCCAGGTGCTGGACGGTCCCGGCCACGAGGTCGGGAGTTCGAATCTCCCCAGCCGGACAGCAAAACGCCAGCCAGGCCGGTGCCGCAAGGCACCGGCTCTGTCGTGTCTGGGCTTCACTCGACCCCCGCCCCCGTGGCCGCCTGACTTGGCGCGAGCGTGTTACCCACCGGTAACCTTGGCTTCGCCTGCCGACGCGAGGAGCCACGTTTATGCGCATTGCGATCATCGCCCCGCCGTGGGTGCCGATCCCGCCGCCAGCCTACGGAGGGACCGAAGCTGTGTTGGACAGCCTGGCCCGTGGGCTGCACGACGCCGGCCACGAGGTCCTGCTGTTCGCCACCGGCGACAGTACGTGCGAGGTCGACGTGAGGTGGATTCGGGAACACGCGGCCGGGACGGTCGACACCGGCTCGGCGACCGAGCTGCACCACGTCATCAACGCATACGAAGCCGTCGTGGACTGGCGAGCCGACGTGGTCCACGACCACACCCTGGTCGGCCCCGTGTACGGCCGACGCTTCGGCATGCCGGTGGTCACCACCAACCATGGGCCGTTCGGCGGCGAGCTGTTCGACTACTACCGGGCGATCGCCGCCGACGTTCCGATCATCGCCATCTCGCACCATCACGCGTCGACGGCCAGCGAGATCCCCGTGGGGGCGGTCATCCACCACGGGGTCGACGTCGACGCCTTCCCGATCGGCGACGGCGATGGCGGATACTGCCTCTTCCTCGGTCGCATGAGCCCCAACAAGGGCGTCGCGACCGCCGCCCGCGTGGCCCGTCGGGCCGGGGTCCCGCTGCGGATCGCCGCCAAGATGCGCGAACCCGCGGAGTACCTGTACTTCGAGCAGGAGGTCGCGCCGCTGCTCGGTGATGGCGTGCGGTACGTCGGGGAGGTCGAGCGGTCGGAGAAGCTGCAGCTGCTCGCCGGCGCGAGCTGCCTGCTGAACACGCTGGCGTGGCCGGAGCCGTTCGGCATGGTCATGATCGAGGCCCTCGCGTGCGGCACGCCGGTGGTCGGCACGCCGCACGGGTCGCTGCCTGAGCTGATCGTCGACGGCATGACCGGGTTCGTGCGCGGCGACGAGGCCGAGCTCACCGACGCGCTGCGCCGCGTTAGTGAGCTCGATCGCGGCCGCTGTCGCAAGGAGGCGGAGGAGCGCTTCTCCACCGATCGGATGGTCGAGGAGCATCTCGCGTTCTACCAACGGGTGGTTGGGGAACAACACCGTTCGTGACGGGTGCGCCGAGGTGTCAGCCGGCGAGAGTGCCCTATGCTCCGAAGGTTGGCCACGGAACGTGAAGGTTCATCGACGAGCCGGCGCACGACCGCGAGCGTTGAGGGGTTCGGTCGGCCCGAGTCGGCCACACCGCCTGCGACGAGGATGAGGCACTCACCGCCTGCTCCATCGTCGCAACCCGGGTCGGCCATGCCGTCGCTCGCCGATTTCGATGCCGTGCTCTTCGATTTCGGCGGGGTGGTCGCGAGCACAGCCGCGGTGCACGCTGCAGCGTGGAAGCGCCTCTTCGACGAGTTCCTCGAGTCCTGGTCGCAGGAGCAGGGTGTCGAGCTTGCGCCGTTCGACGCCGAGGCTGACTTCGCGGCGTACGTGGATGGTCGGCCCCGATATGAGTGCGTTGCCGCGTTCCTGCTGTCGCGCGGGATCGACCTGCCCTACGGATCGCCCGACGACCTCCCAGGCCGCCCAACTTGCTGCGGCCTCGGGAACCGGAGGGACCGCTACTTCGCCGAGGTGCTGGAACACGTCGGTGTCGAGGTGTTCGACGACAGCGTCGCGCTGATCGACGGGCTCAGGGCCGCCGGCAAGCGGCTGGCGATCGTGTCTGCCAGCGAGAGCGCCGAAGCGCTCCTTCGCCGTGTGGGCCTGCTTGAGCGGTTCGAGGTGTGCGTCACCGGCGTCGACGCGATGCGGTTCGGGCTCCCGTTCAAGCCGGCGCCGGACATGTACCTCCACGCCGCCGATCAGCTCGGTTCCGAGCCCGGTCGCACGGTTGTGCTCGACGATGCCGCAGCCGGGGTGCAGGCGGCTCGGGCCGGCGACTTCGGGTTCGTCATCGGCGTCGATCGGCGCGACGATCCCGAGGTGCTGCGGGCCAACGGGGCCGACCTGGTGCTTTCGGACCTCACCACCCTTCTGCCGCTCGCGCCCGCCGATCCGGGCCGCAGCACCGCCGACGTCGACGCCGTCTTGGACCGTACCTATGAGGCGATGGTCCTGTGCCTGCACCCGGAGTCCACGTTCGACGATCTCGGACCGCTGCGCGACCTGCTCGAAGCGGCCCGCGAGTTCGCCCTCGACGTGCTCGTCGTGGTGGCCGATCCGAACGTGGTGCCGTCGGCGGCCGGCAACGGCAGCGCCGGCGTCCAAGTCGTCGCGCCCGACGGCACCAGTGCTGCGGTGATCGCCGCGCTCGAAGGCTTCGCCGAACGGGGTATCGGCCCAGCGCTCGTGCTGATCGCCGGATGGTTGACCGCGCTCCGGTTGCCCGAAGCGGCCGCCGGGGCGGCGCTGGTGTCGGTCGACAGCGTGGCCCCGGCCCCCGGCGCGTTGCCGACGCAGGCCGTGTGGATCGGCGGTGATCTGCTCGGCCTGGTCGCGCTCGTCGACGACCAGCTGGATCGGCGATCGTCCGCCCGCGTCCCTTCCGTGGACGGCCATCCCGGCTGGACGGTGGTCGTCACGGGCGGCGAGCGGTCGCCGCGACGTCGAAACGAGTCGCTGCTCACGGTCGCCGACGGATGCTTCGGCACTCGCGGGACGCGGGAGGAGAGAGGCGCGCGCACCCCGCCGGGGGTGGTGGCCGCAGGGGTGTTCGACGAGGCCCCCCGGGTTCCGACGCTGCTCGAAGGACCGATTTGGACGTCGCTGCAAGTGACGACGCTGTGGGGTGGCGTCGGCGACACCCGCCTGTTCGACCTGCGCACGGGCGTGCTGTTCCGCGAACAGCCGGCCGAGCCCGTGCCGTTGCGTACCTTCCGCTTCGCCTCGCTGGCCCGGCCGGGCACGATGGCGCTGCGCGCGGAGGGGGGGTCGGAATGGCTGCAAGCAGGGCCAGGACTTCGTGCGCCGGCCGCCGACGGCACGTTCCTGCGCACCCAGAAGGCGGAGTGGTCGACCGCCCGGACGAACAACGAGAAGGGTGGTGCGATCGGTGCGGCAGCTTGCCAGCGCTCCCTGAGCGGTGCCGGCCGCCGCACGATCGAGCGGATCGCGTGCTACGTCGCCGACGTCGACGGAGCCGACCGCACCGCAGAGGCGTCGGCACGTCTCGAGACCGCGCAGTCGGCTGGGTTCGAGCAGCTGCTCGCCGAGCACCGCGCGGCCTGGGCGGCGCGTTGGCGGGACGCCGAGGTTTCCATCGGCGGTGATCCGCGCCTGGAGCTCGCCGTTCGTTTCGCGCTGTTCCACGTCATGGCGTCGGCGCCGGTGGACGGCGAGGCAGCCATCGGCCCACGCGGGTTGACCGGGCCGGCCTACGGCGGCCACGTGTTCTGGGACGCCGACGTGTTCGTGCTGCCGTTCCTCGCCGCGACGTGCCCGCCCGCGGCGCGAGCGATGCTCGAGTACCGCATCGAGCGCCTTCCGGCATCGCGTCGGGCGGCCGCGGCTCGGGGTCTGGCCGGCGCCCGCCACGCGTGGGAGTCCGCTCGCGACGGTACGGACGTGACCCCGCAGGCGGTCCGCGACGAAATCGGCCACCTCGTCCCCATCCGCACCGGTGAGCACGAGGAGCACATCGTGGCCGACGTGGCGTGGGCCGCTGTGCACTATGCAGCCTGGACCGGCGACGACGAGTTCCTCTGCGGCCCGGCCGCTCCACTCGTGCTGGACGCGGCGCGCTACTGGGCCGCTCGGATTCGGTTCGACACGGTCGACGGGGTCACCCACGGCCACCTGTACGGCGTGATCGGTCCCGACGAGTACCACGAGCCCGTCGACGACAACGCGTTCACCAACGTGATGGCCCGTTGGAACCTGCGCGAGGCGGCCCGGTTGGGCGAGGCGACAGCGCTCGCGTCGGACGAGGAGATCCAGCGTTGGCGATCGATCGCCGACACGCTCGTCGACGGCTACGACAGCGACACGGGTCGCTACGAGCAGTGCGCCGGTTTCTACGCGCTCGACAACGTCGTGATCCGGGACCTCGCCGAGACGCCCGTCGCGGCGGACCTGTTGTTCGGGCGCGAGTTCGTCCGCAGATCGCAGGTCGTCAAGCAACCCGACGTGCTGATGCTCCACCATCTCGTTCCCGACGAGACGGCGCCCGGGTCGCTGCACCCGAACCTCGACTACTACGAGCCTCGCTGTTCGCACGGCAGCTCGTTGTCACCCGCGATCCACGCCTCGCTCCTGGCCCGGGCCGGGCGGCCCGACGATGCCCTCCGGCTCTTCGAGATGGCGTGCTACCTGGACCTCGACGATCTCACCGGCACCACCGTCGGCGGCCTGCACATCGCCACCTTCGGCGGGGTCTGGCAGGCGCTGACCTTCGGCTTCGCCGGCGTGCGCCCGTTGCGAGACGGTCTGGTCGCCGACCCGCGGCTGCCCTCGTCGTGGACCGAGCTCCGTTTGAGCTTGCGTTATCGGGGCCAACGCATCCGCCTGCACGCCGAACATGACGCCTTCGAGCTGGTTCCCGAAGCGCCGGTCCGCGTAGTGGTGCCGGGTTCCGGCGGCCAGGACATCACCCCTCCGGGACGGACGTGGCGTCGAACACCCGACGGATGGGATGTCTCGTCGTGACCACGATCCTGGCGGCGATCGACGACAGCGACGCGTGCGTGCCCGTGCTGGCGAGCGCGGTCGCCTTCGCCCGCGCCGTCGGTGCTGAGGCGCGTGCGCTCCATGCCGGTGCCGGCGCCACGCACCGACCAGAGCTGGAGGCGGCGGCGGCCGGAGTACCACTCGTCGTCGTGGACGGTCCGCCGGTCACTGCGATCGTGGAGCAGGCGGCGCGCCCCGATGTGCTCACCGTGGTGCTGGCCGCCCGCCGGGAGCCGGCCGGCAGTCACGAGCCCGGGCAAACCGCGCTCGCGGTGCTCGCCCAGAGCACGAAGGCGGTGCTCGTCGTCCCGCCGAAGGAGCCGGTGCGGACGAGACCCCACCGGGCCCTCGTCCCCCTCGACGGGACTCGCGCCGTCAGCTCAGCCGTGAGATCGACGATCCAGCAGCTCGTCAATCTGGGGGCCGACGTGGTCGTGTTGCACGTGTTCGACGCCAACACGGTGCCCCGGTTCCTCGACAAGCTTCGCGACCTCGAGATCTGGGCCAGCGAGTTTGTCGCACGCAACATCCAGGTATCCGACGTGCGCCTCGAGCTCCGGATCGGAGACGTGGCGAACGCCACCCTCGACCTCGCTTCCACCGAGGACCCCGACGTCATCGTGCTCGGGTGGCGTCAAGACCTGTCGTCGCAGCGTTACACGATCGTGCGCCGGCTGCTCGTCGAGGCCCGCCACCCGATCCTGCTCATCCCGCTTCCGGAGAGCGACGACTGAAACCGCGCCCATGTCACCAGCCACTTCGCGAACGGCACGTCGAGCTCAGGCCGAGCGCGCCGAGAATGGCGACGTGCGGTCGGTGACGTCGGCGGCGCCGAGCGGCGTCGATGACGCATTGATGATCGACGTGTAGAGCGCCGGCGTCGGGTCAGCCCGCGTGCCAGCGCGTGACCCACATCCAGCGAGGCACACCGCCGGCTCGATGTGAGGGGCGTCGAACGCGAAGTCCACGGAGTCGACGCGCCTCGCCGCTACCGGCCAGGCGTACCGTGCCCGTCGGGCCGGATGCGTCTCGATCCGTCCGCATCGACGTTCCGCACAGCATGTGCACCGACCGTCACGGTGGCCCGTGCCGCCCGGTTGCCGTGTGTCAGCGCTTGCCGCCGCAGGCGTGCAGCGGGTTCAGGTGCCCGTTGCAGGCTCGGCCGGGGTACTCGCCAATGGCGGGAGAACGTGCAGATCGAGTTGGCATGCGCCGGCCCCTTCGTCGGCTGCCCGCTGCTGTTGACCTCGCCGGCGAACGCCGTCACCGGTCCGCCGACCCCCAGGAGGCCGAGCGCGGGAGCATCTTCGTCATGCCCGCTCCATTCTTGCGATTCAACGCGATTCACACGGAACTCGACGACCGCTTCCGAGGCACGGTGAGAGCCCGGCGTCGCCAGTCGAGAGTCCGCGGTCGCGGTCAGGTCCGACCGTTTTCGGGCAGAGCCACAAGCCGAGTTCGATGCCGCGGCCTGCCCCGTGCGCCCGAGCGGCGCCGCGTGAGCCCGTCGCTGTGTGCCGGCCACCTCGTCGGTCACCGACTCCGGGTCATCCATCACACGGTTCCTTCCAGGCAAGCCGCGTGCTGCAGGAAACGCCGGCTCAGCGACGGTTGCGGGCCACGCCTGCGATCCGCATCAGCGATGGCCGCTTCCCTGGTCCGGTCGGCCGCCCTCGGCGTTCACGTCAACGTCGGTCTCCTGCTGACCGGCTTCGACCGCGCCGCCGATGACGTGTCGATGGAGGTCCGCGGTCAGCGTCTGGATCTCCTGCGTGAGCTGCGTGTTGCGCCGCAGCTCCTGTTCGCTGGATGAGAAGTCGTGATCTGCCTTGGCGCGCTGGAACTCCGCCTGGCGGTTCTGGCCGATCATGACGAACGTCGACAGGAAGATCGCCTCGAGCGACACGATCAGCGTCAACTTCGGCCATGGATCGGATTCGACGAACAGCATCCAGCAGGCGAAGGCGAGGGCGTGGATGTAGACGAACGGCATCGAGCCGGCGAACGCAGTGATCGCGTCGGCGATCCGGAGTTGCAGGTTGGCCGCTCGACGCGCCGCCTGCTCGACGACGGCGGGGTGGTGGGTGGGATGGTGCGGGGCCGACGCCGGCATCTAGACCGCCTTGGCCGGCGGCGAGTCGTGCGGCACGGGAACGGTTCGGTGAACACCAGCGGGAGCCCGCTGAACGGACCGGTTGATGGCCGCCACGAACGTCGTGGCGGTGGACCGCCCGCCGGCAAGCGCGAGCATCGTGATGCGACGGCCCACACGGTCGCGGAGCGGCCACCGCGATGGCGACCGTGTCAACGTCTCGCGCAGGCGGCCGCCCACGACCGCCAGCACCGAGCGCACGGACGGCTTCGAGGACAGCGGGCACGCGGACGCCAGGACGGCGGTGGCGGCGACGACGCCCGACACCGCTCCGGCGCGCTCCACGCCGCCGACCCTCTGGGCCGGCGGCGTGGGGTGTGCGGCGCACCGGTCGTGGCCGCCACGTCCGTCATGTCAACTCACCGCCGGGCCCGGCCGCGAGGCGCGGATGCCTGTCGACCTTGCCCGCTCGTGGGTCTCGTGTCGGACCACCGACGCGAGCCACAGCTCCATCGTGCCGAACAGAACGGCGAGCCACCCGATGGCCCACGTGATGCCGATCGCTCCGTCGCCAGGGCTGACGATGAGGACCACGCCGAGCAGCACCAGGAGGACGCCGCTGAGCGCGACGGACCACGCGCCCGACATCTGCTTGCGCGCGTTGATGGCGAACGCGATCCGCGAGCCACCGATGATCAGCGACCACGTCGCGATGACCACGAGCAGTGCCAGCGCGGTGATCGACGGCCAGGCGAAGGTGACGAGCCCGGCGCCGATGCTGGTGACGCCCCAGAAGGCGACCCAGCCACGGTGGACGAGCAGCGGGTCGGCGATCGCGGCCGACAGCGCGGTGACGCCGTCGAGGAAGGCGAACGCGCCCCACAGCACGACGAGGGCCCACAGGGTGATGGATGGCCACACGAGTGTGGCGATTCCGAAGATCACGGCGGCTGCGCCATGGACGGCGAGCCGCTTCCAACTCCCGACGTACGGCCGCATCACGACGTTGAATCTCCGGTCGAGGCCGTCGCGGCGGCGAGGTCGTCGGCGGCGATGCGGGCGAGCGTGGCGTCGATGACGGCGTACTCGGCGACGTTCAAGAAGTACGTCGCGACCTCGATGGCAGCGGCCGCGTCTTCTTCCGCCGCGTCGGCGGTGCGCAGCGCACGATGGAGCTCGTGCTCGGATTGGCGCTTCTCTACACGTGCGCGGACCTCGTCGAGCGGCCGCTTCATCGACGCCTTGGTGTCGTTCCACCACGTCCGGCCGGCGGCCGCAGCCTCGCGGACCGCGGACTCGAACTCGTCCACCTCGCCCTTGAGCGCGTCGTCGATCTCGTGGCGGCGCTTCTCCAGCTTCGCCCGATCCGCCTCGAACGTCGCTGTCGCGGAATCCTCGAGGCCCTTGACTCGGGCGGCGAGCGCTTCCAATGACTGGGACAACGTTTTCATCATCTGCTCCGTTCTTCCATGTGCTTCCACGGTCAACGTACGATCGAGCGGCGCTCCGTCGAATCCCCGAAAACCCCAGTCGTGGTGGGGTTGTCGACGGGCGAGACGGGGGGCGTCAGACCGGCAGGTCGACGTGGGCGAGCTGCGTGCGGGAGCTCACTCCCAGCTTCACGAACGTCTTGCGCAGGTGGTACTCCACCGTGCTGGTCGTGATGTAGAGCTGCGCCGCGATCTCGTGGTTCTTCTCGCCGGCCGCTGCGAGCCGCGCGATCTGCGCTTCTTGGGGCGTGAGCACGTCGACGGGCGCCGACCGGGTTCGCACGTGCTCGCCCGTCGCGGTGAGCTCGGCCCGGGCACGCGCCGCGAAGCCCGATGCGCCCACCGTCTCGAAGAAGTCGAGCGCGTCGTGCAGCGATTCACGGGCATCCTTGCGCCGGCGTGCCCGTCGCAGGAACTCCCCGTACAGCAATTGGGTCCGTGCGACTTCGGTGGCGATCGTGGTGCGCGAGAGCTCGTCGATCGCCGATCGGAACAGTCCGTCGGCCTGGTCGCCGCTCGCGACGACCGCCCGGGCCCGCGCCAGCATCCCGTTCGCCCACGGTGTCGCCGACACCGTGGCTCGTCCGGACAGCCGCTCCAGCGCGTCGATGGCGAGGTCGCGCTCTCCGGATCGGGTGGCGGACTCCACCAAGTCGGCGAGGGCCAGAGTGGCGATGCCGACGCTGTCGTGCTCGCAGATGCGTCGCGCCGCACGCAGGGCGTCCCGGTACCGACCGGCACCGAGCTCGAGGACGGACAGCGCGGCGTAGGCGTGGTCGATGCCGATGCCCTGACCGCGCTCGTGGGCGTCCTGCATCATGCGGCGGGCACCGCTGCGCGTTGCGTCGTCGTTTCCATGCCACGCGTCGCGCAGCACCTGCGCAGGCGCAGGCGAGCCAACCACTCCGCGCCAGCCCGTGAGCGACACCACGTCCTCGAGTTCAGCGAGGTGCGACAGGGCCGACCCGAGCCGGCCCTGGAGGACCTCGAGCCAGCTGCGCCAGCTGAGCGCATGCGGCAGCGCGGCGAGCGCTCCCGTTGCGCGTGAAAGCTGCGCCCACGCGTGCGTGAGGTCGTCCCACGCCCGATCGTCGAGCAGGTCGGCAGCAGCGAGGACGAGGTCAAAATAGACGACGTGGATGTGCCGGCCGGCGACCGACTGGAGGCGCTGGGGATCTCCGGCCGCGCTCGCCACGGCTTCTTGCAGCGTTCGCATCGAGGTGTCCCGTCGACCGCTCAGGCGGGCCGCCACACCACCGATGAGTTGTGTGATCGACTCGCTGACCGCGCAATGCTCTGCGGCGGCCGTCGTGCCCACGGCGATCTCGCGCCGTGTCGACGGTTCGATGAGGTGCCCAGCCGCGAGCGCGATCGCGTCGGCGGCGACACACGCACCGGTGGCGAGCTCGGGGTCGCCGTCGCCGATCCGCCCGAGCGCGCCGGCCAGCAGCGCGGCAGGTTCGCGGAGCTCGCCGGCGACGAGGTGGATCAGCGCCTCCGTCCACGCCGCGTCCGCGTCGTGCTGCGGGTTGAGCCCACTCGCCCTGGCGCGATCGAGCATCTCGCGAGCCTGCGGACCGCGGCCCGCGATGAGCTCGCCACGGGCGGCCTCGAGCAGGCGCTCGGCTGCCCGTGCCCGATCCGGGGTGAGCTCGGCGGCGCGCTGGAGGAACGCCGCTGCGGTCGCCGAGCCGCCTCGCCGCCGGGCTCGCTCGGCTGACGCCTCCAAGAGCCGAGCGACATGCTCGTCGGGACCGGCGGCCGCCGCGCCGAGGTGCCACGCCCGGCGATCGATGTCGGCGTCGGCCTCGAGCGCGTCGGCGAGGGCGGCATGGGCGCGGCGCCGATCGGCCGGCGCGGCCGAGTAGTAGACCGCAGAGCGAACCAGGGGATGGCGGAACTCGACGCTCGGAACGAACGTCACGAGGCCACTTGTCTCGGCCCTCGCGACGGCCGTCGCCCACGGCACCTCGCCGAGTGCCTCGGCGGCTCGGCGCACGAGCACCGGATCGCCCTGCCCTTCGGCGGCGGCCAGCAGCAGTACCGTCCGCGCGTCGGCGTCAAGCGCCTCCGCCCGCGTGGCGAAGAGTCCAGACAGCCGCTCGCCGATCGGCAGAGGGTCCGGGAGCGTCTCCACGCCGCGGAATTGCTCGACCGTCAGGGCGGCGGTCAGGTCGACGAGCGCCAGCGGGTTGCCCTCCGTCGCGGCGACGATGCGGCTGGCGACAGACGGGTCGACTGGCGCTGCTGCGGTCCTCGCCAGCAGCTCGAGGGCCTCCGCGACCGACAGGCCGGCGAGGTCGAGCCGGCGCAGCCCGTGCAACCCGGTGCCGTTCCCCTCGCCCGTGGATTCGCGCGTCGCCACGAGCATCGCGACAGGCTCGGCGTGGAGTCGGCGGGCGACGAACGACAATGCGGTCACCGACTCCTCATCGACCCATTGCGCGTCGTCGACGACCACGAGGACGGGCTGGGCCCGAGCCGCCGCCGCGAGGAGGTTCAGCGCGGCCAGGCCGACGAGGAACGGGTCAACTCCGCCGTTTCGCCTCCGTCCGAGTGCCGTGTCCAGCGCCGCGCGTTGGGGCTCCGAGAGCTCCCTGGTCCAGTCGAGGATCGGGTGCACGAGCTGGTGCAGGCCGGCGTGTCCGAATGCCATCTCCGACTCGACGCCTGTGACGCGAAGGACGCGGAACCGTGGCGCGGCCTCGACGGAGTCCTGCAGCAGTGCGGACTTGCCGATGCCGGGCGGGCCGGCGAGCACCAGGGTTCCGCTGTGGCCCTGTTCAGCCTCGCTCAGCAGCCGTTCGATGGTCGCCCGTTCAGTTTCGCGTCCGACGAGGGTGTTGCCTGCGTAAGCGCTCGTTCCGAGCACGCCCGACACTGGACCCCTCCTCGCCCGCGTCTCATTCGGCCATCAGGACGGATGATCCGGTAGGGCCGAACGTCCCGTCGGCGGTCGGACCCGTCGAGGGCGTCGGGATCGAAGCGGCCGGTGGACCGGGAGCCGGACGCGCAGCGCGAGCGGGTCCGACTCGAACAGGAGTGGCGGTGCGATCGCGACGCTCTCGCCGTCGATCCCGGCGGACACGGTCCCGGCCGAGTCGATCCGGAACGTCTGGGCTACCCACTCGTCCAAACCGTGGGGCGGCGGACCGGTCACGGCGATGACGCCGAGCTCGCCGCGGTCGATCTGGCGCCTCGTCCCGTGCCGCGGGCGGGGGTCGATGGCGTACGGGTTGTTGGAGATGAGCACCAGCACCGCTGTGTCGCGTGCGCCGCCGTCCCGTCCCGCGAATCTGAGGTCGAACGGCTCGGCGTGCGGCCCGACCAGCTCGGGCAGCATGGCGACCACCGTGCGGACCTTGTGGTCGCGGTACTCGGGGGACTTCACGACGGCGCCGTAGCCGCCCATCGCGACGTTGTTGACGAACGCCCGCCCGTTCACGCGGCCGAGGTCGATTCGCCGTTCATCGCCGTCGACGAAGGCGTCGAGGGCCCCGACGACGTCGTCGCGGTCGATGCCGAGGTCGATGGCGAAGTGGTTGCGGGTGCCCGCCGGGATGCAGACGTAGGGAAGGTCGTGCTCGGCGGCGACCGCAGCGACGGCGGCTTGTGACCCGTCGCCGCCCGCCATGCCGAGCGCGTCGGCGCCGTCGCGGACCGCGGCCGTGGTGAGCTCCGTGAGGTCCGCTCCGGCTTCGAACACGATCGGCTCGATGCCCCGTGCCCGGCACTGCTCGACCAGGTCGAAGCTGACCGCCTTTCCGCCACCAGAGCGCGGGTTGACGATGAGGACGGGAGTGGTGGGACGCCGTGTCATCGGCCTGGGACACCGGCCGGTGACCGGTCAGTCGGCCACCGCGTCGACGGCGGGCCGTGAGGCGTCGACGGCGGGCGCGCTCGGCCTCGAGGTGGCGAGCGGTGGTCTCGAGGTGCCGGGTCAGCAGCTCGACGGCCAGGTCGGCGTCGCGGGTGAGGGCCGCCTCGAAGATCGCCTTGTGCTCCTCGTCGACGTGGGCCCGCGGGGGGTGGTTGGGAAGGCTGCCCGACCAGCAGCGGTACAGCTCCGACGCCTCGTACAGCTGGCGCCGCAGCCGTTCGAGGATTGGGCTGCCGGCGGCCGCCGCGAGCGCGGCGTGGAAGGCCGCGTGAGCGGTCATCCAGTCGGTGTTGCCGGTGCCGTCCTCGAAGTACATCGGCGTGACCGCGAGGCGGTGGTGGGCGGCGACGAGGTTCGCCTCCCAGCTGACGTCGCCCTTGGCGATGGACTGGCGGAGCGCCAGGGTCTCGATCTGGATCCGCACCCAGGTGAGATCGCGGAGGTGATCGAGCGAGATCGGCCTGACCCGGAACCCGCGCTGGGGGGTCGCCTCGACAAGCTCCTCGCTGGCGAGGCGCGTGACGGCCTCGCGGACGACGCTCAGGCTCACGCCGCGCTCCTCGGCGATCTCGTTGAGCGGGAGGCGGGTGGCGGGCAGCCGCCGGCCCAGCAGGATGTCGGAACGCAACGCCTCGTAGACGTCCTCCACGAGGGACCGTCCTTGTCGCTGTCGAGCCATCGAGTCGTACGCTAGCGCGGGAAAATCGATTTCAGGGTGACTGGAGCGCGGCCCGCAGGGAGCCGAGCAGCTCGGGCACCTCGGACACCTGCGCCACTGCGTCGAACACCACGAAGTCGGGCCGCTGTAGGGCGGCGGCGACGCCGCGTTCGGCGAACCACTTCTGGTACGTCCCGTCCACGTCAACGGTGGAGGTGGTGTCGCCTCCGAGCGACACCACGCGCCCGCCGATGCCGGCGAACCAGTCGGCGAGGTCGTCGTCGATCGCCGGCGCCCCCATCGTGACGAGGCGCCAGCCGGCGCCGAACGCGTCGTCGAAGCGGAGCCGCCGCCCGTCCTGTTCGACCTCGCCCTGCAGGAACAGCTCACCGGCGAGCGGAGAGCCGACGCGCACGATCCCGTCGGTGAAAGGCGGGAACGGCGGCACGTCGGTCAGGCCTCCGTCGTACGCCGCGATGAGCGCCTCGTCGCGTGCCGCGGCCTCCTCGGGGTCGCTGACGCAGATCAGCTCGCCCATGCCGATGGCGACGTCGATCACGGCGCGCGCGTGCGGCCCACGCTCGCGCCCGTACGTGTCGAGCAGCGCGTCCGGCGCCAGGTCGCGCAGCACGGCGTCGAGCTTCCACGCCAGGTTGGCGGCATCGCGCAGGCCGGCGCACAGGCCCTGGCCGGCGAAGGGAGGCGTCTGGTGCGCGGCGTCCCCGGCGAGCACCACGCGCCCGCGCCGCCACTCCTCGGCCCACCGTGCCTGGAACCGGTACACGGCGTGCTTCTCGAGACGGGCGTTGCCCGGGTGCGCGTCGAACGGCTCGAGCAGCCGCCACGCGGTGGACTCCTCGTTCAGTTCCTCGACGGACTCACCGGGCAGCGCCATGAACTCCCAGCGGCGCCGGCCGGGCCCCCCGGAGACTGCGGTCGTCGGCCGGGCCGGGTCACAGATCTGCACATTGAGCGGGTCGAACACGCGTGGTTCGTCGAAGACGACGTCGACGACGAGCCAGTCGTAGAAGAACGCCCGGTCGTCCATCGAGATCCCCGTCAGCGTGCGGACCGTGCTGTTGGCACCGTCGCAGCCGACGACGTAGCGCGCCCGCACGGAACCCAAGTCGGTCCGCACCACGACTGTGTCGCCGTCGTCGGTGAGCCCGGTGACCGCGCAACCGCGCCGAACCTCGACCGTCGGCAGCTCGGCGACCCGGGCGAACAGCACCGCCTCGAGCTCGGGCTGCGAGAACATCGAAGACTGCGGCCACCCCGACAAGCCGTTGCCACGGCGACCGAAGCGGATCAACGTCCGCCGTTCGGCGTTCTGGAACTCGTAGACCTCGGCGGGTTCCGCGATCGTCGAGCATTTTTCGGCGACGCCGCACGACTGCAGGATCCGTGCCACTTCGTGGTCGAAGTGCACCGCCCGCGGCAGCGGGTACGGCGCACGGTACCGCTCGAGCACGACGATGCGGTGGCCGTGCTGGCCAAGCAGGATCGCCAACGCGGCACCAACGGGCCCGTAGCCCACGATCGCAACGTCGAAGGTCTCGCTGTCGTTCATGTCACCCCCTTGTCGTCACACCCGGCCGGATGCGACCTCGCCCTTCTGGAATTGCGTGCGCAGGGCGAGGAGTCGCCGCAGCTGCTCGGCATCGACGTCGCCGCCGGCATCGACGTCGCCGCCGGTGACGACGCACGCCAGCGGTCGCTTCTTCCAGCGGGCATCGGTCGGCCGGTCGGTCGCTCCGCCCGGGGGTCGGTCTCGCCGGCGTCCGATCATGGGCGGCACTCTCGCGCCAGAATATCGATTTGTCAAGAATAAAAGGATTTACAGGAGGAAATCGGTATGTTATGGTGCCTTCGATGCCGGCACCGGGCCGGCGGGAGCCCACGGAGGGGTTGCGATGAGAGTGGCCAATGCCGGCGGACGAGCCGTCCTGATCCACGGCGACGGAGTCGTGGACGTCGCCGCGGCGTCGGGCGGGGCGCTCCCCGCCGATCCGCAGCTCCTCTACGAGCGGTGGGACGAGCTGCGCGCCCTCGCCGAACGCGTCACCGAGCCGCAGTCGCCGCTCGACGTGCACGCGCTGCAGGCGCCGGCGCCATGTCCGCGCCAGGTGTTCGCGGTCGGGATGAACTACGCGGCCCACGCCGCCGAGGCCGGCGTCGAGCCGCCGACGTTCCCGCCGACGTTCACGAAGTTCCCCACGTGTCTCGCTGGTCCGGACGCCTCGGTCGAGCTGCCGAGCGAGTTCGTCGACTGGGAGGTCGAGCTGGTCGTCGTGATCGGGCGGCTGGCCCACGAGGTCGCGGTCGGTGCGGGATGGCAACACGTCGCCGGGCTCACCGTCGGCCAGGATCTGTCCGAGCGCATGGTGCAGATGCGGCCACCGGCGCCGCAGTTCAGCCTCGGCAAGTCGTTCCCCGGGTTCGGGCCCACGGGCCCATGGGTCGTCACCGCCGACGAGCTCGACGATCCCGACGACCTCGCCCTCGAGTGCTCCGTCAACGGCGAGGAGGTGCAGAAGAGCCGGACGTCGGACCTGATCTTCGGCGTCGACGCGCTGATCCACCACCTGTCGTCGATCACGCCGCTGCTGCCCGGTGACCTGATCTTCACCGGCACCCCCTCCGGCGTGGGGGCCACTCGCACCCCCCCGCGCTTCCTCGCACCGGGGGACGAGCTCGTCTCCACCATCGAAGGCATCGGCTCCGTCCGAACCCACCTCGTCGAGAGGAGCGTGGACCATGACCGCTGAGCTCGAGGTCGCCTACCTCGGCGTCCAGGTCGCCGACCCCGCCGCCTTCGGCGGCTTCCTGCGCGACGTCGTCGGGCTCGTCCCCGGCGAGCCCACCGTGGACGGTGCGCCGACGTGGCGCAACGACGACCGTGTCCACCGCATCATCGTCGAGCAGGGACCCGCCAACGACGCGGTCTTCGTCGGGCTCGAAGCCGGCTCACGCGACGCGTTCGGCCGCGCCGTCGAGCGGGCACGCGCCGCCGGCGCATCGGTCACCGAGGGGACGGCCGCGCAGGCCGCCGCCCGGCGCGTCGAGTCGCTCGTACGCGTCGACACACCGTGGGGCGTTCCGTTCGAGCTCGTACACGGGCTCGCCGCGGCGTCCCAGCCGTTCGAGTCGCCGCTCGTACCGGGTGGCTTCGTCACGAAGGACGAGGGCTTCGGGCACATCGTCTTCGTGGTGCCGGACCTCGACGGCGCCGACCGGTTCGTCAGGGATGTGCTCGGGTTCACCCAGTCGGACTGGCTCGAGACCGATCTCGGCGGGCTGGCGCTGACGGTGCGCTTCTACCACTGCAACCGGCGTCACCACTCCCTCGCGATCGGCGCGGCGCCGATCGAGCTGCCCCAGCGGCTGCACCACGTGATGGTCGAGACGGTGTCGCAGGACAACGTGGGGGCAGCGTTCGACCGAGCGTGGAACGCGGGTCTGCCGATCGCCAACGCGCTCGGCAAGCACGAGAACGACAAGATGTTCAGCTTCTACGTCATCACGCCGGCCGGGTTCCAGCTGGAGTTCGGATGTGGCGCCCGCACGATCGACGTGCCATGGACCGACGATCACCGCTACGAGCGGATCAGTGAATGGGGTCACCAGCCGCTCCAGTCCCCCCTGCACGCGTCCTGAGCCTCCGCCTGCTCAACGAGGTCTGCGGCCCAGTCTGATCGGGAGCTCGACGCCGGCGTCGGCCATCGCCTCGGCCGGCGCGTCGAGGCCCTCGACGACGAGACCGATGTGCTTCACGGCGTTGCGCTCGACGCTTCGTGGAGGCTGGTCGTAGAAGTGCAGGTGTCCCACGGCGACGAACACGTTGCGGGCGCCGGCGTAGTCGAAGTCGGCGACCACGACCGCGTCGAACCAGCGGCGGTAGAACGCGAGCGATACGTCGAGGTCGGTCTGCGAGCTACGAGATCACACCGCAGGCGACGCGCCCGCCAGCATTGCCAGTCGTCGACGTCAGTTCCGTGGCCGCCGCGGAGTCCGCCGTGTACTGGTTGGATTCGGTCCCAACCGGGACGTTGCCGAAGTTGTCGGCGCGTGTCGCCGCGGCGACACCGCGCAACTGACGTGAAGTGCTCGGATTCTCATGCCTTCACCCGGGTGGGTGTGGATGCCGCTCGGATTGTTGTTGGCCGCCGACGCCGTGGCCTGGGTTCGAAGATCGAACTCTCGTCGGACGCCGCGATCCTCGATGGAACCTCCGGCCCTCCCGTATGCCGGCGGATCTGCGAAGCTTCGTGAAAGCGACGTACCGACCCACTCCAGCACCGAACGAAGCCCCACCGAACCGAAGGACCGCATGTCGTCGACCTCACCCGTCGCCCCGTACGAGACCGAGCGTGTCGCGGTCGTGGGCGCTGGCGCCTGGGGCACCACCCTCAGCGCGTTGGCGTCGGCGCACGGCCCGACGACGCTGTGGGCTCGCGAGCCTGAGGTGGTCGCGACGATGCGTGAGGATCAGCAGAACCGCCTGTTCCTTCCCGATGTCACCCTGCCGGCGGCGATCCAGGCGACCGCCGACCTCGAAGAGGCCGTCACCGGCGCCGACGTGGTGGTGGTGGCGGTCCCCGCCCAACACGTGCGTGCGGTCATGGCTCGCGCCGCGCCGTGGATCGGACCGAGCTCGCTCGTCGTGAGCGTCGCCAAGGGCATCGAGGCGAGCTCCGCCAAGCGGATGACCGAGGTGCTCACCGACGCGCTTCCCGGAGTGCACCCGGATTCGATCGGCGTGCTCGCCGGGCCGAACCTCGCCCGCGAGGTGATCGCCGGCCATCCGTCGGCGACGACCGTGGCCTTCAGAGAAGAAGACGCCGCGGCGGCGATCCAGCAGCGCCTGACCGGCCCGACGTTCCGCGTGTACACCAGCACGGACGTCGTCGGCTGCGAGATCGGCGGCGCCGTCAAGAACGTCATCGCCATCGCCGCCGGCGTCGCGGCCGGGCTCGGCTGCGGCATGAACACCATGGCCGCGCTCGTCACCCGCGGCCTCGCCGAGCTCACCCGCCTCGGCGTGGCGCTGGGCGGCGATCCATTGACGTTCCTCGGACTGGCCGGCAACGGCGACCTCATCGCCACCTGCGGGAGCCCGCTGAGCCGGAACCACCGGGTCGGACAACAGCTGGCGGAAGGACGGACCCTCGCCGAGGTCCTCGCCGGGATGACCTCGGTGGCCGAAGGGGTCGCGACTGCGCCCGTCATCCTTGACCTCGCACGCCGCCACGACGTGGAGATGCCGATCGCCGAGACGGTCGCCGCCCTCCTCGACGGACAGATCTCCGCCCCCGACGCGATCACGGTCCTCATGAGCCGCCGACCGCGATCGGAACTGCACGGCCTGAAAGGCGCGTCGACGCTGGCCTCCTCGAGCTGACCTCGCGTCGCGCGGGGCAGCCCTAGCTCGGAGGACCTCCGGTCAGGGCGGCGCGCCAACGCGGTTCGTCGAGATGCATCGGCGTGGTGGTGTCGACGAATGCGGTCAACGCGTCGACGAAGGCCGCCGGTTGCTCCACATACGGGAAGTGTCCCGCCCGCTCGAAGATCACCAACTGACTGTTGGCCATCGCCTCATGGGCAGCGACGGCGTGCTCCACGGGGATGATGCGGTCACGACGCCCCCACACGATCAGGGTCGGCACCTGCGACGACAGGTAGAGCCGATCGTGGGCGCTGACCGTCTGCCCGCTCAGGTCGATCACAGAGCGCAGCGTGCGGACGAAGGCGTGGCGGTTCTCGAGCTCGGCGAGCCCTGAATACGAGCGCCAGGCCTGCTCCAGGTGGGGGGCGCGCAGGCCGAGCCGATGCAACCCACGGCTGACGGCGTTGCCGGCGGCGCGGGCGATGGGTGAGAAGATCAGCGGCATCACGTACTCGGTGCCGGGCACGGTGAGGGCGCGGAAGAGCCACGAGATCTCGGGACCGAGCCCACCGCTCGACACGAGCACGAGGCGCTCGCAGCGTCCCGGGTGCTGATAGGCCAGCTGCATGGCGATGCCGCCGCCCAGCGAATGGCCCACGATCGTCGCCCGCTCGATCCCGAGTGCGATCATCAGGTCGCGGACCATGTTGGCGTAGGCACCGAGTGAGTAGTCGTGCCGCGGTTTGTCGGATTCGCCGTGCCCGAGCAGGTCGGGCGCGACCACGGTGTAGTGGCGGGCGAGCTTGGGCAAGACGGTCGTCCACGTCCCCGAGCTGCCGGCGAGACCGTGGACGAGCACGAGAGCGGGGCGCTCGGGACCGGCTTCGCCGCCACCGACGCGGTAGACGAGACGGTGGCCGTGAAGGCGCACGGCCCGCTTCACGGGCTGGGGCACGCCGCTGAAGTGACCGGTGGGCGGGTACTCGGGGATCTCGCCGGTTGTCGGTGCGCGTGTCATGCGGTTCCCCTGGCGGCGAGGGTGGCGAGGGCGGCGACGACGGGGGGGTGGGTCGTCGGGGGATCGGTGACGATGGCGAGCACCCCGACGCGGTCGCGACGCCACCAGCCCCGATGGGAGACGCGCTCGGCGCGCCACGTCACCTCGAGCGGTGCCCAGTGCGTGGTGGATGGGTCGGCCGCCACGACGGCGTGGCGGACGTCGAGGCGCAGCCCTTCGCGCATCACCTTGGCCGAGGCTTCCTTGCCCGTCCAGCAGCACAGCACCCCCACGTCGCGTGCCTCGCCGGCAGTTGGCAACGCCGCTTGCTCCTCGCCCGAGAGCCACTCGCGCACGAACGCATCCGAACGCGGCTCGAGCGTCTCGAGGTCGATGCCCACCCGCGTGGGGAGAGGAGCAACGGCGGCCACCGCCACGCCGTCGCGGTGCGACAGGCTGAGCGAGAGGTCGGTCGGGATCCCGTCGACGAACGCTTCCGGCGCGCCGTCGTCGGCGGCTCGGACCTCGACGCGCTCGAGGCGGCATGCCGAGGACCGTACCGAGCAGCGACTTCGCCGTCCACCGCCCGAGGCGCCAGTCAGCTCGGCGCTTGGCGACCGCCAGCCCGCCCAGCACATCTCGCTCGGGCTCGCTGAGCCATTCGTCATCGGCCGGCACCTCACTGGCGCGAGCGCGATGCCACTGGACCTTCATGCTCGGGCGCTCGGCCGGCTAAGCCTGACCAGCTCCCGGTCCACGCCCCTGCCGACGGCGTCGATGACGTACGCGCGGAGTCGATGGGCCGGGATGATCGCCGAGATCGAGCCCATCGCGAGGGCCCGTTCGACGCTGTGGATCGAATCGAACTCGGCGGCGACGTCGCCGAGTTTCTCGGCGTGGACCGCGGCGGACAGCGCCGCGACCTGGGCGCGAAGGCGGACACGCTCGTTGCCCTCGGCGGCGGCCGCCTTCTCCTCGAGCGCCACCACCCGCTCGTCGGCGCGCGTCCGCGCGGCGACCTCGCCGGCGAACACGACCGCCGCCGCGGGCGCGCCGCCGATCACCGAGGCGTGGGCGCCCTCGACCGCGATCGTCTCGAGGTCGGGGTTGAGCTTCTGCGAGAACACGACGAAGGCGCCACCGTGGTAGCGGGACACGACCACGAACACGATGGGGCCCCGGAAGTTGACGACCGCCCGCCCGATCTCGGCGCCGAACTCGAGCTGCAGCGTCCGCATCGACTCGGGGGAGCCGTCGAAGCCGGAGAGGTTGGCCAGCACGACGAGGGGACGATTGGCGCTCGCTGCGTTGACGACACGCGCCACCTTCTTCGACGACATCGGGAACAGGGTCCCCGACGTCCACTGCTCGGGCCCGTCGGCGGGCCGGACGCCCACCCGGCGCAGCGCTCGCCCCTCGATGCCGAGCATCGCCACCGGCCAGCCGCCGACCTTGGCATCCCACGCGACCACGGTGTCGCCGCCCATCAGGTCGGGCCAGCGCTCGATCGGCGCGTGGTCCTGGTCGGCCACCGCGCGCATCACGGTGCCAATGTCGAAGGGCAGCTTGCGTTCGGGGTTGACGTCGGCGGAGAAGATGTCGCCGACCGTCGCGATCGGGCTGCCGTCGAGGTGGTGCGGGTGCTCCCGGATGTCGCGATCGAACGGATCGACGGTGTCGGCGCGGCGTGGAAACCGCTCACCGGGCGCGACGTAGGTGTGGTCGTAGTGCGCCAGCAGCACGCTGATCGCCGCCGGCAGATCTGGAGCCCAGTACTGCCCCTGCCCGTTGGGCCCCATGATCCGTTCGTAGCCGCCGATCCCGAGGTTGTCCTCGGCCGACACGCTGCCGGAGTAGTCGAGGGCCTGCTTGCCCGTCAGCACCATCGCGCTGTCCGGGGTCATCACGAGGATGCCCTTGGTGTGCATGAGCATCGTCGCCTCGGCGTTCCAGTACGGCTGGGCGCCGACGTTGATCCCCGTGACCACGACGTTGACCTCATGGCCGGCCTGGGTGAACTCGATCAGCCGGCGCAGGACGACGGAGATCCAGTCCATGTTCTCGGTGCCGCTGTCCATCGCGATGCGGGCGCCGGCGGACAGGGCGAACCACTCAAGGGGCACGTCCATCGACTCGGCGAGGTCGAGGGCGGCGACGATCCGCCGGCACTCGCCCTCGGCGAGCGAGCCGAGGGCCTTGGTGGGATCACCGAAGAGGGCGACGCGCACGATGCCCTCGGGGTAGCGGTCCGTCACGGTGGTGACGACGCCGACGACGATGCCGGCGGTGTTCCCGCCGGGCGGCCGGTCGACCGGGACGAGGCGACCGTCGGCGTCGAGGTCGTGCTCCCGGAACGCGCCGCCCGAGACGTCGGCGCGCCCGCCGGCTCGCGGCGCCACCAGCTGCTTCACCAGCTCGTAGGGGTAGGGCGCGCCCCGGCGGCGCGACTGCACGACCTTCTGGGTGTACTCGTCGATGGGCTGCAGCGGCTCGGTCGGCAGGTCGTCCTCGACGACCGCGAACCCAGTCCCGGTCGGGTTGGCGAGACGGATGAGTCGCTCGCGCAGCTCGCCGGTGGCCGGATCCGGTCGCAGGCACTGCGCCGCGACCTCCTCGATGCCGAGACCGTCCGTCGCCGGTGCCAGGCGGTGGGCGACGCGCTCGATGTCCTCGATGGTGAGGTCGAACGGCGGCCAGACGTACAGCAACGTGCTGTTCAACTGGTACCGGCGCTCCGGGGGGAGCGGAGCCTGGACCCGGCGGATGCCCTCGAGTGCGTCGGTCAGCACACGCTCGAGCTGGGGCAGGGCGACGATGCGACCGTCCTCATCGCGCACGGGTGTCAGGTCGCGGACTTCGCCGAGCGCGAGCAGGCGCTGGTCCTTGGGGTTGCTGCGGGCGACGGCGCGGGTGAGGTAGACGTCCTCGGGCGCGGGCAGACGCTCGACGGCGAAGTTGACGAGCCGCCACAGCTGCAGCCGCTCGACCATCAGCGGGTGGAGGCCGTGGAACGAGTCGTCCTCCACGAGGTCGCCGTCGGGGCCTGGCACGAAGGTCAGGTGGCGCACCGCGCTGAGACGGTGCGCCGGGCCGGGGCCGCCGACGGCCACGACGACCCGTTCGGGGTGGGCGCCGAGCGTCGGCGTGAGGACCTCGGCGAGGGCCCCGGTCGATGAGGCTGGGCCGGTCGGATCGGTCTCGTCCTCCCACGTGTACACGTCGACGGTCACCGGTGCGCCCGCCGGGAGCACGGCGGCGGCGGTCACGAGCGCCTGGGCGGCGGCGGCCAGTTCGGCCGGCGGGGCGGCGGTGGAGAGCAGGTGAATCGGGGTGCCGTCGGGCCGGTCGATGGTGGCGGCGACGACGTCGCGCCCCTCGACGGTGACGGCCCGCACGTCGCGGGGATCGCGACGCCGGTAGTAGCGGCGGGTCATCGTCTCGAGCACGACCGGTCGCGTCGCCGGCGGATCGTCCGCCAAGCGGCGCAGCAGCAGTGGGGCGAGCGGTTGTGGGCAGTCGACGAGGGCCGCCATGCGGGTGTCGCGCTCCGGGTCGGCGGGGTCGGCGACGAGCGCGGCCAGGTGGACCTCCATCGCCTCGTACGTGGCGTCGCGGGCGGCGGCCAGCCGGGGTTCGTCGACGATGCCGAAGCGGACCTCACGGGCCAGGTCAGCGACGACCGGGTGGCGGCGCTGGGCGGCGGTGACGAGGGCGTCGAGCGTGCGGCGCCGGGCGTCGTCGATCGCGTCGCCTTGCGGGCCTTGCTCCAGCCACCGCTCGAGCACGTCGACGACCACAGGGATCTGTGTCGCGACCCGCTGCTGGGACTGATGGATCCAGTACAGCGCCTCCTCGAGGGCGGGTGTCCGCTCGAGGTCCTCCACGCCATAGTGGCCGAGCGCCCGGCGCAGGGCGGCCAGGAACGGTGCCGGCAGCCCCTCGCCTTCGACGTCCAGCGACCGGAGGTAGGCGTGCAGGTGCTCCTGAGGGGCGCGCACCTCCATGTCGGCCTCGGCCTCCTCGCGTACGCCGCGGAACAGCACCCGCAGGTCGGCGAAGGTGACGAGCACGTCGTGCTCGGTGGCGGCGAGGTCGGGATCGGCGCCCAGCGCGCGCCACGCCCCGGCAAGGTCGGCGGCGGCGGCGCGAGCGTCCGCCGCGTCGATGTCATATCCGAGCATCAGACCGCGCAGGTAGGCGAGGTCGGCCCGGCATCGTGCACCGGCGTCGGCGTCGTCGCGGCGATCAACCGCCGGCACGGCGAGGCGGGCGCCCGGGTGGTCGTCGTCGGGATCGGGTCCCGTCGGGTCAAGCTGCACCAGGGCGGTGCCCGCGTCGACCTGTTCGTTCGGGCCGATGAGCACGCTCCTGACCCGCCCCGCGAACGGGGCGGGGACGGCCGTCTCCATCTTCATGCTCTCGACCACCGCGACGGTCCCGCCGGCCGGAACCTCGTCGCCGCCGGTGACCGGCAGGGCGACGACGACGCCCGGCGTCGGGGATCGCACGATGCCCTGGTCATCGCGGCGGAACCGGTGCGGAGCGCCGTCGACCTCGACGAGGTGCTCGTCGCCCTGCACCGCCGACACGATCCGTGCCGTCCGCGATCCCATGCGCAGCCGCCGCTCGAACGGTCCGAGCGATTCGAGGTCGATTCGCGCCTTCGCCCCGTCCAGCTCGACGGCATAGGTGGACGGGCCGGGACGAGCGACGTGCATGCGGTAGGCGTGGCCGCGATGGCGGAGCTCGATCGGCCGGACCACCTCGGGCGCGGCACGCGGCCGACCCCGGCGGGCCGAAGCGAAGAAGCGGTCCTGGTCCACACCGCGCTCGACCTCGTAGGCGTCGATCGCCGCGACGAGCAGGGCGAGCTCGGCGTCGCGGTCGACGGCGAGCTCACCGCGCGCCGCGATGCGGTCGACGAAGGCGTTGTCGACCCGCGCGTCGCGCACTTCGGGCCGGGCCAGGACGTCGAGCAGGAACCCCTTGTTCGTGCTGCCACCGTCGATCACGACGGTCGTCTCGTCGAGCGCCCGGCGGAGCCGGACCCGCGCCTCCTCCCGCGACGGACCCCAGGCCATCACCTGGGCGACGAGCATCGGGCCACCGGCCGTGAGGTTGTCGCCTTCGGCGACCGCGGCGTCGACCCGGACCCCCGGCCCGGCACCGAGCCGCAGGCGGGCCACAGTGCCTGGAGCGGGGGTGAACATCCGCTCGGGGTCCTCGGCATTGAGCCGCGCCTGCAGGGCGTGGCCGCGTGGGGGGGGCGGCTCGCCGTCGAGGTGACCGCCCTGCCCGACGTGGAGCTGCAGGCGCACGAGGTCGACACCGGTCGTCTCCTCGATGACCGCGTGCTCCGGGGGCAGCCGCGGGTAGACCTCGAGGAAGCGAGGCAGGCCCCCGCCGCGGATGTGAACGAACGCCACCGTTACGACGCCGGTGTAGCCGGCGCGCTGCACGAGGGTGGCGGCCGCGCCACGCACCGCCTCGGTGTCGGCGGCGGTGAGGCCCGCTCCGGCCGACTCGATCACGATCTTGTCGCCCCGGCGGCGCAGGGTGGCATCGTGCGGGCCGAACGTCCACACCTTGCCGTAGGCGTCGGCCACGACGGTGGCCTCGAGGTGGCGGGCACCGTCGAGCAACGCCTCGAGGTAGAGCGTGGCGTCGCCGAACGACGCCTGCGCCTCCGCCGCGGCGTGGTCGATGACCGCGAGGAGCTGGGCCGCGTCGTCGACGCGCCGGATGCCGGCTCGGCCCCCGCCTGCGGCGGCCTTGAGCATCACGGGAAAGCCGAGGGCGGCGGCTGCGTCGACGGCGTCGTCGGGACCCCTGAGCGCCCCACCGTTCCACGGCACGACGCGTAGCCCGGCGCCCTCGGCGAGCGCCTTGAGCTCAATCCGGTCGCGGCCCAGCGTGCGGGCATCGGAACCCAGGAACCTGACGCCGACGCGGGCGCAGATCGCGGCGACCGTCGGATCCTCGGCCGCCGACGCCCACCCCGGCCACAGCGCGTCGACCTTGGCCGCGGCCAGCGTGTCGGCGAAGCCCCGCTTGCCCCGCTGCCCGGTGCCGGAGAGGGCGACCACCTCGTCGGCCGCCCGCGCCGCGGCGTCGGAGCGGCGCGAGCCGTCCTGGATCGCGACGACCTGCAACCGCCGTCCGCGCTCGTCGCTGACCTCACGCGCGGTGCGGATGAAACGCAGCGCCGCCTCGACCGGGCCGAGCACCGCGACCCGGTCGAAGTGGATGGACGGCTCGGCCGCCGTCATCGAAGTGCCGCTTCGAGGGGCGCGAGAAGGTCGGCCCCGGCCGCACCGGGGAGGGCGACGGTCTCGTACCCGGACAGACGGACCAGCACGCGACCGTCGCCGTCGATCACCACGGCGTCGACACCGCCGGCGCCGCCAGCGGTCGTGACGGCCCGGAGCCCGGGGCCCTCGGCGGCACATGCCGCCAGCTCGACTCGGCGCAGCCGTCGCGGCAGCCCCAGCCCGCCGTCGGTGGCCATTCCGGCGATCCCGGCGGTTTGGAAGCATGCCTCGACGAGCCGTGGCGCGGCGACGAGCATCCCGCCGGCGTGGCCCGCGGGGAGGCCGCCGGCAAGCTCGCCGACCGTTCGATCCCCGTCACGCCAGACGCCGGTCAGCACCTGGTAGGCGGGCCCGTGGAAGAAGATGCGGTAGATGTCGTCGGCCCCGACGACTCGACCGGCTGGGTCCGGCGGCGGCGCCGCCTTCCCCAGATCGCTGGTCCTCGGGCTGAGGACCACCCGGCCGGTGAAGTGGGTCGTGACGCGCTCGGGCTGGCCGGGCAGCGTGCGCCGCCCATCGAGCCGGCACTCGGCGACGAGCTGGTCGCCGACCGGGACCGCCCGGACGTGCACCTCCAATCGCCGCGGCTCGTCCCGGTACCACTTGAACGGAGCCAGGAACTCGACGTCCTCGAGCGCGGTGACCTGCCAGCCGGGGGCGAGCAACCTGGCGGCCTCGGCGAACGCCTCCATGCCCATCACGCCGGGCAGCACGGGGGTGCCCTCGATGCGGTGGTGGTCGAGGAACGGCTGCGCTGCCGGATCGAGCTCGGTCACGACGACGACATCGTCGCCGTCGGTCTCGACCTGCCCGACCATCGGGCCGGCGTCTGTGGGGGCGGCTGCGGCAATCGCTGGCCCCCTCGGCTCGAGCATCACACCGAGGGCGCCGGCGACGACGATCTCGCCCCCGTCGCCACCCGCGGTGACCTCTCGGCGGACGACCGGGATCCCGATCGCCGAGGGGAGCATGTCGATGCCGGCCGCGGCCATCACCTTCGGGATCGAGCCGCGGGTCGCCATCCCGATGTCGGCCCAGGCCGTCCAGTCGATGGCGACGCCCCGCGTGCCGGGTCGCGTCGTGCGGAACGACGACACGCTCTTGCAGAGCAGGTCGTTGGCGGCGCTGTAGTCGGTCTGGCCGCCGTTGCCGAAGCGGCCGGCGATCGAGCTGAACACCACACCGGCCCCGATCGGCGTATCGCCGAGACCGTGGAGCAGGTGGAACCAGCCGTCCGCCTTGACGTCGAACACGAGGTCGAACTCGGCCGGCGACTTGTCCGGCAGCAGGCGGCTGATCTCCAGGCCTCCGGCATGGAGCAGCACGTCGACCCGCTCGCTGGTGGCTCGGATCGCCGCCGCCGCCTCGCCCATCGCCTGGGCATCGCGCAGGTCGGCGGCGTACCAGCGGACCGTGCCACCGGCCCCGACGACGGCGTCGATGGTGGCCTTCGCCGCGCATCGGCGCTCGATCGCCGCCAGGTCGCGCTCGATCAGGACGGGCGTCGCCCGCTCGCCCCGCTCGGCGATGCGCGTGGCGAGCTCGCGCTTGAGCCCGTCGCGGTCACTCGTGAACCTCGCCAGATCGGGATCTCCGAGATCGGGCTCGGGGATCAGGTCGAGAAGGTGGAACGTGCCACCGCCGGCGGCGCGGGCCAAGTCGGCGACGATCGCCGACACGATGCTGCCCGCCGCACCGGTGGCGACGACGACCGAGCCGGGCCCGAGGACGCGGGCCGGGTCGGCAGGCGGTGCAGGGCGTTCCTCCATCCCGATGGCGACACGGAGCGTTCCCCTCCGGCCGACCTCGACGACGCCGGCGTCGCCGAGCGTTTCATCCACGAGCGCGCCGGCCACCTCGCCGGGCTCCGCGGTGGTCGCAACGTCGACGACCTTCACCGTGGCGGCCGGTCGTTCGCGGGCGAGGGCCTTGGTGAACCCGCACACCGCGCCGGCCATCGCGCTACGGGCGCCGGAATCGTCGTAGCCGTGGGCGCCGCCGTTGCGGGTGGCCGCCACGACGAACGAACCCGCCTCGCCCAGGGCGTCATAGAACGCACGGGCGGCGGCGGCGAGCACCTTGACGCGGGCGTGGAGGCCGTTGTGCCACTGCTCGAGGTCGAGCTCGGCGATCGGCGCCTCGGTGTCGAGCGCGGCGAGGGCGTAGATCCCGTCGATTCGCCCGGCGGCCTGCCAGGCCTCGAGCTGGGCGGCGGCCGCCTCCGTCTCGCCCGCCACGTCGAGGCGCAGCACCTCGACGCCGCGATCGCCGAGCGCCGCTGACAGCGCCTCGGCCACGCCGCCCTGATCGGGCAGGATCACCACGCGCGATCCGGCCTCGAGGCGGACGCCGGTCGGCGCGAATACGTCGAGCGGCGGCCGGACCACCGGCGCCGGCACCCGGCGGGGGAACCCGGCATCGTCGACGGGCTCCTCCGCAGGTGCCGGCGAGGGGGAGGTGGTCATGGTCTCGTCCGCGGTCGGCAGTGCTTGGGTCGCGGGTTGGGGTGTGCGGTCGCGGACGAAGCCGATGACGTGGTTGAGGGTGGGGTAGTCGCGCAGCTTGAGCGTGTCGTCGCGCTCGATGCCGTAGGTCTCGCGGACTTGGGCGAACAGCTCGGCTTGTTTGACGGTGTCGATGCCCAGGTCGGCTTCGAGGTCCAAGTCGAGGTCCAACAGCTCGGGTGGGTAGCCGGTCTGCTCGGCGACCAGGGCCACCACCTGTGCCGCCACGTCCTCACCCGCCGGCGCCGGCGCAGCGACCGCTGCCGGTTCGGCAGCCGGAGCTGCGGCTGCCTGTGTCGGCGCTTCGGTCGTCGGCTCCGGCGTCGGCTGGGGCGCGCTGGGCATGCGGTGGCGGACGAAGCCGATGACGTGGTTGAGGGTGGGGTAGTCGCGCAGCTTGAGCGCGTCGTCGCGTTCGATGCCGTAGGTCTCGCGGACTTGGGCGAACAGCTCGGCTTGTTTGACGGTGTCGATGCCCAGGTCGGCTTCGAGGTCCAAGTCGAGGTCCAACAGCTCGGGTGGGTAGCCGGTCTGCTCGGCCACCAGCGCCACCACCTGTGCCACCAGATCCTCGCCCGCCGCCGGCGGCGAGGCGACCGCTGCCGGCTCGGCAACCGTGGTCGCGTCCGCGGTCGGCGGTGGTTGGGTCGCGGGTTGGGGTGTTCGGTCGCGGACGAAGCCGATGACGTGGTTGAGGGTGGGGTAGTCGCGCAGCTTGAGCGCGTCGTCGCGTTCGATGCCGTAGGTCTCGCGGACTTGGGCGAACAGCTCGGCTTGTTTGACGGTGTCGATGCCCAGGTCGGCTTCGAGGTCCAAGTCGAGGTCCAACAGCTCGGGTGGGTAGCCGGTCTGCTCGGCGACCAGGGCCACCACCCGCGCCACCAGATCCTCGCCCGCCGCCGGGGCCGCGACCGCTGCCGGCTCGACCTTGGCTGGTTCGGCAACCGTGGGCGTGGTCGCCGGTGTCGGTGGTTGGGTCGTCGGCTCGGGCGTGCCGGGCAAGCTGGGCGCGCGGTCGCGGACGAAGCCGATGACGTGGTTGAGGGTGGGGTAGTCGCGCAGCTTGAGCGTGTCGTCGCGTTCGATGCCGTAGGTCTCGCGGACTTGGGCGAACAGCTCGGCTTGTTTGACGGTGTCGATGCCCAGGTCGGCTTCGAGGTCCAAGTCGAGGTCCAACAGCTCGGGTGGGTAGCCGGTCTGCTCGGCGACCAGCGCGACCACCCGCGCCACCAGATCCTCGCCCGCCGCCGGGGCAGCGACCGCTGCCGGCTCGGCCTTGGCTGGTTCGGCAACCGGGGGCGTCGCCACCGGTGCTTGGGACGCGCTGGGCGCGCGGTCGCGGACGAAGCCGATGACGTGGTTGAGGGTGGGGTAGTCGCGCAGCTTGAGCGTGTCGTCGCGCTCGATGCCGTAGGTCTCGCGGACTTGGGCGAACAGCTCGGCTTGCTTGACGGTGTCGATGCCCAGGTCGGCTTCGAGGTCCAAGTCGAGGTCCAACAGCTCGGGTGGGTAGCCGGTCTGCTCGGCGACCAGCGCGACCACCCGCGCCACCAGATCCTCACCCACCGCCGCCGGCGCAGCGACCGCTGGCGCAGCCGCCACGGCGGCCTCCGCTGCTGGAGCCGGTGACGGCACCGGCGCGGGCGGCACCGGTGTGGGCGCTTCGGGCACGGCGGCGGGGGTCACGGGCGCCACTGGCGCGGCGGGCTCGGCGGGCGCGGCGGGCGCGGCGGGCGCGGCAGGCTCGGGCTTCGTGGCAGGAGCGGTCGTGGTCATCGAGTCGCGGGCGACGACGCGCAGCGTGCGGTGGTCGACCTCGACGTGTGGTTCGGTGTCACCGCTGACGCCGGCCAGCCACGACTCCCACACGTCCGGGTCGGCGACCCGCCCGGTGTAGCCGAGCGCGTCGAGGCTCGGGCGCTGCCCGTCCGCCGTCGGCACCCAGCGCAGCACGACCATGCTGATCTGCGAGCCGAACCCGGCGGCCAGCCGCAGCGCGTAGCGCACCGGGTACACGCCACCGATGGAGAGGTTGAGGGCACCGAGGTCGGGATCGGGCTCCTTGAAGTTGGGCACCGGCGGGACGATGCCCGTCTCCAACGCCTTGACGGCGACGACGTCCTCGATCCCGACACCCATCGGATGGCCGGTGAACCCCTTGGTGTTGGCCACGACGACCTGGTCGGCGGCGTCCCCGAACACCCGGCGCAACGCGTTGACCTCCGCCGCGGCGCTCCCGCCGCGGGCGGGCGTGTAGGTCTCGTGGGAGATGAACACCATCGCCGGCGCCATCTCCTCACGCGAGGCGCCCCGAGCCTCGGCCTGGGCGACCACCGACTCCATGACGTTGCCGATGTGGTCGACATCGAGCCGGGTTCCGTGGAAGGCGCTGTTGGCGGTGACCGCACCGAGCAACTCGCAGATCGGGCGGATGCCGCGCTCGCGGGCCGAGCCGGGGGTCTCCACCACGACGGCGGCCGCGCCCATGCCGAGGATCATCCCGTGGCGTCGGCGGTCGAACGGCACCGCGGCCTCCTCGACCTCCGCGTCGGTGGCGGCGGCGCCCGATGCGAGGAAGCCGGAGCCCATCCAGCCGAGCAGCACGTCGGACGTGACGTCGTCAGCGGCGATGACGATGACCCGCTGGCACCGCCCGGCGCGGATCCAGTCCTCGGCCAGGGCGATGGCCTGCGTCGTGCTCGCGCACGCCGTGTTGACCTGGGTGTTCGGACCCCGCGCCCCGATCAGCTCGGCGAACTGTGAGTGCCCCATCGACAGGACCCGGAACAGGAACCGGCGGTCGAACGCGTAGCTCTCGTGCTCGAGCGTGCGCTCGAGGTCGTCGATGCGCCGGTCGATCTCAGCCAGCGCGGTCCCATCGCCGTCGATTGCGGCGATCTTGGCCCGCACCGCCTCCAGCGTGGTGAGCTGCTCGCGCCGCCCGGCGTCGATCCCGTACCGGGCCACCTCGTCGGCGAAGTCGTTGTAGCCCGGGAAGGCGGAGGCGAAGATCACGCCGGTGCTGTCGCGCATGTCCTCGGGCAGCGTCCACCCGTCGGGCAGCTGGCTGCCGACGGTGGTCGTCCGGTAGTGGCGGACGAGGGGGATGCCCGCGTCGCGCAGGGCGTCGATGCCCGCGGCCATGGCGAGCTGGGTCTCCCGCCCGAGGGCCGGGATCCGCTCGATGTCGACACCGAACTCCTTGCCGAGGTCGAACTCGCCGGCCCGGCCGGCCAGCTTGATCACCTCGGCCGGACTGTCGATCGTCTCGAAGCGGGCGCCGGATTCGCCCTTCACCAGGCGGGTGATGTGGCGGTCCACCATCTCGTGGCGGATCCGCGTCGGGATCACGTCGATGCCCTGCTCGCCGTGCAGGATGCGGGCGACGTTGGCGTCGTCGAACACGTGCGGCGCCCCCGGCAAGCCGAGCGCGGCGCCCGTGATGACCACCGGCTCGGCGGCCGGGCCATGGGCGTCGACGGTTGCCGCGGCGCTGGCGGGGAGCGCCTCCTCGGCAACGGTGCTCGCCGGCGTGGTCGGCGCGATCGGCGTGGTCGCAGCCACGGCAGGCGCCAGTGTCTCCACCGACGGAGCCTTGGCCTGACCGACGCCGACACCGGCTGCGTACAGCCCGCACAGCGCCTGGTTGAACGCGGTGGTGTCCCCGAGCTTCGGGTGGTTCGTGGCGAGGGCGACGACGTCGTCGCCGAGGACGTCGGTGGCGAACCCCTGAAGAGCCTTCTTCGGACCGACCTCCACGAAAACCCGGGCACCCTCGTCGTAGAGGGTGCGCAGGCCCTTGACGAACTGAACCGGCGCGGCGACCTGAGTCGCCAACAGGTCGAGCATCTCCTCGACGACGCCGGGACCCATCGGGTACAGCTCGCCGGTGACGTTGGCGACGATCGGGATCTCGGGTGCCCGCAGGTCGAGGCGCTCGAGCGTGCGCCGCAGCGGTTCGCTGGCCGGCGCCACGATCGACGTGTGGAAGGCGTGGCTCACCGGCAGCATCGCGGTCTGGAAGTCGCGCTGCAGGCAGCGCGCCACCGCGGCCTCCACCGCCGCCGTCGCCCCTCCGATGACCGCCTGCGAGTTGGAGTTGACGTTGGCGACGACGACGTAGCCGTCGGTGTCGCCGACGATCTTCTCGATCTCCGCCAGCGGGGCGAAGACTGCTGCCATCGCACCGTTGTCTTCGACCGAGAGTTCGGCCATCTCGCGCCCGTGGGCGCTGACGGCCTCCAGCGCAGCCGGGAACGTGAGTGCGCCGGCGGCGACGAGGGCGCCGTACTCGCCCAGGCTGTGTCCCATCACGAGGTCCGGGACGATCCCGTACGCGGCGAGCAGCCGGGTCAAGGCGAGATCAACCGCCAGCACCGCCGGTTGGGTGATCTCGGTCCGGCGCAGGTCAGCCTCGGCGGCGGCGACGGCGTCGGGGTCGTTGGGATCGGCGAAGAGGTACGACGTGAGGGGCCGTCCGATGAGCGGCGTCATCACGGCGTCGGCCTCGTCGAACGTGCGGCTGACGACGTCCTCGACGTCGCGCAACGTGGCCAGCATGTTGGCGTACTGCGATCCCTGACCGGTGTACAGGAATGCGACCTTCGGCGCCGGTCCACTCCCGCGGAAGATGCCGCGCCCGCGCAGGACCTTCCATCGTGCCGGCTGCTCGAACGCGGCCAGGGCTTGCGCCGCTTTCTCGGCCAGCTCGGCGGCATCGGCGTAGTCGATGGCGACGCGCTCAGGGGCGCGCAGGTCCGCCTCAGCGGGAGGCGCCGGCTTCGGGACCTGCCCGGCCACGGCATCGGCCTGCACCGCCTGCAGGCGGGCCACGAGCGTCGCTTCGTCGTCGGCGCCGAGCACGAGGGCGCCGCGCGGGGGCGCCTTTGGTCCGGCCTCGGCGACGGGCGCGACGGACCCCGCGGCGGCGGCCGCAGCGGCGGCGGCCGGCGCGGCCTCGGACGACGCCAGGTCGGCGCCGACCGCAACGAACTTCTGACCGTTCGTCGTCAGGCGGCCGGGCACGTGCTCTTCCACCACCACGTGGAAGTTGGTCCCGCCGAACCCGAACGCGCTGACGCCCGCGGTGCGGACGCCGTCGGCCGGGGAGTCCCACGGCCGCAGCTCGGTGTTCACCTTGAACGGGGATGCGGACCAGTCGATGTTGGGATTGAGCTCCTCGACGTGGAGGCTCGGCGGCAGCTCCTTGTGGTGGATCGCCAGCACCGCCTTGAGAAATCCAGCCGCCCCGGCGGCGGCCTTCAGGTGGCCGATGTTCGATTTGGCCGAGCCGATGGCCACCGATCCCGGCGCCAGATCTGCCCCGCTGAACACCTCGCCGATGCTCGACACCTCGACGACGTCGCCGACGCGCGTCGATGTGCCATGGCACTCGACCATCCCGCACGAGGCCGGTGAGATCCCCGCGTCGCGCCAGGCCCGCTCCACCGCCAGTCGCTGACCGACGGGATTCGGGGCGGTGATCCCCTTGCCCCGGCCGTCGCTGGCCCCGCCGATGCCGCGCAGCACGGCGTAGACACGGTCGCCGTCTCGCTCGGCGTCGGCGAGGCGCTTGAGCACGAACACGCCGGCGCCCTCGCCCATCACGAAGCCGTCGGCGCCGGCATCGAACGGACGGGTTCCGGTGGCCGAGAGCGCGCCGATCTTGCAGAACTTGACGTAGCTCGACGCGCCCATGTTGCGATCGACGCCACCGGCGATGGCAATGTCGTAGTCGCGGTCGACCAGGCCGGCCACCGACGAGTCGATCGCGGCGAGCGCGGACGCGCACGCCGCGTCCACGACGTAGTTGGGGCCGTGAAGGTCGAACAGGTTGGCCACCCGGCCGGCCATGCAGTTGCCGAGCTCGCCGGGCATCGTGTCCTCGGTGATCTCGGGGTAGCGCTCACCGATCAGCTCGCCGAACTCGGCGCTGATCGCCTTGCGCACGTCGGCGGTCAGGGCCTGGAACGTCGGCGCCTGGTCCAGCTCGTGGGCGAGCTCGGGGTAGGCGATGCGCAGCGCGGTCAGGTAGTGGCGCTCGCCGGACATCGCGTTGCCGAGCACGACGGCGGTGCGCTCGCCGTCGAACGGCCGGTCGGGCCAGCCGTAGTCGATCAGCGCGGCGCGGGTGCACGCGACGGCCCACTTGTGGGCGTCGTCCATGCTCTCGGCGACACGCGGTGGGATCGGCAGCTTCCAGGCCAGCGGATCCCATGTCCAGTCCCGCACCCATCCACCGATCTTGGAGTAGGTCTTGTCGGGCGCCTTCGGGTTGGCGTCGTAGTAGAAGGCCGGGTCCCAGCGCTCCGGGTCGACCTCGGTGATCGAGTAGCGACCCCCCCGGACGTTGGCCCAGAACGTCGCCGCATCGGGCGCGTCCGGGAGGATCGCGCTCGACGCCGACGACGGCGACGGCGGTCGAGATCGGCTCGCTGGTCATCAATGCGCTCCTGTGCTCGGGCGGCCGTACAGCGCGTCGGCCACCGCGTCGAGATCGTCCAGCAACCCGCCCTGGGATCGGTGCACCGCCGCCAGGCCGATCGCGGCCTCCAGCCGGTCGAGATCCTCGTCGCCCGCGCCGCCCCCGCCGCGTACGAGGCGCACCCCGTCGGTCGTCGCCTTCGACGCCGCGTCGCGGGCGAAGACTCGAGCCATCGCCGCCAACGTCTCGGGCGTGAACCGGTTGTTGGTCTTCTCCGCCAAGGTGTCGTCGGCGGCTCGCGCCGCCCGCCTGGACAGGGCGGCGGCACCCTCGGTCAGGGCGGCCAGCTCACCCAGGCGCAGCAGCACGTGCTGGTTGCGGGTCAGACGTCCGGCCCGTGCCCACTCGAACACCTCGGCAAGGGCGTGGTGGGCGAGGGCGGCGATGTCGGCACCCACGGTGGGGTGGGTCCGATGGAGCTCCTCCAGCACGGACGCCGCGTCGTGGTAGTACCGGCCCGACGTCTTGAGGTGCTGCTGCCAGCGGTCGCGGGAGATCGTCATCTCCATGATCTCGGAGGTTCCCTCGTAGATCGTGGTGATCCGGACGTCGCGCTTGATCTTCTCGACGAGGTACTCGTGGGTGTAGCCGTACCCGCCGAGGGCCTGGATCGAAGCGTCGGCGGCGCCGTTGCCGGCCTCGGTCGCCAGGTACTTGGCGATCGCCCCCTCGGTGTTCAGGCCGATGTGCACCTCGTCGAGGCGGGCCGCAGTCTCCTCGATGTAGGCGCGGGCCGCCTCGAGCCGTACCGCGTGGGGCACGATCAGTTTGTGGGTGTAGCCCTGCTTCTCCGACAGCGGGGCGCCACCCTGGATCCGCTCGGCCGAGTACGGGATCGCCCGGTCGAGGGCCGCCCACCCGGCGCCGAGCCCGAAGGCGGCCACCATCAGGCGGGTGTAGCCGAACACGAGCTGGGCCTGGACCAGGCCCTGGCCCTCGATGCCGCCGACGAGTCGGTCGGCAGGCACCTCGACCTCGTCGAGGAACAGGGCGGCGGTGTTGCTCAGGCGGATCCCGTGCTTGTTCTCCGGCTTGCCTGGTACGAAGCCGGGGGTGTCCCGATCGACCACGAACCACGTCGGGCCGCCCGGGGCGTTGGCCAGGATCGTGTAGAAGTCGGCTACGCCGCCGTTGCTGATCCACTGCTTCTTGCCGGTGATCCGGTACGCCGTGATCGTGCCGTCGTCGCCGGTGACCGGCACGGCGACGGTCTTCAGCGCGCCGAGGTCGCTCCCCGCCTCGGGCTCGGTCGCGCCGTAGGCCACCAGCACGCCGTCGGCGGCGATGTGACCCAGCCATTTGGCCTGCTGGTCCGGCGTTCCCCCGACCACGATCGGGTCGCTGCCGAGGAACGTGGCCAGCACTGATGTGGCGATGCCGAGGTCGATGCTCGCCATCCGCTCGCACACCCGGTAGACGTCGAAGGCGGACCCACCCATCCCGCCGTGCTCCTCGGCGATGAACAGGAGCTGGACCCCGAGGTCCTCGCTGCACATTCGCTTGACGAGGTCGGCGGGGAACTCGTCGCGCTCATCCAGGTCGACGAGCAGCTTCTCCGGCAGCTCGTGCGCGGCGAAGTCGCCGATCGCGTCGAGCGTCATCTCCAGCATGTCTCGATCTAGGCCAGCCACGTGTGGGTCCTCCAGTAGAGCAGGACGACGTTGCCGCCCAACGTCGCGGGGTCATGGTTCACTGATGCGGGGCGCGGCCTGCGGGCACGGCAGCGGGGCCATCACGACCATTATCGGCTCCCCAGGAGCCGAGGAATAGAGCCGATGGTCCTGAAATTCGCCACTGCCGCCCGGCGCTTGCGTCAGCGGGCAACCGCGTGGGGACCGGCGTCGTCGACGACGTCCCACCGGGCCGGGTCGAGGAGTTGACGCGCGGCAGGGAACATGTCCGTTTCCTCGCGTCGGATGTGGTCTTCGACCAGCTCGATGACCGCCTCGACGGCGCTCGGCTCGCTGTTCGCCTTCGCCAGCAGATCGTCGATGCGCTGATGATCCCGCTCGAATCGCCCCAGGTACTCTTGGTCGACCCCGACGTCGCGCAGCGCCGCGAACAAGCCAGCCTGCTCCCGCTCGGCATGGGCGAGCACCATGGCCGCGAGCTCCTCGAGCGGTTGACCGGCGACGCAGCCGCGATCCGACAACGACCGGCGCAGCACCGCGGTCAACGCCAATAGGCGCTCGTGGTCGGCGGACAGCCGGGCGACTTCCGATTGCGCCCGGCAGTCGGGGCAGTCACACACCGGAAGGTTCAATGCTGTGCTCACGCCCGCCAGCCTGCGCCGCGTATGGCCCGGGGCGACAGGGCCCAAGGTCCTCACTAGAAGGTCCGGACATCGGGTCCCAGCGGACGCGCAATGATGTGCCCGTGCAAGAGGTCGAGGTGAACGCCCGCTCCCTCAGGCAGCTGATCAGCAGGATGACGCCCGAGCGGGCCCACGAGTTCGGGGAGTCCGGTCGGCGCGCTCGGGCCGCCTTCGGGGACCGCACGATCTGGCACGTCAACGCCACCGCCCACGGGGGCGGCGTGGCCGAGATGCTGCAGACCCTGCTCGCCTACGGCAAGGGGTCGTACATCGAGAACCGGTGGCTCGTGCTCGACGGCGACCCCGAGTTCTTCGCCATCACCAAACGGCTGCACAACCTCCTGCACGGTGACCCGGGCGATGGCGGTCCCATGGGCGACGCGGAGCGGGCCCACTACGAGCGGGTCCTCGCCCAGAACATCGCCGAGATGCTCCCGCTGATCGACCCACGCGACATCGTGGTCCTCCACGACCCCCAGACGGCAGGGATGGTCGACGGTCTGCGAGCGATCGGCGCCCGCGTCGTGTGGCGCTGTCACATCGGGCGCGACACGACGAACGACCTGACCGACATCGGCTGGGCCTTCCTCAGGCCCCACATCGAGCGGGCCGACGCCTTCGTGTTCTCGCGTCGGGAATACGTTCCGGACTGGGTCGACCAGCAGCGCCTCGTCGTCATTCCACCTTCGATCGACCCCTTCTCGGCCAAGAACCGCGACCTCGATCCAGAGACGGTCAGCGCGGTGCTGGCGACGGTGGGGTTGGTCAGCGACGCCAACCCCGGCGGGCCGGTCAGCTTCGAACGGCGCGATGGCACTGTCGGCACCGTGCGCCGCCACGTCGGCGTGATCGCCGACGGTCCGCCCCCGCCCGCCGCCGCTCGGCTGGTGGTCCAGGTGAGCCGGTGGGACCGCCTCAAGGACATGGGCGGTGTGCTCACCGCGTTCGTTACGGTGGTCAAGAACGGTCCCGACGACGCCCACCTCGTGCTCGCCGGACCCGACGTGTCCGGGGTGGCCGACGACCCCGAGGGAGCCGCCATCTTCGCCGAGTGCCGGGAGCAGTGGTCGGACCTGCCGAGCGACATCGGCAGGCGCGTCCACCTTGCCTCGATCCCGATGGACGACGCCGACGAGAACGCCATCATCGTCAACGCCCTGCAGCGCCACGCCTACCAGGTCGTGCAGAAGAGCCTCGTCGAGGGGTTCGGGCTGACCGTCACCGAAGCGATGTGGAAGGCGCGCCCGGTGGTCGCCAGTCGCGTGGGCGGGATCCAGGACCAGATCGTCGACGGACGCGACGGGCTGTTGATCGATCCGCACGACCTCGATGCGCTCGCCGCGGCGACGACCCGCCTGCTGGACGACCGGGCGCTCGCCGAACAACTGGGCACGGCCGCCCGCGTCCGGGTGCAGGAGTACTTCCTCGGCGACCGCCACCTCACCCAGTACGTCCAGCTCTTCGTCGGCCTCACGACGTGATGCGGTAGCTCGCTACTCGTTCGGAGGGGGATCCGGCGGGACGAAGCCGGGTGGCACGGCGCCCTCCTCCCCGCGAACGAGCCGGCCGGTCACGTCCTCGATGTTGATCCCGATCCAGCGGCTCTTCGGCCCTGGCGCCCAGGGGTCGACGTTGGCGCCGGACTGGCCGAAACCGGCGAGCTGCCCGGAGAGGTCATGGGCGACGCCACGGACGACGACGCTCCATCCCGAGCGCGTGTGGTCGTCGACCATGTCGGCCTCGAACGCCACTGGGCTCCCGAGGAGGGCGTCGGTGTGGGGGAAGGGATCGGAACGGAACACGATGGTGTGCTCGAAGGCGGTGTAGTTGACGACGCGGACCAGTGGTGGGGTGGCGTCGATGATGAGCCGGCCGACGTGCTGGGTCGCGAGCAGTGCGAGACACGTGGACCGATCGAGTTCGACCAGCTCGGCGTGATGGCCGGCCAAGCCGGGCACGTCGGGCAAGCGGGGCGAGCCGGGCAAGCGGGGCAAGCGGGGCAAGCGGGGCTCGTGCATCACACGTCGCCGACCCCTGGAGCGTCGACGACGCGGAACCGGCGACCACTGACGTCGTGTGGCTCGATGCGCACGAACCGGTGCTTGGGGCTGGCGTGCCACGGGAACAAAGGGAGGTCGAGCGCGTCGAAGACGTCGCCCATCCGTTCGATCTCGACGGCGCGACCCTTGATGACCACACTCCACGCATCTCCGGATTCGGGCTCGTAGCCATCGACTTCGAAGGCGACGGCGCGGCCGAGCACGGCGCCAGCCAGCTTGGTGCCTTCGCCGGTGCGGAAGACGACGGTGCCACGGTCGACGACGAAGTTGACGGGGAAGATGTCGGGATGGTCGCTGATCGACACGCCGAGCCGGCCCACCTCGGTGCTGCCCAACATCTCCCAGCACGTGTCGGTGTCGAGGATGTCGATGCCGAGTCGATCGGTGGTCACGATCCCAGCGTCGTCTCGTGACGGTCGTCGCTCCAGGGGCCAATGGTCCCGTTGCGGTTCGGTCTCGGCCGCCACATCGCTCGGCGGTCAGGGCTTCCCGTAGATGCGTGCGACGTACTCGCGCAGCATTCGCTTGGCGCTGAACTGCGGCCCGAGGGTCATCATCGATCGCTTGATCATCTGGACCCAGCGAACCGGCACGCCGGTGTCGTCGCGTTCGTGGAACAGCGGCACCACGTGGGACTCGAACAGGTCGAGCAGGGCCTCAGCGTGACGGTGATCCTGGCTCGCCTCGTCGGCGTCGAGGTCGCCTTCGATCGCCCATCCGTTGGCGCCGTCGTACGCCTCGGCCCACCAGCCGTCCAGCACGCTGAGGTTGAGCACCCCGTTGACAGCAGCCTTCATGCCGCTGGTGCCGCTCGCTTCTTGCGGCGGACGGGGGACGTTGATCCACACGTCGCAGCCGGACACGAATGCCGCCGCGATGTCGAGGTCGTAGTCCTCCAGGAAGGCGACCCGTCCAGCGACGCCGGGCGCGCCCTTCAGGCGGAAGACGGCCTGGACGATCTGCTTTGCCTGCTCGTCCATCGGGTGGGCCTTCCCGGCGAAGAAGAACTGGACGGGCCAGTCCCCGTTGAGCAGCGCGAGCGCACGGCCGGGGTCGGCGACGAGGAGGTGCAGGCGCTTGTAGGACGCGATCCGGCGAGCGAAGCCCAAGGTGAGCACGTCCGAGCTGAGTAGGTGCTCGGCCGCCTCGGCGTAGTCGAACGACTCGCCCCGGCGGAGTCGGTCGAGCGTCGAACGGGCCCGGACCTGCTCCACGAGTTGCCGCCTGCTCTCGTTGCGCGCTGCCCACAGCTCGGAGCCGGGGATCTCGGCGATCGGCGCCCACGCCGCGGGATCGTCGGCCCTGGCCAGCCAACCGGTGCCGAGGTACCTGTCGAGCAGCTCGCGCATCGGGCGGTTGAGCCACGTCGGGACGTGCACGCCGTTGGTGACGTGGGTGATCGGCACGTCCTCGACGGCTCGATCGGGCCACAGTCCCCGCCACATCGCACGGGAAACCTGTCCGTGACGCCGGCTCACCGCGTTCACCGAGCGGGTGGCCCGGATCGCCAGCGGGGTGAGGCCGGCTGCATCCGGCTTGCCCGGGTCGGCGAGTGCGGCGGTGAGCAGTGCATCCGTACCACCGGCGAGGTCGGCGATCCGTCCCAGCACCGGGGTGATCTCGCCGCGATCGTACAGCTCGTTCCCGGCAGCAACAGGCGTGTGGGTCGTGAACACGAGCCTCGAGCGGGTTGCTTTCCATGCCGCGACGTCGGAGGCTCCAGCCGAGCGTTGCTCAGCGAACAGATCCCACGCGGCGAGCGCGGGATGACCTTCGTTGAGGTGGTACACCGTGGGCACGATGCCCATCGTTCGCAGGGCGCGCACCCCACCAACGCCCAACACGGCGTACTGGGCGAGGCGGATCAGCCGGTTGCCGTCGTACAGCCGTGACGTCACCCAGCGCCCGAAGGGCGGGTTCTCGGGCAGATCGGTGTCGAGCAGGTAGAGCGGGGTTCGCCCGACGTCCACCCGCCACACAGCGGCGACCAGATCGACGTCGAACACCGGGATCGTGACCCGAATCGGCTGTCCGCCGGATGCCCTGACGACGGCTGCGGGCAGCCGTTCCTCATCGGTGTCGACCCAGTACTCGTGCTGGTACCCGGTGATGTCGATGCGCTGATGGAAGTAGCCGGTGCGGTACATCAGGCCGACCCCGACCATCGCCACGCCCGAGTCGGATGCCTCCTTCAGCAGGTCGCCGGCCAGGATGCCGAGCCCGCCGGAGTAGATCGGCAGCGATTGATGGACCCCGAACTCGGCGCACAGGAAGGCGACCGGATGATCCGGCGTCACCGCGGTCGCAAACGGCCGTGCCAGGTCCGCTTCGACGAGCTCGACGAGCGCGTCCACGTCGGCACGGACGTCGAGATCCGCGGCGGCCCGGCGCAGCACCGCGGGTGACGCTTCGCTGAGCAGTCGAACCGGGTTGTGCCCGCAGCGACCCCAGCGGTTCGGATCGATGCGCTCGAACAGGCTCCCACCGAGCGGCGCCCACGCCCACCGATAGTTGTAGGCCACCGTGGCCAAGGGCTTGAGCTCGGGTGGCAGGTCCTCGGCCAGCAGGGACGCGGCTTCAGCGAGGTCGGTGTCGCCTGGGAACATCGCCGCTCGACGTTAGGCGGTGGAGGCGCACACCGCGTCAGACGCTCGCGTGCTGTCGACCCCATGATCCGAACTGTGAGCCGTAACCGCGGATCTCCGCCCTTCGAACTCACGGATCCGGGCCGGCCGTCGTCCCGCGCCGCGAACGGTGAGCCCAGACGGCGGGGATCCGCCTTTGCAGCTCACAGTTCGGGATGGTCCCGGCGGCGACGACGGCCGCCGCCCTTGCCCGCCGAGCCGATTGGCGCCGGCTCTCAGCGATCCTCGGCGCGGTGCGAGCTCAGCGAGACGACCTCGCCGTGCGTCGCGGCTGGTGACGTCCAGGAGTGCAGGATCCGCACGTAGTTGGCTCGTTCGAAGGCGGACGGATCGTCAGCCGTGGCGTACGACACCGAGCCGCGTAGCTGGCCAACGGACACATACTCGTGGTCGTCCATCCACGTCACCAGCTCCTCTTCGACCGCGCCCACGTGTTCGGGGCCGTGGCGCAGCAGGGCCGATGTGGTCATCACGACGTCGGCTCCGACGAGCAGCGCTTTGGCGACATCGGCTCCGGTCTCGACGCCACTGGTGGCGGCGAGGCTGGCCCGGCCCTGCAGCATCGGGCGCAGCACGGCGATCCAGCGCAGCGGCAGGCGCAGCTCCCACGGCGACGACAGCTCGAGGCGGGGGACGATCTCGAGGGTGTCGACGTCGAGATCGGGTTGATAGAACCGGTTGAACAGAACGAGTCCATCGGCCCCCGCCTCCACCGCTCGATCGGCGAAGTTGGCCATCGCCGAGTAGAACGGCGACAGCTTGAGGGCAACAGGGACGTCGACGGCTGCTTTCACGTCGGCGACGAGGGCGAGGTCGTCGGCTTCCATCTCGGCACTGTTGCGCGCGGGGTCGGCCGCTACCCGGTACACGTTGAGCTCGATGGCGTCGGCGCCGGCGTCGGCGAGGAGATGGGCGTAGCGCACCCATCCGCCTGGCGAGTACGCGTTGAGGCTGGCGATCACCGGGACCGAGACCCGCGCCTTGGTCCGTTCGAGGTTGGCCAGATAGCGCTCCGGGGCGGTCGGGAACGGCGAGAGGGCGGGGAAGTAGTCGAGCGCCTCGGCGAAGTTCTCGGCACCGGCTTCCATGGCCTCGGTGAGCTCGACTTGCTCGTGGACGATCTCTTCCTCGAACAGCGAGGGGAGCACGAGCGCGCCGACCCCGGCGTCGGCGAGGCGGGCTGCAGTGTCGGCGTCGCCGGTCAGCGGCGAGGCGGAGGCGACGATCGGCGAGCGCAATGGGATCCCGAGGTACGTGGTGTCAAGGGCAGCCATCTCACACCTCCTCGTCCTCGTCCGCGGCTCCGACGTACTCGCTCTCCCCGCCGGGCGACTCGCGGGCGATGGTGCGCTCCATCGTGCCGAGCTGGCGGTAGTAGCGCCAGCGCTCGTCGACGTCGGCCTGGGCCAGCCGGAGCAGCCGCTTGGCCCGCTCAGGATGGGTGCGGGCGAGCACCGCGAACCGGGCTTCGGAGGCGATGAACTCGGCGACCGGGATCGACGGCTCGTGGGAGTCGAGCTTGAACGGCACGCCGTGCTCGGCCTCGCTGGGCTGGAAGCGGTACAACGGCCAGTACCCCGACTTCACGGCGTCCTTCATGTGGCTCATCGACTTCGACATGTCGATCCCGTGGGCGATGCACGTCGAGTAGGCGATCACCAGCGACGGCCCCGGCCAGGCATCGGCCTCGAGCAACGCCTTGGTCGCTTGCAGGTCGTTGGCGCCGATGGCGATCTCGGCCACGTACACGTTGCCGTAGGCGCGGGCGATGGCGCCGAGGTCCTTCTTGGCGCTCGACTTGCCGGCGGCGGCGAACTTGGCGACGGCTCCGCGTGCCGTCGCCTTCGAGGCCTGGCCGCCGGTGTTCGAGTAGACCTCCGTGTCGAGCACCAGGATGTTCACGTTGCGTCCGGACGACAGGACGTGGTCGAGCCCGCCGAACCCGATGTCGTAGGCCCAACCGTCGCCGCCGATGATCCAGACGCCCTGTCGAGTCAGGCAGTCGGCGAGCACCAGCAGGTGGCGGGCGGCGGCGCCGGCGACGCTGTCGTCGCTGCTCAGTGCTTCGAGTGCGGACCGCAACGCGGCGATCCGCTCGCGCTGGGCGCGGATGCCGGACTCGGTCTCCTGGTCGGCGGACAGGATCGACTGCACGAGGTCGGGCCCGACGGCGCCGGTCAACTGTTGGAGCAGGATGCCTCCGAGCGACGTCTGGGCTTCGAGGCCGAGGCGCAAGCCGAGGCCGAACTCGGCGTTGTCCTCGAACAGCGAGTTGCTCCACGCCGGGCCCCGCCCGTCGGCGTTCGCCGCCCACGGGGTCGTGGGCAGGTTGCCTCCGTAGATCGACGAGCAGCCGGTGGCATTGGCGACGACCATGCGGTCGCCGAACAACTGCGTCGCCAGCTTGATGTACGGCGTCTCGCCGCAGCCGGAACAGGCACCGGAGAACTCGAACAGTGGCTGCAGGGCCTGCGAGCCCTTGACCGAATCGTGGGGCAGCAGATCGCGATCGAGCTCGGGGATCGAGAGGAAGAAGTCCCAGTTCGGCCGTTCGGCGTCGCGGTGGGCCAGCGCCGGTTCCATGTTGATGGACTTGTGCCGTGCTTCGGTCTTCGACTTCGCCGGGCACACGTCGACGCAGACACCGCAACCGGTGCAGTCGTCCGGGGCGACCTGGATCGTCATCCGGTACCCGGAGATGTCCTTCGAGCGGAACTCCTTGGACTGGAACGACGGCGGCGCACCGTCGAGCGCGGACGGCTCGAAGACCTTCATGCGGATCGTGGCGTGCGGGCACACGATCGCGCACTTGCCGCAGTCGATGCAGATGTCGGGATCCCAGATCGGGATCTCCTGGGCGATCGCCCGCTTCTCGAACTGTGCGGTCCCCGTCGGGAACGTGCCGTCCACGGGGAGGGCCGAGACTGGCAGCAGGTCGCCCTCGCCGGCCATCAGCCGGGCCGTGACCCGGGTGACGAAGTCGGGGAGATCGGCGGGGAGCACCTGGTCGAGGGGCCGTGACGAGGTGGTCGCCGGGACCTCGACACGGGCGAGCGCGGCGAGCGACGAATCGATCGCCGCGTTGTTCCGCTCCACGATCGTGCTGCCGAGGCGACCGTAGGCGTGCTGCACAGACGCCTTGATGTGGTCGATGGCCGCTTCGGCGGGGATCACGCCGGCAAGGGCGAAGAAGCACGCCTGCATGACCGTGTTGATCCGGGCACCGAGCTCGAACTGCCTGGCCACGCTGTGGGCGTCGATCGTCCACACGACGAGGTCCTTGTCGATGACCTGGGCCTGGACCTCGACGGGAAGCCGGTCCCACACCTCGTCGGGGCCGTACGGGCTGTTGATCAGGAACGTGGCCCCGTGCTTGGCGTGCTGGAGCACCGGCATCTTCTCGAGCAGGCCGAACTGATGGCAGGCGACGAAATCGGCCTCCTCGATGAGGTAGGTCGAGCGGATCGGCTCAGGCCCGAATCGCAGGTGAGAGACCGTCACCGAGCCGGATTTCTTCGAGTCATAGACGAAGTAGCCCTGGGCGAACAGGTCGGTGTGCTCACCGATGATCTTCACCGACGCCTTGTTCGCCCCGACCGTGCCGTCGGCGCCGAGGCCGAAGAACATCGCCTGGACCTCGCCGGCTGGACGCCGGGATCGGAACTCGTCGTCGGCGTCGAGGCTGAGCTGGGTGACGTCGTCGTGGATGCCGACGGTGAACCGCCGCCGCGGCGCCCGTCCCGCCGACGCGTCGAAAAGGGCGAGCTCGTCGAAGACCGCCTGGACATGAGCGGGACGGAACTCCTTCGACGACAGCCCGTATCGCCCACCCGTCACGTGCGGCGCACGTCCGAACGGGGGCGAGTCGGAGTCCATGGCGTCGTGGAGGGTGGCGATCACGTCGAGCAGCAGCGGCTCACCCGTGGCCCCGGGTTCCTTGGTGCGGTCGAGCACGGAGATGGCCCGCACGGTCGGCGGCAGGGCGCGCACGAGCTGGGCAGCCGGGAACGGCCGGTACAGGCGCACCTTCACCAGCCCGACCCGCTCGCCGCGAGCGGTGAGCGCCTCGACGGCCTCCTCCGCGGCGCCGACCCCCGACCCCATCATCACGATGGCTCGGTCGGCGTCCGGGGCGCCGACATAGTCGACCAGCCCGTAGCCGCGGCCACACCGGGAGGCCAGCTCGTCGAACACCTCCTCCACGATCCCCGGCACCGCGTCGTAGAACGGATTGCAGGCTTCGCGGGCCTGGAAGAACACGTCGGGGTTCTGCGCCGATCCCCGGAGCACGGGCACGTCGGGGGTCAGGCCGCGCCGACGATGGTCGATCACCGCACGCTCGTCGACCAGCGCCCGCAGGTCGGCCTCGTCGAGGAGGGTGATCTTGTCCACCTCGTGCGACGTGCGGAAGCCGTCGAAGAAGTGGAGGAACGGCACCCGGGCCCGCAGCGTGGCGGCGTGAGCGACAGCGGCGAAGTCGTGGGCCTCCTGGACGCTGGCCGCGGCGAGCATGGCCCAGCCGGTGGTGCGTGCATGCATCACGTCGGAGTGGTCGCCGAAGATCGACAATGCGTGGGTGGCGATCGTGCGGGCGGCCACGTGCATCACGCACGGGGTCAGCTCACCAGCGATCTTGAACATGTTCGGCACCATCAGCAGGAGGCCCTGTGAAGCCGTGAACGTCGTGGCGAAGGCGCCCTTCTGGAGGGCCCCATGGAGGGCCCCGGCGGCGCCGGCCTCCGATTGCATCTCGACGATCTCAGGAACGGCACCCCACAGGTTCGACCTCGTGACAGCTGCCCACTCGTCTGCCAGCTCAGCCATCGGCGATGACGGCGTGATCGGATAGATCGGGATGACCTCGCTGAAGGTGTACGCGACACGGGCGGCAGCCTCGTTGCCGTCGATGCAAGCGAAGGCGCGCAACGGCACACGACGAGACCCGGTTGCGTTCATGGCGTCAGCCTGTCGTCCGTCGCGTGTGGCTGCAAGGGTCGAACGTCCCGGGCAACCGGGTCGATCGGGACCTTTCGCCCTATCGCCCGAGACGGCGCTGTCCGACGATGACATGGTGGAGCAGAAGCGGCACGTGCAGATCGTCGAATCGGGGGATCCGCCAGGTGGCGCCCAACGCGTCGTAATCCGGTCGGTGACCGTCGACGACGTCGACGGGCTCGAGGCGCTCTATGCGGCGCTCGACGACGATGACCGCTACCGCCGGTTCTTCGGCGGCTATCGGCCACCGCGTGAGTTCTTCGAGCGCTTGGCGACGGTCGGCGATCGCGGTGGGGGAGGAGTGGTGGCCGCGGCACTCGACGAGCACGACGACGAACGACGACTCGTGGGTGAGGCAGGGTTCACCATGCTCCCCAACGGCGACGGCGAGCTGGAGATCACCGTGGCCCCGGAATGGCGGGGCTGGCTGGGCCCGTACCTCCTGGACGCGCTGGCCGCCACCGCAGCCGCCTGCGGCGTTTCAAACCTGGAAGCGGACGTGCTGACCACGGACCACGCGATGTTGGCGATGCTGCGGTCGCGAGGCTCGGTGAGCATGGAGCACAGGGGTTGGAGAGTGGTCCGGCTGTTGATCGGGACGTCAACGTCGACGCCGTCGTGGCCGGGGCCCCACGACCGATTCCGAGTGCTCGTCGAACGTCCTGGCGGCCGCTGGCACGCCGAGAACGAGGCCCGCGCCGCCGGCCTGCAGGTGTTGACGTGCCCAGGACCGACGACAGGTTCGTGCGGTGCGTTGCACGGCGAACCGTGTGCGTTGGCCGTCGGCGCGGACGCCATCGTCGTCGCCCAGCCGCGCGAGGAGACGAGCTGGCAGCAACTGCTCGAGTCGCACGCCTCGGTGCACCCCGGCGTGCCGGTCTGTCTCGAGCCGTCCGACGACGATGCCAACTCACGCTCGACCCCGCCGTGCCCCCTCGCACCCACGTCGGGCGTCGTCGCGTTCGTCGAACGGCTGGCACGGGCCGGTCTCCAGGGCGACGGCTGACACCGCACTTCCAGATCCGGTCCCGTGCGGGGGCCGAGTCCGAGGTCGGGCGCCCGAATCTCCCGCCCCCGCCTCCGGGCCGCAGAGTCCGGCACGCCCGCAGGACCGTTCCCTCTGTGCCGATCGCCGCGCACAGCGCGTCGAACGAACCCAGCGGCAGCACGCTGTCGCCGTCGCTCCACAGCACCAGGATCGGCAGTTGCCGGCGGCCCAGCTCGGCGAGCTCGGACGTGAGGTCGGCCTGTCGGGCCAGCGCGCCGATCTCGATGATGGCCAGGGGGTTGAGGACCACGTTGTGCACGAGGTCGTCGCTCACCGCCTGGGCGATGCGGCAAGCGTTGGGGGGCCAGAGCATCTCGCGGACGAAGGCGAGGCCCTGTTGCCACGGCGGCCGATCCGGAGGCCGTGCCGTGAGCAACGGGCCACCGACGCCCGACGGGCTGCCGACGGAGTCGACGAGCACCAGGTGACGGACCCGCTCGGCTGGTCGTGAGCGAGCGAGTCTTCGAGCGAGCGAACAATTCGGCACGGTCTTTCGCTCCTTGGCGCCCCAGGAGGTTCGAGGACGTGGCGCTGCCGCATCATGTGAGGGTGCACCAATGAGTGCGCTGGATGGCGACACCGGCGCCGAAGGAGTGGCCGACCACTCGCACCGGCTCATCGATCCCGACGGCATCGAGGAGGTCGCGGAGCCACGCCGCGTAGCGGTCCATGATGCGTCGTGCGGGGATGGAGGTCGGCGGTGCCGGCGAAGCCCGAAGCGCCGGTGCGTAGACCCGGCAGCCGCGCGCCATCAGCCGCACCGCGCTCTCATACGTCCGGTAGCCGAGGGCTCAGCCGTGCAGCACCAGCACGGGCATGCCGCGACCGCCGACGGCGTACGATGCCGGTCGCCGCTCGACGAAGAGGGCCCGCCCAGTGACCTCGGCCGAGGCGGCTGTGGTGGTCGTCACTCGACCCCGCCCACCGACCACCGGTGTTGACCCGGCAGGCTCGGAGTGCTTGCCGGCCATCCGCACCAACCACATCGCCTTGAGCGCGGGCCTGCGGCCAGGTGACTACGGCATGCCCGACGACACCTACGAGCGATACCTCGCCCGTCGGGTCGTCGACGGCGTCGACGGCGTCGACGAGGATCGATGGACGACCGTCGGCTGCGACGACGGCTTGACGCTACGTCTCGAGGTCGCGCGAGGTGTGGACGGCGACCGGCTGACCACACCGGAACTGCTTCGCGCCGTCATCGAACGGCTCGTCGAGACCGCGCTCGGCGTCGGTCCTCCTGGCTGACGGTAGGTTCGGCCCGCATGTGCGGTCGCTTCGTCTCGTCGAGCACGCCCGACAAGATCGCCGAGTACTTCGGTGCCACCTTCGAGGGGGAGACGCTGGGCGAGAACTACAACGTCGCCCCGACCAACGACATCTACGCGGTCGTCGCCGGGCCCGACGGGACGCCCCGGCTCGAGGTCTTTCACTGGGGGCTGATCCCCGTGTGGGCGAAGGAGCGCAAGGTCGGCGCCAGGATGATCAACGCCCGCGCCGAGACGCTGGCCGAGAAGCCGGCCTACAAGGGCGTGTTCAAGAAGACGCGCTGCATCATCCCGATGGACGGCTTCTACGAGTGGAAGGCCGGCGTCGAGGGCGGGCCGGTCACCAAGTCGGGCAAGCCGGCGAAGCAGCCGATGTACATCCACCGCCTCGACGGCGAGCCGCTGGCGGTCGCCGGGCTGTGGTCGGCCTGGCGGGACAAGGCTGCCGGCCCCGACGCCGACTGGCTGCACAGCGCCACCGTCGTCACGACGTCGGCGAACGGCACGATGGCGCCGATCCACGACCGGATGCCGGTGATCCTCCCGCAGTCGGCGTGGGCGAGCTGGCTCGACCCGGCGAACGACGACATCGAAGCGCTGTCCGGCCTGCTGATCCCCGCGCCCGACACGCTGCTCACGGTCCACGAGGTGCCGACGGACGTCAACAACGTCCGGAACAAGGGCCGCGACCTCATCGATCCGGTCTGAGTTCGATCACGCCCGCCCAGATGCCTGGCAAGGGACGGATCCGCCCAGATGCCGGGACGGCCGACGGCTCGGCTCCGTACCATCAGGTGGGTGGACGGGACGGCACGACCAGAGGTCGACACGCTGCTCACCGTCCCCAACCTGTTCACGCTGGTGCGCCTGCTGTGCCTGCCGCTGTTCCTCTGGCTGCTGCTCGGCCGTCACGACCGAGCCGCGGCGGCGTTCCTGCTCGCCGGGATCGGCGCGACCGACTGGGTCGACGGCTATCTCGCCCGTCGACTCGGCCAGGTCAGCGAGTTCGGCAAGAAGTTCGATCCGACGGTCGATCGGCTCGTGTTCATCATCGCCCTGGTGGCGATCATCGCCGACGGCGCCGCACCGCGCTGGTTCTGCATCGCCGTCCTCGCGCGCGAGCTGCTCATGGGGGGCACCATCGCGATCGCCACGCTGTTCTTCTCGATGGCCCGCTTCGACGTCACGTGGCTGGGCAAGACGGCGACGTTCCTCCTGTTGGTCGCGGTGCCCTCGTTCGTGTTCGGGTCCAGCGACGCCATGGGCCACGCCGTGTTCACCGCACTCGGCTGGGTGGTGGGGATCCCTGGACTGGCGCTGTCGTGGTATACCGCGGTCGGCTACGTGCCCGAGATCCGGCGCGGCCTGGCCCTCGGCAGGGCCGCCCGCACCGCTCGGTGACGGCCGGATCGACCGCCCCGGTTGGGTACGGTGGCGACCCATGAACGTTCCCGAGGAGCTGCGGTACTCGAACGATCATGAGTGGGCCAGCCGGGACGGCGACGTCGTCCGCGTCGGGATCACCGACTACGCCCAGGACGCCCTCGGCGACGTCGTGTTCGTGCAGGTGCCGATCGTCGGGACGGTCGTCAAGGCCGGCGAGTCGTTCGGCGAGGTCGAGAGCACGAAGTCGGTCTCCGACGTCTACGCGCCCGTCGCCGGCACCGTCGTCGAAGTCAACGAGGCGCTCACCGACGGGCCCCAGGCGCTCAACGAGGATCCGTACGGGGACGGCTGGATCTGCACGATCCGGATGAGCGATCCGGCGGAGTACGACTCGCTCCTCGACGCGGCGGCCTACGGGGCGCTCATCGAGGGCTGAGCGTGGCCTACGTCTTCTGCAACTCCTGCGGCCACCGCAACCCACCCGAGAGTGCCTTCTGCTCGAGCTGCGGGTCGCCGCTCGACCTGAAGAACGACCGCACCGTGACGCTGACCGCAGTGGACCCGTTGCAGGACGCGCCGGGCACCGACGACGACGTCGTGGTCACGGTGGGCGAACTGCCGCAGGGCGCGGCGGTGCTGATCGTGCGGTCGGGCGCCCAGGCGGGGGATCGCTTCGCGCTGACGGCGGCGTCGACTCGCCTCGGGCGCCACCCCGACAGCGAGATCATCCTCGACGACATCACGGTGTCCCGTCGCCATGCTGCGATCGAGCGCACCGACGAGGGCTACGTCGTCACCGACGCCGGGTCGCTCAATGGCACATACGTCAACCAGGAGCGGATCGAGCGGGCGGTGCTCCACCACGGCGACGAACTGCAGGTCGGCAAGTTCCGTCTCGTGCTGTTCGAGCGATCCGATGCCTGAGGCCGGCGGCGCCGCCCACCTGTCGATCGGCGAAGTCTTGGGGCTGCTGCTCGAGGAGTTCCCCGACGTCACGATCTCGAAGATCCGCTTCCTCGAGAGCCAGGGGTTGATCGAGCCGGAGCGCACCCCGTCCGGATACCGCAAGTTCTACGAGGACGACGTCGAGTTGCTGCGGGTCATCCTGCGTGAGCAGCGTGAGAAGTTCCTGCCGTTGCGCGTGATCAAGCACCGCATCGACTCCGGCCAGATCGACCCCCGCGACCCGACCCCACCCAGCGGCGGCGATCAGCCGACCACCGCCCAGGTCTCCGCCCACCCCGCCGCTGGCGCGCCCCACGGGGCGGTGCCGCGGGCAGCCGAACGGGACGATCCGGTCGAGTCGGCGCCGGCGCCGCGGCTGTTGCCGGGCGTGCTGGTCAACCGCGACGAGCTGTGCGCGATGGCGTCGGTGAGCAAGGCCGAGCTCGCCCAGCTCGAGGAGTACGGCGTGGTGCCCAGGCGCAACAGCGCCGCCGAGCTGTACGGCGACGAGGCGGTGGAGATCGCCGCCGCCGCCGGTGGGTTCCTGCGGGCCGGCGTCGACGCCCGCCACCTGCGGGCGTGGCGGACCTCGGTGGAGCGGGAGGCCGGGCTCTACGAGCAGCTGATCCTGCCGACGCTCCGCCAGCGCAACCCGCAAGCCAGAGCCCAGGCCGTCGTCCACCTGGGCGAGCTCGACGCGCTCGGCGCCCGTCTGCGCGCCGCGATGATGCGCGCCGCCCTCCGCCACTACCTCGAGTGACCGCTCGCCATCCGAGTGTTTAGGGCGATCGGAGTGTTTGGGCCCGGGAAAATCCCCGCGTGAGACTCGGATCCATCGAAACACTCCGATGGGGTGATCCCGGCGGGTGCCGACCTGGCCGGGCGGGTACCATCGACGGCGTGGTGCCGCTCGAGCTCGTCGGGGTCCGTGTCGAGGTTCCCGCCAACACGCCGATGGTCCTGCTCCGCGAACAGACCGGGCGTCACCGCCTCTTGCCGATCTACATCGGCACCCCCGAGGCGACCTCCATCCACTACGCCCTCGAAGGCGTGACGCCGCCGCGTCCGCTGACCCACGACCTGTTCATCCAGACGCTCACCGAGCTCGGCGTGCAGGTCGAGCAGGTCGTCGTCACCGAGATGCGCGAGCACACCTACTTCGCCGAGCTCCATCTGCGCCGCGGCGGCGGGGAGGTGACCGTGATGTCGAGCCGGCCGTCCGACGCGATCGCCCTCGCCGTGCGCTGCCAGGCCCCGCTGTTCGCCGCCGAGGAGCTGCTCGACGAGGTTGGCCAAGAGCCGACACCGGAGCCGGAGGAAGAAGCCGAGGAGATCCTCGACGAGTTCCGCGACTTCATCGAGCACGTCAACCCCGACGACTTCGCCTAGCCACCCCCTCTGTTGACGCCGGCAGGTTCCAGCTCCAGCGCGCGCGGCCAAGGGAAGCAGGCGGCGCCGGCGCTGAACATCGCCGGTTCCCGTCGCATGCCGACAACGGACGCCACGAGCTGTGCCGCCGCGCCGAGCACGGCGGCAGTCGTGTACGCGTCGACCCGCGACATCGCCGGGACCACGTTGAGCAGGATGTCGCGCATCGTGCCGCCGCCAGGTCGACGGCCGTCAGCAACTGGACGGGCGTGATCGGCCGCACGACGGAGCCGGTGTCGCCGCCGTGCTGGGGCTGGCCGCGGACCGTCCTCTTGACGAGGCGCTGCTCGCGTCCTAGCGTCGCACTTCTCACATCGACGTAACTACGCCGATGTCGCTGACGAAGGGTGTTGGGCCATGGAGGAAGCGGTCGATGCTGTGGATGTGGTCGATTCGGGGTTCAGTGGCACGCAGGCCGCGAAGATCGTCGGCATCACCTATCGCCAGCTCGACTACTGGGCGCGCACCGACCTGCTGCGGCCCTCGTTGGCGGAGGCGACCGGGAGCGGCAGCCGACGCCGGTACTCCTACCGTGACCTCCTCGAGCTGCGGGTGATCAAGACCCTGCTCGACGCCGGGATCCGCCTCGAGTCGGTGCGCGAGGTCTTCACCTACCTGCGCCGCCACGTCACGTCGGACATCGCCTCGGCGCACATCGTGATCAGCGGCACCCAGGTCGTGCTGTGCGACGGCGACGAGCTGGTCGACGTCCTGCGCCACGGCCAGGGCGTGCTCAACGTGCTCCCGCTCGCTGGCGTGAAGGACGACGTCGACGCTCAGCTCACGCCGCTCAGCGGCGATCCGGTTGCCGCCGGCCCGCCGCGTCGGGCGATCTGAGATGGAGGGTGCCCCCCGGCACTCGCCGCTCGATGCCGTCCATCGCCACCTCGGGGCCCGGATGGTTCCGTTCGGCGGCTGGGAGATGCCCCTCGAATACGCCGGCGGCACGATCGCCGAGCACATGGCCTGCCGCCGAGGGGCGGTCATCTTCGACGTCTCCCACCTCGGCACGGTGCAGGTCGCCGGGGCCGGCGCCTTCGACACGCTGCAGCTGGCGCTGTCGAACGACCTCGGCAAGATCGCCCCCGGCCGCGCCCAGTACACGCACCTCCTCGACGACGCCGACGGATCCGTGCTCGACGACATCATCGTCTGGTGGCACCCGGGGGAGGAGGGCGACGTGTTTGACGTGATGCCCAACGCGTCGAACACCGAGCGGGTGCGTGACGCGATCGGCGGGCGCGAGACCACGCACGACCGGGCCGTCCTGGCCGTGCAGGGACCGGCCGCGCTGGAGCGACTGGCGCCGGTCTTCCCCGACGCCGCCGCGGTCGGCCGCTTCCGAGTCGCCCACGCCACGTGGTCCGGCGTGCCGTGCGTGGTCGCCGGCACCGGCTACACGGGCGAGCGGGGCGTCGAGATCGCCGTGCCGGCCGTCGCCGCGGCGGACCTGTGGGCGGCGATCACCGCCGCCGGCATCGAGCCAGCGGGGCTCGGCGCGCGTGACACGCTGCGCCTCGAAGCCGGGCTGCCGCTCCACGGCCACGAGCTCGGCCCGGGGATCACCCCGCTGCAGGCCGGGCTGGGGTGGGTGGTGGCGTGGGACAAGCCGTCGTTCCGCGGCAAGGGGGCGTTGGAGGCGGAGAAGGCGGCGGGCATCCGCCGCCACCTCGTCGGGATCGCCACCGACGGTCGACGCCCGCCGCGTGCCGAGTGCGCGGTGCTCGTCGACGGCGACGTCGTTGGCGAGGTGACCAGCGGCAACTACTCGCCGGTGCTCGGCCACGGGATCGCTCTCGCCTTCGTGCCACCTGAGGTCGGCGAGGGCGTTGCGGTCGGCGTCGACGTGCGCGGGACCACACTCGCGGGGATCGTCGTGGCGACGCCGTTCGTCCGTCACTGACGCAGGAAGCGACTCAGCGCTTGCGCGGCGCCGCCTTCTTCGTCGCCGCCCGCTTCTTCGATGTCGTCGTCTTGGCCGCCGGCTTGGCCGCTGGCACCGGCGCAGGAGGAGCAGGCGCGGCTGTCGGCGCCGGCCGCGAGGGCTGAGGGCCGAACCCGGGTAGGCGGAACGGGAACATCGCGCCGGCCTGCTCGGCGAGCTGGGCGAGCGGCGTCATCCGCCGGGCGACGTCGTTGATGATCTCCAGGAACTGCCCCAGGTCGGTCGGCAGCCTGCGCAGCACCGGGTTCTCCAGTGTGTCGGCGAGCTGGGTCAGGCCGGGCACGACCTGCTCGACCGGCACGGCGAGGCGCGCCGACAGGTCGTCGGCCATCCTGATCGTGCGCGTGAGTTGGGGGAGCATCGCGCGGATCGGCTCCTCGAAGTCGTTGAGCAGCCGGTTGATCCGCTCGGCGGTGGCGTTGAGGTTGGCCATCGTGGCGTTGAAGTTCTCGAACCCCTTCAGCAGTTCCTCCGCGCCGTGTCGCAGCTGGTCGAACTGACGCATGACCGCCGTGATCGGTCCGGCGGCGAACGAGATGAAGTCGGCGAACGGGTCGGTGCGGCCGGTGTCGGACATGCCAGGTCACGCTAGTGAGGTCGCGTAGGCCTCCAGTGGTTCACATGAGCACACGAGGTGGCGGTCGCCGCCGGCGGCGTCGATGCGCGACACCGGCGTGAAGTACTTCCCGACGCGCAATGAGCGCAGCGGATAGGCGCCGAGCTCGCGTGGGTATGGCCGGTCCCACGCACCGAGCAGCTCCTCGGCGGTGTGCGGGGCGAGACGCAGCGGGCTCTGCTCGAGCGGCCAGTCGCCCGCACTCACCCGCGAGATCTCGTCGCGGATCGCGATCATCGCCTCACAGAAGCGCTCCAGCTCGGCCAGCGTCTCGCTCTCGGTCGGCTCGACCATCAGCGTGCCGGCGACCGGGAAGCTCAGCGTCGGGGCGTGGAAGCCGTAGTCCATCAACCGCTTGGCGACGTCCTCGGCGGTGACGCCGGTGGCCTTGGTGATCGCCCGCAGGTCGAGGATGCACTCGTGGCCGACACGGCCGTTGGCACCGGTGTAGAGGACGGGGTAGTACGGGTCGAGCCTTGTCGCCAGGTAGTTCGCCGACGCGATCGCGACGGCTGTCGCCCGGGCCAGCCCGTCGGGTCCCATCAGGGCGATGTAGGCCCACGAGATCGGGAGGACGCCGGCGGATCCGAATCGCGCCGCCGACACCGGGCCGACGGGGTGGTCGCTCGGTCCAAGTGGATCGTGCGGCAGGAACGGGGCGAGGTGGGCGCGCACGGCGACCGGACCGACGCCGGGACCGCCGCCGCCGTGGGGGATGCAGAACGTCTTGTGCAGGTTGAGGTGGCTGACGTCGGCGCCGAACTCGCCGGGCCGGGCCACCCCGACGAGCGCGTTGAGGTTGGCGCCGTCGACGTAGACCTGGCCGCCGGCGGCGTGGACGGCATCGCAGATCTCGCCGATCGACTCCTCGAAGACGCCGTGGGTCGATGGGTAGGTGAGCATGATCGCGGCGAGGCGCTCGCCGACCGTCTCGAGCTTGGCTCGGAGGTCGGCGATGTCGACGTTGCCGCGCTCGTCGGTGCCGACGACGACCACCTGCAGGCCGGCCATCACCGCGCTGGCGGCGTTGGTGCCGTGGGCGCTGGCGGGGATCAGGCACACGGTGCGCGCCTCGTCGCCGCGGGAGCGGTGGTAGGCACGGATGGAGAGCAGGCCGGCTAGCTCGCCCTGGCTGCCGGCGTTGGGTTGCACGCTCACCGCGTCGTAGCCGGTGAGCTCGGCGAGCCACGCCTCGAGCTCGACGATCAGCTCGCGCAGGCCGACCGACTCGTCGTCGGGGGCGTACGGGTGGAGGCCGGCGAACTCCGGCCAGGTGATCGACACCATCTCCGTCGTCGCGTTGAGCTTCATCGTGCACGATCCGAGCGGGATCATCGTGCGGTCGAGGGCGAGGTCGGCGTCGGCCAGCCGGCGCAGGTAGCGCAGCATCCCGTGCTCGGTGTGGTAGCGGTTGAAGACTGACTGGGTCAGGAACTCGTCGGTTCGCCGGGCGTCGTCGCGCAGGCCGTCAGGGGCGTCGTCGACGCTCGCGATGTCCAGCTCTGCACCGAAGGCACCGACGGCGCGGGCGACGACGTCGAGCGTCGACGTCTCGTCGAAGGAAAGGCCGATAGTGGTGGCGTCGACCCGACGCAGGTCGAGGCCGGCCTCGCGAGCGGCGGCGAGGACGTCGTCGGCGTCGACGTCGTCGACGGTGATCGTGTCGAACCACGTGTCGTGGCGCAGCCTGTGCTTACCGGCGCGCAGCGCGGCGGCGGCGATCGACGCCATCCGCTGGGTCCGTTCGGCAATCCGACGCATCCCGGCGGGACCGTGGTAGGCGGCGTAGAAGCCGGCGATGTTGGCCAGCAGCACCTGCGCCGTGCAGATGTTGGACGTCGCCTTCTCTCGCCGGATGTGCTGCTCGCGCGTCTGCAGGGCGAGGCGCAGCGCCGGGCGACCGGCGGTGTCGGTGCTGACGCCGACGATGCGCCCGGGCAGAGCGCGGGCCGCCCGTTCGTGGCTGGCGATGAACGCGGCGTGCGGGCCGCCGTACATCATCGGCACACCGAAGCGCTGGGCCGAGCCGACGGCGATGTCAGCGCCGAGCTGCCCAGGTGGCGTCGTCAGCGCGCAGGCGAGCAGGTCGGTGGCGACGACGACGAGGCCACCGGCGGCGTGGACGCGCTCGATCGCGGCGCGCCAATCGACGATCGCGCCGGTCGAGGTCGGCAGGCTGAAGAGGGCGCCGAAGCACCCGCCCTCGACGTCGTCGACGTCACCGACCACGACGTCGATCCCGATCGGCTCGGCCCGCGTGCGCACGACGGCGATCGTCTGGGGGTGGGTGTCGTGGTGGATCACGAAGCGGTCGCTGTCGACCGTCGTCAACCGGCGGGCCATCGCCATCGCCTCCGCCGCCGCGGTGGCTTCGTCGAGGAGCGAGGCGTTGGTGATCGAGAGCCCGGTGAGCTCGGCCACCATCGTCTGGAAGTTGAGCAGCGCCTCCAGCCGACCCTGGCTGATCTCGGCTTGGTACGGCGTGTAGGCCGTGTACCAGGCGGGGTTCTCGAGGACGTTGCGTTGGATCACCCCGGGCGTGAGGGTGGGGGAGTAGCCCATCCCGATCAGGCTCGTGCGCGGCGCGTTGCGGTCGGCGAGGCCGCGCAGCGCGGCGAGCACGTCGGCCTCCGAGCGGGCCGGCGGCAGGTCGAGCGGCCGGTCGGTGCGGATCGAGGACGGCACGGTCTGGGCGAGCAGCTCGTCGAGCGAGCCGGTGCCGATGACCGCGAGCATCCGATCGAGGTCGTCGCAGCACGGGCCGATGTGGCGGGCGGCGAACTCGTGCTGGCTGGTCAGCTCGGCGAGGGGAGTGGGCATGTGCGGCTCCGATGCGCGTCCGGGTGATCGTTCCCCGCGCTGTCATCGGTACCTGAGAGTTTCACCCGGCGTCGTTGCCGGGCTTTCCCCGTCGGCGAGCCCGGTCCTGCGGGACCGACCTGCTTTCCAGCGTCGCCTCGCCCGTCCGGTCCACTCGCCTGAGAGATTCCGGGGTCGGTTGCTCCTTCGGCGCCGCCTCAGGCGGCTCTCCCGGACGGGTTCGTCAGCCGGATCAGGTTACCGTGCGCCGGCCCACCCGGGCCCGGAGCCGCCCGTCGTCGCGTTTGTGCGCTGACCGTCGTTAGGTCGGGCGTCATCGCACAAACGTGGGCTCGTCGCAGGCGCGCCCCGGGATTCCGTCATGACGGAATCCGGGGAGGGGAGGGGATCCGCCGGTGCGGGCGGACAGCGACGGATCCCCTCGACGGTGGGCACCGTGGCGCGCGGGCGCTACCCCGGACGGCCGACGCCGACGACCTTGCCCCACGCGACCGGCCCGACCTGGATCACGCTGTTGGGGCGAGCCGCCTGCACCTGCACGCCGTTGCCCAGGTACATCGTCACGTGGCTGATGGGCGAGTGGTAGAAGAGCAGATCGCCGGGCCGGGCGTCGGCGGTGGCGATCTGGGGCAGGGCGGCGTACTGCATCGCCGACTGGTGGGGCAGCCTCACCCCGGCCTGGGCCCAGGCCCACGCCGTGAGGCCCGAGCAGTCGAAGGCGACGCCCGGGGCCATCGCGTACGCCTGGTACGGGACGCCCTGCTGGCTGAGCGCGGCCGCCACCGCGGTGCCCGCCCGCGGCGAGACGGCGGGCGCAGGCGTGACCAGTGCCGGGAACGCGGACGTCGTCGGTCCGGCCGTTCGAATCGGCGCCTGAGTCGGGCCGAGCGGGCCGAGCAAGCCGAGCAGGCGCGCTGTCGCGATGTTCGTCGCGCCGGTCACCTTCAGGCCGTTGGCCCGTTGGATCGCCATCAGCGCCCGCTGAGTCGAGACGCCGAAGACGCCATCGGCGCCACGGGCGAGCGGCCAGCCCATCGCGATGATCGCCTGTTGCACCTGGGCGACCGCGGGTCCTCGCGACCCGAGCCGGAGACCGAGCACCCCGGACGTGGGCGCAGCGGGAGCGGTGGGCGCGAAGGGCGCGGCGTGGGTGGGGCCGACCGGCACCGCCGCGGTCAGGCCGGCAGCGAGGGCCACCGCGGCGCACCGCCTCCTCAGCACGCGCCGAACGCCTTCACGATCGGGTACGGGTTGACCGCCGACCCACCGCCGGGATGGATCTCCAAGTGCAGGTGGGAGACGCCCGCGTTGCCGGTGTGGCCGACGTAGCCGACGAGCTGGCCGACGCTGACGGCGCTGCCGACGGCGATCCCAGGTGCCAGCGCCGACAGGTGGCCGTAGAAGAAGTAGGTGCCGTCGGCGCGGGTGATTCGCAGGCCGTTGCCGGTGAGCGGATCGTGCTCGGGCGTGTAGAGCTTGGTGACCGTCCCGGTGGCGACGGCGAAGAGCTGGTTGCCTTCGGCGGCGACGATGTCGACGCCGAGGTGGACCCGACCGTTACTGCGGGCGGCGAGCCACGTGTCGCCGTAGTAGCAGGGGCCTTGCACTGGCTTGGCCTCGAGCGACACGGCGATCGCCGGCGCTGCCGGGGGATCCATCGGGCCGAGGCCGAGGGCAGAGCCCGTCGCCGGGTCGACCTTGCCCGTCGCCGGAAGGGCCTTGGCGCGCTGGAACGCCAGCAGGGCGTTCAAGGTGCCTGACCCGAACACCCCGTCGGTGCCGCCGCGCACGACGACGCCAGCCGCGACGAGGGCGGACTGCAGGGCGACGACGCGGGCGCCGTGCTCGTCGTAGGTCGGATAGCCAGCGGCGGTCGCGCCGCTCGCCGCCGGTTGCGCGGCGGTCGCGGGCGCGGCCGATTGTGCCGGTGCTGGTGCCTGGGTCGAGGTCTGGGTCGGGCCGAGCAAGCCGAGCAGGCGCGCTGTCGCGATGTTCGTCGCCCCGGTCACCTTCAGGCCGTTGGCCCGTTGGATCGCCATCAGCGCTCGCTGGGTCGACGGGCCGAAGACGCCATCGGCGCCGCGGACGAGCGGCCAGCCCATCGCGATGATCGCCTGTTGCACCTGGGCGACGGCCGGGCCGCGCGAGCCGAGCCCCAGTCCGAGCACGGGCGAGCCGGCGGCCACTGGAGCCGGCTTCGCCGCGGATGTGCCGCCCAGGCCGAGGGCCCGCGACGTCGCCGCATCGACGACGCCGGTGGCGGTGAGGCCCTTGGCCCGCTGGAACGCCTTCACGGCGGCGGCGGTGCCGGCACCGAAGATCCCATCTGCACCGCCCGCTGGCGGCACGCCCGCCCTGATCAGCGCCTGCTGCACCGCTGTGACCTGCACGCCACGGGCACCCTGAGCGAGCGAACCGGACGGTGCTGGCGCCGTCGCGGCGGTGGCGGTGGCGAGGCCCAGCGCGGCGGCGGTGGCGGCGTCGACAACGCCGGTGACCGGGAGGTGCTTGTAGCGCTGAAAGGCGCGCACCGACGCCTGGGTGGCGGAGCCGAAGTAGCCATCGACGCCGTACTTGACGCCGATGCCGACACGGTTGAGGGCGTTCTGCAGGGCCCGGACGTCGTCGCCGAAGTCGCCCTTGTGCAGGCCGATCACGTCAGGCGTCGAGACCGGCGCGGCACCGACGCCTCCGTCGGTCCCGGCGACGGCGAACGTCGCCGACAGCAGCCCGGCGACCAGCAGAGCGGCGGCCCGAGCCCCGCGTCGCGGACGGGCGCGCTGGGCGCGGGCGGTGGACGGGTTCAACATCAGGCTCAGGCCTCCTCACATGGACATGAGTGATGTCGGCCGAGCCCTCGATCGGCGCCAGCACCCCCGGCCCGGCCCGAACGGTCGTTCCCGAGGAACAGCCGGCCATCGGCCACCGTCGCCCCAGGTCAGCGACCCAATCCCACTCCCCGCATCTGCGCCGCCGTCCGCGGCTCAATCTGACATAACGAGGATTATGGGCGCTCGGTGGAGGAGAAGGAGTGTGTTTGTGCGATGGAGCCCGGCCTAGCGACGCTCCGCGCACAAACGCGAGGACGGTCAGCGTCCGGTCCCGCCGGGGACCCGCGAGGACCCGGGCCTGCGTTTGTTCATCGACGCCGGGCCGAGCGACGGTCAGCGCACCAACGCGACGACGGTCCCGGTCGCCGCCGGTCGGCCATGCCTGCGTTTGTGCGTTGACGCCCGGCCCGGCGACGATCCGCGCACAAACGCGGATCGCCGCAGACCTGGCGGATTACGTCATGACGGAATGGAGGGCGGCCTCGGCGGTGCGGCGAGTTCACGGTCGCGCAGCGGACGGGCCGCCTCCAGCAGCCAGTCCACGGCCCGGCGCAGCTCGTCGGCGCTCGGTGCGCCACCGGTGGCGGCGAGGTCGCGCTCGACGTCGTCCACCGCGCACGCCAGGACGTACAGCTCGTCGTGGAGCTCGTCGAGTGACGCTCTGGCGATCACCAGCTCGTCCTCGCTGAGCGCCAGCTCCTTGGCTCGCTGGCGGGCGACCCACTCCCACTGCCGGCACCGCGCCGAGCAGAACTCCCTCGTCCGCCCCGGGCCGGACCGTGGGGGCAGCGCCCGCCGGCACCACCGGCACCGGCGCAGTTCCGTCATGACGCTATTCGACCATCCGACGTGCGCCCGGCGCGCGGATCCCCGCGACATGATGGACGACCTGCTGACACGACCGACCTTTGAGCCCTGATGGGCCACCCTCCGCGGGCAGTGACGCTCCCGTCCCCCGCCCATGTCGCGCTCGCCCCCGCCGTCGAGCGGATCACCGCCTGGTGGGGAGGCCGGCCGGCGGAGCTGGCGGCGCTGCTGCGCGCCGACCGCGGCCGGCGCGGCGACCAGCTGGCGTCCGTGGCGTGGGTCCTCGATCCGTCGGCGACCCTCGTGCTGCTCGTCGACCACCAGGCCTATGGGTGGAGCTGCCCCGGCGGGCACGTCGAGATCGGCGAGACCGCCGCCGAGGCCGCCGCCCGCGAGCTGGCTGAGGAGACCGGCCTCATGCTGCGACCGACGGACGCCGACCCGGTGACGCTGACGATGATCGAGGGCGATCACCGCCACTGGATCCTCGGCTATCGCTTCCAGGCCGACCCGGAGCAGCCGCTCGTGCCCGAGCGCGATCCGGTGGCCTGGCACCCGATCGATGCGCTTCCGACCCCGTGCGTGCCGGACCTCGCCTCGCTCCTCGCCGCGCTGACGACCGAACTGCCACACTCGGCGCGGTGAGGGGGCTCTACGTCGTCGCCGGGGTCACGATGGCGGGTACGAGCGCGGTGTTCGTCCTGCTCGCCGAGCTCCAGCACCGCTACCACCTGGGCACCGGCAGCCTCGGGCTGATCGCCGGGTCCGCCTTCGCCGCCGCGCTGGTCACCCAGCTCGGGCTGGCGCGCTACGCCGACCGCGGGTACGGCCTGCTCCTGCTGCGCGGTGGCGTCGTGCTCGCCGCCGTCGGCCTGCTGTGGTTCGCCGCGGCGACCCAGCTGTGGCAGTTCGTCGCCGCCCGGGCGATCCTCGGCGCGAGTGTCGGGATGATCATCCCCGCCGCCCGCCGGGCGATCGTGCTCGCCTCGACCGGCAACCTCGGCGAGCGACTCGGCGTCTTCTACGCCGCCTACCTCGCCGGGTTCGTGTTCGGTCCACCCGTCGCCGGGTTGCTGACCGTGATCGCCGACGTCCGCCTGCCGTTCCTCGTGCTCGGCCTCGCCGTGGCCGCGACCAGCCTGTCGCTGCGCGGCGTCGTCGTCGACGCACCCGGACGGCGCGGCACTCCGATCGCCGCCACCGACCGCCGCGTCCTGCGGCGCCTGCTCTCGTCTCGCCGGGTGATCGCGGCGATCCTCGTGGTCGTCTCGTTCCGCTACTCCGTCGGCGTGTTCGAGCCGCTGTGGGCGACATACCTCGACTCGCTGGGCGCCCCGACACTCGTCATCACGATCTCGCTGACCGTCTTCGCCCTGCCGATGCTGGTCATCGCCAGGTGGGCCGGCGCCCTCTCCGACCGCTACGGACCACGAGTGACCTCGGTGCTGTCGGCCGCCGCCACGGTCCCGCTGATGGCCAGCTACGGCTACGTCGGGCTGGTGCCGGTTGTGATGTTGATGGCGATCCCCCACGGCATCGGCGAGGCGATCCAATCCCCCGGCACCCAGGCCGCAGTCGCCGACGCTGCGCGCGTCGAGGATGCCGCGGCAGCGCAGGGCCTCGCCGAGGCGGCGGGTTCGGCGGCGGCGGCGGTCGGGGCGTTCACCGCGGCGCCGCTGTTCGCACGTCTCGGCCCGGGACCGGCGTGGCTGATCGCCGGGCTGGCGATGGCCGGGCTGATCGGCACGAGCGCCCTACTCGACCCGCCCCGCCGGACGGCGACATCCCTCGCCATGCGGCCGGTGGTGTCTAGCCGTCGATGAGCGCCCGTCCCTCGGCCCACGCCGCCTCGACCCGCTCCAGCCGCTCGACGGCGGAGTCCTTCAACCGCTCGGCGGCCTGGCCGACGAGCAGATCGAACAGGGCCAGCGTGCCGACGTGGCTGTCGAAGGGCGACACCGATGCGGCCGAGACGGCGAAGGAGTGGTGGGCGCCCATCGCCAGCGGCGACAGCACGCCGTCGGTGAGGGCGACGATCTTGTGACCGGCGCCCTTGGCCTGCTCGAACGCCGTGAGCACCCAGCGCTCGTAGCGTCGCAGGTCGACGACGACGAGCGTGGCACCGGCTGAGCTGAGCGCGAGCTGGCGGCGCACGGCAACGTCAGTGCCGTCGAGCATCGACACGCCCGGGCGCAGGGCGCCGAGGTCGGTGGCGAACTGGCCGGCGACACCCCGCTCGGCGTCGCCGGACAGCACCAGCACCTCGCGATCGGCGTCGGCGAGGAGGGCAACCACGGCGTCCATGGTGTGGGGGTCGACGGCATCGAGCGTGGCTTGGACATTGGACAGCTCGGCGGCGCGGTGGCGGCTGATCGGCTGGTCGCCGCCGAGCTCGCGGATGCGCTCGGCGGCTGGGCGCAGCTGGCGAGCGAGGTCACGCTGGACCGACGCCTGCAGCGAGCTGAACCCGTCGAAGCCGAGCTTGGCGGCGAGCCGCACCACAGTGGCGGCGCCGGCGGTGGCCGCCTCGGCGAGGTCGGCCACGGTCCCGAACCCGACCAGCTGCGGCCGGGCCAGAACGACCTGAGCGACGCGCCGCTCCGCCGTCGTCAGCTGCGGTCCCGCCTCGCGAACCCGCTGCTCCACCTCCATCTCCCTCACGGCGCGGAACAGTAGTGGAAGGCCGCCCGCCGCCCATCGGCGTCGCCGGCACGTCCCTTCCGTCAGCGCCGACGGGACGCGGCGCCGCGCTCGGTGTGCACAGCGACGACGCGCTGCGGCGCGTCGGTCAGCACCGCCCGCTCGTGGTCGTCGAGATGGGAGGTGAAATGGCGCTCGATGCCGTCGAGGTAGACGGGCGCGGCGGCGCACAGCGCCTCATGTCCGGCCGCCGTGAGGTGGGCGAACGAGGCCCGTCTGTCGGTCGGATCGGGCTGGCGATCGACGAGCCCACGATCGACGAGGTCGTCGACCAGTCGGCTGACCTGGCTGCGCGAGAGCACGGTGCGGGCGGCGAGGTCCTGCATCCGCAACCGCCGGTCGGGCGCCGCGTTCAGCTCGAGCAGCACGTCGTACGACGACAGGTCGACGGCCCCGGCGCGGGCGAGGCCGTCGTCGATCGCCCGCACGACCGAGTCCTGGGCGCGCAGCAGCGCCCGCCACGCCGCCACCCGATTCGTCCGCACACACCTTGGAGACCTGACAATGCCCACCAGGACCACCCCGCCCACCCGCACCATCGACGACGTCGAGCTCCCCGCTTCCGGGATCTGGGACATCGATCCGGCCACGCCGAGGTCGCCTTCGTCGGCCGCCACTTCATGCTCACCCGCGTGAGGGGGCGCTTCACCGGCGTCACCGGGGCGGTCCAGGTGGCCACGCACCCCAGCGACTCGACCGTGGAGGTGGTCATCGACGTGGCCTCGGTCAGCTCGGGCGACCAAGCCCGTGACGACCACCTCCGCTCCCCCGACTTCTTCGACGTCGAGGCCCACCCGACGGCGACGTTCCGCTCCACTGGGGTCAGCTGGACGGGCGCCCGCGGGGAGGTCGCCGGTGAGCTGACGATCAAAGGCGTCACCCAGGGGCTGGTGGTGGACGTCGAGTACCTCGGCTTCGACCACGACCCCTTCGGCAACGACAAGGCGGTGTTCAGCGCCCGCGGCCGCATCGATCGCGAGGCGTGGGGGCTGACGTGGAACATGGTGCTCGAGGCGGGCGGGCTGCTCGTGTCCAAGCACATCGACCTCGAGCTCGAGATCGAGACCGTGCGCCAGCCCTCCTGACCAGGAGATCCGCGCTCCATACTGGGGCCGTGGACCTCCCTCCCCCGCCGGCGCACTCCTTCGCCAGCGACAACTTCGCCGGCGCCCATCCCGCCGTGCTCGAAGCCGTCGCTCGGGCCAACGAGGGCCACGCCAGGGCGTACGGCGACGACCCGTGGACAAACGCGTGCGAGGCGGCGTTCGGCGACCTCTTCGGCGACGTCACGACCCTGCTCACGTTCAACGGCACCGGTGCCAACGTCCTCGCCCTCGCCTCGCTGATCGGTCCGGCCGAGGCGGTGGTGTGCTCGGACTGGGCGCACATCGCCGTCGACGAGACCGGCGCACCCGAGCGGATCCTCGGCGCCAAGCTGATCGACCTCCCCTGCGAGGGTGCCAAGCTGACGCCCGATCACCTGTTCGGCCTGGCCCACCTCATCGGCGTGCCCCACCACGCCCAACCAGGCGTGGTGTCGATCACCGAGAGCACCGAGCTGGGCACCGTCTACACGCCCGACGAGGTCGGCGCGCTGTGTGAGGCCGCCCATCGCCTCGGGATGCGAGTGCACATGGACGGCGCCCGCATCGCCAACGCCGTTGCCTCCCTCGGCGGGGGCGTGGCGACGCTGCGCGCTCTGACGATCGACGCCGGCGTGGACGTGCTGTCGTTCGGCGGCACCAAGAACGGCCTGTTCGGCGGCGACGCGGTCGTCTACCTCCGCCCCGAGCTGGCCGGCCGGGCCGCCTACGTTCGCAAGCAGGTGACTCAGCTGGCGTCCAAGATGCGCTTCGTCGCCGCCCAGTTCCTCGCCCTCCTCGAAGGCGACCGGTGGCTCGACCTTGCCGCCCACGCCAACGCCATGGCAGCCCGCCTGCACGACGCGGTCGCGGGCGTCGAGGGGGTCGAGATCGGGCCACCGCCCGCCGTGAACAGCCTGTTTCCGACGCTGCCGGGGGACATGATCGAGCCGCTGCGGGACTGGTGCTTCTTCTGGGACTGGGACGTCACCCGCAACCAGGTCAGGTGGATGACGGCGTGGGACACGACGGATGCCGACGTGGCAGCGTTCGCCGACGGTGTGACACGTGCCTCTAATGCAATTGCTTCAAAGAATTGACCGCTCGATTAGTTGTCCGTATGATGACAACATCGAGGGGGTTTGTGGATGACATTGGGAATGGCAGTCGGAGGGGCGCCAGTCGAGCTCGTCGGTGCCGACCCGGTCGACGACGACTGGATGGGCGATGCCGCCTGCAAGGGCCTCACCCACCTGTTCTTCCCGTCGTCGGCGGAGCGGCCCCAGGCTCGTGAACGCCGTGAGGCCACCGCTCGCCAGGTCTGCGCCACCTGCGCGGTGACCACGTCGTGCCGTGAGTTCGCCAGGTTGCACCACGAGTACGGGTTCTGGGGCGGCGAGAGCGAGGACGAGCGCCACGCCGCCGGCTACCGCTTGATCGCCCCCATCGGCGTCCGCGCCCGCGCCGTCTGACACCCGTCCCGGCGTGAACGCCGACGCCGGGGTCTGCGTCGTCGGGAGCGCCAACCTCGACCTCGTCGCCCGCACAGCGCGCCTGCCCGCGGCCGGCGAGACCGTCCTCGGCACGGACTTCGCCCAGCACCCCGGCGGAAAGGGTCTCAACCAGGCCATCGCCGCCGCCCGCGCCGGGGCGCCCACGTCGTTCATCGGTGCGCTCGGCGACGACGACGCGGGGCGCCTCCTGCTCGCCCAGCTCGAGGGCGCGGGTGTCGACACCCGTGGCGTCGCCCGCAGCGCCCGTCCCACCGGGCGGGCGATGATCACCGTTGACGAGCGAGGCGAGAACTCGATCGTCGTCGTGCCCGGCGCCAACGACGATGTCGCGGTGGCCTCGCTGTCGCCGGCGGGCGTGCTGCTGGCGCAGCTGGAGGTCCCGATCGCGACGGTGGCGACGGCGTTGCGCCTCGCCACGGAGGCGGGGATGGCGACCGTCCTCAACCCGGCGCCAGCGGCTCCGCTCACCGCCGAGGTGCTGGCGATGGTCGATGTGCTGGTGCCGAACGAGCACGAGCTGGTCGGCCTCGGCGCGACCGACGCGCTCGTCGCCGCCGGGGTCGGCGCGGTCGTCACGACGCTCGGCGCGGCGGGCGTCCGTGTCGTCTCCCGCGACCAGGAGTGGCACGTCGCACCGTTCGCCGTGCAGCCGATCGACACCACCGGCGCCGGCGACGCGTTCTGCGGCGCGCTTGCCGCCCGCCTGGCCGCCGGCGACGCGCTCGACGCCGCCGTGCGGTTCGCCGCCGCGGCCGGGGCGCTGGCGACGACCCGAGCGGGTGCGGTGCCGTCGATGCCGACGGCGGCGGAGATCGAGGCGCTGCTACGTCAGTGACCGACCAGCCAGGTGGGGATCAATGACGGAGCAGCAATGCCGCCCAGCTCTCCCGCGTTGCCGTCTCGACGACGCGCATGGGTGCCAGCGCCGCGGCAACGTGGTCGTGGCGGCTCTCGAGTACGCCGCTGACGATCAGGGCCCCTGCGGCCGATGTCACCCGCGTGAGGTGGGTGGCCAACTCGACCACCGTCGGCGCGAGCAGGTTGGCGAGGACGATGTCGAACTGGTCGGCGATCCTGCTGAGTGGGGTCGTGCTCACAGCGACGGCGCCGCCGACGCCGTTGCGCGCGGCGTTGTCGATCGTCGCCTCGACCGCCGCAGGCGAGATGTCGATCGCCGCGACATAGGGCGCCCCCAGGCGGGCGGCGACCACCGACAGCACGCCGCTGCCGCAGCCGACGTCGAGCACGGTCGCCCCCGGCCAGATCAGCTCGCGCAGCAGGCGCAGGGTGAGCACCGTGGTCGGATGGTCACCAAGGCCGAAGGCGGCGCCGGGGTCGATGTCGACGCGCAGCACGCCTGGTCCGACGTCGACGTCCTTCCACGCCGGCACGATCACCAGGCCCTGGTCGATCCACGTCGGCACGGCGTGGGCCCGCCAGCTGTCGACGATGGCCGGGTCGACGGCGACGGTGCGCCATCGCCAGCGGTTGGGGAAAGCCTCGGCCGCGCGGGTGACTGCCTCCACGTCGGTGCCGAGCGAGGTCCACAACTCGACGAAGCGGTCCTCGGTCGGCGCCTCGTCGCCATCGGCGGGACGCTCCTCGATCGCCGCGACGCCCAGTGCCCAGAGGGCGTCGCTCGCCAGCTCGACCTCGCCGGCGGGAACGGTGACGACAAGAGCCAGCATCAGCACTGCTAGTCGATCCGGCGCAGTTGGCGGCGGTAGCGCTCGGCCCGGACGACGTACTTGGCGACGCTGTTGGCGATCTCCTCCATCCGCGCCCGGTCCGGCTTGATCGTCGCCGGGGCGCCGACGGCGAGGGCGCCGGGCGGCACGTCGACGTCGTAGAGCACGACGGCGTTGGCGGCGACGATCGCCCCGGTGCCGATCACCGAGCGGTGCAGGACGATCGCCCCGTTGGCCACCATCGCCCGGTCCTTCACGGTGCACCCCTCGAGGTGGGCGATGTGGCCGATCACGCACTCGTCGCCGACGACCGTCGGATCCTCCACGGTGGTGTGCAGCACGGCGCAGTCCTGGATGCTCGTACGGGCGCCGACGCGGATCTCACCGTCGTCGCCGCGCAGCACCGCATTGGGCCACACCGAGCTCTCCGCCCCGATCGTCACAGCGCCGATGACGACGGCGTCGGGGTGCAGGTAGGCCGTCGCTTCGATCGTCGGCTGCTGGTCGCCGAGGGCGTAAATGGGCATCGGGGTGACGGTACCTCCGGACACGGGGCCACGTTGGAGCCCCCTCCGGGTGAGCCTGTACCGTGGCGCGCCTATGCCGGTGCGCATCGAGATCGAGCTGACCAGCTCGTCCCCCGATGGCTCCTGGACGTGGCGTGCGGCCGGCGCCCGCGAACCCCGCGGTGTGCTCGATGGGGCGATCCTGCCGAGCGGGTCGTCGGTCGGCGACCAGTTGCGCGTCGAGACCGAGCACGACGTCGACGGCATCCGGGTGCTGGCAGTGGTGCCGCCGAAGGAGAAGTCGTCGCGGGCCGGGCTGCTCGAGCTGCTGCCGACCGACGACCACTTCGAGCCGGTGGTGCAGCACCGCGCGCCTGGCGCTCGGGGCGACGGTCCACGCCGGCCGCGCCGCGAGCGCGACGGAGGCGAGCGGCGGTCGGGCGAACGGGCTGAGCGCGGCGAACGTCGGCTGCCGCGCGAGGGCGAGCGTGGCGAGCGCACCGAGCGTCCGCCGCGCCGGCGCGACGGCGAGGACCGGCGCCCGCCGCGTCCACACTTCACGCCGCCCCCGGAGGTGCCGCAGCGGCCAAAGCCGAAGCGACTGCGCCCGGGCAAGCAGCATCGCACCGACGTGCTGACGGCGACGCCAGAAGAGCAGCGACCGGTCGCCGAGCTCGCCCTGCAGGGCATGGCTGCGGTGCGCCAACGGCTGCGTGAGGACAACGCCCGGCTGAAGGCCGAGGGCAAGCCGGAGATGCCAGAGGCGGCGGTGACGCGGATGGCTGAGGAGCTGCTCCCCCGGCTGCGCGTGGCCGACTGGCTCGATCGCGCCGAGGCCGCCCAGCGCCAGCTCGAGCACCTCGACCTGCGCGACCTTCGCAGCGTCGTGGCGGCGTCCGACGACCCGCTCGTGGCGCGCGACGAGTCGACGCGTGAGCTCGCGGCCGCGCTCAAGGCGGCGCTGGGGACGAAGCAGGAGGAGGAGTTGGCGCTGTGGCTCGCCGACGTCGAGGCGGCGCTCGATGTCGGGCGCGTGGTGCGCGCCCTGCGGCTGTCGTCGCAACCGCCCAAGGCCGGCGTGCCGTTCCCCGGCGCGCTCGCTACGCGGCTGGCCGAGGCGGCCACGGCGTCGCTGCAGCCGACCGACGGCCCGGACCGTTGGTCGGCGGTGCTCGAGGCGGTGGCCTTCTCGCCGGTGCGCACGCTCGTCGTCCCGGTGGCTGCGCCGAGCCAGCGCTCCGACGAGCTGCTGGCCACGGTCAAACGGCTCGGCCCGCTGCTCCCCCAGATCGCCGCCCTGTTCGACGTCGAGGTCCCGGCCAACGCAACGACCCCGAAGCCGCTGCGCCCGACCCCCCGCCGCGACCCCCCGAAGCGCCCGCAGCAGCCAGACCATCGGAGTGTTTGAAGGCATCGGAGTGTTTCGACCCGGGAGAATCGATCCGCGGCACTCGGATGCAGCCAAACACTCGGATGCTCCTACAGTCTCGGCGCATGCCGGAGATCGTCACCTACGAATCAGATGGGCGCGTCGCCCTGATCACCCTCAACCGACCCGAGGCGCGCAATGCCGTCAACTCGGAGCTGGCCAACGGCCTGGAGGCGGCGATCGACCGGCTCGAGGCCGACGACGAGGTGTGGGTCGCGATCCTCGCCGCCAACCACGACGGACAGGACCGTCCGGTGTTCTCGGCCGGTGCCGACCTGAAGGCGATCAACGCCGGTGACACCGGACTGAACACCGAGCGGGGCGGCTTCGCCGGGTTCGTCTACCGCGAGCGGCGCAAGCCGGTGATCGCCGCCGTCGACGGACTGGCCACCGCCGGCGGCTGTGAGATCGTGCTCGCCGCCGACCTCGTCGTCGCCACGACCCGATCCGCGTTCGGCCTCGCCGAGGTGAAGCGCAACCTGGTGCCTGGCGCCGGCGGGCTGTTCCGCCTGCCCCGAGCGATTGGCCAGGCGGCGGCGATGGAGGCGATCCTCACGGGTGAGCCGATCCCGGCCGAGCGCGCCTACGAGCTGGGGTTGGTCTCGCGGCTGGTGGCGCCCAGCGAGGCCGTCGCCGAGGCCCGCCGCCTCGCCGACCAGGTCTGCCTCTGCGCGCCGATCGCGGTGTGGGAGAGCCGCGCCGTCGTGCGCGCCGCGGCGTCCGAGGACGACGAGACGCTGAAGGCGATGACCGACAAGGCGATGTCGGTGGTGATGCGGTCGGAGGATCTCAAGGAGGGACTCACCGCCTTCATCGAGAAGCGAGCCCCGCAGTGGAGCGGTCGATGACCGTCAGCGCAACGACCGCGAGACTGTGATCAGGCGGGCGGTGATCCCGGCCCGCTCGTAGAGGTTCTTGGTCTCCCGGTCACCCGGCAGGGCGGTGCCTTCGAGCAGGCTCGCCCCGGCCGCGATCGCTGCCTCCGTGGCCTTCTCCAACAGGGTGTCGCCGAAGCCGAGCTCGCGTGCCTCGGGGGTCACGTAGACCTGGTCGACGCGCGCGACCGGGAGGTCGACGACGAGCACGAGGTACCCGACGACCAGGCCCGGCGCTTCGCCGACATCGAATACGGCGACGAAGACGTCGCCCGCAGCGATCGTCGCCGGCCAGCGCTCGCCGACCGGCGGGTGCTCGTCGAGCCAGCGGGTCCCGCCGCGAGCGTCGACGAGCGCAGTCCGGGCCTCGACCTCCAACACGGCGAGCGGGCCGGCGTCGCCGGGCGCCGCCCGCCGCACGATCGGGTCCATCAGCCGAGCAGCTGGTCGATCCGGCCGAGGATCGTGCGCCGGCCGCGATGCGCGGCCTCGAACGAGCGCACCGCGGCGAGCTCGTCGTCGGTGAGCGTCGGCAGCCGGGCGACCACCTGGCTTGCCGCCAAGCTCTCGTACTCGTCGATCGGGAGGTGCTCGGTCACCTCCCGGGTCGGCGCGGCGGCACGCTGACGGGCCGATCGCTCATCCGTCCGGTCCGTGGCGGCGGCCCCACCGGCGCCGACCAGATCGAGCAGCGAGCGGGCAACGCGCGCCGGCTCGGTGAACCTCCTGCGGATCGCGGCCGCCTGGCGCAGCATGCAGCGGGGCACGAACGTGGCGACCGCGAACGGCAGGGCGAAGGCGGTGCCGACGATCGCCGTGAGCACCCGCTCGACGTCGGCCCGGATCGGGTCGTCGGTCGTCGCCATCTTTGCCCCGTCGGGTCAGCCGAAGATCGGGCAGGCGTCGTCGCCGACGGGACATCCCGGGGCGGTGGAGCGCACGAGCAGGAAGCAGGTTGGGCACAGCTGCTCGTCGGCCCGCTTCGGCTGCAGCCGGTCGCCGGTGTCGGTGCGATCGTCGGGCTCCTCCTCGTCCTCGTCCTCGTCCTCGTCGTCGGCGGTGACGAGACGGTCCTTGAGGATCCGATCGAGGTCCGCTTCGACGTCGTCGGGCGACAGCAGCTCGTCGTCCTCGTCCTCCTCCTCCTCGCCGACACGACGCTTGGTGCGCGTCGTCGCAGCTTCGTCGGTGTCGTCCTCGTCCTCGTCCTCGTCGACGACCTCCTCGGTGTCGTCGTCCTCGTCCTCCGCGAGACCGAACTCCTCGTCCTCGTCGGCGAGCTCGTCCACGTCCGGCTCTTCGTCGAGCCCGTCGACGTCTTCTTCCTCCTCGTCGACGAGATCCTCCGGCTGGTCGGGCGTGATCTCGTCGTCGTCGTCAACTGCCATCTGCGCTCTCGCCCCGATCGTCGTCTCTCGTCGTCGGCGGCCCACCCACCGGGCAGGTTCGCGGGCGGAGCCTAGGCGTCGGTGCCCAAACGGCCCGCTACGCGTTTCGTGACAACCGTCACAATTCGCGTGTCAGCTCGAGCGGCGGGCCTCGGCCTGCCGCTCCGCCTCCAGCCGTGCCAGCTGCGGCGCGTCGGTGGTGAGGTGGGTCATCGCCTGGGCGACGGCGCTGTGTCCGGCCTGCTCGGCGATCAGGCGATGCATCTCCAGGGCGATGTGCCGGTAGGCGGGATGGCCCTGGGCGCCCGAGCGCAGCTCGAGGAGGTGGATCGCCTCGCGGGCGTTGAACTGCATCACGTAGCGCACGCGATAGGCCATCGCCACCGCGTACGCCGCCTGCGCCGGGAAGTCGCCGTGCAGCGCCTCGTACAGGCGGGCCGAGCGGTGCATGGCCTCGTCGAAGGCGCCGGCCTGGCCGGCCTCGTCGACGAGCTCGGGGCGGACGTAGCCGTGGTGCGGCGTGAGCGGCTGCCACTCGATGGTCAAGAGGCGATGGCGCTGGAGGTCGCGGAACGCGCCGTAGTCGGAGAGCACGTCGAAGCGGTAGTCGATGCGCTCGAACGCCCGGCCCGGCTTGTGCCGCCGATTCTCCCGCTCGCCGACATAGGCGCGCACCAGCGCCAGGCGCTCGGCGGCGCCGAGGCGGGCCACGTTGTCGAGCAGCTGGCGCTCGGGGAGGTGGGAGTGCGGATAGCAGATCGCGGCGAGCAGCTTGTGCTCGGCGTCCGGATCCCAGTCGACCAGCGTGACGGTGTCGGCCGGTGCCGCGGTCTCGGCGGCGAACAGCGACTCGACGAGCTCGGCGGTGCGCTGGCGGGTCGTCTCGAGGTAGGTGCTCCAGCGCCCGCCGCGCTCGGCGACGTCGACCCGGCGCAGGAAGCTGGGGATCACCTTGCGCAGCTCGTGGAGCATCAACTCGCCGTAGTCGCGGGCCTCGGGGAGCGGGTGGGCACGCAGCCGCAGCAGGAGCGACTCGAACGCTTGGCCGCTGGCGTAGATGCCGACGTTGGACAGCGCCGCCGCCGGCAGCATCCCGCGTGTGGCGTCGAGGGCCCGGGCCCTGGTCGCCTGGCGGAAGACGAAGTCGCTGTCGTCGGGATGCCGCTCCACGGTCGCCCGGACGTGGTCGGTGACCGCGCCGAGCACGTGGCTGTAGGCGTCGAACAGGCGATCCATGTCGCCCACATAGCGAGTGCCGAGGCGGCTCGCCAGCACGGCCGGGTCGCGGTAGAAGCGGTAGCGGCCGCCGAGGCGGGTGTCGTAGGCGATGTAGCGGGTGCTCTGCTCGAGGTAGCTCGCCAGGCGACCCCACTCGAGCACCTTGGTCAGCACGTTGGATGCCTGCTCGCAGGCGAGGTGGACGCCGCCGAGCTGGGCGACGGAGTCGTCGCCGTACTCGACGAACACCTTCTCGTAGAGCGCCTCGGCCCGCTCGACGCCGATGGTGGCGTCGACAGAGTGGTCGCCGGAGATGTCGAGGTCGCCGACGAACTCGTCGAGGAACAGTCGTCGCAGGCTCTTGGCGCTGCGGCTGTAGCGGGCAAACAGGGCACCTTTGACGACCTCGGGCAGGTTGACGAGGGCGAACACCGGCCCGTCGAGGTTGGTGAAGTAGCGGCGCAGCACGTCGGCCTGGTCCGGGGCGAACTCCTCCGGCACGTAGGCGGTCACGGCGCTGCACTCTAGGAGCGGGGGGTCAGGCTGTCCGGGGATCGCCGGCCACCTGGGGTTCTTCCGCGTTTGTGCGCCGGGCGCCGCCCAGCCGGCGCCGGCTGCACAAACGCGAGGTCCTGCGCTGCGGGTTCGGCGTGTCGGCGACCGGACAGGGTCAGGTGTGCACCGTCGCCCCGTCCGGCTCGACGGTGAGGCGCAGCGAGCGGACGGGCCCCCGCGCGACCCCATCCACCCACAGCCGCAGCGGGCGCTCGAACGTCCAGCTCTCGGCGGTGATGCGGCGATTGTGCAGCAACGGGTGGGGCAGGTGGGTGCCAGTGGACAAACGCCGCCACGCTTGCCACCGCGCCCGGACGCCCATCGCCCGATCGACCTCGACGACGTCGGCGCGACCGTCGTTGGGGTGGGCACGGGGGGCGACGTCCCAGCGGCCGAGGTGGTCGGTGTTCATCACGGCGACGATCGGCCCCCGCCACCACGTTCGGCGGGCGACGACGTGGGCGATCGCCACGAACGAGCGCCCGTCCGCCTCGACGTGGACCAGGTCCACCGGGAACCGCATCACGGTTGCCCCTCGCGTTTGTGCGCCCAGCGTCGTCCACAGATCACCGCCGCACAAACGCACGGCTCGCCCGGCCACCACCGACCCGGCCGCGTCGGCATCGCTCGTCACCTCGACCAGGTCGGTGGGCGATGCGACCGGCTCGCCCCAGGCCTCTCCTCGGCGGACGGTCATGCGGGGATCGTCATGCCGGGATCGTCATGCGGGGAGCTCGGCCACCACGCTGTCGGCGACAACGCCGCGGTAGGCCCGCCCAGCCGACTCCCGCGCCCGCTCCCTGGTCTCGGGATCGGGTGCGACCAGCGCCACTTGGCGGGCGAGGTCGACGAGCTGCTTCACCGTTCGCACGAAGTCACCGCCGGTGAGTTCCTCCTCGGCAACGACCTCGGCCAGCCCCTCCCCCGCCACCCACGCGTGAGCGGCGGCGACGAATCCGGGGTCCGGGGGACGGTGCTCGGCGAGGCCCAGCGAGCGTTCGTCGGCGGCGAGGTCCTCGCTGGTGGCCTCGATCCGCCGCCACCGCTCCCTGACCGCACCCGGCGGGAACCACGGCGGCGGCGCAGGTTCGGGGCTGCGGTGCTCGTACACGAACACTGACAGCAAGCCGGCGAACGAAGCCGTGTCGAGGCCGTCGAACACGCCGCCGAGCACGCACTCGGCGACGAGCAGGTCGGATTCGTGGAACAGCCGCGAGAGGGCGAGGCCACGGTCGGTCAGCGCCCACGCCCGGGCGTCGACGTAGCCACGCCGGTCGAGCACGTCGAGCACGTGGTCGAACTCACGGGCCAGCGATTGACCGTGCCCTTCCACCCGAGCCCCGAGGTCGGCCACCTCGCGCTCGAACCGCTCGGCCTGGCCGGCCGCCCTCATTCGCTGGTCCAGATCAGGATCGGACTCGACGGCGTGGCGCCCGTCGGCCAGCGCACCCCGGCCCCGAGCGACGACCGTGCGCAGCTTGGCGCCGGCCAGCGCCCGCGCCACCTCACGCCGGTACTCGGCCCGGTTCGAGCTGAGCACGGTCGGCAGGCGGATGGTGCCGAGCGAACGCGGGACGTCGGCGAAATCGTCCGCCGTCAACAGCAGCAGGTCGCTGCGCGGGGTCACCGTCGTCAGGCGCATCCCCCCCTTGCGATGGGCGCTGGCGACCACGGCGACCGGGCCGCTGTACCGGCCCTTGGAGGCGTGGACGACATCGCCCGGCCGCAGCCGGGCGAGGCCGACGGCGATCAGGTCCTCGCGGCCGCGCCGCCGCGCGCGCATCTCGTCGACGGCGCGGCGATAGTCCCAGATGTCGCCGTACGGGCTCTGCGCCGCTGCGCGCGCCGTCACGAGGTGACCGCGCACTCGCTCCAACCGGGCCTCGAGGCGCACCACGTCGCGGTCCGACTGGTACTGCGCGAACGAAAGGTTCAGGAGGTGGTGAGCCTGCTCGTCGGAGTAGGTGCCGACGAGGTTGGCGGCCATGTTGTAGGTCGGGCGGAACGCCGAACGGAGGTGGAACGTGCGGCTGGCGGCCAGTGCGGCGACGTGCTCGAACGGCACGAACGGGCTCCACAGCACGACGGCATGGCCCTCCTCGTCGATCCCCCGCCGCCCCGCCCGCCCGGTGAGCTGGGTGTACTCGCCGGCGGTCAGCATGTCGTGGTGGTCTCCGGTGAACTTGCTCAGCTTCTCGATGACGACGGTGCGCGCCGGCACGTTGATGCCAACCGCCAGCGTCTCGGTGGCGAAGACGACCTTGATCAGCGCCTCCACGAAGCACGCCTCGACGGCCTCTTTGAACGCCGGCACCATCCCGGCGTGGTGGGCGGCGATTCCGGCGTCGAGCTGGGCGATGAACTGCCCGTAGCCGAGCACCTCGAGATCGTCGTCGGCGATCCCGTCGAGGCGGGCGGCCACGATCTCGCGGATGCGCTCGCGCTCGGCGCCGTCGGTCAGGCGGAGGCCGGCAGCGAGGCACGATCGGGCGGCTTCGTCGCACTGGTTGCGGCTGAAGATGAACACGATCGCCGGAAGCAGCCGGCGCCGGTCGAGGAGGTCGACGGTCTCGGCCCGCCCCGGCGTGTACAGCACCCGTCGCCCGCTGTCCCGAGGCGGACGGTCGTAGCGACGGCCGCGCCCGCCGCGCACGGCGGATGCGTCGAGGCGCTGGGCCTCCGGGTTGGGCCGCCCGGCCTCGAACGTCTCGAGGAAGTGCAGGCGGTCGTTGGTCCGGTCGCCGACCAGGTAGCGGTCGTGGAGGTGCACCGGCCGTCGCAGCTCGACCACCGGCGTCGTCGGCCCGCGCACGGTCTGGATCCACGCCGCCAGCTCGGTGGTGTTGCTCACCGTCGCCGACAGGCACACCAGTCGCACGTGGCCGGGGAGGTGCACGATCACCTCCTCCCACACCGGCCCGCGGTAGGCGTCCTGCAGGAAGTGGACCTCGTCGAGCACGACCAGCCCGAGGTCGTCGAGCTGCGCCGAGCCGGCGTAGATCATGTTGCGCAGGACCTCGGTCGTCATCACGACGACGGGGGCGTCGCCGTCGATGGCGTTGTCGCCGGTGAGCAGCCCGACGTTGCCGGCGCCGTAGCGGTCGCGCAGGTCGCGGAACTTCTGGTTCGACAGCGCCTTCAGCGGCGCCGTGTAGAACGCTCGCCTCCCGGCCCGGCGGGTGACCTCGATGCCGTACTCGGCGACGACCGTCTTGCCGCTGCCGGTCGGCGCGGCGACCACGACGTGGTGCCCGGCGTCGAGGGCGTCGAGGGCCTCGACCTGGAAGTGGTCGAGCGGGAAGGGATAGCCGGCCACGATCTCGGCCCGCAGATCGGCGTCGGCGGCCACGACACAGTCTCTCAGGCGAGCGCCTCCTTGCGGCGCTTCCGGCGCTGGAGGAACAGCCCGATGAAGTAGGAGATGAAGTACAGCATCGTCATCGGGATCGCCAGCGCGAACAGCGAGATCGGGTCACCGGACGGCGTGATCACAGCGGCCACGAACACGATGATGATCAGCGCGTATCGCCACTGCTTGATCAGCTGCTGCGGCGTGATCACCCCGGCGAGCATCAAGAACACGAGCAGCACGGGAAACTGGAAGCCGAGCCCGAAGGCGGCGGCCATCAGCCCGACCAGGCGGATGTACTTGCTGACCTGGAACAGGGCACCGACTCCGGCGCCGCTCCAGTTGATGAGGAACTCGATCGCCGGGCCGAGCGTGAAGTAGGCGAGCACACAACCGAGGAGGAACAGGAGCACCGAGGAGACGATGAACGGGATGGCGAGGCGCTTCTCCTTGGCGTGCAGCGCGGGGACGATGAACCGCCAGATCTCCCACAGCACGACGGGCATCGCCAGGATCAGCCCGCCATAGCTGGCGACGCGCAGGCGAGTGGCGAGGCCGTCCAACGGATCGAAGATGTACAGCGTGTTGCCGGTCCCGGCGTTGGCGTCGAACCCACAGAAGCTCGGGTCATGCCGTTTGCAGAGGTCGACGTATGGCTGGGTGAGGAAGTCGAGCACCTGGTTGTAGAACGCCAGCACGACGATGGCGGCGATCGTGATCGCCAGCGCACAGCGGATGATCCGGACGCGCAGCTCACCGAGGTGCTCGGTGAGGGTCATCACGTCGTCCGGCGACGTCACCTTCGGCCGCCTGTCGCGGCGCCGGAGCGACGGGCTCATGACGCGTCGGGGCTGATGCCGACGCTGACGTCGCTCACGACTCGCCGCTGAGCGTGCGGTTGATCACGTCGTCCTCGGGGTCGAGGGCGGCGGACGCAGCATCCATCGGCACCGTGTTCGTGGCTGCCACGGGCGCCGGATCGCCGTCGACCGCCGGCGTGGTCGTGCGGGTGTCCGTGGTCGCCGTGGTGACGGTGACGTCGACCGCCTTGCGCAACAGGTCGGCGGTGTCGCGCATCTCCTTCATCGGCTCGTCGAGGACGCTGCGCATCTCCGATTGGAAGCTGTTGCCCATCTTCTTCAACTCGGCGTACGTTCGCCCGGCGCGACGCAACGCCTCGGGCAGCTTCTCCGGGCCCAGGACGACCAGTGCCAGCAGCAAGATCACGATGATCTCGGTGCCCGACAGGTTGAACACGCGGGCAGTCTACGGTCCTGCCATCATCGGCCGTCGTGCAGCAGCGGCTCCCGTCGCTCCTGGAGAGGCCGATCGCGTTCGCCCATCGCGGCGCCCGCGCTCACGCCAGGGAGAACACGCTGGACGCGTTCGCCCTCGGCCTGCGTCTCGGCGCCACCGGCCTGGAGAGCGACGTGTGGCTGACGAGCGACGGGGTGCCGGTGCTCGACCACGACGGGGTGGTGCGGGTCGGGCGGCGGCGGCGTTTGCTCAACCAGCTCCGGCGCGACGAGCTGCCGGCGCACATTCCCACGCTCACCGATCTGCTGGAGCGCTGCGGCACCGACTACCACCTCGCGCTCGATCTCAAGGACGTTCGGGCGGCGGGGGCCGTGATCGCCATGATCCGCCACAGCGCACCCGACATGCTGCCCCGCCTGTGGCTGTGCGAGCCCGACGTCGAGCTGCTGGCTCGGCTTCGCCAAGTTGACGGTGACGTCAGGCTGGTCAACTCGACGCGGCTGTCACGGCTGCGCGAGGGGCCGGAGCGGCGGGCGGCGAATCTGTCGGCGCTCAACATTGATGGAATCAACCTGCACCACACCGACTGGACCGGCGGATTGACCGCCCTGTTCCACCGCTTCGAGCGTGTGTGCTTCGGGTGGGACATGCAGTTCGAGCACGTCCTGCGCCCGGCGCTGCGGATGGGTCTCGACGGTGTCTTCAGCGACCACGTCGACACGATGGTCGACGCCTTCGTGGCCGAGCTGGGTCGTGTTTGATCAACCGCGACCGGCGGAGCGGTCGTTGTTGCGCGAACGCGCTACAGCCACTGCCAGTCGGACTTCGGCCAGAACACGACGAACGCTCTGCCGACGAGGTCCTTGTCGGCGATCGGGCCGAGGTTGCGGCTGTCGAGCGAGCCGGCGCGGTTGTCACCCATCACGAACACGTGATCGTTCGGAACGTGCGTCGGTTGGAGGTCCCCGCCGCAGTTGCCAGGCGTGACGATCCGCGGATCGAGGTACGGCTCATCGAGGTGATTGCCGTCGATCGTCACGTCGCAGTTGCGCATCTCGATCGTCTCGCCGGGAAGCGCGATCACCCGCTTGATGAGATCGCGGTCGGTCGTGCCATTGATCTCGTGGAGTACGACCACATCGCCCCGCCTCGGATCGTGGAGGCGGTAGGACAGCTTGTTGACGAAGACACGGTCGCCGTCGTGGAGCGTCGTCGCCATCGAGGTCCCATCGACGACGAAGTGGGCGAGCACGAACGTGCGCACCAGGAACGCCACCAGCAGGGCGACGCCGATGACGATGACCCAATCGACCAGGGCCCGGCGGCGGCGGGCGGCCGGGTCGGGAGTCGGGGGCGGTTCCAGCTCGTCGTCGCTCCCGTCCACCACCCCGTCCTCGCCCGTCTCGATCACGCCGTCCTCCAGCACGCCGTCACGCGGTGACGGCCGCTCCGCTGCCTCGCTCACAGTGACTCGATCAGCTTCTCGACGCGCTCGTCGCGGCTCTTGAACGGGTCCTTGCACAGCACGGTGCGCTGGGCCTGGTCGTTCAGCTTGAGGTGGACCCAATCGACGGTGTAGTCCCGTTTGCGCTCCTTGGCCCGGCGCACGAACTCGCCGCGGAGTCGAGCTCGGGTGGTCTGGGGCGGGACGTCAGTGGCGGTGTCGATGTCGACGTCCGTGCACAGCCGCTCGACGAGGTTGCGGTCCTGCAGCTTGTAGAACGGACTGCGGCCGCGGGAGACGTCGTGGTACTGCAGATCGAGCAGCTGCACCCGGGGATGGCCGAGGGCCAGGCCGTGGCGCTCGCGGAACGCCTCCAGCAGCTTCAGCTTGATCACCCAGTCGACCTCACGGTCGAGCTTGAGCGGGTCGTTCTCGATCGTGGTCACGCAGTGCTCCCACATCTCGAGCGCTCGCTGCTCGAGCGGAGGGAAGCCCTTGGTCTCGGAGTAGCGCAGGGCCCGGTCGAGGTACTCGCGCTGGATGTCGAGGGCGCTGACCTCGCGACCGTTGCCGAGGCGGACCGTGCGCCGGCACGTCGGGTCGTGGCTGATCTCACGAATCGCCCGAATCGGGTTCTCCAGCGTCATGTCACGCAGCACGACGCTGCGATCCTCCAGCATCCGCAGCATGCACGCCGCCGCGCCGACCTTGAGGAAGGTCGTGTACTCGGACATGTTCGAGTCCCCGACGATGACATGGAGGCGGCGGAAGCGCTCGGCGTCGGCGTGGGGCTCGTCACGGGTGTTGATGATCGGGCGGCTGCGCGTGGTCGCCGAGCTGACGCCCTCCCAGATGTGCTCGGCACGCTGGGCGATCGAGTAGGTGGCGCCGCGGGCGGTGTGCAGGACCTTGCCGGCGCCGGCGTAGATCTGGCGGCTGACAAGGAACGGGATCAGCACCTCGGCGTAATGGCCGAGATCGTCGTGGCGGCTGGTGAGATAGTTCTCGTGGCAGCCATAGCTGTTACCGGCGGAGTCGGTGTTGTTCTTGAACAGGTAGATGGTGCCGCGGATCGACTCCTCGGCGAGGCGCTGCTCGGCCGACTCGACGAGACTCTCGAGGATCCGCTCCCCCGCCTTGTCGTGCACGACGAGCTCGTACAAGGAGTCGCACTCCGGGGTGGCGTACTCAGGGTGGGACCCGACGTCGAGGTAGAGCCGGGCACCGTTCTGCAGGAACACGTTGGAGCTGCGGCCCCAGGAGACGACCCGGCGGAACAGGTAGCGGGCGACCTCGTCGGGGCTGAGCCGGCGCTGACCCCGCAACGTGCACGTCACGCCGTACTCGTTCTCGAGGCCGTAGATCCGCCTCTCCATGGGGCGAATCTACAGGTGTGATCCGCTCACGTCGTCGCAGTAGTTCCCGCCATCTGCGTTTGTACGTCGGCGATCGGGTCGCCGTGCGGTGGCGAACAAACGCGGCGCTCGGCTGTTTACAGCGCACGACCTACGCCGGGCCGTAGCCCCCACCGCCAGGGGTGAGGACAACGAGCACATCACCCGCGGCGGCCTCGACGGAGTCGGCGCCGGCCATCTGCACGATGCTGCCATCCGCCCGCTCGAGGAAGTGCCCGCCCAGCCCGCCCGGCTGCCCGCCCGCCATCCCATAGGGCGCGACGCGACGGTGCCCGCACAGCGTGCTCACCGTCATCGGCTCGAGGAACTGGATCCGCCGCACCGCACCGTCGCCGCCCCGCCAGCGGCCGGCGCCGCCACTGCCGTGGCGGATGGAGAACTCCTCGACCAGCACCGGGAACCGCCATTCGAGCACTTCGGGGTCGGTGAGTCGCGAGTTCGTCATGTGGGTCTGCACGACCGAGGTCCCGCAGAACCCGTTCCCCGCCCCCGAGCCCGATGCGACGGTCTCGTAGTACTGGTGGCGCTGGTTGCCGAACGTCACGTTGTTCATCGTTCCCGACCCCTCGGCCTGCACGCCGAGCGCGGCGTAGAGGGCTCCGGTGATCGCCTGCGACGTCTCGACGTTGCCGGCGACCACCGGTGCCGGGTACTGCGGGGCGAGCATCGATCCCTTCGGGATGACGAGCCGCAGCGGGCGCAGGCAGCCGTCGTTGAGCGGGATATCGGACGCGACCAGGGTCCGGAACACGTACAGCACGGCCGCTGTCACGACCGAGGACGGCGCGTTGAAGTTGGTGGCGAGCTGCGGGGACGTGCCGGTGAAGTCGATTGTCGCCGCCCGCCGCTGCCGGTCGACCATGACGTGGACGGCGATCACCGCGCCTGAATCCATCTCGTAGCGGTAGGCACCGTCGTCGAGGGCGTCGATGACCCGGCGCACCGACTCCTCGGCGTTGTCCTGGACGTGGCCCATGTAGGCGAGGACGACCTCGAGGCCGAAGTGGTGGATGATCTTGGCCAGCTCCTCGGCGCCCCTGGTGTTGGCGGCGACCTGGGCCCGCAGGTCGCCGAGGTTGGTGTCGGGATCACGCGATGGATACGGCGCGCCGGTCAGCAGTCGGCGGGTCTCCTCCTCGCGGAAGCGGCCGTCCTCGACGAGCAGCCAGTTGTCGAACAGCACCCCCTCCTCGTGGATGTCACGGCTGGCCGCCGGCATCGATCCGGGGGTGATCCCGCCGACCTCGGCATGGTGGCCGCGCGAGGCGACGAAGAACAGGATCCGCTCGGCGGCCTCGCCGGACCCGAACACCGGCATGATCACGGTGATGTCGGGGAGATGGGTGCCGCCGTGGTAGGGGTCGTTGACGGCGTAGACGTCACCCGGTTTGATCGCCCCGCCGCGGCGGTGCACGACCTCCTTCACGCTGGTGCCCATCGATCCGAGATGGACGGGGATGTGGGGGGCGTTGGCGATCAGGTTCCCGGCCGGGTCGAACAGCGCGCACGAGAAGTCAAGGCGCTCGCGGATGTTCACCGACTGCGCCGTCGACTCCAGCGCCGCGCCCATCTGCTCGGCGATCGACATGAACAGGTTGTTGAAGATCTCCAGCATGACCGGGTCGACAGCGGTGGCGACCTCGGCCTCGGCACGGGACCGGACACGATCCACGAGCAAATGGCCGGTCGCCGTCATCCGCGCCTGCCACCCGTCGTCGACGACGGTCGTGGCGTTGGCCTCGGCGACGATCGCCGGCCCGGCGACCGTGACGCCCGCAGCCATCCGCTCGCGGTCCCACAAGGGGGCGTCCCGCCACGCCCCCGCCGACCACAGTCGCACCGTCTCGGACGCCGGCGCGGCGGGCGTGGGCTCGCTGAGAGCTACCAGCTCGAGCTGCTCCGTCAGGCCCGTGGCCTCCACCGACACCGCTTCGACGATCAGGCGACGATCGAGACGGAACGAGTAGGTCTTGCGGTAGCTGGCCTCGAACGCCGCCGCCATCGACTCCTCGGAGCCCAGCTCGACGGCCAGCGCGTTGTCGGTGCCGTCGTAGCGCAGGTGCAGGCGGGTGACGACCTGTGTCCGGTCGGCGGGCAGGCCGTCGGCCGCCAGTGCCGCCCGCGCCGTCGCCTCCAGCTCGGCGGCGACCTCGTGGACGCGGCCCATCGTCCCGAGTTCGAGGGGCGCCTCGATCGACTGCTCACGCATGACCGTCGTGTCCGCAAGTCCAATGCCGAGGGCGGACAGGACGCCGGCCATCGGGGGAACGACCACCGTGCGGATGCCGAGCGAGTCGGCCACCGCGCAGGCATGCTGGCCGCCGGCTCCCCCGAACGAGACGAGGGCGTGGCCGGTGACGTCGTGGCCCTTTTCCACCGAGATCCGCTTCACCGCGTTCGCCATGTTGGCCACGGCGATCTGGAGGTATCCCTCGGCGACCTGCTCGGGCGTGCGGTCGTCTCCGGTCGCCGCCCGAACATCGGCGGCCAGCTCGGCGAACCGGCGACGCACCACGTCGACGTCGATGGGCTGGTCACCGGCAGGACCGAACAGGCGCGGGAAGTGGTCGGGTTGAATGCGCCCGAGCATGACGTTGGCGTCGGTCACGGTGAGCGGTCCGCCGGCCCGGTAGCAGGCCGGACCGGGAGCGGCCCCAGCCGAGTCGGGTCCCACGCGGTACCTGCTGGCGTCGAAGTGGAGGACCGAGCCGCCGCCGGCGGCGACGGTGTGGATCGCCAGCATCGGTGCCCGCAGGCGGACACCTGCGACCGTCGTGTTGAACGCCCGCTCGTACTCGCCGGCGAAGTGCGACACATCGGTCGAGGTACCGCCCATGTCGAAGCCGATGACCTGCTCGAACCCCGCCAGCTGGGCCGAGCGGACCATCCCGACGATGCCGCCGGCCGGGCCGGACAGGATCGCGTCCTTGCCGCGGAAGCGCCCGGCGTCGGCGAGCCCGCCGTTGGATTGCATGAACATCACCCGTGTGCCCGGCAGTTCACCGGCGACGGAGTCGACGTATCTCCGCAGCACCGGGGAGAGGTAGGCGTCGACGACGGTCGTGTCGCCGCGGGAGACCACCTTCATCAGCGGGCTGACCTCGCTCGACACCGACACTTGGGTGAAGCCCGCGCGACGGGCAAGCTCGGCGATGGCCACCTCGTGGGCAGGTTTCACGTGCCCGTGCATGCCGACGACGGCGACCGCGTCGATGCCGTCGTCGTGGGCGCGCCGCAGCTCGCCGGTCAGCGCCGCGGTGTCGAGCGGCCGCAGCACCGTCCCGTCGACCTGCACTCGCTCGTCCGCCTCGATGACCCGCTCGTGGAGCAGCTCGGGCAGGACGATGTGGCGGGCGAAGATGCGCGGGCGGTTCTGGTACCCGATCCGCAGCGCGTCCCCGAAGCCCTTGGTGATGACCAGCGCCGTGCGTTCGCCCTTTCGCTCCAACAGCGCGTTGGTGGCCACGGTGGTGCCCATGCGGATCTGCTCGATGCATCCGGCCGCGATCGGCTCCCCGGCGGCGACGCCGAGCAGCCGCCTGATGCCCGCCACCGCCGCGTCGGGATACTGGGCAGGGTTGTCCGACAGCAGCTTGTCGGTGACGAGGGTCCCGTCAGGCGCCCGGGCGACGATGTCCGTGAACGTTCCCCCGCGATCGATCCAGAACTGCCATCCCCGATCCGATCGCCCACCGGACGGTCGACCCTCAACGGTCGCCTTCAGGTCGAGATCAACTGGCGAAGGCCGCAACGCCCACCCCAGCGTCATCGAGCGCATCGCGGACCGCACGGGCGAGCTGCACGGCTGCGGGCGAGTCGCCACTCACGCACAGCGAGCGCACCGCGAACTTCACGATTGTTCCGTCGACGGACACCACCTCGTGGTCAGTGGCCAAACGCAACGCGCGCGCGGCGACCTCCGCCGGGTCGAGCACGACTGCATCGGGCTCGGAGCGCGGCACCAGCCGGCCATCGCGCAAGTAGGCCCGGTCGGCGAAGGCCTCGACCACCGGCTCCAGCCCGGCGTCGTCGGCGGCCCGCAACAGACACGATCCGGGGGCGCCGAGCACGGCCAGCGACGGGTCGTACTCCGCCGCCGCGGCGACCACCGCGTCGGCCTGGGCGGCTCGGTCGATCGTCGCGTGGTACAGCGCGCCGTGCGGCTTGAGGTACGCCACCTCGGCGCCGGCAACCTGGGCGAAGGCATCGAGCGCCCCGAGTTGGTAGAGCACGGCGTCGCGCAGCTCGCCGGGGTCCATGTCGACGAAGCGCCGGCCGAACCCCAACAGGTCCGGATACGACACCTGAGCGCCGATCGCCACGCCGTTGTGGGCCGCGGCGTGACAGACGGCGCGCAGGGTGGAGGGATCGCCGGCGTGGAAGCCGCACGCCACGTTGGCGCTGGTGACGAGCTCGAGCATCGCCTCGTCGTCGCCGAGACGCCAAACGCCGAACGACTCTCCGAGGTCGCTGTTCAGGTCGATCGCAGCCACCGACCGGAGCGTAGGCCGTCAATGGTTGCGCGAACGCGGGTGGGGACGCTGATCCCCACCCGCGTACGTGGGATCAGCCGCCGGCCGCCTTCTGGAAGTCCTCGAAGTTGCCGATCTTGCCGTTGTTGTCGACGAGGTCGCCGTCGGGCTCGAACGTACCGAGGGCCTTCGGATCGGTGACCGTGTACTTCGCCATCCGGCCGCCTTCGTTGAGGTAGGCGTCCTTGAACCCGTTGGTCTGCTGCCTGATGTCGAAGACCAACGGGTTCTGGTAGTCGATGAACCGGGCGGCGAGGGCGATGTTGCCCCGGTCGAGGCCACCCTGGTACTTGGACGCCTCTTCGAGGATGTTGACCATGTACAAGGCGAACAGCCAGCCCGTGGCGTAGGTCGTCTGCTTGTCATCGAGACCCTGGGCCTTGGCCGTCTCGTGGAACAACTTGACCTCGGGATCATCGGCCCACGCCTCGTCGTTGACGTCCTTGGCGTACTGCATGACCCGGGTATCGGCGCCGGTGAGGCCCTGGTCGATCAGCGGCTGGAAGAACTGGCTCAGCGAGCCGCACGTGAACGACATGATGACGATCGGATTCCATGTCGTGTTCTTCTCGGCCTCGGCCATCGCCTGCGTGCAGTACGAGCCTGACGTCTCGATCAGCAGCACGTCGGCGCCCGAGGCGGCCATCGTCGTGAACTGGTTCTTCAGGTCAGGAGCCGTTGGCTCGTGGAACTCCTGATCGACGACCTGGATCGAGCCGCCTTTGATCGAGTTGGCGAACCCGTCGACGTAGGACTTGCCGTAGTCGCTGTTGAATGCCAGTGCCGCCACCTTCGTGACCTCGGGGTGCTCCTTCTTCAGCCACTCCGCCCACAGGCCGGCCTCCGAGGCGTAGTCGAGCTGCATGCCGGTCGTCCACGGGTGGTTGGTGACGTCCCCCCAGCCCGGGTACCCGGTGCCGTTGAGCAGCTGGGGCATGCACTCGTCGTTGAGCTCGTCCCACACGGCGAGGTTGTTCGGCGTGCCGATGATCGTCAGCATGCCGGCGTACTTGTTGGCGCCGAGCGCCTCGTCGACGTTGGTCTTGGTCTTGTCCGGCGTGTACGCGTCGTCCTTGACCTCGAGGTGCAGCTTGCGGCCGTCGATCCCGCCCTTCGTCGTGTTGATGTAGTCGAAGTAGCTCTGGATGCCGTCGGCGATGAGCCCGAACCCGGCCAGCGGACCGGCCTTGGGCATGCTTGAGAAGAAGGTGATGTCGGCGTCGGTGATCCCCTGCTTGGGGTCCCAGTCCTGCGGGCAATCCTTCGGGTCGAGCTTGAAGTCGTCGCGCTGGTAGACGCCGTCGATCAGTCCGACCTTGCTGTAGTCCACGGTCTCGCCTCCCGACGATGCGGTCGTGGTGGCGCCGCCTTCGGTCGTGGTGGCCCCGCCTTCGGTGGTGGTGGCGCCCTCGGTCGTCGTGGCCCCGCCTTCGGTCGTGGTGGCTCCGCCGCCGCTCGTCGCCGGTGCCGCCGTGGTGGCCGAGGTGTTGTCGTCGTCGCCGCACGCCGCCAGCACGAACGCCGCGGCGCAGGCGAGAGCGACCGGCTTGCGCCAGGTCCGTCGCTTCATTGGTATCCCCCTTGTGTTGGTAATTGATGTGGTCAGGACGAGAGGACGTTGGCCTCCGGGACCTCGGCTGCCTCTGTGATCTGGACCTTCTGGCCGGTCTCAGCGGCGACGTCGGCCAGCCACGACGGGTGCGGCACCACTTGCACGAACCGTGCCCGCAGCTTGCGCATCCCGGCGATGAACCCGCCCGGGAGCAGGAACACGAGGATCAGCAGCCCGACCCCGAAGAACACGCCGGACACGGCGTCGGCGCCGGGGCGGCCCTGCAGCCAGTCGAACAACGGCTTGGTGACCTGTCGCACCCCGGGCGGCATGCCCGACGGGTCGGTCGTCCACTGGGCGACGAAGTAGGGCACGAACACGTAGATCAGGGCGCCGGGGACGGCGCCCGAGATCGTTCCGGCGCCGCCGGCGACGAGGCCGACGACGAGGAAGATCGCGAGCGTCAGCCCGAACTGGATGTCCGAGGCGAATGGGCGGTTGATCATCAGCATCGACCCGGCCAGGCCGCCGTAGGCCGCGCTCACGCCGAACGCCATCGCCTTGTACAGCGCCAGGTTGACGCCGCTGATCGAGGCGCTGGTCTGGTTGTCGCGCACCGCGATGACCGCCCGGCCAGGGCGGCTCTTGATGTAGTTGCGGGCCCCGACGAAGAGGAGGATTGCCATCACCGTCAGTACGCAGAAGGTCCACAGCGGTGTGGCGATGCGCCCGTCGTCGGCGAACGGCATCCACGACGGGGCCACCATCTCGGCTGTGCCGCGCGGCGGCTTCTTGCCGTTCGGGCCGCCGGTGAGGGACTCGAACTTGAGCACGAGCGACGGGAAGACGTAGGCGACAGCGAGGGTGACGATGGCCAGGTACAGGCCACGGATCCGCAGCGCCGGCAGGCCGACCACGAGGCCGACGACGAAGCACAGCGCCGCGGAGACGGGGATCGTGGCGAAGTAGCTCCAGCCGTGGTCGGCGACGAGGATGATCGTCGTGTAGGCGCCGAGACCAACGAACGCTGACTGGCCCAGGGACAGCTGCCCAGAATAGCCGATCACCAGGTTGAGCCCGAGGATCGCGACCGCGAAGGCGACGACGTCGTTGAGCTGGGTGATGCGGAAGGCTTTGTCCAACGAGAACAGGGTCACCGGCAATGAGTGCGCGAACACGATGTAGAGCAGCCCGAGGGCGACGAGCACCCACGCGCCGATGACGTAGGCCCGATGGCCGGGCGTGCCCTGGCGGAGCGTGACGAGCGCCATCAGACGCGTTCGATCCGCTTCGAGCCGAACAGGCCGTTCGGTCTGACCATCAGGATGAGGACGATGACGGCGAGGGCGATCGCCGGGGCCAGTTCCGACCCGATGACGTCGAAGTAGCCACCGCCCATCGTCTGCACCTCGCCGATGATGATGCCGGCAACGACGGCGCCGCCGAGGCTGTCGAGACCGCCGAGGGTCGCTGCGGCGAAGGAGTAAATGAGCACCCGACCCATGAAGTTCGGATCGAGGCCGCCGGCAGTCCGGCTGGCGACGAGGCAACCGGCCAGCGTGCCCACGGCGGCGGCGAGCGCCCAGCCGAATTGCAGCGTTCGTCCGATGTGGATGCCGAGCAGCTTGCTCGACTCGAGGCTCGATGACACCGACCGGAAGGCGAGCCCGATCTTGCTCTTGGTGAGGAGCAAGGTGACGAGGACAACTGCGGCGAGGATCGTGATCCACGTGAAGAGGTCGAAGTACTCGATCTCGGCGCCGAGCAGGCTGAACTTCTCATTTCGCTTCGGAAAGAGAAACGGAAAGGTGCGCCCGTCAAAGGCCCAGATGACGCCGGCGATGGCGTTGAGGATCAGGAACAGCGACAGGGTGACGATGACGATGGCGAGGTGGTTGGACGGGTCGAAGGGACGGATCAGCACGCGCTCGATGACGGCCGCTCCGAAGGCGGAGAGGATCATGCCGATCACCACGGCGACGCCGCCGGGGATGTCGAACCGGTTGGCGATGGCGTAGGTGATGAACGCGCCCATCATCGCCATCTCGCCCTGTGCGAAGTTGACCACTCCGGTGGCCTTGAAGATGAGGACGAGGGCGAGGGCCATCGCCGAGTAGATGAACCCGTTGCTCAGGCCGTCGAACACGCGTTGGAAGAAGAGGTCGGAGCCACCGTCGTTGATCGCCCAGATGGAGAACGCCACGATCAGCACGATCCCGATGGCGAACGAGAACTTGCGCTGTTTGCCGACCGCCGTCAGCGCGCCCATCGCCGACCGGACGGCATCGTTGGCGGTGGTGCCAGCACCGCTGGTCGTGGTTCGACTCATGGAGGCGCCTCCTAGTACCCGAGGTAGGCCTTGCGCACGGCATCGTCGTGGCGCAGCTCGTCGGCGTTGCCTGACAGGACGGTCTCGCCCGCCTCGAGCACGTAGGCGTGGTGAGCGAGGTCGAGGGCGACGTTGGCGTTCTGCTCCACCACCAGCATGGTGGTCCCCTGCTCCGCGTTCAGCTCGCCGAACACGCGGAAGATGTCCTGCACGATGAGCGGAGCGAGGCCGAGCGACGGCTCGTCGAGCAGCAACAGCTTGGGCCGGCTCATCAAGCCGCGGGCGACGGCGAGCATCTGCTGCTCGCCGCCCGACAAGCTGCCCGCCAGCTGTGAACGTCGTTCGCGCAGGCGGGGGAACGTGTCGAACCACTTCTCGATGTCACTGCCGATCTCGCCGTCGCGCCGGATGTAGGCGCCCGCGAGCATGTTGTCCTCGACGGAGAGGTCGTTGAGCGTGCCCCGTCCCTGGGGCACGTGGGCGACGCCGTGGCGAACGATCTCGGTGGTCGACCTGCCACCGATGTCGGTGCCGTCGAGGATGATCGACCCGTTCGTCGTAACCATCTGGCAGATCGCCCGAAGCGTCGTCGTCTTGCCGGCGCCGTTGGCTCCGAGGATGACGACCACCTCGCCGCGCGGGACCATGAAGTCAACGCCGTGCAGGACCTCGACCGCCCCGTAGCGCGCCTTGAGCCCGGAAACCTCGAGCAGAGTGTCTCGACCATCGCGTCCGTTCCCGTCAGCGCTCACTGGTGCACCATCCGACCTTTGGCGAGATCCCCCGAAGCCCGTGCCTGGTGCACCAGTGAGCCTTCGGCGCCGTGACGCTCGTTCGCTCGCTCGAAGACTCGCTCGCTCACTGCTCCCCCAGGTACGCCTCGATGACCTTCGGGTTCTTGGCCACCTCGTGCGGTGTGCCCTCGGCGATCTTTCGGCCGAAGTCGAGCACGACGACCGTGTCGGAGATTCCCATGACCATCGCCATGTGGTGCTCGACGAGGAGCACCGTGAGCGAGTACTCGGCGCGCAGCTTCTTGATGAGGTCGGCCAATTCGTCGACCTCGGCGTGGGTGAGGCCGCCGGCGGGCTCGTCGAGCATCAGCATCTTCGGGCTGCCGGCCAGGGCGCGGGCGATCTCGACTCGCTTGAGCGTGCCGAAGGACATGCCGGTGGCCGGACGGAAGGCAACGTCGGCGAGGTCGAGCTCCTGGAGCAGCTCGAACGACTTCACAGCCGTGCGGCGCTCCTCGCGCCAGGTGCCGAGGCGCAGCGGGGCTGTGACGAAGTTGGCATTGGTCTGTGAATGGGCGCCCACCATCACGTTCTCGAGCACGGTCATGCCGGGCCACAGGGCGAGGTTCTGGAACGAGCGGTAGATGCCGAGCTCGCAGATCTTGTGGGGGCGGACGGACAGCACGTCGGTGCCGTTGAAGATGATCGAGCCGCTCGTGGGGTCGTAGATCCGGCTGATGACGTTGAACAGCGTCGTCTTGCCGGCGCCGTTCGGTCCGATCAGCCCGCAGATCTGTCCCTCGTCAACGGTGAAGGTGGCGCGGTCGAGGGCCGTGATGCCACCGAAGCGCACCGAGACGTCGGTGACATCGAGGATCGTCATGGCCCTCCTGCCGGCGGCCTTTTCGTGCCGCCACCCCCGTGTTCGCGCACTCGTCCCCCTGTTCCGGTCCGAGGACCGGACGACGGCAACCCCTGCCGGCACCTGCGGTACATCAACGATCCGCCCGGTCTCGAATTCTCACCCGGACATTGCCGGGTGGGTGATGGCGGTGTCAAGTCTTGCCGGACTACCAGGGCTTTCAGGACCCGGCGAGCAGCGCCGCGACCTCATCGTCGCCGAGCCGATGGAAGCACCGTCGGCCGTTCCCGCGAGCCAGCAGCGCGACCTCCAGGTCGGCGGCGTCGATTGTTCGATCGGGACCGGCGAGCGCGGCCGTCCCTGCGCGAACGGCGGCACCGGCGTCGAAGCCGTCGGCGAACGACTCGTTGAGGCGTCCGAGGATGGCGTCGGCGTCGCCACCGAGGGCCGTGCGGTCCTTGTGGTCGTAGACGGTGCCGTCATACTGGATGTGGAACATTTGATCGCCGGAGGGTTCTACGCCGACCTCGGCGACGAGGATCTCGACCTCGAGCGGCTTGAGCTCGTGGGTGAAGATCTGGCCGAGGATCTGGGCGTACTGGTTGGCGAGGCTGCGGGCGTCGACGTCGTCGCGGCTGTACTGGAAGCCCTTGAGGTCGGCGGCCCGGACCCCGGCCACACGCAGCTGGTCGAACTCGTTGTAGCGCCCGACGCCAGCGAAGGCGATGCGGTCGTAGATCTCGCTGATCTTGCGCAACGTCTCGGAGCTGTTCTCGGCGACGATGGCGATGCCGTCAACGTAGCGCAGGGCGACCAACGCCCGCCCCCGAGCGATGCCCTTGCGGGCGTAGTCCGCCCGGTCCTTCATCATCTGCTCCGGCGCGACGTAGAACGGCATGGTCACGGTCGGTCAGCTCCGCGTTTGTGCGATGGATGTCGGCGGGCGGGACGCTGGTGCACAAACGCGGCGGTCGGGACGTTGTGTCCCTCGTCCCGCGGACCGCTGCTGCGAGCGGGCACCACCGCCGTGCTCGCCGCGTTGGTGCGCGGGGACCCGGCCCACGGGCCGCAGGTGCACAAACGCGGTCACCGTGGGACGTGCTCCCGCAGCTCGACCGCGAGACGCTCGTAGCGGGCGGCGAGCTCGGCGTCGTCCACCCGGGACCATCCGTCGGTGGTGATCGTGGCGACGATGGGGTAGATACCACGCAGCGCGTCCGGCCCACCCGTGGCTGAGTCCGCGTCGGCGGCCTCCCACAGCGCCCGGCAGGCGAGATCGAGTGCCTCATCTCGAGCGAGGTGCGGGCGCCAGCCGAGCTTGACGACGGTCCCCGCGTGGAGGCTGCCCGACCCGGTCGCGACATACTCGCGCTCCTCGTAGCGACCGCCCGTGACGTCGAAGTCCCACAGCCGACCACGCCCACGCCGCTCGTCGTACCCGGCGAAGATCGGCACGACGGCGAGGCCCATCATCGCCGACTGCAGATTGCCGCGGACCATCAACGAGAGTTGGTTGGCCTTGCCCTCCAGGCTCAGCGAGGTCCCCTCCACCTTTTCGTAGTGCTCGAGTTGCAGTTGGAACAGTCGCACCATGTCCATGGCCGGCCCGGCGGCCCCGGCGATGGCGATCCCGCTCAGCCGATCGGCCTCGACCACCTTCTCCATCGACCGATGGCTGATCAGGTTGCCCGCGGTGGCCCGACGGTCGCCGGCCATCACTACGCCGTCGGCGTAGCGCATCGCAACACACGTGGTGGCGTGGGGCACGGCCTCCAGCGTGTTCGCGCTGGAACGGCTCACAGCCGGCGCTTCGGGCGCGAACGTGCGAGGCGCGCCGATCCGCCGCAGCAGCTCCGGAAAGCTGGACCCCGGGTCGTCACCCGGGGTGAAGATCGGCATCGCCATGGAGGCTTACTGTCCACCCTTCTGGACGTAGGACTTCACGAAGTCCTCGGCGTTGGTCTCGAGCACCTCGTCGATCTCGTCGAGTAGATCGTCGAGCTCAGCCTTGAGCTTTTCGCCGCTCTCGGAGACGGCCGGGGCCGCCTCGTCGACCAGCTCGTCGTCGGTGGTGCGGGAGGGTGTCGATTTCTGCTTCCGGGTCTGTTCGGCCATGCTGCCTGGCGCCTCCTTGCTGTCGTCCCTCGCCGCCTAGGAACCGAGGCGTTCGAGGAGCTCGACCGCGCTGTCGCTCTCGTCGATCAACCTAGCCACGTGGTCTGCTGTTCCACGTAGCGGCTCCATCATTGGCACCCGCCGCAACGGCTCTCGGCCGACGTCGAACACGATCGAGTCCCAGTTGGCGGCGACGATCTCGTCGGGATACTTGTCGAGGCAGCGGCCCCGGAAGTAGGCCCGGGTGGTCGTCGGCGGCTGGGTCACGGCGGCGTCGACGTCGGCCGGATCGATCAGCGTCTCCAGCCCGGCGCGGCCGGCCAGGCCCTTGTCCGGTCGCAGGTCGTGGTACTGGAGGTCGATCGCCTTCAACGTCGCTGATCCCGGGGTCAGGCCGTGGCGCTCGGCGTATCCGTCGACGAGGCGCCGCTTGGCGACCCAGTCAACAATCGTCGCAACCGATGCGGGGTCGTGCTCGAGTCCGGCGAGCGTGTGCTCCCACCGATTGAGCACGTCGAGGCCGATGCCGTCGCCCACGCACGCCAGACCGTGCAGCTGCTCGTACTTGTGGGCCCGCTCGAGCAGGCCCCACTGGATTTCGAGCGCCGTCACTCGACGACCGTCCCGCAGGGCGATCGTGCGGGTGAGGCTTGGGTCGTGGCTGACCTGGCGGATCGCCGACACCGGGTTGCCGAGCAACCAGTCCTCGCCCAGGGCATCGTCCTCGATCATCGCCAGCACGATGGCTGTCGTGCCGACCTTCAAGTAGGTCGCGACCTCGCTCATGTTGGCGTCGCCGACGATCACGTGGAGGCGTCGGTATTTCTGAGCGTCGCAATGTGGCTCGTCGCGGGTGTTGACGATCGGGCGCTTGAGGGTGGTCTCGAGGCCGACCTCCTCCTCGAAGAAGTCAGCCCGCTGGGAGAGCTGGAAGGGCACGTGGTCGGACGGCACACCAGGGAGCTCGCAGCCGACTTTGCCGGCGCCGGCGAAGATCTGGCGGGTCACGAAATGCGGCGTGACTTGGGCGACGATGCGACCGAAGGGCGTCTCTCGCGCCAGGAGGTAGTTCTCGTGGCACCCGTAGCTGTTGCCCTTGCCGTCCGAGTTGTTCTTGTGGACGATCACTTCCGCAGGCCCGGCCGTCGTGGCGCTGAGCTTGGCCGAGGCGTGGACCATGCTGCGCCGGATGATCTCCTCCGCCGCGCGATCCCATCGGACGGCCTCGAGCGCCGTCGAAACCTCAGGCGTCGAGATCTCGGGGTGGGCGTGGTCGACGTAGTAGCGGGCGCCGTTGGTCAGCACCGCGTTGACGAGGGTGGTCTCGATCTCCGGAGCGATGACGTCGTCGAGGGAGAAGCCGCGGGCGTCGTTGGCGGGGTGCTCGTCGTCGAAGTCCCAGCCGACGCGCCCCCGCTGGGGACTGGCAGTCGCCGCGATGTAGGCGTTGATGAGCAGTGACGACGCGGAGACCGGATTGTTCTCCGCGCCGCGCACGACGATGCCGTACTCGGTCTCGATGCCGCACACCTTTGGCAGCGCCATGACGGGACGTTAGCCACCGACGACCCGGCTGGGCGGGTTGTTGATGTGTGTTTGTGCGCCCGCACGCTGCGGAGCAGCGAGGGGCGCATAAACACGACGGATCCCGCCCAGCTACCACCGACTGCGACACCCCCGGCGTACCGTGCCTCGCACCGACTCCCCCCGATGGGTGGCCATTTCGCCAAAGGCCCGACCGACGTGGAAGGAGTCGTGCCGTGATCGCAATCGAGTTGGAGAAGGAGGACGAGGAGGATCCCTCGATCGAGGACCTCGCCGAGCGCCAGGACGGCGTCGTGAGCATCCGGCAGGCGCGGCGCGGTGGGCTCAGCCCAGGCCAGATCGGTCGCCGGCGGGCCACTGGGCGATACCGCCGATGCCGGCGCGGGGTGGTGCAGATGGCCGGCGTGCCCCCGACATGGCGTCAGGCGGTCCGGATCGCGTCGATCGCCGCTGGCGACGTCGCCGTTGTTTCCCACGGCAGCGCGGTTCGTCTCTATGGGCTGGAGATGCCCCGCTCAGTGCATCCGCGCTGGCGCCATGACGACGCCTACATCGAATTGTCAGCGCCGATCCCTCGGCACGTGAGGCTGGAGGGCGTGCGCGGGCACCGGTCGGGAACTTGGGACGAACGGGATGTCAACACGCGGGCAAACATGACCGTCACATCACCCGTGCGCACGGTCATCGACCTCAGCGCCCGGCTGGGCGTCGACGGCACCGGCCGGCTGGTCGACGACATGTTGCGGCGGAACCTGCTCACCGTCGCCCAGCTGCGTGAACGGACCGCCGACCTGGGTCCTGCGCCGGGCCGCTCCATGCGCGTGCTGCGGACCGTCGTCGCCGCCAGGGACGACGCCTACGACCCCGGCGAGTCGACCCTCGAGGCGCGGATCCGGCGGGTCATCCGCCGCAAGAGGTTCCCGGAGCCGGTCGGGCAGCACTGGGTGCGGGACGGCGCGTTCGCCGTCCGGCTCGATTTCGCCTATCCGGACGTGAAGGTCTACCTCTAAGGTGACGGCTTCGGCTGGCATCGGTTCGCGTCCGACCTGGACCACGACGTCCGCAAGCGCAACGGGCTGTTGCAGCGCGGGTGGGTCGGTCTTCACTTCACGGCCCGAACGAAGGACGCCGAGATCGAGGACCAGCTCGCGTCATTCTACGACCGGGCGACGAAGCGATGGCGTCGGCCGGTGTGAGCGCCGCCGCACCCGCGCGTTTGTTCAGCGAGGCGCCGCACAGCGGCGGCCGCCGAACGAACGCAGGGAGTCACAGGTACTGGCCCGTGGCGACCCGTTCGATGGCCCGGCCACCCTTCGGATCGTCGTCCTTGCCCTCGTTGACCAGGGTCCGGATGAACACGATGCGCTCGCCCTTCTTCCCGGAGATCTTCGCCCAGTCATCGGGGTTGGTCGTGTTCGGAAGGTCCTCGTGCTCCTTGTACTCCTGTTTGATCGACGCCAGCAGGTCATCGATCCGCACGCCGCGCTCGCCGCCGTTGATGACCCGCTTGATCGCCAGCTTCTTCGCCCGGCGGACGATGTTCTCGATCATCGCTCCCGAGGCGAAGTCCTTGTAGTAGAGGATCTCCTTGTCACCGTTCTGGTAGGTGACCTCAAGGAACCGGTTGCTGTCGTCCTCGCGGTACATCTCCGCGACCGTTTGCTCGATCATGTTCGGGACCTGGTGGCCCGCGGCGATCGGGATCTCGTCGGTGAGGTACTGGGCGAAGATCTGCGCTGCCGCCACCGAGTTGGGTCGCTCGATCTTGATCTTCACGTCGAGGCGCCCTGGTCGCAGGATCGCCGGGTCGATGAGGTCCTCGCGGTTGGTCGCGCCGATCACGATCACGTTGCGCAGGCCCTCGACGCCATCGATCTCTGCCAGCAGCTGGGGCACGATGGTCGACTCCATGTCTGAGCTGATTCCCGAACCACGGGTGCGGAACATCGAGTCCATCTCGTCGAAGAAGACGATGACCGGCCAGCCCTCTTCGCTCTTCTCCCGTGCCCGCTGGAACACGAGGCGAATCTGGCGTTCGGTCTCGCCGACGTACTTGTTCAGCAGCTCCGGGCCCTTGATGTTGATGAAGTAGCTGCGCCCCTTCTCGTCGCCGGTCGCAGAGGCGACCTTTTTCGCCAGGCTGTTGGCGACCGCCTTGGCGATCAGCGTCTTGCCACAGCCCGGCGGCCCATACAGGAGGATGCCCTTGGGGGCGGGCAGACGGTGCTCGGCGAAGAGGTCCTGGTGCAGGAAGGGCAGCTCGACGGCGTCGGCGATCTGCTCGATCTGGTCATCGAGGCCACCGATGTCGCCGTAGGAGATGTCCGGGACCTCTTCCAGGAGCAAATCCTCGACCTCCGGTCGAGGCAGCTTTTCGAGCAGCAGGTTGGACCGCGGGTCGAGGCGCATGGTGTCGCCAGGACGCAGGTGGATGCCGCGCACGGCGTCGGCGAGCTCGCACACGAGCTCTTCGTCTGCCCGCCCGACGACGAGCGCCCGAACGCCATCCTCCATGACCTCCTTGATCGAGACGACATCGCCGGTCTGCTCGGGAGCCCGGGCCAGCACGACGTTGAAACTCTCGTTGAGGACAACCTCGCTGCCTCGGTCGAGTCGGTCGAGATCGACGTCCGGATGGGTCGACACCTTCATCTTTCTGCCGCTCGTGAGGATGTCGACCGTGCCGTCGTCGTTCTTGCCGACGATGACCCCATACGCCGATGGCGGCTGGGTGAGCTTGTCGACCTCGTCGCGAAGCGCGGCGATGTGCTCGCGCGCCTCCCGGAGGGTGTAGCTGAGCTTCTCGTTCTGGGCGACCGCCTGGGCCAATTGGCCCTTGGTCTCGAGCAGACGTTCCTCCAGTGCGCGAACGCGCTTGGGGGCGTCGGCCATGCGGGCCCGGAGGTGGGCAATCTCGTCGTGCAGCGCGTCGACCTGGGCTCGCAGGGAGACCGTGGTCTCATCACCTGACTGGGGCACGCTGGGCTCCTTCCGGTCGCTCTGTGGATGAACCTACTCGCATGCTCCACACGGTCCGCGGCATGTTCCGCGTTCCCCGCGACGGCGCCGTGACGATCGCGTTTCCACGCGATCCGCCGTGTAAACTCGCGACAGGTTCGAGTACCCGCCGACGAAAGGCTCGACGATGAAGGTCTGGATCGACCAGGACTTGTGCACCGGAGACGGTTTGTGCGAGGAGATCTGCCCGGATGTGTTCACCCTGCTCGACGACGGCCTCGCGTACGTCAAGGAAGGGTCGACGATCTTCGCCGCGGCGAAGGGCAACCCGCAGGGCGCGGAGGGGCTGGCCAACATCCCCGACGGCCAGCTCGACGCCGTGATCGAGTCGGCCGAGGAGTGCCCCGGCGAGTGCATCTACATCGAGCCCTAGTCCGCGCCGGTCGGGTCCGCCGCCCTTACGACCCCTCGACTGGGTCGCGCTGATCATGCTCATCTAGGTGAGCCCTGAAGTAAGGCCGATCATCGCTGTGACGGTGGTCGCGAAGCATTGTTGGCGTGACGACAGGTGTGGGCTGGTGAGAGTTCCCGCGCAGCAGCGCGGAGTGCGCCCAGCCTTGGTGGTCGAGGTGCCCGCCGTTGGGAGACGCTGGCCCAGCGTCGCTACTCCTCGGGCTCCGTCAGGTGCTGGCGGCCGTCCATTGCCCGTCGGTGAAGGTGAGCCCGAGCGTCGCCAGGCGCGCCCAGTTGACGGCAGCGGCGCGGGTGGCGGCGTCGGTGGCGACGCGTTTGACGCCGCGGGTGCGGGCTCGTCGTGCGCCCCAGCCGGCGCGCACGAAGTGCGCGATCTTGCGCTCAACCTTGGGGCGGGTGGAGCGGTAGGCGTGCTGCCATTGCGGTGTCGCCTGGTTGGCTTTGGCCCGCTGAAGCAACACCTCCCGCCGGTGGATCTTGATCGACCTGCCCGCCGCCGATGTCGTGCAGTGCTCCCGCAACGGGCAGTTCGCGCACTGCTCACCGAAGTCGGCGCGACCGGAGCGGTCACGAGCGAAGCGGATCGTCACGGTCTGGCCGGCGGGGCAGCTCACGGTCCCGGTGTCGAGATCGATGCTGAAGTCGTCTTTGGTGTAGCGGCTGTCGCGGTTGGTCGCTGCTGGCACCTTGGCGATCACTTCGAAGCCGTCCTGTTCGAGATCGCACATCGTGTCGGGTCCGGCATAAGCGGAGTCGCCCATCACCGTCGGCTTGTCGTCGTCGTCGGCGTGATCGGCGAGCAGATCGTCGACCACCTCCGCGTCATGGGTGTTGGCGGGGGTGACCACCACGGTGTCGATCAGCTCGCTGTCGGGGTCGACCGACAGGTGCGCCTTGTAGCCATCGAAGCGACGGCTGCGGCTCTTGTGCCCGTGGCGGGCTTCGGGATCCACCGTGGAGATCACCCGGTCCCGGGCGACTTTGCGAACGATGCGGAACACGCCGTCGTCGCCTTGCTCGACGTCCTGGCCGGCGACGACCGCCAGCAGCTCGGCAGCCTCGCGAGCCGGACCGGCCAGCTCCTCGCCGTCGATCGCGCCCAACGCCCCGAGCGCGTCGCGGACCAACGCGTCGACCAGCTGCTGGCGGGCCTCAGCATCATCCCAATCGCACGGCGGTTTGCCCACCGAGGCGTAATCATCGTCGCGCCTCAGCACACCGCGCACCTCGGCGGCCAGCTGCAGGTAGTCGCGATCCAGGGCGCGCAACAGCTTGCGGATGGCCGAACGCAGCTGCGTCACCGTGTCCTGCGTGGACACTGCGTCATAGATCGGCGTCGAGTCCAACACCCGCACCCGGTTGCCCATCACCCCCGCCTCGCGTGCGGCAACCTTGGTGTCCTCCAAGAACCGCTTGTCCCTCCCAACGGTGCGCAAGCGATTGCGCTGACCCACCAGCGTCGTCGGATGGAACGCCACATAGCCGGCATCCACCCCAGCCGCCGCCTGCCATCGCAGATCGCACTCCAGACGGTCGACCGCCTCCTGATCCGACAAGCCCTCATAGGCCTGGAGCACCATCGTCGTGGCCAGCACCCGCGCTGGGATCGTCGGCCGGCCCCGCCGCGAGACCTTGTAGCAGTCGGCGAAGTAGTCACCCGGGAAGATCCGCTCGCCGTGATCAGCCAACAACCGGTACACACCCCTGAGCCGCTCGCCCAACAACTCGCGAGGGTTGTCGAACCGCTGCAACACCGACACCATGCCCAACGCCACGACCCAAGTCTGTTTTCGCGAGACTCCCCAGTGGTGGATGGTCACCCGACTACTTCAGGGCTCACCTAGGAGCCGCCGACGCGGCCCAAGATACCTGGCCGAGGTCAGGAAGCCCGTGTGGGCGACCATCCGATGGTCGGGGCGCACGGCGTGGCCGTCGATGTGCCAGCCGCGGTGGAGGACCTCGATCGTGCGGGCGTCGATCCACGCCCGCTTCAGGACCTCTCTGGTCCGAGCAGCCTGGATGATGCTTGGGGTGTAGGCGACGAGGATGCCGCCGGGATGAAGGACCCGCTCGGCGTGGGGCACCACGCGCCACGGCTCGGGAAGATCGAGTACGACGCGGTCGAATGGGCCGGTGTCGATGCCCTCGTAGCTGTCGCGCACCTGGACGTGGTAGCGCTCGAGCGGTGCCGAGCCGAGGAAGGAGCGGACGTTGGACCGAGCTCGGTTGGCGAAGTCCTCGCGAACCTCATAGCCGACGATCTCGGCACCCCACCGCAGCATGGTCATGGACAGCGCGCCCGATCCGACGCCTGACTCGAACACCCGCAGCCCTGGTCCGATGTCGGCGAGCATGCAGATCGGCGCGAGGTCCTTCGGATAGATGACTTGTGCGCCGCGAGGCATCTCGACGACGAAGTCCTCAAGGGTGGGGCGCAGCACGGTGTACTCGGCGCCTCTGGTCGAGCGAACGACGGTGCCTTCCCGGGCGCCGACGACGTCGGCGTGAGGCACGAACCCGGCGTGGGAGTGGAACTCGCCGCCTTCGGTCAGGACGACGAGGTACCGCCGCCGCTTGGCATCGATGAGCAGGACGCGCTCCCCCAGCCGGAGCGGCGCGCTCACGGTTGACCGTTGCGAATGTGCGCTGGCGGTCGCCCAGGCCGGCGCCGGTGCACATTCGCGAGGTTCACCGTCGCCGACCGCAGCTGTTGAGGAGCTCAACCGGTAGCGGTTCCTGGAAGGCGGCGATCTCGACCAGGTGGCAGAAGGCACAGACGTCGCCGAAGGTCGGGGCGCCGCAGTGGTCGCACGTCCTCAGCTCGCCGATTCCGGTCTGCCGGTGACCGGCGAGCAGTGGTCCCATCCGTTCGAGGAAGCCGAGATAGGAGGCCGCCTTGGCGCGGGGCGATCGGGCCTCCAACTCGTTGAGCATTGTCTTGTACCCGAGGTGCTGGTTGCCGAGGGCCATCGGGCACTCCTCGACCCTGTAATCCATCCCCCGTACCATGCACCACGCCGCAGTCTCTCGTTCGGTCAACCGGATCAGGGGTTTCACCTTCCGTGGGAACCCGGTGCCGGCGGGAGCGCCGGCACCTGCCGGGCCAGCGCGTCGACGTCCCACCGCAGCGAGCTTCCGAGCAGCACTGCCGCCTCGTCTTCGAGGTTGTGGCCCTTCGCGATTGTGCGATAGCCGACGGCCCGTGCGGCGTCGTCGAACAAACGCCGCTTGGACGGCCACACGCCGAGCAGGGAACACGTCGCGTCGCCTTCGCGGCAGTCGGGATGTTGTATCCGCTGCTCTCGCGGAGGTCGATGCGTTTGAGCGACAGGTGCCGCTGATCCGCGAACCGTTGCGCAAACGCCGCGCTCCTCGCTGAAGGTCCCGATCCCGAGGCCGATGTAGATCCCATCGGCCTGGTAGCCGAGCTCGACGAGGAGATCCCACAGGGCAGTGAGTCCTTGCCGCCGCTCACCGGGACGAGCACCCGCTCGCCCGGGCGAGCATGTTGTGGTCGGCGATCGCCTTCTCCACCTGGGCGGCGGCACAGCTGCTCGACGTGCTCGGCGCAGAAATTGGCGTTGTGGCGCGGGAGGTCGATGATCGCCCGCTCGCGACACACCCGGCACTTCGACGTCGCCTAGCCCCCCAGAGATCGCCGGGCGGATCTCCACCGTGTCGGCGTCGTCGAAGTGTTCGTCGCTCGGCACGAGCGTGCCGTCGCGAATCACCAGGGTGCGCCTCGCGGTCGAGCCCGAGCTCGGCCAGCAGCGAGCGCGCCGTTCGCGAACCCTCGACGGCCACGTCCCGACGGGGATTGCGCAACAACACCCTCACGGCACCGGCGTCTTGCGCGAACGCACGCCGCGCAGGATCAAGGTCTCGCCCACCTTGACCTGCTCGACGGCGACCGTGCGCACTTCGCCGCCCATGACCTTGCGCAGCGCCCGACGAACGACGATCAGCCCGAACACCACCCGCCACAGCCGGTCGCCGCCGAGCAGACCCTTGCGCAGACTGTTGCGGTACAGCAGCACCGACGGCTTGAAGATGGAGCCGGCGCGGGACGATCCGCGAGAGGAGCGAGCCATCCGTCACACCCGTCGGATCTCGACGAACGTGGTCTTCTTCTTCCCGCTTCGCCGGCCCAGCAGGAAGATCACCGCCACTAGCAGCAGGGCGAGCCCGCCGCCGACCGTGAGCAGGGTCGACCGACGGTCGTCGACCTGCTTGCGCACGCCCTCCTGGAGGTTCAGGAACCCACGCTCCAGGTCGTCGCGTGTGATCGGCGCGCGGCGGACGGCGTCGGTGCGCTTGGCCATCACTTCGTCTCCTTGTTGAGCCGATCGCGGTTGATCCGTGTGATCGCCAGTACGGCCAGGGCGACGCAGACGACCAGCACGATCAGGTAGGCCAACCACGAGAGGGAGCCGGTCGCGGAACGCGTCCACTCGGCCTGCAACAGGCGCAGCAGCCCGAGGATGAGCAGTGCCAGGCCGAGGCCAAGCAGCGCCGCGCCGATCGCGCCCATCGCCAGCCACCGACCCGCGCCCTTCAGCGGGCCGAGCGTCTCCTGCTTGGCGTAGGCCTTCACCAACTCGACGACGCCGCCGACGGTGGTCGGTCCTTGAACCTCCTGGCGGGGCCCGGCCACGGGGGGTCGGCTCAACTGCTGGGCGGTCATCCGGGAGGTTCTATCACGGCTCGCTCAGCTGTCTTCGGAAGCGCTCCCGAGACGGAACCGCAGCATCGCCTCGACGTCGTCGAGGGCGGTGGCCAGGAGGTCGAGTCGCGCTGCGGGCGACGGCGCGCACAGCAGGCGGAAGTTGTCGGCCGGACCAAGCGGCGCCAGGTGGCTCAGCTGGTAGGTGGCGACGAGGGAATCCTCGCTGATCGTCCCGAGGTCGATGTCCGTGGGCCGGGTGCCGAGCTGGGCGGCGAGGCCGAGCACGTCGTGCAGCCGCCCGGTCATCGTCTCGACACGGTCGGCGAGACCGAGCTCGTGGGGAGCATTGTCGGGCCAGTCGTCGACGTCGGCGATGGGGTACGGATCGTCGGGCAACCAGGCGTTGACGCGGATCCGGCGGGTGCCGACGGCGACGACGGCGTAGCGACCCCCGTCGAGCGCCTCGACGCGCATCATCCGGGCGGCGGTGCCAACTGACGTCCGCTCGTCGCCACCGCCGACCTCCCACCCCCGCTCGATCAGGGTGACGCCGAACTCCGGGTCGCCAGTGTCGTCGGCGAGGCAGTCGATGACCAGCTGGCGGTACCGGGGCTCGAACACATGCAGCGGCAGGACCGCGCCCGGGAACAGCACGCTGCCGAGCGGGAACATCGGCATAACGGCAATGCCCACACGGTAGGCGCCTCGATCGCGGGCCCCCTCAGCGCGGCGCCAGCTGGGCCGGGCCGGCCGCGCTCGGGTAGGTCGCCAGAACGGCGGCGAACCGGTCCCAGATCGGGCGGTACACGCGCTGGTCGGTCAGCGTGCCGGACGCGTTGAGGAGCAGCGAGAACTCGATCGCCCCTCCGCCGTCGAGCGGCACGTAGCCAGACAGTGCCTTCACCGCCGGCGGATCGGCGTTGTAGGGGGCGTTGCCGAGCGTGCCCGTCTTCGCCCGCATCCTCCCCGCCAGCGGCGAGTCGCTGAAGACGCCGGCGAGCGTGCCGGTCTGGCCGGCGATCGGCAGCGCCGCGCCGAGCGGGTCGGTCGGCGCGTTGCGGGCGAGCAGCCCGACGAACAGCTGGCACGTCACGCGGTCGTCGTTGCTCAAACCCGACCCGTCGGCGAGCACCACGCCGGCCATCGGCAGCCCCCAACGGGCGAGCGTTTGGGTGACGACGCCGAGGCCGGCCTCCCGCGTGCCTGCGCCGCCCCTGACGAACCCGAGCTCCTTGAGCAGCAGCTCGGCGGTGTTGTTGTCGCTCGTGGAGAGCATCTCGGCGACGACGTCGGTCATCGGCGCTGACTGCACCGACCCGACCACGGCCGCGTCCGCCGGAACGGTGCCCGCCGACGGCGAGGTCCCGACGGCGACGTGCCTGGCCGCGAGCAGCTGGGTCAGCTCGGTGGCCGCGGCGAGGGCCGGGTTGGCGGCCCGCTGCGGGTCGCCGGTGACGCGGCTGTCATTGACCATCAACGCGTCGTACGGCCCCGCCTCGATTCCCCGCACGTCGTTGACCCAACTCGGGGCGAACCACTCGTCGTCGTAGCGGCTGGCGTCGCCGACCACCCCGCCCCGGATCTCGGTGATCCCGGCGCCGGCGACGGCATCGGCGAGCGCGTCCAGCGACGTCGGCGTGGTGACCGGGTTGGGGTCGCTGCGCACCGGATACGTCGAGCTGGTCAGCAGCGGGTCGCCGCCGCCGACGAGGTACAGGTCGCCACCCACCACGCCGCCCACCGGCGCAGCGGCAGCGCGGACCTCGGTCGTGAACCGGTAGTCGGGCCCGAGGACCTCGAGGGCGACCGATCCGACGAGGAGCTTCTGGTTGCTGGCCGGGATCAGCGGGACGTCGGCGCGGACCGCGCTGGCGGGCACGCCGTCGACGGCGACCTCGACGCACGACGGCGCATCCAGGGTGGCTCCGAACTCGGCCACCGTGGCGGCGAACGGGGCCATGTTGACGTCGCGAGAGAGCACGCCCGGCGCCCGCCGGAACGACAGCAGTGGCGTGCGCAGCACCGGCGCCGCTACGGGGGCGGCGGTCGACGACGTGGGCGGCGTTTGTTCAGCGGCCGCCGCCGCGGCCCATCGCCACAGCGCGAACACGAGAATCCCCGGCAGCAGGGCGAGCGCGATGAGCACGACGATCGGGCTCAGCGCCGTCCGGGGACGGGGCCTCACTGTCGTCGCCGGGCCCGGTGGCGGGCGTCGCGGTAGAGGTGCCCGAGGGCGGTGACGGCGCGGGTGCCGCTCGGGTAGCAGAGCCGCCCGCTCGCCCGCACGGCCGCCGGTCCCGGATTGGCGGGGTCGGCGAATGCCAGCTCCGTGGCCGTGAGGATCGGCTTGCCGGTCGCCCGGCTGAGCTCGGCGGCGGCCTCGCCGAAGCGGGCGTCCTGGCGCTCGTGGTAGTCGACGATCCGCTCCAACCCGAATCCCGGGTAGTAGCGGCCCTCGCGCATCATCCGGGCTTGGTTCGACTGGATCCCGATGCCCAGGTAGACGATCGCATGCACGGCATCGTGCTCGGCGAGCAGGCGCATCACGCCGGGGATGGTGTCACGCGTCTCGCCGCCTGCGCAGTCGACCGGGTTGTTGTGGCTCCACCTCGGCGGCAGCAGTCGGTCGATCGCGGCGGCCAGGTCGTCGGGCAGCACGAGCAGCTCGAGGTCGGGGTCGCGAGTGATGGCGTCGGCGGTGACGACTCCCCAGCCGCCGGCCGTCGTCAACACGACGACATTGGGACCCTGTGGCGCCGGCTGGGTGGCGAACGTCGCCGCCGCCTCGAACGCCTCCTCGATCGTCGGCGCCCGGGTGATGCCAACGGCCCGGCAGGCGCCGTCGAAGACCTTGTCATCGGTGGCCAGCGCGCCGGTGTGGCTGGCCGCAGCACGAGCGCCTCCCTCAGTGGCCCCGCCCTTCACGACGACGAGCGGCTTGCGAGCGGCGGCGGCACCGAGTCGCTCGATCAGCGCTCGGCCGTCACCGACGCCCTCGATGTAGGCCAACCCGACCGCCGTCGCCTCGTCCTCGGCGAAGTGGTCGAGGTAGTCGGCGACGGTGACGGCGGCGGCGTTGCCCGCCGACACCGCCCTGCTCACCCCGATCCCGGAGGCGCGGGCGAGGTTCATGAAGCTGGACACGAGGTTGCCGCTCTGGCTGGCGATGCCGATGCGCCCGGCTGGCGGGTACGGCGCGACGATCTGGGCGCACAGTTTGGCCGGCGTGCTGACGACGCCCTGGCCGTTGGGCCCGGCGAGCAGGATCCCGACCTCGTCGCACATGGCGACGAGGTCCTCCTCCGCCCGCTTGCCATCCTTCCCGGCCTCGCCGTACCCGCCCGAGGTCACGAACGCTGCCGTCGCCCCCTTCGCCGCGCAGGCCCGCAACAGGTCGAGGTTGGCCGACGTGGGGGTGCACACCATGACGAGGTCGAGCGAGTCGTCTGCCAGCTCGGCCGGATTGGCCACGGTCTGGACACCAAGCACCTCCTCGCGCTGCAGGTTGGTGCCGTAAACGCCGCCTTCGTAGCCGTTGGCGAGGAGGTTGTGCATGGCGACGAACCCGAACTTGCCGGGGTGCGAGGAGGCCCCGGCCACGAGCACGGCGCGGGGCTCGAACAGGGCGCGGAACTGTTTGTTCGTCGGTGGTCGCCGACCGCCTGCGGTTGCGCGAACGCTCGGATCGCCCAGCTCGACGAGCGCATCGACGGCCACCGGCACCCCGTCGGCGCCGATGATCAGCGGGTTGATGTCGACGCTCACGACGTCGTCGCGTTCGGCGACTCGACCCACAGCGACGAGCACGCCCGCCAGCGCGTCGCGATCGACGGCGGTCTCCCCGCGGAACGGGCCGAGCAGGCGCTGGACGCCGAGTTGGTCGATCATCTCGTGGGCGGTCACCTGGTCGAGCGGCGCCGGCCGGAACACGACGTCGGCGACCGCCTCGGCGAGGATGCCGCCGAGGCCGAGCATCACCGTCGGTCCGAACTGCCGATCGCGGACGAGCCCGGCGATCAGCTCCCGGTGGCCACGCACCATCGGCGCGAGCAACACGTCCACCACACCGTCGTCCGCCGTCGCTGCCGCTAGCAGCTCGTTGGCCGCGGTGGTCACCGCGTCGGCGTCGCCGAGGCCGAGGCGAACGAGGCCGCGCTCGGTCTTGTGGGCGATGCCCTCGCCGTTGAGCTTGGCCACGATCGGGAAGCCGAGCTCCGCGGCGGCGGACGCGGCGTCGGCGGCAGACCTCGCACGTCGCTCCGGCGCCAGCGGCACCCCGAAGCCAGCCAGCAGACGCTTCGACTCCGACTCCGACAGGGTTGACACCATCGCTCGCCAACGTACTGATGAGGCGGGGTCCGCCCGACGCACAGGGCGGACCCCACCTCTACCTCGACGGACCTGGTGGGCTGGGTCCGGAGGACCTGTGGCTAGCCGAGCGCAGCGACGCTGCCGCGCTGGTAGGCGCCGCGCCGGGTGCGCCAGACAAGGCGGCTGGTCGTCGGCACGTGCGGATCGATCGCCGCCCGTTCCTCGGCGGTGACGTGGGCGTAGAGCCAGGCGAGGGAGAACCGCACCGGGCCGTGGGCGACGGCGCGCACGGTCTCGCCGGCGACGACGTCCCGCTCCTCGGCGTCGAGGAACCGGCGTACGAGCGGCGTGAGCGTGCGCTCCTCCCGGGCCAGCTGGCCGTTGAGCACCTGAGCGAGGGCGGCGGCCAGGTGACCGGCCCTGCCGATCCACACTGCCTCGGCGCCGAGCTCGAACGAGAGCACGCCGAGGGCGTCGCCGAGGTTGGACAGCAGCTCGTCGACGTAGCTGTGGTCGTCGGCGAGCGTGTCGAGCGTGCGGTCGTCGAGCGCGCCACGTGCGGCGAGCGTCGGCACGACCAGCGTGTCGATCAGCTCGTGGTGGCGGCGGATCTGGGCGGCGAACCCGCTGAACCAGCGGTCGAGCGCCTTCTGGCGGCGGCGGTCGGCCGGGACCAGGTTGGCCAACGCGTACTCGAGCTCGATCGCGCTGGCGAGGATCGCCCGGCGCACGAGCGTGGCCGGGTCGACGGTGGCGGGGATGGTGCCGTGCGGTGTTGCGGAGTGGTCGTTCATGGGCGGGGATCCGTTCCGTGCGTCGGTGACGGGGCGACGTTCATCATCCGGGCGCCGGCATGGCGCCGACATGATGAGCGCATGAGGCGGCGTCTTGATACCGATCGCTCCCCTCTCGCCGTCGTGACCGGTACGACCGCCGCGGTCGACCGGTTCTCGCCTCCGTCAGGCCGGCGGCGAGACCTGGTAGGTGAGGCTCGCCGTGGCCACGAGCCGCCCCTTTTCGGCTCGCGCCTCGGCCTGGCCGAACACGATCCGCCGGCCGCGGCGCACGATCCATCCCTCGGCCACGACGTCGCCGCTGGTGACGCCGTCGATGAACTGGACGTGCAGATCGATCGTCGCGAAGTGGCTGCCCTCCGGGAGCGAGAACCCGATCGCCGGGACGAGCACCGAGTCGAGCAGGGCGGCGACGGCACCGCCATGCATGACGCCACCGGCCTGCCTCAGCTCGGACCTGAAGGGCATCCGCAACCGGCAGTAGTCGCGGCGAACCTCCTCGACGCGCAGGCCGAGCAGCGTCGGGAACATGTCGGGTGTGTCGGCCTTGGGCCGGCCGTAGGCCAACCAGCGAGCCCTGGTCTCGGGATCGAGCTCCTCGAACTGGTCGGCCCGGGTCACGGGACGAGGGCGGCGTGGAAGAAGGCGATGACGTGCTCGAGACGCTGCTCGAGGGCGTTCCGGTCGAGCGGATCGCGATCGAGCAGGCCACCGAGAAGCGGGGCGTCGGAGAAGTAGCTGAGCAGGGCGCCGTACCCGGTGAGCAGGAGCTGCTTGGGATCCTGCTGGCGGAACACGCCGGCGGCCATCTCGCGACGGAAGTAGTCGGCGGCCAGATCGAACATCGGACGCAGGACGGCGGCGAGGTCGATGCCGAGGTGGGCACCGCCGTCGATGGCCTCACGCCGCACGAGTCGGACGTAGGCGGGGTTGTCGGCGAAATAGGCGAACCCGGCGCGCAGGACGAGCTCGACCTTTGCCCAGCCGGTGCGCTCGGAGGCGATGGCGGCGTCGAGGCGGGCGAACCAGTCCGACAGGAGGTGCTCGAAGACCTCCCCGTAGAGGGCCTCCTTCGACGGGAAGTGGTGAAGCAAGCTGGGCCGGCGGATCCCGACGCCGGCGGCGATGTCGTTGAGCGACGTGCCCTCGTAACCGGTGCTGGCGAAGCAGGTGACCGCCTCATCGAGGATCGCTTCGCGAGTCGTACGGATGCTCGGGCCGGCGTCCGCCGGGGCGGCCGAGTGCCCTTGGGCCATGCGTTCGACGCTACCTGTACGCTCCCCCGACGCGCCTACCGACCAGTCGGTAGTTTCGCCCTGCTACCCTGCGGCCGATGCTGGAGACGATCCTTGTCGCCGTGGCGGTCGGTGTGGCCGTGTCGATCCTCGCCAACGTGTGCACGACGGTCTACCTGCACCGTGCGCTGTCGCACCGGGCGCTCACGCTGCACCCCGCCGTCGACCAGGCCTTCCGGTTCCTGATCTGGATCACCACCGGCATCCGGCCGCGGCAGTGGGTCGCGGTGCACCGCAAGCACCACGCCTTCACCGACGTCGAAGGCGACCCGCACTCCCCTGTCCTCCACGGCTGGGTGAAGGTGCAGCTGCAGAACGTCGCGATGTACAAGCGGGAGGCGGGCAATCCCGAGACGATCGCCCGCTACGCCAAGGACATCCCGCAGACACCTGCCGACCGATTGCTCTACGACCACGCCGTGCTCGGGCTCGGCATCGGGGTGGCGGTGCTCGTGGCGGCGTTCGGGTGGCAGGTCGGCCTGCTCGCCGCGTTCGTCCACGTCAACGTCTACCTCGGCGGTTCGGCGGCGGTGAACGCGATCGGCCACCACTTCGGTCGGCGCCCGTACGACAACACTGCCGGCAACCTGCAGTGGCTGGCCTTCATCACTGCCGGTGAGGGGCTGCACAACAACCACCACGCCGCGCCGACCTCGGCCAAGCTGTCGCACCGCTGGTTCGAGATCGACTACGGCTGGTGGGTGATCAAGGCGCTGACGTGGTGCCGGCTGGCGAAGGTCCGACTCGGCGAGCTGCGCCTGACGCCGGCGGCGAAGGCCTCGGCGGCGCGGGCGGCGTGACGCCGTAGCGGTCTACAGCGCCGCCTCGAGAAGCTTCCAGTTGATGAGGTGGTCGAGGAAGGTGTCAACGTAGTCGGGCCGGCGGTTGCGGTAGTCGATGTAATAGGCGTGCTCCCACACGTCGCACGTGAGGACGGCGGTCTGGCCGTGCTTCAACGGCAAGTCGGCGTTGCTCGTCGAGGAGATCGCCAGCTTGCCCCCATCAAGTGTGAGCCACGTCCAGCCCGAGCCGAACTGGCCGGTCGCGGACGTCTTGAACTGGTCCTTGAACGTGTCGTAGGAGCCGAACGCGCTGTTGACGGCGTCACCAGCTGCCCCGCTCGGTGCACCACCGCCGTCGGGCGCCATCGACATCCAGTACAGGTTGTGGTTCCAGATCTGGGCGGCCTGGTTGAACTTCTTGCCCTCGGACTTCATGATGATGTCCTCCAGCGAGGCGTTCTCCTCGTCCGGCTCGAGCATGCCGTTGAGCGTGTCGACGTAGGCCTTGTGGTGCTTGCCGTAGTGGTACTCGAACGTCTCCGCCGACAGGTACGGCTCGAGGGCGGTCGTCGCATAGGGCAGCTCGGGCAGGGTGAAAGCCATCTCGTGTTCCTTCCGCAAGTGGGACGGTCGGTGTGGTCCCCATGGCATAGCCGGTCCACGCCGTCGACGCCAACGGGTGGACGTCGCGTTTGTGCGATGACCGCCGGCCGGGCGGGCGCCCTTACACAAACGCGGACCGACACGGTGGCGTGGGTACCCTCGCCGGGGATGCACATCGTCGCCGCGCTGTTCGTCGAGACGTTCGAGATGCGCCAGGCGCCGGGGCCGGCGACGCGGATCGACATCACCGGTGCGATGTTCTCGATGGCCGCCCCCGGGCCGGTGCCGCTCGCCATCGCCCCTCACCTGCTCGCCCTGATCTACTGCCCGCCGGCCGAGCGTGGCCAGGGCGTGTTCGAGGTGGTCTTCCGCCGCACCGACGACCTCCACGACCCCGACGTGGCGATCAGCGACGAGGACACGATGGCCCGCAATGTCAGCCCGTTCAGCGTCGAGCCCGGCAAGTTCACCTACCGCCTCGTGCGCGGCGAGCTTGAATTTCGGGAATACGGGCAGGTGTTCGCCCACTGCCGGGTCGACCACGGTCCGTGGACGATCGTTCCGTTCACCCTGCTGCCACCTGCCTGAGCGCGTTTGTGCAGCAGTGATCGCCTGGGCGGCGGCGATCGCACAAACGCGGAGTCCAGCCGGCGACGACCGGCGGCCCGTCTCGCGCCTCACCTCGCGTTTGTGCGACAGTCGCCGCCCGGCCGGTCGCCGTCGCACAAACGCGGAAATGGGCCGGGCATCCATCGCGGTCCCGTTGGGTAGGGTCCGCACGATGCCCGCCACCCTCCCTCCCGACGTCGAGGCCCAGGCCATCAACCTCGTCCGCGGCTTCGCGATGGACGCCCCGCTGCGGGCCAAGAGCGGGCACCAGGGCACGGCGATGGCCCTCGCCCCGCTGGCCCACGTCCTGTACAGCCGGGTCCTCAAGCACGACCCCGCTGATCCCCACTGGCCCGACCGCGACCGCTTCGTCCTCTCCAACGGGCACGCTTCGATCCTCCAGTACTCGATGCTCTTCCTCACCGGCTACGACCTCGAGCTGGCCGACATCGAGGCCTTCCGCAGCTACGAGTCGCGCACCCCGGGCCATCCGGAGGCCCGCCACACGGACGGGATCGAGGTCACGACCGGCCCGCTCGGGCAGGGCGTCGGCGACGCCGTCGGCATGGCGATCGCCGAGCGGGTCCTCCGGGAGCGCTTCGGCAGCAACCTCGTCGACCACCACACCTACGTCATCGCCGGCGACGGATGCTTCATGGAGGGGATCAGCCACGAGGCCGCGTCGCTCGCCGGCCACCTCGGGCTCGGCCGCCTGATCTGCGTCTACGACGACAACCGGGTCACCATCGACGGCAAGACCGAGCTCTCCTACTCCGACGACGTCGGCGGGCGCTTCGAGGCCTACGGCTGGCACGTCGACTACCTCGGCGAGATCGGCGACGACTGCGACGCCCTCCAGGAGGCGCTCCTCGACGCCCGCGCCGACGATACCCGGCCCTCGCTGCTCATCCTCCGCTCGCACATCGCCACCCCCTCGCCCGACCACACTGACGACCCGGCCGCCCACGCCAACCCGTTCACGCCGGAGGACATCACCCGCACCAAGGCCGTGATGGGGATCCCCGACCAGCCGTTCTGGGCGCCGGAGGACCTCGTCGACACCTACCGCGCCACGATCGGCGAGCGGGGCCGGGCGATGCGGGCGACGTGGCAGGAGGCGCTCGACGCGCTCGACGCCGACGAGCGGGCGGCATGGGACGCGGCGTGGCACGCCACTGGCCTCAAGGGGTGGGAGAACCTTCTGCCGACCTTCGAGCAGGGCGAGAAGACGGCCACCCGCCAGGCGATGGCCAAGGTCCTCGGCGCCGTGTTCGACCAGTTCCCGGGGATGGTGTCCGGGGCCGCTGACCTCACCGGGAACACGGGCGTCAAGCTCCCCGACGATGCCGGCCGCCAGACCGCCGACAACCCGGGCGGCCGCCAGGTCTACTACGGCATCCGTGAGCACGCGATGGGGTGCGCCGCGGTCGGCATGGCGATGCACGGCGGGATCCTCCCGATCACCGGCACGTTCTTCGTCTTCCTCGACTACATGCGGCCGCCGGTGCGGCTGGCCTCGCTCCAGCGCGCCAAGGTGCTGTTCGTCTTCAGCCACGACTCCGTCGGTGTCGGTGAGGACGGGCCGACCCACCAGCCCGTCGAGCACCTCGCCACCTTGCGGGCGATCCCCGGTCTGCAGGTGATCCGCCCTGCCGACGCCAACGAGACGGTGGCGGCGTTCCGCGCCGCCATCGATCACGACGACGGTCCGACGGCGATCGTGCTGACCCGCCAGGGCGTCCCGGTCTGTACCGACGGCTCCGCCGTCGAGCGCGGTGCCGGCGTCGTCACCGCCAGCAAGGACCCGGACGTCGTGATCGTCGCCACCGGCAGCGAGGTCTGGGTCGCTGTGGCCGCGGCGAAGCAGCTGAAGACCGACGGGATCGCTGCTCGCGTGGTGAGCCTGCCGAGCTGGGATCGGCTGCGCGCCCAGGGCCCCGCGTACCGGGCAGCGCTGTTCCCGGCCGGTGTGCCGGTCCTGTCCGTCGAGGCCGGGGCCACCTTCGGGTGGGCTGAGTTCGCCGACCAATCGATCGGCATCGACCGCTTCGGTGTGAGCGCACCGGGCGAGGAGGTGCTCGACCGCCTGGGGATCAACGTCGATCACGTCGTCGAGCGTGCCGGCGCGCTCGCCGGTCGATCGTCGTAGCGTGGACATCACGATCGACAAGGAGTGTTGATGGAGCGACTGATCCGCTTGTACGAGGAGTTCGGCCAGAGCCCGTGGCTCGACAACCTGAAGCGCGGCTACCTCACGTCGGGTCAGCTCGCCGGCCTGCGCGACGACGGCATCCGCGGCCTCACCTCGAACCCGACGATCTTCCAGAAGGCGATCGCCGACTCCTCCGACTACGACGAGCAGTACCGCGAGATCGCCGCTGACGGCGGGCCGGTCGTCGACGACTACTGGGCCCTCGTCATCCGCGACATCATGGGGGCCTGCGACGTGTTCGATCCGCTGTACGAATCGAGCGGCGGCACCGACGGCTTCGTCAGCGTCGAGGTCGCCCCGTCGCTCGCCGACGACTCGGCCGGCACCGCGGAGGCAGCCCGCCACCTGCACACGACGATCGATCGGCGCAACCTGATGGTGAAGATCCCCGCCACCGCGGCGGGCGTCGCCCCGATCCACCAGATGCTCAGCGAGGGTCGCAACACCAACATCACCCTGATCTTCGGGCTCGACCGCTATGAGGAGGTGATGGAGGCCTACCTCAGCGGGCTCGAGATCTTCGCCGCCACGCCGGGCGCCGACCTCTCGACGGTGGCCAGTGTGGCCAGCTTCTTCATTTCCCGCGTCGACACCGAGGTCGACCGGCGCCTCGAGGCGATCGGCTCGCCCGAGGCCCTGGCGCTGCGCGGCACGGCCGCCGTCGCCCAGGGGAAGCTCGCCTACCGCCTGTTCCAGCGCACCTTCACCGGCCCTCGTTGGGAAGCGCTGGCCGCCAAGGGCGCCAACCTGCAGCGGCCGCTGTGGGCGAGCACGTCGACGAAGAACAAGGCCTACCCCGACACGCTTTACGTCGGCGAGCTGATCGGGCCGCACACGGTGAACACCCTCCCCGACGCCACGATCGAGGCGTTTGAGGATCACGGCACGCTGACCCGGCGTGTCGACGCCGACCTCGACGAGGCCGAGGCGGTGTGGCAGGGCCTGGCCGACGTGGGCATCGACATGGACGACGTCGCCGACACGCTCGAGCGGGAGGGGGTGGCGAGCTTCGAGAAGAGCTTCGACGAGCTGCTCGCCACGCTGGAGACGAAGTCGGCCGAGCTGACCGGCGACTGAGCGCACGTGATCGACCGGGCGGAGCTGGGTCGGCGCGACGGCGAGCTCGACGACCTCGTCCGGCGGACACTCGACGAGCTGGGTCCGGATGGCGACCGGCGCACCGGCGCGCAACTGCTGGGCAGCGCCTTCGGGCTGCTGTGCGACGGCCCCGACCAGCTCGACTTGAAGATCGCCGCCGCCGCGATGGCGGAAATGCGCGAGGCCTTCGCCGTGTTCGCGCCCTACCGCGACGTTCCCAAGGTGACCGTCTTCGGTTCCGCCCGCACCACCCCCGACGACCCGCTCTACGCCCAGGCGATGGTCGTCGCCTCCCTCCTCGCCGACCGTGGCTGGATGGTCGTCACCGGCGCCGGGCCGGGGATCATGGAGGCGGCGATGGAGGGCGCCGGCCGGGCCCACAGCATCGGCGTCGCCATCCGGCTGCCGTTCGAGCAGGGCGCCAATCCGGTGATCGCCGGCGACGACAAGTACGTCACGATGCGCTACTTCTTCACCCGCAAGCTGATGCTGGTGAAGGAGAGCCGGGCCTTCGTGTCGCTGCCGGGCGGCTTCGGCACCCTCGATGAGACGTTCGAGCTGCTGACGCTGACCCAGACCGGCAAGGGGCTGCCGGTGCCCATCGTCCTGCTCGACACGCCGGACGACCCGTTCTGGGCGCAGATCGACGAGTGGGTCCAGTCGGCGCTGATCGAGCGGGGCTTCGTCGGGCCGGCCGACCGCAGCCTCTACTTCGTGACCTCGTCGACGGAGGAGGCGGCGGCAGAGATCACCCGCTTCTACTCCAACTACCACTCGATCCGCTACGTCGGCGACAACCTCGTGCTGCGCCTGCGCCAGCCGTCGACCGACGCCCAGCTCCGTGAGCTCAACTCGCGCTTCGCCCACCTCGTCGCCCGGGGCCGGATCGAGCGCGCCGGCCCGTTCGACATCGAGCGCCGCCATCGCGACCACGTCGACCTGCCCCGCCTGCGCTTCGCCTTCCGGCGGCACCGTTCCGGCGACCTGCGGGCGCTGATCGACGCCGTCAATGGGTTCGTCGACCCCGCCGGCGCTACCGCCCCGCGGTGACGCCAGACTCACGGCATGTCGCGCTACGACGACCTCGCCGACCGACTGGAGCAGATCAGCGCCGAGCTCGACGAGGCGTCGTTCGACCTCCTGCAGGAGGCCGCCGCCGGCGGCGCTACCCGCCGCCCCGACGCCGACCGGGCGCTCATCCAGGCCCGTCGGGCGGTCGAGAAGGCGGCCGGGCTGTTGCGCGGCATCGAGCGGTGACGCTCAGCGGGGCAGCCCGAGCACCCGCTCGCCGAGGATGTTGTGCTGGATCTCGTCGGTGCCGCCGGCGATGCGCATGGCAGGCGCGCCGGTGAGGAACTGCGACCAGGTGTAGGTGCCCCAGTCGCCGGAGTCGGCGGCGAAGGCGGGGCCGAGCAACTCGCCGGCCAGGTCGGCGATGCGGAAGTTCTGACGCGACCCGAGCAGCTTGAGGATCGACCCCTCCGCCCCGCGCTCGACGCCGGCGTGGCGGCGCAGGTCGTCCCCGCGCTGGGCGACCTTGCGGATCAGGAAGTCGACGATGTGCACGTCGGCCAGCTGCTGGCGCACCACCGGGTCCTCGTGCCGGCCGAGGTGGCGGGCCAGCTCGGTGAGCATGCGCACCGGGTTCGTCGCCCGTGCCGCGGCGCTCGAGCCGACCGACGCCCGCTCCGACATCAGCGTCGTGAGCACCGCCCGCCACCCGCTCCCCGGCTCGCCGACGCGGTTGGCGTCGGGCACCCGCACGTCGGTGAGGAAGACCTCGTTGAACTCGGCGTCGCCGGTCATCTGGCGCAGCGGGCGGATCTCGACGCCCGGCGAGTCGAGCGGGAGCAGGAACATCGTCAGGCCTTGGTGCTTGGGCACGTCGGGGTCGGTGCGCGCCATCAACTGGCCGAGCTCGGCCTTGTGGGCGTAGGAGCTCCAGACCTTCTGGCCGTTGACCACCCACTCGTCGCCGTCCTTGACCGCGCGGGTCTTGAGGCCGGCGAGGTCGGACCCGGCCTCCGGCTCGCTGAGCAGCTGGGAGCACAGCAGCTCGCCGCGGTAAATCGGGCGGAGGAACCGGCGTTTGAGCTCGTCGCTGCCGTGGGTAAGGATCGCCGGCCCGACCATGTCCCAGGCGACCGCGTACATGCTCTGATCGGGGACGCCGAAACCGGCTTCGAGCTCGCGGTACACGTGATCCAGGTCGGGGTCGAGCCCGCCGCCGCCGTACTCCGGTGGGCCGCTGGGCCAGGCGACGCCGGCGTCGAACGCCAGTGCTCGCCACGCGGCAGCCTCCTCGAGCCGTCGGTCCTCGTCGCCCGGGTCGGGCATCACCCGCACGTCACCGTCGCCGATCCCCCACACGAAGTCGTCAGACGCGCTCGGGCGCCGTGACGCGTTGGTCTCGAGGAAGGCCGTCGCCCGTCGCACGAAGTCCCGCCGCACCTGGTCGTCCATGTGCCCGATGATCGCTCACCTACCGTGCGGGCGTGGAGCTGGACGGGCGCTACGACGCCGGCATGCCGGTCGGCACGGCGGCGCTGGCGCTGATGCTGGCGGCACAGGCCGCCGAGCTCGCCTCCACGCTGACAGGCATCGAGCACCGCGTCGACCCCGCTGCCGTCCTCGGCCACCTGCTGCTCCCGCTCGTCATGGGCGAGCCGCCGTTGCCGACGCCGCCTCGGCTCGCGCCGGGCGGCGGCTCCGTCCACGCCGACCTCCTCGCCGACGACGAGCCGCTCTACGCCGCGCTCACCGGCACCGACCCGCCGCCCGACGCCGAGCAGCTGGCGCGTGTCGGGCAGGAGTGCCGGCTGGCGGTGACGCCGTACCGGTCGGTGCCGTGCGTTTGTTCACCCGTGCTCGCGCCAGCGGGCACCGGTGAACAAACGCGGCGACCGCCCGATGTCACCGTCATCGACATGACGGCGATGTGGGCGGGGCCGCTGTGCACCCGGCTGCTCGCCGAGTGGGGGGCGTCGGTGATCACGGTCGAGCCGGCCGTGCGGCCCGACGGCGTGCGGCAGTCCCCGGCCCAGTTCGCCATCCTCGACCTCGGCAAGCGGCGGGTGCCGTGGGACCTCCACCTCGGATCCGACCGGGGCGAGTTCGAGTCGGCGGTGGCCGGTGCCGACGTGCTGGTCGAGTCGTTCTCGGCGCGGGTGATGCCGGATCTGGGCTACCCGCCAGAGGCGCTGCACCGCCTCAACCCGCGCCTCACGATCGTCGCGATCCGAGCCTTCCCGTCGACGTCGCCGGAGGCGTCGTGGGTCGCCTACGGGCGCGGCGTGCACGCCGCCAGTGGGCTCGGGCTCATCGGCGGCGAGACGGCGCCGGCGCTGCTCGCCTACCCCGACCCGCTCGCCGGCCTTGCCGCGTTCGGCACGGTCCTCGCCGCGCTCGGCGGTCCGGGGGGCTCGGTCGAGGAGGTCAGCCTGGCCGGCGCAGTCAGCCCGCTGCTGTCGACCGCCGGGTGTCCGCTGGGTCCGGTCGACGAAGGCGCGATCGCCAACCTCGGCCCGCCCGGCCCGGTGCTGATGCGCTGACCAGGCCCAACGCCTCGGTGACGATGTCCACCGGGTGGCGGACGGTGAGGCCGGCGGCCCCCAGATGCATCGCGCATCCGGGATTGGCACTGGCGACGACGGTGGCGCCGGAGCGGGCCGTCGCCCGCTCGATCGCCGCGACCTTGCGATCGCGCACGATCCCGGCGATCTCCGGCTGGAGCGCCGAGTACGCCCCGCCGGCGCCGCAGCACAGCGCGTCGTCGTCGAGCTCGACGACGTCGGCCACGGTGCGTAGGACGTCACGCACCGACTCGTGAGCCCGCTGGACGTGGCGCAGATGGCAGGGGTCCTGGACGATCACGGGGCCGACCCGCTCGATGGGCGCGGGGAGAAGATCGATGCGTTTGTGCAACCACGCGTGGACATCCACCACCCGTTGCACAAACGCGAAGGCTTCCGCCGTGCCGAGCAGGTGGCCGTAGTCCTTCAGCGCGGCGCCGCACCCAGCCGAGTTGACGACAACCGGGTCGTCGCCCGGCATCGACGCCACGACCCGTGCCGCCAGCTCACGGGCGCTGTCCTCGAGCCCGGCGTGGATGTGCAGTGCGCCGCAGCAGCCGTCCGGCGAGACGCGGAACGTCGCCCCGGTCGCCTCGATCAGCGCGGCCGTCGAGCGGTGCGTGTCGCGCATCCAGGCGTCCATCACGCAGCCGGTGTAGAGCCACACCGACTCGCCGGTCGGTGCCAGCGAGGGGCGGACGCGGGGCCCCCGCCGCAGCGACAGCCGGGCCAGTCCGGCCCACTTCGGCACGAGGTGGGCGCGCTGGGCGGCGGCGAGCACCGTCGAGCCGGCGAGCAGTGTCCGATGCCGGCCGAGCACGGCGAACCCGGCCCGCAGCCATCGCGGGGCAGTCTCGTGGGCATCGGCCAGCGCCTCCCGCGTGCTCTCCATCAGCCGTCCGAACGGGACGCCGCTCGGGCACGCCGGCTCGCAGCCGCGGCACTGGATGCACGTCTCCATCAGCCGCACGAACTCGTCATCGACCGCGAGACTCCGCCATTGCACGCCGCGCATCGCGTCGATCCGGCCCCGCGGCGACAGGCCCTCTTCGCCGGTGGCCCGGAACGTCGGGCAGTGCGGCAGGCACAGCCCGCACGCCACGCACGTGGACAGCTGGTCCTCGTCGAGGTGCAGCTGAACGGTCACGGGCCAACCCTAGAAGCTGATTCTCCGGAGCCTGAGGCCTGCACGGCAGGCCTCAGCATTGTCAGAATCATCTACTGCGCCGTCCACGTCGGGGCGTCGGGGTCGCCGCGCCAGTACGGGAGGCGACGCTCGGCCTCGGCCATCGCCGCCGGGTCGGCCCGGCCGGCGCGCAGGCGCAGCAGCGTCGCCGCAACGAGTCGCAGTTCGGCAACAGCGATTGCGGTCGGGTCGTCGGCCAGCGAGCGGCCGTACCCGGTTGCGAAGTCGTCGTACCACCGCGCCGGCCAGCCCCACCGCGGCAGCGTCAGCAGCATCGCGTGATCCCACCCCGCGGGGGCCTGGCAGAGCAGGTCCCAGTCGAGGAGGAACGGTCCCTCGGCGGTCGTGACGACGTTGCCGGGGTGGACGTCGCCGTGGCATACGACCCGCTCGACGCCATCCGACCAGCCGCGATATCGCTCGATCGTCGCGACGATCCCGTCCTGGGCGGGCGGGTCGAGCAGGTCGCCGACGTCGGCCAGCAGCGGGTCGAACTGCCACCACGGGAACGACTCGGCCGGCGGCATCGGGTATCCGCCGGGGATCGCTTCGGTGGGCAGCGAGTGGACAGCCGCCACCATCCGCCCGACCTCCCGCCAGTCCGGCTCCCCGTCGACGATCGCCAGCCGCTGCCACGCCGTCGCCGTGAGCCCGCCGTCGCTGATCACGTCGGGCCGGGCCGGCGCTGGCACGCGCACCCCGACGTCGCGCAGCAGCGCGGCGAGGGCGATCGCGGCGGCCGGCGACCCCGTCACCCGCCCCACCCGCACCACTGCATCGCCGGCCACGAAGATGCCGTTCATCCCGATCCGCAGCAGCTCCGGTACCGTCAGCGACCACGCCGTACAGGCCCGGCGGGCCAGCGCCCACACCGCACCCGGATCGCCCGGCGGGCCGTCGACGTACGGCCTCACGCCGACAGCGCGTCGACGCCGGGGTTGAGCCGGCCGGTCGGGTCGAACCGCTCCTTCAGCCGGCGGTGCAGCTCGACCACCGCCGGATCGGGCGACCGCGGCGGCGCCGGGGACTCGTGGTGAACCACCCCGACGCCGACCTCTGCGACGAACCGCCCGGTCATCGCCCGCACCTCGCCGGGCGGCACCGACCAGCGCCCGCCGTCGGGCAGCGGCGGCGGCCCCTCGACGGGCGCGAGGTCGAGCGGCGCCACCTGGGTCTCGATGTCGCGCGCGTCGCCCTCGAGCAGCGCCCAGGTCGTGGTGCCGTCCCACAACACCGACGTCGGCCGGTACAGCCTGACGAGCGACTCGTCGGGGTCGATCGGCCCGGCGAACCACTTCTCGCAGCGCGGCCGGGGCCGGGTCCGCAGGATCAGGTCGCCGAGGAACCCCAGCATCCCCCGCGACCCGACGAGGAGACGCGGCAGGTCGAACCCGCTGACGTTCTTCACCGTCGGGCCACCGCCCTTGACGATCTCGCCGGCGGCGGACACGTAGCGGACCTGCAACACGGCGTCACGGACGGGGCCCCAGCCGAGGCGACGGATGCCGCTGCGCCCAACCGCCAGCGCCCCGCCGACCGTGCCGCCCGTCGGCAATGCGACCCGCTGGCCGTGCTCGGCGAGGGCGGCGTCGAGCTCCTCGACCGGCGTCCCTGCGCCGACCAACACCGTCATCTCGGCGGCTTGGATCCAGTCGATCCCGACCGGCGCGCCGACGATCCGCACGTCCGGCACGGGACCGCCCCGCGTGCCGAGCCCGGTGATGGTCACCGGATCCGTCGAGCTGACCTCCTCGGCGAACGACGTCAGATCCACGCGCCCTCGGCCACCGCCTTGGCGACCTGCAGATCGCCGCAGCCGGCCGGGCTGGGCAGCACCTTGCCCGGGTTGGCCAGTCCTCGGGGGTCGAAAGCGTCGCGCAGCGCGGCCTGGGCGGCGAGGTCGACGGCGGAGAACATCAGCGGCATCAGGTCGCGCTTCTCGAGCCCGATCCCGTGCTCGCCGCTGAGCACGCCACCGGCCTCGACCGACACTCGCACGATCTCCTCGCCGGCGGCCTCGACCCGCGCCATCACGCCCGGCTCGCGGGCGTCGTAGATGAGCAGCGGGTGGAGGTTGCCGTCGCCGGCGTGGAAGACGTTGAGCACGAGCAGGTCGTGGCGGGCGGTGATCTCGTAGACCTTGGCCAGCACCGCCGGCAGCTGCGCCCGCGGCACGACGGTGTCGTGGAGGTAGTAGTTCGGCTTGATCCGAGCGATCGCCCCGAACGCCGACTTCCGGCCCTTCCACAACAGCGCCCGCTCGGCGTCGTCGGCGGCGACGCGCACGGTGCGCACGCCGTGGTCCCGGGCGATGCGGGTGATCAGGTCGGTGTCGGCCGCGACGCCGTGGGGCAGGCCGACGACCTCGACGAGGAGGGCGGCCGCCGCCTCCACCGGCAACCCGGCACGGATGTAGCCCTCCACGGCGCGCAGGCACAGCTGGTCCATCATCTCCAGCGCCGCAGGCACGACACCGGCGGCGATCACCGCGCTCACCGTCGAGGCGCCGGCCTCCACAGAGTCGAAGTCCATCAGCATCGTGCAGATCGCCGGCGGGTCCGGCGTCAGCCTGACGCACACCTTGGTGGCGACGCCGAGCATCCCTTCGCTGCCGACGAACGCGCCGCGCAGGTCGAGGCCGAGCGGCTCGGGGTCCTCGCCGCCGAGCACCGTCAGGGTGCCGTCGGGCAGCACCACCTCGAGGGCGACGATGTGGGCGTTGGTGACGCCCTCTGCGAGGCAGTGCGGGCCGCCCGAGTTGTTGGCGACGTTGCCGCCGATCGAGCAGGTCTGCTGGCTGCTCGGGTCGGGGGCGAAATGCAGCCCGTGGACGGCCACGGCGCGGGTCAGGTCGAGGTTGAGCACGCCCGGCTCGACCCACGCCCGCCGGCCGATCGGGTCGACCGACACGATGCGGTTCATCTTGGTCGTCGAGATGACGATCGCCCCGTTCGGCGGCACCGCCCCACCGGAGAGCCCGGTGCCCGAGCCGCGGGCGACGAACGGGACGCCGTGGGTGGCGGCGGTGCGGACGCAGGCCTGCACCTCGTCGGTGGTCGTGGGGAAGCACACGGCGACGGCGGCGCCGGTCATGTGCCCGGCGTCATGGCGGTACAGCGACAGCTCGGTGGGCCCGTCGTGGACGCGTTCGGGAGTGAGCGCAGCGCGCAGCTCGGCGACCAGCGGCGAGCCGACCGACGCCGGCGCGGCGCGGCGGAGCAGCTTCACTCGACCTGCTCGGGACGGCGCATGAGGATCACGCGACCCGACTCGACCGGCTGGCCGTCGACGAGCACCTCCTCACCCGGTCGGAGGTGGTCGCCGAGGCGGACCAGGCGACCCTCGCGCTCGGCGCGCAGCTCGCGCTCGCGGACCTGGGCGGCAAGGCGGCCCTCGCGCACCGCGTCGGCCACCCGCTTGCCCGTGCGCTTGATCCCGTTGGATGCGGTGCGGGCGACGTTGGCCGGCGCCACTGCCCGGGCCGCGTGGCCGACCTTGCGCTTGGCGTAGCCGGCGCCGGCGGCCCCTGCGGCGACGCCGCTGGCGAACCAGACGATGCGGCGCATCACGCCCCCCGCCGCAGTCGGCGCACGGCACGCGACGTGCCCGTCGCCAGCCCGGCGGCCTTGATCATCGGCGCCGACAGCGTCGTGCGCACCAGCTTGTTCGAGCGCGCCGCGGTGGCGCCGATCGCCTCCACCGACCCGAGCACGCGGTCGAAGCGGTCGAGGTCGGCGCGGGCCTGGGCCATCGTCACGTGGGCGACGGACGCCGACTCGTGCAGCGCGGCGATGAGCGGCGCCGTCTCGGCGCGCAGCTCGGCGACCTCGGTGCGCAACGAGCCGAGCGTGTCGCGCACCCGCACGAGCGTGACGGCCAGGGCGGCGAAGGCGAGCACGCACAGCACCGCGGCGACGACGAGCAGCAGGTCGCCGGCGGTCATCGCTCCCCACCATCTGTGTCACCGCATACGTCCCCGGGGACGTGTGCGGTGACACAGAACTCGGGGCACGCGGGGTTCATCCGCCTTCCCCTTGCTCGTTCTGGTCCCGTCCCCGTGCGCTCATGCGCTCGGCGACCTCCTGCTCGTGGCCGTGGCGGCTGGGGCGGTACCAGCGGCGGTCCGACAGGGCGTCGGGCAGGTACTGCTGGTCGACCCAGGCGCCGAGTTGGTCGTGGTCGTGGTCATGAGGGTACTCGTAGCCCGTGCCGTGCCCGATCACCTTGGCGCTGCGGTAGCTGGCGTCGCGCAGGTGCGGGGGAACCTCGCCGAGGGCACCGGCGGCGATGTCGGCGCGGGCTTGCCAGATCGCCAGCGCGCTGCGGTTGCTCTTCGGCGCCGTCGCCAGGTGGATCGCCGCCTGGGCCAGGTTGAGCTGGGCTTCGGGCAGGCCCACGAGCTCCAGGGCGTGAGCCGCCGAGGTCGCCACGACCAGCGCCTCGGGATCGGCCATGCCGACGTCCTCGCTGGCGAAGATCACCATCCGCCGGGCGATGAAGCGTGGGTCCTCGCCAGCCTCCAGCATCCGGGCCAGCCAGTAGATGGCGGCGTCGGGGTCGGAGCCGCGCATCGACTTGATGAAGGCGCTGATCACGTCGTAGTGGTCGTCGCGCCCGTAGCGGACGGCGCTCGTGGCGAGGGCGGCCTCGGCGTGCTCGATGGTGATCGGCGCCGGATCGGCGAGCGCGGCGGCGACCTCGAGCGAGGTCAGCACCTGGCGGCCGTCGCCGCCGCTGCGCTCGACGAGCAGGTCGACGGCGTCGGGCGCAGCGGTCGTGTCGAGGGTGCGGAGGCCGCGGTCGACGAGCACGCGTAGGTCGTCGGGACCGAGCGGGTCGAGGCGGAACAGCGTCGAGCGGCTGCGCAGCGGCGGGTTGACCTCGAAGAACGGGTTCTCGGTGGTCGCCCCGATCAACACCAGCGTGCCGTCTTCGACCGCCGGCAGCAGCGCGTCCTGCTGGGCCTTGGTGAAGCGGTGGATCTCGTCGAGGAACAGGATCGTGCCCTGGTCCCGTTCGCCGAGGCGCCGGCGGGCCCGCTCGATCACGTCGCGCACGTCCTTCACCCCGGCGGTCACCGCCGACATCTGCTCGAAGGCGCGGGCCGTGGTGCCGGCGACGGCGAGTGCCAGCGTGGTCTTGCCGGTGCCGGGCGGCCCCCACAACAGCACGGACGAGAGCTTGTCCTGCTCGACCAGGCGGCGCAGCGGCCGGCCCGCCCCGAGCAGGTGCGGCTGGCCGACGACGTCGTCGATCGTGTTTGGTCGCAAGCGCGCGGCCAGCGGGGCCTGGGTGCGCAAACGCTCGGCGGCGGCCGTGGTGAACAGGTCGTCAGCCACTGTCAGCCACTGTCAGCCACTGTCAGCCACCGACACCGCCGAGCACCCGGCGGTAGGCCGGCCGCTTGAACGCGACAACGTGGTCGACCAGCCATTCCGGCGCGACCCAGCGCCAGGCCCGGAACTCCCGACCGTCGGGGTGCGGTTCGACCGTGTCATCGCGGGTGCGGAACTCGAACCAGCGATGGACCTGGCCGAGGCGGGCACCGTCGCCGACGACGTCGGCCGGCCATTCGGCGATCATCCACTCGCTCGGCTCCCCTACTAGCTCGACGTCCGTGGGTCCGAGACCGGTCTCCTCGGCGAGCTCCCGCCACACCGCATCGAGCGGTCCCTCGCCCCGCTCCAGCCCGCCTTGGGGCAGCTGCCACTGGCCCGGGTGGTCGGCGCGTTCGAACGCCAGCACCTGCCCGTCACCGCGCCGGACCACGGCGATGACGCCGGCCCGAAAGTGATGACCCGGCATCGTTGGAACGCTACCGATGGTGCCAGCACGCTGGGATCGAGTCCTCGAGCGCCGCGGCGACTCGTAGAGTCGACCCCGTGGTAGGGGTGGCGGTCGATGAGCGCGTCCTCGACGTGAGGTTGCTCGGGCCGATCACCGCTGAGCGCGACGGGGAGTCGGTGTCCCTCGGCGGGCCGCGCCAGCGGGCCGTCCTCGCCCGCCTGGCCCTCGTCGCCGGGCACGTCGTCACCGTCGATCGGCTGATCGACGACGTGTGGGCCGGCGAGCCACCGGCAACCGCGATCAACACGCTGCAGAGCTACGTCTCGCTGCTGCGGCGTGCGCTCGGTGACGCCGGGCTGCTGCGCCGCGAGGGACCCGGGTACGTGCTGACCGCAGGCCGTGGAGTGCTCGACGCGTTCCGCTTCGAGGACCACGTCGCCCAGGCCCGCGCCGCCCTCGCCGCTGATCCGGGACGCGCCCTCGCCCACCTCGAGGCCGGGCTCGCCGAGTGGCACGGTCCGGTGCTCGCCGACGTCGCCGACGAGGAATGGGCGCGTCCCGCCGCGGTGCGGTGGGACGATCTGCGTCTGGAGGCGCTGGAGGCCCGGTTCGACGCCCTGCTCGCGCTCGGGCGGCACGGCGAGGCGGTCCCCGAGCTCGAGCGCACGGTCGACGAGCACCCGTTGCGCGAGGGCTTCGCCAAGCGCCTGATGGTCGCGCTGTACCGCAGCGGCCGACAGGCCGACGCGCTGCGGGCGTTCGCCCACACCCGTGCCGTGCTCGCCGACGAGCTCGGGCTCGACCCCACCCCCGAGCTCCGCGACCTGCAGGCGCGGATCCTCAACCACGACCCCGACCTCTCCGCTCCAGCGAGCGAGTGGACGCCGCCGGCGGCGGTCGCCGAGCGAGCCCGCGTCGAGCAGGCGGCGGCGCCGGCCGGCGGGCCGTCGCCGGTCCCGCTGCCGGCCCCGGCCGTCCGCGCCGGCAAGGGCGAGCTCGTCGGCCGGGACGACCAGCTGCGTCGCCTCCATGAGGCGTGGGAGCTCGCGACGAGCGGCGCCAGCCAGCTCGTGCTCCTTCATGGTGAGCCAGGGGCGGGCAAGTCACGCCTCGCCGCCGCCTTCGCTGCCGAAGTCCACGCCGCCGGGGCGGTAGTGCTGTGGGGTCGGGCGACGGCGGAGGCGATCGTCCCGTTCGAGCCGATGGTCGAGGCGATGCGGGCCGTGCTGCGGGCGGTGTCCGGCGAGGCGCGGCAACGGGTCGCCGCCGAACACGGCCTGCTCGCGCTGCTGCTGCCGGACCTCGAGCAGCTGGTCCCTGAGGCGACGGCCGTGCGGCCGGACCCGAGCGTCGAGCGCTACCTGCTGTTCGAGACCGTGGCCGATCTGCTCCGCAGCGAGTCGGCGGTCCACCCGATGCTCGTCGTGCTCGACGACCTGCAGTGGGCCGACGCCCCTTCGCTGAAGATGATCGAGCACGTGCTGCGCCACGAGATGCCCGGCCGGGTGCTCGTCGTCGCCACGGTGCGGCTGCCCTCCGACGACCCGACGCCCGAGCTCGAGCGGATGGCGTCGAGCCTCGCCCGCGATGGGCTACTCACCCGTGTCTCCGTCGATCCACTAAAGACCGAGATGGTCGCCGAGCTGCTGCGCCTCAGCGGTCGCTCGGTGACACGGGCCGCCGACCTCCACGCCGCCACCGGCGGCAACGCCTTCTTCCTGACCGAGCTCATCCGCCACAGCGACGGGACGACCGACGGCGGGCTCCCTGAGTCGATCCGGGCGATGATCGGCCTGCGCCTCGACCGCCTCGACCCCCGCGTCGTGCAGGTGCTGAACCTTGCCGTCGTGGCCGGCAACGCGGCGACGCTGCCCGTGCTCGTGGAAGCCAGCGGCCTCGACGGCGACTCGCTGCTCGACGCCACCGACACCGCTGTCGCCGCCGGACTGCTCGTCGAGGACGGGGCCGGCCGGCTGAGCGTGCCCCACGCGCTCGTCGGTCAGGCGATCCGCGCCCGCCTCGGGCGCACCCGTCGGCTCGACCTCCACCGCCGGGTGGCCGAGGCGATCGACGCGACCAGCGACCGCGGGTCGAGCCCGGCGCTGCTCGCCCACCACCTCCTCGAAGCCGGTTCGCTCGTCGACCGCGACACGCGCATCGCCGCCGGACTTGCCGCCGGACGGGCGTCGGTCGAGGTCGGAGCGCACGAGGACGCCGCATCGTGGGTGGCGCGCGTCGCCGCGCTGGTGACCGACCAGGTCGGCCCGGTGGAACGAGCCGAGCTGGCGCTGCTGCGCGGTGACGTCGAGCGGGCACAGGGTGACCGTGCCGGCGCCGTCGCCGCGGTCCGCGAGGCCGCGATGTGGGCCGGGCGGACCGGTGACCCGATGCTCCTGGCCCGGGCCGCGGAGGGCTGGATGACGTCGCTGTCGGGTGTCGGTTTCGACATCGGCCGCCCCGCCGACCCCGAGCTGGTCGGGCTGCTGGAGCGGGCGATCTCCGAGCTGCCCGCCGACCAGCGCCGCTACCAGGTGCGGATGCGCAGCATGCTCACGTCCGTCCTGCTGGCCGACCCGGACAGCGCCCGCCGGATGCGGCTCGCCGATGAGGCGATGGCGATCGCCGAGACCGGCGGCGAACCCGAGCTGCTGGCCTCTGCCATGCTCGCCCGGCGCATCGCCTGGTGGCAGCTCGACCGGCTCGACGAGCGAACCGACATCGTCCTCGCCGCGATCGGCCACGCCCACCGCTCGGGCAACGTCCAGCTGGAGCTCACGGCGATGCTGTTCGCGATGAGCGACCTGCTCGAGCAGGGCCGGCTCGCCGAGCACGAGGAGATGCTCGACGAGTTCGAGCGCCGCGCCGGCGAGCTGCACCTGCGGTTGTTCGAGGTCTACGCGATGTTCCAGCGGGCGTCGCACGCGTTGTCCGTTGGTGACTTCGGGACCGCCCAACGCCTCGCCGACGAGGCCCTCACCGCCGGCCGGCGATCGCACGGCGTCAACGCCGAGGTCGCCTACGCCGGGGTGTGGTACCGGCTCGCCCTCGACAAGGGGCAGCTCGGATCGACGCTCGCCGAGTGCGAGCGGATGTACGCCGCCAACCCCCGCTTGCGGATGTGGCAGATCGCCGTCGTACGCGCCCTCGTCGCGGTCGGGCGCCTGGACGACGCCCGCGTCCACTACGAGGATCTCGTCGGGCCCGACGGGGTGCACATGCGCGACAACCAGATGTTCCTGCCGGCCACCTGCACGCTGGCCGAGGTGGCGGTCGCCGTCGGCGACAGGGCGCGGGCGGCTGTCGTGCGCACCGCGCTCGAGCCGTTCGCCGACCGCATCGCCACCAGTGGGCTGGCGGGCATCTCGATCGGACCCGTCAGCGGCTATGTCGGGATGGCCGCCGAAGCCGCCGGTGAGCTGGAGGCGGCGGAGCGATTCCAGCGGGCGGCGATCGCCCGCAACGTCCACGACGGCACCCGCCCCCACGAGGCGCGCGCCCGCTACAACCTCGCCCGGGTGCTGGCCGCGCGCGGCGACGCGGGGGATGCGGCGAGCGAGGCTGCACGTGCCGCGTCGATCGCCGGCGAGCTGGGGATGGTGCTCGGCGTGTGATGGAGTCGCGGCACCGAAGCCCGAGCGTTCAGCGTCCGAGCGCCCGGAGGCGTTCGGCGACATCGACGAACTCGGGGTCGTGATCGGCGACGAGCCGGAACCACCGTGTCGCCTTGATCGTCTCGCCGGCCCGGTCGTAGAGGTCGCCCAGCACGTACCACTGGCGGAGGTGGTGGTCGCGCACCTTCCTCGGCACGTGTGTCGCGCGGCTCATCGTGCGAAGGGCACCGTGCAGATCGCCGCGGTCAGCCTGGGCGCCGGCGGCGACGATTCGAGCCTCGGCGAGCACATCCTGGGCCGGCGAGGCGGCGCGCACCTCGGCCCACACCCGCTCCACATCGTCCCAGCGGTGCTGGGCGCGGTACACGTCGGCGAGCACGGGCAGCAGCTCGATCGACGGGTGCAGCGCCTGGGCGGCTTCGAGCTCGGCCGCCGCCTGCTTCCAGCGACCGCTGCGGTAGGCGATCAGCCCGAGGAGCTCGCGCACGGCGGCGACGTTTGGCAGCTCGCGCGCAAGCGGGCCGGTGAGCCGGCGGGCGTCGTCGAGGCGATCACGGTCGAAGGCCTCCTGGGCCTGGGACAGGCGCTCGGTGAGAACGGCCGCCCGTCGGCCATCGCGTGCGTCGACGTTGATTCGTCGCGCCGTCTCCGGTGCGAGCGTGCGGGGCGGGCGAGGCCGGCGGGGCGACGTCGCCGCCCTGGTGGCCGCGCCGGCTGCCTCGGCGCGGAGCGCGCCGTCGTCGATCCACTTCTCCACCGACCGCGACTCGATCTTCGCCCGCTCCGCCGCCGGATCAGGGGGCGGGCGACGGGTTCTGGTGGCGTTGACCTCGGCCGCTCGGCGCTGGGCCGCCGTCAACTGGCGTCGGGGACCCTCCTTGCGCACACCGCGGGGTCCACCAGGGCGGGTTCGTCCAGCGCCCGACCGGCCCCCCGCGCTCGGACGACCGCCGCCTGGCGCGCGACCGGGACTGCTGGGGCGTCCCCGCCGGGGCGGCTCGACACGGTCTCCCCGGGTGACGTCACGAGGTGGACTCGATCGGCGCACGTTGCTCCGGCTCGGCGGGCGCCCGGACGAGCGGCTGTCCTCACGACGCGAGGGGCGAGGAGGGCGGCCCGAGGACATGGGGTGATGCTAGGGGTGGAAAAACGACGAAGGGCGCCCCACGTGCGGGGCGCCCTTCGCATGACGAAATCCGGCGGCGTCCTACTCTCCCAGGGGGTCTACCCCCAAGTACCATCGGCGCTGGCAGGCTTAACTTCCGTGTTCGGGATGGGAACGGGTGTGACCCTGCCGCTATGGCCACCGAAATCAGTTGTCCAACAGGTGCTGACGCACCCTGAGGACTCCAGAGCAAGCACGAGCGCTTCAATCCAAGCCCTCGGCCTATTAGTACCGGTCGGCTGAACGTGTTGCCACGATTACACCTCCGGCCTATCGACGTGATGGTCTTGTCACGGGCCTTACTGCGTTGACCGCATGGGTGTACTCATCTTGAAACGGGTTTCCCACTTAGATGCTTTCAGCGGTTATCCCTTCCGTAGGTGGCCAATCTGCCGTGCCCTTGGCAGGACAACAGACACACCAGAGCTACGTCCGTCCCGGTCCTCTCGTACTAGGGACAGCCTTTCTCAATACACCTTCGGCTGCGGAGGATAGGGACCGAACTGTCTCACGACGTTCTGAACCCAGCTCGCGTACCGCTTTAATGGGCGAACAGCCCAACCCTTGGGACCTGCTTCAGCCCCAGGATGCGATGAGCCGACATCGAGGTGCCAAACCTTTCCGTCGATATGGACTCTTGGGAAAGATTAGCCTGTTATCCCCGGGGTACCTTTTATCCGTTGAGCGACCACGCTTCCACACGCAATGGCCGGGTCACTATGCCCTGCTTTCGCACCTGCTTGACTCGTAGGTCTCGCAGTCAAGCTCCCTTGTGTCATTGCACTCGACGGCTGATTGCCAACCAGCCTGAGGGAACCTTTGGGCGCCTCCGTTACATTTTAGGAGGCGACCGCCCCAGTCAAACTACCCGCCTGGCGCTGTTCCTGATCCGGATCACGGATCGAGGTTAGAGCTCCAACATACGCAGGGTGGTATTTCAACGATGACTCCACACTGGCTGGCGCCAATGCTTCCAAGTCTCCCACCTATCCTACACAACGCAGGTCAAAACTCAACACCAAGTTATAGTAAAGGTCCACGGGGTCTTTCCGTCCTTCCGCAGCAAACGAGCATCTTTACTCGTACTTCAATTTCGCCGGGTCTATGGTTGAGACAGTGGGGAAGTCGTTACGCCATTCGTGCAGGTCAGAACTTACCTGACAAGGAATTTCGCTCTAGCGCTCCTCACGTCGCCGTGAGGCTAGGACCATCTCTTCATCTCGCCGTCGGTGGCGAGAGGCTGGCGTATGGCCTCTGAGGATTCCAGGTAGCGGGACCGCTGGCGACGATTCATCGTCTCGGTGATCGAGGCGATGAACCACAACCCCTCGTTCGTTCGGTGCGCTCCGGCCTCCATCAGCTGGAGGACGTGAGCGAACCGCTCGAAGTCGAGGCGCTTCGCGGTCTTGAATGGATGTTCTCTGAAGAACGGGACGACGATCCCCATCAGCTGGTCGCGGCGCTTCACGGAGAAGCGCAGCAACGCTGAGCGGTGATCGTCGTGACGGAGCTGCTCCACGATCCGGCCGCACCCGAGCACGTCACGGACGTACTCGAGAGCCGCTCGTGATGGAGCCGCCTGCGTGACGGCGAACTCGTGCTGGACCTGCCAGCCGAGCGCGCACGTGACGTTGCGGACCACCGAGATCGAGGAGCATCCTTCACCGTCGACAACGCCGACGACCCACTCCTCGCACCCTGGCCTTTCCTGCTGATTGCCCGCACCGGACGGATTGTCACTGCCCATCACCGACCGTCATACCACGAGGGTGTAACAGTGAGCTGAGGACGAGTACCGCCGGATTCTCGGATATTCCAGCATATAGCCAGCTGCATCTTCAATGGATCACTCCATTGAGGGGCAACACCCTGCTGCACACAGGGTCAACCTTAGGACGGTTATAGTTACCGCCGCCATTCACTGGGGCTTAGGTTCATAGCTTCGCCTTGCGGCTAACCATTCCCCGTGACCTTCCAGCATTGGGCAGGCGTCACAGCGTATACAGCGCCTTGCGGCTTCGCACGCTGCTGTGTTTTTGGTAAACAGTCGCTACCCCCTGGTCTGTGCCACCCTGCCGAGCTCGAGCCGCGAGGGCTTTCACCAGTCAGGGTCCTCCTTCTTCCGAAGTTACGGAGGTAATTTGCCGAGTTCCTTAACCATAGTTCTCCCGATCGCCTTGGTATTCTCTACCCGCCCACCTGTGTCGGTTTGGGGTACGGGCTCCGTGCCAGCTCACTGCTGGGCTTTTCTCGGCAGCATGGGATCAGTGACTTCGCCTGAAGCGGCTCGGCATCACGTCTCAGCGTTACGGCCCCAACTCTCATCGGGACCCGCCTACACGCTTACCCGGGGTCTACCATCGCCCCGGTTCACCTACCCTCCTGCGTTCCCCGTCAGCTACCCGCCAGCAGCTCGGTGAGATCGCTCCCGAAGGAACAGCCCCCACGTTGCGGCTCTTGGGCCTGGCGCGGGCACGGAGGTACTGGGATATCAACCAGTTGTGCATCGACTACGCCTTTCGGCCTCGCCTTAGCTCCCGACTCACCCTGGGGGGATTAGCCTTCCCCAGGAACCCTTGGGCTTACGGCGGAGGGGTTTCTCACCCCTCTCTCGCTACTCATGCCTGCATTCTCACTCGATGGCGCTCCACCCCGGCTCGCGCCGGAACTTCGCTGCACCATCGACGCTCCTCTACCGCTCCCACTTGCGTGGAAGCCCATAGCTTCGGCTCAGGACTTGAGCCCCGTTACATTGTCCGCGCAGGATCACTCGACCAGTGAGCTATTACGCACTCTTTCAAGGGTGGCTGCTTCTAAGCCAACCTCCTGGCTGTCTATGCAATCCCACATCGTTTTCCACTTAGTCCTGAATTTGGGGCCTTAGCTGATGATCTGGGCTGTTTCCCTTTCGACCAACGAAGCTCATCCCCCGTGGTCTCACTGCCGTGCTCTTGAGTGTCGGCATTCGGAGTTTGGCTGGGTTCGGTAAGCTTGTAGGCCCCCTAGCCCATCCAGTGCTCTACCTCCGACACTGAACACACGACGCTGCACCTAGATGCATTTCGAGGAGAACCAGCTATCGCCAAGTTTGATTAGCCTTTCACCCCTATCCACAGCTCATCCCCGCCATTTTTAACTGACGTGGGTTCGGCCCTCCACGGAGTCTTACCTCCGCTTCAGCCTGGCCATGGATAGATCACTTGGCTTCGGGTCTACAGCATGCGACTCTACGCCCTATTCAGACTCGCTTTCGCTGCGGCTACCCCACAACGGGTTAACCTTGCCACACACCGTAACTCGCAGGCTCATTCTTCAAAAGGCACGCCATTGTGACCACACGAGGTGGTGACACTCTGACTGCTTGTAAACCAACGGTTTCAGGTACTATTTCACTCCCCTCCCGGGGTACTTTTCACCTTTCCCTCACGGTACTGGTTCACTATCGGTCGCCAAGGAATACTTAGACTTACGGGGTGGTCCCCGCAGATTCACGCCAGTTTTCACGGTCCCGGCGCTACTTGGGATGACGGAGCAGAGGCTGCATGTGTTTCGGATACGGGGCTGTTACCCTCTTCGGCCGGGCCCTTTCCAGAGGCCTTCTCCTACACAGCAGCTTGGTGACTCTGTGGAAGGTCTGGTGCCCTTCCTCTCCGGTCCCGCTACCCCACGACTGCAACGCCACCAGGCTTGGCACAGTCACGGTTTGGTCTCTACCCTCTTCGCTCGCCGCTACTGAGGGTGTCGCGGTTGCTTTCCTTTCCTCACGGTACTGAGATGTTTCAATTCCCGTGGTTCCCTCCGCCGGTGCTATGTGTTCACACCGGGGTACACACTCCATGACGAGTGGTGGGTTTCCCCATTCGGACATCTGCGGATCGAGGCCCAGTAGACGGCTCCCCGCAGCTTTTCGCAGTCACTCACGTCCTTCATCGGTTCTTGGCGCCAAGGCATCCACCGTTGGCTCTTCGTAGCTTGGAAAGAATCACACGGGGGTTCCACCCCCGTGCACCCCCGAAGACGCGAGCTCGGCTGTTGCCGCGCTGAGCCTTCGAGGGAACTGCACGGACCTACGATGATCCGTGCGGTCAAAGCCCCGAAGGAGGTCTCAGCCATCGAACGCCTGACGGTCTTCGATGGCGGCGATCGGATCCTCCGGGGGTACACGGGGGCGGAGCCCCCGTGTGAGATGCTCGTGCTTGCTCTGCAGTTCTCAAGGTGCGCTCGACGCATGCGGAGCTCGAGCGAGCTCGACGCAGCGGCGTCACCGAGACAGCCGGACGTTTCCGGCTCCCTCAAAACGAAAGAGAAGACAGGATCGCCGGCGTCACCTGTTGAGAGAGGACCAGGTCCTGCGATCTCGGCAGACGTTGACGACGAACCCACCAGTGCACCAACTGGGTGTCCATGCACCGGGCGATCGTTCGATCACGACGGCGTGGAATGGACTCCTTAGAAAGGAGGTGATCCAGCCGCACCTTCCGGTACGGCTACCTTGTTACGACTTCACCCCAATCACCAACCCCACCTTCGACGGCTCCCCCTCTCGCGAGTTGGGCCACCGGCTTCGGGTGTTGCCGACTTTCGTGGTGTGACGGGCGGTGTGTACAAGGCCCGGGAACGTATTCACCCCGGCGTGCTGATCCGGGATTACTAGCAACTCCGGCTTCATGGAGTCGAGTTGCAGACTCCAATCCGAACTGAGACCGGCTTTGTGGGATTCGCTCACCCTCACGGGATCGCAGCCCTCTGTACCGGCCATTGTAGCGTGTTTGCAGCCCTGGGCATAAGGGGCATGATGACTTGACGTCGTCCCCACCTTCCTCCGAGTTGACCCCGGCAGTCTCCTGCGAGTCCCCGGCGTAATCCGCTGGCAACACAGGATAAGGGTTGCGCTCGTTGCGGGACTTAACCCAACATCTCACGACACGAGCTGACGACAGCCATGCACCACCTGTGTAGGGCCCGTTAGGACACCCTGTCTCCAGAGCTTTTCCCTACATGTCAAACCCAGGTAAGGTTCTTCGCGTAACATCGAATTAAGCAACACGCTCCGCTGCTTGTGCGGGCCCCCGTCAATTCCTTTGAGTTTTAGCCTTGCGGCCGTACTCCCCAGGCGGGGCACTTAATGCGTTAGCGACGGCGCGGATCTCGTTGGTTGAGACCCACACCTAGTGCCCAACGTTTACGGCGTGGACTACCAGGGTATCTAATCCTGTTTGCTACCCACGCTTTCGCTCCTCAGCGTCAGTCACGGCCCAGAGCGGCGCCTTCGCCACTGGTGTTCCTCCTGATATCTGCGCATTTCACCGCTACACCAGGAATTCCCCGCTCCCCTACCGCACTCGAGTCACAGCAGTATCGGGTGGCGGCTCTGGGTTGAGCCCAGAGTTTTCACACCCGACTTACCGAACCGCCTACGAGCTCTTTACGCCCAATAAATCCGGACAACGCTTGGTGCCTACGTATCACCGCGGCTGCTGGCACGTAGTTGGCCGCACCTTCTTCTACAGGTACCGTCATCTTCTTCCCTGCTGAAAGCGGTTTACAACCCTAGGGCCTTCTTCCCGCACGCGGCGTTGCTGCATCAGGCTTTCGCCCATTGTGCAAGATTCCCCACTGCTGCCTCCCGTAGGAGTCTGGGCCGTGTCTCAGTCCCAGTGTGGCTGATCATCCTCTCAGACCAGCTACCCGTCGATGCCTTGGTGAGCCGTTACCTCACCAACAAGCTGATAGGCCGCGAGGCTCTCCCGATCCGGTAAACCCTTTCGTCAGACCACCATGCGATGGTTCGACGGCATCCAGTATTAGCAAGTGTTTCCACCTGTTATTCCAGAGACCGGGACAAGTTCCTCACGTGTTACGCACCCGTTCGCCACTCGGTCTTCCGCAGTCTTGCGACTGCATGGACCTCGTTCGACTTGCATGTGTTAAGCACGCCGCCAGCGTTCGTCCTGAGCCAGGATCAAACTCTCCATCAAGAACCGGCTCGAACCACCACCCGAAGGCGGAGGATCGAAACGATTTGTGTGAGAGCGCCGGCAACCGAGCGGAATCATGCTCTGCGTGGCTGCCGTGCTCCTGTCGGCCGGGTGATTAGGTCCGGCCTGATGAACTCTCCCCGACGTGAACCGGGTTCGTCCGTGTTTCGTGACCGGTGGGAACCGGACACGTAAATTGACAGACAGCGTCTCGCCGACCCGAGGGTCGTCGACCGCTGCCCGCACTGGCGTTCGTCTTCTCTTCCGTTTTCAAGGAGCCGAAGCTCTTGGCACACGGCGCTCCGGCCCGCGAGGGCAGTGGTGCGGCGGAGGTGCCTTGCCTGGTCAGGACCGTGCGACCGGTCCCGAGGGCGAAGTAAGATGCTACCGACGGGGCTTGGGAGCGTCAACCTTCACCAGGAGAAATCTCGACCAGGTGGTAGGACCGCTTCCCCTTGCGCAGCAGGAGGTAGCGGTCGTGGAGCAGGGGCACGCCGTCGAGCCCGTCGTCCAGGCCGAGCACCACACCGTTGGCGCGCAGCCCTCCCTGCTGCAGCTGGCGCCGGGCGTCGCTCTTCGAGCTCACCAGCCCCGTCGCGGCGAGGACCTCGACGGTGCCGGCAAGGGCGGCACGCGTCGTCGAGCTCGACGGGACCTCGCGGGAGAGGGCCTGCAGCGCCGCCAGCGACGCCTGCAAGGGGTCACCGCCGAACAGCACCTCGGCGGCCTCTGCGGCGGCGCCAGCCGCCTCCGGCCCATGGACCAGCGCCGTCAGCTCGTCGGCAAGGGCGCGCTGGCCGAGGCGCCGCTCGGGGGCGGCGGCGTGCTCGGCGAGGAGCGCGTCGATCTCGTCCAGCGGGCGCAACGAGAAGAACTTGAGCTGCTGGTCGAGGAGGTGGTCATCGAGCTGGATCCAGTGCTGATGGAACTGGTAGGGCGAGGTCTTGGCCGGGTCGAGCCAGAGGCGAGCACCCGATGTCTTGCCCAGCTTGCTGCCGTCGTCCGCCGTGAGCAGTGGCCAGGCGAAGGCGTGGACGGCGACGTGGCGCATGCGCCGGATCAGGTCGACGCCGGAGAGGATGTTGCCGAATTGGTCGGAGCCGCCGACCTGCAGCTCGCAGCCCATGTGGTCGTGCAACCACAGGTAGTCATTGGCCTGCAGGAGCATGTAGCTGAACTCGGTGAACGAGATGCCCTGCTCCGACTCGAGCCGCACCTTCACGCTCTCGCGGGCGAGCATCTGGTTGACCGTGGCGTGCTTGCCGACGTCGCGCAGGAAGTCGAGCAGGCGGACCGGCTGGGTCCAGTCGCGGTTGTCAACGAGGCGGCCGCGCTCGCCCGTCACGGCGACGATGCGGCTGATCTGAGCCTTGATCGCGGCGACATTGCGGTCGAGGGTGGCGTCGTCGAGGAGGTTGCGCTCCTCGGAACGTCCGCTCGGGTCGCCGATCATGCCAGTGGCGCCGCCGGCGAGGGCGATCGCCGTGTGTCCGACGTCCTGAAATCGACGCAGCATGATCAGCCCGATCAGGTTGCCGTGATGGAGGCTGTCGGCCGTCGGGTCGCAGCCGTAGTAGAGGGTGATCGGGCCGACGGCGAGACGGGCGGCGAGGGCGGCCCGGTCGGTCGAGTCGTGGATCAGCCCACGGGCATCGAGCTCGGCGAGCAGGTCCATCGGCCGCTCATGATGCCAGCCGGTTGGCGGAGCGCCACGGTTCACGCTCGGGCTCGGCTCGCGGGCAAGCCGCTCGTCTCGCCTACCGAGCTCGCCGCCGCCACTGCGCAGCGGCGCTCGCCCACCGCCAGACCCCGCTGACACACACTCGGGCTCAACTCGCAGCAAGCTGCTCGTCTCGCCTACCGAACTCGCCGCCGCCACTGCGCAGCGGCGCTCGCCCACCTCGCCCTCGCAGGCGTTACGGTGCCGGAGTGGTCGAGCCGGGACCAGCGCTCCCGTCCTCGGCGATCGACGCAGTGGGCTGTGGCGGCCTGTTCGCCGAGTTCGCCCGCACGGCCAGCCGTCGGGCGCCGCTGTATGGGAGGCTGGCGGCCGGGATCGCCGCCGATCCCGAGCTGGCCGCCCTGCTGCTGCGCGCCCCGCTGCGCCAGCGCCAGCCCGTGCTGCTGTTCGCCTGCGTCCACGATCTCCTGCTCGGCGACAGCGACGATCGGCTGGCCGCGTTCTACCCCGACCTGACGACGCCGGCCGACACCGGCGACCCGATGCCGGCGCTCCGTGCGTTCTGCACCTCCCACCACGACGCGCTCGTCCACCTGCTGGCGACCCGCAGCACCCAGACCAACGAGGTCGGCCGCTGCGCGCTCCTGCTGCCTGCGTTCGGCATCGTCAGCGAAGAGGTCGGACCGCTCTCGCACCTCGATGTCGGAGCGAGCGCCGGGCTCAACCTGCTGCTCGACCGGTGGCACTACATCTACGAGCCCGGCGGCGCCGTCGGTGGCGCGTCGCCGGTCACGCTGACCTGCGGGACGCGCGGACCGGTCGAGATCCCGATGACGATGCCGGTCGTGGCCGAGCGGCGGGGCCTCGACCGCAACCCGATCGATGTCGGCAACCCCAACGCCAGGCGGTGGCTGGAGGCCTGCGTCTGGCCCGACCAGCCGGACCGCTTCGAGCGGCTGCGGGCGGCGCTGGAGGTCGCCGCGACGGCCGGGCTTGACGTTCGCACCGGCGACGCCGTCGGCGACACACCCGGGCTGGTGCTCAGCGCGACCGCCCACCCGATCGTCACCAACACATCGGTGCTCAGCTATCTGTCGCCCGCGGAACGGCGGGCGTACCTCCACGCCCTCGACGAGTGCGGGCGCACGCGCGACCTGTCGTGGGTGTTCGCCGAGAGCCCGATGCTGGTACCGGAGCTCCCGGTGCCCCGCGATCAGATGACGACGACGTCGCTGATGCTCGTGCGCTGGCGCCGCCGCCGACGGAACGTCCGCCACCTGGCCCAGTGCCACCCCCACGGCTATTGGCTGCATTGGATATAACGCGTCACCTCGGCACGCGCACCTCGAGGACGAGTGTCGAGGCCGTCCACTGGGCGACCGGTGTCGAGGCTCCGGGCTCGACCGCGGCCCCGACGTCGCGCCTGGCGGCCTTCGCGGCGATGCGGTCGAGGGTCGAGCGCGGCACGCCTCGCGTCGATGGGATCGGCGGGGCGTCGAGTTGTTGCATCGTGAACGAGGTCGCTTCGAAGTCGACGTCGCTGACGATCACCTTGAGCCAATCGCGTACCGACGCGTCGGGCTCGACCGCAGCGCCGTCGGGGAGGGTCGCCGGCAGCGGGTCGCCGTCGTTGAGCGCCAGCACGTGGCCGGCGGCGAGCTTGACCGTGGGAACCACCGGGTGACAGCGGAAGCGGTCGGTGAGGTCGAGCACGGCGACGAACAGGTCGCGGTCGGCGGTGCTGCGCAGCTGCATGAACACCGCCGGAGCGCGCCATGACCCGTCCAGCTCGAGTTCGTACGTGAGGACGCAGCTCCCGTCGGTCGGCAACGGCCCTCGACCGGTGGGCAGCCTGGTCTCACCGGGCTCGGCGGTGAAGACGTCGAGCGTGACGAGGCCGGCGAGGGGTGACGGGTGGTCGCCGAGGGCCCGGACCAGCTCCCAGCCGGCGATGTGCTCGAGGCGGCTCACGACCAGGCGAGCGCCCGCCCCACCGGCGTCCGCCACATCGCCGACGACCGGCGTGCCATCGGCGCGGGCGATGCGCGCCCGACCGGCCTCGGGCACGGACACGCGCAGGCGCAGGGCGCCTGGTGAGGCGCGGTCGGGCTCGACGACGCGGACCGCTGTCGACGGCCGGCCATTCGGACCGGCACTGTCGATCGCCGCGCGGATCGCGGTGTACACGGCGTCGGCGTCGGCGTGATCGCTCGCGTCCGGTGGGTCGAGCTGGACCTCGGCGGGCGGCAGCGGTACGCCAACGACGACGGCGCGGTACGCCCGGTCGGCCGGCTGCCAGTCGATCGGCTCGACCGCCGAGCGCCCGATCTCGGCGTGGGTGACGCGCACCATCCCGGCCGCCGCGCCGTCGTCGTCGGCGCAGGCGAGGACGAACGACTCGTCGCCGACGGGGTCACGCAGGCCGTGCACCAGGCCGGCGTCGACCTCCCACCCCCCGGTTCCACGGCTGACCGTGAACGACGGAGCGACGGGCACGATCGCGCCGTCGAGGAACAGGGCGTCGGCGAGCCCCCCGACGTCGAGCGGGAACAGCTCGGGGCGCTGGTCTTCGGCGGTCCGCTCGACCCGTGCCCGCACCGTGGCGAGCAGCGAGCGGTAGGTCGTGCGCATCCCGAGGACGCTGAGCGCGTCCAGCAGGGCGACAGAGAAGGCGCCACGGTTGACATCACCGACACGCTGTTCCTTCGCCGTCTCGTCGGAGCGGCACGCGGCCAGGGCGATGTGCGGCCCGCGCGGCGCCGACCAGTGCTCCAGCGCACCGGGCAGGAACCGGCCCGGCGGACGTTCGGCGGCGAGGGCGAGGACGACGTCGCGGTCGGCATCGGTGGCGTCCTCGGGGCGGGGCAGCCACGCCCTCGGCCGGGCGAACGGGTCGCGGGTCCCGCCCCCGGAGTGGCAGCAGTCGAGGATCGTCACGACGTGGCCGCCCTTGGCTGTCAGTTCGGCGATCAGCAGGCTCAGCTCCTTGTCGGCGAGGGCCCGCCGGAGCTTGCCGTCGATGCGCCGGCCGCAGTCGTGGAGCAGGATCGTCTGGATCCGGCCCGACGGCTCGAGATCGGCGATCGCCGCCGGCGCCGGCTCTTCGCTGCCGTGGCCGCAGTAGGCGAACAGGGCGATGTCGCCGGCACCGGCCCGACCGAGGTGCTCGCGGAACCCGGCGACGACGGTGTCGCGCGTTGCGTCGGCGTCGAGCAGGGTCCGCAGCTCGAGCGTCCCGGCGGTGCGGGCGCGGAGGTAGGTCTCGATGGCGGCGATGTCGTTGCGGCAGCCGTACAGGGGCGTCAACGGCGGCAGGTAGGCGTCGATGCCGACAAGCAGGGCGTACGTGGTCACGGTTCCACGTCGTCGACGACGCAGACCAGGCTGTGCACGGGATCGGCCAGCCCAGCCGAGGCGTCGATGCCATCGACGCGAAGGCGATAGTCGCCAGCTGGCAGCGGTGGCAGCTCGCCCGTGTGCACCTCGTCGGCGTCCCGGGTGAGCACGAGCTCGCCGGCGAGGCGTCCGCTGGCCACGTCCGTGACGGTGGCCCGCAGCGTCAGCACCGCGGCGTCGGGGAGTGCCCGCACGACCAGGGGCTCACCGACGGCGAGCAGTTCGTCGGCCTCGACACGCACGCCCTGGACGGCGCGGAACGCACCCAGCGGGCGGGCGGTGAGGATGCCTCGCAGCTGGGTCTGCACCGGCTCCGAGGTCTGCAGGTTTCCGTGCTTCTCCGACGAGTACATGGGCTGGTACGCAGGTTGGTCGTCGTCGGTCTCGATGGGGGTCGCCGAGACGCGCGGCACCGTTCCGTCGCCCCCCATGTCCTCGCCGTCGTAGCTGTCGGCGAGGGCCAGGCGCCCCTCTTCGAGCCGGCCCGACTGTCGGGTGCCCTGGGTGATTCCCACCACTGAGTGGATGGCGTAGGCGTTCGGGTCGCGTCGGCCGACGGCGGCCTCGATCGCCCGGTGGAAGTCGGTGAGCGCGGCGGTGGCGCGGGCACGGTCGACACCTGGGAGGTCGACCTCCGCGACGCGCTGCAGCCCGGCGCCGACGTCGACGCACGGGTAGATCGGGAGGAGTTGGTAGACCGACGTCAGCGAGCGCAGCAACGTCGAGAGGTCGGCGATCTTCAGTGGCCCGAGCTTCTTGACGAAGCCGTTGACGAGGAACCCTGCCGCGTTCATCGACCCGCGATGCGGCGTCCCGAACGTGATCAGCGCCCGCGTGTCGTTCCATCCGTCCAGGCACTCGAGGAAGTAGCGCGCCACGAGCCCACCCATCGAGTGCCCGATGAGGATCAGCTTGGCGTCCGGATTGCGTTGCCGTTGCACGTGCAACTTCTGCTCGGTGAGCCGTTGCAGCTTGCGGGCGGCGACCCGGTTGTCGCGGCGCCAGTCGTACGGGAACTCGACGTAGGTCTCGCCAGGCACGACGTCGAAGGTGTCGGTGATCATCTTGGAGATGCCGGCGTAGACGTCGATGCTCCAGAACCCGGGGATGAGATGGACTCCCGAGATCAGGCGGGGCGCCTCGACGCCGTCACCGAGGTCGTCGACCTCCCATGGGTCCTCGTCCAGCCGGAGCGACCTGACGCTGCGCCCGAGCGTCCACAGCGCCCGGCCGACGGCACCGGGCGTCGGCGCCCAGACATCCCTGCCGTCGTGGGTAAGAACGCTGCCGAGGATGCCCGGGAGGAGCACCACGACATCGCCCAACGGTTGCCTGGCCACGCATCCCTCCCTCTTTGCGGTCCTTGTATCAGCGAGGCCGATGGTCGATCATCTCATGTGGGGATGGCGACCTACGTCTACGAGGACTTCCGGGTGACGTTCACGCCACGGGTGGACGACTCCTACGACGTGCGCGCCGTCGATGCCGCCGGCCAGGCGGCGAGCGGGGTCTTCTCCGTGCCGATGAGCGCCGAGGAGCTCGAGCAGACCGTGCTGCGGCTGGCCCAGAACGGCACGACCCGGCGGGCATCAGTTGCCGTCGTGCGTGACGTGGGCGGGTCGGGCGAGCGGCCGATCATCGACGCCGAGCGGCTCGGCGGGTCGCTCGCCCAGGCGCTGTTGGCGGGCGATGTCGGGACGGCGTACCAGGCGGCCGCCCAGCGCGCCGAGAGCCACGGCCACGGCATCCGCATGACGCTGTCGCTGGCCGCCGCGCCACGACTGTTGAGCGTGCCGTGGGAGTTCCTCTACGAGCGGCCAAGGTTCCTCGCCAGCCAGCGGCGCACGCCGATCGTGCGGCTGCTGGAGACCGGCGTGATGGGGGCGGCGCCGGTCATTGACGGCGCCGTACGCATCCTCGGCATCGTCGCCAGCCCCCAGGACCTCGCAGCACTCGATGTCGACGGGGAGCGCAGCCGGATCGAGCAGGCCTTGGCAAGCGTGACGGCCACCGGGCAGGTGCAGCTGGACTGGCTCGAGCCGGCCTCGCCCCGCAGCCTGCGCCTGGCCCTTCGCGATGGCAACTACCACGCCATCCACTACGTCGGGCACAGCGACTTCACCGCCGACGGCAACGGCGTGATCTACCTCGAGGACCCCGACACCCACAAGGCCGTCGAGGTCGACGAGACGCTGTTCGCCAACCTGCTCTCGGACCAGAACCTGCTGCGGCTGGTGGTGCTGAACTCGTGCGAGGGGGCGCGCACGACGCTCACCGACCCGTACGCCGGCGTCGCCACCACCCTGGTGCAGCTCGGCGTGCCGGCGGTCGTGGCGATGCAGTTCGAGATCAGCGACCGGGCGGCGATCGTGTTCGCCGAGGAGCTGTACAGCAACCTGATCAGCCGGCGCGACCCGATCGACGCGTCCGTCGCCGAGGCGCGCAAGGCGATCTACAGCGACGTCGACAAGGTCGAGTGGGCGACGCCGGTGCTGTTCGTGCGCGATCCGGACTCGGAGCTGTTCCGATGGGGGCGGGCCCACCGCAGCGCGGTCGAGGCGCCGATGGAGGTCACGGCAGAGCCGCAGCTGCTCGCCGAGCCGCCCGCCGTGGTGGAGACGCTGCCGTCGCCGCCCCGGCCGTGGTGGCGACGTCTCGTGCTGCTCCTCGCGCCCGGGATCATCGTGCTCGGGGCGATCCTGCTCGTCGTCCGCGCCTGTAGCGATGGCGGCGGTGGGTCTGCCACGTCGACGACGACGGCGGCCGCTGCGCTCGGCTTCCCGTCGATCCAGGTCGGCGATGAAGGTGCCACCGTCGTCACGCTCCAGCGCCTGCTCAACGTGAAGGGCGAGACGGTGCCCGTGACCGGATTCTTCGACGACGCCACGTTCGACGCCGTCGAGCGGGTCGAGAAGGCGACCAACATCCCGGTGGACGGTGTGGTCGGGCGGGTCACGTGGCAGCAGCTGGCGACGCCGCTGCGTCGCGGTGACTCGGGCGAGGCGGTGCTCGCGGCCGAGGAGCTGCTGCAGCTGGCTGGGTTCGACATCAAGCCGGACGAGCGGTTCACCAACGGCACGCAGAGCCTGGTGATGCAGCTGCAGAAGCGACACGGGCTGGCCGTCGACGGGATCGTCGAGATCGACACGTGGCGGGTGCTGCTGGCGTTGGCGGCAAAGGCGCCGGCACCACCGGTGACGACGGTTGCGCCGAGGACCTCGGTAGCGGCGCCGACCACCGTGTCTCCGCCGTCGACCTGATCACGGCGGCGCGACGAAGCGCCACGGCAGGTCGACCGCCTTGGTGATCCCGATGCGCGGCGTGGTGAGGAACGTGGGCGGGGGCGGCGTGCCGTCGTCGACGATGCGCAGCTCGCCTCCGGCGGTGAGGTCGGTGCCTGTGTCGCCCAGATCGATGCCGAGTGCCTGGCACAGCTTGCCGGGGCCGTCGGCGAGGGCGCCGACGCGGCCGTGGCGGCGCGCCGACATTTCCTCGATCCCCCGCAGCGGCGTGAGCGCCCGGAGCAGGACGGCCTGGCCGTCGCCGTCGGGCCCGGTGACCACGTTCGCGCAGTGGTGCACGCCGTAGGAGAAGTAGACGTACAAACGCCCGGCGGGGCCGAACATCACCGCCGTCCGTGGCGTCGGGCCACGGTACGAGTGGGCGGCCGGCTCGTCCGAGCGGTAGGCCTCGACCTCGTCGATCCGTCCCGCACAGGGTCCGGCGACGAGCACCTTGCCGAGCAGCTCCGGCGCCACGACGAGGGCGTCCCGGGCGAAGAACGCCTGGTCCAGAACCCATTCGCGTTTGTTCACGGGTGCTCGCTGGGACGGGTGCGGGTGCACAAACGCGGGATCATCCGTCGAGCGTCGCCCAGGGGCGGTGTCGCGTTTGTTCATTGGTGGTCGCTGGGCCGGGGGCGGGTGCACAAACGCGAGATCATCCGTCGAGCATCTCGCGCTGGCGGCGGAGGGAGTCCTGGTAGCGGATGATCTGCTCGGCCACGGGCGCGGGGCCCGCGCCGCCGGGCGAGGTGCGCCGGGTGACGGCGACGCCGGGCGCGAGCAGGGCCGCCGCGTCGGGGCCGAGGCGGTCGGCGGCGAGGTCGCCCAGCGGCGTGTCGGTCGCGAGGTGCGTGCGGACCAGCTCACCGACGATCGCGTGGGCCTCGCGGAACGGGGTACCGCGCTCGACCAGCCACTCGGCGAGGTCGGTGGCCGACGAGGTCTCGGTGTCGGCGGCGGCGGCCATCCGCTCGGGCACGAACGTCGCCGTCTCGATCATCCCGCTCATCGCTCCAAGTGCCAGCGCGACCTGGTCGACCGAATCGAACAGCGGCTCCTTGTCCTCTTGGAGGTCTCGGTTGTAGGCCAAGGGCAGGCCTTTCAGCGTGGCCAGCAACCCGGTGAGGTTGCCGATCAACCGACCTGACTTCCCCCGCGCCAGCTCGGCGATGTCGGCGTTCTTCTTCTGCGGCAGCATCGACGACCCGGTCGCATAGGCGTCGTCGAGACGGGCGAACCCGAACTCGTCGCTCGTCCACAGCACCCACTCCTCCCCCAACCGGGCGAGGTGGATGCCGACCACGGCCAGGTCGAACAGCGCCTCGGCGACGAAGTCACGGTCGCTGACGGCGTCGATGGAGTTTGCGAACACGTCGCCGAAGCCGAGCGCCACGGCCGTCGCGACCGGATCGATCGGCAACGACGTCCCGGCAAGCGCGCCGGCGCCGAGCGGCGACACATCGAGCCGCTCGACGGTGGCGACGAGCCGGTCGACGTCGCGGGCGAAGGCCCAGCCGTGGGCGAGGAGGTGGTGGGCCAGCAGCACCGGCTGGGCTCGCTGGACGTGGGTGTAGCCCGGCAGGTAGATGTCGCCGGCCGCCTCGGCGCGGGCGAGCAGCACGTCCTCGAGGCCGACGACGAGGCGGGCGACCTCGACGAGCTCCCGCTTGCACCAGAGGCGCAGGTCCGTGGCGACCTGGTCGTTGCGGCTCCGCGCCGTGTGCAGCTTGGCGCCGGCCGGACCGGCGAGCTCCGTGGCCCGACGCTCGACCGCGGTGTGGATGTCCTCGTCGGTCTGGGCGAAGGCGAAGCGGTCGGTGGCCAGCTCGTCCTCGATCTGGTCGAGGGCAGCGAGGATGGCTGCCGCCTCCGCCTCGGTGAGCAGCGCGGCCCGCACCAACCCGCCGACGTGGGCCCGTGATCCGGCGACGTCGTCGCGCCACAGCCGGCGGTCGAACGGCAGGCTGACGGTGTAGGCGAGCAAGGCGTCGGCGGGACCGCCGGCGAAGCGGCCGTGCCAGAGGGTGTCAGGCATCGTCGGAGCCGAGCCCGGCGAGCTGGCGCAGGCGGTCGGCGAGGCTGCCGCCCGTGGTCGTCTCCGCGGCCACGCACAGCAGCGTGTCGTCTCCGGCGACGGTGCCGAGGAGCCCGTCGAGCCCGCTGCGGTCGAGCGCCGACGCCACGACGTGGGCGCATCCCGGCGGCGTGCGCAGCACCACGAGGTTGGCCGACACACCGACCTCGCCGACCCACTCCCCGAGCACCCGGCGGAGCTGCTCGAACGGGACGATCCGGTCGGTCTCGAGCTCGGGCAGGGCGTAGACCGACTGCCCGCCCGGCACCCGCACCTTGATCACGCCGAGCTCCTCCAGATCTCGCGACACGGTCGCTTGCGTCGCCGTGATGCCCTCGCTGGCGAGCAGGTCGAGCAGCTGCGGCTGGTTGGCCACTGGGTGCTGGCCGATCAGACGCCCGATCGCCTGCTGGCGCTGCTGCTTCATGCTCACCGGGGGGCCGCCCTTCGTCCGAACTGGGCGGCCAGCGTGACAACAGCCGTCACGCTGCCCGCCCAGAACGCCGATTGGCACGGATCTCGCCCAAATCGCCTGGCGGCGTCACGGCCGGACGCCCATCAGGAACGCCAGCACGGCCCGGGCGGTGTGGAGGCGATTGTGGCCCTGCCGGACGACGACGCTCTGCGGGCCGTCGATGACGTCGGAGGTCACCTCCCAGCCCCGGTGCGCCGGCAGGCAGTGCATGAACACGGCGTCCGGCGCGGCCAGCGTCATCAGCTCGGCGTCGACGATGAACCCCTCGAAGTCCTGCTTGCGTGCCGCTGTCTCGGCCTCCTGCCCCATCGACACCCACGTGTCGGTGTGCACAGCACGGGCGCCGGCGACCGCCTCCGCCGGGTGGCGCGTCGACGTCACGCCGGCGGCGCCGAGCCGCTCCAGGCGTTCGAGCTCGGTGAGGTCCGGGCCGAAGCCTCGCGGGCAGGCGAACCGGAGGTGGGCGCGGAGCAGCGCGCAGATCTCACCGAGCGAGCGGGCGACGTTGTTGTAGTCGCCGACCCAGGCAACGGTTTCGCCGGCGAGCGGGCCGATCATCTGCTCCATCGTCAGCGCGTCGGCGAGGGCCTGCAGCGGGTGGGAGCGGTCGGACAGCATGTTGACGATCGGCACGTCTGCGATGGCCGCCATCCGCTCGACGACCGGGTGGGCGAACACGCGGGCCGCGATCACGGCGTGGTAGCCCTGCATGATCCGCACGACGTCCTCGACCGGTTCGCGCTTGTCGAACTCGACCTCCTCGCCGCGGGTGTACACGGGGTGTCCGCCGAGCTGGAACACCGCCATCTCCATCGACTGGCGGGTCCGGTTCGAGGGCTTTTCGAAGATCAGCGCGACGCCGAGGCCGTCGAGCGGCCGGCCGAGAGCCTCCACCGGGAGCGCCGCCATGGCGAGGACCTGGCGCACCTCCTCGGCCGCCAGGTCGGTCACGTCGAGCAGGTGGCGGGGCATCAGGCGAGAGCCTTGGCGACCAACTCGACGGCTTCGTCGATCTCCTCGTCGGACACCGTCAGCGGCGGGGCGAACCGCAGCGCGGTGGGCGTGACGGCGTTGGTGACGAGGCCGAGCTCGAGCAGCTTGCGGTAGGCCGTCGGCGCCTCGCCGCCGACGAGCTCGGCGGCGAGCAGCAGCCCCTTGCCGCGCACGGAGCTCACGGCGGGCAGCGCGCCCAGGCCGGCGGCGAGGCGGGCACCCTGGCGGGCGGCCAGCGCTGGCGCGTCGAGCCGGCGCATCTCGGTGATCACCGCGTTCACGGCGGCGGTGGCGATCGCCGTCCCGCTGAAGGTGCTGCCGTGGTCACCGGGCTCGAACACTGCGGCGACGTCGATCCGCGCCCAGCAGGCGCCGACCGGCATCCCGTTGCCCATCGCCTTTGCCATCGTCACGACATCAGGCTTGACGTCGTCGTGCTCGAAGCCGAACCACCGCCCGGTGCGACCGAAGCCGGTCTGGACCTCGTCGAGCATCATCAGCGCGCCCGTTGCGTCACAGATCTCGCGGATCGCCGACAGGTAGCCCGGCGGGGCGACGTTCACACCGCCCTCTCCTTGCACCGGCTCGATGAGGACGGCGGCCACCGACGCGTCGACGGCCTTGGCGATGGCGTCGATGTCGCCCCACGCGACGTGGCGGAAGCCCTCCGGCATCGGCTGGAACGGCTCGTGCTTGGTGGGCTGGCCGGTGGCGGCGAGGGCGGCGAGCGTGCGGCCGTGGAAGCTGCCGAGCGCGCTCACGACGACGTGACGTCCCCGCCCGCCGTGCTTGCGGGCGAGCTTCAGCGCGCACTCCACGGCCTCGGCGCCGGAGTTGGTGAAGAACACCTGGCCGAGCTGGCCGGTGATCTCGGCGAGCAGGCGGTCGATCTCCATCGCCGCCCGCGTGGCGACCGGGTTGGCGAACAGGTTGCTCACGTGGAGCAGCTCCTTGGCCTGGGTGCCGATCGCCTCGGCGACGACCGGGTTGGCGTGGCCGAGCCCGATCACGGCGAGCCCACCGAGGAAGTCCAGGTAGCGCTTGCCGTCGCTGTCCCACAGCTCGGTGCCCTTGCCGCGTACGAACATGATCTGCGGCGGGCCGAACACCGGCATGAACGGGCAGGCGGTGAGGCCCATCTCGTCGAAGGCGTGGCTGGCCATGTCAATCTCCCTTGTTCGAGACCATCGTCCCGATGCCGGCGTCGGTGAAGATCTCGAGCAGCAGCACATGGGCGATGCGGCCGTCGAGGATGTGGGCTCGTCGCACGCCGTTGCGCACGGCCTGGATGCAGCTGGCGACCTTGGGGATCATCCCCCCGGCGATCGTGCCGTCAGCGATCAGCGCCTCCAGCTCGTCAGCGGTGGTCTGGCGGATCAGGGTGGCGGGGTCGTCGACATGTCGGCGAAGACCTTCGATGTCGGTGAGGTAGACCAGCTTCTCGGCGCCGAGCGCCTCGGCGATCGCCCCGGCGACGACGTCGGCGTTGATGTTGTAGGGCTGGCCGGTCTCGTCGGTAGCGATCGTGGCGACGACCGGGATGAACTCGTCGGCGAGCAATCCCTGCAGGAGCCCCGGGTTGATGTGGGCGACGTCGCCGACGAAGCCCAGCTCGGGGTCGCGGGCGACCGCACGGATCAGCCCGGCGTCCTCACCGCTGACGCCGACGGCGTAGTCGCCGTGAAGGTTGATCGCCGTGACGAGCTGCGGGTTGACCTGGCCGATCAGCACCATCCGGGCGATGTCGACAGTGTCGGCGTCGGTGACCCGCAGCCCGCCGCGGAACTCCGGGGTCTTGCCGAGGCGGTCCATCAGCGAGCTGATCTGGGGGCCGCCGCCGTGGATGACCACCGGCCGCAGCCCAACGAGGCGCATCAGGACGACGTCGCGGGCGAAGACGTCGAGGGCGTCGTGCTCGGTGGTGCCGGCGAGGGCGTTGCCGCCGTACTTGACGACGATCGTCTTGCCGGCGAAGCGACGGATGTACGGCAGCGCCTCGACGAGGACGTGAGCGACCGTGCGCTCGTCGCCACCGACGGTCATGGGGCCACGCCCACCAACGGGAGTCCCATCGTCTCGTCGAGGCCGAGGGCGATGTTGGCCGACTGCAGGGCGCCGCCCGAGGCACCCTTCGTCAGGTTGTCGAGGGCGGCGATGACGATCACCGTGGCGGTACGGGCGTCGTAGCGCGCGGTGACGTGGACGGCGTTGGACCCCAGCGTGGCCTTCGTCGAGGGCGAGCCGTCGACGACGACGACGAAGGGCTCGCCGGCGTAGGCGTCGCGCAGCGCCGCCAGCAGCGCCGCCGTCGACAGCTCAGCGCCGTCGACCGGCCGGGCGTAGCAGGTGGCGAGGATGCCCCGGTTCATCGGCGCCAGGTGCGGGGTGAACAGCACCGAGGTGTGTTGGTCGCTCGCTCGAAGACTCGCTCGGCTCCCAGAGGCGTCGAGGTTCTGCTCGATCTCGGGCGTGTGGCGATGGTCGAGCAGCCCGTAGGCGGTGAAGCTCTCGTCGATGGCGCAGAACGTCGTGTCGGGCTTCGGCGCCCGGCCGGCGCCGGTCACGCCGCTGGCCGCGTCGACGATCAGACCACGCCGCTGCACCAGCCCGGCGTCGAGCAGCGGGGCGAGGGCGAGCGTCGCCGCCGTGACGTAGCAGCCCGGCGTGGCGACCAGCCGGGCGCCGGCGAGGGCGTCGCGATGGCGCTCCGGCAGGCCGTAGACGGCGGCCGCCAGCAGCGCGGGCTGATCGTGCTCGAAGCCGTACCACTGCGGGTACAGCGAGGCGTCGCGGAGCCGGTAGGCGGCCGACAGGTCGACGACGCACCCGACCCGGCCGACGAGCTGTGGCGCCAGCGCCATCGACGCCTGGTGCGGCAGGCCGAGGAAGACCACGTCGAGGCCGTCGACCGACGCCACATCGGCTGCCGACTCCGGGTCGAAGGGGCGCAACGGGAGATCCGGGTAGGCAGCCGCGAGCGACGGGTACAGCCTGGCCGCGGGTATTCCCGCCTGGGAGTCGGCGGTCGCCACGGCGACGTCGATGCCGGGGTGGAGGGCGAGCAGGCGCAGCAGCTCGGCGCCCGTGAAGCCAGAGGCTCCGATGATGCCGCCGCGGCAGGCCATCGCATGATCATACGCGCTTCTGCATGAGCATGCAAAGTGGTGGTGTCGGACCGCGCCGTCGGGCGGGCATGATGGATGGTGATGTTCGGGAGCACACCCACCAAGGGCCGGCTGCTCCTCGCCACGCCGCCGCTCGAGGACCCCAACTTCGATCGGACCGTGATCTATGTCCTCGAGCACCACGACGAGGGCGCCCTCGGGCTGGTGCTCAACCGGCCCAGCCCGGAGGAGCTCGGCGATGCGCTGCGGCCGTGGTCAGCGATGCAGAGTGACCCGTCGCTCGTCTTCGTCGGCGGACCCGTCGAGCCCGAGGCGCTGATCGCGATCGCCCGCGTCCGCGAGCCGATCGCCGCGACGTCGGATGACGACGACGACGAAGGCGATCGCCATCTCGCCCCGCTCACCGGCGACCTCGCCTCGGCCGACCTGGCCGCCGATCCGCTCGACGTCGCCGACTCGATCAGCGCGCTGCGGGTGTTCCGCGGCTACGCCGGCTGGGGACCCGGGCAGCTCGACGGCGAGATCGACGCCGGCGCGTGGCTGGTGCTCGATCCGGAGCCGGGCGACCTGTTCACCGACTCGCCCGACGACCTGTGGCGGATCGTGCTGCGGCGCCAACCGGGCCGTCTGGCCTGGCTCGCCGGCGCTCCCGACGATCTCAGCGCCAACTGAGGGCGGCGAGCCAAGCGAGCCGCAAGTTCGCATCTGGGCGGGATCCGTTCTGGAAACCGGGACGATCCCCGCCCAGAAGGCCGACTGGGACGAATCCCGCCCAGATGTCGGGACGTCAGTACGCGCCCTGCACCGTCACGGTGAGCGCCAACGCGTCGCGGCTCCACACCGGGGCTTTGTTGTCGGCGAGCCCGAGCCACGTGACGAGCGCGTCCTGGTCGGCGATGTGGAGGCGGGCGCAGCCGTGGCTGGCCGGCGACGTCGGCACGGTGTTGGCGCCGTGGATCGCCTCGCCGTTGTGGAAGTAGATCGGCTTGTACATGTTCCCGTTGAGCGGGTTGTCCGCCGCTGCGGGGAACTGCGTGCTGTCGTGCCAGCCGCCGTTGTTGGCTGCCGGGTCGTATCGGAACACCCGCGACGCCGTCTGGTTGCGGGTCGGGAAGTCCGCCTTGCCCGTTGATGTCTGGAACACGAACTGGATCTGGTTCGGCCCGTCGCCCACGAACATCACCTGGCAGGTCTGGTCGATCAGCACCCACCGCCCGGCCTGCACCGGCGCCGTGGGCGGCGTCGGCAACGAGTTGGCGGCCATCAGGGCCTGCTCCTCGGGGCTCCCTGGCGCCATGTCGAGGCGGTTGATCGGCAGGTTCAGCGCGACCCGGGCGGCGCAGAGCTGCTGGCGTGTCAGCCGGCCGGACCGCCCGTCCACCGCCAGCGGCGGCAGCCCGAGGTTGGCGAAGAGGGCGTTGAGCTTGGTCTGCTGCGCCTCCACGCCCGACGGCAGCGCCGTACCGGGCGCGACCGTGTCGGGCGTCGTCGGCGCCACGGTGGTCGTCGGCGCCTCCGTCGTCGGCGGCACACGCGGCGCCCCGGTGGTGTCGTCGATGCCGTTCCCCGGGCACACGTCGAGCACGGCCCCGGCGTTGATCGCGTTGGGGTCGGCGATCCCGTTCTCGGCGACGATGGCGTCGAGGGTGACGGCTGGGATGTTGAGCGCGGCGAGGATCTTGTTCAGCGAGTCACCGACCTGGACCTGATAGGTGCAGACCGGCGCCGGTGCCGCCGTGGTCGATTCCGTGGACGCCGGCACGGTCGGGGGCGGGACGGTCGTCGTGGTCGTGGTCGTTGTGGACGTCGTGGTCGATGTCGAGGTCGTCGAGGAGCTCGTCGTCGGCGGATCGCTCGTCGAAGTGGTCGAAGTGGTCGAGGTGGTCGTGGCCGTCGTGGTGGTCTGGCTGTCGGCGGCGCTCGAACATGCGGCCAGCGCAAGGCTCGTCCCGACCAGCACGACGACCGCTCGTTGTCTCACCGACGCAACGGTACGCCGGGACATCCGCGAACTTCGGTCATTCGTTCGCCCGACTCAGGAACTGACTCGAGGTAGGCGAGCGCCGCTGCGAAGCGGCGGCGGCGAACTCGGGAGGCTCGGCGAGCAGCTTGGCTGCGAGCCGAGCCCGGGGTCATGGCAGCTCGGCCTGGTAGGCCGTGTTGAACGTGGTGGCGAGCGTGCCACCCTCGGGCAGCTGCCGGCCGATGAAGAAGGCGATCGTGCTGACGATCTCGGCGGCCCCGGACTCCGACAGCGCACCGTCGATCTTCGGGGCCAGCGCCGCGATGTCGCCGCCCGAGAACATCGCCGCCAGCGCGTCGAACCCGGGGAGGTCCTGTACCGAGAACGGCAGCACGGCCAGCGCCTGGTCGCGCGCCGAGGCGTCGGGCTTGGCCGTCTGGACCGTGCTGCGGGCCAGGGCGAGCGCGAACCGGATGTCTCCCGAGCGTTCTGCCGGGTCGCGCGGCCCACCCGTGACCTTCGGCGTGAGCTGGGCTTGGATCGCCCCGAGCGTGCGGCCGAGCAGCTTCGCTTCGGCGTTCGGCAGCCGCTCGAAGCGCTGGGCGAACTGGACCTCGTCGGTGATCGTCACCAACCCGACGGTGACCTCGCCGTAGGCCGCGCCGAGGCCGGCGGCGATCGCCGTCCGGGCCAGCTGCTGGTCGAGCAGCGCGGCGGCAGCATCGGTCACCGCCGGCAGCGCAGCCGCCGGGCCGGACACCTTCGGCCCCGTCGCCCCGTCGTCGCTGCTGCTGCGCACCGCGATCGCCACTCCGCCGACGAGGGCGGCGGCGAGGACCATCGGGACGACCACGAACACCCACATCGGCACACCCTTGCGGCGACCGCCGCTCGGTGCCGTCATCCCCGGAGCTCGGCGCCGAGCTTGGCCGCGGCGGCGGTGACACGTGCCCGCACGTCGGCGATGTCGGCGTCGGTGAGATTGCGGTCGGGCGCCTGCAGCCGCAGCCGGTAAGCCAGGCTGCGCCGGCCCTCAGCGATGCCAGGGCCGCGGTAGACGTCGAACAGGTCGAGGTCGACGAGCAGCGCCGCCGCGCCTTGGCGGACCGCCTTCTCCAGGCGCTCGGCGGGTACGTTCTCGGCCAGCGCGAACGCCAGGTCGAGATCGCTCGACGGATAGCGGCTGGTCGGCTTCCACTGCGCCGGCCGCGGCTCCTGCGTGAGGACGTGCCCCAGATCGAGTTCGAGCACGGCGACCCGCTCGGCGATCTCGAGCGCCTCGAGCACGTCCGGTGCCACCTCGCCGACCGCACCGATCGTGTCGCGCCTGGCGACGAGCGTTGCCGATCGGGTGGCGTGGAGGCCAGGCGGCACGCGGGTCTGATCGATGCGGGCTCCGACGCCCATCGCCGCGGCGACCTCTCGCCACACCGCGACGGCCGCCGGCGCCTCGCGGCCGGCGAGCACGACGCACAGGGACTCGTACTCGGCGGGCAGCTCGCCCGGGCCGGGCGGGTAGACGTGGCCGATCTCGAATAGCGCCACCCCCGGGCGGCGGTGCGACTCGTTGAAGGCGATCGCCTGCAGCAGGCCCGGCCGCAGCGACGTCCGCAACACGCTCTCCTCGGCCACGAGCGGGTTGGTGATCGTCAGCGCGTCGCCGTCCAGCCCGGCCTTGGCGAGGGTGTCGGGCGCCAGGAACGGGCTCGGCATCGCCTCGGTGATCCCGAGCCCGAGCAGCACGTCGCGCAGCCGTCGCCGCCGCTGCTGCACCACCGACAGCCCGCCGTGGCCGAGCGCGGCGGGCAGCCGCTTGCCGATGCGGTCGTAGCCGTAGAGGCGGGCGACCTCCTCGACGACGTCGATCTCCTCGGTGCTGTCGGGCCGCCACGTCGGCAGGGCGACGGTGCGGGTGTCGCCGGTGCCCGTGACGGTGTAGCCGATCGGATCGAGCAACGGTGGCAGGTCGTCGGCGCTGAGTGAGGTGCCGATGATCCGGTTGACCTGGGTGATGCGCACCTGGCACGAACGCTCCCGTGCTGGCAGCGACGAGCCGCGGCCGTCGACGGTGGCGCCGTGGACGACGAGGTCGGGGCAGGTCTCCGCGAGCAGTTCGACGAAGCGGGCGATCGACGTGTCGATCTGCCACGGGTCGACGCCGCGCTCGTTGCGCGCCGAAGCCTCCGAACGCAGACCGAGCCTCGCCGCGCTGAGGCCGATCCCGACGTGGGTGAACCAGGCCACCTCCAAGGCGACGGTGGTCGTGGCGTCGCTGATCTCGGTGTCGGCGCCGCCCATGATCCCGGCGATGCCGATTGGGGTGTCGATGGCGTCGCAGATCAGCAGATCCGTCGCGATGAGCGTGCGGGTGACGCCGTCGAGCGTGGTGATCTGCTCACCGTCACCGGCGACGCGGATGCGGAAGCCGGAGCCGCCGAGCGTGGTGAGGTCGTAGGCGTGGTTCGGCTGGCCGAGCTCGAGCATCACGTAGTTGCTGACGTCGACGACGTTGTTGATCGGGCGCATCCCGGCGGCGGTGAGCCGCTCGGCCATCCACGGCGCCGACGGGCCGACGGCGACGCCGCCGATCACCGTCGACGTGAACCTCCCGCAGCGGTCGCCGGCGACGATCTCGACCGAGGTGCGCGGCCCCGTGTCGTCGAGCTTCGGCGCTGGCGGCACGGGCGGGGTGAACGCCACGCCGAGCTTGGCCGCGAGGTCGCGGGCCACCCCGACGTAGGACCAGCAGTCGGGGCGGTTGCGGGTGACGTCGACGTCGAGCACGACGTCGTCGCGCAGGCCGGTGACGTCGCCATAGGGGACCCCGAGCGGCGTGTCGGGTGGGAGCACGACGATGCCGCTGTGGTCGTCGCCGAGGCCGAGCTCGCGCGCCGAGCACAGCATCCCGTCGGAGTCGATGCCGAGGATGCCGCGGCGTGAGATCGTGCGGCCGTCTGGCATCTCGGTGCCGAGCACTGCGAGCGGCACGACGTCGCCGGGCGAGATGTTGAACGCGCCGCACCACACGTGGCGCTCGCGGCCGTCGCCGGCATCGACCCACACCCGCTGCACCGTGGCCGCGTCGGGTGGCTGCTCGGTGCGGGTGATGCGGGCGGTGATCACCCCCGGCACGCCGCCGGTGCGGATCACCTCCTCGACCGCCAGCCCGAGCCCGGCCATCGTGTCGGTGAGCGCGTCGATGTCGACATCGGCGGGGAGCGCGACGTAGTCGCGGAGCCATGTGAGCAGCAGCTTCACGAGAACTGCTCCGAGAAGCGGATGTCGCCGGTGAACATCTCGCGGAGGTCGCCGACGCCGTGGCGCTCCTTCGCCATCCTGTCGATGCCGAAGCCGAAGGCGAAGCCGCTCCACTGATCGGGGTCGATGCCGCCGTGACGTAGCACGTTGGGGTGGACCATCCCGCAGCCGCCGAGCTCGAGCCACTCACCGCTCGGCATCTGGATGTCGAACTCCCCCGACGGCTCGGTGAACGGGAAGTAGCTCGGCCGCAACCGCGACGTGAAGCCCTCGCCGAAGAAGGCCTTGGTGAACGCCTCGATCGTGCCGGCGAGGTCGGCGAGGCTGATGTCCCGGTCGACGACCAGCCCTTCGATCTGGTGGAACACGGGCATGTGGGTGGCGTCGGGCGTGTCCCGGCGGAACACCCGGCCCGGTACGACGACGTAGATCGGCGGCGGGCTGGCCAGCATCGCGCGGATCTGCACGGGTGAGGTGTGCGTGCGCAGCAGGGTGGTACCGGGCGGAGCGCCGGGGTGGTCGACGAACAGCGTGTCGAAGTCGCTGCGGGCCGGGTGCCCCTCGCCCATGTTCAGGGCCTCGAAGTTGTACCAGTCGGTCTCCACCTCGGGACCCTCGGCGACCTGGAAGCCGAGCCCGACGAAGACGTCCTCCAGCCGCTCCCACGCCTGGGTCACGAGGTGGGCCCGGCCGCGGGTCGGCTTGCCGGCGAACTCGGTGAGGTCGAGCCGCTCGGCCTCGACGCGAAGGGCCCGCCCGGCCGCCGCCAGCTCGGCGCGCTTGGCCTCGAGGGCCACGGCGGCCTCATCCGTTGCCTCGTTGAGCGCGGCCCCGGCGGCCTTGCGCTCGTCGACCGTCGTCAGGGCGCCGAGCCTCGTCTTGAGCTGGGCGAAGTCGCCGCGCTTGCCGAGCAGCTGGGCGGCCAGCGCGGTCACCTCGTCGAGCGTGATCGCCGCCGTGATGCGGCCGAGGGCGGCGTCCCTCGCGGCGCGGATGTCGTCGATCAACGGGAGTCCTTTCGGGCAGTGCCGGCAGTGTGAGCCGAGCGAGTCTTCGAGGGAGCGAACGAATCATCACGGTCGACCCCGGGCGGACTCGGATGGCGGCGCGTCAGGAGGCTGCCGACCCCGGGCTCACCCGGGGCACCGAAATCGCCGCACGACATCCACGGATCCGAAGGATACCCATCGGAGTGTTTGGTGCCATCGGAGTGTTTCGCCCCGGGAGAATCGAGACGTGGCACTCGGATGGGTCGAAACACTCGGATGCCTTCAACGGCGGGCGCGGGCGGCCTCGAAGCACAGCAACGTCGCCGCCATCGCCACGTTGAGGCTCTCGGCGCGGCCGGGGTGCTCGATGCGGACCCAGCTGTCGACCGGGGCGTCGTCGTCGAGGCCCTGGGCCTCGCTGCCGAGCACGATCGCCACTCGGCCGGTCCAGTCGACCTCGGTATGCGGCGTGCCCCGGCGCGACGACGTGCCGAGCAGCCGCAGCCCGGCCCGCCGCACGTCCTCGAGCCCGACCGGGGCGACGAGCGGAACGTGGAACAGCGAGCCCGCCGAGGCTCGCACGACCTTCGGGTTGAGCACGTCGACGGTACCCGGCGTGAGGGCGACGGCGTCGACCCCGGCCGCCTCGGCCGAGCGCAGCACCGTGCCCAGGTTGCCTGGATCGGCGAGCCGGTCGGCGACGAGCGCCAACCCGGCGCGCTCCAGCGCCGCCGGCGTCGCCAACGAGGCGCGGACGATCGCCAACAGGCCCGGCGGGGTCTCGGTGGCCGAGACCCGCTCGGCCACGCCGAGGGCGAGGCAGTGGACCGGCCCGGCACCCTCGACCGACGCCACGCCCGCGGCCACGAACTGGGCCTCGACCACCCACCCGGCGGCCACCGCCTCGGCCACGAGCACCCGCCCCTCGACGACGAACGCGCCTTCCTCGGTACGCGAGCTGCGGCGCCCCTGGAGGCGCCGCAGTCGCTGGATCTGAGGGTTGGTGAACCCGAGCGGAGCGTTCAAAGGGCCGCCTTGGCCGCCTCGACGAGCGCGCCGAAGGCGACCGGGTCGGTGACCGCGAGGTCGGCGAGGATCCTGCGGTCGACCTCGATCCCGGCGGCACCGAGGCCGGCGATGAACCGGCTGTAGCTGAGGTCGTGCTGGCGGGTGGCTGCGTTGATCCGCTGGATCCACAACCGGCGGAACTCGCCCTTGCGCGCCCGCCGGTCGCGGAACGCGTACTGCCCGCTGCGCAGGACCTGCTCGTTGGCGGCCCGGAACGACCGGCTCTTGTTGCCGTAATAGCCCTTGGCCTGCTCGAGCACCTTCTTGTGGCGTCGCTTCGCCGTGACACCACGCTTCACGCGTGCCATTGGTTCGTCTCCTCTGTGGTGGCTCGGTGGCGGTCAGCGCTCGGCGAGGAGGCGCTTGATCTTGTTCAGGTCGGCCGGGTGCACGTCGGCGTCGGCGGCGAGGCGGCGAGTGCGCGTCGACGGCTTCTTCTCGAACAGGTGCTGGCGCATCGACTGCTGGCGCCGGAGCCGGCCCGTGCCGGTGGTCTTGAACCGCTTCGCGGCGGTCTTGGATGTCTTCATCTTCGGCATGGTGTGGTGCTCCTGGAGGGGGTGAGGTTCAGGGAGCCGCCTGCCCTGCTTGCTCTGCTTGCTCGGTGACCTCGGTGACCTCGGTGACCTCGGTGACGCCGGTGACCTCGGTGATATCGGCGGCGTCACCGGCGATGTCGCCGTCGGCGTCGGCCACCACGGGGGGCGGGGCGATCCCTGCCGCCTTGCGTGCGTCGAGCGCCTTGCGGTCCGGGGACAGGACCATCGACATGTTGCGCCCTTCGAGCCGAGCCTGGGTCTCCACCTTGACGCGGTCGCCGACCACGTTCAACACCTGGTCGAGGATCTTCGACCCGAGCTCCGGATGCGCCATCTCGCGGCCCCGGAACTGCAGCGTGACTTTGACCTTGTGGCCTTCGTGGATGAATTGATCGACCTTGCGGACCTTGACGTCGAAGTCACCGCGCCCGATCTTGGGGCGGAACTTGACCTCCTTGACCGACACGTTCGTCGACTTGCGCCGGGACTCCTTGGCCTTCTGGGCTTCCTCGTACCGGAACTTGCCGTAGTCCATGATCCGACAGACCGGCGGGTTGGCCATCGGCGCCACCTCGACGAGGTCGAGCTCGAGGGACCTTGCCAGTCGCAACGCCTCGGGGACCGGCTTGATCCCCAACTGGTCGCCGTCGGGACCGATGAGGCGGACCTCCCTGGCCCGGATGCGGTCGTTGATGCGGTGCGGCTCACGGATGTCGCGTTGCGGCGCGGCTATGGCTGCTCACTCCTGTGCAATGGGTGCTGTCTCCCTGATCGGCCGGTATTGATGGTGCTCGACGCGAAGCCCGCGGAGCGCATCGGCCGCGCCGCCGGGTGCATCCCGAAGCCGTGACCGCCGTGCCGTTGGACCTGGACGCACCGTCACGCTCAGAGTCGATCGCTGTGGCCAGGTGGGGGTCGCCCCCACTTCACGTTGAATTGCCCCAGCTAGGGTAGCAAACGTGAGCGACGAATCCGACGCCTCACCGGACACCGAAGTCACTGAGGCCGCCGCACCCGAGGCCGACGCGCTCGCCGACGTCGAGGCGGCCATCGACGACGCCCGCCGGCGGGTGCTCGATGCTCCTGTGGAGATCGTCGTGACGAACCACGTGATGGGCCTGTACGAGCTGGCGGCGATCCATCTGTCGGTCGACCCGCCGCACCTCTCGTCGGCGGCGCTGGCGATCGACGCCGTCGGCTGCCTCGTCGAGGGCCTCGGCGACCGCCTCGGCGAGAACGCGCCCACGATGCGCGATGCGCTCGCCAACATCCGTATGGCCTTCGTCGAGATCAAGGGCCGCACCGCCGGCGTGACCAGTTCCTGAGCCGTCGGGCGGCGATGCAGCCCGAGGATGAGGTCGAGCCGGACTACCGGTTCACGCTCGCCAACGAGCGCACGTTCCTCGCGTGGATGCGGACCGCGCTGGGCCTGCTCGCCGGCGGCGTGGCGGTGCGCCAGCTCGTCGAGCCGTTCGACGTGCGCGGCGGCCGCACCACCCTGGCGTTGCTGGCCATCGTCGCTAGCGGCGTGCTCTCGGTGGGCGGCTACCTGCGCTGGCGCCGCGTGCAGCAGGCGATGCGCAGCGGTGGCGCCCTCCCACCGTCGCGCCTGGTGCCGGTGCTCGCCGGCGGCATGCTCGTGGTCGCCCTCGTGGCCTTGTTCCTCGTCGCACTGGGGTGAGCGTGGGCGGCCCACGCGACCCCGGCCTGCCGGCCGAGCGCACCGCCCTCGCCCACGTGCGGACGTGGCTGGGAGTGCTCGTCGTCGCCCTTTTGCTCGCCCGGCAGGGCGGTGCCGATCGGGCGATCGCCGTTGCCGCCGGGCTGACCGCGGTGATCGGCACGGGCGTGGCGAGCGCGGCGCGGGTCCGGCGGATCACCGACGGGGACGTCGGATCGGCCCGCTGGACGGTGCTGGTACTCGTCGTTGCGATCGCCGCGATGCAGGTCGCCGCCGTCGTGACGGTCCTCTGACCGCGAACTGTCCTTCGATTGCGGCCCGATCGGGCCGATCGCGAAGGACAGTTTCAACGCCGGAACCGGCCGCGCGGCGACTCGACGACCCGGTCACCGCGGAGGGTCACCCCTTCGGCGCGCAACAGCGCGGCCTGACCGGCGCTCGGCGGCGTCGCCAGGCGCCCGTCGCTGCGCACGACCCGCCACCACGGCAGGTCGATCGGCGCGCTCGACAGCAGCGCCCCGACGGCGCGGGAGCGGCCGGGGAAGCCGGCATCGTCGGCGACGTCGCCGTAGCTGACCACTTCGCCCTCCGCCAGCGCCACGATCACGGCGACGAACCGCTCCTCCATCTCACTCATGGGCGGCAGGCCGCAGACGGGCCGCCTCGTCGCGTCCGAACCTGCGCATGAGGTCGAACTCGACCTCGGCGCCGACGGCGATCGTCCGCGACCCGTCGGCGATCTCGACGCAGTGGAACAGGTACTCGGTGCCGTCGTCGGCGGCGACATGACCGAGTCCGACGTGCTCCTCGAAGTCGCGCACCCGGCCGGTTGGCACGTCAGTGCACGATCTTGGCGATCGGGATCTCCAGCAGGTCGGTCGCCCCGGCGTCCTTGAGCGCCGGGATCACGAGGTTGATGCCTCGCTTCTCGACCAGGCTCTCGACGGCGAACCCACCGCCGGCGAGCTCGGAAACAGTCGGCGACTTCGCCGAGGGCAGCTTGGCGATCACCGCGTCGAAGTCCTCGGCGGAGACGTTGAGCTTGATCAACACCTTGTCCCTGGCCTCGAGCGTGCCGTTCAGCAGCGTCATCAGCTGCTCCATCGCTCGCCGCTTGTCGACGTCCGCGCACGACTCGGTGTTGGCGATCACCTCCGTGTAGCTGACCAGGATGGTGTCGACAATCTTCAACCCGGCGGCGCGCAACGCCCGCCCCGTCTCGGTGATCTCCACCACACAGTCCGCGATGTCGGGGACCTTGGCCTCGCTGGCGCCGTAGGAGAGGCGGACGTCGGCGTCGATGCCCAGCGTGGCGAAGTAGCGCCGGGTCAGCTCGGGGTATTCGGACGACACCCGCACGCCGGCGGGCAGGTCAGAGGCGTCGTCGATCGGTGAGTCGTCGGCCACCGCCACGACCAGCCGGATCGGGTTGGTGGTGGCCTTCGAGTAGCGCAGCTCGCCGAGGCTGACGACGTCGCTCGCGGTCTCCTCGATCCAGTCCCGGCCGGTGATCCCGATGTCGAACAGGCCTTCGGCGACGTAGACGGGGATCTCTTGCGGGCGCAGGATGCGCACCTCGCTGACCCGAGGATCATCGATCGTCGCCCGGTAGTCGACGGTGGACGACCGCACCACCGCGAGGTCGGCGGCCTCGAACAGGTCGAGCGTGGCCCGCTCCAGCGACCCCTTCGGCAGCACGATGCGCAGCACGGCGGCGGACGCTATCGGGGCGGTGTGTCGACGGCCTGGGACGTTCGTGCGGTTCGCGCCCACCCGGCGGCTTCCAGGCGGGCCGCCAGCTCCCGGTAGCGGCCGGCGCCGACGAGGTGGACCCCGGCGAAGCCGCCGTGGTCGCGAACAGCGTCGACGAGCGCGCACGCCGCGTCGAGGCCGGCGCCGGGATCGGCGTCGACCGCCTCGACGAGCCATCCCGGGACCGCCAGCTGGCTGGTCTCGACGGCCAGCCTGCGGGCCATCGCCGAACTGGCGACGACCATCACCCCGGCGTAGACGGGACCGGCGAACGGCGTGGCGTCGCGCCAGCGGGCGAGCTCGTCGACGTCGTAGGAGACCTGCGTGACGATGAAGTCGACCTCCGTCTTGAACGGGGCGAGCGGCGTGAGGCGAGTCGTCGTGCCGACACGGAACGGGCGGGCGGCGGCGAAGATCTCGGTCGTCCCGAACGTGCCGATCTCCTCAAGCATCCGCCGCACCGAGACGTCGTCGGATCGGCGTCCGACGTCTGGGCGGTCTCCGTAGACGAGCAGGAGCTCGTCGACGCCGTAGGCGGCGGCGGTGAGCAGGTCGCGCCGGAACCCGAGCACGTTGCGGTCCCGCGAGTTGAGGCAGGCGATCGCCCGGCCACCCATCGCGGCGACCTCCCTGGCGACGGCGAGGCTCGACACGGTCGCCCGCCCGAGGTGGTTGTCGGGCACCAGATAGGCATCGGCGACCTTGCCGAGCACGCCGATCTGATGGCGGGCGTGGAGGAGCGAGGGCCGTGTCGGCGGCTCGATCTCCAGGACCAGCTCGAAGCTCATCCGCGTCAGTGCGCCGTCGGCGCCTCGTGGAGGAGGCGCAGGGCGTGCGGGAGGACGTCGAGGATCGCCCCGAGCTGCTCGAGGCAGCCGTTCGGCGAGCCCGGAGTGTTGCACACGATCGCCGTGCCGACCACGCCGGCGATGCCTCGTGAGAGCCGCCCGAACGGGCTGACCAGGCGCATTGCTTCGGCCAGTCCCGGAGCGTCGCGCTCGACGACCTCGCGGGTGCCCTCCGGGGTCTGGTCCCGCGGGGCGAACCCGGTGCCGCCGGTGGTGACGACGAGGCCGGCGAAGCCGTCGGTCATCGCCCGCAGCGCGCCGGCGACCGCGTCGGCGCCGTCAGGCGTGACGCGGTGATCGACGACCTCGAACCCGGCCTGGGTGAGCTGGGCCACGAGGGCCCGACCGCTGGCGTCGTCACGGGTGCCGTGGGCGACCCCGTCGCTGACGGTGAGGACCTTGGCGAGCAAGCCGTCGCTCATGACCGCCGACGCTACTGAGACGATCCGGGCGGGCATCGTGCCATCGCTCGGTCTGGGCGGGATGGCTCAGAGCGGCCCGAGCGCGAGCCCGATCTCCGCAGCGAGCGCCGCTGCCAGCGTGGCGTGCTCGTCGGCCGCAGCCACGTCGCCCGGGTCGCCCCGGTCACGGAGCGCGGCCGCGAGGTCGCGATGGGCGTGCGCCGTGAACGGGCGCATCCCGTGGCGGGTCGACTCCTCGATCGCCAGCGCCAGGTGGTGGACGGCGTCGTCGTGATCGCCGGCGACGTGGGCGGCGACGCCGACGTAGCGGCGCACCGGCCCGATGCCGACGCCGCCGAGGCCGGTGATCGCGACCCGCCCGGCGTACGGCTCCAGCGTCGCCCGCAGCACGGCGGCCCGCTCTCGATCGCCGAGCGTCCTGGCCACCTCGACGAGGAAGCACGTCCCGGTGAACCACAACGAGTCGTCGGGGAGGTCGACGCCACCCGCGCTCACCAGCGCCTCGAACGGCGACCGGGCCTCGTCCAGCCGTCCAGCCGCGACGCGAGCCCCGACGAGCGCGATCGTCCAGATCGGAAGCGTCGGGTTGGCGGCGGCGGTGGCCTCCACGAAGTCGACCACGTCGCCGAGCTGGCCACGGTCCCACACCAGGCAGAACATCTGCCCGGCGTGGGCCATCGCGGTGTTCGAGCCGTGCGACGACAGCCCGGCGGCGAGCGCACGGTTGGCGGTCTCCTCGGCGGCGTCGTACTCACCGACCGTGAGCATCCGGCATGAGTCGAGGAAGTCGCTGTAGACGTCGTACAGGGGCGAGTGCAGCGACGCCGCCCGCTTGCGGAACGACGCGAGCATGGCCAGCTGCTCGTCCACCCGACCCTGCTCGAGGAGGTCGGTCATCGCCAACAGCATCGCCGTCAGCTCGAGGTGGACGTCGCCGGCGCGCCGGGCGTTGTCGATCGCGGCGAGGGCGATCGGCACCCGCTCGTCGAGGCAGTCCCGTCGCCACATTGCGACGCGCCGGGCGTGCAGCGCCGACGCCTGCAGGCCCGGCTGCCCGGCGCGGCGGGCGAACGCCAGCGCCTCGATGCTGAGCTGCTCCTGGCGGGTGGCGTCGCCGCTCGCGACGAGCACTGATACGAGCATGCTGCGCAGCCAGACCTGGTGATCGACCTCGTCGTCGGGCAGCAGGGCGATCGCCGTGGTGAGCACGCGGACCAGCTCCGGATCTGCGCCCTCACCGAAGGAGAAGCCGATCCCGGAGATCGACAGCACCCACGCCTCGGCGGCCTGTGCCAGCAGCTGCGGATCCGTACCGGCGAGCGCGGCGGCCCGGCGCGCCGCCGCCTCGGCGCCCTCGCGGTCTCCGAGGTGGCGACAGGCCGAGCTCGCCACGAGCTCGACGAGCGCGGCGTCCGCAGCCGAGACCCGACCGACGAGGGCGCGGGCCCGCTCCGCCCATGCCGCAGCGTCCTCGTAGGACGTCCGTGCCAGCGCCTCCTCCGCCGCCGCGACGCCGGTCCGGACCCGCTCGGCGGTGTCGACCAGGTCGCCGGCGGCGAAGAGGTGGTGAGCCACCTCGGCCGGCGTGACCTCGGCGCCAGCAGCGGCGCGCAGGGCCAGCCCGATCCGCCGGTGCAGATCCTGGCGGCGCGAGCCGGTGAGCCGCCCGAGCGCGGCGTGGCGGACGAGGGCGTGGGGGGTGACGAGACGGCCGGCGCCGTCCTCCCGCAGCAGCCCGGCGGCGACGGCGAGGTCGGCGGCGTCGAGCACGTCGTCGGCGCCGAGGTCGCTGGCGACGACGAGCACCGGCAGGCTCGACAGCCTTCCGGCGACCGCCGAGAGCGCCAGGAGCTGGCCCGCCGGCGGCGGGAGGCGGTCGATGCGCGCCGTGATCATCGCCCGGATCGAGTCGGGCAGCTGCCCGGCCTGGCCCTCGCTGCGGCCGCTCGCGATCAGCTCGGTGACGAAGAAGGCGTTCCCGGTGGTGACGCTGTGCAGGTCGGCCGCCGAGGCGTCGGGACGGCCGGCCAGGCGCAGCAGCTCGGCAACATCGTCGCTGCTGAGCGCGCCGACCTTCACGCGCGCCAGCTCGTCGTGGCGCGCCAACCCCATCAGCAGACGGTCGAGGTCGGGGTGCGGATCCTCCGTCGGGACCCGCTGGGTGGCCACGACGAGCACCCGCCCACCCCGCTCGTGGCGCAGGACATGCTCCAGCAGCTTGGTCGTCACACCGTCGGCCCACTGCACGTCGTCGACGACGAGGAGGATCGGGCGGGCAGTCGACTCGGCGGCGAGCATCTCGGCCACCGTCTCGAAGAGCAGGTAGCGCTCGACGTCGGCCGCAGGCACGTCCGGACTGATCGTCGGGACCAGCTGGCGCAGCTCCGGGAGCAGGACCGACAGCGGCGCCCGACCGGCGACGATGCGCTCTCGTGCCCTCAGCGGCATCGCCAGCAGCGCCGCGCGCAGCGCCTGGACAAGCGCCTCGAACGGGACCAGCGCCTCCTGCGCGGCGCGACCCCACAGCACCGTGGCGCCCTCGGCGTGGACGGCGGCCGCGGCGTGGGCGGCGAGGCTGGTCTTGCCGGCGCCGGCCTCGCCGACCACCACCGCCAGCCGCGGCCGGGCCGAGGCGAGCACCGCTGACCACGTGTCGCGCAGCGCGGCGAGCTCGCGCTGGCGGCCGACGAGCGGCGCCGCCGCCGCCCTCGCCACCGCGGCGGGCAACGGCAGCAGCGAGCGGTGCGGGTCCCGCGGCGGCGGGGCAGCCGGCTCAGCCACGGTCGTCGGCCCGGCGAGCGTGGGGTCGTGGTTGAGGATCGCCGCCTGCAGCGCCTGGAGCTCCGGCGTCGGGTCGATCCCGAGCTCCTCGGCGAGCAAGGCGCGTGTGCGGGCGTAGGCCCGCAGCGCCGCGGCCTGGCGGCCGGATCGGTAGAGGGCGAGCATCAGGCGCCGGACGAACCCCTCGCGCAGCGGGTGCTCCTCGGTCATCCGCTCCAACCCGGTCGCCGCCTCCGCCGCCCGGCCGAGCGCGAGCAGGGCGTCGAAGCGGGCCTCGCTGGCGACGAGCCGCAGCTCGTCCCACCGCACGGCCGCGGCGCGGGCCCACTCCTCGTCGGCGACATCGGCCATGCATGGCCCCCGCCATTCACCAAGAGCCTGGTCGAGGCGCTCGAGCGCGGCGGCAGGATCGGTCACCAGCTCGGCTTCGGCGACGGCGACACCGTCCTCGAAGCGGTGCACGTCGAGCACCTCGCGGCCGACGTCGAGGACGTAGCCCGGGCCGTCGCGCCGCACGAACGCAGGCCCGCCGAGCGCTCGGCGCAGCAGTGAGACGTAGCTCTGCACGGTGTTGACGGCGGTCGGCGGTGGCTCGCCGGCCCACACGTCGTCGATCAGCCGGTCGGTCGTGACCACCTGTCCGGCGGCGAGGGCCAGGCGGGCGAGGACGGCCCGCTGGCGAGGTCCGCCGAGGGCGCCGGGCTCGCCGTCACGGAACGCCGCCACGGGCCCGAGCAACCGGATGTCGACGTTCGCCCGCTCCACCATCGAGACGAGACTACGAGCGCCGCCGTCCGAGCGATTCGTCGGCTCCTGGTCGGGCGCCGTTGGCGAACGCCGCCCACGACATCGGCCCCTTGCCCTCCGGCTGCACGGTGAGGATACGCAGCGCGCCGTCGCCAGCGCCGATGACACCGCCCGGCCCGATCGAGCCCGGGGCCCCTGCAGTGCTTGCTCCGGTCGTGGGCTCGGCGGCGATGACCTTGAGGCGGCGGCCGCGGAACGTCGTCCACGCGCCGCCGACGCGCACCCAGCGGTCCAGCCCGGCGGCGGGGCGGGTCCAATCGAGCTCGAGCTCGGCGGGGCCGATCTTCGCCGCGTACGTCGTCTCGCCCAGTTGCGGCGCGGGCTCGCCCAGCGGCCGGGAGAGGACGTCGAGGAGCAGCCGCGTGCCCGTCTCGACGAGCTCGGCGCGCAGCTCCGCCGCTGTCGAGCGAGGCCCGATCGGGATCTCGGCACAGGCGTACACGCCGCCGGTGTCGAGGCCCTCGGAGACGTCCATGATGCACACGCCGGTGATGTCATCGCCGGCAAGCAGCGCCCGCTCGAGCGGCGCCGCGCCGCGCCAGCGGGGCAGCAATGAGAAATGGACGTTGATCATCGGGAGGTGCTCGAGGATGTGCGGCTTGATCAGCCGGCCGTAGGCGACGACGACCCCAAGCTCGGCGCCAACCGCCAGCAGATCGTCGATGCGGTCGGTGACCGGCAGACCGAGCTCGATCGCCGTGGTCTTCACCGGGCTCGGCGACAGCGCCGCGCCGCGGCCGCGGCGGCGGTCGGCGCGGGTGACGACGAGCACGACCTCGTGGCCGGCGGCAACGATCGCCCGCAGCTCGGGCACCGCCAGCTCGGGCGTGCCGAGGAAGGCGAGGCGCACGGCGCTCAGCGCAGCCGGAGGCGGCGCCGCGCGGCCGGCTCCGAGCCGCCTCGCTCGCTCGCTCGGGGACTCGCTCGGCTCACTGTGGCGGCCTGCAGGCGCTCGTACTCGGTGAGCGCGTCACGCCGCTGGTCGGACGTCATCCGCTCGAACATCAGCACCCCGTTGAGGTGGTCGAGCTCATGCTGGAACATCCGCGCCTCGACTTCGTCGGCCTCCCGCTCGATCGGGTTGCCGTCGATGTCGACCCCGCGCACGAGCACCGTCTTCGGGCGCACGATCTCGACGTACAGCCCGGGGATCGAGAGGCAGCCTTCCTCGTACACCCACTCTCCGTCGGACTCGACGATCTCCGGGTTGAAGATCGTCTTGGGATCCTCACCGAAGTCCCACACGACGACCCGCTTCTGCACGCCGATCTGCGGGGCGGCGAGGGCGAGGCCGTTGTCGGTGGCGTAGAGAGTGCCGAACATCTTGTCGACGAGGCGCCGCGCCTTGCCGTCGACGTCGGCCACCGGCGCGGCCTTGGTCGTGAGCACGGGGTCGCCGAAGGTGCGGATCGGTTCGGCCATGCGTGCCAGGCTACCGATGCGATGTCGCAGTACTTCGAGGAGTCGCCCGGCGTGGCGTCTCACGAGACCGACGTCCGGGTGGTGCTGCCCGACCTGTCGTTCACGATGCGCACCGACCGCGGGGTGTTCAGCCACGGCCGCCTCGATGCGGGGACGGCGGTACTGCTGCGGTTGGTGCCCGCTCCCCCACCGGCAGGCGTCGGGCTCGACCTCGGATGCGGGGCCGGGCCGATCGCCGTGACGATGGCGCTGCGGGCGCCCGGACTGCAGGTGTGGGCGGTCGATGTCAACGAGCGGGCGCGGGACCTGTGCGCGGCGAACGCTCGTGATGCGGGCGCCTCCAATGTCACCGTCGCCGCCGACGTGCCCGCCGGCGTGGCGATCGACGTGATCTGGTCGAACCCGCCGATCCGCATCGGCAAGGACGCGCTGCACGACCTGTTGGTGCGATGGCTGCGGCGGCTGGCGCCCGGCGGGCAGGCGTTCCTCGTCGTGCAGCGCCACCTCGGAGCCGACTCCCTCCACCGCTGGCTCGTCGACGCCGGCTACCCCGCCGACCGCCTCGCGTCCTCCAAGGGCTACCGCGTCCTGCAGATCCATCCGAGTCTTTGAGCCCGTCCGAGTGCCACGACCGGATTCACCCGGGACGAAACACTCGGATCTCAGGCGCGGGGCGGGTCGACTTCGACACGCACACGTGAGCGTGGCGGCCGAGGGGCCGAGATGATCGCCGTGCCGAGCTGCTCCCACGTCGGGGCACGGCCCGTCCAGCGGCCATCGCCACCGCCGACCTCGATGCCACCAGCCCGGAGCGCCGCGGCGACGTCGTCGCTGCCCGATCCACTGATCGCCGCCAGCGCGGCGTACGGGGGCAACCCGAGCAGCAGACGCCGGGCCCGCTCCGGCTCGACCAGACGGCCGGGATCGGCCAGCAGCGCCGCCTGGAGGACGTCGTGGCGGGGAAGGAACGTCTGCACGAGCAAGCGCCCGCCGGCGCGGCGTCCACCGGTGAGTCGGGCGCCGCGGACGAGCAGCGCCAGCGCCTGCTCGGCGGCGCGGTAGCGCGGCGCCAGCAGCTCGGTGTCGATGTCGAGGAATGCGACGACGTCGGCTCGCGGGACCCGGTGGAGCACTGCCTCGGTCCCGACGTAGACGCCGGCGGCCGGTGGCGGCTCTCCGTCGTGCCCGGTGACGGCCACCACGGGCCGCCCCGCCGCCGCCTCCAGCTCCTCGCGCAGGCGGGTCACGCCGGGCCGCAGGTTGGCGAACGACGACGCGCCGCAGTGCAGGCACACCGCCGGGCGCACCGTGGCGCAGCGACGACAGGAGAGCGTGCCGTCGTCGGCGAGTCCGACGGCGGCGTCGCACACCGCGCAGCGGGTGAGCGTCCGGCACGTCCGACAGGCGAGGATGCGGGCGCGGCCGGGCGTGTTGTGCACGCACACGACGGTGCGGTCCGAGCGCAGATGGGCGATCAGCGCCGAGGTGACGAGCGATGTCTTCCACGGCTCGTCGCGGCTGCGGTCGACGACCTCGACGAGCGGCCACCCGTCGCGCTCGTCGTCGATCGCCGGGCGGGCGAGGCGGTCACCGACGGCGGCCAACCCCGTCACGGTCGGGCAGGGCGACAGCAGGAGCACGGGCGCGCCGGTGCGCCGGCAGCGTTCGACGGCCACGTCGCGGGCGTGCCACGTCGGGCTGCGCTCCTCCTGCAGCGCCTCGTCGTGCTCGTCGACGATGACGGCGACGGCAAGTTCCGGGCACGGCGCCCACGCCGCCGCCCGGGCGCCGATCACGACGTCCACGCCCGCCGACGCGGCCGCCCAGTCGCCGGGCATCATCGCCACGGTCAGCCCGGCGCGACGCAAGCGGGCGGCGTCGAGTCGAGCCCGATCGATGGAGGGCACCACGACCAGCGCCGGTCCGAGCGCCATGGCGGCGAGCAGCACCGGGATCACGTCGGCGGCCGGTGGGAGCCGCAGCATTCCCCCACCGTCGGCGAGCAGCCGGGTCGCACCGTCGTGCGCAGGCTCGGGCTTCCGGCCGCTGCGCCGTGGAGGCGGGAGGGCGGCGACGTTGGTCGGCGGGCTCGCCGGGACGAGGAACGGTCGCAGCCGGCCCGCCGCCCAGCGCACCGACGCCCACCGCGCCACGTCGACGACGCCGGCCGTCGGCCCGAGCGACGACACGGCGACCAGCTCACGGAGCCGGTCCGGCGCTACCGCGTCCGGCGGATCGACGTCGACCACCCACCCGGCCACCCGCCGGCCATGGAGGGGCACCCGCACCCTCGTCCCCACGGGCGCGTCCATGCCGTCGGGGATTAGGTAGTCGAACTCCTTGTCGAGGCCGGTGACGTCCGGGATGACGCGGACGATCCGGCCCGGGCTCACACGCCCACTGCGGACTTGAAGTCGTCGAGCTTGGTGGCGTGCTCCCACGAGAAGCCGGGGCGGTCCCGGCCGAAGTGGCCGTACGCCGCGGTCTCCCGGTAGATCGGCCGCTTCAGGTCGAGGTCGCGGACGATCGCCGCCGGGCGCAGGTCGAACACGTCGCGCACGGCCTTCTCGATGACGTCCTCGGCCACGGCGTTGGTGCCGAACGTCTCGATGAGGATGCTCATCGGATGGGCGACGCCGATCGCGTAGGCAACCTGCACCTCACAGCGTGCCGCCGCCCCGCTGGCCACGACGTGCTTGGCCACCCACCGCGCCGCGTAGGCCCCCGAGCGGTCGACCTTGCTCGGGTCCTTGCCGCTGAAGGCGCCGCCGCCGTGGCGGCCCATCCCGCCATAGCTGTCGACGATGATCTTGCGCCCGGTGAGCCCGCAGTCGGCGTGCGGGCCGCCGAGCACGAAGGTGCCGGTGGGGTTGATCCACACCTGGTAGTCGTCGTCGGCGAACTGCTCGGGAATCGTCGGGCGGATGACCTGCTCGATGAGGTCGGGGCGGATGACCGTGTCACGGTCGACGCCGTCCTGGTGCTGTGTCGAGATGAGCACCGTCTTCAGGGCGACGGGCCGGCCGTCCTCGTACTCGTAGGTGACCTGGGTCTTGCCGTCGGGACGGAGGTACGGGACCTGGCCCGACTTGCGTACCTCGGCGAGCCGCTCGGCGAGGCGGTGGGCGGTCCAGATCGGCAGCGGCATCAGGTCGGGGGTGTCGTCGCAGGCATAGCCGAACATCATCCCCTGGTCGCCGGCACCCTGCAGGTTCAGCAAGTCCTCGCCGCTGGTGCCGCCGCGCACCTCTTCGGAGGCGTCGACGCCCTGGGCGATGTTCGGGCTCTGCTCGTCGATCGACACGATCACCCCGCAGGTGCCGCCGTCGAACCCGTAGAGGGCGTTGTCGTAGCCGATCTGGCGGATCGTCTCGCGGGCCAGCTTGGGGATGTCGACGTAGGCCTCGGTCGTGATCTCGCCGGCGACCACGCACAAGCCGGTGGTGAGCAGCGTCTCGCAGGCGACGCGACCGTTCGGGTCCTCGGCGAGGATGGCGTCGAGCACGGTGTCACTGATCTGGTCGGCCATCTTGTCGGGATGGCCCTCGGTGACGCTCTCTGAGGTGAAGGTCCAACGGGACACAGGTGCTCCTGGCGTGCTAGCTGGTCGATGTTGAGGTGCGGCGGAGCTCGACGACGACGTCGAGGATCGAGCGGGCAATCGCCCGCTTGTCACGGAGGTCGACCGACACCGGATCGGCGTCGGGCCGCAGCAGCGTAACGGCGTTGGTGTCGTGGCCGAATCCGACGCCCGGCGCCGACACATCGTTGGCCACGACGAGGTCGAGGCGCTTGGCCCGCAGCTTGGACTCGGCGTTGGCGAGCAGGTCGGCGGTCTCGGCGGCGAACCCGACGAGCACCTGGCCCGGCCGCTTCGCCGCGCCGAGCCCGGCGAGGATGTCCGGCGTCGGCTCGAGGACGATCTCCGGCACGCCGTCGTGCTTCTTCAGCTTGCCCTCGGCGGCGGCCTTGGGCCGGAAGTCGGCGACGGCAGCCGCCATCACGATCACGTCGGCATCGCCCTCCGCCTCGACCGCGGCCTGCATCTCCGCCGCCGTCTCCACGCCCACGACGCGCACGCCGTGCGGCGCCGGCAGCTCGACGGTGCTCACGAGCACGACGTCGGCGCCACGCTCGGCGGCCTCGGCGGCGACGGCGTAGCCCTGCTTGCCCGAGCTTCGGTTGGCGATCACCCGCACCGCATCGATCGGCTCGCGCGTGCCGCCGGCGGTGACGACGACCGTGGTGTCGAGCAGGTCGCTCGAGCGGGGGTCGAGGATGCGCGCCGCGGCGGCCACGATCTCGGCGGGATCGGCCAGGCGGCCGGCCCCGGAGTCGCCGCCGGCGAGCCGGCCGACCGCGGGCTCGACGACGTGCACGCCGCGACGGCGCAGCGTGGCCATGTTCTCGACGACGGCCGGGTGCTCCCACATCTCGGTGTGCATCGCCGGGCAGACGATCACCGGCGCCCGCGTCGCCAGCAGCACGTTGGTCAGCAGGTCGGTTGACAGCCCTGCGGCGTAGGCGCCGAGCACGCGCGCCGTCGCCGGGACGACGATGACGAGGTCGGCGCGCTGACCGAGACGGGTGTGTGGGATCGGCGTCGGACCGTCCCACAGTGAGGTCTGCACCGGCTCGCTGGCGAGGGCCGACAGGGTGGTGGGCCCGATGAAATTCTCGGCGCCGCGCGTCATCACCGGGATCACGTGGGCGCCGGCGTCGACGAGCTTGCGGCACACCTCGACCGCCTTGTACGCCGCGATCCCCCCGGTGACCCCGAGGACGATGCGCGCGCCGGCCAGCATCGCCGGGCGCTCAGGACTCGGCGGTGTCGACGTCGAGCGCCTCGTCAGCGGCCTCAGCGGGCTCGTCGGCCTCCGTCGCCTCGTCGGCCGGCTCGCCCAGGGCGGCCCAGCGGATCTTGTCGGCGGCGATCTCCTGGAACCCGATCGAGAGCGGCTTGCGCGCCGCCGACGCGACCTGCGGCGGGACCATGTGGCCGAGCCCCTCACCGAGCTGGTTGAAGTAGGCGTTGATGTTGCGGGCCCGGCGGGCGGCCAGGGTGACGAGTCCGAACTTGGAGTCAACGCGGTCAAGGAGCTCCTCGATCGGCGGGGTCATCATCGTGTCGTGCTCGCGTTCCATAGAGCCGATGCATGCTACCGCCGACCACTTCGGGTTCGGGTCGCAGCCAAGCTGCTCACCTCACCTCCGAGTTCGCCGCCGCCCCTTCGCAGCGGCGCTCACCCGCCTGGCCGGCGCGACGCGTCTCTCACCTCCTCTTGCGGGTCCCCTCGATGATCGCCAGCAGTTCCTCGATCGTCGCGTCGAGGTCGTCGTTGACGACGACGTGGTCGGCCAGCGCCCGACCGATCGGCTCCTCGTCCTCGGCCTTGCGCAGGCGGGCGTAGACCTTGTCCGACGGGTCACCCCGCTCGCGCAGGCGGCGCTCCTGCTCCTCTCGCGACGGCGGGAGCACGAAGATCAGCACGGCGTCGGGCTGCCGGGCCTTCACCTGCCGGGCGCCGTCGACCTCGATCTCGAGCACCACGACATCGGAATCCTCGGGCGGCGCTGGTGTCGGCGTGCCGTAGTAGTTCCCGAGGAACTCAGTCCACTCCAAGAACCCGCCTTCGGCGATCCGCCGCTCGAAGGTCGCCGGGTCGGTGAACACGTAGGCGTCGTCGGGCTCACCGGGTCGCTGGGCTCGGGTCGTCCAGCTACGGCTCAGCCACAGCCGCGGGTCGCGTCGGACGAGCGCGTCGACGATCGTTCCCTTGCCGACCCCACCGGGGCCGGAGACGACGACGACGAACGGACGGTGCCCGGCAGGGCTCACCCGAAGGCTTTGAGCAGGGCCTCGCGCTGCTGGGAGCCGAGGCCCTGGACCCGGCGGTTGTCGGCGATCCCGATGTCCTCCATCACCTTGCGTGCCTTCACCTTGCCGCAGCCGGGGAGCGATTCGAGCAGGGACACGACCTTCAGCTTGCCGACGTCGGCGTCGTCTGAGGACAGGGCCTCAGAGAGGGTCATCCCTCCACGCTTCAGCCGCGCCTTGATCTCGGCCCGCGCAGCACGAGCTTCGGCGGCCTTCTGCAGTGCCGCGGCACGCTGCTCGGGAGTCAACTGCGGAGGAGTAGCCATGAGGTCACGGTACCCCACCCCAGGTTGATCGAGGTGGATGGCGCCATCGCCCCGGGGGACACACCGTCCCCATGACGTGTGCTCACCCGAGCGCGGCGAGCACCTTCAGCGGGGCCCGCGGGTCGGCGAACGTCGCCGTGCCCACCTGGATCGCCGACGCCCCGGCGAGCCGCAGCTCGGTCGCATCCCAGCCGGTAGAGACGCCGCCGACGCCGACGATCGGCAGATCGGGATGGGCGCGGTGGACGTCGTGGACGGCGCGGACGGCGACGGGATGGATCGCCGGGCCCGACAGGCCGCCGCCGCCGGCACCGAGGGCCGGTCGCCGCGTCAGCGGGTCGTAGGCGAGCCCGAGCAGCGTGTTGATGCAGGTGACAGCCTCGGCGCCGGCCGCGGCCACGGCCCCGGCGATCTCCACGATGCGATCGGTGTTCGCGCTCAGCTTGGCCCACCGCGGCCGGTCGGCACCGGCGGTGGCGGCGATCGCGGCGGCGGCCAGCTCGGCGTCGTGGGCGAAGATCGCCTCGCGGCCCTCGAGGTTGGGGCACGACAGGTTGACCTCGGTGGCGACGACCTCGGGCGGGGCGGCGGCGAGCAGGTCGGCGGCGCGGGCGTAGTCGTCGACCGTGCGCCCCCAGATCGAGGCGACGACGGTGGCGCCGGTTCGCAGCACGTCGGGCAGGACGTGCTCCAGCCAATACGGCAACCCCGGCCCCTGCAGCCCGACGGCGTTGAGCATCCCCTGCGCCGTCGGGTGCAGCCGCGGGGCCGGGTTGCCGGCCCACTCGTACGCCGCCAGCGACTTGACCACCACGGCCCCGAGCGCCGACAGGTCCATGTAGGCGGCGAGTTCGGTGCCGTACCCGGCCGTCCCCGACGCCGTCATCACCGGGTTGGCCAACTCCACCGACCCAATGCGGACGGTCATCGCGTTTGTGCACCGGACGTCGGCCGGGCGCGCGCTGTTGCACAAACGCGTGGATCCACCGTCGTCACGACCGCTGGTGGTGCTCCTGCAGCGATCGCACCTGCAGCGGTTGATGGCGGAACTCGGCGAGGCCGTGGACGGCGGCGAGGGCGGCGTCCACCGTCGTGACGCAGGCGACTCCGTGCAGCGTGCAGGCCTTGCGGATCTGCTCGCCGTCGCTGCGCCCACCCTTGCCCTCGGGCGTGTTGACGACGAACGTGACGTCGCCGGCAGCGATCAGGTCGACCGCCGTCTTGCCCTCGCCCTCGCTGACCTTGGCCACGAGCTCGTCGACGGCGTCGCCGAAGCGGGCGAGGTAGTCGGCCGTGCCCTGGGTCGCGGCGACGGCGAGGCCGAGCTCGCGCAGCCGCTTGGCGACCACCAACCCGGCCGGCTTGTCGGCGTCGGCGAGCGACAGGAACACGGTGCCGTCGGTCGGCAGAACGGTCCCGGCCGCCAGCTCTGCCTTGTAGAAGGCGAGCCCGAAGGTGCGGTCGATCCCCATCACCTCGCCGGTCGAGCGCATCTCCGGACCGAGTGCCGGGTCGACCTCCGGGAACCGGGAGAACGGCAGCACCGCCTCCTTCACGGCGACTGTCCCGCTGCCGTTGACGAGCACCGACGGCTGTAGCAGGCCCTCTCCACGCAGCTCGGCCAGGGTGGCCCCGAGCATCACCCGCGTCGCCACCTTGGCCAGCGGGACGCCGGTGGCCTTGGCCACGAACGGCACGGTGCGGCTGGCCCGCGGGTTGGCCTCGATCACGTGGACGGTGGTGCCGGTGACGGCGTACTGGACGTTGATCAGCCCACGGACGTCGAGCCGCGCGGCGATCGCCGCGGTGTACGCCTCGATCACCTCCACCACCCACGACGGCAGCGTCTGGGGCGGGATCGCGCACGCCGAGTCGCCGGAGTGCACCCCGGCCTCCTCGACGTGCTCCATCACCCCTCCGATGAGGACCTCGCCGGTGTGGTCGCGCACGGCGTCGACGTCGACCTCGACGGCGTCCTCCATGAAGCGGTCGATCAGCACCGGCCGCTCCGCTGACAGCCCTCCCTCCCGGCCGAGCGAGCCGAACCCGGCCAGCTCACTCATCGCCGCGGCGAGCTGGTTGACGTCGTGGACGATCTGCATCGCCCGCCCGCCGAGCACGTAGGAGGGGCGCACGAGCACGGGGAAGCCGATCACCTGGACGACCTTCAGCGCCTCCTCGAGGTCGGTGGCGGTGCCGCCCGGCGGCTGCGGGATGCGCAGCTCGTCGCACAGCGCGTTCCACTTCTCGCGGTCCTCGGCGAGGTCGATCGACGCCGGGGCGGTGCCGGCGATCAGCTCAGGTGGGATCACGGAGGCCAGCTTGAGCGGGGTCTGGCCACCGAGCGACACGATCACCTTCGGCGGGGTGCCGCCCGCCGCCGCCGTCTCAGCGGCGATCACGTGGTGCACGTCCTCCGGCGTGAGCGGCTCGAAGTAGAGGCGGTCCGATGTGTCGTAGTCGGTCGACACGGTCTCCGGGTTGCAGTTCAGCATCACCGTCTCGAAGCCCGCTTCGCGCAGGGCGAAGCTGGCGTGGACGCAGCAGTAGTCGAACTCGATGCCCTGGCCGATGCGGTTCGGTCCCGAGCCGAGGATGACCACTCGCGGCCGCTCCGACGGGCGGACCTCGTCCTCGTCCTCCCACGTCGAGTAGTGGTACGGCGTCTCGGCGGCGAACTCGGCGGCGCAGGTGTCGACGGTCTTGTACGTCGGGTGGACACCCGTTGCCTCTCTCGCCCAGCGGACGTCGGACACGTCGATGTCCCAGAGATGGGCCAGCTGGGCGTCGGCGAACCCGAGCCGCTTGGCCCTCCGCCAGGCGCGGGCGTCGAGTGCCTCCGGGCCCGCCGCGGCCTCGAGGTCACGGCGCTCCTCGACGATCGCCAGCAGCTGATCGAGGAACCACACGTCGATGCGGCAGGCCTGGTGGATGGCCTCGACGGGCACGCCCCGGCGGAGCAGCTCGCCGATCTGGAAGACGCGTGCCGGTGTCGGGATCCCGATCTCGAGCAGCAGCTCGTCGTCGGTCCTGGTGGCCAGCTCGCCCTCGGTCGAGTCGCAGTTGAGGCCGAGGCGGCCCTGCTCCAGCGAGCGCAGCGCCTTCTGCAGGCTCTCCGGGAACGTTCGCCCGATCGCCATCACCTCGCCGACGGACTGCATCTGCGTGCCGAGCACGCCGGTGGTCCCCGGCAACTTCTCGAACGCCCATCGCGGCACCTTGGTGACGACGTAGTCGATCGTCGGCTCGAAGCTGGCCGGCGTCTTCCTCGTGATGTCGTTGGGGATCTCGTCGAGCGTGTAGCCGATGGCGAGGCGGGCGGCGATCTTGGCGATCGGGAAGCCGGTGGCCTTCGACGCGAGCGCGCTCGATCGGGAGACGCGGGGGTTCATCTCGATGATGACCATCCGCCCGGTGGCCGGGTCGAGGGCGAACTGGACGTTCGATCCCCCGGTCTCCACGCCGACGCGGCGGATACAGGCGAAGGCGGCGTCGCGCATCTCCTGGTACTCGACGTCGGTCAGCGTCTGGGCGGGGGCGACGGTGATCGAGTCGCCGGTGTGCACCCCCATTGGGTCGACGTTCTCGATCGAGCAGATGATCACGCAGTTGTCGGCGCGATCGCGCATGACCTCGAGCTCGAACTCCTTCCAGCCGGCGATCGATTCCTCGACGAGGATCTCGCCGATCGGGCTCGCTGCGAGGCCGGCGGCGGCGATGCGGTCCAGCTCGGCCGTCGTGGCGGCGATGCCGGTCCCCCGCCCGCCGAGGATGTAGGCCGGGCGGACGATCACCGGCAGCCCGATCTCGGTAGCGATCGTGCGCGCAGCACCGACGGTGTGGGCGATGCCCGAGCGCGGCACGTCGAGGCCGATCTCGAGCATCGCCGCCTTGAACCGCTCGCGGTCTTCGGCGGTGGCGATGGCGGCAGCGTTGGCCCCGATCATCTCCGGGGTACCGGGCACCCCGATGAGGCCCCGCTGGAAGAGCTCCATCGCGACGTTGAGACCGGTCTGCCCGCCGAGCGTGGGCAACACCGCGTCGGGCCGCTCCCGCTCGATGATCCGCGCGAGAACGTCGGCGGTCAGCGGCTCGACGTAGGTGCGGTCGGCGAAGTCCGGGTCGGTCATGATCGTCGCCGGGTTGGAGTTGGCGAGCACGACCCGGTAGCCCTCCTCCCGCAGCACGCGACAGGCCTGGGTGCCGGAGTAGTCGAACTCGCACGCCTGCCCGATGACAATCGGCCCCGACCCGATCACGAGGACCGTCTCCAGGTCGTCGCGCCGCGGCATCAGCCGACCCCCGCCGCCGGTTCGGGCAACCCGACGGGTTCCCGGCCGGTGTCCCCAACTTTCCGGTGTGGCGGACGCTTTCCGTCCGTCTGACCGAAAAGTTCGCGAAAACGGCCACTCCGGTACCCCCTTATCCGGTCGAGGAAGCGGGTGAACAGGTAGCGGCTGTCGTGGGGGCCGGGACCGGCCTCGGGGTGGTGCTGGACGCTGAACGCGTTGGCATCCCGCGCTGCCAGGCCCTCGCACACGCCGTCGTTGAGGTTGACGTGGGTGAGGTCGGCGACGCCGTCGAGGGAGTCGATGGCGACGGCGAAGTTGTGATTCTGCGACGTGATCTCGATGACGCCGGTGGTGAGGTCCTTGACCGGGTGGTTGGCCCCGTGGTGGCCGAACGGGAGCTTGACCGTCTCCCCGCCGAGCGCTCGCCCCAGCAGCTGGTTGCCGAGGCAGATCCCAAAGATCGGGATGCCGGTGCCGAGGAGCTCCCCCAGGATCGCCGTGGCGCCGGCGACCTCGGCGGGGTCGCCTGGCCCGTTGGACAGGAAGACCCCGTCCGGGTCGCGGGCCACCACGTCGGCCGCCGGCGTCGACGCCGGCACCACCTCGACCGTCCCGAGCCCGGCGAGGTTGCGCAGGATCGTGCGCTTGATCCCGTAGTCGTACGCGACGATCCGCAAGGCGCCGCTCCCGACCGTGTAGGGCGACGGTGTCGTGACGGTGGCGACGAGGTCGATGCCGTCGGTGCCCGGCTCGTCGGTGGCGGCGGCGCGCAGTTGCTCGAACCGCTCGGGCGGCCCGAACGCGCCGGCGATCGCGCCGGTCTCGCGGATCAGGCGGGTGAGGCGGCGGGTGTCGACGCCGGTGATCCCCGGGATCCCGTAGCGCACGAGCATCGCCTCGAGGTCGGCCTCGCTGCGCCGGTTGCTCGGCCGGCGCGACAGCTCGCGCACCACGACGCCCCGGCAGAACAGGCGCGCCGACTCGAAGTCCGTGGCGTTGACCCCGTAGTTGCCGATGTGCGGGTTGGTGAACGTGATGATCTGCCCGGCGTAGCTCGGGTCGGTGAGGATCTCCTGGTAGCCCGACATCGCCGTGTTGAACACGACTTCGCCCGCGGCCGGCGCCGGCGCACCGAAGACGTCGCCCTCGAACACCGAGCCGTCGGCGAGGACGAGGACCCCGGGCGGTCGCCTCAGCACGAGCTGTCCTTGTGGATCGGCCCGAAACAGCGGATCGGGCCGGAATCGAAGGACAGAACGGCGCTCATCGCTGCGCCGCCCCCTCGATCACCACGGGCCGGCCGCGGAACACCGTGTGGCGGACCTTGCCGCGCAGCTCCATCCCGACGTACGGGGTGTTGCGGCTGCGGCTGGCGAGCGCCGCCGGGCGGACCTGCCAGCGGGCGGCGGGGTCGAACACGACCAGGTTGGCGGCGCTGCCCGGAGCGATCGGGCCGCCGTGGCGGTCGGCGACGCCAGCGATCACCGCCGGCTTCCACGACAGCGCAGCGACGACATCGACCAGCGGGAGGTCGAGCACGCTGAGCGCCACGCCGAGCGTCGTCTCCAGCCCGAGCATCCCCGGCGGGGCGTCGTCGATCGGCCGCTCCTTGTCCTCCACCGGGTGCGGCGCGTGGTCGGTGGCGATGGCGTCGATCGTCCCGTCGGCAAGGCCCGCCTTCAGCGCGAGCACGCCATCCGCCGTGCGCAGTGGCGGGTTGACCTTGAACACCGGGTCGTAGCCGCGCAGCGCCTCGTCGGTGAGGGCGAGGTGATGCGGGGCGACCTCGGCGGTGACCGCCACCCCGTCGGCTTTGGCCGCTCGCACGAGCGCCACGCTGCCCGCTGTCGAGAGGTGCAGCAGGTGAATGCGGGCGCCAGTGAGCCGGGCCAGCTCGATGTCTCGGTGGACCATCAGCTCTTCGGCCAGCGCCGGCCATCCGGGCAGGCCGAGCTCGCTGCAGCACCGACCCTCGTGCATCACCGACCCCTGGGTGAGCCGGCTGACCTCGCAATGCTGGGCGAGCACGATGTCGAGGCCCCGGGCGTACTCCATCGCCCGACGCATCAGCAGCGGGTCCTGGACCCCGTTGCCGTCGTCGGTGAACAGGCGCACGCCGGCGCCGACGAGCTCGGCGAACGGCGCCAGCTGCTCGCCCGCCCGGCCGATCGTGATGCACCCGGCCGGGAGCACCTCGCAGAGGCCAGCGGCCTCACCCTGGGCGCGCACGAACTCGACCACACCGCGTGAATCCTGGGCGGGATCGGTGTTGGGCATCGCCACCACCGCCGTGTAGCCGCCGAGGGCGGCGGCCCGCGAGCCGGTCTCGATCGTCTCGGCCTCCTCCCGGCCCGGTTCGCGCAGGTGGGCGTGGAGGTCGACGAACCCTGGTGCCACCACGCACGCGCTGGCGTCGAGCACGACGTCGGCATCGCCCAGCGACGACCCGACGGCGGCGATGTGGCCGTCGTCGACGAGCACGTCGGCATGCCGGGCGCCCGTCCGATCGAGCACCTGACCACCTCGGATCAAGAGCGTCATGCCGCGAGGTCCGATCCCGAGCCCAACAGCTCGAACAGCACCGCCATGCGCACGGCCACGCCGTTGGTCACTTGCTGGGTGATCACTGCGCCGGGCAGCTCCGACGGGTCGACCAGGATCTCGACGCCGCGGTTCATCGGGCCGGGATGCATCACGAGGGCGTGCTCCTGCAGCCGCGCCGCCCGCTCCGGCGTCAGCCCGTAGCGCATGCTGTACTCGCGCAGGCTCGGCACCAGCGCCTCGGTCATCCGCTCCCGTTGCATCCGCAACAGGTACAGGACGTCGACCTTCTCGATCACCGAGTCGAGGTCGTCGGTTGACGGGGCCGGAGCGACCGGCGGGAGCAACGTCGTCGGCGCCACCAGCGTGACGTCGGCGCCGAGCATCGTGAAGGCCTCGATGTCGCTGCGGGCGACCCGACTGTGGCGGATGTCCCCGACGATGGCGATGTGGACGCCGTCGAGGCCGCCGGTGCGCCCGAGCGCCGAGCGCACGGTGTAGGCGTCGAGCAGAGCCTGGGTGGGATGGGCGTGCCAGCCGTCGCCGCCGTTGACGATGCTCGCCGACGTCCACGCGCTGACCTGCCACGGCACACCGCTCGAACGGTGGCGGATCACGAAGGCGTCGACACCCATCGCGGCGACCGTCTCGATCGTGTCGCGCAGGCTCTCGCCCTTGTTGACGCTGGACTCCTTGACGGTGAACGTCATCACGTCGGCCGACAGCCGCTTCGCCGCGGTCTCGAACGACAGCCGGGTGCGCGTCGAGTCCTCGAAGAACAGGTTGCACACCGTCTTGCCGCGCAGCGCCGGGACCTTCGGGTTGGGGCGCTGGTTGACCTCGGCCATCGTGTCGGTGAGGTCGAGCAGACGGCGCACGGCGTCCGGTCCGGCCTCGGCGATCGAGCGGAGGTGCTTCACCGGATCTCCACCCCTTCGGCCGTCACGACGACCTCCTCATCACGCGACGTGGGGAGGTTCTTGCCGACGAAGTCGGGACGGATCGGCAGCTCGCGGTGGCCGCGATCGACCAGCACCGCCAGCTGCACCGCCCGCGGGCGGCCGTACTCGGCCACCGCGTCCATCGCCGCACGGACGGTGCGCCCGGTGAACAGCACGTCGTCGACCAGCACGACCGTCGCCCCGTCGAGGCTCACCGGGAGCTCGCTGCGGCCGGCCGGCACCACCGGGCGCAGGCCGATGTCGTCGCGGTGCAGCGAGGGGTCGATCGACCCGACCGGGATCGCCCGCTCGATGCCGGCGATCTCGTCGCCGAGGTGGCGGGCCAGCCAGTCGCCGCCGGCGCGCACCCCGAGCAACACGACGCCATCGAGGCCGCGGTTGCGCTCGATGATCTCGTGGGCCATGCGCGTGGTCGCCCGCCGCACGTCGTCGGCGGTGAGGACCCGCTTGCGGCCGACGTCCGCCGAGGCGTGCTGTTCCACGATCCACTCCTGCCGTCCTGGCCTCTCGGGACCAGCTTCACGGCGAGGCCGAGGGTACCAGTGGCGATGGCTGCCGCGGGTGACCGGTCCTAGCCTCGTTGGCGTGCAGGGCACCGTCGTGATGGCGACGTACAACCAGGCCGGATCGATCCAGGCGGTGCTGGCCGAGGTCGAGGAGTCGGCGGCGATCCTCAGGCGCGCTGGCATCGTGCTGTCCGTGCTGGTGGTCGACGACGCCTCGCCCGACGGGACCGCCGCGATCGCCAGGGCAACCGCCGCCGCCCTCGGCCTCCCGCTGGACGTGATGGCCGCGTCCGGCGGCGGACCCCCGGCAGCGCTTGGAGCCGCCTTCCGCCGCCTCCTCGACTTCGACCCGCCGGACTTCATCGTCACCCTCGACCCCGACGGCTGCCACGACGCTCGCCAGATCACCGATCTGGTGCGGATGTTCCTCGCCCGCCGCAGCGGGCTGACGATCGGCTCGCGCTCGGCGCGCGGCGGCACCTCGCCGGGCACCGCGGCCGCCCGCGCCGCGGCCAGCCGGACGGCGAGCGCGTTGGTGCGGCGGGCAACTGGGCTGCGCCGTGTGCGTGACACCACCACGTCGTTCTGGGTCGTCCACCCCGACGTCGTGCGGACCGTGCTCGCCGACGGGCTGTCGATCGACGGGTACGGCTTCTACCCGGCGTTCGTCGCCCTCGCCCAGGCGTACGGGTTCAGCGTCGACGAGGTCCCGATCGTCTTCCGCCCCCGCTACTCCGATGTGGCGACGCTGTCGTTCCGGGACGTCGCCGACTTCGCCCGGCAGATGCCCGAGGTCCGCGCCCGCGCCAACGAGGTGCGGGCCAAGATGCGCGCCGACCAATCCACGTGGGCAGCCCGATCTGGGCGGATGCGCGGCCAGGACGCCGCCGCCGGCTCCCGCTTCGGCGCCGACGTCGAGCTGGAGCGCCTCGCCACGGCGGAGCGCTTCTTCGGATGGATCGCCGACGAGATTGCTCCCGACCTCGGCCGCCGGGTCCTCGAGGTCGGCGCCGGGATCGGCACCGTCTCGACCGCCCTGCTCACCCGCCGCCCCGACTGCGAGGTGACCGCGCTGGAGCCGGCGGCCGGGCTGTTCGAAGGGCTCGTCGCCCGGACCGCCGGCGAGGCGAGGCTCACGCCGCGACAGCAGACGTCGGCGGACCTGCTTGCGTCCGACCCCTCGCCGCGCTTCGACTCGGTCGTCTACGTCAACGTCCTCGAGCACATCCAGGACGACGCTGGCGAGCTGGCCACCGCCCGCGAGCTGCTCGCGCCCGACGGATCGCTGGCGGTGTTCGTGCCGGCGCTGCCGCGGCTGTACGGCAGCCTCGACTACAAGTCCGGGCACCACCGCCGCTATCGCCGCGACGACCTCGCCGCGCTGATCACCCGGGCCGGCTTCGAGCTCGTCGACGTCCGCTACCTGGACGTGCTCGGGGTCGCGCCCTACTACGCGATGTACCGGCTGCTCGACGTGCGCTCCCTCGGCCCGGTGTCCTCGACCGGCTACGACCGGGTCGTCGTGCCGCTCAGCCGCGCCGTGCAGCGGCTCGTGCCGCATCCGCCGGCCGGCAAGAACCTGCTGGCGATCGCCCGCCGGCGCTAGACCGCATCCACAACTCTTCGCGCGGACGACAACTCCAGTTGTCTTTTCCGCGAACAGTTGTCGGAATCGACCGTCAGCCCGGTTTGACCCGGCTGGCGACGACGACGTCCTGGCTGTCGTAGACGATCCGGTACGGGTCGCCGTCGGTGAGCTCGGCGAGCAACTCCTTCTGGGCCTGGCCGACCTGCTGGCGGTCGATCACGAGGTACTCGACGGTGGACGGGTCGGGCAGCCGGTAGGTGTCGTCGTTGCCCCAGTACGCCGGCTGGAACGGGTTCGGCCAGTCGTAGATCTGCTCGCGGTGGGAGAGGTGCGGCAGCAGGCCGTACGTCGCGGTCACCGACGCCCCGCCCGGCACCATCGACACGGCGTGCTGCAACGACGCCTCCCGCGGGTTGTGCTTCACCCACACCCCGTACTGGTCGCCGATCGGCGACGGCGACCACGCCACGTTGGTGACGTAGGCGAAGACGAGCAGCCACGGCACGAGCAGCCGCCGCACGACCCGGAACCGCCACAGCTTGTGGGCGCCCTCGATCGCCGCGATCACGATTGGGGCGATCATCACCGCGGTGTACTGGTAGCGGATGGTTCGGGCGTACGGGCTGGCGCCGATCACGCTGGCCAGCAGCTGCGGCAGCGCCATCAGCAGCTCCAGCGGGGCGAGGATCGGCAGCCCGCCGAACGGCAGCAGCAGGTCGCGGTAGAAGCGGATCCGGTCGGGCTGGGTGGCGTCGCGCACGACCCGCTCGGGGTGGCGGACGATGTTCTTGGCGATCTCCGGCATCGTCCCGCCGTAGCTGCCATAGAAGTACTCGAGGTAGAACGGCTGGCGGCCCTCGTTGGCCCACGGGATGATCAGTTGGGTGGCGATCAGGTACCAGATCACGCCGAGGGCGATCGTGCCGATCGCCATCCGCCGGTCCACCCGGTCCTCGCTGTGCCAGTGCCGCACGAGCAGCACGATGCCGAGGATCACGACCGCCATCGCCGTGTCCTCGCGGGTCGCCAGAGCGAGCCCGACGAAGGTGAAGAACCAGCCCCACTGGCGGCGGGTGGCGAACCACCAGGCGAACAGGAACGGCGTGATGACCAGCGCCTCGGGGTGGAAGTTGGCCCAGCTGATCCACTGGATCGGGGCGTACAGCAGGTAGGCGACAGCGAAGGCGAGGCCGACCCACGGGCGCTCGAAGCGGTCGCGAGCGATCAGGTAGGCGGGCAGCGCGCCGAGGCCGAGGACGAAGGCCTGCGAGATGTAGAGAAACGCCGGACCGGCGCCGAGCCAGTAGAACGGGGCGTAGGCGACGGCGACGAGGTTGACGTGCTGACCCCAGAACTCCAGCCCGCGCACCGTCACGAACGTCTGGCCGAAGCGGGACACGAGCCAGAAGCCCTGGTCGTAGATGCCGAGATCGAACGACCACGACCCGAAGTTGTCGTGGTGGCGGACGCCGAGGCTGCCGAAGACGATCGTGAAGGCGAGGACGCCGGCGAGCGTCAGCCACAGCGCCGGGTGGACCTGCTCGAGCCGGCGCACGACCCGTCGCACCACCGGAGTGCGCACCACGGTCGGCCGCTCGACATCGTCGGGTGCCTCGATGAGCTCACCGACGTCGGTCGCCAGGTGCGCGGCGACATCCTCGCTCATTGGTGCACCATGGCCGCGTCGAGGCGTCGGAGGCTGCCGGGCGGTGCAACAATGACCGCCTCGCTGCGCGGCGAGGCACCGTGCCGCTGGTTCGCTCGCCCTGCGGGCTCGCTCATCGGGCCACGATGCTACGACTCGTCTGGCGACGTGGCAGGTGCGCCCGCCGCCGGGCGCAGGTCGGCCACCAGCGCCGACAGCACCCCGTTGACGAAGCGCCCGCTGTTGTCGGTCGAGAAGCGCTTGGCCAGCTCGACCGCCTCGTCGATCACCACGGCTACCGGGACGGCGGGCCGCTCGGCGAGCTCGAAGGCGCCGAGGCGCAGGACGTTGAGGTCGAGCACCGGCATCCGCTCCAGCGGCCAGCCGGTGGCCCGCGCCCCGATCGCCGCGTCGAGACGCTCACGATGGGCGACGACGCCGCGCACGAGCAGCGCGGTCAGCTCGTCCGGCTCGACGATCTGCAACTCGAGGGCGTCGAGCGGCGAGATGTCCTTGGCCTGCGCCTCGTAGAGCAGGTACAGGGCCCGTTCTCGGGCGTCGGAGCGGGGATCGGGGGACTTCACACCCGCGTGATGTAGTCGCCGCTGCGCGTGTCGACCCGGACCCGGTCGCCCCGTTCGACGAACAGCGGCACCTGGACCGTCTTGCCTGTCTCGAGCACGGCCGGTTTGCGGGCGCCCGACACCCGGTCGCCTTGCACGCCCGGTTCGGTCTGGGCGACGGTGAGCTCGACGGAGGCCGGGATCTCGACGCCAATGATCTGGTCCTGGTACTGGGCGATCTGGGCGACGGCCTGCTCGACCAGGTAGTCGGCGGCGTCGCCGAGCGCGGCGCGGGGGACCGTCAGCTGGTCGTACGTCGACGTGTTCATGAACACGTAGTCGTCGCCGTCGCGATAGAGAAACTGCATGTCCTGGCGGTCGACGATCGCCTGCTCGACGCGGACGCCGGCGTTGAACGTGCGCTCGAGGACGCTGCCGGTGCGGACGTTGCGCAGCTTGGTGCGCACGAACGCGCCGCCCTTGCCCGGCTTGACGTGCTGGAACTCGACGACCTGGAAGAGGCCGTTGTCGAGCTGCAGCGTGATCCCGGTCTTCAAGTCGTTGGTGGTGATGGCGGGCATGGGGTGTCCTTGGCCAGATGGGTGAGGCGGCGACATCCGTCGGCCGTGACCTCGACGAGGTCCTCGATGCGAAACCCGCCGAGCCCGCCACGATAGAGGCCGGGCTCGACCGTCATGACGTCGCCCACCAGCAGCTCGGCGTCGGAGACCTGCGAGGCGAACGGGTCCTCGTGGATGTCGAGTCCGACGCCGTGGCCGGTGCCGTGGAGGTACCAGTCGCCGTAGCCGCGGTCGGCGAACATGCCCCGGCAGGCGGTGTCGACGTCGCGCGCCGTGGCGCCCGCGCCCACGGCGTCGAGCCCGGCGAGCTGGGCCTCGAGGACGAGCTCGTAGATCGTCCGCTGCTCGATCGTCGGCTCGCCGACCACGAACGAGCGGGTCATGTCGGAGTGGTAGCCGTCGACGAGAGCACCGACGTCGATGATCACGGTGTCGCCCTCGACGATCGTTCGCCGGCTGGTGTGGTGGTGCGGGCGGGCGGCGTTGTCCGGGCCGCTGGCGACAATGGTGTCGTAGCTCGGGCCGTCGGCGCCGCCGCGGTGCATCCGGTACTCGAGCTCGTCGCGGACGTCGGCCTCGGTCGGGCGCTCGGTGAGCATCGGCGCGACATCGGTCAGCGCGGCGTCGGCGATCGCCGCGGCGTGGGCGATCCGGGCCAGCTCGCCGCGGTCCTTGACCCGACGCAGCCCGGTGATCGTCGCGGCGTCGGGGGCGAGCTCGAGCTCGCCCGCCAGGTCGGTCCACTGGGCGTGGGTGAGGTGATCGGCCTCGGCGCGTACGGGGCCGTCGCCGGCGGCAGCGACGACGTGGTCGCGGATCTGCGGGCGGGTCGTGCCGACGACGACATCGACGACCTTGCCGAGCCCGGCTGCCTCGAGGTCGGCGGCGACCCGCTCGGCGTAGCGGCCGTCGGTGATCAGCGTGCACCGGTCGGGCCGGACGACGACCCACCCGAGCGACCCGCCGAACGAGGTCAGCCAGCGGACGTTCGAGGGGTTGGAGACGAGCAGCGTCGCCCCGTCCAGCCGCTCCCTGACGGCGTCGGGCCGGGTGGCGTAGCCGATCGGTGGGAACTCCCCGGGTGTCATGCGTTCGCTCCGAGCAGGCGGGCGACGGCACGGGCGGCGAGCTCGTAGCCGTGGCCGCCGAAGCCGACGATCGAGCCGTTGGCGACCGGCGCGACGACGCTCGTGTGGCGCCACGGCTCGCGGGCGTTCGGGTTGGAGAGGTGCAGCTCGACCACCGGCCCGTCGAACGCGGCGAGGGCGTCGTGGAGGCTCCACGCGTAGTGGGTGAAGGCACCCGGGTTGATGATGATCGCCGCGCACCGTCGCCGGGCGCCGTGGATCGCATCGACGAGCTCGCCCTCGTGGTTGCTCTGGAACGCCTCGACGGCGAGCCCGGCGCCGGCCAGCGCCCGCTCCGTGGTGGCGACGTGATCGCCGAGCGTCGCCGTGCCGTAGACCTCCGGTTCGCGGTCGCCGAGCAGGTTCAGGTTCGGTCCGTGCAGCAGCAGCACGATCGGCCGATCATGGTCCACGGCGGCAACGGTACGCCCGGTGAGATCCATCCGAGGGTTTCGATCCATCCGAGTGCCACGACTCGATTTCCCCGGGACGAAACACTCGGACGGGCTGAAACACTCGGATGGGGTCAGCGGCGAGCGGCGGCGAGGGCAGCTCGCACGGCGGCCTCGGGGACGTCGGCCACGACCTCGACGCCGGCTGGGCCGTCGAGGACGAACGTCAGCCCGCCAGTGCGCGCCTTCTTGTCCCGCGCCATCAGCGTGAGCAGGGCATCGGTGTCGATCGTGTCGGGGATCGACGTCGGCAGGCGATACGTCCCACCGACGACGGCGCGGTGCTCGGCGACGCGCTCGGCGCCGATGCGGTCGAGCCGGTGGGCCAGTTCGGCGGCGAACACCAGCCCGACCCCGACCGCCTCGCCGTGGGTCAGGCGGTGCTGTGTGTCGATCTCGAGGGCGTGGGCGAGCGTGTGGCCGTAGTTGAGCAGCGCCCGCCGGCCGCCCTCGCGTTCGTCCTCCGATACAACCTCAGCCTTGATCTCGACGCAGCGCGCCACCCGATCGGTGAGCGACATGGCGTCGAGGTCGTCGCCGGTGAGGAAGTGGTACTTGGCCATCTCGCCGTCGCCCGAGCGCCGCTCGCGGGCGGGCAGCGTGGCCAGCGCGTCGAGGTCGCACACCACGCCGAGCGGCTGCCAGAACGCCCCGACGAGGTTCTTGCCCTCCGGCAGGTTGACGCCGGTCTTGCCGCCGATCGCCGCGTCGACCATTCCGAGCAGCGTCGTGGCGACGTGGACGACCGGCACCCCGCGGTGCCAGGTCGCCGCGGCGAACCCGGCGACGTCGGTGACCATGCCGCCGCCGACGCCGATCACGACGTCGTCACGGGTGAGCCCGATCTGGGCGAACGACCTGGTCAGCGCCTCGATGGTGGCCAGTGTCTTGGCCCCCTCTCCGACGCCGATCTCCATCCGCTCGACCGCGATCGGGAGGTCGACGGCGAAGGGGACGGTGGCCTGCGATACGATCGCCGCCCGGCGGGCGGTCGGCGGCAGCATGCCCGCCAGCACGGCGACGGCACCGTGCCCAACGACGACGTCGTAGGCACGCTCGGCGAGCGACACCGTCACCCGGTGGATCCCCGTCGCCGCCTCCATCACACGGTCCGCGGCGGCGTCGAGGTCGAGGCGATCGGTGTCGACGACCGCGTCGGCGGCGGCGCGGTAGAGCGGCTCGCGCTCGGGCAGCAGACGGTTCATCGCCGCCACCGGGTCGCCATCGAGCAGCGGGCGGTGGTGGGCGCGCGTCGCCCGCTCGGCGAGCACCGCCGGATCGGCCCGCAGCCAGACGACACGCGCACCCGACTGGGCGAGGGCACGGCGGTTCTCCTCGAGCAGCAGCACGCCGCCGGCCGCGGCGATCACGAGCGGTTCCGGCTCCGCAAGTGCCTCCAGCAGAGCCGCCGTCTCGAGCTCTCGGAACGCCGGCTCGCCCTCTACCTCCCAGATCCGGCGGACCGTGCGCCCGGTGCGCGCCTCGATCAGCTCGTCGGAGTCGACCAGCTTGCGTCCCAACCGGGTGGCGACACGGCGCCCGACGGCGGTCTTGCCGGCGCCCATCATCCCGACGAGCACGAGGTGGTTCGGCGGCCCCGTCACCACAAGAGCTCGGCGCCGAAGCCGTCCATCGCCCGGTCGGTCGTGACGAGGCGGGCACCCTCGACGATCGCCTGCGCGGCGAGGATGCGATCGAACGGATCCCGGTTCGGGGCGTCGAACCCGCCGGCGAGCAACCCGTGCTCGCTCGTGATCGGGAGGTCGCTGGCTCCGAGGCTGGTCAGCGCCCGGCCCCACTCTCGGACCATGCGTCCGCCCGCCTCAAGTCGTCCCAGGCGATGCTTCGTCGCGATCTCCCAAGCACTGGCTGCGGAGATCAAGATCTCGGTGGACGGGTCTTCGACGGCGCGCCTGACGTTGGTGCTCAGCAGCCGTTCCGCGTCTGGTCCGCCGACCCAGATGAAGACGTGTGTGTCAAGGAGCAGTCTCAATCGCCGCCCTCCCACAGCCGTAGTTCCTCCTCCGGCAATGGATCGAAGAACGAATCGGGCAGGCGCCATCCGGGACCCATGAACCCCAGCCGGCGCTTCGGTGGTGGCTCCACCGGCACGAGGCGCACCTTCGGCTTACCGGCCTTGGCGATCACGATGTCTTCACCGTTCGCCGCCTCCTCGAGGAGGCGGGAGAGGTGCGTCTTGGCCTCGTGGATGTTCACGGTCTTCGTCACGGCCTGCAGCCTAGCGGACCAAGTCCTGTGGACTAAGTCATGATGTCAGTGATCCCCGGAACGCCGCCGCGTTGCGGACCATCTCGGCGACCGAGTCGCCGCCGAACTTGCGCTGAGCCTCGGCGACGAGCACCAGAGCGACCATCGTCTCGGCGACGACGCCCATCGCCGGCACCGCGGTGACGTCGGTGCGCTCCTTGAACGACAGCGCCGGCTCCTTCGTGGCGGTATCGACGGTCTCCAGCACCGGCACGTTGAGCGTGGCCAGCGGCTTCATCGCCGCCCGCAGCACGAGCAGCTCGCCGGTGGACATCCCGCCCTCCACACCGCCCGCCAGCGTGGTGTCACGGCGGTACTCACCACTGGCCTCGTCCCAGCGGATGGCGTCGTGGGCCTCGCTGCCCCGTCGGCCGGCGACGGCGAACCCCTCGCCGAGCTCGACCGCCTTGACCGCCTGGATGCTCATCACCGCCTGGGCCAGGAGCGCGTCGAGCTTGCGGTCCCAGTGGACATGGCTGCCGAGCCCGACGGGCACGCCCTCGGCCAGCACCTCGACGACGCCGCCCAGTGAGTCACCGTCCTTGGCCGCCGCCTTGATCTCGAGGATCATCGCCTCCGCCGCCGCCGGGTCGAAGCAACGCACCGGTGACTCGTCCACCAGGGGCAGGTCGGCGAACGTCGGGCGGGGGCCGGTCGACGTGGCCCGGCCCATCTGCACGACGTGGGACAAGACGTGCACGCCGAGCTCGGCCAGCAGCAGCTTCGCCAGCGCCCCGGCGGCGACGCGGGCGGCGGTCTCCCGGGCGCTGGCCCGCTCGAGGACGTCACGGGCGTCGGTGAAGCCGTACTTCTGCATCCCGGCGAGGTCGGCGTGGCCCGGGCGGACCTGGGTCAGCGGGGCCTCGGTGCGGCCCGGCGCCGGGTCCATCTCAGCGTGCCACTTGTCGCTGCGGAACCACTCGGTGTTCTTGATCTCGATGGCCACCGGCGACCCGAGCGTGCGCCCGTGGCGGACGCCGCCGATGAGCGTCAGCTCGTCGACCTCGAAGTGCTGCCGCGGCCCCCGGCCGTAGCCGAGGCGGCGCCGGGCCAGCTCGGCCTGGACGTCCTCGACCGTCACCGCCAACCCGGCGGGCAGGCCCTCGACGATCACCACGAGCCCCTGGCCGTGTGACTCGCCCGCGGTCAGGAAGCGCAGCACCGCGCCGACGCTACCGGTCGCCATCCGAGTGCCACGGCCGGAAAACCTCGGGGTCAAACACTCGGACGGGACGAGGATGCGCTCAACGTCGCCGCAGCTCGGCCTCGGCGGCGGCGCGCATGATCGCCGGGTCGGGGTGCCGGCCGGTCCACAGGACCTGCTGGCGCACGGCCTGGTGGACGAGCATCCCGAGGCCGTCGACCGTGGTGCAGCCGACGGCGTGGGCGGCCCGCAGCAGCGCCGTGTCGAGCGGGTGGTAGACGAGGTCGGCGACGACCTGGCCCGGCCGCAGCCGGTCGGGGTCGACCGGCAGCTCCCCGGTGCCCATCCCCACCGACGTGGCGTTGACGACGATCGTCGCGGCACCGAGGTCGTCCACGGTGCCGACCCTGGCCACCGCCGCCAGCCCGGCTGCCTCGACGGCACGGGTCGCGGTGCGGTTCACCACGGCGATCCGGGCGGCTCCGGCCCGGCCCAGCGCGTCGACGACGCTGCGCGCCGCGCCGCCCGCGCCGAGCACCGCCACCGCCGCCCCCGCCACCGAGACGCCGCACGCCGCGAGCCAGTCGACGAGCCCGTCGCCGTCGGTGCTGTAGCCGACCAGGTGTCCGTCGCAGGCGCGGGCGACGGTGTTCACCGAGCGCAGGGCGGTGGCCGCCGGGTCCAGCACGTCGACAGCCGCGGCGACCGCTTCCTTGTGCGGCATCGTGACCGACAGCCCGGCGATCCCGAGCGTGCGCATCGCCGCGAGCGCCGCCGACGCCCCACCTGGCGCCACGTCGAAGGCCACGTATGTCCAGTCGAGGCCAGCGGCGGCGAAGGCGGCGTTGTGCATCGCCGGCGAGAGGGAGTGCCCGACCGGGTGGCCGATGACGGCCGCGACGTGCACGGTCGCCGCGGTCAGAGCAGGCCGGCGGCCTGGGCCGCGGCGACGTTGGCGGCGTGCTGCTGCTCGGTGACGGCGAAAGCGTGGTTGCCGTCCTCATCGGACACGACGTAGAAGAGGTACTCGCACTTGGTCTTGGCCGGGAGATCGGCGCAGAGCGGATCGCCGACGCTCGGGTTGGGCGCCGGGTTGAGCGCGGCGCGGATCGAGGCCCGCCCCGAGTTGGCGATCGGAGTCGGCGGCAGCCCCGGGTTGAGGTAGGTGTTGTACGGCCCCGGAGCGGTGCGCTGCACGTCGAACGGGCTCGCCGGGTCGCCGCCGGCGACCTGCGTGCCGTAGCGGACGGTGGCGTCGATCTGCAGGTTGAGCCCATCGGCGAGGCGGTTGTAGATGACCCGAGCGATCTTGGCCCGGTCGGCGTCGGTCTTCGCCTCCCGCTCGATCATCGAGGCGACGATCAGGACCTGGTACGGCGTCAGGAGGAACTTCGGCGCCTTGGTGTCGACGTTCTCCTGACTGAGCACGCGCTCCATCTGCCCGATCATCCGGCCCAGTACGTGGGCCGGCGTCTCCCCGTTGGACACCTGGTAGGTGTCGGGGAAGAGCAGGCCTTCGAGGGTCGTCACGCCCGGTGGTCGCAGCCCGACTTGGATGCCCGGGTCGGTGGTCGCCGCGATCACGTCGGCCGCCGTCATCGTCGACATGTCGCGGTCGAGGCGAGCGGCGATCTGGGCGACCGTGAACCCCTCCGGGAACGTGACCTTGGTGTACGTCTCCGACGGCGGGGTGCGCAGCCGGGCCAGCACGTTGCCCATGTGATCGCTGGTGCGCAGCTCGTAGTAGCCCGGCGTCAGCTCGAGACCGCCGTGGTGCTGGACGTACCAGCGGAACAGCCCGGCGTCGTTGACGAACCCCTGCCGCTCCAGTCGCTCACTGATCGTCTGCAGGGTGTCGGCCTGACCGACCGTGAACGGCGCCGGCGGGCCGGGGTCGCCGGCCGGGTTGACCTGGTGGATGTACCACATCCCAGCGACACCGGCGACCAGGATCACGGCGATGCTCAGCACGAGCATCGTGTAGGCGAACCACTTGATCGACTTCGTCTGCCAGCGCAGCCGCTCCACGAACCCCGCCGCCACTGCCTCGTCCCACGGGTCAGTGCTCCAGTCGAGCAGGTCGAGATCGTCGAGGGAGTCGACGTCGTCGACGCCCCGGCTGCGACCGACGTCGCGCCGGCGATCCTCGGCCTCCCTCGCCTGCGCCCGCTCTCGCGCGAGATCCTCGGCGAGCGTCATCGGCGCGCGTCCAGCCACGCCTGCAAGATCACCGCCGCCGCCACCTTGTCGACGACCTGGCGGCGCGCCCGACCGCGCACGCCGGCTTCGGCCAAGGCGCGGGTGGCGGTCACCGTGGTGAACCGCTCGTCGTGCGTCTCGACGGGCACGCCGACCACGCTAGCCAGCGCCGTGATCTCGGCCGCGGCAGCCCGCGCCGCCGGACCCTCGCCTCCCGACAAGCTCCGCGGCAGCCCGACCACCACGACGTCCGCCTCCTCCTCACGCACCAGTGCGGCGATGCGCTGGTGATCCTGATGTCGGGAGCCGCCCCGCTCGATGACAGTCAGCGGTGACGCGATCGTGCCCGAGCGGTCGCTCACTGCGACGCCGATGCGCGTGCTGCCGAGGTCGAGCCCGAGCGCCCTCACGCGTTGGCGCGCGCCGCCGCGGCGGCCTCGGCGGCGAGCCGCAGCGCATCGTCGATGCCCGACGGGTCGCGCCCGCCGGCGGTGGCCACGTCGCCCTTGCCGCCGCCGCCGCCGCCGACAGCCCGAGCGGCGTCCTTGATCAGGCTCGCCGCCTGGATGGCCGTGGCCGGCGTGACCGCGGCGACGAGGCCGACGCCGCCACCGCCGGTGGCGCCGGCGAGCACGACGACGTCGACGCCGGCGTGATTGCGCACCGCCAGCGCCAGCTCACGCAGCTCGTTCGTCTCCAGCCCGTCGACCCGCTGGACGACGACGCCGTCCGTCGCCGTCGCCGCCAGCTCGCCGGCGCGGCCGCTGGCCAATCTCGACCGGAGGACCTTGAGCTCCTCGGTGACCGCGCGCAGCTCGTCGAGCTTGCGCTGCACGCCTCCAACGAGGTCGTCCCCGGTGGTGCCGAGGAGCTTGGCGGCGTCGGCCAGCACCCGCTCGTCGCGCTGCAGCAGGGCGACGCTGCGCTCGCCGGTGACGGCCTCGATGCGCCGCAGGTTGGAGCCGATCGAGCCCTCGCTGACCACCTTGATCGTGCCGATGTCCCCGGTCGCTCGGACGTGGGTGCCGCCGCACAGCTCGATCGAGGGGCCGGCCTCCAGCACCCGCACGATGTCGCCGTACTTGTCGCCGAAGAAGGCGATCGCCCCGAGTGCCTCGGCCTCCGTCTTGCTCGTCTCGAACGCCCGCACCCCGGTGTTGGCCAACGCGGCGGCGTTGGCGATGCGCTCGATCTCGTCGATCTGTTCGGTGGTCACCGGTTCGTAGTGGGAGAAGTCGAACCGCAGGCGGTCCGGGGCGACGAGCGAGCCGGCCTGCTTGACGTGCGGCCCGAGGACCTGGCGCAAGGCGTGGTGGAGCAGGTGGGTGGCAGTGTGGTTGCGGCGGGTGGCGTCGCGGCGCTCGACGTCGATGGCGGCCGTCGCCGCCTGGCCCGGCGTGATCGTGCCCTCGGTGACCCGCCCGATGTGGCGGCGCAGGTTGGGCAGGGCGTAGGTCGTGTCGACGACGTCGACGGCGCCGGTCTCCGTGCGGATCGTGCCGCGGTCGCCGATCTGCCCGCCGCTCTCGGCGTAGAAGGGGGTGCGGTCGAGCAGGATCTCGATGAGGCCTTCGCCACCCGCGTGAGGCAGGACGGCCAGCACGCGCGCGTCCGCGGTGTCGTCGGTGTAGCCGACGAACGCGGTCGTGCCGAACTGCTCGACGACCTCGCGGTAGGCGTCGACGTTGGCGTCGTCACCCGCCTTCTGCCGGGCCGCCTTGGCCCGCTGGCGCTGCGCCGCCATCTCGGTCTCGAACCCGGGCACGTCGACGGCGACCTCGCGCTCGGCGGCGATCTCCTGGGTCAGCTCGAGCGGGAAGCCGTAGGTGTCGTGGAGCACGAACGCGGTCGAGCCGGGGAGCCGGGTGGCGCCGCCGGCGAGCTCGGCCTCGAGGATCGTGAGGCCGTTGCGCAGCGTCTGGCGGAAGCGCTCCTCCTCCTTGCCGAGCACCCCGACGATGAACTCGGCCTGGCGGGCGACCTCGGGGTAGGCGTTGCCCATCACCTGCACCGCGATTGCAGCCAGGCTCGGCATCACCAGCTGCTCGGTGCCGAGCAGGTAGGCGTAGCGTACGGCGCGGCGGATGATCCGCCGCAGCACGAAGCCGCGGGCCTCGTTGCTCGGGAACACCCCGTCGCCCACGAGCATCGTCGCCGAGCGGGCGTGCTCGGCGAGGACGCGCACGGCGAAGCTGTCGCGATCCTCGTAGTCGCCGGGGCGGTAGGTGCGCCCGGTGAGCGAGCAGGCCTCGTCGATCAAGGGCGACATCAGGTCGGTCTCCCACACCGCGTCGACATCCTGCAACAGGCACAGGATCCGCTCGAGGCCGGCGCCGGTGTCGATCTGCGGCTTCGGCAGCGCCGTCCGGGTGCCGTCCGGCGCCTGGTCGTACTGCATGAAGACGAGGTTCCAGAACTCCATGAACCGGTCCCCGTGGGGATCGTGGAGCGGGCCGCCGTCGGGCCCGAACGCCGGGCCGCGGTCGATGTGCAGCTCGCTGCACGGACCGCACGGGCCGGTGTCGCCCATCTGCCAGAAGTTGTCCTTGTCGCCGAGGCGCTGGATCCGCTCCATCGGCACGCCGACGACGTCGTGCCAGATCTTCTCGGCCTCGTCGTCGCTCTCGTGGACGGTGATCCAGATCCGGTCGCCGTCGAAGCCCCAGGTCTCGGTGACCAGCTCCCAGCTGTACGGGATCGCCAGCTCCTTGAAGTAGTCGCCGAAGCTGAAGTTGCCGAGCATCTCGAAGAACACGAGGTGGCGCTTGGTGCGCCCGACGTCGTCGAGGTCGTTGTGCTTGCCGCCGGCGCGCACGCACTTCTGCGAGCTCACCGCCTTGGTGAACGGCGGCACCTCGTCGCCGACGAAGTAGGGCTTGAACGGCACCATTCCGGCGACGTTGAACAGCACCGTCGGGTCGTGCGGGATCAGGCTCGCCGAGGGCACCACGGTGTGGCCGCGCGCGGCGAAGAAGTCGAGAAACGACTGACGGAGCTCGTCGGCGGTGCGCGGGATCATGGTTCTGTCCACCCTACCTGGGGCTCCGATCCGCCTCGCTGGGCCATAGCTTCACCGGCGATGGCGACGCCGCCCGACGACCTCCACGAGTGGATCTCCTTCGACGACCCCACCGAGCTGCGGACGTGGGTGTTCGACGCCACCTTCCTGCGCTCCAACTACCGCTGCATCTACGGCGTCGGGTGCCCAGGCATCCTCGACGCCCCGCACCCCGAGCTGGAACAGGGCTGCTGCTCGTTCGGAGCTCATTTCGTCGACGACGACGACGTTGCCAACGTGGTCAAGGCCTTCGTGCGTCTCACGCCCGATCAGATGCAGTTCCATGCCAAGGCCCGCCGGGGCGGCTTCCTGCGGCCCGGCGAGCCGGGCGACGACGGCGTCGAGGCGACGGTGACCCGTCTGGTCGACGACGCCTGCATCTTCCTCAACCGGCCCGGATTCGCCGGCGGCACCGGGTGCGCCCTGCACATCGGCGCCCTCGCCAATGCGGAGCGCCCGCTCGACTGGAAGCCCAACGTGTGCTGGCAGGTGCCGCTGCGGCTCGAGCATTCCACCGACGAGAACGGCCACCTGACCTCACGGCTGCGGGAGTGGAAGCGCCGCGACTGGGGCGAGGGCGGTGAGGACTTCCACTGGTGGTGCACCGAGTCGCACGAGGCCTTCGTCGGCGACCGCCCGGTCTACCAGTCCGTGCGCGACGACATCGTCGAGCTCGTCGGCACGGAGGTCTACGACATGCTCGTCGAGCAACTCGAGCGACCCGGGTGGGTGCCGCTCCCCCATCCGGCGCTGCGCCGCTGAACCCTGAGGGGGGCGAGCGCCGCCGCGAAGCGGCGGCGGCGAGCTCGGCAGGTGAGGCGAGCAGCTTGCCTGCGAGCCGAGCCCGAGTGTGGTCAGTCGTCCTCGTCGGCGTCCTCGTCGTCGAACTCGACGCCGTACTTCTGGGCCAGGGCGGCGTAGTCGTCGTCCTCATCGTGCTGGGTGGTGGTCGTGCCCCGGTCCCGATCTCCGAACCCCAGATCGAACGCCCCCGGACCCGACTGCTTCAACTTGCGCGCCTCTTCGAAGCGGCGATGACGACCCTTCTTCACGTCGGGCTCCCACGACTAGTGCGTTGACATTGCATCTCAGTCTACCGTCCCTCGCCCGCCGCCAACGGCATCCACCGCCGGCAGGGCCGGATGGGCGTCACACGTCGATCAGGCGCAGGCTGCCCTTGCCGTCGAACGTCAGCGCGGCCCGGCCCTCCATCAAGCGGGACAGCCCGTCCCCCAGCAACTCAGCCCGCCACCCGTGAGCCAGGCGGGCGTCGGGGTCACCGCGTAGGGCAGCCACCAGGTCGGCACGGGTCGCCAGCAGGGCGGTGTCGATGCGCGCGTCCCGCGCCACTTGGCTGATCCATGCCGACACGAGCGTGATCGCCGGGCGCTTGGAGCGGTCGAGCTCGTCGACCGAGTCCGGCAGCGGTGGCGGATCGGCGCCTCGGCCCTCGGCGACGGCGGCGATGACCTCCCGGCCAATGCGGCCCCGGCGGTGACGCTCGTCGACGCCACGGGCTTGCGCCAGCTCGTCGATCGTCGCCGGCTGGCGCTGGGCGATCCCGAGGATGGCGAGGTCGGGGAGGACCTGCCGCACCGGCATGTCGTTGGCGGCCGCCTCCCGCTCCCGCCACGCCGCCACCGCCTGGGCGACGGCCCGCGCCCGTGCCCGCAGCGACCGGGCGTCCTTCAGCTTGATCCAGGCGGCCATCGGGTCGGGCGCCCCGGTCGGGCGGGTGCGCAGCTCCTCGCAGGCCTCCTCGACCCAGCCGAGGCGCCCGAGTGACGAGAGCTCGGCGACGAGCCGGTCGTGGAGCTCCAGCAGCGACGCCACGTCGGCGGCTGCGTAGGTCCGCTGGGCGTCGGTGAGCGGGCGACGCAGCCAGTCGGTGAGGCGGTCGCCCTTGGCTGGCGAGATCCCCAGCTCGCCCTGGACGAGGGCGACCAGCGACGGCGTGCCGTAGCCGACGAAGCCCGCCGCCATCTGGGTGTCGAACAGGCGCGACGGCACGGCGCCGACGGCGTGGGTGAGCACGTCGAGGTCCTGCTGGGCGGCGTGGGCGACGGCCACGACAGGGCTGTCGAACAGCTTCGTCAACGAGCGCGGCTCCACCGCCAGCGGGTCGACCAGGGCGATCCCGCCTGACCAGGCGAGCTGTACCAGCGCGAGGCGGGGGAAGTAGGTCCGCTCCCGGTGGAACTCGGTGTCCATCGCGTACCGGGGTTCGTCGACCAGGGCGGCGAGGAGGTCGTCGAGATCGGCCTGGCGGTCGATCCACCGGTAGGTCAGTGGCACGCGTTCACCGATGAGCGCGACCGAGCGCCAGCGCGGGAGCGGACGGCCGCGGCTCGGGCAGCAGATGCCGTGGCCGGGGAACGCCCTGGACGGTCACGAGGGTTGGTCCCCTCCGGCGGTCTCCCTCCCGGACGTGATCCACGCCATCGTGCCGCCTGCGACGTTGACCGCGTCGAGCCCCTGCTCCACGACATACTCGGCCGCCCGCATGCTCCGCCCACCCGATCTGCAGATGACGTAGGTGGGGCCGTCGCCGGCGAAGGCGCCGAGCTGCTCGGGCACCGTGCCGAGTGGGACGAGCACGGCGCCGGGCACGTGGCCGGCGGTGTACTCGTCGGGTTCCCTCACGTCGACGAGCCGGGCGCCCTCGGCGAGTCGTGCAGCGAGCTGGTCGACGTCGATCTCCTGGACGGGCACCGGGCCAATGTACCCAGCGACCGCCGTTGCCTCCTCAAGCTCCCCGAGCGTGTTGACGTTGCGCAGCGGGGCGGAAGCGACCTGGACCTCCCTGTGCGGAACCGCGGCGATGAGCTCGTGAAGGGATCGCCCGCCCGCCGCCCAGGCCGCCTCGACCCGGGTCATGCTGACCGAGCGCCGCCACGCGGTGAGGGACCACTGCGGTCGGTCGGTGACGGCGACAGCGGCGCCCAAGGTGGCGTCCGTCGCGACGGCGTCGATCAGGGAGCGGACGGTCGCCGTGTCGAGCGCCGGCAGATCGCACGCGGCGACGACGATCAGGTCGTCATCGGCGGTGCCCAGCGCGGTCAGCACGCCGCCGGCCGGCCCCTCACCCGGCCACCGGTCGGCGACGGTCGGGCATCCGAGCCGGGACAACAAGACGACGTCGCCACCGATCATCGTCACCGGCGCGCACCCGGCCGCGGCGAGCCTCGACGACACCCGCGCCGCCATCGGCACCCCGCCGACCTCGACGAAGGCCTTGTCCGTGCCCATCCGGGTGCTGCGACCGCCACACAGGACGGCGCCGGCGGTCACGACCTGGGCGGCCCGTCGGGGTCGAGCTGAGCGAGGAAGACGGCGATGCGCTCGGCTTCGTCGGCCTCCCCGATCGACTCGGCCATCGCCCCGAGCCCGGCGAGCGAGCGCAGGAAACCCTGGTTGGATGCGTACGACCAGCGCACGTAGCCAGAGCCCCGCCAGCCGCTGGCGCGCAGCGCGTCGAGGCCACGGTGGTAGCCGACGCGGTAGTAGGCGTAGCGCTCGACGTCGTCACGTCCGGCGTCGCCGAGTGCGGCCCAGGCGTCGAGGAACCGCGGCCAGCGGGCGGCCACCGACGCCAGCCCGACCCGGCGAGCCTCGCCGTGGAGCGCCAGCGCGTCGTCCAGCGCGGCGGCCGCCGCGGGGTCCGGCGGCGGCAGCACCGTCGAGGGCAGCCCGGACGACATCGCGATCGGCCGTTCGTCGGTCATGTCGCGAGGGTAGGTGCCGCGCTCGCCGACGCATCGTGCCCTACCCTCCGGACGTGCTCGGCGTCGAGTTCGACACCATCCGCGACGTCGCCCTCGCGATCGTGGTCGGTGCGATCGTGCTGGCCGTGGTGTTCGCCATCGCGATCAAGGCGATCGTGTCCAAGCTCGTGGTGATCGGCGTGCTGGTCGTGCTGGCGGCGGTGGTGTGGCAGCAGCGGGGATCGGTGGAGGACTGCGCCGGAAAGGTCCGAGCGACGCTTGGCGCCGGCGCGACAGACGACACGACGTGCACGTTCTTCGGTCGCGACGTCACGGTGTCGTCGCCGCTCGGCTGATCTTCTCGGGCTCGGGTCGCAGCAAGCTGCTCGCCTCGCCTCCGAGCTCGGTGCCTCCGCTTCGCTCCGGCGCTCGCCCACCTCACGTCCCTCGGGCGACGTTCTCGGGCTCGGGTCGCAGCAAGCTGCTCGCCTCGCCTCCGAGCTCGGTGCCTCCGCTTCGCTCCGGCGCTCGCCCACCTCACGTCCCTCGGGCGACGTTCTCGGGCTCGGGTCGCAGCAAGCTGCTCGCCTCGCCTCCGAGCTCGGTGCCTCCGCTTCGCTCCGGCGCTCGCCCACCTCACGTCCCTCGGGCGACGTTCTCGGGCTCGGGTCGCAGCAAGCTGCTCGCCTCGCCTCCGAGCTCGCTGCCTCCGCTTCGCTCCGGCGCTCGCCCACCTCACGTCCCTCGGGCGGCGAGCTCGGCGAGCACCGCGGCGACTGCGTCCGGGTGGGTGTTCGGGCCGAAGTGGCGGGCGCCCGCGATCACGACGGTCGGGCAGGCGAGCACCGATGCGATGTGCGCCGTCGAGCCGGCGTGATGCGGACGGGCGGCGCTGCCGCGCATCGCCACGGCGGGGACGGTGATGCGATCGGGATGCCACGGCGGACCGCCATCGAGGTCCTCGAGCTCGGCGACCATCGCCGGTCCCTCCCGCCGGCGGGCCTCACGCGTTCGCGCCGGCAAGCGCGACCACCGATCGTCGCCGATCAAACGCCGCACCAACAGCTCGGCGGCGTCAGCGGGCCCGCCGCCGTCCTGCAGCGCCTGCGAGCCGGCGGCCGACGCAGGCCACCAGTCGAGCCACGGCAGCGGCACCTCGTAGACGCCGACCGCGCGCACCAACTCTGGGCGCCGGTCAGCGAGGGCCAGGGCGACGTCGCCGCCATAGCTGTGCCCGAACACGACCGCCGGCCGATCGTCGAGCAATCTGACCAGATCGTCGACCTGCTGCTCGATCCCGAACGGACCATCGTGGGGCGCCGACCGGCCGTAGCCGCGCCGGTCGTAGCGCAGCACCCGCATCCGGTCCTCGAGCCGCCGGGACAGCTTGAGCAGGCCGGCCGAGCGGTCCATCGTCCCGTGGATCAGCACGACGACCGGGGCGCCCTGGTCGCCGGCCTCCTCCGACCAGATGCGGCGGCTCACGACCGGCTCGGTGTCTGCCCGATCTGGGCGCGCTGCCCGACGACCCCTGTCGGGCTCGGCGCCCAGAATGCCGGATGGCAGGGCGAGCACCCAGATGACGGGGAACGCCTCACGCCACCCGCACGATCCGCATGACGTCCGTGGCGGCGCCGCTGTAACGGTCGGGGGCGCCGGCGAGTACGAGGACGATGTCGCCGTGCTCGACGCAGCCGTGGCGGACGGCGGTCTCCACGGCGAACCACACCATCTCGTCGGTGGTCGTGTACTCCTCCACCAGCAACGACTCGACGCCCCATGACAGCGACAGTGCGCTCACCGTGCGCGGGTCCGGCGACAGGCCGACGAGGCGACACTCAGGACGGAAGCGGGCGATCGCCCGCGCCGTGCGCCCGCTGCGGGTGCAGCACAGGATCGCCGTCGCCCCGGTGTCGTGGGCGGCCTGCCAAGCGGCATGCGTCACGGCGCCGGTGATGCGGTCGCCGACGTCGCCGACCCAGGCCCGCTGCCCCCGGCCGAGGTGCTCAGCCCACCGCCGGTAGCTGGCCTCGACCTCGGCGCGTGCGGCGATCCGGGCCATCGTGCGCACGACGAGCACGGGGTCGTGGCCGATCGCCGTCTCTCCCGACAGCATCACCGCGTCGGTGCCGTCGAAGACCGCGTTGGCCACGTCGCTGACCTCGGCGCGCGTCGGCGCCGGCGCGTCGATCATCGTCTCCAGCATCTGGGTCGCCGTGATCACCGGCTTCCCCACGGTGACGCAGTGGCGGACGATGTGCTTCTGCAGGTGCGGCACGTCCTCCATCGGACAGTCGATGCCGAGGTCGCCTCGGGCCACCATCACGGCGTCGGCGACGTCGGTGATCGCCGCCAGCTCGCTGAGCGCCGACGCGGTCTCGATCTTGGCGACGATGCCCGCCGCATCGCCGACGACCTGACGCAGCGCGAGGACGTCGGCGGCCCGGCGCACGAACGACAGCGCCACGTACTCGACGCCGGCGTCGGTGACGGTCTGTGCTAGCTCCAGGTCGTGGTCGGTGGGGGCGAACATCTGCAGCCGCTCGCCGGACAGGTGCACACCCGGGCGGCCCTGCACCCGTCCGCCGCTCGCGACCTGGGCGTGCACCGCCGTCTCGTCGACGCCGACGACGTCCATCGTGATCCCGCCGTCACCGAGCACGATGCGGTCGCCCTGGTCGACCTCGGTGAGCAGCGTCGGGTAGTCGACGGTGATCATCGCCGCCGAGCTCGGGCCGACACCGGGCTCGAGGCGGACCTCGGTGCCCGGGCTGAGGTCGACGCCGCCGTCGGGGAAGGAGCCGGCGCGCAGCTTCGGCCCGGGAAGGTCGACGAGCACGCCGACCGCCCGCCCGATCGTGGCAGCCGCACCGCGCACGAGCGCGAGGCGCCGGAGGTGGACGTCGATGGCGTCGTGGCTCAGGTTGAGGCGGACGACGTCGGTGCCGGCGCGAAGGAGCGCCTCGAGGCGGGCTGCGCTGTCGCATGCCGGCCCGAGCGTGGCGACGATCTTCGTCCGCCGGGTCACGGTCGATGTCTAGCGCGCCATCATGAGCCGGTGCCCCCGATCGCCGACGACCCGACTGCCCCGCTGCGGGCCTTCCTCAACGCCTCGCCGTCGCCATGGCACGCCGCCCGCTCAGCGGCCGCACTGCTCGGCGGCGACGGCTTCGTCGAGGTCGACGAGCGGGTGCCGTGGTCGACGGTGCCCGACGCCGGATACGTCGTGCGCGGCGCCGCGCTCGTCGCCTGGCGCCGCCCGCCTCGACGCGGTGCGCTCCCCGTCCGCCTCGTCGGCGCCCACACCGATTCGCCGAACCTGCGGATCAAGCCGCACCCCGACAGCGGGTGCGTCGGGTGGCGCCAGCTCGGCGTTGAGGTCTACGGCGGCGTGCTGCTCAACAGCTGGCTCGACCGCGACCTCGGCGTGGCCGGGCGGCTCGTCCACGCCGACGGCAGGGACACGCTCGTCGCAGTCACCGAGCCTGTCGCCAGGGTGCCGCAGCTGGCCATCCACCTCGACCGCGACGTCAACGAGCGCGGCCTCGTGCTCGACCGCCAGGCCCACCTCAGCCCCGTGTGGGCGACCGACCACGGCATGCCGTTCGGGCAGTGGATCGCCGATTGCGCCGGGACCGACAAGCCGGCGGCGTGGGAGCTGTGCCTGTTCGACGTCCAGTCGGCGGCCGTGCTCGGCGCCGACCGCTCGATGCTGGCCAGCGGGCGGCTCGACAACCTGGCGTCGTGCTGGGCGGCGACGACCGCGCTGGCGGCCGCCGAGCCCGACGCTCACGTGGCGATGATCGCCCTGTTCGATCACGAGGAGGTCGGCTCGGCATCGACCACGGGCGCCTCGGGGCCGATCCTGGAGACGATCCTCGATCGCCTCAACGGCGCCGCCGGTGGCTCCCGCGACGACCTCCACCGCACGCTCGCCGCGTCGAGCTGCGTCTCGACCGACAACGCCCACGCCGTCCACCCCAACTACCCCGAGCGTCACGATCCTGCCCACGCCCTGCTCGTCAACCACGGCCCGGCGGTGAAGCTCAACGTCAACCAGCGCTACGCCACGTCGGCGGACACGGCCGTGCTGTTCCAGCGGGCGTGCGACGAGGCCGGCGTGCCCCACCAGGTCTTCGTGTCGCGCAACAACGTTCCGTGCGGCTCGACGATCGGACCGCTGACGGCGACCCGGCTCGGGATCGCGACCGTCGACGTCGGCGTGCCGCAGCTGTCGATGCACTCGGCGCGCGAGCTGTGCGGCGCCGACGACCCGCCGTGGCTGGCGGCCGCGCTCACGACCTATCTGGCGGGGTGACCTCGTTCTGTCCTTTGAAATCGGCCCGATCGAGCCGGGTCTGAAGGACAGTCAGAGGAGCTTGGTCGCGTCGTCGAACAGGCGCTGCAGCGTCGCGTGCAGCTCGGCGGTGACGTCGCGGATCGCGCTGCGTGGCACCCGGGCACCGGTGACGGATGGAGGCGGAGTGATCGGCGGGCCGACGATCACCCGCACCTTGCTCGGGTGGATGAACCGTGCGCCCTTCGGCATCACCGCCTCCGAGCCGCCGATCCCGACCGGGACGATCGGCACGCCAGCCTTGATCGCGACGTAGGCGGCGCCGTCGAACAGCGGCTGGACCACCAGGCCCGACTTGCGCTCGCCCTCGGGGAACAGCACCAGCGGCTCGCCAGCCTCGAGCACCGCAATGCACCGGTGCAGCGCCTCGCGGTCGGCCGTCCCCCGGACGACGGGGAACCCGCCCAGCGCCGACAGCAGCCATGCCGCCGGCTGGTGCTTCCACAACGAGTCCTTGCCCATGAATCGCAGGCGGCGGCGGGTGACGCAGGCGGCGATCGGCGTATCCATGTTCGACCGGTGCACGGGCGCGAGCACGAAGGCGCCGCCGGTGGGGACGTGCTCGCGGCCCTCGACCCGCATCCGCGTCCACAGGCGGGTGAAGCCGGTGACGATCGCCCGGGCGACGTAGTAGAAGGCGCGGCTGGCCGGGCCTTGGCCGGCGAGGAACGTGTCGACCCTCGTCATGGGGTCATCGGTCGACCAACTCGACGATGCGCTCGACGACCTCGTCGACGGTGAGCCCGGTGGTGTCGACGACGGCCGCCCCGTCCGCGGCGCGCAGGGGACCGTCGGCGCGGGTCATGTCACGACGGTCGCGCTCGGTGATCGACGCCGCCACCTCGTCGACATCCCCGCCAATCTCGGCCACCCGGCGCTCCGCCCGCACGTGGGGCGAGGCGGTGATGAACAGCTTCAGCGCGGCGTCGGGGAACACCACGGTGCCGATGTCCCGACCCTCGATCACGCCGCCCCCGTGCGCATCGGCCCATTCTCGCTGACGGGCCCGCAGCTCCTCGCGCACCGGTGTGTTGGCGGCGACCGCGCTGACCGCCTCGGTGACCTCCCGGCTGCGGATGCCCGTCGTCGCGTCGAGGCCGTCGACCAGCACGGCGTCTTCCGACACCGCCAGATCCAGCGCGCGCGCCAGGTCGGCAACGGCGGCCTCGTCGCTCACCGGGATGCCCCGGCGCAGCGCGGCGAAGGCGACGGCGCGGTACATCGCCCCGGTGTCGAGGTACTCCAGCCCGAGGTGGCGGGCGAGGGCACGGCCGACGGTGCTCTTGCCGGCCCCGGCAGGGCCGTCGATGGCGATCACGATCACCAGGAGGTGCCGAGCGGGCGGCCCTCGTCGTAGCCGGCGCCGCTCTGGACGCCGACCACGGCGCGCTCGTGGAGCTCGGGGATGCTCGCCGCCCCGGCGTAGGTGCACGCCGAGCGCACCCCGGCGACCACTTGGTCGAGGATGTCCTCGACGCCCGGGCGCTCGGGATCGATGTACATGCGCGACGTGCTGATGCCCTCCTCGAAGAGCTCCTTCTGAGCTCGTTCGAACGCGCTGTCGTCCTGCGTGCGGTGCTTCACAGCGCGGTTGGACGCCATCCCGAAGCTCTCCTTGTAGAGCCGCCCGTCGGGATCGCGGAGGGTGTCGGCGGCGGACTCATAGGTGCCGGCGAGCCATGACCCGAACATCACGCTGGCCGCACCGCCGGCGAGGGCGAGGGCGACGTCCCGCGGCCAGCGCACGCCGCCGTCGGCCCACACGTGGCGGCCGAGCCGCGCGGCCTCGGTGGCGCACTCGACCACTGCGGAGAACTGCGGGCGGCCGACGCCGGTCATCATCCGCGTCGTGCACATCGCCCCAGGCCCGACGCCGACCTTGACGATGTCGGCACCGGCCTCGATCAGGTCGCGCGTCCCGTCGGTGGTGACGACGTTGCCTGCCACCAGCGGGAGCTCGCCAATGACCGCCCGCACCGCCTCGACGGCGCGGAGCATGCGGGTCTGGTGGCCATGGGCGGTGTCCAGGACGATGACGTCGGCGCCGAGCTCCGCCAGCGCCTTGGCCTTGGTGTCCGGCTCGGCATTGACGCCGACGGCTGCGGCGATCATCAGACGGCCATCGGCGTCGAGCGCCGGTTCGTACATCGTCGAGCGCAGCGCGCCCGTGCGGGTGATCACCCCGACCAGGCGGCCGTCGCCGTCGATCACCGGCTCCATCGAGCGGCGGTTGGCCGACAGCAGCTCGAACGCGGCGCGGGCATCGGTGCCGGCGGGGACCGTCATCAGCTCGCGGGTCATCACGTGGTGGAGCTGGGTGAAGCGGTCGTAGCCGGCGGCGTCCTGCTCGGTGAACACGCCGAGCGGCCGGTGGTCGTCGTCGACCACGACGACCACCCCGTGGGCCCGCTTGTGGATCAGCCCGAGGGCGTCGGCGATGGTGTGGTGCGGCGACAGCGTGATTGGCGTCTCGTAGAGCGGGTGGCAGGACTTGACGTACTCGATGACGGAGCCGACGACGTCGAGCGGGATGTCCTGCGGGAGCACCGTGATGCCCCCGCGGCGAGCCACGGTCTCGGCCATCCGCCGCCCGGCGACGGCGGTCATGTTGGCCACGACAACCGGCAGGTGGGTGCCGACGCCGTCGGGTGTGGTCAGGTCGACGTCGAGCCGGGAGCGCACGCCCGATCGGCTCGGCACCATGAACACGTCGTTGTACGTGAGGTCGTGGCCGGGATCGGGGTGGAGCAGGCGCATGGGCCCTCCAAGGTTAGGAGCTGCACGCCCCGCTCCGTAGGCTCCGGGCGTGCCCGACCGTGATGCCCCGCCGATCGTCCTCGTGCACGGGTGGGGTGGGTCGTTCCAGACGACGTGGCGCCAGAGCGGGTTCACCGAGCTGCTCGCCGACGCCGGCCGGGAGGTCATCGGCGTCGACCTCCTCGGCCACGGCGAGGCGCCGAAGCCGCACGATCCCGCGGCCTACGCCGACCTCACCACGCGCATCGTCGACGCCCTCCCCGACCGGCCGGTCGACATCGTCGGCTTCTCGCTCGGCGCGCTCACCACGCTGCGGCTGGCGACGCGGCGCCCCGAGCTGTTCAACCGGATCGTGCTGGCCGGGATCGGGCGCAACGTCTTCGAGCGCGACGTCGAGCGGGGCCAGCGGATCCTCGCCGGCGTCGAAGGCACGGGCGACCCCGACGACAACGAGGGCCGGCTGTTCTTCCAGTACGCCAGCCAGTCAGGCAACGACCGTCTCGCCCTCGCCGCCGTGCTCAGGCGCCCCGACGATGGCGTGTTCACGCTAGAGGAGCTGAAGGTCGTCGAGTGCCCGGTGCTCGTGGTGATCGGCGATCGCGACTTCGCCGGCCCCGCCGACCAGCTCGCCGAGGCTCTTCCAGACGCCCGCTTGGTGGTGCTGCGCAACGTCGACCACTTCGCCACGCCCGAGGCGTTCGGGTTCATCGACGCGGTGCTCGAGTTCCTCGAGGCCGTTCCTGCCTGACCGCCTCGTCACGACCGACGTCGCCCTCGCCGCCGACCGGCTGCGCGCCGGCGGCCTCGTCGCCATCCCGACCGAGACGGTGTACGGCCTCGGCGCCGACGCGTCGGCACCGGCGGCGGTGCGCCGGGTGTTCGAGGCCAAGGGCCGCCCGGCCGACCACCCGCTGATCGTGCACATCGCCCCGGCCTGGCTCGGCGACTGGGCTGCCGCCGTCCCGCCCGTCGCCGCCGTGCTCGCCGACGCTTGCTGGCCGGGACCATTGACGCTGCTGCTCCCCCGTTCGGGCCGGGTACTCGACGCGGTCACCGGCGGCCGCGACACGGTCGGGCTGCGGGCACCCGCCCACCCGCTCACCGAGCGCCTGCTCGCCGTCACCGGCCTGGCGATCGCCGCCCCGTCGGCGAACCGCTTCGGGCGGGTGAGCCCGACCACTGCCCAGCACGTCGTCGAGGACCTCGGACCGTTCCTCGACCCCGCTCGGGACGTCGTGCTCGACGGCGGCCCGAGCCCGATCGGCGTCGAGAGCACGATCGTCGACTGCACCACCGACCCGCCGCAGCTGCTGCGCCCCGGCGGGATCCCGACCGAGGACGTCGAGCGGCTGCTCGACATCGGCCTCGCCGCGGCGAGCGGGCCGTCCCGGGCGGCGGGGATGCTGACGTCGCACTACGCGCCCCGAGCGCAGGTGGTGCTGGCACCCGACCGTCGCGCCGCCGAGGAGCGGGCCGCCGCGTTTGAACGTGAAGGTCTGCGCGCGCCCGTCGTGGACCACGGCGACGATCTCGTCGCCTACGCGCACCAGCTCTACGCCGACCTGCGCGCCGCCGACGCCGGTGGTGCCGACCGCATCGTCGCCGTCCTCCCCCCGGCGCAGGGGTTGGGCCACGCCGTCCGCGACCGCCTGTTCAAGGCCTCCCATCGGAGTATCTGAGGGCCGGTTTCGCGCCCTTCAACACTCCGACGCCCTTCAACACTCGGATGGGGTCAGCGGCCGAGGGTGTTGAGCTCGGCGACCCAGGTGTCGCGGACGGTGTCGAGGTCGGGGACGGGGCGGCCGTCGACGCTGCCGAGGGTGAGGGCGACGGTGCTGGCACCGGCGTCGGGCACGAGGTCGAGGCGGCACCAGCAGTCGTACGGCTCGCCGAGCAAGACGTCGAGGCGGTACGGCGGGTCGTCGTCGATCACGTCGCCGAGCCATCCGGCGACCACGAGCACCGCCTCGAACGCCTCCACCGGCAGCGCCTCGATCGTGAACGAGGCGACGTCGTGGGCCAGACGCCCACCGGGTCGGGGCACCGGGGGACGGACGTCGGGCGGCGCGGGCGGCACGGGCGGCGCGGCTGCGACATCGGCGGCGGTGCCGAGCCGGGCCACCGCCGCCTCGAACGCCAGGTTCAGCCGCTGCATCGCCTCCGTCGCCGCCGCCGTGGCGCCGGCGTGATCGGGGTGCAGCTCCATCGCCAGGCGCCGCCGGGCTGCCCGCAGCTCCTCCGCCGACGCGTCGGAACCGACGCCCAGCACGGCGTACGGGTCCTCAGCCACCCCACTCGCCGAGCCAGTCGGCCGGTCGGCCCCAGGTCCCGTCGTGCACCAACGCCGACAGCGGCTTGCGCCGCAGCGGCCCGTGGCGCCCGGCCGGCACGCCGAGCGTGATGCAGGCGTGGAGGGCGACGCCCTCGGGGATGCCGAGCACCTCGCGCAGCTCGCGCTCGACCGGCGCGTACCACCCGGTGAGCACTCCGCCGTAGCCGAGGGCGCGGGCGGCGAGCAGCAGGTTCTGGCAGGCCGGGTACACCGACCCGCCCTCGGTCGGGTGCGGCGGACGGTAGCGCTCGAGGCCGACGAGCACGATCACTGGCACGTCGTCGATGTGGTCGACGAGGTGCTGCATCGCCGCCTGCATCCGGGCGCGCGGCGAGCCCTCATCGGGCGCTCCGTCGCGGTCGAGGTCGTCCCGCTTGTGCTCCCAGGCGTTGCGGAATGATGACGCCAGCAGCTCCCGCGCCGGCGCGGCCACTGGGTCGTCGCGACGAAGGGTGATGAACCGGAACCGCTGGCGGTTGGTGCCCGACGGCGCACGCTGGGCGTACCACAGGATCTCGGCGAGGGCGGCGTCGGGGATCGGGTCGGAGGTGTAGCGACGGATGGCCCGGGTGGTCGCCAACCCCTCGAGCAGCGAGACTCGCTCGCTCATCGGCCGGTGAAGTCTGCCGGTCGCTTCTCCAGGAAGGCGCTCACGCCCTCGCGGAAGTCGCTCGTGCCGAGCAGCGGCAGCAGCTGGAGGAACACGTGGTGGACGTGCTGCTCGAACGTCTCGGTCTCGGCGGCGCGCATCATCCGCTTGATCGCCCGCACCGCGAGCGGGGCGTTGTCGGCGATCTCCGCGGCGACCTGGGTGACGAACGGCGTGAACTCGTCGTCGGCGACGGCGTGGTTGACGATCCCCAACGCCTGTGCCTCGGCGGCGGTCAGCGTGTTGCCCCGGAAGGCCAGCTCGGCCGCCTTGGCGTAGCCGACCATCCGCGGCAGCAGCCACGTGCCGCCGCTCTCGGGCAGGATCCCGCGCTTGGCGAAGCCCGGGTTGAGCTTCGCCGACGCGGTGGCGATGCGGATGTCGCAGCCGAGGGCGAGATCCAGTCCATAGCCGGCGGCGCCGCCGTTGAGCGCGCAGATCGTCGGCGTGTCGATGTTGTGGAGGACGATCGGCGGGGCGTCGCGCAGGTCGAACTCGCCGGCGCCGGCCGACGGGCTGCCCAGGTTGCCGAGCCCGTCGTTGGTGGTGCGGGACTGGGCGGCGAGGTCGAGGCCGGCGCAGAACGCCCGGCCGGCGCCCGTGAGCACGATGCAGCGGACCTCCGGATCGGCATCGGCCTGGAGCAGCAACCGGGAGATCGATCCGAGCATCGGCCCGGAGATCGTGTTCATCCGCTCTGGCGCGTCCAGCGTGATCGTGGCGACGCGGTGGGTCACCTCGTAGCGGACCTCACGGGCGGTCGTGGCGTCAACAACGGTCATGGCGCGACGGTACCGGCCGCCTCGGTTGGCGCCGCATCTGTGGCCGGCTCGGCGGTGCGCCGCAGACGGGGTGCGGCCGTCGACAGCACCAGCCACACCGTCATGCTCCACAGCGCGGTCGCTCCGGCGACGTGCAGGCCGACGAGCAGGGGTGGGACGTCGTTGAAGTACTGCACGTAGCCGATCGTCGCCTGCAGCACGGCGACGAAGATCCACGACGACAGCACGCCCTGCAGCACCCGCCGCTCGTCGGCTCGACGGAGCAAGCGGGCGGCAAGCACGAGCGCCAGGGTGACCGCAGCCAGCACGAGCGTGCCGTGGGTGCGGGCGGCATCGGTGATGTCGACGTCGAAGCGCTTGATGTCGACGTCCCCGGCGTGCGGGCCGGCGCCGGTGACGACGGTGCCGGCGACGATCGCCGCTCCGGTCACCGCGGCGAGCGCCCAGGCCAGCGTGCGAGTCGTCGCCGAGACGACCGGCCGGCGCCGGCCGTCGGGCTCACCGGCCCGGCGGACCAGGACGACGGCGCAGGCGACGATCGCCATCGACAGCAGCAGGTGCGAAGCCACGGCCAACGGGTTGAGGTCGACGAGGACCGTGATCCCGCCGAGCACGACCTGCCCCATGACGCCGGCGACGAGACCCAGCGACAGCCACGTGAGGTCGCGCCGGCGCGGCACCCGCCACAGCGAGCCGAGCACGGCCACGATCACGGCCAGCGCCACGAGGCCGGTGAACATCCGGTTGACCTGCTCGATCGCCGCGTGGGTCGACGTGACGTCGACGAGCTGGCGGTCGTTGCAGCGGGGCCAGTCGTCGCAGCCGAGGCCGGAGCCGGTCAAACGCACCGCCGCGCCGGTGACGACGATCGTGATCAGCAGCCCGAGCGCGACGACCGTGATCGTCCGGTAGCGCGCCGGCGACATCCGCACGCGGTGGAGGCTACGAGCCGTCGCCCGCGCGGCGTCGCCTGGCGAGCTACGGTTCCGCGCCAACCCGACGGGCGGCCGCCCACGCCCGAGATCACCCGGACGAGGAGGTCCGTTGATCCGCAGATTGCTCTGCGCCGTCGCCGTCATCGGGGTCGTGGTCCTCGGGCCGGCGCCCGGCGCGGCGTACGCGCAGCAGGCGAGCGAGCAGCTCCTCGGCAACGTGCGCAACGAGCAGAGCGAGGGCGGCAAGGTCACGCGGGTGCCCGTGCCCGCCGTCAAGCTGCTCGTCTTCGACTCGAAGGGCGGCACCGTCGGCACGGCGACGACCGACGCCCAGGGGCACTACGAGCTCGACCTCCCCGGCCCCGGTGACTACACGGTGAAGATCGACCAGGCGACGCTGCCCAAGGGCGTCGAGCTGCGCGACAAGGCCCAGGACGAGGTGATGGTCAACGTCCGTCCGGCCGAGCACCAGATCCTCAACTACTTCCTGGGCAAGTCACAGCGCCACACCGAATCCCGGCTCCACCAACTGCCGCAGACGCTCGTCAACGGCATCAAGTTCGGGCTGATCATCGCCATCACCGCTGTCGGGCTCTCGCTGATCTACGGCACGACCGGGCTGTCGAACTTCTCCCACGGCGAGCTGGTCACGCTCGGCGCCGTCGTCACATGGTGGATGAACCAGAGCCTCGACTTGCACCTCCTCGTCGCCATCCCGATCGGGGTGGCGGCGGGAGCTCTCGGCGGGTACCTCTCCGAGGCCGGGTTGTGGCGACCGTTGCGGCGCAAGGGCGTGTCCCTGACCTCGATGATGATCGTGTCGATCGGCCTCGGCCTGACCGCCAGGTACGTCTTCCTGTACACCTTCGGTGGTCGCTCTCGCGCCTATCGCCAGTACGCCGTGCAGGAGGCGGTGAACATCGGACCGATCGACATCACCAAGCGCGAGCTGATCTCGATCGGGGTGTGCGTCGTCGTGCTTGTCGGCGTCGCGCTGTTCCTGCAGCGCAGCCGCCGCGGGAAGGCGATCCGCGCCGTGTCCGACAACCCCGAGCTGGCGTCGGCGACGGGCATCAACACCAATCGGGTGATCATGCTCGTGTGGGTCGCCGGTGGGGCGCTGGCCGGCCTCGGCGGCATCATGCTCGGCCTCGACCAGCAGGTCACCTGGAACATGGGCTTCACGTCGCTGCTATTGATGTTCGCCGCGATCACCGTTGGCGGGCTCGGCAACCCGTACGGCGCGCTGGCCGGCGCGCTCTTGACCGGCCTCGCCGTGGAGCTGTGGACGTGGGTGTTCCCCTCGGCCGTCGAGCTCAAGAACACGGGTGCGCTGATCACCCTCATCCTCGTGCTGCTCATACGCCCGCAAGGGCTCCTCGGACGCAAGGAGCGTGTCGGCTGATGCGTTGGGACCTCATCTTCTCGAACGCCATCTACGCCGCCCTGGCGGTCAACGCGATCGGCTACACACTGATCGCCGTCGGCCTCAACGTCCACTTCGGCTACACCGGCCTGGTCAACTTCGGCCAGGCTGGGTTCGCCGCCATCGGGGCGTACGCGGTGGCCGTCCCGATCGCCCGGTACGGGTGGTCGCTGTGGGCCGCGATCCCCCTGATCTTCCTCGGCGGAGCCGTGCTCGGGCTGATCCTCGGCATTCCCACGCTGCGACTGCGCGCCGACTACCTGGCGATCGTCACGATCGCCGCCGCCGAGATCATCCGTCTGTTCCTCGGCTCCGAGCGCTTCCGCTGGCTGTTCGGTGGGCAGGACGGCCTGCAGGGCTACACCACTCGGTTGCAGGAGCTCAACCCGTTCTCAGGCCGTTACAAGGTCTGGGCCCAGTCGTTCGGCGCCTACGACCTGTTCATCATCATCATCGGGTGGGCGCTGGTGGCGATCACGTCGGTGATCGTCTGGTCGCTGATGCGAAGTCCGTGGGGCCGCGTGCTGAAGAGCATCCGGGAGGACGAGGACGCCGCCCGCAGCCTCGGCAAGAACGTGTTCTCCTACAAGATGCAAAGCCTCGTCGTCGGCGGCATCATCGGGGCGCTCGGCGGGACGGTGATCGCCATCGGCAACCGCGCCGCCCAGCCCGGCAACTACTCGACGACGCTGACCTTCTTCGCCTACACGATCCTCATCATCGGCGGTGTGGCCCGTGTGAAGGGTCCCATCGTCGGGGCGATGATCTTCTGGTTCACGATCACGCTCGTCGACAACGTGCTCGCCGAGGCGGTGCGGACCGACTCGGTGCCCAGCTGGCTGCCGAGCTGGCTGGCAGTCAACAGCACCAACTTCGGTCAGGTGAAGTACGTCATCGCCGGGGCCGCCCTCGCGGTGCTGGTGGTCTTCCGACCGCAGGGCATCTTCGGTGACCGTCGGGAGCAGGTCTTCGATGTCCGTTGAGCCGGATGTGCCGGTCGCGGTGCCGGGTCCGTTGGAGGGCGTGCCGTTCGAGCCAGGAGTGCCCAAGCCCGATCCGATCCTCGTCGTCGACGGTGTGCACCGGCAGTACGGCGGTCTGATCGCCGTCGACGTGGATCACCTCGAGATCCAGCGCGGCGTCATCACGGCACTGATCGGCCCGAACGGAGCCGGCAAATCGACGTTCTTCAACTTGCTCACCGGCTTCGACGAGCCGGACCACGGAAGGTGGACGTTCGACGGCGACGACGTCACAGGCCGGCGCGCCTACACGTTGGCCCGTGCGGGGATGGTCCGCACGTTCCAGCTGACGAAGAGCCTCAGCCGGCTGTCGGTGATCGAGAACATGAAGCTCGGCGCCCAGCGCCAACGCGGCGAGCGATTCTGGTCGAGCCTGATGCCGACGTCCTGGCGGGGTCAGGAGCGCGACCTCGAAGCGCGCGCCGACGAGTTGCTCGCCCGTTTCCGACTCGACCACATGCGCGGCGAGTTCGCCGGCTCGCTGTCCGGCGGCCAACGCAAGCTGCTGGAGATGGCCCGGGCGCTGATGGCCGACCCGCAGCTGATCATGCTCGACGAGCCGATGGCGGGAGTCAACCCGGCGCTGACGCAAAGTCTGCTCCGGCACATCAAGTCACTGCGGGACGAAGGTCGCACCGTGCTGTTCGTCGAGCACGACATGGACGTCGTCCACGACGTCAGCGACTGGGTCATCGTGATGGCCGAGGGCAGGGTGATCGCCGAAGGCTCGGCCGACTCGATCGGCACCAACAGCGAGGTCATCGATGCCTATCTCGGCATGCACCACGACCTCGACCTGGGCGACCGCGGCGACATTCAGGAGCTGGCGGAAGACCTGGAGGAAGAGCTGGAGGTCGAGCTCGGAGAGACCGATGGTGGCTGACGTCTTGCTCGAGGCCACCGGTGTCGTCGCCGGCTATGTCCCGGAGGTCAACATCCTCAACGGGCTCGATCTCGAGCTCGCCCGTGGCGAGTTCGTCGGGATCATCGGGCCGAACGGGGCCGGCAAGTCGACGTTCCTCAAGGCGGTACTCGGGCTGGTGCCGGTGCGCGATGGCCGCGTGACGTTCGAGGGCGAGGACATCACCGGCCACCAGGCCCACCAGCTCGTGCAGAAGGGCGTGGGGTTCGTGCCGCAGAACCGCAATGTGTTCCCGAGCCTGACGGTGAGCGAGAACCTCGAAATGGGCTGCTTCCTGCAGCCGTCGACCTACAAGGAGCAGGTCGAGTACGTCTTTTCGCTGTTCCCGCGCCTCAGTCGAGCGCGCCGGCCAGCGGGCCGGCTCGCTGTCCGGCGGCGAGCGGCAGATGGTGGCGATGGGCCGGGCAATGATGCTCGAGCCGAAGCTGCTGCTCCTCGACGAGCCCTCTGCCGGCCTCTCACCGCTGCTCCAGGACCAGGTGTTCCTGCAGTGCAAGCAGATCAACTCCACCGGGGTGGCGATCCTGATGGTCGAGCAGAACGCTCGTCGCTGCCTCCAGGTGTGCGACCGTGGGTACGTGCTCGACCAGGGTCGCAACGCCTACTCCGGCACCGGCCGCGAGCTGCTGAACGACCCCAAGGTGATCGAGCTCTACCTCGGCACGCTGGCCCGCAACGCGTGAGCGAACGGCCGACCAGATGGGCGGTCGCCACTGTCATCGCGGCCGCCTTGACGGCAGCGTGCGGCGGTGGCCTGGAAGGCACGACCGGAACCTGGGCGCCGACCGGCGACGCCGCCGAGGTGACGACCACGCTGTGCCCGACTGTGCGGGCGTGGGCCGACGCCTCGGTCGAGGCGGTCAACGAGTTCGGCCGCGCCAGCCCGGGCCTCGACCCGGCCGAGCGCCGGACGCGCTACGAGCAGGCGTTCCGGGACCAGGTCGCCCTCGATGCGCGGTTGGCGGTCGCGCTCGACCGGCTGGCGCTGCCCGATCGGCTGCGGGCACGGCTCGACCTCGCCCTCGCCGACGTGAGCGCGACCGTCGAGGAGGGCGCGGCGGAGGCCGCGGCGCTGCCCGACGCCGCCTACCGCTTCGAGGCGGTCAGCGAGGGCACGCTGCTCACCGGCACGGAGAAGGTCAAGGCGATCGTGTTCCAGGCGTTGAGCGAGCTCGCCGGCGATCCGACCACGGGCATCCCCGCGGGTGCGGGCGTCGGGCGGCGCTGGACATCTCGCCGCCAGCGACGTTCCCGCCGTAGGCGGGAACGTCTGCGACCGGGGAGCCGAACGCCAGCCAGCATGAGACGGCAGGCCCGCCGCCTCCAGTCGGACGGTGGATCCTTCGCGGACTGAGTGGCGCTGGCCGAGGTCTTCGGGGGTTCACGGGGGCGGAGCCCCGTGCGATTACTTACCGGCGTCGAAGTTTCGGCCGAACGCCAGCCACCATGAGACGGCAGGGCCGCCGCCTCCAGTCGAGACGGTGGGTCCTTCGCGGACTGAGTGGCGCTGGCCGAGGTCTTCGGGGCTTCACGGGGGCGGAGCCCCGTGCGATTACTTACCGGCGTCGAAGTTTCGGCCGAACGCCAGCCACCATGAGACGGCAGGGCCGCCGCCTCCAGTCGGACGGCGGGCCCTTCGCAGACTGAGTGGCGCTGGCCGAGGTCTTCGGGGCTTCACGGGGGCGGAGCCCCGTGCGATTACTTACCGGCGTCGAAGTTTCGGCCGAACGCCAGCCACCATGAGACGGCAGGGCCGCCGCCTCCAGTCGAGACGGCGGGCCCTTCGCGGACTGAGTGGCGCTGGCCGAGGTCTTCGGGGGTTCACGGGGGCGGAGCCCCGTGCGATTACTTACCGGCGTCGAAGTTCTCGCCGACGGCGTTGCCGGTGAAGCCGTCGGTGCCGTACACCTTGATGTCCTTCGGACCGATGCCCTGCTCGACCATCTTGGTGAGGATCTTGGAGGCCTCGTCGAAGGCGATCAGCAGCACGGCCTCGGGGTTAGCGGCTTTGGCGGCAGCCACCTCGGCGTCGAACGTCTGCGCGTTCTGCTCGTAGATCTTCTTGACGACCACTTCGACGCCTGCCTCCTTGAGCGCCTTCTCCGAGTCGTCGGCAAGCCCGACGCCGTAGGAGTCGTTGCGGGCGATGATCGCCACGGAGGCGACGCCGTCGCCGGCGATGACCTGGCCGAGCGTCGCACCCTGCAGGATGTCCGACGGCGCGGTGCGGAAGTACAGGCCCTTGTCCTTGTACGTCGACAGCGTCTTGGAGGTGTTGGCAGGCGAGAATTGCACCACGCCGGCCCCGGTGATCTTGTCGATGACGGTGAGCGAGACGCCCGAGGAGGCGGCCCCGATGATCGCGTCGACGTTCTGCGAGAGCAGTCGGTCGACGGTCTGGTTGGCGGTGTCGGTGCTGGTATCGCCGGAGTCACCCGGGATGCCCACGACGGGCTTGCCGAGCACGCCACCGGCGGCGTTGATGTCCTTGATCACCAGGTCGAAGGCGGCGAACATGGGTGGTCCGAGGAAGGCCAGCGACCCGGTCTGCGGCAGGATCGTGCCGATCGTGAGCACGCCGTCGCCGGCCCTCGAACCCTCGACCGGGGTCTCGGGGACGTCGGCGGATGCCGGCGCCGTGGCGGGCAGGTACTGCGTCTTGGAGTCGTCGATGCGGTCGTTGGCGCCGAACGTCAGCAGGCCGTAGGTGGCCTGGAGTGGCTCGCCGTTGCCGGAGAACTCGAGCGGGCCGGAGATGCCGTCGTAGTCCGGATCGCCGCCTTGGTCGATGACCGCCTTGCAGCTGGCGAAGTCCTTGCACTTCGTGCCGCCGCGGGTGATCCCGTTGACCTTGCTGGCGTAGGCGATGCCGTCGTCCTTCGCCTGCTCGACGGCGAGGGCGATGATCGTCACCGCGTCGTAGGTCTCGGCGGCGTAGTTGTAGTCGGTCAGCTTGGGGTTGATGGCGAGCAGCTTGTCCTTGAAGTCCTTGGACAGCTCGACAAGCGGCGTCGTGCCCTTCAGGCCCTCGAGGGCGCCGGCCTCGCCGGGCTTCCCGGCCGCCGTGGTCGTGGCGCCACCTGCCGTGGTCGTGGCGCCACCTGCCGTGGTCGTGGCGCCGCCTGCCGTGGTCGTGGCGCCGCCGGCGGTCGTCGCACCGGCGGTGGTGGCGGTGGCGTTGTCGTCGTCATCGCCGCAGGCCGCCGCGATCAGCGCCAGCCCGACCAGCAGAGCGCCGGTGCGGCGCACATTGGTCTTGCTCATGAGTGGTTGTTCCTCCCCCTGGTCGCAGGCACCCACCCGCAGTCAGGTCAGCCGGGCAGGTTAGTCCGAGACGCGCCGCTGTGTCGGCGAGCCGGAAGGTTCGTTCCCGCCGGTGAGGTGGGCGAGCGCCGCTGTGAAGCGGCGGCGGCGAGCTCGGGAGGCGAGGCGAGCAGCTTGGCTGCGAGCCGAGCCCGAGCTAGGTGTGTCGGATGCTCATCCCGCCGTCGACGGGGACGATCGCCCCGTTGAGGAAGCTCGCCGCGGGGAGGCACATGCTCAGCGTGATCTGGGCGACCTCCTCGGGCTCGCCGTAGCGGCGCAGCGGGACCCGTCGCTTGGCGTAGACCTCTTTATCGGCCTCCGGGATCGGTGCCGTCATCCCGGTGCGGATCGGTCCGGGGCAGATGCAGTTCACGGTGATCCCGAGCCGGCCGAGCTCGACGGCGAAGCTCTTGGTCAGCCCGACGACGCCGGCCTTGGTCGCGGTATAGGCGACCATCCCCGCCGTCGTCACGATCGCCTCGGTCGAGGCGATGTTGACGACCCGCCCGGCGCCGGCGGCGAGGAAGTGGGGCACGGCGAGGCGCACGAGGTGGGCGTGGGCAGTGAGGTTGACGGCCACCGTGCGGTCCCAGTTCGCCTGGAAGTCGTCGTCGGCCTGCTGGGTGAACGTGGGCAGCGCCACGCCGGCGTTGTTGACGAGGATGTCGAGACCACCGAAGGCGCCGACGACGGTGTCCACGAGGGCGCGCAGCTGGTCGACGTCGGCGATGTCGGTGACGACCCCGATCGCGGCCTCGTCGCCGTGGGCGCCGCGGATCTCGTCGACGACGGCGTCGACGCGGTCGCGCCCGAGATCGACGACCGCCACGCGGGCCCCCTCGTCGGCGAACAGGTGCGCCGTCGCCCGGCCCATGCCGCTGGCCGCGCCGGTGACGAGTGCCCGCTGGCCGGCGATCGATCGAGAGAGTGACGTCAGGCGCATCGCGCCGAGAGTACGGGGCGCGTCCAAGCTCCGACGGGGCCGGGAGTCAGGTCGGTGCCCGGTCCCGGCCCCGATCGCCGGAGCTTCCTCCCCAGGGCTCGCGATCGACGCGAGCGGTGGGCGGGTGGCCGCCCGCAGTGGTTACCGCAGGGTAACCGCATCGATCGGTACGCTGCAACGGCGGATCCGCCGGCAGGGCTCCCAGATCGCGCTACGGGCGGACCTCGTAGAACCCGTTCACGGCGTGATCGACGGGCAGCTTGCGGAACCGGGTGAAGCCTGCCTCGCGGGCCATCGCCTCCGCTTTCGATGCCGGGAGCCCCAGCGTCCCCAGCCCGGCGCCACCCGGCGCCGACAGCGCCGACGACATGCACGAGTACACGCTGATCCCGTACATCAGCGCGGCCATCGGGTTCTTGGTGAGGTTCTCCTCGAAGGTGTCACGAGCCTTGATGTCGACGAGCAGCCACGTGCCGTCGTCACGCAGGGCGGCGCGGATCGCGCGGATCATCCCCTGTGGGTCGGTCATGTCGTGGATGCAGTCGAACGTCGTGACGAGGTCGAGCGAGCCGTCGGCCGGCAGCGGGCTCGTGCGGGGATCGACGAACGAGGCGTTGCCCCGCCCCCGCTCGGCGAGGCGCTCGTTGGCCCGGGCCAGCGCGTAGCGCGAGATGTCGTAGCCGGTGAACGTGCTCGCCGGGTAGGCGGCGGCCAGCATCAACACGGCCCCGCCTGCGCCGCAGCCGATATCGGCTGCCTTCGCCCCAGCCTCCAAGCGGGCCGCCATCCCGTCGAGCGCCGGGATCACATCGGGGACCAGGTGGGCCCGGTTCCACGGCTCGAAGCTGCGCTCGATTCCCACCGCGCCCTCCGGTCCGTGGCTGTCGAAGTCCCGCCCGAGGCCGGTTCGGAACGACTCCGGCAGCTCGTTCAGGGTGGCCATCGTCTGTGGCAGCCGGTGGAACATCCCGATCCCGAACGCCTCGTGCTCCGGTGACGCCAACACGGCGGCCGCTTCCGGCGTCAGCGAAAAGCGCTCGGCATCGCCGTCGACGTCGATCCTCACCAGCTTCGCCGCGGCCTGGTTGTGCACCCACTCGCGCACCCACCGCTCGTCGAGCCCGGTGGCCGCCGCGAGCTCGTCGGTCGTCAATGGTCCGTCGGCGGCGAGCGCCCGGTACAGCCCGAGCCGATCACCGAGGTGGATCAGCCCGGACGTGATCGCCCCCTCCAGCTTGGTGAACACGAGGAACTGGAACTGCTTCAGGGCGTCGATGTCGAGGGCCATGCCCGGACGCTACGTTCAGCTCGGGTTCGACTCGCAGCCAAGCCGCTCGTCTCACCTCCGAGCTCGCTGCCGCCGCTGCGCAGCGGCGCTCGCCCCCTCGTAGGTGCGGTGCTCGAGTCACCGAGTCCTGTCCTCCGGCGGGAGGTGCTCGACATCGCTCAGCGCGGTGAGGCTGAAGATGTAGCCATCGCCGCACGGGATCGCCTCGAGCCGGCTGATCGACGCGTGGCGCAACACCATCCGGTCCCACTCCCACGGCGTCGGCGGCAACCCGAGGAGGTGGCAGATGAAGATCGTGTTGGTCCCAGCGTGGGCGATGAGGGCGATCCGCCGTCCGGGCTCGGCGATGTGCCACACCGGCAGCTCGCCCTCGACCCGGTGCACGCCACGCTCCTGGAGGAACTTCTCGGCGCCGAGGCGGATGCGGTCCACGAACTCGCGGATGTCCTCGCCGCCGGTGAGCCCGCGCCAGCGGTCGGCTGGCGCCCGGTCGCGCAGCTCGCGGTACGCCTCGGCCGCCCGCTCCGCCGGCGAGCCGTGCCACTTCGGGTCGCGGATCTCCTCCAACCACAGGTCGATGTCCTCGCTGCGACCCAGCGCCTCCAGCACCGGTGCCGACGTCTGGCGGGCCCGCATCAGCGGCGACACGAGCACCTCGTCCAGCTCGAGGCCGGCCATCGCCCCCGCCAACGCGGCGGCCTGGCGTCGACCGAGCTCGGTGAGCGGCGGGTCGACGATGGTCATCCCGTCGCGGGTCCACTCGGGCTGCGCGTGGCGGACCAGCAGCAGCTCCATCTCTCCAGGGTACGTCTACAGTGCCGCAGGTGAGCGGCTGGTTCCCGGACCCCACCGGCCGTTTCGAGTACCGCTACCACAACGGCACGGCGTGGACCGCCGACGTGGCGACGGGCGGCCGGCGCTTCGTCGATCCGATGACCACCCCCGGTGCCCACGTCATCACCGCCCCGCCGGGAGGCCTGCCCACCGGGGCTCGCGTCGGCAACGGCATCGCCCTCGCCGGGATGGTGTGCGGCATCGTCTCGCTTGTCATCGGCTGGGTGCCGTTCGTCGGGCTGCTCGGGATCGTCGCCGCCATCGTCGGCCTCAGCCTCTCGATCCCCGGCCTGCGCCGCGCCAAGGAGACCGGCGAGCGCCGGTCGTTCGCCATCACCGGGATCGTCACCAGCCTGATCGGCCTCGTCGTCGGGGCCCTCGGCATCGTGTTCGCCGTCGTCTTGTTCCGCGCCGTGCAGCGCTTCGACTCCCCCGGCGCCCACGACGCCCGCCTCCAGTCGTGTGGCGTCGAGGACGGCTACCTCCTCGCCACGGGCCAGATCACGAACAACAGCTCCTCCGAGCGCGACTACACGATCCGCGTCCGCCTCACGTCCGGTGAGCGCCACCGGATCGAGGTCGACAACGTCGCGTCCGGCGCCACGGCGTCGTTCACCGCCCGCAGCGACGAGCGCGACCACGTCACCGGCGACGCCGACTGCGCGATCGAGGAGGTCAACGGGCCGATCCCCTTCGGCCTCGACCCCGATCTGTTCGACTGACCCGTCACCGCAGGAGTCCCCCGGGACCGATGCGGTGACACAAACCTCAGCGGCCGGCTGCCTCCGCCGCCGTCGCCTGCATCCAGGCGGCGTAGAGGTGCGAGTACACGCCCCTGGCGTCGACGAGTCGCTCGTGCGGGCCATCCTCGACGAGCCGGCCGTCCTCCAGCACGAGCACGCGGTCCGCCCGGGCGGCGGTCGACAGGCGGTGGGCGATGGCGATCGTCGTGCGCCCCTCGGCGAGATGGGTCAGGGCGCGTGAGATGCGCACCTCGGTCAGCGCGTCGACCGAGCTCGTCGCCTCGTCGAGCACGAGCACGTCGGGGTCGGCGACGCCGGCCCGCAGCAAGGCGACCAGCTGGCGCTCGCCGGCCGAGAGCTGCTCGCCGCGCTCGCCGACCTGCGTCATCAACCCGTCCGGCAGGCTGTCGATCCAGTCGCCGAGGTCGAGCCGGGCAACGACCTCGTCCATCTCCGGCACCGACGTGCCGGGGCGGGCGAAGCCGATGTTGGCGGCGATCGTGGCGTCGAACAGGAACGGCTCCTGCGACACGACCACCAGCCGGCGCCGCAGCTCGTCGTTGGCGACGTCGTGCAGCTTCACCCCGCCGAGGCGGACGTGGCCGATCGTCGGGTCGGCGAAGCGGGCGATCAGTCGACCGAGCGTGGTCTTGCCCGACCCGGTGGCGCCGACCATCGCCACCTGCTGGCCAGCTGGGATGTACACCGACACGTGCCGCAACACCGCGGCGTCGACCTCGGCGGTGACGCCCCGCGTCGGGTAGGAGAACGTCACGTCGCGCACGTCGATGTCGAGCGGCCCCTCCGGCAGCGCACGCGGCTCGTCCGGAGGCGGCGGGCCGACGGGTAGGTCGAGCACCCCGAGCACGCGGCGCAGGCCGGCGACGGCGGTCTGGGTTTGGTCGAGCACCTCGGTGAACTCGGCGATCGGCTCGAGGAACCGGTACGTGAGGAAAACGAAGCCGATCATCGCCCCAGCCGTCAGCCCGCTCCCCGGCCCGCGGGCGACGCCGACGACGATCACGGCGGCGACGGTGAGCACCGAGAAGACCTCGCCCGACGGGAACAGGAACGCCCCGATGACCTGGGCCCTGATCTGCGACTTCGTCCGCCGCTCGATCGTCGCGTCGGTGGTCGCGCCGAGCGTCGGACCGGCCCCGTACGCGCGCATCGTGGCGGCGCCGGTGACGACCTCGGTGATCGAGGAGAGCATCTCGCCGTTGCGCTCACGGGCGTCGTCGTAGGCCCGCACGAGATGGCGTTGAACCGCCCGAAGGACGAACGCCAGCGGGGCGGCGACGGCGAAGGCGACGAGGGCGAGAATCCAGTCGTAGGCGAGCATCACCGCGCCGACCATCACCATTAGCGGCCCGTCGAGCAGCCACGCCAGCCCGCCCCACTGGAAGAACTGGGCGAGCGTCTCGATGTCGCTGGTGACCCGTGCGACGAGGGCGCCACGGCGCTCCTCGTTGTGGTCGGCGAGGCTGAGGCGGTGGATGTGGGCGATCAGCCGAGCCCGCAGGTGGTACAGCGCCTGCTCGCTGCGCCGACCCAGCCGCACCACGGCGGTGCGCTGGGCGACCGACGCGATCACCAGTGCCACCGCGGCGATGGCCGCGAGCACGGCGACGAAGCCGAGGCGGACCCCGCCCTCGCGCACGATGCCCTTGTCGATCGCCTGTTGCAGGAGGATCGGCACGACGACCCGCCCGGTGGCGCCCACCGCCGCCAGCGCCCACGTGAGCGCGAGGCCCTGGCGCAGCACCGGTGCCTCTCGGAGGCCGCGGTTGATCGTGTGCGCGGCGCGGAACCGGCCGACGGGCTCATCCACCGGCGCCACCTCCACCACCTCCGGCGAACACCTCGACCTCGTCGAGGTCGAGGTCGCGGCGATCGGTCTCGAACGCCTCGACCAGCGCCCGGTAGCCGGGTTGGCGGCTGATCAGCTCGCTGTGGCGGCCGTGGTCGACGACCTCTCCGGCCGCCAGGTATACGACCTCGTCGGCGAGCGCGATCGTCGACGGGCGCGATGCCACCATCACCACGGTGGTCCCGGTGAGCATGCCGCGCAGGTTGCCGAGCACGGCCGCCTCGGTGGCCGGGTCGAGGGCCGACGTCGTGTCGTCGAGCAGCAGCAGCGACGGTCGCCGCACGAGGGCCCGAGCGAGCGCGATGCGCTGGCGCTGGCCCCCGCTCAGGCTCACCCCGCGCTCGCCGACGACGGTGTCGAGGCCGTGCGGGGTCTCGGCGACGAAGTGGTCGGCGCGGGCCAGCCGCAGCGCCTCCCACAGCTCGTCCTCGGTCACCTCGTCGCCGAGGGCGAGGTTGTGGCGGATCGTGCCGGAGAACAGAAACGGCTCCTGGTACACGATCGCCCGCCCGCCGGGACCGAGCGCCACCGTCCCGTCGTCAGGAGCGACGAGGCCGCCGGCGATCTCGATGAGCGTGCTCTTGCCTGATCCAGTCGGTCCGACCACCGCGACGATGCGCCCGCGGGCGACGTCGAGGGAGACGTCCGCCAGCGCCGGCCGCGACTCGCCGGGGAACCTGAACTCGATGTCGTCCAGCTGCACGCCTCGGCCCGGTGCGGCGGGCCCGATCGCCTCGAGCGGATCGGGCTCGATCGGCTCGTCGAGGATCTCGCGCACCCGCCGCCAGCCGGCCAGCGAATGGGGCAGCTCGGACAGGGCGTAGCCGATCAACCGCAACGGGAACACGAGCAACGTGAACAGGTAGACGAAGCTCGACAGCTCGCCGACGGTGAGGTGGCCGCTGCGGACCCGGGCCGCGCCAAGCAGGACGAGGCCGACGTTGGCCATCGACGGGAGCACGTCGAGCAGCGCCTCGAACGTCCCCCGCAGCTGCACCGCGCCGACGCGGGCGGTGCGCAGCCGCCCGGCCATCTCCGCCAGCCGTTCGGTCTCGCGGGTCTCGGCGCCGTAAGCCTTGACGAGCTGGACGCCGTCGAAGCTCTCGTGGACGCCGGCCGACAGCGCGCCGAGGTGTTGCTGGGCGCTGTCGTAGTAGACGTCGACACGCCTCTGGTAGACGACGTTGAGCCCGATCAGCAGCGGGAACACGGCGACGGCGACGGCACCCATCACGACGTCGGTAGCGAGCAGGAACGCCGCCGACACCACGATCAGCAGCACCGTGCCGGTGGCGAAGGGCACAGGCGCCAGCACCGACACCGCGGCGTCCGTGTCGACACCGGCACGGGCCACGAGGTCGTCGTCCGGGCGGCGGGCGTGCCAGGACATCGGCTGGCGGACGAGGCGGTCGACGACGTCTTCGGCCAGCGTCCCGGCGACGCGCCATTGGGTCGTGCCCGCCCACGTGCGGCGCACGACGACGCCGGCCGCACGCAACAGCCCGATGCCGATGATCATCGCCACGCCAGCGGCGACAGCGCCGGCGCCGACCGACCCGTCCTCGAACCGGGGCACGATCACATGGTCGGTGACCCACCGTACGGCGACGCTCGACGCGACCGTGCAGAGCGCGAACACGGCGGCGCCGCCGACGGCGATCAGGAACGTCCGACGGTGCAGGCTCACCATCGCCCGCAGCATCCCGAACCCCTCGCGGGCGCGGTCGAACCGCCGCGACGAGACCTCGGGACCCACGGCAAGCAGTTCTACCGGCAAGGTGGGCGAGCGCCGCTGCGTAGCGGTGGCGGCGAGCTGCTTGGCAGCGAGCCGAGCCCGATCGCAACGTGCCCGAGCGGCAAGGTGGGCGAGCGCCGCTGCGGAGCGGTGGCGGCGAGCTCGGAGGCGAGGTGAGCTGCTTGGCAGCGAGCCGAGCCCGATCGCAACGTGCCCGAGCGGCAAGGTGGGCGAGCGCCGCTGCGGAGCGGTGGCGGCGAGCTCGGAGGCGAGGTGAGCTGCTTGGCAGCGAGCCGAGCCCGAGTTCGAACGGGCTCGGTAGGGTTCGGGCGTGCACCGGGCCGACTTCGCCCTCCTCGCCCTGCGGGTGGTGTTCGGGCTGTTCCTCGCCGCCCACGGCTACAACAAGGTGTGGGGCGGCGGGAAGCTCGCCGGCACGGCCAGCTGGTTCGGGTCGATCGGGATGCGCTGGCCACAGGTCCAGGCCCGCCTCGCCGCCGGGACCGAGCTCGGCGCAGGGATCATGTTCGCCCTCGGGCTCGTGACGCCGCTGGCCGCCGCCGGGATGATCGGCGTGATGTTCGTGGCCAGCTACACCCACCGCGGGTTCTTCGTGTTCAAGGACGGCTGGGAGTACAGCGCCTCGATCGGGGTCGTGGCCTGGGCGGTCGCCACGATCGGGGCCGGCGACTGGAGCCTCGACCACGCCATCGGGCTGGAGTGGACGGCCTGGGACGGGTGGATCGGCTTCGTGCTCGCCGGGGTCGTCGGCCTCGGCGGCGCCGCCCTCCAGCTCGCCGTCTGCTACCGGCCACCGCCCAAGGAGGCCACGACGTGACGGCGACGGCGACGCCGCCGTCGGCGCCGCCCGAGGCGTCGCCGCGCCGGACCTTCTGGCGGTACGTGATCCTCGTCGTCCTCGTGCTGTTCGCGGCCTTCTGGATCTGGGCGCTGTTCTTCGCCTCCAAGGAGGCGGTCAACAAGGTCGGCGACAGGGCGTGGGCGGCACGCGCCGAGCAGATCTGCGTGGCGGCGAGGGAGGAGCGGGTCAAGCTGGTCGACCTGCGTCGGATCGATGCCGAAGACCGGGCGATGCTCGCCGAGCGGGCCGGGCTCATCGACAAGGCAACCGACATCCTCGAGCGGATGCTCGACGACGTCGTCGCCGTCGCCCCGACCGACCCCAAGGGCCAGGCGATCGTCCCACTCTGGGCGGCGGACTACCGCACCTACATCGAGGACCGCCGCGCGTATGCCGACACGCTCCGGGCGGGACACAACCCGCCGTTCGCCGAGACCGCGGTTGACGGCATCCCGATCAGTGACAAGCTCACTGTCTTCGCCGGCGACAACGAGATGCCGACCTGCGCCCCGCCGGTGGACCTCGGTTAGGCGTTCGGTTAGGCGACGGTGAGTGAGGCGTTCAAGGCGAACTGTCCTTCGAGATCGGCCCGCTCCGCTTCTTGGGGCCGATCGAGAAGGACAGAACCGGCGTCCAGTCGCTACACGACCACCGCCGGGTTCCCGGCGGCGACGCAGTGGTCGGGGATCGCGCCGCGCACGACGCTGTTGGCGCCGATCACGACGTGGCGATGCGCGCGCCGGGCAGCACCACCGTGCCGTGGCCGAGCCACGAGCCGGCGCCGATGCGCACCGGGCGCTCGAGCGACGCCTGCGCGTGGATCGGGCGATCGAGGTCGGCGTAGCCGTGGTTGTGGTCGGTGACGTAGACGTGGTGGCCGGTCCACACGTCGTCCTCGATCTCGATAGACGTGTGCCCGACGATCCCGCTACCCCGCCCGATCAGGCAGCGGTCACCGATGCGCACGACTGGGTCGGTCAGGCACGCCTGGCCGGGCTCCATCCCTGCCGACAGCGTGACGTGGGGACCGATCGTGCCGACGTCACGGACCTGCTCCCACGCCCGATGGACGACCTGGCTCGCCGCCCACTTCGCCCGCCGTCGCAGCACGGGCGGCGAGCGTACCGGGGGGGAGCGCGAACATCGCGGGATGGACCGGGCCCGCATCGTGCAGCTGAGCGACACCCACTTCTCGGCCTCCGCCGGCGTGCCGGCGCAGTGGCCGGCCGTGCTCGCGTGGCTCCGCGCCGACCCGCCCGACCTCGTCGTCCACTCCGGCGACATCGCGCTCGACGACCCCGATGACGACACCGACCGCGCCTTCGCCAAGGGCCTGCTGCACGCGATCCCCGCGCCGCTGGTCGTGATCCCCGGCAACCACGACGTCGGCTTCTACGGCGAGGAGGACCAGCTGCCGCGGCGGCTCGCCGCGTTCGTCGCGACGTGGGACGCCGACCGCTTCGCGCGCGACCTCGCCGGGTGGCGTCTCGTCGGCGTCGACGCCTATCTCCTCGGGATCGACCCGGACCACGACGCCTGGTTCGCCGACGCCGTGCGCACTGAACGGCCGGTGCTGGTGTTCGTCCATCAGCCGGTGGGCGGAGACGGCGACGACGAATGGGTGATGGCCGACCGCGCCCGCGCTGCTTTCGAGGCCGCCGTCGCCGGCGCCGACGTCCGGGTGATCGCCAGCGGTCACCGCCACCGCGCCCACCGCATCGGGCCGGCGGTGTGGGCGCCGTCGCTGACCTTGACCGGTCCGACCGACGTCGACCTCCCCGGTGACGTGCGGCCCGGGCTGCTCGAGCACGTCGTCACCGCGGACGGCACCCACGAGGTCGAGGTCGTGCGGCCGTGGGAAGCGAATCGACTCAGCGCGTCAGCACGACGGTGAGGACCACCGCGTTCAAGATCGCGTGGGCGAGCATCGTCGGACCGATCCGCCGCAACAGGTAGGCCGCTCCACCGAGGATGACTCCGACCGCCGACAGGATCAGCACCAGCCCGACGTTGCCGACGCCGCGCGCCGGGTCGAAATGCGCGGCGCCGAACAGGATCGCCTGCAGCAGCACCGCCGCCACCCAGTGCATCCGGCTCAGCAGGCCTGGCAGGATCAGTCCGCGGAAGACAGTCTCCTCGACGATCGGTGCGGCGACAACGGCGGTGACCAGGATCGAGATGACGTAGGTCCGGTCGAGGTGGAGCTCACCGATCCCTTCGGTGTTGCTCGTCAGCGGGATCCGCAGCGCCGTGATGATCGTCGCCATCGTGCCCTCGCCGACGATCGCCGACACCCACACGATCGGCCCCCACCCGAGGTCCGACCACCGGAAGCGCAGGCCGAGGTCGTCGCGCCGGTTGCCCGTGCCCCATCGGCCGGTGGCGTACCAGCACCACCACACGGAGGGGCCGTAGCCGATCACGACGTTGATCGCCACATACACGACGATCGGCCACTCGAACTGGACGATGTGCTCGAGAAGGACGCGGCTGGCGATCAGCGACGCCAGCAGCGTGAGCACCGCGCCGACGGCGACGACGACGGGCAGCGTGCGGTGCGGCGGTGTCGGCGCCGACACGCCGGGGCCGGCGACGTGCGTCCACATCCGCCCGTCGAAGTAGCGGTAGACCGGCAGGCCGTACGGATCGGGGTACCACCCGGCCGGCGGCGCGCTCGGCGGCGGGAGGTATCGGCCAGGTATTCGAAGCGGCGGGCCGGCGACGGGCGGCGCGAGCGGGACCCGACCGTCCGACACGGCCGCAGCGTACCGGCGGGTAGCGGGCCTGCCACGATGGCCTGATGCAGTCGTCCGGGTCGCTCTGGGTCGCCACGATGCCCGGCGACCGGCGGGTCGCGGGCACGCCGCTTGATCGAGACATCGACGTCGACGTGGCGATCGTCGGCGCCGGCTACACCGGGCTGTGGACGGCGCTGTCGCTGGCCGCCCGCGATCCGTCGCTGCGCATCGCCGTGTTCGAGCGCGAGGACGTCGGGTTCGGCGCCAGCGGACGCAACGGCGGGTGGTGCTCGGCGCTGCTGGCGACCAGCCTCACCGCCCACGCCGCCGCCCACGGCCGGGAGGCGGCGATCGCCGCGCAGCGGGCAATGCACGAGACCGTCGACGAGGTCGGCCGGTTCTGTGCCGCCGCCGGTGACGACGCCGGGTTCCACAAGGGCGGGACGGTGACGTTCGCCCGGTCGCCGGCGCAACGGGCGCAGCTCGCCGCTGAGGTGGAGGAGGCTCGGGCGTTCGGCTTCGGGCCCGACGACCTGCGCTGGCTCGGGCCCGACGAGCTCGCCGCCGTTGGTCGACCGCCCGGCACGCTCGGTGCGCTGATGACGCCGCATTGCGCCGCAGTCCACCCGCTGCGCCTCGTCCACGCCGTCGCCCGCGCTGCCATCGACGCGGGCGCGGCGCTGCACACTGGGACCGCGGTCGAGGCGGTCGAACCGCAGCGGCTGCGCACGCCAGGTGCGACGGTGCGCGCCGACGTGATCGTGCTGGCGACGGAGGCCTACACCACCGCTGACCCGGCTCGCCACCGCGAGCTCGTTCCGATCTACTCGCTGATGGCCGGCTCGGAGCCGCTCACTGCGGCGCAGTGGGACGCCGTCGGGCTGTCCAGGCGACCGACCTTCCACGACGCCCGGCACATGATCGTGTACGGCCAACGGACCGACGACGGCCGGATCGCCTTCGGCGGGCGCGGCGCGTACCCGTTCGGCTCGCGCATCGACCCCGCCCACGACACCAACGAGCGCGTGCGCACCGATCTCGTCGCGGCGGTGCGCGACCTGTACCCGGCGCTCGCCGACGTCGAGTTCCCGTTTCACTGGGGTGGGCCGCTCGGCGTACCCCGGGACTGGCGGTTCACGGTCCGCTACGACCCGGCGTCAGGGCTGGCGGTCGCCGGCGGGTACGTCGGCGACGGGATGTCCACGGCCAACCTCGCCGGGCGCACGCTGGCCGACCTGATCACCCGGCGGGACTCCGACCTCACCCGCCTCCCGTGGTCGGTCACCGCTCGCGGGGGTGGGAGCCGGAGCCGTTGCGCTGGCTCGGCGTCAACCTCGGCGGCCTCGCCGCCGGCCGTGCCGACGGCGCCGAGGCGCGCGGTGCACGGTGGTCCGCGGTCGCGTGGGCCCGGCTCCTCCGGCTCGTCACCGGTCACTGAGGTTCCGAATCTGGGCGGGGATCGTCCCGGCTTCCGGGACAGATCCCGCCCAGAAGCCCGGTTGGGACGAATCCCGCCCAGATGTGGGGACGGACCCCGGGTCACCCGGGGAACACGCCGGGCAGGGCGGGGGCGTACAGCCAGGCGGCGAAGAACTCGGTGAGGTCGCGGCGGGCAACCTCGCTGGCCAGCGCCGTGAAGTCGGCGGTCGTGCGCGACGTCCCCGTGTTCTCGGCGACCCAGCGGCGCAGGAGCGTGAAGAAGGCGTCGTCGCCGATCTCGCGACGCAGGGCGTGGAGCACCGCGGCGCCTCCCTCGTAGCGCTCGATCCCGAACAGTCGCGGGGCACTGGGCTCGGCGGTCGACTCGGTTGGTCGCTGGCGTTGCTGCAGCGCCTCGTTCGCCGCCGCATCGAGGGTCTGGTAGCCGGTGTGGTCGAGCCAGAGCCACTGCCCATAGGTGGCGAACGACTCGTTGAGCCAGAGGTCCTCCCATCGAGCAGGCGTGACGGCGTCGCCGAACCATTGGTGGACGAGCTCGTGCGACTGCAGCATCTCGGTCCGCTCGGCGGGCTGGCCGGGGAAGTCGCCGGCGGCGAACATCGAGCGCCCGAGCGTCTCCATCGCCAGCCCGGGCGGGCTGTCGGTGAACGCCACCCCGTACTGGTCGAACGGGTATGGCCCGAACAAACCCTCGAAGAAGGTCAGCTGCTCGGCGGTGCGATCGAAGTAGGGCTGCATCCGCTGGCGGTCCGACCGCAGCACGACGTTCGTGAGTTGCGTCGAGCCGACGGCACCGCCGTCGACGACGTCGTAGTCACCGGTCAGCAGTTGGATCATGTACGTCGCCATCGGCGCCGGCTCGTCCCACACCCAGGTGGTGCCGTCCGGTCCCGGCTCGTGCCACACGAGGTGGCCGTTGGCGACGGCGGTGACACCCGTGGGCACCGCGATGCGGATGCGCCACGTCGCCTTGTCTGCCGGGGTGTCGTTGCTCGGCAGCCAGTTGCGGGCACCGTCGGGCTCGTCGAGCACGTACGACCCGCCGGCCGTGGGCATCCAGCCCGGGCCGAGCTGGAACCCGCCGACCTGGCCGTGCTGGTCGTCGTGGTAGGTGACGGCGACGACGACCGGGACCCCCGGCTGAACCCGTGTCGGGGTGTGGACGAGGAGGTCGCTCGCCGTCTGCTCGAACGTCGCCGTCGCCCCGTCGACGGTCACCGCGTCGACGGTGAGCTGGCGGGCGTCCAGGGCGATTACGTCGAGCGGACGGTCGACCAGCGTGGTGATCGTGACGGTGGCGTCGAAGCGCGGCGATGACGTGTAGCGGAGCTGGAGGTCGTACGACTGCACGTCGAGGTCCGCCGACCCGAGCTCCGGGAACAGCGCGTCGCCGACCCCGAGCGAGGGCTGGTCCGCATCCCCGGCGGCGGTGGTCGGCGGCGCGGCGGTGGTCGTCGTCGTGGTCGTCGTCGATGTCGTCGTGGACGTGGTCGCCGACATCGACGTCGTGACCGCGAACCCGGTTGTGATGTCGTCTCCGGAGCACGCCGCCAGCACCAGCGCGGCGGCGAGGGCGCGGCGGATCACCGGTGGACGTCGGGATCGGTGACGGTGGCGCGGAGGCGGACCGTGTGCACCGAGTCGCCCGACAGCACGCCGCCCCGCCCGAGCAGCCGCCCGCCCTGCCAGTTGGAGAGACCGAGCTCGGGCGTGTCGAGGGCGTACTGCCCGTCGACCCAACGGGTGAACCCGTCCCCGACGAACGGGGCGTCGACGGCGGCGTAGAACCGCTCGTGCTCAGCCGGATCGTCGCTCACGAGGCTGGCGATGAAGCGGGGGCTGTAACGGTTGCACAGGGCGACCGCCGCCTCGACATCGGCGGTGACCACGAGCGAGACCTCCGGCGACTCCTCCCACTCCCACTCGCGGCCGAGATCCTCCACTCCCAGCGCGGACGCCATCGGCTCGGCGTGAACACCGTCGGCGCGTCGCACCTTGACCGTCGTCGAGAACCGCTCCGCCGGCACGGCGTGGCGTGAGCCCGCCTCGATGTGCAGGCGCGCCGGCACCCCACGCCGGGCGGCGGCCTCGTCGAGCGCGTCGAGGAACACCGTCACCAGGTCGGGCCGGGCCGCCGGGACGCAGCACACGTTGAGCGTGTTGCAGACCTTGCGATCTAGGGAGTTGACGACGGCGCGGCGGAACCGCTCCTGGTCGGCGCTCGGGGCGGCGACGAGCCACGCCCCGCCGGTGCCGTGCAGGCTCAACGGCGTGCCGGACTGGCGGGCGACGGCTCCGAGCTGGGCGACCGCCGACCCCGATCCGCGGGCGACCGCGAGCGCGAGACGGCGGTCGGCGAACAGCGCCCACCCGGCGGCACGGGCCGGCGACCGGACCAGCGACACCGTCCCCGCCGGCAGCCCGGCAGCATCGAGGGCTGGCGCGAGGGCGTGGGCGACGATCGCCTCCGCCGTGCCGAGGGCGTCGGACCCGATGCGCATCACCACGGCATTGCCGGCGCGCACGATGCCGGCGCCGTCGGCGAAGACGTTGGGGCGGCCCTCGAAGACGAAGCCGACGACGCCGAGCGGGGCCCGCCGGGCCGCCACCGACCAGCCGTCGTGGACGACCTCGCCGAGCGGCGCATCCCGCCGCAGCGGGCTGTCGCGCCACGTCCGCAGGCCGGCGATCATGTCGTCGCGCATTCGGTCGGAGAGGACGAGGCGGGTCGTCGAGCGCCCCGCCGCGGCGGCGCGGGCGACGTCGGCCTCGTTGGCGGCGCGGATCGGCGCGATCGTGGAATCGTCGGCCAGCGCGGCGGCGAATGCGTCGAAGAACGTCGTGATGGCGTCGTCGTCGTCAGCCACCAGCGCGGCGAACGCGGCGACCGCGGCGTCGACCGCGGTGGTCGCCGCGGCGTGCTCGGCGGCCGGCACGTGGAGCAGGTCGCCGGTCTCCTGGACGACGACGAGGCGGTCCCCCGCGGCGAACGCCGCGGCCAGCTCGGCCGGCACCCGGACGACGTGGTTGCCGCCGTACACGATCGGCTGGCCGGGCTCCAGGTGGTCGAGGATCGTGTCGTCGGGCCCCACGGATCGCCAGCGTACGGGCGTAGGTTGGCGCGATGGCCTCGGATGACCGGCTGTACTTCCGCCAACTGCTCTCCGGGCGCGACTTCGCCGTCGGCGATCCGGTCGCCACGCAGATGGTCAACTTCTCCTACGCCATCGGGGACCGCGCCAGCGGCGAGTGCGTGCTGGTCGACCCGGCCTACGCCGTCGGGGACCTCGTCGACGCCGTCGAGGCTGACGGGATGACGGTGCGCGGCGTGCTCGCCACCCACTACCACGCCGACCACATCGGCGGCTCGATGATGGGCTACGCCATCGAGGGCGTCGGTCAGCTGCTGGAGCGGGTCGCCTGCCCGGTCCACGTGCAGCGCGACGAGGCGCCGTGGGTCGCCCGCACCACCGGGCTGTCCGAAGCCGAGCTCGTCGTCCACGACCCAGGCGACACGGTGACGGTCGGGGGCGTCGAGATCGAGCTGGTGCACACCCCCGGCCACACGCCAGGCAGCCAGTGCTTCCTCGTCGACGAGTATCTCGTGTCCGGCGACACGCTGTTCCTCGACGGCTGCGGGCGCACCGACCTCCCCGGAAGCGACGCCGCGGCGATGTACGACAGCCTCCAGCGTTTGGGCTCCCTCCCCGCCGACACGATCGTGTTCCCCGGCCATCGCTACTCGTTGCCCTCGAGCGCCCCGCTCGACGCCATCCGCGAGCAGAACTACGTCTACCGCCCGCGCAGCAAGGAGCAGTGGTTGATGATGTTCGGCCAGTAGGGCCGGTCCTCACCGAGTGATCGCTGACACGATCGCTGACACCCCGGCAACGGTGAGCAGGGCGAGCACGAGACGCCGGAAGCGTCGGGGGTCGAGGTGGCGGCGCAGCGCCACGCCGATCGCCGCCCCGGAGGCGAGCGCCGGCAGGGCCACGCCGACGGCGACGGCCACGTCGGAGTCGAGGCGTCCGGTCACCGCGAACACGACCACGCTGACGACGTCGAGGGTGAAGAAGACCGTGGTGATCGTGGCTCGGAAGCGATGCGGGTCGAAGTGCCGGGCCTGCAGCACGAACACGAGCGGCGGCCCGTTGACGCCCGCCGACATCGTCAGCGCGCCGGACAGCAGCCCGCCGGCCACGTCGAGCCGCGGGCCGGCGTGGCGCAGGTCGAGCCCGCGGGCGATGACCACCACCGCGACGAGCACCGCCACCCCGATGAGCGCACCGAGGGCGCGGTCGCCGGCATGCACGAACACCAGCAACCCGATTGGCAGGCCGGCGGCGGCGCCGATCAACAGCCGCCGGGCGACCGGCCGGTCGGCGTCACGGCGGCCGGTCCACGCCTGGTACGCGTTGGTGAACGTCGCCAGGCACAGCACGACGACGACGGCGTCGTGGGCGTCGATGGCCAGTGCGAGCAGCGGGACGGCGGCCAGGCCGAAGCCAAACCCCGCCGACAGCTGCACGGTCGCCGCGATCACCACGACGACCACGACGCCGACAGCGGCGCCGATCCCCATCGCCACCTACCACGTGTCGATGTTGGGGCGCTTCTTGCCGGTGCGCGGTGGCGGGTCGCCTGCCGCCTCGAACACCGTGCACAGCCATCGGCGGGAGTCGGCGGGGTCGATGACGTCGTCGATCTCGAACATCGACGCCACGCTGAGCGCCTTGCCGACCTCGTACATGCGGTCGACGAGCTGGCGGAACAGCTCGTCGCGGGCGTCCGGGTCCTCGACGGCGGCGAGCTCCTTCGGGTAGCCGAGGCGCACCGCGCCTTCGAGGCCCATCCCGCCGAACTCCCCGGTGGGCCAGGCGAGACAGGCCAGCGGCGCCTTCGTCGTGCCGCCCATCATCGCCTGGGCGCCGAGACCGTAGGCCTTGCGCAGCACGATCGTCGCCATCGGGACGGTGACGTTGGCGCCGGTGACGAACAGCCGGTTGCAGTGGCGCACGAGCGCCGTCTCCTCGACGTCGGGCCCGACCATCATCCCCGGTGTGTCGCACAGCGTGACGATCGGGATGTCGAAGGCGTCGCAGAGCTGCATGAAGCGGGCCGCCTTGTCCGACCCCGGCGTGTCGATGGCGCCGGCGAGGTGGGTCGGGTTGTTGGCGATCACACCCACCGGCCGGCCCTCCAGCCGGGCCAGGGCAGTGATCATCCCGAGGCCGAAGTCGCGACGCAGCTCGAGCACGGAGCCGGCGTCGAAGAGCAGGTCGATCACTGTGCGCACGTCGTAGCTGCGCAGCCGGTCGGCGGGGATCACGTCGCGCAACCTCGTCTGCTCTGCACACGTCCACTCACTCGTGCGGCCCTGGAAGTAGGAGAGGTAACGCTTGGCGACGGCGACGCCCTCGGCCTCGTCGGCGACGACGACGTCAACGACCCCGTTGACCCGCTGCACACCGATCGGGCCGATCACGGTCGGCCCGAAGACGCCGAGCCCGCCACCCTCGATCATCGCCGGCCCGCCCATCCCGATGTTCGAGTCCTCGGTGGCGATCACGACGTCGCAGCAGCCGAGCAACGCGGCGTTGCCAGCGAAGCAGTAACCGGCGTTGACGGCGACGAGCGGCACCAGACCGGACAGCTCAGCGAAGTAGAAGAAAGCCATCGTCTCCAGGCCGGAGGCGCCGATGCCGTCGGTGTCGCCCGGCCGCCCGCCGCCGCCCTCGGTGAAGAACACGATCGGCAGGCGCAGCTGGCGGGCGAGCTCGAAGAGGCGGTCCTTCTTGCGGTGGTTCTGGGTGCCCTGCGTGCCGGCGAGGACGGTGTAGTCGTAGGACATCGCGATCGTGCGCGATCGCTGCGGCCCGAACAGCTCGGCGTTGACCGTCCCGATGCCACCGACCAGGCCGTCGCCGGGCGTGTTCTCGATGAGGTCGGCGAGTTGGCGCCGCCGCCGCTGGGCGGCGACGACCACCGGGCCGTACTCGACGAACGAGCCCTCGTCGACGAGGTCGGCGACGTTCTCCCGCGCCGTGCGACGGTGGCGGGCCCGGCGCTTGGCGACAGCGTCGGGACGGGCCTCGTCGAGCCCGATGCGGTGGCGCTCGAGCGTCTCGGCGAGATCGGGTCGGACGTGGCCGGCGGTGGCGCCCTGCTCCTCCTCGGCGCCGCCGACTTCGGCGTCGTCGTGGTGCGCCGCCTCGACGGGTGCCAGCCGCACCAGGAGGTCGCCTGGCATGACGGCGGTGCCGAGGTCGACGGTGATCTCGACGACCTCACCGCCGCCGCCGTCGGCGACGACGTCGTGGTGCATCTTCATCGACTCGATCAGCAACAGCAGCGCGCCCCGGCGCACGACGTCGCCCTTGGCCACCTCAAGCGACACGATCGTGCCCTGCAGCGGGCTGCGCACCTCCTGCACGTCGCGATCGTGGCCGCTGCGGCCGGCCCAGGCCAATCCGGCTCCTCGCCCTCGATCCGCTGGTAGAAGGCGACGCCCGGATCGTCAAACGTCGAGGAGCTTGCGGAAGTGCTCGGCCGTCTTCGTCAGACCCTCCCGGAGCTGGATCACCGGCTCCCACCCGAGGTGCTTGCGGGCCAGCGTCAGGTCGGGCTGGCGCTGGGTCGGGTCGTCCACCGGCAGCGGCTCGTAGGTGATCGTGGACGACGATCCGGTGACCTCGATCGCCATCTCGGCGAGCTCTTTGATCGTGTACTCGTTGGCGTTGCCGATGTTGATCGGGCCGGTGACCTCGGCGTCGAGCAGGGCGAGGAACCCGCGCACCTCGTCGTCGACGTAGCAGAACGACCGCGTCTGGCTGCCGTCGCCGAATACCGTGATCGGCTCGTTGCGCAGCGCCTGGACCAGGAAGTTCGAGACCGCCCGCCCGTCGTCGACCCGCATCAGGGGCCCGTAGGTGTTTTTCACCATTGCGCCGGTGCCAGCCAAGAAATTCTCGTGCCCCGGGACGGAGAAGTCGTACACGAGCGGCGTGGTCGCGACCGGGACGATCTCCCGGATCGGAGCCCACACAATGTCGCCAGTACGCCGCGCCTGCAGCGTTTGGGTAACGCTGTGGTCCCATTCGAGCGGACTCCACGGTCTGACCGCAGGCACGGTGATCCGCCAGAACGGGTAGCGCCGGTCGCCCGTTCGCTGGACGAAGGTCGTCTCGAAGCGCCCGATGCTCGGACACAGTCCGAACCTGGCAAGGGCGACCACGAGGTCGTCCTTGAGCTCGGTGGAGATCGTCGAGAACTCGTGACGCTGCGCCTCGGCCAGCTTGGCACCTGAGTGCACGCCGTCGCCCTCGCGGTAGCCCTCGACGAACCATTTCAGGCGGCTCAGTGGCAATTGGAGGATCCAGCCGGGGATCCGCTTGCGGTTGCCGGCGAAGCCGAGGTGCTCCCACAGTGAGACGAGCAGCCGGCCGTGGGCGAATAGCGCCGCCGACCGCGCCGGAGAGCCGGCCTGGCGGGCGCAGTGCACCCCAAGGTCGCGCCCGAAGACCTTGGCGGCGCGGTCCAGGAGGTCAGTGTCTCCGCTCAGGTTCACGTACGCGTCGTGTTCGGAGCGGTGAAGGTGTCCCTCGGCGACCCATAGGCCGAGCAGCCACAGCAGCTCGTCGCTGACCGGCACCAGAGCCGGCAGCTGGCATGCCCGGCCGGCGACACCTTGCCGCACGGTCGCCCGGTCCCACGGGATCGCCAGCCCGAGCCGGCGCACTTCGGCCAGCGACAGGGCGTCGCGCTCGACGGTTCGACAGCAGCCGCGGCCAGAGCTTCGACCGGCGGTCCGGCCGATCCGGGTGGTGGGCAGCGGCGAACCCGAGGACCTCCTCGCGGCGGGTCCATACGGTCTCGCCGAGGCCATCCCACCGAAGCTGCAACCGCCACGGATCGCCGCCGGCCGACTCCCAGACGTCGACCATCGACACGGCGTGGCGGTCGCGCTCGACGACGTCGATCCGGCCGGCGATGGCAACGCGGTCGCCGAGCGTCAGCTCGGTCACCAGGCGGGCGACGGGTGAGCCGTCCGGTCCCTCGACGAACAGGCTGTGGTCGCCGGTGACCCGCACGGAGCGGCCGTAGCGCGTGCGCACCTCGAAGCACGCCGCCTTCGTCGGATGACCAACGAGTGCGATCGTCCGCCGGGGACCGATCCGCCCGCGGCCGTCGAACGACGGAACGGTGTAGCCGTCGAGCTCGACCGAGCCGCCGAGGCGGCGGGCCAGCTCCCCGACCGGTTCGCGGCGCAGTTCAAACCCGTCGTCGTAGAGGACCTGCTCGTCGGCGAGGATCGAGTTGAAGATCCGCACGATCCTCACGTCGACGCCGTGATGGCGGTGATAGGCCATCGTGAGCGCTTCGGCGTACCGCTTGGCCTCGTCGTAGACACCCCGCGGTCCGATCGGGTTGACGTGGCCCCAGTACGTCTCGGGTTGAGGGTGCACCTGCGGGTCGCCGTAGACCTCGCTCGTCGAGGCAAGGAAGAACCGGGCGCTCTTGGCCTTGGCCAGCCCGAGGCAATTGTGGGTGCCGAGCCCGCCGACCTTGAGGATCTGGATCGGGATCCGTTCGAAGTCGACCGGCGAGGCCGGGCTGGCGAAGTGCATGATCGCGTCGATCTCCCCGGGGACCCACACGTACTGGCTGACGTCGTGCTCGACGAACGTGAAGCCGCGGTGGCCGAACAGCTCCTCGATGTTGGCCATCGACCCGGTGATCAGGTTGTCGACGGCGACGACGCGGTCACCCCGATCGAGCAGCGCCCGGCTCAGGTGGGAACCGAGGAAGCCGGCTCCCCCCGTGACGACGATGCGGGCCACGGCTACCTGCCGATGCCGGTGTAGGTGAAGCCGGCCCGCCGCCACTCGCTGCGGTCGAGCAGGTTGCGGGCGTCGACCACGGCTCGGCCGGCCATCGACGCAGCAACCTTGCCCGAGTCGAGCCAGCGGTAGTCGTCCCACTCGGTCAGCACCACCAGCACGTGGGCACCCTCGGCGGCGGCGTAGGGATCGGCGCAGACCTCGATCCCCTCGGGCATGCCCGGCTTCGAACCGCTGACGGTCGGGTCGTGAGCCTTCACGGTCGCGCCGTGGTCGATCAACCGCTCGATGATCGCCAGCGACGGCGACTCGCGGAGGTCGTCGGTGCGCGCCTTGAACGTCAGCCCCCACGCGCCGATCTGCTTGCCCGCCACGTCGCCGCCAGCGGCTTCGATGACCTTGTCGGTGACCCGCTCGAACTGTTCGTCGTTGACGGCGACGACGCCTTGCAGGAGGTCGAACGAGTACCCCGCGTCATCAGCGATCTTCAGCAAAGCGCGGGTGTCTTTGGGGAAGCAGTTGTGGGCGACGAGGCCGAACGAGCTCACGATCGTGTGAGAGTGCTCGACCTCCGCCGAGTACACGAGCTCGTCGGAGACGGCCTTCGCGACCTCGACGACGCGCACCCATGCGGTTCCCTTGCCGTCGCGCCGGTACCCCGTCGGCTCGATCCGCTTCGCCTGTCCGGCGATGGATGAGCGGACGGCGTCTCGCTCGTGAGGTTCGAGCAGCCACAGCGTCTCCTCGATCTCGGCGGCCCCGGCGATGCACAGCCAATACGTGTCGACGGTGCTTTTCGCAGTTCGGCCGACTTTGACCCGCGCCACCACGCCGAGCGAGGCGAGTAGTCGAGCCATCCCGTCGGCCAACGACCGCGACACGGTGCCGTACTCGAGCATCACCGACGGTCCCCTGGCGGTCTTCGACCACGACCCGTCCCCGGTCCACAACCCACGCAACAGCGCACGCTGCTGATCCTCCGTGGCCGACCACGCGAGGTCCGGGATGCGGTGGTCGTAAGCCGAGAGCCCGGCGCCCAACCCGTAGTCGAACCACGCCGCGAGGATCCTCGACGAGATGCTCACCTGGAGCGTCGTCGCCAGGCGCCGCACTGTCACCTTCACGCCGAGCGAACGCCACGTCGAGGCGACGAGCTCGGCCAGGTGCTCTTCGCGCGTCGGATGGAACGACCAGCACACACTTCGCCGCGCCCCGTCGGTCGAGATGTGACCCTCGGCGAGGTACAGCCCGATAACCTCCCACATCCGCTCGTCGAGCGGGATGTTCGCCGGCACCTGGTCAGGATTCTCCTCCGACAGCCCTGCCGCGGCGAGTACGTCGAGCGTCGACACCGAGACCGCCGCAGGGGTGTCGACGACCGCGCCGCCCAGCGCGATCGGGAGCCAGTCGCCGAACGTCAGCTCGCCGGAGAGCTTCACGCCAACGTCCTCACCCGATTGCGACACGACCATCGGATGATCGGCGGTGACGGTGAGGCGACGACCCATCTTCGTCCGCACCGTGACCATCTCGCCGCGGTATCGCCGTGCCGTCACTGCCAGCACCCGGTGAAACTCGGGGCGCACCGACCCCGGCGCCCAGCTGAGCGCCTCGAGGCCATTGACCCCGCACGTGGCGAGCTCGTCGAACTGCACCATCCGGATCACACCATGACGGCGCACCACGAGCGTCTCGTCAGCACGGAAGCAGCTCCCGCCCCACCCTGGGCCTGGTCGCAGGAAGTCCTGGCCGATCCTCTTGTCATAGCCGAGCCCGAGCACCACGTCGTTGACGTCGGCGCCGACGCCCTCGCAGATCGCGGCAACCGCGTTGACGAACGACAGCTTGGTGGCGAGGAACGCGTTTGCGGCGTACTTGATCGTCTCCGCTGACGCCGGGTCGGTGACGATGACCGGCGCGGCGACGCCCAGGTACAGCGACGACACCTTGATCGCGGCGGCCTGGTCGGTGCTGCCGACGACGATGCGGTCGGGCTTCAGGAAGTCCTGCACGGCCGAGCCCTCTCGGAGGAACTCCGGGTTCGAAACGACCTTCACGTCCGGACGATCGAGCACCCGCTCCACGACCCGCGTGGATCCGACCGGCACCGTCGACTTGTTGACGACCACGGTCTCGTAGGGCAGGTGGGCGGAGATCTCCCGTGCCGCCGACTCGATGTACGACAGGTCGGCGCTGCCGTCGTCGCCCTGCGGCGTTGGCACGCAGAGGAAGGCGATCTCGCAGTCGTTCACGGCGTTCGCCGCGCCGAGCACGAACTTCAACCGTCCGGACCGCAGGCCCTCCTCAACGATTCGGTCGAGGCCGTGCTCGACGATCGGGATCTCGCCGGCCGACAGACGGGCGACCTTGTCCGGATCGACGTCGGCGCAGATCACCTCATGCCCGAGGTGGGCGAAGCAGGCGCCGGTCGTGAGACCCACGTAACCGGTGCCGACGATGGCGATCCGCGTCATGGCCGGGAAACCCTAACCGTCCATGCTCGGGCTCGGCTCGCAGACAAGCTGCTCGCCTCTCCTCCGAGCTCGCCGCCGCCGCTCCGCAGCGGCGCTCACCCACCTTCATGCTCGGGCTCGGCTCGCAGACAAGCTGCTCGCCTCTCCTCCGAGCTCGCCGCCGCCGCTCCGCAGCGGCGCTCACCCACCTTGCGGCTATCCCTGAGCGGGTCGTGACCCGGTCGGTACGGTGGCACCGATGCAGGCCGCGGCCCCGAGCCAGGGTTTGGTCGACGCGTGCGGCGAGAAGCCGGGCGCGGTGTGCGAGTGGGTGTGGGACCAGACGGGGAACGGAGTTCTGGCCGAGCTCGCCGACTGGGTGATCGGGCGCCCGCTGGCGGTCGGCGTGATTCTGCTCGTGGCCTGGATCGTCGCCCGCGTCTCCCGGCGGATGGCGCGGCGGGCGATCGTCCGCTTCATGACCGCCGACTCGGCGACGCGGGCGCTGGAGAAGGTCGGGGTGGGGCCGGCAGCGGTGGCGGTCGATGACCCGCGGCGCACGGCGCGGGCGGGCTCGGTCGCCACCGTCGTGAGCTCGACGATCTCCGTGGTGATCTGGGTCATCGCCGTGCTGCTCTCGCTCGGCGAGCTCGGCATCAACCTCGCCCCGCTGATCGCCGGCGCCGGCATCGCCGGCATCGCCATCGGCTTCGGCGCCCAGAACCTCGTGAAGGACTGCGTCGCCGGCTTCTTCATGCTCGTCGAGGACCAGTATGGCATCGGCGACGTCGTCGACCTGGGGGTCGCATCAGGATCGGTCGAACGGTTGACGCTGCGTACGACGATCCTGCGCAGCCAGGACGGCACCGTGTGGCACGTGCCCAACGGCGAGATCCGCCGCGTCGGGAACCGTTCGCAGCTGTGGTCGGTGGCGGTGCTCGACGTCGCCGTGGCCTACGACGCCGATCTGGACGAGACCCGCCGCGTGGTGCAGGCCGTCGCCGAGCAGGTGTGTGCCGAGGAGCGCTACGCCGGCGACGTCCTCGCCGCCCCCGAGCTGCTCGGCGTCGAGGCCGCCGGGCTGGAGGGCGTGACGCTGCGGCTCCTCGTGAAGACCAACCCCGGCGCCCAGTACCGGTTGCAGCGGGGGCTTCGCGAGCAGGTCAAGCGCGCCCTCGACGACGCCGGGATCGACGTGCGGCCTCCGCCGGCGCGGACGGCGCCCGACCCGGACGCTTCCGCCGCGGGGTGAGAATCGGCCGGCGCGCCGGTGCATGCCATGATGACGCCGTGTCCGGCCGGCCGTCACGTTGGGGGTGATCGCACTGCTGGCGTTCTTCACGCGACCCGACGCCGGGTCCTTGTGGTGGTCGATCCTGCTGCTCGTCGCCACGATCGCCCTGCTCACCTACGCCAGGATCTCGACCCGGCCGCCGAGGCTCGTCGCCTCGGGCCAGTCCGCCGAGCTCGGCGACGAGTCCCCCGCCGTGGCCAGTCTGCTGACCAACGGGTTCGTGGTGACGCCATACGCCGCTGTCGCCACCCTGCTCGACCTGGTCGCTCGCGGCTGGCTGCGGATCGAGCACACCGAGCACGAGGTCGTGTTGCTGACCGACCGCCGTGGCCGTGAAGGCGACGCCCTCAAGGGCTACGAGCAGCAGGTCCTCAACCACATTCACCGGATGACCGCGGGCACGCTCACCGGGGTGTCCGGGGCCGGCGTCGAGATCGCCGGCCTGCGGTTGCCCCGCCGGTGGTGGCGGCGGTTCTCGACCTCGGTCGTCGCCGACGCCCGCCGCCGGGAGCTGTCCACTCGACGCTGGAACGTCCTCGCCGTCGGGCCGCCGATCGTGACGATCGTGCTCAGCGCCGTGCTCTGGTGGCGCTCCGTGCGCACCGGCGAGGACGTTGCGATCGTCGACTCACTCGGTTCCCGCGCCATCGCGCTCGCCGTGGGCGTGGCGATCGTGACCGTGGCCCTGCGAATCGTCAAGCGGTTGCGCTCGACGGCCCAGCGGCCGACCCCGCATGGGCTCGTGCGCGCCGAGCACTGGCTGTGTGTGCGGGCGTGGATGGAGCCGCGGGGGTTCGAGGGCGCCTCGGCGCTCGCCGCCAACAGCTCCAGCCGGGCCCTCGCCTACGCCGCCGCGCTGGGCCTCGCCGACCGCGCCGCCGACGAGCTGCCGATCGTGCCCGAGGACGACCGCTTGGCGTGGAGCAACGCCACCGGCGAATGGCACGTGGTGCGTGTGCGCTACCCGTTCCGTCCCGGCTACGGCCGCCACCCGGCGCTGATGCTGGCCGTCGGGCTTGCCGTCGGCGCCGGCCTCATCGCCCTGCAACGCCTGCTGCTCGGCGTCGCCCGCGGTGACCGCCTGATCAACGTGCTCGACGACTTCCCCGACCAGGTCGACGTGATCCAGGACGTCGCGCTGGTCCTCGCGGCGATCCTGATCGCCCCGCTGCTGTGGATGGCCTGGCTCGTCATCGCCGGCGCCTTCGATCTGTTCTCGACGGTCGAACGCCAGGGCGTCGTCGTGCGTGCCCGCCGGCCACAGCGAGTTGTGCCGTTCCCCCGCCTGCTCCGCCCGCTCGCCCGCCGCGACCGCTTCGCCCTCTTCATTGCCGTCGACGACGGGCGCTCCGACCGGCTCAACGCCTGGCTGTCGAACGAACGCACGGCGGTGCCACAGGGCGCCCGCGGCCGCGTCAAGGCAACCCCGGTCCTCGGCTACGTGCGCCGGTCTGAGCCGATCGGCACGACCCGCGGTTGACAGATGGCCCGCCTGCCCAGCTTGCCCCGCTTGCCCTGCTTGCCCCGCTTGCTCCTGACCAACGACGACGGCATCGACTCCGTCGGACTGCACGTGCTGGCTCGCGCGCTCGCACCGCTCGGCGACCTCGTCGTCGTCGCGCCGGACAGCGAGTATTCCGGCGCCTCGGCCGCGCTCGGTGCCCTCCACCTGCTCCAGCCGGAGGTGCGCCGAGCCCACATCGACGGCGTGGCCGAAGCGTGGACGGTGAACGGAACACCCGGGCTGTGCGTGATGTTCGCCCGCCTCGGCGTGTTCGGCCCGGTCGACCTCGTCGTCGCCGGGATCAACCCTGGTGCCAACGTCGGCCGGGCGATCTACCACTCGGGCACCGTGGGCGCGGCGATCACCGCCCGCAACGGCGGCGTCAGCGGGGTCGCGGTCAGCCAGGCGGTCACCAACTACGGCGTCGAGGGCCAGGGCTGGGACGAGATGGTGGCCGGTCAGTGCTGGGACACCGCGGCGCGGGTCGGCGCCCACGTCGTCGCCGCCGTCCTCGCCGACCCACCGGGCGATCCGGTGGTCGTCAACGTCAACGTGCCCAACATGGCGTTCGAGGATCTCGCCGGCTGGCGCCAGACGACCGTCGCGATGCTCCCGCCGCGCACCGTCGCCAGCGGGCGGCTGCTCCCGATCGAGGGCCGCGACGGCGCGTTCACCGTGCACATGGAGTGGGGCGAGGCCGTCGAGCTGCCACCGGACTCTGACAGCGGGGCGATCGAGCGCGGCGTGGTGACGGTGTCGTTCCTCAGCCGGATGCAGGACGAGCCGCGCGCCGACCTCGCGGGCGTGGGAAGCGGCCTCGACCGCCTGATCGGGGCGGCTCCTACACTCGCTCCATGACGACGGGGACCGCCGACCGCACCGCCGAGTGGGACGCCCTGCGAGCGAAGTACCTCCGGCCGAAGCCGGAGCGCCCGGCGTCGACCGCCCGCGGCGTGCACCACACCGCGCACCTGTGCGCCGATGTGGCGACCACGATCGAGTTCTACCAGGGCCTGCTCGGCTTCCCGCTCACCGACCTCTTCGAGAACCGCGACTACCAGGGCTCGACGCACTTCTTCTTCGACATCGGCAACGGCAACGCGCTGGCCTTCTTCGACTTCCCGGGCCTTGAGCTCGGCCCGTACCGGGAGGTCCTCGGCGGGCATCACCACCTTGCGATCAGCGTCGACCCCGAGCAGTGGCAGGTGCTCAAGGGCCGCCTCGACGACGCCGGCGTCGAGTACCTCGAGGTCGGCGGGAAGTCGATCTACTTCCGCGGCCCGGACGGCGAGCGGTTGGAGCTGCTCGCCGATCCGCTCGGCGAGATGTACGGCAAGCCGGTCCTGTGAGCGAGCGCAGGCGAGCGAACCATCGTTACGGTCTCCTTCATTGGTTCGCCACGGCCCGTCACGCCGTGAACCCTCTCTCCGAGGCGAGCAAGCAGTGCAGGCACCAATGATTTCCGATCCGCAGCTGGACGAGTACCGGGCGAGCATCGACAACATCGACGCCGCCCTCGTCCACCTCCTCGCCGAGCGGTTCAAGATCACCAAGGCGGTCGGTCGCTACAAGGCCGACGCCGGGATGCCGCCGGCCGATCCCGACCGCGAGCGCCAGCAGATCGCCCGGCTCCGCGCCCTCGCCGAGGAGTCCGGCCTCGACCCCGCGTTCACCGAGAACTTCCTGCGCTTCATCGTCGACGAGGTGATCCTTCACCACAAGCGCATCGCCGCCACCTGATCCCCCGCGAACGGTGAGCTGTGGAGGCGGATGTCCGTCGGCACCACTCACAGTTCGAGGGGCGGCCGGCGAGGTCATCCGGCGCCCACCATCGTGGCGATGTCGAGCACGGCGGCGGCGTGGGCGTCGGCCTGCTCCGGGCTCAGCGTCGGGCCGAGCTCGACGATGAAGGCCGGGTGCCCAGTCGTGCGCCGGATCCACGTGGCGGCGACGCCGGTGTAGGTCCCACCGGTGATGCGTTCGATCGGGAGCCCGGTCAGCGCGGCGTAGCGCTCCTTGAGCCGGCCCTCGAGGCCGCTGCCCGGCGAGAGCCGCTTGAGATCCTGGTGGTAGAAGATCGTCAGCTTCGGCTGGAGCCGATCGACGAGGCCGACGATCGCTTGGGTCTCGGGCTCGCTGGCCGGCCCGGTGCCGGCGTACTGACCGTCACCCGGCTCGCCGATGGGACCCCAGCCTTGGGGGAAGTTGCGGTTGAGGTCGACGCCCCGCGCGTTGCCACGTTGGGGGACGGCCTGGCCATCGGGATTCATCGACGTCACCAGCCAGAGGTCGATGCCTGCCGGCACCGGCGCGGCCGAGAGCCGCTCGACGATCGTCTCCCCCGCCTCCTCATCGCCGTGGATCACACCGATCACGAGCACCGGGGTGGCGCCGGCCGTACCCCGCTCGACAGCGCGGATCGAACGGCCCCGCACCGAGCGCCCGATCTCAACGGTGCGCAGCGCCGCAGCGGTGGTGGTCGTGGTGATGGTCGTCGTCGGTGGCGCCGACGTGGAAGTCGTCGACGATGAGGTCGTCGACGTTGACGTCGTCGAGGTGGACGTCGCCTGTGGCGGTGGTGGCGGTGGTGGCGTTGTCGACGTCGGCGGCGAGGTTGCGCGGTCGCCGGAGCAAGCGGAGCAAGCAGTGCAGGCGGCGACGACCAGCAGCAGCGTCACCGCAGTCGCTCGGAGCACGTCGGATCAGACGGCGTCAGGACCGCGTTCGCCGGTGCGGATGCGCACGAGGTCTTCGATGGTCGTCAGCCACACCTTGCCGTCGCCGATCTTGTCGGTCCGGGCGGCGTGGGCGATGCTGTCGATGACCGCATCGGCGGTCCCGTCCTCGACGACGACCTCGAGCTTCAGCTTCGGGACGAAGTCGAGGTGGTACTCGGATCCCCGGTAGTTCTCGACGTGGCCGCCCTGCCGGCCGAAGCCACGGACCTCGGTGACCGTCATCCCGACGACCCCTGCAACCTTGAGGGCGTCCTTCACGTCGTCGAGCTTGTACGGCTTGATGACCGCGGTGATCAGCTGCACCCGGGTCAGCGTAGAAGACACCGCCAAGCATCGAGCGGAGTCAGATGACCGAGGCGATCGGCTACACCGCGGCGCTCTCAGGGTGAGCGGTCGGCCGTTCATGGTGCAGTTCGACATCGAGCGTCGTCGTCAGCACTTGGCGTCCGGCGGCGACGTCGGCGTGGTCGAGTCGCAGGCGGGCGGAACGACCGTCGAACTCGACGGTCATGACCCCGTTGTCGAACCACGGTCCGTGCTCGATGCGCCAGGTCATGGCCACGTCCGGGACCTTGGCCCAGATGGCCATGCGACGGACCAGGCGTGTGAACGTGGTTCGATTGAGCACGATGTTGGCGAGCTTGCCGGCCGGCGGGATCGTGTTGCGGAACGGCGACATCGTGAGTTGATGGATCGTCGTCGCCGGGTGGTCGATCTCGGTGAGCTCGGCCGCCGCGGTGTAGTTGCAGTGCACGTCGCCGCCGAGCATGAGCACCGTCGCCGGCGGTGATGGCGCTTCGACCACGGCCCTGAGCAGAGCGACGGTTTCGTCGAACGACTCCCGGAAGGCGGCCCAGTGCTCGAGGTCGAGGGCCTGGCGGACGCGTTCGCCGACCCACTTGCCAGGGCGACCCCAGGCACCCTCGGAGATCGCTTCGTCCCATCCCTCGAGGTGGTGGACGCCGGGCACCATCAGCCATGGGAGCGTCGAGGCCAGCACGACGTGGTCGAGGGGGTGTTCGTGGTCGAAGACGTGCTCGCCGACCCAGGCCCATTCGGGGGCGTCGACCATCCGGCGGTCGTCGGGGTCGAGCTGTCGCGAGGCGCGGCTGTCGATGGCGACGAGGCGCACGCCGCGGCCGGCACCGCCGAGGTCGCGGTAGTAGCTCCAGCGCATCGAGGTCGGGTCGACGTCGGCTCCCCACGCCACCCCGTCGAGATGGCGAGTCCGTTCGTCGTCGTCGGTGATGGCCAGGATCTGGGCGTACACCTCGTCGGCGGCGAGTTGATCGGGGCTGAGGTTGCCGAGGTGCTGGTACACCCAATACGAGGCATAGGCACCCACCACACGATCTCGCCACCAGGGCTCTGCCGTCACCCGCCTCCGCCAGGACAGCGACGTGTTCCAGTCGTCGCGGAGGTCGTGATCGTCGAGCAGCATCCCGGTGGGGACCGTGGACAACAGCCACCGAACCGCTGGCGGCGACCACGCTTCGTGGTAGAGCCACGTGTACTCCTCGAAGTTCTGGATCTCGTCGACGATGCCCTTGGTCGGGTCGGTGTGGACCTCGCGAAGGCGCGCCACGATCGTCTCGGAGGGCTCGTCGGCGTAGACCTGATCACCGATGAGCAGCAGTTCGTCGGGCCACGATCGGTGCGCCGTGCCGGCCATCTGATTGGCCAGGGCGGCGAGCGCGTCGGCGCCGATGGCGGCGAAATGCTGCTCGTCGAGCGGGTCGGCGCGGCGACAACTGCCGAAGGCGAGGCGAAACGGTGCGTCGTGGTCGATCGCGCGGATGACGCTCGGCGGGAACTCGGACTGCTCTGGCGGCCACACCTGGTGACCGTCCAAGGCGACCGTGTATTCGTTCGCCGTACGCGGCGTCAGCTTGTCGATCTCGACGAGCGCGTAGTGGTGGCCGTGCACGCTCCAGGTCCTGGCCGCGAAGCGGTCGCCGCCGACGGCGACGGTGACGGCACAGGCGCGGTCGGTCTCGACCCAGATCGTGGCGCAGCGCTGATCGGCGTAGCGCAAGAGCGGCCCGACGAGCAGCGACGGGCGGTCGGCCATGTCGGCTATGTCGGTGCCCGCCCGCGGTGACATCGTCGATGACCGTAGCCAGCGTCGACCTCCTCCACGGCGCGGTCGGCGACGCGCCGGGGACGGCATGGGTCACGGCGTCGGCGTCGCGATCCTGCCGGCGACCTGCTCGGCCGTCTTCACGGGCGCACCGAAGTGCAACCAGCGGCCACCGAACGTGATCGAGCAGATCGCGAACCACGTCCAGCCGATCACCAGGCCGCCGAGCACGTCGGTGAACCAGTGCACGCCGAGAAGCACACGGGTTGCCGCCACGGCCGCGGCGATCGCAGCAGCGGCACCGGCGAGCGCCGCCTTTGACATGTCCGAACGCCCCCGGCCGAGCAGCAGGGCGAACGCGGCGAAGGTGGCTGCAGAGGCAGTGGCGTGGCCCGACGGAAACGAGGTGCCGGAGAAGCCGGTGAGCTGATCGATCGTCGGTCGGGCCCGTTCGACGAGCCACTTCACGAGGTTGGCGACGGCGAACTGACCAACGACGACGGTGGCCATGAACGCGATCACCGATCGCGACCGTGAACGCACGGCCTCCTCGGTGCCGACGATCACGGCGGCGACGATGATGCCAGCCGTACCGCCGAGCAGGCTGATCGTCTTCAGGACGGCCGTCGTTGCGTCGCTGGCGTGGCGTGCCCCGTACTCGGCGAAGCGGACGTCGAAGCGGGCGAAGCCGATGTCGGTGCGGATCGAGATCAGCAGGATGCCAACGGCCACGGCTCCGAGCACGAGCACGACGCCGGCCGTGGTCAACGCAAGCGCGGTGGTCCTGCTCGGATCCTCGTCCGCCCGCAGCCGTTGGGCGACCCGCGGATGGGCCGCCAACCGGCGAGCGAACAGGGCCGGGCTGAGGTGCGGCGAGGCAACCACAGGCCACCGCCACGCGGCAAGACCCATGATCGCGCCGGCGACGAGGCTGGCGCAGAGCACAGAGATGAAGATCCGCGTTGTCGTCGCTCCTTCGGGCAGCGTGTGCCGTACGGGTCTACCAACCTCCCGTCGAGCCAAACCGGCCGGGCCACCTGCGGTTGTTTGCGCCGATGTTGCTTGGGGGACACCGGAGGGGAGGTCTCCACAGATGTCGACTCGACTGTCCGTATCCAACCCGACGGCTCGTCTCGTCGCCGAGCATCCCGGGGTCGTGAAGCTTGGTCGGGCCGGCTGGGCAGCGAAAGGCGTCGTCTATCTCATCGCCGGGATCCTCGCGGCGAGCGTGTTCTTCGCCTCCTTCGGCTGGTCGTCGACGACATCGGGCCAGGAGGCCAGCCCGAACGGCGCGATCAAGACGATCGCGGGATCTCCGGGCGGTGCCCTGCTGCTGTGGGTGCTGGCAGCGTCGCTGTTGTTCTACGCGGCGTGGCGGGTGGCGTCGGCACTGTTCCCGGGTGGACACGGCGCCGAGGCCGCGGCCAAGCGCGTCGGCTATCTCGTCAGCGCGGTGATCTACGCCACCTTCGCCATCACCGCGATCTCGCTCGCACGATCGAACCAGCAGGTCAGCCCGGCGAGCAACGCGCAGAACGGGAACTCAAAGGTGACCAACCTGACGGCGCGCCTCATGGGCCATGGCAGCGGCCGCCTGCTCGTCGGCGCCATCGGCGTGGTCGTGATCGCCGTCGGCGTCTACCGATTCGCCAAGGGCATGCGGCGCGACGTCGAGGACGAGCTCGACCTGAGCGGGATGTCCCGCCAACGGATCGCCTGGACGAGGCGCCTCGGGTCGATCGGTGAGATCGGGCGCGGCGCGGCGATCGGGGTGATCGGCGTCTTCCTGCTGCGGGCCGCGATCACGTTCGACCCCAACGAGGCGACTGGACTCGACGGAGCGCTGCGGCGCCTCGCAACGGAGACGTGGGGCGTCGTCGTGGTCGCCATCATCGCCCTCGGCTTCGTCGCCTACGGGGTGTTCTGCCTCGCCACCTTCACGCATCGACGGCTCCAAGCACCCTGAGATCGATGGACCACCACCCCCACCACCACCACCACCACCACCACGACCCGGCGCTGAGCCAGGACGGTCACCTCACTCGCTCGATCGCGGCGCACGTGGTTCCGGCGTCGCCAGCCATCTCCGTGACCGTGATCGTGATCGTCGGCTACCTCGGCATGGTCGCCACACTCGTGGGTGTCGGCGAGGCGATCGTCCACGGCGGCGCCTTCGCCGGGCTGCGCGGCTGGGACGACGACGTCACGAGGTGGATGGCTGACCATCGGACACCGTTCTTCGACGGGCTCACCGGCGTGCTGTCGCAGGCCGCCGACACCTTCGGGGTCATCGCCATCGCCGTCGTCGTCGAGATCGTGGTGGTCGTGCAGCGGCGATGGTCGGCGCTGCTGATCGTTCCGATCGGCCTCGTCCTCGAGCTGCTCACGTTCCTCACCGTGAACGCGATCGTCGGGCGGCCCCGACCGACGGTCCCCAAGCTCGGATCGGAGCCGAGCACGACGAGCTACCCGTCCGGGCACACGGCGGCGACGATCGTGCTCTGGGGCGCCGTCGTGGTGTTGTTCTGCTCTGCTGCCGCGGCGCATCGACGGTTGCGGCCGGCGGCTTGCGTCGTGGTGGTGGTGCTGGCGTCCGCCGTCGGCGCGGCCCGCGTCTATCGCGGGATGCATCATCCCAGCGACGTGATCGTCGGAGGACTGATGGGTTTCACTGCGCTCTCCATCGCGGTGCTGGCCGTGCGGGTGGCGGCAGCTGATCGTGACGCCCGCCACTTCGAGTCCGACGACGAATCGGACCGGCCGGAACGTCGTCAGGTTCCGGCGGTGTCGACATGACCACCGTCGCGGTCGTCGCCCACACCCGCAAGCAGCTCGGTGGCGGCCTCACCGAGCTGCGTGAGGTCCTCGCCGCCCACGGTGTCGACGCCCCCCTCTGGTACGAGGTGACGAAGAGCAAGCAGGCGCCGAAGCGGGTCCGCGCCGCACTCGAGGCCGGTGCCGACTTGGTGTTCGTGTGGGGTGGCGACGGGATGGTGCAACGCTGCGCCGACGTGCTGGCCGGAACGGGTGCCGCTATGGCCGTCGTGCCGGCCGGCACCGCCAACCTCCTCGCCACCAACCTCGAGATCCCCAAGGACGTCGAGGACGCGGTACGTCTCGGTCTGCGCGGCCACCACCGCCTGCTCGACGTCGGCCGGATCAACGGCGAGCGATTCCTCGTCATGGCCGGCGTCGGCTTCGACGCGTTGATGATCCGCGACGCCGACCGCGACCTGAAGGAGCGCGTCGGCCGCGCCGCGTACGTGTGGACCGGCGCCCACCACATCCGCGAGGCGCCCGTGGGCACTCGCATCGTGGTCGACGGCACGACGTGGTTCCACGGCGAGGCGACGTGCGTGCTGGTCGGCAACGTCGGCACGATCGTCGGCGGCATCACCGCCTTCGACGCTGCGCAACCCGACGACGGTCGCCTGGAGCTCGGGGTCGTCACCGCCCACGGCCTCGTCCAGTGGTCGCGAGTGATGGCGCGGGTGGTCAGTGGTCGTCCGGAGAAGACCCCGCTGATCCAGATGACGTCAGGCACGAAGATCGACGTGCACCTCGATCACCAGCGGCCCTACGAGCTCGATGGCGGAGCGCGGCCGGCGACGCGCCGGATGAAGATCCGGATCGAGCACGCCGCCCTCCCCGTGTGCACACCGGTCGGCTCGCACTAGGAGGCCGGCGCGTCCAGGAAGGCCCGGATCATCGCCAGGAGCCAGTCGGCGCGATCGAGGAGCCCGGAGCCGGGCGGCATGAAGTGGCTGGTGCCAGGAAGCACGGCGAGCTGGGAGGGCGGCAGGCCGGCGAGGTCGCCCATCACCCCGCCGCCGAGCAGTCCGAACAGCTCGACGGCGTGCTCGAGGCGGACCACGTCGGAGTCTCCGAGGACGAGCAGCATGGGCGCGGCGATCGCCCGGATGTCGGCCGCCGACCAGGCGAACGGCGTCGTGTCCAGCCGCGTTAGCTTCTCGACGAGCCGGGGGAAGTCCTCGGGGTTCGGAGCGATGCGCAGATAGGCCTCCTCGATCGGCGTGCCGGCGAACATCTCGGGGGTGATCGACGGGAACATCTCGGTGGCTGCGGCGTGCACACCGTCGCTTGCGTATGACGCCGACGCGACGACGACCTTGCGAAGCACGGCGGGGTGGCGGATCGCCAGCTGCAGCGCGACACCGCCACCCATGCTGTAGCCGACGGCGTCGGCGGGTGTGAGCCCGAGCTCGCCGAGCAGGGCCGCCGCGTCGTCGGCCATCTGCTCGTAGGTGATCGGGCGATCGATGTCGGCGGTGTGGCCATGCCCTTGGAGCTCGACGGCAACCACCTGCCGTGATTCGGCGAGGCCGGGGAGCATCGGCCCCATCATCTCGATGGTCATGTACGCGCCGTGCAGGAGGAGCAACGGTGGCCCCTCGCCGTGGATCTCGTAGTACATGCGCAGACCGTTGATCGACGCGTATCCGGTCCGGGCATCACCTGGCGCCATGCACTGATCTTCGCTCGGTCTGCCAAGGCTCCGCGTCAGGTGCCGACGTAGGCCGCGAGGTGCTCTCCGGTGAGCGTGGAGCGGGCGGCGACAAGGTCGGCGGGTGTGCCCGCGAAGACGACGCGGCCGCCGTCGTGGCCGGCGCCGGGGCCGAGGTCGATGATCCAGTCGGCGTGGGCGATGACCGCGAGGTGGTGCTCGATGACGATGGCCGACTTGCCGGCGTCGACGAGCCGGTCGAACAGGCCGAGCAGCTGCTCCACGTCGGCGAGGTGGAGGCCGGCGGTCGGCTCATCGAGGACGTAGACGCCGCCCTTCTCGATCATGTGGGTGGCCAGCTTGAGCCGCTGCCGCTCGCCGCCCGACAGCGTCGTCAGCGGCTGGCCGAGGCTGAGGTAGCCAAGCCCGACGTCGGCGAGGCGTTCGAGGATGGCGTGCGCGGCCGGCGTGCGCGCCTCGCCGGCGCCGAAGAACTCCTCGGCGTCGGTCATCGACATCGCCAGCACCTCGCTGATGTCCAGGCCGCCGAGGCGGAAGTCCAGCACCGACGCCTGAAAGCGCTTCCCCTCGCACTCCTCGCAGACGGTGGCGACGCCGGCCAGCATCGCCAGGTCGGTGTAGATGACGCCGGCCCCGTTACAGGTGGGGCAGGCGCCGTCGGAGTTGGCGCTGAACAGGGCTGCCTTCACGCCGTTGGCCTTGGCGAACGCCTTGCGGATCGGGTCCAGCAGCCCGGTGTACGTCGCCGGGTTGCTCCGCCGCGAGCCACGGATCGCGGTCTGGTCGACCAACACCACCTCGTCCCGTCCCGACACCGAGCCTTGGATCAGCGAGCTCTTGCCAGAGCCCGCCACGCCGGTGACGACCACCAGCACGCCGAGCGGGATGTCGACGTCGACGCCCTTCAGGTTGTGGGTGCTCGCGCCGCGAACCTCCAGCACCTCCGACGGCGTCCGTACCGATGGCTTGAGGCAGGCGCGGTCATCCAGGTGCCGCCCGGTCAGCGTGCGACTTGCCCGCAGCCCCTCGACGGGGCCCTCGAAGCAGACGGTGCCGCCCGCCGCACCGGGTCCGGGCCCGAGGTCGACGACATGGTCGGCGATCGCGATCGTCTCCGGGTCGTGCTCGACGACGAGCACGGTGTTGCCTTTGTCGCGCAGCTGCAGCAGCAGATCGTTCATCCGCTGGATGTCGTGAGGGTGCAGCCCGATCGTCGGCTCGTCGAAGACGTAGGTGACGTCGGTGAGCGAGGAGCCGAGGTGGCGGATCATCTTGGTGCGCTGCGCCTCGCCGCCCGACAGCGTGCCCGAGGGCCGATCGAGCGAGAGGTAACCGAGCCCGATCTCCACGAACGAGTCGAGGGTCGCCCCGAGCGCCTCGAGCAGCGGCGTCACCGATGGCTCGTCGAGCCCACGGACCCAGTCAGCGAGATCGCTGATCTGCATCGCGCAGGCGTCGGCGATGTTGGTGCCCTTGATCTTCGACGAGCGGGCCTCCTCGCCGAGCCGGGTGCCTTCGCACTCGGGGCAGACGGCGAACGTGACCGCCCGCTCCACGAACGCGCGAACGTGCGGCTGCATCCCGTCGACGTGCTTGGACAGGAACGCCTTCTGGATCCTCGGGATCAGGCCCTCGTACGTCAGGTTGATGCCGTCGACCTTGACCTTGGTCGGCTCCTTGTGGAGCAGGTCGTGCAGCTCCCGCTTGGTGAACCTGCCGATCTGCTTGTCGGGATCGAAGAAGCCACAGCCGCGGAAGATGCGGCCATACCAGCCATCCATGCTGTAGCCGGGGATCCTCGACCGCGCCCTCGTTCAGCGACAAGCTGTCGTCGTACATCGCCGACAGGTCGAAGTCGGTGACCGCGCCCATGCCCTCGCAGCGCGGACACATGCCGCCCAGCCGGTTGAACGTCGCCTTCTTGGTCGTGGTCTTCCCCGCCCCGCGCTCGACGGTGATGGCGCCGCTCGCGGTGACCGAGGGGACGTTGAAGGAGAACGCGTTGGGCGAGCCGATGTGCGGCTTCCCGAGGCGGCTGAAGAGGATGCGCAGCATCGCGTTGGCGTCGGTGACGGTGCCGACGGTGGAGCGCGGGTTGGAGCCGATGCGCTCCTGGTCGACGAGGATCGCCGTCGTCAGCCCGTCGAGCACGTCGACGTCGGGGCGCGCCATCGTCGGCATGAAGCCCTGCACGAAGGCGCTATAGGTCTCGTTGATCAGCCGCTGCGACTCCGCGGCGATCGTGCCGAACACCAGCGAGCTCTTGCCTGACCCGGAGACACCGGTGAACACGGTCAGCCGCCGCTTCGGGATCTCGACGCTGAGATCCTTGAGGTTGTTCACGCGCGCCCCGTGGACGCGGATCCGATCGTGGTGGTCGGCCACGTGCGGCGCAGGCGCCTGCACATCCTTCATCGTGGCGGTGCTCATCGTGTCTCCATCTGCTCAGCGGGACCGCCTCGCGGTCCTGTCGGCGTCGCCGCGGTCAGGCCTGGGCGATGCGGACGAGGTTGCCCGACGGGTCGCGGAACGCACAGTCACGTGCGCCCCAGGGCTGGGACTGCGGCTCCTGGAGCACCTCGGCACCCGACGACCGGACTTTTTCGAAGGTGGCGTCGAGGTCGTCGGAGCGGAAGATCGCAACCTGCAACGAACCCTGCGTCACGAGCGACAGGAGGGCGTCGCCCTCGGCGGGGGAAAGCCCCCCGTGGGGCTGGAACAGGACGATGTCGACGTCCTGCCCCGGGGCCGCGACGGTGACCCAGCGGAAGCCCTCGGAGGCGACGTCGTTGCGGACCTCGAGGCCGAGCGCGTCGCGGTAGAAGCCGAGCGCGGCATCGGGGTCATGGACGGGAATGAACATCGTGGAAACGTTGACTGTCATGCGACGACCGTACGAGCGCCGAACCGGCGCTGGCTTCTCCGATCCTGCTCGATGCCGGGGCGGGCGACTCGGTGACCCTCGTCCGCCGAGGTCGGCTGGCGACCATGGTGACGCACGAGGGAACCACCTCGAGGTCGCGGTGATCACGCGCCCGGTACTGCGACGGCGTCTCGCCGACGATCTCGGTGAAGCGTGAACTGAACGAGCCGAGCGACGTGCAACCGACAGCGATGCAGGTGTCGGTGACCGACATCCCCAGGCGCAGATGTGCCTTCGCCCGCTCGATGCGTCGCGTCATGAGGTAGTTGTAGGGCGTCTCGCCGTACGCGGCACGGAACTTGCGCGAGAAGTGCGCTGGAGACATGTGCGCGACGCGCGCCATGGCCGGGACATCGAGTGGCTGGGCGAACTCGCGGTCCATGAGATCACGTGCCCGCCGCAGGTACACGAGGTCGGCGATCTCCTCCGGCGTCATCCCGACGAGGGTACGCAGCAGGACCACGATGCGTCACCTCAACCGACACCAAGCAGTCCAGCGACCATTTCAACCAGCGTCGCGCATGTGCGCTCGGATCCTCTGGAGCTCTTGGCTGCAGTCGTCACCGAAGACGTTGACGTCGACTGCGAACGCGATGTCGGAGGCCGGCGCGGTCAGCGAGATCTCGGCGATGGCGGACACGACGAAATCGACGACGCCGGCGTGGCGGGAGTTACGGCGGCGGGCTCGTTCGATCATGACGACAGTTGCGGCAGCTACCGGACGACCAGTACGGGGCAGGGCGCGTGGTGCACCACGTGCTGGCTGACCGAGCCGAGCACCAGCCCTTTGAACCCCCCGAGGCCCCGTGCGCCGACAACGAGGGTGAATGCGTCGACGCCGCGGGCCAGGAGCGCAGGTGATGCGTGATCGTTGAGGAGAATGATCGTCGCGTCAGGCAACGAGCCGTCGAGTGCCTCGGCGACGAACGCTTCGATGCGTGCCCGCGCCTTGGCTTCGTCGTAGTGAGGGTCGAAGGTCCGGCCATGCTGGTCGAGGTAGTTCCAGGCGTGGACGATCTCGAGGCGGGCGTGGTGAGCGCCGGCTTCGATGACGGCTCGTCGCAACGCATCTCGGCTCGTGGGTGACCCGTCGACACCGACGACGATTCGTCGGCTTGCAGTCGACTCCGTCATGTGACCGAATCTACCGGTGACCGTTCAGGCTCTGGGTCGAACGCCCGCGCCGAGTCGTCGATCGCCAAGGGACATCGTCGCCGACATCGTCACACGTGGCCGAACCGCCTCGAGGGGTGGTGGCAGACGCCGACAACCGCAGCGCAGATCTTGGATCTGCACAACAGTTCCAGGAGCGGTCGTGGCCCTTGCTCGCGTCCTGGGCGATGTACGTCGCGTAGAGGAATGCCGATCGCCTCGGGGTTCGGCGTGTGCGAGTTCTCGATGACGCCGCTGCCCGCTTTGACCTCGGAGAACAGGACGTTGGTCGCGGGATCGAACTCGAAGATGCACTGGACAGGGCAGACGTCGACGCACGCCCGGTCCTTCGTCCCGATGCAGGCTTCGGTGATGATCGCGCGCCGCTCATCTCATCGCTGTCCAGCTTCCGAGGGTGTATCGAAATGGGCGGGAGTGGTTGGTGGCTGGCAGATAGGTTCCGCGTGTGACGGTAGGTGTGTCCGGCTCGGTTGGACGCCCGCTGGTGGGGCGCAGGCGGGAGATGGGTGGCATCGCGGCTCACGCGAGTTCGATGGCAGGCGGGGCGCGCTTCGTCGTGATCCGTGGCGAGGCCGGCATCGGCAAGACGGCGCTGTGGCGCGCAGGGATCGAACGACATCGAGCGGCCGGGCACCGCGTCCTGATCACTCGTCCAGCCGAAGAGGATCTGCACGGAGCGATGGTCGGGTTGATCGACCTCTTCGACGACGTCGACACCGTGCCCGGCACCCTCGACGCCGACCGCGACTCGTTCCAGCGCGGCCGCGCCGTGCTCGCCACGCTCCGCCGGCTGGCCACTGACGCACCGGTGCTGCTGGCGATCGACGACGTTCAGTGGCTCGACCCGATCTCGACGCGGTCGCTCCAGTACGCACTGCGGCGGCTCGACATCGAACCGGTCGCCGCGCTCGCCACCGAGCGCACAGGATCTGGCGCCTGCCGCCCGCGCCGCGCCCAGCTCCTGCCACCGGAGCACCTCGACGAGATCGTCGTGGGACCGTTGTCGGTCGAGGAGATCCGGCAGGTCGTGGTGGGGGTCGCGGGGACGATCTCGCGTCCGGTGCTCGCCCGGATCTACGCCTTGTCGGGCGGCAATCCGATGCACGCGGTCGAACTGGCTCGTTCGCTGGACCTGCTGGGTGATCCGCTGGGAGCGGCGCTGCCGGCAACGCTGCCGAGCGCGGTGTCGCGGCGGGTCGCCGAAACCGCGCCCGCTGTTCGTTCGGTGTTGACCGTCGCCGCCGCCCTGGGCCCGGCGACGGCTCCGGCGCTCGCTCGGGCCTGCGGCGGTGACGTCGCCGGAGCGATCCAGGCGGCGGTCGCCGATGGGCTGCTCGTCGTCGGGGACGACTTGGTCCTGCGGTTCGCCCATCCGTTGCTCGCCGCGGCAGCCATCGCCGAGCTCGACGCCCTCGACCGGCAGGCGTTGCACGCCCACCTCGCCGACATGGTCGATGATCCCGATGACCGGGCACGGCACCTCGCTCTGTCGTGCGCCGAGCCAGACACCGCGGTGGCAGACGAGTTCGAGGAGGCCTCGATGCGGGCGGCTCGACGAGGCGCTTCCGCGTTGGCTGCCGATCTCGCAGGGCACTGCTTGCGCGTCACCCCGCCGGCCGATCTGACGCAGCGGATACGGCGAGCGTTCGTAGCCATCCTTCACCGGGCGGCGGCGGGTGAGAAGACCCGGGCGCTCGCCGAGATCGACGAGCTCGTCGACCGTCTGCCGCCGGGTTCGCTGCGTGCGGAGGCGATCGGGTTGCGGGTGGCGATCGACTTCGGGTCCGGCGATCAGTACCTCGACCAGGCACTCGCCGAGGTCGGCGACGACGAACTGTTGCGCGGGCGGATCCTCGAGCTGCAGGGCTGGATGGCGGTCACCTACCACGCCGAGCTGCAGCGAGGACTGCACCTCGGCGAGCAGGCGCTGGCGATCGCCCGGCGACTCGCCGATCCGGCGTTGGAGATGATGGCCGCCAGCTCGCTTGCCTCGGCCAGCCTGCTGGCCGGCCGGCCTCGGCCCGAGCTGATGCCACGGGCGCTCGAGCTGATGGCCGCGCACAGTGGTCCTCGACTCGGACGATGGCCGGCGGCGGTCGAAGGACGCCTCTGCCTGTGGGGCGGTCGGCTTGCCGAGGCGCGCCGGCACTTCGAGGAGCTGCACGCCAACTTCCGGCGCTCGGGGATGGAGTTCCAACGACCGTTTCGCCTGCTCGACCTGGCCGAGCTCGAGATCGCGTCTGGCAATCTCGCACGCGCCGTCGAGCTGGCCGACGACGGCATCGAAGCGGCCGACGACGCAGGCAACGACCAGGCCGCGGCGTGGCTCAGCTATCCGGCGGCGATCGCCAGCACCCATCGCGGCCAACCCGACCGAGCCCGAGAGGCTGTCGGGCGGCTGCGATCGATGGGTCACGACCGAATCGGCGCGACCCGGCTGCTCATGGCCCACCACGTCTGCGGCCTGCTCGCGCTCGTCGACGGGCAACCTGCCGCAGCGCTGAACGAGCTTCTTCCCGCGGTCGAGGAGCTGCGCCGCGTGGGCGTCGCCCTTCCCTCGCCGATCCAAGTGCTCCCCGACGCGATCGAAGCCGCCGCCCTGGACGGCGATGGATCCACCTGCGCCGAGCTCTCCGCCGAGCTCGACCACCAGGCGGAAGTCGTCGACCAGCCATGGGTCAACGCCGCGGCCCAGCGTGGCCGGGGGTTGGCCGCGCTGGCCGGAGGTGGTGACACCGCCAGCGATGTCTTGGCTGCCGCTGCCGACGCGTTCTTCGATCTCGGGTACCGGCTCGACGGGACGCGCAGCCTGCTGCTGCAAGGTCGGGCGCTGCGCCGGGCCGGGCGCCGCAACGCCTCCGCCGAGGTGCTCGAGGACGCCCGGCGCCGCTTCGCCGCGCTCGGCGCGACACCGTGGGAGGTCCAGGCCGCCGTCGAGCTCGAGCGGGTCGCGCCGGGCCGGCAGCGGACCGAGCTCACACCGACCGAAGCTCGCATCGCCGAGCTCATCGTCGCCGGGCGACGAAACCGCGAGATCGCCGGCGCCTTGTTCGTCAGCGTGGCCACCGTCGAAGCCCACCTGACGCGCATCTACCGCAAGCTGCACGTGCGTTCACGTACCGAGCTCGCCCGCGCTCTCCGGTAGCCGGTCGCGCCCGGCCACCCCGGCGCAACAGATGTAGGGGAACCCCGCTCCCCGTTGCGGCCGCGCAGTGCCTTGATGGCTCCCATGGAGGGCCTGCGTCACCACGTGCTCGGGATCGACGAGCCGGTTCCGACGTTGCGGGGGTCGCCGGTGCGCTACGTCAACGCCGACAACGCGGCGACGACGCCGGTGATGCGTCGCGCGCTGGATGCTGTGGAAGCCATCTTGCCGTTCTATGCCAGCGTCCACCGCGGGAGCGGCCACAAGGCACGGGTCTGCACCGAGGCCTACGAAACCGCCCGGCGCTCGGTCGGCGCGTTCGTCGGAGCTGACCCGCAGCGTGACACGGTCATCTTCACGAAGAACACGACCGAGGCGATCAACAAGCTCGCCCGGGGGACAGTGGTCGACGACGACTCGGTTGTGCTGACCACCATCCTCGAGCACCACTCCAACGATCTGCCCTGGCGGGCCCGCGTCCGCACCGTCCACGTCGGCGCCCACCCGGACGGGACCCTCGACCTGGACGCCCTCGACCGCCATCTCACCCGCGACGCCGGACGAATCGCGCTGCTCGTAGTGTCCGGCGCCTCGAACGTCACCGGCGTCGTCCCGCCGATCCACGAGTTGGCCCGCCGAGTCCACGCCGCCGGCGGGCGCATCCTCGTCGACGCCGCCCAACTGGCCGCCCACCGCCCGATCGACATGCGGCCGCACGAGGACCCCGAGCACCTCGACTTCGTCGCCCTCTCCGCCCACAAGCTGTACGCCCCTTTCGGCAGCGGCGCCCTGGTCGGGCGTCGCGACTGGTTCGGCCCCACCCCCTGCGATCACGGCGGAGGCACGGTCCACGCGGTCACCCTCGACGACGTTGCCTGGGCGGAGCTTCCCGACCGGGAGGAAGCCGGAACCCCGAACCTGCTCGGCGCCGTCGCCTTCGCCGCCGCAGCACGCACGCTCGACGAGATCGGCTGGACCGACATCCGCGCCCACGAGGACCACCTGCTCACCCACGCGCTGAGCCAGCTCACGGCCGTCCCCGGCGTGAACGTCCACGGTCCCAGCGGTGCCGATTCCGTCGCGTCGAAGGTCGCGGTGATCCCGTTCACCGTGGACGACCTCGACCACGGCCTCGTCGCCGCGATCCTCGGATACGAGCACGGCATCGGCGTCCGCAGCGGCTGCTTCTGCGCCCACCCATACGTCGCCCACCTGCTCGGCCTCGATCCTGCGGCGGTCAATGAATGGGTCGACCGGGCCCGCCACGGAGACAAGCGGGGCGCCCCCGGGATGGTGCGCATCAGCCTCGGCCTCTACAACGAGCTGACCGACGTCGACCGAGTCGTCGACGCGCTGCGCGCCATCGTTGCCGGCGACGTCATCGCCGACTACCGATGCGACCAGCACGGCGAGTACCAGCCGATCGGACGGTGGGGTGCGGAACATGGATCGCGCCTGGCGGCCGTGGGGCCGGCGAGCCGCTGAGGGCCCGAGCGGAGACACCATGCCACTGCGATCGCGACCGCTGTTCCTCGTGCCGTCGCTGATGCGCCAGCTCCCCGACGTCGGTGCGGTGATGGTCGACGTCAGCGATCTCGAGGCCGACGACATCACCTCGACGCCGGCCTGCGCCGCCGCCAACGCGGTGCTCGACCAGCTCGAGCCGCTGATCGTCGAAGCCAACCTCGCCGGCTACGAGCTCACCGTGATCGCCGCCACGACCGGCACCGCCGCGACGCCGTGCCTGGTGCTCAATGTCGCGGCCTTCCTCGTCGACGGCGCCAACGAAGCCTGGAACACCGTCGTCACCGGCGTCAACGTCCCGTTCGGCGGGACGACGAAGGCGGCGCTGGCACTGCGGTTCGAGCCCCGTTTGGCGCTGCGCGAGGCGATCGACGGTGGCAGCTCCATCGCCAGCCACTACGCCATCGAGTTCGGCACCCCGCCGGGCTGGCTCGGCTCGGTCGACCCGAGCAACGGCGGCTGGCTGGCGACCACCACCACCGCGGCGACGACGCTGCCGGACGGGCTGAGCACGATCGCAGGGCGGCCGGGGAACCCGGGCACCGCCGCCGCCGCGCTGCTGAACGCGATCAGGGCCGCAGCCACTGCCCAGTGGCAGGCCCACGGCCGCCAGGCCGGCCAGCTCACTCACTGCGGGCTGGGCCCGTTGTTCGACCCGATGACCTGGCAGGTTCCTGAAGGAGACGCCGGCGTCGGCATCGTCGCCGCCGTGCTCAGCGACGACGTCTGGGACTCGGCCTCGGGGTGGGTGCCGGCATACGGCGAGCTCGCCGGCTGGACGCTGGAAGAGCTGCTCACGCGTGGCGGTGGGCTCGCCGGCGGCGTCCGAGCGCTCGACGAGATCCGCTCTGCGCTTCGCGAGGACCTCATCCGCCGCCGGCTCGTCGACCCCAAGTCGATCGACGGCGTGTCAAGGCGTGAGGGCGAGCTCGGGCCGCGGTTCGACGAGCTGTTCGCCGCAGTCGACACCGTCGGCCAGCCGCTGTTCGCCGTCGACCTGTTCCGCATGCTCGAGCTCGGGCTGATGTCGCTCGACCGGCGGGACAACGCCGAGGAGATGCTGCCGGCGTTGATCGAGCGGGAGTGGACCGAGCCGGTGCTCACCGGGTTCTACGACTCGATCGGCACGACGACCGCCATCGCGATCGCCGAACTGGCCGACGAAGACGAAGCCCTCGCGGTGTTCGACACCGTGGCGTCCGACGCGGTGGTGCTCTCGATCAACCAGGCCGGCGATCACCTCGAGGGCTACTGGCACGAGCGCCAGTTCGACCCCGCCTCCACCCGGCCGGTGAAGGTCGTCGAGTGGTCCGGAGGCGGCGATCGTGACCGCACGAACCCCGGGCTGGCATTCGACATGCTCTGGATCTCGGGCGGGAAGTCGACGCCCGGCACGTACACGTTCCGCGAGGTCGACGGCGGGCTCGAGATCGTCGCCGAGTGGGACGAGACGCTGGACGTCGATGCCGGCACGATGACCTTCCGCCGCCGCGAGCTCTCCCAGCCGGTGTTCGCCCCGGGCGAGGAGACGGCGGAGGAGCCGCCGGTGCCGATGGTGCGGGCGTACTGGAGCACCGGCGAGATCGACGCCCTGCCCTCGGAGATCCGCGAGGAGGTGCGCGTCGCCGAGCGTTACTCGCTGCACCCGTCGGAGATCGTGCTGCTCGACGCCGTCGTCGGCCGGGTGGCCGCCGACCTGGAGGCGATCGCCCAGTCGTCGGGCGTGAGCAGTCCGGAGCGGGCGGCGCTGTGCACGAACCTGGAGACGGCGTTCGGGTACTTCGTGCGAGGCGACCACGAGAGCGAGCACGTCTCGATGGCCCGCCGGTACGTGCTCGCCGCACTGATGTCGATGCGGGGAGACGACACACCGATCGACGAGTGGGACAACTACGCCCCGCACACCTACTACCACGCCCTCGCCAAGGCTCACCAGGAGCTCCTCTGCCCCAACGACAGCATCACCCGCTGTCTCGGCGTGACGCGACAGGAACTGGACTGGTTCGCCGCCGACCAGACCTACCAGTTCCGGTTCCACACCTCGCTGTCGCCGACCAAGCTGCTCAAGGGCGTGGCTGGAGGCGAGGTGGAGAGCGTGGTGAAGCTGGTCAAGGCGCTCGCCACCAAGGGTGCGCTCGTCGGCAGCAAGCTCAAGAAGATCGTCAGCGTCGGGCCGACCCCGCAGTACGACGAGATCGAGGCGGAGATCCAGAAGCTCGGCCCCTACCCCGATCCCGAGTGGCCGGGCACTGCGTCGGCTCCGCTCAGCGAGTGGTACGACGGGGTTCTCGTCGGCGGCGCGATCTCGGCGAGTGTCGGCATGAGCGTGTCCTCGACCACCGAATGGACGACGATCAACGCCCTCGGCGATCGGTGGAGCCCTGACGACTTCGCCGGTTGGCTGTGGATCGCCGGCGTGTTCTACGGCCTGTCCGTCTTCGGCGCCGAGGGCATCGTTGAGGCTCCTGTCAACTGGGTGCTCGACAAGCTCGGTCAAGGCCCGGCCAGGGTGAGTGCCGACATCAGCTACACGAAGTTCACGGCCCCGCCGAAGGCTGACGTGTGGACGATCTGCCGGGGGTTCACCAACTCGCTCGGCCTGCATGCCGAGCTCGGCGCCAACGTCACCGCCGGCAACCTGTGGCGTCGAGGCCACGCACCGGATCTGGACGAGCTGCTGCCGGACGTCGTCGGCGGCCCGTTGCAGATCGCCGCCGTCAGCTTCGACGTGGGCCAATCCGAGCTCACCGCCGACGGCGCGTTCCTGCTGCGCCAGGCGGCGGCGGACCGCCTGCACGAGCTGGCATCGCCGTCCACCACGCTCGAGGTCGTCGGTCACGCCAGCTTCGGCGACGCCCGGCCGCTCTACAACCTGACGCTCTCGCAGCGCCGGGCGAGCAACGTCGTGCGCGCCCTCCAGGCCTACCTCGGCCCGCTGTACGCAGTGCGACCGGAGCGGACGACGATCAGCGGGCTCGGTGACCAGGAGTCGGAGGACGCCCAGGCGCAGGGGGCGCCGGCGGATGAGTGGCGCCGCGTCGACGTGTTCATCAACGGAGACCACGCCCTGCGCCTCGCCGGAGCGGGACCACCATGACCGATCCCCTCGCCCAGGTCACCGCGGCGCTGGTCGATGCCTTCCGGCCGCTCGCCCGCATCGTCAGCGACGCGTCGGCGGCGACGGCGTGGTTCCAGGCGCTGGGCTACGACGTCGAGCTCGACGACGGCGCCGTCGGCGCGCTCGACGCAGCGGTGCCGAGCTTGTCTCGCGTCGAGTCGCAGCTGGTGCCGATGGCGATCCGGCTGGCCGAGGGAGAGGAGCTCACCATCGCCGATGGCGTGGCCGTGGCTGCGCTGGTGGCCGACCTCACCGCCGACTTGCGCGCGGTCGCCGACGGCTCCGTCTCGCTGGCCCGGCTGCCCGCACCACTGGACGAGCCGGCCGCCTGGGTGGACCTGGCCACCGCCATCCCCGGCAACCTGGTCGCCGTCTGGTTCGAGGCCGCCGTGCCCGCCGTCTACATCCCCCTGCGGCTGGCCGGCGCCATCCGCAGCTGGGTCGACGGCCGTGGCCGCCGCCAGCGCACGGTGGACTGGGCGGTCGTCGCCGACCTGATCAGGGACCCGCTGGGCACGATCAAGGTCGAGTACGGCTGGGGTGGCGACTTCGACCACATCGCCCTGCTGACCGCCGTCCGCGACATCGCCCTGGCGACGGGCACCGCACTCCAGTGGAGTCGGCCGACGGACAGCATCGCCGAGGAGTGGTTCCCCGACGGCGTCCCCTACGGGCTCCGCACCTTGCGGCTCGACCTCGGCGACGCCGCGCTCGCCGACGGCAGCGTGACTGGTGAGGTGGGCGTCGAGCTGGTCCCGATCCCAACCCACCCGTCCGAGCCGGTGCGCGGCCTCGCACTCGTGAACCACAGCGTGATCGAGGCGGGCATCGAGTTGCCGGTCAGCGACGACTGGACCGTGGCGCTGCGCGGCGAGGTCGACGCCTCAGCGGCCCTGGCCGTCGAGGTCTTCCCTGCTTCGCCACCGAACGTCACGAGCGCCACGCCGCTCGTCGATCTCGCCGTCGCCCTGCGCGGCGAGCCGCCCGGCGGTGAACCGTGGCTGCTGTTCGGCCGCCGCGACGCGCTGCGGCTCACGCTCGACGGTGTCGAGCTCTCCGCCGGCGTGGTTGGGCCGGCTGACGACATCGAGCTGACCGCCGGGCTCGCCACGCTCGGCGACGGGTTGTCGCTCGTCATCCCGACGGGTACCGGCGATCCGTTCGTGTCCGAGATGGTGAGCGAGGGCATCGAGGCCGGCGCCGTGTTCGACGTGGTGTGGTCGTCCAAGCACGGCGTGACGCTCGACGGCAGCGTCTCGCTCGGCGCGGTCATCCCGATCGACAAGTGGATCGGGCCGATTCACCTCCTCTACCTCGAGATCGAGCTCACGTTCGGCGATCCGAGCGAGATCTCGCTGGCGGTCGCCTTCGCCGTGGAGATCGGTCCGATCACGGTGACGCTCGACGGCATCGGGTTGCGCTTGATCGGCGAGGTCGCCGCCGACGGCGACGGCCAGCTCGGGCCGTTCGACCTGGAGCTGGCGTTCAAGCCGCCGACCGGCTTCGGCGTGGTGATCGACATCGCCGGCATCGTCACCGGCGGTGGGTTCCTGGACTTCGACCCCGCCCGCGGCGAGTACTCCGGCGCATTCGCCGTGCAGGTCTTCGAAGGTCTCGGGCTCACGGCGATCGGGATGCTGACGGCTCCGCTGCCCGGGCAGGACGACGGCTGGTCGCTGTTCTTCAGCATCTCGACCCGCTTCCCGTTCCCGATCCAGCTGAGCTTCGGGTTCACCCTCAACGCCATCGGCGCGCTCGTCGGCATCCACCGCCGGATGGACACCGACGCGATCGGCGCCGGCATCGCCGACGGATCGCTCGACGCGATCATGTTCCCCGACGACCCGGTGGCCAACGCGCCGATGATCCTGGACAGCCTGCGCACATCGTTCCCGGAGGCCAGGGGCCAGTTCGTGTTCGGGGCGATGGTCGAGATCGGGTGGCTTCCGCCGCTCGTCTCCGGCCAGCTCGGCATCATCGTCCAGCTGCCGGAGCCCCTGCAGATCGTGATCGTCGGCCAGGCCGAGTGCATCCTGCCGACCAAGGACGCTCCGCTGCTCGAGCTGCGCACCGACGTGCTCGGTGTCATCGACCTCACCGCCGGCACGATCGCCATCGACGCCGACCTGCGCGACTCGCGACTGGTGCTGCTGGCGCTCACCGGCTCGATCGCCGTGCGCGCCAACTTCCTCGAGGACCCCAGCCTCCTCGCCGCGGCCGGCGGCTTCCACCCCTCGTTCACGGCCCCACCAGGGTTCCCATCGCTCGAACGCCTCGGCGTCGCCCTCAACGTGCCCGACGCCCTCGACGTGCGGCTCGAGGCCTACGTCGCGATCACGTCCAACACGCTGCAGTTCGGCTCGCGGTTCTCGTTCTTCGGCAAGGCCGGACCGATCACCGCCGAAGGTGGCGCCGGGTTCGACACGATCATCACGTTCACCCCGTTCGCCCTCACCGTCGGAGTGGACTTCGGGGCGACGATCAAGGTCGCCGGCTTCGACGCCCTCGGGGCGCTGCTCTCCCTGCAGGTGTCGGGTCCGGCGCCGTGGCGCTTCGTCGGCACGGCCACGTTCACCCTCGCCGGGCTGGAGAAGGACTTCCACCTCGACGAGTCGATCGGCTCGCCCGCCCCGCTCGCCCCGCCGGCCGCCGTCGACGTGGCGACGCTCGTGCGCGACGCGCTGGCGGAGCCCGACAACTGGGAGCTCGTCGCCTCGCCCGACACCGATGGCGTGGTCCTGATCGCGCTGGTGGACGAGGAAGCGGCACTGGACCCGGGCGGCAGCCTGCAGGTCCGTCAGCAGGTCGCCCCGCTGGAGGTCGAGCTCGACAAGTACGGCGAGGCGCCGATTAGCGGGCCGGCGACGGTCCACGTGTCGAACGTGCGCATCGGCGACGCCAAGGCGACGTCGACCACGGTCACCGACTGGTTCGCCAGCGCCGTCTACTGGGACCTCGGGCGCACCGAGCGGCTCAGCGCCCCGTCGTTCGAGCACCACGACGCCGGCTACACGCTGTCCGCGACCGAGACGTCGGTGGCCGGTGCGTCCAGATCGACGGTGATCGACCACGACACCGACCTGTGGGAGGACGACACGTTGGACCTCGCCCTCGAACCGCCCCCGCCAGGGATCCTCGACGCGGTGATCGTCCGGTCGACCACCAGCCACTCCCTCGTCACGACGCTGAGCTCGGCGAGCGTGTACTCGCTCTCCGACCTGACCTACGCCGCCGTCTCGTCGGTGACCGGGCGGCTCGTCTCGACGACATCGGGGACGTACGTCGCGACTCGCAAGCTCGCCGCGCCGGCGGGGTCGCTCGTCGTGCCGCTGTGCGAGGTGACCTCATGACCGAGCGAGTCTTCGAGCGAGGGCACAATCAGGCACGGTCTTCGGTCACTGGTGCACCAGTGACGAGCAGGATCGCGTCGCAACACGACAGGGTGCACCAGTGACAGCCCTCCAAGTGACGTTTGCGCCGTGGGCGCAGCGCGGCCTGGCCGCCGTCGTCGGAGGCACCGTCGACGGCGACGGCGTCCCGCGACAGCACACCGCGTCCGTGGAGGCTCGGCTCACCGTCGAGCAGGTCCACGACCCGGCGGTGGCGTCGTTCCGCCTGCGCGGGCCGGGCGACGTCGCCCGCCTCGCGGCGGGCCAGATCGTGCGCACCGACCCCGTCGACGGCGATGTCGAAAGCGAGCCGAACCTGTTCCCGATCGTCGAGTTCGCCAGCCCCCACCTGCCGTGGCTGCTCACCCCGGCGACGACCTTGGGTGATCGGCTGATGCCGTGGCTCGTGCTGGTGGTCGTGGAGGACGAGGCGGCCGTGATCGGCGAGGCGACGACCGACCGCCTGGCCGCGTTGAACGCACCTGTCGCCCAGCTGCCCGACCTCACCGAGGCCTTCGCCTGGGCCCACGTGCAGGTCGACGACGAGGTCGCCGACGCCGCCGCCGCGCTCGACGACGACGCTGGGTTGGCCCGCTCCCGACTGGTCTGCCCCCGGCATCTGGCGGCCGCCACGAAGTACATCGCCGCCGTCGTGCCGGCGTTCCGGGGCGGCGTGCTCGCCGGCCGCGGCCTCCCCGTCGACGACTCAACAATCGCCGACCTGGCGTGGGACGTCAACGGGCCGGACACCCACGTCGACCTGCCGATCTACCACCGCTGGTCGTTCACCACGGCGCCCGAGCCGATCTCCTTCGAGGCGCTGGCGAAGCGGTTGCGCCCGGTGCCGGCCCCCGCGACCGTGGGCAGCCAAGACCTCGACGTCAGCGCCCCTGGCGGCGGCCTGCCGCGCCGCGTCCAGCCGACGATCGTGCAGTACCGGGGGATGCTCGTGGCCCCGGGCAGCGAGGACGGCCCCGGAGTCGGGCCGGCGCTGCGTAGCGCCCTGCGTCAGTTCGTCAACGCTGCGGCTGCCGGCGAGCCGGTCGACGGCCCCTACGACCAGCTCGTCCACGACCCGGTCGTGACCGCCCCGATCTACGGTGGGCGCCCGGCCGGCGAGGTCGCCGTGGCTCCGCTCGGCGGCGAGCCGCGGTGGCTCGGCGATCTCAACCTCGCCCCGCCGGCGCGAGCCGTGGCCGGCCTCGGCACCGAGGCCGTCCGGGTCGACCAGGAGGCGATGATGGCCGAGGCGTGGGCCCAGGCCGCCGGTCTCGGCGCCATCAACGCCTACCTGGTCCACGCCAACGCGGCCGCGGCCCTCGGGCGAGCCAGCGTCGAGCGACTCGTCGCCGAAGGCGCCGGACTGGACGACGCCACGATCCTGCGTCTCACCGCCACCGCCCACGCCCGGCTGCGGGCCACCTCCACGAGAACCGTGGGTGGGACCCTCGCCGACCACGCCGACTTCGCCCGCAGCGCGTTCTCCACAGCGCTCGGACGGGTGAGCCGCGTCGGCAGGCGCACGGTACGGCTCGGCGCGCCGGCCCGGACCCAGATCGGGCAGCAGATCAGTGCCGCGCTGGTGAGCAACGAGCGCAGCTACGACGCGCTGCTCGTGCACACCGTGCCGTCCGGAACGGTCCAGATGGACGGCGCATTCACCAACCGGCTGATCGTGGCGGCCGGCGGCGAGCCCGCCGCGGGCGATGTCGTCGTCGCCGGCCACGACCTCACCGTGTTCGACCGCCCGCTGACGAGCGGCGTGACCCAGTTCGAGGCGTCCGCTGGCGCCGTCGTGGTCACCGCGACCGCGACCGAACCTCGCCGCGTGGACCCAGCTACAGGACGGCGCCCGCCAGACCGCCGGCCTCGCCGGAGCCGTCGCCGCCACGACGACGGCGCTGCTGGAGACGCCTACGCTGACCAAGCAGCAGCGCGGCGACCTGCGGGCGCTCGCCGCTACGGCCACGTCCCTGGCCGCCCGCGCCGCCGAGATCGCCGGATCGCCACGGCCGGCGGCGACGCTGTCGATCCCGTCCAAGCACGAGCTGTCGGCGACCGCGACCCTCGCCGGCGACCTCGCCGCCCAACTCGACGACGTGCTCGACTGGTACGGCGAGGGCCTGCCGACCGCCGTGCCGGTCCTGCGCCCGGCGGGGCAGCTTCGCCAGCTGGCCGCCGACGTCCGCGACGCCGTCGATCCCGTCGCCACGATCCTCGCCGCCGTCCGTCAGCGCGTCGCCCCGGCGCCGACGGCGGGCGTCGACGGTCTGCCTCCGCCGGCCCTGCGCGCCCACCCGACCTTTGCCCGCCCGGGCCTGGACCACCTCGTCGGGCTCGGGGTCGACTACCTCTGCCCCGGCCTCGACGACGTCGGCGACAACGCCGTGTCGCTGCTCGAGACGAACCAGGCCGCCGTCGAGTCGTTCCTCATCGGGCTCAACGACGAGCTCGCCCGCGAGCTGCTGTGGCGGGAGTACCCCGCCGTGCTGACCGACACGTGGATCACCCGCTTCTGGAACCCGCCGGACCTCGGCGGCGACGACATCGACCCGATCGCCGACTGGGTTCCGCGGCGGCGGCTCGGCGACGCCTCGGGCGACGCCGATGCGGTCGTGTTCATCCGTGGCGACCTGCTGGTGCGCTATCCGACGGCCCTCGTCTACCTCCTGCCCGGCATCGTGACGCCGCGTGGTTCGCGGTCGGTCGTCTCACCCGACTACGAGCAGCCGGTCGCCCCCAGCTTCATGGCCGAGATCGGTCGGGGCACCCGCATCTACGGGTTCCCGCTCGACGTCGAACAGCTCCAGGCCGAGCCCACCGCGCTCGACGGCGGCTACTTCGTGGTCATCGAGGAGCAGGCCGGCGACCCGCGCTTCGGCCTCGACGACGCCGCGCCGGAGCAGTTCAGCGTCGACACCGCTGACCTCGCCAGCTGGGACGACCTCGGCTGGGGCCACCTCGTGGCCAACCAGGCGCTCCTCGACGGGCTCGCCCACGCCAAGCTCACCGGCCCGCGGGTGGCCGGGCTGACGCTCGGCGACGACACCTGGGGCGACGACGCCGCCGCCATGGCCCGCATCACCCTGCGCCGCCCCTTCCGCCTGATCGCCCACGCAAGGACGTTGCTGTGACCTCCGTCGACCTCCACTCCGACCGCGCCCGCCCAGTCCGCCAGGCGTACGAGCGGCTGAGCACCGGCGTGCCCCTCGTGATGGCGCCGATCCGCCTCGAGACCCGGGTGCTCGACGGGAGCCCGGAGCGCCTCGGGATCCGTGTGTATCCCGACCAGCTCCACCTCGACCAGCACGATCCGGCGCTCACGCCACGCGAGCGCCAACTCGGTCTCGAGTACTGGGTGGCGCAACGGGCGACGGCGTCGGCGACCGAGCAGCTGGCCCGGTGGGAGATGCTGGCCGCCGATCTCGGGGCCCACCGCGCCGCCTACGTCGCCACGGCCTGCGAGAACGGTGCCGTCGGCGTCCCCACGCGCGGGCCCGGCCGTTACGAGGGCAAGGTCCGGCTGCTGCCATCGCGGTGGGTCGCCTTCGGCTTCGTGAATGGAGAAGAGGTGTTCGCGGTGGTCGGCCAGGCGATCCCCGCCGATCTCGAACTACGCATCGACAGCGTCGGCGAGCGGGCGTGGCTCACCGACTACGGCACCGCGTTGCGGCTCGGGATGGCGATCGAGGTCGAGCTGACCGGCCCCGCCCGCGGGTTCCTCGACGCACCCAACGAGCTGATCGTCGTCGGCATCCGCGCCGGGCTCGACGAGGTGGCCGGCGCCGCCGAGCTGGCCGACACCCTCCAACACCACGCCTGGGCGGGAGGGCTCGGCATCGCCGCCCAGGGGCGACCGACGAACGCGGTGACCGGTCCCACCGGTGAGACGGTCGGCGTCGAACCGACACCCGTGCCGCCGCCCGTGCTGCCGGCGGGCGTCGCGTCACCAGATCGCTTGGGACCGATCGACGGACCGATTGACCAGGGACCCATCGACCACGGCCCGATCGACCACGGTCCGCCGACACCGCGGCTCGTCACAGACGGGCAGCGACTTACGACGGCACTCGGGCTGGCCGACGCCGACCTCCTCGTCGGTGTGCCGAACGGCAACGGCACACAAGTCGGCGCGATGGCCCACATGAACGAGGTGGTCTGGCCGGTCACCCTCGGCGAGATGCTGCGCAGGCTGCTCGCCGGCGAGGACGGACATCACGCCTTCCCAGACATCGACGTCGACGCCGCGCACGACTTCTTCGTCAGCTCCGTCCGCGGCGGTGGGCCGCTGCCGGCGATGCGCATCCGCGACCAGCCCTACGGCGTGCTGCCCGTGCGTCTCCTCGACGCGCTCTCGTTCGGCGACGATCGTCGTGGCGACCTGCTGCGGCTGCTCACTGGGCTCACCGGGCAGTGGGACGACGGCGTCGACCGGGTCGCCCGAATGGACGGCGTCGGCACCCGCGTCGGTGAGGACCTCGACGGCCTCCTGGTCGAGCTGCTCGCCGGCCAACCCGATCCGTGGTCGTTCGAGACCCGCCGTCTCGACGTCGTCCAGGAGGCGGAGCCCGACTACCTCTGGTTGTTGATCTTCGGGATCATCCTGCCGAGCATGGGTCTCGTCACGTTCCACGCCGCGCTGGTGACCCGCCTCCTCCAGCTCGTCGCGGAGGACCCGTTCGCCGGCGAGTACGTCGAGCTGGCGAGCCCGCTCGCCGATCCGGTCGCGAACTACGCCACCCCGTTCCTCCACCGCCAGGCGGTTGACACGCTCCGCAACGCACTCGTGGCAGCAAGGGACGCGCCGGTCCCCGACGAGCTCCCCGACGGCCCGTTCATCATCATCGACCTTGACTGGGACGGCTGCATCGCCATCTGCGACTCGCTGCTCGAGCTGATCGACCTCCACGAAGCGCGGCTGTTCCCGCTGCTGTCACGCAGCGGCGAGGTGTCAGCCGTGTTCCCCGACGTCCACGACCCGGCGATCGGGTTCGGCCTCTTCGACGCCACCTCCACCGCATGGGCCCCGGAGTGGCCGCTGGTCGAGGCGCCGGGCGCCCCCGTCGAGCAGACCGCGGCTGCCTACCTCACTGCGCTGGCCGATGAGGCGCGCGCCGGCGGTACGAACTTGGTCCTCGACACGCCGGGTTTCACCGACGACGCGTTGCCCGAGCCGATGCTGGCCCAGCTCGCCCGCCAAGCGGTGAACCGGGCCCGCTCCGGCGCGACGCCTGGTCCGGCGCTGCCCACCGCCCTCGACAACCTCACCCTCCGCGATCCCGACGAGCTCGCGATGCTGTTGCGTCAGAGCCTCGGGATCGTCTCCTACCGGCTCGACGCGTGGTTCACCGCCGTCGCCACCGACGCGTTGGACGCGATGCGCGCATCGACGGCCGAGGGTTGCCACGTCGGCGGGTACGGCTGGGTGGAGAACCTCCAGCGCGGTGCCGACAGCGAGACCGAGGGGTTCATCCAGGCGCCGTCGCTCAACCACGCCATCACGGCCGCCATCCTCCGCAGTGGCTGGAAGGCCCACGGCGACGCGCAGGCCAGCTCGGCCCTCGCCGTCGACCTCTCCTCGGCGCGGGTGCGGACCGCGGCCGAGCTGCTCGACGGCGTGCGCGGCGGCGTGTCCCTCGGCGACCTGATGGGGCACCGCATCGAACGGGCGCTCCACGACGCCTTCCTCGATTCGTGGATCGAGCCGTGCCGGCGGGCCGTGCTCGACGCCACCGGGCGGGCTGGTGAGGCCGCCGTGGCACCCGTCGACGGGCTCATGCTCGCCGGGCTGTGGGCCCACGGTGCGGCGGGGAACGCGCTCGAGGCGGCGATCGGTCCGGTCGCCGCGATCGTCGGCCCGTTGCGGGACCTCGACGCCGCGATCGACGCCGTCGTCGACGCGACGACCGCCGAGTCCGTGTACCAGCTCGTGCAGGGAAACCTCGACCGGGCAGCGGCGACGTTCGACGCCGTCGCCACCGGCCAGGTGGCACCGCCTCCGCTCGACGTCGCCCTGACCCCGCGCCGCAGCCGTGCCGTGACCCACCGTCTGGGCGTCGTCCTCGAACCCGTCGAGGCCGACCCGGCACAGGTGAGCAAGGCCGCCGGCGTCCTGGCGGCCGTGGCGCCCGCCGTCGACCGGTTCGTCCGCGACGTCCTGCCGGACGGCTCCCGCGTCGTCGGCGCCGCCGAGTGGGGCGGCCGGCGCACCGCCGTGAGCCTGGCCGACCTGGCCGTCGAAGGTCTCGACGCCATGCACCTCGTCGGCGCCGACGGCGACACCTCGGCGCTGCTGCACCGCATCCGGCTGGCCGGGGCGAAGATCGTCGGAGCCACTGGTGACCTCCACACCGTCGACGTCGACCTCGCCGACACGATGGGCGAAGCCGGCGGGGTGTCGATGACCGAGTTCGCCGCGCTGGCCGCCAGCCTTCGCCGCCTGCTCGCCGACGCCCGGACGCTGCGCGCCGTTGATCTCGACATCGATCAGCCGGACATGAGCGTCGTCGCGGACGGGCCCGATCCTGACGCGCCCGTCGCCGACGCCATCGTCGGCCGGCTGGCATCCGCGCACAGAGACATCGCGGCCGTGCTCGGCACGACGGCCGGCGGCGCCGCCACGTACGGCGCCCCTCTGGATGAGCTCGCCCGGTTGCAGGTGCGCGGTGCGCTGCGCCCGTTGACGGACGATCCCGAGTCCTGGCAGCGGGTCGCGACGGCAGCAATCGGCGTCGCTGCCCAGCGCCTGACCCGCCTCGCCGACGGGACCGCGCGCACGGCCGCCGAGCGCATCCGGATCGCCCTCGGTGTCCGCCTCCCGCTGCCGCACGCCGTGGAGGTGCTCCGCCCCGACGTGCTCGCCGACGCTGCACGTCGAGCAGCTGAGGCCGTTCCCGAACCGGGGACCGCCGTGCCGGGCTGGCTCCAGCGGCTGCGGCGAACCCGGCCCGGACTGGCCACGTTCGACGACGTCACCTCCGCCGTCGAGGTGTTCGACACCGGACCGCTGGAGTTCCAGCTGGTCCAGCTGCCCGTCGATCGAGCGGCGCGTTGGGTCATCGAAGCGGTGCCCGACCAGAACACGCTGCACGTGGTGCTGGCGTCGGCGGGATCCACCTCGATCACCCCGCGGGTGACCGGCCTCGTCGTCGACGACTGGGTCGAGCCCGTACCGCTTGCCGACGTGGACAGCGGCTTGGCGTTCCACTTCGACACGCCGGGGGCCGAAGCCCCGCAAGCCGTGCTGCTCGCCCTGCCCCCGGAAGGGGCGACGACGTGGTCGGCGACGAGCGTCGCGGCGACCGTGCGCACGACGTTGGCGATGGTGCGGCGGCGGGCCGTCGGTCCACCCGAGCTGGCGGCCGCCGGTTCGGTCGCTCCCCTCGGGCACTACATCCCGGCGACCAACCTGCCCGAGCCGTTGCGCTTCCCGGCGGTGGCGTCGTGAACGGCACGTGGTCCCGCCTGGAGGCGTCGAACCGGGCGCCGGTGCTCGAACCGGGGCTGGGCGCGGCCGTCGCCGACGCGATGTGGATGCTGGCGCGGCAGTGGCAGGTGGGCGAGTTCCGGGGTGAGGACGCCGCCCGCCCGATCCGCGCCAGGTACGAGCTCGAGCGGATCCCGCTGAGCCACGCCTTCGCCGACCCCGACGTCGTCACCGTGGCGACGGCGATCCCATTGCCGGACACGCCGGCGCCGGTCGAGGTGTACGTCGAGCGCGAGCAGCTCACGGCCGGTTCCTCGTCGCTCGCCTTCGCCGCCGAGGCCGGTGTCCAGCTGCTCCGTCACCTTCGCCTCGCCGGCGTCAGCGCGGCGACCCGGCGGGCGATCGCAGCGACGTTCGCGCTCGCGCCGACCGACGAGCTCGGCCCGGTGGCGACGGTGCTGGCCGCCCGCTCCCCCGACGGCGCGGCCGCGTACGCTGCCGCACCCGGATTGCACCAACTTCCGATCATCCCCGACGACGAGCGGGACGCGACGCAGACGGCCGTCACGGCGTGGGTGACGTGGTACGAGTCGCGCCTCGACGAGCCGACGGGCGCGACCGGTGACGACGACGCGCCGATGTGGCGAGACGAACGCCTCGCCTACCGGTTCGCCCTCGGCACACGCAAGGAGGGGGCGCCGGCGGTGGTGCTGACGGCCGACGACCACGCCGGCGGTGACCTCGAGTGGCACGCCTTCGACGTCTCGGCGCGACCCTTCCTGGCCCTGGCGCCGTCGGCGGTGGAGGCCGGCGGCGGCGAGGTGTTCCCGGCTCCGGTGCGCTACGGAGGCATGCCGGCGCCGCGGTGGTGGACCTTCGAGGACACGGTGGTCCACTTCGGGGGGATCAGCAGCGGACCCGCCGACCTGGCCCGGATGGTGGTGGCCGAGTTCGCTTCCGTGTACTCGAACGACTGGTGGATGCTGCCCGTAGCCGCCAAGGCCGGGCACCTCCAGCGGATCACGGCGATGGAGGTCATCGACTCCTTCGGCGGCGTCCACGCCATCGCCTCGACGGCATCCCTCGACGTCGGACCAACAGCGCGGCCGTGGAAGTTCTGCGAGCTCACCGGCGACCTGTCGGCGCTCGCCGGGCTGGCGCCGTGGCTCCTCGTCCTCGACACCGCCGTCGGTGGCGCCCAGGGCGACCCCGTCGAGCTGGTCGAGTTCGTCCGCGACGAGCGCGCCAACATGGGCTGGGCCGGCGAGCTCGTCTACGAAGCGGCCGACGGCCGGCGCCGGCGGCGGATGGACGCGTGGCGGGCCGGCAGCACCGCCGCCGGCCAGAACGGCGACGACGAGCGGGACGCCGAGTCGACGGCGTGGCGCTACCGGTTGACCGGCGACGGCCCACCGCCGCTGTGGGTGCCGCTCGTCCCGGAGCGCCCCGATCCCGCCGACCCGGCCGTCGTCCTGCGCCGCGCCCGGATGCGTGAATGGGACCAACTGCCCGACGGCGCCGCCCGGCTGCGCGGCCGCATCCTCACCCCCGACAGGCCGTTCGCCATCGACGAGATCGAGCTGCCGAGATCCGGCCTCACCGTCACGCGGTCCTACCAGGCGACACGCGATCGCTGGGGAAGGCTGCGCACCTGGTCCGGCCGCCGCAAGCGACTCGGACGCGGCGAGCGCACCCTCGGGACGCGCGACGACCGCATCGAGCGCTGAGTGCGACCAGCGACGTCTCCGACTGCTGGCGCTGCGCGGAGGCTCTCCTCAGCTGAGAGGATTGGCCCCACGATCCGCCGACGAGACGGGAGCAGGAGATGGCCGACAAGTCGCCACGCCAACACCAATCGAAGAAATCGGGCAAGTCCCTGAAAGAGAAGCGAGTCGAGAAGAAGGCGAAGCAGGCGGCGAAGTAGACAGCGTCCTGACTGGCCCCCCCACCGCACCCTGGGAGCGGTCGACCGAGCGGGATCATGCCGTCGGGATGCTCATCGCGCGTAGCCATCGGGCGTGAGAGCGCAGGGCGGGCCACACGCCTGGGTGCAGCAGGTATCGCACGCCGTTGTCACGGCAGGCGTGGCGGAACCGAGCGGCCACGAGCGGGTAGATCGTGTGGGGCAGCCGGGGCGCGAGGTGGTGCTCGATCTGGTGATCGAGCCCGCCGACGAGCCATCGGACGAGCGCTCCGACAACGGGCAGCGGGGTGGCGATGTCAGCTGTGGTGTGCAGTTGGTGGGAGGCGAAGTCGTCGCCCCGCCTGGGCACGGTCGACTCATACATGGTGGTGATGTCCACGCAATGTGCCAGTTGGAACGTGATCGCGAGCACGAACCCGACGAGCCATGAACACGCGAGGTAGAACAGGAGCACGGCCCACCACGGGTTGAACAGCAACGGGAGGACCACAGCCCACCCGAGGTGGACGACCTTGCCGCCGACGATCTGGGCGACCACCCTCGGACGCACGCGCTGGCGGATCGGCTGCTGATCGAGACGTCCAGTCACCAGCGCCACGACGTCGCTCACGAGCAGGTTCTTGAGGGCGAGAAACCCGTACAGCGGCCAGATGTAGACGTGCTGAGCGCGATACCAGCGATGCCACGGCTGCCCCGGTGCGAGCCGGGCGAACGGAGCGAGGGCGATGTCGGCGTCGAACCCGACAACGTTGGCGTTTCCGTGGTGCAGCGTGTTGTGCTGGAACCGCCAGAGCCATGAGGACGCCCCCAGCGCGTCGGAGGTGTACGACAAGGCACGGTTGACCCAGCGTCGCTTCGAGAACGAGTCGTGGTTGGCGTCGTGCATGATCGACGTGCCGACCGCGACGAGGCCGACGACGAGAACCATTGCCGCGGCGAGGCGCAACGGCAGCGACAAGCTCGAGAGCACCAGGCACCAGTAGCTCGTCCCGACCACACAGAGGATCAGCACGGCGTTGGCGTGCAAGCGTCGACGGGCCCGCCGCACCTCGTCTGCGGTCGGCATGACGGACCGCCACAGACCGGCGACGGCCGACGCCGGGGCGTCCACGATCGGCATCGGGATGGCGGCACTCGGGTCGCACCACACCGGACGCTCCGCCGGCGCGGTGGAGCCCGGTCTGGAAGGGATCACTGGAGTCAACGTCACAACCAACTTTCGGGCCGCTATCTCGCGGAAAGCGTCGCCGAGGGCCGGAGCAACGTGCACCTGCAATGTACCTGGCGCGATCACCCACGATGCCGTTCCGTCTGATCGCGGGACTGCACGTCGTAGCGTCGTTCGTCACGACGAGCACCCGGGAGGGCGTGACATGGCTTCTGCGCTGATGGTCTGGATCGACCAGGACCTCTGCACCGGCGACGGCATCTGCGAGGAGATATGTGGAGACGTCTTCACCGCTCGCGACGACGGCCTGTGGGTCGTCAAAGAGGAGGCCAAGCACTTCGGCACGACGATCGTGTTCGACGGCACGGACGGACCGGGTCACGGACCCGACGGTGGGCGCGGCGTGGCCCGCATCCCCGACGCGCTCATCGATTCCGCTGTCGAGGCGGCCGAGGAGTGCCCGGGCGAGTGCATCATGATCGAGCCGTACGCCCAGGCGGCGATCGACTCACGCGGGGTGTAGTCGGGGCGACGCCGCCCAACTCCGGCCAGCCGGACGGGACTCGGCTCAGTTGGCCTCAGCTCCCGTGGAGCTGGGCGATATCGTCGGCGGAGACCTCACCGGGCTTCTTGCCGGCGATGATCATCGCGAGCACTTCATCCTTCGTGACGTCTGACTTGTTCACCGTCCCGACGAGGCCACCCATCAGCATCACGCTGATGCGGTCGGAGAGGTCGAACACGTCGTGGATGTCGTGGCTGATGAGGAAGATGCCGATGCCCTCTGCCTTCAGCTGCTTGATCAGATCGCGGACCTGTTCCGTCTCCGCGGGACCGAGCGCCGCAGTCGGCTCGTCCATGATCAGAATCTTGGCGTTGAAGTAGACGGCCCGGGCGATGGCCACGGACTGGCGCTGGCCTCCCGACAGCGACCGCACCGGTGTCTTGAGGTTCTTGAAGTGGGGGTTGAGCCGTTGGATCACCTTCGCCGTCGCCGCCGCCATGGCCGAGTCGTCGAGCGATCCGGTGCGAGTGAGCCGTTCGCGCCCCAGGAAGACGTTCCCAGCGGCGTCGATGTTGTCTGCCAACGCGAGCTTCTGGTAGATGACCTCGACCCCGTGCTGTCGCGCGTCGCGCGGATTGTGGATCACCACGTGCTGTCCGTTGATGCGGATCTCACCCGAGTCGGCAGGGTGAGCGCCCGAGAGGGTGTGCATCAGCGTCGACTTCCCGGCGCCGTTCCCACCGACGAGGCCGACGACCTCTCCCGGGTAGAGGTCGACGGTGACGCCGTCGACGGCGTGGATGCCGCCGAACGACACGCGGATGTCCCGCAGCTCCACCAGCGGGGTGGTCTCGGCGTGGGACGGCGCTTCGGCGGTCGGGAGATCGGTCATGTCGCCACTCACACGTCAGCTGCGCCCGGACTGGATGATGACGACCGAGATGACCAGGCCGGCCGCGAGTGCGCCGATCGCCACGGTCCTGCGACCTTGACGAAGCGCCGAGTCGATGGCGACCGCCATCACCAGCACCACGCCGACGACGATGTCCTGCGACGGCGAGTCGATCTTCAGCAGCACCATGCCCGACCGCAACGACTGCATGACGATGGCACCCAGCGCGGCCCCCGGGATCGTCCCGATGCCGCCGGCGAACGACGTGCCGCCGATGACCGCCGCGGCGATGACGTCGAGCTCGTTCTGCACGCCGAGGTTGGTGACCGCGGCGTTGAGCCGAGCCGTCTGGATGGCCGCGCTTACCGCGCAGAGCACCCCCATCAGGACGAATGTCAGCATGACGGTCCGGCGGGTGTTGATGCCTCCGAGCTCGGCAGCCTCAGGGTTGCCGCCGTACGCGTACACGTAGCGGCCGAAGCGACGGCGTCGGGCGAGGTAGGTCATCACGAGCGTCACCCCGATGAGGATGACGACGGGATAGGCGACCCCTGTCGCCTTGCCGGTGACCGGCGATGTGTAGCGGTTCGCGACCAACGCGATGCCAACGACCACCGCCACGCACCCCACTACGCCAAGTCCGATGTCGGCCCACATGGGCCGTAGGGCGAGGTCGTAGCGTTTGCGACCACGACGGGCGAGGTAGATGCTGAGCGCGATGCCCGCGCAGGCGAGGAGCGCGAGTAGCCAGCTGCCCGATGCGCCGAGTGATCCTCTTGCTCCACCACCGAGCAGCTGGAACGTCGAGTCGAGCGGGGACAGAGTCTGGCCCTGCTTCTCCCCCATGCGGAAGATCGCGCCGCGCCAGACGAGGAACCCGCCTAGGGTGACGATGAAGGCGGGCACGCCGACGTAGGCCACGATGAAGCCCTGGGAGGCGCCGACGAGTGCGCCCAGCAGGAGGCCAAAGGCGAGCGCGACGATCCACACGTACGTCTTGTCCGTGAGGCCGTGGACGGTCACGTTGAGGCCGAAGAAGGAGAAGATCCCGTCCGTCTGGACCAGCGCCATGGCGTAGCCGATGAAGCCGAGCAGCGACCCGACGGACAGATCGATGTTCCGGGACACGATGATGAGCACCATCCCGGTGGCCATGACCGCGATCGAGGTGCTCTGGACCGACAGGTTCCAGAGGTTGCGGGCGGTGAGGAAATCACCGCCCGAGAGGATGTTGAACGTGATCCAGATCGCAGCGAGGGCCATGACCAGACCCGCCAGGCGCGTGTCGATCTCGGTCGACGACAGCACCGAACGCCACGACCTCCCGTGCTGAGGTGTCGTGCTCATCACCGCGGACCTGTCCCTCGGTGTCTCCACCGTCGCCATCAGACCCTCCTGGTCCGTGCGTCAAGTCGAGCGTGCCCCCGCCTGAGTTCTCGGGCGAGGGGCACGCGCGCGAGTGCTCGACGGGCAGGGTCAGCAGACGGGCACCGACCCGGCCGCGACGCCCTTGCACACGTTGTCCTTCGTGGTCCATCCAGCATCGAGCACGACGTTCAGGGAGTCCTTCGTGATCGGCTGCGGGGTGAGCAGGATTGACGAGACCTGGACCCCACCGGGTGTCGTGAAGGGCTTGGTGCCCGTCACCTTCGACGCGTCGGCGCTCTGGCAAAGCTGGACGGCCGCCTCGCCGGCGCTCTTGCCGAGCAATCGGGCGTCTTTCCACACGTCGACGGTCTGGGTACCGAGCGCGATGCGATTGAGCGCGGGCTGGTCGCCGTCCTGACCGGAGACCGGGACCTTGCCAGCGAGGCCCTGCGCCTGGAGCGCCGCCACCACGCCGCCCGCCATGCCGTCGTTCTCGGCCAAGACCGCGTCCACCTTGTTGTCGTTGGCCGTCAGGAACTGCTCCATTTCGGTCTGGGCTTTCGAGGGGTCCCAGTTGTCGGTGTAGGTCTCACCGACGATCTTGATGTCGCCGGACTTGACCGCCGCACCGATGACTTCTTCGTAGCCGCCGCGCAGGAAGTCGGCGTTGGCATCGGCCTTGTTGCCCTTGATGATCACGTAGTTGCCCTTCGGCACGGCCTTGAACACCTCCCGGGCCTCCATGCGTCCCACCTCGACGTTGTCGAAGGTGATGTACAGGGCCTTCGGATCCTCGATCAGGCGGTCGTAGGCGATCACGGGAACGCCGTTCGCGACCGCGGCGGCCACGGAGGGCTTGATGGCCGTGCCGTCCTGGGCGAGGACGATCAGCACCTTGGCGCCCTGCGAGATCAGGTTCTCGACGTTGCTGGCCTGCGTCTCCGCCGACGACTTGGCGTCATTGGAGATGTACTTCCCGCCGCCCGCCTCGATGGCCGCCTTGATCGCCGGCTCGTCCCACTTGGCCCAGCGCTCTTCCTGGTAGTTGTTCCACGACACGCCGATGGTGCAGCCGCTCGCACCGCCGCCCGCTGTCGTCGCCGCACCGCCGCCGGCCGTGGTTGTCGCACCGCCGCTGGCCGTGGTTGTCGCGCCCCCCGTCGTCGTGGCCGTCGCGCCACCGCCGCTGTCGTCGTCCCCGCACGCGGCGAGACTCATCGCCAATATGCCAGCGACTACCGCAACCCGTCCAACTCGCATTCAGGTTCCCCCTGTTCGTGAAAGCCCGCAAAGGTTCACAGACGTGCAGGCGGATTGGACTATAACCGGCACCCTCTGATCCCTCGGGCCAAGCCGGCTGTGGTTCAATCCGGTCCGTGTCCCACGAGCTCGTCAGCGTGGTGCGGACATCCCGTCGGCGACGTCGGCGACCCGGATGGCTGGTGCTCGGCACCCCGATCGGGTTGGTCCTCATCATCGCCCCCGCGTGCGGCAGCACCGGCCCCGCGGCTGCCCCCCGCTTCGTCGACGACACATCGGTTTCCGGCGTCGACCACCGCTACACCGGCGGCTTCGAGTACTTCGTCGGCGGCGGCGTGGCGGCCCTTGACTGCGACGACGACGGGCGTGAGGACCTCTTCCTCGCCGGCGGGAGCGACCCGGCGGCGCTCTACCACAACGACAGTCCGATCGGGGGCGCCCTTCGCCTGTCACGAATCCCGTCACCCGTCACTGACCTCACCGCGGTCACCGGTGCGTACCCGCTCGATATCGACGGCGACGGGCGCGTCGACCTCGTGGTCCTCCGTCACGGAGGTGACGTCGTGCTGCATGGCCTCGGCGGCTGCCGGTTCGAAGCGGGCGGTCAGCTGTTCGGGATCGATCTCCCGCCGGGCTGGACGACCGCCTTCAGCGCCACGTGGGAAGGCGCGAACGCGCTGCCGACCCTCGCCTTCGGCCGGTATCTCGTGCCCGGCGAGGATCGTTGCGACGTGAGCTGGCTCGTGCGGCCTGATGCGTCGGGCTCCCGCTACGCGGCCCCGGTCGCGCTCTCTCCCGGCTATTGCACCCTGTCGATGCTGTTCAGCGACTGGAGCCACTCCGGGCGGCGCGACCTCCGCGTCTCGAACGACCGCCACTACTACACCGACGGCGAGGAGCAGCTCTGGCGTATCGCACTCGGCGAGTCGCCAACGGCGTACACCGAGGCCGACGGCTGGCGGCCGTTGCAGATCTGGGGCATGGGCATCGCCAGCGAGGACATCACGGGCGACGAACTCCCCGAGGTGTTCCTCACGAGCCAGGGCGACAACAAGCTGCAGACGCTCGCGAATGGCCCATCACGGCCCGACTACCGTGACATCGCGCTCAAGCGAGGCGTGACGGCGCAACGGCCGTTCGTCGGCGATGACGTTCTGCCGTCCACGGCCTGGCATCCGGAGTTCGCCGACGTGAACAACGACGGTCTGGCCGATCTGCTGGTCACGAAAGGCAACGTGGACGCCGAACTCGACCAGGCGAGCCGCGATCCGAGCAATCTCTTCATCGGCCGAGCCGATGGCTCGTTTGTCGAGGGAGCCCAGGCGGCCGGGATCGTCGATTACCAGCGGGCTCGGGGCGCGGCGGTCGTCGACCTCAACCGCGACGGCTTGCCCGACCTCGTCATCGTCCATCGTGAGGCGAACGCCACGCTGTGGCGCAACGTCGGCCGCGGGGCTGCGGGCAGCCCAGCGGCGATGGGCCGTTGGATCGACGTCCGGCTCAAGCAGCCGGCTCCGAACGTCGACGCCGTTGGCGCGTGGCTCGACGTGCGCGCGGGCGACCATTCCAGCACGCGTGAGCTCACCGTTGGCGGCGGGCATGCCAGCGGGGAGCTCGGCTGGCTCCACGTCGGCGTCGGCTCGGCGAGCCACGCCGAGATGCGCGTGCGGTGGCCCGATGGCACGGTTGGACCGTGGATGACGGTGCCCGCCGACAAGCGAGTGACGATCGTGCGGGGGGACACGGCACCGCGGCCGTGGGAACCGACGGGGTGAGGACATGGTGACGAGGCCGACGCCAAGCACGTGTCGCCGAGATTGAGTTGCCCGATTTCGGAATGCCGGGTCCTGAGCCCCTCGTGCCGCCGATCATCTTCACCGAGCGCCTGCGGCGCCTCCGAGCGGCAATGGCCGTACGCGGCTCTGACCACCTCGTCGTGTGGGCCGACCGGATGCACAGCGCCAACCTCGCCCACCTCAGCGGGTTCGATCCTCGGTTCGAGAGGCGGTGCTCGTCGTCGGGACGTCGGGCGATCCGGCCGTCCTCGTGGGCAACGAGTGCGGGCCGGCATGGCAGCGGTCGCGTCCGTGCAGATGCGGCCCGTGACGTTCCAGGACCTGAGCCTCCCGGGCCAACCTCGTGACGCCTCCGCGCCGCTGCGCTTGATCCTGCGAGACGAGGGGATCGGCCGTGGCAGCCGGGTCGGCGTCGTGGCGTGGCGTCAGCGAGGCCCCGGCATTCCTGGTCGACGAGCTCCGACGGACGGCGGAGGCCGATCTCGTGGAGAACGCGCCGACCTCCTGATCGACATTGCGGACGGCCTGCGGGTCATCAACGAGATCCTCCAGCTCGCCGCTGTCGAATGCGCGGCGTGCCAGCCTCGCACGGGGTGCGCCGCGTCCTGACGGGTGTGCAGCCGGGCTCACACTGATCGTTCGTGCGACGATGAGGCGCAATGGATGACGTCAACCGTGTCGTGGTGCTCGCCGAGGATGAGGCCCGCCTCATTGCTCACGTCTTGTCGGTGTTCGAGCGGCTGCTGCGACTGGGCGCGCTCGACCACCAGCAACTGGCGTTGCTGGTGCCGGACGGCGCGATGGCTGGCTCCGAGCGGCCTGACGTAGAGATGGCGGAGGTTGTCGTCGAGGCGAATGAACCGCTGCTTCGGCAGCTGATGTGAGGGCGAGTTCGTGACCTCGTATCAGGGGTACGAGGGCTCCGAGCGCCCGATTGCCGTCATGCCTCAAGGGCGCCCGGCAACCGCGTCGCTATCGCACGGACACAATGTCCACGCAATGGCTGCTCGGCGTCCCAGCGCCTAGTCCTTCAACCAGCGGCGGTCGAATCTGTAGTCGGTCCGGTGGTATCACTCTCGCTGGAACGACGGGCGTGCCAAAGGGTGACGCCCACAACGATGAGGAGGGTGGAATCGTGGCCGGACTGGCGATCATCACCGAGGCCTGCATCGATGTGAAGGACCGTGCTTGCGTCAATGTCTGCCCCGTCCAGTGCATCTACGAGTTCGATCCCCAGGAGAACGTGTTGTTCTCTGAGGTCGAGGCCGGCAGCGGGGTCGTTGAGACGACGCACATCCCGAACCCAGACGCGATCGCCATCTTCGGCGACAGCATTCTGTATGTGAACCTGGACGAATGCACGTCGTGCACCGCCTGCTACCAGCCTGACGTCTGCCCGGTCGGTGCGATCTACTCCGACGAACACCTACCTGACGGATCGCCACAGACCGCGAAGTACAACGCCACCGATCCCAACAAGGGCCACGACCATACGTTCTTCATTGAGCACAGCCGAGCCGTGTTCGCCGACTGAGCCGCTGGCTCACCGCAATGACGCCTGCGGAACGGCGCACGCGGCGATCCGGGCGCACAATGTGCCGTGTGTACCGACGGATCGTGCGGACGACGCTGGCATATCGGGCGCGCTGAACTGCCGGGCCGGCTTCGTCGTGGTGGATGCCGGCGAGCTCCACCGGATCGTCGAGCGCCACCCGGACGACCCCTTCGGTGTCCGGTTGAACCCGGCCACCAGCTACACCTCGACGAGACGCTGCGCGCCGAGCTCGCGGCAGTCTTCCCGGAAGCGTGCGAGCGCATCCGGGCGCGGCGTCGGTTCATGTCCGACGCGCTCGGCATCGAGCTCCATACCGGCGTGTTGCCACGGCGAACCTCGCCGGCCACCTGGCGCCGTTCCTCCTGCGTCCCGACGCGCCATGACGGTCGCCGCCTGATTCCGGGCACCACGCGCGCTGCTTTCAGCCGCTTGCGCTCAACGGCAGCGCGGCGACGTTGAGCCAACGTGCGCCCGTGGCCCGGCGCATGACGAACGTCTTGGCGAACGGCGCTGACGTTTGTGCTCGCAGGTGCCCGCCATCGTCGTAGGTCTCGGTGGCGACCGTTCCTCGCGATTCGAGGCCGAGACTCAGGCCGGTCTGCTTGCCGAAGGGCACAAGGAGAGTGACGTTCACGTTGTCGATCTGGAATCGCTCGACGACGGTCGTGCCACTCGCCGTGTCCTTCCGGAGCCGATCCCGCATCTCGTCGAGCCGGTCGCCGTGGTCGACGGCCTGGAGAATCGTCGGGTCAGCGCGGAGCAGCGCCTGGTTCTCGAGCTGGAGGTTCTCGGCGAGGGTCAAGACGATCTCCCGGGCTCCCGGCCCACTGATCTCGTGGTTCCAGTCCAAGACATCTTGTTCGACAGAGATCGACGGGAAGGTGGCCGGGTCGACGTCGTGAGGCACTCGGCCCAACACGTCAGCGGCCGCCGGAACGACGAAACCGCGAGCCGGAGCTCCGGCGGCGACGACTGCGACCCCCATCATGGTGGCGGCCGCGAGAACGAGTCCCATCCGTGGAATGGCGGCGCCTACTCTGCGGCCGGTCATCAGCCGGAGAAGCTCGCCCCGCGTCGCTGGGGCTTCGGGAAGCAATCGGTCCAGGATCGGGCGACACACGCACACGATGGCCAGGCCACCGAGAAGGGCGACCTTGGTCCCGAACTCGTTCGTCTGCGGAGCAATCAGGAGCGTGCTCGCAACGGCGACGAGGAAGCCGAACACGACGCGGGCGAGGCGCCCGGACGGCACGGTCCGCGGGTCCGTGATCATGAAGAACAGGAAGACCAGGACCTCGGGAGAGGTGACGATGACCCGCCAGAAGTCGAAGCCGCAGACCGGTGCGAATGCCCAGCGGGCGACCATGCAATGACCGGACGCGGCGAGCACGCCCATCCCTGCAGCGAGGGTGATCCAGAAGGTTGCCGCGGCGGCGAGAAGGCCCAAGCGGGCGGTGATCAAGAGTCCGCCGGTGAGGATGACGGCGTAGGCAATGATCATCCCGGTGCCGAGCGGCGCCCACCAGAAATCGAGCGGTTCGACTCGAGTGCTGCCGAACACGACGAACACGATGACGAGCCCGATGTTCGACGGGTTGAGCAGGTGAGAGCCGCGGTACCTGATGAAGTACTTGGTCGACAGGGAGAACGCCGCGACGCCGGCGAACACATACCAGGCATGCGTGCTCCAGTGGTCGTCCGCAGGCGTGCCCGGCACGCGGAGAATGAGCGCGACACCGCTCCCGGTCAGCATGGCGCTCGCCGGCCACACGAACGACCGGGTCGCGCGGAACGTCAGGGCCACGTCGATGATGGCGCACGTCAGGATGGCGGCGAGGATCTGCGGCACGCTCACCCGGAAACGCAGGTCGACCTGCCCCAGGACGTGGATCATGACGATCACCGCTGCGACGTGCAACCGCGGATCACGGATGCTCGGCAGCGTCAGGAGATAGGCACTCCTGCCGACCGTGAGCGTTCGGCTGTTCACATCTTCCCCGCAGCGGCTTCGTCGGTCGCCGGCATGCTAAAGCCGGCGCCGCCGCGCTGGGGCGTGGGCACCGGTGTCTGATGCTCCAGCGAGCGGCGTCGGTGGCGGGGCCATGCGATCAGTTCTCGAGGCCAAGCGTTCGTCACGTCGATCGCAGCAACGCGGCTGAGCACCCCTGGCCGACGCAGGCGAGCCGGAACGATGTGATTGGCTGAAGCAGCCACCGAAGGCCCGCGTGGCCCACAGTCGGTACTCGGGTGGGCAGCGCGCCAGGCCGAGGTGATCGTCCGGCCCGGACCAGCCCAGTTGCACCGCGTCATCGAGCCGCGCGGACCAGCGTCGTGCTCGAGGGCGGTCGCCTGGAACGTCGACGAGGACGGTGTCACCGCGGCGAGGTCATCGCGATAATCATGATGGCACACAGCGGGGAGAGGTGTCCGACCGCGGGTCGGCCGGGTTCGACGGCTGACCGGAGGCAGTGACAAGGAGGAGTAGATGGCCGAGTTCTTCACCGAGGTCAGCGAGCGGATCCCGTACGAGGGCCCCGACAGCGACAACCCGCTGGCATTCCACGTCGTACGACGCCGACCGCGTCGTCGCCGGGCGGCGGATGGAGGACCACCTCCGGTTTGCCGTCTGCTACTGGCACTCCTTCAACTGGGACGGCTTCGACATCTTCGGCACCGGGACGCTCGACCGCCCCTGGCATCCGACGTTTGCCCCGACGGCCGACCCACTCGAGGCGGCCCGGCAGAAGATGGATGCCGCCTTCGAGTTCTTCGCCAAGCTCGGGGTGCCCTTCTACTGCTTCCACGACCGCGACATCGCGCCGGAGGGCGCGATCGTTCAAGGAGTCGGCGGCGATGCTCGACGAGATGGCCGACCGCGCCGGCGAGCACCAGGAGCGCACCGGCATCGCAACTGTTGTGGGGAACGGCCAACCTGTTCTCCAACCCGCGTTACCAGGCCGGGGCCGCCACCAACCCCGACCCCGAGGTCTTCGCCTACGCCGCCGCCCAGGTGGCTCATTGCCTCGAAGCCACCCATCGTCTGGGCGGCCACAACTACGTGCTGTGGGGTGGGCGCGAGGGCTACGACACCCTGCTCAACACCGACCTGCGGCGCGAGCTCGACCAACTCGCCCGCTTCCTGTCGATGGTCGTCGAGCACAAGTACCGCATCGGGTTCGCCGGCACGATCCTGATCGAGCCCAAGCCGTTCGAGCCGACCAAGCACCAGTACGACTTCGACGTCGCCGCGGTGCACGCGTTCCTGCAGCGCTACGACCTCGTCGACGAGATCAAGGTCAACATCGAGGTCAACCACGCCACGTTGTCCGGCCACGAGTTCGCCCACGAGGTCGCCGCTGCCGTCGCCGCGGGCATCTTCGGGTCGGTCGACGCCAACGCCGGTGACGATCGGCTCGGCTGGGACGTCGATCGCTTCCCCGTCTCGGTCGAGCAGATGATGCTCGGCGATGCTCGAGATCCTGCGCGCCGGCGGGTTCACGCACCGGCGGCTTCAACTTCGACGCGAAGCTGCGCCGACAGTCGATCGACCGGACCGACCTGTTCCACGGCCACATCGGCGGGATGGACACGATGGCGCGGGCGCTGCTCGTCGCCGCGGCGGTGTCGGGACGAGCTCGACGCCAACCGCGACGCCCGCTACGCCGGCTGGGACGGCGACCTCGGACGGTCGATCCTCGACGGGACCAGCACGCTGTCGACGCTGCACGAGCGGGCCTTCGACCGCGGTGAGCCGGCGCGGGTGTCGGGCGGGCAGGAACGGCTCGAGAACCTCGTCGCCCGCCACGTCGCCCGCGTCGCTGACCGCGTGATCGACGCTCGTCGCCGGCGTCGACTCCTCCACCACGGCGACCAAGGTCGAGGTCCGCGAGCTCGACAGCGGGCGGGTCGTCGGCCGCGGCTCGTCACCGCATCCGCCGACGCAGCCGCCGCGCTCGGAGCAGCCGCCGGTGGCGTGGTGGACGGCGTTCGAGTCGGCGTGGCGGCAAGCCGGCGAGCCGGCGGTCGCGGCGATCAGCGTGGCCGGGCAGCAGCATGGGATGGTGGTCGCTCGACGAGCACCGCGAGGTCATCCGGCCCGCCAAGCTGTGGAACGACACCGAGTCGGCGCCGGACGCGGCGTGGCTGATCGGCCAGCTCCCCGGCGGCCGGCAGGCGTGGGCCGAGGCATGCGGCCTGGTGCCGCTCGCCAGCTTCACGATCACCAAGCTCTCGTGGCTCCATCGTCACGAACCTCGAGGCGTGGCAGCGGCTCGCGCCACGTCGTCCTGCCGCACGACTGGCTCACGTTCAAGCTGATCGGACGGCTCGTCACCGACCGGGGCGACGCGTCCGGCACCGGCTACTGGTCGTCGGCCAGTGGCAGCTACCGCTACGACCTGCTCGCCATCGTCGACGCCGAGCGGGACTGGTCAGCGGCCGTGCCGGTCGTGCTCGGCCCAGGCGAGGTCGCCGGCGAGTGGCGGAACGGCGTCGTCGGCTCCGGGCACCGGCGACAACATGGCGGGGGCGCTGGGGGTCGGGCTGCGCTCCGGCGACGTGGCAGTGTCGATCGGCACGTCGGGCACCGTGTACTCGGTCAGCGACGCAGCCGACCGCCGACCCGTCTGGCATCGTCGCCGGGTTCGCGATGCGACCGGCCGCCACCTCCCGCTGGTGTGCACGCTCAACGCGACGAAGGTCACCGACGCCGTACGCCGGCTGCTCGGCGTCGACCACGAGGCGTTCGACGAGCTCGCCCTGGCAGCCGCGCCGGGCGCCGGCGGGCTCGTCCTCCTCCCGTACCTCGACGGTGAGCGCACGCCGACCGGCCCGAAGCGACCGGCGTTCTCTCCGGGATTCGCAGCGACGTCAGCCGGGAGCAGCTCGCCCGTGCGGCGGTCGAGGGTGTCGTGTGCGGGCTCCTCGACGGGTTCGACGCCCTCGCGCGCCTTCGCACCCGCCGACGGACGCCTGATCCTGGTCGGCGGCGGGGCCCGCTCGCGCGCGTATCGCCAGGTGCTCGCCGACCTCAGCGGGCGGGCCATTCTCGTGCCCCGCGGCGACGAGCAGGTCGCCACGGGCGCGTGCGTGCAGGCCGCCGCCGTCGCCACTGGCGGCGAGCCGGCCGAGGTGGCCGACCGATGGAAGCTGGGTGATGGCGACCTCATCGATCCCGGGCCCGGATCGACGGCGGCGGCCGACATCCGTGCCGCCTACGCGACGCTTCGGGACATGTGATGGCTTCCGTTGAGGCGATCTCCCGAGGGAAGCACCGGCGATCCGGCGCAGGCGGTCGGGTCGGCGATCACGTCGATCTCGAAGATCCTGTCGTTGGCAACGGTGAAGCCCATCATGGAAACGGCCGTCCATTGACGACGACACCGGCGGCGCCATTCACCAAGGCCGGGCGCCAGGGTTACGGGCAGACCGAGTGTGTTGCGAACAGGTGCGCCTCGCGGGCCACTGCGCCATGTCCGACTGCGTCGCGACGGACCGGGAATCGATGACCTCTGTCGTGACCGGCGGCGCGAAGCAACCGCTCGGCGGTCGCCGACGCCGGCTGTGGTCGGAACCGTGGGGATTCAGGTCGTGTCGAACTTATCCACATGACCTGAGCAGGGCTTTCCCGGCGAATCGTGTCGGAGGGGGACTCCCCCAGCAGTTTCTCGGGCTCGAACCCGATCCACCACGGGAATTCCGACACATTGTTGCTTCCAGAAGGCGATTGGTCGCTGGTATGGGACCATGTCGGCTCCGCTCTTCGGTTCGCAGCGTGACGGCCTTCCATGATGCAACCGGAACCCACCTCACGCTCGACACCGCACGGGTCGGTGGGGCATCACGGAGCGCGTGACAGGCCGTGCTGGCCGTCGACGGAGAGGTAGCCGTACCCGGCCTGTGAGGCGGCTTGCCCCAACCAAGCGCTCGCTCTAGGGGCCGCAATGCGTTACACTGCGGCGATGTTGCGTCCTGGAAGCTGGACGATGCCAGCGGGTGTGAGTCCCGTCCGGGTAGTCGCCGGAGAGCCCGGTAGCAGGCCCCGGTTCGTCGTTGAGAGGAAGACCGCACGTACGGATTGAAAGGGGAAAGGGGAACCGGGCCGGCAACGGCACCGCGCCCCTGACTACCAATGACGATGCCCACACCCGCACCGGCGCGGCACTTCATCGGGGGCGAGTTCGTCGACCCCGTCTCCGGTGAGTGGTTCGCCCACATCAACCCGGCCACCGAGCAACATACGGTGAAGGTCGCCAAGGGCGACGAGCCCGATGTCAGGCGTGCTGTCGCCACGGCCAAGGCGACGTTCGACGACGGCGCGTGGTCACGGGCCAAGACGAGCTTCCGCCGCCAAGTGCTGTTCAAGGTCGCCGACCTGATCGAGGCCCGCAGCGAGGACATCGTCGCCCTGCAGGCGTTGGAGATGGGCGCACCGGTCGGGCCGAGCCACGGCCCGGTGCACCCGATGGCCGAACGCTCAGCCTGGAACTTCAGGTTCTTCGCCGAGGAGCAGGAACTGGCCGGGAACGAATCGTTCAACCGTGATGACAACCTGCTCACGTACACGATCGCCGACGCCGCCGGGGTCTTCGGGCTGATCACACCGTGGAACGGACCGTTCATGCTCTCGACGTGGAAGATGGCGCCGTGCCTGGCCTACGGCAACTCGGCCGTGCACAAGCCCTCCGAGCTGTCACCGCTGTCGATCCAGGTGTTGTGCGAGATCTTCCAGGAGGCCGGCCTGCCCGAGGGCGTCTACAACATGGTCCTCGGGTTCGGGAAGGAGGCCGGCGTCCCGCTCGTCGAGCACCCCGACGTGATCGGCGTGTCGTTCACCGGCTCACCGGCAACCGCGCGCGACATCGCCACGCGTGTCGCCCCTGACCTCAAGCGCACCTCCTTCGAGCTCGGCGGCAAGTCGGCCAACATCGTGTTCGCCGACGCCGACCTCGATCGGGCGATCCCCCATGCCGCCCTGGGCATCTTCGCCAACGCTGGCCAGAACTGCATCGCCGGCTCCCGCATCCTCGTCGAGCGCCCGATCTACGACGAGTTCCTCGCCCGCTTCGAGGCCGAGGCGGCAAAGTGGAAGGCCGGCGACCCGTTCGACCCGAGCACCCGGTTGGGACCTCTGGTCTCGAAGGGCCAGTACGAGCGGGTCACGAACTACCTCGACATCGCCAACCGCGAAGGCCGCGTGCTGTTCGGCGGCGGACGGCCCGACGGGCTCGACACCGGCTACTTCGTCGCCCCTACGGCTATCGTCGACGTCGCGCCGGACGCTCGGGTCTGCCAGGAGGAGATCTTCGGTCCGGTCGCCGTCGTCGTGCCCTTCGACGACCGCGACACCGCCTTGGCGATCGCCAACGACTCGGTCTACGGCCTCGCCGGATACATCTGGACGGAGTCGCAGACGACCGCGCACTACGTCAGCCACCGTCTGCAGGCCGGCATGATCTGGATCAACGTGTGGTTCGAGCGCGATCTGCGCCAACCCTTCGGCGGGATCAAGCTGAGCGGCGTCGGACGCGAGGGTGGCGGGCGCAGCCGGGAGTTCTTCACCGAGTCCCGCTTCGTGTCGTTCCCCCTGACGCCCCGCTGAACCGTGCCGCCGACCACGACCACAAGCAGTCGCGCTCGCCGTTCCCGCAACGGCGAGTCCCGGCGCGACGAGCTGCTGCGCATCGCCGCCCGCGTGTTCGCCCAGAAGGGCATCGCCTCGGCGACGGTGCGCGACATCGCCCAGGAAGCGGGGATCCTGTCAGGGAGCCTGTACCACCACTTCACCTCGAAGGAGGAGATGGTCAAGGAGATCATCGGCGAGGGCGGCTCCGGGGCGACGACGTATCGCGCCATCATCGACGCCGCCGCCACGAGCACCGACGCACTGCGCGATTGCGTGCGCTACGCCGTCGGCTGGGTCGCCGAGCATCCCGACGTCGCCCGCATCGTGCGCAACGACGCGCAGTACATCCGCGAGTCGCCGGCGCTGGCGGAGAGCGAGGCGGCGCGCCAAACGAATCGACTCATCTGGCTCGACGTCGTGGAGAGCGGGATGGCCAGCGGCGAATTCCGAGCCGACCTCGACGCCGACCTCGTCGTACGGGCGATGTGGGATGCCGTGCTCGCTTCGATCCGCTGGTTCCCGCCGCTCGGCACGTCCGACCCCACGTACGTGGGCGACCAGCTCGCCGACTTCTACCTCGGCGGCATCGGCGCCAAGCGACGACGCCCGCGGCGCTGACGCGTGCAGGACGCGAGCACAGGCCGGCACGCGCTGACACCCGAGCGAGTCACAGCGATGTTGCGCGCTTCGGGCGCCTTCGCGCGAGGCCGGGTGCTCTCGGTGCAGCCGTCGTCGCTCGGCGTCGGCGAGTCGATGATGAGCGAGGTGTTCCGCCTCAGCCTCGAGTACCAGCAGCCGACACCGCCCCGTGCCCCCACCAGCCTGGTGGTGAAGCTCCCGTGCCTGGAGCCGTTCCGCCGCCAGATCGCCGATCGCTTCGGCTTCTACGCCCGGGAGCTCGCCTTCTACTCCGAGTTGGCCGAGCAGACACCCGTGCGGGTCCCGAGCTGCTACGCCCAGGCCTACAACGCCGCGACGGGAGAGTTCATGCTCGTGTTCGAGGACGTCGGAGCGAAGCGGGCCGTCGCCCAGATCGATGGGTGCGGGTGGCACGACGCGCTGGCGGTCGTCGAGTCGTTGGGCGCGCTGCACGCGTCGTGGTGGGGCCGCGCCGACGAGCTGCCCGACGCCGTCGTCTCGATCGACTCGCCGGCCCACATCGCCGACCTGGTGACGACGTTCGTCACGTCGTGGCCCACCTGCCGTGGGCGGGCCGGCGAACGGCTGCCGCCCGAGCTCGTCGCCATCGGCGACCGGTGGGAGCAGATCGGGCCTCGCCTGGCCCGGCGCATCGCCACCCCCGGCGACGCTGTTCGGCACCTACGACGACCTGCCAGCCCTCGGCCAGCGGACGACGGACGCGATGCTCGACCGTTCCGTCGCCGCCATCACCGAGCTCGGCGCCTGCGCCGTGCCGGCTGCAGGGGTCTGAACGACACCCGACAACTTCGTCGAGGTTGGGCGAGCGCCGATCCGAAGGGTCGGCGGCGAGCTCGGAGGCGCAGCCGATCCGGCTCCGCCGGTCGGCGAAGCCCAAGAGGAGGTTGGGCGAGCGCCGATCCGAAGGGTCGGCGGCGAGCTCGGAGGCGCAGCCGATCCGGCTCCGCCGGTCGGCGAAGCCCAAGAGGAGGTTGGGCGAGCGCCGATCCGAAGGGTCGGCGGAGAGCTCGCAGGCGCAGCCGATCCGGCTTCGCCGGTCGGCGAAGCCCGAGGACTCAGGCCCGGCTGCGGGCGTCGGCGAGCAGCTTCTGCAGCAGCTCCTCGCCGCGGGCACGGTTGTACTGCGAGTAGAAGAGGTTGGAGGCGATGCGGTTCGTCTTCGTCGACGCCAGGTAGTTGCGCTCGTACAGCTCGTTGCGCGACCCGAGCAGTGAACCGACGAAGTCCCAGGCCGTGCGGTATACGGCCGAGCGCTCCTCGGCGCTCATGCCGTTCGCGCCCGGCTGCAGCTCGTTCATCAGCGCGTTGATCCTGGGATCGTCGAGCTGGCCGCGGCTGGCGGCGGCGAGCAGGTTGTGGCTGCCGATCACCTTGAGGATCTCGTTCACCCGCGCCATCCACTCGGGCATGATCGAGCGGATCGGGTGCATCGCCCGGGCGTCGGGGTACACGCCGCCGCCCTCCCACGTCTTGGCCTCGGCAACCGACGCGATCAGCGAACTGCGCGTCAGCTCGGCGTAGCCCATCAGCTCGCCGAGCATCTCCATCGTGCGCTCGGAGACGTCGTTGACCGCCTCGGCCATCTTGACGGCGAGGCCATAGGCGAACTCGAGCTTGGTCAGCGCCCGGATCGTGGTCTGCTGCATGATGTTCGGCCACCACGAGCTGGGCATCATCACCTCGTTGTACCGTTGCAGGTTGCCGTCGATCCAGACGTTCTCCTTCGGCACGTGCACGTCGTCGAACAGGCACAGCGCGTCCTGCTCGTCGAAGCGGGTGGAGAACGGGGCGTCGACGGGGTTGACGTCGGGCCGCATGCCGCTGTCGCGGCACAGGAACACGAGGCCCTCGGCGTCCATCGGGATGGTGAACGACACGGCGTACTCGGGCGGCGCGTCTGATGGCAGCGGAGGCCCCGGGTACACGGCCTGCTCGTCGGCGTACGGCGCCAGCGTGGCGAGCAGCCGGGAGCCGCGCACGATGATCGAGTCCGAGGTCTCCCCCACCTTGTGCAGCGGCACCGGGTTGTCCTTGAACACCGAGTCCTTCTGCTTGTCGACGTTGGGGTGCACGATCGTGTGCGTCAACGCCAGGTCGTCGCGGCGCAGCCGCTTCTGGAACTTGACGAGGTTCTCGTAGCCCCCGGCGTTGGTGCCGTCGGGGCCGGCCCAGCGGCGCTCGTCGTCGGCGAAGCCGGCGAACGTGACGTTCATGTAGTCCGGCGTGCGACCCATCACGCCCATGCTGAGCTCGGAGATCAGCGTGAACCCCTTGGCCCGGCGCTCGAGGTCCTCCTTCGAGCGCGGCTGGATGTTGCTGATGTTGATGTCCTCACCCGTCTCGGGATCAGGGAACAGCAGCACGTCGGGGTGACGGTGCTGCAGGTCGTAGTAGGAGGCGATCGCCTCGGCGCCGGCCTTGAGCATCGGATGCTCGCTGACGCTCTCGATTCGCTCGCCGCCGAGCCAGATCTCGCGGTTGGTGGCTTTCAGGCCGCTCAGATAGTCCTGGCCGGTGCGCGCAGCCATGTTCGGTACTCCTGTGGTTTCGATCGTGAGCGGGTCAGGCGTTGGCGCCGAAGCGGACGTAGTTCGTGTCGTCCTGGAGAGCCTCGGGACCGGAGGTGGGCAGCGGCACGAAGTGGCTGAGCGCGGCGTCGACGTCGCCCTCCCAGACCTCCGACGGCAGCTCGTACAGCACCTCGATGCCATGGCCGTCGGGATCGACGACGTAGGCGCTGTGGGTCATCCCGTGGTTGCCCCGGATGGCCGGCTCGACGCCGATCGCCTGCATGTGGGCGAGCTGGTTCAGCCACTCCTCGCGCGTCCCGTACGCCAGGGCCACATGGGCGAGCCCGGGCCGGTCGGTGAACATGTCCCACTTCGGCACGGGCGGCGCCGACTCGGGGTTGGGAATCTGGATCAGGGCGAGGTCGTGGTGGTGGTCGGCGTGGCCGCGGTAGAAGCGCATGTCCGCATCGGGCGCGACCGGGGTGTGCAACTTGCCGCACTGCTCGAAGCCGAGCACGTCGGTGTAGAAGCGGTGCGAGGCCTCGATGTCGCGGACCTGCAGCACGAGGTGGTTGACGCTGGGCTTCGAGGGATGAGTGGCGACCATGGTTGCTCCTTCGGTCGTGGGTCGGGCTGCACCGCGACGGCCAGCCCGTGTCGTCTCTCCGCATCATGACATCTCGAGCAAAGAAACGCAACAAGCATTTGCTTGGTTCATGGTTGACAGTTCACCAAGCGTCTGCTTGGCTACGTCGGGTCATGCGTGAGGAGTCGATCCAATGAGCGAACGGGTCTTCGGGCGAGCGAATCAGCATTGCGGCGCCGGAGGCTCACTGGTGCACCAGGCACGAACATCGGAGGACCTCGTCCGCGGAGAGATGGTGCACCAGTGAGCGTGCTCGGCAACGCCGTCCAACGCCGGGAGGACCCGCGGTTCCTGCGCGGCCGGGGACGGTTCGTCGCCGACGTCCCCGCCCCTGGCGCCACCTACGCCGTGTGGGTGCGCTCCGAGCTCCCGCACGCGGCCATCGCCGGCGTCGATACGACCGCGGCTCTCGGCATGCCCGGGGTTCTCGGCGTGTTCACGGCCGCCGACATCGCCGACATCGACCTGGCGCTGACCCGCGTCCCTCACTCGTTCCCGGGACTCCCACCGGCGATGGAGCGACCGTTGCTCGCCGTCGACCGCGTCCGCTACGTCGGCGAGCCGATCGCGGTCGTCGTCGCCGACACCCGCGCCCAGGCCGTCGACGCCGCCGAGGCAGTGCTGGTCGACTACACGCCGCTCACCGCCGTCGTCGCTCCCACCGCGGCCAGCGCCGACGACGTCGTGCTGTTTCCCGACCACGGCACCAACGTCGTGATGAGCCTGCAGACGCCGGATGCCGCCGACTTCGGCGAGTGCGAGGTCGTCGTCGGGCTCGACCTCGACGTCGTGCGCATGAGCGGCGCACCGATGGAGGCCCGCGCCGGCATCGCGTGGTGGGAGGGTGAGCGCCTCGTCCACCACTCCTCGTGCCAGGGCGCCCACCCGACACGCGACCTGCTGGCCCGCATCTACGGGCTCGCCCCCGACCAGGTGCGCGTGATCGTGCCCGACGTCGGCGGCGGCTTCGGGGTCAAGTCCCGCACGTACGCCGACGAGCTGACCCTTGGAGCGCTGGCGCGGGCGGTGGGCCGGCCGGTGCGATGGGAGGAGACGCGGACAGAGCACATGCTCGCCAACCCGCAGGGCCGCGGCCAGCGCCAGCGCGTCCGCATCGGCGGCACCCGCGACGGCCGCGTCACCGCCTACCAGCTCGACGTCGTCGCCGACGCCGGGGCCTACCCGCTGATCGGGGCCCTACTCCCGGGCATGACGATGCGCATGCTCACCGGCGTGTACGACATCGCCAACGCCGGGTTCTCCTCGGTCGCCGCCGTCACCAACACGGTGCCGACGACGGCGTTTCGCGGCGCCGGCCGCCCCGAGGCCACCGTTGCCATCGAGCGGGCGATCGACCGCTTCGCCAGCGAGGTGGGCATCGACCCGGCCGAGGTTCGCCGCCGCAACCTGCTCGCCCGCTTCACCGAGCCCCACACGACCGCGGTGGGGACCGTGTACGACGTCGGCGACTACCCCGCCGCCCTCGAGCTGGCCCTGGACCGCGCCGGGTACGCCGAGCTGCGATCAGAGCAGGCGGCGCGCCGGCGGTCGGGCGACGGGCCGCTGCTCGGCGTCGGCGTCGCCACCTACGTCGAGATCACCGCCGGGGGTCCGAGCACGGAGCACGCCACGGTCGAGCTCACCAGCCACGGTCGCTTCCGCGCGGTCAGCGGGGCGACGCCCACCGGGCAGGGTCACGACACGACCTGGTCGATGATCGTCGCCGACCGGACCGGAGCCGGCCTCGAGGACGTCGACGTCGTCCACGGCGACACCGACCTCGTGCCGGCCGGCGGACTCACCGTCGGCTCGCGCTCCGTGCAGATCGCCGGCGCCACCCTCGCCGAGGCGGCCGACGATCTCGTGGAGCAGGCCCGCCGATTGGCTGCCGACCGCCTGGAAGCGGCGATGGCCGACGTCGTGGTCGACGTCGACGCCGGCCGGTTCCACGTCGCCGGCACGCCGGCGGTCGGTCTGACGTGGTCCGAGCTCGCGGCCGGGCTCGACGGCCCGCTCGTGGGCACGTCGTCTTTCCGCGCCGCCCAGCCGACGTTCCCGTCCGGCGCCCACGTCGCCGTCGTCGAAGTGGACGCCGAGACCGGCAAGGTCACGCTCGAGCGTCTCGTCGGCGTCGACGACGCCGGCACCATCCTCAACCCGTTGCTGGCCGAGGGCCAGGTTCACGGCGGCATGGCCCAGGGCGCCGCCGAGGTGCTGCTGGAGGCGATCGACTACGACGCCGACGGCACGCCGCGCACGACGAACTTCGCCGACTACCCCGTGATCTCGGCGGCCGAGCTGCCGATGTTCGAGGTCCACCACATGGCCACGCCGACGTGGGTCAACCCGCTCGGCGCCAAGGGGGTCGGCGAGTCAGGGACCATCGGTGCCCTCCCGGCGGTGTACAACGCCGTGGTGGACGCCGTCGCTCACCTCGGCGTCCGCCACCTGCCGTTGCCCTGCACCCCGGCCGCCGTCTGGGAAGCGATCGAGAAGGCGAGGAGCTCCACATGAGCGTGGCCAACCTGGACGGCCGGGCCGTCCTGATCACCGACGCCGGCGCCGTCGACGTCGCCACGGCCACGGGCGGCGAGCTCGGTCCCGCGCCGCAGTCGGTGTTCGACGGGTGGGACGACTTCGTCGCCGCCGCGGCGTCGATCGACGGCACCGCCGCGGTGCCGTACGACTCCGAGCAGCTCGGGCCGCCCTCCCCGACTCCCCGCCAGGTGTTCGCCATCGGCCTCAACTACCGGGCCCACGCCGAGGAGTCGGGCCAGCCGTTGCCCGAGATGCCGGCGACGTTCACCAAGTTCCCGTCCTGCCTGAACGGGCCATACGGCGCGATCGAGCTCCCCGCCGACACCGTCGATTGGGAGGTCGAGCTGGTCGTCGTGATCGGCCGGGAAGCTGTCGACGTCGATCTCGCCGATGCCTGGCACACGTCGCCGGCCTCACTATTGGCCCGGATATCTCCGAGCGCACGACGCAGATGGCGGCCGGGCGCCAGCTCAGCCTCGGCAAGTCGTTCCGCACGTTCCCCCCGACGGGGCCCTGGATCGTGACGCCCGACGAGCTGCCCGACCGAGACGACCTGGCCCTCGGGTGCTCGCTCGACGGCGAGATCGTGCAGGAGTCGCGCACCAGCGACCTGATCTTCCCGGTCGATGACCTGATCGCCCGGCTCAGCGCGATCGTCACGCTGTACCCGGGCGACCTCGTCTTCACCGGGACGCCCTCGGGCGTCGGCACCGCCCGCCGCCCGCCGCGCTTTCTCGCCGACGGCCAGGTGCTGGAGACGTGGATCGAGGGCATCGGCCGGCTGCGCAACCCGATCCGAAAGAAGGCCTCCTGAGATGTCCGAGTTCCCCCGCGTGATCGATCCCGCCGGCCTGCCCGATGTGCTGACGGACGAGCTCCGCCAGCAGCTGGCGTCGGTCTCGGTGGCCACGCTCACCCATCAGTTGCAGATGCGCGGCGTCCGCAGCTCGTTCCTGTCGGGCCTGCGGGCCACCCACCCCGAGACCCGGATGATCGGGCGCGCCCGCACGCTCCGCTACGTGGCGATCCGGGAGGATGTCAAGAACCTGGGGATCAACGGGCGTACCGCACAGAAGCAGCTCGTCGAGACCGTCCAGCCCGGTGACGTCGTCGTCATGGAGGCCCGCGGCGTCCCCGACGCCGGCACGATCGGCGACATCTTCGCCCTGCGCGTGAAGGCGCTCGGCGGCGCCGGCGTGATCACCGACGGGGCGGTGCGCGACACGCCCGCGATCCAGGAGATCGACATGCCCGTGTACCACCTGAGCTCGCACGCCGCGACGTACGGCCGCCAGCACATGCCCTACAGCGTCGACGACTCGATCAGCTGCGCCGGCGTCTTCGTCCAGCCCGGTGACGTGGTCGTCGGCGACGCCGAGGGTGTCGTCGTCATCCCCCACGCGCTCGTCGCGGAGGTCGCCCGCGACGCCGTGGCCCAGGAGGACGTCGAGGAGTTCGCCATCGAGCGGGTCAAGGCCGGCGAGTCCACCGACGACCTGTTCCCGCTGGCCAAGTCGCGCCGGCCCGACTACGAGGCGTGGAAGGCGGCCCGATCATGACTGATCGCCGCAGCATCCACATCGAGGGGCTCAGCCACTTGACGGCCATCCCGGTCGCCAGCCGCGTCGGGCCACTCGTGATGTCGAGTGTGATCGCCCCGTTCGACCCTGGCACCCGCACCGTTCCGGGCACGGTGGAGGCCCAGCTGGCGAACATCTTCACCCACGTCGGCCAGATGCTCGACGCCGCCGGCGCCACCTGGGACGACGTCGTCAAGATGGACTTCTGGATGGCCGACCCGTCCGGCCGGGCCGCCATCGACGGGCCCTGGCTCAAACATTTCCCCGACGAGGAGCGCCGCCCCGCCCGCCACACCCACGCCACCGACTCCAAGGCGATCACGGCCACGTTCGTCGCCTACGTCGCCTGATCCGCACCCGTTCACTCGATCGTCTGGAGTCACGCACCCATGAAGTTGTCACCTGATCAGCACCGCGAGGCGGCCAAGGCCCTCGTCGAAGCCGAGGCCACCGGGACGTGGACCGAGCCGCTGTCGAACCGCTGGGAGGACGCCGACGTCGAGGACGCCTACCGCGTCGGCATGGAGGTCCGCGATCTCAAGGTCGCCGCCGGCCGACGGGTGAAGGGTCACAAGATCGGCTTCACGTCCAAGGCGATGCGCAGCCTCGTCGGTGCCACCGAGCCTGACTACGGCTTCCTCTACGACGACTGGTTCGTCGCCGAGGCCAGCGTTGTGCCTCGCGGCCGGATGAATCGGCCCCTCGTCGAGCAGGAGCTGGCGTTCGTCATCAAGGATCGTCTCGCCGGTGCGTCGGTGAACGCCGCCGACGTCATCCGGGCGACTGACTTCGTACTGCCGGCGTTGGAGATCGTCGACAGCCGCTACAAGGGACGGGGCAAGACGCTGCTCGTCGACAGCATCTCCGACGCCGCCTCGTGCGGGTTCGTGGTGCTGGGCGGCCGCCCGATGCGCCTCACCGACGCCGACCCCCGCCGCCTCAGCGGCTCGCTCTTGATCAACGGCGACCTGATGGAGAGCGGCTCGGCCGCCGCGGTGATGGGCAACCCGATCAACGCCGTCGCCTGGCTGGCCAACAAGCTCCACGAGTTCGGGGTCGCCATGGAGCCAGGCGACGTCATCCTGTCGGGCTCGTTCATCAAGGCCGTCCCCTTCGACGCCGGCGATTCGATCGTCGCCCTCTTCGACCAGCTCGGCGAGGTCACGCTGATGGTCGGTGAGTGATGGCGACGTACGCGATCAAGACGCCGCCCCAGCACGGGCGGTGGAGCGACTTCCTCGACGTGTGGCGGGCCGCCGACGACATCGACGTGTTCAGCACGGCCTGGAACTTCGACCACTTCTACCCGCTGACCGGCGACACCGACGGTCCGTGCCTGGAGGGCTGGACGATGCTCGCCGCAGTCGCCCAGGCAACGTCGCGCATCCGCATCGGCACGATGGTCAACGGCATGCGTTACAGGCATCCAGCCGTGACGGCGAACATGGCGGCGACCGTCGACCACGTCTCGAACGGCCGGCTCAACCTCGGTCTCGGGGCAGGGTGGAACGAGCAGGAGTCGAACGCCTACGGCATTGCCCTCGGATCGAAGAAGGAACGGCTCGACCGCTTGGAGGAGGGCGTCACCTGCATCGTCGGCCTGCTCACCCAGGAGCACACCGACTTCGCCGGGCGCTACTACACGCTGACCAACGCCCGCTGTGAGCCCAAGCCGGTGCAGCGGCCCCACCCGCCGATCGTCATCGGCGGCTCGGGCCCGAAGCGCACGCTCGGCATCGTCGCCCGCTTCGCCGACCAGTGGGACGGCGCCTTCGGCAACGATCCCGAGACCTGGCAAGCCACCAGCGCCGTGCTCGACGATCACTGCGCCCGCATCGGACGCGACCCGTCCGAGATCGAGCGCTCCATCCACATCCCCTGGGCCGACGGAGACGACCCCGCCGCCCTCGCCGAGCGGGCGGCCGCGTTCGTCGCCGCCGGTGTCGACCAGGTGATCTTCTCCATGCGCGGTCCATACCGCGCCGAGCAGGTCGAGCCGCTCGCCGCCGCCATCACCGCCTCCATCAGCTGACGCCAACTCACACAGGAGCAACCATGCCCGCTCGCACCGGTGATCAGTACCTCGACGGTCTGCGCTCCCGCGACCGCTGGGTCTCGCTCGAGGGCGAGATGGTCAAGGACCCGACCACCCACCCCAAGCTGGCCGGGGCGGCCCAGACGCTGGCCGGCGTGTTCGATCGCCAGCACACCTACGCCGAAGAGTGCCTGATCCCCGACCCCGAGACGGGCGAGCCGATCAACATCAGCCACATGCTGCCGATGTCGAAGGACGACCTGCGCAGGCGCCTGCGCGGCCTGACGCGCATCTCCGAGCACACCGTCGGGCTGATGGGCCGCACGCCGGACTACATGAACATGAAGTTCGCCAGCTTCGCCGCCCGCCACGTCGACTGGCGCGACGGCGGCCGCGCCGACGACCTCGGCGACAACCTCGTGGCCTTCCAGCATCACCTCGCCCGGAACGACGTGGCGCTGACGCACACGATCATCCAGCCGAACATCGACAAGCGCACCGACGGGACGATCCTCGGCAACAAGGTGACGCTGCACAAGGTGGCCGACACCGACCAGGGCATCGTCGTGCGCGGCGCTCGCATCCTCGCCACGCTGGCGCCGTTCGCCGACGAGATCGCCGTGTACCCCGCGTTGCCGATCCCCGAGGGCGCCGAGGACTATGCCCTTGCCTTCGCCATCCCCGTCGACCAGCCGGGACTCAAGTTCCTCTGCCGCGACAGCGCGACGGTCGCGACCAACCCGTTCGACCGGCCGCTGTCGAGCCGCTTCGACGAGCAGGACGCGTTCGTGATCTTCGACGACGTCGAGATTCCCCACGAGTGCCTGTTCCTCGACGGCCGCGCCGGCAGCGTCAACGTCTACAACTCGGTCGGGCGCACCGGGCTGCTCGACAACATGACGACTCAGTCGACCGTGCGGGCGCTGACCAAGCTGGAGTTCGCCTACGGGCTGGCGACCCGCATGGCCGAGGCCATCGGCGACCACAGCCCGGCAACTGCGGAGATGCTCGGGGAGCTGCTCAGCTACGTCGAGGTCACCCGCAACGCGCTGATCGCGTCGACCGAGGAGGGCTACGTCAGCGACGACGACGGCGTGTGGTTCCCAGGTGGGCGGGCGCTGACCCCGATGCGCTCGCTACTCGCCACGTGGATGCCGCGGGTCAACGAGATCATCACCCTGATCGGCAGTCACAACCTGCTGGCCACGCCCTCGCTGGGCCTGCTCCAGGATCCCGACGCCCGGCCGCTGATCGACGAGTTCCTCCACGGCGCCGACGGCACCGACGCCGTCGAGCGAGCGGCCTTGTTCCGCCTCGGCTGGGAGTTCGTCGGGTCCAACCTCGGCGGACGCAACGTGCTGTACGAGCGCTTCTACCTGACGTCGGCGGGGCGCAACCGCATGCTCGCCCACCTCACCAACCTCGACCGCAGCCGCCCCTACGAGCTCGTCGACCACATCCTCGCCGCCGGCCGGGACGCGGTCGGGGGCAACGAGTGACGACGCTCGACACGATCATCGCGCTCGAAGCGGCCGATCCAGCAGTGGACGCGCGGCTGGATGATGACGCCGCGCACCGAAGAGCGCGCACGCCAGTTGGGCCTGCGCGACGGCCAGCAGTTCTGGATCGTCGGTCGGGCCGGTGTGCTCGGTGACGGCGACGCCGACGTCGCCACCGCCGGGCTGGCGTTCCTCGCTCCCGATCTCGTGGGCCGCGCCTGGGAGCACCTCGACGGCCGGCTCACGCCGCGGGACGTGGCCACTGAGTACGCCGCGCTGATCGACGAGTGGGGCGACGCCGAGCTGCCGCGCTTCGGCGACCGTGATCTCGCTCGCCTCGACGAGCTCGCCCGCCGGGTGATCGACGCCGCGCCGTCGGCGCTCGGCGCCGTGTTCGCCGGCTGGCGGGTGATGCCCCAGCCGGCAGACCTCGGTGCCCGCGTCGCCCTCAGCATGCACGTGCTGCGCGAGATGCGCGGCGGCGCCCACATCGCCGGCGTGCTGGCCGCCGGGCTGAGCCCGTTGCAGGCCGTCCTGTCGTCGCCGGCACCACCGCCGCGCACCGGTCCGGCGTGGGCGGAGCACCTCGGCTGGACCGGGCCGTTCGAGGATCCCGAGCCGCTGCGGCCCACCCGCCAGCGGGCCGAAGATCTCAACAACACGATCCTCGAGCCGTTCTTCGCGGTCCTCGACGACGGCGAGCTGGACGAGCTGGCCCGGCTGCTGGTCGGGATCCGCGACCGGATCGACATGTGAGACGGCGATGAAGCTCGGCGCCTGGTTCTCGCATCCCGACCTCGGCAACGACCCGGGGTTCATCCGTGACTGGGCCCAGGCCGTCGACGGCGCCGGTTTCGACCGCGTGTACGCCGCCGAGCACGTCGTCGGCGGCCACCCCGACCGGGCCGCCGGCCACCACCCGATCCACACCAACGCCGTGCCCTACCACGAGCCGTTCGTGCTGTTCGGGTTCCTGGCCGCGGTCACCCGCCAGGTCGAGCTGATGACCGCCGTGCTCGTGCTGCCCCAGCGCCAGACCGCACTCGTCGCCAAGCAGGCAGCCGAGCTCGACGTGCTGTCGGGCGGGCGGGCCGCGCTCGGCGTCGGCGTCGGGCGCAACTTCATGGAGTACGAAGCGCTGAACGAGGAGTTCACGACCCGTGGCGCCCGCATCGAAGAGCAGGTCGAGGTGCTCCGGCGGCTGTGGACCGAGGACTACGTGACGTTCGAGGGGCGCTGGCATCACCTCGAACGCATCGGCTTGAACCCCGGGCCGGTCCGCCGGCCGATCCCGATCTGGATGGGTTCGTTCCGCGGCGGCGTCGTCGAGAAGGTGCTCGTCCGCGCCGCCACGATGGCCGACGGTTGGCTGCCGCAGTTCCCGCCCGACCACGAGTTCCGGGCGACTGCCGACCGGTTCTGGTCCTATGCCGACGCGGCTGGGCGCGACCGCGCCTCGATCGGTATGGACTGCCCCGTGCTCGTCCGCAAGGGCGACGATCCCGACTGCTGGATCGCCGAGGTCCAGGCATTCGCCGGACTCGGCGCAACGCACGTGCGATGCATGACCGCCGGCGGCGGCTTCGAGACACCGGCGGAGCACCTCGGTGCGGCCTTGGCGTGGCGGGCAGCCGTGGTCGAGGCAGCCGGTCATCCACAAGCACCGCGAGTTCGTTGACGCACCGCTCGAACCGAACGACAGTGAGCGTCAGGTCCAGGGCGCGACCACCCGTGCCGGCCTGCTGTATCCCAACACGCCTGCCCTGGGCCCGCCGACTCGGCCAAGCCCTGCGGTGTCGGAGTGGTTCGGGGACACCGGCACTCGACAAACCCTGTGACCAGGGGAAAGACTGCTCCGACACCGACCCGGATTTGACGGTCCACAGCCTCTGACCAGGCGTTTGTGTCGGAGGGGGACTTGCACCCTAACCCAACGCGCCGCAGCCATCGGGCAGTTCGCCGTAGCTGCGTAAGCTCCGATGGCCGGACGCACGTGAAGAACCTCATATGGTCCTCGCGCGGCGTATCGCGAACGACTGAGCCACCTGTCCGGCCCTCGCACAGTCGGCGTAATTATTGGGCGGGTTGCTGCGTCCTCGAGCCGGCGTTGTCTCGGACGCGGTCACAGCGGGTTATGAGCCGTGATTATCGGATACCTCGCCCTTGAGCCTTTCCGGGACTGGCCGGAGGTGGAGGATGAACCGGGCGGTCGCGGTGTCTGCCCCGGGAACGTGTTCATCGACGATGTCGAGGATGTCGGCGAGCAGGTCATCGAGGTCCTGAACAGTTGTCCGTGTTGGTCGCAGCATGCCGGTCTCGATCCGCTCCCAGAACCGACTGGGGACGTCTGCGAAGTGGCTGGTCTGCTGTGGCAGCCACTTCGGATCTTCAGTCGCGACGAACACGCGGTTCGCCGCTGCGAGCAGCCCGACCGCGTGCAGCAGCACCTCCGAGAGCCGGGCGTAGAAGCTCAGCACGTCTCCGCGCCGAAAGGTCAACTCGAACAGTGCCGTCGGTGCCAACAGGCCCTTCCCGTGGCGGGACACCTCGGCCATTGCGACGGCCTCGCTGTAGACCAGCGTCCGCTGCCACTCGGCGAGTTCGTCAGCGCCAAAGATCGCGGTCCCGTCGCGCAGGCCGACGATCACCTTGGCCGTCAGCGATGCCATCGAGAAGCTGTAGGTCGGCGACGGCGTCGCGATCGAGGCCCTACGGGTGTCGCCGAGGCAACCGTGGCTGGCGTTGATCCAGTCGACACGGCGACCGCGGGGTGACGGCTTGAGCCCGGTGCTCTGTGGCGCGGGACGCCGAGTGAGGGGCCGCTGGCCTCGGACAGCAGGCCGGGACGGGCGCGACGTCGGTGTGCTCGGCGGGGTCGGCAGCATCAGCACTTCGACGGCCGGCCGCTGACCGACGAGGAGCAACGCAACGTCGCGGCCATGACCAGGTTTCGCGAGTTGTACAACGGTGAGGACATGGAGCGCTTCGTGGCCGAGTCGTTCCACGTGCTGAACCTGGATGGCTCTTCCTGGACGGCGAGCCGGGCGAACCGCCGGAACCTGCTGACCGACCCCGACACCTTCATCCGGGCCGAGGCGTTCATCGAGACCTAGGCACCCGGGCGCCGCATGGTGTACCGGCGGTTGGTGCCGTCCGGGAACGTGGTCACGCTCGAGGCACCCATCGTTGATCAGTCCCGACCGGGCTGGGAGCTGTCGTGGTGCGGCATCGACATCTTCGACGGCGAGGGCTGCATCATCTCGGACCACAGCTACCTCAACCGTAAAAGACTGGCCCGGCATCAGCGAACTGCTCGGCGAGTCCCCGTCATAACACCCACGTCGCGCTGACGCGGCCGAACCCCGAGGGGCACATCGCCCGAGCTACAGCTCGTCAAGAGGAGTCGGCGGTCCCGGACGCGGCCGCCCGAGGTCACTGGGCGCGGTGAGTGACACGTCTCCACGCTTCGGCATGCTGCGCCAGATCGACGACGAGTCTCTGACGAGGTCGCCCTCTGGGAGGTGTCATCTCGCGTCGTTCCGCTGGCGCGTCACACGTAGCGAGACGTTGGGTCGGCGGAGACCGGGGTTGGGCCAGGAGCCACGGTCGCCTCGGGCCGACACTTGATCGAGCGGTGGCCCCTACTCCATGCTGAGCACGTTCCCGGAGAAAGGCGGAGGAGTGGATCTCACCAGCATCTTTTCGCTCGATGGCAAGGTCGCCATCGTGACCGGCGCGTCGTATGGCTTGGGCGTACTGTTCGCCGATGTCCTCGCGTCGGCGGGTGCCGACGTCGTCGTCACGGCTCGATCGAAGGACAAGCTCGACGAGACGAGACGGCTTGTCGAAGCGTTGGGCCACCGATGCTTGTCGGTCGCCGGCGACATCACCTCTTACGCTGATTGCGAGGCGATCGTCAACGAGGCGATGGCCACCTTCGGCCGCATCGACATCCTCGTCAACAATGCCGGGTGGGCGGACGATCGGCTCGTTCGCACGGAGCGCTGCGAGCCCGAGGTGTTCGCCAAGATGGTCGGCACCGATCTCGTGGGGCTCTTCTACATGACGAGAGCGGCGGCCCCCGACATGTTGCGGGGCGGCGGGGGCAGCATCATCAACTTGTCGTCGATATTCGGCAACGCCGGCGCCGAGAACCGCACGGCTGGCTACTTCGCCGCCAAAGGTGGCGTAAACCAGCTCACGAAGCTCCTTGCCTGCGAGTGGGGCGACCGCAACCTCCGGGTGAACGCACTGGCGCCGAACTTCTTCATGTCCGAGATGACGCGGACCCTGCTCGAAGACTCCGGCATGGCTGACTGGATGCGCAGCCGCACCCCGATGCGACGCATGGGAGAGTTGCCCGAGCTGGTCGGACCGTTCCTGTTCCTCGCGTCGGACGCATCGAGCTTTGTGACCGGCGTGGTGCTGAGCGTCGACGGGGGTTGGAGTGCGAGCGGCGGATACGCCCAGAATCCGCAACCCTGGGATGAG
>CAWJCQ010000003.1:0-1412485 GCA_963841465.1 uncultured Acidimicrobiia bacterium | reverse complement strand
ACGGGCCTCCGCATCATCGGTAGTGGGTCAGTTTGAATTGCGTGGGCGACGGTAGGCCCGGTCCACCGTCCACAGGTTGTCAACAAGTTTGTCCTCAAGTTGTAGCGTCCGTGTGCCGATAGGGGGGCGGGGGTTCAGGGGAGGTGTAGTGATGGACACGGGGGTGCTGTACTGCGACGACAACCTCGCGTGGCTCCGCGAACTGCCGTCCGAATCGGTTGACCTGATCTACCTCGATCCGCCGTTCTTCTCGAACCGCGTTACGAGGTGATCTGGGGAGACGAGGCCGAGGTGCGGTCGTTCGAGGACCGCTGGGAAGGCGGGATCCAGCACTACATCGGGTGGATGCGCGAGCCGCGTCGGGGAGATGCGCCGCCTGCTCAAATCGACGGGATCGTTGGTATTGCACTGTGATCCGCATGCGAGTCACTACCTCAAGGTGATGCTGGATGAACTCTTCGGCTACGAGCGGTTCCGCAATGAGGTCGTCTGGCAGCGAACAGCGGCCAAGGCGCTGTCCAGCCGGCGGCTGCCGACGAATCATGACCTGATCCTCTGCTACGGGCGCAGCGAGGCAGCGAAGTGGAACGACTCAGCCACGTTCCAGCCGTACGACCATGACGATCTCGATGACAAGACGCTTGGGAAGTACAGCCTGCGTGATCCGGATGGCCGGCGCTTCCAGTTGACGAGCTTGATCAACCCGAATGCCAACCGGCCCAACCTCACATACGAGTTCCTCGGCGTTACCAGGGTCTGGCGATGGACCGAGGCTCGAATGCGGCAGGCACACGCCGACGGGCTCGTTGTCCAGACGGCCCCGGGACGCGTCTCGACTGAAACGGTACCTGGATGAGCAGCGTGGTCGGGCTCTCGGAGACGTGTGGACCGATATCGGCCCGATCAATCCGCGTGCGAGGGAACGACTGGGCTACCCAACCCAGAAGCCCGAGGCGCTGCTTGAGCGGATCATCGGTCTGATGAGCGACCCGTCCGACACCGTTCTGGACCCGTTCTGTGGATGCGGCACGACGATTGTGGCCGCGGAGCGGCTCCGACGGCAGTGGATCGGTATTGATATCTCTCCGACGGCGATTGAGATCATGCGTCGGCGCTATTGGAACCAGACCCGCGACTGGCCCACCGTTGTCAACGCACCCGAGTCCGAGGCGGCGCTCAAGCAGCTCAAGCCGTTCGAATTCCAGAACTGGATCATCAACGCGGTCAATGGCACCCATTCCGCTCATAGAGTCCACGACTTCGGCATCGACGGCTACTGGTGGTTCACCAGGGACCCGGTCCAGGTTAAGCAGTCGGAGCACGTCGGAAGGCCGGTCGTAGATAGTCTCGTCGCAGCTCTCCATCGCGAGAAGGTTGATACTGGCTATATCATCGCGTTCAGCTTCACTCGGGGCGCTCACGAGGAGGTCGCCAGAGTGAGGAAGACCGACGGGCTCAGAATCAATCTGATCACAGTCAAGGACGTTCTGATCTCCGTGCGTCGAGATAGTACGCTGCGAAACTTTGGGCCTCAACCCGATGCTGATGTCCTCCCGCTGCCTCCGACACGGACGCCGAGCGAGCTGCCGACAGCGGAAGAACTGATCGCCAGCGATCAAGCGGCCATGGCGTAGGCCCCCGATCAGTCGAGCAGGCCGGCGATTTGCGTGGCCGACCAGGCATAGCCGGCAATCCCAGCGGCCATCGCTGGCGTGATGCGGCCGCCGGGCATCTTTGAGCGTCTGGTGGGGCCGGCGAAGTTGTAGTGCATGTAGTGCAGGCGACACGGCGTGCGGCAGGTTCTCGACCTTCTTGGAGAACGCGTTGGTCAGCCGGGTGAACCGGCGCATGCCCATCCGCATCGTGAGGTTCTGCCGCTCGACGTAGACTGGTGGTGATGTGCTCGCGTCCGGCTCGCCGCTGATCACCTTGCTCTCGATCCACGGTGCACGTCGGCGGGCGAGTAGCGCCGGGCTCTTCCTCGGCGCGGGCTGCCGTGTACTCCTTGATGATCTGCGCGTAGTCGATGTTCCCTCGCCACAGGCGCGTCCACGACCGGCGGGTACGAGCCGAACCCGTCGGTGGTCAGTTGGATGCGCTGACCGGCGAGCAGGCGCGAGCGAAGGTCGCGCAGGAACGTGTAGCAGTCCTCGCGTCGTGCGCTCACCGACCAGCCACGACGGGACGAGCTTCGTGTCGGCGTCGATCGCGATCCACGTCCACACGTCGCCGTAGCCGAACGTGCCTGACAGTCCTCGGGGACGTTCTTCTGCTTGGCGTAGCAGAACGACCAAATCTCGTCGCACTCGATCCGCCGGCATGCGAGGTTCCGCAACTCGCCGTCCTGGTATCGGCGCACGCCTGGCCGAGGTCCACCAGCAGCTTGACGTGATCGTGTTCTTGGCGACGCCGGTCATGCGGACGGTGGCACGGATCGACATGCCCTCCACCAGGCAGCCGACGACCTGCGCCCGCCGCTCGGTGCTCAACCGGTTCGCCATACTGACCATTATGCTTGACCGACCATCGCTTGTCAACTGCGTGGACGCGCACGCATATCGAGCAAGAGTCGGCGTTTGGCTCTAGTTCGCCGCGCTCACCTGGTGATTCGCAGGCGAGCGGGGGTTTATCCCGAGCCTGGACCTTGCGTGCGTGCTCGGGCGAGCATACACTGGTGCTCACCCGAGCACGCAAGGACAAGAGGATGGATTCAGGACCAACCGCAGCCGACGCAGCCGCCGAACTGGCACGGCGGGGTGCAAGCAAGGGAGGCGTTGCCCGCTCGCGCCGATTGTCCGCCGAGGAGCGTTCCGAGGCGGCGCGGCACGCCGCGGAAGCGAGATGGGGCACCGTTGCAGTAGCGACCCACACGGGCGAACTTGTCATCGGTGACATGAAGATCGAGTGTGCGGTGCTCGATGACGGCCGGCGAGTCCTCAGCCAAGGAACGGTGCTCAGCGCGCGTTGGCCGAGCCCCGACCATGGGGCGACGGGGCATTACCGAGGGCGTGCTCCCTTCCTCAGCGCCGCCAACCTGCGCCCCTTCGTGACCTCCGAACTCGCGGAGCTTGAAGAGCCCATCCAATACCGGATGTCTGGCACCAACGCGCGATCGGTCGGATATCGAGCCGAGATTCTGCCGCTGGTATGCGGTGTCTATCTCGATCCGCGAAACGAGGGCGTGCTGCTTCACAACCAGCGGCCCGCCGCACAGGCCGCGGAAGTGCTGATTCGAGGACTCGCCCGCGTCGGCATCATCGCGCTCGTTGACGAGGCGACCGGTTACCAGGAGGTTCGCGCACGCCACGAACTCCAGCAAATCCTAGAGAAGTACGTCAGTCCCGCGTTCCGCCCCTGGGTGAAGGCGTTCCCCGACGAGTTCTTTGAAGAGATCTACCGACTCCAAGGTTGGGAGTACCGGCCGGGCACATCGCAGCGAACCCCGTATGTGGGCAAGCTGATCAAGCACTACATCTACGAACAGCTACCCGATGGCGTGCTAACCGAGTTGGAGCGGATGAACCCGCGGAACACCGCAGGCAACCGACCTCGCAAACATCATCAGCACCTCACCGCGGACACCGGAAACCCGCATTTGGATAAGCAGATTCTCACGGTCCTGACCTTGATCCGCGTTTCGAGTAGCCGGGAGGAGTTCGAGATCCTCTTCGAACGAGCATTCCCGCCACCGGAGCCAAGGTTGCCATTCGTTGTCCCATTGCCCCCACCCGACACAGATGGCGGCTAAGGACGCTGCCAGCGGGCGGCGGCGGCCCTCCTGGCGATCTCACTCCGCTGCTCGGCCGTGAGCTTGGCGGCTCGTGCGTTGCCGCCCTTCTGCCCACCGAGCCGGCCCAGCGCGACAGCGGCGGGGTTCTTGCCCTCGTCCGGATCGGGCGCCGGTTCGTCGCTGGTTGACTCGCGCACGATGGCGGCAGCCATCGCGTTCAGGTCACGCGGCTTGCTTGAGCGCTTCGGCATCGCCTCCACCGTACCCACTCACCGGCCGCCGTCAAGGCCAGGCCGAGTCAAACTGACCCACTACCCGCATCATCCCCTGGCATCCCGTGGGCGTAGGCTCCGACGGTCCTCGCTAGATGGAAGATGCCAAGGGGTCCTCAGTGGTCGTAGGCGGTGAGCGAGCGGAGGACTGGTTGTTGGCTGTGGTGGTTGTGCCAGATCGCGGCGGTGAGGGCGAGTAGTCGTTGGAGGATGCGAACGGCGACGCCTTGGGCGGTGTGGGCTCCATGGTTTTCGAGGCTGAGCTGCGCTTTCAGGGTGTTGTTCATCGATTCGATGATCTGACGCAGGCGCCGCAGCTGAGGTGCGCCGCGGCGCGAGACTCGTTGGCGCGGGCCGGACGGACGAGCTCGACGCCGTGTTCGGCGAGTCGGCGCTCGAACTCCGCCGAGGCGTACCCCTTGTCGGCGATGATGGTTTGACCGTGGCGTCCGGCGAGCAGGCCCGGTTCGGCCTCGAACAGGTCGATGGCGACGTCGCGTTCATCGACCTTCGGGTTGGTCAAGGCGAACGTGATCGGCAGCCCGGCCGGGGTGCACACGAGATGCAGCCGCAACCCCCAGAAGTAGCGGGAGTGCGACGCGCAGTAGCCGTAGCCGGCCCAGCCGGCCAAATTCGAACCTTTGGCGGTCGGACGGGAGCGGCCGCATTCGACCGGGGTCGAATCGATCAACCAGGTGTCGTCGGCCCACACATCGGTGTCTTCGGCGAGCAGTCGGATCATTGCCTGCAACTGCACGGCGGACTTCCGGAGCCGCTTGTTGTAGCCGGCCTGACCAGGCAGGTAAGGGAACAGGTGGGTCAGGTGCTTGCCGGCGTAGCGAAGCCAGCCGGTCTCGTTGGCGTGACCGAGCAACGCTTGCATCACCGCCAACGTCAACAGCTCGGCATCGGCCAGCTTCGGGGCGATGCCGATTGTCGGGCGCCACGGCACCAGCTCGGGGCGTGCCTTCAACGTGTCGTCGATCCGCGCGTACAGTGCAGTAGCGAGGGTGTCCAGATCGGCGTCCATCAGATCCTCCAAGATCGACGTGGGTTAGCAACGCCGATCATGGACCCCCTCCACTCACGAGGCGCGGACCGTCACCCCTTGGAATTGGTCATCTAGGGTCCGCGCCATGAAGAAGGTCATCCTGCTCCTCGCTCTGCTCGGACTCCTCGGCCTGGCCGCGAAGCAGCTGACCGCTTCGTGACCGGCGCGCCGGCGCTGCTCTGCACCGACCACCTCGCCGAGCGGTACCGCGAGCGGCTGGTCGCGGCCGCACCCGGCATCGAGCTGGTCACGCTCGTCGGCGACGACCCGATCGGCGACGCCGAGCTCGCTCGCGTCGACGCCGCGTTCTTCTCCGGCGACGCGTTCCCGCGCCGCGTGCCCACCTCATGGGCGCGATCACCCGCTCGCCCAACCTCCGGTGGCTGCACACTGTCTCGGCCGGCATCGATCACCCGATCTTCGGACAGCTCCGCGACCGGGGGGTGCGGATCACGACATCGTCGGGCGCGGCGGCGGCACCCATCGCCCGCACCGTGATGCTGTATCTGCTCGGCCTGAGCCGGGACATCCGAGGTCTGCTCCGCGATCAGGCCGCTCACGTGTGGGCGCACCGGCCGTACGTGGACGTCGATGGCCAGACGCTCGGCGTCGTTGGGATGGGGCCGATCGCCCGCGAGGTGATCGCCATGGCGGCCGCGCTCGGGATGCGGCCGATCGGCATGCGGCGGTCGGTGACCGGCGACGAACCGTGCGAGACGTGGACGCTCGACCGCCTGCCCGAGCTGGCCGCCGTGGCCGACGTGTTGGTCGTGGCCCTGCCCTTGTCCGACGACACCGGGGGATCATCTCGGCGTCGGTGCTCGCGGCGATGCGCCCGTCCGCCGTCTTCGTCAACGTCGGTCGGGGCGATCTGGTCGACGAGCCGGCGCTCATCGACGCGCTGGCGTCGGGCCGTCTCGGCGGGGCCGGGCTCGACGTGTTCGTCACCGAGCCACTGCCTCACGACAGCCCGTTGTGGGATCTCCCGAACGTGATCATCACGCCGCACAGCTCGGCTACCACCGCTGCGACGTTCGAGGGCGCGGCAGAGATGTTCCTCGCCAATCTCGCCCGGTACGTGTGCGGCGAACCGTTGCACAACGAGCGGTGACCGCCGTCTGTCCTTCAGGATCGGCCCTGCCGGGCCGATCCTGAAGGACAGAACGAGCGGACGTTGCTGACCCGCGCACCCCTTCGCTACCGTCGCCAACACCGACATCCCCCGGGATCGACTCGGCCCCCATCGGGCCCCACCCGGGAGGTTTCCCGTGCCCGTCACCGTCTGCTGGGCGGCGAAGGGCGGCAGCGGCACCACGGTCGTCACCGCCACGCTCGCCCTGTCCTGCGCCACCGATTCCCTCCTGGTCGACCTCGCCGGCGACCTGCCCGACGTGCTCGGCGTCGCGCAAGCGCCGCGCCAAGGCGTCGCCGACTGGCTGCACTCGGACGCGCCGGCCTCCGCGCTCGACGAGCTCGCCGTGCGTATCGACCGCACGACCCATCTCATCCCCCACGGCCGCGCCGGCGTCGACCCCGTCTCGTCGCGGTGGTCGGAGCTCGTCCAGTGGCTCGTACGCCGGCCGGCGGCCTTCGTGGATGCCGGCACCCGTGTCCCGCCGCGCGGTCTCGTCACGGGGGAGGTGCGCTCGCTGCTCGTGACCCGAGCGTGCTACGTCGCCGTCAACACGGCGGGCGCGCTGAGGTACCGACCGGACGGCATCGTCCTCGTGAGGGAGCCGGGGCGCTACCTTCGCCCGTTCGATGTCGAGCCGTCGATCGGCGCGCCGGTGGTGGCGTCCGTGCGCCACGATCTGGCGGTCCAACGCGCCGTCGACGCCGGCCTCCTGCGCTGCCGCGTTCCGCGATGTTTGCCCGCGAGCTGCGGGGTGCGGCATGAGCCTCGCGCCGCTCGACGAGCACTTGGTCGCCGAGCTGTGCCGGTGGCGGCCACAGAACACGGCGACCCGGACACGGTCGTGCGTGCCCACCTGCGGCGTGTCGCGCCGCTTGCGAGCTCTACGGACGGCGAACGGCTGGTGCGCGCCGCCGTCGCCCGTCTCGACGGCCTCGGCCCGCTCGATCCGTTGCTCGCCGACGCGGGCGTGGATGAGGTGGTGGTCAACGCCCACGGCGATGTCTGGGTCGAACGCGATGGTGCGATGTCGCGGGCCGGCTCAGTGCACGCCGACGACCTCGCCGTCGTCACCGAGCGCATCCTCGCCCCGCTCGGCCGCCGACTCGACCGATCAAGCCCGATCGTCGACGCCCGCCTTCCCGATGGCTCACGAGTGTGCGCCGTAATACCGCCCGTCTCGCCCGACGGTGCCTGCCTGTCGGTGCGCCGGTTCCGCGATCGCTCCCTCGGCATCGACGTGTTCGCCGAGGAGTCGCTCGTCACGATGCTCGAACTGCTGGTGGTGGCGCGGTGCAACGTGATCGTCAGCGAGTCCACCTTCGACAAGACGTCGCTGCTCAACGCCCTGCTCGGGCGCTGCCCGAGTGGTGAGCGGATCGTCACGATCGAAGAAACCGTCGAGCTGCTCCCATCGGCCGACCACCTCTTGCGTCTGAAGCCCGGCCGGCGACGCCCGACGGCCCGGTCCCGATCACGCTCGACCATCTTGTCCGCACCGGCTCCGGCTACGTCCCGACCGCCTCGTCGTCGGCGAGGTCCGCGGTGCCGAGAGATCCCGGCCGTCAACCGACCCTCACACCCGATGACGGCCCGTTCGTTGGTGCGGCCGACGAGGTTGCTCGTCGCTTGTGCGCGATGGTGCACGCCCACCACGCGGCGGACGGGCAGGTCGACCGAGTGCGGCTCGCCACACCCCGCGTACCGCCGAGCACGGGTCGAGTGTGAGGGCGGCGGGGGAGTATCCGATTGCCTGCTTCGGGCAGCCGGACGTGGAGGGGCGTCGGACGGATCGAGAACCGCAACGGTGGGTCGAGCACGACGGCCTCTCCGTCGAGTCCCGCATCGACAGGGGATCGCGATGTCACCTCGAAGGTCTTCAGCCGTCCACGAGCGTGAATCCGGGGAATCGTTCCGGCCTCCCCGGTGGTGGTTGCGGCGAGCAATGCTGCGACCGCGCTTGTCGTCGTCGATTTCGAGGCGAGCACGCCGAGCCGTCCGCTGTCGAGCCGGGGTCGCGTCGTGGATCCCCGCCGGTAGGGGTTGTTGGAGATCTGGATGAGATGAGCGCCGGCGTGCTGCTCGCCGCGTGGCCCGCTGAAGTCGAGGTCGAAGGGACGGCTTCCGGGCCCCAGCAGCGTCGGGAGCGTCGGACAGCGTGGTGTCGATCTTGGCGTCGCGGTATTCCGGCGAGCGCACGATGTCGGCGTAGAGCCCGAGCGACACGTTGTTGACGAACGCCCGACCGTTGACGTCGCCGAGGTCGATGTGTCGTTCTCGGGCCTCGCCGAAGGCGTCGAGAGCGCCGAGCACGTCGCGGCGGTCCAGACCCGAGATCCAGCGCCAAGTGGTTGCGCGTCCCGGCCGGCACCACCACCATGGCCACGCCGCGTTCGGAGCCACACTCGCCACCACCGCTTGCGATCCGTCACCGCCCGCCATGCCGATCACGTCTGCACCGGCGTCGATCGCCGCTCTTGCGAGCTGCTCCAAATCGTCGCCCGGGCGGAGCACCACCACTTCGATGCCGCGCTGATGGCAGTGCTCGACGAGGTGGTTCCGCTCCGCCTTCCCGCCGCCTGACTTCAGGTTCACGATGAGCACGCCGTGGACGGCCGCAGGAGCCGCCGTTCCGGGCGAGTCCGCACGCTTGAGTGATCGAACGTCTCGACCGAGCGCGAACCGAGCGAGCAAGACGGCTGCGGCGAGCAGGAGGAGACGGGACAGCGCGATGACGGCGCTACGGGCGCCGTCGATGAAGGCCATGGCCACGAAGCCGCAAGCCGTCGCCGCGAGCACAACCATGGCAGTTGCGCCGCCCGCCGGTTCGTGTGATCGCGTACCACGCTGCGGCCACCGCCACGATGATCAGCGGTATCAGCACGGCCAGCCGACGGAGGTCGGTGAGTGCGCTGGCGATCGTCGCGACCAACGTCAACCGCGGCGACAAGGATGGCCCCGATGGCGGCGACCCGTTGTGACATCCGGGGCGGGTGGCCGGGGGCGTGACGTCAGGGGCGAGGCCAGACGCCCTTTCACCGGCCATCGTCACCGTTGCTAACGGCGGTGTCGCCGTCCGCGTCTCCGCCGCGGCCGTGGCCTCGAGCTGGCGGGCGGTGGCGTCGAGGTGGGCGGTCATGAGGTCGACCGCTCGGTCGGCGTCCCGGGCGAGGGCGGCCTCGCAGATCGTCGCGTGCTCGTCGTCGGCGTGCCTGCGCACGGGTGCGGACGGCGGGGCAGGGTTGCGGACCAGTAGCGGTACAGCTCGGACGCGTCGAACAGCTGCCGGCGCATCCGCTCGAGCGTCGGGCTGCCGGCGGCCGCGGACAGCGCGGCGTGGTAGCGCGCCGTGCACCGCCATCCACCGATGTTCGGCGGTGCCGTCCTCGAGTGCGTGGGTGTGCCGGCCAGCCGATGGTGAGCGGACGACGAGGTCGGCCTCCCAATCGACGTCCCCCTTGGCGATCGACTCTCGCAGCGCAAGCGTCTCGATCTGGATCCGCACCCAGGTGAGGTCGCGCAGATCGTCGAGCGACAGGGATCGGACGCGGAACCCTCGCTGTGGCGTGGCCACGACCAGGTCCTCGGAGGCCAGTCGGGTGACCGCCTCTCGCACCACGCTCAGGCTGACGCCGTGCTCGTCGGCGAGGTCCCGCAGCTGGATGCGCGACCCGGGCAGGCGCCGACCGAACAGGATGTCGGCGCGCAGCGCGTCGTAGACGTCCTCGACGAGGGACCGCCCTGTCGTTGTCGTGCCATGCCCGAACCCTATCCTTCAGAACGAAAATCGTGTGTCGAGATCGGATTCGGCAGCGGCGCAGGCGTCGCGCAGCGACCGCCGCACCAGGCCGGTCGGTCCCCGTGAGCGCGCGTCCTGCGCGCCGTCCCGAACAGGACGAAGTCGGGACGTTGCAGCGCGGCGGCGACGACCGTTGCTCGGCGAACCACCTGCCGTAGGCGCCGTCGACGTCGAGGAGCCGCCCGGGCTCGCCGACGGCCACGACCGCGCCGCCGATGCTGGCGAACCAGTCGGCGAGGGCGCGGTCGACCGCGACCGGGCCGTTCGTGACCAGTCGCCATCCGGCGCCGACGGCGTCGTCGAACCGCGTGCGCACGCCGTCGCGCTCGACGTCGCCTTGGACGAACAGTTCGCCCGCCTTCGGGGAGCCCTGGCCAGGACGATGCCGGCGCTGATGCCGGGGAACGGCGGGATGTCGGTGATGCTGCCGTCGTACGCCGGTGAGGAACATCTCGTCGCGGGCGCGGACCTCCTCGGGGTCGCAGGCGCACACCATCCGGCCCATCTCGATGGCCAGCTCGATGACGGCCTCCATGTTCGGCGCCCGCTCGGGGCCGTAGGCGTCGAGCAGGGAGTCCGGCGACGCGCCGCGCGAGCACGAGGTCGAGCTTCCACGCCAGGTTGGCGGCGTCCCGCAGCCCGGAGCACAGACCCTGCCCGGCGAACGGTGGCGTCTGGTGGGCGGCGTCGCCGGCGAGGAGCACGCGCCCGCGGCGCCACTCCGTCCACCCACCGGGCCTGGAAGCGGTAGACGGCGTGACGTTCGAGCCGGGCGTTGTCAGGGGTGGCGCCCCACGGCTCGAGGAGCCGCCACGCGGTGGCCTCGTCGTTGAGCGAGTCGATCGTCTCGCCCGGCAGCGCCATGAACTCCCAGCGGCGCCGTCCCGGTCCGCCCGACACGCAGGTGGTCGGGCGGGCGGGATCGCAGATCTGCACGTTGAGTGGGTCGAAGGTGCGGGGCTCGGCGAAGATGACGTCGACGATGAGCCAGTCGTAGAAGAAGGCGCGGTCGGTCATCGTCGACGCCGATGAGGTTGCGGACGGTGCTGTTGGCGCCGTCGCAGCCGACGACGTAGCGGGCGCGGACCGGCGGCGCCTCGCCAGCGGCCCGCGGCCGCAGCCCGCCGTTGCCGTCGGGTTCGACGTCGACCCGTTCGCCGTGCACCGTCACGGCGTCGCCGTCGTCGTCGAGCCTCGACGACCTGCACGCCGCGGCGCACCTCCATCCCGGGGAGCTCGCCGACCCGCGAGAACAGCAGAGCTTCGAGCTCGGGCTGGGAGAACATCGACGACTGCGGCCACCCCGACAGGCCGTCGCCGACGCGACCGAACCGCACGAGCGGCTGACGCGCGGCGTTCTGGAACTCGTAGATCTCGGCCGGCTCGCTGATCTTGGCCGAGGGCTTCGCCGATGCCGCACGACTGGAGGATGCGGCCGGCTTCGTGGTCGAAGTGGACGGCCCGGGGCAGCGGGTAGGGCTCCGCCCATCGTTCGAGCACGACGACCCGCCATCCCTGCTGGGCGAGCAGGACCGCCAACGCGGCACCCACCGGGCCGTAGCCCACGATGGCGACGTCGACGACGTCTGTCTCACGAGCATGGTCCGTCATGTGCGATGCGGTCATCAGCGCGCCCTTTCGGTGGTGGGACGACGTCGGTGTCGACGAGGTGGCCGGGACCGCCCGAGAGGAGATGGCTCCCTCCCGGGCGGTGACGTGAACCCACGGCAAGAAAATCGATTCGTCAAGAGATTTCGATTGACATGATGAAGATCGATGTTATGTTCACGGCAACCACCGAGACAGGAGGAGCCATGAAGCTCGCCAACCACGACGGACGGCTCGTGCTCGTCGTCGACGACGGGATCGTCGACGTCGCGCAAGCATCGGCCGGCCGGTTCTCGCCGGGCCCGCAGTCGATCTACGAGCGATGGGACGAGCTCGGGCCTGGCCCGCGCCGTCGACGCCGACCGGACCACTGTCCGAGCCAGCGTTGCTCGCGCCGGTGCCCGGGCCCCGCCAGGTGTTCGCGATCGGTCTCAACTACGCCGCGCACGCGGCGGAGGCCGGGCTCGACATGCCCGAGTTCCCGCCGACGTTCACGAAGTTCCCGACGTGCCTCACCGGGCCCGACGCCACCGTCGTGCTGCCCAGCGACTGCGTCGACTGGGAGGTCGAACTGGTCGCTCGTCGTCGGTCGCCGCGCCTACCAGGTCGCCCGCGGGCGAGGCGCTGGTCCCACATCGCCGGTCTGACGGTCGGCCAGGACCTGTCCGAACGGATGTCCAGACTCGCCCGCCGGCACCGCAGTTCAGCCTCGGCAAGTCGTTCCCCGGGTTCGGCCCGACCGGGCCCGTGGCTCGTCACCCCCGACGAGCTCGCCGACCCCGACGACCTGGCGCTGGGCTGCACCGTGAACGGCGAGGAGATGCAGAAGAGCCGGACCGTCGGACCTCATCTTCGGCGCCGCGCGCTGATCCACCTGCCTGTCGATCGATCACGCCGTTGCTGCCCGGCGACCTCATCTTCACCGGCACGCCCTCGGGTGTCGGCGGGACCCGCACCCCGCCGCGCTTCCTGTGCCCCGGCGACGAGCTGGTCTCGACCATCGAGGGCATCGGAACCATCCGCACCCATCTCGTTGCCAAGGAGCACACCGCATGAACGCCGATCTGAAGTCGCCTACCTCGGTGTCGAAGTCGCCGACCCCGACCGCCTTCGGCGAGTTCCTCACCGACATCGTCGGGCTCGTCCCCGGCGAGCCCACCAGTGACGGGGCCACGCATGGCGCAACGACGAGCGCGTCCACCGTCTCCTGGTCAAGGAAGGGCCGGCGAACGACGCCGCATTCGTCGGGTTCGAGGCGACCTCCCGCGACGCCTACGAACGCGCCGTCGAGCGCGTCCGCAACGCAGATGTCGCCATCACCGACGGCACCGCTGCCGAGCGGGCGGCGCCGCCGGGTCGACGAGCTGATCCGTGTCGACACGCCGTGGGGCGTGCCCGTCGAGATCGTCCTCGGACTGGCCACCGCACCCGAACCGTTCGACTCCCCGTTGGTGCCCGGCGGCTTCCTCACCAAGGGATGGGGTTCGGTCACACCGTCTTCACCACCACCGACCTCGACGCCGCCCACCGCTTCGCCACCGACGTCCTCGGCCTGCGCCAGTCGGACTGGCTCGAGGTGGACCTGGCCGGCATGCCCTCGACGTCCGCTTCTACCACTGCAACCCCAGGCACCACTCGCTCGCCATCGGCGCCGCGCCCTTCGAGCTGCCCCAGAAGCTGCACCACGTCATGGTCGAGACCGTCTCGCAGGACAACGTCGGCGCCGCCTTCGACCGCGCCTGGAACGCCGGCCTCCCCATCGCCAACGCCCTCGGCAAGCACGACAACGACAAGATGTTCAGCTTCTACGTCGTCACCCCGGCGGGCTTCCAACTCGAGTTCGGCTACGGCGCCCGCACCATCGACGACCCCTGGACCGACAACCACCGCTACGACCGCATCAGCCAATGGGGTCACCAGCCGATCGCCTCACCCCACCACCAGTCGTGACCATGCCAATGCCGAACACAACCACCTCATCGAATCAACCGCGCCAACCGGAGGCCTCGACATGAGTCCGCTCCACGACCGCGTCGCCGTGGTCACCGGATCATCCAGCGGGATCGGCGCCGCCGTCGCCACCGCTTTCGCCGACCTCGGAGCATCCGTCGTCGTCAACTCGGTGTCGTCGATCGCCGAAGGCGAACAGCTCGCCGCCAAACTGCCCGACGCCACCTACGTCCAAGCCGACGTCTCGGACGCGGCACAAGCCAGGCGGCTCGTCGACGCCACCGTCGAGCGCTACGGCCGTCTCGACATCGTCGTCAACAACGCCGGCACCACCACCGTCATCCCGCACCACGACCTCGACGCAGTCACCACCGAGATGTGGGAGCGCATCCTCCGCGTCAACCTGCTCGGCACCTGGAACGTCGTCCAGGCCGCTGCGCCGCACCTGCGAGCGACTGGCCAGGGCGTCATCGTCAACGTGACCTCGCTCGCCGGCGTCCGCCCCACCGGGTCGTCCATCCCGTACGCGGTGTCGAAGGCGGCGGTCAACCACCTCACCGTGCTACTCGCCAACGCCCTCGGCCCCGAAATCCGCATCCACGCAGTGGCGCCCGGCCTCATCGACACCCCGTGGACCGCCGACTGGGACGCCATCCGGCAAGAGGTACGAACGACAGCGCCGCTGTCCCGAACCGGGACGCCCGAAGACGTCGCCGAAGCGTGCATCGCGCTCGTCGGCCTCACGTACTCGACGGGACAGGTCCTCGTCGTCGACGGAGGCGTCGGCCTCCGCCGATAACCGTGCCGAACGATCGCGGAACAGCCTGAAGGGCAAGCCTGCTCTCGTCAACGGCTCGTCGGCGGAATCAGCGAAGCGGCCGCGTCGACGTTGGCCGAACAAAGCGGGAGCATCGTCGTCAACTTTGCGTCGTCCGTTCCGGCAGCAGCCAACGCGCCGAGCTGCCCCATGCGATCATCAGGGTGTCCGGCCGCCGTGATCGCTCGCCGACATCCGGCCCGCCGGTTCGTCGGTCCCGTCCGCAGTGTCGAAGGCGGGCGCTCAACCACCTCACCGTGCGGTAAGCGACCGGCTGAGTACGCGCCGAACGCCGTGCATGCTCTCCGGTGGCGCGTCGACAATTTTCCGCACCAAGATCGCGGCTGACCCCGCGTGCCGAGGGCGCCCGGACAGACCGCCTGCCGGTGTCCGAGAAGGAAGGCGCTTCGAGGACGGCCAACACGGTCTGACCGCGCGGTCTCGGGCGCCAGTCGGACATCGCGAGGCGAACGACCGAGTTGAAGAACGGCGGTCAAAGGCACACTGCGGAGACTTCGGGGGGTCGCGGCCACACTGCAGCCGTGCGGCCGATCCTGACCATCGTCGCCGGAGTCATCGCCGCCGTCGTGGTGCTGTGGCTGGTCCTACTGATCTGCTTCGCGATCCTGCGCCCACCAGGCGCCACGCTGCGCGACGCCGTACGCATCGTGCCCGACGCCATCCGCCTCGTCCACCGCCTCGCCCGCAGCCGCGAACTCGACCGCGGGGCCCGCGTGCGCCTCTACCTACTTCTCGGCTACCTCGCCATCCCGATCGATCTCGTCCCCGACGTCATTCCCGTCATTGGCTACGCCGACGACGCCATCGTGATCGGCGTCGTCCTCCGCAGCGTGATCCGTCGAGCTGGACCAGACATCGTCCGTGAACACTGGCCCGGCAGCGACGACGGCCTCGCCCTCCTGGCCCAACTCTGCCGGATCCCGACTCTCCCACCCGACCACCACGCACCGTGAACGCCCGAACCTAGTGTCCTGGAAGCCTGTTCCGGCGAAAAATGTTGGGTGATCGGGAATTTTCCGCGTCTGTGGCGGCGTTCTGCCAGGTAGAACCCCTGACAGAAGGAGCCGGGCATGGCACGTCGTGGACGACCGACGGTCGAGATCGAGCTGAGCGGCGATGAACGCGAGACGCTTGCGGCGGTGGGCGCGGCGGCACACCTCGTCCCAGGCGTTGGCGTTGCGGTGGCGGATCGTGTTGGCCTGCGCCGAGGGTCGCACGAACGGCGCGGTCGCTGCCGAGCTGGGGTCCATCCGGACCACGGTGGGCAAGTGGCGGCACCGGTTCGCCGAGGATCGGCTCGAAGGACTCGGTGATGCCCCGCGCCCCGGTGCGGCCCGCACGATCGGCGATGAGGTGATCGAGGCGATCGTGGTCGAGACCCTCGAGACCACGCCGAAGGACGCCACGCACTGGTCGACCCGGGCGCTGGCCGGCCAAGCACGGGATCAGCCGGCAGACCGTCGCGGAGATCTGGCGGGCCTTCGGGCTCAAGCCCTGGCGCCAAGACGAGTTCAAGGTCTCCCCGGACCCCGACCTGGTCGAGAAGATCCGCGACCTGGTCGGCCTCTACATGTCCCCGCCGGTCGCCGCCGCGGTGTTCGCGGTCGACGAGAAACCCCAGATCCAGGCGCTCAACCGCTCCGCACCGACCCTGCCGATGCTGCCCACCACCCCGGCCAAGGCCACCCACGACTACGACCGCAACGGCACCTGCGACCTGTTCGCCGCCCTGGAGATCGCCACCGGCAAGGTCATCACCGACCTCCGCGCAAGTCCCACACCGCCGCGGACTTCATCGCCTTCTTGAACAAGGTCAACCGCGAGGTCCCCGCCGAGCTCGACGTGCACGTCATCCTCGACAACCTCTCCACCCACAAGACCCCCGCGGTGCACGCGCTGGCTGCTGCGCCACCGCCGCTTCCACTTCCACTTCACCCCGACCTACGGGTCGTGGATGAACCTGGTCGAGCGCTGGTTCTCGGCCCTGACCACCAAGAAGCTCCAACGCTCCGCCCACCGCAGCGTCAAAGCACTCGCCGCCGACATCGCGGCCTGGGTCGAGACCTGGAACGAGAACCCCAACCCCTTCGTCTGGCACAAGACCGCCGAGCAGATCCTCGAACGCCTCGCCGGCTACTGCACCGCCATCAACCAATAGCCGACGCATGATCCCGACAAATTCACGGCGCTTCAGCCTTCCAGGACACTAGGCCTACCCAGACGAACACACATTGTGTGAACGCGAGGAGTGAACCTGTGTCCTTGTGACTCGGTGCGGCAGACCCGGGGAAGATTTGTGATGGACGATGGAGGTGGCGATGAGCGAGCCGATGAAGGACGCGTGGAACGAGGTGGCCGAGGGCTTCGCCAAGCTCGGCAGTGTGATGAGGGACCGTTACCGCGGTGGGACGGACGACGCCCCGGGGTCTGCAGACACTGGGACTGCTGTCGACACTGGGACGGCGGCCGGCTTCGAGCGGCTGCGGGAGGCGTTCGAACGGCTCGTCGAGGCCGGCCGAGACGTTGGCCAGCGGTCGGTGGATGTGGTTCGTGATGCCGACGTGAACGCCCAGGCCAAGGACGCCGCCAGGTCGCTGAACGACGCCCTCTCTGCCACTGTCGACATGATCGGCCACGAAGTCGGACAGTGGTTCGGCCGTGCCGAGACGACTTCGACGACCGTCACCAGCGACGCTTCCGGGCCGGTCGACGCCCGCAGCGACATGGACTCCGACGCGGTGGCAGCGAGAGTCGACCAGTGGATGGAAGATGCCGAGGGGGGCATCGAGGGAAGCCTGTTGGACGCGCCGGACACCGACACCGATCCGCCGACCTGACCGGCATCTGCGCGATCGGTTGGCGAACCCACGCCCGGTCGCCTCGTCGGCGTCTATTGCTGACGCGGTGCCGTGCCAGCACGCTGGCATCTACTGTTGGTGTCGCTCTCCCAGCCGTTCTTCGGCTCCTGCCCTCATCACCCGGGCCTAGTTCGCCGAACAGTCGAGCAGGTACCTTCGGACCTCTATGGCGAGATCGATCTGGAGCGGGACGATCAGCTTCGGGCAGATCGAGAATTTTCCGAACCAGAATCGCTGACCGCCCGGCCACGCCAGAGCGTCCGAGACCGGCACTATGCGCGCCCTGAGCGGCGGGCGCTCCGCGTGTTCTCGGGCGCACGTTCTCGGACACGACCGTGTCCCGAGCGGAGGTGTCCTCGAACGGCACTTCCCGGACGCCCTCGAGGCCGTCGTGTTGCGCGTTACCTGTTCGGGCTGCGAGGGTCGAGGCCCTCTTGGCGCGCAGTGCTTCGGGCCGCAGGTGTTGGTCAAGGTGGAGCGCCCGCAGCGAAGCGAGGACGAATGACCTTGACCAACCCGAGGGCCGGAGCACACTGGCTATGGGCCGAGACTTGATGGTGCGGGGGGCGCCCTGCGTTACCTGGGTGCTCGACGAACACGTCGTCGGCGACTACATCTCTGATTGAGTGTCCCCCACGATGATGGGTCCGCGGTCGCGTCAATGTTTGAAGGCCGTCCAGCACGGATGCTGGCGGGCATGCGCGTGGCGGGAGCTGACCGCGAGACGACCCGGGATGTGGAGGTGGGCAGTGCCGACTATCACTCTCGACGAAGGTTGTCGGGGTCGCGTAGACGACGTCGGGGTCGACCGCTCGCAGCGCGTGGAAGCAGCGTCGGGCGAGCTTGCGGGCCATCAAGATGGTGGCCAGCTTGCCGTTGAGGTGCTCCTTGACGTCGGAGTAGCAGTGGTGGTCGGGGCTGCGCTGATGCGAGGCGTTCTTGGCGGTTTCGTAGAGCGCCCAGCGCAACGTCGGTGAGCCTGTCAGATATTCTGTAAGGATCATCCTCCACACCGTTATTTGGATTATATCAGAGCGGGGTCGAGTCGTCCAGGAAAATATAGTTCGAAGAAGTTGAGTGCCTCTCTCCATCGGTAGGTTCCGGTGCCGGCGGTCCCGCCGCGGGTGGTGGAGATGTCTCGGGCGATGAGCCGCATCAGCTTCACCACCGAGTCGTCGTCGGGGAAGTGGCCGCGGGTCTTGGACGCCTTGCGCAGCTGGTAGTTCACCGACTCGATCATGTTCGTGGTGTAGACGATCTTGCGGATCACTGCCGGGTAGACCAAGAACGGGGTGAACCGCTCCCAGCACCCTCGCCACACAGCGACGATGCCGGGGTAGCGGTCGCCGTGCTCGAGCTCGAAGCTGTCCATCGCGTCCACGGCGGCGTCGACGGTGGCGGCGGTGTAGATCGGGCGCAGCGCCGCCGCGATGCGCTTGCGGTCCTTGTAGGAGCAGTAGCGCAACGAGGCCCTGATCAGGTGCACGACACAGGTCTGCACCGAGGCCTGGGGCCAGGTCGCCTCGATCGCCTCAGGCAGGCCTTTGAGCCCGTCACAGCACACGAACAGCACGTCTTGCACGCCGCGGTTGGCGATCTCGGTGAGCACCGCCGCCCAGAAGCTGGCGCCTTCGCCGCCGTCGCCCAGCCACACCCCAAAGATGTGTTTGCGGCCCTCCACGTCGACGCCGATGGCCAGGTAGACGGGCCGGTTGACGACCTTGCCCTGGGTCCGCACCTTGACCACCAAGGCGTCGATGTAGACGATCGGATAGACCGGATCCAGCGGCCGGTGCTGCCACTCGCGCAGCTCGTCCACGACGGCGTCGGTGACCCGGGAGATCAGATCCGGTGACACGTCGACGTGGTACATGCGTCGGATCTGGCGGCGGATGTCGCGAGTCGTCATCCCCGTCGCGTACCAGGCGATGATGTTCTCGTCGAACCCCGCCAGGCGGGTCGCGCCCTTGGGCACGATCGCCGGCTGGAAGGTTGAGTTGCGGTCCCGGGGCACGTCCAGCTCGACCGGGCCCACCTCGGTCAACACCGTCTTGGGTGTGGTGCCGTTGCGGCTGTTGCCCGACCCGTTGCCGGCGAGGTCGCCGCGCTCGTAGCCAAGATGGTCGGTGAGCTCCTCGTCCAGGGCCCGCTCCAGCAGCTGCTTGGTCAACTCGGTGAGCACCCCGCCGTCGCCCAGCAGCTGCAGGCCCTCGGCGTTCACCTTCGCCATCAGCCCGTCCACCACGTCGCCCAGCGCCGGCGGCCGAACCACCGACGGCGGCGCGCCGTCCCCTCCGGCAACATCGCCCATTGAGCCATCCATCATCGTTACAGTGTCAATCATTACAGGGATTCTCCTCTCACTACCTGAAGGATGATTCATCCCTCAGACCAAGTGGTGGACCCCCTTACACAGACCTACTGACACCTCCACGTCGGTGGGCCCTGGTGCGACAGGAACCCATCGGCGCGTCGACGGTCCGATTGGTCCACGGTCACGTCCAAGCCGCTGTGGCGCACCACTTGCTCGGAGCGGGTGAAGCGTTGGCAGTCGCCGAGCTCGGACCACAACGCGACGGCGAGCAGGCCGCGATCCCGTACTGGCTGTCGACCAGCGCCCGGCAGCCGGGCTGACGGAGACCGAAGCGCTGGAGGTCGGCTTTCAACGGTCGCGGCTCGACGGTGATGGCGTCGATCATCCGATACGCCGTCAGGATCCGTTGCCGACCCGCCGCACTGATCTCGAGTCCGTCGTCCTCGAGCAGCTCGCGGGTGCGCGCCCAACGGATCGACGTCTCCGGTAACGCCACCCCGTGCTGATAGAGCTCGGCGTGGATCCGCTGCACCCACGTCGAGCGTTGATCAACCAACGTCTTGTTACAGCCGGACCCGTTCCCGCCACTCCAACACGACCGTCGGCGGGATCCACGACGCCGGCAACCGCCCATCGGCCACCAACTCGCGCAACAACCGACAGTCGCCGCGATCGGTCTTGGCGCGCCGCTTGCGACCCCGCGCCGCCTGCGTGTCGGCCGGCTCCGCCACGTGCGCCTCGAACCCAGCGGTGACCACCTCCTCCACGACGTAGCGCCAACCGGTGCAGCCCTCCACGGCGATCGCCACCGAGCCACCACCAGCGCGTTCGGTGACGTCCTCGCGAAGCCACCGTCGGACCCGCTCCCGGTCGGGCTGCCACACCCGGCCGGTCCACACCTGACCGGACTCCACCTCCAGCGCGTCGAACGTGATCTGCCTCCGATGCAGATCCAAGCCACATACCATCGTCATCGGGAACCTCCCAGCTCGTGCTCGGGTACTTGGCAAATCGAATGGTTGCCTGAGCCCGAGCCGGCGGGGTTCCCACACATGGGATGTTCGAGGACGCGGAAGTCGGACATCGCGTCCTCCTCGTCCGAGTGCGTTGCGGCGGCGAGGACGTGCACGTCTCGAACGTCGAGGCTGGCGGCGCGCCCCTGGCCGAGGGTCAGACCATCGAGTTCGAGGTCGGCCCCGGCCGCACGGGCGAGGAAGCCAAGAACGTCCGCCCCGTGTGAGCCGACTGACGCCGCGCAACCGCCGGGTCGTCTCGGCGGCCCCCGTCAGGTTCAGGGCCACGGGTCTCGAGCGGCACAGCCGGTTCGAGCCTCGCGCCAGATAGCCTGGCCTTGCGGGTGAGTCGCCTCGCTTGGGCAGGAGGGCGTCGATGCCCTTCCCCGTGCAGGCCCGACGCCTCTTCCGAGCTGCTCGGTCGAGGAGGTCCCGATGATCGACCTGACCGGGTTGAGCCGTCCGGTGACACTGCCGGCGGCCGACGACGAACCGTTGACGAGGAGGCGCCCCATGGTTGTCAGGAAGAGATCCACCAAAGCGCCGCAAAACCCGTACCTGACGGCCGCGACGCCCGATGAGCTCGGTCCGGCCGACCACATCGCCTACGACATCATCGCCGAACGCCGTGACCTGCTGCCGTCAGTGGAACGGATCATGAACGCCGGCCTCGACGCGGATGGCACCGTCGGCGTCCTCACGCTGTTCCGTTGTTCGCTGACGGCCGCCGGCGATCCGAACCGCGACCCGCGAGTGGCGATCGCCGCCTACTCGCCGGCGTCGGCGAGCGCGGTCGCGACAACGGCCGACGCGTGACGCTGGCGGATCCAGCACAACACGCTGCACCATCGCAACGCGGACATCGCCGGCTTCGATGCCGACATCGCCCTGTCCCATTCGCTGGCTGCGCCTGATGAGCGTCCCTCGCCGGCGGTCGCGCCGCCGTGAGCTGAGACTGCGAACCCGACATCCCGGCATCGGCTCCGAGGACGAACCGCGTGAAGGGTGTCACGCAATAGCGGCCGGGACACTGACGTCGTAGATGTGTGTGTCGGGCAGGAACTGCTGGACCAGAAAACTGGAGGTCAAGGTGAGCGTCATGGCGGTGGCCCGTCCCATCGGGCTGGTGTCCGACGCCCGCGGCGAGTTGTCCGGCACGATTGACCAGAACGTCGTCCTCGCTGCGATCTCGGGCGTCGCAACCGCCCACCCCGGCAATGACGATCTGTTCGCGGACGCCGCCGCGCGCATCCGGCGCGCTCGGTCAGCCGGAGTCGTGCCGCCTGACCCCACCAGCCTTCTCCAGCGCTCACCCACCGGCGCGACCGTGCAGCTTCGATATAGCAGCGAGATGGCCGACGTCTTCACCGACCTCGCCATCGACATCGGCCTCCGCGAGGCCGAGCGACTCGCCAACACACCCGCCTGACAGAGGCCGTTGCGAACCGGGGCGCGAATCGGTCACCGCTGGTGCTTGAGCAAGCCCAAGTGGCGGCCCGGCCGCTCAGTTCGGGCGCTTTGGGGTCGACGCGTCGCGCCTCAGTGGTCCGCCGCGGGAAATGACAGTGATGTGATTTGATGTGGTGATGCGTTTACTGCCACTTGTGTTGAGGCCCGGTGATCGAGCGGTGTTGGAGGCGTGGCGTCGGGCTGGGACGGTTGAGGCTCGCTTCGCCAAGCGGGCCCGGATCGTGTTGCTCGCCGCCGACGGTGTCGCCAACCGGGAGATCGGCGAGATCGTCGACATGCACTACAACCAGGTGGCGGTGTGGCGACGCCGCTACGGCGAGTTCGGCTTGGTCGGCTTGTTCGATGAGGAACGATCGGGGCGCCCGTGTGTCTATGACCATGACGACGTGTTGCTGTTGGTCAAGACGGTGACCGAACCGCCGCCGGATGGGGCGACACGGTGGACGATGGAAGCCCTCGCGGCGGTGTGAAGCGCCCCGTGTTCAGTGGAGGCTGGGTTCTCCCACTGGCGGCTGCTGGTGGGAGTTGTTCTGACGGTAGTAGGCGGTCTCGTACTCGACAGGTGGGACGTAGCCGATCGCCGAGTGGAGGCGGATCTCGTTGTACCACCACACCCAGTTCAACGTGGCCAGCTCGACGTCGTCGGCGCCGCGCCAGGGGCCTTCGTGGTGGATGCACTCGGTCTTGTACAGGCCGATCGTGGACTCGGCGAGGGCGTTGTCGTAGCTGTCACCGACGGTGCCGATGGAGGCGACAGCGCCGACGTCGGCGAGGCGGTTGGTGTACAGGATCGAGGTGTACTGGCTGCCGGCGTCGGCTGCTAAACCGATTTCGGTTTAGCAGCGATTACGCCGAGCCCTGTGTTAAGCCGAGGGATCGCGGGATCGCCTGTGCTGGCTGGGTTGCCTGATTGATTCCTCGGCTTAACGCTGGACATCATCGGAGGCTGTAGAGGGCTTGGAGCCTGTCCTGGGTGAGCCGTTGCGCGGCTGGCGAGTCGATAGCGGGCGTGGCCGCATCGACGGCTTGTCGCATCATGTCGATGGTGGCGAACGCGTAGAACGCCGCCGTGGTCGACATACTTTCGTGGCCGAGGAGTCGCATGATGATCGGCAGCGCGATGCCCTGCTGGTAGAGGTCCATGGCCTTGGTCTTGCGCAGCATGTGGCAGTGGATGGTCTCGGGAACCGAAGGACAGCTTCGGCGCGCTGTCGCGGCGGCGCTCTTGAGCACTGCGGCGACGGTGTCTGTCGACAGTCCCGTCGGTGCGCCGTTGTGCGCGCTGTAGAACACTGGCCGGGTGGCAGGAAGGTGGGTCGTGTCGGGATGGAACTCGGGGAGGTAGACGCCCAGGTGCTCGATCGTCCTGTCGGTCAGTGGGACGACGCGGGTCTTGCTGCCTTTGCCGGTGAGAACGACGTGTCCAGGCTTGCTCAAGCGCAGGTGCTGCAGGGTCAGGCTGGTGATCTCGCCGACGCGGGCGGCGGTGTCGTAGAGGAGGATCAGCAGCATCCGGTTCCTGCGCGATTTGGCGGTGCGGCCGGTGAAGGCGGCGAGCACGGCTCGGGTCTCGGGTTCGGTGAGGTACTCGATCGGCTTCCTCGCGCTGGTTGGTGCCCGTAGCGCCTTGGCTGCCTGGCTGAGTGCGACGAGAGTGACGTCCTCCGCGGAGCAGTAGGTCAGGAACGCTTTGACGGCGGTGAGCCGCAACGCGATGGTGCTCGGCGCGTAGTGCTGTTGGTCGGCCATCCAGGCCAGCCAGCCTTTCAGGTGTTGCCGGTCGAGGTGGTCGAAGCTCACGTGCGCTCGCTCGACGTGCCGGTCTTCGGCGAGGTAGTCGAGGAAGCATTCCAGGCTGATCCGGTAGGCCTCGATCGTGTTCGGTGAGCGTCGGGCCACGGTGGGCAGGTAGGTGTGCAGGTAGTCCCGGGCGAAGCGGAAGAAGTCCGGTGCGCGGGTTGCCGGGTCACGCTTCATCGAACCCGACCTCCGGCAGCAGTGACTGGCTCGCGGCGGTGAGGTGGGCGTAGGCGTGCAGGAAGTCCGGCGAGGTGTGGATGTAGTAGAAGCTCGACTCGATGTCCGCGTGGCCCATGTAGCGGGCCAGGTAGGGCAGCATCGCCGTGACGTCCTTGCCTTGGGCCGTCCACCGTTCGACGTTGGCGTAGGCGAAGTGGTGGCGGAAGTCGTAGGGCCGCGGACGTTGACCTCCCGGCGGCCGCGGGAGACCGGCCTGGTCCCAGATGCGCTGGAAGATCTGGGCGACGGTCGCGCCGGTGACCGGATTGCCGGTCGCGGAGACGAAGAACGTGCCCCGCGACGGGCCGAACCGTGCGCGGGTCACCAGGTCGCAGTCGGCCAGGATCTCGGTGAGCTCGGCGGTCAGCGGCAGCCGGCGGGAGCGGTTGCCCTTGGACGACACGACGTCCAGGTTCCTGTCGCGAAGGTGCATGTGTTCGGGGTGCAGCAGACGGGTCTCGCCGGTCCGCAGCCCGCAGCAGTGCATCAACATGAAGAACGCGACCGACTGCCACCGCCACGGGGAGGCAGCATTCAGCGATGCTGCGGCCGCGAAGAACCCCTCGATCTCGTCCCTGCTCAGCAGGTAGGGGTGGGCGGGGACGACCGACGCCTTCCACCGATCCGACAGCACGTAGGCGTCCCGCTGCCCATGGGCCTGCAGCCACCGGCCGACGTCGCGGATGTAGGACATCCAGGACCGGTAGCGATCCGATCGGGTCAGTTGCTCGCTGACCCAGCCCTCGACCGTGTCGCGGTCGAAGACGGTCCGATCGCGTGCGGTGCAGTACGCGTCGAACTGCTTCAGATACCAGATCCGGGAGGTGCCGTAGAAGCCCATCTTCTCCTTGAACGTGAGGTAGGCATCCAGTTGCGTCGCGAAGGCGCTGGTGAATCCGGCGGCGTTCATGACCGCGTCCCGACGGGGACGTCGAGCACGCACTCGAGCAGACGATCCTGGTCGACGCTCAGGTAGGGGTCGGTCGATTCCGCGCTCGCATGACCCAGCACGGCCGAGATCGTCGGCAACGGGACCGACGCGCGCAGCAGCCGCGACGCGGCGTTGTGCCGCAGCAGGCGGGTGCCGGCCTTGACGTCGATGACGCCTGCCTTGCCGAACACCGTGGCGATCACGCGGTGGACCGAGGCGTGGTCGGACAACCGTCGGTGTGGTGCCACGGATCGCAGGAACACGTGCTCGTCGGACGAGTCAGGCCGTTGGTCGAGGACGTAGTCGGCGAGCCTGCCGACCAGCAGATCGGTCAGCGGCACGGTCAGCGGGTTGTTCGTCTTCTGCTGCACGATGCCGGCAGTCCGGGCGCGCCAGTCGATGTCGGCCAGGCGCAGGTTGATGATGTCGCAGGCGCGCAGCCCTGTTGTCACCGCGAGCAGGGTGATCGCTGCGTCCCGCGCGGGGATCACCGGTGTCGCGCATGCGTGCACGACCAGGCGTTCGACCTCGTCGGAAAGCACCGGCAGGATCGCGTGGGAACGCTTGACGCCGGCCAGCCCAACCGCCTCGACCAGGTCGCTTCGGCCAGTGAACTTCAAGAACGGCCGGAAGTTCGACACCACCCAGAACAGCGACGACGTCGACCACGTGCCCGTCAGCGAGGCCAGGAAACCCAGCACGCTCGACCCGTCGGCGTCACCGAGGCCGCGGATCCCGCGTGCCTCCAGGAACACCAGGTAGGCCCGGGCTACCCGGCCGTAGGCGTCGCAGGTGGCCGGCGCCAAGGCGCGGTCGGCCATGTCGGCGTCCCACGCGGCAGCCAGCGCGGTGAACTCACTCGAGCTCGGTCGTTCGCCACCCCCACCGCGTTTGCGGCACGCGAGCTCTACTCGGCCGGTGCGCACGTAGGCGTCGAACATGCCGACCAATCGGCGGTAGTCGAACCTGCGCTGCGCGCTGAACCGGCCAGTACGCGGACTGATCGTCATCGCCGCGAACGCTGCACCCAGTGCAGGCGTGTAGGAGCCGTCGTGGGCCTCGACGAAGCACGTCAACGCCTTGATCGACTTCTCGTACTGGCCGATCGTCGACTCCATATAACCGGCCGCCCGCAACTCCGCGACAACGACCGACCCAATCCCCGTGACCGTCGTATCCAAGGCCGTCTCCTCTCCGCAAGGCGAATGGACACGGCGGACGATGCCACCAAACGGCGGGCTCGTTAAGCCGAGGAATCAATCAGGCAACCCAGCCAGCACCAGGCGATCCCGCGATCCCTCGGCTTAACACAGGGCTCGGCGTAATCGCTGTGGTGGACGAGCCCGGCGATGAGCTGCTCGGCCTGGGCGCGGACCCACAGCGCCATCTCCAACGCGTCGAGCGGCAGCGCGGTCGGCATCCGAGCGGCGGTGCGCCAGCCGACGATACGCCGGGAGAAGACGTCGATCACGAAGGCGGTGAACACCATCCCGGCCCACGTGGCGACGTAGGTGAAGTCGACCACCCACAGCTGGTTGGGCCGCTCGGCGGTGAAGTCCCGCTTGACCAGGTCTGGTGGCCGCGGGGCGCCGGACGCGGGGCGAGTCGTGATGAACTGGCGGCCGCGCCGCACGCCACGTAGCCCGTGGCTGCGCATCAGTCGTTCCACCTGGCAGCGCGGCACGTGACCGACCTCGGGATGCTCACCACGGGCCTCCTCGCGGCCTAGCTCGTTCCACACCTTGCGGGCCCCGTACAGGCGCCGGCCGATCATCGGGCCGGCATGGACCCGGCGAACATGCTCCAACACCACCTCGTCACGGCAGGCCCGCGGCGACGCCGGCCTGGTGCGCGTCGCGTAGTACGTGGACGGGGCGATCTTGCAGCCGTGCTCGGTGAGCACCCGGATTGCGGTAGGGACCGCCCTCACGGGCGGCCCCCCGCACAGATCCCAGCGTGCGGGACTACCGCACTGGGCTCCTGCCTCGGGTGCGAACGTCGAAGCGCGCTTCGGGATAGGGATGCAGGATGCGGGCCGGGGGAAGCCATCGAGTGGTGAGGCGCTCCATCCGTTTCCAGGTGATCCGGTGGCGTTGGCTGCGGCGCCGCAGCGCATGTAGCCAGAGCCGTCCGACCTGGCGGTGGAAGGCGCTGATGCACCGGCTGTTGCCGGGCACCGCGTAGTAGGCGAGATGTCCTCGCACCACGCTCGCCAGCCATCGCCCCTGTTCGGGGATCGGCAGATGCCGTCGTCGCCTGAGCTGGTCCTTGACCTGCTTGAGCTTCGCCCGCATCCGCTTGGAGATGGTGATGCGCCGAAGCCAGAAACTCCCCTTCGTGCCCTTCCCGCAGATGTGCGTGAAGCCCAAGAAGTCGAAGGTCTCCGGCTTCCCGAGGCCCCGTGCCGTTCGACGTTGGGCGGCGAACCGCCCGAACTCGATCAGCCGGGTCTTGTCGGGATGCAACTCCAAACCGAACTTCACGAACCGTTCGCGAAGGTCGTGCAGGAATCGCCTGGCGTCATCAGCGTGCTGGAACCCGACAACGAAATCATCGGCGAACCGCACGGCGACAACGTCGCCGTGGGCGTGCCGGCGTCTCCATTGCCGGACCCACCGGTCGAACACGTAGTGGAGGTAGACGTTGGCGAGCAGCGGCGAAGCCGATGCCCCCTGCGGCGCGCCCTCCGATGTATCCGACCAGGCCCCGTCCTCGACGACCCCTGCGCTCAACCACTTCTGGATGAGATGCAGGACCCGCCTGTCCGCGATCCGGTGCTCGAGGAACTTCGTCAGCCACGCCCGGTCAAGCGTGGAGAAGAAGTCGCGGATGTCCGCGTCGAGCACCCAGTTCACCTTCTTCTTGTAGATCCCGGCTGCCAACGCGTCGAGCGCATCATGGGGACTGCGCCCTGGCCGGAACCCGTAGGAGAAGCCCAGGAAGTCCTCCTCGTAAATGGCATTGAGCACCTCGACGACCGCCCGCTGGAGGATCTTGTCCTCCAGACTGGCGATGCCGAGCGGCCGTAGCCGCCCGTCGGCCTTCGGGATGTACGCCCTTCGTGAAGGTCGTGCCTGGTAGCGCCCAGTGTGCACCCGCTCCAGCAGGTCCCGAAGGTTGCCCTCCAGGTCCTCGCCGTAGGCGGCCCACGTCACCCCGTCCACCCCCGTGGCGGCCTTCGGGTTCAACGCCCAATAGGCCACCCAGAGCCGACCCACGGTGACATGGTGCAGCAGCGCAGTGAACTTCGCTTCCTTGTCCCTTCGTGCTACTTCCCGCACACGATCCAGCCCGCTTGGCACGCCTGGCCCGGCACTGCGTCCGGGGCGTGTCGAGCTGTCCGTGTTCCCCTCGGCCAGCCCCCTTCCCTCCACCACCTCCGCAGCCGCAGACGCGGCCTTGTTCGGCGGCTTCGCAGGTACTACGAGGCTGTCTGACTTCCCGCGCTCGTTCATCTCAGGCGTGCGGCCTCAGCCTTCCCTGAGCGACCCGCCCGGCAACCGGACCAGACGGGTGAGCACGGGACCTCCCGGTTCTCGCGCATGAAGACTCCACGCATGCCCAGGTTCTTCGACCGCGCAGGGCCCGACGACAACTCGCGATAGCGCTGCCGCCGGTGTTGCCTTCCACCGATCTGAAAGCGTCGGCACCCCGAACCAAGATTCTTTCGCGGCTCAATAGCCCGGCCTACGTGTCCCCCTACCGACGCTTCGCCCACGCCCTCACGGACCTGGACGCACGGCTCGGGGCCATCGTGGATCGCTACTCCTTCGATGTAGAGCGTTCTCATTCTCCTTCTCCACGCCGGTTTACCCCGGCGCACCAGATCGGCTCGACCCCGAACCGGTCACGGTGATCGTCGATGAACCCGATCACCACGGCAGTCGCGGGTCGAGCTCCCGCGCGAAGAAACTTGACGCCGCCAGCAGGATCTCGTTGGCCCGCTTCAACTCGCGGACCTCCCGCTCCAGCTCGCGGATCTTCGCTGCCTCCGATGTCGACACGCCGGGGCGGCGACCGGCGTCGACCTCGGCCTGCTTGCACCACCCACGCAGAGTGTCCTTGTTGATCCCGACACGCGGGGCGATCCGCATCACCGCCGCGTTCAGCGACAGCTCAGGTTCCTGCTCGCGGGCTTCGAGCACGAGCCTGATCGCTCGCTCCCGCAACTCCGGCGGGTACTTCCTCGGTGCTGGCATGACTCCCACCCTTTCGTGGGTTCAGAGCCTCCATCAACCCCGGGGCGCTTCACCCCGGCGTCGCCGGGGTGGCCCTGTGGGGGCCGCTGTTGGATCGTCTCGGCTTGGTCGAGGCGGCGGATCGTCGTGGGCTGCGACCGATCGGGGCGGGCGGTTACTCGGGCGGTGAGTGTTATCGGACTCTGGTCGAGGTGCTGTTGGCCGGTGGTGACTTCTTGTCGGATCGTTCGCTGCTGGACGGGGCGACGCAACGGTTGCGTGGCGCCCATCGGTTGCCGTCGCACACCACGTTGTGGCGGTTCTGCGCCGGCGCCGATCTGGGCCGGGCCCAGAAGGCGGCGGCGGTGAACCGCACGATGCTGGCGCGGGCGTGGGCGATGGGCGCCGGCCCGCAAGGTGGGCTGGTGACGATCGACCCCGACGCCACCCTGGTCGACACGTACGGGCCGGGCAAGGAAGGCTCGACGTTCACCTACCGCGGCGAGACCGGGCTATCGCCGTTGATCGGGGTGTGCGGGGAGACCGGTGACGTGTTGGCGGTGCGGGCCCGCGGTGGTAACGCCCACCCGGGCCGGGCGCTGGCGGGGTTCATCCGCGAGTGCGTGGCGGCGATCCCTGCTGCGGTGCGGGAGACGTCGAACCTGTGGGTGCGGATCGACTCGGCCGGCTACCAACACGAGGTGTTCCGGGCCTGCGAGGCGCTCGGCGCCGTGTTCACGATCACCGCCAAGAACACGGCCAGGATGCGTGCGGCGGTGAGGGCGTTGGCCACTGACCCGGCGACGGTGTGGGTCCTGGCGCTCAACGCCGAAGCCGAGCGGGGCTCGGAGATCGCCGAAACGATGATCGAGATCGGCACCACGAAACGTGACCGGCGACTGCTGCGGAGGTGTCAGTAGGTCTGTGTAAGGGGGTCCACCACTTGGTCTGAGGGATGAATCATCCTTCAGGTAGTGAGAGGAGAATCCCTGTAATGATTGACACTGTAACGATGATGGATGGCTCAATGGGCGATGTTGCCGGAGGGGACGGCGCGCCGCCGTCGGTGGTTCGGCCGCCGGCGCTGGGCGACGTGGTGGACGGGCTGATGGCGAAGGTGAACGCCGAGGGCCTGCAGCTGCTGGGCGACGGCGGGGTGCTCACCGAGTTGACCAAGCAGCTGCTGGAGCGGGCCCTGGACGAGGAGCTCACCGACCATCTTGGCTACGAGCGCGGCGACCTCGCCGGCAACGGGTCGGGCAACAGCCGCAACGGCACCACACCCAAGACGGTGTTGACCGAGGTGGGCCCGGTCCAGCTGGACGTGCCCCGGGACCGCAACTCAACCTTCCAGCCGGCGATCGTGCCCAAGGGCGCGACCCGCCTGGCGGGGTTCGACGAGAACATCATCGCCTGGTACGCGACGGGGATGACGACTCGCGACATCCGCCGCCAGATCCGACGCATGTACCACGTCGACGTGTCACCGGATCTGATCTCCCGGGTCACCGACGCCGTCGTGGACGAGCTGCGCGAGTGGCAGCACCGGCCGCTGGATCCGGTCTATCCGATCGTCTACATCGACGCCTTGGTGGTCAAGGTGCGGACCCAGGGCAAGGTCGTCAACCGGCCCGTCTACCTGGCCATCGGCGTCGACGTGGAGGGCCGCAAACACATCTTTGGGGTGTGGCTGGGCGACGGCGGCGAAGGCGCCAGCTTCTGGGCGGCGGTGCTCACCGAGATCGCCAACCGCGGCGTGCAAGACGTGCTGTTCGTGTGCTGTGACGGGCTCAAAGGCCTGCCTGAGGCGATCGAGGCGACCTGGCCCCAGGCCTCGGTGCAGACCTGTGTCGTGCACCTGATCAGGGCCTCGTTGCGCTACTGCTCCTACAAGGACCGCAAGCGCATCGCGGCGGCGCTGCGCCCGATCTACACCGCCGCCACCGTCGACGCCGCCGTGGACGCGATGGACAGCTTCGAGCTCGAGCACGGCGACCGCTACCCCGGCATCGTCGCTGTGTGGCGAGGGTGCTGGGAGCGGTTCACCCCGTTCTTGGCCTACCCGGCAGTGATCCGCAAGATCGTCTACACCACGAACATGATCGAGTCGGTGAACTACCAGCTGCGCAAGGCGTCCAAGACCCGCGGCCACTTCCCCGACGACGACTCGGTGGTGAAGCTGATGCGGCTCATCGCCCGAGACATCTCCACCACCCGCGGCGGGACCGCCGGCACCGGAACCTACCGATGGAGAGAGGCACTCAACTTCTTCGAACGATATTTTCCTGGACGACTCGACCCCGCTCTGATATAATCCAAATAACGGTGTGGAGGATGATCCTTACACAGAATATCTGACAGGCTCACTGCTGCGCCTCATCGTCCGCCGCCAACCGACTACCGCCGGTGATCAGCTCTCCTTCGACGACATCGACGGATGGCGGTTCCACGCCATCGTCACCAACATCCCGGCCTGGCTCGGCCCGGCCGCCATGGTCGAAGCCCACCACCGGCTGCGCGGCGGGATCCCCGAAGACACCGTTCGCCAACTGAAAGAAGACTTCGGTTTCGACCACGCCCCATTGGAGAACTTCTTCGGCAACTGGCTGTGGTGGCACGCCTGCGCCCTGGCCCACAACACCGCCCGCTGGCTCGACGTGCTCGCCCTGCCCCGCGAGTTCCGCCGCTGCCGCGGCAAGCGGCGCCGCCTCGCCTTCTTCAACGTCGCCGCCCGTGTCGTCACTCACGCCCGCCAACTCTGGCTCCGCCTCCCCCGCAGCCATGCCTGGGCCGCCGCCTTCATCGAAGCCCTCACCCGCGTCCGCCGGCTCCCCGCCTACGCCTGAACCGGACAGGCACCCACGGCGGCAACCGGCACCAGATCAACACCTCAGCTTCGACGCGCCCAGCACACGTCAGCCGCCGACGCGCCCAGCGACACGCCGTCAAACGCGCCCCAGACCACTCCCGCCCAGCCGTCCCCGCGACCCGGCTGCAATATCCGGGTCAGACATCGTCCACTTCACCCCCTTGGGTGTGTGTGCGAACGGGTACGTCGCCGGGACGACGCCATCCGTTCGACACAGTTGATTGGTGTTGCCGCCGAAGTTGGCGACGGCCGGCAGTGCCGGGTCAGCGCCCCTCGAACCTGGGCCGCTGCTTGGCAACGAGCGCTGCGATCGCCCGCTGGCTGTCCGAACTGTCGGCCAACGCGGAGACCTCGATGGCCTCCTGTTCGAGTTGGCCTTCCAGCGAACGGCCGTAACTGTCCAGGGCGAGGCGACGGATCGCCGCGTATGCCCGGGTCGGACCGTGAGCCAGCTTGCGAGCCACTGTGTCGACCTGGGCGTCGAGGGCGTCGTCGTCGACGACCTCGGTGATCAGCCCGATGTCGACTGCCTCGTCGGCGCTGACGCTGCGATTGGTCAGCGCCAGCGACTGGAACCGTCGCATGCCGACGAGGCGCGGCATGGTGTAGCTGAGGCCGCCGTCGCTGGAGAATCCGATGCCGGTGTAGGCGACCGTGAACGTCGCCGAGCGGGCAGCGATGGCGATGTCGGCCAGGCACACAAGCGACAGTCCGGCACCGGCTGCTGCACCTTGGATGGCCACGACGAGCGGGGCCGGCATTCGAGCCAGCATCGACACCGCCGCGTGGAAGTCGATGACCATGTCCTTGACGGCGGCGGCGAGGTCCTCGCAGGCGGCGAAGTCGATGATGTCACCGCCGACGCAGAAGGCGCGGCCCTCGGAACGCAGTACGACCGCCCGGACGTCGGGGTGTGAACGGCACGTGAGTACCAACGCCCGCAGATCCCGTCCGGCTTGGGCGCCCAGCGCGTTGCCGTGTTGGGGTCGGGTGAGTGTGATCGTCGCCAGCCCGTCGCTGTAGTCGAGCCGGGCGGTCTCGCGCACCTGGCCCATGTCGGAGCTCTCCTGGCTTGATCCTCGAACGGGGCCACCCTTCCCTGACGGGGCGTTTGGACGTTGCGCGGCGTTGTCGACGCTCATCGGGTGTAGTCCTCGTCGAGGCCGTACTCGGGGAATGCGCCGACGGCTTCGACTTGCAGGCCGCACCAGCCCGTTGCGTTCGTCGTCTCCTCGGTCACCCGGGCAACGACGTCGCGCAGACGGTGGATGCGGGCCTGGATGGCCGGGTCGGCGGTGTCGCCGATGCGTTCACCGTCGACGGCCAGCCGGCCTCGGTACTCGCCGTGGTAGTGCCCGTCGAAGCCATAGTAGAGGGCAGGCCCGAGGCAGCTGCGGGTGTCACCAACGGCGTCGATGCGGAAGTGCCTCGCCGTGCCGTCTTCGAGCTCGCAGTCGATGGTTGCGCCCGTCGCGAGCCGGCTGGCCGGCTCGAAGGTGTGGCGGGTGGTGACGCGCACGGCGCGCAGCTGGCGCCCGTCGCGTTCGATGACACGGGCCGAGGTGACCAGTTTGTTCTGGGCTGGTCCGTCGGCGGTCCATTGCGCCAGGTGGGCCTGGAAGTGTTGACCGTCTGGCAACGTCAGCAACGCCGGCGCCCAGGTCATCATGAACCGATAGCCGGGCGGGATCTGTGCTTCGTCGCGGTGGTCCGGAGCAGGTACCCCGACGTGTTGGCGGATGCCCCACGAATGATCTCGAACGGCGAACGTCGACGACGACGAAAGCGCCACGGTGCGGCCATCGACACACAACTCGCCCTCGGCGGTCCCGACCTGGATGAAGCGGGTGACGTCGGATGCGAGGCGGTAGCCGCGCCGGTCGTTGTCTCGTTCGGTCCACGGGGCGCCGACGCCGTGGACCGTCACGTCAAAGCTGATCGGCACGGCATCGTTCGGCTCGAGTACACAGCGGACCGACTTGAGCGGCTCGACGACCTCGTAGCGCAGCGGTCCGGCGTCGGTGTCGGTTGGGCGCGGCGACAGTGCTCGGCTGGCCCGCACCGTGTACTGGGTGGCGCCGACCGAGATCGCCCCGAACCCGTCGAGGACGTTGCGGTTGAGGTAGCGGCCCATGCCGAACATCACCGCGATCGAGCCGTCGTGGGCGCCGGCGCGGGCATAGACCCGCTCGGTCCAGGCCGGGTCACTCGACGCGACCGTGGCGAACGTGTCGGGGTGTTGGTGCACCAGCAGTTCGTCGACGCCGGACAGCGCACTGGCCTGTGCGCTCATCGGAGCCTCCGGGCGGGGTCGTGGGTCAGCTGGTTCATGGGAGTACGTCGAGCGCCTCGAGATCGTCGACGGTTTGGCAGGCCCGTCCGAGCCAGGCGTCGAACATTTGCGTCCCGCGATCGGTCATGTCGACGGCGCGGTGCAGCAGGAGGGCGTTGTGGATGCCGTGGAACGAGCCGTAACGCAGGTCGTGCTCGGTGTCGGACTGCGAGTAGCCGGTGACGCCGTGCGAGGTGAGCTCGTCGCGGTAGGCGGCGAGGAGCTCGTCGCCGCAGGCGAGGCGCAGCTCGGTTGGGAGGCTGGCGCCGATGAACAGGCCGAGGTCTCGGCCGATGTGCGACACCATGAACGTCTGCCAGTCCAACACGACGCAGCCGTCGGCGTTGCCGGTGAACAGCAGGTTGTCGAGACGGAAGTCGTTGTGGGTGAGGCCGACGCGTTCGCCCTCGGCGAGGAACCAGGCTCGGGCCTTGCTGCCGAACTCGTGCAGCATGGGCAGGTGACGGGCGTGGTCGGTGTCGCCGAACTGCTCGGCGAAGTGGGCGATCGAGCTGTCGATGAAGCGCTGGTAGACGTCACCGTCGGCGCCGGTGGGCCGTTGCAGGAAGCCGGGCTCGGCGAACTGCGGCGAGTCCCACAGCGCAGCGTGCAGGCCGGCCATGTTCCGTACTGCGGCGACGGCTTCGTCATGTGTGCAACCGTCGAGGTCGTTGCCCGGTCGTGCCGGGTCGATGTCTTCCAGCAGGAGGACGAAGCGGTCGCCTTCGTCGGCAATCCAGGCGAAGTACGGCTGGGGCACGCGTGCATGCACCTGTGCCGCGTAGGTGGCGTAGAAGATCACCTCTTGGCCGTAGAAGCCGGGCCGTCCAGGGAACCCGAACCCGCGGCGGGCGGTGCGGCGGCTGACCTCCCCGGGCGCGGTGAGCTTGATCGTCACCGACGCAGGCTGATCCTCGGCGTGGCCCCGGTGTTGCAGCGCCAATCGGTAGGTGGATGCCATCATCCCGTTGCCGATCGGCGACGGGGTGAACGACGCGACGTCGGCCGAGTAGCCGGCCGAGCGCAGCTGGGCGGTCAACCATGCTGGCTCGACGTCGTCGATGGTGATCGGCACGGGCAGGGTGTGGTCGCCGCAGCGGGCGACGTCGACAAGGTTCACGCCTGCACCAGCTGCAGCTGGGCCATCAACGACCGGACGTCGTAGTAGTCCTTGTGATAGGTGACGAGCCCGTCGCTGTTCACCCGGCACACGGCTGCGCCGTCGACGCTGAACGGGAGGTTGGTGGGCGGATACACGACCCCGTCGACGAGCAGCGGGCCCTGCGCGATGCCGGTCCACACCCACTCGGCACCGAACCCGGCGTCGTCACCGAAGAGGTTGACGAATTCGATGCGGCTGTCGGCGGCGAACCGGTACATGAACCGGAAGAACCGTGCGGCGGCATCGATGCCCTCGTACGAGGTGTGCGTGCCGCCCTCGACATACAGAACGTCGGGTGTGTAGTAGCGACGCCAGAACGACTCATCGGCACACGACCACGCCTCGCCGTACGCCTCGCGGAAGCCTTCGTCGCCGTAGCGCACCACACGCAGTTCGCTCATCTGTTCATCCCTCGTGTCAATGGTTTCAAGGTCGACGCCGCAGTGGCGGAAGTGAAAGGGTTCGATCAACGCCCGAGCGCGGTGCTCGGCACCCAGCGGGTGTGGAAGCCCTGCGGCTTGCGCTGCGGAAGCACGACCCGGGCGACCGGCTCCGGATCGAACGTCTGCCCGTCGAGGACCCACAGCTCCGAGCGGCCGTCGTGCTGCGACGTTACGTAGCTCAGCACCCAGCCGTCGTCCTCGCCGGCGCCGTTCTGGCGAGGCGCGAAGCACGGCTCGTTGGCGTACCAGCCCGCAGGGAGCGCGACGCGGTCACAGGTGCCGGTGGTCAGGTCGTACTTGAGCAGCGCTTCAGCCTTGAGGGTGCGGTGGTGGCGGCCGATCTCGGCGAAGTAGCCGTAGCGGGCACCGGAGCAGATGTTGGCGTCGTTGACCCGGGGGAACTCGACGAGTGCGTCGTCGAGTTGCCGCTCGGTCACCTGCCCGGTCGTCGGGTTGAACCGCCACTCGTGGGGGTGCGAATCGAACCGATACTCGTCATCGATCATCGGCAGGTCCTCGAGTGACCGGCCACGCTTGTCGATCCTGGTGGGCGAACCGATCCGCGCGGCCCACAGCACGACCTCGTCGCCTTCGTCCCATGCGCACAGCGTGTGCCACACCCAGCACGGGTCGATGTCGAACCAGCGGACCGGCCCGTCGAGCGTCCGATGGACCAACCCGACCCGGCACGGAGCCTCGTCGTCGAACCTGAACCCGATCGTCGCTTCGCCCCGGCGGCCAGGGTCGAGCGACATCGACAGGTCGAACACGATCACGTAGGAGTCGGTCAACGCGAGGTCGTGCTGGATGCGCGGCCCCGGCAAGTCGATCGGAGCGCTGCGCGACACACGGCCGTCCGGTCCGACCACGCCGACCTGCAGAAACGGGGCGCGGCGACCCCAGTCGAAGAAGAACAGCTCCTGCGTCGCCGGGTCGAGCTTGAGGTGCGACGTCATGCCCATCTGCAGCGTGCCGGCGAGATCGGACGCGCCGATGGTGTGGAGGCTTCTCGGATCCAACTCGTAGGGCTGGCCGCCTTCCCACCACAACGACAGCAACCGCCCGGCGTGGAACACGACGTCGGTGTTCGACACGTTCTTGTGCCGGGCGCCCTGACCCGGAGCCGCGAGCGACCCGACGTAGCACGCCCGCCCCGCAGCACGGTCCTCGTCGAGACCGGCGGTGCGCACCCAGCGGTTGCGGTACGACGCCGCTCCCCCGCCGAGGCGCACACCGTGGACCATCCCATCGCCGTCGAACCAGGAGTGGCCGATCCCCGGCTCGACGCTCGGGTTGGGGCCGTTCTGCAGGAACTGGCCGTCCAACTCGTCCGGGATCCGACCAATGACGTCCAAGCCAGCCGCCTCCACCTCGGAGCCGACCGGCTCGTAAATGCGGCTCAGGTAGGCCGGTTTGGTCTGGTCGTCGACCAGCATCGCAACGTCGCTCACAAGCCCTCGCTTCCAGGTCACGTCCTCAACGACACCGCAACTCTAATGCACATTAGACTTCTGTGCAACGTGTGTTAGAATTCTGGGCGTGAGCGAGCCAAGCAGGCGTGACACGGTCGAGCGAGGCGATCAGGCCAAAGCGACACGCCGGCAGCGTTCGGCAGCATCGATGGTCAGCAACGACAACACAGCGAGCCCTCCCCGGCGCGCGCCACTGACCGCTCGCGGGCACGACAAGCGCCAACTCATCCTCGACGAGGCGGCCGAGATCCTCGCCCGCCAGGGCTACGCCGGCACGACCCTCGCCGAGATCGCCAAGGCCGTCGGAACCCATGCGGGAAGCCTCTTCTACCACTTCGGCAGCCGCGAGGAGCTCGCCGAGGAAGTCTTCACCGCTGGCGCACAGGCCGCGCTCCGTCACGTCTCCAATGCCGTCTCGGCACTCCCCGCCGGGGTCTCCGCACGAGTCGCCTTGGAGACCGCCATCGTGGCCCACGTCGCGTTCATCCTCGAGCGCAGCCCCGCCGCCCTCGCCTCGATCCGGTCCATCGGACAGATCCCACCTGCCATCGCCGAACCACTCCAAGTGGTCTTCGCCCAGTACGGCCACTACTTCGCCGATCTGATCAAAGCCGCGGTCGAGGAAGGAACGCTCGACACCTCCGTCGACGCCAGCGTCCTACGGATGCTGCTGCTCGGCGCCGCCAACTGGACCGCCGAGTGGTACCACCCCCACGGCCCGGCATCAGCGACGGAGATCGGTCAACAACTGTGCCGCATGGTGTTCGACGGCTTCGGAGTCGGACGCCGCCGAACCCGGCCCACGCCCTGACACCGACGCCCGCGTCAGCCTGAACGGCACCCACCAAGCGCGGCCGGATCCACGACTCGCTGCCGATGCGGCGAGCCCGTCGCGCCTTGCAGTCGCGCGTCGACAGCGGGCGGCACTCTAACGAAGGTGAGAGTCTGGCGGAGGAGCTTGGTCCGGGTTCGCCATCCGCACTGCGAGACGACCAATGACGGTGCGCGACTCCAACGCTGCGAGCGCAGCCGGAACCTCCGCCAGATCGATGGCACGAACATCGGTCCGGAGTTGACCCGCTCGATGGGCACGAAGGATCTCCTCGTGCGCTGCTTCGATCACCGGGCGGCGACGCGCTGCGTAGTCGGCCCACGCCATGCCCATCACGGCGTATCCCTTCACCAAGACATGGTTCGCTGCGTATGTCGGAATCTCGCCCGACGCGAAGCCGATGACGACGAGGCGCCCGTCCCACGCCATCAGTCGACGCGTGACGCCGCCGAGGCGACCACCGACAGGATCGAAGGCGACCTCCACGCCGCGCCCGTCCGTCGCCTCCATGACCGCGGTGTACAGGTCGTCGGCGGCCGTGCCGGGCCGTGAGTCAACGGTCACCTCGGCGCCCAGCTGGACGCAGTACGCCACCTTGTCCGGACCCCCGGCGGCGGCGACGACGTGAGCCCCGCGGTTGACAGCAAGTTGGACGGCCGCCGCGCCGACGCCGCTGGCAGCTCCGTGGACGATCACCCATTCTCCCGCCCGGAGCCCGGCACGATGAAACAGGCCGACATGCGCCGTCTGAAACGTCGAATACAGGATGGTGGCGTCGCAGGCGTCCAGGTCGGCCGGGACCGGAAGGACCGTGGGAGCTCTCAGACGAGCCTGTTCGGCGAAACCGCCATGCCGCAGGTCGTTCAGTCCCGCGACTCGCATGCCGATGTCCAGCTGAACGTCGGGGCCGACGTCCACGATGACCCCGCAGCTCTCGGTACCCGGGGTGAGCGGCACGCCAGGTCGGTCTTGATAGATGCCTCGGCGAACGAGGATGTCGGCGAAGTTGACGGCGGTGGATTCGACTCGGATTCGCACGAGGCCGGGGCCAGGAACCGGCTCGTCGATCTCTTCGAGGTGGAGCGATGAGTCGGGATCGCCGAGGTGTTGCACCCTCCACGCCTTCACGTCGAGGAACCTGCGCTGTCGACGCTGACGCGAACCTGGCCCGCTCGGTGGCGCTGAGGCCCCAGTCGTGCAGCGCGTCTGTGCCGCCCTGGCCGGGTCGGGGGGCCGACCCTGCTGATCTGCGACGGGGTTCGGCTGAAGCGCGGTGCCGGGGCGGATTGGGTCGTGTCGTCGACGTTGACGAACGACTCCCGTGCCTGAAGGTGAGGATGGGAGGGTGCTTCGACCAGGTCGAGAACCGGTTGAACACAGTCGTCGTCCCCCCCGAACAACTCGACCCATTCGTCGCGGCCGACAGGGTCAGGTCGCGACCGTGACAGCTGCTTCGCGCGGTCGTGCGCATGACTCTGGGCACGTCGGGCGCGTCCTCGAACGACGCCGATAATCCCATCGCCGAGCGTCCTTGAACGCCGGGGTCAACGGCGCCACCGAACGCCGGCAACCGTGATTCGGTACGTGACCGGCTTGAGGCGCCGCCCAGGCCGGGGAGCCGACGGCCAACCGAGGTCCCGGCCGTAGACGTGCCGAACTCTGCCGATTCGGGTGCGGCGTTGTCGATCACGGGAAGCCTTGACCGCGGTCGCTGGTCGCCGGGTAGGACTGCGGCACGGGTGTAGCGTCGGGCGATGCGGGTTGCGATCGAGCCTGGTGTTCGGCTCTTCGTCGACATCGACGGGGCTGGTCTTGTCCCGGATGGCGCGGCGATGGTCGAGCGACCGACGGTCCTTCTGCTGCACGGCGGCCCCGGACTCGACCACACGGTGTACAAGGGTGACGACGCCATCGTCTTGGACGACATCGCACAGGTCATCTTCTACGACCACCGGGGCAACGGCCGCAGTGATCGTCGGACGCCCGACGAGTGGACCCTCGACGTCTGGGCCGATGACGTCGTACGGCTGTGCGATGCGCTCGGCGTCGAGCGCCCTGTCGTGTTCGGGGCGTCGTTCGGCGGCTTCGTCGCCCAGCATTACCTCGCCCGTCATGCCGACCACCCGAGCAAGGTGGTGCTGGCCTGCACCAGCGCCCGCTTCGATCCCGACGTGATCGCGGCGAGCTTCACCCGCCTTGGTGGCGAGGCCGCGGGCGCGGCGGCCAGGCAGTTCTTCGGCGGCGATGTCAGCGTGATGCCGGCGTTTCTCGAGCACTGCATCCCGCTGTATTCGAGCGAGCCGCTCGACCCCGAGGCGTTGGTGCGGACGGTGATGAACCCGGACCTGATGGCTCACTTCTTCGCCGGTGAAGCGAAGACCATGGACCTGCGGCCAGGGTTGGCGGCGGCAACGTGTCCGGTGCTGGTGCTTGGCGGCGAGCTCGACCCTGTGATGCCTCCGGAGATGGTGCAAGAGGTGGTCAACGCCTTGCCGGCCAAGTTCACCCGCTTCGAGGAACTGCCAGGCATCAGCCACCTCCAGGTTGGCGGCCGAGCTGCTGGCCCAGTCGTCCGGGCGTTCATCCAGACCACCTCGTAGACATTCTCTTCGGTCGCGGGCCCTCGTCGATCCCGACAGGGACTCACGAACCCCGCAGGCCCGACGCCCACGTCGAGACGTCAGAAGCGAGCACACCAACACCGGAGACGGGGTCGGCGTCCCGTTGACCTGGGCCATCACGAGCATCCGATATCGACGGGGATAATCCCGCGTCGCCGTATCCGGTACCGCCGGATGGTGGCGCTTCGGAGGGTCCTCGACGATTTCAGCGCCGTCGCTCGGCGGCGCCGACCACGATCGCAGGGGCAAAGCCACCCTCCGGACGTACGTTCGAGCGTGGAATGGGCGCAGCAAGCGGAAGGCCGCTTGGAACACCGAGGCCAACACGTTGTCGAACGACGAAGGACTCCTCGTGGAGGTACTCAACTGGATCGTCAAGCGCTCGCGTCGCTGGCGCGGCATCGAAGAGCGCGACGGACTACCGATCGACGCGAGCGACGCCAGCTTCACGGACGGTGAGCAGCCGACAAGCGACAGCTGACGGGCGGACGGTCTGAGCCGCCGACACCTCGGCGCGCCCGGATAACGCGGAGCGATGCAAGCTGCCGAGGCGTCCTGGATCGCCGGATTGAGCGCGCTCGCCAGATCACTCGTCGGAGGGCTGCAGCTCGATCGCCCGCGCAGCAGCGAGGAACGATGGCAGGTCGTCCTGAGCGGTCGCCATGAGCACATCGACATCGATCGACCAGTACCCATGAACGATGCGGTTGCGCAGACGCACCGGCGCAGCCCAGTCGAGCTCACGATGAGCACGCTTGGCCTCATCGGAGACCTGTCCGACCGCTTCTCCAAGCACCGTGAAGTTCCACAACAGCGCGTCCCGTCGATCACGGTCGCGGTCGACGTCAGTCGACGAACGACCAGCGGTCAACTCCAAGATCCGCTCGATCGAGCCAATGATCTCGGCGAGAAGGAGCGCGTCACGCTGCATACAGCATGCGCGCCTCGGCGAGGACCTCGTCTCGCAACAGGCGATGCAGGGACTTCTTCGAGACGAGGTCGACCGTGCGGCCAAACAGGTCGGCGAGCTCGTCCTCCAGTCGGTCGACCGCGAATCCGAGACGTCGGTCCGGCGCCATCACGTACAGCAGGTCGATGTCGCTGTCGCGCGTCGCTTCATCTCGCACGATCGACCCGAAGGCGGCGAGCTCGACGACGCCGAAGCGGTGGCAGATGTCGGCGAGTCGCGCCAGATCGATCTCACGATCCCCGATCACGAGCGTTGGTGCGGCGCTCACGGCTTCAGTCTCGCACCTCCGCCACGCCCCGTCCGGTGTCCTCGAACAACGGGGATAACCACGGACCGTCGCGTCCTCGACCGCCGGGTCGAAGGCGCATGACCAGCGCTGACGCCATCGCTCATGGAGATGGCCACCGTTGGGAGCCCGATGGTCGCCTACGGGTTGATCCGAATGGCCGCCAACACCCGCAGGCAGGCGGACACCGACGTGGTTCACGACCCCGGTGCCCGAGCGATGATCATGAGGCGCGGCCGACAACGATTGCGCTTCACCACTGAACTGAAACAGCCTTCTCATTGTGGACTCGGTTCTCGACAAACACGAGCTTCCACAGAGAGAGCCGAGTTCGCGGACGCGCCGATCCAGGCCCCGGCCCGCTGCTGAGGAACATTGTCAGACCCGGAGATTTCGATCCGCGCTGGTCACGGGGGTGTGATTGACGCGGCAGGTGCTCCGCCGCCTGGGACGATGTCGATTGCGACACCAGCACCGTTCCAGTCGAAGGACCACCTGTCGGGTGAACACTACGGCGACCCTGTTCGACGTCGGAGAGCTCATCGCCCGGCCCCACCGGGAGGTAGCGAGGGTGAAGCCGACGGTCACCGATGACGAGGTCACCGGCGTCGCTGGGGTTTGGCGCTGTGGGGTCCGTTGTTGGACCGGTTGAACGTCGTCGATGCGGCGGATCGGCGGGGCTGCGCCCGCTTGGGCCGGGCGGCTACAGCGGCGGGGAGTGCTACCGAACTCTGGTCGAGATGTTGTTGGCGGGCGGGGACTCCTTGTCGGATCGTTCGTTGTTGGACGGGGCGACGCAACGGCTGCACGGCAGGCATCGGCTGGCGTCGCACACGACGTCGTGGCGGTTCTGCGCCGGCGCCGATCTCGGCCGCGCCCAGAAGGCCGCCGCGGTCAACCGCACGATGTTGGCCCGAGCGTGGGCGATGGGCGCCGGCCCGCCCGCCGGCCTGGTGACGATCGACCCCGACGCCACGCTGGTCGACACCTACGGGCCGGGCAAGGAAGGCTCGACGTTCACCCACCGCGGCGAGACCGGGCTGTCACCGTTGATCGGGGTGTGCGGCGAGACCGGCGATGTGTTGGCCGTGCGCGCCCGGGGCGGCAACGCCCACCCCGGCCGGGCGATCGCCGGGTTCATCCGCGAGTGCGCAGCCGCGATCCCCGCCGCCGTGCGGGAGGGCACGAACCTGTGGGTGCGGGTCGACTCGGCCGGCTACCAACACGACGTGTTCCGTGCCGTCGAGCAGTTGGGCGCGGTGTTCACGATCACCGCGCCGCAGCGTTCCAACGTCCGTGATGCGGTGAGGGCGTTGGCTGCCGACCCCGACACGGCGTGGCGAACGGCGCTCAACGCCGAAGCGGACAAGGGCTCCGAGATCGCCGAGACGATGATCGACTTCGGGGGCCGCAAGGCCTCCACCCGACGGCGGCTCCGGCTGATCGTGCGACGACAGCCCGCCTGCTGCGGCGAGCAGCTGTCGTTCGACGACGTCGACGGCTACCGCTTCCACGCCGTCGTCACCAACCTGCCGGCGCTGTTCGCGACGGCCGAGATGGTCGAAGCCCACCACCGGCTACGCGGCGGCGTCCCCGAAGACACCATCCGCCAACTGAAAGAGGACTTCGGGCTTGACCACGCCCACTGCAGAACTTCTTCGGGAACTGGCTGTGGTGGCACGCCGCCGCCTTGGCCCACAACACCACCCGCTGGATCGAGACCCTCGCGCTACCTCGCGAGTTCCGGCGCTGCCGCGGGAAACGGCTCCGTCTCGCACTCTTCAACGTCGCCGCCCGCGTCGTCACCCGCGCCCGCCAACTGTGGCTGCGCCTCCCCCGCGGCCACGCCTGGGCCGCCGGCTTCATCGAAGCGCTCACCCGCATCCGGCGCCTCCCCGCATACGCCTGAACCGGACAGGCGTCTCACCGCGGCAACCGGCCCACCACAGGACACCCCGCCTCGACGCGTCCCACCGACCGCGCCGCCTTCGACACCGATCGCCCCGGATCCATCAGCCCGCATATCGACGAAGCGTGCCGGGTCATCACACCCCGCTGCAATATCCGGGTCAGACAGTTCGCGACGCGAGTCAGGAGTCGCCGGTATCGGGCGGGGTACTCCTTTCCTGATCGTCGGTGGCGGGATCGCCGCGACGTCAGTTCGACCCTTCGCCTAGCTGCAGTGCTGATCGAGCGGGCGCCGCGACGGCCACGGCTGGATCGTCGACGCCGCCGCGGCGGTGGTTCGGACCCTCGCGTGGAGCGGAACGTACGGTGACGTCGATGACGGCGGGTCGTCGATCGAAGTCGCGGAGCGCCTGCGTGGCCGCCCGCACGATCTCGGCCTGGCGATCGCGCTCGGAATCGGCGAGCTCGATCGTCAGCCACAGGCGGTTGGCCTCTCGCTGCACGGCGATCCCGACTTTGCCGTCGGGATGCTGCAGCTCGGCCGGCGCGACCACGCCGAGCAGGACCAGGCGGTCCACGACCGCCTGGGCGTGGGCGCGCCCGTCGTGGGCGACGCGCTCGCACTCATCGAGCAGATCGGGACCGGCCGCCGTCGTCCACGACATGAGCGGGTCCGACGTGCCGGCATCAGCGGGGTCGAACACGACGACGGGCACCCGATTGCGTACCGCGCAGATCGCGCCGTGCTCGACGTCGTACGTTCCGAGCTCCGGCACGATCACGGCCACATCGACGTGCTCGTCGAGGGGGCACTCGCCGCCCGCCGCCAGCCCGCGACAGGGATACCGCCCATCAGGCGTGTCGCACCGCACGACTTCATGACCGGCTGCGGTGAACTCGTCGACCGCCCCGTTCGCCAGCCCACCAGCGCGCGACGCCAACATCAGTACCTTCACCTGCGTCCTCCTCGATAGGCGCGACAGTGTCACGGGAACGCGACGACGACCAGGGCCGGAAGTCCCGACGTCACCCCGATCGGCATCACGGTCGTGTGGGGCTCGGGCGCCCGGCGACCGCTGACGGCGATGCGCGTCAACGCCCGCCAACGCTCCCGCGCTGGACGACCACGGCGTCGGGATGCTCCAGCGAAGCGCACGATCGCGAGGCGTCGTTGCCGGATGCCCATCGAAGGCTCGAGGCCGAACCACTCCAGGATCGATCGCGGGCGCCGAGCAGCGCCCGAGCCGTCGTCTGTACCCGCTCGTCGAGAGCGCGGGCTGCGAGCCCGTTCTGACGCGCCGCGACCGACTGGCGATCGGCACCTCCCTGGGAGCATCACCGGGAGCCGAACCGGCGACGCCGGCGTTCACTGCCCGACCCCGGCGATTCAGGACCGCGGCGGCTCGGGATATCCGGCTCTACGCGGCGATCGTTGGTTGGCGGCCTCGGATTCTGCGAGTTGGGATGGTAGTCCATGTGATGCCGCAGCCGAGGAGGAGCCGGCGGCGATAGTTGGTGAAGTTGCGGTAGCCGTGCCCGACGCGGCGGATCTTCTCGATCAGCAGGTTGACCGTTATCTGGAGCGGATCCGGCGGAACGCCGTGTTGGCTGGGCTTGCATGTCGTGGACATGTTGCCGACAGCGTCAGGTGAGTCCGTCGGCGCGTTGCTGACCGAAACGGCGTGCGACCTGTTCTCGCAGTTGCCGGTTCTCGATCGTGAGCCGTTGGATCTCGCCGAGGGTGGTCTCGAGGCGCCGCCGGAGCGAGTCGGTGGAGGCGCGCTGCGCCGAGGGAACAGGTGCGGTGTTGGCGTGAGCGAGGTTGCGGAGCCGGTCGATTTCGCCACGTAGGTCGGGCTGGCGGTAGAGCCACGATCGCGACACGCCGGCCGCGTGGGCAACGCTGCTGAAGGTGACGGGCTCGCCGTCGGCGTCGAGCTGGCGGAGCGCTTCGACTGCACGGTGGCGGGTGTCGTGGGTGCGCTGTCGGGCGGAGGCGGTGAGGGCGACGGTCATGGTGTGTCTCCGATGGCGTCGAGGGCGCCGATGAGCTGGTCGAGGTTGTCGAGCACTTGACGGTGGTTGGCGGCGAGCCGGAAGTGGCCGTCGGCGTCGGCGGTGGCGATGAGCACGCGGGTCTCGTCTCGTTGGCGGCGGTGGATGTCGAGGAACGCCGGGGTGGTCTGGAAGTCGGGGCAGGTGAGGCAGGCGTTGGGGTGCGGGCAGTCCTGCTGGGGTGGTCGTCCGCAGTAGCCGTTGGGGAGGCTGGCCTGGACGCGGGCCATGTTGTGCTTGGTCCATTCGGCGTCGGCGGTCAGCCCGGCGGGGTCGTAGACGATGCGTTCGCCGCTGACGTTGACTCGCTGCTGGCAGTACTGGTCGAAGGCCCGGCGGACGGTGGTGTCATGCAGGGTGGCGTAGCGGGCGGTCATCTGTGGGCTGGCGTGTCCGAGAAGGCGTTGGATGACGTGCTGGGGGACGCCCTGGTTGATCAATCTCGATCCGAGCGTGTGCCGGAATTGGTGGGCGGTGACGCGGACGCGTTGACCGGTCTCGTCGCGCACGTCGATGTCGTCTTGCCAGCGAGCGAGGCGCTGGCGGAGGGTGGCGTAGCTGAACGGGCGTGCCCCGTCGGGGTTGGAGTGCGGCGCCGGGAACAGCACCGCCGGCCCGTCGGGCCAGCGGCGGCGGAGTTCGGCCTGCTGGGCGCGGATCGTGTCGGCGGCGGTGGCGCTCAGTGGGACGAGCTGCTCGGCGGCCATCTTGGCGTTGAAGTAGCGCAGGCATGGCCACCCGGCGCTGTCGTCGATGACGGGGTTGAACGGCAGCGCGCAGGCGTCGTTGGCGCGCAGCCCGGTCTCGATGATCACGACGATCAACGCCCGGGTGGTTGTGTCGAGCAAGACGGCCAGGCGGTCGGGGTCTTCGAGCTGGTTCATCACGAACTCGGGAATGAAGCGGGGCAGCGGCCGGGGACGGCTCGGCAGGTCGTCGTGGTAGAGCGCGGCGGTCGCTGACAGCTCGGGCAGCCAGTGGTGGCGACGGCAGGTGTCGAGGAAGCCGCGCAGGCAGGTGATGTAGGTGCTGGATGTGTGCGGGGCCAGGCCAGAGGCGATGATCCACACGAGGTAGGCCTCGAGGACGTCACGTGTGATGACGATCTCGTCACCGGCAGCGATGTCACGGCCCGCGAGGAACTGGCTGAACCACAGCATCGCTCGGGCGTCGACGTTCACGGTGCCGAACGTCTTGCCTGAGCCGAGCCGCAGCCGGGCCCAACGTTTCGTCGCTACCCGCAGCCACGGTTGGGTGATTGTGTCGAAGCGGGTCTGGCACGGTGACCGCGTCACATGGATCCCCAGCCGGCCAGCGACCCAGATGTCGCTCGCGTACTCGGCTTCGACGTCGATGCCACGCAAGTCCGTGAGGCGTTGGTGGGCGTAGCGCACCAGGGCGACCGTGCGAGTCGGGTCTTTCCAGCCCCCCGATCGCACGGCGTCGAGCCATGCCTCGACCGGCCGCTCCAACAGCGACCGGGCACCGCCGTCAACGTAGAGCCCGACGAGGTGACGGATCGTCGAGGGTGGGACACGCACGCCGCGGTCGTCGTGGCGGCACTGCAACACGTAGCCGACCTCGAGACGCGCTCGGGCGTCGAGCACCGACAGATCGAAGGCGTCGACCATCTCCGAACCAGCACGGACGGCGACGGGTGCGGCGGTGGCCCGGAACTCCTCCACGGCGGGCTTGCCGTGCTTGGTCCAGCGTTGATGATGGGCGGCGCACAACTGCAACGCCCACGACGTGCGCGCACACCCGTCGACGCCGCAGCGACCGCGGCCGAACACCGGGTCATCGGGATCGACTTGGATGATCTCGCCGGCGAACTCGGGTCGGACCGCGGCGACCAGCAACGTCCCCAGCTCGTCGCCGCCGGTGTCGGGAACGGCGACGACGCTCAGCACGAGGCTGGTTCCCAAGCGCCGGCGCGGACCAGCTCGGCGCGCAGGTCCTCGACGTCGAGGTGCACGTAGGCGTCGCTGGTGGTGGTCACGGACCGGTGGGTCAACAGCTTCGAGACGACCTCGATCGCCACGCCGGCACGGATCAGCTCGGTCGCGCAGGTGTGGCGCAGCATGTGCGGACTGAACGCGATGCCGGTGCTGGCCCGTAGCCGGTCGACGAGCTTGACGACCGCCTGATAGCGCAGCGGGCGACCCACCGGCGCCGACCACAAGTTGACGAACACGTAGTCGGAGTCGAGCGCGCCGTACTCGCTGTGCATGTAGTCGCTGTAGAGGCGCACCAGCGGCGCCGACACCGGCACACTCGCCGCCGCCGTGCACTTGGCCCGAGCCCCGTTGGCGTTGTCGCCGCGCGGCACAATCATCACCCGCCGCTCGCGGCTCACGAAGTCGCCGTGACGCAACCCGAGCGCCTGACCGATCCGCATCCCCGTCTCAGCCAACAACGCGAACAAGAAGCGATCCCGCAGACGCTGACACGCCGCCAAGATCACGGCGATCTCCTCGACACTCAACGTTGCGGGCAGCCGACGGGGAACCCGCAACTTCACCGGGCGAGTGGCGATCGGCCGGCCCGGCGAGACGTGATGCAAGAACGGCTTGTAGGAGCCACGCGACACCCGCCGCCACGCCACCAGATCCGCCGCCAGGCCCACCCCGCTGCGAGCGTGGAAGTCGTAGAAGCCGAACAGCGCGGCCAGATGCCGGTTCACCGTCGCGGCGCTGCGCACCGCAGCGGTGTCGTCGAGGACGATCACGTTGTCCGCCGGCGCCCGCAGCCACGCCACGAACCGCGACACGTCCTCGATCCCCGCCACGTCCCACGCGAGCTCGCGCCGGTCGAGAAACTCGAACCACAGACGCAGCCCATGGGCGTACGCCCGCACTGTGTTCGGTGATCGCTCGATCCCGGCCAGATGGGCCAGATAGCGCTCGACCGGTGCGAGCGGAGCCCAGTCGTCGCCGACGACCGTCCACGACCTCCGCCCCGGTCACCGGCATCGTCACACGCTGCACCTTCACCATTCACCTCCACTGATCGACCAGCGGGGGCGCAGGCCAAGGCCAGCGATGTCTAGCTCACGCCGCCGGCGACATCGGGGACCTCGACAACACACTCCAGAGAACGCGTCCCCGACGAGCCTCGACGGCCCTGTCGGCGACATCGACAACGCCCCGATCGTGGCTCCAGATAATGACCGCTTCAGTCGGCCCGTTCGAGGCGCCGCCGGTGGTGTGGAACGCGAGGACCTCGTCACGCCACTGGTCGATCGTCGACGCCAAGCGGGTCAGCTCGGGGATCTCGGCGTCGGCGGCGTGCTGGAAGAATACGACCAGCCGCCGTCGTGCATGGGCGAGATCGCGGGCTGCGTAGACCTCGGCGAGCAGCTCGCGCGCCAGCCACACCGCAGCCACTTCGCCGTCGGGGTCGCCGGCGGCGAGCCCGGCACGCAGCCGTTCCCATCCCCGCTCGTTGAGGTTCGACCAGGTGCGCAGCAGCAGCCGGCGGATCCCGTAGAGCGGGTCGTGCTTGCGGCCGCGATGGCCGAGCGTGTCCTGCTGGACGCGGCGACGGACGTCGTTGACCGCTTCGGAGGCGAGGCGTATGGCGTGGAAGTGGTCGACCACCAAGGTGGCGTCGGGCAGCACGTCGCCGATCGCGGTGGCGTAGCCACGGAACGCGTCGATCGCCGCGACGTCGATGCGGTCGGCCCACCAGATCGGCTGCGACTCGACCCACTGGCGCACCACATCACCGGAACGACCAGGCACGACGTCGAGCAGCCGACGCCGGTCCAAGTCGACGAAGGTGGTCGCCATCTGGGTGCGGCGACGGGCGTTGGCGTGCTGGAAGGTGTGCTCATCGACGCCGAGCTTGCGGGTCCGCTCGAGGCGATCATCTGCGGCGATCAACGCGTCGCCGTAGTCGACGACCGCCTGATGGGCGCACGCCCAGCCGACCCCGAACTCGCGCCCCACCGCCGCGACGGTGTCGAGCTCGGCGCCGACACGGCGACAGATCTCCCGGCGGGCCCGCTCGGTCAGCGACGCCCGCACCCCGATCTCGTCGGAGGTCTCCGACCACGAACCCCGCCGACACAGCTCCTCGCGGCAGCGCCACGTCCGCTTGGCCCACACGATCACCGTCGCCATCCCGGCGATCGGCAGGTCGCGCACCGTCACCCGGCGCCGCCCGTTGCCGATCGCCCGCACCCCACAGCTGGGACACCATGCCTGCGCGGCGGTCGTCTCCACCGCCAGCCAGTGCTCACCGTCACGCGTCGTCTGGGCGACGACGACCAAGCCGTCCAGCCCGACGAGCGCGGTCGCGCCCACGCTCGTGTCACTACCGTTGCCCACGTCGGAGGTCCTCCCGTCTGCAGATGTCAGCTATCCGCAGAATGGCGAGACCTCCGACTCGCGTGGTGGACCCTGTCAGCCAGCCACCGTCACGAACCGGCCCCAACGTTCAACGCGAGGAGCCGGATATCCCCGTGTTTCACTCGCAGTGTGAGGATCCGCGATCACCGGTTCGCCGGTTCGTAGGTTCGAAGGCCGGGCCGGGGGCTGACTCAGCTGATATCCGACCCCTGTGTTGGGGTGTCTTTAGTCCGAAGTGTCGCCCCCGGTCCTGACCTTCTGGGACCGGCCTGACTTGATAGAAGCGTTGATCACTCAACGGGGATTTGTCGACCGGTCCTTTCACCTTACGCCTGTGAAGAGGAGGCCGTGATGGCCAAGCAGCGAACGAAGACCACCGACCCGTTGCCGATCGAGGTGAACGACGCGCACGACGTGGGGATCGACCCGCACAGGAAGACGTTGACCGCCACCGTGCTCGACAGCCGCGGTGGGACGGTGGCGACGGCCTGCTTCAAGGTGTCCGGTGTCGGCCACCGGGCGCTGCTGGAGTGGGCGACAGCGTTCGGCGCCGTGCGCCGCTGGGGGATCGAGAGCGCCAGCGGACTGGGCCGGCACACCGCGATGTTCTTGATCGACCACGACCATGACGTGCGTGACGTGTGCCCGACGCGCACCGCCGAGCAGTCCCGCAAGCGGCGTCAGGGCAAGACCGACGCGCTCGACTCGCTCCGCATTGCCCGCGAGGTGCAGGCCGACCCCGACCTGCCGGTGGCGTTCAAGCGGGCGCCGGGCAACGCCGGCCCGGACGAGATCCATGAACTGCTCAATCTGTGGCACAACCAGCGGCGCAGCCTGCTCAAGAGCCGCCAACAGCTGCTCAACGAGGCCGACGCCCTGCTGCATGATCTGCCCGAAGCGATCCGCGCCGACCTCCCCGACGACCGCAGCATCCGCCCCCGGCTGAAGGCGCTCGCTGCGCGCGACCAGACGGTGGCGTGGGATCCGGTGACCACGCTGCGGCTGCGGCTGCTCGACGACCACACCGCCGCGATCGCAGAGCTCGACGTCCGCGAACGCGAAGCCAGCCGCGAACTGGGCGACCTCACCCGCCGCGCCGGCTCCACCCTCAACGTACTCTGCGGAATCTCCGACCGCTCCGACGCCGAGCTGCTCGTGGAGACCGGCGACCCCCGACGGTTCGCCGGCGAAGGCGGCTTCGCCCGCTTCAACGGCACCGCCCCACTACCGGCGTCCTCCGCCGAAGGTGACGACGAACCGAAACGGCACCGGCTCAACCGCGGTGGCAACCGTCGCATCAACGCCGTCCTCCATCTGATGGCCGTCACCCAGCTGCGCTGCGAACCCCGAGCCCAACAGATCTATGGCGACGCCCGTCGCCGCGGCCACACCAAGAAAGAAGCGATGCGAATCCTCAAACGTCACCTCTCCGACGTCGTCTACCGACGGATGACCCGCGACCTCAACGCCACGCTCAGCTCACCACGCATCGACCCCCAACAGGCCGTCGCCTGAATCGAACACCAGTTTCTTCTTGACATAGAAGCTTCGGACTGTGAGCAAGCTTGTGTGGAGAATCCGCGATCGGCGGCGCAGGGGCGGATCAGGTGCCGGCGAGGTGGTGTTGCAGGGCGTCGAGCCGGTCGTCCCAGTCGTGGGCGAGCGCGGCGAGGAACTGTTGGGCGAGTTGGACCGGTGCGGAGCGCAAGCGGTAGCGAACCCGGCGGCGTTCGCCCGGCTCGGGGCTGACCAGGCCGGTGTCGGCCATGAGGGACAGGTGCTTGGCGATTGCCTGGCGGGTGATTGGCAGGTGGCCCGCGAGTTCGGTGACCGTGGCTGGGCCATCGGTAGCGAGGGCGGCGAGGATGGCGCGGCGGGTCGGGTCGGCCAGGGCGACGAAGACCTGTTCGGCTACGGCCTCAATGTCAGGCGCCATTGATGTGTCCCACCAGCTCGGCCAACTCGTGCGACCAGCCCTCGTTGTGCGAGTCGTACGTCTCGCTGCGGGTGACGACGGGCAGCTGCGCGAACCCGGTCTCGGTCACGCGCAGCCGGGTGCCGTCCCCGTCGGGCTCTAGCGTGAACTCGACGTAGGTGCGGCGCGGATCGTCGTCCGGCAGGTCGGGCAGTCGCCACGTGTAGGCGAATACGCTCAGTTCTTCCACGCGCTCGACGCGCATCTCGACGGTCGTGCCGCTGGCGAAGGTCATCGAGGCCACCCCTCCTGGCCGCAGATCGATGGTCGCGTGCTCACCGAACCAGGCGCTCAGTCCGTCTGCGGTGGTGAGCGCAGGCCACACGTCACGGGGTGCGCGAGACAAGGTCACCGTGCGCTCGATGCGATCAGGGAACGCCATCATTTCCTCCTCGGTGCGACGTCTTCCCAGGGACGGCCCGGCTGTCGCCGGGCCGTCCCTGGGCGTGGATCAGGTGTTCTCCTCGGCCGCGCGGCGGGCGAGGTCCCGTGGGCTGCGGTTGGGGGCGCCGGGGCCGCCCTCGGCCAGTTCGCGCAGACTGGTGCGGACGAAGTGGTCCCAGCTGCGGCTGCACATGTTCTTGCACTCGAGCTCGTCATTCAGGCCGATGTGCTCGAACGTCAGCTCGCAGGCGTGCTCATTGATCGGCGTGATCGTGAAGGTCGGGTGCGTCCCTACCCAGTCCTTCATGAACGTGCACTCGGTCACCGTCCAGCGGACAGTCGTGGGGCGCGTTGCCTCCTCGACGCGGACGAGGAGCGGCGGCTGGTCCGCCACCATCGGGAAGCGAAGCTCGCCGCCGGTCAGGCCCGAGCCCGTCACCGGGCTCCACCACGCAGCGAGCGCCTCGGCGGTGGTGACGGCGTCGAACACGACCTCGGCCGGGGTGTTCATCCGGACGGTCGTGCGGTAGTCGGTGGTCGTGGCCATTGGTGGCCTCCCTTTCGTTCGGCAGATGATGCAACTGACTGGTTGCTACACCATGGCAACCGCCAGGTTGCGTCAAGGACCTGGGCGAGGGACGTCTCTCGGCAGACCGCCCCAACGTCGAGAAGACCGCGGCGACAGCTCAGCGTTCAGGTCCCCCAGGGCAGGAAGCGGCCGGCGCGTGTTCGCGGACGGTTCCGAACGCCGCAGCCCGGCGTTGCTGTGGAACGGCTTGTCAACCCCCGATCTTGCTGGACGTTTGAGCGCGAGGTATCAGCGGTGTTGTCGGGGTTGGCTTGGGGTTGGCAGTCGATGCGGTGGAGGCTGCTGCTCGCTCACGCCTGGTGCGGGGGTGGCGGTCGGCAGCGTTGAGTGGGACGCGCCGGAGCGCAGTGGATCGGGGAACCGCCACGATGCTGTACGCGTGTCGGGGTCGCAGTTATTCAGCCAGATGATGATCGGCGGGCATATCGAGAGCGACCCTGCCGGAGCCCGACGACGCTACGACAATCCCTCGCGACGCCACCGCTCTACACAAGCAGGCATGTCGGCGCTGAGGCGGACGGCCCATCGGTGGCGACGATGGCCGTTGCGGTCCGAGGCGTTCGTCTCAGACCTCGAGATTGCTTCGGGGTTGCCGGAGGAACGCTGGCTCACCTGCGCGCCGGCCACTGCTCATCGGCGCTCGCCGGCGGACGCGCCGGTTCTGGCCGGCATCTGTGCAACATCCCGTACTGGGTCCGGTCGGTGACGGCTGTCGTCACGCGCGGCACCCCGATCGCCGGCGCCTGGGGGTACGCCCGCAGGCCGAGCCGCCTCGCGCCGCCACGGTACGGTCGCCGGCATGGGAGCGCTCGATGGACGTGTCGCCGTTGTCACCGGAGCCAGCCGCGGCATCGGTGCCGAGATCGCCCGTCGATTCGCCGCCGAGGGCGCGCGCGTTGCCGTGTCGGCGCGTACGACCGAGCGGGGCCAGAGCCAGTTCGAGGGCACCATCCACGAGACCGTCCAGTCGATCGTCGACGCCGGCGGCGTGGCGGTGGCGGTCGCCGCCAACCTGGCCCGGCCCGAGGACCGCGCCCGGCTCATCGCCGAGACCGAGCGCGAGCTGGGCAATGTCGATGTGCTCGTCAACAACGGGGCGGTCACGTGGTTCGAACCGGTCGACACGTTCGCCGAGAACCACTACCGGATGATCTTCGAAGTGCAAGTGCGGGCACCGTTCGAGCTCTCGCAACTCGTCCTGGCGGGCATGCGCCAGCGCCGCTGGGGGGCCATCCTCAACATCTCCTCGAAGGGCGCCATCCACCCGGCCGGGCCACCGTACAGCGCCCGGACCGGCGGCACGGTGTACGGCATGGTCAAGGCGGCGCTCGAGCGGTTCACGACCGGGCTCGCCGCCGAGGTCCACGCCGACAACGTGCGCGTCAACGTGCTGTCGCCGACGTCGATCGTGCCGACGCCTGGAGTCGTCCACCACCAGCTGCTGACGCCGGAGCGCGAGCACCTCGCCGAACCCGTCGAGGTGATGGCGGCGGCGGCGCTGGCGCTGGTCACCGGCCCACCCGGCCTCACCGGCCGAATCGCCTACAGCCAGCAGCTCCTGTGGGAACTCGGGCTGGGTCCAGAGCCTCTCGAGGAGCTGCTGGTCTCGGAGCACCCTCGCATCGGCGGTCCACTCGTCGAGGAGTGACCGTCACGGCCAGCTTTGGCCGGGGGGTCGTAGCTCGGGTGAGGGCCTGGGCATCGCAACATCCGTCCTCGCTCAACGACGTCGGCGCGCCGTCGGTTGCGTTGGTCGTACCATGGTCCTACCATCGTGTCCATGGCAACCGTCGTCAAGCGTTCGATCTCACTCCCCGCCGACCTGTTTGACGAGGTCGAGCAGGAAGCAGCTGAGGAGGGACGCACCGTGTCGGCTGCGCTCGCTGAGGCCGCCGGGCTCTGGCTCGCTTCGCGCCGCGGTTTGCGGGCGGTTCGGGCCTGGGAGCATGACCACGGCGCGCTCACGGCCGACGAGCTGGCTGCTGCGGACAGCGTGCTCGACGAAGCGGGTGTGGGTCGCAACCAATGACTCCGTCGCGGTCTCGCATCGGGCTCGGACTGATCTATGACACCGCAGCGCTCATTGCCGCCGAACGGAACGACCGTCGCATGTGGGCACTTCACGCCAGAGCGCTGCAACGCGGTGTTCAGCCTCGCGTGCCCGCCGGTTGCGTCGTCGAGGCCTGGCGAGGTGGTCGTCAAGCCAACCTGGCGCGGATGCTGTCCGGCTGCGAAACCGAGACCCTCACGGATGAGGGCGCGCGACGGGCCGGAGCGCTGCGGCGAGGCGTCGCGGCCGCGGCTGGCGCGATCGACGCCACCGTTGCCGAAGCGGCGATCCGACGGCAGGCAGCCGTGGTCACCGCCGATCGTGGTGACATCGAACAGTTCGCCCACACGGCGCGGCGTCGCATCCAGATCATCGACATCTGATTACCGTCCCTGGGACCGGTCCGCTAGGGCGACCAACCTCATTGGCGCGACAGAACCACGCGACCGAACGACGGCCATCTCGCCCGTACCAGTGCGCACAGATCGGCATCGACGTACTCACCGGAGCGTGCGTGCGGCTCAGCAACGACGCGGCTCCGCCCTCCTCGCCGGTCCGCTGTCGTAGAGTGCTCGGGCCGTCGGCTCACTGGCGGCGGACCGCACGGCCGTCCCGTCGGGCGAGGGCCGCCGTTCGAGTCGGCAAGAGCGCAGCCACCTGGTTATTTCGATCAGCCTGGGGTGTAGACGCGACTCTCCGGGGAGGATCTCACGGCCGTCGACAGGCGTGCACCCACACCCCGCCCACCGGCGCGGACCCTGGGCCGGGGCGGGCAACAACGGACAGCCCATAGCTCGGGACGGTCGCCGTTGCTCCCCACACTGCTCCCCAGGCGGACCACCGGTCCCTCTCGCGGATGTTGCACTAGGCTATCTACCAGGACTTTTGAGGTGGAGCTGAGGGGAATCGAACCCCTGACCTCTTCCATGCCATGGAAGCGCTCTACCAACTGAGCTACAGCCCCGAAGCGGACTCGAACGCTACCAACCGGCGGCGAGCGATCGCACCGGCGATCGCCGGTCACGCCCGCCAGTCCACGACGGGTGCGTCGCGGTACAGCCGCTCGATCTCGTAGAAGTGGCGGATCTCGTCGAGGAAGACGTGGACGACGACGTCGCCGTAGTCGAGCAGCACCCACTGCTGCTCGCGGGCACCTTCGACCCGGCGCGGCGACCGGCCGGTCGCCGCGCACACGGCCTCCTCGATCTCGTCGACGAGCGTGCGCACCAGGCGCCGGTTCGGCGCGTCGAGGACGACGAAGAGGTCGGCGATGGCGAGGATGGCGCCGACGTCGAGCACGACGATGTCGCGACCCTGCTTCTCGTCGGCGGCCTGGGCGGCGGTCGTCGCCACGGCCAGCGCCTCGGCGTCGATCACCGGCGCCCGGTCATCCACCGCCGGCCCCGGTCGTCACGGCCGTCGTCGTCGTGGTGGGCGCGGTGGCGCCGCTCGCCAGTTGCTTCAGGTAGCCCGTGCCGAGTGTGGCGTCGACGTCGACGCCGGCGATCGGCGACTGATCGACGCTGACAACGGAGCTACCGAACGCCGTCTTCGCCTGCTCAGCTGCGCTCACCAGCGACCCGTCGGAGACCTCGAGGCCAGTCGACGCGGGAGCCGGGCTGCCGGTCGTCGACACCGACACGACGTTGCCGCCGATCGATAAGACCGTGGCGATCGCCTGGTAGGCAACCTCGGTGCTCGTGAGGCCGGTGCCGGCGAGCTGGTCAGCGGTGTAGGAGCTGACGATCCGGAAGGTCAACCCCGAGCCCGGCGCCGACACCGCCGCGGGCGCGATCTGCCCGAACACCAACAGCACCTCGGCCGCGTCGAGGAGGCTCACGTCGACGTTGCGTTCGTTCTGATCGGGCGGGAGCGGCGACGTGCGCAGCGCACGGGCGCCGACAGGACCGGCGATGAGGTCGGCGAACAGCGCCTCGACCTTCGCTGTCGCCCCGACCGGGGCCGTCGTCGAGGTCGTCGGCGACGAGCCCGCGCCAGCCGTGATGCCAGCGCCGACGGCCCGCGCCACGGCAGCCCACACCGCGCTCGCAGCTCGGTACCGCTCCGCTCCGGGAACGTCGGGATCGCGCGCCGTCAGCGCCGCTGCCGCCTCCGCCGCGTCCATCGTCGTCGCACCCGCCCTGGCGACGACCTTGCCGCCGGCGTCCATGACGTCGACCGGCAGCTCGACCGACAACGAGCCCACCGGTGCCAACAGGTCGGCGAGCGCAGCGGCGTCCACGAACGCGACGTCGCCGACGCCGAGCCGCAACAGCGCGGCGAGCTCGTCGGTCAATGCGCCCTGGCCCTGCACGGCGAGGGTCTCGTCGAGCGGCAGCCGCTGCGTGCCGGAGCCGCCGCTCGAGTCCGCACTCACTGGCACCGGCACGATGCTGCCGCCGCGGCCGGCAGGCTGCAGGACGATCACGACGAGCGATGCCAGCTTGCCACTGTCGTCGAGCGCGGCGATCGCCCCGACCGGCGTGCGCGGGAACGCCAGCTCGCCGCGGCCGGCGGACGCGTCGACGCCATCGGTCGAGTTGTAGAGCGTCACGGCGCCGACGACCGTGAGCGCCGCGACCAGCCCCGCCGCCACCACGGCGGCGATCAAGGCCAGGAGTGTCGAGCGGCGGCGACGGCCAGGGAGCGCCGTCACGCCTCTCTCCCGTAGAGGCACCGCTCGGCGATCACCTGCAGGACGGGGTCGGTGACGAGGTAGTCGAGCGGGCGACCGTCGACGAAGCGTGCCCGCAGGTCGGTGCTCGACACCTCGAGGCGGGGCACCTCGACATGGATCCACGGCACGTCATCGGCCAGTTCCACGGTCTCGCCGGGGCGGTCGACGACGACGAGCGTCGAGCGGGCGATGACCTCCTCGTGGCGCTCCCAGCTGGTCAACCCGGCAGCTGCGTCGTCGCCGACGATCGTGAACAGCGTCGAGCCCGGCTCGCGCTCGGCCATCGCCGCCAGCGTGTCCGCGGTGTAGCTCGGACCACCGAGCTCGATCTCCAGGCGCCCGGCTTCGAGACCCGGGACGTCGGCGACCGCCGCTTCGACCATCGCCAGGCGGTCGGCCACCGGCGTGATCGAGCGGCTCCCTTCCTTCTGCCATGGCACGTTGGCCACCATCAACACGACGACGTCGAGCTGAAGGGAGAAGCGGACGTTGACGGCGGTGACGAGGTGCCCCACGTGCGGTGGGTCGAACGTACCCCCGAACAGGCCGATCCGCCGGCGGCCGGTGACGGTGGGCTTGACCGGCTCGGCGACAGTCCCTGGTCCCGGCAGCGGCACGGCGCCGCAGTCTAGGTGGGCATGGGCGCGACACGGGATTCCACCGATGCGCCCCCCTTGACACCGCTGGTACTGTCAAATGTCCCCCACATTCGATCCTGCAGGCAGGCCAGACAGGCACCTTGAGCAAGCGGTGCATCCGCGGACGACCCCCCGGTCCGAACTGCTACGACGTTGCTCGAGTCCCGTGCCGCCGGCGCCCCAACCGGATCCGAATCTCGCACCCACCACGAACGGCTGAAACCCCACCACCATGAACGACTCGATCGGCCTGTACCTGAACGACATCGGCAAGGTCCCGCTCCTCACCGCTGAGGACGAGCGGGAGCTCTCGCGGGTGATCGAAGCAGGCCGCGCCGCTGCTGAGGAGCTCGCCAAGGGCAAGCGCAGCGTCGCCCTCAAGAACACTGTGGCCACCGCCGCGGCGGCCAAGGACCGGTTCATCCGGTCGAACCTCCGGCTGGTCGTCTCGATCGCCCGCCGCTACCCGCTCCCGCAGGGCATGGACCTGCTCGACCTGATCCAGGAAGGCAACCTGGGCCTCGAGCACGCCGTCGACAAGTTCGACTGGCGGCGCGGCTTCAAGTTCTCGACCTACGCCACGTTCTGGATCCGCCAGGCCATCGGCCGGGCGCTCGACCAGAAGGCGAGCCTGATCCGCATCCCCGGCGACCGTTCGGCCAGCCTGCGCGCAGCGCTGCGCCAGGCGTCCGGCGACGGCGAGACGCTCGACCAGACCAACGCCGAGCTGCATCGCCTCACCACGCCGGTGTCGCTGGACAAGACGGTCGGCGATGACGGCGACGCCACACTCGGCGACCTGATGGCCAACGGCGACGGCACTCCCGAGGACCACGTCATGACGATGGTCGACGGCGACCTCCTCGACGAACTACTCGGCACACTCGACCACCGTGCCCGCTACGCCGTCGAGGCCCGCTTCGGCCTGCTCGACGGCGAGCGCAAGAGCTTCCGCGAGGTCGGCGAGCAGCTCGGCGTCACCGCCGAGGCCGCCCGCCGCCTCGTCAGCCGGGCCGTGGTCGGCCTGCGCGACGACGCCGAGCGCATCTTGGCTGTCTGACGATCGATCAGAGTGTTTCGTCGCGTCCGAGTGTCACGGCCGGGATCTCCCGGGCCGAAACACTCCGATCGGCTGAAACACTCTGATCGTTAGGCTCCAGACCCGATGAGCGAGGCCTGGACGCCGTCCACCTGGCAGCACCGACCCGCCGGCCAGCAGCCCGACTGGCCCGACGGCGACGGGCTGCACCGGGCGCTGAAGACGATCGCCTCGTATCCCCCACTCGTGTTCGCCGGCGAGGCCCGCTCGCTGCAGACGTCGCTGGGCCAGGTCGCCGCCGGCAACGCCTTCCTGCTCCAGGCCGGTGACTGCGCCGAGTCGTTCGAGGAGTTCTCCGCCGACAACATCCGGGAGAAGCTGCGCGTCATCCTCCAGATGGCGGTCGTGCTCACGTACTCGATGGGCGTGCCGGTGGTCAAGGTCGGGCGGATCGCCGGCCAGTTCGCCAAGCCCCGCTCCAGCCCCACCGAGCGCCAGGGCGACATCGACCTTCCGTCGTTCCGCGGCCACATCGTCAACGGCTCGCCATTCGATGCCGGCGCCCGCACCCCCGATCCCGAGCGCCTGGTGCAGGCCTACCACCAGTCGGCGTCGACGCTGAACCTGGTGCGGGCGTTCACCAAGGGCGGCTTCGCCGATCTGACCCGGGTCCACGCGTGGAACCAGGAGTTCGTCGCCTCCAGCCCGGAGGGCCGCCGCTACGAGCAGCTGGCCGGCGAGATCGACCGCGCCCTCAACTTCATGCGCGCCTGCGGCATCGACACCGAGGGCCACCCGGCACTCTCGTCGGTCGACATCTACACCAGCCACGAGGCGTTGATCCTCGGCTACGAGGAGGCGCTGACCCGCCAGGACTCGCTCACCGGCCGCTGGTACGACTGCTCAGCGCACATGCTGTGGGTCGGCGAGCGCACTCGCGACCTCGACGGGGCCCACGTCGAGTTCCTGCGCGGCGTGGGCAACCCGGTCGGCGTCAAGGTCGGCCCGACGATCGAGCCCGGCGAGCTGCTGACACTGTGCGAGATCCTCAACCCGGCCCGCATCCCCGGCCGCTTGACGCTGATCACCCGCCTCGGCGCTGACGACGTCGAGGCGCGGCTGCGTCCGCTGCTGCGCGGCGTCACCGACGCCGGGCACCCGGTGGCGTGGGCCTGCGATCCGATGCACGGCAACACGTTCACCGCCCCGTCGGGCCGCAAGACCCGCCACTTCGACGACGTGGTCCGGGAGATCGCCGGCTTCGTCCGGGCCCACCGGGCCGAGGGGACGTGGCCCGGCGGGATCCACGTCGAGCTCACCGGCGAGAACGTCACCGAATGCCTTGGCGGGGCCGACGGGCTCTCGGCCGCCGACCTCGACGACCGCTACGAGACGATGTGCGACCCCCGCATGAACGCCCGCCAGAGCCTCGACCTGGCCTTCCGGGTCGCCGAGCTCATCGCCGGGTCCGCCGCCTGAGCGGTGCGAGCGCTCGATCTCGTCGCGGCGTGGCCGGTGCCGCACGTGTCGGCCGCCGTCGTCGGCGCCGACGGCGCGGTGCTCGAACGGGCCGGTGACCCGGACCGCCGCTACCGTCTGGCCTCGCTGACCAAGCCGATGACGGCGTGGGCGGCGCTCGTCGCCGTTGAGGAGGGCATCATCGGCCTCGACCAGCCCCTCGGCCAGCCGGGCTGCACGCTCCGCCACCTCCTCGCCCACGCCGGCGGTTACCCCTTCGACGGCGACGAGCCGATCGCCGTGCCGGAGCGGCGCCGGATCTACTCCAACACCGGGATCGAGATGGTCGCAGTCGCCGTCGCCGAGTCGGCGGGGATGCCGTTCGACGAGTACCTCGCCGCCGCGGTCTTCGATCCGCTGGGCATGACGGGGGCCCGACTCGAGGGCTCGGCGGCGCACGCCGCGTGGGCGCGCGTCGACGACGTCGTGCGGTTCCTGGCCGAGGCCCAGCGACCGACCCTCCTCGACGTCGCGTCGGCGGACGAGGCGTTCCGGGCGCAGTGGCCAGACCTGGCCGGTATCGTGCCCGGCGTGGGCCGATTCGATCCGTGCCCGTGGGGACTGGGGTTCGAGATTCGGGGGGACAAGACCCCGCACTGGACCGGGCTGACCAACAGCGCGTCGACGTTCGGCCACTTCGGTGGCGGCGGCACGATGATGTGGGTCGACCCGGCTGTCGGCGTCGCGCTCGTCGCGCTCACCGACCGTGAGTTCGATGAGTGGCGCGAGGAGGCGCTGCGGGCATGGCCCGCCCTCTCCGACGCCGTGATCACCGAGGTGGCCGGCTGATGTTCGGCCTCGGCGACCGGGTGCGGTGGGCCACCGTCGGTGACGACGGGCTGCCGCTCGTGCGCTACGGCTTCGTCGGCGGAGTTGCGAGCGAGTCGGGGCCGGTGATGGTGATGCTCGACGGCGAGCTCAACGGCGACGTGATCGATCTTGAACAGCTGGAGCCGGTGACGATCACCAACGTCGAGCTCCACCTCGACGGCCCCGACCTCATCGACGACCCGGCACTGCGCCAAGGGCTGGTGCACCTGTGGCAGGCCGAGGCCGAGCAGGCCGGGCTCGACGTCGACGCGATGGAGCGCCTCGGCGCCGGCCAGGAGCTCCCCGACCACAGCTGGTCGCTGGCCGCCGTGTCCAGCGGGGGCGAGCAGTACGTCGTGCGGGCCCTCCGCGACGAGCGCGACCCAGAGGTCGTCCTCATCCGCGCCGAACACCTCGGCTTCTGACCCGGGTGCTCTCCCAACTTTCCGCGGAGACGGACGCCATCCGTCCGTCACACCGGAAAGTTGGGGGATCGGGCCAGCCCCCGGACTGTCAGCTCAGGCGCTCGACGATCATCGCCATGCCCTGGCCACCGCCGACGCACATCGTCTCCAGGCCGAACTGCTTGTCCTCGGTCTGGAGGCCGTGGATCAGCGTCGTCATGATGCGCGCGCCGGTCATACCGAATGGGTGACCGAGGGCGATCGCCCCGCCGTGCACGTTGAGCTTGTCGTACGGGATGCCGAGATGTTTGGCCGACGGCACGACCTGGGCGGCGAACGCCTCGTTGATCTCGACGAGGTCGATGTCGTCCATCGTCTTGCCGGCCCGGGCCAGCGCCTGGCGGCTCGCTTCGATCGGCCCGAGGCCCATGACCTCCGGGTTCAGCCCCGTGACGCCGGACGACACGACCCGGGCCAACGGCGTCAGTCCCAGGTCCTTCGCCTTGGTCTCGCTCATCACGAGCACGGCGGCGGCGCCGTCGTTGAGCGGGCAGGCGTTGCCAGCCGTCACCTGCCCATCGGGCCGGAACACCGGCTTCAGCTGGGCCAGGCCTTCCATCGTCACCCCGGCGCGGGGCCCGTCGTCCTTCGAGACCACCGTGCCGTCCGGCAGCGTGACCGGCGTGATCTCCTCGGCGAACCAGCCGTTCTCGACGTTGGCGACGGCACGGTCCTGCGACAGCTTGGCGAACTCGTCCATCTCCTCGCGGCTGACGTGCTCGAGCTGGACGACGTTCTCCGCCGTCTGACCCATCGCGATGTAGATGTCGGGCAGGCCGCTCGTCGAGGTCCATTCCGGCGAGCCGCCCAGCGAGCGCTCGGCGGTGCGCTCACCCGCCTCCTTGAACACCTCGCTCGGCGCGGTGTCGCTGGCCCCGGCGCCGTAGCGGCTGACGCACTCGACGCCGGCGGCGATGAACACGTCGCCCTCGCCGGCCTTGATCGCGTGGGCGGCCATCCGGATCGTCTGCAGGCTCGACGAGCAGTAGCGGTTCACCGTCACACCGGGGACGTCGCCGAGCCCGGTGAGGATCGCCACGACGCGGGCGATGTTGAAGCCGTGCTCGCCGGCCGGCTGGCCGCAGCCCATGATCAGGTCCTCGACCTGCTCCTTCGGCAGCTGCGGGACCTTCGCCAGCAACGCGTTGACGATCTGCGCCGCGAGGTCGTCCGGGCGGATCGACACCAGCGATCCCTTCGCCGCCCGGCCGATCGGGCTGCGGGCGGTGGCGACGATGACGGCCTCGGGCATGGCGTTCCCCATTCGGTTCGGGCGCCCGGCCGGGCGCGACCCGTTCAGCGTACTGATTGCTCGGGCTCGGCTCCCGGCGAAGCCGCTCGCCTCGCCTCCGAGCTCGCCGTCGCCGCTTCGCAACGACGCTCGCCCACCTGGCTCTCGCGACAACCACACGCGTGGCCTAGCGTCGGTGGATGGGCTCTGTTGCGACCGTTCCCGTCGAAGACATCGACCTCTCCGACCCCGCGTTCTGGCTCGCCGACCGCGACCACCGCGAGGCGGCGTTCCGCACCCTCCGCGACACGCCGGGCCTGCAGTACTTCGCCGAGCGGGTGTTCGAGAACTCGCCGTTCCCACCGGGGCCCGGCTACTGGTCGCTCGTGCGCCACGACGACGTGTTCACCGCCAGCCGGAACCCCCAGCTGTTCTGCTCCGGGCAGGGCGCCAACATCGGCGACCTGCCCACCGAGCTGAACGAGTTCTTCGGGTCGATGATCAACATGGACGACCCCAAGCACTACCGGCTGCGCTCGCTGGTGGCGAGAGGCTTCACGCCCAAGGAGGTCGCCAAGGTCGGGCGGTACGTCACCGCCAAGGCCGCCGGCGTCGTCGACCGCATGCTCGAGCAGAACCCCGGCCGCGAGTGCGACTTCGTCGAGTGGATCGCCGCCCCACTCCCGCTGCAGATCATCTGCGAGATGATGGGCATTCCCGCCGAGGACAACGAGCGGATCTTCCAGTGGACGAACGTCATCCTCGGGGCCGGCGACCCGGAGTACGGGGGGACCTACGAAGCGCTGATGAACGCCTCGCTGGCGATGTTCGCCTACGCCCAGGCCCTCGGCGAGGACCGCCAGGCCCACCCGCGCGAGGACATCACCTCGGTGCTGATGTCCGCCGAGCTCGACGGCGACCGCCTCACCAGCCAAGAGTTCGGGTCGTTCTTCATCCTTCTCGTCGTCGCCGGCAACGAGACCACGCGCAACGCCATCAGCCACGGGATGAAGGCGCTCACCGACCACCCCGACCAACGCGACCTCTGGTACGGCGACTTCGAGGCTCTCAGCCGCACCGCCGTCGAGGAGATCGTGCGCTGGGCGACACCGGTGATCCACTTCCGGCGCACCGCCACCGAGGACACCGAGCTGTCGGGCCAGCGTATCGAGGCTGGGCAGAAAGTGGTGCTCTGGTACTGCTCCGCCAACCGCGACGAGCGGGTGTTCGCCGACCCGTACCGATTCGACGTGACCCGTCCGATCAACCCGGCCCAGGTCGGCTTCGGGGCCGGAGGACCGCACTTCTGCCTCGGCGCCAACCTCGCCCGCCGGGAGATGACGGTGATGTTCGACGAGCTCCGCCGCCGCCTCCCCGACCTGCGGATCACCGGCGAGCCGGCCTACCTGGAGTCCTTCTTCATCAACGGGATCAAGCGCCTCCCCTGCACCTGGTGATCGCCCCGTCGCAATCTGGGCGCGTTCGCTGACAACAGTCATCAAGGACGCGCCCAGAACGGCGATTGGCACAGATCGGGCCCAGATCGCCAGGGTGTCAGCGCAGGCCCAGCTTCCGCGAGCAGGTCGGCCAGGCCTTGTAGCCGACATCGGCCTTGATCCGCTCGGCGACCGCGATCTGCTGCTCGCGAGTCGCGAGGTCGGCGCGCGGGGCGAACTCGGTGCCGCCGTATGCGCGCCACGTCGAGCCGAGCATCTGCAGCCCGCCGTAGTACCCGCTGCCGAGGTTGATCGACCAGTTGCCGCCGGACTCGCACTGGGCGATCTTGTCCCAGACGCTGTCAGCCGGCGCGGCCGGGGCCGCCGCCGCTGCCTGCTCGTTCAGGAACGCCTCTGCAGCCGCCGGGTCCTGATCGTGCCAGGCCTGCCACATCTGGACCTGCTCGGGCGTGCACGCCCCGAGAACCGTGACTCCCGCCGCCACCGCCACCGCCGTCGCCATGATCCGTTTCATGGGGCCGGGAGCGTAACCAGAATGTCATCTAGTTGTCGCGCGTGTGACATTCACCTCCCGAGGTCGCCCTCCCGGAAATGGCGACGGCATAGCAGCTCATAGCGGACGACGTCGCCGAACAGCGGGGTGCCGACGGTGCGCGTGGTGTCGCCGACGACCACCGTCTCGCCCTCGTAGGTCACCTCCCCGTTGACGACGCGGGCGTTGTGCGTGGCCCGCGCCCCGCACCAACAGCGGGCCTCGACCTGCAGCGGCACCCGCTCGTCCGCGATCTCAAGCAACCGGCGGGTGCCGTCGAACAACCGCCCCCGGAAATCGGTGATCAGCCCGAACGCGTAGACCTCGACCTCGAGGTCGTCGACGACGCGGGCGAGCTGGTCGCACTGCTCAACGGTGTAGAACTGCGCCTCGTCGCACACCAGGTAGTGGATCGGCCAGTGTTCGACACACAGCCGGTGGAGGTCCATGTCCGGCGTGACGTCGATCGCCGGCGCGGCGACGCCGAGGCGGCTCGTGACCTGGTCGCCCTCACGATCGAGGCAGGTGAGCAGCAACCCGTAGAGATCACGGCTGGCCAGGTTGTGGTGGATCTGCAGAGCGACCGTGCTCTTGCCCGAGCCCATCGTCCCGAAGCTGAAGCGCAATGTCGCCATGCCGTCGGGCGACTGTATTGCTCGGGCTCGGCTCGCAGGCAAGCAGCTCGCCTCACCTCCGAACTCGCCGCCGCCGCTCCGCAGCGGCGCTTCGCCCACCTCTGGCCGGCGGAACGACCCTTTCGTCGGGCTCGGCAGGCGGCCCGTACTTCCCGAGCCGAGCCCGAGTGACTAGTCCTCGATCGGGTTGCCGTCGGCGCCGAGCACGTACCACTTGCCCCCGGAGTCCTGCCCGTTGACATCGCCGGGGTTGCTGTCCTGGGCGAACGTATACAGCGGCCAACCGCCGTACGTCGCCTGCTCCTTGCCGTCGTCGGAGCGCGTGGCCGTGGCCAGCTTGGAGGCGTCGACCCCGGCGCCGGCGCTCACCGGCCCGACCAGCGCCGGCCACGCCGCGGCACATCCGCCGGTGCACGTGCTCGGGCCCTGGTTGTCGGGCTTGAACATGTAGAGCGTCATCCCCTTGCTGTCGACCAGGATCTTGCCGAGCGAGGAATCGGCGATGGCGACCGTCGCGCCGGCAGCCGCGCCGCCCGATGCCGCCGTCGTCGCCGTCGCGCCGGATGTGGCCGGCGCGCCGTACGCGCCTCCCGCGGCCGACTGGGTCGTGGACGTCGCCGTCGTGGTCGGAGCGACCGTCGTTGCGGCGGCCGCGGCGGCCGTCGTCGCCGACGAGTTGTCGTCGTCACCGCACGCCGCCGCGGCGACGACCAGGGCGACGCTCGCCAGACCGAGCAGCGTGCGGGATGATGTGCGCTTCACGAGGGCCTCCGTTCACCATGAGGGCAGGACGACGAAAGATACGACCGAGCCGCGCCAAGGGATTGCGCGGCACCGCAATCCCGCGTGCGATGCCGGCCGTACTAGACGGCGTGGCGACCCCACACCACGCCGAGCTCGCCGACGACGCGCTGGTCGCCGGGTTGGCAGTCGAGGACACCGACGCGGCAACGGCCTTCGTGCGTCGGTTCCAGGCCAGGGTGTTCGGGATCGCCGTGTCCGTGACCCGCGATCCGGCGCTCGCCGACGACGTCGCCCAGGAGGCGTTCCTGCGGGCGTGGCGCGCGGCCTCCACGTATGACAGCGTGCGCGGGTCGGTGGCCGCCTGGCTGCTGACGATCACGCGCAATGTCGCGATCGACGCCGTGCGGGCGCGGCGGGCGACGCCGTCTGACGACGACGAGCTCGACCGCCTCGTGCAGTCGACGCTCGGTGCCGCGGCCGGCCACGATGTGACGGGCGAGGCGGCAGCGGCGCGGGTCGACGCGGCGCGGGTGGCAGCGCGATTGCGGACGATCCCCGTCGATCAGGCGCGGGCGGTTGTGCTGGCGGTGTTCGGCGGGTGCACGGCGGAGGAGATCGGAGTGCGCGAGGGCATCCCGCTCGGGACGGCGAAGACCCGGATCCGTACCGGGTTGCGGCGACTGCGGCAGGGCGCCGTCGATGGGGCGGCGCTGGAATCGGAGACGGGCGATGGATGACGAACACGTGGGCGACGACGTGATCGAGCTGGTGCTCGGAAGCGTCGACGGTGACCGACGAGCACGGCTGGCTGCGCACGTGCTGCGCTGCGCGGCGTGCCGGCGGGAGTACGACGGGCTGGCAGCGACGGTGCAGGACCTGCTGCCGGCGGGCCCCGCCGTGCAGCCGCCGCTCGGCTTCGACGAGCGCGTGCTGGCGCGCCTCGCCGCCGATCAGGCCAACGGCGGCGCGGTCGGCGGCGCGGGCCGGCGCCGCTGGCCGTGGATCGCGGCCGCCGCGGCGGTCGTGGTCGCGTTGCTCGTGCCGCTCGGCGTGTGGCTGGCGTCCCGTTCGGAGCCCGCCCCGTCGGCCGGTGTCGTCGCCACGCTGCACCGGACCAAGGACGGCGCGCCCGTCGGGAGCGTGTCGGTCAGCGAGGTCGGCGGGAGGGCGATGATGGTCGTGGCGATCACCGACGCCCCGCCCGACGTCTCCTACTACTGCCGGATCGCCTTCGCCGACGGTACGACGTTCGACTCCCAGGCCTGGCCGGCCGGCAACGGGGCGTGGATCGTTCCGCTCACCGGCCACCCCACCGAGGTCACGTCGGTGGCCGTCCTGCCGCACGGCACCGAGAAGGTCTGGTCGGCTGCCCGCTTGACGTGACGATCCATCGGAGTGTTTCGTCCCGGAGAAGTCCAGCCGTGGGACTCGGATGGGTCGAAACACTCGGATGGTCCTAACGGAGCATCGCCTGGACCGTCCTGATGCGGTCGGCGTCCGCGGGGCTCTTGTCCTCGCGGTAGCGGCGGACGCGGGCGAAGCGCAGGGCGACGCCCCCGGGGTAGCGGGTCGAGGCCTGCACACCGTCGAGCGCGATCTCGACCACCAGCTCCGGGCGGACGTGGACGATGTACCCGGACTGGGTGCCGACCTCGAGCTGCTGCAGCCGCTCGGTCTGCCACCGCAGCAAGTCGTCGGTGAGCCCCTTGAACGTCTTGCCGACCATCACGAACTCGCCGTCGTCGCCGCGGGCGCCGAGGTGAAGGTTGGAGAGCCAGCCGGTGCGCCGGCCGTGGCCCCACTCGGCGGCAAGCACGACGAGGTCGAGGGTGTGGACGGGCTTGATCTTGCGCCACGCCCCACCGCGGCGGCCGGCGTCGTAGGGCGCAGCAAGGGACTTGACCATCACGCCTTCGTGCCCGGCGGCGACGGCGCCGTCGAGGAACGCCGCAGCCTCGTCCGCCGAGGCGGTCACGATCGACGGCAGCCTCGCACCCGCCGGGACCACCGACGCCAGCACCTCGCGGCGCACCGCCAGCGGCTCGTCGACGACCGGCGCCCCGCCGGCGTGGAGCACGTCGAAGAAGGAGGCCGACAGGCCGTGCCCGCGCCCGGCGGTGGCGTCGGCGCCGAAGTCGCCCATCGTGTCCTGGAACCGGCGCGGCACGCCCTCGTCGTCGATGCCCAGCGCCTCGCCGTCGAGCACGATGTCGCCGCCGGGCAGCCCGGCCACGAGCGACGCCACCGCACCGAGCCGATCGGTGATCTCGTTGAGGTTGCGGGTGAAGATGCGCACCCGGCCGTCGTGGCGGTGGGCCTGGATGCGGGCGCCGTCGAGCTTCCACTCCACCGACGCCGGCCCCGTGGCCGCGAGCGCGGCGGCGACATCGGTGGCCGGCGACGCCAGCATCGGCTGCACCGCCCGCCCGGGGACCATCCCCACCGCGGCCAGCGCGGCGACACCGCCGGTGAGCGCGGCGCGGGCGGTGGCCCCGAGGTCGCCGCCGAGCATGTGGGCACGGCGCACGGCAACGACCGGGACGCCGGCGCCCTTGGCCACGGCGTCGACCATCACGCCGTCGAGCGCGCCTTGGCGCAGCTCGCCGCTGAACATCTTCCACAACAGGTCCTGCTCGGGCTCGGTGGCCCGGGCGAAGACATCGGTGAGCAGCGCCCGCCTAGCTGCGTGGACCCCGGCGCCGGACATCGCCGCCAGCCGCTCGACGGCGATGTCGACCTCCAGCACAGTGAGGGACGGCGACGGCGCCGGGTCGACCCGCAGGTCGCGCAGCGTCGCCCAGCCGACCCCGATGCGTCCCTGGCGCGGCGCTCCCGTAAGCACACCCACCGCCACCTCGATCTCCTTGGGCGCCAGCCGGCGCAAGAGGTCGGCCAGCAGGCTGGCCTTCTCGCCGCGTTTCGAGGTCGCCCCCAACCGACGCGAGACGTCGGCGAGATCGGCGAACAGCATCGGTCCGAACGGTACGTCCCCTTCGCCGACCCCGGCGCTACGGTGGGTCGAGGAGGAGGGGGTCGGCAACGACGCCGGCCCGCATGACATGACCGACACTGTGCAATCAGGGACGGGGAGTTCGGACACGGCAGTCGGGACGAGCGCAGCATCGCCCGACCACGGCGCCACCACCACGCTGGACCGGGTGGTCGTGCGCTTCGCCGGAGACTCCGGCGACGGGATGCAGCTCACCGGTGACCGCTTCACCTCGGTGAGCGCGAGCTACGGCAACGACCTGTCGACGCTGCCCGAGTATCCCGCCGAGATCCGGGCGCCGGCCGGCACCGTCCACGGCGTCTCGAGCTTCCAGGTCCACATCTCGGACCATCCGATCACGACCCCGGGCGACGAGCCCAACGTCTTGGTGGCGATGAACCCTGCCGCCCTGCGCGCCGACCTGTCGCGCCTCGAGCAGGGCGGCACGCTGATCGTCAACGAGGACGCCTTCGACGAGCGCAACTTGGAGAAGGCCGGCTACCACGACGGCGCCGGGGCGATCGGCAACCCGCTCGACGACGGCAGCCTCGACGGCTACCGCCTGATCCGGGTGCCGATGACGTCGCTGACCAAGGAAGTGTGCGCGCCACTCGGCGTCAAGCCGCGCGACGCCGAGCGCTCGAAGAACTTCTTCGCCCTCGGATTGGTGTCATGGATGTACACCCGTCCGACGGACCAGACGCTCGGGTGGATCGAGAAGCGCTTCGCCTCCAACGAGCTCGTCCTCGCCGCCAACCGCGCCGCCTTCCTCGCCGGCTACAACTTCGGCGAGACCACCGAGGCCGTTGGCCACCGCTTCGAGGTCCGCCCGGCGTCGCTCCCCGCCGGCGAGTACACCAGCGTCACCGGCAACACCGCCCTGGCCTGGGGCATCGTGGCGGCCGGCCAGCTGGCCAAGCTGCCGGTGACGCTCGGGTCGTACCCGATCACGCCGGCGTCCGACATCCTTCACGAGCTGTCCAAGCACAAGCACTTCGGCATCCGCACCGTGCAGGCCGAGGACGAGATCGCCGCCTGCGGGATGGCCCTCGGCGCTGCGTTCGCCGGCCACCTCGGCGTCACCACCACCAGCGGCCCCGGCGTGATGCTGAAAGGCGAGATGATCTCGCTCGGCATCTCCGTGGAGCTGCCGCTGCTGATCGTCGACATCCAGCGCGGCGGGCCGTCCACCGGGATGCCGACCAAGACCGAGGCCGCCGACCTCAACATCGCCCTGTTCGGCCGTGCCGGGGAGGCGCCGCTGCCGGTCGTCGCCGCCTACAGCCCGGTGCACTGCTTCGACGCGGCGATCGAGGCGGCGCGCATCGCGATCAAGTACCGCACGCCGGTGATCCTGCTGTCCGACGGCTACCTCGCCAACGGCTCAGAGCCGTGGCAGATCCCCGACGTCGGTTCGCTGCCCGACATCTCGGTGCGCTTCGCCACCGAGCCCAACCACGTCGACGCCGAGGGCAACCCGGAGTTCTGGCCCTACCTCCGGGACCCCGACACGCTCGCCCGCCCGTGGGCGATCCCCGGCACGCCCAAGCTGATGCACCGCGTCGGGGGCATCGAGAAGGAGGGCGACGGCACCGGCAACATCTCGTACACGCCGGAGAACCACCAGAAGATGGTCGAGCTGCGGGCGGCCAAGGTCGCCGCCGTCGCCGCCGACATCCCGCCGGTGCAGATCGTCGGCGATCCCGACGCCGAGATCTGCGTCCTCGGGTGGGGCTCGACGTTCGCCGCCGTCGACGCCGCCGTCCAGCGCCGCCGGCGTCAGGGTGTGAAGGTGGCGTGGGTCCACCTGGTCCACCTCAACCCTCTGCCGCGCGACCTCGGCGACGTGCTCCGGCGATATCCCAAGGTGCTCGTCCCCGAGCTGAACATGGGCCAGCTCGCCCGCGTGATCCGGGCCGAGTACCTCCTCGACGCCCGGTCGCTGTGCAAGGCCCAGGGCCTGCCGTTCACGACCCGCGAGATCGAGGACGCGATCGACCAGGAGCTCGCCCGATGAACCGTTCTGTCCTTGAAAACCTGCCCGATCGCGCCGATCCGAAAGGACAGAACCGGTCATGACCGACACCGCCACCCACCTCACCACGAAGAAGGACTGGGCCAGCGACCAGGAGGTCCGCTGGTGCCCGGGCTGCGGGGACTACGGCATCCTTCAGGCCGTCCAGCAGCTGATGCCCGAGCTCGGCGTGACACCGGAGGAGACGGTGTTCATCTCCGGGATCGGCTGCTCGAGCCGCTTCCCGTACTACATGAACACCTACGGGATGCACTCGATCCACGGCCGCGCCCCGGCCATCGCCACCGGCGTCGCCGTCGCCCGCCCCGACCTGCACGTGTGGGTCATCACGGGTGACGGCGACGGCCTGTCGATCGGCGGCAACCACCTGATCCACGCCCTGCGCCGCAACGTCAACCTGACGATCCTGCTGTTCAACAACCGGATCTACGGTCTCACCAAGGGCCAGTACTCGCCGACGTCCGAGCTGGGCAAGGTCACCAAGTCGACGCCGATGGGCTCGGTCGACCCGCCGTTCAACCCGCTCGCCGTGGCCCTCGGCGCCGAGGCCAGCTTCGTCGCCCGCACCCACGACCTCGACCGCAAGCACATGATGGACGTCTTCCGCGCCGCCTACGAGCACCGCGGCGCCTCGTTCGTCGAGATCTACCAGAACTGCAACGTCTTCAACGACGGCCAGTTCAACGACATCACCAAGCGCCAGGCCCGCGACGAGATGATGATCGAGCTGGTCCACGGCCAGCCGATCCGCTTCGGCGACGACGGCCACCGCGGCATCGTGATGGGCGCCGACGGCGCACTACGGTTCGTCGAGGTCGCCGACGTCGGCGAGGACGCCCTGCTCGTCCACGACGCCGAGCGTCCCGGGCCGGGGCTCGCCTTCGCTCTCGTCCACCTCAACAACGACGACCACTCGCCCACCCCGTTCGGCATCTTCCGCCGGGTCCAGCGCCAGGAGTACGCCTCGGCGATCGGCGGCCAGTTGGCCCAGGCGGTCGACAAGAAGGGGCCAGGGGACCTCGCCGCCCTGCTGCGGTCCAACGGCACCTGGAACGTCGCGGCCACGAACTGAACGGATGCGCCGACATGGCTCATTGGGCGAGCGCCGCGGCGAAGCGGCGGCGGCGAGCCCGGAAGATGAGGTGAGCAGCTTGGCTGCGAACCGAACCCGGGATGAACGGATGCGCCGACATGGCTCATTGGGCGAGCGCCGCGGCGAAGCGGCGGCGGCGAGCCCGGAAGGTGAGGTGAGCAGCTTGGCTGCGAACCGAACCCGGGATGAACGGATGCGCCGACGTGGCTCATTGGGCGAGCGCCGCGGCGAAGCGGCGGCGGCGAGCCCGGAAGGTGAGGTGAGCAGCTTGGCTGCGAACCGAACCCGGGATGAACGGATGCGCCGACATGGCTCATTGGGCGAGCGCCGCGGCGAAGCGGCGGCGGCGAGCCCGGAAGGTGAGGTGAGCAGCTTGGCTGCGAACCGAACCCGGGACGAACGGATGCCGTCGTCGGCCCCGCGCGTCCGGTATCGTCCCCGCGTCCGTCCCCGAGCGATGTCCCGAGGCCGATGAGCACAGCCCACCCCCGCGTCGAGACCACCGTCGAGCACCCGATCGCGCGCCGCCACGTCCGCTTCACCCAGGTCGTGGTCGGGGCCCACGTCGTCGCGCTGCTCGTCGTCGCCCTGGTCATCGCCCTGCACCCCTCCCCCGCGGGGACATCGGTGCGCTCGTCGAGCGCCGCCGCCGCTCCCACGTCCGCCGCGCCGGCGACCACCGCCGCGACCGAGGCAGCCCCCGCCGCAGCCGCTGCCGCCCCCGCGGCCAGCGCACCGGCGTCGAGTGCGCCCGCCGACGCGGCGAACGTCGACCTCGCCGTCGCCACCGGCGCCGACTGCATGATCCGGGCGATGCGCCTCGCCCAGGGCGACGCCGGCGACGACGTCAAGTGCCTGCAGCAAGGTCTGGTCAACGCCGGCTACCTGCAGGCGGCGCAGGTGACGGGCCAGTTCGATCAGGCGACCTACAGCGCCGTCGAGAAGGTGCAGACCGAGCGCGACCTCTTCGTCGACGGCATCGTCGGGCGGGAGACCGCGATCTCGCTCAACGTGTGGCCTGACGAGCAGTCGTTCGTGGTCCACACCCCACCGCCGGCGCCCGGCGCCGAGGACTCGATGGGGTTCAAGCTGTCGTCGGTCGCGTCCACCGGTGCCGACGCCCCGCCGCTGCCGGAGAACTCGGGTACCGGCCGGCGCGTCGTGTACGACCGCCGCAGCCAGCGGGCGTGGGCCGTCAGCGAGGACGGCCAGGTCATCCGCTCGTGGCTGGTGTCGGGCAGCAAGTACGGCAACGAGCAGCCAGGTGAGCACCGCGTCTTCAGCCGCTCCGAGGTGTCGACGGCGTGGAACGGGCGGGCCTACCTCCCGCTGATGATCCGCTACCAGAAGACGGCGATTGGCAACATCGGCTTCCACGGCATCCCGACCCACGTCGCCGACGGATCGGCGTACATGACCGAGGACCAGCTCGGCACCCGGCTCTCCGGCGGCTGCCAGCGCCAGTCCAACAGCGACGCCAAGTTCATGTGGGCGTTCGCCACGGTCGGCACCAAGATCGTCGTCACGTGACGGACGTGATCACGCAGGCGTGGTGAGCGCGCCGACGACGCGCCGCACCACCGCACCGACCTCGGTCCGGGCTTGCTCGGGGTCGTCGGCACGGGCGACGTAGAGGGCGGCTTCGTCGAGCGCCCCGATGAGGACGTGGGCGAGCGGGGCGACCGGCTGGCGCGGGATGCCCCCGGCGTCCATCAGCTCGGTGAGCAGGGCCGAGACGAGCCCGAGGCCGTGGCGCAACCCGACTTCGCGCCAGCGCTCCCAGCCGAGCACAGCGGGCCCATCGAGGAGCACGATCCGCTGCACCTCCGGGTCGGCACAGGCGTCGAGCCAGGCATCGACGCCAAGGGCGAGCACCGCCGCCGCGTCTCCCGGCGGGGTCGCCGCGACGACCTCGACGAGCCGTGCCGTGAGGTCGACCTCGACCGCCTCGAGCACGGCGGCGAACAGGTCGGCCTTGTCGGCGAACTGGTGGTACAACGCGCCACGCGTGACCCCCGCGGCCTTGGCGACGCGCTCCGTGCCAACCTCGGCGTAGCCGTGCCCGGCGAACAGCGCTCGCGCCGCGGCGATCAGCGCCCCTCGAGTCGCCGCCGTGCGCTCGGCCTGGGTGCGGCGGGTGGTGGCCATCGGGTTGACATCCATGCAGCCGGTACGTAACTTACGAACAGACTGCACGAAACGTACCAGGAGAACCCCCATGCCCACCGTGACCATCCCCGCCGGGACCCTGCACTACCGCATCACCGGGCCGACCGAGTCCGCGGCACCCCCCGTCGCCTTCGTCCACGGCTTCCTCGTCGACAGCCGGCTGTGGGACGGCGTCGCCGAGCGCCTGGCTGCGGTTGGCATCCGGTCGTACCTCGTCGACTGGCCGCTCGGCGCCCACCGCACCCCGATGTCCAACGACGCCGACATGTCACCGGGCGGGGTCGCGAGGATGATCAACGGGTTCCTCGACGCGATCGGGCTGGACGACGTGACGCTCGTCGGCAACGACACGGGCGGCGCGATCTGCCAGCTCTTGCTGGCCGAGGACCCCTCGCGCATCGGGCGGGTCGTGCTCACCAACTGCGACGCGTTCGAGAACTTCCCACCGCGAATGTTCGTTCCGCTGTTCCTCGCAGCCAAGCGGCCCCGGCTCACGGCGGCACTGCTGACACCGATGCGCCTGCGCGCGATGAGGCACTCGCCGCTCGCTTTCGGACTCCTCATGGGCCGCCCCCGCGACGCCGAGCTGACCCGGCACTGGATCACGCCGGCGCTGACCGACCGCCGGATCCGCACCGACATCGCTCGGTTCGCCCGCAACCTCGATCGCCGCGCGCTCGTCACCGCCGCCCCGCGCCTGGCTGACTTCACCGGGCCCGTGCGGATCGTGTGGGGCACCGCCGACCGCTGCTTCACGCTGGCGACCGCCCGCCGCCTCGCCGCGGCCTTCCCCGAAGGGCAGCTGACCGAGGTCCCCGACGTGTCGACGTTCGTGGCCGTCGACAACCCCGCCGCCGTGGCCGATGCCATCGTCGGCGTGTCAGCGGTCAGTTCGTCGCGCACGGGTCGTCACGGGGTGTGACCAGCGGCGTCCCGTCCATGAACACCTCGATCCGCCCGGCCGGCACATCACGCAGCACGACCCAGTCGTCGGCCGTCGACTCCACGCACACGGCCGGATCGGTCCGCCAGTAGGCCGAACCGCGCACGCGGACGGTGACGTCGGCGCGCTGGGTGACGTCGAGCACGATGCTGTCGGCCTCGATGCTGACGACCCTCGCCGGACCGTCGATCATCCCGGGTGAGTCGACGACCTGCCACACCCGCCAATGCGCGTTCGACCACACCGGGCGCAGGAACGGCAGGCCCTGCTCGAGCAGGCCCGCCTCCTGCTTGCCGGCGTCGTCGAGCGGCGCGTCGGCGAGTGCCACGCGATCGATGCCCTCCTCCTTGAGCCAGTCGTGGTACGCCCACGAGGTGAGGCCGGGCTCGTAAAACAGGCGGTTGAAGCGGATGTCCAGCTGGCGCTCCCAGCCCCGGGCGATCGGGACCGTCGCCGCGACGTAAGCAGCTTCCCAGTGACGGGCCGTGGGCACGACCTCGGTGCGGCCCTCGGTCGCGCCGACCGCGTCGAGGTAGGAGAGCAGGGGGTCGTAGTAGTCGCGCTGGGTCGAGAGGTCGCGACCGGAACGGAAGATCGCGTCAAACGCCGGGGACCACTGCCAGAACAGCAGCAGCGGCACGGCGCCGGCGAGGACGACGCGGCGGAGCGGGACCAGGGCCAGCAGCGCCGGGCCGACGGCATACATCCCGAGCCGTGTGAGGTTGGCCCCCAGCGGCGTGGGGATGACGAAGGGGACGACGGCCGCCAAGGAGTAGACCACCGCCGTCGCCCGCACCAGTCGGTGGACGGGCGGCACGAGGACGACCGCTCCGGCGCCGACCGCGATCGTGCCCACCAGCGCCTCCCAGCGGAACGGGAACGAACCGCCCTGGGGGTAGAGCAGGGCGATCGCGACGACGGGGGCGACGGCAGCGAGGGCGAGCAGGGCGCGGGACGAGCGCGCTCGTCCCCGCTCGGTCCACGCCCACGCCGCGAACACGACGGCGAGGAACGCGCTCACCACCGGGCTGGCGGCGGCGGTCGCCAGCGTGAGCACGACGACGAGCACTGGTCGGTGGCGCTGGGCGGCCACCAGCGCGCCCAGCCCGATGGCGAGGCCGAGGGCGAAGGGCAGCCGCCCGACGGCCACGTTGGTCACGGTGCCGGCGGCGAACCAGAGCGACGCCGGCAGGCACGGCCGGCCGAGCGCACCTCGGATCAGCACGTCGGCGAGGAGCGCCGACGCGGCGGCGCTGAGGACGGCGACGGTCCACAGTCCGATCGCCGCGCCGAGCACCGGGAACAGGGCGCCGTAGCCGAGCGTGTGGTGGCCGCCGAACCACTGGTTGTTCCAGATCTGGAAGCCGTCACGGCGGACCAGCGCGACCCGGAAGAAGTGAGCCGGCAGGTCGCCGCCACGCCAGCGCAGGGCGATGGCCAGCAGCGCCAGCGCGGTCGCGACGAGCGCCGGCAGGAGCGGTGGCACCCACGGCAGGCCACGGATCGCCCGGCGGGGCACGGCGGTCACGACGGCCGTCACGCCGATCCCCTACCCCGCAACCACACCGCAACATGATCGCGTCCTCGCCCGACCGACGGAGATCGGGTTCAAAACCAGCGCTCATAGCATCCGCGTGGTGGAGGACGAGCCGTCGCGGGAGGAGCTCGAGGCGGCGCACTGCTGGGAGGCCGACGACCGCGTGCCGCGCCGGCCGGGGATGACCGCCTTCCGGCGCCGGCTTCGATTGCACCAGGCGCGATGGCGCGCCGCGCACGGCCATCCGATCGGTACACAGCCGATCGGTCCGACGACGGCTTCCCGGCCGGTGGGGAGTCGGCTGCCGCTCGCCTACGCCCAGGAGACGGGGGCGAACTTCATCACCGCTGGGGCGCTTGCCGCGGCGCGGGCGCGGACATCGTTCGTCGAGCCGCACCAGAGCGTCGACCACCAGCGGCTGTGGGCCGACCTGCTGTGGTCGCCGGCGCTAGCGTTCAACCTCTTCGGTGACCTCGCCGCCGACCCGGATCGCGCCGACCGCGCCGTCCACGAGTTGTGGCCCGACGTCCCCGGCACCGTCATCGAGGTCGGCTTCGCCCACTCACCGGGCTGGCTCGAACCCGCCTACCTCAACAGCCTGCGGGCGTTCGACGCCGTCTTCATCCTCGACCTCGACCAGGGCAAGCAGGGCAAGCAGGGCAAGCAGGGCATCGTCGCCGTCGACACGAAATACCACGACTGGCTGAAGCCGGAGATCCCGAAGCCGAGCAACCTCGCCCGCTACGTGGAGGTCGCCGGGCGCTCCGGTGCGTTCGCGCCGGGCGCGACCGACCAGGTGAAGGGGCGATCGGAGCTCGCCGTGATGTGGCTCGAACACCTGCTCCTGCTGTCGATGTTGCAGCACGAGAGCGGCAGGTGGGGGTGGGGCCGATTCGTCGTGGTCCATCCGGCCGGCAACGTCGACGTCGTCGCCGGCAGCGAACGCTACCGCAGCCTGCTTGTCGACGAGTCGACATACGCGACCATCACCCTCGAAGCGCTGCTCGACAGCCATGCCTTGCCGGAGACCACGGAGACGGCCGCGCGGCCGAGGTACCTCGTGCCCGCTCGAGCCGGGCGGTCCGATGCCGGCATGTCGTCGCGGCGACCCTCGTACAGTGAGCGGCGATGAACGAGCACGGGCACCTGCCGAAGGCCGACCGCTCGCAGCTGCCGGCCGAGCTCGAGGAGCGCCTGGCGGTCTGGTACGACAAGGCGTACGAGGACGACAACCTCTTCTTGACCCTCGCCCGGCGCCCGGCCGTGCTCAACCTGTTCCTCGACTGGGTGCGGTTCGTCTACACCGACGCCTCCCGCCTGTCGCCCAAGCTCGTCGAGCTGTGCCGCGTGCGCTCGGCCGTGCAGAACCAGTGCGTCCATTGAAGCCTCGCTCGGAGCGCGTCGTTGGCGCGCCGTGGGTTGACCGAAGACGAGGTGCAGCGGGCGATCGGTCCGCTCGATGAAAATGCCCTGGACGAGTCGACCGTCGCCGCGCTGGGGCTGGTCGACACGCTGACGTCACCGCGCCCAGCCGTCAGCGACGAGCAGTACGCCGAGCTGCGCCGCCACTTCGACGAGGCGGAGATCCTCGAGCTCGCCGTCGCCCTGTCGCTCACCACCGGCTGGCAGCGGTTCATCGAGGCGTTCGGCATCCGCCCTGACCACTGGTCGGCGGACGGCTGAATCACTCGCATGCCCCGCATGCCCCGCTTGCCCCGCTTGCCCCACTTGCCCCGCCTGCCCGGCTCGACATCGCGCTTCGACATCGACACCGCGGTCGTCTCCATGGGGAAAGGGGTCTACCGCGCCCGCATCGATGCCGGCTGGTGGATCGAACGTGGTCCCAACGGCGGCTACATCGCGGCGTTGCTGACACAAGCGTTCCTGGCCGAGGTCGCCGACCCCGATCGGCACGCCCGGTCACTGACGGTCCACTACCTCGCGCCGGCCGTCGAGGGCCCAGCAGAGGTCGCCGTCCGGACAGAACGCACCGGGCGGCTCGTTCACTACCTCACGGCGCGGCTCAGCCAGGGTGACCGCTTGCTCGCCACCGCACAGGCCGCGTTCGCCACCCTCAGCAGCGCTGGTCCGACCTTCGCCGACCCGAGCTTCCCCGGCTACCCCGACCCCGACAGCGTCGACCACGCCGTCGATCCGCCCGGGCTCGTCCCGATCCGCCGTCGCTACGAATATCGCCACGTCACCGGCGCACCGTGGGACGGGCCGGCGCACACCGCCGAGACCGGCGGCTGGATCCGACTCAGCGAGCCCCGACCCTACGACGCCGCCCTCGTCGCCGCCCTCAGCGACGCGTGGTACCCGGCGATCTTCACCCGCCTGGCCGAGCGCCTCGGCGTGCCGACGATCGACCTCACCGTCCACGTCCGCTCGATCCAAGCGCTCCAGCAGATGCAACCGGACGACTGGATGGCCGCGCGGTTCCGCACGACCGTCGCCACCGAGGGCTTCCTCGAGGAGGACGGTCAGCTGTGGGCACCGGACGGCACGCTCATCGCCCACTCCCGCCAGCTCGGGCTGCTGCTCACGCCCTGAGGCGCTACTCGTAATGGCTGGCCAGGTCGCGCTTTCCCTGGCGGCTGGCGTGGGCGGCGTGGCCGAGGATGTTGCGCGCCATCGACGACTCCTGCTGGGCGCTGCGTGCGCCGTACACCTCGGCGCGCACCTCGTGGGCCTCTGCCGACGCAGGGTCGAACAGGACGGCGAACTCGACGAGGTGGCAGGCGAGTCGGTGGTCGCCAGCATCGGCGAGCTCGCGGGCCCGGGCGAGGACCGGCTCGAGGCCGCCGGCGAGGGTGACCCACGCCTTGGCCTGCTCGGCGCGCGGCGCCGGCAGGAGGTTGTCGGGTTCGCCGTCGTACCAGCCGCCGTAGCGCCGCCAGACGTTGCGGACGAGGAACTGCGGGTGGTCGTACACGGGACGGAGGTACGGCAGCTCGCGGAGGCGCTCGGGCACCTCGACATCGTGGAGGACGCGATCGAGCGGCACCCCCTGGTTCATCAGCGCCAGCGTCTGGGTCTCGATCGAGTCGAGCAGGTCGGCAGTGTCGGTGAGCGCCTGGCGGACGCGGTCAGCGCCGAAGATCGGCAACCCGTGGCCACACAGCATCAGCTCTGCGCCGCAGCCGGCCATCTGGCGCAGCGCGGTGGCCCAGTCGCTGGCGAAGCGCTGCACCTTCTGTGGGTTGCCGGCGTTCGGCACCGCCCAGATGAACAGGTCGCCCGGGTGCAGGACCCGCAGCTCCGGGGCGAACGTCCAGGTGGCGTCGTCGGTCTCGCCGCGGGCGTGGTGCAGCTCGAAGGTGACGTCGCCCTGGGTGAAGGTGAGGTGGTCGCGGTAGGTGACGTCGGGATAGCGATACGCGTCCGGCCACGTGAAGCTGTCGACCGGAACGGCGAACTGGCGCTTGTTGATCGCCGCGTTCCACCCAAGGGTCCGCTCGTAGCGCCGGAAGTGGTCGGGCAGGTCCTCGTGGGCGTACACCACGGGCGACGGCCACCCTCGCTCGGCCGCCTCGGCCTCGAAACGGCGAGTGCCGAAGATGTGGTCGATGTGGTGGTGGCTGTACACGGCTGCCCGAACGGGAGCAGCCGGTCGCCACGACCGGACCTGCTCGAAGACGTGATCGGCGTCGAACTGGGCGCCCGTGTCGAGCATCACGAGCCCGTCGCCGGTATCGATGGCGTTGATCGAGGCGACCGAGATCATCGTCAGGATGCCCGGCGCGATCTCCTCGGCGGCGCGGCCCAGCACCGGGGCCACGGGATGGTGGGCGTGGACGAGGTCGCCTTCGCCGTTCCAATGCCGCTCGGCCAGTTCGCGCACGGAGCTATCAGCCATTGGTCGTCATGGTTGCACAACCCCGGAACTGCCAGCGCGAGCGGGCGTGAGCGCGGCGCGAGCGACACCAGCCACATTGGCCGCATGATCCACGGGCCCGAGCTGGATGTCGCCGGGTTGGGTCGCGTGCTCGCGGTGTGGGCTCATCCTGACGATGAGACCTACCTGTGCGGGGGCCTGCTCGCTGTCGCCACCGACGCTGGCCAGCACGTCACCGTCGTCACCGCGACGGCGGGTGAGCTCGGGTTCACGGACGCAGGCGCGTGGCCGGTCGAGCGCGCCGCCGCGGTGCGCCGATGGGAAGCCGCGGCGGCGATGGCGGTGCTCGGCGTGCGCGACCATCGCTGGCTCGGGATCCCCGACGGTGCCTGCTCCTCGGTCGATCCGGACGCCGCCGCGGCGATGATCCGAGCCCTCATCGCCGACGTCGAGCCCGACACGGTGCTCACGTTCGGGCCCGACGGCATCACCGGCCACGCCGACCACCGCGCCGTGTCGGCCTGGGTGACCGCGGCGACAGCTGCCGGGGGTCGGTCAGTGCGGGTGCTCCACGCCGCCGTCGAGACCTCGTTCGCCGCCCGCTTCCGCCACGTCGAGGAGCGCCTCGACGTCTACATGGAGCCCGACCTGCCGGTGACGGTCGACGCGAGCGAGCTCGCCGTGCACCTGCGGCTGGACGGCTGTCTGCTCGACCACAAGCTCGTCGCGCTGAGGGCGATGGCCACGCAGACGAGGCCCGTCATCGACGTCCTCGGCGACGACGTGTACGCGTCGTGGGTCACCGAGGAGTGCTTCGTCGACGCGCCGTCGTGACGGGGCCGCCCGTCGCCGTCGCTGACCGCCCTCTACGCTCTCGACGTGTGGACGCGGTGGTCACGGTGCTATTGCGCGTCGACGTGCTGGGTCCGCTGCGCGTCACCGCTGGGGACGGTCGAGACGTCACGCCGGACGGGCTCCTGCAGCGGCGCCTGCTGGCGCTGCTGGTGCTGCGCCGCGGGGAGGTGGTCCGCGGTGGACCAGGCGATCGAGGCGATGTGGCCCGACATCCAGCCTCGCGACCCGGCGGCGGCCCTGCAGACCCACCTCTTCCGCCTCCGCCGCTCGCTCCCGGCTGGCGTGATCAGCTCGGTCGGCGACGGCTACCGCCTCGATCCCAGCTTTGTCGACGTCGACGCCGATCGTCTCGCCGCCGCGCTGGCGTCCGCCGACAGCGACCCGTCGGCGACGTCATCGATCGACGACGTCGCCAGGTGGCGCGGCCCGGCGTTCCCCGAGCTGGCCGACCTCGACGAGGGCCGGGTGGCGGCGATGCGCCTCGACGAACTGCGGATCAGGGCGATCGAGGCCGGTGCGGCGGCCGAGCTCCACACCGGCCGCCACGAGGAGGCGATCGTCCGGCTGCGCGCGCTGGCCGACGAACAGCCGCTGCGGGAGCGGCCCCGGGCCCTCCTGATGGCTGCGCTCGCCGAGGTCGGTCGGCGGGTGGAGGCGCTGCGGGTGTACGACGACTTCCGCCGGCTGGTCGGCGACGAGCTGGGCATCGAGCCGTCGGCGGCGCTGATCGAGCAGCACGCCGAGCTGGTCCGCGGCGGCCCGACCTCACCGATCGCGCCGAGCCGCCTGCCGGTCGCCCTCACCTCGCTGATCGGGCGCGACGAGCTCGTCGAGACCGCCGCTGGGATGGCCGCCACGGGCCGCCTTGTGACGCTGGTCGGCACGGCCGGAGTCGGCAAGACCCGCCTGCTGCTGGAGGTCGGTCACGCCCTCGCCACGGCGCGGCCCGATCGCCCGGTCGTGTGGTGCGAGCTGGCCACGGCAACGCCCGACTCGGTGATCACCGCCATCGCCTCGACGATGCGCATCGAGGGACGGACGGGGACGACGCTCGAGGAGCGGGTGGCGACGATGATCGCCGAGGCCGAGATCGTGCTGCTGCTCGACAACTGCGAGCACGTGCTCGATGTCGTGGCCGAGCTCGTCGAGCGGCTGCTCGGTCGGTGCCCCGGCCTGCGCGTGCTGTGCACGAGCCGGGAGCGGCTACGGGTGAGCGGCGAGCAGCTGTGTCCGGTGGTGCCGTTGCCGTTCAGCGATGAGGAGAGCGCGGCCGAGCGGCTGTTCGTCGAGCGGGCCCGGGCGGTGGCGCCCGACTTCGATCCGGACGAGACGGCCACGGCGTGTATCCGGGAGATCGTGCGCCGCCTCGACGGGCTGCCGTTGGCGATCGAACTGGCTGCGGCCCGCCTGCACACGATGGACGTGGGCGCGATCGCCTCGGGTCTCGATCAGCGGTTCCGATTGCTGTCGTCGGGCTCGCGCACCTCCTCACGTCATCGCTCGTTGGGCGCCGCGCTGGCGTGGTCGTTCGGGATGCTGGACCGCGAGGCGCAGCGCGTGTTCTGCAACTTGTCGGTGTTCAACGGCTCGTTCTCGGTGGGCGACGTCGCCGCGGTCAGCGCGATGTCCTGCGACGAGGCGGCCGGCGTGCTCGACCAGCTCGCCGAGCGATCGCTGGTCAGCCGCGCCGGTGGCCGGCGCTTCGTGCTGCTGGAGACGATGCGGGCGTTCGGCGCCGAGCAGCTCGCCGTCGACGCTCGGACCGACGAGGTCGCCGACCGTCACGCCGAACGGGCGGTCGAGCGGATCGAGCAGGCCCACCGCATGCTGGCCGTCGCCGACGGCGTCAACGTGCTCGGCGAGATCGACGCCGGGCTGCCCGAGCTGCGCGCCGCGCTCGACTGGCTGCTCGCCCACGGTGACCTCGACCGGGCGGCCCGGCTGGTGGTCGCGCTGCAGTACTTCGGCTACCACCGGCTGCGCCCCGAGGCGCTGTCGTGGGCGGAGCGGATCGTGGCCGCTGATCCGCACGACGAGCATCCACTGGCCCCGGAGGTGTGGTCCGTGGCCGCGCTCGCGGCGTGGATGGCGGGCGATCTCGACGAGCAACGCCGCCGGGTCGAGCGGGCCCTCGCCATCGTCGATCGGCGCGGCATCGAGACGCCGAGCCTGGTCGCGATGACCGCCTCCAGCGCGGCGCTCGTGGAGGGCCGGCTGGAGGAGGCCGTGCGGTGGTCGGAGCGCTCGATCGCCCTCGCGAGCGATGATCTCGGGCCGGTCGTGATCGCCCACAACATCAGGGTGCTCGCCCTCGCCTACGACAGGGATCCGTCGGCAGCGGCGGCCGCCGACGAGCTGTTGCGCCTGGTCGGTCCGGCCCGCACCGCGCTGGCCGCGTTCGCCTGGTACTGCGCCGGTGAGGCCCTGCTGCGCGAGGATCCGGCGCAGGCCCGCCGGCGCTTCGCCCGCGCCCTCGAGCTGGCAGAGCTCACGGGCTCGACGTTCGCCGCCGGCATCGCCGGCGCGTCCGACGCCTCGCTGGAGGCCCGCTTCGGTGACCCCGACGTCGCCGCCGCCGAGTTCCGGCGGCTGCTCACGCACTGGCGCAGGGCCGGGATGTGGTCGACGCAGTGGACGATGCTGCGCTCGGTGGCCGCCGTGCTCGCCACGCTCGGCCGGCCTCGCGAGGCTGCGGTGCTGCTCGGCGCGGTGCTCGACACCGACGCCGGGCACCGGCTCTTCGGCGACGACGTGATCGCCCTCGCCGAGCTCGGGAACCGGTTGCGTGCGGAGCTCGGCGACGACGTCTACGACGCGGCGATCGCCGAGGGCGGGGCGCTCGACGGCGACGCCGCCGTCGAGCACGCCCTGCGCTCGCTGTGATCCTCGCTCACCAGCGGGGCTGCTCGCCGAGCACGCCGAGCAGCGTCTTGCCGACCAGCTCGTGGGTCATCGCGTCGTTGAACGGATGGAACCCGCCGCAGCGTGCGTCGCGGTAGAGCCGCTCCAGCTCGTTGCCGCGGAACATCCCGCCGCCTCCGCTGACGTCGAGGGCGATGTCGACGACCCGCTTGGCCGCCTCCGCCGCCCGCCACTTCATCGACGACACCTTGGCCGTCCACAGCTCGCCGTGGGGGGCGCCGATGAGCCAGTCCTCGACGAACCGGTCGACGGTGCACTGGGCGGCGTCGAGCTCGAGGTACATCTCGGAGATCTGGTGCTGGACCATCGGGTGGTAGGCGTACGACCCGCGCTCGATGGCGATCGACGTCTTGCGCTTGGCGCCGGCGACCGCCAGCTCGAGCGCACGCTCGGCGATGCCGACGTAGACGTTGGCGATCAGCGCCAGCGCCCAGATGTTCATCGCCACGAGGAACGGGTCGTCCGCCGACCCGGCCGGCGTCACCCGCCCGACGCGCGAGTCGGGCACGAACACGCCGTCGAGGATGGTGTCGTGACTCTGCGTCGGACGCATGCCGAGGGTGTCCCAGGTCTCCACAACCTGCACGCCCGGGCTGTCGCGATCCACGAAGGCGTGGACGATCTGCGGGCCGCCGGGCGCGTCGGCATCGGTGGCGTGGGCGCCGAGCCAGCGCCACACCGGGCCGTTCGAGCCGAACTGCTTGCGCCCGGTCAGGCGATACCCGCCCTCGACGCGCTCGGCCTTGCACGTCGACAGCAGCACCGAGATGTCGTTGCCAGTCTCGGCGTGGCCGGCGGCGATCACGTCGCCGCCGATGACGTCCGCGAGCAGCCAGCGCATCGACGTGTCGCCCCAGCGCTCGAGCTCGGCCCCGATGCCCGACCAGTAGAAGTGCATCGATGTCGCCAGTGCCGTCGCCGGCGCGTAGCGGGCGAGGCGCCGCTGGCTGCGGGTCAACTCGCCGAGGTCGTAGCCCCAGCCACCGAGCTCGCTGGGCACGGCGGCGGTGAGGTAGCCGATCGCCTGCAGCTCGGCGAGGTCCTCGTGGAAGTAGGTGTTGGCCCGGTCGTGCTCGCCAGCCCGGGCGCGGAACCGTTCGAGCAGGTCGACGGGCAGCTCGGCGAGTGGGCGGGCGGTGAGGGTCGTGGATGGCTTGTGGGTGATGGTGTCGGTCATGGGCGGCACCATCGACCGTGACACTCGCGGTCGGCTCACGTGGGATCACGTCACTCGCGACCGGATGCAGGCCCGTGCAGCGGGGCGCAGCGCACGGTTGGAGAGATGACCGATCAGCACCGCGCCACCCGCCGTCGCACCACCGCCGCGCTCGGCGCCTCCCTCGCCGCCGCGGTGGCCGCACCGGCCGCCGCCCATGCCCAGGGCCCCGCCGACGCTGTGCTCGTCTGCGGCACCGTCGTCAGCACGGACGTCCGCTTGCGCGCTGATCTCGTCAAGCGCCCCAGCTCGGGGCTCGTCGTCGGTGCGCCCGGCGTCACGATCGACCTCGACGGCCACACCATCGACGGGACCGGCACCGGTGTCGGGATCGACGACGCCGGGTTCGGCGGCGTGCGCGTCGTCGGCGGCACCGTCCGCGAGTTCGCCTTCGGCATCGATCTGCTCGACCTCCACCTCGGACGCGTCGACAGGGTGTCGCTGGCGGCCAACGGGACCGGGCTGATCGTCGAGCGCTCGGTCGATGTCGACATCAGCCGGGTCAGCGCGATCGGCAACGCGTTCGACGGGATCGCCGTGAACGTCGGCGACGGCGTGACTGTGCGCCGCAGCACCGCCGCGGGCAACGGCGTCAACGGGCTCGTCGACCTCGCCTCCGTGAGCACCCGGTTCGAGCACGACGTCGCCGCCGACAACGGGCTGAACGGGATCCTGGTGCACTTCTTCGGCCAGGACGTCGTGGTCAGGCACAACGTGGCCGTGCGCAACGCTGGCAACGGCATCACGATCGACGTCCCCGGCACGATCGTCGCCGCCAACCGGGCAGACGCCAACGGCGGGGCCGGCATCGCCGCCGTCGACTGAACGGTCGACGGTGGCCGGAACCGGGCCACCGGCAACCACGGCGGCGACTGCACGGGCGTCGCCTGCTGACCGCACGGTCAGCCGAAGGTGACGCCGCCGTTCACGCGTGGATCTCCCCTGGACCGAACACTCGGATTTCGACGGGCGGCAGGTACTGCCCCAGGAGCTCGCGGTGCCACCAGTCGCCGGTCGCCTTGCGCTCCGCAGTCGAGGTGAACCGGTAACGGTAGAGCAGGGCCCGCACGAACCTCGGCGGGTGGGCGGGGAACGGGTTGTGGGCGAGGAGCCGCAGCGTCGCCCGGTCGCCGCCGAGGAGCTTGGTGACCATCTCGACGAACCAGCTCTCGGCGTAGCGCGGTGACAGCGCGGCGAACCACATCAGCCAGTCGAGCCGCAGGTGGTACGGCGCCACCTGGCGCGGCGGGCGGCGCAGGTCCCCCGGCTTGGCCTTGAACTCGTAGGCCTGCCACGTCGTCTCCGGTCCGGGCGTCGGGTCGTCGGTGCCTTCGACGATGACTTCGAGCCGCTCCCTGGTGATGTGGCCGAACAGGCCGTAGGTGTTGCCGAGGTTGAGGCGGTTGTAGCTGGCGTTCATCACCTGCCGGCGCGACGCCATGTTGCGCACCGGTCGCCAGCTGAGCACGAGCATGCCTGCCGCCATCACCAGGACGACGCCGGTGAACCACGCTGGTGGCGTCGACAGTTCGGGTCGATCGAGCGGGATCAGCCGCCCGAGGAACCCGTCGTCGAAGGCGGTCACGGCCAACGCCAGGGTGAGCAGGTTGAGCCAGGCAAAGTTGCCGCTCGCCATCAGGTACAGCTGGGTCGCGACGACCACCGTGCCGGCCCACGCCGCCACCGGCTGCGGCAGCAACAGGCCGAACGGCACGACGAGCTGGGCGACGAGGTTGCCGACGACCTCGAGACGGTGGGCCACCGGGGGAAGGTGGTGGAAGGCTCGGCTCCACCGGTTGGGGATGGGCTGGGTCTCGTGGTGGTACCGGAGCGCCGTCAGGTCCCTCCAGGCCGGATCGCTGCGCACCTTGATCAGACCAGCACCGAGCTCGAGGCGCAGCAGCAGCCAGCGCAGCACCAGCACTGCCGGCCACAGCGGCGCCATGTCGGCGTTCCCGAGGAACATGGCGAGGAAGCCGGTCTCCAGGAGCAGGGTCTCCCAGGCGAACCCGAAGAAGACCTGGCCGGCGTTGACGAACGACAGGTACAGCCCCCACAGCACCAGCCACACCGCCATCACCGCCGGCAGTGGGAGCCGCTCCACCAGCCCGGCCACGACGGCGACCGACAGCACCATCCCGACCGCGGCGAGGCCGCGGGCCAGGCGGTCCGAGTAGCGCAGGTGGAACAGGCTCGGCGACCGGCGCAACCCGACCGCGCGCAGGTACCGCGGCGCCGGTTGCAGCCCGCGCTCACCGCAGAGGGCGGCGAACTGGTTGAACACCGAGACGAAGGCGACCAGGTAGACGACGCCGAGCAGACGATCGAAGACGAGGCGAGCCAGCCAGTACTCGGGCGCGATCAGCCAGTCCATCGTCGTCGCGGCCACCTCCCGGGCCGCCGCTCACCCCCTCGGTGCTCGGGTCCCGTTGTGACCACACACCGTATGCCGCGACCGCAGCCGGAGGCCCATCCGAGTGATTCGGTGGATCGGGGACCAGCTGCTGACTTGTCCTTCGCGATCGGCCCTAATCGGGCCGAAACCGAAGGACAGAACGCTGTCTTGGCGAACGTGAGCTCGATCATCTCGATCGTCCACCCCATCAGGCTGGAAGCTCAGGCACCATCGCCAGGTGGGCAAGGGCGGCTAGAAACGGTGGGATGCGGGTTCCGGACACGTCGATCGGCGAGCTGCGCGAGCGCGGGTACACGATCGTCGAGGGCTTCCTCGCGCCCGACGAGTTGGCCGCGGCCCAGGACGGCCTGTGGTCCGAGTTCCCGCGGCCAGAGGACTACTTCGCCGATCCCTCCCAGTACGAGCGGTTCAGCCACAGCCAGTTCGCTGCCTTGAAAGTCGGGCCGTGGTCCTCATGGGACCTCAACCGGTTGGCCTTCCATCCCGACCTCGTCGACGTGGCGGCGCGCTTCCTCGGCTCGGCCGACCTCCGGCTGTACAAGACCGAGCTGTGGGCGAAGTACGCCGGAGCCGTCGACTACGACCAACCCCACCACCGCGACTTCGGCAACCACACCCTGGTCGTGCCGGACCGCGCCCACCCGGCAACGCAGATGACGACCTTCATCCTCCTGTCCGACGTCACCGAGGACGACGGACCGACGATGGTGGTCCCCCACGAGCACGGCGCGGCGGCCCCCTACTGGCCGCCGAAGCAAGCGATGGGTGCGCTCGCCGACGTCGAGGTCCCGATCACCGGACCGGCCGGCTCGCTGTTCGTGTACCGCACCGACATCCTCCACCGCGGCTCGCAGATCCGCCGGCCCGACGCCGCCCGCTTCGTGCTGCTCGCCGACTACGACGTGTGGGGGACGCGCTGGACCGGCAAGGCGGCGTGGCCGAACCAGGCCCTCGGCGCGGCGTGGGTCGAGATGATGGAGCGAGCGACGCCGGCCGAGCGCTGCCTGTTCGGCTTCCCGGCGCCGGGCGACCCGTACTGGAACGCCCAGACCGTCGCCGACGTCGGCACCCGGTACCCACGGATGGACATGACGCCCTACGCAAGCTGACACGAACGCGCCGCCCACCAATGGCTCGGTGACGTCCCCCAGCGCCCACCCGCCTGGTGACCGGTCTCCCGGCGAGCCGGAGCGTCAGTCGGTGATGCCGTCGACGGCGGTCACCGTGCTCGGTCGCAACCGAACGAGCAGCTCACCGGGCACCCCGTTGCGCCGGCCGAACTCGTCGGCCCGATCGGCTCCCATGTAGCGCCCGCCGATCCGCGTCGCCCAGCGCAGCAGCTCGGCGGGATCCTCGCTGATCGAAACGGCGCCGATGAGCTTGACGAACGCGAACGGCGGGACCTCGTCGTCCACCACCAGCGAGACCCGCGGATCACGACGCAGCGCCCGCCCCTTCGCCGTGGCCGCACCGGTGGTGAACACGACCTCGAGCTCGTCGGCGGGGTCGTCGACGACGAACCAGACCGGGGCGACGTGGGGCTGGCCGCTCGGACCGACCCACGCCAGCTTGCCCGTCCGCGTCCCGGCCGAGAGGAAGGCCCGCACCTCTTCGTCCGTCATCCGTGTCGCCACGTCGCCTCCGCCTTTGTCGGTCTTAGCTGCAGCCGCTGGTGCTGCCGCAGCTCGGGCAGGCGTGACAGGAGCCGGCGCGGATCATCGTCACCCCGCACTGCATGCACATCGGGGCGTCGTGGGTACGGATCACGCCGGCCGCCGGGGTGTTGTCCACCGGCGTCGGGGCGGCCGTGCCGAGCTCGAGCTGGTCGGCCAGCTCACCCGCCGACGGCAGCGACTTCGGATCGGGCGCGATCTCCGAGCCGGTCGAGGTCTCGATCACCGTCTCGTCGACGCCGGGCAACGTCGGCTGCATCCGCTCGTCGACGGTGAAGATGCTCAATTCGGCCCGCTCCTCAACGCTCAAGTACTCGATCGCCAGGCGCCGGAACAGGTAGTCCATGATCGAGGTGGCGAAGCGGATGTCGGGATCATCGGTCATCCCGGCCGGCTCGAAGCGCATGTTGGTAAACGCCTCGACGAAGGCCCGGAGCGGTACGCCGTACTGCAGGCCGTAGGAGATCGACTTGGCGAACGCGTCCATGATCCCCGACAGCGTCGAGCCCTGCTTGGACACGGTGAGGAAGATCTCCCCCGGCCGGCCGTCGTCGTACTCGCCGATCGTGGCGAAGCCCTTGCAATCGGCGACCCGGAACTCGAATGTCCGGCCGCGGCGACTGCGCGGCAGCTTCTGGCGCAGTGGGCGGTGGACGACCTTCTCGACCACCTTCTCGACGATCGTCGTCGCCTCGGTCTCCGGCGCCTTCTTCGCCGTCGACAGCGGCTGGCCGACCTTGCAGTTGTCGCGGTAGATCGCGACCGCCTTGAGCCCGAGCTCCCACGCCAGCTGGTGCAGCCCGGCGACGTCGTCGACCGTCGCCTCCTCCGGCATGTTCACCGTGTTGTGGTTGACGATCCCGTTGCCGACGAACGCCTGGGTCGACGGCACCGAGACGTCGTACACCTCTCGCGTGCCCGCATCGTCCACCGACACGACCGGCGACAGGTACAAGTCATCCTCGATGAGCTGGCGCACCCAGCCCGGAACCGCCGCACCGGCGAGGATCGCCCGCTCGACGGACCGGCGCGTGACGTAGTGGGTGCGGTCGTCGAGGAGGAAGTCGAAGTCGGCGCGGATCCGGCGTGTCCAGACGTCGGTGCCGCTTGTCGTTGGGAGCATCGCGTGCAGCGTTCGTGGCCGCAGCGGGACGATGTCGGCCGTACCACCGCGCCAGGATGGACGCACCAGCAGTTCCCGTGCCCGCTGCCACTTGTCAGGCTCGAGGAACGGGACCAACTCGCAGAGGCGCTGGGCGTGCCGACCGGTGGCGTACACCTCGTCATACGTCTTGCCGTTGAGCGCGTTGCGCTTCGACACCCGGCTGTGCACGATCCCGAGGTTGGTCAACACCGCCTGCAGGTCGTCGAGCATCTGGGGCGAGTCGAGGCAGATCGCCCACTTCGGCGCCGTCGAGATCGTGACGTAGGCGTCGAGGGAGAGCCCGTCGAGGAACGCCAGCACCATGTGTCGAGATGAGCGCAGCACAGCATCGGGGATCCGCTTGGCCGACGCACGCGCACCGGCACCGACGTGTTCGAGGAACTCGACGATCGTCTTCGAGGCGACGACGACGTCGGGGCAACGAACGCCGTCGTCCACCACCCGTGCCTCGACGCCGAACGCCGACCGCCACGCATCGACGACACGGGCGCGGACCTCGGGCACCGAGTTGGTGATCCGCACCGTCCAGTTCGACCGGATCGTGCACCCCTCTGCCGCGTACGCACCGAGGAGGAAGGCGAGCTCTTCGGTCATCTCCTCCGGGATGGTGACCCGGCGCTGGCGTCCGTATGGTGCACTCGGGCGGAACGCGTCGAAGCGAGCGGGCAGGCTCGACCAGAGCTCACCGCCATACTTCGTGGCGACGAGCTCGCCAGGCTGCAGTTCGTCAAGCCGGCGCCAGTGGAAGCCGGACTCGCCGACCACGAGCACGCGGTGGTTCCCGGTGCCGGTGACAGTGTGGCCACTGCGCAGCGCGGCCCGCCGGCCCGCTCGGCGACCGCCGTAGTAGAAGGCGGCTGTCTTCGCCGGCCCGCCGAGCGAGTCGAGCTCGACGACCTCGTCCCGGAACGTGTCCGTGGCTTCGCCGCGATGCAACGAGCCGATGCGGATCAACCCGTCGGCCGTTGGCAGCAGCGTGTCTCCGGCGACGCACTTCGATATGGCGCCACTGAGGAACGGCTGCACCGCGCCCATCATCCGCACGTGGCCCTCGTAGTGGATCGTGTTGTCACCCATCGAGCAGGCGAACACGGGCAGATGGGCGGGGTCGAGATGCGGGGCGCCGATGATCGACTTCTCGGCGTCGATGTAGGCGATGATCTCGTCGACCTGGGCGGCGCTGTAGCCGAGACGGCGCAGCGCCCGTGGGATCGTCTGGTTGACGATCGACATCGTGCCCCCGCCGACCAGCTTCTTCATCTTGACGAGGCCGAGGTCGGGCTCGATACCGGTGGTGTCACAGTCCATCATCAGGCCGATCGTGTTGTGGCTGACGAACCCGTTGGCCACGTAGGTCACGTTGTCCGGCACCGAGATGTCGTAGGTCAGCTCCTCGTCGCCCAGCTCGGCTGACGCGATGCGGTCGAAGAAGAAGCCGGACGTGTGGCCGAGCTCGCCATCTTGGTGGGCCGACTGGGCGTCGTCGCTGACCTCGACCAGGCCGGCCTTGCGCGCCGAGACGAAGCCGATCTCGTCGAGCCACCGGACGTTGGCGTTGAGCAGCCGCACCACGGTCAGGGAGGAGCCACGGTTGCTGACCGCCGTCGACCGCGTCGTCACGAAGCCGAGAGCGAGCAGCAGCGACTGCACTTCGTCCGCAAAGCCGTCGCGAGCCGTCGTCCAGGAGGGGCACCCACCGGTCACGGTGCCATCCGCCTCGAACAGGCCACGGACGAACGCCCGGTACACCTCGGGATCGTTGGTGTGGAGGATCGCATCCGGCACGAGCGGCGTGTAGCCCCCGCCGACGTGGCCCTCACGCGGCGGGCGCTTGGCGAAGCCGCTGGCCCGCCACCACTCGGCGAGGCGCACCGAGTGCAGCTCGACGCTGACGTAGCCCCGTTCTTGGCTGGTGATCACCTGCACGCCGAACAACGACTTGGCGAGCTGCTCGAGCCGGTCAACCACATCGAAGTCGCCGTCGGTGACACACAGCCTCACCCCGCCGGCGTGCAGCGACCCGTCGCCCATGAAGTAGCCGACGAGCTCGGCCAGTTCAGCGGTCACGGTCGTGGGAACGGTGACGTGGTGCTCCCCCACCCACGTCATCTTCTCCGAGAGCGGTGGCAGGACGACCGCGTTCGGCGTCCCGACCAGCTGGCCGAGCGCCAGCGGGACAAGATCGCCGGGACGGAGATCGCTGAACCGGCGCCATACCCAGTGGCCGGCGTCGTCGACGATCTTGACCTGGTGCTTCGTCGTGCCCGAGATCGCGTATCCGCGCTCCGTGCGGACGTTGACCACGCGCTCCAGCCCATTGACGTAGAACTTGGTGGCGGCGCGGGGGCCGTCATCGGTGAGGACGTCGAAGGACGCGTCCTGCCACGCCGGCCCATCCGGATCGCCGAGCGAGCGCAGGCGCACGAGCCCGCGATCGGTGGTGATCAGCGACCCGCCGACGAGGCATCCTGTCGGCGCCAGCACGGTGGCCTGGCTGTTGCGCACGCCGTGCTCCTCGCCGTCACGGACGGCGGCCTCCCACGCCAGTTGGCCGGCCTCCAGCAGCTCGGCGGGCACCACGTCGCCGAGCTCGATGGCGTAGCTCGCATCGCGGTGCATCCGCAGCACCCGCAGCATGTGCTCCTCGTTGTCGGAGAACCCGGCGAACGGGCCCATCCGGCTGGCCGTGCGGGCGCTGGTGGCGTAGGCGTGGCCGGTCATCAGCGACGTGATCCCGGCGGCCCACGCCCTGCCTTCGGGTGAGTCGTACGGCAGGCCGAGCGCCATGAGCATCGCGCCGAGGTTGGCGTAGCCGAGGCCGAGCTGGCGGAAGTCGCGGCTGGTCTCGGCGATCTGCGGCGTCGGGTAGTCGGCCCGCCCGACCAGGATCTCCTGGGCGGTGAAGACGATCTCGACGGTGTGGCGGAAGGCGTCGACATCGAACGTCCCGCTGTCGTCAAGGTAGCTTAACAGATTGATTGAAGCGAGATTACAAGCTGAGTTGTCGAGATGAACATATTCCGAACATGGGTTCGATGCGTTGATCCGGCCGGTGGTGTGGGCCGTGTGCCAGCGGTTGATCGTGGTGTCGAACTGCAGGCCCGGGTCGGCGCACTCCCACGCCGCCTGGGCGATCTGGCGCCACAGCTCGCGGGCCTTGACGGTGCGGAGCACCTCGCCGGTGGTGACCGCGACGAGGCCCCAGTCGGCGTCCTCGGCGATGGCCTCCATGAACTCGTCGGTGACCCGCACCGAGTTGTTGGCGTTCTGGTACTGGATCGAGAACGAGTCGGCCCCGTCGAGGTCCATGTCGAAGCCGTTGTCACGCAGCACGCGTGCCTTGCGCTCCTCCTTGACCTTGCACCAGATGAACTCCTCGACATCGGGGTGGTCGGCGTTGAGGACGACCATCTTGGCGGCGCGCCGCGTCTTGCCGCCGGACTTGATCGTGCCGGCCGAGGCGTCGGCGCCGCGCATGAAGCTGACCGGACCCGACGCGGTGCCGCCGCCATTGAGCAGCTCCTGGCTGGAGCGGATCTTGGACAGGTTGATGCCCGAGCCCGACCCACCCTTGAAGATGATCCCCTCCTCCCGGTACCAGTTGAGGATCGAGTCCATCGTGTCGTCGACGGCGAGGATGAAGCAGTTGTGCACGCGCAGTCCGGCCGCCGAGAGGTACTCGCCGCTCTCGGTCTGGATGTCGTAGACCTCCATCTCGCCGAGCTCCTCGATCCGCTCGACCTCGAGTCGCTTCGAGTCGGCAGCGCGGATGCCGTCGAGCTCCAACGAGCGCTCGAGCCGCTCCTGCTTGGCGGGATCGACGAACGGCAGGAGCGCGGCGACGCGGTCGCGCTCGGGCAACGGCCGCACCGTCAGCGACCACGTTCCCTGGCGGTCCGGTCGCGCATCGCGCTTGCGGCGGACCCGAGCGAAGATGCCGAACCGGCTGAGCAGGTGCTGGATGCCGCGCACGTGCGCTTCGCCGACCATGTCCAGCGCGACGACCGCCGCCCGTCGGCGCACCGACACGCAAGCCTGGGCCTGGAAGATGCTGCGCAGATAGGCAGCCACGACCGGCTGCGGTGCCGTGAACAAGCGCTCCGGCGCCGTCATCGCCGAGCCTCGTGGCAGCAAGCCCCATCGCTCGACGAAAGGTCGCAGCGCTTCTCCGTGCAGCCGGATCCGCCGGCCGACCAACGCCGGATCGTCGAGCGCGATCGTGCGGACCTTGCGATGGACATCCGGCAACACGACATCGAGGTGCCCGAGCACCCAGTCGTGTTCGGCCTCGGTCACCGTGATCAGCTCGATCGTCAGCGACCGGTTGGGGCCGTGGTCGTACTGCCCGACGAACCCGTCGCCCTGCAACCATCCGGCGAGCGCGGCCTCTGAGATCTCGCTCGCGGTGATCTCGCCGTCGCCCCAGGCGTCGGTGCGGTGCCATGTCAGCCGATCGCCGGGCCGAAGCTCACCGGCGGGCACGAAGCGGCCGGTTCCGATCGCACTCGCCCGCCACACCAAATGGTCGGCGGTGACGTCGAGCGTGTATCCCGCCTTGGTGTGGATCCGGCGCACGGGCTTGCGGCCGTTCGCCTTCGTCGCCACGATCGACGTCAACCCGCTGGCGTCGTAGACCTTGGTGCCGACGGCATCCCGAGCGACGAGCTCGCCGATCGGCACGAGGCCGTCTGGCGTGCTCACCAGCGCGTGATACGGCTGGCACGCCGAGGCCTGCTGCGGCACGCCCGGCACGCCGATGTTGAACCACACCGGGCTGTTGAAGGCGGCCCGCTGTGTGACCAGGATGTAGCGCAGCTCGGCGGCGAAGGCGGCCTCCTCGTCGGCGTCCACGAAGTACCCGCCCTCGCGACCCCACGTCGTGATCGTGCCGACGACCCGATCGATGACCTGGCGCAGCGACCACTCGCGTCCGGGGGTTCCGAGCGTGCCCCGGAAGTACTTCTGGGCGACGATGTTGGTGGCGTTCATCGACCACGACACCGGGAACTCGACGCCGAGCTGCTCGAAGGCGACGATGCCGTCCTTCCAGTTCGAGATCCGGGCGTCGCGCCGCTCCCACACCACCTCGTCGTACGGGTCGACACCCGGAGAGGTGAACAGCCGCCGCAGGCCGATGCTCAGTCGTTCGGGCGCTAGTGACATGAAGACCTCTTTCAACCCCGGCCAACGTCCGGGCGTTCGGTGGCCGTGCGATGTGGCATGTATGTGGGCGCAGACACAAGATCTGGTGGCAGCTCCCCCATCTAGTCCACCAGAGCCACTACTTCTTGTGGTGCGGGCTCCAGATTACAGCACCGTAGTTACGACGCTGTCAACGACCGTCAAAGAATCCGCCGGCGCACGAGCGCCGGGGCCACGGCAACTCTCCACACCGGCGCGCGGTGCGGCATCGCAGGTTCAGGACCAAAGGCCCCACGCCGTCCCCACCCGGGCCAGCTGACGATCCGCGTGCCGCACCGCAGCCGGCACGGTCGCCACCCTAGGCACCGCCGCCTGTGGGTCGATAGAGGGACAACCCTGTGAATTTCCGTGTGGGCAACGTGCCGTTCACCTCGCGTCCGACCGGGCGTCGCACGCTCTCGCCGGCGCTGACGGCGACATGCGAGCATCCACCGGTGCGAGTGATCCACCCGACCCCACGCGAGGCCACGGTCGACGAGCTCTACGGGATCGAGCGGCCGCGCCCCGCTGAGCGGCCGTGGGTCGGCGTGTGCATGATCGCCAGCCTCGACGGCGCCACGGTGGTCGACGGACGGTCCGGGCAGCTCGGCAACGCCACCGATGCGACCGTCTTCGGCGCCCTCCGTCGGGCCGCCGACGTGGTGCTGGTCGGTGCCAGCACGGCGCAGGCCGAGTCGTACGGCCCGCCGAACGAGCCCGGCCTGCGCATCGGCGTGGTCACCACCAGGGGCGCCGTCGACCCGGCAAGTCCGCTGTTCGCCAGCGGTGCCGGGTTCCTCGTGATGCCGGAGGACGGCCCGCCGGCGCCTGGATCGATCGACGTCGTGCGGGCAGGCACGGGCCGCGTCGACCTGCCGAGGGCGCTCCGGCGGCTGGGCACCGTCGTCGAGCGCGCCGGGGTTCGTGCAGGTCGAGGGCGGCTCCCAGCTGAACGGCGCGCTGCTCGCCAGCGACTGCGTCGACGAGCTCGACCTCACCGTCTCGCCGGTGCTCATCGGCGGCAACGGGCCGCGCGTCACCGCCGGTGCGCCGGCGACGTTCGAGCGCTTCGACCTCGTCCACCTCGCGACGGAGGACAGCTACCTCTACAGCCGTTGGGTCCGCCGCCCGGGTTGAGATTCGGTGGGGAGCGGCTGCGGCCGGTTCACGCCTTGGTGGCGGCCTTGGTGAGCAGCTCGATCTCGCGGTGGAAATCGGCCGCCGCGTCGAAGTTCTTGTACACGCTGGCGAAGCGGATGTACGCGACCTCGTCGATCGTGCGCAGTTGATCGAGCACGGCCAGCCCGATCTCGGCGCTCGACACCTCCGAGCCCTGGAGCCGTACGCCGTCCTCGATCGTCTCGGCGATCTGCTCGATGCGCGCCGGTTCGATGTGGCGGCCCTTGGTCGCCGCCGTGATGCCGGCGACGATCTTGGACCGATCGAACGCCTCGCTGCGCCCGTCGGACTTGACGACGACCAGCGGCACCTCGTCGACCCGCTCGAACGTAGTGAAGCGGTGTCCGCAGGACGGGCAGTGGCGGCGCCGACGGACGGCGGTGCCCTCGCTGGCGAGGCGTGAGTCGACGACCTTGGTGTCGTCGGCTCGGCACACCGGGCAATGCACGCGGCGAGGATACTGCTCGCCCCGCTCACGGCAGCCGCACGATCTGGCCGTCGTCGATGCGCGTGCCCCCGTTCAGGGAGATCAACGCCTCGACGAAACGGGCGATGGCGATGTCGCCGTGGAAGACCTCGGCGATCGACCACAGGCTGTCGCCGGCGCGGGCACGCACGGCGCGTGGCACCCGCACCGTCCCGGTCCCGGCGGCTGAGGCAGGGATGCCGCCGGGACCGGTGAGCGCGTTGGCGGCGACGATGCCGCTGCCCAACGTTCCCGCCACCAACAGCGCGGCGACGGTGCGCCGACGCCGGAAGCGGACGCCCACCGGGATGCGGTCCGGTTGGCTCACGACCGAGACTGCTGACATGGTTCGGGCATCCTCCGCGTTCGACGCTCAGTGCGGTAAGGTGCGAGCGTTCGGGTACGAGTGTTCGGGAACGAACGTACGGGAACGATCGTTCGCTGTCAACCGGCCCGACAGAAATCTAGAACGAGTGTTTGACTTCGTGTCCGAACACCAGTACGATGGCGTCCATGACCGAGGCACACGCCGCAACCACCGCCAACAGGGGCGTCGCCGCGCGCCTCCCGTCCGCCCGGCTCACCGCCCGGCAGCGACAAGTGCTCGAGTACATCGAGCGCTCGATGCGCGAGCGCGGGTACCCGCCGTCGGTCCGCGAGATCGGCGAGGCGATCGGGTTGACGTCGCCGTCCACGGTCCACAGCCACCTGAACTCGTTGCAGCGCATGGGCTATCTGCGCCGCGACCCGACCAAGCCGCGTGCGATCGAGGTCCGGTGGGATCCGAACTCGGGTGCGATGATCGAGCGTCGTCCGGTGCGCCACGTGCCGCTCGTGGGCGATGTGGCGGCCGGCACCGACGTCCTCGCCCAGGAGAACGTCGAGGAGCTCCTGCCCGTGCCCGCCGACTTCACCGGCGAAGGCGACCTGTTCATGCTGCGGGTCCGTGGCGACTCGATGATCGAAGCGGGCATCCTCGACGGCGACTACGTGATCGCCGTCCAGCAGGTCACGGCGTCGAACGGTGACGTCGTGGTCGCCGGCATCCCGGGCGGCGAGGCGACGGTGAAGCGCTTCAGCGCCCGCGGCGGGTCGATCACGCTCACACCGGCCAACTCGTCGATGGAGCCAATGGTGTTCGACCAGTCCGAGGTCTCGATCTACGGGCGGGTGGTCACCGTGATGCGCCGGCTCTGAGGACGGGGCGCTCAGCGACCCGGCGGTGACGGCGGCGGCAGCGGACCGCCACGGCCGGGCCAACCGCCGGGAGGGCGTGCGGGCGGTGTCGTCGCGGTGGGAGGCCAGCGATCGGATGGCGGCGCCGGCGCGGCTGGCGGAGGCCGCGGGGCGTACGGTGGCGGGATCGGCGGGTTCGCCGTCGGTGGGCCGAGCGGCGGTCGCGTCGGCAGGCCGGTGGGCCACGCCGGGACGGGCGGGCGCAGCTGTGCAGCCCGCCGGCGCGGTCGCGCCAGCAGCATCAAGAGAGCCCCGGCCACGGCGCCGGCGACGAGGGCGGCCACGGCGCCAGCGCGGAGCGCCGCCACGCCGCGCCCCGGATCCTTGCCGACCCGGATCATCGCGTCGGTGCTCGTCGCCGCCACCGTGAGCACGTAGGTCCCCGTGCGGTCGATCCGGGCCGCGCGGATGCCCTCGCCGCGGCGGCCGGCACGGTCGTACGTCGGCCCGCTGGTGCGCTCGAGATCGAGGTTGGTGCCATCGGCATCGACGAGCGTGAGCGTCACCCTCGGCAGGCTGGCGACGTCGTAGTCGCGGGCCGCCGACTCGCAGTCGCCCTCGATCGCGCCGACGTGGCCCTTGGTTTCGACGAAGAACGTGTACGTCCCGGTGCGGTCGAAGCTCAACGTGGTGTCACAGCCGATGGGCGCAGGAGCGAGGTGCCTGACGGCGTCGTCGTAGCGGTGGCCTGCAGCGAGCCACAGGAAGACGCCGGCGACCAGGCCGGCCGCGAGTGCGACGATGCCCAGCACCCGTCGCACCCCGACTCGTCCCACGTCACACTCCCAGGCGGGCGGCCACCAACTCGATCCGGTCGTCCGGTTGTACCACGGCGACGCGCACATGGCCGGCGGCGCCGTAGAACTCCCCGGGAGCGACGATCGCCCCCCCCGCCGCGGCGAGTCGTTCGGTGAAGGCCCAGTCGTCGTCCACCGCGAACCAGAGGTAGAAGCCGCCTGCCGGCAGCGGGACCGGCGCGCCGGTCCACGCACCGAGGATCGCCGCCATCCGCTCGAGCCGGCGGCGGTAGCACGCCCGCTGGACGGCGACGTGGTCGTCGTCGTCGAGGGCCACCACCCCCGCCGCCTGGGCCGGCCCCGGGACCATCATCCCGACGTGCTTGCGCACCTCCTGGAGGTAGTGCACGAGCGCTGGATCACCGGCGTAGAAGCCGATCCGCCCGCCGGCGAGGTTCGAGCGCTTGGACAGCGAATGCACGGCCACGACCCCGTCGAGTCCGTGCTCGAGGATGCTGCGCCCAGGTCCGTCCCACGTGTACTCGACGTAACACTCGTCGGAGAACACCGGCACCGCGTTGGCCCGACCCCACGCCGCCGCGGCTCCGAGGTCGTCGAGAGCGCCGGTCGGGTTCGACGGGCTGTTCACCCACAGGCACAGCGCCCGCTCGACATCGGACGGATCGACGGCGGCGAGTTCGAGACCGCCGGACGGGGTCATCGGGACGGCGACGGGACGGCACGAGGCGAGGATCGCCCCCATCTCGTAGGTCGGGTACGACGCCGACGGGTACAGCACCGTGTCCCGCTCCGGCGACCGCAGGTGGAGCCACTGCGGCAGCGTCCCGACGAACTCCTTCGAGCCGATCGTCGCCCCGATCGCCTCGCTGGCGACCTCGATCCCGAACCGGCGCGACATCCAGCGACCGGCGGCCTCGCGCAGGGCGACGGTGCCGATGCTCGGCGGGTACCCCCGCTCGAGCCCCGGGGTGCAGAAGGCGGCGACGACGGCGGGCGGAGCCGGGTCGATCGGGGACCCGATCGACAGGTCGACGGCGCCGCCGTCAAAGGCGTCGGCGACGGGGATCAGCCGATCGAGGCGGTCGTAGGGGTACGGCGGGGGGACGAAACCCGTGGTCGGCGCGGTCACGTCGAAGCGCCGGCGACGACGAACTCGGCGAGGCGCCCGGCCGAGGCGTCGGACAGGCGGGCGCGGACCCGGAGGTGCTCGGGTTCGTCGGTCGTCGACACGACCTCCCCCTCGCGGTGGATCGCGGCGAGCACGTCGCCGCGTTCGTAGGGCACGACGAGCTCGACGACGTGGGCAACCGTCCGGAGGCGGTCGGCCAGGGCGCCGAGGAAGGCGTCGATCCCCTCGCCGGTGACGGCGCTCACGGCGACCGCGCCTGGGTGTTCCTCGACGAGGCGCTTGGCCTCGCCAGGCGCGATGTCGGCCTTGTTGAAGACGAGCAGCTCCGGCACGGCGGCGGCGCCGATCTCGGCCAGCACCACCCGGACGGCGTCGATCTGCCCGGCCGGGTCGGCGGCGCTGGCGTCGACGACGTGCACGAGGTAGTCGGCCTGTGTGGCGACCTCGAGCGTCGACTTGAACGACTCGACGAGGCCGTGCGGCAGGCGGCGGACGAACCCGACGGTGTCGGTCAGCAACACCGTCTCGCCGCCTGGCAGGGCGAGGCGCCGGGTGGTGGGGTCGAGCGTGGCGAACAATCGGTCCTCGGTGAGCACGCCGGCGTCGGTGAGCGTGTTGAGCAGCGTCGACTTGCCAGCGTTGGTGTAGCCGACGATCGTCACCGCGGCCAGGCCGCTGCGGTCGCGCTGCTGTCGTTGAAGGGCGCGGGTACGGGCGAGCTCGCTCGAGCTCGGTCTCGAGGCGTCCGATGCGGCGCTGGATCCGCCGGCGGTCGACCTCGAGCTTGGTCTCGCCACCGCCGAAGCGGGTGCCGACGCCGCCGCGTTGCTGGGACAGCTGGGCGGTGGCACCGCGGCGCAGGCGGGGCAGGCGGTAGCGCAGCAGCGCCAGCTCGACCTGCGCCTTGCCCTCGAGGGTGTGGGCGTTCTGGGCGAAGATGTCGAGGATCACGGCGGTGCGGTCGATCGCCGTTCGCCCGAGCAGCTTCTCCAGGTTGAACTGTTGAGCCGGGCTGAGCTCGTTGTCGAACACGACGGTGTCGGCATCGACGGCGAGGCACAGCTCGCGCAGCTCCTCGGCCTTGCCCTTGCCGACGAACCACGTGTGGTCGGGGTGGTCTCGGCGCTGGACCATCCGCGCCACCACGTCGGCGCCGGCGGTGTCGATCAGCGCCGTCAGCTCGTCGAGGCTGGCCTCGGTGGCGTCGTCGTCAGACCCGGGGAAGGTGACGCCGACGATGACGATGCGCTCGCGGATCGCCCGCTCGATGAGGGTGGCGCCGAGCGCTTCGTTGTACGGGTTGGTCACTGGTGCACCATCCAACGTTCGAGGACGTGATCCACGCTTCGTGCCTGGTGCACCAGTGAACCTTCGGCGCCGTAATGGTGATTCGTTCGCTCGAAGACTCGCTCACTCATTGGACCTCGATCGCGCCGACGAAGGTGGCCGGGCCGGTGAGTGTGGCGCGCCCCGGGGCTGGGGCGTGCAGCGCCACCCTCGCATCGCCGCCGTCCATGTGCACCACGACGTGCGTGGCACCGGGATCGACCAAGCCCCACCGCGCCGCCGCCCATGCTGCCGCCACCGCGCCCGTGCCGCACGCCTCGGTGACGCCGACGCCGCGCTCGTGGACGCGCATCGTGATGGCATCGCGCTCGGGTCCCGGCTCGATGACCTCGAGGTTGATCTGCGGCACCCGGCTTCCGAGGGCGACGAGATCGACGGCCCCGGCGTCGTCGACCATGACGACGGTATGCGGGTTGCCGAGATCGAGGTGCGCGACCGGGCGCCCGGCGTCGGTGCCGACGCCGGCCCAGCCGTCGGGCTCGCTCAGCTCGTCGACCGCGCCCATGTCGACAGCGGCAAGGATCGTCAGCGGATCCTCCGTCGGCCACAGCTCGACCGTGCGCGGCCCGGCGTCGGTGAGGATGTTCAGCGGGTCGAGATCGCCGCGGCGCGCCGCGAGGGCCTGGGCGAAGCAGCGGATGCCGTTGCCGCTCATCTCGGCCCGGCTGCCGTCGGCGTTGAACAGGACCATGCGGGCGGCGTAGCCGTCAATCGACTCGCCGACCAGCAGCCCGTCTGCTCCGATCCCCCGCCGCCGGTGGCACAGCTTCCTCGCCAATGCGGCGAGGCCCTCGACGTCGGGGTGGAAGGCGACGAGGAAGTCGTTGCCGAGACCGTGGTGCTTGGTCAGTCGGATCATGCGAGCAAGGCCTCGACCACCACTGGCGCCACCTCGGCAACCGGGTCGCGGTCGACGTCGACCCAGCGTACGCGAGGGTCGCGACGGAACCACCGCTCCTGGCGCACGGCGAACTGGCGGGTCCGCACCACGATCTCGGCGACCGCCTCGTCGAGCCCGATCCGCCCGCCGAGATGGGTGAGCAACTCCCTGTACCCGAGCGCCTGGCCGGCGGTCCGCGAGAACCCCGCCGGTGCCAGGCCTGCGACCTCGGCGAGCAGGCCGGCCTCCATCATCGTCGCCACCCGCCGTTCGATCCGCTCGGCGAGCGCCGGGCGCGACCAGCGCAGCCCGATCATCGTGGTCTGCGTCGGTGGGTAGGCCGACACGCCAGGACCGTAGGTGCTGAACGGCCGGCCCCCGCCGACGGTCACCTCCAGGGCACGCACGATGCGGCGGCGGTTCGCCGGTTCGATGCGCCGGGCCGCCACGGGGTCGAGGTCGTCGAGTCGCCGCCACAGGACGCCGACGTCGGGCTCGACATCGAGCCGGCGGCGGACGTCGGGCCACTGCCCAGGGACGTCGAGGCGGTCGATCGCCGCGGCCAGGTACAGCCCGGTGCCGGCGACAAGGAGTGGCCGCCCGTCGATCGCCGCGACGGCGGCGTCGTAGGCGGCGCGGTACTCGGCGACGGTGAACTCGTCGATGGGTGCGACGAGGTCGAGGCAATGGTGGGGTACGGCGGCGCGGTCGGCAGGGGTCGGCTTGGCGGTGCCGATGTTCATGCCGCGGTAGACCTGCATCGCGTCGACGGCGACGATCTCGGTGCCGGCGACGGCGAGGGCGGCGGCCATCGCCACGTCCGACTTGCCCGACGCCGTCGGACCGAGGACGACGACCGGCGACGCACCCACGTCAGATCGCGGCGACGGGGATGCGAGCGCGGTGGGCTGGCTCGGCCACCACTTCACGCAGCTCGCCGGTGAGGTGGTGGGGGGCGGCGCCCGTGATCTCGACGGTGGCGTACGTGCCCGGGCGCAGCGGGGCGGTCGGCGCGAAGTGCACCATGCGGTGCTGGGGGGTGCGGGCGGCGACGACGCCGGGGTCCTTCCTGCTGGGTCCGTCGACGAGCACCTCCTCGACGCGCCCGACGCGGGCCCGGTTGGCGGCCAGCGCGCTGCGATCGACGACGACGCGCAGTCGATCGAACCGCTCCCCCGCCACGGCGGACGGGACGAAGCGGTCGGTCATCGCCGCCGCCTCGGTGCCGGGCCGGGGCGAGAAGATGAACGTGAAGGCGTCGTCGAAGCGGGCTTCGGCAGCGACCGCCAGCGTCTGCTCGAAGTCGTCATCGGTCTCGCCGGGGAAGCCGACGATGATGTCGGTCGAGACGGCGAGGTCGGGCACGACGTGCCGGGCCTCGGCCAGGCGGGCCAGGTAGCGCTCGGCCGTGTAGCCGCGGTGCATCGCCGCGAGGACCCGGTCGGAGCCCGCCTGCAGCGGGTAGTGCAGCTGCGGGCAGACCGCCGGGGTGTCGGCCATCGCGGCGAACGTCTCGGGCCGCATGTCCTTGGGGTGCGGCGACGTGAAGCGGACGCGGCGGATTCGCTCGATCCGGCCGACGGCGCGCAGCAGGTCGGCGAACAGTGGGCACACACGGGCCGCCGTGTCGCCGTCGCGTCGGGCCGCCCGCTGGAGGTCGCGGCCATAGCTGTTCACGTTCTGGCCGAGCAATGTGACCTCGGTGACGCCGCCCGCGGCGAGCTCGCCGACCTCGGCCACGATCTCGTCGAACGGTCGGGAGATCTCGACGCCGCGCACGGTCGGGACGATGCAGAAGGCACAGCTGTTGTCACATCCGATCTGGATCGTGACCCACGCGTTGTACGACGTCTCGCGCACCGCCGGGAGCGCCGAGGGGAAGCGCGCGTGGTCGTCGAGCACGGCGGCGTCGAAGATCTCCGTCAGGGCGCCGTGGTCTCGGGCTTGGTGCAGCAGCGCGGTCGCCCGGTGCACGTTGTGCGTGCCCATCACGACGTCGACGTGATCGGCCTTGCGGCGCACCAGCTCGCCGTCCTTCTGGGCGAGGCAGCCGGACACGACGATCTGGCGACCGGTCCGCCCGGCCTTCCACGCCTTGAGGTGGCCGAGGTTGCCGTACAGCTTGTTGTCGGCGTTCTCGCGGATGCAGCAGGTGTTGAGCACGACCACGTCGGCGTCGTCGAGGCTCCCGGCGGCGACCATGCCGTCGGCCTCCATCAGTCCGGCGATGCGCTCGGAGTCGTGCTCGTTCATCTGGCACCCGAACGTGCGCACGAGGTAGCGGCGCGACTCCACGGCGCCGAAGGCTATCGGTGGCCCGAGGTGGCCTTCGGTAGGGTCACGGTGCATGGAGGGGGTCCTCGCGCCGACGCGGCGGAGGAACGGACTCGTCCTCGCCCTCGTCGTCGGAGGCGTCGTGGCGATCGCCCTCGTCGCCGCCGGCGAGCGCGTCCCGCTCGCCACCGAGGGAGGCGGCGGCGTCCACATCACCACGCCCTCGACGCCAACCGAGCGCACCGAGGTCACGCAGGTGCCGCCCCGCTCCGAGAAGCCCGTGAAAGTTCCCGGCGAAGGGGCGATCGCCGTCGCCATCCAGTCTGCGTTCATCATCGGCGCGCTGGCGTTCCTCGTCGGCGGCGGGCGAGCGCTCGAGCAGCTCTGGCGGCGGCGGGACGAGCCCGACCACGAGGACACCGTCCCGCCTGGGAAGGCGCCCACACGCCCGGACGAGATCGTCGACGTCCTCGACGAAGGGATCGAGGCCCTTGCCAACGGGCCAGTCGACGACGTCGTGATCGGCTGCTGGGTGCGCCTCGAGGGTGCCGCTGCGGCGGCCGGGGTGCGGCGGCTGGCATCGGAGACGCCGGCTGAGCTGGCAGGCCGTGTGCTCGGCGAGCTCCACGCGCCGGTGGGGGCGGTCGAGCGGCTGCTGGTGCGCTACCGCACCGCCAGGTTCTCCGACCACCGGCTCGACGACGGTGACCGCGCCGTCGCCATCCGCTCGCTGGAGGAGATCCGCGCCGCGATCGTCGGGGCCAGCGGGTGAGCGACCGTCGGGCGACGGTCGTGGTGTTCGTCTTCGCCACGGTGGCCGCGGCGCTGACACTGCTGATCATCGTCGCCGCCGGCTGGTCGCCCGACGTGCCGTACGTGCTCGCGCTGGCCGCCCTTGGCGCCTTCGTCGCGCTCGCGCTGCGGCGGGCAGTGCTCGTCGTCGCCCCGCCGGCATGGACCGCGCCGGTCACCGCTTCGCGGCCGAGCGGCGGCGTGGACCCGCGGATCGGCGTGATCGAGCTGACCCTGCGCCGCGGCGTCGAGGACACCGGGATCTGCCGGCGGCGCCTCCAGCCGCTGCTCTTCGACCTCGCCACGCACCGGCTGCGGACGCAGCGCGGGATCGAGCTGATCGAGGAGCCCGAGCAGGCGCGGGCGCTGCTCGGCGACGGCCCGTTCGACTTCCTCACCAACGTCGTCACCGAGCCGCTCAGCGCAGCCTCACTGGAGCGCCTCGTGACGGCGATCGAGCGGCTGTGACCGCGGCCCCGGCCGCTCCGGACGAGGTGCCCGACCGCCACCTCGCGCGGGCCGTGCTCGAGCGCGTCGAGGAGGCCGTCGTCGGCAAGCGCGAGCCGCTGCGGCTGGTGCTCGCCGGGCTCCTCGCCGGCGGCCACGTGCTGCTCGAGGACGTACCCGGCGTGGGCAAGACGCTGGCGGCGCGTTCGTTCGCCCAGGCTCTCGGGCTCGCCTTCCGGCGCGTCCAGTTCACGCCGGACCTGCTGCCCTCCGACGTCACCGGCTCGTTCGTGTTCGACCAGCGAACGGCGGAGTTCGTGTTCCGGCCGGGCCCGATCTTCGCCGGGCTGCTGCTCGCCGACGAGATCAACCGCACCCCGCCCAAGACGCAGGCGGCGCTGCTTGAAGCGATGCAGGAGCGTCAGGTCACGGTGGAGGGCACAACGTTCCCGCTGGCCGCTCCCTTCCATGTCCTCGCCACCGCCAACCCTGTCGAGTACGAGGGCACCTACCCGCTGCCGGAGGCGCAGCTCGACCGATTCCTGCTCCGGGTGCCATTCGGCTACCCGACCCCGATCGAGGAGTGGGACGTGCTGATCCGGCGGATCGGGCGCCGCCAGGAGGAGCAGATGCTGACGCCGGTCACCGACGCCGCCGGGCTCCTCGCACTGCAGCGCGCCTGCGAGGACGTACTCGTCGACGCCTCCGTCGGCCACTACTGCGTCGAGCTGGCGGCCAACACCCGCCGCCACCGCCAGGTCCTCATCGGCGCCTCGCCACGGGGATCGCTCGCCCTGCTCCTCACGGCGCGGGCGTACGCGGTGATCGAGGGCCGCGATTTCGTCGTGCCCGAGGACGTCAAGGCAGTGGCCGTCGCTGCCCTCGCCCACCGCATCACGATCAAGCCGGAGCTGTGGCTGCGCGACGTCGACGGGACGTCGATCGTCAATGACGTGCTCGCCGCCACGGCCACCCCGCCGACGGTGCGCCCGAGGTGAGCGGGCCGGTGTGGGCGCCGACCCACGCCCACCTGCGCGCCGTCGCGGTCGCCGCGCTCGGCGTCGTCCTCGCCGTCAGCGCCCAACGCACCGACCTCGTCGTGCTCGCCGTCCCATTCGTCGGCGCCGCCGTGTGGGGCACGCTGCGGCGCCCATCGCGACGCCCCACGGCGGGCATCGCGCTCGACGCCACGACCTTGTTCGAGGGCCAGTGGACGTCGGCGCGCGTCGCGGTGCGCACCGGTGGCGGCGCGTCGAGCGGCGACGTCGCCACCGTCTCCGTCGGCACGACGACGTGGCTGTCCACGCACCCACGGTCGGGCACCCGAGCCGTCGTCTCGGACGGTGGCAACCTCGACATCGTCATCCCGGTGCGTGCCGTGAGGTGGGGACGCCACGAAGCCACGCTGCGCAATGTCGTGTGCACCTCGACGCTCGGCGCCTACCGCACCGAATTGAACGGCCAGCCGATCGCCGTCGCCACGCTCCCGCTGAGCGCCGAGTTCGACGCTGTCGATGCGGTGCCGGAGCCGTCGGGCCTGGTCGGCCTGCACCGGGCTCGGCGCCAGGGTCCGGGAAGCGAGCCGGCGGAGGTGCGGCCGTTCCGCACCGGCGACCGGCTGCGGCGGATCAACTGGAAGGTGTCGTCGCGCACCGGCGCCCTGCACGTGACGTCGACGTGGGCCGACCAGGACACCCACGTCCTGCTCCTGCTCGACACAGAGGCCGACCTCGGGAGCAGTGACGGCGTCGACGGCCGGGCCAGCAGCCTCGACATCGCCGTGCGGGCGGCTGCCGCGGTCGGCGAGCACTACCTCCGCGCGGGGGACCGGGTCGGGCTGGTCGACCTCGGGCGCCGTGTCCGCGACATCCGTCCCGGCAGCGGCCGCCGGCAGCTGCGCCGGCTGCTCGACGCTCTCGTCGCCGCCGAGCCGTCGCCGATCCATCGGGCCGAACAGGTGCGGATCCGTCCGATCGAGGCTGACGCGATGGTCATCGCGCTGACCCCGCTCGTCGGCGACGTCGGGCGCGCCGAGGTCGTCAAACTCGCCCACCACGGCCACACGGTGGTGGTCATCGACACGCTGCCCCAGGGGGACGGAAAGCCAAGCTCGTCATGGGAGGCGCTGGCCGTCCGGGTGCGGGCGATGGAGCGGCGGGCCGAGATCGATCAGCTCAACGAGCTCGGCGTGCCGGTCGTCGCATGGCGGGGTCGGGGCACGCTCGACCAGGTGCTGCGCGACGTGAGCCGGATCGCCCGGGCGCCGAGGATGCGGTGAGCGAGCCAGGAATGGCGAACGAGTGAGCGAGCGGGTCTTCGAGCGAGCGAATCAGCGCGACGGCGCCGAAGGCTCACTGGTGCACCAGGCACCAACCGTGGACCTCCTCCTCCAGAGGGGGATGGCGCACCAGTGAGCCGGCGTTTCAACGCCCTCGTGTCCGTCGCTCGGAGTTGCGGGCGAGTCGCCCTGGCGCTGCGGGCGATCATCGCCCTCGGTGTGGCCGGCGCCGTCGTCGCCACCGCGGTGCCCGCGTGGGACGTCCCCGACGCCTATCTGTGGCTCGCCGCCATCGGTGGGCTCGTCGGCGTCATCGCCCCCGACGCCGCCGGCGCCGCCGTTGCCAGCGGCTGCGTCGTGATCGCTTGGGCCACCCGCGGACCCGGCGGTGTCGGCCCGGCCGTCATGGTCACCGCCCTGTGCCTGCTCGTGGTCCACGTCGCCAGCGCCCTTGCCGCGGCAATGCCGATCAACGCCGACGCCCGGGGTGTCCTGCTGCTGCGGTGGATCCGCCCGACCGGGACGATCGCCGCCGGCACCGTGGTCACCGCCGGGATCGCCGCCGCGTTCGATCGCTGGTCACCGCCCGGCTCCGTCGTGCTCGTGCTGGTCGTGCTCGGCGCCCTGGGCGGCGCCGTGTGGTGGTGGACGGGCTGAAGTACTCGGGTTTGGCTCGCAGCCAAGCTGCTCGCGTCACCTCCGAGCGAGGGCTCCGCAGCGCGCGTCGCAGCGGCGCTCGCCCACCTGGCAAGGCCTCGATGGTCAGAGCTTCAGAGCCGGCTGCGGACCGCCCACAGGTCGGGGAACATCGGCGTGAACAGTGTGCCCCGGAGGTACGCAACACCCGCGGAGCCGCCGGTGCCCGGCTTGTCGCCGATCGTGCGCTCGACCATCTTGACGTGGCGGTAACGCCACTCCTGGAGGCCCTCGTCGAGGTCCACGAGCCGCTCGCAGAGCTGTGCCGGCCCGCCGTCATCGGCGTACACGGCGAGGAGGACCTCGTCCAGCTGCGGCGTCCGTGGCGGCGGCGCGGTGACGTCGCGGGCGCGCAGCTCGACCGGCACGTCGTAGCCGTGGGCGACGAGGTAGCGGAGGAACGAGTCGTACAACGACGGGCGGGCTATCGCTTCGCCGATGAGGCGGCGAGCCTCGCTGCCAGGCGGGTAGGCGTCGAGGACGCTCGGGTCGCGACGGCCCAGCACCGCTTCGAGCTGGCGGAACTGCGCCGACTGGAACCCGCTGGAGGTGACGAGGCGGTCGCGAAAGCCGGTGAACTCGCGAGGCGTCATCGTCTCCAGCACGTCGATCTGGGCGACGACGACCTTGAGGATCGTCAATACCCGGCGCAGCGTGTGCTCGACCCGCGCCGTGTGCCCGTCCTCCATGAGTCGCTGGGTGTGGGCGAGCTCGTGGAGAAGCTGCTTGAACCACAGCTCGTACACCTGGTGGACGACGATGAACAGCAGCTCGTCGTGCTCGTCCGAGCGTGGCCGCTGGGCGCCGAGCACCTCGTCCAGCGCCAGGTACCTGGCGTAGGTGAGCGCCGGGCCGTCCGCGTCGTGACCGTCCACGCCCGCCCGATCGTACCGATGGGTGAATCGGTGGGTGATTGGTCGGCGCCCCGACCGGGCCGTAGCGTCGCCGCCGTGCTCGCACTCCTCCCCAGCTCCTCGAACGGCTACCGGATCGTCGGCCTGCTGCACATCCTCGCCGCGATCGTCGCGTTCGGTCCGATCTTCGTGTACCCGGCGATGCAGCGGGCCGGCGCCGCTGCATCGATCGCCCGGCTCCACCTGCGGCTCACGCTTCCGGCGCTGGCACTCAGCTTCGTGTTCGGCATGGCCCTCGTCGGGATGTCCGACAACGTCATCGAGATGTCGCAGACGTGGATCGTTCTCGCCATCGTCGGGTGGGTGATCCTCCTCGTCGTGAGCTGGTTCATGATCCGCCCGGCACTCACCGACACCAGCGACGCGGCGCGGGGCCGGCTGGCGTCTGGCATCGGCATCACGCACGTGCTCCTAGTCGTGATGCTCTACCTCATGGTCTTCAAGCCCGGGGCGCCGGCCGGGCTCTGAGTGAGCGATCAAGCGAGGCATCGGCCTGATCGCTCACCCAGAGGCGTCGTGGCCAGTCAGTCGAGCTCGATCGGTGCCTCGTCGTCAGCTTCGAAGCCCTCGCCGGCGGCCGGTTCGTCGTCGCCCGGCTTGAGGCCGGCGGCGGCGAGCACCTTGTCGCTGATGTCGACCATGATCTCCGGGTTGTCGGCGAGGAAGCCCTTGGCGTTCTCTCGGCCCTGGCCGAGCTGTTCACCTTCATAGGTGAACCACGCCCCCGACTTCTTCACGATCCCGAGGTCGACGGCCATGTCGATCAGCGACCCCTCGCGGCTGATCCCCTTGCCATACATGATGTCGAACTCTGCTTGGCGGAATGGCGGGCTGCAGTTCTGGACGACCACGTCATCGGCGACGAACGTGTGGTACTCATCGACCTCGATGTCGTAGACGTCCGCCCACTCAGGCTCGCTGATCGACGTCACCTTGTCGTACCAGACGTCTTCCGCGAGCACGCTCGCCAGGAACTCGCTCTCCAACGCGTCGGCCAGGAGCTGCACCCGGTCCCGGCGGAGGCGGCTCGTGCCCAGCACTTGCTTCAACCCTCCCTTCGGGTCGCCGGCCGTCTCGCCGACCAACGCCGCGGCCCAGGTAGCGGTGACTCCCCGGCCTCGCAGGTATGCCAGCACCGGCGCGGTCTGGCACGACGGCAGGTAGTTGCGCTGCGACCCCCGGTGCGCCGTCAGCGCCGGGTCGGCGAGCGCGGCGGCGAGCCTCTGACCGCGCGGTCCCCACATCGGAATCGCAGCGGCGAACCGAGTGACGTTGTCGATGCCCGAGATCCGCACCTCCCAGGCCGGGAGCCTGCCCTGCACCCGTCGACCGTTGACGATGCTCGGCCTCTTGGCCTGCGGGTCGTAGCGACGGACACTGCTGCTGATGCCCCACCGCAAAAGCAGCCAGTGCAACTGGTGAGCGAGTTGCTCGGACACCGTGGTGTACCCGACGCGGAGACCGCCGGTCTGTTCGCGGCTGACGTAACCATCGGTCTCGAGCAACCCGAAGGTGAGGTTGGCGGCGACGTCCGCAGACACGTCGGACAGGAAGAACTCGGATGGGATCCGCTTCGTCGCCGCCAGGTGCTGCCAGATGCCGGCGCGGCGAGCGAGTTCGAGCACGCCGTTGCGCTCACCTGGTCGGTGGCAGATCGACATCTCCAGTCCACGACGACGCGTCGAACATCCCATCCCGTCGACGATGCGCTCGACGTCGGCGTGCAGGCTCTCGACGGTGTTGACGAACGTGATCGGGGTCTTGCCGCCCACGTAGCCGTCGCCGATGAGGTAGCCGAGCAGGCGTGCTTCGTCGGGCGTGTACGGCTGGGCGTCGCCGAAGCCGAGCCAGCGGCGCGGGCGGGCGACGCGATCGCCGACGGCGAGCTCGCCGGCCTCCCGCCACCCGCGGTCGGTCATGACCTGGTGGTCCGGGGTCACCCGGAGGGCGGTCCCGTCGCGGAGCCCGAGCGTGATGACCTCGGCCTCGCCCTGGTCGAACCGCTGGAGGATCGGGCGGACGTGGAGCTGCCCGACCTTGTCGGCCGCAACCACGGATGTGCCGGCACCGCCCACGATGTCCTCGATCGGCCGGGTGTCGCCCGTGGATGGATCGAACACCAGGGTGCCGGCCGCCACGCACTTGTTCTTCACCACCTTGACCCGGGTGCGGTTGCCGACCACTTCGGCGCCATCCTTCAGCGACTCGATGCGCCGGATGTCGAGACGCACCGACGAGTAGAACTTCAGCGCCCGCCCGCCGGGGGTCGTCTCAGGTGAGTTGTGGACCATGATCCCGTCGGCGAAGTAGTTGTGCGTGCCGGCCACTTCAAGGTCGAAGCGGTGCATGCTGCGCGTCGGCGGCTTGACCTTGATGCTCGTGATCGGCATCGGCATCAGCGTCTGTCGCGGTGCGGCGAAGACCGGATCGACGGCGAACCGCCCCCGATACGGTGGCAGGAGCTTGTACGCCATTGAGGGATGGACGAACGGCGCGACGAGAGCATGCAGCTTGGCTGTCTCATCCTTCGGGAAGATGAGGAACGGAACGCGACGCGCACCCTTGTGTGCCAGCCGTGCGTGGATGCCCCACACGTCGGCAAGGTGATCCCGCAGCCGTTGCTGCGAGCCTGTGTCGAACGCTGCGACACAGATCTCGGATCGCCCACTTCCGTTCCGGGTTCGTACCTGGACACCCTTCGCTTGCACTGCGAAGGTGCCGTCGTCCTGGTACCAGATGGCCAAGGACAGCGGTGTGAGCTGCTTGAGGTAGTCGCAGCTGAGAATCTTCTTACCGCCGACATACACGGCTTCTCGCAGTTCAGCCAGCTCGGCGAGTGGCTGGACGTCGTGGAACACAGTCTGCTTGGCGTTGGTGGACCGGCTGACCGTGACGTTGGCGAACAACGACGCCTTCCAATCGCCGTACGCGACCTGCCTCACGCCGTGGCCCCAACGGAACCGAGCGCTCGAGCCGTTTCGCGTTGGTGACAGGGCGCCATCGCCCATGAGACCACCCAACACCACTTGCCACTGGAACTCCGAGAGGTGTCTCGTCTCGGCTCGCAACACCCGGTCCCCGGCGATCAACTCGCCGGCCGCTCGCCAGCCTCCCGGCGTGGAGACCATGTGGTTCTCTGTCGCTGCGAAGCTGGATCGACCGCGACCCTGGCGGGACACCGTGAACTGCAGAAAGCGCTCCGCGACGCCGTTGTCGAACCAGTTCGTGACCGGTCGGGCGACGAGCTCGTCGCGCTCGAAGTCGTACGACAGCACCTCTACGGGCAACTTCTGGTTGACGATCTTGCCGATCTTCTCCTGCGTGCCGTCGGCCAGCGTCACCAAGGTGTCGCCGTGGAAACACCCGAAGAGGACACCGATCTTCTCTCGCAGCTGGTTGATGAAGATGGCGATCGTCTTGGTCTTGTTCAGATTGGCGGTGAGCTTGCGCAGGGCCTGGCTCATCAAGCGGGCCTGCAGGCCGACGTGGCTGTCGCCCATCTCGCCCTCGATCTCGGCCCGCGGGGTGAGCGCGGCCACCGAGTCGATCACCACGACGTCGAGCGCCCCCGAGCGCACGAGCATGTCGCAGATCTCCAGGGCCTGCTCCCCCGTGTCGGGCTGGGAGATCAGCAGCTGGTCGATGTCGACGCCGATCGCCTTGGCGTAGACCGGGTCCATCGCGTGCTCGGCGTCGATGTAGGCACAGACGCCGCCGTTGCGCTGAGCCTCGGCGACGACGTGCATCGCCAGGGTCGACTTGCCCGACGACTCGGGCCCGTAGATCTCGGTGACCCGGCCGCGTGGCAGGCCGCCGACCCCGAGGGCGAGGTCGAGCGACAGGGCGCCCGTTGGCACCGATTCGATGGCCATCGTGGTCTTCTCGCCCATGCGCATGATCGAGCCCTTGCCGTACTGCTTGTCGATCTGCGCCAGCGCCATCTCCAGCGCCTTGTCGCGGTCCGTGCTCATGTCCTCCGCCTTTCGGGGATCAGGTTGGTCGTGGTGTGCGATCCGGGGCATCCGTCCCGTGGTGGCGACCATACGGAAGGGGTGTCACAGTGAGATCGCCGCGAATGACAGGAGTGTAACCCTGCGAACAGAGGTTCGTCCAGGATCGAGGATCAGCGGAACGACGCGGTCGGTGAGCTGGGCGAGCGCCGCTGCGGAGCGGCGGCGGCGAGCTCGGGAGGCGAAGCGAGCAGCTTGACTGCGAGCTGAGCCCGAGGATCAACGGAACGGCGCGGCCGGTGAGCCGGGCGAGCGCCACTGCGGACCGGCGGCGGCGAGCTCGGGAGGCGAAGCGAGCAGCTTGACTGCGAGCTGAGCCCGAGGATCAGCGGAACGGCGCGGCCGGTGAGCCGGGCGAGCGCCGCTGCAGAGCGGCGGCGGCGAGCTCGGGAGGCGAAGCGAGCAGCTTGACTGTGAGCTGAGTCCGAGGATCAGCGGCCGGTGAGCCGGGCGAGCGCCGCTGCGAAGCGGCGGCGGCGGCGAGCTGGGAGGCGAAGCGAGCAGCTTGACTGCGAGCTGAGCCCGAGGATCAGCGGAACGGCGCGGCCGGTGAGCCGGGCGAGCGCCGCTGCAGAGCGGCGGCGGCGAGCTCGGGAGGCGAAGCGAGCAGCTTGACTGCGAGCTGAGCCCGAGGATCAACGGAACAGCGCGGCCGGTGAGCCCGGCGAGCGCCGCTGCAGAGCGGCGGCGGCGAGCTCGGGAGGCGAAGCGAGCAGCTTGACTGCGAGCTGAGCCCGAGGATCAGCGGAACGGCGGGACGCCGTCGCCCGGCGCCGGAGGGTGCATCGCCAGGTCGACGGCCTGCCAGATCGTGTAGCCGACCGGGTACACGAGCACCGGGAGTACCAGCGCCGCCACCCCGAGGATGATCAGCAGGGGCACCACCTGGAGGTCCGGCCAGCTCACGGCGACGCCGATGCCGAGCCCGACGACGAGCGCCCCGAAGCACACGATGACGCTGATCGTCATCGCCCCGAGCTCGAAGCCCTCGTAGCCGCGATGCCAGCCGATGCCGCACGTGCGGCAGCGGTCCTGCTTGGCGAACCACCCGGTGAAGAAGGCGCTCCGCCCTCCGCACCACGCGCAGCGTCGCCGCACGCCGCGCCACAGCATCGTGGTGAGAGGCGGCCTGGCTGCGGTCACCGGCGCGGGCACGATCGCAACCTAGGCGGGAAACACGCGAGACTCCGCCGGTGCGCCGAGGCCTGGCCGGCTTGCTCTTCTTCATCGCTGCGATCTGCCTGGCCCTCGCCGCGGGCGGGTGGTACCTGCAGCGCGTCGCGTTCGACACCTCCCGCAGCGGCGACCTCGCCCGCGTCGTGTTGCGCGATGAGGGCATCCGCAACGAGATCGCCACGGTCGCCGCCCAGGCAACGGCGCAGACGCTCGGCGTGCCGGCGGCGCAGATCCAAGCCCAGGTCGACCAGCTCGCCCGCACCAACCAGGGGGCCGCGCTGATGAGTCAGATCGTGTCCGATGCCCACGCCAAGCTGATCGGCGAGCGCAGCGCGCCCGTCGAGATCACCGCCGCCCAGCTCGTCCAGCTCACCCGCGACGAACGGGTCGGCACGCTGCCGCCGGTGGTGCTGCCGGTGGAGGAGGTCGGCGTGCTGAGCACGATCCGGCAGGTGCTCGGCTGGGCCGTCCCGGTCGCCGCCATCGTTGGTGGCGCGGCGCTCCTTCTCGGCCTCGTCGCCCATCCCCGCAAGGCCGATGCGGTGTTCGGCATCGGGACGTTCTGCATCTTGGCCGGTGTCGTCGCCTTCGGGCTCGGCTACGTCGTGCCCGTCTACGCCCTCCCCCACCTGAGCGACAACGTGTGGGTGCCGGCGATCCCGGCGATCGCCCGCTACGCGCTCCCGATCGTCATTGTTGCGTCAGTCGTGCTGGTGGCCGGCGGAGCCGGGTTGATGCTCGCTGCCGCCGCCGCCCGCCGTCGCAAGGCGTGGTCGGCGCCGGTGCCGATCCGCTACGGCGACCAGCACCGCTGGTCCTAACGGGCCGTCAGCCGGCGACCGGCCGCCCACTGCTCGTCGACCACGTGTGTCGCCTGGCGGCCCCCCAATCGTGCCCCGGGCTGGATCCGCACGGTCAGCCGGTCGTTCGTCCGCTGGCACACCTCGACGAACGCCTGCCTCTGGTCGACCTCTGGCCGGCCTCTGACCGGCCGGCGTGGTCGGGTTTTGGATCAGGCATGACACGTCGCCGTAGGTCGTGACCTCCTCGGTGGGGACGGCGGAGCCCGACGTCCATGATCTCGGCGAACGTCGCCGGCACGAGGCTGGACGCTCCGTTCCGGATGGCGACGGCGGAAACGTGACCTCGAGGTCCTTGGCGGTGCAGAGCCGAACGCTCGTCGCGGTCCCGTCGTTGGCGTCGCTGATCAACCCGCGGCCGCGGTCCTCGATGCGCTGGTAACGCGCTGCCGCGGCATCGGCCCGATCACCGCCGCGATCCTTGACGTCGTCGACCGCGGCGCGAACGCCCGCCACGCACGCCGGCATCTCGATCGGCGTCGTGTCGACGACACGGCTGCCGCTGTCGCCGCCAGAAGCGCCCCGACTAGTGGCACCGCGCGCAAGTCATTGTGATGTCACGCGACTTTGAGTGGGCGGGCGTCGTAGGTCCATCGGAATGGTTTGGCGGCCCGGTTGTAGGCGTTGATGAATTCGATGATGCGCTGGGCGAGGTGATCGACGGAGTCGAACTCGCCGTTGCGGATGAGGCGCCGTTCCATGATCGAGAACCACAGCTCGACCTGGTTGAGCCAGGAGGCGTGCGTCGGTGTGCGATGCAAGAACACGTGTGGGTGGTCGTCGAGAAATGCTTCGACGGCGGGGGTCCCGTGGGCGGAGAGGTTGTCGACGATGCAGTGCAGCTGCATCCCGGTCGGGGTCTGGGCGACGAGATCGGTGAGGAAGGCGACGAAGTTCTCCGCTCGGGTCGAGTCGGTGACCCACCCAGCGACGGTGCCGTCGTGCACGTTGAGGGCAGCGAACAGCTTGGCCGTGCCGTTGCGGCGGTACTCGAACTCGCGTCGCACCGGGATCCCCGCCACCCGATCGTCGCCATCACCGCGGGCGGGGATCGCCGGGCGGGTCGGGTTGATCCGAGACTTGGCCTGGATGCCGGTCTTCTCATCGACCGACCACACCAGCGCGTTGTCGGGCGGGTTCAAGTAGAGCCCGCAGACGTCACCGGCCTTGGCCCAGAAGTCGGGATCGTGGCTGGTCATCCACGACTGCACCTGCCACGGCTTGAGATCCAACGCCCGACAGATCCGCCACGCCTGCGACGGCGAGATCGGCACGCCTTCCTCGGCCATCCGCGCCGCCAAGGCATCCATCGTCCAGCGCGTCGCCCCATCCGGCGGGTCCTCGGTCACGGTCTTGACGAGCAACAACACGTCGTCGTGGCCGTAGGTCGGCGGTCGACCCGGCCGGTCACCGTCCAACAGGCCGGCCAGACGGTCAACCTCGAACCGTTGACGCCACACACCGACCTGGTTGAAATGCATCCCGACGAGCTCGGCGATCTTGCGGTTCGACACACCACCGGCGGCCAACAAGACAATTCGGGCTCGCTGCGCTGCCCGGGCCTCGATCGTGTTCGAGCGCACATGACGCTCCAACTCGACGCGCTCCTCATCGGTGACCTGCAAAGGAAGCAACCTCACGGCCACATCAAATCACATCCCTGTCATTTGCGCGGGGACCCACTAGTCCTTTCGACCAGTCCACCGGCGACGACGCCGACGGGGAGCCCGATCATGGCCGGTCCGACCTACCGCCCTGGCGCACGCGCCGGGGCGAGTGGTGGAAGGCGGGCGGCGGCGGGAGCTCGCTCACCCTCAGCCCCGTCAGCTCGGCGGCGAACTCCTCGAACACGTCGGCGTATCTCGCCGCGTCGGCCTCGGTGTGCATCACCGAGATCAGCCACTGCTCGTCGAGGCCGGGCGGCAACAGGACGCCCCGGTTGATGCCGTGGATCCACTGGGCGAAGGCGAGGTCGAAGTCGGTGGCTTGGTAGTCGCGGTAGTTGCGGACACGCGTCCGCGACCACGTGACGCAGCCCTTTGCGCCGAAGCGCACCGTGTGCGCGGGCAGGCCGGCGTGGTCGATGATCGCCTGGCAGGCGTCGACGAGCCCGTCGTTGCGGGCGATCGCCGCCGCCGTCGGCTCGGCCGCGCAGGCCTCGGTGAGCACCGCCTTGGCCGCCGCCATCACCAGCGGGTTGCCGTTGTAGGTGCCGAGGTGGAGGACCGTGCCGCCGGTGATCAGGTCCATCAGCTCCTGGCGGCCGCCGAACGCGCCGACCGGGAAACCGCCGCCGATCGACTTGGCCAGCGTCACAAGATCGGGCTGAACGCCGAAATGACCCGTCGCCCCGCCGAAGCCGGCCGTGATCCCGGTCTTGACCTCGTCGAAGATGAGCACGGTCCCGTGGCGCTGGGTGATCTCCCGAACGGCCTGGAGGTAGCCGGGGTCGGGCAGGCAGATCCCGATGTTCTCCATCACCGGCTCGACGATGAAGCACGCCACGTCGCCACCCGCGAGCACCCGCTCGAGCGCGGCTGGATCGTTGTACGGGATGACGATCGTGTCGGCGAGGATCGCCTTGGTGATCCCGGCCGTGCCAGGGACCCCGATCGGCGCATCTGGCGGGCCGGCCTGGTCGACCGGAGGCTTCATCGAGATCATCACCTCGTCGTGGTGGCCGTGGTAGCCGCCCTCGACCTTGACGATGCGGTCACGACCCGTCGCCCCTTTGGCGACTCGGATGGCGTCCATCGTCGCCTCGGTGCCGGAGTTGGTGAACCGCCACATCGGCAGGCCATAACGGGCCGCGAGCAGCTCGGCCACCTCGGCGTCGAGCTCGCATGGGGTCACGTACAGGGTGCCCTCGTCGAGCTGGGCCTCTACGGCGGCGCGCACGGCCGGGTGCATGTGGCCGGCGAACAGCGCACCGAACCCCATGTCGTAGTCGACGTACTCGTTGCCGTCCACGTCGACCATGCGGGCGCCGGCGGCGTGGCGGACGACGATCGGGTGGGGGTCGTAGGCCTGGAAGCTCGACGGCACGCCGAGCGGGAGGACCTTGCGCGCCCGGTCGGTGGCAGCCTGCGAACCGACGGTCCGCTCGCAGTAGCTGGCGAGCTCACGCTCGGTGATCGCCCGGGCCCGGGCGGCGAGCTGGGCGTCCAGCCCGTGGTCGACGGCCACTCCGGAAGACGGATGGGTGGCGGTCATCGGTTATCACTTCCCTTGGGACTTGCGTCGCGTCCTGCGTACATGCTGCGCCGAAGACAAGACCGGACCGTGACGATTGGTCGGCTCGCCTTGCGGCTCGCATCCTGTGGGGCCCGCTCTGTCGCAGGCACGATGATCGGTCGTCGCAGGCTACCACCGCCTCGTCCGGGTCAGCCGGGAAGCGGGGTGGCGATGGGAGGGACGCGTGGCAGACTGGCGTGTCCCGTGGTGGGCGTAGCTCAGCTCGGTTAGAGCGCCAGGTTGTGGCCCTGGAGGTCGGGGGTTCAAGTCCCCTCGCTCACCCCACGCGGCGGTGGTGTACGGGATGACCGGTCCCGTACACTGCCCGCCCGCATCAGCGCCTCTAGCTCAACGGCAGAGCAGTGGACTCTTAATCCATTGGTTCAGGGTTCGAATCCCTGGGGGCGCACCAGCTCAGAGGCTGTTTCGCCCGTCGGAACGCATCGCAGGTGACCAACCAGGTGACCAGCCAAATTTTGGCAGGCTGATCGTGCTGTGCCACGAAGCGACCGGGCCCGGCACTCTGAGATCTCTCTCGTCGGCGTCGGGCACCGTCGGGCCGGCGGCCTGAGCGGCGCTCTGGCCGGAGAGACACGGTTGGTTCGCGCGGACCCTCCGCCTCGGCCTGATGGCCGCATCGAGAGCGTGGAGTGTGACCGCGTCGCCGCCATCTGTCCCTTCCTGGACATGTACCGCGATTCGTGGGCGCGAGACGACGACCGGGGGCCTGCAGTGGTCAAGGACAGCTTCGAACGATAAGAGCAGCGCAGCGGTCGGACGCGCACTCGAGTTGGTGCGGACGCATCTGGTCGACCCGTCGCGGAGCAGCGTGATCGTCGGGCCGAGCCTCGACAGAGCGTCCCCTCCGACGGTGGACCCGTCGCCTACGACGTGCCCGAAGTCATCTGGCGCCTCGGCGTCACCCGGCCGACGATCTACCGATTTCTCATGTCCGGCGAGCTGCGATCCTTCCGGTTGGGGTCTCGTCGACTCGTCTCAGCCGAGGCGCTCGCAGACTTCATCCGTTCACGTGAGTCGGTCGAGGCCCGCTGAACCGCCCGAACACCACGCTGAATGGGATGACAGTGACACGTTCGATGGGGACGAGATCGGGGCTTCGGTGCTCATTCCGGTGTCGCCGATCCTATGTCTGGGCGCCGCGAAGCAGGCCCGGTTAGTTGCAGCCGTGCCAGACCAGCGTGGGTCGCAGGGCGAGCGGGCCGCCGCCGGTGAGCTGGACGGCCATCGCCCACGGGTCCTCGACGGGCCCGAAGCGCCTTACCCATGCCGCGACGGCGGAGGCGAGGGCGTCGAACATGTCGCCGAGCGAGGTGCCGACGGCTTGGGTCGCCGGGCGCTGGCGGGGTCGAGGCGCAACGCAGCGACCGTGGCGTCGGCCCGCACGGCCTCGCTGTTGGCCCGGGCTCGGCGCAGCCACCCCCGCACCGTCGTCGCCGGCCGGTCGACGACCTCGGCGACTCGACGGTGCCCGAACCCCTCAGCGGCGGCCAGCAGCGCCGTTCCGACCGTCTGGGCGGTGTCACGGCAGCGCGGGAACCTGCGGGCCCACAGCACGACGTGGGTCACCCGACAGGACCGGCATCGCGTTCGTCGGGGCCGGTGAGAGCGGCCGTCGTCGCCGCGAATGACCCGCCGGCGGGCGTTACCCCACGGTCCGAGCTCGCCACCGCAGCGGGGCAGCTCAGCTGTCGCGCCTCGAGCTGGGCGACAGCGGCGGTGAGGTCGTTGGTCCGCAGCGCGAGAGAGCATCCACGCCACGGTGCCTGCGGCGGTGGTCGTCCACGGGAGGGCGAGTTCGTGTTGCACACTGCCCGACGCGTACCCGACGCGCCAGCGCGCCCGCCGGTGGCGCCGACCATGTGAACGACAGCGTGAGGACGAGCCATCCTCACCGCGGCTGTCGCCACCTGCCCCCGCGGCCCCATCCAAGATGGCGCCCAACAGCTGAACCGCCCGAACACCACCGTTTGAGCCAGGGCACGCTGCGGAACGCGGCGGCCATCTCGATCTACCCAACGGCCGCGAGGGAGTGCCCGCTGGCGGTCACCGCGATCCTCGGCACTCGACCATTGCTCGTGGAGATGGGCCCGGTACGGGAGGGACGGCATACCTTCGACGACGCCGTCGTTGGTTCGAGGCTCAACGTTGCCTCGCGCTTTATCGGCGATCTCGCCGCCGAGTTCGCCGTTTACCGAACGGCCGGGCTCCCGAGCGGCGCTGTTGTTATCGCGCGGGTCGAGAGCGTCGCCGACCCGGCGTTCTATGACGCGTGGGAGCGGGATTATCCCCGTCTTACTCGGACACCCCGGCGCCGACGCCGTTCGGTGCCCGCGGGGTCGGCTCGCTTCGACCCGACCCCGCGGCCATACATGGCGGGATCGACGGTCTGCCGATCCGACGTGGTGCCGGAACCGTCTGATCAGGCGCGAGCTCCCCCGAGCTGAGGTGTGACCGCGGCCGCTCCCTACCGCGGATTCGGCGCTCGCCCGCATGTCGACCGCGTTCGGGAGGGCGTGCCACCGAGTGTTGGATCTGACAGTCGCATCACTGCGGGCGGCGCCCACATCTCGATCGTGGGCGCGGGGACGGCGCTTACTGCTTACCGGGCAGCTGGTGAACCGGCACCGGCGCTGACCTCGAGCCGCGGGTGGCGGACGTCGTCCCGCGGTCGCGTCCACGGGGCGGTGTCCTCGCGTGGCCGACTTGTCAACTGCGTAGAATCGGGACCAGGTTGCCGACGAGCGACTCGGCCGGGCTCTACCGTCAGCTGCTGTCCGTGTTGTCTGTGATGGCATCGAGCAATTCGTCGATCAGGCGTTGGTAGTCGAGGCGCCTGCCGGCGTTCCAGTGGGCGTCGAAGGTCTGGGTTGTGAGGTGGTCTCGAGCTTGGCGGAGTCGGGTTTGCCGGTAAGCGCGTCGTCCTGGTTCGTGTTCTGCGTAGCCGGTGCGGCGCCGGAGGGTGTCGGTGGCGCCGGCGACGCGTACCGCCATCTCGTCCCGTCCCTCGTCGACGAGGGCGCCGACCAGCATGTCGAGGGCGCGCATGACTCCCATGGTCTCGTGGATGTCGTGCGCGAGCCAAAGTGAGCGGCGGGCGACGGTGACGGGTCCGCCGAGATCCTCGCACCTGTCGACGAGGAGGAGGCTGACGAGAGCCTGAGCGGTGCACGACGAGCATGCGAGGTCGGTGGCGATGTCCAGGGCCTCCCGGGCGTCGCCTCGGGCTTGCTCGAGGTTGTCGCCGATCGCCGCGTCGATGTCCACGGCAAAGGTCATGAAGCTGCCGCGTTGGTGCCGATCGTGCACGAGCCGCGGGTGGTCGATCACGCGGCGGATGTATCGCCGGCCGCCGGCGAGGTCACCCGTCGTGGCGAGGCAGCTGCTTAGGATGGCATCGATCCAGTTGCGGTCCGGGTCGTTGGGATCTTGGGCGCACGCGGCGGCGAGCGGTGAGAAGTTCGGTGGCCTGCCCGTCGCGACTTCGGTCCAGCACGTCGCGATGGCGGCATGGAGCGCGGCGCGCTGATCGTCGGGAGCGGTCGCGGCGAGCCGGCGGGCTGCGGCGGCGATCTCGGCGGCCGCGGCCAAGTCGCTTTGCCCGATGATCACGTTCGCCAGGGCCATCGCCCGCACCCGAACCGCCGGTGGGACGCCGACCGCAGCCTCGGCGATGGCCATGGTCCAGTGCACGCCTTGGGCTCGCCGGGTGCCGCGGGCGAGCCAGAATGCGTACAAGGCCTGAATCGCGTCGAGGGCGAGCGCGGCCCGGTTCGAATCGGTGGCGCTCCATTCGAGCGCCGCTTCGACGTTGTCGTACTCCTCGTCGAGGTCGTCGAGAGACGACGCTTGACGTTCCCCACGCAGCCCCGAGGCGACCTCAACCGCCCATGTCAACGCCCAGTCGCGGTGGCGATCTCGCCGCCGATCGAGGTCGCCGTCGTCTGCGAGCCGCTCCCGGCCGTACTGCCGCACCGTCTCCAGCAAGCGATAGCGGCGTGCAGCGCCCGTCCCCTCGGCGACAACCAGTGAGCTTCGCACCAGCCGGATGAGCGCTGGGAGCACGTCGGCGCTGGCGATGTCGCCATCGACGACGACGGCCTCGATCGCCTCCAACGACATCGACCCGCGGAACACCGCCAAGCGGTGGAAGATCGTGCGCTCGCGGGGATGGAGCCGGTCGGCGCTCCAGTCGAGCAGCGCCGCCAACGTTCGATGCCGCTCTAGGCCGGTCGGATCGTGGCTCCGCAGAAAGGGGGAACCGGTCGGCCAAGCGGGCATCGATCTGAGCGGGCCCCAACACGTACGCTTGAGCGGCGGCGAGCTCTATGGCTAGTGGGAGCCCGTCGAGGCGTCGGCACAGCGAGGCCACGGCGGAGGCGTTGCGTTCATTGATCTCGAAGGCCGGCTCCACGGCCGCTGCTCGATCGGCATAGAGCCGTACGGCGTCGGCGGTGGCGATGCGCGTCACATCGCGATCAGCCACTGCCGGCGTCGCGAGCGGGCTCAAGGGAACGACGACCTCGCCGGCGACGCCGAGCGGTTCCCGACTGGTCGCCAGCAGTCGCAGCGACCGTGCTGCGACGATGAGACGGTGGGCCAACGCGGCGGCGCCAGCAAGGACGTGCTCGCAGTTGTCGAGGAGGATCAAGGCGCGCGATGAGCCGAACCGCTCCACGATCGCCGTGTCGAGATCCGTGCCGGGAAGGTCCCGTACGCCGACCGTCTCGGCGATCGCCGAGGCCATCGATCGCCGCTCGGTGGTCGGCGTGAGGTCGACGAACCAGACGCCGTCGGGGAAGCGGTCCTCGACCTGGTCGAGCACCTCCAGCGTGAGACGCGTCTTGCCGACACCACCGGGACCGGTGACGGTGACCAAGCGAGCCTCCTCCAGTCGCTTGGACACGAGGCGGCACTCATCGCTGCGCCCGACGAAACTCGCCAGCGTCGGCGGACGTTGCTGCTGCGGCGTGCGACGGGCACCTCGCGCGCCCCGCTGCGCACGCCACACCCGCCAATCGGCGGCCAACGACGGGTCGTCCGTGACGATCGCTCGCTCGAGCGCGCGCAGCTCGTCGCTGGGTTCTAGGCCGAGCTGTTCGCCGAGCACGCGACGCGCCCGTTGAAAGGCGCGCAGTGCTTCGGCCTGGCGTCCTTCACGGTGCAGAGCGAGCATCAGTTGCGCCCAGCGCTGCCCACGCAACGGCTCGGCGGCCGTCGCCGAATCGAGATCAGCGATCAATGCGGCGTCTCCTCCCACCGCCAAGCGGGCCTCGTTGAGGTCCTCGATCATCGTCCGGAAGAGCTCCTCCAGGCGGACGCACGCGGCTCTCGCTGGCCCGTCGACGAGGTCGGGTGCGGGTGCCCCCCGCCACAGCGCGCGGGCCGCGGAGAGCGCCTCGATGGCCTGATCGGCATCGCCGTCCTCCAGTGCCCGCCGTCCGTCGACAACGAGCTCCTCGAACTCTCTGGCATCAACACGGTCGGCAACCACGCGATACGCCTCGCCGACCCGCTCGATCACCAGTCCGGGGATCGCACGGCGGACGCGGGACACGAGGCTCTGCAACGTCTTCGCCGCCGTTGTCGGCGGTCGATCCCCCCACACGGCGTCGATGACAGCGTCGACGGAAGCCGCGTGGGGGGCTCGCAGCGCGAGGAGCTCGACGATGGCGCGCTCCTTCGTGGAGCTCAAACCGCTCTCACCATCACCGATCACCAGCGGCCCGAGCACCGCGACCTCCACCGGTACGAATGTAGGTCACGTCGACGCCGCGCTCCGCTGGTTGACGCAGCCGACACGCAACCCGGACGCAACCGGACGAGCGCACGGTTCCGACATCTCCTTCCCGTCGGCCCGGAGGCATCCGAAGTCCCACCACCGAACGGCAACGCGTAGCCCTGATGTGCCAGACGCTCAACGACCCTCGGTCGACGACACAGGACCGCGCCTTCGGGACGTGAGAACCCGTGCGACCACGAAGGGATCAGCTCCAATGTTCATCGCCCACCATGCTCAGCACCGCACAGCCGCACGAATCGCGGTCGTCGCCGCCACCGCGATCGGCGTGCTCGCCGATGCCGCCCCCGTGGCGGCGGCGAGTCACACGATCGTGGTCCGTTCTGGCGATTCGATCCAGGCCGCCCTCGACACCGCCCAACCGGGCGACAGGGTCGTTGTCGGTGCGGGTGTCTACACCGAACAGCTCGTCCTCACCACCGACCGGGTCTCCCTCATCGGCAGGGGCGCCGTCCTGCGTCCACCGCCGACGATCTCCTCGAACAGCTGCTCCGGACTGGCCGGCCCTGACGACTCAGGCGCTGACACCGAAGTTGGGATCTGCGTCACCGGCACCGGCGTCGAGCTCGCCCCGTTCAACAACAACGAGCACCGCAGGTTCATCTCCGTGGACCACCGCGTACGGGGCGTGACGATCTCTGGCTTCCGTGTCGAGGGCTTCTCCGGACCGAACGTCGCCTTCGTCGCCGCAGCAGACGCCCGTCTCGACGGCAATGTGCTCATCGATGGTGACCGTTACGGTGCGCTGACCGTCGGATCGACGCACACGCGCTTCACGCGCAACGTCGTCGCCACGAGCGGCGCGCTGCACGGCATCGGCCTGTGCGCGGACGACGTCACGCCCGCCACGGTTGACCACAACGACGTGTCGCGCTACGTCGCCGGCTTCTGCGTGCAGACCCAAGGCGCCGACTTCCGGAACAACGTCGCCCACGACAACTGCATCGGCGTGTTCGTCGACCCTGGCGTCGGCGCCGTGGTTCGTGACAACCGCATCGTGTCCAACAACGGACCGTGCGTGGAGTTGTTCTCCTTCGTCACCGGCGTCGGCGTCTACCTCCAGGGCGCACACGGCACGGTCGTCCGCGGGAACCGCATCGAAGGGCACACCCCTGCCGGCTACCGCCAGGTCGCCGCCGTCGTGATCACCGACGAGGGTGCCCCCACACCGGCATCGGACAACACGGTCCGCAACAACCGCTTCGCCGACAACACACTCGACGTCCTCGTCGACAGCGCCGGCACCGGCAACGTCGTGACCCACAACCACTGCACATCCAGCCAACCCGCCGGCCTCTGCGACTGACTCGAGGACGCCGCGCCGGCCGCCAGGTCTCCACCTTGCCCCCAATCGACTTCCGACTTACTGGGGTCGAACGACCTGACAGCCGCCCGGCGTTCCGGCACGCCCGCCGAGCGCTTGCCAATAAGACGCTCCCGATCTGGGCATCTGCGGTGCCGAATCGCCCGGTCGAGCCGGTGGCCGCGGTCGCGTCAAGTCTGCCGCTCGGCACAAGGCCGTTCAGCGCAGGCGCGAGCCGAACCGCGGTCAGCGACGTTCGGTGTCCGACTCCCGGCGTACGAGGATGGTCGGAGGAGGGATTTGCGGACGCGATTAGCGGATACCTCCCTCGAGCGCGCGTTCGGTGCGTCCTCCGTCCCATGGTCAGACGCGGAGGGCGCTCGTCGCGGCGTCGAGGGCGATTCGTCCGTGATGTCGACGCCGGTGCCGGATCGGTCTGACATGAGCGGCTTTGGATGCGGCGGGACTCTGTGAGAGCGCGCGGTCGCGAGCGCCTTGATCGATCTGGCGTGAGTTGTCGAGGTGGTCGACGTTGTGCCCGACGACGCCTGGTTCGCCCCCAGATCCGTGAGCATCCGTCGGTGTCGATTAGGCCGGTCGATGCGCCAGGACGTGATCGACTTCGGCCAAGGCGAGGCGGGCGAGCTCTCGTTTGGGCAGGCTTCGTCCCTCTTCGAGCAGCGGCGTGAGATCGTCTCCCAACGCGCCGCCCAGGGTGGTCGTGGCGTCAGCGACGAGGTCGGGGCGCATCGAGTCGCGCGTCGGCATTGTCATCATCCCACCGAGCAGGACGGCCGCCGGGCGGTGGCGGCCGTAGTGGGTGAGGGCGAGCACGAGCGGGCCGAGCGAGAGATCGAGGTTGCCGTAGTAGCCGCCGTTGAACGAGCCCTCGAGGGGGTCGCGGACGAACCGGATGACGTCGAGTGAAGCGCCCCGGGGTTGATGGAGGCTCTGAACCCACGAAAGGGTGGGAGTCATGCCAGCACCGAGGAAGTACCCGCCGGAGTTGCGGGAGCGAGCGATCAGGCTCGTGCTCGAAGCCCGCGAGCAGGAACCTGAGCTGTCGCTGAACGCGGCGGTGATGCGGATCGCCCCGCGTGTCGGGATCAACAAGGACACTCTGCGTGGGTGGTGCAAGCAGGCCGAGGTCGACGCCGGTCGCCGCCCCGGCGTGTCGACATCGGAGGCAGCGAAGATCCGCGAGCTGGAGCGGGAGGTCCGCGAGTTGAAGCGGGCCAACGAGATCCTGCTGGCGGCGTCAAGCTTCTTCGCGTGGGAGCTCGACCCGCGACTGCCGTGGTGATCGGGTTCATCGACGATCACCGTGACCGGTTCGGGGTCGAGCCGATCTGCCGGGTGCTCACCGAGCACGGCTGCAAGATCGCCCCGTCCACGTACTACGCGACGCGCACCAGGCCGGCGTCGCCGCGGGCCTGCCGTGACGAGGTGGTGTTGGAGCATGTTCGCCGGGTCCATGCCGGCCCGATGATCGGCCGGCGCCTGTACGGGGCCCGCAAGGTGTGGAACGAGCTAGGCCGCGAGGAGGCCCGTGGTGAGCATCCCGAGGTCGGTCACGTGCCGCGCTGCCAGGTGGAACGACTGATGCGCAGCCACGGGCTACGTGGCGTGCGGCGCGGCCGCCAGTTCATCACGACTCGCCCCGCGTCCGGCGCCCCGCGGCCACCAGACCTGGTCAAGCGGGACTTCACCGCCGAGCGGCCCAACCAGCTGTGGGTGGTCGACTTCACCTACGTCGCCACGTGGGCCGGGATGGTGTTCACCGCCTTCGTGATCGACGTCTTCTCCCGGCGTATCGTCGGCTGGCGCACCGCCGCTCGGATGCCGACCGCGCTGCCGCTCGACGCGTTGGAGATGGCGCTGTGGGTCCGCGCCCAGGCCGAGCAGCTCATCGCCGGGCTCGTCCACCACAGCGACGCCGGCAGCCAGTACACCTCGATCCTGTACACCAACCGCCTCGCCGACGTCGGCGCTGTCGCCTCCATCGGCACCGTCGGTGACAGCTACGACAACGCCCTCGCCGAGTCCACGATCGGCCTGTACAAGACCGAGTGCATCCACCACGAAGGCCCCTGGCGCGGCGCCGACGACGTCGAGCTGGCCACGTTGAACTGGGTGTGGTGGTACAACGAGATCCGCCTCCACTCGGCGATCGGCTACGTCCCACCTGTCGAGTACGAGACCGCCTACTACCGTCAGAACAACTCCCACCAGCAGCCGCCAGTGGGAGAACCCAGCCTCCACTGAACCCGGGGCGCTTCAACCGCTCCTGTCATCGCCGGCCAATGTCACGGGCCGTCAGCGACGGCGCAGGCGGGCGTTGGTGAGCGGCGGCGGGTCGTAGCCACCGTCGTTGGGCGACGAGTTCGTGCCGGGCGGAACGATCTCGTCGATGGCGTCGAGCACGTCGCCGGTGAGCTCGACGTCCGCCGGGCCCAGCTGCGAGTCGAGTTGTTCCATCGTCCGTGGTCCGATGATCGCCGACGTGACCGCCGGGTGGTTGAGGACGAACGCCACGGCCATCTCGACGAGGCTGATCCCGACCGATTCGGCGACCTTGGCCAGCGCGTCGGCGCGCTCCAGCTTGAGCAGGTTCTCCGCCGACGACAGGTCCGTGCCGGCATCCGCTCGGCGCGATGGTTCTGCGGACATCAACGCCGAGGCGGAAGCGACCACTCAGCCAGCCTCCGGCGAGCGGGCTCCACGGCAAGACGCCCATGTCGTACTGAGCGGCGACCGGCAGCACGTCGCGCTCAATGCCGCGCACAAGTATCGGATACGGCGGTTGCTCGGTGACGAAGCGACCCAGGCCCCGGGTGCGTGCCACCCACTGCGCTTCGACCACCTGGTGCGCCGGGTACGTCGAGCTGCCGAACGCGGGGATCTTGCCGGCACGTACGAGGTCGGTCAGCGCCGACAGGGTCTCCTCGTGGCTGGTCGTCGGGTCCGGACGTGGATCTGGAACAGGTCGATGCGGTCGGTCTGCAGCCGGCGCAGGCTGTTGTCGACCTCCCGTACCAGCCAGCGGCGCGGGTTGCCGCGCATGTTGCGATCACGTCCCATCGGGGCGTGGGCCTTGGTGGCCAGCACGGCGTCGTCGCGTCGGCCGCCGGCGAGGGCCGTGCCGACGATCTCCTCGGACTCGCCCGCCGAGTACACGTCGGCGGTGTCGACGAAGTTGATGCCGGCATCGAGAGCGCGGTGGATGATCGCGATCGAGTCGCCGTGATCGGTGTTGCCCCACGCCCCGATCATCATCGCGCCGAGGCACAACGAACTGACCTGCATCCCAGTCGTGCCCACCGTGCGGTGCCGCATCACCAACGTCCTGACCTCGTGTCCACGCCGCAGGCGCCGACGGCCCACGGCATCGAGCGGACACGGCGTCGCGGCTGCGCGTTCGGGACGCAGTGGTCTCGACAACCAGCGCCGAGGGTTGGCCGGCGTGGTGGGCAGGTTGGCGAGGCGTCCGCGGCGCTCCGGAACCGTCTTCGTTCGGGCTCGCCGCCGTCCGTCACCACGCCGGTCGTCTCGGCGCGGATCTCCCCGACCGCAACGCGTCTGTCGGTCCGGCCGAGTGCATCCAGCCGCGCATCGACTGCGGGGCCGAGGTTCTCGCTATCCAGGCTGGCGGAGACCAAACCCTCATCGGGCTCACCTGCGGAGTCGATAGCCGATCACCGCCGCGCAGGGGTGGTCAGGGCGTCAGCTCGTGCCGTCGTAGCTGTAGATGCGGCGGGCGTTGTCGGCGAGGATCAGTTGGGCCCAGTGGAGGGCACACGGTTCGTCGGCGAAGCCGTCGTCGACGAGGCTGCCCAAGGCTCGAGCGAGTGATTCCCGCCACCATCGGGTGCTCAGCGTGAACATCTCTGGCAGGCGTGACGCATCGCTGGCGAAGAGAAGCTTGGTCGGTGGGGCCAGCTCGAGGGCCTCGGCGACGAGGTTGGGCCCACGGTGCGGGAGGAGCGTGATGGCGAGCGACAGGTCGAGGTTCACGTTCGGATAGATGCTGGCGAGGTACCCGGCGTGGCGCACGAAGGGGTAGCAGTGGAGCAGGACGACCGGGGTCTGGGCGAGCATGCCGCGGTCGATGTGGGGTTGGAGCAGCGCGGGGTCCGCTCCCGTCAGCATCTGGTCGCGGTCGCCGATGCCGCTGTGCACCTGGAGTGGGACCCCCTCGCCGGCCGCGTCGAGGGCGTCGGCCAAGAACAATGACACCAGCTTGGCGTCTTGCAGGCGGCTGGACCCCGAGTGCTGCCATGTGTCGTACGCGCCAGCGGCCACGTCCGGCGATGGTGTCGGCAGGTCGAGCCCGCAGCGGTAGGCAGCGATCGTCTTGAGGCCGATCGCCCCCTGGGCGAACGCATCGGCGATCGTTTGCTGGAAGCGTGCTCGGCACTCGGCGAGCGGGGGCCCTCCGGCGCTGGCCGCTTCCGCTTCGGTCTCGATACGAACGATTCGTCGGACGGGGCACCCGACGAGCGCGGCGTGCTCGGCGAGCGAGATCGCCCCCGCTGGCCGGAACCCGTCGTCGACGAACATCGCCTCCAGACGGCAGTGGTCGAGCAGCCGCGCGACGTGCCCGCTGAAGTCGTTGCAGCGGGCGGCCGCCAGCGCCTCCTCTGAGGGCTTGGTCCCGAGCATGTCAGCGAGGTCGCGGAGCGCCCGGTGGTAGGCGGGGTGCTCGCGCGCCGCACCGAGTTGCGCTGGCTCATCGCTCTCGGTGAGCACGCCGGCGAGGCCATTCCGGGCATCGGGCCGGGCCAGCAGGTGGGCGTGGTGGTCGATCGCCGGGAGCTCCGAGATGGCGGGCCGCAGCCCGTCGATCGCGGTCACCTCAGTACTTGGAGAAGTGGTTGGCGAATGCGAACTCCTCACCGGCCTCGGAGTAGGCATCCCACTCCGACCGGCGCACGGCGACGTAGGAGCGGGCGAGCGGCGCACCCAAGGCCGCCAGCAGCATGTCGTCGGCCTCGAGGCTGTCGAGTGCCGACGCCAGCGTGGTCGGGTAGCGGGCGATCCCGGCCGCCTCCCGCTCGGCGTCGGACAGACTGGCGGGATCGACGTCGACCGGCGGCGGCGGAACCAGCTCACGCTGCATCCCATCGAGGCCGGCGGCGATCAGCCCACCGACGGCGAGATACGGGTTCGCCGAGGCATCGGCGGGCTTGAACTCGAGGTTGGTGGACGCCGCCTCCTCGCCCCAGAACACAGAAGGGACGCGCACCGTCGCCTCCCGGTTGTCGGGCCCCCAGCAGGTGAACGCCGAGCTCCAGTGTTGGGGCAGCAACCGGGCGAACGAGTTGAACGACGGCGCCGTCAAGGCGAGCAGGCCGGGGACGTGATCGAGGATCCCGGCGACGAACTGTTCGGCCAGCCCCGACAACCCGAACCGCCCAGCTGGATCGTGGAACAGGTTCCGGGTCCCCTCCTGGTCCCACCCGCTGAAATGGATGTGCGCCCCGTTGCCGGCTTGATCCGGCCACGGCTTGGGAGCAAGAGAAGCCACGAGGCCGCACCCGGCGGCCACCCCGCGGATCGTCTCGCGGACGAGCACCTGCGTATCGGCGGCGGCCACCGCGGAACGAGGCAGCACCGACAGCTCGTGCTGGCCGTGACCAAGCTCCGGGTAGTACTGGGCGAGCGGGATTCCCTGCGCGTCCAAGGCGGCAACGATCGCGTCGACGACCTCGGTGGCGGCGGTCATCCCGGTTGTCGAGAAACACGTGCCCGAGTCGATCGGCACGAGCCGGTCCTCCACTCGTCGAGCCAGCGCGAACTCGTTCTCGACTGCACAGTGCAACTCGATCCCTCGCTCGGCCAGACGGGCGACCATCCGCGCGAGGAACTGGCGCGGACACGCCTCATACGGTGCCCGGTCCAAGCGCAGATGATCGACGAGCATCACCGCCGAGCGAGGCGCATAAGGGATCACCGTGAACGTCGCCGGGTCAGGAACCAGTCGGATCTCGCCGACCGGACCCATCCCCTCCACGGGCTGTAGCTGGTCAAGCGAGTTCATCGCCTGCATCGCGACCGTCAGCCCGACCCCCGTGTTCATCCGCTCCACCAACTGCTCCACCGACACGACCTTGCCGCGCACCACCCCACCGTTGTCGCAGTACAACAGGCGCACCAGTCGCACGCCCGCCTCCCTGCACGACGCGACGACCTCGTCCGGCGTGGGCACGTTCATCTGTGGACCTTCCGGCAAGGCTGGCCGTTCGTGCCCACCAGTGTGGCCCGCCCGCGCACGCGTCGAAGCAGACGCGAACCGGTGCCGGTCAACGGCCCCACCAGCCACCAGCGGCCCGTTCGTCTCCGTCGCGGATCGACGCGGTGAGCGGTGATCGAGCAGGTCGGTCCTGAACGGCGGCTCGAAGAGCTCGACGGATGTCTGGGTTCGAGCCCGACGCCATCGGATTGGCATGGCGCGTCGGTCGACCAGTGGTTGACCAACGGGTGAGATCGGTCATCTAGGTCACCAACCCGTGCGATAGGCCACCCGGACGCGACACAGCAGGGGTCAGGCGACGTGGAATGAGGGGGACGACGGCGTGGGACACCTCGACGTCGACGGGCATCCGACGTGGGTCACCATCACCGGTCAGACCGCCGCAACCGCCGACACGATCCTCGCGTTGCACGGCGGCATGCCGAACAGCGACGAGCTGCTCGACCCGCTCAGCGACAAGCTCGGCGCGACGTACCGGGTCATCGGGTTCGATCGCCGCGGCCACGGTCGCACTACGGACACCGACGCTCCCTTCCACTACGACGACATGGCGACCGAGACCATCGGCGTGTTGGAGTCGGTCGTCAGCGGACCCGCTCACCTGGTCCGGCGGAGCGATGGCGGCATCGTTGCGATGCTCGTCGCGCTGCGACGATCTGACTTGGTGAATCGTCTCGTGCTGATCGGCGCCAACTTCCACTTCAACGGGCAGCGGCGCCTCGAGTACGGACGGGACTCGCCGGTCGTCACCCGGCTCCGGACGGCGTACGCCGAGCGCTCACCCGACGGCGCCGACCACTTCCGCACCATCGTCAAGAAGACGATGACGATGGGGGCAACGGAACCGACACTGACGGTCGAGGACCTCGCACGGATCACCGCACCGACGCTCGTGCTGGTCGGCGACGGCGACGCCATCGAGCTGAGCCACACCTGTGCGCTGTACGAGGCGCTGCCCGCGGGTCAGCTCGCCGTCGTGCCCGGAACCTCACACTGTGCGCCGGTCGAGAAGCCCACCGAGGTCAACCGGCTGATCGCCGACTTCCTCGCGGGTGATCCAGCACCGCAGACGATCATGCCCTCCCGTCGTGGAGCCACCTGACAACGGCCTCGGCCCAGCCGTCCCCAAGCGGCGAACGCCTTCGAGCCTACGGCGGTTGCGGACGCCGCACGCCGACGAACGAGGGCACCGGACCGGGGTACCGGCACAATCCTTCGCGCTCATCGATGCCGCGCTGCGTGCAGGGCGAGTGGGGTTAGATGGCGTGGCCTTCGAGGCGTGCGGTTGCCGGCACCTGCGTCGGGTCGATCGCTCGGACTTCGATGTTGGCGATGTGGTCCCCGGGCGCGGCAGCGCTGAACTCGGCGACGATGACGAGGCTCTCGCCGCTTCGCAGCAGGCGGTCGGTTGGTGGGAGTGGGCTGCCGTCTGCCTGCCACAGCGTGAAGTGCGGCGAAACCGCGCCGCTGGCGTCGAGGGCCTGGAGCGATGGGCCACGCAGGGTGATGTCGGCGGCGCCGAGGTTGTAGACGGTCGTCATCCGTGTCGGCCCGCGGTGCACGGTGGGTGGCAACCCGGGCGGGAGGGCCGGTTGGTCGGCGGCGGTCGGTGCGTTCGGGAAGGCCAACAATGTCGGGGTGACGAGCAGCTGGCCGGAGGCGACCGACGCGGTGACGGCGACGTCGACACGGGGGCGTTGCGGGTCGTCGGTGACGATTGTACAGGCGGCGTCGAGGCGGGCCGGGCTGCCGAAGGGCGGATCGAGGCGCACCGTGATGACGGCGCTGCCGCCTGGTGCCACCGTGAACGGGGTCGGCGTCTCGGCTGTCAGCACGCCGGCGGGGAGCCCACCGCCAATCTCGACGGCGGCGACGTGCAGCGGCGCGGTGCCATCGTTGTGGACGACGAGGTCGCGCCGTACCGGGGTACCGGCGTTGGTGGCGCCGAACTGCAGGCGCTCGGGGACGACGCGAAGGCGCGGCTCGGGCGCCGGGTTTGTGAGTGCTCCGAGTGTCACGCTGGCCTGCTGTCCAGCGTTGAAGCGGACATCGACGCGTCCGCTGTGGAAGCCGACCGGAGCAGCCGGGACGTACTCGACGGTCAGGACGACGGACGTGCCGGGCAGCAGCACGGAGGGCCACGCCGGTGTCGTGACGACGCGGAAGTCGGCACCGGTGACGGTCACCGACTCGAGTAGAGCTGGCACAGCGCCGTCGCTCGTGATGAGGACGTTGCGGCGCACGGGCGGATCACCGACGGTCGTCACGGCGAAGGTCACGCCAGCGGTCGGCAGCACGTTGAGCTGCGAGGTGGCCGGGGGATCGTCCGCTCTGGGGCGGGCACGCCACCACGTCGTCAGGGCGAGAGTGCGCATCCACACGGCTTCGAGCGGGCGAGGCTCGTCGGCACCGTGGAGATCGGTGAGGAACTGCAGCACGTCGCCGAGCAGATACTGAAGGTTGCCGGTGCCGGGTGGGCGCAGCTCGTCGTTGGCGGCGCTGGTGGCCACGCTGTCGGCGATGGCGTCGACGGCGGCGAAGACGAAGCCCAAGCCGGGAATGATGGAGACGATCACGGCGAGCCAGTCGAAGAACCCGAACTGCACGTCGACTTCGACATGGCCGAGGCGCACCTCGGTCTCGCGCACCCACCAGGCGATCCACCCGTCTCGAACAAACGGAGCGAATGTGAGGTGCACCGACGACGGCTCGGTCGCCCACACCATGGCGTCGGGGTTGGCGGTCAGCGCGGCGAAGTGGGGGATCTCGATCGTGAAGCGTGCGCCTCCTTGTTGCTGGTTGGGGGGATCGTGGTGCCCGAGGGCGGTGACGCGGATACCACGGGCGACGACGCGACGCAGCCGTCCGGGCACGTCGGGAAGGTCGAACGCGATGATGTCGAGCTGACCGGCGAGCGGCCGGATGAACGCATCCCATTGCTCGACGGTCAGTCCGCACGGCGTGGGTCGGTTGGTCTCCGGATCGAGCCGGCGTTCCCGGTCGATGACGGTGATCACTGGCGGTAGGAAGATTTCCAGTTCGTCACCGTTGTCGCGCACCTCGTACACCTGGGCCTCCTGTCGAAGTCCGCCGCTGTAGGCGTCGGGGTCGACGAGGTCCCAGGCGCGGCCGGGTTGGCGGACGACCACGTGGGGCGGCGTGTGCGACAGCCGCGTGCCGGTGCCCATCAGCGCGCTGAGCACGGTCGCGGTCATGATGCCGCGGTCGAGCTGGCCGATCTCGGTGCGGGCGATCGTGCCGATCGGGTCGGTGAAGGTGGCCACCTCGATCCGTTCGATGTCTTCGTCTACGGCACTGTTGTCGATCCTCAGAGCGAGCACGGAGGGCCGGTCACGCAGCCGGGCGAGCTGGTGGGCGACGCCGGGGTGGGCGTAGGCGACGTCGGTGTGCTCAAGCGGGTCGTCGCCCTCGCCGGGGACGAGAACGATGTCGAACTGGCGATGCAGGACGATGGACGCGAGCAGGGCGCGCGGATCGGTCCCGGCGAGCCGGTCACAGGCCAGCGGTACATAGGGCGCCGGGTGGGCGACGCTGAAGTAGCCCGTTGCGTTGGGTGGCGCCAGTGGCAGCGCGGTTGGGGGCACGACGTTGCCGTGGGCGCTGCTCCAGTAGACGAGGTCGTCGCGGGCGTCGGGCCCGAACCTGCCCGAGCCCCACGGGTCCTGGTAGGCGATCGCCGGGGCGCCGTCGCGGCGAGTGGCCAGCGACGGGGCGAAGCCGGTCATCCGGTCGACATCGACAACGGTGACCTGCGGCTGGCGGTCGGCCAGGGTGACCCGTGCCAGGTTGGCTACCCCGTTGCCGTAGGCGCACCACAGCGCACCTTGGCCGGCGGGGACGACGTCGGCGGCCCAGTGCCGCAGGCCGAGTCCGCTGGTGTTGACGGGTGAATCCACCTGCAAGATCGCGTCGGTCGGCGGAAGCGGCGAGCCGGTCAGCGCCTCATGGCCGGAGCCGGCAAGTTCCGTGACGCGGAACAGCTCACCCTCGGTCGCTCCGACGAACCAGGTGACTCGGCCGAGCGACAGCACGGCGAACACGATCGCCGTCGTGCCGTCGGCGTCGACGGCGACACGGGGCCAGAGCCCGAGGTCGAGCACCATCGTGGCGTCCCACGGGGCGGCGTACTCGAGCGGGTGAACGAGCCAGCCGGGGCCCTCCCGGGCGATTGTCCGCAGGTGCGTCTTGACGTCAAATTGGCGCCCGGCGACGGCGGCGACGAACCACACGCGTGTCTCGCCGGCGGCCGCTGGCGTGACGACCATGTCGAAGTCGATGATCGCGGCGCTGGCCGACACCACCTCGTGCGTCCAGCTGCCGTCGGACCGACGGCGGTGGAGGACGAGCCGGGCCGCGGGTTGGCTCTCGACGTCCGGCTGCGGCTCGAGGGCGGCGATGATCGGTTCGCCGCCGGCCGGGTCGGTGGCCAATCGCACGGTGGCGCACCAGGCTTCGTCGGCGACGACCTCGCGCCGGACACCGCGGTCGAAGCTGCCCGACACGTACTGCAGCTGGCCGACGTTGACCGGTCGCAGGTCGTGCTCGGCGGCGTCGAGCGGGCTGTACAGTCGCGACAGGCTGCGGCCGAGGCTGCTGTCAGCCGCGGCCGTCAGCCCCTCGGCGGTTGCTGCGACGAACGCAGCCGAGAACGTTCCGTCGGCGCCGGCGACGAGGGGCACGGTCGACGAGATCGACATCGTCCGCAGTCCGAGGGCGTCGCCGGCGGCGTCGAGAAACGAGCGGACCACCGCCGCCGCCTGGCGATCATCGGGGCGAGCGGCGAGGAAGTTCGCCAGCGCGGTGAGCGCCCGGCGGTGCGCCGGTGCGCCCGGTGCCGGTGGGACCGTGACGAGCGCCTGCAACCGGCCCATGGCAATGCGTGCCGTCGCCTCCTCGAAGTGCACTTCGGGCAGCAAAGCCCGCCACTCCCAGCCGGTCGCCTCGGCGTTGGGGCGATAGACGTAGGCCCCGTAGCGGTTCCAGTTGCGCTGCCACTCATCCAGCGGCCCGAGGAGGTCGTCACCTGTGAACCGTCCGCTGCCGACGACGGCGGTCACGAACGGTGTGTCATCGCGGGCGATGGCCAGGCACGGGCCGTAGTGGCGGCTCGGGTCGGTGACGCGCTTGGGCGGTGCCGGATCGCGGATGGTGATGTCGCACTCGTGGGGGAGGAGTCCGTCGACAGCGGCGCGGATCCGCACGTGAGTCTGGCGTGGCGCAAGGGGCACGCCTTCGACGTCGAACCAACCGAGTGCCTGCCACCCGCTCCGCGACGCAAACGGCGCCCCGGTGACGGGGTCGAGCAGCGTCACACGGGCGCGGTCGTCGGCGAGCCGCCCGGCGATCGTCACCTCCGGTCCCGACGCCCATGCCGTCGCTGCGCCGGCGGCGTCGCGACGCACGCGCGGTTGGGTCACCTCGATGCCAGCGGTGCACACGAAGAAGGTCGATGTCGTCGTCGTCGTGACGGTGACAGTGTGGGCGTCAGGGTCAACGCGCACCGGGCGCAGCTCGCGATATGTGCGGCGGTCATCCGTGAGCTGGACCACGACGAGGTCGTCGACGGCGGCGCCGGCGGTGCCGCGGGTCCGGTCGTCATAAGGCAGCGTCAGCTCGATCCGTCCGCGGAGCGGCGCGGATGTCGTCACCTCGACGGCCGGGCCCACGGCGACCTGTCGCCGGAACAGCGGCGGCAGCCCGCCCGGGGCCGGCGCCCCGTCCGGCGGGCGAGACGGACGACCCGGACGCAACGAGCCGGGAGGCTGCAGCGGTCCGGGAACGAGCGGCCGGCGCAGCCGCACCAAGACCGACGTGCCCGGCGCGAGCGCTCCCTCGGCGGCGAAGACGCCGATCGAGCCACCGGTCGTATCCGGCAAAGCCGGCAACGCTGTGCTCGGCGCCGTCGGCGCCTTCCGCTGGCGGCCCGACCGGCCAGCTCGGGGGGCGAAGGCCACCTCGAGCGTCACCTCCGTCGCCTGCCCGGCCACGGCGATGGCTTCCGCGCGAGGCTCGGGGGCGGCGACCACCGTCGCCGCGCTGCGCAGATCGAGCGGTCCGGGCGTTCCCAGGCGCTCGACATCCACGGCGATCGTGACGGTCGTCGCCCCTCGCTCGGGCACCTCGAACGGGCCGTCGAGTGTGACCGTCGCCACCGAGTGTTCGTCGACGCGGCGCACCCCCATGCGGATCGCCTCGTACCGGGCTGCAGGAACGACGAGCACGAACGTCGAGCCCTCGACCCGGTCGGCGCGCAGCTCGACCGGCCGCGAACGCACAGCGACGTGGACGCGATCGGCGACGAGGGCGAGCTCGGTGATGACGACAGCGACGCTCACCGGACGAACATGGTCCTGCCGGCTCAACTCGACGTTGGGCGCCACGCGCAGCAACAGCGTCCCCACCGCCCCCGATGTGGTCTCGTCCATGCCACACCCCCTCCCGCGAATGAGACGACGCTCGCAGGAGCCTCGCACGGTACCGACCAGCGTCGCTGCCGTCGAGCGAAATCGGGCCGCCGAACTGCGGTACGCCGACCGACCGGCCCCGACACACGATGGCGGACGACCAGGATGCCGAGCCGCGCTGAAGGTCGCGAATCACTCCGAATTCTGGACGCCCGGCGTCGGATACATGATCGGCGAACGTCGCGGACGTCGTCACAGCCCGGCGAGGGCGAGGCCTGCTCCGGCGGCGAGCAGGCAGCCGCCGGTGTTGACGATCACGTTGCGGATCGCGGCCCGGGTGAGGCCGGTCTCGGCGAGGCGGATCGTCTCGAAGGTGAACGTGGAGAACGTCGTGTAGGCACCGCAGAACCCGGTGCCGAGCACGAGCTTGGCGTCGTCCGGGAAGGCGTGGTAGAGGGCGAGGCCGCTGAGCACGCCGAGAATGAACGAGCCGCTGATGTTGATGATGCAGGTGCCCCACGGGAACTCGCCGCCGGAGCGGTCCTGAACCGCGCCGTCGAGGAGGTAGCGCGCGCTGGCGCCGACGGCAGCGGCGAGGAGGAAGGCGATCCACACGCCGACGCTCACGTGGCCGACTCCCGTCCGACGTACTTGACGACCTCGACGTCGTCGAGGATGACGAGCCCTTCGGTGATCAGCTCGTCGAGGATGTGCAGGAAGCCACGAATGCGTTCGTCGCTGTCGACGATGACGATGGCGACCGGCAGGTCATCCGACAGCGAGAGGATGCGGGTGGTGTGGAGGTGGTTGGACGCGCCGTAGCCCTCGACGCCACGGAACATCGAGGCGCCGGCCAGACCGGCGGCGTGGGCGCGGTGGACGATCTCGGTGGCCAGCGAGTGGTGGCCGACGTGGTCGGATTCGCCGACGAAGATGGTCAGCCGCTTCTGGTGCCCTTCGAGCTTCACGAGCGCTCCTTTCGTCGAGATCGCTGGTGGGGGACGGACCGGCCGAGCAGAACGCCGAGCCAGGCGACGACGATGCCGGCGGCGAGGCTGGCAGCGACGTACACGGCGGCGATGGCGACGTGGCCGTCCTGGAGGAGGAGGTCGGTCTCGACGCTGAAGGTCGAGAAGGTGGTGTAGGCGCCGAGGAAGCCGGTCCCGACGAACGCTCGGGCGTAGCGCGTCGGCGGGAACCGTTCGAGGAGCAGCACCAGCAGGAACCCGAGCACCAACGAACCCGACACGTTGGCCACGAAGGTCGCCCACGGGAACCCGCCGGCGGGCGTGACGATCCACCTGGTCAGCTCATAGCGGGCGGTGGCACCAGCCATCGCCCCGACCGAGGTGGCCACCAGCAGCCGTGGATCGGCGCGACCACGGGGCCGTCGGCGGCGCCGCGGTGCCTGTGCCGGCGCCGCGGCACGCACGTCGAGATCGGGGTCGACCGGGAGATCATGCCACTCGCCGGTCGATCGGAAGGGACGGCCTCGGTCGACCCGTCCGGGCCGCGGTCGCGCGGCTGACATCATCGGGGGCCGATGGGCTGGCCAAGGCCATGACCGGCTGTCTGACCGTCAGCGCGTTCTTCCGCTCGCTCCGGAACGTCCGCCGGCAGCGTCGTCGACGCCGGCCGGCGGCGCCTCAGCGCTCGGGCCGGAGGAAGTCGATGGCGAAGCGGGTCGCGCCTTGCGGCTCGACGTGATGCTCGACATCGGGAGGGATGCCCTGCGAGTGGTCTTCGTGGACGAGCACATCGGTGATCGGATCGGTACGGGCGATGAAGCGAAGCGATCCGGCCTCGACCCGCAGGCGACCCCAGACCCCGGTGGCCACGCGGTGGGCGCGCCGCAGCGCCTCGGGCATGGAGTGTGCGTCCCACGTCGCGGTGGTCCGCACCACGACAAGGCCGTCCGGGATCTCGCAACGGTCGCACAGCGGGCAGTCCAGCGTCGCGCCGATGCGTTGATCTCGCTCGGCCGCCTCGAGGACCCACGGCGCCGACCGGAACGGCGGGCGATGTCGCACGTGCTGGCGGTGATTGCACTCGAGCAGCGCCACCCAATCGCCGACGTCGTCGGATGTGAAGCCGACGATCCTGCGCCGCGCGCAGCTGAGCCTACGAAGGAGGTCCGGGAGATGCGCTTGGGCCAACGTGGTGATCCGACCGACGAGAATCGTGTGATGCGCGCCCCGCTCACCACCTCGCACTGGATCGCCGACGGCAGCGGGCCCCCGCTCCTCGAGGGCATCACCGTCGGTGCCCGGCTGCGCGAGGTGACCGCGGCCGTGCCCGACCGGGTCGCCCTCGTCGAGGGAATCGCCGATCCGAACGGGCGCCGGTGGACATACGCCGAGCTGCTGCACGACGCCGAGCGCTGCGCCCGAGTCCTGCTGCAGCGGTTCGAACCGGGCGAGCGGATCGGCGTGTGGGCGCACAACCTGCCCGAGTGGGTGGTGCTCGAGTACGGCGCCGCACTCGCCGGGGTCACGCTCGTCACGGTCAACCCCAGCCTGCAGCCGGCGGAGGTCGCCTACGTGCTCGGGCAGTCCCGGTCCGCTGGAGTGTTCCTCGTCCCGGAGGTGCGCGGCAACCCGCTGGCCGCGCACATCGAGGCGATCCGTGGCGAGCTCCCCGAGCTGCGCTCGGTGCTCCGTCTCGACCAGCTCGTCGAGCTGCTCGACGCCGCCGCGGATGACGGCAGCGCCGTCCTGCCGAAGGTGGGGACCGACGATCCGGTGCAGGTCCAGTACACGAGCGGCACCACCGGGTTCCCGAAGGGCGCCGTGCTGCGCCACGGCAGCGTCGTCAACAACGCCATGCTGTGGGTCGACCGCGTCCGCATCCCTGAAGGGATCTGCTGGCTGACGCCGATGCCGCTGTTCCACACCGGGGGCTGCGTGATGGGTGTCCTCGGCGCGCTCGACCGTCGCGCCACGCTCGTGGTGATGCGGGCCTTCGAACCCGGCCTGTTCCTCGAGCTGATCGAGCGCGAGCGCCCGTGGTTCGCGGCCGCCGTGCCGACGATGCTGATCGCCGCGATGGACCACCCGGACGCCGCGACCCGCGACCTCTCGTCGTGGAAGTCGACCGTCTCGGGTGGCGCCCAGGTGCCCGAGGCGCTGGTGCGACGCATCGAGAGCACGCTCGGCGTCGACTTCACGATCGTCTACGGGCAGACCGAGTGCTCGCCCGTGATCACGAACACGCTGCCGACCGACAGCGCCGCGGACAAGGGCCTCACGGTCGGACCCCCACTCCCGCACACCGAGGTGCGCATCGTCGAGCCGGCGAGCCTGGAGACCGTACCCCTCGACACGTCGGGTGAGCTGTGGGCGCGGGGCTACCTGACGATGCTCGGGTATTTCGACAAGCCGGAGGAGACCGCCGACACGCTGCTCCCGGACGGGTGGGTCCGTACCGGTGACCTGGCGACGATGGACGAGCGCGGCTACGTGCGCATCGTCGGGCGGCTCAAGGACATGATCATCCGCGGCGGGGAGAACCTCTTCCCCGCCGAGATCGAGGAGGTCCTCTACCGCCACCTGGCCGTCGCCGAGGTGGCCGTCGTCGGACTGCCGGACGAGAAGTGGGGCGAGGTCGTGGCCGCCTTCGTCCGCCCGGCCGACCCCGCCGCACCGCCCACGGTGGCCGAGCTGCGCGCCCACCTGCGCGCCGCGCTGTCGCCGCAGAAGACCCCGTCGAGGTGGTACATGGTGGAGGCGTTCCCGCTCACCGGGTCGGGCAAGATCCAGAAGTTCGCCATCAGGGAGGCGTGGGAGAGGGGCGACTACGCCACCCGAGAGCTGTGAATCACCGGGCGGAGTGTCGAGCCGGATCGGCTGCGTCGGCGTCAGCGCCAGGTCGTGCCGGTGCGGGCGGCTCTGCCGGTTGTCCGACCGAGCGCCTTCTTGAACATGACCAGCGGGAGCAGCACCCCAGCGAGCAGTGAGACGATCCACACGATGAGAGTGGCGAGCAACCAAGTCGTCGCGCCGCTGATGGAAAGCCCGTCCGACAACAAGTCGCTGACGATGAGCGCGATCAGGGTGGCGATGAGCGCCGAGCCACCCGCCAGTGTCGCCGAGTGCCGGAGCGCCGTCTTGACGGCGAGAGGCTGAACGATGGCGAAGGTCAGCGTGAAGATCACGACGTCGACGATGAGCGCTTTCCCGTCGAGCGTCATGTCGTCGAGGATCGCGGCCGCGACGATGAGGCCGATCGCGTTGCCGATCAACGCAAGCACGGTGACGGCGACGAGACGCACGGGGCGACTCTACGCGGGGTCTCTCGTCGCGCCGTGATTGTCGATCGCACGATTGTGCTATATTGAAGTAGTCGCTTATAAAAGGACATGCTTTCATGCCGCCTGTTGTCGACGACGACCTCGATCTTGTCTTCTCGGCGCTCGCCGACCCGACGCGTCGCCGCATCTTGTCGCGCTTGGCGCAAGGGTCCGAGACCGTCGGCAACCTCGCCGCACCGTTTCCTGTCAGTGGGCCGGCGATCTCTCAACACCTCAAGGTGCTCGAGCGAGCCGGCCTCGTGCAGCGTGAGACCAGGGCACAGTGGCGTGTCGTGTCGATCCGCCCCGAGCGGCTCGACGATGTTGCCGCCTGGATCGAAGAACACCGGCGCGGCTGGAACGAGCGCCTCGACCGGCTCGAAGCCCGGATCCGTGACCGCAACCAGAAGGACCGTGCTGGAACCGACCGGCATTGACGACACCCCGACCGGAAAGGAGACGCCGCAGTTCACCTTGACCCGAACCGTCGACGCACCGCGTGCGACGGTCTGGCTGCTGTGGACCGATCCCGAGGAGCTTGCGTACTGGCTCCACCCGGGCGGGGTGAGCACGCCACGGGACTCGATCAGCGTCGATCTCCGGGTGGGTGGCCGCTACCGATACGCGATGGTCGACGACCAGAGCGGGGAGCAGCATCCGATGGGTGGCGTCTACCTGGAGGTGAGCGAACCCGACCGATTGGTGTTCACGTGGGGCGACCCCGATGGCCCGGTCGATGGCGCGTCGGTCATCACCGTGACTCCCACCGAGCGCGGGAGCAAGACCGACGTCAGGCTCCACGGGCGTGGGATCGCCCGGCGACCTGGTGGCGGTGGAGCGTACGACGGGTGGGGCGAGGCGCTGGACGTGCTCGTCCAGCGGCTCGCGACCCGATGACCCGAACGACACGAACGAAGGAAGACCGCGATGGCGAACGTTGTGCTGATCATGTCGATGTCGCTGGACGGGTTCATCGCTGGACCCGACGACGGGCCGTCTGACCCGATGGGTGCCGGTGGGCATCGGTTGCACGCCTGGCTTGGTGACGGCAGCGACGACGACCCGAGGTCGTTCCGGCCGTCTGGACCGAGCGGCGAATCTTCGACGAGATGATGGCCACCGGGGCTGCCGTCCTGGTTGGATACCGCAGGTTCGAGCTCGCCGGACGTTGGAACGGCGACCACCACGACGCGGTGCCGATCTTCGTCCCCACCGACAGAGCACCCGACGATCCGCGTGCTCCCGGTGCTGTTCGGCCAGGGCCGCCGCCTCCTCGATCGCCTGAGCGCCGATCACGTCGAGCTGCAGCTGACCCGCGACGCCGCCGGCGTCACCCACCTCCACTACCGCATCAACTCGGAGCAGTCATGACCATCCACGCCAGCCAGGCCATCCCCGGTTATACGACCGGTACCTGGGACATCGACCCCGTCCATTCCGACGTCGCGTTCACCGTGCGCCACCTGATGGTGAGCAAGGTGCGCGGCAGGTTCACCCGCTTCAGCGGCACCATCGAAACCCGCGACGTCGTCACTGACTCGCAGGTGACCGTCACCATCGATGCCACCTCCGTCGAGACAGATCACCCCCAGCGCAACGAACACGTGCGCTCCGCGGACTTCCTCGACGTCGAGCAGCATCCCACGCCTGAGCTTCCAATCGACTGGCCTGCGTGCCGACGGCGACGCCTACCAGCTCGACGGCCACCTGACGATCAAGAAAACGACACGACCCGTGACGCTGCAGTTGGAGCCGAATGGGTTCGGACCAGACGGCACCGGCGGCCAACGCGCCGGGTTCTCCGCCACGACCACGATCAACCGCAAGGACTACGGCGTCGCCTTCCAAGCCCCGCTCGAGGGCGGCGGTGTCGTGATCAGCGACCAGGTCCACATCGCCCTCCGAGATCGCCGGCAGCCTGCGCCTGCCGTGACCGTCACGTTCTGACATGCGACCGGTCATCTTGCAGATGGGTGTGAGCCTCGATGGCTTCGTCCACGGCGCGAAGGGCTACGAGGACTGGGGACTTCCGCCTGAGGATGACAATGTCGTGGCGTGGAAGGTCGCGTCGCTGCGTGAGGCGGGCAAGCACATCATGGGCCGCCGGACGTACGAGTCGATGCAGAAGGTGTGGCCGAGCTCGACCGGCGCGTATGCCGACGTGATGAACGAGATCCCGAAGGTGGTGTTCTCGAAGACGCTGACTCGCGCCGGCTGGGCAGAGAGCCGGATCGCGAGTGGCGACCTCGCGGAGGACATCCACGAGCTCAAGCGCGAGGCCGGCGCTGTGATCCTCGCCCAAGGCGGCCCGACCTTCGTCGAGGCGCTGATTCGCGACGGACTGATCGACGAGTACCGACTGGTGATCCACCCGGTGGCGGTCGGCCACGGGACCGCCCTCTTTGGTGCCCTCACCGAGCCGAGACGACTCGACCTGATCGAAGCTCGCGCCTTCCCGAGCGGAACTGTCATCTACGTGTACCGACCGCTCGAGGCGAACCGTTGAGGACGTTGCACTTCGGCCTGCGGGTGTCCGACCTCGATCGATCGCTGGCCTTCTACACCGCCATCGGCTACGAGGTCGTCGGCAGCGTCCCCGAGACACCCCTCGGCCACCTGACCATGATCAAACTGCCAGGCGACGAGTTCGTGACCATCGAGCTCGTCACCGGTCCGACAGCAGCTGTCGCGAACCTCACCACGACACTCAGCCACTTCGTCATCAAGGTCGAGTCGATCGACGCCTCCATTGCCGAGCTCGGGGCGAAGGGCATCGACGCCGACGTGCCCGAGTCAGCGGGCGACTCAGACGACCCTCGAACAGCGTGGCTCGAAGATCCCGACGGCAACCGGATCGAGCTGGTCCAGTGGCCGGCAGGCCACGCCGACGGCATCACGGCGGCCGACTGGGCGCGGTGAGGGTTGCGCCACGGCTCGAGGAGCTCGCCCGCCGACGGGCCGCGACACCGGACCGGCGCGAGCAACTCCAGCTGTTCGCGACGTGGATCGCGGCGATGTCGACGCGGCTGCGCCCGGTCTTCGAAATCCTGCGCACGGCGTCGGCGGTCGAGCCGGAGATGGCGGCAGTCTTCGCCGAAATGGACCGCTCCCGCCTGAAGAACATGCAGACCTACGCCCGCTGGTTCGCAGCCCGCGGACCGCTGCGTATCACCACCAAGCGCGCCGCGCAGGTCATCTGGGCCCTCGCCAGCCCCGACGTCGCACGGATGCTGTGCGACGAACTCGGCTGGACCGAGACCGAACACGCCGACTGGCTCGCCGACACACTGACCCACAGCCTGTTGCCCGACAAGTAGCTCTCGGCGCGCGGCTGCGTCAGGAATGACCGACGCGGAGGCTCGTCAGTTACCCGTCGTGGTCGACAGACCACGATTGGCCCGCGTTCGGAAGCATCACGTCGGCCACCGACGCCGGCTCGATCGATGTTCTGCACGACCTGCCAACCGCTACGGGCCGGAGCAGCTATGAGGATCTGTCGTCCCGCTCGACGACGGCGAGCCTGGACCGCATCGTCATCCGCGCCGCTGCGCTCGATGACATCATCGCCAGCAAGCAGAACGCTGATCGGGCCAAGGACCGAGACGCGCCACCCGGGCTGGAGGAGCTGCGGCGCCGTCAACCGGGGCTCCGCTGAGGCATGAGCTGACCCGCGGCGACCGCACGCACACGCGCGCAATGGAGTCGTCGCGGCTCACGGCGCCGGAACGTCGACCTCGGTGGTGTAGACGACCCCGGTACGCGGGCCCTTGCCGATGTTCTCGGGGCCGTTCCACTCGTTGGCGACCATGAACAACGTCCGCCCAGTCGGTCCGCCGAGGGCGACGGAGAAGGCCGGACGATCGAGTTCGACCCGCTGCAGGATCTCGCCGCCACCGGCCAGTCGGGCGGCGCCGCCCTGGCTGGCGCACCACAGCGCGCCCTCGGCGTCGAGGCTCACACCGTCGGCACCGCCGTCGATCTCCGCCCAGACCCGACGGTTGGACAGGCCGTGGTCGGCCTCCACGTCGAACGCCGTCACGCGTGACGCGAACGATTCGGCGACCAGCAGGGTCGTGCCGTCGGGTGTGATCGCCATGCCGTTGGGGAAGGCGACCGTGTCCGCCACGATGCGCCGGTCACCGTCCGGCGTGACCACGGCGATCAGCCCGCTGGTCGAACCGAGCTCGAAGTTCATCCCGTCGGCGCCCATCATGTCGAAGTTGATGCCGTTCACGTAGGCCGCACCCGACGGGTGCACGGCGACCTCGTTCCAGCCGTACTCGGAGAGCTCGGACAGGTCGGCGTGGGGATGCAATGCTCCGTCGGAGCCGAGCCGTTCGAGGCCGTGGCGCCCGGTCACCAGCATCGTCGCGTCGGCCGTCCAGTCGAAGCAGAACGGGAACGACGTCGATCGGGTGACGACGACGGGCTTGCCGGCGTCAGGTCCGTCGACGGCGATGGCCAGCACCTCGCCGGCGACCCAATCCGAGCACCAGAACCGCCCCTGGTGCCAGCGTGCCGACTCCCCCATCGCCAGCCCGTCGGTCAAGAGCGTGATCGGGGTCATGGACGAATGACCCGCCGGGCCCGACGAACTCATCGCGTCAGTAGCTGAACGTCGTCGCTCCCTCGTCGCCGATCCACTGCCACATCGGCACCGTGCCGCCGAGCTCGACGCCCTTGATCAGCGCGTCCTTGTCGAGGTGCTTGGCGTCGAAGCAGATCGGCACACGAGGTAGGTCCCGCCGGCGGCCACGTAGCAGGAGTGCAATTCGGCGATCGGCGGGCAGCCCTCGCAGGATGTCCCAGTGGCGACACCGTCGGCGCCAGGCGGACCGCTTCCTTGGTCAGGAACATCAGGGTCGTCCGTCCCGACTCGGCGGCGCCGACCGCCACGAGCAATGCAACGGTCACCCGCTCGCTGTCCTCGAGGCCTGTCGAGAGGCTCACCACCGCCTTGTTGCTCATCGTTCGTGCTCCTTCCAGCTCGTGCCGTGATCGTCCGCCACCGCGACGACCGCGCGCACTCCACGATCTGGAGTGACTTGCCCACCGCCGCTCCGTACGGTCGCGGCGTGGCCGGGTATGGGCAGTTCTGCCCTGTCTCCAAGACGTCCGAGGTGCTGTGCGACCATGCGGCTGCGCCAGCTCGAAGCCGCCGGCATCGTCGAGCGTGTTCCCGGCCGTCCCGGACCCGAGTACGTGCCGACCGAGGCCGGGTGGGAGCTGTACCCGATCGTCGAGGCGATGGGCAGGTGGGGTCAGCGATGGGCACGCAGCCGCTACACGCCCGACCTCGATCCGTCACTGCTGATGTGGGACATGCGGATGCTGTTGCCGGCGGGGTTGGCGCCGTCGCGCACGGTCGTCGAGTTCCGCTTCAGCCGGGCTCCCGTCGGACGCCCGACCTACTGGTTGGTCGTCGACCTGCGGGCGCTCACCGAGGTCTGGATGGGCGACCGCACGATGGCCGACGCGATCGCCGCCGGTGCGATCGAGCTGCACGGGCCGCGCCGGCTCGTTCGAAGCTTCCCTGACTGGCTCGGGCAGCACCCCGTCCTCGGCCCGATCGGCCCGGCCACGCATCGGGCGGACACGGATCGGGTAGGCGCCACGCCATGACCGAGATCCAACCGCGCTGGGTCATCCGCCGTGACGGCAGCGCCCACGAGGTGCTGACCGAGGACGGCACGTGGGGAACGATCGAACGGGCCCAGTGGTTCGACACCCACGAGGACGCGCTGCGCGCCGAGTGCCCGGCAGGCACCACCGGCACCGCCGTGCAACAACACCCCGAGGCCGCCGGGGCCTGATCGCCGGCACCGGGCCTGCCACACTCGCCGCCGTGGACTGGCTGGCGTCGCGGCCCGGGTGGGTGCTCCTGGTGGGGTGCATGGCGGCGGCGATCGTCGCCGTCGGCGCCGGGCGCGCCTTGGCCCCGCTGATGATCCCGGGCCGCGAGCACGACGGCATCCGTCCCGTCGCCGGCCCGCTGATGCCAGCGCTCGGCGCCACCTTCGCCGTGCTCGCCGCGATCACCCTCTCCAGCGAGGCCGGGTACCTCAAGTCTGCGCAGGACATCGTGAGCGCCGAGGCGGCCGGTGCATCGCGGCTGGCGTGGGCGGCGACGTCACCCGGCATCGATCGTGACCGGATCCAGGCCGCCCTCCTCGACTACCTCCAGGCCACACGCACCGGCGAGTGGCGCGGCGACGCCGCGGCCAGCGGCGAGGACGCCGCCACGAACGCGGCGATCGTCGATCTCGAGCGAGCCGTGCGCACCGAGGCGGCACGCAGCGAGATCGGAACACCGGCGAGCACCGAGCTGCTGACGTCGCTCGACGCCGTCACCGCCGGCGGGCGGGCCCGGCTCGCCGCGGCCGCCCGCCAACTCCCCGGGCTCTACCTCGTCACGCTCGTCGTCAGCGGGCTCGCGCTCGTCGCCAACGCCGGCGCCCTCGCCGCCGGCGTCCACCGCCGCTTCACCGTGCTCCTCGCCGGACTCACGATCGTCGTCGCCCTCAGCCTCGCCCTGCTGTTCGCCATCACCGCGCCCTGGCGCGGCCCGCTGATCGTCTCCGGCGCGCCGATCGACCAGGTCAGCCGCGACCTGCGGACCGGGTTCTTCACCGGCTGACCTTCGACGTCGGCATCTGGAACGTCGGGTCGACGGGCATCCCGTGGACCTGCATGTTGTGGCTGTGACACAGCTGGTGCAGGGCGAACGACGTCTGTAGCGCCTGAATCCGGCCCTGGTTGTCCTGCGCCGCGTTGATCGCTTCCTTGGTCAGCTTGAGGGCGAACAGCGGGCGCTCGGCGATGCGCTCGGCAAGGCCCAGAACGAAGCCCTGCAGCTCGTCGACGGGAACGACGTGGTTGACCATCCCGAGGCGCAGGGCGTCGGCGGCCGACACCGCCTCCGACGTGAACAGCATCTCCTTGGCCCGCCGCACGCCGAGCTCCCATGGGTGGTGGAAGAACTCGGCGCCGCAGACGCCCATCGCCACGGTGTTGTCCATGAACTCGGCGTTCTCGGCGGCGACGATGATGTCGCAGGGCCAAACCAGCATCAGCCCGCCGGCGATCACCTTGCCCTGCACGGCGGCGATCGTCGGCTTCGGGATGTTGCGCCAGCGCTCGCAGAACCCGACGTAGATCTCCTTCTCCCGCGCCATCAGCCCCTCGGCGCCTGCGCAGCCGAACCCGCACCACGTGCCGACGGTTCGCTCCTCGGCGAGCACGCGGCGCGAGCTTCGTTCGCGCATGTCATGGCCGGAGGAGAAGTGCGGTCCTTCGGCGGCGAGGACGATGACCGACACGTCGTCGTCTTGGGCGGCCCGGTCGAAGGCGGCGTTGAGCTGGTACAGCAGCCGCGTGTCCTGGGCGTTGCGGGTGTCGGCCCGGTCGAGCCAGATGCGGGCGACCTTCGGCGCCGGGCTCTCGTAGCGGATGGACTGGGGCTGCTCGGCGTCGGTCATGGCGCCATCTTCGCCCAGCCCCGTGAGGTGGGCGAGCGCCGCTGCGAAGCGGCGGTGGCGAGCTCGGAGGTGAGTCGAGCAGCTTGGCTACGAGACGAACCCGACTAGGCGTCGGCGGGGGCGATCGTCGCGGTCACCACGGTGACGGGCAGCGAGAACTTGCGCTCGACGCGGGATGGGAGGTCCTGGCGCAGCCAGCGGGAGATCGTCGTCGGCAGCGTCGAGATGATGATCTCGTCGATCGGCTGGCTTTCGATGACCGCTCGGATCGCCCGCACGGCGTCGGTGTCGCCGACCTCCCCCTCGACCATCGCGCCGAGGCCCTTCATCCAGTCCAGCCCGAAGCGCAGCCGCTCCTCGGCGAGCTGGCGCTCGTCGGGCCCCTGCAGGGCCGGCGTCACCCCCGCCTCCATCGCCGAGAAGCCGGCGGCGATCCCGATCGGCGGGGTCGGCGGCACCGGGACCAGCAGGTGGAACTGGCACTCACCCGACTTGATGCGGTCGCGGATGACCGCCGCCAGCTCCTCGCCCCCCACAGTCCGGTTCGCCACCACAAGCACGCGTCGCATCGCACCTCCCGACGCCGATCCCCGGGCCCTCGGTGGCCGGCGACGGGCCCACACTAGGCTCGCCGACCGATGGACGTTCGCGAGGTCTTCGAAGATCTCTTCAACCGGGTCGACGAGAACGTGCGGGCCGTGGTCGACGGGCTGTCGGCCGAGCAGCTGGCGTGGGCGCCCATGCGAGGTGCGAACCCGATCGGGTGGCTGGTCTGGCACCTCGCACGAGTCCAGGACAGCCACATCACCGAGCTGCTCGGCGGCGACGAGGTGTGGGCGTCGGGGAACTGGGCGCCACGGTTCGGGCTGGATCCCGACCCGGGCAACACAGGGTACGGGCACACCGCGGAGGAGGTCGCCACCGTGCGGCCCGACGGTCCCGATGCTCTGACCGGGTACTACGACGCCGTGCGCGCCCGCACCGCCGAGCTGCTCGCCACGCTCGACGCCGCCGGCCTGGACCGGATCGTCGACCGTCGGTGGGACCCGCCGGTGACGCTCGGCGTGCGGATGGTGTCGATCGTCGACGACTGCGCCCAGCACGTCGGCCAAGCCGCCTACGTCCGCGGGCTGCTGCCTACGCCCGCATGATCGTCGACCCACACCACCACCTCTGGGTCCACCCGACCAACACGTACATGACGCCGGAGCTGCGCGCCGACACGGCGACGGTGCCCGACATCGCCAAGACGGTGTTCGTCGAGTGCGCCTCCGGCTACCGCATCGACGGGCCGGAGACCTTCCGCCCGGTCGGCGAGACCGAGTTCGTCGTCGCCGCCGACCCCGAGGGCTTCGTCGCCGGCATCGTCGGGTTCGCCGACCTCACCCGGCCGGAGCTCACCGACGTCCTGGATGCACACGTCGAGGCCGGCGACGGCCGCTTCCGAGGCATCCGCCACGCCAGCGCGTGGGATGCGAGCCCGGACATCCGCGAATCGCACACCAAACCGCCGCCAGACCTCCTCGACCGCGACGACTTCCGCCGCGGGTTCGCCGCCCTCGGCGCCGCCGGGCTGAGCTTCGACGCCTGGATGTACCACCCCCAGCTCCCCCAGCTCGTCGAGCTGTGCCGGGCCGTACCGGACACGCCGGTGATCCTCGACCACCTCGGCGGACCGCTCGGGATCGGCCCCTACGCCGGCCGCCGCGACGAGGTCCTCGCCGGCTGGCGGGCGTCGATGACCGAGGTGGCGGCGTGCGACCACGTGAGCCTCAAGCTCGGTGGCATCGGCATGGCGATCTTCGGCATGGGCTGGCACCGTGCCGGCGGGGCGTCGGTCGAGCAGCTCGTCGAGGCGTGGGGCGAGCCGATCCGCTGGTGCATCGAGACGTTCGGGGCGGCGCGCTGCATGTTCGAGTCGAACTTCCCCGTCGACAAGGTGTCGTGTTCGTACGCCGTCCTGTGGGCGGCCTTCGAGCGCATCGCCGAGGGGGCCAGCCCGGCCGAGCACGAGGCGCTGTTCGCCGGGACGGCCACCCGCGTCTATCGGCTGTAAGGCGGTGCGCCTTGCAGCAGGGCGGTGAAACGGCCCAAGGCCGCAGTCGTGCCGGCGTGGTCGCCGGTGGCGACGAGGTCGAGCAGCAGGCCGCGGATGACCGCCAGCCCGAGGCGGACGACGGCCCGGTCGGGCCCATCGGGGAGCCACGATTCGACGGCACCCGGGTGGAGCAAGGCGAACGGCTCCTCTCCGCTGACGCCACGCGGCGTAGCTCTCGAAGAACAGGCGCTCGAGCGGGCGCAGGGCGGGATCGCTGAGGTGCTGCCACATCTGCTCCACCGTCTGCGCCGGCGGGCCGAGCAACGTGGCGGCGAGCGCCGCTTGGCGGGCCTCCACCTCCTGGACGACCGCCACCATCAGGCCCTCCCGTGACCCGAAGTGGTGGATCAGCATGCGGTGGCTGGTGCCGACGTCGGCGGCGATGTCGCGCAGCGAGCGCTGCCCGAGCCCCCGCTCGGCGCAGGTGTCGACGACCGCCGCCAGCAGCTCGGCGCGACGGCGCTCGTCACGTGGCCGCGACACCGGCCTCGACTCGCTCCTTGAGCCCGGCACCCTCCATCGCGAGGTAGCGCCGGGTCAGGCGGCGCGTGAGGCGCCCGACCAGCACGCCGAGCGGGCCGCGCTGGTCGATCGTCTGAACCACCTCGGTGGTCTCGGAATCGATCGCCCGCAGCTCGTGCCACGCAGTCGTCGTCGCCCCCAGCGAGTGGCTCACCCAGGTCCAGGAGCGGCCCGGGTCGACGGCGGTGACGGTCCACGTCAACCGCGGGAAGCGGGGCTGCTTGATCCGCGCCGCCGCGCCCAGCGCGACGTGGTCGCTGCCGACGAGCACGACCGATGTGACCGAGGCGGTCCACGTCGGCCACCGCTCCACGTCGGCGTAGACCTCCCACACCCGCTCGATCGGCGCCCCCACCGTGATCTCAGCCATCGTGTGCATGAACCAAACGGTACATCAATCGCCGGCGATGAGTCCAGCCGACCGACGCGGTCAATTGACACATGGACTGGACCCTCGAAGTCGTGATCCTCCCCGTCAGCGACATCGACCGCGCCGTGGCCTTCTACCGCGACCAGGTCGGCTTCGACCTCGACCACGACACCCACAACGAGCACATGCACGTCGCCCAGCTGACGCCGCGCGGCTCGGGCTGCTCGATCGTGATCGGCGATCTGCCGGCGCAGCGGGAGATGGCGCCAGGCTCGCTGCGCGGCCTGCAGCTGTGCGTCGCCGACGCTGAGCTGGCCCGCCAGGAGCTGGTCGGGCGCGGCGTTGAGTGCGGCGAACCGATGGTGTTCTCGCCCGACGACGGCGGCACGTTCTTCGGCTTCGCCGATCCTGACGGCAACACGTGGGCGGTCCAGGAGCTGCGGGTCCGCGGCGAGTGGCCGCTCATCACGCCCGAGCACCGCGGTCGCTTCGGGGCCTGACGCGCTCAGGTGCCGATGCGGGGGAACGACGGAGGTCGGCGCTCGAGCAGGGACTGAGCGCCCTCGCGGGCGTCGGGACGGGCGACGGCGGCCCACGTCGCCTCGTCGGCCTCGAGCAGCGCCGGGCGCATCGCCAGCCCGCTGTGGGCGTACACCAGCCGCTTGGTGTCGGCGAGCGACGCCGGCGAGACGTTGGCGGCGAGGTCCTCGACATAGCGACGCGCCGCCGGCACGAGGTCGTCGGGCTCGACCACCTGCTGGACGAGGCCGATGCGCATCGACTCGGCGGCGTCGATCTTGCGCGACGACCACAGCAAGTCGAGGGCGGCGCCGATCCCGAGCTGGCGCGGCAGCAGCCAAGTGAGCCCGTGTTCGGCGATGAGGCCGCGCTTGCTGAAGACGACCGTGAACGCGGCCTGGGTCGAGGCGAAGCGCAGGTCGCACATCGACGCCAACACGAACCCGCCACCGGCGGTGACGCCGTTGACGGCGGCGATGATCGGCTTGGGCTGCTGGGTGAAGTAGCTGAACAGTCCGGGGAGCTGGTCCTCAGCGACCGCCGGCCGCTCACCGGCGCGTCCCTCCGTCGTCGCGGCGAGCACGCTGGCGTCGAGCCCGGCGCAGAAGCCGCGGCCCGCACCGGTGATGACGGTCGCGACGACCGACCGATCGGCCGTCGACGCCTCGATCGCCTCGCGGATCTCGGCAAGCATCGGGTAGTGGAAGGCGTTGAGGACCTCGGGCCGGTTCAGCGTGATCATCGCCACCGGGTCGTCGACCTCGTACCGGATGAAGTCCATGCCGTCAGTCTTGACCTCCCGGCCCGGCGGCGGCGAGACGGGCGTGCAGCCGCGACCGCAACTCGTCGGTGTCATAGGAGCGGTACGCCCGGCGCCTGCGCTCGACCACGACGCCGGCGGCGACGACGCCGGCCAGCGTCGCCAGGCCCACGATCTTGAGGATCCGCACCTGCGTACAGTACGGCCGTGTCGAGGGAGGCCACGATCCCCTACGCCGAAGCCGTCGACGACGCCCAGACCGGTGACGTGTGGCTGTTCCGGGGTCGCTCTGCCGCCGACCGGGCGATCCGCACGTTCACCAACTCGCCGGTCAACCACGTCGGGATGGCGGTGGCGATCGACGATCTGCCGCCGTTGCTGTGGCACACCGAGCTGGGCCAGACGCTGGAGGACGTGTGGACGGGCACCCACCACCGCGGCGCCCAGCTCAACCGCCTCGGCGACGTCTTCCACACCTGGACCGGGCCGAAGTACCGCCAGGAAGCGTACGTCCGCCAGTTCACCGGCGAGGTCACCAAGGAGATGGAGGACGAGCTGCTGCGGGTGATCGAGCACTACCACGGCAAGCCATTCCCGCGGATCGCCCGGCTCGCCGGGTGGTGGCTGAAGGGGCGGGTGCGCAAGGAGGCCACCGGTGAGGCCGTCTACTGCGCCCAACTGCTGGCGATCACGTTCCGCCGGATGGGCCTGCTCGATCCCAAGAAGCCGGCCAACTGGTACGACCCCGGCACCTTCTGGAGCGGCGACCGCCTGGAGCTCCAGGGCGGTGCGACCCTCGGCGGCGAGCTCCGGGTCGTTGCGGAGGGCTGACCGACCGCCCGCTCTCCGTCAACTGTTCGCGCAGATGACCACTCCAGTTGTCGTTCTCGCGAACAGTTGGCGAAATCGGCCTCAGACTCGGTTTGCCCACTCCTCCTCGGGGATGCCGAGGTGCTCGAAGCGCTTGCGGACCTGGAGCATCATCTCCATCGGGCGGCCGTCGCGGGCGGCGGCAATCATCGGGCCGTCCTCTGCCCAGACGTGGCACGTGTTGAGGTTCCCGCGCGTCCTCTGCTCGCGCTGCTCGCGCTCCTCGGGCGTCGACTCGGCGCGCATCGTCATGAACGACTTGCCCTCGCGCCGGGCGTCGGCGGCGTGCATCGACCACCCGCACTGCGTCGCCACCGGCCCCATCGCCAGCAGCAGCGCCGTCGTGTGCGTGCATCCGCGCGGCCCGCCGAACAGGTCGCGCACCTTGTGTGTGAAGCCCCGTGTGATCGACAGCCCGACCAGCCCGTCGTAGGCGCCGGCGATGTCGACGCACGACATGTGCGGGTGGGCCTCGAACACCACGTCGACGTCGACGATCACCATCGACGGGAACTCGACGGTCAGGTCGACGCACATGTGGTGCATCGTCAAAGGATCGGGGTCCTCGGCCAGGTACACGCCGGGCGGCTTCTGGTCGCGCACCGCCCCGCGGATGAGAAGACGGTCGTCGCTGATGCGGAACGCCCGGACGCGGTACTCGCGGTCGTGGAGCACGTCGAGGCCATCGGGATCGGGGGGAAGGATCTCGTCGGCGAGGAACATCGCACCACTGTGGCCGCTCGCCGACCTCGCGTCGAAGCCCAGATACCGTCACGTCGATGGCACCGACCCTGCGTGGCCACCACGTCGAGCTGGTGCCGCTCGAGCCTCACCACGCCGACGAGCTGCTCGCCGCCGCCACCGGCGACCGTTCCAGCTACGGCTTCACCGAGGTGCCCGGCGACGTCGACCACATGGTCCGCTACATCGCCAACCTGCTCACCAAGCGCGACGCCGGCACCGACGTGCCGTTCGCCCAGCGCCTCGTCGCCGACGGTCGTCTGGTCGGCTGCACCCGCTTCCTGGAGATCCGCCGCTGGCGCGGCCGGCCCGAGCCCGACGAGGTCGGAGATCGGCGGCACGTGGCTGGCCGCCGACGTGCAGCGGACGCCGGTCAACACCGAGGCCAAGTTGCTGCTGCTCACCCACGCCTTCGACGTCTGGCACGTCGACCGGGTGGCCCTCGCCACCGACGTGCGCAACGAGCGCAGCCGGCGGGCGATCGAGCGCATCGGCGCCCGCTTCGAGGGCGTGCTCCGCCACCACCGCCCGTCGACCGTGGCCGGCGAGGCGGGGCGCCCGCGCGACACCGCATTGTTCGCCCTCACCGACGACGACTGGCCGTCGACGAAGGCGATCTTGGTCTCCCGGCTCGCCGCAGCCGGATGACGTACGGTCACGCCTGATGGAGGTGCTCGTCGTCTGCGCCCACCCCCACGAGGGCAGCTTCAACCACGCCATCACCGCCGCCGTCAACAAGGGCTGCGCCCGCGCCGGCCACCACGCCACGACGCTCGACCTGTACGCCCTCGACTTCGCCGCGGCGATGTCGTGCGAGGAGCACCGCGCCTACCACGGCGAGCAGCCGCTGCTCGACCCGATGGCCGCCGAGCACGCCGCCCTGGTGCGCCAGGCGAGGACGCTGGTGTTCGTCTACCCGACGTGGTGGAGCCAGCCGCCGGCGATCCTCAAGGGCTGGCTCGAACGGGTCCTCGTCCCGGGCGTGGCGTTCACGTTCGACGACAAGGGCAAGGTCCGCCCCGGGCTGCAGAACGTCCGGCGGATCATCGGCATCAGCACCTACGGCGCGCCATGGACGTACGTCAAGCTGCTCAACGACGGCGGCCGGCGCATGCTCACCCGGGCGTTGCGGATGAACTGCGGTGCCCGCACGCCGACGACGTGGATCGGCCTGTACTCGATCGACACACTCGGCGAGCGCGAGCGGGCCGCCTTCCTCGACCGAGTCGAGCACCGCCTCGCCCACCTCCACGGGGCCAAGGCGTGAGGACGCTCGTCGTCCACTGCCACCCTGACCCGGACTCGTTCACGGCGGCGGCTCGAGATCGTGCGATCGCCGCGCTGCGCGAAGGTGGCCACGAGGTGCGTGTCACCGACCTCTACGCGGTGGGCTTCAACCCGGTGCTCAGCGCCGAGGAGCGGGCCCGCCACCTCGAGCCTGGGCCCGCCCCGTCGGTCGCCGCTCACGCCGCTGACCTCCAGTGGTGCGAGCAGCTCGTCCTCGTCTACCCGACGTGGTGGAGCGGGCAGCCGGCGATGCTCAAGGGCTGGATCGACCGGGTGTGGGTCAAGGACGTCGCCTTCGACCTGCCGTCGGACTCGAACCGGGTCCATGCCCGCCTGCGCAACGTGCGGCGGATCGTGGCGATCACGACGCACGGCTCGTCGAAATGGGTGAACGTGCTCGAAGGCGAGGCCGGCAAGCGGACGATGACGCGGACGCTGCGCGCCGTGTGCCATCCGCTGGCCCGCACGACGTGGATCGCCCTCTACGGCATCGACACGGCGTCGGAGAAGCAGCGCACGGCCTTCCTCGATCGCATTGGCCGCAGGCTGCGGTGAGCCGGCCGTGACCGAGGCTCGGATGCGCCGGCTGGCCGAGGAGCTCGGGGAGGCCGGGCTCGCTCTCGACCTCGAGTCGGAGCTCGACACGATCGTGCTCGCCGACGTCGACTACGCGCTGCGCCCGCACGTCCACGAGCGGCGGGTGCCGAGCGTCGGCACGATCGTCGAGCCGACAGCGCCACCGGCGCGGTGGGAGGTCGGTTCCGGGCTGCGCGTGATCCGCCGTCCGGTCGAGTCGATGCCGGTCGACCACTCGCTGCTATTCGCCGACGGTACCGCCAGTTGGCTGATCCGCCGGATGAGCGGCGGCGACGAGTGGGCGGTGTTCGACCGGCCGGCAGGGTCGGAGCGGGACCTCGTCGTCCTCGCCGGGGCGATGGGGGCGACGATCGTCCAGCGCCATCCCAGCGGGTCCGTGCGGATCGTCGGCGCCCACGGCGTGCTGCGGTGGGACGGGCTGACGTGGCACCACGAGCCGCCGATCTCGACGTGGATCGACTCGGTGACGGCGTGCGGCGCCCTCGGAGGCTCGGACGTGCTCGAGCTGCTGCTCGAGTTCGCGGTGCACGATCTCGGCGCCCGTGGCATCGGAGCGATCCTCGTGTTCGGGCCCGACGAGTCGTCACCGTCGGTGATCGAGGTCCGCCTGCCGACGCCGCCACCGCTCCACATCACCAGCCCGTTCGACCTCGCGCCGGTGCGCCACGCCCTCTCGCAGATGGACGGCGCCGCGGTGTTCGACGCCGCCGGCATCCTGCGCCAGCTCGGTGTGCGGCTGGTGCCGAGCCCGGAGGCGGTGTCCTCAGTCGAGGGCTTCCGCGGCACCCGCCACACGTCGAGCCGGCGCTACAGCTTCGACGACCCCCAAGCAACGGTGATCGTCGTCAGCGAGGACGGCCCGGTCACCGTCCTGCGCAACGGCGAGCTGCTCGGCCACAGCCGCTGACCCATCCGAGTGTTTCGTCCCATCCGAGTGCTACGGCTGGGTTCTCCCGGGACGAAACACTCGGATCGGCTCAAACACTCGGATGGGAGGAGGAGATCGCCGCGGCGACCTCGGCGGCGACGGCGGCGTCGAGCGCGGCCGGGTCGAGCTCGTCGGCGGCAGGGGATCGGGACGGTCAGCAGCACGCCGGTCTCGGGACGGCTGCGATGGGCGAGCACGGCAGCGACCTCGGCTGCCGTCGCGACCCGGTGCGTCACGGGCAGCCCCGACGAGCGGCTGTGGAAGGCGGGGAACCAGTCGTGGCGCCAGCCCAGCACGGGCACCCCGGCCGTCTCCAGGTGCTCCAGCGTGCGAGCGAGGTCGAGGAACACCTTGGCCCCGGCGCACACCGTGACCAGCGGGTGGTGGGCGATGGCGTCGAGGTCGGCCGACACGTCACCGGTGACCTCGACCCCCCGGTGGACGCCGCCGATCCCGCCGGTGGCGAACACGGAGATCCCGACCGCCGCGGCGAGCGCCAACGACGCCGACACTGTCGTCGCCCCCAACGGCCACCGCTGGGCGAGCGCAACTGCCAGGTCTCGCTCGGCGGCCTTGCGCGCCGGGCCGAGCATGCGGCCGTGCTCGTCGGGCGACACGCCGACGCGCGCGACGCCGTCGAGCACCGCCGTCAGCGCCGGCACCGCCCCACCTGCGCGGATCGCCGCGATGCAACGGTCGAGGACTTCGGCGTTGGCCGGCGATGGCAGCCCGAGGGGGGAGAAGATCGTCGACTCGAGGGCCACCACCGGACACCCGTCGGCGAGCGCGGCGGCGACCTCGGCGGACTCGACCGGCTCGATCACGGCGGCAGTCTGCCCCGAACTGTCCTTCAGATCCGGCCCGATCCGGCCGGAATCGAAGGACAGTTCACGTCTTCACGAACCGGGAGACGGCCTCGATGTGCGTCGTGTGCGGGAAGGTGTCGACCACCTCGGAGCGCTCGTGGCGGTACCCGGCGGCGGCGAGCAGCTTGGCGTCGCGGCCGAGCGAAGCGGCGTCACAGCTGACCAGCACGAGCACCGGCGCCCCGAGCCGGGCGAGGGCAGCGACACCCGGCTTGCCGAGCCCGCTGCGGGCCGGGTCGGCGAGCACGACGTCGACCTCGGTGCCGGGATCGGCGTGCCACCCGCCAACCTCGCTGCGCACGACCCGGGTATCGCGGTGGCCGAGGTTGCGCTCGGCGTCGGCGCACGCCGAGCGCGACGTCTCGATCGCGATCACCCGTGACAGCGGATCGGTCGCGCACGCGCCGAACATCCCGACGCCGGCGTAGGCATCGACGACGAGCCGAGCCCCGACCAGTTCCGGCGCCGTCCGCCGTACCGTCTCGACCAGCAGTTCGGCGGCTTGCGGCCCGGATTGGAAGAACGAGCCCATCGAGATCCGCAGCCGCTGCCCGGCGACGACCTCGTCGAGCGCCGCCGATGACCCGATCCCCGTGCCCTCGGGCAAGCCGCGGACCGACCCGGCGGCCCGATCCCACCGAGCCGCCAGCTCGCCCGTCGCCCTCGACACGCGCAGCGTGGGCTCGACTCCCGGGTCGAGCGTCAGCGCCGGCAGTAGCGCAGCGAGCGTCGGGTGGGCGACGAGGCAGGCCGGCGCGGCGACAACGTCGTGGGTTCGCTCGCCGCGGAAGCCGGCGCGGCCGTCGGGGCAGCCGGCGACCCGCACCGTGGTGCGGTAGCCGACTGGATCGACGCCGCCCCCCGACGTGACGACCGGTTCAGCCACGCCACCGGTGCGGCCCAGGGCGTCGCCGATGATCGCGACGCGAGCGGCCCGTTGGGCGTCGATCGTGACGTGCTGCCAGCCGCAACCGCCACACCCCGCTCGCCGCGACGCGCACGGCGGGGTGACCCGGTCCGGCGACGCCACGAGCACGTCGACGGCGTGCCCGCGCGCCCAGTCGCGCTTCTCGCTCGTCAGCTCGACCGCCACCGTCTCGCCCGGCAGCGCCCCGCGCACGAACACCACCCGGCCACTGTCCTCCCTTGCGATCGCCTCGCCACCGGCGGCGAACCGGTCCGGCTGCACCGTCACCACCACCGGCATCGTCCGGAGGCTACGAGCTTCACGCCACCTTGAGGTGGGAGAGCGGAGCCCGAGCGAGCGCGGATACCGTCGGAGGCGATGGCTCGCCCGATCCAGATCGCCCCGTCGGTGCTGCCGGCCGATTTCGCCCGCCTCGGCGAGGAGGTCGCGGCGCTGGACAAGGCCGGCGTCGACCTCATCCAGTGGGACGTGATGGACGGCCAGTTCGTTCCGAACCTGACGTTCGGTCCCGACGTCATCGCCGCGGCGCGCAGCTGGGTCGACCTCCCCTTCGAGGCTCACCTGATGGTGCTCACGCCCGACGTCATGGCGCCGCGCTACGTCGAGGCGGGCTGCCGCCGGCTGATCGTCCACGTCGAGGCCTGCCCGCACCTCCACCGCACGCTCGGCCACATCCGTGAGCTCGGGGCGAGCGCCGGTGTCGCCCTCAACCCGGCGACGCCGGCGAGCACGGTCGCCCACGTCCTCGACCTCGTCGAGCTGGTGCTCGTGATGACCGTCAACCCGGGGTTCGGCGGGCAGGGGTACATCCACACGATGGAGCCGAAGATCGCCGAGGTGCGGCGGATGGTGACCGGCGCAGGACTCGCTGACGCGATCGACGTCGAGGTCGACGGCGGGATCGCCGCGGACACCGTCGTCGGCGCCGTCGCCGCCGGCGCCAACCTGCTCGTCGCCGGCAGCGCGCTGTACCGCGACCCCGACGGCCTCGAGCACGCTGTGCGCCAACTGCGCGAGCGGGCCGAACGGGCGGCCGGTGGCTGAACGCATGCACCTCGCGGTGTCGCTCGACGGCTGCGGCTACCACGAGGCGGCATGGCGCGACCCGACGTCGCGGCCGGCCGAGCTGTTCAGCGCCGTGTACTGGGTCGACCAGGTCCGCGTTGCCGAGCGCGGCCTGCTCGACCTCGTCTCGTTCGACGACACGTTCGGGATGCAGTCGCAGTCGCCGCCCAAGCTCGACCAGCGCACTGACCTGGTCCGCGGGCGCCTCGAAGCGGTGCTGCTGGCCTGTCGGGTCGCCCCGCTGACCCACCACATCGGCCTCGTGCCGGTCGCCACCACGACCTACACCGAGCCGTTCCACATCGCCTCGGCGATCTCCACGCTCGACTGGATCAGCCACGGTCGGGCCGGGTGGCAGCCCCGCGTGTCGGGCCGACCTGCCGACGCCGAGCTGGTCGGCGTGCGCCCGGCGCCGTCTCCCGACACGGCGCTCGGCGAGCTGTTCGAGGAGGCCACGGACGCCGTGGAAGTCGTGCGCCGGCTGTGGGACAGCTGGGAGGACGACGCGATCATCAAGGACGTCGCCACCGGCCGATTCATCGACCGGGAGAAGCTGCACTACATCGACTTCGAGGGTCGGTCGTTCAGCGTCAGGGGACCCTCGATCGTGCCCCGCCCGCCGCAGGGCCAGCCGCTCGTCGCCGCTCTTGCCCACCAACCGGTGCCGTGGGGATTCGCGGCCAGGTCGGCCGACGTCGCCTTCATCACGCCGGCCGACGTCGACGACGTCGAGACGTGGGTCGGCCACGTGCGCGCCGCCGAGTCCGACGTCGGGCGCGCTGGCCCGCCGCTGGTGCTGATGGCCGACCTCGTCGTGTTCCTGGCCGCCACCGCCGACGAGGCCGGTGACCGCAAGGCCGCGCTCGACACCGTCGCCGGCCGCCAGTTGCTGAGCGACGCAGCGATCTTCACCGGCACGCCCGACGAGCTGGCGTCCGAGCTGCTGGCGTGGCGCGACCGCGGGCTCGACGGCTTCCGGCTGCGCCCAGGCGTCACGACGATCGACCTGGCGGCGATCGTCGACGGCGTCGTGCCCGCACTGCAGGCCCGCGGCTCCTTCCGCAGCGCCTACGAACCGGGCACGTTGCGGGAGCGGTTCGGGCTCGGCCGCCCGGCCAGCCGGTACGCGGAGGTCACGGCGTGAAGCCGCGCAAGCAGGTGATCCTCGGGGCCCACTTCCCCGGCGTCAACAACACGTCGGTGTGGAGCGACCCGGCGGCGCGCAGCCAGATCGAGTTCGACTCGTTCGTCCACCTCGCCCAGACCGCCGAGCGCGGCTGCTTCGACTTCTTCTTCCTCGCCGAGGGACTGCGCCTGCGCGAGCAGCGGGGGAAGATCCACGACCTCGATGTCGTTGGCCGCCCGGACACGCTCGCCGTCCTGACCGCGCTCGCCGCGGTCACCGACCACCTCGGCCTGATCGGCACGCTCAACGCCACCTACCACGAGGCCTACGAGCTGGCCCGCCAGCTCTCCACGCTCGACCACCTCTCCGATGGACGGGCCGGGTGGAACGTCGTCACGTCGTCGGACGCCTTCACCGGTGAGAACTTCCGACGCGGCGGGTTCCTCGACTACGCCGACCGCTACGAGCGCGCCGGCGAGTTCATCCGCGTCGCCCGCGACCTGTGGGATTCGTGGGCCGACGACGAGCTGGTCGCCGACCAGGCCACCGGCCGCTTCGTCCGCCACGGGCCGCCCGGCGCGTTCGAGCACCACGGCCCGCAGTTCGACATCCGCGGCCACTTCACGCTGCCACGCAGCCCGCAGCGCCACCCGGTGATCCTGCAGGCCGGCGACAGCGACGGCGGGCGGGAGCTCGCCGCCCAGACCTCTGACGGCGTCTTCAGCCGCCACTCCCGCCTCGCCGACGGCCAGACGTTCTTCAAGGACGTCAAGGCCCGCCTGGCCCGCTACGGGCGCCAACCCGACGAGCTGAAGATCCTCCCGGCGGCCACGTTCGTGCTCGGCGATTCGCCCTCCGAGTCGATCGAGAAGGCCCACTTCATCCGCCGCCAGCAGGTCAGCCCGCAGACGGCGATCCTGTTGCTCGAACAGGTGTGGAACCGCGACCTGTCGAGCTACGACGCCGAGGGCCCGCTGCCTGACATCGATCCCGACGTCTCGTCGACATCGATCATCAAAGGCCGGGCCCGGATGCACGACGACCGGATGGCGACCGCGGCGAAATGGCGGGAGCGGGCCGCCGCCCGCAACCTCTCGATCCGCGAGCTGATGATCGAGGTCACCGGGCGCCAGTCCTTCATCGGCACGCCGAGCATGGTCGCCACCGAGATCGACACCTTCGTCCAGGACGACGCCGCCGACGGCGTGATCCTGGTGCCCCACCTCACACCGACCGGCCTCGACGACTTCGTCGACCAGGTCGTGCCGCTGCTGCAGGAGCGGGGCTCGCTGCGCAGCGAGTACACGTCGGCGACGCTCCGCGAGCACATCGGTCTGCCGCCGGCGCGGCGGTACGACCTGCCGTCGTCATGGCCAGCCGACGTCGCCGGCGTGTGAGTCCAACTGGGCGGGGTCCGTGCCATGAGCGGTTCTGGGCGGGCAGCGTGACAACTGTCGTCACGCTGCCCGCCCAGTTCGGAACCGGGCGAGGCGCGGGGTGACCGACGCCGGCGGCCGCACCGCCGAGCTGCTCTCGACGCTGATCCGCAACGCCTGCGTCAACGACGACACCGACGGCAGCGGCAACGAGCGGCGCAGCGTCGAGGTGCTCGAGACCGTGCTCCCGGACGGAACGTTCGAGCGCCACCACCCGCCCGGCCTCCCGGAGCGAGCCTCGGTGGTCGCCCGCCTCGACGGCACCGACCCGACGGCGCCGACGCTGCTGCTGCTCGGCCACCTCGACGTGGTGCCGGTCAACGCGTCGCGCTGGACCCGCGATCCGTTCGGTGGCGAGATCGTCGACGGCGAGGTGTGGGGGCGCGGCGCCGTCGACATGCTCAACCAGACGGCGGCGATGGCACTGGCCTTCGATGCCATGGCGCGTGGGCCGCGGCTGCGCGGCACGATGGTGTTCGCCGCCGTCGCCGACGAGGAGACTGGCGGGCTGCACGGCACGCAGCACCTGCTCGACACGACCGACGTGTTGCGCTGCGACGTCGCCCTCACCGAAGCCGGTGGCACCGTCACGCCGACCGCGCGTGGCCCGGTGATCGGCGTGGCGGTTGGCGAGAAGGGCATGGCACCGACGATCGTCCGCTGCCGCGGCCGATCCGCCCACGCCTCGACGCCACGTGCGGGCGACAACGCGCTGGTGACCGCGGCCGAGGTCATCCGTCGCGTCGACGCCGCCCGCCCGCCGACGCGCATCGGGGAAGACTGGCGAGGCTGGGTCGACGCCACGGTCGGCGATCGGGGCCTGCGAGCGCGACTGCTCGACACCGACCACCTGTGGGACGAGCTGGACACGCTGCCGCCGGATGTCGCCGTGCACGCCCACGCCTGCACCCACAGCACCTACACACCGACGCTCGTTGCCGGCGGGCTGAAGAACAACGTCGTGCCGGACGAGATCACGCTGGAGCTCGACATCCGTGTGGTGCCCGGCGAAACGACCGCCGACGTCGAGCGCTTCGTCGTCGACTTGCTCGCCGACCTCCCGGTGAGCGTCGACGTGGTCTACCGTACCGAGCCGAGCCGCTCGTCGACCGCCGGGCCCGTGTGGCCGGCATTGCAGCGGGCGGTGCGGCGCGCCCATCCCGACGGCCGGATCGCCCCGACGCTGTTCACCGGCGCCACCGACGGTCGCCACCTGCGCCGCCTCGGCGTGCCCGTGTTCGGGTTCGGCGTGCTCAGCGCGGCGCTCGACCCGGCGACGTACTGGTCGCGCTTTCACGGCGACGACGAGCGCATCGACCTCAAGTCACTTCGGCTCTCGACCGAGGCGTGGGAGCACGTCGCTCGCGACCTCCTTGGCTGAGGCTCCCGCCGAAGCCTCACCGTCAAGCGGCGAAAGGACGCTGACAGACCGGTGAAAGCGACGGCTCCTACGTTGCCTCTCGTCGGCTGTTGCCGATCCGAGACAAGGAGGACCCATGGTCCGAACTGCGACCCACGGGCACACCAGAGCTGGCCTTGCAGTGGCCTTGACCGCCGGCCTGCTGGCGACCGCCGCGCCGGCCAGTACGGCTTCGGCTCACGCCAATGGCACGCGGGTCGTCCGAGCCGGCCAATCGATCCAAGCGGCGATCGATGCGGCCCGACCGGGCGACAACATCGTGGTTCGCGCCGGGACCTACGCCGAGCAGCTGACCATCACCACCGACGGTGTCAGCCTGCGCGGCAATGGGGCCGTGCTGGTTCCGCCGTCTACGCCGGTGGAGAACCTGTGCTCGGGACTGGCCGGACCGGACACGGAGGCGGGGATCTGCGTCGCCGGCGGCGATGTCACGCTCGCCGAGTTCGTGGCCGAGCACCGACACGTCGAGCACGTCGGCACGCCGGTGGACGACGTCGCCATCAGTGGCTTCGAAGTGCGCGGCTTCTCGGGCCCGAACGTTGCCTTCGTCGGGGCGCGGCGCGCCCGGCTGACGGGCAACGACCTCGTCGATGGGGCCCGCTACGGCGCGCTCACGGCCGGATCGGTCGGCACGCGCATCACCGGGAACACCGTTCGTTCCACAGGCGCGCTCCAGTTCATCGGCATCTGCTTCGACGACGTCGCGCCCGTCGTCACCGCGCGAACGATGTGTCCGGCTACGACGTCGGGCTCTGCATCCAGACCCAGCTCGCCGACGTGCGCAACAACAGAATCACGAACACGTGCATCGGCGCGTATGTCGATCCGGGAATCGCGGCGCAGGTCCGCTTCAACCGCGTCATCGGCACCAATCCGGCCTGTCCGACGCAGAACGCGTACGGCATCGACGGGATCGTCGTCACCGGCAGCGGCACCGTCGTCGAGCACAACCGCGTCGAGGGCAAGGATGTGAAGGGCTCGGCAGGAATCCTGGTCACGGACTACCCGGACTCCCCGCCGGCGACGAACAACCTCATCGTTCGGAACGTCCTGTCCGGCAACGTTCTTGACATCGATCTCGAGGCGAGCAGCGGCGACAACATCGTGGCGGGAAACCACTGCACGTACAGCTCGCCGGCGGGCCTCTGCTCGCGACCGCCCGGATGACGGGCGATGATCGTCTGAGTCGGCGGGGGCGACGGGACGTCCCCGCTGGCTCCACTCTCCCCTCTGCCGCGGTCCTCCTCGCCGGGGGCCAGAATGACGCATGGTCGGGGTGGCGGTGCTCGGTCCGCTGGAGGTCCGGTGGCCAACCGGGGCTCTCGTTCCGATCGCGTCGTTGCGTCAACGGCGGCTGCTGCTGGCGCTGGTGCGGCGAGCCGGCGACGCGGTCGACACCGGCGAGATCATCGAGCTCGTCTGGGGGAACGACGGCCTGCCCGATGACCCCGCCGGCGCGCTGCACACCGTCGTCGCGAGACTGCGGCGTGGGCTGCCACCGCCGTTCGAGATCGTCACCGCACAGCACGGGTACCGGCTGGTCGTCGACGATCCCGACCTGATCGACAGCCGTCGGTTCTGCGGCGCGATCGAACGAGCGCAGGGGGAACTCGATGCTTTCCGCCGACTGCAGGAGCTCGACGGGGCGATCGTGCTGATCCGCGGTCACCCGTTCGCCGAGCTGGACCACCCCGCCGTCGCTGCGGATGTGGCCAGGTTGCGCGAGCTGGAGCTGTTGGCTCACGAGCTGCGGGCGCAGTCGTTGCTCGAGCTCGGTCGTGGAGACGAGGCGGTCGTCGAGCTGCAGACGCTCGTGATCCGCGAGCCGCTGCGGGAACGCGCGGGTCGCGCTGCTGATGCGGGCGCTCGTCGAGACCGGCCGGCAGAGCGACGCGCTGCGCGAATACCGCCGGTTGCGGTCGGACCTCGTCGAGCAGTTGGGGATCGAGCCGTCGGCCGAACTGCGCCGCGCCCAGGAGTCGGTGTTGCGTCAGGAGCGGACCTCGGGGACCCTCGCTCCTGCGCCCGTCGCGTCGTCGGTGGCAGTGGAGCTGATCGGTCGCTCGATCGAGGTCGAACAGCTTGGACAGACGCTCGCCGGTGCCCGATTGGTCACCCTGACGGGCGTCGGCGGCGTCGGCAAATCGCGCCTCGCCGGCGCGGTCGCCGACGTGAGCGGCACAGCGCGCCCACATGGCATGGCGGTGTGCGAGCTCGCCACGATCCGTCCCGGCGGTGACGTCGCCGCGGCGGTGGCGACGACGTTGGGTGTCCAGCCGCAGCTCGGTCGTCCGATCGGTGTCAGCGTCGCCGATGCGCTGAGCAACCGTCGGCTCCTGCTCGTCATCGACAACTGCGAGCACGTCCTCGACGGTGTGGCCGAGCTCGTCGTCGAGCTCCTGGCTCGATGCCCCGGCGTCACGGTGCTCGCCACCAGCCGGGAGCCGCTGCGCGTGCCCGGCGAGCAGCTGTGGCCGGTCAAGCCGTTGGCGGACGTCGAGGGCGTCGAGCTGTTCCGGCTGCGCGCCGGCCGCGCCCACCCGCGTGTGCGACTGCCAGGCGATGACGAGCCGCTGGCGGAGCTTTGTCGACGGCTGGACGGCTTGCCGCTGGCCATCGAGTTGGCGGCGGCGTGCATCGGTTCCCTCACCGTTCACGACCTGCTCGACGGCCTCGACGATCCGTTCACACTGCTCCAGGGCGGCGAGCGGGGCGGCGCAGCACGACATCGGAGCCTGGCCGCGATGGTCGACTGGTCGCATCAACTCCTCGACGAAGACGAGCGCAGGTTGTTCGACCGTCTCTCGGTCTTCAGCGGGCGGTTCGACCTCGACGCAGCGATCCCGGTCGCGGCGGTCGACGGAGTCAGCGCCGCCCGGATGCGCGCGCTGCTCACCTCGCTGGTCGACAAGTCGATGCTCAGCGCCGACCTCACGGGCCGGCGAACCCGCTACGGGCTGCTCGACACACTTCGCCACTACGGCTTGGCCCAGCTCGCGATGCAAGACGAACTTGACGAGGCGCGGCATCGCCACCTCGCCTGCTTCGTGGACCTCGCCGAGCGGGCACGGCGCGAGTACGCCGGGTGTGCCATCGGTTCAGGTCACGAAGCGTTCGTCGGTCACTGGGACAACTTCCGCACGGCGATCGAGTGGGCGGTCGCGCAGCGCGACGCCACCTCGGCCGGTCGGATGCTGCGCGCGCTGTTCTGCTTCGCCTGGTACAACCTGCGCCACGAGCTCGGCCGATGGGCGGAGGACGTGCTCGTACTCGGGTCCGTGGATCCGACGACAGCAGGCATCGCCGCAGCGTTTCGCTGCAAGCAGCTCGACACTGGGCGGGCGATCGAGCTCGCCACCATCGGACTCTCCACACCAGGGCCCTCGCGGGGCGACGGTGTCGGGCTGTGCTTGTTCGCCCTCGCCGACGCCCACTGGAACTCTGGCGACGCGGCGCGCGCCTGGGCGATCGCCCGCGAATGCAGCGGCGCGGTCGACGACAATGGCGACTCGGCCTTCGTCACCTCGGCGATCGCCGAGTCTGCGTACATCGCGGCGATGTACGACCCACCGGCGTCGGAGCCGTACATCGAGCGGTTACGTCAGCTCTCCCTGTGCAGCAGCGATCCCGGCGCCGAGTACTGCTGTGAGCTCGGCACGGCCCTTCGAGCCCTGTCGGAACGTCGCAGCGACCAGGCACAACGGCACCTGCGCCGGGCGTTGGAGATCGCCGATTCGATGGGCAGCGCGCTCCACATCGGCGTGGCCCGTCAGGTGCTCGCGGCGTGGGCGCTGCGAACTCAGGGTGACGACGCCGAGTCAACCGTTGGGGACGTGTTGGCCTACCTGCACGAGATCCAGGACAGCGGCGCCTGGGGCATCCTGGAGGCCGTCGCCATCCGCTGGGCACGGGCCGGGCGGCTCGATGAGGCTGCGGTCGTGCTCGGTCACCTCGAACGCCACGGGATCCGCAACGCCTCGAGCGTTCGAGCGCGCCCACGTGCACTGGCACAAGTCGCCGCCGCCGAGTGCGCCGACAGGCTGCGCTACGGCGCGACGCTCGACCGCGATCAGGTCGTCGAGTTCGCCATCACGGCCCTCTGCGGGGCGGACACCCACGACGTGGTCAGCGCACAGAGGAAGCCATGAGCGTGCCGTCGAGGCCGACCGGCGGCAGCACGCACGGGTGACCGACCCAGAGCTCGATGCTGTCGCCGGTGCGCCCGCCGGGTCCCTCGGCGAGCAGGTCGACGAGCACGGCGCCCACCTGTTCGGGCTCCATCGTCGTCGGCGGCACCGGCCTGCCGCCGAGGTGGGAGCGGTACATCGGGGTGTTCGTGGCGCCCATCCCGAACCCGTTGACCCGCACGCCGTGTGGCGCGAGCGCCTTGGCCCACGTCAACGTGAGGCCCTTGATCCCCCACTTCGACGAGTCGTAGACGTCGAACGCGGGCCCGCCGAGCGGGGGGCGTGGGGTGCCGGCCCACGCCGCAGTCGGGCGCGTTGGTGTGGTCGAGGGCGATCGGATAGCCGCACGTGTGGATGTGGTCGGTGGTGATGTTGACGATGTCGCCGCCGCCGGCGGCGACGAGGTGCGGGATCGCCGCCCGCCCGACGAGGTAGGTGCCGCCGAGGTTGACGTCGACCATCCAGCAGAAGTCCTCCGCGGCCTGCTCCAGCGAGCCGGTGGTCGGCGACGTCGCCCGGATCACGCCGGCGTTGTTGACGACGATGTCGAGCCCGCCGAGCTCGGCTCGGCGCGGCGGGCGTCGACGAGGCCATTGACGAACTCCTCCAGCTGGCGCCGGGCCTCCAGCCCCTCGGCGTGGCCCGGGGCGCCGCCGCGCCCGGTCATCATCGAGCGGTACCAGTAGAAGAAGCGGTCGCGGGCGTCGTCGGGGAACCCGAGCACTTGACACACGACGCGGATCGGGAACTCGTTGGCGAACGCCCGCCCGAACTCGATCGTCCAGCGACGGGTCGCCGGGTCGAGCTCGGCCGACCCGCCCTCGACGAACCACCCCTCGATCATCTCCTCGGCGATGTGCTGCAACGCCGGCAGCCGCTTGGTCAGCGGGGCCCCGACGAGGTGGCGGCCGAAGATGTTGCGACGGCGGCGGTGCTCGACGCCGCTCAGCTCGAGCTGGGTGTTGCCGAGCACGCCGCTCGAGCTGCCCTTGGGGATCGTGTTGAACCCGGCCTCGTCGAGGTAACACGCCTCGATGTCCTCGTAGCGCGTCACCCAGTAGCAGTTGTGCAGCTTGTCGTGGAAGATCGGGTGGTGGTCGCGCAGGATCCGCAGATATGGGTACGGGTTGCGCAGCCACTCCGCCGAGTCGAACCGCACCGGGTCGATCAGCGGCGTGCCGTCGGGGGCGTGGCCCATGTCGGCGGCCTCGCCGATCGACATCAACGGGATCTCCGGACGCCGGTCGTCGGCGTCAGCGAATGCCACCCGCACGTCGTCCCCGCCGAGCGTGCCGTACGGGCACGTGGCTATCACCCTCCTCCTCGGGCGAAGGCGGCGGCCGAGGCGCCGGCGACCCGGCCGACCACGGCGCCGTTGGCGTAGTTGTTGCCGCTGCCGACGTACTGCGCGCCGACCACACTGCCGGTGCATTCGCCGGCGGCGAACAGGCCCGGGATCGTCACGCCGTCCTCTCGCAGGACCCGGGCCTCGGGGTCGATACGCAGCCCGCACGCCGTCGAGCACACTGTCGAGGGGCGCAGCTCGCAGCCGTAGAACGGCGGCGTGGCGACGGGCTCGAGGAACGAGGCGTCCTTCAGGAACTCGTTGTCCTCGCCGGCCGCGACGGCGGCGTTGTAGGAGTCGATCGTCGCCCGCAGCACGACCGGCGGGAGGCCGAGTCCGGCCGCCACCTGCTCCAGGGTGTCGGCCCGCACGACACGCCCGGCGTCGACCATCGCGGCGACGATGTCGGCGTTCCAGTGCGGGCTCTGGCGCTTCGTCGACCCGGGGATGGCGTGCTTGTACCGGGCCACCCCGCCGGCGGTCGCCGCCTGCAGCGCGGCGTCGTCGAACACGACGTAGACCTGGTCGCCCTGCTCGCGCACGATCGAGTCGATGATCCCGTACGGCGCGGTCTCGTCGACGAACCGCCGCCCGTCGCGGTTGACGAGCACGAGCCAGCCGGGCAGGTAGGCCTCGTAGATCAGGTCGAACCCGGCATGGAGCAGGCGCAGGCCGTGGTCGTGGCCGGTGATCTGGGCGCCGACTTGGGCACCGAGGTCGATGCCGTCACCGCGGGCGCCTTCGGCGCCGATGTACCACGCGTTGGCGGTGTTGGCGGCCGACGGGAAGAAGGTCGCCAGCTTCTCCGGGTTGTTGCCGAACCCGCCGGTGGCAATGACGACGGCACCGGCGGTGATCTCATCGTCGCCGACAGCGACGCCCATCACGGCGTCACCGTCGACGAGCAGGCGGTCGACACGCTGGCCGAGGGCAACGTCGACGTCGGCCTCGCGGCAGGCGGCGCTGAGCACGTCGATCATCCGCTGGCCACGGCCGATCGGAACGTGGACGCGGGGCAGCCTCTCCTCGCCGCCGAACACGAGCGTGTCGTGGTACTCGACCCCGAGGTCGCCGAGCCACTCGACGGTCGCGCCGGCGAGCTCGCAGAAGCGGCGCACGACGCCGGCGTCGACGTTCCAGCGGTTGAGCTGCATGCAGTCGTGGAACAGCGACGCCGCGTCGTCCTCGATCCCGTGGGCCTTCTGATAGCGGGTGCCGGCGCCCATGATCAGCCCGCCCGACAGGCGCGAGGAGCCGCCGACGACGCCCTCGGATTCGGCGACGAGGACCCGCTCGGCGCCGTGGGAGCGGGCGGTCAGCGCCGCCGACAGTCCGGCGACGCCCGAGCCCACGACCACCACGTCGACGTCGCGGCTTCGGCTCGCAGGCACGCTGCTCATGGCACCTCCCTTCGCGACGCCACGGTAGCGAGCACCGCGCGGGCGGCCTTCAAGCGGCGAACGGTGAGCTCAGACGGCGGATCCCCGCATCCACGCCTCACAGATCGCGCCGGCCGCGTCGGCGGTGGTGGCGGGTTCGATCACGACCTCGACCCCTGCGGGATGCGGTAGGCGGCGAAGCGGGCGACCCCGCGGATCGTGAAGCCGAGCTGCTCGTACACCGGGATCGCCGCCGTGTTGTCGACGGCGACGTGGAGGAACGGTGTCTCGCCCTGGCCGAGGATCTCCCGCGCGACGACGGCCGACACGATCGAGGCGTATCCGCGCCGGCGGGCGTCGGGGTGGGTGCACACCGCGCTGACCTCGCGGTATCCGGGCGGGGCCAGCCGCTGGCCGGCCATCGCCACCAGCTCGTCGCCGTGGAACACGCCGACGTAGCCGCCGAGCTCGATCGTGCGGCGGCGGAACGGTCCCGGCTCGGTCAGTGCGACGAGGGCGACCATCGCGTCGACGTCGGTGTCGTCGAGCGGGCGCATCGTGACGGCGTGACCGGTGGCCGGGTCGGTCGAGGAAAGGTCGGGCACAGAGCCCAGCGGCTCGGTGAGCACCATCTGGTAGCCGTCGCCGCCGAGCACCTCCGTCCACCCGTCGGGTGCGGTGAGTCCGCCGACACGGAACAGCACGACGATCCCGTCGCGCGTCGCCAACCGGGCGACGTCGGCCCATGCCTCCGGCGAGTCGTCGGCGGCAGCATCGAAGACGGCCACGTCGGATCGGTAGCGCCGAGCGCGCCCGCCACCCTCGGCGAACTCGGCGTGGGGACCGGTGAGGGCGTGCCACCCGGCGTTGTCGAGGACGTCGTCGCTCATTGGTGCACCGTCACGTCGTTCGACGTCATCGATGCTCGCCTGATCTTGAGGCACCAATGAGCGAAAGACCGTGCTTGATGGCTCGCTCGAAGACTCGCTCGCTCACGGCGAGACGACCCGCGCTGCCCGCTCGTCCGCCATCGCCGCCGCGGTCCGGAGCAAGCTGCGAGCGAGGGTGTCGTGCTGGCGGAACGCCGGGGCGTTCGTGTTGGGCCGGGCGAACGCGCCGGCGGCGGGTCGGTTGGTGAACATCCCGACCCCGAAGCGCCGGCGATCCGCCGAGCCGTCGGCGCGCACGAGCCGCAGGTCGTGATCGATGACGACCTTGCCGGTGTTCACCGACCACCCGTCGCCGTCGCCGACGACCTCTTCGGTGACGTCGCCGCGGCGGTGGAGGCGGGCGAGCATGGTGTCGGTCGTACGGCTCACCGAGGCTGGGGCGATGCGGGCGTCGACGTAGGCGCGGGCGACGACGACATCGTCGTGGCTGGTGCTGTGGGCGACGAAGCATCGCCGCGACTCGTCGGCCTCGACCGTGGTGCCCGCCCCGATGAAGCGCACCAGCCCGACGTCGGCGAGCGCCAGCAGCTGGCGCAGGCGCGGCGGCGGCGGCCCGCTGGCGTAGTACATGAAGAAGCTGAACCACCACGCGCCGAGCTCGATCATCCTCGACCGCGGCTCGACCCGGCCAGACACGCCGATCCGCCCCACCGTCGGCATCGTCCACAAGAGCCCGAGGAAGGCGCCGAGGTCGGCGCTGAAGGAGGGGTCGGTGCGGCGGGCGACGTCGGCGACGATGTGGGCGGCGACGTGGCGGTGGAGCGCGTCGGCCGAGTCGAAGCGCAGCCCGGCCAGCGGGCGGTCGAGGGCGGCGATCGAGAAGCGGTCGGCGGCGTCGGGCACGGCCGCCTCGATCACGGCGGCCAGCTCGTCCTCCGACGTCGCCGCCGCGTATCGATCGGCGAACGCCTCCCAGTCGCACGACGTCCGCTCGCCGTGGGCGACGAACAGCTCGTGGTAGTACGCCCACCCGACCTCCTTGGCCAGGAGGGGCAGGATGTCGCGCCGGAAGTGCAGCAGCCCGGGACGGGCGAGCAGGCGCTCGACGCCGGCGCTGTCCAGGAACCTCGGCATCGGCGCGGGCGGGCCGACGAGGCGGTACTCGAGCTTGGCCCGGTAGGGAACGCCGCGTCGCGAGCCGACGTGGAGCACCGGCTCGGCGCCGCTCCGGTGGTAGGTGACGCGCCCGTCGTCGGCGGTCTCGAAGCGCCCGCCGCGACCCTCGGTGACGAGGGCGAGGAGGTCGGTGAACGCCTGCCCGAATCCGAGGGCGATGATGTCGGCGCCCGGCTCGAGCACCGACAGGTCCTGGTCGGCGGTGTGGCCGGCGGGGACGTGGACGAGGTCGTGGGCGGCGGCGAAGGCGAGCGTCGCCCCGCGGTCGCGGGGTGAAGCGTCGAGGTGGCCGAGGGCGAGCACGACGGCTTCGACGGTGAGTGGCTCGGCGTCCTCGTCGAGCCAGACACGCTGGGTACCGTCGTCGTCCTCGGTGACGTCGACCGCGCGAGCCCGGCGGGTGACGATGTCGAGGTTCGGCGGCGCCGTCGCCAGGACCTGGCGGCGGAACCACTCGAGGTAGGCCGACTGGACGAGCCGGCTCGGGAACGTCGTCGGCTCGACGGTGCGGATCTCGGCGGCGACGGCTGGCGTGGTGACGGCGGCGAGGGTGGCATCGTCGGCGGTCTTCGTCCACTCCAGCAGCGTGGGGCCCGGTCGGATCGGCCCGGCGATGTGCACCGAGGTGTCGGTGAAGATGGTGACGTCCTCGGCCATCGAGTTCATCCACAGCAGGTGCGGCAGGTCCGGCCGCCACACCCTCCCCTGCCCGGCCGGGTAGGGGTCGATCAGGTGCACCGTCAGCGCCCGGTCACCCAGCAGCTCGGGGAGGTTGGCGGCGATCCGCTCCACCAGCGACGAGGCTGTCGGCCCGGCGCCGACGATCGCCACGCTGGCCGGCTCGGGCGGAGACATCGGTGCAGCCTAGGCGTGGCCGCCCGGTGCGCTTTGGTCGCGATCCGCCCTGGGAGTGACCGAGAAATCGCGACCAAAGCGGGGTTGGCGCTCGTTGTGACACCCCTTCCGTACCATCGTCACGTGGCCCTCCACGTCACCACCACCGCCCACGGCGAGCCGGCACTCGATACCCTCGCCGCGGCGGTGCGGCGGGCCCAGCGCGGCGACCCGCTGCGAGCGGTGGCCGTCGTGGTGCCCACCAACACCGCCGGGGTGATGGCCCGCCGGGCCCTCGGCCGCCGCGGCGGGTTCGCCGCCATCGACGTGCTCACGATGTTCCGCCTCGCCGAGCTGCTCGGCGCCCCGGCGCTGCACGCCCAGCAGCGGCGCCCGGTGTCGACGCCTGTCGTCGACGTGGCGGTCAAGCAGGTCCTGCGCGAGCACCCGGGGCTCTACGCAACCGTCCGGCACCACCCGTCCACGGTCGTCGCCCTGCGCGACCTCTACCGCGAGCTGCGCATCGCCGGGCCCGGCGCGGTCACCGCCCTCGCTCGCACCGAGCGCGGCGGGGAGCCGGCGCGGGTCGCCGCGGAGGTCATGCGTGCCCTGCGCACTGAGTGGTACGACGAGGGCGACCTGCTCGAAGCCGCGATCGCCCGGGCTGCCACCGCCCTCCCGGCGCGCCTCGCTCGGCTCGTGATCCACCTGCCCCAGCGGCTGCGACCGCTGGAACGCGACCTGCTCGCCGCGTTGGCCGAGCGCGGCGAGGTCGAGGTGATCGTCGGGATCACCGGCGATGAGGCGGCCGACGCCGACGTGGTCACGCTCGCCGCTGAGCTGGCCGGTGGACCCGTCCCGTCTGCGCCGCCTCCGCGGTCCGCGCCTGCGGGCGACCGGCTCGCCGTCGTGTCGACCACCGACGCCGACGACGAGGTCCGCATCGCCGTGCGCGCCGTGCTCGACGCCGCCCGCCACGGCACCCCGTTCGACCGCGTCGCCGTCCTGTTCCCGTCCGATCGGCCCTACGCCCGCCTGGTCGAGCATCACCTCGAGGCCGCAGGGATCCCGTGGAACGGGCGCCCGGGCACCACCGTCGGCGAGCGAATGGCCCCGCGTGTGCTGGTCGAGCTGCTCGGTCTCGATCGCCGCGGGCTCCGGCGCGCCGACCTGATGGCGCTGCTGGCCGACGTCCCGGCGGTGCGGGCCGGGCGCCGGGTCCCCACCGCCCGGTGGGAGCGGATCAGCCGCCGCGCCGGTGTCGTGCGGGAGGACGACTGGGCGCCGCACCTCGCCCGCTTCGCCGCCGACGCCCGCAGCGACGAGGAGCGGCCATTCAGGCACTTCGATGCCGACGCCGCCGACGACCTGGCCGCGTTCGTGGTGGAGCTGCGCGCGGAGTTGGGCGACCCCGCGGCCACCCGCGCCTGGTCCGAGTGGCGGGCGTGGTCGCTGGCGATGCTCGAGCGCTGGTTCGGGCCGGGCAGGCTCGACCGCATCGACGGTGCCGAGGGCCAGGCGTGGGCGGAGACCACGCGCGTGCTCGATCGCCTGCAGCACCTCGATCGTCTCGGGCCACCGGTCACTCGCGAGGAGTTCCGGACCACGTTCCTCGCCGAGTTGGATGTCACGCCTGGCCGTCACGGCAAGCTTGGCGACGGCGTCCACGTCAGCACGCTGGCGGGTGCCGCCGGCCTCGATGTCGACGCCGTCGTCGTGGTGGGTGCCGCCGACGGGCTGGTCCCGCCGCCGCCGGTGATCGATCCACTGCTCGGCGACCACGAGCGGCGAGCTGCCGGCCTCGCCGCGTCCGACCACCTCACCGGGCTGGTCCACCGCCAGTTCCTCGCCGCCACCACGACCACACCGCGCGCCCTCGTCATAGTGCCGCGTGGCGACCTCCGGGCCACCGCCGCCCGCCAACCCACTCGCTGGCTCACCGCCCTCGGCGCCACCGCGCGGGTAGTCGACTCGCACGCCCACGGTCTCGCCGAGACCACCTTCCCTGTGTCCGCCGACGAGCACCGGCTGCGCGATCTGTGGGTGCGGGCGCGTGCCGGCGAGGACGTGCGCACCCTCGACGTCGCGCGTGGTGACGAGGTGCTGTGTCGGGCGATCGCCATGCGTGACGCCCGCGCCGGGCCGACGTTCACCATCTACGACGGCAACCTCATCGGGCACCGCCTCGGTCGGCTCCCCGACGTTGTGTCGCCGACCCAGCTGGAGGCGTGGCCGGCCTGCCCGCACGCCTACTTCGTGCAGTTCGTGCTCGGCGTCCGGCGCGTCGAGGACCCGGAGACGATCGAGACGCTGAGCCCGCTCGATCGGGGCGCCGCACTGCACGCCGCGATCGACCGGCTGCACCAGGCCGTGCTGGCCGGCGAGGTGCCGCCGCCCGGCCCGTGGGGCGAGGAGCACCGTGCGTTCCTGCGCGCCGCCGGCGCCGAGGTCGCCGCCGACCTCGAGCACCGCGGCCGCACCGGGCGGGCCGCGTTCTGGGCCAACGAGCGGGCCGATCTCGACGCCACGTTGCAGCGGTGGCTCGACTTCGAGAACGAGCGGTGGCAGGGCGGGCGGATCGTGGCCTCGGAGCTGGCGTTCGGAGAGCCCCCGGTGCCACTGGCGCTGCCCGACGGGCGGACGATCGGCTTCCGCGGCCAGATCGACCGGGTCGACGAGCTCGACGACGGGCGCCTCGTGGTCACCGATCACAAGACCGGCAAGGCCAACGGGCTCGACGCACTCTGCGCCGACGACCCGACGCTCGGCGCCACCCACTTCCAGCTCCCCGTGTACGCCGCCGCGGCACGCCAGGCGTTGCACCGCCCGGACGCCGCGGTCGAGGTCGGGTACACGTTCTTCCGCCCGTTCGGGCGGACGTCGGTGGTGTTCGACGACGAGGTGTGGAAGCGCGTCGGCGAGTCACTCGCCGGGGTCGTCGCCGGGATCGAGGGTGGCGTGTTCCCGGCCCTCCCGGCCCGGCCCGGATTCCGGCTGTTCGTCCCCTGCTGGTACTGCGAGCCCGACGGACTCGGCACCGCCGCGGGCTGGGGCGAGTGGGAGCGCAAGCGCCACGACCCCGCCCTCGCCCGCTGGTTCGCCGACGAGGACGACGAGGTCCGGCCGTGAGCGGCCCGTCGATCTGGGCGGGCAGCGTGACATCTGCCGTTCTGGGCGGGCAGCGTGACAACTGTCGTCACGGAGCCCGCCCAGATCGGGGCGGGGAGGAGCCGTGAGCGTCCAGCTGTCGCTGCTCGACGGGCTCGACCAGGAGCCAGCCCCGCCCGACCACCTCGCCCGCGAGCGGATTCGCACCGACATCGGCACGACCCTGTTTGTCGAGGCGGGCGCTGGTGCCGGCAAGACCACCGCGCTGGTCGGGCGCATCCTCACCCTCGTCGACGACGGCGTGCCGATCAACGCGATCGCCGCGATCACCTTCACCGAGAAGGCCGCCGCCGAGCTGCGCCACCGCGTTCGCCAACGGCTCAGCGAGGAACCGGTCAGCGCACGGCGCCAGGTCGCCCTCGACGGGCTCGACCACGCCCCGATCGGCACGCTGCACGCGTTCGCTCGGCGCATCCTGTTCGAGTTTCCGGTGGAGGCGGACCTGCCGCCGGGGTTCACCGTCCTCGACGAGTTGGAGAGCCAGCTCGCCCTCGACGAGCGCTGGGACGACCTCCTCGACTGCGTCCTGGACGACGCCGCCGCCGTAGTCGCCCCCGGGCTGCCGGCGGCCGAGCTCGTGCAACTGATCGGGTGGGGCGGCTTCGGCGGGTCGCGCGGCCTGCGTCGGGTCGTCGAAGACTTCCAAGCCAACTGGGACCTCGTCGAGCGCCGCGTCGACCTCGACCCGCCGACCCGGCCGTCGCCGCACCCGCCGGTGCTCGGCCGTGCGGACGCCCTCGCCGCCACGAGCGCTCCACCGGGCGACACCCAGGAGGAGATCCTCGCCGACGTCGCCCGATGCGCGGCCGACGTGAGCCACGCTGTCGGGCTCGGCTCCCACCTCGCCGCGCTGGAGGCGCTGCGCGAGCACGTCGGCCGCGCCAGCCGCCGCGGCGATCGCAGGAAGTGGGGCGCTCGATGCGACGACCTCGACGCGCTGCGCGCCGAGGCGGCCGGGATCGTCACGGCGATTGACGCCGAGCTGGGCGACTGGCGCCGGTACCGCGGGCGGGTCGTCGGGGCGATCTGTGGGCGGTTCGTGCTCGACGGCGCCCGTGCCCGAGCGGAGGCGGGGACGTTGGAGTTCCACGACCTGCTCGTGCTGGCCCGCCGTCTGCTCGCAAGCAACGAGGGCGCCCGGCGGCTGCTCCACGATCGCTACCAGCGGCTTCTGCTCGACGAGTTCCAGGACACCGACCCGATCCAGCTGGAGATCGCTGTCCGCCTCACCGCCGACCCTGCCGGCCAGCCATCCGACGACATCTCGGGGCTGCGGCCGCTGCCGGGGCGGTTGTTCGTCGTCGGCGACCCGAAGCAGTCGATCTACCGATTCCGCCGCGCCGACATCGCCACCTACCTCCGCGCCGCCGGCCAGATCGGCGCCGACGGGGCCGTGCTGTCGGCCAACTTCCGCTCCACCGACGCGGTCATCGGCTGGGTGAACGGCGTGTTCGGGGCGGCGATCGAGGCCCAGCACGACGTGCAGCCGGCGTACGGAGCACTCGACGCCTGCCGGCCGGCGCCCCGCGGCCATGGCACGGTGCGCGTCCTCGCCCCCGATCCTGTCGAGCCTGTCGACGGTGAGGAGCTGCGGGCCGACGACCTGCGCTGGCGGGAGGCAGCGGCGGTCGCCGCGGCCGTGGCGACGGCGCTGCGTGAGGGCTGGGCGGTCGGCAACGGTGACGGTGGCCTGCGCCCGTGCCAGCCCGGTGACATCGCCGTGCTGCTGCCGGCGCGCACGTCGCTTCCGATGCTCGAGGCGGCGCTCGCCGACCTGGCGATCCCGTACCGGGCGGAGAACGCCGCCGTCGTCTACCTGGCCCCGGAGGTGCGCGACGTGATGATCGCCCTGCGCGCCGCCGCCGACCCCTCGGACGCGCTGGCGCTGGTCGCTGCCCTGCGGTCACCGCTGTACGGCTGCAGCGACGTCGAACTGGTCGAGTGGCGCGAGGCCGGCGGACACTTCGACATCCTCGCCGCCCCGCCGCACGACGGCCGCGGGCACCCGGTCGCCGCCGCTATCGCCCACGTCCGCTCGGTCGCCGACGACATCGGCACGTCCTCGCCCGCCGCCCTGCTCGACCGCATCGTCGTCGAGCGGCGGGTGCTGGAGACCGCGCTCGCCGCCCCTGACGCCCGCGACGTGTGGCGGCGGATCCGCTACGTCGTCGACCAGGCCAGAGCGTGGACCGACGCCGGTGGCCGCGGTGTGCGCCGCTACCTGCGCTGGGCCGCCTACCAGGCCCAGGAGGGCCGGGCCAGCGACACGATCCTGCCCGAGCGCGACCACGACGCGGTGCGGGTGATGACGGTGCACGCGGCGAAGGGCTTGGAGTTCCCGATCACCGTGCTCAGCGGGATGACCACCGAGGTCCAGCGCCGGGGCGGCACGAGCGTGGTCTGGCTGCCCGCTGGGGGGTGGACGCTCACCGGCAAGGGCAACGAGCTGTTCGAGGAGTTCCGGCCGGTCGACGAGCAGATGGGCGACGCCGAGCGCCGCCGCCTCCTCTACGTCGCCTGCACACGCGCCGTCGACCACCTCGTCGTGTCGTTGCACCGCAAGCCGCTGCGACCCAACGCGGTGATCGCCAACAGCCCGAGCGCCCACGTCCTGGCCAACGCCGGTGGTGCCGGGCACGGCGCCGTCCCCCTCGACGAGCCGGCATCGGTCCGACCGCGCCCGACCGGTGAGCCGCTGGAGCTGCCGTGGGCCGACCCCGTCGAGTGGCGGGCCGAGCGCGACCGGGCGATGGCCGCCGGCTACGTGCGCTCGGCCACCAGCGCCACCGGCCTCGCCGTGGCCCTGTCGGCGGCCGGCGACGACGACGCCGCCACGGACCCCGGGCTGGCCAAGGACGGCGTCGACCTCGACCAGCCGCCGTGGCAACGGGGCCGCTACGGCACCGCGGTCGGGCGGGCGGTGCACGCCGTGCTCCAGGACGCCGACCTCGCCACCGGCGCCGACATCGACGTGCTCGCCGCCGCCCAGTGCGCGTCGGAGGGCATCTTCGGCCTCGAACCGCGGGTCGCCGCGCTGTGCCGCTCCGCCCTCGCCGCCCCGATCGTCGCCGCCGCTGCCGGCGGGGCAGAGCAAGCAGAGCACTGGCGTGAGCTGTTTGTCGTCGCCGAGCTCGGCGACCAAGTCCTCGAGGGCTACATCGACCTGCTCGTGCGCACGCCGGGCGGGCTGGTGATCGTCGACTACAAGACCGACCAGTGGCAGCCCGGTGCCGACCAGGAGGCCCGCGTCGCCCGCTACCGCCACCAGCTCGCGGCCTACGGGTTCGCCCTCGGTCGGCTGCTCGACGAGCCGATCGCTGGTGGCGTGCTCGTGCGCTGCCGTGTCGACGCCCCCGCTGACCAGATCGACCTCCCGGACTGGCCCGCGGCCATCACCCAGGTAGCGCGAGCCACACCTTGAGGGGGGCGAGCGCCGCTGCGGAGCGGCGGCGGCGAGCATGGATGCAAGGCGGGCAGCTTGGCTGCATGCTGAGCCCGAGCATGATCAGCGGCGTTCGGCGTCCTCGAGGTCGGGGGCGACGTTGGGGCGGCTGCGCATCGCCGCCCGCACCTCGCGGGGTTCGCCCGCCGTGCGCACGATCGAGGCCACGCCCTTGCCGGCACCGGTCAGCAGCCAGCGCAGCATCGCCATGGCGAAGACGAGCCCGAAGACGACCAGCAGCGGTAGCAGGATCGCCCGCAGCAGCCTGCCCTTCGCCGACAGCAACGGTTGGACGATGCTGTCGTCGACAGCGGTGCCGTCGGTGTGCAGCGTGCGCACCGGGTCGACGAGCGTCGGGCACTTGAGGTTCTGCTGGGCGGCAGCGATGACGTCGTCGCCGCCGAATGGGGGCTCGGGTTCGCGCACCTTCGACGCGAGCACGCCGGCCTCGGCGTCGACGCTCGCCCCGACCAGGTACTGCTCGCCCTTCTCGAGATCCCTGGCGTCCGGCCCGTAGCGGACGTCGATGACGCCGTTGTACGTGAACCGATCCACCGCGCCGGCGCGGACCTGGTCGAGTCGGAACCGTGCCGTCTGGTTGTCCGCCGTGTCGGCGAGGCCCGCCGGCGTGCCCTTGGCGAGGAGCGTGCCGACGAACACGACGTCGGGCAGGGCGGGAACCGTGCACCCTTCGGGCACCGGCACCAGCCACTGCCGGCCCGACGACGCCGGGGCGCCGCTCGCAGCCTGCACCGGCGTCGAAGGTGGCGGAGCCACGGTCGTCGGCGGCGCCGGCGCATCCTGGGCGCTCGCCCGACCGGTCGGCACGGCGAGCACGCCGATACCGACAAGCACGAGGGCGGCGGTGCGGCGCCGGTGCGAGGTGAGACAGCGGGGCCAGCGGGGCACCGCGTCAGGGTACGCGACTGCCCGTGCCGCGACTGGTCACTGCATCGTCACCGTTCGGCGTGGGCGCAGACCTCGAGCTCCATGCCGTCAGGGTCACGGAAGAACAGCGACCACACGGGGCCGAGGCGCTGGATCTCGCCGATCTCCGCGCCGGCGGCGACGAGCTTGTCGCGCAGCGCCTCCAACGACGCCAGGGAGTCGACGGCGATCGCGAAGTGGTCGATCGGTCCCCGCCCGCCCATCTTGTGGCGATCGCCGATGATCTCCGACGCCGACGCCTCGAACACGTTGAGCATCGCCCCGCCGAGGTCGATGACCGCCATCCGCGGGTGGTCCGGCTCGGCGGCCATCTCCCACACTGTCTCGGCGTCGAAGGCGTCGGCGTAGAACTGCTTGGTCCGGTCGAGGTCCGGCGTGATCGTGGCGACGTGGTTGAACCCGGTCGTGACGGCCATGGCTGGAGTCTTGCAGCCGCCGGGTGGGATCCGGCGCTGCTACCGACCCTCGAACGTCGGGTCGCGCTTCTCCATGAACGCGCGCACCGCCTCGGCCGTGTCCTGGGTCGAGAAGTTGATCGTCTGCGCCGCCCCCTCCTCGTCCAGCGCCTGCTCGAGCGTGATGCCCACGGCGTTGTTCAGCAGCCGCTTGGCCTGGGCGAGCGCGACTGGGGGTCCGGCGGCGAGACGGGCGGCGAGATCGTCGACGACCTTGTCGAGCTCGCCGTCGGGCACGACGCGGTTGACCAGCCCGATGCGGTCGGCCTCGGCGGCGTCGATGATGTCGGCGAGCAGGGTCAGCTCCTTGGCCCGGTGCATGCCGACTCGGCGAGGCAGCGCCCACGAGCCGCCGAAGTCGATCGTCAGCCCGCGGCGGGCGAAGATCTCCGAGAACCGGGCGGTGTCGCTGGCGACGACGAGGTCGCACAGCAACGCCATGTTCATCCCCGCGCCGGTGGCGACGCCGCGCACCTTGGCGATCGTCGGCTGGGGGATGCGGTAGAGGGCGAGGGCGATGTCGGCGATGTGGCGCATGCTGGCGAGCGGGTGGACGTCGCCGCCGCCCATGCCTGACACGTCGGCCCCCGAGCAGAAGGCGCCGCCGGCCCCGGTGAGCACGACGACCCGGTCGGTCGGGCTGGCGGCGATCTCACGGAAGTTCTCCAGCAGCTCACCCCACATCACGCCGTTGGCGGCGTTCTTCTTCTCCGGCCGGTTCATCGTGATCGTGACGATCCCGTCGGCGCGATCGACCAGCAGGGTCTCGAAGCTCATGGGCGGACGATACTGACGCCTGTGGGCTTCAATCCCTACCGGAAGTTCAAGGCCCGCCCCACGGACTATGCCCTCGTCGCCGCGGCGATCGCCGCCGTCCTCGTCCTCGTCGGCTGGGCGCTGCTGGGCTGAGTTCAGAACGCGCCAGCGATCACGTCGATGCGGTCGCCGGTGATCGCCACGACGTCGAAGCGGACCTCCACGCCACGCACGCCGGTGATCGCCAGCCACTCCGCGGCGAGGCGCCGCAACCGCCGTTGCTTCGCTGGCCCCACCGCTGCCGCAGCGGGACCGAATTCGTCGCTGCGCCGGGCCTTGACCTCACCGATCACGACGACGCGCCCGCGCCGCGCGATCAGGTCGATCTCGCCGATCGGGCAGCGCCAGTTGCGTGCGAGGACGTCGTAGCCGCGGTGGCGGTACCAGTCGGCGGCGAGCCGCTCACCCCATCGCCCGGTGTCGAGGTTCGAACGCATCGTGCGCCTCCTTCGCGTGACGAACTGGAGGAGCACACGGGTGCCCGAGGCCGACGACGATAGCGAGCGAGCGCGGCAGACTGGCCGTCGTGGGTCTCGAACGGATCATCGCCCCGCGCCAGCGACAGGTCGGCGCGAGTCAGGTCGATCGGCTGTTGCCGTTCCACGCCCGGCGGATGGTCGGACCGTTCATCTTCGCCGACCTGATGGGGCCGGAGGACCTCGCGCCGGGGCGCGGCGCCGACGTCCCGCCACATCCGCATGTCGGCCTGGCGACGGTGACCTACCTCTTCGACGGGGCCCTCGTGCACCGGGACTCCACCGGCGTCGTCCAGCGCATCGAGCCCGGTGGGGTCAACTGGATGACCGCCGGCGCGGGTGTCGCCCACTCCGAGCGCTCCCCGGACGACGCCCGGGCGGTGGCATCCACGCTCGCCGGCCTCCAAACCTGGGTGGCGCTGCCCGACGAGGCCGACGAGGTGACGCCGTCGTTCGAGCACGCCGACGCCGCCGAGCTTCCTGCTGTGAGCGACGGCGGGGTGGCGGTGCGCCTGCTCGTCGGCACCGGCTTCGGCGCGGCCTCGCCAATCGCCGGCGCATCACCCCTGTTCCACGCCGACGTGCAGCTCGCCGCCGGCACGCGGTTCGCCCTCCCTGCCGAGCACGACGAGCGGGCCGTGCTGGTGATCGAGGGCGACGTCGAGATCGCCGGCGAGGCGGTCCCGCCCCGCCACCTCGCCGTCGCCGCCGCCGGAGACGCGATCGTGCGGGCGATCTCGCCGGCCCGCGTCGTGACGTTCGGCGGCGCGCCACTCGGTCGTCGCTACATCTGGTGGAACTTCGTCGCGTCGAGTGAGGCGCGCATCGAGCAGGCCAAAGGCGACTGGGCGGCGGGGCGCATCCCGCCTGTGCCCGGCGAGACCGACCGGGTCGAGCTCCCCGCCACGTGAGGGGGGCGAGCGCCGCTGGCGATGTGCGCAGCTTGCTGCGAGCCGGGCCCGAGTCAGTACGTGCGCTTCTCGCGGATCCTCGCCGACTTCCCGGTGCGGCCGCGGAGGTAGTACAGCTTGGCCCGGCGGACGTCGCCGCGCTTGACCACCTCGATCTTCGTCACGGTCGGCGTGTGCAGCGGGAACGTCCGCTCGACGCCGACGCCGTAGCTCAGCTTGCGGACCGTGTAGGTCTCCTGCAGCCCGCCACCCTGGCGCCCGATGACGTAGCCCTGGAAGACCTGAACCCGCTCCTTGTTCCCCTCGACGACGCGGACGTGGACCTTGACCTCGTCTCCAGGCGCGAAGTCCGGGATGTCGTGGCGCAGCGAGTCGTTGTCGATGAGGTCGGTGACGTTCATGGCGGCGTTCCCAGGGTCAGCTCCGAAGAGGGCTCGTCGGGCTGATCAAGGATACGGGAGCGGCGGGAACTCTTCCAACAACCGCTCCTCCTCGGCCGTCAGACCGCCGCGGGCGGCGATCAGGTCGGGGCGGCGGGCGATCGTGCGGTGCAGCGCCTGGGCGTGACGCCAGCGCGCGATGCGACCGTGGTCGCCGCTGCGCAACACCTCGGGGACATCCCATCCTCGGAAGGTCGCCGGACGGGTGAACTGTGGCTCCTCCAGCAACCCCCGCTCGCCGAAGCTCTCGCTGACCGGGCTGGCGTCGTTGCCCATGACGCCGGGCACGAGTCGGGCGACCGCCTCGATCACCAGGCATGCAGCGATTTCGCCACCGGACAGCACGACGTCGCCGACGCTGAGCTCGTCGTCGACGAGGTGCTCGCGGATGCGGTGGTCAACGCCCTCGTAACGCCCGCACAGGAGGCTGAACCTGCCGCCCGTGGCCAGCTCGGAGGCGAGCCGCTGGTCGAAGCGCCGCCCCCCAGGTCCGAGCAGCAACAGGGGGCGCGGCGGGTCGGCGGCCTCGACGGCGGCGAAGATCGGGTCAGGCCGCATCAGCATCCCGGGCCCGCCACCGAACGGGGCGTCGTCGACGGTTCGATGGACGTCGGTCGTGTAGTCCCGCGGGTCGTGGAAGCGGACGTCGAGCAGGCCGGCCGAACGGGCCTTGCCGAGCAGGCTCGCCGAGCAGCACGCGTCGACCACCTCCGGGAAGATCGTGAACACGTCGATCCGCACGGTCACAGCTCGAACAATCCGGCCGGCGGGTCGATCACGATCCCTGACGGCGTGTGCTCGGTGACGAACACCACTGGCACCAGCGCCCCGGAGTCGAGCTCCAGCAGGTCGGCGGCCGGGTTCTCGATCACGGCGACGCAGGTGCCCCGTGGCGTGCCGTCCACGTCGACCACCGGCGCGCCGATCAGCTCGTGGACCCACAGCTCGCCGGCGTCGTCGAGCGGCTCGGCGTAGGCGACAGCGTTGGTGAAGCGCTGGGCTGTCGCCCGGTCGTCGATCTCCTCGAACGTGACGAGCCAGCGGTCCTGGTGGGGCGCGGCGGCCACCACGGTCAACCACGTGCCACGGGCGTACCAGCGGGCACCCTCGGCCAGGCGCTCGGGGCGATCGGTGGCCAGCTGCACGTTGAGCTGGCCGCGCACGCCGTGGGCACGGCGGAGGTGTCCGATCTCGAGCAGGCCGTCGGGCGGCGACATCACACCGGAGCGGGGGCGAGCGCCGCTGCGCAGCGGCGGCGGCGAGCTCGGAGGCGAGGCGAGCAGCTTGGCTGCGAGCCGAGCCCGAGTGAACTGACCGCCACCTCAAGGGGGGCGAGCGCCGCTGCGCAGCGGCGGCGGCGAGCTCGGAGGCGAGGCGAGCAGCTTGGCTGCGAGCCGAGCCCGAGTGAACTGACCGCCACCTCAAGGGGGGCGAGCGCCGCTGCGCAGCGGCGGCGGCGAGCTCGGAGGCGAGGCGAGCAGCTTGGCTGCGAGCCGAGCCCGAGTGAACTGACCGCCACCTCAAGGGGGGCGAGCGCCGCTGCGCAGCGGCGGCGGCGAGCTCGGAGGCGAGGCGAGCAGCTTGGCTGCGAGCCGAGCCCGAGTGAACTGACCGCCACCTCAAGGGGGGCGAGCGCCGCTGCGCAGCGGCGGCGGCGAGCTCGGAGGCGAGGCGAGCAGCTTGGCTGCGAGCCGAGCCCGAGCAACGTGTTCAATCGTCCACGAACTCGATGTCGACGTCGGTCTCGTCGCGCGCCGCCGCCGCCCGTACCACGGTGCGGATGCTCTGGGCGGTGCGTCCGCGCCGTCCGATCACCCGGCCGAGGTCGCCGGGACCGACCCGGACGTCGAGGCGCACCCGGCCGCGGCTCGCGGAGGTCTCGACTTTGACGGCGTCGGGGTCGTCCACGATCGACGTGACGATGTGAGCGAGCACGGCGACGGCGGTCGGGGCGGCCGCCGCGTTGGCGGCGTCGCCGTCAGCCGTCATGACGAGACGGCCTTGGAGTGCTTGGCGACGCCGAACTCGGCGAGGGCGCCGGAGATCTCCAGCAACTTGCGCACCCGGTCGGTGGGCTGGGCGCCCTGCTCCAGCCACTTCACGACCTTGCCGTTGTCGACCGTGAGCGTCGACGGGTCAGTGCGCGGGTTGTAGTGGCCGAGGATCTCGATGAATCGGCCGTCACGAGGCGAGCGAGAGTCGGCGGCGACGATGCGGTACTGCGGCTGCTTGGTCTTGCCGACGCGGGTGAGACGCAGCTTCACTGCCATGGAGAAGGACCTTTCGGGTGCGAGGACCGGGAAAGGTTAGCCGGGGGCAGGTCCGCTCACTCCGGCCAGCGGACCGCGGCGTGGAGCTGCGCCACGGTCACGCCGAGCAGCGGGCTGGCGTCCGATGGCTGGTAGGCGCCGGCGACGAGTACGAACAGGTGCAGGCTGCGGTCCCGCGGGTCGGCGATCAGCACCTCGTCGACACCGTGGGCGGCGTAGTGGTCGAACTTCAGCCACGACTCGTCGTCGGGTGACACAACCTCGACGACCATCGCCGCCGTCGCCTCCCAGTCGAGCATGGTCGCCTCGCGACGCACGCCAAGGTCGGGCACTCGGAAGTTGTCTTTGTGTCGGCCAAGGTTGAACTCACCGCCGACGAACAGCCCGAGCGGTCGAGCGAGGCGTCGTAGCTCAGCACCGAGCTCGACGACGACGATGCTGTGCCCGAAGTTCGGTGCCGCGGCCACGTGGTACTCCCCGTCCCACACCTCGTCGAGGCGGTCCTGGTCCAAGGCGCGGCGGCGCGCGATCCACGCATCCATCTCCGGGTCCTGCCCCAGCACGACGGTGCGCATCGCGCGATCGTACCGAGGGGGTGTCAGCGTGACGGGAGGCCCGGCAGGCCGCCGCCGGTGAGCTCGGCGAGGTCGGGGAACCCGCCGGGCGGCAGGCCGGGCATCCCCCCGCGGCCCTTGCGGCCCTTCTTGCCCTTGCCCAGCCCGGCCATGCCGAAGCGCTTCATCATCTTCTGCATTTCGGCGAACTGCTTGACGAGGCGGTTGACGTCGGACGGCGACGTACCTGAGCCGTTGGCGATGCGGGTGCGGCGGGAGCCGTTGATGATCTGGGGCATCGCCCGCTCCTCGAGCGTCATCGAGCGGATGATCGCCTCCACGGGCTTGAGCTCGTCGTCGCCGATCTGGGCGCCCTTCAGCTCCTTCGGCATGCCGGGCATCATCCCGAGCAGGTTGCCGAGCGGGCCCATCTTCTTCAGTTGCTGCATCTGCTCGAGGAAGTCGTCGAGGGTGAACTGACCCTCCATCAACTTCGCCGCGGCCTCCTCGGCCTGATCCTTCTCGAAGGCCTGCTCGGCCTGCTCGATCAGCGTCAGCACGTCGCCCATGCCGAGGATCCGCCCCGCCATCCGGTCCGGATGGAACTGCTCGAAGGCGTCGAGCTTCTCCCCCGTCGAGGCGAAGGCGATCGGCTTGCCGATGACCTCCTTGACGGACAGCGCGGCGCCGCCGCGGGCGTCGCCATCGAGCTTCGACAGGATCACGCCGTCGAGCGAGAGCGTGTCGTTGAACGCCTTGGCCACGCCGACGGCGTCCTGACCGGTCATCGCGTCGACGACGAGAAACGTGTAGTGCGGAGCGACCACACCGGCGATCATCCGCACCTGCTCCATCATCTCGCCGTCGATCGCGAGGCGCCCGGCGGTGTCGACGATGAGCACGTCGCGGCCGAGGCGGCGGGCCTCCTGGAGCCCCTTCGCCGCCGTCATCACGGGATCGCCGGGCTCGGAGAACACGGGCACGTCGATCTGGCGCCCGAGCGTGCGCAGCTGCTCGACGGCGGCCGGACGCTGGAGGTCGGCGCCGACCATCAGCGGGTGGCGTCCCTGGGCCTTGAACCAGCGGGCCAGCTTGGCCGCGCTCGTGGTCTTGCCCGAGCCTTGGAGACCGGCCATCAGCACCACCGTCGGAGGACGACCGGAGTAGGTGATCTTCAGCGTCTCGCCGCCGAGGATCCGCGTCAGCTCAGCGTTGACGATCTTGACGACCTGCTGGCTCGGGTCGAGAGCCTGGGAGCGGGTGGCGCCGATCGCCTGCTCGCGGATGTGGGCGACGACGTCGCGGGCGACGCCGACGTTGACGTCGGCCTCGAGCAGGGCGATGCGGATCTCACGCAGGATCTCGTCGACGTCGGCCTCGGTCAGGCGTCCCTTGCCGCGGATCCGCTTGACGATGCCCTCGAGGCGGGTGGAGAGGGTGTCGAACATGCACGTCGGACGCTACCGGCCGCGCGTTCCGGATCTTTACTTCGCAATGCTAAGTAGCTATGTTAAGGATCGTGACCGATGCGAAGACCGCCGACCTCGCCGCCAGCCTGCGCATCGGCATTGCTCGACTGTCCCGCCGGCTGCGCGTCGAGCGGGCGGGAGACGACCTCACGTTCAACCAGCTGTCGGTGCTCGGCACGCTGAGCCGCTATGGCTCGCTCCCAGTGGGCGAGATCGCCCTCCACGAGAACGTCAAGCCGCCGTCGATGACCCGCACCGTCGCCTCGCTGGAGGAGCTCGGCCTGGTCACCCGCCGGCCCAGCGCGTCCGACGGGCGCCAAGTGGTAGTCGAGCTCACCCACCGGGCCCGAACCGTGATCGAGGCCGACCGCCGCCGGCGCGACGCCTGGCTGGCCCGCCGCATCGGCGACCTCGATCCTGACGACGTCGCCACGCTGCGCAAGGCGGCACCGATCCTCGAGGCGCTCGCCACGTCATGACCCGTACGTTCGCCGCTCTGCGGTTCCGCAACTACCGTCTGTTCGCCGGCGGATCGTTCCTGTCGAACATCGGCACCTGGCTGCAGCGCGTCGCCCAGGACTGGCTGGTGCTGGCGCTGACCGGGAGCGCCGGCGCCCTCGGCATCACCACCGGGCTGCAGTTCCTGCCGATCCTGCTGTTCTCGCCGTTCGCCGGCGTGCTCGCCGACCGCTACGCCAAGAAGACGGTGCTCAACTGGACCCAGTCCGTGATGGGCATCACCGCGCTCGTGATGGGCGTGCTGGCCGTGACCGAGACGATCACCGTCTGGCATATCTACGTCCTGACGTTCCTGTTCGGCACCGCTGCCGCCCTCGACGTCCCGGCCCGCCAGGCGTTCGTCAACGAGATGGTCCCCAACGAGCATCTGGCCAACGCCGTCGGGCTCAACTCGGCGTCGTTCAACCTCGCCCGCATGATCGGCCCGGCGCTCGCCGGCGCGCTGATCGCCCTGATGGGCTCGGGCGTGGCGGCGACGGGCTGGGTGATCCTGCTCAACGGCGTCAGCTACGGCGCCGTCGTGATCTCGCTGATGCTGATGCGCGACGCCGACCTGCGCCCGACGGCGCCGCTCCCCCGGGCCAAGCGCCAGGTGCGCGACGGCGTGCGCTACGTCCGGTCACGGCCCGACATCATGCTGATCCTGGCGATCGTGTTCTGCGTCGGGACGTTCGGGTTGAACTTCCAGATGACGACGGCGCTGATGGCCACCGAGGTCTTTGGCAAGGGCGCCGGTGAGTACGGATTGCTGGGCTCGATCCTGGCCGTCGGCTCGCTCGCCGGTTCGCTGGTGGCGGCCCGGCGGCGGACGCCGCGCCAAACCGTGATCGTGGCGTGTGCGGTCGCCTTCGGGATCGTCGAGATGATCGCTGGGCTGGCGCCGACGTACCTGACGTTCGCCCTGCTGCTGCCGCTGTGCGGGGTGACGGCGCTGTTGATGATCGCCACGGCCAACGCCTTCGTGCAGATGAGCGTCAGCGCCGAGATGCGCGGCCGGGTGATGGCGTTGTACATGTGCATCTTCATGGGGGGCACGCCAGTCGGTGCCCCGCTGCTGGGCTGGATCGCCGAGCAGTGGGGCGCCCGCTGGACCCTCATCGGCGGCGGCGCGCTCGACCGCGCTCGGCACGGTCGTCGCGACCGTCCTGCTGGCCGAGCGCCAGGGCGTGCACATTGACGCCCACCTCCATGCTCGGGTTCGGCTCGCAGGCAAGCTGCTCGCCTCACCTTCCGGGCTCGCCGCCGCCGCTTCGCAGCGGCGCTCGCCCACCTGAGGCCGTGCTGGGCGGGCTGACGTGGGTCAGGCGGGCGGATCCTTGACGTCGCGGCCGAGCGCCTCGGCGTCCTCCTTGAGCTCCTCGATCTGCTCGGGTGCCTCGGTCGAGCGGGGGTCGATCTCGGCGGCCTCCTCGTCGATCGGATCGGGCTCTTGCAGCTCGTCATCGGTGGGCATGCCGACGCGGCTGCCCGACGACGAACGGACCGAAACCGTCAGAACAACGCGTCGACGAACTCGTCGGGGTCGAACGGCACGAGGTCGCCGATCGTCTCGCCGATCCCGACCAGCTTGACCGGGATGCCGAGCTCGGTCTCGACGGCGAACACGATCCCGCCCTTGGCCGAGCCGTCGAGCTTGGTCAGCACCACGCCGGTGACCTGCGAGACGTCGCCGAACTCACGGGCCTGGGCGAGGCCGTTCTGGCCCGTGGTGGCGTCGATCACGAGGAGGACCTCGGTGACGCGACCGGCGCCCTTCTCGGCGACCCGGCGGACCTTGCGCAGCTCCTCCATCAGGTTGGTCTTGGTGTGCAGGCGCCCGGCGGTGTCGGCCAGCACGAGGTCGTCGTGGCGGGCCGTCGCCCGCTCGATCGCGTCGAACACGACGGCGCTCGGATCGCCGCCCTCGTTGCCGCGCACGACGTCGACGCCGGCCCGCTCGGCCCATGTGCCCAGTTGCTCGGCGGCGGCGGCCCGGAACGTGTCGCCGGCGGCCAGCAGCACCGAGCGCCCCTCCGTCTGCTGCTGGTAGGCGACCTTGCCGATCGTGGTGGTCTTGCCGACCCCGTTGACGCCAACGAACAGCCACACGTTGGGACCGCGGTCCTCGGCGGGCTCGAAGTGCAAGGAGCGGTCGGCGCCGGCGAGCTGGTCCTTCATCTCGGTGCGCAGGGCGTCGAGGAGCTGGTCGGGTTCGGTGAGCTCCTTGTCCTTGACCCGGGTCCGCAGCCCGTCGAGCAGGCCGTTGGTCACCCCAACGCCGACATCGGCGAGGAGCAGGCCCTCCTCGAGGTCGTCCCAGGTCTCGTCGGTGATGCCACGCCGGCTGCGGACGCCAGCGAACGCACCGGCGAGGACCGACCGGGCGCGGGCCATCCGCTCGCGCAGCGTGACCGGCGGGGCGACAACCTCAGCGATCTCGGCGACCTCAGGCTCGACGACCTCCGGTTCCAGGACCGCGGTCCCCCCGCCAGGGCCTTGGGGCGGCGGGGTCGGCTGCCGCAGCGGCGGCGCGGTCGGCGCACCGATCGACCGCTGCGCTCTGCGCCGGCTGACGACCAGCACGCCGATGCCGAACAGCAGGACGAGCCCGATGAGGACGAGGAAGATCCACTCCATCGCCGGCCGACGCTACCGGGCTGTTCGGAACGCCTCCCCGAACGGTCTGCGAACGGCGCCCTCCCGACGATCGGGCCATGGAGCACACACCACATCACCCGACACACACACCCACGGTTCGTCGTCGGCGCTGGCGGGGCATTGCCGGCGCGGTCGTCGGCACCGCATTGGCCACCGGCACCGGCGTCGGGACCAGCCACGCCGCACCGGTCGAAGGCCCGCCTCAACGCGCCCCAGTCGAATGCGCCGGGGTTCTGCTCGGCGAGACCCCGGCGCAGGTGTCCGCCGCGGTCGAGGCCGAGGCTGCACGGACCGGTCGCGCGGCGATCGACGTGCTGGTCGATCGGCTCGACCAGCACGAGGCCGAGCTGCTGACCGCAGCCGGCGTCTACTCGGGCACCATCGGATGGGCGGCCGGGCTCATCGCCAGCTACAACGACGTCCGTGGCGTCGTCCTCGCCGAACGCCGAGGTGAGGCCTGATCCGCGCTGATCACGTCGTGAGCAGACGTCAGCAGTCGTCATGATGGTACGTCCCGATCGCGTGCCGCCGCGACCACGCGACGCGGCGGGCCACCAGCACCGAGCCCTGGGCCGCGGCGACCGACGCGGCTTCGTCGTACAAGGCCTCGACAAGGTCGGCGTCGGCACCGCACCGCCGCTGCAGTTCCGCTTCCAGCCGCCTGGCCTCGGCGAGGTGGATCGGTATCTCGGCGCCGGCGATCTCGCCGGCGGCGTGCGCCAGGCCGAGCCCCTCGTCGGGGCGCCCCGCCCGTCCCAGCGCCGACGCGAGCAGGAGCATCGCCATCACCTCGACGGACAGCTGACCCGTCTCACGGATCCGCGCCAGTGCCGATGCCAGCCAATGCAGTGCCGGCTCGGGGTCGGCATCGAACGTCCCGGCCCACGCCGCCAGGCACCCGCTGGTCATGACGACGGCGTTCGGTACGGTCGAGCGGGGGGGCGGCCGTCGTTCGCCGCACGAACGCGAGGTCGCCGACGTCGGCGGCCATCCACGCCGCGAACGCCCTGACGTAGCGGGTCGTGAACTCGTGACCGAGGGTGTCCGCTTTGGGAGGGCGGCCTCGCACAGACGACGGGCTGTCGGGCCGTCGCCCAGGTGGCACGAGGTCATCGCCAGCCGAGGCACACCGCCTCGGGGTCTTGGCCGAAGTCCGTCGTGTGGCGCGTCGTGGACGCCGGGTCGTACGCGGCGAGCGCCTGCTGCACGTGGAACCGCGAGCGGTCGAGACGCCCGAGCCAGAAGTGGCTCACGCCTCGCAGATAGTGACCTTCCGTCAGCAACACGCGGTCGCCGGTCCTGCGCCCCCGGTCGAGCAGCTCGAGCCCGATGCCGTCGGAGTCGGCGAAGGCGCGGCGGATGATCGCTGCGTTCGCCCGCAAGCGAAGCATGGTGGGTCGATCACGAGATCGACATCGCCGCGCAGGGTGTCGATGTGCTCGAAGATCGCCACTCGGGCCGGCGTCACGCCCGGACCGGCGTGCACGGCGACGGCGAGCGCGCCGAGCAGGGCGATCTCGCGGCGCGCCCGGTCGGGGCCGGCGGCCACCCGGTCCAGCAACTCGAGCGAGCGCTGGGCCAGGGCGATCATCTCGTCGTGGGCGAAGACCCGCCGGGCGGCGTCGACCGCCCGCTGGAAGTGGTCGAGCGCCGGCAGCACGGCTCCCGCTCGCTCGTAGTGCACGGCGATCGACGCCGCGTCTCGATCGTCGCCGAGCTCGGCGAGCGCGTCGGCGACGGCTCGGTGCAGCTGGCGGCGGGTGGCGGGGCCGATCCGCTCGTAGGCCACGTCGCGGATGCGGTCGTGGCTGAAGTCGTAGCTGTCGGTGCCGGTCTCGACGACCAGGCCGTGGTGCCAGACCTCGTCGAGGGCGGGCACGAGCTCGTCGGCAGGCGTCCCGGCGATCCGCCCGACAAGGTCGAGGTCGAACGGCCGGCCGATCACGGCCCCGACCTCGGCCAGACGTCGACCGGCCGCCGAAACGCGCGACAGGCGGGCGTCGATCACGTCCTGCACCTTGCGCGGGAGGGCTGCCACCGGTTCGCTCGCGGTGAGGCCCGCCCGGGACATCTCGACGAGGAACAGCGGGTTGCCGCCGGCTTGGGCGACGATCCGCTCCACCGCATCGACATGTGCTCCGTCGCCGAGCACTTGGCGCACCACCTCACCGGCCACCGTCGGTGCAAGGCGCTGCAGGCCGATGTCGACGACAGCGTCGAGGCGGCGCAGGCCGGCGATCGTCGTGGCGAGGGCGTGGTCGTCGGGCACCTCCTCGTCGCGGACGGTGCCGACGACAAGCAACGGACGTCCGGCGCTGCTGCGCACGAGGAAGTGGACGAACTCGAGCGTCTGCGCGTCGCACCACTGGAGGTCCTCGACAACGACGACGAAAGGCCGGTTGACCGCGGCGAACGCCTCGCCGAGGGCGGTGAACAGGCGCGCCCCGGCGAGCCGCGTGACGGTTGCCCGCACTGCCGGTGATCGCAGCACCTCGGCGAGCGGTGCGTAGGGAAGCCTCCCCTCGGCCTGGTAGGCGTGGGCGGTGGAGGTGGCGATCGACTGGCGGTCGCACCACGCTGTGAGCTCGGCGACGAGCCGGGACTTGCCGATGCCCGCCTCGCCGTGCACCAACACAGCACTCGTCGCGGAGGGCGCCGCGGACAGCATCGACGACGACCTGCCACTCGTCGTCCCGTCCGAGCATGTCGGTGGTCGGACGAGCGAGCAACTCCACGGGCTCGAGGTCGGCGTCGGCGAGCAGCCGCTCGTACAGCGTGGTGGTCTCGACGCCCGGTGCCACGCCGAGCTCCCGCGCGAGCGTCGTCACGCAGGTGTAATACGTGCGCAGGGCGCGTGCACGGTCGGACGGTCCGTACAGCGACATCAGACGGCGGTAGCCGGCCTCGTTGACCGGGTCGGTGATGACCAGGCGTTGGGTCCAGCGGATCGCCGCATCGACGTTGCCGGCCCGCTCACACGCGGCGGCGAGGCGCACGACGCGGCCGACGTGGTCGTCGCGTAGGCGGGTGCGCACCGGCTCGATCCAGTCGTCGTAGCACCCCGGCAGCAGGTCGCCGCCGCCGTACGCCTCGACGGCCCGTTCGAGCAGGGCAAGATCGTCGGACCCGTCGGCTTGCGCCGCCAGTGCCTCGAGCGCGATGAGGTCGATGCGTGCCGGCGAATCGGCTCGCCACGCCAGGGTCGCTCCGTCGAGGTCGAGGTGGGCGTCGGCGTCGGGCAGCGCCCGCCGCAGGTGGTGCAGGATCTGGCGGAGGTTGGTGCGGGCCTGCGACTCGGTCGAGTCAGGCCAGAGGCTGAACGCCACCCGTTGGCGGCGCAACGGCGTGGTCCGATGACGACGAGCAGGCCGACGAGCGACAGCATCCGCGGGGTCGTCAGCACGTCGACGGGGCAGTCGCCGACGGTGACGACCGGTTCTCCCAGCAGGTGTATCTCCACCGGCGCCACGACGTTTCCTCCGCTGTCGTGCCCGCCGGAACTGTACGTCAGCAGCGACGCGGGCCCGGTTGTGTGCCGGATCCAACGACGGAAGGCGTTCTGAAAACCGTTCCGCCGCCGCCCAAGCGGGGGGCGGGCATGTGGACTACTGTGGTCACCTCCTCAGGGCGCAGGGAGCGGGCAATGGGTATGCGGGCGCAGTTCATCGACGTCATCGACGCGATCTTCACCACCGGCGCGCAGCGGCGGCTGCGCCCGGATCCGGTGCCGGAGGAGGTCGTCTGGGACATCCTCGACGCGGCGATCCGTGGACCATCCGGTGGCAACGGGCAGAACTGGCGCTGGCTGGTGGTGATCGACGAGGCGATCAAGGCGCCGATCGCCGCGTATTACCTGGAGGCATGGAATGCCCTGCACGGTGGGAAGCTGGCCCGCCTCCGCCAACTCGCCGACCGACTGCCGGGCCGGCGCGACCGCCAGGCCGAGAGCCTCGATCGGGCCCGCCAGGACCCCAACTACCGCGCCGGTGAGCACCTCGCCGAGAACATCGGCAAGGCACCGGTGTGGGTGTTCGCCGTCGTGCTGGGCGTGCACGGCCAGCCGTCGGTGGTCGACGGCGCCAACATCTTCGGCGCCGTGCAGAACCTGATGCTCGCGGCTCGGGCTCACGGTCTCGGCAGCACGCTGACGATGCTGCACCGCCAGCACGAGGCGGAGGTCGCGGCGTTGCTCGGTCTGCCCGACGAGGCTCGCGCGCTGGCGCTGATCCCGCTCGGCTACCCGACCACCGGCACGTTCTTCCGCACGCGGCGACAGCCCGTCGAAACGGTGGCCTACTGGGATCGCTGGGGCATCACGAGGATCCGGCCGGGGCCGTCGCCCGAGCCGGCCGGCGCGATCCCGGGCGCCGGGGCGCGGCCGAGCGAGTGGCCGCCGAGCCCCGCCGATCGCGGCGTCAGGCGGGCGCCGTCGCCCGCTCCACGATGACCTTCGACGACCCGCCCGGCTGCATCGTCACGCCGAGCAGGCTGTCGCCTGCCTCCATCGTGCGCTTCTGGTGGCTGACCACCAGCAGCTGCGCCTCCCGCCGGAACTCCGCGAGGAGGCCGAGGAAGCGGTGCAGGTTGACGTCGTCCAGCGCCGCCTCGACCTCGTCCATCACGTAGAACGGCGACGGCCGGCTGCGGAACACGGCGAACAGGAACGCCAGCGCGGTCAGACTGCGCTCGCCGCCCGACAGCAGCGAGAGCTTCCTGACGTTCTTGCCGCCCGGCTTGGCCTCGACCTCGATGCCGGTGTCGAGCAGGTCGTCGGGATCGGTCAGCACGAGCCGGCCCTGGCCGCCGGGGAACAGGCCGTCGAACAGCGTGCTGAAGTTGGCGGCCACGTCGGCGAAGGCCGCGGCGAACACCGACTGGATCTCCTGGTCAACGGCTTTGATGATGCGGTGCAGCTCACGGCGCGTCGTGCGCACGTCGTCGAGCTGCTCCTCGAGGAAGCCGTGGCGCTGCTGCAGCTCGGTGAACTCCTCGAGGGCGAGCGGGTTGATCGGGCCCAGCAGGCGCAGCTCCCGATCGAGCTCACCCATCCGGGCCCGGGCCGTCGTGCCCTCCGGGAGGTCGAGAGCGGGCGCAACCTCGGCGACGTCGGGCTCGACGTCGAGGTCGTGGCGCAGCATCTCGACGGCCGACTCCAGCCGCAACCGCGCCTCGGTCTCCTCGACCTCGGCGCGCCGCGGCCCGCTCGCGGACCTCGTCGAGCGTCCGCTCCGCGGCGGTGCGTGCGGCGCGTCGCTCGTCGAGGTGCGTCGACAGGGCGCGCACCTCGTCGCTCTGGCGCCGGCGGCGCTCGACGAGCTCGCCGTGGTGGGCGTCAAGCACGCTCCGATGGCCCTCGACGAGTGCGCCGAGGCGATCGAGGGCGCCGAGCGCACGCTCGATCTCGATCCGCCGCTCCTCGGCGCGGCCGCGGGCCTCGGTGTCGGCAGCCAGCCGGCGCTCGGTGGCGTCGATGCGATCGCGCAAGAACTGGGCCCGCTCGGCGAGCCCGGCGGCGCGCACGTCGAGGTCGCGTCGGCGCCCGGTGAGCACGGCGGCGCGGGCGTCGAGCTCGCTGCGTGCCTGCTGGCGGGAGCGGACGGCATCGGCCTCCGCCGTCTCGCCGGCGGCGAGCTGCGGCAGCAGCTGCTCCAGCTCGGCGATCCGCGCCGCCTCGGCGACGAGGTGCGCGGCGAGCTCGTCGATGCGCGCCTGCAGCGGCTCGTGCTCGGCCTCGGCCTCCCGCCGCCCGGCCTCGGCGGCGGCGAGCGAGGCGGTCAGCGCGGCCAGCTGGGCTCGGTGCGCGTCGCGTCGCTCGCTGAGCTCGGAGATCACGCGGCGGGCGGCCTCGACGGCGTCGGCCGCGGCGGCCGTCTCCTTCTCGCATCGCGGCGAGCAGCTCGGCGACCTCGGCGGCGCGAGCTTCGGCGTCGGCGAGGGCGGATGCCGTCACGCCGGTGCTCGGGGCGCCGATGCGCCACCCGTTGGGATCGAAGCGATCGCCGGTCGTGGTGACGACCAGCGCGCCCGGTCGCAGCACGGCGAGCGCTGCCGCTTCCTCGGCGTCGAGGACACGAACCGCCCCGGCGAGCAGTCGGTCGAGGAGCCCGGAGAGACCGGGCGTCGACGACGTGACGTGCGGGCGCACCGGCTCGCCCCCGATCGGTGCGACCGCCGCGACCGGCGGGTGCAGGCCGAGGGCGAGGACGGCGCCGCCGATGTCGTCGCGGCGCAGCGCCCGCAGCGCCCGGGCGGCGACGTCGGGGTCGGCGACGACGACCGTGGTCAGCGCCTCGCCGAGCGCGGCCTCCACGGCGGCCTCCCAGCCAGCGTCGATGCGGACGAGGTCGAGCAGCGTGCCGAGCACGCCCTCGACGCCGGCCAGCCGTTCGGCCCCGGCCCGGGCGTGGGCGGCGTCGAGCGCCAGCCGGAGCGCCTCGACGCGGGCGGCGAGCCCGGCGGCGCGCTGCTCCGTGCGCTGGGCCCCGGCGATGCAGTCCTCGTGGGTGCCGATCGCCGCGGCCAGCGCGGCGTCCGCCTGGTCCAGCGCGGGCAGGATCGGCGCCCCGGCCTCCGACAGCTCGGTGTGCTCGTCCTGCAGCGCCACCGCGCGCCCGGCCAGCTCGCTGCGGCAACGGGCCAGCTCGTCCGCTCGCCGACGCGCGCGCACCAGCTCGGCCTCGGCCCGCTCGACGCCTGCCCGGCGGGACCGAAGCTCGCCGCGGACCTCGGCGATCGCGCTGGCCGCGCTCGCCAGCGGCGTCGGGTCGAACAGCGACAGCACGCCCTTGCGCTCGGCGGCGAACTGCTCCTCGGCCAGCTCGAGGTCGAGCAGCTCGGGGTCGAGCGTCGCCCGGTCAGCCTCGACGACCGCCAGTTCAGCGGCGAAGCGTGCGCCGTCGCCTTCGAGGCTGGCGACGATGTCGGCGTCGAGCAGTTGGCCGCGATCGCGCTCGAGGCTGCGCCGCCGCTCCCCGATCAGCGCGGCGATCCCGCGGGCCCGCTCACGCAGCTGCTCGACGAGCCGCAGGCGCTCGCTGACGTCGTCGGCGCCGCGTCCGGTCAGCTCGGCGGTGACCGCAACGACCTCGGCGTCGAGCCCGGCGAGGCGGTGCTTCAGCTCGTGCTCGCGAGCCGCCGCGTCGAGCTTGGTCGCGGCGAGCGCCCCGAGCGTGGTGCGCAGCGCGGTCAGCTCCCGTCCGGCGACGTGGACCCGCAACGCGGTCAGCTCGCCGATCAGCTCGCCGTGACGGTGTGCCGCCTCGGCCTGACGTTGCAGCGGACGCAGCTGGCGCCGGACCTCGCGCAGCAGGTCCTGGACCCGCACGAGGCTGGCCTCGGTGGCGTCGAGCCGGCGCTCGGCCTTCTCCTTGCGCTTGCGGTACTTGAGGACGCCGGCTGCCTCTTCGACGATCGCCCGTCGCTCCTCGGATCGGGCGTTGAGCACGGCGTCGATCTGTCCTTGGCTGACGATGAGGTGCTGCTGGCGGCCGACACCGGCGTCGGACAGCAGCTCCTGGACGTCGAGGAGGCGGCACGGCACGTCGTTGATCGCGTACTCGCTGTCACCGTTACGGAACAGGGTCCGGCGGATCGTGACCTCGCTGAACTCGATCGGCAGGATCCCGGCCGAGTTGTCGATCGTCAGGCTGACCTCGGCCCGACCGAGCGGCGGCCGGCTGGCGGTGCCGGCGAAGATCACGTCGTCCATCTTCTGGCTGCGCACGGCGCTCGGCGCCTGCGCACCGAGGACCCAGGCGATGGCGTCGACGACGTTGGACTTGCCCGAGCCGTTGGGCCCGACGACCACGGTGACACCGGGTTCGAGCTCCAACGTCGTGCCCTCGGCGAACGACTTGAAGCCCTTGAGGGTGAGGCTCTTCAGGAACACGGCGGCAGCGAAGCTACCGAACGGGCCCGCTCGGGTCAGGGATGCCGGCAACGACGCCACGGGATTCGATTGCGTCGAGATCGTCACCGATGAGGGCGGCATTCGAGTGTTTCGTGCCGGAAGGCCCCGCACGTAACACTCCGATGGGGCTGCGTCAGGCCAGGGAACCGGCGAGCAGCACCGTGCCGAGCAGCGCCAGCCCGCCGCCGTAGACCCGCTCGAGGTGGTGGGCGTGCATCCGCAGCGCGGTGCGGGCGCCGAGGCTGGAGAGCGGGATCGAGGCGAGGGCGAATACCGCCGTGACGCTCCAGTCGATGTGGCCGAGGGCGGCGTGGACGATCGTGCCCGGAAGGGCGAGGGCGCTGGCCACGGCCAGCGAGGAGGCGAGCGCCGTCTTGATCGGCAGTTTGAGCACGGCCAGGTAGAGCGGCACGAGGAGGAACCCGCCGGCGTTGGCCAGCAGCCCGGCCGCCAGGCCCACCGTGGCGGCGACGGCGATCGTCCGGGCACGAGAGTGGGCGACGTCGTCGCGGGCGATCTCCGTGCGTGTCGGTGCCAGCACCAGCTTGACGCCGATCGCCGCGACGACCGCCTCGGTGACCATGACCAAGGCCTCGCCGCTGATCCAGCGGGTGGCGAGAGCGCCGGCGATCGTCGCCGGGACGCCAACCAGGATGCTGGTCCGCACGACGTCGGGGTTGCCGATGCCCAGCTGTCGATAGCGGCGGTAGGCCACCAGCGTCGAGGGCACGGTGGCCGGCAGCGGCGAGGCGACGGCGACGATCGGCGGCACGCCGACGGCCGCCAGCAGCGGCGTGGCGATCGCCGAGCCGCCCTTGCCGAACAGGCCGCCGAAGAACCCGACGGCGGCCCCGATGGCGACGATGGCGACCCACTGCACATGTCCAGTGGAGCACCGAAACTACCATTTGTCCAAGACGTGTCATCTCTGTATCCCATAGGCTGTATCAATCGAACTTCGCCAGCTACGCTACGCCCTCGCCGTCGTCGACGAAGGCACGTTCACGGCCGCCGCAGCAGCGTGCTTCGTCGCCCAGCCGTCGCTCTCGCAGGCCGTCGCCGCCCTCGAGCGCGAGCTCGGGGCGAGCCTGTTCGACCGCCTCGGGCGACGCGCCGCGCTCGACCGCCGCCGGCGAGGCGTTCGTGCCGGCGGCGCGGGAGGCGCTGCGGGCGGTCGACACGATCGGGGCCGATGTCGCCGCCGTCACCGGTGTCGTCGCCGGCCACCTCGACCTCGTCGCGCTGCCGACCCTCGCCGTCGACCCGGTCACGCCGCTCGTCGGCGCGTTCCGCCGGACCCACGCCGGCGTGGTCGTGCGCCTTGCCCACCCCGACGACAGCGACGAGCTGCTCGACCGCGTGCGCACCGGGGCGAGCGAGCTCGGCATCACCGAGCTCCCGGTGACCGGAGCGCGGCTCGTCAGCCGGCCGCTGCTACGCCAGGAGTTGGTCGCGGTGCTCCCACCCGGAACGCCCAGGCCACGGCGGCTGGGCGCCGGCGAGCTGGCCGCCCGCCCCTTGGTCACGATGCCCGCCGGCACCTCGACGCGCGACGCGCTCGACGCGGCCGTCGCCGGCGCCGGCGGCCGGATCGAGGCGGCCGTGGAGACCGACCAGCGCGAGGCGATCGGCCCGCTCGTGCTCGCCGGCGCCGGCGCCACCGTGCTGCCGCGCCCGATGGCCGAGGTGATTGGTGCCCAGGGCGGTGTCGTGGTCCCGCTGGACCCGCCGATCTGGCGCGACATCGGCATCGTCCACCGCGAGGCCCCGCTGTCGCCGGCGGCCCGGGCCTTCCTCGAGCTGTCCTTCGAAACCAGCCCGATCGGGCCGAGCTCATGAACTTGGGCGAGTGCCGCTGCGAAGCGGCGGCGTCCAGCTCGGAGGCGACGCGAGCAGCTTGGCTGCGAGCGAAACCCGAGTTCACAGCCGCTGGCACCAGGGGCAGTAGTACGTCGAGCGGCCGGCCGACACGATGCGACGGATGATGCCCTTGCCGCAGGTGATGCAGCGCTCCCCCGCCCGCCCGTAGACGGCGTGCTCGTCCTGGTAGGAGCCGCCGCTGCCCATGAGGTCGAGGTAGCGGGCGTCGCGCAGCGTCGAGCCGCCGGCGCCGACGGCGGCGAGCAGGACGTCGTGCAGCGCATCGTGGAGACGGCGGACCTCGGACGGTCGCAGCGACGCCGCGACCCGCTCGGGGTGCAGCCTGGCGCGGTGCAGGATCTCGTCGGCGTAGATGTTGCCGACGCCGGCGATGACGTGCTGGTCGAGCAGCAGCGGCTTGAGCCGACCGCGCCGCCCGGCGAGGAGGGCGCCCAGTGCCGGCAGGTCGAGCCCATCGGCCAGCGGGTCGACGCCGAGGTGGGCGAGCTCGGGCAGCTCGACGTCGACGTGGTCGGGGTCGAACACGACGACCTCGCCGAACGTCCGTGGGTCGACGAACCACAGCTCCTCGGCGGGCGTGCCGGCGAGCGACAGCACCACGTGGGTGTGCGCCGGGCGCGCCGCGCCGGCCGCCGCCAACAGCAGCTGCCCGCTCATCCGCAAGTGGACCATCATCGTGTCGCCGGTGTCGAGCGGGCACAGCAGGTACTTGCCGCGACGGTTGGCGGCGAGCACGGTGGCGTCGGTGAGTCCGTCGATCACCTGCTGTCGCGAGGTCCGCCGCACGGTCCGCTCGCGGCCGATCTCGACGTGGGTGATCCGCCGCCCGACGACCCGCGCCGCCAGCCCCCGCCGGACCGTCTCGACCTCCGGCAGCTCAGGCACGGCCCGGCCCATCCGAGTGTTTGGGCGGATCGGAGTGTTTGGTCCCGGGGAAACCCGGCCGTGGCACTCGGATGGATCGAAACACTCGGATGGAGCTCAGGTGCCGGCGGCGCCGGCGGCGTCGAGGTGGGCACAGGCGTCGGAGGCGGCGGCCTGCTCGGCGGCCTTCTTGGATCGGCCGGTGCCCTGGCCGACGACGGTGCCATCGACGACGACGGTGGCGAAGAACCGCTTGGCGTGGTCGGGCCCCTCGGCGCGGGTGACGTACTCCGGCGGCGAGCCGCCGTCGATCGCCACCTGCTCCTGGAGGCGCGACTTGTGGTCGAGGTGGTCGAGGTGGGCCGCCGTCTTGGCCAGGCGTGGGCCGATCAGCCGCTCGATCAGCTGATACGCCGCCGGCGACCCGCCGTCGACGTACACGGCGCCGAACACCGCTTCCAACGCGTCCGACAGGATCGAAGGCTTCTCCCGCCCACCGGCTGCGTCCTCGCCACGCCCCAGGAGCAGGAACGTCCCGAGTCCGAGCTCCTCGGCGACGTCCGCCAGCGCGAGCGCGTTCACGACGCCCTTGCGCACGCCGGTGAGGGCACCCTCCGGCAGCTCGGCGAAGCGGCGGAAGGCGAGGTCGGCGACGACCCACCCGAGCACAGCGTCGCCGAGGAATTCGAGGCGCTCGTTGCTCATCGTGCCCGGGTGCTCGGCGCACCACGAACGATGCGCCATCGCGCGTGCGAGCAGCTCTGCGTCGGCGAAGTCGTAGCCGATTCGAGCGGCGAGCACGTCCAGCGTCAGGCGCCCTCCCGGGTCCTGGCGTGGACGTAGTCGACGGCGTCGCGCACCGTCTTCAGGTCGGCGAGGTCCTCGTCGTCGATGCGGAAGCCGACGGTGCGGTCGCCGATCTCGTCCTCGAGCGCCTCCACCAGCTCGATCAGCGCGAGCGAGTCGGCGTCGAGGTCGTCGACGAACGACTGCCCCTCGGTGATCGTGCCCGGGTCGATCTCGAGAATGTCCGCCAGGCGGTCGCGGACGATCTCGAAGATCTCGTTGCGCCCGAGCGGACCCTGTTCGACGTGCGTCTCGGCAGGCATCGCCTGGTCACGCTACTGGCGTCAGGCGGGGGCCGACTGCACGGCCCGCCGCAGCTCCTCGACCAGCCGACCCTCGACGAGCTCGTCGGCGACCCTGATGCCGTTGAACAGCGCCGTCGCCCCCGTGGAGCCGTGGGAGATAACGCAGACGCCATCGACGCCGAGCAGCACCGCGCCGCCGTATGTGTCAGGGTCGAACGTCTCGTAGAGCGGATCCAACGCCGGCTGCAGGGCGTCGGCGTGCTCGCGGTAGCCGTCGGCGGTGATCGCGTCGTGCAGGGCCTTGCGGAAGGCCGTCACGCTGCCCTCGAGCGCCTTCAGCACGACATTGCCAGTGAACCCGTCCGTGACGACCACGTCGACGCCCACGGTCATGATGTCGCGGCCCTCGACGTTGCCGATGAAGTCGATCCCGGTCGCTTCCTGGAGCAGCGAGAACGCTTCCTTGCGCAGCGGGTCGCCCTTGCCCGCCTCCTCGCCGATCGACAGCAGACCGACCCGTGGGGCGCCCAGGCCGTAGCGGTGGCGGGCGTAGACCGCACCCATCTGGGCGAACTGGACGAGCCACGCCGGCTGGACCTCGGCGTTGGCACCGGCGTCGAGGAGGATCGTCGGCGTCGAGCCGATCACCGGGATCGGCGTCGCGATCGCCGGACGGCTGACCCCCTTGATCCGGCCCATCCGCAGCAGCGCCGCGGCCATCGTGGCGCCGGTGTTGCCGGCCGAGATCATCGCCGACGCCCGCCCGTCGCGCACCGCCTCCGCCGCCCGCACGAGCGTCGAGTCCTTCTTCCGCCGGACCCCGCCGGCGGCGTCCTCGTCCATCGCGATGACCTCGCTCGCCGGGATCAGCGCCAGCTCACCGATGTCGGTGCGCTGGCCGAGGTCGTCCGGCCCGACGAGCACCACGGGGATCCCGGCGACAGCGGCACGGCGGGCGCCCTCGACGATCTCGTCCGGTGAACGGTCGCCGCCCATGGCGTCGACCGCGATCGGCAGCATCAGGCGTGGTTGATCAGGCGTTGACGTCGATGGCGATGCGGTTCTTGTAGAACCCGCACGTCGGGCACACGGTGTGTGGCTGCTTGGCGTTGCCGCAGCGCGGGCAGGTGCTGCGGGCGGGGGCCTCGAGCTTCCAGGCGCCGGCCCGACGGCTGCGCGTCTTCGACTTCGACTTCTTCTTCTTCGGGACAGCCATCGTGCACCTTCGCTCGAATGAACGGCTCGGGCAGGCTATCGGTGCGCGCCTTGGAGTCCGCACCGTCCGAGTGTTTCGACCCATCCGAGTGTTTCGGCCCGGGAAAATCGGGCTGTGGCACTCGCTCGGGTCGAAACACTCGGATGGATCTGTCAGTCCTCCAGGCGGAGCTGATCCAGGACGGCCCAGCGCTCGTCGCGGATCTCGCGATCGCAGCCACACGGGCCGGCGTTCAGGTCGGTCCCGCACGTCGGGCACAGGCCGGCGCACTCGGGCCGGCACAGCGGGGCGTCAGGGATCGCCAGGAGCACCTCCTCGCGCACCATCGGGGCGAGGTCGAGCTGGCCGTGCTCGATCGGGAAGGCGTCGTCCCCACCACCCGGGGCGTAGCGCTCCTCGACGTCGGCGACCAGCTCCTGCGAGAGCGGTCGCAGGCAGCGCCGGCACTCGTCGGACCACGCCACGCGCAGCTTGCCGGCGACGACGATGTCGTCGAGCGACGAGGTCAGCGTGACGTCGACGGCGACGTCGCCAGCCAGGCGCCGATCATGGACGTCCACGTCGGCCAGCGGCACGGCGAGGTCGATCTGGCGCCGCGAGCCCGGCTGGCGCAGCAGCTCGGCGGCGTTGACGAGCAGCGGGGACAACCGACTCACCGATCCTGGTCGAAGAACCCCTTGGTGGGGTCGTCCTCCTCGGCGTCGGACATCGACATCGGTGCCGACCCGATCGACAGCCGCTGGCGGCCGGCGCCGACGGTCTTCTGCAGCTTGTCGAGCAGGATCTCGAAGCTCCCAAGCCGCTGGTCGAGGAAGTCCTCGGTCTCGTGGCGGAGGCGGCGGGCGTCGGCCTCGGCCGTCTCCATCACCTGTCGCGCTCGCTGCTCGGCGGCGCGCACGACCTCGGTGCGCTGCACCATCCGCTCCGCCTGCAGGCGCGACGCCTCGAGCAGCTCGTCGGCTTCCCTCCGGGTCTTGGCGACAAACTCCTGGCGCTCCTTGAGCATCCACCGGGCCTGGCGCAGCTCGTCGGGCAGCCGCTGCAACGCCTCCTCGAGTAGCTCGATGATCTCGTCCCGGTCGATGCGAGGCGACGACGACAGCGGCATCGTGGGGGCGGTGGCGATGATGTCGATCGAGCGACGCAACAACGTCTCGGCGTCGCCGACGTAGCCCTGCCCCGGTTCGGGGTACTCGTCGTCGATGTCGTCGTAGTCGTCGTACTCGTCGTCGTCGTCGTACGTCATGGGTCGGATCAGGTCGTCTCGTGTCGAGGAAACAGCTCGCGCAGGGCGCGGTCGACGCACTGCGGCACCATGTGGGTGACCGACCCACCGTACCGGGCGATCTCCCGCACGAAGCGGCTGCTGATGTAGTGCCGGTCGGCGCGGCACGGCAGGTAGACGGTGCGCATGCCGGTGACGGAGTGGTTGGTGATCGCCATCTGCTGTTCGATCTCGAAGTCGGCGGACGTCCGGAGGCCCTTCACGATGAACGCCGCGCCGACGTCGGCGGCGGCGTCGATGGCCAGCCCGCTGTGCGACGTGACGGTGACGTGGTCGCCGATCCCGACCTCGGCGACCGCCTCGCGGATCAGGTCCATCCGCTGGTCGACCTTGAACAGCCCGCCCGGCTTCTCGTGGTTGTGCATGACCGTGACGGTGACGTTGCCGAACAGCTCCACGGCCTGCTCGACGACGTCGAGGTGGCCGAGGTGGAATGGGTCGAAGCTGCCGGGGTTGAGCACGGTGGCCATGGATGTCGCCAACGTAGTGCGGGGTGGTGGCGTTCAGGATTGCTCCCGGTGCAGGAACGTCACCCACGTCCGCCCGTAGCGCTTCACCCGGCTGCTCACCCAGCCGGCCGGGGCCGGCACCTCGGCGCCGGCCTCGGCGACGAGCAGCGGCGCCGACACCACCCGCGCCAGCCGTGGCCACTCGTCGAAGCCGTACGGCGGATCGGCGAAGGCGAGGTCGGCGTCGATGCCGGACGCCACCGTGATGGCGTCGGCGACGACGACGCGGCTGCGGTCGCCGAGCCCGAGCGCGGTGAGGTTCTCGCGGATCGCCCGCACGGCGTCGCGGTCACGTTCGACGAACGTGCAGTTGGCGGCGCCACGAGACAGGGCCTCGATGCCGAGCGCACCGCTGCCCGCGTAGAGGTCGAGAACGCGGGCATTGACGACGACGTCGAGGCTGGCGAGGGCGTTGAACACCGCCTCGCGCACCTTGTCGGTCGTCGGTCGCGTGGTCGCGGTGCCTGGCGCGACGAGGCGCCGCCCACGGAGCTCACCGGCCACGACGCGCACGTGGCGAACCGTATGGGGGTCGGTATCGTCCCGCGCGTCATCGGGCGGAGTACGAAGGGAGATGACATGCGTGGACGGATCGCCCTCGGGCTGATCGGGGTGCTGGCGCTGGCCGCGGTGGCGGCATGCGGAGGGGACGACGACGGCGTCTCCGCCGATGCCAAGCCGTACGTCGATGCGCTCGAGAAGAGCATGAAGGAAGACGACTCCAGTGGATTGACACTGTCGGACACCCAGGCCAGCTGCCTGGCGCCGAAGTTCATCAACGCCATCGGCGTCGACACGCTCAAGGCCAAGGGCATCACGCCCGATGACATGGGCAGCGAGAGCGACACCGACCTCACCGACTTCGGGCTCTCGGACGCGCAGGGCGGCCAGCTCTACGACGGCTTCAAGGCGTGCAAGGTCGACGTGAGGTCGCTGTTCCTCAGCGGCATGACCGAGGATTCCGAGATGAGCGCCGCCGACAAGAAGTGCCTCGACGACAACTTCGACGACGCCCTGCTCAAGGACGTCGTGGTGCTCTCGCTGACCAAGGGTGAGAACGCGCTGCAGGACGACAAGGACGTGATGAGCCGGATCTTCGCCGTGTTCGCGAAGTGTCCGGGGGCGGTGCCGAACAGCTGACACGCTCGGGTTCAGCTCGCAGCAAGCTGCTCGCCTCACCTCCGAAGCTCGCCGCCGCCACTGCCCAGCAGCGCTCGCCCACCTCGCCACCCCAACGCAGCTCGCAGTCCTCAGTCGGCGACGCGCACGATGCGGGTGCCGACGTTGCCGCCGGCCAGGAGGTCGACGAACGCCTGCGGGGCCTCGTCGAGCCCCGAGACCTCGTCGTGCAATGACGTCAGCTCGCCGGCTTCGAGCCACCCCCGCAGCTGCTCACGCGCCTCCGTGTAGCGGTCGGCGTAGTCGAAGACGAGGAACCCCTCCATCCGCACCCGGTTGTTGATCAACAGCCCGGGGATTCCACGCGGACCGGGCTGCGGGTCGACCGTGTCGTACTGCGACACCACCCCACAGCATGCGATCCGTCCGTGCGGACGCATCCGGCGCAGCGCCGCGCCGAGGATGTCGCCGCCGGTGTTGTCGAAGTAGAGGTCGATGCCGTCGGGAGTGGCGGCCTTGAAGTCGTCGCGGAACGTCGCCGAGCGGTGGTCGACGGAGGCGTCGAACCCGAGCCGTCCGGTGAGCAGCTCGCACTTGGCGGGCGACCCCGTGACGCCGACGACGCGGCAGCCACGGATCTTGGCGATCTGGCCGACAATGTGACCGACCGACCCGCTCGCCGCGCTGACGACGACGGTCTCGCCGGCCTGCGGGCGGCCGACGTCGAGCAGCCCGAAGTAGGCCGTCAGCCCGTTGGTGCCGAGCAGTGACAGGTGTTGTGCGGGGTCGATGTCGGCGTCGACGACCCTGACGTCCTTGGCCGCCAACGAGGCGTAGTCCTGCCAGCCGGTCGGCCCCACGACGAGATCGCCGACGGCGACGCTGTCGACGTGGGACGTCTCGACGCGACCGACCCCGGTGCCGCCCATCACCACGCCGGTCACGGGCGCCCCGGCGTAGCTGGCGCTGCCCTGCAGCCCCGCCCGCTGGCCGGCGCCGATCGTGATCGCCAGCGTGCGCACCAGCACCTCGCCGTCCCCGGGCTCGGGCGCCGGTGTCGTGACGAGCTCGTAGTCGTTGGCGGTGAGGGCACCGGTGGGCAGCGACTTGATGAGGACCTGGCGGTTGTCCGGCATGATCGGATCATCCCGCGTTCTGGGCGCGATCCGCGCCATCGGACGATCTGGGCGCGTTCCCCGACGGGTGTCGTCAGCGAACGCGCCCAGAATGGGCGCGTGCTCGAGCCCGATCCCATCATCACGTGCGTCGACTGCGGCGGGCGGGCCCACCTGCTGACCGCCCCGCACGTCGACCCGGAGGACGGCAGGGCGTCGCCGTGGGCGCCCGGCGACGTGGTCGCCTACCGCTGCGAGGACTGCCTCGACCGCTGGGACATCGTCCTCGAGGACGACACCGAGGCCTGACCCATCGGAGTGTTTCGCCGGGGTTTCCCCGGGCCGAAACACTCGGGCGGGACGAAACACTCGGATGCCGTCAGCTGCGGGTCAGGAACTCGGTGTCCTCCGGGGTCAGCAGGAGCTCGATCTCGTCGAGGAGGTCGCGGTTGCGGGCAAGGACAGGGTCGGCGTCGACGATGTCGAAGGCGGCGTCGCGGGCGAGCCGGACCAGCTCGCGGTCGCGGCGCAGCGAGGCGAGGCGGAGGTCGCTGCGGCCCTTCTGCGCGGAGCTCATCAGGGTGCCCTCGCCGCGCAGGTCGAGGTCGACCTCGGCGAGCTCGAACCCGTCGGTCGTCGCCACCAGCGCCTCGACCCGCGGTCCGGGTCCGTCGCCATCGTCGGGAGGCGCTGTGACGAGCCAGCACTGCGACTCGTGGACGCCGCGGCCGACGCGACCACGCAGCTGATGCAGCTGGGCGATGCCGAAGCGGTCGGCGTCGAGGATCACCACCACGGTCGCGTTGGGCACGTCGACGCCGACCTCGATCACCGTCGTCGCGACGAGCACGTCGACGTCGCCGGCGCGGAAGGCGGCCATCGCCGCCTCCTTGTCGGCCGGCGCCATCCGCCCGTGCAGTAACCCGAGCCGGAGGCCGGCAAGCTCCCCCGCTGCCAATCGCTCGTACGTCGTCTCGGCCGACGCGGCCTCCAGCTTCTCGGACTCCTCGATCAGCGGGCAGACCACGTACGCCTGGTGCCCGGCGCCGACCTCGGCCCGCACCGCGCCCCACGCCGCCGACTCCTCGGCGGTCCACCGGGTGACGATCGGCGTGCGCCCGGGCGGCAGCTCGTCGAGGATGCTGACGTCGAGGTCGCCGTACACCGTCATCGCCGCCGTCCGCGGGATCGGTGTCGCCGTCATCACCAGCACGTCGGGCACCGCCGCGCCGGCCTTGTCGCGCAGCGCGGCGCGCTGCTCGACGCCGAACCGGTGCTGCTCGTCGACGACGACCACCCCGAGGCTGTGGAACTCGACGCCCTCCTGGATCAGGGCATGGGTGCCGATGACGAGGTCGACGGTGCCGTCGGCGAGCCCGCCGAGCACCCGCTTGCGCTCTATGCCGGTCACCCGGTTGGTGAGCAACTCGACCCGCAACGGCCGCTCCGGGAACAGGCTGGTGCCGTCGGACGGCACGAGCAGCCCGTCGAGCAGGGCCCGGATGCCGGTGGCGTGCTGCTCGGCGAGGACCTCCGTCGGCGCCATCAAGGCCCCCTGGTGACCGCCCTGGACAGCAGCGAGCAAGGCGACCACGGCGACCAACGTCTTGCCCGAGCCGACGTCGCCTTGCAGCAGGCGGTGCATCGGGTGGGGCGCCGCAAGATCCGCGTCGATCTCGGCGATGACCCGCTGCTGGGCGGTCGTCAGCGGGAACGGCAGGGCGTCCAGGAACCGCCGCACCAGCTTCCCGCCGACAGCGTGGCGGATGCCGACGGCGTCACGTTCCATCGCCCGCTTGCGCATGACGAGCACGAGCTGCACCCGCAGCAGCTCGTCGAAGGCGAGACGGCGGCGGGCCTGCTCCTTGGCGGCGATCGTCTCGGGCAGGTGGATGTCGTGCAGCGCCGACCACCGTTCGATCAGCCCGAGCCGCCGCCGCACGTTCGCCGGAACCGGCTCGGCAACTCCGCGAGGCCGGGCTCTGGTCAGGGCGTCCTCGACCCAGGCGGCCAGCTCCCACGTGGAGAGCTGGGCCTTCTCGCTCTGCGGGTAGATCGGCACGATGCGCCCGGTGCGGTCGCCGATCAGGTCGACGATCGGGTTGGTCATCTGCAGGCCACCGCGGAACTGGTCGACCTTGCCGTACAAGGCGATGGCGAGGCCGGGCGTCAGCTGGCGCTCCCGCCAGGGCTGGTTGAAGAAGACGACGTGCAGGCGCCCCGACTCGTCACCCACGGCGGCCTCCACCATTGACCGCCGGCCCCGCAGCGGGCGCGCACGGGCGGAGATCACCGAGACGAGGACGAGCGCCTCGGCACCTGGCACGAGGTCGCGCACGCGGGCCTCGTTGGTGCGATCGACCCAGCGCCGCGGGTAGGTGGTGAGCAGGTCGAGCACCGACTCGACCCCGACCGCGGCGAGCGACGCCTGCTTGCGCTCGCCGACGCCCTTGAGCCGAGTCACCGGGATCGCGTCGAGCTCCCGCAGCGTCAGTGGCCCGTCGCCGGTCGGCACTTGAACACGTTAGGGGGCGAGCGCCGCAGCGCAGCGGCGGCGCGAGCTCGGAGGCGAGGTGAGCAGCTCGGCTGCGAGCCGAGCCCGAGTGAAGGTGGCCGTACGGCAGACGACTCGCTAGCCTTGTCGTCCTGATCGTCCCTGCTGCGGACGCCCCGAAGTATCCAGAAGCGACTGGTGACGACCCATGGCCTCAGTGTGTGAAGTGTGTGGCAAGAAGCCCTCGTGGGGCATGAGCGTGTCGCACTCGCATCGCCGCACCAAGCGGCGCTGGAACCCCAACACCCAGCGCGTCCGGGCGCTCGTCGACGGCCGCGTCCGGCGAGTCAACGTGTGCACCGGCTGCATCAAGTCGGGCAAGATCACCAAAGCCCCGATCCCCGCCCCGGCGGAGACCGTCGGCTGACGAGGCGCCAGCCGTGCAGGGAGTCGTCAAGGCCTACGACCCCGTCACCGGCGACGGCGTCGTCACCTGCGACACCGACCTCGCCGACTACGACCTGAGCGCCGATGCCCTCGAGGGCTCGGTGCTGCGCATGCTCCGCCAGGGCCAGCGCGTGATCTTCGACCTCGACGACGCCGGCCGTGCCACCCGGCTGCGCCTCGGCTCCGAGGTCGACATGTCGACACCCGGGCCGCAGTGACCCGGGTGTTTCGTGCACCGGCGCCTGTCGGTGCACCAGACCCATTGGAGGCGACCACACGATGAGCGGAACCACCGGCAACGAGCACCTGAAGCGGTGGGTCGAGCACTGGGCAGGGATCTTCCAGCCGGCAGACATTCACTGGTGTGACGGGTCCGCCGAGGAGTACGACGAGCTGTGCCAGCGACTCGTCGCGTCCGGCACGTTCACCGGCCTCGACGAGGCCAAACGGCCCAACAGCTACTGGGCCCACTCCGATCCGGGCGACGTCGCACGCGTCGAGGACCGCACGTTCATCTGCTCGGCGAGCGAGCGCGACGCCGGGCCGAACAACAACTGGCGGGCGCCCGACGACATGCGCGAGGACCTGACTCGCTTCTACACCGGGGCGATGGCCGGCCGGACGATGTACGTGGTGCCCTTCTCGATGGGCCCGCTCGGCTCGGAGATCGCCCACATCGGCGTCGAGCTGACCGACTCCGCCTACGTCGCGGTGAGCATGCGGATCATGACCCGCATGGGCCAGCAGGCGCTCGACGTCCTCGGCGACGACGGCGAGTTCGTGCCCTGCCTGCACTCTGTCGGCGCCCCGCTCGCCCCCGGGGCCCAGGACGTGCCGTGGCCGTGCAACCCGGACAACAAGTACATCGTCCACTTCCCCGAGACCCGTGAGATCTGGTCGTACGGCTCGGGCTACGGCGGCAACGCCCTGCTCGGCAAGAAGTGCTTCGCCCTGCGCATCGCCTCGGTGATGGCCCGCGACGACGGCTGGCTGGCCGAGCACATGCTGATCCTCAAGCTGACCAACCCGCAGCAAGAGTCGAAGTACATTGCCGCGGCCTTTCCCTCCGCCTGCGGGAAGACGAACCTCGCGATGCTCGTGCCGACGATCCCCGGGTGGACCGCCGAGACGGTCGGCGACGACATCTGCTGGATGAAGTTCGGTGAGGACGGGCGGCTGCACGCGATCAACCCGGAGGCGGGGTTCTTCGGCGTCGCCCCGGGCACGAGCTACGACACCAACCCGAACGCGATGGACACGCTCTGGGGCAACTGCCTCTTCACCAACACCGCCCTCACCGACGAGGGCGACGTGTGGTGGGAGGGGATGACCGACGAGCCGCCGGCACGGGCCACCGACTGGAAGGGCCACCCGTGGAACCCTGAGGTCGAGACCCCGGCCGCCCACCCCAACGCCCGCTTCACGGCGCCGGCGTCGCAGTGCCCGTCGATCGCCCCGGAGTGGGAGGACCCCAAGGGCGTGCCGATCTCCGCGATCATGTTCGGCGGCCGCCGCCGCACCACCGTCCCGCTGGTCACCGAGGCCTACGACTGGGAACACGGCGTGTTCCTCGGCTCGATCATGGCGTCCGAGACCACCGCCGCCGCCGGTGGCGCGGTCGGCAAGTTGCGCTTCGACCCGATGGCGATGCTGCCGTTCTGCGGATACAACTTCGCCGACTACTTCGCCCACTGGCTGTCGATCGGGAAGTCCACCGACACCAAGAACCTGCCCAGGATCTTCTTCGTCAACTGGTTCCGGCGTGACGAGGACGGCCGCTTCCTGTGGCCGGGGTTCGGCGAGAACAGCCGGGTCCTGAAGTGGGTCTTCGAGCGCGTCAACGGCGACGCCGATGCGGTGGAGACGCCGATCGGGTTGCTGCCGACGCCCGGGTCCCTCGACACCGACGGGCTCGAGATCGCCGACGACGACTTGGAGGCGCTGCTCTCGCTCGACACCGCCGGCTGGCGGGAGGCGATCCCCCAGATCCGCGAGCACTACGCCCAGTTCGGCTCCGACCTGCCCGCCGCCCTCACGGTGGCGCTCGACACCCTCGACGCCCGGCTGTAACGCTCGGGTTCGGCTCGCAGCCAAGCTGCTCGCCTCACCTCCGAGCTCGCCGCCGCCGCTCCACAGCGGCGCTCGCCCACCTCGATGTTGCTGTCCTTCGATTCCGGCCCGATGCGGCCGGAATCGAAGGACAGTTCGAGGGATCAGACCCGGACGGTGATGAACTCGTTGTCGTCGGCCAGGTTCGGGTTGCGGCCCTTGTTCGGGAAGTTGTTGTCGCAACCGAGGAGCAGGCGATGCGGCGAGATGATCCGCAGCGCCTCGATCGACTCGCACGTCACCAGGAACGGATCGCCGAGCCCGACGTCGCCGGGATGGATGGCCGGCAACGATACGAGGTCGGGGTCGGGGATCGCCGTCATGTCGAGCACCTCCCGCTTGCGCAGTGTGCCGTGCTCGACGTCGCGGAGGTCGACCTCGTAGACCCTGCGGTACGTGGCCGCGAGGCCGCCGCCCGTGTTGTCGCGCTCGATGAGCAGCAGACGATGGCTGTCCAGTGCCTGGGCATCGGCGACGAGGATCGGGTCGGGGTTGGTGGCGGTCGCACCCACGACCTCGACCTTGTAGTCGGCGAGGCGGGTGAAGGTGCCCGTCTGCGTGTCGAACTCGTACATCCGCCGGATGCCCACCGGATCAAAGGGCAACCCCTTCTCGAGGAGGGCGTACAGCGAGTGACCGTTGGGCGACATCGCCATCGCCTCGAAACCGCCGCTGTTGGGCACCGGTCCGGGGTGGGTCGGGTGGTTGACCGACGTCAGCCCGTCGGGCAGCTCGTGCGGGGCTTCGAGCAGCCGGCCCTCGGCGTCGAAGTGCAACACCCACGGGCCGAACTCGTCGCCGATCCAGTAGGTGCCGTCGTGGTCGCGCTGGATCGACTCGGGATCGATGTCGGCGCCCGTGAGCACCCGGTCGGGCGTGCCTTCGTTGACGATCGGGAAGCCGATCATGTGGTCGGGGTCGGTGAACTCGACGTACGAGCCGACATCGACGGTGCCGCTGCCGTCACGCGCGGTCTTGAAGTCGGGCCGCAGGGAGTAGGCGCGGATGTTGAAGTCCCTCGAGTTGGCCTTGCTGCCGAACCCGTTGTCAGCCATCGCCAGCCACTCGCCCTGGTGGCGACCCTCGACGATGCCGGAGAAGCCTTCGACCGGCTGCGACGGCGTCGGGAAGGTCACGCCGTTGATGGCGGTCGTCTGCTGGCCGGCCGGGACGAGCGCCGAGCCCGACGGCGGGCCGGGGGCGTAGGTCTCGGCGGGCAGCACGGCGCGGCCGGTCAGCCGGGGCGTGGCGTGGCCGTGCGGACCGTCGGCGCTGGTGATGCCAGCGGGCACGATCGCTGCGGCGAGCACGGCGGTCGCGGTGAAATCCGATGTCGGGCGGACATGACGGACTCCCTTCCTTGGTGGTCCTGCGATCGTGCGACCGACGCCGTCCCGGGCGCATCGGGCGAGGGTCCCGTCGCGTACCGCGGCGGTACCGATGGGATCCCGACCGCAGGTCGGGACACGGGTACCATCCGCCCGGGACGTCGGCCGCCCTACCGTCGGCACGGAGGATTGCGGATGGATCAGCGCGACCAGCGGCGGGGTGCCGCAGAAGCGGGGGCCGGCCCTCGCGCGCGTGGCGTGCGCCCTCGCCGCCGCCGTGGTGGTCGTCGCCGTCGCCTGGGTGCTGTGGCTGCGCGCCGACAACCCCGGCGCCGAACCCGAGGGCGAGAACTGGTGGCTCGTCACATGGTTCGTCGTGGCTCTGGCCTACGCGGTCACCGGGACCGCACTGCTCGCCGCCGGTGCGACGCACCGGCCCGTCGGCGCCGCCTTCGTGGTGATCGGCGCGGTCGCCGGTCTCACCGCGGTCTCGATCCAGTACGCCGGCCATGAGGCCGGGCTGCACGTCGACGGCGGGTGGCTCGGCGACGCCGCCCGCTGGTCACGCGTGATCGTTGGCGGCCTGATCGCCGCCGTCGTGCCGTGGCTGCTGCGCCCCGGCGCCGGGCGGGCGGCGCGCTCGATCGCCGCGGCGACGGCGATCGTGGTCGTGATCGCCGCCGCGGGCGAGGGCGGCGGCTTGGCGTGGGTCGACCGCGGCGCGGCGTGGGCGATGGCCGTCTCGGCGACGGCCGCCCTCGCCGCCCGGCTGACGGCGTGGTGGCCGGTGCGGATCGGCACCGACGACCCGCTCCCGGCCTGGCTGGCGGGCGGGGCGATCGCCGCCTGGCTGGCCTTCGTGCCCGATGCGCTCTCGCTCGCCAACGATCGCCCGCACGCCGTGGTCCTCGCCCGCCGCGTCGGCCTCGGCACCTGAAGCGTCGAACTGTCCTTCGATTCCGGACCGATGCGGCCGCAATCGAAGGACAGAACCAGTGCTCCGGTACGGTCGTAGGCATGGCTGTGCTGCCCGATCAGGCGAAGGTCAACGCCGCGATCACGCTCATCGACGATCATGCGCCGGCGATCTACGCGTGGAGCTACGAGCGCGAGCGGGAACAACTGGTGCGGCTCTACGAGAAGGGCGTCGGCTCGCAGTGGAACAGCGTCACCGAGCTCGACTGGTCGACCGACGTCGACCCCGATGAGCTGGTGCGCGTCGACTCGCCGACGATGACGTTGGTGCGCGCCGCGGCACGCGTGCCCGGCTCGCCGATCGCGTCGTGGGGCGAGACGGAGTTCACCGAGATCGCCCTCGAGTTCCTCAAGGCGACGCTGAGCCAGTTCATGCACGGCGAGCAGGGGGCGATGCTCACGGCGGCGAAGATCGTGGAGACCGTCCCGTGGATCGACGCCAAGTACTACGCGGCGACCCAGACGATGGACGAGGCCCGCCACACCGAGGTCTTCGCCCGCTACCTGCGCACCAAGGTCGGCGAGGCCTACCCAATGAGCAAGGAGCTGCAGGCCCAGATCACCGCGCTGATCGAGGATTCCCGCTGGGACATCGCCTACCTCGGCATGCAGATCATCATCGAGAGCCTGGCCTTGGCGGCGTTCGGCGACATGCTGCAGCGCACCGGGGAACCGCTGTTGCACAAGCTGCTGCGCTACGTGCTGGCCGACGAGGCCCGCCACGTGGCGTTCGGGATCCTGTCGCTCGGCGAGCTGTACCAGCACCTCTCGGCGACCGAGCTGAAGGAGCGCCAGGACTTCATGCTCGAGAACACGTCGCGCAGCCGCACCCGGTCGCTCAATGGCGACGTGTGGGAGCGGATGGGCACGACGCTCGGCGCGGTGTGGCCATCGATCCAGGAGGCCCGAGCGGCGACGCGCATCAGCCCGACGGGGTCGTTCCAGCGCGGCTTCTTCGCCAAGCTCGTGCCCAACGTGCGCAAGCTCGGGCTGCTCGACGCCAACGACGGCTACCTCCGCCGGCGCTGGGCCGAGGACGGCCTGCTCGAGTTCGAGTTCGCCGACGACACGGCCTCGGACTACAACGCCTACGACGCCGTCGCCGCCGACCGCGCCTCACGCGATCTGTGAGTCGTGACGGCGGAGATCCGCCGTCTCAGCTCACAGTCCGGGTGTCAGGCTGGCGGCCAGCTCGTCGACGAGGTCGCGCTGGGCTCCGACCTCGGGGCCGGCCATCGGGCGGTGGTCGGCGACGTGCGCCAGCGCCTCGTCGGTGGAGAAGCCGCGCTGGAGCAGCACGCAGACGGCCACCGTGCCGGCCCGACCGATCCCGGCGCCGCAGTGGACGAGCACGTGCCCGCCGGCGTCGAGGCGACGCCCGATCTCGGCCAGCAGCGGGCGCACGTCGTCGAGCGGCGGGGCGTGGAGGTCGGGGATCGGGAACCACAGCGCCCGCCCGCCCCGGTGCTCGCCGAGCCACGCGACGTAGCCGGGGTAGCGGTCCTCGAGCTCGGCCCGCTGGTTGAGGCACACGATCGTGCCGACACCGCCGATGCGGGCCAGCGCGGCCTCCGGATCGGCGCCGACGGCGTGCTTGCCGCACAGCCACAGTTGTCCGGCCGCGCCCGGCACCGGCACCCGGTCCAGCCCGCCGTCGCGCCACCGGTCCCGTCGCATGCCGGCGAGGCTACGGGCGATGACCCGCGACGTCATCGCCATGCCGCACGGGAACCAGCATGCTGGTCGTCATGCCGACCGCCTACGCCATTGCCCACCTCCACAACCCCACCGTCAACGACGACGTGCTCGAGTACCTGGAGCGGATCCAGACGACAATGGACCCGTTCGGCGGCCGCTTCGTCGTCCACGGCCCCACGGTCGAGGTCGTCGAGGGCGAGTGGCCGGGGACGATCGTGATCCTCGCCTTCCCCGACCTCGACGCCGCCAGGGCCTGGTACCGCTCCCCCGCCTACCAGGAGATCCTCCACCTGCGCACCGACCACATCGACGGCGAGGCGATCCTCGTCGAGGGCGTCGACCCCGGCTATGACGTGCGCCACACCGCCGACGTCCTGCGGGCGCGCCTCTGACTATTGCGTCGGGTTCGGCTCGCAGCAAGCTGCTCCCCTCACCTCCCGAGCTCGCCACCGCCGCTCCGCAGCGGCGCTCGCCCATCCTGCCGACAGTGCAACCCCTATGTGTGCAGCACCAGCTCGCGCAGCCCGAGGCCCATGATGAACAGCGAGCCGACGGCGTAGAGCAGGTACTGCTTGCCCTTCATGAACGAGCTCGAGCGGTAGCTGAACAGGATCGCCACGGCGACGATCGCCGAGAAGCCGTAGAGGGCGTGCAGCCGGGCCGGCTTGAGGTCGTCCCGGCTGATGAGGATCGTCCCCGTGATCGCCTCGACGAACGTCGTCGCCTGGGCGAGGGCGATGGTGATCCACAGCGGCCAGCCGCGCAGGACGGCGAAACGGTGGGCGGCCAGCGCCCACACCCCGGCGAGCGCGTTCGAGGCGATCAGGGCGATGGCGACGCCGTGATGCCACTCGAGCGTGGCGTTGGCGAGCACCGGCGTCACCGCAGCTGGGTGTCGGCCTCGTGGCCGACCTCGACGAGATCGAGACCGGCCGCCGACGTCGTGATCACCGTGACCGATGTGTTGTCGAGGCGATGGATGAGGACCCGGTCGTCACCGGTGCAGGCGCCGATCACGGCGTTGATCGCAACGAAGTGGGACACGATGACCGTGTCCTCCCGGCACCCGGCGACGTAGGCGGCGACGGCGTCGCGATAGGCGATGTAACGGGCACCGAGGTCACTCCACGTTCCCGCCATCGCCGCCTGCAGCCACGGCACCCGGCGCCCGAACGGAACGTTCTCGGGCGAGGGGATCTCGGCGACCAGCGGTTCGACGACGGCGGCGACGCCCCATCGCTCGGCGACGGAGACAGCGGTCTCCCGGCACCGCCGCAGCGGGCTCGTCACGAGCAGCGGCGCGGTGGCGTCGGCCAGCGCGGCGAGGCGGCGGGCGAGCGCCGACGCCTGAGTCCGCCCGACCTCGTCGAGCCCCGGGTCGGGGTGAGCGTCCCACCCGCCGGTGGCCCGGCCGTGGCGCACGAGGTGGACGGTTGCCATCAGAGGTCGTCCAGCAGCCACCCCGAACGGAGGCCGGATGGGACGCCCCGCTCGATGTACCACTCGGTACCGAACACCGCGGCGAACGCCTCCGCCGGCATCGCCAGCATCATCCCGATGTCGGTGGTCTGGCTGGCGTGGGCGCCGAGCGCCCGCCGCTTCTGGTCGAGGTACGCGGACACGTCGACGGCGAGGGTGAGCTCGACCTCCGGGGTGCCGAACGGATTGCCGTCGTCGGACGGGCCCTCGGGATCGAAGTCCTCGTCGGGGTCGCCCATCGCGGTGCGCACGCGGACCAAGGCGTCGCGGTTGAACGTCGACTCGAACCGCCGTGGTATATCGGCCAGGTCTGCCGCCCGGTGCCCGACGCGGTGAACCTGGATGTGATCGGGATGGCCGTAGCCGCCGTGCCAGTCGTACAGCACTACCGCATCGGCGTGCTCCTGGCGCAGGATCGCCGCCAGCCGCTCCCCCGCCACGTCGACGTCGGCCTGCCAGAACGACGCCGGGTCCTCGTTCTGCGGCCAACCGGTCATGCCGGAGTCCTTGAAGCCGAGCCACGCCGTCCGGGCCACCCCGAGGATCTCGGCCGAGGCGGCCGTCTCCCGGCGGCGGCGGTCGAGCACTGTCTCACCGGGACCGAGGTCGTCGGGCACCTCCCCGAGCTCGCCGTTGGTGCACACGACGAGCACGACGCGGTGGCCCTCGGCGGCAGCCCGGGCGATCGACCCCCCGTTCCCGCTCGCCTCGTCGTCGGGGTGGGCGTGGACGAAGACGATCGTCGCCATGCGGCCGCCGAGGGTATCGGCGGGCGTCACGTCGACGGCGTCGATGTGACCGACGAATCGCTCGGCGGCGTCGATGTCGTGGACGTCGTCGATGTCGAGGTGGTCGTCGACGTCGAGGTGGTGGTCGAGGTGGACGACGTCGGCGGCACCGTGGACGACGTCGGCGGCACCGTGGTCGACGTGGCCGAGATGGTCGAGGTGGTCGCGGTGGTCGAGGTCGTCGACGTCGTCGACGCTGGCACCGCCGGCAGCGGCGCCGGGGTGAACGCGAGCCGGTAGCGGTCGGGCCGTGCCCAGGCATCCCGAAGCATGTCGCGGGCGTTCTGGGAGACGCTGACGACCAGCCTCCCGCCCGACAACCAGGGCAGGAGATGGGCGTGGTAGGTGTTCATCAACGGGTCCCCGCCGCGCGGCGAGAGCGGCGACCGCAGCACGGTCGTCCACGGTCCCCATGGGTCAGGCGCCACGTCGATGGCCAGGTCGTCGCCCCAATAGCCGTCGACCTTGGTGGCGGCCACCCACTCGTCGCCGAGCAGCCGGGGCTGCATCGGGTCCTCGGCGACGTAGCGGTCGAGGATCGGGACGGCGTCGCTCGGCGAGCTGCTCCAGCCGTCGGCCGTCCGGTACTCGAGCGCCCGATCGAGCCGGCCGCGCGGCACCCGGGCCAGGTACACCTTCGTCGCCGAGCACGGGCAGGAGGCGAAACCGCCCTGTCGGGCCAGGTTCTGGTCGAACGTGTTGCCGAACAGGTACGTCCAGTTGGCGTCGCTGGCGACGGCGTAGCCATAGATGGGGTCGACGCCGTCGTTCGGTGCCGGCCGGAAGCTGCGCCGGGCAAGCGTCGTCACGTCGTACGTCGCCAGCCACGTGCGCACCGGCACCCAGCCCAGGCCGTCCGGCGGTGTGGGATCGGCGGTCTTGGCGTGCTCCGCCCAGAACACCCGCAGCGTGCCGCCGCGGACCTCTGCGCCGAGCGGCCAGAACCACGTCGATCGGACGACCTCACCGGTACCTGGCTCGAACGACGTCGGCCGCTGGAGCGATCCGCGGTGCAAGAGGGTGAAGCACGGGCCCTGCTGGACGAGGGCGACGTTGTGCACGAACGCCGCCTTGCCGAGGTCATTGGCGGTCCCGGCGGCGTCGAGGAAGGCGTCCTGCAGGAGCCAGAGGTAGCGGTGCTCGCCGAGGGCGACGACGTGCTGGTAGTCGAACCCGAGCGCCGGGCCGACGCGTTCGGCGAAGAAGCGGTCGAGGGCAGCGGCCGAGGTGCCGGCCGCGCACCCGACGTCGGTGGCGACGTAGCCGGCAGCGGTCGTGGTGGACGGCCATGGTGACACGACCCCCGGCGCCTCGATCGGCGACGCCTCCGGCTCGGGGATCGGTCGGGCGACCACGGCCGGCGCGGCCACTGCGACCGTCGTCGGTGCCATGGGTTGCGGGGCCGTGGCGCTTGGCGTCGGCGTGGCCGGGATCGACGTTGGCGTGCTCGGGGTGGCCGTTGCGGTGACGTTCGTTGGCAATGACGGATCGACGGTGGTCGTCGGCGGCTCGGTGAGCGCGCCGGTCGGCGCCCCGCGCAGCTGCCCCGCCGGCTCGGCACCGCCGGTGGCGACGATCGACACCAGTGCGGCACAGGCGACGAAGGCCGCCACAGCGACGACCTGGGCGCGCCAGCGCATGGTCGAAGTGTACGGATGCGGCGATCAGCGGTCGGCGCGTCGAGGGCGGCGGACGGTGACGGCGAGCAGCGCGCCGAGGAGGGTGAGCACGACCGCCGTGCCGGCCGTGCTGGCGCTACCGGCCCCGGCGGCCGGGAGCGTTCCGGCCGAGAACGGGCCGATGATCACGACCGCCGACGTCCCGAGGACACGGCCGCCTTCCATGGCGACGATCACGCAGGCGTAGGTCGCCCGGTCGTTACGCCGGTCACTGTGAGCGGCGATGCCGCACCCGTCACCGTCACCGTCGGGGCCGAGCTCGACGTGCACGTCGCCGTGTAGGTAGCGGCCTTCAGCTGGCGACAACTGCTCCGGACTCGACAAGCTCGTCGATGCGATCCTTGGCGATGCCCCAGTCCTCCAGCGCATCGCGGGTGCCCTGGCCGGGGTGCTGGGGCGAGCGGGCGATCTCGGGCACGGTGCGGCTGAAGCGCGGCGCCGGCGCCGGCTGCTTCATGCCGTCGCGCTCGATGATCGTCTGGCGGGCCACGTTGTGCGGGTGCTCGGCAGCCTCGGGCATCGTCAGCACCGGGGCGAAGCACACGTCGGTGTGCTCCATCAGCGCGCACCATTCGTCGCGGGTCTTCGACTTGAACACCTCGGCGATGCGCGCCTTCAGCGCCGGCCACTTCGACTTGTCGTTCTGGGTGGCGAACTCGGGATCGTCGGCGAGACCGGTGAGCCGCAACAGCTCGGCGTAGAACTGCGGCTCGATCGAGCCGACCGACACGTACTTGCCGTCGGCGCACTCATAGGCGTCGTAGAAGTGCGACCCGGTGTCGAGGAGGTTGGCGCCGCGCGTCTCGGCGTCCCAGACCCCGCTTTGGTACATGCCCCAGAACATCGCCATCAGCGTCGCCGAGCCGTCGACCATCGCCGCATCGACGACCTGGCCCTGGCCGCTGCGCTGCGCTTCGAGCAGCGCGCACACCACCCCGAAGGCGAGGAACATCCCTCCCCCGCCGAAGTCGCCGATCAGGTTGAGCGGTGGCACCGGGCCCTCGCCGTGGCGGCCGATGTGAGCGAGGCAACCGGCCAGCGAGATGTAGTTGATGTCGTGGCCCGACCATGGCGCGTACGGGCCGTCCTGGCCCCAGCCGGTCATCCGCCCGTAGACGAGCCTGGGGTTGCGGGAGAGGCACTCGTCGGGCCCGATGCCGAGCCGCTCCATCACGCCGGGCCGGAACCCTTCGAGCAGCGCGTCGGCATGCTCGACCAGATCGAGCAGCGTCGCCACGCCGTCGGGGTGCTTGAGGTCGATCGCCACGCTGCGCTTGCCGCGCATCGAGACGTCCTTGGACGGGCCGTCGAGCGGCGGGATGCGCACCGTCTGGGCGCGGTCGATGCGGACGACGTCGGCGCCCATGTCGGCGAGCAACATCGCGCAGAACGGACCGGGTCCGATGCCGGCGAGCTCGATGACCTTGTACCCGGTGAGTGGGCCGGACATGGTGGGTCCTCCTGGATGGTGGGCGGGGTCAGGCCGGCGCCGCGGTGGCGCCGACAGCGAGGTCCTGGAACATGGTGATGGCGTCCACGATCACCGACCACAGCGGCTCGGGCAGGTCGTGGCCCATGTCGGCGAGCAGCAGGTAGCTGGCGCCGGGGATCGACTCGGCGGTCGCCAACCCGGCGCTCGGCGGGACCAGGGTGTCGTCGCGCCCGTGGAGCACGAATGCCGGCACCGTCACGCCGCCGAGCGCCTCGGTGCGGTCGCCGCTGGTGATCACCGCGGCGAGCTGGCGGGTCGCCCCTTCGGGATAGAACGCCCGGTCGAAGGCGGCGGCTGCCCGCAGTTTCGCCTTCTCCGGGTCGAACCAGCGTTTCGATGTGAACACGCGGGCGCCCGGCGCCTTGGCGATGTACGCCTCGCGCTCGGTCGGCGGCGGGGCCATGAGGTACGCCATCGCCTCCGGCGTCGCCTCTCCGGCCTGCGGGTTGCCCGTCGCGCTCATGATCGACGTCATGCTCAGGCAACGATCGCCGTGCTCGGCGGCGATCGTCTGGGCGATCATCCCGCCCATCGACGCCCCGACGACGTGGGCGCGGTCGATGCCGAGCGCATCGAGCAGGCCGACGGCGTCGTTGGCCATGTCCGACAGGGTGTAGGGCGCCGGCGGCAACGGCGTGCCGTCGAGCTGGGCCTGGATCATCTCCAGCAGCTTGACGTGCTGGCCGTCGAGGCGGGTCGACAAGCCGCAGTCGCGGTTGTCGTAGACGATCACGTAACGGCCGCGGTCGGCGAACAGCTTGCAGAACGTGGGGTCCCAGGCGACCAGCTGCGCCGTGAAGCCCATCACGAGCAGCAGCGCCGGGTCGTCCGGTGAGCCGAACGTGTCGTACTCGATCTCGATCGTGTCGGGCCTGGTAGTGGCGACGGTGGTGCGCGGCACCGCGGCAGTCTCGCGAACGACGCTACGTTCCGACGACATGACCCGCTCGACGAGGTTCGGCGTCCACACCGGGCTCCAGCACACGACGCCCGACGAGCTGAGCGTGCTGTGGCAGCACATCGAGTCGCTCGGCTTCGATTGGATCTCGATCTGGGACCACTTCTACGGCGCCACCGGCCAGCCCGACGACGCCGCCTGCCTGGAGGCCGTGGCGATGCACGCTGCCCTGGCGTGCGAGACCGAGCGGGTCGAGTGCGGCTCGCTCGTGTACTCGATCGGCTACCGCCACCCGGCGGTGCTGGCCAAGGCGATCACGGCCATCGACCTGATCTCCGGCGGCCGGGCGGCGATGGGGATCGGGGCCGGATGGGCAGAGGTCGAGTACCACGCCTACGGCATCGACTTCCCGTCGATCGGTACCCGCATGGATCAACTCGAGGAGGGCATCGCCGTGCTCCGCGGCCTGCTCCACGACGAGGAGACGACGTTCGAGGGCCGGTGGTTCACCACGCGCGCCGCTCGCAACGAACCGCGGCCGGTGCAGGACAAGCTCCCCATCTGGATCGGCGGCGGCGGCGAGAAGCGCACGCTGCGCATCGCCGCCCGCTACGCCGACGGGTGGAACGTGCCGTTCGTCGACCCGCCGACCTTCGCCGCCAAGCGAGAGGTCCTGCACCGCCACTGCGCCGACGTCGACCGCGACCCGGCCGAGATCCGCTGTGCCGTCAACGTCGGCTTGGCATGGACCGAAGAGAGCCTCCTCAGCCAGTTCGGCAACCTCGCCTCGTACGTGCGACCGGGCGTGCTCGGCGGGTCGGTGGAGCAGGTGGTCGACCGCGTCGGCGCCTACGTCGAGGCCGGTGCCGACCAGGTCAACCTGGCGCTGCGGGCGCCATTCGACGTCAACGCGCTGGTGCAGTTCAGCGAGAGCCTGAAGCTGACGGCCTAACGAGCGCGACGGCCCGGCGTTCTGGGCGCGCTCCCGGCCAAACCGCCTTCTGGGCGCGCTCGCTGCCAGATGTCGTCAGGGAGCGCACCCAGATCGGAGCGCGGTGCCGAGCCGGTCGATCGCGGCGGGCGTCCGGATCCCCCACCAGAACAGGTCGCGACCGTCGACCCGCTCGACCGGGACGCCGGGGAAGGCGTCGCGCAGCTCGGCGAGGTGCGCCTCGCGGAAGTCGTACGGCTCGCTCGGCACGAGCACGACGTCGGGTCGGCGGGCGGCGATCGCATCGAGCTCGACCGTCGGGTAGCGCGCCGGGTCGTCGGCGGTCACCAGCTCGACCCCGACCGCCCGCAGCACCGACGCCCCGTAGGTGTCGGTGTTGATCGACATCCACGGCCGCCGCCAGATCGGTACGAACGCGCTGCGCCGGCGATCGACCGGCGGGCCCACCACCAGGTCCGGGTCCGGCCGACCGGCGCGCCGGGCCAGCTCGCCCACCGCGCCGACCGAATCGTCCACGGACCGCACGGCGGTCACCAGCAGCTCGAGCCCGGCCGCTGCCAGCGCATCTGCGTCCTCGCGACGATTCTCCTCCTCGTCGACCACGACGAGCTCCGGCGCCAGGGCGACGATCGCCGGTACATCCGGGTTCTTCGTCCCGCCGACGTGGCGCAGGCTGGGTTGCTCGCAGAACCGAGTGCAGGCGACGACGTTCGCGCCGAGCGCCAGCAGGGTCTCCGTCGCCGAGGGGACCAAGCTGATCACTCGGGTTCGGCTCGCAGCCAAGCTGATCACCTCACCTCCGAGCTCGTCGCCGCCCTTCGGAGCGGCGCTCGCCCGGCTCAAGGCCGCGTCCGTCACCCCAGCAGCTTGCGCTTCTGGCTGTCGAACTCGGCCTGGGTGATCGTGCCGCGCTGGAGCATGCCCTCCAGCTTCTCCAGCTGACTGGCGACGTCGACGGCGGCGTTGGCACCGCGCAGGCCCCCGTACATGCGGTCCTCGTTGGCGTCCATCTGCTGGTGGATCGTGTTGGTGGCCCGATCGGGGTGGCGGACGTCGGTGAAGCGCTGCTGGCCCATCTCCGCCCCGGACTCGATCATCAGATCGCCGGCGCCAAGGATGCGCTCGATGATGCCCTGGTTGAAGTGGACGCTGTTGACTCGCTCCAGCGGGATCTCGATGCCGGACTTGGCGAACAGCCCGTGGCGGAAGATGAGCCGGTCGCTGGTGACCACGAAGTTGGTGGTCAGCCACTTCAGGTAGCGGGCCAGCAACCACAGCGCGCTGAGGACGATCAGGATGATGCACGCCCACCGCACCCAGTTCGGGAGGTCGAAGACGACGGTGAGGATGGCGAGGATCAGCGACACGGCGAGGGCGACGGCGGCCTCGATGAAGTACCACCAATGCGGGTGCAGGTCGAGGACGACGGTCTCGTTGTCGTTCAACAACTTCTGCGGATAGGGCATGGCCGCAGCGTAATCCCGCGCTCCGTATGGTGACCGGTGTGGTAGCTGGTGTGGTGCTCGACGACCTCGCGCCCGAGCAGCGAGCGGCGGTCACCACGCCGTCGACGCTCGTCGCGGTCATCGCCGGCGCGGGCTCCGGGCAAGACGCGCGTCCTCACCCGGCGGATCGCGTACCGGATCGCGGCCGGGTCAGCCGAGGCCCGTCACACCCTCGCCCTGACGTTCACCCGCGAGGCGGCCGGCGAGCTGCGCCGGCGGCTGCGCCACGCTGGCGTCCGGGAGCACGTCGAAGCCGGCACGTTCCACGCCGTCGCCCTCGCCCTGCTGCGTCAGCGGTGGACCGATCTCGACCGTCGGGCTCCGACGATCGTCGACGACCGCGATCGTCTGCTGGCCGAGGTCGCCGCCGGCATCCCCGTCCCCACGCTCGGCGCTGAGGCGGAGTGGAGCGCGGCCCGCGAGATCCCGCCGGACGGCTATGTGCGGGCGGCTCGCGGGGCCGGGCGGCGAGGCGCCGTTGAGCCGGCACGCATCGCCGCCGCGCTCGAGGCCTACGCCACGCTGAAGCGGCGCCGCGGGGTCGTCGACTTCAACGACCTCCTGGCGATGTGCGTCGCCGAGCTCCGGCCGCGACACGGCGTGGGCCGACGCCGTCCGCTACCGATACCGCCATCTGCTCGTCGACGAAGCCCAGGACCTCAACCCGGTCCAGCAGCGACTGCTCGAACTGCTCGTCGGCGACCGCGCCGACCTGTTCCTCGTCGGCGACCCGGCCCAGACGATCTACGGGTTCAACGGGTCCGATCCCGCGCTGCTGCTCGACGTCGCTGCTCGCTTCCCGGGCATCGAGGTGATCAACCTGCCCGTGAACCACCGCTGCACGGCGCCGGTCGTCGCCGCCGGCGTCGCCGTGCTCGGCGAGCAGCGGCGCGAGGCGACCTCCGCCCGCGGCGACGGACCGGCCGTGCGCATCGTCGGCGCCAACGACGAGGATGCGGAAGCGGCGACCGTGGCGACGGTCGTTCGCGGGGTCGATCCGCGCGACGTGCGGGCTGATGCGGTCGCCGTGCTGGCGCGAACCAACGCCCAGCTGCCGCGGCTGGCGGCGGCGCTCGAGGCAGCCGGGGTCCCGATCCGCCGCGTCGGGCACCCCGCCGGCACACCGCTCGGCGTGGCGATCCGGGCGGCGACGACGCAGCCGTCGGCGAGCCGGCTGCGGGCCTGGGCCCACGACGTGCTCGAGGCCGACGTCTCGACGGAACCGGACCCCCGTGTCGTGGCCGAGCGGCGGGTGGCCAGAGCGGTGCTCGACTTCCTGCGCGACCAGCCCTACGGCGACGGCGCCGCGCTGCGCTCCTGGCTGGCGACCATCGATCCGTTGGCGGAATCGGGCTCGGCAGGTGGCGTCGAGCTGCTGACGTTCCACGGCGCCAAGGGCCGCGAGTGGCCGGTCGTCATCGTCACCGGCATCGAGACCAGCCTCGTGCCGCACCGCTCGGCCACCACCGACGCGGGTCGTCGGGAGGAGGCCCGGCTGCTGCACGTCGCCGTCACGCGCGCCGCCGACCAGCTGGTGATCACATGGGCGGCACGGCGAGGCGGCTACCGGCGCCAGCCGAGCCCGCTGATCGCCGGCATCGACACGAGGGACACACCTGCCGTGGGCCCACCACCCGAGCTGCGGTCGGCGCCGCCGACTCGAGACACCGCCCGCGACGCCCACGACGCGCTCGTCGACTGGCGGCGGCGGGCGGCGGTGGCGGCGGGGATCCTGCCCGCCGAGCTGTGCGCCGACGCCGACCTGCGGACGATCGCCGCCGCCCGCCCGAGAACCCCCGAAGAGCTCGCCGCGGCGACCTCGCTCGGGCCGCTCACGGCGGCCCGGCTGCTGCCGGGGATCCGGAAGGCGCTGGACGACGCCTCGAGTGAGGTCCATCCGAGTGTTTCGATCCATCCGAGTGCCACGCATCGATTTCCCCGGGATGAAACACTCGGATGAGACCAAACACTCGGATGGGGCGGGGCGATCACTCGAGCGCGCTGACGGCGAACAGGTCGCCGAGGCGGGCGTCGTCGTAGCCGAGATGGCCGAGCAGGACCTCGACGGTGTCCTGGCCGAGCAGCGGCGGCACGCCGACGACCTGCGCCGGTGTGTCGCTGAGCGCGATCCGGGAGCCCTCGACGATGATCGCGCCGTGGTCGGGATGGGGCAGCGTCACCCAGTGATCACCCAGCTGCGGATCGGTCCAGCACTCCCCCGAGTTCTGCACAGCGTGGGCCGGCACGCCGGCGGCGATCGCCGCGTCGGCCGCCGCGTCGGGGCCACGAGCGGCCGTCCACGCGGCCACGATCCCGTCGAGCTCATCGGATCGGGCCAGCCGTTCGGCCGTGGTGAGCGCGGCCAGGTCGTCGCGGCCGAGCAGTGCCGCAAGCGCCGCCCAATCGGCGTCGTCGCGGCAGGCGACGGCCACCCATTGGTCCTCACCCGCGCTCGGGTAGACGCCGTGCGGGGCCATGTGCGGGTCGGCGTTGCCGTTGCGGGTGGCGCAGCGCCCGTTGACGGTCTGGTCGAGGATCACCGGCGACAGCATGTGGACGCACGCCTCGGCCTGGGCGAAGTCGATGTACATGCCCTCGCCGGTGCGGCGGCGGCGATCGAGCGCTGCGAGCAGGGCGCACAGGGCGAACCGCGGTGACGGGTAGTCGCTGTAGGCGCCGAACGGGCCGCAGGGCGGGCGGTCGGGCCAGCCGGTGAGGTGGAAGAACCCCGCAAGGGAGGCGCCCATCGTGCCGAACCCGGCGTAGACCTGGAGCGGTCCGGACTGCCCGAACAAGCAGCTCGACATCATGATCAGGCCCGGGCGCAGGGCGGCGAGGCGCTCGTACTCGAGGTCGAGCACGGCCCGGCCGCGCGGCGAGAACGATTCGACGACCACGTCGGACCAGCGCACGAGGTCGTCGAGCACCGCCCGGCTCGCCGGCTGGCGCAGGTCGAGGCTGACGCTGCGCTTGCCGGTGGTCATGTTGAACAGCAGGCCGGAGGCGTCGGTGCCCGGCACGTCCTTGACGAACGGTCCGATCGTGCGGGCGACGTCGAGGTGCACGCTCGACTCGATGCGCACGACGGTGGCCCCGAAGTCGGCCATCACCCGCGTCGTCGCCGGGCCGGCCATCGCCCACGTTAGGTCGAGCACCTTGACGTCGGCGAGTGGGGTGCGGCGCCCGGCGCCGTTGGCCGCCGGCGCGTCGGGACGCCACGACGCCGCCTCGCGCAGCACCTCGTCGGTGTGCTCGCCCAGCCGCGGTGCCTGGGGGAGGTGGATCCGCGGCTCCGCCGCCGAGCGCCACCACGCGCCCGGTGCGCGCACGGGCGCCGGCGCGATCGTCTCGTCGGCGACGTGGTCGAAGAAGTCGCGCGCCGCGAACTGCTCGCTGTTGGCCACGTCGGCCGGCGTCGTCACCGGGGCGAGGAGCAGCTTGCGCGCGCACGCCGCGTCGAGCAGCTCGGCCTTCGTCTTGGTCAGGCAGAACTCGCCGACGATCCCCTTCAGCCGCTCGTACTCGGAGATCGGTTCGCGGCCGTCGTACAGCTGGTTGGTGTAGTCGATCCAGTCCTTGTCCCGGGTCGCCTCGTCGCAGAGGCCCTCTTCGTGGATCCACTCGAACAGCCGGCGGGAGAAAGGTCCGATCACGGCGCCGAACAGGAACGCCACCGACACGAAGCCGTCCTTGCACGGCCACAGCAGCTTGACATCGAGCCCGCCGGTCTTGACGCCGCCGGACATCCGCTGTGCCGCCGCACCGCCGAGCGGCACGGCGAGGGCGTAGCTCTGCGTCGCCTGCATGATCGAGCGCTGGCCCGAGACCTCGACGTGCTGGCCGTGGCCGCTCGTCGCCCGTTCGGTGAGGGCGAGCAAGGCACCGGCGGCGGCGTCCGTCGACGCGTGGAGGAACACCTGCGGCACCGCCGTGCGCACCGGGGCGCGGTCCTCGTCGCCGGTGATCGCCAACTGGCAGCCGGCGGCCTGCAGCGTGAGGTCGGTGGCCGGCCAATCGGCCTTCGGACCGGTCGAGCCGAAGGCGGTGATCGACACGGTCACCAGCGCCGGGTTGGCGGCGCGCAGCGCGGCGAGGTCGACGGGCACCGCCCCGCACTCGAACACCACGTCGGCGCCGGCGCACAACCGGGCCAGGGCGTCCTGGCCGTCGGCCGACTCGAGGTCGAGCACGACGCTGCGCTTGCCGCGGTTCCATCCCCAGAACGTCAGCGAGTGTTCGCCGCCGACGTCGTCACCGGCGAACGGGCCTCGCCGCCGGCCGGCCGAGCCGCCGGGCGGCTCGACGAGCACGACGTCGGCGCCGAGGCCGGCGAGGATGAACGAGGCCAGGTTGCCCCGGTCATCTGTGAGATCGACGACCCGGTAGGTGTCGAGCATCGGTGCCTCCCCCATCGGCGGCCGCGTGGTGGGTGCTGACTGTAGGCGCGCCGCCCATCCGAGTGCTTCGTCCCGGGGAAACCGGGTCGTGACACTCGGATGGCGTCAAACACTCGGATGGGTCAGTCGGCGATGTCCACGATCACCGGGGCGTGGTCACTGGGGAGCTTGCCCTTGCGGGCGTTGCGGTCGATCACGCACCACTCGGTGCGCTCGACGACCTCCGGCGAGGCGAGCACGAGGTCGATGCGCATGCCGCGGCCCTCGTGGAAGTCGCCGCGGCGGTAGTCCCACCACGAGAACACCTTCGTGGCGTCCGGGTGGACGTGGCGGAACTCGTCGGCGAGACCGCCGTCGAGCAGCGCCTGCAACCGCTCCCGCTCGGGCTCGCTGACGTGGGTCTGGCCGACGAACGCCGCCGGGTCGTAGACGTCAACATCGGTTGGGGCGATGTTGAAGTCGCCGGCGACGATCAGCGGGGCAGCCGGCGTGGCGACCACGTCGAGGTGGCGGCGAAGGCGGTCGAGCCAGGCCAGCTTGTACTGGTAGTGCTCGGCGCCGACGGCCCGACCGTTGGGCACGTAGACCGTGACGACCGTGATGCCGTCGCAGCGGGCCGTCATCAAGCGGGCCTCGGCGTCCGGCTCGGCGTCGTCGCCGAAGCCGAACGAGACGTCGTCGAGCCCGACCCGCGACAGGATCGCCACGCCGTTCCAGCGCCCCTCGCCGTGGTGGGCCGCCGAGTAGCCCATCGCCTCGAACGCCAGCTGCGGGAACGCGGCGTCGGGGATCTTGGTCTCCTGCATGCACACGACGTCGGGCTGGACGTCGGCCAGCCACTGCTCCACCCGTTCCTGACGCACGTTGAGCGAGTTGATGTTCCAGGTGGCGAACCGCATCACGATCCCTCCGCCGCCGCGGCCTTCTTCGCCGTCACCTTCTTCGCCGGCGACTTCTTCGCCGCGACCTTCTTGGCCGGTGCCTTCTCGGCGGCAGCCTTCTTGGCGGCAGCTTTGTTGGCCGCAGCCTTCTTGGCGGGAGCCTTCTTCGCCGCGGCCTTGGTGACGGGCGCTTCGGCAGCGGGCTCGACGGGCTCGGCAGGCTCGACGGGCGGGGGCGGCACGACCGCGACCGCGGCGGCCCTCTTCGCCCCCCGCTTACGGGTCGGCTTGGTCGGCGCGACGGCCTCGGCGATCTCCTCGAGCGCCGCGCTCGCCACGAGCTCGGTGACCGGCGCGACCTTCGGGATCGACAGGTCGATGCTGCGCCGGCCGGGGGCGAAGCTGGTGACCACGAGCGTGACGGCGTCGCCAAGCTTCATCAGCTCGCGCGCGCTGCGCGGCGGGGGATCGCCCATCAGGCGCAGCGGCACGTAGCCGCGGACCTCGCCGATCGTCACGTAGGCGCCGTGCGACGAGTACGACTCGACGACGCCGTTGACGCTGCTGCCGACGGGGTGGTGTTCGACGAAGTCGAGGAACGGCAGGAGGTCGTTCACCGGCCCGCTGCCCGAAGGCGTCGCCGCGATCGGCGCCGCCGGCCGCGCCGCCTTGTCCACCCGCTTGGGGCCCGGCGGCGGCGCCGTCGGCACGGGCATCGGCAGGCTCGCCTCTTTGCTCGGCTGGCGGCGCGAGGGACGGGCGCTCGCGCCGCGCGCGGCGCGCGTCGCCTTTCGACTCACTGCGCCTTTGACCGGCAGCCGTTCGACGAAAACCCACCCGACGAAGGGGACCGGCTTGCCCCCGATCAACCGGCCCTCGTCGAACAGCCACGAGTACTCGCCGTGGAACTCCTGGAACGAGTCGTTGCTCAAGATGCGCGCGCCGACCTTGTTGGCGATGCTCAGCACGAAGGCGTCACCGCGGCCGATCGCACCGGCGGGCGGGGCGACGATCTCATTGTGGGCGACGGCGGCGTCGAACTCGGCGAGCTCCTTCTTGTCGATGCGGTGGCCGAAGGTGGCGTCGACCACGACGGTGACATCGACGTCAGGGAACTCCTCGGTGAACGCCATCACCGCCTCGTTGAGCTGGGCCAGGCTCGGCATCGAGCGGCCCTCGGTGGCGATGTTCGATCCGTCGACGACGACCACGTTCGTGGGTCTCCTGGATGGGCTCATGCGGTCATGCGTGGTGGTCGTGCGGGTCGCCCGGGTGGCGGCGGCCCATCGTAGAGTCGCCGCCCGTGATCCGAGCGGTACTGTGGGACTTCGGCGGCGTGATCTTGTCCAGCCCGTTCGAGGCGTTCCGGCGCTACGAAGCCGAGCACGAGATACCGCTCGACTTCATCCGCCGAGTCAACGCCACCAACCCCGACCGCAACGCGTGGGCCCGACTCGAACGTTCCGAGCTCGACCACGTTGGCTTCGACGCGGCCTTCGCCGAGGAGGCGCGGGCGCTGGGCCACGAGGTCCCGGGGGCGGACGTGCTCGCCTTACTCGCCGGCGACGTGCGCCCGGAGATGGTCACCGCCCTCGACGCCGTGATCGCCGCCGGGTACCGCACGGCGTGCCTCACCAACAACGTCGTCAGCCGCGACGAAGACCCGGAGGCCGGGCGACCGGACGTCGACGCCGTGATGGCCCGCTTCGATGTCGTCGTCGAATCGAGCAAGCTGGGGATCCGCAAGCCCGAGCCGACCTTCTATCACCGCGCCTGCGAGCTGCTCGGCGTCGAGCCGGCCGAGTGCGTGTTTCTCGACGACCTCGGCATCAACCTCAAGCCGGCCAAGGCGATGGGTATGACGACGATCAAGGTCGACGAGCCGGCCGATGCGATCGCCGAGCTCGAGCAGGTCCTCGGCATCCCACTGACCTGACCCCATCCGAGTGTTTCGACACGTCCGAGTGTTTCGCGCGGGGCTTCCCCGCACGAAACACCCCGACGGCAGGCGGGTTCGGCACTCCGGCGACAGGGCACAATGCGGCCGATGCCTGCGACACGGGTCATGGACGGATCGGCTAGGTGGGTGAGCGCCGCCGCGGAGCGGCGGCGGCGAGCTCGGAAGGTGAGGTGAGCAGCTTGGCTGCGAGCCCAACCCGGCTGGAACGGATCGATGCGTTCCAGCGACGACACCCGGTGCTCGGCTTCCCACTCGCCGTGATCTACAAGTTCGTCGACGACCAGGGCATCTACCTCGCCGCGCTGCTCACCTACTACGGGTTCCTGTCGCTGTTCCCGCTGGTCCTCCTGCTCGCCTCGATCCTCGGCTTCGCCCTGCGCGGTGACGACCACCTCCGCCAGCAGATCCTCGATTCGGCGCTGAGCCAGTTCCCCGTGATCGGCGACCAACTGCGCGACCCGCAGGGCCTCGAGGGCAGCGGCCTCGCCCTCGTGGTCGGCGCGCTCACCGCGCTGTACGGCGCCCTCGGCGTCGCTCAGGCCACCCAGAACGCGCTGAACATCGCCTGGGCAGTCCCCCGCCACCGTCGGCCGAACCCGCTCAAGGCCCGGCTGCGCAGCCTGCTCCTGCTCGCCACAGCGGGCGTGGCGGTGCTGGCGACGACGACCCTGTCGGTGTTGGCCGGGACCGCCGGCGCGCGTGGCGGCGTGCTGTCGAGCCCGACCGCGATCGCCGTCAGCCTGGCGGCGGTCCTCGTCAACACCGCGATCTTCGTCGTCGTGTTCCGCATCGGCACCGCCTGCGACCTCCGCCTCGGCGACGTCCTCCCCGGTGCCGTGCTCGCCGCGGTGCTGTGGCAGGCGATGCAGGTGTTCGGCACCGCCTACGTGGCCCACGTCGTCAAGGACAGCAGCACCGCGTACGGCACGTTCGCCTTCGTGCTCGGCCTGCTCGCCTGGGCCTTCATCGTCGCCATCGGGTTTGTCGTCTCGATCGAGCTCAACGTCGTGCGCACCAAGCACCTCTACCCGCGCTCGCTGCTCACGCCGTTCACCGACGATGTCGACCTCACTGTCGCCGACTGCAACGCCTATCGCGACGCAGCGAGGGCGCAACAGCACAAGGGGTTCGAGGAGGTGACGGTGACGTTCGCCCACGACGGGCGCAACGCCACGGCGCGACGGCAGCGGGAGGACGAACCTCTGAGTTCGCCGTGAGTTGGCCCCGCGGGCGCCCCGTGGTGCCGTGCGGGCGGCACACTCAGCCGATGCACGACGATGACGACCTCCTCCACCGAGGCCTCGCCTTCGATCTCGGCACGATCGTCAGTCGGCGCACGATCCTCTCCGTCGCCCTCGGCACGGGCGCTGCGGTGATTCTCGCCGCCTGCGGTGACGACGACTCGGCGGCACCGACGACGACCGCGTCGCCGGCGACATCCACGACGCCGTCGACCTCCAGACCGAGCGTCCCGTCGGGTGGGCCGGGCACCGGCCCCGGCGGCCCCGGTGCGCCGCTACCCGGTGGTGGCCCCGGCGGTGGTGGACCCGGCGGTGGTGGTGGCGGCGGCACGACGACCACCAACCCCGACACCGGCATGTCGGCCGTCCCCGAGGAGACGGCCGGGCCGTTCCCCGGCGACGGCAGCAACGGCGTCAACGTGCTGAACCAGAGCGGCATCGTCCGCAGCGACATCCGCTCGTCGTTCGGGTCGGCCAGCGGCACCGCCGAGGGCATCCCGATGACGCTGCAGATGACGATCGTCGACGTGGCGACGAAGCAGCCACTGGAGGGCGCTGCCGTCTACGTCTGGCACTGCGACAACGAGGGCAACTACTCGCTCTACTCGCAAGCCGCCGCCGACCAGAACTACCTGCGCGGCGTGCAGGTCGCTGCTGCCGACGGCCTCGTGACGTTCACCAGCAGCTACCCGGCGTGCTACTCGGGGCGCTGGCCACACGTCCACTACGAGGTGTACCCGAGCGTCGATGCGATCACCGACGCTGGCAACAAGATCGCCACCTCGCAGCTGGCGATGCCCGACGACGTCAACAAGGCCGTGTTCGCCACCGACCTGTACGCCCCCAGCCGAGGCAACTACAGCCGCGTGTCGCTCGCCACCGACAACGTCTTCAGCGACGGCACCGCGGGAGAAGAGCCAGAGGTGTCGGGCGACGTGACCAAGGGCTACGTGGTGAGCATCACCTCAGCCGTGAGCACCTGATCATCCGAGTGTCCGGCGCCGCGGAGCGTCCCTGAAACACTCGGATGTCCCCATCCGAGTGTTTCAGGGACAGGCGAAGCAAGCCAGACACTCGGATAGCAACCGTGAGGTCAGAGCCCAGCGAAGGTCTCGTCCATGAGGTCGGCGAGCTCCTGGTCGTGGATGCCCTTGGAACCAGTGGCCGGGCTGCCGGACTCCACCCGGGCGACGTGGCGGAAGTCGTAGCCGCGCTCCTTGACCCGCCACACCCTGCTCTCGACGAACTTCCACGCGCCCATGTTCTCCGGCTCCTCCTGGAGCCAGACCAGCTCGCGGGCGTTCGGATAGCGGTCGAGGAGCTCCATCAACAGCTCGACCGGCGAGGGGTACAGCTGCTCGACGCGCACCACGGCGACCGGGGCGGCGCGCTTGTCCCGTTCGGCGAACGCGTCCCACGCCACCTTGCCGCTGCAGAACACGATCCGCCGCACGGCGTCGCGGTCGGTGACCCACGGGTCGTCAAGGATCTCCTGGAACGAGCCGCTCGTGAGCTCCTCGATCGGCGAGCGGGTCTGCTTCATCCGCAAGCCGGACTTCGGCGTGAACAGGATCAGCGGAGCGCTTCCGTTCGGCGTGCACCTGGCGCCGCAACAGGTGGAAGTACTGCGCCGCGGTGGTGGCGTTGCAGACCTGGATGTTGTCCTCGGCGGCGGCGGTGAGGAACCGCTCGATGCGCGCCGAGCTGTGCTCCGGGCCCTGGCCCTCGTAGCCATGCGGCAGCAGCAGCACGAGGCCGTTGCGCTGGTTCCACTTGTCCTCGGCGGCGACGAGGTACTGGTCGATCACGACCTGGGCGCCATTGATGAAGTCCCCGAACTGGGCCTCCCACAGCACCAGCGCGTCAGGGTTGCTCTGGGCGTAGCCGTACTCGAAGCCCAGCGCGGCGTACTCCGACAGCAGCGAGTCGTAGACCCAGAAGGTGCCCTCGGCACCGTCGAGGTCGGCGAGCGGGACCCACGGCTTGCCGGTGTCGTAGTCGACCAGCGCGGCGTGACGCTGGCTGAACGTCCCGCGGCGGGAGTCCTCGCCGGCGAGGCGCACGCTGTGGCCCTCGAGCAGCAGCGATCCGAATGCCAGCGCCTCGCCTGTGGCCCATTCGACCTCGCCCTGCTCGTACAGCGCGGCCCGCCCCTCGAACTGCCTGGCCAGCTTGGGGTGGATCGTGAGCGCCTCGGGGTAGTCGGTCAGGTGGTGGAAGATCCGGTCCAGCGTGGCCCGATCGACCCCGGTCTCGATGTGCGGCACCACGCCCACCGGCTTGGGCGGCTTGGCCGCCTTCACCCCTGAGGTGGCCGAGGCCCGGGTCTCGTCGAGGGCGACCTGCAGCTTGGCCTGGAAGTCGGCGAGCGCCTGCTCGGCCTCGTCCAGGGTGATGTCGCCGCGCTTGACGAGCGCCTCGACATACAGCTTGCGCACGCTGCGGTGCTGGCCGATCGCCTTGTACATCAGCGGTTGGGTGTAGCTCGGGTCGTCGCCCTCGTTGTGCCCGTGCAACCGGTAGCACCACATGTCGATCACGACGTCCTTGTGGAACCGCTGGCGGTACTCGAAGGCCATTCGGGCCACCCGCACGCACGCCTCGGGGTCGTCGCCGTTGACGTGGAAGATCGGCGCCTGGACGGTCTTGGCGACGTCGCTGCAGTAGATCGACGAGCGGGCGAACTCGGGGGCCGTGGTGAACCCGATCTGGTTGTTGATGATCAGGTGCACGGTGCCGCCGACGCGGTAGCCGGTGATGTCGCTCATCGCCAGCGTCTCGGCGACCACGCCCTGGCCGGCGAAGGCGGCGTCGCCGTGGATCAGGATCGGCAGCACCGGGTACGAGCCGGGCGGGTCGACCTGGTCCTGACGGGCCCGCACCATCCCCTCGACGATCGGGTCGACGGTCTCGAGGTGGCTCGGGTTGGCGGCCAGCTCGAGCAGGATGTCGGCGCCGGACGGGGCGACGTACTTGCCTGACTGGCGCCGAGGTGGTACTTGACGTCGCCGGAGCCCTGCACCGAGGACGGGTCGAGGTGGCCCTTCGAACTCGCGGAAGATCGCGTCGTAGCTCTTGCCGATGATGTTCGACAGCACGTTGAGCCGGCCGCGGTGGGCCATCCCGATGACGCACGAGTCGAGCCCGGCGTCGGCGGCCGAGGAGATCACCTCGTCGAGGATCGGGATCGCCGACTCGGAGCCCTCCAGCCCGAAGCGCTTGGTGCCCACGTACTTGGTGGCGAGGAACTTCTCGAAGGCCTCGGCGGCGTTGAGCCGTTCCAGGATGCGGTGCTTGGCCTCCTTGTCGAACGGGGCGTTGGGCACCTCGACCTTGGACTGGATCCAGCGCTGCTCCTCGGTGTCCTGGATGTGCATGTACTCGATGCCGATCGTGCGGCAATAGGCGTCGCGCAGCACGCCGAGCAGGTCGCCGAGCGCCATGCGGTCCTTGCCGGCGACGCCTCCGGTGAGGAACTCCCGCTCCAGGTCCCAGATCGTCAGCCCGTAGGTGAGCGGATCGAGCTCCTTGGGCGTGACCGGCTCTTTCCAATGGAGCGGGTCGAGGTCGGCGATGAGGTGGCCGCGGACTCGGTAGACCCGGATCAGCGTGGCGACCTGCATCTGCTTCTGCAGCATCGCCTCCTCGCGGTCGATCGGGTTGATGTCGGGCCGCCAGCGCACCGCCTGGTAGGGCATGTCGAGCGACTGGAAGACGTCGTCGTAGAAGCCGTGCTCGCCGAGCAGCAACTCGTGGACGCGCTTCAGGAACAGCCCGCTCTCGGCGCCCTGGATGATGCGGTGGTCGTAGGTGGAGGTGACCGTGACGACCTTGCTGATGCCGAGCGAGCTGAGGTTGGCCCGGTCGGCGCCCTCGAACTCGGCGGGGTAGTCGATCGCCCCGACGCCGACGATGACGCCCTGGCCGGGCATCAGCCGGGGCACGCTCTGGACGGTGCCGATCGTGCCCGGGTTGGTGAGCGACACGGTGGCGCCCTGGAAATCCTCGACGGTGAGCTTGTTCGCCTTGACCTTGCGGATCAGCTCCTCGTAGGCGCCGAGGAAGCCGGCGAAGTCGAGGTGGTCGGCGTTGCGGATCACCGGCACGACGAGGGTGCGGCTGCCGTCGGACTTCTCGACGTCGACGGCCAGCCCGAGGTTCACCGAGTCGTGGGTGACGAGGCGGGGCTTGCCGTCGGCGCCCTCGACGAACGTGTTGCGCATCACCGGCACGGCGTCGGCGATCGCCCGCACGATGGCGTAGCCGATGAGGTGGGTGAAGGAGACCTTGCCGAGCCCGCGGCGCTGGCGATAACCGTTGATCACCTTGCGGTTGACCTCGAGCAGCTTGGCCGGGATGTTGCGGAAGCTGGTGGCTGTCGGCACCGAGAGGCTGCGCGCCATGTTGGCGGCGATGGTGGCGCCGGCGCCGCGGATCACCTGGCCAGGCTCTTCGGTGACGGCCGGAGCGGCGGGTGCCGGCTTCGGCTCGGCGGTGGGCGGGCTCGGTGCCGGCGCCACGGTGGGCGCAGGCGCGGCCGGCGGCGCCTCCACCGCTGGCTGCTCCGCGTGCGGTGCGTGCCGCGCCTCGCGGTCGGGGGCGGAGGCGTGGGCCTGGAGGGCGGGGTTGCTCGACTTGTAGTCGGCGAAGAACTCCCGCCACGCCTCTCCCACCGAGTCCGGGTCCTCCCGGAACTGCTCGTACATCTCCTCGACCAACCAGGAGTTGGTCCCGAAGTCGGTCTCCGCTGACGGCGCGCTCACGAATGTCCACGGTACCTCCCGTTTCCTCGCCGTCCGGGCGCTCACTACAGTCGGGCAACTACGACCACAGGGGGTCCGCTTGAACAGACCGTCGACCGACAAGATCCGCAACGTCGCCATCGTCGGCCACAGCGGCAGCGGCAAGACCACGCTTGCCGAGGCGCTGCTCGTCCGAGCCGGCGTGCTGGCGAGGGCGGGGCGGGTCGAGGACGGCACGACGGTGTGCGACACCGAGCCCGAAGAGCTCAAACGCACGATGTCGCTGTCGCTTGCGCTGGCGCCGTTCGACTGGAAGGCGTCGGACGGCGAGATCTACAAGGTCAACCTCATCGACACGCCCGGCTACGCCGACTTCGGCGGTGACGTCGACGGCGCGCTCTCCGTCGCCGACCTCGCCGTGCTCGTGGTCAGCGCCGTCGACGGGGTCGAGGTCGGCACCGAGTCGGGGTGGGCGAAGTGCGCCGCCGCCGGCATCCCGCGGATGGTGTTCGTCAACAAGGAGGACAAGCCCCGGGCCGACTTCCACAAGGTCGCTCGAGCAGCTGAAGGCGATGTTCGGCTCCGGCTTCGTGCCGCTCGAGCTGCCCCTCGGCGAGGAGGAGGCGCTGCGCGGCATCGCCGACGTGCTGACCGACCAGGGCTTCGAATACCGGCCCGACGGCAAGCACGACACCGGGACGATCCCCGACGACATCGCCGACGAAGAGCACCGCCTGCACGACGAGCTCGTCGAAGAGATCGTGTCCGGCGACGACGAGCAGCTCGAGCGGTACCTGTCGGGCGACGTGCCGAGCGCCGCCGAGCTCGAACGGGCGCTCGCCCACGAGCTGCTCGGGCTACAGGAGTTCCCGGTGCTGTGCGGCTCGGCGCTGACGGGCGTCGGCATCGACCGTCTCGCCGACTTCATCTGCGAGCTCGGGCCCTCACCGGCCGACCGACCGATCACCGTCGCCGCCGGCAACGGCGACGGCGGGATCACCGTCGACGTCGCCGCCGACGCGTCGGGCAAGCCGCTGGCGTACGTGTTCAAGACCGTCGCCGACCAGTTCGTCGGGCAGGTGTCGCTGTTCAAGGTGCTCTCCGGCACGGTCGCCCTCGACGAGCGGCTCGTCAACACGGCCAGCGGTAGCGAGGAGCGGATGCACGGCCTGTTCCACCTGCGCGGCAAGGAGCACCTTCCCGCCGACCGCGTCGTCGCCGGCGACATCGGCGCCGTCGCCAAGCTCTCCGACACCGCCACCGGCGCCACGCTGGCCCCGAAGGACTCCCCGGTTCGGGTGGCCGCGCCGCCGCCGCCGCCGGCCGTGTTCGGGCTCGCCCTCAAACCGCTGACCCAGGCCGACGACGACAAGCTCTCCGGCGCCCTCCAGCGCCTGCTCACCGAGGATCCCGGCCTCGCCGTCGAGCGCAACGAGGAGACCGGGCAGACGGTCCTGCGCGGCAGCGGCGACACTCACCTCAACGTCGCCCTGGAGCGGCTGGCCCGCAAGTTCGGGGTGAACGTCAACACAGAGGACGTGCGCGTGCCCTACCGGGAGACGATCACCGCGACGGCGGAGGCCGAGGGCAAGGTCAAGAAGCAATCCGGCGGCCACGGCCAGTACGCCGTCGCCTACCTGCGGGTCAGCCCGCTCGGCCGCGGCGAGGGCACCGAGTTCGTCAACTCGATCGTCGGCGGCACGATCCCCAAGCAGTACATCCCGGCCGTGCAGCGCGGCGTCGAGGAGACGATGGCCAGCGGCGGCGTCCACGGCTTCCCCGTCGTCGACGTGAAGGTCGAGTGCTACGACGGCAAGTTCCACTCCGTCGACTCGTCCGACATGGCCTTCCGCACGGCGGCGTCGCTGGGTCTGAAGGAGGCGCTGGCCAGGGCCGGCGCGGCGGTGCTGGAGCCGATCTCGCTGCTCACCGTGCTCGTGCCCGAGGGCAACCAGGGTGACGTGCTCGGCGACCTCAACTCCCGCCGCGGCCGCGTCAGCGGTACCAGCTCGCTTGGCGACGGCACCCACGAGATCGTCGCCCTCGTGCCGGCCGCCGAGATCCAGCGCTACGCCGTCGAGCTGCGCTCGATGACTGGCGGCCGCGGGACGTTCTCCGCCGTCCACGACCACTACGACATCCTGCCCAGCCACCTCGAGTCGAAGATCAAGAAGGCCGACTCGAACGGCCACTGATTGCTCGGGCTCGGCTCGCAGCCAAGCTGCTCGCCTCACCTCCCGAGCTCGCCGCCGCCGCTTCGCAGCGGCGCTCGCCCACCTTGGCACCGCCGGTAGCGTCGGTGGCCGTCATGGCCCACGAGTTCATCTACACGTGCTACAAGCTGGCCCGCTTCTACCCACCCGACCGCCAGGGGCTGGAGAACATCTCGCTGTCGTTCTACCCCGGGGCCAAGATCGGGGTCATCGGCGCCAACGGGGCCGGCAAGTCGAGCCTGCTCAAGATCATGGCCGGGCTCGACGACGGGTTCACCGGCGAGGCCCGCCTCACACCCGGCTTCACCGCCGGGTACCTCGCCCAGGAGCCGCACCTCGACCCGGCCAAGGACGTCAAGGGCAACGTGATGGACGGCGTCGCCGCGGTGCAGTCGATCATCGACCGCTACAACGAGGTCATGGCGATGTGGGCCGAGCCCGACGCCGACTACGACAGGATCGGCGCCCTCCAGGCCGAGCTCGAGGACAAGATCGCCGCGGCCGATGCGTGGAGCCTCGAGCGCAACGTCGACATCGCCATGGACGCCCTGCGCTGCCCGCCGGACGACGCCGACGTCACCACCCTGTCGGGCGGTGAGCGGCGGCGGGTGGCGCTGTGCCGGCTGCTGCTGTCCCGGCCCGACCTGCTACTGCTCGACGAGCCCACCAACCACCTCGACGCCGAGAGCGTCGACTGGCTCGAGCAGTTCCTCCGTGACTATCCCGGCACGGTCGTGGCGATCACCCACGACCGCTACTTCCTCGACAACGTCGCCCGCTGGATCCTCGAGCTCGACCGCGGGCGCGGGCTGCCGTTCGAGGGCAACTACTCGTCGTGGCTGGAGCAGAAGCAGGAGCGCCTGGCTCGCGAGCAGAAGGGCGATGAGGCCCGCCGCCGCACGCTCGAGCGCGAGCTCGAGTGGGTGCGCATGTCGCCGCGGGCGCGCCAGGCCAAGGGCAAGGCCCGCCTCGCCGCCTACGACAAGCTGCAGGCCGAGGCGGAGGCGGCGGGCGGCGACGACCTGCGACTGGAGATCGCGATCCCACCCGGCCCGCGCCTCGGCGACATGGTCATCGACGTCGCCGGGCTGCGCAAGGGCTTCGGCGACCGGCTGCTCATCGAGGACCTGTCGTTCTCGCTGCCGCGCGCCGGCATCGTCGGGATCATCGGACCGAACGGGGCGGGCAAGACGACGCTGTTCAGGATGATCACCGGCAAGGAGCTGGCCGACGCCGGCACGGTCAAGATCGGCGACACCGTCAAGCTCAGCTACGTCGACCAGTCGCGGGACAGCCTCGACGACGAGGCCACCGTCTACAACGAGATCACCGGCGGCGTCGACCGCCTCAAAGTCGGCAACCGCGAGATCCACGGCCGCGCCTACGTCGCCAGCTTCAACTTCAAGGGTGCCGACCAGCAGAAGCGCGTCGGCGATTTGTCCGGCGGCGAGCGCAACCGGGTCCACCTCGCCAAGCTGCTCAAGTCGGGCGGCAACGTGCTGCTCCTCGACGAGCCGACCAACGACCTCGACGTCGACACGCTGCGCGCCCTCGAGGTCGGCCTCGACAGCTTCCCGGGGTGCGCGGTCGTCATCAGCCACGACCGCTGGTTCCTCGACCGCGTCGCCACCCACGTGCTCGCCTTCGAGGGCGACAGCCAAGTGCGCTGGTTCGAGGGCAACTTCACGGAGTACGAGGAGTGGCGGCGCAAGGAGCTCGGCGCGGCCGCCGACCAGCCCCACCGGATCAAGTACAAGAAGCTCGCCTAACCAGCTGTCGCCGGAGCCTTCGGCGGCGCCACGACCACCGCCATCGAGACCCCGATGCGCTGCATCTCCGTGGCCAGGGCGTGGACGCGTGCGCTGAAGTCGCCGAACACGAGCAGCGGGATGTTCTCGTCGACCTGGGCGACGAGGTCGCCGTGCCCTGTCCGCTGGCGGTGGAGCCCAGCAGGCGGTAGACGCGGGCCCGGGTGGCTGGCTTCGACGGCGAAGCGGCCGACGAGACCGGTCATTGGTGAGTGCGGTCCGCCGACGTCGCGGACGACCAGCTCGATCATCGCCTGGTCGAGGAACGGCCACCACCGCCGGCGGGTCTGGGCGACCGCCACGACGAGCAGCGGGATCCGTTCACCACGAACACCGAGACGGCGAGACGACGAGCGCGATGGTCGACACGGCGCCGCGGACCGGGCGCCACCTCGGCCCCGAGCGTGGGCTCGGCTGCGTCGACGATGGCCACCCCGACGGGAGCGTAGTGCCGGCGATAGGTTCCGAGCGGCTATGAGCGACGTCGACCCCCAGACCGTCGCCGACCAGGAGACGGACGCCCAGCTGGCGGTGCGCCTCGCCACCCAGGCCGGTGCCGGGCTGGTCGAGCTGCGCGAGCGGATGGTCGCGGCCGGCGCCCACGGCTGGCAGGTGATGGACGGCGGCGACACCGCGAGCCAGCGGTTCATCTCCGACCAGCTGCGCCGGCTGCGCCCCGACGATCCGGTGCTGTCCGAGGAGGGGCTCGAGGACCCGAGGCGGTTCGCCATGGACCGGGCGTGGATCATCGACCCGCTCGACGGGACCCGGGAGTACGGCGAGCCCGGGCGCAGTGACTGGGCGGTGCACATCGCGCTGTGGGCCGATGGTGGCTTCGTGGCAGGGGCGGTGAGTCTGCCCGCTCTCGGCGTCGTGTTCGCCGCCGACCCGCCACCCGTGGTGCCGCCGGTCGATCGCAAGCGTCCGATCCTCGTGACCTCTCGCTCGCGAGCGCCGTACTCCGCGGCGGTCGTTGCACATGCACTTGACGCCGAACCGGTTCGCCTCGGGTCGGCCGGCGCCAAGGCGATGTCGGTGGTCAACGGCGAGACCGACATCTACGTCCACGACGGCGGGATGTACCAGTGGGACTCGGCCGCACCCGCCGCGGTCGCCCTCGCCGCCGGGCTCCACGTCAGCCGCATCGACGGCTCACCGATCGTCTACAACGCCCGCGATCCGTGGCTGCCCGATCTCATCGTGTGCCGTCCGGAGTGGGCCGAGCCGGTCTTGTCGGCGCTCTGGGACGACTAGTCACTCGGGCTGCGCCGACCGGCGAAGCCGGATCGGCTGCGCCTTCCGAGCTCGCCGCCGACCCTTCGGATCGGCGCTCGCCCAACCTTGGCAGCGACCACACTGTCGCGGATGGAGTTGAAGGCGACCCGGTTCGAGGTCGACGGCGCCGTGGCCACTGTGTGGCTCCACCGTCCGCACCGCCACAACGCCTGGACGGGGCGGATGCACGCCGAGTACCGCTGGGTCCTGGCCGAGCTGGCCGCCGACGAGCGGGTTCGCGCCGTCGTGGTCACCGGGACGCCACCAGCGTTCTGCGTCGGCGCCGACTCCGACGCCCTCGCCGGGCACGCCGAGCGGGGCGGGTACGACGACGGGCTTCGCGGCGAGCTGGCGACGCCGGGCTACGGCGTGCGCCCGGAGTTCGACCACGACTTCGCCTTCCAGTTCGCCCTCCCGTACGTGCTCATCGCCGCCGTCAACGGTGCGGCCGCGGGCGTCGGCCTCGCGGTGGCGCTGTTCTGCGACCTCCGGTTCGTCAGCGCGACGGCCAAGGTCACGACGGCGGCACCGAAGCTCGGCCTGCCCGCCGAGTTCGCGATGAGCTGGATCCTGCCGCGCCTCGTCGGCGTGACCCGGGCCAGCGACCTGCTCCTGTCCGGCCGCGCCGCGACCGGCGCCGAGACCGCCGACTGGGGTCTGTGGAACGGCGTCCTCGACGACGGCGGGGCGACGCTGGCGGAGGCCCGCCGCTACGCCACAGATCTCGTCGCGACCGTCGGGCCGGCGGCGCTGCGCACGACGAAGCGCCAGCTCTACGACGACCTGCTCACGAACGACGTCGGCGCCGCCCTCAACTCGGCGCGCCGCCTGCTCGAGGTGGCGATGACCACCGACGAATACCGCGAAGGCGTCGCCGCCTTCAAGGAGTCGCGGCTGCCGCGATTCTGAGCGGCCGTAGGCTGGCCGGCGAACGGTGAGCAAGCGGGCGACAGAGGGGCGCGATGGCGATCAACACCGCCGAGACGATCGGGCGTGGCGAGCGGGTAGCGGGATGGGCCGACCGAACCCAGTTCGCCGGTCTCGCGTCGGTCGGCGCCGGCGCGATCCACCTCGCCGCCGCGGGCATCCACGCCGAACACCCGACGCTCGCCCGCATCTTCGTCATCATGGGCGCGCTCCAGCTGGTCGCCGGGCTCGTCCTCGCCCTCGGTGGAGGGCGGCCGGCGGCGGGGGCGGTCGCCGCGGTCAACGTCGCCGCCGTCGGCGGTTGGGCGCTCACCCGCACCGTCGGCATCTCGTGGATCGATGGCCTCCAGGCATCCGAGCAGCCGCAGTTCGCCGACACGGTGTGCGCCGCGCTCGGCGTGACCGCCTCCGTGCTGGCCGCCGTCGTGCTGGTGCGCGGTGCCCGCCACGCGCCGCGCATCGGCCTCGTCGCGCCCGGCAGCCTGGTCGGCGTGATCAGCGTGGCGGCGATGCTGACCGCCGCCACCCATGTCCACAGCCACGACGACACAGCGACCGGCGACGCCACCGCCCACGTCCACGGCACCGAGACCACCACCTGGCCGCGGCCCTTCGACCCCACCCAGCCAATCGACTTCTCCGGCGTGCCCGGCGTGACGCCCGAGCAACAGGCCCGCGCCGAGACGCTGGTCGCCTCGACGCTCCAGGACCTGCCCCAGTTCGCCGACGTCACCAAGGTCGGCGCGCTCGGATTCATCTCGATCGGTGACGCCGGCACCGGGTTCGAGCACTACATCAACATCGCCTACATCCGCGACGACGCGTTCCTCGATCCGAACAAGCCAGAGTCCCTCGTGTATGAGGTCGATGGCGACAAGCGGACGCTGGTGTCGGCGATGTTCATGGCCCGCGGGATGTCGCTCACCGACCCGAAGCTCGTCGACTGGGGTGGTCCGCTGATGCAGTGGCACGTGCACACCGACCTGTGCTGGGGCCTCGACGCAAACGCCCGGCCGATCGTCGTCGGCGTGAAGGACGCTGCCGGCAGGTGCCCGCGTGGCTCGATCAACGCCGGTGCCGACATCCCGATGGTCCACGTGTGGATCGGGCCCAATGAGTGCGGCCCGTTCGCCGCCCTCGAGGGCCACGGCGCCGGCCAGGTCGCCGGCGACGCCCCCCGCGTCGACCAATGCGCCCACCAGCACACCGGCGGGGGGTGACGGCCGGCCGGTTTCGCCAACTTTCCGGTGAGACGGACGCAAACTGTCCGTCTGGCCGGAAAGTTGGAGGCGAAGGGCCGCCGCTACTCCCCCACCGTGGCGGGGACGCGCACCGGGTAGGCGGGGGCCTGGCGCATCGTCGCCGCGGCGTCGGCGTCCTTGATCATCACCGCGGCGAGCCCGGCGGCGCACAGCGCCAGCGCCGCGCACAGGGCGAAGGTCCAGTGGTACCCGGTCAACGCCCGCAGCGGATCGACCGGCGTCTCGGTGAGCGTCGTGAAGCTGGCCAGCACCGTCGCCATCAGGGCGATGCCGATCGACATCGACATTTGGCGCTGGGTCGTGAACAGCGCCGACGCCCGCCCGTTGTCCTGCGGGGCGATCTCGGCGTAGCTGGCAGCCTGCGACGACACGAAGCAGAACCCCATCGCGAGCCCACGGCCGAACATGCCGACGCGAATCCACCACAGGTCGGTGTGCAGCCCGAGCATGAGGAACGACCCCATCGCGATCGCCGCCCCGAGCATCCCGCCCGTGATCAGTCGGCGCGGGCCGACGCCCGGGTAGATCCGCCCGGCGATCTGTGACGAGATGAGGATGCCGATCGCCTGGGGGAACGTCGTCAGCCCGCTCTGCAGCGGGCTCAGCCCTCGCAGGCCCTGCAGGTACAGCGGGATCACGAACGTCAGCCCGAGGAAGCTGGCCATGGCAAAGGCCATCACGACGTTGGCTGCCCGGAACAGCGGGAGCTTGAACAGGCGCAGCGCCAGCATCGGATCGGGTTTGTGGGTCTCGACGTAGACGAGCGCGGCGAACGCCGCCGGGCCGGCGACCCCGAGCCCGATCACCCACGGGTCGGTCCACCCGATGTAGGGGCCCTCGTTGATCGCGTAGGCGATCGACGCCAGCCCGAAGCCGGACAGCACGAAGCCGGCGACGTCGAAGCGGCCGGCGGTCGGCTCGGTGTGCTCGCGGAGGAAGGCCAGCCCGAAGGCGAGGGCCACCGCACCGAACGGCACGTTGACGTAGAAGATCCATCGCCAGCCGATGGCGTCGGTGATCAACCCGCCGAGCACCGGCCCGAGCGCCGGCGCCACCAGCGTCGGGATCATCACGATCGTCGCCGCCCGCGCCCGCTCGATCGGCGGGAAGGCGCGGAACAGCATCGCCACGCCGATCGGCGTGAGCATCCCGCCGCCGACGCCCTGCAGCACCCGGAAGGCGATGAGCTGGCCGATCGTCTGCGCCGCCCCGCAGGCCATCGACCCGCCGACGAACAGGGTCAGGGCGGTGAGGAAGACCCGTTTGGTGCCGAAGCGGTCACCCATCCATCCGCTCGCTGGGATCCACACCGCCAGCGACAGCGTGTAGCCGAGCACCACCCAGTCGATCGATTCGGTGTGCAGGTCCTCGCCGATCGAGCGCAAGGCGACGTTGACGATCGTGGTGTCGAGGAGGTCGAGGAACAGCGCCGACACGAACACGACTGCGACGACGTACTTGTAGGCGACGAGCATCCCGAAGACGCGAGCGAGGGGTTCCTCGGGGACGTCGGCGACCTCGGCGGCACCCGCGGCACCGGCACTCATCGCCGCCGACGGTACGACACCGCACCGTTCACGGTCGATCTGGCGGAACGAGGCGTCGCTCGCGCCATCCTTGGGGGCGATGGCTGCACCGGCCGACCTGGCGTGGGGCGCGTTCGGCGACGACGCGCCGTGGGTCCTCGAGCGCGACGGCATCGCGTGGTGGGCCGAGGCCGAGCAGCTCCGCCGGTTGGCCGCCCAGCAGGTGCCCTCACTGATCGCGCCGGGTCGCTTGCCGCCCGGCCGGCGCGGCGTGGTCGTGGCCGCTCGATTGGGTCGGGCCGTGGTGCCGTGGCTGTGGCGGCGCCGGCGCCACCACCCGTCGGCTGACACCGCCGACCTCTCCCGCCGACTACGCCTCGCGGCCGAGGCGCTCGGGCCGACCTTCATCAAGCTCGGCCAGATCATCTCGTCGGGCGAGGGCGTGTTCCCGGCCGAGCTGGTCGAGGAGTTCACGCGTTGCCGCGACCAGGTCCCGGCGGAGCGATTCGACGTCGTGCAGCGCACGGTCGAAGCCGAGCTCGGCCGCCCGCTCGACGAGGTCTTCGCCTCCTTCGACCGCGACCCGATCGCCGCTGCCTCGATCGCCCAGGTCCACGGCGCCCGCCTGCGCAGCGGCGAGGACGTGGTCGTGAAGGTCCAGCGGCGCGATGTCGGGCGCCTCGTCCACGTCGACCTGCGGGCGATGGCCTGGCTGGCGCCGCACCTCGTCGGGCGGATCCCGGTCTCCGCGCTGGCCAACCCGCCGGCGCTGGTCGAGCTATTCGCCGAACAGATCGTGGAGGAGCTCGACTTCCGCGTCGAGGCGGCGAACATGCTCGACATCGCCGCGATGCTCCGCGACCTCCACCAGGACGGCTACGTCGTGCCCCGCCCGCACCCCCAGCTGGTCACGAGGCGGGTGCTGGTGATGCAGCGCCTCACCGGGTTCAAGTTCGACGACGTCGCCGGGATGCGCGACGCCGGGGTCGACACCGAGCGGGTGGTGCGCACGCAGATGGTCGCGCTGATGGAAGGGGCGATGATCAAGGGCGTCTTCCACGGCGACCTGCACGGCGGCAACCTGCTGGTGATGCCGGACGGGCGAACCGGGCTGCTCGACTACGGCATCGTCGGCCGCCTCACCGGTCGGCGCCGCGTGGCGTTCATGCGCCTCATGGTCGGAGCGACCACCAACGACGTGCGCGGGCAGATGGCCGCCCTGCGCGACCTCGGTGCGCTGCCGGCGGACACCGACCTCGACGCGGTGATCCGCGACCTCAGGCTCGACCAGACGCCGGTCGACCCGACCTTGCTCACCGGCGACCAGCTGGTCAAGGAGGTCCAACGGGTCGTCCAGGGCCTCCTCGGCTACGGGGCGCGGATGCCCAAGGAGCTGATGCTGTACGTCAAGAACCTGGTGTTTCTCGATGGCGCCATCGCCCGCCTCGCCCCTGATCTCGACATCCTCGCCGAGATCGCCACGATCTCGGTGATGTTCGCCCAGCGCCACGGCGACCAGCTCGGGCGGGAGCTGGGCATCGGCCCGGTCGAGCTCGACCTCGACGGCGTCAAGGCCGGGTTCGGCCTCGACCCCAGCGTCGAGCGCCTCACCCACCGCGAGCTGCAGGCCCGCCGCGCGATGATCCAGCAGCGGATGCGGCACCGTTAGGAGCATCCGAGTGTTTCGATCCGTCCGAGTGTTTGGGCCCGGGAAATCCCGGACGAAGCACTCCGATGGGTAGCTTCAGCGGCCGTGCGGTTGGTGCTGGCCCGGTGCTCGGTGGACTACGCCGGCCGGCTCGCGGCCCACCTGCCCGAGGCGGTCCGGCTGATCATGGTGAAAGCCGACGGGTGCGTCGCCGTCCACGCCGACGGTGGGGCCTACAAGCCGCTGAACTGGATGAACGCGCCGAACACCCTGCTCGTCGGCGACGGCAAGTGGGTCGTGACCAACCCCAAGGGCGAGCGTCTCACGATCACGCTTCACGACGTCCTCCACGACTCTTCCTGGGACCTCGGCGCCGACCCGGGCCTGCAGAAGGACGGCGTCGAGGCCCACCTCCAGGAGCTGCTCGCCGCCGCGCCCCACGCCATCGAGCACGGCATGCGGCTGGTGCGCCGGGAGTACCCGACGGCGATCGGGCCGATCGACCTCGTCTGTCGCGACGTCGCCGGTAACGTCGTCGCCGTCGAGGTCAAGCGTCGCGGCGAGATCGACGGCGTCGAGCAGCTCGCCCGCTACGTCGAGCGCCTGCACCTGGACTCCTCGCTCGGGGTGGTGCGCGGCGTGATCGTGGCCCAGGTCGTGAAGCCACAGGCGCGGGTGCTGGCCGAGGCCCGTGGTTTGCGTTGGGTCGAGGTCGACTACGACACGCTGCGCGGGATGGCGCCCACGGAGCTGCGGCTGTTCTGACCCCTCGAACTGTCCTTTGAAACCGGCCCGATCCGGACCGTTCTGAAGGACAGAACGGGCTACCTTGCCCCGCCATGTCGCAAGAGGTACGCGGAGTCGTCGCTCGGGCGAAGGGGCAGCCCGTCACCATCGAGACGATCGTGATCCCCGACCCTGGCCCGGGCGAGGCGGTCGTGCGGATCCAGGCCTGCGGGGTCTGCCACACGGACCTGCACTACCGGGAGGGCGCGATCAACGACGAGTTCCCGTTCCTGCTCGGCCACGAAGCCGCTGGCACGGTCGAGGCCGTCGGCGCGGGGGTCACCGAGGTCGCGCCCGGCGACTACGTGATCCTCAACTGGCGGGCGGTGTGCGGCGAGTGCCGGGCGTGCCGGCGCGGCGAGCCGTGGTACTGCTTCAACACCCACAACGCGACGCAGAGGATGACGCTCACCGACGGCACCGTGCTGACACCGGCGCTCGGCATCGGTGCCTTCGTCGACAAGACGCTCGTCGCCGCCGGCCAGTGCACGAAGGTCGACCCCGACGCACCGGCGACCGCCGCCGGGCTGCTCGGGTGCGGGGTAATGGCCGGGCTCGGCGCCGCCCTCAACACCGGCAACGTCTCCCGCGGCAAGACGGTGGCGGTCTTCGGCTGCGGCGGCGTCGGCGACGCGGCGATCGCCGGCTCGGCCCTCGCCGGGGCGTCGACGATCGTCGCCATCGACATCGACGACCGCAAGCTCGAATGGGCCAGGGAGTTCGGCGCCACCCACACGTGCAACTCAACGACCACCGACCCCGTCGAGTACGTCAAGTCGGTCACCGGCGGCTTCGGCGCCGAAGTGTGCATCGAGGCGATCGGCAACCTGACCGCCTACCGCCAGGCGTTCGAGGCCCGCGACCTCGCCGGCACCGTCGTGCTCGTCGGCGTGCCCCGCCCGGAGGACGTGATCGAGCTGCCGTTCATCGAGGTGTTCGGCCGCGGCGGGGCGCTCAAGTCGAGCTGGTACGGCGACTGCCTGCCCTCGCGCGACTTCCCGATGCTGATCGACCTCTACCGCCAGGGCCGCCTCGACCTCGACCGCTTCGTCAGCGAGACGATCACCCTCGACGACGTCGAGGAGGCGTTCCACAAGATGGAGCGCGGTGAGGTGCTGCGGTCCGTCGTCGTCCTCTGACGGCTCGGTACGCTCGCTGCGGCATGCCGGCCCCGACAGCGACCAGGCGCGAGGTGCGCCGCTCCCTGGCAGGCGCCGCCGCCGACGACTTCCGCCCCGACGTCGAGGGGCTGCGCGCGGTCGCCGTGATCGCCGTCGTCGCCTTCCACCTCCGCCTCGGCTGGGCCAGCGGCGGGTTCGTCGGCGTCGACGTGTTCTTCGTCCTCTCCGGCTTCCTGATCACCCGCCTCCTGCTCAAGGAGCTGGCGGCGACGGGGAGCCTGGCGCTGCGGGCGTTCTGGGCCCGACGGGCCAGACGCCTGCTGCCGGCGGCGACGCTGGTCATCGTCGCCACCGTGCTCGCTGGCTACTGGGCCCTGCCCCCGCTGGCGATGCGCTCGCTGGCGATCGATGCGGTGGCGGCGGCGTGCTTCGTGGCCAACTTCGTGTTCGCCCACCGCCTCGGCGACTACTTCGGCGCCCAGCTCGGGGCGACGGCACCGTCGCCGCTGCTCCACGTCTGGTCGCTCTCGGTGGAGGAGCAGTTCTACCTGCTCTGGCCGCTGTTGCTGGTGGCGCTGACGCGCTGGACCCGCCAGTACCGCCGGATGCTGCTCGTGGTGATCCTGGCCGGCGCCGGGCTCAGCCTCGTGGCGTCGGTGTGGCTCACCGAGCACCAGCCGACGTGGGCGTTCTACCTGCTCCCGGCCCGCGCCGGGGAGCTGCTCGCCGGCGCCGCGCTCGCCGTCGCCGGGTCCGCGTTCGGCGACGTGCCGGCGCGCTGGCGGGCCGCCGCAGGCTGGCTCGGGATCGCCGGGATCGTCGTCGCCGTCGCCCGCTACTCCGACGCCACGGCGTTCCCCGGGACCGCCGTCGCGCTGCCGGTGCTGGCGACGGTGCTGGTCGTCGTGGCCGGCGGCACCGACCATGATCGCTGGTCGCCGGCCACGATGCTCGGCCACCCGGCGTTGCAGTGGGTCGGGCGCCACTCGTATGCCATCTACCTCTGGCACTGGCCCGCGCTGGTGCTCGCCGAGGCCCGCTACGGCCCACTCGACCTCCCCGCCCGCCTGCTGGTGGTGGCGATCGCCGTCGGCCTCAGCGCCGTGTCGTACCGCTTCGTCGAGGACCCGATCCGGCACAACCGCTGGCTGGCGTGGCGCCCGGGCCGTGGGCTCACCCTCGGCGCCTCGCTGTGCAGCGTCTCGCTGGTGGTCGGCCTGATCGCCCTGGTCGACCAGCCGCGCCTCGACGGCGGCACGATCGCCAGCGCGCCGGTGCTCGTGGCACCCTCGCCGACCACCGTGGCTGGGCCGGTGCCGGCCACTGCAGTGCCGGCGACCTCGGATCCGCCGACGACCACCGCTGCGGCGGTGGCCACCACCCTGCCGGCAGGCGACCTCGCCTCGCTGACGGCATCTGTCCAACAGGTGCTCGCCGCCGGGTTGGCCACCACCGACGTCCCGGCCAACCTCCGCCCGGCGCTCGCCCACGCCGGGGGCGACCGGGCCCAGGTCTACGCCGACGACTGCGTCGCCATCGGGGTCGAGACGGCGCTGAAGCCGTGCCGTTACGGTAACCCCTCCAGCGACGTGGTGATCGTCCTCTACGGCGACTCCCACGCCGCCCAGTGGTTCCCGCCGTTGAAGGAGATCGCCGACACCCGCGGCCTCCGGTTGGTGGTGCTCACCAAGGGTGGCTGCCCGAATGCGGTCGTGCCGATCCCGACGGCCACGCTCAACCGGACGTGCCCGATCTGGCGCGACGCCGCCGTGTCGTTCCTCACCGACTTGCACCCCGACCTCGTGATCACGACGTCCTGGGCGCGCTACCCGAACAGCGACGAGGAGTGGACGGCCGGGTTCCGCACGATCGTGGATCGGCTGCTGCCGACCACCGACCACCTGCTGGTCCTCGGTGACAACCCGGGGTCGAAGACCCAGCCCGCCGCCTGCCTGTCGGGCCACCTGCACGGCGTCGATGCCTGCACGACGACGCCGGCGAAGGCGGTGGCCGCCTCACGTCTGACCGCCGAGCAGGCGGTCGCGGCCGCGGCCGGCGCGACCTACGTCGACACCTCACAGTGGTTGTGCACACCGACGGGCTGCCCGGTGATCATCGGCGACATCCTGTTGTATCGCGATGCGACCCATCTGACGACGATCGCCACGGCGTGGCTGCGCCCCCTGCTCGAGGCGGCGATCGCACCGCTGCTCGGCCTGCCGGTCTGAACAGGTCTGATCAGCAGGTACGACCGGGCACCTGTTGCACGACCGCCACGTAGTAGGTCACGCCGGCGTCGGTGAAGTAGGTGAGGGCGTTGGCGTCGTCGAAGAGCGGAGCGGCGACGGCGGTCGGCAGCGCCGCGCACGTCGTGGCGTCGGCGAGGCGCACCGGCGAGTCGGGCGGCCACGGGACGATCACCGGCGCGACGTCGGTGCCGGACGTCGCCGGGTCGGTCACGACGGCCTGGATCAGGTAGTGGTCGGGGCGGAACGGCTGCTCGAAGCCGAGTGCGCCGGCGCCGACCGTGCGCTCCAGGTTGCTCAACGCGTTGACGAAGTCGAGCAACCGCTTGCGAGCCGCGTCGCGTTCGGTGTCGTCGATTCCGAGTGCATAGGCGTCGTGATGGAACGTGCGACCCCCGACCGTGATGTCCACGATGGTGTCGGCGGCGTCGGCGACCTGGTCGTTGGGCGGGTAGGTGACGTCGCCGAGGAGGCCGAGCTGGTCGGCCATCGCCACCAGCCGCTGGATCGCCGCCGGCGTGATCGAGCGTTCCTGGATGTTGGGCAGCAGCGGTCCGGGATAGATCGCCGGCACCGGTCCCGTCGTGAGCGCCCGGCCGTCGCCGGTGATCAGGGCGACGGGGGTGCGGGTAAAGATCGCGCCCACCGGAACGAACCCGCCGTCGTAGCGCACCGAGATCACCACGTCGTCGGCTCCGGTCGCCAGGTCGTACGACCGACCCGTTGATCCGGTGGTGACCGGCGTCGTGGCCGGACTCGTGGTCGGCGTCGTCGCCGGTGGCAGCGTGCCGGCGGCGTCGTCGTCGCCGCACGCGGCGGGGGCGAGCAGCGACAGTGCCAGCAGCAGTGCGCGGGCGCGTCGGACCATGCTGATCAGACGTGCCCGCAGCCGGCGCGGTTCCCCCGTAGCCTCGCCCCGGTGCGCTCGGTCACCGGCGTCGTCCAGCACTACGCCTGGGGCGACCGCCAGTTCATCCCTCGACTGCTCGGGTGCGAGCCCGACGGCCGGCCGTGGGCGGAGCTGTGGCTCGGCACCCACGCCAATGGCCCGGCCACCCTCGACGGAGGGCGGCCGCTGGCCGACGAGACCGGCCCGCTGCCGTACCTGCTCAAGGTGCTCGCCGCGGCCGAGCCGCTCTCGCTGCAGGCTCACCCGAGCCACGCCCAGGCCGTGGCCGGACACGCCGCCGGGCGCTACCCAGATCCCGAGCCGAAGCCGGAGCTGCTGTGCGCGCTGACCCCGTTCACGGCGTACTGCGGCGTGCGCCCACTGGACGCCACGCTGGCCCTCCTCGACGAGCTCGGCGCCGACGAGCTGGCGGCGACCCTGTCCCACAACGGTGCCGGCGGGACGATCGAGGTGCTGTACAGGGGCCGAGTGCACGTCGACCCGATCCTCGCCGCCGCCGCCCGGAGCGACCGACCCGAGGCCCGGTGGGTCACCAGCCTCGCCGCCCGGTACCCCGGCGACCCCAGCGTGGCGGTGACGCTGCTGCTCAACTTCGTCGAGCTGACACCCGGGCAGGCGATCCAGCTCGGCGCCGGCAACCTCCACGCCTACCTCGGCGGCGCCGGCATCGAGCTAATGGGCGCCAGCGACAACGTCGTGCGCGGCGGGCTGACCCACAAGCCCGTCGACGTCGAGGACCTGCTCGCCGTCGCCGACCCGACGCCGCTGGCCACCCCCGTGATGGAACCTGCCTCGACGTACACCCTCGAAGGCACGTCCATCCGACTGCTGCGGATCGAGGGCCCGGCGACCCGCACGGCCGAGGCCCACGAGCTGGTCGTCACGACCACCGGGATGACCGGCTACCTGGCCCCTGACGAGACGCTCGAGGTCGCCGCCGACGTCACAGCCTACGTCGCCACCGCCTGAAGCATCCATCCGAGTGTTTGCAGACACTCGGACGGGCTTCGCCAGGTGGGCGAGCGCCGTTGCGAAGTGACGGCGGCGAGCTCGGCAGGTGAGGCGAGCAGCTTGGCTGTGAGCCGATCCCGAGTCAGGACGTGGTCTTGCGGATCTCGACGATCTTCTCGGCAGCGTGATTGACGTCGGCGCCTTGGGCCTCGAGCAGGGCGGTGCGGTCGGCGGCGGCGGCCCGCTCGGCGCGAGCGGTGTCGGCGCGGGCGATCGCCGCGTCGGCGCCGTGGGTGGTGATGAACTCGGCCCACTCGACCAGCGCCGGCACCATCTCGTCCTCGGGCACAACGGCGACGTTGCGCCCGCGCACGAACAGGTGGCCGCGCTTGTTGCCGGCGGCGATGCCGAGGTCGGCGTCGCGGGCCTCCCCGGGCCCGTTGACGACGCACCCCATCACCGCCACCTGCAGCGGCAGCTGGCGCTCGCCGAACGCGGCCAGCGCCCGGTTGGCGACGTCGATCACGTCGATCTCGGCGCGCCCGCACGACGGGCAGGCGATCAGGTCGACGTTCTTGCGTTCGCGCAGCCCGAGGGCCTCGAGCAGCTGGCGCCCGGCCCGCGCCTCCTCCACTGGGTCGGCGGTCAGCGAGTAGCGGATGGTGTCGCCGATGCCCTCCATCAGCAGCGTGGCGATCCCCGCCGTCGCCTTCACCAGCCCGGCCGGCGGCGGCCCGGCCTCGGTGACGCCGAGGTGCAGCGGGTGGTCCGTCACGTCGGCCAGCTGGCGGTAGGCCTCGACCATCAGTGGCACGCTCGACGCCTTCACCGAGATCTTGATGAGGTCGAATCCGACCTCATCGAAGTAGGCGATCTCCTGCAGTGCCGAGGCGACCATCGCCTCCGGCGTCACCCGCCCCTCGCGCTTGTACAGGTCGGGATCGAGCGACCCGCCGTTGACCCCGATGCGGATCGGCACCTGACGATCACGCGCCTCCGCCGCCACCGCCTTGATGTGCTCGGGCTTGCGGATGTTCCCCGGGTTGAGCCGCAGCCCCTCCACCCCCGCCTCCATCGCCGCCAGCGCCATCCGGTACTGGTGGTGGATGTCGGCGATGATCGGCACCGGAGAGCGGGGCACGATCTGGGCCAGTCCCTCGGCCGCCTCGGTCTCGTTGCACGTGCAACGGACGAGGTCGCACCCGGCGGCGGCCAGCGCGTAGATCTGCTGGAGCGTGCCCTCGACGTCGGCGGTCTTGGTGATCGTCATCGACTGAACCGAGATCGGCGCGCCAGCCCCGACCGCTACCGACCCGACGTGGATCTGCTTCGTCGGGCGGCGCTCCGCAATCGTGCCGACCTTCACCGCAGCATCATCCCACCGGCTTGGTGATGTCGAGGTACAGCCCGGACATGAACAGCAACAGCAGCACGACGATCACACCCATCGCCAGCGGCATCAGCTTGGACACATCGGCGAAGTAGCGCGGCCCGCGCCGGCGCTCCCGGAACCGCTCGTAGACGGCGATCGCGGCATGCCCGCCGTCGAGTGGCAGCAGCGGGAACATGTTGAACACGGCGACGAAGATGTTCAACGCGGCCAGCACGTAGAGCACCCCGTAGATGCCAGTGGCCTCGCCGATCGCGCCGCTCGCCTGGGTGACACCGACGACGGTGGTCGGCCGCGTCGCCGGGTCGTCGCTGGTGCCGTTGAGGTGGTCGATGATGTTCACCGGGTTGAGCACCTTGACCACGCCCTGGGCGTTCTCCCACGCCAGCGGGAAGATGTCACGGACGCTCGACGTCGCGGCGGTGCCGACCGACATCCGTTCCCAGCCGATGATCGACGCCGAGCGCACGCCGAGCAGCGCCCCGCGATAGTGCGGGTCGTTGCGGTCGGTGATCGCGCCGAGCCCGACGTCGATCGAGCGCCGCGCCCCGCCGCGCTCGACGACGACGGTGACGCTGTCGCCCGGCTGGTGCGAGCGCACGATCGTGCCGAGCGAGGTCCCATCAACGGCCTTGCCGTCGACGCTGACGATGACGTCGCCACCGCGGATGCCGGCATCGGCCGCCGGCCCGTTGGCGGTCACCGATTGGACCTTGGCGCCAGCCAGCTCAACGGCGTCGCCCTTCGCCGCGTACACGGTGAACAGCAGCGCCACGGCGATCATCACGTGCATCATCGAGCCCGCCGAGATCACCAGCAGGCGGCGGGGGAAGCTCTTCTGGCGATACGTGCGGCCCTCGTCCTGCGGCGGCACCTCGTCGAGGTTGTTCATCCCGATGATCCGCACGAAGGCGCCGAGCGGGAGCGCCCGCACGCCGTACTCGGTCTCGCCTCGTCGGAAGCTCCACAGCCGGGGGCCGAAACCGAGGAAGAACTGCGTCGCCTTCATCCCGGTGAGGCGGGCGGTGACGAAGTGCCCGGTCTCGTGGAGGAACACCGAGATGACGATCCCGACGACGAACACGAACATCCAGATGTTGACGAACGCGAGGGCAACGAACCCGGCGAGCACCACGAGCCCGGTGACGACGCTGGTGGCCGGCGAGGCCGGCGAGGCCGGCGAGGCCGGCGAGGCCGGCGGGCTGCCATCGTCGCCGCCGATGTCGTCGCGCTCGGTGACCGAGCCACCGGCCATCACCTCGTTGCGGAAGCGGTCGAAGCGCTTGCTCGCGTCGGTGCCCGGCTCAGGTGGCGGGAACGGGCTGCCCGTCCTCACCGCTCGCCCTCCGTGATCGACGCGAGGACCGTGCGGGCGACGGCGCGCGCGGCCCGATCGGCGTCCACCACCTCCTCGACCGTCGTCGGCACCCCTAGATCATGCCGGTCCAGGGCGGCGTTGCACACGTCGGCGATCCGCTGCCAGGAGATCTCACCTTTCAAGAAGGCGTCGACGGCGACCTCGTTGGCCGCGCTGAGCCACGCCGGGGCACTGCCGCCGGCCCGTCCGGCCTGGTAGGCGAGGTCGAGGCAGCGGAACGTCGCCCGGTCGGGCAGCTCGAAGTCGAGCCTGCCGAGCGCCGTCCAGTCGATCCGCCCGAACGGCGTGGCGATCCGTTCAGGCCAGCCGAGGGCGTACCCGATCGGCAGACGCATGTCGGGCATGCTGAGCTGGGCAATCGTCGAGCCGTCCGTGAACTCGACCATCGAGTGAACGATCGACTGCGGATGGACCACGACCTCGATCGCGTCGTAGGGCATTCCGAACAGCTCGTGGGCCTCGATCACCTCGAGGCCCTTGTTCATCAGCGTGCTGGAGTCGATCGTGATCTTCGGTCCCATCGACCACGTCGGATGGGCCAACGCCTCGTTGACGCCAACCTCGGCCAGGTTCGCTGCCGTGCGGCCGCGGAACGGCCCGCCGCTCGCCGTGAGCAGCAGGCGCGCCACCTCGCGACCGGGGGCCACGGACGAGCGCAGGCATTGGTGGAGGGCGCAGTGCTCGCTGTCGACGGGCACCAGCTCGGCGCCCGGCGTCGCCCGCAGCGGCTGGACCACCGGCCCAGCCGCGATCAGGCTCTCCTTGTTCGCCAGCGCCAGCCGCTTTCCCGCCTGCAGCGTGGCCACCGTGACGGGCAGGCCGGCGAAGCCGACCACCGCGTTGACGACCACGTCGGCCTCCTCGACGAGCGCGGCGAGGTCGTCGACCACCTCGGCGAACGGCAGGGCGGCAGCGACCTCGGCCCGGCGCGAGGGGTCGCCGACGGCAACGAGGCGAGGGCGGAACTCCTTGGCCTGGTCGATCAGCGCGTCGACCGACGTGCCGACGCCGAGGGCGACGACCAGGTAGCGCGGTGCCTCGGCGCGGACGACGTCCAGGGTCTGGGTGCCGATCGACCCGGACGAGCCGGCGATGGCGACCCGGGTCAGGTCCAGGGCTCGAGCACCAGCGTGACGTAGTAGGCGATCGGCAGCACGAACAGGAAGGCGTCGAACCGATCGAGCACGCCGCCGTGGCCGGACACGAGAGCACCGAAGTCCTTCACGTCGAGGTTGCGCTTGAACATGCTCTCGGTGAGGTCGCCGAGCGGGGCGAACACGGCGATCACGACGCCGAGCAGCAGCAGGTGGCCGGTCGACCAGGTGTCGCTGCGGCCGGTGAGGCCGACGATGAACAGCACGAGCAGCGTCAGCACGGTGCCGCCGATGAGCCCTTCGACGGTCTTGCCCGGGCTGATCCAGGAACGCAGCGGCGTCTTGCCGAGCGACGATCCGACCAGCAGGGCACCGATGTCATTGGCCACGACGCCGAGCACGACGACGAACAGGGTGTCGGTGCCGATGTGGTCGCCGACCGTGTTCGACCAGCGCACGATCAGCGCGGCGAAGGCGCCGAGCAGGCCGATCCACACCACGCCCATCGTCGTCACCGCCATGTTCGGCAGCGGGCCCGACTCGACGCCGGGCGCGCCGATGAAGCCGATCGCGCCGGCGATGAAGGCGAAGGAGATCACCAGCGGCAGCCCGCTGTCGCCGACCCAGTAGGCCACGAGCGGCGCCGCCACGCAGGCCGCCAGGCCTGGCGCCACCGCCGGGCGGTAACCCTTCTCGGTGACCTTGCCGAAGTACTCGAAGGCGGCGATCGCCAGCACGACGGTGATCAGGGCGATCACGCCGACCGGGCGCCACAGCGTGAGGATCACGAACAGCCCGGCGAGCACGAGCCCGGCACCGACCGCGGCGGGCAGGTTGCGCGGCGGCGGGGCGTGCACTGCGGATGTGCGAGCCGGCCCGGCGGGGCGCCCGGAGCGGGTCTGCGCCGCCGCACCGCGTCGGCGCGACCCCTGCGACGGGCGCCCGGGCACACCCGACGGGTCGGTGCCGATCGTGATCCGCCCCGGCTCGCGCCGCGGCGGCTCCATCGGGATCTCACCCGACGGCGGGCGCGACGACGGTTCGGACAGGGCGTCGTTGCGCACCTCGCCGGTCATGTCGCGTTCGAGGCCGCCGCTCGGCGTGCCGCCGGTGGGATCGTCGGCCACGTCGTCGCGCCAGATCGGGGACTCGGTGGTGAACGACGACCAGACATCGACGTCGTCGTCGGCGGCGTCGTCGCCGGACGACGCGGCCGGTGCCATGCGCGGGATCTCGCCGGTCGGCGGGTCGGTCCAGTGCGGGAGGGGGCCGGTGTCGTTGGGCCCGAAGCTCAGGCGCCGCTCGCCCGTGTCGTCCGGACGATCCGTGGCGGAGGCTGGGTCCTCGTCCGGGAACAGCGGCCCGCCGAACTCCTCGGCCGGGTCGCGTGGTTCGCGCTCCCTCCGCCGCCACATCTCGTCACTCACAGGTGCACCGTCCAACTGTCTGCGGTCGCGTCCAGTGCACGCGAGCGGTGCACCAGTGAGCCTTCGGCGCCGTAACGCTGATTCGCTCGCTCGAAGACTCGCTCACTCATTTGTTCTCCCTTGTCATCCGGCCCTGCGCGCGGCGTCCGAGGTGTCCTCACACCTCGAGCAGCTCGGCCTCCTTGCGGCCGAGGGCGGCATCGATCGACTCGACATGCTCGTGGGTGATCTTCTCCAGCTCCTTCTCCGCCCGTTCCAGCTCGTCGGCGGAGATCTCGCCGTTGCGCTCGGTGCCCTCCAGGTGCTTGCGGGCATCGCGGCGCAGGTTGCGCACGGCGACGCGGCCGTCCTCGGCCATGTGCTTGACGACCTTGACGTACTCCTTGCGCCGCTCCTCGGTGAGCGGGGGGAACGAGAGGCGGATCGTCGTGCCGTCGTTGCTCGGGTTGACGCCGAGGTCGGAGTCGCGGATCGCCTTCTCGATCGCCGCCAGCGACCCGCGGTCGTGGGGCCGCACGAGCAGCTGCCGGGCCTCCGGCACCTGGATCGAGCACAGCTGCTGCAGCGGCACGTGGGAGCCGTAGTAGTCGACGTTGAGCTTCTCGATCAGCGCAGGCGCGGCCCGACCGGTCCGCACGGTCGCGAAGTGCGACTGCACGCGCTCGACGGCCTTGTCCATCTTCTCGATGGCGTCCAGCAGCGTCTCTTCGATCACGACATCGCAGCGTAATCGTGCCGGCGCGCCGGGAGGGCTATGCCTCCTTCGGGTCCTTCGGGTCCTGGACGATCGTTCCGACGTGCTCGCCCTCAAGGATCGCCCGCAGGCTGCCCGGCACCGACATGTCGAAGACGACGATCGGGATGCGGTTGTCGCGGCAGAAGGCGATCGCCGTGGCGTCCATGACCTTGAGGTCCTTCGTCATCACGTCCATGTAGGAGATCTCGTCGTACTTCTTGGGGTTCTCGTGGATGCGGGGATCGACGTCGTAGATCCCGTCGACGCCGGAGTGCGTGCCCTTGATCAGCACCTCGGCGTCGAGCTCCGCTGCTCGCAGGGCGGCGGCGGTGTCGGTCGTGAAGAACGGGTTGCCGGTGCCGGCGGCAAAGATCACCACGCGCCCTTTCTCCAGGTGCCGCATCGCACGGCGGCGGATGTACGGCTCGGCGATGCGCGGCATCTCGATCGCCGACTGGACGCGGGTCTCCTGGCCAACGTGCTCCAGCGCGTCTTGCAGTGCGAGCGCGTTCATGACCGTTCCGAGCATGCCGATGTGGTCGGACTGCGTGGCGTCCATGTCGGCGTGATCGGCGGTGCGCCCGCGCCAGAAGTTGCCCCCGCCGACCACGACGGCCACGGCGACGCCGAGCTCGTCGCGGAGGACTTTGATCTCCTTGGCCGTCTTCTCGAGCGTCTTGACGTCGATGCCCGTCCCCGTCGGACCGGCGAGCGCCTCTCCGGATGGCTTGAAGACGATCCGTTCCCAGCGGGGCACTCGGTCGCCGTCCGGCGCGAGACCCACCCCGACCCCCTCAGCCGATCTCGACCTGGGCGAAGTCGACGACCCTCGCCGACCCGATGATCTGGGCGATCGTCTGCTTGTCGTCCTTGGCGTAAGGCTGGTCGAGCAGGGCGACGTTCTTGTAGAAGCCCTGCAGGCGGCCCTCGACGATCTTCGGGAGGGCCTGTTCGGGCTTGCCCTCGTTGCGCGTGATCGTCTCCAGCGTCTTGCGCTCGGCCTCGACGACGTCGGCCGGGACGTCGTCGCGGGACAGGTACTTCGGGCGGGCGAAGGCGATGTGCACGGCGACATCGTGGGCCAGCTGCGGCGACCCGCCGGCGAGCACGACGAGCACGCCGTTGACGCCCCGGCCGCCCTGGATGTGCAGGTAGCTCTCGATGATGTCGTCGCCCTTGGCCTCGAGGCGCTCGACGCGACCGACCTCGATCTTCTCCTTCAGCGTGATCTTGAGATCCTCGAGGCGATCCTGGCGGTCGGCGACGGCCTCCGCGCCCTTCGTCGCGATGAGCCGTGCCAGCTCCTGTGCCTCAAGCTTGAAGTGCTCACTGGCGGCGACGAAGTCGGTCTCGCACTTGAGCTCGACGACGGCGCCGACCTGGCCATCGACGACGAGAGCGACGACACCCTGAGCGTTGTCTCGATCGGCGCGCTTGGCGCTGGCGGCGAGGCCCTGCTCACGCAGCCATTGCTTGGCCGCCTCGGCGTCGCCGTCAGTGGCCTCCAGGGCCCGCTTGGCGTCCATCATCCCCGCGCCCGTTGCCTGGCGCAGCGCCTGGACGTCCTTGGCGGTGAACGCCATCAGCTCTCCTCGTTCAGCTCGGTGGCCACGTCGGCCGGGGTGCCGGCGGAAACCTCGGGGAGGTCCACGGCGGTCGTGTTCGACTCGTCGAGGCCGGGCTCGCCGGCCAGCTCGGCGTCAAGCCGCGCATTGGACTCGGCCTCCGTCCGACGTGCGGCCTCGGGCTCGGTCGGTGCCTCGCGCGTCGACTCGGCGTGCGCCTCGGGCTCGATTCGAAGCTCGGCCTCGGCCCGCGCCTCGGGCTCGACCCGCACCTCGGGCTCGACCCGCACCTCGGGCTCGACCCGCGCCTCGGGCTCGGCCCGCGCCTCGGGCTCGGTTTGCAGCTCGGGCTCGGTTTGCAGCTCGGGCTCGATTTGCAGCTCGGGCTCGGCCTGCGCCTCGGTGGGAGCGTCGGGTGCCGCGGTGACCTCGTCAGCGCTCTCGGCTCCGGGCTCGGGCGCGGCGTCGGGCTCCGCCGACAGGTTCTGCGCCGGCTGCTCGGCGGGCTCGGCGACGGGCGTTGCGGCGCGGGCAGCGGCGAGCCGGGCGTCGCGCTCGGCTTGGGCGCGCGCGGCCTGGTTGCGCGCCTCGACCTGGCGGGCGATGAACGCCGCTTCCTCCTCCACCGAGCGCACCACCGGTGCCGCGCCAGGTTCGCGCTTGGCAGCGATGAACCGGCCTTCCTCGACGGCGTCGGCGATCACCCGGGCCAGCAGCGAGTTGGCGCGGATGGCGTCGTCGTTGCCGGGGATCGGATACTGGACGAGCTCGGGGTCGACGTTCGTGTCGACCACCGCAACCACCGGGATCCCCAGCTTGTTGGCCTCGGTGACGGCGATGTGCTCCTTCTTCGTGTCGAGGACGAAGATCGCGTCCGGCCGCTTGGACAGGCCGCGCAGGCCACCGAGGTTGCGCTGCAGCTTCTCCATCTCGCGGGTCAGCAGGAGCGCCTCCTTCTTCGGCATCGCCTCGAACTCGCCCGAGTCGCGCATCCGCTCGAACTCGAGCATCTTGCCGACCCGCTTCGAGATCGTGTCGAAGTTGGTGAGCATGCCACCGAGCCACCGCTCGTTCACGTACGGCATCCCGCACTTCTCGGCGTAGCTGCGGATCGGGTCCTGGGCCTGCTTCTTGGTGCCGACGAACAGGATCGTGCCCCCACCGGCCACGAGGTCGCGAACGAAGCCATAGGCCTTCTCCACCCGGCCCAGCGTCTGTTGGAGATCGATGATGTAGATGCCGTTGCGCTCGCCGAAGATGAAGCGCTTCATCTTCGGGTTCCAGCGCCGGGTCTGGTGCCCGAAGTGGACGCCGGCCTCGAGCATCTGGCGCATCGTGATGACAGCCATCGCGGGACTCCTTGGCGGTTGACAGTCCCGCCGCCGGCGCCGGAGCGACCGCAGGTGGTGGCGGGTGGGTGATCGACGACCCACCGGGCGGTGGGCCGGTCGAGGAGTGTACCCGTCGCGCAGGGTCGGAGCACTGTGACCAGGTACGGCGGCAACGGCCCGGTCAGGCGCCCGCGCAGCGCACCGTCGGCGGCGGCGCCGGGCGGCGGGCCGTACCGTCCGTCGGCACGAGACGGGGCCGCTCGACGAGCCTGCCCAACAGCGGCATCGGGTCGACGTAGGTGTCGCCCCGCCGAAGCCCGAAGTAGAGGCCACCCCCACCGGTCAGTCCGACCGTGGAGCCAGCCGCCACGACATCCCCGACTCGCAGAGTCGTGCTGGCAAGCTCCCCGTAGGTGGCCCGCAACCCGCCGACGGCGTGGTCGATCACGACATAGCGGGTGCCCGCCACAACCCCGCTGAACGACACCGTGCCGGCTGCCGCCGCCCGAACGGCGGTCCCGGCGCCCCCGCCGTACTGCAGCCCGCGGTTGCCAGGACACCACTCGCAGGGCGGCTGGCGGAACGGGTCGAGCACCGGCGCCTCGACTGGCGGCAGCAGGCAGCGGCTCGGTGGGCCGAGCTGAGCCGGTACGAGCATCGACGCGACGACGAACACGAACCACATGGGACGATCTCCTGATTCGGGACGGTGCGGCGAGCGCCTGGCTCGCGAGGCCGCGATCTGGGCTGGGTTTGTCTCGGATTCCGGGACGAATCCCGCCCAGATGTCGGGACGTCAGGCCACGCCGGCGGCGGCCATCCTCGCCCGGAGGTAGAGGACCGACTTGGTGTGGATCTGGGGCACCCTGCTCTCGCTGACGCCGAGCACCCGGCTGATCTGGGCCAGCGTCAACCCCTCGTCGTAGTACAGCGACAGCACCAGCTTTTCCCGCTCGGGGAGCTTGTCGATCTCGGATCTCATCAGGTTGCGGACCTCTTGTTCCTCGACCACGGTCGACGGCACGACCGGCACCTCGCCGCTGAGCGCCCGCGGCTCGGCGCCAAGGTCGAGCGCCCGCTCCAAGGGGCCGACTGTCGTCGAGGCGATCGACGAGAGCCACTGCCGGAGCTGGACCCGGGTGATGCCGAGGTGGTCGGCCAGCTCGTCGTCGCTCGGGGACCGGGAGAGCCTGGTCTCAAGGTCCGCGATCGCCCGCTCCACCTCACGCGCCCGGGCCCGCACTGACCTTGGCACCCAGTCGAGCTCGCGCAGCCCGTCGTAGATCGCGCCACGGATGCGCGGCGTGGCGAACGTCTCGAACTTCACGGCTCGCTGCGGGTCGAAGCGCTCGATGGCGTCGATGAGGCCGAGCACGCCCGAACTCACGAGGTCACCCGGATCGACGGTCGCCGGCAGGCCGGCGCCGACCCGCCCGGCGATGAACTTCACGAGCGGGGCGTACGACACGATGAGATGGTCGCGAGCCGAGGAGCTGCGCCGTTTGAGCCAGCGGTCCCACTGGTTGGCGAGATAGGGATCGACATCGACGATGCTCATTGATGCCGCATCGATTCGTGCGACACCATCCAGCCGCTCGATCGCGACCTCATGCCCGCGGGTGGGCACTGGCGTAGGCGGCCCGGAGGCGCTCGCGGCTGACGTGCGTGTAGCGCTGCGTCGTCGCCACGTCGGCGTGTCCGAGCAGTTCCTGCACCGCACGGAGGTCCGCGCCCCCGTCGAGAAGGTGGGTGGCGAAGCTGTGGCGAAGGGCGTGGGGATGGGTCGGCGAGGGCGATCGCCGATCGAGGATCCGGCGCACGTCGCGGGGCGTGATCCGCTTGCCCCGCTCGTTGCCGAACAGCACCGCCCGCGCCGCCGCCACCCCGTCGTCGTCGACGATCACGTCCCCCCGGATCCGCAGCCACGCTCGCAACGCCGCGACCGCCGGAGCCGAGAGCGGTACCCGGCGCTCCTTGGCGCCCTTGCCCCACACGGTGACCGCGCCACGAGCCAAGTCCAACGAGCCGACGTCGAGGCCACAGAGCTCGCCGACCCGCAGCCCTGATCCGTACAAGAGCTCGAGCACGGCGTCGTCGCGCCGGCGCCTCCAGGCCGGCTCCTCGGGAGGGGTCGGCCCATCGAGCAGGACGTCGAGGTCCCTTCGGTCGAGCACTCGAGGCAGTCGACCGTCGCCACCGCGGGCTTGCACGCCAATGGTCGGATCGGCGCCGAGGTGACCGGCCCGCACCTGCCACCCGAAGTACCGCCGGAGCGCCGCTGCCTTGCGGGCGATGCTGCGCCGGGCGTACTGCCGGGTGGTCAGGTACGCGAGGTAGCGACGCACCATCGTCCGGCGCACTGCGCCGGGCCCGCTGACCCCGGCCCGCGCGGCCCAGGACGCGAAGCCACGCACGTCGGAGGCGTATGCATCCACCGTGTGCGCCGACAGCGAGGAGAGCGAGCGGGCGAAGGCATCGATGCGCCAGCCCGACCCCACATCGACCGATGACGCGACCGAGGGCGCGTCGGCGAGCGAAGGCGTCCGGGACACCTGGCCGAGGGTATTCGCTCACGATGCACCGGACCATGACACCACCGCCTCGAACCAGCCGCCGGACTCGTGCAACCAGCCGGCGCGCTCGAGGCGGGCCAGCGCCATCGCCGCCTCGTGCATCGGCAAGCCAAGGGTGACGACGAGGTCGTCGAGCGTGCGCGGATCGGTGCGGCAGGCGGCGAGCACGTCGGACTCGACACCGCGCGGCAGGGGCCGCGGGTCGAACGTGGACAAGCCGACCCGGCGCGTGTCGAGGCCGAGTGCGACCAACACGTCCTCAACCCCCGTGACCGGGGCGGCGCCGTCTCGAATGAGGTGGTTGGTGCCGGCGGCGGCGCGGTTGCGCACGGAACCCGGCACCGCCATGACCTCGACGGACCGCTCGATCGCGGCCTGGGCCGTGATCAACGAGCCACCTCGCTCGCGGCTCTCGACGACCACGAGGACCTCGCTGAGGGCGGCCAGGATGCGGTTGCGGAGCGGGAACCGAAACGCTTCCGGCGGCGTGCCCGGCGGCCACTCCGACAGGAGCATCCCTCGCTCACAGACCGCGTTCCACAGCGACGCGTTGACCCTCGGGTACGGCCGGTCAGGACCGTTGCCGACGACGGCGATCGGTGGGCCGCCGCTCGCCGCCATCGCACCCCGGTGGGCGGCGCCGTCGATGCCCTTGGCCAGCCCCGAGACCACAGCCACGCCCTCCTCGGCGAGCCCTTGGCCGAGCGCGCAGGCGGTGTCGCGCCCACTCTGCGTTGGGTTGCGCGTGCCGACCACGCCGACTCGGCGGTTCGCCAGCACGTCGAGCTCGCCGCGCACGAACAGTACGGCCGGCGGTTGCGGGTCGAGCCTGAGGTGGGGCGGGAAGGCTGGGTCCCGCAACGAGACGGCGCAGACGCCGAGCCGGCGACAGATGCCGGCCCAGTCGTCCGGCGAGCGCCGGGCCGCCGAGGCCCGCCACGCGGCCGCGACCGCTGGCCCCATCATCGCCGCCACCGGCGGCGCCGCCACGGCCGTACCGGCGGCGACGGCGTACGCCTCGTCGGGCTCGTGGTGGACGAGCAGGGCCCGCAGCCGGGCCACGGTCATGAGATCGAACCCGGCCAGGGCGGCGAGTGCGCCGACAGCTGTCATCATGCCACCAGCCCGGGTACGGCGGCGCGGACGCGGGTGCGCAGCGACAGCGCCACCTCGACGTGCTCGACGTCGACCTCGTCCGATGCTGGCCCACCGTGAGCGCCCACCGCGGCGAGGTCGGCGATGGTGCGGGCGACGCGCCGGATGCGGTGATAGCCGCGCCCGGTGAGGCGGCCCCGCTCCATCTCGGTGCGAAGCAGGGCGAGGGCGGCGGGGGTCAACGGGGCATGGAGGTCGAGCAGCTCGCCGTGGAGCTCAGCGTTGAGCCGAGCGCCGCGGTCGTGAGCGAGGCTGCGGGCAGCTGCGACGCGGGTGGCGACGAGCGCGCTCGACTCGCCACCCGCGGCGTCGAGCAGGTCGTCGACCGATGGCCGCTGCACCGCGACCCGCAGGTCGAAGCGGTCGAGCAACGGCCCTGACAGCCGGCGGATGTAGCGCAGCCGTGCCATGTCGTCGCACTCGCACGACCCGGGTGGCCCGCCACCACACGGGCACGGGTTCGTGGCGGCGACGAGCTGGAATCGGGCCGGCAGCACCGCGCGGGCGTGGGCCCGGGCGACCCGGATGACGCCCTCCTCCAGCGGCTCACGGAGGCCGTCGAGGGCGTTCGGCGAAAACTCGCCGAGCTCGTCCAAGAACAACACGCCGGCGTGGCTCAGGCTGATCTCACCTGGCCGGAGCGCCGAAGATCCGCCGCCGACCAGAGCAATCGTGGACGTGGTGTGGTGCGGGGCGCGGAACGGCGGGCGGATGACCAGACCGCCGTGTGGCATCGCCATCCCCGCCGCCGAGTGGATCATCGTCGCCGCCAGCGAGTCGTCGCGCCCCAGCGGCGGCAGCAGGCCCGGCAGCCGGCGGGCGATCATCGTCTTGCCCGAGCCCGGCGGCCCGACCAGGAGCAGGTGGTGGCCACCGGCCGCGGCGATCTCGAGCGCCTGCCGGGCGACCGGCTGGCCACGCACGTCGGCGAGATCGGGGGCCGGCTCCTCCTCGACGGTGTCGAGCCCCGCGGCCATCTCCTGCCACGGCTCCTCTTCAGCGAGTGCGGCGAGCACGTCGCGCAGCGTGGCCGCGGTGCGGACCTCGCGGCGGGCGGCGACGAGCGCCTCTGCCGCCGACGCCGTAGGGACCACGGCGACGACATCGCCGAGCACAGCCACCATCGGAGCCACACCGGCGACACGGCGCAGGGATCCGTCGAGCCCGAGCTCGCCGACGAAGCCGAGCCCGTCAACGCACGCCGCCGGCAGCTGCTCGCTGGCGACGACGACGCCGACGGCGATCGCCAGGTCGAGCCCGGCACCGATCTTGCGCGGACCGGAGGGGGCGAGGTTGACGGTGATGCACCTCGTCGGCCACTCCCGGCCGGCGCTCATCACCGCGGCGCGGACGCGGTCGCGCGACTCACGGCACGCTGGATCGGGCTGGCCGACGATGCGGAAGCCGGGCAGCCCCTTGCCGATGTGCACCTCCACGCGCACCGGGATGCCGGTGGCGCCGAGCAGGCTGGCTGACGGGATGGATGCGAGCACGAGCCCTCCCACGAACGACTGGGAACGGGGAGGGACGGACGGCCCAACGACGGCGAGCGACACGGTAGCGGAGGGGTGTCACAGTCAGATCGCAAGCGGCAAAATGGGCGAGCGCCGCTGCGGAGCGGCGGCGGCGAGCTTCGGAGGTGAGTGCGAGCAGCTTGGCTGCGAGCCGAACCCGAGTATGACGTGGGCGAGCGCCGCTGGGGAGCGGCGGCGGCGAGCTTCGGAGGTGAGTGCGAGCAGCTTGGCTGCGAGCCGAACCCAAGTATGACGTGGGCGAGCGCCGCTGCGGAGCGGCGGCGGCGAGCTTCGGAGGTGAGTGCGAGCAGCTTGGCTGCGAGCCGAACCCAAGTATGACGTGGGCGAGCGCCGCTGCGGAGCGGCGGCGGCGAGCTTCGGAGGTGAGTGCGAGCAGCTTGGCTGCGAGCCGAACCCGAGTATGACGTGGGCGAGCGCCGCTGCGGAGCGGCGGCGGCGAGCTTCGGAGGTGAGTGCGAGCAGCTTGGCTGCGAGCCGAACCCGAGTATGAACGGTGCCAGCCGATCGGCGACCACTCCTGCGAGACTCCGAGCTGTGCGGCTTGGTCCCTCCGTCATCGCCTCGGCGGCCGCGCTCGTGGCCGTCGGCGCGCTGAGTGCAGGCTGCGGAGGCGACGCCGGCAGCACCGCGACGTTCTGTGCCCAGGTCAAGGCCCACGCCGACGAGCTCGTCAACTCGCCGAAGACGATGCGCGAGGTGGCTGCGTTCATCGGCCTCTACCAGCGGATCGACCGTGTCGCCCCACTCGAGATCCAGGCCCACTGGCAGGTGCTGCTGCGCAACTACGAGACCGCCAACACCGTCGATCCGACCAAGCCCGAGTCGGTTCAGGAGGCCTTGCGCCAGGCGTACGAATCCGAGCAGTCAGCCGTCAAGGTCCACGACTTCTTGATCGCCCACTGCGAGGTCGATCTCGGGCCGGTTGCGACGATCGTCCCCCACACGCCGGCGCCATCGGTGCCGGCAGCGACACCGGCAACGACACCGGCAACGGCGCCGACGACGACGCCGCAGGCCGGGTAGCGGTCGGTCGATCGGCGCCGAGGTCAGGCGGCGCGGATCTCGCCGCGACGCGTCTTCACCTCGTCGCACAGCCCGTACTCGACGGCCTGCTCGGCGGTGAACCAACGGTCGCGCTCGGAATCGGCCTGGATCTGCTCGAGCGTCTTGCCGGAGTGGTGGGCGATCAGCTCGGCCATCCGGCGCTTGGTGTAGGCGTGCTGCTCGGCCTGGATGGCGATGTCGGCGGCCTGCCCGCGCAGGCCGGCCAGCGGCTGGTGCATCATGATGCGAGCGTTGGGAAGCGTGTAGCGCTTACCCGGAGCGCCGGCGGTGAGCAGGAACTGGCCCATCGAGGCGGCCAGGCCGAGGCACACCGTGGCGACGTCGCAGCCGACGAACTGCATCGTGTCGTAGATCGCCATGCCGGCGGTGACCGACCCGCCGGGGCTGTTGATGTAGAGCCAGATGTCCTTCGTGTCGTCATCGCCCTCGAGGTAGAGGAGCTGGGCGCAGACCTGGTTGGCGATCTCGTCGTCGACCGGCGCGCCGAGCATGATCACCCGGTTGCGCAGCAGGCGGTTGAAGATGTCGGCGCGGGGGTCGATCCCGACTTCGAGCATCTGGGGCAGGACGATCTCGGCCATGGCGTCGAGGCTACCGGCAGCCCGCATCCCGGCTGCTCCGTGTGCCACGCCTGGGATTCCCCGAGCCCAAACACTCGGACGGTCAAAGCACTCGGATGGGTCAGCGCTCGACGCCGGTGAAGATGACGGCGACACGCTCGTCGGGGGTGGGGGCACCGTCCGGGGTGAGCAGGCCGGCGAGGCCGGCGGTGCCGGTGGCGCTCACCGGGATGCCCGTCGCCCGGCCGAGCTCGTGGGCGCGCCCGATCGCCGCCTCGGGCGCGACGATCATCCGGCCGCCCGACGCCAGCATCACCCCACGCACGGCGAGCCAGTCGTAGCTCTCGTCGTCGAGGATGCCGTCGGCGGCAGAGTGGGGATCGTCCCACGCGGTCATCAGCTCGGCCCACCGGGCAGCGGCCATCGCGTCGGACAACCCGTCGGCGCGGCCCAACGCCCGAGCCAGCGGGGCGCACCCTTCGCTCTGCACGGCGTCGAGTCGCACGGCGGGGCCGAGGCCCCACCCGACACACGCCGCCAGCGCGCCACCGCCGACTTGCACCACGGCACGGTCGAGCGGCGTCGCCGCCAGCTCCCACCCCAGCGTGCGGCCGCCGTCGAGGCACAGCGCGTTCTCCGGCCCCTGCACGCTGAACGGGATCGCACCGGCGGCGACGGCCTCTCGGAAGCGCAGCACCGCCGGGTCGCCTGGGGGATCGTCAATGTTGCGCGGAGCAATGTTGATTTCCGCACCGAGCCCCTCGAGGCACGTCAGCACCGCCGGCGACGCCCACGTCGGCACGAAGACGTCGAGCGGCCACTCCGCCCGACGAGCGAGGGTGGCCGCGGCGATCGCCGCGTTGCCGCAGGAGGCGATGGCCAAACGCCGCCGCGGTCCGGGCACGAGCCGCAGCGCCTCAGCGGCGACGAGGTGCAGGAGGATTGTCACCAGGTGGCGGCCCTTGTGGCTTCCCCCGACGTTGCCCGTCTCGTCCTTGACCCACGCGTTTGTGCGACAGGCGTCGGACAGCGACGGTGAGCGCACAAACGAAGTGACCGTGAACCCAGCCGCCAGCGATCGCGTCAGTGCCGTGCAGGCTGCCTCGGTCATCCCGTGGGTGCGGGCGAAGGCCCACCACGCGAGCCGTGGACCGTAGGCCACGAACGGGTTGGGGTCCTCCAGCGGCGGCGGTTCTGACCCCACGACCAGCGGATGGAGCACGTGCCACCGATCGTCCGGCGACGAACGCGGGCACATGAACGGATGCACCGCGGCGATGTCGACGGTCGCCGCGCACGTGGCGCAGCGCCAGCCGACGATCACGCCACCATCACCCTTCGATCCGGGCGTTGAGCTCGGTGATCATCTCGTCCCACACGCCGAGGTAGCGGCGCAGCCCGCGCCAGAACGACTGGCTGCGCCGGGCCTCGAACAGCCCCAACGGCGTGCCCTGCTGCTCGACCCAGGTGTAGTAGCCGAGGTTGAAGATGCGGGTGCGATCGCGGGCGGTGCACTCGATCATGCCGTCGGTCTCGACGTCGCCGAGGTGTCGCCCGAAGACCTCAGCCGCGTCGACGTCGGTGAACGAGCCGTCGAAGCGCGACACCAGCAGCGCCGCCCGCTCGCTCGGATACAGCGCCCCACCGTCGGTGGCGACGGTGACGATCGCGTCGTCGGGCCCGAGGTCGAGCAGCTTCGCCGTCTTGATCGCCGCCAGCACGTTGCACGTCGAGGACAGCCCGAAGTGGGCCAGCGCGCCGATGACGTCATCACCGACGCCCTTGCGCGCCAGCAGCTCACGTCCAGCCGGCGAGTTGTAGAGCAGGTCGAGCTCGTCGGTGGCACGGTCGGAGATCCCGACGACGACGTCGGTGTTCAGGACGTTGTGGATCAGCGGGATGTGCTTGTCGCCGATGCCCTGGATGTGGTGCTCGCCGAATCCGTTCTCGAGCATCGTCGGGCACTCCAAGGCCTCGGCGGCGACGACGCGCGTGCCGAAGGTGTCCTTGAGCCGGTCGCCGGCGCCGATCGTGCCGGCCGAGCCGGTGGCCGAGACGAACGCGGCCAGCCGCATCCCGGAATCGCCCGCCACAGTGTCGAACACATGCTCCAGCGCCCGCCCGGTGACCTCGTAGTGGGCGAGGTGGTTGCCGAACTCGCAGAACTGGTTGAGCACGACGTTGGCCGGGTCGAGGACGAGCTCGTTGCAGGCGTCGTAGATCTCCTTGACGTTGGACTCCGTGCCCGGCGTCCGGATCACGTCTGTCGTCGGGTCCACGCACCACCGGTCGAGCCAGTCGAAGCGCTCCTGGCTCATCCCCTCGGGCAGGATCGCCACCCCGCGCGACGCCATGATCCGGCTGATCGCGATCCCGCCGCGCGCGTAGTTGCCGGTCGACGGCCAGATCGCGCGCTGGCGGGTCGGGTCGAACTGGCCGGTGACGATGCGCGGCGCCAGGCAGGCGTAGGCGGCGAGCACCTTGTGTGCGGCGATCATCGGGAAGCGGTCGCCGAACACCACGACGATCGGGCTCTCGACGCCGGTGAACGTCGCCGGCAGCACGACGTGCTGGGGCACATCGACGCGCCCCCCATCGAGGTCGTTGTACCAGTGGACCCGCCACAGGTTGCGGGCGTCGGGCGCTTGCGGGTCGGCATCGCCGACGCGCGCCGGGTCGATCGTCGCCGGGTCGGCGAGCTCGGCGAACGTCGGCAGCACGATGCCCTGCTGGCGGAAGCGCTCGACGCTGTTGGTCAGCGACGTGTCGTCGACGACCCGGTCGGCGAGGCCGTAGAGCCGTTCGAGCGCGCTGACGTCGTCAGCGAGCGACGTCATCCGAAGGCGTCCTCCGGTGGCAGCGTCGACGGACCGACGTGGGCGTCGAGCCACTCGCACAGCGGTCGGGCGCCGTCCCACGTCGAGCGAATCTTGCCGGCCGACTGCTTCGTGCTCATCCACTTCGCCACCGGGAACTGTCGCGACGCCATCAAGCCCTTGCGCTTGAGCAGCCCGACGCGCGGGTGGTCCTTGGGATAGCCGCGCGGCGCCGACTTCAGCTCGTCGATCGCCCCGATCGAGTACCCCTGCTTGGCCAGCGCAGCGGTGATCCGCTCGACGTCGGGTCCGGTGTCGTCGGATGCCACCGCCTCACGGAACCGCTCCAGCTGGTCCTTGGCCATCCCGTAGTAGCCGACACCGACGAGCAGCCCGTCGGCGCCGATGTGGAAGTAGTACCCGGCGCCGCCGTCGGATTCGACGTAGGCACCCTGGTGGGTCTTGTAGGGCGGGCGGTTCTTGGCGAAGCGGAGGTCGTTGTAGGGCCGGAAGATGCGGAACTGCCCGTAGTCGCCGAGCTCCTCGCAGAGCGCGGCCATCGGTCGCTGCACGGCCTCGTCGAACGTCGACTTGTTGGTCTGCCAGAACGCCTTGCTGTTGTCGGCCTCGAGACGCTCGTAGAAGTCGAACGCCGCCGGCGGAAACCCTGTGAAGGTCATTGGTACACCATCGAGGTAGAGACGTCATCGTACGCGTCGGGCAGTGCGCCGATGACCGCCTCGCCGCTGCGCGCCGAGGCGCCGCAACCATGGTTCGCTCGCTCGAAGACTCGCTCGCTCATTGGTGCACCATCGCATCGTGCGACAACGTTCGCAGCACGGCTCGAACACGGAGCACCAATGAGCGAAGGACCGTAACGCCGGTTCGCTCGCTCGAAGACTCGCTCGCTCACAACGGGAAGCTACCCAGCGCCATCACTACCTTGTGCCGGATGGCAGAGCTGTTCCTCGGCGGGCTCGTCGACGCGTCGACCCATGAGCGCACCGGCGCCGACGTCAAGCTCGATTCGGCCGACTTCACCACACACGGCGTGATCGTCGGCATGACCGGCTCGGGAAAGACCGGCCTCGGCGTGGTGCTCATCGAGGAGGTGCTGCGGGCGGGGTTGCCCGCATTGCTGATCGACCCCAAGGGCGACCTCACCAACCTCTGCCTGACCTTCCCCAACCTCGCCCCGGCCGACTTCCGCCCGTGGATCGACGACGCCCAGGCCAAGGCCGCCGGCGTCGCCCCCGACGACTTCGCCGCCCAGCAGGCCTCGACGTGGAAGGAGGGCCTGGCCGGGTGGGGCTACGGGTCCGAGCAGATCGCCGCGCTGCGGGCGACCACCGACTTCACGATCTACACCCCCGGCTCACAGGCCGGCATCCCGGTCAACATCGTTGGCTCGCTGCAGGTCCCGGCGACCGCCGACGCCGAGGTCATCGGCGACGAGATCGACGGCTTCGTCGCCGGCCTGCTCGGGCTCGTCGGCATCCAAGCTGACCCATTGTCGAGCAAGGAGCACATCCTGCTCGCCAACCTGATCCAGGCCTCCTGGTCGCAGGGGGTCTCGCTCGACCTGCCGACACTGGTCGGTCAGATCCAGCAGCCCCCGGTCCGCAAGCTCGGCGTGTTCGAGCTCGAGCAGTTCTATCCGGCCGCCGAGCGCACCAAGCTGGCGATGAAGCTGAACGGCCTGCTGGCGTCGCCGTCGTTCGCGGCGTGGGGCATGGGCCAGCCGCTCGATGTCCAGTCGCTGCTGTACACGGCTGACGGCAAGGGTCGCTGCGCGATCGTCACCACCGCCCACCTGTCCGACGAGGAGCGCCAGTTCGTCACCTCGCTGGTGCTGTCCAAGCTGGTCACGTGGATGCGCCGCCAGAGCGGCACCACCGACCTGCGCGCCCTGCTCTACATGGACGAGGTCGCCGGGTACCTCCCGCCGACCGCCAACCCGCCGACGAAGCAGCCGATCATGCTGCTGATGAAGCAGGCCCGGGCATTCGGCGTCGGCGTCGTGCTGTCGACGCAGAACCCGGTCGACGTCGACTACAAGGCGATCTCCAACGCCGGCACGTGGATGGTCGGCCGGCTGCAGACCGAGCGCGACAAGCAGCGGCTGCTCGACGGGATGTCGGCCGCCGCCGGCACCGTCGATGTGGGCGCGGTGGCCGACACGATCAGCGGGCTCGCCAAGCGCGAGTTCGTGCTGCGCCGCGCCGGCAAGGACAAGCCGGAGGTGTTCACGACGCGCTGGGCGATGAGCTACCTCCGCGGCCCGATGACGCGGGATCAGATCTCGACGGTGATGCGCGGCGCGCCCGCTCCTGCGCCCACCGGCGCGCCGCTGCCGCCGCCGACGGCGGCCCCGTCACCCGCTCCCGAGGTCGCAGATCCCGATCTCACGCCGGTCATGCCGGAGGTCGGCGGCGGCGTCGCCGTGCGCTGGGTCGACCCCGCCGCGCCGTGGCTGCCGACCGTACGGGGCGTGCCCACGTCGAGCACCTACGCGGCGGCGATCATGGCCCGCGTCGCCCTGCGCTACGACGACACCAAGGCCGACGTGGTGCACGACGAGGAGTACGAGGCGGTGCTGTTCCCGCTGACGAGCCATCCCGACGTCACGACCGCCACCGCCGTCGACTACGACGACCGGGACCTGCGCGAGGCGGCGCCGACGCCGTGCGCGTACCGCCTCACCGACGGCCCGATCGGCGACCGTTCGTTCTGGTTGCAGTTCCCCAAGGACCTCGTCGACCACCTCACGCGGAGCATGAGCCTGGACATCCCGACCAACGCCGCGCTGAAGCTGTTCGGTCGACCCGGCGAGAGCGTCGAGCAGTTCACCGCCCGCTGCCAGCAGGTCGCCGCCGACAAGGCCGACCAGGAGACGGCGGCGCTGCGGACCAAATACGAGGCCAAGGTGTCGAAGCTGCAGTCGCAGATCGCCGCCGCCGAGAGCGCCGCCGACGTCGCCACGCAACAGCAGAAGGCGCGCCAGCGCGACGACCTGCTCTCGTCGGCGGGGTCGATCCTCGGGGGCCTGCTCGGCGGGCGGCGTTCGACCGGTGGGCTGCTCGGCCAGATCGGCCGCGCCGCCGGGCGCACCGGCAAGACCTCCGCCGCCGGGGCCCGCGTCGAGGCCGCCGAGGGCAAGGTCGATCGGCTCGAGGCCCAGCTCCAGGAGCTCGAGGCCGAACTGGCCGAGGAGCTCACCGAGATCGGCGACAAGTGGACGAAGACGGCCGCCGGCGTGACGACCATGTCGATCGCCCTCGAGAAGTCCGACGTCAAGGTGACCCAGCTCGCGCTGGCGTGGATCCCCACGCCAGCGCGTCGGCCCGGAGGAGGATCAACAGTAGGATCATTCGTATGACGAAGACCAAGGTGTCGGCCACCGTCGATCCCGATCGACTCGCCGAAGCGCGTCAGCTGCTCGGGACCGACAACGTTTCGGAGGTGCTCGACACGGCGCTCGCGGCGCTCATCGAGCGGGAGCTCGAACGACGGTGGTTGTCCGCCCACCCCGATGAAGACCTGCCGATTGACGTGCCGGTCGACCTCGAAGCGCTCCCCTGGGACGAGGAGTGACCACCGACCACCGCGGCGACGTGTGGTGGGCGGACGTGCCCGGGGACACGCGACGCCCGGTCGTCGTGCTGACTCGGGAGCGATTCGTGAGCCGGCTGGCCAGCGTCATCGTCGCACCCGTGACGACGCGAATCCGGGGCATCCCGACCGAGGTCCGTCTCGAGACGACCGACGGACTCCCCAGACCGTGCGCAGCGAACTTCGACAACGTCTTCACGATCAGCCGAAACCGGTTGCGCGAACGGATCACCCGACTCGGCGACGAGCAGATGACCCTCGCCTGCCGCGCCTACCGCTTCGCCGTCGGCTGCTGAGCCAGGTGCCGATGGTGGGATTCGAACCCACACTGCCGGGGTCCTAGGCCCCGTGCCTCTACCAGTTGGGCTACACCGGCCGACCTCGATCAGCCTACGTGGCACACTCCCACCACCATGGAGGTGCACGACCTGCCGACGCCGGCGCTGATCATCGATCGCGCCGCCCTCGACCGCAACCTGACGACGATGGCCGCGGCCCACCCCGGCCGGCGGCTGCGCCCGCACGTCAAGGCCCACAAGTGCACCACCCTCGCCCAACGCCAGCGCGACGCCGGGCACGTGGCGTTCACCTGCGCCACGCCGCACGAGGCCGTCGGCATGGCGGCGATGGGCCTCGGCGAGGACCTGCTCGTGGCCAACGAGATCGTCGACCCTCGCCGCCTCGAAGCGCTCGCCGCGCTGGCCGACGAGGCCAGCATCACGATCGCCGTCGACAGCGAGGCGACGATCGCCGTCGCTGCGCTCGTCGGGATCCGTTCCTGCGTCATCGACGTCGACGTCGGCCTCCCCCGCTGTGGCTGCGACCCCAAGGACGCCGGCCGCCTCGCCGCCGAGGCCCGCGAGCCGCGGCATCGAGGTGCGCGGCGTGATGGGCTACGAGGGCCACCTGATGGCGATCGAGGACCGCGCCAAGCAGCGCGAGCAGGTCGAAGCGGCGATGGCGATCGCTGCTCGCTGCCCATGCCGATGTCGGCGGGGAGGTCATCTCGGCCGGCGGCACCGGCACCTACGACCTCCACAGCTCGACCGGTGTCACCGAGATCCAGGCCGGGAGCTATGCGCTGATGGACACCGCCTACGCCAAGCTCGGCCTACCGTTCGAGCAGGCCGTGTTCGTCGTCGGCACCGTGATCTGCGTCCGCCCCGACCCACGCCGTCGCCGACGTCGGCCTCAAGGCGCTCGGGATGGACCACGGCAACCCGTCGATCGACGGCGCCGGGGTGTGGTTCTGCAGCGACGAGCACGTCACGTTCGCGCCGGGCGCCCATCGGCCGGCCGTCGGCGACCGGGTGCGCGTGATCCCCGCCCACGTCGATCCGACGATGGCGATGCACGAGGTCGCCTGGCTGATCGATGGCGACGAGGTGCTCGAGCGCTGGCCGATCGACCTCCGCGGCTGGGGATGAGCAGCCCGGCGCGACGGCGCCGCGTGGCTGGCCGTCGCCGGGATGGCGACCACCGCGATCGCTCCGTGGGTGCCGCCCGTCACGACACGCGCGGCAGCGGCGATCCGCTCGCTGATGCCGTGGTCGGCGCTGTCGGCCGTGCCCTTGGCGGTGGGCGCCGCGCTCACGGACCGCCGGCGCCTCGCCGCTGCCGCCGGCGCGGTCGGCGCGGCGGGCGTCGCGATGGCCGCCCCGCTCGTGGTGCCCCGCCGCCAGCCGCCCGCCAATCCAGCGGCGCACGGAGCCACGCTGCGGATCACCCACGCCAACCTGCTCTACATCAACCGGCGGGTCGCCGCCGTGCCCGACGTGCTCGCCGACCTCGACGCCGACGTGCTCACGTTCAGCGAGCTGACGCCCACCCACTTGCGCCGCCTCCATGCCTCGGGGCTGCACCACCGCTACCCCCACCGCGTCGAGCTCCCCGCAGGATTCGCCAGCGGGACCGCGCTGTGGAGCCGTCACCCGCTCACCGCCCACCCGGACGAGTCGGCCGGCCACCACACCGTCCTCGCCGACCTCGACGCGCCCGGCGGCCCGGTGCAGGTCATCGTGATCCACACCCAGAGCCCGATCGAGCACCACGCCGAGTGGCGCCGCGACCTCGAGTACCTGGCGACGTTCCAACCGACCGGGCCGGCGGTGATGACCGGCGACTTCAACGCGTCCTGGTGGCATCCCGAACTGCGCCGAGTGATGCGCGCCGGCGGCTGGCGCGACGCCCATCAGGTCACCGGGCACGGGTTGTCGGCCTCCTGGCCGACGGAGAAGTGGCACCCGGTGTTCCGGCTCCATCCCCCGTTCGTCCGCCTCGACCACGCCCTCGTCAACGACAACTTGCGGGTGCTCGCGACGTCCGACTTCCACACGCCGGGCAGCGACCACCTCGGCCTCGTGGTCACCGTCCAGCGAGCTCGTCCAGGAGCGCCCTGAACGCCCGCCCCCGGTGGGACAGGGCGTGCTTCTCACCGTCGGTCATCTCGGCGAACGTCCGCCCGTCGCCGCCGTCGGGCACGAACAGCGGGTCGTACCCGAACCCTCGTCCGCCTCGCTCGGCGATGGCGATCGACCCGTCGCACACACCTTCGGCAGCGAGCTCGCGCCCATCCGGCCACACGCACGACGACGACGGTGCGAAACCGGGCCCGGCGGTCCTCGACGCCAGCCAGCTCGGCCAGCAGCTTGGCTCGGTTCTCGGCGTACGTCGCCTGCTCGCCGGCGTAGCGGCCCGTGCGCACACCCGGCCGACCACCGAGCGCGACCACCTCCAAGCCGGTGTCGTCGGCGACGGATGCCTCACCCGTTGCAGCGGCCACCGCGGCGGCCTTGAGCCTGGCGTTGCCCTCCAGCGTGTCGGCGTCCTCGACGACGTCGGGCAGGTCCGGCGGCCGCGGCACCAGCTCGACCGATGACCCGAGGATCGCCTCGATCTCGGCGACCTTGTCCGGGTTCGCCGACGCGCACACCAGCCGCAGCGTCATCGAGTGGGCGGCGGCACCGACACCATCTCGGCCTCGAGATCGGTCAGCTCGGTGAGGCCGAGCTCGGCGAGGAGGAGCATCTCGTCGAGCTCGCCGCGTGTGAACGCCATCCCCTCGGCGGTGCCCTGGACCTCCACGAAGCGCGCCTCGCCGCCGGCGACCGGACGCAGCATGACGACGTTCATGTCGACCTCGGCCCGGCTGTCCTCGACGTAGGGCAAGTCGAGGACGGGGACGCCGCCGACGATCCCCACGCTGACCGCGGCGCAGTACGAGTGCAGCGGATGCGCCGCGATCGAGCCCTTGGCCACGAGACGGGCGAGCGCGTCGTGGAGGGCGAGGAAGCCGCCGCAGATGCTCGCCGTGCGCGTCCCGCCGTCGGCCTGGAGGACGTCGCAATCGACGACGACCTGGCGCTCGCCGAGCATCGCCATGTCGCACGACGCCCGCAGCGCCCGCCCGATCAGGCGCTGGATCTCGACGGTCCGCCCGCTCTGCTTGCCCCTCGCCGCCTCCCGGTCGACGCGCTCGGGCGACGAGCCGGGGAGCATCGAGTATTCGGCCGTGACCCAGCCCTTGCCCCGGCCGCGCATCCACCGCGGCACGTCCTCGTCGATCGAGGCGGTGCACAGCACGCGCGTGCGGCCGAAGGTCACCAGGCAGGAGCCGGCGGCCATCTCGGTGAAGTCGCGCTCGAACGACACCGGGCGGAGCTCGTCGGGGGCGCGGCCGTCGGGACGGGGCATCACGCGGCCGGCGGCACCCACGGCGCCGTGTGGTTGAGCTCGGGACCGAGCAGGCGGGCGCCGAGCTCGCGGAAGACCTCGATGTCGCCGCTCGACCAGAAGCGGTGAACGCCCGGGCGCTCGTCGTCGCGCAGCAGGCCCAGCTCGCCGAGGATGCGGTGAGCGGCGAAGGCGGTCTCGTCGGCCGAGCTGACGAGCGTCACGCCCGGGCCCATCACGTCGCCGATGACCCTTGCCAGGAACGGGTAGTGGGTGCACCCGAACAGCAGGGCGTCGACGTCGGCTGCCAGCAGCGGCGCGAGGAGCCGTTCGGCGAGCACGGTGACCTCGTCGCCCGACGTGAGGCCGCGCTCGACGAACTCGACGAACCCGGGGCACGCCGCCGACGTCAGCGTGACGTCGACACCGGCGGCCGCGGCGGCCTCGCCGACCGCTCGCACGTAGGCGCCCGAGGCGATCGTCCCGACCGTGCCGATCACGCCGACCCGCCCCGAGGTGGTGGCCTGCACCAGCGCCGCCGCCCCCGGATCGACGACGTCGAGCACCGGGACCGGCAGCGAGGCGCGCAAGGCGTCGAGCCCGGACGAGGCGGCGGTGTTGCAGGCGACGACCACCGCCTTCACCTCGTGGTCCTTGACCAGGCTCCACGCCAGCTCGCCGGCGTACCGGCGCACCGCCTCAGGCGGCTGCGGACCGTACGGGTAGCGGCCGGTGTCGCCGATGTAGACGAGGTCCTCACTCGGGAGCAAGTCGATCAGGGCCCGGGCGACGGTGAGCCCACCGAAGCCCGAGTCGAACATCCCGATCGGCCGGTCCACGGGCGGACAGGCTACGACCGGCGGCGCCGTGTCGGCAGGACCCGCCTCACGCATCGAGCCGAGCTCGAACTGGGCGCGCTCCGTGACAACTGTTGTCAACGAGCGCGCCCAGGACGCCGGATGGCACGGTGGGCGCCCAGATCACCCGGGGCTGACCAGCCCGGCCAGGACGTGGATCACGCCGTTGGAGACCTTGATGTCGCGGCTGGCGGTCATCACGGCACCGCCGACGGTCTGGGTGGCGTTGTCGATCTTCAGGGTGACCCCGCTCTGCATCGCGATCTCCTGCATCTGGAACAGGTCCGCCGACGAGATCGTGCCCTCGGTGACGTAGTCGGTGACGTCGAAGCTGTTCGGGACGTTCTTCATCGCGTCGTTGTCCGGCGCCAGCACCGTGTAGGCCTTCGTGCCCTGGAAGAAGCCCTCCGTGCCCGAGCCGGTGATCGCGGTCTTGAACGACGAGAGCGACGGCGTCGCCGAGATCACGTCCCAGGCCGTGACGCCCGGCGGTGGGTTCGTGATCGGCGTCGTCGTCGTCGTGGTGGTCGGCGCCGCTGTCGTCGGGGGCGTCGTCGTGGTGGTGGTCGTCGGGGGCAGGGTGGTGGTGGTCGTGGAGGTGGTGGTCGACGATGTCGACGTCGTCGTCGACGACGAGGTCGTCGTGGCCGGCTCGGTGGTCGTGGTCGTCGATGACGAGGTGGTCGTGGCCGGCACCGACGAAGCAACGGACGGGAGGGTGTCGTTGCTGCTGTCGTCGCCGCCGCTGGTCCAGATCACGAGGGCGATCACCGCCACGACCAGCGCGGCGATGCCGGCGATCAGCGCAGCCACCGGGCCTGGCTGGCGATACCACGGCTCCGGCTCGGGCTCGAACGGCGGCTCGCCGCCACCGCCGCCTCCCCCTCCTCCGCCGCTACCGCCACCGCCGTAGGGAGGACCAGGGTCGTACGGACCACCAGTCGGGGGCACCGCCATGGGTTCACCGGGTTGCATCACCCGGGTCGGGTCGGGGTCGCGCTCGATACCGACAGGCGGAAGCGTCGCCGGTGGCGTCGGCGGGTCGGGGCGCAGCGGCGGGAAGACCTCGGTCGGGTCGGAGTCCTGTCCGTACGGGCCGCGGTCGCTCACCGGCCCATCGTCGCAGACAGCCGCTCGCTGATCGGGGCACGCCAGACTCGCACCGTGGATCCGAGGCTCGCCGAGGCCGTCGAGTGGGCGCTCGGCGCCAGGATCGCGAGTGTGTGGCGGCTGCACGGCGGCGACGTGGCAATCGCCTTCGGCGTCGATCTCACCGACGGTCGCCGGGTGTTCGTCAAGTCCCACCGCAGCCCACCGCCGGGCTTCTTCTCGACCGAGGCGGCCGGGCTGGCCTGGCTCGCCGACGCGGGCGCCGTCGACGTGCCGACCGTGCTCGCCGTCTCCGACCAGCCACCGGCGCTGCTCGCGCTGTCGTGGATCGAGCCTGGAGCGCCGCTGCCTTCGACCGACGAGGACCTCGGTCGCCGGCTCGCCGCGCTGCACCGCGCCGGCGCACCGTGCTTCGGGCGCGAGGACCGGCGCACGACGGGCAGCAGAGGCCTGCCGAACGATCCCACCGCGACGTGGATCGAGTTCTATGCGTCTCAGCGGCTGCTGCCGCTGGCCCGGTTGGCCGCCGATGCCGGCGCGCTGGCGCCGCCGACGATCGATCGCCTGGTGGCCCTGGCCGGGCGGCTGGACGAGGTCGGCGGTCCCGCCGAACCGCCCGCCCGCCTGCACGGCGACCTGTGGGCCGGCAACCGGATCGTCGGCGCCGGTGGGCGCAGCTGGCTGATCGACCCCGCCGCCCACGGCGGCCATCGTGAGTTCGACCTGGCGATGATGCGGCTGTTCGGTGGCTTCGGTGCCGATTGCTTCGCCGCCTACGCCGACGACTTCCCGCTCGCCGAGGGATGGGCCGAGCGTGTCGCCCTGCACCAGATCGCGCCGCTGGTGGTCCACGCGATCAAGTTCGGCGGCGGCTACGTGGGCGCGGCGACGCGGGCGATCGAGCGGTACGCCTGACCACCAGTACCGTGCCCGCATGTTGCTCGACGACGCCCGCGCGCTGGCGCTCGGGTTCCCGGAGGCGGTCGAGGCGCCGCACCACGACATGACGTCGTTTCGCGTCCGCGGCAAGATCTTCGCCACCGCGCCGCCCGACGCGACCCACCTCCACGTCTTCGTCGACGACTCCGAGACCGCTGCCGCCGTCGCCGAATCCCCGACCTGGTGCAGCGAGCTCTGGTGGGGCACGAAGCTGAGCGGGGTTCGCGTCTCGCTCCCCCAGGCGGATGCGGAGCTGGTCTCCGAGCTGCTCGAAGAGTCCTACCGACGGCGCGCCCCGAAGGCGCTGATCGCTCAGCTCGACAGCGGTCGTCAGAAGTAGATGACGCCCTCGGCGTTGGCCTCGGCGGTGTCGAGGTCGTCGGTGTAGACGCCGGTCGAGAGGTACTTCCAGCCGCCGTCGCTGACGATGAACACGATCACGCCTTCGTCGACCTCGGCCGCCACCTTCACGGCGCCGGCGAGCGCGGCACCAGCCGACAACCCGGCGAACACGCCCACCTCGACGAGGCGGCGGGTCCACTCGATCGACTCTCGCGGCCGCACGACCCGCTTGCGATCGAGCAGGTCGGCGCCAGACCAATGTTCGAAGACAGGCGGGATGTAGCCCTCGTCGAGGTTGCGCAGGCCCTCCACCCGCTCCCCGAGCGGGGGCTCCACGGCGATCACCTTGATCTCGGGGTTCTGCTCCTTCAGGAACCGTCCCGTGCCCATCAGCGTCCCGCTGGTGCCGAGCCCGGCGACGAAGTGGGTGATCTCCGGGCAGTCTTGCCAGATCTCCGGGCCCGTCCCCTCGTAGTGGGCCCGGGGGTTGGCGTCGTTGCCGTACTGGTACAGCAGGCACCATTCCGGGTGCTCGGCGGCGAGCGCCGACGCCCGCTTGACCGCCCCGTTCGAGCCTTCGGCGCCCGGCGTGAGGATGATCTCGGCGCCGAACACCTCGAGCATCTGGCGCCGCTCGATCGACACGTTCTCCGGCAACAGGATCTTGATCGGGTAGCCCTTGATGCGGGCGATCGCGGCGAGCGCGATCCCGGTGTTCCCCGACGACGGCTCGACGATCGTCTGGCCCGGCTGGAGGTGACCGTGCTTCTCGGCGTCCTCGATCATCGCCTTGGCGATGCGGTCCTTCACCGAGCCGAAGGGGTTCTGGCTCTCGAGCTTGGCGAGGATGCGGACGTAGGGGTTCGGCGACAGCGTCGACACGTCGACGAGCGGCGTGTGACCGATCAGGTCGAGCACGCTGTCGTTGACGGTGGCGATCGTGATCATGTCGACGGTCCTTCCGGGCGAATCCGGACAACCCCGATGGGTCAGGTCAACAATCGTACCTGGCGACGCCGGCCGGGGCTCATTGGCGCACCGATCGACGCAATGAACGCGTTCGGCGCGTCGCACACCGCGGGGCGCCAATGAGCCAAAGACCGCAACGCTGGTTCGCTCGCTCGCTCATCGGCACACCCATCGACGCAATGAACGCGTTCGGCGCGTCGCACACCGCGGGGCGCAAATGAGCCAAGGACCGTAATGCTGGTTCGCTCGCCGCGCTCGCTCACACGACGTGCACCGGCTCCTCCGTGACCTCGCCGTCGACGATGCGGTAGCTGCGCAGCGACGGGTTGGCGTCGTCGCGCAGGCTGACGATCGCGTAGTGCCAGGTCGGGTCGGGGGCCTGGGCGACGTCGGTCGGGCTCGGATAGGCGTCGGTGTGGGTGTGGCTGTGGACGACACCGGTGATCTCCCACCCGTGCCCCTCGGCGTCCCGCTCGGCCCGGAGATGATCGTGCGGATCGACGGTGTAGACCCGCGCCGAGGCGGCGGCGTTGCGGCAGGGGTAGAAGCGTTCGACAGCGACGCCGGGTCGGCCGGCCAGCAGGCCGCACGCTTCGTACGGGTAGCCCTGGACGGCGTGGGCGACGAGCTTGTCGGCCACGACTCGGGGCAGCTCCAGCACGGGCGGCACGGTAGCGGCGGACCGGTCCGGCGCTACCCTTGCTGAGCCCATGGCCAGGCCCAAAGAGACACGCGACGGCACCACGACGATCGCCGCCAACCGCCGGGCGCGGCACGACTACGCCGTGTTGGAGACGGTGGAGGCCGGCCTCGTGCTGCACGGGAGCGAGGTCAAGAGCCTGCGTCTCGGCCAGGTCCAGCTCGCCGACGCGTTCGCCCGCGTCAGCGGTGACGAGCTCTGGCTGGAGGGCGTGCACATCGCGCCGTACCAGTTCGCCAACGGAGTCGGTGCCCACGATCCCGACCGCCGTCGCAAGCTCCTCCTCCACCGTGACCAGATCGACAAGTTGCAGGTCCGCATCGCCCAGGAACGCCTGGCGCTGGTGCCCCTGCGGCTCTACTTCCGCGAGGGCCGGGCCAAGGTCGAGCTCGGCCTCGCCAAGGGTCGCCAGAAGGCCGACAAGCGCCGGGCGATCGCCGAGCGCGATGCCCAACGGGAGGTGGAGCGGGCGCTCGGCCGGGCCCGGAAGGGCACCGACTGACCGGGTCGGGCTCGGGTCGGGCTCGGGTCGGGCTCGGGTCGGGCTCGGGTCGGGCTCGGGTCGGGCTCGGGTCGGGCTCGGGTCGGGCTCGGGTCGGGCTCGGGTCGGCGCTCCACCCACGTCCGGTGCTCGCCCAGCTCACGCTGATCGCGATGGGTGCGATGCTGTCGCCGTGCGCAAGTACGTGATCATGGGCGTGCAGGGGAGTGGCAAGGGCACCCAGGCCGGCATGCTGGCGGAGGACCTCGACCTGGTTCACCTGAGCGTGGGCGACATTCTCCGCTGGCACGTCCAGAGCCACACCAAGATCGGTGCCCAGGTGCGGCGCACGATGGCGGAGGGCGAGCTGGTCTCCGACGACCTGGTCGAGTCGCTCGTCCGTGACCGCCTGGCGTGGCACGACTGGAACTACGGGCTCGTCCTCGACGGCTTCCCCCGCAACGCCCGCCAGGCCGAGTTCTTCCTCGAGAGCTACGACATCGACGGCGTGATCAACCTCGAGCTCCCCGACGAGATCGTCCACGAGCGCGTGCTCTCGCGCCGGCTCTGCTCGGGGTGCGGCCTGGACTGGAACCTGCTCGCCCACCGCCCCAAGGTGCCGGATACCTGCGACATCTGCGGCTCGGCGCTGATCGTCCGCGAGGACGACAACCCGGAGGCGCTGGCCACCCGCTTGCGCGACTACCACCAGAAGACGACGCCCGTGCTGGCCATCTTCGAGCGCAAGGAGTTCGTCGCCCACTTCGACGCCACGGCGTCGGTTCGCGAGATCCAGGCGGAGATTCGGACTCGGTTCGGGCTCCCCGCGCTCGCCCCCGTCGTCTGACATCTCCCCAGCTCACAGGCCCCGAACTCGCTGTGACACCCCTCGTTCATGATGATCGCATGACCGCCAGCACCACTCCCCACACGCCCGAGCAGCTCACCTTGCTGCCCGAGCCGACGGTGCCGCTGCGCTTCCGCCTCGACGATGCGACACGGCGCCGCGGCCTCCGCCACATCGCCGAGATCCGAGCCCGGCTGGCGCAGCCGCCCCCGTCCACGGCCACATCGACCGCGCCCGAAATCGAGCGCTCGGCCGCTTGATGTGACCTACTTCGTCGTCCTGCGACGCATCGGTCCTCACTGGGACCCGACCAAGAAACTCGAAGAGCAGACCGGCTGGCCGGAGCACGCGTCGTTCATGACGGTCTCGTCGACCAGGGGTTCGTCGTCCTCGGCGGACCACTCCTTGACGAAGTCCGGGTGGTGCTCGTCGTCGAAGCAGCCTCGGAGGCCGACGTGCGGGCCGTGCTGGCTCGCGATCCGTGGAGCGGCAGTCACCTCGTCGTCGAGTCGGTGGGTGCGTGGACCATCCGCCTCGACGTACGGGCGCGCTGACCTTCCCGAACCGCTGCGGCCCTCGGCCGGCTCGGGCAGGCTGAGGCGCTGGCTCAGGCGGCCGTCGGCGCCAGAGCCCGGGCGGCATCCCAGAAGGCCACGTCGGGGTCCAGCGGCATCAGGGCGAGGCTGGTCGTCGTGACCCCGTTGTCGAAGTACTGCTGGATGCGCGCCCGGCAGTCCGCCGGCGACCCGTGGACGATCAGCTCGTCGACGACCTCGTCCGGGATCGACTCCAGTGCGGCGGCCCGGTCACCTGCCGCCCAGGCGTCCCACATGCCCTGCAACTGCTCGGTGCGCCCGAGCCAGCGGTGGAACTCGGCGTAGACCGGCACGTTGAGGTACGCCGCCACCGCTCGACGCGCTCCGGCGCGCACCACCTCGGTGTTCTCGCTCGGGCAGACGAAGATCCGAGCCACCACCTCGCGGTCGGCGCCGCCGGCCGCCTCCTGCACCACCTTCGTCACCGTCGTCACGTCGGTGGCTGACAACCAGTTGACGATCACGCCGTCGGCCTCCCTGCCGGCGAGCCTGAGCATGCCCTGGCGCAACGCGGCGACCAGGATCGGTGGCGCCTGCTCGGGCCGGATGCCGAGCCGGAACCCCTGGACCTCGAACGTGTCGTAGCGCTTGGTGACCTTCTCGCCCGACAGCGCGTCGCGCAGAAACCGCACGACGTCGCGCACCTTCTTGTACGGCTCCTCGAACGGCACCCCGTTCCATCGCTCGACGATCACGTTGCTCGACGACCCGATGCCGATGGCGAAGCGCCCCGGCGCAGCATCGGCCAGCGAGGCGACGCACTGCGCCAGGCACGCCGGGGCACGGGTGTAGGCGGGCACGATCGCCGTGCCCAGGCGCAGCCGCGGCTCCCACGCCGCGGCGAGCGCCAGTGGGGTGAAGGCGTCCGCCCCCTCGGCCTCCGCCGACCAAATGTCGGTGTAACCCAGGTCGGCCAGCTCGGCCAGCCGTTCGCGATGGGTGTGCAGCGGGCCGGGCAACGGCACCGTCATGCCGGGACGGACGGGCAACGTCATCGCGCCGTTGTAGCCGATGCGGACATCCGAGTGTTTCAGCCGATCGGAGTGTCAGGGCCGGGATTCCCCGGGACGAAACACTCGGAAGGGCGCGGGCGTCAGCCGACCCCCTTCCAGAAGCGCATGATGCAGCTCTGGCTGGCGGTGGCGAGGAGGGTGCCGTTCTCGGCGAACATGTGGACGAGCCCGTGGCCGAAGCCCCGCTCCACGGCGTGGATGTGGATGTCGAGCAGCACCCAGTGCGTTGGCACCAGCTTCGCGAGTCGCAGCGTGTTGTCGAGGCTGTTGCCACCGCCCTTGATCCCGAGCGCCTGCCCGACGCCCATCGGCACGAAGTCGCCGAGCACGGCGAGGGCGGCGCCGTCGACCCCGTCGATGACCTCGGGGATGCGCGCCCACAGCATCGTGCGCCCGTCGCCCATGGTGCCGTCGAGCTCGTCGAGGTCTCGACCCTTGGCCACGCGCTGGTCGAGACGGCCGTGCACGGTGTCGCCGGGATCCATGCGGTGGATGCGATCGGGGCAGTCCTCCGGTCGCGCCACGTCGGGCGGCATGATCTCCCACTGCCCCTCGCAGGGGAAGTCGCGCTGGCCGAGGGCGGCGTTGACGGTGAGGATCTCACGGTCGGCCACGTGGCACACGGCGCGGGCCTGCGTCATCTGGTGACCTTCGACGGCGAGCGTGACGTCGACGTCGACGTACTCGCCAGGACGGGCGAACGACAGGTACTGGGCGGTCGACCAGATCGTCTCCCGGCCCGACGTTCCCTCCATCGCCGCGATCGCCGCGCCCAGCCCGGCGCCCCCGAACATGAAGTCCCCGCCCGTGCAGATGCCCGCCGTCACTGGGAGCTTCCAGCGGAACCGGTTGTGGGTCGGTTCCAGGCCGAGGAACGTACGGGTGTCCATCGGCGGCGATCGTAGGCACGGGCGTCCGCGCCGGCCGGTGTGCCGTACGGCCGGCGAATGCGACGGCGACTACGTTCCGGGCGATGGGCGATGGACCATGGGACGGCGACGCGTGCTCGCTGGTCGACGCCTTCCGCCGGGGTGAGCACTCCCCGGCCGAGGAGCTCGACGCGGTGTACACGGCGATCGACGCCAGCCCCCTCAACGCGTTCTGCCACCTCGACCGGGAACACGCGACGATCGCCGCCGGCGTCGCCGACGTCTCCAAGCCGTTCGGTGGCGTCCCGATCGGGATCAAGGAGCTCGACGAGGTCGCGGGGTGGCCGTACACACAGGCGTCGGTGCCGCTGCGCGACAACATCGCCACCGTGACGTCGACGCAGGTCCAGCGCATCCGCGATCTCGGCGGGGCGGTGCTGGCCGGGCAGACAACGGCGTCGGAGTTCGGCGGCGTCAACGTCACCCGCACGATCCTTCACGGCGTGACGCGCAACCCGTGGCAGCTCGACCGGACGCCAGGTGGGTCGTCCGGTGGATCGGCGGCGACGGTGGCCGGGGGGATCCTGACGCTCGCTACGGCGAGCGACGGCGGGGGCTCGATCCGGATCCCCGCCGGCTTCTGCGGGCTGGTCGGGCTGAAAGCCACGTTCGGGCGCGTCCCGAAGTCGCCCAACGCCCACTACGGCAACCTGACGTCGGTGGTCGGCTGCCTCGCCCGGTCGGTGCGCGACGTCGCCCGCTGGTTCGACGTCGTCAACGGCCACGACCCGCGGGACCCGCTGAGCCTGCAGCGGGTGGCCGGCTGGGAGAACGGCTTGGGCAGTCGGGGCGGCCAGCTCAGAGGGCTCAAGGTGGCCGTTGTCGAGGACTGGGGCGGCGCCGTCGTCTCGCCGGCGATGTGGGACGTGCTCGCCGGTGCCACCGACGAGCTCATCCGCGACGCCGGCCTCGTTCGAGTGGACGGCCTCGACACCGGGCTGCCGCGCATGGGCCGGGCGTGGGCGGTGAGCGGCGCGGTGGGCATCGCCGCCGAGCTCGGCGACAAGTGGCCGGCCTGTGCCGATGACCTGACACCAGAGATCCGGGCCTCGATGGAGCACAACGCGGCGACCTACGACGCCCACTCGTGGTGGCTCGTCGAGCGCAAGCGGATGGAAGTCAACGAGGCGATGGCGATGATCTTCGACCCAATCGACGGCGTCGACGTCGTCGTCGCCGCCAGCAACCCCGACGTCGCCTTCGCCGCCGACGGTCCGCTGCCGAAGAAATTCGGTGGGATCGAGGCCGGCGCCGGCAACAACGGCAGGCTGACCTTCCCGGCAAACCTCCACGGCAACCCGGCCATCTCGATCCCCGCCGGCGCCGTCGACGGCCTTCCGGTCGGGCTCCAGGTCGTCGGCCGCCACTTCACCGAGCCGTTGCTGCTGGAGCTCGCCCACCTCGTCGAACGAAACCACCCCTGGCCGCTGATCGCGCCCGCTGTGCAAGGAGCCGCAACATGAAGGTCCCGCTGAGCGTCAACGACTTCATCCGCCGTGCCGACCTGATCTACCCCGACCGCACCGGCATCGTCGACGAGCCGGATCAGCCGGCACGCTCGTGGGGTTCGCTCACCTACCGCGACGTTGCGGCGCGGGCGCGGGCGATGGCCGCCGGGCTCGACGAGGCCGGCATCGGCATCGGCGATCGGATCGCCATCCTCAGCCACAACTCGGCTCGCCTGCTGACCGCGCTGTTCGGCGTGTCGGGTTCCGGCCGGATCCTCGTCCCGATCAACTTCCGGCTGGTCGCCGAGGAGGTCAAGTACATCGTCGAGCACTCCGGCGCCCGGATCCTGCTCGTCGACCCCGAGCTCGAGGACGCGATGAAGACCGTCGAGTGCGAGCGCAAGCTGACGATCGGTGAAGAGGCCGACGCAGACCTGCTCCGCTTCGATGCCGAGCCACGACCATGGGAAGCCGACGAGGACGCCACGGCGACGATCAACTACACGTCGGGCACGACGGCGCGCCCCAAGGGCGTCCAGCTCACCCACCGCAACATCTGGATCAACGCCACGACGTTCGGCTGGCACATGGGCGTCAACGATCGCGACGTGTACCTCCACACGCTGCCCCAGTTCCACTGCAACGGGTGGGGGATGCTGTACGCGGTCACCGGCATGGGCGGCCAGCACGTGATCCTGCGCAAGGTTGACGGCGCCGAGATCCTGCGGCGGGTCCAGGAGTACGGGGTGACCCTGATGTGCGGCGCGCCGGCCGTCGTCAACATCGTGCTCGACGCGGCGGCGTCGTGGGAGGGCGAGATCCCCGGACGCGACCAGGTGCGCATCGTCGTCGCCGGCGCCCCGCCGCCGACGCGCACGATCGAGCGGGTGGAGGCCGAGCTCGGGTGGCAGTTCAACCAGATCTACGGCCTCACCGAGACCGCTCCGCTGCTGACGATCAACCGGCCGCGGGCCGAGTTCGACGACCTCTCGCCGGCTGAACGGGCGGTCAAGCTCAACCGCGCCGGCGCGCCGGCGATCGGCTGCGAGATCGACGTCGACAGTGAGGGCGAGGTGCTCGCCCGCACCAACGTCGTGATGGCCGGTTACTGGAACCAGCCCGAGGCGACGGCCGAGGCGATCGTCGACGGCTGGTTCCACACCGGCGATGGCGGGTCGATCGACGAGTTCGGCTACGTCACGATCTCCGACCGCAAGAAGGATGTGATCATCTCCGGTGGGGAGAACGTCTCGTCGATCGAGGTCGAGGACGCGATCTTCCAGCACCCCGACGTGACGGAGGTGGCCGTGATCGGCGTCCCCGACGAGCGGTGGGGTGAGCTGGTCACCGCCCTCGTCGTCAAGGCGCCGGGCAGCGAGCTCTCGGCGGACGACGTCATCACATGGACCCGCGGCAAGCTCGCCGGGTACAAGTGCCCGAAGCGGGTCGAGTTCCGCGATGCCCTCGACCGAACCGCCACCGGCAAACTCCAGAAGTTCAAGCTGCGCGCCCCCTTCTGGGAGGGCCGCACCCGCCAGGTGAACTAGTTTCTCGGGTTCGGCTCGCAGCCAAGCTGCTCGCCTCACCTCCCGAGCTCGCCGCCGCCGCTTCGGAGCGGCGCTCGCCCACCTTCCTCAGAGCACCAACCCGGCGTCGCGGATCGACTCGTCGAAGATCGTGCGCAGGTTACCCGTGCTGCCGGGGTACTCGCCGCTCACCAGCACCGACCACGTCACCCCGCCAGGCCGGTCGACGACCATCGCGTGGGTGCTCTCGATCGTCCCGGTGTGGCCGAACGTGCCGTCGCCGAAGACCATCATCCCGAGCCCGTAGCCGCGCCCAGTCGGCGACGGCGGCGCGCCGGTCGGCACGATCGTGCGCATCGTGGCGACCGTCGCCGGCGAGAGCGGATGGAACCCGGGCGTCGTCTCGTCGAGCGAGGCGAAGATCTTCACCAGGTCCGAAGGCGTCGCCGTCCAGGCCCCCGCCGCGTCGAGCGCCTCCATGTAGTTGCGCCCCTTCACCGACGGGTGGACCACGGCCGTCGGATCGGCGTCGAACGTCGGCGCCATCCGCATCCCGTCGATCCCGAGCGGCGCCAGCAGACGGTCGTTGACGACCGCCTCGTACGGACGCCCGGCGATCTGCTCGATGAGCAGGCCGAGCAGACAGAAGTTGAGGTTGGAGTACGTGTAGTCCGTCCCCGGGTCGGCGCTCAGGGAGCGGGAGAGGACGTCGGCGGCGAGGTCGTGGCACGACCCGTAGCCGCCGCCGAAGAACGCCCGCTGGTACGACGAGAACCCGGCGGTGTGCGAGAGCAGCTGGCGCACTGTGATCGTGGCGACCCGCGGATCGGAGAGGTGGGCGCCGACGAGCGAGGCGAGGCGCCCGCCGACCGCATCGTCGAGCCCGAGCTGGCCGGCCTCGACGAGCTGCAGCACGACGATCGCCGTGATCACCTTGCTGATGCTGGCGATGCGGAAGCGGTCGTCGGAGGCGATCGGCGCCGGCGTCCCGCCGTAGTCGACGAGGCCGGACGTCGGTGGCGCGCTCGGCGGCACCGACGAGGCGTCCGGTGGAACCGTGGTCGTCGGAATGGGCGCGACGCGGTAGCCGAAGTCGGCGGTGTGGACGATCGTTCCGCGCACGGCGACGGCGACTCCGACGGCGTAGTCGCCGCGGTCGATCAGCCGCGCCGCCAGCGCCCGGTCGAACGCCGCCCACGGGTCCACGGCCGCCGTCGTCGGCGCCGTCGGCGACGCGGTTGGCGCCGTCGAGGGAGCCGTCAACGGGGGGTCGCCGGGCGGGAGCACGACGTCGGTACCGACCGTGGGGATCGGCTCGACCTCCGACGACGACGAAGGCGTGGTCGTCGGCGGGTCGGACGGTGCGGATGTGGTGGTCGTCGTCGACGACGTCGTGGCGATCGTCGGCGGCGGCAGCGGCGGGATCGCCACCGGCGCGCTGCGCTCGGCTGAGCACCCGGCCAGCAGCGCCAGCGTCGCGAGCAGCGCTCGCCGGCGCCTCCGAACCACCGGTCCATGATGGCGGGCCGAAGCCGACGAGCCGTGGCACCTGTTTCGTCGGGCTCGGGTCGCAGCCAAGCTGCCTCCCATTCGCCTCCCGAGCTCGCCGCCGCCGCTCCGCAGCGGCGCTCGCCCACCTCGCCGTGAGCGCGGGTCCTCAGCCGGGCAGGCGCTGCTCCAGCGTCAGCACGGGCTCGAAGGCGTCGCCGTCTTCGGCGACTCGGGCGAGCACGTCGGCGGCCTCGAAGACCAGCTCCAGGTCACCGCCGGCACAGGCCTCGACCTCTTCCCATGACACAGGGGTCGACACCGTCGGCGCCGGCCTGGCCCGCAGCGAGTACGGGGCGATCGTCGTCTTGTGGTGGGCGTTCTGGCTCCAGTCGACGAAGATCTTCCCGGGCCGCACCGACTTGGTCATGACCGTCGTGACCTTCTTCGGCAGCTGCTTCTCCATCACCTGACCGACGGCGAGGGCGAACTCGGCGGCGCCGGCGTGGGTGGCGCCGGGCGTGTTCAGCGGCACGTACAACTGCAGGCCCTTCGACCCCGACGTCTTGCAGCAACCCACGAGATCGACGGCGGCGAGCACGTGACGGACACGCAGGGCGATCGCACAGCAGTCGCCGATGTCCGTCTCCGGGCCCGGGTCGAAGTCGAACACCACCGCCCGCGGCGTGTCGAGGTCGGCAGCGAGGGCCATCGGGGCGTGCAGCTCGATCGCCGCCATGTTCGCCGCCCACACCAGCGACGCCGGGGAGTCCACGCAGCAGTACTCGATGCCGCCGCGCCTGTCGCCCGGCCCGAGGGCGACGTTGACCCACTCCGGACGGTGGCCGGGGCAGCGCTTCTCGAAGAAGCCCTTGGTCTCGGTGCCGTTCGGAAAGCGTTTGAACGTGAGCGCCCGCCCTTCCAGGTGCGGCAGCGCAAACGGCGCGATCCGGGCGTAGTAGTCGACGACCTCACCCTTCGTGAACCCCGACGGGTACAGCACCTTCTGCAGGTTGGAGAGCTCAAGCGGGTGGCCGCCGACCTCGACGGTCACCGCCGTCCGCTTCGGCGCCACGGCTCAGGGCGAGACGTTCAGGCCGATTTCCTGGCCTTCGCCTTGGTCGCCTTGGCCGCCGTCGGGTGCCGCGTGCGCGACGCCTTGGCCGCCTCCACGCTCGCCTCCAGCGCGGCCATCAGGTCGACGATCTTCGGCTTCTCCGCCTGCACCTCCGGCACCTCGAACTCCTCGCCGGCAGCCTTCCTCTCGATGAGGTCAAGGACCTGCTCGCGGTAGTCGTCGTGGTACTTCCCGGGGGCGAACTCGTCGGTCAGCGACTCGACGAGCGCCTCGGCCATCTTCACCTCGCGGGGCGAGACGTCGACGCCGTCGAGCCCGGCCAGCTCGTCGATCGAATCGGGCTGGATGACCTCGTCGGCGTATGCCAGCGTCGACATCATCAGCCGCCCCTCGTTGGCCCGGATCGCCGCGGTGTACTGCTTGTTGCGCATCACGAAGCGGCCGATCGCGACCTTGCCCGACTCCTCCATCGCCCGCGCCAGCAGCACGTACGGCTTGGGGTTTGAATCCGGCGCGACGTAATACGCGTTCTCGAAGTAGATCGGGTCGATCTCGCTGAGCTCGACGAACTCCTCCAGCTCGACGGTGCGGGTGGCGGCGGGGATGAACGGCTCCAGCTCGTCGGGGTCGACGAGCACGTAGCGACCCTTGGAGACCTCGTAGCCCTTCACGATGTGCTCGTCGGAAACCTCCTCGCCGGTCTCGTCGGAGACCTTGCGGTAGCGGATCCGGCTCATCGTGCGCTCGTCGAGCTGATTGAACGACACGCCCTTGTGCCGCACCGCGTTGAACAGCTTGATCGGGATGGCAATGAGCCCGAAGCTGATGGTCCCACTCCAGATCGGTCGGGGCATGGAATAACGCTACTGTTCACGCTCGGGTTCGACTCGCAGCAAGCTGCTCGCCTCACCTCCGAGCTCGCCGCCGCCGCAGCGGCGCTCACCCACCCTCCACACCCGGGTTCGACCCACAGCAACCTGCCCGCCTCACCTCCGAGCTCGCCGCCGCCGCCGCCGCTCCGGCGCTCACCCACCCTCCACACCCGGGTTCGACCCACAGCAACCTGCCCGCCTCACCTCCGAGCTCGCCGCCGCCGCTCCGCAGCGGCGCTCACCCACCCTCCACACCCGGGTATCAGGCCAGCACGGCTCGCGCCACCAGATCGGTGCCGAAGGCGGTGAGGATCGCCAGGTAGAGCAGGCCGGTCGCCGCCATCACCGCCGAGTACTGGCGTTCGCGCAACGCCGCCTTGGTGACCAGCACGAGCGCGATCGTGGTCACCGCGCACGCTGCCCAGAACCAACCGAGGGTGCCGCCCCAGCCGTCGTCGACGGCGCCGGTCCACACGCTGACCATCCCGATCGGCAGCAGCAGGGCGACGACCTCGATCGGCCACACCCAGCCGACGGCGTCGACCAGCTCGTGGAGCAGGCCGCGCGGCAGGCCGGGCTGCACGAGGTACCAGTGGCCCAGGAGCATCGCGTCGGTGATCGCGCCGAGGAAGGCGGCGCCGGCGAGCGTGCGCAGCAGCGACACGAGCGGGTTGCCGCCGGCGTCGAGCGCCGCGGCAGCGAGCCCGACGGCGCCGATCGCCACCGGCACGAGGTCGAGTGCTGGTGGGAACTCCGATCCCGCGACCGCAGGCGCGTCGAGCGTCGTCCGGCCGGCGCGGTCGATGCCGGTCATCTCGGCCACCCGCGCCGTGCGCCGGTCGTGCTCGGCCCGCCGCCCGCTGACGCCGGCGCGGCGCCGGGCGATCGACACGCCGAGCCCGGCCATGCACGCCGCCACGAACCCGAGCGACGCCGCCTCGCGCGCCGGCACCACGCCGAACGCCAACCCGACAGCGAACGAGCCTGCCGCCATCACGAGATAGATGCCGCGCAGCAGCCAGCCGTAGCCGAGTCCGACCTGGCGGCGCCGGGTGGTGAACCAGCAGAACGCCATCCCCCCGACCGCCCACTGCAACAGCACCGTCGCGGCGTCGAGGGCGATCACCGTCCGGAGGGTACCGGCGCAACCCGAACCGGGAGAGCGGCGCGTACCCTGGCGCCGCCATGTCTCACCGCCGACGACGCCATGCCCGGTCGGCGCCGTTCGTGGCGGTGCTCGCCGTGCTCGCCGGCTGCGCGACGGGCGAGCGGCCGACGCTCGCTTCCGGCCCGGTGACGACCGGTGACGGCGCCGTCGACGCCGTGCTCCGGCAGCTCGATCAAGCCCGGGCGAGCACGTTCACCGCCAACTACGAGATCCTCACCAGGTTCGGAGGGGTGACCCGACCGGCCACCGTGGTGCAGGCCGGTCCGGCGCGGCGGTCGATCACCGTCGGCCGGGTCCGCTTCATCGTCGACGCCGCCGAGACCGCGACGTGCAACCTCGACGACGGGTCGTGCTCGGCCACCATCGACGCGGCACAGATCAGCGACACCCAGCTGGCGCCGGACTTCTTCGCCACCAGCACCGCCGTCCGATTGCGGCGCGCAGCCGCGGCGCGGGTCGGCGCCACCACCGCCTCGACGACGACGATCGCCGGCCAACCCGCGACGTGCGTGGCGGTGCCGGTGACCGGCGCGACGGAGACGTACTGCACCCTGGCCGGCGGCCCGCTCGCCCGGCTCGACGCCGCCGACGTCAAGATCGAGCTGACCGGCTGGTCGGCGACACCCGACGAGGCGCAGTTCGCCCGCCCGTGATACCGGCAAGGTGGGCGAGCGCCGCTGCGAAGCGGCGGCGGCGAGCTCGGAGGCAAGGCGAGCAGCTTGGCTGCGAGCCGAGGCCCGAGTGTGATCAGGCGTCGACGCTGACCAGCCGGTGGTCGGAGACGTTGAGCGGCTCGGGTCCCGACGGCGTCGCCACGACGATGTCCTCCAGGCGCATGCCCCAGCGCCCGCTGACGTAGATGCCGGGCTCGACGCTGAAGGCGTGGCCGGGCTCCAGCGGGCGGCGGTTGCCGAAGACGATGTAGGGGTCCTCGTGCTCCTCCATCCCGATGCCGTGGCCGGTGCGGTGGACGAACTGGTCGCCGTAGCCGGCGGCGGCGATGATGTCACGAGCGGCGCGGTCGACGTGCTCGCACGGCGTGCCGACGACGGCCGACGCAACGCTCGCCGCCTGCGCCTCCTGGAGCACGGCGTAGGCGTCGGCGATCTCGGGTGGCACGTCGCCGGTGAACACGCAGCGGGTGGTGTCGCTGCAGTAGCTATCCATCGTGCCGCCGAAGTCGCACAGCACGATCTCGTTCTTGGCGATGACGTGGCCGCCGGCGTGGTGGTGCGGGCTGGCGGCGTTGGGCCCGGCGGCGACGATGGCGAAGTTGACCTTGTCGTGGCCCTCGGCGATCAGGCGCGCCGAGATGTCCTGCGACACCTGCGCCTCCGTGCGCCCGAGGAGCGGGATCTCCCCGCCGTGGAGCTGGTCGGCCACCCGGTCGGCGGCGGCACCGGCGGCGCGCAGGGCGGCGATCTCGGCGGCGTCCTTGACCATCCGCAGCGGCCCGACGACGTCCACCGCCCGCCGGAACGAGGTGCCCGGCATCTGCGGGAGCAGCTCGACGAGGAAGCGGGCCCACATCTGGTCGCCGACCGCCGCCGTCGCCGCCCCGCGCGCGAGGCCGGCGACGATCGCGGTCGGGTCCTCGGTCTCCTCCCATGGCCGCAGCGTGAACACCGCCGGCTGCTCGACGACGCGCGGCGCCTCCAGGCGGGGGATCACCATCGTCGCGTCTCCGTCGCGCGGCACGACGAGCATCGTCAGGCGCTCCAGCGGCATCGCCATGTACCCGGTCAGGTAGGGCAGGTCGTGGCCCACCGACACCATCAGCACGTCGACGCCCTGCTCGGCCATGACCTTGCGCGCCCGCTCCATCCGCTCGAGGTACATCACCGCGAGTGTGCCAGCGCCACCGGCGTGACGTGCTCGGCGGCGGACTTGGCGTGGTAGCTGGACCTCGTCAGCGGGCTGGCCTCGACGTGGCCGATCCCCAGGCGCTCGCCCTCCGACGCCCACCACGCGAACGTCGTCGGCTCGACCCAGCGAGCCACCGGCAAGTGGTGCGACGTCGGGCGCAGGTACTGGCCGATCGTGACGATGTCGACGCCGATGCCGGCGAGGTCGGCGAGCGCCCCGACGACCTCCTCGTCGGTCTCGCCCATCCCGACGATCAGGCCCGACTTGGTGGTCAGCCCGGCCGCCTTGGCCCGCGCCAGCACTGACAGGCTGCGGGCGTAGCCAGCCGACGGGCGCACCGCCCGCTGCAGCCGGGCCACGGTCTCGATGTTGTGGTTGAGCACGTCGGGACGGACGTCGAACAGCACCTGCAGCGCGGCAGCGTCACCGCGGGCGTCGGCGATCAACGTTTCGACCCGCGTGCCCGGCCGCCGCGCTCGGATCGCCGCGACGCACGCCGCGACGTGGGCCATCCCGCCGTCGGCGAGGTCGTCGCGGGCGACCATCGTGAGCACGGCGTGGTCGAGTCCCATCCGCTCGACCGCCGAGGCGACGCGCGCCGGCTCGTCCGCCGCCGGCGCCTCCGGCTTGCGGGTGTCGACGAGGCAGAACCCGCAGGCCCGGGTGCAGCGGTCGCCGAGGACCATGAACGTGGCCGTGCCGTCGGCCCAGCACTCCGAGAGGTTCGGGCACCCGGCGTCCTCGCACACCGTCACCAGCCCGAGGTCGCGGATCGTGCGCTTGAGGGCGAGCACCTCGGGACCGTGGTGCACCTTCGGACGCAGCCACGCCGGCTTGCGCGTCTCGATCGACAGGCCCGTCGTCACGCCGGCGGCAGCCAGCCGTGACGACATCCGCACCGGCTCGCCCGGCCCGTGGCCGCGGGAGAACAGCGAGAGCTCGTCGGGCCGGTGGCGCCACGCCACGTCCTGGCGCTCGGCCACGCCGCTCCCCCACCGCTCGGCGGCGAGGCGGGCGACGACGTCGACGACCGCACTCATCGGCACGTCGATGCCTTCCTCGGCGAGCGACGTCACCGGCCGGCCGGGGATCCCGCAGGCGACGATGTGCCGGCGCATGTACGTCAGGTCCGTCGTGACGTTAAGGGCAAACCCGTGCATCGTGCGGCCCTTCTTGAGGCGCACGCCGATCGCACAGATCTTGCGCGGGTCCGGGCCATCGGCGTCGACCCACACGCCGGGGTACTCCCGCAGCCGTCCGGCGGACACGCCCAAGGCCGCCAGCGCGTCGATCGCGAGCTGCTCAACGTTGCGCACGTGGGCGGCGGCGCCGAGGGAGTTGGCGATCGTGAGGATCGGGTAGCCGACGAGCTGGCCCGGGCCGTGGTAGGTGATGTCGCCACCGCGGCGGATGCCGACGAGCTCGGCGCCCACCGCCGCCGGCTCGCAGCGCAGGTGATCGGCGAGGTCGGACCGCGGCCCGTACGTGAACACGTGCGGGTGCTCGAGCAGCAGGAGGTGATCCTCCCGGCCACGGTCGAACAGCGCCTGCTGGACGGCCAGCGCCTCCCGGTACGGGACCGTGCCCAGCCAGCGGACCCGCAACATCAGACCTCGGACGACCAGTCCCTGGTCTCCAGGATCTCCTTGATCCGCTTGAGGAATCCGGCGGCGTAGGCGCCGTCGAAGGCCCGGTGGTCCCACGACATCGCCAGGTTGCCGACCGGGTGGATGGCGATCGCCTCGCCGCCGTCGGCGGTCTCCACGACGACCGGCTTGCGGGTGATCGCGTCGGTCGACAGGATCGCCACCTGCGGCTGGTTGATGATCGCCATCGTCAGCACCGAGCCGGCGGAGCCGTTGTTGGAGATCGTGAACGTGCCGCCGCTGATCTCGTCGGGGCCGAGCTTCCTCGTCCGCGCCCGATTGGCGAGGTCGTTGATCTGGCGGGCGATCGCCCGCAGCCGGAGGTTCTCGGCATCGCGGATGACGGGAACGATCAATCCGTTGTAGTCGAGGTCGACGGCGATGCCGAGGTCGACGTAGTGGTGGACGACGAGGTCGCTCTCGCCGACGCTGGCGTTGAAGTGGGGGAAGTCGGCGAGGGCGTCGATCGTTGCCCGGCTGATGAACGGCAGGTAGGTGAGGCTGAAGCCCTCGGCCTTGCGCCACTCGCTCTTGACCCTGCTGCGGGTCTCGTCGACGTTGGCGAAGTCGACCTCCACGACGCTGAAGGCGTGCGGGCTGACGTCCTTGCTCATCACCATGCGCTGGCCGGTGAGCCGGCGGATCTTGGTCAGCGGGATCGCCTCGTCGCGCTGGCCGGCCGTCACCGTCGGTGCCGCGGCGGGCGCGGTGCGCGCCGGTGCGGGAGCCGCGGGGGCCGGCTTGGCTTCCGGTGCCGCCCTGGCCGCCGGTGCCGGAGCCGCCTCCTGGGCGGCCGGCGCGGCCGGCGCTGCAGCCGCGGCCGGTTGTGGCGTCGCGCCGACCTTGTCGATGTGGTCGAGCACGTCGTCGCGCGTGATCCGACCGCCCGGGCCGGAGCCATTGATGGCGGCGGGGTCGAGGCCGTGCTCGCTGACCAGCCGGCGCACCACCGGCGACAGCAGGATGCCCCTGGTGTCGGGGGCTTGGCGTGTGGGCTCGGCGGCGGGAGCCGGGGCCGCCGCTGGCGCCTGCGGGGCTGGCTCCTGGGCGGCCGGCTCCCCGGCAGCCGGGGCGGGCTCGGGCTCGGGCGCCGGCTCCTCCTCGGCGGGCGTCTCCGCCGCGGGTGCCTCGGTCGCCCCGGCCATCTCCGGCTCGGCCTCCGCCGCAGGAGCCTCCTCGGCGGCAGGTGGTGCGGCCGCCGGGGCGGCCCCGTCACCGTCGCCGACGACGGCGATCACCGTGCCGACATCGACCGTCTCACCCTCTTGGACCCGGATCTCGGTCAACGTCCCCGACACCGGTGAGGGAACCTCTGTGTCGACCTTGTCCGTCGACACCTCGAACAGCGGCTCGTCGGCGGCGACGGTGTCACCGACCTGCTTGAACCATTGGGTGATCGTGCCCTCGGTGACGGTCTCACCGAGCTGGGGCAGGGTCACGTCGGCCATCGGATTCTTCCTCTCCTGCGTCAGCCGTTGAAGTTGCGGCCGGTGAGCGTCATCACGGTCTCGCCGAACAGCTCGGTGAGGCTCGGGTGCGGCTGGATGAACTCGGCCGTCTCGTCCACCGTCGCCTCCCAGTTGACCGCCAGGTAGCCGCCGCTCAGCTGCTCGGTGACCCATGGGCCGACCATGTGCACGCCGAGGATGCGCCCGGCCTTCCCGTCGGCGTCCTTCTCGGCGATGACCTTGCAGAGCCCGTCGGTCGAGCCGACGATCTGGGCCCGCGAGTTGAACTTGAACGGGTGCTTGGCGACCACGACGTCGTGGCCGGCGGCCTTGGCCGTCTCCTCGTCGGGGCCGGCCCAGGCGACCTCGGGATCGCAGTAGATCGCCCACGGCACCCGGTCGTACATCACCGGCGCGACCCGCTCGCCGAGGATCTGCTTGACGCAGAGGATCGCTTCGGCGTACCCGACGTGGGCCAGCGGCGGGGTGTTGATGAGGTCACCGATGGCGTAGACGCCGTCCTCGCCGGTGCGGCAGAACTCGTCGACGACGACGAACCCGCGCTCGTCGACCTTGACGCCGGTGCCGTCGAGGCCGAGGCGGTCGGCGAACGGGCGGCGCCCGACCGACACGACGACTCTGTCGACCTCGAGGTGCTCGTCCTCGCCGAAGTGGACCGTCGTGCCGCCGCTGTCGTTCGGGGTGTGTCCGCCCACCATCACGCCGGTGTGGATGTCGATCCGCTTCTTCTTGAAGCTGCGGACGACGACGTTGGCGAGGTCGCTGTCGAGGCCGGGGAGGATCTTCGGCAGTGCCTCGAGGATCGTCACCTGAGCGCCGAGGTCGGCGAAGGCGGAGGCGAACTCGCAGCCGATCGCGCCGCCGCCGATCACGGCGAGGCGGCCCGGCACGTAGTCGAGATCGAGGATCTCGTCGCTCGTCATGATCGGGCCGCCGCGCTCGAACCCGGGGATCAGCCGCGGCACCGACCCGGCGGCGAGGATCACGCTCTCGCCGGTGATCTGCGTCGGCGAGGCGTCGTTGGCGGCGACAGTGACGGTGTGGTCGGGACCGAGGCTGCCCCAGCCGTTGAACACCTCGACCTTGCGTCCCTTGCACATTGCGGCGATGCCGCCCACGAGACCGGCGACGATCTTCTGCTTGCGCTGCTGGGTGACAGCGAAGTTGACGCTCGGAGCGCTGGCCTCGATGCCGAACTCGGCGGCGTGGGCAACGTGGCGATGAACGGCGGCGGTCTCGAGGAACGCCTTGGCCGGGATGCAGCCACGGTTGAGGCACGTCCCGCCGAGCGCGTCGGCCTCCACCAACGCCACCTTGACGCCGGCCGAGGCGGCGTACAGCGCGGACGAGTAGCCGCCGGGTCCGCCGCCGATGATGACGAGGTCGAACTGATCAGCCGTGGGGATCACCTCTTCTGGTCGTGCCGGGTGGGGCGCGGAAACTGCCTGCTCACCGTAGCGCCAGGCGCTCGCGACGCGATTCGCCCACACCGTGCGGCGCGCACGATCGCGAGTGCACCGCCGACGGGTCTGGGCGCGATCCCTGCCAACCAGCGTTCTTCGTGGTCGCCCGCCGGTCAGGCCGCGCCGAGGTCCCAGCGCACCCGCTCGTCCCCGCGCTGGTAGAGCAGGACCCGGCTCGACCCGGCGTCGGCGGGCAGCCGGAACGCCAGCACGCACGGCTGCACCTGCACGGTCGTCGTGCCGCAGTGATCGCCGGCGGTGGGGTCGGCGACCAGCACCTTGCCCGGGACGACGAGCTTGAACGCCTCGGTGCCGGCGGGGTCGTCGACGCCGCCGATCTCGATGGCGACGAGCACGAAACCCGGGCGCTCGTCGACGTGCTCGACAGTGACCGCCATGTCCCCCACCCTCACCACCGACCCGACGTCCACGGCCCGCGTCGACGGGTCGGCGTTGGCCACCCGCAGCAGCTGCACGACCCCGGCCACGAGGATCGCCAACCCGCAGGCGACGGCGAGCAGCAGCAGGGTGCGGGTCCGCACGGCCGGCAGGCTACGGCCGCGCCCCATCCGAGTGTTTCGTCCCATCCGAGTGTTTGGTCCCGGGGAAATCGTGCCGTGGCACTCGGATGGCCTCAAACACTCGGATGGACTGGTCACTGCAGGGCGCACTTCAGGAAGTCGTCGAGCGCCGGGTCGCCCTCCTCGGCGGCGTAGGGGTTGCGGCCGTCGAGGCACTCCGGGTGCTGGATCTCGGGCGGGACGTCGAACTCGCTCATCGTCCCGTTCTGCACGAGCGCCTGGAAGCACGGCGCGACCTGGTTGATCAGCTGCACGAAATCGGCGTCGGGCAACGAGTAGTACTGCCCCGTCCAATAGGCATCGGCGGCGCCGCACTCCGGGTGCTGCAGGTACCACGGGACCGACGACTGGTCGAGCTGACCGCTCGCCACGAGGTCGGCGAAGCACGTCGCCGCCGCCGTCGCCTCGGTCTCGCCGTAGCACGTGGTCGCCGGGTCGACTTCGGTGGAGCTGGTCACGTCGGTCGACTCCGTCGAGGGCAGCGTGTCGAACTCCGTGTCCGGCGTGGTCGTCTCGTCCGGGATCGACGCCGTCGGCACCGAGCTGTCGTCGGTGGCGCGGGTGTAGTCGTCGAGGTTCGGCAGCTCGAACTGGCCGCCGTTGTCCTCGGTGGTCTCGATCAGCTGCTGGAACTTGTCGACCACGCTCTCGATCTCGCTGCGCGTGAGCGCCCTGGACAGCGCCAGCAGCTGGTCGAAGCCGGTGGCGACGGGGCTGAGGTACCACTTGCCGTCGACCTGCTTCACCGTGAAGCCGGGGTTCGAGTAGTCGGAGAGAACCTTCTTCACCGTGTCCTGGAGGTCCTTCAACTGGTCGGCGTCGACGCCGGTGGAGTCCTGCGGGAAGGTGCTGGTGAGGTCCTCGCAGGTGTTGAACGTCTGCTCGTCGCCGTTGTCGTCGGTGCCCGTGATGATCAGGCAGCCGTCCTTGAGCTCGGCGCTGCCGGATCCCTCGGACGAGCTCACGTCGGCCTTGAACGCCGAGATCGTCACGTGGCGTGTGTCGCCGCTGCCGGTGACCTCGTACTTGGTGTCGGTGATGTCGATCTTGACGTCGGCCTTGTCGGCCTCGGCCTGAGCGTCGTCGAGGAACAGCGGGGCGTAGCGCTGGAGGGCCTCGGCCTCGTTCGGGTTGAGTGCACCGATGACCGTCGCCAGGTCGAGGTCGGCGGCCGCATTGATCATCGTGTCCATCGCCGCCTCGGGCGTGTCCGCGCCCTTGAGGGCGACGCCCCGGTCGGGGATGTCCGGGTCGCCAGCGTCGTGGCGGGCGTTCTCGGCGATCGAGTAGAAGAGGCTGAGGTACCAGCGCCCGTCCTTGCGCACGACGGTGACCGGGAACCTGTCCTCCTCCGGGTCGCTCGTCGAGTCGAGCTCGGACACGTCCTTCTCGCCGATCGCGTCGCGGATCCAGTTCCCGATCGGCAGCTCCTCGCCCTTCACGGTGGCAGCGGCCTTGGCGGTGATCGAGACGCTGACGATGTCGTCGGCGTTCGTCTTCTCGACCTCCAGGTGGCGGTCGGTGATGGCGATGTCGACGCCGCCGATGTGGGACAGGCTGGCCTGGTCGCTGAGCACCTCCAGGCGGGTCAACTCGCTGACGAGGTCCTGCATCGGCTGGCGGAAGGCGTCGCGCTCGCCGGGGAGCAGCACGTCGACGAGCCCGAGGACATCCTCCTTGTCGAGGGCGTCGAGGAAGTCGTTGGCCGCCGCCTCCGGCGTGCTGGCCCCGCCGGACCCGGAGTCGCCCGAGACGCGGGTGAGCGCGAAGACACCGGCGGCCACGATCGCCGCCGCGCCGACGGCCGCCGCGATGACCTTGCCGCGCGAGCGTCCGCCGCCGGGGGCGCCTGCCGGGAGCGGCTCGACGACCGTCTGCTGCGTCGGCGGGTCGAGCGACGGGGGCGCGAACCCGCCGCCCTGCGCCCCTGGCGGTGGGAGCGGTGGCGGCGTGCCACCGGGGTCGGGGGGCTGCCAGCTGCCGCCGTCACTCACGTCATCGTCCTCCTGAATCGTCCGCCCGAACGGAGCCTACCGACGGGTAGCACGACCCGCCGGGAGATCGGCGGGGGAGCTCTCCCCGCGCCGGTCACCGCCTACCCTTCCGACGTGCGCGTCGCCATCACCGGTTCCCACGGGTTGATCGGCACCGCCCTGCGGGCTCGCCTGCGCGCCGACGGGCACGAACCGGTGCCGGTCGTGCGCTCGGCGCCGGGACCCGGGGAGATCGGGTGGGATCCGCGCGCCGGACGGCTCGATCCGCAGGCGCTCGCCGACGTCGACGCCGTCGTCAACCTCGCCGGCGCCGGCATTGGCGACAAGCGATGGAGCGACGACTACAAGCGCGTCGTCATGGAGTCGCGCACCCACGGCACGACGCTGCTCGCCGAGGCGATGGCCCGGCTGGCCGGCGGCCCACAGGCACCCCGGGCTCCCCACGTTCTGCTGTCGGGTTCGGCGATCGGGTTCTACGGCGATCGCGGCGACGAAGTGCTCGACGAGACCTCGCCGCCCGGCACCGGATTCCTCACCGACGTCGTCGAGGCGTGGGAGGCCAGCACCGCAGCAGCGTCGGACGCGGGGATCCGCGTCGTCCACCTGCGCTCGGGCATCGTGCTGGCGGCCGACGGCGGGGCGCTGGCGAAGCTGCTGCCGCTGTTCAAGCTGGGACTCGGCGGTCGCTTCGGCGCCGGCCGGCAATGGATGAGCTGGATCGCCCTCGACGACGAGGTCGGGGCGATCGTCCACCTGCTGACCAGCCCCGTCGGCGGAGCGGTCAACCTGACCGCGCCGAAGCCGGTGCGCAACGCCGAGCTCGCCGACACCCTCGGCGCGGTCCTCCACCGCCCGACGGTGCTGCCGGTGCCCGCGTTCGGGCCGAAGCTGCTGCTCGGCGGCGAGCGCGCCGACGCGCTGCTGTTCGAGAGCCAGCGGGTGATGCCGCGGGCGCTCGAGGCCGACGGCTTCGCCTGGCGCTACGCCGACCTCGAGCCGGCGCTGGGAGCGATCCTCCGGCGCTGAACCCCATCGGGCGCCGGGTCGTCAGCCGGCCTGGAGGGTGGCTTCGACGTCGAGCTCGATCGTGACCTTGTCGCCGACGATCACGCCGCCGGTCTCGAGCGGGGCGCTCCAGTTCACGCCGAAGTCCTTGCGGTTGATCGTGCCGGAGACGGTGAACCCGGCGCGGGTGTTGCCCCACGGGTCCTTGGCGACGCCGCCGACCTCGAGGTCGAGCACGACTGGACGGGTGACACCGCGGATCGTCAGGTCGCCGTGCAGCTTGTATTCGCTGCCGGCGCGCTCGAGCTTGGTCGAGCGGAACGTCATCGTCGGATGGCGCTCGACATCGAAGAAGTCGTTGGTCCGCAGGTGCTGGTCGCGATCCGCGTCGCGGGTGTCGATCGAGGCCATCTGGACGGTGGCGTTCACGGTGGACTCGAGCGGGTTCTCCGCGGTCACGATCTCGGCGGTGAAGTCGTTGAACGTGCCGCGCACCTTGGACACCATCATGTGGCGGACGGTGAAGCCGACCCGGCTGTGGGACCGGTCGATGGCCCAGGTGCCGGCGGGGACGGGGGTGGTCGTGGTCTCGGGCATGGCGCAAATGCTACGGCCCGATCCTGACTATCACAACTATTGTGCCTCGCATCAGATATGCTCGACGGCGTGGACGACGGGACCCGTTGGCTGGACGACACGGAGATGGAAGCGTGGCGCGCCTACATCGAGACGGTCGTCGACCTCAACGCCGCCCTCGAGGCCGACCTCGCCCCGCACGGTCTGACGCTCGGCGACTACCAGGTGCTCGTCTACTTGTCCGAGGCGCCTCGCCATGAGCTGCGGATGTGCGACCTGGCGGCCCTCTTGCAGCTCTCCCCAAGCGGGCTCACCCGCCGCCTCGACGGCCTCGTGCGGATGGGCGTCGTCGAGCGCCGACCGTCCGAGCTCGACCGCCGGGTGATGCTCGCCGTGCTCACCGAACACGGGTGGTCGTACCTGGAAAAGGTGGCGCCAATGCATGTCGACAGCGTGCGCCGCCACATCGTCGACCGGCTGTCGCCTGACGACATGGCGGCGATGGCCAGGATCTTCCGGGCGATCCAGCGCGGCCTGGGCGACGCAGCACAGGCGTGACCGAGGTCCCGGCCGGGTTCGGCTGTTACGTCGCCAGCGTCGGCGTCAAGGACGACAGCGACGACTTCGTCGTGATCGCGGCGGCCTCGCCGGTGCCGGCGGCGGGGGTCTTCACGCGCAGCCGGTTCGCCGGACCCAGCGTCGACCTCAGCCGCCGCCACGTGGCGTCAGGAACGGCGCAGGCCGCCGTCGTGGTGTCGAAGAACGCCAACGTCGCCAACGGCCCGGCTGGCGCGGACGACGCCGAGGCACTCGTGGCCGCGGTCGCCGGCCGCCTCGGGTGCTCGCCGGACGACGTCCTGCTGGCGTCGACCGGCGTGATCGGGCGGCGCTATCCGATGGATCGCATCCTCACCGGCGTGGCGGCGATGCCCACCCATCCAGATGGCACCGACCTCACCGCCGCGGCCCGCGGGATCATGACGACCGACACCGTCGAGAAGGTGGCCACCGCGGCGGTCGCCGGCGGGCCGGCGCGGGTCGTCGGCATCGCCAAGGGGGTCGGCATGATCGAGCCCGACATGGCGACGATGATCGCCGTGCTGCTCACCGACGCCGACGTCGCAACACACGAGCTCGACGCCGCCTTCCGCCGGGTCGTCGAGCGCACGTTCAACTGCGTGAGCATCGACACCGACACCTCCACCAGCGACACCGCCGTTGTCCTCGCCAGCGGCGCCGCCGGGCCGGTGTCGCTGGATGCGTTCGAGGAGGCGCTCGGAGCCGTGGCCGAGTCGCTCACCCGCCAGATCGCCGGCGACGGCGAGGGGGCGACAACGCTGATCGAGGTCGTCGTCGATCAGGCGTTCGACCGGGCCCAAGCCAAGCGGGTGGCCAAGGCGATCGTCAACTCGCCGCTGGTGAAGACCGCCGTCCACGGCGCCGACCCAAACTGGGGGCGGGTGGCGATGGCGATCGGGAAGTGCCAGGACGACACCGACATCGACCAGCGCGCCGTGGTGATCCGCTTCGGCGACCGCGAGGTGTACCCGGCACGGGTCGACGACACCGAGCTGACCTCACTCTCCGACTACCTCCGCGGCGACGAGGTCCGGATCCACGTCTCCCTCGGCACGGGGACGGCCGCGTGCACCGTCTGGGGCTGCGACCTGACCGCCGGCTACGTCCGGATCAACGCCGACTACACGACGTGACGCAGCGCACAGCGCGCTGACGGGTGAGCGTCGCCGTCGCCCGAGACCTGGGGCCGCTGTTCGGTGCTTTCCTCGGCAACCCCCGGTGCCGGTCGCTGCTCCGAAGCGCGCCACCGCTGGTCACTGAACTTCGCCCGCTCCTACCACGCCAGGATCTCTCACACCTGCTTGGGGATCTTCCCGGTCAGGTTGAACATGACACGCATCACCTTGTGCCCGAAGTCAGCGGTCGGGTCGAACATGTACGGGCAGCCCCCGTCGATCACCGTGATGCCGTGTTCACGCCCCAAGTCGGCGGCCGCCGCGGACACGCTGCCCGCGCCGGGACCGCGGTGCATCCACACCCGCTGGATGCCCAGGCCGACGCACTCCCGCATCGTGCCCTCGGCGTTCGCCGGGCTGGTAGCAATCACGACTGCGTCGACCGCGCCCGGTACGGACTTCAGGTCCGGGTAGCACCGATCGCCTTCCACCTGCTCGGCTTTCGGCTTGATCGCGAACACTTCGTAGCCGCGACCCCGCAACCGCTGGTAGACGGCGTTGCCGCCATGCCCTTTCGGGGTCCGCGACACACCGGTCACCGCGATCCGCTTGCTCGCCAGGAACTCCGACGCGGCCTGCTTCATTGTGGCCATGACAATCCCCTCCGTGCCGGCTCTTCTCCACGGTTTGAATGACGGGTTCGCTGTGGAGGTTCGTGGCGGTCTCGCGGATCATAAGTTCAAGCTGTGACCGCGATGCCGGCGGGCGCCCGGCGCCTGGGCGTCACTTCGGCGGCATGCGGATGCCGCCGTCCACACGGATCGTCTCAGCGTTCAGGTAGCTGTTGGTCACGCACTCGACCACCACCGACGCCAGCTCCTCCGCCGTGCCCAAGCGCTGCGGGAACAGCACCCCCTTCTGCAGGTTCTCCTTGAACGCCTCGCTGCCCTCGCCCGAGCCGTAGATCGGCGTGTCGATGAGACCCGGGGCGACGGTGTTGACCCGCACACCGATCGCCGCCAGATCCCTGGCGATCGGCAACGTCATCCCGACGATCCCGCCCTTCGACGCCGAGTAGCTGGCTTGGCCGATCTGGCCGTCGAATGCGGCCACCGACGCGATGTTGACGATCGCCCCGCGCTCGCCGCCGTCGAGCGGCTCGGTGGTGCTCATCGCCGTCGCTGCCAGGCGGGTGCAGTCGAAGGTGCCGATCAGGTTGATCGCGACGACCTTCTTGAAGGCGTCGAGATTGGCCGCCGACTCGTACGTACCGTCCTTGCCGACCGTGCGCTGGGCCCATCCGATGCCGGCGGAGTTGATCAGCACGCGCACGGGGCCCATCGACTTGGCCATCTCGACGGCGTCGATGATGTCGTCGGTGTTGGTGACATCGACCTTGCAGAAGGCGCCCCCGATCTCGTCGGCAAGGGCCTTGCCCTTGTCCTCCTGGAGGTCGGCGATCACGACCTTGGCGCCCTTGGCAGCCAGCCGCCGGGCCGACGCCGCGCCGATCCCCGAGGCTCCGCCCGTGACGATCGCGCCTGCACCCGTGATGTCCATGGCGCGGACGTTAGGGGAGCCTGGCGGAGCCAGACGACTCTGACGATGCTGAGGGCCGCTGGGCGACCGTCGATGCGCCATACAATCGCGAGCGCGGTGCAAGCCTGAATTCTCCGGAGTCTGAGGGTCGCTGTGCGCCCCTCAACGTCGTCAGAATCCAGACCCGCCGTGCCCGCCGTCACAGCGGTAGCCTCCCGTTTCCAATGGACGACCAGCCGCCCGGCGCCAACCCGGCCACGCGCGCCGTCACGGCCGGGCGCCGCTACCAGGGCAGCAGCCTCACTGTGCCGCTGTGGTCGACCAGCACCTGGCAGACCGAGGGCCTCGACGACACCCGCAAGCGGGCCACCGGCATGCGCCCTGGCGAGTTCTACAGCCGCTACGGCAACCCCACGGTCCGCGCGTTCGAGGAGGCGGTCGCCGACCTCGAAGGCGCCGAGGACGCGCTCGCCTTCGCCTCCGGCATGGGCGCCGTCGCCTCCACCGTCCTCGCCCTGTGCTCGGCCGGCGACCACATCGTCATCCAGCGCCAGATCTACGCCGGCACGATCGCCTTCGTGCAGGGCCCGTGCGCCCGTCTCGGGATCGAGCACACCGTCGTCGACGGGACCAGGCCGGGGGCCTTCAAGGACGCCGTGCGGCCGGGCCGGACGATGCTGGTCATCGCCGAGAGCCCGTCCAACCCCCGCCTCGACCTCGTCGACCTCGCCGAGCTCGGCGCCATCGCCGGGCCGTTCACGCTCGTCGACTCGACGTTCGCCACGCCGATCGGCCAGCAGCCGTTGCGCTTCGGCGTCGACCTCGTGCTGCACTCGGCGACGAAGGGGATCGCCGGCCACAACGACGCCACTCTCGGCGTGGTCGCCGGCGAGCGCGAGCTGCTCGAGGCGATCTGGTCGTACGCCGTGCTCCACGGCGCCAACGCTTCACCCCACGACGCGCTCAACGGGCTGCGCGGGATCCGGACTCTCGCCGTGCGCCAGCGCCACCAAGCCGACGTGGCGCTGCGGGTCGCCGAGGCCCTGCGTGACCACCCCGGCGTCGCCACCGTCCACTACCCCGGGCTGGCCGATCACCCCCAGCACGAGCTCGCCGCGGCCCAGCTGACCTGCCTGCCGACGGTGCTCGCCGTCGACCTCGCCGGCGGCGTCGACGCAGCCCGGACGATGCTCGACGCGCTGCGCGTGGCACGGCCAGCGACGTCGCTCGGCGGACCCGAGACCCTCGTGTGCCACCCGGCCACCAGCACCCACGTCAGCCTGACCCCGGAGGAGCAGGCGGCGATCGGCATCACGCCCGGGCTGGTGCGCGTCTCGATCGGCCTCGAGGACGGCGACGACATCCTCGCCGACCTGCAGCGGGCGATGCCCACCTGACCCGCCCGACACGCCCCGACAGCGGTCGGCGCGACGATGGATCGATGGAAGCCGGCGACGGCAAGATGGCTGACGGCCGTGGAGCCCTGTGCGTCCTGGTCACGGGCGCCACCGGGTACATCGGGGGTCGACTCGTGCCCCGCCTGCTGGAACGGGGCCACACCGTCCGCTGCATCGGGCGCGAGCCCGGGCGGCTCAGTGGACGCGGGTGGCCCGACGTCGTCGTCGTTCGCGGCGACCTCGCCGACGAGCACGACACCCGCCGTGCCCTCGAGGGGGTGGACGTGGCCTACTACCTCGTCCACTCGATGGCCGGTGCCGCCGAGTTCCGCGATCGGGACCGGACGATGGCGGAGACGTTCGGGCGGGCGGCCAAGGCGGCCGGGGTGCGACGCATCATCTACCTCGGTGGCCTGGGTGACCCGGCAGAGATTCGCTCGCAGCACCTCCTGTCCCGACATGAGGTCGGCGAGGCGCTGGCGGCGAGCGGGGTCCCGGTCGTCGAGTTCCGGGCTGCGGTGATCGTCGGCTCGGGCTCGGCGAGCTTCGAGATCATCCGTCACCTGACCGAGCGCCTGCCGGTGATGATCGCGCCCCGCTGGGTCGAGACGCGCTGCCAGCCGATCAGCGTTCGCAACGTGCTCGACTACCTCGTCGAGGTGCTCGAGCACCCCACCGCATGCGGTGTCTACGAGATCGGTGGCCGCGACGTGCTCACGTACCGACAGATGATCCTCGGCTACGCGGAGATGCGCGGGCTGCGCCGGATCGTCGTCGGCTGGCCCGTGCCGCACCCCGAGTGGAGCAGCCATTGGATCGATCTCATCACGCCGATCCCCTTCGCGCTGGCGAACCCGCTCGTCGAGAGCCTGCAGACCGACGTCGTCGTCCGTGACGAACGCGCGCTGCGAGACTTCGCGGTGCGCCCGATGGGCTACCGGGAGGCGCTCGAGCTGGCGCTCACCCGCCTGGCCCAGGACGAGGTCAAGACCACCTGGGCGTCGAGCCTCACGAGCTTCGCTCGGGACGAGCCACCACGACGCCAGCTCGCCGTGCACGAGGGGATGCGATTCGAGCGCCACCGCGCTCGAGTCGACGCGTCGCCGGAGCAGGTCTTCGAGGAGATCTGCCTGCTCGGCGGCGATGCTGGCTGGCCGGCGGGCAACTGGCTCTGGCAGCTGCGGGGGGTCATGGACCGCGCCGTGGGCGGCATCGGCATGCGTCGTGGTCGGCGCCACCCCAGAGAGCTGCTCGTCGGCGAACCCCTCGACTTCTGGCGGGTCGAAGCACTCGATCGGCCGCACCTGCTGCGCCTCCGCGCCGAGATGAAGCTCCCGGGCACCGCTTGGCTCCAGTTCGAGGTCCAGCCCGACGACGGCGGCGCCCGGGTCGAACAGACCGCCTTCTTCGAGCCCCGAGGCCTCCTCGGGCACCTCTACTGGTACGGCGTCCTCCCGTTTCACCGCTTCGTCTTCCCTGGTCTGCTGCGCGCGGTGTGCGAGCGCGCCCGCTCCAGGCCCGAGCCCGTGGCTGACGGGCGAGCGTCCGCGACGGCGTGAGGAACGGTCGGCTCAGCGCGGCGGGATCGCCGCCACCGCCAGCGCGTCGACGAGGTCGTTGAGGCGATCGCCGCTGTGGCCTCTGACCCATCGGAACGTGACGTCGCCCGCCCGAACGAGCTCGACCAGCGGCCGCCACAGGTCGGCGTTGGCCACCGGCTGCTTCGCGCGCGTTGCGCCACCCGTTGGCCTCCCACTTCAGATACCAGCGGTCGCGGAAGCAGTTCACGACGTACGTCGAGTCGGACACGATGACCACCGGGCCCGATCCGCCGAGCGCCCGCAGCGCCTCCAGCGCGGCGGTGATCTCCATCCGCTGGTTGGTCGTGCGGACGTCGCCGCCACTGGCCGCCGGCCTCCCGTCCGGCGCCACCGCCCACGCCCAGCCGCCAGGTCCGGGGTTCCCCGAGCAGGCGCCGTCGGTGTAGACGACCACCGGTGCAGGCACGGCCGGGCACGGTAGCCGTGCATTGGGCGAGCGCCGCTGCGGAGCGGCGGCGGCGAGCTCGGAGGCGACACGAGCAGCTTTGCTGCGAGAGGAGCCCGAGAGGTGCGGCACGGTGGAAGACTGGACCCCATGATCTTCGACGGCTACGTCCATCAGATCCCCGACATCGACCCCGACGAGACCGCCGAATGGGTGGACTCGCTCGACGCCGTCGTCGACGTCCGCGGCAAGACCCGCGCCCGCTTCCTGCTCACCAAGCTGCTCGAGCGGGCCCAGGAGACCCAGGTCAGCTTCCCCGCCACGGTTTCGACGCCATACGTCAACACGATCCCGCGCGAGCAGGAGCCGTGGTTCCCCGGCGACGAGCACATCGAGCGACGGATCCGCGCCTTCGTCCGCTGGAACGCGGCGATGATGGTCGTCAAGGCGAACAAGCACGCCGACGGCATCGGCGGCCACCTCTCGACGTTTGCCAGCTCGGCGTCGCTGTACGAGATCGGCTTCAACCACTTCTTTCGCGGCAAGGACGACGGCAACGCCGGCGACGCCGTCTACTTCCAGGGCCACGCCGCCCCAGGCATCTACGCCCGCGCGTTCATGGAGGGCCGCCTCACCACCGACGACCTCGACCACTTCCGCCGCGAGATCGGCCGCGGCGGCCGCGGCCTGTCGAGCTACCCGCACCCGCGCCTGATGCCCGAGTTCTGGGAGTACCCGACGGTGTCGATGGGCCTCGGCCCGATCGCCGCGCTGTACCACGCCCGCTTCAACCGCTACCTCGAGAACCGCCAGATCGACGACACCAGCCAGAGCCGCGTCTGGTGCTTCATGGGCGACGGCGAGTGCGACGAGCCCGAGTCGCTCGGCGCGATCACGATGGCCTCCCGCGAGAACCTCGACAACCTGATCTTCGTCATCAACTGCAACCTCCAGCGCCTCGACGGGCCGGTGCACGGCAACGGCAAGATCATCCAGGAGCTCGAGGCGGTCTTCCGCGGTGCCGGCTGGAACGTCATCAAGGTGATCTGGGGCTCGAAGTGGGACGAGCTGCTGGCCCAGGACAAGGACGGCGTGCTGCTCAACAAGATGAACATCACCGTCGACGGCGAGTACCAGCGCTACTCCGTCGAGTCCGGCGAGTACATCCGCGACAACTTCTTCGGGCCCGACCCGCGCCTTCGCGAGATGGTCGCCAACCGCACCGACGACGAGCTGCGCAACCTGCCCCGCGGCGGCCACGACTACCGCAAGCTCTACGCCGCCTACAAGGCGGCCACCGAGAACATCGGCACCGGCGCCCCCACGGTGGTCCTGTGCAAGACGATCAAGGGCTGGACGCTCGGCGAGGGCTTCGAGGGCCGCAACGCTACCCACCAGATCAAGAAGATGACCAAGGACCAACTGGTCGCCCTACGCGACCGCCTCTACTTGCACGACGAGATCCCCGAGGACTCGATCCACGCCGACGACCCGCCCTACTACATCCCCCCAGAGGACTCGGTCGAGTACCAGTACATGATCGAGCGGCGCAAGGCCCTCGGCGGGCAGATGCCCAAGCGCTCGACCCGCGCCCGGCGCCCCCTGGAGATGCCGACGGACAAGCCGTTCGCTGAGCTGCGCGCCGGCTCCGGCAACCAGGCGGTGTCGACGACGATGGGCTTCACCCGGCTGCTGCGCAACCTCGCCCGCGACGAGAACATCGGCCCGCGCGTCGTGCCGATCATCCCCGACGAGGCGCGCACGTTCGGCATGGACGCGCTGTTCCGCGAGCTGAAGATCTACGCCGCCCTTGGCCAGAAGTACGAGCCCGTCGACCACGACCTGCTGCTCAGCTACACCGAATCCAACCGCGGCCAGATCCTCGAGGAGGGGATCACGGAGGCCGGCGCGATGGCCAGCTTCATCGCCGCCGCCACCAGCTACGCCCACCGCGGCGTGCCGATGGTGCCCTTCTACACGTTCTATTCGATGTTCGGCTTCCAGCGTGTCGGCGACCTCATCTGGCAGGCCGCCGACGCCCGCGCCCGCGGCTTCCTGCTCGGCGCCACCGCCGGGCGCACGACGCTGCTCGGCGAGGGGCTCCAGCACCAGGACGGCCAGAGCCTGCTGCTGGCCAGCGCGGTGCCGGCCGTGCAGGCGTATGACCCGGCGTTCGCCTACGAGGTGGCGGCGATCGTGCAGACGGGGCTGCACCGGATGTACGGACCGGACACCCCGCCCGAGGAGCGCGACGTCTTCTACTACATCACCCTCTACAACGAGAACTACGTGATGCCGCCGATGCCGGAGGGCGACGTCAACGAGGTCACCGCCGGCATCGTCGAGGGCCTGTACCGCTGGCAGGCAGCCCCTGAGCAGCCGACCCATCGGGCCACGATCCTCTTCTCCGGGTCCGCCCACGGCGCCGCGCGCGAGGCGGCCACCGAGCTCGCCGAGCGCTATGACGTCGGCGCCGAGCTGTGGTCGGCCACGAGCTACAAGCGCCTCCGGGAGGACGCCCTCGCCACGCTGCGCTGGAACCGCCTCCACCCCGAGCAGCCGGCCTGCCAGCCCCGGGTCGCCGAGCTGCTCAGCGACGCGCAGGGCCCGGTGGTCGCCGTGTCCGACTTCATGGCGATGGTGCCCGAGCAGATCGCCCGCTTCCTGCCCGGCCGCTCGTTCACCCCGCTGGGCACCGACGGGATGGGCCGCTCCGACACCCGCGAGGCGCTGCGGCGCTTCTTCGAGATCGACGCCGGCCACGTCGTCGTCGCCACCCTCGCCGGCCTCGCCGCCCAGGGCGACGTCAAGCCGGAGGTCGTCAGCGAGGCGATCGCCCGCTACGACATCGACCCGGAGGCGGCCAACCCGTTCGTCGTGTGATCGGTCATCCGCCGACCGAGGTCATCGATCTGTCGGGCTTTCACCTCGGCGCCGCAGGCGACTGTCGTACAGGTCGTCGCGAGTCCAGGTCCGTCCGATCCGCCGGCCGTACGCGTCGAGGTAGTTGGCGACCACCAAGTCGATCGACGTGTCCTCCTCAGCGGCTCGGCGTCGGGCCCGCTGGAGCACGTCGTCCTCCACGAAGAGGCTGATCTCGGCCACGGGCTCACGTTGTCACGGCGTGAGGGCCCGACCGCCCTCGATTTGTCGCCGGCTGCCACGGCGCACCGATCAGCGGTTGACCCCGACGATCGTGAACCCGTGCGACGGGAACCCGAAGGCGTTGCGAAAGTCGAGGTCCGACACGGCGACCGTTCCGTTCGTGCCCTGCAGCACGACCCGGTTGGCCCATACCCCGTACGCGCTTGACCCCGGATCTGCCTCGCTGTACGCGCCAATCAGGCTGCCGAGCCCGTACTTCGTCTCCAGCGTCGCCGCATCGACGGTGCGCGTCCAGACGTAGTTCGGGTTCTGCGCGACGTTGCTCATCGAGTCGTCACGCACAGGAAAGTTGATCCCGCTGGAGTAGGGCCCGTGGCTCGCCGAGTACTCGGTCGAGACCACGCCGCCGTTGGGCCACACCCGGATGTAGCCGGCGGTGTCGGCGATCGCGCGGTTGGTGGTGGCGCACTCGAACGTCGGGTTGCCGCTCTCGCACACCGGCGCACCCGGCCAGCTCGTCGGCGCCGCCGCGTTGGCCCGGTAGGCCGAGCCGCCGTAGACCTGGCACGTCGCGGTGTCGCAGGTCTTGGCGTAGCGGTAGCGGTTCTGTGAGAGGGCGAACGAACGTTGGGCCACGGCGAACGCCCACAGCGCGTTCATCCCTGCCCCATTGGCGGAGTAGCCCCAGCTCGACGGGAGCTCGCGTGACAGCACGCCCTTCAGGTAGTTCTCGACCAGCAGGACATTGACGACGTGGTTGGTGCCGGCGCCGTCCGTCACCGCCCGGACCGCGCCTCGATAGTGCACGACCGACCCGTTCGGTTGGCACAGCCCCAGCACCGCACCGGGTCGTCCCGTCGTCTCGTCCACTGAGGTGGTGAACGTGACGGGGCCGGACGCTCGCTCGATGAGGGCCCATCCCACGTCCACGCCTGGGCACCCGACGCCCGGCGCGCCGTAGATGTCGTAAGCGTTGTTGTCGACTTGGTAGGCCTGGAGCGACCCGTACGCGACACCTCGCCAAACGGCCGCTTGGCCTTCGGAGACGACCGTCGTCGCCCGCCAGCCGTCAGAGCCGAGCAGGCGCACGCTCATCACGCCGTTGCCGGCACCGCCGAGCGCCGTGCCGCCGTAGTAGTAGTCGAGGATCTGCTGCCAGTTGGCGCCTCCGTTGACGGCCCAGCCGTAGGCGCCCCACGCCGACATGCCACGGCCGTGCCCGCTCCCCTGGCCGTTGATCGTGATCGACGTGATGTCGGGCGGTGGTGGAGGAGGCCCCGGCTCCGGCGGCGCGCAGGCCGGCTGGCACGACTGCATCAGCGCGCCGGCGGCGAGCGCGGCGAACCCGAGCGATCGGAGGCGCATCGCCAGAGTGTATGGAACGCCGTTTCGGTACCTTGACGAGGTGACCGGCACGCTCCACATCACGGGCGACGCCGAGGCCGACGGCCTGCTCAACCGGGACGGCACGGCGCTGCTGATCGGCATGCTGCTCGACCAGCAGGTGCCGATGGAGTGGGCGTTCGCCGGGCCGGCCACGTTGCGCCGCCGCCTCGGCCACCTCGACGCCGGAAAGATCGCCGCCATGGACGTCGACGAGTTTGTCGCCGTGTGCTGCGAGAAGCCGGCCATCCACCGCTTCCCGGCCGCGCTGGGACGGCGCATCCACGCTCTGTGCACCGTCCTCGCCGCTGACTACGGCGGGCGCGGCGAGGGCGTGTGGCGCGATGTCGCCACCGGGGCCGAGCTGTACCGACGGCTGCGGGCGCTGCCGGGCTACGGCGACGAGAAGGCGCGCATCTTCGTCGCCATCCTCGCCAAGACCCAGGGCACGGCACCCGACGGCTGGCGCGAGGCGGCCGGCAAGTTCGGCGATGACGTGCCCCGCTCGGTCGCCGACGTCACCGGCCCCGAGTCTCTCGCCGCGGTGCGGGAGTGGAAACGGGCCCAGAAGGCCGCCCACCGCGACAAGCAGGACCGCCCGATCGCGCCGTCCTGAGGCCGGACGTCAGCGGCCGAAGCGGTCCTCCACCTGGCCCGTCAGGCCGGCGGCGCGGTCCCGAGCGGCGACGAGCTGGGCCTGGTTGCCGAACATCGTGTCCTCGAGCCGCTCGTCGTGCACGAGCAGCCAGACGAGCACACCGAGCACGCCGCCGATCAGCGGGAACACGATGAACGCCCACAGCTGCCCGACGGCGCTCCAGCTGCTGAAGATCGCTGCCCCGAAGCTGCGCGCCGGGTTCACCGACGTGTTGTCGACGGGGATCGTCGCCAGGTGGATCATCGCCAGCGTGAACCCGGCGGCGATGCCACCGAACCCGGCCGGGTAGCCCTTCCCCGTGGTCGAGAGCACGACGAAGATCAGCAGGGCGGTGAAGAAGATCTCCACGACGATCGTCGGCCACAGCCCGTAGTTGCTGCCGATCTTGTCGCCCCAGCCGTTGGCCGCGAACACGCCCGTCGTGTCCTTGTCGCTGCCACCACCGCCGATGATGATGAACAGGATCATCCCCCCGATGAAGGCGCCGAGGAGCTGGGCTACCCAGTAATAGCAGGCCTTGACGATCGTCAGCTTGCGCGACAGTAGGAACCCCAGCGTGACGGCGGGGTTGATGTGGCAACCAGAGACGTGGCCGATCGTGTAGGCCATCGTGAGCAGCGACAGGCCGAAGGCGAACGCCACGCCGTACACGCCGATCCTGTCCGACGCGATGATCGCCGACCCGGGACCGATGATCATCAGGACACACGTGCCGACGGCCTCGGCGGCGAACAGCTTCATGTTCGACGGCCCGACGGCCGTCAGCTCGGCGATGGTCGGCGGCGTCGCCGCGACCGCCGTCGGAGCGGCCGCCGCGGCGGCCGGCGGTGGGGTCGGCGAACCAGGCGGGGGCGGCGGGGGGACGTTGGACACGGACTCCTCCTGAGGGTCGCAAGTGGGCGGTACCTGCGGTCATCACGATTGCACAACGGCACGAGCCGGGTGCGGATCCCTCGTTCGCGGCGAGCCGTGGTAGACACGGGCGGCGTGCAGGTCCGGCCCCTCGCCATCGACGGTGCGTTCGAGTTCACACCGGTCCAGCACGAGGACGACCGGGGCACCTTCCTCGAGTGGTTCAAGTCCGATGTCGTACGGGCGGTCACCGGCCGCAGCTTCGACCTCGCCCAGGCCAACTGCTCGGTCTCGGCGGCCGGCGTGCTGCGCGGGATCCACTTCTCCGACGTTCCACCGGGCCAGGCCAAGTACGTGACGTGTCTGCGCGGCGCGGCGTTCGACGTCGTCGTCGACATCCGCGTCGGCTCGCCGACATTCGGCCAATGGGACAGCGTGCTGCTCGACGACGTCAACCGCCGCCAGGTGTTCATCACCGAGGGCCTCGGCCACGCCTTCATGGCCCTCGACGACGACACCACCGTCCTGTACTTGTGCTCGACGCCGTACGAGCCCGAGCGAGAGCACGTCATCGATGCGCTCGATGTCGAGATTGGCATCTCGTGGCCGACGACGGGCCGGTCGGGGCGGCCGGTCGTGCCGATCATGTCGGTGAGGGACGGCGCCGCACCGACGCTCGAGACCGCCGCGGCGACCGCGTCGCTGCCCGTCGAGTCGGCCGTGCAGCGCTTCATCGCCGGGCTCGCCTGAGGTCGGGATCCGACCGAAGGCCACGGTGGTCGCTACGTTGCGGCCGTGGAGGCCACGCCGCCCACCGTAGGCGAGGTCGCCGGAACGCCCGACGAGGTGATTGCGACCGAGCGCGCGTTGCGCCGCCGGCGGGTTGTGGATGTCACGACGTGGTCCGATCGACGCCAATGGCTGGTCGGCGGAGCGTTCGTGTCCTTGACCGCGCTCTGGGCGACCCGGCCGTTCTGGTGGCCCGGCCGCTACGTCGTGGCATTCGATGGATACACGTACTCGGCACCGAATCTTGAGATCTTCGAGGCCGCTGCCCGGCGCTGGTCCATCGCCCTCTGGAACGACTCCATCTTCGGCGGGGTGACGAACCTGGGCAACCCGTCGGCCGCAACGATCTACCCGTTCCGGTTGCTGACCCTCCTGTTCGGTGTGAACCGGTCGATGGGCGTGATCGTCGCCCTCCACGTGGTGCTGCTCGGCCTCGGATTCGTGCTGCTCGCGAGGTCGCTCAGACTCCACGTCGTGGCCGCCACCACCGGCGGGTGTGCGCTGGTCCTCTCGGGGATGACGCTGACGAAGGCACTCCAGTTCGAGCAGATCATGGTCATCGCCTGGATGCCGTGGCTCGTGCTCGCCATACGCGCCACGATGCGCGGGACGTGGCCGTGGCGCCCGACGGCCGGCCTGGCGGTCGTGGTCGCCGCCACGATCACCGCCGGTCACGCCCAGATGACCTTCGAGCTGGTGTTCGTCGCCACCGCGACCGTGCTTGCCTGCGTCGACGGCACCACCTGGCGAAGGACCGTGCATGTCGGAATGGCTGGCCTGCTCGGCGCGCTCATGGCGGCGCCGGAGCTCATCGCCGTGGCCGTGGCCACGAAGCGCAGCGCCATCTCGGGTGGCCGGACCACTGCCCAGCTGCTCGACCCCCAGCTGTCGCTGGTGCGCCGAGCCGTGGCTCGGGCGCTGCTCGGGAGCATCAGCACGGAAAACCCGGCGGTGTTCCTCGGGCAGTTCGAGGGGATCGCGTTCGTGGGGGTCGTAGCGGGCGCGCTCGCCGTGCTGGGCGTCGTCCACGGGCTCACCGAGCGCACCAGACGGCAGTGGACAGCGGCGTTCGCGATCCTTGCGCTGTTCGGCCTGATGTGGTCGACCGGTCCCCGCACGGTCATCTACCGCGTCGCCCGCCGGCTGCTTCCCGGCTTCGACCTCGCGTGGGCGGCCTCCAGGTGGCTGGTGGTCGTCGCGTTCGTCGCCCTCGTCCTGGCCGCGATCGGGCTCGACGCACTGTTGCGCCGGACTGTCACGCGGCAGAGTTTCGCGATCACAGCGGCACTGCTCGCCGTTGGTGCCGCGGCCCTCGCCGCCACCGACGCGGCGCCAGGGGAGACGCTCGTGCAGTGGGCCGCCATCGCGCTGGTCGTGACCGGGGCGATCGGACTGGCGGTCTTCGGAGCGAGGAGCGGCTGGCGGACTACGGGCGCGCTGTTGGTCGCCATCCTCCTCCTGCTTGAGCTCGGCCTGATGTCATTCCACTCGCTGCCGTTCTTTGCCGAGTCCTCCACCCCGCTCGACAGCCCCACCTACCGTACGGCCACGACGGACTGGCTGCGCGGCCGACCCGGCTACACCCTGGCCCTCACCGATGACCTCCGGCCGCCGGACTACTCCCTGCCCGGCCTCCGTCCGAACGCCAACGTTCTCGTCGGCATCCGCTCTGTCGACGGCTACGACGGTGGAGTCCAAATCACGCAGCGTTGGGCGGACATGTTGCGGCGATTCAACCCGGCGCCCAACCTCGACCTGCCATTGCGCAACAACATCCCGCCACCATTCGATCCTCTGGCGCTGGCACGCGTCGGCGTGCACTTTCTCCTGCTCGACCGCACCGTCGACGCACGCGCGTTCGCGCCGGGATGGGACGGGCCGGCGGTGCAGGACGATCGCTTCGTGGTCTACGTGAACCCTGCATGGCGGGGGGAAGCGGTCGCCTGGCCGTCGGCCGAGGCGGTGCCCGAAGAGGACGTCCCACGTGCGCTCGGCGACGCCGCCGCCGAACTGCGAGACACATTGCTCGTGACCGACCCCGGCGACGCGCTCGCCTGCGTTCGGGCCTGCGGACCCGTCGGCTTGCGGGTCACACACTCGACACCCGAACACGCCACGACCGTCGTCGACCTCGACGTGCCGTCGATCGTGGCGCTCGATCAGCAGTTCGACGATGGCTGGAACGTCACGGTCGACGGGCGCCCCGCGAATTCGATCGAGGCTGACGGGTTCGTCGTCGCCGTGCACGTCCCTTCAGGGCGGCACACCGTCGAATGGCGATACCGACCGGGATGGCTGACGGCGTCGCTGATCGTCGCCACGCTCGCGTGGCTCGCGACGCTCGCGCTCGGAGTCAGCCCAATTGGGTTGCAATCGGTCCCTCGACGTCGGCCGCCACGAGTCGATCCAGCGTCGCAGTGAACACGTCGGTCGAGAACGCGGCCGCCCGCCGCCGTGCCGCGTCAGCGATCACTCTCCGCCGAGTGGGATCGGCGGCGAGCTCACTGGTTGTCCTCGTCAGCCCGTCGAGATCGTGCCAGTGGAAGCCACTCACGCCGTGCTCGACGATCTCTGCCGGTCCGGCAGCACCGAAGACGACAGGTACGGCCCCGGCAGTCATCGCCTCGACGATGCTGATCCCGAAGTGCTCGAACTGTTCGGGGTGGCGCTCGGGATCGGCGCCGAACCCTCCGGCGTGCCAGTAGATGGACGTGTGGCCGAACAGCGTCCGCACGACCGACCCGCGTGCGTTGAGGTGGACGTCGATCGGCTGCCCCACAGCGGCACGCCGGGCGGCCAGTGCGTACTCGCGGTTGGCGGCATCACATCCTCCGGCGAGCGCGAGTCGCCAGGCAGGCAGGTCGAGCGTGCAAAACGCTTCGATCAGCTCGAGCTGCCGCTTGGAGTGCCCACGGGTGGGGTCGAAGAACCGGCCGATGTTGAGGATCAACGGACGCTTGTCGAGGATGGGGATCGTCGAGCGCACCGGCGGGTACACGACCTCCGCCGAGACGCCCCAACATCTCGTCACCCACCCGGCGGTGAACGAGGAGTTGGCGATGAACCGCCGGTACGTCGGCAGGAACTCGGTGCGCCGGATGCGCCGGTCGAAGCCAGCCCGAGCGTTACTTAGTCGCGCGTGGAGGCTGGCCGGCACATCGAGCAGCCAACTCCCCACGACCCCGGCGTGGTGGCGGAGTTGATCCGCGAGGCGCAGCGGCGGTGACGGGAAGTGAACGTAGTACCAGCCGACGGGGGCACGGCACGGTGCGCTGCTGAGGTAGGTGCTGTTGACGAAAAGGTCGTAGTCGCCACTCGCGTCGCCCGCCTCGGCGTCATCGTGCACAGCGCGAAACGTGCACCCGGAGAGCTCCACGCCGAGGCGCTCACCCATGCGCGCAACATCGGGACGGTCGGGCCCGAGCAGCGTGACGTCGTGGCCGGCGACTGCGAGATGCTCGGCAATCGTCCCGGCGACCTGCTCGCCGCCGCCGAGCGTCGACCAGTACAGGTCGTACACGCCGACCCGCACCGTTGTCATGCAGCCGTCACCTTCGGCGGCTGCGCCCACTGCCGGACGATCTCGTCGCGGTCGACACGTGGTGTCGATCGCCAGCGGTCACGCAGCATCGTCGGCAGCAGCCGGACGTAGCCGGCGAGTACGCGCCAGTCCTGACCTGCGGCGGCGCGGACCGGCATCCGCAGCGTGAGCGGACGGACGACAAGATCGCGCGCAGTCGTGAGCACCGCCCGCTTGACCAGACCGAGGCCGGCCCTCACGGCGAGCCCGGCGGGGGCGTTCTTGGCGAGCACGAGCGGTCGGTTGCGTTGGGTGTAGTAACCGAAGACGGGTGAGCCGACGCCCGACGACTGGGCGTGGCGATGGCGCACCACCGAGCACGGTACGTAGTGGTAGCGCCAACCGCGCAGGAGGCCGCGCCACGACAAGTCGGTGTCTTCGTAGTACAGGAAGAGGCGCTCGTCGAACAGCCCGGCATCGTTGAGGTACGCCCGCCGCAGAAGGACCGCGCCACCGCACCAGGCGAAGACGTCAACCGGCTCGTCGTACTGGCCGCGGTCGACCTCGAGGAAGCCCCGGTCGCCGCCGAAGCCCCGCGGATACAGCGCCGACCCGACATTGTTGATGACGTCGATCGCCGGCCCAGCGAGCGGGACCTCGGTCCACACAGGCGCACCGTCGACCACAACGTCGATCTCCCCAGCGCTCGTCCGGAGCCGAGCACGGCGAGCACCGATCGACGAGATGCATAACGCGATCGAGCCGGGCACCGGACCGTCGTCCACGCGGACGCGGATCCGACCCTGACGCCACGACCACCGGGCGATCTCCTCGCCGCTCGGCCGGTGCGGCGGCTCGGCGCCGAACCAACCTTCGTCGAACGACAGCCGGTCGTCGGCACGCTCGCCTTCGATGCGAGCGGCCACGAGTCGCACTCCGAGCGTGCGCGGGTCGCCGCCGACCGACGCCGCGTTCGGTACCTCGACCTCGACCTCGACGTAACGACCGTCGAAGAGCATCTTGCAGCTCGCCGCCCCCAGGCCGGGATCGCCTCCAAGGGCCTCGACGAGTGGTCGCAGCCACCCGGGCTCGACGACGGCGTCGTTGTTCACGAGCGCGATGAGGTCGGGTGTGCCAGGCGCGCAGATCCCCAAGTTGCACCCGCCGGCGAAGCCCGTGTTGGCGAGCGGTTCGATCACGCGGACTGTAGGCAGCTCGGCGTGGACTCGCTCGACGACATCGTCGAGCGAGCCGTTGTCGACGAGCACGATCTCCAGCCGATCGGCCGGCCAATCCGTCCCCAGCAGTGACCCCAGGCAATCCATCGTCATCTGTCCACCGTCGAAGTTGATGACGACGACTCGGACGAGGGGACAGGTCGGGACGGGCACCGGGGGTCAGATGGTATCGACGACGGCATGCGGCGCACCGGCGCTCGCCGTCCACCACCCTCGCAGAATCCAATCCAGCACGGCCGACGCGACCTCCGTTGCAGCACCGTTCGGAAGCGTTGTGCTCGGGACCCCAGGCTGGGCGATCGATCCACCTTTGAGGATCACCGACGACCACGAGCCGGCGGGACTGCTCGAGTGGTCTCGACCGGGGTGACACCACAAGTGGACCGGGCAGCCTGCCCGCGACGGCGCGACCACGACGCCGCCATCAGCCAGCACGACGAGGGCTTCGAGGTCGTACGCATGGACGTAGCGATCGAGCGCACCGGTGGGCCACCACACCACGTCCGTCGTACGGGGCCGCCCGATCGGATCATCTACGAACACCGCGACGACGCCGCCATACGTGTGCGCGAGGGCCTCGACGACGACGTCGAGGTCGTCGGGTCCCGACCCGGCCGCGAGCACGCCGAGCGGGCGCGGGAGCGGGCGCCGCCGGGGCGTCGGTGCCGACCGAATCGCCATCATGAGGTCGGTGGCGACTCGACGCCAGGTCCAGCGCTCGACGGCGTGCCGGGCCACCTCGCCGAGCAGGCGGCGGAACGTCGAATCGTCGAGAGCCTGCGCGATGACGCGGGCCATGTCCGAGGCGTCGAAGGGATCGAACGTCGCCGCGTGGCTCGTCGAGCACCTCCGGCAGTGCCGACACGTTGGAGCACACCACGGGCGTACCGCACGCGGCGGCCTCCACGACGGGCATGCCGAACCCCTCCTCGATGGATGGCTGGACAGCGAGCTCGGCCTGTTGGAGCATCGTCACCAGCGTGGCGTCGTCGACGGCGCCCACGAGCTCGATCGAGCTTCCCCGTCGTGATCGATCGGCGAGGCTGCGCCAGCGCGACTGGACGGACGCGGGCGCGCCCGCGACGATCCGAAGGACCCGGTGCCTGACCACTCGCGGGTCGATTAGGCACCACGCCTCGATGAGCCGATCGGTGTTCTTGCGTGGGTCTGGTCCGGTCACGGCGACCACGTCGCGTCGCTGGCCGCCGGGCGGGGGCGGACGGAATGACGCGCCGTAACCCGCGCCAATCGTCGCCACACGAGTAGGGTCCAGTGCCAAGTGGTCGATCGCTGTGCGCGCCGAGAAGCTGGAGATCGCGACGACCAGCTCGGCCGTGCGAACGAGGGGCCTGCGCAGCTCGACCAAGCGGACGATCCGCTCGTTGTCGAGGTACAGCTCGGGGTGCCTTTGGGGGATGACGTCGTACATGACGAGGGCGATGGGCATCCCCGCCGCGGTGATCGTCCGCGGGATCGGATCGAAGGAGATCGGGTGCAGGTATGCGCCTGTCGCCACGAACCACGTGGACGCATCAACCGAGCGCCGGACGTCGCCCCACGACCACACCCGCTCGACGCCGACGGCTGACGTCAGGATCCGCGCCGCGTCCGGGTCGTCGACGACCGCGGAGAACGCCACGTCGGCTTCGGCGAGGCCGTCGAGCAGGCCCCGGACGTAGTTCCCGATGCCGCGGCCGCCGGCGGTCGGGTGCAGCACCGGCCGGGCGTCGACGACCAGGTCGACGACGGCGGTCACGATTCGGTCGACGGCGGCTGTTCCGCGGTCTCGGCCCCCAGGATGCGCAGCTGTCGATCGATGAGCACCGAAGCTGCGACAGCCGACTCGGCATCGGTGCGGACACGCTCGGCGAAGCCGACGAACAGCGGCAACACATCCGGTGACCCGCTGCGGACATCGTGGTTCAGCTCGAACAGGACGTTGGCGACCTGGTCGAGGCGCTCACGGATCGCTCGCAGCTCGTCGAGCGTCTGCTGGCGCCGGGCCCGACCTGTGAGTCGGTCCAGGAGTGGCGATACCCGCATCCGCGAAATGTACCGCTCAGCTGGCCGGACTCCGCTGGCCGGGTCACCCATCCGCGCCACGATCAGCAGCTTCGCGGCGATGGTCTCGTCGAACCAGCGGACACCTTCTTGCACGACAGCGAGGCACAGTTCGCGCCGTCCCACCGTGGTCGGTGCAACCACCCGCACCGGAAGGGCGATGGACGATCCGGGCTCAAGCGACCACGAGGACACCGAGACCCTCGTCGGTTCGGGCGTCACGTTCTCCGCCCACGCGGATGCCACCAGCGTCGGTGCCGGCCTGGCGTTGCCGACGAGCACCTTGCCCCGGTTGGTGAGCGTGACGACGCCATAGACCGGTGTCCCTTGCTCCGCGACGTCCGATTCGAGCCATGTCAGCTCCAACCCAACGTCCCGGCCATCGGTCGTTGGCGATGTCGGGCTCAACACCGGCCTCCACACCGGGTGCCCGTTCGGGAGCTTGTGGACTGGTGGCTGGAAGAGCCGTCTCGCCGGCGTCTGAGGGAAGCTCACGGCGCAGTCCCGTCGGACGAAGAACGCGTTCGTGCCGCTCTCGTCGCAGTACACCAGCCGGTAACCCCGGGCCCGTGCCAGCAGGTCGAGGGCAGACAAGGACGCGCCGTGATCGGCGGTCTCGTCCCAGCGCCGCGTCGGGTTGTAGCGCGCGATCCAGCGCGTCCTTGGCCCGAACGACCCGTTGTACTCGACGACGAGCACGCGTGGCCGCACTCGCCGAAGCGCGGCGTCACACACCCAGTAGTCGTTGCCGTCGATGTCGACGACGATCAGGTCGAGGTCGTCCGGCCAGCGCCGGCTGAGCTCCCCGATCGAGTCGAGGTCGACGTACTGGTTGACGACAGCGACCGGACGCTCTCCAACCACGGACCGCGCCCGACTGGCGAGGCCAGGCTCCCCCTCGATCCACACGCCCGGCCATCCGCGCTCCACGAGGGCGCGAGTGCAGTTCTCGACACCGTCGGCTGCGCCGATCTCGACGAACGTGCCGATCCGCTCGGTGCCGTCGAGACGCCGGAAGAGGTCTCGGATCACACCGTCCTCCCCATGCTGTGAGTGCTGCGACGTCTCGGTGGGACGGAACGCGTCAGGTGCGGCCATGGCGGTACGACGGACACGCTCGCGCTTCGACTGCGCTCGCAGGAGACGCTCGAGTGGGGCAGCACCAGCTGCAGGCACAAATCCAGGGACCGATCCGAGCAGGCGCCGCGCCGACAACCCGGCGATCGTGCTGCGCTGCCAACGATTGAGGAGCCGGGACCACATGTGTCGAGCGCCAGCCACTGAGCGAACGGTCTGCCCTGGCCTCGCCCGAGCCTAACGGATGCCGTAGCGACCAGCCCGGGCACGGATTTCGACGTGCCCGACCCACGCCAGAAGCGCCCGGTAGGGTGCGGTCGGCGACGAACAGGAGGAGCATGGTCAAGGTCGCGGACGAGCCGCTCGAGGCAGAAAAGCTGGTGGCCCGGGTGAGGGAGCTGCTCCACACTGACCCTGCACCGTCGACGGACATCAGCGCCAGCCCGGCACCTCCACCGAACCCGAGGATCCACACCATGCGGGTCGCGCTCGGCGGGCTCGCCGCTCCGTCGGCGACGGCAGGCGGGGGGCGACTCCGGGCCCTCGCCGCGATGTTCGTGAAGCGATCGGTGCGCCGCGTGACCGCCTGGTACATCGAACCTCGGTGGCGCGCGCAGGCGATCTTCGACGAGGAGGTCGTCTCGATGGCCGTCGACATCGATCGATTCCGGGCGCGAGTGACCAGGGCGGAAACCGATCTAGCAGCCCACACCGCAGCCATCGGTGAGCAGGCCCAACTGCTCGAGGAGCGGGTGACCATGCTCGCCGAGGAGATCGACGGACTTCGTCGACAGCTCCTCGCCGCTCCGGAGATCGACTACGTCCGTTTCGAGGAGCGGTTCCGAGGGCCCTCCGAAGAGCTCCGCGAGGCGCAGGCATATTACGTCGAGCGATTCCGCGCCGCCGGCACCCATGGCCCCGTCGTTGACATCGGGTGTGGGCGGGGCGAGATGCTGGAGCTGCTGGGCCAGGCGGGTCTCATCGGCGTCGGTGTGGAGACCGACCCGGGGATGCTGACGGTGTGTCACGCGAAGGGTCTCGACGTGGCGGGCACGGACGGGCTGTCATGGCTCGGGGACCAGCCCGATGCGTCGCTCGGCGGGATCTTCATGGCCCAAGTGGTCGAGCACCTCCCGACGCACGACCTGGTGGCGCTGATCCAGCTCGCCGCCCACAAGGTGCGTCCCGGCGGGCTCTTTATCGCCGAAACGATCGACCCGCGCTCGTTGTACGCCACCGCCAACTTCTTCTGGGCCGACCTCAGCCACGTGCGACCCGTCCACCCGGCGACCCTCGCATTCCTCGCCGAGCAGGCTGGGTTCGCGACCGTTGAGGTTGTCCGGCGCAGCCGGCACGAGCTGGCTGACGAGCTCGGCGCGGTGGCAGACGATGCCTCGGAGCCGTCGACCGCCGAGAGCCATTCCGCGCCCGATGGCCCACCAGCGGATCCGGGCACCGGCACGCCGCCGGAGGACGGGAGCGAGCACGATGCAGCCGCGGTGAGCGTCGAGACGGTGCTGGCTGAGCCGGACGGCGCAGATCGCCTCACAGCAGCCGTCCGCGGGCTGCTCGACGTCGTGTACGGCTTCCAGGACTACGCCCTCATCGCCGTGCGCTGAGCCCATGCCCTTCACTGCGGTCAACCAGTTCCACTCCGGCACCGGCATCGGCGATGCCGTCACCAACGAGATGTTGTCGTGGCGCGAACACCTACGGGCGCTCGGCCACCGCTCGGACGTGTTCGCCACGCACATCCACCCCGACCTTCGCTCCGAGATCCGTCCGATCCGGTCCTACCTCGGGGATCCCGGTGCCTTGCTGATCATCCACCACTCGATGGGCTTCGACGCGTTCGAGACGGTCGTCGGTCTCCCCGACCGCAAGGCCCTCGTGTACCACAACATCACGCCGGAGTCGTTCTTCGAGGACGAGTACACGCGGCGCTTCGTCCGCCTCGGGCACCGCCAACTGCGTCGTCTGGTGCCCCACGTCGAGCAGGCGGTCGCAGTATCCGCGTACAACCGGCGCGAGCTCGTCGCGGCCGGATACCGGGACCCGATGGTGATCCCGATCAGCCACCCGATCCGGTTGCGCACCTCGGCGCGCTCGGGTTCTCGGACAAGAGACTGGCTCTTCGTCGGTCGGCTCGTGCCGAACAAGCGGCAGCTCGAGCTGATCGATGCGTTCGCCGTGTTCGCGGAGCAAGAGCGGCGAACCCGCCTTCATCTGGTCGGAGACCTCTCCCGGCGTTCCTACGTCGAAGCGGTGGAGGAGCGGATCCGCCACCACGGGCTCACGCATCGCGTCCTGCTTCACGGCAAGGTCTCCGACGAAGCCGTCGTGTCGGCGTACGCACGCCACGGCGTCTTCGTGTGCCTTAGCGAGCACGAGGGCGTCGGCGTGCCGTTGCTCGAGGCGATGGCCGCCGGGATGCCGGTCGTGGCGCGCCGTGCCGCCGCGGTGCCCGAGACGATGGGCGGTGCCGGTGTCTTGCTCACATCGGAGGGACCGGCCGAAGTGGCCGCCGTCGTGCGCGCACTGCTCGACGATGGGCGGCGTCGAAACGCGCTGGTTCGCGGGCAGGACGAACGCGTCTCCCGCCTCGAGGTGGTCGACGCTCCGGCGGCGATCGAGCGGCTGCTGGCTCGCATCGAATCGGCTGACGAGCGCCTCGAGGTGCAGATCCAGGGTCCGTTCGAGACCAGCTACAGCCTGGCCGTGCTCAACCGCCGGCTGGCCGTCGAGCTGGACAAGGATCCGATGCTCCGCGTCTCGATCTTCGCGACCGAGGGTCCTGGCGACTACGAACCGGACCCTGCAGACGTTTGCCAGCACCCGACGGCGGAGGCGCTCTGGCGTCGATCGTCCAGTGTGCCGTATCCCGACGTCGTGATCCGCCAGATGTATCCGCCGCGCGTTGCCGACGCACCTGGCGCGATCAATCTCGGCTACTTCGGGTGGGAGGAGACACGAGTACCGGCGCCGTACATCCAAGACTTCAATCAATCGTTGGACGCGGTGGGCACGATGTCGAGCTTCGTCGCCGATTCGCTCGTCGACTCAGGGCTCACCGTTCCGGTGTTGCCGACCGGTGTCGGCGTCGACCAGCTCCACCCCGGCGGCGAAACGCTCCCCGAGCTCGATGGGCTATCGGGGTTCCGGTTCCTGAACGTGAGCTCGGCGTTTCCGCGCAAGGGGATCGATGTCCTTCTTGCGGCATACTTCTCGTCGTTCACAGCGAGCGACGACGTCGTGCTTGTCCTCAAGACGTTCCCGAACCCCCACAATGACGTCGGCCGGCAGCTCGATCACCTGCGAGCCCAGCATCCCGACTCCCCGCACGTGGTGTGGATCGACCGGGATCTGCAAGCGCCAGCGCTCGGTCAGCTCTATGCGGCCGCCTCCTGCTACGTCCACGCCTCGCGAGGTGAAGGCTTCGGCCTGCCCGTCGCCGAGGCCATGCTCTCCCGCGTTCCGGTGATCTCCGTCGCCCAGTCCGGTACGGCAGACTTCGTGGACGACTCGGTGGCGGTCACCATTCCGTTCCACCTGCAGCCGGCACGCAGTCACCTCGCCGTCGAGGGCAGCGAGTGGGCCGAGCCCGATGTCGAGGTAGTGGCCAAGGAGATGCGTGAGGCGTACGAATCCCGCCACGATCCGCCCGTGGAGCAGATCGAGCGAGCACGGGAGCGGATCGCCGACCAGTTCAGCTGGACGGCGGTGGCCGATCGCTGGCGGGGTCTGATCTGGCAAGCCCGCCAGGACGCGTTCGTCGCCAACGTGGCGATGGTCTCGACGTTCAACTCCCGCTGCGGGATCGCCGAGTACAACGGCCACCTCACGGCCGCGCTCGGGCGGCGTGCGGCGATCCGTCACTTCGCCGACCGCGACGCGATGATCGTCGATCCGTCGAAGGAAGCCACCGTGGAACGCTGGTGGCGGAGCCGTTGGGAGCCCAACCTCGAGGAGCTGGCCGAGCGTTTGCGCAACAGCGACGCGGATGTGGTCCACGTCCAGTTCAACTTCGGCTTCTTCGAGCTTGCTGACCTCGCGAGGTTCCTCGAGGCGATAGACCGAGATGGACGAGCGACGGTGCTCACGCTACACGCGACCCACGAGCCGGTCATCGGTGACGACGTGGTCCGCCTCTCGGACATCGCGCTGACGCTGAGCCAGCTCGACCAGATCATCGTGCACCAGCGGCTCGACGTCGAACGGCTGGAGACGTTCGGGGTCACAGACAACGTCCTACTCGTGCCGATTGGCTCGTCGGTCGGCGGGCTCCCGAGCCGTGAGGTTGTCCGACGGGCCCTGGATCTCGAGGGTCGCCCGGTCCTCTCGACGTTCGGATTCGCATTGCCGCACAAGGGCCTGCTCGAGCTGATCCGCGCCGTCGACCACCTCCGAGACGCGCATCCCGATGTCGTCCTGCTCGCCTGTTGCTCGATCCATCCCGATGCGTCGTCGCGCGCCTACTTCACGAGCTGCGAGCTCGAGCTCGCCCGCCTCCAACTCGAGGGCCACGTCCGGTTGATCCCGGACTACCTCGCCGAGCGCGAGGCGCGGACCATCATCGGCGGGACCGACCTCGTCGTGCTGCCCTACGAGGAGACGCCGGAGTCGGCAAGCGCAGCTCTCCGCTTCGTCATCGGGTGCGGCACCCCGGTTCTCACGACGGCGTTGCCGATCTTCGCCGACGCTGCCCATGCAGTCGAGCAGGTCGAGTCGAACGAGCCCGCCGTGTTGGCGGCGGCCATCCAGCGGCTGCTCGCCGACGACGACTCGCGTGACAGCATCGCCGAGCGATGCTCCGCCTACGCCCGGTCCGTCTCGTGGTCGTCGGTCGCGGGCACTCACGCCGGGATCTATCGCCGCGTCGCTCGTCGACGGCTGGGCCACGAGATCGGCGGCTGAACGGTCGAGTGCGGCGTCTCATCCCGCCCACGGAGGTCGACCACTAACCTGCGCCGAAATGACCAGTCGCGAGCACACGATGTCGGTCGTCGTGCCGGTGTACCGAGGGGAGCACACGCTCGATGCGGTCGTCGGCGAACTGGCCGCTTGGACGGCGCCTCGGGTCTCGCCAGGCGGGCACAGTTTCCGCGTCGCCGAGGTGCTCCTCGTCTTCGACCACGGCCCAGATCGCAGTGACGAGGTGATCCGCAAGCTGGCCGCGTCCCACGAGTGGGTCAAGCCAGTCTGGCTGGCGCGCAACAGCGGTCAGCACGCCGCGACTGCCGCGGGCGTGGCGAGCTCCGGCAGCGACTGGGTCGTCACCATGGACGAAGACGGCCAGCACGTGCCCGACGACCTCGGACGGATGCTGGACGCCGCCGTCGAGCAGGGCGCCGGCCTCGTGTACGCAAGACATCGGGATGGCGCGCCGCACCGCTGGTGGCGCAACGCGTCGAGCAGCATGGCCAAGCGCATGGCCCGCTGGACGGCCGGTGCCGACATGGAGAAGTTTTCGAGCTACCGGCTGCTCGAGGGCTCGCGCGCCCGAGCGGTCACTGCGTACATCGGCCCACGGACGTTCTTCGACTCCGCGCTGCTGTGGGCGTTCGACGTTGTGGCGCAAGTTGACGCGACGACCCGGCCGGAGTGGCGTGGAACCTCTGGATACTCCATGAAGCGCCTCGTCTCGCACTTCTGGACGCTGGTGCTCAGCAGCGGGACACGTCCCTTGCGACTGGTGTCGTTGCTTGGGTTGATCTCGTCGATCGTCGGCATCTTCACCGCACTCGTCGTCGTCGTGCGACGGTTCTCCTCCGACTACGAGGCCCCCGGCTGGGCCTCCACCGTCACCGTGCAGCTGGTGATCGGCGGCCTCATCTTGTTCTCGATCGGGGTGGTCGCCGAGTACATCGGTGCCTTGCTGCGCGGCGCCCAGGGCAAGCCGCTCTACATCATCGTCGACGATCCGGCGCGGGGACCGCTCGGGCGAGACGAGCCGTGAAGACGCTAGTTGTCGGCAACGGCATGCTCGGCCAGGCGATCGGTCAGCACGTCGGTGCGGCCGGCGAGGTGTTGCGCGGCATCCCGTGGGCCGAGCCCGCCGCAGCGCGCGGTCGCATCACCGAGGGCGTGCACCGGTTCATCGCCCAGGGCGATGAACCGGCCAGGTTGCTCTGCTGGTGCGCCGGGGCCGGCGTCGTGGGCACACCGGAACGGCCGCTCGACGTGGAGCGCGCCCATCTCGAGGGCTTCCTCGACGCGGTCGCGTCGGCTCCCTCCATTCGCCCGGAGCTCGTGCGGGTTTTTGTGGCCAGCTCGGCTGGCGGCGTCTACGCGGCCGGCGACGGCGCGGAGTGCGATGAATCCACGCCGCCGAGCCCGCGCTCGGCGTACGGCCTCAACAAGCTTCGCCAGGATGAGGTCGTGAAGGCGTGGTCTGACTCGACCGGCGTGCCGGCGCTGATCGGCCGCATCTCGAACCTCTACGGGCCACAGCAGAACCTGGCCAAGCCGCAGGGATTCATCTCCCATCTGTGCCGCGCCATCGCCAGACGCTCGCCGTTCACCCTCTCGGTCCCCGCCGGCACTGTCCGGGACTTCGTGTACACCGACGACGTCGCCGCGCGCATTGTTCTCTGGGCGTCCACGGGCGAGCAGCACCTCGATCCTGGCGCCACGACCAAGCTGCTCGTCAGCGGGCGCTCCATCACCCTCGGCCAGGTCATCGCCCGCGTGCGCGCGATCAGCCGAGCGCCGACGCGGATCCTCCTCGGCTCTCGGCCGGGTGACGCCGAGCAGCCGGCTGCCCTTCGGTTCCGGTCGCGTGTCGCGACCTACCTGGATGAGACGGTCCCAAACCGCACGATCGAGCACGGCATCCGGGTCACCTGGCTCTCCGCGATGCGCTCGCTCCAGGCCGGCAACACGACCATCCTCGTCCACCCGGTCGAGGACATCGCTGGCGGCCTGGGTGCCCGCCCCTACACTCCTGGCCCGTGAAGCTCCTCGAGAAGACGCTCGCCTCCTCGAAGCTGTACGAGGCCTCGCGGCGGTTGATCGGTGCCGAGAGCGAGATGCGCCACCTCGTCGACGAGGTCGTGCGCCCGGTGCCCGGCACCCGGCTGCTCGACTTCGGATGTGGCAATGGACGGTTGCGCGCGTTCGTCCCCGAGGTCGTGTACGTCGGGGTCGACAACAACGCCAGCTACATCGAGGGCGCCCGCCAGCTCCACGCCGACGACCACGCCACCTTCCTCTGCGCCGACGTCGGCGAGCTGGCGACGCTCGGCCTGGAGCCGGTGGACATCGTGGTGTGCATCGGGGTGCTCCACCACCTCGATGACGGGACGATCGAGAGCGCGCTCGACGCTGCCGCTGGGCTCGTCCGCTCCGGCGGCCGGCTGGTGACGATGGATCCCTGTTTCGAGCCCGGCCAGCGCTCCCTGGCACGCGTGTTGATGGCGCTCGACAGGGGCAAGTTCGTGCGCCACCCCGCCGACTACCTCCGACTGATCGCTGGTTCCTTCGACGTGCAGAAGACCGAGGTCTGGGACCACGTGTACAAGTTCCCGTACACGCACTTCGTCACCGAGAGCACCCCGCGCGGCTGATCCCGGCCTCGCCGACGTGCTGACTGCCGTGGCCGACCGACCCACGGCGGACAGCAATGACACTCCACCGCGCATCGAACGGCCGACGGCCGGCAGCGTCTGGCCATTCCTCGCCTGCATCGCCGCGCCGCCGGTGGTGCTTTGGCTGTATCGGCTCGAGCCCTTCTACCGGCAGAGCGGGGTCGATCCGTTCATCTACGCCGGCTACATCTTCCGAGCCGACGACCTGATCGAGCGGTACGGCCTCCCGTACTACGCCGTGCGATTCGGGCTCCTCGCGCCATCGGAGGCGCTGGTCTGGCTCGCCGGGCCGATTCTCGGCTACTTCCTGCTCCGATGGGCGCTGATCACTGGCGTGCTCGTCGTGTGGAAGCTCTGGTCGGATAGTCTCGGTCGCCGATCGCTGGCGCTCCTCGGCGGCGCGATGTTCGTGCTCAGCCCGGTAACCCAACGGGCCGTCATGACGATCTACTCCGATTCGGTGGGCGTCCCCTACATCGCTGCGGCCTTCGCTCTCTTCCTCCTCCCTGGCACCATCCGGAGCCGAGTCATCGCCTGCGCGGGGGGTGGTCTCCTGGTCGGTCTCACCCTCAATGCCAATCTGTTCATGGCCGTGCCGCTCGGCGTGGCGCTCGGCGCCTGGCTCGTCGTCCGCGTCGTGTGCGTTCGTCGGCTGGGCATGCTGGAGGGACTCGTCGTCGTCGCTGCGATTGTGCTCACCACCGCAGTCGGTTCCGTTTACTACCGAGTCCGATTCGGCGATGGAGATGTGGTCGGGGCGAGCATCGACGCGGCGCGGCGCCTGGCCGACGTGGTGACGCTGGACCGGGCGCCAAACCGCGAGTGGCTGCTGTTCCGGCCGTACCTATTCCTGCCGCTGGTGGCGATCGTCGGACTCGCCGCGGTGCTGGCAGTGTGCCGGAGTCGGCCGACGTGGATCGAGGTCGCCGCGGTCTCGATGCTCGCCAGCGCCAGCGCCGTCTACGTCGTGCAGGAGTTCGTCCTGGAGGGGTACCTGCTCGAGACGTACTTCTACACGTCGTACTACATCGGTCCCACGATCATCGTGCTGATGCTCACGTTCCGAAGAGTCCTCGACGCTCGACCGGGCGCCGACCGGCTCGGGACGATGGCCGCGCTTGTCGCCCTGCTCGTGCCGTTCGGGCTGTACGCCCTTCGCGGCCGTGTCGAGCTGTGGACCCTGCCGCTGATCCCGCTGCTGGTCGCGTCGATCGTCGGACTCGCCCTGCTCGCACGGCACCGCACGGTGCCGGCCGTGGTCCTCATCGCAGCGCTGGCTGCGGCGCCGATCGCGATCCCATTCCTTGCGCCAGCGGACGTGCCGCTCGCTGTGGGTCAGCCGTATCGGCGGGAGCCGTACTACGACACCTCGATGTTCAATGCCGACACCCAGATGCTCGACAACTACGGTCTCGCCTCGCGCTTCGTGGATCTCGTGCCGACCTGGCGCTCGCGCCAGGGAACCGTGGCGTTCTGGTACGGCAACGACGAGCTGTCCAACCTGATGGGATCGACGTACCTGTGGCTGGCGAACGCCCTCCACACCGGCACCTCAGCGACGATGCCCGAGCTCGATCGGCGTTCGATCGACCAACTCCGGGCGAGGACGCCGCGCTTCGTCATTGTGATCGCTCCCTCGGACGGCGAGCGCGACGATGCGGTCGCCGCCCTGGGCGCAGTCGTCCACATCGTCCACGCGGTCGGCTCCCGACCGACGTACGCGGGCTCGTCGGTGTCAGTTGGCGTCCTCGAGCTGCAGCCGAGCTCGTGCGACGCCGAGAGCCAAGGAACTGATCAATACTGGATCTCGCTGCCGCCGTGCCCGCGCTGAGCGCTCAGGGCTTGCGCACGACGACGAGATGGTTGTTCGGCTCCTCCTGCAGATCGCCGATCGACAGCAGCATGCAGATCGGAATGCTCACGATCGCGTAGAGCGCCTGGAACGGGAACAGGAACTTGAAGGCTCGCGGCCGCGCGATCTCGGGATCCGACATGCCCTCGAAGCGGCGGGCCTGGAGGAAGAAGTAAACGTGGTGCGAGGCGGCCGACGACCAGATCCCGCCGAGCGCGCGCAGCTCGACGATCTCGAGACCCGCGCGCTCCATCGCCGCGCGGATCCAGAATCGGGAGAAGTTGCCGTGGAAGTGCGGCGCCAAGTGCATTGTGGAGGTCGTCGGGATCAGGAAGATGCCGTGGCCGCCTGGCCTCATCACCCTGGCGACCTCCTCGACCATCTTGATCGGCTCGAACACGTGCTCGAGCACCTGGACGTTGAGCACCGTGTCGAAGCGGTCACCGGCGATGCCAAGCTGGCACCCGTCGCCGTAGACCAGGTCCACGTCGGCGCCCTCGACGTCCGGCAGCCGGGTTGGATCCCGCTCCAGCGTCACCCAGCGGGTGAATGGGACGCCTCGACGCTTCGCCGTCTCCACGAAGTCCCAACCGCCGACATCGAGCACGTCACCTTTGCAGTAGGTGTCGAGGGCCTCGAATAGTGCGCCGGAACGCACGTCGCGCACCCGATACAGCAAGCGCAGCAGCGGCGGCTTGCGCGGCGTCGCAGATCCAGTGGCGCGGCGGATCAACGGGTTAGAGCTCCTCGGGGAACCTGGGTGCCAGCTTCTTGAAGACGGACCACCCGACCCACAGCGCGACCAGGCCCCAACCGAGCAGGTACGCGTACTGCTGGATGCCCGGATAGCGCAGGTCGTACAACAGCGTCCGGAACAGACGCACGGCCACCGCCATCGGCAGGTGCTCGTAGACCCGGAAAGCCCAAGTGGGGAGCTTTCCCTCGACAAGCTCGGGTGGGTAGACGACGGGGGTCAGGAAGAACCACATCTGCAGCAAGATGTTCCAGAGGTGGTTGAGATCGCGGAAGAAGACGTTGGCCGCCGACAGGAGCAGGCTCATACCGGTGACGAACAACGTGAGCAACGCTGCGGCGACGACAACGCCGGGGATGTACATGATGGCGACGTTCCCCCAGAAGACGAGCACTACCGACAGCACGCCGAGCTCGATGAACAACGTGATCAACGACGCCGCCACGCTCGCCAGCACGAGGTGCTCGCGCGGGAACGCGACCTTCTTGACGAGCGCACCATTGCCGAGCACCGTTCCCATCGACGTGCCCACGCCGATCGCCATGTAGTTCCACGGCAGGATCGCGCAGAGGATGAAGAGGCCATACGCCTGCAGGCCGCTCGGGTTGCCCACCGGCGCAGTCGACGCCAGAAGGGTGACGAAGACGAACGAGTAGATGAGCATCGTGGCCAAAGGGTTGAGCAGCGACCACGTCCAGCCGAGCACGCTGCGCTTGTATCGGGTGCGCAGCTCGCGCAGTGTCAGGTTCCACAGGAGCTCGTGGCTCCTGGTGAGCTCAGCGACTGTTGACACTGCGCAATCGCTCCGGCACCTGCTCGACGGCATCTTCGAGCCGCCACGTCCCCGACAGACTGATGTACCCCTCCTCCTGAACGGTGCTCGGCAGCACGTCGAACTTGAGTCCCTTCTGCCAGTAGTCGTAGTCATGCGACTCGGTCCAGTCCTGGATCGCCGCGGTCAGCTCGTACGTTCCTTCGAGCAGCGTCAGCGACGGGATGTGGTAGTCGATGTGCCCGGTTCCGTCGAGCCCGGGGATCGTGCGGCCGTGGCGTCGGGTGTTGGTACCTGAAATGTGCTGGCCGTTCTGATGGTCGAGGCCGATTCCTACGATCACGTTCTCGAGCGGCTGGTAACACGTGTAGTGCAGCCGAAACGTCAACGGCTCGCCGGTTCGGCCGAAGGCGACCGGTCGGCCGTCGCCACCGACCAGCTCCATGGAGTTGATGCGCACCTCACCCGAACCCCATCGCGTCCCGTCGGCCTGTTCGGCCTTGCGCCCCTCCCGCGCCACCCCGGTGTACTCGTCGACGATGTCGCTCGGATCGCCGAGCGCCCGCGTCCGGCCGTGATCGAGCCAGAGGGCCCGGTCGCACATCCCCAGCACGTCGGACAGCCCGTGGGTGACCAGCACGATGGTCTTGCCAGCGGCCCTGAAATCGATCATCTTGTCGCGACAGCGGGCCTGGAACTCGGCGTCACCGACGGCGAGCACCTCGTCGATGATCAACACGTCGGGGTCGACGTTGATCGCGACGGCGAACCCGAGCCGGACCGTCATCCCGGTCGAGTAGTTGCGAACCGGCTGGTCGATGAACTGCTCGAGCCCGGCGAAGGCGACGATGTCGTCGAATCGGCGAATCAGCTCCTTGCGCGGCATGCCGAGGATGGCGCCGTTGAGGAACACGTTCTCGCGGCCAGACAGATCGGAATGGAAGCCGGCCCCGAGCTCGAGCAGGGCGGACATCGAGCCCTCGACGTGAACGCCGCCCTCGTCCGGCCGCAGGATGCCGGCGAGGCACTTGAGCATCGTCGACTTGCCGCTGCCGTTGTGCCCGACGACGCCGAACGCCTCGCCCTCGCTCACCTCGAACGAAACGTCACGCAGAGCCCAGAACTCCTCCCACCTGGCCCGCTTCCACTGGAGCAACGACGTCTTCAGGTACTGATTGCGTTCGTGGAAGATCCGGAACCGCTTCGAGAGCCCCTGGACCGAAACCGAGACCGACATGACGGAGCGAGGCTACCGCCGGCGCCCGGAGCGAGGGCGGAGGGGTCAGGCCGACGGCGCGGGTCGGCGGCGGGCGATGTAGCGATACGAGAACCACTCCGTGACGTGCTCCTTCACGTCAAGCACGTCGGCTCCCGCCTCACCCAACAGCGCCTCCACGTCCTGCCGCGGGATGCCCTGCATCATGAACACCGGGTAGTCCCGTTCAAAGGGCGCAGCGACGTCAACTTCCCGCAGCGGTAAGTCCGCTCCGACTGGAACGGTGACCTCGATGTACGTCTCAGGCACCGCCGACCCGTGCACGGCGAACCACGCCACGTTCTCCTGCACAACGTCGACTTCGAGCACGTATCGACCTGCTTCCATGGGCGCGCGAATCGTGAGTTCGACCTGGAATCTGCCACCTGGCGGCACCCGCCCAGGCGCACGAGCCCGACCGTCGTCGTGGACATGGGTCGCCCCATCGACTGATCGCCAGTGGTTGCCCACGTTGATCTGATTGGTGAGATCCTGCTCCCACTCGACGTCGCTGGCATTGATGACGGTGACCGTGACGCGGCCAGTCTCCCCGGCTCCCAACGATGTCGGCACGCCTGCGAGTTCGATGCTTGCGAGGAACGCCGCGGCTGGGAGCCGGGTCAGGTTGTTGGCGTTCGGCAAGAAGTCGTCGCGAAGGTGCGACGGGATCTGGAACGCGACGAAGCCGCCGGGGCGGAGCAGGCGCACGAACTCCCGCACATAGCCGCGAGCGAGGTGGTTATCCATGTGTTGTAGGACGATGTTGGAGTAGACCACGTCGACGCTGGCATCCGGCAGGAACGCCAGATCAGGCCGTGTGTTGTGCACGAACTCGATGTTCGACGCACCGCCGGCCAGGCGTTGCGCAGTTGCGAGCATCGTTGGTGAGATGTCGATCGCGGTCACCTGCTCGAATCGGCCGGCGAGCGCAATCGACAAGCGACCCGCTCCGCACCCGAAGTCGACGGCGTGGCCCCGAGCCGTGGAGCCGAGCCGCCCGAGGTCGAAGAGCAGGTCGGCGATCTCGGCTTCACCCGTGGCGAGGAAGTCGTCGACCGCCCAGCGCCGGCCCTTCTTCTCCGGCTCACTGAGCACCGCCCACAACGGATCGATCTGCGCGAGCTGCTCCCACGTGTCGCCGACCCGCGCGAGGTCGGCGTCGCGGACGGGTGCTGGCGCAGCGGCCGTCGGCATCGGTCGGGCAGGCTCGGCAGATCGTCGAGCGAATCGCGCCTTGATCCGCTCCACCATCGACGCCCACGCACTGCCCATGATCCTCCTGCTGGGGTACCGGGACCTGCCAGGATGGTCTGGCGCCGGTGCCCGCTCGGTCTACCACGCCGCCACTCCTGCCGGACGGCCACGTGAGCACGGCGCGAAACACGCAATCCGAATGGTCGTGCTTCACGTATGAGGACGTGAACCGGCTCAGCACGCGAAAGGAAGCCCGCCGCCCATGCGTCGCCTTCTTGCCGGCCTCGTGACGGCGGCCGCCGTCACCGGCCTTCTGCCAGCCATCGGCGCCTCGCGGGTTGCTGCGGCGAGCTTCCCGGGTGGTCTGAACGACGTCACCATCGCCAGCGGCCTCGGGTCGCCCACAGCCGTGGCCGCCTTGCCCGATGGGCGCATGTTGGTGACCAGCCAGGAAGGCAAGCTCTGGGTGGTCGCCAGCAACGGCGCCGCCTCGGTGGCGATCGACCTCGCCGCGCTGTCGAGGGTGTGCAGCAACGGTGAGGAGGGCTTGCTCGGCGTCACGCCCGATCCGCAGTTCGCCACAAGTGGGCACATCTACGTGTATTACACGGCGCGCATCGGCAGTTGCACCCTGACTGGCGCGAATCCGGGTGGTGCGAAGAACCGGGTGTCGCGCTTCACGATGAGCGGATCGTCCGTCGACGCAAACTCCGAGGTCGTCCTGCTGGACAACATGCCGGAGTGGGGCGGGAACCACAACGGTGGCGAGGTGCGAGTCGCGAACGACGGCACGTTGTTCGTGACCGTCGGAGACGGCGGCGCGGGCAGCCCTGGGTCCAACCCGTCCGATCTCAGCTTGCCGAACGGGAAGATCCTGCGGATCAACCTCGACGGCTCGATCCCAGTCGGCAATCCCAACGGCGCGACGCCGTGTCGGACCGCCTGGGGTCCGCCAGGCGCCTCCAAAGTGTGCGGTGAGATCTGGGCCGACGGGCTCCGCAACCCCTTCCGACTCGGGTTCGACGTATCTGCTCCCGGAGCCAAGTTCAGGATCAACGACGTCGGCGCGCTGACGTGGGAAGAAGTGGACGAGGCCGTGGCTGGTGGACACTACGGCTGGCCGTGCCGCGAGGGGCCAGACCCGCACTCAAGCACCTCGCCGTGCCGGACACCCAGGATCGATCCGGTCCTGTATTACAACCACTCGACCGGCTGCACCGTCGAGACCGGCGGAGCGTTCGTACCTCCTGGCGCCTGGCCCGGCTTCGACGGCTCATACATCTGGGTCGACTTCGGATGCGGGCAGATGTACCTCGCCCCGCCGGGCACGTCAGGCCTACCGCCGATGTTGCTCGCCACCGGCCTGCAGTCGACGACAGACGTCGAGTTCTTCCTCGTCGGAGGCACCTACTCGCTCTTCTACACGACCTATGCCGGCGGCGGGCAGCTGCACCGGGTGACGGGCGCGCCTCTCAGCTGGCAGCAGCTGGGAGGCGCCCTCACCGACGCGCCTGGCGCCGCGAGCTGGGGGCTGGGGCGACTCGACGTCTTCGCCCGCGGCCTCGATGGCCAACTCTGGCATCGCGGGTACGAGGGCGGATGGGCGTCATGGGAGGCGCTGGGAGGCGGGCTGACATCGGCACCCGCCGTGGCAAGCTGGGGGACCGGTCGACTCGACGTCTTCATCCGCGGACTCGACGGCCAACTCTGGCACCGCGGGTACAACGGCGCGTGGGGGCCGTGGGAGCCATTGGGCGGCGGGTTCACGTCCGCACCTGCGGTAGCGAGCTGGGCGTCCGGTCGACTCGACGTCTTCATCCGCGGACTCGACAATCAGCTCTGGCACCGCGGGTACAACGGCGCGTGGGGGCCGTGGGAGCCGCTGGGAGGCGGGCTGACCTCCGCACCCGCAGCAGCGAGCTGGGGACCGGGCCGACTCGACGTTTTCGCCCGCGGACTCGACGGCCAGCTGTGGCACCGCGGGTACGAGGGCGGATGGGCGTCATGGGAGCCGCTGGGAGGCGGGCTGACCTCCGCACCCGCAGCGGAGAGCTGGGCGTCAGGTCGCCTGGACGTCTTCGTCCGCGGACTCGACGGCCAGCTGTGGCACCGCGGGTACGACGGGGCATGGGCGTCGTGGGAGCGGTTGGGCGGCGGGTTGTCGTCCGCACCAGCCGTGGCGAGCTGGGCGGAACAGCGGCTCGACGTCTTCGTTCGGGGCCTCGACAATCAGCTGTGGCATCTCGCGTACGACCACGGCTGGCGGTAGCCGACGATCGCTGGGAAGCGAGGCGCACGTCGTCGTGCGTTCCGCGTGGCTCGGACCCCATATGATCCGCCGTTGGACTTCATGAGGGAGGAGCCGTCCGATGTGGGGTGGGGCACGTACGGCATCAACCGCGCTGATCGCGACGGCGCTGGGGATCGGAGTCGGGACGACGGCCATGGCTGCGACGCAGCCGCCGACTGCTCCGGCACAGTCGCACAGCGAGGCGTTGGCAGGGGGCTGGTTCCCGCTCGGCGGCCCCTACCTGGAGTCCACACCTGAGGTCCTCCCAAGCGGTGACCGGCTCGTCCAGATGGACGTCGACGGCGCACCGTACGTCCACCTGCGCACGAACGGCGTCTGGTCGGGCCCGATCTACGTCGGCGGGCTGTTCAACAGTTCGGTCGTCTACACGGTGGCCCTCAATGAGCCGCAACCGGCGATTGCTGAGTTGTTCGGCGTCGGACTCGACGATGCCATGTGGTATCGAACGAGCGTCGCGGGCTGGAGCTCCCTTGGAGGCGGGTTCCTGTCGAGCCCGAAGGCCGTGCGATTCGGCGGCGTCACCTATGTCTTCGCCGTCGGCCTGGATGGAGCGGTGTGGTACCGCACCCTCGCCTCCGGCTGGATCAGCCTCGGCGGATACATCACGTCAGATCTCGACGTGACGACCGACGGCACGAGCATGTACGTGCTCGGCCGCGGTCTCGACTACGCCATGTGGTCGCGCCGGATGACGAGCGGCGCCTGGGCGCCGTGGCAGTCGCTGGGCGGCGGGTTCCTCTCGTACCCCGCCAGCTCCTTCCTGTTCGACGCCGGCTACGTGTTCGCCGTGGGGTTCGACGGCGCCATCTGGCAGGCCCGCATCCAGGCGCAGTCGTGGACTGGCTGGCAGTCGCTCGGCGGCTTCGCCCTCTCGGCACCCGCCGCGTCGACTGATCCCAACGGCGGCGTCGACGTCTTCGTCGTGGGCGGAGACGACGCCATGTACCAGCGCACGCTGACCAGCGCCGGATGGTCCCCATGGGTCGGGCTCGGCGGCGGGTTCATCTCCAACCCCGGCGCCAGCGGGACGCAGGTCTTCGCGATCGGGTTCGACGGCTGGCTCTACGGAGCCACGTTCGCCTGATCCCCCGAGCGTCGCGGTCGCCGTGACATCGGCGGTAGGCGCCACCGGCGGCCCGTCCCGGTCCGGTTGGCTCGCTACGGTGACACCGTGCCGCGGGACCTGCCCGGATCCACGTCGTGCCGCGCCGCACTGGGCAACGTGGCGGCATGAGAGCGCTTCGGGCGTACCTCCCTGCGCCTCTGAAGGCCGCGCTCCGACGGACGCCGCAGTACCGCCGCCGGGCGCAGCGCCAGGCTCACCTTGCGCGGCTCGAGGACCTCGCATCGTTCGCCGAACCGCTCGAGGCAAACGGCATTCGTGACCGACTCACCGGTGATGTCCCGCTATGGGCACCGTTCCTGCGCTTCGCCGGGCCGGGGCACTTCTACTCGCCGATCCCGAGGCTCGACGACCTCGCTCGGGACGCCGACCGCATCTGGCGGCCGTCGGCTGCGTTACCCGGGATCGACACCAACGACGAGGTCCAACGCGAGCACATCGTGCGCATCGCCGAAGTGCTCGGTGGCGAGGATCTGTCCGATCGCGCTGCGCCGGAACGCCGCTACCACGCTGACAACGTCGCCTACGGCATTGGTGACGCCACGATACTGCACGGGATGTTGCGGCTGTACCGGCCGACGCGCATCGTCGAGATTGGCTCCGGGTGGTCATCGGCGCTGATGCTCGACACGGTCGAGCGGCACCTGCCGGCCACAGAGATCACCTTCGTCGAGCCGCACGCCGAGCTGCTGCGCAGCCTGATGCGGTCGGGTGACGAGGCGAGGTGCACGATCATCGAGGCACGAGCACAGGACGTCGACGTCGACCTCGTCCGCACGCTGAAGGCGGGCGACCTGCTGTTCATCGACTCCACACATGTCGTCGGACCCGGCAGCGACGTGTGCCGGATCATGTTCGAGCTCCTTCCAGCCCTCGAGCCGGGGGTCATCGTCCACATCCACGACATGTTCTGGCCGTTCGAGCAGTCACGCGAGTGGGTCGAGGAAGGTCGCCTGTGGAGCGAGTGCTACCTGGTGCGGGCGTTCCTCACCGACAATGCGAACTGGGAGATCCTCCTCTTCAACGACTACGTCGGTGAGCGGGAGCGAGAACTGCTCACCCAACGGATCCCGCGCTTCCTCGACAACACGGGCGGATCCCTGTGGCTGCGCCGGGAGACGATTGGTCAGCGGTCACGAGGCGGCCAAACGCCAGCTGCTCGCACACGACGTCGTCCGGCGACAGGACGATCAATCGATCGAGGGCATGCGCTACGTTGACGACGTGTTCGATCGGGTTCGAGATGCCCTCACGTTCCGACGTCGGTCGAACGAGGCATTACAGGCGTCGCTCGCACGGATGGCGCAAGAACTCGAAAGGATGAATCACGTTTCGCACGAGAATGTGAGAAACGTCGAGAAGGTCGGGTCCGAGCTGCAAGCCCGATTGGACGCACTTACCCAGTTCACCGAGTTGTTCGCGGCCGATCCAAAGCGCCTCGTTGATGCTAAGCTCACCACACCCGAGGATATTTGGGCTTGCTTTCGCCTCCTCCTCCGGCGCAAACCATCACCCGCTGAGTGGATCGGTCACTCGTCGCACGCCGGTATGCCGATCGACCAAGTCGTGACTGCGTTCCTTACGTCCCTCGAGTTCAAGCTCGGTCACGCCGAGCTCGTGAAGAATGATCTCGAACTTGCCGAGATCGACGGTCGGAAGGTCTACGTATATGCGGATGACGCGGGTATCAGCGCGATGCTGCGCGCAGGTCCATATGAACCCGATGTGACAGCGTTCGTTACGTCCCGCCTACACCCCGGGCACACGTTTGTGGACATCGGGGCGAACCTCGGCCATTTCTCGCTACTAGCCGCGGCGATTGTCGAAGATGGCCAAGTGATCGCCGTTGAGCCGTCAAGTCGAAACGTCGTCGCATTACGCACTAGCATCTGTGCGAATGAGCTGACGAATGTCCACGTGCTGAACGTGGCTGCATCATCGACCTGGCAACTGCTCGCATTCGGAGTCAGTGGTACCAACGGAATCACGCAACCGCTCGCCTCACACGATCTTCATGTCGAGGTGGTGCAGGGCGTACCACTCGATGATGCCCTCCAGGTCGACCGGCTCGATCTCGTGAAAGTTGATGTGGAGGGCGGTGAGTTCAAGGCACTGTCAGGATTGCGCGCACACCTGGATCGGTTTCGGCCGACCATCGTCTCGGAGTTCTCTCCACCTGCCCTGCAAGTGGTTTCGGGGGCGTCGGGCGTGACGTACCTGAACTTTCTGTTCGAACTTGGATACACCGCTGCCTTGCTGAACTCTGATGGCACCTTGGGGACATCGGTCAAGGATGCTGAACCGATCCTCCGAGCTTTCGAGGAGAGTGGAGTTGACCACATCGACGTGGTGTTCGAGAGCGGCTCAAGTTCGTAGCCATTTCGTGCGCAAGTGATGGTGGCTGGTTTCACCATGAGCGTCGCTGGCCGATCGCGACCACGGACAGCCCCGTCGGGAGCGACACATGGCGCACGAGGCGGCGCTCGGCTGCGGCAAGGGCCGGGAGCGCGCCACGGAGGCCGGACGCGTTGCGATCGAGGTCGCTCGTCGACCCCCGCCGCTCCAGCAGGGTCTTCGCCGCCGCGCCTGGAACGAGGAACGAGTACGCTCCGGTCGCCAGGACCACGTCCAAATCAGCGCCCAGGAGCAGATCGACGAGGTCACGCCTGGCGAAGCGTCGAGCTGCATGGGTCTCGCGATCGTGGGCCCGCCACAGTCGGCGCACGCCGGGCTCGAAGAGACAGACCAGGCCACCGGGAACGACGAGCCGGGCCATCTCCCGGACGACGACGCCAGGCGACTCGATCGCCCGGTGGTACAGCATCGTCACGCAGACGATCGCGTTGAACGAGCCGTCGGCGAAGGGCAGCATGGGTGCATCGAGGTTCACGCAAACGGCGCCGGGGTGATGCTCGCGGTTCAGTGTCAAGGCGAACATCTCGCGATCGGCTGAGACGAGCTCTCCGACCTCAGCCAGCCATGCGCCGGTGGCGCCGGTCCCGCAGCCGAGATCGAGGAACCGGCCACCCGGGCAGAGGCGGTCTCGGAGCAGCTGCTGCAGAAGGACACGCGTCGAGCGATACCACCAGTGACGGTCCTCCACCTCCGACATGCGGCGGTACTCGTCAAGCTCCACGACCAGCAATCCCCTAGTCTCCCGAGCGTGGCGACCGAGCTGACCGCCACGGCGACGCACGCTAGGGCCGAACCCCTCGGCGGCAGTGTGAAGGCGCGGGTCGTGACGTACTTCCCATGGCGCGCTGTCGTGTTGCCGTGGATCGTCTCGCGCCTCCTCGTCCTCGGCGCGATGTCATGGCCGGCCTTGCCGGGCGAGCCACGAGGGCTCCATCCCTACCGCCTCCTCGCGCTCGACGGACAGTGGTTCCGCATCATCGCCTTGCAGTGGTACCAAGGCGACTACCGACCCGGCATCGGCACCGCCTACCCGTTCTTCCCGCTCTACCCGGGTATCGCCGGCGGCCTGCTCAAGCTCGGTGCACCGCAGCTGCCGACGTTCATCGGAATCTCCTGGGTCGCTGCGCTGGTCGCGATCGCCGGCGCCCATCGGTTGGCTGTCCGTCACCTGCCGGAACGGGCCGCACCGTCGGCGACCTGGTTCATCGCCCTCGCGCCGGGCGCCGTCACGATGGTGATGGGCTACTCCGACAGCCTTTACCTGGCTGGCCTCGTGTGGGCCCTCGTGCTCGCCGAGGACCGGCGGTGGTGGGCAGCCGGGCTCGCCGCCGCGGTCGCCACCGCGGCGCGACCCAACGGGTGGATCGCCCTGGTCGCGGTCGTGATCACCGTCTGGAGCGCGCGAGGGGGCGGGCGAGCGTTGGTGGCCGTGGTCACCCCGCCGCTGGCGTTCTTGCTCGCCTGGTCCACGTACCTGTGGTGGATGACCGGCGACCCGTTCGTCTTCTACACCGCCAAGGCGGCGTGGCCCGAAATCACGATTGTCGACCTGATCAGCGATCCGCTCACCGACTTCCATCGACCGGCGCTCTTCCATGTGCTCTGGGCGCTCGCCTTCATCGTGCCCTTCGCGATGCGCCTCCGCCGCCAGCCCCCTGCATGGATCGCGGTCGTCATGCTCGGGGTCCTGCCCTCGCTCGTTCTGGGCACCGTGGGGCTGGCCCGCTACGCCGTGCTGGCGTTCCCGCTGCCCTTCGCCGTCGCCGACGTGTTGACGGCGCGAGGCAAAGGCGCGGTAGTGGTCGGCATCGTCGCGTGCGGCGTCGGTCTGGTCGCGCTGTCGTGGCTGATCGTCGCCCGCACGTGGCTGCCCTGAGCCTGCGAGGGTCACCACGTCCGAGTCCCACTACAGTTGCCGCTTCACCCATGGAGGCAGTACAAGATCGTCCCGCCGCGCCAATGCGCCTATCGCTGGCCGGCGCGCGCTGCGTCGTCACCGGCGGGCTCGGGTTCATCGGTTCCAACGTCGTGCATCGCTTGGTGGGCGAGGGCGCGTCGGTGGTCGTCATCGACGCGCTCGTGCCCGAGCACGGTGGCGATGTCGCCAACCTCGCCGACCTTCCGCCCGGTGCCGACGTCGAGGTCATGATCGCCGACATCGGCACCGACGACGTCGGCGACGCGTTGGCCGGGGCGGACGTCGTCTTCAACATCGCCGGCCAGGTCAGCCACTACGCGTCGATGCAGTGGCCGATGCGCGACCTCGACCTCAACGTCCGTAGCCACATCGGCTTCCTCGAGCTGCTGCGGCGACGCGCCCCGGCACGACCGTCGTGCTGACGTCGACCCGCCAGGTGTACGGCCGCCCGCGGTATCTCCCGGTCGACGAGGAGCACCCGACGTCGCCGGTCGACGTCAACGGCATCGACAAGCTGGCATGCGAGCAGATCCATCTCCTGTACGGACGCCAGTACGACCTCGACGTCGTCGTGCTCCGGCTCACCAACGTCTACGGGCCGCGCCAGCATCTGGAGCGTGAGGGCCTCGGCTTCTTGCCGGTGTTCGTGCGCCACGCCCTGCTCGGCGAGGACATCGTCCTGTTCGGCGACGGCAGCCAGGAGCGGGACTGCGTGTACGTCGACGATGTCGTCGACGTCCTGCTGCTGGCCGCCACGATGGGCGACGCGGGTGGTGAAACGTTCAACCTCGGACACCCCGACGCGCTCACTCTTCGCGAGATCGCCGAGCTGACGCAGCGGGCCGCCGGCGGACGCGGCGGCGTACGTACCGAGCCGTGGGACGAGGAGCTGCGGCGCATCGACATCGGCAGCTTCCGGGGCGACTTCGCCAAGGCCAAGCGGCTGCTCGGCTGGGAGCCCCAGGTGTCGTTCGCCGAGGGCATCGAGCGGACGGTCCGCCATTACGTGGGCCGGTCGTGGTCCCCGTCGTCGACCTGACCCGGCGGTACCGCCGCCTGGAGCGATCGTTTCTTGACGCAGCGCAACGGGTCCTCCGCTCGGGTGTGGTGCTGTTCGGTCCGGAGCTCGAGGCTCTCGAGTCCGAGCTCGACACCGCGTTGCACGCCGGCGCGATCCCCGGGCGCAACCAGGTGGTGGCGGTGGGCAGCGGCGCCAGCGCACTCCAGTTGATCTTCGCCGCGCTCGGCATCGGCCCCGGCGACGAGGTCGTCGTACCGGCGTTCACTGCCGTGCCGACGGCCTCGGCCGTCGCCGCCGTCGGTGCTCGGCCCGTGCCCGTTGATGTCGATGCGACCACTGCCGCGTTGGACGCCGACGCCACCCGCGCCGCGATCACGTCGCGGACGAGGGCGATCGTGCTCGTCCATCTGTACGGGCGGCCAGCAGATGTGCGGCCGTTCCTCGGCACCGGACTGCCGATCGTCGAGGATGCCGCCCAGGCGCACGGCGCGCTGCGCGACGTCACGGGGACCGCCGCGGCGTACTCCTTTTACCCGACGAAGAACGTCGGCGGCATCGGTGACGGAGGCGCCGTGGTCACCGCGGATGCGGACCTGGCGGCCTCCGTTCGTCGTTTGCGCGTCCACGGCCTGACGGAGCAGTACGTCCACGTCGACGTCAGCCAGAACCATCGGATGAGCGAGCTCGAAGCGACTTGGCTTCGCCTGCAGTTGCCGCGGCTCCGTGACGACAACAGCCGCCGTGCGAGGATCGCCGCCTGCTATCGCAACGCTGCGCCCGGCCTGCGTTGGCACGCCGATCACCCCGACCACGTGTACCACCTGTGCGTGGCCCGCCTCGCCGGACGCCCAGAGGCGCGCGCCGCGATGGCTGACCGCGGTGTGACCACCGCTGTGCACTATCCACTGACGATCATCGACCAGCCGGCCTACCGCTCGTTCGCCGCAAGTCCCTGCCCTGGCGCCGAGTCTTGGGCCGCCGAGTGCGTCTCGGTGCCGTGCTTTCCCGAGTTGACCGACGACGAGGTCGACGAGGTGGCGGCTGCCCTCGGCGAGATCGAGCCGTGATTCCGCGCAACCCCGCGGTGACCGCGGTCTCGGCGTTCTTCCCGTGCTACAACGACGAGCTGGCGATCCCGAAGATGGTGCGCGACGTCCGTCGAGCACTCCTCGCCACCGTCGCCGACTTCGAGATCATCGTCGTGGACGACGGATCGAGCGACGGGTCCGTCACTGTGCTGCGCGAGCTTCAGGTGGACGTTCCGGAGCTGCGCGTCGTCGTGCACCCGACCAACCGTGGCTATGGCGGCGCTCTGCGCACCGGATTCGAGACCGCGGCGAAGCAGTGGGTCTTCTACACCGACGGTGACGCCCAGTACGACGCCACGGAGATCGTCCGCTGCATCGACGCGGTGTCCGGCGAGGTCGACGTGGTCCAGGGCTACAAGGTCGGGCGCGGGGACTCCACCTATCGCAAGGTGATCGGGCGCGCCTACCACCACCTCGTGAGGTTCGCTTTCCGCCTCCATGTCCGCGACACCGATTGTGACTTCCGCCTGATCCGCGGTGACCTGCTGCGGCGAGTGGCGCTGAGCTCGACGTCGGGGGTGATCTGCGTCGAGATGATGCGCAAGTTTCAGGACGCCGGGGCCCGGTTCACGGAGGTCCCCGTCAGTCACCACTTCCGTCCCTACGGCCGATCACAGTTCTTCCGACTGCCCGCGATCACCCGTTCGGCAGCCCAGCTGGGCGCCCTGTGGTGGCGGGTGATGGTGCGCGGGGAAAGCGCCGCCGGCGCAGGCCGTCGGCGGTAGCTTCGTACTCCGTGCGGGAACCGGATCGTCACAGATGACCATCCTCGTCACCGGCGGCGCTGGATACATCGGGTCGCACACCGTCCGCGCCCTCCGCAACGCCGGGCGCGAGGTCGTCGTGCTCGACTCGCTCGAGCTGGGTCGCCGCGAGGACCTGCTCGGCGCGTCGCTGGTCGAGGGAGACATCCGCGACGAGGCGCTGGTCGAGGGGACCTGCCGCGATCATGACGTTTCGGCGCTTGTCCACTTCGCCGCCTACAAGTCCGTCGGGGAGTCGATGCAGTCGCCGGGCAGGTACTGGCGCAACAACGTCGACGGCACCGCCCGGCTGGTCGAGGCAGCGATGCGCGCGAGCGTGCGGGAGATCGTGTTCTCGTCGTCGTGTTCGGTCTACGGAACGCCCGCCGAGGTTCCCGTGGTCGAGTCGGCACCGATCCATCCGGAGAGCGTCTACGCCGAGACCAAGGCGATGGTCGAGCGGATCCTGTACTGGTACGGCGTCACCAAGGGCCTGCGCTCGGCGAGCTTGCGCTACTTCAACGCCGCCGGCGCCAGCCACGACGCAGCGATCGGCGAGGACTGGGACTTCTCGATCAACCTGATCCCGTTGGTGATGAAGGCGGTGCTCGGCGCCGCGCCGCCGGTCAAGGTCTTCGGCAACGACTACCCGACGCCCGACGGCACCGCGATCCGCGACTACATCCACGTCGAAGACCTAGCCGATGCGCACGTGAAGGCGCTCGACCTGCTCGCCGGCGGTCTGCCTGCCGGCGAGACGTCCATCTCGGTCAACCTCGGCACCGGGGTCGGATCGTCGGTGATGGACGTGATCCACGCCACCGAGACCGTCGCCGGGCGGTCGGTGCCGCACGAGATCGTCGGGCGGCGCGCCGGAGATCCGTCGGCGACCTATGCCGACCCCCGCCGGGGCGAGGAGGTGCTCGGCTGGCGGGCCGCGCAGGGCCTGGCGGAGATCATCGACACGGCCTACCGCTGGCATTCCAAGTCGGTCTGATGCTCGCCAAGGGCCGGGTCACCCAGTCGCGCATCAGGGTCGCCTTGCTCGTGCTCGGGCTCGGCGGCATGACGGTCGCCGTGATCGGGCTGCGCAACGACATCAAGGGCCAGACGCTGCCGAGCGTGGCGACGATGGCCGTCGCCCTCGCCACCGGCATCGCCTCACTCATCTTCGCCGCCCGAGCATGGATCAGCCTGCTCGGCGCCGAGAAGCGCGACCGGCGGGCGGTGAGCAACGCGCTGTGGGTCTCTCAGCTCAGCAAGTACCTGCCCGGCGGCGGGCTGTTCCAGGCCACCGGCCAGATCACGCTGTCGGCCGCCGCCCACCGCTCAGCCAAGCGGGTGGCGATCGCCTTCATCGTCTCCGCCGCCTCACAAGCGGCAGCCGGCTTCGTCATCGGCGCCGGTCTGGTGTTCCTCAGCGGCGCACCGGGCTGGGCCCGCTGGATGGCCCCGCTCGGCCTGCTGACGCCGCTGGTGCTCACCCGACCGGTGCTCACGTTGGGGATGCGGATCGGCCGGCGGATCACCCGCCACGTGCCAGACGTCGACCACCTCCCGCCGCCGCGGTGGATCGCCACGGCGTTCGGATGGGGCGTGCTCAACATCGGGTGCTTCGGGATCAGCTACGGCGTGATCCTCCACGCCCTCGACCCGGGCACGCCGATCCTCGGGGCGACGAGCGCGTTCGCCGTCGCCTGGGTCATCGGGTTCCTCGTGCTGCCGATCCCGTCCGGGCTCGGCATCCGAGAGGCGATCCTGTACGCCACGCTGCCCGGTGTCCCCGCCGGCGCGGTGCTCGCATCCTCACTGGCTCACCGGCTGACGACGTTCATCGCCGAGGTCATCCTCACCGCGTTCAGCCAGGTCCGCCGCAAGCACCACCCGACGCCGATCGAACCCGACGTGGTCGCCCCGGGCGGCTGATCACGCCGCCGCAAGGTTGCGGACCCGGTCGAGCCAGCCGAACAGGACGGCCACCGCTCGGGGATCGTGGCGCAACCGGTGGCCGGCGCCGACGAACAGGCTCAGCTCGGCGTTGCCATGGGCCATCGCCAGCTGGCGGGCGTCGCTGGTGGGGACGCTCTCGTCGTCATCGCCGTGCATCACGAGCAGCGGCCGCGGCGCGAACCGCCGGGCGGCATCAGTCGGCCGGAAACGCCGGAAGGCTCTGCTCCACTCGTCGACCGACGCCGGGAAGCCCGGCGTGCGCACCGCGCCGATCTCGCGTGCGTGCTCCAGGAACCGACGCGGATGCTCGGCCCAGTCGTCGAAGTCGGCCCGCGGGCTGAGCAGCGCACATGCCCGCACCCGCGGGTCGTCGGCGCCGACGCAGATGGCGATCGACCCGCCGGTGTTCGTTCCCAGCAGCACGACCTCGGTCGGCCTGGTCTCCCGCACCAGGTAGTCGATCGCCCGGCGCAGATCGTCGACCCAGCCCTGCAGCGAGAAGTCGCCCTCGCTGCTGCCGGTGCCGCGGAAGTTGAACGTCATCGCCGCGTAGCCAAGGTCGTGGGCGATGCGGTCGATGAGCTGGGGGAACGTGCCTGCTGAGCGCCGGGCGTCGAGCGGGCCGATCGGGAACCCGTGGCACAGGATCACCCCCGGTCGCGGCTCGTCACGGCCCGATGGCGCGACGAGGTGGCGGGCCAACCTGTAGCCGTTGGACGTGAAGGTCCCGTTCACCCGACGGCTCGCCGATCAGGCACGGGGGCGGCGGTGGATCCGGTGGATGCCCGGCTCGGCGAGCGTGTAGCCGCGATTGCGGGCCTCGGCGAGCGTGTCAGGACCGAAGCACGTGCCGGTCTCGGCGGCGAGGAGGTCCTCGATCGGTGCCGGGTCGGTCCACTCGTCGAGGTCGTAGACGAGCTGCGTGCGCTTGTCGCCAAGGTAGCGCACGTGCTCGAACTTGGCCGGCCGCTCCATCGAAACGAACGTAGCTCCGATGGCCACTCGGGACGCTGTCCATCGCTCGCGGCACGGGTCAGGCGGCGAACCGGCACTCGACGAAGCCCGACCGCTAACGTCGTCGATGTGACGGCCGGAACCGGCTGGCCCGCTGCGAAGAGATGAGCGATCTCGCCGAACGGGTCTCGTCGCGCCAGTCCACGTCCCGACCCGTTGGCCTCCTTGTCCGACCGAGGTTGGACGCCGGAGTCGCGATCTACGCAGGTGTGGCAACAGCGGCGCTCCTCGTGCTGCTGGGTCTGTACGGTCTCCTGCCGGGACAGAGCCCGCCCCCTATCCAGCTCAACCTCGGTGCCGGCACCACCGAGTGCTTGCGCCGACTTGGCTGGTCCGCGCTCGGACACTCATGCACGCAGGTTGGCGCCCCCGCCGGCCATCCGATGATCTCCGGACTCCTTCCGACTTCGTTGTCCGTGCTGCTCGCCCACCTGCCGTGGATCGACAGCTGGACGGCGCATGTGCTGGTCGACGTTGGGTGCGTGACGACCGGCTTCACTGCCATGATCATGCTCCTCCGGCGGTGGGGCGCGACATGGTGGGCGTCGCTGGGAGCGTCGTTTGGGTACTTCTCGTCGCTCGGCGTGATACTGCTGAACGGCTACACCTTCACGTTCAACGGCTTCCTGCTGCTCCCGGCGGGCCTGCTCGTGCTGCTGTGGGGACTTGACCTCGCCGGGCGCGGGCAGCTTGTCGAGTCGTTCGCTGTACTCCAGGCCCTCGCACTCGCGAGTGTGTTCACCGACGGTTACTCCTTTGTCGAGGTGCTGCTGCTGTCGACGTGCCTCGTGGTGTGGTGGTACCGAACGGCTGAAGCCGAACTTCGGGTGCGACGCCTTGGCGTTGTCGTGTACGCCGCGAGCGTCATCGTCGCGGCCGGGGCCTACCTGCTCTATGTCCCGTCGGGCAGCTACAGCGCCAGTCCGTCGATCAACTTCTTCCGCTCGATGGGCGCGGACCTCACGACGATCGTCCTCCCCACCCAGGACCTCGGTTGGGCATCGCTCCTTGGCGTGGGCCGCTCACTCATCCATGTCACGGGCACCGTGTGGGGCGACGAGTACGCCTACCGCTCGAACTACCTCGGCTTCGTCTTGATCGCCCTCGCGATGTGGTTGGCGATCCAGCACAGCCGCCGGACGATCGTCCGCCCGTTGCTGATCGCTGCTTGCCTCAGCTTGTTCCTCGCTCTCGGACCGTCGTTGAAGGTCGACGACCTCGATCTCGGCGATGCCCAGCCAGCGAGCGTCTACGAGATGCCCGAGTCGGCAGCGACGCTCACGTTGCCGACCAACCTCGTCCTCACACACCTGCCCGGTGTCAGCGACATGCGGGCGAGCTACCGGTGGATCTTGATCACGGACTTCGCGCTGTTCTCCTGCGCCGCGCTCGCGGTCTCGCGACTCGCCGCCGGGGGTCGCACCGTGCTCGCGATCGGCCTCGGACTCCTTGCCCTGGCCGAGACGGCGCCCGACTACGGACGTCTCCTGAGCGTCGGGAGCTCTCGCGGTGACCACGTCGCCGCCTTCAAGCGCGGACCGCTGCAGGACCTGAACAACGTCGTCGACCCGGGCGACAGACTGCTCTTCCTGCCCGCGGGCAACGACTTCGCCGTCGTCGCGATGGTGCCGTTCAGTGGGGCTACCGCGCTCAACACCGGGACCGACAAGAACCTCTTCTACGCCTGGGCACACTGGCCACCCGCGGCGACGAACGCACGCAAGGCCTACGGAACTTCGAGCGAGGCCGATGCCGTCGCCGATGTGCTGGAGAGCGTCGCCGCGTCCGTTGTCGTCTTCGCGGCTTTCGACCTTCGATCGGCGGGGCTCGACTGGATCTCGCCGCCGCTTCCCTCGCCAGCGATCGAGCAGCGTGCGGTGCTGTACGGCGCCGATAGGCGGTTCGCTGTGAGTCGGTCGACGTGGTTCCTCGCCGTGCGACTGGCGACACCGTGAGCCGATCCGTACGCGACGACGGGGAGGCGCTGCGGCGCCTCCCCGTCATATCGACTGGAAACCGACGAGCCCCTGATGCCGGGGGGACGAGGTCCGGCGGCTCGGTCGGCGGAAGTTGGTGGGATTCACCAGGCGGTCCAGCCTGCCGGCCTAGTGGCCAACCACCTCCAGGGTCCCGAACGAACATTCACTCATTGTGTTGGACCACCTCCTTCCTCTGGTGGCCGCCATTCAAGCACACGCCGAACCGCTCGCGTCGCCACGATTCGCCGTCGGAATCGACTGGTCTTCGACTGGTCTGAGCCCGCGCGACGGTCGGTGCATATGAAGCGAAGACCAACCTGGCCCAACTCCTCGATGAGGTCGCAGCGGGATGCACCGTGACCATCACCGACACGGCCGCGAGGTCGCTCGCCTCGTGCCGTCAGGCGGGTCGTCGAACCCGGATGAAGTGATCGACCAACTCCGATTGGCACGCAAAGGCATGCAACGGGGGCGATCATCGGTGCGTTCGATGATCGAGGAGGGACGCCGCTGAGGACCTTCGTCCTCCGTGACGATGGCGTGGTGCTTCGAGGACGAGACGACCGAGCTCGCGGACGAGGTCCTCGATCGGTTGCGCACGGACGGTGCGATCGTCCCGACCCTGTGGCAACTCGAGGTCGCCAACGTGCTCCTGGCCGAAGAACTACGACGTCGCCTCAGCGAGGCACAGCGACGCGGTTCATCGAACTGCTCGTACGTCTACCGATCCGCGTCGACATCGACGCTGTCGACCTCAACGACGTCCTTGCGGTCGGGCGCCGGCACGGGCTGAGCGCGTACGACGCGACCTACTTGTCGCTCGCTGAACGACGGGGCGTGCCCTTGGCGACCCTCGACGAGGGGCTGGCGACGGCCGGCCCGGTCGGCCGGCGTGGCCGTCTCGAGCGACACCTGACGACCACGGGCGGGTCAGGCGAAGGCGTGGAACACCGCGCGACCGCTCCGGACGCGACGCCGCAGCCGGGACCGCAGCGAGCGCCACGGTCGCCTCGCTCTGTGGTCCCGCGCGACATTCCAGTCACGGCTCACCGTCCACGGCGGGAAGCCGACCACCCTGCTGAAGCCGACCTCTCGCAGCATGCCTTCCACGGCGAGGGGGTTGGGGCCGAAGTGGTTGCTGCCATCGTGGTTGAACACGTCGCCTGGGTAATACGCCGCGGCCGGCACAGGAATGTCCATCAGGTCGGTCACTGTCTCGACGATCGCCATACCGGCAGTCACGCTGCGCACGTTGCGCAGGTAGCCGATCGGGTCGGGTGCGTGGTACAGCACGCCGAGGAAGAGGACGACGTCGAACGTGCCGCCGACGCGGTCGGCGGTCAGTTCCTCGACGCGCACGTCAACGGGTTCGACGTGGCTGCCCAACACCTCGCGAGCGAGGTCGAAGTTGCGCCGGGCGTCCGAGCCCGGCCACGTCCACGACCAGTGATCGGCGGCGACGACGCGGGCGGCGCCGCGGCGCTCGGCCTCGAACGAGTAGAAGCCGTCGTAGGCGCCGATGTCGAGCACCGTCTTGCCGGTCAGGTCGTCGGGGATCCGGAAGTGTCGGATCTCGCTGGGCGTGTCCTTCTGGCCGGGCGTGAGGACGCCGTCGCCGAGGTCGATTGTGTGGAACCAGGTGCGGCTGTTGACCTCGGCGCGCAACGCCTCTGGCGTCCAAGCCGTCATCAGCCCAGCGGGTCGACGACGAAGGCCGGGATCGGCTCGCCGCTCGCCAGGCCGCCTCGGATGACCGCCGCGGCGTCGAGGGCTTCCTTGATCGTCACGTCCATGTCGAGGTAGCGATAGGTGCCGAGGCGGCCGACGAAGGTCACGTTCGGCGCGGCGCGAGCGAGGCCGACGTACTTCAGCAGTTGCGCCTTCTCCCGCACCAGCCGCACCGGGTAGTAGGGGATGTCGCCGGGCTCGGCGGTGCGGCTGAACTCGGTGTAGGTCACGGTGCGCTCGTGCGTCTCCCACGGAGCGAAGTGCTTGTGCTCGGTGATCCGGGTGTACGGCACGTCGGGGTCGCAGTAGTTCATCACCGGGCAGCCCTGGAAGTCGCCCGCGTGCAGCTCCCGCTGGAAGTCGAGGGTGCGGTAGCCGAGGCGGCCGTGTTCGAACCCGAAGTAGGCGTCGATCGGGCCGGTCCACACGACGTGGTCGAACGGGTCGGACCGGCGCAGCTCGGTGGACAGCCGGACCTCGATGCCGGGGTGGTCGAGGATGGCGGCGACGATCGGCGTGTAGCCCTCGGCGGGGATCGCCTGGTGGGGGTGGTTGAAGTAGCTGTCCTCGTAGTTGAACCGCAGGGGCAGGCGCTGGAGGATGCTGGCCGGGAGGTCGGCGGGGTCGGTGCCCCACTGCTTGCGGGTGTAGCCGGACAGGAAGGCGTCGTAGATCTCCCGCCCGACGAACGCCAGGCCCTGGTCCTCGAACGACACGATCTCGGCACGCGGCTCGGCCTTGGCGGCGATGAACGCCTCCGCTTCGCCCGGGTTCATCGTCGTGCCGAAGAACTGGTTGATCGTGTGCAGGTTGACCGGCAGCGAGTACACCCGCCCGCCCGATGTCGCCTTGACCCGGTGGTTGTAGCGGCGCATGGCGCCGAAGCGGTTGATGTACTCCCACACGTGCTCGAACTGGGTGTGGAAGATGTGCGGGCCGTAGACGTGGACCATCACGTCGCTCGACGCGTCACGCTCGGTGTGGCAGTTGCCGGCGATGTGGTCGCGGGTGTCGCAGATCGTGACCCGGTGCCCGGCCTCGGCCAGCTCCCGCCCGATCACGGCGCCCGAGAAGCCGGCGCCGGCGATGCCCACCTCGGCCATCAGCGCGCTCCCTCGACCACCATGGACGCGCACTGTACCGATCATCCGCGTTTGTGCGCCCGGCCTCGGCCGGCCGGCCACCACTGCACAAACGCGTCAGCGTCAGATCGTGTAGGCCATGTTGGCGATCAGCCGCTCCCCCAGCTCCTTGTCCTCCCCGATCGTGATCTGATCGCGCAGCGTGTCGGGATCGGCGCGACCGCCGCCGAGGCGGGCGAACACGCCGGCTGGCATCGTGACGGTGAGCGTCGGCGGCCCGGACAACTCGTCGACGACGGCCGCCCGCTCACCGACCTCGACGTTGACCGTGCGCGCCGCCGACCCGGTGAGCTCGATCCGCACCCGCGACCCCGCCGGGGCGCCGGCCTTCTTCCCGACGACGTAGCCCATCGCCGCCGCCATCTCATCGAGTGCCACCTCTGCAGCCGGGCCGCCGTCACCGCCGGGCTCGCCGATGGCGTCGCGGACGTCGAGCTCGTGCAGCCACTGGTCGAACACACGGATGCGCATGAAGCGGCCGTACGTGTCCGGGCCGGCCGGCGTGAAGCCGACCTTGTCCCACTCCTCGTCGCTGATCGCCGCCAGCATCTCCTTGCGCTTGGCGACGTCGTCGCGGAAGCGGGCCAGGACATCGGCTGGCGGTTCCGCGGCGAGCGACTCGACCCACGCCTCGTTGAACTTCCCGATGTCGTTGCGCACGTGGGGGTGTGTCGCCTCCAGCACCGTGAGGTCCGGCGCCGGCCTGCCGAGGAGCATCGACTCGGTGCCGATGATGTGGGCGGCGATCGCCTGGATGTTCCACCCCGGCAGGTTGGTCGCACGCTTCCAGTCGTCGTCGTCGAGGCCGGCGAGGAGGGCGTCGAGGCGGGCCCACACGTCGTGAAGGGCGGCGACGGTCGGCTCCTTCGGAACGGTGGTCGTCACGGCTGCTCCTTGTGGTTGTGCGGATGGGTCAGGTAGGCGAGCGCTGCGGCGAAGCGGCGGCGAGCTGGGCAGGTGACGCGAGCAGCTTGGCTGCGAGCCGAGCCCGGCTCACGGCGTCGGGGTCTGGATCGTGTTCCACTCGCGTGCCGTGAGGTACGGGCGGAACGTGTCGGCGATCAGCTCCTGGTCCACGCGCGATTTGGGGCGCTTGATCTCGTAGAGGCGCGGGAAGCGGAGCGCCGACTGAACGTGGTCCCACAGCGCCAGCGCCTCGTCGCCGTGCGGTGGATCGACGACCACCGGACCGTAGAGGCACTGGCCGTCGGGGAAGAACAGCGTCGGCACGCCGAACCCGCCGGCGGCGACGACGCGATCGTGGTCGGCCCGGACGTCGTCGTGGGTGGTCGGGTCGGCGATCGCCTCGTCGACGACGGCGGGATCGATGCCGATCTCGGCGAGCAGCTCGGCGGCGACCTCCCGGTGGTGCGGCTGGCGGGCCTCCTCGTGCAGGGCGCGCCCAGCGCGCTCGGTACCACGCGTCGACGAGCTTCTCGTCGCGGCGCTTGAGGAGGGCGGCGATCCGCAGCATCGACCAGCCGTATGACCACTCCCGCTCCCACGGGTGCTTCTTGCCCTCGACCCGGTTGATCTCCTCGAGGCTGAAGAACCGCCATCGGACGTCGAGCGCAGTCAGGTCGCGCACCTCCCTTATCCACCGCGACGTCTGGTAGGCCCACGGGCACATCACGTCGAAGTGGAAGTCGACGTAGTCGATCGCCATCAGTCCATCGTTGCCGATCCGGGGCACGTGATGTTCATCGTCCGTCCACCGCGCGACGTGTCGAAGTAGCCTCCCGATCCCATGGCCCCGCCGCCGGCCCGCACCGACCCTGCCCCAGCCCCTGGACCGAGTGACCCCGTGCTGTCCGTCGTCGTTCCGTGCTTCAACGAAGAGACGACGGTGGTCCAATCCGTCACGCGGCTGCTGGCCCAGCCGTTCGTCGGCGAGGTCATCGTCGTCGACGACCACTCCAGCGATCGCACGTGGGAGTTGGTGTCGACGCTCCACGACCCTCGCCTCCAGATGTTCCGCCATGACCGCAACATGGGCAAGGGCGCGGCGCTACGGACCGGGTTCCGGGCAACGACGGGCGCGTTCGTCGGCGTCCACGACGCCGACCTGGAGTACGACCCCGCCGACCTCGGTGTCCTTCTCGAGCCCCTCCTCAGCGGTGACGCCGACGTCGTGTACGGCTCTCGCTTCCTGACCACCGAGGCCCGCCGGGTCCTGTACTTCTGGCACAGCCTCGGCAACAAGTCGCTGACGCTGTTCTCCAACATGGTGACGAACCTCAACCTCACGGACATGGAGACCTGCTACAAGGTCTTCCGCCGCGAGGTGCTCGAGCGCATCACGATCGAGGAGGACCGCTTCGGCGTCGAGCCCGAGCTCACCTCCAAGGTCGCCGCGATGGGCGTGCGCGTGTACGAGATCGGGATCTCGTACCACGGGCGGTCATATGCCGACGGCAAGAAGATCGGCTGGCGCGATGGGATGCGGGCCTTCGTGTCGATCATCAAGCACTCCACGTCCGCACGGCTGGCCGAGCGTCGCCGGCGCCGGCGCCCGAGCGAGTTCGACGACGCCGACGGCGAGCTCGCCAACGTGCTCGAGAACCTCGACCAGGCCGACAACTACGTTGCGTGGGTCGCCTCGCAGTTCACCCCACACATCCACGGTCGGGTGCTCGAGGTCGGCGCCGGTCACGGCACCTTCACGCCCCTACTGGCGGCGGCGGCCGACGAGCTCGTCATCACTGATCCGTCGGAACGTGCTGCCGAGATCCTGCGCGACCGCTACGGCGATCGCGAGGGCATCGTCGTCGCGGCCGAGGACTTGGAGCGGGCGGTCGCACGAGGGCCGTTCGACACGATCGTGCTGATCAACGTCCTTGAGCACATTCACGACGACGAGAAGGCGCTCGTCCAGCTCCGAGAGGCGCTGGTCCCGGGCGGGACGCTGTGCCTGTACGTGCCAGCGTTCGAGGTGCTGTACAGCGACTTCGACCGCCAGATCGGTCACTACCGCCGGTACACGACGGTGTCGCTCGACCGGCGGCTGCGCGACGCCGGCCTCGACCTCGTCGACACGCGCTACGTGAACGCCGCCGGGTTTCTGGCATGGCTCGTGACGGCGCGGGTGATGGGATGGAAGCCAACCAGCCCGGGTCTGGTCCGGCTCTACGACCGCACTGCTGTTCCCGTTCTGCGAACCGTCGAGGGCGTGGTCCGCCCGCCGTTCGGCCAGAGCGTCGTCTCGATCAGCCGCGCCTGACGACGAGCGGATCGGGGTGCGATCAGCTCGGGCCGAGCCCGGCGACGTCGTCGCCAACAGCAGGCGGGCCGACGGCACCGATCGCATCGAAGTAGGCCAGGTGGGCGTCGACGACCGCCACGACGTCGACGTCGTCGACGACCTCGACACCCTCTCGCTCGGCCTCGCCGAGGATGAACCCGACGACGGTGTCCTCGTCGATCACTGTCGGCGTCTCGATGTCCTGGCGGCGATCGACGACGTCGCCGGGCTGGAGACCCTTGGCGTGCAGCCACCGCATGTGGAACGTGAGCAGCTGCTCCACCTCGGCCGGCGTGAGGCGGGCCTGGGTGGCCGCCGGGACGTGGTCGGCGACGAAGTCGACAGCCTCGTCGAGGGTGTACACGACACGCGGTGCGACGGCGTCGAGGCGGTGGGCCTCGCGGCCGACCACGACGGCGGCCATCACGAACACCGCGACGGCGGCGACAGCAGCGAACACCCACGTGACCGGCTCCATCGGTTGCTGACGCTACCGGGCGAAAGTGGACCAAGTAGCCTAAGACGACATGACCATGACGGTGAACGTGCACGAGGCCAAGACCGAGCTGTCACGGCTGCTGGCGGCGGTCGAGGCCGGGGAAGACGTCGTCATCGCTCGGCGCGGGACGCCGGTAGCGCGGTTGGTGAAGTACGCGGGCCCGCAACGCCGGCCGCTCGGCTGGCTCAAACTGCCCGGGCCACCGATCGATCCGTCCGTCTTCGACCCGATGACAGACGAAGAGCTCCGCGAGTGGGGGCTGCTCTGAGGCTGCTGCTCGACACGTCGACGGTCATCTGGGCGGCGTCCAGGCCGTCGTTGCTCACCTCGCGAGCTCAGGCAGCGCTGCAACGACCCGACAACGACATCATCGTGTCTGCCGCCTCGGCGTGGGAGATCGCGACCAAGTACCGCTTGGGGCGCCTCAACCAGGCTGCGCCACTCGTCGCCGACTGGCGCGGCGAGCTTCTCGGAAACGACTGGGGCTCGTTGGCGATCACCGACCGGCATGCGCTCCGGGCGGGGCAGTACGACGTCGACCATGCCGATCCGTTCGACCGCATGATCGCCGCTCAGGCCGAGCTCGAGGACCTCACACTCGTCGCGTCGGACCAGGCGTTCGACTTGTTTCCGGTGCGGCGCCTCTGGTGAGCCTCGAACTGTCCTTCTGAAGCGGCCCGATCGGGCCGATCCGGAAGGACAGAACGTCGGGATCAGATGCCGATGCGCTGGGCGAGTAGCTCGCGGTGGTAGGTCGGGTCGCCGAACAGCAGCTCGGAGCTCTTGGCCCGCTTGAAGTACAGGTGGGCCGGGTGCTCCCAGGTGAAGCCGATGCCGCCGTGGATCTGGATGTTCTCGGCGGCGGCGTGGAAGTACGCCTCTGAGCAATAGGCCTTGGCCAGCGAGGCCACCGACGGCAGCTCGTCGTTCTCCTCGGAGGCGCACCACAGGCCGTAGTAGGCGGCCGACTTGGCCGACTCGACCTCCAGCAGCATGTCGGCGCACTTGTGCTTGATCGCCTGGAACGAGCCGATCGGGCGGCCGAACTGGACCCGCACCTTGGCGTACTCGACGGCCATGTCGAGGACCTTCTGGGCCCCGCCGACCTGCTCGGCGGCGAGCCCGACGACGATCAGGTCGAGCACCTTCTTGAGGACGTCCCAGCCTGCACCCTCGGTCCCGATCAAGGTCCCAGGGGTGTCCGAGAGCTCGAGCTTGGCCTGCTTGCGGGTCTGGTCCATCGTCGACAGCGACGTCCGCGTCAGGCCGGGCGCGTCCCCCTGGACGGCGAACAGGCTGACACCCTTGGACGTGCGGGCGGCGACGATGATCAGGCTGGCGAGGTGGCCGTCGATGACGAAGCTCTTGGTGCCGTTGACCTTCCAGCTGTCGCCGTCGGCGGTGGCCGTGGCCTCGATCCCTGACTCGTCCCACTTGCCCGACGGCTCGACGTAGGCGAGCGTGGCGATCGTCTCGCCGCTGGCGATGCCCGGGAGGTAGGACTTCTTGGCGCTGTCGTCGCCGGCGTGCATCAGCGTGGTCCCGGCGAGGACGACGGTGGAGAAGAACGGGGCGGTGAACAGTGCCCGGCCCATCTCCTCGAGCACGATGCCGAGCTCGACGAAGCCGTAGCCGGAGCCGCCGTACTCCTCGGGGATGGCGAGGCCCTGCAGGCCGAGTTGCTCGGCGGCCTGCTTCCACACCGCCTCATCGAAGCCGTCTTCGGTCTCCATCAGCTCGCGGACGGCGGACTCAGGGCTCTTGGACTCCATGAAGGACCGGACGGTGCGGCGCAGCTCTTCCTGCTCGTCGGTGAAGGCGAAGTTCATGGCGGTGATGGTGGCCGGGCTTGCAGACGAGACGCCACTCTGCTTGTGTACACGTGTGTCCACAATCGCGATCCGCACCTTGCCGCGCGTCGTTGGCCGCCGCCGTCCGCCGGGCGGCCGAAGGCCAGCGCACGATCATCACGGTCAACGGCCGACCGAGCGCCCAGCTTGGGCCGCTCGACGACCAGGCGCCCGACCTGGAGCGGTTGATCTCCAGCGGAGCAGTCGTCGCGCCGCGACGGACATCGCCGTGGCGCCCACCGGCGCCGGTGCCGGTGTGGTCCGGTGTGCGTATCGACCGGGCGCTCGCGGAGCTCCGGGGATGACCGTCGTCCTCGACACCTCGGCGCTGCTTGCGCTCGCCGTCGACCGGGCCGAGCGGGCGGTCGTGCTGGCGGCGCTCGACGGCGACCCGGTGTGGAGCGCGTCGGCGCTGGCACTCACCGAGGCGCTGCCGGCGATCGACCGGTTGACCGACGAGGACGTGCTGCGCCTCGACCTCGAAGACGCCGTCCGCCTGGTGTTCGACCACCTCCACGTCGTGCCCGTCGACCAGCCCTGCCTCGACCGCGCCGCCGGGCTCGCCCGCGAGCAGCCGGTGCGCCTGACCACCGCGATCCACCTCGCTGCGGCCGAACGGATGCCGGCGCCGGTGCGGTTCGTGACATTCGACCCCGCCCAACTCGGCGTCGCCCTCGGCCTCGGCATGGACGTCGTGTCCGCTTGAGACCGTCGCGGTTCGTCGTCACGGCAGGCCCCACGACTGGCCGACCCATCCCTGGCTGCTCCAGTAGAACTGGTAGACGTTCCCATCGAGCCCGCGGGCGAAGATCTGGGCCACGGATCCCGGGCCTGGCGACGCACCCTCGGGATCGGAGATGACGGCCCCGCCCACCCTGTCCCAACCGGGCGTCCAGCCGTTCAGCGTCCACGCGCGGTGCCAGATCGCAAGGTCGCCGCCGCGGCAGAAGATGTCGAGCCGTGTAGGACCGGAGAACGCGGCCGTCGGACCCGAGGAGCAGATCCCACCGAGGCTCTCGGCAACCCATGCTGACCCGTTCCAGAACATGTGCCACGCCGCGTTGTCGGCGCCCCGCACGACGATCTGGGCAGGATCGTTTGGCCCGGGCGACGCGGCATCTGGTGCGGACGTCGCGATACCGCCGATCCGGAACCACGGCAGCCAGCCGGATGCCGGCTGCCACGTGCGGAGCCAGACGGCTTGATCGGTGCCGCGGCAAAACACGTCGAGCCGGTTGGTAGCGGCGAACGCCGCCGTCGGTCCGGAGGTGCAGGAGCCACCCAGCGACTCGCCCGACCACGACGAGCCGGTGTGGATCACGTGCCACACGGCGGCGTCCAAGCCGGCAACGAACAACTGCGGCTCCCATCCGTTGCCAGGCGAGGCTGCGTCGGCGTCTGTGACCCCCGCCCCGTCGACGGCGGCCCAGCTCGGCGACAACCCGTTCCCCGCCTGCCACGTCCGTTGGAATATCAGCTGGCCGCACCGGACCGCGACGACATCCCCGCGCGCCGGGCCCGAGAACGACGCGCCGAGCCCCATGGCGTCGGTGCGCGGCCAGCCGGCTGGCGGAGAGGTCTTCCCCCAGGCGCCGAGCACCGGGTACGGGTCGAAGGGGTTGCCGTCGTCGCCGCACTTCACCTCGATATGCAGGTGCGGGGCGCTGCAGGCGGCGTTGCCCGTTCGTCCGACGGTGCCGATGACCTGGCCACGTTCGACCGGCTGATCCGTGGTCACGAGGATCGTGTCGAGGTGGCCGTAGTAGTAGACGTAGCCGGAGCGCCCGCGCAGGCTGACCCGGTTGCCTGACCCGTCGCCCTCGCCGGTCGCGCAGTTGTACGGCGGGCCCGCCTCGGTGGCGTACCGGATCCAGCCAGACTCGACCGCCACAAGGGGCGTGCCGATCGAGGCGAAGCAGTCCACGCCCATGTGCGTGCGGCCGCCGCTGCGCGGATCACCGAACGAGTCGGAGCAGGTGCTCCGCGACTGCCCCGCGATCGGGAAGGCGTTGTCGGTCGGGGGCGACTCGGGTGGGGGCCCGGTTTCGGCGGCTGCGGTCGCCGAGGCGCGACTCGGCCCCGAATCCTCGATCGGAGCTCCGTCATCGGGCGGGAGGCCGTCGCTCTGGGCGCCTGCCCACGACGGGATCACGAGAGCCGACACCAGCGTGGTCATCACCAGCGTCAGCCCCGCCAATCGCGCGCGCCGTCGTGTCATTCGTGGACCTCCTCCCGGAACTGGGCGCCTCAGAACTACACCGGTCGCGACTGTGGCGCTCGTCGCCCGGGTTCGCGCCCCGGCAGACTGGGACCATGAGCAACACGCTCCACTGGTCGAATGCCGACGTCGAGGTGCACAAGGTCGTCGTCGGCCCGTACGACAACAACGTCTTCGTCATCCGCTGCCGCCAGACCGGCGAGGCCGTGCTCATCGACGCCGCCAACGAGCACGAGCTACTGCTGCCGCTGGCCGAGCGGCTCGGCGTGCGGCGGGTGCTGGAGACCCACGGCCACTGGGACCACATCCAGGCGGTCCCGGCGATCCGCGAGGCCGGCTACGAGGTCGCGGTCACCGCCCTCGACGCGCCCAGGCTGAAGGACGTCGGCTACGACGTGTTCCTCGACGACGCCGAGGTGATCGATGTCGGCCGCCTGCAGCTCGACGCGATCCACAGCCCCGGGCACACGCCGGGCTCGATCTCCTTCGCCGTGCGTGGTACGCCGCTGCTGTTCACCGGCGACACGTTGTTCCCGGGCGGGCCTGGGAACACGTCGTTCGAAGGCGGCGACTTCCCGACGATCATCAACTCGATCGAGACCCGCCTGTTCACGTTCCCCGACGAGACGATCATCCTGCCCGGCCACGGCCTCGACAGCACGATCGGCGCCGAGCGCCCGCACCTCGACGAGTGGATCGAACGGGGCTGGTGAGCCTCCGCTACGACGAGCGCGCGGCCGACCACACGCCCGTCCACACGACCGACCTTCCTCCGACGCCCGTCCGCGACCGCAACATCCCGGCCACCGCGTGGATCGAGGCGCCGCCCGACCTGCTCGCCCTCGGCGACGACCTCCCGGGCCGCCCGCTTGCCGAATACAAGCGGCGGATCGGACCGTGGCTGCTCTGGAGGGCCGGGCCGGCGTCCGGCGGCGACGCCCGCTACTGGGCGGCGCGCGCCGACGACATCACCTGCGCGTTCACGCTGCGCTTGTTCGCCGACGGACGAGCCGAGGGCGTCGGGCCGAGCGGCGCGACCCACGACCGCTTCCGGGCCTGGAAGGAGGACCTCCGCGATTCGTGAGCGGGGCTGGGCCTAGCGGTCCGTGGCCTGGCGCAGCAACTTGGCGACCTCCGGCCAGCCCTTGGCTCGCTCGAGCGGGCTTCACGCACCGGACGGGAAGTCCGGGGTGGCGCCGGCCCCAAGCAGTAGTTGCACGATCGTGGCGTCGCGGGGCCGGCCGTATTCGTGGGCGCGGCGCTGCTCGCCGACCGCCAGCTCGAGCGGGGTGAGCGTGCTGCCAGGGTGAACGAAGTCGAGCGAGCCTTCCGGGCCGGCGAGCAGGCTGCGCACCCGCTCGACATCGCTGCGCTTGATCGCGTCCATCAGCTCGACCCGCCACGGCGTGTCCTCGTCGTGCGCGACGGGCATCCGGATCCGATTCACGTATCCGAGCGGCCAGAACAAGCGTGGCACGCCATCCGGGTCGACCGCACGCATGGCGTCGATCGCCTCGTGCCAGACGTACTGCCGGGCGACATCGGTCGCATCCTCGCCGGATTGGCCCTTCGCGGTCGGTGAGGCGCCGCACGAGAGCAGGATCTGGACGAGCTTCAGCTCCCGTGGTCCGCCACGCTGGTTGGACCCATCAGCGACAGCGTCCACCGCAGCCATCAAAGGGGTCAGCCCCGAGTTCTCGTCGACGAAGTCGAGGTCGTGGCCCGGGGCGAGAATGGCGACTTGGTCGGGCTGATTGTCCTCGATGGCCCACATCAGATCGGCGCGCCACTCGGTGTCGTCGGTCCCGTCGCTCAATTGACCCTCACCTCCTGTTGGTAGTACACGCGCACCTGCACGTTGGGGAACATGGCATGGAAATCTGCCATCACCTGCCGGCACGAGTCGCACGGCGGCAGCTCGGTGAAGAACTCCAGAACGCCGTCGTCTGTAGGGTCGAGGTGCAACGCGGCGTCCTCCAGGATCTTCACCTCCGTGTCGTACTCTCGACCCTCCTCGGTCGTGAACAGCGGATGCGCGGGCAGCGAGACGTATCCGTCACGTGTGGCCTTTCCGCTCACTGCCCGGTAGGCGATCACGACGTCGTCGCCGTCGGTGGTCGTGAGACGCCCCACGGCGACGTTCTTGTCCTTGCCGACGCCTCCCCTGCCGCCCGGGCCACGGGCCTCGACGGCCATCTGTTCGAAGGAAAGGCCGCGCTCTTGGGCGATCCCGTCCGGTTCGTCTCGGAGCAGCAGCTCGGCCAGGCGGGCGACCCAGCCGGTCCACTGGCCGCCCGGTGTGGACCCGTACAGGGCCGGCGGCGCGGTGAGGTTGAACTCGTGGAACCAGTGGTCCTCGACGATCACGTCGTAGAACCCGCTGCCGCCGTCAGGGTCGTGGCCGGCAGCCGGAAGGCTGGTCGACGGCGGGGTCTCGATGACCACGTAGGTCTGCGTGCGGCCGACGAACCGCCCTGGCTGTCCGGCGGCGACCGCGGCGTCGGCGGCGGCCCGGGCCTCGGCATTCGACGGCCCCCACCACACCGGGAGCTCGTCGGGCGGCCCCGTCATCTGCCAGACCGCTCCGACGAGCCCCAACAACGCGGTCGGGCCACCCAGCGGCCGGTCGGCGAAGGGGTCGATCAGCGCCCGCGAGGCGACGGCGCGGGTGAGCGTCGGGAGCCAGCCCTCCTGGAGGTGAGCCTGGATGAGCCGGGCCACGGACAGGGCGTTCTGGGCGAGCGGGTCGTCCAGCATCGGTGCGCGCGAGAGGTGGTCGCTCACAGCGAGCGCCGCACGGCGCAGGTCGGCCACACGCTCCGGGTCGTAACAGACGGTCGACATCGACGAGTCCTCCTCACCAACCCTGTGTGTCGTGAGGACCCGGAAAGGGAAAGCGGGAGCGCCGTCGCAATTTGCACTATCGGCGTAGTGATAATCCCGACTGGCCGGCGCGTAGACTGACGGAGATGGCTGAGCTGTTCCGCGTCGAGGGGCTGTGGGCTGCGCCGGTGCCCGATGCGGCGATCCCCGGGCCTCCGCCGGACCCGATCCTGAAGGGCCTCGACCTCACCGTCGGCAGCGGCGAAGTCCACGCGATCATGGGCCCCAACGGGTCGGGCAAGAGCACCCTCGCCGCCACGCTGATGGGGTCGCCGGAGTACGAGGTGCGCGCCGGCACAGTCACCTTCCAGGGCGACAACGTCACGGCCTGGCCGGCCGACGAGCGGGCCAAGGCGGGGATGTTCCTCGCCTTCCAGTACCCGCAAGAGATCCCCGGCGTCTCGGTGATCCAGTTCCTGCGCCAGGCGCTGTCGGCGCGCAAGGGCTTCGACCTCTCCGTGCTCGAGCTGCGGGTGGCGGCGATGGAGTGGATGCAGCGCCTCGGGATGGACTCCTCGTTCGTCGACCGCTACCTCAACGAGGGGTTCTCGGGCGGCGAGAAGAAGCGCAACGAGATCATGCAGTTGGCGATCCTCGAGCCGCGCCTGGCGATCCTCGACGAGACCGACTCCGGCCTCGACATCGACGCCCTGCGCATCGTGGCCAAGGGGATCACCGAGGTGCGCGCCGACCGCCCGGACATGGGCGTCGTGCTGATCACCCACTACCAGCGCCTGCTCGACGAGTTGAAGCCGGACCAGGTGCACGTGATGATGGACGGGCGGATCGTCAGCTCCGGCGGGATGGAGATCGCCGAGACCTTGGAGCGCGACGGCTACGAGGCGTTCCGCGGGCTGGAAGGAGCGGCACGATGACGGTCGAGATGACCAGGGCGTTCGACACGCAGGCGGTCAAGTCGCAGTTCCCGTTGCTCCGCCGCCAGCTCGACGGCGCCCCGCTGCACTACCTCGATTCGGCGAACACGTCGCAGAAGCCGCAGTGCGTGATCGACGCGATGACCCACTTCACCGAGACGAGCTACGCCCCGATCAACCGCAGCGCCTACCGCCTCGCCGCCGAGGCCACCGACGCCTTCGAGGCGGCGCGGGCCAAGGTCGCCGGCTTCGTCAACGCCCGCCATGCCGACGAGATCGTGTTCACCAAGAACGCCACCGAAGCACTGAACCTGGTCGCCCAGTCGTGGGGCCGGGCATATCTCAAGGCAGGCGACGTCGTCGTGCTCACCCACCTCGAGCATCACGCCAACATCGTGCCGTGGCACATCCTCGCCGCCGAGCGGGGCATCACGCTGCGCTGGATCCCGCTGACCGCAGACGGTCGCCTCGACCTCACCGACCTGCCGCGCCTGCTCGACGGGGCCAAGGTGCTGTCGTTCTCGGCGATGAGCAACGTTCTGGGCACGCTGACGCCGGTCGCCGAGCTGTGCGCGGCCGCCCACGACGCCGGGGCGCTGGCGGTCGTCGACGCCTGCCAGTACGTGCCGCACAACGTCACCGACGTACGCGCGTGGGGTGCCGACTTCGCCGCCTTCTCCAGCCACAAGATGTGCGGCCCCTCGGGCATCGGCGCGCTGTGGGGGCGGGCCGAGCTGCTCGACGAGACACCCCCATTCCTCGGCGGCGGCAACATGATCAGCGACGTCCGCCTCGACGGCTACACACCGGCGCCGGTGCCGGCGAAGTTCGAGGCCGGCACCCCGCCCATCACCCAGGTGATCGGCTTCGGGGCCGCCGTCGACTTCATGACCGCGATCGGGATGGACGCGGTGCGCGCCCACGAGGTCGAGATCACCCGCTACGCCCTCGACACGCTCAAGGCCCGCTACGGCGACGACATCACGATCCATGGCCCGACGGACCTTGACCACCGGGGTGGCGTCGTCAGCTTCGCCTTCCGCGACCTCCACCCCCACGACGTCAGCCAGGTGCTCGACCAGCACAACGTGTGCATCCGCGCCGGCCACCACTGCGCCAAGCCGCTGATGCGCCTGCTCGGCGTCGCCGCCACCGCCCGGGCCAGCTTCTACCTCTACAACGACCGCGACGACGTCGACGCCCTGGCCGATGCGCTCGGCGGCGCCTCCGCCATCTTCGACCTCTGAGTCCCTGACGCACACCGAACGGAAGGCCATGCCCGCCCTCGAAGACCTCTACCGCGAGATCATCCTCGACCACTACCGCTCGCCACGGAACCGCGGCGAGCTGCCGGCGCCGCCGGCCGTCGTCGCCCAGGGCCACAACCCGCTGTGCGGCGACGAGATCACGGTGTACCTGCAACTGGACGGCGATCGCGTCAGCGACGTCAAGGTCGACGGGCAGGGCTGCTCGATCTCGCAGAGCTCGGCGTCGATGATGAGCCAGGCGATCAAGGGCCGCACCGTCGATGAAGTCCGGGCGCTGGTCAAGCGGTTCAAGGGGATGATGTCGATCGAGGACGCCGAGGACACCAACGGCGACAACGCCGAGGCACCGGCCAGTGAGGTGTCGCTCGGCGATCTCGAGGCGCTGCAGGGCGTGGTCAAGTTCCCGGTTCGCATCAAGTGCGCCACGCTGGCGTGGAACACGCTGCTCGCGGCACTCGACCAGCCGAGCCCGGTCTGACCGCGCCGGTGGAGCCGGCGGCGGACGTGGACGTCGAGGCGCGGGCCCGCGCCGGGCGGGCAATCCGCAACCTCGGCCATGCGCTCGTCGGCCACCAGGCCGCGCCGGCGCTGATTCATGAGGTCGCCTCGACGCTCGATCGCCTGACCGCCCGCCTCGACGAAGGGACGACCCGCCAGCGGGTGCGCACGCCCCACGAGGAGCGGTGGCAGCAACCGATCGCCGACGGGGCACGCATGCACACCTACGACGACCGGCCCTTCTCCGGCCGCTCCTCGCCGTGGGGCCTCGACCTGCGCGTCCATCGACACGGCCAGGAGATCGAGGCGGTGCTGACGCTGCGGGCGGCCCACGAAGGCGCGCCAGCCCGCTCCCATGGCGGCATCGTCGCCGCCCTGTTCGACGACGTGTTCGGCTACGTGCTCGACGTCATCCAGGAAGCTGCGTTCACCGGCGAGCTGACCGTGCGCTACGAGCGCCCGACTCCGCTGCACCGCCCGATCGCCTGCCGCGGCCGGCTCGCTGGCCGCGACGGCCGCAAGCTGTTCATCGAGGGCGAGCTGGTCGACCTGGAGACCGAGGGACAGCCCGTCGTCGCCGGCGGCCGCGGCGTGTTCATCGCCGTCGACCCCTCGGTGTTCGAGGTCGGCACCCAGCAGCTGCCGGCCCCGCCCGACGAGGGCTGACACACTCGGGCTCGGCGCTCACCGCCGCCGCTTCGCAGCGGCGCTCGCCCACTGAAAAGTTCCGCGGGCTGATCGTCCTCAGGACCGCCGCTCGGCGGCCTGCATCTCCGGCTGCCACTCCTCGCCGCGCTCGGCGTCGGCCGGGATATTCGGCACCAGCAGCGACAGCGACGCGCCGATCGTGACGACGATCGCGGCGAAGGCGACGGCCGGCCGAGCAGCGTTGGTGACGGCGTCCTGGACCAGCTCGCCGGCCGGTCCAGCGCCCGCGGCACCGGTGGGCCGTCCGCCGATGCCGGTGCTGACACCGGCGACGATCTGCTGCTTCACGGCATCGGGGATGCCCGTCGCCGACGCCAGGCTGCTGAGCACGTGGCTCCTGGCACGAGCGACGAAGATCGCGCCGATCACGGCGATCCCGAGCGCCGTGCCGACCTGGCGGACCATCCCGGCCGCGCCGCTGGCCGATCCCGACTTGGCCGGAGGGATGTCGCTGAGCACGACGTTGGTCAGCTGGCTGGTCGCGAACCCGATGCCGATCCCGTTGATGAGCAGCGCCGGCAGGAGGGACCAGAACGTCGTCGACGGCGAGAACGCCGCGACGTACCACCAGATGCCCGTGGCCTCCAGCGCCAGGCCGGCGGTGATCACGTACTTCGGGCCGTGGTGGCGGCTCAGCTGGCCGCCGATCCAGCCGCCGACGAACGCCATCGCCCCCGCCGGGAGCAGCCACGAGCCTGCCTCGACCGCCGACAGGTGGAGCCCGGCCTGGAGGAAGATCGGCAACACGAAGAAGGCGCCGAACTCGCCGAGCGCCAGCACGGCCGTGTTGATCAACCCGTAGCGGAAGCCGCGGTGGACGAGGTCGCGGAAGTCGAACACGACCGGGCGGCCGCGCCCGGCGCGCCGGTCCTCGACGACCACGAACGCCGTGAGCAGCACGGCGCCGACGGCGAGGGCGAACGGCACGATCGAGATCGAGTCGAGCGGCCACGCCCACCCGCCGATCGACTGGTCCCCGATGGGAGTCCACCAGCCGTAGCGGCCGGCCTCGATGATCCCGAACACGAGAGCGAACAGCCCGGCCGTCACGAGCGCCACACCCGGTGGATCGATGCCCTTGGCCCGCTCGTCACGTGAGTCGCGGACGAAGAAGATCGCAGCGATGATGGCGAGGGGGCCGATGATGACGTTGATGCGGAACGCCCACCGCCACGAGTAGTGGGTGGTCAGGATGCCGCCGACCCACGGCCCGAGGGCACCGGCCCCACCGGCGACCGCGCCCCACACGGCGAACGCCGGTCCCCGCTCGCGGCCGCGGAACGTCGCCGACACGATTGCCAAGGTCGCCGGCAGCATCGCCGCCGCGCCGATGCCTTCGAGCAGCGCCTCGCCGACGAACAGCTCGACGACGTTCTGCGACAGTGACGCGATCAGCGAGCCGACGGCGAACATCGTGGCGCCGACGAAGAACAGCTTGCGCCGCCCGAGGATGTCGCCGAGCCGACCGAGGCTGATCAGCAGCGAGGCGAACACCAGCGAGTAGCCGGAGATCACCCACTGCAGGGCGCTGACATCGGTGCCGAACTCCTCGATGATCGTGGGAACGGCGACGTTGAGGATCGTGCTGTCGAGCACGATGATGAACAGCGCGCTGGACAGGATGACGAGGGCGATCCACCGCTTCGGGTCGGGTCGCTGGCTGTCGCTCACCATCGAGCTCGCTCCTCGTTCTGGGCGGCCTCGGTGACACCTGTCGTCACGCTGCCCGCCCAGATTGGCCGATGGCACGCAGCCCGCCCAGATTGCCCGGCCCGACGCACGGGCTCATCGCCGGGTCAGCGCTTGAGGTCGACCACCGTGCCCCCGCTGGCGGCGACGAGGTCGGCGGGGGCGATGGCGAAGACGTCGTGCCACGTGCCGGCGGCAGCCCAGACCTCGACGTGGGCGAGCAGATCCGGGTCGACGAACACCGGCAGCGGGCTGGTGAGACCGAACGGCGGCACCCCTCCGATCGGGAACCCGGTGACCGTGCGCACGGTGTCGGCGTCGACCCGCGTGCAGCTCCCGCCGCCCGCCGCGCCTGCGAGCTTGCGCTCGTCGAGCCGGTTGGCGCCGCTGACGTAGGCGAGCACGATCTGCCCGTCGACGGCGAAGATCAGGCTCTTCACGATCTGCCCGACGTCGACGCCGATCGCCGCGGCGGCGTCGGCCGCGGTCTTGGTCCCGTCGGGGAAGCGGACGGTCTCGATGCGCAGCCCGGCGGCCTCGGCAGCGGCGATCACCCGCCGGACGTTGGGGTGCGTCACGGGTCCGGGACGGTAGCCGGACCGGCCGTCGCGAGCACGAGCGATCCGACCAGCGAGCAGGCTGCGGCAACGAGGTACGAGCTGCGGTAGCCGCCGGCATTGTCGTAGAGCCAGCCGAGCAGGAGTGGACCGCCGGCCAGCCCGGCGATGCAGAGGAACTGGGTGCGGCTGAAGATGCGCGGGTAGTCGACGACGCCGAACCGCTCGGCGATGATCAGCGGTTGCAGCATCAGGATGTTGCCGACGGTGGCGCCGAACAGGATGATCGCCGGGAACAGCGTGGCGGTGTGCGAGGCGAACGCGATCAGCACCAGCGATACGCCCTGGGTGGCGAAGAGCGCGGTCGTGAACGCCATGATCGGCAGCCGGCTCACGATCCGCCCGCCGGCCAAGCGGGCGACCACCGATGTGCCGGCCAGCGCGGTGGTGGCGATCGCCGCGGTGCCTTCGTCGGTGCGATCCTCGACGAGCTTGACGAGCTGCTGGATCCCGCCGACCTGAGCGCCGAGCGACAGCGCGTAGGCGACGGTCGCGGCGATGAAGAAGCGGCTGCGCACAGCATCGGAGAAGGGGACGCCCGTCGGCGCGGGCGCGACGGTGTCGGCGGTAACCCGCTCGCCGTCCGGACGCCACCCGAGGCGGACCGGGTCGGGACGGACCAGCCACAGCGCGAACGGCAGGATGCCGACCAGCCAGACGGCACCGAGCACGGGCGTCGCCGACGCCATCCCGTTGCGGTCGATCAGCCACTTCGCCGCCGGCGTGAGCAGGATCCCGCCGGCGGAGAGACCCGTCGACGCCACCGACAGGGCGACCGAACGGCGTTCGTGGTACCAGCGGGTGACGACCGTGGTCGCCGGGATCAGGCCGGCACCGGAGAAGCCGAGGGCGAACACGGCGTAGACGACGTACAGCTGCCACCGCTCGGTGACCCGGCCGAGCACGGCCAGCGAGGCGGCGCCGGCGATCGCCCCGGCGACGATCGGGATGCGCACGTCGCGCCGGGCGATCAGCCGGGCGACGTAGAGCCCGCTGAACCCGCCGACGACGAAGTACAGCGTCGTCGCCAGCGAGATCGACGCCACCGGCCAGCCCCGCTCGCGGCTGAAGGCGTTGAGGTACACGGCGAGCCCGTAGAACCCGAGCCCCGACGAGACCGTCAGGACGATGAAGCACCCGGCGACGACGCGTGAGCCGGGGAAGCGCTCGGTGCCCGGCAGGCTCGGTCGCCCGACGGCGGTGGTCACCGTTCTACTCGGGCTCGGATCGCAGCCAAGCTGCTCACCTCGCCTCCCGAGCTCGCCGCCGCTCCGCAGCGCGCTCCGCAGCGGCGCTCGCCCACCGCTCTACTCGGGCTCGGATCGCAGCCAAGCTGCTCACCTCGCCTCCCGAGCTCACCGCCGCTCCGCAGCGGCGCTCGCCCACCGCTCTACTCGGGCTCGGATCGCAGCCAAGCTGCTCACCTCGCCTCCCGAGCTCGCCGCCGCTCCGCAGCGGCGCTCGCCCACCGCTCTACTCGGGCTCGGATCGCAGCCAAGCTGCTCACCTCGCCTCCCGAGCTCGCCGCCGCTCCGCAGCGGCGCTCGCCCACCTGCCAGCTCGACACCATTCGGGTCAGCCGAGCAGGGCGTCGATCGCCGCGGCGAGCTCGCGATCGGCGTCCGTGACGATCGAACCGGCGGCGTGGTTGGTGAGCGAGATGTCGACCTTGTTCCAAGAGTTCGACCAGTCCGGGTGGTGGTTGCGCGACTCGGCGAGCAGGGCGACGCGCGTCATGAACGCGAACGCCTCCGAGAAGTCGGCGAACTCGAACCGGCGGCGCAGCGCGCCGTCCCGTTCCTCCCATGCACCCCCCGAGGCCATGCGCTCGACACTACGCTCCGCCGCCGCCGGAGCTGTGAGCCGAGACGGCGGATTCCCGCCGGCAGAGCTCACAGTCCGCACGGGAGACCCGGCGCCCTCGCGAACTGTGAGCTGTCGATGCGGATCTCCGCCGGCAGAGCTCACAGTTCGCGGGGCGGTCGTCAGCGGGAGGAGAACAGCTCGTCGAGCGAGCTCGGGCGCACGACGGCCCGCTCGGGCGCGGTCGCGCCCTCGTCGTCGGCGGCGAAGGCGGCGTAGCCCGACGCCTCCAGCTCGTCGGCCAGCTCGGGCCCGCCGTCGGCGACGAGCTGGCCGCGCACCAAGATGTGCACCCGGTCGGGGCGCAGCACGGTGAGCAGCCGGTTGTAGTGGGTGATCGCCAGCACTCCGAGGCCGGCTTCGTCCCCGACCGGCTGGGTGGCCGCCTCGATCCGCCGAGCGCAGGCCCGCAGGGCGTCGATGTCGAGGCCGGAGTCGAGCTCGTCGAGAATCACGATGCGCGGCTGGAGCACCGCCAGCTGCAGCGTCTCGTTGCGCTTCTTCTCCCCGCCCGACAGGTCGACGTTGAGCGACCGGTGCAGCAGCGCCTCGGGCAGCCCGATCCGTTCGGCTTCGGCGAGCAGGAGTTCCCCGACCCCCTCGACGCTGGCGTCACGGGCGGTGAGCGCCTCGCGCAGCATGTCGTCGACGGCGACGCCGGGGACCTCGGTGGGATACTGCGGCACGAGGTGCAGGCCCGCCGCCGCCCGCTGCCACGTCGGCATGGCGAGGACGTCGGCGCCGTCGAGGGTGACCGAGCCGGCGAGCACCTCGTAGCCGGGCTTGCCCATCACGATGCCGGCGAGCGTGCTCTTGCCTGCGCCGTTCGGACCCATCACGGCGTGGACCTCGCCGCTGGACACGGTGAGATCGATCCCGCGCAGGATCTCCCGACCGCCGACGGCGGCGCGCAGGCCCTCGATCTGCAGCGTGGTCATCACCCTGCGTCCACGTACACGGTGACTTTGCCGTCGTCGACCTCGGTGCGGAACACCGGCACCGGTTGCGTCGCCGGGAGCGTGATCGGCTCGCCCGTCAGCAGGCTGAACGTGCTGCCGTGCTTCGGGCACTCGATCTCCCGCTCGTCGCACCACACCTCGCCCTCCGACAGCGAGACGTTGGCGTGGCTGCACACGTCGCTGATGGCGTGGACCTCGTCGCCGATGCGCACGACCGCCACCGCGACGCCGTCGATCACCAGGCGGCGGGGTTTGCCGGGCTCGAGCTCGGCGAGCGGAAAGGTCTCGCTGACCATGTCAGGCGACCCCGGTGAGCGTGCGGTCGAGGGTGAGCTTGGCCGAGACCTGGCGGCGCAGCTGCTCGGCGAGCGGGCCGACGGGCAGCTGGTCGAGGACCTCGTCGAAGAAGCCGAGCACGATCAGCCGCTCGGCGATCGGCGTCGGGATGCCACGGCTCTCCAGGTAGAAGCGCTGCTCGGCATCGATCGGGCCGACCGTCGACGCATGGCTGCAGCGGACGTCGTTGGTCTCGATCTCGAGATTGGGCACGCTCTCCGCCCAGGCCCCCTCGCTGAGGGTGAGGTTGCGGTTGGTCTGGAACGCGTTGGTGCCGCGGGCGTGCTTGCGGACCTTGATCAGTCCCGTGTACACGCTGCGAGCCTCGTCCTGCACGGCGCCCTTGAACAGCAGGTCGCTGGTGGTGTGCGGGGCGTCGTGGTCCTGGATCGTGCGAAAGTCGTGCATCTGCTCGCCGGCGGCGAAGTAGAGGGCGATCTGGCGGGTGCTCCCGCCGGGCCCACTGAGGCGGGCCTCGGTGCGGACCCGGGCGTAGTGGCCGCCGAGGGCGACGGTGGCGAGGGTGGTGGTCGAGTCGCGGTCACCGACGGCTTGCTGGTGACCGATCAGCCAGGCGGTGTCGGCGAGCTCGTTGACCCCCACGTAGCTGACCCGGGCCGCCGCGCTGGCACGGATTTGGAGCACCGGCACGACGAGCACGTCGGCGTCGGAGGCAGACGTGAAGCGCTCGACGACGGTGACCTCGCTGTCGGCGCCAGCGTCGATCACCAGGCGGGGGAAGGCGGCGGTGCCGGCCGCGGCGATGTCGTGGGTGACCACGATCGGCTCTGTTCGCACAAGGCCCTTGGGGATGCGGATGACCACCGGCTCGGCGTGGACGGCGTTGAGCTCGGCGAAGACGTCGGGCGGCGGCCCGTCGACCAGCTGGCTCGATCCGTCGGCGGCGATCAGGTCGGCCGGCGCGTCGATCGTGGTCGTCGCCCGCCCCAGCGTGTAGCGGGTGAGGTCGAGCTCGCCGATGCGGCTGTAGCGCCAGATCTCCTCGGCGGCGGTGGGCAGCTCGACGTCGGCGAAGGAGGGCATGGCGGGGGGAATTCTACTATCCGCGTAGGGGAAACTCCCCGGAGCGTGCGGCGCGGCGCCCACCATCTGGGCGCGATCCGTGCCATTCGGCGTTCTGGGCGCGCTCCCCGACGACTGTTGGCACCCGTCTCGGGCTGGCTACCCGCGGCGGAAGAGGCGGCGCCAGCCGCGCTGCTTGGCCTGCTCGGCGTCGACCTCGGCGCGCACCCGGGGGCCGACCTCGTTCAAGAAGTCTTCGGCCTCGTCGAGCAGCGCCGCCGCGGTGCCGTCGGCCACGCTGGCGGGTTCCTCTGGCGTCGGCGGCGCCACCAGCGAGCCCTGCGCCCACGCCAGGTCGGCGAGGCGGCGCTCGTACATCGGACAGTTGTCGGGGCACCGCCACGGGGCGTCCGGCGCGAGGTCGAGGTCGCACTTGCGGACCGTCTCGCCGTTGGCGTAGGTCCGGCTCTCGAAATGCTTGCACTCCTGGCGCATCGGCATCGCCGACCAGCGTACGGGCCGCGCCGGGCGCTCGGGCGTCGGCTCAGCCACCGTGCCTCTGGCCCCACGGCCAGCACGGTCTGGTCGTTCACGAAGCGGCGGTGGAGCAATCGCCATGCAATGCGAGCGAGCCCGGCCCGCGGGTACGCTGCCGGTCGGACCACCGGACCGACGCCGTCGAGGACGAGCCACACGACCCGACACGTTGGAGGGCCGCTCGGACCCGCGATGTAGGCGATGTGGAAGTCGCGGTGGTCGTCCGCCCAGCCGTTCGGATGGCCGACGGCACCGGCACAGCCTGCGTCGAGGCGTCCAAGCGACCGCCGTGAACCTGATCAACCCGGTGGCGAGCGATTAGCCCGATGTAGCGCTTGATCGCTCACGCAGAGGGCGACGGCCAGGGAACTCAATCCGCGGCGACCGGTGCGACGGCTTCCTGGCCGGTGACCTCAGCGTTGTCGCGGTCCGACGGGAGGTAGCGCTTCACGGTGAGTGCGGCGATGAAGACGATCGCCGCGCCGACGAGGGCGGCGAGGGTCTGTCCATCGACGAACGCCTGCCGGGCAACGTGCACGAGCTGGTCGCCGAGCCGCCCGGGGAGCGACGCGGCCACGCCCAGCGCGCCGCCGATGCTGCCCTCGGCGGCCTCGCGGGCCGGAGCGGGCAGGCCGGCGACCGTGTCGGAGACGCCGGAGGTGAACTGGCTCGCCAGCACCGATCCGAGCACGGCCACGCCGAGGGCACCGCCCAGCTCGCGGGTCGTGTCGTTGGTCGCCGACCCCATCCCGGCCCGGTTGCGCGGCACGGCCGCCATCAGCTGGGTGGTCATCGGGGTCATCGTCAGCGCCATGCCGGCGGCGAGCACGGACACGGTGACCACGAGTTGGAGGTAGCTCGTGTCCGTGCCGAACAGGGCGATGCCAACCAGGCCGACCCCGACGCAGCTGAGACCGGCAGCACCGATCCGGTCGGCGCCGAAGCGAGCGACCAGCTTCGGCGTCTGCGGGGCCACCAGCATCATCACGGCGGAGATCGGCAGCAACCGCACCGCCGCACCCAGCGGGGTGTACCCGAGCACACCCTGCAGGTACTGCGTGAGCATGAAGAACATCCCGAACATGGCGAAGAACACCAGCGTGATGCCGGCCGACGACACCGCGAAGCGAGGGTTCTGGAACAGGTGCAGGTCAAGCATCGGGTGGGCGTTGCGCAGCTCCCAGAGCACGAACACGACGAGCACGATGGCGGCGAACCCGAACCACAGGAACGACTCGGCGCTGAGCCAGCCGTGGCGAGGTCCCTCGATGATCGCGTAGACGAGCGCGCTCAACCCGACGATCGACAGCACCGCGCCGGTCGGGTCGAGCGGCGAGCCGGTCGGGTCCTTCGACTTCGGCACGAGCACCCATCCGGCGACGAGAGCGACGGCGATGATCGGCAGGTTGACCAGGAACACCGAGCCCCACCAGAAGTGGTCGAGCAACAGGCCCGACGCCAGCGGGCCGATCGCCGCGCCGGCGCCCGAGATGCCGGCCCACAGCGCGATCGCCTTGGCCCGCTCACGCGACGGGAAGACGTTGGTGAGGATCGACAGCGTTGACGGCATGACGAAGGCGGCGCCGATGCCCATGATCGCCCTGGATGCGATCAGTACTCCCGGGCTCCCGCCGAACGCGCCGATCGTCGAGCCGATCGCGAAGACCAGCAACCCGGCTTGCAAGGCACCCTTGCGCCCGAAGCGATCACCGAGCGCGGCGGCGGTGAACAGCAGCCCGGCGAAGATCAGCCCGTAGGCGTCGACGATCCACTGCACCTGGGTGTTGGTGGCGCCGAGGCCGCCCTCGGCGGTGGCCTTCTGCAACGTCGGCAGCGCCACGTTGAGCACGGTGTTGCCGACGATCACGATCAGCAGGGACGTGCACAGCACGGCCAATGTCTTCCAGCGACGGTGGTAGACGTGCGGGTCGATGCCGTCGTAGTCGATGAGTTCGCTTCGTTCGGTCACAGCGTCAATCCTGTCGTTCGACTCGATGCTGTCCGCCCCTGTTTCGCTACGCTAGCGTAGTGATGAGTTCCACCGGAACGTCTCCCGGCGGTGACTGATGGCACGGCCGCGGAGCGAGGAGGCGAGGCGCAAGGCACTCGCCGCGGCGGCCGACCTGATCTGCGAACGCGGCGTCTCGAGCCTCACGATCGAGGAGGTCGCACATCGCTCGGGTGTCGCGAAGACGACCATCTACCGGCACTGGCCGGAGCGGGCCGCGCTCGTGCTCGACACCGTCCGGGCCTGCGTCGGCGACATCGCCACCCCCGACACCGGCTCGCTGCGCGGTGACCTCGAGGCCTACTTCGGCGGGATCATGGAGGCCGACCTCAGCGGCCCCGTCGCCAAGCTGATGCCGGCGCTCGTCGACGCCGCTGGGCGCGACGCCGAGATCGAGGTGCTGATGGACCGCATCGCCCTCGAGCGCCAGCGCCCGATCCACGACATCGTCGAGCGCGCCCAGGCCCGCGGCGAGCTGCCGCCCGACCTCGATCATCGCGTGGTCGTCGGCACGATCGTCGGACCGATCGTGTTCCGCAAGCTGGTGTGGCGCCAGCCGCTCGACGCCGCCTATGTCAAGGGCTGCCTGGACGTGGCGATCGCCGGCCTGTCGGCGATCAAAGCAACGTCGCACGAGCGCCCGAACGTCGCCGTGGCGACCGCTCCCTGAGTGCAGCGAAGAGTGGCGTCAGCCGACGCTGCCCTCCATCTGCAGCTCGATCAGCCTGCTCCACTCGACCGCGTACTCCATCGGCAGCGTGCGGGTGATCGGCTCGATGAAGCCGTTGACCACCATCCCCATCGCCTGCTCCTGAGACAAGCCGCGGGACATCAGGTAGAAGAGCTGCTCGTCGGCGACCTTCGACACGGTCGCCTCGTGGCCGATCTGGGCGTCGCGCTCGCCGACTTCCATGTACGGCAAGGTGCGGCTCTCGGAGTCCTCGTCGAGGATCAGCGCGTCGCACTGGACGTGCGACTTGCAGCCGGTGGCGCCCTCGTCGACCCGGACGAGACCGCGGTAGGTCGTGATCCCGCCGTCCTTGCTGATCGACTTGGACACGATCTTCGACGTCGTCTCCGGGGCGGCGTGGATCATCTTCGCCCCGGCGTCTTGGTGCTGGCCGGCGCCGGCGTAGGCAACCGACAGCACCTCCCCGGTCGCCTTCGGGCCGACCAGGTAGACGCTCGGGTACTTCATCGTGAGCTTGGATCCGATGTTGCCGTCGATCCATTCCATGTGGCCCTCGGCCTCGACCCGCGCCCGTTTGGTGACGAGGTTGTAGACGTTCGGGCTCCAGTTCTGGATCGTCGTGTAGGTGACCCGCGCCGACGGCTTGACGACGATCTCGACGACCGCCGAGTGCAGGGAGTCGCTCGTGTAGACCGGCGCCGAGCAGCCCTCGATGTAGTGCACCTTGGCGCCCTCGTCGGCGATGATCAGTGTGCGCTCGAACTGGCCGGCGTTCTCGGCGTTGATGCGGAAGTAGGCCTGCAGCGGCATCTCGCACTCCACGCCCGGCGGGACGTAGATGAACGAGCCGCCCGACCAGACCGACGTGTTGAGGGCGGCGAACTTGTTGTCGCCAGGGGGGATGATCGTGCCGAAGTAGCGCTTCACCAGGTCGGGGTACTCGCGCAGGGCGGTGTCCATGTCGCAGAACAGGATCCCCTGGCGGGCCAGCTCCTCGCGATTGCGGTGGTAGACCACCTCGCTCTCGAACTGCGCCGTGACGCCGGCGAGGTACTTGCGCTCGGCCTCGGGAATGCCGAGCTTCTCGTAGGTCGCCTTCATCTGCTCGGGCAGCTCGTCCCACTCGTCGACCTGCTCGCCGGAAGGCCGCAGGTAGTAGTAGATGTCCTGGAAGTCGATGTCCGGCATGTTCACGGCGAACCACGGGGCCATCGGCTTGCGCTCGAACAGCTTGAGAGCGCGCAGACGGGTGGTGGTCATCCAGCGCGGCTCGCCCTTCCACCACGAGATCTGGTCGACCACGCCCGCGCTGATGCCCTTCTCGGGCGCGAAGGCGTACTCGACCTCGTCGCTCCATCCGAGCTGGTACTTGGTGAGATCGAGATCGAACGAAGTCATGAGCCACTCCGAGGAATTTGCACTACCGCCATAGTAACAATTCACACGGGGGGCTGCGCCCCCCGAACACCGACACCGGAGGGTTTCGTACGGCCCCGACCCGCCGCACACCCTCGGATGGGCCGCCGTCAGGCCGCGTCGGGGCGGAGCTCGACCCTGGCGGCGATGCGGCTGTCGACGTCGACGTCGAGCTCGGCGTCGGCAGGCGGGTCGATTTCGATGAAGATGCACTCCCCCGGGCACCGCTCGGCGGCGTGGATCACGTCCTGCACCAGCCGCACCGGCACACGCGCCAGCGAGCCGGAGCCGCCGGGGTCGTTGAGCGTGCGCCCGGCCTGGCTGACGTAGGCGATCCCGTCCTCGAGCTGGCGGAAGACGTCGGGGCAGTGGTCGACGCAGAGGCCGTCGCCCGTGCACAGGTCCTGGTCGATCCACACGCGCATCCGACCCCGCACCGTACCGGCGGCGGTACCGTCCTGCCTCACCCATGACCGAGCTCCCCAGCCCGCCTGTCGCCCCGCGCAAGCCCCACACGTGGACCCGCCCGAGCGGCGATGTCGAGGACCCCTACGCCTGGCTGCGCGACCGGGAGGATCCCGACACGATCGCCTACCTGGAGGCCGAGAACGCCTGGTCGGCGGCGTGGTTCGACGAGCGCGCCGAGCTTGTCGAGACGATCTACAGCGAGATCAAGTCGCGTGTCCAGGAGACCGACGAGTCGGTGCCGGTGCGCCATGGCCCGTGGTGGTACGTGACGCGTACGATCGAAGGCGAGGCGTATCCCGTGTACTGCCGGGGGCCGGCAATCGACGCCGCCACCGACGTCATCCTCGACTGCAACGCCGAGGCAGCCGGGCACGACTACTTCGACGTCCATGCCGTCGACCCGTCGCCGGACCACGCCCTGCTCGCCTGGTCGAGTGATCTCGACGGCGGTGAGCTGTACACGCTGCGGGTTCGCGAGCTGGCTACTTGCGTCGACCTGCCCGACGTGCTCACCGGCACCTCGTCGTGGGGCGGGGTGGCGTGGTCGGCCGACGGTCAGTGGCTGTTCTATGCCCGCCCCGACGCCCAGATGCGCCCGCACGAGATCTGGCGCCACCGCCTCGGCACGCCGGTGGCCGACGACGTGCTGGTGGCAACTGAGCCGGACGAGCGCTTCAACGTCGACGTCTCGCTGACTCGCAGCGAGCAGTGGATCGTCATTGCCAGCCACAGCCGGACGTCGTCGCAGGCGTCGCTGATCCCGGCCGCTGACCCCACGTCGGCGCCGCGGATCGTGCGACCCCGCGCCGAGGACGTCGAGTACGGCATCGACGACTGGGGCGACCGCTTCGTCGTGCTGACCAACTTCGACGCCCCCGACTTCCGGGTGATGACCGCGCCGCTGGACGCACCCGGCGAGTGGACCGAGCTCGTCCCCCACGTCGCCGGGCGCCGGATCACGTCGGCGGAGCCGTTCGCCGGTCATCTCGTGGTGCACGAGTGGAGCGAGGCCCAGCCCAGGGTCCGTGTGCTGTTCCGCGACGGCACCGACCAGGTCCTCGACTTCGGCGTCGAGCCCCACGACGTCGAGCTCGGCGCCAACCCGGAGTGGTCGACGGCGTCGCTCCGGGTGATGTACACGTCGCTGACCACCCCGGCGTCGACGTACGACGTCGACGTGACGACGGGCGAGCGCACGCTGCGCAAGCGGACGCCGACGCCGAACGTCGAGCTCGACCGGTACACGTCGGAGCGGACGTGGGCGACAGCGCCGGATGGGACGAAGGTGCCGATGGACATCGTCCGCCACGTCGACACCCCGTTCGACGGCACCGCGCCGGCCCTCGTCTACGGCTACGGGTCCTACGAGTACTCCGTGCCGCCGAACTTCTCGGCGGCGCGGATCTCGCTGCTCGACCGCGGCGTGGTGTGGGCGCTGGTCCACCCACGCGGGGGCGGTGAGCTCGGGCGGGGCTGGTGGCTCGACGGGCGGCTCCTGCACAAGCGCAACACGTTCACCGACACGATCGCCTGCGCCCATCACCTCGTCACCGCCGGGTACGCCGACGGCGAGCGGCTGGCGGTCCGCGGCGGCAGCGCCGGCGGGCTGCTCGTCGGCGCCTGCATCACGCTGCGCCCGACGCTGTTCCGCGCCGCCGTCGCGGAGGTGCCCTTCGTCGACGTCGTGACGACGATGAGCGACACCACCTTGCCACTGACCGCCAACGAGTGGGAGGAGTGGGGCGACCCGCGGGTCGAGCCGTATGCCTCGTACATGGCCGGCTATTCCCCGTACGACAACAGTGCGCCCGCCGACTACCCGGCGCTCTACGTGACGGCGGGCCTCAACGATCCTCGGGTCAGCTACCACGAGCCGGCGAAGTGGGTGGCCCGGCTGCGGTCCGTCGGCGCCGGGCGGGATCGGCCGCTGCTGCTGCGCACCGAGATGGGCGCCGGCCACGGCGGCCCGAGCGGCCGCTACGAGGCCTGGCGCGACGAGGCCCGCGTCCTCACCTTCTTGCTCGGGACCCTGTAGGTCCCATCGGAGTGTTTGGTCCCGGGAGAATCCAGGCCACGCACTCGGATCGGTCGAAACACTCGGGTGGGTCAGATGATCGCCACCACCGCCAGGAGGATGAGCGCGGCGTTGCGGAGGAGATGACCCTCACCGAGGGGGCGTTGCGACCACGCGCCGAAGCAGGCGCACGGGGGATGGCGGCCGTCGACGAGCTGGCGGGCGATGGCCACACTGAACACCACGAGCAGGACCAGGGCGGCGACCGCCGGTGCCGGCTCGGCGATGCCGGCGACGAGCAGTGCCCCGACGATCAGCTCGACGCCCGGCAGCACGGTCGCCACCGGCGTCGGCGCGCCCACCTCCCGCGCCTGGGCGACCCAGGCCGTTCCAGCGACGATCTTGGACACCGCGGCGACGACGAACACCGCGCCGAGCACCAAGCCGGCGAGGCGGGCGACGACGTCCACGTCCGTCACCGGGCGGCGAGATCCACGGTGAGGCCCTCGCGCGCGGCGAACACCTCGACGCCCATCGCCGCACCGCACGCCTTGGCCCCGGCGGTGAGGCGGTCGAGCATGTCGTCGTCGTGGGTCGGGTCGTGGTGGTACAGGGCGAGCCGGCGGGCGCCGACCACCCCGGCCAGCCACACCGCGTACTCGACCGTGCAGTGACCCCAGTCGCTCTTGCGAGCGAACTCGGCCGGCGTGTACTGCGCGTCGTGGATCAGCAGGTCGACGCCATCGCAGAGCTCGGCGACGCCATCGGCGATGCGCGCGCCGTCGAGGGGCTGCTGGTGGTCGCTGATGTAGGCGACGCTCGCGCCGGCGTGGGTGACCCGGTAGCCCACGGCGTCGCCGACGTGGGGCACCGGGGCGCTCTCGATCTCGAAGCCGCCGACCCGGAACCGCCGCGGGGGCTCGCGGATCTCGACCTGCCCGGGAAAGCCGTCGAGCCCGACCGGGAACAGCGGCGGGTGGATCGTCGACGCCAGCACCTCGGCGGCGCTGCGCCCGTCGTGCTCGGACGGGGCGTACACCACGAGACGGGTGTCGGTGTGCGCCAGCGGGGTGAAGAACGGAAGCCCCTGGACGTGGTCCCAATGGAGGTGGCTGACGAGGCAGGTGCCGGTGAACGGCAGGCCGCACTTGAGGCCGAAGTAGCGCAGGCCCGTGCCGAGGTCGAACAGCAACGGATCCTCGCCATCGGCGACCACGGACACGCACGAGGTGTTTCCCCCGTAGCGCGCGATGTCGTCGCCATGGCACGGGGTCGAACCCCGCACGCCATGAAAACGGACCAACATCGCGCTCGCCGACCCCCTGCCAGAGACAACCGTGCGCGACCAAGTTAGGCGGCAGATGAACACGTCGTGAACGCCAGGCCGGTGACGTGTGTCGCATGTCTCTCGACTACCGTCGATCCATGACCATGACGGAGCTCGCGCGAACTGCTGCGCCGGTCCTCCCCGACGGGCTCGTCGTCGTCGTCAAGGAGGAGTGCGAGACCTGCCGGATGGTCGCACCGCTGCTCCCCGACCTGCCCGGCGTCACCGTCTACACGCAGGACGACCCGTCGTTCCCGCCCGGTACCAGCGCGGTCCACGACTCCGACCTCGCCCTCAGCTGGCACTACGACATCGAGACGGTGCCGACGCTGATCCGCGTCGTCGACGGCGTCGAGGTCGAGCGCACGGTCGGCTGGTCGCAATCCGAGTGGCGTCGGATCACCGGGCTCGCCGACCTCGGTGCCGGCCTCCCGCCGATGCGTCCCGGCTGCGGCTCGCTGAGCGTCGACCCAGACCTCGTCGACAAGCTCCGCGTCCGCTTCGAGGGCGGCCGGCTGCATTCGCGGCGGATCGAGCTGGCCGAGCTGGAGGACGAGTTCGAGGCGATCTTCGCCCGGGGCTGGACCGACGGCCTCCCCGTCGTCCCGCCGACCGAGGAGCGGGTCCTGCGGATGCTCGAGGGCACCAGCCGTGACGCCCAGGACATCGTGGCCACGGTGCCGCCCGACCTCGTCGACGTCACCGTCGAGAAGGTGGCGATCGCCGCGGTGATGGCCGGCTGCCTCCCCGAGTACCTGCCGTGGGTGCTCACCGGCATCGAGGCGATCTGCAACGAGACCTTCAACATCCACGGCGTGCTGGCGACGACGATGCCGGTGGGTCCGGTGATCATCTGCAGCGGCCCGGGGACGCAGGCGATCGGCATGAACGGCGCCGGAAACGCCCTCGGCCAAGGCAACCGGGCCAACCTGACGATCGGGCGGGCCGTGCAGCTGGTGGTGCGCAACGTCGGCGGCGGGCGCCCCCAGGGCGTCGACCGGGCCACCCACGGCAACCCCGGCAAGCTCTCGTTCTGCTTCTGCGAGCATGCCGACTCGCCGTTCGGGACGCTTGCCGCGTCGCGTGGGGCCACGCCAGGCGCCGACGCGCTCACCGTCTTCGCCGGCGAGGGGCCGCGCTGCGTCGTCGACCAGAAGTCGCGGACGCCGGAGAGCCTCGTCGTCTCGCTGGCGATGAACCTGCAGACCGTCCACCACCCGAAGCTGATCTACGGCTTCGACGCCGTGCTCGTGCTCGGCCCCGAGCATGGCCGGGTCTTCCACGAGGCCGGTTGGGATCGGGAGCGGATCGTCAGCGCGATCATCGAGGCCGGGCGACGGCCCGGCACCGAGCTCGTCGCCGGTGCGGGCGGCACGCTCGAAGGCCTGCCCGAGAGCTTCGCCGACCGCACCTGGCCGAAGTTCCGCGACGACGGGATCCTGCTCGCCTACGCCGGTGGCGGGGCCGGGCTGTTCTCGGCGATCATCGGCGGCTGGGCCAACGGAGCGATCGGCAGCACGCCGGTCACCAGGGAGGTCACACCATGACGACCCGCTACATCCTCGACCCGACCGGCGAGCGCGAGGTCGCCGAGCGGGCTCGCCTCGCCCGCCCGGCCTCGATCGCCGGGATGCGGATCGGCCTGCTCGACATCAGCAAGCCGCGCGGCAACATCTTCCTCGATCAGTTGGAGCGCCGGCTCACCGCCGACGGTGCGACCGTGCTGCGCTTCAGCAAGCCGACGTTCACCAAGCCGGCGCCGGTCGACCTGCGCCACGAGATCGCCACCAAGTGCGACCTCGTGATCGAAGCGCTCGCCGATTGAGGCAGTTGCACGTCGTGCAGTGTGCACGACATCAACGATCTGGAGCTGCGGGGGATCCCGTCAATGTTCGTCGCCTCGGCGGAGTTCGTGCAGGCCGCCGAGGCCCAGTCGGCATCGCTCGGCTTCCCGACGATGACCCGGGTGTTCACGCCGCACCCGATCCAGGACCGCATCGACGACGAAATGCGGTCGTACGCCGACGCGGCCTACGAGGAGATCGTCGCCGGCGTCACCTCCTGAGCCGCAACCTCAGGTGGGAATCGATGTCTGGTACCAGAGCTCGCGCACGGCCTTGCTTGGATCGTCGGCGACACTGATCTCCTCGTCCAGGATCAACGTGGGGCGTGCGGTCGTGTCGTAGCGCGGCCAGTCGACGGCGCCGGCGGTGTTGGGATCGCCGGCTCGGGCGAAGGCGATCCAGGCCTGCTGCATCGCACTCGCCAGCTGGCGAGGAGCCTTGGCACCGACGAACGGATGCCACAGCGGGTTGTCGATGTCGTCCCAGACGAACGGGAGCTCGAGGGCATGGGTCGCGCCGAGCACGCCACCGAACACGGGTGTCCTCCACGTGAACAGGTAGACCCACACCGGCGCGCCGGCGTCGGCCTGGGCGTCGGCCAGTCGCAGTGTCGGCACGAGGAATACCGCGTCGGTGAAGATGTCGATGATCAGCTTGTGACCGGTGTCGCGGGCGGCGTATCCCTCGGCCAGCGCGGACCGATCGGTGACCGTCTCCGGGAGTCCGGCGATCACCTCCTCGTCGGTGATGTCGCTCGGGAGCAGCAAGGTGAACAGGGTCCCCTCGTCCTGGTTTGTACCGATCAGCAGGGGGACGTTGCGCTCACCCCGTGCGGTGACGGCCTGCCGCGGGGATGCTTGGACGACGACACCGTCCACGCTCGGCCGGAAACCGACGCCGCTGCCGTCGATGGTGTGGTCGCGGTCGCGCCCGAGCAGCGTGAGGTCGCCGAGGTCGATCTGGGCCAGGATGATCCGGTCCGGATCGGCGTTGCGCAGCGCGTCGATGCCGCCGTCGGGCTCACCCAGCGCGGCGAGCAGGTCGGCAGCGAGTTGCTCCGGCTTGTACGGCGGGGCGATCGCGACAGGTCCAGACTCGACGATCGCTCTGTGATAGAGGCCGTCGGCGTCGCGTGCGGCGAGCAGCGCGCCGATCGACCCGCCGCCGGCCGACTCACCGAAGATCGTGACGTTGCCCGGGTCGCCCCCGAATGCGGCGATGTTGTCGCGGACCCACCGCAGCGCCTCGATCTGATCACGGATGCCGTTGTTCCCCGACCCGGCCAGGCTGGCGTCGAGGTGGTCGAGGGCGAGCCAGCCCAGGGCGCCGAGGCGGTAGTTGAGCGTGACGACGACGACGTCGCCGTGGCGCACGAGCGACCGCCCGTCGTACATGTCGCCCGACCCGATGATGTAGGCGCCGCCGTGGATCCACACCATCACCGGCCGCCGGCCGCCGTCGGCCTTGCGGGTGTAGACGTTGAGAAACAGGCAATCCTCGTCGGTGCGCAGCTCGCCCTCGACCATGAACGAGCCCGGCAGCGGCGGCGGCTGCGGCGCCGAGGGTCCGAGCGCGGTGGCGTCGTACACGCCGTCCCATCGCTCGACTGGCTGCGGTGCCCGGAACCGGAGCTCCCCGACCGGTGCCTTGGCGTACCGGATGCCCAGGTAGCGCTCGCAGTCCTCGTCCTCGAGACCCTTGATCTCACCGAGCGGCGTTGTGATGGTGGCCATCGCCCGAGTTTCGCACGGTCCGCGCCCGAGCTGGCAGCCGGCCGGCCTGAGATGGGTGAAGCGCCGGAGCGAAGCGGAGGCGGCGAGCACGGAGGCGAGGGGAGCAGCTTGGCTGCGACCCGAGCCCGAGCAGTTCAGCCGACACTGACCTCAAGGTGGGTGAAGCGCCGCTGCGCAGCGGCGGCGGCGAGCTCGCAGGCGAGGGGAGCAGCTTGGCTGCGACCCGAGCCCGAGCAGTTCAGCCGACACTGACCTCAAGGCGGGTGAAGCGCCGCTGCGCAGCGGCGGCGGCGAGCTCGCAGGCGAGGGGAGCAGCTTGGCTGCGACCCGAGCCCGAGCAGTTCAGCCGAGGGCGGCGATGGCGTCGGCGACGGCGAGCGTGCGCCGGGCGTTGGCGACGTGAAGGTTCTCGATCATCTTCCCGTCGACCGTGATCACGCCGCGGCCCTCGGCCTGGGCCTCCTCGAAGGCGGCGATCACGCGGCGGGAGAACTCGACCTCGTCGGCCGACGGCGACCACGCCGCGTTCGCCGGCTCGACCTGGCTCGGGTGGATCAGGGTCTTGCCGTCGAAGCCCATCTCGACGCCCTGGCGGCACTCCGCGGCGAACCCGGCGTCGTCGCGGACGTCGTTGTAGACACCGTCGAGGATCGCCGTGCCGGCCTCGCGCGCCGCCAGCACGGCGGTCGCGAGATAGCTCGCGAGGTTGTTCCGGCCAGGGACGAGCGGGGCGCCGATCTCCTTGGCCAGGTCGTTTGTGCCCATGACGAGCGCGCTGCACGCGGGGGTGGGCGGCGATCGACCGGACGTCGAAGATCGCCGTCGGCGTCTCGACCATCGCCCAGATCGTGATGCCGCCGCTCAGTGCATCGGCGACGGTGTCGAGCTCGGCGGTCCCGTTGACCTTCGGGATCACCACCGCCGACGGGCTCGCCGCAGCGGCGGCGGCGAGGTCGTCGGCGCCCCACGGCGTCGCGAGGCCGTTGCAGCGGATCGTCAACTCCCGGCTGCCGTAGTCACCCGATGTGACGGCGGCGACGGCGGCGTCGCGAGCGGCTGGCTTGGCGTCGGGGGCGACGGCGTCCTCGAGGTCGAAGATGATCGCATCGCACGGGATCGTCTTGGCCTTCTCCAGCGCCTTCGGGTTGGACGCCGGCATGTAGAGCACGGACCGACGAGGCCGTGGGGCGGTTTCGCTCATGACGCGAACCCATAGGCCGCGGCGAGGGCAGGGTCGCGGGCGGCGAGTTGCTCGGCGAGGGCGACCACGACCTTGCACTGCTTCACGGACGCATCGTCCTCCATCTTCCCGTCGAGCAGCACGGCGCCGGTGCCGTCGCCCATCGCCTCGATCACCCGGCGGGCGTGCTCGACGTCGGCGGGCGGCGGGCTGAACACGCGCTTGGCGATCTCCACCTGCGCGGGGTGGAGGCTCCACGCGCCGACACAGCCGAGCAGGTAGGCGTTGCGGAACTGGTCCTCGCACGCTGTGGTGTCGGCGATGTCGCCGAACGGGCCGTAGTACGGCAGCACGCTGTAGGTGACGCAGGCGTCGACCATGCGGGCGATCGTGTAGTGCCAGAGGTCCTGCTGGTAGGTGGGCCGGGGCCGCTCGGGGTCGGCGGGGTCGGGGTCGGCGCGCACGAGGTAGCCGGGGTGGCCGCCGCCGACGCGGGTGGTCTTCATCCGCCGGTTGGCGGCGAGGTCGGCGGGCCCGAGGGAGAGACCCTGCATGCGCGGGGAGGCGGCGCAGATCGCTTCGACGTTGGCCACGCCGCGTGCGGTCTCGAGGATGGCGTGGACGAGCAGCGGCTTGTCCAGCCCGGCTTTGGCCTCGAGCTGGGCGAGCAGGCGGTCGACGTAGTGGATGTCCTCGGGACCCTCGACCTTCGGCACCATGATGACGTCGATTGCGTCGCCGGCCTCTGTGACCGCGGCGACGACGTCGTCGAGCACCCACGGCGAATCGAGCGAGTTGATGCGCGTCCACAGCTGGGTGTCGGGCTGGTCCCAGGCTTTGGCGATCTCGACCAGCCCGGCCCGGGCGTTGTCCTTCTCGGAGGCCGGGATGGCGTCCTCGAGGTTGGCCAGCAACACGTCGACGGTCGGGGCGATGTCGAGAACCTTGGCGACCATCTTGGGGATGTGTGGCGGCAGGAAGTGGATCACGCGCGACGGCCGGAACGGGATCTCCCGCACTGGTTCGGGCGCACCGATCGCGAGCGGACGGAAGAAGTCCTTCGGGGGACGCACGCCGGAAGGCTACGCACCGGACCCGGAGCGACGGGAATCGCCGCCGTCTCGCCCAGTCTGGGCGGGCAGCGTGACGGCTGTTGTCACGCTCGCCGCCCAGATCGCCGAATAGCACGCTGCCCGCCCAGTTCGCGTTGGTGCGGATCGCGCCCACCTCGGCCGCGCTCGCGGGGCCAGACTGCGGCGGTGCGACGGTTCGCCCCGCTGTGGGTGTACTTCTTCGGGTTGTTCGCCCTGGCCTTTCTTCAGCGCTTCGCCTTCCCTCCCGACGAGCACAGCGTCGCCTTCAACGTGACGTTCTTCGCCGTCGGCGCGGTCGTCGTGGTCGTCGTCCTCACGATCGCCCAGCGCTCGATGACCAGCCGCTGACACCCCCACCGGAGTGTTTCGTGCACCCCTTCCGCGCACGAAATACTCCGGTGCCTGCAAACACTCGGATGCCCCCTACGGCAACCGGAGCTCTCCGCCGGTGCGGGCGACGAGGCGGTCAGCGACGAGGCCGTCCACGATCGGGGCGGGGAAGTCGGACGCCGGGCGGGGACCGTGGTGCAGGGCCTGGAGCACCGCACCCCGAGCCTGGCGGTCGCTGCCCTCGTACGGCGCCTGGCGGGTGCTCATCCCCGCCGAACCCGCAGCCGGGTCCGGAGCCGTGTGCCCGGCCACGTGCCACGCGCAGCTCGGCGCCAGCGGGCACCCGTCACAGCGCGGCGCCGGCCGGCACACCGTCGCCCCGAGGTCCATCAGCATCTGGTTCCACGCCCACCCGGCACCACGCGGCACCAGCGAGTCGGCGACCTGCTGGACCCGTCGCGACGTCAGCCGCGTCCCAACGACCCGCGCCAGCACGCGGGCGATGTTCGTGTCGGCGACGGCGACGTCGCGCTCGAAGGCGAACGTCAGCACCGCCCGCGCCGTGTACGGCCCGATGCCCGGGAGCGCCTGCAGCGCGCCCAGGTCGTCGGGGACCGAACCGCCGTGCCGGTCCACCATCAGCCCGGCGGCCTCCCACAGGTCGCGGGCCCGGCGCGGGTAGCCCAACCCCTGCCACTGCCGAAGCACCTCGCCCAGCGGTGCCGCCGCGCACGCCGCCGGCGTCGGGTAGGCGTCGCGGAAGGCGAACCACTTCGGGATCACCCGGGGGACCTGGGTCTGCTGCAGCATGATCTCGGCGACGAGGATCGACCACGGCTCGCGGGTCGCCCGCCACGGCAGATCGCGCAGTCGGGGCGCGCCCCACGCCAGCACGGCGCCAGCATCGACTGCGAGCGGACCGGTCACTCAGCGCACGCGCACCGAGCGGGTGTGCCAGCCGGTGGCGCCGTTCGGCGCCGGGTCGGCCTGCTCCTCGGTCTGCACCTCGCCCTTGGCGTTGGTCGCCCGCACCCGCAGCCGGTGCTTGCCCGACATCGCGTTCCACGGCACGTACCACTGCACCCACGTGTTCTCGCTGGTGGCGTCCCAGAGCTGGGCGGGCTGCCACGGCCCGTCGTCGACCTGCACCTCGACCTTGGAGATCCCAACGTCGGGCTGCCACGCCACGCCGGCGATCGCCTGCTGCCCGGGGTCGATCGTCGCCCCGCTGCGCGGCACGTCGATGCGCGAGGCCAGCTTGATCGGCCCCTCCTTCGACCACCCCCTGGGGATCCAGTAGCCGTCGAAGTCCTCCCACCGGAACAGCCCGATCGCGTCGAGCCACTTCGTCGCCGACACGTAGCCGTACAGCCCGGCGACGATGAGACGGGCGGGGAAGCCGTGCACCGCCGGCAGCGGCTCGCCGTTCATCGCCACGGCGACCATCGCCGTGCGACCGTCGAGGGCGATCTCGGTCGGGAAGCCGGCCGTGAAGTCGTCGACCGAGTGCCCGACAATCTGCGTCGCCCCCGCTTGCAGCTTGGCCCGCTCGAGCAGCGTCTTCAGGTGCACGCCCTGCCACGTGGCGTTGCCGACGAGGTTGCCGCCGACCTCGTTGGACACGCACTGCAAGGTGACGGTGTCCTCGAAGTCGGCCATCTTCACGAGCTCGTCGTAGGTGAACGTGACGGGGTTGTCGACCATCCCGCCGATCTCCAGCTTCCAGTCGGCGACATCGACCTGGGGGATCGTCAGCGCCGTGTCGATGCGGTAGAAGTCCTTGTTCGGCGTGACGTACGGCGAGAGCCCCGGGACCGACGGGATCTTGCCGCCCGTCCCCGGCGGGGCGGCCACCGTCGTCGCCGGCGACGGCAGGGCGGTCGCGTTGCGGGCCTGGTCGACAACGTCGGTGCGACCGAGCCGCTTGCCGAGGACGGCAGCACCGGCGGCGAGCACGGCCAGCGACCCGGCGGCGGTGAGGAACATCCGGCGCGAGCTGGCGCCGTCCGTCCACGACGCCACGTGCCCGAGGCGAAGCAGGTGGAGCAGCGCGAACAGCGTCGCGATCCCGACGCCGGCGGCGAGGATCGCGGCGACGATGCCGGTGGCGGCGTTGCCGAGCGGGCTGTCGAGGTACGAGAAGAGGCCGAGCGCACCGAACGCGACGAAGCCGACGACGCCGACCCAGGCCCGGCGGATCGTCGCGATGCCGAGCAGCGCGCCGAATACGAACGACAGCACCACGATGCCGGTGACCAGGGCGGTCTTGTCGTTGGTGCCGAACAGCTGGACGGCGAGATCCTTGAGGCTGGCGGCGAAGCGATCGATGAATTGGGTTCCAACGGCGGTGACGAGGGTCGGGCCGGTTCCGCCGATCCCGCACACCAGCTCGCTGACCCCGAGGGCCGCGCCGGCGGCCACGAGGCCGGCGACGGCGCCGTCCGCCTTGGTGATGCGTGGCTCGCCGACCGGTGGCGTGGGCTCGGCGGCGCGCTCAGTCACGACGGCCATGGGCCCGAACGGTACGCCCGGCATCCGACGGCCGACGCGCAGGACGAGAAACGGTTGCGAAACTCCTCCTCGGCCCGCTCGGGCCGGTCGGCGGCGGGCGTACTGTCACCTCCATGACGGCGGCGACCGACGGTGCCGAGGTGCTCGTCGTCGACGACGAGCCGATGGTGCGTGAGGTCGTGGCGACCTACCTCAAGCGCGACGGCATGCGCGTCCACGAGGCCGGCGACGGGCCGAGCGCCGAGGCGTGGCTCGAGACCCACAGACCCGACCTCGTCGTGCTCGACGTGATGCTGCCCCGCACCGACGGCCTGACGATCCTGCGCAAGCTGCGGGCGGACGGGCACGTGCCGGTGATCCTGCTCACCGCTCGCGCTGACGAGGTCGATCGCGTCGTCGGCCTCGAGCTCGGCGCCGACGACTACGTCGTCAAGCCGTTCTCGCCTCGCGAGCTGGCAGCCCGCGTGCGCAACGTGCTGCGCCGGACCACGGCCCCACCGGCGCCGTCGGGGTCCGAGGTCGTCGAGACCGGCGGCCTGCGCATCGATCCGGTCACCCGGGAGGTCCACGTCGATGGGCGGCTGGTCACGCTGACGCCGAAGGAGTTCGACCTGCTGTTGACGCTCGCTCGCCACCCGCGGCGGGTGTTCACCCGGCGCCAACTGCTCGCCGACGTGTGGGACTCGGCCCCCGAGTACCAGGATCCGGCGACGGTCACGGTCCACGTCGGGCGCCTGCGCCAGAAGTTGGAGGCCGACCCCGAGGAGCCGCGCTGGATCACCACGGCGCGCGGCGTCGGCTACCGGTTCGAGCCGTGAGCGAGCGAGTCTTCGAGCGAGCGAACAATTCGGCACGGTCTTTCGCTCATTGGTGCTTCCGGAGGTCCGACGGCGAGGCGTCGGCGTACGATGCGATGGTCCACCGATGACCTCGCTGGCGATGTCCTGGCCCGACCGCATCACCGAGATGCCGGTCGAGTCGGTGATCGCGGCGATCGGGCTGGTCGTGCTGGCGATCGTCGCCGGCTGGGCGCTTCGCCACGTCGCTCGGCGCACCCGGTCGCTGCGCCGCCTGCTGCTGGTGATGACATTCGGCGCGCTGCTCGTCGGCGCCGCCGTCGCCCTCGCCCTGGCCGCGCTGATGGTGCTCGACGCCGACGGCGTGTGGACGACGCTGGCCGTGCTCGCCGTCACCGGCGCGCTGGCGACGCTGCTGATCCTGATCGCGTCGGAACCGCTCGGGCACGATGTGCGGGCGCTCGAGTCGTCGGTGCGTCGGATCGAGGCCGGCGACCTGACCGCCCGCACGGGCGTGCGTCGGGCCGACGAACTGGGCCTCGTCGCCCGCGCCGTCGACGAGCTGACCGAGCGGCTCGACACGATGGAGCGGGAACGCCACGTCATCGAGGAGGAGCGGCGGGCGCTGCTGTCGAGCATCGGCCACGATCTGCGCACACCGCTGAGCGCGCTGCGGGCGGCCGTCGAGGCGCTCGCCGACGGCGTGGCCCCCGACCCCGATCGCTACCTGCGTTCGATGCAGCGCGACGTCGAGGTGCTCGGTGCGCTCGTCGACGACCTGTTCCTCCTCGCCCGCATCGAGTCGGGGAGGCTGGACCTCGATCAGGTGCCGCTCGACCTGTCGGAGCTCGTCGACGAGGCCGTCGAGGCGCTCGCCCCGGCGGCGGCCAGCCACGGCGTGACGATCGAGCGGGACACGCCGCGACGGGTGCGCGTGGCGGGGAACCCGACGGCGCTCGGGCGGGTGGTGCGCAACCTGCTCGACAACGCGATCCAACACGCCCCCGCCGGGTCGGCGGTGCGGATCGCGGTAGACGGCGCCGAGCGACCGCGGGTCGAGGTCCTCGACCAGGGCCCCGGGTTCCCGACCGAGTTCACCGCCCACGCCTTCGACCGCTTCACCCGCGCCGACCCCAGCCGCACCCGCTCGACCGGCGGCGCCGGGCTCGGCCTGGCGATCGCCCGCGGCCTCGTCGAGGCCCACGGCGGCCGCATCTGGATCGGCACCCCGCCCGGCGGCCGCGTGACGTTCGAGCTCCCCGCCGCGTGAGGTCAGTCCATCCGAGTGTTGAAGGTCAATTGCAGCGGTTTGGCGCCCTTCAGAGGCTCAGCGGATAGGTGATGGGGCCGGTGACCAGCGGTTTCGCCAGTCGATGAGCTTGGCGGAGAGCAAGAAGACGACGGCGAGCGCGAACTGGGCGAGGCGGTGGGCGGCCTTGCGGTCAGTGTTTCGTCGCAGTTGACCGAAGTTGGAGAGCCACGAGTTCGTCCGCTCGACCGGCCAGCGCAGTCCCGTCGGCTGATTCGTCTTCGGCTCGGAGGAGTCTCGGGTGCGCTTCTTGGCGATGATCGCGTCGCCGATGCCGTGGTCGGCGAGGCGCTGGCGGGTGAGGCCCGAGTCGTAGCCGCGGTCAAGCCAGATCGTGTCGATATCGGCGAGCAACCCGCGCCCGGCGGTGGCGTCCAGTGTTGGGGTGAGCAGGATCGAGTCGTTGCGGTTGGCGCCGTCGATCGTCCAGCCGAGCGGGATGCCGTGGCGGTCGGTGAGCACCGACCACTTCCATCCGAGCTTGCCCCGATCGGTCGGGTTGGGGCCGGTTCCGTCCCCTCCACAAGGGCTTTTGTGCAATGACCCGTCGACGGCGACGTCGGACAAGTCGAGCCCGATGATCCGGTCGTAGGCGCGAATCGTCTCGTCGGTGAGGGCGTCGAAGACGCCGGCGGTGAGCCACTCGTCGCGTCGCTGACGCACCGTGGTGTCAGACACCTTGTTCCCGCAGAGCCGCTCGGCGTCCTCCCACGAACAGCCCGTGACGAGTCGCACGAGCATCACCGCGAAGCAGTCGCGGTCCGCGGCGCGGGGACGATGGCAGCCCAGCGGGTGCTCATCTACCGGTAACGGGATGAGCGCTTCGATCGCCGTCCACACGGCGTCGTGTACTTCGGCGTCGAGCGCGCGGCATGATGGTGCAGACCTCCACTGGTCGTTGGTCGTTGTGTTGCACCCGACATCACAGCCGGGACAACCCGGCGACCGGTGGATGGTCATTGTTTGCGCGAACTACCTGCTCACAGCCACTTTTCGCCTATCCGCGCGGCCTCTCAACACTCGGATGAGGTCACGGTCAGGACCAGGCGGCGTCGACGTCGTAGGGGCGGGCGCGGTCGGGCGCGTACTCCCGCTTCCAGACCATCACGCGGCGGCGGAAGTAGCAGACCTCCTTGCCGTCCTGGTTGAAGCCCTTGCTCTCGACCGTGACCACCCCGCGATCGGGCTTCGACGATGACTCCTTGACCTCGAGCACGCGGGTCTCGGCGTGGATGGTGTCGCCGTGGAACGTCGGGAACTTGTGCTGCAACGTCTCCACCTCAAGGTTGGCGATCGCCGAGCCGCTGACGTCCGGAACGCTCATCCCGAGCACCAGCGAGTAGACGAGGTTGCCGACCACGACGTTGCGGCCCTGCACCGACGTCTCGCCGAACCAGGCGTTGGTGTGCAACGGGTGGTGGTTCATCGTGATCATGCAGAAGAGGTGGTCGTCGTACTCGGTGATCGTCTTGCCCGGCCAGTGGCGGTAGACGTCGCCGACGACAAAATCCTCGAGGCAGCGGCCGAAGGGCCGTTCGTAGACCGTCATCGCCCCGGGACGCTACTGACTCGGGCTCGGCTCGCCTCCCAAGCTCGCCGCCGCCGCTGCGCAGCGGCACTCGCCCACCTGTCACGCTCGGGCTCGGCTCGCAACCAAGCTGCTCGCCTCGCCTCCCAAGCTCGCCGCCGCCGCTGCGCAGCGGCGCTCGCCCACCTGACATACCCGTCAACTCTGGTCGTGCCGCCGGGCGACCTCGTCCGTGACCTCGTGCGCGACCTCGTCCGTGACCTCATCCACACCCTCGCCATTCGACCCCGCGGGCGTGCCCGGCGGCGGCGTCGGGTCGAGCGCGTCGACGAGATCCGGATCGACCTCGAACGGCAGCACCGGGTTGCCGTCGGCATCCACCGGGATCGGCTCGCCGGGCCGCTTGCGCTCCCATTGGCGCATCGCGAACTCGAGCCGCCGCTCGCTCTCGTCGGTCTCCCGCCGGGCGATGTCGCGCAGCCGGTCGAGGCGGACGCGGCGCTCGATCGACCACGGACCGACGCGCAGGCTGGCGTAGAGGATCCCGCCGAGCAGGATCGGGAACCAGAACTGGGCGAGGCGGTACGACGCCACGCCGAGCGTGGCCTCCCGACGCCCGACCCCGAAGCCGATCAGCGTCGGAATGTAGATGCCCTCGACGATGCCGAGGCCGCCGGGCGTGATCGGAATCACGGCGAAGATGTTGGCGAGGCCGAAGGAGACCAAGAGGGCGTCGAGATCCATCGCCGTCCCGAAGGCGAAGACGAACACCCACAGCGAGGCGGCGTCGAGCAACCAGTTCACGCTGGCCCACAGGATCACCCGCTTGAGCAGGTCGCGGTCGGCGATCAGGTCCTCCAGTCGCTGGCCGATCTGGCGCAGCGCCGTTGTCGCCGTCTCCGGGTCGAAGCGCAGCTTGCGCCCCAGCCAGTGGAGGAACGTCTCGGCCCGTCCCCGCCCGTGCTGCAGCCCGACCACGATGAGCGCCACGACGAGCATGATCCCGAGCCCGGCCAGCGCGGCGGTGACGTACAGCGGGTTGACGCCACGGATCGGGATCGAGATCAGCAGGGAGATCCAGAAGATCAGGTTGAGCACGACCGCCGAGCCCAGCCCGGCCGTGGCGAGGGCGAAGCCGGCGTCGGCCCCGCTCACCCCCGAGAGCGTGAGCAGGCGGTACCCGAGCGCCGAGCTGGCGGCACTCCCACCCGGCACGATGTTCGACAGCGCCTTGGTGCTCATCTGGATGCGGAACATGCGGATCTTCGACACACCGCAGTCGTGGGCGCCGAGCGCCGACCGGGTGAGCAACGAGTAGGTGAACCAGGCGGCGACCTGGAGGCCGAGGCCGAGCACGAGGTAGAGCGGATCGACCTTGGTCAGCTCGTGGGCGGCGCTGCGGAAGCCGGGGATCAGCGGGAGGACGAAGATGTAGATGACGAGAGCGAAGGCGGCGACCTTCAGCGTCAGGCGGACGGGGCGGAACCGTGGCCGCTTGATCGGCCTCGACGGGTCGCGCTGGATCGGCGGCAGCTCGCCGGTCTCCAAGGCCACCCGGCCCTCGCCTCGCGCGTCGTCCGACACCGTCACCGGCCTACCCGTCCAATGCCCCGATCACGCGCCGCAGCCGGGCAACCAGGCGGCCACGGACGCCGGCGTCCGTCTTGCCGAGGTGGACGACCACGGCGTCGTGCTCTGGCAACACGAGCACGTACTGGCCCTCGTAGCCGTGGGCGCCCAGCGAGCCGACCTGGTCCGGCCACACCCACCAGTGCCTTCCGTAGTCGAACCCGGTCTCGGGGTCGCGAGCGACGACGGTGCGGGCGTGGTCGACCCAGCCGGCGGGCAACACCTGCTCGTCGCCGACGACCCCGTCGCGCAGGTACAGCTCGCCGAAGCGGGCGAACTGGCGCGCCGACGTGTGCACGTAGGACGACCCGACCCAGTTGCCCGTATCGTCGAAGCGCGGATCGGCGTCGGGCATCCCGGCCGGGCCGAACAGGCGCTGGTCGAGGAAGGCCCGCATCGTCGCCTCCCGTGTCGCGGCGTCGGCCTCCGGGTCACCCGCCACGACATCGCCGAGCACGCGGCAGATGATGTTCGTCGAGCCCGACGAGTAGCTCCAGAACGTCCCCGGAGGATGCACAACCGGCTGGGCGGCGGCGTAGGCGGCGTGGTCCCGCGCCCCGCGCCGAACAGCATCTCGATCACGTCGGAGGACTCGCCGTCGACGTAGTCCTCGACGAACGCCAGGCCCGAGCGCATCTCGAGCAGGTCGAGCAGCGAGATCGCCTCCCGCTCCGTGCCCCGCCACCCTGGCACCGGCGCCGGGTCAGCGGGGTCGACGCGCCCGTCACCGACGAGGATGCCGAGGGCGGCGTGGGTCATCGACTTGGCGATGCTCCAGGAGAGCAGCGGCGTGTCGGCCGTGACCGGCTGGGCGTCGGGCTCGAAGAGGTTGGACGGACGGACGCCGTAGCGCTCGGCGACGACCTCGCCGTGTCGCTGGACGACGACCGCCAGTGTGCCGCCCTCGTCGGCGGGCCAGGCGAAGAGGTCGTCGACACTGATGGCCGCGGCGGCGTCCGTCATCCGACCAGGGTAGTGAGAGCCAGCGCCGGACCCGTGGGTAGCCTCGCCGGCCATGGGAGTCGTCCCCGACCTGTCGTCCGCCGCCGAGACCGTGGCGCTGGCCGACGGCGTGATCGCAACCGCCGTCCGCCACCTCAACGACACCGGTGGGCCCGACGCCAACCAGGTCTTCGCCTACGACCTCGCCCACGCCGCATCGGCGGCGGCCACGGCTCGAGCGCTGCTCGACTATGGCGCCAAGGGGGACACCGAGGCGCGGCTGGCCTGCGCCTTCGCCGCCGACATGGTCCACGACCTGATCACGCGACTGGCTGGGCGCGAGCACGTGTGGGGCGTCGAGACGGCACCCCTGCGGGCCGCCCACCCGTTCCTCGAGACCCACCGCGACCCCGAGTTCGTGGCCTCCCTGGCCGAGACGCCGGGCGCACGCCACCTCGACGCCGACATGGAACTGGTCCAGGACACCTTCCGCGCTTTCGCCACCAACGTCGTCGCCCCACAGGCCGAGCACGTCCACCGGTCCAACAGTGACGTGCCCGAGGACGTCATCGAAGGCCTCGCCGAGATCGGCGCGTTCGGGCTGTCCGTGCCGGCGGAGTACGGCGGCTACAACGAGGGCGGCGACAGCGAGTACCTGGGCATGGTCGTCGCCACCGAGGAGCTGAGCCGGGCCAGCCTGGGCATCGGCGGCTCGCTGATCACGCGGCCCGAGATTCTCACCCGCGCCCTCGTCAAGGGTGGCACCGAGGCGCAGAAGCAGGAGTGGCTGCCGAAGCTGGCCTCGGCCGAGGCGATGGTCGCCGTCGCCGTCACCGAGCCGGACTACGGCAGCGACGTCGCCGGGCTCAAGGTCACCGCCACGCCGGCCGAGGGGGTGGACGGGACGCCGGGCTACGTGATCAACGGGGTCAAGACGTGGTGCACGTTCGCCGCCCGGGCCAACGTGCTGATGCTGCTGGCCCGCACGGACCCCGACCGCACCGCCGCCCATCGCGGGCTGAGCCTGTTCATCGTCCCCAAGCCGCAAGGCGACGGCCACGGCTTCGAGTTCACCCAGGAGGGCGGGGCCGCCGGGCGGGTCGGCAAGATGGAGGGCCGCCCGATCGACACGATCGGGTACCGCGGCATGCACAGCTACGAGATCGCCCTGGAGGACTGGTGGGTGCCGGCCGACCACCTGATCGGCGAAGCCGACGGCCTCGGGCGCGGCTTCTACTACCAGATGGAGGGGTTCGAGAACGGGCGGCTGCAGACCGCGGCTCGGGCGATCGGCGTGATGCAGGCCGCCTACGAGGAGGCGGTCGAGTACGCCCGCCACCGCACGGTCTTCGGTCAGCCCATCGTGGAGTACCAGCTCACCCGGGCCAAGCTCGGGCGGATGGCGGTGCTGATCCAGGGCGGGCGGCAGTTCATGTACGACGTCGCCACGCTGATGGCCAAGGGCCAAGGCGCAACCGAGGCGAGCATGGTCAAGGCCTACGTCTGCAAGGCCGCCGAGTGGGTGACCCGGGAAGCGATGCAGATCCACGGCGGGTTCGGCTACGCCGAGGAGTACAAGGTCAGCCGGCTGTTCGTCGACGCCCGCGTGCTGTCGATCTTCGAAGGCGCCGACGAAACGCTGTGCCTGAAGGTGATCGCGCGACGATTGACATAACTCATCCGAGTGTTTGCGAGGCGGAGCGTGCCCCAGACGCTCCGAGCAACGATCGGAGTGTCTGGGACACAGGCGGAGTGCCGCAAACACTCGGATAGCAGCCGCTCAGTGCAGCAACTCGGACACGTCGCGGACCCGATCAAACTCGGCGCCGGGGTGGTCGTCGAAGGGGTCGAGCAGGATCGGGTGGAGGCCGGCGGCGGTGGCCCCGCCGACGTCCATCGTCACCGAGTCGCCGACGTAGGCGATGCGATCGCGCCGCAGGCCCGAGAAGTGCGCGGCGGCGTGGTCGAAGATCGCGGGGTCGGGCTTGGCCACCCCGACCACGGCGCTGTCGACGACGCAGCGGACCGGCGTTCGCGGTCCCGGCCCGACCTGGCAGATCCCCGATCGCTGCAGCACCGCCTCGATCTGCCCGGCGGCGTTGGACACGACGCCGAGCGGCACGCCGGCCTCGTTTAGCGCGGCGATCGCCTTCACCGTCTCCGGGATCGGCCACCTCCACAGCAGCGCAGTGCGGGTGCGTCCCAGCGCCTCGGCGGCATCGGCCCGATCGTCCCGTCCGACACCCAGCGAGTCGACGTACGCGAGGTCGTACTCCCGCCAGTCCAGCTCCCCCGCGCCCTGTGTGGACTTGACGGCCATCGCCGCGTAGTGGGCGCGGCGGTGGCGGTCGACAGCGACGGCGCCGCCGTAGTACGCGAGCAGCGGGCCGAGGACGTTGGGGTCGGGCAGAACGAGCACGCCTCCGGCGTCGAGCCAGACCGCGTCGAACCGAGCGACGCAGTGCATCAGCCGCCGGGCGACAGGTCGCTCGGGTCGATGCCGCAGCTCTGGATCTCGGACAGGATCTTGCTCGTGTCGATCTTCTCGCCGAGCTTGTCGGCCAGGCACGAGATCTGATCGTCGGTCAGGTTGGGGAAGATCGACTTGAGGATCTGCTCGGCGTCGACCGGGAGCGAACCGAGGTCGGGGATCGAGATGTCGGGGAGGGAGAGGTTCGGCAGCGAGCCACCGGGGAGGATCGACCCGAGGTCGGGCACCGTCCCCCCGCCGGGCAGGGTGAGCGCGGTGTCCTCCGACGACTCGGTACTGGTCTCCGTCGCGCTGTTCGTCTCGCTCGACTCGCTGGTGGAGCTGGTGGCCGTGGTGGTCTTCGTCGTCACGGTCGACGGGGCGTTGTCGTCGTCGTCCCCGCAGGCGACGAGGCCGACAGCGAGGACGGCAGGCAGGACGGCGAGCAAGGCGCGCTTCATGCGGGGCTCCTTCGGGGGTTCACGAGCCGTCGAGGCTATCGACGCGGGCCGCCGAGCGCCGGTCGGCTCGTTTGTTCAGTGACAATCGCCGTTCTGTTCACCAGGTCGGGTAGCGAATAGCCTGCGCACCGTGACGTCACTGGACACCGCCCACTCCCAGACCTACGTCGACGACCGCGCCCACGTCTTCCACTCATGGTCGGCGCAGGCCGCGCTCGACCCGATCGTCGTCGTCGGGGCCGAGGGCTGCCGCTTCTGGGACGACCGTGGCAACAGCTACCTCGACTTCTCCAGCCAGCTGGTCAACGCCAACATCGGCCACCAGCACCCCAAGCTGGTGGCGGCGATCAAGGAGCAGGCCGAGGTCCTCTGCACGATCGCCCCGTTCCACGCCAACGCCGCCCGCAGCGAGGCGGCCCGGCTGATCGCCGAGCTGGCGCCGGGCGACCTCGACGTCGTGTTCTTCACCAACGGCGGCGCGGAGGCGACGGAGAACGCGGTCCGCATGGCCCGCGGCCACACCGGTCGCTTCAAGGTGCTCACCACGTACCGCAGCTACCACGGCGCCACCAATGGGGCGATCACGATGACCGGCGACCCCCGCCGCTGGGCCAGCGAGCCCGGGGCACCGGGGATGGTGAAGTTCTGGGGGCCGTACACGTACCGCTCGGCGTTCCACGCCGGCGACGACGCCGAGGAGTGCGCCCGGGCGCTGGAGCACCTCGCCGACGTGATCATGGTCGAGGGCGGCCACACGATCGCGGCGATCGTGCTGGAGACGGTCGTCGGCACCAACGGCATCCTCGTCCCACCCGACGGCTACCTGCAGGGCGTGCGCGACCTGTGCGACGAGCACGGGATCGTGATGATCGCCGACGAGGTGATGGCCGGGTTCGGACGCTGCGGCGAGTGGTTCGCCGTCGACCACTGGCACGTCACGCCCGACCTGATCTGCTTCGCCAAGGGCGTCAACTCCGGTTACGTGCCGCTCGGCGGGGTCATCATCAGCCGGGAGATCGCGGCCTCGTTCGCCGACCGGGCGTACCAAGGCGGGCTGACCTACTCGGGCCACCCACTGGCGTGCGCCGCCGCCGTCGCCAGCATCAACGTCTTCAAGGAAGAGGGCATCATCGAGCACGCCCGCCACCTCGGCGCCGACATCGTCGAGCCGGCGCTCGCCGACATGGCCACCCGACACCCGTCGATCGGCGAGGTCCGCGGGCTCGGCGTGTTCTGGGCGATCGAGCTCGTTCGCAACCGCTCGACGCGCGAGCCGCTGGTTCCGTACAACGCCGCCGGGCCGGCGGCGGCCCCGATGGGCGCCCTCGCCGCGGCCTGCAAGCAGCGCGGGCTGTGGCCGTTCACCCACTTCAACCGGCTCCACGTGGTGCCGCCGATCACGATCAGCGACGAGGACATGGGCGCCGGGCTGGCGATCATCGACGAGGCTCTCGCCGTCGCCGACGAGCACGCCACCGCTTGATCGATCGGAGTGTTTGGTCCCGGAGAAATCCAGCCGTAGCACTCGGATGGGTCGAAACACTCGGTTGAATCGAGCGGGTGCGGCGCCTCTTCCAGCGTGAGCGGCCGGGGCTGCCCGAGGGCTGGCGGGCGATGCTGGCCGCCCGCTCGGCGCACTGGCGATTCCTCAGCCCTTCAGAGCAGGACCGCCTCGGCGAGCTTGCCGACCATGTCCTTCGCACCAAGCGCTGGGAGGCCGCCCGCGGGTTCACGCTGACCGACGAGGCGCGCACCCTGATCGCCGGCCACGCCGCGCTGCTCGTGCTCGGCCTCGACGAGTCGGCGTATGGCGGCGTGCGCACGATCGTCGTGCGCGGCCGGGCGATGCAGTCGACGGCGCCGATGGCCGGGCCCGCCCGCGGCGTGCTGATGGACCCGCCGGACGCGGTCGACGGCGAGGCCCACCACGGCGACGGCCCGATCATGGTCGTGTGGTCGTCGGCGCGGCGCGAGGCCGCCAACCCCTCGTGGGGTCGCGACGTCGTGCTCCACGAGTTCGCCCACAAGCTCGACATGCTCGACGGCACGATGGACGGCACCCCGCTGATCGGGGACCCCCGCCGCCGCGCCCGCTGGGTCGAGGTGTGCACGGCCGAGTACGAGGCCGTGCGCGACGGCTCCGACGGCTGGCTGCGGGCGTACGCCGGCACCAACCCGGGCGAGTTCTTCGCCGTCGCCACCGAGGCGTTCTTCACGATGCCGATCGCGATGCAGGTGGACAAGCCCGCCCTGTACGACGTGCTGGGCGACTACTACCGCCAGGACCCGGCGGCGCGCATCCGTTCTGTCCTTCGGAACCGGCCCGATCGGGCCGAGATCGAAGGACAGAACGGCTAGATCACGAGCCGCCCGCGTTCAGCGTCACCGTGATCGGCTTGAAGCCGGCGCCCTTGGTGTCGGCGTCGCCGAGCATCTTCAGCGCCTCGATGACGACGTCGTTGGTGTAGGCGCCGTCGGTCGGCGGCTCCGTCAGCACCGTCTTGCCCTCGAGGTTGGGCGTGCCCTGGGCGATCTGCACAGTGCGGTCCCACGCCGCCGTGTCGATGACGCCGATGCCGTTTGGCGACGGCCAGATCAGCTTGTTGACCTCGTTCATCTGCCACAGCTGGTGACTGGCGCCGAGCTGGGTGCCGGCGGCGACGACGATGTCACGGCACTGCTCCGGGTTGTCCCTGCAGAAGATCCAGCCCTTCAGCGAGGCGGCGAGGAAGCGCACGGCGATATCCTTGTACGACGGGTCGTTGGCCAACTTGGCCCCGTCGGCCCACAGCGCGTCCTGGAGCATGCCGACACCGACATCCTCATAGGACACCACGTTGAGGTCATCCGGCTTGTAGAGCTCACCGGTGGCCGGGTTGTTCGCCTCCAGCACCTGGGCGTACTCGTTGTACGTCATCGCCTCGGCGACGTCGATGTCGCCCGACAGCAGGCCGAGCATGTCGAACTGCTGGGACACCAAGCTGACGTCCTTGGTCGGATCGAGGCTCACCTTCTTCAGCGCGGCGAAGATCTCGTACTCGTTGCCGAAGCCCCAGTTGCCGACGTTCTTGCCCTTGTAGTCGGCCGGCGAGGTGATGTTCTTGTCCTTGAACGACACACCGAGGGTGCCCGAGCGCTGGAAGATCTGGGCGATGTCGACGATGTTGGCGCCTGCCGCGCGGGTGGCGAGGGCCTTGGGCACCCAGGCGATGGCGAAGTCGACGGCACCGTCGGCCAGCTGCTGTTGCGGCGTGACATCCGGCGGGTTCTCGACGAGCGTGACCTCCAGGCAGTTGTCGTCGTAGTAGCCCTGGTCCTTGGCCGCGAAGTAACCGGCGAACTGGGCCTGGGCCACCCATTGCAGCTGCAACTTGATCGCGTCCGGCGTCGTGCAAGCCGCAGTGCTGCCGCTGGTCGCCGACGTCGTCTCGGTCCCGCCCGCGGTCGTGGCGGTCGCGCCGCTCGACTCGGTGGTTGTCGCCCCGCCGCCCGTCGTGGTCGCTCCGCTGCCGGTGGTGGCCGGCGCGGCGGTCGTCGCTGACGCGTTGTCATCGTCGTCACCGCACGCGGCGGCGACGAGCGTGAGGACGGCCAAGCCGGCGAAGAGCGTCGTGGCCCGTCGGTTCCGGTTCCTCATGAGGTTCCTCCCCCGGGGCTGATGCCCCTCTGGTGTGTGGTGATGCTCTCCAGCAGGATGGAGACCAGGTAGAAGATCAGCCCGAGCAGGCACGCACCGAACACGTAGGCCCACGCCAAGGCGTTCTTCGAGGTCGACAGGTTGGACGTGATCCGGAATCCGAGCCCAGTCTGCGGGCCACCGAAGTACTCGGCGACGAAGGCGACGATGACCGCGTTCGGGGCGGCAATCCGGATCGCCGTGAACAGGTACGGCACCGCGCTCGGGACGCGCGCCTTTGCCAGCACCTGCGCCGGCGTGGCGGCGTACGACCGCAGCAGCTCGAGGTGCGTCGCCTCGACCTGGCGCAGTCCACGGGCGACGTTGATCAGCACGATGAAGTAGACGACCAGCGTCACCATCAGCCGGCGGGGGATCTCCGACGTGATCGCGAACATGTTGTTGAACACGGAGACGAGCACGATGATCGGGATCGCGTTGAGCGCGACGGCCAGCGGGCTGAGCATGTCGTTGAGCACCCGGAACCGCATCAGCAAGAAGCTCACGGCGACGCCGAGGATCGTGCCGACGACGAGCCCGACGAGGGCGTTGCGCCCGGACACCACAGCAGCGTCGCGGATCAGCCCGAAGTTGCCGACGAACTCCGACCACACCGCCGACGGCTTGGGCAGGAAGTAGGGCTTCCACCCGAACACGACGACGGCCAGCTCCCAGATCGTGAGGAAGGCCACGCCGAACACGACCGGCGGCCATGTCGCCCGCCAGATCCGCCGCACCCGCGCCGACCTCACCGCTCCTCCGACGCATCCACGACGGGGACGTCGTCGAGCTCGTGGCCGCGCAGCGCCTCGCGCACCTCGGTGACCTTCTTGAAGAACGCCGCATCCTCGCGGGTCTCGGTGTCACGGTGGCGCCCGAGGCCGACGTCGACGACGTGGGTGATGCGACCTGGCCGCGGCGACATCACGACGACACGGTCGGACAGGTACACCGCCTCGGGGATCGAATGGGTCACGAACACCACGCTCGTGGCCGTCTCCGCGCACACCCGCAGCAGCTCGGCCTGCATGTGCTCGCGGGTCATCTCGTCGAGGGCGCCGAACGGCTCGTCCATCAGCAGCAGCGCCGGGTGGGCCGCCAACGCGCGGGCGATGGCGACGCGCTGCTGCATCCCGCCCGACAGCTGCCACGGCCGATGCTCGGCGAAGTCACCCAGCCTGACCAGCTGGAGCATCTCCATCGCCCGCTGCCGCCGCTTGGCCTTGTCCCACCCTTTCAGCTCCAGCGGCAGCTCGACGTTCTTGACGACGCTGCGCCAGTCGAACAGCCCGGCCTGCTGGAAGGCCATCCCGTACTCCTGGTCGAGGCGGGCGCGGAACGCCTGCTTGCCGTTGACCGTGACCGAGCCGGAGCTCGGTTCGATGAGGTTGCCGATCAGGCGCAGCAGCGTCGACTTGCCGCAGCCCGACGGACCGATCAGGCTCACAAACTCGCCGGCGGCGACGGTGAGGTTGACATCCACGATCGCGTCGACCTGGCGCGTCGTGCCGGGGTTGAACACCTTCGAGACCGACTCGACGACGACCGCCGGCTCGGTCATGAGTCCTCCTGTGGCCGGTTGCGCATCAGCACATGATCGACGATGGCGACGACGCCTGCCATCGCCAGCCCGAGCAGGGCGGCGCCGAACAGGGCGCTGTAGACCTTGGCCGGGTCGGACGTCGCCTGCCGCGAATACTCGAGGATCAGCCGCCCGACGCCACCACGGGAGGCGGTCGAGATCTCGGCGACGACGACGCCGATCACGGCGCCGGCGCCGGCCAGCTTCAACGCCGGGACGACGAACGGCACCGCGCTCGGGAGGCGCAGCCGGCGCATCGTCTGGGTGTCGGTGGCGGCGAAGCTGCGCATCAGCTCCAGCGACGTCGCCGGCGCCGACTCCAGCCCGCGCAGGGTGCCGACGGCGACGGGGAAGAACGAGAGGAACGCCCCGAGCACGGTGACCGAGAGCCAGCGCGGCCACTCCCACCCGAACAGCTCGAGCTTGCCGCCCCAGCTCACGACCAGCGGGGCGAGCGCGATCAGCGGCACCGTCTGGGACACCACGAGGTAGGGCAGCAGTCCCCGGCGGACGACTCCGAAGCGGGACATCACCAGCGCCAGGCCGATCCCGACCAGGCTGCCGAGCACGAAGCCCGTGAGGGCCAGGCGGAACGAGTACCAGGCGGCGTCGAGGACAACCTCCCAGATGTGCTTGCTCGACGTCCGGCTCTCGGTGTCGAACAACCGCCGACCCATCTCCCACACGTGGGGCATCGCCGTGTCGTTGGCGCGCGGCAGCACGCGCATCCCGAGCAGCTCGCCGCCGGTGTCGGGCCCGACGAGCTTGTACAGCTCCCACGCCGCGGCCACCAGCACGAGGGCCAGCGCGAACAGTCCCGCCTTGCGGATCACTGCTTGGCAAGTCGGGTCGCGGCGAGCGCGGGGATGACGCGCTCGCCGTAGGCCTGCAGCGTGGAGTCCTTGCCGTCGTGTTGGAGGTAGATGGCGAACTGGTCGACGCCGAGGTCGGCCAGCTCGTGGAGGCGCCGGAGGTGCTCGCCGACGGGGCCGAGGATGCAGAAGCGGTCGACGATCTCGTCGGGCACGAAGTCGGCGTGGACGTTGCCGGCCTGCCCGTGCTGGTTGTAGTCGTAGCCCTGGCGACCCTTGATGTAGTCGGTCAGCGCGGCCGGCACGTCGGAGGCGTCGCCGTAGCGCCCGACGATGTCGGCGACGTGGTTGCCCACCATCCCCCCGAACCAGCGGCACTGATCACGCTGGTGGGTGAGGTCGTCGCCGACGTAGGCCGGGGCGGCGACGCAGATCGTGATCGCGTCGGGATCGCGGCCGGCGTGCCGGGCCGCCTCGCGCACCGCGGCGATCGTCCACTCGGTGATCTGGGGGTCGGCGAGCTGGAGGATGAAGCCGTCGCCGACCTCACCGGCCAAGGCCAGCGCTCGCGGCCCGTAGCCGGCGATCCACACCTCGAGCCGCGAAGCAGACGCCCACGGGAACGTGATCGTCGAGCCCTTGTACTCGGCGCTGCGCCCGTTGGCCAGCTCGCGGATGACCTCGATCGATTGCCGCAGCGTGTCGATGGTGACCGGCTTGCCGTTGGTGACCCGCACCGCCGAGTCGCCGCGCCCGATCCCGCAGACCGTGCGGTTGCCGTACATCTCGTTGAGCGTGGCGAACACGCTCGCCGTGACCGTCCAGTCCCGCGTCGCCGGGTTGGTGACCATCGGCCCGACGATGACCTTGCGGGTGTCGTCGAGGATCTTGCTGTAGATGACGTATGGCTCCTGCCACAGGATGTGGCTGTCGAACGTCCACACGTGGGTGAACCCGTACGCCTCGGCGCGCTTGGCAAGGTCGACGACCCGCGCCGACGGCGGCGTCGTCTGCAAGACCAGCCCGAGGTCCATCCGACGTTCAGCGGGTGGTCGGGAAGCCGAGGTCGACCGAGGACGTGTGCGGGTCTGGCCAGCGCGACGTGACCACCTTGCCGCGGGTGTAGAAGTTGACGCCCTCGGGCCCATACATGTGAGTGTCGCCGAACAGGCTCGCCTTCCACCCGCCGAAGCTGTAGTAGCTGACCGGGACAGGGATCGGCACGTTGACGCCGATCATCCCGACGTTGACGTCCCACTGGAACTGGCGGGCGGCGCCGCCGTCGCGGGTGAAGATCGCGGTGCCGTTGCCGTACGGGTTGGAGTTGATCAGCTCCAACCCCTCGTCGTACGAGTCGACCCGCACCACCGACAGCACCGGCCCGAAGATCTCGTCCTGGTAGGCCTTCATCTCCGGTGTCACGCCGTCGAGCAGCGTCGGCTTGAGGAAGAACCCCTCGGCGGGCACGTCCTCGCGCCCATCGACGACGACCGTGGCACCGGCGTCGGTGGCGCCGTCGACGTACCCGCGCACCCGGTCACGGTGCTCACCGCTGACCAGCGGGCCCATCTCGGCGTCGGGCTCGTTGCCCGCGCCAACCCTGATCGACGGGATCCGATCGGCGATCTTGGCGACCAGCTCGTCGGCGATCGAGTCGACGGCGAGCACGACGCTGATCGCCATGCACCGCTCCCCCGCCGAGCCGTACCCGGCCGACACGGCCGCATCGGCCGCTGCGTTGAGGTCGGCGTCGGGCAGCACGAGCATGTGGTTCTTGGCCCCGCCGAGGGCCTGCACCCGCTTGCCGTTGGCGGTGCCGGTCTCGTAGATGTGGCGGGCGATCGGTGTCGACCCGACGAAGCTGATCGCCTCGATGTCGGGGTGCTCGAGCAGTCGGTCGACGGCAACCTTGTCGCCCTGGACGACGTTGAAGCAGCCGCCCGGCAGCCCGGACTTGGCCAGCAGCTCGGCCATCAGCAGCGACGCCGACGGATCTTTCTCGCTCGGCTTGAGGACGAAGGTGTTCCCGCACGCCAGGGCGTTGGCGAACATCCACATCGGCACCATCGCCGGGAAGTTGAACGGCGTGATGCCGGCGACGACGCCAAGCGGCTGGCGGATCGAGTACACGTCGACGCCGGTCGACGCCTGCTCGCTGTAGCCGCCCTTCAGCAGGTGCGGGACGCCGCAGGCGAACTCGATGTTCTCGAGGCCGCGGGCGACCTCGCCGAGCGCATCGGACAGCACCTTGCCGTGCTCGGCGGTGAGCAGCGAGGCGATCTCCTTGCGGTTGGCGTCGACCAGCTCGCGCATGTGGAACATCACCTCGGCCCGCCGCCCGAGCCCGGTGGCCCGCCATGCCGGGAAGGCCGCCTTGGCGGCGGCGACGGCGGCGTCGACTTCGGCAACGCTGGCGAAGTCGACGCTGGCCGCCTGCTCCCCCGTAGCTGGGTTGAACACCTTTCCCTGGCGCCCGGACGTCCCCTCGACCACGGCGCCGTCGATCCAATGGCTGATCCGATTCATGACAACTCCTCAGACGAGATATTGCGAGAGCCCGCGCTTGATGAACTGGCCGTGGCCAGCGGCGCCGGAGAAGGACCCATCGGCGACGATGACCCGGCCCCGGCTGAGCACGGTGTCGACCTTGCCGTCGATCTCGAAGCCCTCCCACGCCGAGTGGTCCATGTTCATGTGGTGGGACTTGCCGTCGCCGACACCGATGCTGGTGTGCCCGTTCGGGTCCCACACGAGGATGTCCGCATCGGCGCCGGGGGCGATGATCCCCTTGCGCGGGTACATCCCGAACATCCGCGCCGGCGTCGTGGCGCACGTCTCGACCCACCGCTCGAGGGTCAGCTCGCCGGTGACCACGCCCTGGTAGATCAGCTGCATCCGGTGCTCGACGCCGCCGATGCCGTTGGGGATCTTGGAGAAGTTGCCGATGCCCATCTCCTTCTGCTCCTTGAAGCAGAAGGGGCAGTGGTCGGTGGACACGACGGCCAGCTCGTTCATCCGCAGGCCCTTCCAGAGGTCGGTCTGGTGGTGCTCGTGCTTGGTCCGCAGCGGCGTCGAGCACACCCACTTGGCGCCCTCGAAGCCGGGCTGGGCGAGGTGGTCCTCCAGCGTCAGGTAGAGGTACTGCGGGCAGGTCTCGCCGAACACGTTGCGCCCGGCGTGGCGGGCGGCGGCGACCTCCTCCAACGCCTCCGACGCCGACATGTGCACGATGTACAGCGGCACGTCGCCGGCGACCTTGGCCAGCTGGATCGCCCGGTGGGTGGCCTCGCTCTCGAGCTCGGCGGGGCGGGTCAGCGAGTGGAACCGCGGGTCGGTGTCGCCACGGGCGATCGCCTGAGCGACCAGGACGTCGATGGCGATGCCGTTCTCGGCGTGCATCATGATCATCGCCCCGGACTCGTTGGCCGTCTGCATCGCCCGCAGGATCTGGCCGTCGTCGGAGTAGAGGACGCCGGGGTAGGCCATGAACAGCTTGAAGCTGGTGATCCCCTCGTTGTCGATGAGGTAGGTCATCGCCTTCAGCGACTCCTCGTCGACGCCGCCGATGATCTGGTGGAACCCGTAGTCGATGGCGCAGTGGCCATCGGCCTTCTCGTGCCAGCGCCCGAGGGCGTCCTGGACGCTGGCGCCGGTGTTCTGGACGGCGAAGTCGACGATCGTGGTGATCCCGCCCCACGCCGCGGCGGTCGTGCCCGTCTCGAACGTGTCGCTCGCCTCCGTGCCACCGAAGGGCATCTCCATGTGGGTGTGCACGTCGACCCCGCCCGGCACGACGTACTTGCCGGTGGCGTCGATGGTGGTGTCGGCGTCGACGCCGAGGCTCGTCGCCTGGCCGGGGGCGAGCAGCGCGGCGACGGTCTCGCCGTCGATCAGCACGTCGGCTGCGGTGCGTCCCGACGGGCTGACGACGGTGCCGCCTTGGATCAGCGTCGTGTCACTCACGCTTCCACCAGGTCGCCGTATGCGTCGGGGCGTCGGTCGCGGTAGAACGCCCAGCGGTCGCGGACCGTCTTGATCTTGTCCATGTCGAGGTCGCGGACGATCAGCTCGGGCTTGTAGGCGTCGCCGACGTCGCCGACGAACTTGCCCTCCGGGTCGACGAAGTAGCTCTGGCCGTAGAAGTCGTCGTCGCCGATGTCGGCCTCGATGCCGACCCGGTTGATCGCCCCCACGTAGTACATGTTGGCGACGGCGGCGGCGGGCTGCTCGACGCGCCAGATGTACTCCGACAGGCCGCGGCTTGTGGCCGACGGGTTGAACACGATCTCGGCGCCGCGGAGCCCGAGGATCCGCCAGCCTTCGGGGAAGTGGCGGTCGTAGCAGATGTAGACGCCGACCTTGCCGACGGCGGTGTCGAAGACGGGGTAGCCGCCGTTGCCGGGGCGGAAGTAGAATTTCTCCCAGAACCCCTTGACCTGCGGGATGTGCTGCTTGCGGAACTTGCCGAGGAAGGTACCGTCGGCGTCGATCACTGCGGCGGTGTTGTAGTACACGCCGGCCTGGACGACCTCGTACATCGGCAGCACCATCACCATCCCGAGCTCGCGGGCCACGGACTGGAAGCGCTGGGTGGTCGGGCCGTCGGGGATCGGCTCGGTGTAGTCGTAGTAGGCGGCGTCCTGGACCTGGCAGAAGTAGGGGCCGTAGAAGAGCTCCTGGAAACACATCACCTGGGCGCCCTGCTCGGCGGCGTCGCGGGCGGCTTCCTCGTGCTTGTCGATCATCGCCTCCTTGCTCCCGGCCCAGTCGGTCTGCAGCAAGGCGGCGCGGACGGTGTTGACCATGTGTCCACGGTAATGTCACACCAGGTCCTGGACAATAGGTCCATTGTGACCGTACATTGCCTTCACGAACACGTCACGACGGGCCGGGCGGTCCCGATCGCTCAACTTTCCGGTGTGGCGGACGGATTCTGTCCGTGTCACCGGAAAGTTGGTGCGGAGGCCGTGCTGACCGACATCGTCGCCCGGGTGGTCGCCGATGGCGGTGGGGCGGTCGGTGACGCCCGCAGCGCCCGGCGCATCGCCGCGGTGATCGGGCGGATGATCACGGCCGGCGAGCTGCCGGTCGGCACCCGGCTGCCCACCGTGCGCGAGCTGTCCGCGCGGCTCGGGGTGTCGCCGACCACGGTGAGCGAGGCGTGGCGCAGCCTCGCCGACGTCGGCGCGATCGAGGCCCGGGGTCGCAACGGCACCTTCGTTCGCCTGCCCACCGGTCCCGGCGCGCCGCGGCGCTACCGCCGAGTCACCGAAGGACCCGGGCACTTCCGACTGGACCTGTCGTCCGGCACCCCTGACCCGGCCCTGCTCCCCGACCTCGGGCCGGTGGTGTCGCGGGTCGGCAAGCAGTCGCTCACGTCGAGCTACCTCGACCACCCCGTGCTGCCGGCCTTGGAGGAGGAGCTGGTGCGGTCGTGGCCATTCGAGCCGGAGGCGATCACCGTCGTCGACGGAGCGATGGACGCCCTCGACCGCATCGCCCAGCTCGTGTTGCGCCTCGGCGACCGGGTGGTCGTCGAGCACCCGGGCTTCCCGCCGCTGCTGGACCTGCTCGAGCAGCTCGCCTGCGTGGTGATCCCCGTCGACGTCGATGACGACGGACCGTCGGTCACGGGCCTGCGGGACGCGCTGGGCCACGGCGCGGTGCGGGCGGTGTTCCTCCAGCCACGGGCACAGAACCCCGCAGGGGCCCGGCTGGCGCCGCGCCGTGCCAAGGCCCTGGCTGACGCTCTCGCCAACACGGCGACGATCGTCGTCGAGGACGACCACGCCAACGACATCTCCTGGTCCCCACTGGTCAGCCTCGGTGCCGACCTCCCGGACCGTACGGTGCACGTCCGCAGCTACTCCAAGAGCCACGGCCCCGACCTGCGGCTGGCGGCGATCGGCGGTGCCGGCGACGTCGTCACCGCTGTCGCCAACCGGCGCCTGCTCGGGCCCGGCTGGTCCAGTCGCATCCTTCAGGCCCTGCTGCTGGAGCTGCTGCAGGACCCGGCGACACCCGAGGTGATGGCCGCAGCGCGGGCGGCGTACGCCCACCGGCGGCACGTGGTGTGCTCGGTGCTCGCCGACGCCGGCGTCGCGGTGGCCGGCACCGACGGGATCAACCTGTGGATGCGCGTCGCCGACGAGCGCTCGGCCGCCGTCGCCCTCGCCACCCGGGGCATCGGGGTTGCACCCGGCGAGCCGTTCCTCGTCCGTCCCGACGACGACCACCTGCGGGTCACCGTCGGCCTGATCGCCGGCACCGACGACGAGATCGCCGACATCGCCGCTCACCTCGCCCAGGCCGCCGGACGCCGCCCGACCCGCCCGGCCCACCACCGGTAGGTGTGGCCGTTTCCCCCAACTTTCCGGTGACACGGACGCAATCCGTCCGCCACGCCGGAAAGTTGGCGGATCCGGCCATCTGTCAGTCGGCCACGGCGACCGGCGGAGCGGTGGTCGCGGCGGGGGTTGCGCCCGACGGGAGGCCGCGGCTGACAACCAATCCGAGGACGGCGACGGCGGCGGCGACGGCCATCCCGGCGGCGACAGCGTCGCCGGCCGTCCAGCCGGCGTCGTGGCCGGTCGTGACGACGACGCCGACCGCGCCGGTGCCGAGGGCGACCCCGAGGTTGTCGAGCAGCTGCAACGACGCCGTCGCCGCGCCGTACTCGTTCGACGACGCGGACCCGAGCACGAGCTGGGACTGGGCGCTGTAGGCGAGCCCGATCCCGAGGCCGCCCAGGCCCCAGCCGATCGGGATCAGCCAGAACGGCAGCGCGCCGGACCGGGCGGCGACGGCGACGACCACGATCGCCGGAACGAGCACGGCGAGGCCGAGGCGGATGAAGCGGGCCTCGCCGGTCCGGCGGATCAGCCGCTCCTGGCACCACGCGCCGATCGTCCACGCCAGCGTGGCAGCAGTGACGGCGACGCTGCCGGCCAGCAGCGACCGGCCCCGCCCGCTGGTGAGGGCGTACGGGACGAACGTGTCGGTGCCGAAGAAGGCGAACGTGAGCAAGCCACGCGTGACGACGACCGCCGCCAGCCCGGGCGCGCCGCGCAGCGTGCCCGGCGGGGTGAGCCGACCGAGTGGCTTGCACCCGATCAGCAGCCCGGCGATGACGCCTGGGATCAGCACCCATCGCGAGGCCGTGAAGCTGGCCACGACGATCGCCGCCCCGGCGGCCACCCGCACCGCCTCGACCATCCGCCGCCGCGGCGCGGCGAACGGCTCCCCAGTTGCCCGTTCGGGCGGACCCAACCTCATCATCGCCGGTACCACGAGCGATCCGGCGACGGCGACGAGCGGCACGAGGCCGAGGAAGACCCACCGCCACCCGAAGGCGTCGGAGACCCGCTCGGCGAGCACCGGCCCGACGATCCCGGGCACCACCCAGGCCGTCGACAACACGGCGAACAGCCGCGGCCGGTCGTCGACGTCGAAGGCCCGCCCGATCGCGACGTACCCGACGGCCGGGACGACCCCGGCGCCGAAGCCCTGCACCAGTCGCCCGGCGACAAGCACGGGCATCGCTGGCGCGAGGCCGCCGATCAGCAGGCCGGTGGCGAACAGCACCAGCCCGATCACGTACGGCGGGCCGGCGCCACGGCGGTCCGCCTGGTCGCCGGCGAAGACGATGCCGACCATCGTCCCGAGGAAGAACGCCGTCGTGACCCAGCCGTACCAGGCGAGCCCGCCGAGGTCGGCTTCGATGTCGGGCAGGACCGTGATGACGGCGAGCGACTCGAAGGCGACCAGCGTGACCACCGACACGAGCCCGACCGTGAGCGCCCGCCGGCCGGAGTCGGGACGCGATGGCATCTCGGGCACGGTACGACTTCGAGTGCACTCGAGGTCAAGGGCCGATCCGGTCGCTACGGTCGGCGCCGATGGCCGCCGAGCCGCTCGAGCTGTGGTGCGACGACCTCGACGAGGCGATCGCCGCGATGCAGACGCTGGGGATGCGACTCGACGTGATCATGCCTGCCGACGCCCCGGCACGGGCGGAGCTGTCGCGAGGCGAGCTGCGACTGCGCCTTCTCCGCCGGGCCAGCGCCCCGCCGCCCGCGGCGGGCCGGGCTGCAATGACCTACCGCGAGCTGCTCCCCGATCGGCTCGGTGGGCGGGTCATCGCCTCCCACATCACCATCGCCGGCGGCGGCCCGGTGCCCGACTACGTGCACCACCACGACGTCCGCTTCCAGGTCATCCACTGCGTGCGCGGCTGGGTGCGGGTTGTCTACGAGGACCAGGGCCCGCCGTTCGTGATCGAGGCCGGCGACACCGTGCTCCAGCCGCCGCACATCCGCCACCGCGTCCTGGAGAGCTCCACCGGCCTCGAGGTGCTCGAGGTCAGCTCGCCGGCGGAGCACCCGACGCTGGTCGAGCACGACATCGACCTTCCGACGGCGGCCGTGCGGCCGGATCGGGACTTCGGCGGCCAACGCTTCGTGCGCCATCGCATGGCTGGCGCGACGTGGGCGGCGTGGGGCGCCGACGGCTTCGAGGCCGCCGACACCGGGATCGGCGCGGCGACGGCAGGGCTGGCGGCGGTGCGGACGGTCCGAGCTCGCCGTGCCGGCGTCGCCAGTGGCCCGTTCAGCCATCACGGCGAGCTGCTGCTCTGGTTCGCCGAGGAGGGCTCGGCGACGCTGCTCGTCGACGGCGCCGCCCGCTCGTTGGGCCGGGACGACGCCATCGCTGTGCCGGCGAGGTCGCCCGTCGAGCTGACCGACGCGTCGGCCGATCTCCGCTTCGTCGAGGTCACCATGCCGGTGTGAGCGACGGGCAGGCCTCGCGCACGGCGGCATGCGCCGGCCGCCACCACGACCCACGTCGGTGGCGATGGGGAGCACAGCCCGCGCGACATCCGCACGGACGACCGGCGCAACGTCGAGCGCGGCGCACCTCGCCGCGGAGACCGGCGACGACCCGCCGTCCGCCGTTCGGCACGAGCGCAACGTCCAGCGAGATGCCCGGCTCGAAGCGCACCGACGTCCCCGCGAGGATGCCGAGGGCATCCCCCGTGCCGCCACCCGGTCGAACGCCAACGCCGGGTTGGCCTCGGCGAAGTGAGAGTGCGAGCCGACCTGCATCGGCCGATCGCCCTGGTTCTCGACGGCGACGTGGAGCACCGCGCGACCGGCATTGATCTGATCGAGCCGCCCTCGCCGGCCACCTCTCCGGGGACCATCACACGATCGGCTGGTGGAGGGTCACCAGCTTGGTGCCGTCGGGAAACGTCGCTTCGACCTGGACCTGCTCGATCATCTCCAGCACTCCTTCCATCACGTCCTCCCGAGCGAGCACCGCCCGCCCGGTCTGCATCAGGTCGACGACCGAGGGACCATCGCGCGCCGCTCCAGCACCCAGTCGGTGAGGATTGCCATCGTCTCCGGATGGTTCAGGCGCAGCCCACGCGCCCGGCGGCCGCGGGCGACGTCGGCGGCGACGTGGACGAGGAGGCGTGCCCGAGCAGCGCGGAGCCGGCGGGTCTGCGTAGATTCTTGCCAGCCGTGCCGCCCACGACCGACATCATCTCCGCGCCCCTCCCACAGCGCGTCGTCCAGCTCCCGCCGCCGACAGCGGCGCGCGGAGCGAGCCCCTGGCGCCTCCTGCTCGGCGCGTGCGTGCTGGTGGCGACCTTGTCGCTGCTGCTGCCGTCGGTCCCGACGTACGACCCGTGGGCATGGCTGATCTGGGGTCGGGAGATCATCCACGGCGACCTGGTGACGACCGTGGGGCCGTCATGGAAGCCGCTGCCCGTGCTCTTCACCACCCCATTCGCGCTGTTGGGCGACACCGGCGCGCCGCTCGCCTGGCTGGTCGTAGCCCGTGCCGGGGGCCTCCTCGCCGTGGCGATGGCCTACCGCCTCGGCGCACGCCTGGCGGGGCCGCTCGCCGGGATCATCGCCGCGGCCGCCCTGATCCTCTGCGACGGGTTCGCCTTCGACGTCGCCCGCGGCAACTCCGAGGGGATCCTCGTCGGGCTCTGCCTGTGGGCGATCGAACGACACCTTGACGGCCGCCGCGGCGACGCCTTCGTGCTGGGTGTCGCCGCGGCGCTGTTGCGCCCGGAGGTCTGGCCGTTCGTGGCGCTGTACGGCGTGTACCTCTGGCGGCGTGACGACACCAGGCGGACCCGGGTCGTGGTGGCGAGCGGCGGGGTGCTCGTCGCCGCGCTGTGGTTCGTGCCCGAGTACATCGGGTCTGGCGAGCTGCTGCGCGCGGCAACGCGGGCCCGCCAGCCCATCGCCGCCTCAGCCGCCAACGCCGCCCACCCCTTCCTCGCCGTGTTCGACCGCTCGTCGTCGCTGCTCACGCCGCCGGTCTACGTCGGTGCGATCGCCGCCGTCCTCCTCGCGCTGCGCGTCCGTGACCGGCTCGTGCTCGCCCTCGCCGCCGGCTCGACAGTCATCATGCTCACTGTTGCAGCGATGACGCAGGCCGGCTTCGCCGGCAACTTGCGCTACGTCGAGCTGCCGGCGGCGATCGTGTGCGTGCTCGCCGGGGTCGGCTGGGTTCGCCTCTGCGGTGCGGCGTGGTCGTCTCGCGGCGCCCTCGCGATGGCCGCCGTGCTCGCCGTCGGCGTGCTGTTCGCCATCCCGTACGTCCGTGACGACCTGCGCGCGCTGCGCGTGGCGGCGTTGAGCGTCGCCGACCAGGCCGACGTCTACGGCGCCGCACCGGAGGCGATCGCCGCCGCAGGTGGCGAGGCCAAGCTCAAGGCCTGCGGCCCGATCATCGCCGGTGCCTTCCAAACCCAGACGGTGGCCTGGTACCTCCACCTGCACCAGACGGAGGTGCAGATCTTCGCCAGCACGCCCGGCACCAAGGTCACCACCGACTTCTCGTCGCTCGCCAGCGATCCTCGGTTCCCGACCTCCTCGCGGACCGGGCACTGGGTCATCGGGGCGTCCTGTGGCACGCGAATGCCCTCGCCACAATGGTGACTGGGCATTCCGGCGAGCGGGTATTGGTGCGCAGGTGCGCTCGTTCCGCGCCGGGGTGCCACGACCTCGCCGGACGCCCGCGCAGCACGCGGTGACCGAATCCGGCGATACTGAAGGAGTGCCGCGCCGTGACGGTCCGGCGGTACGTGAACACGCTCGACCGTTGGCCGCCCACAGGAGGTCGGTCCGCCCCTAGCCACCTACGCCTGGAGAACGATGCCCACCTCAACTCGGTCCGCCCTGCCGCGCGCGATCGTCATCGGGGCCGGCCCCGCCGGCTTGACAGCCGCCCTCCGACTCGCCCAGTGCGGCCGCCCGCCCGTCATCCTCGAGGCCGACGACGTCGTCGGCGGCATCAGCCGCACCGTCGTGCGCGACGAGTGGCGGTTCGACATCGGCGGCCACCGTTTCTTCACCAAAGTCCCCGAGGTCGAGATGCTCTGGGACGAGCTGCTGCCCGACGGGCGGTTCATGACCCGACCCCGGCTCAGCCGCATCTACTACGACGGAAAGTTCTTCGACTACCCCCTCAGCCCGGCCAACGCGCTGGCCAACCTGGGGCCGGTCGAGACTGCCCGGTGTGTGCTCTCGTACCTCCGGGCCAGGCTGCGCCGCAACAGCGACGACGGCAGCTTCGAGAGCTGGGTGTCGTCGCGCTTCGGCGACCGGCTCTACCGGATGTTCTTCAAGACCTACACCGAGAAGGTGTGGGGCGTGCCCGCCGACCGCCTCGCCGCCGACTGGGCGGCGCAGCGGATCAAGAGCCTCTCGCTCGGCGCCGCCATCCGCGACGCCGTCGGATGGCACAATCGCCGCGACCCGGTGACGTCGCTGATCGAGGAGTTCCGCTACCCGACGCTCGGACCAGGGATGATGTGGGAGGAGTGCCGCGACCGGGCGCTCGAGCTCGGTGCCGAGCTCCATCTCGACAGTCCCGTCACCTCGGTGGCTCATCGTGGCGGCAGGGCCGTCGAGGTCGCCTCGCACTGGCTCTCGGTTCCCGCCGACGAGGTGATCTCCTCGATGCCGCTCGGCGCACTGGTGGCGGCGATGCGCCCGGCGGCGCCGCCGGCGGTCCTCCACGCGGCTCGGGCGTTGCGCCATCGCGACTTCCTCACCGTCGCCCTGGTCATCCCCGAGACCGCCGCGTTCCCGGACAACTGGATCTACATCCACAGCCCGGACGTGCGCATCGGGCGCGTGCAGAACTTCGGCGCGTGGTCGCCCTACATGGTCCAGCCAGGGACGACCTGCCTCGGGTGCGAGTACTTCGTCAACGAGGGCGACGAGCTGTGGACGATGCCCGACGACGACCTCGTGGGCTTCGCCACCAAGGAGCTGGAGGCGATCGGTCTGATCGATGCCGAGGTCGTGGACCACGGCTACGTCACCCGCGTGCCGAAGGCCTATCCGGTGTACGACCACCAGTACCACAGCCATCAGGGCACGCTGCGAGCCTGGCTGGAGGAGCACGCCACCAACGTCCACCCGGTGGGGCGCAACGGCATGCACCGCTACAACAACCAGGACCACTCGATGCTGACCGCGATGCTGGCGGTGGACAACATCGTCAGCGGCGCCGAGCACGACCTGTGGGCGGTCAACGTCGACGACGAGTACCACGAGGAGCGTGTCGCCGGCGACGACGGCGGCGGCCGCGCCGCCCCGCTCATCGCGTGAGTCGGGACGGTCCACCGTTCGCGCGGGTCATCACCGCAGCGGCTGCCTATCGCCCGACCGACGACCTCCCGATCGGTTGGCCGAACCACCACAGGCCTTCGTGCTCGACCATCGTCGCCTCGTCGGCGACCAGCCGCCGCGTCGTCCGGCCCGAGCCGAGGAACCCGTCGAGCAGTGCCCGGCACACCGGCTGGGTCGGCGGGTACGAGGTGCTGACCACGAGCCACACCGCCGGCGGGTCGGAGGCGAGCGCGGTGGCGATCACCAAGTCGGGGCTCACCGCGAGCGCTCGGGACTCGTAGTCGACCCAATCGACGCGCTCGGGCGTCGACCCTGCCGGCACGACGACCTCAGTGAGGTCGAGGTCGCGTTGGTCGAGGAGACGATGGACGGCGGGCGCCAACTGGTCAGGGCAATAGACGACGACGTCGCCAGGTTGGCTGTGGGTGGCGAGCGCGTCGACCACGCTGGCCGCCGGGGTGCGTGGGCTGACGACGTCGACCATCGCCAGCCACAAGCCGCACACGCCGACGATGGCGAACGCGGTCCAGCGCCCGGTCGGCGCCAGGCGGGCCATCCCGAGCGCGGCGACGATCACGACGAGCGGCACCGCGACGGCGAGGTAGCGGGTGCTCACCGCGCTCGAACCGATGATCGCCCCGCCGACCCCGAGGCTGACGGTGGCCACGGCGACGAGGGCGAGCGTCCACGAGGTGGTCGGCCCTCGGTGCGGCGCACGGTCCACGGTGGCTCCGACGAGGAACGACACGAGCATCCCCAGCCCGAACGACGCCATCACCAGGTTCGGTCCACCGAGGTTGGGCCAGAAGACCTGCAACCCCGCGGGCAGGCTCGCCGGTGCCGCCCACGGCGTGGCGGTGTGCCGTGACTGCTCGACGAACGTCGGCACCCAGGGGATCCACAACAGGAAGCCGGCGAGCACGGCGGCCGCCAGCCGGCGCGCCGGCCCGCCGACGCGACGCGCCGCCAGAAGCAGCCCTCCGGCGGTCGCGATCACGAGGTAGATCGCCCAGTAGTGGGTGTAGAGGAGCAACGCCGAGAGCGCGGCGAGGACGACCAGGCGCGGGAGGGTCGGTCGCCACCACGCCCACTCGACGGCGATTACGCCAACGACGACCTCCAGCATCACGAGGGCGTACATGCGGGTCTCCGCGCCGTAGCGGATGGCGAACGGGTTCACCGCCAGTAGCCCGGCGACGACGAGCGCCGGGCCGATGCCCCAGCGCCGTCGCGCCCACAGCGCGACCAGCACCAGGGTGACGGTCGACAGCAACGCCGACAGCGCTCGCACGGAGGTGTCGCTGTCGCCGAAGACGGTGATCCACGCGTGCAGGAGCAGGTAGTAGGCCGGTGGGGCACCGTCGTGGCGCAGCGCCGCGGGGATCGCTCGCAACGGCAGCTGGGCGAACGACACCGACTGGGCCTCGTCGAGCCACAGCGCACCCCGCGGCGACCAGCGCAGGATCACCCCGCCAGCAGCGCAACAGGCGGCGACGACGGGGACGATCCTCGCCCAGGTCGTGCCCGTCCGAGGCGCGGCGACCCCGGGGCGGCGTTCCTCGACGGCGACGACGGGCACGGTGAGAGTCTGGTCAACGCGGACGGTGTCGCGGGGGTCGGGGCGCGTCGGCTCAGTACCCGCGGCCGAGCTTGGTGTGGTCCCACGACACCACCCGCTCGACGTCGATCACGACGCCGATGCGCTTGCGCGCCTGCTGCTCGATGAACGGCATCGCCGCGTCGGTCGGCGGTCCGTTGTGCTTCGTCGCAACCCGCACGCCGATGTCGCGGACCTCGTCGTACCCGCTGATCAGCCGGGCCGTGCCGACGAGCTCGACCCCGCGCAGCTCCTGGTAGGTGTCGCCGCTCTCCACCAGCGCGGTGACCTTCGGGTCCCGGCGGATGTTGATCACCTTCTGGCTCTTGGCGAACGTCCAGAACGCCGGGCGCCCGTCAAGCATCACGTACCACATGGCGACGAGATGGGGATGGCCGGTGGGACCGATCGTCGCCACGTTGAGCACCCGTTGCTCGTCGAGGAACGTGTTGACCTCGTCGTCGGTCATCGTGATGGCGTCGCGGCGGCTCGGCATCCCCTACATGATGCCGGTACGCAGCAGCTCGGGCGCCATCTCGCACTCGGCGCGCAGCGCGCTCATCGGCTGGCGCCCGGTGGGCCCGACGACGTGGGACACGAGCGACGCCGGCAGCGCTTCGACCTCCCGGGACCACGGATCGATCGCCCGCTGGGCGACGCGGTCGATGATCGCCGCGATCATCGGCGATGGCAGCCGCCGCCCGCACCCAGCGACGCACCACACCGGTGTCTCGCTCAGGCTGGCGGCGACGGCGAGCAGCGACGAGCCGGTGGCGGCGACGACGTGGACGAGGTCGAGGGCGTCGGCCTCGATCAGCACGAGGTCGGCGACGGCGATGGCGATCGAGGCGGCCTCCGTCGGCACCAGCTCGGACTCGACCTCGAGGCGTTCCAGCCGTTGCACGAACGACGACCCCTGGTGGCCAGCATCGACGGCCAACACGCGCACGTCGCCGCGTCGGGCGACGGCGATGCCGACGAGGTCGGGCCATCCGATCGTCACCACGGTGGCCCCGTCGGGGATCGCCGCCGTCAGCTCGTCGATCGTGGCGTCACCCTCGATCTCGGCGATCGCGGCGCGCGCCGCGGCAGTCGGCTCGGCGCTCGTGAGCATGCGCGCGCACAGCCACCACAGCGGGCCCGACGTCGGGTGCCGCTCGACGATCCGCCGGCACGCGACGACCAGTCCCGACGTGTCGAGACCCAGCCCGCGCAGCGCCCCCGCTGTCTCGCGCACGAGCGACTCGGCGTCGGCCCCCCTGGCCCGGGCCACGTAGCGCAGGCGCTCGATCGGGTGCACGCCCTCACGGTACCGACGTCGGCAGCGGCAAGGTGGGGCGAGCGCCGCTGCGAAGCGGCGGCGGCGAGCTCGGAGGCGAGGCGAGCGGCTTGCCCGTGAGCCGAGCCCAGCCGGCAGCCCGAGCAGACACGGGGCGAGCGTCGCTGCGAAGCGGCGGCGGCGAGCTCGGAGGCGAGGCGAGCGGCTTGGCCGCGAACCGAGCCCGAGCATGAACGGACGTTGGGGGCCGGTTGGGACCGCTTGCTACCGTCGCACCCCGTGGCGACCAACCCACCGATGGACCTGGTGCTGGCTCCGCTCGGTGCCGAGGCTCGCCCGCTGGAGGAGTGGCTGACGACGTTCCACCTGGCCACCGTCGTGCTCGACCCCTACACCAACGAGAGCTCGTGGATCCTGCCGACCGCCGCGCGGATCCTCGAGGGCCTGCGCGGGTCCGACGCCCGGGTCAACTTCCTGGTCACCGCCGACGAGACCGACACGCGGACGTTCCTCGGGCCGCTCGTCGAGCAGTTCCTGGTCTTCACCGACCCCGAGCGGATGGCCGTCAAGGCGCTCGGGCTCACCGAGCTGCCGGCGTTCCTCTTCATCCGCGTCGACGGCACCGTGGTCGCCGCCGCCGAGGGGTGGACGGCGCCGTCGTGGCGCGCCATCGCCGATGCGATCGCCACGGCAACGGCGTGGCGCACGCCGGACATCCCCGTCGTCGGCGATCCCGGTCCGTTCCACGGGTCGCCGGCGCTCGGCTGACGTGGCGCCCGCTCCACCGGCGCTGCCCGACCTCCCGATCGTCGAGATCCTCGACGACGTGCGCGTCGCGCTGCGCGGGCAGGGTCGAGCCGTCGTCGCCGCGCCGCCGGGCGCGGGCAAGACGACGGTCGTGCCGCTCGCCCTGCTCGGCGAGCAGTGGCTCGGCGAGCAGCGCATCGTGATGCTCGAACCGCGGCGCCTGGCGACGCGCGCGGCGGCACGGCGGATGGCGGCGCTGACGTCGACGGCGGTCGGCGAGCTGGTCGGCTACCAGACCCGCGACGAGCGCCGGATCGGCCCGGCCACGCGCATCGAGGTGTTGACCGAAGGCGTGCTGACCCGGCGGCTGCAGCAGAACCATGGGCTCCCCGGCGTCGGGCTGGTGATCTTCGACGAGGTCCACGAGCGCAACCTGACCACAGACCTCGGGCTCGCCTTCACGCTTGACGCCGCCTCGACCCGGCGATCCGACCTGCGCATCCTTGCCATGTCGGCCACCGCCGACACCAGTGCCTTTGCCCAGCTGCTGTCGGCGCCGGTGATCGAGAGCGCTGGGCGCGTCTACCCGGTGGATGTCCGCTGGCTCCCCCGCCGGCGCGAGGAGCGGATCGAGGCGGCCTGCGCCGGCGCCGTCCGCCGGGCGCTGCGCGAGGAGACCGGCGACGCGCTGGTGTTCCTGCCCGGAATCGGCGAGATCTCCCGCGTGGCTGGCCAGCTCGACCTCGGCCCGGACGTCGACGTCCACCGCCTGGCCGGCGCGCTGGCGATCGAGGAGCAGGATCGGGCCCTGGCGCCGTCGCCGTCCGGCCGTCGACGCGTCGTGCTGGCCACCGACATCGCCGAGACGTCGCTGACGGTGGAAGGGATCAGGATGGTCGTCGACAGCGGGCTGGCGCGGGCGCCGCGCTTCGATGCGGGCTCGGCGATGACCCGCCTCAAGACCGTGGCGATCAGTCGCGACTCGGCCGACCAGCGGGCCGGTCGGGCCGGGCGTGTGGCGCCGGGCGTCGCCTACCGGCTGTGGAGCCGCATCGAGCACGGCACCCGCCCAGCGCACCGGGCCGCCGAGATCACCCAGGTCGACCTCGCCGGCTTCGTGCTCGAGGTGGCGGCGTGGGGCACGCCGGCGGAGCAGCTGGCCTTCGTCGACCCGCCACCACGGCGCGGGTGGCGCCAGGCCGAGGCGCTGCTGCGCGACCTGGGCGCGCTCGACGCCGACGGCACGATCACCGAGCTCGGGCGGGCGATGGTCACCCTGCCCGTGCATCCGCGGCTCGCCCGTCTGGTGGCCGGCCGGCCCGACCCGCTGACGTGCGTGGTCGCGGCGGTGGTCGAGGAGCGCGACGTGCTGCGCGGGGCCGGCGACCGCCTCCCGGCCGACCTCGCCCTGCGCGTCGCCGTCGTGTGCGGCCTGGCCCCCGACGGCCGGGTCGACCGCTGGGTCGCCGAGCGGGTCCGCGAGCGGGCGGCGGACCTCGCCCGCCGCGCCGGGGTGCGCTTCGACGCCGTCGCGGTCGACCCGGACCGAACCGGCGAGGCGCTGCTGGCCGGCTTCCCCGACCGCCTCGCTCGCCGCCGCCGTCCCGGGCAGTTCCAGCTCGGTGACGGCACCCAGTTGTGGCTCTCCGTCGACGACCCGCTCGCCACCGCGCCGTTCGTCGTCGCCGTCGATACCGACGGCAAGCGCTCCGGCGCCCGCATCCGCCTCGCCGCGGCAGTTCGCGATCCGAGTGTTTGAGCCCATCGGAGTGTTTCAACCCGGGGAATTCGAGCCCTGGCACTCCGATCGGTCGAAACACTCCGATGGTCAGGCCGTGATCCGCAGGCTCTCCAGGATCGCGATCGCGAGGGGACGGTTGACGTCGGCGGTGGCCGGCGGGAAGTGGACTTGGAGGGCGACGATGCGGGCGCCGGCGATGCGGGCGGCAAGCAGCAGCGCCTGGCGAGGGTCCCCGGCGCCGTAACGGATCTCGGCGGCGTGGGCCGAGCCGGATCCGTCCACCTGCAGCGGTCCGTAGGACAGCTCCTCGTAACCGCCCTTGTCGCGGTACTTGCTCATCAGCTCGCCGAGCAGGCCGGGCACCTGCAGCGCCGGCGTGCCGAGCGGCGAATCCTCGACCGCGGCGGCGATCATCAGCGGCTGCTCGGCATCGGTGAGCACGACCGACGAGACAGGGCGCGGGTCCGGGTCGACCTCGATCGTGCGCACCTCCGGGTGCTCGAAGCTGAAGCCGTCACCGACATACGTCTCGGTCAGCCGGTCGGTCATCGGTTTCACTGCCTACCTCCCGTCAGCTCGCTCGGCTTCACGTAGGTGAACCCGCCGCCAGGCGCCTTGACCCACGTGACCAGGTTGGTCGTGTCGGTGTGCGAGATCTCGAGCGAGGCGATGCCGATGTCCCACTTGTCGCTGTCGACTGACGTCGAGTTCAGCTGCACCTGCATCTCGGATTCCTGGAGTAGCTTCTGTAGCTCGGGCGCCGAGATCCCACCGTTCTGGCCCATCGCGTTGAGGAGGGCGGCGGCGCGCTGCTGGACGATCGGGTCCTGCAGGTCGAGCGTGGCGTCGAACTTGACCTCGGCGCCCTCGCCGGCGGTGAGCTTGATCGAGTGTGGGTCCGCCGAGTGCGGTGTCGTGCCGTCGAGGAAGTTCTCCAGGCCGATGTTCGCCGAGCCGCCGACGGTGCCCTTGGCCTCCAACTCACTGACGTGGTGATGCTCGTCGAACTTGAGCGCCACCTCGAGATCGCCATTCAACTTGTAGCTCCCGGAGGGCCCGTCACCGGTCGACGGCACGTCCAGCTCGCTGTCGATCGAGCCCTTCACGAACACCGTCGACTCGTGGGTGTCGAAGTCGTACTTCCCGCCGGCCTCACCGCTGACGTGGACGTCCCATGCCCCGAGCTCGAGGTCGAGCTTGCCCTGCAGCTCGAGCTCGCCCTCGAACGACGTGCGCTGATCGCTGTGATCCCCGAGGTAGTGGGCGACGTCCTCGACCGTGTCGGCCATCACCGCATCGGGGCCTCTGAAGATGTTCCAGCCGACGTCGGGCGTGAGCTTGTCGTACAGCCCATGGACGAAGTCCTCGGCCTCCTTCTGCGAGCTGAACTCGTAGCTCTGCGCGATCCCTCCGCCAACGCCGACCTCGCCCTTGCCGCCCTCGCCGACCTTGGCCCCGATCTCCCCCTTCAGCGCGAGATCGACGCGGTACGTGCCGTCGGCGAGCTGGACGATCTTGGCCGACCCCTCGGCGCCGAGGTGAACCCAGGCGATGTCGAGCTCGCCCTTGAGCTTGTCCTCCTGCGAGCTGAGCTCGATGTCGCCGCGGACGGACCCGACGTAGGTCGTGCGGGCGTCGGCTCGCACCTGCACCGGCAGCCCCTCGAGCCCGAACAGCGCACCCGGGTCGTTGCGAAGCAAGGCCGCCTGCTGGTCGGCGGTCAGATGGTTCCACCACGCCAGCTGCTCCCGCTCCGACTTGGTGGACTCGTCGCGGATCTGCATCCGCCCGGTCTGATCTGCCCATCCGTCGGCCCTGGCCCGCCGCAGCATGGCTTCCGCGTACGCCTGTTTGAGCTGGCGGATCTCCTCCTCCTCGGTCATCGGCGGTTCGGCCGACACGTAGACGTCGCCGCTCTCGCTGGCCGCCCGCTGCGCCGAGGCCTGCTTGCGGAGATCGGCGGCGACGACCTTGAGCCGATCCGACGCGGTGGTCATCTGCAGGCGCATCCCACCGTTCCACTTGCCCCGGAACACGTCGGCGTCGGGCCCGCTCCACGCCACCGACCGCACGAGCGCGCTGATCGTCTCCTCCGTCCTGGTCAGCCCGGTGGCGGTGCGGTCGAACGTCGCCGCCAGCTTGTCGACTTGGACGTCGTCCGCCCCAAGCTGCGCCATGAGGCGAACATACGGCGGCGCGCCGCGACGACCCATGGGGACGTCTCCCCGCCACGCCGGTACGGCGCTGCCCTCGGGATGCCCCGACGTTCTGCGGGCGGGCTGCGGGCGGCCCCGTCGGCGAGCGGCGTTACGGTCACGCCCATGGCCGACGCCACCTACACCGAGCTGCTGCCGCTCGGCCCCGACACGACGCCGTACCGCCTCGTGACGACCGAGGGCGTGTCGACGTTCGAGTCGCCCGCGGGAACGTTCCTCAAGGTCGCGCCGAGCGCGATCACCGCGCTGACGGCGGAGGCGATGCGCGACATCGCCCACTTCCTGCGCCCCGAGCACCTCGCCCAGCTGCGCAAGGTCCTCGACGACCCTGAGGCCAGCGACAACGACCGGTTCGTCGCCCTCGACCTGCTGAAGAACGCCGCCATCGCCGCCGGGGGTGTGCTGCCGATGTGCCAGGACACCGGCACGGCGATCGTCAAGGCGAAGAAGGGCCAGTTCGTGTTCACCGGCGGCGGCGACGAGGCGGCGATCGCCGCTGGCGTCCAGCAGACCTACGAGACATCGAACCTTCGCTACAGCCAGATGGCGCCGCTCACGATGTACGAGGAGCGCAACACCGGCACCAACCTCCCCGCCGAGATCAAGATCGCCGCCGTCGACGGCGACGAGTACAGGTTCCTGTTCATCGCCAAGGGCGGCGGCAGCGCCAACAAGTCGTACCTGTACCAGGAGACCAAGGCGCTGCTCAACGAGGCCACGCTGCTGCCATGGCTGTTCGAGAAGATGCAGTCCTTCGGCACCGCGGCGTGCCCGCCGTACCACCTCGCCGTCGTCATCGGCGGGACGTCGGCGGAGTTCGCCGTCGAGACCGCCAAGCTCGCCTCGACCCACTACCTCGACAACCTCCCGAGATCCGGGTCGCTGTCCGGCCACGGCTTCCGCGACGTCGAGCTCGAGGCCAAGGTGCTCGAGCTGGCCCAGAAGACCGGCATCGGCGCCCAGTTCGGCGGCAAGTACTTCTGCCACGACGTGCGCATCATCCGCCTCCCCCGCCACGGCGCCAGCTGCCCGGTGGCGATGGCCGTGTCGTGCTCGGCGGACCGCCAGGCGAAGGGCAAGATCACCCGGGACGGCGTGTTCCTCGAGCAGCTGGAGACCGACCCGGCCCGCTTCCTGCCCGAGGCTGGCGCCGACATCGAGGACGCCCCAGCGGTGCACATCGACCTCAACCGGCCGATGCCGGAGATCCTCGCAGAGCTGTCGAAGTACCCGGTGAAGACGCGCGTGATGCTGACGGGACCGATGGTCGTGGCCCGCGACATCGCCCACGCCAGGATCAAGGACCGCCTCGACGCCGGCGAGCCGATGCCCCAGTACCTCAAGGACCACTGCGTTTACTACGCCGGTCCGGCCAAGACGCCGCCGGGGTACGCGTCGGGTTCGTTCGGCCCGACCACGGCCGGGCGGATGGACAGCTACGTCGAGGAGTTCCAGGCTGCCGGCGGCTCGATGGTGATGCTCGCCAAGGGCAACCGCTCGAAGGCGGTCACCGACGCCTGCGCCCGCCACGGCGGGTTCTACCTCGGCTCGATCGGCGGCCCGGCTGCCCGCCTCGCCCTCGACAACATCAAGAAGGTCGAGGTCCTCGAGTACCCGGAGCTGGGGATGGAGGCGGTGTGGCGGATCGAGGTCGTCGACTTCCCGGCGTTCATCGTCGTCGACGACAAGGGCAACGACTTCTTCGAGGAGGTCCGCGCCGAGGCCCGCCGGGTGCCCGTGACGGTCCGGTGATCCCGTTCTGTCCTTCGATCTCGGCCCGATCGGGCCGATTCTGAAGGACAGAACGACTCACGTGAGCGCGGCCATCAGCGCGGCCCGAGTCTCTGACATCTCACCTGGGTTACCGCCGAACTCGACGGCGGAGAAGTCGGTGACCCCGATCTCGGCCAGCGCTCCGATGCGATCGGTGACTTCGCCGGCCGACCCGATGACCGCGATGTCCTCGGCCCCGGCGGCGCCCTCGCGGTCGAGCATCGCCCGGTAGCTCGGCAGCTGCCCGTAGATCGCGAACACCTTGGCTGCCCGCTCGCGGGCGCCGCCGACGTCGGTGGTCACGCACACCGGCAGGGAGGCGATCACACGGGGCGCCGGTCGGCCGGCGGCCTCGGCGGCGGCCGTGATCGTCGGGATCGTGTGCGACGCCAGCGTCTGGGGGCCGGTGCACCACGTCAGCGTGCCGTCGGCGAGCTCGCCGGTGACCTTCAACATCTGCGGACCGAGCGCGGCGACGACGATCGGGAACGGCATCGAGCCCGGCACGTTGACCGCGGCGTTGACGCGGAAGTCCTCACCCTGGAAGTTGACTGTCTCGCCGCGGGACATCGCCGCGAGCACGGTCAGGTACTCCCGGAGGTGACGCACGGGCTTGGCGAAGCTCATGCCCATCATCGTCTCAATCACGACCTGATGGCTCAGCCCGATGCCGAGACACAGCCGCCCGCCGCTGACCGCGTTCACGGTGAGCGCCTGCTGGGCGAGCATCATCGGATGTCGCGGGTACGTCGGCACGACGGCCGTGCCGAGCTCGATGCGCGGCACCTCGCGCCCGACTACGGCGAGCGCGGTGAGCGCGTCGTGGCCGAAGATCTGCGCCATCCAGTACGTGGCGAAGCCGTCGGCCTCGGCCTGGCGGGCTTCGGCGGCGATGTCATCGACGGTGCCCTCGGTAGCCGTGGAGGTGATCCCAATCCGCATCGCAATGACCGTAGCTGTCCCGTCCATGCTCGGGCTCGGCTCGCAGGCAAGCTGCTCGCCTCGCCTTCGAGCTAGCCGTCGCCGCTACGCAGCGGCGGCTCGCCCACTTCACGTCTCCGGGACCATTGGGCTGACGACGTCAGGCCAGAGCGACGAGGTCGAGCCAGCCGGGGCTGAAGTAGTCGACCTCGCCGTCGGGCATCACGAGCACCTTGGTCGGGGCGAGGTGCTCGACGAACCGGGTGTCGTGGCTGACGAGCACGAGCGCGCCGGGCCAGTCGACGAGCGCGTCGGTCACCGAGGCCCGGCTGCCAGGATCGAGGTTGTTGGTCGGCTCGTCGAGCAGCAGCACGTTGTTGCGCCCGACCATCAGCATCGCCAGCGCCAGCTTGGTCTTCTCCCCGCCCGACAGCGTGCCGGCCTCCTGGAACACCTTGTCGCCCGACAGCCCGAACATGCCGAGCATGCCGCGCAGCCGGGTCTCGGTGAGCACGACCTCAGGTGGCACCTCGCGGCGGATGTTGTCGAGCAGCGTCTCCTCGCGCCGCAGGTTGTCGTGCTCCTGGGCGTAGTAGCCGACCGTGACGTTGTGGCCCCACGTGACCGTGCCCCGATCGGGCTCGGTCTCGCCGGCGAGGATCCGCAGCAGGCTCGTCTTGCCCGCCCCATTGAGGCCGAGCACAAGCAGCCGCTCGCCACGCCCGAGGTCGAACCCGACGTCGCTGAACACCGGCGGGCCGGCGTAGGACTTCGTCATCCCGGACACGTCCATCACCGTGCGCCCCGGCGTCGGCGGCGGCGGGAACTTGACCCGCAGCACCTTGTTGCCGCGGACCTCCTCGACCTTGTCGGCCTCGATGCGGGCGATCCGCTTCTCCACGCTGTGCGCCGCCGCCGCCTTGGTGGCCTTGGCGCCGAAGCGGTCGACGAAGCGCTGCAGCCGGGCGATCTCCTTGGCCTGGCGGGCCGCCGCCTTCGCCAGGCGCACCTCGTCGGCCGCCCGCGCCTCGCGGTACTGCGTGTAGGTGCCCTTGTACTCGACGAGGTGGCCGGGGCAGGTCTCGTCGGGACGGTCGAGGTGGAGGACGCGGGTGATCGCCTCGTCGAGCAGGTCGAGGTCGTGGGAAATGACGAGCAGCGCGCCGCGGTAGCCGCGCAGGAAGCCCATCAGCCACTCCTTGGCGTCGATGTCGAGGTGGTTGGTCGGCTCGTCGAGGCACAGCACGTCGCTGCCGGCGAACAGGATGCGCGCCAGCTCGACCCGCCGCCGCTCGCCGCCCGACAGCACGCCGATCGCATGGTCGATGCGGCTCGGACCGATGCCGAGGCCGGCGGCCAGCGCCCGCGCCTCGCTGTCGGCGGCGTACCCGCCGTTGGTGCGGAACAGCTCCTCGGCCCGCGTGTACCGCTCGACGTTGCGCTCGTCGGGGAGCTCCTCCATCGCGATGCGCAGCTTCTCGATTTGCTCCAGCTCGGCGTCGATCCCCCGCCCGGACAGGATGTGCGACACCGCCGTGCGGCCGTCGAGGACCCCGGCGATGCGCGGGTCCTGGGGCAGGTAGCCGAACGCGCCACGGCGCACGACCCGCCCGGCGGCCGGCTCGGACTCGCCGCCGAGGACCCGGAACAGGCTCGTCTTGCCCGCACCGTTGCGCCCGACCAGCCCGATCTTGTCACGGGGCATGACGGTGAAGTCGGCCGACTCGACGAGGAGCCGGCCGCCGACCTCCACCGAGAGTCCCTGGGCCTGGAGCACCGGATCAGGCTGTCAGGCCGGAGACCAGTCTCCAACCGTGTTCACCCGCCGCCCTTCTCGGACGGGCCGTACACCGAGCCCTGCGAGTCGTCGGTGAACGTGGAGCGCAGGCAGGCCCCGCGCGAGCCCTTCGGGGCGAGGCCGAACTGCTCGGCGATCATCCCGGCCAGCGCCACCTGGCCGTCGTCGCTCAGGTGGAGGCGGTCGCCGGCGAGCAGCTTGCGGCCATCCTTCGCCGCGGTGCGCGCGGCCCAGTCGACGAGGCGGACGTTGTGGTGGTGGCCGGCGGCGGCGCGGGTGGCGTCGTTGACCTCGTCCTGCTGTGGTCGGTACGGGGTCACTGTGGGCAGCACGATCGGGATCGGCCCGAGCTCGTCGAGCAGCTGGTCGAGCTCGTCGGCGTAGGCGACGGCGTCACCGTCGTAGTTGTTCCCGAGCATGACGACGGCGGCGTCCCAGTTGGCGTCGCCGCGCTGCGCCAGCACCTCGCGGCCGAACTCGATCCGCCGGCTGACCTCGGCGTCGACCTCGACCGCCCAGCGCCGGGGCACGAGGTCGGTGCAGAGTTGGTCGCCGTAGCGGTTGCTGATCGACGCCAGGATCGAGTCCCCGATGACGATCACCCGGTTGCCCGTGACGAGGCGGCCGATCGGCGCGAGCGAACCGGCGACGTCCGGGGTCGACGGGGCGGTCTCATTGGCGCCAGTCGGCTGCGGGTCGGTCGACTCCGTCGCGCCCGTCGATGCGGCCGCCGTCCCGATCACCCCGGGCAGGCTGCCGACGGCGACGGTGCCCGGCGCTGGGGGCGCGGCATCACTCGACGCGCACCCGGCCATGGTGAGCGCGCTCAGCGTGAGCAGCGCGGCTCGCCGGTGCATCCGGACATTGAAGCGTCCGGATCGTCAGGACTGACCGCGCCCGGCGCGGAGCTCGTCGCGGATCTCGGTGAGCAACACGATCTCGGGCGCCGGCGCCTCGGGCGCTTCAGGGCCCTTCTCGACGATCACCCTCGCCTTCATGTGGTTGTACGCCTTGATGACCAGGAAGAGGAAGATCGCGACGACGATGAAGCTGATGACGGCGTCGATCACGAGGCCGATCGAGATGCGGGCGTCGCCGATGTCGAACCCGATGTCGGTGAAGCTGCCCTTGCCGAAGATCGCCGCGATGATCGGGTTGATCACCCCGTCGAGCACGGCGTTGACGATCTTCTGGAAGTACAGCGCCATCACCAAGCCGACGGCGATCGTGATCACGTCGCCCTTGTTGATGAAGTCCTTGAACTCGTCGAACCACTTCCTCATCACGTTCCTCCCGGGGTGAGCTGGCCCGAGTCAACCACAGCGCCGTCACCCGGATGGTGGACGCTGTCGGGAGGCTCGAGCTGCTCGAAGCGGTCGATCCCGCGCAGCTCCGGGAACACGACCGCCGCCACAGCGACGACGCCGACGGTGAGCAGCCCGCCGACCCACACCGCCGGCCCGACGCCGAGCACGGCGCCGGCGACCCCGGACTCGAACGCGCCGAGCTCGTTGGACGCGCCGATGAACACGTTCTCCACGGCCATCACCCGCCCGCGCATCGCATCGGGCGTGGCGAGCGGCACGATCGTGGCCCGGATGAAGACGCTCACCGAGTCGGCGCCGGCGAGGACGAGCAGGGCGGCGAACGCCACGGCGTACTGGTGGGTGACGCCGAGCACGACTGTGGCCAGCCCGAACACCGCGACGACGGCGAGCAGCGTCCGACCGACGTGCCGGCGCACAGGCTTGATGGCGAGCATGGCGGTCACCACTACGGCGCCGATCCCTGGTGCCGCCCGTAGCCAGCCGTAGCCGATGCTGCCGACGCCGAGTCGATCCTCGGCGATCGCCGGCAGCAGGGCGACGGCGCCCCCGAACAGGACGGCGAACATGTCGAGGACGATCGCACCGAGCAGCACCTGCCGGCGGCGGATGAACCGCAACCCCTCCATCGCGTGGTGGAACGTCGCCCGCTCCGACGCCGGCGTGCGCACCTGCGGGCGGCGCAGCGTGAGCGTGGTCGCGATCAGCGCGGCGACGCCGAAGCAGCCGGCCGCGGCGGCGTAGGGGACGGTGGGGTCGATGGCGTAGAGGAACCCGCTGGCGGCGGGCCCGACGATGAGCCCGAACTGCCACGTGCCGGAGTAGAAGGCGATCAGCCGCGGCAAGCCGTTGTCGGGTGCGATCAACGGCGGCAGCGATCGCCACGACGGCGCGGCGAACGCCCGCGACGTCCCGAACAGCACGGCGATGCCGAAGATCGGTACCGCCGAGGTGGGATCGCTCGCCGCGTAGAGGACGTACAGCAGCGACGTCACGACCTCCGCCGCCATCGCGATGGCCGCCACCCTGCGGCGGTCGAAGCGGTCCGCGGCCGAGCCGGTGAGCGGGAGCAGCACGAGCGCCGGAAGGAACTCGAACAGGCCGAGCAGGCCGAGGGCGAGGGTGCTGTCGGTGATGTCGAAGAGCTGCTTGCCGAGCGCCGCCTCCTGCATTGTGAAGGCGGCGGTGTGGGCGGTCGACGCGAGGAGGTAGGTGCTGACGGAACGGTCCCGCAACAGCTCGCGCCCGGTCGGTGAGTGGACGGACTCGGCGGCAGCGTGCACCGTCGGGCGACGTTAAGCCGGGTTCGGCTCGCAGCCAAGCTGCTCACCTCACCTACCGAGCTCACCACCGCCGCTACGCAGCGGCACTCGCCCACCGTCCATGCTCGGGCTCGGCTCGCAGCCAAGCTGCTCACCTCACCTACCGAGCTCACCACCGCCGCTACGCAGCGGCACTCGCCCACCGTCCATGCTCGGGCTCGGCTCGCAGCCAAGCTGCTCACCTCACCTGCCGAGCTCACCACCGCCGCTACGCAGCGGCACTCGCCCACCGTCCATGCTCGGGCTCGGCTCGCAGCCAAGCTGCTCACCTCACCTGCCGAGCTCTCCACCGCCGCTACGCAGCGGCGCTCACCCACCTCGCCAGTGCGAGTGATGCGGCAGGGCGTGCTACACCCAGGGACATGACATCGCTCGCTGACGAGACCCGCTGGATGGACGCCCTCGACCAGGCTGCGCTGGTCGCCAAGGGCGAGGTCACGCCCTCCGAGCTGCTGGAGGCCGCGCTCGAACGGATCGCCGCGGTCGACCCAGTGATCCACGCCCTCACGATCACGTGGTTCGACCACGCCCGCCAGCAGGCGGCCAACCCTGCCCTCGCCGGCGGGCCGTTCCACGGCGTGCCGTTCCTGCTCAAGGACCTGTACACGAGCTTCGCCGGGCAGACGCTGTCCAACGGCAACCTCGCCCTCAAGGAAGCGGCGATCGTCGACACCGCCGACACGACGCTGGTCAACCGCTACCGCGCCGCCGGGTTCGTGATCGCCGGGCGCACCAACAGCCCGGAGATGGGCAGCCTGCCCTGCACCCAGCCGACGGCGTGGGGCCCGACGCACAACCCGTGGGACCTCGACCGCACGCCCGGCGGCTCCAGCGGTGGATCAGCGGCGGCGGTCGCCGCTGGGATGGTGCCGGTGGCCAACGCCTCCGACGGCGGCGGCAGCATCCGCATCCCGGCGTCGGCGTGCGGGCTGGTCGGCCTGAAGCCGAGCCAGGGGCGCATCTCCGTCGGGCCGGCGCGGGCCGAGGTCGGGCTCGGCGTCGAGCATTGCGTCTCGCGGACCGTGCGGGACACGGCGGTGCTGCTCGACGCGGTGCGCGGTCCGGGCATCGGCGACACCGTGATCGCCCCGGAGCCGGAGCGGCCGTACGCCGACGAGGTCGGCGCCGATCCGGGCCGGCTGCGGATCGGGCTGATGGACGTCCACCCGCGCGGCGAGTCACTGCATGACGACTGCGTGGCCGCTGTCCGGTCGGCGGCGGCGATGCTCGAGGGCCTCGGCCACCGAGTCGAGTCGGCGTGGCCGGACGCGCTCGCCGACGAGGGCCTCACGCTCAGGTTCATGGCGCTATGGGCCACGAACATGGCGATGGCGACGAAGGGCTTCGGCCAGACCCTCGGTCGCGAGCTGACCGAGGACGACGTCGAGCCGGTGAACTGGGTGCAGGCCGAGTACGCCCGGTCGCTCAACGCAGTCGACTACGCCACTGCGCTCGCCGATTCGTACACGTTCCGGCGCAAGGTCCAGTCGTGGTGGCACGATGGGTGGGACCTCTTGCTGACGCCGACGCTGGCCGAACCGCCGCCGACGCTCGCCGAGTTCGAGCCGGTGCCCGGCGATCCGTCGGCGCAGATGCGCCGGGCCGGCCGGTGGGTCGTGTTCACCCCGGCGTTCAACATGAGCGGGCAGCCGGCGATCAGCCTCCCGCTGCACTGGAACGACGCCGGCCTGCCGATCGGTGTCCAGCTCGTCGCCGCGTTCGGCCGCGAGGACGTCCTCGTCCGCGTCGCCGCCCAACTGGAATCCGCCCACCCCTGGGCCGGCCGCCGACCGCCGGTGTGAGCTACCTCGCGGTCCAGCCGCCGTCGACGATCAGGCTCTGGCCGGTGATGAACGTGCCCGCCTCGGTCGACAGCAGCAGCAGCGCGCCGTCGAGCTCGTGGGCGTCGCCCATCCGCGGCATCGGCCCGTTCGACTCGATGTAGGCGATCGCGCCGGGATCGGTCTCCATGCCGGAGGTCATCTCGGACTGGAACCACCCGGGGCACAGCGCGTTGACCCGCACGTCGCGGCGGGCGAACTGCAACGCCAGCTCGCGGGTGAGGTTGACGACGGCGCCCTTGCTGGCGCAGTAGCTGGCCTGCTTGACCGGCGTCGAGCCGACATGGCCGAGCATCGAGGCGACGTTGACGATGCTGCCGCCGCCGTCGGCGATCAGGATGTTGCGGAACAGCTTGCACAGGTGCCAGATCGCGTTGACGTTGAGCTCCATCACGTTGCGGAAGTGGTCCAGTGGCTCGTCCTCAAGGGCGACGGCGCGGCCCATCCCGGCGTTGTTGACGAGCACGTCGAGGCGTCCGCACTGAGCGTCGACGGTGGTGGCCAGCCGCTCCCGCTCGTCGGCGAGGGCGAGGTCGGCGGCGACGACGACCGGATCGGTGAGCTCGGCGGCGAGCGCTTCGAGTCGATCGGCACGGCGGGCGGCGATCACGACGCGGGCGCCGACGGCGTCGAGCACCCGGGCGAAGCGGTCCCCCAGTCCCGACGAGGCACCGGTGACCACCGCCACCTTCCCGTCGAGGCGGAACAGGGTCAGCGGTTCGACGGCGGCGCCAGCGGTGCAAGCAGTGCTCATGGCGGCGGAGCGTAGGTCGCGCTGCAGATCTCGCCGGATCTGCCGATGAAGGTACTGATGAAGACGACCGTGCACCGCCACGCGCCACCGCCGGCGCCGACCGCCACGGTGCACACGCTGCGACTGGGCCTGATCGTCAGCGCCGTGGCGGCCGTCGCGGCCCTGCTCGTCGAGGCGATCCTCCACCTCCCGGCGGTCGTCATCGTGATCCCGGTCATCGTCGTCGGGTTCGCGCTGAGCTGGCACGCCACGGGCCGCCGCGACCCTCGGGAGCGCCCGCCCGCCTGACGCGACACTCGGGCTCCGCTCGCAGTCAAGCTGCTCGCTTCGCCTCCGAGCTCGCCGCCGCCGCTCGCAGCGGCGCTCGCCCAACTTGCCGTCCCTGACCCGCCCACGTCGCCCACCGCCGTGCGACGATGGGGCGATGAAGGTGCGCATCGGTGTCGGCCTCGGCGTGCGGACCACGCTGCACGGCCCGGAGTTCGGCGACTTCGTCGACACGCTGGAGCGGCTGCGCTTCGACAGCCTGTGGCTCTCCGAGCGGATCACCGGGGAGGCGCCCGATCCGGTGGTCGCGATGGCGTTCGCCGCCGGGCGCACGACCCGGCTCAAGTTCGGGATGAGCGTGCTCGTCCTGCCCGGGCGCAACCCGGTCGTGCTGGCCAAGGAGATGGCGACGCTGGCGATCATGTCCGGCGGGCGGTTGCTCCCGGCGTTCGGCCTCGGCGTGGCCGACGGGATGGAGCACCAGGCGTTCGGCGTCGAACGGGGCGAGCGGGCGAGGTGGTTCGACGAGGCGCTCACCGTGATGCGCAAGTGCTGGTACGACGACGTCGTCGATCACGACGGCGAGCGCTTCCACTACGAGGGGCTGAAGGTCCGCCCGCAGCCGAAGCGGCTCGACGTGTGGCTCGGCGGGATCGCCCCGTCAGAGTTGCGGCGGGTCGGGCGGATGGCCGACGGCTGGCTGCCGTCGTTCGTCACCCCGGCCGACACCGCCGCCGGCCGAGCGGTGATCGAGCAGGTCGCCGCCGAGCACGACCGGGAGATCGAGGACGACCACTACGGCGCGCTGATCCCGTACACGATGGGCACCGTGCCCGACGTGCTCGTGGCCCAACTGGCCCGGCGCCGTCGCGACCTCGACGACCCGGCGAGCCTGGTGCCCGTCGGCTGGGACGCGGTGATCGACACGGTGAAGCGTTTCGTCGACGTCGGCACCACGAAGTTCGTCGTCCTCCCGATCGTCGAGCCGTCCGAGTCGTGGGACGACCATCTGACCGCGGCCTCCGAAGCCCTGCTGCCGCTCGAGACCTGAGCCGCAGAATTTGTGTCACCGCAGGAGTCTTCGACGACGCCTGCGGCGACACAAACTGGGTCAGGGCGAGTTCCTCCCCAGTGCTGCCATTGCTGCGTTGCGGCCGGGGATCGCCGACACGCCGCCGCCGCGGCGGGCACCCGCGCCGCACACGAAGACGTTGGCGTGGGCGGTCTCGACGCCCCAGCGGCCGACGTCCGCGGGTCGCTCGGCGAACGGCCACTGCAGCTCGCGGTGGAAGATGTTGCCGCCCGGCATGCCCAGGGTGGCCTCGATCTCCAGCGGCCCCATCACCTCGATGCAGTCGCGGTCGAGGAGGCAGTCCTCGATCGGCTCGGCGAGCACGCTGTCGAGCGACCGCAGGATCGACGTCCTCGCCGCGGCGAGCGCGCCTGAAGGGTCGCCCCGGAACAGGCGGGCCGGCATGTGCAGGGCGAACAGCGTCAGCGTGTGGGCGCCGGCGGCCTGCAGGTCGGGCCCGAGGATCGACGGGTCGGTGAGCGAGTGGCAGTAGACCTCGCAGGGGGCGACGTCGGGGACCGCGCCGGCCGCGGCCTGACGGTAGGCGACCTCCAGCTGGGCGTAGCCCTCGTTGACGTGGAACGTGCCGGCGAACGCGCGCTCGGGGGCGACCGAGCGATCGCGGAGCCGGGGCAGCCGGGACAGCAACATGTTGACCTTGACCTGGGCGCCCTCGGGCTCCGGCCCGGCCGGTGACGAGCCGAGCAGGCGGGCGAGCACGGCGGGGGCGACACCGGCGAACGCCTGGCGACAGGTCAGCGACCGGCCGTCCCCAAGCTGCACCGTCGCCCGCTCGCCGTCCGTGGCGACGGAGGTGACCTCCGCGCCCGTCACCAGCTCGGCGCCGCGCTTGTCGGCCGCCGTCGCCAGCTGCGCCGACACGTTCCCCATCCCGCCGACGGGGACGTCCCACCGGCCGGTGCCGCGACCGATGACGTGGTACAGGAAGCAGCGGTTGGCAGCGAGCTCGTGGGCGTGGGCGAACGTGCCGATCAGGGCGTCGGTGAACACGATTCCGCGCACGGTGTCGTCGGTGAACGTGCCCTCGATCAGCTCACCGATCGCCCGCTCGACGAGCGCCGTCCACGCCGCGTCGTCGCCGACGTGGCGGCGCAGCGCGTCGCGGTCGCGAAGCGGCTCAGTGAGCGTCGGGAAGACGCGCTCGGCGAACCGTGCCGTCATCCCGTGGAGCTCGTCCCAGCCAACGGTGTCGGCGCCCAGCGACGCCGCCGTCGCCCCTTGGTCGGCGGCGTCGACGAGCACCCCACCGTCGCCACGCGGCGTGTACGATGACATCTCGCGGCGTCGCAGCGTGACGTCGAGCCCGAGCTCGTCGACCACCAGGTCGGGGAGCAGGCTGACGAGGTACGAGTACTTGGAGATGTTGGCCGACCGCCCGGGAAAGAGCTCCGCCGAGCGCACCGCACCGCCCAGCGCGCTGGAGCGCTCCAACACCACCACCGACCGGCCGGCACCTGCCAGGTAGGCGGCGCACGCCATCCCGTTGTGCCCGCCGCCGATGACGACGGCGTCGTAGCTCGGGCGCGACGGCTCCTCCACGCCCTGCTCAGGCCGTGTCGTGGACGATCACGCCGCGGATGTTCTTGCCGGCGAGCAGGTCGTCGTAGCCCTGGTTGACCTCCTCGAGCGTGTAGGTCCTGGTGATCAGCTCGTCGAGGTGGACGTCGCCGGAGCGGTAGAGGTCGAGCATCTTGGGGATGTCGTAGGTCGGGTTGGAGTTGCCGAACAATGTCCCCTTGACCTCCTTGCGGAACAGCGTCATCACCGATCCCGACAGCTGCACCGTCACCTTGCTCGGGTCGGCGAGACCGGTGATCACGACCGTGCCGCCCTTGCGGATCGAGTCGAACGCCTGCTGCACCACGGTCTCGTTGACGACGTCGACGGTGACGATCGCCTTGTCGGCGCCGACGCCGTTGGTCAGCTGGACCGCCAGCTCCATCGCCTCCTGGCCCGACGCGACGGCGTGGGTGGCGCCGAGCTGCATCGCCATCTCCCGCTTGTTCTCCAGCGGATCGACCGCGATCAGGTGACGAGCGCCGGCGAAGCGGGCGCCCTGCACCGAGTTGATCCCGATCCCGCCGATCCCGAACACGACGATGGTGTCGCCCGCCTCGACCTTCGCCGCGTAGACCGCCGAGCCCCACCCGGTCGGTACGCCGCAGCCGACGAGCACGGCCTTGTCGAGCGGGAGGTCATCGTCGATCTTCACCGCCGACGCCTGGTGGATCGTGGCGTACTGGCTGAACGTGCCGATCATGCACATCGCCCCGAGATCCTGGCCGCGCCCGTGGAAGACGAACCGGCCGCTCGGCAGCATCCCCTCGAGGATCGTGGCGCCCATGTCGCAGATGTGCTGCTGGCCGGTGGCGCACCATCGGCACACGCCGCAGTTGGGGATGAACGAGCACACGACGTGGTCGCCGGGCTTCACCCGGGTGACGCCGGGACCGATCTCCTCCACGATCCCCGCCCCCTCGTGCCCGCCGACGATCGGGAAGCGGGGCACGATGTCGCCGTGGCGGAGGTGCTCGTCGGAGTGGCACAGCCCGGCGTGGGTGTACCGGATCAGGATCTCGTTCTCCTCCGGGCCGTCGAGCTCGAGCTCGGTGACCTCCCACGCCTTGCCCAGCTCCCACAGCACCGCAGCCTTGGTCTTCATGTCAACCCCCGATCGTCGGCCGAGAGCACGGTAATGGGCGGATCCGCAGGCGCCATCTCGAGGGCGCTCAGCGCCGTGACAAACTGGCCGCCCTGACCGCATCCGCCGAAGGAGGCACATGAGCCAGACGACGGACCAACTCGACGCGCCGTCCCCGCCGCCCGAGGACGACCATGCTCGACTCGAGCGAACTCGAGCGCGACGTCCGCGCCTATCGCGTCAGTCGCGACGGATGGACGTTCATCGTGCTCGGCGTCGCCATCGCCGTGCTGTTCGCCGCGGTCATCAGCATCGGGTTCGCCCAGAACAACAAGGGCGGCGGCGGAGGTGGCGAGGCGGCGGCGGCCGGGCAGACCATCACCGCCGAGCTCTCCGAGTTCAAGATCGTCCTGTCCTCGGCCCAGGTCACGCCGGGCTCCACGATCACCGTCAAGAACACCGGCACGATCACCCACAACCTCGCCGTGACCGGCACCGAGCTGAAGACCCCCGACCTCGCCCCCGGTGCGACCGCGACGCTCGACCTGGCCGGCCTCGACCCGGGCAACTACGAGCTGCTTTGCCTCACCCCCGGGCATGCCTCGCAGGGGATGAAGACCAGCCTCGTCGTCGCCGAAGGCGCCTCCGGCGCGGCCGCCTCCTCCGGCGCAGCATCGACGCAGACCGAGAGCACGGCGATGACCCAAGCCGACGGCGCGGCGATGGACAAGGTGATGCTCGATTCGATGACGGTGTTCCCCGCCAAGACGGCGGGCGAGGGCAACCAGGTCCTGGAGCCGACGGTCCTCGCCGACGGCACCAAGCACTTCGAGCTCACGACGTCGATCATCGACTGGGAGGTCAGCCCGGGCAAGACCGTCAAGGCGTGGGCCTACAACGGGCAGGTCCCCGGGCCTCGGATCAACCTCCAAGTCGGCGACAAGATCGAGGTGAAGGTCACCAACCAGCTTCCGGTCGGCACCGACATCCACTGGCATGGCATCAACACGCCCAACGACCAGGACGGGGTGGCCCCGTTCACCCAAGACCTCATTGCCAGTGGGCAGACCTACACCTATCACTTCACCGCCGTCGAGCCGGCGATCGGGATGTACCACGCCCACATCCACGGCGACAGGGCGATCCCCAACGGGCTGTTCGGCACGATCTACATCGGCGATGTCCCGATGCCCACGGGGCGCACCGTCTCGGGCGTAGCGGTCCCCGCCGACGTCCAGCCCGTGCTCGACATCCCGATGGTGCTCAACGACGCCGGCGTGATCGGCTTCAGCCTCAACGGCAAGAGCTTCCCGGCCACCGCCCCGTACGCGGTGAAAGTCGGTGGCTGGGTCAAGGTCACCTACTTCAACGAGGGCCTGCAGTCCCACCCGATGCACCTGCACGGGTTCCCGCAGATCGTCTACGCCAGGGACGGCATGCCGCTCGACCAGCCCTACGCCGCCGACACCATCCTCGTCGGTCCCGGTGAACGCTACACCGTCCTGTTCCACGCTGACCGCCCGGGCACGTGGGTGTGGCACTGCCACATCATCAACCACGCCGAATCCGACACCGGCATGTTCGGCATGGTCACCGCCGTCATCGTCCAGTGACCGCCGGCCCCGAGCCCGCCGAGCGCGACGGGCTCGGGGCGGCGAGCTCAGGGTGTCGCGGCGAACGGCTGCGGCGTGGCCGGCACGGATCGGTCGCGCTGGCGGGCCGCGGCGAGCAGGCGCCGGCCCAAGGCGGTCTTGTGGACTTCGTCGGCGCCGTCGTAGATGCGGGCGGCCCGCTCGTGGCGATACCAGAAGGCGAGCACAGTGTCGTCGGTCACGCCGAGCGCGCCGTGCACCTGGATCGCCCGATCGACGGCGTCGAGCATCGTGTTGGCGACGGTGAACTTGATCGCCGAGATCTCGTCGCGAGCTGCGGCGGCGCCGTTGCGATCGATCATCCAGGCGGCGTGGAGCGTCAGCAGCCGAGCGGCGCGGATCTCGGCGTCGAGCTCGGCCACCCAGTGCTGGATCACCTGGCGATCGGCGAGCGTGTCTCCGCCGGCGGCGATGGTCCGCTCGTTGGCTCGGTCGCACAGCATCTCGAGCGAACGACCGGCGATCCCCAGCCAGCGCATGCAGTGGTGGATGCGACCGGGGCCGAGGCGTTCCTGGGCGATCGTGAACCCGTCGCCCTCGCCGCCGAGAATGTTCTCAGCCGGGATCCGGCACGACTGGTAGGAGACCTCGCCGTGGCTGTCGTGGCCGACGCCGACATGGCCCATCACACTGACGTTGCGGACCAGCTCGAAGCCGGGTGTCGACGTCGGGACGATGAACATGCTGGCGCGGCGATGAGGGGCCGCGTTTGGATCGGTCACGGCCATCACGATGGCGAAGGCGGCACCGTCGGCCGATGACGTGAACCACTTCTGGCCGTTCAACACCCACTCGTCGCCGTCACGCACGGCCAGGGTGGCGAGCAGCGTCGGGTTCGAGCCCGGGGTCTCGGGCTCGGTCATCGAGAAGCAGCTGCGGATCTCGCCGGCGACGAGCGGCAGCAACCACTGCTTCTGTTGAGCCGGCGTCCCGAACCGGTGCAGGATCTCGACGTTGCCGGCGTCGGGCGCCTGCGTGCCGAAGGCTCGATGGCCGAGCGGCGAGCGCCCGAGCGCTTCGGAGAACAGGCCGTGGTCGACCATCGACAACCCGAGCCCGCCGTGCTCAACCGGGTAGTTGGGCGCCCACAGACCCATCTCTCGGACCTTGCGCTGGACCTCGGCGAGGCGGGCCTCGAGCACGGCGGGATCGCCGTGCAGCATCTCGCCTTCGAGCGGGAAGACCTCCCGACGCATGAAGTCGTCGATCATCCCCAGCATCACGGTCATCTCGTCGGACGGCTCGAAGTCCACGGCACCTCCTTCTGCTCGACGCGCCGACACCTGTCGGCACTTCAGCACTCTGCGCAAAGGCGGCCGACGCTTGACAGGGACGAACGTCCCGAGCTCGCGAATCGGACCCGTCGCTCGGCTGCGAGATCGGGACCATCGTCCCTGGCGGCGCCGCCGCCGACCGCACCATGCTCTGGCCATGATCGAGGGGGACGGGCTGGAGATCCTCACCGAGGACCAGTGCCGGCAGCTCCTTGCCGGCGCCGAGGTCGGTCGGATCGGCGTCGTGATCGGCGAGGTCCCGGCGATCCTTCCCGTCAACTACTGCGTGGCCGGCGACGCGATCGTGTTCCGGACAGCACCGGGCACCAAGCTGCGTGCCGCCTTGGAGGCGGCGGTCGTGGCGTTCGAGGTTGACGACCACAACAGCGCCGACCGGAGCGGCTGGAGCGTGCTGGTGGTCGGGCCGGCGCTGGTGGCCGACGACCACGAGGTCGACGCCGAGACCGCCGCCGCCGCTCGCCGCCTCGTGCCGTTCGCCGAGGGCGAGCGCGATGCCATCGTCCGCATCCCCCTCGACTTCGTCTCCGGCCGCCGCCTCGTGCACCGGCCGCCCTGATCCATCGAGTCGACCCACTCCGAGTGACTGCGCAGGGGCTGGTCTCCCTCGCCGCGGTCGTGATCCGACGATCAAGCGCCACCCGCACGCAACCGACCGAGGAGCGTCACCGCGATGCACACCGACCCTGCCGACCTCGGGCCAGACCGGACCGTCGACGCGAATCCCCCAAGCGCTGCGAACATCCCGGCGAGGCACGAGATCGTCCAGCTGGCCCGGGATCTGGGACCGGTGGTCGCCCGCGGTGCAGCCCGGTCCGAACAAGACCGCAAGCTCTGCAACGAATCGGTCGCCGCGATGGAAGAGGCCGGGCTGTGGCGCATCCTCACCCCCCGGCTCTACGGAGGATGGGAGGCTGGCCTGTCCGCGCAGGTTGACGCCGTCATCGAGCTGTCCGCCGCCTACCCGGCCGCCGGGTGGGTGTTGATGGTGACCAACGCCCACTCGTTCATCGTCGGCAACTTCCCCATCGCCTGTCAGGACGAGGTGTTCGATACCAGTCCCGATGTACGGATCCCCGGCACGCTCGTCGCCCAGGGTCGGGCCCAACGCGCCGACGGCGGCTGGCGGGTGACCGGACGATGGCAGTTCGCCAGCGGCATCGACCACGGCGACTGGGTCATCCTCGGGGTGACGTGCGAACAACCCGAAACGGCCGAGCACACGCGAGTCCACGTCGTCGCACCGAAGTCCGACCTCATCGTCGACGACACCTGGTACACCCTTGGCCTACGCGGAACCGGCTCCAAGGACCTCGTCGCCGAAGACATCTTCGTGCCCGACCACCGTGTCGCCCCGACGCTCCTGCTCGTCGAAGGCACCAGTCCCGACGGCGAACGGCACGCCACCCGGGTGTACCGGCTGCCCACCTTCGGGTGCCTCGCCATCCAGATGGCAGCGGCACCGATCGGGATCGCCAAGGCCGCCATCCAGCTGTACACCGACCGGATCAGGACACGCCGCAGCGTCGCCGGCTCATACCTCATCGACAGCCCGGTGGCCCAGCTACGCATCGCGGAATCACTCGCCGAGCTGCGCGCCGCCGAGCTCATCGTGCGCGACGCCGCTTCAACCGCCGAGCGCCTCGTCGAACACGGCTGGATGAACCTCGAGCAACGGGCCCAGATGCGCTGGGATGCCGCCTACGCCGTCACGCTCTGCCGGCGAGCCATCGAGCGACTGTTCGCCGCCGACGGGGCCCACGGCGTGTACGACCAGAGCGCGCTGCAGACCTACTTCCGCGACCTCAACACCGCATGCCACCACGCCATCGCAGACTTCGACACCACGGGTGAGACCTACGGACGATCCGTGCTCGGACTCCCCATCGCGCCCGTCTGACCGCCCGTACGGGAGTCGAACCCGCTCGGGGTCCACCAGCTTTGGCCTCGCTGAGGGGTGCGATGGCTGCCGTGCCGCCCAGTGGGGCTGAGCCGGCGGTCGTCCGTCGAGACACCACGTCCCCGGCTGCCTGGCCTCGGCCCGGTTGTCGGGCGGGTCGCTTGTGGTCGCATCGTGGCGCGACACCGGCGACGCTGAACCGTCGGGCGTGTCCGTGGTCAGGACGATCTGCCCTGTGGCGGCCATGCACGCCCGGATGCGTCGGCAGCTCGGGATACTCCCTCGTGCTGATCGGCTACTCGTGTGTGATCAGCCGCCCTTGCCGTAGGCATCGTGGTAGTTCCACCACTGGTAGGGCGGCGTCTGCGGGTAGCCCTCCGGCGAGTCCTCCCACTCCTCCTGGCGTCCGAGCGCGGTGATGTCGAGGTAGCTCCAAGTGCTGCCCAGCTGCTCGTCGCCGCGGTCGTGGACGAAGTACGTACGGAAGATCCGATCGTCCTGCCGGATGAAGGCGTTGGTCCCGTGCCACTGGTCGACGCCGAAGTCCGCGTCGAAGTCGTCGGTCAGCGTGTACCAGGGGATGAGCTCCCATCCCATGCGTTCCTGCAGACCCCGGATCTCTGCCTGAGGAGCGCGCGACACGTACGCCAGCGTCGTGTCCCGGGCGTTCAGGTGGGCCGGGTGCGCGACCTGGTCGGCTCCGAAGGAGCAGCCGACGCAGGCCCGCTGCGGGTACGAGCCGCCGCTCTGCGGGTACGTGGTCACGTCCGGCGCGTAGAAGGCGCGGTAGACGATGAGTTGGCGACGGCCCTCGAACAGGTCGGCGAGGCTCGCCGGTCCCGTCGGGCCTTCGAACCGGTAGTCCTTCTCGACTTCCATCCACGGCATCCGCCGGCGCTTGGCCGCCATGGCGTCGCGGGCCCGGGTGAGCGCCTTCTCTTCCACCAGCAGCTCCTGGCGAGCAGTCTCCCACTCTTGCGACGAGACGATCGGCGGCAGCTTCATCGGGGTTCATCCTCCTTGCGGCTCGCGTCGAGGACCCGGAGCAGATGCTCGTGCTCAGGTCGGCCCTCGGCGGTCCATTCTCGACGCTTCGCAGTACCGACGGATCAGGGTGCCGAGACTCATCGGTCGGGCCAGAAGCGACATCTCACGACATCAGGCTGTGCTGTCGGACCGCCCGGTCGCACCAACGACTTCAACGTGACAGGCGGCGAGCAGGGCCAGATCAGCGGCAGAGGAGCCGACTGGCGAGTCACGTTCTCCACAGGTTCGGACGCTCCAGATCGGAGGTCTCGGAGCTCCTCGACGGCATGATGGGACGTCGCGTGCGACGCGCCCGATCCCCCCTCCCACCAAGGCGACGATGATGACTCCAAGCGCCAACTCCTCCGGACCGACTCGCGACGCCGACCGCGACGCCGATGCCGAACGCACGGTCGGAGGCGAGCCCGCAGTGCCCACCGGCGGTCCGGCTGATCCCGAAGTTCCAGAGGCTGACGCCCTTGACCAAGCACGCGAGGTGCTGCCAGGTGAGCGCTTCGTCGGAGCGACACGCTCATCCGAGGTGTCCGAAGCAGACGCGCTCGAACAGGCGCTCGAAGAACCCGTCGGTGACGAGGATCTGAACGGTTGACGTCCGCACACCGCGGCGGCCAGGTCGCCGGCCGGATCTTGTGCTCGAGCGGCAGGGACGTCGGTCGCCTGAACACGTTCGGGATCACCACCGAACTGCGACACCAAGCGGGACATCCTCTGCACCACCCAACGTGGCGCCGCCCGCTCGCCACCCAAGGCCAGCGGCGTGCCCGGCCGCCGACAGGCGCGCTCATCGACCACGGCGCCGGCGGCATCTCTCGATCACGGCAACCACCGCAGGCATCCCCCAGCGCAGCGATGCACTCACTCGTGGTCATACCGGCCGGCCGCCGGTCGCTGCGTCTGGATCGTGGACCTGCGAGGCAACGACGGTGGCAACGCGCCGACCATGCTCGCAGCCGCCGCCCCCTGCTCTCGGCGGGCATCGTCGCTGCCTTCCAGGCTCCGACGGATGGCGCTTCGGCTTCCAGCTCGACGACCGCGCCGTGTCGCCGAGACACCCGCCGTCGAAGCGATCAGCGTCGGTCCCCCGGCAGCCGGCCGATCGCCGTGCTCACCAACGACGCGACGAGTGGCTGGCGGCATGTAGGTCGGGCCCAGTGTGTGATGTGATCAGCCGACAGTGTACGCCCGCATCATCTCGTTGTCCTCGTGCTCGATGATGTGGCAATGCCAGACATAGCGTCCCGGGAGGTCGAACCGGGCTTTGACCCGGGTGATCTCGTCGGGGTAGGCGATGACCATGTCCTTGAAGCCCGTCTCCCAGGCTTCCGGTGGCCGTGCATCTCCGTCGAACGGCTGACGGTCGACGACTTGGAACTGCACCTCGTGGATGTGGATGGGGTGGGCGTCCTCCGTGAAGTTGTACATCTCCCAGACCTCGATTGCGTGCAGGTCCGGGTTCTCGGTGATCGGGTCGTCCCAGTCCAGAGGATTGGGCGTGCCGTCGTCGTTGACGGTGCCGAGGAGTGCCTCCCTCGGGCCGATTCCCTCGAGGACGTGGGAGTCGTCTTCGTTCAGCGACACCTTGCGGGTGTTGCTGGCGGCCCCGAGCGGCGTGAACGGGGGCAGCGTCAGATCGCCTGGTGGCACCGTCGTGTCGCGTGAGGTGAGCGGCACGACCACCAGCTTCATCACTTGGCCCGTCGTGTCGGGATCGGCGGCGGGAAAGTCCGTTCCCGCTACTCCGCCGCCGAACGGCTCGTCCGGGCCCTCGTTGATGACGTACAGCTCGGTGCCGGGGGTGAGCCCGGAGAAGTCCACCACCACGTCGGCCCGCTCTGCCAGGGCGATCAGCAGTTGGTCGAGCTGGACGGGAGCGGGCAGGAAGCCTCCCTCGGTGCCGATCTGCCAGAAGGGAAGCGCCGGCTGGGCGGGTCTCGCCGCGCCCGGGTTGGCGACGATCTTGAGGATCACGAAGCGGGAGTTGCAGCCGTTCATGAATCTGAAGCGGTAGCGGCGCGGCTCGACCTCCAAGACGGGCCATGTCCGCCCGTTGACCACGGTCGTGTTTCCGAAGAACTCGGGGTTGAAGATCGGCGAGATGTCGCTGCCGGGGATGTACGGTCCGGCGAACCCGTCGAAGAACGCCCGGCTGGACGGATAGAACAGCGAGCCGTCGTTGTTGAACGAGCGGTCCTGGACGACGATCGGTATCTCGTAGTACCTGGTGCCCGGCGGGTCGCCGAGCTTCGGAGCGGGCCCCGGAAGCGTGCCCTCCGGGAGCTCGGCCGGCCCGCCACGGAGGAGGTAGAAACCCGCCGGCCCGGCGTAGACGTTGACGCGGGTCATCCCCAACACGTGGTCGTGGAACCACAGCGTGGACGGCGGCTGGTCGTTGGCGTACTGGAACACGGCCGTCCCCGGCTCCCACGGTTGATGCCAGATCTCCTCGAACTTGGTCCTGAAGGTGTCGTAGTACGACCCGACCGTGGCGAACTCGGGCGGGATGTTCCTCGCAGCAGGGAGGTACCAAGCCTCCGGGTATCCGTCGGCCTCCTCCGTGTTGTGGCCCCCGTGCAAGTGGGTGACCATCGGCACCGGGCCGGTGTAGGTGCCGGGCGTCGAAGGGAAGGAGGGGCGCCTGTCGCGACCGGCCACGCCGCCGGGCGGGTTCGCCCAGTGGAGCGTCGGGTCGACGGGCAGCAGGTGCGGCAGGAAGTCTCCGTTGGCGCCAACGAGACCGTTGATCCACTTCACCCGTACCGCCTTGTCGGTCCTCGCCTCGACCGTGAACGCGGGGTAGTTGAAGGTGCCCGGGTGATTGACCGAGCCGTGGCCCCAGACGGTCGTCTTGGGCATCCCAGGCGGCAGGATCTGCTGCTGGAACTGGCGGACCGCGATCTCGTAGTAGTCGACGTTCCTCGCCACTCGTGTCGGGAGTCTGTTCTTCGGGGTTCGCGGCATCGCCGGCGGGATGACGAGCGGCAGCTGGTACTTCGCAATCGTCGTCGGGTCAAGCGTGCCCCCAGGGATGGCGGCGAGCGCCCGCGTATCGAGGCGCCACGGAAACAGGAGCGCGGCCCCTCCCGCTGCGCCGTACTCGAGGAAGCGCCGTCGGGTTATTCCAGGCATCGGTCCCGCCTTTCGTGAGGGTGACCGCGGGCATCACCATCGACTCACGCCGAAGCGTCGCGCCGCACCGAGGTTCGGGCAACTGCGTCACGCCGGCAGTCCTTCCATTCGGCGTTGGCTGTCGCTGACGGATCGGCCCCGGTCACCGGATTGCTCGCCCGTCCATTCGATCGCGTGACAAGAGCGCCCGCCGGCACGCGACGGTCGTGACCAGGTGGTCCGTGACCTCGACGACGTCGTCGAGGGGCGCGCGAGCGCGTGCTCGATCACCCGACGCATCGCGTGCGATCTCGGCCCAGCGGGCGACGCGCGTTGAGAGAAATCAACGCCCGGCGGTGTTGCCGACCCGAAGAGGAGGGTCTTGAGTCGAGTTCGGGCAGTCGGTCACCGGGATCGCCGGGGAGCGAAAGTGACATCAGCTGTTGGGGTGTGCCGGCGACGCGGTGGCGGACACATTTCGGGGAGGTGGCAGCAGGCTCTTCGCCGCGGAGCGGGTCGCCACCTCGTTCCAGCCATTGGTCCGGTCGTGGACAGTCTCGCGCTGGCAGCCGCCACTCCTTCTTGCCGCACCCTGACCGCCTGATCCTCAATGCTCAAGGACGACCGTCGTCGAGGAGCTCCCCGATCGCCGCAGCATCGGCTGGTGGCAGCTCGAAGAAGCCGAAGCGCAGCCTGCTGAATGCTATGCGGTCACACGGATACGGTCGAGAGGGAGCGGGCTCGATCTCGCGGAGATCGGCACGACGTCGATACCCGCCGGCGATGACATCGCTCGGCTCCACGTCGGTGCCGGTGACCGTTCCGACGGGTGACCCCCAACGGGTTCCCGCCGGGGGTAGTGCCTCGTCCGTCGGCGAGCGCGCGATCATGATGCGCGCGTCGAGAGGCGTCGTTCGGGTACGGGTAGTTGAGGCGTGCGCTCACCGCAGTTGTGGCTACAGTAGTGGTCACAGGGAGGCCGAGCGTGAGATCAGTCGGTGTTCGTGAGTTCCGGGACCAAGCCACGGCGCTCATCGCATCCGGTGAGACGATCGTCATCGAACGTCACGGCCAGCCGGTCGGCTTCTTCGTGCCGATCACGGCCACGGACCGGCGCGCGGGCCGAGCTGCACTCGGTCGCCTCGGTGAGCTGGTGGCGGATGCGCTCGGGGATGTCGGCCTCACCGAGGACGAGATGGTGAGCGAGGTGACCAGCAGGCGCCGACGCCGCTGATGCGCCTCGTCGTCGACACGAGCGTGCTCGTCGGCGAGCCGCTGCCATCTGCAGGGCGCGACCGACTCGGCGATGACCGCCTCGAGTTGTTCCTGCCCGAGCGCATGTGGCACGAGTTCCGCATCGAGCTCCCTCGCCGCCTCACAGCCTTCGCGCGTCGCCACCACCTCGACGACGCTGTTCGAGACGACTTGGCGGCCGCCTGCCTGGACGCCGTTGAGCGCAACGTCATCGTGCTCGACGAAGGCATCTACGCCGCCGCCGAGGACGAGGCTCGCGCTCGATCGCTACGTGACGACACCGATTGGGCCGTCGTCGCCAGCGCGCTGGTCCTGTCGGCCGCGATCTGGACGAACGACAACGACTTCCTCGGAACCGGCATCGCCACCTGGACGACCGAATCTCTGCAGCGCTGGCTCGCCCGCCACCGCGCCAGCTGACCCGAGGGGCGTGACCGGCCACCTCGGATCCCCAACCGTCGAGCGGCACCGACCCGCCGTTATGGGGCTCCTCGCGTTGAACGTTGGGGCCGGTTCGTGACGGTGGCTGGCTGACAGGGTCCACCACGCGAGTCGGAGGTCTCGCCATTCTGCGGATAGCTGACATCTGCAGACGGGAGGACCTCCGACGTGGGCAACGGTAGTGACACGAGCGTGGGCGCGACCGCGCTCGTCGGGCTGGACGGCTTGGTCGTCGTCGCCCAGACGACGCGTGACGGTGAGCACTGGCTGGCGGTGGAGACGACCGCCGCGCAGGCATGGTGTCCCAGCTGTGGGGTGCGGGCGATCGGCAACGGGCGGCGCCGGGTGACGGTGCGCGACCTGCCGATCGCCGGGATGGCGACGGTGATCGTGTGGGCCAAGCGGACGTGGCGCTGCCGCGAGGAGCTGTGTCGGCGGGGTTCGTGGTCGGAGACCTCCGACGAGATCGGGGTGCGGGCGTCGCTGACCGAGCGGGCCCGCCGGGAGATCTGTCGCCGTGTCGGCGCCGAGCTCGACACCGTCGCGGCGGTGGGGCGCGAGTTCGGGGTCGGCTGGGCGTGCGCCCATCAGGCGGTCGTCGACTACGGCGACGCGTTGATCGCCGCAGATGATCGCCTCGAGCGGACCCGCAAGCTCGGCGTCGATGAGCACACCTTCCAGCACGCCAACGCCCGTCGCCGCACCCAGATGGCGACCACCTTCGTCGACTTGGACCGGCGTCGGCTGCTCGACGTCGTGCCTGGTCGTTCCGGTGATGTGGTGCGCCAGTGGGTCGAGTCGCAGCCGATCTGGTGGGCCGACCGCATCGACGTCGCGGCGATCGACGCGTTCCGTGGCTACGCCACCGCGATCGGCGACGTGCTGCCCGACGCCACCTTGGTGGTCGACCACTTCCACGCCATACGCCTCGCCTCCGAAGCGGTCAACGACGTCCGTCGCCGCGTCCAGCAGGACACGCTCGGCCATCGCGGCCGCAAGCACGACCCGCTCTACGGGATCCGCCGGCTGCTGCTGCGCACCTGGTCGAACCTCAACGAGCGGGGATGGGAACGGCTGCGTGCCGGGCTCGCCGCCGGCGACCCCGACGGCGAAGTGGCTGCGGTGTGGCTGGCGCGCGAGCTGCTCGCCGAGGTCTACGCAGCCCGCGATCTCGCCCATGCACGACGGCGGCTGGTCGTGTTCTTCCAGCACGCCGCCGACGCCGAGATCCCCGAGCTGACCCGCTTGGCGTCGACGATCGACCAGTGGCGTGACGAGGTCCTCGCGTTCCACACCACCGGCGGCGCCTCGAACGGGCCGACTGAAGCGGTCATTATCTGGAGCCACGATCGGGGCGTTGTCGATGTCGCCGACAGGGCCGTCGAGGCTCGTCGGGGACGCGTTCTCTGGAGTGTGTTGTCGAGGTCCCCGATGTCGCCGGCGGCGTGAGCTAGACATCGCTGGCCTTGGCCTGCGCCCCCGCTGGTCGATCAGTGGAGGTGAATGGTGAAGGTGCAGCGTGTGACGATGCCGGTGACCGGGGCGGAGGTCGTGGACGGTCGTCGGCGACGACTGGGCTCCGCTCGCACCGGTCGAGCGCTATCTGGCCCATCTGGCCGGGATCGAGCGATCACCGAACACAGTGCGGGCGTACGCCCATGGGCTGCGTCTGTGGTTCGAGTTTCTCGACCGGCGCGAGCTCGCGTGGGACGTGGCGGGGATCGAGGACGTGTCGCGGTTCGTGGCGTGGCTGCGGGCGCCGGCGGACAACGTGATCGTCCTCGACGACACCGCTGCGGTGCGCAGCGCCGCGACGGTGAACCGGCATCTGGCCGCGCTGTTCGGCTTCTACGACTTCCACGCTCGCAGCGGGGTGGGCCTGGCGGCGGATCTGGTGGCGTGGCGGCGGGTGTCGCGTGGCTCCTACAAGCCGTTCTTGCATCACGTCTCGCCGGGCCGGCCGATCGCCACTCGCCCGGTGAAGTTGCGGGTTCCCCGTCGGCTGCCCGCAACGTTGAGTGTCGAGGAGATCGCCGTGATCTTGGCGGCGTGTCAGCGTCTGCGGGATCGCTTCTTGTTCGCGTTGTTGGCTGAGACGGGGATGCGGATCGGTCAGGCGCTCGGGTTGCGTCACGGCGACTTCGTGAGCCGCGAGCGGCGGGTGATGATTGTGCCGCGCGGCGACAACGCCAACGGGGCTCGGGCCAAGTGCACGGCGGCGGCGAGTGTGCCGGTGTCGGCGCCGCTGGTGCGCCTCTACAGCGACTACATGCACAGCGAGTACGGCGCGCTCGACTCCGACTACGTGTTCGTCAACTTGTGGTCGGCGCCGGTGGGTCGCCCGCTGCGCTATCAGGCGGTCGTCAAGCTCGTCGACCGGCTACGGGCCAGCACCGGCATCGCGTTCAGTCCGCACATGCTGCGCCACACCTGCGCGACCGAGCTGAAACCGCCGGGAGTTGCATCGGGTGCATCATTCGCCGAGGTGCGCGAAGCCTGTGGCACCAGGGCCTGCGACGTTATGCGTGTTGCCTGATCCGACGGTGGTGGCTCTCGCAGGCTGGCGTCGTGGCTGGTCAGAGTGACCATCCACCGGTTCGGTTGCATTCGTTGCAACGATGCGGCATCGGCTCCGAACCGGATCCGGGGAAGCGGAGAGCCGTGATGCGACAGGTGGATCTGGCGGGGGCGGCTCATCTGGTGCTGGCTGAGGGGGCGGCGCTGCTGCACCCGGAGCCGGCCGTGTTCGAGGCGATGTTGACGGGCTGGCGCCAGCAGCAGGAGAGCCGGCTGCTGGGCGTGTCGACGATCGAGGTGCGGGATCAGACGATGCGCCGGTTCCGGGTGTTCACCGGCGAGTATCCGTGGCGGTGGGGCCCTGAGGACGTGGAGGGGTGGACGGTGTCGCTGCGGTCGGCGGGTCGGTCACGTTCGACGATCCGCTCCTACCAGAACTCGCTGGCGATGTTCATGGGGTTCATCTGCGATCCCCGCTACCGCTGGGTGAACGAGTGCGAGGACCGGTTCGGGGAGCACCCGGTGCAGATCTGCCACGAGTGGAACACCGCCGACCACGTCGCCGACTATGAGGGCGGCCCGGGCCGACGCCCGTTCACCCGCGGTGAGCTTCAGGTGTTCTTCGACTACATCGACGACGCGGTCGCGACCGCGCAGCGACACGGCCGCAAGGGTGCGGTGGCGGCGTGGCGGGACGCCACGATGTTCAAGGTGACCTACGCGTGGGGGCTGCGGCGCCGGGAGGTGACGATGCTCGACACCGTCGACTTCACCGCCAACCCGGCCGCCCCCGAGCTGGGCCGGTTCGGGATGTTGGCAGTCCGCTACGGCAAGGCGATGCGCGGCTCGCCACCGCGGCGACGCAACGTGGCGTCGGTGATGCCGTGGGCGGTGCGGGCGCTGGAGGAGTATCTGGCCGAGGTCCGTCCGTGCTATCGGCCGGGGAACCGGACGGTGTTGTGGTTGACGGAGCGGGGCGAGCGGATCAGCGTCGGCCACGTGAACGACCGGTTCATGGCCTGGCGCGACGGCGCCGGCCTGCCCGTCGAGCTCAGCCCGCACTGTCTTCGCCACTCCTATGTCAGCCACCTCGTCGAGGACGGCGTCGATCCGTTGTTCGTCCAGCAACAGGTTGGGCACTCGCACGCGGCGACCACCGCCATCTACACCTCGGTGACCACCGACTACCGCAACCGGGTGCTGCGGGCGGCGCTCGAGAAGGCGTTCAGCGACACGGCGGAGGCCGCGCGATGAAGGGTCGGGTGACGACCTATCAGTGGCATCTGCGCCAGCTGATGGCCGACCGGGGGATGTTCGCTACCACCGATCTGGTGGCGCCGCTGGCCGAGCGGGGCGTGTCGCTGTCGCGAGAGCAGGTCTACCGGCTCGTCGTCGGGACCCCGGAACGGTTGAGCCTGCCGACCTTGACGGCGCTGTGCGACATCCTGGCGTGCACACCGAACGATCTGATCGAGGTGGCCGCCGAGCCGGGACGGCTGCGCAAGGCTGCCGGCGCCAAGTCGGCGACCACGCCGCTCGGTGGCCGCCGCCCGGTGCGAGCCCGCATCGTCGAGGACCCCGAGCGCTGACATGGCCGACACGTCGACGCTCGAGGCGGCAGCCGACGGGCTGACGTGTGGCTGCTGCGGCCGGGTCCGTCCGCTCACCCGGCGCGGTGCCGACGGCCGGCCGGCCCTGTGCACCACCTGCTACGTGCAGCCCGAGCGGCGCTGCGGTCGCTGCGGTCGAGTCGATGAGATCGCCATCCGGGCCACCGCCGCCACCACCGACATCTGCGTGAACTGCTACCGGCCTCCCGTCGCCGTCTGTGACCGCTGCGGCCGGAACCGGCCGTGCTTCCACGTCGCCGAAGGTCGGCCGATCTGCGCCACCTGCTGCCCTCGTGTCGACGCCGAGTGCGCGCACTGCGGTGAGCTCCGCCCCCCGACGGCCCGTTGGGCCGAAGGCCCGGTCTGTGAACGGTGCTACCGGGCCGCGCTGACACGCCGCGGACGTTGCGATCGCTGCAGCCGTGAGCGGCGACTGGTGTCGCCTCCCGGACCGGGCGCGACGCGCTGCTGTGACTGTGCCGGGCTCGCCGCCGCGCCGGCCTGCTCGCAGTGCGGCCGTGAGGACCGGCTGTTCGAACGGGGCCGGTGCGCTTACTGCGCGCTCGCTCGCCGTGTCACCGTGCTGCTCACCGGTCCCGACGGGGATGTCCCCGCCCCGCTCGTCGCCGTGCGTGACGCCATCGCCGGCTCCGATCCGCCGTTCGCCGCGCTCAACTGGCTGCGTCAGGGTGCCGGCGCGTCGATCCTCGCCGCGTTGGCGGCGGGCGAGATGGCGTTGACCCACGAAGCCCTCGACGAACATCCCCGTCCTCGAGCGGCCGGCTACGTCCGTCAGCTCCTCGTCACCCATGGTGCCCTGCCCGAACGCAACGAGTCCATCGCCTGGCTCGAACAGTGGATCGCCGCCACCCTCGCCGGGGTCGCCGATCCCGAGCAGCGACGGTTGGTGCACACCTTCGCCACGTGGCAGACCGTGCGTCGGCTCCGACGCCGAGCTGCGCGGACCGATCCCACCCGGCGCACCGCGATCCGCTACTCGCGCAACCAGGTCGCCGCCGCTGTCGCCTTCCTCAACTGGCTCGACGACCATGAGCTGACTCTGTCCGGCTGCACCCAGGAGCACATCAACACCTGGCTGACCACCGGGCCGGCCTCCCGGCGAGACGCCCGCTACTTCCTTGCCTGGACCGCGCAACGTGGCGTCTCGGCCACCTTCGCCATCTCCGCGCCGCCCGAGCACGACGGCCATGCACTCGATACCGACGAGCGCTGGACCATCGCCCGTCGCCTGCTCCACGACGACAGCGTCGAGCTCCTCGACCGTGTCGCTGGGAGCTTCGTGCTCCTCTACGCCCAACCCCTCAGCCGCGTCGCCGTCGTCACCCACGAACAGATCACCACCAGCAGCGACACCGTCAGCGTCCGGTTCGGTCGCTACGCCATCGAGATCCCCGCGCCGCTCGACCAGCTCGTCGCCACACTCGCCGTGACCGGGCGCCGTCCGCACACCAGCATCGGTGCCCCCACCACCTCACCGTGGCTGTTCCCCGGCCACCTCCCCGGCCGACCGATCACCGCCAGCCGGCTCGGCGCGCGCCTCGGCGCCCTCGGCATCGACGCCCGAGCCGCCCGCCGCTCGGCGCTCATCCAACTCGCCGCCGAGCTCCCCGCCCCCGTCCTCGCCGACAGCCTCGGTATCAAGATCGCCACTGCCAGTGACTGGGTCAAGACGGCCGGAGGCGACTGGTCCAACTACGCCGCCGCCACCGCCCGAACATCACGGTGAGACCAGAAAGCCACAGCCGATGCAACAATCCCGCCTCCCAGCCACCCCATTCGGCCAGGTTCGAATAACCGAGTCCGCCAGTTTCCGTGCCGGCGTGGCGATCGAGGTCGTCTCGAAGCTGTTGACCCACCGGTCCGTGACCACCACCAGCGACGCCTACGTGCACCTCGACGTCGAGGACCTGCGCGCCGAGCTGGTCCGCGCCGGCGCTTGGGAACCAGCCTCGTGCTGAGCGTCGTCGCCGTTCCCGACACCGGCGGCGACGAGCTGGGGACGTTGCTGGTCGCCGCGGTCCGACCCGAGTTCGCCGGCGAGATCATCCAAGTCGATCCCGATGACCCGGTGTTCGGCCGCGGTCGCTGCGGCGTCGACGGGTGTGCGCGCACGTCGTGGGCGTTGCAGTTGTGCGCCGCCCATCATCAACGCTGGACCAAGCACGGCAAGCCCGCCGTGGAGGAGTTCCGGGCCACCGCCGCACCCGTCGCCGTCCGTGCTGGTTCGGAGATGGTCGACGCCTTCGATCTGTCGGTGCTCGACGCCCGAGCGCGTCTCGAGGTCGGCTACGTGTTGCAGTGCCGCCACGACGACCGCGGCGTGCGTGTCCCACCCTCGACGATCCGTCACCTCGTCGGGCTCTACGTTGACGGCGGTGCCCGGTCGCTGTTGGAGCGGCCGGTCGAGGCATGGCTCGACGCCGTGCGATCGGGGGGCTGGAAAGACCCGACTCGCACGGTCGCCCTGGTGCGCTACGCCCACCAACGCCTCACGGACTTGCGTGGCATCGACGTCGAAGCCGAGTACGCGAGCGACATCTGGGTCGCTGGCCGGCTGGGGATCCATGTGACGCGGTCACCGTGCCAGACCCGCTTCGACACAATCACCCAACCGTGGCTGCGGGTAGCGACGAAACGTTGGGCCCGGCTGCGGCTCGGCTCAGGCAAGACGTTCGGCACCGTGAACGTCGACGCCCGAGCGATGCTGTGGTTCAGCCAGTTCCTCGCGGGCCGTGACATCGCTGCCGGTGACGAGATCGTCATCACACGTGACGTCCTCGAGGCCTACCTCGTGTGGATCATCGCCTCTGGCCTGGCCCCGCACACATCCAGCACCTACATCACCTGCCTGCGCGGCTTCCTCGACACCTGCCGTCGCCACCACTGGCTGCCCGAGCTGTCAGCGACCGCCGCGCTCTACCACGACGACCTGCCGAGCCGTCCCCGGCCGCTGCCCCGCTTCATTCCCGAGTTCGTGATGAACCAGCTCGAAGACCCCGACCGCCTGGCCGTCTTGCTCGACACAACCACCCGGGCGTTGATCGTCGTGATCATCGAGACCGGGCTGCGCGCCAACGACGCCTGCGCGCTGCCGTTCAACCCCGTCATCGACGACAGCGCCGGGTGGCCATGCCTGCGCTACTTCAACGCCAAGATGGCCGCCGAGCAGCTCGTCCCACTGAGCGCCACCGCCGCCGACACGATCCGCGCCCAGCAGGCCGAACTCCGCCGCCGCTGGCCCGACGGGCCGGCGGTGCTGTTCCCGGCGCCGCACTCCAACCCCGACGGGGCACGCCCGTTCAGCTACGCCACCCTCCGCCAGCGCCTCGCTCGCTGGCAAGACGACATCGACGTGCGCGACGAGACCGGTCAACGCGTCCGCGTCACCGCCCACCAATTCCGGCACACGCTCGGATCGAGATTGATCAACCAGGGCGTCCCCCAGCACGTCATCCAACGCCTTCTCGGACACGCCAGCCCACAGATGACCGCCCGCTACGCCACCCTGCATGACACCACCGTCCGCCGGGCCTTCGACCAGTACTGCCAGCAGCGAGTCAACGTCAGCGGCGAACGCATCGTCTACGACCCCGCCGGGCTGACCGCCGACGCCGAATGGACCAAGCACAACATGGCCCGCGTCCAGGCCAGCCTCCCCAACGGCTACTGCGGACGACCACCCCAGCAGGACTGCCCGCACCCCAACGCCTGCCTCACCTGCCCCGACTTCCAGACCACCCCGGCGTTCCTCGACATCCACCGCCGCCAACGAGACGAGACCCGCGTGCTCATCGCCACCGCCGACGCCGACGGCCACTTCCGGCTCGCCGCCAACCACCGTCAAGTGCTCGACAACCTCGACCAGCTCATCGGCGCCCTCGACGCCATCGGAGACACACCATGACCGTCGCCCTCACCGCCTCCGCCCGACAGCGCACCCACGACACCCGCCACCGTGCAGTCGAAGCGCTCCGCCAGCTCGACGCCGACGGCGAGCCCGTCACCTTCAGCAGCGTTGCCCACGCGGCCGGCGTGTCGCGATCGTGGCTCTACCGCCAGCCCGACCTACGTGGCGAAATCGACCGGCTCCGCAACCTCGCTCACGCCAACACCGCACCTGTTCCCTCGGCGCAGCGCGCCTCCACCGACTCGCTCCGGCGGCGCCTCGAGACCACCCTCGGCGAGATCCAACGGCTCACGATCGAGAACCGGCAACTGCGAGAACAGGTCGCACGCCGTTTCGGTCAGCAACGCGCCGACGGACTCACCTGACGCTGTCGGCAACATGTCCACGACATGCAAGCCCAGCCAACACGGCGTTCCGCCGGATCCGCTCCAGATAACGGTCAACCTGCTGATCGAGAAGATCCGCCGCGTCGGGCACGGCTACCGCAACTTCACCAACTATCGCCGCCGGCTCCTCCTCGGCTGCGGCATCACATGGACTACCATCCCAACTCGCAGAATCCGAGGCCGCCAACCAACGATCGCCGCGTAGAGCCCGTTATGGCCGCGGTGATGGTCGGCGCCACGCTGGGGTTCACTCGGAGCGCGCGTCCGGTGTCCGCAACCGGCGCTTGGCGGACGCACTCAGCGCGATGTATCCGGTTGTGCTCGGACGAGCGCTCTCGGATGTCCGTCTGTCGATGGCCGGTGGTTGGAGGACACACTCCTCGTTCCGGTGCGAGCTGCCGCTGCCGTCACGTGGGCGGACAGCTCGGGGCTCGCGAGCCACACCGTCGAGTCGTCAGTTCGACGGGGCGTCCAGCTCGATCGCGATCGCACGCTTGCCGTTCTGGTCACGTAAAGGCGAGTCCGACACCGCCATGAGCGACGCTGCGGGTAGATCGTGATTCTCATCCCGGTGTCGGGGTGGTAGGTCCAGAAAGCTGCGTAGTCGCCCCACTCGGCGTCAACGGTGCCGTCGAACGCACGGGTGCCGTCGATGCGCTGGACGACTCGGTCGGGCGTGTCGAGCTCGTTGAGGATGCAGGCGACCTCCGAGATGTCGTCCCCGCTGAAGTCCTCCTCGCCATCCGTGTCGAACGAGATCGACTCCCCTCGTCACCGACGGTGTCGTTGACGCCACACTCCGCCGCTCAGACGCCTCACGCCCGTCCCGTGTGCAACCTGATCCGCACCCCACCGCCACCAACTCTCGTTGCGCATCAAGTGCTGCCGCGACGGCGTCACCCGCGGCAGCAAAGGCGACAGCGAACGAGTCCCCTCCCGTCGCGAAGACACAGCCGCCGTGACTCTCGACCGCTGAACGAACCACCGCATCGTGAAGTCGCAACGCGACATCCATCGTGCTCGCATCACGATCCCATGATCGCGTCGAGCCCTCCACGTCGGTGAACAGAAACGTCACCGTTCCTGACGGGTGGCTGTTCCACGGGTCCGCAACGGCGCGGGCGCTCATTGAGGCGAACGGTACATCCGATGCGGCAAGCCTCGATCACCACCGCACGCCGCGAATCAGCTCGCAATGACGGACGACCCGCCGGGTTCCACGAGAAAGAATGCCGTTCTGGGCGGGCGTACGGCACCTGGTGGCGAACATTCGGTGCTGTCGTTCGGTGCGTCGTGCCGGCGAACGCTTGACGAGCCGTTGGCTTCGACCTTGGATCGCGGCTGACCATCGAGCATCTGGGAGGGTGAACAATGGCTAGCGAGGAGCATCTCGAGGTACTGCGCAAGGTCTTCGACGCGTTCAACCGGCACGATCTCGAGGCGATCATGTCCTACTTCGCCAACGAGTGCATCTTCGAGTCTCCCCGCGGACCCGACCGGTGGGGTTCGCGCTTCGTCGGCAAGGACGAAGTCCGTCGCGGGCTCGCCGCCCGCTTCGAAGGGATCCCCGAGGTCCACTACGACGACGGTGACCACTTCGCCTGCGGAGATCGCGGTGTGTCGGAGTGGACGATCAGCGGCACCACGGTCGACGGCGAACGGATCGACGTTCGTGGTTGCGACCTCTGGACGTTCGGTGACGACGGCCAGATCGTCCGCAAGGACAGCTTCTGGAAGATCCGCGACCGCTGATCGCCACCGGACCGTGGAGGACGGCCGGTCCGTCGTACCGCTGAGCGCCGGCGAGGATGAGCGCTGGACACCTCCCCTATGGCGAGCAGGTCGGGGCGTTCGCATCGAAATGCCTGCTTGTTCGGGCGCGGTTCCCGTCGACGGCGGGCCGTCGTTCGGTGCGTTCGTTCGGTGCACGGAATGCGTCTGTTCGGCGCCGACGAGGCACGAGCCGTAGTAGGGCATGAGCGTCGCCGGAGCCGAGCCGCGGGTTCGGTACGGTCGGCCGAGGGCGATCAGACGTGGGCGGCAGCCGGACGCCATCACGCAAGGGACTCCCGTCGGCGCTGTGGGCCGCGGTGATCGCAAGTCCGTCAGGTGGCATAACGATCGAGTCCGTCGCGCCAAGCTTCGGGCGCGGCGTCGCGCTCGACGCGAAAGATCGGCCTCGGCATCACCCGCGCCGAATCAGCCCGCTCAGCCGGAACAGACAATGACCGGAGCTCATGTCGGGACGCCGCATCGAGCGACGGAGTGACGCCCACACAGGTCAGCTGGCGTGCCTGCACGATCGACGTGGTCGGGTAGGTGCTCACGTCACCGCCTCAGCAGCGTGGCCGGACTGCACTGTGGCGGAGCGACTCGAACACCCGGCCAATGCGGTAGGCCGGCTGCCCCGAGCTTGGAGCTCCACCCCGATCGCCCGGAGGTCACCGGCCGCGGGGCTCCTCGAGGCAGTCGGGGCCTGCGTATCGTGACGGGTGATGACCGTGTTGCAGGGTGTGACGGTGACGCTGCGCCCGGCGACCCCGACGGACGTGGTCGCTCTGGTCACGATTCGAGCTACCCCCGAGGTCCAGGCGCGGTGGGCCGGGTCTGACGACGTGACCGCCGAGATCCTCGATGATCTGGTCGCCCCCGAACTGCACTTGCTGGTGATCGAAGTGGCTGACCGGATCGCCGGCGCCATCCAATGGCAAGCGTCGGAGGATCCGATCTACCGTCACGCCGGCGTCGACCTCTACGTCGATCCAGCGCTCCACGGGCGCGGCCTGGGCACCGACGCCGTACGCACGCTGGCCCGCCACCTCTTCCACGATCACCGCCACCACCGGCTCGTCGTCGACCCGGCCGCCGACAACCTGGCCGCCATCCGCTGCTACATCAAGGTCGGGTTCAAACCGGTCGGCGTTATGCGCCAGTACGAGCGGGGGCCCGACGGCACCTGGCATGACGGGCTGCTGATGGATCTGCTCGCCGACGAACTGATCGACTGAACCACGCCTGTCCTTCGATCGCGGCACGCCCACCCCGGTGCGTGCCAACGATCGTCGCCGACGTTGGCGCCCGTTGGACAGCCGGCCAAAGCCCGCCAGTGGCTGCGAGACGCCGGCTTCGAGGCACCGGTTCGGGTTGAGCACCGAGCTCGCCATCCAGTCGGCCGTCATCACCGCGCCGCGGCTACGCGCAGCTCGTCCCCCGGCGCCCACTGCCGACGTATGCGAGCGACGCAACTATGTCTGCCGGTGCGGCCGCCGGTGGGAGCGACGGTGCGTTCGGTTTGCGCGTTCGGGGCTCAACGTGGAGATGTCGCGCCGAATCGGTCAGCGCTTCGGTTCGGCGGGGGGTCAGGTCGAGAACAGGCTGATGCCGTCCTCGTCGATCTCAGCGAGGAGTGCGTCGAGATCGCGTGTCGGTCGCGGAGCGAGCGGGTAGCGCTGCCAGCGGCCATGCCGGTCCTGCCACAGCAGCAACCAGAAGCCGCTCCCAGTGTGCCGCAGCTGCACCAGTGGACGACGCGACCACTCGGGTCCAACGTCGTCGCGCCACGGTGCTCGGAGTTCGAAGATCGTCACGTTGGCGCCTCGCACACCGACTTCGATACGGGCCTCGTCTCGGTGCTCGGTGGGAACCCGTTCGTCGGCCCACCGGCGAATTCGCGCCACATCCAGTTCGCTGGGCTTGGCGGCGGGGGGCACGATCAGCGAGCGTATTGCGAGGCCGAGCCCTCCAGCCCGCAGCGCTGGTTGAAGACCGCGCCTTCATGCCGATCGGGCGCGACCTCGGCGGACTGCAGAGGGTCGTTCGGAGGGCCACCGGCCCCGCTGCCGCCGCCGTCGGCACCCTCACAGCCAAGATGGCCACACGACAGCATCGGCACCACCCAGATTCGAGATCGAAATGCCCGATCGGCATCGTGTTGAGTTGCCCGGTGATCGCCGTTCGGGCGCGTTGTTCCTTACCCGAACGTGACTCGCCGCTGCCGCCGGGGGCGACCGGTGGGCACGGTGACGCCGAGCGGCGCAGGTGATCCTCCAGGGCTACCCTCGGGGGCAAGAGGAGGCCAGTCGTTGGGTTTCTATCGGGAGCATGTCTTGCCGCGCCTCGTCGACTGGACGTGCGGCACGCCCGAGCTGCGCCGGTGGCGTGAGCAGGTGACCGCCGGGTTGTCGGGCCGCGTGGTCGAGATCGGCTTCGGATCTGGGCTCAACCTGCCGGCCCTGCCGCCGGAGGTCACGCGGATTTACGCGGTGGAGCCGGCGACGACCGCCCGTCGCATCGCCGAGCGGCGCATCGCCGCCGCCGACGTGGAGGTCGACCACGTCGGGCTGCACGGCGAGTCGATCCCGTTGGACGACGCCAGCTGCGACGGCGCCCTATCGACGTTCACGCTCTGTACGATCCCCGACGTGGCGACGGCGCTGGCGGAGGTGCGGCGGGTCCTCCGGCCGGGCGGCCGCTTCCACTTCCTCGAGCACGGTCTGTCTCCTGACCGGGCGGTTGCCCGCTGGCAGCGGCGCCTTGAGCCGATACAGCGGAGGCTGGCCGACGGGTGCCACCTCACGAGAGAGCCGGCCGAGCTCGTCCGCGCGGCCGGGTTCGAGATCGAGCGGCTCGAGTCCCGGTACGCGAGCGGCCCCAAGCCGTGGACGTGGCTCACCGAGGGCGCCGCGCTGAAGTCGGCCTGAACACCCGTCGGCGGGCCGTGAGCCACGAACCCGGGTCGGTCGCGCTGTAGAGCTGCAGGGCGGGCTTCCGTGCTCTCAGGAGGTTGACGCCATCGACCGGCACATCGGGGTGCTCGGGTGCAGCGTCTCGGGTGCAGCGTCACCGGGGAGACCGCCGTGTCGAAGGGGCGCCGGGTTGAGGCCGGCGCGCCCGATCGACGGTTCGTCACAGCTTCGTGCCGGTGTCAGACGCGACCGCACGCCGAGTGGCGGCCTTCTGCCCGCGATCGACTTGCGTGGCGCGCGGCCCCGGGCTCGACGGCCGTCATTCGGTGCTGACGTCCGGTGCACGGATCGTCAACCGGGGAAGCGCGCGGCATCGCTCGTCTTGCTCACCTGGGGTCATCGGCGCGCAAGGAGCGGTCGTGGAGCGCCGGCGACCGCGGCGACCGGGGGTAGGCTCCCGGCCCGCGACGAGGTGGCAAAGGCGTACATGACGGGTTCGATGCGGAGACTCTCGGAGATCGGTGGGAGACGCTTCCCCTTTCTGCGCTGGTCGGTGATTCGGATGGCCCTCGGTCTGGGCCAGTTGAATCGGCAAGGCCAAGTGGGTGACGGACGTGAGGACGCGCTCGCCGCCTACGTTGAAGGCGTCACTGCAGCCGGTGACCTCGACGCTGTGATCGAAGCCATCGACGACTTCGCCTACCGGCGCAGCTTCCTGATCAACGTCGGCGACGAGAAGGGCGCCATCCTCGACGGCGCCGTGGAGCGCGCCCAGCCGCGACGCATCCTCGAACTCGGGACGTACTGCGGGTACAGCGCGCTGCGGATCGCCCGGGCGATGCCGGGCGATGGCACCGTCTTGTCGGTCGAGCTCAGCTCGGCCAATGCCGGCGTGGCCCGGCGGATCTGGGCACACGCTGGCGTGACCGACCGCGTCACGGTGGTCGTCGGCTCACTTGGCGACGGTGGAAAGACGCTGGACAGGCTCGAAATTGAGCATGGGTTCGAACCGGCCACTGTCGATTTCGTCTTCGTCGACCACGAGAAATCCTCCTACCTTCCCGACCTGGAGCGCATCCTGGGACGCGGGTGGCTGCATGCCGGCTCGGTCGTCATGGCTGACAACGTGGGCTTCCCGGGGGTTCCGGCGTATCGGAGGTACATGCGGACGCACGAGGGCCGTTCCTGGCACACCGAGGAGCATCACGCCCACGGTGAGTACCAGTCGCTGGTCAGGGACGTGATGCTCGAATCGATCCGACTGACGACGTGACCGTCGCTGGGAGTTCGTCGCCCCTTGCGCGAAGACCCAGTGTCCTCGTCGGTGTGACGGCGCGAACTGCGCTGCCAGTGCCGAGCAGATGGCTCCGCACCGACCCATCGCGCCGGTGATGATGCCATGTGGAGTTGGTCGGAGGGTTGAGCCTCCCCGCTGTTGGTTCGGTCCTCTACTCCGGATGAAGCTTGAGGTTGCTTAACACCAACCCTCGAGCGAGGAGGCTCACATGGGATCGTACGTAGGGATCGATCTGCACCGGCGCCGGTCGGTTGTCGTCGTTTTGAACGAGGATGGCGAGCGGGTGTCGTGGAGTCGGATCGACAACACGCCAGCCAACCTGGCTGCTGAGATCGTCGCCGCCGGCGGACCGGAGGCGGAGGTGGCGATGGAGGCGTGCTGGGGCTGGTATTGGGCGGCCGACGTGATCGCCGAGTGCGGGGCCCGGTTGCATCTGGCCCATCCGTTGGGGATCGCCGGCTACGAGAACCGGCGGGTCAAGAACGACATCCGCGATGCCACGCTGCTCGCCGACCTGCTGCGTCTGGGTCGTCTCCCGGAGGCGTGGGTGGCACCGCCCGAGGTGCGCCAGTTGCGTGAGATCGTCCGCTATCGGGCCAAGTTGGGTCGGCTGCGGTCCGGGTTGAAGCAGCAGGTCCATCAGACCCTCGGCAAGGAGGGGGTGATCCCGCAGCTCGACGACATCTGGCGCGGTGGCGGCCAGCAGTGGCTGGACGGGCTGCAGCTGGGCGACGTGTACGTCGATCGGATCGAGTCGCTGCGTGACCTGATCGAGCTCTATGACCGCGAGATCACCCAGTGCGACGTGGCCATCCACCGTCGGCTGAAGGGTCATCCCGGCTACGAGGCGGTGCAGGCGTTGCGTGGCGTCGGTCCGGTGTTGGCGGCGGTGTTCGTCGCCCGAGATCGGCGACGTCGGCCGGTTCGACAACCCGCGCCGGTTGTGCTCGTGGGCCGGGCTGACCCCTCGGCTGCGCGAGTCCGACGCCCACACCCATCGTGGACACATCACCAAGCAAGGCTCCCGGCTGCTGCGCTGGGCCGCGGTCGAGGCCGTCTCCGGGGCGGTCCGCGACCCGCGGATCGCCTCGGTCAAAGCACGTGTCGGCGCCCGCCGGGGCCGCAACATCGGACGGGTCGCCGCGGCCCGTCATCTCCTCACGCTCGTCTACTACGGCCTGCGCGACGGTGAGATCCGTTGCCTCGCCACTGACGCGGCGTGATGTCGGGCACGGCCACGACGCAGCTCGGGAACGGCATGACCCACCACCAGGTGTGGTCGACGCAAATGAGTGAGCTGGTCGTGGTCGTGACCGTACGGCTTCATGCTCACCCCGCATTGTCGGGCGTGACGAAGGTATGCCCAGGCACCCGACATCCGGGCTGCCCGCCCCTCGCTCGCACGAGGACCGAAGCCAGGTTCACCGTGCCCACCCACACCGCACCGACGACCACGCCAAGCGCGGACAGTAGGGGAAGGGCAAGCAGGCCCCGCCCCAGGGGCGGGGCCGAGACCATTGTCCCGATCTCGGGGCATCACCATCGCCGGCGTCAAGGCCAAGCCCGCCGGGCGGCCTACGGCCGGCCTTGACCCCGGCTCAACCCGACCAACAAGAAGAATGACCGCGCCGCGGCGTCGGCACACGCGTCCGACGCCGGACTCGTCGCGCCCCGAGTCCGGGCCTCCGGCCCGGACCAGCCTCGATAGAGGCAATCGCACCGGTTGACGGCTCCACACTCCACATGTATGCCGTTCGGCATTGTGGATGTCGATCAGGGCGGCGGCGTTCGGTGTCGCGGTTCGGTGCTGCAGCTCGGTGCCCGGGTTTGGCCCGAACGCCGCTCGCGGATCGCGTGAGCATTTGGAGTCGCTACCGGAGCTTCGAGCGCGTGACGTGTTCGTAGATGTTGACGTAGCGAGCGGCCAGGGCGTCCATCGAGAAGCGGTGGACGCGCTTGGCGCCTTCTGCCCGGAGCCTGGCGGCGATCCGATCGTCCGACAGCACGCGTAGCAGCCCCGCGGCGAGCGCGCGCGGGTTCCCAGGCGGTATCAGCAGGGCAGCGCGGCCGTCCCCGCTGACGGACCGGAATCCGGGCACGTCGCTGGCGACGATCGGTGTGCCCGCGGCCATCGCCTCGAGCAACACCATCCCGAACGACTCGCCATACCGCGAGGGGACGCACACGACGGCGGCGGTGTGCAGTTGGCGGATCTTGTCCGCCTCCGAGAGCCGCCCCAGCCACACGATCCGTGGGTCGCCGTATCGTTTGCGAAGGTCGCCGGTGGCGGGCCCGTCTCCGACGACTCGCAGGGCGACGGTTGCCGGCAACCACGAGAACGCGTCGAGCAGCACGTCGAGGCCCTTGCGTGGCTCGTGGCGCCCGACAAAGAGGATCGGCGGGCGGTCTACCGTGGCCGGCCTGGCAGGCTGGAACTGGTCGACGTCGATGCCGTTGTAGAGAATCTCATAGCTGCCTCCGAGATGGCGTCGTGCGAGATCGGCGGCGGACTCGGAGACGGCGACGCAGGCATCGATGCGGTCGGCCAGCGGCCGCAGCGAGGAACCAAGCCACCGATATGGTGTGCGGTCACCGGCTGCGTGAAAGGTGCCGACGATTGGCGCCGTGGCCGCCAGCAACGCCGCCACGGTGATGCTCGGCGCCAGCGGCTCGTGGAGGTGAAGCACGTCGAAGCGGCCGCGACGGAGTGCTCGCACCGTGCGGATCGCCGCCAGTGGCTGAGGCGCCATCGGCGCGATCGACCCGTTCACTCGGAACCGAAACGCTCCGCCAGCACTCGTCCCGTCGACGCCGGCCAGCACGTCACCGGGCGCAATGACCTCGACACAATGGCCGAGACGTCCAAGCGCACGAGCCAGTCCGACAACCTGGCACTGGACCCCTCCATCCATCGAGAGGCTGTAGGGGCACACGACGCCGACGCGCACACTGCCCCTTGCGACACTCCCGGCGTTCCCGGCCGGCCCTCACACTGCCTCGCGCGCCCTCTGACCCTCGCCCACCGGGTTGGCCTTGGCCACGTCGAGCGAGCCGTGATGCCTGAGCTCTTCGAGCGACATCTCGGTACGCAGTGTGCCGAAGAGCAGATCGGCGAGCGGAAGCAGGAAGTTCAAGTTGGCGCCCAGGTCGACATGGTGGATGTAGTGGTGTCGATCGAGGAACGCGAACCATCGCTGGGCCTCCACGGCGCGTGTCAACCTTTTCGAGGCAGATCTCTTGAGAATCACTGTGTCGTGGCGTCCTCCTTCGGCTCGTTGATCCACACCGCGGTGGGCAGCGCCGGCGGTTGCGGTGGCTTGCGGACGAAGCGTTCGGGGTGTGCGGCGTAGGCGTCGTTGAGCACGACAGCACGCTGCTCGCGAATGAACTCGGCTCGCCCGTAGTGGACGTCGGCGGGGGTGTGGAACCCGATGCCGGAGTGCCGGTGCTCGTCGTTGTACCAGTTGAAGAACCGGCTGCAGAAGGCGTGAGCGTCCTGGAAGCAGCCGAAGCGGTCGGGGAACTCGGGCCGGTACTTGAGCGTGCGGAACTGGCTCTCGCTGAACGGGTTGTCGTTGCTCACGTGCGGCCGGCTGTGGCTCTTGGTGACGCCGAGGTCGGCGAGCAAGAAGGCGACGGGCTTGGCCACCATCGGCGAACCACGGTCGGCGTGAATCGTGAGCTGACCATGCTCGATCCCTTGCTTGGCGACGGTGTCGGCGAGCAGCGCTTCGGCGAGGCGGGCGTTCTCGGCGTGGGCGAGCATCCAGCCCGGCACGTAGCGGCTGAAGATGTCGAGGATCACGTACAGGTAGTAGTACGTCCACTTCTGCGGGCCGAGCAGCTTGGTGATGTCCCACGAGTAGACCTCGTTCGGGTTGGCGGCCAGCAGCTCGGGCTTTTTGGCCGCTGGATGGGTGGCCTGGCGGCGACGCTCGCGGACCTCGTCGTGCTCGCGCAACACCCGGTACATCGTCGGCACCGAGGCCAGGTAGACGCCCTGATCCAACAGCTTGGCGTAGACGGTGGCGGGCGCCTCATCGACGTGGTCCTCGCTGTTTAGCACCGCCCGCAGCTCCTTGCGCTCGAGTTCGCTGAGCGCCCGAGGCTGCGGTGTGGGCATCCGCTCGGGCTTCGGGGCCGGGGGGCTCTGGCGGTGCCGGCGATACCAGCGGGCCTGGGCCTCGCCGATCGCCGCGCAGGCGTCGCGCACGCCCACCAGCGGTGCGAGCTCGGTGATCGCCTGATCGATCATCTCGTCTCGCCCCGATCCGTCGGGGCGCTGTCGGTGGCGAGATCGTCCAACAGCGCCGAGAGCTTTCCCTGGACCTCGATGATCTTGCGGGCCTTGTCCAGCTCGCCGGCCAGCCGCTCGTTCTCACGACGCAACCGGGCCACCTCGCGATCACGAGGATCGGCCGGCTGGCGGCCGGCGGGCTTGGCCAACGCCGCCAGCGCGCCACGGTCGCGCTGGCGGCGCCACTCCGAGATCAGCGACGTGTACAGGCCCTCGCGCCGCAACAGCGCGCCCTTGCCCGCCTTGTCGAGGCGCTCGTACTCATCGAGAACCTGGGCCTTGTACTTCGCCGAGTACCGACGCGGGCCACGGGCCCGCTCGGGGACCTCGGGATCCGGATCGTTCGTGTCGTCCACGGCGCCAGCCTGGGCGCGCGCGCTCGAAGAATCGTGGATGATCGTGCTCATTCGGGGAACTCCTCCCCACCCTCTCAGCTCAATGAATCGACTGCTCGATCCGCCTCACCCGAGGTTGACACAGAGGGCCACGAACCGATGGCTGCGTGGCCGATGGATCGTGTCGTGCACGACGATGAACAGGTTCGAGACGACACCAGACGCGACCATCATGCCCGCAAGGAAGGCTAGGTCATGCGTCAGCACCCACCCCGGCAGCCACACCACCACCGCCCCGATGGTCATGTACCAGCAGAAGTGAGCGAGACGTACACCGGCGTTGCGCACCGCGGAGATGTTGACCGCCGTTGGTCGCCTCCTGATCGACAAGCGTCGAGCAGGCCCGCCCGTGACGTAGCGCCACGTCGGGAAGAACGCGTAGTGGTGGGCCGTGTGAACGGTGAAGATCGCTCCGAGTGGGCGAACTCGGGCCGCGTGATACACGTAGCGGTGCACGAACCACTCGATCGGTGACGCGACGACCGGGATCACCAGCACACCGACTGTGAACGCGTAGATCACCGGGACAGCACCGGAACCCGACAGTGATCGAACCGTCCACATCGCGCCGACGACGACAGCCATCACCGCGAACGACCCTGCCACAACCCGGCGGTCATCGACCGCGCCGACCGGGCGCGGCTTCGGCCGTTCACCACCAACACCCGTCGCCACCGAACCGTGGACATCAGTCGTCACGTCCCCTCCACCCATCACTGCAACGCTCCCGCACCGGTGCCGATGGAGCAAGCAGCGTATCCACCTAGCGATCAGCGATGGCGTAGAACGCTGCGCAGCACCAGCAGCGCAACGATCATGACGATCTGACCGCCGAGCACGATGCGGTTGACATCCACAGCGGGTCGCCAGCTCACGCGGTTGCCTTCGATCACGTACACGCCAGCGGGCTTGGCGGTGAGCCCGAAGCCGCCGCCGGAGCCAGACCCGGTGCCGACGCCTTCCGGTCCCGGGCCCTCGCCACGGCCACCGCCGCCTCCGCCTCGCACGGCGGCGACGGGGATCACCGTGACCCCGTTGCGTTCGTGGGGCTCGCCGAATAGCCGGTTCACCGTGAGCGTGTCTCGCGCCTGCTGCATGAGCTCGTTCACATCCAATTGACACCTCCTCGAGATTCGTGGACTTTCGCACTGTCGGGATGCCGTCACGCCGCGTAGGCCAAGGCGTTCAACAGTGTGTCAGTGATTTCAGTGTTGTCGGGGGTGGGGAACGACAGCGATGTAATTCGTTGCGACCAGAGAAGGCGGCGGAGCGCGGCGAGGGCGTCGAGGAAGCTGGGCGTGGTCTTGTGGCGGTACCACGGCTTGAGTGGCCAGGTGCCTCCGGTGGGGTGGGTGTCGAGGTACCAGCACCAGATGATGCTGTGCAGCCACAGCGACAAGGTGGCGGCGCGTTCGGGTCCGTTGCGTTTCCAGCACTGTGGGTCCTCGCCGCCGAGGTTCTGTTTGGTGTCCCGGAAGGTGACCTCGATCGACCATCGGCCGGAGTAGCGGGAGGCGACTTGGGCGCCGGTGGCGGTGAGGTCGGTGGTGAACAAGAAGTCGTCGGGTTCGACGCCGGCGGGGTCGCGGACGGTGACGAGGCGCACGAGGTGGTGGCGGTTGACGCGGTACCACAGCACGTCGCGGACGAGCACGAGACGCTCGACGCGTCGGCCGCGCAGATCGATCGTCGTGCGTGTCCAGTGGCGGCGCCGGGTTTGGGCGGCGATGTCGGGTGGGGTCGGCAGCCGGTCGCCTTTGGTGCGCGGGCGGCCCCTTCGTCCGGTGCGCGGCGGGGGCGGTTCGAACAGGGCGGCGTCGCGGCGCATCCGGGAGCTGACGTGGGATCGTGGCAGCCCGGCGCCGGCGAGGCAGGCGTACGCGCCGTCGCAACAGAGCTCGAAGCTGCGGTCGGGCAGCCACTCGACGAGCTCACCGATCATCACGGCGGCATGTTCGACGGTGGTCGTCGGGTCGTTCTTGCGGCGCAACCGGGCGTTGATCGGCACGGCGATCGGGCAGCCTCCCCACGGTGGCGTGACCCGCAACGTGATGACCACCAGGTTCAAGCCCAGGGCGTAGACGACACGGCGACCGGTGGAGCGCACAGCGTCACGGAACACGCCGGCGCCGTCAACACGGCGGCCGGACTTGTGGAACAGGGTGTCATCGCAGTCCACGCTGACCACGCCGTCGTGGGGGGCGAAACGGGCCACGGCGTGGACGGCCAGCACCCGCCACAGCCGGCTCATCGCCCACGTCCCGTCGCGCACGAAGCGGTGATAGGCGTCATGGGCGCGCCGCCCCGTCGGGTCGGCGACGGTGATGATCCCGGTGATCGTGCGTCGACCGGGGGCGAGCACCCAGCCGACCACCAGATCACCGAAGATGGCGAAGCTGCGCCGGTGGAACACCACCGCGCAGCCCTGCACGAGGGCCGCCCAGGCGGCCAGCGGATCCATCTTGGTCCCCGCTACCGGTCGGAGCCGCCGGCGCGGACACGCAGCGCTTCGATCCCGGCGAGCGCCTCGTCTTCGAGGCGTTGGCGGGCCGCCGCATAGCGCTCCAACGCGGCCTACACGGCGGGCAGGTCCTCGACGCGCAAGGTCACGGTGCGCGTCCGGCCCTGCAGCGAGTACGACAACGCCGGCGTCTCGTGGGGAACGCCCTCGGCGCACGGGCAGTTGGGTTTGCCGCACCGGCGGCGCAGGGTGATCAGCGACCCTCGAAGCAGACGAGGCGCACGTCGACCAGTCAACGAAGACATCCTACGAACCCTCCAGTCTGTCCGTTGTCTCACGGACAGACCCAGGATCTCGCATCGCGCCTCTCCGCCGATGGCATTGGCTACATCACCGGCGACTCAGGTCAGGACCCCGACCTCAAAGTGCGAAAGTCCACGATTCGCGACCGCGGCCTATTCGATCAGGGCTGACGCCCGGCTGGCCAGCGCCGACCCTGAACCAGGCCGAACACGGTGATCGTTCGGTGCGCGTCTCAGCGCCACGGGCGGGGTCGTTCTGGCGCGACGTTCTGGATGACGTTGGGCTGCTCGTCTGGTGGGATGAGCGGCAGTCTTCGTAGCCTGAGACGGTCGTCCTCGATGATCACGACGGCGCCAGCCTCGAGGGCCGGGGCGAGCTCGTTGAGGTTGCGCACCAGCACCTTGGCCTGAGACTCGGCGCGGCGTCGCACACGTTGGCGGAACAGGATCATCGACGGCGAGGTGTGGTGGGCCAACGCCAGCAGTGCACCAAAGTCGGTGTCGCCGGACACCACCACTCGATCCTCGGCCCGGGCGCGCGCGAGAACCTCGTCGTCCTCGGCGCGCTCGAACCCGATGTCGAAGGTGTGCACCGCGTCATGCCCGGCGACACGCGGTAGCTCTGCGAGTCGTGGCGAACGGTTCTGATCGACCAGGAACCTCACGCCGTGGTCGCAACGGCAGCTCTCGAACGGCGACCGGCTCCCAGGCGTCGCCTCGCTGGCGCATGAAGCCCTTCATGGCGTCCTCCAATCGATACATTGGCACGCCATTGGCAACTGAGCCCGGAAAGCAGGAGAGGACCCCGTAGAGGGCCTCTGACCTGGGGTTTCTTCGCAGCCCGTACGGGATTCGAACCCGTGCCGCCACCTTGAGAGGGTGGTGTCCTAGGCCTCTAGACGAACGGGCCGAGCAGCGGGCTGCCACGCTACCAGCCACCCGCGACGAGTCCCACGGCCGATGCTCATCCGATCTACGGCCGTTCTCCAAGACTGGCGGCGCGTCGTAGCGTTGAGTGGTCGCATGGCCACCGGGACCGCGCCGGCCGAGTACATGCTCGGCGACGCCGAGGACGAGCGGCGGCGGCTGATGTCGCAGGCGGCGCTGCTGCAGGACGAGGCGCGCACGCTCCTCGACCGGCTCGAGGTGCCTTTCGGCGGCGACGTGATCGACATCGGCTGCGGCCCGATCGGCATCCTCCCGCTGCTGTCGGAGCGGGTCGGCGCGCACGGCCAGGTGACCGGATTCGACCGCCACGGCGACATGCTCGACCACGCCGCCCGCAACTGCGCGGGGTTGCGCAACGTGCGCTTCGCCACGGCGACGCCACCGACACAGGGTTCGCCCGCGCCAGCTTCGACCTCGCCCACATCCGCTTGCTCCTGATGAACGTGCCGGACCCGATGGCCGTGCTGCGCGAGGCCGTCGCGATCGTCCGCCCCGGCGGCACCGTCGCCGTGCAAGAGGTGGACTGGCTGAGCTGGCAGTGCGAGCCCGACGTCCCGGCCTGGAGGGCGCTGCGCGACGTTCTGCTCGCGCTGTGGCATTCCTGCGGCCTCGACCCGTGCGTCGGGCGCCGGCTCCCGCGCATGCTGCGGGGCGCCGGCTTGCGCGAGGTCGCCGCTCATGCCCACGCCAGGATCGACAGCGCTGGTCACCCCCATCGGCGGCTGCTCGTCACATCCGCCGATCGCTGCTCGGAGCGGATCGTCGACGCCGGCATCGCCACCGCCGGCGAGCTCGACGACCTCGTCACCGCCGTCGACCGCCACCTCGCGGATCCGGACACCGTGGTCGTGCGGGCGATGACGGTGCAGGCGTGGGGCCGAGTGCCGGGGCACGCGAAGGGAACACGATGAGCGAGCGAGTCTTCGAGCGAGCGAATGAGCGTCACGGCGCCGAAGGCTCACTGGTGCACCGGACCCGAACCGTCGACGACCCGCTCCCCAGGAAGGTGCACCAGTGAGCGAGCGAGTCTTCGAGCGAGCGAATGAGCGTCACGGCGCCGAAGGCTCACTGGTGCACCCGGACCCGAACCGTCGACGACCCGCTCCCCAGGAAGGTGCACCAGTGAGCGAGCGAGTCTTCGAGCGAGCGAATGAGCGTCACGGCGCCGAAGGCTCACTGGTGCACCCGGACCCGAACCGTCGACGACCCGCTCCCCAGGAAGGTGCACCAGTGAGCGAGCGAGTCTTCGAGCGAGCGAATGAGCGTCACGGCGCCGAAGGCTCACTGGTGCACCCGGACCCGAACCGTCGACGACCCGCTCCCCAGGAAGGTGCACCAGTGAGCGAGCGAGTCTTCGAGCGAGCGAATGAGCGTCACGGCGCCGAAGGCTCACTGGTGCACCCGGACCCGAACCGTCGACGACCCGCTCCCCAGGAAGGTGCACCAGTGAGCGAGCGAGTCTTCGAGCGAGCGAATGAGCGTCACGGCGCCGAAGGCTCACTGGTGCACCGGACCCGAACCGGGGACGACCCGCTCCCCAGGAAGGTGCACCAGTGAGCTACCTCCTCGACAACCAAGCTCAGCAAGCTGGTGATCGCTTCCGTGCGCTCTCGGCGACGTTCGACGAGTGGACCCACCGCCGCATCGAGCTGCTCGGCATCGCCGATGGCTGGACGTGTTGGGAAGTCGGTGCCGGCGGGCCGATCGTGCCGACCTGGCTCGCCGAGCGGGTCGCCCCGTCCGGACGGGTCGTGGCGACCGACCTCGACGTCTCGTGGATGCCCGCCGACGCCCCGTTCGACGTCGAGCGTCGCGACGTCGCCGTCGACGACGCGCCGGAGGGGCCGTTCGACCTGGTCCACGCCCGGCTCCTGCTCACCCACGTCCCGGACCGCCACGAGGCAGTGCGGCGGATGGCCGGCGCGCTGCGCCCCGGCGGGTGGCTGGTGATCGAGGACTTCGACGTGTCGGTCCAGCCGCAGGCCTGCCCCGATGCAGCGACGCCGGACGAGGACCGCGCCAACCGGATCCGCGAGGGATTCGTCGAGCTGCTCCTGCGGCGCGATGTCGACCTGTCGCTCGGACGGACCCTGCGGCGGCGGCTGCTCGGGTTGGGTCTCACGGACGTCGGGGCTGAGGCCTACGCCCCGCTCGCCGTGGCGGCGACCCGCGACCTCGAGATCGCCAACACGCTGCAGGTGCGCGAAGGGTTGATGGCGCTCGGGTTCGGCGCCGACCTCGACGGCCACATCGACGCGCTCGCCGCCGGTCGGATCGACATCGCCACGCCGCCGCTGGTGACCGCGTGGGGCCGGCGCCCGTGAGGTGGGGCGAGCGCCGCCGCGGAGCGGCGGCGGCGAGCTCGGGAGGAGAGGCGAGCGGCTTCGCTGCGAGCCGAACCCGAGGATGACAGCTGGGGAGCGAGGACTCGAACCCCGAATAACAGAACCAGAATCTGCTGTGTTGCCGATTACACCACTCCCCACGGAGCGGTTCGGCAGTGTAGCTGCCGGCTCTGAAACACGTTCGTGTCACCGCATACGTCCCCGGGGACTCCTGCGGTGACACAGAGTCGAGGTCAGATGTGTTGGAAGCCGATCAGCCGGCCGAGGGCGACGCCGGCGGCCTCCTTCAGCTCGCGGCCGAACTGCTCGCGGCCGTGGACGACCGACGTGGAGGTCGGCGAGACATGGGCCGTGAGGCCGAGCTGCTCGGCGATCAGCTTGCTGCGCAGGGCATGGTACGGGTCGGTGACGATCACGACCTCGCGCAAGCCGCGGGCGCGCAGCTGCTGGGCGACGCCGCGCAGCGAGTCGTAGCTGTTGGCGCCTTGGTCCTCGAGCAGGATCGATGCGGCGGGGACGCCGTGGTCCTCCAGGTAGCGGGCCGACGCCTGGGCCTCGGTGAAGCGGTCGCCGGCCCGCTTGCCGCCGGTGACCACGACGAGCGGGGCGCGGCCCTGCGGCCACAGCTCGGCGACGTGGTCGAGGCGGGCGGCGAGTTGCGGTGACGGCCGGCCGTCGTACTGCGCCGCGCCCATCACCACGATCGCGTCGGCGGTGCCGGTGTAGTCGCTGCGCCCGGTGGACCACACCTGGAACAGGCTGACGGCGTAGTAGCCGACGACCAGGGCGACCACGAGCAGGCCGGCGAAAAGCCCGCGCCGGAGGTGGTTTCGTCGGCGCCCGCCACCCACCGGGGGCTCGGTCGGTGTTCCCTCGGCGATCGGCCGAACGGTCCCGACAGGCGTGTCGTCGGTGCGCACGGAGTCCACTACCCGGCCACCCGGTCGCGGGCGGCCCGCAGCCGGCGCAGGGTCTGGTCGCGGCCGAGCTCGACGAGCGCCGGGTACAACGGCGGGCCGCTGATCCGACCCGTCACCGCGACCCGCACGGGACCCTGGGTCGAGCGCAGCGCCGCGCCGACCGACTCCGACACGGCGCGCCACTCGGCCTCCAGCAGATCGGCCTCCCACGGCACTGTCTCGAACGCGGCGATCGCGCCGTCGAGCAACTTGCCCGCCCACGGCTGGGCCATCGCCTTGTCCCACGAGGCCTGGTCGATCACCGGGTCGGCGAACAGGAAATCGATCTGCGCCGCGGCGTCGGCCAGCGTCCGGGCCCGGCTCTGCAGCTCCGGCGCCAACCGGGAGAACACGGCGCGGTCGTAATGGGTGGGGATCCACGGCCCGCAGGCGGCGACGAACTCGTCGACGCCGAGCGCCCGGATGTACTCGCCGTTGAACGCGGTGAGCTTCTTGATGTCGAAGAAGGCCGGCGAGTGGGTGACGTCCTCGAGGCGGAACTCGGCCTCGATCACCGCCCAGGGCACGATCTCGGTGTCGCCTTTCGGCGCCCACCCCAGCGTCATCAGGTAGTTGACCATCGCCGCGGCGAGGTACCCCTCGTCGCGGTACGACTCGAGGGCGACCTTGTCACGACGCTTGGACAGCTTCTGGCGGCGCTCGTTGACGAGCAGGGGCACGTGCGCCCACACCGGGAGCTGGTGGCCGAGCGCGTCCCACAGCAGCTGCTGCTTGGGTGTGTTGGGCAGGTGCTCGTCGCCGCGCACGACGTGGGTGATGTCCATCTCGACGTCGTCGACGACGTTGGCCAGCACGAACACCGGCGTGCCGTTGCTTCGCAGCAGCACGAAGTCCTCGATGCTGTCGTTGGCGAAGCTGACCTCGCCGCGGATGACGTCGTGGACGACGGTGGCGCCTTCGTCGGGCGTGCGGAATCGCAGCACCCGCCCCGGCCCGGGCCCGAGGCCGCGGTCACGCGAGTAGCCGTCGTAGCCCTGGACGCCCGAGGCCGTCGAGCGGGCCTGGACCTCCTCGCTGGTCAGGTCGCAGTAGTAGGCCCGGCCCTCGGCGTACAACCACTCGGCAGCGGCGACGTGAGCCGTGACGTTGGCGCTCTGGTGGTAGGGCCCCTCGAACGCCGGGTCGGTGGCGGCGATTCCGATCCACTCCAGGGCGTCGATGATCCCCTGCGTCCACTCCGGCCGGTTGCGGGCCTCGTCGGTGTCCTCGATGCGCAGCACGAACGTCCCGCCCAGCCGCTTGGCGAGCGCCCAGTTGAACAGCGCCGTGCGTGCCCCGCCGACGTGGAAGTAGCCCGTCGGCGACGGGGCGATGCGGAAGCGGGGGCCCGGCATGGTGGTCTCACGCTACCGACGGGCCACCGTGCGGACAGACGACGCATGATCTGGGCGGGCTCCGTGACAACTGTTGTCACGCTGCCCACCCAGAACGGCGGATGGCACGGGTCCCGCCCAGAATGCCCGGCTCAGGGATCGAGGATGCCCGCGGCCGTGGCCTGCTCGCGGTCGAGCAGCGGGCCCGCGTCGAGGTCCTGGTCGAGCTCGTCGGTCGGGCGCCCGGTGGCACCGGCGAGGGCGGTGACGACCTGGCGGCGGACGTGGTCGAGGTCGTCGAGCTGGGCCCGCAGCGCAGCGGAGCTGGCGCCCTCGACCTGCTCGGGCACCCGGTGGCGCAGCGAGATCGTGGCGTGGGGCCCGGCGCGCCGCCGGCCGGTACCGCAGGCGAGGAGCACGGCGGCGGTGCCCGTCGCCCGGCCCATGCACGCCGTGTTGACCTTGGCCCGCATCGAGCCGATCACGTCGAGCAGGCCGAGCACGTCGGCGAGGCGGCCACCGTCGCTGTTGACCACCAGCTCGACGTCGCTACCCGAACGACCGTCGAGCTCCATCAGCTCCGCCGCCACCCGCACGACCGTCTCGGTGTCGAGGGGCCCGCTGACGACCACCCGCCGGGTCTGCTCGGCCCGGGGGAGATCGACGACCGGCACCATCAGCGGTCCCTCCCGCCTCGGCTCGGGGCGCTCCGGCGGGTACGGCCAGCCCGGTCGCTGGGGCCACCCCGGCTGGTCGGGCCACGTCGCCGTCATCGCTCGCCGTCGCCCACGGCGTAGGAAACCTTGGCGTCGAGGGCGGCGGCGTAGCGCGCGAGCGTCGACAGCTTCGGGTCGGAGCCTCCCGCTTCGAGGCGGGCGACGGCGGACTGCGACGTCCCCATGCGCGCGGCGACCGTCGTCTGCGACAGCCCGAGCCGCCGCCGTCGCTTCGTGAGCACCCTGACGACCCGGTCCGGGTCGTCGGCGAACGCCTCGAAGCCGGGGAAGCTCGTCGTCATCTCACGAATGATATCGCGTCGGTGAGATCACTCCAGTGTCGCGTAGGCGGTCGAGTGGTCGTCGGCGGCGCTCCCGCGCACCTCGGCGACACACGCGGCGAGGTCGGTGAGCCAGTCGTCGATGGCGTCCACGTTCGAGTTGCTGACAGTCGAGTGCAGCGAGTCGGGTGGACTCTGGCGGTCGTGGTACCAGCCGCGACGGCGCAGCGCGTCACCGACGGCGAACACGTCCACGACAGGAGAGTCCGACGCCATCGTCACGATGTGGTAGCGGCCGTCGCCGAGCACTCGCACCCCGGCGACGCCCGCGACGCCGGAGCGCATGCGGTCGGCCGCCCCGAGCACGCCGCGGGTGAGCTCGACGTAGCCGTCGACCCCGAGGTGGCGCATCACCGCCCACGCCGCAGCCATCGGCGCCCCGGACCGGGTGCCCTGGAGGTTGGGCGAGGCATAGAACCCGCCGAGCCAGCCGTCGAAGACGAACGTCTGGTAGCGGCGCAGCTCCTTCGTGCGGTGGAGGATGACCGAGACGCCCTTCGGCGCGTAGCCGAGCTTGTGCACGTCGGCGGAGATCGAGTGCACGCCGTCGACCCGGAAGTCCCACGGCGGGACGTCGCGCCCGAGCCGCTCGGCGAAGGGCAGGACGAACCCTCCCATGCAGGCGTCGACGTGGCAGTTCGCCCCGACCGACGCGGCGACCTCGGCGATCGCCGGGATCGGGTCGATCACGCCCTGGGGGTACTGCGGCGCCGAGCCGACGACCAGCGCGGTGTTGGAGCTGACGGCGGCGGCCATCGCGTCGACGTCGGCGGTCCAGTCGTCGAGCACCGGCGTCACGACCGTGCGCATCCCGAACAGGTGGGCCGACTTGTGGAAGGCGGCGTGGGCGCTCTCGGCGAGCACGATCTCCGCATCGGTGATCCCCCGCTCGGCCCGCGCCCGCTCGCGGGCGGCGAGCACGGCGCACTGGATCGACTCCGTGCCGCCGCTGGTGAGGAACCCCGCCGCGGTCGACGGTCCGTGGAGCAGGGCAGCCGTCCATCCCACGACCTCCGACTGGATCTCGCCGAGCGACGGGATGGCCTGCGGGTTCAGCGCGTTGTCGTGCAGGAACATGCACGCCGCCCGCTCGGCGACGTCGTGCACCGACGGGCCGCCGTCGAAGACCAGGCTGAACGCCCGCCCCTCCCACCAGCGCACGTCATCGCCCAGCTTCGCCGCCAGCGCGGCGATCACGTCGTCGACCGGCTCGCCCTGCTCCGGTAGTGGAACCGGTAGTTGCATCGGCAATCAGCCGGCCCGGGCGGCCGTGAGCGCCAGGTTGCGCAGCTGGCGCAGGGCGACGGAGAGGTTGGTCATGTCGAACGTCTCGGCGCGGCGGATCTCGGTGAACATCGCCATCGCCCGCGCCACCGAGCGCTCGTTGGCGTCGAGCCACGACTCGACCGATCCGCCGGCGCTGTCGACCACCGTCGTCGTCAGCTCGGTCAGCGCGGCGAGCATGTCGTCGCGCAGCGCCGACCTGGCCTGGGTCTGCCAGCGATCGGCGCGCGGCAGCGCCCCGATCCCGTCCCACAGCCAGGACAGGTCGAGCCGGTCGAACATCGACCACTCGATCCGGGCCAGCGACGAGAGCGCCATCTGGTGGGTCGCGGCGAGCTCGACGAGGTCGAACCCGGTGTGCAGGAGCGGCCATACGGTCGCCCGCTCCGCGAGCGCCTCGGGCACCCCGGCGGTGAGGCGGGACGCCTCGACCGAGCGCACCACGTCGGCCATCCGCCCGACCAGCGCCGGCTCCAGGGTGCGGGCGAGCTCGGTGAGGCCGGGCTTGAACTGGGCGATCGCGGCGGGCACGTCGATCGGCGGCCGGCGATGGCGCAGCAGCCACAGCGACGAGCGCTCGGCCAGCCGCCGGCAGTCGAGGAACAGGTCGAGCTGGATCTCGAGCGGCACGTGTCCGGTGAGGGCGTCGATCTCCGCCCACCGCTGCGGGAAGTCGAGCACCTCCCGCGCCACCAACCAGGCCCGGGTGACGTCGACCACCGACCCACCGGTGTCCTCGGTCATCCGGTGGTCGAAGGAGATCCCGGAGAGGTTGACCATCTGGTTGACGAGGCGGGTGGCGATGATCTGGCGCCGCAGCGGGTGGTCGCGGATCGCCGCGGCGTAAGGCTCACGCAGCACGGCCGGGAAGTAGTCGTGCAGGTCGTGTTCGAGCAGCGCTACATCGGGCAGGTCCGACCGCCCGACCTCGGCGACGTTGGCGTTCTTGGTGTAGGCGATCAGCACCGCGAACTCCGGCGCCTGCAGCCCGTGGCCGGCGGCCTGGCGCTCGGCGATCTGCTTGTCGCTGGGCAGGAACTCGAGGTGGCGGTCGAGCCAGCCCTCGCTCTCCAGCACGTCGATGTAGCGGGCGTGCACGTTGACCATCGGCAGCGCCTGGCGTCGGGCGATCAGCAGCGCTAGCGTCTGGGCGTCGTTGTCGGCGAGGACGAGCTGGGCGACGTCGTCGGTCATCGACGCCAGCAGGTCGTTGCGCTGCTTCGTCGTCAGCTCGCCGGCGTCGACGATGCCGTCGAGGAGGATCTTGATGTTGACCTCGTGGTCGCTGCAGTCGACGCCCGCGGAGTTGTCGATGGCGTCGGTGTAGACGAGCCCGCCGGACAGGGCGTACTCGATGCGTCCGAGCTGGGTGAGCCCGAGGTTGCCGCCCTCGCCGACCATCCGACAGCGCAGCGCGTTGCCGTTCACCCGAACGCCGTCGTTGGCCCGGTCGCCGACGTCGGCGTTGGACTCGGTGCTCGCCTTGACGTAGGTGCCGATGCCGCCGTTCCACAGCAGGTCGACGGGCGCCTTCAGCACGATCGAGACGAGCTCGTTCGGCGTCAGCGGACGGTCGGGCGCGCCGAGCACCTCGCGGGCGCGGTGGCTCAGCTCGATCGACTTCAAGCTGCGCGGGTACACGCCGCCGCCCGGCGAGATCAGCGCGGCGTCGTAGTCCGCCCATGTCGAGCGGGGGAGCTCGAACAGCCGCATGCGCTCGTCGAAGGCGATCTCGGGATCGGGGTCGGGGTCGATGAACACGTGGCGGTGGTCGAACGCGGCCACGAGGCGCAGCGCCCGCGAGCGGAGCATCCCGTTGCCGAACACGTCGCCGGACATGTCTCCGATGCCGACGGCGGTCATCGGGTCTCGGTCGGCGTCCATGCCGAGCACGCTGGCGTGGCGGCGCACGCTCTCCCACGCCCCGCGGGCGGTGATGCCCATCGCCTTGTGGTCGTAGCCGGTGCTGCCTCCGGAGGCGAAGGCGTCGCCGAGCCAGAACCCGTACTCGATGGCGATCTCGTTGGCGATGTCGCTGAACGTCGCCGTGCCCTTGTCGGCGGCGACGACGAGGTAGGTGTCGTCGCCGTCGTGGACGACGGTGTCGGGCGGGTGGACGACGGCGCCGCCGACGAGGTTGTCGGTGAGGTCGAGCATCCCGCGGATGAACGCCCGGTAGCACTCGACGACCTCGGCCCGCAGCTCCTCGGGCTCGGCGGGCGGGCGCTTGACGACGAAGCCGCCCTTGGCGCCGGTCGGCACGATCACCGCGTTCTTCACCATCTGCGCCTTCATCAGCCCGAGCACCTCGGTGCGGAAGTCCTCCCGCCTGTCGCTCCAGCGCAGCCCGCCGCGGGCGATCGCTCCGCCGCGCAGGTGGACGCCCTCGACGCGGGGACCGCACACCCAGATCTCGTGCTGCGGTCGCGGCAGTGGCAGCTCGGGGATCGCCGACGGGTCGAGCTTGAGGGCGATCGCCCGCCGGTCGCGGTAGTAGTTCGTGCGCACCGTAGCCCTGACCAGGGTGAGGAAAGCGCGGCAGATGCGGTCCTCGTCGAGGCTGGGGATCGCGTCCAGCGCCGCGGTGACCCGGTCGACGACGGCCGTCGCGGCGACGGCACGGTCCTCGCTCGCGGTCCCGCCGAATCGGGCCGGGTCGAACCGGGTGTGGAACAGCGTCACGAGGTCGGCGACCAGCGCCGGGTGGTTGGCGAGGGCGTCTTCGATGTAGCTCTGGCTGAAGGCGAACCCGATCTGGCGCAGGTACTTGCCGTACGCCCGCACCAACCCGACCTCGCGGGCGCTGAGCCCGGCCCGGAGCACGAGCCGGTTGAAGCCGTCGCTCTCGATCACCCCGCCGACGAGCTGGGTGAAGGCCTCCTGCAGCGCCGCCCGGCGCCGCTCGTCGAGGTCGATGGGTTCGACGGCGTCGCCGACACGCACCCCGATGTCGTACAGGTAGACCCGTTCGGTGCCGAGGCGGAACGTGTACGGGCGCTCGTCGAGGGCCTGCACGCCCATGTGTTCGAGCAGCGGCAGCAGCTCCGACAGCGGGGCCGGCGTCCCCCGCCGGTAGACGCGGAAGCGCCACTCCCCCGGCGGGGCATCGACGTCGTGTCCGAGCGACGTCGCCAGCCGATCGTCGCCAGCGATCAGGGCGGCGATCCGGCGGACGTCGCCGAGCGCCCGTGCCGGCGGGACATAGGCGATGTAGGCCGGCGGGGCGTGGGCGCCGACGGCGTGGAACAGCTCGCGCGCCCGCTCCTCGCCGACATCGGCGACCAGCGCCGCCCGCAGACGGTCCGACCACGACGTCGACAGCTCGTCGATCGCCCGCTCGAGGGCGTCGGTATCGGCGACCGGGCGGCCCTCGCCGCAGCGCACGCTCACCGCGATGCGCGCCAGCGAGCTGGCCCCGACGTCGGTCTCGAACGTCCGCGTGTCGGCGCCGTAGGCGTGGGCGACGGTATCTGCGACACGCTCGGGCAGCTCGGCCGTGAAGCGGTCGCGGGGCAGGTAGACGAGCACCGTCACCCATGGCCCGATCGGCTCGGGCACGGGGAACGCCCGCACCAGCTGGCGCTCCTGGAGCCCGGCGATCGACGAGACGAGCCGGGCCAGTGCGGTCGGCTCGAGCTCGAGCACGAGGTTGCGCGGGAGGCTCTCGAGGACCGTGCGCGTGGCCCGCCCGGTGTGCGAGTGCATGCGCGCCGGGAGGTCGAGGGCGGCGGCGACGGCCTCGCCCAGGCCGGGGATGCTGAGCACGCTGACCCGGTAGGCGTTGGTGGCGAGCAGGCCGACGAAGCAGGACTGCACGGCGCCGCCTGGGTGCTCGACGGACACGACGGTCTGGCGGTCGTTGCGGAAGACGGTGGAGCGATCGTCGGTGCGGGCGATCGTCACCGGCCGCCCCGTCGCCGTCGGCCGCGGGCGGCCGGCCCGGCCGCCCGCGTGGGCGAGGCCGAGCACGCTGCCGTCGCGCAGCGTGAACGAACCGTCCGCGCCGACGTCGTAGTCGGCGGCGCTGAGGAACACGAACTGGCCGTCGGCGAGCCATGGCAGGATCGGGTCGATCGCAGCGAGCGCCTCCATCCGCCCGCGCATCGCGTCGAAGTCGTCGACGGCGAGCTGGACGTCGTCGACGGCGCGGCGGACGTCGTCCTCGACCTCGGCGGCATCGGCGGTGCGATCGATCTCGATCTGGGTCCACGCCTCCAGCACGCCCTCGCCCTCGGACGTGTCGGGAGCGACGTCGACCAGGCGGTCATCCTCGTCGCGGACAGCGCGCAGCATCGGGTGCACGAGCAAGTGGATGCGCAGGCCCCGCCGCTCGAGGACCATCCGCATCGTGTCGACCAGGAAGGGCATGTCGTCGGTGACGACGAACAGTACCGAGTGCTGGGAGTGCCAGCCGTCGCGCTCGCGGTCGGGAGACACGACTCGCGCGACGCACGCGCCGCGGGGGCGGACCCGACCCAGCGCGAGGTGGGCGACGGCGACGGCGTAGACGTCGTCGAGCTTGCGGTCGTCGACGTCGTCGGCCGGCAGGTCGGAGTAGTAGAGCGGGAGGAAACGGACCAGCAGCGGATCGTCCGGCTGGCGCAGTGCGGCGATGTCGCACAGCCGTCCGAGCGCCTCGGCGACAGCATGGGAATCGTTCGATGTGGGCGCCCCATCGCCCGGGCCCGTCTGCACGTCCATGCCTCCTCCTGCCCCGACCTCGTTGTCGAGCATTCCGCCGATCGAGCGTAGGCCGGTACGTTCAGGGCAGTGGCACAGCCCGAGTTCCACCACCAGCACCGCTCGGTCACCGGCGGCTCGGCGCGCGCCGCCGTGTTCGGGATCAGCGACGGCCTGGTGTCCAACGTGTCGCTCATCCTCGGCTTCGCCGGCGGTGGCGTCGACGCCTCGGTCGTGCGCCTGGCCGGGTTGGCCGGCGCGATCGCCGGCGCGATCAGCATGGCCGCCGGGGAGTGGATCAGCGTGTCGGCGCAGAACGAGCTGATCGAGCGGGAGCTGGAGATCGAGCGGCAGGAGATCCAGCACAACACGCGTGCCGAGACCGCGGAGCTCGCCGCGATGTACCGCGCCGACGGGATGACCCCCGACGACGCCCAGCGGGTCGCTGGCGACGTGATGCGCCGGCCAGACGTGGCGCTGGCCGTGCACGCGAGGGCCGAGCTGGGGATCGACCCGGGCAAGCTGGCGTCGCCGGCGCGGGCGGCGACCTTCTCGATCCTCGCCTTCCTCGTCGGTGCGATGTTGCCGGTCATCCCCTGGCTGTTCTCGTTCTCCGGCAACGGACCGACGATCGCCTCGATCGTGATCGGTGTGGTCGCCGCGGCGTTCGTCGGCGCCGCGATCGGTCGCCTCGCCGAGCGCCCGATCCCCCGTACCGCGCTGCGCCAGATGCTCATCGTGATCGGCGCCTGCGCGATCACATACGTGATCGGCAAGCTCGTCGGCGTCAGCGTGTGAGTGAGCGCAGCGAGCGAACAATTCGGTACGGTCGTTCGCTCATCGGTGCTCCGTGTTCGAGCCGTGCTGCGAAGTCGTCGAATGACGTGATGGTGCACCAACGAGCGAGCGAGTCCTCGAGCGAGCGAACAATTCGGTACAGTCTTTCGCTCATTGGTGCTCCGTGTTCGAGCCGTGCTGCGAAGTCGTCGCATGACGTGATGGTGCACCAATGAGCGAGCGCAGCGAGCGAACAATTCGGTACGGTCTTTCGCTCATTGGTGCTCCGTGTTCGAGCCGTGCTGCGAAGTCGTCGCATGACGTGATGGTGCACCAATGAGTGACCGGCGCAGCGCCACGGCCCGCTCGGCGGCTCCGTCGCCGAGCACCGTGAGGTGGCCCATCTTGCGGCCCGGCCGTGGCTTCGTCTTGCCGTAGAGGTGGAGGCGGGCGGCGGGGTCGGCGAGGGCGACGCCCCAGTCGGGCTCCCCGTGCGCCCAGAGGTCGCCGAGCAGGTTGACCATCGCCACCTCGTCGGCGCCGACGAGGTCGGTCGGGCCGAGGGCGAGGCCGCAGACGGCCCGCACCTGTTGCTCGAACTGGCTGGTGGCGGCGGCGTCGAGCGTCCAGTGCCCGCTGTTGTGCGGGCGCGGCGCGAGCTCGTTGACGAGCAGCCGGCCCTCACTGACGAAGAGCTCGACGGCGAGCACGCCGATGTAGTCGAGGTTGTCGGCGATCCTGGTCGCCAGCGCCGTCGCCTCGGCGGCGAGGCCGTCGGCGATCCGGGCCGGCACCACGGTGAGGTCGAGGATCCCGCCGCCGTGGTGGTTCTCGGCGACGGCGTACGTCACGCCGCGGCCGTCGGCCGTGCGGGCCACGATCACGCTGAGCTCGACGTCGAGGGGCATCCGCTGCTCGACGACGCACGGGACGCCGAGCTCGTCGAGGGCCGCGGCAAGTTGGTACCGGTCGGCGACGGGGCGCTGGCCCTTCCCGTCGTAGCCGAGCCGAGCGGTCTTGACGATCGCCGGGAAGCCGACCGGCGCGCCCGTCGACCACGGTGCGGTAGGTGCCCCGATCGAGGCGAGGAACGTCTTCTCGGCGGTGCGGTCCTGGGCGATCGCCACCGCCGCCGGCGGCGGGGCGACCGTCACGTCGGCGGCGAGGCGCTCGAGCGCCTCAGCCGGGGGGTTCTCGAACTCGGTGGTGACCACGGCGCAGTCCTCGGCGAGTCGGTCGAGGGCGGCGGGCTCGTCGAACGGCGCGATCAGATGGACGTCGGCCACCCTTCCTGCCGGCGCCGTCGGATCGGGGTCGAGCACCATCGTGGCGTAGCCCATCAGGCGGGCGGCGATGATCGTGTAGCGCCCGAGCTGGCCGCCGCCGAGCACGCCGATCGTGGCCGGCGGGACGATCACGCCGAGGGTGGCAGCGTCGACGTGGCGGCCTGGTCGTGGCGGGCGGCCCGTTCGGTGGCGAGCGCGGCGGCGAGGGCGGCGTCATCGGCGGCGAGGAGGGCGACCGCGAACAGGGCGGCGTTAGTGGCGCCGGCCTCACCGATGGCGAACGTCGCCACCGGGACGCCGGCAGGCATCTGCACGATGGACAGCAGCGAGTCCTGGCCCTGCAGGTGGTGCGACGGCACCGGCACGCCGAGCACCGGCACGACCGTCTTGGCGGCGAGCATGCCGGGCAGGTGGGCGGCACCACCTGCGCCGGCGATGATCGCCCTGATCCCGCGGTCGCGCGCGGCCTCGGCGTAGGCGAACATCTCGTCGGGCATGCGGTGGGCGCTCACGACCTTGGCCTCGTGGGCCACACCGAAGCGCTCGAGGACCTCGACCGCGGCGTGCATCGTCGACCAGTCGCTCGCCGAGCCCATCAGCACGGCGACGCGCGGCTCGCCCGGCTCGTCGGTCACAGGCCGGACGAGCGCTGGCGGATCGGGGTGATGCGCAGCACCACCCGTTCGCTCTGGATCGTCGCGGCGTAGTCGTGGCCGAGGTAGCGCTGCGACAACGTGTCGATGTGCCGGCGGGCCTCGTCGCCACGGACCTCGCCGCTGACCTTGCCGCGCACCTCGGCGTAACGGTACGGGTTGACGTAGTCCCAGATGGTCACGGTGACCTGGGGGTTCTGCTGGATCGCCTTGTACTTGGCCCGGTGGACCTCGGTGTTGAGGAGCAGCTCGTCGTCGTTGGCGTCGACCCACATGAGGTGGCTGGCGATCTGGCCGCTGGGCAGCTGGACGCTGATCGTGGCGAAGTTCCTGCCCTTGGTGGCGAGGTCCCGGATGACCGGTTCGAGCATGTTGCCGAGGCTAATTACTCGGGTTCGGCTCGCAGCCAAGCTGCTCCCCTTCCTTCCCGAGCTCGCCGCCGCCGCTGCGCAGCGGCGCTCGCCCACCTCACCTCTGCTCCTCAATGCGTGGTGAGATGGGCGAATGCAGCAGCGCAACGTCCTCGGCGACGAGCTGATCCCGTGCTCGATGGACCCGCTGACCGGGTATTACCGCAACGGCTGCTGCGAGAACCGTGGCGACGACCCGGGCTTGCACGTCGTGTGCTGCCAGGTCACCGAGGAGTTCCTCGCCTTCTCCTTCGAGCACGGCAACGACCTGTCGACGCCGATGCCGCAGTACGGCTTCCCGGGCCTGCGTCCCGGCGACCAGTGGTGCGTCTGCGCCGCCCGCTGGGCCGAGGCGCTCGAGGGAGGGGCGTCGTGCCCAGTGGTGCTGGCGGCAACCCACATGTCGGCGCTGGAGTACGTCGACCTCAACGACCTCAAGGCCCACGCCACCGAACTGTGAGCTCAAACGGCGGATGTCCGCCGCCACGACTCACGGATCGCGTCAGCGGCCGAGCAGACCGCGCCAGTCCTGGGGGTAGGCGGCGCCCACCTGGTCGAGCGTCTGGCGCAACGACGCCTCCGGCACCGAGTCGACGAGCGCCCGCCGCGCCTCGTAGTGGTGCAATGTGTCGGCGACGCCCTCGAACACGGCTCGCCGCAGGCCGACGAGGTCGCCGGGCGGACTGGGATCGAAGAAGCCCCAGATCGTGAGGGCGAGGCGGACGTCGGGCATGATCGGCGCCCGCCCGTACAGCGACGCCCGGCGCAGGGCGATCGCCGTGCAGCCGGCGATCGCGTCCTCGACCGACTCGCCGGGTTGGACGACCACTTCCGGCCTCACGAGCGAGGCCAGGGTGAGGGCGTAGCCCTGGTCGGGACCCTGGTACCCGAGGCGCGCACCGGTCGGCTGGCGGCCGCGGATCTCGGCGGGTCGGTCAGCCTCCCACGGGTCGGGCACGTAGGGCGGAGACTCGTAGCCACGCGCCCGGTCGAGCGGGTCGACGGGGGCGAACTTCGGCGCGGCCATGACGGTCATCTTGGCGCGGCGTGGAGCAGCCCGAAGACCAGGCTCTCTTCGAGCGCTCGCCACGACGCCTCGATGATGTTCCCGCTGACGCCGATGGTGGTCCAGTCGCGCTCGCCGTCGGTGGCGTCGAGCAGCACCCGCGTGACCGCGCCCGTGGCGCCGGCGCCGTCGAGGATGCGCACCTTGAAGTCGGTGAGGTGGACCCGGTCCAGCTGCGGATAGGCGCCGGCGAGGGCGGCGCGGAACGCGTTGTCGATCGCGTTGACCGGCCCGTTGCCCTCAGCCGTCGAGACCCGGCGGTCGTCGCCGACCCACACCTTGACCGTCGCCTCGGTGGTGAACCCGTTGCCGGGGAGCTCGTCGGTGATCACGCGCATGCTCTCGACCTTGAACCAGTCCTGCTCCCAGCCCGCGGCCCGGCGCATCAGCAGCTCGAGCGAGGCGTCGGCGGCCTCGAAGTGGTAGCCCTCGTGCTCGAGGCGCTTCAGGTCGTCGATCACGGTGTTGACCGCAGCCCCGTCCATCGCCAACTCGAGCTCGGCCGCCTTCATCGTGATCGTCGCCCGCCCCGCCATCTCGCTGACCACGAAGCGGGTGCCGTTGCCGACGAGCGTGGGGTCGACGTGCTCGTAGGCGTCCTTGGCCCGGGCGATCGCGCTGGTGTGGAGGCCGGCCTTGTGGGCGAACGCCGACGAGCCGACGTACGGCGCCTGCGGGTTGACCGCCCGGTTGAGCAGCTCGGCGACGTGGTGGCTGACCGCGGTCAGCCGCTCGATGCGCCCGTCGGGCAGGCACGTGTAGCCGAGCTTGAGCTGGAGGTTGGGGATGATCGTGCTGAGGTTGGCGTTGCCGGTGCGCTCGCCGAGGCCGTTGAGGGTGCCCTGGACGTGGGTGGCCCCGGCGGCGACCGCGGCCATCGAGTTGGCGACGGCGCAGCCGGTGTCATCGTGGCAGTGGATCCCCACGGTGACGTCGTCGCCGAAGTGGCGGCGCACGACGACGACGATCTCGCCGATCTCGTGCGGCAGCGACCCGCCGTTGGTGTCGCACAGCACGAGGTGGCTGGCGCCGTTGACGACGGCGGCCTCGAGGGCACGCAACGAGAACTCGGGGTTGGCCTTGTAGCCGTCGAAGAAGTGCTCGGCGTCGACGAGCACCCGGCGGCCGTGCCCGACGAGGAACTCGACGGAGTCGGCGATCATCGCCTCGCCCTCGTCGAGCGTCGTCTGCAGCGCTTCGGTCACGTGGTACTCCGAGCTCTTGGCGACGATGCACACCGCCGACGTGCCGGCCTCGACGAGGTTGCGCAGCGTGGCGTCGTCGTCGACCTTGCCACGGGGGCGGCGGGTCGAGCCGAAGGCGACGAGCACGCTCGTCGACAACTCCAGCTCGCGCCCAGCACGGGCGAAGAACTCGATGTCCTTGGGGTTGGCGCCCGGCCAGCCGCCCTCGATGAAGTGCACGCCGAGGTGGTCCAGCTGCTCGGCGATGCGCAGCTTGTCCTCGACCGTGGCGCTCACGCCCTCCACCTGGAGGCCGTCGCGCAGGGTGGTGTCGAAGACCTCGATCGTGCGGGTCATGGGTGGTCCTTCGCTGGTCTGGTCGGGCCTGCCCCCGAGAACGGAAGAAGCCGCCCGGAGGCGGCTTCGACGTGCACGTGGGATGGGCCACGCGCACTACGGAATGATGATGATCACGCAGGCAGCGGCGGCGGTCGGCGTGATCACGGGCGACATTCAATCGGAGGACCACAGCGCCGTCAACCGAATCGCTCGGGTTCCACCAGCCGATGTGCGCAACCCTGTGCATGAACGGTGGATGACGGGCGCATTCCTGTGCGTAACGGGAAAGTTCTGGGGAGAACCCTGTGAATTGAAAACTACCCCTTGACCTGGTGTGATGGGTTCGAAAGGATGTGCGGCGTACCGGACAGCGCAGCGCCGACCGGGAACGGGGAGCCGAGTCTGGCGGAGGTCATCTTTCGGGGTGGTCCCCATCGGAAAACGGTCCGTTCCCACGCTTTGGCAAGGTCGACGCCAGCGGAGACGGTGCAGGGAACGAATGCCACCGAGCCACCTCGGGAGACCGCCCGGTTCGCCGGACGGAGGAACGTGGTGGATGGGCCGGTACACCGGCGAGTCACCCCAACTGTCTCGCACGGGTAGCGGTCCTCACGGCGCCGGATCGGTGTCTCGGACGTGTCCGAGCATCGTGACTGCGCCGTGACGGCAACGGACCGGGCAACCGGTGACCGGGCCGATAACGCGGCATCGCCCGCCGAGCCTTCGGGCACGACGGGCGATGTGAGGTCGAGCGAGAGGCTAACGCCAGCAGGTCGACCATCGGTGGATGGTTCGTTCCCTCTGAGCTGCCCCGGGCAGCGCAGCGGCTTCGGCTGCCGCGCTACCGGGGCGGTTCGCTTTTTCGATGGTGGACCCCCCGGATCCGTGCCGCCGCTCCCGCCCCCGTCACGGGAGCGGCGGCACGGACATCGGATTGTTTGACGTCATCGGAGTGTCAGGGAGCGATCTTCCCGGGCCGAAACACTCGGATGCGCCGAAACACTCGGATGCACTGCTTGGTCAGACGGCGAGCTCGCACCAGTCCTTGTATTGGGGTTCCTCGCCGCGCACGGCGCGACTGTAGACCTCGGCGATCGCCAGGGTCTTCGGGCCGGGGCAGGTGATGTCGCGGTCGTCGACCGAGTTGACCGAGCTGATCTCGGCCGCCGTTCCGCACACGAAGATCTCCTCGGCGATGTACAGGTCGCTGCGCGCCAGGTTGTCGACCCGGCACTCGATGCCGAGGTCACGGGCGATCGTGAGCACCGAGCTCTGGGTGATCCCCTCCAGCGCACCGGCCGACAGCGGCGGCGTGATCAGCATCCCGTTGCGCGACACGAAGATGTTCTCCCCGGTGCACTCGGCGACCAGGCCGCTGGGGGCGAGCATAATCGCCTCGTCGTAGCCGGCGTTCAGCGCCTCCACCTTGGCCAGCGACGAGTTGACGTAGTTGCCCGTCGTCTTCGACGCCGGCGGCATCGTGTTGTGCTCGTGGCGGGTCCACGAGGAGATCTTCATCCGCACGCCCTTGGTGACCGCGTCGTCGCCGAGGTAGGCGCCCCACGGCCAGCAGGCGATGGCGACGTCGACCGAGCACGGCAGCGTGTTCAGCCCCATCTCGCCGTACCCGAAGTAGGCGATCGGGCGCACGTAGCAGCCGGGCAGCCCGGTGGACGCCACGGTGAGCTTGGTCGCCTCGACCAGCTCCTCCACCGTGTACGGCAGCTCCATCCCGACGATCTTCGCCGAGTTGTGCATCCGCACGATGTGGTCGGTCAGGCGGAACACCGCGGGGCCCTGGGAGGTCTCGTACGCACGGATCCCCTCGAACACCCCCATCCCGTAGTGCAGCGTGTGGGTGAGGACGTGGATGGTCGCCTTCTCCCAGTCGACGAGCTCCCCGTTCATCCAGATCTTCGGCGTCGGCGTGATCGGCATGTCCTCAGTCTCCCAGGCGCGCGGCGATGGCGTCACCCACGGCCGTCGTGCTCCCGCTCGCCGGCGCGGCGCAGGCATCCCGGATGCGCGCTGCGGCAACGGGCTCGCCGAGGAAGTCGAGCATCAGCGCGGCGGACAGGATCGCCGCGCGTGGATCGGCGCGGCCGGTGCCCGCGATGTCGGGCGCCGAGCCGTGCACCGGCTCGAACATCGACGGCCCGGTGCGGGCTGGGTTGAGGTTCGCCGACGAGGCGAGGCCGACGCCGCCGGACACCGCGCCGCCGAGGTCGGTGAGGATGTCGCCGAACAGATTGTCGGTGACGATCACCTCGTAGCGCTGCGGGTCCTGAACGAAGTAGATCGTCGCCGCATCGACATGGTTGTACGTGGTCGCCACATCGGGAAACAACGCGGCGACCTCGTCGAACGTGCGCTGCCAGAGGTCGCCGGCGAACGTCAGCACGTTGGTCTTGTGCACCAGCGTCAGGTGCCGGCGCGCTCGCGACGAGGCCAGCTCGAAGGCGTAGCGCACGCAGCGCTCGACGCCCATCCGGGTGTTCACGCTGCCCTGCGTGGCGACCTCGTACGGCGTGCCCTTGCGCAGGACGCCGCCCTCGCCGACGTACGGGCCTTCGGTGTTCTCGCGGATGACAACGAAGTCATGGCCGGGAGCGGTGAAGGGCCGTTGGTTGACGTACAGGTCGAGCTCGAAGCGCATCTTCAGCAGCAGGCCCCGCTCGATCACGCCGGGCGGCACCTCGGGCGTGCCGACGGCGCCGAGCAGGATGGCGTCGAACCGGCGCAGCTCGTCGAGCGTGGCGTCGGACAGGATCTCGCCGTCTCGCAGGTAGCGCTGGCCGCCGAGGTCGAACTCGGTCGTGTCCATCGCCACTCCGGCGGCGGCCAGCACCTTGACCGCCTCGGCGGTCACCTCCGGCCCGATCCCGTCGCCGCCGATCACGGCGATCCGATGTGTTGGCATGCGCGTTGACCATATCGAGGCCCCTGAGCTGGGACGGAATGTCCGATCCCGGCCCGCGCACCCCGCCGGTAGGATCGACGAACCATGGAAGCGCACCAGCTGTCCCGCGAGGCCTTCGCGCGGCTGCAAGCCGAGCTCGAGGACCTCACGACGAGGGGCCGCCTCGAGGTCGCGGCCAAGATCGAGCACGCCCGTGAGCTCGGCGACCTGTCCGAGAACGGCGACTACCAGGCCGCCAAGGACGAGCAGGGGCACATGGAGGGTCGCATCCGCCAGCTCGAGTCGATCCTCGAGCACGCCGAGATCATCGAGGCACCCGAGCCCGGCGTGGTGGGCCCGGGCACGATCGTCACGATCGTCTACGACGGCGACAGCGACGACGACGCCGAGCGCTACCTCGTCGGTCACATCGAGGAGCGCACCGAGGAGCTCGAGGTGGTCAGCCCCACCGCCCCGCTCGGCGCCGCCCTGATCGGCCACCGCACCGGCGACTCGGTGGAGTACGAGACGCCGACGGGGGCCCACTTGAGAGTCCGCATCCTCGAGGTGGCGGCGGCCTGACCGACGCTGGCGCGCCTCCCGCCGACGCCGAGCTGGCGCCGCTCGATGACGCCGAGCTGGCGCCGCTCGACGACGTCGCGCTCGCGCCTTCCGCCCCGCTGCTCCCCCCGTCGCACGAGCGCGAGCTCACCGCCGGCACGGCGATGGTCCGCGAGCTTCCCGGCCCGCCCGGCGCGCCGACGGTGGTGCTGCTGCACGGTTGGACGGCGACCGCCGACCTCAACTTCTACACGTGCTACGACGCCCTCGGTCAGCAGTACCGGGTGCTGGCGATGGATCACCGCGGCCACGGCACCGGCATCCGCACCCGCCGGCGGTTCCGGCTCGAGGACTGCGCCGACGACGTCGCCGAGCTGCTCGACGCCGAGGGCGCCGGGCCGGCGGTGGCGCTCGGCTACTCGATGGGCGGGGCGGTGGCCCAGCTGCTCTGGCGCCGTCACCCCGAGTCCGTGCGCGGCCTGGTGCTGGCGGCGACGGCGGCGCAGTTCAAGGCCCGCTACAACGACCGGCTGTCGTTCCTCGGGCTGCGCGGCCTCGCCCGCCTGGCCCGCCTGACCCCGGCGCAAGCGCGCTCGTGGGTCACCAACCAGCTCTACCTCGATCGAAAGACCGCCGAGTGGGCGCCTTGGGCCGTCGACCAGGTGGCGTCGCACGAATGGCGGATGCTGCTCGAGGCCGGCGGGGCGATCGGGGCGTTCCGATCGGCGCCCTGGCTCGGCGAGATCGACGTGCCGACGGCGATCGTGGTCACCATGCAGGACGAGGTCGTCCCGCTGCGCCGCCAGATCCAGCTGTTCGAGGCGATCTCCCACGCCCGCGCCTTCCGCATCGACGCCGCCCACGACGCCGTCGTCGCCCGTCCGAACCGCGCCTTGCCCGCGCTCGTCGAGGCCTGCCGCTCGGTGCTGTCCTTCTCGGGCTCGGCTCCCAGCCAAGCTGCTCCCCTCGCCTCCGAGCTCGCCGCCGCCGCTGCGCAGCGGCGCTCACCCGCCTCGAGTCCTGCCCGTCCGACCTGATGCGCCGCACGTTGACGATCGTGGCGCTCGCCGCGGGTGCGGTCGCTGCGCTGGTGGCGCTGTTGCGCCGGAGCCGGCTCGGCGGTCCGATCAACCGCACCACCCGCGCCGGGCGCAACCTCGAGCTCGCCCGCCTCGGTGTCGCCGTCGGCGGCACGTACGCCGCCACCAACGCCCGCAAGCTGTTCGCCTCCGCGGCGCGCCGGTCCGAGCTCGACGACGCCGCCCGCCTGCGCACCGCCGAGCAGGTCGCCGAGCGGCTCGGCAACATGAAGGGCGCGCTGATGAAGGTCGGGCAGATGGCCAGCTACCTCGATGACGGCCTGCCCGAGCCGGTGCGCCAGGCGCTGTCGGCGCTCCAGGCGGCGGCCCCGCCGATGTCGGTTGATCTCGTCGCCGAGGTCGTCGAGCGCGAACTCGGCAAGCCGCCCGACGCCCTCTTCCTCGAGTGGGATCCCGATCCCATCGCCGCCGCCTCCATCGGCCAGGTCCACCGCGCCGTCGGCGTCGACCCCGCGACCGGCGAGGAGCGGGCGCTCGCCGTCAAGGTCCAGTACCCCGGTGTCAGCGAGGCCATCGAGGCCGACCTGGGCAACACCGAGCTGCTCGGCGCGCTACTCAAGCAGGGCTTCAGCGGCCTCGACCCGGCGGACATGGTCACCGAGATCAGGGAACGGGTCACCGAGGAGCTCGACTACGTCCACGAGGCAGCCAACCAGCAGCGTTTCGCCGTCTTCTACCGCGCCCACCCGTTCATCCACGTCCCGGCGGTGGTCCCGGCGCTCTCGACGGCGCGGGTGCTGACCAGCGAGCTCGCCGTCGGGGCGCCGTTCGGGGAGGTCCGTGGATGGGACCAGCGCCAGCGCGACCTCGCCGGCGAGGCGCTGTTCCGGTTCGTGTTCGGCAGCCTGTACCGGATGCGCGCCTTCAACGGCGACCCGCACCCCGGCAACTACCTGTTCCATGGCGATGGCCGGATCAGCTTCCTCGACTTCGGGCTGGTGCGCTACTTCAGCGTCGCCGAGATCGACGTGTTCGCCTCGATGGTCAAGGCCGCCGCCGTCGACCACGACCCTGAGACGTTCCGTCGCATCGTCGAGCGGGCCGGGCTGCTGCGCCCCGGCGCGCCGGTGCCGACGGACGAGGCCGGCGCCTACTTCTCGCAGTTCTACGAGCCAGTCGCCGAGGACCGTACGACGACGTGGACGCGCGAGTACTCGAGCGCGATCGTCCGCCACACGTTCGACCGCTCTAGCCCGATCGCGCAATACGCCACCGTGCCGCGGGCGTTCGTCTTCATCCAACGGATCAACCTCGGGCTCTACGCCCTGCTCGGCGACCTGCGGGCCACGGGCAACTACCGGCGGATGGCGCAGGAGCTGTGGCCGTTCGCCAACGCTGAGCCGTCGACCGAGCTCGGTGAGGCGGAGGCGCGCGCTGGCGAGGCGATCGCGGCGCGCCTCTTACCTTTCGCCCGTAGCTTGCGGCCCCGATGCCGTCGTCCCGCCTTCGCCTCCTTCTGCCACCCGTGCTCGCCGGCGCACTGACGGTCGGGCTCGTCGCGTGCGGCGACGACGACTCGTCGGCGGCGACGACTCCGGCCACCGACGTCACGCTGGTGCCGGCGACGACGACGCCGGTCTCGGTGCCCAGCGCCAGCCTCCCGGCATCAACGCCGACAACGCTCGTGGTGACCAAGGTCAAGGAGGGCAGCGGCACGCCTGCCGTCGACGGCGACATCCTCGTCGTCAACTACGTCGGCGTACGCAGCGCCGACGGCACCCGGTTCAGCACCAACTACGGACGCGAGCCGATCGCCGTCACGCTCGGGCTCGGGCATGTGCTCAAGGGCTGGGACCAGGGCCTCCTCGGAGCGACGAAGGGCGAGCGGCTGCAGCTCGACGTGCCCGCAGACCTCGCCTACGGCGACGCCCCACCCGACACCGCTGAGGACGCGGTGATCAAGGCCGGCGATCCCTTGACGTTCGTGATCGACGTGCTCGACGTGATCCCCGCGCCCGACGCCACCAAGCAGCCAGTCGCCGCTGACCTCCCGGCGTCGTCGGGCGCGGTAGCCGAAGCGATCGCCGCTGACGTGACCGTCGGCACCGGCGACATCCTCGACGCCGGCGAGCACGGCGTGTTCCTCTTCGTCTACTTCGACGCGGCCGAGCGGACGGTGGCCCAGACGACGTGGCCCGACGGCGCCGAGGTGATCACCGCCGCCGCTGGTGACGTGTCGACGAACCCGTCGGCCGGGCTGGCGGGCATGAAGGTCGGCGGGCGGCGGGCGTTGACGATCCCGGCGGCGATGGCCGGCACGCCGTCGGACGTGATCATCGTCGCCGACCTCCTGTCGGTCGTCTGACGGTCACTCCAGGATCGCCCGCAGGTCGAGGCCGATGTCGAGGACCCGCGCCGAGTGGGTGAGCTCACCCACAGCGACGTGGTCGACGCCGGTGTCGCCGACCTGCCGAGCGACCTCCAGGGTGAGCCCGCCGCTGGCCTCGAGGACCACCGGGCGCCCCGACTCGTCGCGCACCTTCACCGCGGCGCGCAGGTCGTCGAGGTCGAAGTTGTCGAGCAGCACCGCGTCGGCCCCGGCGTCGATCGCCGTGCGCAGCCCGTCCAGCGAGTCGACCTCGATCTCGACAGGGATGTCCGTCCGCAGGGCACGAACGGCGGCGAACGCCTCGGCCACGCCGCCGGCGGCGAGCACGTGGTTGTCCTTGACGAGTGCGGCGTCGGACAGACCCATGCGGTGATTGGCCCCGCCGCCGCAGCGCACGGCGTACTTCTCGAGCGCCCGCAGGCCGGGGGTCGTCTTGCGGGTGTCGCGCACGACGCAGCCGGTGCCGGCGAGGGCGTCGGCCCAGCGGCGGGTGAGGGTGGCGACGCCGGAGAGGTGGCACAGCAGGTTCAGCGCGGTGCGCTCGGCCGTCAGCAGCCCCCGGGTCGGCCCGGTGACCTGGGCGATCTCCTGGCCCGGCTCGACGACGTCGCCGTCGGCGGCGAGGTACGCGACGTCGGAGGCGGCGTCGCCGCACACCGCGTCGATCGTCGCCGCCGCCACGGCGAGGCCGGCGAGCACGCCCTGCCCGCGACTGCCGAACGTCGCCACGCTGCGCTGGGCCGGCGGGACCGTGGCCGCCGACGTGATGTCGACGCCGCCCATCAGGTCCTCGGCGACGGCCATCCGCACGAGTGCGGCGACCGCGTCCGGGTCGAGGTCGGTGGCCAGCAGCCGGCGGCGGGTTTCGTCCGACAGCGGGTGGAACATCAGCCGGTGACCTCGACGCCGCCGTCGCGGAGGGCGACGTCGAGGTGGCGCTGCCACTCGATGCGAGGCTCGGGGAAGTCCGAACGGCGGTGGCAGCCACGGCTCTCGGTGCGCGCCGTCGCCGCGGCCACGACGGCGGAGGCGACGGTGAGCACGTTGGTCGCCTCCCACGCGGCACGCGAAGGCTCGATGTCGGGGCTCACCTTGCCGGCCACGGACTCCAGCACCGAGGTCGCCGCCGACAGCGACGCCGCGTCGCGCACGACCCCGACGTAGCGCGACATCGCCGCTCGCACCTCGGCACGGTGGGTGGAGTCGAGCACGTCGCCGGGCGCAGCGCCGAGGTCGGCGTCGACGCCAGGTGGCAGCTCCCACGCCAGGTCGCGCCCGAGCCGGGTGCCGGCGACGACGCCCTCGGTGAGGCTGTTGGAGGCGAGACGGTTGGCGCCGTGGACGCCGGTGCAAGCGACCTCGCCCACGGCGTACAGCGCCCGCATCGGGGTGGTGCCGTCGAGGCGCGCCGGCACGCCGCCGCAGGCGAAGTGGGCCGCCGGGGCCACCGGGATGCGGTCGCGCGCGGGGTCGATGCCGATCTCGCGGCACGCCGCGGTGATCGTCGGGAAGCGGGTGTAGAAGCGCTCACCGAGGTTGGTGGCGTCGAGGTGGACGTGGTCGTGAACGCCGCTTGGCGCCTCGGCCATGCGCCGGCTGATGGCGGCGGCGACGACGTCGCGCGGGGCGAGGTCCTCGAGCGGGTGGACGCCAGCCATCACCCGCTTGCCGGCGGCGTCGTAGAGGATCGCCCCCTCGCCGCGGACGGCCTCGGAGACCAGCGGTTGCTGTCCCGTGGCCTCGGCGCCGCGCCACATCACGGTCGGGTGGAACTGGACGAACTCGACGTCACGGACACGGAGACCAGCGCGCAGGGCGATCGCCGCGCCGTCGCCGGTCACGGCCGGCGGGTTCGATGTGGAGGCGAAGATCTGGCCGTAGCCACCAGTGGCGAGCACGACGGCGCGCGCGGTGACGAGCCCGACCGAGCCGACACCGCCGTCTACGTCGAGGCGGGCGACGGTGACGCCGGCGGCCTGGCGCCCGCCGTCGGGCGTCGTGCCGGTGACAAGGTCGAGGGCGAAGGCCCGCTCGAGCACGTCGACGCCTGCAGCCACCGCCGACTCGTCGAGCGTCCGCTGGACCTCGGCGCCGCTGCGGTCACCGCCGGCGTGGACGATGCGGTTGCGGCTGTGCCCGCCCTCGCGGTGAGCGCCGGCTCGGCGCCCTCGGCGGCGGGATCGAAGGCGGCGCCCAGGCGCATCAGGTAGCGGATCGCCGTCGGCGCCTCTCCCACCAGCTCGCGCACGACCGACTCGTCGCACAGGCCGGCGCCGGCGGCGAGGGTGTCGCGGACGTGCTCCTCGAAGGAGTCGGTCGGGTCGAGCACGGCGGCGAGGCCACCCTGGGCCCAGGCCGTCGATCCCGCGTTGAGCACGTCCTTGGTGACGATCAGCACGCTGCGGACCGGGCGCACGGCGAGCGCGGCGGCGAGCCCGGCGGCCCCGGAGCCGAGCACCACGACGTCGACGTCGGTGGTCCACGCCGGCGCCGGCGCAGCCAGCTTGGTGGGGATCATTCGCCGGTCGGGGAGGGCTGGCCGATGGCGATCATCCGCTCCACCGACCGCCGGGCGCGCTCGGCGATGTCCGGCGGCACGTCGACGACGTCCGTGCCATCGCGCAGCGACCGCAGCAGCTTGGCCGGTGTGATCATCTTCATGTACTTGCACACGGCGGCGCGGTTGACCGGCTCGAAGAGCACCAGTGGGTTGGCCTTGGTCAGCTGGTGGAGCATGCCGGTCTCGGTGGCGACGAGCACCTTGCGCGCCGTCGTCTCCTTGGCCGCGGTGACCATCCCGCTCGTCGACAGGATCCGCGTGCGGGTCTCCGGCACGACGCCGGCGCCGACGAGGTACAGGGCGCTCGTGGCGCACCCGCACTCGGGGTGGATGAACAGCTCGGCGTCGGGGTTCTCGGCGACGCGGGCCTTGAGGTCGGCACCGTTGATCCCGGCGTGGACGTGGCACTCGCCGAGCCAGATGTGCATGTTCTCCCGGCCGAGCTGACGCTGGACGTGGGCGCCGAGGAACTGGTCCGGGCAGAACAGGACCTCGGTGTCGTCGGGGATCGACGCCACGACGTCGACGGCGTTCGAGGACGTGCAGCAGATGTCGGTCTCCGCCTTCACCGCGGCGGTGGTGTTGACATAGCTGACGACGACGGCACCGGGGTGCTCGGCCTTCCACGCCCGCAGCTGGTCGGCGGTGATCGTCTCGGCGAGGCTGCAGCCGGCCCGCTCGTCGGGGATCAGGACGGTCTTGTCGTAGCTCAGGATCTTCGCCGTCTCGGCCATGAAGTGGACCCCGCAGAACACGATCGTCGACGCCTCCGCCTCGGCGGCGACGCGGGACAGCCCGAGCGAGTCGCCGACGTGGTGGGCGACCTCCTGGATCTCCGGGAGCTGGTAGTTGTGGGCGAGGATGACGGCATCGCGCTGGCGGGCCAGCTCGCGGACCTGCTCGGCCCAGTCGCCCGCCACCGGCTCGTCGATCACCGTCCCCGGCTCTTGGAACCTCTCGGCGCTCACCCGCTCAACCCTACGGTCCGCCCATCCGAGTGTTTGGGCCGCCCGAGTGTTTGGGCCCGAGAAAATCGAGGCCTGGCACTCGGATGGGTCGAAACACTCGGATGGTCAGGACAGGGTCGCCAGCTCACGGCGGAGCTTCGTCGCACTCACCGAGCCCTTGGCGCCGATCGGCTGGGCGAACACGCTGACCCGCAGCTCCTCCAGCCGCCAGCCGAGCTCCACCGCCGCAGGTCCGGACGCGCCGCGCCGCACGAGCGTGGCGAACCCCTGCTCCAGCGCGATGACCTCGTCCATCCGCCGGCGGTCGCGCCCGACGTCGTCGGCGAGGCGGTCGAGGCGGTAGGCGATGCCGCGGACGTAGCGGGCGACGTCGTCGAGCCGGGCCACCCCGGCGCGAACCACGAACCGTGGCCGCACCAGCCGTTCGAGGTGGGCGGACGCGTCGGCCACTGACCGCTGCAGCGCCGGCGCCGTCAGCCGAGCCAGGCGTTGGCGCACCGCCGCCGCCTCGGCGAGCACGTCGGCGGCGCGAGCCAGCGCACCGGCGGCGATGCCAGGCGCCTCGCGGCGCACGATCCGCTGCAGCTCGGCGAAGGCCCCGAGGTCCCACGGCAGCGTTTGTTCGCCGACGACGCGGTCGACGGCGGCGAACGCACAATCGCTGACGAGCTCGTCGAGATCGAACCCGGATCGGGTGATCGCCAACCGTCCGGCCTGGTCAAGGCCCTTGACGACGTCTCGGGTCGCCGGCGGCACGGTGAGCAGGAGCAGCCGGCGCACGCCGCCGCGCATCACCCGGCGCTGGAGCTCGGGGTTGCTCAGCACCCGCAGCGAGACGCTCGTGTCGTCGTCGAGCAGCGCCGGGTAGCCGGTCACGGCGATGCCCGACTCGATCGCCGACACGGTCTGCGGGATCGCCCCGACGTCCCATGTCACCATCCCCCGGCGCTCGGTGATCGGCGCCACGTCGGCGATGGCGGAGCGCGCCGACGCGGCGAGCCGGCGCTTGATCGCCGCCAGGTCGTCGTCGGCGTCGCGGACCTCGCCGCCGGGGTCCGCCACGATCACGTGAAGCCGGAGATGGGGCGGCACGACGGAGCGGTCGAACATCAACGGCCGGACGTCGACGCCACTCACCGTGGTCAGCGCGGCGGCGAGCGCATCGACCAGACGTCGCTCCGGCGAACCGAGCGCAGCCACGGCCTTCTCGACCGTCTCGGCCATCGGGATCAGCTGACGCCGGACGTGCTTCGGCAGCGATCGGACGAGCACGCCGACGAGCTCGGCGCGATGGCCGGGGATCTGCCAGTCGAGGCCCTCATCGGTGACCCGGCTGAGCGCCGTGAGCGGCACGTGCACCGACACGCCGTCGAGCGGCCCACCCGGGTCGAAGCGGTACGACAGCGGCAGCACGAGATCACCCTGTCGCCAGGTGTCGGGGTAGTCGTCGACCTGGAACCCCGTTTGCCCGGCGAGCACGTCGTCGGTGAGGTCGAGCAGGTGGGGGTCGCCGACGCCCTTCCACCACGAATCGAAGCGCCGGCCCGACGTGACGTCGGCCGGGAGCCGCTCGTCGTAGAACGCGAGCAGGTCGCCGTCGTCGAGCAGGGGCCGCCGCCGCACCCGCGCCTCCAGCCCGCTGACCCGGACACGGAAAGCGGCGTTGCGAGCGACGAACGGGTGGTGCGTCGACCACCGACCGCCGACGAGCGCGAGGCGGATGAACATCTCCCGCGCCAAGCGGCGGTCGATGCGGTCGACGGGCACTGTGCGCCCGCTGACGATCGGCAGCCCGTACAGCGTGACGGTCTCGGACGTGACCGCCGCCGCCCGCTGCTCGTCCCAGCGGGCCTCCCCGTACGACCGGCGCACGAGGTGCTCGCCGAGGCGCTCCGCCCAAACCGGCTCGATCGCCGCCACCCGCCGTGCCCAGATGCGGTCGGTCTCGACGAGCTCGGCCGCCATCACCCAGGGGGGCGGGCGCCTGACGAGCACCGAGCCGCGGGCGATCGTGAACGTCGACCCGCGGGCGCCCTTCAGCTCCCGGCTGTCCCGATCGCGCATCCCGATGTGCGACAGCAGCCCGGCCAGCACGGCCTGGTGGACGCGCTCGGGCGACGCCGGCTCGTGCGCCGGGCGGATGCCGAGGTCGCCGGCGACCTGGCGGAGCTGGCTGAACAGGTCCTGCCACTCGCGTACCCGGAGGTAGTTGAGGAACTCGGTCCGGCAGAGGCGCCGGAACTGGTTGTCCGACAACGCCCGCTGCTGGGCCCGCAGGTGATCCCACAAGGCGACGATCGACAGCAAGTCGCTGCCCCCGATGTCGAACCGCTTGTGCGCCGCGTTGGCCGCGTCGAGCTGGTCGGCGGGGCGCTCACGGGGGTCGCGGATCGACAGCGCTGCGGCGATCACGAGCACCTCGCGCACGCACACGTTGCGCTCGGACGCGAGGATCATCCGGCCGAGGCGCGGGTCGACGGGCAGCCGGGCCAGCCGCCGCCCGAGCGGCGTCAGCCGACGCTGGCCGTGCTCGTCGAGGTCCTCGATCGCCGCCAGTTCCTCGAGCAGGAGGTAGCCGTCGCGGATCGACGCGTGCTCGGGCGGCTCGACGAAGGGGAACGACGCGACGTCGCCGAGCCCGGTCGCCGTCATCTGGAGGATGACGCTGGCCAGGTTGGTGCGCAGGATCTCGGGCTCGGTGAACTCGGGGCGGGCTTCGAAGTCCTCCTCGGCGTAGAGGCGGATGCACACGCCGGGCGCGATCCGCCCGCAGCGCCCGGCCCGCTGGTTCGCCGACGCCTGCGACACCGGCTCGATCGGAAGTCGTTGCACCTTCAACCGCCTGCTGTAGCGGGAGATGCGGGCGGTGCCGGCGTCGACGACCGTGCGCACGCCGGGCACGGTGATTGACGTCTCGGCGACGTTCGTGCTGAGCACGATCCGCCGGCCCCGGTGCGGCTCGAAGATGCGGTGCTGCTCGGGCGCCGACAGCCTGGCGTACAGCGGCAGGACCTCGGTGTTCGGGAGCTGGCGGCGGCGGAGGAAGTCGGCGGTGTCGTGGATCTCCCGCTCGCCGGACAGGAACACCAGCGTGTCGCCGAGCCCGGCGAGCTCGTCCACCGCATCGCTGATCGCCTGGACCTGGTCGCCGTGCTCGTCGTACGGGCGGTAGCGGATCTCGACCGGGTAGGTCCGCCCGGTGACCTCGACCACCGGCGCGTCGACGCCGCCGGTCGCGAAGTGGGCGGCAAAGCGGGCGGTGTCGATCGTCGCCGACGTCACGATGACCTTGAGGTCGGGCCGCCGCGGCAGCAGCTGGCGCAGGTAGCCGAGGATGAAGTCGGTGTTGAGGCCGCGCTCGTGGGCCTCGTCGATGATCAGCGTGTCGTAGCGGCGGAGGTCCCGGTCGCGGGCGAGCTCGGCGAGCAGAATGCCGTCGGTCATCACCCGCACCAGCGTCCCCTTGCGCAACCGGTCGTCGAAGCGCACCGAATAGGCGACGTCCCCGCCGATCGTCGTGCCCAGTTCGGTGGCGATGCGCTCGGCGATCGTGCGCGCCGCGACCCGCCGCGGTTGGGTGTGGCCGATCAGGCCGGCCACGCCGCGGCCGAGCTCGAGGCACAAGTTGGGCAGCTGGGTGCTCTTGCCCGAGCCGGTCTCGCCGGCGACGACGACGACCTGGTGGTCGCGGATCGCCGCCAGCAGATCGTCGTGGCGGGCCGTGATCGGCAGCTCGGGCGGGTAGTGCAGGCGCACCGCGCCAGGCTGCCACCAACGCCGGCCCTCGATCTGGGCGGGATTCGTCCCGGGAGACGGGACGAATCCCGCCCAGAAGCCCCGCTGGGACGATTCCCGCCCAGATGCGGGACGGTTCAGGACCCGTTGGCCGCCGCCGACACGGCCCGGGCCGCGGCCACGATGGCGACGCCGTAGCGGGCGCCGGGCCGGCGGGTCAGCCGCTCGACCGGACCGCTGACGCTGACGGCGGCGAGCAGCCGGTCGCCGTCCGTCACCGGCGCGCTCACGGACGCCACGCCCGGCTCGCGCTCCTCGACGCTCTCCACCCAACCCGCAGGTCCGGTCTGCCCTGACAGGATCCGGCCCGCCGACCCGAGGTGCAGCGGGAGCAGCGCGCCCTCCGGCACGATCCAGCGCAGCCCGTGGGCCGATTGCAGCGACACGACGCAGCGCCGTCCGTCGCCCTCGCCCACGAACAGCTGGACACTCTCGCCGGTGGTGTCTCGAAGGGCGGTGAGTGCCGGTCGGGCGAGGTCGGCGAGGGGGAAGCCAGTGGCGGCGGCATGCCCGAGGCCGACCAGCGCCAGGCCGAGGCAGAACCGCCCGGCGCCGTCGCGGCGCACGAGGCCGTGGCGCTCCAGCGCACCGGCGAGACGGTGGGCGGTGGCCCGCGGCAGGCCGGTCGACGCCTGCAACTCGGCGAGGCCGCTGGGTCCGTCGCGCTCGAGGGCGCGCAGCACGACGACGGCCTTGTCGAGCACCCCGACGTTGGTTACGCTGTCCACTTGGCAAGAACGCTATCCCAAGATGTGAGACACGGATGACCGCACAAACGCTGCCGGAGAAGGTGTGGGAGCGCCACCTCGTGCGCTCGGCCGCGGGTGAGCCCGACCTCCTCTACATCGACCTCCACCTCGTCCACGAGGTCACCAGCCCGCAGGCCTTCGACGGGCTCCGCCTCAGCGGGAGGCGGGTGCGCCGGCCCGAGCTCACCGTCGCCACCGAGGACCACAACGTCCCGACCGAGCACATCGACCAGCCGATCGCCGACCCGATCTCCGCCCGCCAGGTCGAGGTGCTGCGGGCGAATGCCAGCGAGTTCGGGATCACGCTGTACCCGATGGGCGACCCGGGCCAGGGCATCGTCCACGTCATCGGGCCGGAGCAGGGGCGCACGCTGCCGGGCATGACGATTGTCTGCGGCGACAGCCACACCGCCACCAACGGGGCCTTCGGCTCTCTCGCCTTCGGCATCGGCACGAGCGAGGTCGAGCACGTGCTGGCCACCCAGACGCTCCCCCAGCAGCGCCCGAAATGGATGGCCGTCGACGTCGATGGCGAGCTGCCGTCCGGCGTCACGGCGAAGGACGTGATCCTCGCCGTGATCGGCCAGATCGGCACCGGCGGAGGCATCGGCCACGTCATCGAGTACCGCGGGTCGACGATCCGCGGGCTGTCGATGGAGGGGCGGATGACGGTGTGCAACATGTCGATCGAGGCCGGCGCCAAGGCCGGACTGGTCGCCCCCGACGACACGACGTTCGCCTACCTCGAGGGCCGGGCCCACGCCCCCCGGGGCGCGGCGTGGGAGGCGGCGCTCGACGCCTGGCGGGAGTTGCGCAGCGACGACGGCGCGGCCTGGGACAAGGAGGTGCGGATCGACGCCACGACGCTGCGCCCGCAGGTCACGTGGGGCACCAACCCTGGCCAGGTCACGTCAATCGACGGCGCGGTGCCGTCGCCCGACGACTTCGCCGACACCACGACCCGCGACACCGTGTCCCGAGCGCTCGAGTACATGGGCCTCACCGCCGGCACGGCGATGCGCGACATCCCGATCGACACCGTGTTCATCGGGTCGTGCACGAACAGCCGGATCGAGGACCTGCGGGCCGCCGCTGCCGTCCTGAACGGTCGCCATGTGACGGCCAAGCGGGTCATGGTGGTGCCCGGCAGTCACGCCGTGAAGGCGCAGGCCGAGGCGGAGGGCCTCGATCGCATCTTCGCCGCCGCCGGCGCCGACTGGCGTCAGCCGGGGTGCTCGATGTGCCTGGCAATGAACCCCGACAAGCTGACGCCCGGCGAGCGGGCGGCGAGCACGAGCAACCGCAACTTCGAGGGCCGCCAAGGTCGAGGAGGGCGCACCCACCTGGTGTCCCCCGCCGTCGCCGCCGCCACCGCGGTGGCCGGCCACTTCACCACGCCGGAGGACCTCGCGTGAGGGCGGTTCACGTCATCTCGGGCACCGGGCTGCCGCTGAAGCGGTCCGACGTCGACACCGACCAGATCATCCCCGCCGAGTGGCTCAAGCGGGTCGAGCGCACCGGCTTCGAGAAGGGCCTGTTCGCGACGTGGCGCGACGACCGCGACTTCGTGCTCAACGACGAGCGCTACGCCGGGGCGTCGATGATCGTCGCCGGGCCGGCGTTCGGTGTCGGCTCGTCACGCGAGCACGCGGTGTGGGCGATCCTGCAGGCCGGGTTCGACGCCGTGATCGCCCCGAGCTTCTCGGACATCTTCCGCAACAACTGCACCAAGAACGGGCTCGTGCCGGTGGTCGTCGGCGAGGACGTCGTGGCCCGAATCTGGGCGGCGATCGACGACGAGCCGGCGACGCAGATCACGATCGACGTCGAGCGGCTGCTCGTCGAGGTGCCGTCGATCGGGCTGGAGGAGTCGTTCCCGATGGATCCCGCGACCCAGCAGCGCTACCTCGGCGGACTCGACGACGTCGGCATCACCCTCCGCCACGCCGACCAGATCGACCAGTACGAGACCACCCGCCCGACCTGGCTGGAGCCGACCGGCTGACCGTTTCCGCCAACTTTCCGGCCAGACGGACGGAATGCGTCCGCCTCACCGGAAAGTTGGCGGATGCGGCCGGCCAGCTCACCCGCTTGACGGAGGGGTCGGGGCGGGGGTGTCGGGGACGGGTTCGCCGGCGTCGGTGTCGGTGGGGACGGTGGTCGGTGGGGGGGCCTGGTCGGCGCAGGCGAAGGTGCCGGTGACAGGGTTGCCGCCCGGGTCGTTCATCTGGAAGCTTCCGCCCCACCCGCCAGCGGCCAGCTTGACCTCGCCGGTGTAGCTCGTGGTGACCTGGTCGGCGCCGCCGAGCTGGAGCGTGGCACGGCGCTCGCCACCCGACTCCGCCGGGTCGACGTGGAGTACGGCGGACACGAACTTGTCGCCCTGGCCGAGCCGGCGCAGGTCGACGACAGTGACGTCCACGCCCTTCGACGTGTCACCGTGGTCGAGCGGCGTGCACGTGGCGTCGAGGCTCACCGGATCGAGGGCGTCACGACTCACCGTGGCACGGTCGAGGCTGATCGTCTCGCTGATCCCGCTCGCCGAGAGCTGGACGTCGATCTGCACGTAGCCGGCGCCGGCCGTGGCCGGATCGACCGACGTGCCCGTGAGGGCCGAGGACCCCGGCGCCACCACGACGGTGGTGGTGGGACCGGTCGGCCCCCCAGCGATCGGGCTCAACGTGTCATTCGAGCCCCCACTGCACGCCGTGGCGACCACCGCCGCGCCCGCGAGCACCGCGATCGCCCGGCCGCCCGGCCCCCGGAATCGCATCAGGCGACTGTAACGAACCGGCCTCACGCGCCTGCGTCATGCTCGAACGACGCCAGGTCGTGCAGGCGGACGTCGTTGCTGAACACCTCGATCGGCGGGGTCAGCGGCAGGCGCAAGGTGCGTTGGAGGATGCGCATCTGGGTGTGCTGGTTGTATTCGACGAGCGTGACGGCCCAGCCGTCGCGGCCAGCGCGAGCAGTGCGTCCGGAGCGGTGGAGGTAGTCCTTGGCGTCCTTCGGCGGGTCGTAGTGGAGGACCGCGCCGATGTCGTCGATGTCGAGCCCGCGGGCGGCGACGTCGGTGGCGACGAGCACGGCCAGCTTGCCCTCGGCGAACCGGCGCAGCGCCCGCTCGCGCGAGATCTGCGGCAGATCGCCGTGGATCGCTTGGGCGTCGACGCCGAGCTCGACCAGCGACTGGGCGACTCGGTCGCAGAGCCGCTTGGTCTGGCAGAACACGGCCACCTTCGGTGACCCCTTGGCGATCGACGCCACGACCCGCGCCTTGTCCATGTGGTGCACGGCGAGGAACAGGTGGTGCATCGTGCCGACCGTGTCGGTGGCGGCGTCGATCGCCACTTCCACCGGGTCACGCAGGTAGTGGCGGATCAGGTGGCCGACGTCGCCGTCGAGCGTGGCCGAGAACAGCATCGTCTGGGTCCGCCCGGTGCAGTGACGGAGGATCCACTCGACCTGCGGGGTGAACCCGTCGTCGGCCATCCGGTCGGCCTCGTCGAGCACGACGACGTCGACGTCGGCGAGTGAGATCTCGTCCGACTTCAGCAGGTCGATCAGCCGCAACGGCGTGGCGACGACGATCTCGACCCCTTCCCGGAGCGCGTCGACCTGGTAGGGCCGGCTGGCCCCGCCGTAGACCGCCAGGATGTGCATGCCGGCGTGGGCGGCGACGGGCTCCAACACCTCGGCGACCTGCACCGCCAGCTCACGAGTGGGCACGAGCACCAAGCCGAGCGGGCAGGCCGGCTCGGCCTCGTCCACGATCCGGCTCAGCATCGGCACACCGAAGGCGAGCGTCTTGCCGGAGCCGGTGCGAGCGCGGCCGCACACGTCGCGGCCGGCCATCGCGACCGGAATCGCTTCCGTCTGGATCTTGAACGGGTGGGCGAACCCGGCGGCGGCGAGGCCGTCGTCGATGCGTGGCGGCACGCCGAGGTCGGCGAAGCCCGTCGGCGGCTCGACCGGCGGGAGGACCGTGATCGTCGTGAGGGCGGTGGCCCCGTCGGTCTGGAACGGTCGCTCGTGGGAGGCAGGGCGGCGCGGTCGCCGCCGGCGGCGGGGAGCGCCCCGCCGTTCGAACGCTTCTGTCATGGTGCACCCCAGGCTAGCTGGGGTGATGCCGTCCCCCTCCGGACCCGAGCCGGAGCGGCCGACGGGACGGGACGCATGCGGGACGACACGGTTGTTGGTTGTCGGCGTGGCGGGAACCACCGGCGGACGGTGCTGTCTGGGCAGCTGGACGCGATGAGCCTCCTCGATCACACGCGTGCGTCCTCGGAAGCGGTGGTCCTCCAGCGCGTCCGCGACGGTGACACGGCCGCCTTCGGGCTGTTGTACGAACGCCATCTCGGTGCGGCCCGACGCCTCGCCCGCAGCCTGCTCGCCGATCGCAGCGACGCCGACGACGTCGTCGCCGAGGTGTTCGCCGCCACCCTCGCCGCCATCCGCAAGGGCCACGGTCCCACCGACGACGTCCGGCCGTACGTCCTCAGGTCGGTGCGGCGCGAATGCCAGCGGTCGTGGCGGCGCGGTGGGCGCCAGCGGCCCGGCGGCGACAACGTGATCAAGCTGGCCGCCGGGCGGGGCCACGACGACATCGACGAGCGGGCCGAGGACGACCTCGTGCAGCAAGTGTTCAGCTCGCTGCCGGCGCACCTGCGCGACGTGCTGTGGTCCACCGAGGTCGAGAGCCGCTCGCACGCCGACATCGCCGCGAGCACCGGCTCGACGGCGGCGGCCGTCGCCCAGCTCGCGGTGCGGGCCCGGCGGGCGTTCGGCGAGCGCTACCTGGACGCGCACCTGCCGATGACCGCGGGACCGGTGCCGAGCGAGTGCGCGGCGTCGCGGCAGTTCCTCGCCGAGGTCGTGCGGGGCACCGCCAGCGCGCGGGAACGTCGCCTCGTCGCCGCCCACACCGCGACGTGCTCGGCCTGCGTCGAGGCCGAGGAGCAGTTGGCGATCGTCAACCGCCGCCTGCGCAGCGGTCATCTCGCCGCCCTCGCCCCGGTCGTCGCCAGCCGCCCGGTGCGCGTGGGCGTGCTGGCGAGGCTGGCGGCGTGGCTGGCCGGGTCGGGGCCGGCGGTCACGGCGTCGGTGGCGTTGGTGCTCGTGGCGGTCGTCGCCCCCGAACCGCAGCGCCAGCTCGTGACCCAACCCGTGCAGCCGGTGGTCGACGCGGAGCCGGCGGCGCCATGGCCGTCGGTGGTCGAGCCAGGGGTGGCCGTGACGCACGAGGCGCCGGCGCCGACGACCCCCGCCGTCGGCTCCCGGGATCCGGTGACGCCCGAGGTGACACCGCAGATCCCGGTGTCAGCAGCCCCGCCGCAGGTGCCCGCGCCGGCCACCACCGTCGCGGTGGCGACACCGCCTGCGCCGCCGACGATCGCGCCCGTCGTCGGCGAGGCGCTCGACCAACTGCCGCCGGTGCACGTCCAAGCGCAGCTGCCCCCGACGCCGGCGGTGGGGCCGGTCCCGTCGCTCGGACCGGTGTCGGCGGATGTCGGCATCGACCAGGGCCTGACGGCGTCGCTGTCGGCCGGACCGGTCCAGGCGTCGGTTGGGGTGGGGGCCGGCGGGCTGTCCGCCGAGGTCACCGTGCCCGTCACGGTGCCGGTGACGGTCCCGCCGCTGCTCGGCGGCTGAACGACTCGGGCTCGGGTCGCAGCCACGCTGCTCGCCTCGCCTACCCGGCTCGCCGCCGCCGCTTCTCTCACGGCCGAGCGGAGATTTCTTCAGAAGTCGCGTCATGATCGGCGCGGCGGCGTCTGTGGATCGGTGACTGCTCCGTGCAGCTCCGTCCAGCACCGTCCCCAGGAGGCATGCCCGTGCGCCGCTCGACCGTCTGCCCGCTCACTCCCAGCACTGCGGCCGTCGTCCTCGCGTCGACCGCAGCGGTGCTGTTCGTCCCGGCCATCGCCGTCGCTGCGCCCCTCGACAGCGGCGGCGGGCTGGTCGGTGTCGACGCGCCGATCACGATCGCCGACAACACCGTCTCCGTCGGCACGCCGGTATCGCCGACGGCGACGCCGACCGTCGCCGAGGTGCAGGCGCCGGTGCAGGTGAGCGACAACGCCGTCACGGTCGACGCGACGTCATCGCCATCGCCATCGCCGTCGGGCGCCGACGAGGCGCCACAGCTGGCCGACGTCGCCGCACCGGTGACGGTCTGCGGCAACAGCGCCGGTGGCCTCGGCGACGCAACGGCGAGCTGCGACCCCGCCCCGGCCGCGAGCACCGATGGCAGCGCGCCGATCAACGCCGACGCGCCCGTCACCGTGTGCGGCAACAGTGTCGGTGTCGCCGGAGACGCCGCCGGGTCCTGCTCACCGGCAGCGAGCGCACCCGACTCCGGCCTCCTGTTCGGCACCTTGCGCCTCGCCGACATCTGGGCCCCCGTCACGGCGTGCGGCACCAGCGCGAGCGTCGCCGGCGACACCACTTCGTCGTGCTCGCCGGCGGCGAACCCGAGCGCGTCCGACGGCAGCTCCCTCGCCGTCGTCGATGCGCCGATCACCGCGTGCGGCACGACCGTCGCCGTGGCCGGTTCGGCCACGGCGGCATGCTCGCCCAGTGCCGCCACGACCAGCACCGGGTCGACGAGCGACGGGCCGGCGGTCTCGGTGAACACCCCGGTGACGGCGTGCGGCAACAGCGCCGGCGTGCTCGGTGCGGCCACCTCGACCTGCGCGGTTCTCGACGCCGCCTCGCCGGCCGACCCGTCTGCACCCCTCGACGCGACCACGCCCGCCGGCTCAACCTCTGCGGGCTCGGGCGCGCCCGGAGCCCCCGCCTCCTCGACCGACGCCTCGGGCAGACAGGGGATCGTCGCCTCGAGCGTCCGCGGCAACGCCCTTGAACAACTGCTCGCGGCGTTTGGGTCCGACCTCCCGACCACCGGCGCCGCGGTGGCCGCCCCGCTCGCGCTGGCGACCGCCGTCGCCGGGTTCGGCACGCTGACTCGGGCGCTGAGCCGCCGCCGGGCGATCCGCTGACAGCGCTGACAGCTCTGCGGGCCGGGACGTTTCCGCCCGGCGTCCCGGCCCGCACCCATCTTCCCGTTGTACGCCCGGGGCCCAGCGTGTACCCTCGTCCTTCGTGACCCGGCGCGACCTCCTCCTGCTTACGTAGGGCGAGCGTCTCTCATCGCGCGTTCGCCCGCCCCCCAGCCTCCCGGCCGGGGGGTTCTTCATTTTTCGACGTCCTCGACCCCGCCAGCGTGAACCCAGGAGCCCGCAGATGCCTCCCGCCAACGTGACCCCGAAGCCGATGCCCTTCGGCAAGTACCGCCCGTTCATCCCGATCCGCCTCACCGACCGCACCTGGCCGGACAAGGTCATCGACACGGCCCCGCTGTGGTGCTCGGTCGACCTGCGCGACGGCAACCAGGCGCTGATCGACCCGATGGACCCGACCGCGCAAGCGGCGGATGTTCGACGCCCTCGTCAACATGGGCTTCAAGGAGATCGAGGTCGGCTTCCCCGCCGCCAGCCAGCCCGACTTCGATTTCATCCGCCAGCTCATCGAGGAGGACCTGATCCCCGACGACGTCACGATCCAGGTCCTCGTGCAGTGCCGCCAGGAGCTGATCGAGCGCACCTACGAGTGCATCACGCACGCCCCACGGGTGATCATGCACTTCTACAACTCGACCAACCCGCTGCAGCGCGAGGTTGTGTTCGGCGTCGACAAGGACGGCATCGTCGACATCGCCGTCAACGCCGCCAAGCTCTGCCGCAAGCTGGAGCAGCAGCACCCCAACTCGGCGATCCGCTACGAGTACTCGCCGGAGAGCTTCACCCTCACCGAGCCCGAGTTCGCCATCGAGATCTGCGAGGCGGTGATGGACGTCGTCGAGCCGACGCCGGAGCGGCCGATCATCCTCAACCTCCCGGCGACGGTCGAGTGCTACTCCCCCAACGTCTACGGCGACGTGATCGAGTGGTTCCACCGCACGATCAAGCGCCGTGACTCGATCGTGCTCAGCCTCCACCCGCACAACGACCGCGGCTGCGCCACCGCCGCCGCCGAGTTCGGGATCATGGCCGGTGCCGACCGGGTCGAGGGGACGCTGTTCGGCAACGGCGAGCGCACCGGCAACCTCGACCTCGTCAACGTGGCGATGAACTTGTTCGCCAACGGCGTCGACCCCGAGCTCGACATCACCGACATCGACGCCCTGCGCCGGGTCGCCGAGTACTGCAACCGGTTGCCGGTCCACCCCCGCCACCCGTACGCCGGCGACCTCGTCTACACGTCGTTCAGCGGCAGCCACCAGGACGCGATCAAGAAGGGCTTCGAGGCGCTCCCCGCCGACTACGAGACGTGGGGCGTGCCATACCTGCCGATCGACCCCAAGCACGTCGGGCGCACGTACGAGGCCGTGATCCGGGTCAACAGCCAGTCCGGCAAGGGCGGCGTGGCCTACGTGATGAAGGCCGAGCACGGCTTCGACCTGCCGCGGCGGATGCAGATCGAGTTCTCCAAGACGATCCAGCACATCACCGAGGACTCCGGCACCGAGATCAGCCCGGTGGTGATGTGGGAGGCGTTCCAGGAGGAGTACCTCCCAGCGGCGCCCCGGTACGAGCTCGTCGGCCACGAGCTGCACACCCGCGAGGGCACGGCGAGGGTCACCGCGCAGGTCCTCGTCGACGGCTCGCACCGCACCGTCGTGGGCGAGGGCAGCGGTCCGATCTCGGCGTTCGTGCGCGGCCTGCGCGAGGCGTTCGAGATCGACCTCGACGTCGTCGACTACGCCGAGCACGCCATCGGCCGCGGCGCCGAGGCGACCGCGGCGGCCTATGTCGAGACGATCGCCGCCACCGACGGCGAGGGCTCCGGCGAGACGCGGTGGGGCATCGGCATCGACCCCGACATCACGACCGCCGGGCTGAAGGCGGTCCTCGGCGCCCTGGAGCGCCAGGGGAGGTAAGAGCCTACTCTCGCGCGTCGTGCGGAAGCAGTTGCGTCGGATCAAGCGCCTGATGATCCTTGGCGGGATCGTCGTCGTCGTGCTGGCCCTGCGTCGAGTCAAGGCGGCGCGTGACGCCCGCCAGGTGCTCGGGCCGCCAGCGACGTGGCCGCCGCTCCAGGTCGGCGAGGCGCCGGTCGCCGCGGTCGGGGATCTGGCCGCCGAGCCGGGCGCCCCGCACGTCACCCCGCCGACCCGCGACGCACCGGTCGTCGCCGACATCCCGGTCGCCGCCGTCGGGCTGCTCGACACCGACCCGGCCGCCGCCAGGTGGGTGCCGCCGGAGGACGGGACCTGCCCGCTGTCGCACCCGGTGAAGGCGAAGGTGAGCTCGGGCATCTATCACCTGCCCGGCACCCAGTTCTACGAACGCACGAAGCCCGAGCGGTGCTACGTCGACGCAGCAACGGCCGAAGCAGACGGCTACCGTGCCGCCAAGAACTCCGGATGAGGCCAGGAGGTCCGACATCGTGAAGGTCACCGTCGACTACGACGTCTGCGCATCGACCGGTAGCTGCATGCAGGTGTGCCCGGAGGTCTTCGAGGTACGCAGTGATGGGTTCCTCTACGTGCTCCAGGAGGAGCCGCCGGAGGAGCTGCGACCGAAGGTCACCGACGCCGCCGACCTCTGCCCCACGGGCGCGATCACCGTCGAGGGGTGAGCGGCTGATCCGGCCGGGGCGATGGGGTTCCACCGGCGCCTCGCCAAGGCGTGGTCCACGTCCGGGTCGATGCTGTGCGTCGGGCTCGATCCCGATTCAGCCTCGTTCCCGGAGCCGATCGACGGCTCGCCCGACGCCATCGAGCGCTTCTGCACGGCGATCGTCGATGCCACCGCCGACCTCGTCTGCGCGTTCAAGCCGCAGTTCGCCCACTTCGCCGCGCAACGCGCCGAGCCCCAACTGGAGCGGGTGTGCCGCTACATCCGGGAGCGGTACCCCGACGTGGTGCTCGTGCTCGACGCCAAGCGCGGCGACGTCGGCACCACCGCCGAGCAGTACGCCCGCGAAGCGTTCGAGCGCTACGCCGCTGATGCCGTCACCGTCAACCCCTACCTCGGCACCGACGCGGCGGCGCCGTTCCTCGCCGCCGGCGGCGTGCTCGCGCTCTGCCACACCAGCAACCCAGGGGCCGCCGAGCTGCAGGACCTCGACGTCGGCGGGATGCCGCTGTTCGAGCGAGTGGCCACGATGGTCGCCGATCGCTGGTCCCGGCTCGGCGACGCCGGTCTCGTCGTCGGAGCGACCTACCCCGCCCAGCTCGCCGCGGCCCGGGCGATCGTCGGCGATCTGCCGATCCTGCTCCCCGGCGTCGGGGCCCAGGGCGGCGACGTCGAGGCATCCGTCGTCGCCGGCTCGACCGGAGCGGGCACGGGGCTGATCTGCAGCTCGTCGCGAGCGATCCTCTACGCGTCGAGCGGCGACGACTTCGCCGAGGCCGCCCGCGCCGCGGCCATCCGGACTCGGGACGCGATCAACAGAGCATCCGAGTGCTGAACGCGCGGTTTCGCGCCCTCTGACACTCCGATGCCATCGTCGACGACGCGCTCCAGGACATCCACGCCCCAGAGCCGCTCGACGCGGCCTGATCCTTACGGCCGCATGAACGCCTGCGGCTCGTCGTTGACGCCTGGCGCGGGGGCGACCGGGTTCATCTTGAACGACGGGTCGTGGCGAAGGATCTCGCGGCGGGCGATCGTCATCTTGTGCACCTCGTCGGGCCCGTCGGCGATGCGCAACGTGCGCATCGAGGCGTACATCGCGGCGAGCGGCGTGAACTGGGTGACGCCCGCCGCGCCGTGCACCTGGATGGCGCGGTCGATGACCTCGATCGCCATTCGTGGCACGGCGACCTTGATCCCCGAGATCTCCGTCGCCGCGGCCTTGTTGCCGACGGTGTCCATCAGGTGGGCGGTGCGCATGACGTACTCGCGGGCCATGTCGATGGCGATGCGCGACTCGGCGATCCAGTCCTGGATCAGGCCCTTGTGGGCCACGGACGTCCCGAACGTGGTGCGTGACAGCGCCCGGTCGACCATCAGTCCGAGCGCTCGCTCGGCCACGCCGATCGAGCGCATGCAGTGGTGGATGCGGCCGGGACCGAGGCGGGCCTGGGAGATGGCGAAGCCGCCGCCCTCCTCGCCGAGCAGGTTGTCGACGGGCACCCGGGCGTCCTCGTAGACCAGCTCGGGGTGGCCGCCGGCGTGGTCGTAGCCGAAGACGTGCGGGGTCCGCCCGACGCGGATGCCCGGCGTGTCCTTGGGGACGGCGATCATCGACTGCTGGAGGTGGCGCGGGGCGTCCGGGTTGGTCTTGCCCATGACGATCAGCACCTTGCACCGGGGCCGCATCGCCCCGGAGGAGAACCACTTGATGCCGTTGAGCACGTACTCGTCACCGTCGCGCTCGATGCGCAACCCGATGTTGGTGGCGTCGGAGGATGCCACCGCCGGCTCGGTCATCGAGAACGCCGAGCGGATCTCGCCCTCCAGCAGCGGGGACAGCCACTCCCGTTTCACCTTCTCCGACCCGTAGAGGTTGAGGATCTCCATGTTCCCGGTGTCGGGTGCGGCGCAGTTGAACACCTCGGAGCTGAACGTGACCTTGCCGAGCTCCTCGGAGATCGGCGCGTAGTCGACGTTGGACAGCTTGGTGCCGGGCGCGTCCGGGGCCAGGTGCGGCAGGAACATGTTCCACAGGCCGCGCTCGCGGGCAGCGGCCTTCAGCTTGTCGAGGATCGGTGGATCGCCCTCGTGGCCGAGCGCCTCGTACTGCTCCTGGTACTCCTCCTCGTTCGGGTAGATGTGGTCGTCCATGAACTGCTTGACGTCGGCCAGCAGTTGCTCGCCCTGCGGGGTGAACTGGTACGGCATGTGGTGCTCCTCGTGGGTCAAGGGTGATCGTCAACGTCCGACGTACTGCGGCGGGCGCTTCTCCAGGAAGGATCGCACGCCTTCGCGGTGGTCCTCGGTCTGGAACAGGGCGGCCAGCGACGTCGACACCCACGCCCCCAGCTCGGTCCAGTCGGGGTCGAGGGCGGCGCGCATGCCCTCCTTGATCTTGGCGACGGCCAGCGGCGGGCGCTCGGCGATCTTGTGGGCCAGCGCGGTCGCCGTCGGCAGCAGCTCGTCGTGGGCCACGACCTCGGAGATCAGGCCGATCCGCAACGCCTCGTCGGCCCCGATGACATCGCCCGTGAACAGCAGTCGGGCGGCCTGGTCGCGGCCGACGAGCTGGGCCAGGCGGCCGATCCCGCACACGTCGGTGCACAGCCCGCGCAGCACGAACAGCTCGCCGAACTTGGCCCGCTCGGACGCGATGCGGATGTCGGCCATCAGCGCAAGTTCCATCCCCCACCCGACGGCGGCGCCGTTGACGGCGGCGATCACCGGGATGTCGGTGTGCAGGATGGCGTCGGCGGCGGGCGTCAGTCGGGGCGCCACCTGGACCGGCTTGTCCCGTTTCTCCCCGCCACCCATGATCTCGCGCACGTCGTCACCGGAGCAGAACGCCGGGTCGGCGCCGGTGATGACGATCACCCTCGCCCGCGACTGGCGCACCGCCGACTCCAGCTCGTCGTAGCTCTGGAACCGGAGAGCGTTGCGGACGTCGGGGCGGTCGATCGTGATGATGTCGACGGGCCCGTCGTGGCGAACGTCGATGTCCTTGTCCATGTGCTCAGGCTGGCGCGCGTGCGCCGGTTGCGACGAGGCGGGCGACGCCGACCTACGTTCGGACCGACGACGCCAGGGAAGGGGCCTGATGGGCACGGAGATGAAGCTGATCGGCGAGGGGTTGCAGTTCCCCGAGGGGCCGATCTGGTTGCGCGACGGGCGAGTGCTCGTCGTCGAGATCAAGACGGGCACGCTGGCCACGGTGAGCCCGGACGGCACGGTACAGCGGGTGGCCACCACGGGTGGCGGACCGAACGGCGCCGCCGTCGGGCCCGACGGGATGGTCTACGTCTGCAACAACGGCGGCTTCGAGTGGTTCGAGCTCGACGGCATCGTCGCCCCGGGGCCGCAGCCGGCCGACTACATCGGCGGCCGCATCCAGCGCGTCGACATCGACAGCGGCAAGGTCGTCGACGTGTACACGGAGTGCGCGGGCTACCCGCTGCGAGGGCCCAACGACATCGTGTTCGACGCCGAGGGCGGGTTCTACTTCACCGACCTCGGCAAGTCCCGCGCCCGTGACCAGGACAAGGCCGGGATCTACTACGCCACGACCGATGGCTCGTCGATCAACGAGATCCTGTACGGCCTCGACCACGCCAACGGGTGCGCGCTGTCTCCCGATGGGTCACGGCTGTACGCCGCCGAGACGATCACCGGGCGGGTGTGGGCGTGGGACATCGCCTCGCCGGGCGTGCTCGGGCCGCGCGCCGGGTTCCTGCCCGGCGAGCTGCTCTACAGCTTTCCCGGGTACCAGCTGCTCGACTCGATGGCCGTCGACGGCGACGGCAACGTGTGCGTCGCCACGCTCGTCACCGGGGCGGTGAGCGTGATCTCACCCGACGGCGAGCTGCTCGACCAGTACCAGGTGCCGGAGCCCGACCCGTTCGTGACCAACATTTGCTTCGGCGGCGACGGCTTTCGGACGGCGTACATCACGTCGTCGGGCCGCGGCCTCCTCTACTCGATGGAGTGGCCGCGCCCCGGCCTCGCCCTCAACTTCGAGAAGTAGGCCATCCGAGTGTTTCGACCGATCCGAGTGCCACGACTCGATTCTCCCGGGGCGAAACACTCGCATGGGCTGAAGCACTCGAATGCCTCTACAGAGGCTCCACCTCGGTCGCCATCGGTTGCGTCCAGGTCACGACCTTGGTGGGGTCGGCGACGTTGCCGGAGAGCGCCGCGTCGAATCGAACCGTGGCGCCGGGCGGGATGTCGACGGCCAGTCGGTAGGTGTTCCACCCGTTCTCGGTGCCGGGCGTGACGCCGCTGACCGTGCCGTCCACGGTGAGGCGGTCGAGGCCGAGCGGGCTGTAGATCGTCACGAGCAGGCTGCTCGTGCCCTTCGGCTTGCCGACGCGGTTGCCGATCACGTAGCTCGGGAGCCCGTCGGCCGGGGCGGTGTTGGTCAGCTCGATCCGCACCGTGCCAGTGGTGACACCCGTCTTCGGATCGGTGGTGGCGGCGTAGGCGGCCTTGCGCTGGAGGAAGCTGTCGATCTTGTTGCCGCCAGTGTTGGACACCGAGAACGACCACCCGTCGGCCCCGTCAAGCGCCGGGATGTTGCCACCGATCCCGACCGTCTCCAGCAACGCCTGCTCCTTGGGCTGTGCACTCCACACGAGGAGCCGCCGGTCACTGGTCAGCGGAGCGAGGTCGCGCGCCAGCGTGATCGGTTCGGGCAGCTTCCCTTCGATCAGCCCCTGGAAGGCCAGCGCCGCCGCCTCGGCCAGCCCGTCGGCGCGGATCTCGTTGTCGGCGGCGCCGACGACGTACTGGTCGCGCAGCAGGAACTGAACGGCGTTGTCCGCCGAGACGTCCTGGTTCAGCGTCTGCAGGTGGACCGGCCCGGTGTAGCGCAACAGGGTGGCGACGACGAAGGGGTCCATCGTGATCACGCCGTCGACGTGATGTCCGCTGGTCTGGGCGTAGAGGTCGGCGGCGATCCCGGCCACCGTCGGGTAGTCGGCGGCGAGGGCGAGGTTGCGGAAGGCGGCGTCGCCGACGGCGCCGTTGCCGTCGGTGCCGTACCCGAAGCGTCCGAACTGCTGGACGAACTCGGGATGGCCGTGGATGCGGGCGCCGGCGGCGAGCGCGGCGGCATCGAGGTCCTGGGCCCGGCCGACGTCGCCGAGCGCGATCTGGCCGTCGGTGATGGTGAGCTCGGCGTAGCTGCCGATGAAGCCACCGAGCGACCGGCTCTCCGACGGGGTCGTGAACAGCAACAGGTAGGTGCGGTGGCCGTCGGCGCCGAGCATCGACGGCGCCAGCTTGATCGCCTGCAGGGCGTTCTCGAGCGCCGGCAGGTGCTCGGCGACACTGGCGTCGAAGTCGTCGAGCTCGAACGTGGCGCGGTGCACCAGCCACGGCGAGCGGACGTCGTGGGACGTCTGCTGCAACCGCACCAACGCGTCACGCACACGGGTCAGCGGCACTGACAGCTCGGCCAGCGCCTCGAGGTCGAAGCGGCCCTGCTGCGGACGCAGCCGGTCGACGTCGATCTCGTGCAGCGCGTCGGTGACGATCGCCGCGCCGTCGGCGCCGACGTGGCTCATGTCCGACACCGCCGACTGGTACCGCGCGGTGATGGGCACGACGGCGGCGGCACGAGCCCACGGTTGGTCGAGGTGGTCGTTGGCCCGTTCAAGGTAGTCCGTGGCCTGGCGGAACCAGTCGGCGGCGTCGTCGAAGCGCCCGTCCTCGAGAGCGGCGACGCCGAGCTCGGCCGTGTTGAGCCCGCTGGCGAGGTCGTGGCGCGACTGCAGCGCGGCGTAGGCGAACCCGGCGGTGGCGGCGCCGGCGAACAGCACGGCGGCGAACGCCCCTCCCCAAGCGAGGCGGCGCACCCGCTTCGAACGCCGGCGGATCCCGGTGACGAAGACGACGACGCCGGCCGCGAGGGCGACGATCGCGGTGGTGCCGAACGGGCCGCCGAGCTCGGCGCGGGCGAAGACGTTGAAGGAGATGGCGAGCGAGGCGGCGACCACGACGCGAGCCGAACCAGTGGTCGTGCCCGTCCACAACGCCGCGGCGAGGGCGATCACAGCGAGCGCGATCAACAGCGGGTCGAGGGCGATGGCGAGGGCGGCGCCGGCCACGACGGTGGCCGCCCACCACGGGGCGAGGGCGCCGATGAGGACGATCAGCGCAGTGCCCGCGCCGAGCAGGATCGCGTCGGTGACCGGGTGACCCGTCGGTGCCGCGGGTCCCGTCGCCGCGACGAGCCCGGCGATGAGGGCGACGACGACGGTCAGCAGGTCGTCCTCGAGAAGGTGCCCCGGCCGCCTGCCGGCACGGGTATCAGGTCGGCGCGACACGGCGCCGACGACGAGCGACGACCACCAGGCCGGCGCCGGCGAGCACCGCCGCGCCACCGATCTCGAGGATGAGGGCGGAGTCCGAGTTGCCCGTGGTGGCCAGCTGGCTCGGCCCGTCGGCCGTGCCGCTCGTGCTGCTGGCGGCGGCGACGAGCGTGCTCGGCGGAGGCGCGTCCGGTGGGTAGTCGCCGGCGGCGACCGAGCCCCCGTAGAGCGCGGCCGCGGTCAGCGCGGCACCGATGATGAGCTTCCCTCTGGCCATCTTCTTCAGCCTTTCCGCCTGTGAGCGTCGTCGACGGTACAGATCGAGTCGACCGTCGGGAACCCCTTTGCCCAGATCACGGGGTTCCCGGGGTTCGCCCATGCTCGGGCTCGGCTCGCAGCCAAGCAGCTCGCCTCTCCTCCGAGCTCGCCACCGCCGCTTCGCAGCGGCGCTCGCCCACCTCCACACTCGGGCTCGACTCGCAGCCAAGCAGCTCGCCTCTCCTCCGAGCTCGCCACCGCCGCTTCGCAGCGGCGCTCGCCCACCTCCACACTCGGGCTCGACTCGCAGCCAAGCAGCTCGCCTCTCCTCCGAGCTCGCCGCCGCCGCTTCGCAGCGGCGCTCGCCCACCTCCACACTCGGGCTCGGCTCGCAGCCAAGCAGCTCGCCTCTCCTCCGAGCTCGCCACCGCCGCTTCGCAGCGGCGCTCGCCCACCTCCACACTCGGGCTCGACTCGCAGCCAAGCAGCTCGCCTCTCCTCCGAGCTCGCCGCCGCCGCTTCGCAGCGGCGCTCGCCCACCTCCACACTCGGGCTCGGCTCGCAGCCAAGCAGCTCGTCTCACCTCCGAGCTCGCCGCCGCCGCTTCGCAGCGGCGCTCGCCCACCTCCACACTCGGGCTCGGCTCGCAGCCAAGCAGCTCGCCTCTCCTCCGAGCTCGCCGCCGCCGCTTCGCAGCGGCGCTCGCCCACCTCCACACTCGGGCTCGGCTCGCAGCCAAGCAGCTCGTCTCACCTCCGAGCTCGCCGCCGCCGCTTCGCAGCGGCGCTCGCCCACCTCCACACACGGGCTCGACTCGCAGCCAAGCAGCTCCCCTCTCCTCCGAGCTTCGCCACCGCCGCTTCGCAGCGGCGCTCGCCCACCTTGCGTAGGGTCGGGGCGTGGCCTACCGCTACCTGTGGAGCCCGCTCGATGTCGGGCCGGTGACGGTCCGCAACCGGATCGTGTTCTCCGCCCACTTGACCAACTACGCGCGGGATGGCAAACCGACGGAGCAGCACGCCGCCTACTACGCCGCCCGGGCCGCCGGCGGTTCCGGCCTGATCATCACCGAGGAGCACTCGACCCACCCGACCGATTGGCCCTATGAGAAGCTGATCCACGGCTTCCACCGCGACGTCATCCCCGGCTACCGGCGGATCACCGAGGCCGTGCACCGCCACCGGGTGCCGGTGTTCGCCCAGATCAACCACAACGGCGGTCAGGCCTCGTCGATGTACACCCGGCTGCCGGTGTGGGCGCCGTCACCGGTGGCCGACCCCCTGTTCCGCGAGGTGCCCAAGGCGGCCACGACCGAGGAGATCGACGAGATCGTCGCCGGCTACGCGACCGTCGCCGAGCACTGCGCCGAGGGCGGCTTCGACGGGATCGAGCTGCAGTGCAGCCACTCGTCGATTGTGCGCGGCTTCCTGTCGCCGGCGACCAACCGGCGCACGGACGGCTATGGCGGCCCGCTCGCCAACCGGGCCCGGCTGCTGTTGGAGATCGTGGCCGCGGTGCGCCGTGTGATCGGCAACCGCCTCGCCCTCGGCGTGCGCCTGTGCGGCGACGAACTGATCGACGGCGGGACGACGATCGACGAGGCCGTCGACGTGTCTCGGATGGTCGAGGCCAGCGGCCATGTCGACTACATCAACACGTCGATCGGCGTGGCGACGGCGACGCTGTTCATGATCGAGGCGTCGATGCACGTGCCGCCGGGCTACGCGATGTTCATCCCGTCGGCGATCCGCAAGGCAGTCGAGCTGCCGGTCGTCGGCGTGGGCAGGTTCAAGGACCCACTGCAGGCCGAGCGAGCGCTCGCCGAGGGCCACTGTGACCTCGTCGGCGTGGTGCGCGGCCAGATCGCCGACCCCGATTTCGCCGCCAAGTCCAGGGCCGGGGCGACCGAGGACATCCGCCTGTGCCTGTCGTGCAACCAGGAGTGCGTCGGGCGGATGGGCCTCAACCGCTGGCTCGGGTGCATCGAGAACCCGCACACCGGCCGCGAATCCCGACTCGCCCGAACTGTCCTTCGAGATCGGCCCGATCGGGCCGGTGTTGAAGGACAGAATCGCCGAGTCCTCGTGATCGGGGCGGGGCCGGGGGGTCTCCAGGCGGCGATCGCCGCCGCCCGCGCCGGTCACGAGGTGACCGTGCTTGAGCGCCAGGCCGAACCGGGCGGCCAGGTGCGGCTGGCGGCGAGCGTGCCCAACCGCGCCGAGCTCGGCGACATGATCCGCAACCAGGTCACGGAGTGTCGCCGCCTCGGCGTGCGGTTCGAGTACGGCGTCGAGGCGACGGTCGACCTGGTGGGCGAGCGCCGCCCCGACCATGTCGTCGTCGCCACCGGCGCCGTCGCCAACCGCCCTTGGTGGGTCGGCCCGGACGTCACCAACGCCTGCGACGTGCGCGACGTGCTCGCCGGCGACGCCACCCCCGCCGGCGACGTCGTGCTGATCGACGAGATCGGCTTCCACCATGCCACCTCGGTCGCCGAGCTGCTCGCCGACCGCGGCTGCCGGGTCGAGGTCGTCACCCCCGGGATGGTCGTCGGCCAGGACCTCGGCATCACCCTCGACATGGAGCAGTGGTGGATCCGAGCGACGGCCAAGGGGATCGTGCAGTCCACGGACCTGGTGCCGATGGGCTTCGACGGCAGCACGCTCATCCTGCTCCACCACCCGACGGGGACCAACGTCGAGCGGGTCCCCAACTGGGTCGTGCTCGCCGTCCCGGCCAACCCGGCCGAGCAGCTCTACCTCGACCTGCGCGCCGCCGGCATCGCCGCCGAGCGGGTGGGTGACTGCGTCGCTCCCCGCCGCGCTCATGCCGCGGTGATCGAGGGCGAGCGGGCGGGCGCGGCGGTCTGAGTCAGGGCTGGAGCAGGACCCGGCCGGGGATCCCTCCCTGCGACTTGGCGGTGAACGCCTGGCGGGCTTCGGCCAGCGGGTAGACGGCGCCGACCTGCGGGCGGATCGTGCCGGCGTCGACGAGCGCGGCGAGCTCGGCGAGCTGGGCGCCGCTCGGGTCGCGGATGAAGAAGACGGCACGGATGTCGTCACGGTCGGCGGGCGGTGGTTCGGCCACCGAGACGAGCGCCCCTCCGGGCCGCACGAGGCCGGCGGACCGGGCGAGCACGTCGCCACCGATCGTGTCGAAGACGACGTCGACCGGCTCGACCGCATCGGGCCAGTCGGCCTGCTCGAGGTCGACGAAGTCGGCAGCGCCGAGGTCGAGCACGCGGGATCGCACCGCCGCCCGGCCGGTGCCGATCACCCGCACGCCCTTCGCCGCCGCTAACTGCACGGCGATCGATCCCACCGCGCCGGCGGCGCCGTGGACGATCGCCGTCTGCCCGGGCCGCAAGCGGCCGTGGTCGAACAGCGCTTGCCACGAGGTCAGCCCGGCCTGCGGCAGCGACGCCGCCTCGAGGTGATCGATCGTCGTCGGCGCCGGTGCGACGTCCCGCGCCTCGATCGCGATCAGCTCGGCTGCCGCGCCGTCGCGGTAGCCGTCGATCAGGCCGTAGACCTCGTCACCGACGGCCACGCCGGCGGTGCCGTAGCCGAGCCCGACGACGATGCCGGAGAACTCGTGGCCGGGGATCAGCGGGGTGCGATCGCGCCCGGCGCGGTCGGTGTACAGCGGCCAGTACAGCTCGCTGGCGGTGAACCCGCAGGCGTGGACCTTGACGAGGACGTCGCCGATGGCGGGCGTGGGATCGGGGGCGTCCTCGTACACGAGACCGTCGATGCCGATCGGGGCTGAGATTCTGATCGCTTTCATGACAGGTCGACACCTGACGGCCCCGGAATGTGACAGCGACCGTCGGTAGCCTCGCCTGCCACGATGCTGGCCAACATCCTCACCGACATCACGAGCTGGCTCGAGGACGTGTCGGCGGAGCGGTGGTTCCTGTTCGTGATCGTCGGCATCGCCTTCCTCGACTCGGTGATCCCGGTCGTCCCGAGCGAGACGGCGGTGATCCTCGGTGGGGTCGCCGCGGGGGCCGGCGACCAGAACCTCTTGTTGGTCATCGGGGCCGGCGCAGTCGGCGCCTTCCTGGGCGACAACTGCGCCTACCTGATCGGCCGCCGATTCGCGCCGTGGATCGAGCGGCGCGCCGAGTCGAGGCCGAAGACGAGGAAGCGCCTGAGCTGGGCCCACGACCAGATCGAGAAGCGCGGCGGGCTACTGCTGATCACTGCCCGATTCATCCCCGGCGGGCGCACCGCGCTGACGGTGACGTCGGGCATCACGCAGCAGCGATGGGTGTGGTTCGCGTCGTGGATCGCCGTGGCCGCGCTGATCTGGGCGAGCTACGCCGCTGGCCTCGGTGCCATCTTTGGGAAGCGGTTCGAGGACAACCACACGATCGCCTTCATCCTCGCCTTCCTCGCCGCGGTGTCGATCACGCTGGTGATCGAGCTGGTGCGCCACGTCCGGGCCAAGCGGTCGGGCTCGCGGGAGACTGCCGACGCGTAGGCGATGGATTCCGCCGGCGAGGCGGCGCCGCCTACCCTGACCGGGTGCTCGCGGTGGTCCCGGTGCGTGACGGCGTGTTGCCGGCCGGCGCCGCCGAGACGATCGCCGAGTGCGGCGGTCGGGCGATCCTCGCCGGCTCGGGTTTGAGCGCCGACGTGACCGCCGGGTTGGCCGGCGTCGCCACCGAGGTGCGCGCCGTCGGGCTCGGCGACTACGCGCCGGACCGGTGGTCCCGTGCCCTCGCCCCGCTCGTCGACGACACCGTCGTCGTGCTTCCCGGGTCGCCCGACGGGCGCGATCTCGCGCCGCGCCTGGCCCGCCGTCTCGGGCGACGTCTGCTGGCTGGCGCGATGTCCGTGACCGCCGAGCGGGTCCGGCTCGCTCGCGGCCGCGAGCTCCGCACGGTGGCGGTCCGCGAGCCAATCGTGGCGACCCTGCAACCGGGCGTGAGCGGGCTGGACGGCGGGCCCGACGGCGTCGCGCCAACGTTGACGCCCGTAGACGCGCCCGTCGTCGGGCGGGGCACCGACGCCACGCTCGTCGAGTTGCTGCCGCCGGACGTGGCGACGATGGACCTCGCCGAGTCCTCTCGCATCCTCGGCGGAGGTGCCGGACTCGACGGCGCCGCCCGCTTCCGCCAGCTCACCGAGATCGCCGCCGCCCTCGGCGCATCGATGGGGGCGACCCGGGTGATCACCGACCGCGGGTGGGTCGACCACCAGCGCCAGATCGGCACCACCGGCGTCGTCGTCGACCCCGACCTCTACGTCGCCTTCGGCATCAGCGGGGCCGTGCAGCACACGGCCGGGCTCGGCACCCCGGCCCACATCGTCAGCGTCAACACCGACCCCCACTGCCCGATGATGCAGATGGCCGACCTGGCGATCGTCGCCGACGCCAACGCCGTGCTCGACGAGCTTGAGGCGCGCCTCGATGGGTGAGCCCGACTTCGACGTGGTCGTGGTCGGCGCCGGGCCGGCCGGCTCGTGCGCCGCCACCGTGCTGGCCCGCGCCGGGCACGACGTCCTGCTGCTCGAGCGGGGACCGTTCGCCGGCAGCAAGAACATGTACGGCGGCGTCGTCTACCCGCGCATCCTCGACGGCCTCCACCCGCGGTGGTGGGAGGAGGCGCCGATCCAGCGCTGGGTCACCCGCCGCTCGACGATGGTCCTCACGCCCACCCAGGCGATGACCATCGACTTCCGCACCGCGGCGTGGGGGCAGCCGCCGTACAACGGGGCGACCGCATACCGTCCCGACTTCGACCACTGGCTGGCCGGGAAGGCCGCCGCCGACGGGGCCGAGTTGCTGACCTCGACGACCGTCGTGGGGCTGCTGCGCGACGCCGGGGGCGCCGTCACCGGCGTGCGCACCGATCGCCCCGACGGCGACGTCCGGGCGCGGCTGGTCATCGCCTGCGACGGCGTCAACAGCTTCTGCGCCAAGGAGGCCGGGCTCTACGGCGCCGTCGACGCCCACCACTACACGCTCGGCGTCAAGGAGTCGATCGGGCTGCCCAAGGAGGTCATCGACGAGCGCTTCAACGTCCGCGACCGCGAGGGCGTCGACATCGAGATCGTCGGCGGCACCAGCGGCGTGAACGGCGGGGCGTTCGTCTACACCAACCTCGACACCGTCGCTGTCGGCGTCGTGCTCAAGCTGACCGCGCTGGCGGCGCAACCGCGGCGGCCAGAGGAGATCATCGCCCGCCTCAAGGCCCACCCGGCGATCGCCCCGCTCGTCGAGGGAGGTGAGATGAAGGAGTACTCCGCCCACATCATCCCCGAGGCCGGACTGGCGATGATGCCGCGGATGACCGGCGACGGGATGCTCGTGGCCGGCGACGCCGCGGCGCTGTGCCTGGCCGCCGGGATCTGGCTGGAGGGCGTCAACTTCGCCCTGGCCAGCGGGATCGCCGCAGGCGAGACGGCGATCGAGGCATTGCGCGCCGGTGATGTGTCGCGCGCCGGTCTGGCCGGGTACGAGCGGCGGCTCGGCGCCACGTTCGTGCTGCGCGACCACCGCAAGTTGCGCCGGGCGCCGCAGCTGGTGCTGTCGGATCGCGTCCAGCACCTCTATCCACAGATGGTCGCCGACGTCGTCGAGTCGATGTTCCGCGTCGACAACCCTGCCCCAAAGCCCGGCCTGCGGCGGATCCTCGCCCGCGAGCGCAAGCGCGCCGGCGTGCGCCGCCGCGATCTCCTGCGCGACACCCTGACCGCGTGGAGGACGTTCGGATGAGCTTGCGCGAGCTCTCGAGGTGGGCGAGCGCCGCTGCGGAGAGGCGGCGGCGAGCTCGGCCAGGTGAGGCGAGCAGCTTGGCTGCGAGCCGAACCCGGGATGAGCAGTGGCCGGAGCTGGGGTTCGACGAGCTGATCGGGACGACTCGCTTCGACGTGAGCGAGAAGCCTCACATCGTCGTCGACGGGGCCGTCTGCGCCGAGTGCAGCACCCGGGACTGCGTGGTGGCCTGCCCGGCCAAGCTGTTCGTGCCGACCGCCGACGGCGGGATCCTCTTCAACTACGAGCAGTGCTTCGAGTGCGGCACGTGCTACCTCGTCTGCAACCGCGAGGGGGCGATCTCGTGGTCGTATCCGGAGGGTGGGCACGGAGTGGTGTTCCGCCGCTCGTGATCGCCGTCTGCTGGAAGTGGGTGACCGCCGACGGCGACGCGCGCTGGGCCGGGATCTCCGACGCCGACCGCGCCGCGCTCGAGGTCGGCCTCCAGCTGGCTGCGGCGGGTGACGACGCGGTCACCGTGGTGAGCGTCGGCGGCGCCGGCGCCGAGGCCGGGCTGCGCGAGGCGCTGGCCGTGGGCGCGGCGCGGGCGGTGCGCGTCGACGCCCCCGCCGACCTCGACAGCGCCGCCGTCGCCTCCGGGCTGGCCGGTGTGATCGCCGGCGCCACGTGGACGGTGTGCGGCGACGCCTCGAGCGACCGTGGCAGCGGGTCGGTGCCGGCCTTCCTCGCCGCCGAGCTCGGAGCCGCCCAAGCCCTCGGGCTGGTCGAGCTGGCAGCAGGCACGACCCCGCTGCGGGCGGTCCGCCGGCTGGACGGTGGGCGCCGCGAGGTGCTCGCCGTCCCCGCGCTGGCGGTGCTGGCCGTGGAGGGAGCGGTGACCCGCCTCCGTCGGGCCTCGCTGCGCGCCGAGCTGGCCGCCCGCACCGCCCCGATCGAGGTGGTCGCCGGGCCGCCGGGACCGCTCGACCACGCCGACCTCGTCGCCCCCTACAGGCCCCGCGCCCGGGCCGTCGTTGCCCCGTCCGGCGCTGCGCTCGCCCGCGTGCTGCAGCTCACCGACGCCATCGGCGCCACCGCGACCACCCACGAGCTGGTCACGCTGGACCCCGCCGCGGCGGCCGAGCGGATCCTCGCCGCCCTGGCCGAATGGGGCTACGAGCTGCCGGTGCGGGCTCCCGCCGAACCGTGAGCTGAAACGGCGGACATCGGCCGTGTCAGCTCACAGCCGACACGGTTGGCGCGTCGGCCAGGCGGGCGAGCGCCGCTGCGGAGCGGCGGCGGCGAGCTCGGAAGGCGAGGCGTGCAGCTTGTCTGCGAGCCGAGCCCGAGCATGAACGGTTACCGTCCGGCCTTGTGCAGCTGACGGAGATGCCCTGGCCGGCGGTCGGCGATCGACCGCTGCTGTGCGTCCCCGTCGGCTCCTGCGAGCAGCATGGGCCGCACCTCCCGATGGGCACGGACACGATCGTCGCCGAGGCCATCGCCGCTGGCCTCGCCGCTCGGCGCGGCGACGTCCTCGTCGGTCCCTCCTTGACGGTGACGGCCAGCGGCGAACACGCCGGGTTCCCCGGGACGCTGTCGGTGGGCACCGACGCCACGGCGGCGATGATGGTCGAGCTGGTGCGCTCGGCCGACTGGTGCGGCGGGGCGGTGTTCGTCAACGGCCACGGGGGCAACCGCGACGCCGTCGATCGGGCGATGACGACGCTCGACCGCGACGGCCGCGCCGCCCTGCCGTGGTGGCCGTGCGTCCCCGGCGGTGACGCCCACGCCGGGCGCACGGAGACGTCGCTGCTGCTCGCCCTGCGACCTGACCTCGTCCGCCTCGACGCCGCGGTCGCCGGGGAGACGGCGCCACTGGCCGTGATCGCGACACGGCTGCGCACCGCCGGCGTGCGGGCCGTCGCGCCCAACGGCGTGCTCGGCGACCCCGCCGGAGCGACGGCCGAGGAGGGCAGGACACTGCTCGTTCGGCTCGTCGACGACCTCACCCGTGCCGTCGACACGTGGCGCCGTGCGAGCCTCCTGTGACGACGTACGCCCTCGACGCCACCACCCGCCGGCCACCCGGCAGCAACGTCGTCATCGGCGGCTCGCCGCTGAAGCTGTTCCGCCTCACCGACGCCGGCGTCGCCGTGTTCGACGACCTCGCCACCGGCCACGACATCACGCCAGACGAGAAGACGGGCCCTTTGCTCGACCGCCTGCTCGACGCCGGCGCCATCCACCCCTGCCCGGGCGGCGGCCCGTTCACGCCCGCCGACGTCACCGTCGTCGTGCCGGCCCTGGTGCTCGGCGAGTCGGCGCTCGCCGAGATCGTCCGCTGCTGCGCCGGCGTCGCCGGCGTAATCGCCGTCGACGACGCCTCCGACCCCCCGGTGACGGCCGTGGCGGGGGCTCGAGTGCTGAGGCTGCGCACCAACGCCGGCCCGGCGGTCGCCCGCAACGCCGGGCTCGGCGCGGTGCGCACGCCGCTCGTGGCGTTCGTCGACACCGACGTGCGGCTGGAGCCGGGCTGGCTGCGGCCCCTGCTCGGGCACTTCGCCGACGACCGGGTCGGGCTCGTGGCGCCACGGGTCGCCAGCGCGCCCGGCGCCGGCCCCGTCGCTCGCTACGAGCGGGGCCACAGCCCGCTCGACCTCGGCCCGGAGCCCGGACGCATCGCCCCCGGCACGCGGCTCAGCTACGTGCCGGCGGCGGCCATCGTGGTGCGCACCGACGCGCTCCGGGCGATCGACGGGTTCGACCGGTCACTGCGCTTCGGGGAGGACGTCGACGCCGTGTGGCGACTCGTCGAGGCGGGCTGGCGATGCCGGTACGAGCCGGCGAGCGTCGTCCAACACCGACCGCGGGGCTCGTGGCGGGCGCTCGTCGCCCAGCGGATGGTGTACGGCTCCTCGGCTGCCCCACTCGCCAGACGCCACCCTGGCGCCCTGGCACCGGTGAGGATGAGCGGCTGGAGCGGCGCGGCGTGGGGCCTGGTCGCCGCCGGACAGCCGCTCCCCGGCCTCGCCGTCGCCGGGGCGACGACGCTGGCCCTGGTGCGCGAGCTGCGCGGCGTCCCCGCTCGAGACTCGCTGCGCCTCGCCGGGCTCGGCCACGTCCAGGCCGGGCGCCTGCTCGCCGACGCCGGGCGCCGGGCATGGTGGCCGGTGCTGCTCGCCGGTTCGCTGGTGTCGAAACGGGTGCGCCGGATCGCCGCGGCGACCGCGGTCCCGGCGCTGCTGAGCGGCGGGATCCCGAGGCTCGTCGACGATCTCGCCTATGGCGCCGGGCTGTGGAAGGGCGTGCTGACCGAGCGCGAGCCGGGGCCGCTCCGGCCGCGCTTCACGTCGTGGCCGGGTCGCTCCGCCGAGGCCTGAGCCGGTGCTGCGCCTGACGGTCGACACCGAGGCGTGGCGCGACCGCGTCGATCGCATCGCCCGCGCCTGCCCGGGGCTGGTGCCCGTCGTGAAGGGCAACGGCTACGGCTTCGGGCGGGCGAGCCTGGCGTCGATCGCCGCCGAGCTGTCGTCGACGATCGCCGTCGGCACCGTCCACGAGCTCGACGACCTGCCTGGCGGGGTCACCGCGGTGGTGCTGACGCCGGCGCGCAGCGCCCCCGCCAGCCGGACGCCAATCGTCACCGTCGGCTCCGTCGACCACATCCAGGCGCTGCGCGGCTGGCGCGGCCGGGCGCTCGTCAAGCTGGCCTCGTCGGTGCGCCGCTTCGGGACCACCCCCGACGACCTCGGCGCCGTCGCCACGGCCGCCCGCGCCGCCGGGATCGACGTTGTCGGGTTCAGCATCCACCCTCCCGTCGCCGGCACCGACGACGAGCACCTCGACGACGTCAACACGTGGGTGGAGGCGCTCGACCCCGTCGACGAGGTGTGGGTCAGCCACCTCTCGCCGAAGGCGTATCGCGACCTGCGCGAGGCGTGGCCCGACCGATCGTTCCGCATCCGGCTCGGCACGTCGCTGTGGCACGGCGACAAGGCCGCCCTCCACCTCAAGGCCGACGTCCTCGACATCCGCCCCGTGCGCGCCGGCCAGCACGCCGGGTACCGCCAGGGCGTCGTCCCCGCCGACGGCACGATCGTGATGGTCGGCGCCGGCACCGCCCACGGCGTGCACCTGCTCGACGACGGGCGCAGCCCGTTCCACTACGCCCGCCGCCGGCTCGCCCTCCTCGAGCCGCCGCACATGCACACCTCGATGGCCTTCGTCCCGGCCGGCGACCCCACGCCGCGCCCAGGTGACGTCGTCGACGTGCAGCGCCCGCTCATCGAGACGCTGGTCGACGAGGTCCGCTGGCGTTAGAGCTCTTGGAAGGTCGTGCAGCGGCGGGGGTCGCCGGTGTCGTAGCCGCGGCGGAACCAGTCGACGCGCTGCTGCGACGTGCCGTGGGTGAATTGCTCGGGGTCGACGCGCATGCCAGCCTGCTCTTGGATGCGGTCGTCGCCGACGGCGGCGGCGGCGTTCAGCGCCTCGGAGATCTCGCCGGGGTCGAGCAGGCCGCGCTGGTCGGCCGACTTGGCCCAGGCGCCGGCGAAGCAGTCGGCCTGCAGCTCCAGGGCGACCGAGTAGCGGTTGGCCTCGTTCGGGTTCTGCTGCTGGAGCCTGGTGACCTCGCTGCTGACGCCGAGCACGTTCTGGACGTGGTGGCCGTACTCATGGGCCACGATGTACTGGGCGGCGAGGTCGCCGGTGGCGCCGAACTGGTTCTGCAGCTGCGTGAGGAAGCCGAGGTCGAAGTACACGAACTCGTCGGCGGGGCAATAGAACGGCCCCATCTGGGCGCTCGCCTGGCCGCACCCGGTGGCGACCGAGTCGGAGAAGAAGCGGGTCTTGGCGTCACGCCACTGGCCGGTGAACACCTTCGGGTACTCCGCCGTCCAGTAGTCCGACACGTCGTTGACGGCGCCGCACAGCTGCTGCTCGAGGTCGCTCACGCACTTGGTGACGGCGCCCGGCGTCGGCGCCGGCCCTGGGTCGGAGCCGGCGAAGGACTGCGAGCTGCCGCCGAGCAGCCGCGGCAGGAAGATCGCCGCGGCCACGAGAATCAGCCCGAGGATCCCTCCGCCAGCCTTGATCGGCACGCCGAGCCCGCCGCCGCCGCCGAGACCGGGGAAGCTGAATCCGCCACCGCCGCCCTGACCGCGCAGATCCTCGACCCGACTGCTCTCGGTGGCGCGGATCCTGGTCATGGTGCGAGGCTAGGTCCGCTTCTCACCGCTCCCGGCGCATGCCGCGGATGCCGACGGCGCCGGCACCGATCAGCGGGCCGCGGTCGCCGAGCCGGGTCGGGGTGATGCGGGCGTGGCGCGTGTACGGCAGGCGAGCGCTGGTGCTGAGCTCCTCGTTGGCGGCGTTGAAGAACGTCGCCGCGAACCCGAGGGCGACGCCGCCGCCGACGACGACCAGCTCGATGTCGAGCAGCGTGCACAGCGACGCCACCGCTCGCCCGACGAGGCGACCGGTGCGCTGCATGATCTCGTACGTCGGCTCGGTCGGCGAGCGCCCGGTGATCGCCTCGATCGCCAGGCCCGACGCCTCGGCCTCGAGGCACCCGCGGGCCCCGCACCCGCAGCGGCGCCCGTTGGGCTCGACGATGATGTGACCGACGTGGCCGGCGTTGGCGGACGCTCCGTCGAGCAGCTCGCCGTCGAGCACGATGCCCCCGCCGATGCCAGTGGACACGGTCAGCACGCAGTAGTTGTCGAGGCCCTTCGCCGCGCCCTGCCAGCCCTCGGCGAGGGCCAGGGCCTTGCCGTCGAGGTCGCCGTAGATGCGGTAGCCGGCGAGCTCCGCCAGCCGCCGGCGCAGCGGGAACTCCCGCCAGGCCGGGATGTTGACCGGGGACACCGTCTCGCAGTGGCGGGTGATCGGGCCGGCCGACCCCACGCCGACGCACGCCACCCGCACCTCGTGGCGGTCGGCCGCCTCGAGCTCCTGCTCGACGATCCCGGCGAGCGACTTGAAGTGCGCCTCCGGCCCGACGTTCTGGTCGACGAGCACGACCGCCCGGTCGAGCAGCTCGCCCCGTGGCGTCACGAGGCCGGCGGCAAACTTGGTGCCGCCAATGTCGACCGCCAGCACGGCCGGCGGCAGCTTGCGCGGCGGCGGGATCGGGGCGGTCGGCTCGTCGCGTTCGTTCGTATCCAAACGATCTCCGGCAGGGTTAGGGTCAGCGTCGCTGTGAACGACCTCGATGCGGGGGCACCGCCCGGCACCCGTGGGTTCATGTTCCCACGAACGGCCACCGGTCGATCATCGCTGGTGCCCCCACCGCTCCAGCCGGCGGTCGAGGACTCGAACCTCTGATGTCGGGCCCCAGCCCCGACGGCGATCTCGGCCCCGACGACGCCGACATCGCCGACCCCGACACGTACGTCGGCGGCGTCCCCCATGCCACGTTCCTGCGGTTGCGCCGGGAGGATCCGGTGTCGTGGTGGGCGGAGGACCATGCCGGCGGGCACGGCTTCTGGGCCGTCACCCGCCACGCCGACGTGCTCCAGGTCAGCCGCGACGTCGGGACGTTCTCCAGCGCGTCGGGCATCCGCCTCGAGGAGATGGATCCGGAGGAGACGGAGGCCCGGCGGACGATGATGGAGCTCGACCCGCCGGAGCACACCGCCTATCGGCGCCTGGTCTCCAAGCCGTTCAGCCGTCGCGAGGTGTACGCCTACGAGTCGGCGATCCGCACCTTGGCCCGGGCCGTGATCGACGACGCCCTCGGCGCCGGCTCGTCGTTCGACTTCGTCGACCGCATCGCCAAGCAGCTGCCGATGCGGATGCTCGGCACACTCCTCGGTGTCCCGAACGAGGACGGGCCGTGGCTCGTCGAGCGGGGTGACGCGCTGCTCGGCAATACCGACCCCGAGTTCACCACCCACCCCGTCGACCTCGTCGACACCGCGGAGTTCCGGCTGATGCCGTTCCGCAGCCCGGCCGGCATCGAGCTGTTCCGCTACGCCCAGGAGCAGGCGCGGCGCCGGCGCGAGCACCCGACCGATGACGTGATCAGCGACCTGCTGGCGCCGAAGGTCGACGGCGAGCTGCTCACCGACCACGAGTTCAACAACTTCTTCACCCTCCTGGTGGCCGCCGGCAACGACACCACCCGGTACACGATGACGGCAGGGCTGAAGGCGCTGATCGAGCGGCCCGACCAGCTCGGGGCGCTGCGCGACGCCATCGCCCGTGGCGACGCCGACGTCGTCACCGCCGCGGTCGAGGAGACCCTCCGCTGGGGTTCGGTGACGATGCACTTCCGCCGAACCGCCACTACCGCCACCACGCTCGGCGGGCGCGCGATCGCGGCCGGGGACAAGGTCGTGATCTGGTTCGTGTCGGCGGACTACGACGACGCCGTGTTCGCCGACCCGTTCACGTTCAACATCCGCCGCGGCCCCAACCCGCAGGTCGCCTTCGGGCTGCAGAGCCCGCACCTCTGCCTCGGCGCCCAGCTCGCGCGGATGGAGGTCAAGGTGCTGTTCGAGGAACTCCTCCCCCGCCTCGCCGACATCCGCCTCGACGGCCCGGTCGAGCGTCTGCGCAGCAACTTCATCGCCGGGATCAAGCGGCTGCCGGTGACCGTCAGCGTCGCGTGACCGCCCGAGTGTTTCGCCCGATCCGAGTGTTTCGTCCCGGAGGAATCCAAGCCTCACACTCGGATGCCCTCGGTCAGGCGGAGGGCGCGCGGCGAACGCACGCGGCACGCCCACATACGATCCGGTCCGATGTCGTACGACCAGGACCTCGCTGACCGCATCCGCGAGCTGCTTGGCGGTCAGGCCGGCGTGACGGAGCAGCGGATGTTCGGTGGGCTCGCCTTCCTCGTCGGCGGCAACATGGCCGTGGCGGCGAGCGGCCAGGGTGGGCTGATGGTGCGCGTCGACCCCGAGCAGTCCGAACGTCTCGTCACCACGTCGACGGCAACACCGATGGTGATGAAGGGCCGGGCGATGGCCGGTTGGCTGCGCGTCCCGTCCGAGGACGTGCGGACCAAGCGCCAGCTGTCCAGGTGGGTCACGATCGGGACGACGTACGCGGAGTCGCTGCCCTCGAAGTCGGCGGGACCGACGAGAAAGGCGGCCGCCCGCCGTCCTTCTGCTTGATGCCGACGACCCACCCGACCCGGTTCTTGCTCCGGGCCAAGGATCTCGCCGACGCCTGCTACGCCGAGCCGCTGACGGTCGCCGACCTCGCGCGGGCGGCGCGGCTGTCGCCGGCGCATTTCAGTCGGTCGTTCCGCGAGGCGTTCGGTGAGTCGCCACACCGCTACCTGCTGACCCGCCGCCTGGAGCGGGCGGCGGCCCTGCTGCGGACGACGGACTGGTCGGTGGCCCGGGTGTGCACCGCGGTCGGCCTCACGAGCATCGGCTCGTTCACGACCAGCTTCGGGCGGATCTACGGCGCCAGCCCATCCGGCTACCGCGCCGCGCAACCCGACCCGGCCAACTTCGCCCGGGTCCCTGGCTGTGTCATGCGTCTCTACGGACGGCCGCAACACCGCACGTTTCGAGAAGACGCCGCCGCCAACCATCTCTAGGTTCGACGACACCACCCCCAACGACACGAGGAGGACCGCAATGAGGATCGCCAACAGCCAGCTCTGGGTGCACGACCAGGACGAGGCGCTGGAGTTCTACACGAAGAAGCTCGGCATGGAGGTCCGCAGCGACGTGACGCTGCCAGAGCTCGGCGACTTCCGCTGGCTCACCGTCGGCCCCGCCGACCAGCCCGACTTCGCCATCGTCCTGATGGCGATCCCCGGGCCGCCGCTGATCGACGCGCAGACCAACGACCAGATCCGCGAGCTGATGGCCAAGGGCTTCGCCGGCACCGTGTTCCTGACGACCGACGACTGCCGCAAGAGCTACGAGGAGCTCGTTGAAGCGCGGCGTCGAGTTCACCGAGCCGCCGGAGGATCGGCCCTACGGGGTCGACGCCGGCCTGCGCGACCCCTCCGGCAACAGCCTGCGCCTCACCCAGCTCCAGGGCGACTTCTGAACCCGAGAGCTTTCTGTGTCACCGGATACGTCCCCGGGGACGTATGCGGTGACACAAAGCAGGGATTCAGTAGAACTTGAGGTAGCTGTCGAGCTCCCAGTCGGTGATCTGGTCGGGGTCCCAGGCCTCGCCGGCCTGCTCCCAGCGGGCGACCTCGTGGCGGCGCAGTGCGAGGTAGGCGCGCACGAGCTCGGGCCCCATCGCCTCGGTCATCACCTTGTCCGCCTCGACCGCGTCGAGCGCCTCGGCCAGCGTGTGCGGTGTGTGGCGGTCGGTGTTCGGCTCGGCGTCGGCGTCACCGATCTGCGGCTCGCCGCAGTCGTTGCCGTCGACGACGCCGAGCAGCGCCGCGTTGAGCGTCGCCGCAGCGGCAAGGTACGGGCTGGCACTGGCGCATGGCATCCGGTTCTCGATGCGCGTGGCCTGACCTCGCTGGGCCGGCACCCGGTAGGTGCTGAAGCGGTTGTCGAGGCCCCAGTTGGCCCAGTACCCGGCGATCAGCCCGGGCATCAGGCGCTTGTAGCTGTTGATCAGCGGAGCCGTGTATCCGGCCAGCGCCTCGTGGTGCTCGATCAGGCCGCCGATCGCCTGGCGGGCGAGCGAGCTGAGGCCGTCGGGCGCCTTCGGGTCCTCGAGCGCGTTGGGTCCGCCGGAGACCGGCACCAGCGACATGTTCACGTGGAGGCCTGAGCCGACCGCCATCGGGTCGGGCCGGCCCATGTACGTCGCTCGGTAGCCGTCGCGGTGGGCGAGCTCGCGGGTCATCTCCTTCACCAGCTGGGCGCCGTCGGCGGCAGCGAGCGCCGGACCGTACGTGAGGTTGATCTCCATCTGCCCCGGCGAGAACTCGGTGAGCACACCCTCCAGCTCGATGTCCATCACCTCGACGGCGTCGAAGTAGGCCAGCGCCATCCCCGTCGGGTCGCCGCCGAGGCCGACGCCGTAGACCCGGTGGCCCTCGCCACCGGCCGGGCGCCACGCGCTCGTCGTCGCCGTGCTCGAGGACGTACAGCTCGAGCTCGAACCCGAGCTGCGGCTCGAACCCCAGCGCCCGCCAGCCGTCGACGGCGCGGACGAGGGCACCGCGCGGGCACAGCGGGAGCGGCTCGCCGTCCGGGCCGAGCAGCTCGCAGACGGCGACGTCGGTGTCCGGCTCCCACCCCGGCCGGCGGGTGGCGGCGAGCGGAACGGCGGACAGGTCGGGGTAGCCGACGTCGCCGGCGTATCCCGTGATCGGAAGGATCTCGCCCTCCGGGCTCATCACCAGCGTGGTGACGGCGTGGTGGGTGGCGCGGTCGACGTGAGCCGAGGGGATGTAGCGGCCGTGGGTGAGGCCGTTGAGATCGGTCCAGAGCGTGCGGACGCGGCGCTGCATCACACCCGCCGGGCGTCTTCGATCAGGTTGATCTGGTACAGCACCTCGTCGAGGGCATCGGCGGCGGAGATCCCGGCGAACCGCTGCGGCCGCTCCGGGGTGCAGCAGCTCGGGACCGGCGACAGCACCGTCCACGGTCGGGGATGGCAGAACTGCACGACGCTGTAGCGCTCACCCTCGAAGCCCGGCGCGGCGACAACGCGGTGCCAGCCGATCGGGACCTGCCCGTTGGTGAGCCGCTCGAGCATGATCCCGGTGTTGATGATGACCTGGCGTTCCGGGGCCACGGCGTCGACCCACTCGCCGTCGACGTGCACCTGCAGCCCAGCCGCCGTCGCCCTCGGCAGCGCGGTGATCAGGTTGATGTCGCCATGCTGCCCCGCCCACTCGTAGGGGTCGTCGCTCGGCACCTCGCCCATCGGTGGGTAGCGGATCGCCCGGGTCAGCGTCGGGCCGTCGGCCACCATGTCGTCGAAGAACGACTCGTGGCAGCCGATGCCCTCGGCGATCACATGGAGGAACCGCCGCTGCAGCTCGGCGATGGTGTCGTGGAACTCGTACAGGACCTTGGTGATGCCGGGGACGATCGCCTCCGGCAGCACCTGGTTGGGGTAGGCACCGGGATACTTGCGCTTCAACGGGTGGCCGGACGGGATCGGCGTCGCCCAGTTGAGCATCTCCTTCCAGTCCGGGACGTCGCTCGACGCCGCCGTCTCGACGAGCAGCCCGGTGTACCCGGTCTGGCCGTGGGCGCCGTTCGAGACGAAGCGCTGCTTGTCCTCGGCGGGCGCCTCGAAGAACTCGCGGAGCATGCCGTAGGCGGTGTCGAGGAGATCCTCGGGCAGGTCGTGGCGGGTGTACACGAAGCCGGTCTCGAGGCTGCGCCGGACCCCGTCGACCACCGCCCGCCGCTCCGCCGCCGACCCCCGCTCGAACGCCAACAGGTCGACGTCCAGGATCTCACTCATGTCCGTCGAAGCTACTGGCCCTCGGCGAACACGGCCGGCAGGCCGCCGGTGTGGATGAACACGACCTCGTCGCCCGGTCCCCACCGGCCGCCCGCGGCGTTCCCGAGCAGGCCGGCGAAGCCTTTGCCGGTGTAGGTGCGGTCGAGCACCCAGCCGCCGTGCAGGGCGGCCCAGCGGATGCCCTCCTCGCCGGCCTTGGTCGAGACGCCGTAGTCCGGGCCGACCCAGCGATCGTCGACCTCCACGTCGTCGTCGCCGACCTCGGCGCCAGACCCGATCATGGCCAGTGCCCCGGCGGCCAGCGCGGCGATGTCCGGGACGCCAGCCACCACGCCCCTCGCGACGCCGATCGCCAGCACCGGCGGCAGGTCATCGTGCCCGAGCGAGCGCAGCACCGCCCGACCGGCGACGAGGCCGGCGTGGGTGCCGCCGCTCGACGACGCGTGCACCACCGCGGCCGGCGTGAACAGCCGCGCCCGGCACTGCTCGACCAGCTCGACGTAGGCGGCGAGGTAGCCGAGGGCGCCGGTCGCCGTGCTGCCCCCGATCGGGATCGAGTGCGGGGCGGCGCCGGCCGCGGCGAGCTCGTCGGTGAGCTGCTCGCGGGCAATCTCCAGCTCGCCCCAGTGATGCGCCGGGCAGCCGACGTAGTGCAGCTGGGCGCCGAACAGCTCGGCGAGCAGCTGGTTGCCGGTTGGCTGCCGGGGTCGCTCGCCGGACAACACGAGGTGGACCTCGAGGCCGAGCACCGCACCTGCCGCCGCCGTCATCCGGCAGTGGTTGGACTGCGCGGCGCCGACGGTGACCAGCGAGCGAGCCCCCACCCGCAGCGCGTCTCCGCACAGGAACTCCAGCTTGCGGGCCTTGTTCCCGCCCGCCCCGAGACCGGTGAGGTCGTCGCGCTTGACCCACAGCCGGGCCCCTCCCGGTAGGCCCGGGCCGCGCTCCAACGGGGTCGGCAGGGTGGCGAGCGTCGAACGGGGGATCGGGTCGAGGAGGCCGAGCACATCGTGGAGTGATGTGCCCGCCTGTGTCACGCCGGCGATGGTAGGCGCAGGCGGATCAACCCCGACGGGCACCGCCGTGGCGTGTGCTGAGCGGGCGTCAGAACACGGCGACGTCGATCGGCTGGCCAGCGAGAAGGGCGCCGGCAGTGGTGAGCGTGTCCGCGTGACGAGCAAGTGCTGGGCCATCACCTGGAGGTCGCGGACGCGGCGCTGGAGCGGGCAGTCGTCGTAGACGGCGGTCCCGCCGGCGAGGCGGAAGGCCGCGACGGCCGCCGTGGCCGCGACCTCCACGGCCGAGGCAGCGGCGGCTCGGGATCTCGCGACCAGCTCGGCGGCCGGCTCGATCCCGCGGCCCGCCAAGATGGGCGGGCGATGACGACGGACTGGAACCCGGTGCTGCGCGGGGAGTTCGCCAAGCCGTACTGGCAGGAGCTCCAGGCGTTCGTCCGCGCCGAGCGGGGGCGGGCACCGGTCTACCCGCCGCCCGACGAAGTGTTCGCCGCCCTCCACCTCACTCCGTACGCCGAGACCCGCGTGGTGATCCTGGGCCAGGATCCATATCACGGGCCGCGGCAGGCCCACGGGCTGTGCTTCTCCGTGCGCGACGGCGTGGCGATCCCGCCGTCGCTCGCCAACATCCATCGGGAGCTGCACGACGACCTCGGCATCCCCCCGCCTGGCCACGGCAACCTCGAGGCGTGGGCGGTGCAGGGCGTGCTCCTGCTCAACACGACGCTCACCGTGCGCGCTGGGAACGCCACGTCGCACCATGGCCGCGGGTGGGAGACGTTCACCGACGAGGTGATCAAGGCCGTGTCGGCCAAGGATCAGCGGGTCGTGTTCATCCTGTGGGGCAGCCACGCCCGCAAGAAGAAGGCGTTGATCGACACATCACGGCACACGATCATCGAGTCCGCCCACCCGTCGCCGCTCTCGGCGCACAACGGCTTCTTCGGCTCGCGACCCTTCAGCCGCACCAACGCCGCCCTGATCGCCGCCGGCCTCGACCCGATCGACTGGCGGCTGTAAACCGTTCCACCATCAGGCGTTGACGGTGCCCACGGGCTGGAGGTCGCGTGAGCTGCGGCCGGCGTGGATCACGTACGCGCCGGGCTGCACGACCCAGGCGCCGTCGAGCCACGAGGCGAACGCCCGGCGGTCGAGGGACACGGTCACCGTCGCCTCCTCCCCCGGCGCCTGGTCGGTGCGGGCGAAGCCGGCGAGGTGACGCACCGGGCGTGCCCGGTCGCCGGGCGGCGGCTCGACGTAGACCTGCACGACCTCGCCACCGGCGCGCTCCCCAGTGTTGCGCACCGTCACGTCGACCCTCACGCCCCCGGCGACGTCGCCGCTCACTGTCGCCGGGCCGAGCTCGAACGTGGTGTACCCGAGCCCGTACCCGAACGGGAACACCGGCTCGATCCCCTCACGGTCGTACCACCTGTGGCCGATGAACAGCCCCTCCGCGTACACCGCCTTGTCGCCACGGCCGGGGTGGGTCGTGAACGCCGGGGTGTCCGCGAGGCGGCGGGGGAACGTGATCGGCAGCCGCCCACCCGGTTCCGCCGCACCGGTCAGCACGTCGACGAGCGCGTCGCCGATCTCCTGGCCGGGGAACCACAGCTGGAGCACGGCCGGCACCGCGTCGAGCCACGGCATCGACAGGGGCGATCCCGCGTTGAGCACGACAACGGTGTTGGGGTTGGCGGCGACGACGGCTGCCACGAGCTCGTCCTGGTCGCCAGGCAGAGCGAGGGTCGTGCGGTCCTCGCCCTCGGTCTCCCAGTCGTCGTCGGTGCCGACGATCACGACCGCGACGTCCACACCGGTGGCAGCGGACGCGGCGCGGGCGATGTGGTCGCCCGCCGGCGTCGCCCGGGCCCCGACGACCAGCCCGCGCACCCGCTCGTCGAGCACCGGCGTCGGGTAGTCGACGGTGAGCTCGTAGGGCCGGCCGGCTTCGAGCGCGACCGTCCCGCGCACCTCCTGGCTGCCCATGCCGAAGAACGCCCCGCCGCGCTGGTCGGCGGTGATCGTCACGACCAGCTCGCCGTCGACCGACACGGTCGCCGGACCGACGGCGCGGGCACCGATCTCCCAGTCGCCCGTCACGTCGGGCACGAGCGTGCCGGCGATGTGCACCGCGAACTGGTCGAACGCGAAACCCTCGATGGGCGGGCGGTCCCAGAACCACGCCAACCGGCTGGTGGCGACGTCGACCGACGTCCCGGTTGGGTCGGCGAACGTCGCGGTGAAGTCGCCACGCACAGTCGGCAGGTACTTGGCGATCGAGCCGCCGGGCTCGAAGGCGACGTCGAAGCCACGCTCCGTCAGCGCCTCGAGCGGGCCCCGGCCGTGGTTCGGACGCACGCCGGCGCTGCCACCTCCCTGCGGCCGGCCGAACCGGGCGTACGGCCCGATCAGCGCCACCCGGCGGGCGGACGCGGCCAGCGGCAGCGCGTCGACGTCGTTCTTCAGCAGCACCATCGCCCGGGTCGCGGCACGACGGATCACGTCCCGCGTCGCCGGGTCGTCGGCGGTGGTCTCGTCGCTGCCGGTGGTGGCCGCGCCGGTCCACACGCCGAGGCTGAGCAGCCGCGCCACCGAGGCGTCGAGCTCGCGCTCGGCCACGTCGCCCTGGTCGACTGCCCTGCGGAGGTGGACGCCCCGCTCCCGCGGCGGGCCCGGCATCTCGAGGTCGAGCCCGGCGCGCAGCGAGGCGACCGCGCTGTGGGTGCCGTACCAGTCGCTCATCACGACGCCGTCGAAGCCCCACTCACCCCGCAGCACCTCCGCGATCAGCCACGGGTGCTCACCGCAGTAGGTGCCGTTGAGCCGGTTGTACGCCGTCATGATCGAGCGGACGCCGGCCTGCGTCACGGCCGCCTCGAACGGCACGAGGTACAGCTCGCGCAGCGTGCGCTCGTCGATCTCGCAGGAGATCGTCATCCGCTCGAACTCGGTGTCGTTGCCGACGAAGTGCTTGACGCAGGACGCCACCCCTTCCTGCTGGAGGCCACGGATGTAGGCGACGGCGATCGCCGCGGTCAGCGCCGGATCCTCGCTGTAGCACTCGAAGTTGCGCCCGCCGATCGGGGTGCGATGCAGGTTCACCGTCGGGGCGAGCACGACGTGGGCGCTCTTGGAGCGAGCCTCGCGCCCGAGCGCCCGGCCGACCTCGGCCACCAGGGCTGGGTCCCACGTCGCCCCGAGCGCCGAGCCGCACGGGAACGAGGCCGAGGCGGGCCCGGTGAAGGACGTCCCGCGCACGCCGGCGGGCCCGTCGGAGACCCTGATCGCCGGCACCTGCGGGTCGTCGAACGACGCCGTGTGCCACGTGTCGACACCAGCGAGCAGGGCCACCTTCTGGTCGAGCGACAGTGCCCTGAGCAGGGCCGCCACGGTGTCCGGGTCGGTCGTCGTCACGTGCGCAATCTAGGCGGCGGTGGCACATGACGAACGTGTGACGGCGAGCCGTTGCGGGTAGGCCGAGGCAGGTGGGCAGCAGCAGGAGGTCTTCACCGTGTCCACGTTCCCGGATGACTCCCAGGGCACCATCCTCACCGGCCACCCCGTCGTCGACGACCGCCACGAGAAGGTCGGGATCGTCAGCGACGTGCTGTACGACGAGCAGGGTGAGCCGCGCTGGGCGATCGTCGACCCCGGCGTGATGCGCGCCGAGAAGTTGGTCCCTGTCGAAGGTTCGTACGTCACCGACGACGGCGAGATGGTGATCCCCTACGGCAAGGACCAGGTCAAGCACGCGCCGAAGGCGCCGCGTGACCACGTCCTCGACAGCCGCACCGAGTTCGTGCTCGAGCAGCACTACGAGCTCGGCCACCAGAACTAGCGCCGACCCGCTTGCAGCACGACCCGGCCCCGGACGACCGCTGATGGCACCGCTCCCCGCTGGACTGGTCGTGGAAGCTGGCCGGCGTTGCCCTCGGCGACGCCTCCATCGCTCGTGCCGCGGTCACCGCCGCGCAGATGGCGTTCCGGCCGTAGGCCGACCTCGGCCCGGCGGCGCGGGCGGAGCACTTGCACCGGCTCGCCGACCTCATCGTCACCCGAACCGACGACATCGCCATCGTCGAGACCGGCGACATCGGGATGCGGGCGACCTCCCGTTTGTGTCACAGCAGGAGTCCCCGGGGACTTGTGCGGTGACACAAACGGCGGAGGTCAGCGGCGGCGGGCGCGCATCCGGGCGGTCGAGCGCTCGATTGCGTCGTTGGCGGCGCGCAGCCAGTCGAGGACGGCCTGCAGCTGGTCGTCGTCGAAGCGGTCGTTGATCGCCGCCATCTCCGCGGTGAGCGGCTCGAACGCCTCGATCTGGGCGGTGCCGACGTGAGGCGGATCGGGGACCAGTTCGACGATCACACGGCGACGGTCGCGGGGGTCGGTCCCCCGGCGCACCCACCCGTCGCGCTCGAGACGGTCGATCACGCCGGTGACCGCGCCCGAGGTCAGCCCGATCCGCCGGGCCAGCTCGCCGGCGGTGATCGGACCGGTCCAGTCGAGCACGTCCATCGCCTCGAAGTCGGTTGGGTGCACGCCGGCGAGGTCGGCGATCGCCCGCGCGTGCATCGATCCCAGCGAGCCGGTGCGCCGGCCCTCCCGGTCGAGGGCGGCGAGCAGCTCGGTGCGGCGGACAGTTCGGCGGCGAACCACGAGACTCTCCTTAAGAGCTTGATCTCTTGATGACTGAGAGATATGGTAGCTGAGACATTACCACACCGACGAGGTACCCCAATGACTGAACAGATGGTCGAGGCCGAGGAGCTGACCAAGCGCTTCGGCAAGGTCCAGGCGCTGGCCGGGCTGACGCTCGCTGCGCCCTCCGGCGGCGTGCTCGCCGTGCTCGGCCCGAACGGCGCCGGGAAGTCGACGTTCGTGCGGATGATGGCGACGCTCACGACACCCGACAGCGGCTCGCTGCGGGTCGCCGGCGTCGACGCCCTGCGCCACCCCGATCAGGTGCGGACGTTGATCGGACTGGCTGGCCAGTACGCCGCCGTCGAGGAGGCGATGTCGGGCGTCGAGAACCTCGAGATGGTCGCCCGCCTGTTCGGGTTCTCCCGGCGCGACGCGAAGCGGCGGGCGATGATCGTCCTCGATCGGCTCGACCTCGCCGACACCGGCACGCGTCTCGTGCGCGGCTGGTCCGGAGGGATGCGCCGCCGCCTCGACCTCGGCGCCACGCTCGTCGGCGCGCCGCGGGTGCTGCTGCTCGATGAGCCCACCACGGGCCTCGACCCGGCCAGCCGGATCGGGCTGTGGGAGTCGGTCCGCGAGCTGGTCGCCGACGGCACCGACGTCGTGCTCACGACGCAGTACCTTGATGAGGCCGACCACCTCGCCGACCGCATCGTCATCATCGACCACGGCCGCACGATCGCCGAGGGCTCTCCCCGCGAGCTCAAGGCCCAGGGCGGGCAGGACGTGGTCGAAGCCCACCCCCGCGAGCGCGACCAGGCCGAGGCCGTCGCCCGTGTGCTCGGCAGCGCGATCGGCACGGCGCCGAGCATCGACACGGACACCGGGCGTGTCTCTGTGCCCGTCGACGACGGCACTCGCGGCCTCGCCGCCGCCGTGCGTGGCCTCGACACATCCGGGCTGGTCGTCGACGACCTTGCCCTGCGCCGCCCGACCCTCGACGAGATCTTCCTCGCCCTCACCGGCCACGACACCCACAAGGAGGCGTCATGACGACGATCGCTCTCGCACCCACCACCACCGCCGCCGCCCGCCCCCGAGCCGGCCTGCTCACCAGCACCCTGGTCGTCGCCAAGCGCACGCTGACCCACTTCATGCGCACGCCGCAGCTGCTCGTCGTGGCGACGGTGCAGGGGGCAATGTTCCTGCTCATCTTCCGCTACGTGTTCGGCGGGGCGATCACCGGCACCGGCGGGATCAGCTACGTCGACTTCCTCGTCCCCGGCTACGTCGTCACCGGCGTGCTGTTCTCCGGGATGGGCGCCGCCGCCGGCGTCGCCGAGGACCTCCAACAGGGCGTCGTCGACCGGTTGCGGTCGCTGCCGATCCCCCGCCTCGCCGTCGCCGGCGGACGAGCGCTCGCCGAGACGGCGCTCGTCGTGTGGGGCGCGGCCGTGACGGCGGCGATCGGCTTCGCGGTCGGCTTCCGCCCCGCCGGGTCCGTGGGCGACGCGCTGATCGCCTTCCTGCTCGTGGTGGTCTTCGGGTTCGCCTTCACGTGGCTGTTCATGCTGATCGGCCTCGTGTCCGGGTCGGCCCAGGCCGCCCAGGGGATGTCGCTGCTCGTGTTCCCGCTGACGTTCGTGTCAAGCGCCTACGTGCCGGTGGCCACGATGCCCGGGTGGATGCAGCCGATCGCCCGCAACCAGCCGATCACCGTGATGGTCGACGCGGTGCGGGCCTGGGTGATCGACAACCCGACCGCCGTGCTCGGCCACTCGGCGTCGTACTTCACGATCCGGGCGCTGCTCTGGTCGGCGGCGATCGTGCTGGCCTTCGCCCCGATCGCGGTGGCGAAGTACCGCTGAGCATCAGCCCGTCCCGGCCGCCACGAGCCGGGCGCGGGCGCGCTCGACCAGCCAGGCGAAGACCGGGTCGGTGTCGGCTCGGGGCAGCAGCTCGGGGTGCCACTGCACCGCGATCACGTCGTGCCCCCGCCACTCCAGCGCCTCGACCGTGCCGTCGCCGCTGCGAGCCGTCACGATCCAGCCATCGGCAACCCGGTCGACGGTTTGGTGGTGCAGGGAGTTGACGCGCACGGTGGCGCCGTACATCGCGCCGAGTCGAGACTCGGGCTCGACCACGACGGTGTCGGACTCGCCGCCGGGGCCGAGGTCATGACGGGCATGGGCCGGCACGTGCTGGTTGAGCGTGCCGCCGGCCCACACGTTGAGCAGCTGCAACCCGCGACAGATCCCGAGCACCGGCAGGTCCTCGGCGACGGCGAGCTCGACCAGCCCGATCTCAGCCTGGTCACGAGCGCTCTCGACGGGCCCGGTCGCAGGATCGATGGCGGCGCCGTAGCGGCCGGGATCGATGTCGGCGCCGCCCGACAACAGGAGGCCGTCGAGTCGCCCGGCGTACTCGCGTGGGTCGACGTGCTGGGCGAGGTGGACCGGCAGCCCGCCGGCCGCGGTGATCGCCCGGGCGTAGTCGCTCACGTAGAGGTCGATGTCGATCTCGGCGAAGCCAAGGGGGAAGCCGGCGATGTCGGCGCCGCGCTTGCGCCGGCCGGTGAGGCCGATCAGGGGCCGAGCGATCATTCGGGTCCGAACGATATCCGGGTCCCGCTCCCAGACAGACGAGGAGCCGCCGACACGGCGGGCGGTCCATGCCGGCGGCTCTCGAACGCTTCCGGGAGAACCCGGAAAGGCCGACGGCCGCATACCCGACCGGCAGGGTCGGCAAACCTTCCGCCACCGGGAGGTCCCCACGGGTGTGTTTCGATGGTCACCGTGAGGTCGGGCTACTTCGACCGAACCGACGCTGGCGAGGTCCTCGCCGCCGCGGTGGCCGACGCCCTCGGTCCCGACGTGCCCGGTTCGGACATCGTCGTGCTCGGGCTTCCGCGTGGCGGGATCCCGGTCGCCGCGGCGGTCGCCGGCCGGCTCGACGCCACCCTCGATCTGCTCGCCGTACGCAAGGTCGGCACGCCTGGCCACGTGGAGCTGGCGATCGGCGCGATCGCGTCGGGCGGATTGGTGGTGCTCAATGATGCGCTGGTCGCCCAGCTCGGACTGCGCCGCCAGGATGTCGACCACCGCCTCGACATCGCTCGCCGCGAGCTCGACGACCAGGAGCGGCGGTTGCGCGGCGATCGGCCCCGTCCAGAGCTCGACGGCAAGGTCGTCGTGCTCGTCGACGACGGGATCGCCACGGGCGCCACCATGCGCGCCGCCGTGCTCGCCGTGCGCACCGCCGCTCCGCGGCGCATCGTCGTCGCCGTCCCGGTCGGCCCGCCCGACACCTGCGCCGAGATGGCGCTGGTGGCCGACGACGTGGTGTGCCCGCTGCAACCGCCGGGCTTCGCCGCCGTCGGTCAGTGGTACCGCGACTTCTCGACGACCACCGACGAGGACGTGTTGCGCGTGCTGCCCGCCCGATGACGAGACGCCACGCTGACGAGATGCGCGCCGAGCGGGATCTGGCGGTGCTGCTGGCGACGCTCGACGTCGAGCGTCGACCGGGCACGTTCGTCTACCACCAGCGACGGGGTTCCACCGCGCCCGTGCCCGGCGCGCTGGCGATGATCGACGAGGGCGACACGACGAGCTACGTCGTCGACGAGGGGACCGTCGCCGGTGGGGAGTTCCGGTCGGCGTGGCTCACGCTCACCGTCCACAGCGCGCTGGAGGCGGTGGGCCTCACCGCGGCAGTCGCCGCCGCGCTGGCCGCCGAGGGCATCCCGGCCAACGTGCTCGCCGGCGCCGCCCACGACCACGTGCTCGTCCCCGTCGACCGAGCCGACGACGCGATCGCCGCCATCCGGGCTCTCAGTGCAGCGTCGCGAGCAGCTCCTGCTTGAGGGCGAAGACGTCGTCGGTGATCGACACGTGGTACGTGTGCGGGCGCACCAGCCGGCGCACGCCTGGGTCGAGGCGCTCGACGTCGTCCACCCGCCGGGCGACCGCGGCGTCGAGGTTGTCGTCGAGCACCACGCGCCCGCCGTCGACGGCGGTGACGAGCAGCTCGTCGGCGGCGCCGACGGTGAGCCGCCGGGCGACGTCGGGACGGGCGTGGTGGTGGAGGTGCAGCGGGCCCGCCCCGAGCTCCTCGGTGGCCGTGGAGAGCACATCTGCGGTCGCCCGTCCCCGCTCGTCGTAGACCCGCCACAGCCGCTTGGCCCCGGGGTTGAGCACCTTGATCGGCGAGTCGGAGCGCTTCATCGCCGGCGTCCAGCCGCCCGCTCCGTCGTCGACGGCCACCAGCTTGAACACGCCGTCGAGGCTGGGGTCGCCGTCGCTGGTCGCGAGGCGCGTGCCGACACCGAACACGAGCCGGTCGATCACCGCGTCGGCGTCGGCACCGGCGCGCCGCGCCTCCGAGACGATCTGCGACGTGATCTGCCAGATCGTCAGCTCGTCGAGCTGGCTGGACAGGACGATCACGGTGTCCGGGAAACCCGCCTTGTCGAGCTCGCCGGCCGCCTCCACGGCGAGAAAGGCGAGGTCGCCGGAGTCGAGGCGGATCCCCACCGGCTCGTGGCCGGCGCGTCGCAGCCGCTCGAACGTGGCGATCGCGTTGGGCACCCCGCTGCCGAGCGTGTCGATGGTGTCGACGAGCAGCAGGGTGTCGTCCGGGTACACGTCGGCGTAGGCATCGAAGGCGCCCTGCTCGCCCTCACCGAGGGCGAGGAACAGCTGGACCATGGAGTGGGCGTGGGTGCCGGCGGGGACGCGTCCGAGCTCGTAGGCCACGGCGCTGTTCGAGGTCGACACGGCGCCGCCGACGATCGACGCCCGCGAGGCGACGTCGGCGCCCTCGGCGGCGGCCCGGCGCATCCCGAACTCGAGCACCGGCCGCCCGCGTGAGGCCTCCACCACGCGGGCGGCCTTGGTGGCGATCAGGGTGGCGAAGTTCAGCTGGTTGAGCAGCGGGGTCTCGAGCAGCTGGGCGGTGGCAAGCGGCCCCTCGACGACGGTGATCGGCGTGTTGGGATGCACGACGCGACCCTCCGGCACGGCGGTGATGCGCAGGCCGCCGAAGTCGACCTCGCCGAACCAGGCGCAGAACGCGTCGTCGAACAGCGGGGTGCCGCGCCGGGTGCGATGGGCGCGGAGCGCCTCGACGTCGACCGGACGGGCGCGCACCGACGTCGTCCACGTGGCGAACGGGCCGAGCCCAGCGGCGACGCAGTAGCCGGCCTGGTGCTCGCCGTAGTCGGGGTAGGAGCGGAAGAAGTGCTCGAAGCGGACCCGCCGCTCGTGGAGGCCGAGCCGGAGGTACAGCTGGGCCATCGTCAGCTGGTAGGCGTCGGTGCTGAGGATGCCGTGGCGCAGCGGTGCGGACGGGCCGTCGCTACCGTGGGTACCGATGGGCGCGGCGTACGACGAGCGCACCGCGCTGGTGGTGGTCGACGTCCAGAACGACTTCGCCGACCCCGCGGGGTCGCTGTCCGTGCCCGGTGCCGACGCTGTCATCGAGGCCGTCAACGCCGAGATCGCCGCGGCCACGGCGGCGGGGGCGACGGTGGTGTACACCCAGGACTGGCACCCGCCGTCGACACCGCACTTCCACACCGACGGCGGGCCGTGGCCGGTGCACTGCGTCGGCGACACGTGGGGCGCCGAGCTGCACCCGTCGCTCGCCGTGGTCGGCGACTCGGTGCGCAAGGGCCGCGGCGGGGAGGACGGCTACAGCGGCTTCACGATGCGTCATCCGACCACCGGCGAGCAGGGCTCGACCGGGCTCCACGAGCTGCTCGGGGACCGCAACATCGCCCACGTCGTCGTCGCCGGGCTCGCCCTCGACTACTGCGTCAAGGAGACCGCCCTCGATGCCATCGCCCTCGGCTACCGCTGCACGGTGCTGCGCAAGGCGACCGCGCCCGTCGAGGTCAACCCGGGCGACGGCGCCGCCGCCGAGGCGGCGATGCTCGCAGCGGGGGTCGAGATCGTCGGCTGATCACCCGCCGCTGGCGAGCTCTCGTTCCAGCGGGGTCGAGAAACGCGGCGTCACGCACACGCCCTGCACCCACCTGGTGAGGGTGCGAGCGGCCCTGGCGACGCGCTGGGCCTCGGGCCGGGAAACGTCCTCCAGCAAGCGCCAGACGACCTCGCCGTCCGGGCGCTGCGACCAGGCCCCGACGGCCTGCCCGCCGACCCACACCGTCGGCCCGGCGTTGCCGTTGCGGTCGAACAGCGGCGCTCGGTGCGGCCCGAGGTACCACGCGCGATGGCGCCAGCCCATGATCGTCGGATCCAGCCCCGGCAGCAGGTTCACCGGCGGACCGCCGTCGGGAGCGGCCGAGGCGGGCGGCGTGTCGTCGAGGTCGTCCGGCAGCGCCCACGCCGCCGCCACCGGGTCGTCACCCGTGTCGGCGGTCACGGCGACGGCGTCGACGTCGGCCAGCGCCGTGCGCACCTCCCCCTTCGTCCATTTCGTCCACCACGCGATATCGTCGAGCGTGCCGGGACCGTACGCGCGGAGCCAGCGCCTCACGAGCTCGGCCCGCGCCTCGCCGGCCGGGATCACCGGCAACCGCCCGACCCAGTCCTCCATCGGCGCCCACCGGTACTGGCTCGACAGCCATGTCCCGAGCGGGCGGGCGCGGGCGATGTCACCTTGCGTCGAGAGGAGGAAGAGCATGCGGGTCGACACCCCGACGGTGCCCTCGTAGCGCTTGCCGACGGCGATCGGCAGCTGGATCGCCAGGTCAGGCACGAGCTTGGTGAGCCGGCTCGCCGGCAACGGCCCGTTGGCGCGCAGCGCGGCGATCGTCTCGGCGCGGACCTGCTCGATCCACGCCTCGACGTCGTCGGTGACGCCGGCCTCGGCGAGCATCGACACCAGCCTGCGCCGTTCCGCCGCGACGAACGCCTTCGTGCAGGCGGCCTCCATCACCGCGGCGAGATCGAGCGGCACGACGAACATCGTGCGCCGCATCGCCAGCATCCGCAGCAGCGAGCGCCGTTCGTACAGGGCGTCCTCGAGGTCGGCGACATTGAAGGGATCGAGGCGGGCGCGCGCCGACAGCACGACCGTCGCCGGGTCCGACGAGTGCAGCCCGACCACGTCGCCGGCGACCTGCTCGACGGTGGCCGCCGGACCGGCGAGGTGGTGGCGGACGAGCAGCCGGCGGTGGCGCTCGACCCGGTCGAAGGCCCGCATCAGTCAGTGATCGGCGTGGGCGTAGTGGTGGGCGAGGGCATCCCCGCCGAAGTCAGCGTCGAGGTCCCGCCACACCGTGTGGATGTGGTTGACACCGCGCTGGGTGTTGTCGTACTCGGCGAGCAGGCGGGCACCCTGCACCCGGTAGTAGTGCGGCTGGTGCGGCTCGATGCTGCCGGCCCAGGCGAACGACAATGTGTCGAGGTCGGCGTCGCGGGTGTACTTGGCGGACTCCGCGTCGGCGAGCTCGTCGGGGATTCGCCGGACGTACACGTCGAGCAGCTGGCGCAGCAGCTCGCGCTGGACGCCGCCCAGCTCGGCGGCGGGTACGCCCTTCGGCGCGGTGTGAGGCTGAGCGCGTCGACGTGGTCAGGCCGCAGTCCGATCGCATCCTCCATCCGCGCCTGGCCTCTCGCCATCTGCTCGTGCATCGGTCCGGCGAGCGCGCCGCGGAAGATCGACTGCAGCGGCAGTGGGCGGTCGCCGTCGGTGACGCGAGCACGGTTCGCCGTCACCAGGTCGACCGGCGCGACCGGCGACACGAGGGCGCGGTCGAACTGGCCGGCGTCGAGTGACCGGACGAGCTCACGCCCGAGGTCCTCGGCGCCGCCGAGCGGACGGAGGAGGTGCGGTCCGAGCAGCGGCGAGTGGGCCGGGTCGGCGCCGAGGAAGCACGGCGTCGAGGAGGCCAGCTCGCCGTCGACGACGGTGTGGTTGACGGACACGTGGTGCCCGCCGAAGCGCCATCCCCAGCTGGCGACGGGGCCGGGCTGACCGAAGACTCGCACGAAGTACATGCCGGGATCGCGCCCACGCTGCCGGCCGAACGTCGAGCGCCAGTGCTCGACCGCGTCGAGGACGTTCTCCAAGCCGATGATCGTCGTCGCCGTGTTGTATGCGGCCTCCGAGAGGCCAGTGCGCAGCAGCCGCATCGCGCCGCGCTGCTGGGCGGGATCCATCGCCCCGAGCGTCAGCCCCCCGTGGTCGGTCGGCGTGTAGAACCACAGGCGCCGCTCCTGGTCGGCGGGGAACGGCCACGTCGCGGTGGCCAGCTGGTCCTCGGCGAGCAGGTCCAGCCACGCCCGCGCCGCGTCGGCCATCGCCGTGGCGACGTCGCGTCTCGCGTTCGGCATGTCCTCCACACTGCCATCTGCCGTTTGCCGCGCCGAGCCCCGGGATAGGACGACAACACGCGCTGACCGGGAGGGTGCACCAGTGACCGAGCGAGTCTTCGAGCGAGGGCACAATCAGGCACGGTCTTCGGTCACTGGTGCACCAGTGACGAGCAGGATCGCGTCGCAACACGACAGGGTGCACCAGTGACCGAGCGAGTCTTCGAGCGAGGGCACAATCAGGCACGGTCTTCGGTCACTGGTGCACCAGTGACGAGCAGGATCGCGTCGCAACACGACAGGGTGCACCAGTGACCGAGCGAGTCTTCGAGCGAGGGCACAATCAGGCACGGTCTTCGGTCACTGGTGCACCAGTGACGAGCAGGATCGCGTCGCAACACGACAGGGTGCACCAGTGACCGAGCGAGTCTTCGAGCGAGGGCACAATCAGGCACGGTCTTCGGTCACTGGTGCACCAGTGACGAGCAGGATCGCGTCGCAACACGACAGGGTGCACCAGTGACCGAGCGAGTCTTCGAGCGAGGGCACAATCAGGCACGGTCTTCGGTCACTGGTGCACCAGTGACGAGCAGGATCGCGTCGCAACACGACAGGGTGCACCAGTGACCGTCCTCTGGATCCTGTTGATCGTCCTCATCGTGGCGATCGTCGTCGTCGGCGTCGCGACGTTGTTGCGACGGCGACGCGCCGGTGGTGTCGTCGCCGTGAAGCGGAGGAGGTCGCCATGAAGGAGCTGGTGCGCGGGACCGACCTGGTCGGTCTGCCGATCGTGACCCTGGCGGGGGACGACGTCGCCGAGGTCCGCGACGTGCTGTACGACGCCGACGCCGGCCACATCGTCGGCTTCTCGCTGAACAAGCGGGGCCGGCTGAAGGGGCGCCTCAAGGAGGTGCTGACACGGGAGCAGGTTCTCGCCGTCGGTCCCGCCGCGGTGATGGTCGACCCGGCGACGATCATCTCGACCGCCCCGGTGACGCCGACCGGCAAGGGTGGCAACGTGCTGTCGGACCGCGTGATCACCGACGCCGGCGTCGCCGTCGGCACCGTCACCGATGTCGTCGTCGACACGGGCGACGGCACGGTGGTCGGCTACGAGGTGGAACCGGCCGCCGACGCCGATCAGCGCAAGGGACGGCGCTCGTACATCCCGCTCCCGGAGGCGATCGCGGTGTCCGGCGAGGCACTGGTCGTGCCCGCGTCGGCCGTCGACTACATCACGAGCGATCTCGCCGGCTTCGCCGACTCGGTCGAGCGCTTCCGCCAGGTGCTGCGGGGTGGATCGTGAACGCTGCCGAGCTGATCGGCCGGCCGGTCCTCGACCTGGCGACCGCCACGACCGTCGGCAACGTCGACGACGTCGTGGTCGATCCCGCCGGACGGCGGGCGCTTGGGCTGCGCCTCGGCAAGAAGACGGCGGCACCGGGTGACTGGCTGGCCTGGGAGCGGATCGCGGCGATCGGCCCCGACGCCGTGACCATCGAAGCCGCCGACCGGGTCGAGTCGTTCGTCGACGACCCGGCTCGGCGTGCCCTCCGTGGCGGCGGCGCGCTCGGTGGGCGGGTGCTCACCGACCAAGGGCGCGAGGTCGGCGTGCTCGACGACGTGGCGATCGACGACGGCGGCGGGCTCAACTCGCTGGTCGTCGGCTCGATGACGGTGCCGGCAGACGACCTGCTCGGCATCGGGTCGTACGCCACGGTCGTGCGCGACCCGGACGGACCCTCCTAGCTCGGGTTCGGCTCGCAGCCAAGCTGCTCGCCTCACCTCCACGCTCGCCGCCGCCGCTCCGCAGCGACGCTCGCCCACCTCGAGGGCGCGAGGGTGCCGGACCCGATCCGGAGATCGGGCCCGGCACCGTGCCCGGGTCAGAACCGCGCGAGGGCCCGTTGCCGCGCCCTCACGCGATCCCCGCCGCCTGGGCGATGGGGGGCTGATCGAGGCGGGCCGTCCCGTCCCAGGGCCCGGCCCCGATCAGCCGATGAGGGCGCGCGACGTCGACGTGCTGTCGTCGTCGGGCGCGTCGGGCTGACTCCGGCGTCGCCGCCGGTTCATGAAAAGCTCCTTCGCGTCGAACGTCTGGTGTGCCTCGCCCGCCCCTACGGGCGGGCGTCAGCGCATCGACCCGCGGTTAGCCGGGCCGTTCGACGACGGCGAGCGCGCGCCGCGAGCGCCACGCCACGAGCGGCGTGACGCGGCGCCAGAGGGCGATCATCGCCGCGGCGATCGCGGCGAGCACGGCCATCGACATCGGCGTCGGTCCGCCGTTGTCGGCACTGAGCGTCGACATCACCGAGGAGGCCATCGACGGCGACAGCGGCGCGGTAGGCGCGGATGCGGGCGCCAGCGGATTCGCCGGCGCCGAGCTCGACGCGCTGTGCAGGTCGACGGCGCGCGAGGTCGTGAAGGGGGGCGCCACCGCGTCCGGCGGCGCAATCGAGAACCGCCGGGCCGGCGGCATCGTCGGTATGCCCGACGCGGCACCGGCTGACCGGTCGAACGCCGAGGAGACGACGGCCGGCCCGGCGGCCGGGGCGGCGGGCCCCGACTCGGGCACGGTCAGCGCCGCCACAGGCGTCGCGGTGACCGGAGCGGACGGCGGAGGGGGTGGGGGTTGGCGAGGGGGCGCCAGCGGGACCGGGATCGGGATCACGTCCCTGGTGATGGGCGAAAGGGCTGGTGCAACGACGTCGGTGACCGGCGCGACGGCCTGGGTGACCGGGGCGACCGCCTGGACGACGGGACCGAGGGCCTGGGTCACCGGCGCCACAGCTTCGACGACCGGGGCGAGGCTCTCGGTCACCGGTGCCGCGGCCTGGATCACCGGGTCGAGGGTCTGGGTCACCGGCGCCACAGCCTCTGCAACTGGAGCAACGACCGGTGCGATGGGTGCGGCGGCCTGCTCGACGACAGGCGCAGTGGCCTCCACCACCGGAGCCGCAGCCTCGACGACAGGCGCTGCAGCCTGCTCCACCACCGGAGCCGCAGCCTCGACGACAGGCGCCGCAGCCTGCTCGACCACGGGAGCGGCGGCCACAGCGACCGGGGCGGCCGCATCGACCAGCGGCGCCGCAGCCTGCTCGACCAGCGGCGCCGCAGCCTGCTCGACCACCGGCGCCGCAGCCTGCTCGACCACCGGCGCCGCAGCCTGCTCGACCACCGGCGCCGCAGCCTGCTCGACCACCGGCGCCGCAGCCTGCTCGACCACCGGCGCCGCAGCCTGCTCGACCACCGGCGCCGCGGCGCCGACCAGGCCGTCGTCGTCACCGAGCCCGGCAGCCGACGCCCTGGCGTGGCCGCCGAGGGCGGTGAGCAGGAGGAACACCACGACGGCAGCGGCGACACACCCTCCGATGCGGAGGATCACGTCGATTCGTGCCCGTTGGAGTTTGGTCATGGCGCCCACAAGTCGTTGGTGGTTCGGGGCCGGATTGGATTCGGATTGCCGAACCGTTCCGTCAGTCCTTGCGACGGAGCACCATCCGGCGTTCCCGGAACTCGCGCTCGTCAATCTCCCCTCGGGCAAATCGTTCGGCGAGCACGGCCTCGCCCGACCGGCCGGGGAAGCCACGCCAGCGACGGGGGAACACGAGCCAGAACAGCAGGAACCAGACTGCGACGAACGCCAGCGGTACGAGAGGGAACCACGGGAACCAGCGGTCGTGGTGGACGACGACGGTCTCGGCGAGGGTGGGGATCATGACGCACCTCCGATCATGAGGGGGGCGAGCGCCGCTGCGTAGCTGCGGTGGCGAGCTCGGAAGGCGAGGAGAGCAGCTTGGCTGCGAGCCGAGCCCGGAGAGGAGACGCTCACGACGTCACGTCGCGGCGGGTCAGCAGGGCGGTGCTGGCGACGGCGGCGATTCCGACGTAGACGGCGCCGGTGGCGATCGCCCGGGTGAGCGAGATCTCCGGCGTGCCGCCCTGGATGATCGCCCCGAGCACCTGGCCGGGGAACACGCGGTAGCCGGTCGTCCAGGAGTCGACGAGGATGTTCTCGAACGGCCCGGCCCAGGCGAAGCCGACGGCGAGCGCCAGCGGGGCGGAGCGGAAAATGACCGCCAGCGTGGTGCCGAACACGGCCCACCCGACGACCCCGGCGAAGACGGTGGCGAAGTCGCCGACGGCGTGGCCGAACCCGGCGAGCGAGAACCACGCCCCGGTGTCGACGCCTTTGGACGGGGCGATCGCCAACGAGATCGCGAACGACAGCACCTCGGCAACCACCAGCGAACCGGCGGCCACGACGAGTGCGCCGATCAGCTTGCCGCCGATCATTCGGAGCCGGTGTGGGTCACGCAGCAGCAGGGCGCGGAACGTGCCGCCCGAGAACTCGGTGGCGATGAGGGCGATGAACGTCACGAACACGAAGAAGCCGATGAACGCGGAACCCACGGCGAAGGCCTCGGTCCCGCCGGCGTCGGATGCCAGCCGGGCCAGGGTGGTGCCGCCGCGAGCGGTGGGCGGTCCGCTCTCACGGGCGGCGGCCCACTCGGCGAGGGTTGCGACAACGGCGAAGGCAACGCTCGCCACCGCGGCGATGACAACGGTGCGCCGGCGCAGCAGACGCTGCAGCTCGGCCTGGACGATGCGGATCATGCGGGTGCTCCTTGCTCGTGGTGGTTGACGAGGGCCAGGTATCGGTCCTCGAGTGACGTGCGGATCGGGCTCAGCTCGGCGAGCACGATCCCCGCTCGATGGGCGGCACGGTTGACGCCGGCGGCGAGTTCGCGGCCTGCCTGATCGTCCTGGCGGACGACGAGACGGGCACTCTCGGCATCGACGCCGTAGCCCGCCGACACCAGCACACCGACGAGCGTGTCGAGGTCCCGGTCGTGCTCGGGCACCACGCCCAGGCCGTGCTCGGTGGTAGTGGCGAAGTCGGACGCCGGCCCCTGGTACACGGACCGACCGCCGTCGATCATCACGAGCCAGTCGCAGATCTGCTCGAGCTCGCTCAGGTCGTGCGACGACACCAGGACGGTGCGCCCGCGGTGGGCCAGCGACCCGATCAGCCCGCGCATCTCGTGGACGCCTTGCGGGTCGAGGCCGTTGGCCGGCTCGTCGAGGATCAACAGCGCCGGATCGCCGAGCAGGGCGGCGGCAATGCCGAGACGCTGCTTCATGCCCAGCGAGTAGGTGCGGTAGCGGTCGTCGCCGCGCTCGGCCAGCCCGACGACGTCGAGCAGCTCCGGGATCCGCTGCTCGGGGTGGCGGCCGACGGTGGCGAACATGCGTAGGTTCTCGCGTCCGCTGAGCGCCGGGTAGAACGCCGGAGCCTCGACCATCGCGCCGACGTGCGGGAGGTAGGCGGCGGGCTCCTCGATGGGCTCGCCGAGCACCGTCCCCGATCCGTCGCTCGGGCGGACGAGCCCGAGCAGCATCGCCATCGTGGTCGTCTTGCCGGCACCGTTGGGCCCGACGAACCCGGCGACCACGCCCGGCGGCAGGTCGAGGTCGAGGCGATCGACGACCGTGCGGTCGCCGTAGCGCTTGGTGAGGCCGTGCACGGACACGGACATGGCATCGGGTGTCATGCCTCCACGATGTGCCCGAACGGGTCCTCCGTCGTCCGCCGGTCGTCGACAGTCGCGCTACGTCGCCCGACGTAGCTCGGGCCCGGCGTGCCCAGCTACCGCTGCCAGCCGGGGCGGGCGAGACCAGTCTCGTAGGCGAACACCACGAGCTGGGCCCGGTCGCGAGCGCCGACCTTGATCATCGCCCGGCTGACGTGGGTGCGTGCCGTCGCCGCGCTCATGATCAGGCGCTCGGCGATCTCGTCGTTGCTCAGGCCCTCGGCCACCAGCGCCACGACCTCCCGCTCGCGGTCGGTGAGCACGTCGAGTCCGGCCGCCGGCTGCGGCTCCTTCGCCCGGGAGGCGAACTCCTCGATCAGGCGACGGGTGATCCTCGGCGACAGCAGCGCGTCGCCCTCGACGACGGCGCGCACCGCCCGCAGCAGTTCGGCCGGCTCGGTGTCTTTGACAAGGAACCCGTTGGCGCCAGCGCGGATCGCCTCGAACACGTACTCGTCGAGGTCGAACGTCGTGAGGATCACGACCCGGACGTCGGCGAGCCGTTCGTCGCCGGCGATCCGCCGCGTGGCGGCAAGCCCGTCGGTGCCGGGCATCCGCACGTCCATCAGCACGACATCGGGACGGTGCTGGATCGCCAGCCGCACGGCCTCGTCGCCGTCGCTGGCCTCGCCGACCACCGTGATGTCGTCCTGGGCGTCGAGCAGGGCGCGGAAACCAGCCCTCACGAGGGCCTGGTCGTCGGCGATCAGCACGGTGATCACGACTCGGCGGCATTCTCAATCGGCAGGTGGGCGACGACACGGAAGCCGCCGGCGGGACCGGGCCCGGTCTCGACGTCGCCGCCGAGGGCGGCCGCCCGCTCGCGCATCCCGGTGATCCCGTTGCCCGCCGGTGCCGGACCACCGACTCCGTCGTCGACGACCTCGACGGTGACGTCGTGGTCGTACCGGACGCGCACCGTGGCGGTCCTGGCGTGGGCGTGCCGGGACACGTTGGTGAGCGCCTCCTGGACGATGCGGTAGGCGGCCAGCTCGACGGCCGGGGGGACCGCGTCGGGGCCCGGCTCCTCGTCGAGCCGGACGTCGAGGCCGCTGGCGGCGACGGTGGCGACGAGCTGGTCGAGGTCGGCGAGCCCCGGTGCGGGGGCCCGCGGCGCAGCCTCGCCGTGGCGCAGGACGTCGAGCGCGCCGCGCAGCTCGCGCAGCGCCTCGCGGCTGGCGGCCTTGATCTCGGCGAGTGCCGGACGGGCCCGCTCGGGCTGCTCGTCGATGAGGTGGAGGGCGACGCCGGCCTGGACGTTGATCAGCGAGATGTGGTGGGCGAGCACGTCGTGCAGTTCCTGGGCCAGGGCCAGGCGTTGCTCGCCCTCCCGCCGCTGGCGGGCCTCGGCCTCGGCCCGAGCCCGCTGCTGGAAGACCGTCTGACGGGACCGGATCAGCTCGGCGATGACGAGCACGACGATCAGCCAGCCGGCGACGAGAAGGTGGACGGCCAGCGACGGCTCATGGCCAGCGGACGCGCTGACCCACCCGGCGACCATGAACGCGATGTAGCCGAGCGCCGTGAGGACCCACGCCGCCCGTCGCTGGCCGCGCAGGACGGCGTAGACGATCGCCACCACGACGCTGGCGAAGATCGGCCCGTAGACGTAGCCGAGGGCGATGTAGGCGCAGGCCGCGGCGATCGTCACGGCGAGGACGCCGACCGGCCAGCGGTCGCGCACCACCAACGCCAGCGGGCCCAGCAGCACCAGCACGACGGCGACGGCATCCATCCCGCTGCGGCCGCTGCTGCGGTCCGACGCCGCGCCGAACGACCCGACGAGCTGGAACACCCCGATGCCGAGCGCGCTGAACGCGATGGCGGGACGCGGCCAGCGGCGCATGACGTTCAAGGTAGGCCCGACCCACCCGGATGCCGTCCGCCACCGGACGTATCGCGCCGTCCGCCCGCCGTCGTACCGGCCCGTCGATCTGGGCGGGATCCGTGCCAAATCGGAATCTGGGCGGGCAGCGTGACAACTGCTGTCACGCTGCCCGCCCAGTTCGTGACCGGCGCCACCCGGTCAGGACGCCGGGAGCACCGCCTGGGTCTGGGTGACCTGGGCGACGCGCTTGCCGCGGTCGTCGAGGACGTCGGTCTGGACCACGATCGTGGTGCGCCCGACGTGCAGCGGGCGGGTCGTCGCGTGCACCGACCCCTCCCTGACACCGCGAAAGAAGTTGGTCTTCGACTCGATCGTCGACGTCGTCGCGCCCGGAGGGAGGTTGAGGAACGCGCAGACCGCGCCCGTGCTGTCGGCCAACGCCATCACCGCTCCGCCGTGCATCACACCCGCCGTCGTGCACAGCTCCGGCCGCCATCCCATCGACGCCGTGACCTCCGCGGGCGCGGCGGAGGTCATCTGCATGCCGAGCGTGGTGCCGAACGGCATCATCGCCATGAGGTCGTCGAGGGACGGGCCGTCGGTCATGGCCCGACCTCCAGCATTCGTTGGGGCGAGCGCCGCTGCGCAGCGGCGGCGGCGAGCTCGGCAGGCGAGTGCGAGCAGCTTGACTGCGAGCCGAGCACCAGGGTCATGGCTCCGGATTCTCGCCGACCAGCACCGGCACGGATGTGACGATCGTGTTCGGCCGGTACAGCAGGCGGGCCTTGAGGGCGAAGGCCGACTGGTTGTGCAGCCAGTGCTGCTTCCAGGGCGTCACGAACTCCGGGATCACGACGGTGATGATGTCGTCGGGGCTCTCGGCGTCGAGCTCGTCGAGGTACTCGAGCACGGGGCGGGTGAGCTCCCGGTACGGCGAGCTGATCGTGTGCAGTGGCACCGTGATGCCGTAGTCGTCCCACGCCTGCAGCAGCCGCTGCTGCTCCTCGTCGTCGGTGACGACCGACACCGCGATCAACCGCTCCGGCGCCAGCGACTTGGCGTACTGCAGCGCGTCGATCACACCTCGGTGGATCGAACCGACGAGCACGATCACGAGGTGGGTGTGGCGGGGCGGGCGATAGTCGGGCTCGACCCGGACCGCCGCCCGCACCGTCTTGTAGTGGCGGTTGATCGCCCGGAACCCGATCACCAGCGCCGGGATCACGATCGCCGGGATGAACGCCCCCTCGGTGAACTTCGACACCACCACGACGAGGGCGACAATGCCGGTGGCCACGCACCCGATGCCGTTGATCACCGCCGAGAGCCGCCATCGCGGCTCGCGCAATCGCATGTGGTGGACGACCATGCCGGCCTGGCTCAGCGTGAACCCGGTGAACACGCCGAACGCGTACAGCGGGATCAGCTTGGAGATGTTGCCGTTGAAGACGACGATGAGCACCCCGGCGAGGAACGCCAGCCCGATCACGCCGTTGGAAAAGACGAGGCGGTCGCCGCGGTTGGCCAGCTGCCGAGGCAGGTAGCCGTCGCGGGCGATGATCGACGACAGCCGGGGGAAGTCGGCGTAGGCGGTGTTGGCGGCGAGGACGAGGATGGCGAACGTGGCGATCTGGGTGAGCCAGAACAGCACCCCCTTGCCGCCGTAGATGTGCTCGGCCATCAGGGCGATGCCGGTGGGGTCGTTCTCGCCGCGGTACGGATGCAGGCGTGAGGCGAGGATCGAAACGCCGAGGAAGCAGGAGCCGAGGATCGCCCCCATCACGGCGATCGTCATCGAGGCGTTGCGGCTCTCCGGCTTGCGGAACGCCGGGACGCCGTTGGACACCGCTTCGACGCCGGACAGGGCGACGGCACCGGACGAGAACGCGCGCAACAGCATCAGAAAGGCCAGCGACTTGGTCTGGGCGGCGAACTCGCGGGCGTCGTCGGAGAGCGAGTCGAGGGGGATCGGGCCGAGGTGCTGGACGAAGATCTTGTACAGGCCAACGACGATCAGCAGGATCAGCATGAGGATGTAGAGGTACGTCGGCGGGGCGAACAGGGCGCCCGACTCCTTGAGCCCGCGCAGGTTGGCGATCGTCATGACCGCGATCAGGATCAGGCAGATCGGCACCCGCCAGTTGCTGCTGAAGCCGAACGCCGACTGGATCGCCAGCACCCCGCCGGCCACCGAAACGGCGACGGTGAGGATGTAGTCGGTGAGCAGCGAGGCCCCCGCGACGAGCGACGGGGTCTCCCCGAGGTTCTCCCGGGACACGACGTAGGAGCCGCCGCCCGACGGGTAGGCGTAGATCGTCTGGCGATAGGACACGATGACGATCGTCAGCAGGACCGCCACCACGATCGCCAGCGGGACGAGCAACCCCCACGCCCTGTGGCCGATGTGCGCCTGGAGCAGCAACACGACGAGGATCTCGTCGGTCGCGTAGGCGGTCGACGAGATCGCGTCGGAGGCGAAGACCGGCAGGGCGATACGCTTCTTCAGCCGGTGATGCCCCTCCTCCGATGTGGCGATCGGCCGTCCGATCAACACTCGCTTGGCGATCGACATCGGCGTCATCGTTCCACACCCGCGAACCGGCTCGGCGTGTCATCAAGAGCCGCGATGGGTACCTAGGGTTCGCAGCGATGCCGATGTCGACCGCGACTTCCCTGCCCAGCACCCGCCCGAGCCGCGTCGTCGTCGAGGCCGTCGCGCCGATCGTCGACGGCGGCGCGTTCCCGGCCAAGGCGACACTCGAGGAGCCCGTCACCGTCCTCGCCGACGTCTTCACCGACGGCCACGACCGCGCCGCCGCGGCGCTGCGCGTGCGGTTCGGGCGCCGCGCCTGGCGGGAGTACCCGATGGAGGCACTGGGCAACGACCGGTTCACGGCGACGTTCGTGCCCGACCAACTCGGCCGCTGGCAGTACCAGGTCGTCGGTTGGCTCGACCACCTGGGCACGTGGCGCCACGGGATGGAGCTCAAGCTCGACGCCGGCGTCGACGTCACGGTCGACCTGCAGATCGGGATCGGCCTGATCGACCGGGCGCTCGAACGGGCCAGCGGGCCGGACGCCGAGGCCCTCCGCCAGCTACGCGAGCGTCTCGCCGACCACGACACGAGCGCGCTGGACCGGCTCCACGCCTCCGACGACCCCCACCTCGACGGCCACATCCCCGACCTCGAGGACGTCGAGCCCGAGCCGTTCGGCCCCGACCTCGGCGCCCTCTTCTGGCGCACCGGCGTGCGCGAACCGGTCGCCGAGCTGGCCCGGCCGGTCGACGTCGAGGTCGATCCGGTGCGGGCGAGGTTCAGCTCGTGGTACGAGTTCTTCCCCCGCTCGACGCTCGCCCCGGCCGCCGGCCACGGCACCCTCGCCGACGCCCTCGACCGCCTCGACTACGTCGCATCGATGGGCTTCGACGTGCTCTACCTCCCGCCGGTCCACCCGATCGGGCTGACCCAGCGCAAGGGCCGCAACAACACGACCACGCCGGAGCGGTCCGATACCGGCAGCCCGTGGGCGATCGGCGGCGCCGACGGCGGGCACACCGCCGTCCACCCCGAGCTCGGCACCGTCGACGACGTCGCCAAGCTCGCCGTCGCCTGCCGTGAGCGCGACATCGAACTGGCCCTCGACATCGCCTTCCAGTGCACGCCGGACCACCCGTGGGTCACCGAGCACCCGTCCTGGTTCGCCCACCGCCCGGACGGCACGATCCAGTACGCCGAGAACCCGCCGAAGAAGTACCAGGACATCTACCCGCTGGACTTCGAGAGCGCCGACTGGCAGGCCCTGTGGGCGGCGCTGGCCGACGTGATCCGGTTCTGGATCGACACCGGGGTCACCGTGTTCAGGGTCGACAACCCGCACACCAAGGCGTTCGCCTTCTGGGAGTGGGTGATCGGGACGATCCGGCGCGAGCATCCCGAGGCGATGTTCCTCGCCGAGGCGTTCACCCGGCCGCGGGTGATGGAGCGGCTGGCCAAGATCGGGTTCAGCCAGTCGTACACGTACTTCACCTGGCGCCAGTCGTCCTGGGAGCTGCGCAGCTACTTCGAGGAGCTGGCGACGCGCACCGTCGACTACATGCGGCCCAACACCTGGCCGAACACGCCCGACATCCTCACCGAGCAGCTGCAGACCGGCGGGGCGGCGATGTTCGCGATCCGGGCGATCCTCGCCGCCACGCTGTCGCCGGCGTGGGGCGTGTACGGGCCGGCGTACGAGCTGATGGAGCACCTCCCGGTGCGGGCCGGGTCGGAGGAGTACCTCGACTCGGAGAAGTACCAGCTGCGGCAGTGGGACCTCCACCGCGCCGACAGCCTGGCCCCGCTGCTCGGGCGGCTCAACCGGATCCGCCGGGAGCTGCCTGCGCTCGCCCACCTGCGCTCCTTGCGCTTCCACAACACCACCAGCGAGGCGCTGCTGTGCTACTCGAAGACCGATCCGGCCGGGAGCGGGCCGCCGGTGCTCGTGGTCGTCAGCCTCGACGCCCACGCCTCCCAAGCCGGCTACGTCGACGTCGACCTGGCCGCGCTCGGCGTGCCGTACGAGTCGGCCTACGACGTCGTCGACCAGCTCTCCGACGCCCGCTTCCAGTGGCACGGGGCCTGGAACTACGCCGCCCTCGACCCGTCCCACCCCGCCCACATCTTCCGGGTGGAACCGGCATGAGGGCGCCCTCTCCCAACTTTCCGGTGAGGCGGACGATTTTCGTCCGCCTCACCGGAAAGTTGGCGGAAGGGCGGCACCCGTGAGCCGGGGGCAACGGGGGGCGCGGGCGTCCACGCTGCCGACGCGGGTGGACGGGCCGCCGGACTGGTACCGCGACGCGATCATCTACGAGCTCCACGTGCGGGCGTTCGCCGACTCCAACGGCGACGGGATCGGCGACTTCAGTGGGCTCGCCCAGCGGCTCGACTACCTCGCCGACCTCGGCGTCACCGCGATCTGGCTGCTGCCCTTCTACCCATCCCCGCTGCGCGACGACGGCTACGACATCGCCGACTACCGCACCGTCCACCCCGACTACGGCGACCTGCGCCAGTTCAAGCGCTTCCTCGCCGCCGCCCACGCCCGCAAGATCCGGGTGATCACCGAGCTCGTCGTCAACCACACCTCCGACCAGCACCCGTGGTTCCAGGCGGCCCGCCACGCCCCGCCCGGATCGATCGAGCGCGATTTCTACGTCTGGAGCGACACCGACGACCACTACGCCGACGCCCGCGTCATCTTCCAGGACTTCGAGTCGTCGAACTGGACGTGGGACCCGGTCGCCGAGGCCTACTTCTGGCACCGCTTCTACTCCCACCAGCCAGACCTCAACTTCGACAACCCAGACGTCGAGGCCTCCGTCTTCGACCTCTTCGACTTCTGGTTGGACATGGGCGTCGACGGCCTGCGCCTCGACGCGATCCCCTACCTCTACGAGCGCGAGGGCACCAACTGCGAGAACCTCCCCGAGACCCACGAGGCGCTGAAGCGGCTGCGCAAGCACATGGACGCCCGCTACCCGGACCGGATGCTGCTGGCCGAGGCCAACCAGTGGCCCGAGGACGCCGCCGCCTACTTCGGCGACGGCGACGAGTGCCACATGAACTTCCACTTCCCCGTGATGCCACGGCTGTTCATGGCCCTGCGCCTGGAGCACCGCACTCCGATCGTCGACATCATGGAGCAGACGCCGGCGCCGCCGCCGGGTGGGCAGTGGGCGACGTTCCTTCGCAACCACGACGAGCTGACCCTCGAGATGGTCACCGACGAGGAGCGCGACCTCATGCTCCGTGCATATGCAACGGACCTCGAGATGCGCATCAACCTCGGGATCCGGCGCCGCCTCGCCCCGCTGCTCGGCAACGACCGGCGCAAGATCGAGCTGCTCAACGCCCTGCTGTTCTCGCTGCCGGGGACGCCGGTCATCTACTACGGCGACGAGATCGGGATGGGCGACAACGTCTATCTCGGCGACCGCAACGGCGTGCGCACGCCGATGCAGTGGTCGGCCGACCGCAACGCCGGGTTCTCGACGGCCAACCCGCACCGCCTCTACCTGCCGTTGATCACCGAGCAGGGGTACCACTACGAGTCGGTCAACGTCGAGACCCAGGCCGCCAACCCGGCGTCGCTGTTGTCGTGGATGCGCCAGCTGATCGCCCTGCGCAAGCGCTACCGCGTCCTCGGCCGCGGGTCGATCGAGTTCCTCGAGCCGGAGAACGCCCACGTGCTGGCGTTCGTCCGCCACCCGACGCCGGACCTGGAGGGGGAACGTCCGGTGCTCTGCGTGGCCAACCTCTCCCGGCTCGCCCAGCAGGTCGAGCTCGACCTGCGCTCGTTCCCCGGCGCCGTGCCGGTGGAGGTCTTCGGCCAGAACCGCTTCTCCCCGGTCACCGACCGCCCCTACTCGCTGACACTGACGCCGTACGGGTTCCTGTGGTTCACGCTCGACACGGGCGGGGTGGCCACGGGCCCGTCGGCGCCGGTGCGGTTGCCCGGCGGGTGGACCGACGTGCTGCGGCGACGGGCGGCGCTGGCGCGCGCGATCGGGCGATGGTTGCCCGCCCGCCGCTGGTTCGCCGGCAAGGACGCGATCGTCCGCGATGTCTCGATCGACGACGTCGTCGAGCTCTCCGACGACGTCGCCCTGGTCGTCGTACGGGCCTCGTTCACCGAGGGCGACGATCACCAGTACGCGGTGCCACTGCTGCGCACCTCGGAGGACCACGCGGTCGAGATCGAGCAGTGGGCGCCCGGTGCGCTGGTGGCGACGTTCGACGAGGGAGCGATCATCGACGCGATGACCGTGCCAGAGGGCGCCGGCGTTGTCGCCGCGTCGGCCCTCCGGCGGCGCACCAAGCGGGGCCGCCGGGCGATCGCCCTCGGCCACCCGCGGCGGCCCGGTCTCACCAAGCTCGCCGACGACCGTCGCGACGTCCACGTGCTCGGCGTCGAGCAATCGAATTCGTCGGTCATCGTCGGAGGGCGGGTGATCGCCAAGCTGATCCGCCGGCTCGCGCCCGGCGAGAACCCAGACGTCACGCTGCCGCTGCACCTGCGGGCGGCCGGGTTCGAGCACGTGCCCGGCGTCGCCGGCACGCTCGACCTGTCCCTCGACGCGGCCGCTCCGAGCAACCTCGTCGTCGTCCACGACGCGATCGGCAACGAAGCCGACCTGTGGGGGTGGAGCCAGGATCTGCTCGGTCGCGAGGTCGAGCGGATGGTCACCGAACCGGAGGCCACCGGCGACGAGGCGGTGATGGAAGCGATCACCCGGATGCTCGCCCAGCGCACCGCCGAGATGCACCTCGCCCTCGCCGGGGGCGAGCAGGGCTTCGAGCCGGAACCGTTCACGCTGCTGTGGCAGCGAGCGATCCTGCAAGGCCTGCGCACCGTCGTGCGGGAGACCCAACGGGCCTTGCGCCGCACACGGTCGAGCCTCGTCGAGGAGGCCGAGCCGCTCGCCGCCGCGCTCATCGACAGGGGCGACCAGCTCCTCGACGTGTTCGACGGGCTTCGCACGCGCAAGCTCGACGCTGCCCGCATCCGCGTGCACGGCGACCTCCACCTCGGCCAGGCGCTGTGGACGGGACGCGACATCGTGTTCATCGACTTCGAGGGCGAGCCGGGTCGCTCGATCGGCGAGCGTTCGATCAAGCGCTCGCCGCTGACCGACGTCGGCGGGATGGTGCGCTCGCTCGACTACGCCGGACGCGTGGCGGTGGCAATGGCCGCCGAGCGCGGCCGCACCAGCGCTGCTGATCAGCCGTCGCTCGAGCGATGGCGGCGGGCCTGGACGCGGCGGATGCAGGAGCTGTTCTGGACGTGCTACGTGCACACGCTGTCGACGGGAACGACCGCCGCCGGTCCCGGCGCCCGCCTGATCCCGCATGACCTGGCCGACGCCAGACTGCTCCTCGACGCCCACGTCCTGCAGAAGGCCCTCTACGAGGTCCGCTACGAGCTCGCCAACCGCCCCGCCTGGGTCGCCTGGCCCCTCGCCGCGGTCAGCCAGATGCTGTGAGGGTGATGAGGCTCGGCGCCACACCAGTCAACGGTGGGACCAGGTTCGAGGTGTGGGCGCCGCGAGCCGGGACGGTGACCGTCGAGCTCGATGGTCGGTCGTTGCGGTTGCAACCGGACCACGAGTCCTGCACGTGGATCGGCGTCGTCGACGGCGTCGGGCACGGCGACCGCTACCGGATCCGTCTCGAGGACGGCGCACCGTTGGCGGACCCGGCCTCCGGGTGGCAGCCGGAAGGCCTGGAAGGACCGTCCGCCGTTGTCGATCCTGCGACGTTCACGTGGACCGACGGGGGCTGGGTCGGCATCGACCTCGACGACACCGTGCTCTACGAGCTGCACGTCGGCACGTTCACGCCCGATGGCACGCTCGACGCCGCGACCGACGAGCTGCCGCGGCTCGCCGCGCTGGGAATCAGCCACATCGAGCTGATGCCGGTCAACCAGTTCCCGGGAACCCGCAACTGGGGCTACGACGGCGTGCTGTGGTCGGCGGTGCAGCACTCCTACGGCGGCCCGGAGGCGCTGGCCTGCTTCGTCGACGCCGCCCACGCCGCCGGCGTCGGCGTGGTGCTCGACGTCGTCTACAACCACGTCGGACCAATCGGCAACCACGTCGCCGAGTTCGGTCCGTACTTCACCGACGCCGTCCACCTGCCATGGGGCCAGGCGATCAACGTGGCCGGACCCGGGAGCGACACGGTCCGCCGCACGATCATCGAGAGCGCGTGCCGGTGGGTCGAGGACTTCCACGTCGACGGCCTGCGGGTCGACGCCATCCACGCCATCCATGACCCGACAGCGCGCCCCGTGCTCGAGCAGCTCGTCACCGCCGTCCACGAGGCCGGCGCCGCCGCCGGGAGGTCCGTGCTGGTGATCGCCGAGAGCTCGGACAACGACCCGCGCGTCGTGCGCCCGCCGGCCGCCGGCGGGCTCGGGTTCGACGCGGTGTGGAACGACGACCTCCACCACGCCCTGCGCGTCACGCTCACCGGTGATCGCCGCGGCTACTACGGCGACTACGGCGGGATCCACGACCTCGTTACCGTCCTCGCCCGGAGGTGGCTGTTCATCGACCGGTGGTCGGCGTACCGCGGCCGCACCCACGGACGCGCCGCCGACGACGTCCCCGCCGCACGATTCGTCGCGTTCACCAGCGACCACGACCAGATCGGCAACACCCCCGACGGTGCTCGCCCGCCATTCGACGGCCGCCAGCGCCTCCTCGCCGCCGCCACCGTGCTGCTGTCGGCGTTCACCCCGATGCTGTTCATGGGCGAGGAGTACGGCGAACCGGGCCCGTTCCCGTTCTTCGTCGACCACGGCGATCCCGAGCTGCTCGAGGCCACGCGAGAGGGTCGCATCGAGGAGTTCCGTCGCGAATGGACCGAGGCCGTCGCCAACCCCGGCGCGGTGGAGACGTTCCGATCCGCCGTGCTCGATCCCTCGGTGGCGACGGGCGAGCCACACCGCACGGTGCTCGCCACCTACACCGAGCTGATCGGCCTGCGCCGCCGGTACGAGATCCTGCGCGGCGACGCGGACCAGACGGTCACCGTGAGCGGCGAGACGATCGTCGTCGAGCGCCGCCGCGGCGGCGCTCGCTCAGTGCTCGTGCTGGCCTTCGGTTCGTCGCGGTCCACGGTCGCGGTGGACGCCAGCGGCCTGTCGATCGCGTTCGCGTCGGCTCCCGCCTCGCTCGGCGAGGGGGTGATCCGCGTCGACGGCGTGTCGGCGGTGCTGCTCGTCAGCGCTTGACGTCCGGGGTCCAGCGATCTGGGCGGGATCCATCCCGGAAACCGGAACGATCCCCGCCCAGATGCCCGATCGGGACGAATCCCGCCCAGATGGGGGTTCAGCGCCGGACCAGCACGATCGCCGGACAGGCCGCCAGCGGCTCGTCGACGGCGAGCTGATCGGCGACGTCGGGCAGGCCGTCGACCAGCACATGCCGCCACCGCCCGGGCGGGAGCTCGACGACGGCGCCTGGCGACCCGTCGAGCGTCCGGGGGACCACGGTGACGAGCGCCGGGTTACCGCCGGCATCGGTGCGGGCGAACGCGACGACCCCGTCCGGGGCGGCGAGGGGGAGGTAGCCGGCCAGGCCCCCGACGTGGGGCAGCACGCGCCCGATGACGACCGCCCGCGCGGCGGGGCTGCCGGATTCCGCCCACGCCGCCCGGGCGTCGAGCTCCAGCGACCGCGCGACCAGTGCGTCGAGCGCGTCGTAGTCGGGCTCGACCCGATTGTCGGGGTCGACGAGCACGTATCGGAAGCCCTCCGTGCCCTGGTAGATGTCGACGACGCCGGGGGCGGTGAGGCGCACGGCGAGCATCCCGAGGGACACCGCCCGCCCCGGCCGTCCCAGCTCGTGTGCCACCGCAACCGCGGGTGGCCACCGCACGACGTCGGCGCAAAGCTGCTCGACGGCGGCCTCGAACGAGTCGTCAGGCGTGTACCACGAGGTGTGCAGGCCGGCCTCACGCGCGGCCTTGACACCAAAGGCGGCGAGCCGCGGCCGGCGGATGCCCGGGGTCGTGGCCATCGTCTGCAGGACCAGCCACTGGGTCGCCGGGTCGACCGTCGTCGCCGAGCCGGCGAACCAGGCGGCGGCGATCTCGACCCACTGGTCGGCGCGGGCGGCCAACGCCAGCCCCGTGGCCCGGACGTCCTCGCCGCGCTTGGTGTCGTGGGTCGTGCCGGCCAGGAGGGTGCGCGGCCAGCGCGCCGCCACACCGGCGTGGTGGGCGTGCAGCGCGGCGACCGGGTCGAGCGTCGGATCGGGCTCGGGTCGGCCGCCGACCTCGCACAGTGAGGCCAGCGGGCCGTAGCGCCAGAACGCCCGGTCCTCGACGCCCTTGGCCGTCGCCGGCCCGGTGAGCTGTTGCCATCGGATCCGCCACTCGCCGGGTTCGTGGAGCGCGGCGGCGAGGCGCTCGACGAGCGGCGCCAGATCCGGGCGTTGGGCGGCGGCCGACGCCACCGCCGCGGCGAGCGCCGGCTCGCCCTCGGGATCGGGCAGGTAGGTCCGGTAGCGGCCGAGATGCGCGGTCAGCTCCTCGACGGCGTCGACGAGGCGGGGGTCGTCGCCGACCTCCCGCGCCACCCGCTCGAGGTCCGCGCGCAGCCCGCCCTCGAGCACCTCCCGCCGGGCGTCGAGCTCCCATTCGGCGAAGGGCCGCCGGTCGCCCGTGACCGCCGCCCACAGCTCCCGCAGCCGTGTCCATCCGATGCGGTCGAGCAAGGCGTGCTCGAGGACCGCGGCGTGCTCGTACCCGGTCGTGCCGTCCACCGGCCAGGCCCCAGGCAGCGTCTCTCCGGTGGCGAGGATCTTCTCGACCACCAGCCAGCGATCGCCGATCAGCGCCCGCAGCCGCTCGAGGTAGCCGAGCGGATCGCCCAGCCCGTCGATGTGGTCCACGCGCACACCACCGAAGCCCGGGTGGTCGGCGAGCAGGCGTGGCACGGTGTCGACCACAGCGGCCACGTCAGGGTCCTCGACGCGCACCGCGGCGAGCCCGTCGACGATGAAGAACCGCCGGACGTTGCGCGCCGGATCGCGCCACCATTGCAGCCGGTAGTGCTGGCGGGCCAACGCCTCGCGCGGCGAAAGCCCAGCGGTCCCGGCGGCGAGCGGCCAGCGCTGCACCCCCAGCCGCAGCTCGCCGTCGACGATCTCCAACCGCTCGACGACGTCGTCGAGAGGTTCGCCGAGCACCGGCAGGATCACTCGGCCACCGGCGGCGTCCCAGTCGACGTCGAACCAGCGCGCCGCCTGGCTTCCGGGGCCGTCGCGCAGCATCGCCCACCACCGCTCGTTCAGCTTGGCCGGCACGACGACGACGTGGTTCGGCACGTGGTCGATCAGCGCCGCCATCCCCAGCCCGGCGAGGTCGTCGAGCAACGCCGTGAGCCCGTCCCATCCGCCGAGCTCGTCGCGGACCCGCGCGTGGTCGACGACGTCGTAGCCGTGGCTGCTGCCGGGCGCCGCTTCCGTCACCGGGGAGAGGTAGATGTGGCTGATCCCCAGCCGGGCCAGCCGCGGCAACTGGGCCCGGACGAGATCGAAGCCGAACGACGGGGTCAGCTGGAAGCGGTAGGTGGCGGTGGGGATCGGGCCCCTCACGCCGTTGGCGGGGGCAGGTCGGGCTCCCCCGTCGACGGTGGCGGCGGCTTCGCCCGCACCGGCTCGGGCGGCACGTGGTCTCGCGCCGCCTGGCGGGCGACGGCCTCGCTCGCCGCGGCCTGGGCGACGGCGTACTGGTTGGCCGAGGCCTCCCGGGCGGCGTACTCGCGCGCCGCCGCCTCGTGGGCAGCCCGCTGTGCCGCCTGCTGCTGGGTGAACGCGGCGGTGGCCGCGTCGTCGGCCCGCTGGCGCAGCATCGCCGCCTCCCGCTCGTCGCGGTGCAGGCGTCGCGACAGCCACCCCAACAGCACGTCGACGGCGATCGCCACGACGAAGTAGAAGATCGCGCCGAACAGCACCGAGAAGTCGAGCGCCGAGGACGAATCACCGAGCTGCTTCGTCGGGAAGATGCCGCGGAAGGGCTGCATCGCAGTGTCCGTGCTGCGGTACACCCATGTGACGAACCCGTTGTCGGAGTTGGCGCCGGCGAGACGGAGCAGGAAGTCGAGGGTCAGCAACAGCGCCGTCGCCAGCGCAATGGCGTAGACGATCCACACCACGACCCGCACCGCCCTGAGCGCGTACGGCAGCGGCGACTGCTCGGCCTTCGTCGCCTTTTCTTCGTAGGCCTGCACCCTCGGGTCACTCATGGTGGACAGGATCGCGCAACCCGCTGAACGCTACGTTCCCCGTCATGACGGGCGACCAGCGCACCAAGTTCATGCTCGACGAGTCCGAGCTGCCGACCCAGTGGTACAACATCATCCCCGACCTGCCGTCGCCGCCGCCACCGCCGCTACACCCGGCGACGCACCAGCCGGTCGGGCCTGAGGACCTCGCCCCGCTGTTCCCGATCGCGCTCATCGAGCAGGAGGTCACCGGCGCCAGCCACGTCGACATCCCTGGCGGCGTGCTCGACGTCTATCGGCTGTGGCGGCCGAGCCCGCTGTACCGCGCCCATCGCCTGGAGCGGCTGCTCGACACCCCGGCCAAGATCTTCTACAAGTACGAGGGCGTCAGCCCCGCCGGCTCGCACAAGCCGAACACGTCGGTGCCACAGGCCTACTACAACCACCAAGAAGGCATCCGCAAGCTGACGACGGAGACCGGCGCCGGTCAGTGGGGCACCGCCCTCGCCTTCGCCTGCGCCCAGTTCGACATCGACTGCGAGATCTGGCAGGTCGCCGCCTCGTACCGCTCCAAGCCGTACCGCCGCACGATGATGGAGATCTACGGGGCGACGCTGCACTCCAGCCCGTCGGACGTCACCGACTACGGCCGCTCGCTCCTCGCCGTCGACCCGCACCACAACGGCAGTCTCGGCATCGCCATCTCCGAGGCCGTGGCGGTGGCGGCGGCAGACCCTGACACCCGCTACGCCCTCGGCAGCGTGCTCAACCACGTTCTCCTGCACCAGACCGTGATCGGCGAGGAGGCGCTGCTGCAGCTGGCGATGGCCGGCGAGTCGCCCGACGTGCTCGTCGGCTGCACCGGCGGCGGGTCGAACTTCGGCGGGCTCTCGTTCCCCTTCCTGCGCGAGAAGCTCGCCGGGCGAATGAACCCCACGATCCGCTGCGTCGAGCCGGCCGCCTGCCCCAGCCTGACCAAGGGCGAGTACCGCTACGACTTCGGCGACACCGCGGGGATGACGCCGCTGCTCAAGATGCACACCCTCGGCCACGGCTTCATCCCCGAACCGATCCACGCCGGCGGGCTCCGCTACCACGGCATGTCACCGCTGGTGTCGCACCTCTACGAGCTCGGGCTCGTCGAGGCCGTCGCCATCCCCCAGCGGGAGTGCTTCGCCGCGGCGCTCCAGTTCGCCCGCACCGAGGGCATCGTCCCGGCGCCCGAGCCAACCCATGCCATCGCCGCGGCGATCCGCGAGGCACAGGCGTGCAAGGAGGCCGGCGAATCCAAGGTGATCCTGACCGCCCTATGCGGGCACGGCCACCTCGACCTCGCCGCCTACCAGCAGTACCTGTCCGGCGAGATGGTCGACTACGAGCTGCCCGACGTCGAGATCGCCGCGGCGATGGCCGACGTACCGGTCCTCGCCTGACCCGGTGCCCGAACCGCTGCCGTCGCTGCCGTCGCTGCTGATCCGGCGGGCCGAGGTCGACGGGCACGCCGTCGATGTGCACTGCGCCGGCGGAGTGATCACCGCCATCGGTGGCGACGCGCCGGATGGGGCCGACGTCGTGCTCGACGCCGACGGCGGCGCCCTCCTGCCGGGGCTCCACGACCATCACGTGCACCTCATGGCGATGGCCGCGGCGCGATCGTCGGTGGCGCTCGGCCCGCCGGTGGTGACATCGCCGGCCGCGTTCGACGCCGCCCTGCGCGCTGTCCCCGGGCAGGGTTGGGTGCGCGGTGTCGGCTACCACGAGGCGATCGCCGGGTCACTCGACCGCGCCCGCCTCGACGCCCTCGTCCCCCACCGCCCGGTGCGCGTCCAACATCGCAGCGGCCAGCTGTGGGTGCTCAACAGCGCCGCCCTCGCGGAGGTCAAGGTAACGGCGGAGGACGGCCGGTTGTACCGGATGGACGATGCGCTGCGCGGGCGCGTCGACACCGCGCCGCCGGACATCGCCGCGGCCGCCGCCGAGCTCGCTGGCCACGGCATCACGGGTGCCACCGATATGACGCCGGCCACCTCCGCCGCCGACCTGCGGCTGCTCGCCGACGTGGCCGGGCGGCCAGGCTTCCCGCTCCGCATCGTCGTGACCGGTGCGCCGGCGTTGGCGACGCTCGACGTCGGGCTGCCCCGCGGACCGGTGAAGGTGGTCCTCGACGACGCTCGCCTGCCGCCCCTGGACGACCTCGTGGCGGTGTTCCGACAGGCGCGGACGGCGGGGCGACCGATCGCCGTGCACTGCGTCACCCGCGCCGAGCTCGTGCTCGCCCTCAGCGTGTGGGACGAGGTCGGCGTGGCGCGGGGTGACCGCGTGGAGCACGCCGCGATCGTGCCGGTGGAGCTGATCGCCGCGCTTGCCGATCGCCGGCTCACCGTCGTCACCCAGCCCTCGTTCGTCGCCACCCGCGGCGACGAGTACCTCAGCGAGGTCGACTCCGACGACCGTCCCCACCTGTGGCGGTGCAGATCGCTGCTCGCCGCCGGCGTCGCAGTCGGCGCCGGCAGCGACGCACCGTTCGGCGATGCTGATCCATGGCGCGGCATCGCCGCCGCCGCCGCGGCACCACGCCGAGCGGCCGCGTGCTCGGGACGGACGAGCGGATCCCAGCTCGTCGGGCCCTCGATCTCTACCTCACCGCGCCCGACGACCCCGGTGGCACGCCGCGGCAAATCCGCGTCGGCATGCCAGCCGACCTGTGCCTGCTGGCGGCGCCGCTCGACGAGGCGCTCGCCGACCCGGTGAGCGCGGTGGTGGCAACGGTCGTCGGTGGACGCCTCCGTACGGTGCGCTGATCCCGCTTTGGTCGCATTCTCCGGTCACTCCCAGGACGAATCGCGACCAAAGCGAGAAGGGATTCCCTTTCCCGGGTTGGCGACACTCAGGGCGGGCATGGGAGCTCTCGACACCGATGCCCTGACGACGCTTGCCGCCCGCCAGCACGGCGCCTTCGCACTCGATCAGCTCGACGACATCGAGGTTGGCAGACGCTGGGTCCAGAACCTCGCCGAGCGGGGGGTCGTCGTGCGCCGGGCGCCCGGCGTCTATGGGATCGCGGGCACACCGGACACGTGGCACCAACGGCTGATGGTCGCGTTGCTGGCACTCGGCGAGGAGAGCTGGGTCAGCCACGAGTCGGCGGCCCGACTGCACGGACTCGATCGGTCGAAGGACGGCGCGGTCGAGCTGACCGTGCTGCGCGGGCGGCGCGGCCGGGCCGGCCCGTACACCGTGCACACGACGGCGGCAATGCCGGAAATCGATCGGGTCGTGGTCGGTGACTTCCGCGCGGTCTCAGCGACTCGCACCATCCTCGACCTTGCTCGCGCCCGCTCCCCTCGTCGGCGGGTGGAGGCGGCGATCGACAGCGCCGTGCGCCTCGGGCTCACGTCCCCTACTGCCCTGCGGGTGCGACTGGAGAACCACCGCGGGCCTGGCCACTGGGGCGTGCGGTTGCTCGACGCCCTGCTCGTCGACAGCGGTGGTCACACGATGTTGGAGCGGCGCTTCCTCGAGCTGGTGCGGCGAGCCGGCCTGCCGCGTCCGGCGACGCAGGTCATCCACCGCCGGGACGGCAAGACCTTCGCCCGGGTCGACTTCCTCTTCGAGCCCTTCAAGGTCGTCATCGAGGTCTCCGGGCGGCTGGCGATCCTTGGCGGGGGTTCGGGGGCAGAGGCTCTGCCGGAGCCCCCGATCGTCGATCGATCCGACTTGGTCGGTCGATCGACAGTGATTGGGCGCCGCCGCAGGCGGCTCCTCGCAACTCCGATCGCAACCTCTGGTTGCGATCGGATTCACGAATCGCGACCAAAGCGGAGGATGGCGGCGTAGAAGGCGAGCTCGGTGTCGAGGGCGGCGCGGATCGTCGGGGCGCGGCGGAAGCCGTGGCCCTCGCCCGCGAACGTGACGTAGACGACCGGGATGGCGCGGGCGCGCAGGGCATCGACGATCATCTGCGACTGGTTGGGCGGGACGACCTCGTCGTCGAGGCCCTGGAACACGGCGAGCGGGCAGCCGATGCGCTCGACGTGGAAGATCGGCGAACGGGCCTCGTACACGTCGCGGGCCTCGGGCCAGGGGCCGACGAGGCCGTCGAGATAGCGGGACTCGAACTTGTGCGTGTCGCGGGCCAGCGCGGCGAGGTCGGCGACGCCGTAACGGCTGGCCCCGGCGGAGAAGACGTCCTCGAAGGCCAGCGCGGCGAGCGTCGTGAAGCCGCCGGCCGAGCCGCCGCGGATGCACAGCCGGTCACCGTCGACATCGCCGCGGTCGACCAGGCACCGGGCCACCGCGGCGCAGTCGGCGACGTCGACGACGCCCCATTGCCCGCGCAGCAGCTCGCGGTAGGCCCGCCCGTAGCCGGTCGAGCCGCGGTGGTTGACGTCGACGACAGCGCAGCCGCGCGTGGTCCAGTACTGGTAGCCGACGTCCAGGCGCACCCGAGCGGCCGACGTCGGACCGCCGTGGATCACCACGATCAGCGGTGGCCGCTCGCCAGCCGGGCCGTCGCAGGTCGGATTCCGCGGGCGGTACAGCAGGGCGTGGGCGACGTCGCCGTCGACGGGGACGTCGATCGCCTCGGGTGTCGACCACCACGACGGGTCGACCCCGAGGTCCCGGGGCGGGGCGACGACGTCGGGCGCCCCAGCGGCGCCGGCGACCACGGGCAGCGCCACCACGTGCGGCTCGGTCACCGGGGTGGCGGCGACGAACAGCAGCGTCGACCCACGACCGCGCAGCGCGCCGATCGACGTGTACGGCACGTCGAGGCGGGCGATCCGCCCGTCGCCCTCACGCACGCCGATGTGGTCGACGCCGTCCTCGACCAACGTGAACGCCACCCGCCCGCCGTCGAGGAAGGCGAAGCACGACTCCCCGAACACCCAATGGGGGAAGCCGACGTCCCGTCCGAGCTCAACCATCGCCTCGACCCCGCCGTCAGGCGTCCAGCGGTACAGGCTCCAGAACCCGCTCCGGTCGGCGCTGAACCACAGCGACCCGTCCGGCGCCCACGCCGCCTGGCAGATCGACTCCCGCGCATCCCCGCCGGCGACCACGGTCCGTGAAGACTCGTCGGCCACCACGAGCCGGGTCGCGTCCCACGGCATGTCCGGGTGGTCCCACTCGATCCACGACCACGCCGCGCCGTCCGGCCGCCACCGCGGGCAGGCGACGAAGTCGGGCCCGCTCACCACCGCCTCTGGCTCGCCGAGCGAGAAGGCCGACAGCCGCACGATCTCGTTGCGCGCCTCGCCCTCGGCGCGGTGCGACTCGCGCACGCACAGGATCGTCGAGCCGTCGGGCGAGACGTCACCGTCGGCGTAGCGCAGCCCACGGGGCGCAGCCGGCGCCGGAGTGAGGGCGACGGGTTCGGTGTCACCCGGCGCGAGCCGGTGCAGACGCTGCGTCTCCCAGTCGGTGAACCACAGCACGCCGCCACGCACCCACCAGGCCCCACCGCCGTACTCGTGGACCGCGGTGCGGGCGTTCCACGGCGCCGCCAGCGCATCGGCGACCACCCCGCCGGCGCGCCTCACGACGGCGATCCGCCCGCCCTCCTCCGGCCGCGCCTCCGACCACCACACGTCGTCGCCGTCGAAGGCGACCGCGGTCGGCGTGCGCGCCGCCCGCACGACGAGCTCGCTCGTCACCGGCGTCGGCCAGGTCCCGTACGGTCGGATCGTGGGCACGCGCACCATGATGGGCCGATGATCCGGTCCGGCCGCGCCACGAACGGCGCCTGCGAGCTCCACTGCGACACCTTCGGCGACGCTGCCGACCCGACCCTCCTCCTGGTCAACGGCCTCGGCAGCCAGTGCATCAACTACAAGGACGCGTGGTGCGAGATGTTCGTCGCCCGCAACCTCCAGGTGATCCGCTTCGACAACCGTGACGTCGGCCTCTCGACGTCGTTCGCCGGCGCGCCGACGAACGAGCAGGGAGCGGCGTACACGATGAGCGACATGTCCGACGACGCCTTCGCCGTGCTCGACGCCAACGACGTCGAGCGGGCCCACGTGATGGGCCTGTCGATGGGCGGGATGATCGTCCAGACGATGGCCATCGAGCACCCCGAACGCATCCTCTCGATGACGTCGGTGATGTCGACCAGCGGCGAGCCCGAGTTCATGCAGTCGAGCCCGGAGGCGTTCGCTCTGCTCACCGGCCCGCCGCCGACCGACCGGGAGTCGGCGATCGAGCGCCACGTCGCGGGGCTGCGGATCTACGGCAGCCCTGCGCCGTACGCCGACGAGGATCGGTGGCGAGCCGACGCCGCGGCAGCCTTCGACCGCGCCTTCACCCCCGACGGAACGCGCCGCCAGATGTTCGCCGTCGGCGCGTCCGGTTCGCGCACCGAGGCGCTGCGCAACCTCGACGTCCCTACCTTGGTGATCCACGGCGCCGAGGACAAGCTGGTCGACCCGATCGGCGGCCGCCGCACCGCCAAGCTGATCCCCGGCGCCCGCTTCGAGCTGATCGAGGGGATGGGCCACGACTACCCGCCACAGCTGTGGGAGCACTGGGTCGACCTCGTCACCGCCCACGCGCTGGGCGCCGAACAGCGCTCGTGATGCGTGTCGCCGAGATCGACCACGTCGTGTTCAATGTCCGCGACGCGGAGGCGTCGGTGGCGTGGTGGCGCGACCGCCTCGGCTTCGAGCCGGTGCGCCTCGAGGAGTGGCGGCGGGGCGAGGTCCCGTTCGTGTCGGTGCGCATCTCGGCGGGCACGATCCTCGACCTGTTCGTCGCCGAGCGCACCGGGGAGAACGTCGACCACGTGGCGATCCACGTCGCCGACGCCGACCTCGACGAGCTGGCGGTCAGCGGCACGTTCGACGTCGTGCGCGGCCCGGTCGACGTGTTCGGGGCGCAAGGCCAGGGCCGCGGGTTGTACGTGCGTGACCCCGACGGGAACGTGATCGAGCTGCGCACCTACCCTGCCGCGTGATGGTCAGGTTCGAGAACGGATTGGCGGTCGTCACTGGCGGCGGCACGGGGATGGGTCGTGAGCTGGCGCGGCAGCTCGCCGCCGAGGGCTGCCACGTCGCGATCTGCGACGTCTCGGCCACGAACATGGCCGACACCGTCGCCGCCTGCGAGGCGGAGTCGCCCGACGGCACGCGCGTCTCGTCGTTCGTCGCCGACGTCTCGAGGGAAGGCGACCTTGAAGCCTTCCGCGATCACGTCGTCGACGCGTTCGACACCGATCACCTCGATCTGCTCTTCAACAACGCCGGGATCGGCGGCGCCGGCAGCGTGCTCGACGACAGCCGCGAGGAGTGGGAGCAGGTCTTCAACGTCTGCTGGGGCGGCGTCTACCTCGGCGTGCGCACGTTCCTCCCGCTGCTCGTGAAGAGCCCCGCGGCCTGGATCGTCAACACGAGCAGCGTCAACGGCTTCTGGGCCTCGATCGGGCCACAGACCGCGCACACCGCCTACAGCGCGGCGAAGTTCGCCGTGAAGGGCTTCAGCGAGGCGTTGATCACCGACCTCCGGCTGCACGCGCCGAACGTCGGCGTGTCGGTCGTGATGCCGGGGCACATCGGCACGTCGATCGTCTTCAACTCCGGCGCCTACTTCGGGCGCGACCCCAAGGAGCTCGACGGCGAACAGGTCGCCGAGGTGCGATCGCGCTTGGGCGCCCGTGGTGTCGACCTGTCGTCGGCGTCGGACGAGGACGTGCGCGGCGTGATGCTGGCGCTGGCCGAACACTTCCGCGACGACGCCCGACGACGGCGACGGAGGCCGCGACGATCATTCTCGACGGCGTGCGTGCGGGCAGCTGGCGGATCCTCGTCGGCGACGACGCCCACCAGCTCGACGAGGCCGTGCGCGCCGACCCCGAGCACGCCTACGAGCCCGAGTTCATCGAGGCGCTGCGGGCGAAGGGAGTGTTCGCCGAGATGCCGACGCCCAACGGGCAAGGTGGGTGAGCGCCGCTGCGAAGCGGCGACAGCGAGCCCGAGCATCAGGGGACGACGGGGTCGGCGGCGAGCGCCTCGTAACGGGCGCCCTCTGGCGTCCCGCGCATGCGCCGAGCGGGGCCGGCGATCACGAACCCGCTGCCGACCAGCGCCAGCATCAGCCCCGCCGCCACCGAGTATGCCGCGGTCCGCCCGGCGTGCTCGTACACGGCGCCGGCCAGCGACGCCGTCGCCCCGGCGAGCAGCGTCTCGATGCCGCCGAGGAGGCCCTGGGCTCCGGCCTGTCGTTCCGGCGGGACGACCATCCCGGCGGCGACGGCCGTCGCCGACACGGTGAGACCGTCGCTGACCGAATGCACCATCGCGACGGCGAACATCGCCACGCCGGTCGGCACCATGCCGTACAGCGCCATGAACAGCGCGCCGAGCACGAGCCCGACGGCGCCGACGCGGAACGGTCCGGCCCGCTGGGACAATCGACCGCCGGCTGCGCCGAAGATCACCAGCGGCACGGCGAACATCGTGATGCCGAGGTTGGCGATCCAGTCGGCCGTGCGCAGATCGTCGAGGGCCACCGACCACAGGGCGTCGAACGAGCCGATCATCACCCACACCGCCGCGCCCATCAGCAGCGCGCCGACGTATGGCTTGAGCCGCAGCAGATCGAACGCCAGGCGCTGCGTCGCCTCCGGCGTGTCGTCGGCGGCGGCGATGCGGCCTGAGCCGCGGACCACGAACGGGAGCGCGGCGACGTTGGCCGCGGCGATGAGGAGGAACGGCACCGGGATCCCGAAGTGCCCGACGAAGATCGCCGCCACCACCGGTCCAGCGGCGAACCCGGCGACGTCGGCGGCGAGCAGGCGGCCGAGGTTGTGCCCGATCTGGTCGGGGTCGGCGAGGATCACGATCCGTCGCACGGCGGGTACGGCTGTGCCCACGCCGACGCCCATCACGAAGCGCCCGCACAGCAGCGGCAGGAACGATCGGGACGCCGCCAGCACCACCAGTCCGGCGATGTTGATGGCGACCCCGGTGAGCACGAGCGCCCGGGCGTGGCCGCGATCGGCGAGCGGGGCGATCAGCACCTGGGCGAGGAATCCGGCGAAGAACCCGATCCCGATCACCGCGCCGAGCGAGGCCTCGCCGACGCCGTAGGTGTCGCGGATGTCGTCGAGCATGCTGAACAGGGCGCCGTACCCCATCGCCAGCAGCCCGAGCACCGGCCCGAACGTGGCCAGCACCGAGCGCGACGCTCGTTGCGTGGCCACGGTGCTCACCATCGGAGTGTTTCAGGGCATCGGAGTGTTTGCGGTGGGGCTTTCCGGCGCGAAACACTCCGATGCCCGACCGCGGCGGTACGTTCCGACGGGTGACCGCAGACTGGGGTGACGACGAGCGGCGGCTGACCGAGGCCGTGAGCGTGCTCGTCGGGCCGGCCAACGGTGCCTACCCATCAGGCAACTCGCTGCTCGTGCGGGGGGCGGCGGAGACCCTGTTGATCGACCCGTCGGTCACGGTCGTCAAGCGTGGCGGGGCCCCCGTGCCGGTCGACGCGGTGGTCAACAGCCACAGCCACGAGGACCACGTCGCCGGCAACGGCGTGTTCCCCGCCGCCCGGGTCCACGTCCACGAGGCCGACCTGCCCGGCGTCAAGAGCCTGCAGGGATTGATGGAGGTCTACGGGATGCCGATCGACCACCCCTTCGCGACCACCGTCGTCGAGGAGTTCCACTACACGCCGCGGCCCGACGCCCGCGGGTTCACCGACGGTCACGTCTTCGACCTCGGAGGTGGCGTGACCGTCGAGGCTGTGCACCTCCCCGGCCACACCCGGGGCCACAGCGGGTTCCGGGTCGGCGATGTGTTCTTCCTCTCCGACATCGACCTGACCGGGTTCGGCCCGTACTACGGCGACGTGTGGAGCGACCTGGAGGACTTCGAGGACAGCCTGGCCAAGGTCCGCGAGGAGCACGCCCGCTGGTACGTCACGTTCCACCACAAGGGGATCATCGAGGGCCACGACGAGTTCGTGCGGCTGGTCGACGCGTTCGAGTCGGTGATCCCCCGCCGCCACGCGGCGATGCTCGAGTACCTGGCCGAGCCGCACTCGCTGGAGGAGATGAGGGAGCACCGCTTCGTGTACCGGCCGCACGTCGAGCACTCCTTCGCCGACACCGTCGAGCGGCGCACCGCCGAACTGCACGTGCGGCGGATGCTCGCCCGCGGCGAGGCGGCGGAGGTCGAGCCCGGTCGCTTCCAGGCCACGCCGTGACGCTGTTCACCGACCTCGGCCTGCGCCCGGAGCTCCTCGCCGCGCTGATCGCCCTCGGCTACGAGGAGCCGACGCCGATCCAGCGCGATGCCATCCCCGCGGTCCTCGCCGGCCACGACGTGCTCGGGCAGGCGGCGACAGGCACCGGCAAGACGGCGGCGTTCGCGCTGCCCGCTCTGCAGCTCGTGGAAGGACCGCCGCGCCACCCGATCGCGCTCGTGCTCGTGCCGACCCGTGAGCTGGCGATGCAGGTGTCGGAGGCGTGCTGGCGCTACGGGCGCGAGATGCGGGCTCGGGTCGTGCCGGTGTACGGCGGGCAGCCGATCGGGCGCCAGCTCGGCGCACTGCGCGACGGGGTGCACATCGTCGTCGCCACGCCGGGCCGGGCGATCGACCACATCGAGCGCGGCACCCTGGCACTCGACGCCGTGCGTCTCGTTGTGCTCGACGAGGCGGACGAGATGCTGGACATGGGCTTCGCCGAGGACATCGAGGCGATCCTGGCGGCGACGCCGCAGGGCCGCCAGACGGTGCTGTTCTCGGCCACGATGCCGCCGCGCATCGACCGCATCGCCCGGCGTTACCTGCGCGATCCCGTGCGCATCGAGGTCGCCCGAACCGCCGACGAGGACGCGCCCCGGCTGATCACCGAGCGGGCCTACGTCGTCACGCGGGCGCACAAGGCCGCCGCCCTCGGACGCATCCTCGACGTCGAGGCGCCGGCGGCGGCGCTCGTGTTCTGCCGCACCCGCACCGAGGTCGACGAGCTCAGCGAGACCCTCAACGCCCGTGGCTACCGCGCCGAGGCGCTGCACGGCGGGATGAACCAGGAGGGCCGCGACCGTGTGATGAGCCGGCTGCGCAACGGCATCGCCGAGCTGCTGATCGCCACTGACGTCGCAGCGCGTGGCCTCGACGTCGACATCCTCACGCACGTCGTCAACTACGACGTGCCGTCCGCCCCGGACGCCTACATCCACCGCATCGGGCGAGTCGGGCGGGCCGGGCGGGAGGGCGTGGCCATCACGCTGGCTGAGCCCCGCGAGCTGCGCCTGCTGCAGAACATCGAGCGGGCGACCAAACGCAGCATCCCGGTCGAACAGGTCCCGTCGGTCGCCGAGCTGCGGGCACACCGGCTGACCGCCACGGCGACCGCCGTTCGGACGGCCCTGACCGCCGCCGACCTGCACCGCTTCGGCGGCATCCTCGACGAGCTCACCGCCGACGCTGACGTTCGCGACGTCACCCGCGCCGCGCTGAAGGTCGCCCACGACGCTCGCACGTCGGAGACCGACGACGTCGAGATCCCGGCGTTTGTGCAACGGGAGCGCGATGACCGCCGCCCTGCGAACAAACGCGAACGACGGGACGCTGCGGGCAAGCCGGGCGGTCGGTTCCAGGGACCCGGACCGAAGACCAGGCTGTTCATCAACCTCGGTCGGCGCGACCGCATCCGCCCGGGCGACCTCGTCGGCGCGATCGCCAACGAGTCCGACCTCGCCGGCAAGGACATCGGCCCGGTCAACGTCGCCGACAGCTTCTCGACCGTCGACGTCCCGGCGTCCGCCGCCGACGCCGTGATCGCGGCGATCAAGCAGACCACAATCCGCGGCAAGCGAGCGAACATCCGCCGCGACCGGGTCGGCCGCCGCTGACCGTCGCGTCGAGCCGGCGCCCTCGGCGCGGTTTCGGTTCAACGTCAACGGTTGGCCCGATCGACGCGGCGGCTGACGCGCCGACGGTCCGACGTGCTCCTAGCGTGGGGGCGTGGCGATGCCCGTCCCCTCGAGGTCGACCGAGCCGGAGAAGCCGTCGCTCGCCGAACCGTTGCAGCCGTTGCTCGTGGTCGCCGGGATGCTGGCGGCGATGTGGGCGCTGGAGGTCATCGACCTGCTGCCCGGCGTCGAGCTCGACGGGTGGGGCATCCGCCCTCGCACGTGGCGCGGGCTGTGGGCGATCCCAATCGCCCCGTTCCTCCACAGCGGGCTCTCCCATCTGATCGCCAACACCATCCCGTTCGCCGTGCTCGGGGCGGTCATCGCGCTGGGCTCGCTCAGCCGTTTCCTCGAGGTCACAGTCGTCGTGGCCCTCGCCAGCGGGCTCGGGATCTGGCTGTTCGGCTCGGCGGGGACGATCCACATCGGCGCCAGCGGCCTCGTCTTCGGCTACCTCACCTATCTCGTCGCCAGAGGGTTCATCGCGGGGCGGCCGATGTGGGTCGTCGGCGGGATCGTCGTCGCCCTGTTCTACGGCGGGATTCTGTGGGGCCTGCTGCCGCGCCCGGGCATCTCCTTCGCCGGGCACCTCTTCGGCGCGCTCGGCGGCCTGCTCGCCGCGTGGGCGCTCCACGGCAAGCACACACGCGAGGACGGGTCAGACTTGCCCGATGCCACGCGACCCGTCCCTCGCCCGTGACGCCTGGCGGCGGTTGGAGCCGATCCACGCCGTCGTCTACTTCGCCCCGGAGGCGATGAGCGCGCTGACCGAGGCCGGCTACAAGGGGTTCTGGATGGGCTACTTCGCTGCGCGGGCGGCGCCGCTCGGCCCGGCCGGGCCGGAGGTCGTCGGTGCGCTGTTCTACAACTTCGCCCCGAGTCGGGTGGGGCGGGCGCTGCCGGACGCCTGGTCGATCGCCGGCCCCGACGTCGCCCTCGCGGCGCGGGCTCGGGCGCGCGGGCGGCACTCGACCGCATCCTCGGCGACATCGACGTGGGTGAGGCGGCGGAGCTTGCCTCGACTGCAGCGCGCACGGCGACGCCCGAGGGGCGGACGCTGTACGCCGCCAATGCCGCCCTGCCCTGGCCGAGCGAGCCCCTCGACGTCCTGTGGCACGCCGCGACGCTCCTGCGCGAGCACCGCGGCGACGGGCACGTGGCGGTGCTGACGGCGAGCGGGCTGGCGGGGCGGGAGTGCAACGTGGTCCAGTCGGCGGCGGGCAACGTGTCACGCCAGACGATCGAGCGGGCCCGCGACTACGACGAGGCGGAGTGGTCGGCGGTCGTGGAGCAGCTCGCCGACCGCGGCCTGATGACGGCGGACGGCGCGCTCAGCGACGTCGGTGCCGCGCTGCGCCAGGAGATCGAGGACCGCACCGATCAGATCGCCCTCGCCGGCTACGGCGGCCTCGAGGACGCCCAGTTGGCCCGCCTGATTGAGGTCGTGACGCCGATCGCCCTGGCCATCGTCGCGGCCGGCGACATCCCCGCGGCGACACCGATGGGCCCGACCCTCCAGCCCTAGCCCATCCGAGTGTTTGGACCCAGCCGAGTGTTTCGTCCCGGGAGAACCGGGCCGTGGCACTCCGTTGAGTCGAAACACTCGGATGCTCAGAGTGGTCAGAGCGGCGGGCGGGGCACCGGGTGGATCGACTCGTAGGCGCGGGCGGCGCGCAGGACGAGGGCGTCGGCGAACATCGGGCCGACGAGCTGGAGGCCGATCGGCAGCCCGTCGGTCGTCAGCCCGCAGGGGACGGTGATCGCTGGCTGCTGGGTGAGGTTGAACGGGTAGGAGAACGGCGTCCAGCCGAGCATCGCCTCGGGGGTGAGCGGCACGCTGCCCGCCGGCCGGGCCTCGAACGCCGGCACCGCCACCGTCGGCGTCGCCAGCAGGTCGAAGCGCTGCATGAACTGGCGCATCTGCGACCCGAGCTCGCCGCGCCGCAGGACGAGACGTTGCACCTCGAGGTTGCTCAAGGCCGACCCGAGCTCGGCCTCGGCGGCGAAGTCGGGGTCGGTGACGGCCTGCTGCTCGGGCGTGAGGGTGTTCCACAGCGTCCACGCGCCCGTGAACCACAGCCCGGTGGTGATGTCGAGCGGGTCGTCGAAGCCGGGATCGACCGGCTCGACGATCGCCCCGACGCCCGCCAGCTCCTCGGCTGCGGCTGCCACCGCGGCGGCGACCTCCGGGTGCACGGTGGCGTATCCGAGTGTCGGCGAGAAGGCGATCCGCAGCCCGGCGATCCCGTCGTCGAGCCCGGCGGTGTAGTCGCTGTCGTCGGGCGGCAGCGACGTCCAGTCGCGGGCGTCGGGCCGCTTCAGCACGTTCATCATCAGGGCCGTGTCGGCGACTCTCATCGTGTGCGGGCCGAGGTGGGAGACCGTCCCGAACGGCGACAGCGGGTAGGCCGGGACGCGACCGAAGCTCGGCTTCATCCCGACGTTGCCGCAGAACGCGGCGGGGATGCGCACCGACCCGGCGCCGTCCGAGCCGACACTGATCGGGGCGAGCCCGGCGGCGACCGCCGCTGCCGACCCGCCCGATGACCCGCCAGGCGTCTTCGTCGGGTCCCAGGGGTTGCGCGTGATGCCGGTGAGGTCGGAGTTCGTCTCCCCCTTGCAGCCGAACTCCGGCGTCGTGGTCTTGCCGATGAGGATCGCCCCGGCCTCGCGCAGCCGGGCCGTCGCCGGCGCGTCGACGTCCCACGGCTGGTCTGGGTCGACGGTGTGGCTGCCCCGACGGGTCGGCCAGCCCTTGGTGAGGATGAGGTCCTTGATCGACGCCGGCACGCCGTCGATCGGGCCGACCGGCTCCTTGCGCTGCCAGCGGACCTCGCTCGCTGCTGCGGCCGCCAACGCCTCGCCCGGGGCGAGGTAGCAGAACGTGTTCAACGACGGGTCGACGCGCTCAATCCGGTCGAGGACCGCCTGCGTCGCCTCGACCGGCGACGCCGCCCCGGCGGCGTACATCGCCAGCAGCTCGACGGCGCTGCACTGCGTGAGGTCGTTCACGCAGTCATTGTGACCGGATCGCACCGTGGGCCGGGAGGCCGTCGATCGAGCGGGCGTTCTTCTCCGCCCGGTATGCGGCCAACTGCTCCGGGCTCCGGTTGTCGGCCCACTCGATCAGCTTCGAACGCTGTCCGCCGAAGGCGTACTGCGGCACCGCGTACCCGCAGCTGTCGCTGACCCGGTCGGCGTGGACGAGGACCACCGAGCGGGCGCCGCGGTAGTCGGGGAACAGGTCGGCGACGCGCTCGTCGGCGACGTCGTGGATCTCGCCGCGGCCGTGTACCCGCACGATGCGTGGCGGGCCCTCGAAGGCGCACCACATCAGCGTGATCCGGCCGTTCTCCTGGACGTGGGCGATGGTCTCGGCGCCGCTCCCGGTGAGGTCGAGGTAGGCGACCGTCATGTCGTCGATGATCCGCAGCGTGTCGAGACCCTTCGGCGAGAGGTTGACGTGGCCGTCGCCGTCGAGCGGCGCGGTGGCGACGAAGAACATCTGCTGGGTGCCGATCCAGGCGGCGAGCGGCGGGGTGATCGAGGGGTGGACCGTGGCCATCGGGACATCCTCCCAGGTGCAGACTGGTCGCATGCCGGTGCTTTTGAACCACACGATCGTCGGCGCCACGGACGGCGAGGCCGCCGCCCGCTGGTTCGCCGACCTGTTCGGCGTCGCCGAGCCGCGGCACTGGGGTCCGTTCTGGCAGATCGAGACCGACAACGGCGTCGGCCTGGACTTCATGTCCTACGGCGACCATCCCGTTGCCGGCCAGCACTACGCCTTCCTCGTCAGCGAGGAGGACTTCGACGCGATCTACGGGCGGATCGTCGAGCGCGGGCTGGACCACTCCGCCGACCCCCACCAGGAGCACAAGGGCGCGATCAACCACCACGACGGCGGGCGTGGCGTGTACTTCCCGAGCCCCGACGGCCATCTGCTGGAGATCATCACCCGGCCGTACGGCAGCGGCGGCTGACGACGCTTTGGTCGCGTTTCTCCGGTCACTCCCAGGACGGATCGCGACCAAAGCGTGATCGTCCTGCTCCTCCTGCACCTCGCAGTCGGGATCGGGCTGGTCGCCGCCGGGCGATCCCTGCTGGCCCGACCCGGCCCGGCGTTCGCCCTCGCCGCTCTGCCATCCACAGCTACGCTCGTCTGGCTCGCCGCCAATTTCCCCAAGATCGTCGACGGCGACGTCGTCACCAGCCACGTGGCCTGGATGCCGAACCTCGGCGTCGACCTCGACCTGCGCCTCGACGGCTTCGCCGCCCTGATGTTGCTCCTGGTCGCCGGCATCGGCGTGCTCGTCGTCGCCTACGCCTGGCGCTACTTCTCCCACCCCGACGGCGCCGACATCCGCCTCCTCGGCCTGCTCGTGCTGTTCGCCGGGGCGATGGTCGGGCTGGTCCTCGCCGACAACCTGCTCGTGCTCTACGGGTTCTGGGAGCTGACGTCGGTGACGTCGTTCCTCTTGATCGGCAACCGCCACGACGACCGCCCAGCCCGCGCGGCGGCGCTGCAGGCCGTCCTCGTCACCGGCCTCGGCGCGCTGGCGATGCTCGCCGGGTTCATCGTGCTCGGCCAGGCGGCGGGGACGTACCGGCTCAGCGAGCTGCTCGCCCGCCCGCCGACCGGGACCACCGTCGCCGTCGCCCTGGGCCTCGTGCTGCTCGGCGCGTTCACCAAGTCGGCCCAGGCCCCGTTTCACGAGTGGCTGCCGGCGGCGATGGTGGCGCCGACGCCGGTGAGCACGTACCTGCACTCGGCGACGATGGTCAAGGCCGGCGTCTACCTCGTCGCCCGCCTCGCCCCGGTGTACGCCACATTGTGGAGCGGGTGGCGGCCGGTGGTCGAGACGGTTGGCGTCGTGACGATGCTGCTCGGCGGCCTGCGGGCGATGCGCCAGCACGACCTCAAGCTGCTCCTCGCCTACGGGACGGTCAGCCAGCTCGGCTTCATGGTCGCCGTGTTCGGCTGGGGCACGCCGGCGGCGATGATCGCCGGGGCCACGATGCTGCTGGCTCACGGCGCGTTCAAGGCCGCCGCGTTCATGGTCGTCGGGATCCTCGACCACCAGCACGGCACGCGCGACGTTCGCCAGCTCCCACCCTCCGGGTCCGGCTGGACGACGACCAACGTCGCCGCTGCGATCGCCGCCGCCTCGATGGCCGGGGTCCCGCTGATGGCCGGGTTCATCGCCAAGGAGGCGGACTTCGCCGCCTTCGTCCACCAAGGCACCGGCGGGGCGCTGGCCCTCACTGGGCTCGTGGTCGGCTCGGCGCTCACCGTCGCCTACAGCCTGCGGTTCCTGGCCGGCGCCACCGGGCGGCTGGCCAGTGAACACGTCGCTGCCGGCCCGCCGCCTCGGCCGGCGTTCGTCCTGCCCGCCCTCATACTCTCGATCGTGACGGTGACGATCGGGCTGTTCCCGAGCCTCGTCGATCGCCTCGTCGGCGCCGCGGCCACCGCGCTCGCTGCCACGACACCGACGCCGCACCTCGAGATCTGGCACGGCATCACGATCGAGCTCCTCCTCTCGGGCGTCGCCTTGGCCGCCGGCGCCGTGCTCTACGTCGGGCGGCGACTCGTCGAGCGAGCACTGCGGGCCGGCGCCCACCTGCCGGGGTCTGCCAGCGCGTACCGTCAGACCCTGCGCGCCGTCGACGGCGTCGCCGCCCGCGTGACCGCCGTCGCCCAGCCCGGGTCGCTGCCGATCTACGCCGGCGTGATCCTGCTCACCGCGGCGCTCGTCCCCGGTGCCCTGCTCCTGCACGGACGTTGGTGGCCCGGCTGGCCCGATCTCGTCGAGGTGCCGGCGCACGTGCCGATCGCCGTCCTCCTCGTCACCCTCGCCGTCGCCGCGGCCACCGTCCGCCGCCGCTTCTCCGGCGCCCTTTACCTCGGGATGGTCGGATACTCGATGGCCGCCCTGTTCGTCGCCCAGGGCGCGCCCGACCTGGCCCTCACCCAGGTCGCAATCGAGACCCTCTCGACGGTGCTGTTCGTGCTCGTGCTACGCCGCCTCCCTGACCGCTTCGCCACGACGCCCGGGGCAGGGCGCCGCGCCGCCCGCATCGCGATCGCCACGATCGTCGGCGCGCTCGTGTTCGTGATCACGCTCGCCGCGGCAGGCGTCCATCCACCGACCGGCGTGTCCGACGCGATGATCGATCGCGCCGTGCCCGACGGCGGCGGGCGCAACGTCGTCAACGTGATCCTGGTCGACTTCCGGGGCCTCGACACGCTCGGCGAGATGACCGTGCTCGTCGCCGCGGCGATCGGCACCGTCGCCCTCGCCCGCGCCGGCCGGCGACCCGGGCGGGCGGCGGCGGGTGAGCGCCAGCCGCCGCCGATCCTGCGATCGCAGCTCGTGACGATCGACGTCTCGGTGCGGATCGTGTTCGCCGCCGTGATGGTCGGCTCGCTGTGGCTGCTGTTCGCCGGCCACAACCAGCCGGGCGGCGGCTTCGTCGGCGGCATCGTCGCCGGCGCCGCGATCTCCTTGCGCTACGTCAGCGGCGGGCTGGCCGAGGTGCGGCGGCTGTCGCGCGGGCGCCCGTGGATGGTGCTCGGGGCCGGCCTGCTGCTCGCCGTCGTCACGGCGATCGTGCCGCTGCTCTTCGGCGGTGCCGTGCTCGAGGTCGGCGCGTTCGAGCTCGACCCGCCGGTGCTCGGCCACATCAAGGTCTCCTCCGCGCTCGCTTTCGACACCGGCGTCTACCTCGCCGTGATCGGCCTGGCGATGATGGTGTTCGAGTCGTTCGGCGACGACCCCCAACCGGCGGAGGTGGTGCACCAGTGAGCGTGCTGATGGCGTTCACCGCGGCCGTGCTGTTCGGGATCGGCACGTATCTCGTCCTGCAGCGCAAGCTGTCGCGGCTGATCATCGGCCTCGGGCTGATCAGCCACGGCGCCAACATCGTGTTCGTCACCGCCACCCGGCGCGGCGACCCGCCGATCGTCGGGACCGGCGACCGCCACTCGTTCGCCGACCCGGTGCCGCAGTCGCTCGTGCTCACCGCGATCGTCATCAGCTTCGGCGTCACCGCGCTGCTCCTCGCCCTCGCCTACCGCAGCTGGCTGCTGACCCACGACGACGACGTCACCGACGACGTCGAGGACCGCGCCGTCGCCCACGAACGGTCGGAAGTTGACGAGTGAAGGCGCTGCTGGTCCTGCCGATCGTGCTGCCGTTGCTCGCCGCCGGGCTGTGCGTCGTCGTCGGCAGGTCGCGGACGGCGCAGCGGGTGATCGGGCTGACCACGCTCACCGCGCTCGTGCCGATCGCCGTCGCCATCCTCGTGCGCGTCGACCGCGACGGCATCGTCGTCGTGCAGTCCGGCGACTGGCCGGCGCCCATCGGGATCACCCTCGTCGCCGACCGGCTCTCGGCGATCATGCTGCTCACGGCCACCGTCGTGCTGCTCGCCGTGCTCGTCTACGCGATCGGCCAGCCCGGCGTCGAGCGCGACCACGTCGGGTTCCAGTCGATGTACATGGTGCTCGCCACGGGCGTCGCCGCCGCCTTTCTCACCGGCGACCTGTTCAACCTGTTCGTGGCGATCGAGATGATGCTGACGGCCAGCTACGTCCTGCTCACCCTCGGTGGGCGCCTCGAGCAGGTGCGCGCCGGGATGACCTACGTCGTCGTCAGCCTGATCGCCTCGGTGCTGTTCCTGCTCGCTCTCGCGATCACCTACACCTCCACGGGCACCGTCAACCTGGCCGACCTCGGCGATCGCGTCGCCGCGCTGCCCGGCGGCGTGCGCGCCGCGCTGGCCGGCCTGCTGCTGGTGGTGTTCGGGATCAAGGCGGCGATCGTGCCGCTCGCCTTTTGGCTGCCCGACAGCTACCCGACCGCGCCGGCGGCGGTAACGGCGATCTTCGCCGGGCTGCTGACCAAGGTCGGGGTGTACGCGATCATCCGCACCCAGACCCTTCTGTTCCCTCCCGACGGTCGGATCGGGACGATCCTGCTCGTCGCCGCCGGGGTGACGATGCTGGTCGGCGTGCTCGGCGCGATCGCCCAGGAGGACATCCGCCGGACCTTCTCCTTCTACATCGTCAGCCAGATCGGTTACATCGTGATGGGCCTCGGCCTGTTCACCGTCGCAGGGCTCGCCGGGGCGGTGTTCGCGATCATCCACCACATCGTGGTCAAGACGACGCTGTTCCTCGTCGGCGGACTGGTCGAGCACACGGCCGGATCGGGCAGGCTGGCCCGCCTCGGCGGGCTGGCCGGGACCGCGCCCGCCGTCGCCGTGCTGTTCCTGCTCCCGGCGCTGAGCCTGGCCGGGATCCCGCCGTTCTCCGGCTTCCCCGCCAAGTTCGGGCTGTTCGACGCCACCGCACGGGTCCATCAGTGGCCGATCCTGGCCGTTGCCGTGCTCGTCAGCGTGCTGACGCTGTACTCCATCTTCAAGGTGTGGATCGCGGTGTGCTGGCGCCCACGCCCGCTCGACGCGCCGTCACGACGAGCGCCGTGGATGATGCTGGCCCCGACCGCAGTCCTCGCCGCGCTGACGCTTGGGATCGGCGTCGCCGCCGGGCCGCTGTACCGCTACAGCGAGCGCGCCGCCGCCGACCTCGTCGACCCGACCGGCTACCGGACGGCCGTGCTGGGGGCGGCGCCGTGAGTGAGCGAGTCTTCGAGCGAGCGAACAATTCGGCACGGTCTTTTCCTCATTGGTGCCCCGAGAGGTCCGCTTACCTGGTGTCGTCGCATGGTGCGAGGTTGCACCAATGAGGTCGCTGGGCTACATCGTCGCGCTGGCCGCGATCTGGGTCCTGCTGTGGGGCACGGCGTCGCCGGCCAACGTGCTGTCCGGCCTGCTCGTCGCGTGGTTGCTGGTGCTGACGATCCCCGGCCTGCGCCGCGCCTGCGCCAGGGTGCGGCCGCGACCGGTCGCCATCGCCCGCCTCGCCGGGCACTTCCTGTGGGTGACGGTGCGGGCCAACATCGAGCTCATCCGCGAGGTACTCGACCCATCGCGGCTGCGCCCGGGCGTGGTCGACGTGCCGCTCCCGGACTGCTCGGACGGGGTGCTGACGCTGATCACCAATCTGCTCGCCCTCTCCCCCGGCACGATGCCGATCGAGGCCGACCCGGACTCGATGGTCCTGTCCATCCACGTGCTGCGCGTCATCGACGTCGAGCAGGTGCGCCGCGACGTCCTCCACCTCACCGACCTCGCGCTGGGCGCGTTCGGGGCCCCGCCGTGATCGCCGCCACCTATGCCGTACTGCTCGTGGCGATCGCCCTGTTCCTGGTCCGGCTGCTGCGCGGGCCGACGCTCGCCGACAGGATCACCGCCATCGACGGGATGCTCGTCGCCTTCATCTGCTTGCTGATCGTGCGGGCGATGGACACCGGGCGGGGGGCGTTCCTGCCGATCGCCGTCGTGCTCGCCCTGGTGTCGTTCATCAGCACGTCGATCGTGGCCCGCTACATCGAGGGGCACGAGGAGTGATGGAGGCGTGATCGTGATCGGCGAGGTGATCGCGTTCGCCGGCGCGGTGCTCGTGCTGCTCGCCGCGATCGGCGTCGTGCGCTTCCCCGACGCGCTGACACGGATGCAATCGCTGACCAAGGCGTCGACCGTCGGCGTCACCCTCGTCGCGATCGGATCGGTGTTCCTGCTGCCGACGTGGAACGACGACACCTCCGCCATGGCCGCCGCGCTGCTGCAGGTGCTGACCCTGCCGATCAGCGCCTCGCTGCTGGCCCGGGCCACCCACCGGGCCACGTCTGGCGTGGGCCGAGCTCGGCCTAGGCCAGAGTGAGCACACCGACCGCGGTCGCGACGACGACGGCGAACCCGGCGACCATCTGGCGCATGCCGAGCACCTTGGCCGGTGGCACCGGCCGCCGCGCCCAGCGCCATTGCAGCACCGCGAGGGCGGCCACGGCGGCGGCCCCGATCGCCACACTGCGGTCGACGAACGTCGCCACGATCGCGATCAGCACGGCGACGGCTTGGAAGGTGTCGCTCGTGGCGACCGGGCCAGCACCCTGGCGGAGCCGGATGATCTGGGTCCGGACGAACGGGATCGACGCGACCGCTCTGGCTGCCAGGATCAGCCACGCGGCGATGGCGAGCGTCGCCGGCTCGCCGTCGGCGACGACGATCGCCGCGGCGACGGCCGAGATCCCGACCGCGCCCGCCACCTCCGGGACCAGGCGGCGGCCGCGGCTGCGGATGTCGAACCACAGCTCGACGGCGAACAGCGGGGCCGCGACGAGCATCGGAAGCAGCCAGGTCCATCCGGCGGAGGCGACGGCGAGCGAGGCCAGCGCGAGGAGCACGACCAGCTCGCCGCACGCGATCCACCACGCCAGGCGCGTGCGTGGCAGGCTCCGGTGCCGGAGGCGGTCCACGAGCGCCAGCTTGAGGGGGGTGCGGGCGAGGAACCCCAGCATCGCCGCCACGCCGATCGCCAGCCCGGCCGCGGAGTAGGCGACGAGCAGGCCGAGCAACACCGGCTCCAGGGTGAGGCCCCACCCGCCGTGCTCGCTCGGGACGGCGACGGCGCGCCAGGCAGGGCGCTCCCGAGCGGTCGTGGCCGCCGCGGTCGCACTCATCGGCCCCACGGTACGAGGCTCGCGCTCGATCAAACCTCCGGCCAGGGCCGAACGTCCTCACCTCGGATGCTCTCTCCGACGGCGGACCGCACCCGACGCGACGAGCTCGTCGACCTCCGCCGTTGTGAACCCGAGCTCGGCCAGGATCTCCTCGGTGTGCTCGGCGATCAGCGGCGCCGGGACCACCTCTCGCCGACCCGACGCCGAGAAGATGACGGGCGGCTCGATCAAGCGGTAGACGCCGATCACGGGATGCTCGGCCTCGCGCAGCACGCCGCGGTGGTTGGCCTCGTTCCCGACGATGTCGGCGAGTGGCGGCACCACCGACACCGGGATGCCGAGCTCGGTGCCCAGCGCCACCCACTCCGCGGTGGTGCGACGGGCGATGATCGCCGCCAGGGCGCCGTAGACGTCGTCGGCGTGGGTGAGCCGGCTGCGGTGGTCGGCGAACTCCGGTCGCTCGAGCTGGTGCTGCTCGCCGACGGCCTCGAACAGCGACCGCCAGTGGGCGTCGGTGTAGGGCAGCATCGCCACCCAGCCGTCGCTCGTGCGGTGCGGGCCGCGGTGCGGCGAGAGCACCCGGTTGTAGCCGGGCGGACCGCCGGGGACGGTCGCCCGGGCGAGGTGCTCGACGAGGTTGAAGGCGAGGGCGGCGTCGAACATCGGGATCTCGACGCGCTGGCCCTCGCCCGTCGTCGCCCGGGCGACGAGGGCGGCCAGCACGCCCTGGGCGATGAACATCCCGGCGACCTTGTCGGCGATCGTCGAGGGGACGAAGTGGTTGACGCCGATCCCCAGCTCGTTGATCTGGGGGAACCCGGTGAGCGCCTGGATGACGTCGTCGTAGGCCGGCAGGTCGGCCTCCGCCGACGTCGAGCGGTACCCGTGGGCGTGGCAGTAGACGAGCCGCGGGGCACGCTCGCGCACGGCGTCGTAGTCGAGGCCGAGGCGGCGCAGCGGCCCCGGGCGCAAGTTGGTGACGAGGGCGTCGGCGGCCTCGAGCAGACGCAGCAAGATCTCCCGCCCGCGCCGCGCCTTGAGGTCGAGACCGATGGAGCGCTTGTTGCGGTGGAGGTTGAGGGCGACGCCGCTCAGCTCCGGGTGCGGTCCGCCACCCATCATCCGGCTGCCGTCGCCGACGGCGGTCTCGACCTTGACGATGTCGGCGCCGAGGTCCCCGAGCAGCTGGACGCCGTACGGGCCCATCACCACGCTCGCCAGCTCGACGACCTTGATCCCGGCCAGAGGACCCGCCACCGTGTCAGCCTGGCACCCTGGTCGCGCTGGCGGCGAGGTCGTCGTGGTAGGCGATCACGACCATCGCGATGTAGGGCACGATCACCACGCCGAGCAACGAGGTGAGGATGCTCGCCGCCAGGAAGCTGGCGTCGGTGAGGCCGAGCAGCACTGCGCCGGCGAACCCGGCCAGGAAGGCCACGCCGAGCAGCGTCACCAAGAGGCCGATCGCCCGCAGGGAGCTGCCCCAGATCATCCGGTGGCTGCGACCGAGCGCCTCACCGAGCGACACCCGCTCGCGCGCCGCCACGACCGGCGCCACCAGCCAGCGGCTGGCCAGTAGGAGGACGAGGACGAACCCGAACACCCCGAACCCGACGACGACCAGGAGGACGATCGCCGCGAGCACGGCGGTGCCGAGGCCCGCGCGCCTGGGCGCGGCGAGGGCGGCGCCGACGCTTGGTGCACCCTCCTCCACGGCGATCGACGCCACCGTCACCCACGCGACGACCGGGATCGCGACGAGCGAGCCGACCAGCGTCACGATCGGCAGCACCCACGGCGAGCTCTGGCCGGCCGCCTCCATCAGCGTGCCGACACGGGTGTGCTCACGCACCAGGTACTGCAGCACGGTGGCCAGCGCCGCGCCGACGAACAGGACCGTGCCGATCGGGACGAGCCGGCGAGCCGAGCGCCACCACAGCCGCGCCGCCCGGCCGAGCAGGCCACGCGAGGAGAAGCGCACGACGGCGACGGCCGCCACGATCGCGGCGACGATCGCCGCGGTGATCAGCAGCGGGCGATCGAGGAGGTGGTTGAACAGCGCCGACCCCTTCTCGGCGAGCGAGCAGAACGTCTCCGTGGCCTTGGAGTCGGCGAAGGGGATCTGCACCGCGCCGTCGCGACCCTTGTCGATGACCCAGCCGATCGGGTCGTTCCACTGCTGCTTCGTGACCGGGCCGGTCGGGCCGTTGTTGAAGGCCGCCTGCTGCTCACCCCAGTGGCCGGTGAACCCGAGCCACGCCAGCGGCCCGGACGTCGGGACGTCGTCGCCGGGGAGGGCGATCACCTCTGGGCGCAGCTCGTCGTTCGGCGTGTCGGTGTTGTCGCAGCCGAAGCCGGTGGCCCCGCTCTTGCCGAACCAGCGCGCCGGCGCGAAGTACGACGCGTGCGAGCCCTCGCCGGGATACACGACCAGGTGGGTGCCGTCGACGAGGTCGACGTCGCCGTCCGGATCGGCGACCTGCACCTCCGAGCCCTCGTGCTGAGCGTAGGCGAACAGCGTCGGGCCGGCCGTCATCGCCGCCGCCGCGGTCGGCGCCTCGAAGATGACCTGGGCCATCTCCCAGTCGCCCTCGTGGACGTCGTTCCACTGGTTGAAGACCCAGTACAGCCAGTACTGGACGACCGTTTCGCCGTCCTGGTACGTGACGCGGCCGTAGACCGCGGGCCTGGCGTGCATCGCCTTGAACCACCGCTCGTAGCTGCACCCCGGCGACAGAGCGTCGCCCGGCAGGTCCATCCAGACCTCGGGGACGTCGCGGGGCAGCGACTCGGCGGTCGGCGCCCGCTGAAGGATCGCATCGCCCTCATTACGCAGCACGACGTCGTCGCGGCCGAGGACGTGGTCGACGCTGACGGGCAGATAGCGCTCGCCCTCCCCACACGGCTCGGCCTGGTGGCGGATCTCCACCACCGGCGCGTAAGCGGCGAGCAGCGCCGACTCGTCAGCGTTCGGCGGCGCCGCGGTGGCTGGAGCGGCGGGCGCGAGGACTGTTACCAGGGCGACGGCGGTCGCGCATCCACCGATGAAGCGGCGCACGTGCGTCGTCAAGCGGTCAGTTGGAGCAGCTCGACCCAGTTGCCGTCGGGGTCCTCGACCATCGAGATCCGCACGCCCGGGCGGGCCTCACGCGGCGAGATGGCGACCGTGTAGCCGGCGGCCTGGCACGTCGCCGTGAGCGCGTCGACATCAGGCACCGAGATCGTCCAGTAGCGGATGCCGTACCCGCCGCGCAGGCCGCCAGGGCGGGTTGGCCGCGGGCAGCTCGTCCGCCGGGGCGACGAGCTTCACCAACGTCGTCCCGCACAGCAGCCGGTACATCGTGCCGCCTCCAGGCACCGGCGTCGTCCCGGTGTCCTCGAAGCCAAGGGTGTCGCGGTAGAAGGCGAGGGCGGCGTCGGCGTCGCGCACGACGATGCCGATGTCGACCGAGTCCTTGGTCACCTCGATGGTCATCGTCTCCCCCTCAGGATGCGTAGAGCTCGAACAGCTGCCCGATCGCACGGGCCTGCCCGCCGGTCGTCGAGGACATCACCGCGATCGGCGTGACGCCGAGCTCGTACCACGCGTCGAGGCGCTCGCGTACGTCGCCGGCGCTGCCACTGATCGTGCAGTCGTCGACCCACTCGTCGGACATCAGGCCCGGCAGGGCGTCGCGGTCGCCGGCGGCGACGGCATCCTCGATGGCCGCCATCTCCGCCTCGTAGCCGGCCGCCTTCCAGTAGTTGCGGTAGTTCGGCAGCGTGACGTAGCCGCCGAGCGTGCGGCGATGGATCGCCCGGGCGGCGTCCTTGTCGGCGTCGATCACCGTCGGCGCCATGTTCAACAGGGCGAACGTGTCCCGGCGCTCGGCCGGGATCGCGCTCAGCTGCTTGTCCATGTGGGAGAACGCGGCGTTGGCCCAGATCGCGCCGTCGGCGATCTCGATGGCGAGCTCGAGCATCCGGTCGCGCAGCGTGGCCAACCAGATCGGGGGGAGCGGGCCGGCGGGGCGCTCGGCGGCGCGGAGACTCTCGACGTAGGCGCGGATGTCCGACAGCGGCTTGCCGGTGTGGATGCCGAGGCGGTCCATCGCCGGGGCGTGGCTGACACCGAGACCGAGGCGGAAGCGGCCGCCGCTGACCTCGGCGAGGTGGCCGGCGGTGATCGCCACCTCCGTCGGGTGGCAGTGGTAGATCGGCTGGATGCTCGTCCAGAACGGGATCCGCGACGTCACGTGGGCGAGCGAGCCGGCCATCGCCAGGTTGCCGTGCACGCCGGGGCTGGCCAGCCCGGCGAACCCGCGGCGGTCGGCCTCGGCAGCGAGCTCGAGGATCGTGTTGCGCTTGGTCGGCGTGCCGATCACGGACAGGGCGGGCAAGCGGGGCAGGCTGCTCATCGGCGAGAGACCGTACCGCCCGCCGCGAACGGTGAGTTCAAACGGCGGATCTCCGCCGCCACAGCTCACAGTTCGCGGCGGCCGGCGTGTACGTTCCGGCGCCATGAGCAAGGTCAAGGTGACCGTGCTGTACCCGGCCGGCGAGGGCAGCACGTTCGACATGGACTACTACACAGCCACCCATCGTGAGGTCGTCGAGCGCTGCCTCGGGCCGTTGGAGTTCTCGTGCGAGCAGGGGCTCGAAGGCCAGCCGTACATGGCGACGGGCCACCTGGTCTACGAGTCGATCGAGGCGATGCAGCGCGGGTTCGCCTCGCCGTCCGCCGGTGAGGCCCAGGCCGACGTCGCCAACTTCACCAACGTCACCCCCCAGATCCAGATCGGAACGGTCATCGCCTGACCCGTTCGTGTGGACGTCTACGAGCTCTCCGTCGACCTCAAGCCCGGCGTGCGCGACCTCGAATTCGCCGCCGCCGCCGAGGCCTACCTCGAGCTGCTGTGCCACGACGGTCTGATCGAGTCGTGGCGGCTGCTGCGGCGCAAGCTTGGCTTCGGCGCCGGCACCGAGTTCAAGGTCCTCATCGAGACCCGCGACCTCGCCCAGCTCGACGCCGCGTTCCAGCTCGTGTCGACCCGCGCCGATCCGGTCGAGGCCGCCCACCACGGGCTCAACGCGCTGGTGACCAACTTCCAGGCCGCGCTGTACCGCGACTTCCCAGACCCGCAGCGCCACCGCGGCGAGGAGCGCTTCTAAACGCCCGGGCTCGCCTCGCAGCCAAGCTGCTCGGCTCACCTCCCGAGCTCGCTGCCGCCGCTGCGCAGCGGCGCTCACCCAACTATCGGTTGGGTGACTCCTCCGGCGGCCACGACCGGCTTGACTCGTCGATCGGGCTCATCAGGCCGACGTCGTTGCCGTCGGGATCGGCCACGATCGCGTACCGCGCCCCCCAGAACGCGTCGAACGGCGGCTGGCGCCCGGCGTACCCGGCGGCAGTCAGCTCGGCGTAGCGGTCGTCGACGGCCTCCCGACTCGGCAGCGAGAACCCGATCACGACGGCCACGCTGCTCGGGTCGGCGCGCCAACCGGCGTGCCACACCTGTGCCGACGCGGGCGTGTCCAGTTCGAGGCTGAACCCGCTCGGCATGCGCAGCTGGACGTGGACGCTCGATAGATCGGCCTCGCCAGGCACAACGACACCGAGTCGGCGGTAGAACTCGACGCTCGCCGCCATGTCCCGCACGACGACGTTGAGCATGTGCAGGTCCGGCTCGGACGACACGGCGGCGATGCTACGCGGGCCGGGCGAAGTCGCCGCCGAGGACACGCCCGTCGAGCTCGTCGTCCTCCGTCGGTGGGGTCGATTCGATCTCGGCTGCCCACACCTCGGCGTCGTCGGCGGGGTCGTAGCCGATCTCCCGACCCGGCCCGAGGTCCCACCACGCCCGGGTGTTGGCGGAGATGCCGTAGAGCGCCCGGAAGCCGAGGTCGGGCGCCCGCAGGCAGGCGTCCACCAGGCGCACGGCGTCGCCCGGGGACAGCCATGTCGACAGGTGGCGGCGGGTGGTCGGGCGGTCGCGGAAACTGCCGATGCGCAGGCAGGCGACGTCGAGGCCGTAGCGGTCGTGGTACAGGCTGGCGAGTGCCTCGGCGGCGGCCTTGCCGAAGCCGTAGAACGAATCCGGCCGAGCCCGGGTGTCGACCCCGACCATCGGCGCGCGCGGCGTGAACCCGACAGCGTGGTTGCTGCTGGCATAGACCACTCGCCCGACGCCCTGCGCCAGCGCCGCCTCCAGCACGCGGTGGGTCAGCAGGACGTGGCTCTCCACCGCCGTCTTGAAGTCGGTCTCGCCGGCGATCGCGGCGAGGTGGACGACGGCGTCGGCGTCGACCATGACCGAGGAGAGGGCCCCGTCGTCGGTCAGCAGATCGGCGACGACCGATCGCTCCGACGGCTCGCCGACGGCGTCGACGCCACGGACGTCGTGGCCAGCGGCGCCGAGCCCGACCATCAGGCAGCGTCCGATGCGGCCGGCGGCCCCGGTGATGACGACCCGCATGTGACGAGTATGCGCAGCAAGGAGGGCGAGCACCGCTGCGGAGCGGCGGCAGCGAGCTCGGAGGCGAGGGGAGCAGCTTGCCTGCGAGCCGAGCCCGAGGATCAGTCAGTGATCGTCGCGGCGATCCGCTCGGCGGCGTCGACGTACTGCTCGACGAGGTCGAACACCACGGCCGCCGCCGGCTTGGTCTCGTTCATCATCCCCACCGCCTGGCCGACGAAGTAGTTGATCAGCCGACGCGAGCCGTCGCTGGATGCGGCCGTGCGGGCGATGCGCTGCTCGGCCTCGCCGACGAGGATCGTCTGCAACGGCATGCCGAGCGGATCCGGGTTGGCCGGGTCGGACCACTCGTCGGTCCACGCGGAGCGCAGCTGGCGGGCCGGCTTGCCGGTCTTCGACCGTGACCGCAGCGTGTCGGCGGACGTGGCGGCGAGGAACTTCTCCTTGACCACGGGATGGGTCTCCGCCTCCTCGGTGGTCAGCCACACCGAGCCGCACCACACGCCCTGGGCACCGAGGGCGAGGGCGGCGGCGATCTGGCGGCCGTCGGCGATCCCCCCGGCGGCGAGTACGGGCGTCGGACCGAGGGCGTCGACGACCTGCGGCACGAGCACCATCGTGCCGATCTCGCCGGTGTGCCCGCCGGCCTCGGAGCCCTGCGCGACAACGAGGTCGACGCCCGCCGCCCGCTGGCGCTCGGCGTGGACGACGGTGCCGACCAGCCCGGCGACGAGCACGCCTCGATCGTGGGCTTCGGTGACGAGGAAGTCGGGCGCCGGGCCGAGGGCGTTGGCGACGAGGCGCACCTTCGGGTGGGCCCACACGATCTCCAGCAGCTGGTGGCCGCTCTCGTGGGAGAAGCCCATCACGTCGTCGTCACGACGGAGGATCTCGGTGTCGGCCGGCAGCGCCTCGACCCCGTAGCGGGCCATCAGCTCGTCGACGAACCGGCGGTGCTCGTCGGGGATCAGACCGGCGAGCTCGGTGCGGGTCATCCCGCCCTGCTCGATGCCGGTGTACTTGGCCGGCACGATGATGTCGACGCCGTACGGCCGGTCCCCGACGTGGTCGTCGATCCAATCGAGCTCGACATCGAGCTGGTCGGGCGAGAAGGCGACGGCGCCGAGCACGCCGAACCCGCCGGCCTTGCTGACCGCGGCCACGACGTCACGGCAGTGGCTGAAGGCGAAGATCGGGAACTCGATGCCGAGCAGGTCACACAGCGGCGTGCGCATGACCCGATCATCCCACCGTGGGGCCGGTTAGCGTCGACCGAGTGCCCATGACGGAGGTCGAGCGGGCGTATCTGGCGCCGGAACCGGTCGTCGAGCGGATCGAGCTCGACGCCGCGTCGTGGGTCGACGTGGTGCGCGGGATCCTGCTCGCTCCCGACCCGCTCCACGACGCGCTGGCGGCCACGGTGCCGTGGGCGCCGAGCCGGGTCTTCCGCTACGAGCGTTGGATCGACGAGCCGCGGGTGGTGGCGTTCCAGTCGGGGGCCGATCGCCATCCTGCGTTGGTCGCCGTCGAGACGTGGATCAGCCGCCGTTACCGGGTGCGCTTCGACGGCGTCGCCCTCGTCCAGTACCGCGACGAGCACGACAGCGTCGGCTTCCATCGTGACCGCGAGCTGCGCTGGCTCGACGACACGGTGATCGGCGTGCTCACGCTCGGCGCCAGCCGGCCGTGGCTGATGCGGCCTATCAGCGGGCGCCGCAACTACGTCGACGACGACCTCGCCGACGCCATCGACCTGCGACCGGCGAGTGGCGACCTGCTCGTGATGGGCGGGCGCTGCCAGGCCGACTGGCTGCACGCCGTCCCCAAGGTCCGCGGCCGCGTGCACAGCCGGATCTCCGGCCAATGGCGCTGGACATCACGCCGCGGCGAACGCGACCGCAACCCCGGCTTCTACGCCCCCCGCCACTTCTCTCGCTAGCCGTCGCTTGAGGAGCGGGTTCTGGACATCTGAGGCAAGTTTCTGATCAGGCGGCGAGGCGGGTTGTTCGTAGGAGGTTGTGGAGTTCACGTTCGTAGGTGCGCCAGGCGATGGTGAGTGGTCGCGTAGTCGGCGGGCGTGGCTTCGTGAGCGCGGCGAGGTCGGTGAGGGTGGGGATGACGATTCGCGCGGCGAGGTGGGTGAAGAAGGTGGCGACGCGTATGCCGTGGGCGGTGACCCGGTATGTGTTGGTGCCGTTGATTCGCTCGATGAAGCCCTTGAGTCGGAGCCGACGCAGGTCGTAGGAAGCTTGGGCCGAGGTGTAGTTGGGCTGCCAGAGGGCGGCCATCTGGGCGCGCAGGCTCTTGTTGGTGAGGCCGCCGATGATGTGGGCGAACGCGGCGATCGATCCGAGTAGTGCGATCGTTCGGGGTTCACCGAAGCGCAGACCGGGGGCGCGTTGACCGTCGTGGATGGTGGGTAGCACGACCGATTCGAGGGTTGCCGGGTCGGGGAAGTCCGGTTGTCCTTCGCCGATGGCGGCAAGGAACCGGGCATTGGTAGCGGCGCCGATACGGCGCAGCGCCCGCCAGTTGTCGGCGTTGAGCGTCTTGCGCACGTTGAAGTCGTCGGCGTTGTTGATCGTCGTCTCCACGCGCAGGGCGCGGCCTTCTTTGAGGTAGGCCTTGGCCTTGGAGGACTTGTAGTGGATCTGCATTTGGGGGGCGACGTCGCGGGTGATGATCTCGGTAGCGAACCGTCCCGGGGTTGGACGCTTGGGACGGTTGGTCACGGCGCGGTTGACGACCAAGGAGACCCGCTCCGGGCGACCGAGATCGAGGTGCTCACCAATCGCCGCCTCGAACCACGCGTGGGCACAGCGCGGCTGGTCGAACACCGCCGTGTCGGAGATCTCGAGCTGGGCGATGGAGAACGACCAGTCGAACCCGGCCCGGCGATCCTCGATGGTGAGCGGATCAGGGAGGACCGCCATCATCCGGCGCAGGAGATCGCGGGCGTGACCCGCGCTCAGCCGGGCACAGATGCGGTGGGCCGCTTCGGGATCCTCGACGGCACGCAGCCCGTTGTCGAGGGCATCGAAGCCGATCCCGGCGTTGGTCAGCTGCCGTTTGGCCCACTCGTGCCCGTTGGCGCAACACCACAGCGGATAGGGCGCGTACGAGCACAGCTTGATGAACGCCGGACCCCACTGGTGGTCGGCGAAGTAGAAGTACCAGTGATCGGGCACCGACGACTGGCGTCGCCACGCGATGTGCGGATGACCGGGGCGGTGGCCGTGATGAGTGTCGTCGACGAAGCCGTGCCACGACGAGGTTCGCTCCTGGGCCTTGCCCACCAGCACCAACCCAGGGCGCCCGGCGGCCAGCGCGTCGTCCTGGTAGGGCCGGGCGATGTCCTCTTTCGATTCGCCCCGCCTGAAACGCACCATCGGCACACCGGTGGCCGCCACCACGGCGTCCAACTCCTTGACAAGGCGCTCGTGGTTGCGGTTCAGCGCGGCTGGCGAGGGGATGGTGTTGCCTCGCTTGACGAGGAACTTCACCACCCCGCCTTCGTACTGCAGCCCAGGGACGTAGCCCCGGATACCGATGCGGTCCACCGAGGTGCATCGAAAGCTGACGTGTCCGGCCAGTAGCTTGGCCACGGTCCCCATGGCGGCCTCCTCCCCCGACCGTTGGCGCGGTCGATCAACGGGTGTGATCAGAAGGACGCTATGGGGACCGCCTCATCGGCCCGAAACCACCGATGGAGGGGCACAGGGCCGGCTTTGCCGGCCCGGCACCGACACACCGTCATCCGAGCGGGCCCAAAACGCGAGCGAGCTCAGACCGCCCCGACGCACACAATCCTGAACCCGTCGCAACGCGCCACCCACGGTCTGAGGTCGCTCGCTAAGGCTCGGCTCGCAGCCACGCGACTCGCCTCACCTGCCGAGCTCGCCGCCGCGCCGCAGCGGCGCTCGCCCACCTGGCGCGCAGCACGACTTTCCAAGCGCGGCATTCACTCGCACTTGCCGTTGGTGCACCACATCTGGGTGACGCTGTGGCGGACCGCGCTGGACAAGCCGACGCCCTTGGTCCCGTCGGGGAGGATGTTGCGCTGCACGCCGTTGACGTAGGGCCGCGAGATGATCCCTCCCAGCACCCACGTGAACCACAGGTTGTAGACCTGCTTGCCGAAGATCCGGTTGACCTCCTCGGCGGCGGTCTTGCGGGCCGCGGGATCGGGGTTGCTCTTGATCGTGTCCAGCGCCTTGTCCATGTCGGCGTCGCGGAAGCGCCCGAAGTTGAGCGCGAGCGCGCCGACCGGCGAGGCGGACGTGCTCTGCCACCACAGCCGCTGCTGGTCCGGGTCATAGCCGGCGTGGCTGATCCAGCCGATCGCGTTGAACGCGCCGGTGAGGGCGAGGCCGATGTACTGGCCCTGCTCGATCGCCGTGATCGACGTGCGCACCTGGTCGCCGAAGAGGTCCGTCCACATCGATGCGATCAGGGTGTTGGTCTCCACGTTGTACGGGTCGTTGGTGGTGCTGAAGGAGAACTCGATGTGGTCGGTGCCCAACGCCTTCAGGCACGTCGCCATCTCGGCCTTGGCCGTGTCCGGGTCGTAGCTCGGGTAGCCGGTGTCGTGCAGGTAGCCGACCGACCCCGGCGAGAATGGCCCGTTGGCCACGGGGTCGAGCCCGGCGCCTCGCTCCTTGGCGATCCGCTCCCGGTCGATCCCGGAGGCGAGGGCCTTGCGGCAATCGAGGTTGAGCAGTGGGCTCTTGGCGTTGGCACCGTTCGGGTCGAGATCGCCCTGGGCGACGTTGAGCATGATGTACGCGGTGGCGGCGTAGCGCGTCGACGAGTCGAGCTTGAAGCTGGAGTCGTCCAGGAACCGGTTGATCGTGTCGGCGTTGGCCGTCAGCATCACGTCGAAGTCGCCGGCGCGCACCGCGTTCGACCGGCTCTCCTCGTCGACGGAGACGACGGCGTCGACCTCGTCGAGATATGGCAGGTCCTCGCCGGTGATCCCCTTCGGCCCGCGCCAGTAATCGTCGTTGCGCACCGCCTTGAAGACGTTGCCGTTGCCCGGCGTGTAGGAGACGAACGTGAACGGCCCGAGGCCGACCGGCTTGGCCGAATCACCGCTGGCCGGGATGGCGGCGAGGGCGTCGTCGTAGGCGGCGCTCTGCGGGTTGCGCTGGGGGACGTCGGGCAGCGTGGCCAGCCACTTCGCCGACATCATGTACCCGCAGCCGGCGCCGACGAAGTAGTCGGGGAAAGCCACCCATGGTCCGCCCCGCGTGAACACCGTGACGTCCTGGCCGCTCGCCTCGACATGGTCGATGGTCGACAGCGCCGGGCCGGCCAGCGGCGAGTAGATGCACGTCTCCATGTTGAACTTGACCGCCGCGCCATCGAGCGGGCTGCCGTCCTGGAACTTGATGCCGTCGCGGATGTGCATCGTCCACTGCGTGTAGTCGGCGCTGTGCTCGAACGACTGCACGAGTAGTGGCACGGTCTCGCCGGCATCGGTGACGGTGAACAGCGAGTCGGTGACCAGCGAGATGACGAGGTTGCCGCTGCCGGCCAGGCTGGACCGGTACGGCGCCCAGGGGTTGGCGGTATCGGCGTCGAGCCCGTAGACGAGCGTCCCGCCGCGCACCGGTTCGCCGTCGTCCTTCGAGGTGCGCACGCCGGGCGACAGCGACTCGGCGGTCGTCGATGCCGTCGTCGTCGCCGTCGACCCGCTGGAGGTCGACGGCGACGACGGTCCGCTCGTGCCCGGCGCCGACGTGGCGGGCGACGTCGTCGTCTCCGACTTCACCGCCTCGGTGCCGGACGTCGTCGTCGCCTTGCCGGCGTTGTCGTCGTCACCGCACGAGGCGACGGCGACGAGTCCGACCGCGACGAGCGCGCCGAGGAGGCGCGCTCGTCGCGTCGTCACTCACACTTCCCGTTGTCGCACCACATCTGGTTTAGGTTGTGCAGGCCGAGATAGGCGAGGCCGAGGCCCTCAGAGCCATCCGGCAGCTTGTTGTCCGGCACGCCGTTGACGTACGGCTGTTGGATGATGCCCCACAGCGTCCACCACAGCCAGAAGTTCCACACCTGGGCGCCGAACTCCTTGTTGACGGCCTCGGCGGCCGCCTTGCGAGCGGTGGGATCCGGGTTCGACTTGATCACCTCGAGTGCGGTGTCGATCTTCGGATCCTTGAAGCGCCCGAAGTTCAGCGCCAGCTGACCGATCGGTGATGCCCCCGAGCTCTGCCACCAGAACCGCTGCTCGTCGGGGTCGCTGCCGTTGTGGTTGCGCCAGCCAAGCGCCTCGAACGTACCGGTGAGGCCGAGGCCGATGTACTGGCCCTGCTCGACCGGCGTGATCGTGGCCTTCACCTTGTCGCCGAAGGCGTCGGTCCACATCGAGATGATCAGCGAGTTGGTCTCGACGTTGAACGGGTCGTTGGTCGTGTTGAAGCTGAACTCGATGTGGTCGGTCTTCAGGCCGGCGAGGCACTTGTCCATCTCGCCCTGCGCCGTCGCCACGTCGAACTTCGGGTACCCGCTGTCCTTCAGGTAGCCGACCGAGCCCGGCGGGAACGGGCCGTTGGCCGGCGGGGCGAGACCGGCGCTGCGCTCCTCGTTCACTCGGTCGAGGTCGATCGCCCCGGCGAGGGCCTTGCGGCAGTCCAGGTTGAGCAGCGGGCTCTTGGCGTTCTTGCCCTCCGGGTCGGTCGTCGTGCCCTCGGCGGTGTTGAGCATGACGTAGGTGGTGTCGCCAAACTTCGTGGAGGCGTCGACCTTGAACGCCTTGTCGTCGAGGAACTGGTTGATCGTGTCGCCCATCGACGTCATCATCAAGTCGAAGTCACCCGAGCGGACCGAATTCGACCGGCTGTCCTCATCGACGGCCACGACCCAGTCGATCTCGTCGAGGTACGGCAGGTCCTCGCCGGTGATGCCGTTCGGCCCGCGCCAGTAGTCGGGGTTGCGGACGGCCTTGAAGGCGTTGCCGTTGCCGGGCGTGTACGACTCGTACTTGAACGCCCCGAGCCCGACCGGCTTGGCCGGATCGCCGTCGGCCGGTGTCGCCGCCAGCGCGGCGTCGTAGACCGGCATCTTGGCGTCGCGCTGCGGGACGTCCGGCAAGCTACCCAGCCACTTCGGTGAGAACATGAACCCGCACGGTAGCTGGTCAGGGTAGAACGATGGGAGGGCGACCCAGGGCCCGCCCTTCGTCGTCACGACCACGTCCTGACCGGTTGCATCGATGTGATCGATCGCGGTGAACGCCGACCCGGTCAACGGGCTGTACTGGCAAGTCTCCATGTTGAACTTGACCGCGGCGCCATCGAGCGGCGTGCCGTCATGGAACTTGATGCCGTCGCGGATGTGCAGCGTCCACTGGGTGTAGTCGGCGTTGTGGTCGACGGACTTCACGAGCACCGGCACGGGATTGCCGTCCTTGTCATGCGAGAACAGCGAATCGCTGATGCTCCTCAGCACCGCGCGGCAGCTTGTGGCGCACGACACCCGGTAGGGTGCCCACGGGTTGGCGGAGTCGGCTTCCATGCCGTACACGAGCGTGCCGCCCTTCACCGGCTTGCCGTTGTCCTTCGACGTCCGCTCACCCTTCGACACCGTCTCTTGGGTCGTCGGCTCGGTCGAGCCGGTCTCCGACCCGCTCGTACTCGAGCCGCCCTCGCTGGTCGCCGTCGACGAGCCGGGTGTGGTCGCCGCCCCCGATGTTCCTGTCGTGACTTGCGCGCTGCCAGTCGTTGTGTTGCCGGCGTTGTCGTCGTCGCCGCACGAGGCGACGGCGACGAGTGCGACGGCGACGAATGCGCCGAGGACTCGCGTCCTGCGCTTGATCTTGCCCACAGTTCCCCCCTATCGCGTCCGGCACCCTGACGGCCGGCCGTGGGCGGATCATAGGAGTGCCGCACCGCCCGGCCAAGGTCTGGCGGGCACGGCTCGGTCAGAGACGTTCACCCACACTTGCCGTTGTCGCACCACATCTCGTTGACCTGGTGGATCCCGGCGAAGGCGAGACCGATGCCCTTGGTGCCGTCCGGCAGGATGTTGCGCTGGACCCCGTTGACGTACGGCTGGGAGATGATCCCCCAGAGCGTCCGGTAGTCCCACCAGTTGTAGACCTTCTCGCCGAAGATCCTGTTGACCTGCTCGGCGGCGGCCTTGCGTGCGGCGGGATCGGGGTTGGTCTTGATCGTGTTCAGAGCGGCGTCCATCTCGGGGTCCTTGATCCGCCCGAAGTTGAGGGCCACGCCACCGATCGGTGTCGCCGACGAGCTCTGCCACCACAACCGCTGCTGGTCGGGGTCGAACCCGCTGTGGCTGCGCCACTGCTCGACGTTGAAGGCCCCAGTGAGGGCGAGGCCGATGAACTGGCCCTGCTCGATCGGGGTGGTCGAGGCCTTCACCTTGTCGCCAAAGATGTCGCTCCACATCGACTCGACGAGTTGGACGGTCTCGACGTTGAACGGATCGTTGGTCGTGTTGAAGCTGAACTCGATGTGGTCGGTGCCCAGCGCCTGGAGGCAGGTGTCCATCGAGCTCTTCGCTTTGTCCGGGTCGTAGGTCGGGTACCCGGAGTCTTCGAGGTAGCCGAGCGACCCCGGCGGGAACGGCCCGTTGGCCGGACTCACGAGGCCGGCGTTGCGCTCGTCGACGACGCGCTGCGTGTCGATGCCGTAGGCCAGCGCCCTGCGGCAGTCGACGTTGAGCAGCGGGCTTGCCGCGTTCTTCCCCTCCGGGTCGGCGTCTCCCTGCGCGACGTTGATCATGAAGTAGCTGGTGTCGCCGTAGCGCTGCGACGAGTTGACCTCGAAAGCGTCGTCGCCGAGGAACTGGTCGATGGTGTCGGCGTTGGCCGTCATGATCACGTTGAACTGGCCGGAGCGCAGCGAGCTGGCGCGGCTGTCGACGTCGACGGCGACGACGGCGTCGATCTCGTCGAGGTACGGGAGGTCCTCGCCGGTGATCCCGTTCGGACCCCGCCAATAGTCCGGGTTGCGGACCGCCTTGAAGACGTTGCCGTTGCCAGGCGTGTAGGAGTCGAACTTGAAGGCGCCGAGCCCGACCGGCTTGGCCGGGTCGCCGTCCGCCGGCGTCGCCGCGACCGCTGCGTCGTAGGCGGGTGACTTGTCGTTGCGCTGGGGGACGTCGGGCAGGCTGGCCAGCCACTTCGCCGACAGCATGTGGCCGCACGGGGACTGCACCCCGAACAGCGACGGCAGCGCCACCCACGGGCCGCCGATCGGCTTGATCGTGACGTCCTGGCCCGAGGCCGTGACGTCACCCGTGAGGCCGTAGGCGCCGACGGTGAGCGGGGCGTAGGCGCAGGTCTTGATGTTGAACGCCACGGCGGCACCGTCGAGCGGCGTGCCGTCGTGGAACTTGATCCCGTCACGGATGTGCAGCGTCCACTCGGTGTAGTCGGCATTGTGGTCGGTCGACTCCACGAGCAGCGGCGCGACCTCGCCGTTGTCCGTGAGGGAGAACAGCGAGTCCGTGATGCTCGCCAGCACGAGCAGGCCGCTGGTGGCGTAGCTCGCCTTGTACGGCGCCCACGCGTTGGCGGTGTCGGCCTCGAGGCCGTAGACGAGCGTGCCGCCCTTGACCGGTTCACCCTCGTCGCCGACGGAGTGCTCCCCCTTGCCCGTCACGGCCGTGGTGCCCTCCGTGGTCGACTCGGTCGCGCCGCTCGTCGACGTCGACGCCCCGCTGCTGGCCGGCGCCGACGTGCCGGGCGCTTCGGTCGACTTGACGGCCTCCGTTCCCGTCGTCGCGCTGCCAGTGGAGTCGTCGTCATCACCGCATGATGCGATGGCCACGAGGGCGGCGACAGAGAGCGCGGCAAGCAACCGCGCCCGGCGCGTGTGGTGGTTCACGGATCACCCCTTGTTCCTCCAGCCGATCCCCAGGGCCGGAATCCACTGATCATAGAAGCGATGTCCAGTCGGGTCAGTGACCGGTCGGCGGTTACGTTCGGGCGGGTGGTCGACGAGCTGCGCCGCCGGGTGGCCGTCGCCTGCCGCATCCTCGCCCACGCCGGGCTGATCGAAGACGTGCTCGGGCACGTCAGCGTTCGCGTCGGCGACGGGACCATCCTCGTGCGAGCCCGCGGTCCCCGTGAGGAGGGGCTGCTGTTCAGCGAGCCGGCCGACGTCGTCGCCTGCTCGGTGCGCACCGGTCAGCCGGTCACCGACACCGAGCACGCGCTGCCCAACGAGCTGCCGTTGCACCTCGCCTGCTACCGCGACGACCCGGCGGTCGGCGCCGTCGTCCACGCCCACCCGCCGGCGGTGATCGCCGCCGACCTCGCCGGCCTGCCGCTCGTGGCGATGGTCGGCGCCTATCACATCCCCGCCGCCCGCCTCGCCGCCGGCGGGATCGCCGTGTTCCCGCGCGCCGTGCTGATCAGCACCGACGAGCTCGCGTCGGCGATGCGCGAGTCGATGGCCGGGCGCCCGGTGTGCGTGCTGCGCGGCCATGGGATCACGGCCACCGGCGCCACGCTCGAGGAAGCCGTCGCCCGGGCGCTGGCGGTCGATCGCTTGGCGCAGATGGCGTGCCGGGTCGCCGCCGCCGGAGGACGCCCGGTGCCGCTGCCCGACGCCGACCTCGACGAGCTCCCCGACCTCGGCAGCGGGTTCAACGACACCCTCGTCTGGCGCTTCCACGAGCGCCAGCTGGTCCACGCCGGACTCGCCGTCGAGTGATGGACGCGCCCGCGATCGCCGAGGACATCCGCCACGGGATGGTGGCGGCGCACATCTACAGCGACCCCGAGGTGTTCGAGGTGGAGCGGGAGCGGCTGTTCGGGCGGGCGTGGGTCTTCCTCGCCCATGAGTCCGAGATCCGCAGCGCCGGCGACTACGTCGTGCGGCGGATCGTTGACGACGCGTTCATCGTCGTGCGCGACGAGGCCGGCGTGGTGCGGGTCCTCTTCAACATGTGCCTGCACCGCGGGATGCAGGTGTGCCGCGCCGAGGTCGGCAACGCCTCCCACTTCCGCTGCCCGTACCACGGCTGGTCGTACCGCAACGACGGGCGCCTCGCCGGGCTGCCGTTCCACCAGGACGCATACGGCGGCGACGACGGCCTGGTGCGGGCGGACCACCGGCTGCTGCCGGCGCCGCGGGTCGACACGATCGACGGGTTGGTGTTCGCCAGCCTGGCCGCCGGTGGGCCGAGCCTGCGCGAGCACCTCGGCGACTTCGCCTTCTACCTCGGGATGTACACCCACCAGAGCGACGCCGGCGTCGAGCTGCGTGGCCCGCAGCGGTGGCGGGTGCGGGCGAACTGGAAGATCGCCTGCGAGAACTTCGCCGGCGACATGTATCACACGCCGCACACCCACCGGAGCGTGGTCGACATCGGGCTGTTCCGCGAGCCGACCGCGATCAAACGCAAGGAGGGCGCGATCTACATGGCCGGCGCCGGCGGCGGGACGACGTACAAGCTGCCGCCCGGCGACTTCGCCGAGCGGATGCGCTACGTCGGCTACCCCGACGAGATGATCGAGCGCGCTGGTGCGGCGTGGTCGCCGAGGCAAGTGGCGGTGGTCGGCACGGACGGGTTCATGGTTTCGGCGGCGACGCTGTTCCCGAACCTCAGCTTCGTCCACAACTGGCCCCAGGTCGACGACACCGGACGCGTCGCGCCGTTCATCTCGGTGCGCCAGTGGCAGCCGGTGTCGGCGAGGGAGACCGAGGTGCTGTCGTGGTTCGCCGTCGACCGTGAGGCGCCCGAGGACTTCAAGCGCGACTCGTACCGCGCCTACCTGATGTGCTTCGGCTCGTCGGGGATGTTCGAGCAGGACGACGTCGAGAACTGGGTGTCGATCACCAAGGTGTCGCAAGGGACGATGGCCCGCCGGCTGCGGCTGAACAGCCGGATGGGCCTGACGTCGACCGACGAGGTGATCAACCCAGAGGTGCCCGGCTTCCACGGCCCCGGTCTGGCGCGGATCGGGTACAGCGAGTCCAACCAACGCAACTGGTTGACGATGTGGGCTCACAGCCTGGAAGCCGCGCCGTGACGTACGAACCGTCATTGCCGTTCGACGATCCCCGCCACCTCGGCGCCCACCGCTTTCTCGTCGAGGAGGCGGCGCTGCTCGACGCCGGCGAGTGGGCTCGCTGGCTCGAGCTGCTCACGGACGACGTCCGCTACGTGATGCCGGTGCGGGTGACCACCGTGCACGACGCCGGCTACGACGCCCGCACCGACATGGCCCACTTCGACGAGGATCGCTACGCGATCGGCAAGCGGGTCCAGCGCCTGCTCACCGACCACGCCTGGACCGAGGACCCGGCGTCGCGCACCCGCCACCTCGTCACCAACGTGCGCACGTTCGCCGGCGCCGCCGACGGCGAGGTCGACGTCGAGTCGAGCCTGTTGCTGTTCCGCAGCCGCGGCGACGACCGCCCCGCCGAGTACGTGTGCGCTCTGCGCCGTGACGTGCTGCGGACCGTCGACGGAGGGTGGCGGCTCGCCGCCCGCCGGATCACCGTGGAGGAAGCCGTGCTGCGCACCCAGAACCTGGCGATCTTCCTGTGAAGGCCTCCGAGCCGACGGAGCTGGCCAACGAGTTCGCCGTCGTCATGGTGGGCGTCGTCGAGACCGGCAACGGCGTGCGGCTGCGGATCGAGTCGGGACGGCTCGGTCGGTCGATCGACCTCGACCCGCTGGAGCTGGAGGCGCTGACGTGGCAGTCCCACGACCTCTTCACTCGCCTGCTGGCCGAGCCGTACGGGTCGGAGGGCGCGTGAAGAAGGCCGGCGCCGTGGTGGTGGCAGCTGTCCTCGCCGTCACGGTGCTCCTCGGCGCCGCCCTGGCGTTGGCGCCGGCGCTGGATCTGCCGCGTGTGCTGCCGACCGAGGACGGCTTCTACGCCCTCGCGGTGGCGCGCCACATCGGCCTCGGCGATGGCATCACCGCCGACGGCATCTCCCGGACCAACGGCTTCCAGCCGCTCTGGAGCTTCCTCATCGCGCCGCTGTATGCGATCGTCGGCGGCGGGCGGATCGCCGGACTGCGGCTGACGCAGTTGCTCGGGACGCTGCTGTGGCTGGGGTTCGCCGGCCTGCTCGCGCTGACCACACGTGACGTGGCACGCCGTCATGGGCTGCACGGGAACGCCGCGGCGATCGTCGCGCTGGTGGTGGCGCTCGGCTCGGTGAGCGTGTTCCGCCTCTTCCACAACGGCCTCGAGACGGGCCTCGTGCTCGTGCTCCTCTGCGCCGCGGTGATCGTGCTGGACCGGGTCGAGGTATGGACGCCGCGGCGCGTTGTCGGGATCGGCCTGCTGCTCGGCGCCGTCGCCTGGGCCCGCCTGGACGCCGTCGCGTTCGTCGCCGCGGTCGGCGTCGCGGCCGTGGCGGTCCCGGCTGTGCGCCGGCGTCGACCGTCGCTTGCGCCGCTCGCCGCCTGCGCGATCGCCGCGACCGTGCTCGTTCCGTGGCTGCTCTACGGCCTCTCTCTCGACGGCCACGTCGTGCCCTCGGGCGGTCGCTCCGAGGCGCTGGGCGCCCCCGACGTCCACCGCAACACCATCGCCACGATCCGGACGCTCGGCGGGTGGGTGCTCGCGCCCGGCCTGCGACCCTCCCTGCACCCGGGCCAGCCGATCGCCACACCGATCGCGGTCGTCGGGATCCTCGTGCTGCTCGCCGCGACCACGCTGGTGGCGCGGCGAGGGCGGGGGCTGCGACTCGGCGTCGGCACGACTGCCCTGTGGATCTTCGTCGCGTTCCTCATCGGCTACTACACGCTCGCCCACGATGCCTGGTGGTTCCAGGACCGGTACCTGTCCGCGATGCTCATCCTCGCCGTCCCGTGGCTCGCCAGACGCGATCGAGGGGGCGCTCCCCGGGCGGGCGATCCCCGCGCTGGCGATTGTGGTCGCCGCACTCAACCTCCCGCTCTTCGCCGTGCTGCTCGACGCCCCACGCACCCCGCCCGCCTGGGCCGGCTCAGGCGTCAACACGGGCACCCACCCCAACCTCAACGTCGATCAAGCGACGTGGGCGCTCGTGCACGTCCGACCGGACTGCCGCATCGGCGCCATCGAGTCCGGCACGGCGCTCTACTTCCGGCCGAACATGCTGAACCTGGACGGGAAGGTCAACCGGTTCGCGCTCGAGGCGCGGGTCGCCGGGCGGCTACCCGGCTACGTCGATCGGGTGGGGATCGAGGTCCTGCTCGACATCCGGTCCGGCATCACGAGCGCGACGCGCGGCAGGGTCGCCGAATGGACGCCGCCCCGGCGCGTCGACGAACGCTTCTGGGTGACGACGCGCCGGGGGCGCGAGAGCTGCGTGAGCTGAGAGACTGCCGGGCTGTTCGAGTCCTTGGGAGGTTGAGCGGTGATCCTCGACGGCAAGCGGGCGCTGATCGTCGGCGCCGGCTCGGGGATAGGCCGCGCCGTGCACGACGCCTTCGTGGACGCCGGAGCGTCGGTCGGCGTGCTCGACCGCGACCCTGCCAAGAGCGCCGCCATCGCCGCGGATCACCCGTCGACCGTCGTCGTCACCGGCGACGCCACGTCGCCCGACGCCAACGACGCCGCGGTGGCCGCCGTCGTCGAGCGTCACGGCGGGCTCGACGTGTGGGTGTCGTGCGTGGGGATCTTCGACTTCTACCGCGGCGTGCGCGACATCGCCCCCGACGTGCTGATGGCGGCGTTCGACGAGCTGTTCCATGCCAACGTGGCGTCGGTGCTGGTGGGCGTGCGGGCCGCCCTCGACCCGCTCACCACCACCCGCGGCAGCGTGGTGCTGACATGCTCGACGTCGGGCTTCTACCCCGGACGTGGGGGCGTGCTCTACGTCGCCAGCAAGTTCGCCGTGCGTGGGCTCGTCGCCGCCCTCGCCCACGAATTGGCTCCGGACGTGCGCGTCAACGCCGTCGCGCCGGGCGGCACGGTGGGCACCGACCTGCGCGGTCCCGTCGCGCTCGGGCTCGACGGCGAATCGCTCGGCACCCGCCCGAACCGCGCCGAGGAGCTGCGGGCGCGCACGCCGCTCGGTCTCGCGCTCGACGACGGCGGACGTCGCCGGCAGCTACGTGTTCCTCGCGTCCGACGCCTCGAGCGGAATGACCGGTACGTTCCTCCACCCCGACGGGGGCATCGGCGTCAAGGGCTGAGACGTGTGGCGAGCCACTCGAGGGAGGCCGGGGCCTGGTGGAGCACCGAGACGTGGCCGTCGTCGGGGTCCACGCGGAGCTCGGCATTGGGAATGCGGGTGGCCAGCCAGTCGCCGTGGGCGCTGGGGACGACGGCGTCTTGGCCGCCATGCACCAGCAGCACAGGGAGCGAGATCGTCGCCGGATCGAAGCCCCACGGCGCGACAAAGGCCAGATCGTCGTCGATCAGGCCGCCCGGCCCGGCGGCGATCGCCGGGCGCACGACCTCGAGCAGCCACGCCCAGTCGCCCGAGAGGGCCGCGACATCGGCGGGTGTGAACCCGGGGTCGTCGTCGGTGGCGGACGCCTCGTGACGGGCCTTCGCCTCCCGCCCGGCTGCAGCAGCTCGCAGCGACGCCACGCCGGCGGGCGCCGTGCCAGCGAACCAGTCGAGCCCGGCCGCGTCGTACGGCGCGAGGCCGCTGATGCTGACCGCCGCGACGACCCGGTCGGCCAGCGCGGCGCACGCCAGGGCATGCGGACCGCCGCCGGAGTGGCCGATCACGGCGCAGCGTTCGATGGCCAGCGCGTCGGCGATCGCCACGACGTCGGCGGCGACTGAGCCGACGTCGCGGCCTGCCACCGCGGTCGACCCGCCGTAGCCCGGCCGGTCGTGGGAGATCCAGCGGACGCCGAGGCGCGACGAGAGCTCGAACAGCGGCGCCGGCGGGGGACCGATGTTCGGCGTCCCGTGGTGCCAGAACACGACGCGGTCGCCCACCATGGTGTCGTAGGTGTGCAGCACGCGTCCGCCGGCGACGGCGAGGTCGCGCTCCGTCGTCGAGGTCAAGGCCCGGCAGCCTACGAACCGTGGGCATACGCTCGCGTCCGTGAGCGACCCGAGCGACGTCACATCGAGCTTGATGCCGGCGCTCAAGCCGCACGTGATCGTGCTGGTCGGGGCCTCCGGCGATCTCGCCAAGCGCAAGCTGTTGCCGGGACTGTTGCACCTCCACCGGGCCGGGTTGATGCCAGCGTGCCGGATCATCGGCATCTCCCTCGACGACCTCGACGACGACAGCTTCCGTGAGCTCGCCCGCCAGGCGTGCGCGGAGTTCGCCAGCCGCAGCGTCACCCCGGACCAGTGGAAGGCATTCGCCGAGCAGCTCCGGTTCGTGTCCCAGGCAGAGGGGCCGAGCGCTTTGAGCGCGGCGGTGAAGCAGGCCGAGGACGAGCTGGGCGAGGACGCCCGCCGGCTGCATTACCTCAGCGTGCCGCCCAACGCCGCTCTGGCCGTGGTCCAGATGCTCGCCGACGCCGACGTCGTCGAGCGCTCGCGGATCATCATGGAGAAGCCCTTCGGCACCGACCTGCGCAGCGCGATCACTCTCAACAACCGTCTCCACGAGACCTTCGACGAGAGCCAGATCTTCCGCATCGATCACTTCCTCGGAAAGGAGGCAGCACAGAACATCCTCGCCTTCCGCTTCGCCAACGGCCTGTTCGAGCCGATCTGGAACCGCGACCACATCGACCACGTCCAGATCGACGTGCCGGAGATGCTGTCGATCGAGCAGCGCATCGCCTTCTACGAGCAGACCGGTGCCTACCGCGACATGGTCGTGACCCACCTCTTCCAGGTGCTCGCGTTCATGGCGATGGAGCCACCGACGGCACTGGTGCCGGCAGAGATCAGTGAGGAGAAGAACAAGGTCTTCCGCTCGATCCTGCCGATCGAGCCATCCGACGTGGTGCGCGGCCAGTACGCCGGCTACCGCGACGAGGAGGGCGTCTCGCCGTTCTCCGACACCGAGACGTTCATCGCCCTGCGCTGCCGGATCGACAACTGGCGCTGGGCCGGCGTGCCGTTCTTCCTGCGCACCGGCAAGCGGATGGCGGAGGGCGCGAGGATCATCTCGATCGCCTTCCGCGAACCGCCCAAGAGCATGTTCCCGCCGCATTCCGGCGTCGGCGCCCAGGGCCCGGACCACCTCACGTTCGACCTCGCCGACGCGTCGAAGATGTCCCTGTCGTTCTACGGCAAGCGGCCGGGGCCTGGATTCAAGCTGGACAAGCTGAGCCTGCAGTTCGCCCTCCACGAGACGGGCAAAGCGGGCGACGTGCTGGAGGCCTACGAGCGCTTGATCCACGACGCGATGAGCGGCGACCAGACGCTGTTCACCAGCGCCGACGGCATCGAGCGGCTGTGGGAGATCTCAAAGCCGCTGCTCGAGGCCCCGCCGCCGGTGCGGTCCTACCCGGTCGGCTCGTGGGGCCCGAACGCGATCCACCAGCTGATCGCCCCGTACGCCTGGCGCCTGCCGTTCGAGCGTGCCTGGCGCGAGCACCACTGAACCGGAGGTCGGCGACCATCGAGCACATCGGCATCGTCGCGTGCAGCGCCGAGGGCGCGGCACTGTGCTACCGGGAGATCGCCCATGTCGGCCATGAGCTGATCGGTCCCGACGACCACCCGCGGGTCACGCTCGACTCGATCCCGCTGGCCCGGTGGATGCCGGCCTTCGACGCCGGTGACCTTGCCGGGCTGGCAGCGATCATGCTCGTGTCGACGCGTTTGTTGGCGGCGGCCGGCGCCGACTTCGCGATCTGCCCGGACAACTCGGCGCACCTCGCGTTCGCCGAGGTCGAGGCCGGCACGCCGATCCCGTGGCTGCACATCGCCCGCGTCGTCGGCGACGCCGCCAAGGGGTGTGGGGCGCGGCGGGTCGGCGTGCTCGGCACCCGGTTCACGATGGGCGGGCCGGTCTATCGCGAGGCGCTCGGTGCGCTCGACATCGACGTCGTCGTGCCGGATGGCGAGGACGCCGAGGCGGTGGACCGGATCATCTTCGACGAGCTGATCCACGGGGTGCTGCGCGACCAAAGCCGCGACACATACCGCGTCGTGATCGAGCGACTCGCCGGTCGCGGCTGCGACGCCGTGGCCCTCGCCTGCACCGAGATCCCGCTGCTCGTCGGCCCCGACGACAGCCCCGTGCCGACCCTCGACTCGACCCGCCTCCTCGCCCGGGCGGCCGTGGAGCGGGCGATCGGCTGATCCACTTCGCTTTGGTCGCGATCTGCCCTGGGAGTGAGCGAAAAGACGCGACCAAGGCGGGATGAGCGGAGCGGGTCAGTCGGCTGAGGCGGCGAGCGCCGAGCGCACGTCGGCGACGTCGTACCCGAAGACCCAGGCGTTGCGATGGACCGTCCGCTCGCCGCTCGTCGCCGCCAGCTGCTCGTCGCGCGCCTGTTGCTCTGGACCGTCGGGCAGGTGGAAGGTGGTCTCGTTGCGGCGGGCGGCGAGCTGGACGGATGCGGTGCGCTCGCGCCGAAGGTCCTCGTAGCGGCGCAGGGCGCGGACCGGGTCGGAGACCGCGGCCAGGCAGGCGGCGAGCACGGCGCCGTCTTCGATCGCCTGGCACGCGCCCTGGGCCATGAACGGGAGCATCGGGTGGGCGGCGTCGCCGAGCAGCGTGACGGCCCCGTCACCCCACGTCGGGAGCGGGTCGCGGTCGTACAGCGCCCAGCGGTAGACGTCACGGGACGCCTGCCCGACCTCGGCGATCAGCCGGCGCACCACCGGGTTCCAGCCGTCGAAGTCGGCGAGCGCTTCCTCGATCCGGCCGGGCGCCGTCCACGACTCGAGCGTCCAGGTCTCGGTCGGCGCCACGCCGACCCAGTTGACCAGCCGCCCGGCGGCGACGAAGTAGTACACGAAGTGCCGGCCCGGCCCCATCACCACCGTGCTGGCCACCGGCAGCCCGAGGTCGGTGAGGCGATCGGCGGGCACCATCCCCCGCCATGCCGAGTTGCCCGAGAAGCGGGGCGCTTCCGGCCCGAGCAATGCCTCGCGCACGACGGAGTGGATGCCGTCGGCGCCGATCACGACGTCGGCAACCGCCGTCGCACCGCCGGCGAAGCGCAGCGACACCGCGCCGTCCGGCGCCGGGTCGAGCCCGACGAGGCGACGACCGAGCTCGACCTGACTCGCCGGGACGGCGTCGACCAAGGCCCGCAGGAGGTCGGCGCGGTGCACGTGGTAGTAGGGGAAGCCGTACTCGGTGACGACGACGTCGCCCAGTGGGCTGCTCGACAGCAGCGACCAGTCCTCCCAGCGCCGCATGTCGCCGGTACTCGGGCGCACCGCCGCGGACTCCAGTGCCGGTCCCAGCCCGAGCTCGTGGAGGATGCGGCTGCCGTTGGGGCTGATCTGGATGCCGGCACCGATCTCCGACAGCACCGTCGCCCGCTCGAACAGCGTGACGTCGGTGATCCCGGCCTCGGCGAGGCACAGCCCCGCCGTCAGCCCCCCGATGCCGGCTCCGACGACCGCCACGCGCATGCCCGTCACCGTATGACTCGGGCGGAGCCGTCTGCAGGACGAGGCAGGATGAGCTGATGCCGCTGGAGTGGGAGCAAGTCATCGTGGACGCCACAGATCCCGAGGCCCTCGGCCGGTGGTGGGCGACCGCCCTGGAGTGGGTCGTGGTCAACGACGATCCGGAGGAGTTCGAGATCCGGTCCGCACCGGACCGGCTGCCCGGGCTCCTGTTCGCTCGCGTCCCCGAACCGAAGACCCTCAAGAACCGTCTGCACCTCGATTTCCGGCCCGCCGATCGGGATGCCGCCGTGGCCCGCCTCGTCGGCCTCGGCGCCGCTCATGCCGACGTCGGCCAGCGTGATCAGACCTGGGTCGTGCTCGCCGATCCGGAGGGCAACGAGTTCTGCATCCTGCGGGCCCTGCGGCCCGACGAACAAGGGTCATGATGGTGTGCCAGTGACTGACAACCCGCTTCAACCCTTCGCCCACCGACTCCAGGCCCGGCCGAGCCTGACCGCGGAGGCGGTGACGATGGCCCGCGCGATCGAGCACCTCAAGCCGCCGAACGAGCGGATCATCGACGATCCGTGGGCCCACCTGTTCCTGTCGGCGCCGTCCCGTCGGGCCCTCACGGCGTGGTCGGACAGCTTCACCGGCCGCGTGCTGCGCCGCCTCGGTGCCACCGGCACCACCTACGTTCCGCTACGCCATCGCTTCCTCGACGAGCACCTCCTCGCCGCTCTCGACGACGGCGTGGCCCAGGTCGTGCTCCTCGGTGCCGGCTACGACACGCGGGCCTACCGGTTCGCCGATCGGCTCGATGGGCGTCCGGTGTTCGAGGTCGATCTCGCCGCGATCACGCGAGCCAAGGCGGCGACGATCGCCGAACACGCCGACCAATTCCCGGAGACCAACGTCGTGCGCGTCGAGATCGACTTCGAGTCCCAGGCGCTCACCGACGTGCTGCCCGACGCCGGCTTCCGCGTTGGCAAGTCGGCGTTCTTCACATGGGAGGGCGTGCCGATGTACCTGACGCGAGCGGCGGTGAAGGCGACGCTCGACGCGGTGCACGAGCTCAGCGGCCCGAGCTCGCACATCGCCCACGACATGTGGTACCTCGTCGACGACCCACGTCCGATCGGAACTGCCCGGCGGACAGCGCCGAGCGCGCTGAGCCTGATCGGCGAGCCGGTGACGTTCGGCGTGCACCCCGAGGACTACGAGGCGTTCCTCGGTCGTCACGGCTTCGCCGTCGTCGACCTGGCGCTGGCGTCAGCGCTCAAGGCCCGGTACGCCCCGAACGCACCCGGCGAGGTGGACGATTCCATGTACGTGCTATGCGCCGAGCGTGTCGGACCGCCGCCACGCCGCTCGCGGGCGCGTCGCTAACGCTCCGAGAGCGAGCGCCTATCGGCGCTCCCCTCACCCGCCGATCGTCGGGTGGCTGTCGACGACGCGGCGGACCTCGCCGGCCAGCCACTGCGCCGTCGACTGGTAGCCGGACGGGATCAGGTGCGGACAGCGATGCTCGGAGTACTCGGGGTGGGCCTGGAGGAACGACGGGTAGTCGACCAGCACGAGGTTGGGCCAGCGGCCGGCGGCGGCTTGCAGCTCGGCGTCGGCGTCGGCGACGGCGTTGGTGTAGGTGGCCGAGCAGTCGGGCGTGCGTTCGAGCAGCGGCCAGATCACGAGGCGCGGCCCGGCGGCCTTCATGACCTGGTCGACGGCGACGGCGAAGTGGCCGGTCTTGGTCTCGGACCGGGTGTTGTGGTAGCCGAGCACGACGACGGCGACGTTGGCCGGCACGCCTTCCGCCCCGGCAAGGGCGCCTGCGCCGTCCGACATCGTGATCCCGGGATAGCCGCCGTGCCAGGCGAGGTCACAGCCGACGCCGGCGAACCCATCACCGAGCCCGTTGCGGACCAACCCGGTGCCCACCGAGTCTCCGACGTAGACGATCTGGCACGCCGCGGATGGTGCCGTGGACGGAGGCGCCGCTGGTGCTGGTGCTGGCGTCGGCGCAGGTGTCGACGCGGGCGCGGGCGTCGTGGCCGGCGCCGAAGTCGTGGTTGGCGCTGCCGTGGTCGTCGGCGCTGCCGTGGTCGGCGCTTCCATGGTCGTCGGCGCTCCGGTGGTGGCCGGCGTCGGCTCGGTGGCGGTCGAGCCGGCCACGGCGACGGTCGGCGACGCGGCGGTGCCGGCGGCGTTCGTGCCCCCACTGCACGCAGCGAGCAGCGCCAGCGCGGCGATCACGACCCGAGGGCGGATCGGGCGCGCCGAGGGGGGTCCGGCGGCGTGTCGTTCCACGAGGACCGGAATCTACCGGCGCCCCCTGCCGGGAGGGGGGACGCCCCTGCTGGGCGCTACACGAGCTCGTAGTCGGCGGGATCGACCTGGCGGGTCCGCTTCCAGTACTCGAGCAGCGGGAACGGCCAGTTCTGGGCGACCCTCCCGCTCTCGCTCTTGTACCAAGAGTTCACCGTCGACACGCCCCACGCCATCCGCAGGTTCTCCGCATCAACAGCCTCGTTGTAGCGATCGTGGACATCCTCTTTGACGTCGAGGGCCCGGTGGTCGCCCTCAAGGATGTTCTTGATGCAGTCCATGACATACCGGACCTCGCATTCCGAGAACCAGATGATCGAACCGTTGACGACGATGTTCGTGTTCGGGCCGTAGAGCATGAAGAAGTTGGGGAATCCCGGCACCGTCACGCCGAGATAGGCACGGGCGTTGCCGTCCCAACGCTCGTGCAGCTCGACGCCACCGCGGCCGACAACCTTCATCGGCGTCAGGAACTTCGACGGCTGGAAGCCGGTGCCGTACAGCAAGACGTCGAACTCGTGCAGCTCGCCGTCGACCGTCACGACGCCCTCGGGGACGATGCGGTCGATGTTGGTGGTCGTCAGCGTGACGTTGTCGCGGTGCAGCATCTTCGCCCACGCCCCGTCGTCGACGATGATCCGCTTGGACGCCGGCGGGTATTGCGGCAGCACCTTCTCGATCAGGTCGGGGCGCTCGGTGTACTGGGACACGAGCCCCTCCGTCAGCATCTCCCGGAGCTGGTCGTTCGCCGCGCCCACCGACCTCGACTTGTCAGGCCAGTCGTCGTCGACCTCGGCCATCGGCCGCAGGATCTCGGCCGACCGCCAGAACAGCCAGAAGCGGTACCACTGGCGGTAGTAGGGCACGTGGCCGAGCAGGTACTGGAAGCCCGCCGGCACCTCCTGGCGGTAGTGCGGCATCGGGAACTGCCAGTTCGGCGTGCGCTGGAAGATCTCGACGTGGGCGGCCTGCTCGGCGACGTGCGGGGCGAACTGCGCGGCGCTGCAACCGGTGCCGATGACACCGACCCGCTTGCCGGCGAGCCCGACGTCGTGGTCCCATCGGGCGGAGTGGAACGCCGGACCGGCGAATGACTCGCGGCCCTCGATCTTCGGCAGCTGGGGTCGGTTCAGCTGGCCGACGCCGCTGATGACGGCGTTGGCCTGGATCGTGTCCTCGTGGCCGTGGGCATCGACGGTGCAGACCGTCCATGTCGCCGTGGGCTCGTCCCACTCGACCGAGGAGACCTCGGTGTGGAAGCGGATGTTCGGGCGGATGCCGAACTCGTCGACGCACTGGCGGAAGTAGTTGTAGAGCTCCGATCTGGGGCTGAAGTAGTAGGGCCAGTCGGCGCGCTGGGCGAACGAGTAGCTGTAGTAGTGATTGGGAACGTCGACGCGGCAGCCCGGGTAGCTGTTCTCCAGCCACGTGCCGCCGACGTCGTCGTTCTTGTCGAGCACGATGTACGGCACGTCCGCCTCGGCGAGGCGGTAGGCGGCGATGATGCCGGACATTCCGGCGCCGATGACGACGACCTTGAACGGCTTGTCCGGGTTGACGTCGTCCTTCAGCCAGTGCGGGGCACGCAGGTCGGCGCTGAGGGCGAGCTCCTCGCGCATCATCGGGAGGTACTCGTCGACGTCCTGGCCGCCGGCCATGTACTCGAGGATCCGCCGCAGATCCGGCCCGGTCGGCATCGGCGCCGCCACGCTGCCGCCGTCGCGGAAGGCGATCAGCGTCTCCAGGGCCAGGGCGCGGAGCGCGTCCTCCTGATCCGGCGTCAGGCCACCCTGGTCTTCGAACATCAACAGCGGGTCGACTCGCAGCTCGGGCCGCAGCAGCGAGAGGTCGCCAGTGACGTGGGCGAGCGCGGGCAGCAGTGCCGGCAGGTCGGCGACCTCGAGCGCCGCGCCCAGCTCCTCGTCGGTGGCAGTGATCGGCTCGATCGGTCGGGCCAGGGACATCGTGGACCTCCTCGTCATGCACGGACGTCACGGACGTTGGCGTCCAGTCTCGTCGCGTCCGGTCAGCCGGGACCCAGCGGAGGAGGGTCGCGCTACGGTCAGAGCATGAAGATGAAGGCCGCAGTCCTCTGGGAACCGCACACCGACTGGAGCGTGGAAGAGGTCGAGCTCGATCCACCCAAGGCCGGTGAGGTGCTCGTCGAGCTGGTCGGCTCGGGACTGTGCCACTCCGACGAGCACCTCGTCACCGGTGACCTGGCCCTCGACGAGGAGACCCAGAAGGAGCTGGGCATGCAGCAGTTCCCGCTGATCGGCGGCCACGAGGGCGCCGGCACCGTGATGGAGGTCGGCGAGGGCGTCATCGGCCTCAAGCCCGGCGACCACGTCGTGTTCGGGTTCATCCCGGCGTGCGGGAAGTGCCCGAGCTGCTCGACCGGCCACCAGAACCTGTGCGACCTCGGCGCCTTCCTCCTTGCCGGCCGCCAGGTCACCGACTTCACCTCCCGCCACCACGCCCGCGGCCAGGACCTCGGGCTGATGTGCTGCATCGGCACGTTCGGCGAGTACACGGTCGCCTCACAAGACAGCTGCATCAAGATCGAGGACGACATCCCGCTCGACAAGGCCGCGCTCGTCGGCTGCGGCGTCACCACCGGGTGGGGCTCGGCCGTCTACGCCGCCGACACCCAAGCGGGCGAGACCATCGTGGTCGTCGGCTGCGGCGGGGTCGGGATGAACGCGGTGCAGGGCGCATCGATGGCCGGCGCACGCCATGTCGTCGCCGTCGATCCGCTGGAGTTCAAGCAAGAGCAGGCGCAGGTGTTCGGCGCCACCCACTCCGTCGGCTCGATCGAGGAGGCCACCGCCCTCGTCGGTGACCTGACGTGGGGAGCGATGGCGGACAAGGTGATCCTGACGATGGGCGTCGCCCAGGGCGAGTACATCCAGCCGGCGCTGGCGATGACCAAGAAGGGCGGCCGCGTGGTGCAGACCGCGATCGCGCCGTTCACCGTCGACAGCGTGAGCATGAACCTGTTCGAGCTGGCGATGTACGAGAAGCAGCTGGTCGGGTCGATCTTCGGCTCGGCCAACCCGCGCCGCGACATCCCGCGCTTGCTGCGCCTCTACCAGGAGGGCCAGCTCAAGCTCGACGAGCTGGTCACCAACACCTACCCGATCGAGGACATCAACGTCGGCTACCAGGCGATGCGCGACGGCACCAACATCCGCGGCATGGTGATGTACGAGCACTAGATGGAAAATGCCAAGGGGTCCTCAGTGGTCGTAGGCGGTGAGCGAGCGGAGGACTGGTTGTTGGCTGTGGTGGTTGTGCCAGATCGCGGCGGTGAGGGCGAGTAGTCGTTGGAGGATGCGAACGGCGACGCCTTGGGCGGTGTGGGCTCCATGGTTTTCGAGGCTGAGCTGCGCTTTCAGGGTGTTGTTCACCGATTCGATGATCTGACGCAGGCGCCGCAACTGAGGTGCGCCGCGGCGCCGAGACTCGTTGGCGCGGGCCGGACGGACGAGCTCGACGCCGTGTTCGGCGAGTCGGCGCTCGAACTCCGCCGAGGCGTACCCCTTGTCGGCGATGACGGTTTGACCGTGGCGTCCGGCGAGCAGGCCCGGTTCGGCCTCGAACAGGTCGATGGCGACGTCGCGTTCATCGACCTTCGGGTTGGTCAAGGCGAACGTGATCGGCAGCCCGGCCGGGGTGCACACGAGATGCAGCCGCAACCCCCAGAAGTAGCGGGAGTGCGACGCGCAGTAGCCGTAGCCGGCCCAGCCGGCCAAATTCGAACCTTTGGCGGTCGGACGGGAGCGGCCGCATTCGACCGGGGTCGAATCGATCAACCAGGTGTCGTCGGCCCACACATCGGTGTCTTCGGCGAGCAGTCGGGTCATTGCCTGCAACTGCACGGCGGACTTCCGGAGCCGCTTGTTGTAGCCGGCCTGACCAGGCAGGTAAGGGAACAGGTGGGTCAGGTGCTTGCCGGCGTAGCGAAGCCAGCCGGTCTCGTTGGCGTGACCGAGCAACGCTTGCATCACCGCCAACGTCAACAGCTCGGCATCTGCCAGCTTCGGGGCGATGCCGATTGTCGGGCGCCACGGCACCAGCTCGGGGCGTGCCTTCAACGTGTCGTCGATCCGCGCGTACAGTGCAGTAGCGAGGGTGTCCAGATCGGCGTCCATCAGATCCTCCAAGATCGACGTGGGTTAGCAAGGCCGATCATGGACCCCCTCCACTCACGAGGCGCGGACCGTCACCCCTTGGAATTGGTCATCTAGCTCACTCGGGCTCGCCGCCGCCGCTCCGCAGTGGCGCTCGCCCAACCTCACGATTCGGTCGGGTCGGGCAACCCGGCGGCCTGGCGGCCGAGCCGCTTGGCCCGGTTCATGTCGAAGTGCTTGCGGGCGACGATGCGCTGGGCGAACAGGCCACCGCCGGACTGCAGGTTGGTGACGAGGTGCCAGCCGCCGTAGGAGTCGGCGGTGAGGTCGCGGATGGCGTGGAACAGGCGCATCCGCTGCTCCGCCGACACGCCTTCCATCGTGCGCATGTACTTCTCGACGAACGGCCCGGTCTCAGGGTTCTCGAGGTCGCCGATCGACGGCGACGTGAGCACGGCCCCGCCGGCGATGTCGTGGAGGTGGCGGACCATCAGGTGGAACTGCGCCGCCCCCTGGTACTTGGCGACGTTGGTGTAGAGCTCGTCGGGGTACCAGTAGCCCTCCGGCGTCGAGCGGGCGTTGGCGATCGCCGCCTCCAGCCCCGCCCGCAGCAGCGAGGCGTGGATGATCATCTCGTCGATCTTGTCCCGGACGTGGGACACCCGGGCGAGGCCGTTGGCCTCGGCGATCAGCTGGGCCAGCCCGACGAGCTGCTCGGCCTGGTCGACCATCGCCGTCAGCCCGCCGAGCCGCTCCCACAGCCCGAGGGAGTGGGCGAACACGGTGGCGTTGGCGACCTCGCCGTCGAGGAACACCCGCTCGTCGGGCACGAACACGTCGTCGAAGATCACGAACCCGTCGGGCATCGAGTGCAGCGCGCTCACCGGGTAGTGGCGGGTGTCCTCGCCAGGCGGGTGGAACGAGGTGTTGATCACCCGCACGCCCGGTGAGCTCACCGGCACCGCGCAGGTGATGGCGTAGTCCTCCTCGCCCGGCTTCATCGCCTTCGTCGGCATCACCATCAGGTCGTGGACGAGCGACGCCGCGCTGATGTGCAGCTTGGCGCCGCGGATGACGACGCCGTCGGGCTTGCGGTCGACGACGTGGACGTAGACGTCGGGGTCGTGCTGCTGCGACGGCGGCAGCGTGCGGTCGCCCTTGGCGTCGGTGATGCACTCGGCGATGCGGATGTCGGCGCGGGTGGCGTCTTCGACGTAGGCCTCGAGGCGGGTCTTGTAGATCGGGTCGACGCCGCTCATCTTTGGGGCTGCGGTGAGCAGCGTCATCAGCGACCCGTAAGTGACGGCCAGGGCGAGGTCGGTCGAGTGGGCGGTCTCTGCCCGCTCGCGGAGCTCCTCGATCGAGCGCGGCGCCACGACCAGCGGGTTGGTCGCGCCCGGCTCCGGCGAGTAGTAGCGGTCGTAGCCGGCGGCGACGGCACGCACCGGCGTCTCGAAGGCCGGCTCGGCCAGCAGGTCGGGGATCCGCCGACCGTCGTAGAAAGTGAGGCGCCCGTCGTCCAGCGAGGCCACGTACTCGGCACCAGTCAGCATCCGCAGGACGTTAGATCGCGCCGCCCCGACACCCCGGGCCGGACGCGAGCTGTGAGCTCAGACGGCGGATCTCCGCATCGACAGCTCACAGTTCGCCGGTGGTTGGCGCGCTGACCCGGTCGTAGAAGCGGCCGAAGTCCTCCGGCTTCACCAGGCGGCCGAGCTTCGTGTACTCACGCGCCACGCCACGCACCAGCGCGTCCATCGTGATCGGTGTGGACGCGGCGGCGGCGGCGAAGGCGGCGGCGACGGAGGCGTTGCGGATCGCCGCCCCGGTCAGCTCGAAGTGGTCGGCCAGCCAGGCGATGTCGACGTCGTCGCCGCGTGGCGCCGGGCCCGGCAGGTTGAGCGCCCAGATCGCCGCCCGCTCGGCCGGCCCCGGCGTGGTGAACTCGACCCGGACGTGGATCCGGCGGAGGAACGCCTCGTCGATGTTCTTCTCGAAGTTGGTCGCCATCACGACGAGGCCGTCATAGCTCTCGAGTCGTTGCAAGAGGTACGACACCTCGATGTTGGCGTAGCGGTCGCGGGCGTCGCGGACCTCGGAACGCTTGCCGAACAGGGCGTCGGCCTCGTCGAAGAACAGGACCAGGTTGCCGGCGCCGGCGGCGTCGAAGATCTCCTCCAGGTTCTTCTCGGTCTCGCCGATGTACTTGCTCACCACCGACGACAGATCGAGCTTGTAGACATCGAGCCCGAGCTCGCCGGCGACGATCTCGGCGGCCATCGTCTTGCCCGTGCCCGACGGCCCGACGAACAGTGCGACGACGCCCGCCGAGGGCACCGGCTCGAAGCCCCAATCCCGGTAGACCTGGTCGGCGTAGCGGTAGCGGTGCACGATCGAGCGCATCTGCTCCTTGCGCTCGCCGTCGAGCACGATGTCCTCCCACGTCCGCCGCGGGCGGATGTGCCGGGCCAGCTTGTCCAGCTTGCCGCTGCCGAGGCGGCGCACCGAGGCGTCGAGGTCGTGCCCACGCGCGGGGAGCACGCGCTGCACCAGCCGCAGCTGGTCGGGTGTCAGGCGGTGGGTGCGCTCGACGCCGGATCCCACCGCCGCCGCCCACTCCTCGTCGGACGGCTCGTCGAGCGGGGCCTCCACCTCGACGTGGCGACGGTCGGGCAGGGCGTCGAGGGGGATCTCGTCGCGCGTCGACAGGGCCCACGGCAGGTGACGGGCCCGCTCGACCCAGCGCCGGCCGATCGCCGGCAGCCCGGTCTCGAGCTCGACGACGAGACCGCACCCGGTGAGCGTGGCCTCGCGCACGAGGGCCGCCCACCCGTCCGACGTGTCCGGTGCGGTGGCGACGAGGAACCGCACGCCGGCGGCGGCGGCAGCGGACACCTGGCGGCGGCGGACGCGATCGCGACCGGTGACGATCACGAGCGGGGCGCCGGCGCCGTCATCGATCTCGACGAGCCCGACCCCGTCGGGGAGATCGGGATCGCGGGAGCCGTCGCCGAGCAGGGCCCACACCACCGGCGGCTCGACGATCACGACGTGGTCGGCCCACGACCCCTCCGGCGCTACCGCGACCAACGCCGTGCAGCGCAGGGCGGCATCCGGACCGAGGGCGAGTACGCCGGGATGGTCGGCACCGAACAGCCGGGCGACGAGTCCCAGCGTCAGTCGCGTCCGGCTGGTGTCGTCGTGGAGATGGGCGAGCAGTCGCTGGCGGCCGGCGTCGGTCTCGCAGGCGACGGCGAGGGCCAGCACCTCGGCGTCGGGGATGGTCAGACCGGCGTTGGCCACAAGGGCGGTGAACGGCGTCGGCTCACCGAGGGAGAGGGCGAAGCGCTGGCGCGCCGCGGCCAACGCGGCGTCGGCGTCGGCGAGGCTCGCCAGCTCGCCGCCACGGGCCACCCGGTCGGCGACGACGAGGCGGGCGAGCAAGGCGTCGGCGAGCGCGCCGGGCGGCGCGGCGGCCACGGACTCGGAATCGCCGGCCGTGGATGCGTCGACGAGGACGTGCGGCGACCGGGCCATCGCCGCGAGTCAAGCACGCCGACGACCCTTCGGCTGCGAGTCGAGCCCGAGCGTGACGGCTACCGTTGCCGCGTGCCCCTCCCGGTGGTGAACGGTGCCGGCACGATGTGCAGCTTCGGTCTCGCGCCGAGCACGCTGATCGTGACCCCACAGAATCGGGTGATGGTCGAGAACATGCCGGCAGCGAACATCCTCGACAACAAGCCGTTCGCCAACATCTTGCCGTTCGGGCTGTGCACGAGCCTGGCCAACCCGATCACCGCAGCCCAGACCGCCGCCGCCCTCGGCGTGCTCACGCCGGGCACGTGCACACCGGTGACCGTGGCGCCGTGGGTGCCGGGCGCGCCGACCGCGCTGAGCGGACCGGCCCCGATGCTGCACCAGGCGTGCACCTGCATCTGCGCCTACGGCGGGGTGATCACGATCACCAGCCCGGTGGCGGTCCGCACGACGGTGATGTAGCGCCGTCGAGCTCCCGTGCAGCGCCCCTCGCGCGCTGTGGTACGTTCGGCGATCGTCGGCTCGACCGAGTCAGCGGTGCCGGCATGCAACGAGAGAGGGACTCGGGCGGAACTGCCAGCTCCGTGAGCAAGCGGAGCTTGGCGTCACGCTGCGACACAAGAGAGGGAGACCAACGTGGCAACCACGTACCTGACCCCTGGCGTCTACGTGGAGGAGGTGCCGTCAAGCTCCGCCACGCTCACCGCGGGGGCCACTGCCGTCGCCGCCTTCGTCGGCTTCACGGCGACAGGACCGAAAGACGACCTGAACGATCCGCTCGGCCAGAAGCCGCGGCTCGTCTCGAACTGGGCTCAGTTCGAGCAGCTCTACGGCGGCTTCACATCCGGCGCGATGCTGCCTCACGCCGTCTACGGCTACTTCAACAACGGCGGCTCGCTGGCCTACATCGTGCGCATCCCACACACCGAGCCGGCCAAGGAGTCGGGCACGCTCGCGCTGCCCTCTGGCGATCGCTCGCTGGGCCCCGCCATCGAGATCACCACCGCCGAGCCCAACGCCGACATCGCCGTCACCGTGACACCCGAGCCGCCGGTCGACGACGCCGAGGACGCCCCGCCGACGTTCCGCGTCGACGTCACCGAGAACGGCAAGCCGGAGCCGGTGGAGACATTCTCCGGGCTGACCTTGACCAAAGGCGACCGCAACATCGAGACCGTTGTCAACAAGGAGTCGACGAAGGTCAAGGTCGCCACCAAGATCGACGTGTCGCAGCTGGAGGCCGACCTCGCCAGCCTGCCGGCGGGCAGCTACCCCATCGAGCCGGCCCCGGCGTCCCCAGTCGCCGTGCCAGGCCGCGCCTTCGCCGGATCGGAGACTGCCCGCCAGGGGATCAACGGGCTGGTCATCGCCGAAGACGTCACGATGGTGATGGTCCCCGACCTCATCACCGCGGCGCGCAAGGACGACGGCTCGGTCGACCTCAACCTCTGGAAGACGGTACAACTCGCCCTGATCAACCACTGCGAGGGCCAGGCCAACCGGATGGCGGTGCTCGACGCGCCTCCCGGGATGTCGCCGCAGCAGATCAAGGAGTGGCGCAGCGACGTGGCGATGTACGACTCGCCGTTCGCCACGCTGTACTACCCGTGGATCAAAGTCGCCAACCCGGTGGCCACCAATGGCGACACCGAGATCATCGTCCCGCCGAGCGGCCACCTCGCCGGCATCTGGGCGCGCACCGACGACACCCGCGGCGTGTGGAAGGCGCCGGCCAACGAGGTCGTCCGAGGCGCGCTCGACGTGGAGATGAACATCACGAAGGCCGAGCAAGGGCTGTTGAACCCGATCGGGATCAACTGCATCCGACCGTTCGGCACCCGCGGCATCCGCGTCTGGGGCGCCCGCACGCTGTCGTCGAACACGGACTGGACCTACGTCAACGTGCGCCGACTGTTCAACATGATCGAGTCGACGATCATGAACGGCACGCAGTACGCCGTGTTCGAGCCCAACGACGTGACCTTGTGGGAGGGGCTCAAGCGCACCATCAGCGCCTTCCTGCGCGGCCTCTGGCGCGACGGCGCGCTGTTCGGAGCGACCGCCGAGCAGGCCTTCTTCGTGAAGTGCGATTCCGAGACCAACCCGCCAGAGTCGATCGATCAGGGCAAAGTCGTCGTCGAGGTCGGCATCGCCCCGGTGAAGCCGGCCGAGTTCGTCATCTTCCGGATCGCCCAGATCAAGGAGACGTCGGCCTGAGGCCGGCGTAGCAGAGGAGGAGCACAGGCATGCCTGTCACCACCCCTGGCGAGACCAAAGACCAGGAGCTGACTGGTTCCTGGTTCACGGTCGAGCTCGACAACGGCATCAAGGGATTCTTCACCGACGCCAGCGGCTTCGCCTTCGAGGTCGAGGTCGTGGAGAAGACCGACGCCACCGAGAAGGGCGACACCCGCACGCGCAAGCGTCCTGGCACGACGAAGTACCAGGACCTCACGCTCAAGCGGACGCTGTCGCCGGACAAGAAGTTCTGGAACTGGGCCAAGGACATCCGCGACGGCAAGCTCGAGTACCGCACCAACGGCGCGCTGGTCATGTACGACATGTCCGGCGCCGAGGTCGGCCGGTGGACGTTCACCAACGTGTGGCCGTCGAAGTGGTCGGCCTCGGACCTCGATGTCGGGTCGGACGACCTGATGACCGAGGAGATCACCCTCGCCGTCGAAGAGCTCAAGCGGGACAAGTAGGTGAGCCATGACTGACGCCAAGACCCATGACGCCGACTTCCAAGGCTCGTTCTTCGCCCTCGAGATCGACTCGCTGACGCTCGCCTGGTTCACCGGCTGCAGCGGGCTCAGCCTCGAGTTCGACGTCATCACCTTCAAGGAGGGCAACGGCAAGAAGGTCGTCGAGCGCAAGCGGGCCGGCAAGCCGAAGTACAGCGAGGTCGTCCTCAAGCGAGGGTTCACCACGAACAAGGCCGTCCACGACTGGTTCAAGGAGGTCGTCGACGCCGACAAGGCGACGCCGTACAAGACCGCCTCGATCGTGCTCTACGACCGTGAGCAGACCGAGTGCGCCCGCTTCAACCTCGAGGCGTGCTGGCCGTCGAAGCTGTCGATCTCCGACCTGTCCTCGGGCAGCGATGACTCGATGGTCGAGGAGCTGACGATCCAGCACGAGTTCCTGGACTGGGTGAAGCCCTAGCGGTGGCCGGCCTGCAGACCGAGTTCGCGTTCACCCTGCCGAAGGGCTATGTCGACGGCGACGGCGTCCTCCATCGACAGGGGACGATGCGCCTGGCGACGGCGCGCGACGAGATCGAGCCGCTGCGCGACCCGCGGGTCGCCGGCGCCGACGACCCCTACCTGACGATCCTCGTCATCTCCCGGGTGATCTCGTCGCTGGGCACGCTGCGCCAGGTGACGCCGAACGAGGTCGAAGGGCTGTTCGCCGCCGACCTGGCGTTCTTGCAGGACCTCTACGGGATCATCAACTTCGGTGATCCGGCGGACGTGGAGGTCCTGCAGCGCGCCGTGCTGCCGGCCGAGGAGCCGACGCCGCCGATCGACGAGTCGGCCGCCGCGTCGCTCACCGGATCAGTCACCGGGTCGGTCACCGATGACGAACCGTCCCGGCCCCGCGCCAGGGCCCACGTCGAAGAGGTGCCCTCGGCGAGCGAGCGGTGAGCGATGCGGCTGTACCCGGAGCAGTCCCTGTGGGACGAGATCACGTACCTCGCCTACCACCTGCACTGGGACCTCGACAGCCTGCTCGACCTCGCCCACGCTGACCGCGCCCGGCTGATCCGCTCGGTGGCCGAGCTCAACGACCGCGCTTGGGAGGCGATCGCCAATGCCCGATGACAGCTACGACGGTCAGCGGATCACCGCGGCGACGTTCCTGTTCGAAGTCGACGGCGTGGAGATCGGACGGTTCATGGAGGTCGGCGGGCTGGAGGTGAACGTCGCCGTCGAGGACCTCGAGGAGGGTGGCGAGAACAGCTACGTGCACAAGCTCCCAGGCCGGATGACGTGGCCGAACATCACGCTCAAGCGGGGGATCACCCAGAACGACACCCTGCTGACGTGGTTGAACAAGTCGTCGGGCGAGCAGTTCTCCGCCAACGGCAACAAGCTCTCCCGCTCGACGGCGGCGATCACGCTGATCGGACCGTCCGGCAGCCGGCTCCGGTCGTGGGAGTTCGATGGGGCGTTCCCGATCCGCTGGAAGGGCCCGCAGTTCGCCGTCGAGTCGAACGACATGGCGGTCGAGGAGTTGGAGATCACCCACCACGGGTTCCGGGCCAAGGACCTCGCGTCGTGAGCCTCTCGCCAGATGCCCGACCGGAGTTCGGGCCATCCCTCGCCCACCGGGTCGAGCCCCGCCAGCGGCTGACCCACGGGATGGGGGGGACCGCCACCGGTGAGGTGCTGCGACGGTCGGTTCAGTTCGCCGGCGCACTCGGGTTGTCGAGCACGTCGCGCTGGGCCCTGTCGAGCGCCCACGGCGTCGACGTCGACGACCTTGCCGTGCGGCCGCCGATCGACTACTGGCCGTGGCCCGACGATGCGCCGGCGCCACGCTCGGCGGTCGAGACACAGTTGCCCGTGGCGCTCGAGCGGGCGCCTGCGGCACGTACGTCGTCGGCGATGCCGACCGAGGACCCGTTCCGCAACGACGACCGCTTGGCGATGGTCGCCCGCTTGGCGGGCATCGACGTGGACCGCTACGGCCCCCAGCAACCGTCGCCTCCACCACCGGACGACGACGACGCCAACCCTGCGGCCGGCGGGAGCCGGCGCCGCACGCCGCGGCGCGGTCTCCCGATCGCCAGCACCCGGGGGCCGCGCACGGCGGCGGGTGTCGGCACCCAGCCGGGCGCGCTCGCTGCCAGCCTGCGGGCCACGCTCGACGCGACACCGCCGGCCATGGGCGCGGCTGTCCGTCGCGGGAGCCGAGGAGCGTCGCCGCCGGGGCGGCACAACCCCGGCGGTGGTGCCACTGGTCGTCGCCCCGCCACGGCAGCCGGCCGCACGGCGCCTCGGGAACGGTCAGTCGATGCGGTGATGGCTGGCTCGGTCATCGGCGCGGATGCCCGACCCACGGCACCGAGACCATCGAACCAGACGACCTCGGAGACCCGGGTCACGGCCGGCGACACCCTGGGACCGGCGGACCGAGCGGAGGACGACAACTCGCCCGCCGATACCGCCGCCGGCACTCAGCTTGACGCTCACTCGTCGACGCACGACGAGCGGACCGCGACCAACCAGCCCGGCTCGACCGCAGCCGACCGCACCGCGATAGCGACGCACCCCGGGGCCGCCCTGACGCCATCCGAGGACACGCTGCGCCGATCACCCACCGGCTCCGCCCAGCCCGACGCCGTAGCAATCGCGCACACGGTGCCCACCCCGCCGACCTCAGTGCGCCCACCAATGGCCGGCGTCGGACCAAGCCCGACCGCTGCCGACAACCCACCAGCGGCCACCAACCCGGCGGGCGCCACCACCCCAACCGACAACACCACGCGCCGATCACCCACCGGCCCCACCCGACCCGACGCCGAGCCGATCGCGCCCGCCGAACCGCACCCACCGACCTCGGTGCGCCCACCCACCGCGCCGCGCGCCGGACCAAGCCCGACCGCAGCCGACAACCCACCAGCGGCCACCAACCCAGCGGCCGCCCCCACCACGACCGACGACAGCCTGCGCCGATCGCCGGCCAGCTCCGAGGGACTCGACGCCGAGCCGATCGCACGCGCCGAACCGCACCCACCGACCTCGGTGCGCCCACCCACCGCGCCGAGCGCCGGACCAAGCCCGACCGCAGCCGACAACCCACCAGCGGCCACCAACCCAGCGGCCGCCCCCACCCCGACCGACGACAGCCTGCGCCGATCGCCGGCCAGCTCCGACGGACTCGACGCCGAGCCGATCGCACGCGCCGAACCGCACCCACCGACCTCGGTGCGCCCACCCACCGCGCCGAGCGCCGGACCAAGCCCGACCGCAGCCGACAACCCACCAGCGGCCACCAACCCAGCGGCCGCCCCCACCCCGACCGACGACAGCCTGCGCCGATCACCCACCAGCTCCGACGGACTCGACGCCGAGCCGATCGCACGCGCCGAACCGCACCCACCGACCTCGGTGCGCCCACCCACCGCGCCGAGCGCCGGACCAAGCCCGACCGCAGCCGACAACCCACCAGCGGCCACCAACCCAGCGGCCGCCCCCACCCCGACCGACGACAGCCTGCGCCGATCGCCGGCCAGCTCCGACGGACTCGACGCCGAGCCGATCGCACGCGCCGAACCGCACCCACCGACCTCGGTGCGCCCACCCACCGCGCCGAGCCAGATCGCAGCCGACAACCCACCAGCGGCCACCAACCCAGCGGCCGCCCCCACGCCGACCGACGACAGCCTGCGCCGATCGCCGGCCGCTCCCACCACCGTCAGCACCGGCTTCGACACCGCGGACCCGCGCACTGAGCCGACCGTGCCAAGCGAGCCGCGCCTACCTGCATCAGTGCGCCCACCCACCGCCACCGCGCCGAGCCAGGTAGCAGCCGACCGCACACCCCCGTCGTCGAACATCTCGCCGCCCACCATGCCGCGATCGCCGGCCGGATCGCCCGGCACGCGGACCGAATCCCCCACCGGCGCCGTCAGCGAGCACACCCATGGCGCCGAGCCGACCGGGCTCGGCGCGCACGACGACTTTGAGCCAACCCCGCCCGTGGTCCCGACCTCGGTACGGCCACCTGCGGCGACCGCTGGTCCGAGCCGGGATCCGGCCGTCACGGAGACCGACCGGGAGGTCCAGCGACCGCTCATCCAGCGCTCGGCACTCGCATCGATGGATGCAACGACGCGTACCACCGGCCACATCCGAGTCGACCGTCCCGTCGGGTTCGCCACCGAGACCGGGATCGGCGACGCCGCGGTCCGCCGGACGGTCCTCCCGCGAACTCCCGCCGCGACCACCACCGACGAATGGCGTCGCGCTCGACCGGAGCCGGCGTGGCGGGCACAGGGTGTGCGTCGGCGGTGGCGACTCCGCGGTGGTCATCGTGACGACGGGCCATCGCCGACCAATGTCCTTCCGCCACGCGAGTGGGAGTCGGCGACCACGGCGCCGATTGCTGCGGTCGGCGACCTCGCCCGGCGTCGGGCCGATCGACCAGCGCGCCGTCGGCCGGCCTCGCCGGGCCGGGAGTCGTTGGCGCCAGGCGAGCCCGGGCCGGGGCCGGTCGGCATCGTCGCTCGCGCCCTCACGGCGACGTCGACGCTGGCCGAGACGTTCGCCGCCGAGCTCGCCCGCCACCGCGCCGACCGACCGCGGCCGCTCCCGGTGACGTTCCGGCCGTTGGCAACGGCGATCGTCGGCGACCGACCGGTCCATGTGTCGTCGGGGACGGCGAGCCGCAAGGCCTTGGCCAAGGTCGGCAAGCGGGCCGCCACCACCGGCGAAACCATCCACCTGGTCACGCCGAGGCCGTCGCCCGAAGTGGTCGCCCACGAGCTGACGCATGTCGCCCACCCGTCGCCGGTCCCGCGGTTCTTCGACGACGACGTCCGCGGCCCCGAGGAGCGCAAGGCCGAGCAGGTGGCGGCGATCATGCGCCGCGCCCCGATCCTGCTCGGCCCGGCGGCGGCGACCGCCACGACGATTCGCCGCCGAACCGACCAGACGACGACGGCGTCACCCGGCACCGTCACCGCCGCCGACCTCGCCGCGCAACTGACCGCGGCGGCGACCGGCAACGTGATCCAGCGGCGCCAGATCGGCGGCCACCGCCGCCGCGGCCAGACCGCCCCGCCGGAGCTCACCGCGGCCCCGGCGTTGACGGTCGACACGCCGTCCACCCCACCGATGGCCCAGCCGGCGGTCACGACGGACCAGGAGCCGGGAGCCTTCCCGCTCCCCGACCTGAGCACCCAGTTCGACCGGATCCTCGAGCTCCTGGAGGAGCGCATCCTGCGCGAGCTCGAGCGTCGCGGCGGCCGCTTCCGAGGAGGTTTCTAGATGGCGTCCAGCATGCCCCAGCTGCAGAAGGCATACCTCGAAGTCGAGACGGGCGCTCGCGTCGAGTGCATGTTCAACCCGGCGACGTTCGCCTTCAGCCAGGCCAACCGGTGGGAGTCCGACCAGGTGCCGGGCAAGAGCACGCCGTCGATGCGGTTCGTCGGCGGGGAGGGCGGCACGTTCAACCTGAGCCTGGTGTTCGACACGACGGCCGACGGCACGGCGGTGACGAGCTACACCAACAAGCTGCTCAAGCTGATGGACGTCGACACGTCGCTGCCCGGCTACGACGCCCAGCGCAGCAATGGCCGCCCGCCGTGGGTGAAGTTCCACTGGGGCACGTCGCTGCACTCCTTCAAGGCGGTGATCAAGAGCATCGAGATCTCCTTCACCTACTTCTCCAGCGAGGGACTGCCGCTGCGCGCCAACGTCAACATGGGCCTCGAGCAGTACGAGCCCGACGCCAACTGGGGCCCGCAGAACCCGACGTCGGGCACTCCGAAGCCGAACCGCACCCACCAGGTTCAGGTCGGCGACACCCTCGACCGCATCTCCGCCCGCTACTACGGCGACCCGACGCAGTGGCGCGGCATCGCTGTCGCCAACGGGATCGGCGATCCGCTCGACCTCAAGCCGGGCCGGCTGCTGGCAATCCCGGAGCGGAGCCGCTGATGCCAGCCAGCACCATCCTGGTGACCGCCCCGGCGATCAGGGTCAACGGCTCGCCGGTCCCCGCCTCTGACGACGAGGCGTTGGTCGACCTGCGCGTCGCCCAGGGCATCTCCATCCCGAGCGAGCTGACGCTGCGCTTCAGCGACGCCACCTTCGAGCTGCTCGACGGCACGCGCTACGTCGTCGGCAACGAGATCGAGGTCAGCTTCCCGGACGCGTCCGGCACGTCGGTGAAGGTGTTCAACGGCGAGATCGTCAGCGTTTCCGCGGACCAGCAGGCCGACCGCTACGACGGATGCGAGCTCGTCGTGACCGCCCTCGACCTGAGCCACCGCCTCGGGCACGAGACGAAGGTGCGCACGTTCCAGAAGCAGAAGTACTCCGACATCGTGCGCAAGATCGCCGGCGAGCACGGCCTGCGCGCCGACGTCGACGACACCGTGGTCACCTTCGACTACCTCATCCAGACGACCACCAACTACGCCTTCCTCGACGAGATCGCCTTCCGCACCGGCTTCCAGTGGCGGGTCGACACCGACAAGAAGCTGCTGTTCAAGAAGCGCAGCACGATCAAGGTCGCCGAGCTCACCTACGGCGACGACATCCGCCGGCTCAAGGCCCGCTTCACCGCCGCCAACGAGGCCACGACGGTGAAGGTGCAGTCGTGGGATCCGCTGTCGAAGAAGGTCGTCGCCGGCAGCTCGACGATCAGCAACATCCGCAGCCAGGGCGCCAGCGGCGGCACGAGCGACCTCGGCGCCACCGGACGGACCAAGGCCAAGTCGTTCGCCGGTCCGTTGGGATCGGGCTCGATCGTGGCTGTCAGCAGCGACGAGGCGACGCAGATCGCCGAGGCTCTCGGTGCCCGGGTGGCGACGGCCGATCTGGAGATCCGCTGCGAGGCGCTCGGCAACCCGAAGATCAGGGCCGGCACCACCGTGACGATCAAGGGTGCCGGCAGCAAGCTCAGCGGCGACTACTTCGTCACCCGCGTCGAGCACCACTTCGGACGTGGCGGCGACATGACGACGACGTTCTCGACCGGCGGCGTCGGGTCGGACTCGATCGTCGGGATGCTCGGCGGCGGCGCCGAACGGATCAGCCCGTTCGGCAAGCTCGGCCTGACGATCGGCATCGTCACCAACAACAAGGATCCCGACGGCGTCGGCCGGGTGCGGGTCAAGTTCCCGGCGCTCAGCGACTCCGAGGAGAGCTGGTGGGCGCGCGTCGTCACGCCGGGCGGCGGCAACCAGGCCGGGCTGATGTTCATGCCGCAGATCGACGACGAGGTGCTCGTCGGCTTCGAGCACGGCGACATGCGGCGGGCCTTCGTGCTCGGCGGGCTGTGGGGCTCGAAGGCCAAGCCACCGACCGCCGCGGAGACGTTCCTCGCCCAGAACAAGGTCATCGAGTGGGGCCTGCGCACGGCAGCCGGGGCGACGCTCGCCTTCCGCGGTGGCCAACAGCCTGCGGACAAGCACTTCAAGGTCGCCCTGCCGGACGGGACGACGCAGTACATGGGCTCGGACAAGACCGAGATCGTCGCCGTCAACAAGTCGATCGAGCTGAAGTCGGGGCAGGCGTCGATCCTCATCACCGACAGGGGCGACATCCAGCTCACCGGCATGAACGTGAAGATCGACGCCAAGCAGGCGGTGACGGTCAACGGCCTGACGATCGAGGCCAAGGCGAAGACCAAGTTCGCCGCCGAGGGTTCCGCCGCCCTCGAGCTCAAGGGCGGAGCCACCGCGTCGTTGGAGGCCTCGGGCATCACCCAGGTCAAGGGCTCCCTGGTCAAGATCCAATGAGCGAGCGCAGCGAGCGAATCATCGTCACGGCGACTCGCCGCGCAGCGGCGGGTCGGTCATTGGTGCACCGCCCGTCAGGCCATGAAGAGTCACACACCACGGTGGTGCACCAATGAGCGATGCAGCTGCTGACTTCATCGGCCGGGGCATCCTGTTCCCGCTGCGCGTCGATCAGTCGGGCGGGATCGCCCTCGGCAGCGGCACCGACGACATCGACGCCAGCATTCGGATGGCGATCATCACGGCGCCGGGCGAGCGGGTGATGCGGCCGCAGTTCGGGTGCCGGATCTGGGACCTGCTGTTCGAACCGATCAACGCCAACACCCTCGGCCTGATGGCCGAGGCGGTGCGGGAGACGGTGTCGCAGTGGGAGCCGCGCGTGACGTTGGAGGACGTCGTGGTCGAGCCCGATCCGACCAGCCCGGCGCGGGTGCTGATCGACCTGCGCTACCGGGTCCGCACCACCAACGACCGGCGCAACCTGGTCTTCCCCTTCTACGTCATCCCGAGGGAGTCGGAAGCCTGATGACCCTCCCCGTTCCCAACCTCGACGACCGCACGTTCCAGGACCTCGTCGACGAGGCCAAGCGGCTGATCCCGACCTACTGCCCGGAGTGGACCAACCACAACCTCACCGATCCCGGCGTCGCCCTCATCGAGCTGTTCGCGTGGATGACCGAGCAGTCGCTGTTCCGCCTCAACCAGGTGCCCGACAAGTTCTACACACACATGCTCAACATGATGGGCTTCGAGCCGTTCCCGGCGACGGCGGCGCGCACCGACTTGACGTTCTGGCTCGTGGACGTCGTCGACGAGCCCGTGATCGTGCCTGCCGGCACCGAGGTGGCGACTGCCGGCGACCTCGGCGGGACCAGGGTGTTCACGACCCTGAGCGACCTGATGATCACCCAGCCCCAGGCGATGGCGGCGCTCGTGTCACCGGGCTCCGACCTCTACGTCAACGTGTGGGACGGGTTGCGCCTGCCGAACCAGTCGGTCACCATCTTCCCGCGCCAACCGACGACGCCGGGTGATCGCTTCTACATCGGCTTCGAGCACTCCCTCGCCGGCAACGCGATCCGCATCGAGGTCGCCGCCAACATCGAAGGCATCGGCGTGATCCCGACCAAGCCGCCGTTGCGGTGGGAGGTGTGGCAGGGCGCAGGGTGGATCCCGGCCAAGGTGTACCGGGACACGACCGGCGGGCTCAACCGCGACGGGCAGATCACGCTGCTGATCCCACCGGCCCACGAGCCGCTGACGCTCGGCGGGCAGCGGGCGTTCTGGATGCGCGTCCGCGTCCTCGAGCCCGAACCGGGACAGCCGACCTACCGGGCGTCGCCCCAGATCCGCCAGCTGCGCGTCGACTCCATCGGCGGCTCGGTGACCGCCGAGCACAGCGACGGCGCGCCACGGGAGGTCCTCGGCACCAGCACGGGCAAGCCCGACCAGCGCTTTGACGTCCGCCACGCGCCGGTGCTGCCCCGCGCCCACGACGAGGCCGTGGAGATCATCGACGGGACGACGGTGTCGACGTGGGAGGAGGTCGAGAACTTCGTCGCCAGCGGCCCCGACGACCAGCACTTCGCGTGGAACTCGACGACCGGCGAGATCCGCTTCGGCCCGTTGATCCGCTACGCCGACGGCTCCAGCCGCCAGCACGGCGCGGTGCCCAAAGAGGGCAGCATGGTCGTCGCCACCGGCTACCGGTTCGGCGGGGGCAGCGCCGGCAACGTCGGCCCGGGGACGCTGGTCGACATGCGGACGTCGCTCCCCTACGTCGATCGGGTCGAGAACATCTTCGCCGCGATCGGTGGCGTCGACGCCGAGTCGGTCGACAACGCGAAGCGGCGCGGCCCGCACTCGCTGCGGGCGAGCGGCCGGGCGGTGACGGCCGAGGACTTCGAGCGGCTCGCCGCCGAGGCCGACCCGGCGATCGCCCGGGTCCGCTGCCTGCCGCCCGAGCAGACCGGCAAGCCGATCCGCCTGCTGCTGGTGCCCCACGTCGAGCGTGCCGGCGAGACGCTCGTGCTCGACGACTTCGCGCTCACCGACGACATGATCGCCAAGGTCGTCAACCACCTCGACGAGCGGCGCATCCTCGGCACCTCGATCGAGGTCGGCACCCCCTACTACCAGGGCGTCACCATCGCCGCGCTGGTGACGGCACGGCCCGGTCGCCCGGTGACGCTGGTGCGCGAGCGGGCCCTCGGCTCGCTGTACCGCTACCTCAACCCGCTCACCGGCGGGCCCCACGGCGACGGCTGGCCGTTCGACGCCGACCTCAACAGCGCCAACGTGTTCCAGCTGCTCGAGGCGATCGAGGGGGTGGAGCGAGTCGAGGAGGTGCTGTTCTTCGAACACGACCTGCGCAACCACGAGCGGGTCGGGTTCGGCAAGGACCTCGTCAAGCTGAGCCGCGACTCGCTGTTCCTGGCTGCCAACCACCAGGTGGTGGTGCGATGAGCGAGCGAGTCTTCGAGCGAGCGAATCAGCGTTACGGCCGCGAAGCGTCACTGGTGCACCAGGCGCGGATCGTGAGAGGCGTCCTCCACAGGGGACTGGTGCACCAGTGAGGCGCGACGACTGGCTGATCCACCAGCTCCCGATGGGGATGGTGGAAGACGACTTCCTCGTTCGCTTCCTGTCGATCTTCCAGGACGTCGCCAACACCGTCGCCTCCCAGATCGACAACCTCCCCCACGCGTTCGACGCCACCGTCGCCCCGCCGGCGATGGTCCGCACGCTCGGCCGATGGATCGGGCTCGACTGGATCGATCCGTCGTTGCCCGACGCGTTGCAGCGACGGATCGTGCGCGAGTACTTCTCGCTGTTGCGCTGGCGGGGCACCAAGCGGGGCATGCGCCAGCTGCTCGAGCTGATCAGCGAGCAGCCGGCGGCGGTCGAGGAGACCGGGGGCATCTTCCAGGAGGGCGAGTCGCCGGCCGGCATCGGCCACGTCGTGCTCAAGGTCCGCTCGGCGGGATGGGCCACCGAGGCCGACCTGCTGCGCATCGTGCGCTCCGAGATGCCCGCGTCGGTGACGTTCGAGCTGTACGTCGCTGACCGCCGGATCTGGCCGCCCGAGCCGAGCGACGAATGGCCGGCCGAGACGGCGGCGATGGAGGAGATGTCCTGATGGCCGACATCGTCTGCCCGGAGTGCGGTCAGATCACGTCGCTCACCGCGATCCGCCGCGCCGCCGACGAGTTCTGCCCGCACTGCGACTTCCCGCTGTTCTGGGCCCCTGCCGCCCAACCCCTCGTCGCCGGCAGCGCCGCCAACGACGCCACCCTCCGTCGCCTCCCCGGCGCCGGCGGCCGGCAGTCGATCGGCACCCTCGTGTGCCCGACGTGCGGCGAGCTCAACCCGATGTCCGAGGTCTGGTGCATCCGCTGCGGCTCGCCATTGCACCCGCTGCCCGAACCCGAGCCGGAACCGGAACCGGAACCGCCGCCGCCTCCCCCGCCGCCACCGGAACCCGAGCCCAGGTCGTGGTGGTGGCTGTGGGTGCTGCTCACCGCCGTCGTCGGCGTCGTCGGCGCGGTGCTGCTGATCCTCGCCCTGTGACCGTCAGCCGGTCGACGGTCGTCGTCGGAGCGTCACGACGCGGTTGGTCACGCGCCACCCGACGGGCGTCTTGACGACGTCGTCGTAGTACGAGGCGGTGCCGACCTTGCCGCCGCCGAGGAGGGCGACGATCCGGAACCTCAGGTGCGTGCCCGTGGACGTCTCGTCAACGTAGATGTTGGTCATCAGGTGGGTCCGGGGGTGCTCGGCCTCTTGATCCATGAACTGCTTGATGTCGGCGAGGCCCTCGCAGCGGCGGGCCCCGAGGTCGGTGAGGTCGAACACGGCGTCCGCGGTGAAGATGTCGTCGAGGCGATCCCAGGCCCGGTCGTCGATCGCGTCGCCGTAGCGCCCGGGGAGCTCGTGGAGCTCGAGCCGGTCTGCAAGGTCCATGCCGGTCAGCGATCGTCGGGTTCGGGCGGCGGGTTGTCTGGCTGGAGCAGCTCGCCGGAACCCTCGGGTGCCTGCCTCTCGAACAGCTCCTCGGCGTCCTCGAAGATGGTCTCGGCGTCGAGGTGCTCCTCGCGCTCCATCTCCCGCTCGGCGGCGTCGTGCTTGGATTGGTCCGTCATGTCCAGGGCACTACCCAGCCGATCGCTCGGCGTCACGTCCTCGCCAGCCAGGCGGCGGCGTCGGCGGGCAGGCGACCGGACTCGAGGGGCATGCTCGTGAGGATCACCTCGTCGTGCGTGGGGAGCTCGATCGGGTCCGCGGCGAGGTTGACGACGCAGCGGAACCCGGGGTCGCGGTCGAAGCAGAGCACGTCCGTCCCGGCGTCGACCCACTCGAGACGTCCGGCGCCGAGCGCCGGGTGGGAGCGGCGCAGTCGCAGTGCAGTGCGGTAGAGCGTGAGGTGGCTAGCCGGATCCTCGGCCTGGGCGGCCGCGGTCAGCGCGGCCCATCCGTCCGGCTGCGGCAGCCACGGCTGCCCGGTGCCGGGGCCGAAGCCGAACGGCGGCGCCTCCCCCGACCACGGCATCGGCACGCGACAGCCGTCACGCCCGCGCACGGTGCGCCCGGAGCGCTCCCAGATCGGGTCGTCGAGGACGGACTCGGGCAGGTCCTCGACCTCGGGGAGCCCGAGCTCGTCGCCTTGGTAGATGTAGGCGCTGCCGGGCAGGGCGAGCTCGAGCAGGGCCGCCGCCCGAGCCCGCCGCAGGCCGAGGGCCAGATCGCTCGGGACCGCGCCGGCGTCCGCGCCGGCGTTCGCCTGGTCGCGGCCGTACCGGGTGCGATGGCGGATCGTGTCGTGGTTGCTGAGGACCCACGTGGCGTCGGCGCCCACCGCCCAGATCGCCTCGGTCGATCCGTCGATCACGCCGCGCTGGCTGGTCGCATGCCAGCGGGCGCGCAGCGCGTCGAAGTTGAACGCCGACTGCAGCTCGTCGGCGCGCAGGTACCGAGCCAGCCGCTCGGGCGGCGTCACCCACGCCTCGGCGACGAACGAGCGGACGCCCTGGGGGGTGTCGCGATAGCTGTCGCCGATCCGCCGCCACCGTCGGTGGATCTCGTGGACCTCGTCTCGATCCCAGTGCGGGTGGCCCGGGTACTTCCTCGCCGGCTGGCCCGGCACCCGCGGCGCCGTCGTCACCTCGGGCAGCGTGCGGTCCTTGGCCATCGAGTCGGCGACGTCGATGCGGAACCCGTCGATGCCGCGGTCGAACCAGAACCGCAGGATCGAATCGAACTCTTCGAGGACGTGCGGGTTGTCCCAGTTCCAGTCCGGCTGGCTGACGTCGAACAGGTGGAGGTACCACTGGCCGTCGGCGACCTGCTCCCACGCTGGTCCGCCGAACGACGACCGCCATCCGTTCGGGGGCTGCGAACCATCGGGCCCGTCGGCGCCGTCACGGAACCAGAACAGCTCGCGCTCGGGCGAACCCCGACCGGCGGCCACCGCCTGCACGAACCACGGGTGCTCCCACGAGCAGTGGTTGGGGACGAGATCGATGAGCACGCGCATGCCCATCCGATGGGCGTCGACGATCAGCGCGTCGGTGTCGGCGAGCGTGCCGAAGGTGGGGTTGATGTCGCGGTAGTCGCTGACGTCGTAGCCACCGTCGAGCAGCGGCGAGGGGTACCACGGACTGATCCAGACGGCGTCGACACCGAGGTCGGCGAGATAGCCGAGCCTGGCCCGGATGCCGTTGAGGTCGCCGACCCCGTCGCCATCGCTGTCAGCGAACGAGCGGGGGTAGATCTGGTACACGACGGCGCTGCGCCACCACTCGACGGACACGTCCTCTCGCGGGGTCGGCATCGACGGACGTTACCGTGACGTCCTTCAGTGAGCCATGTGCCACGACGACGTCGCCGAGTGCGAGGCTTGCCTCGGCGGACGCCGCGCCGGGGACGACCCTGGTCACCTTGCCCGCCTCGACGACCAACGTGACGGCGTTGACGCTGACGCTGACCCGCAACGTCAGCGTCGTGATCGTCTGCCGCACGCCGCCGCTGTCGACCTCGACGCGGAGAGGTTGCGTGGAGTTGACCGTGTGGCGGAGCAAGCGCACCGATTCACGGGCGCCGCGACGGCCGGCAGTGCGTCGACGCGCCTGCTCGACCTCGTCGTACTGACACCACGCCTCCTCGGCCAGGGCGCCAACCGGTGTGTCCAGCGCGGCGACGACCGCCCGGGCGACCTCCGAGCCGGAGATCACGAGGTTCGGCCCGAGGCCGTGGATGGCGACGCCGGCGGATGCGATGGACCGTTCGATTCGTCGCAAGGCGTCGCGGTGATCGCCGAACAGGATCGACTCCAACGTCGTCACGATGTACTCCTTGTGGGGCGGGTGGTGGTGCGTGGCACGTCGACGCTCACGACGACGGCCACGGGGCGGCGAGGCACCAGCTGGTGCACGGCCGGACCGGGACGCACGATGGGTGTAGTTCGACCTCGTCGGTGCGACCGCCCACGCCGGAGGAGGGCGAGGGCGCCGCCCACGACGGCGGCGACCACGACGACAGGCCACCAGGTCTGGCCGTTCTGATCGGGTGGTGGTGGTGGGGCGGACGTCACCGGCGGGCTCGCCGGAGCGGTCGTCACCGACGGCGCGCTCGTCGCCGGCGGAACCGTCGTCGGTTGGTCTGTCGATGCGGGTGATGTGACCACTCGCACCGACACCGTCCGGCACCGCGCGCCGGCGCACACCGACAGGACGAGATCGCCGGCCTCGGTGCCGTCGGGAACGGTGGCCCCAGCCCGGAGTCGGCCATCGGCGTCCACGGTGCCATCACCCCACCGGATGCCATCCGCGGCATCGGTGACGACAACGGCCGCGTCTGGGCAGCACCAGCCCTCACCCGAGAGCTGGACCTCATCGCCGATCCGATAGTCAGACCGATCGGTCCGCAGCGTCGGCGCCTCCACGGCGACGGTTGCCGTGCCGCACGTCTCGGCGTCGACGTCGCCATCGCAAATGGCAAGGACGCCGTCGCCCTCGGCGGCGTCGAGGGGGATTCGGGCCGACCCTGAGATCACGCCGTCCGCGTTCGTCCGCGCTGTGCCGATGACCGTGTCCGCCGATCCCCACGTGACGTCGCGCTGGGAGAAGCAGCACCAGCTGCCGCCGAGATCGATCGTTGCTCCCGGCAGCGCGGTCGTCGGGGTGGCGGTCAGCACCGGGTCGACGGAGAAGTCGGAGGTCAGGCACAACGGCGTACGGCGGCCGGCATATGGGGCACAGACCTGGACGGGCACCAGCTTCCCCCCGGCAACGTCTGTGGGGATCGTGACCGTGCCGGTGAGCTCCCCGTCGACGACGCTGGCAGTTCCGCTGGGTGTCACGGTGGGGGTCCTGTCCGGCGTGCCCCAGCCGCTGCCGCTCAAGGCGACAACAGTGCCGGCCGCCCCGGACGTCTGGCTCAACACCAACGTCGGTCTCGCGACGAGGAAGTGCGCCGCGGCGCAGTCCACCACGGCGTCGTCGCCGGCCGACACTTGGCACGCCTCGACGGCCACGAGCGTCCCGTCGGCGATATCGGATGGGATCGTGACGGAGCCGGTCAGCCGGCCGTTGGCGACATCGGCGTGCGTGACCCCTGGTCGCTCGGGTGACACCACCGCCACGCTGGCGGTGTCGACGTTCTCACCCCAGCCGGTGCCGCTCAACGTGACGTCCGTGCCGGCGGGTCCCTTGCCCGGCGTCACCACGAGCGTCCGCTCGGGCGCGACTTGAGCGCGGGTCGTCGCGGGTGTGCCGAGGGCGACCGGCACGAGCACGAGACCGATCGCAATCACCCGCGATGCGAACGACGAGACCGCGCTTTTCACCAGAGGCTATGGGCACGCCACCGGGGGGATTGATACGCGCGGCCCTGTTGGCCGTTCGCTGTGACACCCCTCGTTCACGATGGTCGCTATGACTGCTGGTGCCGTGCTCGATTCGTCCTTGGACGTCGAGGAGCGCCTGCGCGTGGTGTGTGGCCATCTGAACGTGCTCAACGCGCAACTGGTCGAGTTGGCGGCGGAGGCATTGGCGACGGGTTCGTGGCAGGGCTGGGGAGTGCGCTCGTTGGAGCACTGGTTGACGTGGCAGGCGGGGATCTCCCCGGGTCACGCCCGCGAGGTCGTGCGCCTCGCCGAGGCGCGAGACACCCATCCGGCGATCATCTCGAGCTTCGCTGCGGGGGCGCTGTCGATGGATCAGGCGGCGGTGGCGACCAAGGCGCCGGCCCACCTCGACGAGGTGTTCGCTGAGACGGCGACGGCAGCGACGGTGGTCCAGCTGCGCACGCTGGTACGGGCCGCCCGCCCCGCCCCCTCGCCCGACCCGGTCGGTGACCGGCGGCCGGAGTCGGTGTCCGGCTGGTTCGGCGACGACGGCCGCTACCGGCTGCGTGCCGAGCTCGACCCCGACCACGGCCGCCTCGTCGACGCCGCCCTCAACGAGGCCCGCGACGGCCTGTTCCACGCCGGCCGCAGCAACGTCGGCTGGCCCGAGGCGCTGGTCGAGATGGCCCGCCGCTCCCTCGACGGTGCGTTGTCGGATGAGCGCCGGGAGCGGTTCCGGGCCAACTGGTTCATCGACCCCACCGACCCGATACCGGCCCGCTGGAGCGACGGACTCGCGGTGCCGGACTGGCTGCGCGACATGTTGGGATGTGACGGCACGGTGTCGCCGGTGTGTTCACCGACGGCGCCCGGCCCGTGTCGGTGGGCCGCAGCCAACACGTCGTGCCCGACCGCACCCGCCGCCTGGTGGTGGCCCGCGACCGCAAATGCCGGGTGCCGTGGTGCCACCAAACCCGCTGGCTCCACGTCCACCACCTCGACCACTGGCACCACGGCGGCGCCACCGACACCGCCAACCTGGCCGCGCTCTGCCCGGCCGACCACCGCCTCCACCACCAAGGCCTGCTCGGCATCACCGGCAACGCCGACGAACCCAACGGGCTCACCTTCACCGACCGCCATGGCCGGGTCATCGACCCCGCCTCCCGCCCGACCCCGCCGACCCGCCCACCACCCGCCCCCAGCCAGCCCTACGAGCACCCAACCGGGGAACGACTCGACCACTGGGCGATCGTCTTCCCCGACCCACCCGAGCCCCACCCGACAGACGAACACGCCGCCTGAGGCCGTAGCGTTCGGCGATGGCGCTGAAGGGCTACATCGTCGGCGAGGTCGCGCTCGACTGCGCGGAGGGCCTGCTGTCGCGCCGGGAGGCGTTGCGCCGACTCGGGCTGATGGGCGTGACCGGCGCCGCCGCTGCCGCGCTGCTGGCGGCATGCGGCGATGACGACGATGCAGCGGCGACCACCTCGCCATCGACATCGGCGACCACGGCGCCGCCGAGCTCCTCAGCGGCGGCGGCGGCGGCAGCAGCAGCAGCAGCAGCAGGCGAGGAGATCCGCTTCACCGGGCCGACCGGCGAGCTGATCGGGCTCCTCGCCGAGGCTGCATCGCCGCGTGGGGCGGTGCTCGTGATCCACGAGAACCGGGGGCTCACCTCGCACATCCGGTCGATCCCACCGCGCCTCGCCGCCGACGGCTACACCGCGCTGGCGATCGACCTGCTCTCGGAGGAGGGAGGCACGGCGAGCCTCCCGACAGAGGGCGACGCCACCGCAGCGCTCGGCAATGCGCCCGCCGAGCGGATGATCGCCGACCTGCGGGCCGGGCTCGACGAGCTCGGTCGCCGCGCGGCGGGTGCCAACCTGGCGACGATCGGGTTCTGCTTCGGCGGCGGGATGACGTGGCAGCTGCTCGCCGCCGGCGAGCCGCGGCTGGCGGCGGCGGTGCCGTTCTACGGGCCGTTCCCGGCCGGCGCCAGGCTCGCCGGATCGCCGAACGCGGCGGTGCTCGGCATCTACGCCGGCAACGACAGCCGGGTCAACGGCACCAAGGACGCCGCCGAGGCTGCCCTCATCGCGGCGGGGCTCACCCACGAGCTGCGCGTGTTCCCCGGCGTCGATCACGCCTTCTTCAACGACACCGGCCCGCGCTACGACGCCAACGCGGCGAGCCAGGCCTACCAGGCGATGCTCGACTGGTTCGGCCAACACCTCGCCGCCTGACCTCTTCGCCTTGTACGGTCGGCGCGGTGGCCGGGCTCAGCGACCTCGCCGTACAGGACGACCCCTACGAGTACTACCGCCAGCGCCTCGCCGACTGCCCGGTGTGGCACGAGCCCGACCTCGACCTCTACGTGATCGGTGGGCACACCGAAGCTCGGCGGGCGCTGATGGACGTGGAGACGTTCTCCAACTCCCGCCACGCCCCCGCCGTGCCCGACCCGGCGGCCGTGGCCTACCAGCGTCGACTCGCCGAGCGCGGCTGGGCCCGCACGTCCACGTTGCAGCGCACCGACCCGCCGGTGCACACCCGCTACCGCAAGCTGCTGAACCGGGTGTTCTCACCGGCCAAGGTCGCCGAGCTGACGCCGCGCATCGAGGAGATCGCCGTCGGGCTCATCGACCGCGTCGCCGATCGCAGCGCCTGTGAGTTCGTCGCCGACTTCGCCCTGCCCCTCCCGGGGATCCTCATCGCCGAGCAGCTCGGCCTCGACCAATCCGACTACCAGCGGTTCCGCCGGTGGGCCGACGCGATGTTGTCGCTGGCCCAGCGCCGGATGACGGTGGAGGAGGCGCTCGCAGAAGCCGACGTCGAGCTCGAGGCACAGCACTTCCTCGCCGCCGAGTTCGAGCGCCGGCGCGAGCACCCGACCGACGACCTCATCTCACGGTTGGTGCACGCCCACGGCGACGACGAGCAACCGTTCACGATGGCCGAGCTTCAGGACCTGCTGCACCAGCTCGTCACCGGCGGCTTCGAGACGACCACCGGCGCGCTGGCCGCCGGGATGTGGGTGCTGGCCACGCACCCCGAGCTGCAGGGCCGCCTGCGTGCCGAGCCGGAGCTGATGCCGAACTTCGTCGAAGAGGCGCTGCGCTTCGACAGCCCGGTGCAGGGCCTGTGGCGGGAGACGACGCGCGAGGTGGACGTCGCCGGCGTCACGATCCCCGCGGGTGCGTCGGTGATGGTCCGCTTCGGCGCCGCCAACCGCGATGCCTGCGTGTTCGACGAGCCCGACCGCTTCGACGTCGACCGGCCCGACGCCCGCAACCACGTCGCGTTCGGGTTCGGCGCCCACTTCTGCATCGGCGCCACGCTCGCGCGCCAGGAGCTGCACAGCGGGTTCACACTGTTGCTGGCCTGCCTCGACGACCTCGCCCTCGCCGAGCCCTTGCCGACGCCGGTCCACGAGCCGAGCTTCTTCCTCCGCCCGATCAAGGAGCTGCCGATCACGTTCTCGGCGCGCCTTGCGGCCATCTGACGTCAGGGTCCCGGGGCCACCGTCGTGGTCGTGGTCGTGGTCGTGGTCGTCGTGGTGGTGGTCGTCGTGGTCGTGGTGGTCGTCGTCGTGGTGGGGAGCGTGATCTGGGCCACGGTCTGGGTCAGCGTCGTCTGCGTCCACGTGTTGGACTCGTTGACGTTGAGGTCGGCGGTGCCCGTGACATCGTCGTGGCCGGCGAGGCTGGCCCGATACGAGATCGGGAAGTCGTTCTCCGGGACCGGGATCGGTGTGCCCGCGATGCCGTTGTACGTCGTGCCCGAGCTCCCGGTCACGACGATCGTCGCATCCGGCGGGGCTGACGAGAACGACACGTTCACCGTGCGGGCGACGAGGGTGATGTTCTGGTTGGTCAGGCTTGGGCTGGCGTCGTTCGCCACCGTCGCCGTCGCCGTGCCCCGTCCGACGCCGAGTTGCTCGGCGACCAGCAGGTACGAACCGGTCCTGAACGGTCCCGGGAACGTGAAGCCACCGGTGAGCGGCTCGGCGACCACGGTGGAGCCGGACGGGGCGCGTACAGATGCCGTGACCGGCTGCGGCGGCGTACCCGGACGAAACACCGTGCCGCCGATCGAGCGCGGGTTCATCGTCACCGGCACGGTCTTGGTTTCGCCGATGTTGATCGTCGAAGCGGCGACGGAGGCTGGCAGGTACCCGTCCGCCGACGTCAGGCTGAACGCGTACGTCGGTGCGGCGCCCGGTGCCGGCAGGCCACCTCCGGGATCGACGGTGACGCTCAACCCGCTCACCACGGGCTCGACGCTGCGGCTCCCCGAGGCCGTCGGTGTGACGGTGATGCCGGCCGGCGGCGCCCCGCCGGACACGGTGAACGTGAAGGTGCCGAGCTTGGGCACGATCAGGTCCTGGCCGGTGACGGTCTTGCCGAGGTCGCCGTTGGTGATCCGGAGCGGCAGCGTCCGCGGTGCGTATGTGGGCGCCGAGGCGACGAGGTCGTAGTTGCCCGCTGCCGTGACGTTGAACGTGAACGTGCCGTTGCTGAGGGGGAACGTGTCAACCGGTGTCGGCTGGCCGGCGAGGAGGAGGTCGACCTTGCCCGTCGTCAGCGGGGCGTCGGGCGAGGGCTGGCCGGCGACGACTGGCGCGCTGCGCCCCATCACGGTGCCGCTGACCCGGGCGACGGAGCCGGTGAGGGCGACCGTCGTCGTGACCGCCGTCGCCGGGTCGCCGGGACCGACGGTCACGGTCGGCTGTTGTGTCCCGTACAGGTCCTTGGCTACGACGACGGTGTAGGGGGCGATCTTCGGGACGACCCCTGTGAACGTGACCGTGCAGACCTGCGGCGTGCCCGTACACGTCACCGGCTGGGCGACCCCGGAGCCAGGCGGCGCGCCGGGTGGTTCGAGGGCGACGGTGGCGCCGGTCGCGTCGCCGGGCGACGCGGTCACCGTCACAACGAGCCGACGGTTGGCGGCGCGGTAGTCGACACGCGGCGCGGTCTGCGGGGTGATCCCGAGCACGTCGACGACCTGCGCCGCCGGTGTGGTGAACGCCGGCGCGAGTGAGCCATAGGTCAGCGTGTGCCGGCCCGAGGCGAGCGCGTCGAGGGCGTAGCTCGCCGACGTGCCGGCGGGGAATGTCGGGTCGGTGTCGGCGGTGACCACGGCCTGCTGCGGGGTGGTTGGGTTGGTGACGGTCCCGACGGTGGCACCGTTGGCCGTCGGATCGGGAGCGTCGTAGGCGTCGCCGACCGTCGGCAATGCGGGCAGCGGCACCGGCTCGTTGTCCTGGTTGAGGCCGACGATCACGCCGTTGATCGCCCCGCCGACCCGCGGCAGGGGCACCTGGAGCGTCACCACCGCACCGCCGAGCGGGATGCTCATCGAGAAGCCGACCGGGAAGTACTCCGTCACACCAAGCAGGTCAACCTTGGTGACGTCGACGTCGTAGCTGCCCGGGGGCAGCGCCTGCAGGGTGGCTCGCCCGATCGAATCGGTGGTGCCGGTGGCCACCGTGGTCCCGCCGCGCGACACGGTGACGGTGGCGCCCTCGACCGGGTCACCGACCCCACCGGTGCCGGCGGTCAGCGCGTCGTTGCGGACGGTCACCGTCACGCTGCTCCGCTTGATCGGCAGCAGGAAGAACGGTGTCAGCGTCCGGTTGACGTCGTCGGCGAGGTGGAAGATGCGCCCCTGGAACTTGGGGAAGCCGAAGATGTTGCGGCACTGGTCGTCAGGATCCTGCAACGGCGGTCCCGTGCCGGGGTCCGGTTCGTAGTTCGGGTGGCTGACGACGATCTCGTAGTACCCGGCTGGACCGGAGAACTGGAAGTCGCTGCCGTTGGTGCCGACGGCCCTGATCGGTCGCGGCTGCTCGGGCGCGATCGACGTGCAGAAGGGGAAATCGTCCAGGGCGATGCGGCGGGCGGTGACCACGAGCCCGTCGGCGACCGTCAACGGCGTCGTGTTGCCGGTGCCGTCATCACCGAGAACGGCACTGGTGATCGTGCCAAAGCGGGACAGGGTGATCCGCACCGTGGGCCGGCCGCCCTGGGCGACGTTGAACGACATCGAGCCGGTCGACGAGAGGCTGCCACTCGCGACGGTCGCCCCGCCCTCGTTGAACACCTGGTAGGTGCTGCGGGCGAAGTTGAACTCTTCGGCGGCACCCTGGCGCACGGTCGCCGTGTAGGTCGTCTGTGCGCCTTGCGCCAAGCCGACCGGCAGCCCGGTCACCACGTTGTCGGCGTTGGCGACGGTGACCGCGATCGAGGTCGCTCCCGACACGAGGTCGGCCACCGCGCCGACGGAGGCAGCCCCCGACCGCTCGACGACCTGCAGGTTGACGCTGCCCCGCTCGACCCACGTCTTGACGACCGCCGGCGGGCTCTCGGCGGGATTCTGGAACACGGTGGTCGGCGTGGCGTCGGCGGCGCTCGCCGGGTCGAACAGCGGGCGTCCCGTCGGGGTGCCGTCGCTCGTCGCTGTCGGCGAGAGGGTCAGGCCGATCTGGTGGGTGCCCGGGTCAGGGGTGGTGAACGTGGTCGACGTGCGCACCACGTCGCCGAGGTCGATGCCCGCGGGCAGCGTCCGGTCGGCGCTGTTGGCGCCGCGGAAGGTCGCGGTGAAGCCGCTCAGGTCGGGCGAGCTCTTGATCGTGCGAATGTCCAGCGTCTCGGTCAGTACGCCGCCGTTGGCGTCGAGCTGGACCTCGCTGCCGTCCGGAGACACGAACAGCGGCGGCGTAGCCGGCGCCGGCGACCCGATGGCCGATCGCCCGGTCTCACTGATCGTCAGGTTCATGCTCGACGACTGGTACTGGACTGGGAGGGGGGTCGGCTTCTCGAAGACGTACGTGGCCGTGCCGAACACCTGCTTCGGCGCCGGAGGCGTGGCCGCGGCGCCGAGGAAGGCCCAATCGCCGTTGGCGTTGGTGAACACCTCGTTGAGCTGCGACCGCTCCGGCGTCGGTTCGCTGTCGACACTGGTGAACGGCACCGTGCCCGGGTTGAAGCCGGTCGTGACGTCGCCCTGCGGGCGCACGGTGACGCCGCCCGCAGGCACCTGCCGGTTGGCGTCGCCGCGGTCGACCCAGTAGGCGTGACCGCCGACGTCGACCGGCTTGAACAGGGCGACGTTGCGGTCGATGCGGCTGTGCTCGCCGCGCACCGCCACGATCGACACGTCGACGGTCTTGCTCACGTACCCGGTGGCCGACACCGTCAGCTGGCAGGCGCCGACCGAGCCGGAGTCATCGATCTGCACCGGGTCGAAGTAGAACGTCTCCCGCCCCGTGGCGGACCCGGCGACCAGGTCTCTGATCCAGGTCGCCGGGAGCGGGCCCCTCGGCTGGGTCGGGCAGGTCAGCGTGGCGCCAAGGGAGTCGTCGTCGATCGGGACGAACGTGGTCGCGCCGCCGACCAGGTTCGGCACCTGAACGACGCCGTGGATCTCGGGCAGACGGTCGACGAGGAGGTCACCGACGTTGATCGGCGTGTCGTCCGTCGGGGAGATCACGAAGCGCATCGGCGGCTGGCCCGGGACGAGGACCTGATCGGTCCTCGCGGTGTAGCCGGGCGGGGGGTTGATGACGACGACCTCGTACGTGCCGCTGGTCAGTGATGCCTGCGCCGACTCCCATCGGATTTCCGTGCTGCCCGGCTTGGGCGTGGCGTCGGCGGGCACAGGGATGTTCTGCACGAACGTCGTGCTGCCGTCCGGGTTGACCCGGTTGATCTGGATGTCGTAATCGACCAGCTGCTCCTTGGTGAACGAGTCGACGACGCGGCCCGAGACCTGGCCGAGCCGGTAGAGCGGGATCACCTCGAGGCTGTCGCCCAGTCCGATTGACACCCGTCGCGTGCTCGTGCGGTAGGTGACGTCCTTGTTGACCTCGATCCGGTAGGTACCGATGGCGAGTGGCTGGAACGTGAACGAGGACTGGTTGCCGGTCGTGTCGGCTTGCGTCGCGACGACCTTCTCGTCGGAAACCCGCACCAGGCGGACGTTGGCGCCGAACAGCGGATCTCCCGCACTGTTGACGACGCGCACCTCGAGGCTGCCGTTCTGGGTGATCGCCGGGCGCGGCCGGTAGACCAGCGTGATCTGCCCGAGGTCGACGACCTGCCCGGGCGCGACGGTGACGGTCTGCGACTCGGGGATGTGGTCGAAGCGGGAGAACTCGACCAGGTACGTGCCCGGTGGGAGGTTGCGGATGTTGAACGACCCTGGGTCGCCGCTGGCCGCGGTCTTGGTGTCGAACGACAGCTTGTCCCGGGTGACGCGGACGTTGGCGCCGGGGAGCCGCCCACCGTTGGAGCTGTTGACGATGCCGGTGATCGCGCCGGTCCGCTTGCGGAAGTCGAAGTCGATCCCCGTGGCGTTGCCGGTGAGGTTGACGACCCGGGTCTGGGTGAGATAGCCCTCCCGAGACGCGGTGATCGTGTAACGGCCGGGGATGTCGAGCTGGGGGAACGTGTAGCCGCCCTTGTCGCCCTCGGTCAGGCTCGTCGTGTCGACGCTGGTGTCGCCGTTCGAGGCGGTGAGCGACACCCCGCCGAGCGGCTGGCCATTCTCTCTGATGTGCCCGCTGATCGAGCCGACGCCGGCGCGCATGCGGATCGCCACGCCGCTCTTCTGCTCGCCCTCCTCCAGGGTGATCTGGGCCACCTCGGTGCCGAAGCCGTCGATCGCCGCGGTCAGCGTGTACGTGCCCGGCGTGCTGACGCCGGTGAAGGAGAACTTCCCGGCCCCGCCGCCCGACGTGGTGGCCGAGTTGAACGTGAGGACGCCGTCGGTGAGCACCATCTGGACGTTCCCGAGCGGCCCGTTGGGCCCGGTGACGGTCCCGCTGACCGCGCCCTTGGCCGGCTTCAGCGTGACCGGCAGCTCGATCGGCTTGCCCTCCCCCGTCGGGGTCACGACGAAGGACTGGGTGTCGAACCCGGCGCGGAGAAGCTGACCTCGTACGACTGCCCAACCGGGACGCTGCCGAACAGCCATGCCCCGCGCTGGTCGGTCGTGGTCGTCGAGGCGACGGATTGTGTGCGCCGGACCCCCGAGCGGATCACGGGGTCGTACAGGCCGAAGCGGGCCGGCCAGACCTTGCCGCCGGAAAATGCCTCGGTCTTGGCCAAACCGACCGGCGTGGCGCCGGCCGGGGGTGCCGCGCCCAGCTCGATCGGTGTCAGCGTGACGTCGACGCCGGATGGGTCGGCGGTGTCGCCGGCCTGCACGGTGCCGCCGAGCACGGCGCGGGACTTCTGCGCCGAGCTCCCCGGTTGGGGCGGACCCTTGGCCGGCCCGTTAACGGCGACGTTCTCGGCGACCACCGAGGCGAGGGTGTCGGGCTGGCCGTCGCCGTTGGTGTCGACGAGCACGTTGCCCGGCGTGTCGGGGACACCGTCGCCGTCGGTGTCGACGAGCTCGGCCCCGGTCGGCTCGGCGGCGTTCTCGCTCCTCGACTGCCACCACAGGTACCCGGCGCCGAGCGCCCCGCCCCAGATCCCCACGATCAACAGCACGGCGATCAGCGACCGCATCCCTCGCGGAAACGTCGGGCGCTGCTGGAACGTCGCCGGGGCGTAGGCCGGCGCCGACCGGCTGCGGGCGGCGATCGTCAGGCTGCGCTGCACGGGCTCGCCGAACAGCTGGCGCGGACCCTTGACCCGCCCGCCCGTGCGGACCCGCTCCCCCGGGCGCATCATGACCCGGTCGGGGCGCATGCGGATCTCCAGGTCCGGCCCCTCTCCCTCCAGCTGCAGGTCGACGTCGCGGTTGGAGCGGTTGTCGATGTCGACCTTGAACGACGCCCGCCGGTGAGCGCGGATCGTCGAGGGGACGACGGCGAGGGCGATGTCGCCGATCGTGCCGACGGTGACGGTGACCGCGGCGATCACCGGCTTCACCCCGGCGCGATCGGGCACGACCTCGACGGCGATCGAGTGCTGGCCGGCGGCGAACGCCTCGGGGATGAGCAGCTCGAGGTCGACCTCGGCGGAGCCCCCCGGCGCCAGCGGCGGGGACGGGGGCGGCTGAAGCACGTGGGCGGGATCGAAGCCGACGATGTCGAGGCGGTAGCCGAGCGGGCCCGGGCTGTCGTTCTCCACCCGCAGCCGCCAGTGGGCGCGCGAGCCGGGCGCGGCGGCCACCACCGGGGTCAGCGTCTCGACCTTCACCGCTCCCCGCCCATCAGCCCGGCACCGACACCGACACCGTCGTCGTGCTCGCCACCGTCGTCGTGCTCGCCACCGTCGTCGCGCTCGCCACCGTCGTCGCGCTCGCCGTGCTCGTCCGGATCAGGAACGTCGGGACCTGCTCGGCCGTGCTCGGCTGGGTCTGGACGAGCACCGAGTCGAGAGCGTCACCCGAGGTGTCGGCGACGTAGACGGCGACGACGAAGTCGGACGGCGCGTCGAGGGCGCCGAAGGAGTAGGACCCGTCGGCAGCGGTCGTCACCGAGAACAACGCCTGCGACGGCGGGGCAGGGAAGACGGCCGCCGGGTAGAGGCGGACGTTGGCTCCGGCGTACGGCACCACGGCGCCGGTCTGCGGGTCGACGCGCTGCACGAACCCGAACAGCGAGGCCTGTGGCTGAAGGGTGACGGTGAGGTCGACGAGGTCGTTGGCGATCACGTTGACGAGCTGCACCGCCGGAGACGTCCCCGGCAACGTCGCAGTCAGCGTGTAGGCACCGGGCTCGACGCCACTGAACTCGAAGCGCCCAGGCGGGTTGTCCGCGGACAGAAACTGCTTGGTCACCGACCCGTCGCTGAGCGACACCGACGCGCCGGCGACAGGCTGGCCGGCCGACGACTGGACGACGCCGCGCACGGTCGCCGTGCTCGACACGAGGGTGGCGTCGACGCCGGTCAGCGCGCTCTGCCCGGTCGTTCCGCCGAGGCTCTTCTGCAGGGTCTGGGCGACATAGCCGTCCTTGGTGAACGTCAGCGTGAAGGACCCCGGTGATGGCAGCGCCTCGAACGTGTACTGGCCGACCTGGCCGGCGCTCGCCGAGGTGGTCGACAGGTCGAGGTCGTCAGGCCCGGTGATCGACACGGTGACCCCGCCCAGCGGGCCGTTGGCGTCGCGCACGGTCCCGGTGATCGAACCGGTCGTCGGCGTCATCGTGACGGCCAGCCCGCCGAGCTGCTGGGCCGCCTGGAGGTCGATCGTGCGCGTCGCCGACTGGTAGCCGTCCTTGGTGAACGTCACCGTGTAGCTGCCCGGCGTCGGCAGGTCGCGCAGGGTGAACGCGCCGACGTCGTCGACGGTGAGGCTGACCGTGGTCACCTCGAGGTCGCCGCTCGTCGCTGTGATCGCCACCCCGCCGAGCGGACCGCTCGGGCTTTGGACGTGTCCGGCGGCGACGCCGTCTCCCTCGCGCAGCACGACCTTGATCCCTTCGAGGTCCTGCGCCGCCGCGAGCTGAACGTCGCGAACCGCGCTGGCGAACCCCTCCTTGGCGACGATCAGTTGATAGCTCGCCGGCGACGGGACGTCCTCGAACTGGAACGCACCGTCGGCGCCCACCGTCGTCTCCTTCACCAGCGCCTTGGTGGTGGCGTCGGCGACCCCGGGCACGACGAGGCGGGCGGTGGCACCGGTGGGGTCGTCGGTGACGACCTCACCCTTGATGCTCCCCGGGCGGCCCCCGATCTTGATGTCGTCGAGCTTGACGGCGGCGGCCTTGTCGACGTCGATGTCCTTGGCGTCGGCGAAGGTCAGCGCGCCCTGGTACCACTGCGGAGAGAAGCCGCCGCCGCTGATCTTGACCCGATACCGGCCGGCGGGGACCCGGTTGAAGGTGAACGTCCCGCTCCCGTCGCTCGCCGCCGACTTGACCGCGACGGTGCCGTTGCCCGAGCCGTACAACTCGGCGGTCACGCCGGCGATCCCCTGGCCGGTGCTGGTGACGACGACCTTGCCGCTCACCGAGCTCGGCTGCACCGACGCCATCCCCGCGGGGCCGGCGCCGTCCTGGGTTTCGAGGGCCTTGTCGAGGACCTTGGGGTCGACCGACGCCTTGTCGACGAGCCGGTCGGCGACCGTGCTCAGCACGACCGCGAACACGGCCGCCGCCGTCACCAGACCGAGCAGCGACAGCAGCCAGCGTCCGATGCGCGGGCGCTGGACGAACGTTGCCATCGCCGGCGGCGCGTCGGGGCCCAGGCCGAACGAGATCAGGCGTGGCTTGGGCTGGCCGAACCAGGGCCGGCCGCCGCGCGCCGTGGCCTGCACGATCTCTCGGCGGCCCGGTGCGAGCACGACGATCGGCGGCTCGAACGTCAGCTCCAAGAGGTCCTCGGGGTCCTCGCCTTGCGGGCGGGCCTCGACGGTGGCGTTGCCGTCGTTGGCGACGATCAGCGAGAACTCCGCCTTGTTCCCGCCGGTGACCATGACCGGGTCGACGCGCAGCGACGTGCGCGACCGGGTGCCGACGTCGAGGCTGACCTGGGCGAGGGCGAACTCGTTGCGGTCGTTCTCGCTGCGCACGTGGACGGCGATCGTGCGCGCCCCGGCGGGCACGTCCGGGGGCAGCCGCACGGCGATCTCGACGATGCCGATCTCTGAAGGGAACAGCGACAGCCGCGCCGGTGCGACCATGGTCCACGCCGGGTCGAGGCCGAACGCCTCGACGTCGTAGGCATCGATCATCGAGCTGGTGTTGGTGATCGACACGGCGATCGTCGCCGGCTCACCCACCGGCAGTTCGATCAGCAGCGGGTCGGCGGTGACGTGCATCAGGACCCCGCCGCCATCGCCACGTCGCGGGTCACCACGTCACCGGCGGCGACGGTGATCAGCTGCACCGAGCGCCGGAACCCGGGCGCGGTGATCGTCAATGTGTAGGACCCCGGCGCGACGTCGGTGAAGACGTAGCCGCCATTGGGCGTCGAGGCCGTCGCGGTCGTGCGCGACGTCAGGCCGTCGGACAGCTCGACGGTGGCCCCGGCCAGCGGCGCACCTCCTCCCGAGACCGTGCCGACGATCGACGCCGTCGCCTTGCGCAGCTGCACCGACACGTTGGGCACGGTCGTCGGCATGAGGAACCCGACGAGGCGCGTCTCGCTGGTGTAGCCGGCGAGCGAGAACGTCACGGCGATACTGCCGGGCGTCGGGATGTCGGTGAGGGTGTAGCTGCCCGCCGCGGCGCCGGGTCCGCTCGTGGTCAGCGTCGAGGTCTTGGCGGTGAAGTCGCCCTTCGACGCCACCACCTGGACCCCCCCGAGCGGCGTCCCGTCGGGGCCGGTGACGTAGCCCGTGATGGTGCCGGTGCCGCCGACGAGCACGCCGTCGACCCCGGTGCGGGCGGCGCCGGCGGCGAGGTCGAGGGCGATCGTCTCGCCGCTGAAGCCGTCCTTGGCGAACGTCACGACGTAAGTGCGCGGCGTGTCGAGGCCGTCGACGAGGAACGTGCCGACGTTGCCCTGGGTTGGCGTGATCGCCTTCTTCTCGACGTCACCACTGGCGATCGTCACCTCGACGCCACCCAGCGGTGAGCCGTCGCTGCTGCGCACGGTGCCGGACAAGCTGCCCGAGGCGGCACCGAGGCTGGCGGTGTTGATCACCTGATCGGCGCCACCACCGAGCTCCTGGGTGAACTCCTGGGCCTGGAAGCCATCGGCCTGGACGGTGATGCGGTAGGTGCCCGGCGTGGTCAAGCCCTCGAACGCCACTGGGCCGGTCGTCTGCTGGCTGACCGCAGGTGGCGGCTCGGCTGGCGGCGCCGCCGGATCCGCCGATTCGGATGGTGGCGCCGGGATCTGCTGGACGGTGACGGTCATCTCGGTGCCGGGCGGAGCTCCCGGCGGCAGCGCGACGGCACCGACGATCCGGCCTGCCTTGCCGGTCATCGTGACGTCCAGATCCTTCACCTCGGCGAGGGGATCGACCGCGACGGTCCCAGCCTGGTCCGCGCCGACGAGGCCGGCCGGGCCTCCCGCCGGCGTGCTCCCGTACCAAACGTCATCGAAGCCGTCGGCGGTGAAGCGGAGCTTGTACGTGCCCGGCAGCAGGCCGGCCAGCTGGTAGGTCCCGTCGTCAGCGGTGCCGGCCGATGTCGTCAGCTCGTCGCCCTTCGGCGTCACCCGGTAGGCCTCGACGGTGATCCGGCTGAGCCCGTCGCCCGTCGAGGCCGCGGTGACCTTGCCGAGCGCACTGCCGGCGACGGCGTCGAGGGGCAGGTCCTGGACCCCCCCGGTGTTGAAGTTGTCGGCCACCGCCTTGGTCGGGTCGCCCTGGCGCAGCAGGCCGACGCCGAACAGGAAGATGAAGGCCCACAGAGCGATGATCCCGGCGAGGATCGCCACCGTCAGCAGGCCGCGCGGAATGCGTGGCTTCTGGTTGAACGTGGCGAGCACTTTGAGCTGCAGCGTCGGCGTGTCGGCGCCGATCGTCACGGTCCGCGCCACCGGCTGGCCGAACCACGGCCGCTTGCCGGTGACCTCGACCTCGGCGACCCGCTCCGACGACGGCGGCACGGTCAACGTCAGCGGCTGCACGATGGTGTCGAGGATCCGCGTCTCGTCGACCGCGGTCATCGTGAAGTCGGTTTGGACGTTGCCGGTGTTGGCCACGATCGCCCCGAAGCGGGCCCGCTTGCCGGCGGTGACGACGCTCGGGCGCAGCCGCAGTGACGCCTCCTCGATCGGGTCGACGTGCAACCACAGGTCGTGGGTGCTGTGGCGGGTGGCGTCGATCGTGGAGACGACGTTGATGACGACGAGGTAGTCGCCGACGACCGTGGTCTTCGGGAAGCGGATGTGCACCGGGAGCGTGCCGGTCGAGTCGGGGAACAGGCTGAGCACGGGGATCGGGAGGTGGACCCAAGTCGGGTCGACGCCCTCGACATGGGCGGTCACCCCGTCGATGACGTCGGCCGTGTTGCCCACCTCGATCTCGATGATGGTGACCTCACCTGGCGTCACCGCCACGTCGAGTGGGAGCAGCTCTGTCCGCACGTCAGCCCTGCTTGCCCTGCTAGCTCTGCTTGACCCGGACGCCGCCCTCGACGGGCACCACCACCGTGCGCGGCGGCGCCGTCTCGACGACCAGCTCGTCGCCGGCCGCGGCGGCGATGACGAAGCGGCCGGCGGTGTTGACGCGCGCCGTGCCGCGCGGGGAGACGACCGGCACGCCGACGGCGGCGGGGTCGTCGACCTCGCCGGCCACCCAGCGCACCGGGAACGTCTCGCGGTGGCCGGTGTCGATCCGGGAGACTCCGAGCTGGACGGCCTCGACCGGCGGGCCGGCCGGGGTGAAAACGCCGGTGTCGATCGGCGCGACGACGGTCACCGCGAGCCCCGGCCGGAGCTGGCCGTCGAGGGTCGCCCCGAACTCGGGTTCGTCGTCGCCGGCGCGGGCGAGGCGCACCCGCAGCGGGGGGAGATCGTGGATCGCGTCGGGGAGGTAGGTCGGCGGGATCTCGGGGTGGGCGAGCACGGTGCGCAGCAGGCCGCCGAGGATCGCCCGCTCGTCGCCGTGGTCGGTGGTCCACGCCGTCACGACGTAGTGCAGCTCGACGCGAGGCAGCGGGGCTCGACGGGCGAGCTGGCCGTCGCGCTCGACCTCCTCCATCCCGGCCCGCTCCTGCTTGGCGCTGCGGCGGATGTCCCACAGGAACACGTTCACCGTCGGGCGGGTGAGCTTGGCGCTCCACTCCTTGTCCGGCGCCTCGAAGGACACGTCGACGTCGGTCGCGCCGAGCGGCACGGTGGCCCGCAGCCATGCTTCGAGCGCAACGTCGATGAGGTGCAACACCGGTGAACACCTCCCTCAGTGCCCGGCGCCAGTGACGGAACCCGCCCGCCGGCGATGGTAGCCGAGCGGGCGAGGGCGGACGAACGGGCCCGCGGCGTCCCGGCGGATCGACCAGGTGGGCGAGCGCCGCTGCGGAGCGGCGGCGGCGAGCTCGGGAGGCGAGGCGAGCAGCTTGGCCGCGAGCCGAGCCCGGGCGTCAGGTCTCGCTGCCCTTCATCGAGCCGACCATCGGTGATCCATCTCGGCGGGTGAGCACGCACAGGACGTCCCGGTCCTTGTCGTCGTTCCAGCTCTTCAGCGACGGCACCAGCCAGGTGTAGGACAGCTGCGAGTCGAAGGCGCTGATCCCGACGAAGTCCTCGAACGCGCTGAGGCACTTGATCTGAGCGAAGCTCCCCAGCGCATCCACGCCTGGGTAGACCGACTCCTTCGAGGTCACGGTGGCGTATATCTCGTGGCTGTGGGGCTGGGCGCAGTCAATGATCGGCAGCTTCTTGACCTCCGCCGGGAGGTCCTCGGTGACCTGCATGCAGACCGGCTGGCCGGTGTTCACGGCGATGTCGAGGACCTTCTGGTCGTGCGGCTTGGTGTCGTCGTCGTCGCCGCTGCACGCCGCGCCCACCACGATCACGATGACGGCGACCGCGACGGTGACGCCCTCCCTCCATGTCACGGGCCCGGAGCATAGGCCCGGCTCCGTCCCACGAGTCAGGCGGGTCGCTCCCAGCGGACGACGTCGTGGAGGTGGCCGGTCTCGACGTCGAAGACGAACCCGGCAACCGTGCGCAGCGGGCCCAGGTAGGCGGTCGACGTCAGCACCTCGATGTCGTCGCGCAGGGCGGCGGCGTGGTCGTCGAAGGAGAAGAAGTCGAGATCGGCCCCGGTCATCTCGCGCAGCTCCTCGTCGGACACGCCGGCCACGCCGCACTTCGTGTGCTGCATCACGGCCACCGTGTCGACGCCGAGGGCATGGCTGGACACGGCGAGGCTGCGCAGTACGTCGTCGGTGACCCGCCCACCGGCGTTGCGGATGACGTGGGCCTCACCGAGCTGCAGCCCGAGCGCGGCGAAGACGTCGATGCGGGCGTCCATGCACGTGACCACGGCGAGCCGCCGCAACGGCCGCGGGTTGCCGACGTTGGAGCGGGCCGCGGCGTAGGCGGCATTGGCGCCCAGCAGCCGCTCGATCTCAGTCATGGGCGGGTCATCTGAGCCAAGCCGCGGGCCGGCTGTCAAACCGCGGTGACGTCGGGCCTACGGTCGGTCCATGACGCAAATCGGGATGAGCGACGAGGTCCGCGAGCTGCGGGCGCGGATGAAGGACTTCATCGACGACGCGGTGATCAAGGCCGAGCCCGAGCTCGACCGTCTCGCCGAGCGTGACCTCCACCCCGAGACCGGGCTGCCGATGGAGCTCTACGCGGCGGCCGAGGCGCGCGGGCTCGACACGTCACGGGGCGTGCCGGGCCCCGGCGACGCCGCCACCCGCCGGGCGAGCTGGCCGATCGCCGACCTCCAGGCCGAGGCCAAGGCCCGCGGGCTGTGGGCGCTCGGGCACCCGAAGGAGATCGGCGGCGGGCTGCCGTTCATGGACTTTGTCTACCTCAACGAGATCATCGGCCGCTCCGAGCACGGTCAGGTGGCCGTCGGCTCGGTGACGATGCAGGACTCGATCATGCTCCACCTCTACGCCAGCCCCGACCAGCGTGAGCGGTACCTCGCACCACTCGTCGCCGGCGGGCGGTTCCCGTCGGTCGGGCTCACCGAGCCGGAGGTCGCCGGCAGCGACCCGACGCAGATGCAGACCTCCGCCTACCTCGACGGCGACGAGTGGGTGATCAACGGGCACAAGTGGTTCACGTCGGGCGCCTCGCGTGCCGCCTTCACGACCGTGTTCGCCAAGACCGAGCCCGACGCCGAGCGGCACATGCAGTTCAGCTCGATCATCGTCCCCACCGACACGCCCGGGTACCTGATCCAGCGGGCGGTGCCGACGATGGGCCACGTCGGCGGGCAGCACTGCGAGGTCGTCCTCGACAACGTCCGTGTCCCGGCGACCAACCTCCTCGGCAGGCGCGGCGAGGGCTTCCTGATCAGCCAGAAGCGCCTCGGGCCCGGGCGCATCTTCCACTGCATGCGCTGGCTCGGCCAAGCCCAGCGGGCCTTCGAGCTGATGTGCGAGCGCGCCCTCGAGCGCTACGCCCACGGCTCGCTGCTGGCCGAGAAGGGGGCGATCCAGACGATGATCGCCCAGTCGGCGGCGGAGATCCAGGGCGCCCGGCTGATGACGCTCGACGCCGCCCGGGTGATCGACTCCGGCGAGGACGCCCGCGTGGCGATCAGCCTGATCAAGTTCCACGGGGCGACGATGTTGCACAACGTCATCGACCGGGCGATCCAGGTCCACGGGGCGCTCGGGGTCACGAGCGACCGCCCGCTCGACAAGATGTACCGCGCCGCCCGCTACGCCCGCATCTACGACGGCCCCGACGAGGTCCACCACATGGTCGTCGCCCGCAACTTGCTCCGCCACTACAAGGACGGCGCCCCTTGGTCGTGACCCCTCACATCTCGATGGTCTCGGCGACCTCGATCGATCCGCCGGAAGCGAGGATCGGGCAGCCCTTGGCCAGCGCGACCGCGGCGTCCAGGTCGCTCGCCGTCAGCAGGCTGTAGCCACTCACCGGGTTGGCGCCTCCGCCGGACGACGTCGACCCGTCGGCAGCGATCGTCGTGGCCGCGCCGACGGGCGCGCCGCCGTCGACCACCGCGTCGCCGAGCGAGGCGAACCACTGCCCCCACGCCTCCATCACCGCTGCCTGCGCGGCTTCGGTCTCGGCCATCGACCCACCGTGGTAGGCCAGCAGGTACTTCGACATCTCGTGCTCCTCGTCATCTCGTCGAGCCGCCGGGTTGCGACCCACCTACCAGACGACCGGCGGGAGGCCGATTCGACAGGATGGACCGAACTGTCCTTTGGAACCAGCCAGATCGGGCCGGTTTCGAAGGACAGAACGGGGTTCTGCTAGCCCATGGCCCATGGAACGACTGGCCAGTGGGTTCCGCCTGATCGAGGGGCCGACGATCGATCCCGACGGCGATCTCGTGTTCTCCGACGTCCAGGGTGGCGGCGTCAAGCGGTTGCACGCCGACGGCTCCGTCGACGACGTCATCCCGCATCGCCGCGGCGTCGGCGGGATCGCCGTCCACGCCGATGGCGGCTTCGTGATCTCCGGGCGCAACGTGGCGTGGAAGCGGCCAGACGGCGAGACCGTCGTCCTGCTCGATCGCGAGCACGACGGGATGAGCTTCAACGACCTGGCGACGGACCCCGACGGCCGGATCTACGTCGGGTCGTTGCTGTTCAACCCGCTCGAGGGCAGCGACTTCAGCGGCGGCCCGGTCGGCGACCTCTACCTGATCGACCTCGACGGCTCGAGTCGAGCGGTGTACGGCGACGTCAGCCTCACCAACGGGCTCGGCGTCTCCCCCGACGGCTCGACGCTGTACCACTCCGACACCGGCGCCCACGCTGTCTGGCGCTACGACCGCGCCGCCGATGGCTCGGTGTCCAACCGTCGACCGCTGTTGCAGGACCCCGGCAAGGATCCCGACGGGCTCGCCGTCGCCGCCGACGGATCGGTGTGGGTGGCGATGGCCGGGTCCGGCGAGGTCGTCGGCGTCGACCCCGACGGCACCGTGCGCCAGACGATCGACGTCGAGGTCCCGATGGTCACCAGCGTGTGCTTCGGAGGCGACGGGCTCGGCGACCTGTTCATCGTCACCGGCGACCGCGGCGCGCCGGCGGACGTCGGGGCGGCGATCTACCGGATGCCGGCACCGACGCCGGGCCTGCCGGTCCCCCCGGCGCGCGTCCGGCCGCGGGGCTGACGCATGTCGCTGCGCGGCGCGGCGTTCATCGCCGGCGCCTACGAGCACCCCCGCAGGGACATCCCCGACCGCACCGTCCCCCAGGTCCACGCCGAGGTCGCCGACGGCGCGCTGGCCGACGCCGGCCTCACCAGGGCCGACGTCGACGCCTACTACTGCGCCGGGGACGCCCCAGGATTCGGCGCGCTCTCGATGGCCGAGTACCTCGGCCTGCGCGGGCGGACGTACGACTCGACCGAGACGGGCGGCTCGTCGTACATCGTCCACGTCGGGCACGCCGCGGCGATGATCGCCGCCGGGCATGCCAGCGTCGCCCTGATCACGCTGGCCGGCCTGCCCCGCAACGGCGGTCAGGCGGCGGGCGGGGGCGGCGGGTTCCCCTCGGCGCCGGAGTCGGAGCTGGAAAACCTCTGGGGTTCGTCGGTCGCCGCCAACTACGCCCTCGCCGCCCGCCGCCACATGCACGAGTTCGGCACTACCAGCGAGCAACTGGCGGAGATCAAGGTCGCCGCCTCGTTGCATGCGCACCACAACCCCAACGCGTTCCTGCGCGACGTCGTCACAGTCGACGACGTCGTCGGCTCGCCGCTCGTCGCCGACCCGTTGCACCGCCTCGACTGCTGTGTGATCACCGACGGCGGCGGCGCCCTCGTCGTCGTCACCCCGGAGGTCGCCGCGTCGCTACCGCGGACCTGCGTCAAGGTCCTCGGCCACGGCGAGGGGCGCAAGGCCAACGACGGCGGCCGCGTCGACCTCACCTACACCGGCGCCGCGTTCTCGGGGCCGGCGGCGTTCGAGGAGGCTCGGGTGACGCCGGCGGACATCGACTACGTGTCGATCTACGACAGCTTCACGATCACCGTGCTGATCACCCTGGAGGACCTCGGGTTCTGCGCCAAGGGCGAGGGCGGGCGGTTCGTCCAGGACGGCCGCCTCGTCGCCCCGCACGGCGGGCTGCCGTTCAACACCGACGGCGGCGGGCTGTGCAACAACCACCCTGCCAACCGGGGCGGGATGACCAAGGTCATCGAGGCCGTGCGCCAGCTGCGCGGCGAGGCCAACCCGGCGGTACAAGTGCCCGACTGCCGGCTCGCCCTCGCCCACGGCACCGGCGGTGCGTTGGCGACGCGAATGCTCAGCTCGACGCTCATCCTCGGGCAGGCGGACGCGTGAGTTTCTTGCCGGTTCGCACGCCCCGGCGGACGCTCGAGACCGACGCGTTCTGGGACGGCTGCGCGGAGGGGCGGCTGGTGCTGCCGCGCTGCGACGCGTGCGGCGAGCTGATCTGGTACCCGCGGCTGTCGTGCCCGTTCTGCGCCTCACACTCGGTGACCCAGACTGAGGTCAGCGGCCGGGGGACCGTCTACAGCTTCACCGTCGTCCGCCGCGGTTCCGGGCCGTTCCGCGACGCTGCCCCGTACGTGCTGGCGATGGTCCAGCTCGACGAGGGCCCGACGATGATGACCAACGTGGTCGACGTCGACCCGGCGACCGTCACGGTCGGCGAGCCGGTGCACGTGGTCTTCGAGCGCACCGACGCCGGCGAGGCGATCCCTCGCTTCGCGCCCGATCGCTGAATGGAACACTCGGGTCGATGCCGACGGTGACGGTCAACGGGATCGACGTGTACTACGAGCGCAGGGGTGCGGGGCCGCCGCTGCTGTTCTTCAACGGCTCCGGCGCCACGCTCGAGACGAGCGCGCCGATCATCGAACAGTTCCGGCGCCACTTCGACGTCGTCGCCCACGACCAGCGGGGCCTCGGGCGCACGTCGATCCCGCCCGGTCCGTACACCATGGCCGACTACGCCGCCGACGCCGCCGCGCTTGCCGACCATGTCGGCTGGGCGACCAGCGCCGCCGTCGGGATCAGCTTCGGCGGGATGGTCGCCCAAGAGTACGCCGTGACGTTCCCGGAACGGGTCAGCCGCCTCGCCCTACTGTGCACGTCGGCGGGCGGTGCCGGCGGGGCGTCGTACCCGCTGCACGAACTTGCCGAGCTGACCCCGGCGGAGCAGGCGGCGATCGCGCTCACGTTGCTCGACACGCGGTTCACGCCGGACTGGCTGGCTACGCACCCCCGCGACCGGGCACTCGTCGACATGCGGGCGGAGCGGCCGCCGAGCTCGGGGGAGCAGCGGCGGGGCGAGCTCGAACAGCTCGAGGCCCGCCGCCACCACGACGTGTGGGACCGCCTGCCGAAGATCGCTGCGCCGACGCTCGTGGCGTGCGGCCGCTACGACGCGATCGCCCCGCCGGCCAACTCCGAGGCGATCGCCGCCCAGATCCCCGCCGAGCTGCGGCTGTACGAGGGCGGGCACCTGTTCTTCGTCCAGGACCCGACCGCGATGCCCGACGTCATCGCCTTCCTCAGCTCGTGAGCGACTCGACCCGCGTCGACGTGTGGCTGTGGGCGGTGCGGGTGTTCAAGACCCGGTCGCTGGCGACTGACGCCTGCAAGGGCGGCCATGTGACCGTCAACGGCCGCCCCGTCAAGCCGGCCAGCCCGGTCCGAGTCGGCGACCACGTCGAGGCGCGCGTCGGTGACCGCCAGCGCGTGCTGGAGGTCGTGCGGCTGATCGACAAGCGGGTCGGCGCGCCGATCGCCGCCGAATGCGTCGTCGACACCAGCCCGCCGCCACCGCCGCGTGAGGCGTATGTGCCGCCGCTGTTCAGCCGCCAGCGCGGCACCGGCCGCCCGACGAAGAAGGACCGTCGCCAGCTCGACCGCTTCCGCGACCGTTGATTCCCTTTCGTCGCGATCCGTCCTTGGAGTGAGCGGAGAATCGCGACCAAAGCGAGTCAGTCGCCCGTCGCCCCGTCGATCGCCTCGCGCAAGAGGTCAGCGTGACCGCAGTGGCGGGCGTACTCCTCGATCATGTGGACGATCGTTCGCCGCACGGTGTACCCCGGGTCGGGGTCATCGGGCATGACGTCGTCGAGCGCGGCGGCGGCGAGGTTGCGGTCGGCGGCGGCGATCTCCGCCCAGTACTCGGCGACGGCGTCGGCGAGCGCGGCATCGAGCGGCACGCTCCACTCCTCGTCCTTCTCGAAGATCGGCGGAACGTCCTCGGCCATCTGTCGCCGGAACCAGTACCGCTCGACGTCGGCCATGTGGCGGATCAACCCGAGCAGCGTGAGCCCGCTCGTCGGAACGGCGCGCCGGCGAGCCTGCTCGTCGGTGAGCCCGTCGACCTTCCGCGCCAGGACGGCGCGGTGGTAGGCAAGGTAGCCGAGCAGCACGCTGCGCTCGTCGCCGGCGAACGCCTTGGCCTCGGGAAGCGGCGTCGTCACCTGCCGAGCCTCGCACCTACCATCCGCCAGATGCTGGACGATTCCTGGGCCGTCAAGCCGGCCACCGAGCTCGCCGCCGCGATCCGTGGCAAGGAGATCAAGAGCCGTGAGCTGCTCGATCTCTTCCTCGACCGCATCGAGCGGATCGACAGCCGGCTCAACGCCGTCGTGACCCTGGCCATCGAGCCGGCGATGGCCGCCGCCGACGCCGCCGACGCCCACACCGCCAGCGGGGCCGAGGTGCCACCGCTGCACGGGCTCCCCGTGACGATCAAGGACGCCATCGAGACGGCGGGGATCCGCTCGACTGGTGGCGCCGTCGAGCTGGCCGACCACGTCCCGACCAAGGATGCTCCCGCGGTCGCCCGCCTCCGGGAGGCCGGGGCGATCGTCTTCGGCAAGTCCAACCTGCCCCGCTGGTCGGGCGACGTGCAGAGCTTCAACGAGCTGTTCGGCACCACCAGCAACCCGTGGGACGTCACGCGCATCCCGGGCGGTTCGTCGGGCGGGCCGGCGGCGGCCGTCGCGGCCGGCCTGACCTCGTTCGAGCTGGGCACCGACATCGGCGGCTCGATCCGCATCCCGTCGCACTGCTGCGGCACGTTCGGGCTCAAGCCGAGCTACGGCGTCGTCCCCCAGCGCGGCTACCTGGACAGCGTCGGCGGCGGGACGACGGATGCCGACATCAACGTGTTCGGCCCGATCGCCCGCAGCGCCGGCGACCTCGACCTGCTGCTGTCCGCGCTCGCCGGGCCGGAACCGGCCCGCCAGCCGGCGTGGCGGATCGACCTGCCCCCGGCCGCGGCCACGACGCTGCGCGGGCAGCGGATCGCCGTGTGGCTCGACGATCCGGAGAACACGGGCGACCCGGCGATGCTCGATGTGCTGCGCGGCGCCGTCGACGCCGTCAGCGACGCCGGCGCCGAGATTTCGGAGGTCCGCCCACCAGTCGACCCGGCGACCCAGTTCGAGCTGTTCACGGTGCTCGTCGGCGCTGCCGTCTCAGTCAGCGCCGGCGACGCCGCCGACGCCGTCGCCGGCCAGCACCACGCCTGGCTGATGCGCGACCGCCAGCGGGCCGCGCTTCAGGCGACGTGGGCGGAGTGGTTCAGCGGCTACGACGCGCTGCTCTCGCCCGTCCTGTCGCTGCCGGCGTTCCCGCACCAGCAGGAGGGCGACGTCTGGGAGCGCGTGCTGGTCGTCAACGGCGAGACCCGGCCGTACCTCTCGGTCACGTGGTGGACCGGGATGTTCGGCGTGCTCGGGTTTCCAGTCGGCGTCCCGCCCGTCGGTCGCACCGCCGACAACCTCCCGGTTGGCATCCAGGTCGTCACACCGTTCCTCCGCGACCGCGACGCCGTCGCCCTCGCCGGCCTGATCGCCGACGTCGCCGGCGGCTACGACGTGCCGCCGGGTTGTTGAACGAACTGGTAGTGCCACGACTCGACCGGACCGTCGTCGACGAGCACGTAGACGCCGCCACCGACCTCCACCTCCAGCGGCGGTGGGAAGGTCACGGCGCGCGCGATCGCCGGTCCGCCGTCGCACCACAGCAGCATCCGCTCCCCCGGTTCGATCGCCACGGCCACAACCTATGAGGATGCCCCGCATGCTGCTCGCGGGAAAGGTCGCCATCGTCACCGGTGCGGGGTCGGGCATCGGCCGGGCCAGCGCCGTGCGCTTCGCCGCCGAAGGCGCCTCCGTGGCCGTCGCCGACATCCGCGGCCCCAAGGCCGAGGAGACCGTCGCGATGATCGTCGCAGACGGGGGTACCGCCCTTGCGTGCCAGGCCGACGTGGCCCACGCCGACGACGTCGAGCGGATGGTCGCCACCGCCGTCGACACCTTCGGCGGGCTCGACGCGCTGTTCAACAACGCCGGCACGATCCGCCCGGGCACCGCGGTGCGCCTGTCCGAGGAGGACTGGGACCTCGTGATGGCCGTCAACGTGCGCTCGGTCTTCCTCGGCGCCAAGTACGCGGTGCCGGCGATGGTCGCCCGCGGCGGCGGCGCGATCGTCTCGACGGCGTCGGTGTCGGGGCTCCACGGTGATCCGGAAGGCGTCGCCTACAGCGCCAGCAAGGCGGCGGTGATCAACCTCACGCGGGCGCTCGCCGTCGACCACGCCCGCCAGCAGATCCGGGTCAACTGCATCTGCCCCGGTGCCATCGACACCCCGCCGGTGGAGCGGATGCTCGCCGACGCCGAGGCCCGGGCGCGCAGCGAGCGGGCCCATCCGCTCGGGCGGATCGGGCGCCCCGATGAGATCGCCGCTGCCGCGGTGTGGCTGTGCTCGGACGAAGCGTCGTTCGTCACCGGCCACGCTCTCGTCGTCGACGGCGGGCTGTCGGCGCAGTCCCACCTCACGGGCATGGCCGACCCGCGCCCGGCTCACCTGCGGGCGACGAGGTAGCACCGGCGGGTCTGCCTCCACGGTGAGACCGGCGCCGACTAGGAGCTCGACGACGGCCGACGGGCGGAGGAACCGGAAGTCGAGGTCGACGGGCTGGCCGTGCCAGTCGTCGAGGTGGACGATCTGGTCACCGATGTGGAACGACACCACGGCCACACCACCGGGTCGCAGGACGCGCTGGCGGCGAGCGAGGCGTCGGCGAACGGCAGCGCGGTCATCGACCCGGCGACCGCCGGGACGCCGGTGCGGCGGAAGGCGACGGTCGCCATGGCCGGGGCGAGGTCGAGGGCGACGACGGCCACGCCGAGATCGCGGAGGTGGCGGGCCACGTGCCCGGCCCGGCCCCGAGGTCGACGAGCACGCCCGGCTCGGCATCCAGGCCGGCGAGCTCCAGCACCGCCGCCAGCACCGCCCGCTCCAGCGGACGCCGGTCGAGCTCGCCGCCGACCGCGTCCGCGTACTCCTCGGCCACCCGGTCATAGGAGGAGCCGACGGCGGCCGGATCGATCCCTGCGTCAGCGCTGCGTGGCATGCACCATCGACGTTGCCAGCTCGCCGCTCGTGACGCGGAACGCGATTGCGGCCCGTCCTAGTCTCACGCCGTGACCTACGACGAGGTGGTTGCGGCGTTCTTCGTGACCTCGCCCGAGGGTGTCGTGCCGCCGCCCGTCGCCGCCGGATGCCGGCGCGCCGGCTCCGTGATGCGCTCGAGCCGATCGCGATGCACGCGGTGTGGTCGCGGCGGACCAACGAGCGCCTCGCCGCGCTCGGCTTCGAGTTCCTCACCGCCTATGTGGCCGGCCGCGCCGCCGACCTCGGCGAGCCCGATCCCGGTGTTGTCGTCTCATCGTTCGCCGTCTTCGAGCCGGAGATGCTGACCGCCACCTTCGAGCAGGCCCGAGCGACATGCGACCGGGCCACGATGCTCGCCGCCCGCACCGAAGCGACGATCGAGAGCCTCACCGAGACGCTCGCCGGCGTGCCGCTCGACGAGGTCACCGACATCGCCGACCGGCTCGCCGCCGCGGTCACCGCCGCCGACGTGGCCGGCCGGCCGCTCTTCGCCGGCCTGGCGAACCAGCCGTGGCCGCACGATCCCGTCGGCCGCCTCTGGCGGGCCTGCGATCTCGTCCGCGAGCACCGAGGCGACAGCCACGTCGCGGCGAGCGTCGCCGCGGGAGTCGGTCCCATCGCGATGAACGTCCTCACCGAGCTGTGGGTCGGCATGCCCCTCGGGAGTTACAGCGCCACCCGGGGCTGGACGCCCGAGCAGATCACCGCGACCGCGGATCGCCTGCGCGGCGACGGCCTGCTCGAGGACGACCACCAAGCAGCGCAAGCAGAGCTGTCGCGCCGCGGGCAGGTCTGGCGCGACGGCCTCGAGGCCACGACCGACGCCCAGGAACGCTCGATCGTCGAGGCACTCGGCGACGGGTTCGACGGCGTCGTCGCCCGGCTCGACGCGTGGTCGGCGCGCTGCGTCGCCGCTGGCGCCTTCCCGCCCGACGTGTTCAAGCGGGCGGCGGGGTGACCGCCGCCGGCAGGATCGTCGCGACCGCCGCCCAGCAGTAGCGGGCGACGACCGAGCGGTACGGCCGGAACCGGTCGCCGAGGGGCCCGAGCTCCTTCGGCGTCGGCATCGCCGCCAGCCGCCACGCCAGGCCGTAGCCGCGGCGCACGCCGAGGTCGTCCACCGGCCACACGTCGAGCCGGCGCAGCTCGAAGATGAGGAACATCTCTGCCGTCCACCGCCCGATGCCGCGGACGGTGGTGAGGCGGGCCACGATCTCGTCGTCCGACAGCCGGCCGGTGCGGTCGAGCACGACGACACCGCTGGCGACCTTGTCGGTGAGGTCGCGCAGCGACGCCAGCTTGGCCGCCGACAGCCCAGCGGCGCGCAGCGCCTCGTCGGAGACGGCGGCCAGCGCCTCGGGGGCGAGCGCGCCGTCAACCGTCGCCAGCACCCGCCCGTGGATGGCGCGGGCCGCGGCGCCGGCGAGCTGCTGGAACACGATCGCCCGCACCAGCGCCCCGAACGGGCCGTGCGGGTCGCGCGGGGGGTGGCGCAGCGGCCCGGCGAGGGTGACGAGCTCGGCCATCACCGGATCGCGAGCAGCCACATCCCGGGTGGCGGCGGCGAGGGACGGGCGCGGCATGGGCGGCGCACCGTATCGCGCCCTGCGCGAGCCGGTACCGTGCGGCGGTGGTCGGGGGGCTCGACGAGGCGCTGGCACGAGTCGATGACGTCGGGCCGCTTGTGGCCACGTGCGCCGACGAGTCAGAGCGGCTCGGGCGCCTCGCCGATGAGGCGATCGAGGCGTTCCACGAGTCGGGGCTGCTGCGCATCCTGCTCCCACCCGAGCACGGCGGCTTCGGGCTGACGATCCCGGAGAGCGTCGAGGTGTACCGGGCGATGTCGGCCTACGACGCCTCGGCCGGGTGGCTGACGGCGATCCTCGGCAACGGCCCGCTGTTCGGCATGTTCGTCGTTCCGGCCGTCGCCGAGGAGGTCTTCGTGCCGGCGCGGGCGGTGTTGGCGGGCTCGCTGAACCCGCTCGGTGGCCGGGCCGAGCCGGTGCCCGGCGGCTACCGCTTCAGCGGGCGGGCCACCAACGTCAGCGGGTGCCGGCACGCGACGTGGCTGATGGCCGGGGCCTGGGTGCAGCGCGATGGTGAGAAGTCGTGGATCGACGGGCGTCCGGAGATGATCGCCGGGCTGCTGCCGATGGCCAGCGTCACCATCGAGGACACGTGGAACACCACTGGCATGCGCGCCACCGGCAGCGACGACTGCACGTACGTCGACGTCGTCGTGCCGGCCGAGCGGACCTTCGACTGGCCCGAGCCACCGCCACGGTGGGACGCCGGCCCGGCCGCCAACATCCCGATGCACGCCCAGCTCGGCGGCGGCATCGCCGCCACACTCGTCGGCGCCGCCCGCGGCGCGCAGCAGCGGTTCGTCGAGCTCGCCGCCACCAAGCGGCCGACGGCGAACACGACCGTGCTCGCCGAACGGGCCTACGCCCAGATGGCGGCCGGCGAGGCGACCGGGCTGCTGCTGGCGGCAGAGGACACGCTGCGCGCCGGGCTCGAGGAGCTGTGGTCGCGGGCCTCGCGCCGCGAGGTGTTCGACGATGACGCCCGCGTCCGGCTGCGGCTGCGGATGGTGACCGCCTGTCGCCTCGCGCTGCGTGTCGTCGACCTGCTCAACGACGCCGCCGGGATGAGCGGCGTGCGCGTTCCGTCGCCGCTGGAACGAGCGTGGCGCGACGTGCACACGGCATCGCAGCACGTGTTGCTCAGCATCGGTCGGCTGGAGGTGGCCGGGCGGATCGTGCTCGGCCTCGACCCCGACTCGCCTGTCATCTGATCGCAGCAATCTCCTCCTCACCGAACCGCCACTCCAACATGCGCACGCGGCGCGGGGAGTTGGTCATGTCGGCGAACGTCGCCACGTCGGCCATGATGACCTCACGGTCGTCGGGACCACCGAAGAACCGTTCGGACAACTCCTGCTCGGATGCGAAGGCACACAGCGCGACGCCGTCGTACGTCGGACCCTCGAGCACCCGATCCACGCTGACTTGGTGGTAGTGCCACATCCCCGGGTGGTGGCGCAGCGCCAGCGGCGCGTGGATCTCGCGCCAGTGCTCGTCTGCCTGCGCGTGGGTGAGGTCGGGTCGGCGCAGCATCGCGAAGGCGGCCGTCACGCCCGGGCTCACGGTGTCAGGTGGCCAGAACCGCCGCTGGTGCCGGATGCGACGCACCGTCACCTCGTACAGGCCGACGTCGGCGACCGTCGCCGTCGCCTCGCGGTCCTCGCCGATGACGAGGCTGGTGAACGGCGGCTCCCGCTGACCGTCGGCGGCGATCAGCGCGAGCCCGCCCATCGAACGAGCGACATCGACGGCCGGGTGGCCGTGCCTGCCGAGCGCGGCGAACACGCCTGCACCGTACTGCGGGCCGGCCGAAGCTTGGCGAACGCATGGTTCGTCACGATCCAGTCGGGGGAGTCGTCGAGTCAAGGAGGACGATCAGATCCGAACGACACGTGTGGTGGGCGCGATCGCGCTCACGCTGACCACTGTGGTCACAGGAGCGGCGCCCGCTCATGCGCCCGGCGGAGGTGGTGAGGGCAGCGTCGTGGCCAGCCCTCTCGACAACCCACGCGGCATGACCTGGGCGAACGGGAGGCTGCTCATCGCCGCGTCCGGAACCGGCGGCCACGGATCGTGCACTCCGGGCGTCTTCGCCCCGGAGATCTGCTTCGGTGCCACCGGCGCGATCACCGAGGTGAGGCACGGCCGCCAACGACGCATCGCCAGTGGCCTGCCCTCGATCGTCAACCCCGACGGGTCGTTCGCCTACGGCCCGTCGGACGTCTCGACGCGCGGCGGGCACCTGTACGTGTCGATCGGCGGGCCCGGTGAACCCGAGTGGCGGGGCACGCTGCTCACAGAGCCGCTCGCCCAGTTGGTCGGCACCGTCCAGCGCATCGGCGGCCACCACTGGTGGACGGCGGCCGACATCTCGGCGTTCACGGGCCCCAACGACCCTGACCGTGGGCTGGTCGAGTCCAACACGCAGTCCGTCCTCGCCACGCGACACGGACTGCTCGTCGCCGACTCGGCGGGCAACACGTTGCTCGACGTCGACAAGCACGGCACCGTCAGCCTCGTCAACGTGTTCCCGGCCCGCACGCAGAACGGCGTCACGTTCGAAGCGGTGCCGACCAACCTCGCCGTCGGGCCGGACGGCGCCGTCTACATCAGCACGCTGACCGGCTTTCCCTTCCCCGAAGGGCTGGTCATCATCTGGCGCTACGAGGCAACGGCGTGACCCGCTACGCCGAGGGCTTCACCACCGCGGTGGATCTGGCATTCGGGCCAGACGGCAGCCTCTACGTCGTCGAGCTGCGCGGGGTCCTCGGCCAGAGCGGCATCGCCGTCAGCCACGAGTCGCTGTACGTCGCGAACTGTGGCGTGTGTGCTGGCACGGGTGAGGTTCGTCGCTACGACCTCTGAACCGATCGATGCGCGGTCCCCTTTCGTCCCGGCAGTGACTGTGCGACAGTGCTGGGTCGAGAGAGGGGTGGACGCGGCGTGGTCGCTTGGCGCTGGGCAGTCGTTGCCGGGGTGTGCCTGGCCCTCGCTTCGTGCGGGAGCACTGAGCAGTCCGAGATGCCGACGACTGCGCTGGGAGACGACGCGATCACCGTGGGTTCGTTCGACTTCCCCGAGAGCGTGCTGCTCGCCGAGCTCTACAGCCGTGCCCTCGAGGCCCGCGGCTACCGCGTCGAGCGGGCCTTCGGGCTCGGCAAACGCGAGTTCGTCGCACCGGCGCTGAGCGCCGGCCTGATCGAGCTGTTGCCGGAGTACGCGGGCACGGCCCTGACGTTCCGCAGCCTCGGGGCCGTGCAGCCGAGCCCCGACTCGACCACGACGCACGCCGAGCTCGTCGACGCGTTCGCCGGCTCCGACATCGCCGTGCTGGCGGCGGCGCCGGCGCAGGATGCCAACACGTTCGTCGTCACCCCGGCGACGGCTCGTAGTCGCCATCTTGCCCGGCTCAGCGACCTTCCTGCCGTCGCCACCGGGCTCACCTTCGGCGGTCCCGCGGAGTGCCCGCGCCGCCCGTTGTGCCTGATCGGGCTGCAGCAGCGCTATGGGGTGCGGTTCAAGGAGGTGGTCTCGCTCGACGTCGGCGGCCCCGTGACCCGTCAAGCGCTCAACGACGGCAGCGTCGATGTGGGCGTGCTCTTCACGACGGACCCGGCGCTCGCCGACTATGTTGCGCTGACCGACGACCTCGGGCTGCAACCTGCGGAGAACGTCACCCCACTGCTGCGGCGTGAGGTCGAGGAACGTTGGGGTCCGGAGGTGGCAGAAGTGATCGATGAGGTGTCGAGGCTTCTCGACACCGGGACCCTGCGCCAGCTGAACGCCGCCGATGCGCAGCGTCCAGGCTCCGACGACGTCGCCGCCATCGCCGACTCGTGGCTGCGATCGAAGGGCCCACCGTGACGACCGATCAGCAAGCGACGCTCGACGAGCCGGTCGCGCCGGGACCCGGCACGTTCGTCCCCCCGACGGCGCGGCGGACCCGCCGCCGGCGCCGGCCGTCAGGCGCCCCGCCGCCGCTGCCGCGCAGCATCGGCGTGTCGGGCAAGGGGTGGCTCCTCGCAGTTGCCGTGCTGGCCGTGTGGATCGTCGTCACGCTGTTCTCGGATTGGGCGCGACGAGTGACCGACGAGGTCGACGCGGCGATCTTGCGGTTGCTCGCGCGGCATCGAGCCGAGTGGCTGAGCGGGATGTTCCGCGGCATCGATCGGCTGGCGACCGGTTGGACGATGTTCGTGGTGGCCGGCGCGCTGTTGGCGTCGATGCTGGTGTTCCGCAGGTGGCGCCACCTGTTCACGTTCCTCGCCACCGTCGTCGTCATGGAGCTCTTCGGCGTCCTCCTCATCGGCGCGTACTCGCGACCGCGCCCCTACGACGTCACCACGATCGGGCGATGGCAGGGGTATTCGCTGCCGTCGGCGACGTTGGCGGTGGTGGGGTTCACGGTCGTCGGGATCATCTACGCCGTCGTGGTGCCCGGGCTACCACGGACGATCGCCAAGGCGGTGGGCGCGGTCGTGATCGGGCTGGTGGCGATCGGCCGCCTGTACCTGGGTGTCGACCACCCCTTCGATGCGCTGACCGGGATCGCCCTCGGCGTCGCCCTGCCGCTCGTCGCGTTCCGGTTCTTCACACCCAACGAGCTGTTCCCCGTGACGTACCGTCGCGGCAAGACCGCCCACCTCGACGTCCGTGGCCGCAGGGCCGAGGCGATCCGCCGCGCCGTGCAGGACCAGCTCGGCGTGACCGTCGTCGAGAGCACGCCGGTGGGCCTCGCCGGTTCCGGCGGCTCGACGCCACTCCAGCTGCGTGTCGCCGGCGAACCCGACACCTACCTGTTCGGGAAGCTCTACGCGATGAACCACGTCCGCGCCGACCGGTGGTACAAGCTCGGCAGGTCGCTGCTGTACGGGCGGCTCGAGGACGAACGCCCGTACCAGTCGGTGCGTCGCCTCGTGCAGCACGAGGACTACGCGATGCGCCTGCTGTGCGACGTCGGCATCCCAACGGCACAGCCGATGGGCATCGTCGAGCTGACACCGGAACGCGAGTACATGATGGTCACCGAGTTCTTCGACGGCGCCGTCGAGATCGGTGACGCCGAGATCGACGATCAGATCATCGACGAGGGCCTGGCGATGATCCGCCAGCTGTGGGACGCCGGGATCGCCCACCGCGACATCAAGCCGGCCAACCTGCTCGTGAAGGACGGGCACCTCCACGTGATCGACGTCGCCTTCGTCCAGGTCCGCCCGTCGCCGTGGCGCGAAGCAGTCGATCTCGCCAACATGATGCTCGTCCTCGCCGTGCGCACCGACGCCGACCGCGTCCATCAGCGGGCGCTCGCCTACTTCACGCCCGACGAGATCGCAGAAGCCTTCGCTGCCGCCCGCGGGATCGCCAGCCCGACGCAGCTGCGCACGGTGATGAAGCGCGACGGGCGCGACCTCGTCAACGAGTTCCGTGCGCTGGCGCCGGCGCGGCCCAAGATCTCATTGCAGCGATGGAGCGTGCGCCGCGTGCTGATGGTGCTCGGCTTGCTGGTGCTCACCGTCCTCGTCGGACAGAACGTCTACAACCTGTTCACGCCCGCTGAGCTGCCGATCGGCGACGAGCCGGCGTGCGGCACGGACGACGTGATGATCCTGATGGCCCAGGCCGTCCCCAGCGCCACCTCGGTCCCATGCGTCGCGTCGTTCCCGGCCGGGTGGACGGCCAACGACGTGACGATCTCCCGTGGCCGTGGTCGGTTCCGCCTCGAAACAGCGGGGCACCGCGTGGAGGTCACGCTGCGTCCACCCGAGAAGTGCTCGGTGGTCGGTGCCGAGGAGGTGCCCAGCGACGAGGTCGGGCTGCGCCGCTTCGAGCAGCCTCGGCGGTTGCCGCCCGACACCTCGATCACGAGGACCTATCTCGGCGAGGGCGCCTGCATCACCTACGACTACGAGTTCGACGACGACGATGCCTCGCTCGTCGGTGAGCTCGACACCGCGCTGTCGCTCCAGCCGCGAGCAGCGCTCGTCGCCGCCGTCGATCGGCGTACCGGCCTCAGCCTCTGCGGAGCCGGCGCGCCACCCTGCGCGGGCGGGAGCTGATGGTTCCCCACGCTGCTGCGGTTGCGGCGATCGTGGCGACCTCGATCCCGGTGGTGCTGCTCCGCGTTGTCGTCACCATCGTGGTCGCCGTCCTCATCACGCTGCTGTCGCTGCGGCTGCTCGGCAGCAGGCGCGGGTGGGGCACCGCGCTGCTCGCCGCCGTGATCGGCTGGGGCACGGCGACGCTGATCGCGCTCGGCCTCAACGGGTGGGACTGGGACGTCGACGGGTTGCTCGTCCATGTCCTCGCGATCGGGATCCCGGCGACGATGGCGGCGGCCGTCGTCATCGACCTGCTGGCGCGACCGGGATCGCTCGCCCTCGGCGAGCGCGCCGGCCTCGTCGTCGCGCCACGACCGGTGCGTGCGATCCGCCGACGGATCTCCGTGCTGCGCCGCTATCGCGAGCTCGTCCGGCTGTGCCGCCAAGAAGGCTTCGGACCGCTCCTGTCGTCCGCCGACCGAGCCGAACGAACCGTCGACGCGCCCGGCGTGCGCCTGCGCCGCGTGCTCGAGCAGGCCGGTGGCGTCTACATCAAGCTCGGCCAGATCGCCGCCACCCGCGTCGACCTGCTCCCACGCGACGTCTGTGACGAGCTGGCGACGCTGCAGAACCGCGTCAGCGCCGAACCGAAAGAGCGCATGGAGGAGGTCCTGGAGGCCGAGCTCGGGGCGCCCGTGGAGGAGGCCTTCGCCGAGTTCGACTGGGAACCCCTGGCCGCGGCGTCGATCGGTCAGACCTACCGGGCCCGACTGCACTCCGGCGAGGCCGTCGTGGTGAAGGTGCAGCGTCCCGACATCGAATCGCTGATGGAGCGGGACATCGCCGCCTTGGCGCTGCTGGCCAACCTCGCCCAGCGCCGCACGCAGTTCGGCCAGGAGCTCCGATCGGGCGAGTTGCTCGGGCAGTTCGCTGCTGGACTGCGCGCCGAGCTCGACTTTCGCCGGGAGGCCGACGCGATGTCGGAGATGACAACACTGCTGCACGATCGATCCCCGGTCCGCGTTCCCGAGGTCCACCGCCACCTCTCGGGTCGGCGGGTGCTCGTCCAGGAGCGTTTCGACGGCGTCACCATCACCGACCTGCGGCACACCGACACCTCCACGAGCGAACGTGAGGCGCTCGCCGACCAACTGCTCCGAGCCACGCTCGATCAGGTGCTGCGGGTCGGCCTGTTCCACGCCGACCCGCACCCCGGCAACGTCTTCGCCCTGCCCGACGGCACGCTCGGGCTGATCGACTTCGGAGCCGTCGGCCGTCTCGACCCGATCCAGCAATCGGCGATCATCGACATGATGGTGGCGCTGGCCCAGCGCGACGTGAGCCTGTTGCGCGACGGCGTCGAGCGCATCGCCGACCTCGCCGAGGCGACCTCGCCGGAGCAGCTCGAACGAGCCCTGGCGCGGCTGATGGCCGAGCACGTCCGCCCGGGCGGGGCGGTCGATCCGGCCGTGCTCGAGGACCTCGTGGCGACGTTGGCCCGCTTCGGCATGCGCTTGCCGGCGGACATCGTCCTGCTGTCGCGCGCGCTGGTGACGGTGGACGGCACGCTGCGGGCCCTGCGCCCTGACCTGTCGCTCGTGGCCGCGGCGACCCAGCTCGTCGGCGGCGGCGTCGAGCAGCCCGTCGTCGACCGCACCGAGCTGGCGCGCCAGGAGCTGCTGGCGATGGTGCCCCACCTGCGTCGGTTGCCCGAGCGGGTTGACCGGATCCTGACGCTGACCGGGCGCGGCGAGCTGCGCGTGCGCAGCGTCGTCGACGAGGACAGCCGGCGGATCCTCCGGACCCTCGCCAACCGCTTCCTCCTCGTGCTCGCCGGGACCGCCTTCCTGTTCACGTCGGCGTGGCTGCTCGTGTCGGCCGATGCGGGTCCGCAGGTCTCGGGGGACACCGGCCTGTTCGACATCTTCGGCTACGGCGGCCTGCTGATCGGGGTCGTGCTCGTCCTGCGCGCCGTGGCGTCGATCGCCAGGGACGGCACGACATGACCGTCCACTGCGTTCCCCGGCCACGCAGGCCGTTGGTGGCCGTTCGCTCGCTGGCGCTCGCTCACTCGCACAGTTCGAGGGTCGACCAGTGACCACTGCGCCGCCGCTCGGCGTCGTCGACGCGTCGTTGGGCGAGCAGCCGTTGTTCGACGAGCGACCGGCCGGGGAGCGGTATTACCGCCATCCCGGCGACGTCGTCCGCATCGTCGTCTGGGGCACGGCGACGATCCTGCTCGTGCTCCTCGTGGAGCTCGCGGAGGGGACCGACGCCGGCCTGCGCACCGACCTCGGCGAGGCCGCCGCGCTGATCCCCCGGGCCGTGCGCGAGCTGGCCCTCGCCGCAGCGCAGCTCGCCGCGGTGCTCGTCCCGCTGGTCGTCGCCGCGCTCCTCGTCGTGCAGCGACGTTGGCGGCGCACCGTCGTCCTCCTGCTCGCCGCGCTCGCCGGCGCCGGCGCGTTCGTGCTGCTCGACCGTGCGATCGGGCTCGCCGGACCCGTGGCGCAGTCGTTGCACGACGGCTCCTGGCTGGTCTCGACGCGCTTCCCGTCGCCCACCTACCTCGCCGGGGCTGCCGCGGCCGGCACCGTCGGCAAGCCCTGGCTCTCACGTGCCTGGCGGCGGGCCACCGACCGAGCGCTGGTGGTGCTCGTGCTGGTCCTGCTGATCGCCGGCACCACGGGCCTGGCCGAGCTGCTGCTTGCCGTGACCACCGGCAGCCTCGTCGGCGCCGCCGTTCTCACCGCGGTCGGTGCGCCCAACCGCCGCCCCAGCCCGCGGGCCGTCGCCGACGGGCTCGGCCGCGCCGGCCTCGACGTCTGCGACCTGACCCTCCAACGCGCCGTCGGCGGCCGATCCCAGCTCTACCGCGCCACGCTGGCCGACGGGACGACGACGTTCGTCAAGGTGTACGCGCGAGACAGCCGAGACGCCGACGTGCTCTACCGCGGCTACCGCAGGCTCGTGTTGCGCGACGCCGGTGAGGATTGGCCGGGGGTGTCGCTCGAGCGCGACGTCGAGCACGAAGGTCTGCTCCTCCTCCTCGCCCGGCGCAGCGACGTCCGCAGCCCCGACCTGTACGCCCTCGTGTCGTTGCCCGGTGGATCGATGGTCATGGCGATGGAGGACGTCGGAGGGCGACCGCTCGACGCGCTCGAGCCCAGTGAGCTCAGCGCCGAGCTGCTCGACGCGGTGTGGCGCCAGACCGACGCCTTGCACCGTGCCGGCATCGCCCACCGCGCGCTGCGCGCGGCGAACATCCTCGTCACCAAGACGGGACCGGTGATCGTCGACCTCGGGGCGGCCGAGGCGCCGGCCGAGGCGCGTTCCCAGGCGATCGATCGAGCCGAGCTGCTGGCCTCATTGGCGACGCGGACGGGGCCGGGACCGGCCACGGCGGCGGCGGCACGCACGCTCGACCCGGCCGATCTCGCCGACGCGGCGCCCTACCTGCAGCCGCTCGCGCTGTCCGCGGCCACCCGCAAGCAGGCAGGCAAGTCGGTGCTCAAGGCGCTGCGCGAGGAGGTCGCCAGCGCCACCGGGCGCGAACCCGAGCCGCTCGAGCGCCTCGTGCGCGTGCGGCCACGCACGCTCGTGATGATCGCCACGCTGGCCGGGGCCTTCTACTTCCTCCTGCCGCAGCTGGCCAACATCGACGACAGCGTCCGCGCCTTGCGCTCGGCCAACTGGGCCTGGCTCGCCGGCGCGGTGCTGACGTCAGGGGTGACGTACGTCGCCGCGGCGGTCGGCTTGGCCGGCGGTGTGCGCCAACCGGTGCCGTTCGTCCCCACCGTCGGGGCCCAGCTGGCGTCATCGTTCGTCAACCGGGTGACGCCGGCCAACGTCGGCGGCATGGCGCTGAACGTGCGCTACTTGCAGAAGGTCGGGGTCGAGCCGTCCGACGCGGTGACGGCGATGGGGCTCAACGTGGTGGCCGGCGCGATCGTGCACATCGCCCTGCTGTTCGTCTTCTTCGCCTGGGCCGGCCGGACCGGGGGCGGCTTCTCGCTCCCGAGCAGCAGCAAGCTGCTCGTCGTCCTCGTCGTGCTGCTCGCCGTGCTCGGCGTCGTCATGGCGACGCGCAAGGGCAGGCGCCTGCTGCGCACCCACGTGCTGCGCAGCGTCAAGCAGTCGATGTCGGCGATCGGATCGATCGCCCGCTCGCCGAAGCGGATGTTGGCCCTGTTCGGCGGGTCGGTCGGCGTCACGCTCGCCTACGTCGTCGCCCTCGCCTGTGCGTGCAACGCCTTCGATGCCGACGTCAGCTTCGCCCAGGTCGGAGCGGTGTACCTGGGTGCGTCGATCCTGGCCGCGGCAGCCCCGACGCCAGGCGGGCTCGGGGCGATGGAAGCTGCGCTCGTCGCCGGGTTCACGGCGATCGGCATGGACGGAGCGATCGCCGTGGCCGCGGTGCTGAGCTACCGCCTGGCGACGTTCTGGTTGCCGATCCTGCCCGGCTGGATCAGCTTCCAGGTGCTCGAGCGGCGCAACTTCATCTAGCGCTCGCCCCCGGGGCGCGGTGGAAGACCTTCGCCGCCCAGTCCGAGTGTCCACCGGGCGAACGTGCCGCACAGCAACCCGAACCCCCATCCCCCGACGACGTCGAGTGGCAGGTGGACGCCGGCGTACAGCCGGGCCATCCCGACGGCGACGGCGAGCGCCGCCACGACCGGCTGCCAGCGTGACGGCAGCGAGGGCACCAGCACGGCGGCAAGCGCGCCAGCGACGGCGGCGTGCCCCGAGATGTAGCCCAACCCGCCGGCGTGCTCGCGAAGCTGGAAGTTGGTCAGCAACACCTCGGGGCGACCGCGTCGGGCGAGGCGCTTGACGCTCTTCGCCGCCCAGAACGCCGTCTGCGAGCCGAGCAGCGCGGCCAGCGTCAAGCGGGCATTGCGCGACACCACCGCCGTCGCGCCGACGACGACGAGCGCACCGACGAAGTTGCCCAGCTGCATCGGGACCCAGATCACCGGCCACAGCCGGTCGGGCAGATCGTTGACCGCCTCGAACACGCGCGCCTCCCAACCTGGCACGCGGTCGGTGACGGCCACCACCACCCAGCTCCCGAAGAGCAACGCCGCGCCCCCGACCACGGCGGCGGCTTCGCCGACGTTCAGGCCTGGCCGCCGGGCGATCAACACCGGCCACACCGTAACGACCAGAAAATGGGGGACGGCGACGGTCGAAGATGGGGGACGTTCCCGATGCCCACCCGGACGCCCATCCGTACGGTCGAACACGCCATCAATGTGAAGGAGATTTCGACATGGCGCTGTTCACCACTCCCCGCGCGGCGGCGCTCGCGGCCGGCGTTGCCCTGCTCGCGGCGTGCGGCGGTGCCGCCGCATCCACGGCCCAGATGCCGATGCCGGCAAGCGACCACTCCATGGATCACCCGATCCGCACCGCCGACCGCGTCGCCGCCCAGGTGGCGAACGCCGGCTTCCAGGACGTCGAGACCGCCCAGGCCGCCGGCTATGGCAGCTCCCTCGACAGCCTCGGCTGCTTCCAGGACCCCCAGCGCGGCGGCATGGGCCTGCACTACATCAACCAGAGCCTGATGGACGACAAGGTCGACATCACCAAGCCCGAGGCGCTGGTCTACGAGCTCGACGCGCAGGGCAACATCACCGGCCTCGTCGCTCACGAGTACATCGTGCCGATCGACGCCTGGACATCGAAGCGTCCGCCGCGCCTGTTCGGCATCGACTTCCACAAGCACCCGACCCTGCCGCTGTGGGTCCTCCACGCCTGGCTGTGGAAGGACAACCCGGCAGGCATCTTCCAGGACTGGAACCCTGCCGTCCGCCAGTGCCCGGCCGGCGTGCCGATCTTCGGCGTCGACCGGCCAGCCCCGGCCTCACCCCCGACCACCGCGGTCGACGCGGCGTCGAGCGGGAGCAGCGGTTTCATTGGCCGAGGACCGCGCTGACGTCCGAGCGTGAACGGGCCTACCGCTCCAGCGACGCGTAGCAGGCGCGCAGGATGCGGTGGGCCCGGTCGTCGCCGACGGTGCCTTGGCCCATCCGGTTCATCACGTAGGCCATCGTCATCCCCGCGTCGACGTCGTTCACCACGAGCGAGCCACCCCAGCCGCCCCAGTAGCAGACGTGCTCGTTGGGGGCGATCGGGGCGCGCGGCGAGTTGAGGCCGTAGCCGACGCCGAACGTGACGCCGAACCCGAGGACGAGGTCGCGGCCCGCCGACTGGACGTCGAAGATCCGCTCGACGACCTCCGTGGAGAGCAGCTCGACGCCGCGGGCGCGCCCGCCTGCGGAGACCACGGACTGGACGAGGGCCACGCTGCGGGCGTTGCCGTGGCCGCCGGCGGCAGGGATCTCCGCCCGCCGCCACGGGATCTCCCACGACTGCTCGGCGGTGATCCGGGGGTTGGCGGCGCGGTACGGGATCGTGTCGCGGGCCAGGTCCGGCTGGCCGGTGACGGCGGCCGGGGCGACGTCGTCGGGCGGGATCACCAGGGCGATGCGGGCGTCGTGCTCCGGTCCGGTGCCGATGTGGAAGTCGGCGCCGAGGGGGCCGGCGATCTCCTCGGCGAAGAACGTGCCGATCGTCCTGCCGTCGATGCGCCGGACGACCTCTCCGACGAGGTTGCCTTGGGTGATCCCGTGGTAGCCCGACTTCCATCCCGGCTCCCACCATGTGGCCTGCTTGGCGAGCAGACCCGTGACGAGGTCCCAGTCGTAGAGGTCGGTGGGCTCCAACCGTTCCTCCCATCCGGGGAGGCCGGCGGTGTGGGCGAGCAGGTGGCGCACGAGCACGCCGTCCTTGCCGGCGTCGGCGAACTCGGGCCAGTACGTGGCGACCGGCGCGTCGACGTCGAGCTGGCCACGGCTGGCGAGCACGAGCGCGGAGAGGTTGCACATCGTCTTGGTCGTCGAGAACACGTTGATGATCGTGTCCTCCTCCCACGGCATCGCGCCGCCTGCGTCCTGGGTGCCGCCCCAGAGGTCGACCACCGGCTCGCCGCCGATCGTGACGGCGAGGGACGCGCCGACATCGCCGTCGATCGAGAAGCTCTCGGCGAAGGCGTCCTTCACCTCGCCGAAACCCGCACCGCAGCGTCCGCTGATGTCGACCATCGGCGCAAGGTACCCGGGAGGCCCGGTCCGAGCCCGTGCCGGACGACGGCAGCGGTTTCACTGGTGAGGTGAAGCTCTCCGTCGAGTTCCCGAGCGTCGCCTACCGCGAAGGCCGGGCCAAGGTCGTCGAGCTGGCGCGGGCGATCGAGGCGGTCGGCTACGACGACCTTGCCGTGTTCGACCACGTCGTGATGGGCTACGCCACCGACACCCGACCGGCGCCGATCTACCCGCCGCAGATGCCGATCCTCGAAGCGCTCGTCACGCTCGGCTTTGCCGCCGCGGTCACTGAGCGGGTGACGCTGTCGACCGAGGTGCTCGTGCTGCCGCAGCGCCAGGCGGTGCTGGTGGCCAAGCAGGTCAGCACCCTGGACACGCTGTCGGGCGGGCGGATGCGCCTCGGGGTCGGGGTCGGCTGGCAGGAGGTCGAGTACCAGTCACTCGGCGAGGACTTCTCCCGCCGCGGGGCCGTGATGGACGAGGCGATCGAGCTGCTGCGGGCGTGTTGGGGCAAAGAGCGGATCGAGGCGCGTGGCGAGCGCTTCGACGCCGACGCGATCGCGATGGAGCCGAAGCCGCCGCAGGGCGCCCGCCTCCCGGTGTGGGTCGGCGGCATTGGGACGGCGGCGCGGCGACGGGCCGGGACGCTCGGCGACGGCTGGATGGGCACGGTCACCAAGGACGCCGCGGCGACGCGGGCGATGATCGACGAGATCCGCCGCCACGCCGCCGCGGCCGGCCGCGACCCCGACTCGATCGGGCTGCAGGCGATGCTCGCCCCGCCGCCCAACGATCAGGGCGGCAAGTCCTTCTACCAGGACCACGACCGGGTGGTCCGGCGAGCCGAGGAGATCCGCGCCCACGGCTTCGGGTGGCTGGCGATCAACGCCACGGCGATCTTCCAGTCCGGCACCCGCAGCGTCGACGCCATGTGCGGCGAGCTGGACGCCTTGCACACGAAGCTGCGCGAGGTGGTCGGCTGATCATCCTGCGGTGATTTCGATGTCGTCCCAGTGCCAGGTGAGGTGGTCGTCGTCGGGCGGCAGCTCGGCGGCGTTGAAGTGCTTGTCGGGGTTGTACGAGTCATCCTCGAAGACCACTCGCACCTGACCTTTCGGGAATGCCGCCGGTGCGGTGGCACTCATGGCGCCGTCGGGCCGGTCCATCGTCAGGGTCACCGTGCCGTCGCCGTTGTCCGCCGCGCACAGCTCGAAGCGCGCCGCTTTGTCTTCGAATCCCTCGAGGAGCTGGGTGATCGCCGCGCCGTCGCCTTGGACCCAGCCCTTGGAGTCCCAGAGCTGGAACCCGCCGCGGAAGAAGCGGACGCCCACGTTCTCGAACGCGGGGTCGGGGATCAGCCCGTCGCCGGGACCCTTGGGGTCGCCCCAGAAGTCGGGGTCGACGAGACCCATGTCGCCCTTCTGCGCAGCCACCTGGGCGACCGGCTCGATGACCATCTGCGTCCACTTGCCGCCGCCGAGGTCGGTGAGGTTCTGCGACCAGCACACCTTCGTGACATCGGTGAACATCTGCTTCGGCGTGAACCAGGCGATGTTGTAGCCACGTGTTTGCACAGAGGTCATGAGGTGGGCCTTGGCCGGGTCGCCGCTCGGCGCGCACTGGTACCACACGGCCTGCTTGCCGGCGAGGCCTGGGGTGATCTTGATTGACCGGTACGTCTCGGCCGGCTTGCCGCAGTTGATGTCGTGGTCGCCCTTCCACCCCACGAACGCGTCCGCAGATGCGTCTAACGTCGCTGGATCCAAGCCCGACCAGCCGTGGTCGAAGCGGGTGGCGAACGCCTCAGGGTCGGCGAAGTCCTCGCTGAACGAGCCCGCCGGGGCCGGCGCGGCAGCCCGGGGGACGGGCGCCGACGTGGTCGACGGCGTGGTCGTCGCTGCAATCGTGGTCGACGACGGAGGTGGCCGGGTGGTCGTCGTCGGCTCCGCGCCCGAGGAGCCCGAGCAACCCGCGACCACCATCGCCGCGGCGACAAGCCCGCCGCGTCGCAACAACCGCCCGTCGATGTTCCGCCACATCACCGCCCAACGCTACGGCCGATTCGGCGTGCTGTCTCATCAATACGAACCCATCGCGGTGCGGGCGGCGTCGACCGAGGCTTCGGCCTCCGCCTCGTCGGCGTCGGCCTGCTCGAGCTCGGCGCGCGCGGCGGCGAGCGCGGCCTCGGTGACGCCGAGCGCGGCGCGGGCCCGCTCGACGGCCGTCATCGCCTTGTCGACCTCGCCGGCGGCGCGATGGCGCGCCTTCACCGCCGCGGCGTGGACCCTGTTGGCATCGACCAGCGCCTCCTTGCGCCGAACCAGTTCCTCCCGATCCGCGACGTCGTGTGGCAGGGGCTCCGCCGCCTTTTTCGGCCGGGCGGGGGGCGATGGGGTGGCGGCTTCGCGTCCGCCCGCCGCTGATCGGCGCGCTGGCGTCGGCGCCGGGCGGAGGTCGGCGAAGAGGTCGTCCGGTGCGGTGTCGCCGGACCCGAGCACGCCGGCCCGGAGCTGAGCCACGGCGACGTCGCTCGCCGCGATCTGCGAGAGCCGGGCGTTGAGCTCGCCGGCCCCCGGCTCACGTCCGATGCCGGCCAGCGCGGCCTCGGCCCCGCGCACCAGGTCGGCGCTGCGATCACGCAGCTCGCGAAGCGCGAGGCGGATGTCGGGACCGTCTCGTCCCTCGATCGCCGCTGATTGGGCGGCGCGCACGTCGGCGGCGGCTTGGGCGAAGCCAGCCACGACGTCGGCATCGGAGGCGGTGACGGCGTTCAGCGCCCAGTCGTCCCACCCGGGCCGGCGCAGGGCGGCGAGCGCGTTCGCCTCGTCTCGACGCTTGTCCCGCCGCAACGCCTTCACCAGCTCGTTGCGGGCAGCGACGAACTCCGTCGGCGGGGTCGCGTACAGCTGGCGCAGCAGGCTCTCGTCCAGATTGCGCAACGTACATGCGAAGCTCGCGCGGTGACGGATGCGGACACGGCGGTCCGCGGCGGTGTCACAGCGAACTGTGAGTTGTCCCGGCGGACGCCGCCGTTGCAGCTCACAGATCGCCGCGCACACTGACTGGGGACCGGAACGGTGAGTCCTGTTGGCGGAGATCCGCCGTGTCAACTCACAGTTCGGGTCGGTTAGGCCGCGTCCGACTGGTGGATGCGCTCGCGGAGCCGGGGCAGCACCTTGGCAACCTCGGCGTTGACCTCGTCCTGGTCGATCGCCTGAGGCAGGTTGACCCACGGCTGACGCCCGACGACAGCGACCTCGAGGACGAGGTCGTCGAGGTCCCGGTCCCCGCCCGTGTCGTCGTAGTGGACGATGCTCAGGGTGCCGTTCTCGTAGATGTCGTAGCTGTGGCCGGTGAGCGCGTCGGCCCGCCAGGTCGACTCCTGCGGGTTGCGGTGCTGACCGATGAAGAAGTAGAAGCGCTCACCGCCCTGGGTCGGGAACTTCTGCCAGTCCGACGGGTGGGGCGTGAAGTCGCCGCCGAGCACGAAGTCGGGCGGGAAGGCCGGCAACTGGGGGCCGGGGATGGTCAGGTCCGTTCGCATGTAGACGAGGCAGCGCTGGAAGAACGCCGCCTCACCACACGAGACCCGGAAGTAGACCTGGTGGAATTGGGGGTGGAAGTCGATCGACGGGTTGAGGTCGACGTGGATGTTGCGGAAGTCGTCAGCCGTCTCCAGCCCGTGCTTGCGGCGCACGAAGCATCCGAGGTCGGGTGTGTTGGGGCTCGGGAAGAGCAGCAGTGGTTCGGCCATGTGATCCCTCCTTGGTGGTCACTGGTTCAGACCCTTCGGCATCGAGGCTGATACTTGATGTGAGTGAGCGCGCACTCATGTAGGGTCGGGCGACGTGACCGCGACCGTCCGAACCACCCGTCGGGCCAGCAGGGGGCGCCGAGCCGAATCCCTACCGCCCGATGAGCGGCGGGCGATGATCATCGACTCGATGCTGCCGTTGCTGCTCGAGCACGGCGAGATGGTCACCACCCGCCAGGTCGCCGAGGCGGCCGGCATCGCCGAGGGCACGATCTTCCGTGTCTTCGCCGACAAGGACGAGCTGATCGGGGCGGTGGTCGCGCACGCCGCCGACCCGACCCGTCTGGAGCAGGCTTTTGCCGCGATCGACCTCGACGTCCCGTTCGAGCAGGCGGTGACGGAGGCGGTGCGGATCCTCCAGCGGCGCACGCTCGACATGGCCCGGCTGATGGCCAGCGTCGGGCCGCGTCACCACCGCAAGGGCCCGCTCCCCGACCGGCCCGGCCTGGTCGCGCTGTTCGAGGCCAACAGCGACGCGATCACGGTGGCGCCGGCGGCGGCGGCCCGGTGGCTGGCCGCGCTCACGATGTCGACCAGCCACCCGATGATGTCCAGCGAGCTGCTGCCGCCAGAGCGAATCGCCGCCCTGTTCCTGCACGGGGTCAGCCGGGAGGCCGGCCGGTGCTGAGCACGCTGCTGAAGACCCACCTTCGGCCCTACCGCCGCCTGATCGGGCTGACCTTCGTCCTCCAGGCGGTCCAGGTCGCGGCCGCGCTCACGCTGCCCGGGCTCAACGCCGACATCATCGACAAGGGCGTGCTGCTCAAGGACAACGCCTACATCCGCGACAACGGCCTGCTCATGCTCGGCGTGGCGCTGATCCAGGGTGCCTTCCAGATTGGCGCTGTCTACTGCGGGGCGCGCGTCGCGATGGGCTTCGGTCGTGACGTCCGCGGCTCGCTGTTCCACCAGGTCACCGGCTACTCGGCTCGCGAGGTCGGGACGTTCGGCGCGCCGTCGCTGATCACCCGGATCACCAACGATGTGCAACAGGTCCAGCTGTTCGTCGTGATGGCGGCAACGATGGCGGCGGCGGCGCCGATCACGCTCGTCGTCGGTGTGATCTTCGCCGTGCGCCAGGACATCGGGCTGTCGGTCATCCTGGTCGTGGCGATGCCCGTCGCGGCGATCGTGCTCGGCGTGATCGTCGTGCAGATGGTGCCGACGTTCCGCAAGATGCAGGACTGCATCGACCGGATCAACCGAGTCCTGCGCGAGCAGATCACTGGCCTGCGCGTCGTGCGGGCGTTCGTGCGCGAGCCGGAGGAGACGGCGCGGTTCGAACGGGCCAACGAGGACCTCACGTCAGCGGCGCTCACGGGCGGCCGGCTGATGACGATGATGTTTCCCACCATCAACCTGCTGATCAACATGTCGAGCGTCGCCGTGCTGTGGATCGGCGCCAACCGGATCAGCAGCGGCGATCTGGAGGTCGGCTCGCTCGTGGCCTACCTGAGCTACCTCATCCAGATCCTGATGTCGGTCGTCCTGCTGACGTTCACGCTGTCGATGATCCCCCGCGCCGCCGTCGCCGGAGCGCGGATCCAGGAGGTGCTCCACACCGAGTCGTCGGTGGTGCCGCCGGCGGACCCGGTGCGTGAGCTGCGCCAGCGCGGGACGCTGGAGCTGCGCGGCGTCGGGTTCCACTACCCGGGCGCCGAGCAGGCGGTGCTCAACGACATCTCGTTCACCACCACCGCCGGGCGCACGACCGCCGTCGTCGGCAGCACCGGCGCCGGCAAGACGACGCTGATCGGGCTCGTCCCACGGCTGTTCGACGCCACCAGCGGGGCGGTGCTGGTCGACGGCGTGGACGTGCGCGACCTCGCGCCGGAGGTGCTGTGCGATCGCATCGGCCTCGTGCCGCAGCGCCCGTACCTGTTCAGCGGCACCGTCGCCAGCAACCTCCGCTTCGGCAAGCCCGACGCCACCGAGGAGGAGATGTGGGAGGCGCTGCGCATCGCCCAGGCCGCCGGCTTCGTGAGCGCGATGCCGGGCGGCCTGGAGGCGCGCATCGAGCAGGGCGGCACCAACGTCTCGGGTGGGCAGCGGCAGCGCTTGTCGATCGCCCGGGCGCTGGTCCGCAAGCCCGAGATCTACCTCTTCGACGACTCGTTCTCCGCCCTCGACCTGGCCACCGACGCACGGCTGCGGATGGCGCTGCGCCCGCACACCGCCGACGCCGCGGTCGTCATCGTCGCCCAGCGGGTGTCGACGATCACGTCGGCCGACGAGATCCTCGTCCTCGAGGACGGCGAGCTGATCGGGCGGGGCACCCACGAGGAGCTGCTCGAGACCAACCCGACCTATGCCGAGATCGTGCAGTCGCAGATCGGTGAGCGGGAGAGCGCGGCGTGAGCGGCGACGGCAACGGCAACGGGATCGCCGACACCGAACCGGATGGCGGGGACACCAAGGACCTCGTCCGTGCCGCCAGCACCAGCACCAGCCAGAGCCGCTGGAACGCCGGCGCCGTGCCGATGGAGCGCTCCGCGAAGTTCGGCGAGGCGGTGCGGCGGCTGTTCCAGGTCCTCGGCCGGGAACGCGCCAAGCTCGCCCTGATCGCCCTCTGCGCGGTCACCAGCGTCGTGCTCAACGTGATCGGGCCGCGCATCCTCGGCCACGGCACGGACATCATCATCCGCGGCACGTTCGGCGGCGAGGGCATCGACTTCGGCGCCCTCCACCGCACGCTGATCACCGCCATCGTGCTCTACGCCTGCGCCGCCGCCCTGCAGATCTGCAGCGCGTGGATCGTCACCGGCCTCGTCCAGCGCACGATGTTCCACCTGCGCCAGCTCGCCGAGGCCAAGATCCACGCCCTGCCGCTGAGCTACATCGACCACGAGGCCCGCGGCGACCTGCTCAGCAGGGTCACCAACGACCTCGACAACCTGGCCCAGAGCCTGCAGCAGACGCTGAGCCAGATGCTGACGTCGGTGCTGCTGTTGATCGGCGTCACCGTGATGATGTTCACGATCTCACCGATCCTGGCGCTGGTCGCGCTGACCACCGTGCCGATCTCCGTCTTCGGGATGCGCAAGGTGGCGGCCAGGGCGCGCCCGAAGTACCTCCGCCAGTGGTCCAGCACCGGCGAGCTCAACGCCCAGATCGAGGAGGCCTTCACCGGTCACGCCGTGGTCAAGGCGTTCGGCCGCCAGCGCGACGTCGAGCAGCGCTTCTCCGGGACCAACGACGTGCTCTACGAGTCGTCCTTCGGCGCCCAGTTCATGTCCAGCCTGATGCAGCCGCTGACGATGTTCCTCGGCAACGTGCAGTACGTGCTCGTCGCCGTCGTCGGCGGGCTGCGCGTCACGAGCGGGGCGATCACGGTCGGCGACGTGCAGGCGTTCATTCAGTACGCCCGAAACTTCTCGATGCCGCTGACCCAACTGGCGTCGATGATGAACGTGTTCCAGTCCGGCATCGCCTCGCTGGAGCGGGTGCTCGAGCTGCTCGACACCGAGGAGCAGTCATCCGACCCACCGATGCCGACGGCCGTCGCGCCGTTGCGCGGGCGGGTCGCCTTCGAAGACGTCACCTTCTCCTATGCCCCCGACGTCCGCCTCATCGAGCACCTCGACCTGGTCGCTGAGCCCGGCCAGACGGTGGCGATCGTCGGGCCCACCGGTGCCGGCAAGACCACGCTGGTCAACCTGATCATGCGGTTCTACGAGCTCGACGGCGGGCGGATCACGCTCGACGGCCAGGACATCGCCACGATGAACCGCCGCCAGCTGCGCTCGAGCATCGGGATGGTGCTCCAGGACACATGGCTGTTCGGCGGCACGATCCGCGACAACATCGCCTACGGCCGCCCCGGCGCCACCGACGCCGAGATCCGCGCCGCCGCCAGGGCCACCTACGTCGACCGCTTCGTTCACAACCTGCCCGACGGCTACGACACGCTGATCAACGAGGAAGGCGACAACATCAGCGCCGGCCAGAAGCAGCTGCTGACGATCGCCCGCGCCTTCCTCGCCCACCCGGCGATCCTCATCCTCGACGAGGCCACCAGCTCGGTCGACACCCGCACCGAGGTGCAGATCCAGGAGGCGATGAACGCGCTGCGCGTGAACCGCACCAGCTTCGTGATCGCCCACCGCCTGTCCACGATCCGCGGAGCTGACATCATCCTCGTCATGGAGCACGGCCAGATCGTCGAGCAGGGCAACCACAACCAGCTGCTCGCCGCCGATGGTGCCTACGCCCGGCTCTACAACTCGCAGTTCGTCGGCGCCGCCGCCGAGGTGGTGTGAGGAGCAGTGTGATGGGCACCGCGGCCGACCTCGATGCCTTCGAGCGCGACGGGTACGTGGTCATCGAGCGGGCCGTCGGACCCGACGTGCTCGACCCGATCCGCGCCGAGCTGGCGCCGTACCTCGACGGCGGGGACGGCGCCTATCGCGGGCGCAACGACTTCGAGGGGTTCTCAACCAACCGCGTCTATGGCCTGCTCGCCAAGGCGCCGTCGGAGGCGGCGCTGGTGCTGCACCCGCGGGTGACGGCGATGCTCGACAGCCTGCTGCTCCCCGGCTACCTGCTCACCGCCAACCTGGCGATCAACCTGCTGCCCGGCGAGACGGCCCAGGACATCCACTTCGACGACCCCTTCTACAAGCTGCCCCGTCCCCGACCCCCGGTCAGCATCAGCTCGATCTGGGCGATCGACGAGTTCATTGCTGCCAACGGCGCCACCGAGGTGATCCCGGGCAGCCACCGCTGGGGCGAGGAGCGGCCGCCCGCCGACGTCGCGCTCGGTGCCGATCGAGATGCCGGCCGGCTCGGTGATGGTTTTCAGCGGGACCCTGTGGCACCGCGGCGGCGCCAACACCACCGACCGGCCGCGCCTGGCGGTCACCCCGCAGTACTGCCAGCCGTGGGCCCGCCAGCAGGAGAACATGATCCTGGCCGTCGGTGCGGCGGCGGCGTCGTTCCCGCCGCAACTGCAGGCGCTGCTGGGCTACTCGATCCACCCGCCGTTCATGGGCATGGTCGACGGCCGTCACCCGCTGAAGTCCCTGACGGGCGGAGCAGGACGCGCAGTCCCCGCTACATGGCGGCGCAGCGGGGACATCGCGGCTCCCTCACCCCACACGCTAGGGCGGCAGGGCCACCGGCAAATCTAGGTCGCCGTGCCGGGCGTGGCCTACGGTTTCGACGGGGCGGCCGATCTCGGAGGAGCAACCGGTGACCATCCTCAGTCGACTGCACGGCGCGTCCCCGCGGGCCACCCGCCGTCTCGCCGCAGCGTTGGCGATCGTGCCGATGCTCCTCGCCCAGTGCGAGCCGGCGTGCACGCCGGTACCGGTGGCGCCACGAGTCATCGAGCAGCGCCAGATCGGCACAAGCGTGCAGGGCCGCCCGATCGTCGCCTACCGGGTCGGCGCCGGGAGCGGTGTCCCGGTGCTGGCGGTCGGGCAGATCCACGGCGACGAGCACGCCGGGATCGAGATCGCCGAGTACATCCGCGACACCGCACCCATCCCCGCCGGCTTCGACGTCTGGGTGATCCCGACCGTCAACCCCGACGGTGACGCCGCCAACTCCCACGTCAACGGCAGCGGCGTCGACCTCAACCGCAACTTCCTGCCGGACTGGCAGCAGACCAACTGCGCGGCGGCGCCGCGATACTGCTCGGGGTCGGCGCCGATGGACCAGCCGGAGTCGCAAGCGGTCGCCACCTTCGTCGGCGAGATCAAGCCGCACATGACCGTCTGGTACCACGGGCCGCTCTACACCGTCGACCGGGCGGTGCTGCACGGCGTCGCCAGCCCGGCCGTGCTGACCGCCTATGCCCAGCCCGCCGGGTACTCCGTCACCACCGTCTCGTGCTCGCCGACGGGATACTGCACGGGCAACGCCACGCAGTACATGAACAGCACGATCCTCAACTCCTCGGCGTTCGTCGTCGAGCTGTCGACCAACGTCGCCGGGGCGATCAGCCCCAAGGCGCTGGTCAACCACACCAACGCCTTCTTCGCCGCCGCCGCCGCGGCCTGACGTCGTGGAGCTGGTCTCCGATCGCCGGTACCGGTTCGCGGTGGTGCCGGATGCGCTGTGGGCGGCGATCGCCGAGACGTCGGACTACCAGCGATGGTGGCCGTGGCTGACCACCTTCGACGCGGATGGCCTGATCGCCGGCGCGGTCTGGCGCTGCGCGGTGCGCCCGCCGCTGCCGTACACCATGCGCTTCACGATCAGCCTCGACGAGGTGGTGGCACCGTCGCTGGTGGCGGCGACGGTGCACGGCGACATCGCCGGGACCGCCCGCGTCGAGGTGGCCGCCGATGGCGACGGGAGCGCGGTGCGGCTGAGGTCGAGCCTGGCGCCCAGCAGCCCGCTGTTCGGGATCGTCGCCGGGATCGCCCGGCCGTTCGTGCGGCGCGGCCACGACTGGGTCCTCGACACCGGCGCCCGCCAGTTCGCCGGGCGGGCCGCCGGGTGACCGAGATCAGGCTTCGACCCAGAGCGAGGTAGGTCCGCGGAAGCCGATGATCGGGGCGAACTCGAATCGCTGGTCGCCCACCAGGCGCAGGTCGGGCTGCCGGGCGATCAGCTCTTCGAAGACGACCTTGGCCTCGAGCCTGGCGAGCGGTGCTCCGAGGCACACGTGCGGCCCGAACCCGAACGAGAGGTGGTCACGGGCGTTTGTTCGGCGGAGGTCGAAGACGTCAGGCTGGTCGAACACGGCGGGGTCTCGATTGGCGGCGCCGATCGCCACGAGCACGTCGGCACCGGCGGGGATGGTGGTGCCGCTCAACTCGACGTCACGCACGGCGCGCCGGCGCCAGTGGATCACCGACGAGTCGTAGCGCAGCACCTCCTCGACGGCGTTCCCGACGAGGACCGGCTCGGCGCAGGGCGCGTCCCAACGCTCACGACGCTGGAGGAAGCGGCGCAGGCCGTTCCCGAGCAGGTTGGTCGTCGTCTCGTGACCCGCGAGCAGCAGCCCGAACAGGATCGTCGCCACCTCTTGCTGCGTGAGCGGTCGGCCCGACTCGTTGGGCGTGTGGACGAGATCCGACGTGAAGTCGTCACGCCCGTGGCCCGACGATCCTCCAACCGCAGCCTCGTCTTGGCGCCTTCCTTGACCTCGCCGATGTCCGACGCCGGCACGCCGAGGATCTTGAACAGCACCAGCGCCGGCAGTTCCCACGTCAGGTCAGCGACGATGTCGGATCGCCCGGCGAGGCGATGACTCACCAGGTACTCGCGCACGAGGCCACGTACCACATCAGCCATCTCCGCGACTCGCCGAGGCGTGAACGCCGCCTGGGCGATGCGCCGCGTGCGCGTGTGCGCCGGCGGATCGACGTTGGTGAGGATGGGAATCGACCGGAACCCTCCCTCGGCCAGCGCGGCACGCCGCCGCCGGGCACGGCACCGTCAGGGGGCGAGCGCATTGCTCGCCGAGAACGCGGCGTAGTCGCGAAGCACCCGCCGGCAGTCGTCGTGCCGGGACACGACACAGCAGCCGAGCGTCTCGGCGTAGAACACCGGATGGCGCCGCACGTGGTCGATGAACTGTGGATACGGGTCATCGACGAATGGCGGACCGAACGGATCGAAGTCGATCACTTCCACGGTCCCTTCCAGATTGCACGGTCCCGCCGGCGGGTACCGGCGACGCCATGGGCGACAGTCGGCGCGCCGATGGCAGGCCGGTGCTCGCTCTCGACGGCGTCGATCACGGCGATCCATTTGTGCTGCGCACATCTCCCGACGGCGCCACCACGTTCCTCGTGCACCACGGGCGTCTGCCCGGCCGCGCCGGCCGAGCCGTCTTCGTCAACGAGCTCATGTGGATCGACGACCACTTCAAGCTCACACCCAGGTCTCCTCGGTGGCCATCGCCGGCGTGACGATCTCACCGGGCCGGTGGCTGGTCGCCAACCAGCATCCGGCGAGGATCAGCACGAACCCGACGAGCGTGGCGACGGTGATCTCCTCGTCGAGCACGATCGCCCCGACGATCACCGCCACCGCCGGGTTGACGAAGGTGATCAGCGTGGCCCGTGCCGGGCCGATCGCCCGGATCAGGCGGAAGAACACGACGAAGGCGATCGCCGTGCACAGCAACCCGAGGGCCACCACGGCGAGCCACGCCCGCGCCGGCGGTGCCGTGTCGGGACGGGTGAACCAGGCGATCGGCGCGTAGGCGACGGCGACCGCGGTGAGGGCGACGGCGACGACGCCGATGTCGGGTACGTCGGCGAGACGGCGGGCGACGATGAACGGTGCGGTGGCGTAGGCCACGCACACGATGAGCACCTCGGCGATGCTCCACCACGGCGCCTCCCCGCCGAGGTCGGCGGCGACGAGGAAGGCGACCCCGCCGAGGCCGAGCACGATGCCGATCACCCGCTGGGGCGCCAGACGCGCCGCGCTCACCGAGGGCGTAAGCGGCCACCGCGCCGGCGATCGGCACGCAGGCGATCAGCAGGCCGGTGAGTCCCGACGGCAGGTGACGCTCGGCGTCTGTCAGCAACAGCCACGGCATCGCCATCTCCAGCCCGGCGAACGCCAGCAGCGGGCGCCACCGGGCCAGCGCCGGGCGGATCGCGCCAGCCCTGACGGCGACGACGAGCAACGGCACGATGGCGATCGACGTCCGGCCGAACACCACCACGGGAGGGGCCATGTGCTCGACGGCCACCTTGATGAACAGGTACGGGACACCCCAGATGACCCCCATCCACGCGAACAGGATCCAGCCACGGCGGGTCACGGCGGGCAATCCTTCGCCGCCCGGGGCGCGCAGCGCAAGACGGTTGGCGGGCGTCACATACCGTCCCAAGATCTGGGTGGGATTCGTCCCAGCAGCCCTTCTGGGCGGGATCTCTCCCGGATTCCGGGACGATCCCCGCCCAGATGGAAGTACGGCGGCTCAGGAGGCGGCGCGGCGATCGCCAACGACGAGATCAAGCAGCTCGTCGCGGTCGGGCCCCGGCAGCGGCGTCGGCGGGGGGAGCAGCCGGGCGCGCTTGACGATGTCCGGTCGCGCCGCGACGTCAACCCACCGCTCCAGCAGGCCGACGATCGACATCGTCGCCCGCACCAGCACCGGATCTCGCCCAGCGCCGCCGATGAGGGCGCGCATGTAGCGGAAGTCCCGGTCAGCGGGTTCGTAGGGCTGGCCGGCCAGCTCGGCGGCCATCTGGGCGAGGCGGTGACGGTCGATCGAGAGCGTGTCCTCCACGAGCGGGCCGATGTCGCGGGTCGTCACCTCGTCGAACGCGGTGACCAGCTCGCGGTGGTCGAGCCCGCCGGCGCAGCGCAGCAGGTCGCGCAGCGCGGCCGCGTGGAGCAGTGCGATCGAGGCCCCCCGTCCGACCGACGGGCTGGTGCACGACGAGGCGTCGCCGACGGCGACGACCCCGGTGGCCACCGGCGCTCCGTCGACGACGTAGCGACGAACGCGGTCCTCGATCTTGGCCATCACGTCGACGCCGGTCACCGCCTCGGCGTCGGTCCAGTGGGCTGCCAGCGGGTACGACCGCACGATGCGCGTCCACGTGTCGATATCGCGTGCCGGGCGCATCGCCCGATCGTCGGCACGTGTGAACAGCACGACCGACCACCACCCGCTGTCGGCGGGCAGCGTGGCGATCGACACCGTGCGGTAGTGCTGGAGCGGCGGTGCCAGCATCTGCGGCATCGAGCCGTCGGCGGCCCGGAAGTGACGGGCGTAGTAGACGAAGCCGCCGTCGGCACGACGCTCGATCGGCCGCGCCGCGCTGATCGCTTCGAGCCAGTCCGGCAGCGCCGAGCGGCGGCCGCCGGCGTCGACCACGAGGTCGGCGGGGATCTGCTCGCCGGCGTCGGTCACCAGTCCGCGCACGTGCGGGATCGCACCGTCGGTGTCGGCCATCAGCCCCCGCACGGCCACGCCGCGGCGGATCTCCACCCCGAGCTCACGGCCGGTCAGCCCGGCGAGCACGGACTCCACGAGCGGGCGTCGACCGGTGACCATGTCGAAGCGTTCGTCGCCGGCCCAGACGCCGTGGTTGATGGCCGCTGGCAGGGCGGTGACGCGGTTGAAACGCAGCGCTCCCGCCGCCTCGAGGGCGGGGATCACCTCCGGGAGCTCGCGCTCCATCTCAATCCGGAACCGTGGCAGGAACCCGTGCGGCAGGTGGAACTGCCCGACGCCCCGCCGTTGCCACGTGTCCCATGCCGCCGATGGCCGACCAGGACGGTCGGCGTCGCGCTCGAGCACGGTGACCTGGTGACCATCCCTGGCCAGCAACATGGCGCCGCACAGCCCGGCGATGCCGCCGCCGACGAACACGACCCGCATTCCCGCCTCCCTCATGTCCTGCTCCATCGAGACTCAACTCGGTCACCGCCTGATACGCATGGAGACGACGTCGAGTTCTCGTGGAGATCGACTCGCCTAACGTTCCCCGCGTGCCGAGCGACGACATCTCCGACCTCGACGCCGTCGCCCGAGCGGAGCTGATCCGCCGCGGCGAGGCGACGCCCACGGAGCTGGTGATCGCGGCGATCGAACGGATCGAGGCGTTGAACCCCCAGCTCAACGCCGTGGTGACGCGATCGTTCGATGCCGCGTTAGCAGCGGCAGCACGAGGTCCGCAGGGCCGGTTCGGCGGGGTGCCGTACCTCATCAAAGACCTCATCGTCGAGGTCGAGGGCACCCCGTTCACAGAGGGATCCCGGTTCCTGCGCGGCAACATCTCGCGGTACACGAGCGAGCTCGCCTCACGCCTGGCGCGGGCAGGGCTGATCGTGGTCGGTCGGACCAACTCGCCGGAGTTCGGCATGGCGCCGGCGTGCGAGCCGCTGCTCCACGGCCCGACCCGCAACCCGTGGGATCTCGACCGGTCGACCAGCGGTTCGAGCGGCGGGTCGGTGGCGGCGGTGGCGTCCGGCATGGTGCCGATGGCCCACGCCAACGACCTCGGCGGCTCGATCCGCTACCCCGCCTCGGCGGGCGGCGTGTTCGGCTTGAAGCCAACCAGGGCGCGGGTGCCGCTCGGCCCGGAGTACGGCGACGCCATCAGCGGCTGGGCGGTCGAGCACGCCGTCACGCGCACGGTGCGCGACAGCGCCGCGCTGCTCGACGTCGAGGCCGGGCCGATGCCCGGCGACCCGTATCCCGCGCCGCCCGTCGAGCGACCGTTCGCCGACGAGGTCGGCCGGGAACCCGGCAGGCTGCGGATCGCGTGGACGGCGCGCACGCCCGAGGGTGATCTGGGGCATCCCGACTGCGTCGCCGCCGTCGAGGACGCCGCGGCGCTGCTGGCCGCGCTCGGCCACGACATCGTCGAGGCCACCATGCCGGCGTTGACACCGGCGGTGGGCGCGGCCATCGGCACGGTGTTCAACGCGGCGACGGCGTGGATCGTCGGCTACTGGGTCCGGCACCTCGGCCGTGAGCCGGGTCCGGATGAGCTCGAACCGCTGACGCGTGCCTTCTGGGAGGCCGGCCGCGGGGTCACCGCTGCGGAGTACCTGCTGGCGATCGAGGACACCCAGGCCTTCAGCCGCCGGGTCGCGGCGTTCCTGTCGGGCCCTCCCGACGGGGTCGACGCCTTCTTGACGCCGACGCTGTCGGAGCCGCCAGCCCCGATCGGGGCGATCACCTCGACCGACGACGAACCACTGCGCGCGCTCGAACGAGGCGGTCGGACCGTCCGCTACGCCGGTGTGATCGCCAACATGACGGGGAACCCGGCGATGTCGGTGCCGCTGTGGTGGAACGATGAGGGCATGCCGATCGGGGTCCACGTCCTCGGACGCTTCGGTGACGAGGCGACGCTGTTCCGGCTGGCCGGCCAGCTCGAGGCCGCCCGCCCGTGGGCCACCCGCACGCCGCCGGTACACGCGTCCGTTCTGACGCCCTGACGCCCCTGACCGGACCCGCCGGGTCCCAGTCATCTCGTACTACGATATATCTGTCGTGGTCCGCCGTCTGCTCTCCCGCATCCCCCATCTGCGCCTGGCCCTGCTCGCCGCCGTCCTCGGCGCGGGTGCCGGCGGCGGGGCGTGGGTGCTGCTCCACCTGATCAGGCTGTTCACCAACCTGTTCCTGTTCCACCGCTGGGGCTGGGACTCGCCCGACTTCGCCGACCTCGACCCGAGCGTGTGGACGGTCGTGGCGGCGGTGGCTGGCGGCGCCGTCGTGACGTCGCTGGCGATCTGGGCGCCGGTGATCCGCGGCCATGGCATCCCCGAGGCGATGGAAGCGGTGCTCACCCGCCAGAGCCGGATCGCTCCACGCACGGCGATCGCCAAGCCGCTGTCGGCAGCGATCGCGATCGGCACCGGCGGGCCCTTCGGCGCCGAGGGTCCGATCATCGTGACCGGCGGCGCCCTCGGCTCGCTGATCGGCCAGGTGCTGCACGTGTCGTCCAACGAGCGCAAGGTGCTGCTCGCCAGCGGCGCCGCCGCCGGCATGGCCGCCACGTTCGGCACTCCCCTGGCGGCCGTCGTGCTCGCCATCGAGTTGCTGCTGTTCGAGTTCTCGACCCGCGCCTTCGTCCCACTCGTCGTGGCCACGAGCGTCGCTGGCGCCGTCCACGCCGCCCTGTTCGGGTCGGGTCCCCTGTTCTCCGTCCCGATCCACGACTTCGCCGGGCTCTCCCAGCTGCCCTGGTTCGGGCTGCTCGGCATCGGGTGCGGGCTCCTCGCGACGTTGATCGCCAAGGGCCTGTTCGCCGTCGAGCACGCCTACCGGCGGCTCCCCGTGGCGGAGGTCTGTCACCCGATCATCGGGGCACTGCTCTGGGCGCCGATCGGCCTGCTCGTGCCCCGCGCCCTCGGCGTCGGCTACGACGTGATCGACGACGCCCTGGCCGGCCGCCTCGCCGTGGCGACGCTGGCCACCCTCGCCGTCGGCAAGCTCGTGATGTGGTGGCTGGCGCTGGCGTCGGGCACGTCCGGCGGCACACTCGCCCCGATCATGTTGATCAGCTCGTGCGCCGGCGCCCTCGCCGGCCAGGGGCTCCACGAATTCGTCTCGTCGGTGTCGCCCAACGCCTTCGCCCTCGTCGCGATGGCGGCCACGTTCGGCGCCGCCACCCGGGCACCGTTCGCGGCGATCGTGTTCGTGTTCGAGCTGACCCGCGACTACAACTCGGTGCTCCCGCTGATGGGGGCGACGATCCTCGCCGAGATGATCGCCCGGGCGCTGCTGCGGGAGAGCATCATGACCGAGAAGCTCGCCCGGCGCTCGGTCAGCGTGCCCGGCGAGTACCGGCCAGACGTGATGGCCACCACCCGCGTGCGCGAGATCATGTCCACCGACGTCGAGACGCTGCCCGCCGGCACGCCGCTCGAGGTGGCCGTCGAGCGCTTCCTCGATCATGGCCACAGCGCCTATCCGGTCGTCGACGCCGCCGGCCGGTGCGTCGGCATCATCAGCCGCGCCGACGTGCTCACCGCCAACGGGGACACCTCCGTCGTCGACGACCTCGCCGCCACGCCGATCAGCGTGGGCCCGGACGACCGGGCGATCGTCGTACTGCAGACGATGCTCGACGAGGAGGTCGACCACCTGCCCGTGATCGACGGCGACCGCCTCGTCGGCATCTGCACCCGCACCGACCTGCTGCGCGCCCGCCACGCCGTCCAGCGGGCCGACGAGCAGCAGCCGGGCTGGATCGCCAGACTCCGCCGCGGCGAAGGCTGAGCGCGCCCGTGGCTGTTTCGCGAGGGAGGCTGTCTCGACCTCGACAATGTCGTGTCACGATATGATGAGGTCATGAAGATCGTGATCAGCGCAGATGGCAGCGTCGAGGGCGACGCCGCCCGGTACTGGTGTGCCGCCAACGTGCACCCGGGAGACGAGGTCATCGCCGTCGTCGGGACCGACCAGTTCAGCGAGGTCCTACTGTCGGTGTCGCCGCTGATGGGTGTCGCCGACCCGCAGAACTTGCGCCAGAGCGTCGAGCACCGGCTCGAATCGGACCTGGCCATCGACGGCGTGTCGTGCCAGAGCCGGGTCGCCTATCACCCCCAGGCTCGTGCCGTCATCGAGACGGCGGAGGCCGAGCACGCCGACCTGATCGTCGTCGGCAAGCGACCGCACAACGCCATGACCGACGCGATCACCAACGAGACGGCGCTGCACCTGGTCCACCACCCGCCGTGTCCGGTCGTGGTCGTGCCGGCGGTGTCGCACTGACGGTTGTCGCCACGAGAGGGCGGGGTAGGCCGTCGGGATCAGACGAAGGAGGCGACATGGCAGACCTCTCGAGCAAGAAGCGGGAGAACTTGCCGGCCAAGGACTTCGGGCTCCCGGAGAAGGCACGGACGAAGCAGGCGAAGAAGGAGTCGGGCAACTACCCGATGCCGGACAAGCCCCACGCCCGCAACGCCAAGGCGCGGGCCGCCCAGCAGCGCAAGGCCGGCAACCTGACCAAGGAGCAGGAGGAGCGGATCGACCGCAAGGCCGACAACATCCTCGATTCGTGATCAGGGACCGAGCAGCTTGACGACGACGATCGCCACGTCGTCCGACGCCCCGTCGCAGGCGTCGATCACCTGCTGGCACAGGCGGGCCGGTTCGATCGAGCCCGTCGCGACCGTCGCCTGCAGGCGGGCGAGCCCCTCGTCGAGGGGCCGGCGGCGCCGTTCGACGAGCCCGTCGGTGTAGAGCACGAGCAGATCGCCGGCGTCGAGCTGCAGGGTCGCCGTGGCGCGACGTCCCTCGATGCCGAGCAACGCGCCGCGACCGGTCTCCACGCTGAACGTCCCCCGCCGCGCCGAGCGCACGACCGGCGGCGGGTGCCCGGCGACGGCGTGCTCCACCTCGCCGGAGACGGGATCGATGACGAAGAACGCCGCCGAGGAGTACAGACCCGGTCCCGTGGACGAGGCGAAGTCGCCGAGCGCCTCGAGCAGCTTGGCCGGATCGTCGACGTGGCGGGCGAGGGCGCGCGTGGCGCTGCGCACCTGACCCATCGCCGCGGCGGCGTCGACCCCCTTGCCGACGATGTCGCCGATCGCCACGCCCACGCGTCCACCGTCGAGGGCGATCACGTCATACCAGTCGCCACCGGCGACGCCGCGGCTGCCCGATTGGTACCGGGCCGACCAGTCGATGCCGGGGATCTCGACGTCGGCCACGGTGAGCAGGCTGCGTTGGAGGGTGATCGAGATGTCGTGCTCCAGGTCGTAGCGCCCCGCGCGCCGCAGCGCCGGTCCGGCCATGGCGCGGGCGGCCGCGAGTTGCTCGCGATCGAACGGCGGCGCCTCCAGCTCACTCCACCACACGACGAGACGACCGCTGCCGCGAGGCGCCGCGCTCAACGTGTACATGGCGACCGTCTGCGCCCCGAGCGCACGCAACGCAGCCGAGGCCTCGGCGGGCAGCGTCGAGGCGGCGAACGGATCGGGCCGCGGCGCGCTCGCGGTGAGGAGCCGCGCCAGCCCCGCGAGGTCGTCGATCCCGTCGCTGGTCCGGCGCCCGCCGGCGCCGACGGCGGCGAGCACGGCGAAGTCGTCGCGATCGTCCGTGGCCACGGCGACCAAGCCGCCGATCGCGCCGACGGTGCGCATCGTGTGGTCGAGCAGCGACGCGGCGACGGCGCGCCGGGTCGTGGCTTCCGACAAGTCGACGGCCAGTTGGTGGAGTTGGGATACGCGCGCGGCCGCCGACTCCGCTTGGTGACGGGCCTCCCGCTCGGCGACGAAGGCGCGCCCCCGCTCGAGGGCGGCGGCGAGCCGTTGCCCGACCTGGGTGAGGAAGGATCGTTGGGCGGGGTCGAACGCTTGCGGCTGCTCGAACCGCATCCCCAACGCACCGCCGTCCGGCAGCGGCACGGCCGCCCACGCCTGGCCGAACGCCTCGGGGACCGACAGGCCGTGTCGGTCTGCCCAGGCCACGATCGACGCGTGGTCGGAGAGGAACAACGGCGTCCCGATCCGGGCGGCCATCGCGATCGGCGAGTCGGGCTCAGCGTGGGCGTCTGGGGCGAGGATCGCGCCGTACACCGCACCTGTCTGGTCGAGCCCATCGGCGAGCATGCGATCGACGATCGCCTGTGGGTCGGCCTCCTCGCCGAGCAGCGCCCCGACGCGCTCGAGGCGGGCGGTGAGCTCGAGCAGTCGGGCCTCGACGATCGGGCTGTGGACCAACACGGCGAGCTGCTGGAGGATCGCCTCGTCCCCCTCGCTCCAGACCCGTCCCGGCGCCCCGATCACGACGATCCTCCCGCCGCCTGGCAGGTGTGCTGTGAGCACAGGCGCGTCGGCGTCGACCGGCCCGGGGTCGGGGTCGAGTAGCTCGACGCGGGCGGTTGGCGCGGCGAGCAGCAGTTCGATCTGGCGCGACGCCGCCGCGCAGCGCTCGTCCGCCGTCTTCGGCGCGGTGACGGCGAGGTAGGCGTTGGTGAGGCGCCGCATGAGCTCCCCTCGCACGCGTTCCTGCTGGGCGTCGACGTTGGCCCGCTGGGCGACCTCGAAGCCAGCCAGGGCGGCCGTGAAGAAGCGGTCGCACACGTCCAGCTCGGCGGCCGTCGCGGGCGCGATCCCCCGCCGCGCCTCGCCCTGCGCCTCGACGAGCTCGAACAGCGACATCCCGTCGCCGAACGCGCCGCGCCCGAGGTCGGCGGCCTCGCCGAACCCGCTGTCGGGCTCTGCGAGGTGTCGCCGGAGGCCGTCGCGATAGCGCTCGACGAACCGCGTGTCGATCAGCGCAGGTCGAACCGATCGAGGTTCATCACCTTGTTCCACGCCGCCACGAAGTCGCCCACGAACATCTCCTTCGAGTCGTCGCTCGCGTAAACCTCGGCGAGGGCTCGGAGCTGAGAGTTGTAACCGAAGACGAGGTCGACGGCGGTGGCGGTCCACTTGGCCTCGCCGGTGGCGCGATCCCGTCCTTCGTACACGTTCTCCGTGGAGACGGATGGCTTCCACTCCGTGCCCATGTCGAGCAGGTTGACGAAGAAGTCGTTGGTCAGCGCCTCAGGGCGGTCAGTGAAGACGCCGAGCTCGGACTTCCCAACGTTGGCGTTGAGCGCCCGCATGCCGCCGATGAGGACGGTCATCTCCGGAGCGGTCAGCGTCAACATGGTGGCCCGGTCCAGCAGCAGAGTCTCCGGTGAGAGCTTCTCGCCCGCCCGGAGGTAGTTGCGGAACCCGTCTGCGGTCGGTTCGAGCACGCCGAACGATTCGACGTCGGTCTGCTCTTGCGAGGCGTCGGTGCGGCCCGGCGAGAACGGGACCGTGATCTCGTGCCCGGCCTGCTTGGCCGCCTGCTCGACGGCCGCACAGCCGCCGAGGACGATCAGATCGGCGAGCGACACCCTCTTGCCGCCGGACTGGGCGCTGTTGAAGTCCTGTTGGACCTGTCCGATGGCCTGCAGCGCCGTGGCCAGTTCGCTCGGCTCGTTGGCCTCCCAGTCCTTCTGGGGCGCCAGGCGGATCCGCGCCCCGTTGGCCCCGCCCCGCTTGTCCGTGCCACGGAAGCTCGCCGCCGCGGCCCACGCCGTGGCGACGAGCTGGGAGATCGACAGGCCCGATGCCAGCAGCTTGCCCTTGAGGGCGGCGATGTCGTCATCCTCGACCAGCTCGTGATCGACGGCGGGAACGGGGTCCTGCCACAGCTGCGGCTCCGGGACCCACGGGCCGAGGTAGCGCGAGATCGGGCCCATGTCGCGGTGCAGCAGCTTGTACCACGCCTTGCCGAAGGCGTCCTCGAGCTCGTCCGGGTTCTCGTAGAAGCGCCTGGCGATCGGCTCGAATGAAGGATCGAGCTTCAGCGCGAGGTCCGTCGTCAGCATCATCGGGGCGTGTCGCTTCGACGCGTCATGAGCGTCGGGCACGGTGTCCTGGGCCTCAGGATTCGTGGGCGTCCACTGCTGCGCGCCAGCGGGGCTCCTCGTCAGCTCGTAGTCGTACTTGAACAGGTTGTCGAGGTAGCCGTTGTCCCATTTCGTCGGCTCGTTGGTCCAGGCACCCTCGAGCCCGCTGGTGGTCGTGTCGGCGCCCTTGCCGGTGCCGAACGTGCTCTTCCAGCCCAAGCCCTGGTCCTCGATCGGGGCAGCCTCGGGCTCGGGACCGATGTATTCGGCGGGGGCGGCGCCATGGCACTTGCCGACGGTGTGGCCCCCGATGATCAGCGCCAGCGTCTCCTCGTCGTTCATCGCCATGCGGCGGAACGTCTCTCGAATGTCCGGGGCCGACGCCAGCGGATCCGGGTTGCCGTTGGGCCCCTCCGGGTTCACGTAGATCAGGCCCATCTGCACGGCGCCGAACGGTCCGGTGAGCTCCCGGTTGCCGGTGTAACGCTCGTCTCCGAGCCAGGTGTCTTCAGGGCCCCAGAAGATCTCGTCGGGTTCCCAGATGTCCTCGCGCCCGAAGCCGAAGCCGAACGTCTTGAACCCCATCGATTCATAGGCGCAGTTGCCGGTGAAGATGATCAGGTCGGCCCACGAGATCTTGCGCCCGTACTTCTGCTTTACCGGCCAGAGCAACCGGCGGGCCTTGTCCAGGCTGACGTTGTCGGGCCAGCTGTTGAGGGGGGCGAAGCGCTGGGCTCCGCTGCCGCCGCCGCCCCGGCCGTCGGCGATTCGGTACGTGCCCGCGGCGTGCCACGCCATCCGGATGAACAGCGGCCCGTAGTGGCCATAGTCCGCCGGCCACCACTCCTGCGACGTCGTCATCGCCTCGAAGATGTCCTGCTTCAGTGCCTCGACGTCGAGGGTCTTGAACTCCTCGGCGTAGTCGAAGTCCTCACCCATCGGGTTGGACAGGGGCGAGTGCTGATGGAGCACCCGCAGGTCCATTTGGTTCGGCCACCAGTCCTGGTTCGACATCGGCCGATGCGGGGTGGGAGTGGGGGCGGGGATCTCTGGGTTTTCGCTCTCAGACACGTCGGTTCTTCTCCTCGTGATGGTTCCTGGTGATGGCACAGTCGGGGCATCGGCCCCAGTAGATGACCTCGGCTTCGTCGATCTCATAGCCCGAGTCGTTGGCGGCCGTCAGACACGGGGTCTCGCCGACCGCACAGTCGACATCGACCATCCGGCCGCAGTCGCGGCATATCAGATGGTGGTGGTTGTCGCCGACCCGGTCCTCGTAGCGGGCCGACGACCCGGCCGGCTGGATCCGCCGCAGCAGGCCCTTGTCGGTGAGCGCACCGAGGGCGTCGTACACGGCCTGACGGGAGATCGCACCGATCTCGGCCCGGACGATCTTGTCGATGTCGTCGGCGGTGCTGTGCGGCCGGTCGGACACCGCCCGCAGCACCGCCAGTCGCTGGGCCGTGACCTGCAGACCGTGCCGGCGGAGCAGCGCATCGTTGTCGACGGGTGGCGTCCTCGGCACGCCCGGACCCTAACGCCAGCGCTGGAGTGAGTCCAGATCTGGTCGCATACCAGTCCTGCCTACTCCCGGAGTTCCGCAGAATTCGTAGTCAAACGGCCTGTGCTCGCGGCGTTTGTCCTGGTGAGAGGCTGGCGCGGGTGTTGTAGAGCGGAAAACCTGTAGACACACGACTCGCTGCTGGTATCCGGGATCATTGAGGGTTGATGTCGTAAGCTCGTAGACATGTACTTGCGGGAGACGCGGCGGCGCAACCGTGACGGCAGCGAGGTGTCGTACCTGGCGTTGGCCCACAACGCGCGCGACCCGGAGACCGGGATGCCCAAGGCCCAGATCATCCACAACTTCGGTCGCGCCGAGCTGGTCGACCGTGACGGCCTGGCCCGCCTCGTGCGCTCGATCAGCCGGTTCCTGGACCCCGCCGACGCGGTGGGGGCGGGCGGCGCCGGCGAGGTGCAGCTCCTCGACTCCCGGCCGATGGGCACCGCCTGGGTAGCAGACCGGTTGTGGGAACGGCTCGGGATCGGCGCCCAGATCCTGGCGGTGGCCGCACGGCACACGGGTCGGGGCCGACGAGGCGATGCCGACGGCATCGAGCGAGCGATCTTCGCGATGGTCGCCAACCGGCTGTCGCCCAAGCCGTTGTCGAAGCTGGCGGGGTGTTCGTGGGTGGAGCATCGGGTGTTCATCGAGGGACTGGCCGAGGTGGACGAGGACACCTGCTACCGGGCGATGGACTTCTTGCTGGCCGCGCTCGGTGAGCTGCAAGAGGCGGTGTTCTTCTCGGTGGCGAACCTGTTGAACCTGCAGGTCGACATCTTGTTCTTCGACACCACCTCGACGTTCTGGCAGACCGAACGCGCCGACGACGCCTTGGTTGATGACTCCGACCTCGACGATGCCGGCGACACCGGGCGGGCCCTCGAGGCGGCTGTGCGGACCTGGGGTCACAGCAAGGACCACCGGCCCGATCTGCCCCAGGTCGTGATCGGCATGGCGGTCACCCGCGAGGGGATCCCGGTGCGGCTGTGGACCTTCCCCGGCGACACCAGCGACCAGGTGCTGATCCGCACGGTCAAAGACGACCTGCGGGCCTGGAACCTGCACCGGGTGATCTGGGTGCTGGACCGGGGCTTCACCTCGGCGGAGAACCGCCGCTACCTCCAGCGCGGCGGGGGCAGCTACATCATGGGCGAGAAGCTGCGCGGTGCCTCCGTCGAAGCCGCGGCGGCGCTGGCCCGTCAGGGCCGCTACCACACCGTGGCCGGCAACCTGCGGGTCAAGCAGGTGCGGGTCGACGACGGCGTGGCCCGTGACCGGTTCGTCATCTGCCACAACCCTGAGGAGGCTCGCCGCGACGCCGAGATCCGCACCCAGATCGTCGCCCGCCTCCAAGACCACATCGCCGGCAGCGACGCGCTGGCGGCCCGGGCGCGCGCCGAGCTGGCGGGACGACTCAAGACCAAGCCGGCGTTCAACCGGTTCCTGCGGGCCACGCCGGCGGGCAAGCTGCGCATCGACCGCAGCGCGGTACGCCGCGACGCCCACTACGACGGCAAGTACCTGCTACGCACCGCCGATGAGAGCCTGTCCCCCGACGACATCGCCGACGCCTACAAGGCCCTCTACCAAGCCGAACGGGGCTGGCGTGACCTCAAGACCATCCAGATCAACCTTCGGCCCGTGTTCCACCACAAGGACGATCGCATCCAAGCCCACGTGCAGCTGTGCTGGCTGGCGCTGTTGCTGTTGCGGGTGGCGGAGCTGGCGGTCGGCGACACCTGGCGCAACATCCGCAACGAGCTCGAACGGATGCACCTCATCACCCTCGCCACCGCCGAAGGCCAAATCGCTCAGCGCACCGAGCTGACCGCCCGCCACCGGTCGATCCTGCGGGCGCTCGAGCTGCCCGAACCGCCGCGGTTCTTCCAGTTCAGCCCCACCACCGGCTGAACAACGGGCTGTAGTAACACGACTCATCGCCCGTCGCGCGCCCAAAGTCCCTGGTCAGAGCCTGTTTTCAGGCCTCGCGTGTGCCCCAATTCTGCGGAACTCCGGTACTCGGTCGGGTCCGGCTCGCTGAGGGCCTCCGGCGGCGGCCGTCCGTCGTCGACGTCGCCGATCGGGTCGGCGGCGGGCCCGGTCGTCGACGCCAGCTGGCGATCGCCTGGCGCGGCCGGCGGCCGATCGGGGCGGCGGAACAGCGCCGACACCTCCCGCCCGACCAGGTCGACGGTCGCGCTGAGCGCCTCGTTGAGCGACGTCGCCACCGACTTCACCCGCCCGCGCACGTCTTCGTCGCGCACGATGCCGACTGTCCGCTGGCCGACGTCGCTGGCAGCCGCGATCAGTCGGTCCAGGGCATCGCGCAGGGCGTCCCCGGCGGCCACGAGCTCCGGTCCTGGCTCCGGGCCCTCGTCAGCGGCGCGCAGCTTGTCCTTCATCGCCCCGCCCAAGGCACTGAAGCCCTCTGCCACGTCGTTCCACGCTTCGTTCATGCGCTCGTCCATCGTGTCCCATTCTGGGCCCTCGGAAGCGTGATCGCGAACCGGACGCGTTCACAGCGCCGGCAGCTGCTGCGGTCGGCCGATCAGCGGCGCCAGCGGGTCGCCCACGCGCCGGAGACGCTCGGCGACGTCGTAGACGGTCCACCGATCGGGCCGGAGGTCGTCGTCGTCGAGCTCGTCCCACGACAGCGGGACCGACACGGGCGCGCCGGGCGCCGGGCGTGCGCTGAAGGGGGCGACGAGCGTCTTGTTGATCGCGTTCTGGGTGTAGTCGAGCCGGATCTTCCCGTCGCGCTTGGCGATGCCCCACTCCCAGCTCACGAGGTCGGGCAAGGTGGCGCCGACCGCACGCGAGACCGCCTCCACCCAGCGGCGGGTCTGCTCGAACGTGGAGCCGGGCGCCACGGGCACCCAGATCTGGAGGCCCGTCATCCCGGTCGCCTTCGGCCTGCCGTCGACGCCGAGGTGCTCGAGCGCGGTGCGGTGCAACCGAGCCAGCTCGAGCACGCTGCCGAAGTCGTCGTCGCGACCGGGATCGATGTCGAACAGCGCCCACGTCGGCTGGTGGGGTGCGCGCACGGTCGACGTCCACGGGTGCAACTCGACCGCGCCCCAGTTGGAGAGCCAGGCCAGCGTCGCCGCCGAATCGGGGACCACGTACCACTGGGTCTCGCCCGCGTCGGCGTCCTCGTTGCGCCAGCGCCGAACCCATTCAGGGGCGTGGGCGGGCATCGCCTTGTGCCAGAAGCCCTTGCGGTCCACGCCGTCGGGGTAGCGATGCAGGTTGACCGCTCGGTCAGCGAGGTAGGGCAGCATTGCCGGCGCCATCGTGGCGTGGTAGCGCACGAGATCCCGCTTGGTCACCGGCGAGCCGCCGCGGCGGGCTGGGAACAGCACCTTGTCGAGGTTGGTGAGGCGAAGCTCGTGTCCGCCGATCGACCAGGTACCGGCGCGGCGCAGCTCGTCCAGGGCGGCGAGCTCGTCGGCCGTCGGCCCTGCCCAGTTGGCGTTGCTGCTCCAGGTCGCCGCGGGGGCGTCACGCACCTCGTCGTTGGTGCGACCCGACTTGACCGACCAGGGGTGGTCCTCCGGGTCCCAGCCGGACACCGCGTCCTCGTCGTGCTTCTTGATCATCAGCCACTCATCGCGCCCACGTCCGCGGCGCACGAGGGCGAAGCGTCCGCGCAGCTTCTCGCCGAGCAGCGCGAAGTGGAGGTCGCCGGCGGCGACGGCGGCCAGCGGGTCGTCGCCCTCGGCGAGCGCCCAGCGGCCCCAGTCCCACACGATGACGGCGCCGCCGCCGTACTCGCCGGCCGGGATCACGCCCTCGAAGTCGAAGTAATCGAGGGGGTGGTCCTCGACGTGGGCGGCGAGGCGCTTGACGTCGGGGTCGAGCGTCGGGCCTTTCGGCACCGCCCAGCTGAGCAGCACGCCTGCGGCCTCCAGACGGACGTCGTAGTGCAGGCGGCGGGCGCGGTGGCGCTGGACGACGAACCGCCACCCGTCCGCCGGCGGCGGTTCCGTGCCCGCCGGCTCCGACGTCACCGTGAAGTCGCGCTTGGCGCGGTAGGCGCGCAGCCGCTCCTCGGCCTCGACGGCACGAGCCTTCTTGGACTTCACCGGCTCAGCATCTCCCCACCGGAACGGTTCTGTTTGCGCGTCAGGTGATACACCGGGCCCATGACCATCGCCGAAGCGATCGCCCGTCCGATGATCGGCGCGATCTTCGTGTTCGGCGGGTTGGACTCGCTGCGCCGCCCCGAGGCCAAGGCGCCAGCGGCCGAGCCCGTCACCGCATCGCTGACCGACGCCACCGGGCTCTCACCCGCCCGCCTCGTCATGATCAACGGCGCCGTGCAGGTGGGGGCGGGCATCGCCCTCGCGCTGGGGTTCATGCCGAGGCCCGCCGCGGTCGCCCTGGCCGCCTCGCTGGTGCCGACGACGCTCGCCGGCCACCGCTTCTGGGAGAAGGAGGACCCGAAGGAGCGGGTCGGACAGACGATCCAGTTCCTCAAGAACCTGTCGATGCTCGGTGGGCTCGTGCTGGCAGCGACGAGCACAGGCGGTCGGCCGTCCGTGCCGTGGCGGGTCAAGCGGGCGGTGCACACCGCCGGCGAGCGGATCGGCGAGCGCATCGGGGACCTGCACCCGGCCTGACCGGTCAGTCACCGGCGAGGCGGCGGGCGGCGGCGATCACGCCGAGGTGGGTGAAGGCCTGGGGGAAGTTGCCGAGCAGCTCGCCGTGGACGGGGTCGTACTGCTCGGCGAAGAGGCCGACGTCGTTGGCCGCGGCGACGATCCGCCCGAACAGCTGCTCGGCGTCGTCGCGGCGTCCTTGCATCACGAGCACCTCGACCAGCCAGCAGGAGCACAGCAGGAACAGGCCCTCCGCGTCGCCGTCCACGGTGTCGACGTGGGTGTCGTCGCGGTAGCGCCGGATCAGCACACCGTCGCAGAGGTCCTCGCGGATCCGTTCGACGGTGGCCACCATCCGTTCGTCTGAGGCCTCGACGAACCCGATCAAGGCCAGCTTGAGCAGGCTCGCGTCCACCGCCGTGGTCCCGAACGCGCGCACGAAGTTGCCGCCGGCGGGATCGACGCCGCGAGTCTCGATGGCGTGGCGGATCTGCCCGCGGATCGACGTCCACCGCGCGACGTCGGCGGGGTCGGTGTCGTTCCCGTCGGCGAGACGGATCCCTCGATCAAGCGCCAGCCAGGCCATCGCCTTGGAGTGCACGAAGTGGCGCAGGTGGTCGCGCTGCTCCCAGATGCCGGCGTCCGGGCTCCGCCAGCGCGTGGCTGCCTGCTCGACCACCGAGCGCAGGAATGACCACTCGTCCGGGGTGAGGTCGTGGTGTCTGTGGTGCCAGACGTGGACTGCGTCGAGGATGTGGCCATACACGTCGAGCTGGTGCTGGGTGGCGGCAGCGTTGCCGATCCGCACCGGTCGTGACTGGCGCCAGCCGGCGAGGTCGAGCTCCTGCTCGGGGAGCCGCCGCTCGCCGTACACCCCATAGACGATCTGCAGCTCATCGCCATGGCCGGCGGCCGAGCGCAGCAGGAAGCGACGGAAGCCGCGGGCCACCTCGTCGTGACCGACGGCGGCGAGGGCCTCGATCGCCAGCGTGGCGTCGCGGATCCAGCAGAACCGGTAGTCCCAGTTCGCCGACCCCCCGGGCACCTCCGGCAGCGACGTCGTCGGGGCGGCAAGGATCGCGCCAGTCGGAGCACACGTGAGCGCCTTCAAGGTGAGCGCCGATCGTGCGAGCAGCTCGGCGTGGGGGCCGTCGGCGACCGTGGCGCGTGACCACGCCGTCCACCAGTGGGTGGTCTCGTCGAGGCGGTCGACGACGACGGCCGCGTCGGCGGCGTCGACGTCGACGTCGTAGGCCGGCTGGGCCACGACCGAGACGGCGAGCCGGTCCCCCGCCCGCATCGTGACCCGAGCGGCGATGGACACGGCGACGTGGTCGAGCTGCAACTCGACGTCGGCGCTGATCGCCAAGGCGTCGTCGCCGCCGACGGCGCTGACCCGACCGCCGTGGTGGGTCCGCAGCCATGGGCGGGTGGCGCCGTAATCGAAGCGAGGCGTGATCTCGACGTCGACGACGCTGTGCCCCTCCACGCATTCGACGAGGCGGAGCAGCTCGTGGCGGGGGCGGCGGCCGCCACCCCGCCGCATGGCGAAGGCATCGGTGAGTCGAATCGTGCCCGTCGAGGTGGTGAGCGTGGTCTCGAGCACCATCGTGCCCGGGCGGTAGCGGCGGCTGGCGTCGTCGATCGGCGCCGCCGGGCGGATCGAGTAGGCGCCGCCGCGACGGTGGTCGAGAAGCCGGGCGAAGCTGCTGCCACGGTCGAACCGCCGCAGGCAGGCCCAGTCGATCGAGCCGTACCGGCTCACCAGGGCACTGGAGTGGCAGTCGGAGATCAGCGCGTAGTCGGCGATCGGCAGGTCGGGGTCGTCGGGGGTCATCGGCTCGCCCGGGACCGTACCGCCGGCGCGCCGCGCCGGCCGTACTGGTCAGCCCTGTTCGCCGTCGGCCAGGGCGTCGTCGAGCAGCGTGCGCAGCGCCGGCTCGACCCGCCGCAGCTCCTGGAGATGGGTCCGCGTCAGCGCCTCGACCCGCCGCCGGCCGAGCGGTGTCAGCCGGATCCGCACCGCGCGTTGGTCGCGGGGGTCCACGTGACGCTTCACCAGGCCCATCGCGGCGACCCGATCGATCAGCCCCACCGCGCTGTGGTGGCGCACGAGCAGGTAGCGGGCGACGTCGGAGATGGTCGGGCCCTCCGGCTCGGGGTGGCCGCGGACGGCGATCAGCAACTGGTGCTGAGCAGCGGTGAGACCCATGGCGGCCGCTTCCCCCTCGCTCCAGTTCAGGAATTTGCGCAGGGCGACCCGAAAGGCGAGCAGCTCCTCGTACTGGCGGTCCGACAGCGGCTCGTCACGGAGCGTCACGCGCGAGGTCGAGCAACGTTCGTCGGGAACCGCAGCGGAAGGGTGCGCGGTCCGCGGACCTGCCCGCCGGCCCACGTCACGGCGTCCGGATCGGCGAGCTCGAAGTCCGGGATCATCGCGAGGAACTCCTCGATCGCCACCTGCATCTCCATCCGCGCCAGGTTCGACCCGACGCACCGGTGGATGCCGGCACCGAAGGCGACGTGGCGGTTCACCTCGCGGTCGATGATCACCTCGTTGGGGTGCTCGAACGCCGCCGGGTCACGGTTGGCGGCGGGGAACGACAGCAGCACCCGCTCGCCCTGCTTGACCTCGGCACCGCCGATCACCGTGTCGTGCCTGGCGATGCGCGCCATCGTCACCGGCGAGTAGGCGCGCAGCAGCTCCTCGACTGCGACCGGGATGAGCGCCGGCTCCTCGACCAGGCGACGGCGATCGTCGGGATGTCCGGCGAGATGCCACAGCGCCGCACCGATCGAGCTCCAGGTGGTGTCGATGCCGGCGATCAGCATCAGCGACACGTTGCCGCGCACGACGTACATCGGCACGGGCTGGCCGTCGAGGTCGGCGGTGAGCAGGTACGAGATCAGGTCGTCGCCCGGCTCGGTCCGGCGGCGCTCGATCTCGGACGTGAAGAAGCGCTCGATGATCTCGCGGTACTTCTCGCGGATCTCGGCGTCCTTGAGGCCGAGCTCGAGCACGCCCTGGACCCACTCGGCGAAGTCGTTGCCCATCGTCGGGTCGATGCCGAGGATCTCGGCGATCACCCGCGGCGGGATCTGCTTGGCGTACCGCTCGGCGGCGTCGACCTCGCCGTCCTCGACGAACCCGCGCAGCAGCTTCCGGCACAGCTCGCGGGTCGGCTCGCGGAACCGCTCGACGGCCTTGGGGGCGAAGAACGGGAGCAGCAGCCGCCGCTCCGGGGTGTGGTCGGGCGGGTCCGAGACGATGATCGACCGGATCCGGTTGCCGTGCTCGTCGTAGTTCGCCGGCACCGGCGCAACGGTGACCTCGATCGACGAGAAGTTGTCCACGTCGTGAGCGACCGCGGTCACGAGCTGATGGGTGGTCGGCAGGCGCGAGCCGCCCCAACGGTCAGTGTGGGCGACGGGACAACCGGCGCGCAGCTCGTCCCAGATCGGATATGGATCGCGCACGTACCGCGGGTCGAAGATGTCGTAGTCGTCGGCCCAGTCCTGGACTGCGTCCGTGTTGGTCATGGCCGATCCCTCCCGAGCGACGTCCCGACGTGGTCCGACGCTACCGGTCCGCGAACTCGGCCACGGCCACGAATCCGGGCCGCCGCCCGTACCTACCTACTGGTCGGTAGGGTGCCTGTATGGACGGCGCCACGTTGCTGCGGGAGCTCGAACCGACCGTCGAGCGACTGCTCGAGCGCCATCTGACGACCAGCCGGGAGTGGTTCCCCCACCAGCACGTTCCATACAGCCGTGGTCGTGACTTCGACCGTGCCGCCACGTGGTGCGTGGAGTCGGCCGACCTCGGCGGCGCGTCGATCGACGACGCCGTGCGCAGCTCGCTCGTCGTCAACCTGCTGACCGAAGACAACCTGCCGTACTACTTCCGGACGATCGAGCGCGAGCTCGGCGCCGACGGGGCGTGGGGAGCGTGGTCGAAGCGCTGGACGGCGGAGGAAGGGCGCCACTCGATGGTGATCTACGGGTACCTGATGGTCACCCGGGCGGTCGATCCGGTGGCGCTCGAGCGCGATCGCATGCACCAGGTCTCGACCGGCGAGGTGCCCGAGCCGCACACGCCGATCGACGCCCTGGCGTACGTCGCGCTCCAGGAGCTGGCCACCCGAATCGCCCATCGCAACACGGGCCGGCTGCTCGGCGACGGCGCCGGCTACGACGTGATGATGCGCGTCGCGGCTGACGAGAACCTGCACCACCTCTTCTATCGCGACCTCACCCAGGCGGCGATCGAGCTGGACCCGTCGGCCGCAGTGGAGGCGATCGAGCGCCAGGTGCGTGGCTTCGAGATGCCCGGCACCGGCATCCCCGGGTTCGCCGCCCACGCCGCGGCGATCGCCCGGGCCGGGATCTACGACCTGGTCATCCACCACGACCAGATCCTCGTCCCGATCGTGCAGCGGCACTGGAACATCGAGGGCCTGACCGACCTCGACGCCGACGCCGAGCGCGCCCGGGACCGCCTGGTGGCCCGGCTCGCCAAGAGCGAGCGCGTCGCCCGCCGATGGAGCGACCGCCGAGCCGAAGCGGCGGACGACCCTGCTGCTCACGTCAGTACTTCGCGGACTGGCCGCCATCGATCGTGATGACCGCGCCGTTGATGAACGGCGCCTCGCCGGAGAGCAGGAACGCCGCCAGCGCGGCCACCTCCTCCACCACCACGCCGAAGCGCAGCATCGGGTTGACGGACACGAACTGGCGCCCGACCTCTTCCCAGTTCGCCGGGTCGATCTGCTTGAGCGACCCCTCGACCATCGCGGTCGTGCGACCATGGCGGCGTGCACGACGGCGATGACGGACACGACGCGACGTCCGCGGCGCCCACGATCCGGCCGGCCAACGAAGCCACCTGGGATGACGTCCAGACCGTCTTCGGCTCCCGGGGCACGGCGTCGCGATGCCAGTGCCAGCGGCAGGTGCTCGGCGACCGGGCGTGGTGGTTCATGCCCGTCGAGGAGCGGGCGCGGCTGCTGCACGAGCAGACCAACGTCGGTGACCCCGACGCTCCCGACACATGTGGGTTGGTCGCCTACCTCGACGACGAGCCGGTCGGCTGGGTCGCCGTCGCACCCAGGACTACCTACCGCCGCCTGCTCGGCAGCAACGTCCCGTGGGCCGGGCGGGCCGAGGAAAGATCCGACGACAGCGTCTGGTCGGTGCCGTGCTTCGTCGTACGGGCAGGCTTCCGTGGCGAGGGACTGTGCTACGAGCTGGCCCGAGCGGCGGTCGGTTTCGCCCGCGGCCGCGGCGCCGCCGCCCTCGAGGGCTATCCGATCGTCGCCAAGTCGGGACAGCGGATCGCCTGGGACGAGGCTGGCGTCGGCACGCCGCCGGTGTTCGCGGCGGCCGGCCTGCGACAGGTCAGCCACCCCACCGTGCGCCGGCGGGTGATGCGGGTCGACTTCCGCTGACGGCGGGCATCCTTTCTCCATGGCCAGCTGGAAGGACGTCGAGCGTGAGCAGCCTGGGTTTGCGGAGGAGGTTCGTGCCCTGCTCGACGCTCGCAAGCACAAGACGATCGCCACGCTGCGCGCTGACGGGTCGCCGCGGATCTCCGGCATCGAGGTGGAGTTCAAGGACGGCGAGCTCCTGTTCGGTTCGATGCCTGGTGCGCGCAAGGGGGCTGATCTCCTGCGTGACCCCCGGTTCGCCCTGCACGGGCCCACGGTCGATCCGCCGGAGGATCTGCCGTCCGGTTGGCCGGGAGAGGCAAAGGTGGCCGGACGGGCCGTCCTGCTCGGCGACCTGGAGGGCGATTCCCCCGGGCAGCTGTTCCGAGCTGAGCTCGACGAGGTGGTGCGCACCAAGCTGACCGACGCCGGCGACCGCCTCCTCATCGAGGTGTGGCGGCCCGGTCAGCCACTGCGCCGGATCGAACGAGACTGACACGCCGGGGCGCGACTGTTTCGCGAGGGACCGCCCGGTCGGTCATACTGCTCCGAGCCGACGGTGTCGGCACGGAGCCACGGGGGCGAAACATGAGCGTGTACAAGGTCGTCGAGATCATCGGCACGAGCTCGGAATCCTGGGAGGATGCCGGCCTGGCGGCGGTCAAGAAGGCGCGCGAGACGATCCGCCAATTGCGGGTGGCAGAGGTGGTCGAGCAGGATCTCGACCTCGACGACAGCGGCGGCGCGACGTTCCGCACGAAGCTGCGCGTGTCGTTCAAGTACGAAGACGAGGGTTAGGCGCGGGCCAGGCGTGCGACGTCGCCGCGAACGGTGAGCTGTGGCGGCGCAGATCCGCCGTCTCGACTCACAGTTCGCGGACGCCGGGAGGAACTCGGGGGCGCGACGGCGTCAGGCCGGGACGCTCATCGCCCGCAGCCACCGCGTGTGCGACCGCAACGCCGAGCACACGCCGGGGTGAAGGTGGTACGTGATCCCGCGGTCGCGGCACAGGGCGCGGAAGCTGGCGGCGAGTTTCGGGTACAGCGTGTGGGGCAGGCGGGGAGCGAGATGGTGCTCGATCTGGTGGTCGAGGCCACCGACGACCCATCTGAACAGGTGCCCGAGCACCGGCACCGGCGACGCGATGTCCGCGGTCGTGCGTAGTTGGTGGGCGGCGAAGTCGTCGCCGCGACGGGCCGCTCCGTCGTCGAGCATCGTGGTGATGTCGACACAGTGGGCGAGCTGGAAGACGACCGCCAAGGCGAAGCCCACCAGCCACGAGCAGACGACGTAGAACAGCAGCACCTTCCACCACGGGTTGAACAGCATCGGGATCACCACCGCCCAGCCGAGGTGGACGAGCTTGCCGGCGGTGATCCGGGCGATGACCGCCGGACTCCGCCGCTGCCGCAACGGCTGCTGGTCCAGTCGACCCGTGAGGACGGTGAGCAGATCGCTCAGCAGGAGGTTCTTGAGCGCGAGGAACCCGTAGAGCGGCCAGAGGTACACGTACTGGGCCCGGTACCACGGACGCCACCGCTGCGACGGCGCCAGCCTGGCGAACGGGTGCAGCGAGATGTCGGCGTCGAAGCCGACGACGTTGGCGTTGCCGTGGTGCAGGGTGTTGTGCTGGAAGCGCCACAGCCACGAGCTCGCCCCGAGCGTGTCGGAGGTGTAGGCGAGCGCCCGGTTGACCCAGCGGCGCTGCGAGAACGAGTCGTGGTTGGCGTCGTGCATGACGTTCGTGCCGACGGCCACCAGCCCGAGCGCGAGGACCCCGGCGGCGAGCATGCGGAGCACGAGCGGCAGGTCCGACACGACCAAAGCGACGTAGCTGATGCCAACGACGGCGGCGATCACGAGCGCCTTGAGGTGGAGCCGACGTCGGGCCCGCCGGACCTCGTCGACGCTTGGCGCGACGGAACGCCACAACGTGGCGATCAGCGCGGAGGACGCGGTGATGTCGAGCGTCGGGGTTTCGGCGTCGGTCACGCGACGCCGGCGGACGCGGCGATGGCCACGCGCGGATCGCGGTTCGGGTCACCGGGCGTCTGCAGCGAGGCGCGGAACAGTCCGAGCGCGCAGATCGTGGCGGCCTCGCCGAGGCCGGCATTCATGATCCGTTCCACCGATGGCAGCAGGTCGCGACGTTCGGCGATGATGTCGTGGGCGATGCGGTTGGTGGCGCTGAGCTCGTCGACGGTCGATGCCGACAGGTAGGGGTTCGGCGGCGACTTGCTGGTGCGCTTCTTGATCACGGGTGCTCCTCGTTCGATGGGGCGTCGATCGGTGGTCGGGGTCCTCGCCGTCCGAGGCTCATCGGACATCGAGCTGATCCGTGAGGGCGAGCTTGCTGACCTCGAAGTCCTCGAAGGCGATCTCGCCGGCTTCGAACCGCTCGTGCAGCGCGGCCAGCTCGGCCAGCACGATCTCCGGATCGCGCGACGGCGGCGCTGGGTCGGGGTCGGTCCTGTTGCTGCGCTCGACACGCTTGGCGAACTTCGCCGCCGCTCGCTCGCGCCGCGCCTTCTCGCGCTGCTGCTTCTGGAAGTTGGCCTGGCTCATCTCGGCCGCCCGACGACGGGTCGCGCCCTTGACGCGAGGATGCCGCTGCGCCTGCTGGGCATCGGTTCCGGCATCCAGGGCTCCTTCCGGTCACGCTCGGAGGAGACGACCGCACACGCGGTTGGCGTCGGATCCAAGAGGCCACCATTGTACCTGGCCGGGCACCCCGAGCCTCCCCGCCCCGGTCGTCCGTTCGGGAGCAAAAGAGGCACCGTGCGCCGTAAGGTGGCCGCAGCTGGCTCTCCGCCGGCGCGCAGACGCTCCGTTGCTTCGGCCGAATGCGCTGAAGTTCCCAGCAGGAAGACGTCCTCCATGTCAGCCAACCCATCGGGCTTCGCCTGCCTCGGCGTGCCCGCCGACCTGTGCGCGCGCCTCGAGGCCATCGGGATCGTCACCCCGTTTCCCATCCAGTCCGCCGTCGTCCCCGATGCCCTCGCCGGGCGCGACGTGGGCGGCCGCGCTCCGACCGGTTCGGGCAAGACGCTGGCGTTCGGGCTGCCCCTGGCGGCGCGGCTCACGCCGGCGAGACGGCGTCTCCCGACCGCGTTGGTGCTCGCTCCCACCCGCGAGCTGGCCGGTCAGATCGCCGCCGAGCTGACGCCGTTCGTGCGTGGTCGTGGCCACGATGTCGTCGCCGTGTACGGAGGCGTCGGCTACGGCCCGCAACGTCGTGCCCTTGATGCCGGCGCCGAGCTGGTGGTCGCCTGCCCGGGCCGGCTGGAGGACCTCGTCGCAGCTGGCGCGGTCACCCTCGACGAGGTGGCGTTCGTCGTCATCGACGAGGCCGACCGCATGGCCGACATGGGGTTCGTCCCAGCCGTTCGCCGCATCGTCGAGGCGACCAATCCTCGCCGCCAGGTGCTGATGTTCAGTGCCACGTTCGATCCCGCCGTCGCCACCCTCGCCCAGAGGGTGCAACGAGATCCGGTGATCCACGAGATCGAGGCGCCGACTGTGAATGTCGCCGCCGCCCGTCACCTGTTCTGGAAGCTGCACCCGAGCGACCGCGCCGCGACGACCGCAGCGACCATCGAGGCGATCGGCTCGACGATCGTGTTCTGCCGGACCCGCCACGGCGTCGACCGCCTCGCCAAACAGCTGCAACGACTCGGCACCACCGCCGCCGTCCTCCACGGCGGCCGGACACAGAGCCAGCGAGAGCGGGCGCTGCGCTCGTTCGCCCGTCGTGACGTGCGGTCGCTGATCGCCACGGACGTCGCCGCCCGCGGCGTGCACGTCGACGGGGTGGACGCCGTCGTGCACTTCGACGCACCGATCGACTCGACCGCGTACATCCATCGTTCGGGGCGAACCGCCCGCGCCGGCGCGGGCGGCCTCGTGGTGTCGCTGGTCGACCCGTCCACGCTCACCGTGACGCGGCGGCTGCAGCAGCGCGTGGGCATCGACGCCGACGTCACACCGGTCCGCTTGCCCGACCTGGGCGGGCACCCCTACGCGGAACGAGCGGAACGACCGAGCCAAGCATCGCGACCCGGGCGGTCGGCGCGTCGCAGGAGCCGGTGAGGCCTCTCACAGCCCGTTCCATCCTGTGTCACGGCGGTGTCACGCCTGTTGATCCGCGAAGCGGGCGACACCAAGGAGGCATTGATGGCTGCGACGAAGATCTCGGTCCGGATCAGGACGGCGCCGGCGGACTCGGAGCTGACCGATCACCCCGAGCACTGCTGGATCGACGCCCGACTGCTGGCGAGCATCGGCCGGACCGGCCGTCCACAGGTGCGCATCGAGCGAGATGGCGAGCTCGCCCTGTACACCGTCAGCGCGGTCGTCGATCAGGATCGCAGCGACATCGTCCGAATGGGCCGCGCCGGCCGCCGGCGCCTCGACGGCCCGGATGCGTTCGACGCGAAGGTCGATCCGGCCGTGACGCGCTCCGAGCTCGATGACGAGCGGGCAGCGGCCGAGGGCGAGCTGGTCGAGCGACTCTCGGACGACGGCCGCCAGCGCGACCTCATCGCCCTCGCGCCTCACGGCGGCCAGATCGAGCCCCACACCGACGAGCAGGCCCAGCTTGTGGCGTCGACGCTCGGCCGAAGCTCATGGCGCTGCAAGGGCTGGAAACCCGACGGGGGCGCCCGCGCACGGTGGCACATCACGTCCAGCGACATCGACCCGGCCAGCTTCCCGTTGTTGCACGCCGTGGCCGGCCGCCGCTTCCGCCACGCCGTGTCGTTCCACGGTTTCGAAGGCAACGGCATCCTGATCGGCGGCGCTGCTCCGGATGACCTCAAGCACACCGTGTGCTGTGCGATCGACGAAGCGTTGGGCGACATCGACATCGACGTGCGCATCGCCGGGCCCAACGATCCCCTCGGTGGCGACGATCCCGCCAACATCGTCAACCGGCTCACCGTCGGACGACGCCACGGCATCCAGATCGAGCAAGACGACGACGTGCGCCGCGACCACTGGCGCGAGGTCGCCGAAGCCGTCAGCGGCGTCTACGCACGAGTCCTGGGTATCGCACCGGTGCGTTGACTGGGTCCTGTACTCCTTCCCCAGCGCACACTGCGGCGCATTCTCCGATCACGGCGACGAGCAGGTCGTGGAGGTGCTCATCGGGATCGGGCACGCATGCGTCGGCGATCCCCGGGACGGCGACCCGGACGGCGTTCGGTGCGCCGAACCGGCGGAAGCCGTCGACGGACACGTCGAGGCGGTTGGCGAAGGTGCGGGCCCAGCGCGCAGACAGGGGCGCGCTGTCCAGCGCCTGCACGCTCGTGGCGCTGAGACGACCTGGCGGAGATCCGTCCAGCTCGGCCAGCGTCCGCTCGGCCGCGAGCACGGCCACGGCGAGGGCGTTCTGACGCTCGGCGGAGGCGATCGGCAGCGCCGCCGTCGCGCACCGCAGGGCGATGCGGACGTCGGCGTGTGGATCGGTCGTCGTCAGCCCGATCACCGACGGGATCAGCTCGACCAGACGCGGCCGATTGACATCCGACGTGAGGTCGTTGACGAGCCTCGCCACGGACGCAAGCAAGGGATGGGTGCAGCGAGGGTGGTCGCTCCAGCGCTCACCGGCGAGGTAGGAGGCCATCTCCATGAAGCACGCCCCCTTGCGCGGGTTTCGGTGCTTGCCGCGAGACAGGATCGGCACCAGCTCGGGAAGATCAGCTGAGGCTCTGCGCACGAGGAACCCCCCGGTGAGACGGCGATCGTCCCACCATTCTGCACCCTTGCGGACCCTCGCCGACACCTCGACGATCGGCGGTCAGGACAACGAGAACGGTGGGTACTCGTCAGCGAGCAGTAGCAGGTAGGCGTCGACGCGCAGCCACCACCTGCCCACACCGAGGACGAAACCCCGCAAGCCCTGCGGCCACCTGCCCGTGAAGATCACGGCGAAGAAGGCGATCACACCGACGACGAAGACGGCGATGCCCAACCCGACCAGCACGATGAGGTGAGGGATCACCAAGATGATGCGAAAGGCCGTGGTCAGCCGATTGCGGTTCTCCAGTTCGGGGACGACCTCGACCCGAACCCTGGTGTCCTCGCCGGGGTCGGCGGGTGTGGTCGTGAATCCGAACGGCGGATACTCGGCGCGCATGAACCCGGCGTAGGTCGCGGTGCGCAGGGAGTAGCGCAGGTACATCGATTGGAAGCCGGCCAGTCCCGCGGGAAGGCGGCCGGTGAACAGGATCGCGAACCACGAGATGACCGCGAGCAGTCGGGCGACGGTGGCCAACACGTCGACGATGAGCAGGTGAGGGATGGCCAACAGCCATTGCACCAGCGGCCGCCATCGGTCGATCCGCTCCGGCGGGTCGAAGCTGAACGTGGCCGGATACGAGACGTTCGATGTTTGCACGAAACCTCCCACTCGCGATCGAGGGCGGACGCTACTCCGCCGTCGTGCCTCGCGTGGCCATGTCGACCACAAGGATGGATGGAGTGTCGGTCCGACAAGCTGATCGGGTGGTTCGCCGGGGGCGACCGATCGCTCGACTCCGGCCGATGCCGCATGGTGCTGGCTCCGAGGTGAAGGCCGCACTCCGCCGGCATCAGCCTGATCGGAATTGATCGGCGGACCTGGCAGCCCTCCGAGACGTCGTCCGCTTCATGCGCTGAAGTGACCGATCTCCTGCTCGACACGACCTTCCTGATCGACGCCGAGCCCACCCGCGACCGACTTCGTCAACACCCTGCTCGACGCCGTCCCCGTCATCGACTACGACCTCAAGGTGGCCTCGGTCCACGCCAAGCTGCTCGCCGCCGTGCGCCGGCAAGGTCGTCCTCGACGTCGCCGTTCGGTCGCACCGATAGCGCCCTCATCCGGCGGTCGACGACGCCATGGCCACGCCCCCGCAGCGCGGCTGGATCAGGTCACCGTCGTAATTGCGACACGCTTGCGCACCGACAGCTGTCCACGTGGACCCGACTGATATGAGCCAGCCGTAGGGGCGACGTCGCGGTAGTCACGGCCGACGGCGACGGTCACGTAGCGCAAGTCGGTGCAGCGGGCGTGGGTCGGGTCGTAGGCGATGGTGCGGCCCGTCTGATCGCGAGCCTCCACCCAGGCGTGGCTGGCGCCCTCGCCCAGCAGGTGCCCGGACACGTAGCGCGCGGCGATCCCACGCGAGTGGCACATCGCGATCATCACGTGGGCCATGTCCTGGCAGACCCCCCGTCGCAGCGACCACGCTTCGGCGGCGGAGGTGCGGACGCTCGTCGCCCCGAACTCGTACGTCATCGACGATCGGACGAGCTCACCGATCGCGGCGATCAGGGCGACCGGCGTGCCGAGCTGGCTGGCCGCCGCCCGCAGCGCCGGGTCCGCGGCCGTGAGCGGCGTCGTGGCGTCGTGGCTGGGACGCCACGGTCGGTCGAGCTCGCCGTGGCGCGAGCGGTGCAGGACGGCGCGCACGCCGAGCGAGAAGCGTTCCGGGACGCGAGGCGCACGGACGTCGACGACCAGGTTGCCGAAGCGGTCGTGACGGCGGCGCACGGAAGCCTCGTCTGGCACGTCGGCGTGGATGCGGTGGAGGACGCGCCGCTGGTCCCCGTGGCGGCGGCGAGGAACGACGACGAACTGGTGGTGCAGCGACCGGATCGGCGCGGGGTACTCATAGGTGATGTCGGTGCTCAACAGATAGGTCGCCTCGCACGCCTGGGCCAGCTCGAGCCGGTGCACGTCGACCAGCTCGACGCTGTCGTCGAGCAGCTCTTCGGGCGCCACGTCAACCCACCTCGGCGACGACGTCCATCGACACCAAGGTCACCGGGCCGAACGTCGTCACCATCGCCACATCGGCGGCGTCGCGACCCCGCCCGATCACCGTGCGCCCAATGCGGCGTTGGTCATTGCGGGGGTCGAACGTGTACCACCGGTCACCGAGCCAGACCTCCATCCAGGCGCAGAAGTCCATCGGCGACCCGGGGTCGGGCACGGCGATATCGGGCAGGTACCCGAACACATAGCGCGCCGGGACATTGAGTGCACGACACAACGCGATTGCGAGATGGGTGAAGTCGCGGCACACGCCGTGGCCATCGCGCAGCGCGTCGACCGCGGTGAAGGTCGGCGAGGCCGAACCATAGTCGAAGCCGAGGTGATCATGGACCCAGTTCGAGACCGCCTGGATCCGCGTCCAGCCGGGGGCACTACCCCCGAACTGCTCGATGGCGAACGACGCCAGCTCGTCGGACTGGCAATACCGCGACGGCAGGAGGTACTGCAACGCCTCGTCGGGCAGGTCATCCGGGGCCACCTCGGGTGCGCGCTCGTCGATGACGTCGACACGACCATCATCCTTGACGGTGGCACCGAACTCGAGGTGGACCTCTCCCGGAGGAAGGGTCATCCGACGGCAGCGGTTGTCGAACCGGTCGAGGTAGCTCCGCAGCGCCAGAGCCGGCCGCACGTCGAACGATGGCGCGATGACGCGCGCCTCTTCGTCGACGTGCGGTTCGACGAGCACGACGGCGTGGGTCGGTCGCGGCACATCGAAGACGAAGTGGCAGCCGATCGAGATCTCCATACCCGCCACAACGCTGACACATCCGCCGGCGTGGCCTCCGCCAGCGCACGTGAAGGGCGCGTGAACAGTTACGTCACCGCGCCGGCGATGACGAGCTCGGCGATCGCGTCGTCGTCGTAGCCGAGGATGTCACGCAAGACAGCCTCGGTGTGCTGGCCCACGGTGGGGCCGCCCCACGCCGGGTACGGGGCTGTGCGCGAGTACGCGCCGTTCGGGCCTTCGACGAACGTGTCGCCGTGAAGGGGATGAGGGACCCGACGGAAGTGGCGCCGGTGGGCCAGTTGTAGGTCGGCGACGCACTGTGTCGAGTTCTGCACGTCATGGGCGGCGACGCCCGCCGCCTGGAGAAGATCCTGGGCGACGTCGGGCGGGTGCTGAGTGGTCCATGTGGCGATCATTCCGTCGAGCTCCTCCCGGCGGGCACGCCGATCGTCCGCGGCGAGGTCGGCGAGGTCGTCGCGGCCGATCACCGCCGCCAGTCGGCGCCATTGGGTGTCGTCTTGGCAGGCGATCGCCACCCACCGATCGGAACCCGCTCCGGGATACACCCCGTGCGGGATACAGGTGGCGTCGTCGTTGCCGCGGCGGGTCACGACGCGTCCGTTGATCGTCCATTCGAGCAGCGCCGGCGCCAGCAGGTGCAGGGCTGCTTCACCCTGGGCGATGTCGACGTACTGGCCCTCGCCCGTGCGGCGGGCGTGGTCCACGGCCGACAGGGCGGCGAGCGCGGCGAAGCGGGGTGCGACGTAGTCGGTGTAGGCGAGGAACGGCCCCGCCGGCGAACGGTCGGGCCAGCCCGTGATCTCGTAGAAGCCGGTCAAGGCGGCCGCCAAGTTGCCGAACCCAGAGAACTGAGCGAGCGGTCCCGTCTGTCCCATCAGCGACGTCGAGCACATCACGACCGCTGGGTTGATGTCGCGCAGCACGTCGTAGCCGAACCCCAACGCGGGGATGACCCCCGGCGTGAACGACTCGATCACGAGGTCCGCCCAGCGGACGAGATCGGCGACGACGGGGTCGGCCGCTGGGTGCGAGACGTCGAGCTGGAGTGAGCGCTTGCCGGCCGCGTAGTTGTGCCAGCCGGCGCTGTCGTCAACACCGCTGAGCCCGGCTAGGAACGGACCGCCGGCGCGGACCGCGTCGAGGCGCTTCTCGCTCTCGATGCGCACGACAGTGGCCCCGTGATCGGCCAGCATCCTCGTCGTCAATGGGCCAGCGACCACCCACGTGAAGTCGAGCACCTTCAAGTCGTCCAAGGCCCGTCCGGTGGGCGGCGGCTCAACCGCTGGGGGCGCGGACGGCCGCCGTCGCAGCAGGTCGGGCACGAGTGGGTTGTGCTCCCCGAGGCGAGGGGCCGGCCCGAGGCGGTGCAGCGGCGTACGGGTGGGGTGCGCCCACGGTCCGGGGAACCGCACGGAGCCTCGACCGGAGCCGGCGCCGCTGATCTCGACGGGGACCTCGTCCCAGAACCCGCGGCCGCCGAACTGCTCGAAGCTCGCCAGCTCCTTGGTCGTCTCCACGGGCGCGATGAGGAGGCGGCGGCGGCGCGCCTCGGCGAAAAGCTCAGCCTTGGACTTCGTCGCCGTCAGCGCGGCCACAGCGTCGGCGGCCTGTGTCAGCAGGCTGATGTCGAGCTGACCGGTGAACAGGAGCTCGAAGAACGAGATGTAGTCGAGGTCGCGCAGCTCGGCCGAGCAGAAGCCCTCTTCGTGCACCCACGACATCAACCGCTGCGTGTACGGACCGATCATGTCGCCGAACAGGTACGTGATCGTCACGTGGCCGTCCCTGGCTGGATATACAAGACGCAACAGGTAGGGGCCGACGCGCAGGCCGCCGGCCATGCGCTCGGCCTCGGGAGAACCGACGGCGGCGGCGAGCATCGATCCCTGCGTGGCGAGGATGTACGACTGCTGCGCCGACACGTCGACGTGCTGCCCGCGGCCCGAGCGCGCCCGTTCCAACAGGGCGATCACCGCCGCCACGGCAGCATCCGCGGCGGCGTGATGGAAGACTTGCGGCTCGCTGATCCGCACCGGCGCCCGATCGTGGTCGCCAGTCAACGCGAGCTGACCGCTTGCCGCCGCGATCGTCAGGTCCGAGGCCAGCCACCCGGCCTTGGGACCCGAGCGGCCGAACGGCGAGATCGACACCGCCACGAGCGACGGGTGCTCGACCACCAACCGGTCGACGTCGAGCGGGAACGCTCCCGACTCGATCAACACGTCGGCGGACCGGCACAGCGCCTCGAGGTCAACGCTGTCGAGCGTCACCGACTTCTTGCCCCGGTTGTACGCCAAGTGCCACAGGCTCTGCTTGCTCTGCTTGGGCTCGTCCGGCCCCGGCGCGTCGTCCAGGAAGGGTCCGACCCGCCGGGCCGCTGAGCCCTCGGCAGGCTCCACGAGGATGACCTCGGCACCCAGCTGGCCGAGCAGGAACGCGGCGAGATGGCCGCGGTCGTCCGTCAAATCGAGCACTCGGTACGGTGACAACACGGCGCCCCCAATCGACCCTGGTGGCCTCGATCGCGTGGCAAAGGCGATCGCGGCGACGAGAGCACATTGTGACCGTCCGTCGACGACCTGTCATCCCTCCGTCTGCGTTACCGGCCGCGCCTGGTTCCAGGCGCGGATTGGGACCCGCCGTCTGTCGCACCACCTGTACTACCATGGGCACAATGGCCGGCCGTCAGAAGCGCTCCATCTCACTCCCCCACGACCTCGCCGAAGCCATCGCACAGGCGGCCGCCAACGAAGGCACCACCGTCAGCGCCTGGCTGGCCGACACCGCCGCCCACCGCCTCCGCCTCGAAGCGGGCCGCCGGGGCATCGCCGAGTGGGAGCGTCAGCAGGGGCCGCTCACCGCCGACGAACTTGCCGAGGGTCTCGCCCGGGCCCGACGACTCCTGGGACGCCCCACCAACTCCCGGCGGTCGGCGTGATGGCCGGCGTCACCTACGACACCGGTGCGCTCGTCGCGGCCGACTACAACGACCGACGGATGTGGGCCTTGCATGCCGGGTTCCTCGCCGCAGAAGCCGTCCCGACCGTGCCGGCACCAGTGCTCGCAGAGGCCTGGCGCGGCGGCGGCCGTCAGGCCAGCCTGAGCCGCTTCCTCCGTCTCTGCGCGATCGAACAGCTGACCGAGCAACAGGCCCGGGCGGTCGGCGTGCTGGCCGGCAAGGCTGGACACGACGACATCGTGGACGTCACGGTCGTGGAAGGGGCAACCCGACGCGGCGACTCGATCGTCACCTCGAATCAGACCCACATCGACAAGATCGCCGAGGCCGCACGAACCAAGCTCGCGATCGAACGCATCTGACCGGCGGCACAGACAGCCGACCGCCGCACGGCGGCACCTGTGGGAAGGCCCAGCCGGTTCCCGTGCGGTAACACACCCCGCGCCACGACCCGGACCACCGTGTGCACCCCTCTGGCGCACTGCCAGATGACGGTGCCCGGGGCGGGATTCGAACCCGCACGGAGTCTCCTCCAGAGGGGTGTAAGACTCGCGATTCGTTCGGTTGCAGTGCGCCACGGTCCGGCTGATGCTGTCTGATCTGCGGTTTCCGTCCGTGCAGTCCGTGTAGTGCCGTGCGGTGCGTTCGGGTCCGCCCCAGTTCTGTGCACCTTTCGTGCACCTCGCCGGCCGCACCCCTGGTCGCACTGCCTGCACTACCGCTGCGCGTGTGCCGGTGGGTCACAGGCGCTCCATCTCCCTGCAATCCGGCTGCTACGGCCTGATATGCAGCTCCGGTCCGGCTCGTACGTGTGTCCGTGGAGGCGTTCCGCCCTCGTTCGCTCCAGTGCCGTGCACATCTCGTGCAAACGACAGGGCGTGCTGTCGAACGAGCCGTACCCGATTCGTGACCAGCCGCCAGACGTGAGCGATCTCCGTCGCCCTCCTGGTGATGCCGGCTCCAGCCGGCCGTGGTCTCACAATCGGGAGCGTACGAGCCGAAAGTGGCCGTCGAGGGCCTCGCTCGACATGAGCGCGCGTTCGGTGCGCTCCTGGACGACACCGGGAAACGGTGGGGCGCGATCGCACCGGGTGCTTCAACAGATGTGTCGGAGGAGCGACACCGCGCGCGACTACACGCGCTGCCCCTCCCCTGCCCCGGTCGAACGCTGGTTCATCGCCTCATGAGCGGACTTGAGGCTCCCCGACCAGCGCGCCCGGGCGGAGCCCCTCGCTTCGTACGCAGCCGCGGTTACCTGATGGTCGGGAACGCCATCGACCCGGCGTTGGAGGACGCGGGCGCGGACGATTACTGGACGCTGATATCCCCGTGTTTCACTCGCAGTGTGAGGATCCGCGATCACCGGTTCGCCGGTTCGTAGGTTCGAAGGCCGGGCCGGGGGCTGACTCAGCTGATATCCGACCCCTGTGTTGGGGTGTCTTTAGTCCGAAGTGTCGCCCCCGGTCCTGACCTTCTGGGACCGGCCTGACTTGATAGAAGCGTTGATCACTCAACGGGGATTTGTCGACCGGTCCTTTCACCTTACGCCTGTGAGAGGAGGCCGTGATGGCCAAGCAGCGAACGAAGACCACCGACCCGTTGCCGATCGAGGTGAACGACGCGCACGACGTGGGGATCGACCCGCACAGGAAGACGTTGACCGCCACCGTGCTCGACAGCCGCGGTGGGACGGTGGCGACGGCCTGCTTCAAGGTGTCCGGTGTCGGCCACCGGGCGCTGCTGGAGTGGGCGACAGCGTTCGGCGCCGTGCGCCGCTGGGGGATCGAGAGCGCCAGCGGACTGGGCCGGCACACCGCGATGTTCTTGATCGACCACGACCATGACGTGCGTGACGTGTGCCCGACGCGCACCGCCGAGCAGTCCCGCAAGCGGCGTCAGGGCAAGACCGACGCGCTCGACTCGCTCCGCATTGCCCGCGAGGTGCAGGCCGACCCCGACCTGCCGGTGGCGTTCAAGCGGGCGCCGGGCAACGCCGGCCCGGACGAGATCCATGAACTGCTCAATCTGTGGCACAACCAGCGGCGCAGCCTGCTCAAGAGCCGCCAACAGCTGCTCAACGAGGCCGACGCCCTGCTGCATGATCTGCCCGAAGCGATCCGCGCCGACCTCCCCGACGACCGCAGCATCCGCCCCCGGCTGAAGGCGCTCGCTGCGCGCGACCAGACGGTGGCGTGGGATCCGGTGACCACGCTGCGGCTGCGGCTGCTCGACGACCACACCGCCGCGATCCGCAGAGCTCGACGTCCGCGAACGCGAAGCCAGCCGCGAACTGGGCGACCTCACCCGCCGCGCCGGCTCCACCCTCAACGAACTCTGCGGAATCTCCGACCGCTCCGACGCCGAGCTGCTCGTGGAGACCGGCGACCCCCGACGGTTCGCCGGCGAAGGCGGCTTCGCCCGCTTCAACGGCACCGCCCCACTACCGGCGTCCTCCGCCGAAGGTGACGACGAACCGAAACGGCACCGGCTCAACCGCGGTGGCAACCGTCGCATCAACGCCGTCCTCCATCTGATGGCCGTCACCCAGCTGCGCTGCGAACCCCGAGCCCAACAGATCTATGGCGACGCCCGTCGCCGCGGCCACACCAAGAAAGAAGCGATGCGAATCCTCAAACGTCACCTCTCCGACGTCGTCTACCGACGGATGACCCGCGACCTCAACGCCACGCTCAGCTCACCACGCATCGACCCCCAACAGGCCGTCGCCTGAATCGAACACCAGTTTCTTCTTGAAATAGAAGCTTCGGACAGTTGCTGGTGCTGCTCGACGCAGTCAATTCGCTCCGAAGGATTGAGGGAGCCGGAATGGGCGCGAGCTACAGGCCGAAGATCAGCAGCACGACACCAATCGCGATGAGGCCCAATCCGATCAGCACGCGCTTGCGGCTGAACGTGGGCTCGTCGTCTCGGTAACCCGGCGTCGATTTGATGAACGAGGAGCCGATCGGGGCGATCCGGCTGTAGCTGGAGCCACCTGTGAAGCCACGGGGCAGGACCAGCAGCAGGCCGAGCCCGAGCACGATGAAACCTGCTATCGCCACCCACACCATCGTGCGCCGGCAACCCCGTTGGTGCAATAGCCCGTTGCGGGCAAGTCTCGGCGCGCGACCGCGACGCTCCAGGCCGACGACCGGTGCGAAGCCGAAGTATCGCGGATCCGGCGATCGAGGACGCAACGGTCGCGTGGTATCCCCGCGGTACTCGGATCGGACGCTGTCAGCCGCCGTCTGGGCGATGCTCAGGCGGCTGATGTGTGCCCCGCTTCGACCATGTCACCATGGGGTCTCATGCCCAGTGGTCCACGGTTCATTCGCTTCTTCTGGCCCGTCATTGACGCGCTTCGAGAGTTGGCGGCTCGGCGCAGCCACGAGAGGTGACCGATCGTGTCATCGAGATGCTCGCCATCGGCGACGACGAACGAGCCGAGCGAACGAAGGGTGGCGCACTCCGGGTAGACAACCAGGTCCACTGGGCCCGCAACTACCTCGTCTGGGCAGGGCTAGTCGATGGCTCTCAGCGGGGACGCTGGACCCTTACGAAGGCGGGTTGGGATCTGCCGGTCGCCGACCAGGACCACTCATCCGCGTACGCACTGTTCAAGCGCGTCCGCGAGGAGCGCCGAGACGAGTGGGGTCAGAGCGAACCCGACGTTGACGACCAGGACATCGAAGTGCCGCCGACGCCGCTGGATCAGAGCGATTCGGAGCACACGAGCCTCGTCGACTCGCTACGGCAGGTCGTTCTCAGTCTCAGCCCAGCCGGCTTCGAAGGCCTGTGCAAGCGCCTGCTCACCGAGCTCGGGCTGGTCCAGTTACGAACCGTCGGCCAGTCCGGTGACCGGGGAATCGACGTCGAGGGACATCTTCGAGTGAGTTCTGTCATCTCGTTCCGTGTGGGCGTGCAGTGCAAGCTTTATGCCGACGGCAATAAAGGTGGCCCCCCGCCAGATACGGGAGCTTCAGGGTGCGCTCGGTCCCTTCGATCGGGGGATCTTCATGACGACCGGTGTGTTCACCCAGCAGGCTGAAGAGCAAGCGTCAGCACCAGGGTACAAGCCAATCGACCTGATCGATGGCGAAAGATTGTTGGAGCTTCTCCAGCAGCATCAGCTCGGCGTTGAGCAAGTCGCCGTCGTTGACCACACCTTCTTCGCGCCATTCAAGTCCGAACCGACCTCATGAGCGGCAGTGCCGGCGGTAGAGGACACAGACCGCCGCGTTTACGGGGCGCGCGTATCGGACTGTAAGCAAGCTGTGGACAACCGTCGTCGGTACGCCTCACTTTCTGCGTGGCGTCGCAGTCTCGGCTCGGATCACCGCCCGGCGCTCTTGTCGCGCCGGCGTGCGCCGGCGCCGGATCCGTCGTGGCGCCCGTCTCGGCGCCTCGTCCGGCGGATCGTGCGTTGGAGACGATGACAGGGCAGCCCATTTGGGTGCTGTCGGCCCCCAATCCCTGGGTATGTCATACAGGTGGCGTCCGACCACGACGGCCGCCGATGGGCTCGACGAGGTCGCGGTCGAAGCGGTCCACAGAGCCCATTCGCAACGCAGTGTCGTCCCCGATGAGGAGCGAGGACAGCTCTCCCAGTACGACGGCTGTCGGTGCGCCGCCGAGCTGGTAGTCGAGCTCGGCCCGCAACGGGCGCACACCGTCGAAGACGATCGACTCGATCGCCGAAACCGTGCCGATCTTCGTGATCACCGGATAGCTCAGGGCTCGCGAGGGTCCTCGTCGTCCTCCCACGCATCGGGCGGTGTCAGATCGACGAGTGCGACTGTTGCGCTTGCTCGATGCAGCGCAGCGGCGATCTCGTGCATCCGGTCCCACCACCCCGACCGAATACGGCGACCAGCGGCGGACCGTTCGCGACCACTGGCGCACCCGCGGGCATGGCGCTCGAGTATGACGTACGCCCCAGTCAGGCTCTTCACGTCCGCGTGCGTCGGCTGCGCCGGCGTGCTCTATGAGGCACGAGTGATGCCGACTGGAGCGGCTCGTGCCGACGGCTAGCGTCCGACCGTGGCGGTGCATGTTCTGGTCAGTACCGACGGCGGAGGCGGCCCGTGGGCCGACATCAAAGCCGCCTTCGCAAGGCGACCCGCCGCCTCAAGAGTCGCCGTGGCGATCGGCTTCGTCGCAGGCACAGCCGACAAGGTGCTGCCCCTGCAACGCGGCGACCTCGTCGTGTGCGACTGCTCCGAGCTCGCCGTGCGAAACGGCCTCACCGACCCGGCGATCCTCCGCAATTGGGTCAGCCGCGGTGTGACAGTCCACTCGTGGGCCGGCCTCCACGCCAAAGTCGTCGTCGGAAGGCGTTCGGCCTGGGTCGGATCGGCGAACGCGTCGATCTCGTCGAGCACCCGGCTTCTTGAAGCCTCGGTTCGGCCGACCGACCCTCCAACGGTGATGCAACTTCGCGGGTGGATTCATGACCTTTCGGCATGGGTGCCGGCCATGACCATCGCCGAACTCGACCAACTCATTCCGCTCAAGCCAGCGAAGCCCTTTCGTTGGCCCGGCGAAGGCATCCAGCTCGACCTTCCTTCAACCGCGTCGCGGCTTCACCTGGTGGTCCTGTCCGAGAACGCGTCCGCTCGAGCCGAACGCGTGGCTGCAGCGGATCGGTCGAGTGTCGCGCAACTGGCGATCCGAACCTCGGCACTGTCGTGGGCGGAGTCGCCGTGCGACGACCCCACGATCCGCCGCGGCGACTGGTGGCTCGACGCCACGCCGGGGGGTGCAATGGGACGGCCGTCGATCATTCGGGCGCTCCGCCCGCTCAGTGACCGGAGCCGGTACCAACTCGTCTGGGTGGAAGCGGCAGGCGATGCGAAGAGGCCGCGGCGAAAGGATCTACGCCGCTCCCGAGACTCGCTTCGCTCGCTCGGGATCGGTGGCCCCTTCGGGGGCAGCCGGGTCGTCGGTGGTGATGTCTACGGTTCGGCGATGGACGACGCGCTCTCTGCTCGCTATGGCGGTCTGCTCATCGGCAGCTACGACTGCGTGGATCGGATCGTGCTCAACGCCTACTTCTCGATGGGGCACTCGCCGGGCGGGTTCCGGACGTGGTGGCGGCGGTTGCACGGCTCCGACGAGCATCTCGACAACACCCACCTGATGCGCATGGCGGGCCGCTTCGCCCGGCGGATCCGCGGGTGGGCGAAAGCCAACGGGGTCCCGGTCATCGACACCAAGGCCGGTGAGCGCAAGCATCTCATCGCCGAGGAGTACCTGGCCACCCACGACGTCGGCGTCGGCGTGTTCTTGGTGCTGGTGGCGCGGGCGCCGGCGGCGGTGTGGAAGGTGACCCGGTCCCGTTCCGGTGTGCTCGTCAACTTGGAGAAGAAGTCCGAGTACGTCAACCACTACTCGTTCCACATCCGTGACCCGGTGTGGGGTCACGTCACGATCAAGATGTCCGGCCACCCGCCGTTCGGCGCCCAGGTCATCCTCAACGGCCACGAGTACGTGGCGTGTGCAGCGTCGGCGGCCGGGGTCGACTTCGTCAAGGAGGGCAACTGCTTCACCGAGCTGTCCCAGCCCGACCGCCTCGCCGAGATCGCAGACACCGTGTCCCAGCCCGGGGCAGCAGGGCTCTTGGGTCAGGTGTGCGACCGCTGGATCTACAGCGCCTGCGTGTGCTTCGGGTTGAACTTCGATGAGCAGCGCGACAGTGGGTTCGGCTACAGCTACTCCGTCTACCAGGTCGAGTACAGTCGCAACCTGCTGTTCGCCAACGGGGCACGGATGCAGCGCACCTTCGATGCCATCGTCGACCGCACCCGGTCACGCCTCGACGTGCCCATGGTGCGCACCCTGTTCGGCGCCAAGGCCCGTCCCCACCGTGACCGTGCCGGTGGCCCACCTCGACTCGAGGCCGTGATCGGGACACCTCGCTATGACCTGACCACGTTCAAGGTCCACTTCGGACGTTTGACGCTCAAGGCCTACACCAAAGGCGAACACGTGCTTCGTGTCGAGGCGATCACCCACAACACCAAAGACCTGCACTGCGGGCGGATCCTCGACCACTGGGGTGACATCACCACCCGCCTGCGGGCCATGGCCGAGGCGTTTTGCACCACCGTCGACTGCGTCGACGTCACCTTCATCCCCGACGGCCTGCTCGACGAGCTGCCCCACGCTTCGCTGCTTGGGGCAACCCGCGTCGGCGGCATCGACATGAACAAGGCCCGGATGCGTAACACCGTGGCCGCCGTGCTCGCGTTGGCCCTCGCTCCCGCCGGCTTCACCGTCGGCGATCTCGCCGCCAAGGTGCACACGATGACCGGCCTGACCGATGTCGACTACTCGCTCCGCCAGGCCGCGTACGACCTGCGCAAATTGCGCGCCAAGAGTCTCGTCGTCAAGATCGGCCGCTCCCACCGCTACCGTGTCCCACCCGACGCCGCCCGGACCATCGCCGGCCTCGTCGCGCTGCGCGATCACGTCATCGCGCCCATCCTCGCCGGCATCCGCAGCCCCCGACCGGGCCGCAAACCATCGGCATGGACCACCGTCGACCGCGACTACGAACAGCTCCGGATCAACATGCACAAGCTGTTCGACGACCTCGCCATCGACCGCGCCGCGGCCTGACAAGACATTGTCGATCGATGGCCGCAAGCGCCTAGTCGGCGCCATCGGCACCAGCCTGCCGAAGGACCACTGCGTGCTCCGGTCCCGTGCCGTCATCGCCAAGGTGTTCGCCATCTGCCGCGGAGGCTCCTGAGGCCCCGCCTGGGTCAAGCCTTCGCGGTGACTTGGCAAGTCTCTCGTGGTCGAAGTCGTCGGCCAGACGACGCGGAGATATCCGGATAGTTGGAGTGTCCGCGGCCAGGACCATCTGCCCTGCGTCCAGGCCCTCCCAACAACCAGCCATCAACCCCGAGTGATGGAGCGCGGGGCAACGACAACCGAGTATCCGGCGGTTGAGGACGCGGCGAGTCGGCATTATCCCGAAAGGGCTATCCCCTTCGCTACAGCAGCCACAAGATCTCGTGGGCCGACCGGCCCAGAGCGCGTTCTCCGGCACTACCTGTGGTGGTCGCTGCAAGGAAGGGGATAGCCCTTATCCCCGATGTTCGAGGACACCCCTGTTGGCGGCCACGCTGTCTTGACATGGTCTGGCATCGGTCGGTGTTGATCGGGCGGTGTCGGTCGATGAGCACGGGTCGTTGATGTTCAGTCTCGGGTGAGCTCGGCGACGGCTTTCTTGGCGCAGGCGTCGTCGATGAGGGCCTTGTTGTCGGCTGCGCCGGCGATGATGGCGGCGGTTGCTGCGTTGTTGAGGGCGCGTGGGAGGCCGCCTGAGGCGCGGTGGAGTCGGGCCACGGCGTCGTCGGCGAAGAGCGGGTCGTCGCGTCCGGCGAGGGCGAGGTGATGGTGGAGGTAGGCGGCGGACTCGCCGATGTCCATCGGTTTGATCGTGAACCGGGTGGCGATGCGCTGGTCGAGCGCGGCGAAGACGCCCATGCGGAGCTGGCGGTTGAGGGTGGGTTGGCCGATGAGGATCCCGGCGAACGGTGAGGCGGAGTCCATCTCGGAGTTGGTGAGCAGACGAAGCTCTTCGAGCTGGGCTGGATCGAGCAGGTGGGCTTCGTCGCAGACGAGCACGACCCGGCGGTGCCGTTCGGCAGCCTCGGCGGCGAGGAGGTCGGCGGCTTGGGCCATCAGCTCGGCTTTGAGGTAGCGGGGCTCGGCGCCGAGGGCGCGCACGATGGTGACGTAGAGGCCTCGGGTGCCGAAGGCGGGGTTGGCGATGTAGATGACTTGGTGGCGGGTGCGGTCCAAGGCGTCGACGGCGGCGCGCACCGACACGGTCTTGCCGGCGCCGACGTCGCCGGTGATCACCCCGAGGGCGGACTCGACGACACAGAAGTTGATGCGGGCGACGGCCTCGGAGTGGGTCTGTCGGGCGAAGAGGTCCTTGGCGGCGATCGACTTGCCGAAGGGGGTGCGCTTGAGCCCGAAGTGGGCGGCCCACGGGGCGGCGCTCATCGGGCCAGCTCCTCGTCGTCGGGATCGGCGAACAGCCCGAGTTGGGAGAAGTCGATCTTGGAGCCGGTGCCGGCGGCGTCGTCGTGGGCGGCGGCGACCAGGCCGAGATAGTCGACGCCGGTCGTTTCGGGTTGGGGGCGGGCGGCTTGGGGGACGGCGGGGTGCACGTGGCGGCGGGTGACGAACGGCGTGGCCACGCCGGCGGGTCGGCCGTCGAGGAACACCTCGATGCGGGTGAGGTCCTCGGGGTCATAGCGCAGCTCGACCCGCCGGCCGACGAGCGCGGGATCCACGCCGTAGGCGTTGCCCTCCAAGGGGACGGTGGCGGTGCGGGTCACCTTGCGGGTCACCGACCAGCGGAACGCCTCGCGCAGCCGGTCGGCGTCGACCCCGCGATGGGGACCACTGCGCTCGAAGCGCACAATCGGCGTCTCGTTCGTCTCGGCGTGCACACGCCGGTTGGCGACCTGCTCGGCCCACGCGGTGAACCGGTCGTTGAGCTCGGCCAACGACTCGATGCCGACGTGGGTGGCCTCGGCCAGGAACGCCTCACGGATGTAGCGGTTCGCGCGCTCCTGCTTGCCGCGGCCTTGAGGGGAATACGGCTTGGAGTGCACGAGGCGCACCCCCAGCACCGCGCAGGTCCGCGCCAGCCACGCGTTGGCGAACGGTGCGCCGTTGTCCGCGTAGAGCACGACGGGCACACCGCGGCGCACGATCGCCCGGCGCAGCAGCTCCTGGCACGCCCGCGCGTTCTCGTGGGCGAAGAACCGGCCGTCGACGATCAGCCGGGAATGGTCGTCGACGATCAAGAAGAGCCGAGCCCGCACCGAGCCGTCCGTTCTCGGCCAAGGCACATAGGGGCCGACGAGGACATCGGTGATCCACCGGTCGTTCGGCGCCTCGGCCTCGTAACGGCCGAACACCTTCGGTTCGGCCTCGAGCGCCTCGCGGTGCAACCCGGCGCGTCGCAGCTGGGCCCGCACCGTGCGCTCGGCGACCCGGATCCCGTGGCGGTGGAACAGGATCGAGGCGATCTGCGCGGCCGAGCGGGACGGGAGCTCCAACCGCAACGCGGCCGCCTCGGCGAACAGCTCCGGGTGGGCGCGCACCGTGCCCGTGTCGGCCCGGGCCGAAGGCTTCAGCGCGTCGAGCCCGCCGGCCCGCCAGGCTCGCACCCACCGGTCGATCGTTCCCCGCGAGTAGCGGCGCTCGCTGCCGTCGGGATGCGAATGTGCCCGCATTGCGATCGCCCGCACGACCGCGCCCCGCTCCGCCGGCGACAGGCGTGGGTTGGTGGCCTCAGCGATCACGCCGAAGCGGTGCAGCGCAACGGCCTCTTGGGAGTCGTGGTCCATGTCATTCCTCTCTTCGCGTCCCCTCGGTGGGGACCGGAGGCATGAAACGACGCCTGCCGACGATCAGATAGGGCGTATTCGTGTTGGTGGCGATCAGGCTCCCGCCGCTCACCGCAGATGCGAAGCGCCACCGGCCCAGCGCGGCCCAGCCCGCCAGCGTGGCGGCCAACTCGAAGGCCGAGCCGATCGCCGCGGACGCGTGGCCGATGCCATCGCCGATCGCGCCGAGGACCTCGCCGCCGAGCTCGACGGCGAGCGCCGCGAACGCGACCGAGACTCGGGCCGCCCGCGCAGCGAAGCGACGCAGCCATCCCCGCGCCGTGGTGTGCGGCACATCCGCCGTGGTCGCGGCGGGGCGCACCCCGCCCGCGCCGACAGCGACACGATCGATGGCTGCGCCGATCGTCTCGACAGTGTCAAGCCGACCGCACAACACGAACGCAGGCAGCACCGCGTCGGTCTTCGCGCACCGGCCGCAGCGCACCCTCGGGACGAAGATCGCCCGGCTCACACCGCCAGCGCGGACGAAACGGCGATAGCCCGCCCACCACGACGTCATCCCACCGCAGCGCGGACAGTCCGGCCGCGGCACCGCGACGTCACGACCCGCCGCCGCGTACCGCTCGACTGACAACGGACACGGCCATACGATCGCCACAGGTGGAAACACCGCCTTGGACCCCCTCCCGCCACAGCGACCAACTGATGGGGAGGGGGTCCCTCGCGTACAGGGACCGGACATCCTCACCGTTGACCGCACCGCGCAGCGAACACAGCGTGAAGCGCCCCGGGGTTGATGGAGGCTCTGAACCCACGAAAGGGTGGGAGTCATGCCAGCACCGAGGAAGTACCCGCCGGAGTTGCGGGAGCGAGCGATCAGGCTCGTGCTCGAAGCCCGCGAGCAGGAACCTGAGCTGTCGCTGAACGCGGCGGTGATGCGGATCGCCCCGCGTGTCGGGATCAACAAGGACACTCTGCGTGGGTGGTGCAAGCAGGCCGAGGTCGACGCCGGTCGCCGCCCCGGCGTGTCGACATCGGAGGCAGCGAAGATCCGCGAGCTGGAGCGGGAGGTCCGCGAGTTGAAGCGGGCCAACGAGATCCTGCTGGCGGCGTCAAGTTTCTTCGCGTGGGAGCTCGACCCGCGACTGCCGTGGTGATCGGGTTCATCGACGATCACCGTGACCGGTTCGGGGTCGAGCCGATCTGCCGGGTGCTCACCGAGCACGGCTGCAAGATCGCCCCGTCCACGTACTACGCGACGCGCACCAGGCCGGCGTCGCCGCGGGCCTGCCGTGACGAGGTGGTGTTGGAGCATGTTCGCCGGGTCCATGCCGGCCCGATGATCGGCCGGCGCCTGTACGGGGCCCGCAAGGTGTGGAACGAGCTAGGCCGCGAGGAGGCCCGTGGTGAGCATCCCGAGGTCGGTCACGTGCCGCGCTGCCAGGTGGAACGACTGATGCGCAGCCACGGGCTACGTGGCGTGCGGCGCGGCCGCCAGTTCATCACGACTCGCCCCGCGTCCGGCGCCCCGCGGCCACCAGACCTGGTCAAGCGGGACTTCACCGCCGAGCGGCCCAACCAGCTGTGGGTGGTCGACTTCACCTACGTCGCCACGTGGGCCGGGATGGTGTTCACCGCCTTCGTGATCGACGTCTTCTCCCGGCGTATCGTCGGCTGGCGCACCGCCGCTCGGATGCCGACCGCGCTGCCGCTCGACGCGTTGGAGATGGCGCTGTGGGTCCGCGCCCAGGCCGAGCAGCTCATCGCCGGGCTCGTCCACCACAGCGACGCCGGCAGCCAGTACACCTCGATCCTGTACACCAACCGCCTCGCCGACGTCGGCGCTGTCGCCTCCATCGGCACCGTCGGTGACAGCTACGACAACGCCCTCGCCGAGTCCACGATCGGCCTGTACAAGACCGAGTGCATCCACCACGAAGGCCCCTGGCGCGGCGCCGACGACGTCGAGCTGGCCACGTTGAACTGGGTGTGGTGGTACAACGAGATCCGCCTCCACTCGGCGATCGGCTACGTCCCACCTGTCGAGTACGAGACCGCCTACTACCGTCAGAACAACTCCCACCAGCAGCCGCCAGTGGGAGAACCCAGCCTCCACTGAACCCGGGGCGCTTCAGTCGACAAACAGCGCCGCCGACGCGCGCGGCTACATCATCAGGAAGTCATGCCGCCAACAACCCCGCGGCAGCGCGTTCGTTGCTCCCGGGCCCGCTCGGCAGACCTCACCGGTCTCGCTGGCTGCTTCACCGGCTGCATGCAGTCAGCGCCGAGCCGTCTGAAGCTCCTATGTCAAGGGGCCAGGGTTCACGCTGCCCGTAGCGGCGGGTCAGCGGTTCGGCGTTGGTCGATGTCGCGTGTCATGTGCCGGTAGACGACGTCGCTGAGGTGTCGTTTGAGGATGCGCATGGCCTCCTTCTTGGTGTGACCGCGGCGGCGGGCGTCGTCGTAGACGCGCCGAGCGCGTGGTTCGCATCGCAGCTGGGTGACGGCGATGCGGTGGAGGCAGGCGTTGACGCGTCGGTTGCCGCCTCGGTTGAGGCGGTGACGGATTGGTTGGTTGTCGCCCTCGGCGGAGGAGGCTGGGAGCGGGGCGGTGCCGTTGAAGCGCGCGAAGCCGCCCTCGCCGGCGAAGCGGCGGGGGTCGCCGACTTCGACGAGCAGCTCGGCCTGGGTGCGTGCGGCGATGCCACACAGCTCGTGCAGGGTGGATCCGCTGGATCGGGCGAGGCGACGCAACTCGCCAGCGGCCTCACGGTCCTGGCGGTCGAGCTCGGCGATGGTCGCGGTGTGCCGCTCGAGCAGTCGCAGTCGCAGCATCGTCGCCGGATCCCACTGAGCCGCCGGGCGGGCACTCAACGCTCGCAGTCGTGGCCGCACCGCCTTGGTATCGGGGAGCCCGTCGCGCACTGCTTCGGGGAGTTCGCCCAGGAGCACTTCGGCCTCGTTGAGCAGATGCTGGCGAGAAGTGAGGATCGACCGGCGAGCCTTGTGCCACAACGAGATCAGCTCGTGGGTCTCGTCCGGGCCGGCATCACCGGCGGCCCGCTTGAACGCCACCGGCATCGCCGGGTCGGCCTGGGTCTCGCGGGCGATGCGCAACGCGTCGAGGGCGTCGGACTTGCCATCGCGGCGGCGCCGGGACTGCTCCGCGGTGCGAGTCGGGCACACGTCGCGCGCGTCGTGACCCTGACCGACGAGGTACATCGCGGTGTGCCGGCCGAGCCCGGCCGCACCCTCGATGCCCCAACGCACGATCGGCCCGAAGCCCAACGCCCACGCCTCCATCGCCCGGTGCCCGTCGCCGGACACCCGGAACGTCGCCGTGCCCAGCGTGCCGCCGCGCTCGTCGAGCACGCACGCCGTGACCGTCTTCTTGTGCGGATCCGCGCCGAACATGTTCCCGGTCTCGGCAACCACCGCCACCGACTGCTTCCTACCCATCGCAGGCTCCTCTCGTCATAGGGTGAGAGGACCGGTCGACACATCCCCGTTGAGACGATCAACGCTCCTATCAAGTCAGGCCGGTCCCGAAGGCCAGGGCCGAGGGCGACACTTCAGAACGAGGACACCCCTGATGCAGCGGGGGTCGAGATCTGAGTTGGGTCAGCCCTGGGCCCGGCCTTCGACCGTACGACGCCGTCGCGCCATGCGGTACCGACCATCGAAACACGGGGATCTGTCGCGACGCTCGTCGAGCCTGTCGCGATGACCACCGCGCCGCAGAGGAGTCGGGAGCCGCACGGGGCGCGATGAGTTCTCGACTCGGCGCCCGTCCATACCCTGGCGTCGCCGTGGTAGCGAGGGCTGGAGCCGCGTTCGAGAGCAAGGAGACGGTCATGCGAGAACTCCTCGTCGACTTCATCACCTCCCTGGACGGCTACGCGTCGGGGGAAGGCTGGCCGGGCTGGTGGGGTCTCCAAGGTCCTGAGTACCTGGCGTGGCTCGGCGAGCAACCCGAGGTCACCTACCTGATGGGAGCGAACACCTACCGGCTGATGTCGGGCTTCGCCGCCGGTGAGCCCCCAACAGGACAGGAGGAGTTGGCCGCCGACGAGGAGGCATCAGTCGACGAGCTCACTCGGGCGTCGAAGGTGGTGTTCTCCGCGTCGCTCGACGAGCCGCTGGCGTGGGCCAACTCCACGCTGGTGCGCGGTGACGCGATCGAAGCTGTTGGGGCGATGAAGGAGGACGGCTCGGGTCTGCTGACCACGATCGGCAGCCTCAGCCTGTGCCGGTCGCTGCTGCGAGCCGGACTCGTAGACCGTTTCCGCGTCGTGATGTTCCCGGTGATCACAGGCGCCACGGGCGCAGAGCGCATCTACGACGGTTACCCCGACGTCGCTCTGGAGATGATCGACAACCGCACCTTCGACGGAAGCATCCAGCTCGTCGAGTACCGGCCACATGTGCTCGAGCACCCACCGCTCGGAACCACGAGCGGCTGAGCGACCGGTCGCGCCAGATACCCAACCGGACCCGTCGATCCGTTGCACTCGCGCCAGATAGCGCGACGCGAACACGTTGCCCGGGGACCGCGCCTTCGAGCCGGCGTTCTCGGCTACTGGTGAAGCGCGTTACCGCCTTCAGTTATCGGACGGTCCGCCTTGGGCTTGGGATGCTTGTGTCCGCGCCCGGCACGTGGTCGTCGACCGCGCCCGGCGGCCGTGGTGATTCCCGACGCAGATCGCCTCAGTCCTGCATCACCTGGGTTCGCGCGAGCAGCGCGGCGGGCGTTCTGGCAGTGCGTACACGATCACCGCCGGCCTGGCCGGGCGGGCTTGCGCGAGTCGCTGCACTGTCGACCGCCGATCGCCCCGGCGGGGTCGCAGGGGCGGGGAGACAGGAATCGGACGGCGTCGCGTGGTGAGATGTCCGCAGGATGACCCGAGACCCGGCACCGCTCCGGATTGACCGCTCCACGCCCAGGGTGGTGGCGTGACCGACCCTTCGCAGGGTGGTCCATCTCCACCGCGCCGGCCGCCGACACGTGGTGACAGCCGTGCGACCGTCCCCACGATCGTCGTGCTGGCCCTGGCGGTGGTCGCCGTCATCGCCGGGTTGCTGATTCTTCATTCGGTGACGGAACACTCGATCGCCCGCGAGGAAGGCGGTGCCGACGCGATTGCGGGCGCGGCCACCTCAGCGCCGCCTACGACGACCGCCGCCACGGCGACGTCGACCACCGCCGCACCCACGACCACGTCAGCCACCACCACAACGACGACGACCCCCGGGGCCGCGAAGTCCGCCGCCACCGTCGTGGTCGCCAACGCCAGCGGGATCGGCGGCTCGGCCACGAAGATGACCGCGCAGCTGGCGGCCAACGGCTACCTGACCGCGCCTGTGGCCAACGCCACCGGGCCGCGGCTCGATCAGTCGGTGATCTACTACGTCGCGTCGGACCCGCCGGCGCAGGGTGTGGCGCGGTTGCTCGCAGCCCAGATTTCGTCGGCCCAGACGCTCCCGCTGCCGAACCCGCCGCCGCTGGATCGGCCGCTCAACCGGGCCACTGTCGTGCTGCTCCTCGGCCGAGACGTCGCCGGCCGTCCGCTCGCTCAGCCGGGGACCGGCTGAGCCGAACGACAGGCGGCCACGCGATGACCATCGCCGCTCGGCGTTCACGGGCACCTGCCGGCACGCGTGCCCGATGTCGTTGTCGGATGGCCTGCGTGCGTCGTCGTTCTGTGCTCGCTCGGGCTCGCCTGCCCGCGCCCATCACGGGCATTATGCGCTCGACAAGGGTTCGTCGCGGTCGGCCGACGGCGAGGGCGTAACCACCCGTTCCGCTCTGCGGCCGCACGAACGTCAGAATGCGCGGCAGCCGACCACCTTCCGCAGTCAGGCGCAGAACTCCGACTGGTCAAGTTCCGGACCGGGCTCGTAAGTCACCGCGGTGTCCTCCCACGATGCGACGATCCGCTGGCGGTCACTGTCATACCGCAGTACTACACGCAGCACCTCCGAAGGGTCTTCGCTCGAGGGCTCCCACCCTCGCGGGTACCACGAGGCGGTGGCGCTGCCTGTGAGTTCGAGGGCTTCCGTCGCCCGCCACCAACGACCGTTGAAGCGTCCCAGAATCCGGGCGCCGCAATGGGTTCTAAACATGTAACTCACCTCCTCGCCTGGCTGTAGCGTTTCTCCGCTCGTGACCCGTCGTAGTCCGCTGTCGCAGGCGGAGACTGTGAGCGCGATCGCCACTGTCGCCCCCAGCAGCCAGCGACTACGCATGGCCCGATGTTGAACCCGATACCCATCCGGGTGCTAGTACCTGGCGCGCCATACCTGCCGATCGGCGCCGCGCTGCTGACCTGCCGAGGTGACTAAACGACGATGTTTGTCGTTCGGTGGCAGCGGACACGCGATGTTCGAGGGCGCGACGCGACGCGATTACGGGAGGAGTGTGTCGGATACCGCGAGACCGGCGCTCAGCCGTCGGCGGGCGCCGACGCGACACCGCGGGGCCGGACTATTTCGAGGCTGCGGCAACCTTGCCGCCTGCCGCACGCTTTGACGCGGTCGGTGCCGACGTCGGACTGTCATCGATGACGGCGGCGTCGGCGGCGAGACGCTTGACCGCCTCAATGCCCTTGAGACACGACTGCTTGGACTCGTAGGTCTCGCTCGTCACGACGACCCGGCCGTTGCTGGCCAGCAGCACGAAGTGGGTCTTGCCGCCGCGTCCTTGCTTGCTCACGAACTTGCCGTTGCGGGCCACGACGACCTCCCTGCTGCGAGTCCGACAGTACTGGACGCCAGCTGAGCCGGGGTGGATGCCATAACCGACCTCACCCATGAGAAAGCTCGGGAGCTGGTGGGGAGACACCCGCCGATCAAGGACGCTGGCGATGGAATTATCTGTGCCGGTAGCGGACTTCGCCGTTCTCGAGGTCTGCCCCTGGTCGGCGCCTGACCGGCCGGTCGCAGCTGGGGAGCGCAGCCAGGTTCCGGCCATGCGCATCGGGACCTCATCGGTGGAGCCACGGTCGGGTTCGCTCGACGAGCTGACGGTGAGCCTTTACAGGCCGTCGACGACGGGTTCTCATCGGCGTGGATGGCCGACATCTTCGGGCTCGACGCCCAGAGCGCCCTCGCCCATGCCGGCTCCCGGGTCAGCGGCATCGAGGTCGGCACGGCGGTGACACCCACCTACCTGCGTCACCCGGTGGCGTTGGCCCGTCAGGCCGTCACCACCGACATCGCCACCGGTGGTCGGTTCACGCTGGGGATCGGCCTGGCCCCACCAGGTGGTGATCGAGGGCATGCTGCACTTGTCGTACGACAAGCCGGCACGCCACATGCGCGAGTACCTCGCGGTGCTGCTGGCCTTGCTGCGCGAGGGCAAGGTGTCGTTCTCCGGTGAGACGCATGGTGCCGATGCCGCGATCAGCGTGCGGCCCGTCGGGCCGCTGCCGGTGCTCCTCGCCGCGATGGCCCCTCACATGCTGCGCCTGGCCGGTGCGATCGCCGACGGCACGGTGCTGTGGATGACGGGACCTCAGACGATCGCCGAGCATGTCGTACCGCGCCTCACTGACGCCGCCGCCGGCGCCGGAAGACCGTCGCCGCGCGTGGTGTGCGTGTTGCCGGTCTGTGTCACCGACGACGAGGCAGCGGCGCAGGCGCGGGCCGCCAAGGTGTTCGCCATCTACGACACGCTGCCCTCGTACAAGGCGATGCTGGACAAGGAGGGAGCTGCCGGCCCCGGCGACGTCGCCATCGTCGGCGACGAGGCCGCAGTACGTCAGCAGATCGAGGCGCTCGCCGCCATCGGGGTCACCGACTTCGTCGCCGGCGAGTTCGCCACCGGCGAAGACGCCGATCGAAAGCGGGCCTTGCTCCGGGACCTCGCCGCCGGCAGTCGAGAGCACGCCGGATCTTGACTGCTCTGACGATCTTCGCAGCAGAAGCGGGGTCCCCGTCGGCACACGCCCTCGCCCTGCTCGATCATGGGCGCACCGGCGAGAGCGTGGTTTCGATCAGTCCGACCCGTTCATGACCGACCCGTCGATCGCTCCGGACGACTCGGCAGTGTGCGAACACGTCTGCGACGTTGGCTCCCTGGGCGGACCAGCGTCATGATCGTGCGAACGAGACCACGCGATGGGAAGGCCAGCACATCATGAGAGAAACTGTCCGCGATGCTCGGGTCGTGATTACCGGGGCCACATCGGGGATCGGCAAGGCGGCTGCCCTGGAGCTGGCCCGCCAAGGAGCACGGCTCACGATCGTGTGCCGCAACACCGACAAGGGCGCCGCGACCGTCGCTGAGCTGCGCGAGACGATGCCAGGGTTGTCGGCCGACGTGGTCCGCTGCGACCTCGCCGACCTGGAGTCCGTGCGCCGCGCCGGATACGAGCTGGTCGACCGCTACGACGCCATCGATGTGCTGATCAACAACGCTGGCGTCAATGACACGCAGTCGTCGCTCACCGCCGAGGGCTTCGACCACATGATGGCCTCGAACTACCTCGGGCCGTTCCTGCTGACCCGACTCGTCCTCGACCGTGTCAAGGCAGCCGCGCCGGCGCGCATCGTGGTGGTGGGCTCGGAGGCCCACCGGATGGCCGGCCCGTTGAACCCGGATCGCTTCGAGGAGCTCGGCCGCTATGGCCCGATGAACAACAACATCGCCTACGGGCGCACCAAGCTCCTCGACATGCTGTTCACCAACGAACTGGCTCGCCGCCTCGAAGGCACCGGCGTCACAGCGAACAGCGTGTGCCCCGGCTTCGTCGCGACGAACCTCGTCGACATGGGCCCGCTGCGCCCGATCATGGAAGCCGCCACCCGTACCCCGTTCGTCAACACACCAGCTGAGGGAGCACGCCTCGTGGTGCGCCTCGCGGCCGATCCCAAGCTGGAAGGGGTCACCGGCCGCTTCTACACCACCACGCCGGGCATGAGACTGCTTCCACCTGTCCCTGCGATGCTCGACACCCGACTCCAACGCCGCATCTGGGAGCGGACCGAAGACCTAGTCGGGTTGACACCCGCGGCTTGACCTGCGCGCCGAACCTTTCGGCGCTGAAGGAGCGTGATCGACCGCATCCTCGAACGCACGTCCTCACGACTCGTGTGGCCCGCCTCGACGCGTCACCGAGATGCCCTTTCTCACGAGACCCCGCGCAGCCGCGATGTCCGAATCGCGCCGCCCGCGGGGACAACTCGTGGCCATCCACGGGGAGAACTCATGACCGCCCGCGCGGAGAACTCACCGACCCTTGACAGCTGACACTGGAGGATTCCATCCGGTGCTTCATCGTGACCACCACCCCGCAGGCCGACGCCTCGCCCGATCGACGGCTCCGCACTCCCCGTGGCGCCTCCTCTAACGGCTTGCGGGGCCATCGGGCCGTTCGCTCGAACCTGCCCGAGTGCGTTCTGCGCGCCTCGAACACCGCGCGATCGAGACATCCGATAACAACATCCGATAATCCCAGACCGCCGCGTCATCGATCGCCGGCTCGATGGCGCCTCCACAAACCCCGGCGACAGCCGAACTGCTTGCTGTCGCGAGCACGATCTGCGACCTGAATCGGCATTCGACATCTCATCGCGATCGTCGTCGACGCCGCCGATCTCCGCGCCGTCGAGCACGTCCTTCGGTGGAGTCGGGTAAGGCTGCGCACCGCTTGTGCAGGCCCCGCAGTGCCGGCGTCTCCGAGACCACACGCCCCTCGACCGTGCGTAGGCGGCCAGCCGCCGGCCACAGACTCAAGCCGCGGCCGAGTCGTCGGTAAGGAATGCGCCCATGGCTCGGACGCGACCCTTACCCACCATGCGTTCGTGTCGCGGCCGAGCGACGCCACCGGGCGCACCGTCGCAGCGACGCTCCCGACCGACCGCAGCCACCATCGCCGGCGGTCCGTCCCGCCCGACCACTCGGCGGCGACGCCGCCCGGAATCGGCATTGCGGGATGCGTAGGTCTCGACCACCGATCGAGGCGACGTTTCCCGGACGCAACGATCGGGGAAGTCCCCGTCGCACTCGGACACCTGCGATGTGCGCGCGTTCCGTGCACATGCGGGCTGGCGCACGGGCGCCCAGCACGGGCAATCTGCGCCACCCGCCGATCACTGGTGGGTTGCAGGTCAAGCGTCATCGATTCGAGCCGTCCGTTGATACGCAGTCCCGTCCGATGTGGCTCGGTGGACCTGCTATGCCATCGGCATCCCAATGGTCGGCACGAGAGGGACAGGTTGTGGACAACTCAGCGACAATGCGGAGCGGCTACGAGCGCATCAACGCCGGAGACATCGCCGGGTTCGGCGAGTTGATGGCCGACGACTTCGTCGAACACGAAGTCGTGCAGCCGGGCACGCCTCCCACGAAGGACGGAGTGCTCGCCTTCTTCGAGTCGCTTCGCACGTCGTTTCCAGACATGCACATGGACGTCGAGGATGTGATTGCGGCTGACGACAAGGCCGTCGCCCGTGTCACGCTGACGGGGACTCACCGAGGCGAGTTCGCTGGGATACCCCCGACCGACAAGCGAGTCGAGGTCCAGCTGATTGACATCATGAGGTTCAACGATGCTGGACTCATCTGCGAGCACTGGGGAGTCGCCGACATGTTGTCGTTGATGCAACAGCTCGGAGCCGTGCCGTCCGGCCCAGCCGAATAGCTCCCGCGCCAGACCAGGCGATCCGCACGGGCTGGTGACGACGGGTTCGCCGAGGTCGAGCTACGGTCCGCTCGTCAAGGGCAAGTTCTCAACACGCCAAGGGGGCATCATGACGACGGTGATCGGGCACCATGACATCTCGAAGGGGAAGGATCACTGGCTCACATCACCGAAACGTCAGGAGGTCTTTGGTCCGCTCGGTGTCACGAACATCAGAACCTTCGTCAATCCGGAGAACCCAACCCAAGTTGCCGTGCTCATGGATGTTGGCGACCTTGATGCCCTAATGGCCGCCATGCAGAGCGAGGAAGCGGCCGAGGCGATGGCTCATGACGGAGTCGTGCCCGAGTCCCTGGTGATCCTCATCGAGGAGTAGACCCTCCGCCCATAGCTGCCGTTCAGTATTCCGCCGCCGAGGCGTGCATGCGACCGAACGACTGCGGCGTACGCTCTGTACAGCCTGACACCCGGCGGTCCCGGACGTGAGCCGGCGCGATTACTGGCTCTACGCGGCGATCGTTGGTTGGCGGCCTCGGATTCTGCGAGTTGGGATGGTAGTCCATGTGATGCCGCAGCCGAGGAGGAGCCGGCGGCGATAGTTGGTGAAGTTGCGGTAGCCGTGCCCGACGCGGCGGATCTTCTCGATCAGCAGGTTGACCGTTATCTGGAGCGGATCCGGCGGAACGCCGTGTTGGCTGGGCTTGCATGTCGTGGACATGTTGCCGACAGCGTCAGGTGAGTCCGTCGGCGCGTTGCTGACCGAAACGGCGTGCGACCTGTTCTCGCAGTTGCCGGTTCTCGATCGTGAGCCGTTGGATCTCGCCGAGGGTGGTCTCGAGGCGCCGCCGGAGCGAGTCGGTGGAGGCGCGCTGCGCCGAGGGAACAGGTGCGGTGTTGGCGTGAGCGAGGTTGCGGAGCCGGTCGATTTCGCCACGTAGGTCGGGCTGGCGGTAGAGCCACGATCGCGACACGCCGGCCGCGTGGGCAACGCTGCTGAAGGTGACGGGCTCGCCGTCGGCGTCGAGCTGGCGGAGCGCTTCGACTGCACGGTGGCGGGTGTCGTGGGTGCGCTGTCGGGCGGAGGCGGTGAGGGCGACGGTCATGGTGTGTCTCCGATGGCGTCGAGGGCGCCGATGAGCTGGTCGAGGTTGTCGAGCACTTGACGGTGGTTGGCGGCGAGCCGGAAGTGGCCGTCGGCGTCGGCGGTGGCGATGAGCACGCGGGTCTCGTCTCGTTGGCGGCGGTGGATGTCGAGGAACGCCGGGGTGGTCTGGAAGTCGGGGCAGGTGAGGCAGGCGTTGGGGTGCGGGCAGTCCTGCTGGGGTGGTCGTCCGCAGTAGCCGTTGGGGAGGCTGGCCTGGACGCGGGCCATGTTGTGCTTGGTCCATTCGGCGTCGGCGGTCAGCCCGGCGGGGTCGTAGACGATGCGTTCGCCGCTGACGTTGACTCGCTGCTGGCAGTACTGGTCGAAGGCCCGGCGGACGGTGGTGTCATGCAGGGTGGCGTAGCGGGCGGTCATCTGTGGGCTGGCGTGTCCGAGAAGGCGTTGGATGACGTGCTGGGGGACGCCCTGGTTGATCAATCTCGATCCGAGCGTGTGCCGGAATTGGTGGGCGGTGACGCGGACGCGTTGACCGGTCTCGTCGCGCACGTCGATGTCGTCTTGCCAGCGAGCGAGGCGCTGGCGGAGGGTGGCGTAGCTGAACGGGCGTGCCCCGTCGGGGTTGGAGTGCGGCGCCGGGAACAGCACCGCCGGCCCGTCGGGCCAGCGGCGGCGGAGTTCGGCCTGCTGGGCGCGGATCGTGTCGGCGGCGGTGGCGCTCAGTGGGACGAGCTGCTCGGCGGCCATCTTGGCGTTGAAGTAGCGCAGGCATGGCCACCCGGCGCTGTCGTCGATGACGGGGTTGAACGGCAGCGCGCAGGCGTCGTTGGCGCGCAGCCCGGTCTCGATGATCACGACGATCAACGCCCGGGTGGTTGTGTCGAGCAAGACGGCCAGGCGGTCGGGGTCTTCGAGCTGGTTCATCACGAACTCGGGAATGAAGCGGGGCAGCGGCCGGGGACGGCTCGGCAGGTCGTCGTGGTAGAGCGCGGCGGTCGCTGACAGCTCGGGCAGCCAGTGGTGGCGACGGCAGGTGTCGAGGAAGCCGCGCAGGCAGGTGATGTAGGTGCTGGATGTGTGCGGGGCCAGGCCAGAGGCGATGATCCACACGAGGTAGGCCTCGAGGACGTCACGTGTGATGACGATCTCGTCACCGGCAGCGATGTCACGGCCCGCGAGGAACTGGCTGAACCACAGCATCGCTCGGGCGTCGACGTTCACGGTGCCGAACGTCTTGCCTGAGCCGAGCCGCAGCCGGGCCCAACGTTTCGTCGCTACCCGCAGCCACGGTTGGGTGATTGTGTCGAAGCGGGTCTGGCACGGTGACCGCGTCACATGGATCCCCAGCCGGCCAGCGACCCAGATGTCGCTCGCGTACTCGGCTTCGACGTCGATGCCACGCAAGTCCGTGAGGCGTTGGTGGGCGTAGCGCACCAGGGCGACCGTGCGAGTCGGGTCTTTCCAGCCCCCCGATCGCACGGCGTCGAGCCATGCCTCGACCGGCCGCTCCAACAGCGACCGGGCACCGCCGTCAACGTAGAGCCCGACGAGGTGACGGATCGTCGAGGGTGGGACACGCACGCCGCGGTCGTCGTGGCGGCACTGCAACACGTAGCCGACCTCGAGACGCGCTCGGGCGTCGAGCACCGACAGATCGAAGGCGTCGACCATCTCCGAACCAGCACGGACGGCGACGGGTGCGGCGGTGGCCCGGAACTCCTCCACGGCGGGCTTGCCGTGCTTGGTCCAGCGTTGATGATGGGCGGCGCACAACTGCAACGCCCACGACGTGCGCGCACACCCGTCGACGCCGCAGCGACCGCGGCCGAACACCGGGTCATCGGGATCGACTTGGATGATCTCGCCGGCGAACTCGGGTCGGACCGCGGCGACCAGCAACGTCCCCAGCTCGTCGCCGCCGGTGTCGGGAACGGCGACGACGCTCAGCACGAGGCTGGTTCCCAAGCGCCGGCGCGGACCAGCTCGGCGCGCAGGTCCTCGACGTCGAGGTGCACGTAGGCGTCGCTGGTGGTGGTCACGGACCGGTGGGTCAACAGCTTCGAGACGACCTCGATCGCCACGCCGGCACGGATCAGCTCGGTCGCGCAGGTGTGGCGCAGCATGTGCGGACTGAACGCGATGCCGGTGCTGGCCCGTAGCCGGTCGACGAGCTTGACGACCGCCTGATAGCGCAGCGGGCGACCCACCGGCGCCGACCACAAGTTGACGAACACGTAGTCGGAGTCGAGCGCGCCGTACTCGCTGTGCATGTAGTCGCTGTAGAGGCGCACCAGCGGCGCCGACACCGGCACACTCGCCGCCGCCGTGCACTTGGCCCGAGCCCCGTTGGCGTTGTCGCCGCGCGGCACAATCATCACCCGCCGCTCGCGGCTCACGAAGTCGCCGTGACGCAACCCGAGCGCCTGACCGATCCGCATCCCCGTCTCAGCCAACAACGCGAACAAGAAGCGATCCCGCAGACGCTGACACGCCGCCAAGATCACGGCGATCTCCTCGACACTCAACGTTGCGGGCAGCCGACGGGGAACCCGCAACTTCACCGGGCGAGTGGCGATCGGCCGGCCCGGCGAGACGTGATGCAAGAACGGCTTGTAGGAGCCACGCGACACCCGCCGCCACGCCACCAGATCCGCCGCCAGGCCCACCCCGCTGCGAGCGTGGAAGTCGTAGAAGCCGAACAGCGCGGCCAGATGCCGGTTCACCGTCGCGGCGCTGCGCACCGCAGCGGTGTCGTCGAGGACGATCACGTTGTCCGCCGGCGCCCGCAGCCACGCCACGAACCGCGACACGTCCTCGATCCCCGCCACGTCCCACGCGAGCTCGCGCCGGTCGAGAAACTCGAACCACAGACGCAGCCCATGGGCGTACGCCCGCACTGTGTTCGGTGATCGCTCGATCCCGGCCAGATGGGCCAGATAGCGCTCGACCGGTGCGAGCGGAGCCCAGTCGTCGCCGACGACCGTCCACGACCTCCGCCCCGGTCACCGGCATCGTCACACGCTGCACCTTCACCATTCACCTCCACTGATCGACCAGCGGGGGCGCAGGCCAAGGCCAGCGATGTCTAGCTCACGCCGCCGGCGACATCGGGGACCTCGACAACACACTCCAGAGAACGCGTCCCCGACGAGCCTCGACGGCCCTGTCGGCGACATCGACAACGCCCCGATCGTGGCTCCAGATAATGACCGCTTCAGTCGGCCCGTTCGAGGCGCCGCCGGTGGTGTGGAACGCGAGGACCTCGTCACGCCACTGGTCGATCGTCGACGCCAAGCGGGTCAGCTCGGGGATCTCGGCGTCGGCGGCGTGCTGGAAGAACACGACCAGCCGCCGTCGTGCATGGGCGAGATCGCGGGCTGCGTAGACCTCGGCGAGCAGCTCGCGCGCCAGCCACACCGCAGCCACTTCGCCGTCGGGGTCGCCGGCGGCGAGCCCGGCACGCAGCCGTTCCCATCCCCGCTCGTTGAGGTTCGACCAGGTGCGCAGCAGCAGCCGGCGGATCCCGTAGAGCGGGTCGTGCTTGCGGCCGCGATGGCCGAGCGTGTCCTGCTGGACGCGGCGACGGACGTCGTTGACCGCTTCGGAGGCGAGGCGTATGGCGTGGAAGTGGTCGACCACCAAGGTGGCGTCGGGCAGCACGTCGCCGATCGCGGTGGCGTAGCCACGGAACGCGTCGATCGCCGCGACGTCGATGCGGTCGGCCCACCAGATCGGCTGCGACTCGACCCACTGGCGCACCACATCACCGGAACGACCAGGCACGACGTCGAGCAGCCGACGCCGGTCCAAGTCGACGAAGGTGGTCGCCATCTGGGTGCGGCGACGGGCGTTGGCGTGCTGGAAGGTGTGCTCATCGACGCCGAGCTTGCGGGTCCGCTCGAGGCGATCATCTGCGGCGATCAACGCGTCGCCGTAGTCCACGACCGCCTGATGGGCGCACGCCCAGCCGACCCCGAACTCGCGCCCCACCGCCGCGACGGTGTCGAGCTCGGCGCCGACACGGCGACAGATCTCCCGGCGGGCCCGCTCGGTCAGCGACGCCCGCACCCCGATCTCGTCGGAGGTCTCCGACCACGAACCCCGCCGACACAGCTCCTCGCGGCAGCGCCACGTCCGCTTGGCCCACACGATCACCGTCGCCATCCCGGCGATCGGCAGGTCGCGCACCGTCACCCGGCGCCGCCCGTTGCCGATCGCCCGCACCCCACAGCTGGGACACCATGCCTGCGCGGCGGTCGTCTCCACCGCCAGCCAGTGCTCACCGTCACGCGTCGTCTGGGCGACGACGACCAAGCCGTCCAGCCCGACGAGCGCGGTCGCGCCCACGCTCGTGTCACTACCGTTGCCCACGTCGGAGGTCCTCCCGTCTGCAGATGTCAGCTATCCGCAGAATGGCGAGACCTCCGACTCGCGTGGTGGACCCTGTCAGCCAGCCACCGTCACGAACCGGCCCCAACGTTCAACGCGAGGAGCCCGATTACTCCCCGTGTTTCACTTGCTGTGTGAGGATCCGCGATCGCCGGTTCGCCGGTCCGTAGGTTCGAAGGCACGGGCCGAGGGCTGACTCACGCGATTATTCGACCCCGCCGCTGTGCGGGTGTCTTTCGTCCGAAGTGTCGCCCCCGGTCCTGACCTTCGAGGACCGGGCCTGACTTGATAGAGACTTCCGGCCAAGGACTTGCGCGGTGTGGCGAAGTTCGCGGGTATCAGGCTGCGAGGTAGGCGGCGGGGAATGCGTTGTCGTGGACGGCGAGCCCGGCGCCCAGGACGCGCTGGCCGTACGGGGTTACGCGATAGAGGCGGGCGCCGCGAACCTTGGCGACGAGGCCGTGCCCGCGCAGTTTGGCGATCAGCCGGGATGCTCTGGCGCATCGTCGTCGGCGTTCGTCGTCGTTGTTGGCCGGGCGTGGATAGAGGCGGTGGACGAGGTCGTGGTTGCGGAACCCGACGATCGTGTTCCCTTCGGCGAGCACCGCTCGGAACAGGGTAAGGTCGTCGGGCTGGAGCGGGTTGAAGCGGGCGTGGTGACGTCCGTTGCGGGTCCGGGGTCGGCACAAGGCGTCGAGCGCGGCGACGCCCTCACCGTTGGGTTGGGCGGCGGCGAGAGCTTCGAGGTAGCGCCGGTTCGCTCCGATGCCCACTTGGATGTACCGCCACATGTTGGAGACGCCCTTGTTCATCGGGCACCACCGCCGCTGGCGCCGGCCGTGTTCGTCGGTGATGACACGCAGCGTCCGGAACTCGCGCGGATTGTTGATCGTCGTCTCTACTCGCAGCACCGAGGCCTTGTCGTAGACCTTGACCCAGTTGCGGGCGAGACGATGCTTGACCCGCCATCCTTCGGGTCGTCGTTTGGCATCCGTGAGGACCTCGGCGGCGAGGGAAGGATGAAGTTTGCGGCCCAAGAAGTGCAGCACGTCAACCGACGACAGCGACAGGGTGGCGTCACGCACCAGATCCGGCATGATCGCCGTGAGTGAGGGCCGGTCGCGGAACATCACGTCGGTGGCCACTTCGGGCTGGTCGATGACCCAGTAGTAGCCACCGAAGTTGGCAGCTTCGAGGGCGTGCAGATGCGGGTTGGCCCAACGGGCGAACACGTTGAGCAGCCGGGGCCAGGCACGGTGGGCGAACCGATCACACAGCTCGAACGCTGTTTCCACGTCGTCGATGCGCAGCAAAGCGTTGTCGTGGCGGAGGTAGCCGACACCGGCGCGGTCGAGTTGGCGGGCCAGCCACTCCCGGCCGTTCACATACACCTGGACCGTGTACGGCATCCAGGTCTGGACGCGGACATGCATGAACCCGAACTCAGGGTCGATCAAATAGAAGTAGACGTGCAGGCACCTCCCCGACGTGGGCACCGCCTGCACCTCGCCGCTGCGGTGGCCACGCAGCTCGAAGGTGGTGCACGGCTCCACCGCCCGCAGCACGCACACAAGCCCTTCGGTGATCCCATCACGCTCGGCGATCCGACGGGCCGTGTCGTCCTTGGACGGTCCGGCACCGGTGCTCGGACCGAACACATAGATGTTCGGTCGGCCGGCATCCCCAGCCACGCGCTCAGCGTTGGCGACCAGCTCCTCGGTCGCCTTCTTGACATACGCGCCGAACCCGGTGATCGGCACCCCTTGGCACCACAACCACGCTCGCAGCGAGCCCGGCCTGAACAACCGACTCAGATAGCCCTTGAAGATCAACCGATCGAACATCGTCAGCGAAGCAACGACCCGATCCCGATGCAGCTCCGCGTACGACGTAGCCACCACCACACCTCCAGCTCCGAGCGGGAACCAATAGTCTGACCCGCCCCGATGCAAGGGCACAGGGCCGGCTCCGCCGGCCCGACACAACCTCGCTCACCACCACGTCGCCATTTGGTTCCGGCCGAGCGGAGCGAGGCCGGCCTAGGAGCTTCGGATGGTGTTCTCGGATAGCCGCGCGAGACGGTTGTCTGAGCACGATCTCAACGCCCGCAGCCCAACGAGGTCCCGGCCTCGCACGGCGAGTGGCCGTGACTGGCCGCCGAACCACGGCCGGGTCGTCGTGCTAGGGCGGGTCGGCTACGCGGAGCGTGTCGCCCGACGCGCCGGCGCGGCGCCGCTCATCTTGCGCGCCGCCGTCGCCGACCGAGTGGTCGTCTTCGCGGTCGCCGCACCCGTCGTCGTGCGTGGCGTCGCGCCAGGGGCCGCCGTCTTCCCGGTCGTCGCCCTCGGCTTGGTCAGCTTCGGTGCCGGCGCGACACCCAGCACGACATCCTTGAACCCCTTCAGCGGCGTGATCTTGGCGACCGTCTTGGCCTTGACCCTGACCGTCGCCCCGGTGGCCGGGTTGCGGGCCATCCGCGCCGGGCGCTTCACCTTCGAGAACTTGGCGAAGCCCGTCAAGGCCACGTCCTCACCCTTGGCGACCGTCGCCAAGATCACCTCGAGCGTCCCGTCGATCACCGTCGCCGCAACCTTCGGATCGACGCCAGTGTGGACAGCAACAGCCTGGGCGAGCTCACGTTTTCTCATCGATCCTCCACAGCGGGGTCTGCAGCGGCCAGTCTCGCCCCGACGCCGGCGTCAATCGCGGATGCCCACCACACGCGCGTCGTCGCGCGTCGGGACACGCGCCTCCGTACCGAGTCCCTGATCGAACACCATGGTGGTAGAGGCCCGGTCACCAGTGGCCCTGGGAAGGCGATGCGCCGTTACGGGGTCGGCCGCCTCGAGCGGCCACAAACCCGGCGCACCAGGATGGTCGGTGTCGTGTTGTTGCCCGTCGTTCTCGGATGCCCCGGCTGCTGTCGCTCGGGTTCTGCGTCGCGGTGAGAGGTCCGCCGGCTCAGTTTCTCGAGAGGAGGTCGGACCGGGTCGGGCACGCTGCAATTGGCGCCGGCCTCGACGTGCTCCTGTGCCGGCGCAGCCGCGTCCACGGGGCGTCCGTCAAGCACCATCGCGATCGCTCGGCCCGCTGCTTGATGCCGAGCAACATGCGCCGCTCCATCACGAAGCTGATCGGCTCGACGATATGCCACAGTACTGACCGCCTTGCGGGGAACGTGGTGCGCTGCCGGGTCACGAGGCGGGTACGAGAGCCGTTGCATCTTCTGGTGAGCTGCCAGGACCACGTCGCCGCAGCCGTCGCGTCGTCGGTGACCGGCATCGGCGGCGCCTCGAGGGTGGCTGGGTCGACACCCACGAGGACGAACGAACGGGGTGGGTCGAGATGCTGCACACGGAAGGCGGGATAGCCGTCGGGGCCGAGGTGGATCAAGTCGCCCACGTCGAGATCCTGGAGCTGCTCCACGACGCACTCAGCGCTGTGGATGTCGCAGCCGATGGCGTTCTCCAGCGCGTCATAGCTGTAGAGCCCGCCCCGGCCCTGGCCGATCTGCACCAGCCAACGCCAGATCTCCTCGGGTGGCGCATCAATCGTGATCGACCGGGTGGAGACGAGCTTGGGCGCCTCGATCAGCTCGTCACCGGGCATGGGGCCCCGTCCTTCGCCCTTCGTGGTACCCCAGCGGTTGAAGGCGTGGCGCAGCAGCGGCGCACCGACGATCGTCGGCACCATCATCAGCACTGCGTCCATGCCCTCGATAATCGCCCTCCCAAGGTCACGCAGCGGGCGCCCGGAACCGGTTCGGCCCGATCCGCGTCGGCGACCGCGGGTGACGCGTGCAACCGAGCGCTGACCCCCGGTGCGGCTACCGATCGGCATGCGGGGTCCTTCCTGCTTCGCCTCCACGATGCGCAGGGTTCGCATGCGGGCGTAGTGCCAAAGGTCCTCTCGCAGCGAGGAACGGAGCTACGCCGAGACGTGCGGGTCTCAGCCGCGGGCTTCTCGTCTATCCGGCGCTCGTGTGTTGCGCCGCTCTCGCGCCCGTCCCAATGCTCGCGACAGCAAGCGCAGCGCACGGCTCGACGGCGTCGCGGAGACGTCATCGAGCCGGCGTTAGCAGACGGTGGAGCCGACGTCAGCGCGCGTTGGTATCCCCGTGTTTCACTCGCAGTGTGAGGATCCGCGATCACCGGTTCGCCGGTTCGTAGGTTCGAAGGCCGGGCCGGGGGCTGACTCAGCTGATATCCGACCCCTGTGTTGGGGTGTCTTTAGTCCGAAGTGTCGCCCCCGGTCCTGACCTTCTGGGACCGGCCTGACTTGATAGAAGCGTTGATCACTCAACGGGGATTTGTCGACCGGTCCTTTCACCTTACGCCTGTGAGAGGAGGCCGTGATGGCCAAGCAGCGAACGAAGACCACCGACCCGTTGCCGATCGAGGTGAACGACGCGCACGACGTGGGGATCGACCCGCACAGGAAGACGTTGACCGCCACCGTGCTCGACAGCCGCGGTGGGACGGTGGCGACGGCCTGCTTCAAGGTGTCCGGTGTCGGCCACCGGGCGCTGCTGGAGTGGGCGACAGCGTTCGGCGCCGTGCGCCGCTGGGGGATCGAGAGCGCCAGCGGACTGGGCCGGCACACCGCGATGTTCTTGATCGACCACGACCATGACGTGCGTGACGTGTGCCCGACGCGCACCGCCGAGCAGTCCCGCAAGCGGCGTCAGGGCAAGACCGACGCGCTCGACTCGCTCCGCATTGCCCGCGAGGTGCAGGCCGACCCCGACCTGCCGGTGGCGTTCAAGCGGGCGCCGGGCAACGCCGGCCCGGACGAGATCCATGAACTGCTCAATCTGTGGCACAACCAGCGGCGCAGCCTGCTCAAGAGCCGCCAACAGCTGCTCAACGAGGCCGACGCCCTGCTGCATGATCTGCCCGAAGCGATCCGCGCCGCCTCCCCGACGACCGCAGCATCCGCCCCCGGCTGAAGGCGCTCGCTGCGCGCGACCAGACGGTGGCGTGGGATCCGGTGACCACGCTGCGGCTGCGGCTGCTCGACGACCACACCGCCGCGATCGCAGAGCTCGACGTCCGCGAACGCGAAGCCAGCCGCGAACTGGGCGACCTCACCCGCCGCGCCGGCTCCACCCTCAACGTACTCTGCGGAATCTCCGACCGCTCCGACGCCGAGCTGCTCGTGGAGACCGGCGACCCCCGACGGTTCGCCGGCGAAGGCGGCTTCGCCCGCTTCAACGGCACCGCCCCACTACCGGCGTCCTCCGCCGAAGGTGACGACGAACCGAAACGGCACCGGCTCAACCGCGGTGGCAACCGTCGCATCAACGCCGTCCTCCATCTGATGGCCGTCACCCAGCTGCGCTGCGAACCCCGAGCCCAACAGATCTATGGCGACGCCCGTCGCCGCGGCCACACCAAGAAAGAAGCGATGCGAATCCTCAAACGTCACCTCTCCGACGTCGTCTACCGACGGATGACCCGCGACCTCAACGCCACGCTCAGCTCACCACGCATCGACCCCCAACAGGCCGTCGCCTGAATCGAACACCAGTTTCTTCTTGACATAGAAGCTTCGGACACCGCGGCGTCGGAGGGGCTGGCCGTCGCTCCTCGGTCGCGCAGGGTCTCGAGCAGGAACCGGCAAAAGGTGTGGCAGAGCCGATTGCCAGATGTGGGTGGCGCGGCCGCAACCCTGAGCTCGAGCGCGAGCGCCCATGATCGGACCCGTACTCGTTACGCAGCTCGGCGAGTCCGACGGCGACCTGTGACAGATTGGACAGCGTTCGAACGATGGTGTCCCGGCCCTTCGTGGTGGGGGCGATGGTCTCGGGGTGAACCTTCAGCAACCGCTGCACCGCCTTCACGAGGGCCGGTACGTCGGTTGCGTCGTCGTAGGGCTCGTTCAGTTCGTCGAGCACAAGCTTGCAGGTCGCTTCCATGAGCGCCTTGGCGGCGCTGATGGCTAGTGGAGGGTCGGCGTCTTCCCCAGCTTCGAGCCGACGTAGGTGTTCCTCGATGGCTTCGGAGTCGCGAATTACGTGAAGCGGAAGGTTCACCGCCGTTGAACGCGAAGCCGTCGAGCGGATCCGAAGCTGCTCATCGAGTACGAAGCCGTCGTGCTCGAGCGAACGTCGAACTCGGGCGATGACCGGAGCCCGGTACTGGGGATCAACGTTGTCGCCCCAGTGGAGGATCTCCTCAAACACTCTGACGGCTCGACTGACTTGGCCCGAGTCCGTCCAGTCGATCGCGTTGGCGTAGGTATCAAACAGACTGCGGCGTTGGCCACCTGAGTCCGCGGGTGGTCCAGGCAGGAAGCCCTCGTCCTCGAACACGCTCTCGATCATCCGCAGCACACCCCAGTCCGACGACAGCTCGCGAAATTCGCGACGCGTCTTCGGTCGCATCAGATCCCGCGCCATGAGCGGACCGTACGCGGACGGCGTAGCGGTGTGCGGATCCGGCGGTACCGGACGCGGCCGCCGAACATTATCCCCGCGGTTTGCGGACACCGCCGCCAGCGCACGTTCGGTGCGCACCCTCGCAAGGCCGTACCTCAGCGTCCTTACCGTGGGGTCTCGACGACTGGTCGTCGCCGACGTCGACCGTGCACGCGTAGCCGTCGTTATGCATGCTGATCGCACAGCAGATCCACGCGTCGTGGAAGCTGGCGCGAGCGGAGGACGGACACTTGCCGACACCCAGATAGCCGCGACCAGCCTGTCGGAGGAGGGCCGCCGTCGGCACTTTGAGCCACGGTCGGGCCGTCGATCGGTCGCGAAGTCCCGCCAGGTTGGAGCGCGAGCGTCCTCGAGGACGCAGCCTGCGCGGGTGACATCGCAGCGCGAAGCGCCGCGCGCTTGCTTCAGGATGCGAGGAAGTGCTCGATGTCGTTGATGAAGTGCGGAAACGCCGCGTCTCGTTGCAGCAGGATGTGATTGTTGCTCTCGAGCGCAACGAATCGGGCTCCGGGGATGAGCCCGGCGAGGTGGCGCCCCTCTTCGAACGGCACACCCCGATCGCCGAGGGCGTGAAGGACCATGGTGGGTGTGCTGACCAGTCGAGCCACGTCGGTGGCATCGAGGTCGTGGAAGGCCCCTTCGAGCAGTGGCGCGTTGGCGGGGTTCGTGGTCATGCGCAGTTGGTCGTTGAACCACCCGATCTCGTCGGACTGTGCGTCGGGGACGAACTGGCGGGCGAAGGTCTCGCGGAACACGTCGTTTCTGGTGGCCCAGCCGACGCGCGCCAGGTCGACTTGCAGCGCGGCCTCGGCGGCTTGGATCGGATCGTGGCGCTGTTTCATGCCGCGGGCATAGGTTCCGTACAGGATGAGATGAGATACCTGGTTGGGGTGTCGCGCCGCGAACGCCATCGCCACGGGTCCTCCCTGGGAGACGCCGAGGAGGGCAACACGTTCCTCGTTCAACGTGTCGATGACACGACTGAGGTCATCGACCCACAGGTCCAGGTCGGTCAGGTCCATGCCGGCGATGTCCCGGTCGGAGAGACCGCAGCCTCTCGGGTCATACCGTACGTAGCGGTAGCGGCGGCTGAGGGCGCGAACCCAATGTCCCCAGATGGGACTTCTCTCGGTGTCCCTGTCGACCTGGGTCAACCAGGTGGCTGCCTTCACCAGGCAGGGACCGGCGCCGGTCTCGGCCACCGCGAGCGCGGTGTCGCCTCGCACGCTGACAAACTGAATCTTCGATTCGAACGCCGGGGAACCGTCGGCTGGCTGGCGCGCCCACTCCGGGCGCGCGGGCTCGGGTTCGTCGCGCTCAATGACTTCGACCTCGGCCACCAGCCGATACCCGACACCGTGAATGGTCTTGATCACCTGCTGACGGTCCCCGTCATCGCCGACGGCCCGGCGAGCGCTCTTGACGCGGCTGGTGAGCGCGGATTCGGACACGAACCGATCACCCCAGACCGCATCGAGCAGTTCGGTCTTCGGGACGACGCGGTCAGCGTGTTCGACGAGATGACGAAGCACCTCGAAGACCTGCTGTTGAAGGTGCACGGGGCCCGAGGCGTCGCGGAGCTCCCGGGCCGCGGGGTCCAGCTGCAAACCGGCGAAGCGGAACATCGCAGCCATCGCCCAATCCTCCCATCCCAGCGGTGCTTGATGGGGAGGCCAACTCCTCGTCTCGCATCGCCTGGCTCAGCTGGATGTGCAGCCCTGGCAGGGTCTCCATGTCCCAGTCGTAGCTGGCGATCTGTTCCAGCACCGTGAAGACGGGCATCGACAGGTCATCGCGATCGGTCTCGTAGCGGCCAAGATCGCCGTCGCAGACCGCCTCGGTCAACAACTCGGCGTCGCGGAAGGCGTCGGAGATGCCGTGGGCGGCGAACGGATCCTTGAAGTACCCGGCGTCGCCAACGAGCGCCCAACCGGGTCCATGGGCGCGACGGAACTGACCGCGCACGCCGGGCCAGGTGCGAATCGGACCGGTGGGCACGCCCGCGGCGAGACCGCGGCGGAGGCTCGGCGGGAGCTGGCGCAGACCATCGGCCATCGCTGCAGCCGGGGCGTGGCGGGCCCCGTCCACGAAGCGCTGAGGAGGCAGGGCAACGAACACGCAGAAGCTGTCCGCGTTGGTCGGGATCAGGCCCGCGGCCCGACCCGGTCGGTAGAGCCAGGAGTAGCAGTCCGATGGCAGATCGACGTTCGTGAAGTACTGCAGGATGTACGCGGACGCGAACGCCCCCTTACGGGTCACGGTCGCTCCGAGCTGACGGGCGACCATCGAACGCAGCCCGTCGGCGCCGACGAGCAGATCGGTCGTGATCGATGCGGTCGAGCCGCCGGCGCCCTCGACCTGCACCCCCCGCACGCGGCCGTGGGTGTCGATGTCGATCCCCACCAGCCGGGTCGCGTGCGAGACGGTTGCACCCGCGTCGACGGCGGCGTCGACCAGGATTGGATCCAGCACGGTTCGGCGCGGCGCAGCCAATCCTGGGATGGTCTCGTCGCCCAGCCCGTCGAACGCGATAAGTGTTTCGTCGTAGCCGAAGATCGTCCGCGTGATGACCGGTGTGCCTGCCTCCCAGATCTTGTCGAGCAGCGACCAGCGGTGCAGCCGCCGGACCGCGCCGCGCATGAGGGCGTGTGACGAGAGGGTGTCGCTGCCGTAGTTCCCCTTGTCGACGGCGAGCACCCGCAGTCCCCGCCGGGCGAGCAACATCGCGACGGCTGCACCGGCGGCACGAGCGCCGACGATGACGGCGTCATAGTGGGCGGGCCGGCATCTGGAACCACGCGAACGGGGCAGGAGAGGCATGGTCCAACCCTGAACCGGTGAGCGGTGCGGTACTTGGAACGACAGCGGACAGTTCGTGGAGAACGCTCCACAGAATCTCCACCCGCGTCTCCAAGCTTGTATGCGCCGCGACGAGGACGATGGCGGCGTCCATCACGACCGGCAGCCGCCGGAACGGCCTCAGGAGGTCCCCATGACCATGACCCACACCAACACCGCCGACAACGGCGTGAACGTCGCCGCCCTGCTCGAGGCGCGCGAGGCGATGACCGCGGCTCCAGCCGCCGCGCAATTCGCATGGAAGGTCACGAACACCTGGGTGAACGGAACCCACAGTCGTTCGACGATCCACGATTTCTTCGGCATCGGCGCGCCCCAGGCGCACAAGGCAACCTTCACCCTCGACACTGATCATCCGGAGGTCTTCGCCTCCGAAGACCACGGCGTCACCCCCGTGGAGATGGTGTTGAGCGGCCTCGCCGGCTGCCTCACCGCCGGCGTCGCCTCCGTGGCCCAACTCCGCGGCATCCAGCTCCGCAGCGTCACGGCCACGCTCTCCGGGGAGATGGATCTCGCCGGCATCCTCGGCATCGATCCCGACGTCCGCAACGGCTTCGGAACCGTCACCGTTCGCTACGAGATCGACGCCGACGCCACTCGAGAGGAAATCGAAGGCGTCGTCGCCCAGTCCCAGAAGCGCTCGGCGGTGTTCGACATCGTCACCAACCCGACCAACGTCCGAGTCGAGGTCGCCTGAGGAGACCCGGCGAGAACGGAGCGAGTCCCATGCAGACCACCACGGTGGCCGTCATCGGTGCCGGCCAAGCTGGACTGGCGATGAGTCACTGCCTCGGCGAGCTGGCCATCGACCATCTCCTGCTCGAGCGCCGCGAAGTGGCGAACTCGTGGCGGACCGAGCGCTGGGACTCGCTCCGACTGCTGACCCCCAACTGGCTCACCCGCCTCCCGGGATGGCAGTACGTGGGGTCCGACCCCCACGGGTACATGACCGCCGCCGAAGTGGTCGCATTCCTCGACATATACCGCCGAGCCATCGATGCTCCCGTCCAGACCAACACCACCGTCCGATCCGTCGCCCCGGCGACGGACGGATTCGTCGTGACGACCGATCAGGACGAGATCGATTGCCGAGCCGTGGTCGTGGCCACCGGCGCGTGCAGCACGCCGAAGATCCCGGCGGTCGCCAGCGAGCTCCCACGGACGATCCGGCAGCTCGCCCCCATTCAGTACCGTCGCCCCGACGACGTCGGCCACGGCCGGGTGCTCGTCGTGGGCGCATCGGCCTCCGGCGCCCAGCTCGCCGACGAGCTCGCCCGGAGCGGACACGACGTCACGCTCGCCGTCGGCGCCCACACGAGGGTGCCACGGACCTATCGCGGGCGGGACATCCACTGGTGGATGGATGCGGTCGGCCTCCTTGACATGCTGTATGACGACGTGGAGGACGTCGCCAAGGCTCGGCGATATCCATCCCTGCAGCTGATCGGCTCGTCCGAGCACCGCACCCTCGACCTCAACTCCCTGAGCGCCCAGGGGGTCAAGCTCGTCGGACGCCTTGTCGGCATCGACGGCGGGCGAGCACAGTTCTCGGGTTCACTCGCCCATGTGTGCGCCGACGCGGACCTGAAGATGGGGCGGCTGCTGGATCAGATCGATGAGTTCGCGGGGCTCCATGATCTTGCCGAAGCGGCAACCGACCGCGAGCGACCGCCGCCGACGATGGTACAATCGCCGGCGACGACCGACACGCTGTCAGGCTGCTCCGCGGTCATCTGGGCCACCGGCTTCAAGCCGACGTATCCCTGGCTCGACCCTGCTTGCCTCGACCGCAACGGGGCGATCCTGCACGACGGCGGGATCATGACGAGACCCGGGATGTACGTGCTCGGCTTGCCGTACACGCGCCGACGCAAGTCAAGCTTCCTCGACGGGGTGGGCGCGGACGCTCAATTCCTGGCCGCCCACCTCGCCGGCTACCTCGATCGCACCACGCCTCGATCACTTCAAGTACCCGACCTCCAACACTCGAGGACGTCGGTCGCCTGAGCGGTGCCGTTGCGCAGCACATCGCCCGCACCCCGACAGGGTGCTCCTGGCGGTACACAGCCCCGCATCACGCCGATCACCACCACGGTGGTGGCTCAAAGCCCACCACGTCGTGGCACGCTTACTCCGGCGCTCGCTTGCTCTCGCGAGCGGCCCCGCGGGCGCACCTACTCGGCGTTCGGCGGACCGACGTCGAGCCGGCTGCGCGTCCGCTCATCGAGCCGACAGCGAGCCGGCCGTCGGCGGGCGTTCGGCGGACGCACAGAATCGGCTGCGGGTGACGTTCGGAGGCGCGATCAAGCCGAAGCTTCTTTGGATGTCAAGGGCCGGAAGGCCCCGGCGGCGGAGCCGCCGGGGCTCAACCGATGATGCTGGCGACGCGGCCGGCAGGGCCGGCGTCAAGGGTGCGCTGCGCCGGCCTGCGGCCGCCCTTGACCCCCGACCCGTTCGAGTCTGAGGCGTGTCTGACCCGGATATTGCAGGCCGGCCAGGCGGAGGGATGAGCGGTCGCGATCGTGACGGCCGGAGGGCTGGGACGATGTTCGAGTCATTGATGGGCGCGCCGGCCCAGGGACCGTGTGCGCTGCGGTTGTCCGGGCTGGGGTGGTGTGAGTGCCTGGCCGGTCAGGCAAACGCTGGGAGTGCTCGGATCCGGGTGAGGGCTTCGATGAAGGCGTCGGCCCAGGTGTGGGAGCGGGGGATGCGCAGCCAAAGTTGGCGGGCGTGGGTGACGACGCGGGCGGCGACGTTGAAGAAGGCGAGCCGCAGACGTTTGCCCCGGCAGCGGCGGAACTCGCGGGGCAGTGCCCGGTCGCGGATCCAGCGGGCGACGTTGTGGGCGAGGGCGCAGGCGTGCCACCACAGCCAGTTCCCGAAGAAGTTCTGGACCGGGGCGTGGATCAGCCCGAAGTCCTCTTTGAGTTGGCGGATGGCGTCTTCGGGGATCCCACCGTGTAGCCGGTGGTGGGCTTCGACGTCAGCGGCGGGGGCGAACAGCGCCGGCAGGTTGGTGACGATGGCGTGGAACCGCCACCCGTCGAGGTCGTCGAACGACAGCTGCTCGCCGGCGCTGGTGCGCTGACGACGCACGATCAGCCGCAACCGGCGCGGTTGTTGATGGCGACGGGGCCAGCCGACCTCGATCGTCGTTTCGGCGATCTCGGACCCTCGTTCGGCCTCGGCGCCCAGCGCCGGGGTCCACACGGTGGCCGAGTCGGCGGCCAGCGCGAGCACCGCATCTCGCACATTGGTCCTGTTCGGCGCGGTGATCGTGAACACCGCACCGAGCGACTCGCAGGCGGCGAACACGTCGTGCTGGTAGCCGGCCGAATCGATCCGCACCCACAGGTTCTTGCCAGCACGGACCGCTGCGGGGATCGCTGCGGCGCACTCACGCACGAACCCGGCCAGCGCCCGCCCGGGGTGGGCGCTGCCACCGCGAGCGCGCAACGCCAACACGTCACCGGTCTCGCCGCACACCCCGATCAACGGTGACAGCCCGACCTCACCGCGATAGGTGAACGTTGAGCCCTCCTTGCCCGGCCCGTAGGTGTCAACCAACGTGGCGTCCGGGTCGATCGTGATCACCCCGCCGTCGGGCCCGGCACCCATCGCCCAGGCCCGAGCCAGCATCGTGCGATTCACCGCCGCCGCCTTCTGCGCCCGCCCGAGATCGGCGCCGGCACAGAACCGGAACAGCGTGGAGTGCGACGGAAGGGCGTGCTGGCCCCGCAACTGCTCGGTCGCCCCGGTCAGCAACGACCGGTCGGAGAGGAACTCGCCGCCGGCCAACAACACCTCGACCAGGGTCCGGTAGCACTCCCCACCGCTGTAGCCGCCCGGCCCGATCGGCCGCAGCCCACGAGCATCGGCCACATCGACCAGGTTCAGCCGGTCCAGCAGCGGACCCCACAACACAGCACCAGCCACGCCAGTCACGTCGTCATCGGTGACCGTGGCCTTCACCGCAGCCACCTCCCGACGAGGCCGAGCGATGATCTCCCCGGCATCGAACAATGTCGCACTAGCCTTCACCTGTCAGGTGCTCCTCTGCCTGGGTCGGTCTTGATGTAGCAATCCACATCGTCCCAGGCGGCGGAGCACTTGCCGCGTCAATCCGGTCGATCAGACAACCCGGCCTGCAATATCCGGGTCTGACTTTGCCGCGGAGATCGGGTTGGAAATGAACTAACTCATGGGTGTCCTCGGGGTCGTTGGTGTTGGTCCGGCGGTGGTGGTGGAGCCGTTGTTGGCGGGCTCGTTGGAGGCCTTGCTGGCGGGCCTCGCGGATAGCTGCTGCCCGTCTGTAGTGCTCGTCGTCGGGCGTGACGTAGCCGATCGACTCGTGAAGCCTGACCGAGTTGTACTCGGTCCGACATTCGGGCGAGCTCGGCGTCGAGCACGGCGGGGTCGTCGATGTCTTCGAGATGGGGCCACTCGCCCTTGATGTGGCCGAAGAAGCTCTCGATCCACGCCTGGTCGGTCGGGGTGTGGGGCCGGCCGTGGTGCTGGGCGATGGCGAGCAGGGTCATGAACGCTCGCGTGTCGTGGGCGGTCATCGGGGGGCCGTTGTCGGACACTGCCAGCAGGATCGGCCGGCGGGGATCGTCGGGATCGAGCTCGAGACGGTCATCGGTCAGCAGCTCGAGCAGACCTTCGACCTCGAGGGCGTGCTCGAAGATCACCGCCACCTGGGTGGCGGTCTCCTCGATGCTGACGAGTGTGTCGATCCAGCGGCGACTGACCATGTCGACGATGGCGAACACTGCGCGGCGCGCGTTGGTGAAGTGGGTGTAGGGGTCGGGCCGGAGCGCCCTGCCCGGCTTTCACCAGGTGGGTTTCTCCGGCCCGCCCTCCGAACCGGACGAGCGACTTTCACCGCATCCGGCTCTCCACGGTTCATGCCGCTGGTGCGGGTGATCCTGACGTCAGGCTCGTCCATGGTGTCGGGATACGGGTGCCCCGGTAGCGGTATCGCTCGATGGCGGCCTGTTGCGGCCGGAACAGCTCGATGTGGCCGTCGCGGATCTCCCAGCGTGGGAGGTGGCGGCGGACAAGTTCCCGTTTGTTCAGCCCGGCGTGTCGTTTGCGGAGCCAGCCGAAGATCCGCCAGAAGGCGAAGTGATCGACGTAACTGAATGTCCGTGCGGACACGCCGTGACGGAAGTAGTTGCACCATCCCCGCAGCACCGGGTTCAATCGGCGCAGCAAATCGGCGAGCGTTCGATGCTTGTGGCGGGCGGTGAGCGATCGGACTTTGGACGTCACCGAGAGCAAGCTCTTCTTCGACGGGTAGGTGTAGACCGCTCGTTTCCCGGTTCGGCCTCGCCAGCGGCGACGCTGGATGCGCCACCCCAAGAAGTCGAACCCCTCATCGATGTGGCAGACCCTCGTCTTCTCTTCCGACAGGCGCAGGCCCATCGGGGCGAGCACCGTTGCGACCTCGACCCACAGAGCTTCGGCGTCGTCGCGGGTGCCGTGGATCATGACCACGAAATCGTCCGCGTAGCGGACGAGGCGCATGGCCGGTTCCCCGGCGCGGCAACGCTTGGCGCGTGTCCATGCCGGTCCGAGCGCTTCCCATTTGGCGGTGAAGTGTTCGTCCAGCACGGACAGGGCGATGTTGGCCAACAACGGTGAGAGGATCCCGCCTTGCGGGGTGCCGGTGATCGTCGCCCTGGCGGTGGCGTCCTCGGTGAGGATGCCAGCGGACAGGAACGCCTTCACCAAGCCGAGGACCCGTTTGTCTCCGATCCGACGTCGCACCCTGCCCATGAGGGCGGGGTGGTCGATCTCGTCGAAGCACGCTTTGATGTCGGCCTCGAACACCCACTCGTAGTTCCGAATGGGTGTGCCGAGGAAGTGGATCTCAGCGATCGCGTCCTGGGCTCGACGCTTCGGGCGGAAGCCATACGAGCATGGCTTGAAGTCCGCCTCGAAGATCGGTTCGAGCACCAGCTTCAACGCGGCTTGCACGACCCGATCCGCGACAGTCGGGATGCCCAGCTTGCGGACCTTGCCGCCGGCTTTGGGGATCGTCTTCTGGCGGACCGGGACCGGGTGGAACCGGCGGGCCTTGAGGTCATCTCGCAGCCCGTCGAGGAACTCCCCGGCGCCGAACACGATGGAGCGAGGTGTCACCCCATCGATTCCGGCGGTCCGTGCTCCCTTGTTGCCCCGCACCCGACTCCACGCCACGACGAGGAACGCCGGGTCATAGACGAGGTTGAACAAGTCATCGAACTGGCGGCCAGGATCACTGGTCGCCCATTGGTGCAGCTTCGTCTGCATCGCGAGTACCCGCAGCTCCGCCTCGATCAGGCTCGGCCACGGCGCGCCGATGTTCACCGGCGACCTCTTCGTTCAGCGTGGATGCTGCTGATCCGCTGGACCCCTTCGCCATGTGCGCGGCTTTCCCGTGCTCGGACTACCACGGGTCCTCCGCCCCACCCCGACAGCATCAGCCGGCAACGGGCCTTCCCGGGCGCCGCCCTGGCGGGGCGGCGGGAAGGGACCATCGGGGTGGTTCCCACGTTCACTCTTGGACCGTTCGACGGGGGTGGTGCCCAGCTATGCCCCTGCGGCATCGCCACACCTACGCCGCAGGCATTCGGTGTGGCCTCCCGACCGGCGACACTGACCGGCCAAGGAGTTCCCCACCCAGCAAGTGCCGGATGGGTGCGCGCCGCAACCCAGCCCCGATCCGTCAGGTTCGAGCTGGTGGATGCTTCTTGAGAGGCGTTCTCACGCTGGTTCACCGTCGTTACACCGTCCCGTCTCGCTTGCCGGACCCGCACCATCTGACGGTGCTGGCACGTCCCGGCGTTGTCAGGGCTGCTTGCCACCCTCCCCGGCGTCCCCCGGATCAGGCTGCCCTCAGCTTCGACCGGCCTGCTGCGACAAGCCGACGGCGGTGCCTTCCATCACCGCACGGTCCAAGAGCGCCTCGTGGCGCTCCGCGTCCCAGATCCAGATCCGGTTCGGTGCCCACACCAGCCAGTCCGGCCATGGCTTCTTCACCGACGGCGAACGGGTCGGCAGCTCGGGCAGCACGAGGCCGTGAGCAGCCAGAACCCGGCGGAACGTGGATGGTGCCACCCACACCAGGTGCTCGTAGGAGCCGCGATGGGCGAGCTTGCGGTGGGACCGATCGACCGGTCCCCACTGCTCGGCGATCGCCAAGATGGCGGCGATCTCGGCGGGCAGGATCCCGTGCACCGGGTTCCCGCCCGGCGCACGATCAATCAACGTGCCGGCGTCGCGGAGCTGGGCCCGCCACCGGTGCACCCGGTCGTCGGACACCCGCCACAGCGAACACGCCCACGTGTGGCAGAACCCGTCGGCGACGGCCTCATCCACCGTCTTGAGGACCAGCTCCTTCACCAAGGCGGGGACCCGCGCCGGGAGCGGACCGATCAGCCCCAGCCGCTTTCCCCGCACGACCGCCAGCTCGATCGCCTGCGCCTTGATCGCCTCGGTCAACTGGCCGATCTCGGCCCGGGCCGCCTCCAGCTGCCAGTCCCGCTCCTTGGCCGGCCTGCCCGGCACCCGCGCCAACGCGGCGAGGGCGGCGTCCTTCACGGTACGGCGAACGCCGATCACCGTGGAGACATCGACCTGCCACCTGCGGGCCGCGTCGGCCTGGGTGATCTCGCCAGCAGTGACCTGCAAGAAGATCTCCCACTTCGTCTCGGCCGACAACTCCTTCGGCCGTCTGCGAGCGTTGACCTCGGACATGAACTGCTCCTCTCAGAACGTCCGAGGAGACTCCCAGCCCTGGTTCATTTCGCGGTGGATCCTCCGCGTCGAAGTCAGACCCGGATATTGCAGGCCGGGTTGTCTGATCGACCGGATTGACGCGGCAAGTGCTCCGCCGCCTGGGACGATGTGGATTGCTACATCAAGACCGACCCAGGCAGAGGAGCACCTGACAGGTGAAGGCTAGTGCGACATTGTTCGATGCCGGGGAGATCATCGCTCGGCCTCGTCGGGAGGTGGCTGCGGTGAAGGCCACGGTCACCGATGACGACGTGACTGGCGTGGCTGGTGCTGTGTTGTGGGGTCCGCTGCTGGACCGGCTGAACCTGGTCGATGTGGCCGATGCTCGTGGGCTGCGGCCGATCGGGCCGGGCGGCTACAGCGGTGGGGAGTGCTACCGGACCCTGGTCGAGGTGTTGTTGGCCGGCGGCGAGTTCCTCTCCGACCGGTCGTTGCTGACCGGGGCGACCGAGCAGTTGCGGGGCCAGCACGCCCTTCCGTCGCACTCCACGCTGTTCCGGTTCTGTGCCGGCGCCGATCTCGGGCGGGCGCAGAAGGCGGCGGCGGTGAATCGCACGATGCTGGCTCGGGCCTGGGCGATGGGTGCCGGGCCCGACGGCGGGGTGATCACGATCGACCCGGACGCCACGTTGGTTGACACCTACGGGCCGGGCAAGGAGGGCTCGACGTTCACCTATCGCGGTGAGGTCGGGCTGTCACCGTTGATCGGGGTGTGCGGCGAGACCGGTGACGTGTTGGCGTTGCGCGCTCGCGGTGGCAGCGCCCACCCCGGGCGGGCGCTGGCCGGGTTCGTGCGTGAGTGCGCCGCAGCGATCCCCGCAGCGGTCCGTGCTGGCAAGAACCTGTGGGTGCGGATCGATTCGGCCGGCTACCAGCACGACGTGTTCGCCGCCTGCGAGTCGCTCGGTGCGGTGTTCACGATCACCGCGCCGAACAGGACCAATGTGCGAGATGCGGTGCTCGCGCTGGCCGCCGACTCGGCCACCGTGTGGACCCCGGCGCTGGGCGCCGAGGCCGAACGAGGGTCCGAGATCGCCGAAACGACGATCGAGGTCGGCTGGCCCCGTCGCCATCAACAACCGCGCCGGTTGCGGCTGATCGTGCGTCGTCAGCGCACCAGCGCCGGCGAGCAGCTGTCGTTCGACGACCTCGACGGGTGGCGGTTCCACGCCATCGTCACCAACCTGCCGGCGCTGTTCGCCCCCGCCGCTGACGTCGAAGCCCACCACCGGCTACGCGGTGGGATCCCCGAAGACACCATCCGCCAACTCAAAGAGGACTTCGGGCTGATCCACGCCCCGGTCCAGAACTTCTTCGGGAACTGGCTGTGGTGGCACGCCTGCGCCCTCGCCCACAACGTCGCCCGCTGGATCCGCGACCGGGCACTGCCCCGCGAGTTCCGCCGCTGCCGGGGCAAACGTCTGCGGCTCGCCTTCTTCAACGTCGCCGCCCGCGTCGTCACCCACGCCCGCCAACTTTGGCTGCGCATCCCCCGCTCCCACACCTGGGCCGACGCCTTCATCGAAGCCCTCACCCGGATCCGAGCACTCCCAGCGTTTGCCTGACCGGCCAGGCACTCACACCACCCCAGCCCGGACAACCGCAGCGCACACGGTCCCTGGGCCGGCGCGCCCATCAATGACTCGAACATCGTCCCAGCCCTCCGGCCGTCACGATCGCGACCGCTCATCCCTCCGCCTGGCCGGCCTGCAATATCCGGGTCAGACGCAAACCACCCGGCGAGGATCGATTCTGCTGCGGCGGTGCTCCGGCGCGTCGCGGTGGGTGCGGTCACCGTGCGCCGATCTTGCGGTGACCGAGATCTGTGGTCATGGTCACTCAGTCATTGGCGGTCATCTCCGCCCACAGGAAGCCGGCCAGCTCGCGGGCCACGGCGGTGGCGACCACGGACTTGACGTTCTTGCGGGCGGCGAGGGCGGCGAAGCGTTTGGAGAGGCGGGTCTGGGCTGTCCAGGAGCGGGCGATGGTGGCCGGGCTGGCACCGTCGTGGCGTTGACGGATCGTCGGGCCCAGCGCCGGGCGGTGCTGATAGGACCATGCCGCTTCGCACAGCTGGCCGCGGATGTGGCTGTTGCCGGCGCGGGTGATCGCGCCGCGCCGCTCGCTCAGCCCGGTGGAGCGCTCCGAGCAGGTCAGCCCGGTGAAGCCCATGAAGGCGCGGGCGGTAGGGAAGCGCCGCCAGTCGAACACCTCGGCCCCCAGACACAACGCGCCGATGTGGGTGACACCGCGGTAGGCGCCGAGGCGGGCCACCGCCTCAGCGAACGGGTCGGTCGAGGAGTAGCCGCGCAGGTCGGCCTCGACGGCCTCCAACGCGGTGTCACGCAGCTCGACGGTGGAGCGGTAGTGGGCGAAGGTGGCGGCCAGCGCCCGGTCGTCGAAGTGCAGGCCCGACAGCCACCGCTGATGGCGCATCGTCCAGTTGGAGCCGCCCCGATAGATCATCGAGTGGCGCAACAGGAACTTGGTCAGCCGGTGACGAGCCCGGGTGAGATCGGCGACCATGTCGCCACGGGTGCGGCACAGATCGCGGACCGCCTCTTGGGCAGGGGCGGGTACGGCGATCGGGGTGAGCTCGCCGGCCCGGTGCAGGCCGGCCAGCCGCCGGGAGTCACGCTTGTCGGTCTTGACCCGGTCGCCGCGCCCTTTGGGGATCAGCGACGGGGCGACGACATCGCAGCGGACATGCATCGAGCCCAGCAGCCGGTACAGGTCGTACCCCGTCGGCCCGGCCTCATCGCAGGCCCAGATCGCCGACGGGCGCCCCACCCGTTTGATCAGCCGGCGCACCGACTCGGCGTCCGAGGAGATCTTGTCGGTCACCGCCACATCCCGGTCGGGCTGCAAGATCGCCACCGAGATCGAGTCCCTGGACACGTCCATGCCGAGATGCACGTACCCGCGATGGGCCAAACTGGTCATTGGTCGACTCCCTTCGTCCGCATGTCGGCAACGTTCGTGCCTCGACACCACGAATGATCCACGCAGATGCGGTCCTGCGGGAGTCGGCCACCCCAACCTTGGATGCCGCCCAACCAGGCGGGCCGAGAATTGTTCTTGACAGTGAGGTATCCCCCTGCGCAGGCTGACCCGGCTTTAGCCGGACCGGGGCCCCCTCCGGGGTGGTCTGGCTGGAGTCGGGGGTGCGGGGGGCTCGAGGCTCGCTGTCAAGAAGAATTCTCGGATCGCCCGACACACACACGGAACCACTCCTTCAGGCTGCTCGAACAACCTGTACGCGTCGCCGTTCCATGATGAATAGCGGACGCGGGCGCTCGGGATTATCCCCGCCGATTAGCGGATACCCGCGCGGAGGCGGGGTCCGGTGCGCTCGCGTCGCGCGGCTCGACGCCGAGCGCCAATCGCCCGCCTTGAATCCGCGAGCCTGCGCCGTGTTCGACGTGGCGCCCGAGCCGTCTGATTGATACTGGATCCACGAGGTGCGGCCGTCCCGTACCGTCGAGACATCCTGACGTCTGGCTCACGAACCGTCTGCCGGTCGTGCGCGGCCTGGCTTCCGAACGAGGTGCCCAGACGTCGGGATGTCGCCGTGGTGTGGCTCGTAAGAGGCGCGAGTGCCGAACCCTGATATCAGACATGCCCATCGCGGTCCTCACGATCCGCTACGAGCGAAGGGAGCAGTGATGGTAGTGATGATCGGCATCGACCCGCACAGGGGCTCGCACACCGCGGTGGCCCTCGACAACAACGAGGAGCACCTCGGTGAGTTCCGGGTACGGTCGGCGGCCAGCCAGGCCGAGCGGCTGGTGCAGTGGGCGACACCGTTCGAGGAGCGGACGTGGGCGATCGAAGGTGCCGGTGGGCTCGGCTATCTGTTGGCCCAGCAGCTGGTCGCCGCCGGCGAGCGGGTGGTCGACGTGCAGCCGAAGCTGGCCGCCCGGGTGCGGCTGTTGGCTACCGGATCGTCGAACAAGAACGACCCCAACGACGCCCGGTCGGTGGCCGTCGCCGCCCTGCGCTCGACGGTGCCGGAGGTGCGGGCGGAGGATCACGTCAAGGTGAGGAAGGTGTGGGCCAAGCGTCACCGCGACCTCGCCGCTCACCGCACGCGGATCGCCTGCCGCCTGCATGCGGTGTTGTGCGAGTTGACACCCGGCGGTGTCGCCGGACAGATCAGCGCAGCTCAGGCCGCCCGTCTGCTCGAAACGCTGGAACCGGCCGGGGCCGTGGCGGCAGCGCGTCACGAGCTCGCCGGCGAGCTGGTCGCCGATCTGCATCGTGTCGACGAGCAGCTGCGCGACACCAAGGCTCGCATCGCCGCTGTCGTCGCGGCCTCAAAGACGACGCTCACCGAGCTGTTCGGGGTTGGACCGATCGTCGCCGCCACCATCATCGGCGACGTCGCCGACATCGGCCGCTTCCCGAGCCGGGATCGGTTCGCCGCCTACAACGGCACGGCCCCGATCGAGGTGTCCTCGGGAGAGCGGCAGCGCAAGGTGTTTCGCCTGTCACGACGCGGCAACCGTCGACTCAATCACGTCATCCACATGACCGCGGTCACCCAGATCCGTCATCGCCACAGTCCCGGCCGCGCCTACTACGACCGCAAGATCGCCGAAGGCCACGGCGGCAAAGAAGCGATCCGCGCGCTCAAGCGACGCATCAGCGACGCTGTCTACAGGCAGCTCCGCGTCGACGCTGACCGGGCCGGACAACCCGCCGCGGGCCCGGGAGGGCACACGGGGAACGACTCTGTCGCCAGCGCGGCCGGCTCACACCCCGAACACCGACTCTTCGACCAAGCCACTCCCGAACCCGACACCACCCTACGGGCGCGCCCGACCCCACGAGACACAGCCGACGGCGACCTCGAGGCGTCCACGAAAAGCCTCTTGACACAAAGAGGACTCGATCGGTACGTCCCTCTCGAGCGCACCGCGGTCGGTGTGCCGCGCGTGGAGCGCACGAATGGAGACGGATTATCGTGCGCGCGTTTTGGCGCAGACTGCGATGAATATGGAGCGGCCGACCTAACGGCGGGCCGCTGTTGGCCCGAGGATCGACACTAGGGGCCCGGGCGCTCGTACACTCCGCGCGTGGCGCCTGGTGGACGTGATTCGGGGGTGAGGCTGGCGGATCTGGTCTCGGCGTTCTCGCTGGCCACCGACCTCGGGCTCGGTCAGCCGATGGATCACGTGTTGCGGGCGTGGCGAATCGCAGCCGAGCTTGGAGAGCACGTTGGTGTCGAGGGTGACGATCGCGGCTCGCTGTACTACGTGGTCACGCTGGCGTGGGTGGGCTGCGTGGCTGACACACCTGAGGTGGCGTCGCTGTTTGGGGATGACATCGCGTTCCGGGGCGACAGCTACGGTATCGATTTCGCGGGTTTGCCGCTGTTGGGTTTCATGCTCCGCCACGTCGGCTCCGGCGGCCCGCCCCTGCACCGGATCCGGCTGGCCGCCAACCTTGTCATGACCGGCGGCAAGGCCGTGCAGCGAGGCTTGATGTCGCACTGTCTTACGACGGCACGCCTGGCGGAGCGGTTCGAGCTGGGTGACGATGTGTGCCGCCCGCTCCAGCAGGTGTTTGCTCGGTGGGACGGCAAGGGCGTGCCCGGCGACGTGGCCGGCGATGCGATCGAGCTGCCGATGCGACTGTTCCATCTCGCTGACACGGTGGAGGTGCAGCACCGGACCGCGGGTGCCGATGCCGCCATCGAGGTCGCCAGGGCCAAGCGCGGCAAGCACTTCGACCCGGCCGTGGTCGACACCTTCTGCGCGGTGGCCGGCGCCGTGCTCGGCGACCCCACGGCAGAGCACGACTGGGATGCCCTCATCGACGGCGAGCCGTCGCTGCAGCGGTACCTCACCGACGAGCAACTCGACGCTGCGCTCGTGGCGATCGGCGACTTCACCGATCTGCGTTCGGTGCATCGTGGGGGGCACTCCCGCGCCGTCGCGGAGCTCGTGGAGCGGGCGGCAACCGAACAGGGGCTGCCGGAATCGGCCGTCGTCGCGGTCCGTCGCGCCGCGCTCGTGCACGATCTCGGACTGCACGGGATCCCCGCGACGATTCTCGACAAGCCGGGCCCGCTGAGCGCGACGGAGCGCGAGCGGCTCCGGATGCACCCGTACTACACGGAGCGGATGCTGGCGCGACCGGTACAGCTGGCCCGCCTCGGTGCGATCGCGGGGCTCGTCCGAGAGCGCGGCGACGGTTCCGGCTACCCCCGTGGTTTGACCGCAGTCGCCATCCCAGCGACAGCACGGTTGCTCGCCGCAGCGTGCGCCTTCCGGGCGACGATCGAACCACGCGCCCACCGGCCTCCCCTGTCCGCCAAGGGGGCCGCTGCTGAGTTGCGCGCCGAGGTGCGGGCCGGGCGTCTCGACGCCGACGCGGTCGACGCGGTGCTCGCCGCCGCCGGACAGCCGCACGGCAAGCGCCGCGTCGGCGCCGCTGGGCTCACGCCTCGCGAGATCGAGGTCCTCGTGCTCATCGCCCGCGGCGCGTCCACTCGTCAGGTTGCACGACAGTTGTCGATCACCGCGAAGACCGCCGAGACCCACATCGAGCGGATCTATGCCAAGACCGGTGCCACGACGCGTTCGACGGCGACGCTGTTCGCGTTGCAGTACGGGTTGCTCGGCAGCCTCGAACCGCTCGATTTGTAGGGGAAAGCCCGGACGACACCGGCAGCCGTCCTCCGTACCGTCGACCTCAGACCACCACCCCATGGCCAGCGCCGCTGGTCCTGAGTCGAATGGTCGGCGGTTCACGACACGAGAGGAGGCCCGCAGTGGCCGGCAAGGCAGTCATCAGCTTGAGCACCGGACTCGAGGACAGCGAGAAGGTGACCGTCGCCTTCCTCGTCGCTGTCGGAGCGGCGGAGGCCGGACGGCCCACGCTCATGTTCCTCACCAAGGAGGCCGTTCGCCTCGCCGTCGACGGAACCGCGGTCGGCGTCGCCTGCGACGGGTGCCCATCCATTCCCGACCTGATGAAGCGATACGAGGCCGCCGGCGGTGGCTACTACGCGTGCCCGATCTGCTTCAACGCCAAGCAGCTCGATGAGGGACGGCTCATCGCCGCCGCCGAGCTCCAGGGCACCGTGCCGATGTGGAACTGGATCGGCGACGACGCCGCGACCACGTTCAGCTACTGATGGAAGCAGAGCCGACCATGACGACCGTCGACGTCGACAGCCTGCGCGACAAGGTCAAGGCGATGTATCAGTCCGTCGCCGACGCGCCCCACGGCAGGTTCCACTTCGAGACGGGCCACGACCTCGCCGCACGCCTCGGCTACCCCATCGACGAGCTCGCCCAGGTGCCGCCCGAAGCCGTGGACTCCTTCGCCGGTGTCGGCCACCACCTCGCCCTCGCGCACCTCGACCACGGCGACCGCGTCGTCGACCTCGGCAGCGGCTCGGGGATGGATGCCTTCCTCGCCGCCCGCCAGGTCGGCGCAGCAGGTGAGGTCGTCGGCGTCGACATGACCGACGCCCAGCTCGCCAAGGCCCGTCGCCTCGCCGAACGCGACGGCTACACGAACACCCGGTTCGAGTACGGCTACATCGAGCACACGCCCGTCGCCGATGAATGGGCCGATGCGGTGATCAGCAACGGCGTCATCAGCCTGTGCAGCGACAAGGCGGTCGTGTTCCGAGAGATCGCCCGGATCCTCAAGCCTGGCGGCCGCATGGCCATCTCCGACATCGTCACCGAGCGCCGGCTCACCGAGGCGATCGTGTGCGACGTCAACCTGTGGGCATCCTGCATCGGCGGTGCCATGCAACGAGATGACTACCGCGATGCGATCGAAGCCGCCGGCCTCGACACTGTCGCCTTCCGAGAGAACCCGCAGTACCGGTTCATCTCCGACTCAGCGCAGGGCGCCACCGCCACGTTCGGTGTCAAGAGCGTCTGCGTCCACGCGACGAAGTCGACATGACCTCCACCGTCACCGCCACCATCCCCGCGGACCCGGACACGGTGTTCCGAACGATCACCGACATCGCACGGCTCCCGGGTGGAACCGCACGATCACCTCCGTGGTTGACGCACCAGAGGCTCTCGTCGAGGGTGCCGAATGGGTAGTCGAGTTCCGCGCCCTCGGCCAGAGCTGGCACAGCCGATCCAAACTCGTGGACCTCGACCCTGAAGCCCGCCGATTCGCCCACCGCAGCCGCACCGACGACGGCAACCCCTCATGGGTCGACTGGGAATGGAGGGTCGAGGGCCACCCGACCGGCGCCGAGGTGACCGTCACGTGGGACCTGCATCCGGTCACGTTCTGGCGGCGGTTGCTCTTCTCCCACCTCCGCAACCGTCAGCTTGCCCGCACGGAGGTCCCCCGGTCGCTCGCCGCGCTCGGCCAGCACGCCCCTGCGACAAACCGGGAGCGCTGACGACACACGGCCGGGGTTCAGAAGGTGACGGTCTTGTCGGCCCACAGCACCAAGTCGGTGACCTCCTCGGCGGGCGTCGCTGCCCGACGACGCGGTCATCGTCGTGCGTGCCGATGACCTCGACCCGGCCACGCCTCGACGGCCGGCATCGCTGTTCCGTCGCCGCTACCCGGACTGGGAGCGCTGGGGTCTGTCGGCCAACTACGCCCGCAACCATTACGTCGGCGTTCCTGACGCGGGCGAGACGCTGCACCCGCCTCGGGTGAAGCTCGAGGGCCGTCGACCAGCGCGGCAACGGGACCATCACGAGATGCGAACCCGACCACTTCGATGCCGACGGCCACCAGCGCCGCCACGGAGTAGACGAGTAGCTCCGGGAAACTGTTCGAACTGATCGGAGGCCAGGTCATCGATCTCGTCAGGGGGCGTGGAAGCACGGCCCGGCATCCTGCTAGGCGCCAAGATCTTGGTCGACCAGCTCCTCGGTCGCCTTCTTTGACATACGCGGCGAGCGTGGTTGTGGTGCCAAGGGGTGCCGATCACCGGGTTCGGCGACACCTCCAGCTCCGAGCGGGAACTAATAGTCTGACCCGCCCCGATGCAACGGCACAGGGCCGGCTCCGCGGGCCCGACACAACCTCGCTCACCACCACGTCGCCATTTGGTTCCGGCCGAGCGGAGCGAGGCCGGCCTAGTGTCCTGGAAGCCTGTTCCGGCGAGAAATGTTGGGTGATCGGGAATTTTCGCGTCTGTGGCGCGTTCTGCCAGGTAGAACCCCTGACAGAAGGAGCCTGGCATGGCACGTCGTGGACGACCCACGGTCGAGATCACGTTGAGCGGCGATGAACGCAAGACCTTGCAGCGCTGGGCCCAGCGACACAGCTCGTCCCAAGCACTGGCGCTGCGGTGCCGGATCGTGTTGGCCTGCGCCGAGGGTCGCCCCAACGGTGAGGTCGCTTCGGAGTTGCGGGTCCATCCCACGACGGTGTCGAAGTGGCGGCACCGGTTCGCCAAGGACCGGATCGACGGATTGGTGGATGCCCCCCGCCCCGGTGCCGCCCGCACGATCGGCGATGACGTGATCGAAGCGATCATTGTCGAGACCCTCGAGACGGCACCGCCGGATGCGACGCACTGGTCGACCCGCGGCTTGGCGGCCAAGCACGGGATCTCGCACACCACGGTGAGACAGATCTGGCGGGCATTCGGGCTCAAACCGTGGCGCCAAGACGAGTTCAAGGTGTCGCCTGACCCCGAACTGGTGGAGAAGATCCGCGATCTCGTCGCCCTGTACATGAACCCGCCGGTGGCCGCGGCGGTGTTCGCCCTCGACGAGAAACCCCAGATCCAGGCCCTCAACCGGACCGCACCGACCCTGCCGATGCTGCCCACCACCCCGGCCCGCGCGACCCACGACTACGAACGCAACGGCACCTGTGACCTGTTCGCCGCGTTGGAGATCGCCACCGGCAAGGTCATCACCGACATCCGCGCCCGCCACACCAGCGCCGACTTCGTCGCCTTCTTGAACAAGGTCAACCGCCACGTCCCCAACGACCTCGAGGTGCACGTCATCTTGGACAACCTCTCGACTCACAAGACCCCCACCGTGCACCGCTGGCTGCTGCGTCACCGCCGCTTCCACTTCCACTTCACCCCGACCTACGGATCGTGGATGAACCTGGTTGAGCGGTGGTTCTCGGCGCTCACCACCAAGAAGCTGCAACGCTCCGCCCACCACAACGTCAAGGAACTCGCCGCCGACATCGAGGCTTGGGCCGCCAACTGGAACCTCAACCCGACCCCGTTCGTCTGGCACAAGACCGCCGAACAGATCCTCGAACGCCTCGCCAGCTACTGCGCCGCCATCAACCAACCAGCCGACACGTGACCCACACAATTTCACGGCGCTTCAGCCTTCCGGGACACTAGGAGCTTCGGATGCTTTGGGGTCTCTCCGGGACTGGTTGGAGGTGGAGGATGAACCGGGCCGTCGCGGTGTCTGCCCCGGGAACGTGTTCATCGACGATGTCGAGGACTTCGGCGAGCAGGTCATCGACGTCCTTGACAGATGTCGGTGCTGGTCGCAGCATGCCGGCCTCGATCCGCTGCCAGAACCGACCAGGGGCGTGTGCGAAGTGGCTCGTCTGCTGCGGCAGCCGTTTCGGATCTCTAGTCGCGACGAATACGCGGTTGGCGGATGCGAGCAGCCCGACCGCATGCAGCAGCACCTCCGAGAGCCGGCTTGGAAGCTCAGTACGTCTCCGCGCCGAAAGGTCAACTCGAACAGTGCCGTCGGTGCCAACAGGGCCCCGCCCGTGGCGGGCCACTTCGGCCACCACCACGGCGTCGCTGTAGACCAGCGTCCGCTGCCACTCGGCGAGCTCGTCAGCGCCGAAGATCGCTTTCCCGTCGCGCAGACCAACGATCACCTTGGCGGCCTCCCCTGACACTCGCTCACCGCCCGCGACTGCCGATGCGAGGCCGGTCACGACGTCGACGTCGACGCTTTCGAGGTCGACGTAGCGATCCCCGATCCGGTACTTGGCGAATGCCGTGTGTGGTCGGACGTGACGTTGCGGGGTCAGTCGCTCCGTGCTAGCAGGGCTGCGATGACGGCGCCCCAGTGTGTGAGGTGTGAGTCGGGCAGGAAGCGGTCGACGACCCGTTCACGGGCCCTCGCCCCGAGCTCGGAGAGGCGCCCGGAGTCGGGTAGTAGCGCGGAGAGCGTGTCGGCGAACGCGGTGACGTCGGCGGGATCCTTGAGCAGCACGCCCGACTCACCGTCGACGATTTGATCGGTGATCCCGCCGACCCCGCTGGCCACCACCGCCCGGCGCTTGAACATCGCCTCGCTCACCGTGAGCCCGAACCCCTCGGCGATGCTCTTTTGCACGACGACGGACGCGTGCCGCTGGAGGGCGTTAACGATCACCGCATTCTCCTCCAGGTCGGCCATCGGAACGCATGCCAGCGCGATCCGCGAGCGAGCATGGTGCGGCAGCCGCCGCCACGCCTCCCAGCACTCTTGGAGCATCTGTGCCCCTTCAGGATCGTCGGTGACCGCGCTGACGACGGGGCCGGCGAGCACGAGCTGCGTGTCGTGATCCCCCACGACATACTCGGCGAAGCCCTGCAGCACGCCACGCATGTCCTTCAGGCGGTCCCACCGCGACACCTGCACGACGAGCGGCACGTGGGGATCGGCCGCCGGGCCGGTCCGGACAATGTCGACACCCCGGTTGATGCGGCGCATCGTTCCGTCGGACCGTCGGTACTCGGCGTGGCGCCGGTCGCCGGCGATCAGCCCGACCGAGGAGAGAATCGCCCTCGTGTCGTTCTCCGACAGCTCCTGGTTCTTCGGCGAGAACGGGTCGATCGACGGGGGAATCTCGGTGATCAGATCATCCGGGATCCATGACGGTGCGAAATGCTTGCGGGTGAAGACATACCCGTCGGCGGCCGGTGGCTCGAGATGCGGGCGAAGGAACTCCCAGCCGATCTCCGTGCACTCGTTGGGGGTGTCCGTGCCGACGTGGCATCGCCACACGAGCCGTGCACCACGCTGGCGCATCGCGCCAATCAGCCCCGCCGGCTGGGGATCGTGGACCAGCACGATGTCGCCGGGTCGCACCGCTTGGGCGAGCTGGGCTGCATTCGCCCGCAGCACGTGCTGGTAGTGACATTGCTCGTCCTCGCCGAGCGGCCCGCCGTCGCCGGCGAAACCGTGCAGATGGTTGTGGAGGCGTTTGGTGATGGCGTAGAAGCGCTCGTCACCGTCGATGACCAACCAGCGGACATCGATGCCAACACCTCGCACGTAGCGCAACAGCATCTGCAGCATCTCGGCAACACCACCGCCAGACGCGGTCGAGTTGACGCACACGACGGCCGCGCCCCCAAGAGCCTGCCGCAGCTGCTCACCGAGATCGAGCAGCGACTCCAGCCGGTCGGCCGCGATGAACGCGCCGAGGCGCCTGGGATCGCCAACTGGGAACTCGACCTCGTTCACCGTCTTAGCCCCTTCCCTCATGAGCCAGCAGCCCACTCCGTTCAGCTGACCTTAGGGCGGCGCTTGCATCAGTGACGTCAGGACCTCCGGCGGCTACAGCTCGCCGCGTCACAGCGGGCGACGCTGGCCGAGAGCAATCGCTTCCACCGCTGTGACGGGGAATCCACCATCGCGGGTGTGGCCCCGGCTCGGAGGCACCACCGAGCCGCTCAAGAGCGGGCCACAAACGGCGGGCCCGGTTGCCGGCGCTGCTCAACCAGCGAGACGGAGGCCACCGAGACGTAGTTGGACGCGCACCTCGCTCGCCGAGCCGAGAAGGAGGCCACCACGGGATGCCCGATTCGGAGGCGTCGACCGACGCCGGACTCGACCACGCACCGACCACGCACCCAGGCGAACCTGACGGGCCGGGACAGGGCTCTGCTCAACGTGAAGAGCGGCGACGTGCAGCGCTTCAACGCGCACGTCGTCGCCACCGAGGACCAGGACGTGGTGGCTGCCGAGGTGACCAACCAGGCGCACGATGTTGCCTCGTTCGTCCCGTCGATCGTCGCGGCCTGCGCCGAGCTGGTGAGAAGCGACGTGTCCGTCCAGTCGGAGGTTGTCCCCGAGTCTGTTGAAGTGAGGTGGTGATCCCTCCCCGGGCCGTGCCGTGCTGGCAAGGTTCGGGAGTCCATCCAAAGACACCCATAAGGGAGGGATCACCGTGTCCAAGAAGGTACCGGTCGTGAAGTTCGCGACCTCGCAGAGCGCCGCTGAGCTGGAAGGGTTGCCGTTGTCGGCGACGGTGGCGATGGCCGACGTCGCCGCCACGATGCGAGAAGGACTGTTGGCGTTCGCGACGTCGGCGGGGTTGGTGGTGATGCACCAGCTGCTGGCCGAGGAGCTCACCGCGATCGTCGGTCCGAAGCACGCCAAGCTCGGCTCGGACCGTGTCGGGAACTGGCATGGCACCACGACGGGCCAGGTCGTGTTGGGCTCGCAGAAGCTGACCGTTGAGCGGCCGCGGGGCCGCTACGTCGACGGCGGCGAAGTCGGCCTGGCGACGTGGGAGCTGTTCGCCTCCGAGGATCTGCTGCGCCAGGTGGTCGTGGAGCGGATGCTCGCCGGTGTCGCCACCCGCCGCCACGTTGACGTCACCGAACCCGTCGGCCCGGTGGGTGGGAAAGCGACGTCGAAGTCGGCGGTGTCGCGCCGGTTCAAGGCCGCCACCGAGGCGGCGATGAGCGAGCTGCTGGCCCGCGACCTGTCCCACCTGGAGACGGCGGTGCTGATGGTCGACGGTCTCAACGTCGCCGACCAGATGGTCGTCGTCGCCCTCGTGATCTGCGCTGATGGGACCAAGGTGCCGGTCGGGCTGATGCTGGGCGACACCGAGAACGCCGTCGTCGTCACCGACCTGCTCGCCGATCTGGTGGCCCGCGGGTTGCGCTACAGCCACGGCATCGTCGCCGTGCTGGACGGCTCCAAGGCGCTGCGCAAGGCAGTCGCCAAGGTGTTCGGCGAACGCGCCCTGGTGCAACGCTGCACCTTGCACGAGCGCAGAACCGTGGCTCGTACCGGCAAGTTCTTGATCAAGACAGGCCGAGGTGGAAAGACTCACCTCGTTCTCGTCGCCACGAACGGCCGCGTCGTTGCGACCAGCGAGACCTACGAATCCAAGGAGTCCTGCCTGAAAGGCATTGCCGCGGTGAAGCGGCTCGCCACGGACGCAGTCCTCGTCGAGGAGGTCGCCGCGCCATCACTGTGCAACGCCCTCCTAAGGAGGCCGCGCCGAACCCGGCAGCGGCCTCCTTCTGACGCCGCGGCCGGCAAGCGCTCGGTCGGTCGACGGGCTGCGCTCAGGTCTCCATGGGCAGACTTGGGTCGGCGGCCCATTCGCTGAGGGAGTTGTCGTAGACGGCGACGTCGTCGTGGCCGAGCAGGTGCATGATGAAGGCGTCGCTGGAGGCGGCGATGCCGCCGCCGCAGTACGTGATGACTCGCTCGCCTCGGCAGGCCACGTCGGCGAAGGCGGCCCGCAGCTCATCCAGCGGCCGGTAGCAGTGGGTGGCCTCATCGACGAGTCCCATCGCCGGTACGTTGGCTGATCCGGCGATGTGACCGGGCCGTGCGTAGTGCTGGGTTTCGCCTCGATGCTGGGCTCGGTCGAGGGCGTTGACCAGGCAGATCTGGCCGCTGTCGATGGCGGCTTGGACCATGTCCTTGCCCACGAACAGGCCGGGCCGCGGTCCGGCGGTGAACGTCGCCGGGGGCCAGTCGGGTGCCTCGATCGATGTCGGGCGACCCTCCGTGGTCCACGCCCGCCACCCGCCGTCGAGTACCGCGGCGGAGTCGAAGCCGAAGGCCCGGAGCATCCACCACACCCGGGCCGCCCACATGTTCATGCGGGAGTCGTACAGCACGACCCGGTTCCCGTCGCCGACCCCCAACGCGCCCATCGCTTGGGCGAACCGCTCCGGCGTGGGCAAGGTGAAGCGCAGCGGCGAGTGCGGGTCGGACAGGTCCCCGGCAAGGTCGGCGAAGGCGCTGCCGGGGATGTGGGCCTTCTCCCACCCCGCTCGTCCGCTCTCGACGGCGTAGCCGCCGGCCGGCTGCGGCACGAGCAGGACGGTGCAGTCGAGGACACGCAGGTCGGCCTGGCCCAGCTGAGAGGCCAACCACCAAGTGGAGACGAGCGCATCCATGACACGAGCCTCTCATCTGTCGACCGGACTCGCCAGGGGGCGTCGGCTGCGCCGCCGGCGTGGGGACGGGCGGATCACTCGGCAAGCGGCAAACCGTGCGGTCGCTATGCGAGTGGAAGACGTCGACGTGATGCCGGCCCGTCGACGCATCGTTCAGCCAGGGCTGGCGGAAGCGGCGCAGGCCGGGCAGAGGTATTCGCTCGTCGCCCACCGTGTCCCACTCGTGTGGCGCGGTATCGGGCCCCCACAACCAACTGAAGTCCGACGGTCTAGGACACGGGGCGGCGGAACGATCGGCGTTTGTGTCGGATGGTGCCTCGGGTGCGTTCGGTGCTGTGGGGCCATGCTCTCGAGCGCTCCGACCACATCGCGATGGTCCCGGTTGCTCCCTGGTGGCGCGGGAGCGGCCCTGCGACCGTCGACGTGTTGTAGACGATGCCCGACGGGATCGGTGCGACGACCGCGTCGTCGCCTTCGGTCAGGAATGGTCCGGGATGCTGGCGAGTTGGCTCATGGCATGACCGCTACGTCGTTCGACCCGTACGCGCTGCGGGCAGAGAGCCGGCTCGGCGTCGTGGCCACCATCAAGGCCGACGGGCGGCCCCAGTTGTCGCCCGTCATGCCGTTCTACGACCGCCAGGCCGGCGTGATCTACGTGTCGATGCGCGCCGGTCTGGCGAAGACGGCCAACCTCCGACGGGACGCACGAGCGGCGTTGGACGTCACGCGACCGGACGGGCGGGCATGGGCGACAGCAGAGGGCACAGCAACGCTGACCGGCCCCGGAACCGACCCCGCCGGTGCGGAGGTCCGGGCGCTGGTCGACTACGACCGACTCGCCGCCGGTGAGCACCCGGACTGGGACGAGTACCGCGCGGCGATGGTGTCTGACCCTCGGGTGCTCATGGCGATGACGGTCGACAAGGTGTACGGCGCCGACATCGGTTAAGAGGCCGCGCGGATAGGCGAAAAGTGGCTGTGAGCAGGTAGTTCGCGCAAACAATGACCATCCACCGGTCGCCGGGTTGTCCCGGCTGTGATGTCGGGTGCAACACAACGACCAACGACCAGTGGAGGTCTGCACCATCATGCGCGCGCTCGACGCCGAAGTACACGACGCCGTGTGGACGGCGATCGAAGCGCTCATCCCGTTACCGGTAGATGAGCACCCGCTGGGCTGCCATCGTCCCCGCGCCGCGGACCGCGACTGCTTCGCGGTGATGCTCGTGCGACTCGTCACGGGCTGTTCGTGGGAGGACGCCGAGCGGCTCTGCGGGAACAAGGTGTCTGACACCACGGTGCGTCAGCGACGCGACGAGTGGCTCACCGCCGGCGTCTTCGACGCCCTCACCGACGAGACGATTCGCGCCTACGACCGGATCATCGGGCTCGACTTGTCCGACGTCGCCGTCGACGGGTCATTGCACAAAAGCCCTTGTGGAGGGGACGGAACCGGCCCCAACCCGACCGATCGGGGCAAGCTCGGATGGAAGTGGTCGGTGCTCACCGACCGCCACGGCATCCCGCTCGGCTGGACGATCGACGGCGCCAACCGCAACGACTCGATCCTGCTCACCCCAACACTGGACGCCACCGCCGGGCGTGGGTTGCTCGCCGATATCGACACGATCTGGCTTGACCGCGGCTACGACTCGGGCGTCACCCGCCAGCGCCTCGCCGACCACGGCATCGGCGACGCGATCATCGCCAAGAAGCGCACCCGAGACTCCTCCGAGCCGAAGACGAATCAGCCGATGGGACTGCGCTGGCCGGTCGAGCGGACGAACTCGTGGCTCTCCAACTTCGGTCAACTGCGACGAAACACTGACCGCAAGGCCGCCCACCGCCTCGCCCAGTTCGCGCTCGCCGTCGTCTTCTTGCTCTCCGCCAAGCTCATCGACTGGCGAAACCGCTGGTCACCGGCCCCATCACCTATCCGCTGAGCCTCTAAGCCTCTTCGGCCCGATCGAGCGTCAGGCGGCGTTTCAGTGCGCGGCTGAGTGTGCGCGGTGGGCGGGATTCTCGGACGCGCGCGCGGCTTCGTGCCCGCGGTCGCGGGCTTGTTCTGGTATCCGGTCACTGCCTGGTGAGTTGGATCCAGGTTGCGTGGTGGCGCACTCATCGGCTGAGACCCGGCGATCTCGGATGCCGCGACGAGCGGCATCACCGCCGATGCCGCTCTCCCGGTCGGGCGGCAAACGACTGCGCGCCCGACGGCACCGCAGGCGAGGCCGCACGGGTGCGCACAGCGGCGTGCGAGTAACGCGAGGGCGCGCCGTCAGACGAGGGCGGTGGCGAACTGATTGTTGTGGTCGGTCCACCAGCGGCGCCGCCGGTCGTAGCGCTCGCCGCCACCGGTCCGGTTCCACATCTCCACAGCGTTCGGATCACCGGCTTCGACACTGCGCCGGACGGCCGCTTCGAGGCGATCGATGGCATCGTTGATCGCCGGGAGCAGCTCTGCCCGTCCGTCGCGGTCCAGTCCGTAGGTGTCGGCGACGAGTCGTAGCCGTGCCGGACGGTCGGCGGGCTGCCAGCCCAGCCGGATCTGGTCGAACTCGTCTTCGATCGGTACACATAGGCGGGCGAGCTGAGCGAGGTCGTAGACGGGGCGACCAGGGCCAGCGAACTCGAAGTCGAGCAGCGCAACGGCGACGCCGTCTCGGAACACCACGTTCTCAGGGCACACGTCGTTGTGGCACACGAACGTCCCGCCCGCAGGGTCAGCCAGCCTGTCGTCCCAGGTCAGACCCTCAGGGTCAAAGTTGCGGGCGGCGTCATGAAGCCCGCGCAGCAGCCTCGCGATGGACGCCAGCGTGGGGTCGGACTGGCTCCAGACGGGATAGGGCGGCACGGGGACCACGCCGTCGATGAACGCGAGGCGCTCGCGTCCGTCCTCGTCGATGCCGACTGGTGTCGGGGCACCCTCGAATCCGGCGTCTCTCACCGCCCGCAGGAAGGCGTGCACCGAACCCCAATGCTGTGTCGCGGGGCGAAGAACATGCGGACCGACGCGGACGACGTGGCCTGCGTTCGTGATCCCCCCAGGCAGCTCCTGCTCAGCCACACTGTCACTCTGGCAGGCACGACCAAGCGCCAGTGGTGCCGACAACCGGCGTTATCCCCGCATGTTGAGCGCTGGCGTCACCGCGTTATTCGGATGCACCACGGTGAGGGGGGACCTGCGTGACTTCGAACGACACGACGACGGGGTCGGTTGCCGCCGTCGTCGACTCGCTGAAGCTCGAAGCCGCTGTCGAGGAAGCCGTTGGAGAACGAAACGATCGACATGTGACTGGCGCCGACCTTGTCGCGGCTGACCTGGTTCGTCCGCGAGTCAGTGGTCCACGGTCCATCGAGGTAGCCAGTTGGTACCACGATCGCCTGAGGACTCGGTCGGCGAAGCCGCCGCAGAAGCAGGAGTGCACTTCCAAATGCACGACGCCGTCGCCGGTTCGCAGCACCCGCCGGACCTCATCGAGTACCGGTCGGTAGTGGGGAAGAACGGTGTGCACCATCACGGGCACCACGCGTCCAGCGTGCCGTGACGCAGCGGAAGTCGGGTGGCGTCGCCTCGGGTTACAGGGAGCCTCGCGATGGCGTGACGAAGCATGCCCGACGACAGATCGATCCCGATCGGCGTCCAGCCGAGGTCACGGATCCTGTCGGCGTAGCCACCGGTCCCACAGCCAACTCCCGCATCACGGACGGTTCCGCTCATGACGTGCTCACCTTCCGAGATGGGGGCTCTGCGGTTCGACGATCATGACGCTGGTCTGCACCCCCGCGAGCGTGCGTGGCATGTCGGCGCGTGGCGTCGATGACGCGGACCGAGTACACGCCATCGGTGACGTCGGCTCTACTCAGGCGAGCGCGTGTCGCAGCGAGTTGGCTGTTCAGGCACTTCGTCGCTGGCGATTGGCGGCCAGCCGTTGCGCGGTCGACGCGTGCAGGTGCGCCAGTGCGGGAACCGGGTCGAAGTCGTCTGGATCGAGGAGCCATTGGTACGCGATGCCACGTAGTCCGGTCACGATGGCTTTTGCCTCGTCGTCGACAACAGTCTCGGGTTTGATCGATCCGTCCTCGATGCCTCGACGCAAGAGGTCGGCCGTGTCGGCGCGCTGGCGTCGATGGAAGCCGACGAAGGCGTTCCGCAGTTCCTCGTTCGGTCCGAGGGCCTCGAACATGAGTGCATAGAGGAGGCGGATGTTGTGCGGATCGCGCTCGAACTGTCGCTGGATCGCCGAGATCAGCCCGAGGAAACCCTCCAGCCCACTCCTGCCCTTGGTCGCCGGGAGCAGACTTTGGTGACTCCACCTCGTCGTGATTCGCTCGACCAGCGCGTCCAGCAGGTTGGCCTTCGACCCGAATCGCATCGTCACCAGACCGCGGCTGTACCCCGCCCGTTCGCCGACCGCGGCCAGAGTCATTCCGACGTAGCCGCGTTCGGCGATCAGTTCACCGGCAGCATCGAGCAAACGACGAGTCGATAGGTCCGAACGGTCTTGCTGCCGACGTCGGATGGGTGCCGGCTTGTCGTCGGCTGATACGGCGTGAAGGCGCTGTGACGACGTCATGGCCGACCTCGCCGATTCGGCGGCTGTCGGCGGTGGGGGAGCCGACGAGGATCACCGCATGCGCCAGGTGCTGAAGCGCGTAACGTGATGAGGCGCGCCGTCACGATGCTGTTCTCCGTGCCGTCCATGCGATCGTTCTACCATGGCGTGCTTGCTTGTCAACGAACAACCGCGGCGTTCGACCCGGGTGAGGAGATTCGCGAGACCTGGATCGACCGAGACCAACTGCGCTCCGCCGGGCGGCAATCAGGCGAGCGGCTCGCTTACGTCCACCCACCCGTGTAGCTAGAAACGCCCCGCACGGTGCGATGAGCGCCGCTCTTTGACCTGGACTGGCACGCTCCTCCAGGGCCGGCTATCGCTCTCTGAGCGTTGATCGAGCGATCGCCGGCGCATGTCTACCGGCGGCGGGCGGTGGCACGGTCGCTGAGGCGGTCTCGGCGACGGGATCACCTGCAGCGTCGAGTACGTGCGCCTCACATACAGGCGCCGGCCATCTCGTGCTCCCGTCGAGCCCACTGGGTGCCTCGCACACGCCGGGCGGAAGGTCGGAGCTCAGGCCTCGCCCGGCGCATACCGTTCGACGAGGGCGCGTTTGAGCACTTTGCCGTTGTCGCTCCGCGGGATCTGGTCGATGATCTCGATCCGCTTGGGCGCCTTGACGCCGCCGAGCCGGTCGCGTGCCCAGGACCGCAGCTCTTCAACGTTCACGGCCGCGTCGATGCGCAGTTGCACGGCGGCGTTGACCGACTCGCCCCACATCGGATCCGGTAGACCGAAGACGGCTACCTCGTACACCGCCGGATGGGCAGCGAGCGCGCTCTCGACTTCGGCAGCGTACACGTTGAAGCCGCCGGTGATGATCATGTCCTTCTTTCGCCCGGCAATCGTCAGGAAGCCGTCAGCATCCAGGAACCCGAGGTCCCCGGTCCGCTGGAACCGACCGACTCGTACGGCTGACGTGGCCGCCGAATCCTGGTAGTACCTGTCCATCTGGTAGTCGCCGGCGACGACGATCTCGCCGACCTCACCGGGTGGCAGCTCAGTGTCGTCGTCACCGAGAATGCGCACATCGCTGAAACGCGTCGACCGACCCACACTGGCAAGGCGTCGATCCTCGGCCAGGCCTCCATCGCTGACGTGCTCGGCCGGGAGCAGACTGCTGATCAGCATCGGTGACTCGGTCTGCCCGTAGCCGCCCTGCAGCACCGGGCCGAACACGTCGATCGCCTCTTTGAGGCGGTCGAGCGCGACCGGTGCGGCGCCGTACGAGACACGTCGCAGCGACGACAGGTTGCGCGCGTGGATGTCTGGCACCGCGAGCACCATGTAGAGCATCGTCGGCGTGAGCATGATCATGGTGACGCCGTAGCGCTCAATGGCGTCGAGCACGCCCGTCGGATCGAACTGCGGCAGGATCACCGTGGTGGCCCCGCCGGTCAACGACGCCAGGCACTGGCGGCCGGCGACGTGCGTCAACGGCGCTGAGGCGAGGCTGATGGTGTCGTCGGGCGAGCACAGTTCGACGTAGCCCTCAGCGAGTGCGGACAAGCTGCGATGGCGGAACACAACGCCCTTGGGGACGCCGGTCGTGCCCCCGGTGAAGAAGATCGCCGCGTCGTCGTCCGGGCGAGGTTGGAGTGTAGGCGCCTTGGACCGGGGAGCGCTGAGATCGTCGAGCGGCGCCAGCAGTCTGAGGCCGGGTGTTTCACGTTCGATCACCGCGACCGCGTCGGTGACCGCGCCGAACAGGAGGGCGTCGCAGTCGACGCGAGCGAGCATCGCGGCGATGTCCGAAGCGGCGTCACGAGGATTTGCCGGGACCCAAGTGGCGCCGACGTAGAGGGCGCCCGGCGCGGAAACGACTGCCATCGGATGGTTGGTGGTGAGCACCGCCACCTTGCTGCCCCGCCCGATGTGATGCTCCTCGAGCCAGGCTGCGGCATCGAGCACCTGTTCCAGCAACTCGGAATAGGTGATCGAGTCGTCACCGAAGATGAGCGCCGCACGATCGGGCCAGCGTGTGACGCGATCGACGATCGTGTGGACGATTGTCGCCTCCGTGTCCACCATCATCCTGCCTTCTCCCGGAGTTCCGCAGAATTGGGGCACACGCGAGGCCTGAAACAGGCTCTGACCAGGGACTTTGGGCGCGCGACGGGCGATGAGTCGTGTTACTACAGCCCGTTGTTCAGCCGGTGGTGGGGCTGAACTGGAAGAACCGCGGCGGTTCGGGCAGCTCGAGCGCCCGCAGGATCGACCGGTGGCGGGCGGTCAGCTCGGTGCGCTGAGCGATTTGGCCTTCGGCGGTGGCGAGGGTGATGAGGTGCATCCGTTCGAGCTCGTTGCGGATGTTGCGCCAGGTGTCGCCGACCGCCAGCTCCGCCACCCGCAACAGCAACAGCGCCAGCCAGCACAGCTGCACGTGGGCTTGGATGCGATCGTCCTTGTGGTGGAACACGGGCCGAAGGTTGATCTGGATGGTCTTGAGGTCACGCCAGCCCCGTTCGGCTTGGTAGAGGGCCTTGTAGGCGTCGGCGATGTCGTCGGGGGACAGGCTCTCATCGGCGGTGCGTAGCAGGTACTTGCCGTCGTAGTGGGCGTCGCGGCGTACCGCGCTGCGGTCGATGCGCAGCTTGCCCGCCGGCGTGGCCCGCAGGAACCGGTTGAACGCCGGCTTGGTCTTGAGTCGTCCCGCCAGCTCGGCGCGCGCCCGGGCCGCCAGCGCGTCGCTGCCGGCGATGTGGTCTTGGAGGCGGGCGACGATCTGGGTGCGGATCTCGGCGTCGCGGCGAGCCTCCTCAGGGTTGTGGCAGATGACGAACCGGTCACGGGCCACGCCGTCGTCGACCCGCACCTGCTTGACCCGCAGGTTGCCGGCCACGGTGTGGTAGCGGCCCTGACGGGCCAGCGCCGCCGCGGCTTCGACGGAGGCACCGCGCAGCTTCTCGCCCATGATGTAGCTGCCCCCGCCGCGCTGGAGGTAGCGGCGGTTCTCCGCCGAGGTGAAGCCCCGGTCCAGCACCCAGATCACCCGGTGCAGGTTCCAGGCCCGCAGGTCGTCTTTGACCGTGCGGATCAGCACCTGGTCGCTGGTGTCGCCGGGGAAGGTCCACAGCCGCACCGGGATCCCCTCGCGGGTGACCGCCATGCCGATCACGACCTGGGGCAGATCGGGCCGGTGGTCCTTGCTGTGACCCCAGGTCCGCACAGCCGCCTCGAGGGCCCGCCCGGTGTCGCCGGCATCGTCGAGGTCGGAGTCATCAACCAAGGCGTCGTCGGCGCGTTCGGTCTGCCAGAACGTCGAGGTGGTGTCGAAGAACAAGATGTCGACCTGCAGGTTCAACAGGTTCGCCACCGAGAAGAACACCGCCTCTTGCAGCTCACCGAGCGCGGCCAGCAAGAAGTCCATCGCCCGGTAGCAGGTGTCCTCGTCCACCTCGGCCAGTCCCTCGATGAACACCCGATGCTCCACCCACGAACACCCCGCCAGCTTCGACAACGGCTTGGGCGACAGCCGGTTGGCGACCATCGCGAAGATCGCTCGCTCGATGCCGTCGGCATCGCCTCGTCGGCCCCGACCCGTGTGCCGTGCGGCCACCGCCAGGATCTGGGCGCCGATCCCGAGCCGTTCCCACAACCGGTCTGCTACCCAGGCGGTGCCCATCGGCCGGGAGTCGAGGAGCTGCACCTCGCCGGCGCCGCCCGCCCCCACCGCGTCGGCGGGGTCCAGGAACCGGCTGATCGAGCGCACGAGGCGGGCCAGGCCGTCACGGTCGACCAGCTCGGCGCGACCGAAGTTGTGGATGATCTGGGCCTTGGGCATCCCGGTCTCCGGGTCGCGCGCGTTGTGGGCCAACGCCAGGTACGACACCTCGCTGCCGTCACGGTTGCGCCGCCGCGTCTCCCGCAAGTACATGTCTACGAGCTTACGACATCAACCCTCAACGATCCCGCATACCAGCAGCGAGTCGTGTGTCTACAGGTTTTCCGCTCTACAACACCCGCGCCAGCCTCTCACCAGGACAAACGCCGCGAGCACAGGCCGTTTGACTACGAATTCTGCGGAACTCCGGCACGGCGACGCGTCGGTATGGTCGAGTCGTGTCCGAGCGGTCGTTGCTGGCGATGTCAGACGACGAGGTGGGCGAGTTCCTGCGCCAGGAGCGGCGGGCCCACGTCGGGACGATCAACGCCGACGGAACGCCACACGTCGGGACCACGAGACCGAGTCGCATCATGGTCCGGCCGCGAGCTCGAGGGTGGCGCGAGTGGACGGGCCAACTCTCATCGGCGCCGCGCGACATGCTGGAAGCGGGCCATTCACCGACCTCCTCCACCGCGAGGCCAGGGTCGGATCGAGGTGACGAAGCTGCGATCCGATGCGTGCAACGGCTGATGTCCATCGTCCCCTCGCTCATCCATCGCCTGCGAATGCGACGTCTTGTACTGGAATCAGCGTAACTGATAGATTGCTGGTTGACAAGCAATGATTCGTCGTGGCAGGATGGGCCCGCGCAATCTCAACGGCTCGAAGCGTGCTGTGTGGAGGGCGCCGCTCCGAGTCGACACATCACCGAGGAGTCGTCATGACGCAGCGCCCAGACCGCCTCCGCCGTTCCGAACTCTCGACGCCGGGACACTCGACCAAGATGATCGGCAAGGCCGCGGCGAGCGACGCCGACCTCGTCTTCCTCGATCTGGAGGACGCCGTTGCCCCGTCGGCCAGGCCGGGGGCGCGCAAGAACATCATCGCCGGCCTGAACGAGCTCGACTGGGGTCGCACCGTCCGCGCCTACCGGATCAACGGCGTCCACACTCCGTGGTGTCACGATGACCTCATCGAGGTCGTCACTGGTGCCGGGGCGAACATCGACGTGATCATTCTTCCCAAGATCAAAGGACCGCGGGAACTGTGGTTCGTCGACGACCTGCTCACCCAGTTGGAGCTCAAGCTCGGTTTGGAAGTTGGGCGCATCGGCCTCGAAGTGCTCATCGAGGAGGTGGAGGCACTGCAGCGGGTCGACGAGATCGCCACTGCCAGTCCGCGGCTGGAGGCGATGATCCTCGGTGTCGGCGACCTGTCGGCGAGCCAGGGCATGCGCCTTGGCCACATCGGTGTCACCGACAGCGACGAGGCGCTGAACTACCCGGGCGACATTTGGCACTTCGCCCGTCACCGGATGATCGGCGCCGCCCGCGCCGCCGGGATCGACGCGATCGACGGCCCGTACGCCAACTTCGCCAACCCCAAGGGCTACGAGAAGAGCGCGGCGACGTTCGCGATGATCGGCGGCGTTGGCAAATGGTGCATCCACCCCAGCCAGATCGAGATCGCGAACAAGATGTTCGCGCCGTCCAAGGATGAGATCGAAGAGGCGCTTGGTGCCATTCAGGCGGTCCGAGACGCCGAGTCCCAAGGACTTGGGGCTGCAAACTTCAACGGGATGATGATCGACGCCGCCACGACGCGCTTGTTCCGGGTGACCGTTGACCGTGCACGCCAGTGCGGACTCGTCTGAGTGGAGCAGCTGCAAACAGAGACCGACCGCTGACGTCGGTTCGCGGACCGACCGCTGACACCGGTTGGCGTCGTGCTGGTGACGAGCTGCCTCGTCGCTGGCGGCTTCGACCCGAGTTCGGCGCCCAGGCCGGCGGTCGAACAGCAGTAGCCAACGTCCCCGAAAGGAATGTGGGACCCATGCCGTCCGAAGGTAGGACCGTCATCCTCGAGCAACCGCTGTTCGCGATCGACGTCAACCCCGCAAACGGATCCGGCAGCAAGCCGATGGTCGCTGCCGCCGGATCCACAGCTCGAGCTTCACTGGATCCGACGGTCATGGAACGATGGGCACCGGCGTGTAGCCGACCTGCCTCAACCAACGCGGAGGTGGTCAGAGTGAGCCGTCACTCATGACCATCTCCCCGAGCGCGTCCTATTCGTTCACGGCACGGTTGGAGGTGCCGTCGGAGGGGCTGCCAACCAGCATGCTCACAAGTGCGGTTGAAGCCGCCGGTGGGCAGGTGACGGCCTTCGATGTCACCGCCGTCCATCACGACCGTCTCCAGGTCGATCTCACTTGTGCGGCTTCCGACGCCGATGGAGCAAGCAGCATCGTTCTCGCCCTGGGTTCAGTCGACGGCGTGACGGTCGGCAAGGTATCCGACCGCACGTTCCTGCTCCACTTGGGCGGGAAGCTGGAGGTATGCTCGAAGGTCGCCCTCAAGACGCGGGACGATCTGTCGATGGCGTACACGCCAGGAGTGGCCCGCGTGTGCCGCGCCATCATGGAACGACCTGAAGATGTACGCCGCCTGACGATCAAGCGCAACTCGGTGGCGGTCGTCACGGACGGATCGGCAGTTCTCGGTCTCGGCAACGTGGGACCGGCGGCCGCGCTCCCGGTCATGGAAGGCAAGGCCGCGCTGTTCAAACGCTTCGCCAACATCGACGCCTGGCCGATTGCCTTGGCCACGCAGGACACCGAAGAGATCATCCGCACTGTCGAGTTCATTGCGCCGGTCTTCGGCGGCATCAACCTGGAGGACATCGCCGCGCCCCGATGCTTCGAGATCGAACGGCGCCTCCGGGACACCCTTGACATCCCCGTCTTCCACGACGATCAACACGGCACCGCAATTGTCGTCTTTCATCCCGACTTGGCTCCTACGGTTGCCGCAGCCGTACGAGACAGCGTCACGACGGATGGGGCGCGTGTTCGCGCGTTGACCGAGTGATCGCCCCGTCAGCTGCGGGCGTGCAGGCGCCCTCGTCACAGTGCAGCAACGCTCGACCGAACCGCGTGATCGTTGGCTATGCGGCGCCAGGCCCGCAGCGCTCACGATCGGCGCGCACCGTCTCGCCAACGTGTCCGCAGATCACTTCACTTCAACGAACAAGGCAGCGTAAGAGGCGATGCTCGCAGCGGTAGGCTTGGCGTTGTCCGCCAACGTCGGCAGGGCGTCGTGGCCCCCAAGCGTCTCGTCGGGCGCTGTCGTCGCGCGCGTTCGTAAGTCCGGCTGCCGACGGGCTAGGCGTGCGCGACGGGGCAGGTGGAAACGGGCATGGCGGTCAACGCGTTGAACCAGACGCTGGAAAGCCGCGTCGGCGCATCGGTGAGCGCGATGTCAGGGATCTTCCGGTACAGCTCGGTGAGCAAGATCCGCAGTTGCATCTTGGCGAAATCAGCGCCGAGGCAGTAGTGGGCACCTGCGCCGAAGGCGAGATGAGACGTGGCGTTGCGACGGAGAATGTCGAATCGATCCGGATCGTCGAAGACATCCTCGTCGCGGTTGGCCGACACGTATGACAGCATCACCTTGTCGCCTGCTTTGATCGTCTGGCCTCGCAACTCGATGTTCTCGGTGGCGATCCGACAGAACTGCATGACGGGTGGCGAGAACCGAAGCACCTCTTCGATCGCGTTCGGCAATCGGCCTTCCAGGTCGTCGAGGAGCAACGCTTTCTGATCGGGATACTCATCCATCAACCGGACGAAGTGCGCCGTGGTGTTCCTGGTCGTTTCGTGAGCGGCGATTGACAACACGCTGAAGAACCCGTTGACCTCGTCTCGGCTGAGCTTGCGTCCATCGACGGTCCCGTGCAGGTACTTGGCGAGCAGGGTTTCGTTGTTGTCGGCCGGGCATGCAGCGGTGAGCTCGTCGCACAGCATGTAGAGCTTGATCTGAGCCTGTGAGTCGTGGTCAGGGCTTTCGAAGCTCGCGATGCCGTTCCCCAGGGCGAAGTACTCGGCTCGGCGTTCTTGGGGCACCCCCATCATCTCGCACAGGAGGATCATTGGGGGCTCGGCGGCGACATCGAACACGAATTCGGCACGATCTCGTTTGGCGAGGTCGGCGACGACTCTCTCCGCATAGTGGCGCACGATGGGCTCGTACGCGGCGACGCCGCGCGGCGTGAATCCGGGCTGCACGAGCCTCCGATACTGGGTGTGCTGTGGCGGATCCATGCCCATGAGGTGCTGGGTGATCGCCTCGCGGCTCGTGAACGAGGTCGCGTCGGGCTCCAACCACAGCGGTCCGGCCACAGCGCAGGAGAACCGCTTTGCGTCCTGGGACGCCAACATCACATCGCGATGCTTCGACAGAACCCAGAATCCCTCGAGGACGAACTGCTCGTGCTGCGTCGGCGGCGGGGGCGGCGGGTTCCAGTGCACCGGCGCCTCGGCGCGGAGCACACGGAAGTAGTCCACGGGGGGCATCCCCCATGCGCTCATCGCCTCCGGGTCCGCGAGGTTGAGATCGCCAGGTCGCAGTGTCATGAGTCAACCCTCTCCCTGTTGGTGACGGGGCGGTCGATGCCGCGAGGACGAAGCGAGCCCACTCCAACCGGCGGTTGTAGGCCTCTCAAGTACTCTACCCGATAGATTGTTGGTTGACAAGCTTTGATTGTTGTGTGATCATCGCGGCGTGACCTTGGGAGCGACGCCTTGAGTGCCGATGCCGCGGCTGCGGCCGCCGTGTTCCAGTCGACCATCGTCGAGGTGGCTGATTCGTTCACGTCCTCCGAGTGGCTTGCTCCGTCAGCGTGTGCCGGTTGGCGGGTTCGCGATGTGATCGCCCACCTCGGTGCCGGGGCGCGCAACGCCGTCGATCCGTTACCAGTGCCCGAGGACCGACTGCCGATGCCGGCGAACCGGGAACGGCAACACGACGTTCACGTCGACCTGCGCCGTCCGTGGAGCACCGACGAGGTCCTCGCGGAGCTGAGGCAATACGGACCACAGCTCCTCAAGGCGCTGGAGCACTTCCAGGCCCCCGAGATCGCCTCGAACCCGCTGGAGCTCCCGGGCTTGGGCACCTATCCGATGCATGCCGCAGCGAACGGGATGGCGTTCGACTACTTCTGTCACCTCCATCACGATGTCCTCGCACCGCGTGGCCCCATCGCACGGACGTTGTCCGAACCCACGCACGAGCAGCTCTACCCGGTCATTCAGTGGATGATGTGGGGGCTACCTCAGATGCAGGGTCCCGAACTCGACCAGGCGTTGATCGCACCGCTCACCATCGATCTGACCGGTCCAGGCGAGAGCACGTGGACCGTCAGCCGGCCGGACCCAGACGGCAAGCTCCTCGTTCACGAAGGTGGCGGCGGTCGCGTGGTCGTTCGCTCCACGGCATTCGACTTCGTCAAGTGGGGGACCGGACGCACGACCTGGGCCGAGTCATGCACGGTTGACGGTGACGAGTCGGTCGTCGCGGGCTTCCTGGCGACGCTCAACATCATCTGAGCAAGAGCGGTCGTGATCCGCGTCGAAAGACGATCTGAGCGTTCTCGTGAGGAAGGCAGCCATGGAACTGATTGAAGGACGCCCTGTCGTCGTCACCGGCGGCGCGAGCGGCATCGGACGGGCGCTCGCCGACGAAGCCGCCGCTCGCGGCGCATCGCCCGTCATCGTGCTCGACGTGGATGCGTCGGCTGCGAACGCAGTGTGTGAAGACCTCAACGCTCGTGGCATCCTCGGTGTCGCCTGGTCGTGCGATGTGAGCCAGCCACACCAGCTCGAAGATGTCGCCGCTCGCATCATCGCTGAACACGGCATGCCGGCGCTTGTGTGCGCGAACGCCGGCATCACGCCTGGCGGTGCGGGTGTCCTGAACATTGAGCCCGATCAGGCTCTATGGGTGGTTGGCGTGAACTTGCTCGGCACGCTGTGGACGGTGCAGGCGTTCGGGCGACCGATGATGCGCTCGACTGAGCCGGGCTGGCTGCTGGTAACCGGTTCCGAGCATTCCCTCGGCGTGCCTCATGTGGGCATCGGCATGTACACGGCGTCGAAACACGCCGTGCTCGGGCTGTGCGACGTGCTCCGGGCAGAACTCCCGGCCCACTTAGGCGTCAGCGTGTTGTGCCCGGGGCTCACGTCCACGGGCATCTGGGCATCGGCTGCGCATCGGCCCGAACAGTTCGGCGGCGTCGGGCCCGTCGATCCGTCCGCTTCGGCCGTCGTCGGGCGCGGGATGGACCCAGCCATCGTCGCGCAGCGCGCTCTCGACGGTGTTGCCGCCGGCCGATTCATCATCCCCACCCACTACAACGCCCGCAACTATGCCGAGATCCGCGAGGCCGAGGTTCGGGAAGCCTTCGATCGCCTCGGCACCATCGACACCAGCTCCTGGGACGTGTACGAAATCGTCGCCGAGCTTCAAATCGCCCGCAGCCCTGACACCTGAAGGAAGATGTGCATGAAGAGTTGTCTCACGCCCCTTGACAGGTTCCGGTGGGGTGATGTAGCACCTCCGCGGCCTTGAAAAGAGCGAGGGGACATGAGCGAGCCGACCGCGCCGGACCGCAAGGTGCGGGTGCTCGTGGCCAAGCCCGGACTGGACGGGCACGACCGCGGCGCCCGGGTGGTGGCCTACGGGCTGCGCGATGCAGGGTTCGAGGTCATCTACACCGGGCTGCGCCAAACGCCCGAGCAGATCGCCAGGGCGGCCGTGCAGGAGGACGTCGACGTGGTCGGCCTGTCGATCCTTTCGGGCGCCCACATAGCCTTGACGGACCGGGTCTTGCAGCTGCTGCGTGAGCAGGAAGCGGGCGACGTCCTCGTGCTGGTGGGCGGTCTGGTGCCAGAAGCGGACCGGCGGCGGCTGGAGGAGATGGGGGTGGCGGGCGTGTTCACGGCGGGGACGCCGGTGGCGCGGATCGCCTCGTTCGTCCAGCAGCGCCTCGGTCTCGCGCTGGGCGCGGCGTAGCAGGATCGGTCGGTTGGGAGGCGGTCGTGAGCGCATCAGGTGATGAGGCGCGTCGTGTACAGGAGGCCGAGGCCCGGTGGCTGCGTGATGTCGTAGAGCCCAGCGTCGGGCGTTTCGGGCTGGAGCGAAGCCCCACCCGCTTCTTCCCGCCCACGAGGCGCGAGGGCTGGGACTTCCTGGAGGAAGTCGGCTTCCCGGGCTGCTATCCGTTCACGGCTGGCAACCACCCGTTCGACGCCTGGCGGGCCTACGCGGACCGGGCGGCGAAGCTCGGCCATCGGGCCGAGGGCAGCGAGGGCGCAGGGCGCTACAGCGGGTACGGCACGGCCGAGGACTATCGCGACTACCTGGTGCGCATGCATTCGCTGGGCGCTCGAGGCGGCCCAAACGTGGCCTTCGACCTCGTGACGCAGTGCGGGTACGACTCCGACAGCCCCTTCGCGGCGGGCGAGGTCGGCCGGGTGGGCGTGGCGGTGGACTCGTTCCGCGACTTCGAAGTGATCTACGAGCCGTTCGTCGGCGACCGCGACATCGACAAGGTGGCCTCGAACTTCACCATCAACGCGCCGGCCGCCGTCATTCTGGCGATGTACGTGGCGCTCGCGGACAAGCGAGGCGTCGAGTTCGCCAAGCTGCGGGGCACTCCGCAGAACGACATCCTGAAGGAGTTCATCGCGCGCGGCACGTACATCTACCCGCCCCGACCGTCCATGCGCCTGTTCCGTGACACGCTGGTGTACTGCCGCCGCCACCTGCCGAGCCTGAACGTAAACAGCATCGGCGGTTATCACATCCGCGAGGCAGGCGCGACGCGCATCCAGGACCTGGCGTTCTCGATGGCCAACGGCTGCGCCTACCTGCAGGCGGGCCGGGACGCGGGGCTGGACATCGACGACTTCGCACCGATGTTCACGTTCAACGCCTTCGGCGGGAGCATGGAGATCTACCACGAGGTGGCCTTCCACCGGGCCGCCCGCCGGATGTGGGCCCGACTCCTGAAGAAGCGTTTCGGGGCCACCAACCCGAAAGCGATGATGATCCGGGCGCCGATCACCGCGCACGTGGGTTGCATCAGCACCACGCTGCAGCGACCCCTCAACAACCTGACCCGCTCCGTGGTCGGTGGGCTGGCCAGCGGCATGGTAGGCGGGATGCCGTCCGCCTACCCGCCGTTCGACGAGCCGCTTGGGCTGGGCCACAGCCTGGAGGCCATCCAACTGCAGACCGACGCCACTCGCATCCTGATGTACGAGACCAAGGTCGGTGATGTGAGCGACCCGTGGGCGGGGTCGTACTTCATGGAGTCCTTGACCGACGAGACCGAGGCGGCGGCGCAAACGGAGATCGACAAGATCGAAGCCATGGGTGGAGCGGTGGCCGCCATCGAGAGCGGCTACATGCCCCTGGCGGTGGCCAAGAGCGCGTACGCACGCCAGCGCCAGATCGAGGCGCAGGAGGAATTCGTCGTCGGCGTGAACTGCTTCACCGGCTCGAATGAGATCGACGTCACGGTGAACCGGGCCGTCGACGCCCTGTACGACCCCGCGCACATGGCCACTGCCGAGGAGCGGCAGCTGGCCAGGCTGGCGCAGCTCAAGCGCGAGCGCGATGGTCGGGCGGTGGCCCGCGCCCTGGCCCAGCTCGAAGCCCACGCCCAGGACGAGGCCGTCAACCTGATGCCGGATCTGATCGAGGCGGTGAAGTGCGAGGCCACGGTGCAGGAGATGTGCGACGTGTTGCGCGGCGTGTTCGGCGAGGCCGCGCCAGTGAAGGTCTGAGCCCCGGTGCGCACGGTTGCCCCGTCGTGGGACGAGCTGGTGTCCGGCGCGGTGGAACGCCGGCCCCGGGCGCTGGCTCGTCTCATCACCATGGTCGAGAACCGACAGCCCGGGTGGCAGGAAGCGATGCGGGCGCTGTACCCCCGTACGGGCGGGGCCCGTGTGATCGGCCTCACGGGGCCCCCTGGCTGCGGGAAGAGCACCCTCACGAACCAGGTTTGCCACGAGTTGGTGGCCCAGGGGCGACGGGTCGGGATCATCGCCATAGACCCATCGAGCCCGTTCTCGGGCGGCGCGCTCCTCGGCGACCGCATCCGCATGCGCGACATCCTGACCGACCCGGGGGTCTTCATCCGGTCGATGGCGACACGCGGATCGCTAGGCGGTCTCTCGCAGGCCGCCCGTGACGTCGCCCGCATCCTGGACGCCGCTGGCTACGACGACGTGCTCGTCGAGACGGTGGGTGTCGGCCAGGACGAGGTCGACGTCGTGAAGGCGGCGGATCTCGTGATGGTGGTGTGCGTGCCCGGCCAGGGCGATGCGGTGCAGATCCTCAAGGCCGGGATCATGGAGATCGGCGACGTCTTCGTGGTGAACAAGGCCGACCACCCCGGTGCCCACGAGCTGGCCATGGAGATCGCCTCCATGCTCGAGCTGGCCGGCATCGACCCCTGCGGCGACACGCCTGCGAGTTGTCACATGCCGGGTGTGGACGCCGGGCGCGACGGCAACGGAACGGCGCGGCGCGTCGACGTGGTCGAAACGTGCGCGGTGTCCGGCGAAGGCATCGCCCGGCTCGTCGACACCGTCACCCAGCAGCTGGCGGAACCGGCGAGGACTGAGCCATCGGCTCACGCTCGGGTCCGCGCGGAGATCCTTGCTCTGGTGGACGCCGAACTGGCCCGGGTGGTCAGACGCCGACTGACCGCCGACGGCCGCCTCGACGCAGCCGCCCAACAGGTGCTGGGCATGGAGACCGATCCCTACAGCGCGGCGGAGAGGCTGCTGGCCGGACTGGAGAGCTGACAAGCATGCACGACGAGCCCGTGCTGGTGGTGGAGACCCGGGGACGGGTGGGTGTGGCCGTCCTCAACCGTCCGGCGTCTCGCAACGCGCTCGTCGCCCGAGCTGCTGATGGCGTTGCATGATGCGCTCGAGGAGTGGAAGAGGCGCGACCAGGTCCGCGTTGTCGTGATCACCGGCGCGGGCGACAAGGCGTTCTCGTCGGGGTTCGACATCGGCGCGATCCCGACCGGCGAGGGGGCGCGGGCCCCGGCCGGTCGTGTCAACCCGCTCCAGCTGGCCCTGTCGACCGTCAAGGAGTTCCCCTATCCGACCATTGCCATGGTGAACGGCCACTGCTTCGGCGCCGGTCTGAACCTGGCGTTGTGCTGCGACCTGCGGGTGGGGGTGGACGACATGGCCGCCGGCATGCCAGCGGCCCGGCTCGGCATCGTCTATCCCCCCGAGGGCCTGGCCCTGTTCGTGCGCGTGCTCGGCGGGGCGCGGGCCAGGGAGGTGTTCTTCACCGCCCGCACCTACCGGGGCGCCGACGTTCTGGCGATGGGGCTCGTCGACCGTCTCGTTCCGCGGGCGCAGCTGGAGGAGACAACGATCGCGCTGGCCGACGAGATCGCCGCGAACGCCCCGTCAGCGTTGCGGGGCATGAAGCGGATCATGAACCTGCTGGAGGCGGCCGACGCCTTGTCGCCGGCGGCCCGCCAGGAGGCGGAGTCGCTGGTGGTGGCGGCGTTGACGACAGAGGATGCGCGTGAGGCGCAGCGGGCCTTTCTGGAGAAGCGCAAGCCCATCTTCTGAGAGGGTGTCAAACGCCCAAGCCCGTCCACCGAACAGGCATGTGGGCCAGCGGGGAGGGCGGGATCCAGGAGGCAGGGACGTCCGCCGACTCGTCCGCACCCGCGCATTCGGCGCGCCTGGGTCGTGCATGTGGCTGCGCACGTACCGTCGAACATCAACCGCCGGGTCGATCTGGAGCCGACGATCAGCTTTGGCCACGTCGAAGCCTGATAACCACTCCGAAAGCCTGCCGGCGAGCCCCTTTCGGCATCTGGTTAGAAGTCGGCGCCGGGGGCCATGACCGAGGGCGAGGGCCCGCCCCCACGTGTCTAGGACTGCTGAGCGACCGCCTCGGCACCGGCGAGGCGGCCGAACGTCAGCGAACGCAGCACCGAGGTAGCGGCCGGATACTCGTGGTAGAAGAGACCGGTGACTTCGCCGGCGGCGTAGAGGTTGGGGATCGGGGCGCCGCCCGGGGCGAGCACGCGAGCCCGGCTGTCGGTTCGGATGCCCCGGTAGGTGAATGTGACGGCGGTTGTGAGGGGGATGCCGTAGTACGGCGGGGACTCGATCCGTCGCGCCCAGTTCGTCTTGTCGGGGGTGAGCCCCCGGGTCCGCCGACCGTCGAGCACCGTTTGGTCCAACGGAATCGTGTCGTCGACGGCTTGGTTGAACTCGTCAACGGTCCGCTCGAGTTGTTGCGGGTCCAAGCTCAGCTGGGTGGCGAGTCCGGCGATCGTCCCCGCTTCGGCCGGCGGGAGGTCGGTGAGATTGAGATCGAGGACGCCGGGAAGGTCTCTGGATCTGACTGTCGGCGATCCAGTAGGCCTTCTGGTGTTGGTTGCGCCAGATCTCGTACGCGATCAACTCGAATGTTCGGTCGAGTGTGCCGGCGCCCTCATCGTAGAACCGCTCGCAGTGCTCGTTGACGACGATGGCGAACGGGTATGACCAGATGACCGCATCGGCCTTCGTGGTGCGACTGTCGACCGCTTCGGCATGGATCATGTCGAACTGGCCCGCAGTGTCGGCCCCGACGTCCATGGCCATGCGGATGCCCTCGCCGCGGTTGTTGCGCACGCCTGGTGCGATCGGCACGAGGTCACACGCGCGTGCCCCGAGGTACTGCGTGAGCATCTCGGGATTCCCTTCGAATCCACCGCTCGCGATGATCACGGCGCGAGCACCGATCCGCTCGAGGCGGCCTTCTGGGCCTCTGACCACCACTCCATCGACGAGACCGTCTGCCGCCGTGCTCAGGCGTAAGGCGGTCGTGTTGTAGTGGATCGTGGACTCCTGTCGCGCTTCGACGAACCTTGCGAGCGCTTCGACGATCGACGCTCCGCCGCCGGCCGGGTTCGCAGAGTTCCATGCGGTTGCGCCATCCAGCCACATGCCGCTGGCAATGAATGGCGGAGTGAAGACGATCTCGACGCCGCGTTGTTCGATGAAACGCATGGTCGTTGGCACTTCGCGTCGTAACGTCTCGCAGTAGTCGAGGTCGGCCAGTCGTCCCGAAACGCGTTGAACGATGTCGGGCCACGCAGGATCGAGCTCCCGATCTTCGTTGATGCTCAGCGAGGCGTTGGTCCACTGTGTTGCACCGCCGCGGCCTTCCATCGGCGCCCGTTCGAGAACGGCGATCTTCGGCTTCCAGCCCTTGTGGTCAGCTTCCTGCGCTGCCGAGACGGCCGCGGAGAGACCAGCGGCTCCGCAGCCGACGATCACGATGTCATAATCCACTGAAGGAACCCTCCCCGTTGAGCACTTGCGCTTGGCCCTTGCGGCATGAGCCGCGTGCTCGCTTGCCAGCGAGGTGGCTCGACGCCCAGACGGCCGCGCCACTCCAGAGCGATCGTCGCACGAGCATCAATGCTTGTCAACCAACAATCTATCCAGTATGCTTGGCCTCACGCCCCGAAGGGGCCGCACGTCACGGACGAACCGGGGGGTCGAATGCCCGCAGACACGATGGAGACGGTCCGGTACGGACACTGGATCGCCGGCCGAGACACTGCGCCTGATGGCGGCGAGTGGTTGGCCTCGACCAAGCCCGGCACCGATGACGTGGTGTGTCAGGTGGCGAAGGGCGGTGCCCGCGACGTTGACGCCGCGGCGCGCGCCGCTGCCGACGCGGCACCGGGGTGGCGCACCGTCAAGCCGATCGTCCGGGGTCGGATGTTGCGTGCGCTTGCCGACGCCCTGGTCGCGCGGGCGGACGAGCTGGGTGCCCTGGAGAACGCCGAAGCGGGAAAGATCCCGATGTCGGGCCCGCTCGAGGTCGCACTCGCGGCCGCCTACTTCGAGTTCTTCGCAGGACTGGTGAACCTGGAGGCAGGAGCGGTCCTCGACATGGGACCGGAGTATCACTGCTACACGGTGCGCGAGCCGTTCGGAGTGGTCGGCGTGATCACGCCGTGGAACGCCCCGATGAACCAAGCCGCGAGGGCGTGCGCGCCGGCATTGGCGGCGGGGAACACGGTGGTCGTCAAGCCCTCCGAGTTCACGTCGGCGACGACGCTGGAGTTGGCCCGGCTGGCCAGCGAGGTCGGGTTCCCTCCCGGCGTGTTCAACGTCGTGACCGGCACCGGCTCCGAGGTCGGCCGTCCGCGGGTCGAGCATGCCTTGGTGCGCAAGGTTGCGTTCACCGGTTCGGTGCGCGCCGGCAGGGAGATTGGCCACATCGCTGCCGAACGGGTGATCCCGCTCACGCTGGAGCTCGGTGGCAAGTCGGCGAACATCGTGTTCGACGACGCCGACCTCGACGCAGCGGTGGCCGGGTCCGTGCGCGCGTTCGTTGGCAACACCGGTCAGGTGTGTTCGGCGGGTACCCGGTTGCTGGTGCAGCGGGGGGTGCACGACCGTCTCGTCGAGCGGCTGGTCGCCGCCGTCGCGCAGGTGAACCAGTCCGAGATGCTGGGTCAGCTGACCACGCTGGCGCAGTACGAGAAAGTCTGCAGCTACCTCTCGCTGGGAGCCGAGGAGGGCGCGACGGTCGCAGTTGGCGGTCGGGCAGGAGATCGCGGCGGCTGGCACGTCGAAGCCACCGTCTTCACCGACGCGTCGAACGACATGCGCATCGCCCAGGAAGAGATCTTCGGACCCGTCCTCACCGTGATCCCCTTCGATGATGAGGCCGACGCTGTCCGCATGGCGAACGACTCCGAGTACGGACTTGCGGCCGGTCTCTGGACGTCAGACGTCTCACGCGCCCACCGCGTCGCAGCACTTCTCGAGGCAGGCTCCGTCTACGTCAACGAATGGCAGGCCGGGGCCATCGAGACCCCGTTCGGCGGCTACAAGCTCAGCGGCTACGGACGCGAGAAGGGCATCGAAGCCCCCCACAACTACACGCAGCTCAAGTGCATCACCATCAAACTCTGACCCGAGAAAGTCGCGGCCAGCGGCGGCGCAGGTCTCGCGTGATCAACCGCCGGTGCTAACCGGGGTTGATCCAGCCGCCGAAGCAGTGCATCACCGTGCCCGTGTAGTAGCTCGCTCGGGGAGATGCGAGGAACCCGCACGCGTAGGCGACGTCCTCCGGGGTGCCGAGGCGCCCGACTGGGATCAGTGCGATGAGGTGACTCCGGTCGTTCTCATCCGTCGGCGCCCCGTCGCTGGTGACGTGGGGGTGCGTCGCGTCCAGGCGTTCGGTCTGCAGGATTCCCGGTGCGACGTCGTTCACCGTGACACCGAAGCGTCCGAGCTCGACGGCCAGTGCCTTCGTCAGGGCACGCAGAGCACCCTTGGCTGCGACGTTGTGAGCTCGGTTCGGCAACCCGATGAAGGCGTCCGGTCCCGTGATGTGGATAATGCGCCCCCACCCTCGCTCGATCATGCCGGGGCTGAACGTGGCCGCCATGCGAAAGGCGGCATTCAGCTGGGTGTCCAGCACGCGCTCCCAGTCGTCGAACGTCATGTCGCGCAGCGCCTGAAATGGCCGCACGGCGGCGTTGCTGACGGAGATGTCGACGGTGCCGCCGAAGCGGTTCGTTGCGACCTCCAGTGCAGCGTCGATCGTGGCTTGTTCGGACGCTGGACCGAGCACGACGTCGGCGTCACTGCCGAACGCTCGGCACTCGGCGGCGACGGCCTCGACCTCGGCGCGGCTGGTGCGGGCGTTGACGATCACGTTCGCACCTCGTGATGCAAGCTCCAACGCAATCGCCTTGCCGATGTTGCGTCCAGACCCAGTGACGAAGGCGATGTGCCCCTGCAGATCGGTCCGCATGTCGGGGAAACTCATGTCGTGCCGTGGGCCCCCAGGTTTCAGATGAGTCCGCAGGCCGTCGTCAGCTCACATCGACGCTGACGGTTGAGTCGCTCGGTCATGACAGCTCCTGGCTGGACGGTGGCCGGGGACGGGTGGCGCTCCAGCTCTGCGAGCTCGGCGAGGATCTCGTCCGCGTGTTCGCCGAGGCGAGGCGCCGCACGATAGACGCCGCCGGGCGTCTCAGTGAAGCGCAGCGGCGTGTTCGGTGTGATCACGGGCCGGCCCGAGCCGGGGTGATCGACGGCGACGTAGATCTGGCGGGCCCGCACATGCGGGTCGCCGACGAGGTCGGAGGCATCGTTGACAGGCCCGCACGGCACCCGCCCGGCGAGCGAGGCGACGACCTCCCCTCGCGTCCGGGCGCCGGTCCAAGCCGTGATGGCGGCGCGCACCTCATCGCGATGCTCGACGCGGCGGCGGGCGCTGGTGTAGCGGGGGTCGGAGACCATGTCCGGGCGCCCGATCGTCTCGCACAGCAGCTGCCAGTGACGCTCACCGGGGGCGGCGATGGCGACGTGCCCGTCGGCGGCGGCATACAGCTCGAACGGGCACAGCGAGGGGTGCTCAGTGCCACGGGGCGCTTGGATCTCGCCGGTGTAGCTGTAGCGCCAGGTCATCGACTCGCACAGGGCGATGAGCGAATCCATCATGGCGACGTCGACGAACTGCCCCTCGCCGGTGCGGCGGGCGTGGTGGAGGGCGGCGAGGATCCCACCGACGAGCATCGTCGCCGGATAAAGGTCGCCGATGCTCGGCCCGGCGCTGACCCGGTCGCCGGCGGCGGTGCCTGTGTGCGAGATGACGCCGCCCATCGCCTGGGCGACGACGTCGTAGGCGGGCCACGACGTGTACGGCCCGGCGCCGGTGCGCGGGTCACCGAAGCCGCGGATCGCCCCGTAGACGAGGCGCGGGTTGCGCTCGCGCAGTGTCTCGTAGCTCAGGCCGAGCTCGTCCATCACGCCGGCGCGGAAGTTCTCGACGACGACGTCGGCGGTGCCGACGAGGCGCAGAAACACGCCGATGTCGGGTCCGTGCTTGAGGTCGAGGGTGATGCTGCGCTTGTTGCGGTTGCCGCTGGCGTAGTAGCCGCCGAAGTGGTGGGCGTCGTCGGCCTCGGTGTGTGGGCCGATCTGTCGGATGCCGTCGCCCGCTGGCGGCTCGATCTTGATGACGTCGGCGCCCATGTCGGCGAGGATCATCGTGCAGAACGGTCCGGCCAGCGCCTGGGTGAGGTCGACGACCCGCACGTCGGTGAGCGGACCGCCGCGGCCCGGGCGCATCGGCGCAGCGTGCTCGTGGGCTGTGGCGTGGTCGGTCGCGGTCACCGGTCACCTCGGCTGGCGCGGGTTTCGGTTGTCCGCGGATGGCACACTGGGCGGTCGTGGCCCACGAAGCGCCAGGTCCGAACGGGCACGCGATCCGCTCCGAGTTGTCGACGCGGCGGATGCTCGACGCTGCTGGTGAGCTGATCGCAGAAGGCGGGTACGCCACGATGACGCTCGCGTCGATCGGTGAGCGAACCGGCTACAGCCGCGGGTTGGCGACGATGCGCTTCGGGTCCAAGGCCAAGCTGCTGGAGGCCCTTGTCGACCGCATCGTCCACCGCTGGAACGAGCAGGTCGTCGGACCGCGCACCGAGCGTCGCAGCGGTCTCGACGCCGTCTTGGCGCTGCTCGACTCCATCCGTGCGCAGTTCGCCGGCGACACCCGGTCGCTGGGCGTCCTGTACGCCTTGATGTTCGAGGCGCTCGGCCCGAACGAAGAGCTGCGTGCCCGCTTCGTCGAGTTCCACCGCCAGATGCGCGCCTCGCTCGCCGCGACCGTTCGCCGCGGGATCGAGGACGGCTCGATCGCCGCCGGGTGCGACCCTGAGCGCGAGGCCGAGCTGATCGTCGCCACGCTGCGCGGGCTCGCCTACCAGTGGCGGCTGGACCCGGAGGAGTTCGACCCGGTGCCGGCGCTTGCTCATGCCGTCGCCGCGACCGAGGCCCGACTCGCGGCGCCGAGTCGCAAGCCGGGTCGCCGTGCCAGGTCTAGCCACGGTCGCCCTTGATGGCGTCGAGGACCGGCAGCAGGTGGTCGCGGAGCCGCTCAGGGTCCTCCGACATCGGAAAGTGGCCGACACCGGGCATGTCGGCGAACGTCGAGCCGGCGATCGCCTCGTGCGCCTCGCGGCCGAGCTCGACGGTGCCGCTGAAGTCGTACTCGCCGCTGAGCATGTGGACCGCGCAGGCGCCGGTGTCGATGGTCTTGGCCAGCTCGCGCAGGTCGTGGTCTTCGAGGTAGTAGTGGAGGTCGCCGATGAACGACGGCGGCCACCCCGCGCTGTAGGCCCACGTCGTCTCCCGGCGCAACGCCTCGGGGGCGTCGGGCGAGGTCAGCGCCCGCATCATGCGGGCCTTGGTCTCGTTGCTGACGGCGGGGTGCCAGAACCCGATGAAGGTGTCAATGTCGCCTTCCAGCTTCAGCGCCGGCTCCAGCGCGATCACGGCCCGGAACGCCTCGGGGTGGAAGCAGGCCAGGTCGAGCGCCAGCTGCCCGCCGACCGAGCAACCCATGAACGCCGGGCGCTCCAGCTCGAGGGCGTCGGCGAGCGCCAGCGGCACGGCCATCGCGAACTCGCGGGTCAGCTTGTATTCCGTGGTCCACCACTCGACGTCCGTCGGAGGCACCGACTTGCCGTGGAACGGGAGGTCGTAGGCGATCAGCCGGAAGTGGTCGGTGATCTCGGGCATCTCGAACAGATGGCGGTACTGCACGCCGTGGGAGCCGGCGGTGTGCTGCAGCAGCAGCGGGATGCCGGTGCCGGCCTCCTCGAAGTACAGGCGGTAGTCGGTGCCGTCGATGTCGACGTGCACGTACCGGCCGACCGGGCTGTCGAATCGCCCCGCCCGCGTGACGGCCGGGACGGGGCGCGCCTCGTTCGGGGCCGGCGCGGCGCGTTCGCGGACCACCTCGACGGCCCGGGCGATCGCCGGGGTGTACTGCCAGTAGGTCAGCTCGTCGCCGCTGCGGGTGATCAGGCCGGCGGCCTCGGCGGGGAAAAGGTCGTTCAGGAACCGTGGTGGTCGCGGGGCGAAGATCTGCGCCCACACCTCGGCCGGGCCGGCGTAGACGACGGTGAGCACGTCGGCGTCCGCTTTCGAGATGGCTCGGGCCACACCGTCGCGCACGCCGATGCCCACGACGTCGTCGCCGATGTGGAAGCGCAACGCGCCGTGCCAGCGGCGCGCCGCGAGGCGGAACTCGGCGTCGCCGTTGCAGGCCGCGGCGAGCTCTTCCGATGTCAACATGTCGACCCCCCTCATCCTCGGACCTTGCCGAGGATGCGTTCGCTGATGATGTGCTGTTGGATCTGGCTGGTGCCCTCGAAGATTGTGGTCAGGCGGGCGTCGCGCCAGTGCCGTTCGACCTGACGCTCGGTGGTGTAGCCGTTGCCGCCGTGGAGCTGGATGCCGTCGCCGGTCACCTCGACGGCCATCTCGGTCGCTGTCAGCTTGACCATCGCCGCTTCCTTCTCGCACATCTCGCCTTGGTCGAGGCGGTGGGCGACGTGCTGGTAGAAGCTGCGCGCCTGCTCGACGCGGGCAGCCATCTCGGCGAGCTTGAAGCGCAGCGCCTGGAACTCCGACAGCGGACGGTCGAACTGCTCGCGCTGTTGCAGGTAGAGCGTGCAGTCCTCGACGGCGGCTCGGGCCAGCCCGACGGCGCGCGCCGCGGTGTGGACGCGTGCCTCGTTGAGGCCGCGCTGGGTCGCCTTGAAGGCGCTCGTCGAGGCCCCGGTCGTCGGGTCGGCGCCGAGCCCGACACGGGCGTCGCGTGGGACGCGGACCGCGGTCAGGACGAGGTTGTAGGTGCGGAAGCCGTGGTAGCCGATCTTGTCGATCTCGGTGGCCACCATCCCGTCGGGCACCGTGCCCGGCTCCTTCTCGATGACCACCGACATCAGGCCAGCGGAGCGGCTCTCACCCTCGTTCGGTTGGCGTTCGTGGCACAGCAGCTGGATGAAGTGGGCGTTGATCGCATTGCCGCACCAGCGCTTCTCACCGTTCAGGACCCATGAGTCGCCGTCGCGCACGGCCGTCGTCTTGACGCCGGCGAGGTCGGACCCGGCCGTCGGCTCCGACAGCGCGGCGGCGCCGATCCACCGCCCTGCCGCTGAGCGCCGCAGCAGCTCCTGGCGCCGTTCGCCCGTTGCGTGCCCGGTCCCCATCCCCTGGGCGTGGGCGATGATCGAGGCCACGCTCATCCACGCCCGGGCGAGCTCCTCGGCGATCATGCAGTACTCGAAGATTCCCAGACCCATGCCGCCGACCTCGACGGGGAGGCGAACCCCGAAGTAGCCCTTGGCGCCCATCTTCGCGATCAGCTCGGCCGGGATCAGCTCCTTGCGCGGGTCGAGCTCGTTGGCGACGGGCAGCACCTCCTCCATCGCGAAATGGCGGGCCTCGGCCTGCAGCTCCAACCGGCGGTCGGTGCGGTACGGCTCGGCGAGCACGGGCGGTTCCGGTGAACGGATCACGTCAGACATCTCCTTGCATGTTCAGCCTGCGTTGAGCATCTCGGCGGGTACGCGGCGAACGGGAGCGAACCGATCCAACCGCCGGTTGACGACCAACGCGAGATGGGCCAGCGCGGCGACCGGGCCGAACGCCGCAGGATCGAGCAGCGACTGCTGGCCACCACCTCATCCATCGACCGCCCAGTGCCGCTTGCGCTTCACCAGCACGGTGCGCTCGCCTTCGAAGACGACGCGACCGTCGCCCAGCGCACCCCAGTGCCGGACGCGGACCACCCCGGCGTCGGGCCGGTCCGATGCGTCTTCCACGCCGACGACCTCGGTGTAGCTACTTCGACCTGAAGAAGTGTGTGGGCGCGGGGGGCGTGAGTGACGTTGATGCGGGTGTGGCGCGGTGGCTGTCGGCGATGTGGGCCGCCGGTCGCCGGCTCGATCTCGTTGGGCTCGATCAGTCGATCAGGCCGCTGATCTTGACGAGGTTGTGGGCGAATATTCCGTGACCGCACCAGGTGCGTGCGCCGGCGAGCCCGTCGATCCGCGTCCTGGAGAGTCCGAAGTCGCGTTTGGCGCAGCTGATGCGGCCTTCGCAGCCGGTGCGCCATCGCACCATCTTCTTGAAGGCGCGTCGGTTCTCGATCTGGCGACGTGTCGCGTTCGGTCGGCCTTTGGTGGGGAGCACGACATGACGTACTCCGGCGGCACGCACGGCGTCTTCGACGCCTTGTTCGCCGTAGCCACGATCAGCGGTGACCGCCCTCGGTGCTCGACCGGTGCGTTGCTTGATCCGTTGGATCGCCGGTTCGAGCATCGGTGCGTCGGGCGGGTTGCCGGCTTCGATGTTGTGGTCGACGATGACACCATCTTCGTTGTCGACGAGTTGGGCCTTGTAGCCGAACTCGACCGGCTTGCCGAGACGTCCCTTGGCGATCGGACGGGCCTCGGCGTCGTGCAACGACACCACCCGAGTCGCCCCCGGCGGGGTCTCGCCGGCGAGGCGTTGGCGGGTCTGGGCGGCGACCCGACGGGTCAAGGTGGCGGTCCGCTCCAGCCCTTCCACCGCAGCACGAGCGAGCCCAGACGCCTGGTCACCGAGGGTGCGCAGCTTACGGCGGGCGTTGCGCACCACGGCGTCGGCCTGCCGGGCGACCCGCTCGGCGATCCCAGCGAGGTCAGTGTTGATCCGCTTGACTTCGGCGAGCTTGTCGTCGGTGCGGCGGCGCAGGTTGGCGTTGATCGAGCGGGCCCGGGAGCGCACCGTACGCGTCTTGTCGGCCAGCCGGGTGCGCCTCGCCAATCCCATTGCCCGCAGCTTCTTGGCCGCTTTGGCCATCTTGGCGACGCCCTTGGCCAACAGCGACGAGTCCGACGGATACGCGACGTTGGCTTCGATCACCGTCGTGTCGGCGCGCACCCGGTTGGTCCTCAACACCTTGGCCTCCACGGCGCGGGCCAGCAACGCCTCGTTCAACCCGTTGACGGCCACCCCACCGCAACGGGTGGTGATCTTCATCAACGTCGTCGGGTGCGGCACCCGTCCACCGAGCGGGATGCGACAGAACCGCTGCCAACCGATCGAGTCCGTGACCTCCCGACACAGCGTCTCGAACCCGAGCCGGTAGCGGTACTTCAAGAACATCAGCCGCAGATACGTCTCGATCGGGATCGACGGCCGCCCCAGCGTGGCGTGAAAGAACTCGGCGTACGGCTCGAAGAAGCGGTCGTCATCCAACAGCGCATCGACGCGGACCAGCTCGGCGGGCATCACCAACGCCTCCGCCGGGAGCAACGCTTCCCACAACGTCGGCTCCTCGCCTACCGTTCGCAACATCGATGGCCTCGCTGTTCGGTAACGCAACTACCAGGGGCGAGGCCATCGTATCGAACGCACGCGCGCAGGTGGTGGATCGACTATTTCAGGTCGAAGTAGCTATACAGCGTGTCGCCGATGTGCACCGGGGAGGTAAACCGCAGACCGGTGCAGGACAGTTCGGCGAGCGCGTTCTCGGCCGTGTCCTGGCTGGCCAACCCAAACACGAGCGATCCGGTGACGAGGCCGAACACCAGCCGGCCGTCGCCCATCGGGCTGCCCTGCATCACGTGCTCGTTCCAGTGGCCCTGGGCGGTGTTCATCACCTGCTTGGTGACCAGATTGTTCTCCACCTCCCCGACCGTGGCGCCGCGGGCGTGGCGCATGCGCTGTCCCGGCGTGAAGTCCTCGAACCAGTTGCCGGTCCCCGTCACAGCCGACACGGTCCGGTCGCTCATTGGTGCACCCTGACGTCACGCGAGTGGTTCACCGCGGTGGCTGTGCACCAATGAGCCGAAGACCGTGCTTGATTGTTCGCTCGCTCGAAGACTCGCTCGCTCATTGGTGCACCCTGACGTCACGCGAGGGGTTCACCGTGGTGGCGGTGCACCAATGAGCCGAAGACCGTGCTTGATTGTTCGCTCGCTCGAAGACTCGCTCGCTCACGACCCGCCCCGCTTGGCGACGAGGTTGGTACGTACGAAGTCGATGACGAGCTCGCCGTGCTGGTTGTGGCCCTCCGTGTGCCAGGTGACGATGCCCACATTGGGGCGGCTCCGCGACTCCCGGGTCTCGACCACCGTCGAGCGCGCCGTGACCGTGTCGCCCGGGTGCACCGGGCGGTGGAATGTGCAGTCCTCGACACCGAGGAACGGACCGCCGGCCTCGCTGAGATCCTCCACCGACAGGCCGACCACGGTGGACAACACGAGCATCGGGTTGACCACGACATCGGGGGGCCGTGGGCTCGGGCGAACTCGGCGTTGAGGTGCATCGGGTTCCAGTTGCACATCGCCGTCGAGAAGATCGCGTTGTCACCCGCCGTCACAGTGCGGCCCCAGTGGTGGACAAGGACCTCACCGACGGTGAAGTCCTCGAACTTGTTCCCCTTCGCGGCGGTCGGAAACGTCGCCAGATCGACGTCGGCCATCATGCCTCCCTGGTGCTGATCGCCCCCGGTGGTGGCGCCCTACTCAGCATGCCAGAATAGTTGTCAGCTGACAAGCAAAATTCCTACGGGGAGTCGTGGAAAGAGCTCGCGCCACGACATCGGACCCGTGTTTGTCTTCGTCGACGGCACCAGCAGCGAGCTGTGGCAACCCGAACACGCCAACGTGCTGCGTTTCATCGGCTACTGCGCCATCGGTCGCACCGCCACCCCTCAGCCGGCCCGTGTCCTCGGTGTCATCCCCACCCACCTTGGATCGCTGGCCGCGCTCTGCGCATCACGCGCCATCCCCATCGACGTCGTGCTGTGCCAACTCAGCCCGGGCGACGACGGACGCCATTCCCCTTGGTCTCGTCGCCGACTACCCCGCAAGGCGACGGCACCCGGGCGGGGTGTTCAGACGGCGGCGACGGTGCGCAGCTCGTCGATCGCCCTCCACGGCAGGTCGTCGGGATCGACGGTGTCGGGCCCGACCAGGCTGGCGGCGAGCCCGGTCCGCACGGTCGGGTTGCGGCGCGCGGCGCGCCGGAGCGCGGCAAGGCGAGCCTCTCGATCGGCGCAGCGCTCTGCGTGGACGGTGGCGCTGATCTCGGTCCCCCAACGCACGACATCGAGGCGGCGCCGCTTGCGGGCCGCGTACGCGTCGAAGTTGGGGCGGGAACCGTCCGCTTCGAGAACGGCGCGTGACACGTCATTCACGTCGGCGAGGGCGAGAGAGAGCCCCTGCCCCGTGATCGGGCTGGCGTAGCCGGCGGCGTCGCCGACGAGCACGGCGCGGTCGCGATGCGTGGTCTCCACGTAGGCGTCGTCGCCGGTGACGGCCTTGCACGGCCCGACCGACCGGGCGGCCGTCCACGCCCGAGGGGACGGCAGGGAGTGGCGTCGGAGATCCTCGAGGAAGTGGTCGGCACCGTCGGACCTGCCATAGCGGCGTAGGTCCGATGCGTCGCCGCACAGGTAGACGCGAGTCGTGCCGTCGCCCTGCGCGAACGCGATGAGGTAGCGATCCCCATCGACGCTGGTCGTCATCGCAGCGGGGCCAGGACGAGGACTCACGACGACGAGGGCACCCGCGACGAAGTGGGCCGACCGCCGTCGGCGCAGCTCGATGCCGGCATGCCGGCGCACCTGCGACGCGCGACCGTCGGCGCCGACGATGAGCTCGGCCGACCGCACGACGACGCGTCCGTCGGGCAGTGTGACGATGATCGTCCCGTCACCGTCGAGGTCGAGCCGTTCGTATCCCCGGATCACCTCGGCGCCAGCTCGGCGGGCGGCGTCGGACAGCGCGGCACAGGCGACCGGATGCCGGATCGCCAGGCCACCGCCCGTGTCTTCGACGAGGCCGTCCAGCCGGACCGCCGTCGCTTCGGCGATGTCGGGCCGCTGCCCGATCTCGTAGGCGACGAAGCTGCGCATCCGCGCCGCCCCGGCAGCAACGAGGACGTCGAGAGCGCCCGCCGCCCTCGCCTCACGCACCCCCCAGGGTACGATCCCTTCGCCGCGCACCCGATCGTCGTACTCGGCCCGGGTCTCAACGACGGTAACGCGCCGACCCGCCCTGGCGAGGCGTGCCGCCAGCGCTGATCCGGCGATGCCGCCGCCGACCACCACGATGTCGCGCTGATCTCGCACTGCACCCGGCATCGGTCAGCCTTGCCAGGTGCAGTGCGTCGGCGTGATTCGAACGAACGGAATCATCGGCGTCGGTATCGGATGGTGCCTCGGGTGCGTTCGGAGCTGCGGGGCCACGCTCTCGAGCGCTCCAACCACATCGAGATGGTCCCGGATGCTCCCCGGCGGCGGGCAGCGCGCCACGACCGTCGACGTGTTGCGGACGGTGCCCGATGGGATCCGTGGGCGACGAGCGCGTCGTCGCGTCGGGGCAGGAATGGTCCGGGATGCTCGCGGGTTGGCTCGTCGCATGACCGCTACGTCGTTCGACCCGCACGCGCTGCTGGCCGAGAGCCGGCTTGGCGTCCTGGCCACCATCAAGGCCGACGGGCGGCCCCAGTTGTCGCCGGTCATGCCGTTCTACGACCGGCAGGCCGGCGTGATCTACGTGTCCATGCGCGCCGGTCTGGCGAAGACGGCCAACCTCCGAAGGGACGCACGAGCGACGTTGGAGGTGACCCGACCGGACGGGCGGGCATGGGCGACGGCAGAGGGCGCAGCAACGCTGACCGGCCCCGGAGCCGACCCCACCGGTCCGGAGGTCCAGGCGCTGGTCGACTACTATCGACTCGCTGCAGGTGAGCACCCGGACTGGGACGAGTACCGCTCGGCCATGGTGTCTGATCGTCGGGTGCTCATGGCGATGACGGTCGACAAGGTGTACGGCGCCGACATCGGTTGACCGTCCAAGCTCCCCGACCGGCGCGACAGTCGCGTGGCCTTACCGGCTGCGTACGGCCGTCGACGACGAGGATTATCCATCAGAAGCCTCCATGTCGCCGCGCCGAACGGTCCGTGTGCCGGCTCCAGGACGCGACGCGGCGCGATTACCGGGCGCGGTATCCGGACGGTCAGCGTGGTGGGTGCACCCTGAGCTCATCAGCCTGATCGTCCACGACTACGACGAGGCAATTGCCTTCTTCGTCGACAAGCTGCAGTTCGACCTCGTCGAGAACTCGGCTTCCCTCACCAACGATGGACGACCGAAGACGAGCCCTACGGCCGGCTCCCTGTGTTTCGAGATGTCGCCGGCAACCGTTGGGACCTCCTCGGCCCGCCCTCCTGAGGATCAGCACAAGCGTTCAGTTCATGACCCGGCGTTCGATGCCGCGTTGTCCGCCGTTGCCAGTCGGCTTGCTCGGACACTCTGACGAAGGCGCGGCTCGCCGCGAGATTCTGGTGCTCGCGGACGCCTGGCGTGGTAGGTGTCGGGCAGCGCTGCGGGCCCGCCTCGGTGGGTGCGTTTGCGTCGCGCCTTTCAGGGCGTCGTGCCGGCGGAACAGCAATCCTGATCGAGATGGTCAGGAATACGTGCGGCGCCGCTACCGTGGTGGCGTGGCGTCGGTGCTCGGGTTCCCCAATCCGGTCAACGAGAAGGCGGCGCGGGTGGTGGCTGGCGGGGTGGCGATCGTCGCGCTCGTCGCGCTCGTGACCGGCTGGCACTGGCTGCTGGTGCCGCTGGCGCTTGGCTTTCTTGCCCGCGTGCTCACCGGGCCCAAGCTGAGCCCACTCGGACAGCTGGCAACACGCGTGGTCGCGCCGCGGCTGGGCGAGCCGAAGCTCGTGCCCGGCCCGCCGAAGCGGTTCGCTCAGTCGATCGGATTGGCGCTGACCGTCGTCGCCGTCGTGGTCGGCCTGGTGCTCGACAATCCCGCGGTGGCGTCGGTCCTCGTCGGCCTGCTGGTCGTGTTCGCCACGCTCGAGTCGGTCGTCGGGTTCTGCGCCGGCTGTTGGATGTTCGGTCAGTTGATGCGCGTCGGGCTCATCCCGCAGGAGACATGCGTTGCCTGCGCCGACGTTTGGCGCCGGGCTTGAGGTCGAGCCTTTTCCTCTGACGAAGATCTGACCGATCCGCTCGTTTCAGATCCGACGGGACGTGAACTGATGCGTTGGCGTCGGCGCCGCGTCAACCTGCCGGCGGTCCCGGACGCCGACCAGCGCGATTACCGGATGGCGTTCTCGGACATCGGGCGTGACGGCGTTCGGTACCCGCTCAGGCTGGCGAGCCAGCGCCCATCACGGGCATTATGCGCTCGACAAGGGTTCGTCGCGGTCGGCCGACGGCGAGGGCGTAACCACCCGTTCCGCTCTGCGGCCGCACGAACGTCAGAATGCGCGGCAGCCGACCACCTTCCGCAGTCAGGCGCAGAACTCCGACTGGTCAAGTTCCGGACCGGGCTCGTAAGTCACCGCGGTGTCCTCCCACGATGCGACGATCCGCTGGCGGTCACTGTCATACCGCAGTACTACACGCAGCACCTCCGAAGGGTCTTCGCTCGAGGGCTCCCACCCTCGCGGATACCACGAGGCGGTGGCGCTGCCTGTGAGTTCGAGGGCTTCCGTCGCCCGCCACCAACGACCGTTGAAGCGTCCCAGAATCCGGGCGCCGCAATGGGTTCTAAACATGTAACTCACCTCCTCGCCTGGCTGTAGCGTTTCTCCGCTCGTGACCCGTCGTAGTCCGCTGTCGCAGGCGGAGACTGTGAGCGCGATCGCCACTGTCGCCCCCAGCAGCCAGCGACTACGCATGGCCCGATGTTGAACCCGATACCCATCCGGGTGCTAGTACCTGGCGCGCCATACCTGCCGTTCCGCGGCATCCCGCTCATCTCGAGTAGGCGCCGAACAGTGCCACCCGGCGTTCGGTGTCGGAGTGCCGGCGTTCCCGGGCGGTGGAGATCGGGTTTACAGGGCGGCATCTGGACACGGCGGGGCATGCTGGATCGGGCAGTCTGTGGAGGTGCCCAAGGCGACGCATGCAACGATCGCAACGTTCAACCTGGGTCTGTCCCGGGAGGCCGAGGCGCGGGAAGCGCTGCACCGATTCATCGTTCCAAGCGTGCGCCAGGCACCGGGCTTCGTCAGCGGGCACTGGACACTGGACCGGGACGAGCACGAAAGCACGGTCCTCGTCACCTTTGAGTCCGTTGAACAGGCGACGTCTTTCGTCGAGAGCGTTCGGGCGAACCGGGAGAATGAGCAACAGGCGGGCGTGCGCTTGAAGTCGATCCGGGTTGTCGGGGTCACGGCCAGCGTGTAACCACTGATCGGGCTGTCGAGCCGGCGGTCCCTACGACCGGGCCGGCGACGACCGAGTTGGAGAATCGGAGGCGCCGCATCCGGCTACTGTCGTTTCCGCTATGGGGGGAAGGGGTGCCTCTGGCGTCGCGACCGGGAGGCGGTCGCGACCTGACGAGAGCGGCGACCACGACGGCGCCCGGCGCGGCGACTCGACGAGCGAGCCGGGCCGGCTGACCGGGGGTTAGCGTGAATATCGCTGTAGAGGAGCGATACAGCGCCGAACGAGCGTGCCCATCCACACTCGCGGACCGTGCCGCCGCGTGGGCCGGGCGGGCGCCAGGCCAGGTCGCCCTACGCGCCAAGGATCGAGGCATTTGGCGGGAGGTCACGTGGGCGGAGCTGTGGGACGTCGTGCTCGACGCCGCGCACGCGCTGCTCGAACTCGGGATCGAGCCAGGTGACCGGGTGTCGATCCAGGCGGAGAACCGCCCCGAGTGGGTGATGGTCGAGCTGGCCGTGATCGCCGTGCGCGGCGTCGCCGTCGGTGTCTACCCGGTCGACCCCGTCCCGGCGACGAGCCACGTCGTGACCGACTGCCTGCCCGCGGTCCACCTCGCCGACGACCAGGAGCAGGTGGACAAGGCGCTGGCCATCGACCGCGCTGAGCTGCCTGGCCTGCGCAGGATCGTCTACGTGCAGCCCCGCGGGATGGAGGGCTACGCCGATGACCGGCTCATGTCCTGGGACGCGTTCCTCGAGCTCGGCCGGGCGCACCGATCGGCGAATCCCGACGCGGTGCGTGACCGGATGGCCGGCGCTCGTGGCGACGAGCTGGCTGCGCTCGTGTACACGCCAGGGACGACGGGACCGCCCAAGGGCGTGATGCTCACGCACACCAACGTGGACTTCGCGCTGCGGCAGTTCGTCCTCTCGCCCGAGCGGTTCGCCGACGGGAAGGTCCCGGGTCCGCGCGACCTCGTCGTGTGCTACCTCCCCCTCGCCTACCTGGCCGAGCGGGTCTTCTCCTCCTGGTCGCTCGTGGCAGGCGGTTCGGTGGTCCACTTCGTGGAGGCGGTCGACACCGTGGAGTCGAACCTGTGCCAGGTCCAGCCGACCATCTTCTTCGGCGTACCGCTGGTGTGGGAGCGCCTGCACGGCGTCGTGCTGGCCCGCGCTCGCGATGCGTCGTGGTTCAAGCGGCTCGTCGTCGGCTTCGGGCTCAGCCTGGGTCGCCGGGTCGGACGCACCCGCGCCTCCCGCGGCGGCAAGGACACCGTCGGTTCCCGGCTGGCGTACATTCTCGGGTGGATCCTCGTGTTCCGGGCGCTCCGTCAACGGATCGGCCTGCGGCGGGCGCGGCACGCCGTCGTCGGGGGCGGGCCGATCGCTCCCGGTGTGCTCGAGTTCTTTCTCGGGATCGGTGTGCCGGTGCTGGAGCTCTACGGGCTGACCGAGAGCGCCGGCGTCGCCACCACCAACCTGCCCCGCCGGCTCCGCCTCGGGACGGCAGGCCCGCCCTGTCCCGATGTCGACGTCCGCATCGACCCGAGGACGGGCGAGATCCAGGTGCGCCACGACGGGAACTTTGCCGGTTACTGGAACAACCCCGACGCCACCGCCGCTGCGTTCACCGAGGACGGCTGGCTCCGCACCGGTGACCTCGGCGAGATGACCGACGACACCCACCTGCAGGTGCTCGACCGCATCGACGACGTCATCGTCCTCTCCGACGGGACTCGCCTCCCGCCGTCGGAGATCGAGAACGCGCTGAAGACGTCGGCGTACGTCCGCGAGGCCGTCTTGGTGGCCGACGACCGTGACGGTCTCACTGCGCTGCTCGGCCTCGAGCCCAACGCGGTGTCCGCCTGGGCCCTGCGGCGGAACCTGTCCGTCACCACGTATCGCGACATGGTCGACAAGCCGGAGGTGGTCGAGCTGATCGATGACGAGGTCCGCGAGCTCACCGCGCTGCACTCCGAACTGGGACGCATCACCCGGCACCGTCTGCTCCCCAGCGAGCTCGACCATGAGGACGGAGAGCTGACCGCGATGCAGGCCGTGAAACGGCACACCCTGCTCGAGCGGTACGCCGATCTCGCAGAGACGATTCCGGTATGACCGCAATCAGCGTTCGGCTACGCCGCGGGGTCGACTGGTCCCGCGTGGTCCCGCTGCTGATGTTCCTTGCGATCGGCGTCCCGATCGTGGTGTTCCTCGCGCTGCAGCTCGTCAACGACCCCGCCCTGTTCTTCCAGACCCTGATGAAGTCGCTCGGCCTCGGCGCCGTGTACGCCATCGTCGCTCTCGGGTTCGTCCTGATCTTCAAGACGACGCAGACGATCAACTTCGCGCAAGGCGCCCTCGCCATGGTCGGGGCGCTCTTCCTGTCGTTCATGGTCGCCGACCAGCACATCCCGCTCACGACGATCAGGAACCCACTGATGGACATCGGCGGACCGGACTGGATCGCCTGGGGGCTCAGCGCGATCGTCGCCCTGGCATTCGGCGCCGTGCTCGGCCTGCTGATCGAGCGCCTCGCCATCCGGCCCATGATCGGCAAGCCGCTGTTCTCCATTGCGGTCATCACGCTTGGGCTCGAGGCCTTCTTCCGGACCTTCGCCAACGACTCGGTGAAGATCTCCTTCCGCGCCATCAACGCCCCGTGGGGAACGGGCGGGTTCACGGTCGGGGACGCCTTCGTGAACTGGTCCTACATCGCCGTCATCATCACCGCGCTCGTCTGCTTCCTCGCCGTGTTGGTGTTCTTCCGGACCCGCACCGGCGTCGCCATGCGGGCGGTCGCCTACGACCAGGAGGCGGCGCTGGCCCAGGGCATCAGCGTGGCGCGGGTGTTCGCGTTCGCGTGGGCGGCAGGCATGGTCCTGGCCGCCATCGGCGGGATCTTCGCCACCCAGCCACCTGTCGCCCAGACCGGGGCGGTGCAGGTCGAGACGCAGTTCATCGCCTTCCGGGCGCTGCCGGCGGTGATCCTCGGCGGGCTCGACTCGGTGGCCGGTGCGCTGGTCGGAGGGCTCATCGTCGGCGCCGCCGAGATCTTCGCCGGCCAGTACGCCTCCGGGCTGACCGACCAGCTCGGTCCCGGCTACCCGGTGATCGTCCCCTACATCGTGATGATCGTCGGACTGCTCGTACGCCCGTATGGCCTGTTCGGCACCCCCGAGATCAGGCGGGTCTGAGCATGCTGTACCGCCCCGGCCTCCAGACCTCCTACGTTCAGCAGAACCAGCTCCTCCCGAGCTGGACGCTGAAGGTGGCGACGGGCCTGTTCGCCGCCGCCCTCTTCCTCATGCCGTTCAACCTCCCCGTCATCAACCAGATCCCGTTCATCAGGTTCCTGGGCGACAGCGACTGGATGCGCCCGGTGTCCACGACCCTGGTCTTCCTCATCGCCGCGCTCGGTCTGCACCTGCTGACGGGACTCGCCGGCCAGGTCAGTCTCGGCATGGCCTTCTTCATGGGCGTGGGCGCCTACACCGGTGCGGTGCTCGGTGGCGAGGGCACCCGCTCGGTGTGGGGGCTGGGTCTGCCGATCTGGATCTGGCTGCCGGGGGCGGGGATCGGCGCCGCGCTCGTCGGCATTGTCGTGGCCCCGGTCGCGGTGAGGCTCCGCGGCCTCTACCTGGCCATCGTCACCCTGGGCCTGGTCTTCATCGGCATCCACCTCGCCAACACGAGCCTCGGCCGCAGGGCGGCGGGTGATCCCAGCCTCGGCCGTGGCTTCCCGAGCTTCGACATCCGGTTCTGGAAGGAGACCGATCCCCTCGTCGACATGAGCCACGACGGGAAGTGGCTGTGGTTCGAGGTGGACGAGAACGTGAAGGTCTACTTCTTCCTGCTCATGCTGGCGATCGGCTTCCTGATCGTCAGCCTGAACCTGGGTCGCACCCGCACCGGACGGGCGTTCCAGGCGATCCGCGATCGCGACGTCGCCGCCGAGGTGATGGGCGTCGCCGAGTTCAGGTACAAGACCATCGCGTTCGCCACGTCGTCGTTCTTCGCAGGGATCGCCGGGATCTGCTTCGCCTCCCTCAACGGCAAGGTCCCGGCGACGGTGTGGAGCCTGTTCCTGTCCGTCGAGATCGTTGCCATCCTGCTCATCGGCGGCATCGGCACTGTCCTCGGCACCGTCCTCGGCACCGTCTTCGTCGTGCTCGGTCCTTCGCTGATCGAGCAGTGCACGGAATGGCTCAGCGGCCAGCGGGGCAGCTCGGGGGTCACCGGGGCGGTGGCCGACGCCCTCCTGACGAGCGGGTCGGGTGACCGGGGCGCCATTGCCACCGGTTCACAGTCGCCGGGCTGGCCGCTCAACATCTTCGACTGGAACGTGGCGATCTTCGGCCTGCTGATCGTCGTGTTCGTCATCTTCGAGCCGCTCGGCCTCTACGGCATCTGGCTGAGGGTCAAGAACTACTGGAAACGCTGGCCGTTCAGCTACTGACCAACGCCCACTCGACACACGCGATACATCCGACCGACCAACGAAGGGGGAACCAACGACATGTTGAAAAGGAAGACACTGCTCGCACAGCTCGCTGTCGTCGCGCTGGTCGCCGGCGCGTGCGGTGGCGACGACGACGACTCGGCCTCCTCGGACACGACCGAGGAATCGGCGCAGACGACGGAGGCCAGCCAGGGCACGGAGACCACGGAGGCCGCCGCGACCACCGAGGGCGACGAAACCGGGAGCGTGGCGCCTGCCGGCGAGGTGGTCACCGCCGTCGGGGTCGAAGACAACACGATCAAGATCGGCTACAACGCCGCCCTGTCAGGCATCTTCGCCAGCACCGTCGCACCGATCCAGGAGGGCCAGGACGTCTACTGGGAGGTCCTCAACGAGAACGGCGGGATCGGCGGTTACCAGATCGAGCCGATCAAACTCGACAACGGCTATGAGGTGCCGAAGGCGCTCGAGAACTACCAGGAGTTCTCCGGCACCGGTGAGAACGCGGTGGTCATGATCGGCCGCTCCGACGGCTCACCGCACACCGCGGCATACGCCGATGCGCTGGTCGAAGACGACCTCACTGCCATCCCCCTGAGCTGGTACTCGGGCTGGGCCGATCCCAAGATCGGCGAGAACGTGCTCGAGATCCAGACCAACTATTGCATGGAAGCGATGAACGGAGTCACCTACCTGTCGGAGGAGTACGGCACCAACCTGGCCATCATCTCCTTCCCCGGCGAGTATGGACAGGACGGGGCGGAGGGCGCCAAGAAGGCCGCCGAGGCCCTGGGGCTGAACATCGTGTACGACGGCGAGGGCGCCGTGGTGCCCGGGGCCGACCAGACCCCCGTCATCACCGAGCTGGTCAAGTCGGGAGCCGACATCGTGTGGACGTCGGTGAACCCCACCACCCTGGCCGAGATCATGGGCGGCGCAGCCAATCAGGGCTTCACCGCCCACTGGTCGGGCAACGCGCCGTCGTGGGGCACGAGCCTCCTCGGGACCGATCTTGCCAAGGTGTTCGACCAATACTGGACGTACTCCACGTACACCGAGCTGTGGAACTCCGGAGAGGCCCCCGGCATGAAGGACCTCGTGGCGGCGATGCGCGAGAAGCGCCCCGACGCGCCGCTCGGCGTCGCCGACTACTACGTCCTCGGGTGGATCAACGGCCTGATCGTCACACAGATCCTCGAGCGGGCGATCGCGAACGGCGACCTCACTCGCGCTGGCGTCACGGCGGCAGCCAAGGAGGTCACCGTCGACCTCCAGGGCCTCGCCCCCGACCAGACCTGGGCCGGTGAGCCCAACGACTACGTCGTGCGGGAGTCCTACCTCTACACGCCCGACTCCACGCTCTACAACGAGTCGGGCACCGTGTCCGACGAGGACGGCGTCACCGGCTACCACCTCATCAAGGGCCCCTACGTCTCGCCGACCGCCGAGGCGTACGACTTCCAGGAGGCCTGCTTCGCCGAGTAGTTCCGGCTGAACCGGTGCGGCAGGGCGGGCCCTGGTCGGGTTCATCAGCGACCCGGGTCCGCCCGCTCCGGCCACGAAAGGGCCCACACCACGTGCTGACCGTCTCCAACCTCGAGGTCGTGTACAACAAGGTGATCCTGTCGTTGCAGGGCCTGTCCATCGATGTCCCCGACGGCTGGATCGTCGCGCTGCTGGGGGCCAATGGGGCAGGCAAGAGCACCACGGCCCGGGCCGTGAGTGGTCTGCTCGGCGCCCACGACGGGGCCGTCACCAAGGGCTCCATCACCTTCGACCGCAACAACCTGGTCGGCGCCGACCCGGCCGACATCGTGCGGTCCGGCATCACCCAGGTGATGGCGGGCAGGCGGATCTTCGCCGACCTCACCGTCGATGAGAACCTGCGCTGCGGCGCCTACACCGTGAAGGACAAGGCGGCCAACGCCGTGGCCTACGAGCGGGTGATGGGCCTGTTCCCCCGCCTGCAGGAGCGCCGCCGGCAGGTCGCCGGGTACCTCAGTGGCGGCGAGCAGCAGATGCTCGCCATGGGACGGGCCCTGATGGGCGCCCCCAGGCTGATGATCCTCGACGAGCCGTCCCTCGGGCTGGCGCCGCGGCTCGTCGAGCAAATTCGCGACATCATCGTGGACATCAACCAGCAGGGCACGAGCGTGCTGCTCATCGAGCAGAACGCCGTGATGGCCCTGTCGATCGCCAATTACGGCTACGTCATGGAGACCGGTCGGGTGGTGATGGACGGCGCCGGGGAGAAGCTCCTGGCCGACGAGGAGGTCCAGGAGTTCTACCTCGGCCTCCACGGTGACGAGGGTGAGCAGCACTCGTTCCGGAACGCGAAGCACTACAAGCGACGGAGGCGTTGGTTCTGATGGCGGGCGAGTCGCCACCGCTCCTCGAGGTCGAGCACATCAGCCTGCGGTTTGGCGGCGTGACCGCCATCAACGATGTCAGCTTCGACGTCGGCCGGGCCGAGCTCTTCGCCATCATCGGTCCCAACGGTGCCGGCAAGACCTCGATCTTCAACGCCATCTCGCAGGTCTACCGCCCTCAGATCGGCGACATCCGCTGGAACGGCGAGAGCATCATGGGGCTTCGTCCCGACCGTGTGGCCCAACGCGGCATCGCCCGCACCTTCCAGAACATCGAGCTGTTCGCGCAGATGACCGTCCTCGACAACCTCCTGATGGGTCGCCACCTCCGCATGCGCCGGTCGTGGCTGGCCGGTTCGTTGTACCTCGGGCCCGCCCGCCGGGAGGAGGTCGAGCACCGCCGCCAGGTCGAGACGATCGTGAAGTTCCTCGAGATCCAGGAGCACCGCAACACACCGGTGTCCCTCCTCCCGTACGGGATCCAGAAGCGGGTCGAGCTCGGCAGGGCGCTGGCCATGGATCCCGAGCTCCTGCTGCTCGACGAGCCCGTCGCCGGCATGAACCTGTCCGAGACCGAGGAAATGGCCCGCTTCATCCTCGACGTGCAGCGCGAGCTCGGGATCGCCATGATCCTCGTCGAGCACGACATGGGCCTGGTCATGGACGTCGCCGAGCGCATCCTCGTCCTCGACTTCGGCGAGCGCATCGCAGAGGGGCTGCCCCACGAGATCCAGACCAACCCCGACGTGATCGCCGCCTACCTCGGCGTGCAGCAGCCCTGACCCCGGGTCGCCAACCGGATCGGGGGTCACCCGAGCTCGGCCGAGGCCCGCTCGACGAACCGCTCGGTGCGACGCCGGCGAGGCGCCTCACCGTCGGGGTCCGGGCCTCAGTGACCCATCGATTCCAGGGTGGAGGCCGAGACGTACAGCTCCCAGACGGGGAGCACATCGAGCCGCACCGGCCCGAACGCCAGGTGGTGCGCGTCGACATAGCCGGTGGTGAGCCGCCGCGCTCGCCACCATCGCGGTCGATGCCGGCCACGACGGCTACATCACCGCCGCCCACGACAGAACGAAGACCCTGATGCGCTCAGAGATCGGAGGGAACTTCGCGTCGAAGCCGAGTTACCACACCGCGCGGACGTCCTCGTCGTTCGACGAGGTCGGGCTGCCCACCGGCCGCACCAACCGCGGCACCTGTTCCTTCGACGTCGTCACCTGCGACGAGACAGGCGATCCGACGATCGTCACGACCAACCGCGTGCGGCCACGCGCCCACAACGGCCTCGAGATCGCCGCCACCTGCAACGACCACACGTGATGAACGGCCGCACCACCATCACCCTCGACGCCGCCGACGCCGCCGTGATCCTCGGCAACGCCGCCGACGCGGTCGGACTCGCCGAACTCCCCGACTTCCTCGACGACTGGCTCCACGACAGCGACATCGCCACCAGCAACCACCGCTTCACTCGCGGACCGTTCACCGCCGGCGCGTCTGATACCGCTCACGCGAGCTGGCTGTCGGGCATCCGATAAGCGCCGGAGTCGGACACCCTCGGCAGCGGAAGCCACGTGCCAATAATGCGCGTCTGAGAATCCCGCGCCCCGAGGCGCCCAGGGCATCCGATAAGCGCTGTTACACGGGCACCATGGCCCATTGCTACGACCGATGGCCGGGATCTCGCGGGCACCCGACTGAGCAGCTTCGTTGCCCGGCCGGGTGGCCTGAGGCAAGCCTCACGACACGGGAACACGACGCGGTCGGATACGACGCGTTGCCCGCATTGGGTGGGCTCACTTGACTGGTTGCGCTCAGGAGTTCGTATAGTCGACGGACCACCAGCGAGTCGGGCGCATCGAGAACTTGAGCCCGCCTTCCTCGTCGGTGCTGGCCACGTAGGCGTCGCCCAGCTCCGGGCCGAAGTAGCGGTGCGCCAGCGGGCGTCGGTCGGCTTCGAGCTCGGCCGCTGCCACGTCGACGATCGGTCCCTCAACGCTGACGTACTTGTAGAATGGCGGCTCCTCCGTCTGCGCGCAGAGGCTGAAGCGCCGGGCGGCTTTCAACAGCCTTCCCTTGAGCGATTCGGCGCCGGTGATGATCCACACGAGCCCCCCGGGCTCGTAGCCGTACCAGATCGGGACGGTGAGCGGCGGGCCGTCGGCTCGCTCGATCGAGATGACGCCGACGTGGACAGCGGCGAGGAACTCCTGCCGCTCGTGCTCGCTCATGGCCAAGGACATGGGCGAAGGGTGTCACGCGGCGCAGCCGCCGGCGCGCGGCGGGCAGCTGGGTGCGCACCACGAAGCCGCCGACGTCGTACTGGCCGGGTCCGGAGCGTTCCGACAGTCGGGGTTCCTGAGACCACTCGCCGAGGGGACCCGCTCGCATGTCGAGCGGGGGGCTCTGGTCAGGTGCCCGTGACGCGACGGTGGTGGTTGGCACCTGCGGAGCCGGTCCTCGTCCAACCAGTTGTGGTCTCGCCGCCGGGCCCAAGGCTTGCGCGCCACCTGTACGTCGTCGGCCACCGCCGGAACACGGGTACGACGGTGGTGACCACCCGCATGAAGAGCGGCAGCTCACGTGGCAGCCCGCGTTCGGTGACATCAAGCCCTGCGTGCACCTGGTCGCCGCGGCGTTCGGCGAACCACCACCCACCGCGGAAGCGCACTGCTCATCACCGTCACCGACACCAAGGCCGCGGGCCGTCGAGGAGTTCGTCGGGCGCCTCGTCACCGACCTCGGCGCCGTGCTGCACGGGGCCACGGTCGTCATCGGCGACATGTTCGGCCTGTAGAAGGCAGTGGCCGACCTCGGGGCGACCACCGTGCCGTTGGCCCTTGCCTTGAAGGCGGCCGCCAACTACGTGGCCGACGACCGCATAGTCCGAGAAGATCGCCGCCGACGGTGGCGACGAAGAGGACGAGGATGCGCACCACGAGTGAGCTAGCGACGATGGCTGCGGGGAAGCAGCGGCACCTGCCGCCGCCGCAAGCGATTCCTCCCACAGTTGGGGTGGGAGGAATCGCTTGGCGAACCAGCCGGCGTGGTCGGCTCAGGAGGTGACGCAGATCGCTTGGGCGACCATGTTCCAGTTCGCGGGGGTGCTGTAGATCTCAGCGGCGCCTGCCCCGGCCCCGTAGGGCGGCTCGCCGGGAGCCGCCTCCGCGCTGATCCACGTCAACATGACGTGATCCGACACCGGTGTACCGATCGCTGCGCCGGTACCCAGCGCCAGCTGATCCTCGTCGCAGGGCGCGTGCGCACTCTTGGACGTCGTTGACCCGTCGTCGTTCAGGGCCCCGTAGCGGACCTCGTAGCCCTCGGGGGCGTCGGCGCACACCGCGTAGCCCGTCAGCCGCCAGCTGGCGGGGGTGCCGCCGGATACCTCGCGGGCGATCGCCCTGGTCAGGCCGCCGATCCCGTCGGTCCGTACCAGCTGCAACCCGACCCGGCTGGGATTGGTCGACTGGATCCAGGCGCCGGCGGTGAGCGCCTTCTGGCCGGGGTTGCAGGTGACCGCGGTCTCCTTGGGCGTCGACGCCGACGAGTAGTCGGTGGGCTCGTAGTTGATGTCGTAGCCGCTGATCGAGGTCTTGGCGGCACACACCGCATATGCGCGCACACGCCAGTCGCCGAGGTCGGGTGCGATCGTGGCGGCCCCCGCCGCCCAGCCGTAGCTGCCGTCGGGGCCGGTTGTCGGCCCGCTGCGCGTGATCGTCATCGACCGCGAGAACGGGGAGGTCACGACGCCGCCGCCAACGACGTACTCGTCGGGGAGGCAGAACGCGACGGCCTCCTTCACCTGCGAATCGTCGATGACAGACGGGCGGGACCGCACGCTCACGCGGGCCACCTTTCCGGCCGCCGACACCGGCGACTGCGATCCCGCAGCGAGCGCGCCGACAGCGATAGTCAACCCGGCTGCCAGCATTGCGATCCGTCCTCGTCTCATCGTTCGTCTGCTCCTTTGCTGTTGGGCCTGTGCGGCCCGTTTGCCGCCTCTACGTCGGCTTTCGGCGTCGGCCGCAAGGGCGTGGGCACGTTCCAGAGCGTGTCCAGCGCCCGGGTGTCTCCGATCATCGGGCGCCTGCGTGTCGAGCGGCGCGTGATGCCGGACTCCTCGGCGAGACAGTCGTGCGGTGGTGTTCATGTGATGTCCTTTCGTTGTTGGGGGGTTCGGGTGTTGACATCGCCTGGCAGGCGATGGGCGCAGGGCTCCTGAACGGCTGTTGGGCGGCTGGCCGGCCTCGGCGGAGGGCGGGCTTCGTCGTGCGCCCGCCGGCGGCGATTCTGGGAGGGCCACTCGCACCTAGGGGATCAGCGATCTCCTTCACGAATGATTCGGCCTCAAGGCGCCGACCCCTGGCGAGGGCTATCGGCTGATCGACCAGCTCGAGGAGGTCAAGGCCGCTCCTCTCTCATCGGTCGCTTCACATCGACCGAATGTCTCGTTCTTCGGTCACCTCGGCAAGTCCAAGAACTGAACTCGCGCGAAGCCCCCGCCGGTGACACGCTTTCGTGGTGCGCAGCTACCGGCAGTCGGCGGCGAGGCCGACCCAGTAGAGGGGCATGTTGATGGCGAATGCGGTCGCCGGGGCGTGGTAGCCGAGCCGGCGCTGCAGCGGTTGACCGCAGCCAGATCGAGACCCGATCCTCCCCACTCGGTGGGCAGCGGTGCCGACAGGCAGCCAGAGGTGCGTAGTTCGTCGACGTCCTCGTGGACGAGCTGGTTGTCGCGGTCGTAGAGAGGGGCACGGCTGTCGAACCGTTCGAGCATCTCGTCGGTGAGGAGCGGCGCCGTGGACGCAGCGGTCATGACCATGGGTACCTCCGATGGGGGCCGAGGCGGACACCGACCGACGTTCCTCCGTCTCGCATTCCGACGCATCCGTGGAGTGCACGGATCGGCCACGGATACGGTTCGGTGGCGGGACGCACAAATTGTGCACGGGTGGCCGGATCGGCTCGTCAGACTGGACATCGTGCAGGGGCCTGGGGTTCGCCCGGTCGTGAGTGAGCGCGAGCACGAGGTGCTCGAGCTTGTCGGTCAGCGACTGAGCAACCGCGAGATCGCCGGTGAGCTGTTCATCTCGGTGCGGACCGTCGAGAGCCACGTGTCCTCGCTCCTGCGCAAGCTCGATGTGGCCGACCGCCGCGGCCTCGTCGAGCAGGTCGCCGAAGCCGGTGCACGGCCGGATGAGTGGGCCGAGCTGCCGAGATCGGTGACCTCGTTCGTTGGGCGGAGCACCGAGCAGGCGGCGTTGACGGACGAGCTGGCCAAGCATCGGATGGTCACCGTGATCGGCCCCGGTGGCGTCGGCAAGACGCGACTGGCCTTGGCCGTGGCGGCCAGTCTGGCCCCGTCGCACCGAGACGGAGCGGTGTTCGTCGACCTGGCGCGGATCGACGATCCGGGACTGGTGGCGTCGACCATCGCTGAAGCCGTCGGTGTCCCCGAGCAGCGGCGGGGAGGCGATGACGCCGGACTGGTAGCCGCGCTCGCCCGTCGTGACGCACTGATGGTCGTCGACAACTGCGAGCACGTGCTCGACGGCGTGCGCCGCTGCCTCGAGCGGATCCTCGTCGGGTGCCCGGCGATCAGCGTGCTCGCGACCAGTCGGGCTCGCCTGCTGGTGCCCTACGAGCGGGTGTACGCGGTGCCCGGGCTGTCGGTCTCGGCCGACGGCACCGACGATGGCGACGCCGTAGAGCTGTTCCTGGCCCGGGTTGCAGCTACCTCGACGCCGCCGCCTGACGCCGCCAGGGTCGCGGCGATCTGCCGGGCGCTCGACGGCATGGCCCTGGCGATCGAGCTGGCTGCGGCTCGGTACCCATCCCTCGGCCTCGACGGGCTCGAAGCGGGCCTCGAGGACCGGCTGCGGTTCCTCACCGCCGGTACCCGTGTCGTCGACCGGCACCGCTCACTGCGGAGCACGATCGACTGGAGCTACTGCCTGCTGAACGACAGCGAACAGGCGATGTTTCGCGGAGTGGCGGTGTTCGCCAGCTGGTTCGACATCGAAGCCGTGGTAGCGGTGATCGCCGACCACCGATCGAGCGCAGAGGTCTCCGACGGCCTGGCGCGCCTCGCCGACCACAGCCTGCTCCTCGTCGATCGCGGCACCACGACCCGCTATCGCGTGCTCGAGACGATCCGCCAGTACAGCCTCGAGCGGCTCGTCGCCGCTGGCGAGCTCGAAGCGCTCCGGCGCCGACACGCCAGCTGGTGTCGGCACCAACTCGCTTCCATGCATGCTGGCAACCCGGCGGACGACCACTGGCGACGGCGGTTCGACGATGTCGTCGACGACCTCCGCGCCGCCATCCGGCCGCCGACCCCGGCGGATCGTTCACTCCCGCCGCGCGAGTCGCTCGCGCCCGGCGACCACGACCGAGCGGACACCGTCGACCTGGTGCAGGGGTTGGCCGGGATGCTGTTCGCCCGCGGTCGGCTGTCGGAGGCACAACGGCGCTTCGAGCAGGCGGCCGAGCTGACCGAGCCGCCCGGTCGACGACGGCTGCTCCGGATGGCGGCCGGTGTTGCGGCCGCGCGGTACGTCGGCAACGACGCCCTTCGGCTGCTCCGCCGAGCCGCCGATGTCGCGCTCGCCGAAGACGATTCCCGCGGCGCCTGCCGGGACCTCGCCGAGATGGCCGCGTTGATCGGTCGGGCACCGGGCATCATGGCCCGTGTCCCCACACGAGACGAGGCGCGTGCGCTCCTCGACGAGGCTGCGCAGCTCTCGGATGGCTCCGACGCCGCCCGGGCGGCACTCGTCATCGCCGAGGGGTTCCTTGCCGACGACGCAGCCACTGGCTCGATCGCCGGCGCCGACCTAGCGGTCCAGCTCGCCGAGCGGGCAGCCGACCCGCTCCTCCTCAGCGCGGCCCTCGATCTGGCGACGGGCGTGCACTTGGCTGGCGGCGACCTCTGCTGCGCCGTCGCCCATCTTCACCGCCGGCGCGCCCTCGTCGGCGACATCCCGTTCGAGGCGGCCACGGCCTACGAAATCGCTGACACCCACGTGATGCGCTCCGAGGTCGCAGTGGCCGCCGGAGATCTGGAGGCCGCGGCCGCGGCGGCCCAGACGCTCGTCAAGTTCCCCTCCTACCGCGAGGACTTCCACCTCGCCGACGCCCGGAGATTGAAGGTAGACGCGATGGCCGGCCGTTTCGCCTCGTGGTCGCGATCGGAAACCGGTTCCACCGGAGCTGGGAGCGCGCCGGCCGACCGGTCGCCTCGAACCTGGCCTGCGCGACGTATGCGGTGGCCACGGTCCACGGGTTGCTCGGCGACGAAACACGACGCCACGAGTGGATCAAGATCACCCTCGACGTGGGTGGCAACACGTACCGCCAAACGTGGCGATCGACGGGATGGTCGATGACGCTCGACGGGCTGCTGGCGCTCGACCGCGGTGACACGGCGGCAGCCCTCGCCCGGCTCGACATCGACATCGACGACGGCTCGGTCTGGCACTCATGGAGCGCTGGTTTGTGGCGGGCGTGGTTCGCCGCGCTGTGGGCCGAAGCGGCCGTCCTGGGCGGTGCCAACGGTGTTCACGCTCGCCTGGCGCGGAGCCGGACGACGACCGCCGCCAACCCGATCGCCAGTGCGATCGCCAGTGCGATCGTCGATCGCGCCGCCGCGCTGCTCGCAGGCGACCGCGCCGCCGTCGAGGCGACGGCCGACCGCTTCGCCGCGCTCGGATGCTCGTACCAGCGTGACCGCAGCCGTCGACTGGCGGGCCCGCTCAGCGACTGATACCCAGCTCAGTCGACCGCGGTCGCGCGAGACCGGCGGCGTCCAGGCCGTTCGACCCGAGTCGTCGCCCTGTTTGGACGTGTAGTGGACGATGGACGTTTCGAGTGCGCCCCACGCTCGTGGCCAGAAAGAGGACGCCGCGGTCGGTGCTGGCCCAGCGTGGCCAGGGATCGGTGGCGAGTCTGGTGGGCGATCGCCCGGTCCGCCGCGCTTGAAGAGGTGGGCGTAGGTGACGAACCCGGCGCGCAGCCAGTGGGCCGAGTAGGGGAGCGGGTCGAACCCGCTCGTACAACGGCTTGTTGGAAGAGTTTGTTGATCGTCTCCGGGTTGAAGCCGGCCGGGCCCGGCCGGTTGCCCTTGGCGACGCGCCACAGCAGCGGTCCGTCGGTGATACCAGCGAGGGCCAGCCACTGCTCGAGGGCGGTGACCGGGCAGCGAGTCGGACACGGGGCGCGGAGGGTAGCGACGCGTTGGGCGACGTGGGCACCCCACCAGCCGGCGGTGCATGCGCCGCGCGTGACCGATGCCGGCTGAACATTCGCGACGATCCGAAGCGCCGCAGACCGGCGGTCTCGGACGGTGGCCAGCGCGAGTGAAGGTCGTAGGTATCGGCTGCCCGGCAAGCCAGCGGCAGTCGCCGGCAGACGTCGGGCTACGTGAAACGTTCGAACAGCGTCACCTTCGTGCCGTGGATGGTTGCCTCGCCCCTGACGCGGAAGCCTGCCTCGATGTAGTAGCGCCGCAGCCGCAAGTTGGTGGACGCACAATCCAGCCGAAGCGCGCTGTGGCCACGTCGATGCGCTTCGGTCGAGGCCCATGTAAGGAGGTCGTGACCAACGCCGGCGAACGATCGGCGCACCACGAGACGGTGGACGTAGGTCGCGGCGGTACGGTCGTCGGGCCAGGCCGGGTCATGGGCTGTCAGCGTCAGCGTTCCAATGACGTCTCCCTCGATGGCTGCCAACCATGTCTCGCCGCGCTCGAGCGGTGGCCGGATCCAGTCGGCCGAGAACCGCGTCGGCCACTGATCGATGCCCCGGCTGTGCAGCCAGGCACTCGCCTCCTCAAGAAGTTGGACCACCACGCTCAGGTCGGCCGGCCCAGCTTGCGACATCTCCAGACGAGAAGCTTCGGCAGCACGGTCCATCGCATCAAGGCTCTCAGACTCACCCACATGGGCCGACGACCGCGCCGGCACCCGGCGCTATTCCCGGCCGGTCACGCCGTCGGCGGCTGTGCTCATCGGCGTGGTCGGGCCGAGCTTGGTCCTCGACCGTGGTTGCGACTGGGTGTGGATCGTGCCGCTCGGGGCGTACCACCGAGCCTTCTTGCGCACTGCAGGGCTCACATCGGTCTCGGCGGCCGCGACGATCGCCTGCTCGGCCGACAAATGCATGTAACGAACCGGCCGACCACTTCAACGGCGTACGCCAGCACGTGCGGGTCCGCATCGTTGGCGAGCACGTCGACGGCCTTGGGCAACACGACGCTGGCTGCGGGACGGCAGGCCTCGTCCTTGCACCGGTCGCACGCAAGTGCGTGGATCGCCTCGACGCGCACACGCGAGTCGGTGTCGTCGAGCAGCTCGATCAGGGCCGGGAAACGACGATTCGTCGACCAGGTGATCGAGGGCTCGTGCGCAGTGCCGACGGGTGGACGCGTCCTCGGACCCAAGCCCCTGAACGACCGCTACGCGAGCGTCCGGCCCTGACAGCACCAGATGCCAGTGGGCGCGCGATGCGCGCACCGGATCGGACAGTCGAGCGACCCACGCTGCGTAGTCCGTCGCATCAGGCTCGGCCTTCCCCACGGGGAGAGTGTTCACCGCTGACAGCCCTCGCTCCACCTGGGAATCGACCCGGCAGTCCCGGACACAGGGCTGGCGCGTTATCCCCGCCGTTATCGGCGTCCTTATCGAATGCATCCGAGCCGACGATCGCGTGGCTTCAGTCGCGGTCCTGCCAGGTGCAGATGCAGGCCTCGTTGGTTTCGGGGTCGGCGAGAACCCAAAAGGCGCGGGCGGCGCTATCGCTGACGAGCCTTCCGCCCGCCGCCAACGCGTCGGCGATCCGTGCCTCTGCCACGTCGTGGGGAACGGTCACGTCGATGTGGATGCGGTTGCGCTGCGGACGGGGTTGGTCCATCTGTTGGAACCAGACCGCGGGTCCGATCCGGAGCGGGTCGACGATGGCGACGATGCGCCCGTCCGGTCTGGCGGGGGCATCGTCGTAGTCGAGCACGGCCTTCCAGAACGGTCGTACCGCGTCGATGTCGATGGCGTCGATCGCAATCTCGAGCGCCTGTCTGGTGCTCGGCTCGCTGAACGCACCGGCGGTTGAAGCCAATGCCGAGATCACGCCGGCGAGGTCGACGTCGAGGTTGGTCACTGCATCCACCGCGTGAGTGGTGAGCGCTACATGAAGCCAGTCGGGGTAACGGACATCGAGGTCGGGATGATGCTCGGCCCGTTCAGCGGCGGCGGCGATCTCCCACGCCAGCGCCGCCGCGGCGGCGAACGTGCCGCATCGATACGACGCCTCGACCCGCCCGAGCGCGTAGCGCCAGTCGGGGAGGTCAATGCGAGCATGAAACTCCGTCGCCGTCACAACCGTCACCATGCCATCGACCCTACGCAGTCCGGACGCGACCTTCCCGGGCAGCAAGTCCACCAAGCGTGACACCGAGCCGGCGGTAGTGGACGCGGGTTCCCGGGATTCCCCGTCGTTCACGGATAGGTGCGGGCCGCGTTCTGCGGCCGTCTGGAGCCGGCCGGCGCGCAGCGGTCGGTGCTACTGCTGCGTGCGCTCGAGATGGCGCCATTGCTCTCGAGATGAGCCGCCGATCGTCAGCGGCGTGATGGAACGTCGCGGTCGACCTTGGTGCGCGACGACAGTGCCGCGACGATGGCGGCGAACCTGCTGTGCGCCGCGAGCGAGGCGATTGCGTCGACGTCGGCGGGCCTGTCGACGTCGGCGAGCGTGCCCAGCAGCTGCACGGTGAGGCCGGCGTCACGGAGTCGGGTCAGTTGCGCGGCACCGGTCGTCGGCTGCGACATCGGGACGCCTTCGATCAGTCCTCGATCGGGCCGTCGGAGGCCGAGCAGCCAGTACCCGCCGTCGGCGGCCGGCCCCAGCACGGCGTCGGTACCTGGTGTGGTGAGGCGGGCTGCGGCGTCGATCAGGATCGACGGGGTCACCTGCGGTGTGTCCGCGCCGATGACCAGCATGGGCAGTGGCATGTCCCGATGGGCGTCGGCGCATGCCGACGCGATCCGCTCGTCGAGGCCCTGGCCGCGTTGGGCGAGGTGCTCGAAGCTCTCGGGGATCAGCCCGTCGGGATCGCCGTCGAGCGCCACGACCCGGCGCGCCCAGCCACCGGCGGCGATCGCGTCGAGCGTGTCGAACAGGGCGGCCTCGGCGAGTGCGGCTGCACCGTCGGCGCCGAACCGGGGGATGAGGCGCGTCTTGACCCGTCCAGGCGTCGGCCGTTTGGCCATCACCACGATCTGCGCCCAACGGCACGGATCGTGGTTCACGAGGGCCAGTGACGCCGGCGGAGTCGACCGTCGAGTCCCCATACCCGGCCGCTCGGGACGATGGCGAGCACGGTGAGCGGCACGACCTCGAGCGGCTGCTCCGGCAGCCAGCGGTCGTTGGCGAAGTAGACGAAGAACAGGAACACTGCGGGAGCGAGGGCGAGGAGCGCCCCGAGGCGGCTCCACAGGCCGAGCACGAGCAACACGCCGGCGGCGAGCTCGATGATGGTGAGGCCCCATTGGAAGGCGTTCCAGTGTGGGAGCACCAGATCGTTGGTGATGCGACCCACCAGCCATACCTTTGACTTCGCGTTGTGGTTGACCTCGGCATCGAGGATGAAGCGGGCGTCGTCGCGGTTGATCAGGTTGGCGTGGTACCAGCCGATGTGGATTTCGTGGAACCCGAACAGCTTGGCCAACCCGTTGGAGAGGTACGTGAACCCGATCAGGATGCGGATGACCGCCAAGCCCCGCGCCACCGTGCGGGCGAGGCGAGGGTCGAGGAGCTGGTCGTCGACTGGGGTCTCGACCGTGGTCATGTGGGTCCTTTCCGGCGGACCCGACCGGGCCCGTTGCCGATCACGTTCATCTGATCCCGAGCTGCGCGTCGGAGCCCGCCGGCCGGCCCTCGACGAGCCGCAGCAGGGCGGCCGCGGGGGTCGCCAGCGGCCGGGTGGTGCGGGTGACGAGCAGGTCGATGTCCAACCGGCCGCCTTGCACCGTTGGCGCGAACGGGCTCCAGAAGGCACCGTCGGCGGTGACCGTGAGCTCGGGTGGGAGGTCACCGGGCAGCGCGTCGACCCCGAGGCCGCCGGTGCGTGCCCGCCCCCGACGGACGATCGGGCGGACCACGTGATCCTCATCGGGGACACCGAGACGTCGATGCAGCTCGCACAGCCGGCTGCGCTCCTCGTCGCTCGGGGGCTGGTCGGGGTCGAGGGTGCTGGCGATGCGCAGCCGCAGTCCCCGCTCGACGAGCCGCGGGATGGCGTCGACCACGGTGGCGAAGTTGTGCTCGGCGCGCAGGGCATCGTTGGGTTCGGGGTCGGCGCGGTCGAGGGAGACCTGGATCGCGGCCGGGAGGTCGGCGAGCGGGGCGAGTCGCTCGATCCGGGCCGGGGTGAACAGGGTGGCGTTGGACAGCACTACAAGCGGCAGGATGCCGGCGAGCTCGGCCAGCGTCTCGGGCAGCCACGGCAGCATGAACGGCTCGCCCCCGGTCACTCCCAGGTCGGTGAACCCGAGGTCGCGGGCTTCGACGGCGATCTCGACCATCCGGCCGGCGCCGAGCTCTCGGCGCTCGGCGTGAGGCGACGATTCCGTGAGGCAATAGGCGCAGGCGAGGTTGCAGTGGTAGTTGCTGTACAGCCACACCCGTCCCGGCAGGACACCGCCGGCGATGGCCTCGGCGACCGCGCTCACCGCAGGCCCAACGCGTCGAGGCGGTCCACGGTGGCCGAACCCGTCGGCAGGTCCAGCGCGGTGCAGAAGCGGTTGAGCATCATCGTCGCCCCGATGAGCATGGTCAGCTCGACCACCTGATGGGTGGGGAGGTGCGAGGCGAGCGCGTCGCGTTCGGCGGAGGACGGCGGCCCGGGCGAGGCCACGGCGTCCACCCACTGCAGGACGACACGCTCGGTGCGGTCCACGAACACGTCGTCGATCGGGACCTCGCCGCGCAGCGCCTGGAGCTCTGCTCGGGTGAGCCCGGCATCGGACGCAACGACGGTGTGAGCGTTGACGCAGAACCGGCAGCCGAGGCGCGCCGAGGTGCGCACGATCACCAGCTCCTTGCGGCGCAGTTCGATCGACGATGGGCTGAGGATCACCGCGATGAACGGCATCGCCGCTTCGAGGATCTCGGGCACGTGGGCGAGGGAGGCGACGATCGGGCCGGGGTCGCCGCCGGCGTAGTAGGGGCGGGCGAGCAACGGTGCCCGGTCCGCGTCCACGAGCGGGATGCCGGCGGCGGACGTGACTGTCACACCGCGCCTGTCGGATCCGGCCGGGACTGTCGCAGGACCGCGTGCATGTCGGTGACGGCGCGCCACGTGCCTCGTACGGTCCCGGTCACCTTCGATCGGCCGATGCGCGGAGCGTAGGGCACCGGCACCTCGTCGATCCGCCATCCGGCATCGACGGCCCGCAGCACCATCTCGAGCGGCCAGCCGGAGCGGCGGTCCTGCAGGCCCAGCGAACGCAGGCCGGCGCAGCGGGCGGCGCGCATGGCGCCGAGGTCCCGGAGCTGCACCCCGGTGCGTCGGCGCAGGTGCCACGCCAACGCCGCGTTGGCGGCTCGGGCGTGCAACGGCCATGCCTGGCTCGTGGTCGACCGTCGCGCACCGAGAACCAGGTCGGCGTCGCCGGTGAGCACCGGCGACGCGACCAGGGGGAGGTCAACGGGGTCGAGCGACCCGTCGCCATCGATGAAGCACACCACCCCGTCGGCTGGATCGGCCGCCTCCAGTCCGGCCCAGCAGGCCGCACCGAAGCCTCGGCGCGGCTCGACGACGACAGTCGCTCCAGCCTCGCTCGCGATCTCGGCGGATCCGTCGGTCGACCCGTTGTCGACGACCAGCGGGCGGTAGCCGGCGGGGAATCTGGCGAGCAGCGCCGGCAGCGCGGCCGCCTCGTCGAGCACCGGGATGATCACGTCGGGCACGAACTACGCCTACCACCGGGGGCGCTCGGCCTCGCCTGCCGCCGCGCAACGTTTCGAGAAACTTGATGTGCGGCCTGGTCGGCGGGACTACTCGCACTGCGATCATCGCGGCGTGAAGGTCCTCGTCACCGGCGGTTGCGGCTTCGTCGGATCCCGCATCACCGAACAGCTCGCCGCCGCCGGCGCCGAGGTGCGCGTGCTCGATCTCGCGCCGCCGCCGGCGAACCTCTCGACGGTCGAGTTCCGGCAGGCCGACGTGCGCGATGCCGACGCCGTGGACGCCGCCGTCGCCGGGGTCGACGCCGTGTGCCACCAGGCCGCGATGGTCGGCCTGGGGGTCGACTTCGCCGACGTCAGCGACTACGTGTCGACGAACTGCGGCGGCACGGCGGCGCTGCTGGAAGCCTTGTGGCGGCGCTCGTTCCGCGGCCGGATGGTGCTGGCGAGCAGCATGGTCGTCTACGGCGAAGGGTTCGCCCGCTGCGCGGTGCACGGCCCGGTGCGCCCGGGCCCGCGGCGCGACGAACGGCTCGACGCCGGGCAGTTCGAGCCCGACTGCCCCGCCGGGGGGTGCCGGGCGCAGCTCGCATGGGAGCCGGTCGACGAGGACCAGCCGGCCGACCCGCGCAACGTGTACGCGTCGACCAAGGTCCACCAGGAGCACCTGTGCCAGTCGTGGGCTCGCGAATCCGGCGGGAGTCTCGTGGTGTTGCGCTACCACAACGTCTACGGGCCTCGGATGCCGCGGGACACGCCGTACGCAGGGGTGGCGGCCATCTTCCGGAGCGCCCTCGCCGCCGGGCGGGCGCCGCGTGTGTTCGAAGACGGTCGCCAGACACGCGACTTCGTGCACGTCGGCGACGTGGCCCGCGCCAACCTGCTCGCCCTCGGCGCGCCGGACGCTGCGGCGGGCGCGTACAACGTCGCCAGTGGCACGCCGCATACGGTCGGTGAGATGGCCGACGCCCTGGCCGACGCGTTCGGCCCCGGGACCCCCCGGCCGATCGTCACCGGGGAATGGCGCCGTGGCGACGTCCGCCACATCGTGGCGTCGCCACGTCGAGCGTCGGCACGTTTGGGGTTCGTGGCCGAGACGTCCTTCGTCAACGGCATCGGCGAGTTCGCAAGAGCGCCGATGGGCGAGCACGGAGCGCGGTGAGCCGAGCCCGGCCCGCGTCGCTCTCGCGGACGGCGGGCGCAGCGGTCGCGTTCGTCGCCGCGACGGCGGTGAGCGTCGTGTCTTCGACGGCGATCGCCACCGGCCCACCGATCCGGGGCGCCGAATGGACGGTGCTGTGGCAGCTGGCGATCTGGGCTGCGGCCTGGATCATCGCGGTCGTCGCGGTGTGGCAGCTGCCGAGGCGCGTCGCGGTGCCCCTGATCATCGTCGCTGCGGCGTTGGTACGGATCAGCGCGATCGCCGGACCGCCCATCACGTCCGACGACCTGTACCGCTACAGCTGGGACGGGCGGGTGCAGGCGGCGGGGATCGATCCGTACCAGTACCCGCCGGACGCGCCCCAGCTGAGCGAGTTGCGCGAGGAGTGGCTGTGGCCGAGCCCGCAGCGCTGTGCCCAGATCCGGCGGGAGACCGGTTGCACCCTGATCAACCGGTCGCGGCAGCCGACGATCTACCCGCCGGCCGCCGAGGCCTGGTTCGCCGGCGTCTACCGGCTCGCCGGGATCGAAGCCCGGCACAAGGCGTGGCAAGGGGCCGGCCTCGCCGTCGACCTCGTCACCGTGTTCGTGCTCCTCGCCGCGCTGCGCCGATGGCGACACGACCAGCGCTGGACGGCGCTCTACGCGCTCTGTCCGGTGGCGGTGCTGGAGCTCGTGAACAACGGCCACGTCGACGGGGTGGCGATCGCGCTGATGCTCGCCGCGCTCATCGTCGCCCGCCCGCCACCGCGGCCGGCGCGGCTGTTGCGATCCCAGCTCGCCCGCGACGTCGCCGTCGGCTTGCTGATCGGCGCCGCCGCGTTGGTGAAGCTGTACCCGGCACTCCTCCTCGTCGCGCTGGTCGCCGCACCAGGCGCCCACACGTGGCGGCGCGCCGCCCGCTCGGCGGGCGCCGCCGGCACGCTGATCGTGGTCGCCTACGCGCCGCACGTCGTCGCCGTCGGCGGCAAGGTGATCGGGTACTTGCCCGGCTACCTCGACGAGGAGCAGTACGCGAGCGGCGGTCGCTTCCTGCTCGGCGGGGTGTTCGGCCTCCACGGCATCGGCGCCGCCACCGCGGCGATCGGTGCGTTCGTCGGCGCGGTCGTCGCGGTCGTTCTGCGCCGCCCAGGAACGTTGACCGCCGCGGTGGTCGTGTTCGGCGTCCTCCTGCTCGTCACGTCACCGGTGCAACCATGGTACGCGGTGAGCCTCCTCGCACTCGCCGCGCTGGCTCGGCGACCGTGGTGGGCAGCGGTGGCGCTCGCCGGCTACCCCTACTTCTTCGCCGTCATCGTCGGTTCGCCCCACGCCGCCGGCATCGGGCAGATCGCATACGGCGTCGCTGCCATCACGGTCGCCGTCGGCGAGCTCATCGCCATCCGCATCGCGAGGACGACGAGCGTCGCCCCGTCCGCCCACCGAGCGGTCGTGGAGCGCGTGCCGTGAACGGCGCGCACGCTGCTGGGGTCAGCAGGCGTGACCCCGGCGCGCCGTCGGTGTTCACCGCGGCCAACCTGATGCGCGAGGCCCGGCGCCAGCGCAGGTTGCCACTCGTGCCGGTACCGCCAGTGTGCTTGCTCGACCCCGACGGCGACGTCGTCCGCCACCTGGTCGCGATGGGCGAGGCCGCTCGCCATCCTGGCTGGGCGTGCTACCACTCCGAGCTGTGGGTCACCGAGACCCCGACGGGTGAGCTCGGGATCGTGCCGTGCGCCGTCGGCTCCCCGTACGCCGTCCTGGTCGCCGAGCAGCTCGCCGCGTCTGGATGCTCCCTGATCGTCTCGGTGACGTCCGCCGGCGCCGTCACCCCGATCGCCGAACCGCCCTACTTCGTCCTGATCGAGCGGGCGTGGCGGGACGAAGGTACGAGCGGCCACTACCTCCCCCCCGGCGAGTGGGCGAACCTCGACCGCCGACTCGCCGTCGCCTTGGACGGTGCCTTCGATGAGCTCCCCGAGCCAGTCCATCGTGGGACGACGTGGACCACGGACGCCCCGTATCGGGAGACGCAGGCAGCCATCGACTCTGCGGCCGAAGCGGGCGTGAACGCCGTCGAGATGGAGGCCGCCGCCCTCTACGCGTTCGCCGAGGCCACCGGGCGAGCGGTCGTGTGCATCGCCCACGTCACCAACACCATGGCCGTCGGAGGCGACGACTTCGAGAAAGGCGAGGCCGACGGCACTCACCGCATCCTCGCACTCGTCAACGCCGTCGTCCGCCGCCTCACCGAGTCTGGCTGACGGCGGCGTTCAGCGCCTCGTGGCCCACGGGACGCGAGGAGCAGACCGGCGCCCGGATCGTCGAGCCGTCCTACGCTGCGTCGGTGCCGCCGTGGGATGACGATGACCTGTCCACGGTCCCATGGACACGGCTCAGCCATCGCGTCGCGTACGAGAACCGGTGGATTCGGGTCGAGGAGGACGTCGTTCGAGTGCCCAATGGCGTCGAGACGATCTACGGGGTCGTCCGCTGTCCCGATGCCGTCGGTGTGCTGCCATTCGTCGACGCCGACCATGTGCTGCTCGTCCAGCAGTTCCGCTACGTCGCCGGCCACTCGACGTGGGAGATGCCGACTGGTGGCCGGGGCCTCGACGAGACACTCGAGGGCGCGGCTCGACGCGAGCTCGCCGAGGAGGGCGGCTACGCCGCCGGCCGGCTCGAGCTCCTCACCCGCTACCACACCTCGAAGAGCATCCTCGACGAGACGGCCTACGTCTACGTGGCCGACGACCTCTCCCCGGCCACCGAGCACGGCGATGACACCGAGCTTTTCCGCCGCCAGGTGTGGGCCTTCGACGACGTGGTGGCGATGGTCCATCGGGCCGACATCACCGATTCGATGACCGTCATCGCGGTGCTGCTGGCCGAGCGTCGCCGCAGCTGACGGCCTCGACCGTGCGGCACGGGTCGCCTGCGATGTGACCGCATGCACTCGCCGGCTCACACCACGACGAGGCTCGGAACGGCGCGCTCAGCTGGTGACGTCCTTGGTGGCGAAGTTGGCCCACGCCAGGCCGAGGAACACCGCGATGTACAGCGCCTGCAGCCCGAAGCCCCTTGCCACGTCGTGCCAGTAGAGCGGGTCGCGGTACAGGTCCACGAACGACAGCCAGTAGTGCGTCGGCAGGTACGGGCGGATCGCGCGGGTGGCGTCGAGGAGGTCGAGCACCTGCGACGTGACGAACGTGGCCAGGGCGGCGAGGGCGGCGGCGAGTGACGAGTCGGTCTTCGTCGATGCGAACAGGGCGATCGCCGCCAGCCCGAGCATCGACACCGTCACGTAGACCATCGTCAACACGGTGCGCGTGACGGTGTCGGTGACGGTGAGTGTCGAGCCCGACACCGACGCCGACAGCGGTTTGATGCCGAACAAGGTGGCCCCGGCTACGTAGCCCACGCCGGCGACGATGAGCACGGCGAGGAGGACGAACACGACGACTACCACGAGCTTGGCCAGCAGCAGGCGCGTGCGTGGCACAGGTCGGATCAACAGGTAGCGCAGCGTGCCCGCCGACGCCTCCCCGGCGATCGTGTCGCCGGCGACCACAGCCGTGGCCACCGGGAGGAAGATCGGCAGGATCAGGGCGAGGGCGGCCGCAGGGAACAGCACGCCGTTGTTGAGCACCGCCGACAGCAGCGCCGGACCCTCGCCCGGCCGAGGCCCCACGCGTGTGGTGCGCAGGAACACCGCGACGGCCACCGGCAGGCCGGCCAGCAGGGCGATCGTCACCCACGTGCGGGGGCGGGTGAGGAGCTTGGACAGCTCAAGGGCGAGCATCGCCGCTCTCCCCTGTCAGGTGCAAGTAAGCATCCTCCAGCGTGCGGCGCTCGATCACGAACTCGCGCACTGGTACGCCGGCGCCGATGAGTTCGTGGTTGATGCGCTCGGGGGGAATGCCATTGAGGGGGAATGTGAGGCGATGGCCAGCACGATCCACGAGGTCACGCCCGGTGACCCGGGCCAGCACGGCGACGGCGGCGTCGGGGTCGGGCGTGTCGAGCACCGCCCGACCGGTGGGGGCCAGCAGGTGGTCCACGCGGTCCTGGGCGACGAGCCGCCCGCTCGCCATCATCCCGGCACGCGTGCAGATCATCTCCACCTCGGCAAGGAGGTGGCTGGACAAGAACACGGTGGTGCCCTGCTTGACGAGCTCGGTGAACAGCGAGCGGATCTCACGGATGCCCTGCGGGTCGAGGCCGTTCGTGGGCTCGTCGAGCACCAGCAGCTTCGGGCGGCGCAGCAGCGCGGCGGCCAGCCCGAGGCGCTGGCGCATGCCCGTCGAGTAGGCCTTCACCGCCCGGCGGTCGATCCCGCCGAGGCCAACGCGTTCGAGCGCGTCGCCGATGCGCCGCTTCCGCGTCGAGCGGGGCCCGCCGGGGCCGGCGGCGTCGAAAATCGCGAGGTTCCGCCGCCCGGAGAGCGACGGGTACAAGCCCGGGCCTTCCACCATCGCGCCCACCCCGCTCAGCACGCCGAGGTGCGCCGGCACGCGGCGGCCGAGGACCTCGATGGTGCCGGACGAGGCGAACACCAGGCCGAGCAGCATCCGGATCGTGGTGGACTTGCCCGACCCGTTGGGGCCGAGGAAGCCGTACAGGTCGCCCTCGTGGATCTCGAGGTCCACGGCGTCGACGGCGGTGAGCCCGCCGAAGCGCTTCGTGAGGCCGATCGTGCGGATGACCTCGGTCATCCGGACGCCCCGGCGAGGACGGCGGCCAGCCGGTCGAGCTCGGCCACGGTGACCGGGCCGGCGATCACATACGACACCGACCCGACGGTGACGCCCATGGCGTTCACCAACGGGGTCTGCACGACGCGAGCGGTGCCTCCCCACGGCCGCTTGGAGGTGGCGATGGTGGACGGCAGGGCGCGCTCGAGCAACCCGGCGGGCAGGGCGAGCACGGCGACCACGCCGAAGCTGTCGCCATAGGTGGCCACGGACCCGGCCGACTCCGGCCGGCGCGGCAGGCCGCCGAGCTCAGACGGCAGGAGGATGGTGGAGAAGCGCAGCGCCGACTGCACGAAGTCGTCCTGCCCACGGCGGCGCTCGATGTCGGGACCGGGCGAGTAGGTCACGGCCTCGGCCGACACAGGCGACTGCGACACCTCGAGGAACTGCGACGACAGCACCGTGCGCTGCGTCGACTTGGCCACCACCGCCACTCGCAGGGCGACACCCGTGTTGGGGTCTGCCCAGATGTCGATGTGGTCGACCGTGCTGGCGTCGAGGCTCGGGATGATGCGCAGCCCGGGAACGGCTCGGCCGGCTACCCGGGCGGCGGCGAGAGGGTGCAGCTCGCTCGGGACGGCACCTCCAACCAGGCGGCGGGCGAGCTCGGGGGGCAGCAGGTCAGCGGCGCCCGGCAGGCCAAGGATCGCCTCGCCGCGGGTACGGGTGACGAGCCGGCGCTCCGAGTCCCACACCCTGATGCCCCTGGCGTCTCGGTACGTGTCCCGTTCACCGGTGCGGGTCAGCACGTCCACCCGCCACGACGTCGGGCCCGCCACCCACACCCGCAGGCGTGACGTGCCGCCGAGCAGGTCGACGGCCTCCTCGGCGCCCAGGATGTCGGGCAGGAGCACGGCGCCCCTGGTCTCCACGCTGCCGGAGTACGGATGGGCGGCCGACGCGGTGATCCGGGCGGCGAGCTCGGTCGGCGCCACCGCTGCGGCGTCGGCCGGCAGCCGCGCCACCAGCCACGGCAGGCCCACCAGCACCGCGACGGCGGCCAACACGACCCACCAGCGCCACGCCCGCTTCAGCCACGCCGCCCCACCTGGCCTCACGGCGGCAGTCGGGTGCCGCATGCGGTCTGCCTGCCGTCCGCTGCGCATCGTCCCTCCACCCTCGCACGTCAGCGGCCGGATTGCTCTGCACGCCCCAGGTGACCTGCCGCCGTGGCGGCGAGGCTCAGTATGTCGACTCGGTCGCCGTGATCGTGTCGCGGGCTCGTAGAACCGGCGCTCGCCGACGGCGCCCTCGAGCGCCCGGTCGCCCTCGGTGCGGGCGGGGACCCAGCGATGCAGCCCCATCCAGCTCGAACAACGCGCGCAGCTCCGGATCCTCGCCGAGATCCCGAACAGCAGCTCGGCGAGCATTGCCACGGCGTCCGGCGGCGCCCAATCGATTCCGTGAAGTTGCAGTGGTCGAAGGGCTCGATGCGGCCGACCACTCGGGTCGATCCGGCCGGCAGCGTTCCGTCGGCCGTGAACACGGGGTGATTGCCCTCGATGAGACGTGTCGCGTCAACGTCGCCTTCACGCCCTCGCTGCGTCGAGGTTCCCCACGGATGTGGTCGCCGCAGGTGCCGCCGAGACGTCGAAGATCTTCACCGATACCGACGACCGGGTCGAGGCCGCGCGCCCCGAGAAGGTGCAAGGTCAGCACCGTCGCCTGGGGCGAATCGGGCGCGCCGACGCCGACGACGCGCCCGGCGAGATCGGCGACGTCCATGATCTTCGGATCGTCGGCGCGCATCACGATCACGGAATGCAGATCGCAGTCGGTGTCACGCATCGCGAGCGCCGTGACGGCCCGACCGGCGACGCTCGCCGCCCGCCGTGCTCGCACCCACGCCAGGGGCGAGTCCCGGGCCACCTCGAGCCGTGCGGCGATGAGATCGTCGGTCAACGCTCATAGTGCAAGTAGAGGACCAAGTCGAACGGCAGGTCGTGCTCCACGAACTACGGCTTGAAGCCCTCCCAGATCGTCACCACACTGGGCGCGGAAGGCGACAGCGCCCCATCACCAGGACGTGTTGTCCAATCGTCATGCTCAGACCTGACGGCAACGGCAGCAACCGCGACGAACGCCGTCGGGACGTCGACGGGAGACGCGCGCCGCTCGACCTCGCGTGCAAAGTCTGCTCGACTGCTGGTCGAAAGCGCGGCCGTGGTTGCCGAGCGCCTGGAGGGGCGGGCGGCCATGTGTGAGGCGCGAGCCGAGGTGGCAGACACCGATCGCCGCGATTACCGGGACCGGAGATCGGACACGTCGCCGGCGGTCGACCGGAGTTCGTTCGATGCTCGTTCTTCGTCGGAGGCGAGCATGCAGACCGGTGCTGCAGCGATGGCAGCTCGGCCACGGTCCCCTCATCGCGTCGGCCCCCTACCCGTCGGGCGCGGAAGGTGATTCGCCAACGGTTCAGCGCCTCGCGCGCCGAATCGGGCAATCTGGGAGAGTGGGACAGCGTGAACTCGAGCGCGTGCGCCGAATCGCGTTCGCTCTCCCCGAGGTGAACGAGCGACTGAGCCACGGAGAGCCGTGCTTCTTCATCAAGGACACGCGACCTCTCTGCTACTACCACGAGAACCACAACGACGATGGGCGGATCTCGTTGTGGTGCCCTGTTGCGGACGGCGTGCAGGAGGAGCTCGTGAGCGAGGACCCCCGTCGATTCTTCGCGCCGATCACGTCTGCGCGAGGCGTCTTTTCACGATGGTTGGGCGTGTACCTCGACACGTCCGACATTGACTGGCGGGAGGTGGCCGAGATCCTCGACGATGCATTTCGCACCATGGCGCCCAAGCACCTCGTCGCCCAACTCGACACGATCGAACCACGCGACTAGGCCGCCGATCGGCCGTCGGATCCTCGTCGCGCCGACGCCCAGGCCTGGCGCGCCTACTCGGCATAGCCGCCGCCAGCTGGCTCGTCCTGGCCTTGGCCGCCGCCGAGACGAGAGCCGCGGCCGTTCACGTGCCGCACCGCGGTCTCCGACGTTCTGGAACGCCGCAGTGAGGCGTTTGCGGGCACTCGGCGAGGCGATTACAGAGCGGCAGTTTCGGACGCGGTGAGTGTCGTTTGGCGCTCGTCGCCCGCCAGTGGAGCACGGCATCGACGCTACTGCGAACGTTCCGTTCGGACCGTCCCGCCGATCGCGTCGACTCCATCCACGTTGTTCGGCGCGTCAGCGGCTGAGCGTCATCGAGTTGTCATCGTTCGAGGCGGGCGAGGAACAGGTGGGTGTGGTGGTTCGAGCCGTCGCCAGGTTGGTGGTCGACGTCGCCGAAGCCGGCGCTGTGGAGCATGGCGATGATCTCGGCGGCGGTGGGGATGCGGTAGACGTCGGGGTCCATCCAGTTGGGTGGCTCGGTGTCGCTGGTCCGGCAGGCGATCACCAGTGAGCCGTCTCGCTTGAGGACGCGGGCGATGTCGGCGATCGTGGCGGCCGGGTCGGGCATGAAGTAGATGGTGTGCGCCGTGATCGCGGCGTCGGCCGTGCGGTCGGGGAACGGGATCGTGATGCCGTCGCCGTGGCGCAGGGTGGCGCGGCCGTCTCGGCAGGCGCGCCGGTTCCGGGCGGTGGCCTGTTTGACCATCGTCGTCGAGGGGTCGACGCCGATCACCCGATGACCGTCGCGCAACAGGATGGCGGCGGTGCGGCCCTGCCCGAACCCGACGTCAAGCACGATCCGGGGTCGGGCGAGGTCGAGCACCGCGAGGGCGCGATCGTTGGTGGCGGCGGCGTCTTTGACCATGGCACGCCCGACGATGCGACCGAGAAGACCGGTGGGGAGCCCGGCCTGGCGGGAGCGGACTCGTCCGAGTGCTCCGGGCCGCGAGGGTGTGGCGGTGTTCATCGTGGTGCTCCGATGGCGAGGTTGCGGATCATCGCGGCACAGCGCTCGGCGCGGTGCCGGCGGGGTAGGGGCGGGGTGCTGGGTCCCAGGGCATCTTCACCGCCCAGGTGGTGAGACCTCGACGATCGTGCGGGCGAGGATCGTCCGATCGACGTCGGAGGTGATCACGCTCGTGCGCAGTCCGAGGTAGTTGTCCCACAGGTCGACCAGGGCGTACCGGCCCTCCCCGAACCAGACAGCTGCCAGTTCGGAAATTTCGCTGGCGCGCCGGTCGAGCACCATCACCGCCGTGCGTCGGCCGTGCATCAACTGGTACACGCCGACCGTCACCCGTTCGATCTCGTCGCCGAACGTGTTCGCGGTTCGGAGTCGACGCCGTGCGGCGACGATCGTGGCGAGCTCGAGCGTGGCGACGGCTGCCGCCAGCCCGGAGGTGATCGACCTGGCCAGCGTCGCCAGGTCGGCAGCAGACTGGGTGCCTGTCGCCGGCGCGTTGTCGGGGTTGTCTCCCCACTCGACGACAGCGGCGAAAAGCGATTCCTTGGAGTCGACGGCGCGGTAGATGGTGCCCTTGGAGACGCCGAGCCGCTCGGCGATGTCGTCCATCTGCGTTCGCTGGAACCCGTGCTCGACGAACGCCGCGGCGGCCGCGTCGAGCAATTTCGAAAAGCGGTCCGTCGGTGTGATGCGAGGCACAGCAGGATGATAACTGACTCAGTCAGTTCTGTAAAGAGAACTCGTGGAGGCGGAGGCGGCGGAGGTCGTAGGTCATCTGGTTGGCGCTGTAGTCGTGGTCATAGAGTCCGGCGACGAGCCCGCGTGCCGGTCTCGGCACATCCGGCCGATCGCAACGCGAGGTCCGAATTCCGCGTCCTCGCACGTGCGGAGGTCCAGCCGCCGAGGCATCCGATAAGTGCCGTTCCTCGCACACCCGGTCGTTCGCGACGCGATGTCCGACTTCCGCCCGATACCACGCAGTCGAGCGTCGTCGCGGCCATCCTCGAAGCGCCGATCCTCCCGCTCGCGGACATCTCTCTCACAGATGGGTTCGAGACGTGGTGGCCGCCGGCGGGGCAGTCGCTCATGGCCGGAAGTGGGCAGATCGGGATGGCCGTCCACAGGCCGGCGTCGGCGCGCCCACAGCAGGACTCACCGCGAGATCGGCGGTCACCGATCTCGTCGAGCGTCGAAGAACCGGCGGGCCCGTTTCGGACAGCGGCGCGCACACCGGGCTCCTCGGGGCCGCGATCGAAGTGCCCTCCAGATCGATGTCCCGTAACGCTCGGGAGCCCGTCTTGCGATCAGCGATCAGCGATGAGCCGGACGGAATCGAGGCCGGCGGGCCGCCCTGTATGTGTCAGAACGCGTCAATGCTCGCCGAGCTTGTGCGCTGCAGGTTCTGGCCCGCATCCTCATAGCCCTGCAGCACTCGGTGAGAAGGGACGTGATGACGAGGACCCGCCGGCCGAACTTGAGTTGGGTGGGCCGGCTGCGCCTGCGGTCGTCCGGTATCGCTGCGCTTCGGCGTAGGCCATGGCACGGCTGATGCCGAGATACTCGGTCGCCTCCTCGACGGTCATCGTCGGAGGTCCGGGCTCGGTTGGGTTCGGAGAGGTCTTCATGGGTCGTCCTTCGTGAGCGGTGACACCGGTAGATAGACCCGCGACACGTCCAGAGCGTCCCAAGAAATCCGAGAGATCTTCTTGGTTCAGAGCGACGGCCGAGTGTGCCGGTGCTAATCGAAGATCCCGCTCACGATCTGCTCGGCGGCGTCGCGGGCGATGGACGGCACGACGTGGGAGTACAGGTCAAGGGTGACCCCGACTGTGGCGTGCCCGAGGCGTTCGGAGACGACCTTGGGGTGGACGCCGGCTTTGAACTGGCGGACTCGGTTATTCGAACCTGGCCGAATGGGGTGGCTGGGAGGCGGGATTGTTGCATCGGCTGTGGCTTTCTGGTCTCACCGTGATGTTCGGGCGGTGGCGGCGGCGTAGTTGGACCAGTCGCCTCCGGCCGTCTTGACCCAGTCACTGGCAGTGGCGATCTTGATACCGAGGCTGTCGGCGAGGACGGGGGCGGGGAGCTCGGCGGCGAGTTGGATGAGCGCCGAGCGGCGGGCGGCTCGGGCGTCGATGCCGAGGGCGCCGAGGCGCGCGCCGAGCCGGCTGGCGGTGATCGGTCGGCCGGGGAGGTGGCCGGGGAACAGCCACGGTGAGGTGGTGGGGGCACCGATGCTGGTGTGCGGACGGCGCCCGGTCACGGCGAGTGTGGCGACGAGCTGGTCGAGCGGCGCGGGGATCTCGATGGCGTAGCGACCGAACCGGACGCTGACGGTGTCGCTGCTGGTGGTGATCTGTTCGTGGGTGACGACGGCGACGCGGCTGAGGGGTTGGGCGTAGAGGAGCACGAAGCTCCCAGCGACACGGTCGAGGAGCTCGACGCTGTCGTCGTGGAGCAGGCGACGGGCGATGGTCCAGCGCTCGTCGGTATCGAGTGCATGGCCGTCGTGCTCGGGCGGCGCGGAGATGGCGAAGGTGGCCGAGACGCCACGTTGCGCGGTCCAGGCAAGGAAGTAGCGGGCGTCTCGCCGGGAGGCCGGCCCGGTGGTCAGCCAGGTGTTGATGTGCTCCTGGGTGCAGCCGGACAGAGTCAGCTCATGGTCGTCGAGCCAGTTGAGGAAGGCGACAGCGGCGGCGACCTGGTTGCGCGAGTAGCGGATCGCGGTGCGCCGGGTGGGATCGGTCCGCGCAGCTCGGCGTCGGAGCCGACGCACGGTCTGCCACGTGGCGAAGGTGTGCACCAACCGTCGCTGCTCGGGATCGGCGACCCCGGCGAGGGTGGCGGCGATCCACTGTTCGAGCCAGGCGATGGACTCGTTGCGTTCGGGCAGGGCACCATGGGTGACGAGGAGCTGACGGACGTAGCCGGCCGCTCGAGGACGGGGATGTTCGTCGAGGGCTTCGTGGGTCAACGCCATCTCGCCCGCCGCCAACGCGGCGAGGATCGACGCGCCGGCACCCTGACGCAGCCAGTTGAGCGCGGCGAACGGCGGATCGGAGCCGGCGATGGCGTCACGCACGGCGACGAGCGGGGCGGGGACATCCCCGTCGGGACCGGTGAGCAGCACGGTGACACGGCGAGCGAGCGCGCAGTAAGCGCACCGGCCCCGTTCGAACAGCCGGTCCTCACGGCCGCACTGCGAGCAGGCCGGCGCGGCGGCGAGCCCGGCACAGTCACAGCAGCGCGTCGCGCCCGGTCCGGGAGGCGACACCAGTCGCCGCTCACGGCTGCAGCGATCGCAACGTCCGCGGCGTGTCGAGCGCGGCCCGGTAGCACCGTTCACAGACCGGGCCTTCGGCCCAACGGGCCGTCGGGGGGCGGAGCTCACCGCAGTGCGCGCACTCGGCGTCGACACGAGGGCAGCAGGTGGCGCAGATCGGCCGACCTTCGGCGACGTGGAAGCACGGCCGGTTCCGGCCGCAGCGGTCACAGACGGCGACGGGAGGCCGGTAGCAGTTCACGCAGATGTCGGTGGTGGCGGCGGTGGCCCGGATGGCGATCTCATCGACTCGACCGCAGCGACCGCAGCGCCGCTCGGGCTGCACGTAGCAGGTGGTGCACAGGGCCGGCCGGCCGTCGGCACCGCGCCGGGTGAGCGGACGGACCCGGCCGCAGCAGCCACACGTCAGCCCGTCGGCTGCCGCCTCGAGCGTCGACGTGTCGGCCATGTCAGCGCTCGGGGTCCTCGACGATGCGGGCTCGCACCGGGCGGCGGCCACCGAGCGGCGTGGTCGCCGACTTGGCGCCGGCAGCCTTGCGCAGCCGTCCCGGCTCGGCGGCCACCTCGATCAGATCGTTCGGTGTGCACGCCAGGATGTCGCACAGCGCCGTCAAGGTCGGCAGGCTCAACCGTTCCGGGGTCCCGACGACGAGCCGGTAGACCTGCTCTCGCGACAGCGACACGCCCCGCTCGGCCAGCGGCGCCACCAGATCGGTGGTAGCGAACATCCCCCGGTCGGCCATCAGCTGGCGCAGATGCCACTGATAGGTCGTCACCCGACCCTTCATCGCGCGGCCTCCGCCGTGTCGCTGAACGCCTTCTCGAGCGCCGCCCGCAGCACCCGGTTGCGGTAGTCGGTGGTCACCGAGGTGTAGATGGCGGTGGTCGCCGCGTGCGAGTGCCCAACCTGTTGCTGGACGAACAACGGATCGACGCCGTCCTCGACGAGGTGGCTGACATAGGAGTGGCGAAGACAGTGCGGGCTGAGCTCGACGGGCAGGCCGGCGCCGTCGCGCCAGGCCATGAACCGGTCGTTCACGTGGCCGACGCTGATCCGCTCGCCCCGCTCCGTCAACCACAACACCGTCCGGTTCCCCGGCCGATAGCACGGACGGACCTCGGCCAGATACTCCTCCAGCGCCCGCACCGCCCACGGCATCACCGACGCCACGTTGCGTCGCCGCGGTGGCGAGCCGCGCATCGCCTTGCCGTAGCGGACTGCCAACATCCCGAACCGGCCCAGCTCGGGGGCGGCCGGGTTGGCGGTGAAGTCGACGGTGTCGAGCATCGTCACCTCCCGGCGCCGCAGCCCCCACGCGTAGGTCACCTTGAACATCGTGGCGTCCCGCCACGCCGCCACCGCACCCTTGCGGCCGTGTCGCTGCGCGGTCGCGACCGCGTCGTCGATGTAGTCGAAGAACACCTGAAGCTCACCGCGGGTGAACGGGCGTCGGCCCGGGCCGCCCTCATAGTCGGCGACGTGGTCGGCGGTGTTCCACTCGTGGCAGATCTGCACCGGGTGCTCCCCGAACCGGTCCTCGCACTCGTTCACCCAGCGGTAGCGGGGATCGCAGATGAACCCCATGAACATCGCCAGCGAGTTCTGGTAGGAGCGGATCGTCGAACGTGACCGACCCGCCGACCGCAGCGACACCGTCCACCCCTCCACGTCCTCAGGGCCCCACCGCCACGGATACTCGCCGGTGAACACCCGGAACCGGCGCATCGTCTGATCCCGCACCTCGATCGTCGACACGCCCAGCAGCCGGCTCTCCTGCTGCTGGCGCCAGCCCGTCAACATCGCCTCGAACACGGCCGGCTCCGGGTGCAGCAGCGCCGCCCCCTCAGCCAGCACCAGATGAGCCGCCCCCGCCAGATCCACCTGTCGCATCACGGCTCTCCGCTTCCCCGGATCCGGTTCGGAGCCGATGCCGCATCGTTGCAACGAATGCAACCGAACCGGTGGATGGTCACTCTGACCAGCCACGACGCCAGCCTGCGAGAGCCACCACCGTCGGATCAGGCAACACGCATAACGTCGCAGGCCCTGGTGCCACAGGCTTCGCGCACCTCGGCGAATGATGCACCCGATGCAACTCCCGGCGGTTAAAGCGAGCGTCGCGTGGGTGTGGCGGAGGTCGTGGAGCCGGATGCGTGGCACGTCGAGCGAGCGCACGACGCGGTCGAACTCGCGCGACAGCGTGTCGGGGTGGAGCGGCCGTCCGATCGGGTCGCGGACGACGAGGTCGATCGTGTCGTGCCATGCCGGCCCGGCGGCTAGTCGTTCTTCTCGCTGCCGCTTGCGGTGGTCGCGCAGTGCTGAGAGCGTCTGCGTGTCGAGGTACACGTGCCGACGGCTGCGCGGCGTCTTCGGCGCACCCATCACGATGTTGCGGCCGGCGGTGGTTCTCGTGTTGGCCACCGCGAGTTGCGCACCGTCGAGGTCGACGTCGGACCAGCGCAAGCCGAGGACCTCGCCCCGCCGCAAGCCCGTCGTCGCGAGCAGGAGGAAGGCGATCTTCAGGCGATGGTCGTCAACGTTCGCGAGGAAGGCACGGACCTCGTCTGTGGACCAATGTCGCCATGTCGGGTCGGGACGCGGTTGGAGGTCGGGCGGCCGAGGCCGGGTTCCTTGACACGAGGTCGAGACGCTCGGCGTCGGCGAGCGCCTTGCGTAAACACGACGTGGCTGTTACGGACGGTCTTGGGGGCCAGCGGGCGGCCGTCGCGGCCCTCCGCGGCGAGTTCGTCGGCGTAGAACTTCTCGATTTGCAGCGGCGTGAGCGACTGCAGCTGGTAGCGGCCGAGTGAGCGCTTGATGCGGTGAACGGCCATCTCGTAGCTGTAAAGCGTCGTCGGTCGGAGTCGTGAGCGCGCAGTCTCGAGCCAGTCCGTGAGGAAGGTCTCCACGCGGACGGCGGTCTTCGATACGACCGAGCCCTTGGAGCTGCCGCTGATGACTTCGGCGAGCGCCACCTGCGCAGCCTTCTTCGTCGGAAACCCTTGCTTGAGCAGCTGTCGCCGCTTGCCGGTGCCGGCGTGATAGCCGGTGTCGACCCGGAAGGCCCAGCCGGTGCCTTTTCGGAACACCGAGCCCTGCGCCATGTGTCACACGGCACGCCGAACTGCACAGTCGGTGCACCTTCTGTGCACCTCGAGGCAACTTCGTCACGCTCGTGGGCTCCGAACCCGAAGAAAATGCCTGCTAGATGACGGTGCCCGGGGCGGGATTCGAACCCGCACGGAGTCTCCTCCAGAGGGGTTTAAGCCCCCCGCGTCTGCCAGTTCCGCCACCCGGGCCTGGCGGCGCAACCCTACGGGTCAGGTCCCGTCGATGCGGGCGAGCATCTCCTGATCGACGAGCTCGGCGTCGTCGGGATGGCGATCGATGTAGCTGCGCATGAACGGGCACAGCGGCACCACCGGCTCGCCGAGGGCGCGCTCGGCGTCGAGCACACCGCGTGCCAGCGCCGAGCCGAGGCCTTGGCCTTCGAAGGCAGGGTCGATCTCGGTGTGCACGAGGTAGGCCCGGCCGCCGCGGCGGTGGTACACGGCGGAGCCGGCGAGCTTGCCGTCGACCGTGATCTCGAAGCGGTGGCGGTCGGGGACGTCGGTGACGACAGGCGTGGGGCGGTCATCGGCCATGACGTCACGCTAGGACTCGCCCGTCCCGTCACGTCGACAGCCGCCCGGATCTTCGTGCATCGTGGGAGCGTGGGTCAGGTGTCGCGGCCGGCGGTGTCGATGGAGTGGGGACCGCCGGGCGCGGCGCGTCACCGCCTGGCGGAGCTCGTGGCGATCACGGGTGTGCCGGCGAGCACGATCCACTACTACCTCGGCCAAGGAGAGCTGCCGCCGCCTGAGCGGCACTCGAGCAACGTCTTCGCCTACGACGACCGCCACGTCGCCGCGCTGCAGGCGATCCGCTCCCGACCCGTGCGGGCCTCGGCGGCGCGGACCCGGCTCGTCAACGCGGCCATCGCCGCGTTCGGCCAGGGTGGGTACCAGGACGTCAGCGTTCGTGCTCTGTGCGCCGGTGCAGCGGTGGCCAAGGGCACCTTCTACCGCCACTTCCCTGACAAGGACGCACTGTTCCTCGCCGCCGCCACCGAGGTGGTCGATCGCACCGTGGCCGGGTTCGCCGCCGACGTCGAGCGCGGCGACCAGCAGTGCGCCTGCTTCGAAACACGGCTGCAGGAGTCGCTCCCGTTGCTGTTCGAGCTCGGCCGGCGGGCCCTGCAGGACTCGGGACCACACATCCAAGCCGCGGTCGAGGTGTTCGTCAGGATGGTCGAGCGGCTCGGCCGCGCCGTAGGCACCGACGATGACGATCCAGCCCGCGTCGGTGGCCTGCTCGTGGTCACGACACTGATCGACATCTTCACCCGCGTGGTCGAGGCCGACGACGTCGCGCGGTCGACCGGATGAGAGCCGGTGATACAAGAGGGCGACCGGTCCGTCTAGCTACTGTACGCATGGTGAGGGCGATGGATCAGCAGGGCCGCGCGACGCAGCCGCCGACGCCCGCGGGCCTGCCGGGGATCGACGCGCTCGACCGGCGACGGTCGACCGAGAACTTCCCCGTGGCTCTGCGGCTGCTCCCAGGGCCAGCGCGCGCCGACCTCATCGCGATCTACGGGTTCGCCCGGCTCGTCGACGAGGTCGGCGACTCGTACACGGGTGACCGGCGGGCCGCGCTCGACTGGCTCGAGGGCGACCTCGAGGCGATCGCCCACGGCGGCGCCACGCACCCCGCCGTGCGCCGTCTGGGTCCGACGATCCAGCGGCTCGGCATCGGTCTCGGTCCGTGCCGCGACCTCATCGAGGCCAACCGGCGGGATCAGTGGCAGACCCGCTACGCGACCTTCGACGACCTCCTTGACTACTGCCGGCTGTCGGCCAACCCGGTCGGGCGCATGGTCCTCGCCGTGTTCGACGTGGCCGACCAGCGGGCCGCCGCCCTCTCCGACGACGTGTGCAGCGCGCTCCAGGTGATCGAGCACCTGCAGGACGTCGGCGAGGACGCGTCGGTGGGTCGCATCTACCTCCCCGCCGACGACCTCGCCCGGGCCGGCTGTAACGAGGGCGACGTGCTCCAGGCTTCGGCGAGCCCGGGTCTGCGGGCGGTCATCCACTACCAGTGCGGGCGAGCGGCCGCGCTGCTCGGCTCGGCACCTCCGCTGCTCGCTCTCGTCCGCGGCCGCGGCCGCCTCGCCCTCGCCGGGTTCGTCGCCGGTGGATGGGCGACGCTCGACGCGATCGCAGCTGCGGACTACGACGTGCTCGAGCGGACGTGCGCGCCTACGAAGAAAGCCACCGTCCGGCACATGGCCGCGCTGCTGCTCGGCCGTCACGGGCCGTCACGATGAACGTCGAGACTGCCTACGCCACGTGCGCGGAGATCACCCGCCGCGAAGCGAAGAACTTCTTCTACGGCATCCGCCTGCTGCCACCAGCCAAGCGCCGGGCGATGTCGGCGCTGTACGCGCTGGCCCGGCGGATCGACGACATCGCTGACAGCGCCGACCCCGTCGAGGTCAAGTTGACCGCTCTGGCCGCCGTCGACGCCCAGGTCGACGCCCTGGCCGGCGGCGATCTGCCCGATCGGGACGATGCCGTGCTCGTCGGCGTGCACCACGCCGCCTCTGTGTTCGACGTCCCGATCGTCGCCTTCTCCGAGATCGTCGAAGGCTGCCGGCGCGACTCGATCGGCTTGGAGTACGTCACCGCCGCCGACACGGAGAAGTACTGCCGGCTGGTCGCCGGCAGTGTCGGACGGCTGTCGCTCGGCGTGTTCGGCTGGACCGGCCCCGAGGCGCCGGTGCTGGCCGACGACCTCGGCGTCGCGTTGCAGCTGACGAACATCCTGCGCGACGTTGTCGAGGACCGCGACATGGGCCGCTGCTACGTGCCCCAGGACGACATCGAGCGCTTCGGCTGCAGTCCCGACCTCACGGGTCCGTCCGAGGCAATGCGCCGGCTCGTCACCCACGAGGTCACCGTGGCCGACGGGTTCTACGAACGGGGACTGCGGCTGCTCCCGCTCCTCGACCGCCGCAGCCGGGCCTGCGTCGCGGCGATGGCCGGCATCTACCGCCAGCTGCTCCGGCGCATCGCCGCCGACCCCCTCGTGATCACCCGCGGGCGGCTGTCGCTCTCGGGATCGGAGAAGCTGCGGGTCGCAGTCCGCAGCCTGGCCGGGCTGACGCCATGAGCGAGCGAGTCTCCGTCGTCGTTGTGGGAGGCGGTCTCGCCGGGCTCGCCGCGGCGATCCGCGCCGCCGACGATGGCGCCCACGTGCGGCTGTTCGAGCAGCTGCCGCGGCTGGGCGGGGCGACGTGGTCGTTCTCGCGCGACGGCCTGACCTACGACAACGGCCAGCACGTGTTCATGCGCTGTTGCACCGAGTACCGCGCGTTCCTCGCGCGGATCGGGTCGAGCGGCAAGGTGGCCCTGCAGCAGAGGATGGACGTGCCCGTCCATCGACCGGGCGGACCAATCGCCCGCCTGCGCCGAGTGCGCGCCCCCTCGCCGCTGCACCTCGCCCCGACCCTCGCCGGCTACGCCCACCTGTCCGCCCGTGACCGCCTCGGCGTGGTCCGCACCGCGCTCTCCCTGCGTGCGCTCGACCTCGACGACGCGGCCCTCGACGAGGTGACGTTCGGTGACTGGCTCGCCGCCCATGGCGCCAGCGCGACTGCGGTCAGCGCCCTCTGGGGCCTCGTTTGCCTGCCGACCGTCAATCTTCCCCCCGCGAACGCCTCCCTGCTCCTCGCCGCAAAGGTGTTCCGGACCGGTCTCCTCGACACCAGCGACGGCGGCGACATCGGCTGGTCGAGGGTCCCGTTGTCGGAGCTGCACGCCGATCCCGCCGCAGCCGTCCTCGCCGACGCCGGGGCGGATGTGCGCGTCGGCGCGCGGGTGACGTCGGTGCGCAGCGAGTCTCACGGCCAGCCAGAGGTCGTCGTGGACGGCGAGGTCGTTGCCGCCGACGCCGTCATCGTCGCCGTGCCCCACCACGCCGTCGAGCGACTGCTGCCGCCCGGGGCCCTTGGCCCGCACGTGCGCCCGTCGGAGCTCGGCCGGTCGGCGATCGTCAACGTCCACCTGCTCTACGACCGCGCGGTGATGACCGAGCCGTTCATCGCCGGCCTCGACTCGCCGGTCCAGTTCGCCTTCGACCGAACCCGGACGGCGGGCGCCACGCCCGGCCAGCAGATGATCGCGGTGTCCCTGTCCGCCGCCGACGAGTACCTGGGCTGGGCGGGCGACGACCTGATCGCCCACTTCACCGCCGAGATGGCGAGGCTCTTGCCGAGCGCCACGAGCGCCCACGTCGTTCACGCCATCGTGACCCGCGAGCCGCTGGCCACGTTCCGCGGTGGGCCTGGATCCGCTCGCCATCGGACCACGACCGCCACCGAACTGCCTGGCGTCTTCCTCGCCGGAGCGTGGACGGCCACCGATTGGCCGGCCACGATGGAGGGCGCCGTGCGCAGTGGAGTCAGCGCCGCCGAGGCCGCCCGTGACACACTCGGCAGGCGACCCGCCTGGAGGAGAGCCGCCGTATGAACGCACCCCCTGTCCTCACCCGCGCTACTGGCTTGGTCGAGCCGGTGCTGCGCAAGGTGATCGGCCAGCTCGACCCGCAGCTGCGGACCCCAGCGGAGTTCCACTTCGGGTGGGTCGACGTCGACGGCACGCCGACGGCCGCCAACAACGGCAAGCGGGTCCGCCCGGCGCTGGTGGTGCTCAGCGCCGAGGCCACCGGCGGCGACGCCGAGACGGCGATCCCCGGCGCCGTCGCGCTCGAGCTGATCCACAACTTCTCGCTGATCCACGACGACATCATGGACGGCGACCGGCTGCGTCGGCACCGCCGCACGGTGTGGGACGTCTTCGGCGTCGCCGACGCGATCATCGTCGGCGACGCGCTGCAGACGCTGGCCTACGACGTCTTGCTCGGCGACCCCGGCCCGCGGCACGTCGGCGCCGCCCGCCGCCTGACCGCTGGCACCGCGGCGATGATCGCCGGTCAGGCCCAGGACAGCGCTCTCGACCGGTCCGACGACGTGACCCAGGCCCAATGCCTGGCGATGGCGGCGAACAAGACCGGCGCCCTGCTGGCGCAGTCGACAGCGATCGGCGCCGTGCTCGGCGGCGCCGACGAGGAGACGACCGCGGCGCTCGAGCGATTCGGCGCCGAGCTCGGGCTGTCGTTCCAAGCGGTCGACGACGTGCTGGGCGTGTGGGGCGACCCATCCGTCACCGGCAAGCCGGTCGGCAGTGACCTCCGATCGCGAAAGAAGTCGATGCCGGTGGCCCTGGCGCTCGCCGCGGGCGGCGCGCTGGCGACGGAGGTGCGCCGCGCCTTCGCCGCCGAAATGACCGACGAGTCGGTCGACCGGCTGGCGGCGGAGCTCGAAGCCCACGGCATCCGCGCCCAGGTCGACGCCTTGGCCCGGGACCATCTCGAGCGGGCGCTCGCGGCACTGCGCTCGACCCCGCTCGTACCGGCAGCCACCGTCGAGCTCGAAGAGCTCGCCCGATTCATCGTCCACAGGACCTACTGAATGTCCGTCGAGGCCGTCCGCCTGCAGCCGAGCACCGCCGATGCTCGTGCCTGCCTCGGGCGCGCCGTGGCCGCCCTGCTCGCCGCCCAGGAGGAGGGCTGGTGGAAGGGGACGCTGGAGACCAACGTGACGATGGACGCCGAGGATCTCTTCCTGCGCGAGTTCCTCGGCGTCAGCGACCCGGAGATCACCGCAGGCGCGGCGGCGTGGATCCGCGGCCACCAGCGCGACGACGGCACCTGGGCCAACTTCTTCGGCGGCCCGCCCGACCTGTCGACGACGGTCGAGGCCTACTGGGCACTGAAGCTGGCCGGCGACGACGTCGACGCCGCCCACATGGCCGCCGCCCGGGCGTTCGTGCGTGGCGCCGGGGGGCTTGAGCGGTCGAGGGTGTTCACCCGCATCTGGATGGCGCTGTTCGGGCTGTGGTCCTGGGACGACCTGCCGGTGCTCCCGCCCGAGGTGACCCTGCTCCCGCGGCGGGCCCCGTTGAACGTCTACGACTTCGCCTGCTGGGCCCGCCAGACGATCGTCCCGCTGACGATCGTCGGGAGCCGCCGCCCGGTCCGCCCAATGGCCGTCACCCTCGACGAGCTGCGCACGGGCGCGAGGCGGCCGGAGCTCGATGCCCGGCCGGGCGACCGCATCGGCCACGCCTTCCAGGTCCTCGACCGCTGGCTGCGCCGCTACCAGCGCCATCCACTGCGCCCCCTCCGCCGGCGGGCCGAACGGCGGGCCGAGCGGTGGATCGTCGAGCGTCAGGAAGCCGACGGCAGCTGGGGCGGGATCCAGCCACCGTGGGTCTACTCGGCGATCGCGCTCAGCGTGCTCGGGTACCCGTTGGAGCACCCGGTGATGCGCGCCGCGCTCGACGGCCTCGAGCGCTTCTCGGTGTGGGATCCAGATCGCACCGTGCGCCAACTGGAGGCCTGCCAGTCACCCGTGTGGGACACCGCGCTGGCCGTCATCGCACTCGTCGATGCTGGCGTCGACCCCACGGACCCTCGACTGGGGGCGGCCACCCGATGGCTGGCGGCCGAGGAGATCGACGTGCCCGGCGACTGGAGCGTCAAGCGGCCCGGGTTGGCGCCGGGTGGCTGGGCGTTCGAGTTCGACAACGACGGCTACCCCGACGTCGACGACACCGCCGAGGTGGTGCTGGCGCTCGACCGGACCCGGGCTGTCGACCCTGCACGGATCGACGCCGCGGTGAGCCGTGGCGCGCGCTGGATCGAGGGGATGGAGTGTCGCCGCGGCGGCTGGGCCGCGTTCGACGCCGACAACGACACCCGCCTGCCGGCAGCGCTGCCGTTCTGCGACTTCGGCGAGGTCACCGATCCGCCCTCCGCCGACGTCACCGCCCATGTGGTCGAGATGCTCGCCCACTTGCGCCGCGCCGGTTGCGCCGGTGTCGACGACGGCGCCATCGACCGCGGCGTACGCTGGCTGACCGCCGCGCAGGAACCCGACGGATCGTGGTTCGGCCGATGGGGTGCCAACCACGTGTACGGCACCGGCGCGGCGGTGCCGGCCCTCGTCGCGGCCGGGGTGTCGCCGTCGGATGCGCGCATCGTACGGGCCCTGCGGTGGCTCGCCGCGGTGCAGAACGCCGACGGCGGCTGGGGCGAGGACCTGCGCTCCTACGACGACCCGGCGTGGCGCGGACGCGGCGCCTCGACCCCGTCGCAGACGGCGTGGGCGCTGCTCGCCCGCATCGCCGCCGGGCTCGACGACGAGTCGACCCGTCGTGGCGTGGTGTGGCTCGTCGAGCACCAGCGCGACGACGGTTCGTGGGACGAGCCCTCCTTCACCGGCACCGGGTTCCCCGGCGACTTCTATATCAACTACCACCTCTACCGGCTCGTCTTCCCCGTCACCGCGCTGGGTCGGTACGTCGGTACGTTCCACTCGATGGTGCGCCAGTGACCCTGCTGATCCTGGCGCCGATGCGCATCGAGGCGGCCGCGGTGTCGCGGGGCGCTGCGAGCGCCCGCGTCCGGCGCACTGGCGTCGGGCGGGCGCGCGCCGGCCGGGCCGCCGGCCGCGTCGTCGCCGACGGCGGCGTGTCCGGGCCGGTTGCGATCGTCGGCGTCTGCGGTGGCCTCGCCGACGACCTCGTCCCCGGCGACATCCTCGTCGCCGACGAGCTGCGGTCGACCGCCGGCGAGGCCACGATCGCCCTGGCGCACGCCCCGCTGCTCGTCGCCGAGCTCGCCGCCGCCGGCATCCCGGCGCGCGCCGGGCCGCTCGTCAGCACGACGCGAGCGGTGATCGGCGCCCGCCGCGCCGCCCTCGCTCGGGATGGAGCCTTGGCTGTGGACATGGAGTCGGCGTGGCTCGCCGCCGGTGTGCGTGCGGCCGATGCTGGGCGCCCGTTGGCCGTGATCCGGGTCGTCGCCGACACTCAGACGCACGAGCTGTGGACGGCGGGCACGCTGCACCGCCTGCGCGGCGCCGCCGCCCGCCTGCGTGACGTCGTCCCGGTGCTCGAACGATGGGCTGCCGCCGCCCACGCCCGGCGTGCCGTGCTCGCCAGCCCACGATCGTTCTGCGCCGGCGTGGAGCGAGCCATCGACATCGTCGAACTGGCACTCGACCGCTATGGCCCGCCCATCTACGTGCGCCGCCAGATCGTGCACAACACCCATGTCGTGGGAGGCCTCGAGCGGCGCGGGGCGGTCTTCGTGCAAGAGGTCGACGCGGTCCCGGATGGCGCGGTGCTCGTCCTCGCCGCCCACGGCGTCGCCCCGGAGGTTCGCCGCGAGGCGGAGGCGCGACGGCTGCGGGTCATCGACGCGACCTGCCCGCTGGTCGCCAAGGTCCACACCGAGGCCCGACGATTCGCCGCCGAGGGCCGCCAGATCGTGCTCATCGGCCACGATGACCACGAAGAGGTCGTCGGCACGCTCGGCGAGGCGCGGGCGGCGATCAACGTCGTCGCCCGCCACGAGGACATCGATCGCCTGGACGTCGCCGATCCCGCGCGCATCGCGTTCCTCACCCAGACGACGCTGGCCGTGGACGAGGTGGACGACCTCGTCGACCACCTTCGCCGGCGGTTCCCCGCCATCGTCGGGCCGCGGCGCGACGACATCTGCTATGCCACCCAGAACCGCCAGGAGGCCGTCGCCGCGCTCGCGCCGGACGTCGACGTCGTGCTCGTGGTGGGCTCGAGCAACTCGTCGAACTCGCGGCGGCTGACGGAGGTCGCCGAGCGCGCCGGGACGCCCGCCCACCTCGTCGACGGCTGGGGCGACGTGCAGTTGGGGTGGCTCGAGGGAGTTGACGCGGTGGGGATCACGGCAGGCGCGTCGGCGCCGGAGTCCAAGGTCCAAGAGATCGTCGAGGGCCTGCGGAGCCTCGGCCCCGTCTCGGTCGAGGAGCGCGAGACGCAGCGCGAGACGGTGACGTTCCCGCTCCCCATGGAAGTGAGGTGACGCGATGGCGATCCCCCTGCGCCAGACAGCCCGCGTCGGGCTGTACCTGATGAAGAACAAGCTGCGCCGGCGCACGCGGTTCCCGCTGCTCGTCGAGCTCGAGCCGCTGTTCTCCTGCAACCTGGCCTGCCCCGGGTGCGGCAAGATCCAGCACCCCACGGAGGTCCTGCGCCGGCGCGTCAGCGTGGAGCAGGCCGTGGCGGCGATGGAGGAGTGCGGCGCCCCGATGGTCTCCATCGCCGGCGGCGAGCCGTTGCTCCACCCGGACATCGACGAGATGGTGCGCCAGCTGATCCGCCGCAAGCGGTTCGTCTACCTGTGCACCAACGCCGTCCTGCTGCGGCGCAAGCTGCACCTCTTCGAGCCCTCGCCCTACCTGTCCTTGGCCATCCACATCGACGGCCTCCGCGAGCGCCACGACCAGGCCGTCGACCGCGAGGGGGTCTTCGATGAGGCGGTCGCGGCGGTCCGCGAGGCCAAGGCCCGCGGCTTCCGCGTGACCACGAACACGACCTTCTTCAACACCGACACGCCCGAGAGCGTGCGCGAGGTCCTCGACTTCCTCAACGACGAGCTGAAGGTCGACGCGATGATGATCTCGCCGGGCTACGCCTACGAGAAGGCGCCGGACCAGGAGCACTTCCTGCCCACCGACCAGACCCGCGCCCTGTTCCGCAACGCCTTCGCCGACGGTCGACGCAAGCGCTGGCGGTTGAACCACTCGCCGCTGTTCCTCGACTTCCTCGAAGGCAAGGTCGACTTCCAGTGCACGCCGTGGGGGATCCCCAGCTACTCGGTGTTCGGCTGGCAGCGCCCCTGCTACCTGATGAGCGACGGGTACACCGACACCTACCAGGAGCTCGTCGACACGACGGACTGGGACGCGTACGGGCGGGGCCGTGACCCCAGGTGCGAGAACTGCATGGCCCACTGCGGGTACGAACCTTCGGCGGTGATCGCGACGATGGGATCCCTGCGCGAGTCGCTGCGCGTGGCCGTCGGCCACTAGCAGCCCGAGTCCTGCCCGCAGCCGAGCGCTTTGTGTCACCGCAGGAGTCCCCGGGGACGTATGCGGTGACACAAACGGCTCTTCGCCGCCGCCACCCTCACGCCACGCGGGCATCGGACGCTCCCGCGACGATCTCCCACAGCTCGGTGCGCACGCGGGTCGCCAGCGGCGGGGTGAGCCCATTGGCGACGATGACGCCCTCGATCATGTCGGCGAGCACCGCCGGCCACGGACGGCCGCGGATGCGCACCGCGACGACGGCGCCACCTGGTCGTCGCCGCAGTGTGCGGTCGGCGCCGACCACGCCGGGGGGGCAGCGGTAGCTGGGAGCGACCAGCCCGCGGCGGCGGGCTTCGGCCGTGAGGGTGCGCGCGGCGTGGGCGAAGCCGGCGGCGGTGGAAGGTTCCATGCGACGATCATGAACGAGGGGTGCGCGAGCGAGCCGGGGGGGTCCGCTTGGGTGTCACACCCCGTGTGTACGGTCCCGATCGTGCTCACCCCCGCGCAGCAACGCACACTCCAGGCGCTCCGGCGCACCGAGGATCCGCCGTTGGTGTTCGACCGCGAGTTCGTCGCCGGGCTGCGCGCCGACGCCACCGAGGCTCTCGCCGAGCTGGCCGAGCGGCTCGGCGCGGGCTCGCTCGCCGTGAACAAGTTCAACGTGGCCCAAGTACTGGCGTGCGAGGCGCACTTCGTCGAGCAGGTCCCGTTCGCGTGGACGCCGGCGATGGCCTGCGGCAAGGTCGCCCACAAGGCGATCGAGCTGCACCTGAACTGGCGCGGCGAGCCGACACCGGGCGAAGTGGTGGAGGACGCGCTGGCCCGGCTGGCCGACGACGAGAGCTCGTTCGGCGACTGGGTCGCCGCGCTCTCGCCAGGCGACGCCGCCGACCTGCGCGGTCGAGCGACGGTGCGGGTCACCCAGTTCGTCGACTGCTTCCCACCACTGCGGGCCACGTGGCACCCCGTGACCGAGGCCCAGGTCCGCTGGCCGGTCGACGGTCCGATCCTGCTCCGGGCGAAGGCCGACATCGTCATCGGCCGGTCCGCCGGTCACGAGAGCCGCAAGGTCCTCGTCGACCTGAAGTCGGGGCGGATCCACCACCGCCACCGGGAGGACCTGCGCTTCTACGCGCTCGTCGAGACGCTGGTGCGCGAGGTCCCGCCGCGCGCGGTCGCCTCGTTCTCACTCGAGGCCGGCGAGGCGGTGGTCGACCAGGTCACCGAGGCGATGCTGCGCACATCGCTGCGTCGCACGCTCGATGCCGTCGAGCGGATGATCGAGCTCACCGTCGAGGGCCGCCCGCCGCGGCCGGGGCCGGGCGGCGGCTGCTTCCGGTGCCGGGAGCTGTCCGAGGACGCCTCGGACGGGCTCCATCGAGGACGTCATGGCGTCATGAGCGCGACGGGGACGCCGAGGCCGAGCTCGCCGCGGACGGTGGCGATCCGCCGGCCGGGCTGGACCGCGGACGTGACGGCGCCGATGCCGTCGGGCCCGAGGCGCGCGGCGGCGGCGTCGAGGTCCTCGACGTTGATGACCAGTCCCCAGAACCACGCCGGCGCCACCGGCAGCCCGGCGCGCTCGACGACCTCGACGATCAGGCCGCCGCCGCCGAGGCGGTGGAAGCCCTGGCGGATCTCGCCTGCCTCGCGCACCCGGCGCAACGGGGCGCCCGTCGCCGCCTCGATCGCGCCGCACGTGCGCTCGAGGGCGTCGGTGGTGACGACGACGTGGTCGAGCCCGATCGCCCCGCACGCGTGCTCGACCAGCACCGGCGGCCCCGGTGACACCACGTCGGTGGCAAGGCCGTCGATTTCGGTGACCGATTCGTCGATGCCGGACAACGCCCAGCCGGCGATCCCGGAAGGCGCCGACGGGTCGAAGCGCAGGCCGGTGCCGAACAGCGGCACCACGCCGTCGACAACGGTGAGGCCAAGGCGCTCCCACGGAGCGGACGGTCCGCCGATCACGAGCCACTCGGCCCGGGCCGTCACGACGGGACGTCCAGCCCGAGCTGCCAGGCGAGGAACGTGAGCCCGTCGGCCAGCTCGTCGGCGCGCTTGGTGACCGGCTTGCCGACGCCATGGCCAGCCCGCTCCTCCTGGAACAGCAGGATCGGCCGCTCGAGCTGGCACGACGAGGCGGCCTGGACGCGGGCCGCCATCTTGCGCGCATGCAGCGGGTCGACCCGCGTGTCTCCCTCGGCCGTCGAGAACAGCGTCGCCGGGTAGCAGGTGCCGTCGGTCACGTGGTGGTAGGGCGAATACGCGTACAGCCAGCCGAACTCCTCGGCGACGTCGGGGTCGCCGTACTCGTCGGTCCACAGCCGAGCGATGAGGAACTGGGGGAAGCGGACCATGTCGAGCAGCGGCACACCGCACCACACCGCCCGGCACAGGTCCGGTCGCTGGGTCATCGCCACCCCGACGAGCAGCCCGCCGTTGGAGCGTCCGAGCACGGCGAGCCGGTCCCGCGCCACGATCCCGGTCGCCACCACCCAGTCGGCGCCGGTGTGGAAATCGTCGAATACGTTCTGCTTGCGGGCGCGGCGCCCGGCGTAGTGCCACGCCTCGCCCTCCTCGATGCCGCCGCGCAGGCCGGCGATCGCGTAGGTGCCGCCGGCCGCGCACCAGGCGGCGATCTGCGGCGACCACACCGGCGTCTCGGCGATGGCGAACCCGCCGTAGCCGTTGAGGATCGCCGGGACCTCCGGACCGGGCGTCACGTCGTCACGGTGGATCAGGAACAGGCCGATCGGTGTGCCGTCGAGCGAGGGATAGCTGAGCTGACTGACCCGCATCGCCGGCACCACGCCGTCGCCGGGGACCTCCCCCGACGTCCAGGCGACGGCGGTCGATGAGCCGGCTGGGATCCGAAACAGCGAGGTCGGCGCGCCGAACGAGTCGACCACCGCGAACGCGTCGCCCGTGGCGCGGTCGGCGCTCAGGCCGCTGACGGCGATCACGTCACCGAGCCCATCGACCGCGCCGCGTTGGCGTCCATCCGGGTCGAACCGCCAGACGCGGTCGACCGCACGCGACGTGCTCACCACGAGCACGTCGTCGCCACGGACGGCGACGCGACCGAGCACGGTGTCGCCCTCCGGGACCAGCGTCTCCCACCCATCCGACTGTGGCGCCGTCAACCGTGCCCGCACGAGGCGGCCCTTCGGCGCGTCGAGCGTGGTGACACCGACGAGCGAGCTCCCGTCGGCGGCGAACTCGAACGCCGTCGTCACCTCCTGCCCGGCGATCGCCGTCGCCCACACTCCGATCGAGCGGTCGAGGACGTGGACGTCGTACCGCGCCCAGCCGACGAGCACATGGACGACCAGCCAGACCCCGTCCGGCGAGATCGTGACATCCGGCCAGGCCTGGGGGTCGGGGTGGTCGGCCCACACGACCGGGTCGGCGGACCACGGCGTGCCGAGCACGTGGTGGTGGACGGAGCGGTGGTACCGATCGCCGGCCGGGTAGCGGGTGTAGGCGAAACCTGAGCCGTCCGGCTCCCACGCCACGCTGCACGCCCGGGTGTCGGGGATCGCCTCGCCGCGGTCGGCGCCGTCGATCGCGTCGAGGACGCGCAGCACCGACTCCTCGCTGCCACCCTCGCTCGTGCCGACGGCAACCAGCGAACCGTCGGGCGACGCCTTGAACCAGTCGATCGCGCTGGCCGCGTCGGCCACACCTCGGGCCGGGTCGAGCAGCACCGTCGCCGCGGCCAGCGGATCGACCGCCGAGCGCCGCGTGAGCACGAACTGCTCGGTGCACGCGGGGCGCTCGAGGCTGAACAGGCGATCGCCGCGGACCTGCACGGCCATCACGACCGGCTGCTGCATCAATGCGACCAGGCGCTCGTGCCACCACCCACGGTCGGGGCAGGCGTCGAGCGCCCGGCGGGTGTGGGCGTTCTGGGCGGCGACCCACGCCCGGACCTCGGGGCTGTCGCCGTCCTCCAGCCAACGGTACGGGTCGGCGACATCGACGCCGTGGAGCCGCTCGACGACGTCGTCGCGCCGCGCGGCTGGGAGCGGCGTCATCGACGAGGAAGCTGGGTCAGCCCCGCCCCAGGTTGGGGCGCTTGCCGTGGTTCGCCTTCGAGCGGCGCATCCGGGCCTTGCGCTTCTTCGTCTTCTTCGACATAGCGGACCAGCGTACGGTGTCCTTCCCCGGTATCCCTCCTGGTGGGCGACGTGCGCTGTGGGCCGTGTAAGAACCGAGAGGACATCCCCCAATGACCAGGACCACGAACAAGGCCAGGCTGCCTGTGACCGCCGACGAGCACGAGGCGCTCGGGTTCGCCGTCGACATGTACCGGATGCGCGCCGAGGACTGCGCCGAACGGCGCAACGGGAAGGGCGGCGATCAGGGCAGCGCCGCGCTCATCCACTGGTACGAGGGCGTGGCGGACACGTTGGAGGCACTGCAGGCACGCTGCACGGTGACGAAGTGACCGACACCGACGCCTACGGCGAGCACATCACTCACTGTCCGATCTGCTGGTTGCAGCGCGAAGAACAGTTCGCGTGTAACGAATACAGCCGGTGGCCGGAAGCTCTACAGGCGGGGTACGAGCAGATGATGGGACCCGAGGCCCGCGAAGCCGCGCTTCGTGCCTTCGACGAGCAGTGGTGGGACCATGGGGTCTCCCCGGACATTGCCGAACGGTTCGCAGATACCGCCGAGTTCATCGCGGCCTGGCTCAAGTCGGGCGCAGAACCACCCGTCCGGCCTCGCGTGATCGAGTATCTCCGCGGCCACCCATCGACCTACACCGCCTTGCCGTGGTATCTGCGGAACGACGAATCGTGACCGACGCTGACCTGTTCGAGGCGTTCGTCACCTACCAGCAGGGCCGGTCCCTGTCGCCGCACACGATCAAGCGGCGCTCCATGTCGCTCGGCCGGTGGCAGCGGCACATGGCGCCCGCCTCGATCCGGGCGGCGGCCGGCGAAGACGTCGACGACTTCCTCGCCCGACTCAACTCGCCGGCCACGAGGAAGGCGTACCGCTCCGACCTGCTGGCGTTCTACCGGTGGGCGTGCCGTCGTGGCCTGACCGACTCGAACCCGACGCTCATGACCGACGCCGTCAAGGTGCCGAAGGGGCTGCCGCGGCCGGTGCCGGTCGACGTGCTCGCCGAGGCGCTGCGCATCGCCTCCGGGCGCATCCAGCTCGCCTTGCTGCTCGGCGCCCTGGCCGGGCTGCGGGTGTCGGAGATCGCCAGCTTGCACACCGACGACTTGTTGCTCGACGAGGACCTGCCGTTGCTGTGCGTGCGGGCCGGGAAGGGCGGCAAGGACCGGATGGTGCCGGTCCACCCGGACCTGTTGCCACGGCTGCGTGGGCTGCGATCGGGATGGGTGTTCAAGAGTCGGCTCGGGCCCAGTCACGTCGCCGGCCAGGACCTCGGGGACCAGATCCGTGACGTGCTCACCCGGGCGTCAGGTGGCCGCCGCTGGACGACTCACACGCTGCGGCACTTCTTCGGGTCGCAGGCGGCCCGCTGGTCCGAAGGCAACCTGCTGCTCGTGCGGGATCTGCTCGGCCACGGCTCGCTCGCCACCTCCGAGCGCTACATGGCGTGGTCGCCGACAGACGGCGCCGACGTCGTCGCCAAGATCACGGTCGGCGGCGACGAGCTCGCGCGCCGCCGCGGGCAGCGGCCGGCGTAGGACGGGGCGCCGGCTAGAGGTGCGCATCGGGCGACTGCTCGGACCGGCAGAGAACGGGGGCCGCGGGAAACTATCGATCGCGCACGAAGGTTTGAGTGCCGACGACGCCCGTCACGACCTCCGCGTGTCGGTCGAGCCCGAGGTTTCCGGTCTGCCCTCTCCCGTCAGTTCGCCACGCTTCCGTGCCTGGACGATGAGTTCGCCGAGTCGGGCCTCCGTGCCGCTGCCAACGGAGAGGCGCAGCTAGAGCCCGTTGCGCACTTCGAGGGCGGCGCAACGCAGGTCGTCGGCGAGCCGGTCGGCCTGCTCCGGGGTGAGCGCGACATACGCTTCGCCGCCGGTCGGCAAGTCGAAGACGACGACCGGCGACCGCTCCCCGGTCTGCGGGTCCGGGCCGATGCCGGCGGCCACCCCACCGCCGTAGATCAGCGACTCACTCATCGCCGGCCGATCCCCTGGCGCCCGTTGTACTTGGCGAACTGTTGCAGCTGGCGCATCAAGTCACGGCCGTCGATCACCGGCGGCACCGTCACATGGTACGTGTCGCCGCCGCGGTGACCGCTGTCGCCGACACCGACGCCACCGTTCAACATTCGGGCTGTCTCCGCCGCCGTGTGCACCAGCGACCCCGCGGGCAACGACACCAGCTCCGGCCCCTGCTCACCGACCAACGACACCGGCTCATTCCATCCGACCATGCCACCGGCGGCGTGCGCCGGGTTCCGGATGGTGCCGGCCTGCACCGCGTTCACCTGGACGGACAGCGGATGGTTGTTGTAATAGGCCTGGATGTCGCGGAGGGCGCCGACATAGTCCCCCTTGATGATCTCCTGCGTCACCCTCGCCTGCACGTCCTTCGGCAACGACGCGATCGACGATTGCAGCAACCCGACCTTGACCCGGGCCTCCTCGGTGCCCGCCATCGTGAACCGGGCCTCCCAATCCTTCGCCGTCAACCCAAGCGACTCGCGCAGCAGGTCCACCTGCTGATCGGACAGCCCGAACTCGGACTGCAACCGCTTCAGGGTGTTGTTCGAGATCGTGTCCGCCTTGGCGCGGAACGTGTCCAGGTTGCCGTTCGCAGCCTTGTAGGCGGCAGCAAACTGGGAGTCCAACGAATGGGCGATGTCCTTGATCGCGTCGTGTTGCTTGCGGCCCGCCTCCGTGTTCAAGTCCAGTGACAGCGTCGAAGCGTCGATCTTGTCGTGGGCGTTGCGGATCGAGTCGCCGAAGGCGTCGATCGCGTTCTCGTTCGCGGCGGCGATGTCCGACAGCCCGAACATCTGGTCGGTGTACGCCTTGCTCGCCGTGACCGCGGCGTCCAGCGACGCCTTCCCCCAATCGGCCGACCCCAACGTCTGCGCGTAGCCGGCGGCGGCGTCGGCGGCAGCCGCGAGAGCGTCGACCTGAGCCTTCAACGCCTCGTTGTCCGCCTTCGCGGCATCCGTCGCCAGTTTGGCCGCGGCGGCAGCATGGTCCGCACCGTCACCCGTCGCCGCGTAAGCAGCCTCGGCGGCATCCAGCGCCGCCTTGAGCGACGCATATTCACGGGACGCCGGATCGGCAGTCGCAATCGACCGCTTCAGCGACGCAATCCAGTCCTCTGTCGGGCCAACCGCATCCTTGGTGGACTGGGCGAACTCTGCCACCCGCTTGTTGAACGCGTGGATGTCCTCGCCGCCGCCGCCAAACAAGGTGTGCCACACGTCCTGGTACTTGCCGAGGATGCCGATCGCCGCCTGAATCGGGTTGCCCGCCAAATACCCGATGATCGGGATCTTTCCCGGTAGCTGCAGCAGCTTCGACAGCGCCCCCACCGCGGACTCCGCCGGGCCGATGACCTGATCCAACGCGCCGGCGGCCTCCGTCAGGGCCGGCGCCAGCTCGCCGCCCACGGCGATCCCCAGGTCCTCGGCTTTGTCGTGGAGGTCGTCCAATGCGTCGCGGAACCTGTAGGCCGCGGCGATCTTGTCGTCAGACATGATCTTCTGACTCTCGACCTCGGCGAGCCGCTGCCTGACACCGACCGCGCCCAACTCGATCAGCTCGGCCGAGTCCTGCCAGGATTTGCCGAGCAGCTTGTTCGCGGCCGCCGCCCGCTCCGCCGGATCCTTGATGTCATGCAAGGTTTGGATGACGTTAAGAAACGTGCCGTTCGCGTCGACCGTGCCATCCTTGGCATGGGCGATCGACACACCGAGATCCTTGAACACCTCCGGCGTCGCCCCGAGCGTCTTCTCCATCCGACCGAACGACGTCGCCAACTTGTCGGTGCCGATCCCGAGGTCACCGGCAACCTCCTGCCAGCGCGACGCCTCCTCGGCCGACAATCCCAAGGCGTCACGGAGATGGCCAGCGCCGAGCGCCGTCTCTTGAAAGGCGTCGACCGACTTCACAGCGAACCCACCGAGCGCAGCGCCCGCCCCGAGGGCTAAGGCAACAGCGTTCTCCTGCACGAAAGAGAGCGCGTTCCCGGCGACCACTTTGGTTTTGGCGAGCGCGCCCTCCGCCCCGGCCAAATCCGATTTCATCCCGGACAGGAACGACTTGAACGACGTCGCCTGACCGGACACGACGTCCACGGTCAGCCGGAGCGTGTCGCCGACGGTTGCCATCGCGTGCTCCTTACGGCTGACTTTGCGAGTTATCGAGCGGCGTCAGCACGTTCGGGCTGTGCGCCTGCACCGGGATTCGGTGTCGCGGTCGGGTCGCCCGGCGTCACGCAACGCCGACTTGGTGGCGGACTTCTTCGGTGCGCTCGACGCGAGGATTGCTCGAGGCCATACTCAACCTCCCGGTTGGGGTGCCGGTAACGCCTTCGGCGGGCAAGGGGGCCGTCGTCGTGCGCCACCCGCTCGGGGGCCGTCGTCTCACCAGGATCCCGCCACTGGTCGGTGTGATCTCGGCGCCGTCAGCCAGACGGACACCTTCGCCACGGCGCAGCTTGTCTGCGATCTGGCGGCGATGTCCGACGTTGATGCCGAGACGCGTCAGGACCCTGTCGTGGAAGTTGTCGCCCGCCGGGGCCGCCGGTGATCGTGTCGCCGTCGGCGGCGCAATCTGCACCACCTGAGTGCGTGACCGATGAGCCGACGGCGAAAGGGCCCGCATCGCGTCCGCCCGGGCCCGGCGCTGCTGAGCGACGGTCGGCGTCGCGTTGCCGACCCGAATGGCCAGGAACTCGTCGGACAGGTCGTCGACCCGGTCACGCCACCGGGGAGACGGGCTCATCAGGTCCCCTCGGGGACGGCAGCGGCGACCAGGGTCGCCACGAGTGCCAGGAACTCGTCCCGAGTCCCCTCGTCGGCGTGTCGCAGCCCGGCGACGAGCAAGGCGAGCTGCTCGCCGGCGGCGACCAAGGTGTTGTTGGCTGCCTGCCGCACCCGCCGCTCCTCGGCGACGAGATTCTTCTGCCGCAGCGCCTCACCGGCAGCACGTCGCTGCTGACGGAACTGCTCGGCCTCCATCTCGGCGACGGCCGCCTGGGCTTCGGCGGCGGCCTGCTGGGCCTCGTCGAGACTCCAGTTCCTTCTCATCTTCAACACCACGGATCCTCCATCACGTCGGGTCAACCTTCTTCGACACGTCCACCGGGCCGAGGTCGGCGCACGGCCAACCATGGCGGCTGATGTGGATCACCTCGCCGTCCCGGACCCGGCGCAGATAGTCGGCGAGGTTCGCCTTCAGCTCCCGGACAGACACCACGTCATCATCGGCCATCGCTCCAGCGTAGACCCATGGGACCACAGTTGTCCACAGGGATGTCCACAGGGGGGCGCAGGGGGAGGGGGGGCACCCACGCGACGGACTGGCGCCCTCCCATCAGAGCACCCCGAGCACCTGACGCTCCTGCATGGCGGGCTCCGTTTCATGCACTCTGGGCCGCATAGCCATGCACCCGACACCCGCCCTGCATGGCTATCCATTCTGGACTGCGTCCGGAGTGGATACCTATCCACGCAAGCCCCTACCACTTGGTAGAGAGAGACGACGGAGCGGGGTGCTCTGACCGGTGAGACACCAGCCCGTCTCACCCCCTCCCCTCCGGCTGTAGCGCTGCATCGTCCCTGGTAGATGGCACCGTCAGCATGCCGTAGGCCACCGTGAGACGGTGGGTGGGTCGTGGCCGTCTCACCGGTCCAGCCAGCCAGCGCAGCGACGCTGACGAGCGCGGCGCTAGTGGATGGCCATCCACCCCACTGCATGCATGGCGCCCGCCTTTGGATGGTCAGGCGTCAGACTGGATGGCGAAGTGGATGGTCATCCACTTCGATGCATGGCGCAGGCCTCGCAGCATGGTCCGACGGTGGCACGCCAGTAGTGGCAGACAAGACATAGCCGCTGGCCATCCTCCCCATCATGAACGCCCCCCTCAATCAGACCCACCCCGTACCCACCCCGTACCAGTCTTCACTCCGAGGCTCCCGGCGGGGTGCTCTGGTGGGTGGTCGCCGCGCCGTGGTCGGGGTACCCCCCCCAGCCACCCCGCTCGACTCAACTCCCGGCGGTGCAACCCATCTAGAGATGGGTGTTGCAACGCAGTGGGAGCCGGAGGGTGCAACGCAGCGCAACGGAGGGTGCAACGCAGCAGGTAACGGGCGGTTCTGACGAGGGTGCAACGGAGGGTGCAACGGCGAGTTGCAACGGAGGGTGCAACGGAGGGTGCAACGGAGACTCATGGAGTGCTCTCTCGGCGGTGGCGCTGGGCGGCCTGCACGACGTTCTGTGCCCGCCGGTAGCCGGCGTCGCGGAGTGCCTTGCCCGCTGGTCGGCTGCCCGCATCGACGGGCACGGCGAGCTGGTCGAGGAGGATGGCGACCTCGGCGGTGCCAGCCGGCCAGTTGACCGCTGCCCGCCGGTACGAGTCGGGGGGGCCTTCGACGAGCGTCAGGTCGAGGGTGCGTGGCACCCATCGGAGACGGGTGACGTTGTGGTGGTCGAGGGTGACGCCGTTGCCGTCGCCGCGTTTGAGCATCCAGGCGACGTCGATGTCGTCGCCCTTTGATGACGACCCGCGGGCCCGGGTCTTCTCGCTGTGGCCGGTGTGGTCGAGGCGTGCTGAGGCGATGCCTTCGGCCTTGAGGTAGACGGCGGTGTTGCGGTAGTAGGCGCGCACGGTGTCGGCGTGGTCTTCGTCGCCGTTGACGACGCGGCCGAACGTGTCGAACACGGTGACCTTGGCGCCGTCTCGTCGGAGGGTGTCGAGCACGACTCGGCCGCCTTCGGGTGTGTCGAGCGGTGGCACTGTGGGGAGCAGGTAGTAGCGGAACCGGTCGAGCTCGTCGGGTCGCAGTCCGAACTCTGTCGCCCGTTCGTAGATGTCGTCCTCGGTCATTTCGTAGTCCCAGTAGGCGATGGTGACGGCCGGGCGTGGGCGGTGGGTCCACGGGTCGACGCCGCGGGCGAGGCAGCAGCAGACGTAGAAAACGAGCAGGCTTTTGCCGGCTTTGCGGTCGGCGACGATGGAGATCGCTCGCCGCGCTGGCCAGAAGTCCTCGACGAGCCAGTCGTCTCCGTCGTCCAGCGTCCGGGTGAACAGCGCGTGCCAGTCGACCGGTGCCGGCAGGTCGGCGTTGACGGGGGCCGGGTCGGCGGCGACGAGCGCCTCGAACGCCGGCAGGTCGAAGGCGTCGCCGTTGTCTGACGGGCTCTCCCACGGCGGCGCCTCGGCGACGTCGAAGTCGGGGTGCGGCGACGGGCTCACCAGCAGCGCTCGCATCGGCAGCGGAATGGGTCACGGTCGAGGAACGTCGCCTCGACGAGCGCCACGAACTGGGCGGCCCTGGCGTCATCCCGGGCGCGCACCCATCGCGTAGACTCGGTGTCGACACCAACGCCTTCGACAGCGTTTGAGCCCGCCGGCCGGACCCCACCCGGCCGGCGGTTCGCGTCAGGCGGCCCGGTCATCGTCGGGACCTCCGCGGCGCCTCGCCTTGGCGGACTTGAGCGCCAACCGCGCGAAGTAGGCGCGGCGGGCGGCGTCGGCGGCGTCGAGCTTCTGTTGCTCGCTGGCGTCAGCGAACCGTTCGGGGTCGAGCTTGTTCAGCCAGTACTCGGTCGAGCTCGGCGAGTTGTTGCGGGCGGCACGGGTCCGAGCGGGCCGGTCGATCGTGTTGGCCCACGACTCGAGGGCGCCGACGCGACCGATCTGCTGTCGCAGCGGGTTGGGGGCGTGAGCCACCGGACACCTCCCTGGTGTCTACGGTGGGGTGCCACGACTCCCCGAACGCCCGAAGCCGGGCCGAGCGGACTAGTTACTTCGACCTGAAGAAGTGTGTGGGCGCGGGGGGCGTGAGTGACGTTGATGCGGGTGTGGCGCGGTGGCTGTCGGCGATGTGGGCCGCCGGTCGCCGGCTCGATCTCGTTGGGCTCGATCAGTCGATCAGGCCGCTGATCTTGACGAGGTTGTGGGCGAATATTCCGTGACCGCACCAGGTGCGTGCGCCGGCGAGCCCGTCGATCCGCGTCCTGGAGAGTCCGAAGTCGCGTTTGGCGCAGCTGATGCGGCCTTCGCAGCCGGTGCGCCATCGCACCATCTTCTTGAAGGCGCGTCGGTTCTCGATCTGGCGACGTGTCGCGTTCGGTCGGCCTTTGGTGGGGAGCACGACATGACGTACTCCGGCGGCACGCACGGCGTCTTCGACGCCTTGTTCGCCGTAGCCACGATCAGCGGTGACCGCCCTCGGTGCTCGACCGGTGCGTTGCTTGATCCGTTGGATCGCCGGTTCGAGCATCGGTGCGTCGGGCGGGTTGCCGGCTTCGATGTTGTGGTCGACGATGACACCATCTTCGTTGTCGACGAGTTGGGCCTTGTAGCCGAACTCGACCGGCTTGCCGAGACGTCCCTTGGCGATCGGACGGGCCTCGGCGTCGTGCAACGACACCACCCGAGTCGCCCCCGGCGGGGTCTCGCCGGCGAGGCGTTGGCGGGTCTGGGCGGCGACCCGACGGGTCAAGGTGGCGGTCCGCTCCAGCCCTTCCACCGCAGCACGAGCGAGCCCAGACGCCTGGTCACCGAGGGTGCGCAGCTTACGGCGGGCGTTGCGCACCACGGCGTCGGCCTGCCGGGCGACCCGCTCGGCGATCCCAGCGAGGTCAGTGTTGATCCGCTTGACTTCGGCGAGCTTGTCGTCGGTGCGGCGGCGCAGGTTGGCGTTGATCGAGCGGGCCCGGGAGCGCACCGTACGCGTCTTGTCGGCCAGCCGGGTGCGCCTCGCCAATCCCATTGCCCGCAGCTTCTTGGCCGCTTTGGCCATCTTGGCGACGCCCTTGGCCAACAGCGACGAGTCCGACGGATACGCGACGTTGGCTTCGATCACCGTCGTGTCGGCGCGCACCCGGTTGGTCCTCAACACCTTGGCCTCCACGGCGCGGGCCAGCAACGCCTCGTTCAACCCGTTGACGGCCACCCCACCGCAACGGGTGGTGATCTTCATCAACGTCGTCGGGTGCGGCACCCGTCCACCGAGCGGGATGCGACAGAACCGCTGCCAACCGATCGAGTCCGTGACCTCCCGACACAGCGTCTCGAACCCGAGCCGGTAGCGGTACTTCAAGAACATCAGCCGCAGATACGTCTCGATCGGGATCGACGGCCGCCCCAGCGTGGCGTGAAAGAACTCGGCGTACGGCTCGAAGAAGCGGTCGTCATCCAACAGCGCATCGACGCGGACCAGCTCGGCGGGCATCACCAACGCCTCCGCCGGGAGCAACGCTTCCCACAACGTCGGCTCCTCGCCTACCGTTCGCAACATCGATGGCCTCGCTGTTCGGTAACGCAACTACCAGGGGCGAGGCCATCGTATCGAACGCACGCGCGCAGGTGGTGGATCGACTATTTCAGGTCGAAGTAGTTATCTACACCGTACCGCCAGCGGCGCGCCTTTGGGGTGGGTGATCGACGACACGAATAACGGGCCGTCCGGACTGGCGGTACTCCGCGACGATCTCCTCGAGCCAGGTCACCGTGACGGCGAGGTACGAGTGCAGCGGACATCCCAGCTTCGCTACTGGCGTGGCCGACCACTGTTCTGCCAGGCGTTCGAGAGTCACGTCGTATCGGACGTCGGGTCCAGCAATTCGAGCACGCCTGTAGGTCGCTCTGAGCGCCGGGCCGTCAGGGGTGTCGACCAGGCGCGCCATGACCCGGCGCTTCTTCGGCGGGCACTCGCCGCACAGAACCTTGCCGATGACCTTCACAGCCTGTCTCCTGGCGCGATGCGCTTGTGGGCGTCGCGGGCCCGTTCTGCGGCCGCTGAGGCGCCGTACCGGGCGAGCATGGCTGAGCCGGGCACCCAGCCGGCGATGCGGGCGAGATCTTGCTCTTGGCCGCCGTTGGCGAGCCAATGGTGGGCGAATCCGTGGCGGAATTGGTGGGCGTGCAGACCCGGCCTGCCTATCCGGGCGCCGCGGCCGCGCAGCATGGTGCCGATCCCGTCCGTGCCGAGGGTGCCTCGGGTGCCGATCCACAGCGCCTCGGAGTCGGCTTGTGGCCGGCGGGCGCGGGCCCGGATGTACCGGTCGAGCGCCTCGGTCGTCTTCGTGCCGAACGGGACGAGCCGCGGCCCCGTCTTGCCGCTCACGATGACGGAACGGCGGTCGAGGTCGACCTCGGCCGTCTTGATCCTGGCGAGCTCGCCGAGCCGCATCCCTGTGTCGATGAACAGGCGGATGATGGCGAGGTCGCGGCGGTCGAGCCAGTGCGTGCCGACGCAGTCGGCGAGGAGGCGCTGGAGGTCGTCGACCATGAGCACCGGGACCGGCGCCGCTGTCATCTTCGGCGGCTTGAGTCGTGCCATCGGTGAGACGGCGATCTCCTCTTCGTCGACGAGCCAGGCGAACCACTGCTTGAGGCAAGCGAAGCGCAGATGCACGGACGCCGATGCTGCGCCGTGGTCGAGCTGGTGGACGAGCCACGCCTCGACGTCGCCGGCGGTCTGGCGGGCCGGGTCGGTCGGGTGGCCGTGCTCGTCGCACCAGGAAGTGAACATGCGGGCCGTGTGGGCGTAGTTGCCGATGGTGCGGGCCGACCGGTTCCGGGCGCGCAGGGTGCGCTGCCAGGAGGCGAGCAGCGCCTCGACTGTCGGCGATTCGTAAGCCACCGGCCGCACTGTAGTCCGAAGAGTGAGCGCTGTGCTAGCACGTTCGGCTTGACTACCTGCGGTTTCTGTGCGCACACTTCATCGGACTATTCGACATAGGGCGGCGAGTCTACGGGCGCCGGCTCTCGCCGCTACGGTCCGGTCATGACGATCTCCGGGACGTGCGACGAGCGGTTCAGCGGGGTGCGGGAAGCCTTCGAGGCCAACTTCGAGCCGAAGGACAGCATCTACGACGAGGGCGCGTCGGTGGCCGTGACCGTCGAGGGCGAGATGGTCGTCGACCTATGGGGCGGCACGGCCGACCGCGATGCCGGACCGTCGCTGCCGTGGGAGCGCGACACCATCGTCAACGTCTGGTCGACGACGAAGACGGTGTCCGCCCTCGCCTGCCTGATGCTCGCCGACCATGGCGAGCTTGACCTGTACGCGCCGGTGGCCAAGGTGTGGCCGGAGTTCGCCACCGAGGGCAAGGGCGGCATCGAGGTCCGCCACGTGCTGAGCCACACGGCCGGCCTGTCCGGCCTGCAGGAGCCGATCACGTTCGAGGACCTCTACGACCACGACAAGATCGCCTCGCTGCTCGCCGCCCAGGCGCCGTGGTGGGAGCCGGGGACGGCTTCGGGGTACCACGCGTTCACCCAGGGCTACCTGGAGAACGAAATCGTGCGGCGCGTCACCGGTCGGACGCTCGGGCAGTTCGTCGCCGAGAACATCACCGGTCCCCTCGGTGCGGACTTCCACATCGGGACGGCGGCCGAGCACGACCACCGCATCGCCCGGGTGATCCCGCCGCCGCCGCTGCCGATCCCGCCCGACCTCGATCCGGACAGCGTGATGTTCAAGACGTTCACCAACCCGATGCCGGACGCGACGAAGTCGTACGACGCGGCGTGGCGGCGGGCCGAGATCCCGGCCGCCAACGGCCACGGCAACGCCCGCGCCGTGGCCCAGATCCACGCGCCGATGGCGTGCGGTGGCGAGGCCAACGGCGTCCGCTTCCTCGAGAAGGAGACCATCGACGCCGTCTTCGACGAGCAGTGCAATGGCATCGATCTCGTGCTCGACGTGCCGGTGCGCCACGGCATCGGCTTCGGCCTCCCGAGCCCCGAGATGCCGCTCAGCCCGAACGAGCGGACGTGCTTCTGGGGTGGCTGGGGCGGCTCGTTGGCGCTGATCGACCTCGACGCCCGGATGAGCTTCGGTTACGCGATGAACAAGATGGGCGAGGGCACCGTCGGCGACGTGCGCGGCGCCGTCCTGCTCCTGGCCGCCTACGCCGCGTTGGCCCCCTGACCATCCGAGTGTTGAAGGTCATCCGAGTGTGGGAGGGCGCGAAACCGCACCTTCAACACTCGGATAGCTCAAGCCCGGAGGCTGGCTACCAGCTGGTGGATGCGGGCGGCCTCCTCGAGCCGGACGTTGCGGTCGGCGAGGCGGTACTCGGCCACGGTCGGCACCATCGCGATGGCGTCGGCGCGGCCGCAGGCGTCGACGAAGCGATCCATCAGCCGGCCACGTATGACCTTCGTCAGCGCGGTGACCACGAAGCCGCCGTCGACGGTGCTCGTGGCGCCGACGATCCACGACTCGGCGACGTCGGCGGCCGCCGGCCCGAGCGTGGCGTTGGTCCAGTCGAACACGACCGGCCCGTCGGGCGTCAGCATGATGTTGTCGGGGTGGAAGTCGAGGTGGAGGATCGCCTCCGGCTCGCCGAAGCACACTGGCACGCCGTGGGCGGCGAGGGCGCCCACCGGGACGGCGGCCAATCGCCGATGGAGATCGGCCCACAGGTCGGCGTGGCGCCGGAGCCGCCACGGCCGGCGCTCGAGGTCGGTGAGCATCGTGTGGCCGTCGAGGCGGGCCATGACGAGGTCCGGTCCTCCGGCGTCGAACACCGCCGGCACCGGGAAGCCGTGCTCGGCGAGGTGACGCATCACCAGCGCCTCCCGCTCGACGAGCCCCGATCCCACCAGCTTGTAGCGGCGCAGGACCCGCCCCTCGCCGAGGTCGTAGACGTCGGCGGCGCGGCCCGTGCCGATCAGCCGACCAGGCTCATTGGTGCTCCCTCGCATCAGGCGCCAACCTTGCACCGTCGGGGCCGAGGAGGCACCAACGAACCAAAGACCGTGCCGAATCGTTCGCTCGCCCTGCGGGCTCGTTCACCCGCCAACCGTCTCGGTCCAGTCGAGGAGGTCGTCGGCCGTCATCGTGTTGATCACCCGCTCGATCGGCACCCGCCGCTCGGCGGCTCGGTCGCAGCCGTGGGGCTGCCACTCCAGCTGGCCGGTGGCGTGGGCGTCGGTGTCGATCGAGAACCAGCAGCCGTAGTCGATGGCCAAGTCGAGCAGCTCCCGTGGCGGGTCGAGGCGCTCGGGCCGGCAGTTGATCTCGACCGCCGTGCCGAACTGCTTGCACGCGGCGAACACGTAGTCGGCGTCGAACTCCGACGGGGGGCGCCTGCCGATCATGCGCCCCGTGCAGTGGCCGAGGATGTCGACGTGGGGGTTGGCGACGGCGACCACCATCCGCTCGGTCATCGGCTGGCGGGCCATCCGCAGCTTCGAGTGGACGCTGGCAACGACGACGTCGAGGCGGGCGAGGAGATCGTCGGCCAGGTCGAGCGTGCCGTCCTCGAAGATGTCGACCTCCATCCCGGTGAGGATGCGGAACCCGTCATCGAAGCCGGCGTTGATCGAGTCGATGTCGGCGAGCTGGCGCTCGAGCCGTTCCCGGTCGAGGCCGTGGGCGATCGTCAGCCGCGCCGAGTGGTCGGTGAGCACCATGTATTCGTGGCCGAGGGCTCGGGCGGTGGCCGCCATCTCCTCGATCTCGGCGCCCCCGTCGCTCCACGTCGAGTGGAGGTGGCAGTCGCCGCGCAGGGCGTCGCGATAGCGCTGGCCCTCCGGCGTGATCGGCACCTGGGTCGTCACCTCGAGGTGGGCCAGGTAGTGCGGCACCTCATCGGCGAGGGCCTCGGTGATCACCTTGGCGGTGGAGTCGCCGATGCCGTCGAGCTTGGTCAGCGTGCCGGCGGCCGCCCGTTCGGCGATCTCGACGGGGTCGGTGATGCGCACGACGTCGCGGGCACGCTGGAACGCCTTGGCCCTGAACCCCGTGTCGTGGGCCCGGTCGAGGCAGTGCATCACCCGGTCGAGGGCCTCCTCCGGCGTCATCGGCGCCACGGTACCGGGCCCGGTAGCTTGCGCCGATGGAGTCGACGCATCCCGACTGGCACCTCGGCCAGCTCAACGTCGCCCGCCTCCACCAGCCCCTCGACCACCCCGACACCGCCGAGTTCGTCGCCGCGCTGGATCACGTCAACGCCCTCGCCGAGGCGTCGCCCGGTTTCGTGTGGCGGCTGACCGACGAGAGTGGCCAGTCGTCGAGCTACGTCCAGACCACCGAGGACCCGCTCGACATCATCAACCTGTCGGTGTGGGAGACGATCGAGCAGCTCCACGACTTCGTGTTCCGCACCGGCCACACGGAGTACCTGCGCCGGCGCCGGGAGTGGTTCCAGCGGATCGACGAGGCCTACCTCGTGTGCTGGTGGGTGCCGGCGGGTGACGTGCCAACGGTCGCGGAGGCGCTTGACCGCCTGACCCGCTTGCGCCGCGACGGCGTCTCGGACGAGGCGTTCACGATGCGCGACCGCCGCCCGGCACCGGCCGTCACAGTTGGCTGAACACGAACTGGGCGGGCAGCGTGACAACTGTTGTCACGCTGCCCGCCCAGAAGGTGGAGTGGCACGGATCCCGCCCAGATCACACGTGATCACGGCCGGGTCGCGGCGAGCGAGAGGGCGGCGGCTGCCGTCGTACCGGGGCCGAGCTCGGAGATGCACCATGTCGCACCGGCCGTCTCGAGCGCCGTCGGGGTCCGGATGGGTCCCGCCGACCAGCGCGACGTCGAGGCTGCCGGCGGTGAGCCCGCCGGCGGTCAGGGCGTCCGTGACGTCGGACGGGGACCATGCCTCGACACCGACGAGCGCCAGCCCCTCCAGCCGGTGCCGGGCGACGCGGCGGGGGCCGGCCGTCAGGCCGGCCAACCCGGCGACCCAGATCGGCACGCGCGGCCGGCGCACGCCCGGAACGGTCGTCACTCGACCGCCGACCTGGGGCACCGGCTCGCCGGCGAGCATCGCCGGCAACACGTCGAGCGCCGCGTCAATGGCGGCGGCCCGGGCCCGATCGTCGGCCGCCGGCTCGCCGAACGACGAGTACTCGCCGTAGCCGTCGACGCCCAGCCCAACTCCCAGCACCATCCGCCCGCCGGCGAGGCGGTCGAGCGTCGTCGTCGCCTGGGCGACGAGTTGCGGCCGCCGCCGGGGCAGGGCCGCGACGATCGTCCCAATGGTCACCCGTTGGGTGGCCGCGGCGATCGCCGCCAGGGTCACCCATGGATCGGCGAACGGTGCCAGGCCGGCGTTCCAGAGGTGATCCCACACGAACACGCCGTCCCACCCGGCCAGCTCGGCTGCCCCGCCCACGTCGGCGACCACGCGCGGATCAGCGAGCTCACCAGCCAACGACAGCGACAGCCCCCAGCGCACCCTCGGGACCGTAGCGGCACCGACCGGTAGCGTCGTCGGCCGCATGGAACGCTTCGGCCTGGTCGGCCTCCCGAACGCCGGGAAGAGCTCGCTCTACAACGCCCTCACCGGCGGTGGCGCGCTCGCCGCGCCGTACGCGTTCGCCACCAAGGACCCGAACATCGGCGTGGCCAAGGTGCCCGACGAGCGCCTCGACCGCCTCGCCGCGATGTCGAAGAGCCGCAACGTCGTGCACGCCGCGGTGCAGGTCGTCGACATCGGCGGGCTGGTCGAGGGAGCGAGCAAGGGCGAGGGCCTCGGCAACCGTTTCCTGGCCAACATCCGCGAGGTCGACGCGATCGTGTTCGTGCTGCGGGCGTTCGTCGACGACGACATCACCGGGCCGGCCGACCCGCTCGAGCACCTCCGCGTCGTGGAGCTGGAGCTGGCGCTGGCCGACTTGGAGACGGTCGAGAAGCGGCTGCACCAAGCCACGCGCCAGGCCAAGCTCGACCGCTCGCTGGGCGACGAGGTCGCCGCCCTCCAGGCGGCCTTCGACGCCCTTTCTGCGGGCCGCCCGCTCTACCGGGCCGGCCTCACCACCGACGACCGCGAGCTCCTGGCGCCGGCGTTCCTGCTCACCAACCGGAGGGTCCTGGCCGTCGTCAACGTCGGCGAGGACGAGCTCGACGACATCGCTGTCGCCGAGGCCCGTGTCGCCGCCGAGCTCAACGACGCCGGCGAGAACGTCGAGGTGATCGGGATGTGCGTCCAGCTGGAGGCCGAGGCGGCGGCGATCGAGGATCCCGCCGCGCGAGCCGAGGTGCTCGAGGGCCTCGGCCTCGGCGAGGGCGCGCTGTTCCGGATGGTGCGCAGCGCCTACCACCTGCTCGGCCTGCGCACGTTCCTGACCACCGGTGACAAGGAATCGCGGGCCTGGACGTTCTACGAGGGATCGACCGCCCCGCAGTGCGCCGGACGGATCCACACCGACTTCCAGCGCGGGTTCATCCGGGCCGAGGTGATCCGCTGGGACGACCTGCTCGAGATCGGCTCGTGGACGAAGGCCAAGGAGCTCGGCCGGATCCGCGTGGAGGGCAAGGACTACGTCGCCCAGGACGGCGACGTGATGGAGTTCCGCTTCAACATCTGAGTCGTCGGCCCGCCCCGAACGTCAGCGGTCCCATACGCCGGTGATGCAGTAGCACCAGATGCGCGCGCACGACCTTGACGCTCGATGACGTGCTCCTCGCAGTGAAGGAGCGGGCGCGACGCGAGAACCGGACCGCCGGTGAGGTGCTGTCGGACTTGGCGTGCCAGGCGCTGACAGGAACCGCCCGCCCGGCCACCCGCAAGCGCGGAGGACTACACGGTTTCCACCCGTTGCCCCAGACCCACCACGGCGGGCGCTTCGCCACCTTTGACCGTCGGTACCCGTCTCGGCGGTGGACGCGGCAACACCAGCCAACCTGGTCACGTTGTAGCAGCACCGCCTGTCACCCGCGCGACATCGCTCGACGTCCGTAGTCACATGGCCACCATCGCGAACAAGCGCAGGACGAGCGCCTGGACCTCGTCGCTGATCACGTCGCCCTCGACGCGGGCGGCAACGATCGCCGTCAGCAGCCGCTCGACCGCTCCGTGGTCAATCGTCGTGACCGTCATCCGTCAGTCCTGACGCCAGCGGACGCGCGCGTGCCCTGCTTGCCCCCCCGATCCACCCCACGACGCCAAGCCCGGCACGGCCACGTCGTCTGCCCATGCCGTGAGCAGACGAACGAGTTCGCACCGCGGGTGACATCGCCGCACGCCGGCTTCACGCGCACCACATGAGCCGTCGTGCCCAATGGGCGCCATGAACGCCCCCGCACCCGTCATCGCGCTGGACCACCCAGCGGCGCGCGACGTGGCGCGGGTCGGTCGCAAGGCCGCCAAGCTCGCCGCCGCCCGTGCCGCCGGCCTGCCGGTCGGGCCCGGTGTCGTCCTCACGACCGACTGGGCGACCGACGATCGGGCGACCGCGCTGCAGGTGTGGCGGATCACGTCGCTCGACGGCGCCCGCCCGCTGGCGGTACGACCGTCGGCCGCCGGCGCCGACCGACGCGGCTGGCCGGACATCATCGACCCGGCGACCGTGGTCCATGACGCCGATGGCGCCCTCGGCGCGATCGCCGCCCTGCGCGCCGATGACCCGACGACGCCGGTCCTCTTGCAGCCGCATCTCGCGGCGACTTGGCAGGGTGTGCTGTTCGCCGACGATGCCGGGGGTTGGCGCGCCTGTCCTGTGGCCGTCGTGCGCGGCGCGCTGGGCAGCGACTGGATCGCCGAGCTCGATCACGCCGCGCGCGTCCGTGACGTGCTCTCGGGCGATCACGACGGCGGTCCCCCGGCCGACTTGCTCGGCCGCCTGGGCCGGCTGGCGGCGCGGGTCGCCGCGGCCTTCGACGGCCCGCACGACCTCGAGTGGGTGGCCGACGCCGACGGCCGCCTCCAGCTGCTGCGGGTGCGGCCGACGGTGCGACTGCACACCGTGCCGGCGCCCCGGGCGAGCGAGCCGATCCGCCGACTCGTGGGCACCGCCGCCTGACCGTCCCGAGCATCCGAGTGCATCGAAACACTCCGATGCTCGCTACGGTCGGCGGATGGAGCTGACCAGGGGGCAGGTCGCCGTCGTCACGGGCGGCGGCAGCGGGATCGGGCTGGCGCTGGCCGAGCGGTTCGCCGCCGCCGGGATGAATCTCGTGATCGGAGACGTCCAGGACGACGCGCTGGCGGTGGCGGCAGCGCAGTTGAAAGCACGCGGGGTCGAGGTGCTCGCGGTGCGCCTCGACGTGAGCCAGGAGGCCGAGGTGCAGGACCTCGCCGAGCGCACGATCGACCACTTCGGCGCCGTCCACGTCGTGTGCAACAACGCCGGCGTCGCCGCCCGGTCTGATCCGTGGTTCGGCCCGATCAGCTCGTGGGAATGGACGATGGGCGTCAACTTCTGGGGCGTCGTCCACGGCTGCCGGGCGTTCCTGCCGCACTTGGTCGGCGGTGGGCACATCGTCAACACGGCGTCCATCGCCGGCCTGATGACCGGTTTCTCGGCCCCCTACGACGCCTCCAAGCACGCCGTCGTGGCGATCACCGAGGATCTCTTCAACACGGCCAAGGTGGCCGGCCTGCCGATCGGCGTCAGCGTGCTGTGCCCCGGGTGGGTGCACACGAACATCATCGACGCCGACCGCAACTGGCCCTCCACACTGGGCGGGAAACCGGCCGAGGACCCGATGGGCGAGATCCCCCGCATGTACGCGACGCGAGCCATCGCCGAGGGCCGCACGCCGGCGTCGGTCGCCGACGCGGTGGCCGAGGCGATCGTCGCCGACCGCTTCTGGGTGATCCCCCACCAGGACTTCCTCGACCTCTGCATCGAGCGCTGGGCGACGATCGCCGAGCGCGCCGACCCGCAGCCCCCCGAACACGTGCCGGGGATGCCGCCGCGCTCGCAAATCCTTGCCGAGGTCGCTGCTGCACTAGGACTTTCGGCCCCTTGACCTCGCCGGACCAGAGCGGGATCATGGGGCGTGACAGGTCCATGCGGCCTGCCGTACAGACCGAGGAGTGACTTCGAGGAGGTACGGAAAACATGAGGTTCGCCGAGCACACGGAGCGTTCACCTCCGGACTGAGCGGCTGACCGTCCCGGATCGGTCACCGCCCACCTGACCCGTTTCGATTCACGGACCACGGATGCGCAGATCGGCGTCAAATGGCGCCACCACTCGCCACCGGGCTCGTCCACCATCCGGCGGGCAGGTGTGAAATGGCCGGCCGGGAACCGCAGAGCATCCCGCTGACGCGCCGCACGGCAACCGCTCGGCGGGATGTTCTCGCGTACGGAGCCCTATGGTCGTGCCGATGTACATCGGCACGCTGATCTTCCCGACCGACCTGTCGATCCGCCCGGGCCAGTTGGCGCGAGAGCTCGAGGACCGCGGCTACGAGTCCCTGTGGGTCACCGAGCACACCCACATCCCGACCAGCCGGCGCACACCATGGCCCGGCGGCCCGGTGCTGCCGGAGGAGTACCGGCGCACCCTCGATCCGTATGTCGCCCTGACCGCCGCGGCCACGGTCACCGAGCGGCTGCGTCTCGGCACCGGGATCTCGCTCGTCGCCCAGCACGATCCGATCGTGCTGGCCAAGACGATCGCCAGCCTCGACTTGCTGTCGGCCGGGCGCTTCATCCTCGGCATCGGCGTCGGCTGGAACGAAGACGAGATGGAGGACCACGGCGTCGACCCCAAGCGGCGCCGCTCGATCGCCCGGGAGAAGGTCCTCGCGATGCGGGCCCTATGGACCGAGGAGGAGGCCTCCTTCGACGGTGAGTACGTCAGCTTCCCGCCGGCATGGAGCTGGCCCAAGCCGGTCAGCGACCCGCACCCGCCGATCCTGATGGGCGGCGCCGGCGGCCCGCTGACGTTCCGCCACGTCGTCGAGTACTGCGACGGGTGGATGCCGATCCACGGCCGGCGCAGCATCGCCGACAAGCTCGACGGCCTGCGGGCGGCGGCCGACGAAGCCGGGCGTGACATGGCGACGATCGAGCTCGGCGTGTTCGGCTGCCCCGCCGATCCCAAGGTCATCGATGACTACACCGCGCTCGGGTTCACCCGCTGCGTGCTGGGCATCCCGCCGACCGGCGAGGACGACGCGCTTCGCACGCTCGACTCCTACGCCGACGTCGTGGCGCAGTACGCCCTCGACTGATCATGCGCGGGCTCGGGTCGCAGCGAAGCTGCTCCCCTCCGCCTCCGAGCTCGCCGCCTCCGCTTCGCTCCGGCGCTCGCCCCCCTCGTGTCGGCGTACGCATCCTCGGCGTCGATCTGGCGTGGGGCCAGGGACGCGACGGGCTCCCGCCGAACGAGACGGGCGTCGTTGCCGCCGACCTCGACGGTCGGATCCTCGACGCCGGATGGACCCGCGGGGTGGCGCCGACGGCGGCGTGGATGGAGGCGTGGGCCGGCGACGACGCGATCGCGATGGTCGACGCCCCACTCGTGGTCGACAACCCGACTGGGATGCGCGAGTGCGAGAAGGAGATCGGCCGCCGCTACGGACGCTGGAAGGTGTCGGCCAACGCCTCCAACCTCGGCCTCGCCCACGTGCTCGCCGGCGTCGCCCTCATGTCGAGGCTCGCCGGCGTGGGGTGGCGCGTCGCCGACGGGTCCGGGGGGCCGCCCGCCGGCGGGCGCTCGCTGTACGAGTGCTTCCCATACCTGGCGCTGGTCGGCGTCCCGGCCCTCGGCTACGACCTTGAGCGACCGGTCTACAAGCGCAAGCCGCGCGCGCTCAGCCCCGTCGAGTTCCGCGCCATCCGAGCGCGCACTGCCGACGAGATCGTCCGGCGGGTCACCACCCTCGACGACCCGCCGATCGACCTCCGATCGCACCCGGCGACCACCGCGCTGCTGGACGAGCCGACGCCGTTGGCGGATCGTCCCGCCAAGCATCGCGAGGATCTCCTCGACGCGGTGCTCTGCGCGTGGACCGGCCTGCTGTGGTGGCACCACGGCCTGGCGCGATGCCAGGTGCTCGGGGACGGGACGGCGACGGTCATCGCGCCGGCACGGCCCGAGCAGCGGCGCTGAGGTCAACGTCGGTGACGTGGCCGCCGACGACGTCCACCGTCGCGTGAGTCGAACCGTCGGCGTGGAGGATCCGGTACGTCCCCGCCTCAAGTTCGGCGAACAGCGCGCTCGCCAGGTGCTCACCGCCGACGTGGCGCAGCCACACGCCGGTGTGGGTGGTGAAGGATGGGTCGCTGGTGGCGAGGAACAGCTCTCGCCCCAGCCACCCGCCGTCGAGCACGACGTGGAGGGCCCCGACGGTCCCGCCGATGTCGAGCACCATCGCCCCGCCGCGGACGTGGCTGTGGTCGTGGCCGTGGTGCATCAGACGGCGGCGTTCTTCAGCGGCAGCACGTCGTAGCCGCTGACCGGGTGATCGAGGTACGGGAACACGTTCAGGTACGTCACGTCGGCGAGCACCTGCGTGCCGTCGTTGATCAGGCCGGCCGCACCGTCGGGCGCGAACGTCGAGTCGATCAGCGGGTACGTGGCCCCGGCGATCGCCCGCAGCTCGACCGTGACGACGTCGTCGAACACGCGGCGCCCGTTCGGGAACCCGGCGAGATCGCCGCCGAGGATGCCGTTGACGTTCGGCTGCTTGGCCGGCGGGACCGCCATGTTCAGGCGCAGCTGGTCGGCATAGGTCGGGCCGGTGAAGTTCTGGAACCCGGGGATGATCCCGGCGGGGAGGCCGGTGAGCAGGATCGCCACGAGGTCGGCGCGGTCGGCCTTCAGCGCACCGAGGTTCGGGAACACGCCCGGATACAGCACCGGGAGCAGGCGCCCCAGCTCCGGCTGCTTCACGTACTGGACGAAGTCGGCATCCTGGACCGGTTCCTTGGCGTTCCACTCGTCCTTGCGCCCGATCGGGACGATGACCTCGTTGAACAGCGGGTTGCCGAGGCGGCTGACCTGCACGTACGGGCCGACACCGATCGTCCGGTTGCCGTCGCGGAGGGTGGCCTTGCGACGGTAGGCCGAGGCCCACACGCCGATCGTGGCGTCGGTGGCGAGCGGGTCGGTCGGCGCCTTGCGGCTTGCCGCGAGGCGGCTGATCGGGACCTGGATGGCGAGGCTGTGGACGTTGAACGAGCGCAGCGCGTTGATCCCGGCCGACGCCGCCGTCTTGATGAGGTGAAGGTTCTGGAACGGGCGCAGCGCGGCGAGGTCGAAGATCGACCCGAGGTCGACGTAGAAGCCGTCGAGGCGCTGGCCGGCGAACACCCGCACGCCGCCGTCGAGCGAGTGGATCCCGGCGCTGGCGAGGGCCGGGTAGTTCGGCGTGGAGCGGATCCCGACGTTGCACGGCGGCGCCAGCAGATCGTTGGCCAGCCGGCGGCGGACGCCCTTGCGGACCTCCCACACGTCGTAGGTCTGCTTGCGGTTGAAGTTGGTGCTGTCGATCTTCTCGATGACGCCGGTGTTGTAGAGGAACGAGCTCGGAGTGGTGTTCCGCGTGGTGAAGCTGAACTCGTAGACGATCTCCGGACGGCCGTCGTTGTCGTTGTCGATGTTGATCCGGTAGAGCACGTCGTCGCCGAACTCGAAGAAGTTCGGTCCGCCGGCGGGATCCTCGAGCGGGATGTAGTTGGTGATGATGGTGACGGTGTCGGGCTTGTCGGGGCTGACGAAGGCGTAGACGTCGGTGCTGTCGGCCACCGGGTCCTTGGAGATCTCGGGTGCTTCGCGGTGCGATGACATGGGCGGCCTCCGATCAGGCGACGACGCGCCCAGCGGCGCGCAGGATGCGGTCGACGAGCTGGCGGTCGCGCACGATCACCTCGGCCTCGCCGTGGAGGATCGAGACCTCCCCGGCGCGGACGTCGCGCACGCAGAACATGACCGGGCCGCCGAGCTCGTGATGGGCGACGACCGACTCGGTCTCGGCGGCTGCGGCGGTGGCGAGCGCCGCCTGGGAGGCCCGGCTGGCGCCGGCTCCCGTGCTGCTGAGGACGCTCATCGGGACCGCAACTGCGGCCGCTCCAGCGGACGCGCGGAGGAGGTCCCGTCGGGACATGCCGGACATAGGTGCTTCCCTTCCCTCGTGGCGGCCACGGACGGTGTGGCTCGCCCCTGGCCCACGTTCGGCACCGAGCGGCACGGGGATTGGACGCGATGTCCATGTCCGTCCACCTCGACCGGCGCACGGACGGGCCGCCCGCCGGTCGAGGCGGTGGACGCCCATCCAGAGCCGGGTTGTCCCGGCCGAATACGCGACTGTTCGCAGAGACGACGACAGCATTTGTCATCGGCGCGAACAATTGCCGGAACGGCGCCGATTCGCGCCCGTGCCGGATGGGGCAGCATGGAGGCGTGGCCTTGATCGACGCGGTGCGGCGGCGGGTCCCGCCGCGGATGGTGTGGTCACCGGCCTTCAACCGCTTCACGCTGGCCACGGTCCTGTCCGGCATCGCCGACGCGCTGGTCGCGGTGTCGCTCGCCGGTTCGCTGTTCTTCAGCCTGAGCCCAGAGGCGTCGCGCGAGCAGGTGCTGCTGTACCTGCTGATCAACATGGCCCCATTCGCCCTGCTCGCCCCGCTCGTCGGTCCCGTCATCGACCGCTTCCGGCTGGGCCACCGCTGGATCGCCGTCGTCCTCTTCGCCCTCCGCGTCGCCTTCGCCGCGGCGCTGGCGTTCACCCTGCTCGACCTCGCCCTCTACTTCTTCGCCCTCGCCTTGCTCATCTGCGGCAAGGCGTTCGGCGTGGTGCGTCAGGCGCTGGTGCCGGAGCTGGTCGACGAGACCGACCAGCTGGTCGCGGCCAACTCGCGGCTGGCCCGGCTCAACGTCATCGCCGGGGCGACGGGCGCGGCGATCGGCGGTGGCGTGCTCGCCGTCACCCACCGACCGACGCTGACGCTGGCCCTCGCGTGCGCGTCGTTCGCCGCCGCCGGCATCGTGTCCCTCTTCCTCCCGAGCATCACGCCGCACGACGTGATCGCGCCGAGCGCCGAGTACGAGGAGCTGCACGCGCCGACAATCGTCGCCACGGCGTGGGCGTTCACCGTCATCCGCGCCGCCGTCGGATTCTTCGTCTTCGGCCTCGCCTTCGCCTTGCGCCGCACCAGCGAGCCGGCGTGGATGTACGCCGCGGCGATCGGCAGCTACGGCCTCGGGACCTATGCCGGCAACTCGATCGCTCCGCTGCTGCGGCGGCGGTTCGGTGAGGACCGCCTGACGGCGGGCGCGCTCGTCGCGCTCGCGGTCGTGCTTGCGTTCGGCGCGCTGGGGCCGTCGCGCGCCCTCGTGCTGCTGGTGTCCCTGGTCCTCGGCGGCGTGGCGTCGGTGGCCCGCCAGGGCTTCGACGCACTGGTCCAGACCCACGCGCCGGTGATCACACGCGCCCGCTCGTTCGCCCGCTTCGAGACCCGCTTCCAGATCGGCTGGGTCGCCGGTGCCGTCGCCGCCACCGCGGTGGCGATCCCGATCCGCTACAGCTTGATCGTCCTGGCGGCACTGCTGGTGCCGGCGGCGGTGCTCTATCTGCGGTCAGTCCGGGAAGGCCACGCCGCCCATGTCGCCGATCCGTACGACCCGATCGAGGTGGCCCGCCATCGGATCGACCACGCCGCCGAATGGCATCGCCGCGACCTCGACCGCCTCGCCGTCACCGAGCTCGCCGGTGTCGTCGACCTCGCCCGCGCGTCGGGCCTCAACGCCGAGCCAGCCGACGTCATCCGCCTCGACGCGCTTCGGGCGGCAGCGATGTCGACGTGGCCACTCGACCCACGTGAAGTGGAGTGGGCGATGGTCCACGCCGCCGCGCTCGTCGAGCGCCTGGCGCCGAACGGTCACCGGCCGGCGATTCAGGAGGTCCCCGACGACAGCGCCGACTCCGACGTCACCGTCCACTGCGAGGATCGCATGCCGACGGTGACCACACGCTTCGACGAGTCGGCGGCCGAGCGGTAGACCTCGACCTCGACCCGCACCGGATCGACGTCCGGCGCGACGGGACCGATCGCGATCAGCAGACCGTCGCCGCGAACGGGCTTGCCGTCCTCGTCCTCGAGCACGGCCTCCGAGCGCTCGTCGGCGAAGCGGATCTCGGCCTCGTCGTCGAGGGCGGCGGCGACCTCGGCCTGGACCTTCGCGGCGACCTTCTTCTCCCCGATGCCGACGATGTAGACGACCGGCAGCTTGTCCTCCGGCTCGGGCGGTGGCTGCTCGCGCAACACGTCGCGGATCGTCGCCACGTACACCTGGGCGTCCCGCGAGGCCTCGTCCTTGCTCGGACCGCCACAGCCAGCGAGCAGCAGTGTTGCGAGGGCGGCAACGCCGGCGGCCCGCGACCGTCTGACTCGGGTTCGGCTCGCAGCCAAGCTGCTCACCTCACCTGCCGTGCTCGCCGCCGCCGCTGCGCAGCAGCGCTCGCCCAAGCTCACCGTCCCACTCCTCGTCATCCTCCGGACGATTGCGCCGCCGCGCGCAGGGCGAGGATCTGCTCGACGGCGCCGTAGGGCCAGCCGTCGGGCAGGTCGGACGGGAGGGCGGGGAAGCCGGCGACGGTCCGGCGGCGCTCGTTGAGCTGCTGGTAGCCGAGCTCCTCACGGGCCGCGGCGCGGACGCCGTCGTCGGTCTGCAGCTCGTTGACCTCCTGCTGCAGCTGGGCGTTCGCCGTCTGCAACGTGTCGAGGTCGGCGCGCAGCGCCCCGACCCGATGGTCCTGATCGAACCAGGTGCGCACCGGCAGCACGAACAGGGCGGCGGCGATCGCCCCGGCGACGATGGCGCCGACCGCGCCGAGCAGCAGCGCGGGGCGGCGGTTCTTGGCGATCCGCTGCTCCTTGGCGATCGGGCGGGTGAGGTCGCCGAGCCGCGACCGCCCGGCGTCGGCGGCCGGGCGCGGCGCCTTGCGCACGATCGTCCGGGTCCGCGCGTCGCCCATGGCAGGAGTCTGGCAGGCGGCTCGGCGGGATCCAGGTCAATCCCGCCGGCCGGACAGGGCGCCGCGGCCGCGGAACGCGGCGGCTTCGCCGAGATCGGCTTCGAGGCGCAGCAGCTGGTTGTACTTGGCGACGCGGTCGCTGCGGGCCGGCGCGCCGGTCTTGATCTGGCCGCAGTTGGTGGCGACGGCGAGGTCGGCGATCGTGGTGTCCTCGGTCTCCCCGCTGCGGTGGCTCATCACCGACGAATAGGCGCTACGGGTCGCCAGCTCGACGGTGTCGAGGGTCTCGGTAAGGCTGCCGATCTGGTTGACCTTGATCAGCACCGAGTTGGCCACGCCGCGCTCGATCCCCCGGCGCAGGCGGCGAGCGTTGGTGACGAAGATGTCGTCGCCGACGAGCTGGACGCGACTGCCGACCGCCTCGGTGAGCGCGACCCAGCCGTCCCAGTCGTCCTCGGCCATCCCGTCCTCGATCGAGACGATCGGGTAGGTGTCGACGAGCCGGGTCCAGTAGTCGACCAGCTCGTCGGGCGTGAGCACCTTGCCCTCGCCGGTGAGGTGGTAGCGACCGTCCTTGAACACCTCGCTGGCAGCCGGGTCCATGGCGATCGCGATCTCCTCGCCGGGGACGTAGCCGGCGGCGTCGATCGCCTCGACCAGAAAGCGGATGGCGTCCTCGTTGGTCGGCAGGTCGGGGGCGAAGCCACCCTCGTCACCGACCGCCGTCGACAGCTTGCGGTCGTGGAGGATCTTCTTCAGCACGTGGTAGGTCTCGACGCCCCAACGCAACGCCTCCGAGAAGCTCGCCGCCCCGACCGGCATGATCATGAACTCCTGGAAGTCGATCGAGTTGTCGGCGTGGACGCCGCCGTTGACGACGTTCATCATCGGCACCGGCAGGACGTGGGCGTTGGGACCGCCGACGTAGCGGTAGAGCGGGATCTCCAGCTCGTCGGCAGCGGCCTTGGCGACGGCGAGGCTGACGCCGAGGATGGCGTTGGCCCCGAGGCGCGACTTGTTGTCGGTGCCGTCGAGCTCACCGAGGGCGGTGTCGATCACCCGCTGGGCGAGGGCGTCGGCGCCGCGCAGCTCCTCGGCGATCTCGCCGTTGACGAACGCGACGGCGTTGGCGACGCCCTTCCCGCCGTAGCGGTCACCGCCGTCGCGCAGCTCGACGGCCTCGTGCTCGCCGGTCGACGCCCCGCTCGGCACCGCCGCCCGGCCCCGCGCCCCGCTCTCCAGCAGCACCTCGACCTCGACCGTCGGGTTGCCCCGCGAATCCAGGATCTCCCGACCAATCAGTTGCACGATCTCACTCATCGGCGGCCCTCCCACATCGTCGACATCCTCAACCCTCTCGCCGTCAGGCATCCGCCGATGAGCAAAGACCGTAACAACGATTCGCTCGCAAGCTCGCTCATCGGCGGACCCTCCCACATCGTCGACATCCTCAACCCTCTCGCCGTCAGGCATCCGCCGATGAGCAAAGACCGTAACAACGATTCGCTCGCAAGCTCGCTCATCGGGGTGAACGTAGCCGGGCCGGCGTGCGCGAGCCTGCGAGCATGGACCTCCAACTGAGCGGCAAGCGGGCGATCGTGACTGGCGGGAGCAAGGGAATCGGCAAGGCCGTCGCGATGACGCTCGCCGCCGAGGGCTGCGACGTCGTCGTGGCGGCGCGCACGGTCTCGGCGCTGGAGGAGTCGGCCGACGAGATCTCGGCGGCGACGGGCACGCACGTCGTGCCGATCGACGTCGACACCGGCGAGGACGCCTCGGTGCGGGCGCTGGTCGCCGCGGCGGTCGAGGCGATGGGCGGTGTCGACATCCTCGTCAACAGCGCCGCCAAACCGCTCGGCCAGGCGCCGCCGCCGAAGCTGCCCGATGTCACGGGCGAGCTGTTCTGGGAGGACATGAACGTCAAGGTCCTCGGCTACCTGCGCTGCGCCCAAGCCGCGGCGCCGCTGATGATCGATCAGGGGTGGGGGCGGATCATCAACATCTCTGGCCTCGGTGCCCGCACCACCGGCGCGGTGATCGGCTCGATGCGCAACGTCGCCGTGGCGGCGATGACGAAGAACCTCGCCGACGAGCTCGGCCCGTACGGCATCAACGTCACGGTCGTCCACCCGGGGCTCACCCGCACCGAGGCGACGCCCGGCGTGATCGCCCGGCTCGCCGCGTCGCGCGGCATGACCGAGGAGGATGCCGAGCTGGGCCTGGCCCGAAATTCGATCCGCCGCATCGTCGACGCCGCCGAGGTCGCCGACGTCGTCGCCTTCCTCGCCTCGCCGCGCAGCGTGTCGATCACCGGCGACTGCATCGCCTGCGGCGGCGGCGCCCCAGGCTCCATCTACTACTGAACTGACTCTGCCTCCAGACCGCCTTTGGTCGCGATTCTCCGCTCACTCCCAGGGCGGATCGCGACCAAAGCGATTCAGCTCGTCGCCAGCGCCCGAGCCATCTGCTGGACGATCGCGATCACCTCGTCCTTGTTGCGGCCCTCGGCGGACAGCGACTTGGCGAGCGAATCGGTGAGGGCGAGGATCGCCCGCGCCGTGACCGTCGGCTCGGTGGTGGTGAAGGCGCCGGCAGCGACGCCGGCGGCCAGCTCGTCCTCGACGATCGCCCGCATCCGGCCGCGCTTCTGCTCGATCCTCGCCCGGTCCGTCGGCGCCAGGTGGGTGTAGTCGCGAAGCGCGACGTTGGAGGCAAGCTTGGCGAAGTCGTCGTGGATCTGGGTGGCGATGATCGTCCCGACGAGGGCCTCGAGCCGGGCGAACGGGTCCTCGCCGGCGAGGCGCAGGCGGCGATCGAGACGCGCCAGCGAGACCTCCCACGCCTCGTCGAGGAACTCCCGGAGCAGGTCGCTCTTCGACGGGAAGTGGTAGTAGAGCGCGGCCACGCTGACCCCGGCTCGGGCTGCCATGTCACGCACAGACGCCGCCTCGTAACCGACCTCCCCCATCACCGCCACCGCGGCGCGCATAATCGCGACCTTGCCCGGGCGCTGGCGCGTCGGTGCCGGCTCAACCCAGGCCATTGACGGCCCGCCGTTGGGACCAGGTCACGACCCTCCGCTGGCGACGCCGACGACCTGATCCGCCTGTTCCGCGTCACGGGCCTCGGGCGACGGCTCCCGTCCGAGCGGGAAGTGGCAGGCGACGAACTGCCTGCCACCCATGTCCCGCAGCACCGGCTCCTCGATCGCGCAGATGTCACCGGCGCGTGGGCAGCGGGTGCGGAACCTGCACCCCGACGGCGGGGCGATCGGTGACGGCAGCTCGCCGTGGATCGTGATCGCCTCCCGGGGGTCGATCGAGGGGTCGGTGACCGGGATCGAGCTCATCAGGATCTCGGTGTACGGGTGGCACGGGTGGATGAAGAGGTCGTCGGGCGGGGCCACCTCGCAGACCTTGCCGAGGTACATCACGACGACCTGATCGGAGATGTTCTTCACGACGGCGAGGTCGTGGGCGATGAAGACCAGCGAGATGCCGTACTTGTGCTTGAGGTCCTCGAGCAGGTTGAGCACCTGCGCCTGGACCGACACGTCGAGGGCGGAGACCGGCTCGTCGCAGATGATCACCTTCGGGTCGAGCACGAGGGCGCGGGCGATCGAGATCCGCTGGGCCTGACCTCCGGAAAACTCGTGAGGGCGGCGGTCCATCGACGCGTCCGGGTCGATGCCGACGTCGGACAGCACCTCGCGCACCTTGGCGGTCGTCTGCTCCTCGAACGCCGGCTTGGCTCGCCTGATGCGGACCAGCCGCGGGATCGCGGCGATCGGCAGACCCGCCGTGAGGACTATCCATATCGCCAAGGTGACGACGAAGAAGATGATGAACGGGGCGGCGGCGATCAGCGCCGCGATCATCATCACGTTGCCGATCACCTCTCCGACGCCGCCATCGCGCAGGCCGTCGGCCTGGACGTCGCCGAGTGCGGTGGACACGACCCACACGATGAGCCCGACGAAGAAGACGAACAGGATCGGCAGGATGACCTTACGCAGCCACGACGCCCGCCACATCTTGAGCATGCGCGGCACGTACCACTGCCAGGCACGGGTCCAGGGCGAGCGCTTGAACGAGTCCAACCAGCGCACGACCAGCGGCTCGCCGACGACGTCGCGGATCGCCAGCCGTGGGTTGAGCGACGCGATCGCGTCCTGGAAGATCATCTGCAGCTGACCGCGCACCTGGCGCATCTCGTCGGTCGTCAACGTCCCCAGGTCGACCTCGTCGAGGATCACGTGCCCGGACGTTGGCGGCGGCACGCGCATGATCGCCTTGCCGGTGGTCGACTTCCCGCACCCTGACTCGCCGACCAACCCGAGCGTCTCGCGGTCGGCGAGGTCGAAGCTGATGTCGCTGACGGCGTGGACCGTGCCCCGCCGGCTCGGGAACTCGACCACGAGGTGCTCGACTTCGAGCACCAGATCGCCGTTGTTCCCCCGCAGGTGAGCGGTTCCGGAGCCGGCCATCAGATCCCGGCCTCGCGCACATTGAAGCGGGAGAGCACGGCGTCGCCGATGAAGTTCAGTGAGGCGACGGTGAGGAAGATGAACAGTGCCGGGAAGAGCACCATGTGTGGGGTCCGGTCGAGCTGCGATCGTCCGTTCTGGATCATGATGCCCCAGCTCACACCGCTGACGTCACCGACGCCGAAGAAGGCGAAGGCGGCTTCGATGATGATCAGCGTGGCCCACACGAGGAAGGCGATCGAGATCATCGCCGGGATCACGTTGGGCAGGATCTCCTTGGTCATGATCCGCAGGTTGCGCGTGCCGAGCGTGCGCGACGCCAGCACGAAGTCGCGGTCGGCCCACACGATCGTCTGGGCCCGCACCACCCGCGCCAGCGGGGACACGACGAGGATGGCCAGGGCGATCGTCGCCCAGATCGTCTGCTTGGTCGGGCTGGCCTTGTCCGGCGGGGCCAGGAACGCGATCAGCGCCAGCGCCAACACCAGGCCGGGAATGGCCAGGAGCACGTTGACGAAGGCGGAGATCGTGCTGTCAAGGGCGCGGCGGTAGAAGCCGGCGATCATCCCCAGGGCAGTGCCGACGAACATCCCCATCGCCGTGGCGGCCGCCGACACGCCGAGCGAGCGGCGGGCCCCGTAGATCGTGCGGCTGAACACGTCGTGGCCGATGTTGTCGGCACCGAACCAGTGGTCCGACGACGGTCCGTCACGGGCGACGCCGGAGAACGTCCTGTTCGGGTCCTTCAGCGGCAGCACGCTGGCGAAGACGGCGGCGGCCACGAGCAGCACCATCCAGGTCACCGAGAACCAGAACAGGAACCCCAGCTTTCGCTTCTTGTAGACCTCCTCGGCCTCGACGACGGGACCGTGGCCAGCCGTGACCTCGGTCGAGACTTCGGCAACATCAAGCGCGGACATGGCGCACCCTTGGATCGAGAGCGGCGTAGAGCAGGTCGACGAGGAAGTTGATCAACACGAAGCCGACGGCGATCACGACGACCACGCCTTGCACGACGAGGAAGTCCTTCTGGAAGATCGCCGTGCCGAGGAGGGTCCCGAGGCCAGGCAGGTTGAAGATCGTCTCGATGATGAGGGCGCCGCCGATCAGTGAGGCGGCCTGCACGCCGAACACCGTCAGCAGCGTGAACGACGATGGACGCAGGGCGTGACCCCACAGGATCCGCCGGTCCGACACACCCTTGGCCTTGGCCGTGGTGATGAAGTTCTCCTGCAGCGTGGCGATCATGTCCGATCTCAAGATGCGCATGTACCCCGCGGCCTGTCCGAGGGCGAGCGCGACCGTCGGTAACAACATGCTCTTGAAGTGCTCCACCGGATCGGCGCCGAAGTAGACGTAGCGCGACGCCGGCAGCACCTCCGCGCCGACCTGGTGGCCGAAGACCGAGATCCCCCCGATGGCGAAGAACAGGATCAGCACGACCGCGAGCACGAAGTTGGGCACCGACAGCGCGGCGAGGGCCACCGTGCTGGTGATGCGGTCGCCGCGCCGGTTGGCCTTGTAGGCGGCGTACACGCCGGCGGGGATCGCCAGGATCAACGCGAGGAGCTGGGCGTACAGCATCAGCTGCAGCGAGATCGGGATCGACTTGGCGATCGCCGACGCCACCTGATCGCCACGGATCGCCGACCGGCCCAAGTCGCCGTGGAGCGCGTCGCTGAGCCACAGCAAGTAGCGCTTCCACAGCGGCTCGTCGAGGTGGAACTCCTTGGTGACCTGGGCGACGCCGGCCTCCGTGGCGCCGGGACCGAGAATGATGAAGGCGAGATCGTGCTTGTTGCCGCGGCCGTTCTGCAACCAGAACGTGAACGCGGTGACCAGGATCAGCGTTGGGATCACGACCAGCAGCCGGCGCAGGACGTAGGTGCCGTTGACGATCGTGGCCCCCAACACCACGAGCGCCAACGCCACCAGCAACGTCCAGATCAGGGGGACCCCGGCGAAGCCGCCGATCACGAGGACGAGCACCGCGGCGACGCCCGTGGCGATCCCCGGGCTGCGGGTCAGCACCTTCATCGGGTCACCTCCTTCACCTCATCCGCACTTGCCGCCGTCGCACCACATCTGGTTGACCTGGTGCCGCCCAGCGAACGCGAGCCCGATTCCCTTGGAGCCGTCGGGGAGCGTGTGTGCCTCGACGCCGTTCACGTACGGCTGGGTGATGATCCCCCAAAGCGCCCACGAGTTCCACCAGTTGTAGACCTTCTCGCCGAAGATCTTGTTGACCTGCTCGGCGGCAGCCTTGCGGGCGGCCGGCTCGGGGTTGGTCTTTAGGATGTTGAGCTGGGCGTCCATGTCGGGGTCCTTGAAGCGCCCGAAATTGAGGGCCAAACCGCCAATCGGCGCCGACGAGGAGCTCTGCCACCAGAGCCGCTGCAGGTCCGGGTCCCAACCGCTGTGGTTGCGCCAGGTCAGGGCCTCATAGGACCCGGTGAGCGCGAGCCCGATGTACGCGCCCTGTTCGACGGGCGTCGTCGTCGACTTGACCTTGTCGCCGAAGACGTCGCTCCACATTGACTGGATCAGTCCGACATATTCGACGTTGAACGGGTCGTTGGTCGTGTTGAAGCTGAACTCGATCTTGTCGGTGCCGACCCCGGACACGCACTTGTCCATCTCCGCTTTGGCCTGGTCCGGGTCATAGCTCGGAAAACCCGTGTCCTTGAGGTAGCCGATCGAGCCGGGCGGGAACGGACCGTTGGCGACTCGAACGAGTCCCGCGCCGAGCTCCTGGGCCAGCCGGTCGTTGTCGATGGCAAACGCGAGGGCCTTGCGGCAATCCAGGTTGAGCAGCGGGCTCTTCGCGTTCTTGCCATCGGGGTCGGTGTCGCCGGAGGCCACGTTGAGGAGGATGTAGTTCGTCTCTCCGAAACGATCTCCGGAAGTCAGCTCGAAGCTGTCGTCGTCGAGGAACTCGCCCACGGTGTCGGCGTTGGCGGTGTGCATGGCGTCGAGTTGGCCGCCCCGCAGGGAGTTCGCGCGGCTGTCGACATCGACGAAGACGGTGGCCTCCACGGCGTCGAGGTACGGCAGGTCCTCGCCGGTGATCCCCTTGGGGCCCCGCCAGTAGTCCTCGTTGCGCACGGCCTTGAACGAGTTGCCGTTGCCAGGCGTGTAGGACTCGAACGTGAAGGGGCCCAGCCCGACAGGCTTGGCCGGATCGCCCTCGGCCGGCGTGGCTGCCAGCGTGGCGTCGTAGACCGGCGACTTGTCGTTGCGCTGTGGAACGTCCGACAGGCTGCTCAACCACTTCTGGGAGAACATGTAGCCGCACTGGGCCTGGAAGGTGAAGAGCGGCAGCGGCGCGACCCACGGGCCACCCTGCATGGTGAGCGTCACCGTCTGGCCGTCGGCGGTGACGCTGCCGATCGGCGCGTAGGCGGCGCCGGTCAGCGCCGACGCCCGACAGGTGTCGATGTTGAACTTGACCGCTGCGCCGTCGAGCGGCGTGCCGTCCTGAAACTTGATCCCGTCGCGGATCTTCATCGTCCACTCGGTGTAGTCGGCATTGTGGTCGATCGATTCGGCCAAAAGCGGAACCGGCTCACCCTTGTCGTTGAGGTCGAACAGCGCGTCAGAGACGATCGACAACGGCACATAGCACGATGTCGCGCAACTGACCCGGTAGGGCGCCCACGGATTGGCGCTGTCGGAATCGGTGCCGTAGCGCAGCGTGCCGCCCTTGACCGGCTTGCCCTCATCCTTCGTGACATGGCGTTCGCCGGGCGACGTCTCTTGCGTGGTCGGCTCCGTGGAGCCGGTCGCCCCACTGGTCGATGTCGAGCCGCCGCCGGTCGTCGCGGTGGAGGCCCCGCCGGTCGTCGCCGCGCCCGAGGTCACCGGTGTCGTCTCGGTCTTCACCGAGCCGGGCGTCGTCGTGTTGGCGGTGTTGTCGTCGTCGTCGCCGCACGATGCGACGGCGATGAGGGCGAGCACGGAGAGTCCCGCCAGGACCTTCGTTCTGCGCTTCAACTGGTGCACGTGTTTCCTTTCATTCGCACTTCCCGTTGTCGCACCACATCTGATTGATGTTGTGCAGGCCCAGGTAGGCGAGCCCAATGCCTTGCGTGCCGTCAGGCAGCTTGTTCGACTGCACGCCGTGGACGTAGGGACCGGAGATGATCGCCCAGAGCGCCCAGTTCAGCCAGAGGTTGTACACCTGGGCGCCGAACAGCTTGTTGACGTCCTCGGCGGCGGTCTTGCGCGCGGCGGGATCGGGGTTCGACTTGATGGTCTCCAGTGCGGCGTCCATCTTCGGATCCTTGATGCGGTTGAAGTTGAGCGCGATCTGACCGATCGGCGACGCCCCGGAGCTCTGCCACCAGACCCGCTGCTGGTCGGGGTCATTGCCGGCGTGGCTGCGCCAGGTGAGCGCCTGGTAGGCGCCGGTGAGGGCGAGGCCGATGTACTGGCCCTGCTCGATCGGCGTGGTCTTGGTCTGCACCTTGTTGCCAAAGGCATCCGTCCACATCGAGGTGATCAAGGCCACGGTCTCGACGTTGAACGGGTCGTTCGTTGTGTTGAAACCGAACTCGATATGGTCCGTCTTCAGCGCAGCGAGACACTTGTCCATCTCGTCCTGGGCCGTGGCCACGTCGAACTTCGGGTAGCCGGTGTCCTTCACATAGCCAATCGATCCAGGCGGGAACGGTCCGTTTGCCGGCGGGTCCAAGCCCGCACTTCGCTCATCCTTCACCCGATCGAGGTCGATCGCCCCGGCCAACGCCTTGCGGCAGTCGAGGTTGAGCAGCGGGCTGTTCGCGTTCTTGCCCTCGGGATCGGCGTCACCCGAGGCGACATTGAGCATGATGTAGCCGGTGTCGCCGAACTTGGTCGTCGAGTTGATCTCGAAGGCGTCGTCGTCGAGGAACCGGTCGATGGTGTCGCCCATCGACGTCATCATGACGTCGAAGTCACCCGCGCGGACCGAGTTGGAGCGGCTGTCCTCGTCGACGGCAACGACGAAGTCGATCTCGTCGAGGTAGGGCAACTTCTCGCTGGTGATCCCGTTCGGGCCGCGCCAGTAGTCGGGGTTCCGCACGGCCTTGAAGGCGTTGCCGTTGCCCGGCGTGTACGACTCGAACTTGAAGGCGCCGAGCCCGATCGGCTTGGCCGGATCGCCCGTGGCGGGCGTCGCAGCCAGTGTGGCGTCGTACACTGGCGTCTTCTGGTCGCGCTGTGGGACGTCCTGCAGGCTGGCGAGCCACTTCGGCGAGAACATGAAGCCGCAGGGGGCCCCGTCACCGAAGTATCCCGGCAGCGCCACCCAGGGGCCACCGCGGGTGAAGAACGTGGCGTCCTGCCCCGACGCCTCGACGTGGTCGATCGCCGCGTACGCGGACGCGGCCAACGTGCTGGCGAGGCACGTGTCGACGTTGAACTTGACGGCCGCACCGTCGAGCGGCGTGCCGTCCTGGAACTTGATGCCGTCGCGCATGTGCACGGTCCACTGCGTGTAGTCGGCGTTGTGGTCGAAGCTCTCGACGAGGAGTGGCACGGGCGTGCCGTCAGGCTTCTCGGACCACAGCGAGTCGCTGATCGCCTTCAACACGGCGCGACCGCTCGTCGCGCACGAGCACCGGTAGGGCGCCCACGGATTGGCGGTGTCGGCCTCGAGGCCGTAGATCAGCGTGCCGCCCTGGACGGGATTCGGCGGGTCCTTCGCGGTCCGCTCACCCTTCGAGATCGTCTCCTGCGTGGTCGCTTCAGTCGAGCCGGTCGCCCCGCTCGTCGGTGTCGAGCCGCCGCCTGTGGTTGCCACCGCCGAGCCCGAGCTCGCCGTTGTCGTCTCGGTCTTCACCGAGCCCGGCGTCGTCGTGTTGGCGGTGGTGTCGTCGTCGTCGCCGCACGATGCGACGGCCACGAGCGCGAGCACGGAGAACCCGGCCAGCACCCTCGATCTGCGCTTCAGATGATGCACTTGTATCCCCCTCAGCGGGTTCACGCCCGCTGACCGCACGTGGTGCCCGTGGGCGACCACCGTCATGCCTTCACTCGTCACCGCCCACCCCGGTGGGCGATGTCAGATCATCGGCGGTCTGCTGTTCACCTCCTGACCAGTCGTAGGCCGCCTCGGCGGCTGTGTCGGCCGAGAGCAGCTCGCTGAGATCGACCGGCTTGTCGTCCTTGGAGGCGAGCAGGGCGACGGCCTGCGGCAGTCCGGCGGCGATGTTGGCCTCCAACCCGGCAACGTTCTCCGGCGTGCCGAGCGGGAAGTGGCAGGCGAAGCGGTGCCCGCGCATGCCGGTCTCGATCAGCAGCGGCTCCTCGACGCGACAGCGGTCCTGCACGTACGGGCAGCGCGGGGCGAACTTGCAGCCGGGCGGCGGCGCGACGAGGTCCGGTGGCCGCCCGATGATCACGCGGAGGCGGGTGTGGCTCGGGTTCTCGAGCTTCGGGATCGAGCGCAGCAGTGCCTCGGTGTACGGGTGGCGCATGCGGGCGAACAGCGCCGCCGTCGGCGCCTGCTCGACGATCCGCCCGGCGTACATCACGGCGATTTCGTCGGTGCGCCCAGCCACGACGCCGAGGTCGTGGGTGACGAGCACCATCGCCATGAACCGGTCGCGCTGCTGATCCTGGAGCAGGTTCAGGATCTCCGCCTGGACGGTGACGTCGAGGGCTGTCGTCGGCTCGTCGGCGAACATCAGGCGCGGACCACAGGCGAGGGCGAGGGAGATCATCACCCGCTGGCGCATGCCGCCGGACAGCTGGTGCGGGTATTCGTCGAAGCGCCGCTCAGCCTCCGGGATGTTCACCGACCGGAGCAAGGTGATCGCGGTGATCTTGGCCTCGGCGCGGCTCATCTTGAGGTGCAGGCGGAGCGATTCGGTGATCTGCTTGCCGATCGTCATCACTGGGTTGAGCGAGCTGATCGGGTCCTGGAAGATCATCGCGATGTCGGCCCCGCACAGCTGGCGCATCTCCTTGTCGTCGAGCTCCATGAGGTTGCGCCCCATGAAGTTCACCGTCCCGGTGCGGCGCACGTTCTCCTTCTGCAGCAGGTTCATCACGGAGCGTGCGAAGATCGTCTTGCCCGACCCGGACTCACCCACGAGGCCGAGCGTCCGCCCCCGATCCAACGAGAGCGTCACCCCGTCGACCGCGCGCACCCGGCCCCGCGGGGTGAGGAAGTGCGTCCTGAGATCGGTGACCTCGAGCAGCCGCTCGGATTCGGGCTCTTGCACGGCCGGGGCCGTCGCCACGCTCACCGAACGCTCCGTGTGCGGATGTCGATCATGCAGATGCCCATGTGCCCCCCGACACAGCTCAGTGCGCACACCTTAACGATCGTTCAGTGGGCCCGCGAATCGCAGCCGACCCGGGTCCGACGGTCACCACGGTCCGACGGTCACCACGGCCGGATACCACCGACGGCATTGCGTCTCCTACCGTCGGGCGGTGAATCGCCGCGCCCGCGAGCGAAGACACTTCGAAGACCTCGCCCGAGAACGCTCGAGCAGCTCCTCGCCCAACGAGCCGAACGACCATCACCCGACGCTGCATGATGGCAATGCATCTGATGCTAGCATCGCTGTATGGCGCCGATCCGAACGACGTTCACGATGGACGACGAGCTGGCGGAGCGAGCGCGCCAGCTCGGCATCAACGTTTCAGCAGCGGCTCGCGACGGTGTCGCCGCGGCCGTGCGTGCAGCCCTCATCCAGGCTGACCGCGCCGCCTACGCCCGCAACCCCGAACGTCCCGACCCGTTCTGGGCGCAGGCAGAAACCTGGACCGAGGAGTGAATCGGGGGGAGATCTGGCTGGCACAGGTTGGGCGGAAGCGGCGCCCGGTGCTGGTGCTCACCCGATCGGAGGTGATCGACGTGCGCGAGCTCGTCACGGTTGCCGAGGTGACCACGACGATCCGCAACATCGCATCCGAGGTCAGCGTCGACCTCACCGAAAGCGGCCTCGACCGCGTTTCCGTCGTGAACTGTGACGGCATCCACACCGTGGCGCAATCCTCTCTCGGATCCCGAGTCGGGTCCCTCGAGGAGTCCACCATGCACCGGGTCTGTGCGGCCATCGGCTACGCCTTCGAGTGTTCGTCCTCGCCCTTTCGTCGTCTGCCTACGCTCCACCGATGAGCTTCGACCTGTCGTGCGCGTTCGCCACGTCGATGGCCACGCCCGAGCACGTGGCGATCGCCGAGTCGCTTGGCTACCGCCGGGCTTGGCTCTACGACTCACCGGCGCTGTACCCCGACGTGTGGGCGACGCTGGCGCGCTGTGCCGACCGGGCAACGTCGATCGGCCTGGGGCCAGGCGTCCTGATCCCGAGCCTGCGCCACCCGATGACCAACGCCGCGGCGATCGCCATGCTCGTCGACCTCGTCGGCGCCGAGCGGGTAGCGGTCGCCGTCGGCACCGGCTTCACCGGCCGCTTCACGCTCGGCCAGCGGCCGTTGCGGTGGGCGTTCGTCGCCGACTACGTGCGCACGCTACGAGCGCTGCTGCGCGGCGAGATCGTGACGTGGGAGGGCGCCAAGATGCAGATGATCCAACCCCCCGGATTCGGTGCGGCTCGGCCGATCGACGTCCCGTTCCTGCTCGGCGCGGCCGGGCCGAAGGGGATCGCCACGGCCAAGGAGCTCGGCGTCGGGGTGTTCGTCGCCGGCGCCGCGCCGGTGGCGGGCATCACGCCGCAGCCGTTCCTGTTCTTCGGCACGGTCCTCGATGACGGCGAGGACGTCGGTTCGGAGCGGGTGATGGCCGCCGCCGGCCATGGGGCCGCCGTGTTCTGGCACTTCATGTACGAGAACAAGCTGCCGATGGAGGGCCTGCCGGGGGCGGAGGAATGGGTGGCGGCCTACGCCGACATCCCCGAGGATGCGCGCCACCTCGCCATCCACGACCGCCACCTGATCGGGGTCAACGACCGCGACCGCCCGCTTGTCACACCCGAAGTCCTCACTGCGATGGGCGCGGCGTTCACACCCGACGAGCTGCGCCAGCGGCTCGACGCGCTGGCCGCAGGCGGGATGACCGAGATCGCCTACCAGCCCGCTGGGCCCGACATCCCACGGGAGCTGGAGGCCTTCGCCAAGGCAGTCAAAGGCTGAACTGTTCTTCAGATGCGGCCCTAAAGAGTGGATCGGGCCGGAATCGAAGGACAACTCGGCCAGGTGGGCGAGCGCCGCTGCGCAGCGGCGGCGGCGAGCTCGGAGGGGAGGCGAGCAGCTTGGCTGCGAGCCGACCCCTAGAGATCGAGGAACAGCTCGGCGGTCGGGGTGCCGAGCTCGAGGTGCTCGTCCGGAGCCGGGGCGAGGACATCGGGGATGTAGGTCTGCAACGCCTCTTCGAGCGAGACGTCGCGGCCCTGCCGCTCGGACTCGAACCAGCGGTGCTCGAGCAACTGGTGGTAGATCTCGGCGCCCTGTAGCTTGCCGACCAGCGCCGGCGGGATCGAGCCGAGGATCGGCTCGAAGCGCTGATCGAACCAGCGAACGGCGACGACGTTCTCCGGCGAGGCGGTCCCCGTGCGGGCCTGGAGGTCGGCGCCGAAGCGGCGGATGTCGTCGAGCAGCCGGCGAGCCTGGTTCTCGCCGGCCCAGATGCCGGTCAGCGCGAACAGCCGGTCCTGGTGGTATCCGCTCTCCACCACCCGCGGCACCAACCGCACGCGGTCGCCGTCATCGTCGGCGACGACCTCCATCTCGGCGACGTCGAAACCGAGGTCCTGGAGCCGACGCACTCGTCGCTCGACGCGCCACAGGTCGGCCGCCGAGAACTCCTCGGTCGCCGTCAGCTCGTCCCACAGCGAGCGGTACCGCGTCTCGAGGTCCGTGGCGATGGCCCAGGGGTCGATGTCGCCGACCAGGCGCCCGCCGGCCTGGAGGTCGAGCAGACCGCCGGCGACGTTCTCGGTGGCGACATCGAGGTCGATCTGGCGCTGTCCGTCGCTCAGCCTGGCGTGTCGCTCGCTGGTCTCGACGTCGATGATGTAGGCCTGCAGCGCCCCGGCGTCGCGGCGGAACAGGGTGTTCGACAGCGAGCAGTCGCCCCAGAAGAACCCGGCCAGGTGCAGCCTGACCAACAGCCCGACGAGCGAGTCGAGGAGACGCTCGCCCAGGTACGGGATCGACAACCCGCGCCCCGACAGCAGCGTGCGGTAGGGCAGGGAGTAGTCGAGGTGGCGGGTGATCAGCAGACCGTCGCGGTCGCCGGTGCGCTCGGTGACGGCGGCGACGGCGAGCACCGTCGGCAGGCGCTCCTCGGCCAGCTCGCGGAGCAGGCGGTACTCGCGCAGGGCGAGGTGGTCGGGCAGCTCCTTGACGACGTACGACGTGCGCCCGCTGTCGTCGCCGAGCTCCGCGAGGCGCACGACGTGGCGATGCAGGCCGAGCACGCCGTGCATGTGCGGGAGGTCCCACTCGTCGAGGTCCGTGGCGAACGGCAGCGTGCCGAGGTGCGGGTGGTCCGATGGGTCGGCGAACTGCAACCGCACGGCCCGGTCAGTCCTTCTTGATCTCGTCCCAGAGCGCGTTGAGCTCGGCGAGCGACGCCGACCGCAGCTCGATGCCCCGCGCCGCGGCGAGAGCCTCGACGGCCTCGAATCGACGGCGGAACTTGCCCGCCGCGGCGCGGACGGCGAGCTCGGCGTCGACGTGGGCATGGCGGGCGACGTTGACGGTGGCCACGACGAGGTCGCCGAGCTCGTCGGTCACGCGTGCTGCGTCGCCGCCGGCGATCGCCTCCCGCAGCTCGGCCAGCTCCTCGTCGACCTTGGCCAAGGGTCCGGTGACGTCGGGCCAGTCGAAGCCGACCTTGGCCGCCTTGCGCGTCAGCTGCTGGGCGTAGGCGAGCGCCGGCAGGGAGGTGGGGAGGCCATCGAACACCGACGTGCGGCCCTTCTCATCCCGCTTGATCTGCTCCCAGTTGGCGACCACGGTGCCGGCGTCGGCGGCGTCGACGGTTCCGAACACGTGGGGATGGCGGCGCACGAGCTTGTCGTGGATGCCGGCGGTGACATCGGCGATTGAGAAGCGCCCCTGCTGCTCGGCCACGGTGGCGTGGAACTCGATCTGGTAGAGCAGGTCGCCGAGCTCCTCGATCAGCGCCTCGTCGGTGGTCGGGTCGTCGGGGTCGAGTGCTTCCAGGGCATCGACCAGCTCGAACGTCTCCTCGACGAGGTACGGCGTGAGCGAGGCATGGGTCTGCTCACGATCCCACGGGCACTGTTCACGCAGCGTGCGGGCGAGTTGGTGGAAGCGCACGTAGCCGGCGCCAACCGGCACGCCCAGCGCCGGCACGTAGACGCACGTGAGGTGGTCCGGCTCGACGGCGCGATCGAGCTCGCTCCACGTCGTGTGGGTGATCCGCTCGGCCGGCGTGCCGAGGCGCTGCAGGATCACCACGGGCTCATTGCCAGTGGCCTCCTCGGCGGCGAGCTTGACCTCCGACAGCACATGACGATCGTGGGTGTGGCTGATCAGCACCGCCCCCGTCGTCCCGGCGACGGCGACTCCGAAGTCGTGGCCGTCGACCAGGCGCACGGCCGACTCGACGGGATCGATGCCGAGCCGGGCCCACGCCACGTCGAGGAAGGACATCGCCGGCAGCACGTCGCAGCGCACCCGGTGGTCGGCGAGCAGCGAGCGCACCGAGCGCTCGAGGACGAGCGGAGAGCCGGGTACGGCGTAGAGAACCTCACCGCGTTCGCCGGCGGCGGCGACGAGTGCCTCGACGATTTCGGCGTAGACGTCGGCGATTCGATCGGCCGATTCGTAGAGGTGGTCGAAGGTCGTTGCATTCGGAACGAGGTCGGCGCTCGGGTGATGTGACGTGCGGAGACAGCGGTACGGGACCCGCTCGATCGCCCGCAGCGTCTCGACTGTGACGTGCTCGCGACCGCCCGGCCCGAGCCCGACGACCGTGACCACCGGCGGGGTCACCTCACGCGCCCGACAGCGGCACGACGGAAACGGTGGCCGGGTCCCAGGTGCCGAAGCGCGGGTCGATGCGCACGTCGGTGTGGATCAGGTAGCCGTAATACAGGAGATCGCCGGCGGACTGGGCGAACAGCGTCGAGAGCGAGTCGGCGACCTCGGCGTACGGCCGCTGCTGCAGCACGACCCACCCGGCGTCGGTGCGCACCGGGCCGACGATCTCACCTGGCGCGGCATCGACGAGGGCGGCGACCACTTCACGACTGACGCCCGTCGTGAAGCCGGCGATGCACGCCTCGCCGGTTTCGCTCTCCACGGCGCCGCCCTTGGCCTTCGAGGTCTCGTCGATCGATCTCGAGACCAGGTCGGCGAACTCAGCGCCCGCGTCGAGGGCTCCGACGACGTCCTGCGCCTCGGCCTCGGTCTTCACGACGATTTGACGAGTGCACACGACGCCGAGGTCCGACGGGCGGGCGTCGTACATCCGCTGTAGCTCAGTGGCGGCCGGCGCGTTGATGCGGGCGCGCACCGTCGGCGCCGCGGCGCTGTCCTGGATCACGCGGACGACGTCGGCGGGCAGTCCTGCCGGGATGCTGATCGCGGCCGACGCCTGTTGGCGGTCGGCGTCGGTGATCCGCTCTCCGTGGGCGCCGAGGAACGTCTCGTTGACCTCGCCCTGGACCATCGCCGACAGGTAGCGACGAGCCGTCGCACCATCCAGCGTGTCGGTGGCTGGGTCGACCTGTCCGATCGCCTTCATCACGGCTTGGAACTCGTCGACCGTCACCGTCCGCTCGGCGACCTGGGCCGCCGTCGACGTGTCCTCGACGGCGTCGCACGAGGTCGAGCGCGACGGCGACGGCGACGGCGACGACGACGGGACGCTTCACGGCGCCGAAGCTAGCCAGCCGCGGACCAATTCGACCTTCCATGGCGGGCAGGCGGGTACTGTCCGGCACCCATGGCCGAAGGTCTCTACGCCGGCAGTTCGGTGCAGTCGTTCGCCGACCCGACGCTCGAGACGCTCGAGCGCACGCACGGCGACACCAAGGGGTTCCTCGACTACGTTGCCCACTTCAACACGATCAACTTCCGCGCCACCGACGGCGCCGTGAAGCAGTGGCGTTTCGATCCCGGCTTCGACGACTGGCCGGGCTGGCTCGGGATCGACTCAGTCAAGGTCTACTACCACGCCGGCCATGGCTTCATGGACGGCAGCGGCGTGTTCGACGCGCCGATGGGCGCGGCGTGGTCGATGCGGACGTCGGCGCTCTCCCGCGACATGAAGTTCGCCGACCAGCGCCTGCGCTACCTGTTCCTGTCGACGTGCGATTCGCTGCGCACCGAGCACGGCGACGACCCGTTCCGGACGTGGGCCGCGGCGAACACCGGGTGCCGGATGATCTTCGGCTTCGGCAGCACGTCGCTCGACTGGGACGGCTACGGCTCGACGTTCTTCTCCCGCTGGAACACCGGGATCTCCTTCAGCCAGGCGTGGCAGGACGCCAGTCTCGGCCTGACCCACAACCAGGTCGTCTCGTCGACGGCGTGCGGCGCCACCGCCGAGGAGGCCCAGGGCCGGTTGTGGAACGAGCGCACGTTCGACGGTGGGCGGGTGCGTGACGACTGGTACTGGTGGCGGTGGGCGGGGCTTTCGCCCGACGTCGAGGTCGAGGTCCACCTCGGCATCGACCTCCCACACTCGCCGCCGCTGCACTTCCGGGTGGCCCGCCGGCGCGGCGAGCTCGACCGCGTCGCCGACGTCGCCCGCCGATTCGACGTCGAAGCCGCAGTGCTCGCCGAGTCCGGCGATCCGGGTCGCGACGGCGACCTGCACCGACCCCGCCTGATTCTGACCGACGACGACGGCGTCTCGATCGTTCTTGCCACACCCGATCCGGGTGCCGAGCGGGCGCCGATCGAGCGGCTGCGCGATGCCGCCGACGAGGCCGCCCGCCGGCTCGACCCGGAGGGGGCGCGGGACCTCGTGTTCGACCGGTTCACGTCGTCGTACCACGCCGGGGCGAGCCGTGGCGGCGACCGCGTCGAGCCCGGTGTCGCCGACTTCACCGCCCACTACCGTCAGCGGATCGACGGCGCGCCGGTCGTGATGGGCGGCGACGGCCACGTCGCGATCACCCTCGATCGATCCGGCCGGCTCTGCCGCATCCACGACCGCACGATCGACATCGCCGAGATCACCGAGGCCGCGCCGCCGCCAGAGGGAAACGCCGAGGATGTCGACGCGCGGGCGCTGGTCGACGACGCCACCCAGCGGCGCGGAGACCGCTGCGCTGGAGCGACGGCGTCGTTCGATCCCGACGCCGACGAGGTCGGCTACCGCATCTCCGGCGACGACGGCTACCTGGTGGCCCGCCGCGAGGTCACCATCACCGCCGGCGGCTTCAGCAAGCGCCACCTCATCGAGGTCCCGCTGTCGTGACCTCGTCGGGTACGAGCTGGCGCAGGAATCCGACGAGGAACGCAGCCGGCTCGTCGCGCCGCGGGATCGGCACCACCAGCTGGCGGGCGTCCTCCTTGTAGATCGCCTCGCGGGCGAGACGGCGCAGGCGGGTGGTCTGGCTCAGCTTCAGCTCGAGCGGGGCGAGGCGGGCCTGGTCGGCGGCGATCACGATGTCCCTGATCCCGAGGCGGTGGCACTCGGCGCGCAGCGAACCGACCGTGAGCAGCGCCTCGGCCGGCGCCGGCAACGGCCCGTAGCGGTCCTCCCACTCGACGCGGATGTCGTCGACTTGGGCCGGCGTGGTGACGCTTGCCAGGCGCCGGTACGCCTCCAGCCGCAGCTCCTCCTTGGCGACGTAGTCCTTCGGGAGGAAGGCGTCCGTCGGCACGTCGAGCTTGATCTCCGCCGGCGGGCGGATCGGCTCTCCCTTCATCTCGGCCACCGCCTCGGTGACCATCTGGCAGTAGAGGTCGTAGCCGACCGCGGCGATGTGCCCGGACTGGGCCTCGCCGAGCAGGTTGCCGGCGCCCCGGATCTCGAGGTCGCGCATCGCGATCTTGAACCCGCTGCCGAGCTCGGTGGCCTCGCCGATCGTGCGCAGCCGCTCGTAGGCCTCCTCGGTGAGCACGACGTCGACGGGGTGGAACAGGTAGGCGTAGGCCCGCTGCCCGCTGCGCCCGACCCGCCCGCGCAGCTGGTGCAGCTGGCCGAGGCCGAGCAGGTCGGAGCGCTCGACGACGAGCGTGTTGACGGTCGGCATGTCGATGCCGGATTCGATGATCGTCGTGCACACGAGGACATCGAACTGGCCGTCCCAGAAGTCGGCGACCACCTGCTCGAGCGTGCCCTCGTCCATCTGCCCGTGGGCGACGGCGATGCGCGCTTCGGGCACCAGCTCGCGCAGCCGGGCGGCGGTGTGCTCGATGGAGCGGACCCGGTTGTGGATCCAGAACACCTGGCCCTCGCGGAGCAGCTCGCGACGGATCGCCTCGACGGCGACGCGCTCGTCGTAGCCGCCGACGTAGGTGAGGATCGGCAAGCGGTCAGCCGGTGGGGTCTGCAGCAGCGACAGGTCGCGGATGCCGACGAGGCTCATCTCCAGCGTGCGCGGGATCGGCGTCGCCGTCAGCGTGAGCACGTCGACGTTCGTCTTCAGCTGCTTCATCGTCTCCTTGTGGGTGACGCCGAAGCGCTGCTCCTCGTCGATCACGAGCAGCCCGAGGTCCTTGAACTTCACGAGCTCGCCGAGCAGGCGGTGGGTCCCGATCACGCAGTCGACGTCTCCCGACTCGAGGCCGCGCACGACATCGCGGGCCTGGGCCGGGGTGAGGAACCGCGAGAGCGTCTCGACGCGGATCGGGTACCCGGCGAAGCGGTCGGCGAACGTGTTGCCGTGCTGGCTGGCGAGCAGCGTCGTCGGCGCCAGCACGGCGACCTGCTTGCTGTCCTGGATCGCCTTGAACGCGGCGCGGATGGCGATCTCGGTCTTGCCGAACCCGACGTCGCCGCACAGCAGGCGGTCCATCGGGTAGGGCCGCTCCATGTCGGCCTTGACGTCGGCGATGGCGACTCGCTGGTCGGGAGTCTCGACGTACGGGAAGGCGTCCTCCATCTCTTGCTGCCACGGCGTGTCCTGGCCGAAGGCGAAGCCCTCGGCGTTGACCCGCTTCTGGTACAGCACGACCAGTTCCTGGGCGACCTCGCGCACGGCCGTACGGACCCGGTTCTTGGCCCTGGCGAAGTCGCTGCCACCGAGGCGGTGCAGCGTCGGCGCCTCGCCGCCGACGTACTGGCGCAGCACGTCGATCTGGTCCGACGGGACGTACAGCCGGTCGTCGCCCTTGTAGGCGACGAGGAGGTAGTCGCGCTCGACCCCGCCGATGGTGCGCTTGACCATCCCCTCGTAGCGCCCCACGCCGTGCTGGACGTGGACGACGTAGCTGCCGGCCTTGAGGTCCTCGAAGAAGGCGGCGCTGTCGCGACGCCGCCGTGGCCGGCGGTGGGCCCGGCGGCGCCCGGTGAGGTCGCTCTCGGCGACGATCGCCACACGGGCGGCGGGCAGTGTCACGCCCTGGTGCAGCGGGGCGACGACGACGTGGCCGCCGGCGCGGGTGAGATCGCCCTCGCCGTGACGGTGCACCGGGAGGTCGAGGCCGTGGTCGCGCAGCAGGGACGCCAGCCGCTCGGCCGAGCCATCGGTGTCGGCGGCGACGACGACGCGGTAGCCGTCGGCGAGCAGCTGCGTGAGCCTTGAGACGAGGCCGCTGCCGTCCCCGACCACCGGCCCCCACCCCGACGCCTGGACGACGGGCGTGTCCGGCGACTCCGGCGCGGAATCGACGTACCAGATGCGGCCGGCGAAGCGCCTGGAGGCGCCGCCGTGCCGAACCGGGTCTTCGCCACTGAGATCGGGAGACCGCCCATCTGTCGGACCGCTCAGCATCCGATCGGGTTCGGCGTGCAGGCGGGGGAAGGGCTTGTCCGGATCCCGGGACCACGTCGAGGCGAGGGCCTTGGCGAGGTCGTCCTCCTCGGCGAGCAGGTCGATCGCCCGGTCGCGCATCCGGCGCGGCTCGACCAGCACGACCTTGGCCGCGGCCGGCAGCACGTCGGTGAGCAGTTGCTCAGTGTCGGTCAGCCACGGCAGCCAGCTCTCCATGCCGTCGAACAGCAGCCCCTCGCTGAGCCGCTCCCACTGTTCGCGGCCCCACGGCTCGGTGCCGACCAGCTTGGAGGCCCGGGCCCGCACCTCGTCGGACGGCAGCAGCTCGCGGGCGGGGGAGATGCGGGTCTCGTCGAGGTCGCCGGTGGAGCGCTGATCGTTGACCCCGAAGCGAGTGAGCCGGTCGACCTCGTCGCCCCACAGGTCGATGCGCACCGGAACGTCGCCGGTCGACGGGAAGACGTCGATGATCGCCCCGCGGCGGGCGAACTCGCCGCGGTGCTCGACGAGGTCCTCACGGCGGTAGCCGAAGCGGGTCAGCTCGGCCGCGAGCTCGTCGGGGTCGACGACGTCGTTGGGCCGCACCACGATCGGCTCGATCACCGTGGCGTCGGGGCCGAGGCGCTGCAGCAGTCCGCGCACGCCGGTGACGATCACCGACGGGCAGCGCTCGGGATCGCGGAGGCGCCACAGCAGCTCGAGGCGCTGACCCATCGTCTCCACCGACGGGCTGACCCGCTCGAACGGCAGCGTCTCCCACGCCGGGAACACGGCGACCTCGCCGAGCGGCAGGAACTGGACCAGGTCGTCGCTGAGCTGGGCGGCCATCGTGCCGGTCGGGCAGGCGACGACGAGCGGGCGGCGGCGGGACATCGAGGCGAGGGCGGCAATGGCGATCGGGCGAGCGACCTCGACGACGGCAAGGCGGGCGTCGGGCTCGCCGAGGGCGCGCGTCAGCGCCGGCTCGTCGCGCAGCAGCGGGGGGAGATCAGCCAAGCAGGGCAGACGCACGAACGATCCAGGGTACCGACGCGACCATGCGATGAGGAGCGGACGGGTTCCCGCAGCGGCCGGGATGAGGAAGGTGGTATCCGTCATCCCGGCCGCTGAGGGCCGCCCGCCCTGGACGCGGCGCGGCGCATCGCCTGACTGGGGTGGGTGTCAGTTCTCGGTGCGCTCGTCGTCGCGGCTCCAGTGGCGGACCTCGCGCATCGCCTCGCCCAGTGACCTGCCGAGCTTCGGCAGCTGGGAGGAGCCGAAGACGAGCAACAGGACGGCGAGGACGATGAGCACTTCGCCTGGTCCGATGTCCACAGGCGGACGATGCCTCACGCCTGGTGAGTGCCAGGTGAACGGCCAGCGTGCGGGCTCGATCCGGCCTCCTCCGGCGGGCGCAGTTCACGGAACCGGCGCAGCAGCAGGAGGTCGTAGGCACCCTTGAGCACACCGCCGATGACGAGCGGCCAACCGAACGTCGAGCGCCCGAGCAGCCACCCGGCGGCGATCGGCGGCAACGCCGAGGCCAAGCTGCGTGGCACGTTGGTGACGCTCGCCGCGGCCGGACGCTCGGCCGGTGAGACCACCGCCATCACGTACGACGTGCGCGCCGGAACGTCCATCTGCGACAGCGCGGCGCGGGCGAGAAGCGCGGCGATGGCGAGCGGGGCGGTCGGCATGAACGCGGCGAGGACGAGGAAGCCGTTGGCCGGGAGGTGGGTGAAGACCATCGTCCGGACCAACCCGATCCGCCGGGCGATGCGCACGGCCACGAGCGCCGAGAACGCCGACAGCAGGCCGGCCCAGAAGAAGACGGCACCGCTGACCGCGGTCGACAGGCCGAACCGCTTCTGCAGCCACAGCACGAGCAGCGCCGTGATCACGAAGCCGCCGCCGAAGGAGTCGAGGCTGAACAGCGCCGACAGCGTGTAGACGACGCGCCGCGACGGCCCGAGCGGGGCGTGGGGCGCCTCGCCAGACGGCTCGACAGCCGGGCTGAGCCGGCGATACCGCAGCAGCACGATCAGGCCGAGCACGGCATATCCGACGAACGTCCAGCGCAGCGACGCCGTCCGGGTCAGGCCGACATGACGGCCGATCCACTCGGGGACACCGGCGAACAACGCCCCGACTGCCGCCACCAGCGCGCCGATCAGGCTGTAGCGGGCGAACATCGCCGTGCGTTGGGTATCCGGCGCGGTCCCCGGCAGCAGCGCCTGTTCGGTCGGCAAGAAGACGCTGACGTCGCCGCCCGACGGGTTCATCGTCCCCACGACGGCGACCATCAGCAACGGCCAGAAGCCGGTCGCCGCGGCGAAGCCGAGACCGGTGCCGATCATCAACAGCGACACCGCCTGGAGCAGGCGGCGCCGCCCGAGACCGTGCCCGCGCAGCCCGACGACGAGCGTCAGCGCGGCCGAACCGAGCAGCGTCCCGGCGACGATGATCCCGATGCGGGTGTCGGACAGGCCCAGCGCGGCGAGGTAGGACGCCAGCACGACGCTGACCACGCCGTCGCCGAACGCCCGGATCCCCCGCGTCTCGAGCAGCAGCTGGCCGTCGCGACCGGTGCCGGACGGGAGGAATCGCACCTCAGCAGGCTGCCATGCTCACCCGATGGCCGAACGGCGTCTGCTGCCCATCACGCTGCGCGAGGGGTCGCCGGCGCACCGGGTGTACGCGGTCGGGCCCTGGGTTCTCGCCGCCGCCGCGCTCGCCTACGTCCCGCTGGCGGCGGACGTGGGGTTCGCCCCCGGTTCGATCGACCAAGCCGGCCGCATCGAGCAGCTCAACCAGGTGATCGCCCTCGCCGTCGCGATCCTCGGGCTCAACCTGGTGATCGGCTTCTCCGGCCAGCTCTCGCTCGGGCAGTCGGCGTTCCTCGGCCTCGGCGCCTACACGACCGTGATCCTCGTTGCCGACCACGGTTGGCACATTCTCGCCACGCTGCCCGTGTCCGCTGCGGTCTGCTTCCTGGTGGGGCTGCTGATCGGCGTGCCGGGAGCGCGGATCAAGGGCCAGTACCTGGCGATCGTGACGCTGGCGCTGGCCTACGTCTTCCCAGTGTTCGTCGACCGGTTCGAGTCGCTGACCGGGGGGGTCAACGGCAAGGGGCCGCCCCGTGGTCGGGTCGACCTCCGGCCGCCGTCGTGGATGCCGTTCGCCGACAACGGCCGTCTGGCCCAGCCGTTGTGGGTCTACTGCATCCTCGTCGTGGTGGCGACGGTGCTCTTCGTGCTCGCCCGCAACTTCGTGCGCAGCCGCCCCGGGCGGGCCTTGCTCGCCGTTCGCGACAACCCCGCCGGCGCGATCTCGAGCGGGATCGAGCAGGTGCGCTACCTCGCCGTCGCGTTCGCCATGAGCGCGGTCTACGGCGGGCTCGCCGGATCGATGCTGATGATCAACCGGCCCTTCGCCTCCGACGTCCAATTCGGCACCCGCCAGTCGATCTTCCTCGTCGTCGGGCTCGTCGTCGGTGGTAGCGGGGCGATCGCCGGCGCGATCCCGGGTGCGTTCGTCTACTTCTTCGTGCCGTACTACCTGGCGACGTGGATCTACGACCCGAGCGGGATGCCGCCCGGACTGCGCCAGCTGGCCACGCCGTTGTTCGAATGGCTGCGCCCCGGTGGCAGTGTCGTCGCCGCCCTCGTCTTCGGCGTGGTGCTGCTGCTCCTGATGTTCGTGATGCCCGGCGGATTGATCGACGGCGTGCGCCGCCTCCGCGCCCGGATCGTGCGGATCGAGCCGCACCCGCGATGGCTGGAGGATGTGGAGGACGGACGACCTGCTACAGTATGAGCATGCTCACTGAGCGGCTGCAGGTCCTCATCGGCCGCGAACAGCGAGAACGGCTCGAGCGCCGAGCGCGGGAGCGAGGCACATCCGTGGCAACCCTGGTGCGGGAGGCGATCGACCTCGCCTATCCGGACGACGCCGATGCCAAGCGTCGTGCTGCGGAGCGGATCCTGGCCGCCGAGCCGATGGAAGTTCCTCCCGTCGAGGAGTTCTTGCGCGAGCTGGACGAGCTGCGCGGCAGCCGGTTTTGATCGTCTTCGACACGACCGTGCTTGCGTACGCGGTCGGCGATCAGCATCCGTTGCGCGCGCACTGCCGCGACCTCGTCGCCGCCGTCGCCGATCACCAACTCGGCGCAACGACCACCGTGGAGGTCGTGCAGGAGTTCGCCCATGTCCGATCTCGGCGGCGACCACGATCGGAGGCCGTGCAGGACGCGGCGGGCTTTGCCACCCTGCTCGCCCCGCTGGTTCGCCCGGATCACGGGGACCTCATCCGCGGGTTGGACATCTACGAACGCCATCAGCGGCTGGGCGCGTTCGACGCCGTGCTCGCGGCGGTTGTGCTCGGTGCCGACCACCTCACCGCCGTCGTCTCGGCCGACCGGGCGTTCGGCACCGTGCCCGGGCTGCGGTGGATCGACCCAGCGAGAGGCGACGTCATGGCCCGCGCGCTTGCGTCGGGTTGAGTTGACTGATCGGGGCCAGGTCGGCTCGCGGCGGGCGGGGTGGAGCGCGAGTAGGCGCCGGGCGCGGTCGAGGTCGACCGACCTCGTGGGTTCGAGGGGCTGGCACGCCGGGCACCACACCGTCACCCTGCCCCACGGGCTGTGGCGGTCGTCTCTGCCGTCGAGCGTCGTCGCGCACAGCGGGCACGCCCGACCCCGGCGGTAGATCCAGTGGTCGGCGCTGGCCAGCCGCCGGCCGGTGGTGTTCTGCGGTCCCCGCGCCGCGTTGGCCCGAATCACGGCGGTGCCAAGGGCGAGCAGGCCGGCGAGCCCGTCGATGGTGCCGACCGGCTGGGACGGCGACACGCCGACAATGAACGGCAGCTCGACGGCGTAGACGTTGCCGAACCCGGCGACGATCCGTTGGTCGAGGAGGGCGCCGGCGAGCCGCTCGCCGTCCGCCTCCGCCAGCCGGTCCAGCGCTTCGTCGAGGTCGGGTTGCTGTGGCCCGCAGAGGTCGGGCCCGAGGTGGCCGACGACGCGATCCTCGTGCTCGGTCAGGACGACGCCGACGACTGGCAGGTCGAGCCCGGTCAGCCGCCCGTCCGCCAGCCACAGCTCGACCCGCCGGCGCCAGTCGGGTTCGGTGGCTGCGGGGCCGAGCAGCCAGCGCCCCTCGAGGCGGAGATGGGCGTGCAGCGTGCGCCCGTCGTCGAAGCGGATCAGGAGGTGCTTGCCATGCGCGTCGGCCTGGCGCAGGACGGCGCCGGTGAAGTCGACACCGACCAGACGGGGGTCGCGGGTGACGCAGCGCTCGACGCGCTGGCCGGCGAAGCGGCGATTGATCCGCTCGGCCAGCCGGCGGATGGTGTCACCCTCCGGCATCCCGGACGTTGTAGCGGCGCATCGCCGCGTCGACACCGTCGGTGACGATCAGCTCCACCGCGTCCGCCGCCTCCTGGACGGCGACGTCGTACTCGCCGCGCAGCTTCGACGGCATCCGCCCGAGCACGTGGTCGCCGCCGCGCTCCTTGCCGCCGGGCGGCTTGCCGACACCGATGCGCACCCGCAGGAAGTCCCGGGTACCGAGGTGCTGGACAACGCTGCGCAGGCCGTTGTGCCCGGCCAGCCCGCCGCCGGCCTTGATCCGCACGAGCGTCGGCGGGAAGTCCAACTCGTCGTGGACGACCACGATGTGGGCCGGGTCGTCGACGCCGTAGCGGCGGACGAGCGCCCGCACGGCGAGGCCCGAGTCATTCATGTAGGTCAGCGGGAAGGCGAGCACGACCCGCTCGTCATCGATGCGGCTCTCGGCCACGAGGGCGTTGTCACGGCCTGCCTTCATCGTGTCGCCGCGCCGGCGAGCGAGCTCGGCCACGACCTCCTGGCCGACGTTGTGCCGCGTCCGTGCGTAGTCCTTGCCCGGGTTGCCCAGTCCGACGATCAGCCACTCGAACGGGGTCTTGCGCCTCACGAAGTGAATTCTGCGCTCGCTCGCGGACTCGCTCGCTCGCGAAATGAATCGGGTGCGGCTCCCGTGGAGGGATATTCAGGCGGCTTGAGGGATGATTCCGCCCGCGTAGCGAGCCTCGTGCACTCGGTGTCGTTCGCTGTCGAGATGGAAGGTCATGTACTCGTCGAAGTCGCCGTTGCTGCGTAGGGCTCGGAGCTTCAAGATGGCCTCTGCTCCGTTCAGTCCCCAACGGGAGCCGGTCAGATCGAGCCTGTCCTTCACCAGGTGGCGGCAGGCTCCCTCGATCACTCCGGTCGCGATCGGCCATCCTTGTTCGAGTGCCTGTGGGTAGTTGAGGTAGTCGCGCTTGGCGAGCAGGTAGTTGGCGCATCGATCGGCGTTGTGCCGGGCGTCGGCGTGGAGGCCGTGGCAGGTGGCCTTGCGCCGGATTGATGCGGCGACGGTCGACGCCTCTCCGTTGAGGACGGCGAGGGCTTTGGCGGCGACCCAGGCCTCGGCTGCGGGGTCGCCTTCGGTGAAGAAGGACCAGGCCGAGGACCACAGGTACTCGATGACGTGGACAAAGTCGCAGATGATGCTGACCTCGACGTGACGGGCCGTCGCCTCAGTGTGGATGCGGTCGATCTGGTGCTTCGCCCCGTCGACGAGGGCGATCCAGGTGCGCTGGTGTTCGGGGTCACGGCGCTCGGCCTCGTCGAACACGGCTGAGATGACCGCCGCCGCGTCCTTGACGACGCTGGCGGTGAGCCACTTGTTGTCTGCTTCGGGTGCCGGGGTCCTGTCGGCGTCGTCGGATCCGATGATGTCGGCGGGAGTGCGGGGAACCGGCGTCACGTCGTAGACGGCGCCGACCTCAGCGATGCGTTTCCGGTTCCGCTTCTCTCCCTTGGAGAGCCTGGTCTTCAGCTTGGCCGAGGTTTTGGCGGCGGCCTTGGCGGTTGAGGGCCGCAAGGCGTCGGGTCGCATGACGATCCCCTTGCCGTCCGCGGAGAGCACGAGGACATCTTGTTGGTCGGCCGGCGTACGAGACGCGTTCTCGTAGAAGGCCTCGAAGTCGACCGCGCAGCGAGCCGTCAGCTCCTCGACCTGGCGCTTTCCGCACGTCACGCCGGTGGCGCGATGGATTGCCTGTCTCGCCTCCTCGAAGCTGCCCCTCGAGGACTCGATGGCCGACAGCGCACGCAGCCCGTGGGAGTGGAGCTCTTGTGGAAGATTCAAGGCTGCATCGGCGGGATAGAGGTTGTCCTCGCCCCGGCGGCGATACGCCATGCGGGTGACGCTGACCTCGCCGAAGATCGTCTCGAGCGGCCGGACATGGCCGGTCTCGACGCTTCCCCGTGGGGCGCCGGCGGCGTCGGCCACCTCGATCAGGCGCCCCTCGCGTGTGGCGCGCAGGTCCAGGTGGTCCTGGTAGAGCTGGCGGACCAGCTCACGGGCGTCGACGCTCAGCCTCGCCTCGAGCTCGCCGTGGGTGAGACTTGTCGCCTCCTCGCCGCCCATGAAACAACACACCTCCTCGAATCGGGCGCGGCTCGCGCTGAAGGCATCGTCGGCACAGTTGCTCGGCATGGGACCCTCCATCCAGGTCGATGTTGCCCTACAGCGTTACCGCTGTAGGATCGGAGACGGTGGATGCCCCGGCGAGGAGGAGAAGATGTGATGAGCAACTCGGCGCGACGGCCGCCCTTTGCTGCGACCCGAAAGGCGCTGGCCGATGCCCTCGCCGAGATCGACGGGCTGCTCCCCGGATCAGTCATCGTCCGTCATATGCGCTGCGGCAAGCCCAGATGCGCGTGCAAGGCCGACCCGCCCGTCCTGCACGGCCCCTACATCCAGTGGACCCGCACGGTTGGGGGCGAGACCGTCACCAGGTTCCTGAGCGAAGAGCAGCTCGGGCGCTACCAGCCATGGTTCGACAACGCCAGACGCCTCAAGGACCTCGTCGCCAAGCTCGAGATCGTCTCGCTGCAGGCCCTCGAAACCGCCGAGGGGCCTAGCCCACGAGCCGCCACCTCCGACTCAACGCCGCCAATGCCACCTCAGCGCGCCAACACATAGCTCACCCTCGGCCGCGATACTCGCCTCAGCGACCCCTCGGGCTCCGACACCCCACAGCCTTGTCGGATCCAAATTCGCAGCTCTCGGCCAAGATCGCCCGAATCTGAACAAACCCTCCACGGGAGCCGCACCCAAATGAATCCTGCGCTGGCTCGCTCACCCCTCGGTGTCGACCGGGGCCTCGCCGCTCTCGGCAACGGGCCCGCCCGCTTCGGCGCCTTCCGCCTCCTCGGCCTGCTCCTCAGCGATCTCGGCGTCGGCGGCCTCGATCTCTTCGACCTCCGCGCGCATCGTCAGCACGGTGACGACGGGCATTTCGGGATCACCCGCAGCGGTGACGCCCTCGGGCATCGGGATGTCGGACAGGCGGATCACCGTGTCCATCTCCATCGCCGAGACGTCGACGACGAACTCCGGCGGGATCCGCCGCGGGGTGGTGACGACGTCGATCGTGTCGACCGCCGGGTCGACCAGTCCGCCGCCAGCGATGACCGCCACCGCCTCACCTTCGAGGCGAAGCGGGATGGCGACGGTGATCTCCTCGTCCAGGTTGACCTGGAGGAAGTCAACGTGGAGGACGGTGCGGCGCACCGGGTGGCGCTGGAGGTCCTTCACGATCGCCGGGTACACGGCGCCGTCGACGGTGAGGTCGAGCACGGTGTTCAGGCCCGCTGCGCCCGACAGCGCAAGGCGCAGATCGCGGCGACCGACGGAGACGGCGACGGGCGTCATGCCGTGGCCGTAGAGCACGGCCGGGATGGCGTCGGCGGCCCGCATCCGGCGGGCGGCGGCGCTACCGGTCGAGCGGCCGGTGTTGGCGACGAGCACGGTGGAAGCCATGGCATTGAACCTTCGTTCGGTGAGCGAGCGGCCAGGAAGGTTAGCGGGCTACGCCAAGTTCTCGCCGTGGAAGATCTCGCTGACCGACGAGTCGTCGAACACGGCCGACAGGGCTTCGGCGATCAGCGGGGCGATCGACAGCACCTCGATCGTGTCGATCTGCTTCTCCGGTGGCAGCGGCAGGGTGTTGGTGAGCACGACCCGCGAGATCGAGCTGTTCTTCAACCGGTCGATCGCCGGACCCGACAGCACCCCGTGGGTCGCCATCGCCCACACTTCGGTGGCACCGCGGGCGCTGAGCAGCTCGGCCGCCGACGTGATCGTGCCGGCCGTGTCGATCATGTCGTCGGTGAGCACGCAGAGCCGGCCCCTCACGTCGCCGATCACCTCGGTGGCCTCGGCGACGTTGGCCGTTCCCTTCGGCCGCCGCTTGTAGCAGAAGGCGAGGTCGGCGCCGCAGTCACCGAGGTGCTGGGCCATCCGCTCGGCAACCTTGATCCGCCCGGCGTCGGGCGACACGATCACCGGCGCGTCGCTGTGCTCGCGCAGGTAGGCCTCGAGGACAGGGATCGCCGTCAGGTGGTCGACCGGGCCGTCGAAGAAGCCCTGGATCTGGCCGGCGTGGAGGTCGATCGAGATCATCCGCTTCACCCCTGCCGCCTTGAACATGTCGGCGATGAGGCGGGCGGTGATCGGTTCTCGGCCGTCGGCCTTGCGGTCCTGGCGGGCGTAGCCGTAGAAGGGCGTGACGGCGGTGATCCGCTTCGCCGATGCCCGGTAGGCCGCGTCGCACATGATCAGCTGCTCCATGATCGAGTCGTTGATGGAGCGGCCGTCGATGCCGTAATGGGTCTGGAGGATGAAGACGTCGTTGCCGCGCACGCTCTCGGCGAAGCGGGGGCGCATCTCGCCGTTGGCGAACTCGACGATGTTGGGGTGCCCGAGCTCGATGCCGAGGTTGGCGGCGACCTCGGCGGCCAGCTCGGGGTGGGTCCGACCGGAGTAGAGCGCCAGCTTCTTGGTGGTGACCTTCTCCACGCGGGCTCCCGTCATTCAGTCCGTGGGAGCAGTGTAGAACGCGCCCGTGCGGGTGCCCTCGGCGACGTGCGAACCTGACGGCAGGTGGCAGTAGGGCCCGACGCGGGCCCGGTCGCCGACCTCGGCCTCGACACCGACGGTGTGCTGGATGCGGCAGTCCCGGCCGACGATGCAATCGTCGAGCCGGGTGTCGGGCCCGACCTCGGAGCCGTTGCCGACGACCGTGTTGCCCTCCAGGATCGTGCCCGGGTACAGCGTCACGTCACGGCCGAGGCGGACGGTGACGTCGATGAACGTCTGGCGGGGGTCGAGCATCGTCACGCCGTTCAACAGCCAGCGCCGGTTGGTGCGAAACCGCAGTTCGCGTTCGGCGAGGGCGAGCTGCCAGCGGTCGTTGACGCCCTGAGTCTCCTCCCCCGGCGCCTGCAGCCGCCCGACCCGGTGGCCCATCCCGGCGAGCACGCCGACGACGTCGGTGAGGTAGAACTCGCCCTGGGCGTTGTCCGGTGACAGGCTGCGCAGCGCCGGCCCGAGCAGGTCGCGGCGAAAGGCGTAGATGCTCGTCGCGATCTCGTTGATCGCCAGCTCCTCCGCCGAGGCGTCGCGCTGCTCGACGATCCGCAGCACCCGCCCGTCGGGAGCGGTGACCACCCGGCCGTACCCGGTCGGGTCGTCGACCACGCTCGTCAGCAGCGTCGCCGCGCTGCCGCTGGCGACGTGGGCGGCGACGAGCTCCTCGATCGTGTCCGGCTGCAGCAGCGGCGTGTCACCGGGTAGGACGACGATCGTCGAGTCGTCGTCGAGGTCGTCGCCGGGGAACGCGGTGATCCCGATCGCCGCGGCGTCGCCGGTGCCGCGCTGGGCGGGCTGCTCGACGAACACGACGTTGGCCCACGACGGGGCGAGGTCGTGGACCTTCTTCGTCACCTGCTCGGCGCCGTGGCCGACGACGAGCGCCGTGCGCGCAGGCCTCAGCCGTTCGAGGGCATCGATCACGTGGAGGATCATCGCCCGCCCGCAGATCATGTGCAGCGGCTTGGGGCGGGCCGAGCGCATGCGCGTCCCCTCGCCGGCGGCGAGGACGATCGCCGACACTGTCATTGCATTCGCACCTTCATCGCTCCGGGGAGAGGAATCGAACCCCTATTCACTGAACCAAAATCAGGCGTCCTACCGATTGAACGACCCCGGAAGGGGATGTCGACGATGTGCTGCGACGTGACGTCACGGTATCGCACGGCCTACCCGATCGACCGGTAGCCTCGCCGCCCGTATGGGTTCGCTGATCAAGAAACGGCGCAAGCGGATGCGCAAGAAGAAGCACAAGAAGATGCTCCGCCGCACCCGCCACCAACGCCGCAAGTAATCACTCGGGCTCGGCTCGCAGCCAAGCTGCTCCCCTCGCCTCCGAGCTCGCTGCCGCCGCTACACAGCGGCGCTCGCCCCCCCTCAAGTTGAGCGGGCCACCACGATTGTGACGCCCTCGTCCCGCAGGGAGGCGAGGGCGTCGTCGCGCTTGCCGCGCACGAACCAGGTCGCCCCGCTGCCGGCGAGCGTCGGCGCGACGCCGGTCAGCTCACCGATCCGATCCCGCCAGAGGGCGAGGCGAGGCTCGACGGCGACCGCCGCCGGCTCGAGGTCGTTGGGCCCATCGGCGGTCGGCCCGCCCAGCTCGTCCCACGCCCGGTACACCGCCGGCGTGCTGACGTGAAGCGGCGGCACCACGAGCGTCACGACCACCGATTCGGGGTCCAGCGGCTCGACCAGCTCGCCGATCCCCCGCACCCGAGCCCGCCCGCCGACGAGGCAGAACGGGACGTCGGCGCCCAACCTCGCCGCGACCTCAAGGTCGGTGAGCCCAGCCCAGCGCAGGATCGCCGCGGCGTCGGTCGAACCGCCCCCGAGCCCACCGCCGGGGGGAATCTGCTTGTCGATGTGCACGGCGGCTCGCCGCTCGACGACGGCGAGGGCACGAGCGACGAGGTTCGAGCCGTCCGAGGGGACGCCGAGGGCGAACGGGCCGCCGACCGTGATGCCCTCGCCTCCCGGCTCGATCGTCAGCAAGTCGGCCAGGTCGAGGCTGATCATCTCGGCGTCGAGCAGGTGGTAGCCGTCGCTGCGCACACCGGTGATCCGCAGCGTGAGCGTCAGCTTGGCGGGCGCCCGGAACTCGATCACGCCGCGCTGCGGGCCAGTCGGACCCAGTCGTCGAGGCCGAGCTCCTCGGGCCGCGCTGTTTCGGCGACGCCGGCGGCGGCGAAGCGAGACGCTTCGACCACGTCGGCCAGCGAGCGGCGCAGCATCTTGCGACGTTGGCCGAACGCCGTGCGCACCAGCGCGAACAGCTCACCCGGCGCGACGTCGGGCGGCGGGTGGCGAACGATCTCGACGAGCGCCGACTCGACGTTCGGCCGCGGCACGAACACCGCCGCCGGCACGAGCCCGACGACCCGGGCCGACGCCCAGAACGCCACCTTCACGCTCACTGCGCCGTAGGCCGGGTCGCCGGGCCCGGCGACGAGGCGTTCGCCGACCTCGCGCTGCACCATCACCAGCATCCGGTCGATCGCCGGGACGCCGTCGAGAAGGTCGGCGACGAGTGGGGTGGCGACGTTGTACGGCAGGTTGGCGACGAGCACCCACCCGCCCTCGCCGCCGAGCAGGGCCCGCCAATCGAGGGTCATCGCGTCGGCCTCCACGACGGTCACGTTCGGGACGTCGCCCACCACCTCGTGCAGCGCCGCGGCGAGGCCGTGATCGACCTCGACCGCAGTGACCGCGGCACCGGTCTCGGCGAGGGCAAGGGTCAGCGACCCGAGCCCGGCGCCGACCTCCACCACCCGGTCGCCAGCGTGGACGCCGGCGAGGTGGGCGATGCGCCGCACCGTGTTCGGGTCGGCGACGAAGTGCTGCCCGAGGTCGCGACGTGGCGCCAACCCCCGCGTCGCGAGCAGCTCGCGAACCGCCGCCCGGGAGTGGGTCACGTCACTCGCGGATCTCGACGTCGATTGGCGCCGCGCTCGGGTCGGCGATCTCGGCGAACGCCGCCGCGCTCATCACCAGCTCGCGCTGGGGTTGGTCCATCGGCCGCAACGCCGTCGTGCACGTGATGGAACGGTCGTTGTCGACGTTGACCACTGTGACGTGCGAGCCCACCGGCACGCCGTTGAACAGGCAGGTGTGACGGTCGGTGACCTTGCGCCGGAAGATCGCCGTGGCGGTCGCGATCACGCGCCCGTCGGCCAAGCCGACGACCGGGGCGACGGTGTCGGGCCGATCCGCCGGCGCCGCCGTGCCGTCGAGGAACTGCGGGCCGACCGTGCCCATCGCGTCGATCGACGTGTGGGTGATCGAGTCGGACGCGGCGTCGACGGCCGCACCCACGGCGGCGACGTTCGGGCGCGGCGAGGCGTCGTCGCGCTGGTTCACCAGCCAGACCGCGGGGAGCGAGGCAACCGTGAGCGCGCTGGCGACCAGCAGTCGCCGGCGATCGCGGTGGTCGAACCTCAGGGCTCGCTCCCTGTCCGGGTGGCCGGGCTCCGTTGCCGGACCACGTGAGGACGGAAACGCTAGAAAGACGCGTCGCCGAACGCAAACGCGGCGACCGCCGCGGTCCTGGTGGCGGTGCGGATCTGGTCGATCTCGACGCCGTGTATCTCGGCCAGGCAAGCGCCGACGAACGGCACCCACGCCGGCCGGTTGCGCTTGCCGCGGTGGGGCACAGGGGCGAGGTACGGGCTATCGGTCTCCACCAGCGTGCGCTCGAGCGGGACGAGCGCCGCCGCCTCTCGCACCTCCGGCGCCCCGTTGAATGTGACGATCCCGGAGAAGCTCACGAAGGCGCCACGATCGAGGCAGCCCATCGCCTCGGCTGGCCCACCGGTGAAGCAGTGGAAGATCGTGCGCGCCGGAACTCCCTCGACGTCGAGAACGTCGAACGTGTCGTCCCACGCCTCACGCGTGTGGATCACGAGCGGCAGCTCGCGCTCGTTGGCCAGCGCGATCTGGGCGGCGAACGCCTCCCGCTGGGCGTCGCGCGGTGAGTGGTCGTAGTGGTAGTCGAGTCCGCATTCCCCGACGGCGACCGGGTGCGCCGCGCGCTGGAAGAGGTCGAGGATCGTGGCCACGCCGAAGCGGGCTTCGTGCGGGTGCAGGCCGACGGTGGCGTGCACGCCGTCGTGGCGGGCGGCGACACCGAGCGCCTCCAGCGACGACGCCCGGTCGCAGCCGACGGTGACCATCGTCGTGACGCCGGCCGCCTCCGCCTCGGCGACGAGCTCGTCGGCATGCTCATCGGGGAGGTGGCAGTGCGAGTCCAGCCAGCCGGTGATCACGTCGTGATGCGGGGGAACAGCGACGGCCCCTTCGTCACCGCGAGCCCTCCTGGGTAGCCGCCCCAGCCGGTGTCGGCCGGTACGCGCTGGTCGACCACCGCGCCGGCCAGGCCGATGCGCGTCCAGATCTCCTGGGCCGTGCCGGGGATCGCCGGGGCAGCGAGGATCGCCACGATCCGCAACGCCTCGAGGGCGTCGCCGAGCACCGCCTCCACGTGCGGGCCGGGATCGAGCTTCCACGGTTCGTTCGCCTCGAGATGGGCGTTGGTGGCGCGCACCAGCTGCCACGTGGCCTCGAGGGCGCGGCTCGGCGCGACGATGTCCCACGCGGCAATGGCTCCCTCCACCGCCTGTGTGGCGGCGGCGGCGAGCGGGCTGCCGGCGGCCGGCGCCGGCCCGGTGCCGCCGCATTTCGACCCGACGACGGTGGCGACGCGCGCGACCAGGTTCCCGAGGTTGTTGGCGAGGTCGGCGTTGTAGCGGCCGATCAGGCCCTCGTAGCTGAAGTCGCCATCCTGGCCGTAGGGCGTGTCGGCGAGCACGTAGTAGCGGAAGCCGTCGACGCCGACGGTGTCGACGAGGTCGAGCGGCTTGACGACGTTGCCGGTGGACTTGCTCATCTTCTCCCCGCCGACGAGCAACCATCCGCCGATCGCCCAGCCTCGCGGCAGGTCGACGCCGGCCGACATCAGCATCGCCGGCCAGTAGACGCAGTGCTGGCGGACGATGTCCTTGCCGATGAGGTGGTAGTCGACCGGCCACCACTTGGCGAACCGCTCAGGGTCGGAGCCGTAGCCGACGGCCGACATGTAGTTGGTGAGCGCGTCGAACCACACGTACGTGACGTGAGTCGGATCCCACGGCAGCGGGATCCCCCACTCGAGGCTGGTGCGGCTCACCGAGAAGTCGCGCAGCCCGGAGCGGATCAGCCCGAGCGCCTCGTTGCCGCGGTGCTCGGGGACGATCGCCCGGGGGTGCGCGGCGTACCACTCGAGCAGCCGGTCCCCGAAGCGAGACAGGCGAAAGAAGTAGTTCTCCTCCTCGAATTCCTCGATCGGCACCTTGTGGATCGGGCACAGGTCGCCGGGCAGCAGCTCGTCGTCGCTGTAGTACTCCTCGCAGCGCACGCAGTACTTGCCGCGATAGAGGTCGAGCTCGATGTCGCCGGCGTCGTAGCAGCGCTGCAGCAGCTCGACGACGCCCGCCGTGTGCCGCGGCTCGGTGGTCCGGATGAAGTCGTCGTTGGCGATGTCGAGGTGCTTCCATGCCTCGGCGAAGGTCGGGGCGATCGAGTCGGCGAAGGCTTGCGGGGTGAGCCCGGCCTGCTCGGCGGCGCGCTGGATGTTCAGCCCGTACTCGTCGGTGCCGGTGAGGAAGTTGACCTCCTCGCCGAGCAGCCGGTGCCAGCGGGTGAGGGCGTCGCCGATGATGGTGGTGTAGGCGTGGCCGAGGTGCGGTTCGGCGTTCACGTAGTAGATCGGGGTCGTGACGTAGAACCGGCTCACCCGCTGAACGCTACCGACGCGCCGCGCGCCGTGACCGGTGCGTTCGAGGCGTCGTTGTGTCAACGGCGGCGGCCGTACAGCGTCCCCGCGGCGAAGCCGCTCGCGGCGATCGCGGTCGCCCCGGCGGCGGCGGCGGTGCGACGGATCACCGACTTGGTGCGCTGGCTGAAGCGGACCACCGGCCAACCGTAGGCGGCGGCGTGGCGGGCCAGCTTGGCGTCCGGGTTCACAGCGACGGGGTGGCCGACGGCGTGGAGCATCGGCAGGTCGCTCGTGGAGTCGGAGTAGGCGTAGCACTGGGCGAGGTCGAGCCCGTCCCAGCGGGCGATCTCGCGCATCGCCACGACCTTGCCCTCGCCGTAGCAGAAGGGCCCGGCGAGCCTGCCGTTGTAGATGCCGTCGTCGACCTCGCCGCGCGTGCCGATGCCGGCGGTCATGCCGAGCGAATGTGCGAGCGGCTCGACGATCTCGACCGGCGCCGCCGACACGATGTAGGTGTTGCGCCCGGCGTGGCGGTGGACGTCGAGGAGGCGGCGAGCCTCGGGGCGGATCTTCGCCAGCAGCTTCGGCAGGACCTCGGCGTTGAGGGCGATGAGGTCGTCCTGGCGCATCCCGGTCACCACGCCGAGCATCCGGTCGCGCACGGCGTCGGTCTTCTTGTCGCTGCCGCCGCGGACCTTGAACACGACGGCCGACCCGGCGTCGCGCACGAACTGGCGGGTCGGCACGAGGCCCGCCGCCCGCGCCGTGCGGCCCATGATGAACGCCGACGACCCGGCGATCAGCGTGCGGTCGAGGTCGAAGAAGGCGGCGCTCGGGCCGGTCCCGACGCGCAGGACGTCTTCGATGGGGTCGGTGGCCGGCTCGTTCGTCATGACGGGGACTCTGGGATCGGGCCTCCTCCCACGGTAGTCCCCGACGCCTCAGTCGGGCTCGGACCGCGCACTCGCTCGGCGACGGCGAGGTCGTAGGCCAGCCGCCGTGGCACGCCGAGTCGAGTGGCGACCGCGGCGGCGGCGTCGCGCCGTGATCGCCCGGCGGCCAACTCCTCCCGCAGCGCCGCCCGCACGGCATCGTCGTCGGGCGCGACGACGACCGACGGCGCGCCGGCGACGACGATCACGTACTCGCCGCGCGGCTCACCGATGTCGACGTCGCCGAGGGCGCCGCGGACAACGGTCTCGTGGAGCTTGGTCAGCTCCCGCGCCACGCTGACGCAACGGTCGGCGCCGAGCGCGGCGGCGAGGTCGGCGAGCGTGCGCACGACCCGGTGCGGCGCCTCGTAGAGCACGATCGTCCGCTGTTCCGTGGCCAGCTCGGCGAGCCGCTCGGCGCGGGCGCGGCCCGAGCGCGGCAGGAACCCGTCGAACACGAACCGTGCCGTCGACAGCCCGCTCACGACGAGGGCGGCGACCAACGCGACCGGCCCGGGAACAGTCGTCACGTCAAAGCCGGTGTCGAGCACCGCCCGGACCAGCCGTTCGCCTGGGTCGCTGATCCCCGGCGTCCCGGCATCGGTGACGACGGCGACGTCGCCACCGTCGCCGAGCACGGCGAGCACCTCGGGGATGCGCGCCGCCTCGCTGTGCTCGTTGCAGATCGCCAGCCGAGCCCCGGCGATCCCGGCGTGCTGCAGTAGCCGGCCGGTGCGCCGGGTGTCCTCACAGCAGATCAGGGCGGCGTCGGCCAGCGCAGCGCGGGCCCGCGGCGAGAGGTCTCCGAGGTTGCCGACCGGCGTGGCGACGAGGACCAGCCGGCCCGGTTCACCCACCGGCCTCAGAGGGCGGCGCGGGGCCGTCGCGCAGCTCGACGACGTCGCCGGTCGACAGGCCCCAGCGCTCGAACGCCCCGGCCTCGGCCTCGATCACCCAGGTCGCCTTGGGCACCGGCAGCCCGATGCGGTGGCGCCCCATGCGCACCGACTTGACCACGACGCCGTCGCGGTCGACGTAGGCGACGTCGACCGGGAAGCGCATCCCGATCGTGTGCACCCAGCGGCACGGCGTCAGCACGATTGCGCCCTCGAGGTGGTCGCGCTTGAGCAGCCCGCGTCGTCGCGAGCGCCCGTCCGAGGCGACCTCGGTGGAGGCGAGGACGCGCGCATCGCTGACCAGCCAGCCCACCGCGGAAGCATGGCACGCGTCGATCCGGAGGCCCACCGATGCCGTGGCTACAGTGCCGCCAACCACGTGATCGAGTGACAACCAGGGGGTTTCGAGTGCCCGGCAGCATCCTCGGTGAACGGGTCATCCGCAAGGAGGACCCCAAGTTCCTCACAACCGGCGGCAAGTACCTCGACGACCTCAACGACGTCCCGGAGCTGGAGGGAGCCGCGTTCGTCGCCTACGCCCGCTCCACCGTCGCCCACGGCACGATCGCCTCGATCGACACCGGGGAGGCCGCCGGCATGCCCGGCGTGCTCGGCGTGTTCACCGCCGAGGACCTCGGGCTGGAGACGACGCCGTCGCCGTTCAACCCGGCCGTCTCCCGCACGATGCTGGCCAGTGGCAAGGTCCGTTACGTCGGTGAGCCCGTCGTGGCCGTCGTCGCCGAGACCCGCGAGCAGGCTGTCGACGCCGCCGACGTGGTGTTCGTCGACTACGACGTGCTCGACGCGGTGATCGACCCCGAGGAGGCGCTGACCTCGTCGGTGCACCTGTTCGAGGAGGCCGGCGGCAACGCCGTGTTCGACTCGACCGCCCTCGGCATGCCGGACATGACCGGCGACGAGTTCTTCGCCGACTGCGAGGTCAAGGTCACGGGCCGCTTCGTCAACCAGCGCGTCGCACCGTGCCCGCTCGAGGTGCGCGGCTCGGCGGCGACGTGGATCGACGGCCGGCTGTACCAGTGGGCGTCGACGCAACACGCCCAGGGCATCAAGGACACCTTCGCCGCCGGCAACAAGCTGGAGGCCGACCAGGTCCGCGTGCTCACGCCCGATGTCGGCGGCGGCTTCGGCGCCAAGATCGGCACCTACCCCGAGGAGATCCTGCTCGGCGCGCTGAGCAAGCGGCTCGGGCGCCCGATGCGCTGGACCGAGACGCGCAGCGAGTCGATGATGGCCCTCGGCCACGGCCGGGCCCAGGTCCAGCACGTCACGATCGGTGGCACGCGCGACGGCAAGGTCACCCACTACCGCCTCTTCGTCATCCAGGACTCCGGTGCCTTCGCCGAGATCGGCACCGTCCTCGCCGCGTTCATGACCCGGCCGATGTCGTCGGGCGTGTACGCCATCCCCCACATCGAATGCCGGGCGACGTCGGTGGTCACCAACACGACGCCCACCGTCGCCTACCGCGGCGCCGGGCGCCCCGAGGCCACCGCGGCGATCGAGCGGGCGATGGACCTGTTCGCCCTGGAGGTCGGAAAGGACCCCGTCGAGGTGCGGCGGATGAACCTGATCGAGCCCTTCGCCGAGCCGTACACCACGGTCGTCGGCCAGACCTACGACGTCGGCGACTACGCCGGCTCGCTCGACCGTGTCGTGGAGGCCGCTGGATACGAGGAGCTGCGCGCTGAGCAGGCGCAGCGGCGCCAGTCCAACGACCCGGTCCAGCTCGGCATCGGCGTCAGCATCTACGTGGAGATCACCGGCGGCGTGCCACCGATGGGCGAGGCGGCCAAGATCGAGGTCGCCGACGACGGGAGCGCCACGATCTACACCGGCACGTCGCCGCACGGGCAGGGCCACGACACGGCGTGGTCGATGATCGCCAGCAACCAGACCGGCATCCCGATGGACAGGATCACGCTCGTGTGGGGCGACACCGACCGGGTGCCCGCTGGCGGCGGCACGATGGGGTCGCGCTCGTTGCAGCAGGGCGGGGCGGCGGTCGACAAGGCGGCCGTCGAGCTGGTCGAGATGGCCAAGGCGCTCGCCGCCAAGGCGCTCGAGGCGGCGGAGTCCGACATCGAGCTCGACGTCGACAGCGGAACCTTCCACGTCGCCGGCACGCCCGCCGTGTCCAAGTCGTGGGCCGACCTCGCCGCCCTGGCCAGCGCCGACGGCGATCCGCTGATGATCGACACCCGCTTCGAGGCGTCCGGCCCGACGTTTCCGTTCGGCGCCCACGTCGCCGTCGTCGAGGTCGACACCGAGACCGGGCAGGTGCGCCTGCTGCGCCACGTCGCTTGCGACGACGCGGGGACCGTGATCAACCCGCTGCTGCTCGACGGCCAGCGCCACGGCGGCCTCGCCCAGGGCGCCGCCCAGGCGCTGCTGGAGGAGGTCCGCTACGACGACGACGGCAACCCGATCACGTCCAACCTCGCCGACTACGCCATGATCAGCGCCCCCGAGCTGCCCAGCTTCGAGCTGGTGCCGATGGAGACGCCGACGCCGATCAACCCGCTCGGCGCCAAGGGCATCGGCGAGTCCGGCACGATCGGCGCGACGCCGGCGGTGCAGTCGGCCGTGGTCGATGCGGTCAGTCACCTCGGCGTGCGCCACATCGACATGCCGGCGACAGCCGAGCGCGTGTGGCAGGCGATCCAAGCGGCGAAGGCGCCGAGCCGATAGGCGAGGCGCGACCCGTAGCTGGGCGGGATTCGTGCCGGAAGACGGGACGAATCCCGCCCAGTTCGTGGGACGGCGCCGGTACCGTGCCACATCCCATGCACCGGCGGACCCACGTCCTCGTCGACCTCGACGGCACCATCACCGACTCGCTCCCGGCGATCACGGGATCGCTGAAGCTGGCGCTGGCCGACGTCGGGCTGGCGGTGCCGCCAGACGACGTGCTGCGCGCGGTGGTCGGGCCGCCGTTCGAGGTCGGGCTGCCGGCGATCGGCGTGCCGGACGACCTGATGCCGCCGGTCATCGAGCGCTACCGCCGCCACTACGAGGGCGGCGGGCTGTTCGAGTGCACCCTGTACGAGGGCGTCGTCGCGATGCTCGACGCCCTCCTCGCCGTCGGGCACACGCTGGCGATGGCGACGGCCAAGCCGGAGCCGACGGCGGTGCGGATCATCGAGCATTTCGGCCTCGCCGACCGCTTCGCCGTGCTCGCCGGGGCGACGTACGAGCCGGGCCGGCGGACCAAGGGCGACGTGATCGCCCACGCGCTGCGCCAGCTCGACGCCGGCGCCGGTCCCGAGGTGGTGCTGGTCGGCGACCGCGACCACGACGTCGAGGGCGCCCGCGACCATGGCATCCACTGCATCGGGGCGCTGTGGGGGTACGGCGGCGAGGCCGAGCTCGTCGCCGCCGGCGCCTGGGCCCTCGCCGAGACGCCGGCCGACGTGATCGGACTCGTCCTCCCATCCGAGTGTCGAAGGCGCGATTTCGCGCCCTCCGACACTCCGATGACCTTCAACACTCGGATGGGTCTACCGTGAGCGCTCGCATGGCGACGGGCGTCGACACCACCAAGCGGTCCCGGCAACGAGCACCCACTCAGCGCACGGCGGCGGATCGGGTGATGCGGCGGGTCCTGCGCCTGCCGGTCGACGCCCCGCCCGGCTCGGCCGCCGGCGCCCGCAAGGCGTTCCAGACCTCCCTGATCGTGGCGACGTTCCGCTGCCTGCTGATGTACGTCGTGTTCCCGTTCGTCCTGCCCGCGGTCGGGCTGGCCAAGGGCGTCGGGCCGGCGATCGGGCTCGCCATCAACCTCGTTGCGATGGTCTGCATCGTGATGTCGATGCGCCGCTTCTTCCGCGCCGACCACCCGAAGCGGTGGTGGTACTTCGCCCTCGGTGGCACCGTCTTGGTGTTCCTGGTCGCGCTGGCAGTCATCGATTTCGTCACCGTCGTCACCTGACCCGGACGGCGCGAACCGACCCCGTGCGCGGGGCGTACCTGCTCCGTGCCCGCTCGCCCAGCTCCTCGCCCCGCTCGCGCCGCAGTCACCGGTGTGCCGGCCTCACCGCTCGACCGGACCTGGGGCGTCAACGGGATCGCCACCGCCGCCACCGGATTCGGCCACGTCCGCGAGCTCCTGGTGGCGCCCGACGGCAAGGTGGTTTCGGCGGGCTCGAGCTCGGACCGCACCGACGGCCGATTGGTGGTCGCCCGGTTCACCGCCGACGGCGCCCCGGACCCCACGTTCCGAGGTGCCGGATTCGTCATGACCGACCTGCCCAACGGCGCCGTCGGTGGGGCCACCGCGGCGGCGATGCAGCCCGATGGGCGCGTCATCGCGGTCGGCCGGGCCGGGGTCCCCGGGCGGTTCGGCGTCGTCCGGTACGCCGACGACGGGACGCTCGACCCCAGCTTCAGCGCCGACGGCATGGTGGTCACGTCGTTCGCCGGTCTCAGCGCCCAGCCCACCGCCGTCACCGTGCTCGCCGATGGTCGCATCGTCGTGGCCGGTACCAGCGACAGCGCCGTGCTGATCGCGCGCTACAACCCCGACGGGCGGATCGACCGGAGCTTCGGCGCCGAGGGACGGGTTGTCACCGACCTCCCTGGCGTGGGCGACCAAGCCACCGCCGTGGCCGGCGACGCTGACGGCAACCTCATCGTGGCCGCCCTCGCCAGGGACCCCGACACGAGCGCTGACACGATCGTCGCCCGCTACCTCTCCTACGGACGGCTCGACCCGAGCTTCGGCACTGCCGGCATCGTGGTCAACGACTTCGGGGCCGGCTTCGACATGCCGATGGTGATCGCCCTCCAGCCCGACGGCGGGATCCTCACCGGCGGCATCGCCAGCCTGCCCAACGGCGTGACCACGCTGAGCGTCGCTCGGTACCTCCCCGACGGGCACCTCGACCCCACGTTCTCGGTCGATGGCCGGACGACCGTCGCGCTGACGACCTCGGTCACCGATTCGCAGACCGGTCTGGTGCCGCTTCCCGACGGGCGCATCGCCGTCGCCGGCACGACGCGCGTCGAGGGCAGCAGCCACACCGTCGTCGCGATGCTGAACCCCGACGGCTCGCCCGACACCTCGTTCGGCACCGACGGCGGGATCGTCGCCGTGCCGCTGGCGCCGTCCAACGGCTTCGAGCTGGGCGCGATGCTGGCCCGGCAGGACGACCACCTCGTCGTGGCCACCGCGTTCGGCTCCAGCACCGAGCGGGCCAGGACGTTGGCGATCGGTCGGCTGCCGACCACCATCCCCGTGGCCCTCGTGGGCGTCACCCTGGCGGCATCGCCTAACCCGGCAGGCCCGGGACGGGTGGGCTTCGTCGCCACGGTCGCCAACGCAGGGCCCGCGCCGGCCGACAACGTGATCGTCGCGCTCGACGTGTCCAAGTCGATCGGTCCGGTCGTCGTGAGCCAGGGCAAGTCACAGCCGGGACCGAGGGCGGGGACCGCGACCTGCTCCCTCGGTCGGATCGACCCTGGCGGACGAGCGACCGTCTCGACGTCGACGACCGTGAACGGCTTCGAGGAAGGGCTGTTCGCCACCGCCAAGGTCACGACTGCGACACTCGACCCCGACAGGACCGACAACACGACCACCATCGAGGTCTTCGTCACCCGCGAGGTCACGATCTGAGCGGTCCACCTCAGGGGGCGCCGGCGCCGGCATAGGGTGCGGGCCATGCAGGGTGACGACGCCATCCTCGAGCTGCTGAACGAGGTGCTGACGGCCGAGCTGACGGCGATCAACCAGTACTTCATCCACGCCAAGATGTGCGACAACTGGGGTTTCCAGCGCCTCGCCGAGCACGGCCGCAACGAGTCGATCGACGAGATGAGGCACGCCGAGGCGCTGATCGAGCGGATCCTGTACTTCGACGGGGTCCCGAACATGATGCGCCTGTTCCCGGTGCGCGTCGGGGAGACCGTGCCCGAGCAGTTCCAGGTCGACGTCGAGCTCGAGTACACCGCCGTCGAGCGGCTCAACCGCGGCATCAACCTCGCCGTCGACAAGGACGACAACGGCACCCGGGAGCTGCTCGCCGAGATCCTCGTGTCCGAGGAGGACCACATCGACTGGCTCGAGACGCAGCAGGAGACGATCCGCCAGATCGGGCTCGAGCAGTACCTGGCCCAACAGCTCTGACTCGGGCTCGGCTCGCAGCCAAGCTGCTCGCCTCGCCTTCCGAGCTCGCCGGCGCCGCTTCGCAGCACCGCTCGCCCGCCTCGTGTCATTCCCGAGCCGGGCGCCTTTTCTGGCCCTCACCGGCCCGTGCCAAGATGGCTCGGGACAACACTTCCACCGAAGGGGGCCAATCCGTGGAGATCAGCGTCACCGTCAACGGGGTACAGCACACGCACGACGTGGAACCACGTACGTTGCTCGTCCACTACATCCGCGAGCAGGTCGGCCTCACCGGCACCAACATCGGGTGCGACACGTCATCGTGCGGCGCCTGCACGATCCACCTCGACGGCGAGTCGGTGAAGAGCTGCACCGTCCTCGCCGTCCAGGCCGACGGCTCCGAGATCACCACCATCGAGGGCCTCGCCACCGACGGCCAGCTGCACCCGATGCAGCAGGCGTTCATGGAGAACCACGGCCTGCAGTGCGGCTACTGCACGCCGGGCATGGTGATGGCCGCCACCAGCTTCCTCAACGAGCACCCTCACCCGACCGAGCAGGAGGTGCGGATCGGGCTGGAGGGCAACCTCTGCCGCTGCACCGGCTACCACAACATCGTCCAGGCGGTGCTCGCCGCCGCCAACGCCTGAGGCATGGTGCACCAGTGACGACCACCGAAGCGGCGCCGGCGGGCGTGATCGGCCAGCGCCTGCTGCGCCGTGAGGACCCGGCCCTCCTCACCGGCGAGGCCAAGTACACCAGCGACCTCGACGTCCCGGGCGCGCTGCACCTGGCCCTCGTGCGCAGCCCGTACGCCCACGCCCGGATCACGAGCATCGACACGTCAGCGGCGCAGGAGGTCCCTGGCGTCGTCGCCATCCACACCGGCGCCGACCTCGCCGATGCGTGGGCGGCCCCGATGCCGTGCGCCTGGCCGGTGACCGAGGACATGAAGAACCCGCCCCACTACCCACTGGCGACCGGCAAGGTCCACTACGTCGGCGACGGCGTGGCAGCGGTGCTGGCGACCTCGGCCGCGGCGGCGCGTGATGCGGTCGAGGCCGTCGTCGTCGACTACGAGCCGCTGCCGGCGGTGATCGACCTCGAGGACGCCCTCTCCGATCGCGTCGTCATCCACGACGACCTCGGAACCAACACCAGCTACACGTGGGCACTCAAGGTCGAGGGCACCGAGGGGCAGATCGACCAGTCCTTCGCCGATGCCGCCTACACCGTGAGCGAGCGCTACGTGCAGCAGCGGCTGATCCCGATGGCGATGGAGTCCCGCGCCGTCGTCGCCGTCCCCCAGCCCTTCGGCGGCGACATCACGATGTACTCGGCGACGCAGGTGCCGCACATCCTCAAGATCATGAGCGCCCTCACCCTCGGCATCCCCGAGCAGCACGTGCGCGTCGTCGCTCCCGCCGTCGGCGGCGGCTTCGGCTCGAAGCTCAACGTCTACGCCGAGGAGCTGCTGTGCATGGCGCTGGCGCGCAAGCACCACCTCCCGGTGCGCTGGAATGAGTCGCGCTCGGAGAACGCCCAGGCCACGATCCAGGGGCGGGGCCAGATCCAGGACATCGAGCTGGCCGCCGATGCCGACGGCAAGCTCACCGCGATGCGGGTGCGCCTGATCGGCGACATGGGCGCCTACCTGCAGCTCGTCACGCCAGGGATCCCGCTGCTCGGAGCGTTCCTCTACGCCGGCGTGTACGACCTGCCGGCGGCGTACGACTTCGAGTGCACGTCGGTGTTCACGACGATGACGCCGACCGACGCGTACCGCGGCGCCGGGCGCCCCGAGGCGACCTACGCCATCGAGCGGGCGATGGACGCCCTCGCCGCCAGGGTCGGGATCGACCCGCTCGAGCTGCGGCGGCGCAACTACATCGCCAAGGAGGCGTACCCGTACACGGCCTGGAGCGGCCTGACCTACGACTCCGGCGACCACGACGCGGCGGCGACGAAGGCCGCCGAGCTCGTCGGCTACGACGCGCTGCGCCAGCGCCAACAGACCCAGAACGTCGCCGGCGCCACCAAGCGCATGGGCATCGGGATCTCGTCGTACTTCGAGATGTGCGGGCTCGCCCCGTCCCGCGTGCTGGCCTCGCTGAACTACTCCGCTGGCGGCTGGGAGGCGGCCACCGTGCGGGTCCTGCCGACGGCCAAGGTGCAGGTCGTCACCGGCACCGCGCCGCACGGCCAAGGCCACGAGACGTCGTGGTCGATGATCGTCGCCGACAAGCTCGGCATCAGCCCCGACGACGTCGATGTGCTGCACAGCGACACGGCGATCGCCCCGCTCGGCCTCGACACCTACGGCTCGCGCTCGCTGGCCGTCGGTGGCATCGCCGTCGCCATGGCCTGCGACAAGGTGATCGACAAGGCCAAGCAGATCGCCGCCCACCAGCTGGAGGCGAGCGCCGACGACCTCGACTTCGCCGGCGGGGCGTTCACGGTGAAGGGCTCGCCGGACAAGACGATGCCGCTGGCGGCGATCGCCTTCGAGGCGTTCACCGCCCACAACCTGCCTGACGGGCTCGAGCCCAACCTCGAGTGCAACGTCACCTACGACCCGCCCAACTTCTCGTGGCCGTTCGGCACCCACATCTGCGTCGTCGAGGTCGACACCGAGACCGGTGGGGTCGACGTCCTGCAGTACGCCGCGGTCGACGACTGCGGGGTGCAGATCAACCCGCTGATCGTCGACGGCCAGGTCCACGGCGGCGTCGTCCAGGGCCTCGCCCAGGCGCTGTTCGAAGAGGCCGTCTACGACACCGACGGCAACCTCAAGACGAGCACCCTCGCCGAGTACCTCGTCCCGGCGGCGAGCGACGTCCCGTCGATCACCCTCGGCCACACCGTCACCCCGTCGCCGACCAACCAGCTCGGCGTGAAGGGGGTCGGCGAGGCCGGCACGATCGGCGCCGCGCCGGCCGTGATCAACGCCGTCGTCGACGCCCTCTCGGGGCTCGGCGTCACCGACGTCCCGATGCCCGCCAGCCCGCTCAACATCTACAACGCGATGCGCGGCGCCAGCACCAAGACCGACACCGCCGGCACCGAGGTCGGCGACCACCCAGGCGTTACCGCCAGAACGACCACCGCAGGAGACGAAACATGATTCCCGCCGCGTTCGACTACGTCCGCGCCGGTTCGGCGGAGGAGGCGATCAGCCTGCTCGGCCAGCACGGCGACGACGCCAAGCTGCTCGCCGGCGGGCACAGCCTGCTGCCCTTGATGAAGCTGCGCCTGGCCCAGCCGAGCGTGCTGGTCGACATCGGGCGGATCAAGGACCTCTCCTACATCCGTGAGGACGGCGACCAGATCGCGATCGGCGCGCTCACGCGCCACCACGACGTCGAGAACTCCGACCTGCTCGCCCAGCACGTGCCACTGCTCGCCCACGCGGCGAGCCACGTCGGCGACCCGCAGGTCCGTCACCGTGGCACAATCGGCGGCTCGATCGCCCACGCCGACCCGGCCTCGGACCTCCCGGCGACGACGCTCGCGCTCGGCGCGACGTACGTGGCCCAGGGCCCCAACGGGACTCGAGAGATCGCCGCCGCCGACTTCTACGAGTCGTTCCTCACCAACACCCTGGCCGACGACGAGCTGCTCACCGAGATCAGGGTGCCGAAGATGCAGGGTGCCGGGTGGGGCTTCCAGAAGTTCAACCGGCGGGCCCAGGACTGGGCGATCGTCGGCGTCGCCGCCTGGCGCCGCAACGGCGACGCCGGCGTGGGGTTGGTGAACATGGGCTCGACGCCCATCCTCGCCACCACCGTCGCCGCCGCCCTGGCCGGCGGGGCCTCGATCGCCGACGCCGCCGAGCAGGCCGTCGCCGAAGCCGAGCCGCAGGCCGACCTCAACGCCAGCGTCGAGTACCGCACCCACCTCGCCAAGGTGCTCACCCGCCGGGCGCTGGAGGCGGCCAGCTCCTGACCGGACCATCCGGGTGTAGACTAAGTCTGATGGCCAAGTCTGCGACCGTCGGTGTCCACGAGGCCAAGACCCACCTATCGCGGCTGCTCGAGCGCGTCGAGTCGGGTGAGGAGATCGAGATCTCCCGTCGCGGCCAGGTGGTCGCTCGCCTCGTGCCGGCGACCCGACGCCGGCCACAGCTCGGACTCGATCGCGGCAAGGTCGTCGTCCACGACGACTTCGACGCCCCGTTGCCGAGCGACATCGCCGAAGCCTTCGGCATGTGAGGCTGCTCCTCGATACCAACGCCTTCCTCTGGGCGAACGCCGACGTCGAGCGACTCGGCCGATGGCTCGACGTGGTCGAAGACCCGGAGAACGATCGCATCGTCTCCGTGGTGTGCGCCTGGGAGATCGCCATCAAATGGTCGCTTGACCGGCTCGAGCTGCCGGAGGCACCAGTGACCTACATCCCCGGTCGGCTGCGCGACTTGGCGGCGGAGTCACTTGCCATCGAGGAAGCACACGCACTCGGCGTGGCGGAGCTGCCACGACATCACCGCGATCCCTTTGACCGCCTGCTGATCTCACAGGCGCGCGCCCTCGACGCCCCGATCCTCACCGCCGACCGCATCTTCACCCAGTACGACGTCGAGGTGCTGCTGATCGAGTGAGCCTCGCTACAGCAGCGCCTGGTAGGTGCCGCCGTCAACTGGGATTTGGGCGCCGGTGAGGAACTTCGCCTGCTCGCTGCACAGGAAGGCGACGATCGCCCCGAAGTCGTCGGCGTCGCCCATCCGCAGGTCGTCCGGGCGGCCGCCCGGGTAGAGGGTCTCGATCCGCTTGGTCCAGTGCGTCGCCGGCTGCACGGAGTTGACGGTGATCCCTTCCTCGGCGACCTCACGCGCCAACGTCTTGAGGAAGCCGGTGGCGCCGGCGCGGGCGGTGTTGGACAGGATCAGGTTGGCCATCGGCTGGCGCACGGCGAGCGATGTGATGGCGACGATGCGCCCCCATCGCTGGGCCTGCATCGCCGGCACCGCCGCCTTGCACATCCCGACCACGCTGAGCAGGTTGAGCCCGATCGCCGCCGGATAAGCGTCGACGTCCGTCGTGGCGAACGTGCCCGGCGGTGGACCGCCGGCGTTGGTGATGAGGATGTCGACTCCCCCGAGCGCCTCGGTGGCCGCGGCGACGAACGCCTCGCCGCCGGCGGCATCCCGGACGTCGACCACCAGCGGCACGCACCCGCCGCCAACCAGCGCCGCCGCCTCGTCGAGCCGTCCCCGGTCACGGCCACAAATGGCGACGTGCACCCCTTCGGCGGCCAATGCCTTGGCCGAGCCCAACCCCAGCCCGCTCGACGCGGCGGCGACGGCGGCTCGCTTTCCGGCGATCCCGAGCTCCATGCCCGGGCACCGTAGATCAGGGCGCCAGGTCGCGGATCGGTCGCGCCGGTACCCCGCCAACCAGCGTGGATGGCGGGACCGAGCGGTCGACCACCGCGCCAGCGGCGACCACGCTGCCGGCACCGATCGTGACGCCCGCCAGGATCGTCGCCCGAGCTCCAATCCACGAGCCCCGCTCGATCGTGATCGGGCGCCCGGTCGTGCGCCCGGCGCGGAGGTCGGGACCGCCGAGATCGTGGGTCGCCGTCAGCACGGCCACGTCGTGGCCGAGGTGGACGTCGTCACCGATGGTGATCGGCGCGCACGTGTCGAAACGGCACCCGTCGTTGACGAAGCACCGGGCGCCGAGCGTGAGCCGGCTCGCCGGATCCGGCCCGCCGGCGACCCACATGCGGCCACCGATCCCGGTGCCGTCGCCGGCACGGATCCCCGCCAGGCGCAGCGCGCGCAGACGCACGCCGCCGAGGGCGTACGTCGGCAGGAGCCGCAGCAGGGTCAGACCGAGGTAGAGGCGAAGATGGACGCCGCTGAACCGGCGCCGGATCGCGTCGAAGGGGAGTGGAATGGTGGTGCCCGCCATCGGCCCCATTGTGGCGAGCGCAACGACTTCTCATGCGCGCCGCGCCCAACAACCCTGACACGCCGTCGGCGTACTCTCCGGCGGCCAGCCATGGATCCGACCATCGACCACCGGTACCTGGACGCCATCGCCGACGCCGAGCTGGTCCCGTACTGGTACGACGACGTCGACGAGCCCGACTCCAACCCGACCCTCGTCCGCAACGGAAGCTGCGACCTGTGCATCGTCGGCGCCGGCTACGCCGGGCTGTGAACGGCGGTGATCGCCAAGCAGCCGACCCGTCCCGTGACGTGGTGCTGATCGACGCCGCCGAGATCGGCTCGGCCGCCAGCGGCCGCAGCGGCGGGTTCATGGAGGCGAGCCTCACCCATGGCGTGGCCAACGGCCAGGAGCGGTTCCCGAGGAGATCGAGCTGCTGAAGCAGCTCGGCTTGGAGAACCTCGACGCCATCGAGAACGCCATCCACCGCTCTGACATCGACTGCGACTTCGAGCGCACCGGCGTGATCGACGTGGCGACGACCACCCACGCCCCCAGCTACCTCGACGAGCTGCGCGACGACGCCCTCCAGTTGCGGCGCCTCGGCCAGGACGCCCGGTGGCTCGACACCGACGCGATGGGCGCAGAGGTCGACTCGCCGACCGACATCGGCGGCCTGTGGCGCATCAGGCGGGCGGCGCTCGTCGACCCGGCCCCGGCTGGTGTGCACACGCCGCTGGGTGACGTGCGGGCGGCGAAGGTGGCGCTCGCGACCAACGGCTTCAGGCCGCTGCTGCGCCGGCTGCGCCACTACATCGTGCCGGTCTACGACTACTGCATGGTGACCGAACCGCTGACGGCCGTTGAGCTGGCGTCGGTGGGGTGGCACAATCGCCAGGGCCTGTCGGACATCCCCAACCAGTTTCGCTACTACCGACTGACGGACGACGACCGGATCTTGTGGGGCGGCTCCGACGCCATCTACTGCTGGCGGGGCAAGGTGGCGCGGGAGCTGGAGAGCCGGCCGGAGACGTGGGCAACGCTGAGCCGACACTTCTTCGACACGTTCCCGCAGCTCGAAGGCGTGCGGTTCAGCCACATCTGGGGTGGGGCGATCCACACCTGCAGCCGCTTCTGCGACTTCTGGGGCACGGCGATGTCTGGACGGGTCGGCTACGCCGTCGGCTACACCGGGCTCGGCGTGGCGTCGACCCGCTTCGGGGCCGAAGTCATGCTCGACCTCATCGACGGCCGGCGCAGCGTCGCCACGTCGACCGACGTTGTGCGCGACAAGCCGCTGCCGTTCCCGCCCGAGCCATTCCGCTTCCTCGGCGTCCAGGCCACCCGCTGGTCGCTCGGCCGCGAGGAGCGCACCGGCAGGCGCAACGCCTGGCTGCGCGCGCTCGACCGCCTCGGCCTCGGCTTCGACTCTTGACGCTCGGGCTCCGGGTCGCAGCAAGCTGCTCCCCTCCGCCTCCTCGCCGCCGCTGCTTCGCAGCGGCGCTCGCCCACCTCGAGGTTCACGCGCGAGGCTCGCTCGATGGGCGACGTCTACACCCACGGGCACCACGAGAGCGTGCTGCGCAGTCACGTCTGGCGGAGTGCCGAGAACTCGGCCGGGTACCTCCTCCCCCACCTCCGCCCCGGACTCGACCTCCTCGACATCGGCTGCGGCCCGGGAACGATCACCATCGACCTCGCCGCCCGCGTCGCGCCGGGCCGGGTGCTCGGCGTCGACGCATCGGCCGACGTCATCGACCAGGCCCGCTCCAACCCCCGCAGTGCGGGCGAGTTCGCGGTCGGCGACGCCTACCACCTCGACCTGCCCGGCGGCTCGTTCGACGTCGTCCACGCCCACCAGGTGCTGCAGCACCTCACCCACCCGGCCCTCGCCGTCGCCGAGGCCCGCCGCGTGCTGCGGCCCGGCGGCATCCTCGCCGTGCGTGACAGCGACTACGCCGGTTTCTTCTGGTCGCCAGCGGACGCCCGCCTCACCTGCTGGCTCGAGCTCTATCACCAGCTCACCGCCCGCAACCGGGCCGAAGCCGACGCCGGACGGTTTCTACCGGCCTGGGTGCGGACCGGCGGGTTCGCCGATCTCACGATCACCAGCTCGAACTGGACGTTCGCCGACGCCGCCGGGCGGGCGTGGTGGGGCGGGCTGTGGGCCGACCGCGTGCGGCACTCGTCCTTCGCCACCCAAGCCGTCGAGTACGGGCTCTCCGACGGGGCGGAGCTCGCCGACATCGAAGCCGCGTGGCGCGAGTGGATCGACCAGCCCAACGGCGTCTTCGTCGTCCCCTCGGTGGAGGTGATCGCCCGCCGCTGACGCCATCGGAGTGTTGAAGGGCGCGAAACCGGCCCTCCCACACTCCGATGACTTTCAACACTCGGATGGGTCAACGTTCGAGGATCACCACCGAGCGGGGGGCGACGACGTACACGTCGGTGTCGAGGGGGATGCCGGCGGGGACGATGTCGTCGGGGGGCGGCGCTGACGTGTCGACGACGCGCCGCCACGGACCGGGGAGACCGATCGTCCAGTGCAGCGGCTCCCACCACGCGTTGGCGATGACGTACAGGTCACCGACCGACCACGCCAGCGAGCGCGACTCGAACGAGTCGTCGAGCGGCCCGCTGACGCCGTGGAAGCGCACCGCCGAACCCCACCAGCTCTCCTGCGAGAGGCACCGGTGGCGGTGGCGGAGCGCGAGCAGCTCGGCACAGAAGCGCTCGAGGTCCGCCCACCCGGCCGCCCGCTCCCAGTCGAACCACGACACCCCGTTGTCCTGGTTGTAGGCGTTGTTGTTGCCCCACTGGGTCCGCCCACACTCGTCGCCCATCCCGACCATCGGCGTCCCGTGCGACATCGCGACGAGGCACCACGCGTTGCGCAGCTGCCGCCGTCGCCGCGCGAGCACCTCGGGCGAAGCCCCGTCCTCGCCCTCGAACCCGCAGTTCCACGAACGGTTGGCGTCGGTGCCGTCCCGGCCGCCCCACCCGTTGGCCTCGTTGTGCTTGTGGTCGTAGGCGACGAGGTCGTGGAGCGTGAACCCGTCGTGGCAGGCGAGGAAGTTGACGCTCTCCAGCGGGGCGTCGACGATGTCGGGGCTGCCCTGCACCCGCTGCACCATCGCCGCCACCAGCCCCGCCTCGCCGCGCAGGAAGCCCCGCACGTCGTCGCGGAAGCGGTCGTTCCAGTGCCGCCACCCACGCTCCGGCCACGCCCGCCCGAGCAGGTGGCCGCCGATCGCGTCCCACGGCTCGGCGACCAGCACGGCGCCGCGGCGCGCCGCCCACTCGGTGACGGCGTGAACGAACCCGGTGTCGTGCGCCAGCACGACGGCGAGGTCGAACCGGAAGCCGTCGACGCCGAGGTCGGCGAGCCGGTCCAGCGCCCACAGCACGAGGTCCTGGGCGACTGGCGAGGTGACGTCGAGATCGTTGCCGCAGCCGGTGGTCTCGATGTACGAGCCGTCGGAACGGAGTCGGTAGAAGGCGCCGTCGTCCAGTCCGCGTTGGCTGTAGATCGGTCCGGCGGCGTCGACCTCGGTGGTGTGGTTGAAGACGACGTCGAGCCACACCTCGACGTCATGGCGGTGAGCGGCCGCGACGAGGTCGGCGAGCTCGGCGCCCGCGTCGTCGCTCGCCGCGTACCGGTGCTCGACGGCGCCGAAGGCGAGCGGCATGTAGCCCCAGTAGCTGCCTTCCTGCGGGTCGTTCTGGTGCACCGGCATCAGCTCGATCACCGACACGCCGAGCCCCGCCAGGCGCGGCAACTGGCCAACCAGCGCGGCGAACGTCCCGGGATCGTCGACTGCTGCGCGGTTGGTGAAGCCGCGCACGTGGGCCTCGTAGACGACGTGGGCTCGCGTGCTGCGCCGGCCCGGGTGGGACGCTGTTCGACGACGGGCGACGGCGAGCGGGCCGCGGCCGGCGTTGTCGACGCCGCGAAGCTTGGCGACGGCCCGGTCGTGGGCGGGCGGGAACCACACCTCCGTCGCCCACGGGTCGAGAAGCACCTTGGTGGGATCGCAGCGGGCGCCGCGGCCCTCGGCGACGAGCCCGTAGACGGTGTCCTCCGGCACCTCACCGACGAAGGCGTCGTCGACCCGCGCCAGCGACAGCCGACGCAGCTCACCGCCGCCGCGGTCGAACTCGACGAGCGTCAGCTCGGTCGCCGCCGGGGCGCGCACCCGGACCGGGATCACGGCGCTAGGCCGCGCACCATCGACTCGGTCACGATGGCCGAGATCGCATCCCAGTCGAAGCCCTCGCCGCCGCCCATCGCCCGCGCTTCCAGCGACACGACGCCGTGCCCGCAGGCCCACAGCGCCGCCGCCACCTCGAACGGATCGCCCTGGCGGACCGTGCCAGCCTCCATCGCCCGCTTGACGCGGGTCGTGACACGGTCGAGAGCGGCGAGGGCGATCTCGATCGCCCGCGGCGAGGGCACGAAGTCCGGCACGACGCGGTCGAACATCAACGAGTAGTAGGTCGGGTTGCGCTTGGCGAACGCACGGTAGGCCTGAGCGCAGCTCACGAGGTCGACGTTCGGGTCGTCGGACGTCGGTGCGTCGGCCATCTCCCCACCCATCCGCCGGAAGCCGTCGATGAAGAGCTCCTCGAGCACCCCGTCCTTGCCGCCGAAGCGGGAGTAGACGTTCATCGTGCTCATACCCGCGGCGGCGGCGATGCGCCGCACCGTGAGCGCGCCGGGTCCCTCCTTGGCCAGCAGGTCGTGGGCGGCGGCGAGCAGGGCGGCGCGGGCGTCGTCGTCTCGGCCCTCGCCGGCGCGCCCGGTCGTCGTCATCGCCGGGTCACCGTAGTCGGCTGTGTCAACGGTCATGATGCACATGCTATCGCGATGTGATAACGGTGTGATCACATCGTTCTGCTCATCCCATCAGGAGGCCACCATGACCGCACCCACCGTCGACACCGTCGACACCGCCGTCCCAGCCGACCGCCGCCGCTGGCTGGTGCTCGCCGTGCTCTGCGCATCCGTGCTCGTCGTCGTCCTCGACGGCACCATCGTCAACGTCGCCCTGCCGACGCTCGCCACCGAGCTCGGCGCCTCGACCAGCCAGCTGCAATGGATCGTCGACGCCTACGTCCTCGTCTTCGCCGGCCTGCTGATGGCCGCCGGCAGCTTCGGCGACCGGGTCGGGCGCAAGTGGGTCCTGATGGGCGGGCTCGCCCTGTTCGCCACGTTCTCCGCCCTCGGGGCGGCGGCCGGCTCGGCCGGCACGCTGATCGGTTGGCGGGCGGCGATGGGCATCGGTGCGGCGCTGATGTTCCCGGCCACCCTGGCGATCCTCGTCAACGTCTTCACCGTTGCCAAGGAACGAGCGATCGCCATCGCCGTCTGGGCAGCGACCGCCGGACTGGCCGTCGCCCTCGGCCCGGTCAGCGGCGGCTGGCTGCTCGAGCACTTCTGGTGGGGGTCGGTGCTCATCATCAACGTCCCCGTCGTCGCCGTCGCCCTCGTCCTGATCGCCGTCTTCGTGCCCAACTCTCGCGACACGACGATCGAGCGCTTCGACCCGCTCGGCACCTTGTTGTCGATCGCTGGCATCGGGACGCTCGTCTGGGCGGTGATCGAGGGACCCGAGCACGGCTGGGCGTCGCCGACGTCGATCGCCGCCTTCGGCCTCGGCTTCCTGCTGCTCGCCGCGTTCGTCGTCTGGGAGCGGCGCACCGACCACCCGATGCTCGACGTGTCGGTGTTCACCAACCTGCGCTTCACCGCCGGGTCGGTGGCCGTGACGTTCGCCTTCTTCGCCCTCATGGGCTTCATCTTCCTCGTCACCCAGTACTTCCAGTTCGTGCGCGGCTACAGCACGCTCGGCGCCGGCGTGCGCACGGTGCCCTTCGCCGTGTTCATGGCGTTCACTGCGCCGACCTCGGCCAAGCTCGCCGAGCGCATCGGCACCAAACGGGTCGTCACCGCGGGGCTGGTGTCGATGGCCGTCGGGTTCGCCATCTCGGCGACCAACGGCGTCACCACGCCCTACTGGGTGATCGTCGTGGCGATGTTCTTCCTCGGTGGCGGCCTCGGCATGATCCAGGCGCCGGCCACCGAGGCGATCATGGGCTCACTGCCCCCGGCCAAGGCCGGTGTCGGGTCGGCCGTCAACGACACCGCCCGCGAGCTCGGCTCGACGCTCGGCGTGGCGATCGTCGGCAGCGTGTTCTCCTCGATCTACGCTTCCAAGCTCGGCCACGCCCTGGTCGGCACGCCGGTGCCGCAGCAGGCGATCGACATCGCCACGGAGTCCGTCGGCGGGGCCGAGGTCGTCGCCCACCAGGCCGGCGTGCAAGCCGGCCCGCAGGCCGAGGGCCTCATCCACACGGCCGTGAACAACTCGTTCGTCAGCGGCTGGCACGCCGGGTCGTGGGTCTGCTTCACCGTCGTCCTGCTCGGGGCCGTCGTCGCCTGGAAGTGGCTGCCGGCGCGGGGCGACCGTGACGCTCAGAGCGGCCAGGACTCAATGGGTGTCATGCCCAGCAGCCGGGTCGCGTCGGAGGTTCGCGAGCCGGTGGGCGCCTCTGTCTGACCGCCTCCGTACAGTGGGTTCGTGACCTGGACGCCGCCAGCCTCCGTCGATGACGTCGCCGTCGCCCTCACCGGCAACGGCTACCTCCCCGACGAGGGGCTGGCGACGGCCGTCTTCCTGGCGACGTCGTTGCGCCGGCCGTTGTTGCTCGAAGGCGAGGCCGGGGTCGGCAAGACCGAGCTGGCCAAGGTCCTCGCCGCCTGGACCGGCGGGGAGCTGATCCGGCTGCAGTGCTACGAAGGCATCGACGCCGCCCAGGCCGTCTACGACTGGGACTACGGGCGCCAGCTGCTCCACCTGCGGGCCGCCGAGGCAACGGGCGAAACGGCCGGGCGCACCACCGACGCCCTCGAGGCCGAGCTGTACCAGGAGCGGTTCCTGGTCAAGCGGGCGCTGCTCCAGGCGATCGAGCCGCGGGAGGGCCCGCCGCCGGTGCTGCTCGTCGACGAGATCGACCGCGCCGACGACGAGTTCGAGGCGTACCTCCTCGAAGTGCTCTCCGACTGGCAGATCACGATCCCCGAGCTGGGGACCTACCACGCCGAGCACCCGCCGCTGGTGGTGCTCACCAGCAACCGCACCCGCGACGTCCACGACGCGCTGAAGCGGCGCTGCCTGTACCACTGGGTCGAGCACCCCGGCTTCGACCGCGAGGTGGCGATCGTCCGGCTGCGGGTGCCCGAGGTCGCCGACTCGCTGGCCCGCCAGGTCGCCGGCGCCGTCGCCGCGCTGCGCGAGCTGTCGCTCTACAAGCCGCCGGGCGTCGCCGAGACGATCGACTGGGCGTCCGCCCTCGGTCGCCTGGGGGTCACCCAACTCGACGAGCGGGCGGTGGCGGCGACGCTGGGCACGGTGCTCAAGTACCGCGAGGACCACCAGCGCGTCGAGCAGCACGGGTTCGCCGACATCGTCAAGCAGGCCCTCGCCCGCCGTGGCTGACACGTGAGCGAGCGAGCCTTCGAGCGAGCGAACCAGCGTTACGGTCCTTCGCTCATTGGTGCCCCGTGTTCGAGCCGTGCTGCGAAGTGTCGCAAGATGCGAGGGTGCACCAATGAGCGAGCGAGCCTTCGAGCGAGCGAACCAGCGTTACGGTCCTTCGCTCATTGGTGCCCCGTGTTCGAGCCGTGCTGCGAAGTGTCGCACGATGCGATGGTGCACCAATGAGCGAGCGAGCCTTCGAGCGAGCGAACCAGCGTTACGGTCCTTCGCTCATTGGTGCCCCGTGTTCGAGCCGTGCTGCGAAGTGTCGCAAGATGCGAGGGTGCACCAATGAGCGAGCGAGTCTTCGAGCGAGCGAACAATCTGGCACGGTGTTTCGGTCCTTGGTGCCCCCGGAGGTCCGGCGTCGTGGCGTCATCCCACGATGCGAGGGTGCACCAATGACGGCGACCGCGGAGCCGACCACCTCGGCGGAGGCGATGGCCGTGGCCTTCGCTCGCGTCCTGCGCGGGACCGGGCTGGCGGTGCCGGTGAGCGCGGTCGTCTCCTTCGGCGAGGCGCTCGCCGCGGTCGGCCTCGAACGGCGTGACGACGTGTACTGGGCGGCGCGCGCCACCCTCGTCCACCGCCCCGAGGACCGCGAGGTGTTCGACCGCGCCTTCCGCGTGTTCTGGGAGCACGCCGTCGGTTCCGATGGCGAACCGGAGCCCGAGCCGCTCGCCGTCACGCTCGCCGTCGACAGCGACGAGGACGCCGGCGGAGACGACCCGGAGTCGGCCCCGCCGAGCGAGGACCCGTCGCTGGAGCTGCGCTTCAGCGGCACCGAGGTGTTGCGGCACAAGGACTTCGCCGTGTACGACGACATCGAGCTGGCCGAGGCCCACCGGCTGATGACGCGCATGCGGCTGACCGGGTCGCCGCGCCGCTCGCTGCGCCTCGCCCCGACGACGCGTCGCACGTCCCGTCCCGACCTGCGCCGCACCGTCCGTGCCGCCCTGCGCACCGAGGGCGAGCCAATCCGCCGCCACTTCCGCACGCCGGCCACCCGCCATCGCCGCCTGGTGCTGCTGCTCGACGTCAGCGGCTCGATGGAGCCGTACGCGCGGGCCCTGCTGCGGTTCGTCCAGGCCGCCGTCGCTGGGCGGCGGCGGGTCGAGGCCTTCGCCCTCGGCACGCGCCTGACCCGCATCACCCGCGAGCTCGGGTCGCGCGATCCCGACGAGGCGTTGCGCAAGGCAGCCGAGCGGGTCGTCGACTGGTCCGGTGGCACCCGCCTCGGGGACGGGCTGCGGCGGTTCAACGAGGAGTGGGGCGTGCGCGGGATGGCTCGCGGGGCGGTCGTCGTGATCCTCTCGGACGGGTGGGACCGCGGCGATCCGGACGAGCTCGCCGAGGCGATGCAGCGGCTGCGTCGCGTCGCCCACCGCATCGTGTGGGTCAACCCGCTGAAGGTCACGCCCGGGTACGCCCCGCTGGCGCGCGGGATGGCTGCGGCCCTCCCGTACGTTGACCGGTTCGTGGAAGGGCATTCTCTGGCGGCGATGGAGCAGCTCGCCGACGTGCTCGATGAAGCGTGAGCAGGTGAACGATGCGTGAGATCCTGGACGATCTGGACCGCTGGCGGGAGGCCGGCACGAGGGCGGCGCTGGCACGCGTCGTCGACGTCGAGGGGTCCGGCCCACGCGGCCCGGGGGCAGCGATGGCGGTGAACGAGCGGGGCGAGGTCGCCGGCAGCGTCAGCGGCGGGTGCGTCGAGGGCGCGGTCGTCACCGAGGCGCTGGCGATCCTCAACGGCGAGGCCGAGCCACGCATCGTGACGTTCGGGTACAGCGACGACGAGGCGTTCGCCGTCGGCCTCACGTGCGGCGGCACGATTCGTCTGTTCATCGAGCCACTGGACTGGGAGCGACGGGTGATGATCTTCGAGCAACTCCGCGACCACATCCGCGCCCAGTCGCCGGTCGCTCTGGCGACGGTGATCGACGGGCCGACCCGCGGCGCCAAGCTGCTCGTCGCCCCCGGCGAACCGGTGCTCGGCACGCTCGGTGACCCCGACCTCGACCGGGTCGTCGCCCGCGACGCGCTGGCCGAGCTGGAGGCCGCCCGCTCCGGCGTGCGCCACTACGGACCGCAGGGCCAGACGACGCCGGAGGACCTCGAGGATTCACCGGTGGTGCTGGTGTTCGTCGAGTCGTACGCCCCGCCGCCGCAGATGTGGATCTTTGGCGCCGTCGACTTCACCGCCGCCCTGGCCAAGGTGGCGAAGGTGCTCGGCTACCGGGTCACGGTGTGCGACGCCCGTGAGATCTTCGCCACCCGGCGCCGATTCCCGATGGCCGACGAGGTCGTCGTGTCGTGGCCGGGCCCGCTGTTCGAGCGGCGCGGCTCGACGCTCGGGCCGCGTGACGCGGTGTGCATCCTCACCCACGACAACAAGTTCGACGTGCCGGCGGTGACGGGCGCGCTGGCCACCGACGTCGGCTACATCGGCGTGATGGGCAGCCGCACCACCCACGCCAAGCGGCTGCAGCGGCTGCTCGAGGCGGGCGTCGATGCGGAGGAGCTCCACCGGCTGATGTCACCGATCGGCCTCGACCTCGGCGCCCGCACACCGGAGGAGACGGCGATCTCGATCTGCGCCGAGATCATCGCCACCCGCACCGGCAAGACCGCCCCAAGCCTCAAGGACTCCGAGGGCCCGATCCACGCCTGATCCTCCAACTTTCCGGTCACACGGACGCTATGTGTCCGTCTCACCGGAAAGTTGGGCGGTTACGTCTCCGGATCACCGAAGCGGACGGACCTCGTGATGAAGCTGAGCTCGACGTCGTTGCGGGTGTTGGCGGCGTGGACGATCGCCCCGTCCAGGCCGAGGTACAGCATCACGTGGCCCGGGTACTGGACGAGGTCGCCGGCCACGGCGTTGACCTCGTCGACGGCCCGGGCGGCGTGGATCTGCGACGTGCTCTGGTGGGCGATCTCGACCCCGGCCTGGGCCCACGCCCACGACGTCAGCCCGCTGCAGTCGAAGCCAACCCCGGGATCGGCGCGGTACGCGCGGTACGGCACGCCGAGCTGGGTGAGCGCCGCGAGCACCGCTTCCTGATGGGCCACGTCGGCCTCCGACCACGCGCTGCGCATCGCGACGGGGTCGAGACGCATCTCGACCGCCACGCTGTCGGCGGCGGCATCGCGGGCGGCGACGTAGGTGACGAAATCACCCGGCGTCCCGGACGAGGCGAACGTGTCGAATGCGGCAAGCGCGCCGGCGGCGGCGAGGACGACGCCCGGCGAGTGGTGGTCGCCATCGATGTGGCTCCACTTCGGGGCGGCGTCGGCGGCGCCGGCGGTCCAGGCCGCGGCGGCGACGACACCGGCGAGGCCGGCAACGAGACGCCGGCAGAGTGGTTGGGGCATTGGGTCAGTCCGTGGGGCAGGTGTGGCCGGATCCCCAACATCGGCGGTGGGTCTGCAGCCGGGCTGTGGCAGTAGCGGCGCAATCTACCGTCACGAAATCGCAATGTTCAACATGGCCGTCACCTTTTCGTCATCTGTCCGACCCGCACTCGACATGTTCGACACACGACAGACCGGCTGGTCCCCTGGCCATTCGGATCGCCGCGAGACTCGCGGTGTGCCCCCCGGCTCCGAGCCTCCACCGATCGTCGCCGTCGTGCTCGCCGCCGGCGCCGGCACCCGCTTCCGCGGCCCGGGCCACAAGCTCGACGCGGCGGTTGGCGGCCGCGCTCTCGTCGACCGGGCCGTCGGCGCCGCGCTCGCCGCGGGGATCGGGCCGGTCGTCGTCGTGTCCGCCGGCCAGTTGGCCACGGGCATCCACCCCGCCGTCGTCCACGTCCTCAACGAGCGCTGGGCGGACGGCCAGATCACGTCGCTGCGCCGGGGGATCGAAGCGGCCCGCGAGCTCGGCGCCGGTGCCGTCGTCGTCGGGCTCGGCGACCAGCCGTTCGTGACGCCCGACGCCTGGCGCGCCGTCGCCGCCGCCGATGGCGCCATCGCCGTCGCCACCTACGACGGTGCCCGCGGCCACCCGGTGAAGCTGCGCGCCGACGTGTGGGATCTGCTCCCCACCACGGGCGACGAGGGCGCCCGCGCCCTGATGCGCCGTCGATCCGATCTCGTGGCTGCGGTACCGTGCGATGGCTCACCGATCGACATCGACACCGTGGAGGACCTCCGCCGATGGCAGAACAACTCGTCAACGAGTTCACGGTCAACCGGCCGATCGACCAGGCATGGCCGGTGATCACGGACGTCGAGAAGATCGCCCCGTGCCTGCCCGGCGCCCAACTGCAGGAGATCGAGGGCGACATCTACCGAGGCGTCGTGAAGATCAAGCTCGGGTCGATCACGCCGCAGTTCAAGGGCCAGGCGTCGTTCATCGAGCGTGACGACGTCAACCACACCGCCAAGCTCAAAGCGGAGGGTCGCGACACCGGTGGCCGGGGCAACGCTGCCGCGGAGATCTCGGCCGCCGCGGAGAGCCTGTCTCCGACGAGCACGAGAGTCGTCGTCACGACCGACCTGCACATCACCGGCAAGGTCGCCCAGTTCGGCCGGGGCATCATCGGCGACGTCTCCAAGAAGCTGATGGCCCAGTTCGCCGGCAACCTCAACACGATGCTCGACGCCGAGCCCGGCACCGCCGATGGCGACGTCGAGACGGCGGTGCCGGCACGTGCTGCTGCGGCCACCGGGGCGCCCGCCACCCCCGGTGAGGCGGCGGCCGTCCATCCGACACGGCCGGAAAGCGCGCTCGGCGCCGACACCCCGCGGGCCGAGCCGGCAGCGGTCGAGGCGCCTCGTGTCCGCAAGATCGACAGCCCGGCGAACGAGCCGGTCGACCTGGCCGGGATGGCCGGGCCGGCGATCCTCAAGCGGCTGGTGCCGGTCATCGGCGGGCTGCTGCTGTTGCTGTTCATCCTGCGCCGCCGCCGGCACTGAGTGGCGCCACGGAGCGATGGCAGGCGACGACGTCGCCCGCGTTTACGCCCTGCTCGGGCGAGAGCCACGGCGGCCGTTCGACGTCGTCGTGCGGGACCAAGCCGGCGAGCCGATCGTGATCCGCAACGCCCCCGTCCTCGACGACGGCACGCCGATGCCGACGCGCTACTGGCTGGTCGGGCCGCGGGAGGTGCTGGCGGTGAGCCGGCTCGAGTCGGCGGGCGGGGTGCGGCAGGCCGAGGCGGAGGTCGACCCGGCGGCGCTCGAGGACGCCCACCGGCGCTACGCCGCCGAGCGGGATGCCGCCCTCGGCGCCCACGACGGCCCCGTGCCGTCGGGCGGCGTCGGCGGCACGGCGACGGGCGTGAAGTGCTTGCACGCCCACTACGCCTGGTTCCTCGCCGGCGGCGACGATCCGGTCGGCCGCTGGGTCGATCGCCAACTGGCGTCGCGACTCGACGTCGAGGTCGGGTCGACGTCGATGTCGTTCACGCTGGCTGGGCGGGACTACCGCATCCCCGTCGGTCCGGCCCAGCTCCTCGCCACCGACCTCGTTGACCCCGACCCAGCGACGCCGGAGCAGTTGACCAACGCTGTCGGCCGCGTCGCCGACTACGTCGACGACGTGCTGCGCGAGGTGCCCGAGACCGTCGACGCCCACGACGTCCATGTGCGCGGTGAGGAACTGTGGCATCTCGCCGCGGTCGAGCTCGGCCGCCGACCGGCGACGTCGAGCGTCGTGATCGGGCGCGACGCCGCCGAGGAGGTGTTCCGCGCCCTCGCCACCGAGTCCCGCGCCGAACGCCTGCACAACCCGTGCCTCGATCCGGCCCGGGTCGACACCGTGCTCGCCGCCAGCTGCGTGCTGGTGGGGATAATGCGCCGGCTGCACCTCGACGCGGTCACGATCGAAGCGGCCTCGTGATGGCCCGCCACCCGTCCGTCACGTCACAGGTCCCGGCCCCGATCCGGCTGTACGGGCGGCGGGTCACGCTGCGCCCGCTGATCCCCACCGACTTCGCCGAGTGGAGCGAAGTCCGTCGCCGCAACGACGCCTGGCTGACCCCGTGGGAGCCGCGGCGGCCGCCCGTCCAGCTCGACCCCTCGGTCAACCGTGAGGCGTTCGTCGTGCGCTGCTCGGCGCGGGATCGTGACGCCGCCGCCGGGCTGGCGTATGGGTTCGGCGTGTTCGTCGACCACCGCCTCTCGGGCGAAGTCAACCTCAACCACGTCGTGCGCGGGGCGATGCAGTCGGGGACGATCGGGTACTGGATCGACCAGGCCCGCGCCGGGCGCAGCCTGATCGCCGAGAGCGTGGTGGTGCTGGCGGGGTTCGCCTTCGAGCAGCTCGACCTGCACCGGCTGGAGATCTGCATCGTCCCCCGCAACCACAACAGCAGGCGGGTGATGGAGAAGCTGGAGATCCGCGAGGAGGGCGTCGCCGAGCGGTTCCTCGAGATCAACGGGGTGTGGGAGGACCACGTCCGCTATGGCTTCACCGTCGAGGAGTGGCAGGCCCGGCGCGCCGAGCTGGACGCGGCCTGGCTGTAACCGAACTGTGAGCTATGGCGGCGGATCTCCGCCGTGTCAGCTCACAGTTCCGGTGCTGCGCAGCGCCTCCGCCTTGGCCTGGCGGGTGGCCGAGCGGCGCTTCCACATCTTGAGCTTCCAGTGCCGCTTCGGGCGTGCCGACTTGGCCAGCTTCTCCCGGGCCACCTCAGGGTCCTTGTGGCTGACTGGCTTCCACGCCGCACCGGGCTCGTCGCAGTCCTCCGGGTCAAGCCCTGCCGACACCTGGTCGGCGACCTCCTGCAACTCGGCGTGGATGCGGTGCCGCTCCCCATGGGCCTGGGCCCGCTGGGTTTCCTTCGGCGGCGGCACCTCGTCGGTCGGCCGGTGTCGCTGGCTCATCGATGACCTCCTCGTCGCACCCGTCCGGTGCTGTGGGTGGTGGTGTGTCGGAGCCCTCCCCTTCCCCAACACAGTACCCCGCCCGAACGACATCCGGCGGCCCAGAACGCCGGGTGGTCTACGACTTCTTCGAGATCCGCGCCTGGAGAGCCGCGACGCGCTCCTCGAACCACGGCTGACGGAGGCTCCACACCTGCGGGTCGAGCTCGCGCGCGACCGCCGCAGGGTGGTCGTCGACGTCGGCCATCGCCTGGATCGTCTGCTTGGTGCGGATCAGCAGCTCACGCGGCGCCGACGCCGCCCGCGCCGCCATCTCGTGGGCCGTGCCGAGGAGGGCGTCGTCGTCGACGCAGCGGTAGGCGAGCCCGACCCGCTCGGCCTCCGCGCCGTCGATCACCTCGCCGAACAGCACCGCGGCCATCGCCGTCTGCGGCCCGGCGACGCGCCGCAGCATCCACGTGTGGCCGCCGCCGGGGTGGATGCCGATCTGCAGGAACCGGGTGTCGAAGCGGGCCCGCCGGGCGGCGATGCGCACGTCGCAGCCGAGGGCCATGTTCATCCCGGCTCCGACCGCCGCCCCGTTGACCGCGGCGAGCGTCGGGAGGGTGCTGCGGGCGACGCGCAGGAAGCCCTCGTAGACGTTGCCAAGGCTGGTCCCGTCGGCGGTTCGCAGGTTGCCGAGGTTGGCCCCCGCGCAGAACGCCGGGGGCGTGCCGGTGACGACGATCGCGCCGACCGACTCGTCGGCCTCGAAGGCGTCGACGGCGGCGACGATTTCGGCCACCATCGGCGCGGTCAGCGTGTTGCGCTCGTCAGGGTTGTTGAGCGTCAGCGTGCCGACGCCGTCGTCCACCGATGTGAGGACCAGGGTCACGCGGGGCAAGCAGGGCATGCGACGTTTTCTAGCTCTCCCCCGCCAGTAGCCTCGACCGACGGATGCTCGACCACGTGTTCACCGATGCCATCGAGCGCGTTGCGGGACGCGTTCGAGGCTGCGTTCCTCGAGCGCCAGGCGTTCGAGGAGCACTTCCAGGTCGACGTCCTGCTCGGAGACATCACGTGGGAGACCAGCTACGGGCTGCCCGGCGAGGGCCAGCCGCCGCGCGTCGTCGCCCACGTGACATTCGACTGGCCGTCGTGGAGCCAGACCGCCTACCGCCGCTGGTACGTCGACGAGGAGCTGGAGAGCGCGCCGGCGATCGAGATGGAGATCGTGCTGCGGATCCAGCGGCTCGCCGAGCAGCCGCACGCCAACGAGGTCTATGCCACCGTACCCGACTCGAGCCCGCTGATCGGCGACGGGCGGCTGGAGCGGGCTGGGCTGACGATCGAGATCGCCCATCCTGACCCGGCCGAGGAGCTGCCGGCGGATGAGGCGAGCGAGCTCGAATACGCCGTCGAGATCACCTACGAGGGCCTCTACGAGCTGGCCGAGGAGACCCTCGCCGACGGCACCAGCTCGCTCCTCGACGAACACTTCGGCGCACTCGGCGGCTGGGTCGCCTCCACGCTCGTGCGGCTTGGCGATCTCCGCGTCGCCTTCCTCCCTGCCGAGGATGGCAGCGCCGACTGATGCTCGGGCTCGGGTCGCAGCCAAGCTGCTCCCCTCACCTCCGAGCTCGCCACCGCCGCTACACAGCGGCGCTCGCCCCCCTCGAGTTGGCCACGTCGGACAGAATGACATCGTGAGCTCCGACCCTTTGCCCGTGCTGCTCGACGTGAGCGAGCGCATCGCCACGATCACCCTCAACCGCCCGGCGGCCCGCAACGCCCTGTCCAGCGAGGTGCTGGCGCTCTTGCCGAAGGTGATGCACGAGGCCGACAGCCGCGACGACGTGGACGTGCTCATCCTCACAGGCGCCGATCCGGCGTTCTGCGCCGGCCTCGACCTCAAGGAGCTCGGCTCCGCGGCGGGGAACCTCGGCGCCGGCTCCGACGGGTCGCGCCGGTCCCGCGGTCCGTTCCCGAAGCTGGTCAAGCCGCTGATCGGGGCGATCAACGGCGTCGCCATCACCGGTGGTTTCGAGCTCGCCCTCAACTGCGACTTCCTCATCGCCTCCGACCGGGCCAAGTTCGGCGACACCCACACTCACGTCGGAGTGATGCCCGGATGGGGGCTCACCGTCCTGCTGCCCCAGGCGATCGGCGTGCGCCGGGCACGCGAGATGAGCTTCACCGGCAACTTCATGTCGGCGGAGGAGGCGCGCCACTTCGGGCTCGTCAACCACGTCGTGGCGCACGACCAGCTGATCCCATTCGCCCGGGCGATCGCCGCCGACATCTGCGGCAACGACCAGGACGGCGTGCGCCAGATTCGCACTACCTACGCCGCCATCGCCCACGACGACGACGCGTGGGAGCAGGAGGCGCGGGACTCCCGGATGTGGCAGCGCACGATGTTCAGCCCGGAGAAGGTGGCCGAGCGGCGGGCGGCGATCCAGGCGCGAGGCCACGCCCAAGGCGGGAAGTGAGCGAGCGAGACTTCGAGCGAGCGAACCGATGTTGCGGTCTTCTCATCATTGGTGGCCCGCAACCTGCACGGCAGCAAAGGCGGACGCATGACGTGATGGTGCACCAGTGAGCGAGCGAGACTTCGAGCGAGCGAACCGATGTTGCGGTCTTCTCGTCACTGGTGGCCCGCAACCTGCACGGCAGCAAAGGCGGACGCATGACGTGATGGTGGACCAGTGACGACCACGCGGGACGCCCCCGCCGCGGCCGCATTCGCTCCACGGTCGCCGCGTCGCGGCGGCACGCTCGGCTGGACCATCGCCCTGACCGGGGTCGTCGCTGCCGGCGCCATGTTGGCGATCCTGCTCCACCGCAACGGCCACAACCAGGGCGACGACTTCGCCCTCTACCTGCGCCAGGCCCGCAGCATCTTCGACGGCGACATCGCCCAGGTGGTCGCCGACAACCGCTTCTTCGTGATCAACTCCGGTGGCCGCGGCTTCAGCCCGATCGCCTATCCGTGGGGCTTCCCGCTTCTGCTGTCGCCGTTCGTCCACCAGTGGGGCCTCGACTACGACCGGTTGAAGCTGGTCGAGGTCGCCTGCTTCTGCGCGTGGATCGTCTTCGCCCATGGTGTCGTTTGCCGCCGCCTCGGGCGACCGGTGGCGCTCGCCGTCGCCGCCGTGCTGGCGACCGCTCCGATGCTGCTCGCCCACACCGACCAGTTGCTGTCGGAATACCCCCACGCGATGGCGCTCGGTGTGTGGCTGTGGTGGTTCGACCGGGTCCGCCGGCAAAGCCCGATCATCGGCGCCGGCAACCGCCAACTGATCACGCTCGGCGTGCTCGGCGCGGCGGCCTTCAACGTGCGCCGGGAGAGCGTGGTCCTGATCGGGGTCGTGCTCGTCGTCCAGATCGTCGAGCTGATCGTCGCCCGCCGCGGGCGACCACCGGTGCCGGTGCCGTGGCGCACGGTCCTCACCCCGCACCTCGCGTTCATCGGCTCGGTGATCGGGTTCCAGCTGCTGGCGCCGTCGATGCTGATCCCCGACAACGGCGACAGCACGACGTACATCCCCGGGCGGATGGGCGACTTCACCGGCGTGCTGACCGAGCAGCTCGGCCTCGGCAACCACCCGCTGGTCGGCGTGCTGATCCTGGCGCTGGCGGCAGGGGGGATGGTCGTCGGCTGCCTCCGCCGGCCCCGGCTCGACGTGTCGCTCGCCGCCCTCACCGTGCTCAGCGCGGCGGCGGTGAGCACGCATTTCCGCATGGTCGGCCGCTACTACTTCCAGATCCTCCCGTGGATCCTGTACTTCGCCGCCGCCGCCATCGTCGCGGCAGTCCAGGCGCTGGGGCGCCCGGAGGTCCGGCGCGCCGCGGCGGCGATGGCGGTGGTGCCGTTGGTCTTCCTCGTCGGGCTCCACGCCGTCAACCTGCCCGGCGACATCGCCGATGCCCGCGACTTCAACACGGGCGGCCGTCAGCAGTTCGGTCCCACCGATCCGACGGTGACACCGATCTTCGCCGCAGTCGCCAGCTCCACCGAGCCCGACGCGGTGATCTGCTACTACCGCGCCCGCACGATGACGCTCTACACCGACCGCCGGGCGATCCAGACGACGAGCCTCGAGCGGATGCTGCAGCACGCCGACTACTTCGCCCAGCAGCGGTTCTCCGACTACTACCAGCCGGTGATCACTGCGGAGCAGGCGAGGGCGGCGGGGATGGTGCCGGTATGGCAGGACCCGTTTTGGATCCTGTGGCGCCTGCCTTGATGCTCGGGCGCGGCTCGCAGACAAGCTGCTCGCCGCACCTCCGAGCTCGCCACCGCCGCCACGCAGCGGCGCTCGCCCCACCGTGACGCTGGGACACCGCTCAATCCTCGGGCGCGGCTCGCAGACAAGCTGCTCGCCGCACCTCCGAGCTCGCCACCGCCGCCACGCAGCGGCGCTCGCCCGAATTCTCGGTAAGCCGGCGGGCGATATTGCCGTTGTGTGACAGCATTGTGCGGATAGCCTGCTCACAGTGGTGGGCGAACCGTCTCGATCCGACGTCGGTGGCTCCCACGATGCGTCCGAGCTCGATCGGTTCGACGTCAGCGTCGTGCTCCCGGTCTACAACGAGCGGGGCCACCTGGGCGAGGAGATCGACCGCATCCGCGCCGCGCTGGCCGCCTCGCCCTACTCGTTTGAGATCATCGTCGTCGACGACGGCTCCGACGACGGCAGCGAGCTCGACCTGGCGGCGATCGACGGCATCCGCCTGATCCGCCACCCCCGCAACCGGGGGTCGGGCTCCGCCCGCCGCACCGGCACGACGGCGGCGCGCGGCCGCGTCGTCGTGTGGACCGACGTCGACATGACCTACCCCAACGACGAGATCCCGATGCTCGTCAAGGAGCTCGACGGCTTCGATCACGTCGTCGGCGCCCGGCGCACCGAGGAGGGCACGGTGCGGCTGCTGCGGGTGCCGGCGAAGTGGTTCATCCGCAAGCTCGCCAGCTACCTCACCGACACCGACATCAAGGACCTCAACTCCGGCTTCCGGGCGTTCCGCCGCGACGTCGCGATGCAGTACGTCCACCACCTGCCCGACGGCTTCTCGTGCGTCACGACGTTGACGATGTCGTTTCTCTCCAACGGGTACTCGGTGAAGTACGTGCCGATCGACTACTTCCCCCGCGCCGGGCGGTCCAAGTTCCACTGGTGGAAGGACACCAGGCGCTACCTCCTCCAGGTCGTGCGGATGACGCTGTCGTACAACCCGCTGAAGGTGTTCCTGCCCGTCGGCGCGGCGCTGTTGACGCTCGGCCTGATCAAGCTCGGCATCGACTGGGTGTTCCGCGACTTCCGCCTCGCCGCCAACACGCTGCTGATCATCCTCGCCGCCCTGCAGTCGATCACCGTCGGCCTGCTGGCCGACCTGATCGTGCGGGCGACGAAGCCGGCGACCCAGGTGCCCCCAGCATGACCGCGCACGCCACGCCCACCGGCAACACCTACGACAAGTACGCCACGTCCAACCCGGTCGAGCAATGGACGATGCGCGGCTTCATGCTCGCCCTCGACGAAATGGTGGCAGGGCTCACGCCGCGCCGGATCCTCGAGATCGGTGTCGGCGAGGGCCACGTGATGGCCCACATCCGGGAGCGCTTCCCCGACGTCCCCATCGTCGGGCTCGATCTCCCCGACGACGAGCTCGGCGCAGACTGGCGGACGCAGGGGCTGCCGTGCATGTTCGGTGACGCCACGACGCTGCCGTTCCCGGACGACTCGTTCGATCTCGTGCTGGCGATCGAGGTGCTCGAGGACGTGGCGCGGCCGGAGCATGCGTTGGCCGAGCTGTCGAGGGTGTGCTCGGGCACGTTCGTCGCCTCGGTGCCGTTCGAGCCGCTCTGGCGGACCGGCAACGTCCTGCGCGGCCGCTACGTCAAGGCGCTCGGGAACACACCGGGCCACGTCAACCACTGGACCCGCTGGGGGTTCCGCCGGTTCGTCGAGACCCGCTTCCACGTCCAACAGGTGCGCAGCCCGCTGCCCTGGACGATGACGCGGGCGATCCCCCGCTGAGCTCCCTCAGGTCGCCACCGTGTCGGCGGCGTACGCGTCGCGCTCGCCGAGAGGTCGCGGTTCGCCCTCGGTGCTGTCGCGCACCGTCTGGCGCTCGAGCTCGCAGTTGAGCTCGGCTCCGAGGATGATCACGAGCGCGGTCAGGTACAGCCACATCATGACAACGACGACCGCGCCGAGTGATCCGTAGGTCTCGTTGTAGCTGCCGAAGTTCGTGGCGTAGACGGAGAACAGGATCGAGGCGGCCAGCCAGCCTACTGCGGCGAAGATCGCGCCCGGCGAGGCCCACGCCCACTTCGGCGCGTCCCGGTCGGGCGCGTACCGGTAGACGACAGCGAGCCCCACGAGCAACCCGCCGAGCAGCAGCACCCAGCGAACGATCTGCACGAGCACCGCGCCGGCGGCGCCGAGATTGGCTGCCTGGGCGGCCGCTGGGACGACGGCGATCCCGACGAAGGCGAAGACCAGGAAGCCGACGGCGCCGAGCGTCAGCAGCAGCGAGAGCCCACGGCGGCGCACGAAGCCGCGCGTCTCCTGTTCGTCGTAGGCGACGTTGATCGCGTCGATGAGGTGGTTGACGCCGCTCGAGGCCGACCACAGGGCGATCACGACGCCGCCGATCAGCGCGAGGAGCGCGGTGCCTTGCGAGGACTGCTGGATCGACGTCAGCTGCTGACCGATCATCTCACGCACCTCTTTCGGCGCCGCAGCCAGCGCGTCGTCGACCTGACGGCGGATGTCCTGCGGCTCGGCGAGCAGCCCGTACAGCGAGAGCAGCGCGACCAGCGCCGGGATCATGGCGAGCAGTCCGAAGAAGGCGACGCCGGCGGCGAGGAGTGGCACCTGGTCGACCTTCGCCTCCGACTTCACCCGCTTGGCGACGTCCATCCAACCCCGCGGTGGGATCTCGGTTGGCGAGGTCGCCTCGCGGCCCCGGTCGGCGGTCTCGGCGTCGGTCTGCGCCACACCGGGATGATCCCCACGGCGGCGGTCCCGCAACCGTCCGATTGTCACGGAGGGTTCTCCTCGGCGGCGCCGCGGAGGACCCGGAAGAACGCCGCCGCGCTGTCCGCCCAGCGAGGCAGCTCGGCGCCGCGGCGCCGGGCTCCCGCGGCGAGCCTCGCCCGAGTGGCTTCGTCAGTGGCCAGCGATCGCAGGGCGCCGGTCAGGCCGGTCCGGTCACCAGGTGCGACGAGCAGGCCGTCCACCCCGTCGGTCACGACCTGAGCGGCGTGCGGGGTGTGCCACGCGACGACCGGCAGGCCGGCGGCCAACGCCTCGGCGAGCACCGTGCTGTAGGTCTCCTGGTAGCTCGGGAGCACGACGGCGTCGGAGCCGGCGTAGAGGTCGGCGATCTGGTGCCGGTCGAGGGTCCCGTGGACCACCACGCGACCGGCCAGGTCGGGGGCGCCGAGGCGGGCCCGTACCCGCCTCGTGTAGTCGGGGTCGACGTCGTCGCGACCGGCGAGGTGCAGGGTGACGTGGTCCGCAGGCAGCGCGCCAACGGCGCCCAGTACGTCGAGCAGTCCCTTGTTGGGATACCAGTTGGCGACGCAGGAGACGGCGATCCGCCGGCCGCGCCGGAGATCGATCGATCGCCGGCCAGCCGGCAGGTCACAGCCCGGCTCGACCACGTGCACCCGCGAAGGTCGCAGCCCATGGACGTCGACGAGCTCGTCGGCGACCGCCCTGCCGGCGACGATCACCGCCGTACACCGCCGGTAGACGAGGCGGTCGAGGACCCCCTGCACGTACCGGCGGATCGGCGGTGCGTCCACGCCGCCAGGCGGTTGGTGGACCACTGCAACCAGTGGCGGACGCCCGCCTCGACGGCACACCGCGCCCACCAGCCGCCAGGCGGCGATGCTGTCGACGGCGACGACGTCGACGTCACGCGGCAGCCGCGACCACATTGACGCCTGGACGAGCTCGACCACCGCGTCGTGGCGCTCGGCCTCGTCGGCCATGCGGCGCTGGTAAAGGTGCCCGCCGGTCACGGCCGTGGGCGAGCCCCGCGTGAGGAGGCGGACCCGCAGCACGCCCCCGCCGTCAGTCGAGCCGGTCGGAGAAACCTCCGAACGCCACTGGGTTCTCGTACACCCGGACCGCGAGCAGGTCGGCGCCGGTGCCGCGCAGCTCGGCGGCGATGGTGTCGTGGGCCCACTTGGCGAAGACCTCGACCGTGACGGCGTCGGCGACGCTCGGTCGGATGATCTCCAGGTTCTGGCCCCGCACCGTTGCGTCGATTCGGCCGAGCACGGCGTCGAGCACGTCGAGATCGCAGACCATGCCGCGGTCGTCGAGCTTCTCCCGCTCGACGAGCACCTCCAACCGGTACTGGTGCTCGTGCAGCTCTCCCTCGGGACCAGGTTGCCCCGGCATGATGTGCTGGGCGGGGAACTCGATCGCGGTGCCGACCTGGAACATGGGCTAGCAGTACCCCAACGCGGCGTGGACGAGTCCGGGGATTCCCTCGTCGATCGCCCGGTATGCCGCCGGTGCATCCTCGAAGGGAAACATGTGTGTCGCCAGGGCGTCGAGGGGCAGCGCGGGCACGAGCCGGGCGGCGGCGTCGAGCCGCCGTCGCCGGTCCCACCGGTCCGACAGGCGCGCCGGGATGGTCGACACCTGGGTGCTGCGAATGGTCAGCCGCCGACGGTGGAACTTCCCGCCGAGGGGCAGCACCGCCGGCCGGCTGCCGTACCAGGACGCGACGAGCAGCGTGCCCTCGTGGGCGAGGAGGTCAAGGGCACCGGCGAGCGCCTCCGGGCTGCCGGATGCCTCGACGACCAGGCTGACCCCATCGGGACGGCCGGCTGCGGCGAGCGCATCAGCCACCTCGTCCGGCGCGGTCGCCGTCGCCCCCAGCGCCGCCGCCAGCTCGCGGCGCCACGGGCGGGGCTCGACGACGACGACGCGTGCGCCCCCGCGTTGCAGCATCACCGCGGTGAGCAAGCCGATCGCGCCTGCACCGACGACGGCCACGACCTGCTCGAGCACCGAGCCCGCATCGAGCGCGATCTGGAGGGCGGTCTCGACCAGCGGCAGCATCGTGGCGGCACGCGGCTCGACCTCGTCGAGGGTGACCACGTCGGTGGCGTCGACGACGAAGCGGTCCTGGTGCGGGTGGAAGGCGAATACGAGCTCGTCGGGAGCGATGTGCGCACGACTCTCCTCGATCCACCCGACGGCGCTGTAGCCGTACGGGAAGGGGTACCGGAACGTGCCGGCGAGGGCGCCGAGCGTGTCGTCGCGGGAGAGCCCGGGGTCGAGCTGGCCGCGGTAGGCGAGCAGCTCCGTGCCGGCGCTGATCCCCGAGCACGCGCTCCGCACCAGCACCTGGCCGTCGGCCAGCGGCGGCACTGGCACCGTGCGGATCTCGACCTCCCGCGGTCCCACGAACCAGAGGCTGCGGGCACTCGCCACGGCGGCAGTATGTCGCGTCGGCCCGGGCGGGTACAGGATCGCTGGCCATGGAGCTCACTGAAGCTGTCCGCGTCCTGCTGCCGACGCCCTACGGGGTGTTCACCGTGCACGCGTTCGAACCGGCCTCGGGCAACGTGCACGTCGCACTCGTCGCCGGCGACGTCCGCGACCGCGGGGCGGTGCTGACCCGCTTGCACTCCGAGTGCCTCACTGGCGACGCGCTCGGGTCGCTGCGCTGCGACTGCGGGATCCAGCTCCGCCAAAGCCTGCGGCGCGTCGCCGCCCAGGGGCACGGCGTCGTGATCTACGCCACCGGTCACGAGGGTCGGGGCATCGGCCTGGTCAACAAGCTCCGGGCTTACGTGCTGCAGGACGGCGGCGCGGACACGGTCGAGGCCAACCACGCCCTCGGATTGCCCGCCGACTCGCGGCGCTACGACGAGTCGGCAGCCGTCCTCACCGCGCTGGGCATCCGTTCGGTCCGACTGATGACGAACAACCCGCGCAAGGCCGAAGGGTTGCGGGCGTCGGGCATCGTCGTCGACGAGCTGGTGGCGGTGCCGACGACGCCCCATCACCGCAACGCCCGGTACCTCGCCACCAAGACGGCGCGGATGGGGCACCGCCGGCCAGGCGGTGCGGCCCTGGCGAACCTCGACTGCGGCGCAATCGACGTGCTCGGATTGCTCGGCGAGCACGCACCCCGGCGGGACCGTCCGGCGGTCGTCCTCAAGTACGCCCAGACGCTCGACGGGCGGATCGCCACCGCCAGCGGCGATGCCCGCTGGATCAGCGGCACGGAGGAACGCCGCGTCTCACACGCCCTGCGCGCGGCGTGCGACGCCGTCCTCGTCGGCGTCGGCACGGTGCTGCGCGACAACCCACAGCTGACAGTGCGGATGGTTCCGGGCGCATCGCCGACGCGCGTGGTCGTCGACAGCACGCTGCGCACGCCGAGCTCGTCCCATGTGCTGCGACCCGACGCCAGCACCGCCGTCCTCACGACGGACCGTTCCGCTCCGGCGCGGCGGGCCGAGCTGCGCGACATGGGTGTCGCCGTCCACGTGGTGGCGGACGATCGCGGGCGCGTCGACCTGCGTGCCGGCCTCGCCGCACTGCGCGGCGCGGGCCTCGACGTGGTCCTCGTCGAAGGCGGGTCCGGCATCATCACGAGCCTGCTCCGCGCCGACGTCGTGGACCGCGTCATCGTCGCCGTCGCCCCGCTGATCATCGGCGAGGGCACCGCCGCCGTCGCCGACCTCGGCATCGACGTCGTCGCCGACGGCATCAGGCTCGCCAACCGCTCGATCGTGCCGATCGGTGACGACGTGCTGCTCGCCTGGGATGTCGAACGGGCGTGCCGTGCGCGCTGAGCGGTTGTCGTCGCACAGGGCGTCGTCATGATGGACTGTCGCATGGATCCACGAAGCCTCGGTGAGCGCCTCGACGCCGCCGACGCCCTCGACCGCCTCGCCCAGCCGCTCCGGCGGGTCGCCTCGCGGTTGCTTCCGAGGGGCCGACGGAAGGACGCGCTGCACGGCGTCTGGCTCGGCCATCCGCTCCATCCGCTGCTGACCGACCTGCCGATCGGGTTCTGGACGAGTGCGTTCGTGCTCGACCTGATCGGCCGGCGGCGGGGCCGATCGGCGGCCGATACCCTCGTCGCGCTCGGCGTGATCAGCGCCCTGCCGACGGCGGCCGCGGGCATCGCCGATTGGTCCGAGCTGAACGAGCCGGAGCGGCGCAGCGGCGTCGTGCACGCCACCGCCAACGTGACGGCGACCGCCCTGTACGGCCTGTCACTGCTGGCGCGACTCCGGCACCGCCGCGCCGCCGGCGTGGGCCTCGCCATGGCCGGGGCGACCGCTGCCACGATCGGCGGGTTCCTCGGTGGCCACCTCACGTTCCGCCGGGCCAGCGGTGCCAACCACGCTGCCGACGCGCCGGCCGCGCCGGACTGGACCCGGGTCTCGGTCGAGGGCACGCTCCGCAGCGACAAGCCGACGCTCGCCCTCCTCGATGGCGCGCCGCTCGCCGCGGTCGACGGCGGCGAGCCGGTCGCCCTGTTCGCTCGATGCAGCCACCTCGGCGGGCCGCTCGAGGACGGCGACGTCGTCGACGGCTGCCTGCGCTGCCCATGGCACGCCAGCATGTTCCGCCTCGCCGACGGCGCCGTCGTCCACGGTCCCGCCACCGCGCCACAGCCGGCGTACGCGCTGCGCATCGACAACGAGCGCGTCGAGGCCTGGCGGCGCACCGACGTCAGATCGCCGCGCCGCGGGCCCGTAGATCGGCCTTGATCACCTCAGAGATCTTGACGGCGAGGATCTCGGCGCCGTTCTCGTTGAGGTGGAACCCGTCCGACGCCCGGACGTCCTTGCCCTGGCCATCGCGGGGGTCGATGGCGTACTCGGCGTAGCCGCCGTTGCCGCTCGAGAAGAGGTTCCACGTGTCGACGAACTGCACGTTCGGGCGGGTCGACAGCGCCGTCTTCACTCCCTCGTTCTGGATGCCCAGGCGTTCGCTGCGCACGGGGTCGATGTCATTGGGGATGCCGACCCACACGACGCCGCGCCCGCCCGCGCCGAGTTGGTCCACGAGCGACCCCACGCGCCTGGCGTACTCGACGAGCCACGTGTCCTTCTTCGTGACCGGGTCGATCCACTCGCTCGGGTTCGACCCATCGGGCATCGCCAGCCCCTGCGTGTCGTTGCCGCCGAATGTGACGACGACGATGTCGGGCGCGACCTCGGGCACGGTCTGGGCGAGGTGGGCCGGCCAGTCGAAGAAGTCGGGGCGGGCCAGCCCGGACGACACCTTGTAGTCGACGGTGGTGGCCACCAGGCCGGTCTCGTCGAGGAGCTGTTTCAGGTAGGGCGCGAACGCGCCGGCGTCGCTGTCACCGACCACGAGCACCTTGGCCGGGTGGTCCGCGCTCGGGACTGCGGGAGCGGTGGTCGCGGGCGTCGCCGTCGTCGGCGGCGTGGACGGCGCGGTCGGCGCCGGCGTGGTGGCGACCTCGGCCGGTGACCTCGCCGGAGTCGACACCGGATCAGACTCCCCTGCGACGCGGTCGTCGGAGGACCCGCCGAGCAGGCCGATCGCCTTCACCAGCCCGAAGCCGCCGAGGAGCAGCGCACCGAGGACGACCACGGCGGCACCGATGCGCCGGACGATGTACCGCTGCCGGCTGACGTGGCTGACGTGGCTGACGCGCCCACGCGCCGCAGGACGAGATGGAGTCGAGTCGGGCACCGCGGCGCAGATCCTACGGGTGGTGGACGGCCCCAGCGCCGTCCACCGATCTGGGCGGGATTCGTCCCAGCCGGCCTTCCTAGGATCGCCCGATGGCCGCCGCCGAGCCCTTCGCCCTCGCCGCCACCGCAGCCGCGGCGCTGGCCGAGCGCACGAGCCGGGACCGCCACGACCTCGCCGTCGTGCTCGGCTCGGGGTGGGCGAGCGTCGCCGCCGGCCTCGGCGGCGGCGTCGAGGTCGCCCTCGCCGAGCTCCCCGGGTTCCCGCCGCCGTCGGCCGCCGGGCACGGCGCGTCGGTTCGCTCGATCGCCGTCGCCGAGCGCGCCGTGCTCGTGTTCCTCGGGCGCGTCCACCTCTACGAAGGCCACGACCCGGCGGTCGTCGTCCACGGCGTGCGCACCGCGGCCGCCGCCGGCTGCCGAACGATCGTGCTCACCAACGCTGCGGGCTCCCTGCACCGGGAGTGGCCGATCGGTCAACCGGTGCTGATCCGCGACCACATCAACCGCACCGGGCGCTCGCCGCTCACCGGCCCACCGCCGCCGGCGCCGTTCGGCTCACGCTTCGTCGACCTCACCGACGCCTACGCCTCCCGGCTGCGCGCCCTCGCCCGCACCGTCGACCCCGATCTGCCCGAGGGCGTGTACGTCGGCTTCCACGGTCCGGAGTTCGAGACGCCAGCAGAGATCGCGATGGCGGCGACGATTGGCGGCGACCTCGTCGGCATGTCGACCGTGCTCGAGGCGACGGCGGCGCGCCACGTCGGCATGGAGGTGCTCGGGCTCTCGCTGGCGACCAACCTCGCCGCCGGGATCAGCGACGTGCCGATCGACGGCGCCCACGTGCTCGCCGCGGCCGAGGCGGCGTCGGAGCGGCTGGGCCGGCTGCTGCTCGGGATCGCCTCGGCCGATGGGATCACCCGATGACCGCCGATCTCGCCGTCACCAACGCGACCGTCGTGACGATGGATGCCGCGCGCACGGTGCTCGAGGGCGCGACGATCCTCGTCAGCGGCGAACGGATCATCGCCGCCACCCCGCCGACCGACCCGCCTGCCGCGGCCGCTCGCACGATCGACGCAGCAGGCGGGATCGTCGTGCCGGGTCTCGTCAACGCCCACACCCACCTGGCGATGACGATGTTCCGCGGCCTTGCCGACGACGTCGACCTCGAGCGCTTCCTCGCCAGGCTCCTCCCCGCCGAGGCCGCCGTCCTCGACGACGAATCGGTGGCCGCCGCAAGTGCGCTGGCGATCGCCGAGTGCCTGCGCGGCGGGATCACGGCGGCGCTCGACATGTACTTCTTCCCCGAGGCGTCGGCAGTGGTGGCGGCGGCGGCGGGCTTCGATCTGCGCAACGGGCCGGTGTTCGTCGAGGCACCCGGTCCCGACCACCGCCCGTTCCCGGCCCGGCTGACCTGGGCCGGCGAGCTCCTCGAAGCGACCCCGCCGGACCGGCGCTGGGTGGCGCCGCACAGCACGTACCTCCTCGAGGAGGCCGAGCTCGCCGCGGTCGGCGCGCTCGCCGCGTCGACCGGCGCCCGCGTCCACGTCCACGCCTGTGAGACAGCGGCCGAACTGGACGCGGTCCGCGCCCGCCACGGCCGCACGCCGATCGAGGTGCTGCGCGACACCGGCCTGCTCGGACCAGGCACCGTGCTCGCCCACGGCGTCCACCTCACCGAGGGCGACGTCGAGATGATCGCCGCCGCCGGCGCCGCCGTGACCCACTGCCCGGCTTCCAACCAGAAGCTGGGGAGCGGATTCGCGCCGCTTCCTGAGCTGCTCGCCGCCGGCGTGCCCGTGGCGCTCGGGACCGACGGGGCGGCGTCGGCAAACGACCTCGACCTGTGGGTGGCGATGCGCCTCGCCGCCTACACGATCGCCGCCCGCGCCGGACCCGGCACGGTCTCCGCTCACGACGTGCTGGTGATGGCCACGACCGGCGGATCGCGCGCCGCCGGGACGCCGGACCGAGGGACGATCGAGGCGGGCAAACGGGCCGACCTCGTCGTACTCGACGCCGCGTCGCCGTCGCTGACGCCGAGCTACGACCCGGTGTCGACGGTCGTCTACGCCGCCTCACGTGCCGACGTGCGCTGGGTCGTCGCCGGCGGCAAGGTGGTCGTCGACGACCGTGAGCTCACCACGATCGACACCATCGCCGCGATCGACGCGGTGCGCCGGTTGGGCCCGTCGATCCGGGCGGCGACGGCTGCGGCGGCGGGCGCGCCGACCCGTACCGCACGGTAGGTTACGGGTCGCTCGTGGGCAGGAACTCGTGAACCGGCCGGCCACGATGCATGAAACATCGATTCCCGAGAAGGGGGAGGCAATGATCAGGAGCAAGCGGGCGCTTGCCGTTGGACTCGTCGCCGCGCTCGGCCTCGTCGCGGCGGCGTGTGGTGACGACGACGACAACGCCACGGCGACCACGGCGGGTGGCGCCACAACGGCCGCCCCGGCCACCACCGCTGGCGCGAGCACCACGAGCGGGGCCACGACGAGCGCAGGTTCGACGGAGACGACGGGGGCCACCGAGACCACGGGCGGGGCAGAGACGACGGCGCCGGTGGGCACAGCGGCACCGGCCGTCGCGAACCCCAAGATCGGCCTCCTCTACGACATCACCGGGCGCGGCGACCGCTCGTTCAACGACGCCGCCGCCGCTGGCCTGGACAAGGCCAAGCTGGCCGTCGGCGCCGTCGGCACCGAGTCGACGCCGTCCAGTGACGGTGACCGCGCCGAGCGGCTGGACAACCTGATCGCGTCCGGCCAGGACCTCATCATCGGCGTCGGCTTCCTGTGGCAGCCGGCCCTCCAGGCCGCCGCGGTCCAGCACCCGGACCAGAAGTTCGGGCTGATCGACGCCGTCGCCGTCGACGACAAGGGCACGCCGAACGACTCGTCCGACGACGTCGTGCTGACCAACGTGGCGTCGATGACGTTCGCCGAGGAGCAGGGCTCGTTCCTCGTCGGCGCCGCCGCCGCGTTGAAGAGCCAGTCCGGCAAGATCGGCTTCATCGGTGGTGTCGAGACGGACCTGATCAAGAAGTTCGAGGCCGGCTACGCGGCCGGCGCCAAGGCCGTGAACCCCGACATCGAGATCGCCGTCCAGTACATCACTCAGCCGCCCGACTTCACCGGCTTCAACGATCCGGCCAAGGGCAAGGAGATCGCCACGTCGATGTACAGCGACGGCAACGACGTCGTCTACGCCGCCGCCGGCGGGTCCGGACTCGGCGTGATCCAGGCCGCCGCCGACACCGGCAAGTCGGGCAGCGTCTGGGCGATCGGCGTCGACAGCGACCAGTACAACCTCGTCGACGCCAAGCTCCAGCCGTACGTGCTGACGTCGATGCTGAAGAAGGTCGACGTCGCCGTCGACGGCACGATCGAGGCGCTGGCCAACGGCGAGTGGCGCGGCGGCCAGCAGGTGTTCGACCTCAAGGCCGGCGGCGTCGACTACTCGACGTCGGGCGGCTTCCTCGACGACATCAAGACCAAGCTCGACGACTACAAACAACAGATCATCGACGGCAAGATCAAGGTCCCGACCAAGCCCTGACGGTCAGGCCCTCCGCCCCATCCGAGTGTTTCGACCCGTCCGAGTGCCACGCCCCGATTTTCTCGGGACGAAACACTCGGATGGGTGCGGGGCGAGCCATGCACTAGAACAGCACCCCGATGGGCGGTGACGGCACAGCCACGGCGGTCGCGGCGCCGGTCGCGATCGAGCTGCGCGACATCGTCAAGCGGTTCCCCGGCGTCGTCGCCAACGACGGCGTCAACCTCTCCGTCCGCACCGGGACGATCCACGCCATCGTCGGCGAGAACGGGGCCGGCAAGTCGACGCTGATGAAGACGCTCTACGGCGCCCACCGACCCGACCAGGGCACGGTCGTCGTCGAGGGCACCGAGCGCCACTTCCGCTCGCCGGCCGACGCGATCGAGGCCGGCATCGGCATGGTCTTCCAGCACTTCATGCTCGCCGACAACTTCACGGTGTGGGAGAACATCGTCCTCGGCCGGGAGCCGGGGACGCCGGTGAGGCTCGACGTGCGCGGCGCCCGCCGGCGGATCACCGAGCTCTCCGACCGCTACGGGCTCGACGTCGATCCCGACGAGCTCGTCGCCGACTTGGGCGTCGGCGAGAAGCAGCGGGTCGAGATCCTCAAGGTCCTCTACCGCGGGGCGCGCATCCTGATCCTCGACGAGCCGACAGCGGTGCTCGTGCCCCACGAGGTCGACGAGCTGTTCGCCTCGCTGCGCGACCTCACCGACCACGGCGCCACGGTCATCTTCATCTCCCACAAGCTCGACGAGGTGCTCGGACACGCCGACGCGATCACCGTGATCCGCGCCGGCCGCACGGTCGGCGAGGTCGACGACCCGAGCACCGTCAGCGCCCGCCAGCTCGCCGAGATGATGGTCGGCAGCGAGCTGCCCTCGCCCGAGACGCGCGAGAAGACCGTGCGCGAAGAGGTGCTGCTCTGGGTCCGTGATCTCACGGTGGAGCTGGGCAACCAGCCGCTCGTGCCGCAACCGATGAGCGGCGGCGACGGCGCCACCCAGGCGATGGCGACCCAGACGCCGCTGGCACCCGACACGACCGTGCCGGCGGGCACGCTGCGCGCCCTCGACCACGTCTCGTTCGAGGTCCGCGCCGGCGAGATCGTCGGGGTCGCGGGTGTCGAGGGCAACGGCCAGACCGAGCTGGTCGAGGCGATCATGGGGCTGCGCGAGGCGTCGGGTTCGGTGTTGCTCGAAGGCAAGAACCTCGACGGCGTGCACACCGTCGATCGCCGCCTGCGCGGCATCGGCTACATCCCCGAGGACCGCCAGCGCGACGGCATGGTGCTGTCGTTCCTGATCTGGGAGAACGTGCTGCTCGGCCACCAGGGCGGCCCGCCGTTCGTGCGCCACGGCTTCACCGACCGCGGGGCGATCCGGGAGCGCACCAAGCAGGTCGTCACCGAGTTCGACGTGCGCACGCCGAGCATCGAGGTGCCGGCGTTCACGCTCTCGGGCGGCAACCAGCAGAAGCTGATCGTCGGTCGAGAGATGACGAGCGCGCCGCGGGTGCTCGTCGCCGCCCACCCAACACGGGGCGTCGACGTCGGCGCCCAGGCCGTCATCTGGGACATCCTGCGCGACGCCCGGGCGCAGGGGCTGGCGACGCTGCTCGTGTCGGCCGACTTGGAGGAGCTGATCGGGCTCTCCGATCGGCTGCTGGTGATGCTGCGCGGCCGGGTCGTCGCCGAGCTCGACCCGTCCTCGGTGACGCCCGTCGAGCTGGGCTCCTACATGACGGGGGCGACAGCGTGAACCGGCGCATCGTCGGCGGGATCCTCGCCCCACTGCTCGCTGCGGCGGTGGCGATCATCGTCGCGTCGATCGCCCTGCTGATCGCCGGCGAGAGCCCGATCACCGCATTCGAGGCGATGTGGTCGAACATCGACGGCACCCAGTCGATCATCCTCATCGTCAACCGCGCCGTGCCCTACTACGTGGCCGGGGTCGCCGTCGCCATCGGCTTCAAGATGAACCTCTTCAACATCGGCGCCGCCGGCCAGTACCAGCTCGCCGCCCTGCTCGCCGCTGCGGCCGGGGCGGCGGTCTCCTTGTGGGCGCCGCTGCACGTGGCGTTCGTGTTCGTGGTGGCCATCGTCGTCGGCGCGGCGTACGCGGCGATCGCCGGGATCCTCAAGGTGTGGCGAGGCGTCAACGAGGTGATCTCGACGATCATGCTCAACTACATCGCGATCGGGATCAGCGCCTTCCTGCTCTCGGAGCCGCTGCGCAACAAGCTCAGCGGCAACCTCGCCGCCACCAGGTCGCTGCCCAACTCGGCCCGCCTCCCCGACCTCGACCGGCTGTTCTCTGCGATCGGCTTCCACTTCCCGCGGGGCGCCTCGCTGCACGGCTTCCTTCCCTTCGCCATCCTCCTCGGGATCGGCTACTGGCTGCTGCTCAACCGCACGCGGTTCGGGTTCAACCTGCGGGTGTCGGGCGCCAACGCCGCCGCCGCCCGCACCGCCGGCGTCAACCCGAAGCGGATGATCCTGATCACGATCGTCCTGTCCGGTGCGATCGCCGGGCTGATCGGCCTCGGCCCGCTCTTGACCGAGGAGTTCAACTACGGCGACCAGTTCCCCAAGACCCTGGGCTTCACCGGCATCGCCATCGCCCTGCTCGGACGCAACCATCCCGTCGGGATCGCCGCCGCCGCAGCCGTGTGGGCGACGATCGAGCGGGCCACCCAGCCGCTGTCGACGATCGGGATCCCGCAGGAGATCGGCGTGATCCTGCAGGGCTCGTTCTTGCTCGCCGCCGTCATCGCCTACGAGGTCGTCAAGCGCTGGACCGACGCGGCCGAGGCCCGGGCGATCGCCGACCGCACGCCGGACGTCCCGATGATCGAGACGGCCGTCGCCGAGACCGGGGTGGCCGTGGTCCGATGACCGTGCTCGCCCCCGCCCACGTCGCTTCGGCCCCGCCGCCGCTGCGACGGCTGTCGAAGACGACCACGACGTGGATCGGCGTGCTCGTCGTCACGCTCGTCGTGTCGGCGGCGCGGGAGATCAGCGACAACGCCAACCTGACGTCGCCCGGCACGTTCGGCGTGATGGTGCGCACGGCGGCGCCGATCGCCCTCGCCGGCCTCGGCGGCCTCTTCGCCGAGCGCAGCGGCACCGTGAACATCGGCCTCGAGGGGATGATGATCATGGGCACGATCTTCGCCGGGTGGTGGGGGTGGCACGGGGGGCCGTGGATGGCGATCCTCGGCGGGATCATCGGCGGCGTTCTCGGCGGCCTGCTCCACGCCCTGGCGACGGCGACGTTCGGTGTCAACCACATCGTGTCCGGCTTCGCCATCAACATCATCGCCCCCGGCGTTGCCCGCTTCATGGCCGGCCTGCTGTTCGTCGACGCCAAGGGTGCCGGGATCGACGGCGGCTCGATCAGCAACTCGCCGGGCATCAGCACGCCGATCGGCCGGTTCACGCTGCCGCTCCTGTCCGGCGGGGACCTGTTCGGCTGGACGACGCCCGATCCGCTGGGTTGGTTGCAGGAGAAGGAGTGGTTCGTCGTCTCGGACGTCGCCGGGCTGCTGAAGGGGCTGACGTCCGGGCTCACGCTCGACATCATCCTGACTGCCGTCATCTTCGTGATCGCCGGCTACCTGCTGTGGCGCACGGCGTTCGGGCTACGGCTACGGTCGGCCGGCGAGCGCCCGACGGCGGCCGATTCGCTCGGCGTGCCGGTGATCCGTTACCGCTACTACGGCATGATCATCTCCGGCGGGCTGGCCGGGCTCGGCGGGGCGGTGATGGTGCTGTTCGCCAACCGCTACCAGGAGGGCCAGACGGGCGGCCGCGGCTTCCTCGGCCTGGCCACGCTCGTGGTCGGCAACTGGCGCCCCGCCGGGGTCGCCTTCGGTGCCGGGCTGTTCGGCTACTTCCAGGGCATCACCCTGCGCACCAGCCCGGAGAAGCTGGTGCTCGCCCTGCTCCTGGTGGCGTCGATCGGCCTCGCCGCGGCGTCGGTGTACGCGTTCGCCCGGCGTCAGTGGCCGGCCGTGGTGGCGGCCGTCGTCCTCGCCATCGGCTGCGGGTGGATCTACACGGCCGCCGAGCGTCCGAGCAACCAGTTCGTCTACATCACGCCGTACCTCGTGACCCTGATCGTCGTGTCGGTCCGAGGCCAGGACTTGCGGCCACCCGCCCAGGCCGGCATCCCGTGGCGCAAGGGGATGCAGGTCTGAGCCTCCTACGCTGATGGAGATGTTGTCGATCGATCAGATCGCCGCCTACCGTCGCGACGGCTTCCTCGCCATCCCCGACTTCGCCACCCCCGAGGCGTGCCGGGCCTTGCGCCAGCGGGCCGACGAGATCGTTGAGGCGTTCCAGCCGACGGCCGAGCGGACGATCTTCACCACCGACGACCAGGAGCGGCTGACCAACCGGGAGTTCATCGACTCCGGCTCGAGCATCTGGTGCCTTTTCGAGGAGCAGGCGTTCGGACCCGACGGCGAGCTGATCCAGGACAAGGCGCTGTCGATCAACAAGATCGGCCACGCCATGCACGACCTCGACCCCGTGTTCGAGGCGTTCAGCTACACCCCCGAGCTCGCCGCCGTCGCTCACGACGTCGGGCTCAACGACCCGTTGGCGCTGCAGAGCATGTACATCTTCAAGCAGCCGCGCATCGGCGGGGAGGTCGGCTGCCACCAGGACGCAACATTCCTGTACGGCGAGCCCGTCACCGTGACCGGCTTCTGGTTCGCGATCGAGGACGCCACGCTCGACAACGGCTGCCTGTGGGCCCAGCCTGGAGGCCACCTCGGCCCGCTCCGCAAGGTCTTCCAGCAGGCTCCTGAACTGGGCGAGGGCGCCACCCGGTTCGTCGAGCTCGACGACACGCCGCTGCCCGAACCACCGAACGGGCTCGTGCCAATCGTCGCGCCGGCCGGCACGATGGTCGTGTTGCACGGCTTGCTCCCGCACTGGAGCGACGTCAATCGCTCGCCGGCCAGCCGCCATGCCTACAGCCTCCACTGCATCTCCGAGTCCGCCGAGTACCCGGCGTGGAACTGGCTGCAGCGGCCCCGATCGCTGCCGCTGCGCCGCCTCGATCGCGTCGCCGCCCGCGACGGCGCGCTGCGACGCTGACCCTGAGGATTGCGCCGCTCCGTCCTGTCGCGGCCACATCGTCATCCCGGCACGCCCGCCGCCTGCCCGTAGGCGGCGGCGTCTGACCCGAATTTGACAGGGTCGGGCCGATTTCCGGCCCCCGAAACACCGTGACCAGGGCATATGCCCTAGAGTCGGCGTATTCGTGACCCAGATGTAGTGACAACAAGATCCACCACTTCCGCGCCGACTTCGTTCATACTGTGGTCCGTGACGCCGCGTTCGCCCTCGTCATCGAGGGGCTACAACACTTGCCTCTCGGTCGGTACACGGCGATCCTCCCACGGGCACACGAGCCTTGTGGCGCAAGGAAAAGGTCCGAGCGGCACCTCGTCGGGCGCGTAGCCCGCCCAACAGCGGCGCCGACAGGATGAAACCACCCGATGTAGTACAACACTGCCTGATCACAGGCCATCTACCAGGGCTTACGCGGGCACCCTGTCAAATTCGGGTCTGAACACGGGTGACGAATACCAGCCCGAACTGCTGGACGCAGCGGGGCGAGAGCTCGGCTGCGAGCCACGGCCCGAGCACGAGCGGGGACATAAGATCCCGCTCCGGTCCCGCCAACGGAGGCGCCATGGCAACCACGACACCGCTGCTCAGCCCGGAGCTGATCGAGCTGCGCAGGCTCGTCCAGGGCGCCGACAGCATCGAGCTCAAGCTCACGCTGCCGGAACGGGCGTACCGCTCTGCCGCCCGCGCCCTCGGCTTCGACCCGCTCGACGCCCAGATCCGCCAGGTGTTCTTCTTCGACACACCCGATCTCGACCTCAACGCGGTGGGCGTCGTGGCGCGGGCCCGCCGGATCCAGGGTCGCGACCACGACTCAGTCGTCAAGCTGCGCCCCGTCGTCCCGAGCGAGCTGCCCGCCAAGCTGCGGGCGCGGCCCGAGTTCGTCGTCGAGGTCGACGCCCTCCCCGGCGGCTACGTCTGCTCGGCGTCGCTCAAAGGCACGCTCGCGCCGACGGTGGTGCAGCGGTCGGTGTCCGGGGAGCGCCCGATCAGCAAGCTGTTCTCGAAGTCACAGCTGGCGTTCTTCACCGAGCACGCGCCGACGGGTCTCGGCCTCGACGACCTCGCCGTCCTCGGCCCGATCTTCGTCCTCAAGGCCAAGGTCCAACCCAAGGAGCTCGGCCGCCGTCTGGTCGCCGAGATGTGGCTTTACCCGGACGGCGAACGGGTCGTCGAGCTGTCGACCAAGTGCCTCCCCGGTCAGGGTCTGGACACCGCCATCGAGCTGCGTGACTTCCTCGCCTCGAAGGGCATCGGCATGGACGGCGAGCAGCAGACCAAGACCAAGACGGCGCTCGAGTTTTTCTCGTCCGAGTTGCGCTCCAGCGGGAGGTGAACGCCGCGCTGCGCGTCGGTGCGATGGCGTGGCTGGTGCGAGCCGGAACCGAGCCCCCGCATCCCAACAAGACGGTCGACGAGGTGTGGCCGCCGACGAGGTGTGGGCGGCGGTCCCGGCGGAGTGGTGGGTGCTGTGCGCCCGGATCGGGCCGGACCGACGATCGAGGAGTGCGTGCTGCACGCCGCGGCGCCGTTCGAGCGCCGAGCGGCGGTGTCGTCGGATCGACTTCGACTTCGACTTCGACCTCGACGTCGACTTCGAGGTCCGGGGCGAGCAGTCCGCGCTGGAGGACGAGACGCAGTTCCACGAGCATGCCCGGGCGATGGCCTACCCCGACGATGCCATCGGGTGATGTCACTCGGCGAGGCGTAGCCCGCTGTAGGCCCAGCGGGCGTACGGCGGGAAGAAGTTGCGGTAGGTGCGCCGGGCGTGGTCCGGCGGGGTCACCCAGGCGCTGCCGCGCAGCACCTGCTGGTTGACCATGAACTTGCCGTTGTACTCGCCGACCGCGCCGGCTGATGGTGCGAAGCCGGGGTAGGCGACGTAGGGGCTGGCCGTCCACTGCCACACCGCGCCGTACCAGTCGCCAGCCTCGTGGCGCCGAGCGTCCGGGTCCGGCGCGACGGTCTCCCACTCGGCCTCGGTCGGCAGCCGGCAGCCTGTCCACCGGGCGTAGGCGTCGGCCTCGTACCAGCTCACGTGGGTCACCGGACCTGCAGGATCGAGCGAATGGATGCCGTCGAGGTCGAACAACTCGCCGTTGTCCAGCCAGTAGAGCGGCGCCGCCCACCCGTGCTGCTGGACGGCGGCCCAGCCGTCCGACATCCACAGCTCGGGACGCTGGTAGCCGCCGTCTTCGATGAACGCCAGCCACTCGGCGTTGGACACCGGTGCTGTGGCGATCCGGTGCGGCTGCAGTAGGACCTCGTGACGCGGGCCCTCGTTGTCGAAGGCGAAGCCGTCGCCGCCGTGGCCGATCTCGACGACGCCGCCGTCGTGTTCGACCCATCCCGGCGCCGACACGGCCGGCGTCGGCCACGGCAGCCGGCCGTACGCCGGGCGCAGCGGGTTGCACGACAGGACGTGCTTGATGTCCATCAGCAGGAGCTCCTGGTGCTGCTGCTCGTGGTGCCGGCCGAGCACGACGAGCTCGGCGACGGTGGGCTCGAGCGGGCCGTCGAGCAGCTCGAGCATCACCGCGTCGACGTGACGCCGGTAGGACCCGACCTCGGCGACGCCGGGGCGGGTGATCAGCCCCCGCTCGGCACGAGTGTGCTTGGGCCCGATGGCCTCGTAGTAGCTGTTGAACAGCATCCGGTAAGCAGGGTCGAAGGGCAGGTAGCCGTGCTGCCGCGCGAGGATGAACGTCTCGAAGAACCAGCTGGTGTGGGCCCGGTGCCACTTCGTCGGGCTGACGTCGGGCATCGACTGGACGGTCTGGTCCTCGGGACCGAGCGGGGCGGCGAGCGCCTCGGTGAGCGATCGCACGTCGCAGTAGTCGGCGGCGAGCCGGTTCATGACGTCAGCTCCGCGGTGGCGCTGACGACGATCCCGCCTCGCGGCCGCTGGGTGAGGTCGACGCGGACCCGCACCGGGCGGGCCGTCGCCATGACCTCCGCTGCGATCTCGGCCGCCAGTGCCTCGGCGAACACCGGGCGGTCACGGAATCGCCATAGGTACAGCTTCAGGCTCTTGGTCTCGACGCACCACTCGCCGGGGACGTAGGTGATCTCGACCGTCGACAGGTCGGGCTGCGACGTGACCGGGCACACCGACGTGACCTCCTCCGAGGACAGCCGCACCTCGGTGACGTGGGGCGGCGCCGGGAACACCTCGACGTGCTCGATCGGCGCCCGCACGGTCGAGCCGAGGACGGTGAGCCGGCGGTCGTCCGTGCCGAGATCGGTGCCGAGATCCGTGCCAAGGTCCACCTCGCCAGGCTACGTCTACGCTGCGCTCGCATGACCGGGCAAGTGTCCGCCGACGTGCTGTCCAGGATCCCCAAGGCCCTGCTCCACGACCACCTCGACGGCGGGTTGCGCCCACAGACCGTGATCGAGCTGGCCTCGGAGTACGGCTACCACGGCCTGCCGACGACGGAGGTCGACGACCTCAGGCACTGGTTCAACCGCGGCGCCAAGCGCAACGACCTCGTGCTCTACCTCGAGACCTTCGCCCACACGATCGCGGTGATGCAGCACAAGGACGCCGTCGAGCGGGTCGCCTTCGAGTGCGCCCAGGACCTCGCCGCCGACGGCGTCGTGTACGCCGAGGTGCGCATGGCCCCCGAGCTGTGCACCGAGGCCGGGCTGACGCTCGACGAGGTGATGCAGGCGATCCTCGACGGGTTCGCTCGTGGCGCCGCCGGCACCGACCTCACGATCTACGCCATCGCCACCGCCATGCGCACCGCCGCGCGCAGCTTGGAGATCGCCGAGCTCGCCGTGCGCTGGCGCGACAATGGCGTGGTCGGCTTCGACATCGCCGGCGCCGAGGCCGGCTACCCGCCGACCCGCCACCTCGACGCCTTCCAATACGTGATGCGGGAGAACTTCCACACCACGATCCACGCCGGCGAGGCGTTCGGGCTGCCGAGCATCTGGGAGGCCGTGCAGTGGTGCGGGGCCGAGCGCCTCGGCCACGGCGTGCGCATCGTCGACGACATCAGCGGGCCGGTCGGCGGTGAGCACCTCGGCCGGCTGGCGTCGTACATCCGCGACACCCGCATCCCGCTCGAGCTGTGCCCGACGTCCAACGTCAACACCGGCGTGGTCGGCTCGATCGCCGAGCACCCGATCGATCTGCTGCGCCGGCTGCGCTTCCGGGTGACCCTCAACACCGACAACCGGCTGATGAGCGACACCTCGATGACCAAGGAGATGACCCAGCTCCACGAGTCGTTGCGGTGGACGCTCGACGACCTCGAGTGGGTGACGATCAACACCGTGAAGAGCGCCTTCGCCTCGTTCCCCGAGCGGCTGCGGATCATCAACGGGATGATCAAGCCCAGGTACGCGTTGCTGCGGGCGGAGACCGCGTTCGGTGCCTGAGATCACCGTCACCGTCGTCGACCACCCGCTGGTGGCGGATGCGCTGGCGCAGATCCGCGACCGCGCGACGCCCAACGCCCTGTTCCGCCAGAACCTCGAACGGATCGGGACGCTGCTGCTGGCCCGCGCCACCGAGTCGCTGCCGACGGTCGACACCACGGTTGAGACACCGCTCACGACGGCGCCGGCCAAGCGGTTGCAGGTGCAACCGGTCGTCGTGCCGATCCTTCGTGCTGGTCTGGGGTTCGTGCACGCCGCCCAGGAGCTGCTGCCCGACGCCGACGTCGGGTTCGTCGGGATCAGCCGCGACGAGGCGACGTTCGCCCCCAAGCCCTACGTGAACAAGCTCCCGGAGTCACTGGCGGGGCGGCCGGTGATCGTGGTCGACCCGATGCTGGCCACGGGCGGCTCGCTCGTGCACACGGTCGAGCTGCTCGTCGCGAGGGACGCGCCGACGCCGATCACGGCGGTGTGCGCGCTGTGCGCGCCGGAGGGGATCGAACGGCTGAAGGAGTCCGGGATCGCGCTCCACGTGGTCACCGCGGCGATCGACGACCACCTCAACGACTCCGCCTTCATCGTCCCCGGCCTCGGCGACGCCGGTGACCGCCAGTTCGGTCCTCCGGCCTGAATCTGCCAACTTTCCGGTGTGGCGGACGCAGAGCGGCCGCCACACCGGAAAGTTGGGGAATCAACCGGGCCGCAGCAGCTCGGCGAGGGCGTCGAGGTAGGGGCCGGGGTCGGCGTCGATGGCCTCGCCGTACAGCTTGACCTTGGGCTCGGTGCCGCTCGGACGGACCTGGACTCGGATCCCGCCGTCCAGCACGAACCGCAGCAGGTCGGCCTCGGGGTAGGACCGCACGTCGACGAGTGGCGCGTCGTGCAGCGCCGACGGCGGGTGCCCTTGCAGCGCCCGCACCGCCGCCTCGCCGACGGCGGGGTCCATCCGGAGCGCCCGCTCGGCCACGACGTGACGGCCATGGCGGGCGGCGATGTCGTCGAGCCGGCCCTGGATCGTGGTGCCTTCCTCCAGGGCGACGGCGGCGATCTCGGCGAGCAGGACCGCCGCCGAGATTCCGTCCTTGTCCAGCGGCCGCGGCGCGACGAGGTACCCGAGCGCCTGCTCGTAGGCGAACACCAGCCGCAGTTGGGGGCGGTCGAGCACGGCGCGGGCAATCCACTTGAACCCTGTGAACGTCTCGGCGAACTTGACGCCGTGGTCGGCGGCCATCGTGGCCAGCAGCGACGACGACACCAGCGTCGTGACGACGAGGCGGTCGTCGCCCGCCGTGTGAGTGAGGATGTGGTCGGCGAACAGCCAGCCGAGCTCGTCGCCGCCGAGCCGCCGCCACGTGCCGTCGGGCTGGGGGATCGCCGCGCCGAGGCGGTCGGCGTCGGGGTCGTTGGCGATCGCCAGCAGGTCGCCCTCCTCTCGCGCCAGGAGCGTCACCAGGTCCATCGCCCCGGGCTCCTCTGGGTTCGGGAACGACACGGTGGGGAACGCCGGATCGGGCGCCTCCTGGACGGCGACGACCGACGGCGCCGGCAGCCCAGCGACCTCGAACGCCCGCCGCGCGATCGCTCCGCCGACGCCGTGCAGCGGCGTGTAGGCCACCGGGACGCCGGTGGCTGCGGGACGCAGCCGCACCGTTCGCATCATCTCGACGTACCCGTCGACGAACGACGGCGGCAGCAGCTCGATCAGTGGATCGTCGGCGTCGGCGAGGGGCACGGCCGTTGCATCGACCGCGGCGATGCGCTCGGCGATGCCGGCGTCGTGAGGCGGGACGATCTGGGCGCCGTCGCCGAGGTAGACCTTGTAGCCGTTGTCCGCCGGCGGGTTGTGCGACGCCGTCACCATCACGCCGCCCGCGGCGCCGACCTCGGTCACCGTCCACGCCAGCACCGGTGTCGGCAGCGGGCCAGGGAGCAGGTGCACGCGAACGCCCGCGGCGGCGATCACCCGCGCCGTGTCGAACGCGAACACGTCGCTCTTGCGCCGGGCGTCGTAGCCGATTGCGACGCCACGTGACGCGGCATCGGGGTCGTCGCTGACCAGGTAGTCGGCGAGGCCTCGTGCCGCCTGGCGCACGACGAGGCGGTTCATCCGCAACGGCCCCGGCCCCACCGGCGCTCGCAGCCCGGCCGTCCCGAACGTCAGCCGCCCGGCGAACCGCGCCTCCAGCTCGCCGGGAGGTCCGTCGAGCAATCGTCGCAACTCGGCGCGGATGTCGTCGTCGGGTTCGGCGGCGAGCCAACGTTCGGCGACCGCGTCGACCTCACGGTGGGCGTCGGCGGCCTCCGCCGCGGTCACGGCAGCAGGGTCCGCAGCTCGACCAGTGGCCGCGGGCCGAGGTGGCTGATCACCTCGGCGGCGGCGATCGACCCGAGCCGGCCGCATTCGTGGAGTGGCAGGCGGCGCGTGAAGCCGTAGAGGAAGCCGGCGGCGTACAGGTCACCGGCACCGGTCGTGTCGAGCACCCGAGGCACCGGATCGGCGGGCACCTTGACCACGTCGTCGGTGGTGACGATGTACGAGCCGACCTTGCCGCGCGTGATCGCGGCGAGCTGGCACTCCTGGCGTACCTGATCGATCGCCTCCTCGAACGAGTCCAGCTCGTAGAGGGAGCACAGCTCGTCGTCGTTGCCGAACAGGATGTCCACCTCGTCGCGCACGAGCGCGGCGAAGTCGGCCCGGTGGCGGTCGACGCAGAACGAGTCCGAAAGCGACAGTGACACCGTGCGCCCCGCCGCGTGGGCGACCCCGGCGGCCCGCCGGAACGCCTTCTTGGCGTCGTCGCGGTCGAACAGGTAGCCCTCCATGTACAGCACCGCACCGTCGGCGATCGCCCCCTCGTCGAGGTCGTCGGAGGACAGCAGCTCGGCCACGCCTAGATAGGTGTTCATCGTCCGCTGGGCGTCCGGTGTGACGACGATGATGCTGCGCCCCGTCGGTGTCTCCGATTCGGGCGCGCCGGGGCGGAAGGCGACGCCGACGGCGTTGAGGTCGTGGCCGAACACGTCGCCGAACTCGTCGTCGGACACCTTGCCGATGTAGGCGGCCCGACCGCCGAGGCTGGCCACGCCGCACATCGTGTTGGCTGCCGAACCCCCGCTCATCTCGACCGGTGTGCCGAGCACGGCGTACAGGTGGCGGGCGCGGTCGGCGTCGATCAGCTGCATCGAGCCCTTGACGAGATCGTGCTCGGCGAGGAACGAGTCGGGCGCGTGGGTGACCACGTCGACGAGCGCGTTGCCGATGCCGACGACGTCGTAGCGGGGTGCCGGCACGGGCCGTCACGCTATCCGTCCACACTCGGGCTCGGCTCGCAGGCAAGCTGCTCCCCTCGCCTCCAAGCTCGCCGCCGCCGCTCCGCAGCGGCGCTCACCCAGCTGGCCAATGCGCACGGCCGGTGCCCAGCCTCAGGCGCGCACCCCTTCGGTACGGTGAGCCCATGACCGCCGTGACCGAGACCCCCACCCTCGACCCCTACCGCCTGCCTCGAGGTGCTGTGCCGACGCGCTACGACGTCGAGCTGGTCCCGGACCTCGCCGCGGCGTCGTTCGAGGGGCGGGTACAGGTTGCCGTCGACGTCGTCGCGCCCGTCGACGAGCTGGTGCTCAACGCCATCGAGCTCGACATCGCCGAGGTGCGCGTCGACGGCAGCGACGTCCAATGGCACCTCGAACCCGACACCGAGCGACTCGTCGTCAACCCAGTCGGCGGGTTGCAGCCCGGGGAGGTGTCGCTCGTCGTGACGTTCACCGGCACGCTCAACGACAAGCTGCGCGGCTTCTACCGCTCGACGTTCAAGGACGACGACGGCACCGAGCACGTCATCGCCACCTCCCAAATGCAGGCCACCGACTGCCGGCGGACCTTCCCCTGCTGGGACGAGCCGGACTTCAAGGCCGTGTTCGGGGTGACCCTCGTGGTCGATCCCGCACTGACGGCCGTTTCAAACGGGCCCGAGGTCGAGCGCACCGGGCGGGCCGACGGCAAGGTCGCCGTGCGCTTCGCCGACACGATGGTGATGAGCACCTACCTCGTCGCATTCGTGGTCGGCCCGCTGGAGATCTCCGCCCCGGTCGACGTCGACGGGATCCCCCTGCGCCTCGTCCACGTGCCCGGCAAGGGGCACCTCGCCGGCTCCGGTCTCGACGTCGGCGCGTTCTGCCTGCGGTGGTTCCAGCGTTACTACGGCATCGACTACCCCGGTGCCAAGGTCGACCTGCTGGCGCTGCCCGACTTCGCCGCCGGGGCGATGGAGAACCTCGGGGCGATCACGTTCCGCGAGAGCCTGCTCCTGCTCGACCCCGCCACGGCCACCGTCGACGAGCAGATGCGGGTGGCCGACGTGGTCGCTCATGAGCTCGCCCACATGTGGTTCGGCGACCTTGTCACGATGCGCTGGTGGAACGGCATCTGGCTGAACGAGGCGTTCGCCACGTTCATGGAGCTGATCGCCTGCGACGCCTACCGACCCGACTGGGACCGCTGGACGCTGTTCGGGCTGGAGCGGTCGGCGGCATTCGAGACCGACTCGCTGGCGAGCACCCGCTCCGTCGAGTACCCGGTGCTGTCGCCGTCGGACTGCGAGGGCATGTTCGACGTGCTCACGTACCAGAAGGGTGGCGCGCTGCTCCGGATGCTCGAGCAGTTCCTCGGCCCGGAGGCGTTTCGGCGCGGCGTCAGCCACTACCTGCAGCTGCACGAGTACGCCAACACCGAGACCAACGACCTGTGGGACGCCATCGAGGAGACCACCGGCCAGCCGGTGCGACGGATGATGGACTCGTGGATCTGGCAACCTGGCTACCCGCTGGTGAGCGCATCGTTGGACGGCGGCGAGCTGGTGCTGCGCCAGCAGCGCTTCGCCTTCGACGCCGCCACGCTCGACGCCGACCCCAGCCCGACCACCTGGCTGGTGCCCGTGCACGTGCGCAACGGCGGCACCAAGTCGGTGGTGCTGTTCGACGGGCCGGAGGCGCGAGTGCCCCTCGCCGACCCGGCCGCGCTCGTGATCGTCAACGCCGGCGGCCACGGCTTCTACCGCGTCGCCTACAGCGACGAGCTGCGCAGCCGCCTCGCCGGCGACGTGCTGTTGTCGCTCGGCTCGCTCGAGCGCTACAACCTCGTCGACGACGCCTGGCAGGAAGTCGTCGCCGGGCGCCTGGCCGCCGCCGAGTACTTGACGTTCCTCGAGGGGTTCACCGGCGAACGTGAGCTCGCCGTCTGGCAGGCGATCGTGCTCGGCCTGCGCGGGCTCGGTCGGCTGCTCGACGACGACGCCTACCCGTCGTTCCAGGCCCGCGCCCACGCCCTGCTGGCACCGGTCGTCGCCGAGCTCGGTGATCCCGTCGACGGCGAGGACGACGTGCGAGCCAAGCTGCGCGGGCTGCTCGTCGGCGCGTTCGCCATCCATGGCGCCGACGAACCGACCCGGCAGCGTGCCCGTTCGTGGTTCGACGAGGCGGAGGCCTCACCCGCCACCGTCGACCCCGAGCTGGTCGCCGCGGCGACCGCGATCGTGGCGACGATCGGCGACGAGGCGACCTTCGAGCGGATGCTCGCCGGCTACCACTCGGCGGCGACACCTCAGGAGCAGCTGCGCCACCTCAACGCCCTCGCCGACTTCGACGCCGAGCCGCTCGTGCTGCGCACGTGCGAGCTGGCGATGACGCCGGACGTCAAGACTCAGAACGCTCCGTTCCTGCTCGGCCGCTGCATCGCCAATCGGCGTCACGGAGCGGCGGCGTGGAGGTTCGTCCGCCAGCATTGGAGCGAAGCCAACGAGGCGTTCCCGCGCAACACGATCGTGCGCATGGTCAGCACCGTCACGATGCTGACCGACGAGCCCGTCGCCGCCGACGTGCAGGCGTTCTTCGCCGAACACCCGATCGAGCAGGCCGCCAAGACGCTCGACCAGGTCCTCGAACGTCAGCGCATCAACGCCGCGCTCAAAGCGAGAGAGAAGGAGCGCTTCGCCGCCGCCCTCTGACGCCCGCCAAGGTGTGAACGTGGTGAGACACGGGCTTCGCCCGATCCGCGCCTTCACCGCGCCCCGATACGTTCAGGGCTTGTGCGGCGGGCAGCCTCGGACCTCCTGTTTCGAGTTGCGCGGCGCGGCACGACCTCGGCCACCCGGTATCGAGTGCTCGCGGGACCGCTGCGCGGGATGTCCCTCGACCTGGCGCGTCCGGAGCGGCCGAGCATGCTCGTCGGCACCTACGAACACCATCTCACGCGACGGATGCGGCAGTACCTCGCGCCCGGCGACTGCTTCGTCGATGTCGGCGCCCATGTCGGCTACATGAGCCTGATCGCCGGGCGGGTTGTCGGCCGCAGCGGTCGGATCGTGTGCTTCGAGGCGAACCCTCGCCTCACGCCGGCGCTGCGGCGCAACACCGCCCAGCTCGGCAGCGTCAACGTCGAGATCCACCAGGTGGCGGCCTCGGATGCCCCAGGCACGGTAACCTTCGCGACGTTCAGCTCGTGGACCAGCGTCGGGCACGTTCGCGACGCGACGACGCCCGACGATGCCGAGCTCGTGACGGTCGAGGCGCGACCGCTCGACTCGCTGCTCGACGACCCCGGCTTCCGCCCGCCGCGGTTCGTCAAGATCGACGTCGAGGGGTTCGAGCTGCAGGTGCTGCGAGGAGCGCAGCGAATCCTCGGCACCTACCGGCCGGTCGTCGCCGCCGAGCTGCGGGCGGATGACACGCTGGCACGGGCGATGGACCTCATGCGGGCCTTCGACTACGAGGGGCAGGTGCTCAACGAAGGCCGCGGGAACGCTCGAGCCGGCGTCATCGACGTCCTGTTCGTCGGGCGATGACGCGCCCGACCCCGGTGGAGCTGAGGGGAATCGAACCCCTGGCCTCAACAGTGCGATTGTTGCGCTCTACCAACTGAGCTACAGCCCCGCGACGGCGAGCACGAGTGTACCCGGCAGGTCGTGGCCGGTGCCCCGCACGCGTCGGCCTGCTGTCGGGACGAGGGTCAGACCGCGTGCGACCACGCGCCACCAGGTCGGCGAGGTGCCGGCTGGCGGCGTACGGGACCGGTGTTGCGCGGGTTGTGGCGACGCTCGTTCTGGCGCCATGCATCGCGGGGCGCCGGCTCGCGCCGGGCGACGGGACGCGAGGGCTGCCCGGCGGACGCGCGCAGCTCCCGCTGCAGCTCGCGCTGACGCTGCAGGCCGAGCACGTAGACGTAGCCGAGCAGGACCACGAGGGCGATGACGGCGACCACGAGCATCGCCTGGGCACCTGTGGTGGCGGCGAGGAACAGCGCGCACGCCGCGGTCAGCCCCAGCACGAACAGCACGTTCGCCCGGCGCCGTTTGATCACGTCACGGCGGTTCACCGTCAGCCGTGGGATGTCGGCGTGGCTGCGAGCGCCGGGGGTGACGTCGTACCTGCCCGGTTCCGGCCGGCGCCGCACGATCGGTTGCGTGAGCCTCGCCGAGCTGCCCCCGTGGGTGCGGCCGATGCCCTGCTTGCTCGGTTTGCCCTGCTTGCCCAGCCTGCCCGGCATCCCGGGCCGGCCGGCAGCGGCGGGACGGCTGAGCGGCGACTGCGCGAGCGGACGGGCCATCGAGCGCATCGCCACGCCGCGGGTCGGCATCGCCCGCTGCAGGCTCGAGAGCTGGTCGCGGAAGTCCGACACCGATGAGTTGGGACGGTTCTCGATCCGGGAGCGGAGAAGCGGCGGCACGAGCACCGCCGCCCATGCTGCTGCTACGACGAGCAGGACCAGTTGACCCATCGAGTTCGTTCGCCCTTGTCTGGTGAGTACGACGACGCCCATGGATCCGGGACGTGGACCCGGTGAGCGTTCTTTACGATTCTACGACACTCCGCGACGGGGAGGCAACGACCGGTGTGTCACCCGACACATCCCCGTCGGTATCCGGCTCCACGTCACGGCGGTAGTGGCCGGATCGCCCACCGGTCTTCTCCCAGAGCGCGAGCTCGCCGATCACCATCCCCCGGTCGGCCGACTTGCACATGTCGTACACCGTCAGCGCCGCCGTGGCACAGGCGTGGAGGGCCTCCATCTCGACACCCGTGCGATCGACCGTGTCGACCTGGGCCTCGATGGCGACGAAGTCATCGCCGATCTCGAAGTTCAGCCACACGGACCCGACGAGGAGCGGGTGGCACAGCGGGATCATGTCCGCCGTCCGCTTGGCGGCCTGGATCCCGGCGACCCGCGCCACCGCCAAGACGTCGCCCTTCTTCACCTCGCGGTTCACGATCGCCGCCGTCGTCTCCGGCTTCATCATCACCTTGCAGCGGGCGACAGCCCGACGGTGGGTCGGCTCCTTCGGCGTGACGTCGACCATGCGCGCCCGTCCCAGCGGATCGAGGTGGGTGAACGACAGATCGGACATGGTGCAAGTCTCGCGCGCGTGGCGAGGGGCGGTTCAGCCGCCGATCTGCGACATGCTGCGGCGGGGGCGGACGAAGTCGACCTGGTTGATCCGGTGGCCGGCCCACTTGGTGCCGACGGCCCGCTCGATCCGGGCGGCGAGCTGGTCGTCGGACTCGCCCTCGCGCATCGCCCGGCGCAGATCGAACTCGTCTGTGGCGAACAGGCACGTGCGGAGCTGACCGTCGGCGGTCAGCCGGACCCGGTCGCAGTCACCGCAGAAGGGCCTGGTCACGCTGGGGATGACCCCGACGGTGCCGCGGCCGTCGAGGTAGCGCCACCGGTCGGCCGGGGCCGCGCCGCGGGCGGGCAGCTGCTCGATCGGGTACTCGGCGGCGATGCGAGCGACGATCTCGTCCTGGCCGACCACGGACCCACCGGTCCAGCCGGCGGACGCATCGAGCGGCATGAACTCGATGAACCGCACCTCGACGCCTCGTTCGCGCCCGAACGTGGCCAGCTCGAGGATCTCGTCGTCGTTCACCCCACGCTGCACGACGGCGTTGACCTTCACCGGATCGAACCCGACCTCGCACGCCGCGTCGATCCCGTCGAGGACGTGGTCGAGCTCGTCGCGACGGGTCATCTCGACGAAGCGGGCGCGGTCGAGCGTGTCGAGGCTGATGTTGACCCGGCGCAATCCCGCCGCCCGCAGCTCCTCCGCGAGCAGGCGCAGGGTGGCCCCGTTGGTGGTCATCGCCACGTCGACGCCGAGGCGGGCCAGCTTGTCCACGAGCAGCGGGAGCCGAGCCCGCACGGTCGGCTCGCCTCCGGTGAGGCGCACCGAGTCGACGCCGTAACGAACGACCAGCAGCGCGGTGATCCGCTCGATCTCCTCGAACGTCAGGATCTCCTGACGCGGCAGCCACCTCATGCCCTCCTCGGGCATGCAGTACGTGCAGCGGAAGTTGCAGCGGTCGGTGACCGAGATCCGCAGGTCGCGGATCACGCGCCCGAAGGGATCGATCAGATCCACCCTCTTCACCCTAGAGGCGCAGGAGCAGGACGGCGACCTCCGCGCCGACAGGGACGCCCTCGCCGTCGGGCAGCACGACGAGGGCGTCGGCGAGGGCGGTGGCGGTCAGCTGGTGGCTGCCCTGGGCGCCGACGGGACGGACGTGGTATCGGCCGTCGTCGGCGAACGTCCCGTTGACCCGCAGGAAGTGGACCTTGCCGTCGGCGTGGCGGCGCAGATCGGTGTCCGTCACGCCGACCAAACTGGGCCGGGCGAGGTGGGTGTGCCCCATCATCCGTCGCAGCGCCGGGCGGGCGAACAGCTCGAAGCTGACGAGCGAGCTGACCGGGTTGCCGGGCAGGCCGAAGATTGGCACGCCCTCGATCACGCCGAAGGCGAACGGCTTGGCCGGCTTGATCGCGACCTGCATCCACGTCATCTTGGCGATCCGACCGAGCACGGCCTTGACGACGTCGTAGTCGCCCATGCTCACGCCTCCGCTGGTGACGATGACGTCGTTCGTGGCGGCGGCATCGCGCAGCACCGCCTCCAGCTCGAGCTCGTCGTCACGCACGACCGGCCGGCGCTCCACGACGCACCCCGCCTCGGCGAGCAGTGAAGCGAGCATCGTCGCGTTGCTCTCGCGGATCTGGCCGGGCCGCAGCGGCGAGCCGTCGTCGACGAGCTCGTCGCCGGTCGACAGCACGGCGACGCGAGCCGCTGGAAAGGCACGGACGCGCCGCGCGTTGACGCTGGCCAGCACGCCGGCGACGGGGGGCGTGACGACGGTGCCCGCCGTCAGGACCACCTCTCCGGTGCGGACGTCGTCGCCGGCGCCACGAAGGGCGGTGCCGGCCTCGACCTGCCGGCGCAGGCGGACCCGCCCGGTGTCGAGGCGCTCGCTGTCTTCGACCATGACGATCGCATCGGCGCCGGCCGGCACCGGCGCGCCGGTCATGATCCGCACCGCCTGGCCCGGTCCGAGCGTGCCCTCGTAGGGTGCTGCGCCCGCAGCCAGCTCGCCGACTACAGCGAGCTCGACCGGCGCGATGGCGACATCGACGGCCCGCACGGCGTAGCCATCGACGGCGGAGTTGACGAACGGCGGCACGTCCTCGCTGGCCACGACGTCGTCGGCCAACACCCGCCCGAGCACGTCGGCGAGATCGGTGTCGACCGGTGCCATCGGGGGACACGCCTCGAGGACGACTCGCTGGGCGTCCTCGACGTCGATCACCGGTTCACGGTATCCGCCTGCACACTTGGCGGGGTGAGTGCGTGGCGCGCCTTCTCGGCCGACGGCCACGACGTGCGGTGGACGACGTGGCACGGTGACCACGTCGAAACGCTCACGCTGCGATGGGAGAACGAGGCGTGGACGGCGTGCAGTGCGGTCGGTCGGGAACAGGTGCAGTACGTCTTGCGGCTCGGTCCGACGTGACGGCTGCGTCAGTTCCTGCTGTTCCGCGACCTCGACGAGCCCGACCTGTGGCTCGCCACCGATGGCCACCTCCGGTGGGGCGAGGTCAACGGCGCCCACCGGCCCGAGCTCGACGGGTGCGCCGACATCGAGCTGGCGTGCTCACCCTTCACGGCGACGCCGCCGATCCGTCGCCTGCCGCTGGCGGTCGGCGACGCCGCGGAGATGCCGGTCGTCACCGTCGACGTCGAGACGCTCGCCGTCGACGTCGCGGTGCGGCGCTACGAACGGCTGACCGCCCACCACTGGCGGCACACCGACATCACCGCCGGCGAGGGCGCGGCGGTCGAGTTCGACGTCGACGAGTACGGCGTCGTCATCGACCAGCCAGGTCGCTTCCGGCGGCAGCGATGAACGCGTCGGCGTCGTCGACGGACACCACCAGCGCGCGCACGGTCGGGCGGAAGAACCCGAACGTCCGCCCTCGCTGTGGCGGGTCGAGGACGAGCTCGACCGGCTCGCGCAGCGACGCGTTGACGACCCAGCGACACTTCCAGGTGTGCGCGCCGATGCCCCACCACCACGACACGGTGGTGCGTGCGACGGAACGGATCGCCGCACGCGGCACGTCGATCGAGAACACCGCGCCGTAGCGCACCGCCAACCCGTCGTCGTCCACGGTCACGGTGCCGTGGCGCGCTCCGAACAGCGTCGCCAGTGCCCGCATCCCCCAGGCGTAGCGAAAGGCGAAGGTTCTCGCCGTCAGGCGGTCCTCGCCATCAGATCGTCGATGAACACGCGCAGGTCCTTCCCCCACGACGGATCGCGCAAGCCCAGTTCGATCGCCGCGGTCAGGAACCCGAGCGGGGTGCCGGTGTCGAAGCGATCGACGTTGCTGACGATGCCGTGGAACGGCGACCGGGCGGCCTGGACCCGCAGCGCGTCGGTGAGCTGGATCTCCCCCAGTGCGCCGATGCGGCCGGCGGCGATCTCGTCGAAGACGTCCGGCGTGAGCACGTACCGACCGATGATGACGAGGTCGCTGGGCGCCTCGTCCACCGGCGGCTTCTCGACGAGGTCGCGCACGGGGACGACGCCGTTGTCGTCGACCGGGCCGGTGGGGTCGATCACGCCGTAGCGGCCGACGTCCTCGTGCGGCACCTCCTTCAGCGCGACGACGCTGCCGCCGGTTGCGACGCAGACGCCGTTCATGTGGGCGAGCAACGATGAGCTGCCCATCAGCTCGTCGGGGAGCAGCACGGCGAACGGCTCGGCTCCGACTGCCTCGGCGGCGCACCCGACGGCGTGCCCGAGGCCGCGGGGCTCGTCCTGGTAGACGATCGTCGCCCGCCAGTCCGAGCCGATGCTGCGGACGCGGTCGGCGAGCGCGGTCTTGCCGCTCGCCTCGAGGGCGGCGAGGATGTCCGGCGCCGGTGCGAAGTACTGCTCGATCGCCGGCTTGCTGCGGCTGCTCACAACGACGATGTGGTCGATGCCGGCGCCGAGGGCCTCGTCGATCACGAGCTGCAATGTCGGGGTGTCGCCGATCGGCAGCAGCTCCTTGGGGACGGCTTTCGAGGCGGGGAGGAACCGGGTGCCCAGCCCGGCAGCGGGGATGACGGCGCTGCGAACCTGCATGGCGCCAGACCATACCGATAGCGTCTGCGGGGATGCCCACGTACGTCTACCGTTTCGTCGACACCGGCGAGACGATCGAGGTCCAGCAGGCGTTCACCGACGACGCGCTGACCGAGGCGCTGCATCCGCAGTCGGGCCGGGTGATGGCGGTGAAGAAGGTGTTCACGCCGGTCGGCGTGACGTTCAAGGGCGCCGGCTTCTACAAGACCGACAGCCGCGGCTCGTCGTCGCGCAGGGCGGCGTCACCGTCGAAGGACGGCGGCAACGGCGGTTCGTCGAGCACCGACTCGTCCTCGTCGGCGCCATCGTCGTCCACGTCGTCGTCCACGTCGTCGTCGAAGGAGTCGGCGGGGGCCTCGAGTGGGGCAAGCAGTGCGTCCAGCAGCGATTGACCGCCGGTAGCCTCCGACGGCACCGACATCTCCCGCATCGCCGATCGATCGGGAGGATCGCCATGAACCCGCTCGCCCGGGCCCGCCACGTGCTGGCACGCCGCCCTTGGCTCTACTGGTCCGCCGTCGTCGCCCTTGCCACCGGTGCTGGCTTGGTGGCCGCCCACGCAGCCGCAGCCGTCGACGACGCCCGCCGCCAGTGGGGCGCGACCCGTGAGGTGCTCGTCGCCACCGCCGAGCTCGCCCCCGGTGACGCCCTTGCCGGGCGGGTCGAGGTGCGCAGCCGGCCTGGGCCGATGATCCCGTCCGGCGCGGTCACCACCGTCGGACCCGAGGCGCACGCCCGCCAGCACGTCGAAGCCGGCGAGATCCTCGTTGGCCCCGACGTCGCCGCCGCCGGGTCGCCACAGGACATGATCCCGGCCGGGTGGGCGGCCGTGGCCGTCGCCGAGGCCGTCCCCTCCGGTGCCGAGGTCGGCGATGCGGTCAGCGCTGCCAGCGGCGGCGTCGTGCTCGCCGAGCACGGGCTTGTGGTCGGGCGTCGCGGCGAGGTGGTGCTGGTGGCGGTGCCTGCGGCGGAAGCGCCGCAGGTGGCGGCGGCCAGCGACAGCGGCGAGCTCGGACTGCTGCTGCGGCCGTGATCAGCGCCAGCCCGTGGCGACGATCACGAGCACGGCGACGCCGACGACGACGCGGTAGACGACGAACGGCAGGAAGCTGTGGTGGCGCACGAAGCGCAGGGTCCCCCACACGGCCAGCCACCCGACCAGGCCTGACGTCACGATCCCCACCAGCATCGGCACTTTGAGACCGGCGGGGATGCCGTCCTTGGCCAGGCCGGCCATCTTCACGACGACGGCGCCGGCAGTCACCGGGATCGCCATCAGGAAGCTGATGCGGGCGGCGGCGTCGCGGTCGAAGCCGCGGAAGCGTCCCGCCGTGATGGTGATGCCTGAGCGCGACGTGCCCGGGTTCAGCGACAGCACCTGGGCGGCCCCGATGACGCCGGCGTCACCCGCCCTCATCGCGTCGATCCTGCGCCGGCCGCTCGCCCGGTCCGCCCACCCGAGCAGCAGGCCGAACACGATGAGCGAGACGGCGATGATCCACGGCTTGCCGAGGTGCTCGTCGATCTGGTCCTGCAGGGCGGCTCCGACGAGCGCCGCCGGGACCGTCGCCGCCAGCAACAGCCACGCCACCCGCCCCTCGGTTGACACGCCGTCCTGGCGGTTGAAGACGGCGCGCCAGCCTTCGCGGACGTAGACGACGAGCTCCTTGCGGAAGTAGGCGACGACGGCGACGAGGGTGCCGAGGTGGAGGGCGACGTCGAAGGCCTTCTCGATCGAGCTGTCGTCGAAGTCGTGCCAGTCGAACAGCCACGGGACGAGGAGCAGGTGGCCGCTCGACGAGATCGGGAGGAACTCGGTGAGCCCCTGCACGATGCCGAGGACGATGGCGTGCAGGATCGGCACGGCGGATGTCTAGCCCGAACATCCGAGTGTTTCGAGGCATCGGAGTGTTTCGCGCGGGGACGCCCCGCCGCAAACACTCGGATGGGTCAGGCGCCGCTCATCATCACGTCGTGGATGACGAGGCTGACGCCGGCGGCGCGCATCGGCAGCCAATCGACGTCGGAGCCGACCTCGGCGATGTCGAGGAGCATCCGCTGCAGCGTCGAGGCGATCGTCAGCTCGCGCACCGGCGCGCCGACCGCACCGTCCGTGATCAGCATCCCCGACGCGCCGGTGGAGAAGTCCCCGCTGATCGGGTTGACCCCCGAGTGCAGCCCGGAGACCACCTGCACGAGCAAGCCGTCGTCGACGCCGGCGATCAGCTCCGGCTGGTCGCGAGTGCCGGGCTGCAGGGCGAGGGCGAGGCAGCCGACGCCGGGCGTGCCGGCGAAGCCGCCGCGAACGGCGTTGGCAGTGGACGCGGTGCTCGCCCGGCGGGCGGAGTAACTGTTGTGCACGAACCGCTCGAGGCGACCGCCAGCGATGAGCACGTTGTGGCGGGCGGCGAGGCCCTCGCCGTCGACGTCCGTGGCGGTGTAGGCGTCCGGGTTGGTCGGGTCGTCGACCAGGGTGACCACGTCCGAGGCGACCTGCTCACCGAGCCGGTCGCGGAACAAGCTGCGGCCCTTGACGACCGATTCCCCGTTCAGCGTCGAGGAGATCACACCGAGGAACTGGGCCGTCACGAACGGGTCGAGCACGATCGTCAGTCGCTTGCTTGCCGGCTTGGTGGCCCCGAGCAGCCGCGTCGCCCGCTCGACGGCGTCCCGCGACGCCTTGTCGAGGTCGAAGCGTTCGGGCCGGCGGGCGACACTGAACCCGAAGCCGGTCTGGGTCTCGTCGCCTTCGTCGGCGAGGCTGCTGACGCTGACGTAGCAGCCGTTCTCACGGCCGGTCTCGCGGATTCCGGTGGTCGTGGCGACGGCGAGCTCACCCCACGCGTCGGCGTAGTTCGAGTCGTCGACCCGGATCCGCGGGTCGGCGCCGAGCGTCATCCGCTCCAGCTCCTTGGCCAGCTCGATCTTACGCTCGGTGGGGAACGACGCCAGCGAGTCGTCCCACAGATGCTGCTCGGTGCGGGCGACCCCGTCGGGCTCGGCCAGACCAGCCCACTCGTCGACCGTGCCGAAGGTGACGTTGTCCCTCGCTTCGGCGAGCACCTCGTCAACGGCGCCCGGGTCGAGCGTGCCGGCGTAGGCGAAGCCGGTGCGCCCGTCGCGGATCACGCGGACACCGATGCCCTCGTTCTGCGCCGACACGAAGTGCTCGACCTCGCCGCCGTAGACCCGGACCTCGGTCTCCCCGCCCCGCGAGATGTAGGCCTCGAGTTGCTCGCCGGCCTGGGCCTGGGCGACGACCTTGTCGGCCAGCGCCAGCAGCTCGTCGGTGCACTGCTTGGTCGCGCTCACCTCGTTCTGTCCTTCGATTGCGCCCCCATCGGGCCGATTTGAAAGGACGGTTCGCTCTTGTTCATGCCGCGGTCCCGCCGATCGTGAGCGCGGCCACCCGCAGCGTCGGCTGGCCGGTGCCGACCGGGACGCCCTGGCCGTCCTTGCCGCAGGTGCCGGGGCCGCCCATCGCGAAGTCGTCGCCGACCGCGTCGACGTCACGCAGCGCCTGCGGACCGTTGCCGATGAGGTTGGCCTCCCGCAGCGGCGCGGTGATCTCACCGTCTTCGATCAGGTAGGCCTCGGTCATCCCGAACACGAAGTCGCCGGTGGCCGTGTTCACCTGGCCGCCGCCCAGACGGGCGACGTAGACGCCCCGCTCGGTGGAGCTGACGATGTCGTCGGGCTCGCTGGCGCCGTTGGTGACGAACGTGTTGGTCATCCGCACCATCGGCAGGTGCATGTAGCTCTGGCGCCGGCCATTCCCGCTCGGCGCCCGCCCCCCCTTGCGCGAACGCAGGAAGTCCCACATGTAGTCGGTGAGCACGCCGTCTTCGATGAGCACGTTGCGCCGGGTGGCGTGGCCCTCGTCGTCGATCGACAGTGTCCCCCACTCTCCGGCTATCGTTCCGTCGTCGACGACGGTGACGAGCGGGGAGGCGACCAGCTCGCCGGTGCGACCCTTGTAGACGCTGGCCCCCTTGGCGACGGCATCCGCCTCCAGACCGTGCCCGCAGGCCTCGTGGAACAGCACGCCGCCGGTGCCGTGCTTGATCACGACGGGCATCGTCCCTGACGGCGCCGGGCGGGCACCGAGCTTGGTGATCGCTTGGCGGGCGGCGTCCCGTGCCAGCTCCTCGACGTCGACAGTGTCGAAGATCTCGAAGCCGACGGTTTGACCCAACGATTGGAAACCGGTCTGCATCCCGGTGTCGCCGTCGGCGACGGCGCTGATCCGCAGCAGCACACGGACGACCTCGTCGTCGGCGAGCAAGCCGTCACTGTTGGCGACGAGGACCCGCTTGCGGGTGTCGGCGTAGCCGGCCGACACCTGGACGATCTCTCCGCCCGTTGCCCGGGCAGCGTCGTCGACTCGCCGCAGCAGCGCCACCTTGTCGGCCTTGGCGATGTCGTCGGGGAAGCGCTCCACCGTGTTGTTGGCGCGGGTTTCGGAACGGGCCAGTGCCACCGTGCGCGTGCCGCCGCCATCGCCGCGGGCGGCAGCCGCGGCCGCCTCGGCGGCGGTCCGCAGGCCGCGCTCGCTGAGGTCGCTGGTGTGGGCGAAGCCGGTGGTCTCGCCGGCCACGACGCGGATCCCTGCGCCACGGTCGCGCCCGCTCGTGACCTGCTCGACCCGACCATCGTCCAGGCTCGCCGACGTCGAGCGCTTGTCCTCGGCGTACACCTCGGCGAAGTCGCCGCCCGAGCGCATCGCCACGGCCAGCACCCGCTCGAGGACGTCGTGATCGATCATTGATGCGCTCGCTCGCTCATTGGTGCACCCTCACATGATGCGGCAACGCCCACGTCCTCGAACCTCCTGGGGCACCAATGAGCGAAAGACCGTGCCAAATCGTTCGCTCGCTCGAACACTCGCTCACTCACCGGTGCACCCTCACACGATGCGACAACGCCACGTCCTCGAACCTCCTGGGGCACCAATGAGCGAAAGACCGTGCCAAATCGTTCGCTCGCTCGAACACTCGCTCACTCACTGGTGCACCCTCACACGATGCGGCAACGCCCACGTCCTCGAACCTCCTGGGGCACCAATGAGCGAAAGACCGTGCCAAATCGTTCGCTCGCTCGAAGACTCGCTCGCTCATTGGTGCACCCTCACATGATGCGGCAACGCCCACGTCCTCGAACCTCCTGGGGCACCAATGAGCGAAAGACTGTGCCGAATTGTTCGCTCGCTCGAAGACTCGCTCGCTCACCCGGGCCACGCTACCGGTGGGTCGAATCGACGCCAGGCCGTTAGCGTGGCCCGCCGTGGCGGTGGCGACGGGCTTGCGCGGCGAGGCGGAGATGGTGGTCGGTGAGGCCGACACGGCGCGGGCCTTGGGTTCTGGCACCGTCGACGTGCTCGGTACGCCCCGGCTCGTCGCGCTGTGCGAGGAGGCCAGCTGCCGGGCGATCGGGTCGGTGCTGGAGGACGGAACGACCAGCGTCGGCATGAAGGTGGCGCTCGACCATCTGCAGCCGTCGGCGATCGGCGAGCGCATCGTCGCCGAGGCCGTATTGACGAAGGTCGAGGGACGCCGCCTGACCTTCACCGTGTCGGCCTCGGATCGACGCGGCCTGGTGGCGGTCGGCAAGGTGCAGCGTGTCGTCGTCGAAGTCGACCGCTTCCTGTCGAAGTGCTCACCGGCTGACGCCTAGTCGGGTTCGGCTCGCGCCTCCTACGCCACGCAGAACTCGTTGCCCTCTGGGTCGGCCATCGTGACCCATCGCTGCGGGCCCTGTTCGCCGTCCCACAGTCTCGTCGCGCCGAGGTCGATCAGCCGGGCCACCTCGGCCTCGGCGTCGGTGCCGAAGTGCAAGTCGAGGTGGATCCGGTCCTTCACCGTCTTCGGCTCCGGCACCTGTTGGAACAGCAGCCGGGGGCCGTGGCCGTGCGGGTCGTGGCAGGCGGCGGCGGTCCTCCAGGCCCGGCGCCCGTCGATAACGATCGTGTCGTCGAGGGTGGCGAAGCCGGCGGCGATGATCCGCTCGATGCCATCGTGATGGTCTTCCATCTCGTAGTGCACGGCCGCCGCCCAGAACCGGGCGAGGGCGTGGGGATCGGCGCAGTCGACGGCGATCTGGAAGGTGGGCGGCATGACGGTCATCGTTGTCCTCGCAGGCTGTCTCGGTGGGCGGACAGGTCCATCATCAGCGCGACCTCGGCGCCGTGGTGCAGCGCCTCGCGGTGGACGTGCAGCACGAGCGCGGCCATCGGTGCCTCGGCGTAGGGACCCTCCGCAGGTCCGCACGGCGCGGCCAGGTCTTCGGCGTCGAGCCCCCGCACACCGGCGACCCACGCGTCGTGGTGATGGTCGACGAGCTCCCGCATCCCCGTCGCCGTGAGCGGCCAGTCGATCGTCGAGTACGACACGCCGCCGTCGCCGAAGTGGTTGGCCGCCCGCTCGCCGAACACCACGGCGATGTGGCCCAGCCGCCAGGCGATCGTGGTCATCGGCACCCGATCCGGCGGCTCGGGCTCGAACTCGATCACGACGTCACTGGCGCCGGCGGCGACGGCGGTGCGGGCGTCGGGGCGGCGGCGGATGCTCCACATCTCGGCGACCGGTTCCCACAGGTACGCCTCGTCGGTGAGCGCGTCGAGCCGCGGCCGCAGTGCTCCGTCCCACTGGAACGCCAGTTGGTCGAGGAGCTCCTTGGTCCAGTCCATGGCTCGACGGTAGGACGCAATGAGGACCGATCCGGACCTCGATCGGGCAGACTCTCGGATCGTGGCACCGGACGACCCCGGCCCGACCGCCCGCCTCCTCGGCCTGCTCTCGCTGCTGCAGGCGCGGCCGCGGTGGTCGGGGCCGGAGCTGGCTCTTCGGCTCGGGGTGACCGTTCGCACGGTGCGTCGCGACGTCGAGCGGCTGCGGCGGCTCGGGTACCCGGTGGCCAGCGAGGTGGGCACCGCCGGCGGCTACCGCCTCGGCGCTGGCGGGCGGGCGATGCCGCCACTGATGCTCGATCGCGAAGAGGCGCTCGCCGTCGCCGTGTGCCTGCGCTCGACGGCGACCGAGTCGATCGAGGGCGGCGGCGAGGCGGCGGTGCGCGCCCTCGCCAAGCTCGAGCAGCTCCTTCCGTCGGTGCTGCGCCGCCAAGTCGGCACCCTCGCCGCGATGACCGCCCGCCTCGGCAGCGGGGCGTCGCCGGTCGACCCCGAGGTGCTGGTCACGCTGACCCGGGCGTGCCGCGACGGCGAGCGGCTGCGGGTGCGCTACCGGGACATCCGGGGCCGGGTGACCGAGCGCCGGCTCGATCCGCATCGCCTCGTGAGCACGGCCCGCCAGTGGTACCTCGTGGCCCGCGACGTCGAGCGCGCCGGTTGGCGATCCTTCCGGGTCGATCGATTGCTCGCCGTCGAAGCGACCGGCCACCAGGTCGCGATCGAGGACCCGCCCGATCCGGTCGCCTTCGTCTAGGCCGCGATCACGACGCGCGCCTACCGCTACCAGGCGCGCGTGGAGCTGATGGCGCCGGTGGACGACGTCGCCCCGCTGGTCCCGCCGAACACCGGCATCCTCGAGCCGATCGACGAGCGGCGCACGATGCTCACCACTGGCGGCGACGACCTCGACGTCATCGTGTTCCACCTGCTCACGCTCGGCGTCGACCTCGTCGTCCACGATCCGCCGGCGCTGTGCCGGTACGTCGCCATCGCCGCACGGCGCCTCGCCGCGGCCGTCCGTTGACCACCCAACCGATTCTGTGGTTCCATCCAGTGTTGCGACGCATCCGAGTGTTCACTGCGGGTCCCCCCTCCACGTAACACTCCGATGGACGGGAGGTACCGGACCACGATGAGCACCAACAACGACCACGTCGCCGAGGCCACCGCCACGACGGAGGCGGAGATGCGTCCGCAGCCGGTGCCCGTCAACCTCTACGAGGCCACCGGGGCGATGGTGCTCGTCGCCCCGCTGCCGGCGGTGCGGGCGGCGGACGTGTGCGTGGAGCTGCGGCCGGGGGAACCGGCCACACTGCGCTTCTGGGCTCACGTCCGCAGCGCCGGACCTCGCGAGTACCTGCTCCACGAGTGGGAGTACGGCGGCTACGAGCGCCAGGTGGACATCCCCACCGGCTACGGCGCCGGGGTGGAGGCGTCACTGCACAACGGCCAGCTCGTCGTCCGCGTGCTGCGCGGAACCTGCACCGGTGCGCTGACGATCTCGCCGGCCTGATCATCTGAATGTGTGCGGCGGGTCCTCCCCGCAGCACACACTCCGATGCGTCGAAACACTCCGATGGGGTGGTGTGCTCAACGTCACCCCGGCGGCGTCCCCTCATGACGCCAACCCTCACCCGGGGCCACCTGAACGGGACCTAGCCTGAACGGTCTATGCCGGTGGAGGAGGCGCGTCCACTGCCGGAGCGCATCCACCGCGTCTACTGGTGGAAGGAGGCGCTCCTCGCGATCGCCTTCTACCTGGTGTACTCGTGGACCCGGAACCGCTTCGGTTCCAACGCCTTCGAGCCCGGTGGGATCCCGTACCACGCCTTCGACAACGCCGAGCGGGTGATCCGCTTCGAACGGGTGCTGGGGCTGTACCACGAGGAGGCGATCCAGGACCTCTTCCTTCCCTACCACGTGTTCATCCAGTTCTGGAACACGTGGTACGGCACCGCCCACTTCGTCGTCACGCTGGCCGTGTTCGTCCTGCTGTTCTGGAAGCGGCCGGCGGTGTTCCCGGTGTGGCGCAACAGCCTGGCGATCATGACCGCGTTGGCGATCGTCGGCTTCGCCCTGTTCCCGCTGATGCCGCCGCGCCTGCTGGACAAGCCGTGCGACCACTACGGCGGCGCCTGCATCTCCAGCGACCTGCGCTCGGAGAACGGCTCGTTCGGGTACGTCGACACGCTGTCGGAGTACGGCGGTCCGTGGTCGTTCGACTCGGAGAAGATGGCCGACATCTCCAACCAGTTCGCGGCGATGCCGAGCATGCACATCGGCTGGTCGACCTGGTGCGCCGTGGCCGTATGGCCGCTGCTGCGGCGGAGATGGCAACGGGCGGTGGTGTTCCTCTATCCACTTGCGACGTTGTTCTGCATCATCGTCACCGCCAACCACTTCTGGCTCGACGGGGCCGGCGGGTTGTTGTGCTTCGCCGTCGGCACGATCGCCGGGTGGAGCTTGCACCGATGGAACCAGAACCGCCTCGACCGCAAGCACCTGGCCGAGCTGGGCCTCGAGGTGCCCGAGTACGAGCGAGCCGAGGCGCGCGTACCGCCGGCCTGAACACTCGGCGAACGCAGACGGGTCAGCCAGGTGGGCGAGCGCCGCTGCGGAGCGGCGGCGGCGAGCTCGGCAGGCGAAGCGAGCAGCTTGCCTGCGACCTGAGCTCAAGCGATGTAATAGCCGCCGTCGATGGTGATCACGTCGCCGGTGTGGTAGCTGCTGGCCGGGCCGGCGAGGTAGGCGGCGATGCCGGCGAAGTCGCTGCCCTCGCCCCACCGGCGGGCCGGCGTGCGCGGCATGTTGCGCTCGATGAACTTGTCCCAGTGCAGCGCGCCCGTGGCCATCTCGGTGTCGATCCAGCCGGGCACGATGGCATTGGACCGCACCTTGTAGCGGGCGTACTCGACGGCGATCGCCCGGGACATCGCGATCACCGCCGCCTTCGACCCGCCGTAGTGCTCGCCTCGCGGCTGGCCGAAGAACGCCGACCCCGACGACGTGAACACGAGTGAGCCGCCGGCCGTGTCGCCGTCGGTGAAGCGGGCGACCATGTGCGCCAGCGCCGCCCGTGACGTGTAGAACGCGCCGTCGAGGTTGACCCGCAGCACCCGCCGCCACTCCTCGACCGGCATCTCGTGGAAGTTGACCCCGCGCCCGCCGAGGCCGGCGTTGACGAAGCACGAGTCGACCCGCCCCAGCTCCCCCACCGTCTCGTCCATCGCCGCCCGCACCGCCTCCTCGTCGCCGACGTCGCAGATCACGGCGTGGACGTCGCCGCCGAAGCTGGCCAGCCGCTCGACGGCGGCGTCGTTCTTGTCCGGGTTGGTGCCCCAGATCGCTACCGCCGCGCCGCACTCGGCCAGCCCTTCGGCGTACCCGAGGCCGATCCCGCTGTTGCCGCCGGTGACGAGACCGACGTGGCCGGTGAGGTCGAACAGAGCCACGGCGACCGACGGTAGATGGCGGGCATCACCGTGGCCGGGCTCAGAGGCTCACCGCGCGGTAGCGTCCCGGGTCGTGATCCTCGACGGGATTCGTGAACCCGAGGACCTCCGTGAGCTCTCCTACGCAGAACTGGCCGAGCTGAGCGGTGAGATCCGAGACTTCATCGTCGCCGCGGTCGCCGAGACCGGCGGCCACCTCGGCTCCAACCTCGGTGCGGTCGAGCTGACGCTCGCCCTGCATCGGGTCTTCGAGTCGCCGTACGACGCGATCCTGTGGGACACCGGTCACCAGGCTTACGTGCACAAGCTGGTCACCGGCCGCCGCGCGGGGTTCAGCGAGCTGCGCCAGGCCGGCGGGCTGTCCGGCTACCCGTCGCGGGAGGAGAGCCGCCACGACTACGTCGAGAACAGCCACGCCTCGACGATCCTCTCCTACGCCTACGGCCTGGCCGCGGCGCGCGACGCCGGGCGCGACCCCCACCGTCACATCGTCGCGGTGATCGGCGACGGCTCGATGACCGGCGGGATGGCCTACGAGGCGCTGAACAACCTCGGCCACAGCCAGAAGCGGGTCATCGTCGTGCTCAACGACAACGGCCGCAGCTACGCCCCGACGGTGTCCAACCTCACCGCCTTCGCCCCGCCGCCCGGGGAGCCCGACCACCCTCGCTTGATCAGCCGCATCGGCGATCGCCTCTCGCAGCTGCTCACCGACGTCCGCCTCAACCCGACCTACGTCCGCCGCCAGCGGCGCCTCGAGGAGCTGCTGCGCGACGTGCCCCTCGTCGGCACGCCGGCCGAGAAGGCGGTCGACGCGTTCAAGGCCGCGGTGCGCGAGGTGCTCCAGCCGCCGGCGTTCTTCGAGGCCCTCGGCGTCCGCTACGTCGGACCGGTCGACGGCCACGACATCCCGGCGCTCGAGCTGGCGATGCGCAACGCCATCGAGCTGTCCGCCGACGGACCGATCGTCGTCCACGTCATCACCCAGAAGGGCCGGGGCTATCCGCCGGCCGAGGACGACGACGAGAAGCACCTCCACGACGCCCCCGTCTTCGACCCGCTCACCGGGCCGCCCAAGGCCGTCCCGACGGGCTACACCCAGGCGTTCGCCGACGCCGTGATCAAGGAGGCCGAGGCCGACGACCGCATCGTCGCGATCACCGCGGCGATGCCCGGCCCCACCGGCCTCCTGCCGTTCCAGGACCGCTTCCCCGACCGCTTCTTCGACGTCGGCATCGCCGAACAGCACGCCGTCACCGCCGCCGCCGGGATGGCGATGGGCGGGATGCGCCCGATCGTCGCGATCTACTCGCCGTTCCTCAACCGGGCGTGGGACCAGGTCGTCTACGACGTCGCCCTGCACCGCCTGCCGGTGGTCTTCTGCATCGACCGGGCCGGCGTCACCGGACCCGATGGCCCGAGCCACCACGGCGTCTACGACATGGCGCTGCTCGCCCGGGTGCCGGGAATGCGGGTGCTCGCCCCGTCGAGCGCCCAGGAGCTGCACCAGATGCTGCACGACGCGATGGCCCTCGCCGACGGTGGCCCGGTGGCGATCCGCTACGCCCGCGGCCAGGCCCGCAACGTCCGCGAGCACGAGGTCGGAGTCGGCATCCGGGCGCGGCGGACACGCTTCGTCGACGACCCTGCCGAGGCGGTGTGCGTCCTCGCCATCGGGCGGCTGCTCGAGCCGGCGGAGAAGGCGGCCGACTCGCTGACGGCGTCAGGGATCCCGGTGACGGTGTGGGATGTCCGCTGCTGCGCCCCGCTCGACGCCGACATGCTCGCCGACGCCGCCCGCCATCGAGGCGTGGTGACGTGTGAAGACGGTGTGCGCGCCGGCGGCGTCGGGATGTCGATCGAGGACGCCATCGGCGAGATCTCGCCGAGCGTGCGGGTCGAGGTGCTGGGGCTGCCGACCCGCTTCCTGCCCCACGATGGGCGCCCGGAGCGGATCCTCGCCCAGCTGGGCTTGGACGCCGACGGAATCGCCGCCGCCGTCCGCCGGTTCATGTAGCCGATGCCCGCCCTCCCCCGCTCGGTCCTCGACCTGTCGACCGTGAGCGCTGGGCGCACCTCGCGCCAGGCGCTCGCCGACACGACGGTGCTGGCCCAGCAGGCGGAACGACTCGGCTACCTGCGGTTCTGGGTCGCCGAGCACCACAACATGCCCACCGTCGCCAGCACGTCGCCGGCGGTTCTGTTGGCCCACCTCGGGGCGTCGACGTCGTCGATCCGCCTCGGTTCCGGCGGCGTGATGCTGCCCAACCACGCCCCGCTGGTCATCGCTGAGCAGTTCGCCATGCTCGAGGCGCTGCACCCGGGCCGGGTCGACCTCGGGATCGGCCGGGCGCCTGGCACCGACCCGGCCACCGCCGTCGCCTTGCGCCGCTCCCCCGATCTTGGTGCCGAGGACTTCCCGCGTGACCTGCTCGACCTGATGGGGCTGCTCGGCGACGAGCGCGTCGAGCAGGGCGCATGGTCTCGCTTCCGGGCCACGCCCGTCGCCGCGTCGAGCCCGCCGATCATCCTGCTCGGTTCGAGCGGCTACTCGGCCCGGCTCGCGGGGCAGCTCGGGCTCGGCTTCGGGTTCGCCCATCACTTCGACATGGGCGGCGTGGTGCAGGCATGTGCGTTGTACCGTCAGTCGTTCCGGCCGTCGCCGCATCTCACCGAGCCGTACACGATCGTCACCGCCGGCGTGCTCGCCGCCGACGACCCCGATCAGGCCGAGCACCTCACGGGTCCGGCCCGCCTGGCGATCCTCGGCATCCGCACCAACCGCCGCACGCCCCTGCTCCCGCCCGATGAGGCGGCCGCGCACCCGGACATCGACATCGCTCGGTCGATGCCGTCGAACCGCATCGTCGACGACGGCCCCGGCGCCGTCGCCCGCTTGATGGCGCTGGCCGCCGAGACCGAAGCGAGCGAGCTGATGATCTCGACGATGACGTACGCCCTGCCGGAGCGGGTCCGCACGCTGGAGCTGGTCGCCGAGCACTGGCCAGCCTGATGGACCTCGATGGACCTTGACGCCGAGCTGGCGCTCGCGCTCGAGCTCGCCGACGTCGCCGACGCGATCACGCTGCCCCCGTTCGAGAGCCGCTCGGTGTCGCACGAGCTGAAGCCCGACCGCAGTGAGGTGACCGCGCTCGACCGGGCCGCCGAGGCGGCGATCGTGGATCGGCTGCGCGCCGAGCGGCCGACGCACCAGGTGCTCGGCGAGGAGCACGGTGCGGTCGGCGATCCGGCTTCGCCGTGGCGATGGATCATCGACCCGATCGACGGCACGTCGGGCTACGTCCGCGGCATCCCGGTGTGGGCGACGCTCATCGCCATCGAGCACGGGCCGGAGGTCGTGGCCGGCGTCGTATCGGCGCCCGCGCTCGGGCGACGGTGGTGGGCGGCGGCGGGGTCGGGAACGTTCGCCGACGCTCGGCGCTGCCGGGTCTCGACGGTGGACGCGCTCAGCGAGGCCCAGGTCAGCATCACGTTCAGCGACGGGTGGGACGCCCTCGGCCTCACGCCTGCCCTCGTCGCCCTCGGCCGAGCGGTCCGGCGGGTGCGCGGGTTCGGCGACTTCTGGCAGCACTGTCTCGTCGCCGAGGGCGCCCTCGACGTCGCTGTCGACGCCGTCGGCCTCGCGCCCTACGACCTCGCTGCCGTGCGCTTGATCGTGGAGCAGGCCGGCGGCACGTTCACCGACCGCCTCGGCGAGTCGACGCACGAGCACGACACCGCGATCAGCTCCAACGGGCTCCTGCACGCTGAGGTGCTGCGCCGGCTATCGGTGTAGGACCCGGCGGGCGAGGTCGGGCGCCAGCCGGGCCGGGCGATCGCCATGCTCGACGCTGTCGAGCACCCGCTCGATCTCGCCCTCGACGAGCCGGGCCCGGCGCCGCCCACCGACGGCGATCCCTGCACCGACCGCTACCGTCGCCGGGGCGGCGAGCAGCAGCCACGGCCCGAGCGCCACGGCGCCGACGATCGCCCCCGCCGTGGTCACGCCACCGACGGCCGCTCCGGCGACGCCATGGCTGCGCCGCTCGCGCCGGCGGTCGGCGGTCACCCGCACGACGCAGGTGCCGATTCCCGTGTCGAGGGCGACGGCGTCGATCCGCTCGACGTCGCCGAGGTGGCCCTCACCGGTGGCGTGGCGCAGTGTCCGGAACGTCGTGCCGAGGATCCCCCGCCGCCGGGTCCACGCTGCGGTGTGCTCGTGGAGGTGGTCCCGCCGAAGGTGATGGCCGCCGACCATCCAGCGGTCGAGGGCGGCGAGCACCGCCGGCGCATCGCCGGCGAGCTCGTCGTCGACGACCACCATCGGCGGGCCGAGCACGCCCGACCGTCCGGCGGGCGACTCGCCGAGCTGCTCCACGGTCAGCGCCCGGCGGACCGCATCCTCGGGGATCCCGACCTCGGTCGCCGCCGCCACCAGCACCTCCGGGGCGACGCCGTCGACGGCTTCGATCGCCACCGGCTCGACGTCGGCGAGCGCGGTCGCCCGTCGCAGCACTCGCCGGACGGCGTCCCGATCGAGCGCCCTCGTTGCCTGCACGGCAACGAGGCTACGAGATCACGAGGCGGTGCTTGCCAGGTGGGCGAGCGCCGCTGCGGAGCGGCGGCAGCGAGCTCGGGAGGCGAGGGGAGCAGCTTGGCTGCGACCCGAGTCCGAGTGTCACAGATCGGGGCACTTCCACGGCGTGTTGATGCACATCGGCGGGATCGGCGGATCGTCCGGCGGGACCGTGGTGGTCGTGGTCGACGGCGGCTGGGAGGGGATGCCGTAGCAGGCGATCTCCCAGTAGAACTGACCGTCGCGGCCTCCCGTCGGCAGGAACCACGGCACGTAGCTGGCCGACGCCTGGCCGACGAACCCAGATGGCGTGTAGCACGTGCCCCACGCCGCCTTGATGCTCGGGACCTGCTGGGCCACCCAGGCGAGCTGAGCGTTGGCCAGCTCGGAGAAGCCGGCCGGCTCGCCGCACTCGTCAGGCCACGTCTCCACGAAGCTGGCGACGCCGACCTGGATCCAGTTCCACGTGCCGTCCTTGTCGACGACCAGTGGGCCGCCGCTGTCGCCGTAGCACGCGGTCTGCGAGCTCGACCCGGCCCCGATGTGGAACGGCTCGTTCCAGTGATCGAACCAGTACCAGGGGTTGTAGACGTCGTCCATGTAGTCGTCGCTGCGAAGAACGGTGTCGACCGCCCGCAGCTGGGCACTGTCGGACGAGCTGGGGCTGGTGCGGCCGTGGCCGACGATCGTCGCCGGCGTGTTCGGGGCGTAGTACGACGTGTTGAACGGCGAGCCGACTTGGATGTTCGGCACCCCGACTGTCGACCCGGGCGTGAGCTTGATGATCGCGAGGTCGTGGCCGTCGACCTCGTCGCCGTCCCACAGCGGGTGGATCGTGATGCTGACGGCATGGCGCAGGTTGACGTCGCTGACGAACGCCGAGATGGCCGCCGGTGAGACCCCACCGTCGACGCAGTGGGCCGCCGTGAGCACGGTGTCGGTGGCGATGACCGTCCCGCCGCACAGGTTGGGGGTGAGCAGTTTGACGAACTGCGGATAGATCGATGGCGCGACCCCCACACCGCCGACGATCGCCTCGGCGGTCCCGCCGCCACTTGCCAGTGAAGGTGCAAGCACCGCCGCCGTAACCGTGCCGGCCGCCGTGAGTCGGCGCAGCGCGCGCCGGACGTGGAACATGCGAGGTCCCTCCTCCTCACTCGCGCCGGCCCGTCGCCGGCGTCGGAGAAGAGGCGTGACGACGCCGTTCCACCCGATGGAACGGGATCCTCGGCGATCAGCGGGGTCGGTAGATGGTCGAACGGTGGTCGATCCGCAACACGATCACCGTGGATGCTTGGTCGTCGATCTCGTACACGACGCGATAGGCGCCGCGCCGTGCCGAGTGCAAGCCCTCGAGCTCGCGCCGCAGCGCCCCACCGACACGTTGACGGTCGTCGATCAGCGGGCCGAGCATGAACTCGGCGATCGCCGCTGCGACCTTCTCGGGGAGCCGGTCGAGCTGCCTCGCTGCGGGCCCGGCGACGCGAAGCTCGTACCGTCTCGATCCGCCTCGGCGCACGCGCCGTCATCGACACCAACGAGGCTGGTGCCACGGCCTTCGAGCCCGGCGGCGACACCCATTTTCGAGGTGCTGCACATGGCCCACGACGGCGACCTCGCATACTGGGTCGGGCTACAGCACGCCGCCGTGCGCATGAGCGGCCGCAGCGAGCCGGTTCCGATGACGCTGCGCGTCACGGAGCTCTTCCGGCGCGGTGATGACGGCTGCTGGGAGCTCATTCATCGCCATGCCGACACGCTCGCCGAGGCCGACACGGACCGGGCCTGACGTCGATCTCACACCCGCGGTGTCGATCTCGGCGGGCACGATGGTGACGTGGTCGCCGAGTCTGAGCTGCGCGTCGCCGTCGAGGCGGCCTTCGCGGTCACCAGCCGCGGGTTGAGGCCGTGGCCTGACCCGCATCCCGATCGGTCGCCTCTCGACGAGGAGTACTCGCGTGTGCTCGATCCGGCGAAGTGGCGGATCGTTGGAGCTCGCGCCGACGCCTGGCTCATCGCGCTCGTCGATGCCGGTCTCGCCGTCGTCGAACGGAGCGCCGCGGTCTCGTGGCACGAGAAGCCGAGAACGGTCATCTCGCGCATCGACCGGGTGATCCCGGTTGCCTCGGGTGCGCTTCCACTCACGGTCGCCCGGAGCCGGCTCAAGGACGTCGCTGACGCCGGGGTGACAGTTGGCCTGGGCGATCCCGCGGTGTGCATCGACTGGTTCCCGGAATGCGGCTGCGACGCTTGCGACAGCGGTTCCCAGAACGAGCTGGACTACTTCGACCAACACATGTCCGTCATCGTGTCGGGTACGTTCCGACTCCTCTCCGACGGCCACCGGACGATCACCGTCTTCGGCAAGCACGGGTGGCAGGCGTCAGGTTCGTTCGCTCGCGGCGACGTCGAGGCGATCATCGCCGACGCGCGCGGTTGGCGACAGCTCGCGGGCATGCCCTGGTTGTGAACGGCTGCGCAGGACCGTCGTCGCTCCGTGGGCGTGGTAGAGGTCGGTCGTGGGAGTTGCGTAAATCGGAGGTTCGGAACGGTGGGCGAGCTCGACTTGGCTCAACGTGCCGATCGCGTCGAGATCGTCGGCGGTGCCGATCCGGATGTCGAGGTCGGCTGCTGGCGCGATGGGTCGGGGAGACTGCACCGCGAACACGCCGCCTCGTCCGAAGCCGGTGTTGTTGAGTGCCGTGCCGAGCGGGTCAAGGGCGACGTGGTCGATGGTGAAGCGCGCCGCACCGTCTGCGAGCAGGATCGGCGCGAGCGCGGCGAAAGTGCGACGACAACGTCGGTGGGGTCGGGAAGGTCGGGATCGACGGCGAGGCGGTGCGCCGGCACGAAGCCCACCGAGTCCGCCGTACGTCCACACGTCACCCCGACGCACCCGCGCTCGTCGCGAGCGACGAAGCCCACGTGTCCGGCGGCGAGCACAGCGTCGAGCTCCGCGGCACAATGCCGCGCATCGCGGTATGCAGCGGGCAACCCGGCTGACGGAAGCAGGCCACCACATGCTCCCGAGCTACCAAGGTCGCCGCCTCCTCGACCCCGTCGACTCCGAGGACCTCAACAGCTACCACCACGCCCCTGGCCTCCCCCGCGGTCGCGGCGACGATAGACCATGGACGAGATCGACCATTCGCCGCCGGCGGTCCCGCCGCGGTACACCTGAGCCATGAGCGCCACTGCCGACCCCGCCGACGAACTGTTCCATCCCGTCGGCGACCATCCCGCGTGGAGCGAGAGCTACTACTTCAACTTCGTCGATCCGGAAACCGGCGTCGGCGCGTTCACTCGGATGGGCTTCCGCCCGAACGACGGGTGGGCCGACGCCCTGCACGCGGTGTACCTGCCCGCGGGGCGGGTGGCGTTCACCTACGGTCGACGCACGGACCTGACCCCGGCGCTCGTCGACACGCTCGGTCCGGTCGATCCCTCCGTCGGCAACCTCACCCTGCGCCGTGGGGAGGCGTTCGGGCGTTGGGACATCGTGTACTCGGGCGAGGCGCAGGACATGGACGATCCGACGGTCATGCTCGCCGCCGCCAGGGATCGGCCGATGGGATGGAAGCGCGACGCGCGGCTCGACATGGACGTCGCCTTCGAGGCGATCAGCGCGCCGCACTACGCAGTCGGAGGTGCGCAGGGGCACTTCGAGCAGACCGGCCGGGTCAGCGGCACGATCCGCCTCGGCGACGAGCAGTGGGACGTGGACGGGTACGGCGTGCGCGACAAGTCATGGGGTCCGCGCACATGGCAGGCGCCCAGCGGAACGGCGGCGAAGGCGGCGGGTCCCGCAGCCACCCAGAGAGGGTGCTTCCTGAACTGGTTCTCGATGAACTTCGGCGCCGACCTCGCCCTCGGTGGGGCGTGCGGCAAGACGGCCGGCGGCACGTTCGGCGGGAAGGGCTGGATCGAGCGCGACGGTGAGACCCTCGACCTCGACGACGTGACGATGACCACGGAGTACGACCCGACGAACCCGCTGCTGCACACGGCCGTCCAGCTGCGAGGAACCGACAGCCGGGGCAGGTCAATCGTGGTCGACGGCGCAGTGCTGACGATCTGCCCGACCAAGATCCCTCAGCGCGATGGCGTGACGTTCGTCAACGAGGGCCTGGCCCGCTTCGAGACGCAGGGGCGCGTCGGATACGGCGTCTCCGAGCACTGGCACGCGGTGCCGCGCTGATCAGGCGTCGCGCTCGTCGCCGACCACGGCGACGAAGCTGACGCAGGCGCCAGGGCTGCCACCGAGGTTGTGCGTCAGCGCCTTTCGCTTGCCGGCGGCGATCGAGGAGATCTGGCGCTCGCCGGCCTCGCCGCGCAGCTGCGTCCACGCCTCGAACAGCATCCGCAGGCCGCTGGCCCCAATCGGGTGGCCGAACGACTTCAGCCCGCCGTCGGGGTTCACCGGCAGCTCGCCGTCGAGGTCGAACGTCCCGGCGAGGACCTCCTTCCAGGCGAAGCCGCGCTCGGCGAACCCGAGGTCCTCCATCAGCACCAGTTCGGTGGGCGTGAAGCAGTCGTGGACCTCGGCCATCGCCAGCTCGGCGCGGGGGTCGGTGATCCTGGCCTGCTGGTAGGCGTCCTCGGCCGAGCGCACGACCTCGGTGAAGCTGGTGTAGTCGTAGCTCGGGTCGATCGGCCCGGCCGCCGGCCCGGCGATGAACGACAGCGCCTTCACGTACAGGGGGTGGTCGCTGTAGCGGTGGGCGTCCTCGGCGCGCACCACGATCGCCGCCGCGGAGCCGTCGGACACGCCGGAGCAGTCGAAGATGCCCAGCGGACCGGCGACGATCGGGCTGCAGGCGATCGTCTCCTTGGAGACCTCCTTGCGGAACTGTGCCCGCGGGTTGAGCGCGCCGTTCTTGTGGTTCTTCCAGGCGATGCGGGTCAGGACCTCCTTCATCTCGTCGGGGTCGACGCCGTACTTCTTGGCGTACGCCGGGGCGAGCAGGCTGAACGAGGCAGGGGCGGTGACGGTGGCGGCGGTGCCGTCGTTGGCCGGCGCCGACACGACGAGTCCCGAGTACCCGGAGTCCTTGAGCTTCTCGACCCCGATCGCCATCGCCACGTCGTAGGCGCCGGAGGCAACGGCGTAGCAGGCGTTGCGGAACGCCTCCGACCCGGTGGCGCAGAAGTTCTCGACGCGGGTGACCGGCTTGTGCTCGATCTTCAATGGGCGGCTCAACGTGAGGCCGGAGACCCCGGAGCCCATCGTGCCGAGCCAGAAGGCGTCGACGTCGTCGAGGGCAATGCCGGCCGACTTCAGCGCCGCCGACGACGAATCGATGAGCATGTCGTCGGTCGAGCGGTCCCAGTGCTCGCCGAACGTCGTGCAGCCCATGCCCACGATGGCGACTTGGTCGCGGATCCCGTGTGATGCCATCTCAGTGCTCCTTCGTCCTTGCTGTCAGTCCTGAAGTCCCGGGCTCAGTGGCGACCTCCCGGTTCGGCACGGCGGGCGCTCCAGCGCCTTCGCCGGCCGCATCTGTGAGGGGCCGAGCCTTCCAGAAGTAATTGTGCACGCCGCCGCTCGTGTAGAGACGACGGAACGTCATCGTCACCCGGTCGCCGATCTTCACCGACGCCGGATCGACGTCGGTGAGCTCGCACTGGAATCGCCCACCGCCGTCGAAGTCGATGATCGCCGCCACGACCGGCGGGCTCAGACTGAACGCCAGACGGTCGACGGTGAAGGTGGCGATGGTGGCCGGCACGTCGGCCATCCGCACCTCCTCCATCTGGTCGATCTCGCCCGACGTCATGCTGACCCGCGACGGCGGCAGGTAGACGAACCCGTTGGCGTCGCGGGTGCCGACGAAGCCGTACTTCCAGCGGTCGCTGCGCGCCGATGGCGGCGCCGCCGGTCGATCCGGCTCCGGACGGCGCGGCGGCTCGCGCTGGAGGAAGCCGCGCCATGTCAGGAACTGGGAATAGCCGAGCTCGTCGTTGGTGGCGGCGATGCGGTCGCGGACGGACACGCGCTGGCGGTGCGCCGGGAGCAGGTCGGTGGTCCGCAGCAGCCACACGTCGCAGCCGTCGGCCAGCAGCACGACGGCGATCGTCTGGCCGGGCTCGGCGCGGTCGAGGACATCGGCCAGCAGCAGCGCCCAGTGGGCGGTGCCGGTGTTGCCGACCTCCTCGGCGAGGTCGGCAACCAGCGTCTCCGGGCGGGCGCCGATCGCCCGCGCCGCCGCCTTCACCGCCCGGGTGTGGAGGCCGGTGACGATCACGTGGTCGACGTCGGCGAGGGCGACGCCGGTCGCCTTCTGCGCCGCGGTCACGGCCTGCTCGGCGAGCGGGACGTAAGCGTACTCGCCGAAGCGCTCCTCCCAGACCTGCGAGTACGAGTCGCCGGGTGCCCGCCAGCGATCGGTGAACTCCTCCGTGACCGACGCCCCGCCGACGATGTCGGCAATCACGCCGTCGGCGCCGAAGGCCAGCGTGACCGCGCCGTCGCCGCCCGCCGCCTCGTCGGCCGAGCCGGGACGGCCGGTGCGGACGTCGGACAGCACAGCGAGCCCGCCAGCGGCGCCGGCGAGCATGACCGCGCCCACCCCCGACCGCACCGCGCCCACGGTGTCGAACGCCGGCACGCTGTCGCTCAGCCCAAGGGCGGCGTGGATCGCCGTGGCGTTGGTCTTGTCAGCGTACGCCGGTGCCGTCGTGGCGAACGCCACCAGGCTGGGCTCGTAGCCGTCCGGCGCGCCGGCGAGGGCGAGGCGCCCCGCTTCGACGCCCATCGACGTCGAGTCCTCGTCGTAGCTGGCGACGCTGCGGGCGCCCTTGCCGCCGCCGCTGCCCAGCGTCGACCCGATGGCGCTGCGCCGCAGCCGCCAGTACGGCAGGTAGGCCCCGTAGCTCACGATCCCAGGCACCTGCGCAACCGTAGGGGCCATCCGAGTGTTTGAGGCCATCGGAGTGTTTCGGCCCGGGAAACCCGCGGCGCAACACTCGGACAGCCTGAGACACTCGGATGATGCCGACCAGCGAGCCGATCACGTTCGAGGTGCCCAGACCGGGCGCGTGGGAGCGTGACAACTCGCACTGCCCGCCGGCGGCGACCCCGCTGTACCAGCGGGTCGCCTCGTCGACGATGACCGAGACCTATCGCGACGTGGTCGCGAGGTGGGGTGGGCCGATCGAGACGATGGAGGTCCGCTTCGTCAACAGCAAGATGTTCCGCCGCCTGGTGCCGCTGATCGGGGCGAAGCGCACCGGGCCGCCACCGCCGCGCCCGGTGCTGTGGCTGGCCATACGCATCCACCCGGCGTTCCGCAGGCGCGAGCGGGCGGCGCGCCGGACGCTCAGGTCGTCGCAGCATTGCTCGACCGGCCCTCGCCCAGCGCCGACGAGGCCGCTGACCGGGCCGCGCTCCGTGCACGTCAAGCGGCGGTCGAGGCGCCGCCACTGCTCGGCCCGACCGTGCCGCCACCGGACACGACGGTGTTCCCGGCGGGCATGCGCCGGACGATGGAGATCGTCCTCGCCACTGTCGCCAACCTCGAGCGCGACCCCGATCAGGACGACGCGCGCGGGCTCGGCATCGGGTCGGGCACCCACCGCGGCGTCGCCCGCGTCGCCCTCGACCCCGACGCCGTGCTCGACGTGATGCAGCCCGGCGCACGTGCTCGTCGCCCCGTGGACGGCGCCGACCTACAACGCCGTGCTGGCGATTGCCGGCGGCATCGTCGTCCAGGATGGCGGCCCTGCTGTGCCACGCTGCGGTGATGGCGCGCGAGCTCGGCATCTCGGCGGTCATCGGCTGCCAGCGGGCGATGGAGCTGATCGGCGACGGCGATCTGGTCGACGTCGACCCGGGCGCCGGCGAGGTGCGCATCGTCGAGCGCGCGACCTCGCCCGAGCAGCAAGGAGGGCGAGCGCCGCTGCGGAGCGGCGGCCGCGAGCTCGGCAGGTGAGGCGAGCAGCTTGGCTGCGAGCCGAACCCGAGTGCTCAGCTCTGCGAGGGTCCCGCGGGCACGTCGAGCGCGAACATCAGGTCGTCGGCGTAGCAGTAGAACCAGTCCTCGCCGGGCTCGAAGCTGCGAACGATCTGGTGCCCGGTCGTCCGGTTGTGGGCCGTGGCGTGCGCGCCCGGCGAGCTGTCGCAGCAGCCGACGTGGCCGCACTCCTGGCACATCCGCAGGTGCACCCAGCGTCCGTCGGCCTGCAGGCACTCGTGGCAGCCGTCGTCGCTCGGAATCGAGCGCGGCGAGGTCGTTGGGGAGGGTGTCGAGGTGGGAGCAGGTGGCGGCCAAGCAGGGCATCGGGCGCATCGTCGCACGGACGCCTACCATCCGCCCATGGCGACGCGTGGGTTCTTCGGGCGCCGGGCCCGTGACCCGCGGCTGCCACCCGGCCAGTACGACGCTGGGGACCAGTGGCCGGTGCTCAACGCCGAGGTCACGCCACACCTGCCCACCGACACGTGGACCTTCCGCGTCGAGGGCCTCGTCGAGCGTCCGACGACCTGGACGTGGGACGAGCTGCGCGCGCTGGCGCCGTCGACGTACGAGGGAGCGATCCACTGCGTCACGACGTGGTCGAAGTTCGACATGACGTTCCGCGGCGTTTCCGTCGACACGCTGCTGGAGATCGCCGGCCCGCTGCCGAGCGCCAGCTTCGCCATCGCCTTCAGCCACACGGGGTACACGACGAACCTCCCGCTGGCCGACATCACCGACGACAGGGCGTGGGTGGTGTGGGAGGTCGACGCTCGGCCTCTTCCTGTCGACCACGGCGGACCGGTGCGCATGATCGTGCCGCACCTGTACTTCTGGAAGTCGGCGAAGTGGGTCGCCGGGCTGCGCCTGCTCGACCACGACGAGCCCGGGTTCTGGGAGCGCAACGGCTACCACGACCGCGGCGACCCGTGGCTGGAGCAGCGGTACCAAGGCGATTGAGCCGCATACCATCGCACGATGGACGTCGAGATCATCTGCAGCCCGTCGTTCGCCTTCGCCACCGTGACGATCGCGCCCGGCGCCGAGGTCCAAGTGGAGGCCGGGGCGATGGCCGCCTACAGCGACGGCGTCGAGGTCGAGACAAAGGCGCGCGGCGGGATCATGGCCGGGCTGCGGCGATCGGTCCTCGGCGGGGAGAGCTTCTTCATCAACACGTTCCGGGCGCCGCCCGGCGGCTCGGTGTCGGTGGCCCCGGCGCTGCCCGGAGACATGACCAAGGTCGCCGTCGACGGGTCGCAGGCGCTGCTCGTGCAGTCCGGGTCGTGGATCGCCTCGGACCCGACGATCGACGTCGACACCAAATGGGGCGGGGCGAAGACGTTCTTCGCTGGGGAGGGCCTGTTCCTCGTCAAGTGCACCGGTCACGGCGACGTGCTGATGTCCTCGTACGGCGCGATCCTCACCCGCACCCTCAACGCCGGCGAGGCCTACACGATCGACACCGGCCACGTCGTCGCCTTCGACCAAAGCATCACCTACGAGGTCCACAAGGCCGGCAACTGGAAGACGACGATCCTCGGCGGCGAGGGCCTGGTGACACGGTTCGCCGGACCGGGCCGGCTGTGGCTGCAGACCCGCGCCCCGACCGACTTCATCAGCTGGCTCGTGCCCAAACTGCCGACGCAGCGGGAGTGATGGCCACCACCCCGTGGTACACGGCGACGGTTGCCGCCATCTGGGACGAGACGCCGCGAGCCAAGACGTTCCGCCTGCAACTGCCGCACCCGATCGACTTCCTCGCTGGCCAGCACGTCGTCGTGCGGCTGACCGCACCGGACGGGTACACCGCGCAGCGCTCATACTCGGTGGCGTCGGCACCCGACGGCACCGACGAGATCGAGCTCACCGTCGAGCTGCTCGACGACGGCGAGGTGTCGGGGTTCCTCCACGAGGTCGTCGAGGTCGGCGACGAGCTCGAGCTGCGCGGGCCGCTCGGCGGCTTCTTCGTGTGGGATGGGGCGAGCCCGGCGTTGCTCGTCGGCGGTGGGTCGGGGATCGTCCCGCTGATGGCGATGCTCCGCCTCGCCCGGCGCAGCGGGCGTGCCGATCTGGTCCGCCTCGTCGTGTCGGCGCGTGGCCCGCAGGAGCTGTTCTACGGCGCCGAGCTGACCGGGCCGGAGACGTCGATCGTCTACACCCGCACGGTGCCTGACGACTGGCCGCGCGCCGCCGGCCGGCTGATGGCGTCGGACATTCCGCCGCTGGCCGAGCTCGGCGAGGTGACCGCCTACCTGTGCGGCTCCGCCGGGTTCTGCAACACCGCCGGCGACCTGCTGGTGGAGCTGGGCCAGCCGGTCGAGCGGATCAGGGTCGAGCGCTTCGGACCGTCCGGCTGACGAGCGCCGCACGCATGAGCCAGGCGGGCGAGCGCCGCTGCGTAGCGGCGGCGGCGAGCTCGGGAGGTGAGGGAGCAGCTTAGCTGCGAGCCGAACCCGAGAACGTAATCTCGACGCCATGGGTCGGCTCGACGCCCTCGACCTGAGCGTTCGGCTGGGGCGCAAGGAGTACGACGACCGCCTCACCGCGCTGCAGCGGCGGTGGCTGCAGTTGCGCCTCCACGTCGGCGGGCAGATGGGATCGGGCGAGCTCGGGCCGGGCCTGCTGCTCGTGTTCGAGGGCAGCGACGCCGCCGGCAAGGGCGGGGCGATCAAGCGCCTCGTCGAGCCGCTCGACCCTCGGCACTACCGGGTCTCGACGTTCGCCGCGCCAACCTACGACGAGAAGCGGCACCCGTTCCTGTGGCGGTTCTACCCGTACGTGCCGGGGCGTGGCGGGATGTCGGTGTTCGACCGCAGCTGGTACGGGCGGGTCCTCGTCGAGCGCGTCGAGGGCTTCGCCACCGAGGCGGAGTGGACGCGGGCCTACGAGGAGATCGTCACGTTCGAGCGGACCAACGCGCTGGAGGGCGTGACGATCGTCAAGTGCTGGTTGCACATCAGCGCAGAGGAGCAGCTGCGACGGTTTGAGGACCGCCAGAGTGATCCGCTGCGGCGGTGGAAGATCACCGAGGAGGACTGGCGCAACCGCAAGAAGGCCGACCAATACCTCGCCGCCGCGGAGGAGATGTTCGAGCGGACCGACCACCACCTCGCCCCGTGGGACGTCATCTCCGGCGAGCAGAAGCGGGCCGCACGCGTGCAGGTGCTGGAGACCGTGATCAAGCGGGCGACGCAGGGCATGCAGCGCTTCGGCATGCCCGTCCCGGCCCCCGACGAGGTCCCACCGGGCTAGTTACTTCGACCTGAAGAAGTGTGTGGGCGCGGGGGGCGTGAGTGACGTTGATGCGGGTGTGGCGCGGTGGCTGTCGGCGATGTGGGCCGCCGGTCGCCGGCTCGATCTCGTTGGGCTCGATCAGTCGATCAGGCCGCTGATCTTGACGAGGTTGTGGGCGAATATTCCGTGACCGCACCAGGTGCGTGCGCCGGCGAGCCCGTCGATCCGCGTCCTGGAGAGTCCGAAGTCGCGTTTGGCGCAGCTGATGCGGCCTTCGCAGCCGGTGCGCCATCGCACCATCTTCTTGAAGGCGCGTCGGTTCTCGATCTGGCGACGTGTCGCGTTCGGTCGGCCTTTGGTGGGGAGCACGACATGACGTACTCCGGCGGCACGCACGGCGTCTTCGACGCCTTGTTCGCCGTAGCCACGATCAGCGGTGACCGCCCTCGGTGCTCGACCGGTGCGTTGCTTGATCCGTTGGATCGCCGGTTCGAGCATCGGTGCGTCGGGCGGGTTGCCGGCTTCGATGTTGTGGTCGACGATGACACCATCTTCGTTGTCGACGAGTTGGGCCTTGTAGCCGAACTCGACCGGCTTGCCGAGACGTCCCTTGGCGATCGGACGGGCCTCGGCGTCGTGCAACGACACCACCCGAGTCGCCCCCGGCGGGGTCTCGCCGGCGAGGCGTTGGCGGGTCTGGGCGGCGACCCGACGGGTCAAGGTGGCGGTCCGCTCCAGCCCTTCCACCGCAGCACGAGCGAGCCCAGACGCCTGGTCACCGAGGGTGCGCAGCTTACGGCGGGCGTTGCGCACCACGGCGTCGGCCTGCCGGGCGACCCGCTCGGCGATCCCAGCGAGGTCAGTGTTGATCCGCTTGACTTCGGCGAGCTTGTCGTCGGTGCGGCGGCGCAGGTTGGCGTTGATCGAGCGGGCCCGGGAGCGCACCGTACGCGTCTTGTCGGCCAGCCGGGTGCGCCTCGCCAATCCCATTGCCCGCAGCTTCTTGGCCGCTTTGGCCATCTTGGCGACGCCCTTGGCCAACAGCGACGAGTCCGACGGATACGCGACGTTGGCTTCGATCACCGTCGTGTCGGCGCGCACCCGGTTGGTCCTCAACACCTTGGCCTCCACGGCGGGGCCAGCAACGCCTTGTTCAACCCGTTGACGGCCACCCCACCGCAACGGGTGGTGATCTTCATCAACGTCGTCGGGTGCGGCACCCGTCCACCGAGCGGGATGCGACAGAACCGCTGCCAACCGATCGAGTCCGTGACCTCCCGACACAGCGTCTCGAACCCGAGCCGGTAGCGGTACTTCAAGAACATCAGCCGCAGATACGTCTCGATCGGGATCGACGGCCGCCCCAGCGTGGCGTGAAAGAACTCGGCGTACGGCTCGAAGAAGCGGTCGTCATCCAACAGCGCATCGACGCGGACCAGCTCGGCGGGCATCACCAACGCCTCCGCCGGGAGCAACGCTTCCCACAACGTCGGCTCCTCGCCTACCGTTCGCAACATCGATGGCCTCGCTGTTCGGTAACGCAACTACCAGGGGCGAGGCCATCGTATCGAACGCACGCGCGCAGGTGGTGGATCGACTATTTCAGGTCGAAGTAGTTACTCGGGTTCGGCTCGCAGCAAGCTGCTCGCCTCACCTTCGAGCGAGGGCTCAGCAGCGCGCTCCGCGGCGGCCCTCGCCCACCCGGCAGGCCGCACAACTCGCTCGCAGCAAGTGGCTCGCCTCACCTTCGAGCGAGGGCTCCGCAGCGCGCTCCGCAGCGGCCCTCGCCCACCCGGCAGGCCGCACAACTCCTGAGTGCTTGACTGCGGCCCATGCGCGCCGCGATGTTGCACTCGTACGGACCGCCGGAGAACCTCGTGGTGGAGGAGGTCCCGGACCCGCAGCCGCGGCCCGGTCAGCTCGTCGTCGACGTCCACGCCTGCGGCGTCAACTTCCCAGACGTGCTGATGGTCCAGGATCTCTACCAGTTCAAGCCGGCGCTGCCGTTCGCTCCCGGCGGGGAAATCTCGGGCACCGTCTCGGCCGTCGGCTCCGACGTCTCCGACTGGCGGGTCGGCGATCACGTCGCCGCCGGCACCGGGGTCGGGGGGTTCGCCGAGAAGGTCGTCGTCGATGCCGACCGCGCCTTCCGCCTGCCCGACGGCGTCGACCTCACCGCCGCCGCCGGCTTCTTGACGACGTACGGCACCTCCTACCACGCGCTCAAGGACCGCGCCCACCTCCAGCCCGGTGAGACCCTGCTCGTGCTCGGCGCCGCCGGCGGGGTCGGGCTCTCCGCCGTCGAGCTCGGGGCGGTGATGGGCGCCAAGGTGATCGCCGCCGCATCGAGCGACGAGAAGCTCGCCGTGTGCCGGCGGTTCGGCGCCGCCGAGACGGTCAACTACGGCGAGGTCGACCTCAAGGCCTGGCTCAAGGAGCACACAGGCGGCAGGGGCGTGGACGTCGTGTACGACCCGGTCGGCGGCGACCTCAGCGAGGCGGCGCTGCGCAACACGGCGTGGAGGGGGCGCTTCCTCGTGATCGGGTTCGCCGCCGGGCCGATCCCGCGGATCCCGCTCAACCTGCCACTGCTGAAGGGGTGCTCGATCATCGGGGTGTTCTACGGCGAGCACAGCGCACGCCACCCGGCCGAGCAGCGGGCGCTCGTCGCGGAGCTCCTCGACATGCTCAAGGCCGGGCGGATCAACCCGTCGGTGTCGGCCCGCTTCTCGCTCGACGACGCCGCGCTGGCCCTGCGCGAGCTGATGGACCGCAAGGTCATCGGCAAGGCCGTCGTGATGCCCGGACTGTGAGTTCAGACGGCAGATCTCCGCCGCCAGGACTCACAGATCACGAGTAGTAGGGATTCTCGCCCGTCGTGTGGTCGGTGAGGTCCTTGACTCGCTCGACCGCAGGGATCGACTCCGACAGCATCGTCTGCACGCCGTCGAGCATGGTGAGCTTGCTCATCGAGCAGCCGTGGCAGCCGCCGCCCATCGTCATGTAGACGGTGCCCTGGCCGTCGTGGCCGACGTAGGTGACGAACCCACCATGGACGGCGAGCGCCGGGTTGACCTCGCCGGCGACCATCGCCTCGATTTGCGCCGACAGCTCGTCGTCGCTGGTCAGTCCCTCCACGACCGGCACCGCCGGGCGGTTCGGGTTGCGGATCACGAGGCCTTGGGACTCGGTGTGGTCGAGCGTCGCGCCCTGCAGGAACTCGATGTCGCGCTGCGGGGATGATGACCTTCAGCCCGTCTTGGGTGCGCACCTCGTCGGTGAAGGCGGCGGTGAGGTACTCGTCGAAGCTGAGGTCGTAGCGGAAGTCCTCGCCGGGACCGGAGGCCAGCTCGAGGCGCAGGCCGAGCGACTCGGCGTCCGGTTCGGCGTCGCGCAGCTCGATCAGCTTGGCCAACGCTTCGGGCGTGATATTGATGATCGGCTCGCTGCCGCTGGGAGCGGCGCTGGCGCCGAGTCCGGCGAGCGGTGACATGCCGTCAACGCTACCGAGCTGGCACCCATCCGAGTGTTTCGTCGCATCCGAGTGCCACCACCCGGTTTCTCCGGGACGAAACACTCCAATGGCTCGAAACACTCGGATGGAGCGGGCCGTGGCAGTCTCTCGGCCATGCACGAAGGCAGCCGCCGGGCGATCCTCGCCGCCTTCCTCGCCAACCTCGGGATCGCCATCGCCAAGTTCGTCGGGTTCCTGATCACGTCGTCGGCCAGCCTGCTCGCCGAGGCTGGCCACTCCCTCGCCGACACCGGCAACCAGCTGCTGCTGCTGCTCGGCGGCAAGCGAGCGGCCAAGGCCGCCGACACCTCCCACCCGTTCGGCTACGGGCGTGAGCGCTACTTCTGGGCGTTCGTCGTCGCCATGGTGCTGTTCTCGATGGGTGGCCTGTTCGCCCTCTACGAGGGCATCGACAAGCTGCGCCACCCTCACGAGGTCGAGAACCTGTGGGTCGCCATCGGGATCCTCGTCTTCTCGATGGCGCTCGAAGGCTTCTCGCTGCGCACCGCCTACAAGGAGGCCTCGCAGGCCCGCACGACCAGCGGGCGCTGGCTGCACTGGATCCGCGGCTCCAAGCATCCGGAGCTGCCGGTCGTGCTGCTCGAGGACACCGGCGCCCTGACCGGGCTCGTGTTCGCTCTCGTCGGCGTGATCCTCGCCAAGGCCACCGACGAGCCGCGCTGGGACGCCGTCGGCTCGCTGGCGATCGGCGTGCTGCTCGTCGTGATCGCGATCGTGCTGGCGATCGAGATGAAGGGCCTGCTGATCGGCGAGTCGGCGTCGAAGGCCGACGTCGCCAGGATCGCCAAGAGCCTCGAGGGCGCCGACTCGGTGCGCCGGATCATCCACCTGCGCACCGAGCACCTGGGCCCCGACCAGCTGCTCGTCGCCGCCAAACTCGACTTCGAGCCGTCGTTGACGGTCGAGCAGCTGGCCGGCGCGATCGACGCCGCCGAGCGCGAGCTGCGCGAGGTCGTGCCGGCCGCCCACTTCGTGTTCATCGAACCCGACGTCTACCGAGCCCCCGTATGACCGCCACGGCGACCAGGAGCCGACGCGTCCTGCGCCGGGCGTCGTTCGCCCCGATCGGCATCCTCGCCATCGTCGCCGCGGTGCTCGCGTTCTCTTCCAGCTCGACGCTGGTGAAGTGGTCGGAGACGCCGGGGTCGGTCGTCGCCTTTTGGCGCATGCTGATCTCGGTCGTCCTGTGGTGGGCGGTGATCGCCACCCGCCGCGCCCGCACCGGGCGTCCGCCGCCGAGCACCGAGACGTGGCGGCGAGTGCTGCCGGCCGGCCTCTTCTTCGGCTTCAACATCACCCTGTTCTTCACCGCCATCGGCCACACCAGCATCGCCCACGCCGAGTTCATCACCGCCCTGACGCCGGTGGTACTGGTGCCGCTCGGGGCGATCCTGTTCGGCGAGAAGCCCGATCGGCGGGCGCTGCCGTGGGCTGCGATCAGCCTGATCGGGCTGGCGATCGTGCTGTTCCTCGGGGGCGCCCAGGGCGGGGCGTCGGTCGGCGGCGACCTGCTCATGATCGTCGTCGTCGGGATGTGGATCGGCTACCTGATCACCGGGCGGCGGGCCCGGGCAACGGTCGACACCGTCGACTTCATGGCCACGATGATGCCCCTCGGCGTGCTGACGGCGACACCAGTGGCGCTGCTCGTCGCCGGGCACGACATGTGGCCGCTGACCGCCAAGGGCTGGATCGCCGCCTGCCTGCTCGGTGTGCTCACCGGCATGGTCGGTCACGGGCTGATCGCCTTCGCCCAGCGTGAGGTCGACATCGCCACGATCGGGATCATCCAGGTCGGCCAGCCGGCGCTGGCCGTCGGGTGGAGCTACCTGATCCTCGGCGAGCACATCAAGGCCGCCCAGATCCCCGGCATGATCCTCGTGATCGTCGGCCTCGTGGCGTTCATCCTCGTGAGCCAGCGGCGCGCCGCGCGGCGGCCAGCGCCCGCTACGGTGGGGCCCGACCAGCACGGGGAGCTCACGGGACCGGTGGGCTGAGAGGGCGACCGCCACCGCCGACCCGAGAACCTGAACCGGGTAATGCCGGCGGAGGAATCGAGCCCATGAACGTCCCCGCACCGTCGTCGACGGTGGTCGTGGTCACCGGATCGACCGAGCTCGACCGTCGCGCCGTGGCCGCCGTGCCGCCCGGTGCGTTCGTTGTCGCCGCCGACGGTGGGCTCGACCACGCCCGGGAAGCCGGGCTCGATCCGGCGATCCTCGTCGGCGACCTCGACTCGATCTCGGCGCTCGGGTTGGCGTGGGCCACCGAGCACGCCGAGGTCGTGCGCCACCCGATCGACAAGCCGGCCACCGACACCGAGCTGGCGATCGCCCAGGCCGCCACGTACGAGCCGGCGCGGATCCTCCTGATCGCCGGCGAGGGTGACCGCCTCGACCACGCCATCGCCGCCCTCGGCGCGCTGGGGAGCCCGGACTTGGCCGCGGTCGGCGCGCTGGAGGCGTGGTGGGGCGCCCATCAGCTGCACGTCGTCCACTCGCCTCGGGCGATCGAGCTCGACCTGGAGCCGGGGACGACCTTCTCGGTGCTGGCGATGCACGGCCCGGCCACGGGCGTCACCGTCACCGGCGCCAGGTGGCCGCTGGAGGACCACGACCTCGGCCCGCTCGTCGGCCTCGGTGTCAGCAACCTCGCCGAGCCGTCGCTCGGCCTACCCCTGACCGTCGCCGTCGGCGGCGGCATCGTCACCGTCGTCGTCCCAGGAGTCGCCCCGTGAACCGCCGCCGCTCACTCGCCACGCTGATCGCCGTCCCCCTGGTCCTCGCCGCCTGCCGCGACGACAAGCCGGACACCACGCCGAACACCACCGCGGCGTCGACCACGGCCGCCACTAGCGCCCCGGGGTCGCCGCCGCCGGCGAGCACGACGATCACGCTGGTCACCTACGACTCGTGGGCCGACGACCTCGACAAAGTGCTCGCCGATTTCACCGCGTCCACCGGCGCCAAGGTCGAGGTGCTCAAGGCCGGCGACACCGGCACGATGGTGTCCAAGGCCGTGCTCACCGCCGGCAACCCGGAGGGCGACGTGATGTTCGGGGTCGACAACACGTTCCTGTCCAAGGCCGTCGACGGCAAGGTGTTCGACCCTTACACCGCCAACGGCGTCGACGACGTCCCGGCGGCGCTCACCGACCTCATCCCCCGGGGCGAGGCGACGCCGATCGACTACGGCGACGTGTGCATCAACGTCGATGCGAAGTGGTTCACGGCCCACGAGCTGCAGCCGCCCGCCAGCCTCGACGCCCTCGCCGATCCCGCCTACAAGGGCCTGCTGGTGGTCGAGAACCCGGCGTCGTCGTCGCCCGGCCTGGCGTTCCTGCTGGCGACGATCGTGAAGTACGGCGAGAACGGGTGGGTCGACTACTGGAAGCGGCTCAAGGACAACGGCGTCGACGTCGTCGACACATGGGACGACGCCTACTACGGCACCTTCACCGGCGGCGGCAAGGGCGACAAGCCGATTGTCGTGAGCTACGCCAGCAGCCCCCCCGCCGAGGTCGTGTTTGCCGACCCGCCGATCGACAAGGCGACGACGGCCAGCGTCGAGGAGACGTGCTTTCGCCAGGTCGAGTTCGCTGGCGTGTTCCGCGGCACCAAGCACGCCGAGGCGGCGCGCCAGCTCGTCGACTTCCTGCTCTCCGCCCGGTTCCAACAGGAGCTGCCGCTGAACCTGTTCGTGTTCCCGGCCAACTCGACGGTCTCGCTGCCCAAGGTGTTCACCGACAACACCAAGGTCCCGGCCCACCCGGCGACGATGGACCCGGCGACGATCGCCGCCAACCGGGAGACCTGGCTCGAGCAGTGGACCGACGCCGTGCTCCGGTGACGTCCCAGCATCTGGGCGGGATTCGTCCCAACGGGCCTTCTGGGCGGGAATCGTCCCGGAAAGCGGGACGATTCCCGCCCAGATACGGACGCGGCACCGGCGGCGGCGTGCCGGGCAACGGGCTGCCGCGTTTCCTGGTGCTCGCCCTCACTGCGATCCCCGTCGCCTTCCTCGCCGTCTTCTACGCCTGGCCCTTCCTGACCTTGCTCGGACGGGGCTTGTCGCCGAGCACCGTCGCCGACACGCTCGGCGACGCCGACGTGAGGCGGATCGCCTGGTTCACGCTGTGGCAGGCGCTGACGAGCACCGGCTTGACGATCGTGATCGGGCTGCCCCCCGCCTATGTCATCGCCCGCTACGCCTTCCCCGGCCGCCGCCTGCTCGGCGCGCTGCTGGCGGCGGCGTTCGTGCTGCCGACGGTGGTGATGGGGGCGGCGGTGCTCGCCCTGCTCCCCGACGGCTGGGACCGCGGCGTGCCGGCGATCCTCCTCGCCCACGTGATCTTCAACCTCGCCGTCGTCGTCCGCACGGTCGGGGCAACGTGGACCCACCTCCCCCCCGACCTCGAGGCCGCGGCGGCGACGCTCGGCGCCTCGCCGTGGCGGACGTTCCGCGAGGTCACGCTGCCGTTGCTGCGCCCGGCCGTGCTCGCCGCGGCGGCGATCGTCTTCGTGTTCACGTTCACCTCGTTCGGCGTGATCCGAGTGCTCGGGCGAGCCGGCACGTCGACGATCGAGGTCGAGGTGTGGCGCCAGGCCACCCAGCTCGGCGACATCGGTGCGGCGGCGACCCTCGCCGTCCTCCAGCTGGCGGCGATCGGTGCGGGCGTGGCGTGGGCGGCGTGGCAGCAGCGGCGCCACAGCCGAGCGCTGGCCCTGCGCCCGCTCGCTCGACGCCGCCGGGCCCGGCGCGGCGCGCAGCGGGCGCTCGTCACCGGCGTCGCCGTCGCCACCGCCTTGCTCGTCCTCGCCCCGCTCGGCGCGCTGGTCGAGCGGTCGTTCCGCGGCAGCGGCGGCGCCCACACGCTCACGGCGTGGCGGATGCTCGGCGGCGCCGAGATCCGGCCCGGCATCAGTGCCGGCATCGACCCGCTCGGGTCGGTGTGGACGTCGCTGAAGACGACCGCCGCGGCCACCGCGATCGCCGTCACGGTCGGCGTCGTCGCCAGCCTGGCGATCACCGCAGCCCGCCGCGGCGGTCGCCTCCTCGACACCTCGCTGATGCTGCCGATCGCGACCTCGGCCGTGACGATCGGCTTCGGCGTGCTGATCACGTTCGACCGCCCGCCCGTGGACTGGCGGGCCTCGTGGTGGATCGTCCCGATCGGCCAGGCCCTCGTCGCCGTGCCGTTCGTCGTGCGCACCGTGCTGCCCGTGCTGCGCAGCATCGATCCGCGCCTCCTCGAGGCAGCGGCGACGCTCGGCGCTCCCCCGGCCACGGCGTGGCGGGCGGTCACGATCCCTCACCTGCGGCGGCCGCTCGCCGCGGCGGCCGGGCTGGCGGCGGCGATCTCGCTCGGCGAGTTCGGCGCCACCAGCTTCCTGTCCCGAAGCGGTACGCCGACGATGCCGATCGCCATCGGCCAGCTGCTCGGGCGCGCCGGCGCCGTACTCCAGGCCCAGGGATACGCGCTGGCGACGATCCTCGCCGCCACCACGGTGGCTGTCGTCGCCGCCCTCGACGTCGCCGGCGACCGATCATGACGAGCAACATGCTCGAGGTCCGCGCCGTCACCGTGTCCTTCGGCGGCCCGCCCGTGCTCGACCACGTCTCGCTGACGGCGGCAGACGGTGAGATCGTCGGCCTGCTCGGCCCGTCGGGCAGCGGCAAGAGCACGCTGCTGCGGGTGATCGCCGGGCTCGTCGACCCCGATGCCGGCGCGGTGCTGCTCGACGGTCGGGACGTGACGGCGGTGCCCACCTACCGCCGAGGCATCGGCATGGTGTTCCAGGACGAGCAGCTGTTCCCTCACCGCGACGTCCGGGGCAACATCGCCTTCGGGTTGCAGATGCAACGACAGCCGGCAAACGTGATCGACCGGCGGGTCTCCGAGATGCTCGCGCTGGTGGGCCTCACCGGCTTCGACCGTCGTGACGTCGCCAGCCTCAGCGGTGGCGAGGCCAAGCGCGTCGCCCTGGCGCGCTCGCTGGCGCCGGCCCCGCGGGCGGTGCTGCTGGACGAGCCGCTCACCGGCCTCGACCGGGAGCTCCACGACCGTCTCGCCGTCGACGTCGGTCGGATCCTTCGCACTGCTCGGACCACGGCCGTGCTCGTCACCCACGACCACGACGAGGCGGCGGCGGTCGCCGACCGGGTGGTCCGCCTGCCCGAGCTCGGAGCGGGCGCCGTCGAGATCGTCGAGCTGGCGCCCGAGGACACCTACGACCTGCGGCGGCGGGTGCTGCGCGACGGCCGGCCCGGCGCCACCGTGGTCTTCGACGGCGATGGCGACGACGGCACCACCCAGCTCGGCGCACGAGACGCCGCCGGCCGGTTGGTCGGTGTGTCGACGTGGCTGTGGCGACCGTGCCCTATCGACGCCGGGCGGCGCGACCGACAGCTCCGGGGGATGGCCGTCGAGCCGGCACGCCAGGGTGGCGGCGTCGGCACCGCCCTGCTCGCCGCCGGCGTCGAGGAGGCGGGCCGGCTCGGGGCGACGGCGGTGTGGGCCAACGCCCGCAACACCGCGCTCGGCTTCTACACGAGGCACGGCTTCGACGTCGTCGGCGACGGGTTCGTCGACGAGGCCACCGGGCTCCCCCACCACCGCGTCCGGCGGCTGATCGATTTTCCCTTTCCGCCGCGTCACGACACCCATGGGAGGTGAGGCACTGCACGCCCTGACCCGCCGGAGATGAGATGCCAACTGATCCAGCGGCCGCCGAGCACCGCCGGCGCGCCGACGAGCTGCGCCGCTACGCGAGCCACCTCGAGGCGACGCCGGTCGACGAGATGCTGCGCCGGGCCGGTGCCCATACATGGATCAGCCCGCGGGCGGAGGAGCTCGGCGGTGAGCTGCGCACCGACCGCGGGCGGCTGCTGGCGGTCGTCGACGACCTCCGGCGACATGCCCACTGGCTCGACGCTCAGGCGACCGCCCTCGACGCGGCGGCGCAGCTGGCCACGGTGGCCCAGCGCGGGGTGCGGTGAGGTGGGCGAGCTCCTCGGCTACGACCCCGGCCGGGTGGCCGACCTGCTGTCGCGGGCGCAGATGGTGTCGGACCACCTCGCCGGCTCTCGCTGCGCCGACCCGGCCGCCGCCGACGCGGTCCGGGCGAGCGACACCGTGCTCGGCCACGTCGTCGACGGCTGGCTGCCGTCGCTGCGCACGGTGCTGGCGTCCGATGCCCTGCTGTCGTGGTCCGGTGTCCCGGTGACGATGCCGCCCGGCGACTGGTTCGACGATCTGCGCGGGTTGCAGGGACGCGCCCTCGGCGAGGCGATCGCCGAGAAGGCCGAGCACCTCCCGAACGGCGAGTTCGGGGACATGGCCGGCGCGCTCGACGCAGCGATGGGCGACCGCGCCGCGCTCGCCGCCTTCGTCACCGCGCTCGGGTCGGACGCGCTGATCGAGCTGATGAGCCGGCTGGTGACGGCGTCGCAGACAACGCGCTCGGACGAGCTGGCACCGCTGCTCCGCAACGCCGTCGTCGCTGCCGCGCCGGCGCTGCCGTCCACGTTCGGCGCCGATCTCGTGCGGGCAGCCGCCGCCGCTCGCCAGCGCCGGCCGGTCGACAGCGCCGCCGGCGCCGCGCTCAGCTACCTCTACGGCGTCGGGCAACTGCCGACATCGATGCTCGTCGCGTCAGTCGAGGCGCTGCGGGTCGTGGAGGCGGACTACGCCGAGAGCGTCGGCGTCGACCCGGCCACCGAGGGCGCCACGCTGTGGGACCAGGCGCAGCTGCCGAGCCTCTCCGGGTCGCTGGTCGACAGGCTCCTGGCGGCCGTCGACGAGCCGGGCTACGACACCACCACCGTGTTCGACCCCGTGTACGCGATGCTCGGCCAGCTCGGTCACGACGGCGCCGCCGGCCGCCAGTTGTTCACCGACGAGGACCGGGCGACCTACTTCTTCGGCACCCGCCCAATCACCGCCGACGGCGGACGGGCCGTGAGCGCCGCCGCCGCGGCCGCCGCCGCCACCGACGGGGTCGGACCGGACGCGCCGGCCCCCACGCTGCACGATGCGATGTTCATCGCCTCGGCGTTCGTCAACCTGGCGGGGGCGTCCCACGCCGACGAGATGCTGCGCGACCACCGCGCCGAGACCTCCGACGCCGTCGCCGCCATCCTCGGTCGGCACCTGCAGTCGGTGCAGCTGACCGGCAGCAGCGGGCGCATCGGCGTGGTCAGCTCGGAGCACGGTGCGCTCGGCCCCGACGGTCCCCGCACCCGTGCCCAGTTCGACCCCGCCGCACTCGACGCGATGCTCGACGTCGCCGTCGACCAGCCCGCAGGCGTGGTGTCGCTGCGGGCGTCGTTGACCGCGTTCCAGACGGAGGTGGCGACGGCCGCGGCGGCGCGCATCGCCGCTGGCGAGATCCCGCCCGATGGCGTGGCCGGATTCCTCCGTGAGGCGATGACCGACGCCGCCCGCCTCGAGGGCGCCTTCGCCGCGCACGTCGGCCACCGCGCCGAGCGTCACGGTCGCGACCAGGACCATGAGCTGGCGTTCTGGGTGCACGGGCTCGGCGTCGCGGTCCAGCTCGGCACGTCGCGGTACGGCGGGGAGGTCATCTCCAGCGTCGTCGGTCCGAACGTCGGCCCGATCGAGGACGACCTGCTCGAGCGCTTCGCCCACCACGAAGCCGACGCCGCGGCCGACGCCACCGCCCTGACCCAGGACGCCACCGACCGCCTGCTGTACGTGTGGGCCGCGGCGCTGTTCAACGCCCACGTCATCGAGCCCGACCTCCCGCCACGCCTGCTCGTCAACGGCGAGCTGCCGGCGTTCGACGACCTCCCCGCCCGCCTCCACGACGTCAACACCCACGACCCCGATCCCGACCACGCGACCTACGACCTGGCCTCGCTGCTCAACGCGGTCGACGTCACGATCGGAGCCAACGGCGCGGCCATCGACGACGGCGCGATCATCGACGCCGTCAAGGCCGTCCAGCTCCCGCTCTACGACCAACTGGAGTGACGGCGGGAGGGCGAGCTGCTCACCTGCCGAAGACGCCGGCCGGACCGAGCCCCGGGATCTCGGTCCGCCCGAGCAGCCACGCCAGGCGTTGCGGTTCGGGTGCCGCCAGCGCCTCGGGCGGGAGGCCGGTGAGGCCCATTGGGCGGCGGGCGTTCCATGCCATCGTCAGCTCGCCGAGCTCGGTGCGGACGTACTCGGCCGGCCAGTCCTGCGGTCCGTAGCCGAGGCCGAGGTCGGCACGGTGGACCTCGACCTCCCGCCACCGGAGGAACAGCAGCTCACCGACGGCGATCACCCGCCCGGTGATCTCCCGGCTCTGGCCGCCCCAGCTGGTGTGCGCGGCGATCGCCGTGTCGAGGCGCTGGTTCGACGCCAGGACGTCCGCGACCTGCTCGACGGCGGGGCGCCCGGCGCCCGCCTCGATGTCGCCGTTGCGCCGGTCGACACCGCCGGGGTAGCGCTCGACCAGCTCGCCCCGCTCCGACGACTCGAGCACCCACGTCATCGAGTCGGCGTTGCGGGCCAGGTGGGTGAGCACGTGCCCGATCGTCCAGTCCGGCAGCATGCTCGCCGACGCGTCGAGCGACGGCCCGGCGTCGGCGAGCATCTTCTCCAGGCCCCGGTGCGATGCCGTCACGCCCGCCCGCCACCGCTCGAGCTGTCGCGTGTCCACCGCCGCACGCTACGTGCCTGAGCCGACAGGTCAACAGCTCGCGCCGCACGCTTTGCGCACCGTAATGATCGGTCGCCTCGCCTGTCGGCTCGGCTCCTATGCGAGGCTTGCCGCCATGCAGCTCGGCATGATCGGTCTCGGTCGGATGGGAGCGAACATGGTGCGCCGCCTCGAACAGGCAGGGCACCACTGCGTCGGCTACGACGTCGACCCGAAGTCGGTCGACGCGTTGGCCGGCGAGGTGGGGATGCTCGGGGCGACATCGCTGGAGGAGTTCGTCGCCAAGCTCGACGCCCCGCGCCACGTGTGGATCATGGTGCCGGCCGCGTTCGTCGACGCCACGATCGCCTCGCTCACCCCGCTGCTCGAACGCGGCGACACCATCATCGACGGCGGCAACTCGTGGTACCACGACGACGTCGACCGGGCCAAGCCGCTCGCCGACGAGCACGGCATCGACTACGTCGACGTCGGCACGAGCGGTGGCGTCTTCGGCCTCGAGCGCGGCTACTGCCTGATGATCGGAGGTCCCGACGCCGCGATCGGCCGCCTGGCGCCGGTCTTCGACGCCCTCGCCCCCGGCGTCGAGGCCGCCGAGCGCACGCCGACGCTCGCCCGCCGCGGCGGCGCGCCGTCACCGGCCGAACGGGGCTGGCTGCACTGCGGCCCGAACGGCGCCGGTCACTTCGTCAAGATGGTCCACAACGGCATCGAGTACGGGTTGATGGCCGCCTACGCCGAGGGCCTCAACGTGCTCGCCAAGGCCGACATCGGCACCGAGGAGCACGCCGTCGACGCCGAGACGGCGCCGCTCGCCACCCCGCAGTACTACCGCTACGAGCTCGACCTGGCGGCGGTGACGGAGGTGTGGCGGCGCGGGTCGGTGATCGCCAGCTGGCTGCTCGACCTCACCGCCGACGCCCTCGCCGCCGACCCCCACCTCGACAACTTCGCCGGCCACGTCAGCGACTCCGGCGAAGGGCGCTGGACGATCAGCGCGGCGATCGACGAGGGCGTGCCGGTGCCGGTGCTGTCGAGCGCGCTGTTCCAGCGGTTCAGCTCGCGGGGTCGATCCGACATCGCCGACAAGCTGCTCTCGGCGATGCGAACCCAGTTCGGAGGCCACGTCGAGCGGACGGAGTCGTCGCGATGAGCAACAACGCCCTGCTGCCGCGACCGGGCAACCAGCCACCGGCCGACGCCCTGGTTCTGTTCGGCGCCACCGGCGACCTCGCCAAGCGCAAGCTGTTCCCGGCGCTCTACCACCTCGTGCGTCGGGGTGAGCTGAAGGTCCCCGTGATCGGCGTCGCGCGCAGCGACTGGACCGACGACGACTTCCGCCAGCACGCCCGCGAATCCGTCGTCGCCAACGTCGAGGGCTACGACGACGACGTCATCAACGACCTGTGCGGCCGGCTCGACCTGATCCAGGGCGACTACGCCGCACCGGCCACATGGCAGTCGGTTGTCGACACCCTCGACCAGCACGGCTCGCAGGTCGCCGTCTACTACATGGCGATCCCGCCGGACATGTTCCCCACCGTCGCCGAGAAGCTGGCATCGGTTGGCCTGAACGGGCGCGGCCGCATCGTCGTCGAGAAGCCGTTCGGGCGCGACCTGGAGTCGGCGATCGAGCTGAACAAGACGTTGCACGAGGTCTTCCCCGAGGAGCGCATCTTCCGCATCGACCACTACCTCGGCAAGGAAGCCGTCGAGGACCTCCTCGTGTTCCGCTTCTCGAACATGCTGCTGGAGCCGCTGTGGAACCGGAACTACGTGCGCAGCGTGCAGCTCACGATGGCCGAGTCACTCGGCGTCGAGGGTCGGGGCAGCTTCTACGAGGAGGTCGGGGCGCTGCGCGACGTGCTGCAGAACCACCTCCTCCAGGTGGTGACGCTGCTGGCGATGGAGCCGCCGGTCGACCCCGCCGCCTCCTTCCTGCAGGACGAGAAGGCCAAAGTGCTGGCAGCGATGGAGCCGATCGACACAAGGTGCATGGTGCGCGGCCAGTACATCGGCTATCGCGAGGAGCCCGGCGTCGACCCGCACTCGACGGTCGAGACGTATGTGGCGACGCGCCTGTGCATCGACTCGTGGCGGTGGGCCGGGGTGCCGTGGTACATCCGGTGCGGCAAGGCGATGGCCCACTCCGTCACCGAGGCGGTGGTCGAGCTGCGCGAGCCCCCGCAGATGCTCTTCGACGAGGCCGGCGGGCCACGGCCCGACCGCAACCTGATCCGGTTCCGGCTCGGCAAGAACGACGGCGTGACCTTCGCCCTCCAGGCCAAGACGCCGGGGCCGCACCTCGACAGCGAGGAGGTCGACCTCAGCGTCGACTTCGCCGCCGCCCTCGGCGAGCGCCAGGAGGCGTACGAGCGGTTGCTGCGCGACGCCATCGACGGCTCGCCGCGGCGCTTCGCCCGCTGGGACGTCGTCGAGCGGCTGTGGAGCGTGGTCCAACCCGCGCTCGACGACCCCGGCGACATCTTCCCGTACTTCCGCGACACCTGGGGCCCCGCCGAGGGCGACAAGGTCCTCGGCGGCGACACCTGGTTCGAGCCGTCGTGACCCGGGCTACAACGGCCGGTAGCCCCGGAAGATCGTGCGGGGTGGGCGGTCCTCGGTGGTCAGCTCGGGGACGGCGTCCGGGTCGAAGCCCACCTCGGCGAGCAGGCGAAGCCATGTCGCCGTTGGGAACAGCCCGGTCCGGTGGGTCTCATGGACGATGTCCACGGTGCCGTCCGTATCGCGCAGCACGAACGCGTACTCGGTCGCCGTCCAGGTGTCGGTCGGGTCGGGATCCCAGTCCCATTCGAGGTAGCGCGTGGCCCGGCCGTCGGCGCCGTCATCGCCGCCGCAATCGGTCCCCGGCGCCCACGATTCGGCCGTGTCGTCGGGGATCACCACCGCCACGCCGCCGGGCCGGCAGTGCCCGAACGCCGTCGTCAGCGCCGCCCGGAGATCGTCCTCGGTGAGCATGTAGTCGATCGCGTCGTGAAGGAACACGGCGTCGAAACACCGCCCGAGTCGCACCGTGCGCATGTCGCCGACGACGTGCTCGCACGACGGGTTGAGCCGGCGGGAGACCTCGAGCATCTCCGGGCTGAGGTCGACGAGGGTGAGCCGGAACCGGCTGGCGAGGTGCACCGCGTTGCTGCCACCGCCGCTGCCGAGCTCGAGCACGTCGTGCACCGAGATGCTGGCGGCGGCGAGGTGGCGGCCCGCCTCGCCGGCCTCCTCGGCGTACTCCTCCGGGGCCGAGATCAGCGGCCACCACCGCGCCAGATCGGTGTAGAAGCGGTACGCCATCGTGCCAGTGTCGCCGCTCGATACGGTGATGCCCATGCCGTTGCAAGGTGAGTACGCCCCCGGCGCCTTTGAGTGGAGCCGCAACCAGGCCGACCTGATCGAGTCGTCGGGTGGCACCGACGGCACCGAGATGCAGGGCAAGCCGGTGATCCTGTTGACCTCGGTCGGGAACAAGTCGGGCAAGCTGCGCAAGACGCCGCTGATGCGCGTCGAGCACGACGGCCGCTACGCCGCGGTCGCCTCGCTCGGCGGCGCGCCGAAGCACCCGGTCTGGTACCACAACCTCGCCGCCAACCCCCACGTCGAGGTCCAGGACGGTCGGGCGAAGCAGGACATGGTCGCCCGCGAGGTGTTCGGCGAGGAGAAGGCCGAATGGTGGGCCCGTGCCGTCGAGGCGTTCCCCGATTACGCCGAGTACCAGGCCAAGACCGAGCGGCAGATCCCGGTGTTCGTGCTCGAACCGGAGTGAGCGAGCGAGTCTTCGAGCGAGCGAACAATTCGACACGGTCGCTTGCTCATTGGTTCCTCAGGAGGTGCGACGACGCGGTGTTGTCGCACGATGCAAGGGTGGACCAATGAATCGCGAGGCGGACGTCCTCGCCGCCAACCAGGCCTTCTACGAGGCCCACGAGGCACGGGATCTCGACGCGATGCGTGCCGTGTGGGTGCACTCGGACGACGCGGTGTGCACGCACCCGGGCTGGCCGATCCTGCGCGGGTGGCCGATGATCGAGGAGTCGTGGCGGCGGATCTTCGCCGGCGCCGGCCGCAACCAGTTCATCGTCACCAACGACGCGGTGGTCACGCTCGGCGACACGGCGTGGATCACGCTCGACGAGAACCTCGTCGACGGCGTCGCCACCGGCACGATCGCAGCCACCAACGCCTTCGTGCGCACCGCTGCGGGCTGGAAGATGATCCTCCACCACGGCTCGCCCGTCCGTGACGTCTAGGCGTACCTTTCTCCCATGAGCGAGCGAGTCTTCGAGCGAGCGACTCAGCATTACGGTCTGTGCGCTCATTGGTGCCCGGCGGTGCGAGGTCAGTCGATCGTGTGCGCCGAGTGGGTGGTGCACCAATGAGTGCCAAGCCGAGCTACCTGGGCCTGTTGAACGCCATCTCGGTGGCCGAGACCGACGCCGGGTGCTACCTCACGGAGTGGGCGAAGGTCACCTCGAGTGACGACGTCCGCGCCGTCCTCAACACCATCGCCCTGCGCGAGTCCGAGCACGGGATGGCCTTCGCCAAGCGGATCGACGAGCTCGGTTACACGGTGCAGGCGCGGCCCGACCCGAAGCACGCTGAGCGGATGGCGATCGCGTCGTCGACCGGGCTGTCGGACAAGGAGAAGTTCGAGGCCCTCGGGCTCGGGAAGGCGCCCGCCAACGGGACTGCCGACGTCTTCGACACGTTCTTCGAGAACAAGGACCTCGACCCGGTCACCGGCGGCCTGCTCGGGCGCTACGTCGCCGAGGAGCGCGACAGTGGGCGCAAGTTCGCCGCGTGCTACGCGATCCTGTGCGCTGACGCCGACAAGGCGGCGAGGCGAGCGGCCAAGTCGAACGGCGGCAAGGGCGGCAAGGGCAACAAGAAGGGCAAGAAGTAACAGCGATGTCGACCGAGCCCGAAGGCGGCGACCCCGCCTGCTGGCTCGACCACGTCTGCCCAGACTGCGGCCGCTTCGTCGAGCACTCCCACGACCACGTCTGCGAGCAGGCCGACCCGCCCGTCCGAACTGTGAGCTGAAACGGCGCAGATCCGCCGTCACGACTCACAGTTCACGGTTACAGTGTGTCGCGGCGGGGGATGACGACCACCGTGCCATCGGGCTCGTGGTGCACGGTGACGCGCACGCCGTAGAACGCCGCCAGCGTCTCGGCGCGCAGCACGTCGGCGGCCGGGCCGGTGGCCACGCACTGGCCCTCGTGGAGCAGGGCCAGGCGGTCGCTGTACTGGCCGGCGAGCGTGAGGTCGTGCATCGCCGACACGACGGTCAGCCCGTGGTCGCGGCGCAGCCGGGCGACGAGCTCCAGCGCCTGCTGCTGGTGGCCGATGTCGAGGGCGCTCGTCGGCTCGTCGAGGAGCAGGATCGGAGCCTCCTGGGCCAGCGCCCGGGCGATCACCAGCCGCTGGCGCTCGCCACCGCTGAGCGTGCCGAGCCGGCGGGTGGCGAACGCCAGCAGCTCGAGTCGTTCCAGCACGTCGGCAGCCATCGCCTTGTCGTGACGGGTCTCGGAACCGAAGTAGCCGACGTACGGCGTGCGGCCCAGCAGCACGTACTCGTAGCCGGTCATGTCGTCAGGCAGCGTCGGCGACTGCGGCACGAGGGCGACGAGCGCGGCCCGCCGGCGCCTCGACCGCAGCGACAGCGAGGCGCCGTCGACGAGCACGTCGCCGGCCGAGGAGACGAGCCCGACGACCGCCCGCAGCAGCGACGACTTGCCCGCCCCGTTGGGCCCGATCAGCCCGAGCCACTCCCCCGAGTGAACCGTGTCGGTGAACGGGGCCAGCGCCTGCCGCCGTCCGTATGCCACGGCCACGTCACGCAGCGAGAGCGAGCTCACCGGTGCACCACTCGACGAAGGATGAGGTCATCCGTGGTCACTGGTGCACCAGTGGGCTTGCGGCGCCGCAACGCTGGTTCGCTCGCTCGCTCATTCCCGCCCCGCCCGGGCGCGCAGGACGACGATGAAGAACGGCGCGCCAAGGAACGCGGTCACGACGCCGATCGGCGTCTCCGCCGGGTTCGTCAGCACGCGGCCGGGGATGTCGGCGAGGATCAGGAACGCCGCGCCGAACAGCAACGACAGCGGCAGCACCCGCCGGTAGGTGGCGCCGGCGACCAGCCGGACGATGTGCGGCACGACGATCCCGACGAACCCGATCAGCCCGCTCACGGCCACCACCGCCGCCGTCCCGAGCGTGGCGGCGACAACGACCACGAGGCGCACCCGGGCCACCGGCGCGCCGAGCGTGGCGGCCTCGTCCTCGCCAACGCGGAACACGTCGAGGTGGCGGCGGTGGGCGAGCAGCACGATCGACGACACGACGACGTACGGCAGGACCAGGCGCACGTCGGACCACTGGGCGCTGGACAGCCGCCCGAGGATCCACGAGTAGACCTCGCGGACGACCTCGACGTTGCGCTGGAGGAGGAACGTCTGCACGGCGGTGGCCAGCGCGGTCACGGCGACACCGGCGAGCACGAGCGTCACGCCGGTGCGAGTGCCGCCGAAGGAGGCGCCGACCAGGTAGGTCAGGAACACCGTGGCGATGGCGACCACGAAGGCCGCCGCCGGTGCGGGGTCGATCGGCCACCCGGCGGTCGACGAGCGCAGCACCGTGAACACGAGCGTCGCCCCCAGCCCGGCGCCGGCCGCCGCGCCGAGCAGGTACGGGTCGACGAGCGGGTTGCGGAACACGCCCTGATAGCTGGCGCCGGCGAGCGAGAGCATCGCGCCGACCAGCCCGCCGAGCACGACTCGCGGCATGCGCAGCCGCCACACGATGTTCCAGTCGGCCTCGCTGACGCCGCTGCGGACGTTAACGCCGGGCACGTGGTCGAGCAACGCCAGCGGCACCCGCCACCACGTCGGTCCGGCCGGCCCGATCATCGCCCCGGCGAGCACGGCGACCGCCACCGCGACGGCGCCGATGACGTACCACCGTGCGTTGGCCGACCGCGGGACGACCGCGGCGTCCCCGGAGCCGGCCTCCCCCTCGCCCGCCTGTCGCTCAGCCGGCAGGGACGGCGGTTTGCTGGAGAGCATCGTGAACCTGGCGGGCGTAGTCGACGACGCGTGGCCCCCATCGCGAGGCGATGTCGTCGTCCATGGTGAAGACGTGGCCATCCCGGACCGCGGTGATGCCGGACCAGCCGTCGCGGGCCCTCACCGTGTCGAGGCTCTGCTGACAGCACTTCGTGTCGGCGAGGAAGATCAGGTCGGGGTCGGCGGCGATGATCGCCTCGGCGCTGAGCTGCGGGTAGCCCGACGGGTCGTTCGCCGCGTCGGCGATGTTGGTCAACCCGAACATCGTGTAGACCTGGCCGATGAACGTGTTCGACGCCGCCGAGTAACCGGTGTCGTCGAGCTCGTGGAACACCGTCAGCGGGATGGCCGGCTTCGGAACGTCATTGGCCAGCTCGGCGAGATCGGTCTCGATCGCGGCGACGACCTTCGCCGCCTCCGCCACATGGCCGGTCGCCGCGCCGAGCTGCTCGATCTGGGCGTCGGCGTCGTCGAACGTCCTGGCCGCCTCACCGACCCAGACCTTCAACCCGAGCCCCTCCAGCTGCGACGTCAGCTTGGCGTCGCCGGACGTGACCACGAGGTCTGGGTGGTAGCCGGCGACGGCCTCGACGTTGGTCTGGTAGCCGGACAGGTCGGTCCTCACCTTCGCCGCCTCGGCCGGGTAGTCGGACTGGTCGTCGACGGCGACGACCTGCGGTCCGGCACCGATGGCGAACAGCATCTCGGAGGCCGTCGGCGAGAGCGACACGATGCGCCGCGGGGCGGGCCCCGTCGTCGGTGACGCCGTGGTTGGTGTCGCAGCTGCAGCGGTGGTGGAGGGGGCGGCGGCAGGCGAGTCGTCGCCGCACGCCGCGGAGAGCAGGGTGAGACCGGCGATCGCGCCGGCCCACAGTGGCCTCATGGCCATGGTGGCTCCTCCATCGAGTTGGAGGACAAGTGACCGGCAGCGTCTCCGCGAACCGCCCTTGCCTCGAGGGTCTGGTTGTCGCACGCAGGGCCAGGCGACCGGACTCGTCCGCACCCCTCCTCGCTGGGGCGGCTTCACCGTTGCGGGTCAGTGCCGGACTCTCACCGGACTTCGCTGGGTCCTGCGACCGGGGGCCAAGTTAGCGGTCGCTGTGCGCGGCCGTACACTCCGCAGCCGTGTCGTCGACGGGTCCGCTGACGCTGCTCCTCGGTGGGGCCCGCAGCGGGAAGAGCGCCCTCGCCGTCGAGCTCGGCTGCCGCCACTCAGGCGACGTGACCTTCATCGCGACGGCGCCGCCACTCGACGCTGACCTCGATGCGCGGATCGTCTGCCACCGCGCCAAGCGCCCGCCGTGGCCGACGATCGAGGAGCCGCTCGACCTCGCCGGCGCGCTGACCGCCACCGGCGAGGACTTGGCGATCGTCGACTGCCTGACGCTGTGGGTGAACAACCTCGTGCAGCGCGGCGACACCGACGAGCAGATCGAGCGGCTGGCCGCCGACGCGGCGTGCCTCGCGGCCGCCCGCCTCAGCCCGACCGTTGTCGTGAGCAACGAGGTCGGCCTCGGCGTCCACCCTGCCACCGAGCTGGGTCGCCGGTACCGCGACCTGCTCGGGCGGGTCAACCAGCACTGGACGGCGGTGGCCGACCGCGCCTTGCTGCTCGTCGCCGGGCGAGCGGTCCTGCTCTCCGATCCCTGGGCGCAGCTGTGACGACGCGGCTCCACGAGCTGCTCGGCGACCTGCCCGGGCCCGACCCCGCCTGCGCCGCCGCCGTCCACGACCGGGCCAGGCACATCCTGCGCCCGAGCGGTGCCCTCGCCTGGCTCGACGAGCTGGCGGCGTGGATCGCCGGTTGGCATCGCACCGAGCGCCCGCGCATCGAGCGCCCGGTCGGGCTGATCTTCGCCGCCGACCACGGGGTGGCCGCCGCCGAGGCGGTGAGCGCCTACCCCACCGACGTGACGGCGGCGATGTTCGATGCCTACCGCCACGGCCGCTCGACGATCAGCGCGTTCGCCCGCCAGGTCGGCGCCACCGTTGTCGCCGTCGACGTCGGCATCGGCAAGCCGACCGCCGACATCCGTTTCGAGGCCGCCCTCGACCCGGAGCGCTTCGAGCAAACGGTCGAGGCCGCGGTCGCCGCCGTCGACCGCCTCGACGGCGACCTGCTCGTCGTCGGCGAGATGGGCATCGGCAACACCACGCCGTCGGCGGCGATCGCCGCCGCCCTCGCCGGCGGCGAGACGGCGGCGTGGGTCGGGCGGGGCACGGGGGTCGACGACGCCGGGCTCGCCCGCAAGCGGGCGGCGGTGCAGCAGGCGGTGCGGCGGATCGCCGGCGTCACCGACCCGATCGAGGTGCTGCGCGAGGTTGGCGGCTGCGAACTGGTGGCGATCGCCGCCGCCGTCGCCGCCGCTCGTCACCGCTCGCTGCCGGTGGTGCTCGACGGCTACGTCGTCACCGCGTCGGTGCTGCCGCTGGTCATGATCGAGCCAGCGGCGCTCGACCACTGCATTGTCGGACACTGCTCGGCCGAGCCGGGCCACCGCCGCCTGCTCGAGCGCCTCGGCAAGCGCCCGCTGCTCGACCTCGACATGCGCCTCGGCGAGGGCAGCGGGGCGATGGCCGCGGTGCCGCTGGTGGCGATGGCGTGCGCCGGGATCACCGAGGTCCCGACGTTCGCCGAGTGGTTCGGGGGGTGACCCCGTTCTGTCCTTTGATTCCGGCCCAATCGGGCCGATTGTGAAGGACAGAACGGGGTTCTTCGGGGCGGTCCAGTTCCTGACGCGGATCCCGGTGCGCCGGGACACGGGGGCGGACACCGCCGCTGTCGTCGCGTGGTTCCCGGTGGTCGGCGCGCTGGTCGGGGCCGTCGTGGGCGGGATCGCTGCGGGGCTCGATCACGCCGTGCCGTCGGCGGTTGCAGCGGCGATCGCCGTGCTCGCCGGCCTGCTGATCACCGGCGCCTTCCACGAAGATGGTCTCGCCGACACCGCCGACGCGATCGCCGGCGGCTGGACGCGGGAGCGGCGCCTCGAGATTCTGAGCGATCCGCGCCACGGCACCTATGGCGTCGCTGCGCTGGCCGGATCGATCGTGCTGCGCGTCGTCGCAGTGGCCTCGCTCGGGCCGGCCGCCTCCTTCGCAAGCCTCGTGGCCGCCCACGCGCTCGGGCGCGGCGCGGCGGTCGCGACGATGGGTGCCGTGCCGGTGGCCAAGCGCGATGGGCTGGGCGCCGACTACGCCCGCTCGGTCGGTACCGGCCGTGCGCTGGCGGCCAACGTGATCGCCATCGCCATCGGTGCACTTGCAACGGGATGGTGGATCGGCCCGCTCGCCGCCGCCGCTGCCGTCGCCGCCGGCGCCGTCACCTGGCTCGGCTGGCGGGCGCTCGGCGGGATCACCGGCGACGTGCTCGGGGCGATCGAACAGGTCGCCGAGTGCCTCGTGCTCGTGGTGGCGACCGGGCTCGCGCGCCACCACGACGTGTGGTGGGCTTGAACCCATGGCCCATTGGCTGTTGAAGAGCGAGCCCGAGTCGTTCAGCTACGAGGACCTCGCGGCCAAGGGCCGGGAGGGGTGGGACGGCGTGCGCAACTACACCGCCCGCATCCACTTGCGGGCGATGCGCAAGGGCGACACGGCGATCTTCTACCACTCCAACGCCAAGCCGCCCGGTGCCGCCGGCATCTGCAAGATTGTGAAGGAGGCCGAGCCGGACCCGACCCAGTTCGACCCGACCAGCCACTACTACGACCCGGCCTCCAAGCGGGACGATCCGAGGTGGGACTGGGTCACCGTCGCACCGGTGCGCCCGTTGAAGCGGTTCGTGCCGCTCGACCAGCTGCGCACGATCCCCGAGCTGGCCGGCAGCCAGCTGCTCGCCCGCGGCAACCGGCTCTCCGTGATCCCGCTGACCGACGAGGAGTACGACGCGATCCTCCACGCCGGCGGCATCCGCCCGAGGCGCACGATTTGAGGTGGGCGAGCGCCGCTGCGGAGCGGCGGCGGCGAGCTCGGAGGCGAGGGGAGCAGCTTGGCTGCGACCCGAGCCCGAGTAGTCAATCCACCAGTTGGGCGATGCGGCTGATGCCCTCGGCCAGGTCGGTGTCGCCGAGGGCGAACGAGAAGCGGGCGTAGCCGGGCGCGCCGAACGCCTCGCCGGGGACGAACGCCACCTTGGCCTCCGTGAGCACGTGGTCGGCGAGCTCGAGCGTCGTCGTGCAGGTGCGGCCGCGGATCTCGCGATCGAGCAACCCCGAGACGTTGGGGAAGCAGTAGAAGGCGCCCTGCGGCTCGATGCACGTAACACCCGGGATCGCCGAGAGCATCGACTGCATCATCGTGCCCCGACGCTGGAAGGCCTCACGCATCTTCGCCACCGCGTCGAGGTCGCCGCTCACCGCGGCGAGCGCGGCGCGCTGGGCGACGTTGCAGACGTTCGAGGTGGCGTGGCTCTGGAAGTTGGTGGCCGCCCTCGTGACATCGGGCGGGGCGATCATCCAGCCGACCCGCCACCCGGTCATCGCGTACGTCTTCGCCACGCCGTTGAGGACAATGCACTGGTCGGCGAGGTCGGGCACGAGCACCGGCATCGAGCTGAACTCGTGCGGGCCGTACGTGAGGTGCTCGTAGATCTCGTCGGTGATCACCCACACACCGCGCTCGACGGCCCACTGCCCGATCGCGGCGACGGCGTCGGGTGGGCAGACGGCGCCGGACGGGTTGTCGGGGCTGACGAAGAGCAGCACCTTGGTCCTCTCGGTGCACGCCGCGTCGAGCTGGTCGACGGTGACCTGGAAGCCGGTCTCCTCGGTGGTCTCGATCACCTTCGGCACGCCGCCGGCGAGCGTGATCGCCTCCGGGTAGGTCGTCCAGTAGGGCGCCGGCACGAGCACCTCGTCGCCCGGATCGCACAGCGCGGCGAATGCGGTGAACACGGCGTGCTTGCCGCCGTTTGTCACCAGCACCCGCCCGGCAGCGCAGTCGAAGCCGCTGTCGCGCTTGGTCTTGAAGGCGATCGCCTCCTTCAGCTCGGGGAGCCCGCCGGCCGGGGTGTAGCGGTGGTTCTTCGGATCGCGGCAGGCGGCGACGGCGGCCTCGACGATGTGCTCGGGCGTCGGGAAGTCGGGCTCGCCGGCGCCGAACCCGATCACGGCCTCACCCTGGGCTTGGAGAGCCTTGGCCTTGGCGTCGACGGCGAGCGTCGCCGACTCGGCGATCGCGGCGAGGCGTTCCGACACCCGGCGTTCGGTCTGATGTGTCACGGAGAACCCTTTCCGAGCGGAGCCGACCGCCTGACATGCTGTCACAGTGGTTGTTCCGGCTCCCGCCCAGTTGAGGATCCCGAGCGAGCTGCTGCCCGCTGACGGCCGGTTCGGGTGCGGACCGTCGAAGGTCCGCCCGGAGCAGCTCGAATCGCTCCTCGCCGCCGGCACCACGGTGATGGGCACGTCGCACCGTCAGCCGCCCGTGAAGCGCCTGGTCGGGGCGATCCGGGCTGGACTCGGCGAGCTGTTCGGGCTGCCCGGCGGATGGGAGGTCGTGCTCGGCAACGGGGGCACGACGGTCTTCTGGGACGTCGCCTCCTTCGGGCTCGTCGAGCGGCGCAGCGCGCACCTCGTGTTCGGCGAGTTCTCCTCGAAGTTCGCCGACGTCTGCGCCGCCGCACCACACCTCGACGGGCCGCACGTGATCAGCTCCCCGCCCGGAACCCACCCCGAGGCCGAGGCCGTCGACGGTGTCGACTTCTACGCGCTGACCCACAACGAGACGTCCACCGGGGTGGCGATGGAGCTGCGCCGGCCGGCCGGGATCGGCGAGGCTCTCGTCGCCGTCGACGCCACCTCCGGTGCCGGCGGCCTGGCCTGGGACCCGGCGCAGGTCGACGTCTACTACTTCGCACCACAGAAGTGCTTCGCCTCCGACGGCGGGCTGTGGGTCGCCGCCTGCTCGCCGGCCGCAGTCGAGCGGATCGAACGGATCACCGCCACCGACCGCTGGCGACCGGCCTCACTCGACCTCGGCATCGCCCTCACCAACAGCCGCCTCGACCAGACCTACAACACGCCGGCAGTCGCCACGCTGCTGCTCTTCGACGCCCAGCTGCGGTGGATGCTCGAGTCGGGCGGCCTCGACTGGTGCGTCAAGCGCTGCCAGACCTCGGCGGGCCACCTCTACGGCTGGGCCGAGGCACGGTCGTGGGCGACGCCGTTCGTCGCCGACCCGGCCCAGCGCTCGGCGGTCGTCGGCACGGTCGACCTGGACACGGCGCTCGACGCCGGCAAGGTCTGCGCGGCGCTGCGGGCCAACGAGATCGTCGACACCGACAGCTACCGCAAGCTCGGCCGCAACCAGCTGCGCATCGGGATGTTCCCCGCCATCGACCCCGCCGACGTCGAGGCCCTGACCGCCTGCCTCGACCACCTCGTCGACCACCACGCCGACTCGCTGACCCCGTGAACCGCCATCCGAGGGTTTGGGCCGGGGAGAACCGAGTCGTGGCACTCGGATGGATCGAAACACTCGGATGAGCGTGGACGACGTCCTGGTGCTCGACGTCGAGGAGCTGGCGCCGCTGCACCGGCCGGTGCTGCTGGTCGGGCTCACCGGCTGGTTCGACGTCGCCGGCGCCGCCACCGCCGCCCTCACCCAGCTCACCGACGGCGCCGTGACGGTCGGGGAGATCGACGCCGACCCGTTCTACGACTTCACCCAGGAGCGCCCGACGGTCGAGTTCGTCGACGGCGAGACCCGCCGCATCACGTGGCCGGCCAACGACTTCCGGGTCGTGCGCACCGGCGGGAGCCACGACCTGGTCGTGCTCAACGGCGTCGAGCCCCACCTGGCTTGGCCGCTCTACGTCGGGTGCGCCCGGCGGGTCGTCGAGCGCCTCGGCTGCGAGGCCGTGGTGACCCTCGGCGCCACCGCCGACGCCGTTCCCCACACCCGCATGCCGCCCGTCGTGGGCAGCACCGCCGACCCCGAGCTGGCCCGCCGCCTGGCCTTGTCGCCGCCGACGTACCAGGGCGTCACGGGGCTGATCGGCGTGCTCCACGTGGAGATGGAGCGCGCCGGTGTGCCGACGATCTCGCTGCGCGTCGGCGTGCCGCACTACCTCACCCACATGGAGCACCCGCTGGCCGTGGCCGCCCTGTTGCAGCACCTCGCCCACGTGCTCGGGCTGGGGCTGAGCGTCGACGTCGCCGAGGCCGCCGAACGGTGGCGGGGCCAGCACGACGAGATGGTCGCCGACGACGAGCAGCTCCAGGCCTACCTGCGGATGCTGGAGATCGAGGCCGATCGGCGGGCCGAGGCGGCGCTGCGCCAGGGCGACGACATCGCCGACCAGTTCGAGACGTTCCTGCGCGAGCAGCGCGACGAGGACCCGGGGCCGGACCAGACCGGGGAGGACCCGCCGCGCTGACGCTCAGGCTTTGGCGGCGGCGAAGCCCTTGTCGAGGTCGGCGAGGATGTCCTCGATCGACTCCAGGCCGACGCTGAGGCGCACGAGCCCCGGATCGACGTCCGACGCCAGCTGCTCCTCGGGTGTGAGCTGGCTGTGGGTCGTGCTGGCCGGATGGATCACGAGGCTGCGGACGTCGCCGATGTTGGCGACGTGGCTGTGCAGCTCGAGCGCCTCGACGAACTTCTTGCCGGCCTCGAGGCCGCCTTCGATCTGGAACGCCAGCACCGAGCCGTAGCCCTTGCCGGCGCCGAGCTTCTTGGCCCGCTCGTGCCACGTGCTGGACGGGAGCCCGGCGTAGTTCACGGACAGCACTTGGCCCTGGCCGGTGAGGTACTCGGCGACCTTCTGGGCGTTCTCGAAGTGGCGCTCCATCCGCAGGCTCAGCGTCTCGATGCCCTGGAGGATGAGAAAGGCGTTGAATGGCGAGATCGGCGCTCCGATGTCGCGCAGCAGCTGGACCCGCGCCTTGAGGATGTACGAACCCGCGCCGAGCGCGGGCCAGAAGGCGAGGCCGTGGTAGCTGGGGTCGGGCTCGGTGAAGCCGGGGAAGCGACCGGACGCCGAGAAGTCGAAGGTGCCGCCGTCGGTGATCGACCCACCGATCGAGTTGCCGTGGCCGCCGAGGAACTTGGTGAGGCTGTGGACGACGATGTCGGCGCCCCACTCCAACGGGCGGATCAGGTACGGCGAGGGCACGGTGTTGTCCATGATCAGCGGGATCCCGGCCTCGTGGGCGACCCCGGCGACGCCCTCGATGTCGAAGACGTCGTTCTTCGGATTGGGGATGGTCTCGCCGTAGAAGGCCTTGGTGTTGTCCTTCACGTGGGCCCGCCACTGGTCGAGGTCGTCGGGGTCGTCGACGAAAGTCACCTCGATGCCGAGCTTGGGCATCGTGTAGTGGAACAGGTTGTAGGTGCCGCCGTACAGCGACGACGACGACACGATGTGGGAGCCGGCTTCGGCGAGGTTGATGATGGCCAGCGTCGTCGCCGCCTGCCCCGAGCCGAGGGCGAGCGTGCCGGGCAGCCCGACCGCCGTGGTGACGCCGCCTTCCAGCGCGTTGAGCCGGCCCTCCAACACCGCCTGGGTCGGGTTCATGATCCGGGTGTAGACGTTGCCGATCTCCGCCAGTGCGAAGAGGTTGGCCGCCCGCTGCGTGTCGCCGAGGTCGTAGCTCGTGGTCTGGTAGATCGGCACCGCCCGCGCCCCGGTGGTCGGGTCGGGCTGAGCACCGGCGTGGATCTGACGGGTCTCGAAACCCCATTGCTCTTCGCTCATGGCCGCAGAGCGTACGCCACGGAAACCCGACTGAAGCAGTCGGGTTTGGGGCGGCACCACCAACTGGGCGGGATTCGTCCCAAACGGCGATCTGGGCGGCGATCGTCCCGGATTCCGGGACGGATCCCGCCCAGATGACGGGACGGCGGCGGTTCAGTCCGCCAGCCGGGCCGTCGCCGTGCCCTTGACGACCTCCACCCCGTCCTGGTTGGTCGTCACCACCTCGAGGTCGACGAGGTCGACGCCGTCCTCGTTGCGGATGCCCGTGACGGTCGCCGTGGCGGTGAGCGTGTCGCCGGGCCAGACCTGGTACACGAAGCGCACGCCGTACTCAGTGAGCATCCCGTCGCCGACGTAGTCGGTGAGCAGCTTGCCGGTGGCGCCCATCGTGAGCATGCCGTGGGCGAACACGCTCGGGTACCCGGCGACCTTGGTCGTGAACACCTCGTCGGTGTGCAGCGGGTTGTAGTCGCCCGACGCCCCGGCGTACTGGACGATCTGGGTGCGGGTGAGGTTGTCGACGACGACCCGCGAAGTGGTGTCGCCGACCTTGACGTCGGACTTCTTCAGCGCCATTCCTCAGCCCTCCACGACCCGCTCAGTGCGCACGCCCACGCCGCGTGCCGTGATCACCAGCTCGCCGTTCTGGTCCCGGTACTCGGTGATCGACTCGCTGAAGACGAGCTTGCCGGACCGCTTGCCCTCCTTCTCCCACGTCTTGCCCGGCTTGACCGTCCCGGTGAGCACGTCGCCCGGCCGCAGGTGGCGGTGGTAGGTGAAGTGCTGCTCGGCGTGGAGGCCGCCACCGCCGCCGCCGCCACCACCGCCACCGCCACCACCCTCCTTCGGCTTGACGCCGGTCGGCTCCTTGCCCGACCCGAACCAGGGCTGGCCGATCTTCGGGCGCAGGAAGTAGTCGGGGTCGAACTGGGCGCTGGCCTGGGCGAAGGTCGGCGGGGCGACGATGTCGGCGGCGTCGGTCTGCGACGGGTCGTAGATCGGGTTCGGATCCCCGACAGCACGGGCGAACATCAGGATGTGGCTCGCCTCGATGGGAAAGCGGTCGATGGCCATGGCGGCGTTCTACCAACCGGCCACCGATCGGCACGAAGTGTGACCCCCGAACTGTCCTTCAGAACCGGCCCTGAACAGTGGATCGGGCCGAAATCGAAGGACTGTTCGCTGACGTCGTGAAGTCGGCGCCCGCCCCCACCACCAAGAGCTTCGGCCGGACGATGACCTCGATCGAGTCCGAGCCTTGGAAGAGGCACGAGAGGCTCATCCCCCACTGCACCGAGTGCGGCGCCGGCAGCTTGAACGTGTTCTGGTCGTCGATGCCGTTGCCGTGGTTGCCCCACCTGCCGTGGGTGTTGATCTCGTGGATCCGCGCCGGGCCGTCGTAGATGTGCACCTCCCGCAGGAACGCGCTGTCGGAGGTGAACAGGAAGAAGAGGGTCTGCACCTTGACCCGCACGTCCTTGACGAACACCGGTGTCGGCACCGGGATGTGGATCCAGCTCCAGCGGTCGGGGATGAACTCGAGGTCCGTGCCCGAGCCCATCGGCCGGATGCTCTTGAAGTTCTCGGGGGTCTCGACCCGCACGGCGTTGCCGTGGGTCCAGCTGGCGTGCAGTGTCACGGGCGGAGGTACGCCCCGGCGCGCACCCCGGTTCTGTCCTTCAGGATCGGCCCGAAACAGTGGATCGGGCCGGGCCAAGGTTGGGCGAAGCGCCGCTGCGCAGCGGCGGCAGCGAGCTCGAAGGCGCAGCGAGCAGCTGGGCTGCGAGCGAAGCCCGAGAAGCTCAGGTGTCGCCGCCGCTGGCCTCGGCCACCTTCGTCTTGCCCTGGCTGATCCACGGCATCATCGCCCGCAGGCGGGAGCCGACGAGCTCGACGGGATGGTCCTTGCCCTCCTGCTGGAGGCGCTTGTAGTTGGGCCGGCCAGCCTCGCTCTCGGCGATCCACTCGGCGGCGAAGCGACCGTCCCGGATCTCGTCGAGGATCCGCCGCATCTCCGCTCGGGTCTCGTCGGTGACGATGCGCGGGCCGCGGGTGAGGTCGCCGTACTCGGCGGTGTCGGAGATGGAGTAGCGCATGCCGGCGATGCCCTCCTCGTACATCAGGTCGACGATCAGCTTGACCTCGTGAAGGCACTCGAAGTACGCCATCTCCGGGGCGTAGCCGGCGGCGGTGAGCGTCTCGAACCCGGCCTGCACAAGCGCCGTCAACCCGCCGCACAGCACGACCTGCTCGCCGAACAGGTCGGTCTCGGTCTCCTCGGCGAACGTCGTCTCGATCACGCCGGCGCGGGTGCCGCCGATCGCGTCGGCGTACGCCAACGCCAGATCCTTGGCCTTCCCCGAGGCGTCCTGCTCGACGGCGATCAGCGTCGGCACGCCGCCGCCCTCCACGTACGTCCGCCGCACGAGGTGACCGGGCCCCTTCGGGGCGACCATGAACACGTCGACGCCCTCCGGCGCGGCGATCCGCCCGAAGCGGACGTTGAACCCGTGGGCGAAGGCGAGCGCGTTGCCCGGCTGCAGGCCCGGCGCGATGTGCTCGTCGTAGATCGACTTCTGCTCGGTGTCGGGCGCCAGCAGCATCACGACGTCGGCGGCCGCCGCGGCCTCGGCGATCGGCAGCACCTTGAGGCCCTGGGCCTCGGCCTTGGCGATCGACGACGAGCCCTCGCGCAACCCGACGATCACGTCGACACCGGAGTCCTTCAGGTTGAGGGCGTGGCCGTGGCCCTGCGAGCCGTAGCCGACGATCGCGACGGTCTTGCCCCGGAGCAGCGACGGGTCGGCGTCGTCGGCGTAGTAGATGTTGGCAGTCATGCGGGTCGTCCTTTCACGGCGCGCAGGCGGGCCTGGCGGTCGAGCTTGGGGAGGGCTACGCGGCCCGTGCGTTGGAGCTCCACGATGCCGTACGGGGCGAGCAGCTCCTCGAAGTCGTCCAGCTTGTCAGGATGGCCCTCGAGGCTCACGGTCAGCGCTTCGGCGCCGACGGCGAGGATCTTCGCGTCGAACACGGTGACCAGCTCCATCACCTGGCCGCGGGTGTCGGGCTGGGCCCGGACGGTGAGCAGCAACAGCTCCCGCTCGACCGATCGGCGGGGATCGAGCTCGGAGATCTTGATCACCTCGACGAGCTTGAACAGCTGCTTGGTGATCTGCTCCAGCGGTGTCGACTCGACGTCGACGACGATCGTGATCCGGCTGAAACCCTCGTCCTCCGCCGGCGCCACGGCGAGGGAGAAGATGTTGAACCCGCGGCGGGCGAACAGCCCGGCCACCCGCGCCAGGACGCCGGGCCGGTTCTGCACCAGCACGGAGAGGATGTGGTGGTTGATGTCGCTCATCGCAGTCGGTCCTCTCTGAATGCGGCCGGCGAAGGCGCTGGAGCGCCCGCCGTGCCGAACCGGGTCTTCGATGCTGAACGACGCGGTCCGCTCATCGCAGTCGGTCCTTCTGTGACATCTGGGATGGCGGCAGCACGAGGTCGTCGTTGCTGTGGCCGGCGGGGACCATCGGGAACACCTTCTCCTGCCAGTCGACGCGGAACTCGACGACCACCGGGCGGTCGTTGATCGAGTTGGCCTTCTCGATCGCCGGCTCGACCTCCTCCGGCGCCTCGACGCGGATGCCGACGCAGCCCATCGCCTCGGCCCACATCACGTAGTCCGGCGAGTCGGGCGAGAGGTAGACCTCGCTGTAGCGCTCGTCGTAGAACATCTCCTGCCACTGGCGGACCATGCCGAGGTAGCTGTTGTTCAGCAGCCCGACCTTGATCGGGATCCGCTCGACCGACGCCGTCACCAGCTCCTGGGCGGTCATCTGGAAGCAGCCGTCGCCGTCGATCGCCCACACCGTGCGGTCCGGGCGGCCGACCTTGGCGCCGATCGCAGCCGGCACGCAGAACCCCATCGTGCCGAGCCCGCCGGAGTTGACCCATGTGTACGGTTCGGTGAACTTCCAGTACTGCGACGCCCACATCTGGTGCTGACCGACGCCCGACGCGACGATCGTGCCCTCCGGGGCGGCGTCACGCAGCTTCTCCAGGCAGAACTGCGGCTTCAGCGCCCCCCCCGGCTCGGCCGGCTCGTAGGTCAGCGGGAACTGCTCCCGCCAGCCGGAGATGCGGCTCCTCCACGGCCCCGTGTCGGCGGCCGTCGTGCCGCCGGCGATCTGGTCGCGCACGGCGCGGCTGATCTCGCCGATCACGTGCTTGCAGTCGCCGACGATGGGCACGTCGGGGCGGCGCACCTTGCCCTGCTCGGCGGGGTCGATGTCGACGTGGACGACCTTGGCCTCGGGAGCGAAGCTGTCGACCTTGCCGGTGATCCGGTCGTCGAAGCGGGCGCCGAGGGCGATCAGCAGATCGCTGCGCTGCATCGCCATGACCGCCGCCGCACTCCCGTGCATGCCTGGCATCCCGAGCGCCAGGGGGTGGTCGTCGGGAAACGCGCCTCGGGCCATCAGCGTCGTGACGACGTGGAGCCCGAGCAGCTCGGCCAGCTCGCGCACCTCCGCGGCGGCACGGGCCTTGAGCACGCCGCCGCCGACGTACAGCACCGGCCGCTCGGCCTCGAGGATGAGACGCGCCGCCTCCTTGATCATCCGCGGGTGGCCCTTGGTGTTCGGGCGGTACCCGGGGAGCGACGACGCCACGTCGTCGTCGCTCGGCCAGTGCCACTCCATCTTCGACGTGAGGACGTCCTTGGGCACGTCGACGAGCACCGGGCCGGGGCGACCGGTCGACGCCAGGTGGAACGCCTGTCGGATCGCCAGCGGGATGTCCTGGGGCGTCATCACCAGCTCGTTGTGCTTGGTGACCGAGCGGGTGATGCCGACCGTGTCGCACTCCTGGAAGGCGTCGCTGCCGATCGCCGTCGTCGGCACCTGGCCGGTGATCGCGACCATCGGGATCGAGTCCATGTAGGCGTCCATCAGCGGGGTGACGAGGTTGGTGGCCGCCGGACCCGAGGTCACCATCGCCACACCGGGGCGGCCGGTGACGTGGGCGTAGCCCTCGGCCATGTGCCCGGCGCCTTGCTCGTGGCGCACGAGGACGTGGCGGATCGTCGACTCCAGCAGCGGGTCGTAGGCCGGCAGGATGCAGCCGCCCGGAAGGCCGAAGATGACCTCCACGGCCTCTTCCTCGAGGCTCTTGATGAGGGCTTGGGCGCCGGTGAGTTGCATGGGAGCGGGCTCCTGGCTGGGTCGAGGATCGGGCCGGAAAAAGCATTCGACCTCCCGGTTCCGGGAGGTCGAGGGCGCACGCGACAGGTCGGGCCGGTGCGCTACAGGATGAGTACGAGGGCGGTCGGCGAACGACGCATCGCAGCAGAGTCTGCCAGACGTCCCCCGCCAGAACAACCCTCAGCCCGTTTGTGTCACCGCAGGAGTCGTCGAGGACGTATGCGGTGACACAAACGGGGATCAGGCGGCGACGACCTCGACGGGCTGCATGGCTCCGGTCCGTTCCGGTCGGGAGAGGAACGGCCGGACGAGCACGTGGTCGATCGTCCCCAGCAGGATGACGAGGTCGAGCAGCAGCGACCAGTTGTCGACGTAGAACAGGTCGAGCCGGCGGTAGGCGTCGAACGACGGGTTGTCCCGCGCCTCGACCTGCCACAGCCCGGTGATGCCCGGCCGCACGGCGTGACGGGCCTGCAGCTCGTCGGGGAACTCGGCGACCTCGGACGGGAGTGCCGGGCGGGGCCCGACCAGGCTCATGTCGCCACGAACGACGTTCCACAGCTGCGGCAGCTCGTCGATGCTGAGGGCGCGGATCACCCGACCGACACGGGTGACCCGCGGGTCGGCGGCAAGCTTGAACAGCGGACCGTTGCGCTCGTTGTGGTCGGCGCGCAGCGCCGCCAGCTCGGCCTCGGCAGACACCCGCATCGAGCGGAACTTGAGCATCGCGAACTCGTCGCCGCCGCGCCCGACGCGAACCTGGCGGAACAGCACCGGCCCGCGGTCGGTGAGCTTCACCGCCACCGCCACGGCGGCGAGCACCGGCGCGAGGACGACCAGGAGGGTCGCCGCGACTGTGATGTCGAAGGCCCGCTTGAACCAGACCTGCACCGGCGACAACGTCGGCGCGGCGACGAACAGCAGCGGCTCGTGGGCGATCGGCAATGGCTGGACCCGCCGGAAATCGATGCCCGACACCCCGGGATCGAGGAACAGGTCGCGGTCCCGCCCCTGCCCTGCTTGCTCCTCGCGCAGCAGCACCTCGAGCAGCGCCGGATTGATGTCGCTCGAGCAGAGCACAACGCCGTCGACGCAAGTGCGGGCGAGGACCTCGGGCGCGTCGGCGTAGTTGCCCAGCCACAGGTCACGGCGACCGGCGATGCGCGCCTCGCGCGCCGATCCGAGCATGCCGACGACCTGCACACCCTGCTCGGGATGGGTGGCGAAGATGTCGGTCAGCGCCATCGCCCGACGATCGGTGCCGACGACCACGACCCGCCGCATATGGCGCCCGGCCTTGCGCTGCGCCCCGACCCATGTCCGGTAGACCGACCGCCAGGCGACGAGCACGACCCAGGCGACGACGCACGCCACGGCGATGTCGGCGACGTGGAAGTAGAGGTGCACGCCGCGGTCGAGCACGATCGTGCCGAGGCCCATCAACCCGACTGCTCGGGTGAGGCGGGAGAGCTCGATCGCCCGCACGCTGTTCAGCCGGGCGACCCACAGCCGCTGGCTGCGGATGGCGACCATGCCCACCGTCGTGACGGCGATCAGCTGGGCCAGCATCTCCTTCCACGAGCTCGGCCCGATCGGCGACACCGCGAACAAGACCAGGTAGAAGCCGAACAGAACGGCCAACGCGTCGCCGGCGATCAGGATGTGGGCGAGGTGGTCGGTGCGTGTGCCGGCGAGCCGACTCGGGCGCCGCCGCCGGCTCGCCAGGGGTGCCGACGACAAGGCCGCGACGGGCTCCGTGCCGCGTGGCGACGGGATCGTCGTCGTGCGGATGGTGCGCCGGTCGCCCGGAGTGCCGTGCAATGTTCGTGTGAGGTGGTGCTCGCGCACCGCGGCGCCCGCTTGCCGCATGAGTTCCGCCTGTTCCGCCGCGCCATGCCCGCTCGGCTGCCCGTCGTGTCGCGGCCAGGCAAGGCCCGACCGTCGACACGATGCCCGTCTTGTTTCCGCCCGCCGGCCGTCCGCCGACGAGCCAGCAACAGTACCAGAGGTCAGCCCGGACGCGCCGTCGGATATGTGACAGCTATGTCAGGACTCGCGCCGCGCGGCCAGGGGGTGAGCGCCGCCGCGCAGCGGCGGTGGCGAACTCGGAAGGTGAGTCGAGCAGCTCGGCTGCGAGACGAACCCGATCATGAACGGATGAGCGCCGCCGCGCAGCGGCGGCAGCGAACTCGGAAGGTGAGTCGAACAGCTCGACTGCGAGACGAACCCGATCAAACGGCGATGCCCTGGAGCGCCGCGGCGTTCAGCGTGTTCTCCATCAGGCAGGCGATGGTCATCGGGCCGGTGCCACCCGGGTTCGGGGTCAGCCACCCGGCGACCGGGGCGACCGCCTCCTGGTCGACATCGCCGACGACGCCCTCGGCGGTGCGCGACTGGCCGACGTCGATGACCGCCGCACCGGGCTTCACGTGGGGGGCGGTGATCATGTGCGCCTGCCCGGCGGCGGCGACCAGGATGTCGGCCTCCCGGCACACCCCGACCATGTCGCCGGTTCGCGAGTGGGCCACCGTCACGGTGGCGTCGACGCCCTTGCGGGCGAGGAGCAGCGCCACCGGCAGGCCGACCAGCTGGGAGCGCCCGATCACCACCGCCCGCTTGCCCGAGGTCTCGATGCCGTAGCGCTCGATCAGGCGCATCACCCCGAGCGGCGTCGCCCCGACGTGGCCGGCGACGCCGCGCACGAGGCGGCCCATCGAGCGTTCGGTCAACCCGTCGACGTCCTTCTCCGGCGGGATCAGATCGATCACCGCCTCCGGATCGAGGTCCGCCGGCAGCGGCAGCTGGACGAGGATCCCGTGGACGTCGGGATCGGCCGAGAGCTCGGCGACGGCGGCCTCGACCTGGCCCTGCGCGGTCGTCGACGGCAGATCGATGTGCCGCGGCCGCATCCCGATCTCGATGGCCTTGCGCTGCTTGCTGCGGACGTAGCGCTGGCTCGGCGGGTCGTCGCCGACGAGCACGGTGGCCAGGCAGATCGGAGGCGTGCCGGCAGCCTCGATGCGCTTGGCCAGCGACTCGAGCAGTTCGTCGCGCAGCGCGCTGCCGTCCATCACGATCGCGGTCATCCGTTCAATGTAGGGCTCGGCTCGCAGCCAAGCTGCTCCCCTCGCCTGCCGAGCTTGCCGCCGCCGCTACGCAGCGGCGCTCGCCCCAACCTGCCGGCCGCCGCCTAGCGTTGCGCCGCGTGACGACCCCTCCATCCCCCACCGTGCAGCCGGCGGAGGGCCGCCTCGGCGTGCTCACCGTCGGCCTCGGCGCCGTCGCCTCGACGCTGATCGCCGGCGTCGAGCTGGTGAAGCGGGGGCTCGGCGACCCGATCGGGTCGCTGGCACTGATGGACACGATCCGGCTCGGCAAGCGCACCGACGACCGCAACCCGATGATCAGGGACTTCGCCCCGATCGCCAAGCTCGACGACATCGTGTTCGGGGCGTGGGACCCGTTCCCCGACGACGCCTACGTGGCCGCTCAGCGTGCCGGTGTGCTCGACGCTGGGCGCCATCTCGAGGCGGTCTCCGACGCCTTGCGCGACGTGCGCCCGATGGCCGCCGCCTTCGACCGCACGTACGTCAAGAACATCGACGCCGGCAACGTCAAGGGGCGGATCCCGAAGCGGGCGATGCTGGAGGCGATCCGCGAGGACATCGGCCGCTTCCGCGACGACAAGCAGGTCGATCGGATCGTGATGATCTGGTGCGCGTCGACGGAGATCTTCATCGAGCCGGGCCCGGCCCACGTCGACCTCGACACGTTCGAGCAGGCGATCGACGCCGACGACCCGACGATCGCCCCGTCCATGCTCTACGCCTACGCCGCGCTGCTCGAGGGCGTGCCGTTCTGCAACGGGGCGCCCAACCTCACCGTCGACGTCCCGGCACTGCGCGACTTCGCCACCGCCGAAGGTCTGGCGATCTCGGGCAAGGACTTCAAGACCGGCCAGACGCTGATCAAGACGGTGCTCGCGCCGATGCTCAAGGCACGCATGCTGGGCCTGCGCGGCTGGTACTCGACGAACATCCTCGGCAATCGCGACGGCGAGGTGCTCGACGACCCCGACAGCTTCAAGACCAAGGAGGAGTCCAAGCTCGGCGTGCTCGAGCACATCCTCCAGCCCGAGCGCTACCCCGAACTGTACGGCGACATCTTCCACAAGGTGCGGATCAACTACTACCCGCCGCGCGGCGACAACAAGGAAGGCTGGGACAACATCGACATCTTCGGGTGGCTCGGTTACCCGATGCAGATCAAGGTCGACTTCCTCTGTCGCGACTCGGTCCTAGCCGCCCCGCTGGCGCTCGACCTCGTGCTGTTCACCGACCTCGCCCAACGGGCCGGGCTCGGTGGGATCCAGGAGTGGCTGAGCTTCTACTACAAGAGCCCGATGGCGGCGCCCGGCCTGCTCGCCGAGGACGACCTCTTCGTCCAGCTCACCAAGCTCAAGAACACCCTCCGCTGGATCATGGGCGAGGATCAGATCACCCACCTCGGCCGGGAGTACTACGCGGTCGACGTCTGACCATCGGAGTGTTTCGTCCCGTCCGAGTGTTTCGTCCCGGGAGAATCGAGTCGTGACACTCGGGTCGGTCGAAACACTCGGATGATCTCCTGGATCTTGCACGTCGACCTGGATCAGTTCCTGGCGGCCGTCGAGGTGCGGCGGCGGCCGGAGCTGGCGGGGCGGCCGGTGATCGTCGGCGGCGACGGCGACCCGACGCGACCGCGCCAGGTCGTGGCGACGGCGTCATATGAAGCGCGGGCGTTCGGGGTGCACTCCGGCATGCCGCTCGGCCGGGCCGTCCGGCTCTGTCCAGGCGCGGTGTTCCTGCCGTCGGATCGACCCGCCTATGACACCGCGTCGGCGGAGGTGATGGCGACCCTGCGCACGTTCGACGCGGCAGTCGAGGTGTGGGGCTGGGACGAGGCGTTCATGGGCGTGTCGACCAACGACCCGGAGACGTTCGCCCGTGCCGTGAGGGAGCGGGTGGTGGCGACCACCGGCTTGACGTGCGCGATCGGCATCGGCGACACCCGGCTGACGGCGAAGACGGCCACCCGCGCCGCCAAGGCCCGCCGGCCCGACAGCGTCGCCCGCCTCACCCGCCGCGAGTGGATCGCCACGATGGGCCCCCGCCCGGTGACCGCGGTGTGGGGCATCGGCGACCGCACCGCGGCGCGGCTGGCCGACTTGGGGATCGCCACGGTCGAGCAGCTCGCCCGCGCCGACCACGAGGCCCTCGCCCGCCACTTCGGTCCGACGATCGGCCCGCACCTGCGCATCCTCGGCCTCGGCGGCGACGACTTTCCGCTGCGCACCGAGCCATGGGTCGCCAAGTCGCGCAGCAAGGAGGAGACGTTCACCACCGACGTCGCCGTGGCCGACGACATCGCCGAGCACGTCCAGCGCCTCGCTGTCGAGGTCACCGAGTCCGTGGTCGCCGACGGTCGCCAGGTCACCCACGTCGCGGTGAAGGTTCGCACGGCGACGTTCTGGACCCGCTCGAAGATCGCCAAGCTCCCCGGCGGCCCGACCACAGACCCCGCTGAGGTGGCGCGGATGGCGGCGGTCGTGCTCGAGCGCTTCGGACCGCTGCGCCCGGTGCGCCTGCTCGGCGTGCGGGTGATGCTCGACGAACCGGGGTAGCACCTCGCCGTGGAACGGACCTATCCCCCTGGCGTGCCGTGCTGGATCGATCTCGAGCCGACCGACCCCGACGAGGCCTGCCGCTTCTACGGCGCCCTGTTCGGCTGGACGTTCGACGACACCATTTCGCCCGGCGTCGACGAGCACTACCGCATCGCCAGCCTCGATGGCGAGACCGTCGGGGCGATCGGAATGCCCGGCTCCGGCGCCTGGAACACGTACGTCGCCGTCGACGACACCGACCAGGTCGCCGCTGCCGCCGAGGCGGCCGGCGGGCGGGTGCTCGACCCGCCGGTCGAGGCCGGGCCGGGCGGCCGGCGGGCCACCGTGGGTGATCCCACCGGTGCCGAGCTCCGCCTGTGGCAGCCGCGGGCGAGGCCCGGATCGCAGGTCGCCAACGTGCCCGGGGCGTGGAACTTCAGCATCCTCCACACGCCCGACCCGGCTGGCGCCGATACCTTCTACGGGACGCTGTTCGGCTGGGAGGCCGATGCGATGCCCGGCGTCGACGGGGCGATGTGGCGGCGCCCGGGCTACGGCGAACACCTCGCAGCGACCGTCGATCCCGGCATCCACGAGCGCCAGGCCGGCGCCGGCGCCCCGCCAGGGTTCGCCGACGTCGTCGCCGGGCGGGCGCCGCTCGGCCCCGGCGAGCAGCCGCACTGGCACGTGACGTTCACCGTCGCCAACCGCGACGACGCCGTCGCCTTCGCTGTCGGCCTCGGCGCCACCGACCGCTCCGGCCCCGTCGACACGATGTGGATGCGCACGACCGTGCTCGCCGATCCGCTCGGCGCGGTCTTCACCGTCAGCCAGTTCGTCCCGCCCGGCTAGTAGCTCGGGCTCGGCTCGCAGCCAAGCTGCTCGCCGCGCCTTCCGAGCTCGCCGCCGCCGCTGCGCAGCGGCACTCGCCCGCCTGGCCGCGCGCCCTCTTAAGCTCGTGGTGTGAAGGCGTGGGTCGTGCGCCGGCCGGCGCCGATCGGCGAGGGCCCGCTCGAGCTCGTCGAGCGGGCCCCGCGGCGGCCGGGGCGTCACGAGGTCCGGGTGCGCGTGCTGACGTGCGGCGTGTGCCGTACCGACCTCCACCTCGCCGAGGGCGACCTGCCGCCGCACCACCCGGCGACGGTTCCGGGTCACGAGATCGTCGGCGTCGTCGACCGCCTCGGCGCCGAGGCCCGATGCTTCGAGCTCGGCCAGCGCATCGGCATCGCCTGGCTGCGCCGGACGTGCGGGCGATGCCGCTTCTGCCGGCGCGGCGCCGAGAACCTCTGCCTCACCCCAGCGTTCACCGGCTGGGACGCCGACGGCGGCTACGCCGAGCACGCCGTCGTCGACGAGCGCTACGCCTACGCCCTGCCCGACCACTTCAGCGACGAGCACGCCGCCCCGCTGCTGTGCGCAGGCATCATCGGCTACCGGGCGCTGCGCCGCACCGAGCTGCCGCCGGGCGGGCGCCTTGGCATCTACGGGTTCGGCGCCTCCGCCCATCTCGCCGCCCAGGTGGCGATCGCCGAGGGCGCCGAGGTGGCGGTGATGACGCGCTCCGCGGCCGCCCGTGAGCTGGCCACCCGGCTCGGGGCGTCGTGGGTGGGCGGCACCGTCGACCGACCGCCGGAGCCGCTCGACGCGGCGATCCTGTTCGCACCGGCCGGCGAGATCGTGCCGGCCGCGCTCGCCGCCCTCGACCGCGGCGGGACACTGGCTGTCGCCGGGATCCACCTCACCGACATCCCGCCGCTGAACTATGCCGAGCACCTCTTCGAGGACCGCCAACTCCGCAGCGTCACCGCCAACACGCGTGCCGATGGCGAGGAGTTCCTGCGGCTGGCGGCGGCGATCGATCTGCAGATCGAGACCACGCCCTACCCGCTGGCCTCGGCCGATCTCGCGCTCCAGGATCTTGCCGCCGACCGGGTCAACGGCGCCGCCGTGATCCGGGTTTCGTCGTGATCGCCGACACGCTGGGCGGCCTCGCCGGTCCCTCCGCGTCAACGCCTCTGTCCGTTTGCCGGTCGTCCGAGCGCGGCCCGACGAGGTACCAGGTCTCCATCGGGCCCTTGCCCTTGACGAGGATCGTTCCTCGTCGCCGGCACACGAACTCATCCTTCAACAGCTCGTACGTCGCGCGTGTGATCTGGACCTCGCCGGGCGTGCCTTCGGATTCCATCCGGCTCGCCGTGTTCACGGCGTCGCCCCACAGATCGTAGAGAAAGCGCTTCGTGCCGATCACCCCGGCGACGACCGGCCCGGAGTTGATGCCGATCCTCAGCTCGAGCCCGGGCTCGCCGGCCACCGCTGAGGTCACCAGCACATCTCGCATGTCCAGCGCGAGGAGCGCGGCCCTGCGTGCGTGGTCCGGGCGTGGGTTCGGCACGCCCGCAGCCGCCATGTAGCAATCGCCGATCGTCTTGATCTTCTCGAGCCCATGCCGCTCCACGAGCACGTCGAACCGAGAGAAGAGCCGATCGAGGATGCCGACCACCTGAGCCGGCGAGAGGCGCTGGGCGAGCGGGGTGAAGTCCACGACGTCGGCGAACAGGATCGAGGCGGCGGCGAAGTCGTCGGCGATCGGTTGGGTGGCGGCCTTGAGTCGCTCGGCGATAGGGCGCGGCAGGATGTTCAAGAGGAGGAGCTCAGACTTCTCCTGCTCGGCTCGGAGTGCGGTCAGCGCCGCATTGCGCTGGTGGGCGAACGCAGCGAGGAGGGTGAAGGCGACCGAGGCGGTCCCGATCACGTTCAAGGCCAGCATCGTGCTCGTGAACGCAGCCGGGAGATCCGCATCCGAGAACCACACCTCGCCGGCGAGCCCCGTGAGCACGAAGACGACGAGGAAGGCACCGAACCAGCCGACAGCCTGGCGCACCTCGAGAAAGACGAGGGCTCCGAGCGGCGCCAGGATGCCCCACAACCCGACTCCTCCGGACGGCAGGAACCCGCCGAGCAGGATCTGCCCGGCAGTCGTCGTCAACAGGATGTCGACGAGCTGCATGACCAGGAGAAGCTGAAAGTGTCGGGTTCGCGCGAAGACCACCAACGAGCCCAGTGAGACAGCGAAGTAGACGAACGGAACGACGCCCACCAGCGCGCCGAAGCCGAGGTAGAGACTGCCCCACACGACGGAGACCGGCAGGATCAGGATCGCGATCAGAACGAGGAGCGCCTTCTTCTGGCGCAGTTCTTCGGCGTCGCGCGTGTCGGCGCCGATCCGAGCAAGCGACGCCGCCCCATTGACGATCCAGCCGATCCGCAGGCCCGGTGCATTCCGCGGCGAGGTCGTCGTCGCCTCGGTCACGGGCGGCGGGACTCCTCGAGCGCGTCTTCACCCGTTCCCCCGTGAGACGACAACCACCCTCGGACGCAGCGCACCCGAGTGCTCAGCGTGCGGCGGCGTGGCGCCCGGCTAGGTAGCCGAACACCATCCCCGGGCCGAGCGTGCCGCCCGGACCACCGTAGGTCATCCCGAACGGGGAGCCCATCACGTTGCCGGCGGCGTAGAGCCCGGGGATCGGATCACCGTCGAGGTCGAGCACCCGCGCGTCGGGATCGACACGCGGACCGCCCTTGGTGCCGAGCGCGCCGCTGTGGATCTCGAACGCGTAGTACGGGCCACGCTCGAGCGGCCCGAGGGTGGCGTCGCGCTGGCCCTTGCGGTACGGGTCTCCCCACCAGCGGTCGAATGCGCTGTCGCCGCGACCGAAGTCCGGATCGTGGCCCTCGGCGCAGTGCTCGTTCCACCGGGCGATCGAGCGCTCCAGCTCCTCCCCGTCGATCCCGACCGCCGCCGCCAGCTCGGCGGGCGTGTCGCCGCGCGGGAGCCAGTCGGGCACGTCGCCGCCGTGACCGCCAGCCATGACGCGGAAGCCGTAGCGCTCGACGTAGGTCTGGTCGAACAGCAGCCAGCAGGGGATGTTGGCGTACTCGAAGCGGGACACATCCTCGACGTGGAAGGCGGCGCCGAACGCGTTGTAGTTGGCGGCCTCGTTGGTGAAGCGGCGCCCGCGGCGATTGACCATGATCGAGTGCGGCAGCGTGCGCTGACCATTGACGAGGATCCGGCCCATCGGGTTCTCCTCGATCGGCACCAGCCCGACGGGGATCCACCAGGCCTCGCGCATGTTGGCGATCATCGCCCCGGCGCGCATCGCCATCAGCAGGCCGTCTCCCGTGCTCGTTTCGATCGACACCGGCTGGGTCATCGGGCCGCGCAGGAACGTCCGGCACAGGTCCTGGTTCCATTCGAAGCCGCCGGACGCCAGTACGACTCCCTTCGTCGCCGACAACTCGATCGGCCCGTCGGGCGTGTCGACCTCGACGCCGGTGACGGCGCCGTGCTCCACGATCAGGCGGCGTCCCGCGCACGACGTCCGCGGCTCGATGCCGCGGTCGAGACAGGCCCGCAGCAAACGGCCGGCGAGGGCCTGCCCGCAGCCGCGCTCGTTGCGCACCCGCCGCCGCGCCAGCTCCTCCCTCGACGGTGGCTCGGGGACGGCCTTGCCGAGCGGGGTCTCGCTCATCGTGATGTGCGGCTCGGGGAAGTACGGGGACGGCGTGACCCGGTCGGCCCACTCGCCTAGCTCGTCGAACGGGTAGATCGGGCACTCCAGCGTGCGACCGCCGGTGGGGCTGGCGCCGGGGTGCTCCGGGTGGTAGTCGGGCATTCCGGCGACGGCGTAGAACTGCACCGGCGTCTTGGCCTCGAGCAGCTCGACCATCTCCGGGCCGGCGTCGACGTAGGCCTCGACGAGACGCTGCTCGAGCATGTCCCGCGACAGCGACATGATGTAGGTGATCGCCCGGTCGGGGCTGTCGGCGACGCCGACCTCGGACATGTGCGGGTTGTTCGGGATCCACACCTGCCCACCGGACCACGCCGTCGTGCCGCCGACCTTGTCGGCCTTCTCGAACACGGTGACGGAGGCCCCGCCCTCGTGGGCCGCGATCGACGCGGTGAGCCCGGCGGCACCGGTGCCCAGCACCACCACATCGGCCCGCTCGACCCGCTTGCTCACTGGTGCACCGGCCGAATGTGGAGGAGGTCACCCTCGGTCCGTGGCCGCTGCACCAGTGAGCCTTCGGCGCCGTAACGCTGATTCGCTCGCTCGAAGACTCGCTTGCTCATCGGGCCGTCCCCAGGTCGATCAGCTCCTGATACGCCGCCTCGGCGTGGTCACGCAGGCTCTCCGGCTCGTCGACCGCCACCGGGTCCATGAACAGCCCCATCGAGAACGTCCCGGCGTAGGAGATCGCCGTGAGGTTGAAGGCTGTCCCGGCCAGCGGTCCGAAGGCGAAGGCCTCGTCGACCCGGGCCCCGGACATGTAGTACGGACGCTTCGAGCTGCGCAGGTTGGACGTGGCGAAGTCCATCTTCGCCGCTTGCGAGCGGGCGACGCTGGTGACGAGCGAGGTCGGCAACAGGTTGACGACGCCGGCGAGCCCGTTGAGCAACCCACCGCCCGACACCTGGGAGCGCTTCTCGGCCATCGCCTCGCTGAGCGCCTTGAACCGGTCGATCGGGTCCATCGGGCCGGCCGGCGCGCTGAACCGGCTCGGCGTGAACGAGTTGCCACCGATCGCCTTGTCCGCCCTCGTGCTGACCACGAAGCTCGTGTTCAGCGTGCGCAGCGGGACGCCGCGCTCGTCGTGGTAGGCGACGGCGCCGTTGACGATCCCGGTGAGGAACCAGTCGTTGAGCGAGCCGCCGAGACCCTTCGCCGACGCCAGCGCCTGGTCGAGGGGGAACGAGATGACCTCGAGGTGACGGTGCCGCGAGCGGTTGCGCCACAGCGGCGATCCGCCGGGCAGCTGGGGACCCTCGTCGGCGAGCGGCTCGGGCTCGTCGCTGCGACCCGTGATCTGGTTGCGCACCTGGCCCACCGTCTTGACCGCCGAGCTGACGAGGTCGCGAGCGCGCAGCGGGTCGGCCCCCCACAACGCCATCTCGCCGGCGATGCGCCGGCTGATGCCGGCCTGCCGACGGGCGAGGTGGGTGGCCGTGCCGAGCACGGACTCGAGGATCGACGGGCGGCCATGCTCGGTCGCGTCGGCGCTCACCGCTTCGGCGACCACGGCGTCGAGGTCGACGTCGGGCGGGTTCGGCGCGTTCCGGGTCGGCTGGATCCACAGCTCGGCGAGCCTGGCCGCGCCGGTGCCGTCGGCGACGGCGTGGTGGAGCTTCTGGAACGTTGCCGCCCGTCCGCCCTCCAGCCCCTCGATGATGAACATCATCCACAGCGGCCGAGTCCGGTCGTACGGGTCCTGGTAGAGGTCGGTGCACGTGTCGAGCAGCTGGCGGATCGTGCCCGGTGGCGGCAGCGAGATCACGCGCACGTGGTAGTCGAGGTCGAACTCGGGGTCGGGCCGCCACACCGGCGGGCCGAAGCGGCCGAACCCACCGACGACGCGCTCCATCAACCGCGGCACGGCGGCGACGGCGGCCGCCAGCTGGCCGCGGAAGTGGTCGACATCGAGCGGCCGGTCGAGGACCGAGATCGCCCCGCCGTTGGGGTTGAGCCACGGATCCTTCTCCACGTTCCACATCAGGGCTTCGGCGTCGGACATCCGGCGCTCGAAGCGCTGCTCGCGCATCGGGCGAGTCGTTGCGGTCTCGGCCATCGGAGGCCTCCTCTCGATCGGTCAGGTGTCATTCAAGATGACACCTGACGCCGATCTCCCGATCGGGTCAGGTGTCGGTGCCCGGGCGGCGGTCGAGCTCACGCGTGGGGTCGCCGCGGTAGCCGGGCGGGTACGTGGCGACGAGCTCCTCGGCCGTCGGCGTCTTCGGGATGCGCGCCTCGGGCGGCAGCAGATCCATCAGCGCGCTCATGATCCGCTTGGTGTCGGCGTCCGGGCTGCGGTAGGTGAGCGGCACCGGGTCGCCGACGCGCACCCGGATCTCGGGGCGTTCGTCGAGCCGCAACCGGGGCAGGCGGGCGTTGCGCGGCCACACCTTCTCGGTACCCCAGAGGCCGATCGGGATGACCGGGGCGTGGGTGGCCGCAGCCAAGCGGGCGGCGCCCCAGCGGCCCTTCAGCTCGGTGGCGTAGAACGCCGGGCCGCGCGGGATCGTGCCCTCCGGCGCCATCGAGATCGCCTCGCCGGCGCGCAGCACCTTGATCGCCGCCTCCAACGGCTCGTCGGAGCCCGACGAGCGGTTGACGCGGATCCCCCCACCCATCCTGGCGAAGGCACCGACGATCGGGACGTCGAACACCTCCTTCTTCCCCAGGAAGCGGAACGTGCGACCGGTCTGGCTGAGCACGTACCCGATGACCGGGGCGTCGAAGTAGCTGCGGTGGTTGAACACGGCGATGACAGGACCGGTACGCGGGATCTTCTCGACGCCCTCGACGTCGAGGCGCACGTTGGGCAGGGTCCCGGGCCCGGCCAGCAGACGGCCCCACGCCTGGAGCTCGCGCCCGGCGATCTTTGGCACGCCTTCGGGCAGGTCGAAGTGGCGGATCGGCCAGCCCTGCAGGCGGGCGAGCGCGGCCAGGCGGAGGTCGGGGTTGACGGCGACGGCATGGCCGACGGCGGCGAGCAGCGGGGCGTCGAAGTAGCTGTCGCTGTACGCGAAGGAGCTGCGCAGGTCGATGCGCTCGTCTCCGGCCCACTCACGGACCGCCTCGAGCTTGCCCCTACCCCAGACGACCGGCCCGTCGAGCTCGCCCGTGTAGGTGCCACCCTTCGTCGCCCAGCGCGTGGCGATCACCGCGTCCATGCCCAGCCGATCGGCGAACGCGGCCACCAGGGACTCGGGGCTGGTGGTCACCAGGGCCAGGACTCGTCCCGCCTCCCGGTGCTCCTCGATGACACCCGGGGCGTATGGCTGGACCATCGTCATCAGCTCGTCGGCGGCTGCGTTCGCCGCCTTGCGCACGAGGTCGACGGACCAGCCCGACGTCGCCCGGGCCGCCACCTGGGCCGCGGCCGCGGTGAGCGGTGTCTCACCCAGCGCCTGGTAGGACGCCGCGACCGCCTCGGCCCCGGGGATCCGGCGGGGGCCGATGCCGACATCGGCGAGCGCCCGCCCGAACGCCGGCGCCGAGGAGCCGGCGAGCAGGGTGCGGTCGAGGTCGAACAGGGCCGCCGCCCGCGGTGCGGCTGGCGGGCGGTGCCGGGAACGATCGTTCATCGTGTCCTCCCTTTCTTGGCACGCGCCTTGCGGACGCCGGTGGCCCGCTCGAGAAGCTCGAGCTCGACCGGCATCCGTTCGAGCAATGCGTCGAGGTCCACCATCGTGTCACGGCAGGCGAGCCCTCCGATGCCGATCGCGTCAAGTCCCGACTGCAGCCCGATGTGCAGGGGTGTCAGCTCGTTGATCGTGAGTACCGGGTAGCTGACCTCGAGCTTGTGGCCGGCGAGGTACATCTGCTGGCGCGAGCCCGGGACGTTGCTGATCGCCAGGTTCACCGTCGGGCTGGCGAAGGCGCGATTCGGCATCGCACCGACGAGCCGGCCGGCGAGGGCGGCGACGGCGGGCGGGGCGAACATCGATACGTCTTGCATCACCGACGCCGGCACGGCGGGGCGGTCCTTCTTGGCGTCGCTCAGCGACTGGCTCGCCCGGCGCAGGCGCTGCTCGGGATCGGCCAGGTTGGTCGGCAGCGGCACGACGAGACCGGCGACGTGGGAGTGGTTGCCGTCTGTCCCGACGAGCATCGGCACCAGCGCCACCAGCGGCGATCCCGGCAGCTCGTCGTGCTGCTCCAGCCAGTGGCGCAGGGCGCCGGCGCACACGGTGACCACGACGTCGTTGACGGTCGTGCCGGCCGCCCGCTTGACGGCGATGATCCGGTCGAGCGGGAGACGGGCCGTGGCGAAGCGGCGGTGTGCGGTGACGGGATCGTTCCAGGACACCCTCGGCGCCCGCCCCGTGTAGTCGACGACCTCGTCGTCGGACGGCGGTGGCAGGAGCCGGGCCAGCGACTCCAGACCGGGCGTGCGCTGCACCGTCTCGGCGATCGTTTCGCCGACCGTGGACAGCTGAGCGCGGAGGTCGCGCATGGTGCGGTCGGCCAGCCGGGCGGGAAAGCCGATCGCGTAGCGCAGCTGCTCGACGGGCGTGATCAGACGGTCGAGCCGGCTGCTCCGCTCGCCGTCGGGTTGCGGCGCCTGCTGGGCCTGGTGGGTACCGGCGGGATCGGTGTCGAGGAGCGCGGTCATCACCTCGGCGCCGGTCACCTCGTCGAGGGCGGCCATGTGCACCTTGGCGTACAGCGCGACGCGGTCGTCCGGCAGACCCTCGATGAACCACAGCTCCCACAGCGGCCGCGAACGGTCGAGCGGCCAGGCGTGGATGTCGGCGACCATCTCGGCGAGGGCGTCGGGGCCGTCGGACTCGGCGATCGCGTTGCGGCGGAGGTGGAACTCGAGGTCGAAACCACGTACCGGACCCCACGACGGGCGGCCGAGGCCGAGCGGTGCCTGGACCACGACCCGCCGGGCCGACTCGATCAGCGGCAGGCGCTGCTCCAGGCGAGCGCGCAGCGTCTCGAAGGTGAGCGGGCCGTCCGGCCCGGGCGCGTAGATCGTGAGGCTGCCGAGGTGGCGCGGCGCCGCCGGGCGCTCCATCGCCAGGAACGCTGCGTCCATCGCCCGCATGCGGCTCATCGGCGCACCTCCGGCGTTTGTGCCACCGCAGGAGTCGCCGAGGACATGTGCGGTGACACAGACGGCTCGCGCGGGTGCTCGCTCATCGGTGCACCGTCCTCGGTTTCCGCCACGCTCCGGGACGGGCGAACAGGCGCAACCAGGCTGGCGCCTGGAACGGCTCGTGCGTGCCGGACGGCTGGGCGAGGCGGTCGGCGATGACGTAGAGCGCGGCGGGGTTGTGCAGCAGCCCGATGTGGCTGCCCGGCACTTCGATGTTCTCGGCGTCGGGCGCCTCCCGGTCGATGCACGAGTACCAGTTGACGACGCCGTCGCTGCGTGAGTAGATCGCCGTCGACGGCATCGGCAGCGGGTCGTTCATCTCGGCCAGCGTCTTCTTCGGGATGCTCTTGATGCGGGTGCCGGTGACCGACTCGTACATCGGCCACACCACGTTGGACTTGAGGTCCCCGCCGAACGGGCTGCCGACGGTGATCACGCGACGGACGTGCTCGGGCGCGGCGCGGGCGACCTCGCGGGCGTAGATCCCGCCGAGGCTGTGGCCGATCAGGCTGACCTCGCCACCCGACTCCGCCGCCACCTCCCGCAGCCGCCTGACGGCGACGGTGTTGAGGCGGTGGAGGGCGAGGATCTCGGCCCGCCCCCAGCGGTGGACGGTGTAGCCGAGCCGACCGAGGTAGAACCGCAGCACCGTCGTGAAGGCGTCGCCGGCGCCGAACGGCGGGATCGCCACGACGTGGTGGCCGTCGCCGCGCGGCGCCCGCATCAGCATCGGCAGCGCCGGCAGGAGCGTCGCCGCCTCCAACGGGGCCCGCCCCTCGGCGACCAGGTAGATCAAAGGCGGGCTCTTCTCCACCGGCTCCGATGCCGGCGTGGATCCGTCACTCATGCACCGTCCCCCCGTGCTGCGCTGCGTTCGATCGCGGTCAAATGCTGTTGTCCACCGGCATGCTCGCGCACCCTGATCGGGTCGATGTTCAGCGGAGCAAGCAGTGGTCCTACGCTCCACGATCGTGAGCGCCCGCTGGACCGCCGCCGACCTGCCCGACCTCCACGGCCGCACCATCGTCGTCACCGGCGCCAACAGCGGGATCGGGCTGGTCACGGCGCGGGAGCTGGTGCGAGCTGGCGCCGACGTCGCGCTGGCGGTGCGCGACATCAAGCGCGGGGAGAAGGCGGCGTCCTCGTTCGAGGGGTCCTTCGAGGTCCGCGAGCTCGACCTCGCCGACCTCTCGTCGGTCCGCCGCTTCGCCGACGAGTGGGACGACGACCTCGACGTCCTGATCAACAACGCCGGCGTGATGGCAGTCCCGCACCAGCGCAGCGCCGACGGCTACGAGCTGCAGTTCGCCACCAACCACCTCGGCCACTTCGCCTTCACCAACCTGCTGCTGCCGCACATCACCGACCGCGTCGTCACCATCTCATCCGGTGCCCACCGGATGGGTCGGATCGACCTCGACGACCTCAACTGGGAGCGCCGCCGTTACGACCCGTGGGGCGCCTACGGGCAGTCCAAGCTTGCCAACCTGCTGTTCACGTCGGAACTGCAGCGGCGGCTGAGCGCGGCCGGCTCCCCGGTCCGAGCGTTGGCCGCTCACCCCGGCTACGCCGCCACCAACCTCCAGTCGCACAGCGGCAACCCGGTGATGAACATGATGCTGGGCGTCGGCAACGCACTGTTCGCTCAGAGCGACGCCCAGGGCGCGCTGCCGACCCTGTACGCGGCGACCCAGGACATCCCCGGCGACAGCTACGTCGGGCCCGACGGCTTCCAGGAGATGCGCGGGTACCCCCGCCTCGTGTCGCGCAGCGCTGCGGCGAGGGACGCCGACACCGCCGCCGCCCTCTGGCGGCAGTCCGAGCGACTGACCGGGACGACGTTCCCGCTGGCCTGATCCCCTGATTCCCGCCAACTTTCCGGTGTGGCGGACGCTCTGCGTCCGTTTCCCCGGAAAGTTGGGAGATCAGCCGTCGGTCACCACCAAGTCGAGGCGGACGTCGTGGGCGTCGGTCGGCAGGTCGTCGACGAGCTGCTCGGCGAATGCCGCCCCGACAGTGAGGCAGGCGGGCCGGAGCCGCGTGAGGAACCGGTCGTAGTGCCCGCCGCCCTGACCGAGTCGCCGACCGTCGGCGGTGAACGCCAGTCCCGGTACCACCACGACGTCGAGCTGGACCGGGTCGACGTCACCCGGCTCGACGCGTAGGTCGGGCCCGTCGACGGCCGGGGCGAACACCTCGACGTCGTGCTCGCGGCACCAGGTGAACCACGCCGTCGTCTCCGGCTCGGTCGGCAAGCCCTCGAAGAGCAACACCCGGCGCGGCGCGGCGAGCCCGGTCACGTCCACGATGCGCGCCCAGATGCGGGCCGACCGTTCGAGCCGGTCGACCGGGTCGGCGGCGATCGCCCGCCTGACCTCGCGCATCGCCCTCCGCAGCTCAGGCTTGCCGCGCTGCACGAGACGAAGTGTCGCGCGCCACCTACCATCGACCTCGATGAGCCAGACCGACGTCCCGTTCGACTCGGCGCAGTACCGCCGGGTGCTGGGGCACTTCCCGACCGGTGTCACCATCGTCACCGGCTGGGCCGGCGACGTGCCGGCCGGGTTCACGATTGGCTCGTTCACGTCGGTGTCGCTCGACCCGCCGCTCGTCGGGTTCCTGCCCCAGATCGGCAGCGACACGTGGCAGGCGATGGCGCCGGCCGGCAAGTTCTGCGTCAACATCCTGCGCGACGACCAGGCCGACCTGTGTTGGCGCTTCGCCAAGAGCGGCGTCGGTGACGACCGCTTCGACAGCGTCACGTGGACCCACTCACCCACCGGCTGCCCGCTGATCGAGGGGATCGGCGCCTGGATCGACTGCGTGGTCGAGCACACGTTCGAGCTCGGTGACCACTTCATGGTCGTCGGGCGGGTCGTCGATCTCGACCACCACGCCGACCCCCACACCCCGCTCGTGTTCTACAAGGGGGCGTTGGGCGGCTTCCTGGCGGCGGACTGAAGTGGCCGTGAAGCTGCCGCGGGACTGGGTGTCGCTGTCGCCGAACGGGATCGGCTACCAGAAGCCGAACCACTACACGGAGATGGCCAAGGTCGCGTGGGCGGTGAAGGGCAACGGGCGCAAGGCGTGGAAGATCCTCACGAAAGGCGTGTGCGACGGGTGCGCCCTCGGCGTCGCCGGCCTCCACGACTGGACGCTCGACGGCGTCCACCTGTGCATGACCCGCCTGCGGCTGCTCGAGGTCAACTGCGCCGAGCCGTTCGACCACACCGTGCTCGGCGACGTGTCGTCGCTGCGCAACCTGTCGTCGACCGACCTGCGCGAGCTCGGGCGGCTGGCCCACCCGATGCGCCGGCGGCGCGGTGAGCTCGGCTTCCGCCGCATCACGTGGGACGAGGCGCTCGACGTACTCGCCGGCGCGATCCGCAGGGCCGGTGGCGAGCGCACGGCCATCTACCTCACCAGCCGGGGCCTCACCAACGAGGTGTACTACGCGGCGGCGAAGGCGTCGCGGGCGATGGCGGTGGCGAGCATCGACTCCGCGGCCCGCATCTGTCACGCCCCGTCGACGGTCGGGCTGCGCCAGACGATCGGGGTCGCCGCCAGCACCTGCTCGATGCAGGACGTGCTCGAGGCCGATCTCATCGTGCTGTGGGGCACCAACGTCGCCAACAACCAACCGGTCTTCACCAAGTACCTCTATCTCGCCCGCAAGCGCGGTGCCCGGGTCGTGGTCGTCAACCCCTTCCTCGAACCTGGGTTGGAGCGTTACTGGGTGCCGTCGAACGTGGAGTCGGCGTTGTTCGGCACGAAGCTGTGCGACCTCCACGTGCCGGTCCGCCCGGAGGGCGACGTGGCCCTGGCCAACGCGGTCCTCCACCGACTTATCGAGCGTGATGACATCGACCACCACTGGATCGGCGCCCATACCGAGGGGTGGGACGACCTCGCCGCCCACGTCGCCACGCTCGACCGCCAGGCTCTGCTCGACGCGGCCGGCGTGGACGAGTCGACGTTCGAGCGCTTCGTCGATCTCTACGCGGGCGCCAAGGCGGCGGTCCTCGTCTGGAGCATGGGCATCACCCAGCACACCCATGGCGTGGACGGCGTGCGGGCGATCGTCAACGTCGGCCTCGCTCGCGGCAACGTGGGGCGTGACGGCGCCGGGCTGATGCCGATCCGTGGCCACTCCGGTGTCCAAGGCGGTGCCGAGATGGGTGCATATGCAACGGCGTTCCCGGGCGGCGAGCCGGTCGACGCCGAGCACGCCGAGATCTGGGCCAAGCGGTGGGGGTTCGAGGTGCCCGGCGAGGTCGGGCTGACCGCGCCCGAGATGATCGAAGCCGCCGAGCGCGGCGACCTCAGCGTGCTGTTCGTCGACGGCTCCAACCTGCTCGAGGTGCTGCCCGACCCACCGCGCGTCGGCGCCGCCCTCGGACGCGTCTCGTTGCGCGTGCACCAGGACATCGTCCTGACGTCGCAGATGTTCGTCGACGGCGACGACGTGATCCTGCTGCCGGCGGCCACCCGCTACGAGCAGGAAGGGGGCGGCACGAGCACGACGACCGAGCGCCAGATCGCCTACAGCCCGCAGGTCGCCGACCCGCCCGGCGAGGCGCGCAGCGAGTGGCGGATCTTCGCCGACCTGGCGGCGCGCGTGCGTCCCGACCTCGCCGACCGCTTCGATTGGATCGACAACCGGGCCCTGCGCGAGGAGATCGCCGACCTCGTCCCGATGTATGCCGGTGTCGAGGAGCTCGAGCAGGTTGGCGACGCCGTGCAGTACGGCGGGCGGCACCTGTGCCCGGGTGGGCGGTTCCCCACGCCGTCGGGTCGGGCCCGGTTCTCGGTGCTCGACCGCGCTCCCACCGAGCTCGGCGCCGACGAGTGGTACGTGTCGACGCGTCGGGGCAAGCAGTTCAACTCGATGGTGCACGCCGACACCGACCCGCTGACGGGTGCCGGGCGCGACGCGGTGTACATCGACGAGCACGACGCCGGCATGCTCGGTATCGCCGAGGGTGACCCGATCACGCTCACCAGTGCCGCCGGCAGCTTCGACGGGCGGGCCAAGCTGGTGCGCCTGCCGGCGCGCACGTTGCAGGTGCACTGGCCGGAGGGCAACGTGCTGCTCGCCGCCGGTGCTGCCCATCGGGAGCCGACGAGTCGGGTGCCGGACTTCAACGCCGTCGTCACGGTGACGGTCGGACGGCCGTGAACCGTCATCGCCGAGCAGTGCTCGGCGCGCTCGCCGCCGATGTCGCCTGCGTGCTGCTGTTCGTCGTGCTCGGCCGCCGCTCCCACGACGAGGCCAGCGGCGCCAGCTCGACGTTGAACGTCGCCGCCCCGTTCCTCATCGGGCTCGCCGTCGGGTGGGTGCTGTCGCCACGCCTCCATGCCCGGCCGCGGTCGATCCGGGCCGGCGTCGACGTGTGGCTGGCGACGATGGTCGTCGGGGTGCTGCTGCGCTGGTTCGCCTGGGATCGCAGCACGGCGTTCACGTTCGTGCTCGTCGCCGCCGCCTTCCTCGGGCTGTTCCTGCTCGGCTGGCGGGTCGTCGCAACAGCGACGACCCGGCCCCATCACGAGATACGCTCCGGGCGGCCGCCACTGGAGGCGGATCGCTGAGACGGAGGGACCGCCATCAACCTGTACGTGGGCAACCTGCCCTACTCGACTACTTCTGACGACCTCGCGAACCTGTTCGGTCGCGTCGGCGTCGTCACCTCCGCTCAGGTCATCACGGATCGCGAGACGGGTCGCTCGCGGGGCTTCGGCTTCGTGGAGATGAGCGACGAGGACGGCCGCAAGGCCATCGACGAGCTGACCGGCGCGGCCATGGGTGGCCGCTCGATCACGGTGAACGAAGCCCGCCCCCGCGCCCCGCGCGGCGGCGGCGACCGTGGCGGCGCTCCCCGCCGCGACCGCTACTGACACGTTCTGTGTCACCGCATGCGTCCCCGGGGACGTATGCGGTGACACAAAGCGTCAGGTATTGGTGATCGCGCCGGTCTCCGCGCCCCGTACCAACTTGGCGTACTTGCCGAGGACGCCGCGCGTGTAGCGCGGGGCGTTCGGCGTCCAGTCTTGACGGCGACGGGCGAGCTCGGCGTCGTCGACGACCAGGTCGAGCGACTTGGTGGGGACGTCGATGCGGATGCGGTCCCCGTCGCGCACGAGCGCGATCGGGCCGCCGTCGACGGCCTCCGGCGCGACGTGGCCGATGCAGAAGCCCCACGTGCCGCCGGAGAAGCGGCCGTCGGTGATCAGCGCGCAGTCGGCGCCGCGCCCGGCGCCCTTGAGCGCCCCGGTGACGGCGAGCATCTCGCGCATCCCCGGCCCGCCCTTCGGGCCCTCGTAGCGGATCACGATCACATCGCCGGGGCGGATCGAGCCCTCGAGGATCGCGGCCATCGCTCCGTCCTCGTCGTCGAACACGCGGGCCGGGCCCTCGAACGTCTGCTGCTCGGCGGAGAGCCCGGCGACCTTGACCACCGACCCCCGCGGCGCCAACGAGCCGCGCAGGATGTTGATCCCGCCCTCCTGGTGGATCGGCGCGTCGACGGGGTGGACCACCACGCCGTCAGGTCGCGGCGGGTCGATCGCGGCGAGGTTCTCGGCCATCGTCTTGCCGGTGACGGTGAGACAGTCGCCGTGCAGCAAGCCGGCGTCGAGGAGGTGCTTGAGCACCACCGGGACGCCTCCGACCCCGTCGAGGTCGATCATGTGGAACTTCCCGCCGGGCTTCATGTCGGCGATGTGCGGCACCCGCGCGGCGACCCGGTTGAAGTCGTCGAGCTCGAGGGCGACGCCGGCCTCGTAGGCGATCGCCAGCAGGTGCAGCACCGCGTTGGTCGAACCCCCGAGCGCCGAGGTCAGCGCGATCGCGTTCTCGAACGCCGGCTTGGTCATGATCATCCGCGGCGTGATGCCGAGCTCGAGCATGTGCACGACGGCGGCGCCCGCCCCCTTGGCGTCCGGGTGGCGGCGGGGATCGATCGCCGCCGGGGACGCCGACCCGGGCAGGCTCATCCCCAACCCCTCGCCGATCGAGCTCATCGTGTTGGCGGTGAACATCCCCCCGCACGCCCCCTCACCTGGGCAGGCGCGGCGCTCGATCTCCCGCAGGTCGTCGTCGCTCAACGTGCCCGACGCGTTGGCGCCGATCGCCTCGAACACGCTCACGACGTCGAGCGCCCGACCCTGGTACTCGCCGGGCATGATCGAGCCGTTGTAGACGAGGATGCTCGGCAGGTCGAGCCGGGCCGACGCCATCAGCATCGCCGGCATCGACTTGTCGCACCCCGCCATCCCGACGAAGCCGTCGAGGCGCTCGGCGAACACGACCGTCTCCACCGAGTCGCAGATCAGATCGCGGCTGACCAGCGAGGCGCGCATCCCCTCGTTGCCCATCGAGATGGCGTCGGACACCGTGATCGTGCCGAACTCCAGGGCAACCCCGCCGGCCTCCCGGATCCCCGCCCTGACGTCCTCGGCCAACGACCGCAGCGTCATGTTGCACGGCGTGATCTCGTTCCAGGAGTTGGCGATCCCGACCTGGGGCTTGTCCCAGTCGTCGTCGGTGAGCCCGACCGCCCGCAGCATCGCCCGCGCCCCGGCCTTGGTCTTGCCGTCGGTGACGTCACGGGAGCGGGGCTTGATGTCGACGGGTCGGTCAGCGGTCATGGCCGCGAGGGTAGGCCGCTACTTGATGCCGATCGATTCGTCGATGAACTGGTTGGTGACGATGTCGTCGGCGGTGACGCCCTCCTTGGGCTTGGCGCCCTGGGCGGTGTAGATCGGCACAGCGATCTTGATCAGGTCGTTGACCCGCTGCGTGTCGAACTTGCCCATCACGCCGTCCGGTCCGTTGGCCACCAGGCCGTCCTTCTTGATCGTCTCGACGGCGTACTGCGCGGTGCCGGGCGTGTACGTCCATCCGAACGCCTGGCCGAACTTGCCGACGGCGTCGAGGATGATCGCGTTGGTCCGGTCCGGCGAGTCGATGTAGTCGATGCTCGCCTGCTGGATGATTGGCACCAGCTTGGTGAAGCAGTCCTTGTACTTGGTGATGTTCTCCGGCTTGGTGGCGATCGATTCGGCGTAGTTCTTCCAGCCGACGTCGTTGATGTACTGGTACTTGACCGGCTTCATCCAGTCCTTGATCTCGTGCTCGTAGAGGTACGGCTCGGCCGAGCCGAAGCCCTGCTGCGCCGACTTGCCCTCGTCGGCGACGAACAGCGACGGGTCACCGGTGTAGGAGCCGTCGACCTGGCTCTTGCTCAGCACGCCGCTGCCGGTGAGGAAGTCCATGTACGCGGCGCCGCCGAAGTAGCGGATCTTGACGCCCTTCTTGCCGAGATCGGCGATGCCGGTGACGTCAGGGTAGGTGGCCGGGTCCCACATGATCATCTGCGGGTTCTTCTCGTACCCGGACTCGATGGCCACCGTCGGGAACGTGCCGGAGAACTGGATCGCCTCGTCGGTGTACACGTACCCGAGGAGCAGGTCGTCGTTCTGGTACATGATCTGGGTGACCGGCGAGAAGTTCTGCGCCGCCCCGCCGGAGTGGACGGAGAACTTGACGCCGGTGTCGTGGCCGGTGGCGTCGATCAATGGCCCGGTGACCACGGCCTTGCTCGAATCGATCGTGTAGCCGTCGCCGATCATCTGGTACAGGAAGCCGTGCTCGCCCTCGGGCATCCAGTCGGTCTGGATGTTGATGGTGTCCGGGCAGATCCCTGTGAGATCGACGGTCGCGCCCCCGCCGGAGCCGCTGCTCGTGGTCGATCCCCCGCTGGTGGTCGCGGGCGCCGCGGTGGTGGCGGTCGCGTTGTCGTCGTCGTCGCCGCATGCGGCGAGCGCCAACGAGGCGCCGAGGGCCAGTGCCGCAAGGGTGGTGCTGCGGCGTCGGTGTTGCATGGTCGCTCCTTGTTCCTTGCTCGGATGTTCACGCTGATGGGGGAGGAATCGGCTCGGTGTCTCAGGTCGACCGGCGCGAGGGCTCGTACCACTTGCCGACGACTGCCTTGCTGAGCAACCCGAAGAGCAGGAACACGCCTATGCCCAGGACCGCGGTCACCAGCAGACCGCCGTAGACCTGCGGGAACCGGGCCTTCTGCCGGAACTGCTCGATGACCACGCCGATGCCGGGCTTGTCGCCCTCGCGGAAGAACTGCTCGCCGACGACGGCGCCGACCACCGCCAATCCAGCCGAGATGCGGAACCCGGTGAAGATCGCCGGCATCGCGGCGGGGAACTGCAGCCTCCACAGCCGCGTCCCGCGCGATGCACCGCGCAACGTGAACAGGTCGTGTTGGGCGGAGTCGACCGACGTGAGGCCGAACAGCGTGGCCGTGACGATCGGGAAGAGCGAGATCATCACGCAGACGAAGATGCGTGATCCCAGGCCACCGCCGAAGACCGACCCGATCAGCGGCACGACCGCCAGCACCGGGATCGCCTGGAGGGCGACGAGGTAGGGGTACATCGAGCGCTCGATCCACTCCGCCTGGGCCATCAGCACGGCGATCGTGACACCGATGACGATCGAGATCGTCAGGCCGATGAAGGCGGCGAACGCGGTCCAGCCGAAGCCCTTGATCATCTGGCTGCGGACGGTGGCGTCGAGGAACGACTGGTCGATCACCGTGACAGGCGACGGCACGAGGAAGCCGGGCTTGTCGAAGAACCGGCGCATGCCGTCGCGGTGCATGTACTCCCACAGCACGACGAACAGCGCCAGCGTGACGAGCGGGCCGATCACGACGCCCCAGCGGAAGCGTCCGCTCGGCGTGACGGTCGACGGGGCGGCCTCGGCGGCCAGTTCCGCCTGCTGGACCTCCAGATCGATCGTCATGCATGGGCTCCACGGAGGGCGTGGCTGACCTCGCCGGCGAGCTCCCCGAAGGCAGCCTCGAAACGCAGGTCGTGGGAGCGGGGGTACGGGAACGGCACGCCGAACGAGGCGATCACCCGACCCGGCCGCTGCGACATCACCATCACGCGCGTCGACAGGAACGCCGCCTCGACGATCGAATGGGTGATGAACAGGGCGCCGAAACCCTTGCGCTGGAACAGCCCGAGCAGCTCGTCGTTGAGCCGCTCGCGTGTGATCTCGTCGAGGGCGCCGAACGGCTCGTCAAAGAGGAAGATGTCGGGCTCCATCACCAGCGAACGGGCCAGCGAGGCGCGCATCTTCATCCCGCCGGAGAGCTGCTTGGGGTACTTGTCCTCGAAGCCGTCGAGGCCGACCAGGCGGACGTTCTCGGCCACCCGCCGGGCGGTGTCGGGCCTGGTCATTCCCTCGAGCTCGGCGAACAGCTCGACGTTGCGCCGCACGTCGCGCCACGGCAGCAGCGTGGCGTCCTGGAACACATAGCCGAGGCTCTTGTGGTCGACGGTGACGGCGCCCGTGGTGGGGGCGTCGAGGCCCGACGCCACACGCAAGAGCGTCGACTTCCCGCATCCCGATGGCCCGACGATCGTGACGAACTCGCCGCGGGCGACGTCGAACGTCGTCGAGCCGAGGGCGTGGGTGCCGTCCGGGAACGTCTTGGACACGTCGCGGAACGACAACACCGGATCGCCGGGGCGCCCGGACGATGTCGGGATGGCGGTCGCTGCGGTCGTCACTGTGCCTCAGTGCATGATCATCCCACCGGAGACGTTGAACGCCTGGCCGGTGCAGTAAGCGGCGTCGTCGGAAGCCAGGAACAGGGCCATAGCGGCGACGTCGGCCGGCTCGGCGCAGCGCCCGAGCGGCGACGTGGCGCTCCAGCCGGCGACCATCTCCGGCGTGCGGGTGGCCGCGCCCATCTCGGTCAGCACGTAGCCGGGGCAGATCGCGTTGACCGTGATGCCGTGTGGTCCAAGCTCGGTCGCCGCCGCCTGCGTGAGCGCCACCACCGCGGCCTTCGACGCCGCGTAGTGAGCCTGGCCGGCGCCGGCTCGCTTGGCGCCCATGCTCGCCATGTTGACGATCCGACCGCCGGTGCCGGCGGCGATCATCGAGCGGGCGGCGACCTGGGTGGTGACGAGCATCGAGCGGGCGTTGACGGCGAGCACGAGGTCCCACTCCTCCATGGTGATGTCGAGCAGTGGCGTGATCCGCAGGATGCCAGCGTTGTTCACCAGGACGTCGACGCCGCCAAGAGCCGTGGTCAATCGGCCCAGCGCGTCGCGAGTGGCGTCCGGATCGGCGAGGTCGACGACCTCCGCGGGCCCCCCGAGGTCGGCGGCGATCGCCTTGACGTCCGGCGAGATGTCGACCAGGCCGACGCTCGCGCCCGCCCGAACGAACATCCGAGCGATCTCGGAGCCGATCCCACGGGCGGCGCCGGTGACGATCGCCCGGCGCCCAGCGAGTCGCGCTCCGTCCGCGTCCGAACCCCCCGCCGCGCCACCGACCCGCTCGACCATGACGGAGCCATCGTACGCAGCGGCACACGACCTGCCCGACCCGCCATTCGTGAACACCATGTGAACGGCCGAGCCGTTCTTCCCAGGTTCTCACGCCGCTCAGGCGGTGATCTGACGCAGTGCCGAGATGCTCGATGGCGTGTTCGACCCGCTCTTCCCCCAGCAGCCGCAGCGTCCATTGCAGCCGCCGGCGGGCCGATCGCCGCTGTCCCCCCCGGCAGCGGGTCCCCTGCGTGCGCCCGGGGCATCGTCCTCCCCGCCCTGGTCGCACGCGACGGCGCAACCCCCCGCGCCAGCGGCGCCTGGCGGCCGGTCCCACCACGGCCGCCGGCGCCCGCGTCGGTTGGCGGCGGCGGCGGGCTTGACGCTCGTCGCCGCCGCTGCCGGTGCCGCCAGCGGGTACGTCGCCGGCCAGGCCGGGCACGACACCGTCGTCCAGACCGCCGCGCCGGTGCAGGCCGAGCCGGTCTCGGCCGTCGCCGGCACCGGGATCAACGTCGCCGCCGTGATCAAGGCCGTCGAGCCGTCGACGGTGTCGGTGGTGTCGAGCATCTTCCAGCAGCGCGGACCGTTCGCCGGCTACGCCCAAGGCGCCGGCACCGGCATCGTGATGGACGACAGCGGGCACATCCTCACCAACGCCCACGTCGTCGACGGCGCCCAGGACGTCAAGGTCACCGTCAACGGCAAGGAGCAGGCGGCCTCGGTGGTCGGCATCGACGCCGCCAACGACATCGCCGTGCTCAAGCTCTCGGATCCCTCGGGCGTGAAGCCGGCCACGTTCGCCACCAGCTCGGTGGCCGTCGGCGATCCCGTCGTGGCGATCGGCAATGCCCTCGCCCTCGAAGGCGGCCCGACCGTCACCGAGGGCATCGTGTCGGCGCTGGGGCGCTCGATCGACACCGACGAAGGCCACCTCGACGGCCTGATCCAGACCGACGCCGCAATCAGCTCCGGCAACTCGGGCGGCCCGCTCGCCAACGCCTCCGGTCAGGTGGTCGGCGTCAACACCGCCGTCGCCGCCAGCGGTGGCACGACGCAGGCGTCGAACATCGGCTTCGTGATCCCGATCGCCCACGCGCTGAAGATCGCCAACGACATCATCGGCTGAGCCCATCCGAGTGTTTCGACCCAACCGAGTGTTTGGGCCCGGGAGAATCGCTGCGTGGCACTCGGATAGCCCCAAACACTCGGATGATCACTACCGTTGGGCCATGCCCACGCACGATCTCGTCATCCGGTCCGGGCGTGTGGTCGACGGCTCGGGAGAGCCCGCCCGCACGGCCGATGTGGCGATCTCCGATGGGGTGATCACTGCCGTCGGCAAGGTCGACGAGCGGGGCCGTCGTGAGGTCGACGCCGATGGCGCCCTCGTCACCCCTGGCTTCGTCGACATCCACACCCACTACGACGGCCAGGCCACCTGGGACACCCAGCTCGCCCCGTCGAGTTGGCACGGTGTCACCACCGCCGTGATGGGCAACTGCGGCGTCGGGTTCGCCCCAGTCCGCCCAGCCGATCACGACCGGCTGATCGAGCTGATGGAGGGCGTCGAGGACATCCCCGGCGTCGCCCTTCACGAGGGGTTGTCGTGGTCGTGGCAGACGTTCCCCGAGTACCTCGACGACGTCGACCGCAAGCCCCGCGACATCGACCTCGGCGCCCAGGTTCCCCACGGCGCGCTGCGCCTGCACATCATGGGCGAGCGCGGCGCGGCGCGCGAGCCGGCGACGGCCGACGACATCGCGGCGATGGCGGAGCTGGCCAAGCAGGCCGTCCAGGCCGGCGCCCTCGGCTTCACCACCTCACGGACGCTCAACCACCGCAGCAGCCGCGGCGAGCTGACGCCGTCGCTGAACGCCGAGGAGGACGAGCTCGTCGGCATCGCCGAAGCGCTCGGGTCGATCGGCGCCGGCGTGCTCCAGGTCGTCAGCGACTTCATCGACGTCGACGCCGAGTTCAACCTGTTCCGCGCGATGGCCGAGCGCTCGGGCCGCCCGATCTCGATCTCCGTCGCCCAGGCGGCCCAGCGACCGGATCAGTGGCGCGACCTGCTCGATCGGATGGCCGAGGCGACCAAGGACGGCGTCACGATGCGCGGCCAGGTTGCCGCCCGGGCAGTCGGGCTGCTGCTCGGGTTCGAGGCCACGCTGCACCCGTTCATGCTCACCCCGCTGTGGAAGCAGGAGCTGCGCAACCTCGCGATGCCCGAGCGCTACGAGCGCCTGCGCCGCGACGACGTCCGGCGCACGTTGCTCGAGCAGCTGCAGGGAGATGCCAAGACGCGTGACGTCATCGGCGGCCGGCTGATCGGTCGCTTCGACCTGATGTTCCCGCTCGGCGACCCGCCCGACTACGAGCCCGACCCTCGGTCGTCGATCGCCGCGACCGCCGAGCGCGAGGGCCGCACCCCGGCCGAGGTCGCCTACGACGTGATGCTGGGCAACGAGGCCAAGGCGACGCTGTACCTGCCGTCGCTCAACTACGTCAACGGCTCGCTCGACGCGGTCGGCGGCCAGCTCGCCCACCCGGCCTCGGTGGTCGGGCTGTCCGACGGCGGGGCCCACGTCGGCACGATCTGCGACGTCAGCTTCCCCACCTCCCTGTTGCAGTGGTGGGGACGGGACCGGCCGAAGGGGCGGTTGCCGGTCGAGCTGCTGGTGCGCAAGCAGACCCGGGCGACGGCCGAGACGGTCGGCTTGCTCGACCGCGGCGTGCTCGCCCCCGGCTACCGCGGCGACGTCAACGTGATCGACTTCGACGCCCTGCGCCTGCACGCGCCGGAGTTCCGCTACGACCTGCCGGCGGGCGGGCGCCGGGTGATCCAGCGGGCCGACGGCTACTTGCACACGTTCGTCGCCGGCACCGAGATCCGCGCCGCCGGCGAGTCGACCGGCGCCACGCCCGGCCGCCTGGTCCGAGGAGCACAGGCCGACCCAGCTCGGTAGATCGCGATCGTTTCGAGGACGGGCGGTTACTGGTTACGCGTCGCCGTGTCTCAAGGTTGAGGCATGGTGAGCAGCAGCTCCACGGTGGGATTGCGAACGCAAGAAAGGTGATCCGCGACGGACCGTATGTTCTGCGCCCGGCCACTGTGCACTCGGCGTCGGTCCACGCTGGCCTCCATCGGCAGCCTCCTGCGCAGGCTCCACGACGCCGCCGGCACGTTCGACCCCCATGGTCACAGCTGGGATGACCGTCTGGCCGACCCGGCCGGTGGGACGATCGTGTGCCACAACGACGTGGAGCTCTCCAACGTCGTGTTCCGGGACGGCGTCGCGGTCGCCCTACTGGACTTCGAGTTCGCCGCGCCTGGCCGCGCCGTCTACGACCTCGCTCAGCTCGCCCGCCTGTGTGTACCGATCGACGACGACCTCGATCGGGCCCGGCTCGGCTGGGAGTGAGTTGACGCGCCGGCACGTGTACGACTCGTCGCGGACACCTACGGACTGAACCGCGACGGACGGGAGCAGCTGCTCGACGCGATCGGTGATGCGATCGAGCGCATCGAAGCAGCGGTGAGGCGCAGTGTCGGCGCGGGCGACCCGAACGCCACAGCGCTCTGGCACCGGACTGGAGGCAGCGACGCTACGACCGCCGGCGCCGCTGGTGGGGCGACCACCATGCCCAGTTCGTCGCCGCGCTCGCCTAATCGAAGCGCCTCGTCCCGAGACGGTGTATTACCTGGTAAGGGGTTGACAGTCGAACTGGTGTTTGGTAGGGTAAGATATGTCGGCGCACCGCATCCCCGCATTGGTCACCCAGTTGACCTGTGCCGACCCGAACACCTGTGATCGGGTAGCGCTCAGCGGGCTGGTCTCTGCGTCGCAGCAGGTGCGTTCGTGGCTCGACGCCTTCGACGCCACCGTCGCCACGTGCATGGCCCGGCTCGATGAACCGGCGGCGGTGTTGGCCGGGCGCCGCTCCCAGCGTGACGCCGAAGCCACGGCGCGGCGTGGTGAGGTGTGTGAGCTGCTGCCCGGCCTGCACGAGGCGCTGGCGGCCGGTGCGGTGTCGGCGGGGCATGCCGACGCGGTGGCCCGGGTCGCCGGCGAGTTGGACGAGCAGGGCCGCACCCAGCTGCAGGAGCTGCAAGACACCGTGGTCGCCTCCGCCGCGGCCTCCACCGTGGAGGCCTTCACCAAGAAGATGGGCGAGCTGGGCCGGGCCCTGTCGCGCGACGAGGGGGTGTCACGGCAGGAGTGGCGGCGCCGCCAACGTTGTGTGCGGCGGTGGGTGGACCGGGAGACCGGGCTGTGCCACACCCATCTCACCTTGGACCCCGCCACCGACGAGCAGGTCTCCCAAGCGTTGACCGCCGCGGTGCACGCCGAACAGGCCGCCGCACCCCGCGACGACGACCGCAGCTGGGAACAACTCCACGCCGACGCGCTGGTCGGGGTTGATCACCGGTGGCCGCGCCGTCAACCCACGGGTCCCCGAAGTGATCATGCTGATCGACGAGCAGACCCACCGCGACGGGCTGCACGAGGCGTCGGTGTGTGGAGACCGGGTCAGGCCAGCCGGTGCCCCCGGCCACGGTGCGCCGGGTCGGTTGCGACGCCGACATCACCCCGATCGTCGTCGACTCCGATGGGGTGGTCGTCGACGTCGGCCGCAGCGTGCGCACCGCCACCGCCCGCCAACGGAGCGTGTTGCGGGCGATGCACCGCTGCTGTGTCCACCCCGACTGCACCGTCGGCTTCGACCACTGCGACATCCACCACGTCACCCCCTGGCAACAAGGCGGCGCCACCGATGTCGACAACCTGGTGCCGATGTGCGTGATCCACCACCACCGGGTCCACGAAGGCGGATGGACCCTGACCCTGCAACCCGACCGCAGCATCGAGCTGCACCGGCCCGACGGCAGCATCTACCACGCCGCGTCCAGCGTCGATGTCGCCCCCACCGGGATCCGAGCCGACGTCGCCGCCACCCGGGCCGCCCTCGCTGACGCGTTGGAGCAGATCCTCACCCGCAACCGCCACGGCCCACCACCCGCCGCCTGACCGGCCGGCAACAGGGCGGACGAACAAGCAGGCGGGTCGCGTCGCGCCACGCACCCACCTCCCACTTCCAGAGCCCACCAACCGTGCCGCAGTGCGTGGCGGGGTCGCGTTCGTCCGGCGAGCGCTGGGCACCGTCGACGAGGTCGCCGCCACGCTGGCCGATGCGTTGGAGCACATCCTCACCCGCAACCGCCACGGCCACCCGCCGCCTGACCGGCGAACAACCCAACCACCGTGCCGCAGCGAGCGGGCGACGTCAGACGGTCCTCGATGAACAGGCGAGGTCAGTCACGCAGTTGCGCCTCGGCGCGGGCGAGGATCCGTTGGACGTGCACGCCGCGATGGACGTCGGGTCCGACGGCCTCGCCGGCGACCGCGGCAGCGAACGTGGCGGCGACCGTGGCGAACACCGACGCTCCGACTGCCTGCGTGCAGTCGACCTCCTCGATGCCGTCACGCCGCAGGACCTCGATGCCGGCGCGGAAGGTGCCCGGTGCGGCGGTGGCGCACACGGCGGCGGTGCTCACGGCCCCGCCGTCGTGCTCGAGCAGCAGACCGATCCAGCCGTGGCGGTCGCCCCGGGCGTGCACGTCCGCCACCGGCCCGAGAGTCGCATCCAGGGCGTCGACGACGTGCGGCCCGAGGTCGAGCAGCGCCCCGCGCTCCAGCCGCCACGGCGTGGCGAAGGGGCCGCCCGAGCTCAACGCATCCGAGACGAACACGGCGCGCCCACCGATCGCCTCGCCGTCCGCGCAGGCCGCGATCAGCGTCAGGATGGGAGTGGCGAACCGCCAGGTGAGCAGCACGAGCGACGGCACCCCGGCCTCGCCCACGGCGTCGGCGAGGCGCTCGGCGCTCGGCACGTCGGCGGCGATCGGCTTCTCCAAGAGCACCGCCTTGCCGGCGGCGGCAGCGCGAGCAGCGAGGTCGGCCTGCACCGCCGGCGGGACGGCGAAGGCCACCGCCTCAGAACCCGCCAGCAGCTCCTCGAAGCTGGCGAACGCCGGCACGCCGTGGCGACCGGCGAGCTGCTCGGCCGCCTCCGGACGCCTCGCCCAGACACCTGAGAGCTCCGTCTCCGGCGCACCGGCGAGCATCGGCGCGTGGACCATCGTCGCCCACGGTCCCGCGCCCACCAGGCCGACGCGGACGCCACCCATGCGGGACGCGGGAGATCAGATCAGCCCGCACTGGCGGGCACGGTCGACGGTGACCTGGAACAGGCGGGTGGTGGCGGCGTCGATCATGACGCCGTTGAAGTTGGCGGCGCCGAGTCCCTGGGCCTCGGCGTCCTGCACCGCCTGGATCGCCGCCAGCGCCTCGTCGATCTCCTCCTTGGTCGGGGCGAAGATCCGGTTGGCGATCTCGATCTGGCTGGGATGGATGCACCACTTGCCGACACCGCCGAGCATGGCGAAGGTGGCGGCGCTCTTCTCGTAGCCGTCGGGCTTGGCAAAGTTGGCGTACGGACCGTCGATCGCGTCGATCCCCGCCGAGCGGGCCGCCACCACCATCCGCTGGCGGGCGTAGTGCCAGATGTCGCCGGGGTACCGGATGGCCTCGTCGCCGTCGGTCGCGCCGATGTGGACGGAGCGCATGCCCTGGCTGGCGGAGAGGTCGCCGACGCCGAGGATCAAGGCTTCGAGGCGAGGGCTCGACGTGGCGATCTGGTCGACCGTCTGCAACGCCTCGACCTCCTCGATCAGCACCTCGATGCCGATCCGCCCGACCCCGAGGCTGAGCTTGCGTTCCAGCTGGGTGAGCATGTCATCGACGAACCACACGTCGCGTGGGCCCTTGATCTTGGGCACGATCACCACGTCGATGTTGGCGCCGGCGCCGGTGACGACCTCGATCAGGTCGTCGTGGCACCACGGTGTGTCGACGCTGTTGATGCGATAGCTGCGGACCGATCTGCCCCAGTCGAGCTCGTTGAGCCCGGCGACGATGTTCTTGCGGGCGCCCGGCTTGGCCGAAGGCGCGACGGCGTCCTCCAAGTCGAGGAAGACGAGATCGGCGTCGCTGGCCGCCGCCTTGGCGATCATCTTCGTCGAGTGGCCCGGCGTCGAGAGCTCGGACCGCCGCACGCGGTTGGGTCGTTCGGTCATGCCGGCTCCTCGCGGGCGCGTTCGAGCGCTTCCAGCTCGATGATGATCTCGGTCGCGTGCTCACCCAGGCGCGGCGCGGCGCGATACACGCCGCCGGGTGTCTCGGTGAAACGGATCGCCGTGTTGGGGGTGAGCACAGGCCGCCCCGAGCCCGGGTGGTCGATAGCGACGTAGATCTGGCGAGCTCTGACGTGGGGGTCGAGGGCGAGGTCCGACGCGTCGTTCACCGGCCCACACGGCACGCGCCCAGCGAGGCGGGCGACGACCTCGGCACGGGTCCGGCGGCCGGTCCAGGCGGTGATCGCGTCGCGCACCTCGCCGCGGTGCTCGACGCGCCGGCGGGCGCTGGAGTAGCGCGGGTCGGCCACCATCTCCGGCCGCCCGATCGTGTCGCACAGGAGCTCCCAGTGCCGGTCGCCGGGCGCGGCGATGGCGACCTGGCCGTCGGCGGCGTCGTACAGCTCGAACGGGCACAGCGACGGGTGCTCGGTGCCGCGCGGCGCCTGAATCTCGCCGGTGTAGCTGTAGCGCCACGTCATCGACTCGCACAGCGCGATCAGCGAGTCCATCATGGCGACGTCGACGAACTGGCCCTCGCCGGTGCGCTGGGCGTGGTGAAGGGCGGCGAGGATGCCGCCGACGAGCAGGGTGGCCGGGTAGAGATCACCGATGCTCGGCCCGGCGCTGACCCGCTGGCCGTCGCGCGTACCGGTGTGCGACACGACCCCGCCCATCGCCTGGGCCACGACGTCGAAGGCCGGCCACGACGTGTACGGCCCGGCACCGGTGCGCGGATCGCCGAACCCGCGGATCGCGCCGTAGACGAGGCGCGGGTTGCGCTCACGCAACGTCTCGTAGCTCAGCCCGAGCCCGTCCATCACCCCGGCCCGGTAGTTCTCCACTACCACGTCGGCGGTGTCGACGAGGCGGAGGAACAGGGTCACATCGGGGGCGTGCTTGAGGTCGAGGGTGATGCTGCGCTTGTTGCGGTTGCCGCTGGCGTAGTAGCCGCCGAAGCAGTGCTCGTCGTCGACCTCGGTGTACGGCCCGATGAGGCGGATCCCGTCGCCGGCGGGCGGCTCGATCTTGATCACATCGGCGCCCATGTCGGCGAGGATCATCGTGCAGTAGGGCCCGGCGAGCGCCTGGGTGAGATCGACGACTCGAACGTCGGTCAACGGGCCAGCGCGCTCCGAACGCATCGGGGCGGCGTGCTCCTGGGCGGTCGTGTGGTCCGGCGCGCGCACGACCATGATCTTCGCGCCCGCGGCATAACGTCGGCATCATGGCCAAGCAGTGCTTCGCCCACGACCTCTGGGACCGCTTCGGCGGCCTGCGCTTGGACGACGTCCCGGACGACGACGTGACGGTCGCCAAGCAGTGCGTCCTCGACTGGTTCGGCTGCGCGCTGGCCGGTTCGGGGACGGACGTCGCGGACATCCTGCGCGACGTCGTGGCCGGCACGGCCGGTTCCTCGTCGGTCGTCGCGTCGCCCACGACGTGCGACGCCCGCGAGGCGGCGCTCGTGAACGGGGCGATGGGTCACGCCCTCGACTTCGACGACACCCACCTGGAGATGGGCGGCCACCCGACCGCACCGGTGTGGCCGGCGGCCCTCGCGGTGGCGGAGGAGGTCGGGGCCACCGGTGCGGCGCTGCTGACCGCGTTCATCGCCGGCTTCGAGATCGAGACCCGTCTGGGACGGGCGCTCGGGACCACGCCGTACGAGCGCGGCTGGCACACCACCTCGACGGTTGGCGTGCTCGGTGCGACCGCTGCGGTCGCCCGGCTGCTGGGCCTCGATGTCGTTCAGTTCGGCCACGCCGCGGGGATCGCCGCATCGCAGGCGTCGGGCCTGAAGGCCAACTTCGGAACCATGACCAAGCCGCTCCACGCCGGGCAGGCCGCCGAGCGCGGCGTGCTCGCCGCCCGCCTCGCTCGTCGTGGGTTCACGGCCAACCCAGCGGCGTTCGAGGCCAACCAAGGCCTGCTCCACGCCAGCGGGGCCACCGACGGGTCGAGTGCGCCGCCTGACGTGGCGACGAGGTGGTCGCTGCACCGCACGCTGTTCAAGTACCACGCCTCGTGCTACCTGACCCACGCCCCGATCGAGGCGGCGCTGGCGGCGGGTTCAGGTGTCGCGCCGGGGGCAATCGAAGCGATCAGCATCGTCGTGCACCCTGCGCTGCTCGACGTGTGCGGCATCCCCTCGCCCACCACGGGCCTGGAGGCCAAGTTCAGCCTGCGCGGCACCGTCACGCTGGCCCTGCTGGGTGACAACACAGCGGATCCCGCAACGTTCGACGACAAGCGCATCGTCGCCGAAGACGTGCAGACGCTGCTCAAGCGCGTCGAGGTCGTCACGGACAGCACGCTTGGCCGGACCGCGACCAGTGTCACGATCACGACGGTCGACGGGAACGAGCGACAGGCCTCCTTCGATTCGGGCGTGCCGTCCGCCGACCTGCGGTTGCAGGGGCAACGACTGCGCCAGAAGTTCGACGCGCTGGCCGGGCCGGTCCTCGGCGACGACGCCGACGTGTTGGCCGATCGCGTCCAGCACGTCGAGGAGCTCGGCGAGGCGGGCGCACTGGCGGTCTGGTGGACGAGGTGATGAGCCATGCGCCTCGGGGTCGCCCTCCCGTTCCACGCTGGCGCTATTGCCGCCGCAGCCTGCAACGCTGAGCAGGCCGGGTTCGACTCGCTCTGGGTGCTCGACGCCCACAACCGCGGGTTCATGCTGCCCGACCCGTTCGTAGCGCTCGCTGTCGCGGCGGCCGTGACGGAGCGGGTCGAGCTCGGCTCATCGGTCGTGCAGGTGCCGGTGCGCTCGCCGTTCCTGCTGGCACAGCAAGTGGGATCCGTCGCCGCCGCCTCGGGCGGGAGGCTGCTGCTGGGCGTCGGTGCGGGCTCGACGCCTGCCGACTTCCACGCCGCAGGTACCGACTTCTCCGACCGCTTTCGTCTGCTCGCCAACCACCTCGACGTCGTGCGCACGCTGCTGGCCGGCGAGGAGGTCAACGGCGCCCAACTGTCGCCGTGGCGATCGATGCCGGCGGTGCCGATCCTCATCGGCACGTTCGGCGCCAGCCGGTGGCTGCGGATCGCCGCAACGGACTACGACGGGTGGATCGCCTCGGCGCGCTCCACCGACGTGGCGCAGATGGTCGACGGCTTGAAGCGCTTCCGCGGCCTCGCCGGGGACAAGCGAGCAGTCGCCGCCAACCTCGACGCAACCCGTCCTGACGCCGCCGAAATCCTCGCCGCGCTGGCCGACGCCGGCTTCGACGACGCCACCGTGATCATCCCCCGCCACGACCCTGAGCAGCTGGCGACGGCGCGGCGGCTGTGGCCCGATTGATCTTCGCCTTGGTCGCGATATTCGGCTCACTCCCTGGAAGGATCGCGACCAAGAGCCGGTGCGCCGGCGGGACCTTCCTACGAGCGGGCCTTGCCGAGGATCCGCTCGCCGATGATGTGCTGCTGGATCTGGCTCGTGCCCTCGAAGATCGTGGTCAGCCGGGCATCGCGCCAGTGCCGCTCGACCTGGCGTTCGGTCGTGTAGCCGTTGCCGCCGTGGAGCTGGATGCCGTCGCCGGTGACCTCGACGGCCATCTCGGTCGCCACCAGCTTCACCATCGCCGCTTCCTTCTCGCACGGCTCGTCCTGGTCGAGGCGGTGGGCGACGTGCTGGTAGAAGCTGCGCGCCTGCTCGACGCGGGCAGCCATCTCGGCGAGCTTGAAGCGCAGTGCCTGGAAGTCCGACAGCGGCCGCTCGAACTGCTCGCGCTGCTGCAGGTACAGCGTGCAGTCCTCGACCGCCGCCCGGGCCAGCCCGACGGCGCGGGCGGCGGTGTGGACGCGGGCTTCGTTGAGCCCGCGCTGGGTCGCCTTGAACGCGCTCGTGCGCTGGCCCGACGCCCCCTCCGAACCCAGTCCGACGCGGGCGCTGAGCGGGATCCGGACCTCGTCCAGGACGAGGTTGTAGGTCCGGAACCCGTGGTAGCCGATCTTGTCGATCTCGGTGGCGACCATGCCCTCGGGGAGCGTGCCCGGCTCCTTCTCGATGACGACCGTCATCAGCCCGGCCGAGCGGCTCTCGCCCTCATGCGGTTGGCGCTCCCGACACAGCAGCTGGATGAAGTGGGCGTTGACGGCGTTCCCGCACCACCGCTTCTCGCCGTTCAACACCCACGTGTCGCCGTCGCGCACGGCCGTCGTCTTGACGCCGGCGAGGTCCGAGCCCGCCGTCGGCTCGGAGAGCGCGGCGGCCCCGATCCACTCCCCCGCTGCGGAGCGCTGCAGCAGCTCCTGGCGTCGCGAGCCGGTGGCGTGGCCGGTACCCATCCCGTTGGCCCGGGCGATGATCGACGCCACGCTCATCCACGCCCGGGCCAGCTCCTCGGTGATCATGCAGTACTCGAAGATCCCGAGACCCATGCCGCCGACCTCGACCGGCAGGCGGATCCCGAAGTAGCCCTTCCCACCCATCTTCGTGATCAGCTCCGGAGGGATCAGCTCCTTGCGCGGGTCGAGCTCGTTGGCCACGGGCAGCACCTCGTCCATCGCGAACTGGCGCGCCTCGGCTTGCAGCTCCAGCCGCCGGTCGGTGCGGTACGGCGAGGGGAGAACGGGCGGTTCGGGTGGTCGAACCACGTCAATCACCTCCTTGGCGGGCGCGGCGCCGCTTGACGAGCACCGTCCGCGACCCCTCGAACACGACCCGCCCGTCCGCCAGCGCGCCCCAGTGCTTGAACCGGACGACGCCGGCGTCGGGGTGCTCGGGCGACTCCTCCGCGCTGACGACCTCGGTGTAGGCGTACAGCGTGTCGCCGAGGTGCACCGGCGAGGTGAACCGCAGACTGGTGCACGAGAGCTCGGCGAGAGCGTTCTCGGCGGTGTCTTGGCTGGCCAGGCCGAAGACGAGGGAGGCGGTGACGAGACCGAAGACGAGGCGGCCATCGCCCATCGGGCTGCCTTGCATCACGTGGTCGTTCCAGTGGCCCTGGGCGGTGTTCATGACCTGCTTGGTGATGAGGTTGTTCTCGACCTCGCCGACCGTCGCCCCGCGGGCATGGCGCATCCGCCGTCCGGGCGTGAAGTCCTCGAAGTAGTTGTCGTCGCCGGTGAGCGCGGCCAGCTCGGCGGCGTTCATGACCGCTCCCGCTTGGCGACGAGGTTCGTGCGCACGTAGTCGATCACCAGCTCGCCGCGCTGGTTGCGCCCTTCGGTGTGCCAGGTGACGATGCCGACGTTGGGGCGGCTCTGCGACGTGCGGACCTCGACCACCGTCGAGCGCGCGGTGATCGTGTCGCCCGGGTGGACGGGGCGGTGGAACGTGCAGTCCTCGACGCCGAGGAAGGGGCCACCGGCCTCGCTCAGGTCCTCGACCGACAGCCCGACCACCGTGCACAGCACCAGCATTGGGTTGACGACGACGTCGGGGTGGCCGTGCGCCTTGGCGTACTCGGCGTTGAGGTGCATCGGGTTCCAGTTGCACATCGCCGTCGAGAACACGGCGTTGTCACCGGCGGTGATCGTCCGGCCCCAGTGGTGGACGAGGACCTGACCGACGGTGAAGTCCTCGAACTTGTTGCCCTTGGCGACGCTCGGGAACGTCGCCAGGTCGACGTCGGACATGGCCTCACACAGTAAGCCTGTGCCGTGTCGATCGACCTCTCGGCCCACGTCCGGCCCGGCGACACGGTGCTCGTCGGTCAAGGCGCCGGCGAACCGCGTGCGCTGGTCGAGGCGCTGATCGCCCAACGTCATGCCGTCGGGCCGCTCACCGTCTTCGTCGGCGGCACCAACAGCGGGCTGTTCCGGGCCGAGCACGCCGACGTGCTGCGGTTCGTCGGCTACGGCGCCATCGGGCGCACCGCGGTGCTGTCGCGCGCCGGCGTGCTCGACGTGCTGCCCGTTCACCTCGGGGCCCTTCCGGCTCTGTTCACGTCACGGACGATCCCGATCGACGTGGTCCTGTGCCAGGTGAGCGACGCCGACCTCGACGGCCGACACTCCCTCGGTCTCGTCGCCGACTACCTGCCGGCCGCCATCGCCGCCGCCCGAACGACGATCGCCGAAGTCAACCCGCACGTGCCGTACACGTTCGGCGAGACGATCGCCACCGAGCGCCTCGTCACCGTCCCCGACGACCGTCCGCTCGCATCGGTGAAGCGACGCAACCCGTCGGAGGAGGACCGGGCGATCGCCGCCCACATCGCCGACCTCGTGCCCGACGGCGCCACGGTGCAGTTCGGGGTCGGCGGCACGCCCGACGCCGTGCTCGCCGCCCTCGCCGGAAAACGCGACCTCGGCGTCCACTCCGGGCTCATCGGCGACGCCGTTGTCGACCTCGTCGAAGCGGGGGTCGTCACCAACGCCCGCAAGCCGATCGACACCGGCCGCACGGTCACCGGCGCGATCGTCGGCACGGAGCGGCTGTACCGCTGGGCCGATCGCAACCCGAGCCTGCTGATGCGGCCGGTGTCGTACACCCACGATCCGCAGGTGCTCGTCTCGTTCGACACATTCTTCGCGGTAAACGCCGCGCTGGAGGTCGACCTCGGCGGTCAGGTCAACGCCGAGACCGTCGGCGGCGCCTACATCGGCGCCGTCGGCGGGCAGGGCGCGTTCGCCCGCGCCGGCGCCGCCGCCGCCCACGGTCGTTCGATCATCGCCCTCGCCTCGACCGCTGCCGACGGCGCGATCTCCCGCATCGTCGCCCACCTCGGCGACGCCGTGGTCTCGACCCCGCGCGCCGACGCCGACCTCGTCGTCACCGAGCACGGGTTCGCCGACCTGCGCGGCGCCACGCTGCGCCAGCGGGCGGAGCGGCTGATCGCGATCGCCGCCCCCGCTCACCGCGACGCCCTGCGCCGTGACCTCGCCGGATGACGTCTGTTGGCCAGGTGGGCGAGCGCTGCTGCGAAGCGGCGGCGGCGAGCTTGGGAGGTGAGGGAGCAGCTTGCTGCGAGCCGAGCCCGGGCTAATCGACGGCGATGTCGGTGACCATCCCCTTGCCGAAGTGGGGGATGCCGTCGTGCCCGGGGACGAAGCAGATCAGCACGTAGTCACCCGGCTCGCCCGGCTCGAGCGTGATCCACGCCGTCTGGCCAGGGCCGAGCGCGCCCATGCTGCCGAACTCGCCCTCGAACGGAGGCGGCGCCGACTCGTCGCCGGCGTGGAACCACTCGACCACGTCGGCGGCGTGCTTGCCGGGCTTCATCCGCACCATCGCCGCCTCGTGGGCCTCGGCCGGATCGTCGTTGACGAACTTCCACACGCCGTGGCCGTCGAAGCCCTCCGGCACGTGGATCGACATCCCTGGCCCGAGGTGGACGGTTCCCTTGGGCTCGGGCTCAACCGCCGAGCGCGGCCCGTCGACGACGGTGAACGTGTCGGTCGGCGAGTCCTCGTCCTGCGGGTTGTCGAGGACGAAGTAGTTGCCGGGTTCGAGGTTCATCGTCATCTCAACCCTCGTGCCTGCCTCGACGACGCCGTTGCCGCCCTTGATCGTCATCTTCGTGAAGAACGACTCGTCGTCGGACATCGCCTCCTCGAAGCTCACCCCGTCGTTCAAGCGGGCCACGAAGATGTGATGGACCTACTTGCCGGCGGCGGTGTCGAGGGTGATGTCGACGAGCCCGCCGGGCGCCCGCTCGGGGGCGGTGATCGATGCGTCGTCGGCGTGGAACGTGATGTGGGGGCGGCCGGGCTGGGCGGCGGCGCGGTCATCGGAGCCACAGGCGGCGAGGGTGGCGAGGCCACCGAGGGCGGCCATGGCGGCGGCGCCGGCCGTGATCATGCGAGTTCGGGTCATTCGGTGATGGTGCAGATGCAACCGCTCAGAGTCATGCAGACGAGCACGCCATCTTGTGGAGATGGGCCCGCCACGAGATCTTCAGGGTTCAGGCCTCGGCGAGGAAGCGGTCGATCTCGCTGAGGAAGATCGGCCACGCCGGCTCGTCGAGCAGCAGGTGGTTGCGGCTGGGGAGCGACACGAACCGGCAGTCGGGGATCAGCGACGCGAGGTCGCGGGCCGACGCGACGGGGACCCGGCGGTCCTCCCGCGAGTGCAGCATCAGCGTCGGGCAGGCGACCTGGGACACCAGCGCGGTGACGTCGATCTCGGCGAACGTCTCCAGGAAGCGCACCGCGTTCGCCGACGAGGTGGTGCGCCGCTGCAGCTCGTTGAACTCCTCCCACTGCTCACGGGTGCCGTCGGGGAGGAACATCGACGTGAAGACCTGCCGGAACGAAGGGTCGTCGCGGCCCCAGCCAACCCGGGCGACCTCGAGGTCGAGCGCCGCCTCGCGCCGCTCCTCCTCCGTGGTTGCCCGCAGCAGCCGCCCCTTGCCGTAGGCGCCGCAGAGGATCAGGCGGGTCACCCGCTCGGGGTGGCGGGCGGCGAAGGCGACGGCCACCGCCGCGCCCTGCGACACGCCGAGCAGCGGGAAGCGGTCGAGCCCTGCGGCGTCGGCCACCAGCTCGAGGTCGTCGACCCAGTCGTCGAAGTGGAAGCTCTGAACGTCCCAGTCCGACATCCCGCAGCCCCGCTCGTCGTAGCGGACGAGCGTGCGGTTGCTCGCCAGGCCCTCCAGCCAGTGCCGCCACACGAACGTCTCGCGGTCGTGGTCGAGATGCGTCAGCCAGTTGGCGGCCTTGACGAGCACGGGCCCCGAGCCGATCGTGGCGAAGGCGATGCGCGCCCCGTCGGCGGCGGTGCAGAAGCGGATCGTCTGGTGCAGCGGCTCCGGCGTCGACATCGCCGACGGCGCCAGCGCGACGTCCTTGGCCGGGGTGATCGACGTCACCGTCGCCATCGGCGCCCGCTCCTGCACCGGGGCGACGAACTGGTAGCCCCGGCCGAAGACGGTGCGGATGATCCGCTGGGCCGCCCCGTCGTCGCCGACGGCGCGGCGCGCCGACTTCAAGCGACTCGCCAATGCCGACTCGCTCACAAACCGGTCGCCCCAGACCGTGTCCAGCAGCTCCGTCTTGGTGACGACCCGTTCACGATGGCGGATCAGGTGGACGAGCACGTCGAAGACCTGCGGCTCGACGTGCTCGACGGCACCACCTCGACGGAGCTCGAACCGGCCTGGATCCACCAGACAGTCGTCGAACTCGTAGACCGTGCGTTCAAACGTACTCCACCCCGGCGCAGACACGAAGGAGATTCGACAGAGGTTCGAAATCGGTTCACGACACTCCTCGGAGTCTGAAGGGCGCTGGACGACCCTCAGCGTCGTCAGACTCGATCCGCTACGGCTGCAACACCGGATCGTCGATCGCCCGGGCGCTCAGCTCGCGGCGGTTGCGCACGCCGAGCTTGCGGAAGATCGCCGTGAGATGCGCCTCCACGGTGCGTGGGCTGATGAACAGCTTCGCCGCCAGGTCCCGGTTGGACGCCCCGCCGACGACCAGCCGAGCGACCTGCAGCTCGTGCGGCGTGAGCAGCTGGTGTGAGGCGAAGTCCTCGCCGATCACCCCGCCGGCCGCCCGCAGCTCGGTGGTCGCCCGCTCGGCGAGGATCGTCGCCCCGATGCCGCGCAGCAGCTCAACGGCGTGCTCGAGGTGGGTGCGGGCCTCCGCTCGCCGGCGGGACCGGCGCAGCCGCTCGCCCCACAGGATCTCGGTGCGCCCGGCGCCGACGAGGTTGCCGATCTGCTCCGCCGCGACGGTCGTGGTGCCGAAGTACTCCGCCGCCTCGTCGTCGTCGTCGGCCAGCATCCCCTTGGGCCGCCCGATGCCGTGGGGCCACAGCTGCTCAGGCGTGAGCAGTCGCTCGATCTCCTCGAGGATCGCGGCCGCCTGCTCGCGGTCGCCGGTGCGGATCAACGTCTCCATGTACTCGGGCTCCCACCGCACGAGGCCGCGCCCGATCGGTGACATCGACTCGACATGGCGGTAGATGGCCAGGGCGTCGTCGAGGCGGCCCTGGTTGAGCGCCAGGTAGCCGAGCCCGATCGGGCCCATCGCCCGGCGCTCCGGCTCGGGGAGATCGGCGAGCAGCGCCGCCGCCCGCTCGCACGCCTCGCGATCGCCGATCGCCGCGGCGCACAGCGTGAGCACGGAGGCGGAGAGCGAGGCCAACTCCGGCGTGTCGTTGGTCTCGGCGAGGCTGATCGCCTCGAGCGCCGACGCCATCGTCGCCGGGAACGAGCGCCCGTACTGGACGACGGCCTGGGCGCCGAGCACGCTGATCAGCGGGCGCACCGCTCCGCGCGCCCGGAAGTCGGCGTCGAGCGCGTCGAGCAGCGACTCGGACGCCGCCGTGCGACGCAGGAAGGCGAGCGAAGGCGCCAACACCTCGGCGAGGAACAGCGAGTCGGTCGGCGTCCTGCCGGGGCGGGCGATCTCCTGGTAGCGGTCGAGCAGCCGCTCGCCGTCGGGCTCGCCACTGGCCAGGCGCAGGGCACCCGTCATGATGTCGACGCGCCGGGCCCGCACCTCGTCGACCCGCTCGCGCAGCGGGATCGCCTCGAGGATGGCGCCGGCGATGTCGGCGAAGGCGCCGTCGCGGATGTAGGTGGCGAGCGCATCGAACAGCAGGTCGACGGCGAGCTCCGGCACCACACCGGCGACCTCCACCGCGGCCCGCCGCAGGGCGTCGGCGGGCTCGGTCGAACCCCCGCTCGACGGTGGCAGCCGGCACCGCAGCTGCTGGCGGCGGATCCGCTCGGTCAAGTCGTCGAGGTCCTTGTGCTCGAAGGCAACCGCGTCGGCGCGGTCGAGCAGTCGACCCGCCGCCGAGGCCATGCCGGCGTCGAGGATCGACGCCGCCGCCAGGCGCAGCCGGCGGATCCGGTCGGCCGGGTCGGGGGACAGCCTGCTGGCAAGCTCCCACGAGCGTGCCGCCGTCGCTGGCGCGCCCCGCTGGTTGGTCAGCGCGGCGGCGACGTCGAGCTCGCGGGCGACCTCCTCGTCCGGGCCGATCGCCGCCCGCGCGAGGTGCCACGCCCGCGCCGGTGACCCGACGGGCATCGTCTCGGCGAGCGCCCGGTGGGCCGCTCGGCGGTCGGCACGTGGTGCGTCGTGGTAGGCGGCGGATCGCATCAGCGGGTGGCGGAAGGTCAGCCGGTCGCCGTCGAGTACGACCACCCCGTGCTCCTCGGCGGTCTCCAGCTCGGCCACGTCGAGACCACGCCGGCGCAGTGCCTCGATGATCCGCACGAGGTCGCCGTCGGGCTCGGCCGCCGCCACGAGCAGGGCCTTGAGCACACGCGGCGCCAGCCGCTCCAGCAGCAGATCGACGACCCGCTGGCCCGAGGACCCGATCGGCAGCGGGTCGGGCAGCTCGGTCCGCCCGGTGCGCTGGTCGGCGTCGAGCAGGTTGGCCGCCTCCACCAGCACCAGCGGGATCCCGCCGCCGGCGGCGATCAGCTCACGGCGCACGTTGGGCGCGCTGACGCCGGCGTCCCGGAGGATCGCGTCGGCAACATCGTCGGGCACCGTGTCGAGCACGACCACCGGGCCCGTGTCGGTGTGGCTGTCACCGGCGCGGCGGGTCGACACGATCACGAGCCGTTCGAACTGCAGCCGCCGGGCGATGTAGGAGAGGGTGCGGCGGGTCGGCAAGTCGACCCACTGCAGGTCGTCGACGATGATGATGATCGGCGCCTCCTCGGCGGCGTCCACCAGCAGGTCCCGGGTGGCGAGGGCGATGGCGAACGGCTCGACGGGCTGGTCGACGCCCTCCATCGCCAGGGCCGCCCGCACCGCCGACGCCCGGGCCGGGGCAAGGCGCTCGATGCCGGTGAGCACCCCGTCGAGCAGCTCGGCGAGGCCCGACCAGGCCAGTTCGACCTCGGCCTCGACCCCGGCGAGGCGCAGGATCCGGCAGTCGGGTTGGTCGACGGCGATGATCGCCGCCGCCTCCTCGACGACCGCTGTCTTGCCGATCCCGGCCTCACCGACCACGGTGAGCGCGCCCCCCTCGCCCACGGCGGCCCCGGCGGCGAGCCCGGCGATGGCGTCGACGACGTCTTGACGACCGTGCAGCGCAGGTGGCGGGGTGGGCGACGAGTGCTCGGTCATGGTGGACGGGGCAACACGGGGTCTCCCCGATGCGGCAGACACCGATCCGCGGGCAGATTATCCACCGGATCTCCGGCGCAAGCCGGTCGAGGCGGTCGCAGCCGCACATTGGAACGGAGTCGTCATGGGCGCGGGTGCCCAAATGGCAGCGGAGCGCGAGCGGTGGCCCGAGCACTGGCGGGTCGCTGATCTCGAATTCGAAGAGCATGGCCTGCTCGACCTGCTCGCGCCGGACGAGCAGCTGGTCGCCGTCGTGCCCGGCATGCGCCGGATGCCGGCGGAGGGCGAGCACCAGGTGCTCCTCGCCGTCACCAGCGAGCGTGTCGTGGTCGTCGGCCGATCGACGGCCGAGTCGGCCGACCTGCGGGTCGTGGACGTCACGCGGTGCAGCTCGACCGCGCCGCGCCTGACCCGCGTCGTCCCCCACGTCGACGGCCATCTCCGCTTCGACGTCGACGACGAATCGATCGCCCGAATGTGGGCGCGAATCGACGACGTGATCGATCTGACAAGATTCCTGACCGAGTGATCACCGGGCCGGCGGGCCGGTCGGGTCGTAGCCGGCGTGGCTGAGAGGCGGACTCAGCCGCGCCGGCTGCGCAAGATCGCGGTTACCGCGCCGCCGTCAGCCTTGCCCTTGGACGCCTTCATCACGGCGCCGACGAGGGCGCCGACGGCCTTGTCCTCGCCGCCCCGGTACTTCTCCCACGCCGCCGGGTTGGCGGCGATGGCGTCGTCGACGAGTGCCTCCAGGGCCGACGCGTCGAGCGCCCGGAACCCCTTGGCCTCGGCGATCGTCGGCGCATCGCCGCCGCCGCTGGCGATGATCTCGGCGAGCACCTGCTTGGCCTGGGTCGCGGTGAGCGCGCCCGACGTCTCCAGCGTCGTGAGGGCGGCGAGGTCGGCCGCCGGGATCGCCGGCTCGGCGCCCTCGTCGGCGTAGGCCTCCTTGACGTGGACCAGGGCCCGGGCGGCGTCGCCCCCGGCGGCGGCGACGGCGACCACGTAGCCGTCCTGTCCCCGCTCGACCACGACCCCGACGGCCTCGCCATCAGCCGGCGCGCCGGTGGCCGCGGCGAGGGCGGCGCGGCGTGCCGCCGGCAGTGGCGGCAGTTCGGCCCGGATCGCCTCGATCCACGCCTCGTCCGGCACCAGCGGCACCAGGTCAGGTTCGAGGAAGTACCGGTAGTCGTCGGCTTCCTCCTTGGAACGCAGGGTGTGGGTGCGGCCGTCGTTCTCGTCCCAGTGGCGGGTCTCCTGGCGCACCTTCTCGCCCGACTCGATCAGGTCGATCTGGCGCAGGGCCTCGTACTCGATCGCCCGCGCCAGCGAGCGCACGGAGTTGAGGTTCTTGACCTCGCAGCGGGTGCCGTACGGCGTGCCCGGCCGGTGCACGCTGACGTTGGCGTCGACGCGCATCGAACCCTCCTCCATCTTGGCGTCGGAGGCGCCGACGGCCACGAGGATCGCCCGCAGCTCGTTGACGTACTGGCGGGCCTGCTCGGCGGTGCGAATGTCGGGGCGGCTGACGATCTCGACCAGCGGCACACCGGCCCGGTTGAAGTCGATCAGCGAGGCGTCGCTGCCGTGGATCCGCCCGCCGGCGCCGCCGACGTGGGTCGACTTGCCGGTGTCCTCCTCGAGGTGGGCCCGCTCGATCCCGACGCGCGTGCCGTCGGGGAGGTCGAGGTGGCCGTCGACGTTGAGCGGCTCGTCGTACTGGCTGATCTGGTACGCCTTGGGCATGTCGGGGTAGAAGTAGTTCTTGCGGTGGAAGGCGCACGGCTGGATGCGGCAGTTGAGCGCCAGCCCGAGGCGCATCGCCAGCTCGACGGCGCGGCGGTTGAGCACCGGCAGCGCCCCCGGCAGCCCGAGCGTCACCGGGTCGATGTTGGTGTTCGGCTCGTCCCCGAACCGGTTCGGCGAGCCGCTGAACAGCTTGGTGGCCGTTGCCAGCTCGACGTGGACCTCCAACCCGACCACGATCTCGTAGGTCTCGTCGACGAGCGTCACGGGGCGGCGTCCTCCAGGGTCTGGGCGACGCGGAACATCGTTGCCTCACCGAGGGTCGGGGCGAGCACCTGCACGCCGACCGGCAGGCCGTCGGCGCCGGTGCCGAACGGCACGCTCATGCCCGGGTCGCCCGACAGGTTGGCCGGGATCGTGTAGGTGTCGCAGAGGTACATCGTGAGCGGGTTCGCCGTCTTCGCGCCGATCGGGAAGGCCACGGTCGGCGAGGTCGGCGTGAGCAGCACGTCGGCGTGGGCATAGGCGGCGGCGAAGTCGTCGGCGATCAGCCGTCGCACCTTGAGTGCCTTGCCGTAGTAGGCCTCGTAGTAGCCGGCGGACAGTGCGTAGGTGCCGAGCATGATCCGCCGCTTGACCTCGTCGCCGAAGCCGGCCTCGCGGGTCGCCATGTACATCGCGTTGGTGTCGGGGGCGTCGACGCGCAGGCCGTAGCGCACGCCGTCGTAGCGGGCGAGGTTGCTCGACGCCTCGGCGGGGGCGATCAGGTAGTAGGCGGTGAGGCCGTAGGTGAACGCCGGGACCTCGACGTCGACGACCTTGGCCCCGGCGTCGGCGAGCGCGTCGAAGGCGGCGTCGACCCGGGCGACGACGTCGGGATCGGCGCCGGCCGGGAGGTCCGTGATCCGCCCGATGCGCAGACCCTCGACCCCGTCGTGCAGCGTCGCCGTGATCGCCGGCGCCGGGCGGGGGATCGAAGTCGAGTCGGCGGGATCGTGGCCGCCGATGTTCTCGGTGACGAGGGCGGCGTCGGCGACGGTGCGGGTGAACGGGCCGATCTGGTCGAGGCTGCTGGCGAAGGCGACCAGGCCGTAGCGGCTGACGACGCCGTACGTCGGCTTGACGCCGACGACGCCGCAGAGCGCGGCGGGCTGGCGGATCGACCCGCCGGTGTCGCTCCCCAGGGCGACGGCGGCGAACCCGGCGGCGACCGCCGCCGCGCTCCCCCCGCTCGACCCGCCCGGCACACGGGTCGGGTCGTGGGGGTTGCGGGTCGGCCCGAACGCCGAGTTCTCCGTGCTCGACCCCATCGCGAACTCGTCGAGGTTGGTCTTGCCGACGATCACGGCTCCGGCTGCGCGCAGACGACCGACGGCGGTGCCGTCGTAGGGCGGCCGCCATCCCTCGAGGATGCGCGACGAGCACGTCGTCGGGATGCCGCGGGTGCACATGTTGTCCTTGAGGGCGACCGGCACGCCGGCCAGCGGGCCCGGATCGCGTCCGGCCGCGACCGCGGCGTCGACTTCGCTGGCAGCCACCACCGCCTCGTCGGTGAGCACGAGGTTGAAGGCGTGCAGTTCGCCCTCGCGTGCGGCGATCGCGGCGAGGTGCTCGTCGAGGACGTCGACGGCACGGCGCTCGCCGGCACGCACGGCGGCGGCGATCTCGATGGCCGTCATCGCGCTCATTCGGCGAGCCCGATGATCGGCGGCACTCGGAAGCGACCGTCGACGGCGTCGGGCGCCGCAGCGAGCACCTCGTGACGGTCGAGGCACGGCTCGACCACGTCGTCACGGAGCACGTTCTGCAGCGGGTACGGCTGGGTCATGGGGGCGACGCCGGCGAGGTCGAGGCGCTCGATGTCGGCGAAGTGGTCGAGCATGTCGCCGAGCTGGACCGTGGTGCGCTCGATCTCCTCGGGGGTCAGCGCCAGCCGGGCCAGCTTGGCCACGTGGACGACGTCGGCGGTGGAGATGCGCTCGGACACCGCGGCGAGGCTACCCACGTACTGTCCTGTCGTTCTGGGGCTTTGGTCGCAGCCAAGCTGCTCCCGCCGCCTCCGAGCTCGCCACCGCCGCTACGCAGCGGCGCTCGCCCGACCTTACGAACCGAAGGACAGAACGAGGGTCAGAACCCCGTCTGCAGGTAGGGGCCCGGGTGAACGACGAAGAGGGCGTCGGCGCGCCGCAGCGCTGCCGCGTTGCGGGCTTCGAGACGGCGCCCGGCGGCGAGCGTTGTCGGGGCGACGCCGCCGAGCAGCAGCGAGCCCAGCCCGGCTCGGTCGGTGACGAGGTCCGGGCGCGTGCGCACCTTCGTGACCCCCGCCGCGCCGATCCGCCAGCGGGTGTGGTCGACCTCGACGACGACGTCGGCGTCGGTGCCGTAGTCGCGTGCGCCGAAGCAGTGGGCGATGTCGCGCGGGTTGCACCAGACGCCGTCGTTCAGGTCGGTGGTGCGCACGACACGCTGGTTGGTCAGCAGGTGCGGCAGTGGGTCGTCCGGCGCCACGACGTAGGACGTGATCGTGCCGACGAGGTCGAGGGCGAGAATCGTCGCCCACAGCGCGGCGTGGGCGTCGAGCGTCACGGCGGCGAACGTCGTCACGAACAGCTCGTGGCGGGGATGGCCGTCGTGCCAGTGCGCCTCGGTGCGCCACGACGCGAAGCCGTCGGGATGGACGGCGTAGATGTTGTCGGGCCGCTCGGCCTCGTCGAGCGTCCACCACAGCGGGCGACGGCTGATCTCGCCGGCGCGCGTCAGTCGGTAGCGGTCCCACAGCGCCATCAGCGCCGCTCGCTCGGTCACGCGGTCGACGATGCGCACCGTGCCCGACGGCGGCCGGAAGCGATCCTGGAACCGGGCGCCGGCGCGGTCGATGCTCGTCACGCGACGACGTGAGGCGACGCCGTAGCCGAAGCGCTCGTAGATCCCGCCCTCGCTGGCGGTCAGCGCGGCGAGCGGCTCGCCGCGCTCGTCGATGTCGTCGTGGACGGCGTCGATGAGGCGCGACATGATCCCCTGGCGGCGGTGGGTGACGGCGACCGACACCCACGTCACCCCGCCGGTCGGCACGGCGACGCTGCCGGGCAGCGTCATCTGCAGTGGCCACGACCCGGCGACGCCGACCACCTCGGCACCATCCACGGCGAGCCGGAAGCGGGTGAAGTCGATCGCCTGCTTCCCGCGCTCCTCCTCCTCGGCTGTCATCGTGTATCCGAAGGCGTGCATGTCGACGCGCGACATCGCCCGCCAGTCGTCCTCGGTGGCCGTGCGGATCTCGATCACGCGGCCAGTCTGGTCAGCGCCGCCGTGACGACGTGTCCCCGAATCCACCTCCACGAGCCCGCATTCTGCAAATGTGCGAGGTGGCGCCCGCGTCGTGCGGGCGAGGACGAGGAGACGACATGCTGGCCTACGACTACCCCCTACTCGGCGTGTTCTGGACGATGCTGTGGATCTTCCTGTGGATCGCCTGGATCATGCTGCTGATCCGGGTGTTCGCCGACATCTTCCGCAGCCACGACATGGGCGGGGTGGCGAAGGCGATCTGGTGCATCGTCATCATCATCTTCCCGCTTGTCGGCACGCTGATCTACCTCATCGCCCGCGGTGGGGGGATGGCCCAACGGGACCTGGTAGCGGCGCAGCGGTCGGAAGAGGCCTTCCGCAGCTACGTGCAGCAGGCTGCCGGCAGCGGACCGAGCACCGCCGACCAGCTCAGCAAGCTCGCCGACCTGCGCGAGAAGGGTGTCTTGTCCGACGCTGAGTTCGAACAGCAGAAGTCCAGGCTGCTCGCCTGATCCGTACCCACTCGGGATGGAATCCCGGCGGTACATTCGCCGCCGATGGCCGAGGTCACCTTCGCCGGTGTGACGCGCAGGTACAGCGGGCTCGACCATCCGGCGGTCGATCACCTCGACCTCACCGTCGCCGACGGCGAGCTGCTCGTGCTGGTCGGGCCGTCCGGTTGCGGCAAGTCGACGACGCTGAGGATGCTCGCCGGGCTCGAGCCGTGCGACGCGGGCTCGATCCACATCGGCGGGCACGACGTCACGAGGGTGGCGCCGAAGAACCGGGACATCGCGATGGTCTTCCAGTCGTACGCGCTGTATCCGCACATGACCGTCGCCGAGAACATCGGATTCCACCTCAAGGTCAAGCGGGTGCCCAAGGCCGAGCGGGTGTCGCGGGTCCAGGACGCCGCGCGCATCCTCGACCTCGAGTCGCTGCTCGACCGCAAGCCGGCCCAGCTGTCGGGCGGCCAGCGCCAGCGGGTGGCGATGGGCCGGGCGATCGTGCGCCAGCCGCACGTGTTCCTGATGGACGAGCCGCTCTCCAACCTCGACGCCCAGCTGCGCGTCCAGACCCGCACCCAGATCGCCGCCCTCCAGCGCCGCCTGGCGGTCACCACGGTCTACGTCACCCACGACCAGGTCGAGGCGATGACGCTGGGCGACCGCGTCGCCGTCCTCGACCGCGGCGTGCTCCAGCAGTCCGCGACCCCGAAGGACCTGTTCACCGACCCGGTCAACCTGTTCGTCGCCGGGTTCATCGGGTCGCCGCAGATGAACCTGCTGGAGGCCAAGGTCGCCGATGATGGGGCGGTCCACGGGGCGCTGGTCGTGCCGATGACGCCCGAGCAGCGCGCCGCGCTGACGTCGGACGCGGTCACGATCGGCGTGCGCCCCGAGGACTGGCGGGTGGGGACCGAGGGCGGCATCGACGTCGCCGTGGCCGTCGTCGAGGAGCTCGGCTCGGAGGCCTTCCTCTACTGCACGGACCCGGCCGCCGACGCCGTCACCGCCCACCCGCTCGTCGCCCGCGCCGAGGGCCTGAGCGCGAGGCAGCCCGGCGACCGTGTCAACCTCGTGCCCCGCCTCGACCGCGTCCACCTGTTCGACACCGCCACCGGCGCCCGCCTGTAGCCGACGAACTGTGAGCTGGTCCCGTCAGTCAGGACGCGTACTGTGAGTCACGACGACGGAGGTCCGCTGTCTGGGCTCACAGTTCGGTCGTGGTCCGCGTCTGCGTCGGCGGCGTCGGTCGCGTCAGCGTCCTCGGCATCGTCCTCCAGGTCGGCGGTTGCCATCGTCAGCGCCGCGGTGTCCTCGTCTTCGGTGTTCGCCGGCACCGCCTTGGCCTCGTACACCCGCTCCCGGGGACTGCCCATGGTGAACAGCAGCCATCCCGCGGCCGCCAGGATGAGCAGGATCGCCACCCACTGGTTCCAGCGCAGCCCGAACAGGTGGTGGGCCTCGTCGATGCGCAGGCTCTCGATCCAGAACCGACCGATGCCGTACCCGAGGACGTAGATCGCCAGCAGCTGGCCGTTGGCAAGCTTGCGCTTGCGGTCGATCCACAGCAGCAGCCCGAAGAGCAGCAAGTTCCACAGCGACTCGTAGAGGAACGTCGGGTGGAACGTCGTGCCCGGCGGGTACTGCCCGCTCGAGGGCAGGTGCTGGTCGTCGATCTCCACGGCCCACGGCAGCGTCGTCGGTCGCCCGTAGAGCTCCTGGTTGAACCAGTTGCCCCAGCGGCCGATGGCCTGGGCCAGTGGCAGGCACGGGGCGACGGCGTTGAGGCCGGGGCCGAGCGGGATACCTCGCCGCTTGGCTGCCCAGGTGCCGACGACCACGCCGGCGACCATCCCGCCGGGGATGCCGAGGCCACCCTGCCAGATCGCGAACACCCTCCACCAGTCGCCCTCGAACAGCTGCCAGTCGGTGGCGACGTGGTAGATGCGGGCGCCGATCACGCCGGCGACGACACCCCACACGCCGATCGCGTTGGCGTCCTCGCGGGTGCCGATGTGGCGCTCCTCGAGGCGCCGGCCGAACAGCCACACCGCGGCGACTACGCCGAGGGCGATCATCAACCCGTAGGCGTTGAGCGACAGCGGCCCGATCGTCAGCCGGCCCGACGACGGACTCGGAATGCTGGCGAGGATGCTCACGTCACCTTCACTTCACCTTCACTTCACCTTCACTTCACCTTCACTTCACCTGCTTGGCGAACGCCGCCGCTGCGACGTTGATCACGTCGCGATCGAAGTCGATCGTCGCTACGTGGTAGCTGCGCTCGAGCCAGCGGTGGTCGACGGGGCCGCCGTAGTGGGCGGCGAGGTACTCGCTCTGGGTCGGCTCGACGACGTGGTCCTGGCGCGAAGTGAACAGCAGCAGCGGCATCGTCAGCTCGCCGTAGCGAGTGGCGAGGTCGGCGAGGCCGTCGCTGACCAGTGAGCGCAGCGGCCGCAGCGGGGTCGCCTCGTAGGCGCTCTCCGACATCTCCGGGTCGGCGACGTCGTTGCCAATCCCGGGCATCGTCTCGTTGCCTCCGGCGAGCATCTCGTCGACCGCCGCCAGCACCTCGTCGCCGGGCGGGGTGGTGGCGGGGTTGACGCACACCAACCCGGCGACGTCGGGGTGGGCGAGCCCGGTCCAGAGGGTCAGCGTGCCGCCCATGCTCAGCCCGGCGACAACGATCCTGCCGGCGCGCCCGGCGAGGCGCTGGTAGGCGGCCTCGACCTCGCCAGTCCAGTCGGACCAGCCGATGCGGATCATGTCCTCGACGGCGGTGCCGTGGCCGGGCAGGCGGGGCATCTCGACATGCATCCCGCCGGCGGCGAACGTCTCGGCGAGGCCGCGCATCGAGGACGGGTTGCCAGTGAAGCCGTGGATCACGAGAGCACCGGCGGCGTCCGCGTCCGGCGCGTGGTGGGACCACGGCTCGGCGCCGGGCAACACGTCAGTCATGCGGGAGTGTTCTATCGGACCCCGGTGCTCGTGATGGCGCGTCTCCGCCCGACTTGACCCGCCGGTCAAGGCCAGAGTGAACTCGGCCCATGGCCTCGATCGTGCTCGGCAGCGACCGCCGCCACACCGAGCACGGCCGCGAGCGCAAGCAGCAGCTCGTCGACGCCGCCGCCGACCTGTTCGCCGCCAACGGCTACGCGGCGACGCGCATCCAGGACATCTGCCGCCGCGCCGGCGTTGCCAAGGGCCTCTTCTACTGGTACTTCCCGACCAAGCAGGAGCTGTTCGCCGAGCTCGTCCGCTCGATGCGGCAGCGCCTGCGCAAGGCCCAGGCGGCGGCAATGGATTCTGCCGCCGATCCGCTGACCCGGCTGCGCCAGGGCACCGAGGCCAGCGTTCGCTTCCATGTCGAGCACGCTGGCTACTTCGCCCTGCTCGACGTCGAGCGGGCCGACCCTGCCCCCGCCGAGCTGCTGCGCGAGGGCAGCGCGATCTACCACCGGGACGTCGTCGTGCTCGTGCGCGCCGCCCAGCAGGCCGGGTTGACGGCGAGTGACGACCCGCCCGAGGCCCTCGCCCACGGCGTGCTCGGCGCCGTGTCGTCCCTGACCCACGCCTGGCGCGACGGCCGCATCGAGATGCCCGCCGACGACCTCGCCACGTTCGTCGGCGCCTGGGTCGAGCGGGCGGTCGGCGGGGGAGGCAACGGATTCTGACGAAGCTCAGGGTTGTACAACGACCCTCAGACTCCGACGCGAGCGCGGCGCTGGCAAAGACTCTCCGGAGTCTGAGGGTCGTACAGCGACCCTCAGCATCGTCAGAATCGTCTGGTGCCATCCCGCCGTCGCCACAGCCGTCGGCTGGAGGCATCGGCGGTCGCGGCGATCGGGCCGGTGCTGGTGATCGCCCCGTTCTGCCTGCTCGCCCTGGGCGTGATCTGGCTGCTCGTGCGCCTGGTGTGGGACGTGCCGTACTGGTGGTTCGCCGGCGCCTACGTGCTCGGGGCCGTGCTGCTCTTCATCCGGCCGGTCCAGGCCTTCGTGCTGACCCCGCTGTTCGGTGCCCGCCTCCCGTCGGAGGCCGAGCTGGAGCGGATCGCGCCGCTGTGGCGCGATCTGGCCACCGCCAACGACCTCCCACCGGACCGCTACATCCTGCGGGTGCTGCCGAGCGACGAGCTCAACGCCTTCGCCTGCGGCGGCCACCTCGTGGTCGTCACGACCTTCGCCCTCGAGGAGCTGCCCCGGCGCGAGCTCGCCGGCGTCCTCGCCCACGAGCTCAGCCACCACCTCGGGATGCACACCGTCGGCCTCACCATCGGTCACTGGCTGTCGTTGCCCGTCGTGCTGTTGGCGCGCATCGGGTTCTGGCTGCAGAACGTCGCCACCGCGGCGACCGATGCGTTCGCCGGCGGCTCGCCCGCCTTGACCACGTTCGGACAGCTGGTGGCGGGCGTCCTCAACGTGCTGTCGCTGCCGTTCGTCATCGCCCTCTACGCCGCCGACGCCCTCGGCAACGTCGTCGCCCACCGCTCTGAGTTCCAGGCCGACCGGCGCGTCGTGCGGATGGGCTACGGGCGCAACCTGTCCCAGGCCCTGCGGCGGGTGATCAGTCTTGGCGGCGGCCAGCGCCCGGTCGGCTGGCGGGCCCGCCTAGCCGCCTCGCACCCGCCGGCGCGCACCCGCGTAGCCCGGATCGACGCGATGCTGCGCCATCCGTCACGCTGAGGCTCGGCTCGCAGCCAAGCTGCTCCCCTCACCTCCGAGCTCGCCGCCGCCGCTATGCAGCGGCGCTCGCCTCACCTTGCGGCGCGGATGCGATCGAGGATGCCGGGGTCGACGAGCTCGGCGGGGATCGTCTCCGGGCCGGCGAAGAGGCCGATCATCAGCGGGAACACCGCCGGATCCATCGCATCCATCCCGGCGGAGAGGAACGCTCGTCGTGCCGCCCGGTTGGCGGCGTCCTCGCACTGGGTCACCGCCATCACGTCGGCGGGGTGGCGGACGTTGAGGGTGCCGGCGATCCCGGGCCGCATGATGTTCAACGGGACGTCCACGCCCGCTGGCGAGGCGTCGTCGTACCGCGTCCAGGTCGGTGCGACGTGGGCCCCGGCATCCAGCAGCACCTGCTCGACCCCGAGCGTGCGAGCTTCGTCGACGCCCCACGGCACCATCGTCTCGCCGCGCACGCGGTCCTCGTAATCGAGGGTGGCTTCGAGCACGGTGACTGCGAGGCCCTCCCGAGCCAGCGCGTACGCCAGCGACGACCCGGCGATCCCCCCACCCACCACGACGACATCGAACGAATCCATCGCGACCCAGCATGGTCGATGTCGTCAGCCGGCGATGTCGGCCACGACAGCGTCCAGGACGCGGACCAGGCCGCCCGGGGCGACGCCGACGTCGAGGCCGCGGCGGCCGCCGCTGACGTAGATCACGTCGTACAGCTGGCAGGTCTCGTCGATCACCGTCGGCAGCAGGCGGCGCTGGCCGAACGGGCTGATCCCGCCGCGCACGTAGCCGGTGATCCGCTCGGCCACAGCCGGGTCGCACAGCTCGACCCGCTTGCGACCGAGCGCCGCGCCGACCGCCTTCAGCGCCAGCCGGCAGCTCACCGGCACGATCGCCACCGCCGGGTCGCCGTCGGCAGTCACCATGAGTGTCTTGAACACCTGATCGGGATCGAGCCCGAGGACGTCGGCGGCCTCCAACCCGAATGGCCGCATCCTCGGGTTGTGCTCGTACTCGTGGACGGTGAACGGCACGCCGGCCGCCTCCAGCGCGGTGATCGCCGGGGTCACGGGAGCATTCAAGCCACACTGGCGCCCATGCGCGTCGCCGCCGAGCCGTCCCTGCGGGTCGAGGACTACCCGTTCTCGCACCGCCTGCGGGTGCGCTTCGCCGAGACCGACGCGATGGGCGTCGTCCACCACGGGCGCTACCTGCCGTACCTCGAGGCGGCCCGCGTCGAGTACCTCCGCCACCTCGGCCACCCGTACACGGCGTGGCGGGAGGACGGCATCGACGCCGCCGTGCTCGAGGTGTTCGTGCACTACCGCCAGGCGCTGCGATTCGACGACGTGGTCGACGTCCACGTCCGCCTGGCGGCGGTGACGCGCACCACGTTCCAGATGGTCTACCTGCTGACCCGGGAAGCGACCCCCGTCGCTACCGGCGTGACCGTCCACGGCGCTGTGACGCCCGATGGCCGGGCGACCCGGCTGCCGGCGTGGCTCGCGGAACTACGCGGCGACCTCGAGCCGCCGACGATCGACCTGGCCGGCGATCAGGCCCAGCCCTGACTGGCCCGGCAGGCCGTCGATGCGGCGGTCGATGCGGGCGACGAACGGGGCCGCCTCGGACCCGCCGTAGAGGTGGCGGATGACGAAGTCGGTCTCCGGCTCGGGCATGATCCCCGACCCGACCGGACGCCACAGCCGGCGCAACGCCCACCGCACGACCCGCTGGGCGGCCGGGCTGGCGGCGAGGCGGCGACGCGCCTCGGCGACATAGAAGTCGATGTGCCGGCCCTCCTGGCGGGCGATGCGGCGGGTCAACTCGGTGAGCACCGGATGGTCGGCGCATTGGGCGAGGCGGGAGTAGGCGGCCTGGGTGGTCCATTCGTTGGCCGCGCCCCACGTCATCTGCATCTCGACGTCGTGCATGTACTCGATGACCCGCAGCGTGTCGTCGTCGAGTGGCTGACGGCGGAAGGCGTCGAAGTCGAGGTCGTCCCAGCGCAGGCGGTCACTGCGGCCCTTGTAGTCGGCGATGTCGAACGGCACGCCGATGGTTCGCACGACGCGATCCCCCGGATTGTCCATCCGAGTGCTGACGGGCGCGAAAGCGCACCTCCGACACTCTGATGACCTTCAACACTCGGATGGGGCGTAGGGGAAACCCCACCGGCGGGACACCGGCGCGCTCCATTCACGGCGCCGGCGCGGATCCGCACGATGGAGCCATGGAAACGCTCTCTCCCCCTTCCCCGCGCGCCGAGTCGCTGCCGTCGTGGGCGGCGCCGACGCCGCTCGCCGCGCGCGCCGTCGACGCGGTCAAGGTCTACGGCAAGGGCGGCACCAGTTCGGACATGACGGTGACCGCCCTCGACCACGTCACCGTCGGGCTGCCCGCCGGCCGCCTGACCGCCGTGATGGGCCCGTCCGGGTCCGGCAAGTCGACGCTGATGCACTGCCTCGCCGGCCTCGACACGCTCACCTCCGGCCAGGTCTTCCTCGGCGACATCGACCTCGGGACGCTGTCCGACCGCGAGCTGACCAAGGTCCGCCGCGAGCGCATCGGCTTCGTCTTCCAGTCCTTCAACCTGCTGCCGACGATGACCGCCGCCGAGAACATCACCCTGCCGCTCGCCCTCGCCGGCCGCCGCCCCGACAAACAGTGGCTGCGCACGGTCGTGGACACCGTCGGCTTGTCTCAACGCCTCAAGCACCGCCCGAGCGAGCTCTCCGGCGGCCAGCAGCAGCGCGTGGCCGTGGCCCGGGCGCTGGCCTCGCGGCCCACCATGATCTTCGCCGACGAGCCGACCGGGAACCTCGACAGCCGCACCGGCGGCGAGATCCTCTCGTTCATGCGGGCGGCAGTCGACGACCTCGGCCAGACGGTCGTCATCGTCACCCACGACGCCGTCGCCGCGTCCTTCGCCGACACCGTGCTGTTCCTCGACGACGGCCGGATCGTCGACTCGATCGCCAACCCCTCCCCCGATCGGATCCTCGATCGGATGAAGCGATTCGGGAGTTGAGATGTTCACGTTCGTGAGATCGGGCCTGTGGGCGCGCAAGCGCCGCCTCATCGGGACGTCGCTCGCCGTCGTCCTCGGGGTCGCCTTCCTCGCCGCCACGCTCGTGGTCGGCGCCACCATGCGCACCGGGTTCAAGACGGCCTTCACCGATGCCAACCGCGGCATCGATGTCGTCGTGCGCAACCCGACCAAGATCGGCGTCGCCGACGACGCCGTCCGCGGCAGCCTGCCGGCCTCGGTCGTCGACCAGGTCGCCACGCTGCCCGGCGTGCGCGCCGCCGTCGGATCGGTCGAGGGCACGGCGACGATCCTCGGCAAGGACGGGTCCCGCATCGGCGGAGACGGTCCGCCGACGACCGGCACGAACTGGATCGCCGACGCCACCCTCAACCCGTACCGCCTCGCCGAGGGCCGCGCCCCCCAGGCCCCCGGCGAGGTGGTCATCGACCGTGGCGCCGCCAAGGACGGCGACCTTCACGTCGGCGACGCCACGACGGTGCTGACGCCAAAGCCGGTCACCGTCACGGTCGTCGGCATCGCCACCTTCGGCAAGCTCGACAGCCTCGGCCCGACGACCTACACCGCGTTCACGCTGCCCCAGGCCACCGAGCTGTTCGCCCAACGCCCGGACACCATCTCGTCCGTGCTCGTCGCCGCCGACGCCGGCGTGAGCCGGGAGACCCTGCGTGACGAGATCATGCAGAAGGTGCCGGCGCGCATCGAGGCGCTGACCCAAGAGCAGCTCACCGCCGAGCAGCAGCAGGACATCGGCCACGACTTCCTCGACATGTTCGAGACGATCCTGCTGGCCTTCGCCGGGATCGCCCTCGTGGTCGCCACGTTCAGCATCCACAACACGTTCTCGATCCTCGTGGCCCAGCGCACCCGTGAGTCGGCGCTGCTGCGGGCGATCGGCGCCAGCCGGCGTCAGGTGGTCGTGGCCGTCGCCCTCGAGGCGCTGATCGTCGGCGTCGTCGCCTCGGCGATCGGCTTCGGCGTCGGGCTCGGCCTCGCCGCCGGACTGAAGGCCCTGATGGGCGGCGCCGGCCTGGCTCTGCCCACCGCCGGCCTCGTCGTCGGCACCGGGACGATCGTGATCGCCGGCCTCGTCGGCGTTCTCACGACGCTCGTCGCCAGCGTCACACCGGCGATCAAGGCGTCCCGCGTGGCCCCGCTGGCGGCGCTGCGCGACGTCGCCGTCGACCGCTCCGGCTCGTCGAAGCTGCGGGCGATCCTCGGCCTGCTGATCGCCGCCGCCGGCGGCGCAGTCGTCGTCACCGCCAGCTCCTCGTCCGACGGCGCCGTCACCCGGGCCGGGCTCGGCGCGCTGGCGATGCTCGCCGGCTTCGTCGTCCTCGGGCCGGTCGTCGCCCGTCCCTCCGCCGCCGTGCTCGGCGCCGGTCCGGCGATGACCCGTGGCGTCACGGGTCGCCTGGCCCGGCGCAACGCGATGCGCAACCCCCGGCGCATCGCGGGGAGCGCGGCGGCGCTGATGGTCGGCACCGCCGTGGTCGCCCTGTTCACCACGTTCGGCTCGTCCGTGAAGGCGTCGATCAGCGACATGGTCGACAAGAACTTCGCCGGCGACCTCGTCGTCACACAGACCGACTTCAGCGGTGCGGCGATCGACCCGAGCACGGCGCCGGCGATCGCCGCCCTGCCCGAGGTCGCCGGTGCGGTCGGCGCGGCGCCGGTCACGGCGACGGTCAACGGCTCGAGCGTCGAGCCGCTGGCCACCGACCCGGCGGCGATGGCGAAGGTCCTCGACCTCGGCGACACGGCCGGCTCGATGGCCGACGTCGGTCCCGGCGAGGTCGCCGTCAGCACCCGCTACGCCCAGCGCCACCACGTGGCGCTGGGCGACACACTGCCGATGACGTTCGTCGACGGCACCACCACCAACCTGCGGATCGCCGACGTCTTCGAGCGCCAGGACGTGATGAGCAACATCATCATGGACCGCGCCGACTGGACGCCCCACGCCGGCGGCGGCATCGACGCCGACGTCGTCGTGTTCGTCACCTTCAACGAGGGCGTCAGCGAGGCGGCCGGCAAGGCCGCCGTCACCACCGTCACCACGGCCCACGGCGCCCCCGACCCGCTGACCCGCGACGAGTACATCGGCTCGGTCGGCGATCAGGTCGACCAGATGCTCTGGGCCATATACGGGCTGCTCGGCGTGGCCGTGCTGATCGCCGTGATCGGCGTCGGCAACACGCTGGCGCTGTCGATCCACGAACGGACTCGAGAGCTCGGCCTGCTGCGGGCGGTCGGCCAGTCGAGGCGCCAGCTGCGCTCGTCGCTGCGCTGGGAGTCGGTGATCGTCGCCGTCTTCGGCACCGTCGGCGGTCTCGCCCTGGGCACGTTCCTCGGCTGGGGTCTGATGCGGGCGATGAAGGCGCAAGGGGCGTTCGGGGTGTTCGCCGCCCCGGTTGTCCCGCTCGCCGTCATCCTCGGCCTCGCCGCCGTCGCCGGCGTCGTCGCCGCCGTGCGACCCGCCCGCCGGGCCGCCCGGATGGACGTCCTCGCGGCGATCGCAACCGATTGACCCGGGCTCGTGTCGCAGACAAGCTGCTCCAATCGCCTCCGAGCTCGCCGCCGCCGCTGCGCAGCGTCGCTCACCCCCCTCAAGCCACCGACAAGGGATCCCTAACGTGAGCGCCGAGATGTTCAACCCCCTGCGTCCCTGGCGCAACCCGGTCCGGCTGGTGCGGGCACTGGGCTACGTGCTGACGGCGATGCCCGTCGCGGTCGTCGCCTTCAGCACCGTCCTCACCCTGCTCGTCCTGTCGGCCAGCCTGTTGATCACGTTCGTCCTCGCCCTGCCCGTCGTCTGGCTCCTCTTCGCGTGGAGCCGGGCGATGGGGCGCCTGGAGCGCTCCCGGATCGATGCGCTGATGGGGGTACGCATTCCCGACCCGGTGCCACCGCTCACCGCCCGTGGTCCGCTGAAGCGACTGTGGGAGAAGGTCAAGTGCGGACCTCGTTGGAAGCAGATCGGCCACCAGCTCGCCCACCTGCCCGTCGCCGTGCTGGAGTTCACCGTGACCCAGGCGGCGTGGGGCGGGGCGATCGCGATGGTGCTGCTGCCGGCCTACGTCAACGAGCTGCCCGGCGAGTCGGCGAAGTTCTGGTTCTTCGAGATCACCAGCGGCGGCGGCGCCTGGCTGTGCTGCCTCGCCGGCGTCGTCGGCCTCGTGCTGGTCGCGCCGTGGATCACCGTCGGGTTCGCCGAGCTCGACCTGGCGATGGCGCGGGCCCTGCTCGGGCCGGGCGCCGCCGCGCTCCACGCCGCCCAGGTCACTCGCCTGGAGACGAGCCGGACCGCGGCCGTCGACAGCGCCGAGTCCGAGCGCCGGCGGATCGAGCGCGACCTCCACGACGGGGCCCAGCAGCGTCTCGTCGCCCTCGCCGCCAACCTCGGCGCAGCGCGCGAGAAGCTCGAGCACGACGACGTCGACGAGGGCCGGACGATGGTCGCTGTCGCCCACGAGGAGGCCAAGTCGGCGCTCAAGGAGATCCGCGACCTGGTGCGCGCGATCCACCCGGTGATCCTCGAGGACCGCGGCCTCGACGCCGCGCTGTCGGCGGTGGTCGCCCGCTCGCCGATCCCCGTCGCCCTCGACGTCGACGTCGCCACGCGGCCACCCGCCGCGGTCGAGAGCGCCGCCTACTTCGTCGTCAACGAGGCGCTGACCAACGTCACCCGCCACGCCAAGGCCACGAGGGCCCACGTCGGCATCGCCCGCGCCGGCGACCGGCTCGTGATCGAGGTGCGCGACGACGGCGTCGGCGGCGCCGACGTGACCAAGGGCACCGGGCTGGCCGGGCTGCGCGACCGGGTGGCCGGGATGGGCGGGACGATGTACGTGATCAGCCCGCCAGGCGGCCCGACGACGATCTCGGTGGAGCTGCCGTGCGGGTCGTGATCGCCGAAGACTCGGTGCTCCTCCGGGCCGGGCTGACGCGCATCCTCGCCGACGCCGGCGAGGAAGTCGTCGCCACGGTCGGCGCCGCCGACGAGCTGATGTCCGCCGTCGAGCGCCACCAACCGGACCTGTGCATCGTCGACGTGCGGATGCCGCCGACGCACACCGACGACGGGCTGCGGGCGGCGATCGCGATCCGCCAGCGCTGGCCGCAGATCGGGATCCTCGTGTTGTCGCAGTACGTCGAGGAGCGCTACGCCACCGAGCTGCTGGCCGGCGAGACGACGTCGATCGGGTACCTGCTGAAGGATCGCGTCGCCGACGTCACCGACTTCCTCGGTGCGGTGCGCCGGGTGGGCGACGGCGGCACCGCGCTGGACGCCGAGGTCGTCGCCCAGCTGCTGGCGCGGGCGCGCCGCCGGGACCCGCTGGAACGACTGACGCCACGGGAGAAGGAGGTGCTGGCGCTGATGGCCGAAGGCCGCAGCAACCCTGCGATCGCCCGCTCGCTCGTGGTGTCCGACAAGGCGGTCGAGAAGCACGTCAGCAACATCTTCACCAAGCTCGACCTGCCGCCGACCGAGGACGACCACCGCCGCGTGCTGGCGGTCCTGCAATGGGTGAGGAGCTGAGATGACGAACATGCTGGAGACCCCGCCGACCGGGCCGGCAGCCGCCCTTCCGCCGCCACCACCTGGGCCGCCGCCGGCGATGCCGCCGCACCAGCCGAGGCGCACGCCGATGGGCGCTCGCTTCCTGTGGAAGGTGTTCGCCGGCATCCTGGTTGTCGCCGCGCTGGTGTGGGGGCCGTACCAGGTCGTCACGCTGCTCGCCCACGAGGAGCGGACCGAGCGTCAATCGTTCTCCGCCCTCGGGCTGACGACGCTCGCCGTCGACGCATCCACGGGTTCGATCACGATCACCGCCGCCGACACGGCCACGGTGGAGGTGCGGGCGCGGATCAGCGACGGGCTGCGCAAGACCAGCGAGTCGCGCCGGGTCGTCGGCGACACCCTGCAGCTGCACAGCGCCTGCCCGAACTTCGGCTCGGACTGGTGCCACGTCGACTGGGACGTGCGGATGCCCACGCAGATGGCCGTCGTGATCGACAACGACGACGGCCACGTCGCGGTATCCGGGACCAGGGCGAGCGTCACGATCCGCAACGACAACGGCACCGTCGAGCTCGCCGACGTCGGCGGCCCGGTCAACGTGTCGACGGACAACGGTGGGATCACCGCCGAGCGGCTGGAGTCGGCCACGGTCATCGCCTCCAGCGACAACGGCCGGGTGTCGTTGGCGTTCGCCAGGGCGCCGTTGTCGGTGGCGGTGACCACCGTCAACGGCGGGGCGGAGGTCGTCGTGCCCGCCGACGGCACCGCCTACGTCGTCGACGCCCAGACCGACAACGGCTCGAAGCACGTGGACGTGCCGGAGGACTCGACGAGCCCGCGGTCGATCACCGTCCGCACCGACAACGGCAGCATCGACGTCGGCGCGACCAGCGGCTGAACCCATCCGAGTGTTTCGCCGGATCGGAGTGTTTCGCGCCGGGCTTCCCCACGCGAAACACTCCGATGGATGCGGGTGCTCGTCGCCTCCGGACCCGGTGCCGGGCACGTCACCCCGCTGCTCTCCTTCGTCGACGCCCTGGCGGCGCGGGGTGACGACGTACTGCTCGTCGTCCCCCCGGAGCTGGCGACCACGGCGCAGAGGTCCGGGCAGCCGTTCCGGATCGGCGCGCGCCCTCCGACCGACGTGCTCGACCCGCTGTGGGAGCGGTTCGCCGCCGCCCCGCCGCCCGAGGCCGCGGTGATCGCCAACCGAGAGATCTTCGGCCGCCTCAACACCGCGGCGATGCTGCCGGCGATGTCCGCCGCGTTCGCCGAGTGGCGGCCCGACGTCGTCGTGCGCGAGCCCTGCGAGTACGCCTCGGCGATCGTCGCCGTGCGCACCGGCGTCGTCCACGCCCAGGTCGGGATCTCGGCCGCCGCGATCGAGGCCAGCGCCACCGATCTCGTGACGCCGGCGCTGACGCCCTACGACGACGAGGTCGTGCCCAGCCTCCTCGCCGCGCCGTACGTGACGAGGTTCCCCGCCGTGCTCGATCCCTCGCCGTACCAGGTGACGTGGCGCTACCGCGAGCCGGCGGCGCCACCGCAGCCATTGCCCGACTGGTGGCTGCGCCGCGGCGGCCCGCTCGTGTACGTCACGTTCGGCTCGGTGGCCGGCTCGCTCCCGACCGTGCGCTCGGTCCACCGCGCCGCCCTCGACGCTGCCGCCGGCCTCGACGCCCGGGTGCTCGTCACGGTCGGGCGTGACGTCGACATCGGCTCGCTCGGCCCGGTGGCGGCAAACACCCACGTGGAGGCGTGGGTGCCGCAGGCCGACGTGCTCGCCCACGCCGAGCTCCTCGTCTGCCACGGTGGCTCGGGGACCACGCTCGGCGCGCTCGCCGCCGGCGTGCCGATGGTGCTCGTGCCGATGTTCGCCGACCAGCGCCCCAACGCCGAGCGGATCGCCGAGCTCGGCGCCGGTGTCGTCGTCGCCCCGGCGCCCGGGGCCGAGGGCGGGATGGGCGGGCTCACGACCGGCGACGTCCCGCGGCTGCGGCGCGCCGTGGACGAGGTGCTCGCTGACCCGGCGTTCACCGCCGCGGCGCATCGGATCGGTGCCGAAATGGCGGCGGCGCCGACGATCGCCGAGCTGCTCGACGAGTTGGCCGCGCTCGTTACGAGACCCGCCGGCTCCAGCGGTCGGCCGCCTCGACCGCCACCCGGATCGCGCCGTCGACGGCAGCGTCCTTGACGTCGAGCTGCGGCTCCTCGGCCTCGCCGCGCTGGGCGATGATCGCGCACACGCACCCGGCGGCGAAGCCGTAGACGGCGCCCATCTTGAACAACGTCCCCGCCTCCATCTCGAAGTTGAGCACGCCGAGGTCATGGTACTCGTCGATCATCCCGCGCAGCCGCCGCAGCAGGTGCGGGTTGGCCGACGACGCCGTGCGCTCCTGACCCTCAAAGAACGTGTCGACCGAGGCCATCACGCCGACGTGGTGGGGGACGCCGAGCGCCGCTGCGGCGTCAGCCAGCGCGACGGTGAGGAACGGGTCGGCGACGGCCGGGAACTCGGACGGCGCGATGTCCGCGGCAGCGCCCTGGTTGGTGAGTGCACCGGACCCGATCACGACCTCGCCGGCCCGCACCCGATCCTGGATCGACCCGGCGGTGCCGACACGGACGACCGTCGTGATGCCGACCTGCACCAGCTCGTTGACGACGATGCTCGTCGACGGTGCGCCCATCCCGCTCGTCGCGCAGACCACAGGTGCGCCGCTGGGCAGAACGCCGACGAAGGAGTCGAGGCCGCGGTTGCGGGCAAGGGGCCGGCCGCCGCCGAGGTGGGTGGTAGCGATCAGCTCCGAGCGGCCGGGATCGCCGCTCAGGAGGGCGATCGTGGCGCCGTCGGGGAGGTCGGCACGTCCGAACCCGATGTGGTACTTGCGGTCCTCCCCGGCCACCGCCCGGACTGTAGGTCCGCCGGATGCACTGGCGGCAGAGGGGTCCACGTACGCTGGCGCCTGATGAGCGAACAGATCCCTCTCGTCGACTACCTGGTGCTCGGCGACCAACCACACCTCGTGGCCAACCGATGCACCAACTGCAGGGCAACCTACTTCGACCGCCGCAACGCCTGCGCCGGCTGCTTCGGCACCGACTTCGAGCAGGTCCCGGTGGCGACGGAAGGCACGGTGTCGACGTTCACGATCGTGGCGATGGCGGCGCCGGGGATCCCGGTGCCGTTCGTCTCGGCGGTCATCGACTGCGACGGGATCCCCGTGCGCGGCAACATCATCAACGTGGAACCCGACCCGGACCACGTCTCGACGGACATGAAGGTACGCCTGGCGACCTACTCGCTGGGCACGGACGACCACGGCACCGAGGCGATCGGCTTCGGCTTCGAGCCGGTCAGCAACAACTAGGGACGGAGACCTGAAGATGAGCGCAAGTGACGAGATCTGGATCCTCGGCATCTACATGACGAAGTTCGGCAAGCATCCGGACAAAGACACCGTCGACCTCGCCGCCGAGGCCGTGCAGGAGGCCCTCAAGGACGCCGGCGTCTCGATGAAGGACATCGGCGTGATCGGCGCCGGCAACCTGATGGGGGGCGGCGGGTTCGGCCAGCAGCTGCAGAAGCAGATCGGCCAGACCGGCGTCCCGGTGTACAACGTGTCCAACGCGTGCGCTACGGGTGCCACCGCGCTGCGCACGGCGATCATGGCGGTGAAGGCAGGCGAGGTCGACTACGGCCTCGCCGTCGGCGCCGAGAAGCTCGCCGGCGCCGGCCTCCTCGGCGGCGGCGGCAAGGCCAAGTCCGACGACAAGGAGTGGAAGCCGTCAGGCCGCTTCGGCGCGGTCGCCCCCACCGACGGGCGCATCGGCACCGACACGATGCCCGGCGTGTTCGCCCAGATCGGCATGGAGTACGGCCACAAGTACGGCGGCACGAGCTTCGAGCTGTTCGCCAAGATCAGCGAGAAGAACCACGCCCACTCGACGCTCAACCCACTGGCCGCGTATCAGAAGAAGTTCACGCTCGATGAGATCATGAACGACCTCATGATCGCCTACCCCAACACCCGACCGATGTGTTCGGCCAACTGTGACGGGGCGGCGGCGGCGGTCGTGTGCAACGGCGAGACGCTGAAGACGCTGTCGCTCGAGCAGCAGCGGCGGGCGGTGAAGGTCAAGGCGTCGATCCTCACGACCGACCCGTGGGAGGAGGCGTGCCAGGTCCTGCCCAATGTCAACACGCTGACCAAGAACGCCGCCAAGCAGGCCTACGAGCAGGCCGGCGTCGGGCCGGAGGACCTCGACCTCGTCGAGCTCCACGACTGCTTCGCCACCGCCGAGCTCGTCCACTACGACAACCTCAACCTCTGCGAAGAGGGCGGGGCCGCCGACTTCTTCCTCTCCGGCGCCCCGTGGCGTGACGGCAAGACGCCGGTCAACGTGTCGGGCGGCCTCGAGTCGAAGGGCCATCCGATCTCAGCCACCGGCATCGCCAACATCTGGGAGGTCTGCCACCACCTCCGCGGCGAGGCCGGCGACCGCCAGATCGAGGGCGCCAAGCTCGGCATGGCCCACGTGATCGGCCTCGGCAGCGCCTGCGGCATCCACGTGCTGGAGAAGTCGGCGGCGTAACTCGTTTGTGTCACCGCATACGTCGTCGCTGACGCCTGCGGTGACACAAACCAGACTTCAGCGTTCCCGGTAGTCGCCGAACTGGCGGTCGCGCTCGCTCAGCGCCTCCGTCACGCCCTTGGCGGCGAACGACTTGAGGTACTCCCGCGACGCCGGCTGGTGGAAGCCCAACGGCTGAATGTCGGCACCGGCACGCATCCCGACGCGGATGCCCATCGCCTCCATCGCCCGGTGCGCTGACCGTTTGTTCAGGGCGAGCAGGTCGAGGGGGATCTTGGCCACCCGCTCGGCCACCGCCAGCACCTCCCCCTCCAGTTCGTCGGCGGAGTGGGCGCGGGTGGCGAACCCCCACTGCGCCGCCTCGACGCCGGACATCGAGTCACCGGTCAGCAGCGCCTCCATCCCGCGGCGGAGCCCGAGCAACCACGTCTGCCACTGCATGTCGGGGGGCGACATCAGGCGCACCGGCGGGTAGCCGATCTGGGCGTCTTCGGCGACGTACACGAGGTCGCACGCCGTCGCCAGCTCGGTGCCCCCGGCGAGGCAGTAGCCGTGGACCTGGGCGATGATCGGCGTCGCCATGTCCCACATCTCGAACCAGTTGTTGACGACGTGGCGGGCCCACCATCCGTCGACGGTGGCGATCGAGCGCTCGACGCCGTGGTTGCCGCCGGAGCCGAGGTCGTAGCCGGCGCTGAAGCACGACCCGGCGCCCCGGATGATGACCACGGAGACCTCGCGGTCGCGGTCGGCGGCGCGGAGGGCGTCGAACAGCGCGCCGCGCAGGGCGTCGTTGAGGGCGTTGCGCTTCTCCGGCCGGTTCAGCGTGAGCCGGCGGGTCTTCGGCGCCGGGTCGTCGATCAGCAGGACGTCGTCGGTGGTCACGAGCGGACGGTACCGAACGCCAACTCGGAACGTTCCACGGTGTGCCACGCCGGTTCGCGCAGCTCGACGAGGTCGATCGCGCCGACCTCGACAGCCCAGCCCGGGTCGAACCCGTCCAGCTCGGCCCAGGCCTGCTCGGCCGCGCCGGGCTCGGTCGTGCGGCCGTGGACGAGCGTGACGTGGGCCCGGAACGCGGCCCGTGCCCAGCGCGGCTCCTCCAGCGGCGCCAGTTGCGCATGCAACGAGGCGATCTCGGCGGACGGGTCGTCGACGTGAAGGTAGATGCCCCAGGCCGAGGGCCCCCACCGGTCGGCTCGCCCGAGGCTGACCGAGAACGGTGCCGTCGATGCCGCCGCATTGGCGACGAGGCCGGTCGCCCCGTCGTGATCGGTGACGTCGTGGATGAGGGTGATGTGGCTTGGGATGCGCTGGCACATCACGGGGTCCCATCGCGCGGATCTCGTCCACCCGCTCGCTCACAGGCGCGGGGAGAGCCAACACGATCGCCCGGCGCAACCCGAAGACCATCACGCGATCCAGTAGCGCCGAAAGGGCGGTCCGTCGTCGTCGGCGACGACGCGCTCGAGCACGCCACCACAGCGCTCGATGACCGTCGCCGAACCGACGTTGTCGTCGTCGCACGTCACGAGCACGGCGTCGACCCCGCCGGCGCGGGCGATGACCAGGCTCTGGCGGAGGATCTCGGTGGCGTGACCGTGCCGGCGGAACAGCGGCCGCACCGCGTAGCCGATGTGCCCACTCTTGTGGCGCAGGAAGTCGTTGAGCTTGAACCGGATCGACGAGCGCCCGACGACCTCGCCGTCGGAGGCCGCCAGGAGCCACGTCGAGCGGACCCACCCGTCCGGCAGGTTGCGGCCATGGCAGTGGTCGTCGACGTCGCCCAGGAACTCGGCGAAAGACCGGCCCTCGAGGCGAAAGGCGAAGTGGAAGTTTTCGGGTGCGAGCTCGGCCTCGGCGGCGACGATCGCGGCCTCGTCGTCGAGGCGGGGCGGTCGCAGGCGCAGGCTCATTGGTGCACCCTCACATTGTGCGACAGCGCCACGTCGTCGGACCGCCCGGGGCACCAATGAGCGAAAGACCGCGCCGAATCGTTCACTCCCTCGAAGACTCGCTCACTCACTGGTGCACCCTCACATTGTGCGACAGCACCACGTCGTCGCACCGCCCGGGGCACCAATGAGCGAAAGACCGCGCCGAATCGTTCACTCCCTCGAAGACTCGCTCACTCACTGGTGCAGCCTCACATCGTGCGACAGCGCCACGTCGTCGCACCGCCCGGGGCACCAACGAGCGAAAGACCGCGCCGAATCGTTCACTCCCTCGAAGACTCGCTCACTCACTGGTGCACCCTCACATTGTGCAACAGCGCCACGTCGTCGCACCGCCCGGGGCACCAATGAGCGAAAGACCGCGCCGAATCGTTCGCTCCCTCGAAGACTCGCTCACTCACTGGTGCACCCTCACATTGTGCGACAGCGCCACGTCGTCGGACCGCCCGGGGCACCAATGAGCGAAAGACCGCGCCGAATCGTTCGCTCCCTCGAAGACTCGCTCACTCACTGGTGCACCCTCACATTGTGCGACAGCACCACGTCGTCGCACCGCCCGGGGCACCAACGAGCGAAAGACCGCGCCGAATCGTTCACTCCCTCGAAGACTCGCTCACTCACTGGTGCACCCTCACATCGTGCGACAGCGCCACGTCGTCGGACCCCCCGGGGCACCAACGAGCGAAAGACCGCGCCGAATCGTTCACTCCCTCGAAGACTCGCCGAGACGAACGCCGCGGTCGCGGCGATGGACAGGAACACGCGCTCAGGGCGCGCCATGACGGTCTCCGATCGAACGGCAGGGTGTGCGGGATCAGAGCCGGGCTGTCATGGCCGGCGACCCTAGACCCGAGTGTTTCGCGGCATCGGGGGGGTTTCGTGCGGGAGGGCCCCGCAGCAAACACTCCGATGCGTCGAAACAGTCGGATGGGGTCGTCAGGCGGGCCGCGCCGCCTTGTCGTGCTCGGCGCCGGCGATGAACACGGCCATCCGGCAGGGCACGGTGCCGTGGTTGCGCCAGGCGTGGCGGGTCCCGTTCTGCACGACCGTGTCGCCCGGCTTGAGGTGGACCTCGACCCCATTGTCCAGCTCCAACCACACCTCGCCCTCGAGCACGACCTCGAAGTCGATCGTGTCGGTGGTGTGCATCCCAGGCGCGTCGGGCTCCATGTACCCGAGCATCCCGGGCAGGTTCTCCTCGACCTCGGCGAGCGCGTCTTCAAGGTCGTCCGGCGGCGGTGGCGCCGACCCCTCCGGTGGCACGTTGAAGAAGGCAAACCGGAAGCCACCGACCGGCGGGAAGAACGTGCGGTCGTCGGGGCGCGAGCCGTCGTCGGGGAAATGCGGCGTCTCGTCACCGCCCCACAGGAGGTGAAACTCCGACGCCGGCATCAGGGTCGGGCGATAGCCGTCGACCTCGCTGTCGCTGGCGACGATCGCCCTGCCCTGCTCGTCATGACCGGTGACCACACGTCGTACCTTCATGGCGGTGATGGTAGGTGCGCGGGCCAAGGTCATCGGAGTGTCGGAGGGCGCGAAACCGCACCTCCCACACTCGGATGTCGAGGCCGTAGCCTCGTCGGGAGTGTCCTTCACCGAGATCCCGGAGGTCGACCTCAGCCGCGCCGACCAGGCCGCGCTGGCCGACGAGGTCCGCCAGATCTGCCACGAGATCGGGTTCTTCCAGCTCGTCGGCCACGGCGTCCCCGACGCGTTCCGCGCCCGCTACTTCGACCTCCTCCAAGCGTTCTTCGACCTGCCCGAGGACGTCAAGGCGGAGATCGACAAGGTCCGCTCGCCGCACTTCCGCGGCTGGGAGCGCGTCGGCGCAGAGCTCACCGACAACCGCATGGACTACCGCGAGCAGCTCGACCTCTCGACCGAGAACCCGCCCCACCCGCAGGATGCGATGCCGCCGTACCTCCGCCTCGACGGTCCCAACCAGTGGCTGCCCGACGAGGTGTTGCCGGGCTTCCGCTCGATCGTCCAGGAGCTGTTCGCCCAGATGGGCGCGGTCGCCTTCGAGCTGATGGAGGTGCTGTCGGCCGGCCTCGGCTTGCCGCCGGGCCACCTGCGCGACGTCTTCGGCGAGCGCCCACTGTCGCTCGCCAAGCTGATCCACTACCCGCCGACCCCGCCCGGCGAGGCCGGCGTCAACGCCCACCACGACGCCGGCTTCCTCACCCTGCTGATGCAGCACGGCGTCGGCGGCCTCCAGGTCGAGAACCCCGACGGCGAGTGGATCGACGTGCCGCCGCGCGACGACGCCTTCGTCGTCAACCTCGGTGAGATGCTGCAGCGGATGACCGGGAACTACTTCGTCGCCACCACCCACCGGGTCGTCGCCTCCGAGCCCCGCTGCTCCTCGGGCTACTTCCACGGCCCCGACCTGCGCACACCGCTCGAGCCGTTGCCGCTGGCGCCCGATTTCGCCGCCGCCGTCGCCTCCAGCGCCCACCACGCCGGTGCCGGGTTCATGGCCAAGCGCACCGAGCTGCTGGCGGGAACGCGGGGCACGTCGTCGAGCTCCGCCGACACCTACGGCCAGCAGCTGTGGAACTACTACCAACGCAGCTACCCGGCCAACGTCCGCGCCCACTACCCCGACCTGGCCGAGTAGCCGGGAGTGGCGATGTCCGACGAGCTGCTGTCCGGCTCGGCCCGCCGCCTCGCCGAGGAGCTCGACGAGGACGGCATCAAGCTCGACGAGGAGGAGGATGCGGTCCGGGATCTCCTGCTCGACGAGCTCGACTACGCCCGGCGGATCCCGATGTTCGAGGGCCGCCGCCCGCTCTACGGCTCGTTCTGCATGCCGTCAGGCATGTCGATCACGACGGCCGGCGGGATCGCCGACCTCGTCGAGCTCGACGGCCTCCCCCGCGAGATGGCCCGCACGTTCGCCGACGGCCGCTCGGCGTTCATCGTCAACCGCCTCGACGGGAGCCCCGTGCTCGTGTGCTTCGACCGGTCGGTGCAGTACGAGGCCGAGCTCGTCCACCTCCAGGAGGTCACCGGTGCCCGCATCGTCCAGCGCACCGCGGTGTTCGGGCAGGTCCGCCTGTTCGCCGATCGCCGCGTGATCTCGTGGGACGGTCAGGCCTGGACCGACCGCCCGACCGCCGGCGCCCTCCTCAAGGCGCTGCGCCAGGCCGCGCCGAACCTCGATCCCGCCGTCGCCCACGGCCTGCTCGACCTCGCCGTGCACTGGCTCTCGCCGGCACGCATCGGCGCCACGATCGTCGTCCACGAGGAGGGCTTCCCGTGGGCGTCGATGGATGTCGCCACCAAGTTCCACGCCCCCCAGCTGTCGATCAAGAACCGCCAGCACTTCCCGGCACTGTTCGCGTCGCTGCAGCAGCACGACCTGGCGACGCTCGTGCGCGGTGACGGCGCGGTGATGTACCTCGGCGTCGGGTTGCGCTCGAGCGCCGAGGCCGAGGCGGCTGTCGACAGCGACCGCGGCATGCGCCACCGCTCCGCCCAGCGGTTCAGCTATGACCACCCATCGACGACGATCGCCGTCATCAGCGACAACGGCCCGGTGACGATCTTCCGCGCGGGGCGGGCGATCGGCCTCAGTTAGTGCGGTGTGCGGAGGGCCACGGCTCAGCCGGACTTGATGACGACGCGGCCGCGCACGTGCCCGGCCAGGATTTCGTCGGCGAGGCGGGGGAGGTCCTCGAGCGTGGCCTCGCTCGTCATCGTTTCCAGCGCGTCGGTGTCGAGCACCTCGGCGAGCCGCTGCCAGGTGGTTGTGCGCCGGTCGGTCGGGCACATGACCGAGTCGATGCCGTAGAGGGTCACTCCGCGCAGCAGGAACGGGATCATCGTCGTCGGCAGGTCGTTGCCGCCGGCGAGCCCGCATGCGGCGACGGCTCCGCCATAGCGGGTCTCGGCGAGCACGTGGGCCAGCGTCGTACTGCCGACGGCGTCGACGGCCCCGGCCCAGCGCTCCGACAGCAGCGGCCGTTCCGGCGCGGTCGCCAGCTCGCTGCGGTCGACGATGGACGTGGCGCCAAGTTCGCGGAGTGAGTCGCCCTCCTGGTCGACGCGCCCGGTCGACGCCGCGACCTCGTAGCCGAGCGTGGCCAGCAGTCCGACGGCCGTCGAACCGACGCCGCCGGCGGCGCCGGTCACGAGCACCGGGTCGCCCGCCGCGAGGCCGTGCCGCTCGAGCTGGTCGACCGCCATCATCGCCGTGAACCCTGCGGTGCCGACCGCCATCGCCTGGCGCGTCGTGAGCGCGTCGGGCAGCGGCGTCAGCCAGTCGCCCTTCACGCGAGCCTTGCTGGCGTAGCCACCCCACCAGACCTCTCCGACCCGCCAGCCGGTGAGGACGACTCGGTTTCCGGGCGAGAACCGGGCGTCGGCCGACTGCTCGACCGTCCCGGCAAGGTCGATGCCCGGGACGTGCGGGTAGTCGCGCACGAGCCGCCCGAGCCCCTTGAGGATCATGCCGTCCTTGTAGTTGAGCGACGACCACTCCACGGCGACGGTGACGTCACCATCGGGCAGGCGTTCGTCGTCCATCTCGGTCACCTCGGAGGTGAGGCCGTCGGCGGACTGGTCGAGGACGAGGGCGCGGAACATGTCCCTCCGCTACCACGTTCAGCGTCGGCGACACGCACCCGGAGCGCGAACCGTCCAGGTTTCCCATCAGCGGCGGGCATCGAATGGTGCCGGGATCGCCCGACGTCGCGACGAGGCGTCCGAACTTGCCGGGTTGGACGCCGGCGGGTCAGCTTTCCAGCGCGGTGGTGATCACCTGGTTGTGAACGATGCTGAGGCCTCGTTCGTTCTCGGTGGGGTGGAGGCCGACGCGAGTGAGAGCTTGCTCGACGAGGTCGATGGCGTCGTCGGCGGCCTGCTGGAGGCCTGCGCTGTCGGCAGCGCGATTGAGCTCGAACCAGATCTCGATCTTGCCGACGTCGGCGTCGCCCATGATCGCGACGCCTCGACCGAGGGCCTGCTTGAGTGGGATGTCCCGGTCGTGGAGCTGCTGGCGCAGTGCCTCGTTGAGGTGGTCGAACACCACCGGCACCCTCACCTGGTAGAGGGCGGCCGGAGGCTGGACCGGTGTCGTTGCTTCGTGGACCGGCTCGGACATATCGGCCTCCCGTGACGTCACTGTTGATCACTTCGGCGTGTCTCGTCGACGCCGACCTGAAACCTGACGGCCCTCACTCGAACCTCAGCCGAGCAGGGATTGCAGGGCCAGCGCGTTGCGCACGGCGTCTCCGGCGCCGTCGTTGTTGAAGTAGGCGTACACCTCGCGTCCGTCGGCGGCCCACTCGCCGATGCGGTCCCGCCACCAGCGCAGGTCAGCATCGCTGTAGCTCCCGGCGCACAAGCGGTGGTGGTCGGGGCCGTGCAACCGCACGTAGACGAACGGTGCGGTGACCCGCAGAACACAGGGCAGTCCGGCGCCGCTCATCACGCAGTACGCCGCCTGGTGGAAGTGGAGGAGGTCGAACACCTCGTCGTGGACCCAGCTGGGATGACGCAGCTCGACAGCGACACGCATCCACGGTGGGACGCATGACAAGAAGTAGTCCAGGCGGGCGTCGTCGCGCCGCTGGTCCGCCGCCAGCTGAACCAACAGGACTCCACGCCGGCATCCCAGTTCATGCCAGCCGCCAGTGATGCGAGCAGTCCAGACCTCCGGCGCATACAGCTTCTTGGCGTGGGTCAATCCACGGGGCGCCTTGACGGACATGACGAAGTCATCGGGCAGCCGGTCACGCCACCGAGCGAACCTCACGTCCGAGGGCCACCGGTAGAAGCTGGCGTTCAGCTCGACGGTCGAGAAGCTCGACACGACCCACGCCAGCCGAGCCTGCGGCGCCGTGCCAGACGGATACAGCACGCCATCCCAGTGCGGGTAGCTCCAACCGGACGTGCCGACACGAACCCGCACCGTGCCCATCCTGCCCGCAAGAGCCGCCCCGAACCTCGCCCACGGGATGCGGCGAGTGTCTCGCCGGCCGCGTTGAGTTCGACAGCGAACTCCGACCCGTCCGATCGCCGCGCCAAACAGCTCAATCCCGGCCCCATCGCCCGCCACGTCGGCTCGGCCACCCGACCCGACCCGCCAGGTCCTCGAGACGGCAACCGAGGAGCTCACCGGGCGTGGTGGTCGACGAACACAATCTCGCCGGAGCTGGCGACGATCAACGTGGCGTCCGGTCGGCCGCAAGCAATGACCAAGCGAAATCGTCTGTCGGCGGCCGTGAGATCCTCCCCGTAGGCGGACACGGATTTCCCCGCTGACGGCCAGCGGTGTTCCCCGCTGGTGGCCACGAGATTTCCCCAGTTGTGTTCGTTGTCCGTGGGGATCCACCACGCGGGCGGTCCCTCCTCTTCAACTCGGCGTGCTCATTCCGTCGAGGCTCCGAGGAGGGACCACGTGAAGCATGCCGAGGAGATCATGAGGATTCTGGAGGCGTTCGATTTGACGCAGAGTTATCGGGCGGCGGGCGAGTTGGCCGGCTGTGACCATCACACGGTGGCGCAGTGGGTGGCCCGTCGGGATGCGGGCGAGTTGACGGCGACGCCGCTGCAGCGCCGCCAGCTGATCGACGAGTTGTTGGCGAAGGTGGAGGAGTGGATGGAGGCCAGCAACGGCAAGATCCGCGCCGATGTCGCTCACGACAAGTTGACGGCGATGGGCTATGTCGGGTCGGAACGCACGACCCGGCGGGCGGTGGCGCAGGTGCGGGCGGCGTGGCTGGCGGGGCATCGCCGGGTCCATCGTCCGTGGGTGCCTGAGCCTGGTCTGTGGTTCCAGTGGGACTTCGGCGCCGGGCCGCTGGTCGGGGGTGTGGCGTCGTGGCTGTTTTGTGCGTGGCTGGCGTGGTCCCGGTTCCGGGTGGTGCTGCCGATCCGGGACAAGTCGTTGCCGACGGTGATCGGCTGCATCGACGCCACGCTGCGCCGGTTCGGGGGTTGTCCGACGTACGCGTTGACCGACAATGAGAAGACGGTCACTGTCGACCATGTCGCTCGGGTCGCGATCCGCAACCCGGACATGGTCGCCGCGGCGGGCCACTACGGCCTGACGGTGGCGACGTGCCTGCCAGCCGACGCGCCGTCCAAGGGCGGCTCAGAAGCGACGGTGCGGGTGGCCAAGGCCGACCTGGTGCCGACTGACGCCAACCTGCTGGCGGCGTACGTCGACTGGGCGGGGTTGGAGGCCGCCTGTGAGGCGTTCTGTGTCGAGGTCAACGCCCGGGCGCATCGGGTCACCAGGCGGCCACCGGTGGAGATGCTGGCGGTGGAACGCAACCGTCTGCACCGCCTGCCCGAGCATCCCTGGACCTCCGCGTTCGGGGAGACCCGCACCGTTGGCTGCCCACAACCGATGGTGCAACTGGAGTGGTGCCTGTACTCGGTGCCGTCACGGCTGGCCGGTGAGACGGTGTGGGTGCGCCGCCGCGGTGAGGAGGTGATCATCACCCACGTCGGCGCCGACGGCCCCGTCGAGGTGGCCCGCCACCTGGTGACCACGCCGGGCAACCCGCGGGTCGATGACACCCACTTCCCGCCCGCCCCCGAAGGCCCACTGAACCGGACGCCGGTGGCGGCCAACGCCGCTGAGGCCGAGTTCTTGGCGATCGGTGCCGGCGCTGTGCTGTGGCTCAAAGAAGCCGGGGCGGCCGGCGCCAGCCGGGTGCGGGCCAAGATGGCCGACGCCGTCGCGATGGCCAAGTTGTCGGGCGCCGAGGCGGTCAACTGGGCGCTCGGGCACGCCGCCGTCTACGGCCGTTTCGCCGACGGCGACCTGGCTTCGATCCTCGCCCACCGGGCCAGCACCACCCCCGGCGACGCCCGCCAGGCCAGCGAGGACCACAGCCTGCAGTCCGGCACCGCCGCCTGGGAAGGGTTCGGACGGTGAGCGGGCCGGGCATCACCACCGACAGCCACGCCAACCGTTACGCCGCCGTGCCCGTCGCCGAGCTCGACGCCTGGGCGTGGATGCTCAGCCGGCTCCAGCAATGGCTGGCCCACGCCGGCCACGACACCGTCGAGGACTGGGCCAACTTCGCCGGTCCGTGCGGGCTGCGCCTCGATCAGGTCGTCTACGTGCTCGCCGACTGGACCCCCCGCATGCGCGCCCTCGCCGAGGTCACCACCACCATCCCGAGGCGGCGGCGATGACAGTCAAGACCCCCCAACCACCGCCGCTCGACGACGACCTCGAAGCACTGCTGCGACGGATGCGGCTGCCCTACATCCGAAGGGCCGCCCCCGACGTGCTGGCCACCGCCCGAGCCCAACGGTGGGAACCCGCCGAGGTGCTGCGCGTCCTGCTCGCCGAGGAGATCGCCGGCCGCGACCGGTCCTCCACCGCCACCCGCCTCACCGCGGCAGGGTTCCCCACCGGCAAGACCTTCGACGTCTGGGACCCGACGCTCAGCTCGATCCCCGCCCCCACCCAGACCGCGCTGCGCACCCTCGAGTGGATCGCACGACGCGAGAACCTCGTCGTGTGCGGACCCTCCGGGACCGGCAAGACGATGTTCCTCGAAGCCCTCGGACACGACGCCGTCACCAGCGGACGCCGAGTCGCCTGGTTCAGCCTCGAAACGCTCGGCGTGCTCGTACGCCGCCACCGAGCCGACGACACCGTCACCCGCGCCATCGGCCGCATCCTGCGCGCCGACCTCGTCGTGGTCGACGACATTGGACTGCTGCCCGTCGGCGTCGACGCCGCCGAAGGCCTCTACCGCCTCGTCGACGCCGCCTACGAGAAACGCAGCGTCGCCGTCAGCTCCAACCTTCACCCCAGCGGCTTCGACGAGATCATGCCCAAGACCCTCGCCGGCGCCACCGTCGACCGGCTACTCCACCACGCCCACCTCTGCGCCACCACCGGCGACAGCATCCGTCTCGCCCAAGCAACCAGCGGAAAGGGGGTGACACCACTGACCTAAACGCGGGGAGAACCCGTGGCCGCCCGCGGGGACAACTCGTGGCCATCTACGGGGAGAACCGGTGACCGCCCGCGGGGAGAACTCGTTGACCCTTGACAATCGTCGCCGTACGACGTGAGGAGCGGGACCGGAGACCGATGACCACCGTCCTCGCCGTCTGTGACTCACCGAGGCAGATCCGGACCCGGGGCTGGCGACTTCGCCACGTGCGATGGAGACGGTGTGGTGGTAGCCGCCCGGCTTCGGCAATCGCGGTCCCGGGCGACAGGAGGAGCCGCCCCGGGGCAAGGTGACGACATGCCATGGCGGCTTGATCACGCCCGCCACGGCGGCCGCTCGTAGGCGCGACGCCGCCCTCACGCCTCCTTCACGACGGCGTACCAAATCCGTTCCGCGACGGTGTGGACGAGGTCGCCGATGCGCGACAACCGGCGGTACGCCTCACGGCGACCCATCACCTCACGCAGGTCCGCGACCTGCAGCAACGCCGACATCGCACCTCGATAGGCGTGCTCGACCCGTCGCTGGCCCTTGATCGCGGCGTCGGCCAACGCGGTCGCGTCACCTTCGCCGGCGAGACGCTCGAACGCACCGGCAAGGTGGCGCACCGCCTCGGCCAGCAGGACCACCATCTCGTGAGTGGGCGCGTCCGGCGCCATGGCCATCAGCTCCATCTCACGGGTGAGATCCTTCGCCGCGTTGAGCACCTCGTCCAAGTCGGCCGACAGCGTGTACAGGTCCTCGGCGTCGAGCGGCGGTGAGAACGCGTCACGGAGTGCCCGCCAGAGCTGGCGCTTCGCCTCGTCGGCGCGGTGCTCGCAGTCACGCACGTCGACAGCCGCGGCGGCGTCGCCGCTCGACCATGCAACAAGGGCGTCCATCGCCTCAACCGTGATGGCTGCTTGCTGGCGGAGCATGCCGAGAAGGTCCGGACTTTCGGGCAGGAACCAGCGTTTGGCGCTCATGTGAGCCACCTCCATGGGAACAGGGCGACGACGGCGAATGCGGCGGTGGCGGGAACGGTCACCAACCAGGCCAGCAGCATGGCTCGGACGACGCGCCACCGTACGTGACGCCAGCGTCGCCGTCCCCCGCCCACCCCCACGACCGACGAAGCGACGATCTGGGTGGTGCTCACCGGCGCTCCGATCACGGATGCCCCGAGCAGGACGGCGGTCGAGCCAGTCTGGCTGGCGAGCGCGTCGATCGGGCGGATCAGCGTGACGCGTCGGCCAAGCGTCCTCACGATCGGCCAGCCGCCGAGCCCTGTCCCCGCGGTCAGCGCGACACCGCACGCCAGCTCGACCCAGGTGGGAGACGAGAGGTGCTCGAGCTCACCGCCGGCGACGAGCAGCACCGCAACCACGCCGACGGCCTTCTGCGCGTCGTTGGCGCCGTGTGCGAAGGCGAGCCCCTCCGACATGATCCACTGGCCTGCCCGCACCGGGCCGCGCAGGCGACGCGTCGCGCGCCGCGTCCCCCGCCGCGCGCCTCGGTCGACAAAGAGACCAGCAGCGAAGCCGAGCAAGGGTGCGATCGTCAGCACGGCCGTCACACCGAGCACCCCGACGGGATGGATCCCGTCGAACCCGCCCCAGTTCACGGCATCCGCCCCACCCACCGCGAGAGCGGGACCGACGAGCCCCCCGAGCAGCGCGTGACCCGAGCTCGACGGCAGGCCGCGCCACCACGTGATGCCGTTCCACATCACCGCACCGGTCAGCGCGGCGCCCAACACTGCGATCACCTCGTTCGAACGGACGGTGACGATGCCCGCGATCGTGCTCGCCACGGCCGTGCCCAGCACCAGCGGACCAAGCACGTTGCCCACGGCGGCGAGCGCCACAGCACCACCCGGGCGGGCCGCTCGCGTCGCGACCAACGTGGCGATCGCATTCGCCGCGTCGTGGACGCCGTTGGTGAACGCGAACGCCAAAGCCATCACGATCGCGACCACGAGGCCCGTGCTCATCGATGGCCCCCCTGCCGGCGCCCCGTGCCCACCGAAAGGCCACCGAAGTCCTCGAAGGAATGATCGTCAGCCGGTGCCGGGACGCGTCGTGAGGGCCATGTGCGGATCAGCATCAGGCGGACGAGCCAACCAACCATCAGAGCCGCAATGACATCTCGTGGTCGACCCACCCACTCGTTGTCCGTTCCAACGACTCGAGTTCAATCACTCGAGGCTCCGACCACGGCGAACAGGCCCGGGGTGCGCTCCCGTTCAAACGCGCCTCGCTGTTTCGCCGACGTCGACGGCGACATCGTGCCATCCGCTGCCGCGGCACGGAGCGCGAACCGCGCCAGGACGGCGGTCAGCCATCGGACCGGGAGTTCGGCGTCAGGAATGGGTGCTCCACCAGGCAGGATGCGCACGTCCGCTCGAACGCCGCCGGGTTCGTGCTGATGGCGTCGCCGACGCTGCCGCGCCGTGCCCCATCGCTCCTCAATGATGCGGACCTTCGCGGCCGTCTGCTCCGGGGTCGCGAAGTCGTACGCCCCTGACCCATGATCACCAGCTGCAACGCCAGGTCGGGGTAGGCCGCCGCGAACAGCCCCCGATCGCGCCGCCCTCGGACATGCCGAAGATCGCCGTGTGCTCGGACCCGATCGCCTGCATGATCGCCAGCGCGTCCTCGGCCCGCTCCGCCATCGTCGGCGGGCCGGTGAGCCGGTCCGACATCCCGGTACCGCCTTTGTCATAGATCACCAACCGCGAGAACGACCCAAGCCGGCGCAAGAAGCACTCGACCGCTGGGTCCTCCCAATAGGTCTCGAGGTGCTCGAAGGCCAACGGGATGTAGATCAGATCGATCGGCCCATCACCGACGACCTGGTGCGCGAGATGGACATCGCCGCTGCGCGCGAAGCAGATCCGGGAGATCGCCACCACGCCAGTGTGCCCCCCGCTCGAACCGACCGCCGCCTTGTGACGCCTGGTCGGTGTTGCGATCGTGTTCGCCTCATGGTGGTTGTCGAGGTCGCTGACCACGGCCCTTGGTCCGGTCGCCACGTGAGGTCCAGCTGACCTACGAAGGACCGGCGATACACGACGCGTACCGCCGTGATTACCGGGCGCGATTATCGAACTGCGTACATGTTGTGGACACGGGCGTTCGGTGCGCGTCGCCTCGGCGCGGCCTCGCCTTCTCGGCGAGGCTGACCGCCCGCAGCGTCGTCGCCGCTCCGGTCCGCACCCATGCCCGAGCCGTCGATCGGTCGCGTCCTTGGCCGTCGAGACGAGTGACCTTGGTCGGGCTCCCCGAGCGTTACGCGTCGCGGCCGCGGAAATGACAGTGATGTGATTTGATGTCCATCACGCGTCTACCGCCATTTGTGTTGAGGCCCGGTGACCGAGCGGGCCGTACTCGTTTCGTTGTCGTTCGTCTGGTCGACCCGCCTGCCGTCGAGATGGCCTTCATTGCGCAAGTCGGTATCAGCTTCTTCGGTGTCGTCATCGGGCCCCAGGGCGTCACCACTCGTCATCGCGCGACGACGGCGTCGTGTGCACGTCACGCGGCCACCAGCGTGTCGGGAGACCACCTCACTCAGCTCCACAGCGCCCACGCCGAGGCCGGGCAGGTACAGCAGTCGTGGCCGGTTGGGTGCGGCAACCACCGACGATGAGGTCGTCAACGGATGCGGCCTACGTTCTGTGCGGTGAGGACGGTGATCCGGTCGGCGGCAGTGTTGGACACGTCGGAGATGCGCTTCACCGAGCCGGACTTCGTCGTCGTTGAGGATGGTGTGATCGTCGCCGTCGACGACGGGCCGGTCCCGTCCGGTGACGTCGTGATCGACGCCGCTGGACGATTCCTGCTGCCCGGGTTGGTCGACGCGCACGTGCACTTCCGACTGGCCACGTTCGACTTTCACACCCTCGCGGCGTGGAGCGAGGTCGAGTTCGGCATCGTCATGGCCAAGCTCGCCGAGGCGACGATCGAACGGGGCTTCACCACCGTGCGCGATCTCGGCGGTGAGGTGACCGGCCTGATGCGGGCGATCACGTCCGGGGCGACGCTGGGCCCGCGGATCGTGCGGGCGGGTCGGATGCTCACCCAGACCGGCGGCCACGGCGACGCGATCGGAGGTGACCGTGAGGTGCCGAGCTGCGGGTGCGCGCTCGGCGTCGATGTGTTCTCGATCGTCGCCGACGGCCCCGGCTCGGTGCGGAAGGCGGCCCGCCACCTGTTGCGCGAGGGCAGCGAATTCCTCAAGGTCCATGTGTCGGGTGGTGTGGCATCACCGTCGGACCCGCTCGAGAGCGTGCAGTACACGCCAAAGGAGATCACCGCCGCCGTCATCGAGGCGCAGCACCGCGGCACGTACGTCGCCGCCCACGCCTACTCGCCCGAGTCGATCCGGATGGCCGTCGACCACGGCGTCACCTCGATCGAGCACGGCAACCTGCTCGACGCCGACACAGCAACGCAGATGGCCGACGCCGGCGCGGTGCTTGTGCCGACGCTCGTTACCTACCACGCGATGCGAGAGCTCGGTGCCGAGCTCGGGTTGCCGCGCCGCAACCAGGAGAAGAATGCGGTCGTCTACGACGCCGGTCTGGCTTCGATCGAGCATGCCGTCGCCGCCGGCGTGGTGATGGGGTTCGGCACCGACCTGATCGGGGAGAGCCAATCGATGCAGACTCGTGAGCTGACGATCCGCGCCGATGTGCAACCCGCGACCGACATCCTGGTGTCGATGTGGGTTGTCAACCCGCGCCTGTGCCGCCTGGAGGGTCGCATCGGCACGATCACCCCCGGCGCGTTCGGTGACCTCGTCATCTCACGTGTCGACCCGTTGCAGGATCTCGGCCGGTTCGCCGACACAACGACGTCGCTCAGCCACGTCATCCAGGGCGGCCGCGTGGTCGTCGACCGGACCTGATGTACTTGCCCCGGGCTCGGTCTTACCAGCCGACGCGGCCATGGTTGAATTTGCCGGCGCCAAAAGACGCGGTGAGGTCGTCATGAGGCGGGTGTCATCGGATGGCTGGCCGGGGAATGCGTCTTGCGCCGGGCCCCCGCCCGCTGGATCGTCAGCGGAGCCGAAGGTGGCTCCGCTCGAAGTAGTCCCGCCACGCGGTGACCTTGCCGTCGCGCGGCTCGAACACGCCCATCACCGGCAACACGAAGGGCTCTCGACTGCCGTCCTTACGGGCGAAGTGCTCGGTCCGCTCCGTCATCACCACGCGTTCGTCGCCGACGAGGTTGACGACCTTGAGCTCGATGTCCCACTTCGCGCCCATCGGGCTGAGAATCGCGTGGGCGGCGTCGGGGCCGATGTGGCGGTCGCCCTCGATGGGCACGTTGCGGTAGTCGCAATCCTCCGCCAACACCTCGCGAAACTCGTCCAGGCTCATCGTCGCCCACTTCTCGCAGATCGTGCGGACGGCATCGTGCCCTTGCGCGCTCATCGGTTGCCTCCCCAAGTCGAGTCCCCGATCCTGGCCGATGGTCGGGCACGGGGCAAGGTGCATCGAGCAACCGCCGACGGTTGGGGACCCGGCGATCCAGGACGACCCGGCCCGCGAACGGGCGGACGCCGAGATGCGGGAGGTTCGGTTGGCCGTGGGCGACGCGCACGGTCATCAGGGTGGGCGTCGAGCATGTCGCCGCCAACCGGGTGGTGACACCGTTGACGGCGAGGACCGGCAGTGAGCCAGTTGGGTGAAGGGTGCCTTGAAGCCAGCGGTCAGGACGACGTCGGCGAGATCGACTCGATCCGGCAGCGACTGCGGCAACGAGCCAGGACGCCTGACCACCGCTTACGCTTGGCCCGATGCGTCGTTCGCCCACCAACGCTGAGGGCTAAGCCCCGCGCGAGATGCAGATCTCATTCGCGCTCATCGTCACGCTCGTCTCCGCGTGCGCGTTGAACGTGGGGTACCTGATCGAGCACAGCGTCGCGTCGAAGCTTCCACCGATCTCGCCGAGGCGCCCGCTCCAGTCCGCGCGGCTCCTGCTCGGTCAACGCCGTTGGCTGCTTGGCTTCGGGATTGAGGCAACAGGCTGGCTGCTCTACGTGCTCGCGCTGGCGCTCGCACCGCTTTCTCTCGTCCAGGCGACAGCGGCCGGTGGGGTCGGAATCCTCGCCGTCATGGTCTCTCGCTACCGAAATGTGCCTCTCACGCGGCTCGAACGTCTCGGCGTGGCCCTGTCGGTTTCCGGCCTCCTCCTGCTCGGCACCTCGCTCGCTGGTGCACACGGACAGGGCAGCAACGGCTCGTACCTCGCCGTCGGTGTGTGGCTCGGAGCGTCGCTCGCCGGCGCTGCGCTGGCGACCCGGGTTCTTCCGCCGCTCATTCGTGGAGGGCCCGCGTACGGCGTCGCGACGGGCCTACTCTTCGCAGCCGGGGACGTCTCGACGAAGGCGGCCGTGGGCGGTGGCGGACGCGTCGCATTCGTCGCCGGACTCGTCCTGTGCTACGCGCTCGGGACGATGGTCCTGCAAGCCGGCTTCCAGAGAGGCAACCCGCTTGCGACGGCAGGAATCGCAACGCTCTTCACGAACGCGCTCCCGATCGTCGCCGGTGAGACGATCTTCGACGAGCCACGGCCGGAGGGGTGGCTCGGCGTCGTTCGCGTCGTCTCCTTCGGGCTCGTCGTCGCCGGAGCCGTTGCACTCTCGCGTCACCAGCACGGTCCGGCCGTCGCGGTCCCCAACGAAACCGAGAGCGCCACGGACGCGCAGGTCGCTGCGGTCGAACGCTCGGGTCGGCGGCCCCTTGATGGCCGCGCTGCCTCGCCACCTGGCGAGGCGCCCGAGCTGGCGCTCCCTGAGGTCGTGCTCGCCACCGATGCCGAACATGATCTGGAGAGCCGGTTACCTCACGGCTCTGCGAGGCAGCCGTGTCGGAGAGGTAGATGAGGAACATTCTGCTTCGTGGGGGCAGGCGGCGACCCGGAGGGCATTCAACGTGAAGGATGCGTCGCGCACCCACGTGAACCGGTAGTCCCAGTTCCGCGACCGGCCCGGTGCTTCTGGCAGCGACGGTCCTAACAGTCGTGGGAGCGACGACGATGGCGCCGGTCGGGAAGTAGGGCAGCCCGTAGAAGAAGCGCCTCCGTGTCGGCCAGCCACTCGGCGACGGCGCGGCGGACGGGTCAATGGCGGATCGAGGTCGGTCACGCGCTGTTCGGTTCGAGGCTGGGCGTCTTCGGCTACGGCCGCATCGGCACCATCGTCACCGGCTCCGGCCGGGCGTTCGGGATGCGGGTCCGGGTCTGGTCGGGCGATGCGTCACGGCAGCGCGCCCGTGACGACGGCTGTGAGGTCCTGGCAACAGCGGAGGAGTTCTTCGCCAACGTCGACGTCGTCGGTGTGGTCGTTCCCGATCGTGACCTCGTGTCCGCCGAGCTTGGCGAAGCACGGAAGCGTGCGCAGCGTGTCGGTGTCGTCGTCGAGGATGGCGACCCTCATGCCGCGAGTGTGCCGTCTGGGCAGAGGGGCGTGCGTACGTCACTCGAGTGACGCCAGGAACCGACCGACGTCCTCGACGAAGCGGCTGGGCACCTCCATGAACGGCACGTGACCGATGCCCGTGTAGACCTGCAGCCCGCAACGTGGGATCGCCTGCTGTGTCGCGAGGTGGTTGCGCAACGGCATGTGGCGATCGCGGTCGCCGCACACGAGCAGGGTCGGCAGGGCGAGCGAGCCGAGCTGGTCCCGGCGCACGAAGCCGCGCATCGAGCGGGCGGCGCCCTCGATGTGCTGGGGCGTGGCCTTGGCGATCGCGGCCATCAGCGCGACCAGGTCGCGCGGAGCCGGCTGCTGGCGGAACGCGGCCAGCGCGAGCTGGCGTTGCTGCTCCGGCGTCGGGTAGGCGAGCGCTTCGAAGGCGGCGTCGTCGGGCAGGAAATCGAGCCCCGTCGTCGAGGCCGGCGCCACGAGCACGAGCGCGCCCAGGCGGTGCGGCCAGCTGAGCGCGGCCTGTAGAACGATCGCCCCACCGAGGCTGTGGCCGATGGCGATCGGCGCCCCGAGGTGCAGGGCGTCGCACAGCGCGACGAGGTCGGCGGCGTACTCCTCGATCGTGCAACGCTCCCACGTGGCGGCGCCGCTGCTCGACCCGCACCCGACGAGGTCGAACGCGGTGACGCGGTAGCGCGTGAGGTCGAGCCGGTCCACGAACGGATCCCAGACGGTGTGGTCGTTCTGGAAGCCGTGGACCGCCACGAGATCCGTGCCGTCGCCGACCTGGCGAACCGCGAGCTCGACGTCTCGGACGGCGAGGTGGGCGACGTCCTCCACCGCTACTCCCAGATGTGGGCGGCCGACTCCACCACGAGGCGCAGCTTGGCCCACTGCTCGTCGGCGGTCAGCGCGTTCCCTTCGACGGTGCTGGCGAAGCCGCACTGCGGGCTGAGGCACAGCTGGTCCATCGGCACGTAGCGAGCAGCCTCGTCGACGCGCCGGGCCAGCGCGTCGAACGGCTCCAGCGCCGGGTGCTTGCTCGACACGAGACCGAGCACCACGGTCGTGTCCGGCCCGACGTGGCGCAGCGGGGCGAAGTCACCGGAGCGCTCGTCGTCGTACTCGAGGAAGAAGGCGTCGACGTCGAGCTCGGTGAAGAGGACCTCGGCCACCGGTTCGTAGCCGCCCTGGGCGAACCAGGTGCTGCGGTAGTTGCCGCGGCACAGGTGGATCCCGACGGTCAGGTCGTCGGGGCGCCCGCCGATCGCTGCGTTGATCAGCTCGGCGTAGGCGTGGGGCAAGGCGTCGGGATCGTCGCCGCGCTCGACGGCGCCGGCGCGCATCACCGGGTCGCAGAGGTAGGCGAGGTTGGTGTCGTCGAGCTGCACGTACCGGCAGCCGGCGGCGTAGAGGGCGTCGAGCTCGGCGCGGTAGCAGAGGCGAGGTCGGCGAAGAACTGCTCGATGTCGGGGTAGGTGTCGATGTCGATCGCCGCCCGTCCGCCGCGGAAGTGGACCATCGTCGGCGACGGGATCGACACCTTCGGCGTCCGGGTGACGACGGACGCGAGGTAGCGAAAGTCGGCGACCTGGATGTCGCGCACGTGGCGCAGCGGGCCGACGACCGAGAGCCGCGGCGGCGTCATGTGCACCGTGTCGGCGGCGTCCGAGCTGGCGGCGATGTTGCCGGTGACGGCCACGCCGTCGAGCTGCTGGAGGAAGTCGAGGTGGAACCACGCCCTCCGGAACTCGCCGTCGGTGACGCTGCGCATCCCGAGGCCCTCCACGATGCGCACCTCCTCGGCGATCGCCTCGTCCTCCACGGCGCGCAGCTCCGCCGCCGTCATCGTGCCCGCGGCGCGCGCGGCCCGGGCGGCGTGGACCGACGGCGGGCGCAGCAGGCTGCCGACCTGCTCGGCGCGGAACGGCGGATCGATGGCCCGCATCAGCCCTGCTTACCGAGATCCAACTCCAGTTGGGTCGCCTCGACGCGCCGCTCGCCGTCGATGACCGACAGCGTCACCAGCGCGCACGATCCGTACCGGCTCGCCGACCCCGAGTAGCGGGCGGCGACGTCGCCGGCGCTCATGTCGTGGTAGACGTCCCAGTGGCCGAGGGCGATGTAGTCGCGATCCGACGCGGCGATCTCCTCCGGCGTGATCTGGTAGGCGCGATGGCGGTCCTCGTTGCGCAGCACCATGTGCCCGTGGGCGAGCGCGACGTCCCACGTCCGACCACTGCGCGGCGGGATCCCGCCGAGCGGGCGGAGGTCGCCGTAGTCGGGGTGCGGGCGGCCCCAGATCGACACGTCGAGATGGTCGAGCTCGACGTGCTCGCCCTCGGCGTCGGTCATCACGTGGACGTTGGGTGGCAGCGTGACCCGGCTCCAGACGGCGTCGGGCACGAGGCAGTCGTGGTTGCCGGGCAGCACGACGACCGGCACGGCGACCCGTGCCAGCAGGTCGACCAGCTGCTGGCCGACCTCGGTCGGCACGCGGTTGTGGTCGAAGACGTCACCGACGAGCAGCACGGCGTCGACGTCGTGAGAGATCGCAGCGGCGACGAGCGGCGTCACCGGGTCGGTACGGTCGACGTGGATGTCGCCGACGTGGAGGTCCGAGGCGTGGAGCAAGCGGAGGATGCGCACCGTCATGATTGTTCGCTCGCTGCGCTCGTTCACCGCGGCGCCCGTCCAGTCGTCACCTCGACCGTCGGACCGGCGACGCCCTCGTCGGTGAGCTGCCAGATCGACGCCGACACGGCGTGGGGGGCGATGTCGAGGAAGCCGATCGTGCCGAGTTGGGTGTTGAGGTTGCGCGGGTACGTCGGCGAGCCGGGGTTGACGCACAGCGTCGGGCCCATCACGTCGATCCGCTCGACATGGCTGTCGCCGTAGACGAGCACGTCGATTTCCTGGGTCCCGAAGCGACGCTCCTTCCAGCGGGTCACCGTGTAGTTGGGCGGGATCTCCGGCATCGGCAGGTCGTGGGTCAGCCCGATCCGTACGCCGGCGAGGTCGAGCAGCCACGAGTAGCGAAGCCGCGGATCGTCGGCGGCAACCGGCCGCCCGGCCGAGCCGTCCTCGCCGTTGCCCCGTGCCGACCACAGCGGGCCCAGCTCGGCGAGCTGGTCGAGCACCCACAGCTCGTGGATGTCACCGCCGTGGAGGATGACATCGACGCCGCTGAACGCGTCGAACACCTGCGGCCACAGTTCGGCCCGAGCCTCCGGGATGTGGGTGTCGGAGATCAGCCCGACGCGCACGCGGTGGCGTGACGACAGCTCGGTCGTGACGAGCGGCGCCACGTCACCGGCCGGCACCTCGGAGCCATTCACCACCAGAGATCCTTCACGGTCTTGTGGCTCGCCTTCAACGTGGACGCTCGAACGTCACTTCGACCATCGGTGCCGCCGCGACGAGTTCGTCCACTGCGGACTGGCTCCGATACCAGCGGGCGGACAGGTGCTCGATCACCCGTTGCCGGGTGGTCCGATCCGTGACGGGTGAGGCACGGGCCTCGACGTCGAGGTGGGCGTGACGCTTCAGGTGGATCAGGAGGAACGGCTGGGCGCGCAGGTTGGCCAGCCAGTCGCGCCGGCCCGGCGTGCCGGTGATGAAGAAGCGGCCGTCGACGTCGAGCATCCAGATCTCGATCCGCCGCGGCCGCCCCGTCAGCCGACCGGTCGTGGTGATGTCGACCGTCGGATCGTCGGCCAGCTCGTCTCGTACGACCTCCACCACATGGACGCTACGGACAGCGCAACCGAGCTCACAGCGTGCGCAGGTACTGGTCGATCTCGAACGGGGTGACGCGCTGGCTGTAGCGGCGCCACTCGGCGCGCTTGTTGCGCAGGAACCACTCGAAGATGTGCTCGCCGAGGGTCTCGGCGACGAGCTCGGACTGCTCCATCGCGGTCAGCGCGTCGGCCAGCGATTGTGGCAACGCCCGCAGTTGTTCGGCGGCGCGCTCCTCGTCGGTGAGCTCGAAGATATTGGCGATCGCCTCGGGCGGGAGCTCGTAACCCTCCTCGATGCCCTTCAGGCCGGCGGCGAGGATCACCGAGAAGGCGAGGTATGGGTTGCACGCCGGATCGGGGGCGCGGTACTCGATGCGCGTCGAGGACGCTTTGCGCTTGGCCACCGGCACCCGCACCAGCGCCGAGCGGTTGTTCCGCGCCCAGCTCACGTGTGCTGGCGCCTCGAACCCGGGGACCAGTCGCTTGTAGGAGTTGACCGTCTGGTTGGTGATCGCGGTGATCTCGTGGGCGTGGTGGAGCAGCCCGGCGATGAACCCCTTGGCCACCTTCGACAGCTTGTACGGGTCGCCGGGCTCGTGGAAGGCGTTGGCGTCGCCCTCGAACAGGCTCATGTGGGTGTGCATCCCCGAGCCCTGCACGCCCTCGAGCGGCTTGGGCATGAACGTCGCGTACAGCCCTTCGGCCGTCGCCGCTTCGCGCACGACCAGGCGGAACGTCATCACGCTGTCGGCCATGGTGAGCGCGTCGGTGTGACGGAGATCGATCTCGTGCTGGCTTGGCGAGTCCTCGTGGAAGGAGTACTCGACCGGGATTCCCATCGTCTCCAGCGTCTGGATCGTGCGCTTGCGAAGCGTGCCGGCGACGTCGGCGGTCGTCAGGTCGAAGTACGAGCCGGTGTCGAGCGGCACCGGTCGGCCATCGTCGCTCGGCGTGAAGTAGAAGAACTCCATCTCCGGCGCCACGTAGAACGTGAACCCGCGGGCCCGCGCCCGCTCGAGGTTGCGACGCAGCACCTGGCGCGGATCGCCCTCGAACGGCGTGCCGTCGAGGTGGAGGATGTCGCAGAACATGCGCGCCTCGGGTGACCTGGTGTCGGCCCACGGCAGGATCTCGAACGTGTTGGGATCCGGCCGCGCCAGCACGTCGCTCTCCTGGACCCGTGAGTAGCCGTCGATCGCCGAGCCGTCGAACGTCATGCCCTCCTCGAGCGCGTTCTCCAGTTCCACCGGAGAGATGGCGAAGCTCTTCAGTTGGCCGAGCACGTCGGTGAACCACAGCCGCACGAGCCGCACGCCGCGCTCCTCGACCGACCGCAGGACGTGGTCGCGCTGTGGCTCCATCCGGCCCAGTCTCGCAGTCGCACCCCCGCTGGTCGTTCACACTGCCGAAACACAGCGGACCACGGCGCGTGGCAATGTGCACCCGGCGGTGCCGCACCGTGCGGCACGGGCGCGCAACGAGGAGGCAACCGTGGCAGACCGGAATCCGGACGACGTCCTTGGGATCGTCGACAGCGAAGGCGTCGAGATCGTCGATCTCCGCTTCTGCGACCTTCCCGGTCTCATGCAGCACTTCTCGATCCCGTCCCACCAACTGACGGCGGAGGCTTTCGAGGACGGCTACGGCTTCGACGGCTCGTCGATCCGCGGGTTCCAGGAGATCCAGGAGTCGGACATGATCCTGATGCCGGATCCGAACACGGCAGTGATCGATCCGTTCCTGAAGCACAAGACGCTGATCATGAACTGCTTCGTCCGCGACCCAGTCACCGGCGAGTCGTACTCCCGCGACCCGCGCTACATCTCGTACAAGGCCGAGCAGCACCTCCGCTCGACGGGCATCGCCGACACCGCCTACTTCGGGCCGGAGGCCGAGTTCTACGTCTTCAACGACGTCCGCTTCATGCAGGACCAGCGGTCGGCGTTCTACCAGGTCGACTCCGTCGAGGGGTCGTGGAACACGGCCCGCGACGAGGGCCCCAACCTCGGCTACAAGCCGAGGTACAAGGAGGGCTACTTCCCCGTCCCGCCGATGGACCACTTCCAGGACCTGCGCTCGGAGATGATCCTCACGATGGAGCAGCTCGGCATCTCGATCGAGGTCCAGCACCACGAGGTCGGCACCGCCGGCCAGGCCGAGATCGACATGCGCTTCGACACCCTCCTCGCGATGGCCGACAAGCTGATGCTCTACAAGTACGTCGTCAAGAACGTCGCCCGCCGATACAACCTCTCTGCGACGTTCATGCCCAAGCCGATCTTCCAGGACAACGGCTCGGGGATGCACGTGCACCAGTCTCTGTGGAACGGCGACGACCCGCTGTTCTTCGACGAGATCGGCTACGCCGGACTCTCCGACATGGCCCGCTGGTACATCGGTGGCCTGCTCGCCCACGCCCCGGCGATCCTCGCCTTCGCCGCTCCCACGACGAACAGCTACAAGCGGCTCGTCCCCGGCTACGAGGCGCCGGTCAACCTCGTCTACAGCCAGCGCAATCGGTCGGCGGCGGTGCGCATCCCGCTGTACTCGACGAGCCCGAAGGCCAAGCGCCTCGAGTTCCGCTGCCCCGATCCGTCGTGCAACCCGTACATCGCCTTCCCCGCGATGCTCATGGCCGGGCTGGACGGGATCAACAACAAGACCGAGCCGCCGGACCCGCTCGACAAGGACCTCTACGACCTGCCGCCCGAGGAGCTGAAGAAGGTGCCCCAGGTGCCCGGCTCGCTGGAGGAGTCACTCGCCGCGCTGGAGGCCGACAGCGACTTCCTCAAGGTCGGCGGCGTGTTCACCGATGACCTCATCGAGACGTGGATCGACTACAAGCGGGTCAACGAGATCGACGCAGTCCGCCTCCGCCCGCACCCCTGGGAGTTCCACCTCTACTACGACATCTGAGGATCGCGAACTGTGAGTTCAGACGGCGGAGATCATCCTCCACAGCTCACAGTTCGCGGTCGTCACTGGTCGTAGAAGAGGTGCTCGACCACGCGGCGGGCGCGGCGGGTCGCCCGCCGATACTCCTCGCGCAGCTCGCGCGGCGTCGTGTCGAGCGAGCGGGCGAGCCAGCCGAGCAGGGTCGATCCCTGCGGTGGCAGCGAATCCTTGGCGTCGCCGGCCACCAGGAACAGCCGGTTGCGGATCGTCTCGCAGCAGCGGTACGCGGTCGCCAGCACGTCGGCGTCCTGCCCGTCGACGGCGCCTGCGCCGACCAGCGCGACGAGCGCGGTCATCGTCGACGGTCCGCGGACACCTGCGGCGAGCTGGGCCAGCTGCACCGTCCACTCGACGTCGGAGAGCGAGCCTCGCCCGAGCTTGAGGTGGAACTCGGGGTCTTCCCCGGGTGGCAGCCGCTCGCGCTCGACGCGCGCCTTGGTGCGGCGGATCTCACGGACGTCGTCGTCGGACACGCCGGGCGCCCAGACGAACTCCTCGAGCAGCTCCATGAAGCGCTGGGCCACGACGCCGTCGCCGGCCACCGGCCGGGCGCGCAGCATCGCTTGGCGCTCCCACACCAGCGCCCACCGGCGGAAGTAGGCGGCGTACGCGTCGAGCGACCGGGCCAGCGGTCCGCGGGTGCCCTCCGGGCGCAGGTCGAGGTCGATCTCCCAGATCCGCTCCGTCGGCGTGGAGCCGGCGAGGAAGCGGCGCAGGCTCATCGCCAGCCGCATCGCCTCCTCGTAGTCGGTCGCCGTCGTGCCGTCGTAAACGAACACCACGTCGAGATCGCTGGCGTAGGAGAGCTCCGATCCACCGAAGCGGCCGAGGGCGACGACGGCGAACGGCAGTGCCGAGCCGACCGCCTCGAGCGCAGCCTCGACGCTGGCTTCGGCGATCGCCGAGATCCCGGCGCCGACCTCACTGATGGCGGCGCCGTGGAGGACGTCGCGGGCGATCACGCCGAGGAGGTGGCGGTCCTTCCAGCGCCGCAGCGCCCGCTGGCGCTCCTCCAGCTCGGGGCGCCACGACAGCGCGGCGGTCGCCGACTCGAACAGCTCGTCGCGCTGCTCGCGTGGTCAGACGGGAACGGTCCGGGAGCCGGGCGATGAGGTCCGAGTTGCGTTGGAGGATCTCGGCGGCGATGCGGGTCGTGCCGACGATGTGACAGAGCCCGCGCGCCGACTCGGGCGATTCACGGAAGGCGCGCGTGATCTCGGCGGAGCGTCGCTGATCGCCGAACAGGTTGCGCACGTTGAGCAGCCCGAGATCCGGATCGGGGCTCTCGGAGAGCCAGCCGAGGAGCAGCGGGAGAATCTGGTGCATCAGGCGCGATGTGCGGCTGAGGCCGCGCGTCAGGTCGCGCACGGCGGCGCGGGTGCGCAGGCCGTCGGAGAAGCCGAACGCCTGCAACCGTGCGTCGACGGCGCCGGGTCGGCCCAGCAGCTCCTCGTCCTCCGTCGCGAACGCTTCGAGGAGGGGCCGGAAGTAGAGCCGTTCGTGGATCGCCCGCACCGTTCGCCGGTGGTGCGTCAGCAGCGCCTCGAACTGCGCGGTGGCACTGCCCTCGGCCGTGTCGCGGAACCCGAGCGTGCGGGCGAGCCGCTGGCGCTCGGTGTCGCCCTCGGGCAGGGTGTACGCCGCGGTGCCGTCGCGCAGCTGCATCCGGTGCTCGACGCGGCGGAGGAACCGGTAGGCGTCGGCGAGCTGGCCGGCGTCGTCACCGTCGACGTACCCGGCCGACGCCAGCTCGCCCAGCGCGACGAGCGTCGTCGGCGACCGCAGGTCCGGGTCCAGCCGCCCGTGCACCAGCTGGAGGAGCTGCACGGCGAACTCGATGTCGCGGATGCCACCTCGGCCCCGCTTCACCTCGCGGTCGCTGAGCCCGCGCCGTGCCAGCTGCTCCTCGGTGCGCGCCTTGAGGTCGCGCAGGGCGCGGAGGTCGTCGGCGCTGAACACGTGCGTCCACAGGAACGCCGCGGCTGCGTCGTCGAAACCCGAGCGGAGGGCATCGTCGCCGGCGACCGACCGTGCCTTCAGCAGCGCCTGCAGCTCCCAGGGCTCGGCCCATCGCTGCCAGTATGCGTCGTAGGAGGCGAGCGAGCGGACGAGCGGCCCGGCCCGTCCCTCCGGGCGGAGGTTGGCGTCGACCCGGAAGGTCGGCCGCACGATCTCCAGCAGCCGGCGAGCCTGCCGTTCGAGCACGGCCGGGTCGCCGTCGCCGACGAACATCACGTCGACGTCGCTGGCGTAGTTCAGCTCGCAGCCGCCGAGCTTGCCCATCCCGACGACGGCGAGCGAGACGCCGTCGGCGGCGACGAGCTGGTGGGCAGCGGCGACGACATCGGTGGCGAGCGCCGATATCGCCTCGACCGTCTGCTCCAGCTTGTCCAGCTCGAGCAGGTCACGTGCCGCCAGCCGCAGCATCTCGAGGTTCTTCCAGCGCGCCAGCTCGGCCGCCGTCGCCGCCGTGATCGGCGGGCGGCGGTCGAGTGCGGCGAGCACCGAGATCGCCTCGCGATCGGTCACCAACACGAGCGAGAGCGGCCGGCTCGCGCCCGTGACCGCGACGCACGCCTCTCGGAGCCTCGGGTCGCCGGCGAGCAGCTCCTCCGCGTGTGGCTGCGCGGCGACGACCCGACCGAGGACGAGGCGGCTCGACGGCGCATCCGCCGAGCGTTCGATCGCCTCGTCCAGGGACGTCACCGCGCCAGTGTGGCGCGACGAGTCGGGTCAGCCCATGCCGTTGACGGTCTCGGTGACGTTGAAGCTGCTGTCCAGCTTGACCGTGACCTTGGTGCCATCGGACTTCGTCATGTGCGCCTCGTAGGCGGCGCCGTCGGCGTCGGTCTCGACGCGATCGAGGGTGGCGCCGGGGACCGCGGCCTGAGCCGCTGTGGTCACCTTGGTCGCATCGTCACCGGTCAGCTCGGTCTCGGAGCCGTGACGGCCGCCGCCTCCGTGATGTCCGCCGCGGTCGCCGCCGGCTCGACGCGACCTGCGGCCCTGACGAGCGCCCGCGCCGGACCGTTGGCGAGCGCCGCGGCGACCCGGGCGAGGAGCGGGACGACCGCGACTCGCACGGCCACGGCGACGATCGCGCCGAGCGCAAGCCCGGCGACGACGTCGCCCGGGTAGTGGGCGCCGACGTAGACGCGTGCCCCGGCCATCACCAACGCGGCGACCGCGGCGACGACACCCCACCGCCGGCGGTGCAACAGCAGCAACCCGGCGGCCACCGCCCCGACCGCGGTGGCGTGGTCGCTGGGGAACGAGAAGTCGCTGGTCCGATCGACCAGGACGTGGACGCCGGGCATCGCCGCGTAGGGCCGGGCCCGGTCGACCAGCCCGCCGATCACCTGGGCCAGCGCGAGTGCCACGAGCACGGCGCCCGTGGCGCCGACAACACCGGCGACGTCGTCGACGTGTCCGCGCCGGCGGGCGTCAAGGTAGGCGACGGCCAACAGCGCGGCGAACACCACGATGCCGTACTTGGCGAACCCCGTCGCAAGCGGGTGGGCCCAGCCGGTGTGGTCGGCGAGCCGGTTGACCCACCTGAACAGTCGAGCGTCCACAGCTAACTCTCCGATCCCTCCGTGGCGCCGACTCCGCCCGCACCGTGGCGAGGGACACTACGGGCTGGCCTCTCCGATCGTCGCCGATTGCACGCCTCACAGCCACGTTTGAACCCGCGTTGAACTGCCCAACCGGTCGGCGCGGTGCCACGCGGCGTTCAACGCGCGGTAAACGGTCAGGAAGAGCAGGACCGGAACCCTGCGTCGAGCCATACGCTCCTGTTCAATGCCGCACTCGGTGCTGATGGTCGAGGATGACGCGGCGATCGCCGAGACGATGCGCACGGCGCTCGTCGGCGAGGGCTATGAGGTCCGCTGGGCGCCCGACGGCAAGGAGGCGACCGACGCGCTCGCGGCGCGCTCCCCGACCTCGTGCTGCTGGACGCAGGGTTGCCCGACGTTGACGGGTTCTCGCTGTGCCGGTGGATCCGCGAGCAGCACCCGCTGCTGCCGTTGATCATCGTGACCGCCCGCGATGCCGACATCGACGTCGTCGTCGGGCTCGACGCCGGCGCCGACGACTACGTCACGAAGCCCTTCGCCACCTCCGTGCTGCTGGCGCGGATCCGCGCCAACCTGCGCACGGCCTCGCTCGCCGATCCTTCGGCGCCGCTCGACCTGGGGCGCCTGCGCGTGGAACCGGCGGCCTACCTCGCCCGCGTCGATGGCGAGCCCGTCGAGCTGCGACCGCGCGAGTTCGAGCTGCTGCTGGCGCTGGCGCAGAGCGCCGGACGCGTCGTCACTCGCGAGCGCCTGCTCGCCGACGTGTGGGACATGCACTGGCAGACGTCGACCAAGACGCTCGACATGCACGTCCACGTGCTGCGCCGCAAGCTCCACGGGGTCGTCGACATCGTCACCGTGCGCGGAGTCGGGTATCGCTTCGAGGTGCCGTGAGACGGAGGATCACGGCGGCGATCGTCGGCGTCACGGCGATCGTCCTGCTGCTGCTCGGCGTCCCGCTGGCCGTCGCCGTGCAGAACAACGCGCTGCAGTCCGAGATGGTGGAGCTGCAGAGCGAGGCAGTGCGGTTGCTGTCGGACATCTCGGTGCCGCTCGATCGGACCGAGATCGCCGAGGTGCAGCCACGCGACGACGACGTGACGGCGACCATCTACGACCACGACGGCCGACGGATCGCCGGCCCCGGACCCGCCTCCGCCGATGCCGTCGTGCGTCAGGCACTGCGTGGGACGGCGACCGCCGATCGCTCCAAGAGCCTCGTCGTGGCGACGCCGATCACCGACCGCAACGACGAGATGATCGTCGGCGCGCTCCTGCTCGTGGAAAGCCGGGATGAGTCGACGAGCCGCATTTGGCAGGCCTGGGGGGTGATGGCGGGCGCCGCCCTCGTCGCCGTCGGCCTCGCCTGGCTGCTCGCCCGAGCCATGGCCCGTCGGCTCAGCCGGCCGATCCAACGGCTTGCCGACATGGCGGCCGAGATCGGTGAGGGCCGCGTCGTCGACGCGCCCGGCCCGAGCTCGATCGCCGAGCTCGACGCCCTTGGCGCGACGCTCGCCGCTTCCTCCCGCGACGTCCATGAGGTCGTCGCCCGGGAGCGTCGCTTCAGCGCCGACGTCTCCCATCAGCTGCGTACCCCGCTGACCCACCTTCGACTGACCCTCGAGCAGGCCCGCCGATCGGGCGACCGCAGCGCGATCGCCGAGGCAGGGCTGGCCGATGTGGCCCGCATCGAGGCGACCGTCGATCACCTTCTGGCGTTCGCCCGTGAGGCGGTGCCGACCGGCGCCACCACCGATCTGGCGGCCGTCGCGGGCGAGGCGGCCGCGCGGTGGCGTCCCGCCGCCGCCGCGGTCGGGCGCAGCGTCGAGACCAGCATCGACGGCGGAGCCCTGCAGGTGCGCGCCAACACGGCGGCCGTCGACCAGACACTCGACGTGCTCATCGACAACGCCCTGCGCTACGGGACGGGGCCGGTCCAGGTCCGCGCCCGTCCGGTCGCCGGCGGCGGCGCCGTCGACGTCACCGACGGCGGCCCCGCCACGCTCGACGACACGGTCTTCGATCGAGGCACGGGCAACGGCCACGGCATCGGCTTGGCGCTGGCCCGCTCGATCGTCGAGGCGGAGGGCGGGCGGCTCCTGCTGACGAGACGCTCGCCGCCGACGTTCTCCGTCGTGCTGCTCGCTGACGAGTGAGACCCAGGTCGGTCTGCGTCGACCCGACCGGAGACGAGTGCCTCTCCGAGGCCCAATGTCGCCTCCACTGAGCTCACCTTGCGGTTGGGCGTCACGGGATCGGCGGTGAAGAGCACGCTGGCAAGGTCCGGAAGGAGCTCGGCGACGGGTCCACGAGGTTGAGGAACGAGTCGTGCTGGCCGGCGAACGAGGCTGTCGGCATGTCCTCTGCCGTTGCGCTGGACCGGACTGCCACGGCAGCGTGATCGCCGAGTCGGGCGAGCTCGTCCGTGATCGCCGCCGCCAGGTCGCCGGGGATAGCGACTTCTCGGAGGCTGGTGCGGATGTCGCTGCTGAGCCTGCGGATCGCGACGCGATCGTCCGGACCGACGCGGCACAGCCGTTGAGCTGATTGTCGCCGGCCACCACTTCGGCCATCGCCAGCTGAAGCGTTGGTCGTCACGCAGAACCCGTCCGGGACGTTGGCCCCGGCGATCCTCGACAACGCTCCAAGGTGGGCGGCTGTGCGCCGACGATGTCGGCGACGTTCTGGCCAACCTCCTGCATCGAGCGCACGTAGCAGTCCGACGACTAGGTCACGGTCGGGAGGAACGCTCACGTGAGGTGCAGGCAGACGCCATGGATCACACCTGTGATGGCGGCCCCATCGCGCCGTGCGAGGTCGCCCGCGCGTTGGGTGTCAGCGATGCCGCCGATCCAACTGAGGCGCTGCAGATGCGGATCGGCCGCTGGGGGGCGATCGGGCGACCGCGGCTCGGGCGCATGCGCTCGACGTCGTCGTGCCCGCGCCTCGTCGCGACGGTTCATGCGGCTCGGAATGAGAGGTCATCCTCGTCGACGGGGGCCAGGACGAAGACGGGGATCTGGCGCTCGGTGCCGCGCTGGTAGTCGGCGAACGGCGGGTACGCGTCGACGGCGCGCCGCCACCAGCGGTCCTTGTCGTCGCCGAACACCTCGTGGGCCACGTATTGGCGGGTGATGGCACCGTCCTGGAGCTCGACGACCGGCTCACCGATGAGACTCGCGTACCAGGCGGGGTTGGTCGACGCACCGCCGTTCGATGCCACCACGACGTAGCGACCGTCATGCTCGACACGCATCAACGGCGTCACGTGGAAGGCGCCGCTGCGAACACCGCGGAACGTCATCAACACGACGGGGAACCCCCGCATCGTGACCCCGTCAGTTGTGCCGGTGCGCAGGATCTGTTCGATCTGTCGTTCTCGCAGAGTGTCGAGCCCAGCCGGATCGTGGGTGTCGATGGCCATCGGGACCTCCAGCTACTAGATTGGTTACGCGCCTAACGTTATGCGCCTAACTAGTTGTTGTCAAGGAGGGTTCCGTGGACTTCGAGAGCGCTGACGCCATCAACCAGGCGATCCGGTTGTTGACCTTGCGTCACCGTGCCCGAGCCGCCACGCTCCTAGCACCGGTCGGGTTGCACCCGGGCCAAGAGGTGCTCCTCCTCGAGCTCGCCCGCAACGGTCCGATGATCCAGGCTCAGCTCAGCAAGGCACTCGGGTGCGAACCACCCAGCGTCACGCTGATGGCCCGCAAGCTCGAAGCCGCAGGCCACATTCGCCGCCGACCGGCACCCAATGATCGACGCGCCAGCATCGTCGAGCTCACCGACAGCGGCCGAGAACTCGCCGACAAGGTCAAGCGGATCTGGCGCACCCTCGCCAACCACACCGTCACCGGCCTGCCCAAAGCAACCGTGGCCGACCTACCGCGACTACTCCGAGTGCTCATCGACAATATCGACACCACCGAGCCACTCGACCGCCGCAATCCCATTGCCGTCGACGGGCTCTAGTGTCCCGGAAGGCTGAAGCGCCGTGAAATTGTGTGGGTCACGTGTCGGCTGGTTGGTTGATGGCGGCGCAGTAGCTGGCGAGGCGTTCGAGGATCTGTTCGGCGGTCTTGTGCCAGACGAACGGGGTCGGGTTGAGGTTCCAGTTGGCGGCCCAAGCCTCGATGTCGGCGGCGAGTTCCTTGACGTTGTGGTGGGCGGAGCGTTGCAGCTTCTTGGTGGTGAGCGCCGAGAACCACCGCTCAACCAGGTTCATCCACGATCCGTAGGTCGGGGTGAAGTGGAAGTGGAAGCGGCGGTGACGCAGCAGCCAGCGGTGCACGGTGGGGGTCTTGTGAGTCGAGAGGTTGTCCAAGATGACGTGCACCTCGAGGTCGTTGGGGACGTGGCGGTTGACCTTGTTCAAGAAGGCGACGAAGTCGGCGCTGGTGTGCTTGGCGCGGATGTCGGTGATGACCTTGCCGGTGGCGATCTCCAACGCGGCGAACAGGTCACAGGTGCCGTTGCGTTCGTAGTCGTGGGTCGCGCGGGCCGGGGTGGTGGGCAGCATCGGCAGGGTCGGTGCGGTCCGGTTGAGGGCCTGGATCTGGGGTTTCTCGTCGAGGGCGAACACCGCCGCGGCCACCGGCGGGTTCATGTACAGGGCGACGAGATCGCGGATCTTCTCCACCAGTTCGGGGTCAGGCGACACCTTGAACTCGTCTTGGCGCCACGGTTTGAGCCCGAATGCCCGCCAGATCTGTCTCACCGTGGTGTGCGAGATCCCGTGCTTGGCCGCCAAGCCGCGGGTCGACCAGTGCGTCGCATCCGGCGGTGCCGTCTCGAGGGTCTCGACAATGATCGCTTCGATCACGTCATCGCCGATCGTGCGGGCGGCACCGGGGCGGGGGGCATCCACCAATCCGTCGATCCGGTCCTTGGCGAACCGGTGCCGCCACTTCGACACCGTCGTGGGATGGACCCGCAACTCCGAAGCGACCTCACCGTTGGGGCGACCCTCGGCGCAGGCCAACACGATCCGGCACCGCAGCGCCAGTGCTTGGGACGAGCTGTGTCGCTGGGCCCAGCGCTGCAAGGTCTTGCGTTCATCGCCGCTCAACGTGATCTCGACCGTGGGTCGTCCACGACGTGCCATGCCAGGCTCCTTCTGTCAGGGGTTCTACCTGGCAGAACGCGCCACAGACGCGAAAATTCCCGATCACCCAACATTTCTCGCCGGAACAGGCTTCCAGGACACTAGGCGCGCGCTGTTCCTCACCCCTCAGAGGATGTGCACGGGCTACCAGGCCCGGATGATCTCTCCGGTTCGCCATCCCTCCACACCTCGTTCGAAAGCGGCAGCGATTGCGGGCATGGGTACGGGGGTGCGGCCCGGGTTGAACGGGCCGAACTGGTCGGCGCTGTCGTGAGCCATTCCCGGGCTGACGGCGTTGATCCGGACGTCGCGATCGCGGGTGAGTGCGGCGGCTCGAACGAAGCCTTCGACGCCGCCGTTCGCGACGGCGAAGCTCACCGCGTCAGGGATAGGGTCGTCGAAGATGTAGCCGGAGACGAGGGTGAACGAGCCGCCGGGGGAGATCATCGATCTGCCGAGGAGGACGAGGCGGATCTGCCCGAGGAGCTTGCTGTGCACGCCGAGGGCGAGCTCATTCTCGGTCGCCGTCTCGAACGGGCCGAAGTGTGCTTCCCCGGCCGTGCAGACGAGGGCGTCGAACTCCCCGACCTGTTCGTACATACGTCGCACGGAGTCCGACGAACCAATGTCGACCTGGACGTCACCGGAGGTCCGCCCTGCCACGACGACGTCGTGTCGAGTCGACAAGCGCTCGACGACGGCCCGGCCAATGGTGCCGGCGCCACCAACCGCGATGATGCGCATGGGCGTTTCCTCCGATGAGCTGAATCAGGTGCTGCGGCGCCTCGCCGCTCGGCCCGGGTGAGGATCGGTTGTTTGATGATCCGTGAGGGAAACGCGTTCGGCCAAGGACCGTTCGCTACCGCCGAACGGCTCGAGCCACGCGCCGCTGGGTCGCACCGACGGCTCGTGCGTACACGTCGCTCCGCGTAACAAACCGCTCGCTCGGGGCGCAGACACCGAGCGATCCGGCGGGTTCGTCGTGAACGCGCAGAGCTGCGGCGGCGCATGTCACACCATTGAGCGCACGCTGTGGTCCGACGATCACTCCGCGGTTCTCGGTGCTCAGAACCTGACCGAGGGGTGTCAACTCCGCCGCGACCGGGACGGTCGGGGCGGCGACTCCCTCGGCCGGAACGACACTGGCAACATACAAGACCCTGTCGCGGTCAAGGGCGGCGAGGTGAACCGTCTCGCCGAGCTGCTGGGCGAGCTCTCGCGCCGCAGGGATGACCGTGGTGCTGTGCCCGTTCGACTGCAGCATCGTGCGAGCCAGACCGACCGGCCGCCAGCCGAGCCGGTACCGCCCGCACGCCATGCGCTCCACCAGGCCAGCACGTGCCAGCTCCCGGAGCAGCTCATACGCGCTCGACTTCGCGACCCCTACCTCGGCAGCCACCTCGGTAGGGCCCCAATAGGGCCGCTCGACAGAGAAGAGATCAAGAACCTCGGCGGCCCGGTGAACGCCACGCATCCTCCCGGTATACCCCTCGCCGGTCGCTTCTCACTCAGCCAAGGACCGTTCGGCTGTACCGAACGGTCCTTGGCTGAAAGCGTCGCCGTCACTCATCATCGAGCAACCGATCTGCCTGCGCTACCACGACAATCGTGACGAGCTGATCAACCCCGTGGAGGGTTCGTCTGCAGACGTGGGAGCTGAGCCGATCACGATGACCGACGACACATCCTGTGGAGGTTCTATGACCGCCGTCGATCGAGCGATGTCGCCCGTCCCTTTGATGCAATTGGCAACTGGATTCTGGGCTTTCAAAACGCTCGCCGCAGCCCATGAGCTCGACCTGTTCTCCCGACTGTCCGGCACGGCCGGTACGACGGCCGGAGGGCTTGCCGAGACGCTTGCGATCGAGGAGCGACCGGCTGAGATGCTGCTCACCGGGTGTACCGCACTCGGGCTGCTCGTGAAGAACGACGGCCGCTATGTCAACAGCCCGCTTGCCGAGGAGTTCCTGGTCCGCGGCAAGCCCTACTACTTCGGTGGCTGGGTGCAGATGCTCGACCAGCGGCTGTATCCCGGGTGGGGCAGGCTGACCGAGGCGATCCGCACGAACCGCCCGACCACGTGGGATCCGGACCGGCAGAGCTCGCTCTTCGACGGTGAGGATCCCCGGCTGCTCGCGGTGTTCTGGGAGGCGATGCACTCGCTCTCGACGTTCACCGCCCGGGCGCTGGGCCACGCCATCGATCTGAGCGGTACGCGCAGGTTGCTCGATGTCGGAGGTGGCTCCGCGGCGTACGACATCGAACTGTGCCGGCTCTACCCCGACCTGACCGCGACCGTCTATGAGTTGCCGAAGGTCGCCGACATCGCAGCCGGAAAGGTCAAAGCAGCGGGCCTTTCCGAGCGGATCGGGACGGTGGCTGGTGACTTCTTCGCCGACTCTTCGTTGCCCGGCGGGTACGACACGATCCTGCTGTCCATGGTCCTGCACGACTGGGCGGAGGACCGTTGCCGCGCGATTCTCCAGAAGTGCTGGGCGGCACTGCTGAGCGGTGGTCAGGTCATCATCGCCGAGCTGCTGGTCAACGACACGCGGACCGGCCCTCCGTCCGCGGCACTGATGAGCCTCAACATGCTGGTCGAGACCGAGGGCCGCAACTACACACCCGCCGAGTACCGCGCGTGGCTGGGCGACCTGGGCTTCCAAGACATCCGCACGGTCTGGTTCGAGGCGGCGGGGGCCAACGGTGCGGTGATCGGCAGGAAGCCATGATGTCAGGCGTAGGTGTGACGCTGAGGCGACGGCGGTGGTCGCCCTGCCACCCCCCGACAGCAAGGACAGCATCATGACAACCCTCGACGTCTTGGCCGCCACGGAGGAGGTCCCCACATGACCGTGGTCTTCGACATCAGCATGTCGGTCGACGGCTACCTGACGGCGGCCAATCGACGACACGACCAGCCGCTCGGTGATGGCGGCGAGACCCTCCACACGTGGGCGATGGGCGACGATCCGGCGAACCAGAAGTACCTGGCCGAGATGGTCGATGGCAACGGCGCCGTGATCACCGGCCGGCGCAACTACGACGACTCGCTGCCATGGTGGGACCTCGACGGGCCCACCGGTCCCCGCCGAAGGCCGGTATTCGTCGTCACCCATCGCAGCGACCAGCCACGAGAAGGCAGCGTGTACACGTTCGTTCCTGGCATCGACGAGGCGTTGACCGCCGCCACCGCCGCGGCCAACGGCAAGCACGTCGTCGTCATGGGCGGCGCAGCGATCGCCCAGCAGTTCATCGCGGCCGGTCTCGTCGACGAGATCAGCATCCACCTCGTGCCAGTGCTGTTCGGCGACGGCACACGAACCTTCGGCGACCTCGCCGCCCACCTGCCGCTCGAGCTGACGAGGTCGCTGTCGACACCAACGGCGACGCACCTCCATTATCGCGTCCTCAGATGACCGACCTGCGAGGACCTCGATCGACCCCCAGAAGGTGACAGGGGCGTGCGCCCGGTCTCCGGCGGCGGGGGTCGGGCGTGGCCATCCCATTCGATGGTAGGGGTTGAATGGCACGCCCGCGAGCTCTATATGGGCCGACCTGGACCAGGCCAAAAAGACGTCGGCACGGCGCGTACGGTGGGACCGGTGGAGGTATTCATCGATCCGGTCGGCGGCCGTGGCCTCACGGAGCAGGTGTACACGCAGGTTCGAGACGCCATCATCGCGGGTCGTCTGCAGCCCGGGGACGCGCTCACGCCGAGCCGCACGCTCGCCGCCGAGCTCGGCATCGCCCGCTTCACCGTGACCGAGGCGTACGCCCGGCTGGCGGCCGAAGGTTTCGTCGCCGGGCGGCGGCGCGGCGGCACGCTCGTCACGAGCGCGATCGGGGCCAGCGTCCGCGAAGCAGGGCACGCCACGGCCATGCGACCCCGGCCACTCGCTGCGGCGATCCGCTCCTACGCTGATCCCGACCACCTCGAGGCCCGGCGGTTCGACCTGCGCCCCGGTAGGGTCGACGGGTTTCCCGGGCCGACGTGGCGGCGCTGCACGATGGCGGCGCTCCGCTCGCCGCCGCCCGGCTACGGCAATCCGCTCGGCGAGCCCGACGCGCGCGCGGCGCTCGCCCACTGGATCGGCCGCTCACGCGGTGTCGTGTGCACGCCCGACGACATCGTGGTGACCGCCGGCACCCTGCATGGCCTCGACCTTGTGACTCGGGTGACGGTCGAGCCCGGCGCAGTCGTCGTGATCGAGGAACCGGGCTACCCGCCCGCTGCCGAACTCCTCACGGCCCTGGGGCTGCGCGTCGTCGGCGTGCCGGTCGACGACCACGGTCTGGTCGTCGATGCGCTGCCGGCCGAGGCGAGGCTCGTCTACGTCACGCCGTCCCACCAGTTCCCGCTGGGCGTCGTCCTGTCCCACGAACGCCGCCTGGCGTTGCTGCGGTGGGCATCAGCCCACGACGCGGTCATCGTGGAGGACGACTACGACAGCCAGTTCCGCTACGCCAGCCGGCCGCTCGAACCACTCCAGCGGCTCGACGCCGACGGCCGCGTCGTCTACCTCGGCACGTTCTCGAAGGTCTTGTCACCGTCCCTGCGCCTCGGGTTCGCTGTCGCCCCGCGCGGCATCCTCCCAGCCGTCGCCGCCCTGCGCAACAGCATCGACTGGTGCCCACCGTGGCCAAGCCAGGCGGCGATGACCCGTTTCGTCGACGGTGGCCACCTCGACCGCCACATCGTCGCCATCACCCGTCGCCACCGCGAGCGTCGCGACCGTGTCCTTCACCGGCTCGGCGCCGCAGGGAGGACCGTCCGCCCGCTGTTCAGGTCGGCTGGGCTCCACATCGCCGTGCTCGTCGACGCCGACGAGGGACTCGATGATCGGGCTCTGCACGCCGCCAGCGCCGCCGAGGACATCGTCGTCGGATCCCTACGCCGGTGCTACGTCGGCGCAGCGCCATCCGGCGGGTTCCTCCTCGGGTTCGGATCGATCCCCGGCGACTCACTCGATGATGCCATGGACGCGCTCGACCGCGTCCTGCGACATCTGGGCGCCAGTTCGGCAGACCCCTGAGGATGACGACATCGACGTGACGGCGCGATCTATGGCCCGGCCCATACGGCCATGGTTTGGCTCTTGTCGCCGCACCATTTCCTTCGTACGGTCCGGAAAGACCGGATCCGAATCGGGTCCGCCAAACATGACACGCCATTTTCGACAGCTCAACGAGGAGGATCAATGAGCTCGAAAGCATTCTGGGGCACGGCCGCGGCAATCGCCACGTTGTTCGCTGTGGAGCGCAAAGCGGTGAGACGTCGCCTGACGGGGAGACGCTGGAACCGGGTGTCCCGTCGGTAGGACGGACTGCCTCGGACACGTCGAGCGGGGCCCGCATTGTCAGCCCCGTCGGCTCCCCGAGCCCGTCGGTCCGATGATGGCCGCATCAGTGGTTCGACGGAACCTCGTCGCCGAGGGCGTCCACGACGTCTCGTGCCGTCGCGACGTCGGCAAACCCGGCCGCGGTGGCGGCGACGGCCGAGGTCGGCATCGACATCACCTCCGAGCATCCGAAGCGTGGACCGGCCAGATCGTCCGCGCCGCCGACGTCGTCATCACCATGGGCTGCGGCGACGCGTGTCCGATCTTCGCCGCCAAACGCTACGAGGACTGGAACCTCGACGACCCGGCCGGTCAGGACGTCGAGGCGGTCGGCGCGATCCGCGACGCGATCCGTGGCCGGGTCGAGGCCCTCATCGCCACGCTCGACCTCCAGCCGACCTGACCAGTTCACGCTCCGTCGTCGAACCGGACGGCCTCGAGCTGAGCGCGGAAGAACGGGCCTCTGCGCCAATCATCACCCGTCCAGTCCCAGCCGGCCGTCCACGACGCCGGCACGGTGATGCCCTTGTGCGTCCGCTCGCCGTCGAAGAGGACGCCGAAGACCCTGGTGCGAGGGCGGCGCCGCCCGGCGTCCCACCGCGGCAATGACAACGACACGAGCCGACCGTCGTCGAGGCGGACGTCGACGGCGTGCACGACGCCACCGATCTCGACCTCCGCGACGGCGCGGGTGTCGTCGCCGCCGTCCCAGCGGATCCACGGCGCGGTGGCGGTGGTCGGCAGCAGCAGCGCCTCGGCCGCCAACCGGCCCGCCGCGCTGCGCGCCACGTCGTCGTCCGATCTCACGGCCACGACGAAGCGACCACCGACGGTGATCCGGGTCTCGCCCATGCCGGCGCGGTAGCGGTCCACCACGTTGAGCGGGACGCCGGCGATGCGGGCGACGGCGAGCCACGCCAACTCATCGGGCGGGGCCAGCAGCTGATGGGCTCGATACGGCTGCCAGAGCCCGAGCTTGATCTTCCCGGTGGTGTCGAGCTCGGCGCGGCGGGGCGATGACGCATCCGATGCGACGCACCGCTCGAGCCAGGCTCGAACCGGCGGCGGCAGATCGGCGGGCTGCGGCCCCACGTCAGCCACTGTCAGCTCGCCAGCGGTGTGCTCGACGCGCCGGCGTGGCCGCGCCGCAGATAGGCGTCGACGTCGAGGGCTTCGACGAGCTCGCAGGACACCGAGGCGGGCATGGACAACCACCGCAGCACCCGGCACAGGCTCTCCGCGTACGCCGTCGCGGCGATCGGGTCGTCCCAGTCGTACAGGCCGGCGTACGCGCCCGTCACCGGGTCGTACATCCACAGCTTCGAACGGAAGCCGCCGACACCGACGAAGAACGGGGTCGTGACGATGCAGACCCGCCGGAACAGCCGGTGGCGCATGCTGCCGGGGCGCCCGATGCCACGCAGGCGGAACCGAGGCCGCAGGACGGCCGGCGGGACATCGGCGCGCCGCGGTCCCCTGACGACGGTCTCCCGGAACGGCACGAACTCGCCGCCGTCGCTCATCGTCAGCGGCCGTCCGACGCGCGCCGTGCGCAGACGGATGCGGTGGCGCAGCAGCAGACCCAACGCCCGCGGCACCGAGCGCGCCCACGCCGCCGGACCGACCTGGGCGCGGCGCTCGGATGGGATCGGGGCGATGCGGTGGTCACGCCTCGATGTTGCGGCCGTCCGCGGCGCGGACGGTAGGGCCGAACGTCCGGGTGCGCTCGACGGCCGGCCGGGGCGGGTAGACCATCCGAGCGTGCAGATGCTCCGCGGCTCGCCAGCCGCTGCGACCGGCCCGTGGCGTCGTCTGCGCGTCGCCGTCTTGCTGGTGGCCACCGTCGTCGCCATCTCCACGGCGGGCTACACGTTGCTCGGGATGGCGCCCCTGGACGCCTTCTATCAGACGATGACGACGATCACGACGGTCGGGTTCAAGGAGGTCGAGCCGTTCGGCCCCGCAGAGCAGTGGTTCACGATCGGTGTGATCGTGAGCGGGGTGGGCGCGGTGCTGTACACCTTCACGTTGAGCGTGCAGCTCGTCGTCGAGGGCCAGCTCGGCGAGTACGTGGGGAGGCGCCGGATGGATCGGCGGATCGCCGACATGGACGGGCACGTCATCGTGTGCGGATGGGGACGGGTCGGCCGGGCCGTCGCCCACGACCTGCGGGCGTCGGGGCGTGACGTCGTCGTCGTCGACATCGATCGCGAACGTGTGGCCGAGATCCCGTTCCCCACCGTCGTCGCCGACGCCACGCTCGACGACACCCTCCGCAAGGCGGGCATCGAACGCGCCGCCACGCTCGTCGCCGCCCTGTCGGGGGACGCCGAGAACCTCTTCGTGACCCTCTCCGGCCGCGCGATCAACCCTGTCCTGTTCATCGTCGCCCGGGCGCGCCAGGACGACAGCGTCGCCAAGCTGACCCAGGCCGGCGCTGACAGGGTCGTCAACCCCCAGGAGCTCGGCGCGGCGCGGATCGCGTCGTTCATCGTGCAGCCCCACGTCGCCGAGTTCGTCGACGTCGTGATGCACGAGCGGTCGATGGAGTTCCGCATGCAGGAGCTGCCGATCCGGCATGGGTCGCCGCTGGCCGGGCAGACGCTGCGGTCGATCAAGCTGCGCGAGCGGGCCAACGTGCTGGTGCTCGCCCTGCGCCGGCCCGACGGCACGTTCGTCAACAACCCCGGACCGGACTTCGTGTTGGAGGAGGGCCACGTGCTCATCGCCGTCGGCGCCGGACCTGACCTGCGCCGGCTGGAAGAGGCGTACGGGTAGATGCTCCGGCGAATCGGCCGAGGATGGACCGCCAGAACCCGAGGGGGGCGAGCGCCGCTGCGAAGCGGCGGCGGCGAGCTCGGGAGGTGAGGCGAACAGCGTGCCTGCGAGCCGAACCCGAGGATGGACGGCCAGAACCCGAGGGGGGCGAGCGCCGCTGCGAAGCGGCGGCGGCGAGCTCGGGAGGTGAGGCGAGCAGCGTGCCTGCGAGCCGAACCCGAGGATGGACGGCCAGAACCCGAGGGGGGCGAGCGCCGCTGCGAAGCGGCGGCGGCGAGCTCGGGAGGTGAGGCGAGCAGCTTGCCTGCGAGCCGAACCCGAGGATGGACGGGACCTTCGACCCTGCCAGTGCGGCGCCGGCCCCGCGCACCATCGGTCGGTGAGCGAGCGCCCCACGACCGTCGATGCCGCCGGTCTCGACGTGCTCGACCGCGCCGAGTGCCTCCGGTTGCTGGAGGCAGGAGGCGTCGGGCGGATCGCGCTGTCGGGAGACCCGCCACTCCTGCGCCCGGTGAACTTTGTCCTCGACGTTGACCGGATCGTCATCCGCACCGGCCCGGGCTCGCTGTGGCGATCGGCGTCGGAGCGTCGTCTGGCGACGTTCGAGATCGACGGAGCCCGCAACGTCGACCACCGCGGCTGGAGCGTGATCGCCAGTGGTCGGCTGTCGCTGGTCGATGCGGACGACCGGGCGCTCGCCCTGCCGCTGCGGGCCTGGGCGCCGCGGGGGCGGGACCGGTTCATCGCCATCGAGATCGACGAGCTGAGCGGACGCCGGCTGACGGGACGGCTGTGATGGCGGCGACGAACGACGTCGACGCGTGGGGCCGCTCGGACCGGTTCCGCTCGATCGTCAGGCGGCTCACCGCGCCGGTCTACGAGCGATGGTTCCGCGTCGAGCTCGACGGTCCCGAGCACCTCCCCCGATCGGGCGGCGCGCTGCTCGTCGCCAACCACGCCGGCGCCATCCCCGTCGACGCCGCCGTGTTGATGCACGGCATCGAGGAGGCGACGGGACGCCCGGTGTACGGGCTCCACCACTGGGTGCTGCGACAGACCCCGTTCGTGGGGACGATGCTCGCCCGCAACGGTGGCGTCGTCGCCAACCCCGCCAACGCCCAGCGCCTGCTGGCCGACGAGGGCCAGCTCGTGCTGGTGTTCCCGGAAGGCGCCAAGGGCACCACCAAGCCCTACTCGCAGCGGTACCAGCTGCAGCGGTTCGGGCGCGGCGGCTTCGTCGAGGTGGCGATGCGCGCCGGCGTGCCGGTGCTGCCCGTCGCCGTCACCGGCACCGAGGAGACGATGCCGACGCTGGTCAGCATCGACGCCGGCCGCGGCGTGCGGATCCCGATCACCGCCAACGCCGTGCTGTTCGGACCTGCCGGAGCCTTCGTCCCCTGGCCGGCCAAGATCCGCGCCTACATCCTGCCGCCCGTCGAGTTCGACGTGCCGGCCGGGCTCGACGTCTACAACCGCCGTGCCGTCGCCGATTGGGCCGAGCTGGTCCGCTCGCGCCTCCAGGACGAGCTCGACCGCCGGGTCCGGCCCGCCGGGGCGTCGAGTACGTCGAGCACGTCGCGTACGTCGAGGACGTCGGGCTCGTCGAGGGTGGCGTGACGATGCAGCGGGTGCTCGTGACCGGCGCCTCGACCCTCCTGGGTCGCCGCGTCGCGGCCCGCCTGGGCAAGCGGGCGGACGTGCAGACGGTGGTGACCGCCGACATCCGTCGAGGTGCGCTCGAGCCCGTCGGCGCGCCGATGGCCTCGGCGCCGGCTGGCCGGTCGCTGGCCGAGTTGATCGACGACACACCGATCGACACCGTCATCCACGCCGGGATGTGCCCGAGCCGGTCCGGCACGCCGTCTGTGGACGCCGCCGAGGTGATCGCGACACACCAGCTCACCGCCGCGATCAGCGGGCGTGGCACGCCGGTGCGGGTCGTCGTCGCGGTGTCCTCGACCGAGGTGTACGTCCCGCGCAGCTCGTCGCCGGTGTGGCGGCGCGAGGACGAGGTGCTGACGCCCGACCCCGACTCCGACGAAGGCTTGGTCTGCGAGGCCGAGGAGTCCCTCCGCGACCTCGCCGAGCACCAACCGCACCTGAGCGTCGCCATCCTCCGCATCGCCGACCTCGCCGGCCCGGCGACCTCGGGTGCTCTGGCGTCGCTCTGGCACGGACGGTTCGTGCCGTACGTCGCCGGCTACGACCCGCCGTTCCAAGTGCTCCACGTCGACGACGCCATCCGCGCCATCGAGCACGTCGCCGACCACGAGCTCGCCGGGACGATGAACGTCGCCGCTCGCGGGTTCGTGACCTGGCGGGCGGCCGCCCGCCTCGCCGGGCGCGCGGCCGTCCCCGCGCCGGTCGTCCCCGACTCGTACGTCCCGGCGGTCGCCGCGCTCGGTCTGCCGGCCGTGCCCTCGGGCCTCGCTGATCTCCTGCGCTTCGGTCGCTGCGTCGATACCACCACGATCGAGGCGAGCGGCTTCGCGCCCGACCACAGCACCGAGTCGTGCGTGCGTGCGACGGTCAGCCGGCCGTGACGGCCAGGCGCGCCGACGGTCAGCGACGTTCAGCGACGTTCAGCGGCGACGGTGCAGCTCGGCCTCGACGTCGGCGTCGGTGACCGGTCGATGCAGGTAGGTCTCCCACGCGTGCAGGACCAGGCCGGCACCCCAGGGGCCGAGGACCCACGCTGGCCAGAAGTACCCGCCGGTGAGCGCCCACACGACGATGAGGAAGGCGTTGACGACCACGAAGGCGGCCAGGTGCGAGGTGAAGTCACGGCGCTCCTGCAGCCGCTTGCGCACCTGCTCCCGTGGGTCAGGGGTGGTGGCCGCTGCGGTGCCCACGTCTGGCGGACCGTGAAGCGTGTCCATGGATCAGCTCCTTCCGCGAACTGCTTCTCATCTCGAGTGTGGGCGACACGGCGGCGCGTGACCAGAGACCAAGGTCCTGAGGTCCTGAGGTCCGGCGGCTCAGCTCTGCGCCAGGGGGACGGACCAGCGCAGCTCGGCACCGCCCGACGGCCGATTGGTCGCCTCGAACGTGCCGCCTCGCTGCTCCGCCCGGCGGCGCAAGTTGGCCAGCCCGTGGCCGGCGACGCGACCACCCGGTTCGAGGCCGCGCCCGTCATCGGCGACGGTCACAGTCGCGTGGCCGTCCTTCGCCACGATGTCGACGGTGGCCGCCCGGGCGCCGGCGTGACGGGCGACGTTGACCAGCGCCTCGCGGACGACGGCGATGATGTCCTCGGCCTCGGCAACAGGTACCAGGGCGTCGACCGGTCCGTCGAAGCGCAGTGCGGGCGCGAACCCCAGCGCCCGCGCCGCCTCGGCGCACACGTCCGCGACGCGGGTGCGCACGTCGCCCCCCGCGGTGCCTGACGAACGATCGAGGCCGAAGATGGCGGTGCGGATCTGACGGATCGTCTCGTCGAGGTCGTCGACGGCGGCCATCAGCCTCGACGCGGCCGGTTCGGTGGCCACGCGTGCGGCGGCCTGAAGCGACAGGCCGGTGGCGAACAGCCGCTGGATCACCGTGTCGTGGAGATCCCGCGCGATGCGCTCCTGGTCCTCCAGGATCGACAGACGGCGGACGTCGTCGCGGCCGCGCTCGATCTCCAGGATGACGCTGGCGTAGCCGGCGAACAGCTCGACCAGCTCGAGCTCGGCCGCGGTGAACAGTTCCGCCCCGCGCAGCCGACCGACCGCGAGCGTCCCCGCATGGGCGCCGTTCGCCGTCAGGGGAACCCAGACCGCGGGACCGATGACCCCATCGCTGACCTGCGGTTGCTCCGTGCGATGGTCCTTCGAGGCATCGGACACCACGGTCGCGTGGCCCGTCCTTCCCACCTCACCGGAGACACTGTCCTTGGCCGGGAAGCGGCGGCCGCGCAGCCTGGCCCCAGCCGGTCCGGCCACGATGTCGATCGACAGCCGGTCGGGACCGTTCGGCAGCGCCACGCTCGCCACGTCGGCGCCGACGAGCTCGCGTGCCCGATCGGCGACGAGTTGCAGGGCGGCCCCGTCCTCGCGGCCCGACGCGACCGACTCGACGATGTCATGGACGGCGGTGAGTGTGGCGTCGCGCCGGCGCACCCGCCCGAACAGGCGGGCGTTCCCGATGACGATCCCGGCGGCCGAGGCGAGGCCGGACACGAGTTGCTCGTCGAGGTCGGTGAACGCCTCCGCCGACGTCTTGTCGGTCAGGTACAGGTTCCCGAAGACCTCCCCCCGGGAGATGATCGGCACGCCGAGAAACGACGTCATCGGCGGGTGGTGCGGCGGGAAGCCGGCGTGGCCAGGGTGCTCGGCGATCACTGGCACCCGTAGCGGTCGGGCGTCTTCGATCAGGGCGCCGAGCAGACCGAGCCCCTTCGGTGGAGCACCGATCGCCCGGCGGGTGGCGTCGTCGATCCCGGTGGTGAGGAAGGCGGCGACGCTGCGCTTGTCCTCGTCGAGCACCCCGATTGCGCCGTAGCGGGCGTCGACCAGCGCGGCGGCGGTCTCCACGATGTGCTGGAGCGCCTGGTCGAGGTCCAACTCCGGGCCGATCGCCAGCACGGCGTCGAGCAGCTGGCGGAGGCTGCGCGGACCGAGGTGATCGACTTCCACGCTCAGCCACCGTACCGAGGTCGCGTCCTCGGTGAGCAAATGTCGGTGGGTCACGTCCGGCTCCCACCGAACGTGACCCACCGGCAAACCCCGGGGGCGGGCTGCGAACGAACTCCCGGCTCCGGCGTGCCGGCACGCCATCCCCGGTCGTCGAGGTCGGCGGGTTTCCCCGTCCTCTCAGCCGCCAGTCGGCTCCCTCGGTCGTTCGCAGAGGCCCACATCACATCGTGCGCCGCGCCGGCGGCTGGCACCAGGGACGAAGGTCCCGACTCAGAGGACGAGCCATGTGGTCTGTACGTACGACTGACGGCCGCGGCGGCTCGTCCTCTGAGCGCTCCTCGCTGCGCTCCTCGCACAGTAACGCTTCGAGAGCGAGCGCCTCTCGGCGCTCGCTCTCAGTGGTTGGCCCCGGGCGTCGCGTCGTGCCCGAGCCAGCGCCGGACGAGACCCAGCATCCGTCCGAGGGCACCATCAGCCACCAGACCCGACAACCCGAGCACCACGGCCAAGAAGCCGGCCCCGGCGACGGCTACCGGCCCGAAGCACAGGCCGCCGACGAGGAGCGCGGTCCCACCGAGCACCGCGGTCGCCGCGGTCAGGCGGCGCCAGCTGGGCGCGCGCCGCAGGCGCTGGCGGAACGAGCGCCGTTGGTCGGCACGCAATGCCGTCTCGATCTCGGCGAAGATCCGTCGCTCCTCGGCTGTGAGCCGTGTTGACTCCTCGTCCATCACGTCACCCCCATGAACGTACGGCCGTCGGTGGTCGGAGCCCAGGGCCGGAAGTCCTGTCGCACGAAACGGGTGGCCCGGGCTGGCGGACTCGGGCGCAAGGGACCTTGGACTCTGTCGCTGCCGTCGCCGGCGGCGGATGGTGAGGCAAGGAGGGTTCCACAATGGATCGACTGAGCCCGCTCGACAGCTCGTTCTTGCACGTCGAGGACGGCGTCACCCACATGCACATCGCGTCGTGTGCGATCTTCGAGCGACCACCGCCGCCGTACCAGGAGCTCGTCGAGCTCGTCGCCGCCAAGCTGCCGCGGCTGCCGCGCTATCGACAGAAGGTGCGGTTCGTGCCGGGCCAGCTCGGCCGGCCGGTGTGGGTGGACGACCCGTATTTCAACCTCGGCTACCACGTCCGCCACTCGGCGCTGCCTCCCCCCGGTGGGGAGGAGGAGCTGAACAACCTGATGGGCCGGCTGATGGCAGTAGAGCTCGATCGCCACCGACCCTTGTGGGAGTTGTGGATGATCGAAGGACTCACCGGGGATCGGTGGGCGCTCATCACGAAGGTCCACCACTGCATGGTCGACGGCATCTCCGGCACCGACTTGATGGTGCAGCTGCTCGACTCGAGCCGCCGCGCCGGCCCGCCACCTGCCGCCGAGAGGTGGGTGCCGGCGCCCGAACCGACCGACGCTGAGCTCGTCGTCGACGCCGCGAGGGTCATGCTGCGCACGCCGGCCGAGCAGGCCCGCGCCGTGCGGGCGATGCTGCGCGGCCCGCGGCGCGCCGTCGCGTCGGCTCGCGACACCCTGCAAGGCGCGCTGACGCTGAGTCGGAACCTGTCGCCGGCACCGGCGCTGTCGATCGAGGGACCGATCGGCCCGCACCGACGCTGGGCCGTCGCCCGCGCCAGCCTCGACGAGCTGAAGGCCATCCGTCACCAGCTCGGCGGAACGGTCAACGACGTGGTCCTGACAGTGATCTCCGGTGCGTTCCGGGATCTGCTCCTCGAACGTGGCGAACCCGTCAAGGGCGTCGGGCTGCGCTCGCTGGTGCCGGTCTCGTTGCGGTCGCCCGGCGACCGCACGCCCAACAACCAGGTCTCCGTGATGATCGCCGAGCTGCCGATCGGAATCGCCGACCCAGTCGAACGGTACGCCGCGATCCACGAGCACATGGTCGGCCTGAAGACATCCCACGAGGCCGAGGCGACGGACACGTTCAACGCGCTCGCCGGGTACACGCCGCCGATGCTCTACGCCCTCGCCCTGCGCACGGCGACGGCCGCCCTGCGTCGAGTCCCGCAGCGGGCCGTGAACACGGTGACCACCAACGTGCCGGGACCACCATCGCCGCTCTACGCCCTGGGCCGGGAGATGCTCGAGTACCTGCCGTTCGTCCCGCTGTCACAGGGGGTGCGCATCGGGGTCGCCATCCTCTCCTACAACGGCAAGGTGCGCTTCGGGGTCACCGGCGACTACGACACGATGCCGGAGGTGCCCTGGTTCTGCGCTCGGATCGAGGCGGGCGTCGCCGAGCTCAGCGAGCGGGCGCTCGCCGGCGACGCAGCCGAACGGGCCGGTTGAGCCGGACCCAGGAGAACAGCATGCGACAGGGCGCCACGCTCACGGTTGGCTACGACGCGTCGTCGTGCGCCCGGCGCGCCCTGGAATGGGCCGCTGCCGCCGCCGACGGCCACGGCGCCAACGTGAGGGTGATCGCCTGCTTCGGGCCACCTCCCGTCGCCGAGCCGTGGCTCGGCATGGTGCCCGGCGATCTGTCTGTGGTGGGCGCCGAGGCCGAGCGTGAGCTCGACGCCGCCGTCGAGCCGCTGCGGGCCGTCCACCCGGACGTCTCGTTCCAACGCGTGGCGACGTTCGGTGCGCCCGCAGAGCGACTCGTGGAAGAAGCGGCCGACAGCGACTTGCTCGTCGTCGGCACGTCCGGCCACGGCTCGTTCGACTCCTGGCGACTCGGATCCGTGGCCCACGGCGTGGTCCGGCACGCACCGTGCCCGGTCGTGCTCGTGCCCGATGTCGAGCCGGGCGCCCGCACCGGCCGCATGGTCGTCGGCGTCGACGGTTCGCCCGCGGCGATGGCGGCGCTGCGCTGGGCCTGCGACGAGGCCGACGATCGCGACGCGGACCTGCTGGTCGTCCACGTCTGGGACTACCCGTACACCACGGAGCTGGCCTCCCCGACAGCACGGGACATGACGCGGGTCGACGCGTCGCTGGAGCTCGAGACCGCGGCCCGACTCGCTCGGGATCGACGGCGCGGGCCGGTGGAGGACGTGCTCGTCGAGGGCGGCGCGACGACCGAACTCGTCGCCCGCTCGCGGGATGCCGATCTCATGGTCCTCGGCACCCGCGGCCGCAGCCTCGTGCGCGCCGCGCTGTTCGGGTCTGTGTCGCAAGCGGTCAGCGGGCGATCAGGCTGCCCGACCGTCGTCGTCCACGCCCCGTCGCCGCTCTGAACGCTGCTGTCGCAACCGACCGGCAAGCGGCCGATCGGCGTGGCGTCGTCTCAGCGAACGTGGCTCTCGGCGGCGCCGGGTGGGACCACGACGACGGGGCCGCTGGCGTGGTGGCTGACCTGCTCGCTGACGGAGCCGAGCAGTAGCCCGGTGGCGGTGCGGTGGCCGCGTGAGCCGACGACAACCATGCTCGCCGTGTGACTGGCCTCGACAAGCACGGCGGCAGGGAAGCCGACCTCGACGCGCCGTTCGACCGGCGTTGCGCCGCTGGTGCACCGGGCGACCTCCCGCTCCAGCATGCGCTTGGCGGTGTCGGCCATCGACGTGGCGTCCATGTGGGCGCCGATGTATCCCTCGCCGGTGGCGCTGATGTGCCAGGTGTGGATCGCCACGACAGAACAACCGCGAACACTCGCCTCGTCGATGGCCCAAGACAGCGCCCGGCGAGCGGTCGCTGAGCCGTCGACCCCGACCACGATCGGCCCGTTCGGGTCGCTCGCTCCCGCCCGCACGACGGCCACCGGTGCGGCAGCCCCGTGGAGCACCGCCCGGCTGACGGACCCGAGCAGCAACCCGGCGAAGCCACCCATGCCGCGGGCGCCGATCACGACGAGATCGGCGCCGACGCTCGCCCGCAGCAGCTCGTCGGCCGGGCTCCCGCACACCGCCCGCCGCTGCAGCCGCGGGCTGGGAGCGTCCAGTGCATGCTCGACGATGGCGTCGAGGTCGCGCTGGGCCTCCTGGCGGCCGTATGTCAGCTCGAAGGGCGCGGCGGGATCCAGGTGATGCTGGTCGCGGTAGCTCCACGCCATCAGGACCGTCGCCGGCCGGTCGTGAAGCGTGGCGTGCTCCACGCCCCAGCGCAGCGCGCTCCGCGCCGCCGCTGATTCGTCAACGCCGATGACGATGCCTTCCATGCTTCGAGGATCCCGCCGCCACGCCACCCCCACTAGAGCCAAAGGTCCGGATCACCCTCAGCGCGACATGTCGACCGGATGACCTTCCCACGACTCGATCCGGTGGGCCGCCCGATCGAGCAGGTGGTGAGCCAGGTCGGACAGCGCGCGCGCCGCCGCGACCTCCTCACCGACAGCCGGAACGTCCGGATCGACGGGGTTCCGACGTGCCCGTCCCCACCCCTGCAGGGTTTCTGCGCTGCCCGTCAGCATGGCATCGGCGCGTGTCCGATCCTCGTCCTCGCTGAACACGATCTCCACCGTCCACGTCAAGGTCTTCATCGCGGCCTCCTGGTTCGTGTGACCCATCAGGACTCAGTGTGGGACGGCGCCGCCCGCCCCACCAGGGCCGAACGTCACCGATCCGGACGTCCGAACGCGCTCAACCGCGGCCGCCGAGTGCAGCGCGCGCCGCGGCGATCGTCACGCCGAGCCCGCCAGCCGTGTCGATCTCGGTCGCCTCGGACCACGGCGCGAACCGACGCGCCATCGCCGCGGTGACCGCCGCGTCGGCGTCGGAGGGGTCGGTGCCGACGGCGGCACGTTCGACGAGTCGCCGTGCGCTGACCTCGAACGGCGCGACGCACCGCAGCATCGTCAGCTCCGCGGTCGTCGTCGCAGCGAGCTCGCACGCACCACGACGCGACTCCTCGCCGGAGAAGCTGGCGTCGAGCACGACGCTGTTGCCGCCTTCGAGCAGCACCCGCGCCTCCTGGACCATCTCGGCGTAGGTGGCGGCGGTGGTCGCCGGGTCGTAGATGCCCTCGTCGACCGCGGCGGCGGCGTGGACGCCGGCTGGCAGTCCGGCAAGTTGCTTGCGCACCTCGTCGGAGCGCACGACGACGGCGTCGAGGTCGCCGGCGACGACGGCCGCCAGCGTCGACTTCCCGGTGCCGGGCAGCCCGCCGACCACCACCAGCCTGATCCGCCCGGCGCGCAGGTGCCGGGTAGCGATCCCCAACAGGCGCGCCGCCTCGTCCTCGGCGTCCGGCGCGCCCTGAGCGGCCCGGGCGCACGCCACCTTGGCGCGAACCTGGGCCCGGTAGGCGATGTGGTGGTGGGCCAGCGAGACCGGCCAGCGGTCACCGAGAAGGTTGCGATGCTGCTCGAGGAACCACCACCCGAGATCCGGTCGCCCGAGACGCTCGAGATCCATGGCGAGGAAGGCCGCGTCGGCGAGGACATCGCCGATGCGCAGGGCGTCGTCGAACTCGAGGCAGTCGAGGAGCCGGGGCCGGTCGTCGAGACAGAAGATGTCGTCGGCCAGCAGATCGCCGTGGCCGTCACGACACCAGCCGTCGGCGATCCGCTGGTCGAAGAGCGCCCGCCGCCCGTCGAGGTAGGACTCGGCGGCGTCGAGGACCTCGTCGCTTGTCTGGACGGTGCCCGGCCGGGTGGTGAGCCCGGCGAGCTCGACGGCGTTGCGGCGCCACCGTTGGCCCACCGCGTCGACGCCGGCGGTCTCGGCGTGCGTCGTCGCCGGCGGCGCGCCGGCGTGGAGCGCCGCCAACTGGTGGGCGACGCGGCGCAGGTCGTCTCGCACGTCGGCGCCGCTGCGGACGAGTCGGGACAGGCGGCGGTCGATCGGGAGCCGACGCATCACGACGATGGGTTCGCCGGTGTCGCGTCCGGGCTCGACGATGGCGCCGACGCCGAGGTAGACGTCGGGTGCGAGGCGCCGGTTCAGCCGCACCTCCTGCTCGCAGTACGTCCGGCGGGCGGCGACGGTGCGGGCGTCCAGGAACGGGAACGCAACCGGCTTCTTCAGTTTGTAGGCGCGGTCGCCGAGGAAGACGACGACACCAGTGTGGGTCTCGGCCACCGCGGCGTACGGCTCGCCCGCCGGGCAGGTCGGTGGCGTCTGGGCATCAGGAGGCGGGGGGTGCATCGTCGGACCTCCTTCTCACCTGCACGCTGATCCCGGTGGCCGGTTGGCGCCCAGGGCCGAAGGTCACGTCTCAGCGGCGTCTGCCCAGCGGAGGACCTTCGGCCCTGGCGTCCCGACACCAGGTGGGGCACGATCAGGGGTAGCCAACCGATCGGAGGAGCGATGTTTCGGACGCTGGTCGTGGCTCTCGACCTGGAGGCCGACGGCGATCGTGCACTTCCCGTGGTCAAGGCGCTCTCCCGCGCCGGCAAGGTGGCCGTCGACCTGGTTACCGTGTCCTCCCCCGGCCTGGCGAGCGCCGCCGATGCCTACGAGCTGGAACGTCGGGCGCGCGCCCACGGATGGGACTGCGACTCCTGGAGCGTGGTCCATGACGTCGACGTCGCCCGCGGCCTCGTCCAGCACGCCGCCAGCCGCGACGACCCGCTGCTGGTGATGGCCACCGAAGCGCGACCGCCGTGGTCGTCGACGGTGTTCGGGAGCGTCCCTCACGACGTCCTGCGCAGCACCGATCGGCCGGTCCTGCTGGTCGGGCCTCAGGTGCCGTCGAGCTACGCGCCCGCCCGCACGACCCTGCTCACCTGCCTCGACGCAGGTGACACCGCGGAGCGGGCGGTGCCAGCGATCGTGTCGTGGCAGGAGACGTTCGCCGCGGAGCTCCCGCAGATCGTCGAGGTAGTCGCCCAACGTTCGCAGGAGGCCGCGGCGCGGCGGCGTGTCGGCGACTTCGCCAACCTGCTCGCCGCCCAGTACATCCATCCCAGCACGAGCGTCCTGTGCGCCCGCGATCCGGTGAGCGCCGTCGAGCGGGAGGCCGACCACCTCGAGGGACCGATCTTCGTCGCCACCAGCGCCCGCTACACCGACGGCCGGCTGCACTGGCACAGCACCACCCGCGATCTCGTCCACGAGGTAACTCGTCCGGTGCTCGTCGTCCCCGCCCGCGCCGCAGCGCTGCCGCTGCGAGGGCAGGTCACGGAACGCGCCGAGCACGTCGCCTTCCGCGACGCCACGGTGTTCGCGTCGCCGCTACAGCCGAGCCCGGCAAGCCCCCGCAGCGTCCGCTGAGCCCGGCGCGGTCCGCGCCAGAGGATCGTCAGGGGAGGCCACGACGCGTCGTGCGTACGTCGGCGTGGTCGCTCTGGTCCCCGCCAGCCCATGATGGGTCACGTGAACACCAAGGCGTCACCACCGGAGGCGGTCCTCGACTACCTGGACCGTCGCGGCGATGTCATCGTGCCGCTGGCGAACGGGGAGCCGGTGGCCGTGCTCGACGCGATCGAGGCGAACGCCGATCGGTTCGACGCCTTGCGCATCCACCAGATGCACGCCGTTCACGACCGCCCGTCGATGCACGGCGCCTTCGGGGATCGCATCCGTCATCGTTCGTACTTCCTCTCCCACGTGACCAGACCGTGCTTCGCCGCGGGCACGATCGATCTGGTCCCGTCGAATTTCTCCGAGATGCGCGCGCTGCTGATGGCGACCACCAAGGATCCGCTCGTCGCCGCCGCCGCCTCCCCGATCGACCGCCACGGCTACTTCAGCCTCGGCGTGTCTGCCGACTACGTCGCCTCGTTCATCGGGCGAGCCCGCTTCTTCCTCGAGGCCAACGCCCGGATGCCGCGCACATTCGGCCGCAACCAGCTGCACGTGTCGCAGGTCGCCGGCTGGTGCGAGGTCGACCGGCCACTCGTCGAGGTCCAACCGACCGCCAGCGACGACCTCGACCGCCGCATCGCCGTCCACATCGCCGAACGGATCCCCGACGGCGCCACCATCCAGATCGGCATCGGCGCGACGCCGAACGCGATCCTCAACCAGCTGGCCGGGCACCGCGACCTCGGTGTGCACACGGAGCTGATCTCCGACGGCGTCGTCGACCTCGTCGAGGCCGGCGTCGTCAACGGGGTCCGCAAGCACCTCAACCGGACGAAGACCGTCGGGACCTTCGCCCTCGGCACGGGCCGGCTCCACCGCTTCATCGACGACAACCCGGCGGTGGAGCTGTGGCCGGTCAGCTACGTCAACGACCCCCGCATGATCGCCACCGAGCCGGGGTTCGTGTCGATCAACTCGACACTCACCGTCGACCTCCTCGGCCAGTGCGCCTCGGAGACGATCGCCGGCCACTACTACTCCTCGAGCGGCGGCCAGGCCGACTTCGCGAGGGGGGCGATGTACTCCTCCGGCGGCCAGGGCTTCATCGTCCTGCACTCGACCACCGAGGACGGCGACATCTCCAAGATCAGCCCGACGCTTGCCGCCGGCGACGTCGTCACGACGATCAAGAACACCGTCGACAAGGTCGTCACCGAATGGGGCGTCGCCGAGCTGCGCGGCCGCTCGATCCGCGAGCGTGCCAAGGCGCTCATCGCCATCGCCCACCCCGACTACCGAGACCACCTCCGCCACACCGCCCACCACCTCGGTTACCTCTGATCCGGTCTGAGTCAGTTGGGCATCGGCACCGCGACCGTATCGCGGCAGACTCAGAGGTAGCCGCCCGGCGGGTGGTCGGAAGCCTCAACCGCACCGCGCAGGAGCCGCCCAGTCACCGTCGCGACGACGATCGTCATCAACCGCTCGCGGTCCCCCGGCGCCCACGTCACCAGCGCGCCCGGCACCTCGCCACTCCCAGTCGCCAGCTGTCCACGCACCACCACGCTCCACCCCGAGCGGGTGCGCTGGTCGAACATGTCGACCTCGAACAGCACCTCCTCGCCGGCGGCGAGCGCGGCGGCGCCGTCCAGCTCGGTGCGGAACACGATCGCGTCGTCGACGACGACGAAGTTCAGGGGGATGACGTGCGGGTCAACGCCAACGGTGACGAGGCGGCCGACGGGCTGCGCCCGCAGCAACGCCAAGCACGTCGCCTGATCGAGGGCGAACAGCTCGGCTTCGTGCTCCACCGACGCGTCGAACCGATCCGCGGTCATGCCCCAACTCTCCGCGCCGGCGCGCGCGCCGCCCAGGGGCAAAGGTCCCGACCGCCGGACCCGTCACCAATGCGACAGCGCGGCGAGGTTGATCGGCGCCATCGGGTCGGCGGGGTCGAGCACCTCGCGGCCGGTCAGCTGGCCGATCTCGATCTCCACCCGCCGCATCGCGTCGGCGGCCGGATGGTGTGTCGCGAGACCGTTGGCGACCACGCTCCACGATGGTTCGGCGGCACCAATCGGGCCTTCCACCTCGAACGCCACGACGGCGTGGTTGGTCGCTTGGTCCAACGTGGTGCCCTGCCTCGCGTGCAGCACCACGATGCCGTCATCGACGCTGTAGTGCACCGGCAGGATCAGCGGCATCGCCCGCCACGACAGCGCGACGCGGCCGAGCCGCGCCGTCGCCAGGCGCTGCAAGCACTCTGCCTCGGTCAACACCCGCAACCCGACTCCGTCGAGCGTCATATGCTCACCGTGCCGACGACAGGCATTGGCCGGGTAGGGCCGAACGTCCCGGCCGCCCCGCGCTCGTGCCGCGTCAGAGCCGCTCGGCTACTGCTTGGCTACTGCTTGCCGATCGCCATGTTGATGCGGTCCTCCGGCGAGATGAGGTGGCTGTGGTCGTCGTCGCTCATGTCGAGCTGGACCCAGGCGACGTGGCCGTCGAACTCGTTGCTGCGTGGGCCGTAGTCGGGTGAGGCCGGCGAGCCGAGGTCGCGTCCGACCTCCATTCCCTCGTCCGCCGAGTAGCCCACCGGGATCGTGCGCTCGACGCGTCCGGTGCCGACGAGTTCGCCGTCGACGTAGAGGGTGACGGTGCCGCCGCGAGCGAGGCCACCGCCGTCGTCGGCGAACTCGATTCCGAAAAGTTCACCGCCCAGGTCACCGTCCCCGACAGCGGCGCCCAGGGGGTGATCGTCACCCAAGAGGACAGGTCGGCGGCTGGTCGTGGACCAAGGTTGGGCGACGAGCGCACGACGCTGGTCGAGTCGCTGCGCTGTCAACGCCTCACGCTGGAGATGAAATGCGATGACATGACAAGAGGGCAGGGCACCGAGGCACTCCGGACACACGAGATCGTGGTGCGGGACCCCGATGGGCGGACGTGGAGACTTCGGGCGCCGGCCGCACAGCAGGACCCGAGCGTGTCGTGACCGAGGGACCGGACAACACCGCCGTGCGCACCGCGCTGTGGCGGGCCATGCACGTCCTCGTCGACGACCCGCCGCACGTGCTCGAGGACGACCTCGGGCTTCGGCTCGTGGCGCCCGACGAGGGCTGGCAGGACCGACCCGACATGCACCCGGTCGGCACGCGTGGCTTCCGGGCATCGATCGTCGCCCGCGCCCGCTTCATCGAGGACCTCGTGGCCGACCAGGCCGCCGCCGGCGTCGAGCAGTACGTGATCCTCGGCGCCGGCCTCGACACCCTCGCCGAACGGCGCCCCGACCTCGAGGCCCGGATGCGGATCTTCGAAGTCGACCAGCCCGGCACGCAGGCCTGGAAGCGGCGTCGCCTCGAGGCCAGCGGCATCGGCATCCCGGCCGGGCTCCGATTCGTGCCGGTCGACTTCGAGACGGGCGACAGCTGGTTGTACGGACTGCGGGCTGCCGGCTTCGATCCCACCGGCGTGCCGTCGTCGCATCGGCGGGCGTCAGCATGTACCTGACGAAGGAAGCCACTGATGCGATGCTGCGACAGCTCACCGTGCCCCCGACGAGATGCTGACCATGCTGCGCGAGGCCGGCTTCGCCGATGCACGCCACGTGGCCGGTCGCGACCTGGCCGATCGATACTTCGCCGGTCGCGCCGATGGGCTCCGTCCCTCCAGCGGCGAAGACCTGGTCGTCGCCACCACCTGACCAGCACGACCATCGTCCGGCCACGCGACCGCGTCTAGCCGGCGAGATCTTCCCGGCGTTCGTCGCCGTCATCGTCGTCGTCGCCCGCGTCGTCGTCCCCGGCCTCGTCGGGGTAGTCGCGGAAGTACTGCCATCGCAGGCGGGCGCGGAGTCGGTCCATGAACCCGAGCTGCCGGTCGGGCGGCGGTTCGATGTCGGCGGTGTCGTGCATGTGGGCGAGGCGGTTGTGGCCGGGGCATTCCAACCGGCCGTTGCCCTGGTCGGTCCGATGGCTGTCGCGCCACGGAACGATGTGGTCGACGTCGCAGCGGTCGGCGGGAATGTCGCAGCCGGCCGGGTGCTGGCAGTGCCGGTCGTGCACCTCGATCGCCCGTCGCAGTGCGCCGGTGAAGCTGCGCCGCTTCGACACGGAGACCACGGTGGAGGGGCCATCGAACAGCAGCACCTCCAGCACCGCGTCATCCACAGACGGGTCCAGGACTGTCCGTGGCAAGATCCGGGCGGCAGTGGGCTCGCACAGGTGACGGAAGGCGTCCTCGCCGATCAGGACCGTGAACAGAGGGCGCGGACGCTGCGCGCCAGCCGGTGTCGAGGCCGAGCGGGTGGCCATCTCGACCAGCGCCGCGGCCCGCCGCCGCGACGCCGTGCGCACCACGCCGTCGCGCCGATCGGTGAGACGCAGCTGATCGGTCAGCCGGCGCAGCTCGCCGTGGAAGATCTCTGCACCCAGGCCGGTGAGCGTGGCCGCAACGACGACGTTGCCATCGATGGTCTCGGACACAATGGCCGATGCCCGTTCAGCGTCTGCGTCGGCGTCTCGGTCGGCACCGTCGGGGTCGGCGTGCGGCCGCCAGTAGGCGACCACCTGCTCGGCCTGCTTGAACCGCAGCTTGCGACACTCCGAGATGAGCATCGCCTCATCGCGTGCGTACGGCTCAGGCGCGACGCTCGCCGCACGACCGAGGAGGTTGACATGGTCCATCGACAGGCCGCCGACGCCGATGGCTTCCGTGACCCTGGACACGCGAGCGAGGCGATGGGCTGTCCTCAGGGGAGCTCGACACGTCCGCTGCGACGCGTTGACCTCCCGTGACAGCCGCGCCGCCGGCGAGAGCGACTGATCGCTGCGCCACACACCGCGCGTATCCCACCGGTCCAATACGCGACCGGCGGCAGCCTCGAATCGGTCCTGCAACCGTTGCGTCGCGACGGTCAGCTCGTGCAACTCGGCATCGTCGAGCGTGTCGAGGTTCGACGCCGTCGAGGCGGCTGATCGCCTCCTCGAACGCTGCAGCGACCACTCCATGCATAGAAACAAATATACCCGAACACATGTATAAGCGTCAATCCAACAGACCAGATTCGTCGAATGGCGGAGAAATGAATTGCGTGGAGGCTCACGCTCAAGTGCTCACAGGTTGGCAGTTTGTGAGTAAATGGTGTCGACCCAACGTCTGTGCCATCGACGAGCTTGATGGTGAGACATTGCGGTTCCGGCGGGCCATCTGGGCGCGGATGCCTGACTCTGTTTGTGACCCAACCGATAGGACCCCCGCGCCATCGGTGGTCAGGGACTGCACACCTTGCCGCGATCGGACGTCGCGGCCGGTGCCGCTGCGACCCATTGGGCCCCGTGCTGGCTGGTGTCTGCTGATCCGCGCTGGTCGCAGGCCGCAGCCACTCGGTGCGCCGACGCCCGCAGCGTCGTGTACCGACGCCGACCGTCCGCGTCGCCACATCTCACGACGACCCGGTGATCAGACGCGGCACGATCCGTGGGATCGGAAGCACGCCTCGTCGCTGACTCGTCGCCGGTGACGGCCCGGCGGGTGATGATCCGGTGCGGTGGCGGCGCCAGGATCATCCAGTCGAGCAACCACCACGACCGGTGATCCGCACACCGCAAGTTCAATCCTTTGGCACGCCCTTGGCCCAATTGAGATGAAACACCCGCGCTACGACGGGCCCTCTTCGTGTCGCTCGAGGTGCCTCGCGGCGTACACCGCGGCCTCGGTGCGACGGGTCATCCCCATCTTCGACAGCACCGACGTCACGTAGTTCTTCACCGTCTTCTCCGCCAGGTAGAGGCGCTGGGCGATCTGGCGGTTGGTGAGGCCCTCGGCGAGCAGGACGAGCACCTGACGCTCCTGCGGTGTGAGCCGGGCGATCAGCTCGTCCTCCTCCGGACCTCGGCGTAGACGCTCGGCAACGCGTGCTGTCACCGCCGGGTCGAGCAGCTGCTGCCCGGCGGCGACGCGACGGATGGCGTCGATGAGGTCGGTCGAACGGATCTGCTTCAGGACGTAGCCAGAGGCGCCGGCGAGGACGGCTTGGAGCAGCGCCTCGTCGTCGGCGAACGACGTCAACATCAAGCAGGCCGTGCGCGGGTGACGCGAGCGGATCTCTCGGCACGCCGTGATGCCGTCGCCCTCCTGCAGCCGGACGTCGAGTACCGCGACGTCCGGGTCGACGGCGGGGATCCGGCGCACCGCCTCGTCCTCCGTGCTCGCCTCGCCGACCACCACGAGATCCGGCTCCGCTTCCAACAGGTCACGGACGCCGCGCCGCACGATCTCGTGGTCGTCCAGCAAGAAGACCCTCACGCGATCGCTCACTGCACCATTCTTCCAGCAAGCAGCCCGATCGGGCCCTTCGGCCCTGGTGGCGGCGAGGGCCGGGCCCGATCGTGGAGTGCATGGAAGGCATCGTCGTCGGCGTCGACGAGTCGAGCCGCGCCCAAGCGGCGCTGCAGTGGGCCGTCCGCCACGCCACCCTCGTGAACCAGCCGGTCATCGCGGTGATGGGGTGGGGCTACGTCGATCAGCACCACCTCGAACCCGATGCTCCGCTCGACCCGGACTACGACGCCGACCTCGCCGTCAAGGTGCTGGACCAGCTGGTGGTGCGGGCGTGCGGCGCCGACCCGCCAGTTGCGGCGATCGCCGTCAACGACCTGCCCGCGCGCGCCCTTCTGGATGCCGCCGACGGCGCCAGCTTGCTCGTGATCGGTGCCCGCAGGATCAGCGCGGTTCGTGGGCTGTGGCGCGACTCCGTCAGCCGCCAGGTGCTGCGCGACGCTCGATGTCCCGTCGTGGTGGTCGCTGACAGCGCCGATCGCGACGGGCTCCCGATCGTCGTCGGCATCGACGGATCGGCGCCCGCGCGCCGCGCCCTGTGCTGGGCGATCGACCTCGCCCGCATGGGCGGCCGCCGGCTCGTCGCTGTCCACGCCTGGCACCTGCCGGTCACGAGCCACAGCTTCTACGCCCCGTACCCGGCGCGCGAGAAGCTCGCCGACGAGGCCGAGCGGCTGCTTCGGCACGAGCTCGCTCAGGTCGACACCAGCGGGTTGAGCGCGCCGGTCGAGTGCCAGGTCCTCCCCACCTCGCCGACCGAAGCACTGCTCGAGGCCTCCGCCACCGCGTCCATCGTTGCCGTTGGCTCGCGCGGCCAGGGCGCGGTCGCCCGTGCGGTGCTCGGTTCGGTCAGCGATCGCGTCAGCCACCGTGCGTCAGCACCTGTCGTCGTGGTCCCGTGACCCTGGCGGCCCGAGACGATCGCACGGCGTGATCGACGTCCGCACGTCGACGGGGAGCACTTGACCACCGCGGCGCGCGGTTCGACGCTGGTCCGCCCGGCCGTGTCGCTCGACGCTCGCGACGCCGCAGGGATGACCGTCGAGGAGGTCGTGGCCGGCGTTGGCGCGTCACCGGCTGGGCTCGTCGACAGCGAGGTGGAGTCCCGCCGACGGGTCGTCGGCCCCAACGCCCTCCCAGCGCATCGGACCCGACCTGGCGAGATCCTCGTGCGCCAGCTGCGCAGCCCACTGCTCGTGCTGCTGCTCGCCGCGGCGTTGCTGTCGACCTTCCTCGGCGAGCGCGCCGACGCCATCATCATCGGCCTCATCACCGCCGCGAGTGTCGGGCTCGGGTTCGTCAACGAGTACCGCGCCGAGCAAGCCAGCGACGCGCTGCACTCGCAGCTGCGCCACCGCGCCGTCGTCCGTCGTGACGGGGCGTGGTCGTCGCGCGACCTCGCCGAGCTCGTGCCCGGTGACCTGGTCCGGCTGCAGATGGGCTCGGTCGTGCCCGCCGACCTGCGGCTGACCGCCTGCACCGGCCTGGAGTGCGACGAATCCGTGCTCACGGGCGAGTCCTCGCCGGTCGCCAAGGATCCGTCACCGTGCCCCGCCGGCACCACCCTCGCCGGGCTGTCCTCCTGCGCGCTGATGGGCACGATCGTCCACGCCGGCAGCGGCGAGGGGATCGTGGTCGCCACCGGCACCAGCACCGAGTTCGGGCGCATCGCCAGCGAGCTCGGCGAGCGACACCAGGAGACCGAGTTCCAGCGCGGCCTGCGCCAGTTCTCCCTCCTGCTGACCCGTGTCGCCGCGGTCCTGACCGCCGCCATCTTCGTCATCAACCTGCTGTTGCAGCGCCCGCTGCTGGACGCCGTCCTGTTCGCCCTGGCGATCGCTGTGGGCATCACCCCGCAACTGCTGCCAGCAGTCGTGACCACGAGCCTGGCGACCGGAGCGCGACGCCTCGCCGAGGCCAAGGTCCTCGTCAAGCGGCTGGTCTGCATCGAGGACCTGGGCGACATCGAGGTGCTCCTCACCGACAAGACGGGCACCCTCACCGACGGTCGCATCGCGCTCCAACGGGCGGTCGACGTCGACGGCGCGGTCTCGCCTCGCGTCCACCTCCTCGGCCTGCTGTGCAACGAAGCGACGCTCGACGGTCGCCGCGCCGTCGACGGCAATCCGCTCGACGTCGCGCTGTGGGAGGCCGCGGGCGATCTGTCGACCGACGGCTACGTGCAGCGTGACCTCGTCGGCTTCGATTACCGGAGCCGCCGCACGACCGTCGTCGTCGAAGGACCAGGCGGCCGGACGTTGATCACCAAGGGCGCACCCGAGCAGGTGATGGAGCGTTGTGACGTCGTGCCCGCCGGTGCCGCCGCCGTGCTCGACGCCGCCTTCGCCGCCGGGGGGCGAGTCATCGCCGTCGCCAGCCGCGACGGCCTCGACGTCGGCACGGTCGCCGCGAGCGCCGACCAACACCTGCACCTGGACGGCTTCCTCGTCTTCCTCGACCAGCCGAAGCAGACCGCCGGCGCGGCCGTCGGGCGGCTCCACGACCTCGGCATCACCGTACGCATCCTGACCGGCGACAACCCGGCTGTCGCCGAGCACGTCTGCGACACCATCGGCCTGGTCGGTCGCCGCACGCTGACTGGCGCCGGTGTCGACGCGATGAGCGACGAGGAGCTGATCGCGGCCCTCCCCGACGTCCGCGTGTTCGCGCGCATGGATCCCCAGCAGAAGGTGCGCGTCGTCCGCCTCCACCGCCGCAGCGGCCGCGACGTCGCCTACCTCGGCGACGGGGTCAACGACGCCGCCGCGCTGCACGCCGCCGACGTCGGCATCTCGGTGGACACCGCCACCGACGTCGCCCGCGACGCCGCCGACATCGTGCTGCTCGACAAGGACCTCGACGTGCTCGCCGACGGCGTCGTCGAAGGGCGCCGGACGTTCGCCAACACCGTCAAGTACGTGTTGATGGGCACGTCGTCGAACTTCGGCAACATGTTCAGCGCCGCCGCCGCGTCGGCGTTCCTGCCGTTCCTGCCGATGCTCCCCTCCCAGATCCTCCTCAACAACCTGCTCTACGACGCCGGACAGATGACGATCCCCAGCGACGCGGTCGACGACGACCAGCTCGCCCGCCCGTCGCACTGGGACATGAGCTTGATCCGGCGGTTCATGACCTTCTTCGGTCCGATCAGCTCACTGTTCGACTTCCTCACCTTCGCCGTCATGATCGGGGTGTTCGACACCGCCGAGAAGCGCTTCCACACCGGGTGGTTCGTCGAGTCGCTGGCCACCCAGGCCCTTGTCATCTTCGTCATCCGCACCCGCCGGGTGCCCTTCTGGCGCAGCCGTCCAGGCCGCCTCTTGACCGCCACCACCGTGGCCGTCGTGGCCGTCGCCGTCGCCTTGCCGTACTCGCCCGTGAGCGACGTGCTCGGCTTCGAGCCGCTGCCGGCACCGTTCCTCGCCGCGCTCGCGGCGATGGTCGTCGCCTACCTCGCCCTTGTCGAGGCGGCCAAGGGCGAGTTCTACCGCCACCTCCAGGGGCAGATCCGACCTGACGACCGCGCCCACCTGCGCCGGCGGCAGCGCCGCGCCGCGACGTTCCGACGGTGACCTTCGGCCCTGGCGGCGGCGTCACCACCGGACCATCATCGTTGGCATGACGAACACGAACGTCGCGGCGATGCCGGTGTCCGCCTTCGCCGCCGACGCGGTGGCGCGTGTGGACGGTGAGGCCGACCTGTGGCAGATCGCCGACGCGCTCGTCGCCGCCGACGTCGGTGCGCTCGCGATCGGCGACGGCGCCGAGATCCGCGCTGTCGTGTCCGAGCGTGACGTCGTGCGAGCCCTGGCCGAGCGGCGCGATCCCTCGACGACGACGGCGACCGACATCGCCCACACCAGCCTCGTGTGCTGCGACGCCAACTCCACGGTCGCGGAGGTCGCCGAGGAGATGATGGAGCAGTACGTCCGCCACGTCCTCGTCGAGGAACGCGGGCGGGTTGTCGGGATCGTCTCGGCCCGCGACCTCCTCGGCGCTTACGCCGCGGCCGACTTCGACGACGGAACCGACGGTGCGACATCACGATCCAGCGATGACCGATAGGCGCTTGCCGGCACCCGTGAGCGGGGCGGCGGTCGCCGCGACAGGCCGACGACGCGCACCGTGGTCAGCACGACGATCGCAGCGACAGTCACCCACACGACGACCTGCCAAAGTAGGTTCTGGCGGTCGGTCCCGGCGCTGAGCCCGTGGATCGTGGCCAACGCGAAGGTTGGGTACGCCAGCAGGTGGACGCCGTGCCAGATCCGTTTGGGCAGCCGCCGCCGTGCCAGTGAGGTGAGCTCGACGGCGAGCACGAGGTACATGGCGACGATCCCCCAGGCGACGGCGACGGGGTGCCAGCTGCTGGCCAGTGGGACAAGCACCTCGGCCAGCCCGAAGTGGACGAAGCTGTCGAGGACGATCGCGACCACGTGGACGCCGACGAAGACGACCGCCAGCCCGCCGAGGAAGCGGTGCAGGTCGAGCATCCAGTTCGGCCGCACCCGCCCGACGGTCGCCTTTGTCGAGATCGCCAGACCCCACAGCACGCCGGCGGCGAGCAGGCACCACGACACGATCCCGCCGGCGCGGGCGGTGTCCCACCACAGCTGGCTAGCCGCGATCACGACGCCACCATCCACTCGCGGTGGATGAACGGACCGATCCCGTCGGAGAGCAACGTGCCACCGTCGGTGACGGCGACCCCGCGGGTGCCATCCTCCAACAGGTCGAAGGCTCGGCGCGACCCGCGCAGGAGGCATGCGGTGGCGAGGACCTCGGCGTGCCAGCCGGCGCCGGCGATCACTGTCATCACCGCGACGTCCGAGTCGGACGGCGACCCAGTGGCGGGGTCCACCAGGTGGTGGCGGCGGGCGCCGTCGACCGTCCATCTCCGGCGAAGGCTGGTCGAGGTGGCCACGGCGCCGGCGGCGACGTCGAGGATCAGCACCGGCTCGCGCGTCCTTGGGTCCTCGACGGCGACGGACCACGACCCGCCGTTGGGAGCCTCGCCGATCACCCGCAGGTCGCCGCCGAGGTTGACGCAGACGCCGGCGGCACCCTCGGCGATCGCGGCTTCGGCGACCAGGTCGGCGGCCAGTCCTTTGCCGATGCCGCCGGGGTCGAACCCGGTGCCAGCGGGGAGCTCGACGGTGCCACGTGCAGCGTCGATGACGATGTCGGTGCAGGCAACGACGAGGTCGCTGTGGCCGGCTGGCCGCGGCGCCGCGGCACCGTCGAGCTGCCCGACCAGCGAGCATTCGTAGCCCGCCCGCAGGACGTCGCCCAGCACGGTCGGGTCAAAGCTGCCGCCGGTGAGGTGCCACGCCTCGATCGCCCGCTCCACGAGCAGCATCGTGGTCGGATGCACCTCGACCGGCCGGCCGGCGTCACGGATGAGTTGGCTGACCTCGCTGCCGGGGAGGAACCGGCTCCAGCGCCGTTCCAGCTCGTCGACGAGCTCGACGAGACGATCCGTCACCAGCCTGTCGGCGCCGACCACGATGAGGTGGGCGGCAGAGCCCATCGCCGCGAACCGGCGCGAGTCGATGTCAGCTGCCATGGCTCGACGTGTCCGCGCTCGACGAGCTGGAGCTGCCGGAGACGGCCCGACTGGAGCTCGTGGTGGACGACGCCGCCGCCGCCGTGGTGGTGGTCGTGGCGGTGGTCGCTGCTGTCGTCGCGGCAGTCGCGGCCGTCGCCGTCGTCGGCGTGGCGACGGTGGTCGTGGCTGACGTGCTCGTCGTCGCCGCGTCCGACGAGGCTCCGACCCCGTTGGCGACGGCGATCGCGCCACCAACGGCGGCGAAGCCGGCGACGCTGACGGCGCCGACGGCTCGGCGAGCGCGGCGGGCGGGATGGGGACGGCGGCGACGTTGACGGTTCTCGGCCATGCGACGATCGTGGGCGGACGAGCTGAGAGCGGGCCGTGAGGCGGCTGGGGAACAACGGCGAAAACTCCGGAGGACGTCGCTCAGTCCGGGAGCAGGTCCATGGTGACCCGGACGACGCCCTGAGCCACCGACTCACGGTGGGCCAGCCCGGCATTGCGAAAGACGGATCGCATCGCCCGGTTGCCGCTGAGAGTGTCGGCGACGAAGCGGGTGATGCCCACCGCTTTGGCCCGCGGCACGAGGCGAGCGAACAGCGCGCCGCCGATGCCCCTTCGCTGCCAACGGTCGGCGACGACGAACGCGACCTCCGCGGTGGTCGAGGCGTGACCCAGGCGGATGAAGCGGGCGACGGCGACGATCTCCCCTTCGCCGTCGAGGGCGACCAGCGCGTCCACGTCGACGTGGTCGACGGATGTGAACTGCTCGAGCTCCTCGGTCGTCAGGTGCGGGTGGGAGCTGAAGAAGCGGTTGCGGATCGTCGCCGGCGTGAGGTGCTCGTGGAACTGATTCAACGCCGGCGCCAGCTCCGGCGACATCACGACGACGCGCAGGCCGAGACGGTCGAGACGGTCAGGCTCGTCGGGCTCGTCGGGCTCGTCGGGCGGGTCGGGCTCGTCGGGATCGCCCGGCGTGTCGACCACGGGACGATGGTGCCACGGCGGCGTCGACGGCGACAAAGTCGAAGGGCCCGAATCCGCCTCCGCTGGGACCTTCGCCCCTACCGCTCGCCACTGCACCGGCGGATGCTTCGAGCATGACCACCGACCACATCGGGAGCATCGTGCTGTCCCGTGACGAGTGCCTCGACCTGCTGCGGGCTCAGACCGTTGGCCGGATGGCCATCTCGATCCACGATCTCCCCGACATCTTCCCGCTCAACTACACGGTCGACGGGGATGCAGTCGTCTTCCGCACCGCCGAGGGCACGAAGTTGGCAGCCTCCGTGCTCGGGCGCGGCGTCGCCTTCGAGGTCGACGGCGTCGACGACGCCGCGGGCGAAGCGTGGAGCGTGATCGTCAAGGGGCATGCCGTCGAGATCACCGGCATGTACGACCTGCTCGACGCGCTGAACCTGCCGCTGTACCCGTGGCACGCCGCACCCAAGCACCGCTTCGTGCGCATCGAGCCAGTCGAGGTCACGGGACGTCGTTTCCACGTGGTGGAGCCGTCGGCGTGGTCCGATCCGGCGCATGCCGAGCCCTGACGGCTCGCTGGGCGAGTGGGCTCGGCGAATCTCGCTCAGCGATGGTTGGCGGTGTCGTGCCCTGACTGGCCCACGACGTGGCCGCCGTCCGTGACGAGGTCGTGCCCCGCGGCACCTGTGCGCGGCACGATCCCGCGGTCGAGGCAGGCCTTGAGGAGCGGACCGACGAGGCCCTGCCCGGCACCGCGCTCGTCGCGGATCTGGCGCCGCTCGAGCTCCTCGGGCGGCACGCCCTGCGGTGCCCCCGCGCCCGAGCGACGTCTCGCTCATCGTGATGTTGCGGCCCATCTGCGGCCCGATCGTCACCTTCGCCGCCCACTCGCCGAGCTCGTCGAACGGGAACAGCGGGCACTCCAGCGAGCGGCCACCCTCGGGCTTGGCGCCCGGATGCTCGGGGTGGTAGTCGGGGAAGCCCGGGATGACCTGGAACCTGGTTGGCGTGACGGATTCGAGCCAGCGGACCATCTCCGGGCCCGTGTCGATGTAGGCAGCGGCGAGCTTCTCGTCGATCAGGTCGTGCGACAGGGACATCAGGTACGTCAGCACCTCGTCGCGGCTGTCCGAGATCCCGAGGTCCTCGAGCTCTTGGTGGTTGAGTGGGATCCAGATCATCCCGCCGGACCACGCGCTCGTGCCGCCGACCTGGTCGGCCTTCTCGAAGATCCCGACGCTGGCGCCGGCGTCATGAGCCGCCAGCGCGGCCGTCAACCCGGGTGCGCCGGTGCCGAGCACCACCACGTCGAACACGTCTCGCTCTGCCACGGCCGGAGCGTAGATGGGTCGCCCGGAACCGGGGTTCTTGGCGCTACTGCACCGAGATCAGCTCGACGGGACAACGGATGCCCGGCGCCTCGGCGAGCCGTCGATCGGCAGTCAGCAGCGACACGTCCAGAGCTTCGGCGAGCGCGACGTACGCGGCGTCGTAGACGGTGAGATTCGAGCGGAGCTCCCAGCACCGCCCGAGCAGCGCGCCATGGGCGACCCGTTCGACCCGCAGCGCGCCGAGATCGGCCAACGCGAGCACGACCCGCCGGTCGTCCAACCCACCGGCCGCGGCGAGGCGTCGCCACGCCGACAACACCTCGAGATCGAGCAGGTGTGGTGCCACCAGCCGCTCCGCCCGCAAACGCTCGCGAACCTGATCGCCATCGGCACCGTCATCTGCCAGCGCCGTGACGACCACGCTCGCGTCGACGACGATCACCGCCCGTCACGATCGGCGCGCACAGCCCGCACCGCGGCCTTGAGCCCGACGCGGCCACCTGCTCGCCCACCGGCGCGGTCGAGCACCTCGGCGACCGTCGGCGTCGACGCGTCCTCGATGAGCCGAGCCAGCAGATACTCCTGCAACGACTGCCCGGACGCGGCAGCCCGACGGCGCAGGGTTGCGTGCACGTCGACCGGCACGTCCTTGACCTGGATGCTCGGCATGTCCTGAAGGCTAGCGTCAAACTGCCTGCCATACATGCACTTTGGCGCCACGACCTGGCACCTGTCACGCCAGCCCTGCGAGCCCGCTCGCGTGGCGGTCCGAACTCCTGCGAGCGGTGCCCACGCCGTGCTGGCTGCAGACGATCTCGCCGGGGCTGACCGGGAGCTGCAGGCGGTGTACCGGCACCAACCGGTCGATCCCTCGCTGATCCAGTCCGCCCGGCGGCCGGCCGCCGTGGCCGCTCCGAGTGGTAGCACGCAACGACAAATCGTCTGGGCCGATCTCGCCCACCGGCCGGTTGGCGCCCGGTGTGCGTCTTGACTCGCGACCCGGCGATCGTCGTGCTCACGGCAGTGACATGCGCGCCGATCGCCCGCACCGTCAGGGCATCCGCTCCGAGGTCGAGATCGGACCGGACCAGGGCCTGCCGGAACCCCGTGCGATCAGCTGCGACAACGTGATCACTGTCCCGCGACGACGAGCCGGTCGGTCGTCTCGACGAGGCTGTCCGAGCTCCGCTTGATCGCGCCCTTCGATACGCCCTGGACATCGTGTGGTGAGCTGGGCTTGCAGCCCGACCGCGCCTCTCAGAGGCGCTGGTCCATGAACTCGTCGCGGCCGCCGACGCACGACGGCCCGCGGAGTGTCCGTCGTCGTTCGATGACTGCTCTCGTGTCACTCCGATCGCCAGGCCCGGACGAAGCTCGGCGACCGTGCGCCCGTCGCGACGGCCGCCGGTGCAGTGCGTCGGCCATCTCACCTCTCCATGCCCACGGCGTCCGTCGGGTGGTCGACGATTGCGTCGTACGCCGCCGGGAGAAGATCGGTGAGGGGCGCGCCGAGCACATCAACGGCGAGCGGGTCGCAGCGGCGGAGCACGGCGGCAGTGTCGGTCGGCGGGTCGGGCGCGAGCATCGTGTCGACGTCGACGGGCGGTTCGGGCAGCAGCGCGCCGGGAACCAACGGCCACCACGGGGCGATCGCCGCGGCGGCGTCCGGACCCGGGGCGCGCAGGTGTCCGAGCAGCTGCTCTCGGGTGCGGCCGCGCCAGGTCAGCAGCATCCACGGGTCGACATCGAGGCGGTCGGCGAACACGTACAGCACGGCGGCGACGTGCTTGCACGGGCTCTCCCAGTCCGGGCACGAGCAACTCGCCCGCACGTCGGCCCACCCTGCGGGCAGCAGCGCGACGCCGGCGCTCTCGAAGACGGCTTCCAGCTCGGGTGGTACTTCGCCGGCGAGGAGGCGAGCGGCGAAGGCGACCCGGGCGCGCATCGTGGCTTCGATGCCCTCCCACTGGGCGTCGCTCAACGGCAACGCGGCGACCGTCTCGACGTACGGCGTGCGCCGTGAGCCCTGGACCTGGGCGACGATGACCCCGGGCTGGACGTCGAAGCTGACCAGCTGACCCTGGCGGGCGTAGCGACGGCCGCGCTGCATCCGTGCGCCGAGACCGTAGGAGTCGAGCAGCTCGACGAGCCGTTGCGACCACCACGACGCGGCCATCTTGCCGCGCTGCTTGGACGTGGCGATGCCGTTCTCGGCGGGCAGCGGCACCGACGCCGGATACCGCTGCCAGGGGTCGTCCCAACGGCGCGATCGGGGCATCGCTCAGTCCTCCACCACGTCCGCGCGGAGGGCGAGCACGTCACGCAGCTCGTCTGTGGACAGCTCGGTGATCCACCCCTCACCGCTGCCGACCACCTTCTCGGCGAGCGCCCGCTTGGAACTGATCATCTCGTCGATGCGCTCCTCCACCGTGCCAGCGGAGACGAGCTTGTGGACCATGACGTTGCGGTGCTGGCCGATGCGGTAGGCGCGGTCGGTCGCTTGATCCTCGACCGCCGGGTTCCACCAGCGGTCGAAGTGCAGCACGTGCGAGGCCGCTGTCAGGTTCAAGCCGGTGCCGCCGGCCTTCAACGACACCACGAACACCGGGGGTCCTTCCGGATCCTGGAACCTGGCAACCAGCTCGTCGCGCGTGCGCCGCGGCAGCCCGCCGTGGAGCCATGGCACGTCAACGCCGAAGCGCCGACCGAGATACGGCGCCATGGCTCCGCCCCACTCGGTGAACTGGGTGAAGCACAGCGCCTTGTCGCCGGCGGACAGCAGCTCCGCGAGCAGCTCCTCGGCCCGCCCGAGCTTGCCCGACCGCCCGGCCAGGGAGGTTCCGTCCTTCAGGAAATGCGCCGGGTGATTGCACACCTGCTTGAGCTTCATGATGCCGGCCAGCACGATCCCCCGCCGGTCGATGCCCTCGGCGGCGTCGGCCTGCTCGAGCAGATCGTCGACGACCGCCTGGTACAACGTCGCCTGCTCGCGGGTGAGCGGGCAGCGCTCGGTCTGCTCGATCTTGTCGGGGAGGTCGTCGATGATCGTCTTGTCGGTCTTCAGCCGGCGCAGCACGAACGGCGACACGATCCGCTGCAGCCGCACCGTCGCCTCGGGGTCTGCGTCACGTTCGATCGGCACGGCGAAGCGCTCCTTGAAGGAGCGGACGCTGCCGAGCAGGCCGGGGTTGACCGCCTCCATGATCGCCCACAACTCGGTCAGGCGATTCTCCACCGGCGTGCCGGTGAGCGCGATGCGGCGCTCGGCTTTGAGCTGGTGTACCGCCTTGGCCTGCGCCGTGTACGGGTTCTTCACCTGCTGGGCCTCATCGAGCACGAGCCGGGCCCAACACACCGCACCCAGCTCGACGGCGTCGCGGGCGACCAGCGGGTAGGACGTCACCACGACGTCGTGCCTGGCGGCACGGACGACGAACGCCTCGTCGTGACCGCGGAGGCGCTCGGGCCCGTGATGAACGAGCACGCGCAGCGCCGGCGCGAACCGGGCGAGCTCGCGGTCCCAGTTGCCGAGCACCGACGTCGGGCACACCACGAGCGTCGGACCGAGCGTCGGATCGGCGAGGACCGACGCGATCAGCTGGGCGGTCTTGCCCAGTCCCATGTCGTCGGCGAGGCAGGCGCCGAGCCCGAGACGCCCGAGGAACGCCAACCATCCGACGCCGCGCTCCTGGTACGGGCGGAGCCGGCCCTCGAATCCCGCCGGCGTCGGCACCGGCGAAACGCACGAATGGAGCGCGTCGTCGAGCAACGCGCCGAGCCATCCGTGGGCGTCGACCCCGACGACGGCTGTTCCGTCCGGAGCATCGAGGGAGCCGATTCCGAGGCCGGCGCGCAACAGCTCACCAGCCGTCGCCCGACCGCCCGCCCCGGCGTGGGCGAGCACGCTGGCGATCTCGTCAGGTCTCACCTCGACCCACATCCCGCGCACCCGCACCAGCGACTGCTTGGCTTCGCCGGCCTTGGCGAGCGCGGCGAGGTCCGCCTTCGTCAGCCGTTGGTCGCCGAGGGCCGCCTGCCAGGTGAACTCGACGAGCTGGTCGAACCCGAGGCCGGAAGGCGTGACTGCACCGACCGCCTTGCTGGACCTCGATGTGCGGGCCCGCAGCCCGACACGTCTGCGGTTCGTCCACCAGCTCGGCAGCAGGATCGCGATGTCGGCCTCTGCGAGCGCGGCGGCGTGCTCGACGAACAGCTCGATCACGGCGGCGCCGTCGAGGACGGTGCGGTCGGGCAGCGCGTTGTCGAGCAGCCCGGCCAGCTCGGGAGCGATGCGGCTCATCCGCCCGAGCGCGCCGAGCAGCTCCTCGACAACCCCCGGACCGAACGGCGACGCACCGGTCCACACGTCGGCCAGGCCGACGAGCAGGCTCGGCTCGTCGATGTCCTGGCCGAGCGCCTCCGCCTCCCACGGATCGTCGTCGGTCGGCGGCTCGTGGATCCGCACGCACAGACGGGCCCGGCCGACGCCGACGACACCGGAGCGAACCCAGCCGTCGACGGCCGCGGCGAGGGCGGCGACCTTGGCCGCGTCGAGCGACTCGGGCAGCCAGGGATCTTCGGCGGTCAGCGAGCGCAGCCAGGCGTCGGGGACGGTCCGGCGCCCGGCGCGGCGGCCGATCAGCTCGACGCCGGAGGCTCGCAGCCGCTCGCGCACGAGGCGATCGACCTCGACGGCCAGCTCGCCGGCGGCGCGGGCGTGCTCGGCGGGATCGTTGCCGTCGAGCAGCGACGCCAGCAGGCCGCGATCTGCCGCCGACGGCATCGGCCACCACCACGACCGCGCCCGGCGATCGTCATCGACGGTGAGACCCGGCATGACCCGCCCGGTCGCGACGAACGCCTCCGCCGCCCGCACGACATCGGGTCCGACGGTCAGTGTCGCCATCGGCGGCAATTCTGGCCGATCGGACCACCCGTCGGACGGATGGCGAGCGAATGAGACTGATGGCCAGCACTCGCCGAGCCGTGATTGCACACTGCATGTGCAGAAATGCTCATTCGTAGTATGCTCAACGTGTGGTCGTGGACTCGTCCACACTGATCTCGCTCGCCCGCGCCGGCCTGTTGGGCGTGCTCTCCCGACTACCCCTCGAGGTGGTGATCCTCGACGTCGTGTGGGACGAGGTCGTCGTCGCCGGGCGCTCGGGTCAGCACGCCGACGCGGTCGCGGTCGAGCATGCCCTTGGCGGTCGATCTCGGCGACAAGCCGCGGGCGCCAGAACCGTCGACGAGGCAGTGCTGCTCGCCGCACGGGATGACGGCATCTTGGTATGCAATGACGTCACGCTGGGAAGGCGGGCCCGCAACCTCGGCGCCCGGTGGATCCGAACCGCTGACCTGTTGGTGCTCCAATTGCGATCAGGATCCTGGAGCGAGCAGGAAGCCGTCGACGGAATCGAAGCACTCCTCGCCGCCGGGCGCATCAGCGAGCAGCTACGTGACGAATACCTGGAGACACTGACATGACCGACGTCGTTCGCATCAACGCAACACTCGACCGATCGCTCCTCGAGCGGGTCGACCGGTACGCGGCGCAGAACTCCGAGGACCGCTCGACCGCCATTCGTCAGCTGCTCCGCCTGGCACTGCGGCATTTGAGCAAGGAGGAGGCGCTCACCGCCTACCGACAGGGACGACTGACGCTCAGAGAACTCGCGACGGCTCTCGATCTCGACACATGGGGCGCTCACGACCTCCTGGCCAGCGAAGGTGTTGCCGTCGCCCAAGGACATCGGCAGGACACCGCAGCCGATCTGGAAGCGCTGCTCGTCGAGACCCGACATGGCAAACCGAGCGGACACGCGCAAGACCGTGCCACGCGGACGACGAGCCGCCGAGGACGTCCTTCGTAGGTGCTGCCCCCAGCCATCCGGACTTCGGGGTGTCGCTCATCGAGCTGCGGCTCTCGCCTTCCCTCGTTGGCGGTCACGACGGCTCGAGGCTCGGATCTGGGCGCACAAGTTGGAGCGACCGGCTCACATCGCGATGACTTTCACAAGGCCCTCGAGCAAGCGGGCGTTGGGTTCCGCGGGTACAGCCGGAGTCGGTGGGCGACGGCGGTTGCGGCGACGAGGAGGTCGACGACGCGTGTGCCTTGGGGCCTGCGACCGGCCACGATGACGCCGGCCAAGACGCGGCCGTCAGCACGGGCGGCGTCGGCGTCGAATGGCAACGGATGAACACCACTTCCGTGCGGTGCAGTCGGTACCGGCGCCGGGCGCGCTCATCGGCGTCGGCGGTGCCGTGTGGACCGGGGGATGCTCGGCCATCGTGACCGCTGAGGCCGCCAGACATGCAGCACCTACAACGACAACCCCGAGGGTGTCGTACGGCGGTAGATCGTGCTGGGGGCCACGCGCGAACCCCACCGGAGCGTTACCAGACGGTTCGACCGAAGCTGAGGCTCTCGGCGGATCGTCGGCAAGGGCCGCGGCGCCGATCACGTTTGCGCAATCGCTTTGCGCCCATCTGGCTGGAGGCTCGCGTGCCCCGGCAGGATTCGAACCTGCGACGCACGGTTTAGGAAACCGGCCGGACGGGTTCGCCGACGTTCGTGCTCGTCCGCCGAAGTGCGTCTGAGCAGGTGTTTCGCGACTCCCGACGTTCGTCGTCGTTCGGGATCATTCGACACAATTCGTCGCGGATGGTTACCACGGCGTTACCACGGACCTGGCGTGTGCGGACTCCACTCTCCGGACCGAACCCGAACCGACCGGGCCAGCTCTGGCGGACGGTCGCCCGCCAGATCCCGCGCCCGCCCCTTCCGGTGCCCGCTCCCCGGCCGGCCGCGCACCCCCGGCCCATAATGTGAGTGATGACGACCACCGATGACGCTCGCACTTCTGACGACGCGATGCCCTCCTTCCGCTTGGTCCTGCAGGGTGAGGAGGCGAGGCTCGGTCGGGTGCCAGCGGCGGACGTGACGAGGCTGATCGACGGCGCCATCCGCGCCGTAGCCCGAGCTGCCGAGTTGATCGCTGGACGGGAGCCCGGGCGAGTCGGACGGCGTGGAACCACCGTCGAGAACGCCACCCGGTTTCGTTTCGTGAACGTGTTCTCGGGAAGCGTCGGCGTGCTCCTTCGCGGGCCGGAGATCGACGCCCGCGCCGGGTTGGATCTCGATGATCCGTCGCTCACCGAGCTGGCGCTCGCAAGCACGATTGACTCGCTGTCGGGTGGCGAGTCCGACGCCTACGTCGCCCGCGCGCTTGCGGACCTCGCCGACGATCTCGACATCGGATCTCGCTATTCGGGGCTCCTCCTCGACATCGCGGGCCAGTCGATCGGTGAGCGCGCAGCGACACTCGATCGATCAGCTCGAACCAGGCTCCACCGCGTCGCCGGACGAGTGCCGACGATGTCGACGAGCGTTGTGTCCGGCACGCTCGTCGAAGCGGACTTCGAGCGGCACACCGCTCGACTCCGGACGTCGGCTAACCGGCCGATCCGCGTGACGTTCGATGACGTGCATGCGGACGAAGTCCAGCAGGCACTCCGTCGACAGGCCGAGTTCGACGGCGTGGTCACTTTTGACGAACCGACACGACAGGTCACGGCGGTGGAGCTCCGGGCGGTGCGGCGCACGCATCAACTGGGACTCGATCTGGACAGTGCGGAGTTCTGGCGCGCGCCGACGATCGGCGAACTCGCTAGAGAGCAAGGAGTCGGCCCGGCCGACCTCGAGACGATGCAGGACGACACAGCGACACCCGAGGAACTCGAGCGGTTCTTCGAGGCTCTCGACCTGTGACGCCGGACGAGCTCGGTGACTCACCGATCCTGGTAGACACCGACGTCTTCTCCTGGGCCGTGTGGGACCGTGAGCCGGCGGCGTGGTACCGGCCGTTCCTTGACGACCGAATCTGGGTGCTGTCGTTCGCAACCGTCGCTGAACTGCGGCACGGAGCGCTGAAGGCGGAGTGGGGCGCAGCGCGACAGTCCACCCTCGAGCAGCGCATCCGCCTTTGCGTGGTGCAGCCGGGGACCGATGCTGTTGCGACCAAGTGGGCAGAGCTTTCGAGGAGGTTCCACCGGCAGATAGGCATGAACGACTTCTGGATTGCGGCCTGCTCGCTGGTGCAGGATCCGACTCTGCCCATCGCCTCGCATGACGACGCATTCAGCAGAATCGGCGCCGAGTTCGGCATCCCGATCGTGCGCCTAGATGAGAGCTGACGTCTCTCTCGATGCGTTGAGCTGGGCTGTTCGCTCAGCGCGCCCCGCCCTGCGTGACTCGCCCGACGGTGCTGCCGTGATCGTGTTGGCAGCCAGCACGAACGAGTTGCGCGTGACGGCGACGGGTCGCTCGATGAGCATCTCGATCCGGATTGGCACTCACACGGCTGTGCCAGGGCGAGCAATCGTGCCCGCTCGTTACTTCGGTGACCTGCTCGCCAAGGGCGAGTCGACGTCGGTCCGCCTAGAAACCACCGGACTGGACCTCGCCCTGGAGCTCGGGCAGCTGTCGGCCTCGCTACGGCTCGTCGATGGTGATCCGCCTCGTCCACTCGGCATGGAGGCGTCGGCTGTCCCATCGTCGATCTCGGCGCCGGAGATCCAACGTTGCGCCGCGATCACCGTGGCCGCCTCTACCGACGCCCAGCGGCCCGTCTTGACAGGCGTTCATTTCGCACGAGGCTTCGCCGAGGCGACGGACAGCTACCGCATCGCGCGGACGGAGCTCTCCGACTGGCACTCGGAGGTCGTCGTTTCCACTGATTTGATCCGCCTCGTCGCCGCGACGGCCACCGGTCTTAACGCACGGTTCGATGGTCGTCGCGTTCAGTTCGAATCCGACAACGCCACGTGGACATGCACCACTATCGATGCTCCGTTTCCGTCGCTTGATGGACATCTGATGCATGCGAGCTCGGAGATTCTGCGTGGCGACCGGCTCGCGCTGCTCGATGCGGTGGACGCGGCCGGTGTCATCCCGCATGCCGCCGTGGACCTCGTCGGACGCGGCGAACTTCTGGCCGTAACGGCTGAAGCCCCCGACGTTGGACGGATCGAAAGTGTCTTGCGCGCCGTCACGCCGCGAGACGGACTCCTCGCGACATTCTCCGCCTCCTACCTCCGCGACGCCCTCCGTTTGGCTACGGGCGACCACGTCAGCCTCCAGCTCCTGCCGAGATTCGCCATCATGCAGTGCGAGGCGTTCAAGCAGTTGGTGAGCGTGCATGCTCAGACCGGCTGATCCAACGTCACGACACCACTACACGGACATGGTTGATCACAACGTGTCGACCGTGAGCAACCTCACGGCCCCGGGGTATAGCCCTTGTTGTTGGGGTCGACCGCGGACGCGCCTAGCCTACCCCACCGACCGGCCACGTACTTCTCGATCTCGGCTTCGTCATCGATCGCTCTCGTGCCGTTGTTCATCCGGACGAAGAACATGCGCTTCTTCTGGTGCTGGCCGGCCTTGTCGACGACCGTCACCTCGGCGTGCACCGGGTGGCCGCTCGGCTTGACGTGGACGCGACAGACGTCGTGACCGTCGACGGTGTGCACCTGCGTCGTCACGTTCGTCGCTGCGGCCGCGCCGACCGAGTTGAGGATCGCTTGCGTCAGCGCGAGCTGGAAAAGATCGGCGTCGTCCTTGCCTTCCTTGCGCAGCGTCAGGTAGTCGGGCTCGAGCCCGAGCACGGTGCCGTCGTCGGCGACACCCACGAGCAGCGTCCCGCCCTCTCGGCTGTTGAGGAAGGCGGCAACCGTCTTGACCACCGCTGTCTCCACCGCCCTCGACACGGTCGCCTGCTTCAGATCCCATCGGAACGTCGACTTGTACTCGAGGTGGGCGTCCTCACCACGGCGCAGAAGGTCGCCGATCGGGCAGTGCTCCTGGTGGGCCACCTTCGCCTTGCCGTAGATCAGAGGCAAATACGCGGCGATGACGTCCGACCGGAAGTCCGGGTTGTCGAGGATGCGGTACGTGAGCTCCTGACTCTCGTTGAGGCGCTGGACGACGGCGTCGTCGAAGCGCTGCTCGAAGGCGATCCGGAAGTTGTCGACCGTGTTCGCCGCCGCCTGTTGCTGCAGCGTCACGTCGTCGACGAGCGAGGTGGCGATCCCCTCGAAATGCAGGCGGTCGGCCTCGGTCAGGTTGAGGCCGTAGCGCTCGTTGAGCGTGGCGATGATGTGGGACAGCGGCTCCTCGGCGGGCTCGGTCGTGCGTCCCGTGCCGTCGAAGATCGTACGCACCTCGCCGGTCTCGCTCGTGAGCGATAGCGAGCCCTCGAACGTCATCTCGTGGCGCAAGTGGGTGAGCTCGACCTCGCTGCCCAGATCGAGGCTGGTGCCCGGAGCGCGCCGGATGAACGCGCCGAGCGCCCGGCAGAACAGGTAGTCGCGCTCCAGCTTCGTGTCGCCGAAGCTGACCAGTTGGGCGAGGAACGCATAGGTGCGCACGAAACGGTCCAGGGCGTCCCGGAACCGCTCCTGTTCCTCGTCTGACAGGGCGTGGAAGCGGTCGATCGCCGGCTGGAGAGCACCGTGGATGCGGGCGTGGTCCTTGGCCGCCGTCATCGTCAGGAGGAGCCCGGTGACCCGTTCGATCTCGTCCACCCGGAGCACGCCGAACGGGTCAAGCGCGGCGCGAGTGTCGTAGAGCAGGTTCGGATCGGTCGGCGGGGCGACGGTGCGGCCGTACCACGGCTCGAAGGCGGTGCGGATCGCGTCGGCGTCGTTGCGGAAGTCGAGCACGAACGTGCCGTCCTTCCCGTCGCACGTTCGGTTGAGCCGGGAGAGTGTCTGCACGGCGGCCAGGCCGGTAAGGATCTTGTCGACGTACATCGCGTAGAGGAGCGGCTGGTCGAACCCGGTCTGGTACTTCTCGGCAACGACGAGCACGTCGCCTTCGTCGTCGAATCGGCGCGCCGTCTGACCGTCGGGGAAGCCGTTCATCTTCGCCTCGGTCAGGTCGATCCCGTCGTCGTGGACCGTCCCGGAGAAGGCGACGAACACCGTGACGTCGCCGTAGCCGTGGGTGGCGAGGTATTTGTCGAGCGCCCGCTTGTAGCGGACCGCGGCGAGACGCGACGACGTGACGACCATCGCCTTCGCTCGACCTTCGATCTTGTGGGCGACGTGGGTGCGGAGGTGCTCGACGATGATCTCGGCCTTCTGCGCGAGGTTGTGCTCGTGCAGCCCGACGAAGCGGGCGATCGCCCGTCGGGCGGCAGGCGCTTCGTACTTCGGGTCGTCCGCAACGGCCTTCTCGATCCGCCAGTACATGTCGTAGGTGACGTAGCTGGCGAGCACGTCGAGGATGAAGCCCTCCTCGATGGCCTGTCGCATCGGGTACAGGTGGAACGGTTCGAACCGACCAGTGGTCGAGTTCTTGGTGCCGAACAGCTCCAGCGTCTTGGCCTTCGGGGTGGCGGTGAAGGCGAAGAAGCTGAGGTTGGGCGGCATGCCGCGGGCAGCGACGGCACGGGCGAGCGCCTCCTCGACCGGATCCTGTGGCAGAGCGACGAGGCCCATGTCCTCGGCTTCGGCCGCGGTCAGCTCCTGTTCCTCAGTGGCGCCGAGGGCTAGGCGAAGGTCCTTGGCAGCTTCGCCGGTCTGCGACGAGTGGGCCTCGTCCACGACCACTGCGTACCGCCGGGTGCCGAGCTCGGCGATCTTGTCGAGGACGTACGGGAACTTCTGCAACGTGGTGATCACGATGCGGGCCTGCTCGCCGGCGAGAGCATCGGCGAGCTGGGCCGAGCTCTCGTCGATCTTCGCCACGACGCCGTGGGCGTGCTCGAACTGGTAGATCGTCTCCTGGAGCTGGCGGTCGAGCACGACGCGGTCGGTGATCACGATCACCTTGTCGAACACCTTGACGTCGGCCGCGTCGTGGAGCGACGACAGCCGGTGGGCGAGCCAGGCGATCGTGTTCGACTTGCCGGACCCGGCTGAGTGCTGGACCAGGTATCGCTGACTGGCGCCGTGCTCGCGTGCGTGGGTCTCGAGGGCCAGGACCGCATCCCACTGGTGCCACCGCGGGAAGATCACGTTCGGCGGTGCCTTCGAACCCGTCGCTGCTTGCTCGACGTGGACGAAGCGAGCGAGCAGGTCGAGCCACGCGTCGCGCTGCCAGACCCGCTCCCATAGGTACGCGGTTCGGTGGCCGCCGTGATTGGCCGGATTTCCGGCCCCGCCACCCTCACCGCGATTGAACGGGAGGAAGCGGGTGGCGGCGCCGGCGAGGCGGGTCGTCATCGCGACCCGCTCGGGGTCGACGGCGAAGTGCACGACCGCCCGCCGGGACAGCGACAACGAGCTCGGGTCGCGGTCGGTGCGGTACTGGGCGATCGCCTCCTCGACGCCTTGCCCCGTCAGCTGGTTCTTCAGCTCGGCGGTGGCGACGAGCAGCCCGTTGACGAAGAGGCCGACGTCGGTCGTCTTCGTCGACCCTGCCTGGTACACGAGCTGGCGGGTCACGTTGAGCCGGTTGGCGGCGTACCGCTGCGACAGCTCCGGCGTGAGGCCGTGGGCGGGCTTGAAGTAGGCGAGCCGGATCGTCACTCCGTGGTCGACGACGCCGTGGCGCAGCACGTCGACCGTGCCCCGCCGATCGATCTCGGACGCCAGCCGGGCCACGAACTTCGTCTGCGCCCCGGGCAGGCCGCCGTGCAGCTGCTTGAGCCGATCCCACGCCTCGGCCTGCGTCGCCCCGATGAACGCGAACAGGTCCTCGGTGTCGATGCCAGCCACCGGGTCGAACGCCGAGGGTCGCGACGCCCGCGGTCCCTTCACCTCCGCATAGCCACCGTGCTCGACCAGCCAGCCGGCGACGAACTCCTCGAACGCCGCCTCGTCCGGCCTCACGCCAGCACCTCGTCAGGCAGTGCCAGCTCGGCCGGCTCGTCGGCGGTGAACAGATCGAGGAACGGCGAGTACCGATAGATGCGGTTCCGCTTGTGGCCGGTGACTTCCTCGACGATCCCGAGCGCCGCCATCTTGTCGAGCAACCCGCCGGCGGTGGTCGGCGTGGCGCCCAGGTGCTCGACGGCGTACTTCACTGTCACGACCGGTTGCTCGACCAGGAGATCGAGCAACGGCACGGCGTACCGCCCGAGATTCGCCGACGCCGCCTGCCGCAGGTGACGATCGCGCAGCTCGGCGACGGCGCCGGCCACCCGGGTGGCGTCGTTGGCGGTGATCGTCACGCCGGTGAGGAAGTACCGCAGCCACCCTTCCCAATCGCCCTTGGCGCGGATGGCCTCCAGGCGCTCGTAGTACTCGGCGCGGTTCTGCTTGAGGAACAGGCTCAGGTACAGCAATGGGCGGCTGAGGACACGGCGCTCGACGAGCACCAGCGTGATCAGCAGGCGACCGACGCGGCCGTTGCCGTCCAGGAACGGGTGGATCGTCTCGAACTGGGCGTGGGCGAGGCCCGCCACCACGAGCGGCGGTTGGCCGTCGTCGTTGAGGAACCGCTCGAGGTCGGAGAACGAGGCGGCGAGATCGTCCGGTGCCGGCGGCACGAACGTGGCGTTCTGCAACGTGCAGCCCGCCGGGCCGATCCAGTTCTGGGTGCGCCGAAACTCCCCCGGTGATCGCTCCTGGCCGCGCACGCCCGTCATCAGCTCCTCGTGGACGGCGCGGATCAGCCGGCCGGAGAGCGGCAGCTTGTCGAGGAGCTCGATGCCGGTGTTCATCGCCCGCACGTAGTTCACGGTCTCGGTGATGTCCGCTGGCTGAACCGTGCCCGGTGCGTCGACCTCGAACGCCAGCACGTCGTCAAGGCTCGACTGGGTGCCCTCGATCTGCGAGCTGAGCACTGCTTCCCGGCGGACGTACATGGCGACGAACAGGTCCGGATTGGGCAGGCTGCGCGAGAGCCCGTCGAGCCGACCGAGCGCACGGTCGGCGTCGGACAGGGCTCGGAGCAGCTCGGGATCCCAACGCAGGGGAGGATCCGGCGGCAGCGGCTTGGGCACGAACGTCCGATAGCCCGTGACCTGCCGCTCGTACCGGCCGGACCGTGTGCTCATCGGTCGTGTGGTCCAGGCGACTGGAACACTGGTTGAGATCGCGCCGCCTTGTTCCAGTGACCGACGGTCGGCTGGAACACGAGCTGGTTCATCGCCCGCGCAACCTTCCGTTGGCAGCAACGAGGTCGAAGGCTGCCGGGTCGAAGCCATCCCCCGCCCACGTCACCATGTGCTCGTGCTCGTCGTCGGTCGGGTCGGCGAGCACGCGAAGCAGATCCTCGTAGCCAGGCACGCCGCCGCAGTCCTCGGGCGGGCAGGCGCGCTCGCCGCCGAGGCACACCGGGTAGCGCATGCCCTCGACCGGCGACTCGATCGCCTCGACGACGACGTCGTGCTCCCACCCGTCGCCGAAGTCGTAGTCCCACCGCAGGCTCGAGCCGATGCGCGGTAGCACCTGCTTCACGGTGATCTTGCGATGGTCGATGGTGTAGTCGGTGTCGAACTCCTCGTCGGGCTCGCCGAAGATCAGGTCGCCGACGGCGAAGGCGTGGAGGTGATAGCCCTGCCACCCCATCACCCGTTCCAGCACGCGAGCGAACGCCGGCAGCTTCGTCTCGGACTTCACCGCCAGCCGCCGGCAGACCTCCGGCTCGACGTCGCGCAGCGTGACCTGCAGCGTGTGCACGGTCGGCCCGAACGGGATCACGACGCCGCCTCTGCGATCTCGCGGGCGAGGTCGAGCTGGCCGGTGACGGCAGCGGTGATGAGAGCCTGGCGGTGTTCGGCAACCAACATCGCTGAGCGCTCAACTGCGACTCGCAGCGGTGTCAGCCTGCGAATCCTGTCCCCGATCCCGCGTTGCACAGTCACCCCGACCGCTGGGATCGGGATCCTGCCGAAGAGGTCCCAGTTCCGGAAATCGACAGCACGCTCCCGCGTGCTGCTCGCGAAGAGTCCCAGGTACCCGGACGTAGCGAGAAGGCGAAGGAGTCGACCATAGAAGTCTGAATCGCCGCCGTCAGCCGGAACACAAACGTGGTACACGGGGCTACAGACGCCGTTCACCTCTGCGGTGCCGATGGCTCCGGCAAAGCCATCGAGTCCATGTACGACGACGTCGCCGGTGGCCACTCCCTGCACGCGGGCAGCTTCGGTCCATGACTCCGTATAGCCATCCGGTCGTCGAAGCGCACGCGCCGTCACTTGGCCGTCGCGGAAGGCCGTGATCATTGGCCCGTCAGCTGCAGGGGGTCGTTCGAGCCTTCGAAGGAGGCGGCGGAGGGGAACGGACCTCACGCCGCCGCGCGCGTCGACGATGTCGCTGCGCCCAACGAGGGTCATGGTCGCAGCATCGATGCGTTCCTGGAGCAGGGCGACGAGCCGACGCTTGTTCTGCAGGAGATCGTCGATGCGGGCCGTCTCCGCGTCGAGGAAGTCGGCGATCGCCCGCTGGTGGTTGAGACCCGGGTTGGGAACAGGCAGCGAGGCGAGCGATTCCGTCGAGAGCTCGGCGAACGTGCTCCCCTGCCCTCGCGACGAAGATCTTCCGGCGAGGCGGACAGCACGTACCGGTAGAAGCGTACGTCGAGCGCTGCGCGTGGCGTAAGGCCGCGGCAGCCCTGGTTGAATGCCGTGCGCGCGTTCGTCTGAGCGACGTAGCCGATTGGAGCGCGGGTCGACACGATGAGGCTGTCGGGGCCAACTGCCGCGCTTCCGGTCCGAAGCCCGGCTTCCGTGAGCGACCGATTCGTCGTAGTCAACAATCCACCAGTCACCGGGGCGAGATCAATGGGTGTTGCCCACGGGACCGCCCCATCCCAGTTCGCTGTGTCCGCTGTAGGAGTCCCGCCATTCACGACCTCAAACAACCGACGAAGCGGCACCAACCGCCAGCTCACTCCGTCACCTCGCGGAGCAGCTGTTGGATCTCGGCCTCCAACGCCTTGATCTCGGCGTCGATCTCAGCCAGCGGGCGGGGCGGCATGTACCTGTAGAAATGACGGGTGAGCGGGATCTCGTAGCCGACCTTCGTCTTGATGTGGTCGACCCATGCGTCAGGGACGTAAGGCAGCACATCGGCCGTCATGTAGTCGGCGACTGCCGTCCGGTACTCGAGCGACTGCAGCCGACCGCTCACGTCGGCCTCGAACACCACCGGCACCGCGGGCAGCGGGACGTTCTCGCCGTCGCGGAGCTCGGGATCCGGCTCGGGGTTGCCCTTGCGGTCGACGACCTCGGCCGCCTCCGGGTCGCGGACTGCGAGAGCATCCCACACCGCCTTGGTCTGCGGCGCGGTCAGCCCGAGCGGCTTCAGCACCGGCTCGATCGCCTTCGCGGCTACCTGTCGATCAGTGGTCGACCAACCGTGCAGCCCTCGCAAGGTACCGATGAGCGCGTCCCGCTCGTCGTCGGTCAGCTTCGCCAAGGCCTTCGCCGTGGCCGCCGCGGCGAGCGTGTCGTCGCTGACCTCCCAGCGCAGCCGCAGCGGTCGCTCGACAGTGATGCGCATGAAGCCGAACGACTCGTTGGGCGGGATCTTCACCCGCTCACCTTCGGCGAACTCGCCGTAGAGCCGGGTGATCTCGGCGATCTGCTCGGGTGACATCTCCTTGCGCTTTTCGCCGAGGCTCTTGCGCATCTTCACGAAGAGCTCGCGAGCGTCGACGAGCTGCACCTTGCCCCGCCGCTCAGGACGCTTGCGGTTGGTGACGATCCAGAAGTACGTCGAGATGCCGGTGTTGTAGAAGAGCTGATCGGGCAGCGCCACGACGGCCTCGAGCCAGTCGTTCTCGATGATCCATCTGCGGATCTCCGACTCCCCAGAGCCGGCCGCGCCAGTGAACAGCGGTGAGCCGTTGAAGACGATCGCCAGGCGAGAGCCACCCTGCTCGGGCGGCCGCATCTTCGAGATCATGTGCTGGAGGAACAGGAAGCTGCCATCGTTGATCCGTGGCAGGCCGGCGCCGAAGCGGCCGGCGAACCCGGCCTTGCCATGCTCGGTGCGCACGGCGTTCTCGACCTTCTTCCACTCCACGCCGAAGGGAGGGTTGGCGAGCAGGTAGTCGAAGCGGGCACCTTCGTGCCCGTCCTCGCTGAACGAATTGCCGTGGACGATGTGGGTGGCGTCCTGGCCCTTGAGCATCATGTCGGAGCGGCAGATGGCGTACGTCTCGGCGTTGAGCTCCTGCCCGAATACCTCCAGCCTCGCCGCCGGATGAGTCGCCCGCAGGTAGTCCTCCGCGACGGACAGCATCCCGCCGGTGCCACACGCGGGGTCGTACAGCGTCTTCACGATGCCCGGCTTGGCCAGCAGGTCGTCGTCCTCGATGAACAGCAGCCGCACCATCAGCTGGATCACCTCACGCGGCGTGAAGTGCTCGCCCGCCGTCTCGTTGGACAGCTCGGAGAAGCGCCGGATCAGCTCCTCGTAGAGGTAGCCCATCTCGATGTTGGAGACGACCTCGGGGTGCAGGTCGATCTCGGCGAACTTCGACACGACGAGGTACAGCAGGTTGGCCCTGTCGAGGCGGGTGATCTGGACGTCGAAGTCGAACTTCTCGATGACATCGCGCGCGGCGGCCGAGAAGCCGGCGATGTAGCCGCGGAGGTTGTCGGCGACGTGATTGGGGTCGTCGAGCAGCCGGCGCAGGTCGAGCTTCGAGGTGTTGAAGAACGGCTGTCCCGCCGCGGCACGGAGGATCGCTTCTCGGTCTCCGTGGCGCTGGTGCTCGGCCAGGACCTTGGGTTTGGTCGGCTCCAGCACACAGTCGAGCCGGCGCAGGACAACGAGCGGGAGGATGACCTTGCCGTACTCGGACTGCTTGTAGTCCCCTCGCAGCAGGTCGGCGACCGACCAGACGAAGGCCGCGTGGTTCTTGATCGTCGACTCAGCCACGAGGCAGTGCGCTCCGCCGGCGACGGATCGCATGTCGCTCGATGTCCGACCTCATGCAGGGCCTCTTCCAAGTCCAGGCCGCTGGAACAGTTGCAGCCCCTGGCTGAGCTTATTCCAGTTCACGGGACTCTGTTGGACTTCGCCTACAGTCAAGCGTGATGCGAGCTCACGGCGGCGGCACGCTTCGTCGCTGCTGCCGGTCCCTCCGTCGTTGAACCCGCTCGGCATCGCGTCGCTGTTGCCGGTTCATATTCTGCGGCGGACTCGATGTCGGCCACGCTGCTGTCGACTGCTGGGTCGCTCGTCCACGCTGCGAGGCCTCGGTGAGGCGCCGCTCGAGTTCCTCCGCATGCCACCTCAGCTCGTCGAGCTCCTTGATCGCGCCGTCGAGCCTGTGCTGCAGATCGTCGGCGAGGGCCGTCAGACGGACGACGTCGTGGAAGGCCTCGGACGTCAAGCGCGTCCTGTTTCGCAGCCGACGCTTGGCGGCCTCGTGCTCGCGGCGAGCCGCTTCAGAAGGCCACTTGCGTGGCCGACCACGGGGCTTGGCTGTCTGCTCGCCCTGCTCAGCGGCCACGTCCAAATAGTAGCGCATTTCCGCGGATGATTCATGCCAGGGTGTGACCACAGATCAGCATTGCCAGGCACCGATCCGGACGACCGGAATTGCCCGTAGGTAGCGATCGGCGCGGACGTACGGGTAGGCGGCCGCCGACGGCGGGCGCGCGCGTCATCGCCGGCACAGATGTGAGCGAGGACGGAGTCGCGCCCCCTAGAGAGCGTGTGAAGACCGACAGGAATTCCACGCCCGCATGGCTTGCAGGCGGTGCGGCGCACGAGGCGCGATGAACAGCGCCCGTGGCCACGCCGCAACGGAAGCCCATCTGCGCGCCGTCGGCACGATCATCAAGATGTTCGACCGTCTCGACGACCTGACGGCGGGCCGAGACCGTCTCACGCGCATCGCGAGCCGGGAAGCGAATTGCGATCCGATCGAGGACGTTGAGGCGCTGCTCGAGCACGCTTGGCGCCTCGGCGCCGCCCTCGATGCACTCCGCGCGGCTGCGCTCGCCGCGTCCGCCCTCGCGGTGAGCTGGCCGCCGACGTCGGCACGAAGAACAGGGCCCTGTTCCCCCAGCCGTCCGGGCGGTCTGGCTACCGAGCCCGACCGTCACCCGCTCCGACCGAGCAGGCGGCGAGCGGCGACGGTGCCGAACAGGGCTCAGCGGGCTGTGTCGATGCCCGCCTGAAACGCTGCGAGCGCTGCTTCGTACGTGTCGGTGTTCAGTCGGGTCAGCGTGGTTGCGCCGTCGCCGTAGCTCCGCCAGATCATGCCGACGATCATCGCCGGTAGCCGGTCGGCGGGAATCTCGATCGGCGCGCCCCGATGGCGCTCGTCGCCGACGATCGCGAAGCGAAGCGTGGTCGGGGTGGGTGTGAGCACCAGGCGTGCAGGGCTGACGCTGTCGATCGTGTAGCTGGTTGGCGCCGGGCTGTCGGCTGTGGCCGCGGCACGCACGTGGTCGAGCATCAGGTCGTCAAAGTGGTTCTGTGACCGGGAGCTTGGCTGCATGCCCTGCGTCAGGGCGGCCAGTTCGGCCGGGATGGCCCTCAGCCCTGCGGCGATCTCGGCGGCTGGGGTGGTGGCGGCCCAACAGCGAAGTACGTCCAGGAACACCGACGTCTCCGCAGTGTGGTAGGCGCCGTAGCGGGCCGTGCTGCGGTCGGGATAGGTGACCGTGAAGGCGAAGTCGCCGAAGGCGCCCGGCGTGGTGAAGTCGATGGTGATCAACACCCCGTCGGGCTGGACGATGTCGAAGACCGGTCGGCGACGCGCGCTCATGAGACTGATGTTGACAACAGGGTGTGACATCGACGGGCGAGGGCGGCCCGCCGGCGCTACCACACGACGACTCGAAGCCCCGCAGCACGCACACCTGAAGGGCGACAAGCGGTTGGGAGCGTTGACCCACGCCGTAGGAACCGGCGGCCACCCGACATCAGATGTGACCGCACGGCGACTCGATGTCCCTATGAAGGGTGTGATGCACAAATCGAGCGCCAGGGCGTGAGCACCACCCGACGTCACCTCGCCGAAGTCCGCCACATCTCCAGCGATGCGGTCGTCGCCATCCCTGTGCAGTCGTCTTCGAAGACAGCGACACCGTCATGGGGTGGGGAAGGTGAGCGACCGGACGACTCATCCGTCGGCGAGCAGAGCGGGTGTCGAAGGTGAGTGCGAGCCAGTACGAGACCGGAGGGCACCAGCTCTCATTCACGCTGGATGCCCAGCAACCGCTGACACCGGTGCTCCTGACGGAGCGTCAGGTCTGCGAGCTGCTGGGCATTGGGCGGACGACGCTGCGGTCCTTGTCGCTGCGGCCGAAGCACATCAACCGGTGCGTGCGCTACCACGCCAGCGACGTCGAGCGATACGTCGCCGGGCTCACCTGACCGTGCGCGGCGATCACGTTCCAACGCGGTCGAGGAGGCGTCGGTATTGTTCGATCGTCCCCGGCAGCACGCGCAGGTGGACCACCGTGCCGGCCGGCTTGTCGACGACGTCGACGACCTCGCACACGGCCGGGGTGAGCTCGGAGCCGGCGACCACGACCTCACCGGGTCGGATGATCGAGGGGTCGGGGGCCTCGTCGAGGAACGTCCACACGAAGCCGGTCTCGTCCTCGCTGTTCAGGTCAGCTGCGATGTCGGCATTGGCCACGGCGCCTCCTCTCAGCCACCACCGTACGGGTTGGTTACCAGCGGACCGAGCGCAGTTGCCAGCTCGCCGACTGTCCCGAGGCCGGGCAGGACGATCGTGGAGTGCGGGCTGCCCACGCGTCGGCGATACGGCCGACCGTCGAGCGGTAGATCGATGGGTAGCTGCGCAGCTTGCCGGCGAGGATTCCTCGCTCGGACGCCGAGCCGACGTCGTCGAGGACGACGAACACGGAGATGCCGAGGACTGGCTCGCCGTCGAGCTCGTAGAGCCGCTGCAAGCGCCTGGCATGGGTTTGCGGCAGCGACGGCGTATCGGGGCAGCCCGGATCACGACGCTCCCGCTCAACGGCGGCGGCTCCTCCGATCGCACCCGAAGGCGCAGTTCTTCCCGATCGCTCACGACTTGCCGACGTCCAGCAGGGCTGCGGCCGCCGCTGCTGCTTCGGCCTGTTGGCCGGGCATGACATGGCCGTAGGTGTCGAGCGTGAAGCTCACCGACGCGTGCCCGAGGCGATCGCTTACGACCTTCACGTTCACGCCGGCGCGAAGGAGGTGCGAGGCGTGAGTGTGGCGGAGGTCATGCAGCCGGATCACCGGGACGTCGGCCGACACGACGAGGCGGCGGAAAGCCTGGCCGACGGAGTTCGGCCGCAACGGTTCACCGAGGTCACCGGTGAACACGCGGTCGCTCGCCGTCGCGGTGACGCCGAGTGCGAGGTGCTGTTCGCGCTGGCGGCTGCGGTGGCGCTGCAGCGTCTCGACGGTCACGGGGTCGAGGTCGACGACGCGGCGGCTCCGGCGGGTCTTCGGGAGGCTGACCACTTCGACGCGGTCCACGACGGTGGAGGCCTGGTTCACCGTCATCGTGCCGCCCGAGAGGTCGAGGTCGGACCATCGGAGGGCGATGAGCTCACCACGACGCATGCCGGTGAGCGCGAGGAGGCGGAACATCGCGGCGTTGCGGTTGCCGTCGATCGACTCGAGGAAGCGGGACAGCTCGCCCGGCGTCCAGACGGTCATCTCCGGTGCTCGGGCACGGGCGGCGGTCAGCGAGGGGGCGCTCGCCAGGCGGGCGACGTTGCGGGTGACGACGCCGGTGCGCTCGGCGTCGTTGAGGAGCTTGTTGAGCACGGCGTGAAGGTGGTGCACCGAGCTCATCGAGAGGCCTCCGCCGTCGCGACGGCCGGAGCGAAGCAGCTCGGCGTACATCGCGTCGAGGTCGGCGGCGCGAAGTTCCTGGAGCGGTGTCGAGCCGAGCCGGGGCAGGGCGTGGTTCGTGAGGACGCTTCGGTAGCCCTTGAGCGTCGACTGCTTGCGGCCCTGGTTGGCCAACGCGTCGAGCCACGGCGGCACGAACTCGGCGAGCGTCGTTCGGCTCGGGGTGACGAACCCGCCGCTCTGGTGGGCGGCGAGGAAGCGGGTCAGCTCGGCTTGCGCGTCGCGCTTGGTGCGGAACGCACGCTTGAGCTGTCGGCGTCGACCGCTCTCGCGCCACGTGGCGTGGACGACCCACGACGAGGCGCCGGCGGGGGTCCTCCGGCGGTAGATCGTGCCGCTGGCCATGCCGGATCGTACCGCAGATGGTTACCACATGGTTACCACGAGCGCATGAGTTAGGAACTGTTCTCAAAAAATGCATCAGCAAACGACTATCTAGCTGGTGGTTTCGTGGTGCCCCCGGCAGGATTCGAACCTGCGACGCACGGTTTAGGAAACCGACGCTCTATCCCCTGAGCTACGGGAGCGGCCCGTCGAGCCTACGGCTGGGACGGGCCACCACGTGGCCCGATCCGACCCCGGACGCGACCGTGGCCATGGTCGCCGCCCGCGACGACCATGGCCACTGTGCATCGACCCACCACGCTGTGGGTCTGGAGGGTTGCTTACTTGATCAGCTTCCCGGCGGGGTCGACGACGAACCAGCTGCCGCCCGAGCCCTGGCCGTTGACCTCACCGGCGGCGCTGTCGCCGGCGAACCGGTACAGCGGCCACTTGCCGGCCTTGAGCTGGTGCGAGCCGTCGGCCCGGGTGATCACGCTGAACACCTTGGCGTCGAGGCTGGCGGGCAGCTGGTCGCTGTCAATCGTGAGCGGAGGCCACGCCTCGGCGCATTTGTCGTTGCAGCTCGAGTTGCCGTCGGCGTCCTTGGTGAAGCCGTACAGGGTCATCCCGTCGGCGTCGACCAACACCTCGCCGAGCGAGGTCTGCGCCGTCAAGACCGGGGCGGGCGCAGACGCCGGCACGGCGGCGGCCGGAGCCTCGGTGCCGGCCTCGTTGCCGTACGGGTTGGGCGCGGCCGCAGGAGCGGGAGCCGCAGCGGTGGTGGTCGTCGGGGCCGCCGTGGCGTCCGCGGCCACCAGCGTGCCGTCGATGTTCATTGCGAACCACACGTCGCCCGAGCCGTGACCGGTGGTGTCGCCGGGGGCGGCGTCACCACCGTAGGTGTAGAGCGGGTACTTGCCGGCGACCAGCTGGAGGCTGCCGTCTTCGCGCTTGGTGGTCGAGAAGATCCCGGTGTCGAGGCCGGGACCGACCTTCCAATCGGCGTCGACGATGACCGGCGGCCACGCCTCGGCGCACGTGCTGTAGCAGGTCGACGTGGCGTTGACGTCGTTGATGAAGCCGTAGAGCGTCAAGCCCGTGGCGTCGGTCATGATCTTGCCGAGCGCGCTGTCGCCGACCTTGGCGGCGAAGTCGGCCGGCGACGCGGCCGGCGCGGCCGTGCTCGTCGGCGCGGCGGTTGTCGGTGGAGCTGCCGTGGCAGCCGGGGGCTGTGTGGCGACCGCGGCCTTGGCGTCGTCGCCGTTGGACCGGCTGCAACCGGCCATGGCGAGCAACGTCAGGCTTGCGAGCGCGACGGGGAACAGCTTGGTCTTCATGAGGGTGACGACTCCTGGTGTCGTTCAGTCGACGACCAGTTGCCCGGTCATCGAGGAATGGATGTCGCAATAGAACTCGTACGTGCCCGGCGCGTTGGGTGCCGTGAACGAGACGGTGGAGCCTCCGTCGACGCTGCCCGTATCGAAGGCTCCGTTCTTTGCGGTCAAGGTGTGCGCCTCAGCGTCGGCGTTGCTGACCTGTACGACAGCACCGGCCTGAACGGTTCGCGGTTCGCCGAACGAGAAGTCGGCGATCGTGATCACGACGGGCGCGCCGCCGGCCGACGCGGCCGGCGCAGGGAGGGGAGCCTGCGCGGCCTTCTCGGCCGGCGGCAGCGCGAGCAGGGCGCCGGTGATCCCGGCGCCGACGACACACACGGCGAGGGTGGGGGTGAACCGCAGGGCCATGTCAGAGCCCCGGGAATCCGACGTTCGTGAAGAACCACAGCGACGACGTCAGCCAGATCGCGGTCAGGATCGCAACCAACCCACCGCCGAGCACCGGCAAGGCCCACTTGGGCAGGCCGTCGAGGCGGAGAGCGAGCAACTTGGTGGTCAGGGCGCCGAAGAAGGCGCACCCGAGGACCCCGTGGACGATCACCCGGGTGTCCGTGCTGCGCCAGCCGAGCGACCATAAGCAGTGGTAGGCCACCGGCAGCGCCAGCAGGAACGCTGCGGTCCCGGTCCAGCGGTGGACGTGGCCGATCCAGCGCGGTGGGGCGCCGACGCGCGGCAGGCGGCCGTACATCCACGCCGCCGAGACCGCCTGGGCAAGGGCAAGCACGACGACGCCGGTCGTCAGCCACGCCTTCATCGACAACACCGACGGGAAGCCGACATGGAGGATCTGCTCGTGGGTCGGATCGTGCTGGTTGGCGTACACGCCGAGGGCGACCGAAATCGCCGCGCCGATCGCGGCGGCGATCAGCAACTTCGTCACCCAAACGCGGGCCGGGGCGCTGGAGATGGAGGCGCTCTCAGCGCTCCCGGCACGCAGGGTGGGCATTCCACCAGCGTGCGCCAGTCGCCATGTGACGCGCTTGAAGACTCGCTGACGATCTGTTGGAGATGGACCGCGCTCAGGCGTCGGACGGATCGGCGTCGTCGGCGAGGAAGTAGCGGAGGACACGTTCCTTGCGCATCGCCGGCGCCCGACCCCGCTGACCTGTCTTGCGGCGCAGCTGGGCGACGACGAGATTGGGGTCCTGATCGCCGACGGCCGCCTGCAGCGCATCGCGCGCCACGCCATCGTTGCCGCTGTTCATGAGCAGCTCGAGGGCGCCGAACTCGGACGCCGTCAGCGACACCTCGCGGCCGTTGGCGAAGACCTGACCTGTGGAGCGGCGCACGCTCAGGTCGCCGCTGGTGAGCCAGTCCGGCTCATGGTCCGACCAGGTTCCGCTCGAATCCGGCTCCGGCTCGATCAGCTGGATGTCGTCGAAGCGACGGCGGGCACGCGCCCGCTTGGGCAGATCTGCCGGTGAGCCGCGTCGGGTGCGGTCGGCGGCTGGACGCATGCCGGGGGACCCGCGCCGGCCGCGACGAGTGGACGGCTCGACGGTCGGGGCCGGTTCGGGTGGTGGTAGCGGCGGGGGGTCGGTTGCCGGGCGCCGGCTGGTCTGACGCCGTGGCCGTTTCGGGGTCCTCCCACGCCGCGTGGCGACTGCCGGCGCCTCGTCCTCGGCCTGCGCCTCGACCGCCACCGGCTCGGGCTCGGACTCGACCGGCTCGGGCTCGGGCTCGACCGGCTCGGGCTCGACCGCCACTGGCTCCCGCTCCACCTCCGGCTCGGGCTCGACCGCCACCGGCCCGGACTCGACCGCCACCGGCTCCCGCTCCATCTCCGGCTCGGGCTCGACCGCCACCGACTCGGGCTCGACGGCCACCGGCCCGGGCTCGACCGCCACCGGCCCGGACTCGACCGCCACCGGCCCGGACTCGACCGCCACCGGCTCCCGCTCCATCTCCGGCTCGGGTTCGACCGCCACCGACTCGGGATCCGGCTGAAACTCCGACGCGACCACCACCGGCTCGTGGTCGGGCTCGGGCTCGACCGGCGCGGCCTGGGGCTCGGTCTCCACCGCGACGGACTGCGGCTTCGGCTCCGGTTCCGGCTCCGGCTCGACCGTGACGGGGTCGGGCTCCGGCTCGGGGACGACCGCCACCGCCGGCTCGTGCTCAGTCTCGACCGCAACCGGCAACAGCAGCTCTGGCTCGGGCACCGACTCAACGGCGACCGGCTCGACCGCCATCGGTTCGGGCCCCCGCTCGACTGCCACCGGCGCGGGCACGACCGCGACCGGCTCCGGCTCGTGCTCGCTGTCGGGCGCTCCAGCCACTGGCTGCTCCGGCTCGGCCGGCTCCGACTCGGGCGCCGGCTCGACCGCCCCTTCTTCTTGAGCGGCGGCGGCATCCGCATCGGCCTGACCGAGCTTGCGGCGGGCCTTCTTGCGGGCTCGCCGGGCGGCGCGGATCGACAACGGTGGCGCCACGGCCGCAACGGCATCGTCTGGCACTGCTTCCAGTTCCCGCTCGGGCTCGGGTTCCGGCTCGGCGGCAGCAACTGCCGCGCGCAACGCCTCGACGCCGGGCAGCGGTGCGGGCTCTGGATCGGCGGCCACGGGCTCCGCCGTGACGGCAAGGGGTTCGGGCGGCGCCCAGTCGGCGGGGACGACTGCCTGACTCGACACGTCGGCGTCGGTGATCGCTTCGACCTCCGTCGGCGCGTCCTCCGCCTCGGCGCTGGCCCGAGCCTCGGCCCGAGCCGTACGCCGCTTCGCCGCGTCGACCGCCCGTCGCCGCAACACGATCCACGTCGTCCATGCCGCGATCGCCACCGCCAGCAGGAGCAGGGCAATCAGGATGCGGGCGCCACGACCCATGCCCGACGATCCCGACTCCGACGTCGGCGTCGATGTGGCCGGCGCCAGCGTTGCCGCGGCCGGGTTCGTCACCGCCACGCTGGTTGGCGTCAGCGCCGGCGCGACCGATCCGGCCGGTGCCGTCGAGGTCGGCGCGGACGTGCTCGCCGGTGCCGCCGGGACGGGAATCTCGAGTGTGGCGCTGAACGTCTGCCCGCCGACGTTCAGCGCAACATCGTGTGGACCGGGACCGTCGACGCTGGCGCTCACGTGATAGCGGTCGCGGATCGCCTGAGTCACGGCGTCCATCTCGCCGACCGGTTGCGGCAGCACGGGGCTCATCCCCCCGCTGGCGGTGGCGAGCTCGGCGATCGGACCGGTGTCGAGTCCGCTCGACGCGACGACGTCGAGGCGGATGCCCGCCGCGATGATCACGTCGCGCAGTGCCTGCAGCTGGGGACCGTCGGGAAACGTCGTGCCCAACGCGACGACGAGATGGCGATCGGCGACCGGGGCGGCGGCCAGTCGCTGGGCGGCGTTGACGACGAGGTCCGGCAGCTTGATCACGTCCGGCGAGCCGGCGACGATCCCCGAGATGCGGGCGATGCTCGCCGCTTGATCGGTGGTGAGCGCGGTGAGCAACCCCGACGGCGTCGACAGGGACACCTGCGTGCCGGGACCGACATTGCGAATCAGCTCGACCGAAGCACCCTGGCCCGCCTGCACGGCCTGGTCGCTCATCGACGGGCTGTCGTCGATGACCAGGCTCACGGCGACGGTGGCCGGATCGACTTTGGCGACGGAGTGGACCGTGCCGCCTTGCACGGTGAACATCGCCGGCGTCAGGTCGACGGCGGCGAAGTCATGGGGAGCCACGACATCGAACACCAGCGAGGGGAGGTGGGACGCGTCGAAGACGTCCGCGTCGAGCGGTGTGCCCACCGGTGCCAGCAGCAACGCTGGCAACGCCAGCATCCTGGTGGCGATCACCGTCGAGCTCCGCCGAGGTCGAGTGGCCCGCCCACTGACGAATCTCTCTAGCCCGTAGATATCGAGATGTCAACCGGACTAACGTGTCGGCCCAGTCAGTCCACTGACTGGCGGGCATTGGCGGATTCGACAGGCGGAGGCGGAAATGAGTTCTCGTATTTCACGTTGGGTGGGCGTCGGCGCGATCGCGCTGACGGTCACGGCGTTCGGAGCGACGGCGTACGCCCAGCAGGCACCGAGCGACCAAGTTGGCTCGGTGCGAGTCGTGCACGGCTTGCGCGGCCTGGTGGCCGACATCTACCTCGACGGCAACCTCGCATTGCCGACGTTCCAGCCGGAGCGGGCGACCGACCCGCTGTCGCTGCCGGCTGGGCAGCACCTCATCGAGATCCGCAACGCCGGCGCGGCGAAGACCGAGACCCCGCTGCTGACCCAGAACGTCACGGTGCCGGGCGGGTTCGAGGGCTCGCTGATCGCCCACCTCGGTGCCGACGGCAAGCCGACCCTCACCGCGTACGCCGACGACCTGACGTCGGTGCCGGCCGGTCAAGCCCGCGTGGTGGTGCGCCACGCGGCCGCCGCCGATCCCGTCACCGTGCTGCTGAACGACCAGAGCGCGGTGACTTCGCTGGCCCCCGACGCCGAGAGCTCCTCGGTGGTGGCGGCGGGCGACTACAAGGTGGCGGTGACCGCGACCACGGGCGGGGCGCCGCTCGCCACCCCTCAGGATGTGCAGTTCGCCGAGGGCACGGCCAACTTCATGTACCTCATCGGCTCGCAAGCTGACGGCACGCTCGGCTGGGCGGCGGTGCAGATCAAGGATCTGCAGACGGCACCGGCGGTGATCCAGACCGGCGACGGCAGCACACTTTCGCACGACGTGGGTCCGAACCCGCTGACGATCGGGGCCATCGTCGCCACGCTGGTGGCGGCGGCGACCACGGCGTTCGTGGTGAGGTCCCGCCGCACCACCGGCTGAGCGGTGGCGCGTCGCCGGCTCGCGACGGCAGCGGGCCTCGTGCTCGTCGCCCCGAGCGTCGCCGGGATCGTCGCCCTCGCGGCCGGCGGCGCGCCGGCCTCTCGATCCCGGCCTACTGTGGTAGCCAGCGCCACCACCACGACCCCCCAACACCGGATCTCGGCGTCGGCGACGGCCCCACCACCACCGTCGCCGACGCCGAACCCCGTGTCCACCGACCCCCCATCGACGAGCTCGACGTCGACGTCGACGTCGACGTCGGCGTCGACCACGGCCACCACCACCACGACGACCACGATCGCTCCGATCGTGACCCACGATGCCCGAGTCGGTGTCGGCGTGCTCGCGCCCGAGGCGGTCAACGCGCCGGTGCGGGTGCAGATCCCGTCGATCGGCTCCGACGGCCCCGTACGCCCGGGCGGGGTCGACGCCACGGGCGGGCTGGAGATCCCCGGAGACGCCCTCGAGCTTGCGTGGTGGAAATACGGCCCGACGCCAGGCGCGCCAGGGTCGGCGGTGATCGCCGGCCACCTCGACTGGAAGCACGTGAAGGGCGTGTTCAACCACCTGGCCGACACCACACCGGGCGACCCGCTGACCGTGACCTACGCCGACGGCAGCGCCCGCGCCTTCGTGGTCGACACCGTGGAGCTCGTCGACAAGCCGGCGGTGCCCGTCGACGGCACCTTCGCCCGCGACGGTGGCCCCGTGCTTCGGCTGGTGACCTGCGGCGGCGAGTTCGACTACGAGAGCCACCACTACGAGAGCAACGTGGTGGTGACCGCCCACCCGCTCTGAGGCACGGCGGTCGATTTACGGACGACGGGGACCAGGTGGCAGGGTCCGACGCATGCGGATCCTGGTCGCCCCCGACGTCTCGCTCGCCGCCGACAGCTACGGCGACCCTGGCGACGCGCCGGTGGTGCTGTTGCACGGCGGCGGGCAGACCCGCCACTCGTGGGCGAACTCGGCCCGTCTGCTCGGTGATGCCGGCTGGTACGCGTTGACCGTCGACCTCCGCGGCCACGGCGACAGCGACTGGTCCCCCGACGGTGACTACCAGTTCCAGCGCTTCGCCGACGACGTGCGGGCGATCGCCATCTCGTTGCCCGCCAAGCCCGCCCTCGTCGGCGCCTCCCTCGGCGGGATGGCCAGCCTGCTCGCGGTCGGCGAGTCCGACGATGAGATCGCCAGCGCGCTGGTGCTGGTTGACATCGCTCCACGCGTTGAGCTCGCCGGCGTCGCCCGGATCCGCACGTTCATGCGCCAGGGTCTCGACGGGTTTCCCGATCTCGAGTCCGCGGCCGACGCGATCGCCTCCTACAACCCGCACCGCCCTCGGCCGAAGGACCTTTCCGGGCTCACCAAGAACCTTCGTTTGAAGGAGGACGGGCGCTGGTACTGGCATTGGGACCCGCGGTTCATGGCCCTTCAGGAACCCGACGTGCCGGGGCTCGACGGGCTCCCGTCGGCGCGCATGGTGCAAGCCGAGCGGCTGGAGGAGGCGGCGCGCCATCTGAAGCTGCCGACGTTGCTGGTGCGCGGCGGCTCGAGCGATCTGCTGAGCGAGGAGGGCGCGGCGGCGATGCGGGCGTTGGTGCCCCACGCCAAGCAGGTCGACGTCGCCGGTGCTGGGCACATGGTGGCCGGCGACCGTAACGACCGCTTCAACGCCGCCGTCGTCGAATTCCTCGAGCACGACGTCCGGGACGGCTGACCCGCGACTCACGACACCCACCCATGGACGTCCGCAGTGGCGTCGATGAACCGCGAGACGAACCCGCGCTCGCCGGGGTACCTCCCTTCATCGTCGAGCACGTCGAGGTCGCCGGTACTGATCGCCTCGCCCGGCCAGTGCATGTGCACCGAGGCCACGGACAGCACCCGCCAACGCATGCGGGTGAGGGTGAACAGGGTCTGCAGCCGCTCGGCCTGCGTACCGCCGAGGTCGACGAGTGACGGCACGGCGAGGACGCCCGCCTGACGCTCGCCGAGCGCCCGCACCAGCTCCTGGGCCGAACCGCTGGCGGAAGCGGCGACGAGAACGAGATCTCCGCCCCACGCGAGGCCGATTCCCGCCAGCGCATCGACGCACGAGTCGACGTCCCAGCCGATGTCGTCGCCTCCGTCGACCATGGCGATGACGCCGCCGACGAGCGACGCAACGGTGTGCCGTCCCCGGACGGAATGGGCACGCGCAGGGTCGGCGCGAGTGGCCCGGCACGCCTGACATCTCGGGCGGCCGTCCTCGCGCTGGGTGCGGCACGTGTAGGCCGCCGGCTCGCCGCAGCGGTAGCACGGCAGGTCGGTGAGCAACGGTGTCACCCGAGCGTGGAGTCGGGCGGCGGGGACGCCGCATCGAGCGGCCACCTCGGCAACGGGCAGCTCGGAGTGCCAATAGAGATCGTCGAGCTCGGTCATCAGGGGCTCCGTGGTTGGAGGGGTTTCGGGAGCCAGGGCTCCGAGCGCCAGGCCAGCGAGGATCAGCCAAGCACAGGGGTGTCACAGTGAGCGCGCCGCCCGTACGCTGGACATTCCCCGGGAGCCGAGCCGGCGCCCCCAATCGTCAGGACCGACCGTGCAGGCGCGCACCGACCTCCGCAACGTTGCCATCGTGGCCCATGTCGACCACGGCAAGACGACGCTGGTCGACCAGCTGTTGTGGCAGACCGGCGCGTTCAGGGCGAACCAGGACGTCGCCGACCGCGTGCTCGACTCGCTCGACCTGGAGCGGGAGAAGGGCATCACGATCCTGGCCAAGAACACCGCCGTGCGCGATGCCGGGGTCACCATCAACATCGTCGACACGCCCGGCCACGCCGACTTCGGCGGTGAGGTCGAGCGGGCCCTGTCGATGGTCGACGGCGTGCTGCTGCTGGTCGACGCCTCGGAGGGCCCGCTGCCGCAGACCCGCTTCGTCCTGCGCAAGACGTTGGAGGCGCGCCTGCCCGTGATCCTCGTCATCAACAAGGTTGACCGCCCCGACGCGCGAATCGGCGAGGTCGTCCACGACGTCGAGGAGCTGTTCCTCGACCTCGACGCCGACATCGACCAGCTCGACTTCCCCATCGTCTACTGCGAGTCGCGGCAGGGGCGGGCGTCGATGCAGCGGCCCGCCGACGGCGCCGGGCTGCCCGACGGATCGACGCTGCGGCCGTTGCTCGACCTGCTCGTCGAGCGCATCCCTCCGCCGATGTTCGACCCGGCGGCGCCGCTGCAGGCGCTCGTCACCAACCTCGACGCCTCGCCGTACGTCGGGCGCCTGGCCCTGTGCCGCGTCCGCGCCGGCACGCTGCGCAAGGGTCGCCCGGTGGCGTGGTGCCGGGCGGACGGGACGATCGAACGGGCGCGCATCGCCGAGCTGTACGTGACCGAGGCGCTCGAACGAGTTCCCGCCGAGGAGGCCGGGCCGGGCGAGATCGTCGCCGTCGCCGGGATCCCAGAGATCACGATCGGTGAGACGCTCGCCGACCCCGACGACCCGCGCCCGCTGCCGGTGATCACCATCGACGAACCGAGCCTGGCGATGACGATCGGGATCAACACGTCGCCGCTCGCCGGCCAGGAGGGCACGTCGCTCACCGCCCGGTTGGTCAAGAACCGCCTCGACGCCGAGCTCGTCGGCAACGTCTCGATCCGTGTGCTGCCGACTGATCGGCCAGATACATGGGAGGTCCAGGGCCGGGGCGAACTGCAGCTGGCCGTGCTGGTGGAGATGATGCGGCGAGAGGGCTTCGAGCTCATCGTCGGCAAGCCGCGGGTGCTGACACGCGAGATCGACGGCGTCGTCCACGAGCCCGTCGACCGGGTGACGATCGACGTGCCCGACGAGTTCCTCGGCGTACTCACCCAGCTGCTGGCGCTGCGCAAGGGGCGGATGGCTCAGATCGTCAACCACGGCAAGGGTTGGGTGCGCCTTGACTTCCTGGTGCCGGCGCGGGGGTTGATCGGGTTCCGCACCGAGCTGCTCACCGAGACCCGCGGCACGGCGCTGCTGCACCATGTGTTCGAGACGTACGAGCCATGGGCCGGCACGATCCGGGCGCGCACACGAGGATCGCTCGTGGCCGACCGTCGCGGGCCGACCACGGGGTACGCCTTGCTCGCGCTGCAGGAGCGGGGGCAGCTTTTCGTCGGTCCGGGGGTCGAGGTCTACGAGGGGATGGTCATCGGCGAGAACGCCCGGGCCGACGACATGGACGTCAACCCGACGAAGGAGAAGAAGCTCACCAACGTGCGCTCGTCGACGGCGGAGGCGTTCGAGAAGCTGATCCCGCCGCGGCCGATGTCGTTGGAGCAGGCGCTCGAGTTCATCGCCGAAGACGAGTGTGTCGAGGTCACGCCCCGGTCGGTGCGGTTGCGCAAAGTTGTGCTCGATCAGAACGAGCGGGGGCGGGCGGCGAAGCGGGCGAAGACGGCGGCGGCGAACTAGCGAGGTGCCGACACGTCGACGCAGTCGCTGCCGACTCGCCGGCCGGCGGGACTGACGGCGGGACGGTGGAGGATCGCCGTGGTCGGCGCGACCGTCACAGTCGTGTCGTCCACCGAGGCTCGGCCGTCGACGAGCAGCGTGTAGCCGCCCTGTTGCAGCGGCGGAAACACCAGCGTCACGTCGGGATGGGCCGCCGCGTTGGCCTGGGTGTGGCGGCCGACGCCCTCGACCACGAGGCCGGCGTCGGTCGGCTCGGCCCACACCGACAGGACGTGGGACCTGCCCTCGCCGGAGACGGTGACGAGGTAGGCGACGTCGAAGTCGGCGAGCGTGGACGCCAACTCCCCCAGCTCGACCTTGACGCTCATGGCCCCACGGTACCGAGCCCGCCTCATCCGAGTGCCACGTCGTGGATTTCCCGGGACGAAACACTCGCATCGGTCGAAACACTCGGATGGGCGAGGCCGTACCACGGTTCGGCGGCGAGGTCGCGTTCGACGATCGTGCGGTCGTCGTCGTCGGCGATCGGGATTGCGTGGGCGGCGGCGAGCTCAGCGGCGGCCTCGTCGAGACGCCCGAGGCAGGCCAGCGCCCGAGCCCGGGCCTCGTGGGTGTAGGCGAGGTCGAAATCGGCGAGCCTTGCGTCGGTGGCGAGCCAAGTCGCCCGATCAGCGTGGTGGAGGGCGAGCTCGCCGTGTCCGAGCACGGCGTGGGCGTGCGAGATCAGCCATGAGGCCCGCGCCGCGTTGGCGGGGCCGCTGCCGGATGCCCGCTGCCAGTGGTACGCCGCGGCGTAGGCCCGGCCGAGCAGGTCGTCGACCTCGGCGGGCGACAGCTCCGCCCACCGTCCGAGCAGCTCCCACGTCGAGTTGTTGGCCTCCACCGCGAGGCGCCGGTGGAGCTGGCCCTCGGTCCCGTCGGAGGTGACGACGTCGGCGTCCCCAGGCGCCGCCCCGGCCAGCGGCTCGCCGGTCTCGAGCAGCGACTTCATCGAATCCAGGATCCACGGCCAGCCGGCCCCGACACCCGCCGACGTGACCGGGCTGAGGCCGAGGTCGCGGTGGATCGTCGTCACCCGAGTGACGCCGTCGCCACCGGCGGTGAGCACCCACTCGACACGGCTCGGCGGCTCCTCCGTGGCGGCGGCGTCGTACATCACCCGCCACGTCATGACGAGGCGGTGCGGCGGGTCGACCTCCTCGATCTCGCCGACGACGGCGTCGCGCCCGTCGGGCAGGACGTAGCGCACCGCCGACCCCGGCGTGAACGCGCTCTCGATCGCCGTGCGGTGGAAATAGCGGCAGGTGAAGTCGGGGTCGGTGATCGCCTGCCAGATCGCCTCCGGCGTGGCCCGGATGAAGGTCTCGAAGATGTGGCGGGGTGCGGCCATCGGGGTCCTCCGTGTTGATGTGGCTTGAGGTGGGCGAGCGCCGCTGCGCAGCGGCGGTGACGAGCTCGGAGGCGAGGGGAGCAGCGTGCCTGCGACCCGAGCCCGAGATGGTCAGGCGCCATCGAGCTCGCGCCGCAGATCGGTCATCGCCGCCGCACTTGCGGTGGCGTACTTGCTGATCCAGCGGTCGTGGATCTCGCGGATCGGGATCGGGTTGAGGTAGTGCAGCTTGGTGCGGCCCTCGCGGTGGGTGACCACGAGGCCAGCCTGCTCGAGCACGGCGAGGTGCTTCATCACGCCAAAGCGGGTCATCGACGGGAGTGCCTCGCACAGCCGCCCGAGGGACTGGCCGTCGGCGGCGAACAGGGCGTCGAGCAGGCGCCGCCGCCCGGCGTCGCTGAGCGCCTTGAACACCGCCTCGGAGCGGTCGTCGATGTCTTCGATACGACGGAGGATATGTGACCTTTTGGTCACGTGTCAACCCGGCCATGCCGCCGCTCGTGACACGTCACGAGCCAGCCGCTACCGTCCCGCCCGGCGGGCGGGCGCCGTGTCCGGCAACGGACCGGCGCCCGTTACGCGCCCGGCCATTCCCGATCTGAAGGGTCGGGATTCGCCGCTACGCTGACCCGTGGCCGGTCGCCACCGATCGGCCCCCTCACGCCGGCACAGCGCGGGGACACGAACGACATCGAGGAGCAGCAATGGTTCGACTCGGGGACACCGCACCCGACTTCACGGCGGACACGACGCAGGGCACGATCAACTTCCACGAGTGGCTCGGTGATTCCTGGGGCGTCCTGTTCAGCCATCCGAAGGACTTCACGCCGGTCTGCACGACTGAGCTCGGATACATGGCGAAGATCAAGCCCGAGTTCGACAAGCGCAACGTCAAGATCATTGGCCTCTCGGTCGACCCGACCGACCGCCACGAGCAATGGGCCGACGACATCGAGGAGACGCAGGGCGCCAGGCCCAACTATCCGATCATCGGCGACGCCGACTTTGCCGTGGCCAAGGCCTACGACATGCTGCCGGCGTCGACGTCCGGCGATCCGCTGCAGCGCACGCCTGCCGACAACCAGACCGTGCGCAACGTGTTCGTGATCGGCCCGGACAAGACGTTCAAGCTGATCCTCGTCTATCCGATGTCCACCGGCCGCAACTTCGACGAGGTGCTGCGAGTGATCGACTCGCTCCAGCTCACGGCCAAGCACAAGGTCTCGACGCCGGCCAACTGGAAGCAGGGCGAGGACGTCATCATCTCGGGGTCGGTGAACGACGAGCAGGCCAAGGAGCTGTGGCCCGACGGCTGGAAGTCACCGAAGCCGTACATCCGCATCGTCCCCCAGCCGCAGTAGTCACACCCAGTTGGCCTCGACCCACGCCCGCACCGGCGGCGCCAGCATCGCCAGGTGGGCGGCCGGGTCGTTGCGGACCATCGTTGCGCTGATCGGAACGTTGACCCGACCGGCATCGACCACGACTGGCTCGGCGTCCAGGCGCCGGGCCAGTTCCGCGACGTAGGGGTCGCTGGAGCAGACGACGTCGGGCCCGGTCTCGTGCGGCCAGTGGCGGCGGAAGAGAGCGATCCACCGCTGCCACAGATCCTCGTCGTCCCAGTCGGTTGGGAGGTCGTGGACGACCTCGACCACGGTGACATCGGGGTGGAGCTCGGCCAGCCATTGGACGCGCAGCGGGCCCGGCGCGGCGTCGCGGGCGGCACTGCTGTTGACGTACACGACGAGCCGCTCGCAGCGCGTCGCCGCATGCTCGACGAGGAACGAGTGCCCGAGGTGAGGAGGGTCGAAGCGGCCGATGATCAGGCCGGTCGGTGGCGCGCCGGTCGGGCATGGTGTCCAGGCTGCCCGACGCGCCACATGGCAAGCCTGCGCCGTGGGGAGGTGGGCGCCCTCGCTGCCGTGCCGCTGGCGGGCGACCATCGCCGTCTTCTCCCGTCGCATCGACCGCCTGGAGACCGGGCCCGGCGCCGGCGTGTTCGTGGGATGGTCCGCAACCTGCGCTCGTCGTTCTCGCTGACCTCGCCGACCGACCAGTACTGGATGCCGGCTCTCGCCGGCGGCGACGGCCTCGCACCTCGGGCGGATCCCGGTGCCCGACTTCAGTCCGCTCTACAGCGCCGTCGTCGCCGCCGTCCCCGCGCCGGTCGCCCCGAGGGTCGTGCAGGCGTACCGACCCGGCTTCTTCGAGGGCGTCGAGCTGCGAATGCTCGCCTGCGCTCGCGTCGGCGAGACCTGGACCGGCCTTGAGCTCGACGGGTTCGAGTTGGCGGTCGCGGATCTCACCGACTGCCGGTGAGTGCAATCGCGACAGGCCAGCGGCGACGACGAGCGGGCCGAGGAGGTCGTTGGCGATCTGACGCGACGCCTGTGGCGACCAGTGCAGACCGTCCGGGCGCGGCGGCACCGTCGGCTGCACCGCCATCCACAACGGCAGGTTGACCTCCTGGACCTGCCCCGGATGGCGGGCGGCGACGGCTCGCAGGGTCTTGGCGCAGGGCTTGGAGAGGCGGCCGTCGTCATCGCCGGCGGCGACGCCCTCGGCGATCATGCGGCAGCCCGGCGCTGCCACCAACGAGACCCTGAGGTACGCCGGGTGCATCCGGGCCCACGTGAACAGGCCGTTCGACGTCGCCATCGCCGTCGAGTCACCGACGATCATCAGCCGCACCCGCCTGGCCAGCGTGGTCGGCAAGGGTGGGGCGACAGGGACCACTGCGGTCGTTGTGGTGGGTAGCGGCTGCGGCACCGCGGTCGCCGGCACGGAGGCGGCGACCACCGTCGACGTGGTCGTCGCAGGCGCCATCGCCGCCGTGGGTAGGCCTGCTGGCCGGGTCGACTGCCTCCTCACTCGGCGAGACGATCCAGTACGGCGCCGCCGACGCCGGCACGCTCGCCGCAACCAGCGCCACGCCCAGGCAGGCCGCGGCGGCGCCCGCACCGACGAAGCGCAGGCGTGGGCGGGCCCTGATCGGGCGCTCGACGAAGCGGTACGAGAGCGCGGCGAGCCCGACCGTGACGGCCACCCGCACCACGAACAGCGCCCCCGCCGGCAGGTGGGTGCGGTCGGCGTCGAGGATCACGACGACGGCCAGTGGAAGAGGTAGACGCCGTAGCTGATCGCGCCGAGGGCGACGAGCGGCGACCCCGTCAGCAGGGCGCTCAACCCGCCGGGCAACTGCAACCCTGCGATCAGACCGACGGAGGCGAGGGCGAAGACCTGCAGCCACCCTGAGTAGGCCGAGCCCGACGCCGACGGCCACGACGTCGCCGCCCACAAGATCACCGCCATGCCCACCGGCGTCAGCCACGACAGCGACGGGTGAACGCGCCGGCGACCATGGAGAACGACGGCCAGCAGCGCGCCCACCCAGAGGCCGCCGACGAGCGCCAGGCGGCGTCGCGCCGGGCGGCGCAGGATGACGACGAGGGCCAGCGGCCAGACCCAGTAGAACTGCTCCTCGATCGCCAGCGACCACTAGTGGTCGAGCGGCGAGGGGTTGGCGGTCCCGACGAGTTGGGCGTAGGAGCGGCCGCCGCCGAGGGCGAACCAGTTGTACAGCTGGCTCAGCGCCGCCCACAGGTCGCGCCGCAGCCGGTCGACGCGCTCGAACAGGCCGGCCGCGGCGAGAAGGGCGACGCCGAGCAGGCAGACGAGGCTGGCCGGAAGCAACCGCCGGACTCGCCGTCAGTACAAGGCGGCGACATCGAGGCGGCGGGTGCGGTCGTGCTCGACGAGGGCGAGCGAGGTGATCACGTAACCGGACAGGGTGAAGAACACCGACGCCCCGACGTAGCCACTCGAGAGCCAACCCTGGTGGAACAGCAGGACGAGGACGACCGCGACAGCGCGCACCCCGTCCAGCGCCGGCTGGTAGGCGAAGCCTCCTGGGACCGCCGACGACACGGGCGCCCAGGCTACGTGGGCGCCGAGCCAACGGCCCCGATCTGCCGACCCTCGCGGTGGGGACAGCGCTGGTCGGCGGTCAGCCGACGACGACGCTGTCAACGATGCGCCGCCAGCCGGGGGCCAGCGAGCTGGCGTCGGCGGCGGCGTCGGCAGGGCGCTCGTTGAGCAACTGGACCATCGCGACGAAGACCACGTCACCGACAGTGGACGCCAGCGTGGCGAACAAGTCGAGCCACCGCCGCCCGGCCTCGTCGTCGTTGGCCCGGCCGGCGGCGAGCACCCCGGCGAGTCGCCCGAGCGCCAGATCGAAGTAGCTGGCCCCGCGCGTCGCCTCGACGGCGGTGGCGTCGGCCAGCGCGCCGTCGACCTCGCCGGCAACCGCCCGGACGAGGGCGCGGGCGGCTTGACCGAACGGGAAGTCGGCGACGTCGATCCTCTCGATCGTGGCCACCGCCTCGTCGATCTGGCCGACCTGGCACTGCGCCAGCGCCAGCAGCACGAACGCCTCGTTGAGGGTCGTGCCGGTCTCCTCGTTGCGCTCGATGACCTGCTCGGCGAGGGTCAGCGCCTGCTCACCCATCCCGAGGTGCATCGCCACGCCAGCCGCCCCCTGCAGGGCCAGCCCGAGCTCGCCGAACTGCTTGCCGAGGGCGACGGACTCCTCGACGCCGCGCTTGGCGTCGGCCTTCTTGCCGAGGCCGGCACGGGCCCGGTTCAACGGGCTCAGCGACTGCATGATCCCGTAGCGGTCGTTGGTGTCACGGAACCCGACCAGGGCCCGCTCGGCGAGCTGCTCGGCCTCGGCGAGGCGCCCCGTCCACAGCCGCAGGTTGGCGAGCAGCGACTGCATCATCAGCGACGCCCACGTGTCCGCCCACCTGCGCGCGTCGGTCTCGACGCGTACGGCCAGGGCCTCGGCCTCCTCGAAGCGGCGCTGGAAGTACAGGACGTAGGCCATCAAGCCATCGGCCCACATCACGCCATTGGCGTCGCCGAGCTCCTCGAACTTGGCCTTGGCCTCGCCCAGCTGGACCTCGGCGTCGGCGTAGTCGCCGCCCTGGAAGGCGACCCAGGCGAGGTTCTGGTGGGTCCAGGCGTGGCCCCGCTCGTCGTCGATGCGGTGGTAGATCTCCATCGCCTCGACGAGCAGTGCGCGGGCCAGGTCGAGCGACCCGCCGAACACCTCGGCGAAGCCTCGCGCCCGCAGCGCATTGGCGAGCCGGCGCTCGTCGCCGGCCCCGCGGAACAGGTCGACCGCCGCGCTGAGCTCGCGCCGGGCGGTCGGCAGGTCGCCCTGCATCTGGGCGACCGAGCCGAGCCGGCGTCGCGCCTCGCCCTCGTCGACCCGATCGCCCTTGGCGAGGGCTGCGGCCAGGACCTCGTCGGCGTCGGCCGACGCCTGGGCGAAGTTGCGCCGCTCGAGCTCGGCCTCCGAGCGAACCAGCAGCAGCGCCCGCTCCATCCTCGGGTCGCTGGGGTGCAGGTCGAGCCCGCGGCTGGCGGCGCGGACGGCGGTCTCGAAACGCCCGGTCTCGACCGCCGCGGTGGCCGCCTCCAGCAGCGCCCGCACGGCGTGACCGGTGATGCTCGGGCTGATCCCGTCGACGCTGCCGAGCTCGGCGAGCAGCTCGGCGGCGGTAGCGGCGTGATGGGCGACATCGTCGATCGAGGCACCGCGGTCGGCCATCACCGCGGCGACGCCGGCATGGCGCTGGGCGCGAACTCGTTTGGTGAGCGTCTGGTAGACGACTTCGCGCACCACCGCACTGCGGAAACGCCACCACTTGCCCTCGACGTCGAGCAGGCCGTCGGCCGCGAGCTCGTCGAGGTCACGCTGGCGGAAGTCCTGGCCCATCGCCTGGGCGAAGCGCGCCAGCGACCCAACCGAATCGGCGGTGCCGAGCACGGCGGCGTTGTCGATGATCGCTCGCTGCGGCGCCGGCAGCTGGTCGATGCGGGCGGCGATCAGCGCCCGCAGCGATCCCGGCAGCTCGGTGCCGCAGGTGGCGGCGAGGCCGGCGAGCTCGACGAGGAACAGCGGGTTGCCGCCGCCCCGCTCGACGATCGTGGCCACCCCGCGGTCGGTGATCTCGGCGCCCACGGACTCCAGGATCGAGCACACCAGCGCCGTCGAATCCTCGATGCCGAGCGGCCCGAGCGGCACCTGCAGCACGAGCGGCCGTTCGACCTGCGGCGGCCACACCAGGCCGACGTCCGGGCGCTGGGCCGTGATGACCAGCAGCGGCAGATCCGAAAGCGAGCGAACGATGACGCCGAGGTGGTCGCGCAGGGTCTGATCGGCCCAGTGCAGGTTGTCGACGAACATCACCGTCATCCGAGTCTGGGCGTGGCGGCGCACCATCTCGGTGAGGGTGACGAGCACGGCGTCTCTGGCCCCGGCGGCGTCGAGGCGGTCGAGCGACGAGTCATGGGCGAGCAGGAAGCGGATGACGTCGAGGTAGCGCCGCACCTCGGGGTCGTCCGGCGCCAACCCCCACAGCTCCGTGGCCCGGGTGCTGACGGCGCCGTCGATCTCGCTGGGCGACGTGTCGGTGTCGACGCCGAAGAGGGCGGCGAGGCTCGTGACGACCGGCGCCCACACGTTGCCGTCGCCGTACGGAGCGCACGCCGTGCGCAAGACGATCGCCTCGCCTTCGAGCGGCTCGATGATCTCGTCGGCGAGGCGGGACTTGCCGGCGCCAGCCTCACCGATGATCGACACGACGCCGCTGTGACCGTTGCGCACGAGCTGCACGGCCGCCTCCAGCAGCGCCCGCTCGTGACGGCGCCCGACGAACGGGCCGTCGCACCGCACCGGGCGCACGCCGGCCGGATCGGCGCCGGTGACCAGCCACGACTGCTCGTCCTGCTCGCGGCCGCGGATCCGGGTGACACCGAACCGCTCGCGGTGGATCGACGGCGGACATAGGGCGATCGTGGCCGACCCGGCCAGGACCCCACCCGGCGGGGCCAGCGCCTGCAGGCGCGAGGCGGTGTTGACGACGTCGCCCATCGCCGTGTAGTCGGACCCGGCCAAGGTGCCGACCAGCACCTCACCGGTGTTGATGCCGATGCGCATCCGCAGCTGGTCGGCCTGGGTCTCGAGGACGTAACGATCGAGCGTCCCCTGCATCCGCAGCGCCGCCCGCACCGCCCGTTCGGCGTCGTCCTCGTGGGCCACCGGAGCGCCGAACAGGGCGACGATGGCGTCGCCAAGCAGCTTGTCGACGCGACCGCCGAAGCGATCGATGTCGGCCACCAGGCGCTCGAAGCAGGACTCGACGAGGCGTTTGACCTTCTCCGGATCGAGGTGCTCGGCGAGCGCGGTGTAGCCGACCAGGTCGGCGAACAGCACGGTGACGATGCGCCGCTCCTCGAGCGCGACGTCGGCCTTCGCGACCGCGGTCCCACACGACGGGCAGAAGCGAGCGCCCGCTGGCACCGGATGGCTGCACGTTGCGCACGCGACCATCGCCATTCCAGACAATCTACGGGTGGGGTGTCACAGTGAGCGCGGCGGTTAGCGCGGCGGTTCTGATGATCAGTCGCCCGGTGGACGGGACATCATCCCGGAGGCGGACGACGCCCCTGAGCAGCATCGATAGCGTCGGCCCCGATGACAGGTGGCGCCGACCTGGCCCGCCGGCCAGTGTGCTGGATCCGCGAGCACTCGCTTGCCGCCGACTCCATCCTCGCCGCCCTGCTGACGACGCTGGCGCTGGCCGTGCACCTCACCACCTCGGAGATCGACGGCAAGACGCCGCACGCCCCGACGTGGTGGACCGTGGTGCTGGTCCTGCTGGCGACCCTGCCGGTGATGTTCCGCCGGCGCAGCCCGGTCGTCACGCTGGCGGTCGTCCTTGCCGGGCAGCTGCTGTGCGAGCTCTGGCACGTGTTCGGCGCGACGTGGCTGGCGGTGCTCGTCGCGGTCTACTCCGTCGGGGCCCACACCGAGGGCCGGCGCCGCGTGGGGGTGGTCGTCGTGGCCCTTGTCGCGGTGCTCACGGCCGGCATGATCGCGGTCGCAACCGGTGACCTCACGCTCATCGACGGTGTCTCCGCGATCGGGCTCGTGACTGGTGCGTTCGTGCTCGGTGACAACCTGCGCCGGCGCCGCCAGCACCTGGAGTCGCTGGCCGACCGTGCCGAGCGGGCCGAGCGGGAGCGTGATCTGCTGGCCCGGGAGCGGGTCGCCGACGAGCGCAACCGCATCGCGCGGGAGCTCCACGACATCGTCGCCCACTCGGTCAGCGTGATGGTCGTCCAGGCCGCCGCCGCCCGCCGCACGCTGAGCACCCGGCCCGGCGAGGCGGCGGCGATGCTGGTCAACGTCGAGCACACCGGCCGCCAGACGATGGACGAGCTGCGCCAGGTGCTCGGCGTGCTGCGGGAGACCGACGACGCCCCCTCGGTGCCGCTGCCGACCTTGGCCGACCTGCCGGCGCTGGTCGAGAACGCCGGCGGGCTGCCGGTGCGGCTGGCCTTCACCGGCTCGCCGGAGCGCGTGCCGGCGGGCGTCTCGGTGTCGGTCTACCGCATCGTCCAGGAGGCGCTGACCAACTGCAACCGCCACGCCGGCCCGGGCGCGACGGTTGCCGTCGCCGTGGACTGCGGTGCGGCGGCGGTGGAGGTCGTCGTCACCGACGACGGGCGTGGGGCGTCGACCGGTGACGGCGGCGGCTACGGACTGATCGGGATGCACGAGGGGGCCAGCGGGTTCCTGCTCAAGGACGCCCCCGCCGAGCAACTGGTCGCCGCCGTGAAGATCGTGGCTCGCGGCGACGCCCTGCTCGCCCCGCAGGTCACCCGGCTGCTGATCGAGGACGTCACCCGGCGGCGGGCGCCCGGGCCGGGCGCGGTGCCCGGGCTGGCCCGGCTCACCGAGCGGGAGCTCGACGTGCTGCGTCTGATGGCCCGCGGGATGTCCAACGGCGAGATCGCCGCCGAGCTCTACCTCGGCGAGGCGACGGTGAAGACCCACGTCGGGCGGGTGCTCGGCAAGCTCGACGCCCGCGACCGGGTCCAGGCGGTGGTGGCCGCCTACGAGTCCGGACTGGTCGAGCCCGGCACCCGGTAGCCACAGATCTCCCCAGGGTGGACCCCGATCATCCCAAAGGGGGACGGAAGTGTGACACCCTCCGACTACAACGGAGGACATGAGCCAGCCCGCCTCCGTCGTGCCCGCACCGCCCACCCCCCGGGCTGCGGCTGGCGCCGTCGACGCCGTCAAGGTCTACGGCGTCGGCGACAGCCAGGTCCGCGCCCTCGACGGGATCACGATCGCCTTCGAGGCCGGCAAGTACACCGCGATCATGGGGCCCTCCGGCTCGGGCAAGAGCACGCTCATGCATTGCCTGGCCGGGCTCGACTCGCTCACCAGCGGCGCCGTCTATATCGGCGACACCTACCTCGCCTCGCTCAACGACAGGCAGCTCACCGAGCTGCGCCGGGAGAAGGTCGGGTTCGTCTTCCAGTCCTACAACCTGATCCCCACGCTCAACGCCCGGGAGAACATCCTGCTGCCGCTGATGCTCGGCGGCGACGACGGCGACAAGGCGTGGATCGACGAGGTGGTCAAGACGGTGGGCCTGGCCGACCGCCTCAAGCACCGCCCGAGCGAGCTGTCGGGCGGGCAGCAGCAGCGGGTCGCCGTCGCCCGCGCCCTTGCGGCGAAGCCGGACATCATCTTCGCTGACGAGCCCACCGGCAACCTCGACTCGCACTCCGGCGCCGAGATCCTCGACTTCATGCGCCGCGCCGTGCGTGAGTACGGCCAGACGATCGTGATGGTCACCCACGACCCGAACGCGGCGTCCTACTCCGACCGGGTCGTGTTCCTCAACGACGGCCGCATCGTCGACGAGATGACCGACCCGACCAGCGAGCATGTGCTCGACCGGATCAAGGCATTCGGGGACCAATGAGCGAGCGAGTCTTCGAGCGAGCGAATCGGCGTTGCGGTGCGTCGCTCATTGGCGCCCCCCGTGCCTCGACCGCGTCGGATCCCGTCGCACCAACCGGAGGTGCGCCAATGAGCGAGCGACTCTTCGAGCGAGCGAATCAGCGACACGGCCCTTCGCTCATCGACGCCCCCCGTGCCTCCACGGGTCGGATCCCGTCGCAGCAACCGGAGGTGGGCCAATGAGCACCCAGGCAACGGTCCTGATCGCCCGGCGCAGCATCCGCGCCCGGCTCGGCCGGCTGATCGCGATCTCGATCGCCATCGTTGTCGGCGTCTCCTTCGTCGTCGGCTCGTTCGTCCTCGCCGACAGCCTGCGCAAGACGTTCGACGACCTGTTCACCAACATCAGCGAGAACGTCGACCTCCAGGTGCGGGCCTCGGTGGCCTTCGGCGAGGGCGACGCCAACACCCAGCGCGACCCGATCCCGGCCTCGCTGGCCGACACCGTGGCCAAGATCGAGGGTGTGCAGGCCGTCGAACCCAACGTGCAGCGGTACGCCCAACTGCTCGACAAGGACGGCCAGGCGGTCAAGACCCAGGGCGCGCCGACGCTCGGCGTGTCGTGGACGGGCGACGAGTCGCTGTCCGGGGTGGTCATCAAGGGCGAGGGCCGGCCACCGTCGGGAGCGCACGAGGTCGCCATCGACAAGGCGACCGCCGAGCGCGAGGACTTTCACGTGGGCGACCAGGTCACGGTGCTGACCGACACCGGCTCGGGGACCTACACGATCACCGCGCTCGTCGGCTTGGGCGACAGCGACGGCTTCGCCGGCGCCACGCTCGCCGCGTGGGACCTGGCGACGGCCCAGCAGGTGCTCGGCGCCCAGGGCCAGCTCGACTCGCTCGACGTCCAGGTGGCCAAGGGCGTCGACCCGGCCACCGTGATCCCGAAGATCAAGTCGGTGCTCCCGGCGCACACCGAGGTCGTCACCCGCGATGTCGTCGTCAAGGAGGCCAAGCAACAGGTCGACGGCTTCATCACCGCCTTCGGCACCGGTCTGCTCGTGTTCGCCTTCATCACGGCCTTCGTGAGCGCGTTTCTCATCAACAACGTCTTCCAGATCACGATCGGCCAGCGGCTGCGTGAGCTGGCGATGATGCGGGCGATCGGCGCCCGCGGCGGACAGGTCAGACGGCTCATCTACGCCGAGGCGCTGGTGATGTCGGTGGTCGCCACGCTCGTTGGCGTCGCCGGCGGCATCGGCGTGGCCAGGCTGCTGATCTCGGTCTTCAACTCGGCGGGCGCCGGCTTCCCCTCCTCGTCGACGGTGCTGCTCCCGCGCACGATCATCGTCGCCATCCTCGTCGGCGTCGGCATCACGCTGGCCTCCGTGATCATCCCGGCCCGGCGGGCGGCGCGCATCCCACCCGTCGCGGCAATGCGCCCCGAGCTCGGCTTCGAAGCGCTGAGCGCGAAGCGCTTGGTCGTCGGCACCGCGGTCACCATCGTCGGTGCGGCGGCATTCGTGCTCGGGCTCTTCGCCCAGCCCGGTGGCACGCCTGGCCTGATCGGCCTTGCCGGAGGGGGCGGGCTGCTGCTGTTCCTCGGTGTCGCCAGCGTGTCGTCCACCGTGGCCCGACCCGTCACGAAGGTGATCGGCTGGCCGATCGGCAAGATGCTCGGCACCACCGGGGTGCTGGCGAGGGAGAACGCTGGGCGGGCGCCGCGGCGCACGTCAGCCACGGCGGCGGCGCTGATGATCGGGGTGGCGCTGGTCAGCGCGGCGTCCGTGTTCGCCGCGTCGTTGCGGTCGACGTTCACGGGCGTCCTCGAGCGCAGCGTGAAGGCCGACTACATCGTCACCGACGAGTCGTTCCAGGGGCTCCCCCCGGCGATCGCCCAGACCCTGTCGACGGTCAAGGAGCTGTCGGCAGTCACCGCCGTGCGCGGCACCACCGCGCTCGTCGACGGCAAGCAGAAGGCGATCGGCGCCGTCGACCCGCTGGCCTTCGAGCAGCTCGTCAACATCGACGTGACGTCGGGCAGCTACCAGGCCCTGGACCAAGGCGGCATCTTCGTCCACAAGGACCCGGCGACCGACCTCCACCTGAAGGTGGGCGACCCGGTGAAGGTGACGTTCCAGAACGGCAACGTCGCCACCCTGCCGGTCGCCGGCATCTACGACGACGCGTCGATCGCCGGCAACTGGCTGATCTCGCTGAAGACGCTCGAGTCGGTGAACCCGACATCGACCAACCGCGACTTCTTCGTCGTCGCCAAGCTCGCCGACGGCGTGTCCCCGCAACAGGGCGACCTGGCGGTGAAGGCGTCGATGAAGGCCTTCCCCCAGGCCAAGGTGCAGACCAACGCTGAGTTCCGCAAGTCGCAGGTCGATCAGATCAACCAGCTGCTCACGGTGATCACGGTGCTACTCGGGTTCTCGATCATCATCGCCGTGCTCGGCATCTCGATCACCCTCGCCCTCGGGGTGTTCGAGCGGACCAGGGAGATCGGTCTGATGCGGGCGGTGGGCATGACGAAGCGCCAGACCCGCCGCACGGTGCGGTGGGAGGCGGTCATCGTGGCCACGTTCGGTGCCGTGGTCGGGATCATCGTCGGGACCCTGCTCGGCATCGCGCTGTCGCTGGCGGTGCCCGACACGGTGATCGACCACATCACCTTCTCCCCGCTGATCATCGTGTTGATCCTGGTCGGTGGGGTGATCGCCGGGCTCCTCGCCGCGTTGTATCCGTCCTACAAGGCCTCCAACATGAACGTGCTGCGGGCGATCGCCACCGAATAGGCACGCACATCTGGGCCGCAATGGGAATCGAGGGAGTCAGTGGCCGGTTATGCAAGCACGCCGCTGCCCAAGAAGTTGGGGATCGGCGAGGGCACGAGGTTCGCCGTGAAGTCACACCCCCCGGGCTTCGCGGCGAGCCTCGGTCCGCTGCCACCTGGCGCCACCCAGCTGGCCCGGGTGCGCGCCCCGCTCGACGTCGTCGTCGCCTTCTTCACCTCCCGGTCGACGCTCGTCCGCCAGTGGCCGGCGTTGACCAAGGCCGCCGCACCGGACGGCTGCGTGTGGGTGGCCTGGCCGAAGCGATCGAGCGGCGTGCCGACCGACATCACCGAGAACATCCTGCGCGACGATCTCGTCCCGAGCGGCTGGGTCGACACCAAGGTCTGCGCGATCGACGACACCTGGTCTGGTCTGCGCTTCAACCTCCGCCGCGAGCTGCGATAGCCGTCGACCCATCCGAGTGTTTCGACGCATTCGAGTGTTTGGTGCGGGGCCTCCCCGCCGGAAGCACTCCGGTACCTCAGCCGGTGCGTCGCCAGGGCAGGTCGCGGAGGAACCGACGTGCCGCCGGGTGCGGGTCGTCCATCCACTGCGTGTCGTCGAGGGCGTCCCGGCGGGGGTCGAAGCGCAGCTGACACCCGGGACACCAGTAGAGGACGCGTGCGTTGCCGCCGGACGGTCGGGACTCGACCGCCTCGCGGCATCGCAGGCACGGCTGACCGGTGCGCCCGTAGACGGCAAGTGGTCGTGATCGGCCGACGAGATTGACCCGCACCAGCTTGGCGGCGACGTTGACGAGGCGCACGGCGTCGGCCTCGGGAAGTGTCGACACCTTGGCGAACGGGCTGAGCTGCCCGGCGTGGAGGACCTCGCAACGGAACACGTTGCCAACGCCGAAGAACACGCGCTGATCCAGGAGCACTTCCGCGAGTGTGGCGTCGGGGTCGTCGTAGGCCCGGAGCAGTTCGACGCAGCGGGCCAGGTCGGCATCCTTGCGGGCGAGGTCGGGCCCGAGCCCACGCAACCCGGGGTGGCGGGTGGCGTCGGCGAGGCGATAGGTCTCGACGACCGGAGCGTTGAAGCACACCGCTCGCCAGCCGTCGACTTCGATCAGCGCCCGCAGATGGTGGTGGGGGCGCTGCCAGCTCTGATCGTTGCGGTGGAGGTGCCACGAGCCGCTCAGGCGCATGTGCGTGTGCAGCACGATGCCGTCGTCCCACCGGACGTCGAGATGGCGGCTGTGGCCCTCGACCGACTCGATCAGCCGCCCGGCGCGGGGCGTGATCCCAACAAGGCGAGGCGCCTCGAAGCGCACCATCGTGCGGTCGACCAACGCCGATCGAAGGGCGGCGGCGGCATGGCGGAGGTCGCCGTCCGGCATCGACGACCCACCGTACGCAGACATGCCTGGGCGGTGGTGGATGTCACGTTTGTGCAGCCACGCCCGGCCCACCGGCGACCAGTGCACAAACGCGACCGGCGCTCCACCCACACGGCCAGATGGACCTCGCGTTTGTGCAGCCACGCCCGGCCCAGCGGCGACCAGTGCACAAACGCGACGACTACGGCAGCTCGCCGACGTGGGCCAGGGCGAGCCGGATGAGGCGGTCGTGGCCTCCGGTCATCTGGCTCCGGACGGACGCGCTGACCGCTTCCTGGGGGGTGAACCACGCCAGGTCGAGCGCCTCCTGGGTCGGTTGGCAGTCGCCGTCGACCGGCACCACGTAGGCCAGGCTCACGGCGTGGTGCCGGGGATCGTGGAACCCCGAGCGCGCCGGGTCGGGGAAGTACTCGACGATCGTGAACGGCGTCGGATCGGGCGGCACTCGGGGCAGCGCGAGCGGCCCGAGGTCCTTCTCGAGGTGGCGGATCAGCGCGTCGCGCACCCGCTCGCCGAACAACACCCGCCCGCTCACGACCATCCGGCTGATCGTCCCGTCGGCGGCGACCCGCAGCAGCATGCCGACCTCAGTCACCCGCCCGAGCCCGTCGACCCGCACGGGCACGGCGTCGATGTAGACGAGCGGCACGTTGGCCCGCACGAGCTCAAGCTGCTCGGGCGACAGCCAGCCGACGGCGGTCTCGGTGGGGACGTCGATCTCACTCATGGTCGGGGATCGAGTCTCGCGGAGGGGTCCCTCGGGTCTCGCGTGTCCTGCGGCCCTCTCCGTTTCCGCGACACTGCGGGCACGAATCCCGGCCACGAGGGGGTCAAGGTGAAGCAGCTCTCAGGGTTGGACGGCAGCTTCTTGTACATGGAGACGCCGACGACGTTCGGCCATGTGAGCGGGCTCGCCATCTACGAGCGCCCGAGCCCCGACTTCGATCCCTTCGCCGCCGTCCATCGGCGCTTCTCGTCGATGGTGGGCGTGCTCGAACCGATGCGCCGGCGCATCGTCGAGGTCCCGATGAACCTCGACCACCCGTACTGGATCGACGACCCGAACTTCGACCTCGACTACCACATCCGGCACATGAGCCTGGCGCCCCCGGGCCGGCGGGAACAGCTGGCCGACCAGATCGCTCGCATCGTCGGGCGCCCGATGGACCGCACCCGCCCGCTGTGGGAGGTTTACGTCATCGAGGGCCTCGAGGACGGCACGTGGGCGCTGCTGACCAAGTACCACCACGCCACGATCGACGGTGCGTCCGGCGTGATGATGATCAAGATGCTCAACGACCTCAGCCCGGACGCCCCACTGCGGGAGCAGAGCCCGCCGTGGCATCCGGAGAGCATCCCCAGCGACGCTGAGCTGCTGCGCCTGACGTTCGCCAACATGGTGCGCAACCCGGTAAAGGCGCTGCGCCTGCAGTTGCGCATCGTGCGCGATCTCGCCGCCGCCGCCGGCGCACCCGCCGTCAGCTCGGCGGCGTCACAGGCCGGGGCGGCGATCGGCTCGCTCGCCAGGCGCGACGAGCCTGAGCCACGGGTGACGCTGCCGGTGTCGACAGCCCCGCCGACGCCGTGGAACCGCAGCATCACCGCGCACCGCCGCTTGGCCATGCGCAACGCCAAGCTCAGCGACCTCAAGCGGCTGAAGGACGTCACCGGCGGCACGCTCAACGACGTCGTCATGGCGGTCTGCGCGGGGGCCCTGCGCGCCTACCTGATCGAGCACAACGCCCTTCCCGACCGCCCGCTGCGGGCGATGGTGCCGGTGTCGATCCGCACCGGCAAGGAGGAGGACACCTGGACCAACCGCGTGTCGGGGTTGGTCGTCGACCTGCCGACCGACGAGCCCGATCCGCTCAAGCGGGTGGCCAAGTGCAAGGAGGCGATGGACGAGGCGAAGCGGCAGTTCGAGCTGGTGCCGGCAGCGGCACTGGTCGACATCCAGCAGTACTCGTCGCGGGTCGTCGCCACCGCGGCGAGCCGGATGGCCGCCCGCCTCAAGCTCGCCGACCGGATGAACCCGCCGGTCAACGTCGCCATCTCCAACGTGCCCGGTCCGCGCCAGCCGCTGTACCTGGAGGGCGCTCGAATGGTGACTTACATCCCGGTGTCGACGATCGGCGACGGCCAGGGCCTCAACATTACGGTGCACAGCTACCTCGATGAGCTCGAGTTCGGGCTGATCTCCTGCCGCGAGCTGGTGCCCGACCTGTGGCACATGGTCGACCTGCACATCGACGAGATCGACATGCTGTTCGCCGCCACCGGTCTGGACCGTGAGACGCCGGCCCAGCAGGCGCGGCCCAAGAAGGCCGCCGCCAAGAAGCGGGCACCGGCGAAGAAGACGGCGACGGCCCGCAAGCGGGCGACGGCCAAGAAGGCGCAGGCGCGGAAGGCCGCGGCCAAGAAACGGGCGCAGGCGCGGAAGGCGGCCGCCAGGAAACGGGCGCCGACGCAGAAGGCCGCGGCCAAGAAGCGGGCGCCGGCGCAGAAGCGGGCGGCCGCCCCGCGCTCGGCGTAGCTGCCGGGTGCACATCTGGGCGGGATCCCTCCCGGCTTCCGGGACGATCCCCGCCCAGAACGCTGACTGGGACGATTCCCGCCCAGATGTGGGGACGGTCGCCCAGACCGGCGCGACTACAGCGGCAGGTTGCCCGTCGCCGCCCGTGTGCTGCCGTCCTTGGTGTAGGCAGCGATCGTGCGCTGGGCGATGCGCATCTGGTGCACCTCGTCGGCGCCGTCGGCGAAGCGGGCCCAGCGGGCGTGCTGGAACATGTGGGCGAGCGGGGTGTCGGTGGAGTAGCCGAGCGCGCCGTGGACCTGGATCGAGCGGTCGATCACCCGGTTGAGCATGTTCGCCACGAAGTGCTTGGCCATCGACACCTCGGCGGTGAAGTCCTCGCCGCGGTCGATCTTGTAGGCGGCGTGAAGCACCATCAGCTTGGACTGGTACAGCTCCATTGCCGAGTCGGCGATCAGCCACTGGATCCCCTGCTTCTCGGCGAGCAGCGAGCCGTGGGCGTAGCGGTGCAGCGAGCGGTCGACCATCATGTCGAGCGCCGTCTCGGCCTGGGCGATCCAGCGCATGCAGTGAGCGAGCCGTGCCGGCCCGAGGCGGTACTGCCCGAGCAGGTGGCCCTGGCCGCGCCCGCCGAGCATCTGTGACTGGTTGAGCCGCAGGTCCGCGATGCGGATCTCGCTGTGCCCGGTGCCGCCGTGCATCGTCTCGATCTGGCGGACTTCCGTCCAGCCCTCATGCGGGAGGTCGACGATGAAGGCTGTGGTGGCCGCCTGCGGCAGGTCGGGGTCGTCCTCCGTGCGGGCGATGAGGATGGCGAAGTTGGCGCGGTGAGCGTTGGAGATGAACCACTTGTGGCCGTTGATCACCCACTCGTCGCCGTCCTGGTAGCCCCGCGTCTGGATCAGCGTCGGGTCGGAGCCGGCGACCTCGGGCTCGGTCATCGCGAAGCACGACCACGCCATGCCCTCGCACAGCGGGCGGAGATACTTCTCCTTCTGCTCGTCGGTGCCCCAGTGCAGCATCGTGTGCATGTTGCCCTCGTCGGGCGCCTGGCAGTTGAACACCCACGGCCCGTACGTCGCCTTGGCCGCCTCGGCCTGGACCATCGCCAGCTGCACATGGCCGAGCCCCATCCCGCCCCACTCAACCGGCATGTGCGGCAGCCAGATGCCGGCCTCGCGGGCCTGCTTGCGCATCCCGATGAGGGCGCCCACGTACGCCTTGCGATCCGTCTCGGGCAAGCGCTCATCGTGAATCTTCTGTTCGGTCGGCTTGATCACATCCTCGACGAACGCCCGCGTGCGAGCCCGGATCTCCTCGAGCTCGGGAGAAAGACTGAAGTCGATCGCCATCAGCGCTACCTCCCGGCCCAGACCGGCGCCCGTTTCTCGGCGAAGGCGCGCGATCCCTCCTTGGCGTCTTGCGACGTGAACACCTTGGCGAACAGCGGCTTCTGGTACTCCCAGGCCTCGGCGTCGGTCATGCCGTGAGTGGCCTTGATGATCTCCTTGCTCGCCGCCACCGACAGCGGGGCGTTGCGGGCGATCCGCTCGGCGAGCTCCATCGCCCCGTCCAGCGCCTGGCCGGGCTTGGTGAGCCGGGCGACGAGGCCGAGCGCCTGCGCCTCCTGGGCGGTGATCGGTTCGGCGGTGAGCGCCATCTCCATCGCCTTCATGTAGCCGACCCGGCTGGGCAGGCGGATGAGCGCGCCGCCGCCGGCAAACAGCCCGACGCCAGCCTCGGGGATGCCGAACTTGACGTTGTCGGCGGCAACGAGGAGGTCGCACGACAGCGCCATCTCCAAGCCGCCGGCCAGCGCGAACCCCTCGATCGCGGCGATCAGCGGCTTGCGCGCGCCCTGCTCGAAGAACTCGCCCATGCCCTTCGGCGGCCCGCTGGCGGCGAAGGCCTTGAGGTCCATTCCGGCGCAGAAGCCGCGTCCGGCGCCGGTCATCACGCCAGCCGTGAGTCCGTCGTCGCCGTCGAGCTCGCTGACGGCGGCGAGGACGCCCTGGGCGAGGTCGGTGTTGATCGCGTTCATCGCCTCCGGACGGTTCAGCGTGATCAGCAGCACTCGCCCTCGTCGCTCGGTGAGCACGGCGGTGTTCTCGGACATCGCGAGGACGTTAGGCGAGCAGCTTGGCTGCGAGCCGAACCCGGCTTAACGTCGCATCGCGATGGACACGACCGACTTCACCATCCAGGCCGACGACGGCACAACGATCGTCGGGTACCGCTGGTCAGGGCCCGACGATCCGAAGGCCATCGTCCAGCTCGCCCACGGGATGGGCGAGCACGCCGCGCGCTACGCCCGCCTCGCCGAGGAGCTCATCGCCGACGGCTACGTCGTCTACGCCAACGACCACCGCGGCCACGGGCGCACCGCCGGCGGCGAGGAGAACCACGGCGTGCTCGGACCGGCCGGGTGGGACGGCCTCGTTGACGACCTCGGGGCGGTGTCGGCGCTGGCGCGCAAGGAGCACCCGGGGATCCCGCTGATCGTGCTCGGCCACAGCATGGGCTCGTTCGCCCTCCAGCAGTACCTGCTCGACCACAGCGCCGACCTCGACGCCGCCGTGCTCTCCGGGACGTCGGCCGCCGACATGCTGTTGTCGGGCATCGACACGTCGCAGCCGGTCGACCTGTCGGCGTTCAACGCCCCGTTCGAGCCCGGGCGCACCGGCTACGAGTGGCTCAGCCGGGACGAGGCCGAGGTCGACAAGTACGTCGCCGACCCCGACTGCGGGTTCTCCGTCAACCCCGAGGGGTTCACCCAGATGGCCGCCGGCGGGACGGCGACGGCCGATCCCAAACGCGTGGCCAACATCAGGCCGGACCTGCCGATCTATCTCTTCTCCGGCTCCGCCGACCCGATCGCCGGCGAAGGCGCGCTGATCGAGCTGGTCGGCGACCGGTACCGGGAGGCCGGCGTGCGCGACGTCACCGTGAAGCTGTATCCCGACGCCCGCCACGAGACGCTCAACGAGACCAACCGCGACGAGGTCACCGCCGACCTGATCGCCTGGCTCGACCGCGTGGTCGGCTGACATCACGCTCGGGCTCGACTCGCAGCCAAGCTGCTCACCTCGCCTCCGAGCTCGCCGCCGCCCCTCCGCAGCGACGCTCGCCCACCATCACCCTCGGGCTCGACTCGCAGCCAAGCTGCTCACCTCGCCTCCGAGCTCGCCGCCGCCCCTCCGGAGCGACGCTCGCCCACCTAACGTTGACGCGGTGTTCACCGGCATCGTCGAGGAGCTCGGCCGGGTCGTCCACCGCGACGGCGCACGCCTGCGCATTGCCTGCTCGACGGTGCTGTCGGACATCGAGCTCGGGGCATCGGTCGCCGTCAACGGCTGCTGCCTCACCGCCGTGGCGTGGGACGACGGCTGGTGGGAGGCCGAGCTGTCAGACGAGACGTGGCGGCGGACCAGCCTCGGCGACCTCGGACCCGGCTCGGCGGTGAACCTCGAGCGACCGGTGCGACTGTCCGATCGGCTCGGCGGCCATTTCGTCCAGGGGCACGTCGACGGCGTCGGCGAGATCGTCGAGCCGGCGCCTGACCTGCGGGTCCGCTGCGACCGCGACCTGCTGCGCTACGTCGTCGAGAAGGGCTCGATCACCGTCGACGGGATCAGCCTGACCGTCGTCGCGCCGCTGGAGGATGGCTTCACCGTCGCCGTGATCCCGCACACCGCGGCGGTGACGACGCTCGGCCAGGCCGGCGCCGGCACCCGCGTCAACCTCGAGGTCGACGTCACGGCGAAGTACGTCGAGCGGCTGCTCGCTTGGCGGGAGTCCTGATGCTGAGCTCGATCGAGGACGCGGTCGCCGCGGTCGGGCGCGGCGAGATCGTGGTCGTCGTCGACGACGAGCACCGCGAGAACGAGGGCGACCTGATCATGGCCGCCGAGTTCGCCACGCCCGAGCGGATCGCCTTCTTCCTCCAGCACACATCGGGCGTGATCTGCACGACGTTGACGTCCGAGCGGGCCGGCCAGCTGGCGCTCACGCCGATGGTCCAGCAGAACACCGAGAGCCAGCGCACGGCGTTCCTCGTCACCGTCGACGCCCGCCACGGCACGACCACCGGCATCTCGGCGGCCGACCGGGCGGCGACGATCCTCGCCCTCGCCGACCCGGAGACCCGCCCCGAGGACCTGCTGCGGCCGGGCCACATCTTCCCACTCGAGGCCCGCGAGGGAGGCGTGCTCAAGCGGGCCGGGCACACCGAGGCCGCGGTCGACCTCGCCCGCCTCGCCGGGTGTCGGCCGGTGGGCGTGCTGTGCGAGATCGTCAGCGCCGACCGTCACGACATGGCCCGCCGGCCCGAGCTGGAGCGGTTCTGCGCCGACCACGGCCTGCTGATGATCTCGATCGCCGACCTCATCCGCCACCGCCGGCGCACCGAGAAGCTGGTCCGCCGGGTCGGCGCGGCGACGCTCGACACGACGTGGGGCCGGTTCGACGCGGTCGCCTTCGAGTCCGTGCTCGACGGCAGCCGCCACCTCGCGTACACACTCGGCAATGTCGGGGCGACCGACGCACCGGTCGTCCGCGTTCACAGCGAGTGCGTCACCGGCGACGTGTTCGGCTCCGGTGCCTGCCAGTGCGGGCCGACGCTCGACGCGGCGATGCGGCGAATCCGCGCCGAAGGCGCCGGCGTGCTCGTCTACCTGCGCGGCCACGAGGGGCGCGGCCTCGGCGCCGCCCACCCCCCTGCCGACAGCCGGGAGTTCGGTGTAGGGGCGCAGATCCTGGCCGACCTGGGAATCACCCGGATGCGGCTGATGACGAACAACCCGGCCCGCTACGGCGGGCTCGAAGGATTCGGGTTGCAGATCGTCGAGCGCGTCGGGCTCGACATCGCCCCAGCGCGGGCCGGACGCTGATGGCCGGCGACGTCCGCGACCCCGGCGCGCCCGAGCCGGTGCTCGACGGATCCGGTTTGCGCATCGCCATCGTCATCGCCCGCTTCAACAGCCACGTCACGCTGCGCCTGCTCGGTGGCGCCCGGCACCGGCTGGCTGAGCTGGGCGTCGCCGACACCGACGTCACCGTGACGTGGGTGCCCGGCGCGTTCGAGATCCCGCTCGTCGCTCAGGTCGCCGCCCTCAACCACGACGCCGTGATCTGCCTCGGCTGCGTGATCCGCGGCGAGACCGCCCACTTCGAGCATGTCGCCGGGCAGGCCGCCGCCGGGATCATGCGGGTCGGGCTCGACACCGCCACGCCCGTGGTGTTCGGGGTGCTGACGACCGACACCGTGGAGCAGGCGCTCGCCCGCAGCCTCCCCGAGCCCGGCGCCCACAACGTCGGCGCCGAGGCCGCCGATGCCGCCGTCGAGATGGTCGCCGTGACCCGCCCACACGGCTGATCGACGTACGTTTGTGCCGATGCAGGTGACGGTCCTGGGGGCGGGGTCGTGGGGGACGACGGTGGCGTCGGTGATCGCCCCGCGTCATCCCACGCTGCTGTGGGCGCGCAATCCGGAGGTGGCCGCCGAGATCGACGGCAATCGCACCAACGAGAGCTACCTCCCCGGGTTCACGCTCCCCGAGCCGCTGATGGCCACCGACGACCTGGAGAAGGCGATGCGCCACGCCGAGCTGCTGATCGTCGGCGTCCCGACGACGGCGATGCGCTCGACCGTGCACACCGCGCGGGAGTGGATCCATCCGTGGATCCCGATCGTCAGCCTGTCCAAGGGCCTCGAGCAGGGGTCGCTGCTGCGGATGACGGAGGTGATCTCCCAGGAGGTTCCCGGCCATCCAGTGGCCGCTCTCACCGGGCCGAACATCGCCCGCGAGATCATGGACGGCCAAGCGGCTGCGAGCGTCATCGCCACTGACGACCTGAAGGTGGCCGGAGCGATCCAGACCGTCCTGTCCCGCGGGCTGTTCCGCATCTACACCAACCACGACGTCATCGGCTGCGAGCTCGGCGGGGCCCTGAAGAACGTCGTCGCCATCGCCTGCGGCATCGCCCAGGGTCTCGGCGTCGGCGACAACACCCGAGCGATGGTGATGACCCGCGGCCTCGCCGAGCTGACCCGCCTTGGCGTGGCGATGGGCGGCGAGGCCCGCACGTTCGCCGGCCTCGCCGGCATGGGCGATCTCGTGACGACGTGCCTCAGCCCGTTCAGCCGCAACCGCACGGTCGGCGAGCAGCTCGGCCTCGGGCGCTCGCTCGACGAGATCACGGCGTCGATGAACATGGTGGCCGAGGGCCTGAAGACGGCGGTGACGTCCCACGAGCTGGCCGAGAAGCACGGCGTCGAGATGCCGGTTCACGAGGAGATCTACCGCGTCGTCACGGGCAAGTCGACGGCCGTCCGCTCCTACCGCGGCCTGCGCCGGCGGCCCGGGCACGAGCTCGACCCCGGCTGAAGAGTTGTTCCGAGTGGCCAGGTGGGCGAGCGCCGCTGCGAAGCGGCGGCGGCGGCGAGCTCGGGAGGCGAGGTGAGCAGCTTGCGTGCGAGCCGAGCCCGAGTGATGGCGCATCCCGAGCTCTCCACGCTCGACGAGATCCAGCGCCGTGTGCTGTGGCTGGCGGTGCGGATGGTCGACCACGCCAACCGCGAGCGCCCGCCTGGCGAGATCAAGGTCGGCGGCCACCAGGCCTCGTCGGCGTCGATGGTCGGGATCATGACGGCGCTGTGGTTCGGCCACCTCGGCGGGGCCGACAAGGTCGCCGTCAAGCCCCACGCCTCGCCCGTTTACCACGCCATCAAGTACCTCACCGGCGAGCTCGACCGCTCCTACCTGACCCGGCTGCGCTCGCTCGGCGGGCTGCAGTCGTACCCGAGCCGGACCAAGGACCCCGACGTGTTCGACTTCTCGACCGGGTCGGTCGGGCTCGGCGTGGTCGCCCCCCTGTTCGCCGCCGCCACCCGCCGCTACCTCGATGCCCACTTCGCCACGGCGTCCGCCGACGGCGCCGCACCGCCGGCCCGGTTCATCGCCCTCGCCGGCGATGCCGAGCTCGACGAGGGCAACGTGTGGGAGGCGATCACGGAGCCGGCGTTGCAGGGTCTCGGCAACGTGATGCTGGTCGTCGACACCAACCGCCAGAGCCTCGACCGCGTCGTGCCCGACCAGAAGATCAAGAAGCTGATGGAGTTCTTCGGCGGCGCCGGCTGGCACGTCGTCGAGGCCAAGTACGGGTCGCTGCTCACGGACGCCTTCGCCCTCCCCGGCGGCGAGGCGCTGCGCCGGCACATCGACGCGATGTCGAACGAGCAGTACCAGTCGCTGTTCGCGTTGCACGGCGCCGACCTGCGGGCGCGGTTCGGTGACTTCGCCGACGACGACGTCCGGGCGTTCGTCGCCACCGTGCCCGACGACGAGCTGGCGCCGCTCGTGCAGAACCTCGGCGGTCACGACCTCGGCCTCCTGCTCGACGCCTACCGGAGGTGCGACGAGGTGACCGACCGCCCGAGCGTCGTGTTCGCCTACACGGTGAAGGGATGGGGGCTGCCGATCGCCGGCGACCCGCTCAACCATGCGGCGCTCCTCACCGCCGAGCAGATCGACGCGCTGCGGGCGTCGCTGGGCTTGACGCCGGCGACCGAGTGGGACCGCTTCGACCCGACGTCGGTGGCCGGGCTCCTGTGCGGCGTCACCGGCGGCGAGCTGAACAACGTGCCGGTGCCGCCGCGGCCGGTGCTGCCGATCCCGGCGGCGACGGACGTGCCGGCCGCTGGCCGCACCTCCACCCAGGAGTCCTTCGGCCGCATCCTGACCCGACTCGGCGACGTCGCCGGCGTGTCCGAGCGGATCGTGACGACGTCGCCCGACGTCAGCGTGTCCACCAACCTCGGCGGTTGGATCAACAAGGTCGGTGTGTTCGCCCCGGCGGTGGCGATCGACTTCCTCGGCGAAGGCCGGCTGCTGCGCTGGCAGCAGTCGCCGGCCGGCCAGCACATCGAGCTCGGGATCAGCGAGATGAACCTTTTCCTGCTGCTGCAGGCACTCGGCTTCGGCCACGAGCTCCACGGCCGCCACCTCCTGCCGATCGGCACCGTCTACGACCCCTTCGTCTGCCGCGGCCTCGACGCCCTGATCTACGCCCTCTACTCCGGCTCGCGCTTCGTCGTCGTCGGGACGCCGGCCGGGATCACGCTGGCGCCCGAGGGCGGCGCTCACCAGTCGACGATCACGCCCTCGATCGGGCTCGAGCTGCCCGGGCTGACCTGCGCCGAACCGGCGTTCGCCCGGGCCCTCGACTGGCTGCTCTGCGACGGGCTGGCCGGGCTGGCGAGCCCGGACGGCTCGTCGCTGTACCTGCGCCTGTCGACGCGGCCGATCGACCAGGCGCCGTTCGCGTCGGTGGCCGAGCGGCTCAGTGTGGAGCGGCTGCGGGCGGACGTGCTCGCCGGCGGCTACCGGCTGCGCGAGCCGGCTGGCGGTGCGGCTGCGGTCGTGCTCGCCACGTGCGGGCCGGTGGTGCCGGAGGTGGTGGCGGCGGCTGCCGCGCTGGAGGACGAAGGCGTGCCCGCGCTGGTGCTCGACCTGTGCTCCCCCGACCGCCTCTACCGCGGATGGCGCGGCGAGCTGAGGGCGGCGGCGCGCGTCGGACGAGCGGGCGGCGACGACCACCACCTCGCGACGCTGATCGAGCCGACAGAGCGGTCGCTGCCGATCGTCACCGTCCACGACGCCGCCAGCCACCACCTCGCTTGGCTCGGCGGCGTGTTCGGGGCGCGGGTCGTGCCGGTCGGCGTCGACGAGTTCGGCCAGTCCGGCAGCATCCCCGAGCTCTACGGCGTGTTCGACCTGCTGCCCGAGCAGATCGTCAACGCCGCCCTCGTCGCCCTCAGCTGACCACTCCGCGGTCGAGCACCGCCATCCGGTATGGGATGTCCGTGTTCTCGTCGAGGTGGTAGCTGGCGCACACTCGGTGATAGCCGTCGGCGATCTGCATGGCCACGCCGCGCTCCAGCTCACCCCTGACGAGGAGCACGGGCGACAGTGCCTTGCCGCTCTTGACCTTGGCGATGTCGGCGGCGACGTGCTTGTTGTCGGTGGGCAGCAGCGCGAGCCGCGACGCGCGGAGGATGTCCTTGGCCTTGCCATGCCGGACCGCTGCCTTGGTGAGGTTGGCCACGAGGTGCTTGACGATCTCGTCGCTGGTCAGCAACGAGAGGTAGGCGGCGGCCGCCGGGTAGTCGTGAGCGTCGGGCTGTTCCTTCCAGGAGACCTTCGGTGTCGCCATGGCGCAGAGCCTGTCACGCCGTCGCTCCTCGCGTGGCGGGGCGGTGCCGTACAGTCGCCGCATCGTGCGTCGGGAGGGATGGGTGAACGAGCGCGTTGACGCCGGTCTGGAAGCGTTCCTCGACGATCGGCTCGAGTTGCGGCGCCTGTTCTCGGAGGCGTGGGGCACGTTCCTGCTCGTCCTCGCCGCCGCCGGCGCCCCTGTGGTGGGCGCGCTGCCAGCTGGGAGCGGGCTGAGCCTGCCGGCGAAGGTCGTCCCTCCAGGGATCATGGTGATGGCGATCATCTACTTCATGGGCACGGTGTCAGGCGCCCATCTGAACCCGGCCGTGACGTGGGCGTTCGCCCTGCGCGGTGACTTCCCGTGGCGCCGGGTGCCCGGCTACGTCGTGGCCCAAGCGATCGGTGGGTTCGCGGCCGCCCTGTTCCTGGCGGCGACGTTTGGCGGCCTCGTGAACGGGGCGACATTGCCGGGCCCGGGCATCTCGAACGGACAGGCCTTCGTGACGGAGCTCGTGCTCACGCTCGGGCTCGTCAGCGTCATCCTCGGTACGGCGACCGGGGCCCGCAACATCGGCGCCAATGCAGCGCTCGCCGTCGGCGGCTACATCGGTGTGGTGGCCGTCTGGGGCGCGCCGGTGTCGGGCGCCTCGATGAACCCCGTCCGCTCGCTGGCGCCGGCCGCCGTGGCGGGATCGATGTCGACCTATTGGATCTACCTTGCGGCGCCGCTGGTCGGTGCGACGGTCGCGGTCGGTTTCGAGTTCGTCCTGCGCGGCAAGGGGGGCGCCGGCCGAACCGCGGCGGAAGGGACACTGGGCCCGGACAACCCATCAGCGATGTAATGACGATGCCGGTCTGGGACCGAGGGGTGAGCCCCGTACGCTCGGAGCATGACGCTCGACCAGGACGAGGACCTCGCCGGGCTGGAGCTGGCCGGGCGCGCCGTCGCCGAGGCCCGCGACGCGATGCTGGCCGCCGCCGCGCCGGGGGTGACGACCGCCGACCTCGACGCCGTCGGCCGTGAGATCCTCGACCGCCACGGCGCCCGACCGGCGCCACCGACGGTGGGCTTCCCCGCCGCCACGTGCGTGAGCGTCAACGACGAGGCGGCCCACGGCATCCCGTCGCCGCAGCGGGTGCTGCGCGAGGGCGACCTGGTCAACGTCGATGTCTCCGCCGAGCTGCACGGCTACTGGGCGGACACCGGGGCGAGCATCGCCGTCGGGCGGGTGTCGCAGATCGCCCGCCGACTGCTCGACGCCACCCGCCTCGCCAACCGCGACGCCCTCGCCGCGGCCAGGGCCGGCGAGCCGCTGCGCCACATCGGGCGAGCCGTCCAGCGGCGGGCCAGGCGCAACGGGTTCACGGTGATCGAGAACCTCAACGGCCACGGCACCGGGCGCAACCTGTGGGAGCAGCCCAGCGTGCCCGGCATCGAGGACCCACGCGACCGCACCCTGCTGTGGGAGGGCCTCGTGCTGGCGATCGAGCCGTTCCTGTCGACCGGCGCGACGTGGGCCGACGAGGCCGCCGACGGTTGGACGCTCGTCACCTCCGGCCACCTCACCGCCCAGTTCGAGCACACCGTCGTCGTCACCAACGGCCGCCCGCTCGTGCTGACGGCGTAGTCCATCAGAGTGTTTCAGCCGGTCCGAGTGTTTCCTCCCCCGAGAATCGAGCCCACGCACTCGGACAGGTCCAAACACTCGGGTGTGGCGATCGCCTGCCTGATCGCGGCGGTGGGGTTGGCGTTCGCCGATGCGTCGGTCGTCGCCCTCGCCCTGCCCGATCTGTACGGGGAGTTCGACACGTCGATCGTCGGCGTGTCGTGGGTGCTCACCACCTATGCCGTCGCGGTCGCGGTGGTCGCGGTCCCAATCGCCCTGCTGCACCGGCGCGTTCGGCCGCTCTCGCTGGTGATCGCCGGGACCGCGACCTTCACCGTGGCGTCGCTCGTCGCCGGCTCCGCTACCAGTCTCTCGACGTTGCTCGCCGCCCGCGCCGTCCAGGGCGCCGGGGCGGCGCTGCTGCTCGCCGGATCGCTCCCGGTGCTCGCGGCGATCGTGCCCGGCGAGGGCAGGGCTCGGCGCTGGTGGGCGCTCGCCGGTGCGATCGGAGTGGCGATCGGCCCGGCGCTCGGCGGCGTGCTCACCCAGCTCTTCGACTGGCGGGCGATCTTCTTCGTTCAGGCGCCGATCGTGGCCGCCGCCCTCGTCGTCGTTGCCGATCCAGCGGCGCGGGCGCTGCGGCGGGAGGGCCACGTCCACGGTCGCGTCGGCACCCGACGGCGCGATGTGATCATCGCCAACGTCGGCTTCGCCCTCGTGTTCGCCGCCCTCGTCGCCGCCCTGTTCCTCGGCGTGCTGCTGGCGATCGAGGTTTGGCGCTACAACCCGATCGAGAGCGCGCTGCTGGTCAGCGCGCTGCCGATCGGCATGGCGATCGGCCGTCGCTTCCAGGCCGCGCCCGGCATCGACGTCGCCCTCGGCGGATCGCTGCTGCTCGCCCTCGGCCTGGGCGCCCTGGCGATGATGCCCGGCGCCCGGCCGGTGATGGCGGCGATCGCCTTCGCCCTCTGCGGTGCCGGCTTCGACCTGCTCCACGAGGTCCTCGATGGCGCCGCCGTGCCCGCCGACGGACCGGCCGTACGGGCGAGTGCGGTGTCGATCGGCTCTCGTCACGCCGGGCTCGTGCTTGGGCTGGCGCTGATCGCGCCGGTGCTGTCGGCGAGCCTCGACCACGGCATCGACCGGGCCACGCTCAGCGCGACGCGCACCATGCTGACCACCGATCTGGATCTGAGCGACAAGATTCCCGTCACGTGGGCGCTGCGCACGGCGATCGAGGAGGCGCCCCGCGGCCAGGTGCCGGACCTGGCCCACCAGTTCGACGAGCGCGGCGCGCAGGACGGCAACTCGATGGCACGGGCCCGCGACGCGCTGATGGACAGCGTCACCGACTCGATCACCCGCTCGTTCCGGCCGGCGTTCGGCATCGCCGCCGGGCTCGCCGCCCTGGCCGGGATCCCGGCGCTGCTCGTGGCCGGATCCGCCAACTATTCGCGGAGACGGCCACATTCGTGGTCAGATCCGCCAACAGTTGGCGGAAACGGCCACGCCGGCCGTGCCGCCGCCCTCGGGATCGCCGCGCTGGCGGTCGCCGCCATCGGGCTGCTCGGCTGGCAGATCGGCGCCGGCGCCCGCACCGTCGGCGAGTTCGTGGCCGAGGATCCGTGCACCGCCAGCCCCGATCCGTACCCGGGCGACGGGCTCGACGCGTCGCTCCAGCGGATCGCCCTGTCCACGATCAACGGCGCCGCCTGCGAGCTGCACACCACGCGTGAGCGGTTGGTGCTGTCGCTCGACGAGAGCAGCGGCTATCACGACGTGGCCTGGGACAAGCCGACACTGGAGAAGGCGCTCAAGGTCGGCGCCCACCGGGCGATCGACGACGCCAACGACCGCGACGCGATCCCCGGCTTCGTCGCCGCCGCCCTCGGCTTCCTCGTCGACAAGGCGCCCATCGGCTGGCTCGTCAACCGCATCCCGATCGGCGGCTGACCTCGTTGTGTCCTTCGAAACCGGCCCGATCCGGCCGCAATCAAAGGACAGCTCCAGGGGGAGCACTACCGTTGCCGGCGACGAGAGGAGCGGACGATGGGCATCAAGGTGGAGGGCGTCGGGCACGTGGTCCTCAAGGTGTCCGATCTGGATCGAGCCGTCGCCTTCTACCGCGACGTGCTCGGGCTGACCGAGGTCACCCGGCGCGACTTCGGTGACGGCGCGATGGCGTTCATGTCGAACGGCCAGCACCACCACGACATCGCGCTGGTCGGCGTCGGCGCGGACGCCCGCCGGCCGGAGAGCGGCGACATCGGGCTGTACCACGTGGCGCTGAAGATCGGCGAGGACCTCGACTCGCTGCGCGCGGCGAAGGCCCACCTCGAGTCGCACGGTGTGGCCATCCAGTTCATCGCCGACCACGAGGTCAGCCAGTCGATCTACTTCGCCGACCCGGACGGCAACAACATCGAGGTGTACGTCGACGCCGACCCGGCGATCTGGCGCGACCAGCCCGAACGCGTCGCCAACGCCCACCGCCTCACGCTGTAGCGCACGCCTACGCCGGCACGTCGCGGCGGCGAAAGGCGGCGAGGCCGGCGGCGACGATCGCGGCGGCCAGCACCAGCAGCGCCACGAGCGGGGCGGCGGACCACGACTCGGCGGGCACGGCCGGCGTGTGCTCGAACGGCGACAGGTCGAGGACCGCCCGCGGCAGGTCGAGCAGCGTGCCGAACATCCCGACGACGACGCCGACGACCAGCGGCAGCCACGCCAACGCCGTCCACCGCGGCAGCGCGCCGAAGAGCACGACGGCGATCGCCGTGATCGTCCACACCGCCGGCACGTAGGCCAGCGACGCCGCGAGCACCCGCGGGGACAGGCCCGCATCGCTCGCCGTCACCGCCCCCAGCAGTCCGAGCCCCGCGCCGCCCGCGACGAGTGCGAGCGCCGACCCGCCGAAGGCGACCGCCAGATGGCTTGCCACCCACTTCGCCCGCGACACCGCCGACGCCAACACGACCTCGGCTCGTCCCGCCGCCTCCTCGCCACGGAGTCGCAGCGTGGCCTGCACGCCGAACGCGGCGGACACGAGCGACAGGATCAGCAGCGCGGTGGCGAGGAACGAGTCGATCAGCGACCCGCCGCGCCGGGCGATCACGTCCCGGATCGACTGGTTGTCGCCGACGAAGTCGTCGATGTTGCCGGTGATCGACCCGTAAGCGACGCCGAGGGCGACGAGGCCGAACGTCCACCACGCCACCGCGCCGCGCTGCAGGCGCCGGGCGAGGCTGGCGGCGGACGACAGACCGGGGGCGGCGGTGGCCGGTCCCGGCCGTGCGGCGATCAGCCCGGCGCCGAGGTCGCGCCGGTCGACGAGGCGCACCGCGACCACCACCAAGGCGACCGCCGCGGCGATCGGCAGAAGCAGCGGCCACGCCTGCTCACCGACGAATGGGCGCGTCTTCTGCGCCCAGCCGATCGGCGAGAGCCACGACAGCGTCCCGTCGCCCATGTCGCCGATCGCCCGCACGATGAACGACGCGGCGAGCACGGCGCCAGCGATCCCCGACATCACCCGCGTGTTCTCGGTGACCTGGGCGGCGACGGCGGTGATCGCGGCGAACACGAACCCGACCGCCACGAACGACGCGCCGATCATCAGCGATCCGCCGGCGGGGAGGCCTTGGCCGAGCATCCCGGCACTCACCAGCGCGCCAGTGGCCACGTTCATCGCGCCGACGACCACCAGCGCGGCGACGAGCGGAGCGCGGCGACCGACGGGCAGCGCCCGCACCAGCTCCAACCGCCCGTCCTCCTCCTCACCGCGGGTGAGTCGGGCCGTCGTGAGCAACGACATCAGGCCGACGGCGACGGCGCCGAACACCATGATCTGGAACGCCACCTGCCCGCCGGTCGTGGCGAGGCCGACCGGCGCTCCCTTGAACGCCGCGGCGACGGCGTTGTCGGCCGCCGCCCTCGCCGCCTGGTCGAGATCGGCCTGCGTCGGGTACACCCGCTTCACACTTGACGCCGTAACGGCCACGAGCCCGGCGACCGCGAGCACCCAGACCGCGATGCGGGTGCGGTCGCGACGGATGGTCGCCCGCACGAGCGTCCCGGTGCCGACCAGGGCGTCGTAACGCTGATTCGCTCGCTCGAAGACTCGCTCACTCATGCGACCAGCTCGTCGCCGTAGTTGCGCAGGAACAGCTCCTCCAGCGTCGGCGGCTGGCTGACGAGCGAGCGCACGCCGGCGCCTGCCATCTCCACGAGCACCTCGCCGAGCCGAGCCGTGTCGACGTCGAGGCGGACCCGGCGGCCGTCGACGTCGAACCCGTGGACGCCGTCGATCGCACCGAGACCGGCCGGCACCGCATCGAGCTCGGCGGTCACGGACGTCCGGGTGAGGTGGCGCAGCTCGGCGAGCGAGCCCGCCTGCACTGTGCGCCCGGCGCGGATGATGCTCACGTCATCGCACAACGCCTCGACCTCGGCGAGGATGTGGCTCGACAGCAGCACCGTCCGCCCTTCACCGCGAAGCTCCCGGATGCAGCGCTGGAACTCGGCCTCCATCAGCGGATCGAGGCCTGCCGTCGGCTCGTCGAGCACGAGCAGCTCCGCCCGCGACGCCAGCGCGGCGACGAGGGCGACCTTCTGGCGGTTGCCCTTGGAGTACGTGCGGGCGCGCTTCGTCGGGTCGAGCTCGAAGCGCGCGATGAGCTCGTCGCGCCGCACGGCATCGGCGTCGCCGCGCAGCCTGGCGAGCAGGTCGATCGTCTCGCCCCCCGTCAGCTTGGGCCACAGGGACACGTCGCCGGGCACGTAGGCGAGGCGGCGGTGGAGAGCGACGGCGTCGTGCCACGGGTCGCCCCCGAGCAGCCGCACCGCGCCGGCGTCTGCCCGCAGCAGGCCGAGCAGGATCCGGATGGTCGTCGACTTGCCCGACCCGTTGGGCCCGAGGAAGCCGTGCACGGTGCCTGGCTCGACGTCGAGGTCGAGGCCGTCGAGCGCCGTGGTGGTGCCGAACCGCTTGACCAGCCCGGCGATGGAGATCACCGCTGTCATGCCGTCCACCCTAGTGACTATTCACAAGTTTGTGAATGCTACGATGGTCACATGGCTCGCCGAGCACCAGCGGTCGCGGCGTTCGTCGAGCGGTTCGCCGCCGACCTCGAGGCCGCCGGGATCCCGAGGCTGCCCGCCCGCGTTTTCGTCGCCGTGCTGACCGAGGACGACGGCTACCTGTCGGCGGCGGAACTGGCGGAACGCTTGCAGATCAGCCCCGCCGCGGTCAGCGGCGCCGTGCGCTACCTCATGCAGGTCCACCTCGTGCGCCGGGAACGCGAGCCTCGGTCCCGCCGCGACCGCTACGTGGTGTCCGACCACTCGTGGTACGAGGCATCGATGAGCCGCCAGTCGATGCTCGAGCAGTGGTCTCGCACGCTGGCCGAGGGGATCACCGCGCTCGACCCGGCGTCACCGGCGGGGGCGCGGATGTCCGAGACGTACGAGTTCATCGAGTTCCTGCGCAAGGAGCTCCCGGCGATGCTCGCCCGCTGGCGCCGGCAACGGCGCCGGTCGCGCTGACCGTCACCCTTGACAGTGGACCGCGCCACGGACGAGGTTGTCAGCTACGACCTGGGCGATCGAGGGGGACTCATGACCGAGTACCAGAACCAAGCCGCACCGCAGCTCACGGAGCATCAGGAACAGATCCTCGCCTCGGTGCAGAACAAGGAGGTCCTCGACGCGTTGAACCAAGTCCTCATCGACCGCGGCTTGGCGCTGACGATCCGGACCGTGACGTTTCAGGAGCTCGAGGCGATCCCCGCAAGCGATCCCATCGGTCCCGACCCGTCCGCCGGCCCCCCGATCTCGGGTCTGCGGGTCGTTCCGGGCGTCAACTGGGTCTGCGAGCAACTGAGCAGCGGTGACTGGGTGTGCATGTGCACGGTGGGCGAGCCCGGGCCGATCGCCAGCTTCCCGCCGACCACGATGAGTCAGTAGCGCCTCCACCCGGCGGCGATGAGTTCGGCCGCCGCTGGTCGTCGTATGGTCCCGACGCGACAACCTGGGAGTGAACGATGCGACTGGTGCTCAGCGATTTCATCAGCCTCGACGGCGTGGTCCAGGCGCCTGGCGGGGCCCAGGAGGACACCGATGGCGGCTTCCGCCACGGCGGCTGGTCGATGCCCTACTTCGACGCCGAGGCGATGGGCGCGGCGATCGGCGCGGCCATCGAGACGACCGACGCGCTGCTGTTCGGGCGACGGACCTACCTCACGATGGCCGGCGCCTGGCCCGGCCGGGCCGGCGATCCGTTCGCCGACCACATGAACAGCATCACCAAGTACGTCGCCTCGCGCACGCTCACCCCGGCCGACGTGACGTGGAACAACACGACCCTGCTGCCCGCCGACTCGGCGCTCGACGAGGTCCGCCGGCTGAAGGACGAGCCGGGCGGCGACATCCAGGTCATGGGCAGCTCGGCGCTCGCTCGCGAGCTCATCGCCGCCGGCCTCGTGGACGAGTACAACCTGATGGTCGAGCCGATCGTGCTCGGCGGTGGCAAGCGGCTGTTCCCCGACGACGGCGAGGCTCGCCCACTGGAGCTCGTCTCGACGACGACGGCGAGCACAGGTGTGCTCATCTGCACGTACCGCCCAGTGGCGTGACACCGTGGCCTGACGAAGGGCTGTCAGGCCGCGTCAGGGAGCACGAACCGAGCGGCCGCTCGCGAGGCGACCTCGGTGCACGCGTCGAGCAGCGCGGGGACGAAGCGCTCCGGCGCCATCGTGCACACGGTGTGGCTGCCGCGCACGGTGCGCAGCGACGCACCGGGGATCGCCGCAGCAAGGTCGCGCTGGCGACGGGGTGGGACGAGGTCGTCGGCGGTGGTCGCCACCACGGCGGTCGGCACGGCCAGCTCGTCGAGCCACGCCCGGGAGTCGAAGCGGCAGATCTCGCGGCCGGCCTCGACGATCGCCGTCCAGTCGTGCCCGGCGACCTCGGCCATCGGGACGCCGCAGCGGGCGCCGCGCCAGCCGCGGGCGACGGCCATCGCGGCCACCAGCACCGGGCGCACCGGGGGAATGGCGGCGAGGAAGCTGCCACCGGTCGCCATACCACTCAGGACCCATTCGTGGGCGGTGCCGTGGAAGGTCGAGCTGGTCGCGCACAGCACCAAGCCGTCGACGAGTGTCGGGTGGCGCCGCCACAGCAGCTGGGCCACCGCCCCGCCCATCGAGTAGCCGACGGTGACGCAGCGGTCGATGCCGAGCTCGGCGAGCAGGGCGGCGACGTCGTCGGCGCAGTCCTCGAGCCGGAAGGGACCCCGTGCGCGCACGCCGCGGCCGTGGCCACGGTGATCGAGCGCCACGACGCGGAAGTGTCTCGCCAGTGGGCCGAAGCTCGGCGCCCAGTTGAGCGCCGCCGTCGCCGTCCACCCGTGCAGCAGCACCACCGCCGGTGCACCGGGCGGCCCGGCCAGCTCGCGCACGAACGTCCGTCCGCGCCCGGGCAACGCAACGTGGCGCCCTCCCGGCGCGTGTGACCGATAGCCGGTCCCGCCGATCTCGATCATCGCCCGCTCAACCCCCGCCCTGGGTTCAACCTCGGTCCGCCCCGGGTACCCGCCCCGGGTTCGCCGCTTCTCGCCAAGTAAACACAGCTGTTTACATTCCGTCAAATGACGATCGGACGACGATCAGGTCGGCGCAGGCGCCCGCGAGCTCGCGAGCAGCTTGCCTGCGAGCCGAACCCGAGAGCGTCAGTCGGTGACCTTGAGTTGGGCGAGCGCCGCTGAGCAGCGGCGGCGGCGAGCTCGGGAGGTGAGGCGAGCAGCTTGCCTGCGAGCCGAACCCGAGAGCGTCAGTCGGTGACCTTGAGTTGGGCGAGCGCCGCTGAGCAGCGGCGGCGGCGAGCTCGGGAGGTGAGGCGAGCAGCTTGCCTGCGAGCCGAACCCGAGAGCGTCAGTCGGTGACCTTGAGTTGGGCGAGCGCCGCTGCGCAGCGGCGGCGGCGAGCTCGGGAGGTGAGGCGAGCAGCTTGCCTGCGAGCCGAACCCGAGCGTTAGGTTGCGCCGATGACCGATCTGCCCGCTGACGTCGTGCGGCGGTGGTGGTCGTCAGCCGACGAGCTCTCCCCTCGCCGGGCCCGGCTGCGCCGGCTGGCACAAGCCGGGCGGTCGGTGATCGAGAAGATGGCGTCCACTGACGCGCCGGAGGAGGCGGTCGAGCGGGCTGCGGAGCTGCTCGAGGCGGCGGCGGGGGTGCTCGACGGTCCCGGCCGGGTGCGCCGCTACGAGGGCTTCGCCGAGTCGGCGAACGCCGGAGGCGATCCCCACGCTCATTTCGACCACAGCCCGATCATGGGGATGGCCAACCCGATCGCCCCGCCGACGGAGGTCGAGGTGGGCCACGACGACACCGTCGTGATGCGGGTCCGGTTCGGGGCGGCCTACGAAGGTCCACCCGGCTCGGTGCACGGCGGCGTGCTGGCCGCAACGTTCGACGAGCTGCTCGGGATGACGCAGTCGCTCAGTGGCCAGCCGGGCATGACCGGCACACTGACGGTTCGCTACCGCCGGCCGACACCGCTGCACCGCGACCTGCGGTTCGTCGGAACGCTCGACCGGGTCGACGGGCGCAAGATCTTCACCACCGGCCGCTGCCTCGACGGCGAGACGGTGACGGCCGAGGCCACCGGCCTGTTCATCCACGTCGACTTCCAGGCACTGGCCGCGCTGTTGACCACCCGCGACCCCCCGACCTGACCGACGTCCAGTCGCGAGCACCCGAGTGCTTCGATCGATCGGAGTGCCTGCCCGCGGGAAGGCCCCGCGCGGACCACTCCGATGCTCAGCGCTGCCCAGCCCTGCTCTGCAATGCGCTTCCGGCGCGGCGGCGCGGTGGGCGGCGCTCGTGCCAGCCAGCGGGCCGCGGGTACCAAGGCCGCAGCATGGGCGGCGGGGCGAACGGGCGCCAGTCGCCTTCGGGTTGGCCGAGGCGGTCGAGGATCGCCACGACCACCGCAGGGTTGATCGCCATCCCGATGTGCGAGCCGCGGACCTCGACGTTCTCGGAGTTCTCCCTGACCTCGTCGATGCACGTCTGCCAGGGCGCCACGCCGTCGGTGCGGCTGTAGATCGACGTCGCCGGCACGAGCAGCGGCGGGCGGTGCTGTTCGTGCATCTCGTTCATCAGCAGATCGCCATCGTGCAGCGGAGCGACCAGCTCCCACAGCGTCTCCGCCGAGCTGTGATCGCCGGGCACCATCCGGTACGGGCTGCCCAGCGTGATGACCTGACGCACGTTCTCGGGCTGCTCGCGCGCCAGCAGGCGGGCGTAGATCCCGCCAAGGCTCTGGCCGATCAGGGTGACCGTGCGGCCGTGCAGCTCGTGCAGCTCGATGATCCGCTCGCGCATCCCGTTGACCACCCGGTTGCTCGGGCCGATGTTCTGGCCGAGGTGCCAGGAGTGGGCCCAGTAGCCCTGCGACCGCAGCGTCCAGCGCAACGGCGCCGTCGACTGGTCCCCGGCCCAGAAGCCCGGGAGGAGGAGCACCGGGTGCTGGTCACCGGCGCCCATCCGCCGCAGCAGCGGTCGGACGCAGAGGAAACCTGCCGCCTCGAGTGGGAACCAGGCCGCCTCCATCGCCTGGAGCACCTGGCTCGGCGCGCGGACGGGACGGCGGGGTGGTGGCGTGATGTCAGCCATCACTCGTCACGGTAGGCCGTTCGACCCCTCGAAGCTGCCATCGAGGGCGCAGGCACGTGTGGCATCTCGGCCAGCGTCCCCTGACGGCGGGACGGAGAATCGACGCGCTCATGACTCGACTGGATACGGTCGGAGGCGGTGAGAGCTCAGGACAGCGGGCAGCTAGCTCACAGCGCGGAGGATCACCGCCGTTCGCTCGGGGAGGGATGGCGTCTCCTGCGTGCCGAACGGGCGGTGCCGATCCTGATCATCACCATCCTCGTCCACGTCGTGCGCCGGTCGCCGCTCGACGTCGTCGTGTTCGGCGGGACGGCGCTGCTGATCGTCATCGACCGCTCGACACCGATCCTCGGCCCGCTCTACCGCCGGCGCTGGATCTCCGAGCTGGAGGGACGGTGGCTCGACGTCGCGGCGATCGGGTTCGGCCTCCTCGTCGGCGGTCTGCAGCACGGGTCGTGGCCGGTGCTGCTCGCGTTGATGGTGCCGGGCGTCCTCGCCGCGGTCGTCGTGCTGCGCGCCCGCCCGAACGGCGAGGGCAGCGACGCCGTGCCCACGCGGGCGCCGCCGGGCTCTCGGACGTGGGTGGTGCTGCTGATCGTCGCCGCCCTCTGGGAGCTGAGCTCGTTCGTCCAGCAGCCCGGCCCGACAACCGACAGCCACGACCATCCGGTGTTGAGCAGCCTCATCGACCCAGTGCTCATGTCGCCGTGGCATCGCGCCATCGCGATCGTGGTGTGGTTCGCCATCGGTGGCCGCCTCCTGCGGATGGTGGTCGCCGAGGCGGCGAGCGACGAGCCCGACCCGGTCGGCCGGGTCGGACTCGATCTTCATCAAGGGGATGCGTGATGTCGGTGCGCGACTTCACGATCGCCGTGTTCGGCTTGATCGGTCTGGTCATGGCGCTGCTGGAGGTGCTCGCCCGTCACGGCCGCGTCCGGGCCCCGACGTTCGCCCAACTTGTGCGCTGGGCGATGCACAAGCGCAGCGCCCAGTTCGCCATCGTGATGGCGTGGTGGTGGATGGGCACGCACTTCTTCTACGGCTAGCCGTTGGCTAGCCGGGTTCGGGTCGCAGCCAAGCTGCTCCCCTCACCTGCCGAGCTCGCCGCCGCCGCTCCGTAGCGGCGCTCACCCACCTCACGACTCGCCGGGTTCGCCGATCTGCGCCACCTGACGCTGTCCGGCCTCGCCGATCGGCGCACCGTGGCGGCATGAACGACAACGTGAGCTATCGGCTGCTCCGCCAGCGCTCGCTGGTCGATCCCGCCTACACCGACCTCGACGCCCGGCGCGCCCGCCGGGTCAGCGCGCTCGCTCGCCGCCAGGCGCGTGAGGCCGTGCTGCCGTTCCAGATCCGGCCCGACGGCGACGACGCGGCATGAGGACGGCGACGATGACCTCGTTCTGGATCGACGACTTCACCGGCGCCCGGCTCGATGCCGAGGACCTGTGCCGGTTGCGCCGACAGGCCCACGACGTCTACGTCCGCAACGGCCACATCTTCGAGGACGAAGCCGATGTGCTCACCGCCCTCGGCGCGGTCCACGTCGTCGTCCGCTGAACCGATCTCCCGGAGGAGCCAGCCCGCGCTCGCCGACGTGCGACAATGGTCCGATCCCGTCGTCATGCTCGAGGGAGGGGACCCCATGTCGCAGCATGCCACCGAGACGACCGGCTCCGACGGCCGCGTCAGAGATCTCGGCGCTTCTGAATACCTCGTCTACTTGCTGAACAAGGGCTACGGCTCGACGCACCTCGTGCGCGTGTTCGAGTTCGACGGCCCCGTGGACCCCGCGCTCATGGAGCGGGCCTTCCGTCAGATGGTCGCCCGCCGACCGCTGCTGCAGACGACGATCCCGCCGACGGCGGAGGGCGAATGGCCGTACCTGCGCCTCGACAACGCGACGCCCTCGTTCACGGTGCGCCCGCGGACCGACCCGACGCAGTGGATCGGCCTGTTCAGCGACGAGCTGACCACGCAGCTCGGCGTCGACGGCGACCCGCCGATCCGGGCCCAGCTGCTCGCCTCGGACGAGCCCGGCGGCGAGCTGCTCGTATCCTGCGCCCACACGTTCTGCGACGGTCGGTCGTTGTTCCGGTTCTGCCGCGACATGCTCAGCGAGTACGAAGCGCTGGTCCGGGGCGAACCGGGTGACCCCAACCTCGGCCCGAGCGGGATCAGCCCCGCCGTCGAGGATCTGCTGCCGGACTGGTGCACGCCGGAGGTCGGACAGAAGCTGGTGGCCGAGCACATGTCCCGGGTGGCGAAGCTGCCGGCGCCGATCCCGTGGCCGTCGGAACGAGGCGACTCGACCGAGCCCAAGAGGAGCCGGATGACGCCGTTCGGGTTCCCCGCCGACGTGGTGGACGGCATGCGCGCCAACGCTCGCGCCAACGGAACCACCGTGTTCGGCGTGCTCGGGGCCGCCGCCGTCCTGGCCACCGAGGACGTGCTCCATCCGTCGCCTGACGACAACATCGTGGTGACGTCGACGCTCGACATCCGCGACGCGCTGCGCGTTCCGGTTGCCATCGAGGACATGGGGATCTACGCCGCCGTCACCGACAGCCGCCACTCGAACCTCTCACGCATGTCGGAGTGGGACCACGCCCGCGACTTCAAGAACCAGATCAGCGCCGCCATCGACCGCTACGACCACTACACGTGGATCTTCATCGGCTCGGAGTTCGTCAAGCAGGTGTCGGGCGCGCCGACGGCACCGCTGTTCACCGACACGCTCGCCAACCTCGGCGCCATCGACATCCCGACCGAAGGGACCTCGCTGCGAGTTCGTGCCGCCCGCGGGGCGCTCGGCACCCATCACGCCGCCTACGGGTACATGTGCCTCAACGGCGTGACGATCAACGGCAACCTGGCGATGACCAACACCTACACCCATCCCGACGTCAGCGAGGCACGGGCGCAGGAGTACATCGACGCGTTGTCCGATCGTGTCAGGTGGTTCGCGAAGGACGGCTGAGCGGTCAGGCCACGCTCACGATTGCTCGAGCACCTCGGCCCGCAGCTGCGACTTGAGCACCTTGCCGATCGGGCTCACCGGCAGGGGCTCGGTGCGGATCCACACCCGGCTGGGCACCTTGAAGCTGGCAAGGCGCTCGGCGACGAACGCACGGACGTCATCCGCCGTGACCACCGCGCCGGGCTGGACGACGACGACCGCGGCGACCTCCTCGCCGAGGACGTCGTGGGGCACGCCGATGACAGCGGACTGGTGGATGTCGGGGTGGTCGTCGAGCACGGACTCGACTTCCACGCAGTACACGTTCTCACCTCCTCGGATGACCATGTCCTTGATGCGGTCGACGATGTACAGGAAGCCCTCGTCGTCGCGCCGGGCGACGTCTCCGGTGTGGAACCAGCCGTCCGTGATCGCCCCCGCCGTCGCCTCGGGCCGGTTCCAGTAGCCCTTCATGACCCCCGGCCCGCGCACCCACAGCTCACCCGTCTCGCCGGGCGGCGCTTCGGTGCCCTCGGCGGTGACCAACATCGTCTCGGTGGTGATCAGCGGCAGGCCGACGCTGTCGGGCTTGGCCAGGAGATCGCCGCCGGTGTTCACCGCCACGAGGCCCCACGTCTCGGTCAGCCCGTAGCCGTTGGTGAGGGCGCGGCCGGGGATCTGCGCGTCCAGCCGCCGCAGCAGGTCGGGCTGGACCGGCGCGCCCGTCGCCCCGAGCGACTTGAGGCTCGAGAGGTCCCGCTTGTCCATCTCCGGTGACTCGAGCAGCTGCCACACCATCGTCGGCACGCCCCCGGTCGTCGTGACCTGTTCCTGCTCGATCAGCGCCAACGCCGCATCGGCGTCCCACTTGCGCATCAGCACGATCTTGGCGCCGAACGCGGCCATGACGACGACCGAGTACAGCCCGCTCACGTGGAACAACGGCATCGTGACGAGCATCGCCTCCTGCGCCTCGGGATCGGGGACGGGCACCGATCCGGTGTGGCGCAGCGCCGCGCTCGACGCCATGAAGGCGAGGCCGGGCACGCTGCCGGCGACGCTGCGGTGGCTCCCGAGGGCCCCCTTCGGATGACCGGTGGTGCCGCCGGTGTAGAGGATCGTGGCCGGATCCTCGGGTTCGAGGGCGACGTCGGGCAGCGGCTCGGCGCGGCCGGCACCGATGAGGTCGGCGAAGGGCACCTGGCCCGCGCTCGGCGTGTCGAGCTCGGTGACCACGACGGACTGCAAACCGAGGTTGCGCAGCTCGGGTTCGAGGCGGCGCCACCGATCGCCGTCGGCGAACAGCAGGCGGGCACCGGCGTCGGACAGCCCGTAGGCGAGCTCGCTGCCGCTCCACCAGCCGTTCAGCGGGACGACGATCGCGCCCACGGCCGCGGCGGCCCAGAAGGCGACGACGAACTCGGGCAGGTTGCGCATCGCGATGGCGACGCGGTCGCCCTTCTGCACGCCCTGGTCCTCGACGAGCCAGTGGGCGACGTGGGAGACGCGGCGCAGGTTCTCGGCGAACGTGATCCGCTCATCCTCGTACACGACGTAGACCTTCTCCCCGTGGGCGGCGCTCGATTCGACGATCGCGCGCAGCGTGGGCGGGGCGTTCTTCCACACGCGGTACGGCCGCCCATCGATCTGGGCCTCGGCCAGCTCGAGCATCGAGCCAGCAGTGGTGAGCGCCGCCGCCGCCTCAGCAACCGACATCGTCACGGTGGACCTCCGTTTCGATCGATGACATCACCCGGCCGTCACCCGCTCGACGAAGTGAGCGCTGACGAGCACGAACGTCCTGGCCGTTGGGTCGCGAGCAAGTGTAAGGGCCGGCCTGGCGGCGCCCGAAAACAGCGCCGGCACAGCGATCACCGGGGACGGGTCCGGGCGTCCAATGCCGCGTTTGTGCGCCGGCGCGCGCTGGGGCGAGCGGTGGTGCACAAACGCGGTGACGAACCGCCCGCCTGGGCGACCTAGGCCGCGGTGACCAGCGCCTCGAGGCGGGTGATGTCCCGATCGTTGCGCAGGCGCTGCAGCAGCCGCTGGCGGCTCGGGCCGAGGCTCCCGACCGGACGGTTCACTTCGCGACCGATCGCCGCGTAGCCCGGGCGGTCGTCGCGATGGAGCAGGAGCAGCAACGTGCGGTCGGCGCCGTCGAGGCGCTCCAATGCCTGGCGCACCCCGCCTGCCACCTCCTCACGGCGCCACCGGTCGAGGGCGTCCTGCTCCGCCGACTCGGCCCCGGCCCTGGTGTCCTCGATGTCCTGGGCCACCGAGCGGGCATCACGACCACCGACGCGCAGGGCAACGTGGCGGGTGACCGTCGAGAGCCAGGCGATCAAGGTCTGCGGGTCGCGGATCTGCCTGGCGTTGGCGAGCAGCTGGACCCACACGTCCTGCACGACGTCGTCGACCTGGGCCCGACGCCACGCGTGGCGGCGGGCCTGGCGTCGCACGTGCGGCTCGCACAGCACGACGAGCGCGTCAAGCGATTCCCCGCAGCCCCCGCGGGCGGCGACGAGCAGCGCGGCGGCGCGAGCTGGATCGATGTCGGTGACGTAGCCGGACTCCCTCGATGGCATGGTGGGCATCGTCCGCTTCTGCGACCGCTGGGTCGGCGTCCCCTGACGCAGATCCCGTGTGACGGCCGTCACGAACTGATGCTGGGCGGACCGCCGCCGCCCGGTACGTTCGTCCGCGGTGGTGTTCGAGGATCCCTTCGGCGCCGCCCTCGACCACGAGGGCCGGCGGTGCTTCGCGGAGCTCGGCCGCACGCGTCGCTACCCCCGTGGGGCGACGCTGTTCCACGAGGGCGACCACAGCACCAGCGTGCTGGCGATCCGGACGGGACGGGTCAAGGTCATGACGACCACCGCCGAGGGCCATGAGCTGGTCCTCGCCTTGCGCGGCCCGGGAGCCTTGGTGGGTGAGCTGGCCAGTCTGAGCCTCGGCGATCGGCGTCGCTCGGCCACCCTCGTCGCCCTCGACCCCGTGTTCGCCCAGGTCATCCCGAACGACCACTTCGTCTCGTTCCTCGAGCAGCACCCCCGCGCCCTGCTCGCCCTCACCCGCATGATCATCGGCCGCCTCCACGACGCCGACCGCCGGCGGGCCGAGTTCGGGAGCTACGACACGCTCGGCCGTCTCGCCCGCGTGCTGCGCGAGCTCGCCGACGACTCCGGTGTGGCGACCGCCCACGGCGTGCAGCTCGATCCGCCGCTGGCCCAGCACGAGCTGGCCGGGCTGGTTGGCGCCTCGCGCGAGTCCGTCGTGCGCGCCCTGCACGATCTCCGTGGCCGCGGGCTCGTCGAGACCGGGCGCCGCCGCCTCGTGGTCCGCGACCTCACCGGCCTGGCGGAACTCGCAGGGCTCTCACACTGACCGGGTCGCGGTCAGTTCACCAGCCGCTCGCGCTCGCGCCAGTACGCCTCGCGGAGCTTGAACTTCTGGACCTTGCCGGTCGCCGTGCGGGCGATCGCGTCGACCACGTCGACGGATGTCGGGCGACCGGGCGACGAGGCCGACCGCGGCGCCGCGGGCAGCGAGACGGACGGCGAGGCGCCGGCCGATGCCGCGGCCGGCGCCAGTGTCCACCGCCACCGTGCCGGAGAGGTCGCGGTGCTGGGAGGTCGGGCCGGCGGTGGCGATGCAGTTGACGGTCACGATGGAGCACTTCGCACGCCCGACCCCGCCGGTTCCACCCTGCTGTGCGTGCACGGCTGAGCAACGATTGCTCAGGTGGTGGCGCCGCGGACGGAGTTCGATTGGTCCATGACCCCGGACCAGATCACCGCGGTCGAGGACACGATGCGCCTCGTCGACCTCGACGCCATGTCCGCCGACTTCTACCGCCGCGCGTTCGACGCCTACCCCGAGCTGGCCGCGATGTTCACGACCGATCCGCGGGTCCAGCAGCGGCGGTTCGCCCTCGAGCTGCGCACGATCGTCGGCTCGATCCGCGATCTCGACGCCTTCCGCAACGCGGCGGCCGCGCTCGGCGCCCGCCACCACGACCATGGGGTGCGCGCCGCGCACTACCGGATGATGGGCGAGGCGTTGCTCGCCAGCCTGGGCGCGGCCAGCGGACCGTCGTGGAGCGTCGAGACCGAGGAGGCGTGGACGCTCGCCTACAACCTCATCGCCGAGGCGATGATGGCGGGCGCCCTGGAGCGTCGGGAGGCTGGGCCGCCAGCGCTTCGGCAAGCTGGCGGCGACCACTGATCCCGAGCTTCGTGTAGGCGTTCTGGAGGTGGTTGTCGACCGTCCGCACTGATACGACGAGGCGCTCGGCGATCGCCCTGCTCGACTCGCCACGCGCGGCGAACATGGCGATGTCGCGCTCGCGCGGGGTCAGCGGCGCCACCGCCACGTCCCACGCCATGCCCGGCGTGCGCGCCCCCTCGCACGTGGCGAGCAGCGCGGTCGCCCGCGCCGTGAGGGCGGTGGCGGCACGTCGATCGCCGCGATCCTGGTGGGCCTGCGCCGCTTCGTTGGCCGCCTCGGTCGCCAGCACGCCCATGCCCATCCGCTCGAAGCGGTCGGTGGCCTCGACCAAGCCGTCGGCGTCGCCGGCCGCGGCCGCCGCGGCGTGGGCGGAGTAGGACGCGATCAGGTCGCCCTCACACTCCGCGGCCAGCGCAGCGAGACGCGCCCGCACCGACCCCGGGTCGCCGAGCCGGGCGATGTCATGGAGCGCCCAGGCCTCGCAGCACCGGTACCCGGTCGACGCAGCCAGGTCGGCGGCGTCGGTGAGGACACCGCGGGCCGTGACCAGGTCGCCGGCGGCGGCGGACGCCCAGGCCCGGCCGAGCTCCTGTTCTGGGCGGGTGAAGGAGAACGGGGGCCGCGCCTCCAGCAACCCGGCGGCGTGGCGCACGCCCTCGTCGTCGCCGAGGTAGGCGTTGGCGACGACGAGCAGCGACAGCACGAGCGTGCTCGGACCGGAGTTGTTGACGTGGTCGCAGCGGGCCAGGGCCTCGCCGAACCATCGACGGGCGGTGGCCGGCTTCCCGGCCAACAGGGCGCAGCGGCCGACTTGGAAGCTCAACCACATCAGGCCGTCGGGCGGGGCGTTCGCCGGCGTGGCGTCGTAGGCGGCCCGGGCCAGCTTCGCGGCGGCGGCGATCCGGCCGGCCTCGGCGAGGGCGTACATCCGATGGATCACCAGCACCGCAGGAGGCGGGATGGCGATCTGCTCGGGCAGCCTCACCGCCGTCTCGAACCGCCGCACCGCCTCGGTGGCCGCGGTCTCGGCGCGGCCGATGGCGATCAGCGCCGGCACCTCCACGATCGCCCGCAGGGCGGTGGCCCGGTCGTTCGACGGTGGACCTTGCTGGGCGATCAGGGCGAGGGCGTCGGCGGGGCGTCCCGAGTAGTTCAGCAGCAGGGCCTCGTTCAGCGCCAGCTCCTCCAGCGCCGCCGGGTCGGAGGCCCGGTGACGGGCTCGGCCGTTGGCCTCCAGCGTGTCGTCGTCGCGCCGAAGGCCCCACATCAGGTTGCGGGCGAGCATCTCGACGACCGGTGCGAGCAGCGGATCGTCGTCGTCGGCGACCTCCTCGCTGCCCCGCAGCACCCCGTCGGCCTCGTCGAAACGACCGAGCTCGTGCAGCGCCTCGCCGAGGAGCAGGCCCAGCTCGGTGGTCGAGCCGTCGACCCGAGCCGCTCGTGCCAGCCGCTCCACCTGCACGAAGTCGTGGCCGAAGCGGGCCAGGCGGGCAGCCTTGACCAGCAGCTCAGGGTCGGCCCAGCCGGTGGCCTCGAGCCGTGCCGTCGCCGAGCGGATGTGATCCTCCCGCCGCCGGGCGCCGTAGCCGTCGATGAGGTCGGCGAGCTCGCGCAACAGGCGCCGTCGCGTGAGCAGCGGCATGCGGGCGAGCACGATCTCGCGGTACAGCGGGTGGGAGAGCGTCACCTGCTGGCGCCGTCCCTCCGGGCGCACGCTGAGCAGCCCGACCCGGTCCAGCTGATCGAGCCGCTCGTGGCCGATCTCGGCCTCCAGCGTCGCCAGGCCGATCGGCTCCCAGACGGCGAGGCGGTCGAGGACGTCCATCGCCGACGCCGCGAGCGTGCCGAGCCGGGCCTCGACGACCTCGCGCAGCCGCGGCGTCGTCACCAGCGGGCCGACGAGTCGCCAGACGTCGTGCTCGGCGTCCAGGTGCCCACCCTCGATCGCCCCGAGCACCAGCTCGCGGACGTACAGCGGGTTGCCCTGGCTGGCGTTCCAGACGTGATTGACCGTGACCTGCTCGACCGGGCCGCCGAGCACCAGGTGCATGAGCGTGTCGACCCCGGCCCGGTCGAGGTCACCGAGGTCGACGCGACGCACCCGCCCGCGCTGCCACGCCGCGTCGAGGCCGGCCTGCAGTGTGGTGCCGGCGCGCACGGTGGCGAGCAGGAACAGCAGGTCGGCGTCGAGCAGCTGGCCGATCAGCGCGGCGCTCGTGGCGTCCAGGAGCTGGAGGTCGTCGACGAACAGCACCAGCCGGCCCTGCTCGCCCTGCTCGAGGAGCACCGGGCGGACCTCGGCCATCACCTTCACCAGGTCGACCCGCTCGTCGCCGATGCCGGGCGGCATGAGGTGGGCGAGAGCGCCGAGGGGGATCGAGCCGAGCCGTTCGGTCGCCGTCGCCCGCGCCACATTGCGCCCCCGTGCGTCGGCCGTCGCCAGACAGGCGTCGGCGAGGCGGGTCTTGCCCACGCCGGCGGCGCCGTAGATCACGAACCCGTGGGCGCGGGGGTCGTCCAGCGTCGCCACGAACAGCTCCACCTGCTCGTGGCGGCCCACCAGCGGCCACTGCAAAGGAACGGCGGCGTCCGTGAGCACGAAGGTAACCGTCCCCGCTCGGGTTCGGTTGGCAGCCATGCTGCCACGTCACCTCCGAGTTCGCCGCCGCCGCTCCGCAGCGGCGGCGGTCACCCCCCTCACGACGCCACCGTCGTCTGTGCGGAGAGCTACAGCCGGCCGGCGTCGATGATCCGGCTCAGGAAGTGGCGGGTCTCCTCGCCCTCGGGATCGCCGAGGATCTGCTCGGGCGGGCCGGACTCGTAGATCAGCCCTTCGTGGAGGAAGCACACGGTGTGCGACACCTCCCGGGCGAAGCTCATCTCGTGGGTCGCCATGAGGATCGTCATCCCGTCGACGGCCAGCTCGCGCACGATCGTCAGCACCTCCCCGACCAGTGCAGGGTCGAGCGCCGACGTGATCTCGTCGAGCAGCATCAGGCGCGGCCCCATCGCCAGCGCCCGCACGATCGCAACCCGCTGCTGCTGCCCGCCGGAGAGCCGGTCCGGGTACTCGGTCGCCTTGTCCTGGAGCCCGATCCGCGTCAGCAGCGCCATCGCCCGCGCCTCGGACTCGCGGCGCCCGGCACCGAGCACCTTGCGCGGCGCCAGCGTCACGTTGTCGAGCACCGTCATGTGCGGGAACAGGTTGAAGGCCTGGAACACGATCCCGACGTCGCAGCGCAGGGCGTCGACGTCGATGCCGGGACCGCTCACGCGGTCGCCGTCGAGGCGGATCACGCCACCGTCGATCGTCTCCAGCGCGTTGACGCAGCGCAGCAGCGTGCTCTTGCCGCTGCCCGACGCGCCGATGAGGCTGCACACCTGGTGCAGGTCGACCTCGAGCGAGATGCCCTTGAGCACCTCGAGGTTGCCGAAGCGCTTGTGCACGTCGTCGATCTCGAGGAACGCCACTACTGCCTCCCTCGTTCGCTCGCCCGCTCGCTCACTACGTCACGCCGGCGAGCAGGCGCTTCTGGCGGCGCAGGATGTAGTCGAGGTAGCGGGTGAACGGCAGCGTCACGCCGAGGAAGAGCAGCGCCGCCATCGTGTAGGCGGTCAGCGAGCCGGCCGAGTTGTTGGCGAACCTGGCCCGGGCGACCGCGTCGAGGACGCCGATGAACCCGATCAGCGCGGTGTCCTTCTGCAGCCCGATGAAGTCGTTGAGCAGCGGCGGACCGATCCGCCGCAGCGCCTGCGGCACAACCACGTGGCGCAGGGTCTGGAAGTAGCTGAGGCCGAGTGATCGGGCAGCGGCGGTCTGGCTCCAGTGCACCGACTCGATGCCTGCCCGGTACACCTCGCTGACGTAGGCGCCGTAGGTCAGGCTGAGCGCGAGCACGCTCATCTCGATGTCGGAGAAGTTCTTGGCGATCGGCACCTGGGCCTGTGGCAGGCCGATGCCCACGAGCAGGATGACGAGCACGCTCGGGATGCCTCGGAACACGTCGGTGTAGACGGTGGCGAGCCATCGCACCGGTATGCAGGCGCGGCCGGGCAGCAGGCGCACGATGGCGACGACCATCGCCCACACGAGCACGATGACCTCGGCCCAGACGAACACCTGGACGTTGATCCAGAACCCCTTCAGCAGGCTGGTCCAGGTGTCGCCGTCCCACAGCAGGTCGCCGGAGAAGAACGCCTTCTGCACGCCCTGGTCGTTGGTGAAGACCAGCCAGACGAGGAAGGCGACGATGTACACGGTGAGGCCGACGCCCACCGAGATCCACGCCCAGTCACGCGCCTTCTGCCCGGCGACGCGCGCATCCTCCACGCGCCCCTTGGCGGCCAGCGACGACGCCCGCAGTGAGTGGGTGAGGGCGACGACGCCGGTCGGTGGGAACAGCAGCGACAGGATCGTCGCCAGCCGGTAGGTCAGCACGCGCCCGGCGCGCCGCGGCGGGGCGGCGAGCCGGACCGGCCCGAGCGATGCCAGCTCGCTCATTGGTGCACCCTCAGATGATGCGGCAACGCCGTGTCATCCACCTGATGCAACACCGCCACATCATCCGACCTCCTGGGGCACCAATGAACGAAAGACCGTGCCGAATCGTTCGCTCGCTCGAAGACTCGCTCGCTCACGTCACGAGGTGGTGGTCGTCGCGCCCGACGCCGCCGGGACCTCGATGAACGGCACCGTCGACGGATCGCCGCCGAGGTACTTCTTGATCAGCTCGGTCGCCGTGCCGTCGTCGATCAGGCCCTGGATGATCGGGTCGAAGATCTGCTTCTTGCCGTTGCCCTTGCCGAAGATGGCGCCGTACTCCTCACCGGTCTTGAATTGCGCGACCACCTCCAGATTGCCGTTCGACTGCGCCGCCTGGCCGAGGTTGATCGGCGTGTCGATGACGACGGCGTCGATGGTGCCGGCGGTCAGCGCGGCATAGGCCGTCGCCAGGTCGGGGAACGACTTGACGCCGTCCACCTTGGTCGCCCCGGTGTTGAGGAACTCCTCGGCGGTGGTCGACGCCTGCACGCCGAGCTTGAGCTTCTTCACGTCGTCCCAGGACTTGATCGTCTTGCCCTTCTTGACGAGGAAGCCCTGATCGGCTTTGAAGTAGGCAACCGAGAAGTCGACGACCTTGGCCCGATCGGGGGTGATCGTCACCTGCGAGAGGATGATGTCGTAGCTCGACGGGTCGACCTGGCCGGCGACGATCGTGTCGAAGTTCTCGTTGCGGAACTCCATCGAGAGCCCGCACTTGGCGGCGATGTCGGTGGCGAGGTCGTACTCGATGCCGCTGTGGATCTGGTCAGGGTCGGTCTCCGCCTTCGTCGTGCCCCAGAAGTTGGGACCGGGCAGGCTGGTGACGACGCTGAGCACCCCGGCCTTGACCGGCTTGCAGTCGGCCGTGGCACCGGCCGCGGTCGTCGCCCCGCCGGCGGTGGTGGTCGCCCCCGCCGCCGTCGTCGCTGCTGCCGCGGTCGTCGGCGACGTGTTGTCGTCGTCGTCACCGCACGCGCTGAGCAGCAGCCCGACCGCCGCCAAGCCGATCAACAGTCGCTTGGGTCCCATGGTGCCTCCCCGGATCGTCCACGTGAGCTCGGCCGGGCCGGCGCCCCGCCGATCGGCCGACGCTACCCCTCGGCCCGGTGCCCGACTTGTCTTCCGCGTTCGTTCGGCTAGCTTTACTCCTCGTCAATAGGCGGCCGAAGACCCCCAGGAGGCGGCGTGTTCCCATCGGAGTGTTTGAGCGCATCGCGGTGGGCGCGGGCGATGGCGGCCACGGCGGTGGCGGCCTCGATCGTGGTGGGCGCGGCGTCGTGCGGCGACGACGACGACAGCACGGTCGCCACCGCCGCCGCGGCTGCGTCCGGGGCCACCACCGCGCCGGAGGAGCGCCAGGTCAGCGACGCCGAGGTGACGGCCGGGCTGAAGGCCCTGCCAGCTCTCGTGGCGACGGCCGTCGCCGCCGTTGGCACCGACGCCGCGACGGAGGCGTTCGAACCGATCGAGGCATCGTGGGAGACCTACGAGGGCACCGTGCGGACCAAGGAGGCCGACCTCTACCTCGCCATCGAGGACGGCTTCGCCAAGCTGCAGAAGGCCCTCTCCGACGACAACAAGGCCGACGCGACGGAGGCGCAGACGGCGATCGACAAGGCCGCCTCCGACTACCTCGCCAAGCATCCCTGACTGTGATCCGCCGGGCCGTCCTCCTCACACTGCTGGCCGTCGTCGGCGCGACGGTCGGCGTGGCGATGGCGGTGCTCGCCCCCGCAGGGGCGGCCCACGCCCAGACCGTCTCGCGGGACCAGGCGATCGACCAACTGCAGGAGGTCCGCCGCTCGATCGACCACACCCTCGCCCTGATCAAGGCCGGCCGTGCGGACGAGGCGTTTCAGGAGGCGCGGGACGGCTACCTGCAGCACTTCGAGCTCGTCGAGGTGCCGCTGCGGGCGATCGACAACGACCTCACCGTCAGGACGGAGGGCAAGTTCGCCGAGATCCGCCAGTCGATCCGGGACGGCGACTCGGTGGCGACGGTCCGCGACTCGCTGATCGAGCTGCGCGGGTTGATCGACGACTGCGAGCGGAAGCTGTCGACGATCGGCCCCGGAGCCGCCGCCCTCGTCACCGGGCAGTCGTTCATCATCATCTTCCGCGAGGGCTTCGAGGTCGTCCTGCTCGTCTCGATCCTGCTCGGCTACCTCGAGGCGGCCCGGTCGACCCACTTCATCAAGCCGATCATGGTCGGCATCGGCCTCGCCGCCGCGGCCACCGCGCTCACCGTCGTCGCCCTGCGCCTGCTGTTCGATGTGTTGCCGTTCAGCATCGAAGTGCTCGAGGCGGTCACCGCGCTCGTCGCTGTGGCCGTGCTGATCTACGTCTCGTTCTGGCTGGTGGCGCGGCTGGAGCAGAAGCGCTGGATGGAGTTCGTGCGGGCCCGGCTGTGGCGCGCCGTCTCGCTCGGCTCGGCGGCATCGATGGTGCTCGTCGGGTTCACCGCGGTGTACCGCGAGGGCTTCGAGACCGCCCTCTTCTACCAATCGCTGTGGTCCTTCGGCGCCGGCCTCGGCCGCTACGTGCTGCTCGGGCTCGGGCTCGGCCTGCTCGCCCTCACCGTCGTCGCCTGGGCCATCTTCCGTCTCGGGCGGCGCCTGCCGATCCGCCAGTTCATGAACGTCGCCGTCGCCCTGATCATGGCCACGTCGGTGGCGTTCCTCGGCAACGCCGTCCACGCCCTGCAGACCGCCGACGTCGTCGGCTACCGCCAGCTCGACTGGCCGCGCCCACCGATCTTCATCTCCCAGGCCACCGGCTACTGGCCCACGGCGCAGACCGTGATCGCGCAGGTTGTCCTCGCCAGCGTCTACGTGCTCGGCGCGCTCTACACGTTCGTCGTGCGACCGTGGAGCGTGCGCCGCCGCGCCCCGTCGCCCCCACTCCGAGCGCCGTCAAGTGACTCGCGTGCGGATCGGCGTCGACGTCGGCGGCACGTTCACCAAGGCCGTCGCGGTCGAGCTGCCATCCGGCCGGATCGTCGCCCAGTCCGTGCTGCCGACCAGCCACGACGCCGCCAACGGGGTCGCCGAGGGCATCGTCGAGGCCGTCACCCAGGTGGCCGACGCGGTCGGGCCCGAGCGCGTCGAGCTGGTCACCCACTCGACCACCCAGGCCGTCAACGCGCTGTTGGAGGGCGATGTCGAACCGGTCGGCGTGATCGGCCTCGGCCGCCAGCCGGACCTCAAGCACGCCCGCCGTCGCACCACGGTCGCCGACATCGACCTCGCCCCGGGCCACCGCTTGGCCACCGATGCCGCCTTCGTCGACGTCACGAACGGCCTGCCCATCGACCAGATCGACACCATCCTCGACGGCTTCGGCTCCCGCTCGATCCACACCGTGTGCGTGGCCGAGGCGTTCGCGCCGGACGACGCCCGCAACGAGACCGCCGTCGCCGACATCGCCGAGCGGCGCGGGCATCAGGTGTGCACGTCGACCGAGCTCTCCGGCCTCTACGGCCTCGAGCTGCGAACGGTGACCGCCGCCGTCAACGCCTCGATCCTGCCGATCGCTGCGCGCACCGCCGAGTTCGTCAGCGACGGGGTCACCAAGGCCGGGCTCGCCGCCCCGGTGATGGTGATGCGCGGGGATGGCGGGGCCACCGATCTGATCGGGTTCCGCGAGGCGCCGGTGCGCACGCTCTATTCGGGACCGGCGGCATCGGTCACCGGTGCCCTGCGCGCAACTGGCATCGTCGATGGCATCGTGCTGGAGGTCGGCGGCACCTCGACCAACGTCGCCGCCGTACGCCGCAGCCTCCCGTTGCTCAACTACGTCAAGGTAGCCAGCCACGCCACTGCGGTGCGTGCCATCGACGTCCACGTCGTCGGTGTCGCCGGCGGCTCGATGGTCCGCCTCGGCCGCCGCCACGTTCGCGCTGTTGGGCCGCGCAGCGCCCACATTGCCGGCCTCCCCTACGTCTGCTTCCTCGCCCCCGGTCAACTCGAGGGAGCGGCCGTCGACCTGATCGCCCCACGGCCCGGCGACCCGGCCGACCACATCATCCTTCGCCTCGCCGACGGCACCGCGGCGGCGGTGACCGTGACGTGCGCCGCCAACGCCCTCGGCGTCGTCCAGCCCGGCGACTACGCCGAGGGGTCAGGTGACGCCGCTCGCCAGGCGTTCGAGCTCGCCGGCCGCCGTTGTGGGCTGGCCGGGGACCGACTCGCCGCCGAGGTCCTCGCCGCTGGCGGCGAGGCCGTGTGCGACGTGGTGTGGGAGCTCATCCACCGTCAGCGCCTGCACGCGCCGCGCCTGGTCGCGGTCGGCGGCGGCGCCGGTGCGCTCGGCCGCCACGTCGCCGAGATGCTGCACCTGCCGATCGACATCCCCGCCGGCGCCGAGGTCATCTCGTCGATCGGCGACGCACTCGCCCACGTCCGCACCGAGCACGAGCGAACGGTGACCACGCTCGACGCCGCCACCGTGCGGGCGATGGTCGCTCAGGTCGAGTCGGAGGCCCGCCGCGCCGGTGCCGCCGAGGACACCATCGAGGTCCGCATCGAGGAGCACCCCGAGCGGGCGACGATCCGGGCCATCGCCACGGGCGCGCTCGAGCTCGATGCTGGCGACGGGCGACCCGTAGCCGACCGGAGCTCGATCTCCGCGGCGCGGCCGGGCGTCGATGTCACGCGGCGCGGCACGTTCTGGGTCATCAAGTCCGGTGCCGACGTTGGCGTCCTCGACCGCTACGGCGAACCAATCGTCCGGCTCAAGGGCGAGACGGCTGACGTGGACGACCTCGCCGCCACCTACCGGCGCCTGACCCGCTACCGCGGGCCGGTGACCCTACGGCCCACCGTCGTCCATGTCACCGGCAATCGAGTGTGTGAGCTGTTCAGCCCTGACGCCGTCGCCGTCGCCGGCGACCTCCACGTCACCAGCGGCGACGAGACGTTCCTCGTCGGCCGACCGAGCTGACCACGACCTGACGATGGTCCGCTACGTCCCCCCGAGCCGGCGCCGCTGGAGGCTCGTGGTCACGGCGTTGTTGGCCCTCACCGTCGGTGTTGCGGCCGGGCTGCTGATCGGGCGCAGCACGGTGACCACGGCGCAGGAGCAGGCCCGGCGCGTGCGCAATCAGGCCGTCGACCTCGCCACCCGCGTGCAAGCCCTGACCATCGAGTACGACCAGGCCATCGCCGCCGAGGGCGACACGATCCAGGCCGGGGTCATCGACCCCATGCAGCGCGTCATCGCCGATGCGGACCACACGATGGACCAGGCCGTCTGGCTCGGCGCCGACGACCGCGCCACTGTCAACGACGCCCTGCGGGCGGTGCGCCAGGCCGCCCTCGACCGGGTCTCGTCCGAGCAATTCGCCAGCACCACCGCAACAGCCGCCGGCGTCATCCGCCAGACCTTCGGAGCGCCGAGCGGCTGACCGTTTCCGCCAACTGTTCAGTCAGACGGCCAGAATGTGGCCGTCTCCCCAAACAGTTGGGGAATCCGGCCAGGTCACTCCGCGAACGGCGCTGGCAGGGCGGCGACGCAGGACGTGTCCAGTGGCGCTGTGGGGTCGGCAAGGAAGGCGTCGAAGATGCCCTTCGTGCAGGCGTTGGCGAAGGCGTTGCCGTGTCCGCCGGCGGGATCGACGACGACGGTGGCGTGGCTCAGGTGAGCGGTGACGATGTCGGCGAACCGCGGCGGCGCCACGGGGTCGAGCCCACCCTCGAACAGCAGCACCGGCACGTCGCTGGTCGGCGCCGCCAGCGGCCCGCCGGCCACCGGCGGCACGGCCCACACGTCGCACACCGGCCAGGGCCAGTTGAGCAGGAGGCTGCCGTGCTCACCGGGGTCGGCGAGCACGGTGCGGTCGGCGTCCGACAGGCCGGCGGCGTCGTCGGCGCACAGCGACGTGGCGAACAGCCCGGCGGCGGTGTCGCCTGGGCGGGTCAACTCGGCGGCGAGGGCGTCGATGATCCCGTTGTCGCCGGAAGCGATCGCCGCCAAGGCGTCAGGCAGCAGCTCGGTCAGATCCCGGTCGTACAGGGCGTTGAACACGCCGGCGACCACCTCTTGTCCGCTGACGACCAGCGCCGCGCCGTCGGGGCTGCGAACCTGGCTCGTGTAGGGGGCGGCGTCCAGGCGCTGCACGGCCGCGTCGAACGTCGCCCGCAGGTCCGGAGTGGAACCGGCGCACGACGACTGGGCGCTGCAGGCGGCGGCGAGCCTGGCGATGGCGTCGTCGGCGCGGTCGGCCAACGACAACGGGCCGAGCGGTTCGGAGGTGATCGAGCTGTCGAGGATGACGCCGGCGACGCCTGCCTCGTCACGGCGCAGCACCTGCTGGGCGAGGCGGCCGCCGTAGCTGATGCCGTAGACGAGCCACCGCTCGTAGCCGAGTGCGTGACGGAGATCGACGATGTCGGCGGCGTCCTCGGCGGTGTTGTACGCGGCCAGGTCGATGCCAGCGGCCACGAGGCGGTCGCGACAGCTCGTGGCGATCGCTCGCACCGCGTCGACGCGCTGCGCCCACGACTGGGTCGGGTCGAGGAAGAGTTGCTCGAGCTCGTGACAGTCGAGCCTTGGTTCGGATCGCCCGGTGCCCCGCTGGTCGACGAAGACGAGCGGTCGCGTGGTGCCGATGTTGGCGACCACCCGCCCGAGGACCGCCGATGCGGCGTCACCCGGACCACCCGACAGCCAGACCATCGGCACGGCGTCGGGTGGCGTGCCGTCGGGTGTGACGACCTCGACCCAGAGCCGGATCGTCCGGGACGAGGGCAGGTCGCGCCGCTCCGGTACTTCGAGGATGTAGCACGTCGCGGGCGGCAGTCCCGTGGTCGCGTCGCAGGATCGATCGACCAGCGCGGCTGGCGTCGGCGCGGTGGCCGGCGTCGTCGTGGTTGTGGTCGTCGAGGTCGTCGAGGTCGTCGAGGTTGCTCCGACGGTGATCGTCGTGGCTCCGACGGTGGTGGTGGTCGTCGTGGCCGCCGAGTCGTCGCCGCCGCTGCAGGAGACGAGGCCGACGAGCGCCCACGCCGACGCCACCGACCAACCGCGCCGCGGGCTCATCCGATCACCACCGTGCCGCCGGTGCCGTCGACGTGGAGCAGCGTCCCGTCGGCGACGGCGGTGATGCCGGGCACGCTCAGCACGGCCGGGATGCCGAGCTCGCGGCGCGACGATCGCGGCGTGGCTCTGGACGGCGCCGGCGTCACAGACCACGGCTGCGGCCCCCAGGAACAGCGGCGTCCACGACGGATCGGTGATCGGGCACACCAGCACGTCGCCCGGATCGAGTTCGCGTGGGTCAGCCGGGTCGAGGATCACCCGCGCCGGCCCCGACGCCACGCCCCCGCTCACGGCAATCCCGCACACCGTCGTCCCAGCTTGCGGGGTCGCGGGGCGAGCGTTACGGCGCAGTGGCCACGTCGTCGGATCGGGGATCTGCCCGTCGAACCACGGCGGCGGGATCCGCTCGTCGAGGTACTGCTGCAGGGCGGCGCGCTCGGCGATCACCCCGGTGTACGCCTCCGGCCGGGCGACGAAGTCGGGCAGCTCGGCGGCAGTCACGCAGAACGCCAGCCGGACGTCGGCCGGGCCGCCGCGCTGGGCGGCACGCCGGGCCAGCTCGTGGAGCACGCGGCGGGCGCCGAGGTTCTCGAGGACCAGGATGTCCTTGGCTCGTTCCGGCCGATCGAGCCCTGCGGCGACGCGTGGGCGCAGCGACGGGCCATTCGCCGAAGTGGCCGCGGCAGGCTGGTCAGCGCCTCGTCGAGCGCGACCCTCGCGTCGGCGGCGAGGCGAGCGGCGGTCAGCGCCGGATCACGCTCGGGTGGGGTGTGACGCAGGCGGTCGATGGAGGCGAAGACCGGCGTGGGGTCCATCACCCAGGCGGGCGTCGCCAGCTCGTACTCGTCGTTGCCCCGATGGCCGTGGTTGGCCACGAACTGCGCGATCGCCGCCCCGAGGGGTGTGCCATTTGTGCGCGCGCCGATGCCAGCGAGGCCGTCGTCGAACACCGCGGTCAGCGCGGGGTCGTCGGCGACGAGGCGGCCCATCGCCCACCGCCGCTGGGCGAGCTGAGCGGAGTCGACATCACCGGTGCCACCGACGATGCGGTTGGCCAGCCCAGGGGGCATGCCGGGGCGGGCGAGCATGCGGTCGAGCAGACCCCTCGGCGCGCCGGCGAGGGCGCTGAACCTCAGCAGCCGGCGCATGCTCGCGGCGAGGCGCGACGGGTACGAGTCGAGCCAGCGCAGGAGCTCGTCGTCGGACGCCGCCTGCAGATCGGGCAACGTGGCCAGCCATGCCTGGGCCTCAGCACGAGCCCGGTCGAGGGCGTCGAGATCGGGATCCCGGAACAGCCGCATGACATAGCGGCTGAGCGCGAGCGACGCGATCAGGTTTCGGTCGCCCTTCGCCCGCCGGTACGGGGGGAGGTCGGGGATCTCGCCCATCATCTGCTCGGTGGCATCGGCGACCGACATACCCGGCATGCGCACACCGAACAGCCGCATCGCCGATCCGTTCATGTAGAGGTAGCCGCCGAACACCCCGGTGAAGGGCGATGGGCCGACCAGCTCGCGCGGGCGCAGCACGCCGATCTCTACGAAGAAGTCGGTCTGTCCCTGGACGATGGCGTCGCCGATGTGCGTGCCGGTGAGGGCGGTCATCACGCGCGGGAAGACCTCGCCGACGTTGCCCCTCGTGTACAGCGTGAACCGTTCATTCGGCTCGGTGTCGGCGACCCAGATCCGAGCACCCACATGCGCGAGTGTTGCGGATTAGGCCGGACGCCGAGTCCGAGATTGGCCGTCAGGCGTTCGGGAAGCGACGGCGCAGCCGCCGGCGGGCGAATTGCCACCGGCCGTGATTGCCGCGGCGGAACACGTCCTCGTAGAAGAAGTAGAGCACTGGCGTCAACTCGGAACCCGTCCAGCGAGTGTTCAGGCACCAGCACACGCCGTGGATCTCGTCGCTCGCCGCCGTGGTGAGCACCGCGGGTCCCGGGAGGTGGACCATCGGCCGGCTGCGGTCGAAGTGTCCGGCGACGAGGGAAGCGATGGCAGTCGGACCCGTGGCGCGCCCGAAGCCGAACTCGTTCCCGTCCCACTCGGCGTCGTCGGTGAAGAGGTCGGCGAGCTCGTCACGTCGGCCCTGGTCGGTGAGCAAGCCGTACATCTGCAGGAGGTTCTGCAGCACCAGCGCGTCGGCGGGTGACGGGACCGCGGTCCAGTCCGCCGGTGTCTCCGGACCGAGGGTGGTGGTCGTGTCGCTCATCCGTCGCCTCCCGATGTGCTCGTCGCGTCCACGAGCATCATGCACCCGGCGCCCGTGCGCGCTGACCGTCGGAGCGATCAGCCAGGATCCGAGATCGGCCCGGTGAGCTCGAGGGCGATGCCGTCGGGATCGAAGAAGGCGACGAACGCCAGACCCAACGGCGCCAGCTCGCGGATCGGTCCGTGCTCCACGCCGCGCTCGTCGAGGAACGTCGTCGCCGCTTCGAGGTCCGCACGTGTCGGGACCTGGAAGCTGATGTGGTCGAGCCCGACCCGGAACGGATCGAAACGATCGGCCGCCGCGGCACGATCGTCGTCGGCCGGTCGAAGGCCGATGAACATGCCGTCGTGCATCAAGATGACGCCGCCCTGCAGGGACTCGACGATGGCGTCGTGCCCGGGATCCTCAGGCGGGGGCGGACCGTCGACCGCGCGCTGGAACCCGAGCACCTCGGTGTAGAACGCCACCGACCGCGGGACATCGGTGACCGTGAAGCGCAAGTGGTGAAGAGCGCCGACCGGCAGGTGCGACATCGAGCCTCCTCGAACGCGGAGAGACGACCGTAGCGCGGGCACGATCGACGTTGGCGCAGCGGCTCGCGAAGCGCGCGGACACGATCGACGTCGGCATCGCGACCGCTCCGGACGATCGGTTCGTAGCCATTCGCCCGGTACAGCTCGATGGCGGTCAGCTGCAGGCCACCGGTCTGGAGCTGCCCGCTCCGTACCCGCGCCGACGCACGCCGCTGGAGCTCGACGGTCCGGGCGGGGCGAGGCACGGTGCTTGGCTGCGGACGCGACCACGCCACGCACTGCGGCACACTGGTTGGGCTCTTGAAGCGGGAGGTGGCTGGGACTTGCGACGCCGTCCGACAGCTCGCGTGGTTGGCCGCCGGTCAGGCGACGAGTGGTCGGCCGAGGGGTTTCGGGTGAGGATCTGCTCCACCGCGTCGGCCAGCGTGGCGGCGACTCGTCGACGGTGCGGTCGGGGTTCGAGCGCACTGCGCCAGTCGGCCGGTGGCGGGGCGGGCCTGGCTGCGGACGCGGCCCCGCCGCGCGCTGCGGCACGTGGGTTGGGCTCTTGAAGCGGGAGGTGGGTGCGGGATGCGACGCGATCCGGCTGCTGCTCTGTCGTCGGCCCGGTTGCCCGCCGGTCAGGCGGCGGGTGGTGGGCCGTGGCGGTTGCGGGTGAGGATCTGCTCCAACGCGTCAGCGAGGGCGGCCCGGGTGGCGGCGACGTCGGCTCGGATCCCGGTAGGGGCGACGTCGACGCTCGACCCGGCGTGGTAGATGCTGCCGTCGGGCCGGTGCAGCTCGATGCTGCGGTCCGGTTGCAGGCTCAGTGTCCAGCCGCCTTCGTGGACCCGGTGGTGGTGGATCGTGCACAGCGGCACCAGGTTGTCGACATCGGTGAACCCGCCGAGCCGCCATGGGGTGACGTGGTGGATGTCGCAGCTGTCGAAGCCGACGGTGCAGTCGGGGTGGACGCAGGAACGGTGCATCGCCCGCAACACGCTGCGCTGGCGGGGGGTGGTGGTGCGCACGGTGCGGCCCACGTCAACCGCGACCCCGGCGGTGTCGACGACGATCGGGGCGATGTCGGCGTCGCAGCCGACCCGTCGCACCGTCGCGGGTGGCACCGGCTGCCCGGACCCGGTCTCGCACACCGACGCCTCGTGCAACCCGTCGCGGTGGGTGCGCTCGTCGATCAGCATCACCACTTCGGGGACCCGTGGGCTGAGGGCGCGGGCACCGGTGATCAACCCGACCAGGGCGTCGGCCTGGAGCTGTGCCCAGGTGCGGTCGTCGTCGCGGGGTGCGGCGGCCTGTTCGGCGGCGACGGCGGCGGTGAACGCCTTGGAGACTTGTTCGTCGGTGGCGGGGTCCAAGCTGAGATGGGTGTGACACAGACCGCTCTCCCGATCCACCCACCGTTTGACGCTGCGTTGGCGGCGCCGCCACTCCTGACGCGACACCCCCTCATCACCAGACAGGGCCCGGCCGAGCTCACCCATCTTCTTGGCGAACTGCTCCACCGTCGACGTTGCGGCGATCTCAACCAGTGTCGGCTGCAACTCGACCAGCTCGGCCCTACCCCGCTCATTGAGCGTGTCGGCGACGCGGGCGACGGCGTCGGCATGCCCGGCTGACACCGCACCGTGGGCCAATGCCTCATGCAGGCCGGGGAGCAACTCACACACCTCACCCCGCCGCGCCGTCGTCTCGGCGTCGCGCTGCGAGCGGCGCCCGGCCAACACCGCAGGCGGTTCACCGAGCCGGGCCATGCAGGTGGCGACGGTGGCGTCGAAGGCGTCGCCACGACCGCACCTGCTGCGACGCAGCGACCAGCCCGCTCAGGGCTACCCGATCGCATGTCGCCGGGTCGGCACAGGTCAACCGAGTGACCAATGCGGGGATCCGGCAGCTCGACATGCTTCAATCTTATCGTACGTACGTACGACTGTCAAGCATTTCTTGGTGTTCGCCGCACGCCCTGGGTGGGTACCGACTGGGCCTCCCACGCGCTCGACGTGGCCTCCCGGTGGGTGCGAACCTGCTGCGCCGGCATCGTCGCGGCCGTCACCCACGGCTCCCGAGCGGGTTGACGAAGAGCGGAGGTGCAGACAGCATCGTTCGCAAGTTCCCGCACTATTGTGCAAGCCGTGTTGGGAAGTGCCGTGTCATCGCGCTGCGGGCGGCGAACGTGACCGCGGGGCAGGCGCTCTGGCGCGAGCACTTGTGCCAGCTCGGTGAGTTCATCAGGACCCAGCGCAACCTCAACCGGCTGTCCCAGCGCGAGCTGGCTCGGCTCGCCGACCTCTCGGACACGTACATGAGCCAGCTCGAGCGCGGCCGTCACGAGCCGAGTCTGAGCGTGCTGCGGGCAATCGCCGACGGCCTTGGCCTTCGCCACGACCACCTGATCTTGTACGCCGCGGGGCTGCCGATGCCCGACGACCAGATCAGCGCCGAGGACGCCATCCGCGGCGACCACCGCCTCACGTCGGCACAGCGCAGCGCCCTGCTGGCCGTCCTGCGCAGCTACGTCGAGGCCAACGAGGCCAACGAGGCCGACCTCACCGGCGCCGCCTCGAGGCCGCGACGGCGTCGAGCGCGCCATGTAGGAGAGGGCGGCGACGGTGAGCGCCTCCGTGCCGGTGTGGATCGTGGGTTGTGGACCGACTCGGATCGCCAGATGGTGGTTGCTGGGCAGGTGGGCGACCTTCTCAGCCATCCTGTCGCCGATCGCCGCGGCCAGCTGATCGGCCCCGGCGCCGCCCGGGAAACAGAACCGTCGGGATCGTCGACGGCGCATCGGCGTCACCGCCGGGACGGCCGAGGAGACCGAAGTCCTCGCTGCCCATCACCGGCTTGGGCAGGTCGATCACCCTGTCCGATCCGAACCAGTCGCGGTGCGCGGCGGCCATCCGCTCGATCACGTCGGCGACGCTGCAGATCGACGTAGCACTCGACGAGCGTCCAGCTCGTCGTCGAGCGGGGCGAGCCGCCCCGGCACCGCCGGTCGGCGAGCCCCCCGCTCACCGTCAGCTCCGAGCTGCCTGGCGCCGCTTCGTCGGGGTCTTCTTCGCCGCCGCCTTCCTGGCCCCCACCTTCTTGCTCGACGCCTTCTTCACCGACGCCGTCTTCGCCGTCGCCTTCTTGGCCGACGCCCTCTTGGCCCCCGCCTTGGCCCCCGCCTTCTTCGCCGCCGGCACCTCCTTCGCCGGCGGCTTCCTGGCCGACGCCGTGGCCGGTGCAAGGTGTGTGACCGGGCCGCGACGCGGCGCCGGCGGCTCGGGCGGTGTGGCCCACTCGGCCCCCGTTGCGTCGAAGAGGCGGGTGATCTCGGCGATGTGCAGGTCGGCGAGGTCCCACACGTCGGGCACCAGCTCGCGATCGACGATGAAGCCGAAGTCGAGCCGGTCGAGGTAGCTGGTCACCGTGATGTTGAGCCCCTGCCCCTCGGTCACGATCGAGACCGGGAACTGGTGCCGCAGCATCGCCCCGGCGAGGTACAGCGGCTGGCGCGGGCCGGGAACGTTGGAGATCACCAGGTTCACGGGCGGGGTGATGCGGTCGGCGAGACGCAGCTGTGAGGCCAGGCGGGTCGCCGCGGTGGCGAGCACCGGCGAGGAGAACTGGTTCATGTCGACCAGCTCCTGCGCGGGCACCAGCTCGAACTGACGCTTCGCCTCGTCCATCGCCGTGCGGCAGCGCGCGACGCGCTCCAGCGGGTCGTCGCAGTCCGTCGGTAGGTCAGCGACGAAGCCCGACACCCGGTTGGTCCACGGGTCGGTCTCGTCGCCGGTGCGGATCGACACCGGGACCATCGCCCGGAGCGGGCGGTCCGGAAGGGCGTCGTGGCGCAGCAGGTACTCGCGCAACGCGCCGGCACAGATCGCCATCACGACGTCGTTGACCGTCCCGCCGGTGGCCTGCTTGAGGCGCTTGATGTTCTCCAGCGACGACGTCCGCATGGCGAAGCGCCGGTGCGGGGTGATCGCCTTGTTCCACGGCGTGGGCGGTGCGCCCGTCATCGGCAGCGCCACCCGTGACCGCCTCCGGTCAGCCGGAACGCCGATCCGCTTGACCACCGCCTCCGCCTGCTCGGCCCCGCGGCGCGCGGCGGGAACACCTGAGGCGGTGGCGAGCTGGCGCACGATGCGCGCCTGCAGCCGCATCGCCTTGACCGGATTGCGCAGCAGGTTGGCGATCGCCAGCCGCAGCAGCTCGGCACCGCTGGGGATCGACTCCGGCTCCCACGGCGGCGACGCACTCGGCGGCGGCGCGTCGGGGTCCGGCGACGTGAGCATCTCCAGCATCAGCTGACCCGACGCCCCGTCGATCGTGGCGTGGTGGTACTTGGTGAGCAGCGCCCACCGCCCGCTCTCCAACCCGTCGATGACGTAGACCTCCCACAGCGGGCGGGTGCGGTCCATCGGCCGGGCGACGATCCGCGACACCTGTTCGGCGAGCTGGTCGACGCGCCCGGGTGGGGCGAGGTTCAGGGCGCGCACGTGGTAGTCGAGATCGAAGTCGGGATCGGCGATCCAGTACGGGTGGTCGAGCCCGAACGGCACCTCGACGAGGCGCCGCCGCATCGGCTCGAGCTCGCCGATCATCGAGGCGTACTTGGCGTGCACCGCAGCCCGCGGATCGAAGTCGGGGCTGGGCCGGTCGAAGATCAGCAGCCCATTCACGTGGCCGTACGTGGTGGGCGTCTCCATGTAGAGGAAGGTGGCGTCGAGCCCGCTGAGCTGCTTCATCACGCCGCCACGTCGCCCGGTCGCCATGACAGCAGTGCCGGGTAGAGCAGGCGCAGCATCGCCGGCGGTGCGAACGGCTGCCACTCGTCGTCCGGTTGGGCGAGGCGGTCGACCACGGCGAACAGTGCCGCCGGGTTGAACCCGATGCCGACGTGGGTGCCGTAGACCTCGATGTTCTCCGCCCGCGGGTTGGCAGCCCGCGGGCCGGTGTCGTCGAGGCACAGCCGCCAGGGCACGACACCGTCGGCCCGCGTGTAGAGCGATGTGGCGGGCACGCGCAGCGGCGGCTGGAGCGACTCCGGCGTCGAGATGACGTCGAAGTCGCCGGCGAGCTCCTCGACCTCCTCCCACACCGCGCGAACGGGGGTGGGTTCGCTGTCCTCCATCCGGAACGGGCTGGCCAGTGTGATGACCTGGCGGACGAGCCCGGGTCGGCTGCGCGCCAGCCAGCGGGCGTAGATCCCACCGAGGCTCCAGCCGATGATCGATACGCGCCTGCCGTCGGCGCGGTGAAGCTCCTCCAGGCCGGCGAGCATCCCGGCGACGGTGGCGTTGGACGGTCCGAAGTTGCGGCCGAGCCGCCAGCCGGAGGCGTGATAGCCGTGCGCTCGCAAGGATTCGCGCAGCACGAACGTCGACCGGTCGCTGGCCAACAGGCCTGGAAGCACGAACACCGGATGCCCGTCACCGGCGGGCACGAGGCCTCGCGGAAGCGGCAGCATTGGGTCACACAGTGGCGATGGGCTCATCACCCCTCCTTCCGGCGAACCGGATCTCACCTGGGCTGCGCACGATACTACGCATTGCGGTCAACCATACTTTCCAGGTCTGCCGCACCCTTCCCAGCGCCGGCCGGTGGGCGCGACCGGTCTGTCAAACTGCCCCGATGATCTGCATGATCATCCTGTATCCGAAGACGGACGACGCCACGTTCGACATGGACTATTACACGTCGTCGCACATGCCGATGCTCGCCACGGCGCTGGGCGACGGCTGCCGCCGCTGGGGGGCGGCGAGGGTGACGACGGACAAGCACGTCGCCATCGGCTGGGTGATGATCGACAGCATGGACGCGTTCAACGCGGCGATGGGCGCGCACGGCGCCGAGATCATGGGTGACGTCGCCAACTACACCAACCGGCAACCCGAGCTGATCCTGGGTGAGGTCACCCACGACATGTGACGCGTCGCGATCACCTCGACGCGGCGAGGCTGCGCCAGCGACCGCTCCACCGCCGATGGCGCAGATGGGCGGAGATCATCACGCTCGTCACCGCCGCCCAGGCGCACCACAGCGAGGCGAGGCCGTTGCGCTCGGCCACCGCGAGCAACCCGACCACGGGCAGGTTGACGGCGCCGAACCAGACGGTGTGGCGGTAGCCGGAGACCAGCAGTGATCCGCACGTGGCGATGACGTACGCCGTGACGAGGACGCCTCCGGTCGGCACCTCGACGTGGTAGACGAGGTGGTGGGTGTCCAGCGTGGCGGCGATCCCATGGCGCACCATGCTGACCATCAGCGTGGCAGCCACCGCCCCGCCGATCACGATGAACGGCACGATCAGCGCACGACGCGCGAACGTCGGCTCGATCGCGCGGATCGCGAGCGGCACGCCCGGCGGCAGTACCACCAGCGCGATCACGAGGTACGTCCATGTCGCGGCCGTTCCGAGCCCTTCGCTGACGTGGCCCTGGAGCTGCCACCACACGAACGTCTCGACGAGCTGGTGGGCGCCGAACAGGATCGGCAGCGAGGCGAGCGGGAGCTCGGCGCGGCTGCGGACGTGACGCAACCCGTCGATCCCGATCGCGGTCACCACGACGCCGCCGACGAGATCCGCCTGCGGCGAGAAGCACATCGCCCCCGCGCTAGCGCCTGGCAGGATGCGATGCAACTGGGCGGGAGTCGAATCCCTCAGTCGGAGCGGCGGTTCGGGATGACGTGGCCGACGGCGAGCAGTGACTCGACGCAGTCGCGGATCGAGTCGTCGAGCGGCCGGAACGTGATCGGCACGACGGCACGGATGCGTTCGTTGCGCAGCGTCAGTCCCGCCCAGATCGAACGGAACTCGGCCTCGCGGGCCTTCCAGCGCTCCGGCGAGCGGTCGGCGACCGGGCCAGGGTCGTGGCGCAGCTCGGGCAGCAGCCGGTTGATCGACGTGCAGATGTCCTCGTAGTCGCGGGTCTCGGTGGAAAAGGCGAGGTAGCGCTCGCCGTTGGCGACGTTGTCGCTCTCCATCAGCCCGATGTGGCACGTCGCGGTGTCGCGCACGTCGACGGTCATCCACGGGCGGTAGGGGCCGGTGCCCTGGAAGATCTCGCAGCGCCCCTCCAGCATCCGTTCGATGAGGTGCTGCCACGGCCCGCCGTCCTTGTGGTGGGCGGAGAGGATCGGGCCGACGTTGTCGGCGGGGCAGACCGTGATCGCATCCCACCGACCACTCGCCGTCGCGGCGTTGGAGAAGGCGTGCTGGGCGATCAGCTTCCCGATCGAGTAGCCCTGCCCGCGCTCAGGCGTTCGTTTCGGGTTGGCCTCGTCCGGCTCGCGGTCCTCGTCGACGATCGGTCGCCGGACCAGCTCGGTGATGTCGGCCTCGGAGATGATCGCGGCGAGGCTCGACGTCACGACGACGCGGCGGACCGAGCCGGACGACTCGACGCTGGCGATGATGTGGTCGCACGTCCGGCGCACATAGTCAGGGTCGTCGTAGGTGCTGACGTGGGAGACGTGGGCGACGCCGTCGCAGCCGCGGTAGATGTCGTCGAAGCAGCCCGGCTCGTCGAGGTCGGCGCGGTGCAGCGTCAGGCGACCGGAGACGTACGGGTTCATCGCCTTGAGGAAGCCGACCCGCGTGTCGTCGTCGACGTTGCGGACGCAGGCCCGCACTCGGTACCCACGATCGAGGAGCCCCTGGACGACGTGGCCGCCGATGAACCCGGCCGCACCCGTCACCGCGATCACGCCGCCCGTCGGTACTGGTGCCATCAGCGGAGCTTCGCACGTGACATGCCGACGGGCCGGCGTGCGAAGCTCGCCGAGGATGAACGGCGCCAGCACGGGCTGCGTCCTTGCCGGCTGTTCGGGGGCAGAGGCTCCGCCGAAGCACTGCTTGCCCCCGACGGCGAAAGGCTTTGCCTTTCGCCGGACGAGTTCAGCCGAACAGCTCCTCTGGGAAGTCGGCGTGCTTGCGCAGCTTCCAGGCGGGGTCGCGCTTCTCGACGAACGCCGTCGGGCCCTCGCGGGCGTCGAGCTGCCGGGCGGTCCAGCCGAACAGCTCGTTCTCGCGTGCGTGCGCGACCTCGGGGTCGGGCTCGCCGGCGCCGAGGTAGACGTTGCGCTTGACGATCGCCGCCGACACCGGGGCGACGTTGACGGCGATGTCGCGGGCAACGTCGAGCGCTGCATTGAGCACCTCGCCGGCGGGGTGGGCGGCGCTGAACAGCCCCCAGGCCGCTCCGTCGGCACCGCGGAAGAGGCGGCCGGTCAGCAGCAGCTCGAGGCCGCGGGAGAGGCCGATCAGCCGCGGCACCAGCCACTGGCTGTTGACCTCCGGCACCACGCCGCGCCGGTTGAACACGAAGCCGTACCTGGCGTCCTCGGCGGCGATGCGGATGTCGTACTCCATGACCATCGTCATGCCGACGCCAACCGCCGGACCGTTCATCGCCGCGATGATCGGCGTTCCCAGCTCGAAGGGGCGCTTGTCGTGCGGCAGCGACAACTCCTCGGCCACCTCGCCGCGGTTCCCGGTCGCCGATCCGCCGCCCTGGAACGTGTCGCCGCCGGCACCGAGGTCGGCGCCGGCGCAGAACGCCCGCCCGGCTCCGGTGACGACGATCGCCCGGATCTCGTCGCGGGCGTCGTAGTGGGCGATCGCGTGGGCGAGCTCCCGCCCCACTCGCCACGTCCACGCGTTCATCTGTTCGGGACGGTTGATGGTGAGCACGGCGACGGTGCCGTCGTCCTCGGCCAGGATCTGCTGATAGGGCCCTTCACGCATGCGCCTCATCCTTGCTCGCGGTGTCGCCACGTCGTCAGTAGAGCTTGTCCTTGCCGCCCTTGCCGCTTGTCGGGTTCGTCTCGCGGGCGCGTGCCATCTCGCCGACGAGACCGATCCGCATGGCGACGGCGTCGGCGGTCACGGTGATCATCACGAAGCCCTGCTCGAGCCGGCGGGGGGTGAGGGCACCGGAGGCATGGATGCCTGGGACGACACCATGACGGCGGCAGCCTGCGACGATCGCGTCGAGCGCCTCGCGGAACGAGGCGTCGTCGTCGTTGTTGCCGGGTGGGAGGCCGAGGCTGAGCGAGAGGTCGGCGGGACCGACGTAGATGGCGTCGACGCCCGGGACCGACAGGATGTCGTCGAGGTGGGCCAGGGCCTCCGCGGTCTCGATCATCGGGATGACCGCGATGACGTCGTTGGCGGTGACGGCGTAGTCGCCCCGCCGCAGGCCGGCGACGATCGGCCCGAAGCTCCGCGCCCCCGACGGCGGGTACCGCGCCGCCCGCACGACCGCGGCGGCCTCGGCCGCGCTGTTGACCATCGGCACGATCACGGCTTCGGCACCGGCGTCGAGCACCTTGCCGACGACACCTGGTTCGTTCCACGGCACCCGCGTGATCGGCGTGGAGCCGGCGACGAGGATCGCCTGGAACAGGCCGACGGCGTCGGCGTAGTCGAGGGCGCCGTGTTGCAGGTCGACGCACACGTAGTCGAAGCCTGTGCGCGCGGTTGCCTCGGCGACGACGGTCGAAGGAATCGACAGCCACGCCCCGAGCGTTGGCGTCCCCGCGGCCCAGCGCTCCCGCAACGTCGTCATGGCATGCTCCTTCCCGCCGGCGTGCACTGCTCCGGAACCAGGCAGCCGCGCTCACCGGCGAGCGCGGCAAAGGCGTTGTCGATGGCGTGGGCGTAGAGCCGCAGCCGGCCAACAGCGGTCTGCGACGCGATGTGCGGCGTGATCACGACCCTGGGCAGGCGCCGCAACGGGTGGTCGGCCGGCAGCGGCTCGGGCTCGGTGACGTCGAGCCCGGCGCCGGCGAGGTGCCCGCGCTCGAGTGCGTCGAGCAGCGAGTCGTGGTCGACGAGGCTGCCGCGGGCGCAGTTGAGGAGGAACGATCCGGGTTGCATCGCGGCGAGCGCGGCGGCGTCGACGACGTGGTACGTGAACGGCGTGGCCGGGGCGTGCAGGCTGACGACGTCAGACCGCCGCCACAGCTCGTCCGCCGCGACGAACGCGACGTCGGCGACGTCGGCGGTGTCGGCGTTGACGAAGGGGTCGTGGGCGATGACGTGCATGCCGAGCGCCCGGGCGACGGCGGCGACGCGTCGAGCGATGCGACCGCACCCGAACAGCCCGAGCGTGCGCCCGTCGAGCTCGAGCCCGGGCGGCACACCAGGCTGGAACGCGGCGCGGTGCGCCCAGCCGTCGAGGTCCTTGGTCATCGCCAGCAGCAAGGCGATGGTGTGCTCGGCCGTCGAGACCGTCGGCGCGTCCGGTGCGAAGCAGACGGCGACGCCCCGATCCGTCGCCGCGGCGACGTCGACGGTGTCGTACCCGACCCCAGTGCGGGAGATCACCCGCAGCCGTGGCGCGAGGTCGATCGTCGGGCCGTCCCAGATGCGGCTCCCGGCGATCACGACGTCGGCGCCGGCGAGCTCGGCGTCGTCGGGGCCGACGATGACGGCGCGGCCCTCCACCAGCTCGGCCACTCCGTCCGGCACGATCCGGTCGAAGAAGAACACGGGCGCCGCAGCATCCGCCGGCATCGCCCGCAATGTACCGATCGTGGAACTGGAGCCCGGCAGTCAGCCTCCCGACACGGCCGGGATGAGCGACAGCTCCTCGCCGGCGCGGATCGGCGTGGCCGGGCCGCACCGGTCGCGCACGTTGTCGGCGTCGACGAACAGGTTGACGTGCGGGCGGGTGCGACCCTGTTCGTCGCGGATCCGTCGTTCGAGTGACGGGTGCTCGGCGGCCAACGCATCCAGCACCGTGGCCACCGTCGTCGTCCGGGCGGCGCCGTCGTCGACGGTGACCTCGACGACGGCGGCGCCGGCGACGAGATCCCGGAGCTGGGCCGGGACGCGCACACGGACGTCCATCGCGGTCAGGTCACGACCGGCGCGGCACGCACGGACATGACCGGGGGCAGGTGCTGGGCGAGGAGCCGCCACGAGTCGCCGTCGTCGGTTGACGCGTAGACCTCACCGGTGCGGGTGCCGAAGTACAGCCCGGCGGGATCCCGGCCGTCGGTGGTGAACCCGTCGCGGAGGACGGTGAGGTGGGCGTCGCGCTGGGGGAGCCCGGCCGTGAGCGGCTCCCACGTCGCCCCGGCGTCGGTGGTCCGCCACACGGTGCAGCGCCCGTCGGGCGTGCAGCGGTACCCGTCGCTCTCGAGCGGCAGGAGGTAGGCGGTCGAGGCTCGCGTCGGGTGGGCCACGACCGGGAAGCCGAAGTCCATCCCGGCGATCCCCGTCATCGGCGTCCACGACGCGCCGCCGTCGTCGCTGCGGTAGATCCCGCCGTGGTGCTGGAGGTAGAGCCGATCTGGGTCGGCCGCGTCACGCGCCACCTTGTGCACGCACTGGCCGAACTCCAGCGCTTCCCCGTCGGGCACGAAGTCCACGACGATCCCACGATTGCTCGCCTGCCACGACGCTCCGCCGTCGTCGGATCGGTACACCCCGGCCGCCGAGATGGCGATCAGCAGACGGTCCGGGGCGTCGGGGTGGACGAGCACGGTATGCAGGCACAGACCACCGCCTCCCGGCTCCCACTGGGGGCGGTGCGGGTGGTCCCACAGACCCTTGACCAGGGAGAAGTTTCGTCCGCCGTCGTCGCTGCGGAACAGCGCGGCGGGCTCGACACCGGCGTAGAGGACGTCCGGCTCCTCGTCCGGACCACCCGCCAGCTGCCAGATCCGTGCGAGCGACGCATCGGTGCCCTCCGGGAACCGCAGCGCCGCCTGTTCGGCCTCGGTCCACGTCGCCCCGAGGTCGTCGGAACGCCGCAGCACCGGTCCCCAGTGGTTGCTGACCGACCCGGTGAACAGCCGCGTCGCGCCGGACCGGGAGTCGATGCTCACGGCGTACACCTCCTCGCCGGCGAAGCTGGGGCCGGTCAGCTCGAACGCCGTCCGGCCGTCATCCGCGCGAAGAGTGAACAACCCCTTGGTCGTGCCGACCAGGACCAACATGGACATGTGCGTCAGACGTTCTCGACGCGGAGAACTCATCGCGCCCGGTACAGCGCGACCAGACGTTCTCGAACCTCAGGTTCGAGCCCCTCGGGGCCGAGCAGGGCGAGGACCTCGCTCGTCGTGCGCACCTGGTCGAGGAGGCGGGCACAGGGCGGGCACCGGTCGAGGTGCCGCTCGAAGCGGGCCCGCTTCCTCGGGCTGAGCGCGCCCTCCAGGTAGTCGGTCATCAGCTCGACCGCGGCCTGGCACATGCTCACGAGACGGCGCCGTTGGCGCGTTCGCCGGTACCGCGTGATCAGACCCACGTCGTCCCAGTCTGACGAGACCGCCCGCCGTTTCACGCGGTGACCGACATCACGGTGCCCGCCCACCCAGCTCGCCGCCGGCCGCGCCGCCCGTCGCCTCCGGCTACCGTGACGCCCCGGTGGACGGCGAGGCCCAGCAGGCGCCCTCTCCCGCGGTGCTCGATGCGGGCGGTGACGAGGCCCTGCTGGTCGCGGCCCTGCGCGCGGGGGACGAGGTGGCGTTCGGCGATCTCGTCGACCGCTACTACGGCGTGATGCAACGCGTCGCCCGCCAGTATGTGGCGACCAAGGAGGCCGCCGAGGACGTCGTCCAGGAGACGTTCCTGGGGGTGATCCAAGGGATCGGGCGCTTCGAAGGCAGGTCGTCGCTGAAGACGTGGATGTTCCGCATCCTCGTCAATCGCGCGCGCACCCGTGGCCAGCGCGAGGGTCGGAGCCGGCCGTTCTCGGCGCTGACGCTCGGCCTGGACGAGGACGAGCCGGCGGTCGACCCGGACCGGTTCGCCTCGGAGGGTCGCTGGGCCGGGTACTGGTCCTCTCCGCCGTCGGCGGAGCACCTGCCGGAGGCGAGCGTGCTGGCCGCCGAGCTCGGCGACGAGTTGCGGGTGGCGATCGACGGGCTGCCGCCGGCGCAGCGCACCGTGCTCGACCTGCGTGACGTGCAGGGCCTGAGTGCGGCCGAGGTCTGCGAGCTGCTCGAGCTGTCCGAGGCCAATCAGCGGGTGCTGCTGCACCGGGCCCGCAGCAAGGCCCGCGCCGCGCTCGAGCGCGGTCTGCCGACGGTGATGGGGGTCCACTGATGGCCCAGCCGGACATGCGCTGCGTCGAGTTCGTCGAGTCGGTCACCGACTGGATGGAGGGTGCCCTCGACGACGACGCCATGCTGCTGCTCGAAGAGCACCTGGTGATCTGCCCGCACTGCACCGAGTACCTGATCCAGCTGCGGGCGACCAGCGCCGTGCTCGCCAGCGAGGCGGGGCGCAGGCGCGACGCGCCGCCAGCGCCGGCGCGCGCAGCGCTGTTGGCGGCGTTCCGTGCGGTCAGCGGCGGCTGACCGCCACCGACGGGTTCAGGCCGGTTCAGGCCAAGCAGACGGTGCCTTCGAACTCCGACGTGCCCACGCCGAGAACCGGGTCGAACGTGCCGCTGGCACGGATCGCCCCGGTGGCGCCGGCCAGGTCGCCGGTGCCGCCGACGATCGTCTGGAGGTCGACGATCTCGCCGCGCCCAGTGGTTTGGACAGCGCCGGCGTTCTTGATGAGCAGGGTGCCACGCTGATCCCACGCGGTGACGTCGGCGACCGAGTCGGTCGTGAACAGCACCACGCCGGTCGTCGGGGTGTCGGCGGTCGGCACCAGCGAGCTGGCCGCCCCGCTGAACGTCCCGTGCAACGGCCCCGCCGTGTAACGAGCGGCGATGCACAACCCGACCGGCGACGTGCAGCCGTCGGTCACGAGGTGTTCGCTGTAGCGGCCGCTGAGCTCACGGCAGCGCACATCGGCGCCGGCGCCACCACCGGCGACGAGGACGATCGACGCGGCGCCGGCGGCCGCCGCGCCGAGCCGGCGTACCGTCGAGCGACGAGGACGAATGGACATCGGGCCCTCCCCTGGTGTCGTGGCGGCGCCCGGTGCGCCGCCACGTGTGTGACGGTCCGTCGACGCGGGCGATCCGTTACATCACCGTGGGCGATCGTGTGTCGCGCTGCGATCAGGCCAACGACAGCCGCTCGGTCAACCAGCCGGACTGGAACACCCGCTCGGCGGCGTACCCGGCGTCGTAGGCATCCCGGTCGCCCGCGGCACCGGCGCGGTCATGACCGGCCGAGCAGGCGGCGACGAACGGCGACTGGGCGTTGTCGCCGTGCAGGGCGAAGTGGGCGCCGTCGGCGGCGAGGGCTGCCGCGGTGCCGGCCCACGACGACTCGTCGGCCTCGCCGAGCGCGGCCAGCACCTCCAGCGTGGCCGCCTCGGCGAACCGATCGGCAAGGCCGTCCCCACCGCTCGCCCGGAGCGCGGCGACCGCTCGGTCACGGGAACGCCAGGCACCCAGCTCGCCGAGCTCGCGCACGGCCGTGTCGTAGCCAGCGACGGGACGGACCAGCCGGCCGCGTGGCCCGACCACCTTGTGGCGCGTCGCCACGACCTCACCGTCGAGCTCGATCTCCCACATCGTCGCTGCCAGCCACCAGCTCACGTCCGCCGCCAGGCAGCCGTGCACGCCGACGTGGCACGGCTGCGCCGAACCCGCATCGACCCACTCGCCGGCCCGCCACGGCGTCGCGGTGAACGGTGAGCACTGCCCGGCGTCGAGGAACTTGTAGGCCCGCACCCGCGACGACATTACTGCGTGACATCGCGGCAGCGGCCGGCATGTGTAACGCCGACGGCGTCGGTGAGACAGCACCACATGGCCGCCCTCCACCTGCGAGCGTCGTTGGCGAAGGCCGTCGGGAAGGTCCGCTGGTGGGAGTTGCTGCCCGAGGCCGCCCTGTTCGTCGGCCTGGCGACGTTCTTCGTCACCGAACGCAACGCCGCGCTCAGCGCCTTCCACAGCGGCCGCGCGATCGTCATCATGGCGGTCACCGCGGTCGGCTGGATCGCCGCCCGACTCGTCCTCGCCCGATTCCGGCGGGGACGCCTGCTCCGCACGATCCTGTTCGCCGCCGCCGCCGTCGCGATCCTGGCCGTCGTCGTCTTCCCGGCCTACCACAACGAGCGCGTCGTCGAAGCGTTCCCCGTCGCTGTCGCGACAGCTGACCACGGGTCGCCCGTGCGGCTGCGCACCGGGATGCTCGAGGGCATCGACCACCGCGCCGCCGGCGTCGTCTCGTTGTACCGCACGCCGGACGGCCGCCAGATCGTCGGGCTCGAGATGTTCGACATCCAGCCCGGCCCCAACTACGACGTCTTCGTGGTGCGCGGTGCCAACCGACAGGATCGCGCCGACGGCATCCGCCTCGACGACCTCCGCGGCAACCAAGGCACCCAGTACTACGTCGTCCCCGACGAGGTGCCGATCCAGGCCGCACCGTGGACTGTACTCATCTGGTGCGAGACCTTCGGCGTTCCCGTCGCCAACGCGACGCCGGTCTGACGACCGGCCGGTCAGGGGTGCGCGCGGACGACCCGCCCGGCCAGCGAGCCGGTGTGCGCACCGTGATCCATGAACACCTCGCCGTTCACGATCGTGTAGTCGTAGCCGCTCGAGCCTTGGATGTAGCGGCCGGCACCGTTGGGCAGATCGTGCACGAACTCCGGCTGCGGCAAGGTGAGGTTGTCGACGTCGATCACGTTCACATCGGCGTAGGCGCCGGCACGCAGGGCACCTCGGTCGGTGAACCCGAACAGCTCGGCCGTGTCGGTGGTCAGCCGGCGCACCGCCTCTTCGATCGTCCAGCGTTGCCGTTCGCGCACCCAGTAGGTCAGCAGGAAGGTCGGCTGGCTGGTGTCCATGATCTGGCCGACATGGGCGCCGGCGTCCGCCAGGCCGAGGGTGACGAGGTCGTCGTCGAGCATCGTTTCGACCGCGTCGAGGCGCTGGTTGAGCAGCGGCATGTTGAGGTTGACCTTGCCGTCGCTCTCGATCGCGAGGTCGAGGAACGCTTCGACCGGGCTCACGTCCCGCCGCGCCGCGTGAGCGGCGAGGGAGTCCTCGCCGCGGCAGTCATAGCGCGCTGGGCCGTCAGGGAGCACGAAGGTCATGTCGGGCCCGAGCATCAAGCGGGCTGTTGCGCCGTCGGCGATCAGCCGGGAACGCCACTCGGGGTCGCCAATCGCGGCCAGCCGCTCTGGCGGCGCCAACGCGTGGAGATCACGGAAGGCGGGCGTCCGGTCCCACGGCGTCCGGTTGAACAGACCGAACAGGATGCCGATGCCCCGAGCGGTCGTCTGCGGCCGCACCATCGCCCCGCGCCCGTTCTCCTGCTTGGTGAGCTCGATGATCTGCGCGTACAGATCGGGCCGCCGGTTCGACTGCACCAGGCCGTAGCTCACGGGCCGGCCGGACCGACGGCTGATCTCACCCATCACGGCGACCTCAGCGCGGGTGTTCGTCAGCGCCTCGTCGTCACGCTCCCCGAGCCGCATCGCTCCTTCGAACACGCCGCACCCGGTGCGCCGCAGCACGTCGGCGAAGGCGAGCAACTCGTCGGGCCCCGCCCACGTGCCTGGGACGGGTCGTCCGTCGGGGACCACGTGGCCGAGGGTGCGGCTGGTCGAGATCCCGAGCGCGCCGGATCGCACCGCCTCCTCGGCCATCTCGCACATCTGGGCGATGTCCTCAGCCGTGCCCGAGCCCTCGACCATCGAGCGTTCGCCCATCGCGGCGACGCGCAGCGCGCAGTGGCCGACGAGCCCGCCGGCGTTGATGCCCTTCGGCGTGCGGTCGAGCCAGTCGAGGTAGTCGCCGTACGACGTCCAGTCCCACGGCAGACCCTCGAGGATCGCCCGCCGCGGGATGTCCTCCACGCTCTCCATCATCTCGGCGAGGAACTCGCGCTGACCGGGGCCGACCGGCGCGAACGTCACGCCGCAGTTGCCCAGCACCACGCTCGTGATCCCGTGCCAGCACGATGACGTCGGCAGCGGATCCCAACCGAGCTGGGCATCGAGATGCGTGTGCACGTCGACGAACCCGGGTGTGACGACCCGGCCCTCGGCGTCGATCTCACGGGCGGCACGGGCGTCGACGCAATCTTCGACCGCGACGATGCGATCGCCGGCGATCGCCACGTCGGCGCGCCTCGCCGCGGCCCCCGTCCCATCGACGACCGTGCCGCCACGGATGATCAGATCGGCGTCCATCGGCGTGCCCTCCCAGGCTCGAACAGCCCGGCCAGTCTGCCAAGCCCACCGCGACGGCGGCGATGTGAAGCCATCGCTGTCCGGCGGATGGACCGCCGAGGCACAGCGGGGCACAGCGGGGCACAGCGGGCACAGCGAGGCACAGCAGGGCATGCCGACGTCGACGATCCCGTGCTGGTCAAGGTGCGCGCTCTGCTGGCCCAGGCCGAGTCGACGACGTTCGACGCCGAGGCCGCGGCGTTCACCGCCAAGGCGCAAGAGCTGATGGCCCGCCATGCCATCGACACCACCCTGCTGTGGGCGAGCTCCGGCCGCGACGAACGCCCGATCACGATCCGCCTGCCGATCGACGACCCGTACGCCGAGATCAAGGCGCGGCTGCTGCACCAGGTGGCGATGCGCTCGCGGTGCCGCGCCGTCCATCACGTTCACTACGGTTTGGTGTCGGTGGTCGGGTTCGCCTCGGACGTCGCCGCGGCCGAACTGCTGTTCACCTCGCTGCTCGTGCAGTCGCAGGCGGTGCTGCAGGCGGAGGGAGCGAAGGCGGCACCGGGTGCCCACACCCGCAGCCGGTCGTTCCGCTCGTCGTTCCTGATGTCGTTCGCGCGGCGGATCGACCAGCGGCTGGAGGAGATCAACGCCGCCGTGGAGCGTGGTGCCGCCGCCGAGCACGAGCACTCCCTGCTGCCCGTGTTGGTCGACCGCCACGACGCCGTCGACGACGCCGTGGCGGCGATGTTCGGTGAGTTGGGCTCCGACGTGGTGCGCGGCGGCTCCGACCTCGCCGGTTGGGTGCGCGGCAAGCTGGCCGCCGACTTGGCTCAGCTCAACTTCGCCGACCTCGACACCACCGACGACGATCACACCGACGCGAGCGAGCCGGCGCTCGCCTTGGAGAGGTGAAGCCGGCCGTCCTCCATGCAGAGCTGGCCGAGGCCCGCGAGCTGCCGTACATTCGGTCCGGTCTCAGGAGCGAGGGGGTTTGGCGTGACTGGTCCGATGGAGGGGATCCGGGTCGTGGAACTCGGCTTCTGGGTGGCGGGACCGGGCTGTGGGGGCATCCTCGCGGACTGGGGCGCCGAGGTGGTCAAGGTGGAGCCGTTGACCGGCGACCCGTTTCGCGGCATCGCCGCCTACTTCCGCCTGGCCTTGGGCCAGGACGTCAACCCGCCGTTCGACCTCGACAACCGAGGCAAGCGCTCGATCAGCCTCGACTACGGCTCCGAACGGGGACGGTCCGTCCTGTTCGACCTGATCGACCGGGCCGACGTCTTCGTCACGAACCTCCGGGTCGACGCGCTCGAGCGAGCCGGTCTCGACCACGCCACGCTGCTCGCCCGCACGCCCGAGCTGGTGTACGCCAGCGTGACCGGCCTCGGTCTCGCCGGCGACGAGCGCAACCGGGCGGCGTACGACGTCGGTGCGTTCTGGTCGCGCGCCGGTGTCGCCGCCGCGCTCACGCCCGAGGGGTCGTCGCTGCCCTATCAGCGCGGCGGCATGGGCGACCACATGACCGCCATGGCGGCCGCCGGCGGGGTCGCCGCGGCGTTGTTCGTCCGGGAGCGCACCGGCAAGGGCCAGCTGGTCAGCACCTCGCTGCTGCGCATCGGCGCCTACATGCTGGGCTGGGACGCCAGCATCGCCCTGCGCACCGGCCTGCCGACGGTGCCGCTGACCAGGACCACCTCGCCCAACCCGCTGATCGTCGACTACGGCGGTGCCGACGGCCGTCGCTTCTGGCTCCTCGGGCTGGAGGGTGACCGCCACTGGCCGTACCTGCTGCGCGCCATCGAGCGGCCCGACCTGGCCGAGGACGCGCGCTTCGTCGACCTCTTCGCCCGCGTGGCCAACGCAGCCGCCCTCGTCGAGATCCTCGACGAGGCCTTCGCCGCCCGTCCCGCCGTCGAGTGGACCGAGGCGTTCGATCGGGAAGGCGTCTGGTGGGCGCCGGTGCAGTCGATCGACGAGCTCGTGGACGACCGCCAGGCAGCCGCCGCAGGCTGCTTCGTCGCGAGCGGCGATGGCGACGACCGCTCCGTGGTGGCGACACCCGTCGACTTCGGCACGACGTCTTGGTCGCCGGGTGCCGAGATCCCGGAGCTGGGCCAGCACACCGAGGAGATCCTCCTCGAGCTTGGTTACGACTGGGATGTGATCACCGACCTCAAGAACGCCGGCGCCATCCTCTGACTCCGCCATCGGCGGGCGATACCGAGCTCACCGACCAGATGCGAGTGAGCGCGATCGATGACGTCCGCACGTCGGCGTCGCCCGATCATCGCCGAGCGTGACCCGACCGCGAGCCGGGCTCAGCGTCGACGTCGGACGAGCACCTCTTGTGTGAAGCTGGCGATCTGCCGGCCGTCGATGTCGAAGACAGCGCCGATGGCGAGCCCTCGGCTGCCGAGCAGACCGACGCAGCTGACCGTGTGCAGCTGCCACGACCCGGCCAGCACCCGCCGGTGGAACCAGATCGCGTGATCCAGGCTCGTGCCGGTGTAAAGCTCGAAGGGCTGCCCGCCGCCGATCGGCCCGCCCACGTCGGGATGGAGCGTCTGGGCGGCCTCCGACGGCAGGTCGTCGGAGGCGAACGCCAGCCCGCAGGCCCCGATCAACGGATCGTCGGGTACGTCGCCGGGGAAGCGGAACCACGCCGTCGCCGTTCCCGGGCCGAATGGCCCGTCGCGTCGCTCGAACACGTCGGTCCACGATCGGTCGGCGAGCCTGACGGGCGGCGCCACGTCCGGCATCGTGGCGAGCTGCACGTCCACGCCGGACTCGTCCGGGCGGGCGAAGCTGGCCGAAAGGCCGAGGATCGCCCCGCTCGATTGGCGGGCGACCACGTCTCGGGTGCTGTAGGTGCGGCCGTCGCGGAGGCGTTGCACCTCGAAGCGGATCGGTTCGTCGGCGTCGCCCCGGCGGATGAAGTACGCGTGGCACGAGTGCGGCATCGAGCCGTCTGGGGCAGTCGCTGCCGCGGCATGCAAAGCCTGAGCGACGATCTGACCGCCATACAGCCCACCCCACGGATAGCGCGGGCCGACGCCGACGTACGTGTCCGGTCCGTGCTGCTCCAAGCGCATCAGCTCGAGAAGGTCCACGCAGGCGATCATGCACGACGCTCACCGTCAGACGGGCACGGCTGGCTGACGCCATCGCCGATGGATACGAGCGCTGGGGCCAGCGAGGTCCGGCGATCTCCACGTGGTTGGCTCGATGAAAGCTCCGCCCACCGACGCGTCGAGCACCATGCCACGATGCACGATGACGACCGAGTGATGGTCTGGTACAGCGCCTACGGCCGGCACATTGGCAACGACACGCTTCTCGAGCAGATCGACCGCCGAGACTGACCGGCCTGTCGCGCCGTCACAGTCGAGTCGTCCAACGTCAGCGCCTGTCCGGAGGCGCCATTGTCCAGCGTCTCAGCGTGGTGATGGTGTCAACCGCAGCAGCCGCACCCTTGACGATGGCTGCGAGCAACGGCACGGGCAGCGCATCAGCATCGATCCACGCGTCGGCGGCGAGGTCCCACCGACTCGTGCCGTCGGTGAGGACACCGCGCAGGGAACGGCCGCTGACTGCTCGATCGACCACCTCCATCCCGTCGTAGACGCCGACGTTCAGATCGGCGACGCAGTGCTGCTTGAGGACGTGTTCGAAGTCGCTCGGCGCGACGGTCAGCGGATCTGTGGCCAGCAGATGCGGTCTCAGGACGTCCACCAGGCCGTACCGCTCGAGCACGGCGAGCGCGGTCTCGTCGAGTTCGACCGGGCTGTCGCTGCTCACGATCTCGTGGCCGACGAGGAGGCATGGCTGCGCGCACGCCCCGGCGACCTTGGCGGCGACGAGCGCGGCAGGCCCACATCCCAGCACCAACATTGGGGTGTCGACGCGCACGGCAGACGAGATCAGAACACGGCGATGGGGTTCACCGGGCTCCCGGTCACGCCCTGGAACCGGATCGGCGCCAGCGTGAACTGGAACTCCCAGCGACCCAGGCGGGTGCAGGTCTCGGCGAGGTCTTCCAACTGGCAGTTGTCGATCAGCCACAGTCCCATCGCGACGATGCCAACCATGTGGATCGGCATGTGCACGGTGCGGTAGCCCGATGGCGTCGGGTCCTGGGCGACATCGGACCCCAACATGGCCACGCCCTTGTCGTGGATCCACGGCAGGCATGCGGCCTGGAACCCCGAACGTGGCGCATTGGCGTTGTAGCTCTTGCCGGCGGCCCGCCGGGCACCGCTCTCGCCGGTTCGCATCAGCACCACGTCGCCGGCCCCGACGGCGATGCCGGCGGCCTTGGCGGCGGCGTCCAGATCCTCCGGGAACACATGGTCGTCAGCCGCCAACACGTCGACGCCGCGGAGGCGGGCGACATCGAGGAGCACTCCTCGCGTCGTGACGCCGTTCGACACCGCGAGCACGTCGTGCACCAGCGCGCCCTGCCGGTCCGACACCATCGACGCCGGCACACCGCCGTACATCTTGGCGTCCCAGAAGATGTGAGCAAGCGAGTCGAGGTGGGTGACATCGAGGCCGTGGAACACCATCCCGATGAACTCCTGCGCCCCGCCGGCGCGCCCTTCGCCGAGCAAGTTGCGCCGACCCTCGTCGCCAAGACCCAGTCCCGTCGACAGCATGTAGCGCTGGTTCTCGACCGTGGCACCCGGTTGCTGACCCGTGCGCACGACCCAGCTGCACGACACCGACTCACCCACCTGCACGAGTGAGGCGGCTGCCACCCGCCTCGACGGGGTCACGTGGTTCAAGGTGCCGAGGCGATCATCCGCACCCCAGCGCCCCCAGTTCGACAGCTGGTCGAACCAGCTCAGCACCTCGTCCTCGGCTGGCATCGTCGGCATGCGCGCTCCTCTCGCCCAACCCCGGTTCTCAGCGGACCTGCCCGACATGGGCCACGGAGTTACATGCCGTCGACCTGGGGCATGATCTCCTCCTTCAGCCGCTTGAGGTCGCCGAGCGTCTTCGCGACCGGCACGCCCTCGAACGGCGGCCAGAGGAGCGGCATCGTCAGCCCGGCCTCCTTGTACCGCTTGAGGTTGTCGGTGATCTGCGCGGCGGTTCCCACCATCAAATTGCTGCCCTTGCCCTGCGGTGTCTGATCCGTCTCCTCGTCCGTGATGACGAACCAGATCATGCTGCAGATCTCAAGATCGTCGACCGAGCGGGAGCTCCCGAGCTCCTCGAGCTCTCGCTGGATCGCTCCGCGCCACTCCTTGAGCTCGTCCGGCGGGTCCTGGATCCCGATCCAGCCCGCCAGGCCGAATTTCGCGATGCGGCTCGCCGAGCGCTTCGGGTCCTTCAGCCCGCTGAAGAAGATCGGCGGGTGCGGCTCTTGTACAGGCTTGGCCCCGAAACCGCATCTCCCGAAGTCCGCGAACTCGCCGTGGTACTCAAAGAGGTCGTTCGTCCAGATGCCTTGCATGATCTCGATCGTCTCACGCACGTGCTTGTGCCGCTTGGGGAAGATGTGCGAGGCGCTCGCAGCCGCGAACTCCTCGGGCATCCAGCCAGACCCCACGCCCACGTTGACCCGGCCGCTCGAGAGGTGGTCAACGGTGGCGATCTCCGCAGCGAGGACGCCGGGCGCGCGGTATGGCGTGTCGGTGATGCTCATGCCGATGCGCACCTTCGTCGTCTTCGCGGCGAGCCACGGGATCAGCGGCCAGCCTTGGAGCCACTCACCGCGGGACGACACCGGCAGAGCCTTCGGGAACTCCTCCATCATGCCGAACGAGTACTGGAGCTCCTGGCGATCGGAGGATTCCGGGACGACGATCCGGTCGAGCGTCCAGACGGAGTCGAAGTCGAGCTCCTCGGCGAGGTTGGTGAGCTCTTCGAGCTCCCTGACCGTCACCGTGTCACGGAAGTTCGGCAGGTACAGAGCGAGCTTCATGAGAAGCGGCCTCCTCGTCGTTCGTCAGTGGGTCGCAATGGCAAGATCCTCGCCGAGTTTCAGCACCGCTTGCCCTCCTGCGCTTCGGCCCGGAGCCGGTCGCGGAGCTCCCGCTTGACCACCTTGCCGTAGTTGTTGGTCGGCAGGGCGTCGACGAACCGGTAGTCCTTGGGCCGCTTGTACCGGGCGATGTGGTCGAGGCACGTCCCGTCGAGATCCTCGATCGGCGGCGGCGCGGTGCCGTCGGCGGGCACCACGAAGGCCACCACCGCCTCGCCCCACTCCGCGTCGGGCCGGCCGACGACGGCGGCGGCCCCGACGCCGGGGTGGCGGAGCAGCGCTTCCTCGACCTCCCGGGGGTAGATGTTCATGCCCCCGCTGATGATCAGATCCTTGGACCGGTCCCGCAGCGTGAGGTACCCGTCTGCGTCGAAGCTGCCGACGTCGCCGGTGTGCAGCCAACCTCCGCGCAGCACGTCGGCGGTGGCATCGGGCTGCTTCCAGTAGCCGGCCATGACCACGTCGCCCCGGACCACCACCTCGCCGGCTTCGCCGGCTGGGACGTCGCGGTCGGCGTCGTCGACGACGCGGACCTCGACGTCGGTGCGGGGGACACCGACGCTCTGCATGCGGTCCAGCCAGCGGGGGTGGTTCCGGTCGGCGTGGTCTGCCTTGGACAGGGCGGTGATGGTCATCGGCGCCTCACCCTGCCCGTAGATCTGGGCCAAACGGGGGCCGAAGACGGCGAGGGCGTCGTCCAGGTCGGCCAGGTACATCGGTGCGCCGCCGTAGACGATCGTCTTCACGTTGGAAGGATCGGTGCCGGCGACGGCCCGGTCGCCGGCCAGCCGCTTCACCATGGTGGGAGCGGCGAAGAACGACATCCGGGGCCAACGGCGCATGAGGGCGGCGATCTCGTCGCCGTCGACGCCGCCGGACTGCGGCACGACGCTCACCGCCCCTCGGGCCACGTGGGGCAGCCCGTAGAGCCCCGAACCGTGCGACAGCGGCGCGGCGTGGAGGATGCAGTCCTGCGGCATCACCGGGTCGATGTCGGCGAAGTAGCTGAGCGACGCCATCAGCAGGTTGCGGTTGGTGAGCGTGGCCCCCTTGGGCCGTCCGGTGGTGCCGCTCGTGTAGAACAGCCAGGCCGGATCTTCGGGGTGCCGGCCGACGAGCGGCGCCGGCGACGACGCCGTGAGCCGATCCCACCGCTCACCGGGCGCCACCACCGCCGCCTGCAGCGAAGCGACGGTGCCGACCAGCGACTCGACGTCGGCGGCATGGTCGGCGTCGGTCACGACGACGGCCGACTCGCTGTGTTCGAGGATGTAGGCGATCTCGTCGCGGTGGAGCCGGGCGTTGACCGGCACGGCCACGAGACCGGCGTGCCAGATGGCGAACAGCGCCTCGAGGTACTCGGGTCGGTTGCGCATCACGATGGCGACCCGGTGACCCGGCGACAGGCCGAAGTCGTCGCGCAGGCCAGCGGCCGCACTGGCCGTCCGCGCGGCGAGCGCGCCCCAGCCGGCGTGGACGCGCTCGCCGTCGGCCAGCGCGGGATCGTCGGGCCGCCGGCGGCCGTGGCGCTCCACCCAAACGGCCAGATTCATGGCAACGTCCCGGCCTCGAAGGTGAAGATCACGTCCTGAAGACGCGGTTGCTCCGCCACGGCGCGAGCGTAGATCCCTTCGGCCTCGGCCACGACGTCCGCGGCGACCGCCATGTCCCCCCTTTGTGTCACCGCACAAGTCCCCGGCAGGTCCTGCGGTGACACAGAACCGGCATCTACCCGGCGATGCGCCACCGTGGAGGTGGGCATGGCTGAGGAACAGCTAGGCGCCGGGCACGTCGCCGTGGGTCACGCCGACGTAGCCGACATGGCCGCCCGGCCGAACCGAACCGATCGCTTGGATCAACGATTCGCGAATGCCGACTGCCTCGATGACGCAGTGGGTGCTGGCGCGGCTCGTGGAGGCTCATGACGATGATCCGCTCGGCGCCAAGCTGGCGCGCAGCCAGCACTCCGAGCAGGCCGAAGGGGCGTGCCCAACACGTCCGAGGCGGCGAGAAGGCGCGGGATCAGGTCGGCGCAGCGAGGTACGTGCCTTCCAAGTGTCTCACCGAGCCAAGGTCACTCCCGGCCAGGTTGGGTTGCCGGCCGGCCACAACCGGCGCGTCCCCGGGCTGCGGCGCACCGAAGTCGCCGCGCTGGCCGGGATGAGCGTGGAGTACTACCCCAAGATCGAACGGGGCGCGCTCACTGGAGCGTCCGAGCAGGTGCTCGACGCGATCGCCCGGGCATTGTTGCTCGACGACGCCGAGCGAGCCCATCTCGCCCACATCGCCCGGCCCATCGACGGCTTGCTGGCGTTGGCCCGCCGATCACGCCGCGGCGCCGTCGGCCGCGCGCACACCGACTCTCCGGGGTGGCGTCACATCACCTTCGACACTCCCGGCAGCCGCGTGAGTCCATCGCCAACGGCGTAGCAGGCGACGACCGCCAGTGGCGCCACGAGCAGGAACTTGAGCTCGGGGACGAGCGGCACCCAGGCCAGCGACATCATCACCAGGGTGATCACCAGCGGGTGGATGAAGTACGTCGCGTACGACGCCCGCCCAGCCTTGGCGACGAGTGCGTCGTGGGTTGCCCACCGCTGGCGGATCCACGTCATGAACCACAGGCTGAAGCACACCGCGATGAGTCCGTCGAGCAGGGCGAACAGGGCCGTTGGGACATCGATGCCCAGTGCGATCTGCTCGTCGTTGTCCGGGGCGAGAGAGAGCCCGAAGAGAAGGAAGAGGGCGACCATGCCGGCGGCCGCGAGCTGGCCGAGCCGGTGTGTGAGGGTCGCGGAGAGTCCGCCGATCCATCCGCCGTTGGCTCCGACCACTCCGAGCGCGAACAGTCCGCCCCCCTGGGCCCACTCGCCGAACCGGGCGTTCATGAAGACTTCGGCGTCGATCGTCCAGAACTGCCAGGACACGAACGAGCCCACCGCGATGCCCAGCCCGACGGCGACGAGCAGCGGCGTGCGGAGTGGCCGCTGTTCTGCATTCGCGGGATGCACGGCCTCCTTGAGCGCGTAGACGAGCGAGAAGCACAGCAGGGCGGTGATGAACCACATGGCGCCGACCTCGGTGTCTCTCAGATACGAGCCGAACGTCCGGTCGGGCTCGTCCCACCGGTTGCCGACGTAGTCGGTGAGCGGCTGGACGACGACCACGAAGAGCACGAGCGGCACGCCGAGGCGGATCAGGCGGGAGCGGACGAACCCGGCTGGGCCGCGGCGAGCGACCGAGCGGGTCGAGAACCACCCCGCGAGTACGAACAGCGGGCCGAGGGCGAAGAAGGCGCCGAGTCCGGCGGCCGCCCCGACGACCGAGTTCCAGAAGTCCGACGTCGTCAACTCGTCGTCGTAGTACCAGCCGGCGATGTCGGTCACGTAGCCCGTCGCCGTGTGGACGACGATGACCAGGGCGATCACGAGGACGCGCAGGTTGTCGACCCACTGCTCGCGTTCGTAGGCCTGGACCCTGGGCTCAAGGTGCACAGTAGCCATGACGGCACCTCCGCGGTCACCTCCAGGATGCTGCGGCTGAGCGATGCCTACCTAGGGCCGAACGTCCCTCGACGGTCAGTGCCGATCGGCGCTGCATCAGGAACGTCACCGTCCCGGGGCCTCCGCCTTGGGCTCAGGTGTGATCTTCCGCCTCGGTCCGGCGGCTTCTCGTTGACCAGGGGTTGTCGACGACTTGGGCCTTCTAGATGGAAAATGCCAAGGGGTCCTCAGTGGTCGTAGGCGGTGAGCGAGCGGAGGACTGGTTGTTGGCTGTGGTGGTTGTGCCAGATCGCGGCGGTGAGGGCGAGTAGTCGTTGGAGGATGCGAACGGCGACGCCTTGGGCGGTGTGGGCTCCATGGTTTTCGAGGCTGAGCTGCGCTTTCAGGGTGTTGTTCACCGATTCGATGATCTGACGCAGGCGCCGCAACTGAGGTGCGCCGCGGCGCCGAGACTCGTTGGCGCGGGCCGGACGGACGAGCTCGACGCCGTGTTCGGCGAGTCGGCGCTCGAACTCCGCCGAGGCGTACCCCTTGTCGGCGATGACGGTTTGACCGTGGCGTCCGGCGAGCAGGCCCGGTTCGGCCTCGAACAGGTCGATGGCGACGTCGCGTTCATCGACCTTCGGGTTGGTCAAGGCGAACGTGATCGGCAGCCCGGCCGGGGTGCACACGAGATGCAGCCGCAACCCCCAGAAGTAGCGGGAGTGCGACGCGCAGTAGCCGTAGCCGGCCCAGCCGGCCAAATTCGAACCTTTGGCGGTCGGACGGGAGCGGCCGCATTCGACCGGGGTCGAATCGATCAACCAGGTGTCGTCGGCCCACACATCGGTGTCTTCGGCGAGCAGTCGGATCATTGCCTGCAACTGCACGGCGGACTTCCGGAGCCGCTTGTTGTAGCCGGCCTGACCAGGCAGGTAAGGGAACAGGTGGGTCAGGTGCTTGCCGGCGTAGCGAAGCCAGCCGGTCTCGTTGGCGTGACCGAGCAACGCTTGCATCACCGCCAACGTCAACAGCTCGGCATCGGCCAGCTTCGGGGCGATGCCGATTGTCGGGCGCCACGGCACCAGCTCGGGGCGTGCCTTCAACGTGTCGTCGATCCGCGCGTACAGTGCAGTAGCGAGGGTGTCCAGATCGGCGTCCATCAGATCCTCCAAGATCGACGTGGGTTAGCAACGCCGATCATGGACCCCCTCCACTCACGAGGCGCGGACCGTCACCCCTTGGAATTGGTCATCTAGCCGAACTCGACCGGTTTGCCGAGGCGGCCCTTGCGGATCGGTCGAGCGTCGGGTTCGTGCAACGAGACGAGCCGGGTCGCCCCCGCCGGCTGGTGACCTCGGACCCTCGCGTGGGCCTGCTTGATGACTCGCAGGGTGCATTCGACGAGCACCGCGAGATCGGCCAGCATGCGCCGCACACGAGGCCTGCGAGCCTTGTGCTGCAAGGCGTTGATGGCCTCGACGACCGCCGCGTCGGCGACGTCGGCGAGCTGGCCAGTGATCACCAACACCTCCGAGTTGGCCTCATCGGTGCGGCGCTGCAGCCACGCCCCGATCGAGTGCTGATGCGCCCGCGCCGCGCCCGTGCGATCAACGAAGCTGACCTTGACGCCGGCGGCGCGGAAGCGGCTCAGCCGTGACGCGATCCGGCACGTCGCCGCGGTGAGCAACCCCGAGTCGGTCGGGTACTTGATGTCGGCTTCGACCACCGTCGTGTCCGCCCGCACCCGCTCGACGTCGACCTCGCCGCGACCGTGGGCAGCGCAGAGCAGTTCCCGGTTCAACGCCTCGATCAGCGCCCGGCCGCAGCGGCGGGTGAGCTTGCGGATCGTCGACTCGTCCGGCACAGACGTCTCCAAGCCGATCCGACAGAACCGCCGCAAGCTGATCGAGTCGGCAACCTCGGCGCACACCCGTCCGTAGCCGAGCCCGAACCGGTACGTGAGGAACATCAGCCGCAGATACGTCTCGATCGGGATCGATGGCCGCCCCTCGGTCGGGTCGAAGAACCCGCGGAACGGCACGAACAGTCGACGGTCATCCAGCAGCCGATCAACCTCGGCGAGCTCGCCCGACAGCACCCGCATCCCAGCCGGCAGGAGCAACTCGAACAACGAGCCCTGAGGGCCTACAGTCCGCAACGCGGTGGCCTCCACCCTTGTATCGGAAGGGTCGAGGCCACCGTACCCAACGCACGAGCGCCACTCAGGGATGCATCAGCCCAGCTACCAGGCTACTTCCGGGACAAGTAGTTACTTCGACCTGAAGAAGTGTGTGGGCGCGGGGGGCGTGAGTGACGTTGATGCGGGTGTGGCGCGGTGGCTGTCGGCGATGTGGGCCGCCGGTCGCCGGCTCGATCTCGTTGGGCTCGATCAGTCGATCAGGCCGCTGATCTTGACGAGGTTGTGGGCGAATATTCCGTGACCGCACCAGGTGCGTGCGCCGGCGAGCCCGTCGATCCGCGTCCTGGAGAGTCCGAAGTCGCGTTTGGCGCAGCTGATGCGGCCTTCGCAGCCGGTGCGCCATCGCACCATCTTCTTGAAGGCGCGTCGGTTCTCGATCTGGCGACGTGTCGCGTTCGGTCGGCCTTTGGTGGGGAGCACGACATGACGTACTCCGGCGGCACGCACGGCGTCTTCGACGCCTTGTTCGCCGTAGCCACGATCAGCGGTGACCGCCCTCGGTGCTCGACCGGTGCGTTGCTTGATCCGTTGGATCGCCGGTTCGAGCATCGGTGCGTCGGGCGGGTTGCCGGCTTCGATGTTGTGGTCGACGATGACACCATCTTCGTTGTCGACGAGTTGGGCCTTGTAGCCGAACTCGACCGGCTTGCCGAGACGTCCCTTGGCGATCGGACGGGCCTCGGCGTCGTGCAACGACACCACCCGAGTCGCCCCCGGCGGGGTCTCGCCGGCGAGGCGTTGGCGGGTCTGGGCGGCGACCCGACGGGTCAAGGTGGCGGTCCGCTCCAGCCCTTCCACCGCAGCACGAGCGAGCCCAGACGCCTGGTCACCGAGGGTGCGCAGCTTACGGCGGGCGTTGCGCACCACGGCGTCGGCCTGCCGGGCGACCCGCTCGGCGATCCCAGCGAGGTCAGTGTTGATCCGCTTGACTTCGGCGAGCTTGTCGTCGGTGCGGCGGCGCAGGTTGGCGTTGATCGAGCGGGCCCGGGAGCGCACCGTACGCGTCTTGTCGGCCAGCCGGGTGCGCCTCGCCAATCCCATTGCCCGCAGCTTCTTGGCCGCTTTGGCCATCTTGGCGACGCCCTTGGCCAACAGCGACGAGTCCGACGGATACGCGACGTTGGCTTCGATCACCGTCGTGTCGGCGCGCACCCGGTTGGTCCTCAACACCTTGGCCTCCACGGCGCGGGCCAGCAACGCCTCGTTCAACCCGTTGACGGCCACCCCACCGCAACGGGTGGTGATCTTCATCAACGTCGTCGGGTGCGGCACCCGTCCACCGAGCGGGATGCGACAGAACCGCTGCCAACCGATCGAGTCCGTGACCTCCCGACACAGCGTCTCGAACCCGAGCCGGTAGCGGTACTTCAAGAACATCAGCCGCAGATACGTCTCGATCGGGATCGACGGCCGCCCCAGCGTGGCGTGAAAGAACTCGGCGTACGGCTCGAAGAAGCGGTCGTCATCCAACAGCGCATCGACGCGGACCAGCTCGGCGGGCATCACCAACGCCTCCGCCGGGAGCAACGCTTCCCACAACGTCGGCTCCTCGCCTACCGTTCGCAACATCGATGGCCTCGCTGTTCGGTAACGCAACTACCAGGGGCGAGGCCATCGTATCGAACGCACGCGCGCAGGTGGTGGATCGACTATTTCAGGTCGAAGTAGTTACTTCGACCTGAAGAAGTGTGTGGGCGCGGGGGGCGTGAGTGACGTTGATGCGGGTGTGGCGCGGTGGCTGTCGGCGATGTGGGCCGCCGGTCGCCGGCTCGATCTCGTTGGGCTCGATCAGTCGATCAGGCCGCTGATCTTGACGAGGTTGTGGGCGAATATTCCGTGACCGCACCAGGTGCGTGCGCCGGCGAGCCCGTCGATCCGCGTCCTGGAGAGTCCGAAGTCGCGTTTGGCGCAGCTGATGCGGCCTTCGCAGCCGGTGCGCCATCGCACCATCTTCTTGAAGGCGCGTCGGTTCTCGATCTGGCGACGTGTCGCGTTCGGTCGGCCTTTGGTGGGGAGCACGACATGACGTACTCCGGCGGCACGCACGGCGTCTTCGACGCCTTGTTCGCCGTAGCCACGATCAGCGGTGACCGCCCTCGGTGCTCGACCGGTGCGTTGCTTGATCCGTTGGATCGCCGGTTCGAGCATCGGTGCGTCGGGCGGGTTGCCGGCTTCGATGTTGTGGTCGACGATGACACCATCTTCGTTGTCGACGAGTTGGGCCTTGTAGCCGAACTCGACCGGCTTGCCGAGACGTCCCTTGGCGATCGGACGGGCCTCGGCGTCGTGCAACGACACCACCCGAGTCGCCCCCGGCGGGGTCTCGCCGGCGAGGCGTTGGCGGGTCTGGGCGGCGACCCGACGGGTCAAGGTGGCGGTCCGCTCCAGCCCTTCCACCGCAGCACGAGCGAGCCCAGACGCCTGGTCACCGAGGGTGCGCAGCTTACGGCGGGCGTTGCGCACCACGGCGTCGGCCTGCCGGGCGACCCGCTCGGCGATCCCAGCGAGGTCAGTGTTGATCCGCTTGACTTCGGCGAGCTTGTCGTCGGTGCGGCGGCGCAGGTTGGCGTTGATCGAGCGGGCCCGGGAGCGCACCGTACGCGTCTTGTCGGCCAGCCGGGTGCGCCTCGCCAATCCCATTGCCCGCAGCTTCTTGGCCGCTTTGGCCATCTTGGCGACGCCCTTGGCCAACAGCGACGAGTCCGACGGATACACGACGTTGGCTTCGATCACCGTCGTGTCGGCGCGCACCCGGTTGGTCCTCAACACCTTGGCCTCCACGGCGCGGGCCAGCAACGCCTCGTTCAACCCGTTGACGGCCACCCCACCGCAACGGGTGGTGATCTTCATCAACGTCGTCGGGTGCGGCACCCGTCCACCGAGCGGGATGCGACAGAACCGCTGCCAACCGATCGAGTCCGTGACCTCCCGACACAGCGTCTCGAACCCGAGCCGGTAGCGGTACTTCAAGAACATCAGCCGCAGATACGTCTCGATCGGGATCGACGGCCGCCCCAGCGTGGCGTGAAAGAACTCGGCGTACGGCTCGAAGAAGCGGTCGTCATCCAACAGCGCATCGACGCGGACCAGCTCGGCGGGCATCACCAACGCCTCCGCCGGGAGCAACGCTTCCCACAACGTCGGCTCCTCGCCTACCGTTCGCAACATCGATGGCCTCGCTGTTCGGTAACGCAACTACCAGGGGCGAGGCCATCGTATCGAACGCACGCGCGCAGGTGGTGGATCGACTATTTCAGGTCGAAGTAGTTAGGCGACCGCCGCTTGGTTGGTCGTGCGGCAGAAGCATGACGACTTGATCGGGACGTCGGCGCGGGCGAGGGCGACGTCGAGCTGCTGCTTGACGATCCGTGCCGGCTCGGCTTTCTCCAGGCGAACGAGGCACTCGTGGTAGCCGTGCAGACTCCAGACGTTCCCGGGATGCCAGGACGAGCGCGGGATCGACGGGTCGTAGCCCAGGTCCTCGGCGTACACGGTCTCGGCATCCTCGACTCGACCCTGCTCGAGCAGCAGGGCGCCGAGCGCGTGTCGGGTGGGCTGCATCCAGCCCCACGGCTCGTCGTAGGGCAGGGCGTCGTCGAGCGTGATCGCTCGGCGCAGGTGCTCGAACGCTGCGTCGAACCTGCCGTGCCTGTACTCGAGCTCCCCGTCGAGCATCGCCCCGGCGACGGCGAGGATGTCCTGGCACGTGTTGTTGAACAGGTAGCGCGAGTCGGGTACGCGTGGGACGGCGGCGAGGAACGCGTCACGCGCCGCCTCGGCTTCCTCCATTCGCCCGGTCGCCGCGTACGCGACGCCCTGCGCGTAATGCGTCATCGCGGTCGTGGTGCAGTGGAGCCGGGGGTCGGCGGGCAGCGGCAGCGGCAGCGCGAGGATGTCCTCCCACATGCCGAAGCGGATGAGCACGTGCAGGCGCATGGGGACGAACGCCTCGAGGTAGTCGGCCATCGGCGGCTGCTCGATCCGCAGCAACTCCTCGGGCAGCGAGGCCTCGAGGTCCGCGGCGACGTCCAGCGCGACCTGCGACCGGCCGAGGAACATCGCTCCGTAGATCGCGAAGTGGCGGTCGTGCGCGTGGTAGAGCGCGTAGAACCCGATCCGGCCCTCACGGTTGACGTATTTCTCATTGACCTCGATGGCGCGCAGATTCGACTCGAGCGTGCTCTTGTAGTCACCGCACAGCACGTCGATGTGCGTCGGCATGTGGATCAGGTGGCCCGCGTCGGGGACGAGCGAGCGCAGCTCGTCGGCGACCGGCAGCACGCGCTCGGGGAACGGCGACATCTCCATGAGGTGTACGTAAAGGTGCACGAGTCCGGGATGCTCGCGGCCGCCGGGCCCGTCGAGTGCGCGCTCGAGGACCTCCTTGGCCTCGAGCGTCGCTGCACCATCCGACGGCAGGCCCGTGTAGCGATCCCACAGCGCCCACGGTGTGAGGTTCATCAGTGCGTCGGCAAAGAGCGCCGCGACGTCGAGATCGTCGGGATGCCCGCGATACACCTCACGCATCGCCTCGACGTAGTCAGCGTTCCATGCGACCAGGTCGGCCGACGGGTCGTTGACCTGATAGCGGCTCCCGAGCGCCTCGACGAGGGCCCGCTCGACTGGAGCGGCGCGATGGGCGCACGCCGCGCGCCGCCGCGACCTCGTCGCACGCCTTTTCGAGCGATGCCGCGAGGTCGACAGGGTCGAACGCCTCCCACTGCTTGTTGTAGTTCGGTCCAATCGCGTACGCGATCCCCCAGCGGGCCAGCGCGAACCCTGGGTCGTGCTCGACCGCGCGTTCGAAGCACCGGATTGCCTCCTCATGGTGGAACGCGTAGGACCACACAAGTCCACGGTCGAACCACATCTGGGCACTCGTCGAGGCCGTCGACGTCCCGCGCGCGTACGTGCCGAGATCAAAATAGGGCTCCATCGCTCCCCCTCCCGTCCTTGAACTCTCGCACGTTTGTACCGCCTTGGGCGCCCCGCCCAGTGACGCGTCGGCGACGAGGGCCGTGCAGGTCGCCGAGAGCCGGCCCTGTTCCACCCGCCGGCACCGCTCCCGGCCCACGCGATGACCGCCTCCCGATGCCGCCACGACTGGCGCAGAACTCCTGGACGCAGCGGGCGGGCCGCCTCCCGGTAGCCGACGGTCAGATCGTTCAGATTCCACGCCGTCGCCGAATCCTCACCAGCCGCCTACACCCCGCTCATCGCGAAACTGTCCGGATTCCGGCCTCCTCGCCCACTCCCGGCGACACGCTCGACTCGGCGGCACATAACGACCCGCCATAACGACGCCATCTCGTTCGCCGCGGCGCGCACAGATCGGCATCTACTCGCCAGGAGTCGCCGGCGCAGGGCCAAACGCCGACCTGGTCGGACGGGCCAGACCCAATCTGTGGGTGGGCAGCATCCTGTCGCGCGCGGTCTGCGCGTAGCGGTATTCTGCGACCGGACGGTCGTTCGAGGGGGGTTCCGATGGAACACGCGCCAAAGCTGGACCGGCGCACCGAACGCGTGGACGCCGCCCAGCCGGATCGGCCCCGACGTTCGAGGTTGCGGGTCGGCGCCGTCGACGAGCCCGCTGAGTGCCAGGCCGACCGTGCCGCCGACGAGGTCATGGGACGTCTCAACGGGCTGCCCGGGTCGTCGCTCGTCGGGACTACACATCGGCCCACGCGTATCCGCCGCTTCGCGGTCGGCGTGATGGGGCCGCAGGGCGGTGACGTCCCTGATGGGGTGGAGGCCCGCATCCTCGCTGCTCGCTCGGCGGGGCGACCACTCGATCCGGGTGTGCGCAGCCCAATGGAGCGGGCCTTCGGGGCCGATTTCGGCCGCATCCGCCTGCACGACGACGCGGCGTCGGGTGCCCTCAATGACGAGCTGGGTGCGGTTGCGTTCACGCTCGGTTCGGACATCTTCGCCCACCAACCCATCGACGCTCGTAGTCCGGGTGGTCAGCGACTGCTCGCCCACGAGCTCGCCCACACCCTGCAGCAGGATGGTCGCGGCGTTGTGGCGCGGACGGTACGCCGGGCCGTGGGGTTCGAGTTCGAGGTCGGCTCGTGGAGTCTCGAGGCGCTGGGCGTGAAGCCCGACGCCGCGAAGCTCGCCGGCACCACAGCGATCCCCGATGCGGATACTGCCAACCGGTTGACGAAGGATTTCGTCGTGCACAAAGGGTCGAACTTCAACCTCAAGCCTGATCAGGCCGACGATGGCAGCTGGCACATGGAGTTCGTGGTCGAGCCTCCCTTCCAGGAGACGTCGAGCGGGCGCTCCAAGCTGAAGTCGACGATGAAGGCGATCGAGAAGTTCAACGACAAGCTGATCGACAAGGGTTCTGACGCCACCATCATCCGCGCCGGTTCCAACGATGCCCGGCTGCTGTCGGAGAAGGCTGGGCTCACGGGGAAGGGCGTGCTGATCACGCCACACACCGACATGAAGGGCGAGCCACAGACCACCGGCGGCGTGCGGCTGGACCAGCTCGCCGATCTGATGTCGATCATGGCGACCGGGGCAATGCCCGGCGAGACGGGAGGCGAGACTGCGGCCCGTCAGATCGGAGCTGCCTATCTCGCCTACAAGAGCGCTGCCGACGCCGACCTTGTGGCCTCATCGCCGGCAGAGGCACGAGCTCGCTTCGCGGATTTCCCAGGGAGGCAAGTCCATTCTCCGTCGCCACCGAGCAACGAGCTGATTTCGTTCCTCGCCCTTGCCCGCACGTACCTCGTGAAGGCAGCGGCGCCAATGGCCTACGCCAAGAGCATCGCCCCCATCATGGCCCGCACCGACTTCGGCGCGATGTTCGACCACCTCCCGGAGGCGGCGTACTACCGGGTGAATGTCCCGCAGTGGATCGCGCTCGTGCTGCATGTCGCCGGTATGACCGGGCAAGGTAATCAGCCGTTCTTCACCGGGACCAGCACCTACACGGACCCCACCGAGTGGGCCGACGTGCAGGCCGCGCTGAGCCGCGATCGTTGGCTGCGGGACATCACCGCCGGAATCGACCGCGTGACCGAGAAGCACTTCCCGGACCCCAACGTCGGCGGCTATCTGTTCGGATTCGGCAAGCTCGGCACCAAGACCGACGTCGTCGGCAAGCGCGGCGGCCCGACGCAGACCAACGCTCCGGTCTTCGAGCTACGCCGGATGGCCGGTTCGATCGACTACCGCGTGTGGGCGACGGAGGCTCTCGAGCTGTTCGACTACTTCATCGCTCTCAACCGTCGGCAGCACCCCACGTTCACCGGCGCACAGACCCGAGCCAAGCACATGAGCGTGTGAGTGTGCGGCGTGCCCGGGCGCCACCGGCGAGCCGCGGACCGCCGAAACGGTGGCACGAGCGGCCGACTTTCAACCGGGCGACAGGTTTCGGTACGGCGACGATGAATGACCGCAACGGGGCGTCGGCTCACGCCAGGAGCCCGGATACCGCGAACGAGACCGCAATGTTGGCAGGTGGCCGCACGTCCTATCGAAACCAAGTACGAGTAGCACCGAATGCCAATACCGAACGACGGTCGGACGAATTCGACAGTCGCGCCCTAACGGCATACATGTGGAGTGTGGAGACGTCAACCGGTGCGATTGCCTCTATCGAGGCTGGTCCGGGCCGGAGGCCCGGACTCGGGGCGCGACGAGTCCGGCGTCGGACGCGTGTGCCGACGCCGCGGCGCGGTCATTCTTCTTGTTGGTCGGGTTGAGCCGGGGTCAAGGCCGGCCGTAGGCCGCCCGGAGGGCTTGGCCTTGACGCCGGCGATGGTGATGCCCCGAGATCGGGACAATGGTCTCGGCCCCGCCCCTGGGGCGGGGCCTGCTTGCCCTTCCCCTACTGTCCGCGCTTGGCGTGGTCGTCGGTGCGGTGTGGGTGGGCACGGTGAACCTGGCTTCGGTCCTCGTGCGAGCGAGGGGGGGCAGCCCGGATGTCGGGTGCCTGGGCATACCTTCGTCACGCCCGACAATGCGGGGTGAGCATGAAGCCGTACGGTCACGACCACGACAAGCTCACTCATTTGCGTCGACCACACCTGGTGGGTCATGCCGTTCCCGAGCTGCGTCGTGGCCGTGCCCGACATCACGCCGCGTCAGTGGCGAGGCAACGGATCTCACCGTCGCGCAGGCCGTAGTAGACGAGCGTGAGGAGATGACGGGCCGCGGCGACCCGTCCGATGTTGCGGCCCCGGCGGGCGCCGACACGTGCTTTGACCGAGGCGATCCGCGGGTCGCGGACCGCCCCGGAGACCGCCTCGACCGCGGCCCAGCGCAGCAGCCGGGAGCCTTGCTTGGTGATGTGTCCACGATGGGTGTGGGCGTCGGACTCGCGCAGCCGAGGGGTCAGCCCGGCCCACGAGCACAACCGGCGCGGGTTGTCGAACCGGCCGACGTCGCCGATCTCGGGCGACGAACACCGCCGCCAACACCGGACCGACGCCACGCAACGCCTGCACCGCCTCGTAGCCGGGATGACCCTTCAGCCGACGGTGGATGGCCACGTCGCACTGGGTGATCTCGCGGTCATAGAGCTCGATCAGGTCACGCAGCGACTCGATCCGATCGACGTACACGTCGCCCAGCTGCAGCCCGTCCAGCCACTGCTAGCCGCCACCGCGCCAGATGTCGTCGAGCTGCGGGATCACCCCCTCCTTGCCGAGGGTCTGATGGACCTGCTGCTTCAACCCGGACCGCAGCCGACCCAACTTGGCCCGATAGCGGACGATCTCACGCAACTGGCGCACCTCGGGCGGTGCCACCCACGCCTCCGGGAGACGACCCAGACGCAGCAGGTCGGCGAGCAGCGTGGCATCGCGGATGTCGTTCTTGACCCGCCGGTTCTCGTAGCCGGCGATCCCCAACGGATGGGCCAGATGCAACCGGGCCCCGCACTCGGCGATCACGTCGGCCGCCCAATACCAGCCCCAGCACGCCTCCATCGCCACCTCCGCCTCCGGTCCGCCGGCGGCGACGATCTCAGCAGCCAGGTTGGCTGGCGTGTTGTCGATCCGACTCCACGACACCCGCTCGCCATCCTCGTTCAAAACGACGACAACCGACCGGCGCCGGTGCAGATCGATCCCTACGTACGATCCCATGTGAGCCTCCTCGCTCGAGGGTTGGTGTTAAGCAACCTCAAGCTTCATCCGGAGTAGAGGACCGAACCAACAGCGGGGAGGCTCAACCCTCCGACCAACTCCACATGGCATCATCTCGGCCGTTCGACGCCGGCACTTCGTCGGTCGTTCGCGGCGACGGCGATCGGAGCGAGGCGGGGCCATGGCCGATGCTGCTCGAAGAGGCGGGCAAGTCGGAGCACGACGTCGTCGGCGTGGCGGCTGCCGACGATTTGCAGGCCGATGGGCAGTCCGCCTGCGGTTCGTCCGGCGGGTACCGAGCATGCTGGTAGCCCGTACAGGTTGGCGAGCATGGCGAAGGGAACGGCGCCGGCGCGGGGGAGGCGCCGTCCGTCGAGCTCGGTGGGCATCGGTCCTTCGGCGGCGAAGGCGGGCATCGCGGATGTCGGGGTGAGGAGCACGTCGATGTCGGTGAACAGCTCGGCGAGCTCGAACTCGATCTCGCGGCGGCGCGTGATGACGGCGGCGTAGTCGAGCACGGACATCGTGGCCCCGTGTTCGAACGCCGGGCGCACGCCCGGGTCGAGGTCGTCGGCCCGCTCGGGCCACAGCCCGGGAGGCATCGCCACCCAGCGGTCGACGGACTCAAGCATCGCCCACGTCTGGATCAGGTCGGGGTATGACACGTCGCGTTCGACGCGCGTGAGCGCCGCCGCCGCGATCAGCTCGGCGGCCGCCTCCTCGGTGCACGCGGCGACCTCGTCGTCGACGATGGCGAAGCCGAGGTCGAGCGACCAGGCGACGCGCATCCCGGTGACGTCGAGCGTCTCGATGACCTCCTCGTAGCGGACTGTGGCCGGCGGCAATGACGTCCGATCCCACAGGTCCGGGCCGGCCATCACGTCGAGCAGCCGGGCGGTGTCGGCGACCGTGGTGGTCACGGCGCCCGCGGCGGCGGTCTGCCCGGTTCGAGTGCCGTTGCGATCGGGGATCCGACCGAAGGCGGGCTTGTGGCCGACGAGCGCGCGAAAACCCGGCCGGCGTCCGTGTCGAGCCGCCACCATCGCTGGCGGTGGCGAACGGGACGAGCCCGGCCGCGACCGCCGCCGCCGAGCCACCGCTCGAGCCTCCCGGTGTGCGGGTGGTGTCGTAGGGGTTGCGTGTGACGCCGGTGACGCGGTTGGCCGTGTAAGCCCAGAACCCGAACTCGGGGACGGCGGTCTTGCCGACAGCGATGGCACCTGCGCGCCGGAGCCGGCCGACGTGGATCGAGTCGCGCGCGGCGGGCGGCCCGTCGGCGTACCAGCGGGATCCTTTGCCGGTGGGCATCCCTTCGCAGTCGTCGAGGTCCTTGACGCCGAATGGGATTCCGGCGAGCGGGCCCAGCGGGCGGTCGTGGGCGACGTCGTCGTCGACGCGGGCCGCCTCGTCGAGGGCGCGGTCGGGGTCGAGGTGGATGAACGCGTTGAGCGGGCCGTTGCGCTCGTCGATGGCCCGCAGTGAGGCGTCGACCAGCTCGCGGGCACCGACGCGACCGTGCCGGACGTCGTCGGCCAGCTCGATGACGGTGCGCATCGGCCGATGGTACGGCACGTCCTTGCGTTTGTCACGAGTCTGTGCAATCGTTTCGCCAACTTCGGGGTGAATCGTTTGCACGGGGGGTGCAGACCACGATGATCGACGTCGGTACCGGCCCGGACTCGTGGGGAGTCTGGTTCGCCGACGCGCCCGGCCAGATCTGCTGGCGCGAGTACCTCGCCGAGGTGGCCGCCGCCGGCTACGCCTTCACCGAGATCGGCCCGTACGGCTACGCACCCACTGACGGCGCGGCGGTCGCCGCCGACCTCGAGCGGGCCGGCCTGCGGGCGCTCGCGTCGTTCGCCGAGGTCGACCTCTCCGATGCCGACGCCCATCACCGTGTCGTCGACGACGTCGATCGGGTGGCGGCAGTCGTCGCCGAGTGCGGCGGCCGTTTCGTCAACGTCATCGATGCCACCTACCGCGACCTTGCGACCGGCGTCGAGGTCGGCCCGGCACAGCTGGACCCCGCCGCGTGGCGCCAGCTCGTCACGACGTGCAACGAGCTCGGTGCCCTCGTCCGTGATCGGTACGGGCTGGTGATGACCTTCCATCCCCACGTCGACACGCACGTCGAGCGCACGGAGCAGATCGAGTGCCTCCTCGCCACCACCGATCCCGCGGCGGTGTCGCTCGTGCTCGACATGGGGCACCACGCCTACCGCGGCGGCGATCCGGTCGGGTTCTTCCGCGACCACCACGATCGGATCGCCTATCTGCACCTCAAGAGCGTCGATCCGGCTGTGCGCGCCGCTGTCGATGCGGAGGATCTTCCGCTGGTGCGGGCCGTCGAGCGCGGCGTGTTCTGCGAGCCGGCGCGCGGGGACGTCGACTTCGGGGCGCTCGCCGAGGCGATCGCCGAGGTCGGTTTCGACGGTCCGGCGTGTGTCGAGCAGGACATGTCGGCGCCGCCTCTCGGTGAGGCCCTCGAGATCGCTCGGCGGACCCGCCGGTACCTCGCCGAGGTCGGGATCGGGTGATGGTCCGGCGGCGCCCGTCGGTGACCCTGCGCGACGTCGCGGCGCGTGCCGGGGTGTCGGTGTCGACCGCCAGCCGTTCGCTGTCGGGTGATGCGGCGATCAGCGACGCCACCAAGCAGCGCGTCGGCGCGGCGGCAGCGGCGCTGCAGTACCGCCCTCACGCGGGTGCTCGCTCGCTGCGGACGCGGTCCAGCCGGTTGATCGGCGTACTCGTGCCGACGTCGGGCGACGCCTACTACGGGGAGGTCGTCTCCGGTGTCGAGCTGCGCGCCCGCGAGCGCGATCACCAGGTCCTGCTGGCGATGTCGCACTGGGACCCGGCCCGTGAGCGTGAGGCCTACGACGTGTTCTTGTCCCAGCGCGTCGACGGCGTGATCGCGGTCTCCCCGATCGGCGACGCCGAGTCGATGGCAGTCCTGACGGGCGCCGGGCTGCCGACGGTGGCCATCAACTGGGACGTCGGGGTATCGGGGCGGCTCGTCGACCGGGTCGCTCTCGGATCGGCTCGCGGGCTCACGGCGAGTGTGCGCCCGCTGGCCCCGAGGGTGGGCAACCACATCCGCTTCGACGACGTCGGCGCGGCGACGACGGCGACCGAGCACCTGCTCGGCCTCGGACACCGGCGGTTCGTGTTCGTCTCCGGGGCTCCGACCCGGTCCAGTGTGCTGCGTCTGCTCGGGTTCCGCCAGGCGCTGCAGGCACGCGAGCTGTGGCCCCAGCCAGTACTCCAGCCGGAGGCCGACCTCGGCGCCCGCCAGGCGACGGTCCGCGAGCACCTGCGACGGCTGAAGCCGCCGCTGGCGGTCGTCGCCTACGACGACCTCACCGCGATCGCCGTGCTGCGCGCCGCCGGGGACGTCGGTTGGTCCGTGCCCGGCGACGTGTCCGTGGTGGGCACCGACGACATCGAGCTGGCCGAGTACACGACACCGTCGCTGACGACGGTGGCCCAGCCCAAGGTCGAGTTGGGGGAGCTGGCCGTGGAGGCGGTGCTGTCGAGGCGCTGGGCCGGCGACCAGCTGCTCGACGGGAAGCTGATCGTCCGCGGCAGCACCGCCCCGGCGACGTCGAGGCGCCGGAAGTGACCGTCACCCTTTCACCCGTCGAGGTCCAAGTCGGGTCGTCGAGCGGATGGCGGCGGGCCGCCCGACGGCTACGCCGCGACGTGGCGTCGATGATCGCCGTCGGGATCCTCGCCCTGCTTGTGCTGATGGCGGTCGTCGGCGCCCCGCTGTCGTCGGCGCTCACCGGGCACTCGCCCACTGAGCAGTTCCCGGACGCGATCTCAATCGAGGGCCTGCCGATCGGGATCATGGAGCGCCCGTTCAAGCCCGACGGCATCACCCACGACCCGCACGCGACGCGGTTCGTCCTCGGCGCCGACCGCCTCGGGCGCGACCAGCTCGTGCGGCTGTGCTACGGCGCCCGCATCTCGCTGTTGGTGGCGTTCGGCGCGACCGGCCTGGCGATGATCATCGGGATCGCCCTCGGCCTGCTCGCCGGCGCTAAGGGCGGCTGGATCGACGCGGTGATCAGCCGCCTCGTCGAGACGGCGATGTCGTTCCCGTCGCTGCTGCTCGCCGTCGGCCTCGCCGTCGTGGTCGGGCCGGGGTTGATCAACGTGCTCGTCGTGATCGCCCTGTTCACATGGTTCTACCCGGCGCGCATCGTGCGCAACGCGACGATCGCCGGGCGCAGCCTGCTCTACGTCGACGCCGCCCGTTCGATCGGCGCCAGGGGCCGGCGGATCCTGCTCGTCCATGTGCTGCCCCAGGTGTGGGGCCCGCTGCTCGTGTTCGGCACGTCGATCGTTGCCGCCAACATCCTGTTCGAGTCAGGCCTGTCGTACCTCGGCGTCGGCGTCCCCGCCCCGACGGCGAGCTGGGGGCAGATGCTGAGCGACAGCGTCAACTCCGGGCTCTATCGCGTCGTCCCGGCGTTGGCGCTCGTGCCCGGCATCGCCCTGGTCCTCACGATGCTCGCCTTCAACCTGCTCGGAGACGGGCTACGCGACGCCCTCGACCCCAAGGAGCGTCGGTGACCCGCTTCGTGCTGCGCCGCTTGGGCGCAGGGCTCATCCAGATCGTCGCCGTGACGTTCCTCGCGTGGTTCCTGTTCTTCGTCATCGCCCGATACACCGGGGCCACGCCGGCGGTGCGCATCGCCGGGCGCAACCCGAGCCCCGAGCGCCTCGCCCAGGTCGAACGGATCCTCGGCGTCGACAAGCCGTACTGGCGCCAGTACCTCGACTTCCTGTGGGGTGTCACCCACGGCGACTTCGGCTACTCGTTCAACCAGAACCGCCCAGTGTCGGAGATCATCTGGCCGGCCGCCACGGCGACGGCGTCGCTGGTGCTCGGTGCAGCGGTGGTGTGGATGCTCATCGCGATCCCGATCGGCACCTACGGTGCCCTCCACCCGCGCTCGATCGGCGATGTCGGCGGGCGGGTGTTCGCCATCTTGGGGATGTCGATCCCGATCTTCTGGGTCGCCCCGATGCTGTCCTACCTGCTCGCCTATCAGCCGACGCAAGGCGTGCTGTTCGGGCTGCACATCGTCCCCACCGGCTCGCGCATCTTTCCGATCGACGGCTACGTCCGCCTCTTCGACGACCCCATCGAATGGGCCCATCACCTCGTGCTGCCGTGGCTCGCCTTCGCCACCACGTTCGCCGCGATCTACGCGCGCTACGTCCGCACGCTCACCATCGAGCAGCTCTCCGACGACTACGTGCGCACCGCCGAGGCCAAGGGGATGCGCCGTCGCCGGCTGCTCGTGCGCCACGTCGGTCGCAACGTCGCCCCGGTGCTGATCCTGCTACTCGGCCTCGACATCGGCATCGCCCTCGGCGGCACGTTGTTCGTGGAGACGGTCTTCAACATCCCCGGCCTCGGCTACACGGGGCTCAACGCGATCCAGACGCTCGACTACCCGGTGGTCACCGGCGTCATCACCTTCTCGGCCGTCGTCGCCGTCGCCGCCAACACGGTGGTCGATCTGACCCACGGCCTGCTCGATCCGCGCGCGAGGACGTCCTAGCGCCGACACACCCCGACATCACACGACACGTAGGGAGGAACCGATGATGAGCAGGGCAACGAGGACGCAGAACCGATGGTTGTCCGTGGCGATCGTCGCCGCGGCCGTGCTGGCGGCGTGCGGCGACGACGACGACAACGGCGGCGCCGCCAGCGTCGCGCCCGCCACGTCCGCCGCAGGCGGGGTGGTGACGACGGCTGCCGTCGGTGGTTCGGCGACAACGTCCGGCGGCGGGTCGGCGACCACGCAGGGTGGCTCGGCCGCGACGTCGGGCGGCGGGGCGGCGCCGAGCGGGACGATCAAGGTCGGCATGGCCAAGGGCGACATCGACAGCATGGACCCGCAGCGGTGGTACTACGCCGCCACATGGGGGCTCGCCAATGGGCTGTGCACGACGCTGGTCCGCTACGACGACAAGCCCGGCGCCGACGGCGTCAAGCTGGTGGCCGGGCTGGCCGACCTCCCGAAGGTGTCCGCCGACGGCACGGAGTACACGTTCACGCTGAAGCAGGCGAAGTTCGCCAACGGCGACCCCATTTCCCCGGCCGACATCGTCACCACGTTCGAGCGGCTGTTCACACCGGACGTCGACACCGGCACGGGCGGCTACTTCGAGGCCGTCGTCGTCGGCGCCCAGGACTTCGCCGACGGCAAGGCGACCTCGATCTCCGGGATCACCACGACCGAGGACTCGGTGACGTTCAAGCTGAGCAAGCCGGACGGCTCCTTCCCGTACAAGATCGCCCTGCCCACGACGTGCCCGGTCGGCAAGGACGCCGCCGGCAAGCCCGACGACGGCGTGTCGATCCTCAAGGAGTACGGCAGCGGCCCCTACGTCGTCGCCTCGTACACACCGCAGGAGTCGATGACGTGGGTGCGCAACCCGAACTACGACGCGTCGGTGCTGGGCGACCGTGGCAAGGCCGACAAGATCGAGTTCACGATCGGCGTCGACCCGGCGCAGGCGGCGCTCAAGATCAAGGCCGGTGACATCGACGTCTACACGGGCAACTTCCCGACCGCCGACATCACCCAGATCAGCAACGACGCCAACCTCAAAGACCGCACGTTCACCGCTGACCGCCCGGCCGTGCTGACGCTGTTCCTGAACAACACGGTCGCGCCGTTCGACAACGTCAAGGTCCGCCAGGCGGTCAACTTCGCCGTCAACCGCTCGCAGATCCAGCGGGTGTGGGGCGGACCCTCGGTCGGCAAGCCAACCGACCAGATCCTGCCGCCGTCGGTGCCCGATTACCGAGACTATGACGCCTACCCCGACCAGCCCGACCTGACCAAGGCCAAGCAGCTGATACAGGAGTCCGGCGTGGCGACGCCGATCAAGACCCAGCTGCGGACCCGCAACGACACCGCCGGGTTCATGGAGGTCGCTGCTGTCGTCCAAGCCAACCTCAAGGAGATCGGGATCGACGTCGAGCTGGTCGGCGCCCCCGGCAGCGTCGACGGAGCCGCCGACGCCGACCCGACGCAGAAGGTGCCGATGGGGCTGGTGACGTTCTCGATGGACTTCCCCGACGGCCAGGCGTTCATCAACCTGCTGCTCGATCCGGGCAAGCCCGACTTCGGGGGCAGCTACGCCAGGTTCAACGACCAAGGCTTCATCCCCGAATACGACCGGGTCGCCGCGTTGCAGGGCGACGAGCGGGCCAAGGCCTACATCGACCTCGACCAGAAGGTGATGACCGACGCCGCACCATGGGCTCCACTGCTCACGCCGAGCCGCTTCGACGTCGTGTCGTCGCGGCTCACTGGCTACACGTACAGCCAGGCGATGGACGCTGTGAACTACAACACCCTCGGTGTGTCCGGCTGAGGAGGAGCCGTTGGCCCAGGAGTTGCTGACCGGGGCGTCCGCCGACCTGGCGGGCGCCGGCCGTCCATCGCGAGCCGTGCTCGCGGTGGACGGTCTGACGGTCAGCATCTCGACCGAGGACGGCCGCGTCGACGCCGTCCGCGGGGTGTCACTGGCGATCGAGCCGGGGCGGGTGCTCGGCGTCGTGGGCGAATCCGGCTGCGGCAAGACCATGACCGCGCTGGCGATCATGGGGCTGCTGCCGCGGGGCGCCCGGGTCGGCGGCTCGATCCGCTTCGAGGGGGAAGAGCTCGTCGGGCGCCGGCGACAGGAGCTGCGGCGGCTGCGCGGGCGGCGGATGGCGATGATCTTCCAGGACCCGATGACCGCGCTCAACCCGATGTACACCGTGGGGTGGCAGGTGGCCGAGGCGGTCCAGCTGCACCAGCGGGTGGGGCGTCGGGCGGCGATGGCCCGCGCCGTCGAGCTGCTGGCCACGGTCGGCCTGCCACGCCCCGCCACCGTCGGCCACCAGTACCCGCACGAGCTGTCCGGGGGGATGCGTCAGCGGGCGATGATCGCGATGGCGATCGCCAACCAGCCGGCGCTGATCGTCGCCGACGAACCGACCACCGCGCTCGACGTCACCGTCCAGGCGCAGATCCTCGAGCTGCTCGCCACGATCCGCGCCGAGACCGACGCCGCGTTGCTGCTCATCACCCACGACCTCGGCGTCGTCGCCGGGGTCGCCGACGAGGTGCTCGTAATGTACGCCGGGCTGGTCGCCGAACGTGGGTCCAGCGACGACGTCTTCGCCGCCCCGTCGATGCCGTACACGCGCGGCCTGCTGGCGTCGGTCCCGCGCCTGGACCGTGCGGGGCACCGGCTGCGCTCGATCCCCGGCGTCCCGCCATCGATGATCGGGCTGGGGACCGGCTGCGCGTTCGCCCCACGCTGCGCCCACGCGGACGCCGTGTGTGACGAGCAACCTCCACTCGCCTCGGTGGGCGCCGGCCACGAGGCGGCATGCCACCACCTCGACGCCGTCGACCTGGCGCCGGAAGCTGTCGCCGTCACGTCCCGCCGCGGCGCCGGCGCCCGGCTGCTCACGGTCGCCGGGCTGGAGAAGCGGTTCAAGGTGCGCAGCCGGAGGCGCCGCCCGCAGTTCGTCGACGCCGTGTCCGGGATCGACCTCACGGTGCGCGGTGGCGAGACGCTCGGGCTCGTCGGTGAGTCGGGCTGCGGCAAGAGCACCACGGCGCGCCTGCTGCTGCGCCTCGAGCAGCCGACAGCCGGGTCGATCCGCCTCGCCGGCCAGGAGATCACGACCCTCGACGACGAGGCCTTCCGGCCGCTGCGCCGGCGGATCCAGATGGTCTTCCAGGACCCATACGCCTCGTTGAACCCGCGGCTGTCGGTGCACGACATCGTCGCCGAACCGCTCGTCGTCCACGGCGTTGCCGGGCGTGAGACCCGCGTGCGCGAGCTGCTGCAGCTGGTCGGCCTCGACCCGGCGTACGCCCGGCGCTTCCCCCACGAGTTCTCCGGTGGTCAGCTCCAGCGCATCGGGATCGCCCGTGCCCTCGCCCTGCGCCCCGAGGTGCTCGTGCTCGACGAACCGGTGTCGGCGCTCGACGTCAGCATCCAGGCCGCCATCCTCAACCTGCTCGAAGACCTCCGCGACGAGCTCGGCGTCGCCTACGTGTTCATCGCCCACGACCTGTCCGTCGTCCGCCACATCGCCGACCGCATCGCCGTGATGTACCTCGGGCGGATCGCCGAGACGGGCGAGGCTGCCGAGCTCTACGCGCGGCCGGCGCACCCGTACACCAAGGCGCTGCTGTCGGCGGTGCCGATCCCCGATCCGATGGTCGAGCGGAACCGGCGGCGGATCCTGCTCGAGGGCGACGTACCGAGCCCGATCGATCCACCGTCCGGATGCCGGTTCCGCACCCGCTGCTGGAAGGCCGACCAGACCTGCGCCGACGTCGTGCCCGAGCTCGTGGCGTTGTCGCCGACGCGTGCCGTCGCTTGCCATCACCCGGAGGTCACCGCGTGACGACGCAGGTCGCCGTGATCGGAGGTGGGCGGATGGGCACCGTCCACGTACGCGCCCTCGCCGCCATCGGGATCCGCGCCGTCGTCGTGGACGCCGACCTCGGCGTCCGCGAGCACTTCGCCGCCACCGGCCACCGGACGCTGGCGTCCGTCGCCGAGCTGCTCGACATCGGACCCGACGCGGTGATCGTCGCCGCCCCCACCGCTGCCCACGGCGAGCTGTGCCACCAGCTGCTCGAGTGTGGCATCCCGACGCTGTGCGAGAAGCCGGCGGGGATCGACGCTGCGACGACCCGGGTACTGGCCGAGGCGAGCGTCCGTGCAGCCACGGCGCTCCAGGTCGGCTACTGGCGGCGCTTCGTCCCCGCCCTCGGTGCCCTACGGGCGTCGATCACCTCGGGCGACTTCGGTGACGTGTCGCTGATCATCAGCGCCCAGTGGGACCATCGGCCGCCGCCCGCCACGTTCCTCGCCGCCAGCGGCGGCATCGCCATCGACATGGGCGTGCACGAGTTCGACCAGGTGCGCTGGCTGACCGGACAGGAGTTCACGTCGTGCGCGTGGCGCTCCGGCGACCACGACTCTGACTCGCCGGGCGACCCCGGGCACGGCGCCCTTGTCGCCGCCCTCTCCGGCGGAGCCGTGGCCGTCGTGACGCTCGGCAGGACCTACCCGCTGGGCGACATGTGCCAAGTCGACGTGATCGGACCGACCCACGCGGCACGCGAGACGTTCTTGCGTCCCGAGGACGGCGACGCCGCTTTCGTCGACGGCGTCACCCGTCAGGCCGCCGCATTCGTCGCCCACGCCCTCGACGGTGCGGCGTGGCCCGGGGCGTCGATCGACGACGCCGTCGTCGCCATCGAAGTGGCCGAGTCCGTCGCCGCCCTGATCGCCACCGGCGGCGGAGCATGACGGCGGCCGAAGAAGGCTACGTCGTCGTCCCCGGCGCGGTGTCGTTGGTCGAGATCGATCGCGCCCGAGCCGAGACCTTGGCGATCTGCCGCGGTGAGCGCGGGGCATACGAAGGCCTCGTCGACGGCGCCGCGTCGCTGCCGGACGACGAGTTGCTCCGCCGCTACCTCGCCGTGCATTTCCCGCACAAGATCTCGCAGGTGTTCCATCACCTGCTCGCAGCACCGTCGATCGTCGAGCAACTCACCACGCTCATCGGTCCCGACGTCAAATGCATGCAGTCGATGCTGTTCGTCAAAGGCGCAGGCAAACCCGGCCAGGCATGGCACCAGGACGAGCACTACATCCCGACCCGCGACCGCTCGCTATGGGGGGCCTGGCTCGCCCTCGACGAGGCGACCGTCGACAACGGATGCCTCTGGGTCCTCCCCGGCTCCCACCGCGCTGGCGTGCTGTGGCCGACCCGGCCCCACGGCACCGACGAATTCGACGACAGCGAAGAGGCGTTCGCCTTCCCGGACGACCCCGCCGCCGCCGTCCCCGTCGAGATCGCCGCCGGCGACGCCGTGCTCTTCCACGGCTACCTGCTCCACCGCTCGCTGCGCAACCGCCGACCGAGAGGGTTCCGGCGGGCGCTCGTCAACCACTACATGTCGGCGCAGTCGCTGCTCCCGTGGACATGGGACGGGCGCCTCTCACCAACCGACGACATGCGCGACATCGTGCTCGTGGCAGGTACGGACCCCCACGCCTACAAGGGCGTCGAGAACCTCACCCACCCGTACGTACGCAGCGAGACGGAGCCGAGCGAGAACACTCCTTCGTCGGCGCCGCAATCGCGGAGGGCGGACGGGGAGATCGTCTGACCGGGTCACCCGGGAAACTCCGTCGGCGACTCGGCGCGCAACTGGCATGCGTTCGCAGCACCGAACGCGCACTCCGAATCGCAGGCTGAGGCGTGCGGGACGCCGCCCCGAACGGCATGTAGATCGCGGGGCGGTAACCGTCAGCGGGCGTGTCAGTCGATGGAGCCGGCAGGGACGATCCAGGCAGTGACCTGGCCCGTGATTGTGGCGATGTGTTCGAAGTCGCCGTCGTAGTGGACGACGGCCATCCCGTGGGCCTCGGCGGCGGCGGCGATGAGGAGGTCCGGGACCTTGCGGCCGCGGAGCCCGCGATCGGCGAGTTGGCGTTGCACCTGCTGGGCGCGTCGGAAGTGCTGCGGCTCGATCTCGATCCGCTCGAAGGCCTCGAGGGCACCCACGAGCGCGTCGAACTCTGCCGCGTTTCGCGCTGAGAATCCGACTTCGAGGTCGGTGATCGAAGCGCGTGCGAGGTCGGCGTGCTCGGCGGCGAGCTCCTCGACGCCGGCGCGTACCGCGTGGACGGCGAGTCGGGTGATCACGCTCGTGTCGAGCAGGCGACTCAGCGCCACGCCAAATCGCGATCGTCGAGCTCGGCCTCGGCGAGCACGTCGAGGGCATCGGCGATCGCCTGCCGGCGCGTCTCGGCGGTGGCGCGCAGCGCCTGGTTGACCGTGTCCTTGATCGTGGTGGTGCCGAGCTTGGCTTGTGCCTCACGGAGGGCATCGTCGTCGATGTCGATCAGCCGCTTCGTCATGTGGTCGAGTATATACCACGACCATCGGCGTATAGATCGAGTGCCGCCAGTCCCGGAAGGTGCGTACGTCACGGCCCGCAACGCTCGTCAGCAAGTTGTGGCGCGCCAGAGCCGGATGGCCGTCGGGATCCCCTTCATGACGACCGGTCCGAGCTCGTTGAAGCACAAGTGGGCCGGGCCGGGATTCACCTCGGCTCGAACGGCGTCCGAGACGAGCACTTCACCGGGAGCCGCCACATCGACGATCCTCGCCGCCACGTTCACGTCGTGGCCCACGAGGTCGGCGCCACGCTGCAGGGCCATGCCGTGGTGCATGCCGATGCGGATCCACAGCGGTGACCCGCTCGCGGAGGACTGCTCTTCGAAGCCGCGGTCGAGCGCGAAGGCGCTGTGCAGAGCGATCACTGGATCAGGGAACCAGAGCAGCAAGCCGTCGCCGAGCTCCTTCACGACGCGCGCCGCATCGGGAAGCACTGATCGCACCAGACGATCCTGCATCACCAGCAGCCGTAACGCTTCGGTGTCACCGCGGGTGGCGGTGAACTCGGTGAAGCCGACGATGTCGGTGAACACGATGGTGCCCTCGATTGGCTTCGACGGTGTCCGAGTCGGTGCCGCCATCACACCGCGACGAGCCGCACGGAGCCGCTCACGTTGGCGATGGCGACGAACACGTCGTCGCCCGGATCGAAGCTGCTCTGCACGGTGCCACGGCCCGACGACCGCACCGTGGGGCGCACGCCCAACGGGAGGCGTATCGTGATCGAGCCAGAGACGGTGCTGGCGTTGACCGGACCCCGGGCCGACGAGGCGACCGTGACGGTACCGCTGACCGAACGCACCTGAACGGCGCCCGCCACGTCGTCGACACCAATGGAACCCGAGGTGGTGGAGATCTCCGCGTCGCGGGTGGATCCAACCGCGATGCGTCCGCTCGTCGTCGAGACCCGGCATCGTCCGTCGCACTCCTCGAGCTCCACCGCGCCCGAGATGGTGCGCAGATCCGCCTCGGCCGCCGCCGCCACGCGGATCGAGCCAATGTGGGACGTGATGACGACGGTGCCGAAACGTCCCCGCAGCTCGACGCCACCCGAGCTGGTGCCGATGACGATGTCAGCGCCCGCCGGACACCTCACGTCGAGCGAGTCCGATGGCCGCCTCGGCCGGATCTCGACGGCGCCGTCGGGCATCGCTCGAACAGAGCCGCCGCTGTCGATGACCACATCGGCGCGGGGCTCGGCCGTCACCGAGACTCCACCGGAGACCGCGGTGATCCGCACGCGCAGACGGGCATCCTGCGACGGCATGTCCATGGCGACATTCTCACAGGGCCGGCGTCGACTCGCGGTCTCCACCGAATGCACGTCGACCGGCTCAACCACCACGACCAGGCGTGCACAAAACGAATGGCGGACGCGACGTCGTCAGCGGTCACCGCACGAAGCGCCGCTCGCTCCGGTCGGGTGCGCGACCCGCTGAGGCGCTTCGCCAGCCGCGTCCGTCATCGCCCGTTGTATCGCCCGCCGCCCGTCGGGCGCAGATGTGAGGGACGACGTTTGCCGCCGGACGACGCGCTCCGATCGGCATTCTCTTCGTGTCCGTGAGGCCTTGGGGTCCAGCGACTTTCGTCAGCGGTGCCCGCGCCCGTCGAGGAGAACGAGCTCGACGCAGCGTCCGCTCGCCCGCATCACCTCGGCAAGCATCATGCTCTGCGCGGTCGGCACGCGAGTGTCGACCGCCCCGTGCACCAACAGCACTGCGGCCCTGATCGCGGGCGCGATGTCGATCGGGGATCGAACACTGGTGTCGCGGCCGCACACAGCTTCGATGTAGTCCGGTATGCGCGGGTGCTGTCTGTTGTCGTGCCAATGATCGATGTCGGTGACTGCGTTCCACACGACGACCGCGCGGACCAGCGTCGGAACCCTGGCGGCGGCGAGCAGCGCCACCAGGCCGCCCTGCGACCGGCCGTACAGACCGAGGTGCTCGCCATCGATCTCGGGCCGACCACGCATCCACCCCAGCTCGGCGATCAGGTCGTCCGGTTGACACAGACCGCAGTCGTCACGGCCACCCGAGCGGCCGAACCCGCGCATCGACACCGCGACTGCGTGATAGCCCGCTTCGCGCAAGGCAATACCCAACGGGGCCACCGAGTAGGCGTCACCGTCGAAGGGATGCGTGAGCAGTACGGCCGGTGCGGAGGCGTCACCAGCGCGCCACCACAACGCCTCGATGCCAACTCCGTCACCGTCGAGCATGAGCACCACTGGCTCGCCGCTGCTCACCGGAGGCGACCGTGGCGAGGCCGTGGCGACTTAGCTGCGACGTGGTCGTCGTTGGTTAGGTTTGACGGCACGCCGAGGGTCGAAGGGGGGTCGTGGTGGAGGTACGCGAGTACACAGCGTTCGACGCGACCGGCCTCAAGGAGCTGATCGACAAGGGCGACGTCACCGCCGACGAGGTTCGAACCGCGGCGATGGCGGCGCTCGAGGAGGTGCAGCCTCGGCTCAACGCGCTGGTGGCGGCGCCGTTCGAGCAGCCAGTCGCCGGCGCCGCCGACGGACCCTTCGCCGGTGTTCCGTTCGTGATCAAGGACCTGGTGTGCTCGGCCGAGGGCGTCGCTCAGGAGTCCGGTAGCCGGCTGTTCGCCGGGTACGTCGCCGACCACGACTCGACGCTGATGGGCCGATTCAAGCGCGCCGGCCTGTCCACCCTGGGACGGGCGGCGACACCCGAGCTGGGCTTCAACGCCAACACCGCCCCGATCGTCAATGGCCCAACCCGCAACCCGTGGAATCTCGACCACATCCCGGGCGGGTCGAGCGGCGGTTCGAGCGCCCTGGTTGCCGCTCGAGCCGTGCCCGTCGCTCACGCCAATGACGGCGGCGGATCGATCCGCATCCCCGCGTCATGCACCGGACTGGTCGGTCTGAAGCCGTCCAGAGGTCGGGTTCCGCTCGGGCCAGACATCGACGAGGCCCTCAACGGATTGGCCGTCGAGTTTGCCGTCACCCGCACCGTGCGTGACGCGGCCCGCCTGCTCGACGCGGTGGCCGGCCCGTCCACCGGCGACAAGTACACGATCCGCAACCCGCAGCGCCCGTACGCAGACGAGGTGGGCGCCGACCCGGGTCGGTTGCGAGTGGCCGTCTCGACGACATCGCCGTGGGGTCGACCCGTCGATCACGAAGTGGCCGCCGTCGTCGAGGACGTCGGCCGCCGGCTCGAGTCGGCCGGGCACACGGTCAACGAGGCGGCACCGCCGCTCGACGTCGAGGCGTTCCTGGCCGCCAACGTCACGATCTGGAGCTGGTTCACCGCCGTCTTCGCCTACGGGTTCGGGTCCGCCATCGGCCGCCAACCCGGCCCCGACAACCTCGAGACGGCCACTTGGGCCTGCGTGGAGCACGGCGGCCAGGTGACCGGGATGGAACTGGCCCAGGCGTTCGCCGTCCAGAACGCGGTGACCCGGGGCTTTGGTGCTTTCCTCGACAGCTACGACCTCTACCTCTCCCCGGTGCTCCCGGTACCGCCTCTCCCGGTCGGATCGCTGAATCAGAACGGACCCGACTTCACCACCGCCGCCAGTTGGTGTGACCACGTCTTCGCCGAGATCCCCTTCACCGCCCAGTTCAACTTCACCGGGCAGCCCTCGATGAGCCTCCCGCTGGGCATGTCGTCGGGCGGGCTCCCCATCGGTGTGATGATCAGTGCCGCCTCGCTGCGCGAGGACCTCCTCATCCGCGTCGCCGCCCACCTCGAAGACGACATGCCATGGGCCGACCGTCACCCGTCCGTATGCGCCGGCGCCGCCGCGGCAGGTCCTCAGAGAGTCAACCAATAGGCGCCGACACGACACGTGCCGTGCGCGTGGCTACGGTCCGCTCATGACTGTGGGGGCGACCGATCAGACTGATGTCGTGCGCGGCGCCGAGCGGGACCTGCATCCGCTCGATCCGTTGCGCGCCGAGGAGCTGCTGCACTCGCGACGGGTGCTCGACGCCGCCGGGCTGGTGCGCGAGAGCACCCGTTTCGCGCTGGTCCAACTGGTCGAACCGGACAAGGACGACGTGCTGGCGTGGGTTCCCGGCGACCGTCTCGATCGGCGGGTGCGTTCGGTGCTCCTTGACGCCGACAGCGGGGAGGTCACCGAGGTCGTCGTCTCGCTCGACACCGATCAGGTCCTCTCGACGACCCCGGTCGCGACCCGCGACCATCCCTACGGGCAGCCGGGCCTCGTCGTCAACGAGCTGATCACGGTGGACCAGGTCATCAAGGCCGACGAGCGGTGGCGAGCGGCGATCGCCCAGCGCGGCATCACGGACCTGACCACCTGCAAGATCTTGCCGCTGTCGGCCGGGCAGTTCGGGCTCGAGCACGAGGTCGGCCACCGGATCGTCCGGGCGATCACGCTGTATCAGGAGCATCCGACGGACATCCCGTGGTTCCGGCCGATCGAGGGCGTCATCGCCGACGTCGACCTCGTCGAACGCCGCATCCTGCACTTCGCCGACCACGGCGGCGATCCCGTGCCGCCGCGCCACCCGAACCTGGCCCAGGGATCGTGGGGGCCGATGCGGGCGTCGCTGCGCGCCCTGTCCATCACCCAACCCGACGGAGCCAGCTTCAGCGTCGATGGCAACGCCGTGACGTGGGAGGGTTGGTCGTTACGCATCGGCTTCGACGCCCGTGAGGGCCTCGTGCTTCACCAGGTGGGCATCACCGACGGCGAGCGGGTGCGCCCGATCCTCCATCGAGCGTCGGTGGCCGAGATGGTCGTCCCGTACGCCGACCCGCACCCGATGCAGTTCTGGATCAGCTACTTCGACGAGGGCGAGTACGGCCTCGGCCGGCTGGCCACCAGGCTGAGGGCCCTCGGCTGCGACTGCCTCGGCGAAATCCGCTACTTCGACGCCGTCTACGCCGACGACCGCGGTGAACCGGTCGAACAGCCGCACGTCGTGTGCATGCACGAGGAGGACGTCGGGGTCCTGTGGAAGCACGAGGACTTCTTCAGCGGCACCAGCGAGGTGCGTCGAGCCCGCCGCCTCGTGGTCTCCTCGTGGGCAGCGATCGGCAACTACGACTACGGCTTCTTCTGGTACCTCTACCAGGACGGCACGATCGAGTTCGACATCAAGCTGACCGGGATCCTGTTCTCGGTCGCCACCCACGATGCCGGCGACCACGCCACCCAGGTGACCCCGGAGCTGGCGGCGCCCTACCACCAACACCTGTTCAACGTGCGCCTCGACATGACCGTCGACGGGACCGCCAACACCGTCGAGGAGGTCGACGTCGTGGCCATCGAGGGCCAGTCCAACCCGTGGGGCAACGCCTTCACCACGACCACGACAGTGCTCGAGCGCGAGTCCCAGGCCGGCCGCCTGGCCGACCCGTACCGGTCACGATCGTGGCGCATCGTTAACCGCCAGGCGCGCAACGCCCTTGGCGATCCGACCAGCTACGCCCTCGTGCCGTCGGCCAACCCGACGCTGCTCGCCCAGCCTGGTACCAGCGTCGCCGCTCGCGCCGCGTTCGCCACCCGGCACGTGTGGGTGACCTGTTACGACCCGGCCGAGCGGTACGCCGCCGGCGAGTACCCGAACCAGCACGCCGGAGGCGCCGGCCTCCCGACATTCCAGGCCGCCGATCGCGACCTGGTGGACACCGACGTCGTCGTGTGGCACACGTTCGGTTCGACACACATCCCACGCCCGGAGGACTGGCCGGTGATGCCCGTCGAGCACGTCGGCTTCGCCCTCAAGCCGATCGGGTTCTTCAACCACAACCCTGCCCTCAACGTCCGCCACACCGCGTCCGACGGGACGTGCGCCTCGGATCACACGACACCGCCAGGCTCCCACCTCGCCGCGCAGTAGCTGGCCGCAAGGTGGGCGTCGATCGGGTCGTCGGGATCCACGGAGACGCGATGTCCACCTCAACCGTGGACCCTTCATTCAACGCGGCACGCCAGCCGTGTTCGAGTCGTGCGAAGGCGCTGACGTTGAAGTTGCGCATCTGAGGAAAGGCAAGCGCGATTTCGTCAGTGAAGTACGAACCCAAGTGAGCCGTAGGTGGTCGAGGCTGCGAGCTGGTCCTGGCGAAGTGGTACCGCGTCCAAGAGCGGCACGAACGAGCGTCGCCGATCGGATTGGCGAGGGTCCCATCCGGATGGCACCAGGGTGGCGTCGGCTCTTGGTGCAGCGAGTGCATCGATCCGATTGTGACGCAGACGGTGGGCGTCCGATCTGGGTCTCGTCCGGTGACGAGGCGAGCATGGCGCCGCGGCGTGAGCCAGGACGCTGCCGACAACGGCTGCCGGGTCGGACCGGAGCTGCCAAGCTTGGCATCGGTGAACCTGCCCGCACCGACACCACGTTCGTCCCCCGTTGCTGTCGCTCGACCCGTCGCCCCCGGCCGCAGTGGGCCGCTGCGCCTCGTTGGCAACATCTTGTGGTTGGTTCTCGCCGGCCTGTGGATGGCATTGGCCTACCTCGTCGCTGGCGTGATCCAGTGCATCACGATCATCGGGATCCCCTTCGGGATTCAGTCGTTCAAGCTCGCCGGATATGCGCTGTGGAGGTTCGGACGGGTGGTCGTTCAGCGAACGGATCGCGATCAAGCGCTGTCCTGCCTGGGAAATGATGCCATGTGGAGTTGGTCGGAGGGTTGAGCCTCCCCGCTGTTGGTTCGGTCCTCTACTCCGGATGAAGCTTGAGGTTGCTTAACACCAACCCTCGAGCGAGGAGGCTCACATGGGATCGTACGTAGGGATCGATCTGCACCGGCGCCGGTCGGTTGTCGTCGTTTTGAACGAGGATGGCGAGCGGGTGTCGTGGAGTCGGATCGACAACACGCCAGCCAACCTGGCTGCTGAGATCGTCGCCGCCGGCGGACCGGAGGCGGAGGTGGCGATGGAGGCGTGCTGGGGCTGGTATTGGGCGGCCGACGTGATCGCCGAGTGCGGGGCCCGGTTGCATCTGGCCCATCCGTTGGGGATCGCCGGCTACGAGAACCGGCGGGTCAAGAACGACATCCGCGATGCCACGCTGCTCGCCGACCTGCGCGTCTGGGTCGTCTCCCGGAGGCGTGGGTGGCACCGCCCGAGGTGCGCCAGTTGCGTGAGATCGTCCGCTATCGGGCCAAGTTGGGTCGGCTGCGGTCCGGGTTGAAGCAGCAGGTCCATCAGACCCTCGGCAAGGAGGGGGTGATCCCGCAGCTCGACGACATCTGGCGCGGTGGCGGCCAGCAGTGGCCTGGACGGGCTGCAGCTGGGCGACGTGTACGTCGATCGGATCGAGTCGCTGCGTGACCTGATCGAGCTCTATGACCGCGAGATCACCCAGTGCGACGTGGCCATCCACCGTCGGCTGAAGGGTCATCCCGGCTACGAGGCGGTGCAGGCGTTGCGTGGCGTCGGTCCGGTGTTGGCGGCGGTGTTCGTCGCCGAGATCGGCGACGTCGGCCGGTTCGACAACCCGCGCCGGTTGTGCTCGTGGGCCGGGCTGACCCCCCGGCTGCGCGAGTCCGACGCCCACACCCATCGTGGACACATCACCAAGCAAGGCTCCCGGCTGCTGCGCTGGGCCGCGGTCGAAGCCGTCTCCGGGGCGGTCCGCGACCCGCGGATCGCCTCGGTCAAAGCACGTGTCGGCGCCCGCCGGGGCCGCAACATCGGACGGGTCGCCGCGGCCCGTCATCTCCTCACGCTCGTCTACTACGGCCTGCGCGACGGTGAGATCCGTTGCCTCGCCACTGACGCGGCGTGATGTCGGGCACGGCCACGACGCAGCTCGGGAACGGCATGACCCACCACCAGGTGTGGTCGACGCAAATGAGTGAGCTGGTCGTGGTCGTGACCGTACGGCTTCATGCTCACCCCGCATTGTCGGGCGTGACGAAGGTATGCCCAGGCACCCGACATCCGGGCTGCCCGCCCCTCGCTCGCACGAGGACCGAAGCCAGGTTCACCGTGCCCACCCACACCGCACCGACGACCACGCCAAGCGCGGACAGTAGGGGAAGGGCAAGCAGGCCCCGCCCCAGGGGCGGGGCCGAGACCATTGTCCCGATCTCGGGGCATCACCATCGCCGGCGTCAAGGCCAAGCCCTCCGGGCGGCCTACGGCCGGCCTTGACCCCGGCTCAACCCGACCAACAAGAAGAATGACCGCGCCGCGGCGTCGGCACACGCGTCCGACGCCGGACTCGTCGCGCCCCGAGTCCGGGCCTCCGGCCCGGACCAGCCTCGATAGAGGCAATCGCACCGGTTGACGGCTCCACACTCCACATGTATGCCGTTTGGTTCGTGTTGTCGGGGCTATGGCTGGCGCTTGGGCACCTCTTCACCGGCCTGCTTCTGTGTCTCACGATCATTGGCATTCCGTTCGGAGTGGCCTCGTTCAAGCTCGCCGGGCTCGCTCTCGTGCCGTTCGGGAAGATGGTCGTCAAGGCGGGCGTTCCACTGCCCCCGAACACCACGCTCTACCTGTCAGTGTGAAAGGCAATCCGCGCAACGTTTGGTGAGCGAGCCTGTTGCGCACCGAGCGACGCGCCCGAACGACGCCCGGCACGCCACAGGAGTCGGCGCCAGAACGGGCATTATGCCCTACCTGCAAGCGCTGTCGTCGCGGCGGGTTACCACCCGTCCGACCGGCGGTGGCCCTTCGCTCTGGTAGCTGTTTGCGCGACATCCCGCGAAGGCGCTGTCAGCGGACCGGCTAGCGTCACCGCCCAACCCGTCCGAAACGTTCAGGGGTTCAAGTGAAACAGATCACCATCTTTGCCCGCATGGGCATAAGGCCGGAGAACGTCGAGCAAGTTAAGGCCCTCGCGGCGGAGGGATGCAAGGTTGCGGCCGACGAACCAGGCACCCTCACGTACGACTGGCACTACTCGCAGGAGCAGGGATGTCTTGTGCTGATTGAGTCCTACGCCGACTCCGATGCTCATTTCGCCCACATGCAGGCGGATGGTCATGACGAGTTCATGGGTCGCCTGATGTCGCTGATCGACTCGGTCGAGTTCGTGGTTCTTGGCGAGCCCACTGCGGAGCACGTCGCCGCGCTATCGAGCGTTCCCGGCGCTCAGTTCTTCTCAGAAGTCGCGAGCATCTAACGCGCCGACCACAGATCCGTTGGCGTCGGGCGCGTCCAGTGTTCGGCGCTGTGACATATCTGCCGTTCAGGGTCCGGCCCGTCCCACCGCTTGTCAGGACCCGCTGGCGCCTGAGTAGGCGGTTGCTGCGCACCGAGCCGTCCGCAGCAGAGACGCTCGCGGCTCGCGGCCGTCACGCTGACGCACCGAACTGCGCGACAGAACCTCGCGCCCGAACGACACCCAGCAGATGGCCCGGAGCCGCACATATCGGCATGTCGGCGGGCTCGTGAGAACCGTGGGCTGGCTACGAGCCGATCTCGGGAAGCCCGGAAGCGTCGCACATCCCGACGCCACCCCGCAGCGGGGCGCCCGAGGTCGCCCTTCCGTTCACGGTCGGGACCGACCACACGATCGGCGTCGGTCACGGTCCAGTCCCGGACGACGTTGCCCAACTCTTCGAGGAATCGCAGCTCGTCGGCGCCGCGGAGTCGGGCGCGACCAGGAGCCGCTGGTCCGCGATCGGGTTGTCGCCGTCACTGTCGCCGCGCTGGAACCGCGCCCACGTGCGCAGCCGCATCGCCCGTTGTAGTGCGTGTACGCGTTCGAGGTCGTCGGGGTCGCCCGGCTGGACCAGCACCCGACCGCCGAGCATGAAGTAGCGGGTCGGCGAGGCGATGGCGATCATCCCGCCGGGGACCGCGCCGTGGTAGCCGGGTCCGTGGATGAACAGTGGCGGCAGTTGCGAGCGGTGGGTCCGACGGCCGAGCGCGGCGTCCGAGGAGGAGTCGGCGTACGCGACCTGGAAGCTGTAGTAACGGTCGTCGAAGTCCGGTGTCTCGAACACGAAGGCATCATCGGTGAGGTCGAGCCAAGCCAGGCTGTAGAGCGTGTCGACGTTGGGTCCGACGCCGACATGGAGCTCGGGGTCGGCCAGCGCTCGCTGGTGGCCGAGGTGGTTGATCGGCGCGCCGGCGACCGATGCCGGCCGTGGGGCGTGGGGATCGAGCGGCAGCGTCAGGTTCTGTCGGATGCGGGCGGCCAGCATGACGGCGAAGCGCCAGACGTGGGCCCGCTCGGCGATCGTCGCCAGCTCGGCGGTGTCATCGCTCACGACTGGTGTTCGATCCGCTCGATGGCGCCGGGCTGCCACGTCCCGTCGCGAACCTCGGCGCTCGGGTCCCACGTGCGGATGTCGAGATAGAACGGCTCGGCTGGGGCCGGGAGCCAGTTCGCCGGCCCGTCCGGCGGCGGCCGGTGGGAGATCTGGATCGTGAGGGAGCCGTCGGGGTCGAGGCGCATGCCCGGCGTCGTTGCCGACACGGCGTAGCGGTTGATCTCGTTGCGGTACAGCAGCCCGGTGGACACCGGGTACATCGTCAACGACCAGTGGCCGGCGACGGGCGGGGGTGGGGCGAAGCGCACTCGGTAGTCGGCCCGCGAGGCATCGAGCGGTGCCCCGTCAGAGGACGTGAAGGCGGCGTAGAACTTCTTTTCGGCCACCACGTTGCCGCCGGTGCCGACGAAGTTCTGCAACGCCCGGCGGAGGTAGTTGAAGCCGCACTGCCCGGCGGTCCCCGTGACCCAACCGGTGCTGCCGACCGGTTCACCGACCTGCTTACGAGCCGCGGCGAGGACGGCGAGGGCGTCTGCGAACCCCTCGGTAGCGGCCGCTGCGGAGGTCGGGTCGAGCGCGTCCGGGTCGAACGGGTCGGCACCGCCTATCCCCAGCGCCTGGAAGCGGTAGACGTAGGCCTGCTCCGGAACGGGCACACCGGCGAGACGGATGACCGCGTCGAGGGCACGGAAGAACGCCCGCCAATCGGTCTCGGACTCTGCCGCCGTCACGGCCGGCAGCGCGCCTTCGTCGACGCGCGAGGCGCGGCCGGCCGGCCAGGGCTCGATGGTGACGCCGTGTTGGAGTGAGCGGACGACGTCGTCGTCGCCGGCGATGTCGTCGCGCACGAGGATCCGCATCAGGATCCACATGATCGGGGTGGCGACCCGGAATACGGTCATCCCGGCCGGCGGGTCGCCGTCCCACGACGGCGGGGCCACGAGGAACGTGCCGCCGCCGGGACCGACTGTGCGCGAGCTGAGGTTGGTGGCGTTGGCGTACAGGTCCAGGAACTGGAGGGTGTAGTACCGATCACCCATCTCCGGAATCGTCACGACGGCGGGACCGCCGGTGAGGTCGAGCCAAGCGTTCGAGTAGAGGGTGTCGACGTTGGGGGTCTTGAACACGTCGAACTCGGGTGTCGTCATCTCGCGTTGATGGTCGAACGTGTCGAAGCCGGTGTGGGCAGCGCTGCCGCAATCGATCGCCTGGTCATAGAGCTGGACGTACTGGTACACGCTGCCGAGGCCGTAGATCGTGGCGTCCATCGCCAGCATCCGGTCGACGGCCCGCCGGGCGTCGTCGTCGACCGGTCGCAGGTCGGGCCGATCCTCGAAGTCGACCTGGTCGACCACAGACAGGTCGTAGGTCGCAGGAAGGGCAGACAGGGAGGTCACGGCGACTCCTCTCATGGTGACCGTTCGGCCGCCGGACGCGCCCCGAATGTCACCACAGATTAAGGCGCAGGCCTTAGAGTGTCAAGACCCACGTGAGGCTCATGCCTTAGGCTGGGGCGATGGCGTCACCTGACCAACCGGCGCGGGCGGCGATGGTCGATGCCGCCGAACGGCTGCTGGCCGAGCGCGGCATCGAGGCCGTCTCCCTTCGCGAGGTCCAAGCAGCTGCGGGTCAGCGCAACAAGTCGGCAGCGCAGTACCACTTCGGCTCACGAGCCGGCCTCATCGACGCGATCATCGCGACCCGCATGGCGCCGGTCGATCTCGCCCGCCGCCGACGTCTCGATGACCTCCATGGTGACGGCGTCACTCCGACAACCGATGACTACGTGCGGGCATTGGTGGAGCCGCTGGCCGACGCCACCGTGCGCCGCAGCCGCAGCTGGTACGCACGGTTCCTGGCCCGCAGCTACGCCGATCCGGTGTGGGCGGACGCTGTCGACGACAGCGGCCACGGCACCGCCCTCGTCGAGTGGCGCCAACGGCTCGACGACCACCTGAGCCGCACCATCCCCGAACTGCCGGCCCCGCTGCGCCGGGCCCGCATCAACCGGGCAATCTCCACTGCGATCCTGGCCCTCGCCGCCAGCGAAGGGCGACGCAGCACGGCCGCGCAACGCGACGCCCGCGTCAGCGACCTGATCGACGGCATCACCGCCGCCCTGGACGCCGCCGTCTCCCTCGCGACGCTCGCGCTGCTCGACGACCCCACCAGACTCAACGCCTGAGCACCGACGCTGACATTCGTCGAGCCTGCGGACACACACCGGAGCCCGAAGGCAGCGCGGCAGCGCATCACGGCGCCCCCGGACCGTGGTCCTCGGGCGACAAGTTCTCGCTCGCCGTGCTCACCGAGATCAACACCCGCGACGTCGACGACGTGTGCATTGTCATGTCCGGCGGGCTCGGCGGCCTGCCCGACTCGATCGGCGCGACGTGCACGCTCGCGATCGTGCAGCCATGTCCAGCCCACGACGGCGGCGCCCGGAGCGGGTTCCGGGTGTCGTCCGCATCGGCGGGAGAGGGCCAGTGCTGACCGCCCTTCGAGGTCAAGATGCCCGGCCTGTCACTCCCAATGACGGGCTTCGAACAGCGATCACGAACTCGCGATTGCGACCGCCACCGCGGTCAAGAGCCGACGCGGGCAACGCGCCGGGACGAGTTCCACACGATCTACGGCACCGTCACTCGGCCGCCCGCAAGTCGTGGCAACCGCGTAGACGGCGTTCTTGCTACTCGTCAAACGAATCTGGCGGACGCGTGTCCTCATCGCCCGCTGACCCGTCGCGCTCTGCGAGCGAAGTAGATCCTCGGCTCCGAACCAGCACACCGAATGCCGGCGGGCAGGCGACACACGGCGCGTCCGAACGGCAGTTCCGCAGTTGGCCCGATGGCCGAGCTGCGGAGTCTGGTTCAGCCCATCGGCGGGATGACGCCGAGCTGCTGCAGGAAGCCGAGGGTGTCCCACACCTCCCACGTCTCGGCGATCTTCCCGTCGGCCATCCGGTCGATCGAGATGGCGCTGACGTCGATCTTGCGACCCGTCGGCGGGATCCCGTTGAGGTCGGCGACGTGTTCGCCAGTGCCGGTCCAACGAACCACCACCTTGTCGTCGGCCGAGAAGATGTCGTTGATCTCCCAGTGACCGTTGACGCCGGTCTGATAGGTGGAGACGGCGGAGACCACCCCGTCGGGACCGTCGGATGTGGGAACTTGCGGATCGTGCATCTGGTGGTCAGCGGTGAACAGTTCGGCAGCCAGCTCGTTGTGCCGGCCGTTGTTCATCTCGTCGTAGAAGCGACGGACAACGGTCTCGCTCTCGGCAGACATGATCCCTCCTCAGACCCGGATATTGCAGCCGGGTCGCGGGGGACGGCTGGGCGGGAGTGGTCTGGGGCGCGTTTGACGGCGTGTCGCTGGGCGCGTCGGCGGCTGACGTGTGCTGGGCGCGTCGAAGCTGAGGTGTTGATCTGGTGCCGGTTGCCGCCGTGGGTGCCTGTCCGGTTCAGGCGTAGGCGGGGAGCCGGCGGACGCGGGTGAGGGCTTCGATGAAGGCGGCGGCCCAGGCATGGCTGCGGGGGAGGCGGAGCCAGAGTTGGCGGGCGTGAGTGACGACACGGGCGGCGACGTTGAAGAAGGCGAGGCGGCGCCGCTTGCCGCGGCAGCGGCGGAACTCGCGGGGCAGGGCGAGCACGTCGAGCCAGCGGGCGGTGTTGTGGGCCAGGGCGCAGGCGTGCCACCACAGCCAGTTGCCGAAGAAGTTCTCCAATGGGGCGTGGTCGAAACCGAAGTCTTCTTTCAGTTGGCGAACGGTGTCTTCGGGGATCCCGCCGCGCAGCCGGTGGTGGGCTTCGACCATGGCGGCCGGGCCGAGCCAGGCCGGGATGTTGGTGACGATGGCGTGGAACCGCCATCCGTCGATGTCGTCGAAGGAGAGCTGATCACCGGCGGTAGTCGGTTGGCGGCGGACGATGAGGCGCAGCAGTCGCCGGTCACGTTTCGTGGTGCCGATCTCGATCATCGTTTCGGCGATCTCCGAGCCCCGCTCGGCTTCGGCGTTGAGCGCCAGGACCCACACCGTCGCCGGGTCAGTGGCCAACGCCCTCACCGCCGCACGCATCCTGGCCGTGTTCTTGGCGGTGATCGTGAACACGGCGCCGAGCGCCTCGCAGGCCCGGAACACCTCGTGTTGGTAGCCGGCCGAGTCGATCCGCACCCACAGGTTCGACGTCTCCCGCACCGCAGCAGGGATCGCCGCCACGCACTCGCGGATGAACCCCGCCAGCGCCCGGCCCGGGTGGGCGTTACCGCCGCGGGCCCGCACCGCCAACACGTCACTGAAGCGCCCCGGGGTTGATGGAGGCTCTGAACCCACGAAAGGGTGGGAGTCATGCCAGCACCGAGGAAGTACCCGCCGGAGTTGCGGGAGCGAGCGATCAGGCTCGTGCTCGAAGCCCGCGAGCAGGAACCTGAGCTGTCGCTGAACGCGGCGGTGATGCGGATCGCCCCGCGTGTCGGGATCAACAAGGACACTCTGCGTGGGTGGTGCAAGCAGGCCGAGGTCGACGCCGGTCGCCGCCCCGGCGTGTCGACATCGGAGGCAGCGAAGATCCGCGAGCTGGAGCGGGAGGTCCGCGAGTTGAAGCGGGCCAACGAGATCCTGCTGGCGGCGTGAAGTTTCTTCGCGGGGAGCTCGACCCGCGACTGCCGTGGTGATCGGGTTCATCGACGATCACCGTGACCGGTTCGGGGTCGAGCCGATCTGCCGGGTGCTCACCGAGCACGGCTGCAAGATCGCCCCGTCCACGTACTACGCGACGCGCACCAGGCCGGCGTCGCCGCGGGCCTGCCGTGACGAGGTGGTGTTGGAGCATGTTCGCCGGGTCCATGCCGGCCCGATGATCGGCCGGCGCCTGTACGGGGCCCGCAAGGTGTGGAACGAGCTAGGCCGCGAGGAGGCCCGTGGTGAGCATCCCGAGGTCGGTCACGTGCCGCGCTGCCAGGTGGAACGACTGATGCGCAGCCACGGGCTACGTGGCGTGCGGCGCGGCCGCCAGTTCATCACGACTCGCCCCGCGTCCGGCGCCCCGCGGCCACCAGACCTGGTCAAGCGGGACTTCACCGCCGAGCGGCCCAACCAGCTGTGGGTGGTCGACTTCACCTACGTCGCCACGTGGGCGCCGGGATGGTGTTCACCGCCTTCGTGATCGACGTCTTCTCCCGGCGTATCGTCGGCTGGCGCACCGCCGCTCGGATGCCGACCGCGCTGCCGCTCGACGCGTTGGAGATGGCGCTGTGGGTCCGCGCCCAGGCCGAGCAGCTCATCGCCGGGCTCGTCCACCACAGCGACGCCGGCAGCCAGTACACCTCGATCCTGTACACCAACCGCCTCGCCGACGTCGGCGCTGTCGCCTCCATCGGCACCGTCGGTGACAGCTACGACAACGCCCTCGCCGAGTCCACGATCGGCCTGTACAAGACCGAGTGCATCCACCACGAAGGCCCCTGGCGCGGCGCCGACGACGTCGAGCTGGCCACGTTGAACTGGGTGTGGTGGTACAACGAGATCCGCCTCCACTCGGCGATCGGCTACGTCCCACCTGTCGAGTACGAGACCGCCTACTACCGTCAGAACAACTCCCACCAGCAGCCGCCAGTGGGAGAACCCAGCCTCCACTGAACCCGGGGCGCTTCACACCGGTCTCCCCGCACACCCCGATCAACGGCGATAGCCCGGTCTCGCCGCGGTAGGTGAACGTCGAGCCTTCCTTGCCCGGCCCGTACGTGTCGACCAGGGTGGCGTCGGGGTCGATCGTCACCAGCCCACCTTGCGGGCCGGCGCCCATCGCCCACGCCCGCGCCAGCATCGTGCGGTTCACCGCCGCCGCCTTCTGGGCCCGGCCCAGATCGGCGCCGGCGCAGAACCGCCACAACGTGGTGTGCGACGGCAACCGATGGGCGCCACGCAACCGTTGCGTCGCCCCGTCCAGCAGCGAACGATCCGACAAGAAGTCACCACCGGCCAACAGCACCTCGACCAGAGTCCGATAACACTCACCGCCCGAGTAACCGCCCGCCCCGATCGGTCGCAGCCCACGCCGATCCGCCGCCTCGACCAAGCCGAGACGATCCAACAGCGGCCCCCACAGGGCCACCCCGGCGACGCCGGTTACCTCGTCATCCGACACCGTCGGCGTCACCCTCGCCGACTCCCAGCGAGGCCGCCTGATGATCTCTCCGACGTCGAACAGGGTCCCAGTAGTGTTCACCCGACAGGTGCTCCTTCGCCACGGACGGCATTGACTTTCCAACCAACATCGTCCCAGGTGACGGAGCATCTGCCGCGTCAATCACACCCCGGTAACCAGCCCAACGCTGCAATATCCGGGTCAGAGTTGCCTGAGCCATGTTGCCATCCGCCGCCGACCCCTCACGCCGGACCACCGTCGCGGCGATGGGCAAGGCCGAGCCGGCCCGATTCCGCGGCGGCGTCGCAGGCGAATCCTTCACTGCCACTCGGGTCCCGTTGACGCCGTCAGTCGATGACCACGCGGTGCGAGGATGTCCCGGGTTCCGCGGAACTTGGGACATCCTCACGACAAGCCGCAGCGGCATGCCCTCCCTTTGTCGGCCGTGACGCGTGCACCGACCGACGCGTCCGAACGCCGACCTTGCCGACCTGGGCGGGGATGCCGAACGGCATACATGTGGAGTGTGGAGCCGTCAACCGGTGCGATTGCCTCTATCGAGGCTGGTCCGGGCCGGAGGCCCGGACTCGGGGCGCGACGAGTCCGGCGTCGGACGCGTGTGCCGACGCCGCGGCGCGGTCATTCTTCTTGTTGGTCGGGTTGAGCCGGGGTCAAGGCCGGCCGTAGGCCGCCCGGCGGGCTTGGCCTTGACGCCGGCGATGGTGATGCCCCGAGATCGGGACAATGGTCTCGGCCCCGCCCCCTGGGGCGGGGCCTGCTTGCCCTTCCCCTACTGTCCGCGCTTGGCGTGGTCGTCGGTGCGGTGTGGGTGGGCACGGTGAACCTGGCTTCGGTCCTCGTGCGAGCGAGGGGCGGGCAGCCCGGATGTCGGGTGCCTGGGCATACCTTCGTCACGCCCGACAATGCGGGGTGAGCATGAAGCCGTACGGTCACGACCACGACCAGCTCACTCATTTGCGTCGACCACACCTGGTGGTGGGTCATGCCGTTCCCGAGCTGCGTCGTGGCCGTGCCCGACATCACGCCGCGTCAGTGGCGAGGCAACGGATCTCACCGTCGCGCAGGCCGTAGTAGACGAGCGTGAGGAGATGACGGGCCGCGGCGACCCGTCCGATGTTGCGGCCCCGGCGGGCGCCGACACGTGCTTTGACCGAGGCGATCCGCGGGTCGCGGACCGCCCCGGAGACGGCTTCGACCGCGGCCCAGCGCAGCAGCCGGGAGCCTTGCTTGGTGATGTGTCCACGATGGGTGTGGGCGTCGGACTCGCGCAGCCGGGGGGTCAGCCCGGCCCACGAGCACAACCGGCGCGGGTTGTCGAACCGGCCGACGTCGCCGATCTCGGCGACGAACACCGCCGCCAACACCGGGCCGACGCCACGCAACGCCTGCACCGCCTCGTAGCCGGGATGACCCTTCAGCCGACGGTGGATGGCCACGTCGCACTGGGTGATCTCGCGGTCGTAGAGCTCGATCAGGTCACGCAGCGACTCGATCCGATCGACGTAGACGTCGCCCAGCTGCAGCCCGTCCAGCCACTGCTGGCCGCCACCGCGCCAGATGTCGTCGAGCTGCGGGATCACCCCCTCCTTGCCGAGGGTCTGATGGACCTGCTGCTTCAACCCGGACCGCAGCCGACCCAACTTGGCCCGATAGCGGACGATCTCACGCAACTGGCGCACCTCGGGCGGTGCCACCCACGCCTCCGGGAGACGACCCAGACGCAGCAGGTCGGCGAGCAGCGTGGCATCGCGGATGTCGTTCTTGACCCGCCGGTTCTCGTAGCCGGCGATCCCCAACGGATGGGCCAGATGCAACCGGGCCCCGCACTCGGCGATCACGTCGGCCGCCCAATACCAGCCCCAGCACGCCTCCATCGCCACCTCCGCCTCCGGTCCGCCGGCGGCGACGATCTCAGCAGCCAGGTTGGCTGGCGTGTTGTCGATCCGACTCCACGACACCCGCTCGCCATCCTCGTTCAAAACGACGACAACCGACCGGCGCCGGTGCAGATCGATCCCTACGTACGATCCCATGTGAGCCTCCTCGCTCGAGGGTTGGTGTTAAGCAACCTCAAGCTTCATCCGGAGTAGAGGACCGAACCAACAGCGGGGAGGCTCAACCCTCCGACCAACTCCACATGGCATCATCTCGTTGCTTCGTAGGACCGCGCAGCGGGCCTCGTGAAGCACCGTTGCGGTGGCGTGATGAGGACGCCGGGTTCACGCTGATCGTTCGTGCGACGATGAAGCGCAATGGATGACGTCAACCGTGTCGTGGTGCTCGCCGAGGATGAGGCCGCCTGATCGCTCATGTCTTGTCGGTGTTCGAGCGGCTGCGGCGACTGGGCGCGCTCGACCACCAGCAACTCACGTTGATGGTGCCAGACGGCGCGATGGCTCGCTCCGAGCGGTCTGACGTCGAGATGGCGGAGGTCGTTGTCGAGGCGACTGAACCGTTGCTTCGACAGCTGATGTGAGGGCGAGCTCGCCACCTCGAAATCCGGACCGGGGTACAAACGCCGTTCCGACTCCGCCACGGGGCGCCTGTTCGACGACGCCGCGTTCGCTGCGACGCGACCGGCGGCGATCGTCGTCAACGTGACGTGCGCCGAGGTCGTCGACGGCGACGCGCTGGTGTGCGAGCGCCGGAGTCGGGGCGGCTCGGTGGCGCCGCGTTCGACGTGGCGCCGCTCGAGCCGCTGCCCGCCGACCAACCCTTGTGGCCCTTCGACAACGTGGTGATGACGCCGCACACGGCCGGGCCAGCCAGCTCCGTGGTGGGGGCAATGTCGCACCGCTTCTGCGAGAACCTGCGCTGTGCCGTGCCGGGCAGGGTCTCGGCGGCCTCGTCGACAGCCGCGCCGGGTACTGCGCCCGGCCGCCCTTGCGTGCGGCGCCTCGATCGGCTAGCACAGCGCGTGTCACGGCGGGGGCCGGCGACAGAAGGGGGCAGGGCATGCGCGAGCCGTTCTTGCGACGGGCGTCGAGCTACGACGAGCTGTGGGCGCAGATCGACTACCGGACGTTGGAGCTGCCCGAGCGCTTCAACCTCGGCATCGCCTGCGTCGACGAGCAGGACCCCGCAGCGCGAGCGCTCACCGTCGTGGCGCCGGACGGCTCGTACCGCTCGTACACGTTCGGTGACGTCGCGGACCGGTCCAACCGGTTGGCCAACGTCCTTGCCGGTCTTGGCATCGGCCGCGGCGACGTCGTCGCCCTCGTCAAGCCGGCCTCGCTCGAGACAGCGGTCGCTTACATGGCGATCTTCCGGATGGGCGCCGTGGCGCTGCCGATGTCGTCGCTGTTCGGACCCGACGCGTTGCGCTTCCGCCTCACGCACGGCGAGGCGAAGGCGGTGGTGACGGCGGCGGAGAACGCCGACAAGGTGCGTGAAGCGATCGCCGACGCCGGCCTGGACGTCGCCGTTATCGTCGTCGACGGCACGGTCCGGGACGCTGAGCTCGACTACGAGCAGGCGCTGGTCGCCGCCAGCCCCGATTTCGAGCCGGTCCAGACGGACCACGAGGACCCGGCGTTCCTGATCTACACCTCCGGCACGACGGGCGACCCGAAAGGCGCGCTGCACGCCCACCGCATCGCGTTCGGCCAGATCCCGGCGTTCCAGGCGGTCTACGAGTTCTACCCCGAGCCGACCGACGTCTTCTGGTCGCCGGCCGACTGGGCCTGGATCGCCGGCCTGATGGACATCCTCATCCCGGCGTGGTTCTACGGACTGCCGGTGGTCGTCGACCTTGACGGCAGCTTTTCGCCCGAGCGAGCGGTGTGGCTGATGCGCGAGTTCGGGGTCACGCTCACGCTGCTGCCGCCGACCGCGCTGCGCGTCATCCGCGCCGCCGGGCTGCCAGGCGGCGACTTCGCGCTGCGCGCCGTGCTGTCGGGTGCCGAGGTGCTCGGGGCCGACCTGCTCAGCTGGGCGCAGGACTACTTCGGGTGCACCATCAATGAGGGCTACGGCCAGACCGAGTTCAACGGGCTCATCGGCAACTGCGCCAGCGTCTATCCTGTCCGGCCCGGTTCGCTCGGCCGGGCGCTGCCGGGCACCGTCGTCGCCGTCGTCGACGACGAGGGCAACCGCGTCATTGGCCAGGAGGGCGAACTCGCCGCCGACCGCAACCACCCGCTGGCGCTGCTCGAGTACTGGAAGAACCCCGAGGCCACCAAGTCGAAGTTCATCGGGGACTGGCTGCTGACCGGGGACCTCGGGATCGAGGACGAGGACGGCTACTTCTGGTTCGTCTCGCGCAAGGACGACGTCATCAAATCGGCCGGCTACCGCATCGGACCGGGGGAGATCGAGGGCTGCCTCGGCGCCCACGATGCGGTGGCGATGGCCGCGGTGATCGGCGTCCCCGACGAACGCAAGGGCCAGGTGCCCAAGGCGTTCGTCGTCCTGCGGCCCGGCGTCGAGCCGAGCGAGGAGCTCGCCCAGGAGCTGCGCGGGCACGTCCGCACGCGGCTGGCGCCGCACGAGGTGCCCCGGGACGTGGTGTTCATCGACGACCTCCCGAAGACCACCACGGGCAAGATCATGCGCCGCGCCCTGCGGGACTGATCAACCGCCAGCTCATCGTCAGTAGATTCGACAGATCGGCCCGGGGCACTCGGCCGGAGAGGGGAGGGTGATCGTGGCTCGTACCGTCTTGATCGCGGGGGCGAGTGGTCTCGTCGGGACCGCCGCCGTCGACCGGTTCCTCGACGACGGGTGGGACGTCGTCGCCGTCTCCCGCCGCCGGCCCGAGGTCTTCTCGGCCCGAGACTTCCGCCATGTGCCGATCGACCTGCGCGACGCCGACTCGACGGCGGCAGCGGTGGCCGAGCTCGGCGACGTGAGCCACGTCGTCTACACCGCCGTGTTCGAGCTGCCCGGTCTGGTGCCGGGGTGGAGCGAGCGCGAGCAGATGGACACCAACCGCGACATGCTCCGCAACCTGATGGAGCCGCTCGCGAAGGCGGGGCGGCTCGAGCACGTCAGCCTGCTGCAGGGCACCAAGGCGTACGGCATCCACCTCCACCCGATGCCGATCCCGGCCCGCGAAAAGTACCCGCGTGACCAGCACGACAACTTCTACTGGCTGCAGGAGGACTACATCAGCGAGAAGGCGGCCGACGACGGCTGGGCGTTCACCATCTGGCGCCCGCAGCTCATCGTCGGGCCGAACTACGGCGTCGTGATGAACCTCCCGCCGATCATCGGGGCGTACGCAGCCATCCGCAAGGCCGAGGGCAAGCCTTTCAGCTTCCCCGGCGGTGTCTCGTACGTCTGGGAGGCCGTTGACACGCGGCTCGTCGCCGACGCGCTGGCCTGGGGCGCGACGGCGCCGGCGGCAGCCGGGGAGACGTACAACCTCACCAACGGCGAGGTCTTCAACTGGCGGCAGATGTGGCCGGGCATGGCCGACGTGCTTGGCGTCGAGGTCGGTCCCGACGAGCCGCAGCGCCTGGCCGAGCTGCTCCCGGCGAAGGCCGACGTGTGGGACAAGGTGGTGAGCGACCACGGCCTTCGGCCGGTGCCGATGTCCGAGCTCGTCGGTGAGTCGCACCACTACGCCGACTTCTGCTTCGCGTACGGCGCCACCGACCCGCCGCCACCGGCCTTCGTCAGCACGGTGAAGATCAAGCAGGCCGGGTTCACGGAGACGTGGGACACCGAGGAGTCGTTCCGCTACTGGCTGCAGGTCCTCATCGACCGCAACATCCTGCCGACGCCCTGACGCCACCTCGGCCGTCAACGGGGCGGATCCTGGCTGTCGACAGTACGACGGGGTCACAACTCCGGTCAGCCGGGGCGGATGAGCTGACGCTTCGAAACACCTCGCCACCATCACCTACTGGCGCCACCTGCGTTGGCGTGACGCGGCATGCCACAGGTTGCATCCGAGCAGCGCGCCGACGTGCGCCCCGTCGACGAGTAGTGCGCGAGACCCGCCAGCGGATCACCGCCGTCGTGAGGACGTCGAAGACGACACTCCCGCCGTCGCGGTCGGACCGATCGTCGCCGCCACCCTCGGTGGCATCGCGACTGCCCGCACCTCTCAGCCGCGACCACCTCGCACCTCGGCTGAGACGGAGCTGTCTACGCTCGTGGCAGTGGCCGATCCGCGTAAGCCAGGCGAAGCTGACCGTCGTTGGCGTCGGTCCGCAGGCCGTAGTTGCGCAATCGATGCGCTCGGCGACCTGCCGCGACGGCTGGCTATGGTCGGCAGTCGGCGATCCACGCGATCACCGGCAGGTGGTCATCGTGGTCACGCGCTGCGCAACTGCAGCCTCAGCAACCTCGGTGGCGTCTCCGCGACCCACGACGAGGTGACCAGGCGATACCAGCTGCTGGTGGCATGACGCTGCAGGCCGCCCACGCCGATCACCTCACGTATCGCTGCGACGCAGCGTCCAGTAGCTCAATCCATGGAGCACCCATCGTTCCTCCGCCCTGCAGATCCAGCTCGTCGTCCGAGCGACGTCGAGATGGCGACCGCCCGCGTCGTACCACCGCCTCGATTATCCGCCGTCCGGTCTCCAGGAAAGGTGGTGGCTACATGTCCTTCCAGCCGGGGTTCGTGACGTCGCGAGGGTCGAAATGGTTCTCCTGCTCAACGATCAAGCCCTCGTCGTTGACGGTGAAGCGATCCGCCACTCGCAACCGAACCGGCGGATCGAGCAGTACCTCGACCTCCCCGGTGGCCACGGCGCCGGTGAGCTCGTCGTCGAAGTACACCTCCTTACACGTCACCTCACCGAGTAGGCCCGGCAATGGCGCCCACCACGAATCCTTCACGGCGTCACGACCGGTGATCGGATGATTCACGCCGCCCGGCGCAAGCGGCGCCCGAAGACTGACGTCCTCCGCGAAGGGAATCCGATCGAAGTCCTTGGTGGCTAACCCCGTGAGGTAGCTACTTCGACCTGAAGAAGTGTGTGGGCGCGGGGGGCGTGAGTGACGTTGATGCGGGTGTGGCGCGGTGGCTGTCGGCGATGTGGGCCGCCGGTCGCCGGCTCGATCTCGTTGGGCTCGATCAGTCGATCAGGCCGCTGATCTTGACGAGGTTGTGGGCGAATATTCCGTGACCGCACCAGGTGCGTGCGCCGGCGAGCCCGTCGATCCGCGTCCTGGAGAGTCCGAAGTCGCGTTTGGCGCAGCTGATGCGGCCTTCGCAGCCGGTGCGCCATCGCACCATCTTCTTGAAGGCGCGTCGGTTCTCGATCTGGCGACGTGTCGCGTTCGGTCGGCCTTTGGTGGGGAGCACGACATGACGTACTCCGGCGGCACGCACGGCGTCTTCGACGCCTTGTTCGCCGTAGCCACGATCAGCGGTGACCGCCCTCGGTGCTCGACCGGTGCGTTGCTTGATCCGTTGGATCGCCGGTTCGAGCATCGGTGCGTCGGGCGGGTTGCCGGCTTCGATGTTGTGGTCGACGATGACACCATCTTCGTTGTCGACGAGTTGGGCCTTGTAGCCGAACTCGACCGGCTTGCCGAGACGTCCCTTGGCGATCGGACGGGCCTCGGCGTCGTGCAACGACACCACCCGAGTCGCCCCCGGCGGGGTCTCGCCGGCGAGGCGTTGGCGGGTCTGGGCGGCGACCCGACGGGTCAAGGTGGCGGTCCGCTCCAGCCCTTCCACCGCAGCACGAGCGAGCCCAGACGCCTGGTCACCGAGGGTGCGCAGCTTACGGCGGGCGTTGCGCACCACGGCGTCGGCCTGCCGGGCGACCCGCTCGGCGATCCCAGCGAGGTCAGTGTTGATCCGCTTGACTTCGGCGAGCTTGTCGTCGGTGCGGCGGCGCAGGTTGGCGTTGATCGAGCGGGCCCGGGAGCGCACCGTACGCGTCTTGTCGGCCAGCCGGGTGCGCCTCGCCAATCCCATTGCCCGCAGCTTCTTGGCCGCTTTGGCCATCTTGGCGACGCCCTTGGCCAACAGCGACGAGTCCGACGGATACGCGACGTTGGCTTCGATCACCGTCGTGTCGGCGCGCACCCGGTTGGTCCTCAACACCTTGGCCTCCACGGCGCGGGCCAGCAACGCCTCGTTCAACCCGTTGACGGCCACCCCACCGCAACGGGTGGTGATCTTCATCAACGTCGTCGGGTGCGGCACCCGTCCACCGAGCGGGATGCGACAGAACCGCTGCCAACCGATCGAGTCCGTGACCTCCCGACACAGCGTCTCGAACCCGAGCCGGTAGCGGTACTTCAAGAACATCAGCCGCAGATACGTCTCGATCGGGATCGACGGCCGCCCCAGCGTGGCGTGAAAGAACTCGGCGTACGGCTCGAAGAAGCGGTCGTCATCCAACAGCGCATCGACGCGGACCAGCTCGGCGGGCATCACCAACGCCTCCGCCGGGAGCAACGCTTCCCACAACGTCGGCTCCTCGCCTACCGTTCGCAACATCGATGGCCTCGCTGTTCGGTAACGCAACTACCAGGGGCGAGGCCATCGTATCGAACGCACGCGCGCAGGTGGTGGATCGACTATTTCAGGTCGAAGTAGCTATCCACCGCCTCCCGTATCACGTCCTTACGGCTCATGCTCCACCCCAGTCGAAAACGCCAGGCCCTCGTGGTCCACAGGATGGTAACCGGTGAGGCCGCATCGAGCCGGAGAACACGTCGGGAGGTTCGGACCTGCGGATAGGCGTCGCCGACACGTCATAACGAACGGCACCGGGAGCGCCGTGTCGAGTAATTGCGGTAGGGACCGCCCTTGCGGGCGGCCCCCCGCGCAGATCCCAGCGTGCGGAACTACCGCTCTGGGCTCCTGCCTTGGGTGCGGGCGTCGAAGCGCACGCGTGGGAAGGGATGCTGCACGCGGGCAGGTGGCAACCAGCGGGCGGCGAGGCGATACATCCGTTTCCAGGTGAGGCGAGTGCGTTGGCTGCGGCGCCGTAGCGCCTTGAACCAGTGTCGCATCGCCTGGTTGCGGAAGGCCCCGATGGCCTCGCTGTTGCCGGGCACGGCGTAGTAGGCGAGGTGCCCTCGCACCACGCTTGCCAGCCATCGGCCCTGTTCCGGGATGGGCTGGTGCCGGCGTCGCAGGCATTGGTCTTTGACCTCGGCCAGCTTGGCCCGCATCCGCTTCGAGATGGTCTTGCGCGTCAACCAGAAACGCCCGTTCCTCGTCTTCCCGCAGTAGTGCGTGAAGCCGAGGAAGTCGAACGTCTCGGGCTTCCCGAGTCCTCGCGCCTTGCGCCCCCGGGCGGCGTTGCGCCCGAACTCGATCAGCCGCGTCTTGTCGGGATGCAGCTCCAGGCCGAACGTCGCGAACCGGTCGCGAAGGTCAGCGAGGAAGCGCCGAGCGTCACGCTCATGCTCGAACCCGGCGACGAAGTCGTCGGCGAACCTGACGATGATCATGTCACCGCCGGCGTTGCGACGTCTCCACTGCCGGACCCACCGATCAAAGACGTAGTGGAGGTAGATGTTGGCGAGCAACGGCGAGACCGATGCCCCTTGGGGCGCCCCGACCTCGCTCGCCGTCCACGCTCCGTCCTCGATCACACCCGCGCTGACCCACTTCTGGATCAGTCGCAGGATCCGTTTGTCCGCGATGCGGTGCTCAACGAACTTCTGCAGCCAGCCGTGATCCAAGCTGGTGAAGAAGTCGCGGATGTCCGCGTCGAGCACCCAGTTCACCTTCTTGTGTTCGATCCCGACGGTGAGCGCATCCAACGCATCGTGCGGGCTGCGCCCGGGCCGGAACCCGTAGGAGAAGCCAGTCGCGAAAGTAGCTCGGTACGCGGTCGATATTTTCAACGGTATGTGATGTCACGGTTGCACAGGGCCGGTACTTCTTCGCTAGGTGGGACACGGTCGCCGCTGATCAATTGACCATAGACACAGTTAGGGCTCAATCGGACCGAGTGACTGCTCAACCCACCGTCTCTCGTCCTCGATCTGTCCGAGCACTCTTGCCTGCGCACCCCAGACCTCATCCACGTATCTGGTCGCCCCTTCTCGATCGTCTATCATGGCAGCTGTGCTGACCTGTTGGATGGTCGTCTGGAGGAACTCAAGGGAGTTCACGAGGTGCCAGCTTCCAAAGGCAAGCACACCCCGTGTCAGTTCAGCGGGCAGTACGACCGTATCCATCAACGACCTTGCCCTCTCAAGACTCGAGAGCAGTTCTGTCTGGGTCGGAATAGCCGGCCTCAGCACCCTCATAATCCATAATAGGAGATCAGCGTATGCGTCGAGCCGCGCCAGGAGAATCCTCTCTGCGACCGAGGTTCGCCGCTCTTCCTGGTAGCGTCGGTCTTGCATCTGCTCTTCGTGATGCCTCTTCTGAACCTCAGCACTCGCCTGATTCGCGAGTTGCAGCCTCATATTTCGAGCGCCGCCCAGGGCGGCAACAGTTGGTCCAATTGCACCGATTGTTGCTCCTAACAGAGCAGCTGTTGCCTGATCCATGAATCACTCCTCGTTCCGTGGGAGCGGTAGGGGGAGCGCCTACGGCTCTGCTCGACGTGTGCACCGCCGACTGCGACCGTGCACGGCGACGATAACCATGGCCGCCCGCTCCCGGCCTGCCGGTCACCCCGAAGCGCGTGCGCGGAGGGGTTCAGGATTACGCAGGCCATCGTCGAACAAGTCGGAGCAACAGGCCTTCCTAGGTCGCGCCCGAACTGCGACACCGAACGCCAGTCTGCGGAGCGCCAACGATCGCGCCAGTACGGCACGTTCATGTCGCGCCGGGGATCCGCTAAATGAGGGATCGGACCCAGAGACCGCGGTTGCTTGTCTGGGCTCGGCATACCTATGCCGGCTCGGTGACCGACCCGTAGCGCTGTTGCGCGGCCTGGGCGGAGGTGCCGAGCTCGGCACCGATTCGGCTCCATGACACCCCGGCCCGGCGAGCGGTCTCGACCGCCTCGACGACTTGCCGTTCACTGCGGGCGCGAGCGAGCACGGCACGGCGGAGCAGATACTCGGCGACATCGACTTCGTCGTCGAGTGACGGCTTGTAGTCCTCGAACCGCTTGGCGAGCTCGTCGGCATGGTCGAGGATCTCTTGAATCGATCGCGGCACCGTTGTCACCTCAAGTACTTCGGTCGGGCGGGCATGGCGTGGACGATGAACTCGACGTCGTCGCCTGTGACGATGCCGATCTCCAGCGGACGGCCGGTCGGGTCCCCGCCGATCAGCATCGTCAGATCGTCGACGATGAAGACTCGGGTTGGGTTGCGGTAGGCGTGCAGCATGTCTTCGTCGCTGATCCCGTGCTTGCGTGCGTTCGCGAGGATCACGGGATCCATCGCGTCAAGCTACCTTGATGACCGTCTCGACGCCAGACAACCTGCCGAACCATCGCCGGAACACAATCAACGCGCCAGAAGGACGCGCCGGAACGGCGCCGCCCGGGGCGACGCGCCCCGGCCCGTAACGGCATGTCGTTCCTAGTCGTCGCGGCTGACAACCGAGCACAGCGGCGCCGCCGCAGTGAATGCCGTTTGCCTCGAAGCGAAGACGGTCGAAGCGATCAGCTCGGCTTGATGGGGATGAAGACGCCGGCACCGCCGATCCCAACGAGTGGGCCGCCAGCCCCGAAGGGTCCGTTGACGTGGGCTAGCGGGATGAAGGCACCGGCACCGCCGATCCCAACGAGTGGGCCGCCAGCCCCGAAGGGTCCGTTGACGTGGGCTGGCGGGATGAAGGCACCGGCGCCGCCGATCCCGCGGCGGTCGACGGCGGGGCCGCTGGGATCGGCGTGTGTCTGCGTGGCCGGGGCGGTTGCTACGCCGAGTGTCAAGGCACATGCCGTAGCCACGAAGAGGCGAGCGAGGTTGGCCGCGGCCGTCGCGCGTCGATGCGGGGCGACGCTGCGTCGCTGTTGGTGGTGACGTGTCGTGAGAAGCACGCCGCAACCGTGCGGGGTGCGGCTGAAGCTGTGCTGTAGTGGTGCTGAAGTCCGCCGACCGCCCGTTTCGGTGGAACACTGTCGAGACCAGCTGCAAGGTGGTCGGGGGGACATGTGTTTCTGGTCCTTGGGCGAGTCGGAATCGCCGCTGACAGCAGGGAATGGTTCCCTGGACCCACCCGTGAAGGCGCGCTGTTGGCCGATCTGCTGGTGCACGCCAACCATGTCGTGTCCGCCAGCCGCCTGATCGACGACCTCTGGAACGGAGGTCCACCGCCTGGGGCGACCGCGACGCTGCACACCCATGTCAAGAACTTGCGCAGGCCGGTTGACCCCGGACGCCCGGCCGGTGCACCTAGCAGGATCTTGATCACGCGCCGGCCCGGGTACCTGCTGCTGGTAGACGAGGAAGGGCTCGACGCTTGGCGCGCCGAACGTTTGATCGCGGCTGGCCGTGCGGCGCTGGCCGAGGGAGCATGGGAGGCGGCATCAATGTCGCTCGGCCACGCCCTCTCGTTGTGGATGGGGCCCTCGTTCGGCGAGTTGGCGGCCACCTCGTTCGCACGGGGCGAGGCGAGTCGACTGGACGACCTACGGCTGTCTGCGACCGAGGACTTGATGAGCGCAAAGCTGGGCGCCGGTCGCCATCGTGAGCTCTGCGGCGAGCTCGAGACCCTCGTGGGTGAGCAGCCGTATCGCGAACGGCTGTGGGAGCTGTGGATGCTGGCCCTGTACCGATCGGGTCGCCAGACCGAAGCGTTGCGCGCCTTCGACCGCGTCCGCCGCCTGCTCGTCGACGAGCTCGGTGTGGTCCCGGGTCAGCCGCTACAAGAGCTGCACCTGTCGATCCTCGCCCACGACCCTGTGCTACGGGCAGAACGATCGAGACCGGCGTCGATCGCAATGCCGGGCACGGGAGGCGGACGGTCGCCGTTGCCCGGTCGGCTTCATGCGAGCGCAGTCGCCGGTTTCGTGGGCCGATCAGCGGAGATGCAGGTGCTTCTGGACGCCCTCGAGGCCGTCCGCCGCCAGGGTCTGCGACAGATCGTGGTCGTGAGCGGCGAGCCTGGGATCGGCAAGACTGCCCTCTCGGCAGCGTTTGCCGCGCAGGCCATCACGCAGGGGGCCGCCGTGACGTACGGGCGCTGCGACCAGGACGCCGGTGCGCCCTATGAGCCGTGGGCGCTGGCGGTGGCGCACCTCCTGTCGGCCGAACACGACGCACAACTCGACGCTGTGGTGGCGGAGCATGGTGCGCACCTGGCCAAGCTCGGCGGGCCGCTCGCACCTCTGCGAACCACCGATCCGTTCGTCGGTGACCCCGAGATGTCCCGGTACCTGCTGTTCCATGCAGTGCTCAGCGCCCTCGTTGCCCGCAGCGATGGCTCCCCGACCGTCGTCGTGTTGGACGACCTGCACTGGTTCGACGCTCCGAGCTTGCTGCTTCTCCGCCACCTCGTCACGTTCGAGCTGTCAACGCCTGTGCTCGTGGTTGGCACCTGTCGCACCTCCGAGCTGCGCTCGACGCCGGCGCTCCTCGATCTCCTCGCCGAAATGCACGCCCAGCCCGGCGTGAGACGCCTCGAACTGGGAGGTCTGACGAGCGACGAGCTGTCCAAGTTCGCGAGGGTCCACTCCGACCTGACCCTCGTCGATGACAGCGGTGCCGCAGTCTGCGCCGCGTTGGCGAGAGAGACCGACGGCAACCCGCTCTTCGCGGGCGAGCTGCTCCGCCACCTGCTCGAGACGGGCATAGTCAGCCGCAGCCACGACGGGACGGGAGCGCTCGTCGGGGACGTCACGGTCGGCGGCAGCCCGACGAGCCTGCGTGACCTGATCCTGCACAGGGTCCGATCGCTCGGCGACGACGCACGGACGGCGTTGTCGGTCGCGGCGGTGATCGGCCGAGACTTCGCGCTCGATGTCGTCGCGTCCGCCTGCCTCCTCGACGAGGAGATCGTGCTCGACGTGTTGGAGCGCGCCTGCGACGCCCAGCTCGTGTTGAACGTCGGCGGTGACGACTTCTCGTTCACTCACGCGCTGATTGCACGCGCGCTGTGCGACTCGTTGACGCCGGCGCGCCGCAAGCGAGCTCACCGCACCGTCGCGAACATGCTCGAAGCGAGGTCCGAGCCTGGCGGGACGTCGCCGTGCACCGAGCTCGCCTACCACTTCACGGAGGCGGCGGTCGGCGCGACCGAAGGCGCCGAGCTGAACAAGGCGATCCGATACACAAGCGCCGCTGCGGCCAACGCCCTCCGCCAGCTCGCGCCGCACGAGGCCGTTCGCTGGTATGAACTCTCGCTCGAACTTCTCGACCGCCGCAGCGACGACGATCCCGAACTGCGCTGCACGCTCCTTGTCGGGCTGGGCGACGCTCAACGCCAGTGTGGAGAGGCCGCGTTCGCCGCGACCTTGGCGACCGCCGGTCAGCTGGCCAGATCGGTCGGCGACACCGACGCGCTCGTCGCCGCGGCCCTCGCGAACAACCGCGGTGTGTTCAGTACCACGGGCTTCCTCGATGACAGCCATTTCGAACTGATCGACGCAGCGCTCGACGCTGTCGGCCCCGAACCGTCGGCTCAACGCGCCCGGTTGCTCGCGCTCCGGGCGCTCGAGAGCGTCACGTCCTCCGACTACACCCATCGGCAGGCGCTCATCGACGAGGCCATCTCGATCGCTCGGCAGATCTCCCAGCCGACCACGTTGCTCGACGTCCTCGTGCGGTCACTCGACGCGATACGAGTGCCGCAGAGTCTCGGCGCCCGTCTCAACATCACGGCGGAAGCCGAGTCCAGCGCGACGCGCCTCGGTGACCCGGTCAACCAGTTCTGGGCGCTCTTCCACCGCGCTGCCGCCGCCACCGAATCGGCGGACCTCGGCGAAGCCGAACGCTGTCATCGAGCGGCAGGGGAGATCGCCGACCGGATCGGTCAGCCGACGATGCGTTGGCTCTCCGGCCTCACCGAGACATGGCGCCTCCTCAACCACGGTCACACCAACAGGGCGGAGACGTGTGCAGCGGAGACCGCGCAGATCGGTGTACGGAGCGGCCAGCCCGACGCGCTCATCCTGCACCGATACCAGATCCACCTGATCCGCTGGCACCAGGGCCGTGGCGCCGAGATCGTCGAGGACATGGAGGCCCTCCACGCCCAAGTGCCGCTCCCGCTCTTCCGCGGCGCTCTCGCCCACCTGTACACCAACACCGGGCGTACCGATGACGCACGCGCCCTGCTCATCGACGAGGTCGATCGTCAATTCGCCCACCTCGGTGACTGGTCGACGCTCTCGGCGCTCGCATGGTGGACCGAGGTCGCCGCCGACGCGCGTCACGAGCCGGCAATCGACATCCTTCTTGGACTCCTCGAGCCGTGGGAGGAGCAGATGATCTGCAGCCGTACCTTCATGGCAGGTGCGGTGGCGCACTACATCGGGGTGCTCGACGCCGCGCGATGCGACCACAAGCGAGCGGACCACGCGTTCAGGCGGGCACTCGCGCTCCACAATGCCTTCCCGGCCCCGTTCCACATGGCCCGCACCCAACTCGAGTGGGCGAAGAGCATCCTCGCTGACGGGCAGCCGGGCGCCGAGCGACTCGCCCATGAACACCTCGTCGAAGCGCGAACCCTCGCCGCCAAGTTCGGATACGCCGGCCTGCTCGAGCGGGCCGCCGACCGGCCCTGAACCCGGGAGCCGGCCGGTAGGGTCGAGCGCTGGCGCGGTGGCAGTTGATCGGCAGGGTGGTTCCCGCCCAGGCCGTCGTGGTGGCATTGGGGGCCACCGGCCCGGGAACCGCAGTGCCCTGCCGGACTGCTCCGTTTCCAGCGCCCGCCCGTCGAACCGTGGTGAGGTAGGCCGCTGGCGGCGGCGGCGTGGACGGTACGCGGCGCTGGCCCGTGGGTTTGTCGCTAGTCGCGTCGTTGCCGTCGCTGTCGCCAGCGGCCCCCTATCGAACCGGACGTGAGGTTCTCCCTCATCCGGCTCTCCGACATCGTTCATCGTCAGGCATGCGCACCCCGTTGGCCGACGGTGCCAGTGAGCTGGTGGACGCCGAGCGTCTGAAGCCACCGGTAGTTGAACCGGCCGTCCCAGTTGATGCCGCGGAGTCCGTGTTTGATGCTGGCCAGCCGGGCCAGGCGTTGATGGACGTAGCTGTCGACGGCGTGGAACTTCCGGTTGGAGTTGCCGTGCCGGAAGTAGTTGCCCCAGCCCCGCAGCACGGGGTTGAGGTGGCCGACGATGACGTCCATCGATGCGCTGGCGTAGCGCCGATCCGTCCGTTCCCGAACCTTGGCTCGGATCGAACCCATCGCTCGGGCGGAGGGCCACGTGTTGAGGTAGTAGCGACCTTGCCACTTCCACGACTCCACCAACCGGTGGTGGAAGCCCAAGAAGTCGAAGCCTTCCCGGCCTTGGGCGAGGGAGACGATCCTGGTCTTGTCGGGATGCAACCGCAGCCCGAGCGGTGCCAGGATCGCCGCCACCCGCTCTCGGGCTGTTCGGCCCGCTGTCGGGTGCGGCACAGCACGACAAGATCATCGGCGTAGCGGACCAGCACGCCCAGGTGGCTCAACGCCGCCCATTGCTCGTCGAGGACGTGCAGGGCGATGTTGGCCAACAGCGGAGAGATCGGCGAACCCTGCGGGGTGCCGGCCTCGGGGTCGGACACGATCCCGCCCTCGAACACCCTGCTCGCAGCCATGCTCGCAGCAGCTTCAACATCTGCCGGTCCGACACCCGTCGCTCAACCTGGGCGATGAGGGCGTCGTGATCGATGTTGTCGAAACATGCCTTGATGTCGGCGTCGAGCACCCACTGGCGGCCCCGGTTGACTTCGACCCGGATCACCTCGAGGGCGAGCACCACGTCCGGATCGGCGGCGAGCGCCAGCGCAGCCAGCTCGTCGTGAGCCGAACGCTTCGGGCGGAACCCGAAGCTGACCGGGGAGAAGTGCGCCTCGAAGACCGGCTCCAAGACGACCTTCGCCGCCGCCATGACCACGCGATCGCGGATCGCGGGGATGCCGAGCGGGCGGAACTCGCCCGGCTTGCCCGGCTTGGGGATGTGCACCCGCCGCAGTGACTGCGGGCGGTAACGCCCCTCCCGCAGCTCGGCGGCGAGCCCACCGAGGAAGGCTCGCACTCCCTCCACACCCCCGTCCCGGATGGCGCCGATCGAGACACCATCAACTCCGGGGGCACCACCGTTGGTGGCCACGTCGACCCACGCCCGCCACAAGATGTCGCTGCGGGCGACCTTGTCGTAGAGGGCATGGAACCGACGTGTCGGGTCGTGCTTGGCACTGCGATAGAGCACGCGTTGGAGGGCGCGAACCGGATCCACACCCTCGGTGTGGCTGACGGACCTAGCCGATCGCTCGGCACTCACCAGGGTTCCTCCACATCCTTGACGTGCATCGATGAAGCAGGGGCCCTTCCCTCCGGACAGGTTGTGTTGTCCTGCCCATCGTCAGTACTACTGCCCCCTCCGACTCCCTCTCGGCCGCCTGACACTTCCCGGTGGCACCGGTTATGGACAGGACCGCTTCCCGCCGCCCACAGCGACGGGGCCGAGGAGGGCCTTTTGCGGTAGGGACCGCCCTTGCGGGCGGCCCCCCGCACAGATCCCAGCGAGCGCGTCTAACGCACTGGGCTCCTTCCTCAGGTGTTGGCGTAAAAGCGGTCCTCGGGGAATGGATGCGAGATGCGGGCAGGTGGGAGCCACCGGGTCGCCAGGCGGTCCATCCGCTTCCAGTCCAGACGGTGACGCTGGCTGCGGGCCCGTAGGGCCGCGCACCAGTGCCGGGTGGTCTGGGTCCGGAACGCTCGGATGGCGCTGCTGTTGCCGGGAACGGCGTAGTAGGCGAAGTGACCTCGCACCACGCTTGCCAGCCAACGACCCTGTTCGGGGACGGGGTGATGCCGGCGTCGCTTGAGCTGGTCCTTGACCTCTCTGAGCTTGGCCCGCATCCGCTTCGAGCTCGTGATGCGCTTGAGCATGAACCGCCCGGTCTTGGTCTTCGTGCTGATGTGCGTGAACCCCAAGAAGTCGAACGTTTCCGGCTTCCCGAGTCCCCGCCCGGCCCGACGCTCGACCGCGAAGCGGCCGAACTCGATGAGGCGGGTCTTGTCGGGATGCAGCTCCAGGGAGAACTTGGCGAACCGCTCGCGAAGGTCGCGGAGGAACTGCCTGGCGTCACCTTGATGCTCGAACCCGGCCACGAGGTGAGTGGCCGGGGGGAATCGCACCCCCCCGGCTCTCGCAGAACCGGACGTGAACGTCTCCGCTCATCCGGCTCCCACTGTCCAGCCATCGGGTCGCACGCCCACGCGCCAGTGGGCGAAGAGGGTCGGCGCGCGTCGTGCGACGTCGGCCAGCCATCCCACCGCCCGGGTGTAGTGACCGTGCAACCGTTTGTACTTCCTCGTGGCCCAACGAACGAGACGTTCGTTGATGCGCCTGGGGACGAGGAACAACATGGACTTGTAGAAGCGTCCGTAGTAGTTGATCCATCCCGACACGATCGGGTTGATGATGCGTGCCAGGTCCGTGAGGCTCTTGTCACTGCGGCGGGCGAGATGCCAGGAGCGGATCTCCCGGCCGATCTCCCGCTTGGCGCCATCACTCACGGCCGGAGAGAAGTTCACGAACAAGTGCCCCCGTCTGCTCGTGGACAGCCGGGGACGAAACGTGTAGCCCAAGAAGTTGAACCGCTCGTGCTCGTGTGAGCCGTTGCGGTCCGAGTCCTTGCAGTACACGATGCGTGTCTTGTCCGGATGCAACTCCAGACCGACTTCCGCCATCCGTCGAGCGAGAGCGTCGAGAACCCTTCGAGCCTCGATCTCGCTCACACAGTGCACGACAGCATCATCTGCATAGCGCTCGAACGGACAACCGGGGAACTCCCGAGCCATCCAACGGTCAAACGCGTAGTGCAGAAACAGGTTGGCCAGCAGCGGCGAGATCGCCGAACCCTGCGGGGTCCCACGATCCCGTTGGACGATGGTGCCGTCTTCCCGTTGCAGCGGCGCTTCCAGCCACCGCTTGACGTAGAGGAGGACCCACGGCAGGTCCGTGTGCTTCGACACCGCCTTGAGCAACAGGTTGTGGTCGATGCTGTCGAAGAACGCCTTGAGATCGAGATCGATCACCCAGTCGTATCGCCAGCACCGCTGCCGGCATGCCGCCACCGCGTCCAACGCCGACCGCTGTTGGCGGCCACGCTGTCTTGACATGGTCTGGCATCGGTCGGTGTTGATCGGGCGGTGTCGGTCGATGAGCACGGGTCGTTGATGTTCAGTCTCGGGTGAGCTCGGCGACGGCTTTCTTGGCGCAGGCGTCGTCGATGAGGGCCTTGTTGTCGGCTGCGCCGGCGATGATGGCGGCGGTTGCTGCGTTGTTGAGGGCGCGTGGGAGGCCGCCTGAGGCGCGGTGGAGTCGGGCCACGGCGTCGTCGGCGAAGAGCGGGTCGTCGCGTCCGGCGAGGGCGAGGTGATGGTGGAGGTAGGCGGCGGACTCGCCGATGTCCATCGGTTTGATCGTGAACCGGGTGGCGATGCGCTGGTCGAGCGCGGCGAAGACGCCCATGCGGAGCTGGCGGTTGAGGGTGGGTTGGCCGATGAGGATCCCGGCGAACGGTGAGGCGGAGTCCATCTCGGAGTTGGTGAGCAGACGAAGCTCTTCGAGCTGGGCTGGATCGAGCAGGTGGGCTTCGTCGCAGACGAGCACGACCCGGCGGTGCCGTTCGGCAGCCTCGGCGGCGAGGAGGTCGGCGGCTTGGGCCATCAGCTCGGCTTTGAGGTAGCGGGGCTCGGCGCCGAGGGCGCGCACGATGGTGACGTAGAGGCCTCGGGTGCCGAAGGCGGGGTTGGCGATGTAGATGACTTGGTGGCGGGTGCGGTCCAAGGCGTCGACGGCGGCGCGCACCGACACGGTCTTGCCGGCGCCGACGTCGCCGGTGATCACCCCGAGGGCGGACTCGACGACACAGAAGTTGATGCGGGCGACGGCCTCGGAGTGGGTCTGTCGGGCGAAGAGGTCCTTGGCGGCGATCGACTTGCCGAAGGGGGTGCGCTTGAGCCCGAAGTGGGCGGCCCACGGGGCGGCGCTCATCGGGCCAGCTCCTCGTCGTCGGGATCGGCGAACAGCCCGAGTTGGGAGAAGTCGATCTTGGAGCCGGTGCCGGCGGCGTCGTCGTGGGCGGCGGCGACCAGGCCGAGATAGTCGACGCCGGTCGTTTCGGGTTGGGGGCGGGCGGCTTGGGGGACGGCGGGGTGCACGTGGCGGCGGGTGACGAACGGCGTGGCCACGCCGGCGGGTCGGCCGTCGAGGAACACCTCGATGCGGGTGAGGTCCTCGGGGTCATAGCGCAGCTCGACCCGCCGGCCGACGAGCGCGGGATCCACGCCGTAGGCGTTGCCCTCCAAGGGGACGGTGGCGGTGCGGGTCACCTTGCGGGTCACCGACCAGCGGAACGCCTCGCGCAGCCGGTCGGCGTCGACCCCGCGATGGGGACCACTGCGCTCGAAGCGCACAATCGGCGTCTCGTTCGTCTCGGCGTGCACACGCCGGTTGGCGACCTGCTCGGCCCACGCGGTGAACCGGTCGTTGAGCTCGGCCAACGACTCGATGCCGACGTGGGTGGCCTCGGCCAGGAACGCCTCACGGATGTAGCGGTTCGCGCGCTCCTGCTTGCCGCGGCCTTGAGGGGAATACGGCTTGGAGTGCACGAGGCGCACCCCCAGCACCGCGCAGGTCCGCGCCAGCCACGCGTTGGCGAACGGTGCGCCGTTGTCCGCGTAGAGCACGACGGGCACACCGCGGCGCACGATCGCCCGGCGCAGCAGCTCCTGGCACGCCCGCGCGTTCTCGTGGGCGAAGAACCGGCCGTCGACGATCAGCCGGGAATGGTCGTCGACGATCAAGAAGAGCCGAGCCCGCACCGAGCCGTCCGTTCTCGGCCAAGGCACATAGGGCCGACGAGGACATCGGTGATCCACCGGTCGTTCGGCGCCTCGGCCTCGTAACGGCCGAACACCTTCGGTTCGGCCTCGAGCGCCTCGCGGTGCAACCCGGCGCGTCGCAGCTGGGCCCGCACCGTGCGCTCGGCGACCCGGATCCCGTGGCGGTGGAACAGGATCGAGGCGATCTGCGCGGCCGAGCGGGACGGGAGCTCCAACCGCAACGCGGCCGCCTCGGCGAACAGCTCCGGGTGGGCGCGCACCGTGCCCGTGTCGGCCCGGGCCGAAGGCTTCAGCGCGTCGAGCCCGCCGGCCCGCCAGGCTCGCACCCACCGGTCGATCGTTCCCCGCGAGTAGCGGCGCTCGCTGCCGTCGGGATGCGAATGTGCCCGCATTGCGATCGCCCGCACGACCGCGCCCCGCTCCGCCGGCGACAGGCGTGGGTTGGTGGCCTCAGCGATCACGCCGAAGCGGTGCAGCGCAACGGCCTCTTGGGAGTCGTGGTCCATGTCATTCCTCTCTTCGCGTCCCCTCGGTGGGGACCGGAGGCATGAAACGACGCCTGCCGACGATCAGATAGGGCGTATTCGTGTTGGTGGCGATCAGGCTCCCGCCGCTCACCGCAGATGCGAAGCGCCACCGGCCCAGCGCGGCCCAGCCCGCCAGCGTGGCGGCCAACTCGAAGGCCGAGCCGATCGCCGCGGACGCGTGGCCGATGCCATCGCCGATCGCGCCGAGGACCTCGCCGCCGAGCTCGACGGCGAGCGCCGCGAACGCGACCGAGACTCGGGCCGCCCGCGCAGCGAAGCGACGCAGCCATCCCCGCGCCGTGGTGTGCGGCACATCCGCCGTGGTCGCGGCGGGGCGCACCCCGCCCGCGCCGACAGCGACACGATCGATGGCTGCGCCGATCGTCTCGACAGTGTCAAGCCGACCGCACAACACGAACGCAGGCAGCACCGCGTCGGTCTTCGCGCACCGGCCGCAGCGCACCCTCGGGACGAAGATCGCCCGGCTCACACCGCCAGCGCGGACGAAACGGCGATAGCCCGCCCACCACGACGTCATCCCACCGCAGCGCGGACAGTCCGGCCGCGGCACCGCGACGTCACGACCCGCCGCCGCGTACCGCTCGACTGACAACGGACACGGCCATACGATCGCCACAGGTGGAAACACCGCCTTGGACCCCCTCCCGCCACAGCGACCAACTGATGGGGAGGGGGTCCCTCGCGTACAGGGACCGGACATCCTCACCGTTGACCGCACCGCGCAGCGAACACAGCGGTCGACAAACAGCGCCGCCGACGCGCGCGGCTACATCATCAGGAAGTCATGCCGCCAATAACCGCCCGGGCCGATAGCCGTAGGAGTCGGGGTGGAACATCGGCTCCACCTCCGGCTCCAGATACGACCGCACAACCGTCTGGGCGATCCTGTCGGCCACGGTGGGCACCCCGAGGGTGCGCACCCCTCCTGCTTTCTTCGGTATCTCCACCGCACGCACCGGCGGCGGGAAGTAGCTCCCCGAGGAAAGCCGATTCCAGAGCTTGTAGAGGTTCCCCTCGAACTCGGCGATCGACTCCCCGTCGACACCAGCGGCCCCCTGGTTGGCCTTCACCTTCTCATAGGCGTCCCAGACAACCTTCTTGGAGATCACAAACGGCTTCTCCATCGGCTTCGGCTCGCTCACCGGCTCCTCCCACCCATCAGGCGGTTGACCACCGAACGAACCCGGACAGCCCGGCCCCTTCGCTCCGACCCCATTACAGGGCCTTCATCGCTATTACGAGCCGGTCCGCCCCTGACCCTCGCCTCGCTAGCTCTGCCCCCTCGCGGTTCCTCCGCTTGGGGTCCTCGCTCTCGTCGGCCGAAGGGACGACATCGCCCAATCAACGACCGCATCGGTATCGAGGGTCAGGTTCCCACGTTCCGCACCAGAGCCTGAGCCAAGCTCACGCCACCTCAACGCCGGACACCGCCTGGCCAACAAGCAGGCAGCCGCCAGACTCATCCCGGAGCAACGACTCTCCCCGGTTTCGATGTCATCCCTACGCTTTCGACGCGTCACCGCATGGTTCGCTTTCGCTCGTCTTCTCGGCTCACACCTGACGCGCTCACGGCGCGCCTTTTCCGCAACGCTCACCACCCCGGCTCTTGACCGACGCAGCTTGCGGTGGTTTGAGACCTCCCCCTGCAGGGCGATCCCGGAGGGCCAACCTCCATCTCTGGCACAGCACCACTCGTCGAGCTCGACCTTCTACATCGGACCCTCCTCGTGTTCGTGGCGCACAGTCGTCGGCGAACCTGACGACGATCATGTCGCCTCGGGCGTGCTTCTTCCTCCACTGTCGGACCCAGCGGTCGAAGACATAGTGGAGGTACACGTTGGCGAGCAACGGCGACACCGATGCCCCCTGCGGTGATCCCTCCAGCGTCTCGGACCAGTCTCCATCCTCGACAACCCCTGCAGCCAGCCACTTCCGGATGAGCCGCAGGACTCGCTTGTCCGCAATGCGATGCTCGAGGAACTTCTCCAACCAGGCGTGATCGAGCCTGGAGATGAAGTCGCTGACATCAGCGTCGAGTATCCAGTTCACCTTCCTCTCCGTGATCCCGACCGCCAACGCAGCATCATGCGGGCTGCGCCCCGGCCGGAACCCGTAAGAGAAGCCCAGGAAGTCCCCCTCGTAGACGGCGTTGAGCACCTCGACGACGGCCCGCTGCAGGATCTTGTCCTCCAGCGTGGCGATCCCGAGCGGCCGCAGCCGCCCGTCCGCCTTCGCGATGTACGCCCTGCGAGACGGGCTCGCCCGGTAGGCGCCGCTGTGCACCCGGGCGTGCAGATCCCGGAGGTTGGCCGCCAGGTCTCGCCCGTAGGCAGCCCACGTCACCCCGTCCACCCCCGCAGCGGCCTGCGGCCGGATCGCCTGGTAGGCCATCCACAGGCGGGCGAAATCGACGTGGTGCAACAACGCCGTGAACCGTGTCTCCTTGTCCCTTCGTGCTACCTCGCGCACACGATCCAGCCCGCTTGGCACGCCTGACCCGGCACTGCGTCCGGGGCGTGTCGGGCTGTCCGCGTTCCCCTCGGCCAACCCCCTTCCCTCCACCACCTCCTCGACCGCTGGCGCGGCGTCGTTCGGCGGCTTCGCAGGTACTACGAGGTTGTCTGACTTCCCAGGCTCGTGCATCTCAGGCTTACGGCCTTGGCCTTCCCCGAGCGGCCCGCCGGCTGATCAGCCCGGCGGGCGAGCCTGCGATCTCCCGGTTCTCGCGGATGGAGGTTCCGTACATGCACAGGGTCTCTGACCGCGCGGGGCCCGCCAGCAGCTCGCGATAGCGCTGCTGGCAGTGTTGCCTTCCGCTTCCGTAGACAGCGTCGGCGCCCCGAACTCTGTGATTACGCGGCTCAATAGCCCGGCCTGCACGTGCCCCTGTCAACGCTTCGTCGCCGCCCTCACGAACGGCGACGCATGACTCGGGGCCACCGTGGATCGCTACTCCTTCGGTGTAGGGCTCTTGCATCCCCTCCTCCATGCCGGTTTATCCCGGCGCTCCTACGGGGCTGTCTGACCCGGATATTGCAGCCGGGTCGCGGGGACGGCTGGGCGGGAGTGGTCTGGGGCGCGTTTGACGGCGTGTCGCTGGGCGCGTCGGCGGCTGACGTGTGCTGGGCGCGTCGAAGCTGAGGTGTTGATCTGGTGCCGGTTGCCGCCGTGGGTGCCTGTCCGGTTCAGGCGTAGGCGGGGAGCCGGCGGACGCGGGTGAGGGCTTCGATGAAGGCGGCGGCCCAGGCATGGCTGCGGGGGAGGCGGAGCCAGAGTTGGCGGGCGTGAGTGACGACACGGGCGGCGACGTTGAAGAAGGCGAGGCGGCGCCGCTTGCCGCGGCAGCGGCGGAACTCGCGGGGCAGGGCGAGCACGTCGAGCCAGCGGGCGGTGTTGTGGGCCAGGGCGCAGGCGTGCCACCACAGCCAGTTGCCGAAGAAGTTCTCCAATGGGGCGTGGTCGAAACCGAAGTCTTCTTTCAGTTGGCGAACGGTGTCTTCGGGGATCCCGCCGCGCAGCCGGTGGTGGGCTTCGACCATGGCGGCCGGGCCGAGCCAGGCCGGGATGTTGGTGACGATGGCGTGGAACCGCCATCCGTCGATGTCGTCGAAGGAGAGCTGATCACCGGCGGTAGTCGGTTGGCGGCGGACGATGAGGCGCAGCAGTCGCCGGTCACGTTTCGTGGTGCCGATCTCGATCATCGTTTCGGCGATCTCCGAGCCCCGCTCGGCTTGAGCCTGTCAGATATTCTGTGTAAGGATCATCCTCCACACCGTTATTTGGATTATATCAGAGAGCGGGGTCGAGTCGTCCAGGAAAATATAGTTCGAAGAAGTTGAGTGCCTCTCTCCATCGGTAGGTTCCGGTGCCGGCGGTCCCGCCGCGGGTGGTGGAGATGTCTCGGGCGATGAGCCGCATCAGCTTCACCACCGAGTCGTCGTCGGGGAAGTGGCCGCGGGTCTTGGACGCCTTGCGCAGCTGGTAGTTCACCGACTCGATCATGTTCGTGGTGTAGACGATCTTGCGGATCACTGCCGGGTAGGCCAAGAACGGGGTGAACCGCTCCCAGCACCCTCGCCACACAGCGACGATGCCGGGGTAGCGATCGCCGTGCTCGAGCTCGAAGCTGTCCATCGCGTCCACGGCGGCGTCGACGGTGGCGGCGGTGTAGATCGGGCGCAGCGCCGCCGCGATGCGCTTGCGGTCCTTGTAGGAGCAGTAGCGCAACGAGGCCCTGATCAGGTGCACGACACAGGTCTGCACCGAGGCCTGGGGCCAGGTCGCCTCGATCGCCTCAGGCAGGCCTTTGAGCCCGTCACAGCACACGAACAGCACGTCTTGCACGCCGCGGTTGGCGATCTCGGTGAGCACCGCCGCCCAGAAGCTGGCGCCTTCGCCGCCGTCGCCCAGCCACACCCCAAAGATGTGTTTGCGGCCCTCCACGTCGACGCCGATGGCCAGGTAGACGGGCCGGTTGACGACCTTGCCCTGGGTCCGCACCTTGACCACCAAGGCGTCGATGTAGACGATCGGATAGACCGGATCCAGCGGCCGGTGCTGCCACTCGCGCAGCTCGTCCACGACGGCGTCGGTGACCCGGGAGATCAGATCCGGTGACACGTCGACGTGGTACATGCGTCGGATCTGGCGGCGGATGTCGCGAGTCGTCATCCCCGTCGTGTACCAGGCGATGATGTTCTCGTCGAACCCCGCCAGGCGGGTCGCGCCCTTGGGCACGATCGCCGGCTGGAAGGTTGAGTTGCGGTCCCGGGGCACGTCCAGCTGGACCGGGCCAACCTCGGTCAACAACGTCTTGGGTGTGGTGCCGTTGCGGCTGTTGCCCGACCCGTTGCCGGCGAGGTCGCCGCGCTCGTAGCCAAGATGGTCGGTGAGCTCCTCGTCCAGGGCCCGCTCCAGCAGCTGCTTGGTCAACTCGGTGAGCACCCCGCCGTCGCCCAGCAGCTGCAGGCCCTCGGCGTTCACCTTCGCCATCAGCCCGTCCACCACGTCGCCCAGCGCCGGCGGCCGAACCACCGACGGCGGCGCGCCGTCCCCTCCGGCAACATCGCCCATTGAGCCATCCATCATCGTTACAGTGTCAATCATTACAGGGATTCTCCTCTCACTACCTGAAGGATGATTCATCCCTCAGACCAAGTGCTGGACCCCCTTACACAGACCTACTGACACCTCCCTCGGCTTCGGCGTTGAGCGCCAGGACCCACACCGTCGCCGGGTCAGTGGCCAACGCCCTCACCGCCGCACGCATCCTGGCCGTGTTCTTGGCGGTGATCGTGAACACGGCGCCGAGCGCCTCGCAGGCCCGGAACACCTCGTGTTGGTAGCCGGCCGAGTCGATCCGCACCCACAGGTTCGACGTCTCCCGCACCGCAGCAGGGATCGCCGCCACGCACTCGCGGATGAACCCCGCGAGCGCCCGGCCCGGGTGGGCGTTACCGCCGCGGGCCCGCACCGCCAACACGTCACCGGTCTCCCCGCACACCCCGATCAACGGCGATAGCCCGGTCTCGCCGCGGTAGGTGAACGTCGAGCCTTCCTTGCCCGGCCCGTACGTGTCGACCAGGGTGGCGTCGGGGTCGATCGTCACCAGCCCACCTTGCGGGCCGGCGCCCATCGCCCACGCCCGCGCCAGCATCGTGCGGTTCACCGCCGCCGCCTTCTGGGCCCGGCCCAGATCGGCGCCGGCGCAGAACCGCCACAACGTGGTGTGCGACGGCAACCGATGGGCGCCACGCAACCGTTGCGTCGCCCCGTCCAGCAGCGAACGATCCGACAAGAAGTCACCACCGGCCAACAGCACCTCGACCAGAGTCCGATAACACTCACCGCCCGAGTAACCGCCCGCCCCGATCGGTCGCAGCCCACGCCGATCCGCCGCCTCGACCAAGCCGAGACGATCCAACAGCGGCCCCCACAGGGCCACCCCGGCGACGCCGGTTACCTCGTCATCCGACACCGTCGGCGTCACCCTCGCCGACTCCCAGCGAGGCCGCCTGATGATCTCTCCGACGTCGAACAGGGTCGCAGTAGTGTTCACCCGACAGGTGCTCCTTCGCCACGGACGGCATTGACTTTCCAACCAACATCGTCCCAGGTGACGGAGCATCTGCCGCGTCAATCACACCCCGGTAACCAGCCCAACGCTGCAATATCCGGGTCTGACTTCCCACGCTCGTTCATCTCAGGCGTGCGGCCTCAGCCTTCCCTGAGCGGCCCGCAACGTGATCAGCGCGACGGGCGAGTGTGGGATCTCCCGGTTCTCGTGCATCGAGACTCCCTGCATGCGAAGGTTCTCTGACCGCGCGGGGTCCGCTGACGGCTCGCGCGTGGAACGCCGCCCGCGATGTTGCCTTCCGCTCATTCGGACAGCGTCGGCACCCCGAAACGCTGATTTCGCGGCTCAATAGCCCTGCCTGTAGGTACCCCTGTCCAACGCTTCGCCACCGTCCTCGCGGACGCCGACGCAGGACTCGGGGCCACCGTGGTGCGCTACTCCTTCGGTGTCGGACTCTCTCATTCCTTTCTCGATGCCGGTTTATCCCGGCGCTCCCGAACGACGCTGTCGCCGGTCCTAGCGGCGCGCCCTAACGGCATGGCGGTAGCACCAGGCGCGAGGAGACTCGGGAGCGCGCTTGTTCGGCGGTTCGTCGGTCGGGCGTCGCCCATGCCGTGGTCGGAGCTCCCGGCCCCGTTCAAGGGAGATGCCTCTATGTCCACGACCACTGTTCGATCGAGCGGTATCAGCCGTTCCTCAGTGAGGCCGAGCACACGACACTGCTCGGGTTCCTGGCCGGCTACCGCGGCTTCACCCGCGAGGCCTACACACTGGATCTACGCCAGTTCCGTACCTGGTGCTGGCAACATGACCGCCGATTGTTCGACGTCCGCCGAGTCGACATCGAATGCTTCGGACGCGACCTCGAAGACCGCGGACGGGCCCGCGCCACGGTCGCCCGTCGGCTGTGCACCGTTGCCGGGTTCTACCGCTACGCCGAGGAAGAAGGGGTCATCGAGCACTCGCCGGCCGTGCACATCCGTCGACCGCGCATCGACTACGAGTCCCACGTCGCCCATCTCGACCGCAACGAGGTCGGCGCCATCTTGGTCGCCGCCGGACTGTCCTCACCACGCGATCACGCCCCCGGTGTCGCTGCTCGCGTTGAACGGGCTGCGGGTGTCCGAAGCGATCGGCGCCGACATCGACGCCCTCGGCCTCGAACGCGGGCACCGCACACTCACCGTTCTCCGCAAGGAGGCAAGCTGGCGACCATGCCACTCGCGCCGCGCGTTGCCCGAGCGGTCGACCTCGTGATCGGCGACCGCCACGACGGGCCGATCTTCATCGACTCCGACGGGCGACGACTCGACCGTCACGCGGCGGGGCGGATCGTGCGACGCATCGCCCGACGGTCCGGGATCGCCAAGCGGGTCGGGCCCCACACGCTGCGTCACGCCTTCATCACCGCCGCCCTCGACGCCGGCGTGCCGCTGCGCGACGTGCAAGAGGCCGCCAGTCACACCGACCCGAGAACGACGATGCGCTACGACCGAGGCCGCCGCCAATCCCTCGACCGCCACGCCACCTACGCCACCTTCATCGCCGGCGCATCACGCTGATCCCCGTCAGGCGTTCGGTGCGTCCCCACGGGCGCATCGGACGCCGGACGGCCAAGACCGAGCCGTCGTTCCGTCGCGAGGCAGCGGCCAACGTGCCAGGACAATCACGTCAAGCCGTAACTCGCGTGGGCCGGTATCGCAGTGCGACCGCCCCCGACCGGAACTCATGGCGATCCACGAGCTCGAGCTGGATGCGCTCGCCCAGATCTGCCAACGCCAGGGGGAGCGTCACGCCACCCACGAACAGGCACTCGCCTGGCTCCTGCTTGAGCCGCTGAACCGCTTGCCCCAAGTCGCCTCGCACCAGCTCGGCATTCCAATCGACCCCACTCAGCGTGCTCGACACGACGTACTTCTCCGCCCGGTCGATGGTCTCGGCGAACGGAATCTCCCACTCATCCATCCAGTCAGGCCACATGCCCGTGGCCGGCTGCCGCCACGCCGACTCCATCATCTCGTAGGTCACCCGGCCGAATAGCAGGGCATCGGCTCGTTCCATCTCAGCGGTCCAGTAGCGCATCGACTCCTCGTGCGGGGGGAGCCCTGCCTCGTGATGGCAGCAGCCGTCGAGCGTGACGTTGATCGAGTATCGAAGTGCTCTCATCTCGTTGCTCCCCTGATGCGCGTGCGTTCACCGGGCCGTACTCAGACGACTGCCGGCGCCATTTCTCATCGGCACCCCGATCGCACCTACTCAACACCGTCGTGGTGCGAACCAGACCGCAGACCGAGCGCGCGACCGAGTCGGTCTCGGTGCGAGCTGGTGCGCCGGCTCGGCCGCTGGCACGAGGTCCCGAACGTACGCACCGAAACGCACCGCGCCGCAGACAACCGCGCCAGAACGGCATGTCGGCACTTCAGAGGCTCGTCCCCTACTCGCCGCCGGGGCTTCATAGCTCGATACCGAAGTCGTGGCGCGGCACGTGCACGGCCGGGAGCTCGTCGTGGACATCGACGCGCTGCCCTCGATCGATCGGGCCAGTCCGTAGGTCGTTGTGGAGGGCGGCGGCGAGCCGTTGATCGGCGCCAGCTTGGCGTGCGAGCACGGCGAAGGCGCCGTGGAATGCTTGTTGCGGTACGTGGTAGCCATGGGGCCAGCGCTGCCAGGTCGTGAGGGCGCGGACGTGGAGCCGGTGCTCGCTGAGGGAGGGCACCATCGTGTCGAGGAGGTCGATGGCGTCCCAGTTGCGCAGCTATTCGTGCGCATCGCGCTGAACGGCGGCTGCTTGGGCGTGGCGTTCGACGGCAGGGGCGGTTCGGTGCCGGGTGCGTTCGAGGTAGAGCTCGGCTCGTTCGAGCTGCTGCTCGGTGATGTGGACTTCGTCGCGGAGGGAGCGGCGGTGCCAGCGCGGTGCTGTGTCGAGTCGATGCTGTGCCGCGCCGTGACGCCGTCGTGCTTCCGCTGCTCGGGTCTCAGCGTGGTGCAGCGCGTCTCGATCGCCAGCGGTTGCGGTCGCCACCTCAGCGAGGTGAGCGTCGGCGCCTGTGACTGCGTCGGTGACTCGAGCCCGCCGCACCGTCTGCTGCGCTTCCCGGGCTTCGGCGTCGAGCAGGGCGCGCTGTGCTTCGGCGAGGACGGTCGGGAACCGGTCGGGGATCGAGCAACGAGGCACGACGGTCGGCGCCGCCTCGGCAAGCTCTCGCGGCAACGACCCCGCGAGGGTGCGCCGTTGGGTGGTCGCGGGGATGTCGACACGGTCGACGGCGAGGATGGCCTGGAGCACGTCGCGGGCCTCGGCGACGTCGTCGCTGTCGGTGACGACACAGAGCGTGTTCTCGTCGCGGCCGCGAGTCGCAGCCACGTATCAGCCCGCGGCGGGTGGTCGCTGGCGAGATGAGGGCGATGGCGGTGTCGACGGTGTCGGATTGCCAGCCGTGCGCGGTCGCCGAATAGCCGAGCCGGACATGCTCGACGACGTAGTTCGTTGGGAGTCTGACGCCGCCGTGTCCCGCCTGATGCGACACGGTGATCGACCCGTCGTCGTCGATGCCGGTCACGGTCCAGGTGTCGCGGTTGCGGACCGGTTCACCGCCGGTGGTCGTGAGCCGACGGTCGTTGCGGCGGGTGGCGATGACGTCGCCGACATGGACCGTCTCGCCGGCGGCGATCCGCGTCGCAACCGTTGCGTCGAGGTGTCCGGCGGCGAGGCGGGCGGCCTGGGTGGCGTGGTTGATGGTGTCGACGTGGTCGTTGGTCGAGGCGACGACGGCGATGCTGCGGCCGGACTGGTAGTGGTGTCGCGACGTCCAAGGGGGTTGGGCTGCACCAGCCGAGTTGATCCGGCGAGGACAGGACCGTGGACAACCTCGCCGGACTATCCCGCTCGCCGAGGCTCCCAATCAAGCTGAGGGCAGGACCGGCCGAGGGCTGCCCCGCCACGGGATGAAGTCGCCGTCGATGCTGTCGTGTCCCGGAACGTGGCAGACAGAGGCCCGACGATCGCTCACAACATCGGCCCGCCTCTATGGGACCTCACATCACCAGCTCGCAGAGATCGTTCGGGAGCGAGGACGCCGCCGTGTTCGCCGATGTTCGGTGCTGTCATTCTGGCGTCGTCGGCCACCGAAATGTTGGGGGCCGTCTGCCTGTGGTCGTCGGATCGAAAGTCAGGGCAGAGTCTGGGTGTGGTCGGCATTGTGCCGGCGACGGCGGAGGACGCCTTGCTGCTGCTTCGACAGAGGTTGGGCGTCGCGGCGGATTGGCGACGCCGGCGGCCGGTTGCGAACCGACTTCGTGATCGGTTCCACGACCCCTCGCATCGTCGGGTTCCACCTCGCCACGTGAGGGATCGCCCCGTTGACCATCGATCGCTGCGACGTGTTCACATGCCGCCGCTCGCTGAAATTCCCCAGGGTTGCTCGTCGAAATTCCTCACCCGGTGGTGGGTGTGAATGTAGTGGTTGTCTCCTTGTGGGTGGTGGACGGGCAGTCGGCGGCGTGGGCGCGTTGGTGGGTGTAGCGGCGGCAGTGCTGGCACCAGGTGCGGCCGTCGCCCGTGTCGGGGTGGTCGAGGCGGTGGGCGGTGCGGTAGCAGCCGATCGTGCAGTAACGCGCCTGGCCGGGTTGGGCAGCGACGGCGTCGGGGTTGCAGACGGGGCAGCTGGTGGTTCGGTCGCTGGTCATGGGGTGATCGCCGTGCGGGTGGTGGCGGCGCGGGCGCGGTGGGTGCGCATGCGGTAGCTGTCGCCGGTGATGTTGATGACCACGGAGCGGTGCAGGAGCCGGTCCAACATGGCGGCGGCGATGGTGGTGTCGGCGAAGATCTCGCCCCAGGCGGCGACGCCACGGTTGGTGGTCAAGATGACGCTGCCGCGCAGGTATCGCTGGGAGATGACTTGGAACAGGGCGTTGGCGTCTTCGGCGGGCATCGGCAGGTAGCCGAGCTCGTCGACGATGAGCACTGAGGGGCCGTTGAAGAAGCGCATGGTGGTGGCCCAGCGGCCCTCGACGGCGGCCTTGCGGCAGCGGGCGGCCAAGTCGGCGGCGGTGGTGTAGTAGGTGCGCAGCTGGTTGTCGACGGCGGCGTGGCCCAAGGCGATGGCGAGCATCGTCTTGCCGACGCCGGGCGGGCCGATGAACAGCACGTTGGTGGCGTCGTCGGCGTAGCGGCAGGTGGCGAGGTCGCGCATCAGGCCGGGGTCGACGGAGGGTTGGGCGTCGAAGTCGAAGTCGTCGAGGCGCCATGGGGCGGGGAAGTTGGCGAAGCGCAACAGCCCGGCGTGACGGCGGGCCTCCACCGCGGTGACCTCGATGGCGAGGAGGTGTTCGAGGAACTCGGTGTGAGTCGCTTTGGTCTTCATCGCCTCATCGAGCTGGGCGGGCAGCGCCTCGGCGGCTGCGGTGAGGCGGAGGTAGGCGAGATGGGAGCGCAGCTGCTGGTAGAGGCTGTCGGCGGCACTCATCAGGCGCCTTCTTCGGTGAGTCGCCGGTAGAGGTCCAAGTCGATCACCGGGTCGGCGCCACGATCACCGAGCAGCTCGGCGGCCAAGGCCAAGGCGGCGTCGGAGGGTGGCCGGTTGAGTTTGCGGCGACACGGCGCAGCGGTGTTGAACCGGGCCAACACGACGTTCTCCAGCGCCGCGGTGTGCTCGGGGAGGCGCACGGTGCGCTGCGCGCCGCGCGGGGCGAGGCGATGCGTCGTGACTCGGACACCGCCGGCGTGGAAGTCGGCGGTCTCGGCGCCGAGCCGCCACCGCACCTGCACGTGGGCGCCGACGAGGCCGGGTGGGACCGAGTAGCGGTTGCCCCACAACGACACCAGGGCGTTGGCCGCCACCGTGCGCACGACGCGCACTTCGGCCGGAAACGGCGGCTGCGGCAGGTCGAGCAGCGGTTCGGTGTCGGCGAGTTCGCCGACGGTGAGCTCGCCGCGGCGACGCCGGTCGGCGACGTCGATGCAGAACCGGTCGGCGCTGGCCTGCGCCTCGGTCGGTGTGTGGACGCGGGCGGTGCGCCACCACGACTGGGTCAAGTAGTCGATCGCCTTCTCCACCACCCCCTTGCGGTTGCCGTGACGGGGCGGGCACGGATCGACGC
>CAWJCQ010000002.1:0-46295 GCA_963841465.1 uncultured Acidimicrobiia bacterium | reverse complement strand
GGAGGGGATCCTGGACCTCACCTGCCTGGCGGCGGAGTCGAACGAGCTCATGCTGCCGCTGCTCCTCGAGGCCAGCCGGGGCGTCCGCGAGCGTTTCGTGGCCGATTCCTCCGCGTCCGAGCAGGCCCTGCTGGCGTCGTTCCTGCGGGCGACCCGGCGCACCCGCCAGCCGGTGGTGTGCCTGAACGAACAGGTCGTCATCTCCAACGACGCCGCCCGGGGCCTGGCGCCGGCCGACTACGCCCTGCTCTGGGAGCACTTCGCCGCCGGCGGGGCCCGCACCACCGAGCGAGTCGTGACCAGCGTGGAGCTCTCCGAGGGGCGGGTCTACGAGGCCCGCTTCGGTGCCGTCGAAGCGGGCTCGGTGACGGCCGGGGCCATCGTGGAGCTGCGGCCCCCGAGCCGCCGGCGGACGGTGCCGTCCCGAGCGGCGGCGCCGCCCGAGCGGACGGGAGCGGCCCTCGCCGGCCACAGCCGCGCCTGGCGGCGGGTGGTCGGGGAGATCGAGCTGCACGCCGGACACGACCAGCCCGTCCTCGTCAGCGGGCCGCGGGGCGTGGGCAAGCTCCGGTGCGCCGCAGCCATCCATGCCCGTGGTCGGCGCTCGCCCCAGCCGGTGACCGTCCTTGATGCGTCGCTGAGCGTCGTCGATCTCGACGATCAGTGGATCACCCCGCTGCGGGCGGCGCTGTCCCACCCGGAGGGCACCGTCGTGCTCCGCCACCTGGAGGCACTCCATGACCAGGCCGCGCTGGTCACGGCGGCGCTGCTGGACGCGGTCGACCCGGACGGCCCGCGCCTGCTCGGGACGGTGACCGACTCGGCCCGGCTCGACGCCGACTCGCGGGCGCTCCTCGACCGCTTCGACGTGACGATGACCATCCCCGCGCTCTCGTCACGACCGGAGGACGTGGTCGACCTGTTCCGTGCCTTCGCCCAGCAGCACGGTGATGCCCGCTGGTCCGGTGCGGCCACCCCGGAGGTGCTCCGGGCGCTGATGCACTATCCATGGCCGGGGAACGCACGGGAGATCGGCCGCGTCGTGCGGGCCGTGATGCTGCGCCGGCCGACGGGACAGCTCAGCCTCGACGACCTGCCGGCCGAGATCCGCATCGACGCCACGCCGCCCGGGCTGTCGCCGATCGCCGCCCTCGAGCGCCAGGCCATCCTCGAAGCCCTGCGCGACGCGGGCGGCAACAAGCAGGCCGCCGCCGACCGCCTCGGCGTCTCCCGTTCGACCCTCTACCGGAAGCTGAGCGTTTACTCGATATGACGCGTGCCAACTTGGGACACCTGCGCGCCCGCCGGCCGTCACATGCTGGTCACATGGCCGCGCCGCCGCTACTCGCCCGCGAGGGTGCGTGAGACGTGCCGCTCGTCGACTACCGGTGTGACGCTTGCGCCGCGGTCGTCGAGATCTTCGCCCCGTCACCGGTGGCCGACACCATCGACTGTCCCGACTGCGGTGGTGCCGCCCGGCGGCGCTTCGGGCTGGGCGGCCTCCTCGGCGTCCGCCCCGCTCGCCAGGCCAAGGACCGCCTCGACCGGGAGCGGGCCACCCGGGCTCCCATGGACGCCGCGTCGCGCCAGCGCCTGCGCGAGCACCAGCACGGCCACGATCACCACCACGGCCCCGACCACAACCACGACGACCACCACCACGGCCATGAGCACCACGGCCACGATCACCGGCTCAAGGAGGACCCGTGAAGTTCCAGTTGTTTGTGTTGCCGACCGTCCCCGCCACGATGGAGGAGCGCGAGAGGCTCCGGCCCATCGGACGGAACAACGAGCGCTTCCAGATGATGATCGAAGAGGTGCGCACGTTGTGCACCATCGCCGACGACGCCGGCTTCGACTGCTTCTCGACCACCGAGCACCACTTCCACTCCGAGGGCTACGAAGCGTCGGTGGCGCCGCTGCTCCTCTACGCCGATCTGGCGGCGCGCACGAAGCGGATCAAGTTCGCGCCGCTCGCGCTGGTGCTCCCCGCCGGTGATCCACTGCGGGCCGCCGAGCAGGTGGCGTACCTCGATCACCTCACGAAGGGCCGGGTGTACGCCGGGTTCGCCCGCGGCTACCAGCAGCGGTGGGTCAACGTCCTCGGCCAGAAGGTCCCGGTCCAGGCGGCGCCCATGGACGGCGGCGACGTCGACCAGCACAACAAGCGGGTCCACGAGGAGTACATCGACCTGATCTACAAGGCGTGGGATCAGGATCTCCTGCAGTACAAGGGCGAGTTCTACCAGGTGCCCTACCCGTTCGAGGAGGGCATCAGCGGGTGGCCGGCGGCCGATTGGACGAGGCGGTTCGGTGCGCCGGGCGAGATCGACGAGCAGGGCATCATCCGTGGCATCTCGGTCATCCCGAAGCCGTACCAGCAGCCGCACCCGCCGGCGTTCCAGCCGTTCTCGGTGAGCGAGTCGACCATCCGCCACACCGCCCGGGTCGGGGTGATGCCGATGATCCTCGTGTCGAACCCGCCGGACTTCCGCCGCCTGTGCCAGATTGATCCAGGAGGTGGCGGCGGAGAACGGTCGCACGCTCGGGCTGGGCCAGAACGTCGGTGCCTTCCGGGCGGTGTCGTTCGGCAAGACGGCTGCGAAGAAGGCCTGGCGCTGCTCGAGAAGACCAACTTCTTCGGCTTCAACGCCTACTTCGCCGGCTTCGGCTTCTGGGAGGCCTTCCGCTTCGCCGAGGACGCCGAGAAGTACCCGCTCGATCCGTACACGCCGCTGCCGCCGTCGGAGTGGACGCTCGACCGCTTCGTCAACGTGAAGTACGGCCTCGCCGGCACCGTCGACCAGATCAAGCGCCAGATCGAAGAGGTCGCCTCCATCCACGAGGGCGACGGCGAGCTGGAGTGGTTCTCGTGGTTCTTCGATCAGGGCCTGATGCCGATCGACGATGCCCGCCGCCAGATCGAGCTCTTCGCCGAACACATCATCCCGGCGTTCAAGTAGGGGGAGCCATGGCAATCAGCTTGAAGGGTGTGAACCTCGGCTACATGGGCCTGGATCGGTCGATGTTGGTCGAGAAGCCCGAGTATCAGAACGGGCCGTACCAGTGCCCGGCGATCGCCTACATCATCGAGCACCCGGACGGTCGCATCCTCTGGGAGACGGGCGTGTCGACGCGGGCCACCGACGAGTGGCTCTCCGTCTGGCAGGACCTCGTCGACCTGTCGCCGGTGCCGCCCGAGGTCTGCCTCGAGAACCGCTTGAAGGAACTGGGGCTCGGACCCGAGGACTTCCGGTGGGTCGTGATGGGCCACCTCCACACGGACCACGCCGGCGGGCTGCGCATCTTCCAGGACGCCAACGTCGACATCGTGGTGCACGAGGACGAGTACAACCACGTGCAGAGCATGCAGGAGGACTCCGAGAACTTCTTCGCCAAGGTCGACTTCGCGTTTGAACGACCAGAAGCCGACCACGGTCTCCGGGGACACGATCGACCTCACGAGCGACATACGGCTGGTGAGCCTCCCGGGCCACACCCCAGGCCAGATGGGCATGATGATCCGGCTCGAGAACACGGGGTGGGCCATGCTCACGTCCGACGCCCTGTACCTCCACGAGAGCTACGGGCCGCCGGCGGTGGGCTCGCCGATCGTGTGGGAGAGCGACAAGTGGCGGTCGTCGGTGGAGATCATCCGCCGGCTGGCCACCGAGAACGAGGCGCTCATCTTCCCGGGCCACGACACGACGGGCATCAAGCAGTTCGCCGACCACAGCGAGATGCGCACGATCGAGTTCTGGCCCGGGTACGAGTACGAGTAGCGCGCCCAGGCGGGAACCGTTCCTCGCAGGAGGATGCGGTGCATCTCGCGGCGATCGTCGCCGTAGTCGGCGGTCGCCCGGTGCATGCTCCTGCCGTTGTCCCACAGCACCACGTCGTGGCGGCGCCAGACGTGGCGGTACACGAACCGACCCTGCACGGTGTGCTCGATGAGGCGGTCGAGCACACCGTCGCTGGCCTCGTCGCCGAGCCCGACGATCGAATCCATGCGGTTCGGATTGAGGTAGAGGCTGCGCCGCGCCGTCTCGGGATCGGTGCGCACGAGTGGATGGTCGACCGGCGGCGTCTGCGCTTCCTCGCTCGACGAACGGGTCGGGACCACGTTCACGTTGCGGCGGGACTTGTACCGGTGGACGGCGCGCATGCCCTCCAGCTCCGAGCGCGTCCGATCGTCGAGCGCCTCGTACGCCGCCGTCGTGTCGGCGAAGAGGGTGTCGCCGCCGTGCGGCGGGATCACGTGCGCGTAGAGCATCGTGGCCTTGGCCGGCACCGCCAGGTAGCTGTCGTCGGTGTGCCAGGCGCCGCCGAAGACGATCCGGCGGCCGTCGCCCCGGGCGTCGGTCTGGTCCGAGGCGATGATCGAGATCGCCTCGTGCGCCGAGGATCGGTACTCCTCCAGGAGCTGCACCTGTGGCTCGCCGAACACGTGGGCCAGGGCGAGCAGCTGCGGCGTCGTGAGCCCGTCGGTGCGTACGACCAGGACGGGATGCTCGCGAGCGGCGACCCGCAACGTGCCGGCGACGTCGCCGGTGATCGGTGCGCGGAGGTCGGCGCCGGCCGCCTCCGCGGCGAAGCCGCTCCTCGTGAGTGGAGAGATGCCGAGTGCCATGCCACCCCCTCGCGTGTTCAGCGGCGTGCCTGCTCTCACCGTATCCCCGTCGATGTTCCGCTGGTCGACGGGTGCGGTACGGTGCCGATCAGGACCACGTGACTCGACAGGAGGCGACATGCGTGTCAGTGCCGTCTCGGAGGGCAACCCGTCGGGTGCTGCTGTCGTGGTCGGGTTGGGCACCTTCGACGGCGTCCACCAGGCCCACCGGGCCATGCTCGGTGAACTCCGACGGGTGGCCACCGAGAGGGACGCAGAGGTCGGTCTCCTCCTGATCGAAGGCGGGGCCCACTACCGGGCGCGGATGCTGACCGGCCTCGAGCATCGGCTGGAGCTGCTCGAGGCCACGGGCGAGGTGGACGCCGTCTGGATCGTCCCGTCGGAGATCCACGAGCAGCCGCACGAGTGGCTCGGCGCCGCTTTGGTGGCCGTCCGGCCGATCGCCCTCGGCGTATCCGGGCTGATGCGCCTCGGGCGGGCCGACCTGACGTCCCGCGATGAGCTCCAGTCGATCTGCGACGAGCACGGCATCGAGATGTTCTCCATGGACGAGCGCAACCCCGGCCGCCAGGAGTCGGCCGAGGGGCTCTACACCACGAGGAACATCAGCGCCCTGCTGTTCGACGGCCATGTCGCGCTCGCCGGGCGGCTCCTCGGCCGCCTGTTCGAGATGCGCGGCGAGGTCGAGCACGGCGACCATCGGGGCCGCACGTTCGGCGTCCCGACGGTGAACCTGAGTGTGCACTCGTCGTTGCTCATCCCCAAGGAGGGCGTGTACGCCGGCGTGGCGCTCGTGCCGGACGGCTCGGCGTACGCCGCGGCGATCTCCCTCGGCCGCCGGGCCACGTTCTACGAGGACGGCTGGGAGCTGCTCGAGGCCCACCTGCTCGACTTCGACGACGACCTCTACGGTGCTCCGGTCCGGTTGCTGTTCGCGGAGTACATCCGCAACCAGCACCGCTATCCGTCGGTCGACCAGCTCGTGGCCCAGCTGCACATCGACATCTCGTTCGTGCGCGAGCTGGATCCGCTGGGCCGCTACCGGGCCAGCCTGAAGTGGTAGCGGAGGTATCTGGGCGCCACCTTCGGGCAAGATCCTCACCGAGGCGGCCACCAGCGACAACGTGATCAGCGCCGGCTGGACATCACCGGGAGACGGAGCGGCGTCGAGCTTGTGTGCGCGAATTCGAGACGATGTCGCGAATTCCGTCACATAGGCATCTGCGGAGGATCCGGACAGCCGCCCCTGTCCGCGAACTCCCGCCTATCCGTCGACCAGCGCAGTCAGCTCCCGGCAGACCTGACGGACGGCGGCGGCGAGGAACTCGAGATCGGGTACGGCGGCGGGATCGGCCACCAGCCCGAAGTTCGTGATCCCGCCGAGACTGAGCACGCCGAAGAGCAGCCCGACGCCGTTCGACCGGGGCAGGATCGGGCACGTCCCCAGGTGGGCGCGGCCGGCCAGGTAGAGCGGTCGCCTCGGCCCCCGCATGTACGACACCACGGTGTGCACGAGGTTCTGGGCGCCGAACCAGCGAGCGAGCGTCTGGTTGAGCGTCCCGGGCAGCTGCGGACCCGACGCGATGAGGTCGGCGACGGCGGTGACGGCCTCGGCCTGATGGCTCTGGCGCACCCGCTCGAGACCCTGTGCGATGTCGGTGAGCCGGCCCGCCTCGCCCGCCGGGCCGACGGGCACGTCCATCACGTTGAAGGTGGCGTGGTTGCCGAGCGAGACCGAACGCGAGCGAAAGGCGACCGTGCGGGGGATGAACACCCGGAGCCGATCGAGATCCGTGCCGCGTGCTTGCAGGAGGCGGCTCGTCGCGCCGGCGATGATCGACAGCACGACGGCTTCCAGCGTCACGCCGAACTGGCGCCGGATGGCGCGCAGGTCGGCATCCGGCACGGCCGTCGCGCTGTACCGCCGGCCGCCGGATTGGACCGGCCGGAAGGGGTTGGGCGGCGCCGAACCCAGCTCGGCGAACGTGCCGAGGCCACGCAGGAGCGCACCGGTGGAGATGCGGTCCTCGTCGCCCTCGGCCCACGTCGCTGCCCGCTGCGCCGCCGAACGGAAGGAGTCAGCGGCCCGGAGCGCGAGGGCCTCGGCGACGAGCGCCTCGCGATCGGGCGTCGGCTCGGGGCTCCAGGGCTCCGGGGGCGGCGGCTCGTAGGCCTGGTCGGCGGAGAGGAGCAGCTTGCCGATCTCGATCCCGCTCATGCCGTCGATCAGGGCGTGGTGCCAGCGCACGACGAGGGCACTGTGGCCGTCGACGGTGCGAGGGACGACGAGCGCGTCCCACAGCGGGCCGTGGCGGTCGAGCGGCTCGGCCACGAGGGCGCCGGCCAGGGCGAGCAGCTCCGCCGGATCAGGGGGGCGGGCGATCGGGGCCACCCGGATCCGGGTGCTCAGGTCGAAGGACGCGTCATCGATCCACACGGCCGGCGCCCCGGCAAGGGGCACGGCGGCGAGGCGCTGGCGGAGGCGGGGCAGCAGGTGGATCTTCGACGCGAACAGCGTCGTGAGATCAGCGAGGAAGGCGTCGTGGCGAACCCCCTCGACGGTCACGAGCGCACCGACGTTCATGGTCGAGCCCGACGCTTCCTGATCGAGGAAGAAGCGGTCCTGGGGACGGAGCCGATCGTGGGGGCTCCCCGCGTCAGGCATCGAGATCCACCGCCCGGTCGGCGAGGAGGCCGAGGCGGCCGAGCAGCTCGATCTCGACGTCACGGGAGCCGGCCTGCCAGTCGGCGAAGGGCGTACCGGTCGGGGGGCCGGCCTGGTCCCGGAACTGCTGCGCCAGCTCCCGCAGCCGGGGCACGCGGCTCGACCCGTCGAGCAGCAGCTCGATCATCCGGTACATCCACAGCGCGTCGGCGATCGGCGAGCGGATCTCGATGTCGCCGCTCACCACGACCTGATCGATCTCGACGTCGGCGTCGAGCAGGCCGAGCACGACGGCGGTGGTCGTGAAGCCCGACCCGTCGCACGCCGCCGCCGGGTCGTCCGGGCCCACGAGCATCTCGCCGTCGGCGACCGACTGGACCAGCACGACGTCGTCGTCGAGGCCGATGCGCGCCGTTCGTCCCGTGAAGATCGCCCGCAGCTGCGCGCCGGCACCGCACGGATCGGTGTCGAGCGCGGCCACGAGCTCGGGGAGCCAGTACGCCAGCCCTGCTCCCGGTTCCTCAGTCGACATACTCGAACGCCCCCTCGCCGTGCAGCGCGAAGCGTTCGCCGCCGCGCACGCCAGAGGCGCGGAACGAGCCGAACAGCTCGTGGATGTACGAGTACCCGGCGACGTGCGGATCGGCGACGATGACCTGCAGCGCGTCGGTCACGTCCATGCGCGCCGTCAGCTGATCGAATCCGTCGTCGACCCGGATGTCGACGCGGGCGGGCAGCAGGGGACTCGACCGCTCCGCATGGAGGGCGGCCATCGCGCCGGGCACACGGCGCCGGCAGCCCCGTCTCCAGGCGCCCAGGCGGACCTGGACCGAGGACCCGCCGTACGACTGGTTGTGCCAGCCACGCCGACCGGGCAGGGCCAGCGTGAGGTGGGCGGCGCCCGCTCCATGGGCGCGATCGGTCGCACGGCTCATCACGAGCGCACCGCCCGCACTCGGCCACGCCGCCCACTCCCAGCCGATGTCCTCGCCCCAGTGCCAACGGCCCCAGTTGTGGTCGTGGTAGGCGAGCGCGTCGTCGAGGCTCGTCGTCCGCCCGGCCGAGACCACGTAGCCCTTGCAGCTGAGCATCGGGACCGCCCGCCACGCGATCCAACCGGAGCCGAAGGGCATCGGCGCCATGGTCTGGACGGCGGGGGTCACGGGCGCCGCCTCGAGGTGGACGGCGAGGTCGTCGTTCGGGTGGCGGAAGGTGGTCGTGACGCCGCCGCTCACCGGATCGAGCTGGATGTGCAGGCGGTCGCCGATCGCCATGGCCCGCTCGGTGATGTCGGCATCCGATCGCGGCACCGTCTCGTGGAGCGTGGTCCACACGCCGTCGTGGTGCACGATCGCGGTCGCACTGGCCACGGCGCGCGGGTCGTCGGGTGCGCCGTGGGTCGCGCCGTTCAGGACGAGCGTGACACCGGCGCCGGTATCGAACACATTGACGTGCAACCAGTCCTTGTACGCGCCGGCGTGGGTGTCGCGAGGGCTCGGTGGCCGGAGGCGATCGGTGAACCTCACCGCAGCAGCCGGCCTTCACCCGCCTCGTCGTTGTAGGCGCTCGTGACACGGTCCAGGAGCGGGCCGGCCTCGATGAGCTCTCGTAGCGTCGTCGCTACTTCGCTGGAGAAGGCCCAGAGGCCGACGACGAAGTCGATGGGGTCGACCTTCTCCGCCGTGCGCAACACGCCGACGCTCGATCCGCCGGCCGCGCCGACCAGCGCGGCGTCGATGGACTCGGCCACGTCCGGCGCGAGGACCAGGGCGACGTCGTTGAAGAAGTCTTCGAGCATCGGCGTGGGTGGCGATGCCGATGCCAGCGCTCCGAGGCCGAGGCCGCCGAACAGGAGGTCCAGGTTCTCGCGGAGGCGACCGCGATCGATGGCATCGCGGATGTGCTGCCCTTCGACCGTCTCGGCCACCGCTCGTCCGAGCGCGGCCAGTCCGGCGATCATCGACGCGACGGCCTGCGCGCCGGTGATGGCCGAGAGCGTCGCCGCCCGGGTGAGCGCGCCGGCCAGCAGCGTCGTCGTGGTGCGTCCGACCTCGATGGGGTGATCGACGAAGTCGGCGTGAGGCGCCGGCGCCGGCGAGCCGTGGGCGTCGGATGGACTCACCACTCGCTCGGCTCCCGGATGGTGATGCGAACCGGCACCATCCCGGTCGTGGCCAGGCACCGGATGGATCCGTCGTACGCCCCCGTCGGCACATCGGCGGCGACGGTGACGACGAGGTCGATGACGGTGGACTCACCCGGCCACAGCAGTCGCGCCGCCGACCGCAGCGTGTGGTCCGGGGACCAGGTGGCGCCGTCGGCGCGCCGCAATGTCGTCAGCGCGGGGCTGACGACGACCACCGCGGACTGCAGGTTCCGCACGGTGAGGGCGGCGCGAAGCAGCTGCCCGGCCGATCCGTCGGCGGCCAGCGGGCGCGGTCCCGGGGTGAGCACGCTGCGCGGTGCGGATGGGCCGAAGGCCACGATGACCTGGCGGATCGAGGCGAACAGCCCGTCGTCTGGCTCGAAGGCGAAGCGCGGCGCCCGGCGGGTCGACGACGTCGTCGACGAGGCCCCGAGCAGATCCTCGCCTGTGCGAATGCGGATGGGCATCGATCGACCTCGGACGTCCTATTTGGCTCGCTCGACTACATACCACAGCATCTCTCTCAGGAAGTGACGAGCCTCGTTCTCCTCGTAGAAGGACAGGCCGCGCTGGTCGAGCGCGACGGCGCGCTCGACGAACCGTTCGGCCATGCGCCGTCCATAGGCGATCGATCCGCGCTCGGTCATGGCGTTCAGCAACCACTGCACCTCGGCGGCGTCCTTCTGACGACGTGGCGTCTGCAGGAGCATCAGCGCACGGGCGCGGGACACGCCGTCTGTCTCCCGCAAGAAGTGCAGGAGCATGACGGTGCGCTTGCCTTCCCAGAGGTCACCGGCCGCCTCCTTGCCGTACAGGCTCGGTTCGGCTTCGAGGTTGAGCAGGTCGTCACAGATCTGGAAGGCGATCCCGGCGAGGTGGCCCAGCTCGACCAGGGGCACGAGATCGCGCTCCATGGGGAAACGCACCCCTGCGGGGCATCCGCACAGCACCCCGATGCGCAACGGCGCGATCACCGTGTACCAGCACGTCTTCTTGTACGCCATGCGGATGTAGTCCTGATCGTTCAGATCGAAGACACCCTGGCGGATCCAGTCGAGCTCGACGGCCTGACCCTCCACCGACTCTCGCGCCATGCGCTCCACGTCACGCAGGATGAGCAACGCCCGGCGCAGGCCGATCACCTCGGCGTTGCGCAGCAGCAGCTGCATCGCCAGGACGTTCGTGGCGTCCCCGACGTTCACCGCCACCGCGGCACCGTGCGAGCGCAGCATGGTGATCTCGCCCCGACGGAACTCGGAGTCGTCCTCCACGTCGTCATGCACGAGGAAGGCGTTGTGGTATAGCTCGAGCGCTGCTGCGCTCAGCCGCGCCTGGTCCGTGCGACCACCGGCGGCGCGAGCCGACGCGATGAGGATGGCCGGTCGCAGGCTCTTGCCCTCGCGGAACGGATAGTCGGCGAGCAGGTCGTAGAGGGGTCCGTAACCTGTGGGTCGGTTGTGCTCGAACAGCTCCTGCAGCTCCTCGAGCACGATCTCACGTGACTCACGCAGGAGTCGATCGACGAGTGAGCGGTCGTACGCCATTCGCCCCTCCCTCACGGAGCGTGGATCCGCTGACCGATCGCATAGTACCGACGCGGCGACGCTGGGAACCGGCCGAAGTGCCACTGGAAGGGCCACCCTCGGTGACTTAACATGGAGGGGCTCGACCTCTCAGTTCCTGTGAAGCAACACGAGGTGGTTGTCATGGGCAAGGGCATTCCTGACAGCTTCGACATCGATGCTGATGTCAACGCCGTCGTGCAGTCCACATCGGGGATCGACGCGGACGTCGCGATGAACTCGCGCATGGCCGTGGACACCACGATGCGGTTGCCTGATCCCATCCGTGCCGAGGTGTCGGTGGCGCCGCTACGGACCGAGATGGACACCGTCTCGCGGCTGGCCATCACCGAGCCGATCCGCACCGAGATGCAGATGGACGTCAAGCCGGTCGTGCTCGACCTCTGCATCAACCTCGGCATCAACAAGTTGCCCCGTACGAACATCAAGCGGCCGTACCACCACTGCCTCGCCGTCTCCGTCCTCGGCACCGAGCTGGCGTCGGTCTCGCTCCGGGGCCACCGCGACATCATCGTCGACGACCCCGACACCCGTCCCGCGGTGGCCTGGGGCACCGACGGCGCGGTCCGCAACCCTCGACCTCCGGCCCACCATGGGGCCGACTCGCCGGAACCCAAGGTCGTCGGGCCTGATGGCCCGCACGGCGGCCTGCGCATCCGTCTCGGCGACTGACGTCGCCGTCTCGACCGACATGCCCGCCTCGGCGAAGGAGTCGCAGTGAACGGTCGATCTACCAGCGCACCGCTCGCCGTCACCGAGTCGCTCGTCGACACTCCCGCGCCTCGTGTCCGGGCCAACCGGTGTCGCGCCTCCATGGTGCTGCGCAACGCGGGGGACGACCGGGTGGTCATCCGCGCTGCCGAGGTGCGCGATCTCGACGGGCTCCGGGGCGCGCCGGGCGACACGTTCACCGTGCGGGTACCGGGCTTGTTGCGCCCGGGAGCGTCGGCGCGCCTCCCCATCGGCTTCGAGGTCCCGGCGACCGCCGCCCCCGGCTCGTACCGCTTCGAGGTGAGCGTGGGTGACGTCCGGGAGACGATGACCCTCGACGTCGCACCGCGTCCCCAGCTGCGGCTGTCGCCGAGCGTCATCCTGGTCACCGGCGCCGGCCTGTCGACGCACGTGCTGGTGGCCGAGAACGGCGGGAACCTGGACGTCTCGCTCGCTGGCGTGATCGCCGTCGCGCTCGACGACGAGCTCATCATGTGCCGCTCGCTGCGCGGGGCCTTGACCCTGTTCGACGAGCTGGACGAGGCCGACGTCAAGGTCGATCGGCTGGTGGTGCGGGCGGCCAAGACGGCGCACACGGCGTTGTCGAACGCCATCCTCGGCGTGCGCTTCGTTCCCGACATCGAACCGCTCCCGCCGGGAGCCTCGACCCGCGTGCTCGTCGAGATCGACACCCCGACGAGCCTCGATCCCCGTACCCGCTACGCCGCCGTCGTCCCGGTGCTGACGACGGCGCTCTCGGTCGTGGTCGTGCCCACGAAGGTGGGCAGCATCGCGTCACCGCCGTCGAGCACCACTTCCACCCGAGCACCGGCGAAGAAGGCGACGAAGCGAAACTCGTGATAGGTCCGTTCCTTGGGAGGGCACATGCAACGAACGACACACCGGCGTGGTCCCAGTCGATCGAACACGTTCGACCAGACCAGCTCGGCCATCAACACGCTGGCATCGTCGATGGTCTCGGCCGTCGAGGACTTCGTGCAGAACGTGACGCCGTCGCAGGGCCGATCGGGCGGATCGTGGTGGCAGCGCGACCGGAGCGGCATGGGCTCGTCTCGTCGCTGCGAGAAGGGTTGTGACTGCGGCTGCGGCCGCAGCGACTGCGGCTGCTGCGGTGAACCCGAGCCGTGTCCGTCGTGCGGGCCATCGTCGTGCGACTGCCTGTGCTGCATCGGCGATGTCGATCTCGTGGTCTACACCCGCTTCGGCGAGATCCGAGTCGTGCCGGTGGAGATCCACAACCCGCGCCGGAGAGAGCGCGAGATCGACATCGAGCTGAGCGACTTCACGACGCGCGGTGGCAAACCCGCGGGGGTCGTCGCTCAGGTCATCGGCGCCGGCAAGGTCACGCTCGGGCCGTGCGAGACGCACGAGCTGATCATCGTCACCCGCGCCGGGCCGGTCGGCAACGAGAGCCCCGATGTCCTGAAGGCCACGAACGACCGCATCCCCGACGTCGATGACTGCGTCGTCGCCGTGGCCGACCTGCGGGTCATCGGCTGCGACATGCGGCCGGTGCGGATCGCCGTCGCCGTCCTGCCGCGTCGGTGCGACGCGTACGAGGTCGCCTGTCAGCACGAATGCTGTTGAGATGCCGCTGCAAGGCGGAATCGGCCGACTGATCGAGGAACTGGCCGGCGAGGCGCTCAACAGCCACCTGCGCAACGTGCGCTCGCACGGGCAGCTGCGTCGTCGGGTCGCTGACGGTGACCTGACCGAGCGCGAGGTCAACGAGGCGTACAGCGCGTACGCGCGGGCCAACGCCAGCGCGTACCGGAAGGCCGCCGCCGACCTCACCATCCGCTACTACGAGGAGCTGTCCGAGCTGGGCGCCCGGTACAGCCACGACTTCTATCGCGACGTCCTGGCCAACGGCGCCGGCGACGAGCCTCGGCGCCGTCCCGGTCGCGGCGCCGACCCGCCCAGCGAGAGCGACGCCGTCGACCGTGTGCCCATCGAGCTCCATGGTCGGTCGGGCCACGAGATCGTCGCCCGCTTCACCGTCGAGAACACCGATCCCACGCCGACGACGGTGGAGTTCGAGTTCGAGCCGTGCCGGGCACCGCACGGTGAGTCCTTCCACGCACCGATCACGGTCCAACCGGCACGACTCGAACTCGAGCCGGGCGCCAGCGCCGACGTGCTCCTGCACGTGGCGTTGATGCCGTCGGTCTTCCTGCCCGGTCTCATCTACCACCAGCCCATCCACGCGGTCGGTGGCAAAGCGCTGACGCTCGACGTCACGCTGTGGGTGGAGTTCGAAGACGACCTGCCGGCCGCGCCGCCGATCGCCGCCCCGCCGGAGCCGGTCGCGGCGCCGGTGGAGAAGGCGGCGCGCAAACGTGCTGCGGCCAACGGTCGCGCGCCCGCGGCCAAGAAGGCCGCCACGAAGGCAACGGCCAAGAAGCAGGCGACACCGACCAAGCGAGCGGCGAAGGCGGCTACAACCCGCACGAGGCCGCGCCGGCCGACGCAGCAGTAGGACCTACGGACAGTTGGCGTAGGGCGGCGGCCCCACCTGGATGGCGCGGAGCTGAAGCTTCGTTCGGTACTGGGCCAAGATGGCGTTCGAGGCCGAGTACGTCGGGTCGGTCCCGCCGCCATGCCAGAACTGGTCGGCGCCGGTGTGGGTCAGCGTCGCACCCGGATCGCCCTGCACGCCCTTCCACGTCGCTTCCGTCACGGGTGAGGTGAACAGCGACGGATCGATCACCATGCGGTTCGTCTGGAAGAGCTTGGGCCCTCGTACGCACAGGGTGGGAGCGACGTGCCAGCCCCACTCCACATAGCACTGCGGGTTGTTCTTGGTGGCCGTGTGCAGCCTGGTGGCGGCGTCGATCCAGACCTTCCTCGGCGACAGACCCATGGCGATCATGAGCCGGCACATCTCGTGGGCTCGGGCCCAGCAGCCGTCGTCGGGGTACATGAACGGGATGCACGGCGCTGGGACCGTGAGGGGCGCGCACGTGGTGGCGGCCATCGCGTCGAAGACCTGCTGCGCCTTGGTCGTGGAGGGGCACCGGAGCCACCAGCAGATCCAGGAGATCCACCACCACAGGCGCTGCCAGATGCGCCACAGCCAGTTGAGCGGCCATCGCCGCGTCGGCTCAGGGACGCGGTCGGGTGGGAAAGGGGGGAGGGCTACGTCCGGAGGCACGGGACGGACGTCGATGATGTGGTGCGCGTCGTCCTCGGTCACGATGACTGGTCGGCGGTCACCGGCGGCCGCCCGCAGCTGGCGTTCCAGGTCGGCCGCGTCCGGCCCGCCGAGCAGCAGTTGGTGGCGCGCCTGCGACGGCTCGAGCTCCACGTCGAGCGTGTCCCCGCTCGGTGTGAGCTTCACCACGCGGACGATGTCCGGGAGCAGGAGCCGCGTGATCACCCCGGTGGCGGGATCGACCTCGACGTACACCGGCAGCTGCTGGTGACCGGCGGCGTCGAGGACACGAGCGAAGCCGGGAGCGCGGGGGTCGGCGGGATCGAGACGGACGCGACGGCCGTCATCGAGCTCCACCGAGATGCCGCGCTCCTCTCGGAGCAGCTCTTCGGGTGGCCGGTCGAGCGGCGGGTCGAGCCGGACGGTGGTCGACACGATGGCGTTGGGATCCGGCACAGCGACCTCCCCGGGTTCGACGAGTCGAACGAGAGCCGACGATACTCACGCCACCGACGTCGGGCGCTCGACGATTCCTCCAGACGTCACCCACCGACGGGCGTACGCTCGCGGCAATGGCTCATGCATCGTCTCGTGCAACGGCCATCCGACGTTCGGGAACCCCCGGGGGCGCCTGCCCGTTCCAGGTCCGCCGACGAGCCCGTCGCGGCCCGATGGTTCGGCCACCTCCAGGCGACGGCGGGCAACCAGGCGGTGGCCCGCTTCGTCCAGCGGGCGTGCGCCTGCGAGGACGAAGCCCGTAACCAGGACGTGATCGGGATGGGCGTGTCGGCGCAGGAGGAGCCCCGTGAGCAGCGGGTGCTGCAACGGTCGACGGCCTGGAGCGGTGCCACGGTCCATGAGACCCTGAACGAGGCCGAGATCACGCTGGGCAACCAAGGCAGCCCGGTCACGTGGGAGATCCTCAACGGCTCGATCATCAAGGCCCGCCCGGACCGTCCGGCTCGTGTCGTCCTGTGCCGCTCGCCCGGTGCGGCGCCGATAGTGGCCGTGAGCTCGGCCTCGATCAACTCCTGCAAGGCGGCGGTAAGGATGTCGCGTCGCGACGTCGACAGCGAGGGGTCGGTGCTGGCGAGCCGCGCGGCAAGGTCGGACAAAGCAGACTCGTGAGTGGTCATCGTGCGCCTTCTCTGTCGGTTAGCGCTTCCGAGAATCGCATGATGACCACCCTCACCCCGAGGACCGGTGCCGCCTCCTACACACGTGAGGGGACTCACTCTTGGGGGGCACGTGCCTCGCGTGTGGGAATGCTCCAGTTCGGACAACGCACCGCTACCCGGCGACGCTGCAGAATCTCCGAGCCTGTCGGGGGCGAGAACCGCGTCTTCCACACTGGCGGACCAACCACCGAGCGTCGACTCGACCGAGTCGAACGCCACGACCTACGAGTCGTCCCCCGCTCCGTCGATGACGCAGACGAGCGCGCCACCCATCTCGCGCGAACCCGGACCGCAACCACGCCGACGGCCGAACCGATGCCAGACGACCTCGAGTGTCTTCGCCGCGTGCTTCTGAGGTGGGGCCGTCGTGGTGGTCCAGGTGTTGTGCGAGTCCGATGCCCGAGAATGGCAGGGAGGATCCGCAGCACCATGACGAGGTGGCGTCGGCGGCACACGCCGGAGCAGATCATCCGCAAGCTGGCCGAGGGCCACAAGCAGCTCGCCGCCGGGCAGTCGCTGGAGGAGGTGTGCCGTCATCAGGAGATCGCCGAGTCGACGGGGCATCGCTGGCTCGCCCAGCACGACGGGATGAAGGCGAGCGACACCGGCGGCTCAAGAACTGGAGGGTGAGAATGCCCGGCTGAGGAAGCTGCTGGCCGAGGCTGAGATGGACAAGTCGATGCGGAAGGAGCTCGCCGAGGGAAACTCGTGACGCCGACCCGTCGCCGCCGAGCCGTTGACGTGCTGTGGGAACGGTTCGGGTCTCCGAACGGCGAGCGTGTCGGGTGGTCGGCCAGCACCGCTCCACACAGCGCTTCGCCGAGCCCGTCGTCGCCGACGACGAGCGACGGCTGCGCGGGTTCCTACGCGACTTCGCTCAGCGTCGACCACGCTGGGGGTGGCGACGTGCAGCGAAGGGTGCCCGCCGGGCGGGCTGGTCGGTCAACGACAGGCGGGTGAGGCGATTGTGACGCGACGAGGGCCTGAAGCCGTACAAGCGGCGCAAGAAGCGCCTCGTCGGCGTCGGCGCCCATGTCCGGGCGATGTGCCCGATCCGTCAGAACGCCCTGTGGGCGATGGACTTCCAGCTCGACGTCACCATCGACGAGCTGCTCAACCGCTGCCCTCCCCACCTCAACCCGAGAAGCCACACCAGCCCAGAGATTGCGGCTGACAGCCGTGTATCTCGACATCGAGTCGCTCAAGAAGTCCGTCTGACCGAACCTCATCGAACTTTCTCGCGAAGAGCTTTCCCGACTCTTGGATCCGCTCGTAGTCACCATCGCTCAAGCACTTCGGATGGCGAGATAGGCTCGGCTTCGACCAATCCCAGTAGATGAGGGGATCAGCGGTTTCCTCCACTCTATTCCAGTCCATGTAATGGAGATTTGAGTTGACTACGCCATGGACGACAGAGTCGTCGCGAGAGTTCATCAGGATGGTTTGGAACACCATGGCGTCTGGCATGTGCGAATACCGGTGGAACCGTAGAAAGTCCGGGTGCTCATCCACTCGCTGGAGGATCTCGACCACGGCGGGAGGCGGTAGCGCCCACCACTGCGAGCCAAAGTAGGGTGTCAGGCCCGGAGGGTGGCGCCTCTGCTTCAGGACCGCGCCAGCTAGCGCCGCAAGGACACGCAGTCCGGGAGACCTTGGTGGTGAGTATGGCGGGGCGACGAGCTGACGACCGAAAGCCCGGAAATGGAGACACTCGAAGCGATACCGGCGTTCCCACAAGTGAGGGTCGGGACCGAACGGTGCCGCCTCGATGAATGACACACCGTTGCTATCGGCGAGCACATCGACGATCTCGTTCGCCCGTCGTATCGGATAGTCCCTCCCGCTAAGAAGTACGGTATACGAATACTCTTCCTGCTGGGCCGCCACCGCGGCTAGAGCATTCAGCGTCGCTTTCACCAACCCATAGCCACCCCAGCGTGAAGCTACACGCTTCACGAAATAGATGTCGCAATGTCTTGCATCACGAAGCGATCGTGTGAAGGGTTCGAGACGACTGCGCCGATCTATGTGCACGAAGAAGGTAGCGCCCGGGCAGTTGAGCCGCGTGATTGTCCGCCTCAGCAGGGCTGGCGAGTCGTGCGCCAGGATAATATAGGCGATCCTCACCCATCAGCCTCCACACCCAGTGGAACAAAGAATGGCCCGAAGGGCCATAGATGCTAGTTCCTTACCCACACGTACTCCTCAAGCTTCCTAAGCCGCCTCTGGTCATCGACAGCTGCTGCGACCTTCGTGACAAACGCGTCTACCAGCGTGGGCGGAAGCTCATCGAAAGGCCGGTGAAAGAAGAACGAGATCAACAGCCGCCCGTCCGGGGTGAGCGCAAGCACGTCTGCCACATCCACGTCCGATTCCTTGACTTCCGTGTGAAAGGAGACGCCCTCTCGATTGAGGGTGCGTTTTGCCTGAGCCATGATGCGCTCCTCGTCGTGGATCACGAAGTCGAAGTCGAGATCGCTGCGCAACTCATGCTCGAATCGCGACGCCTTTGAGCCAACGAGAAGGGCAACACCACGCGGCTTCAGTGCTCGGATGGCACGTTGCACTGCGGTCACGGGATCGCGGAGGTACAGGAGCACGTGCGACATGAGGATGAAGTCCGACTGCGGGATCTCAAGATCCATGATGTCGCCCCATAGGTATCGGATTCGGCCCTTCAGAGCCGATGCACCTCGAAACCTCGCAGAGCGGCCGGACGCCAGGTCCACGAAGTTCACGTGCAGCCGGTCGGCCCCCGTCGTGAGTCGTCCGACGAGGTGGCCAAGCGCCGCTCCGGTCCCTGCGCCGAGATCAGTGAGAGTGAATGGGCCGTCGTGCCCGCTGGTGAGCATCGCTTCCACTGTCGCGCCGACAGCCGAGGCGAGAAGACGCTTCTCGTTCGTTCGTGCCAGGAACGTCTCGAATGCGCCCGGGCTCGCTTTCATCGGGTCACCGAGCGCCGCACAGGCTACTGGTACTCGAACAGCTTATGCCGGTTTCGTTTAAGTAGAGTGAGGATGTCATCAGGTTGGTCATAGGTGTGGATCCTCACGTTCGAAAACGCTGCCTCAGCGTGCTGCAGGAGGAAGGGCAGTGTCTCTCTGCTCGGACAAAAGATCATGCACCGCTTGGCCAGGCAAAGTGCATACCCGACCTCAACCAGAGCGCTCGACGGAAGTGGCTCCGGGTATACCAGGAGGAAGAAGGCGCAGGTTTGTATACTGTTTAGGTCGTCGCGAAGCGACAGGGCTGGGGCGTGGACGTCTGTTGACAACTTGAGACCCTTGGCAGCGTAAGTCACGTGTTTGAACCCACACTCAGCCACGAGAATCGCCTCGATCTTGGCGAGGCGGCGGCGCCAAGTCGCGTAACTCGCTTGGTCGACGAACGCGGAGACCGGCGTCGAGATGAAGACGCTATCAGGCAGCGTCGCCTTCCTTTCGGAACGGGTGCCTTCATGATCGTGTTCCTCGAGCTGCGGCTGCTGAGTCCATCGTTGGCCAAATCTCGCGACGATCGCGAGTGTGCAGATCATGATGATAAGGTTTCCGACGATCATCAGTGTTCGATCGGTACCTTCCGCGTGGAGCGCCAGAGACGCAAAAATTGCCCTGCTCAACGAGCACCACGAGTGCGAGGAGTGCCAGTGGAGTCTTGATCGCAGTGATGAGTCGCCGGTAGTCGCCTAAAGCGTTGATCGCAGATCCTCCGCTCCTGTGGGGCACCGTAAACGGGGATAGCCCGCGTCGTCGAACCTGAACAGTTGCTGATCCCCGAATGGAGTCAGTTGGAGACTTTGATCGTTCTGAAACCGGTTGGCGGACTCGCCGTGCTCGAGGGCGAAGCGTCGGAACGGCGCGGACACGGTGATGCGTCCAGAACCGGCGTGCTTGATCGCCTTTCCGGAGAAGTTGATCCCGTCGCCGACAAGTTGCACGGTGCCGTCGGCATAGGTCAAGCGGCCTACGCGGCCATGGTGGACACAGATCCGGAGTGGTGTCGCGCTGGCGATTGCGGCGTCCAGCAGATCGGCGGCGACCATTAGCGGCAGCAACCCGCAGCAGGGCGCTTCAAGCGCCAGGTGTCCGCCGTCGCCAGCGGAGAACCAATGTCGGTCGGTCGACAAGGGTTGGCGGAGAGCCCTGCTGATGACGCCGTTGATGATCTCAATGCGCGCTATTTGGGTTCCGAGGGTGCTTGTCGCGTGACCCTCGATGTCGCAGGCCAAGAAGCAGAAGGCGAATGTCGCCGGTGTAGTGGGGTTCTTCTCTGCAAGCGTAGAGTGTGAGTTCACGGACAATCGGGTGCTTTGGGTTCGCGGATGAGTGGAAATATGCGTGACTCGAGGTCGGACGGCAGCCCAGCCGTCCAGTGGTGCTGTCGTGGGGTGGGGATAGAATCATAGCGGATCGGAGGTCCTTGGGCCGGTCCTCGCGCTCCGCGTCCGCGCCATAGCGGCGCCTTCGACAAGGCGTTGTCTTCACGCTACACCTCCTGGGGTTGGTTGGATCGGGACTCGGTTGGTGACGCAGCTCCACATGCGCTTGACGAGGCGCGGGTCGCCTGGTGTGGGTGGCTCGTAGAGCTGTGGGACTGCCGCGCTTGGGAGTGACATCTGATCTGTGGTGCTGAAGGGCCGCTGGAAGGATGCTCACCATTCCCAAGCCGTGTCCGAAGGAGTTCCGCGACGATGTTGTGCGGGTGGCGTTGAACCGCGAGCCGGGCGTGCGGATCAAAGACATCGCCGCGGACTTCGGGATCACCGAGTCGTGTCTGGGGAACTGGCTCGCCCAGGCTGTCCGTGACGAGGGCCGGCGTGCCGGATCGATTACGACCGAGCTCGTCGAGCTGCGCGAAGCGAAGAAGAAGCGCATCCGCCCGCTTGAGCACGAGAACGTGGTCCTGCGCCGCGCCGGGCATACCTGTCCCGGGCGAGCCTGCCGGGACAGTGATGTTCCCGCTCGTCCGCTAGCAGGGTGCGGAAATTCGGCTGAGGGTGCTCGCGATCCGGTTCCGGATGGAAAAGACTGTGGGTATGCGAGGTGAGCCGGATCCGCAGCTGTCGATGTTGAGCTCGTTGTCCACCGAGGACCTGATCCCGGCCGGTCATCCGATCCGTCGGATCAGGGTCGTGGTCGACGCCGTGTTGGCCGAGCTCGATGAGGTGTTCGAGGGCATGTACGCGCCTGGAGGTCGGCGCAGCGTCTCCCCGGAGACGCTGGTGAAGGCCATGGTGTTGATGGCGTTGTACTCGATCCGGTCGGAGCGGGCGTTCTGTGAGCGGCTCAACTACGACTTGCTGTTCAAGTGGTTCCTGGACATGCGCATCGACCAGCCCGCCTTCGACGCCACCACGTTCACCAAGAACCGTCAACGTCTCCTGGACCACGACGTCGCCAACGAGTTCTTCGCTGCCGTGGTCCGCCAGGCCAAGCTTCGCCGCTACCTGTCGAGCGATCACTTCTCCGTCGACGGCACGCTGCTGGAGGCGTGGGCGTCGCACAAGAGCTTCAGGCCTAAAGACGGCCCCCCGATCGATCCGCCCACCGGCCGCAACATCGAGGTCGCCTGGCACGGCCAGAAGCGGTCGAATGAGACCCACGCCTCCACGACGGACCCGGAGGCACGCCTGTATCGCAAGTCGACCGCCGCCCCCGCCCAGTTGTGCTACTCGGAACACCTGCTGATGGAGCACCGCTCGGCGTTGATCGTCGACGCCGAGCTGACCACCGCCGACGGGTACGCCGAGCGGGCCACCGCCCTCGCCATGCTCGGCCGGCTCCCCACCACGACCCGGCGCCGCACCGTCGCCGGGGACAAGGGCTACGACACCAGCGGTTTCGTCGCCGAGGTCCGCGAGCTCGGGTTCACCCCGCACATCGCCCAGCACACCAACGGACGCCGATCGGCGATCGACGGTCGCACCACTCGTCACGCCGGGCACGCTGTCAGCATGCGGATCCGCAAACGGATCGAGGAACCCTTCGGCTGGAGGGTGAGAACGCCCGACTGAAGAAGCTGCTCGCTGAGGCCGAGCTGGACAGGTCGATGCTCAAGGAGCTCGCGGCGGGAAACCTCTGACCCCGACCCATCGCCGCCGCGCCGTCGAGGTGCTGCGGGAACGGTTCGGGGTCTCCGAACGTCGAGCGTGTCGGGTGGTCGGTCAGCACCGCTCCACCCAGCGCCTCGCTCCACCTGTCATCGACGATGACGAGCAGCAGCTGAGCGAGTTCCTGCGGGACTTCGCTCGGCGCCGGCCACGGTGGGGGTGGCGCTGCGCCGCGGAGGACGCCCGGCGGGCCGGCTGGGAGGTCAACGACAAGCGGGTGCGGCGTCTGTGGCGAGACGAAGGCTTGAAGGTGCCCTACAGGCGGCGCAAGAAGCGCCTCTGTGGGATCGGTGCCCATGTCGGGGCGATGTGCCCGATCCGTCCGAACGCCCTGTGGGCGATGGACTTCCAGTTCGACGTCACCGTCGACGGCCGCATGTTGAAGCTGTTGAACGTGATCGACGAGTTCACCCCCAGCGATCGTCGTCGATCGCTCCATCGATGCCGACGCCGTCGTCGCTGTGCTCGACCGCCTCGCCGCCGAGCGGGGCGCGCCGGGGTTCGTCCGGTTCGACAATGGGCCCGAGTTCATCGCTCACGCCGTCGCGGACTGGTGCCGCTTCAACGACGTCGCCACCGTGTTCATCGACCCCGGCTCCCCGTGGCAGAACGCCTGGATCGAGTCCTTCAACGGCCGGATAAGTGACGAGCTGCTCAACACTTCCACCTGTGCCGCCGTCGGGATTCGGTCCCGTCTCTATCGACGCGCACCCTGATAGCCATCCGAAGGCCGCTCTCATCGGCCGAGACGCGACCGGTCGTGACATCGTGACCGTACGCATCGATGTGCCTGGCACCTCGAGCGGCATGGTTCATCCGTCCGCGCGGCGGGATGCACCTGTCTGCTCTGACTCGGACGACTCATCGAAGGACTCGGGGACGTAACACGGAAGGTTCGCTCCCTGCGGGCCGGCGATGGGAGCCCGGTGGAGCCGCTGCCCGTGCACGCCCTGGCCGGCCACACCGTGGCGCTGCCGTTGGAGCTGCCGCCCAGAGGCGAGCTTGACCTCGCCGTACCGGTGCACGAGCTCTACCGCTTGCAGTCTGGCTCGGACAACGACCTCTCCCTGACCTACGGCGACGAGACGGCGCGGTACTCGGCCTCGACCCGGTTCCAGGCTCCCTGGATCGAGGCTAAGAGGCGTTCAGCCCCAGCTGGCGTCCTCCGGATGCCCGATCCGGCGGATGGGGTCGGCATCGATGCCTTCGAAGTGGTTGCCGAAGGTGTCGGCGGCGTGGAGCTCGTCGGGCAGTTGGAGGCCGCTCCGGCGCTCGATCTCTGCTACTTGCGCCTGGAAGTGGGCGACCGGCTCGCCGGGCAGTATCGGCCAGTCGCGACTCGTCAGGGACTCGTGAGGAGCGGCGTCGCCCGCCTCGGCGGCGATGAAGCCCGTGGCGCGGAGGCGGCCGTCAGCGGCGACGCGGGCGACGATCTTCCAGAACGACGTGGGCAGCGTGAGCTCACCGCGTTGGACGACGTTGTCGTCGAAGATGGGACCGGTGAAGACGCTGATGCGCTCGGGCGCTCGCCGCATGCCGTTGAGCGCGTAGTTCTCGATGCCCTGCCAGAAGGTGTTCAACCGGTTGAACGTCTGGGTCTGGGGGCAGCTGTTGGTGAAGTGGAAGGTGTCGTCCATCGCCGCGAGGGCCGACTCGGCCACACCCCACTGCGCGTCTTCGCGCCGCACCATGTGCCCGCGGTCGAAGCCCGAGAGTGCGTCGTAGTCCGCCTGCGCCAGCTGCTGCTTCGGATCGAGGCGCGGGTCCTGGTACCAGGTCTCGGATGATTCGAACGGGTCGGTCACCTGCCGCGTCGTGCGGTTGATCGCCTTCCACGTCGGTCCGTCGATGTTCACGGCGGTGTAGATCGGCATGCGGCGATCGCGGTGGACGACCAGCGAGAAGTGGTGGTAGTCGAGCGTCGGTTTGCCGTTGTCCGTCCGGAGCGCGGCCGCCGCAGTCAGCTCGGCGCTCAGGATCGGCAGCGGCAGCGAGGTCGGGAGGAAGTCGGCGTCGTAGCCGGCGCGGTTCTTGTAGTCGGCCTCGGGCTTGTGGTTCCGCTCCAGCGCCACGCCCGCAGGAGCACTCATCGGCGGGCCGGAAGTCGCGGGTTGCACCCGGAACGTCACCTCGATGGGGATCACAACGCGCGTCACGCCGTCGGCGACCACCGGCGTCGCTGGCATCGGCACGACGGGCGTCACCGGAGCTTGTGGCTCGTTGGCCTCGTTCGACTGCGGCGCGAGGGCTTCATCGAGCAGACCCTGCTGGTCGGCGGCCGCGAGCTCCGCCCGGCGGTCCACGATGGCCTTGACGACCGCGGAGATCCGTATCCCCTCGTTGGCGAGCGTGGGTGCGGGCTGGTCGGCGTCGGTCGTGTTGTCGATCACCGGCTCGCCGGCGTGGTGCAGCGCGACGAGGTCGTAGTGGTCGTTGAACACGGGACTCCCCGACGACCCGGGCAGCGTGTCGGTGCCGTAGAAGAGCGTCGTCCCGCTCTTGCCCCGGCCCAGCACCCGGTTCTCGCGAAGGACGATCTGCTTGTAGCTACCGCTCGGGTGCTGGATGATCGACACGAAGTCGCCCTCGGCGTGCTTGTCGATGCGTTGTGACAGCGGTCGGAAGCCGAACGTGGCGAGTTCGTCGTTGCCGCTGATGCGGGCACCCACGGCGACGAGCGTGAAGTCGTGCTCCTCCTTCGGCGACGTGAAGAAGAACCGGTCCGGGTCGAGGGCGAACTCGCTGATCGGGATGGGCTGGCCGTGGATGTCCTGCTCGTAGTTGAACTGCACGGTCTGCGAACGAGCGTCGTCCGGCGAGGACAGAACGTGGTTGTTGGTGAGCAGCAGGTGCGGCGAGACGAGCACGCCCGTTCCTTCGGCCTGCCCTTCGAACAGGATTCGCCCGACGGATCGGGCCGCCTCTCGCGCCCGTTCGAGGTAGGCGACCGGGACGAAGTCGACGGTGTTGCCCTGCACGCTCTCGTACTTGGCGAGCAGATCGAAGTTCGGGCGCATCAGGGCGAGCACCGATTGCTGGGCGGTCAACGGGAGTCGCCAGATGAGTTCGAGCTCGCCGGCCGTCAGCCGGTTGACCTCGTCCGTCGAGAGCCGGCCGGCGCTCACCCTGGTGAGGCGCTTGGCCAGGCGGGTGTCGTCGTGTTCGGCCCAGATCTCCCGAGTGGCGTTGAAGCTGGTCACCGTTGGTCTCCTTGTGCCGGCAACGAGGCTGGCTACCTATCAGAGGATGCGCGGTCAGGACCACCAGATACGCGGAGTCGGCCGGGCGATGCGCGCCGACAACCCGCTCATGCGGATTGCGAGACCGGACGCGCAGCCGGCAATTCTGGCCTGATGTCGCCGTCAGCGGTCATGGGGATCGTCAGGGTGGTGCCGACCAGGCGGCCAGCACGCGCCATGGTAAATCGCGTGGCCTATGGCCACGAGATGCCGGCTTCGAGTTCGGTGGCGGCGACGGCGAGAGGCTCGGATCGATCGGTCTGGTGGTACGCCGCTCCCAGCTGCCATACCTGCACGAGACGGCGGAGCGGGCCGAAGAGGCGGCACGCCCCACCCGCGAGGCTGTCGAAGGGATCCCGGGCTCGCACGAAGAACAACGGCGGGTACCGGGCCGCAGTCGACCTCCTCGCCCACATCCGGACACAAGAGGCGCTGGATTCGAGGCGTCGCTGATCGAGCCTCCCACCGAGATTCGCGGCACCGCTCGGACGCACGTCCGAGCCAGCCGAGGAGTTGCGGGCCGGGTGTGCGCGGCCGATCAAACCGCAGCGCATCGAGTGTGCGGCGGCGGCACGTTCGGCGACGCTCTTGGTGGGCACGGGCGAAGCACCCCCGTTGGGGCACGGGCGGTGGGTCCGGGCGCGATGTGGATCACTCGATGATGGTTGCCTCCCTCGCCGGCACGGCGTAGGTCCGGTCCATGTCGAGGAAGCTCCTGGCATCGTCGACGGCTGTTCCCATCTCGGGCGAGGCGAGCGCGGCCTCAAGGGCCTCGTCGGTCTCGAACCAGAGCTCGCCTACACCGTCGGGCGAGTTGGCCTGGTCGGTTGCGGCGACGTAGTTGTGCACATACCGCTCGAGACCGGGGATCCGCTCGACTACCGCCACGTGACGGCCGCCCGACCACTCGGCGGCGAACCGGTTGGCGTCCAGTTCCGGACGTTTGTAACACATGAAGATCAGCTTGCGGGCCATGGTGCCGCCCCTCTCGTGTAGCGACGGGGGACACGGTAGGAGCCGCCGTTTGCAGAACGTCTGCAGAACCACGGGGTCCTGGTGGATCGCCGTTACGGTGACGTGTCGGCGGCGACGCATGCACCGTAGGCACCGAGCTCGTTGTGGACGAAGGCGATGATCTCGGTGGGGCCGAGCGATCGGCCGGCCCGCACCGCGTCGTCGAATTGCTGGCCGAGTGCGGTGCGGAGCTGGTCGCCGAGGCCGCCGAGCCGCTCGGCGTCGTCACCGAAGATGTTCTCGGCGTCGGCCTCTTCCACGGCGCCGAGCACCACCGCGGCGGCGTGCGGCTGGCCGAGGCGGACGAACAGCTCGACGGCCTGGCGCATGGAGGTCCACTGCTGTCGCCAGTTGCCGGCTTGTTCGAACCGGTCGATCACCTCGACAAAGGTGCGCGCCGCCTCTGCCAGGTCACCGTGACGGGCGACGAGTGATGCCGCCGACAGGCCGGCGACGCCGGCGATGAACTCGTTGCCTACCGGGCCGGCGGTGGTGCTCGCCCGTTGCAGGTGGTCGAGCGCCCGTTCGGGCTCCAAAGCCAGGAGGCCTTCGCCAGTCACATAATCGCTCCAGGCGAGGGCCGTGGGGCTCCCACTTGCCTCGGCGTGGGTTCGGCTCTCGAGCGCCATCTCCAGGGCAGTCGTCGTATCGCCCGCGTACGTGCACACGAGCGAGCGGCACCCGCGGAGCAGGGCGCAGTGATAGGTGTCTTCGGCCTCCCCGCTGAGATCGTCGGCCCGCTTGTACGCGACGGCGGCGGCGCTTAGGTCGCCACGGAACAGGTGGACGTCGCCGAGCACATGCCAGGCGAAGCGCGCTGCCTCGCTATCGGTCGCAGCGATCGCCTGCTCGACGAGCGCCTGCGATCGCGCCAGGTCACCCCGCATCCACGCGCTGCGGCCTCCCACGGCGAGCGCCTCGACATGCCGAGTCGCCCTCGGCGCCTCGGCCAGTTCAGTGAGCGGCTCTGCCCAGGACAGCATCTCGGTACGCATCCGCCAGAAGCCGAACCAGGCGAGGGCTGCGGACAGGGATGCCGCGACGTCGACGGCTCTCAATCGCCGGGCCCATGCGTGGGCGACACGGAAGTTCGGCGTCTCGGCGTCGACCACCGCAACCCATTCGGCCTCTGCCGGTCCCCGGAAGTGGGGCTCGGCTGTCTCCGCCAGGGACACGAAGTACGCCGCGTGGGCCCGCGCGGTGGGCTCGAGCTCATCGCGGACCAGCAGTCGTTCGCGCGCGAACTCCCGAAGTGTCTCGAGCATCTGGTAGCGGGTCGCTGAGTAGCGGTCATCGAGCACGACCAGCGACTTGTCAACGAGCGCCGCGAGCACGTCGGCGATCTCGTCCGGCCGCACGCCGGGCCTCTCGGCGCAGACCCGTTCTGCAGCGGCGAGTGTGAAACCACCCGCGAACAGTGCGGCGCGCTCGAACACGAGCCGCTCCTCCTCGGTGAGCAGGTCGTACGACCACTCGATCGCAGCGCGGAGCGTACCGTGCCTGCGAGGTGCGGTGCGCCGTCCGGAGGTGAGCAGAGCAAGCCGGTGCTCCAGCCGTTGGACGACGTCCAGCGGTGCCATCGATGCCATACGGGTAGCCGCCAGCTCGATGGCCAGCGGCAGGCCATCGAGTCGCCGGCATGTGTCAACGAGCGCCCCTACTTCGTCAGGGCGGGGCGAGAAGTCGGTCCGAACGGCCTTGATGCGGTCTGCCAGCAGCTCGAGTGCGGGTGCCGGTCGGGCCCAGGCCGCACTCGGGCCGGTGTCGAGATCCGGCAGCTCGAGCGGGCCGAGCCGCACAACGGCCTCGCCGAAGACTGCGAGCCGCTCGCGACTCGTCGCAAGCACCCACACCCCTCCGCAGTGCTCGACGATCCGCTCCAACAGCGGCGCCACCGTGGGCAACACGTGCTCGCAGTTGTCCACGACGACGAGCATTCGCCGCGAGGCGAGCGCCTCGATCAGGCTCTCCTCGACGGCGATGCCGGTGCCCGGCGTCGCTCCGATGGCAGCGACCATTGCCGCACCGACACCCGCCGGATGGGCGACATGGCCGAGTTCGCAGACGCGTGCGCCATCCCGTTGCCGGCCGACTAGCCGGTGCGCCGCTTCGAGCGCCAACCGGGTCTTGCCCACCCCGGCCGGCCCCGTGAGCGTCACGAGCCGCGACCGTTCGAACGCCGCCTCGAGCTCCCGCAGCGCACGCTGACGTCCCACGAAGCTGGTTGTCGCGACCGGCAGCGCTCCGGCCCGTGCCACACCGGTCGGTGCTGGCGCCACCTCGGCGGAGCCGGCAGCTGATGGCGCTGCGCGCTGGGCCGCAGCCCAGAGTGCTTCCAACGCTGGCGCCGGCGGAAGCCCGAGCTCGTCCACGACGATGGCGTGGTAGCGGTCGTACGTCTCGACCGCGGCGACGTGCTCGCCTAGCGCGAGGTGGAGTCGCATCGCGTTCTCGTAGGCGCGCTCGGAGATCGATTCGGTGGCGATCGCCTCGTCGGCCGCCGGCAGACCCGTGATGTCACGACGCGCTGATCGCGACTTCGACCTCCAGGGCCAGGGCCTGGGCGAGCAGCGATCGCAGCCAGTTGCGCCGATCGTCGAGCCACACGGAACGGGTACCGGGCACCATCGGCCGCCGGGCGACGTCGGCCGCCCTACGGGAGGCGGCCAACGCCTCCTCGAGCCGGTCGTCCTCGAGGGCGCCGCACCCGCGTCGCAACGCAACCTCCACTTCGATGACGTCGATCACACTCGCTGGCGGCAGCACCAGCTCATAGACGCCCGGCCCGCCCCTCACGGTCGCCGCCGATTCGGGAATGGCCGCCAGCACGCGCCGGAGCCTTGACACGACCGCCGAGAGATCCCGCTCCCACGGCCCGGGCAACCTTTCGGGCCACACCAGCTCAGCGAGCTCGTCGCGTGTCACGGGCCCCGTCGCGAGCGCGAGCCGCGCCAGCACAAGGCGCCCTTGCCGCGTCGGCACCTCCATGCGCCAGGCGCCGTCGAGCGTCGCCACCTGGCACCCGCCAGCGAGCGTGATCTGGATTGCCTTGTCGGTCACCTCCTCCAGTCTTCCTCTTGCCGGGCGGACGTGATCGCCGCTCGGGACCCGTCGACGACCTCGTTCACGAGGTTCCTGCCGCCGGCCGAGGGCAGGCGCAGGTGACTACGGCGCAGCCCGATGGGACGGGCGGAGGAATGACCGGGTGTCGCGGTAGAGCGGACCATCTTCGCTCAGCCCGACGCCGAGTCGGTGTGGGCGCAGCATGCCCGCGTTGTCGAGCAGCTCGCCGAGCGGTTCGCCGCTGCCGCCGAGCTGCTGGCCGACGCCGCCGGCGACGTGTTGGCCTTCACCGGCTTCCCCAAAGAGCATTGGAAGCAGATTCTGGTCGAACAACCCCCAGGAGCGGCTCAACAAGGAACTCCGCCGTCGCACCGACGTCGTGGGCATCTTCCCGAACCGTGACGCCGTGATCCGACTGGTCGGCTCGGTGCTGGCCGAGCAGCACGACGAATGGGCCGTCGTGCGCCGCTACATGAGCGCCGAGAGCCTCACCAAAGCGAGGCTGCACCTGATCGACGGCGACGCCGAGGAGGTGACCGAACACTCTCTCGCCCAAGTCAGCTAGAACAGACAACCGAAGATGACGTGGTGATCGTCGCTACACCACGTCCAGGGACTCGGCCGGATTTGCTGCTCACTCGTCCATCTGGTGTCACCTGATGTTGGCTCGTGTCGCTCCATTTCTTGGATGAAGTCTTGGATGACGAGACGCCTCGGTGTGAGATCGGCCACGATGACTTCTGGCGTGACGGCGCCTACCTCGTGCCGGCAGTCGACGTGCCTGGACAGGGAGACTCCCATCGCATCCGGCTCCGATCCCGTCCGCCGCGACTCCTGGGTGCCTGGTATGGGCCGCTGTGCAGCGGACTCCTACGTCCGCGGACCGGCTTCCTGGGGCGCCGATATCGAGCGGGTGAACCAACGCGACACGGATCACCGGCATGTCGGCCATTATCGGGCATGACGCTCACCGCACTTCGCCGGATATGCAGCCCGCTGTCGGACGCTGGGCTGCAGCCGCTATCGGGCGTCCCAGTTCCGAGCCCCCGTCGAGACGCCGAACCGCGGCGATTGCCTTTCGCAATCGTCAAGGAGAACCCCCGAACCCTGGCGGATCATGTGGCGGGCGGGGGTCCGAGCAGTGAGTAGGTCGATCGGATGGCGCTGTGGATCCGCTGCTCGAAGTCGGCGAGGGCGATCTACACTCGCCTAATGGGACGAACGCGGCAAGCTGGCGCTATCAGGATGCCCGAGCTTCCGCGCCGTTGACGTGACGGTGTCGTCCTTCGTCGGAAAGGTTCATCCGCCTCACCAGCGAACTGGCTAGTCTCCGCCTCGCCGACACGGAAGGAGACATCCGTGTCTAGCCCGAATGCCGACCAACTGGGTGGATTCGTACTGCACCAAGACGACGGTGACGCCTTCTGGTTCCTCAACACCTTGACCATCAACAAGGTTACGGGGCTCCACACCAACGGCTCGGTCACGATTGTGGACCACCCCGTTCCGCCCGGATTTGCCCCGCCGCCGGACCTCCACCACGGTGCCGACGAGATGTTCTACATCGTCGACGGTGATTTCCAGGGATTCTGCGGCGATCGGACCTGGGACGCCCGGCCCGGAGACCTCGTGTTCTTGCCGCGAGACGTTCCCCACGGTTTCACGGTCTCTGACACGGGTCCTGGTCGTGCCCTGCTGATTCTGGCACCGGCCGGGTTCGAGCAGTTCGTCGCAGCGTTGGGCGAACCAGCAGCCCAACCGATCATGCCCGAACCGTCGGCTCCGGATGTCGACCGGGTCATCGAGCTCGCCGCTGCTCACGGCATCGAGATCCTCGCCCCGCCGACTGCCTAAAGCCGGAACGTCGCCACCGTCAGTCCCAGAGCGACTCGCGCCGTTCCGGTGATACAGCTCCTGGAGCTGATCCTGCCGACAGGGGCCCTTACCGCGCACCGATATCGCCCTTGTTCGCCGGTTCTGTGCGAGATTCCGTGGCGGCGACTGCCCACCCGCTGTCGGGATGGCTGGTATGACCGGGCAGCCTCCGCCATGCTCCCTCCTACGTCGAGATCGACGATCTACTCGTTGTCGGTTTCTACGTAGCCGTCCTCGCCTTGCATGAAGCCGATGATTGCGTTGTCGACGAACAGCGTGTTCGACTGGCTCACGGCAGCTTCCCCGCCAGGTCGTCGAGATCCCGCCCGAGCGCCTCGCGGGGCGCCCGCTCGTAGGGTTCCTCTACTCGTCGGCGGATGCTTCGCCGTTCAGAAGGAGGGCATCGATCGTCTCGACCAGGGTTCGTACGAGTTCGCTTCGCTCGAGGGTCTGGCCTTGACGGATGGCTTCGTCGAGCGCGGGCCCGAGTGTTTGAGCGAGCGCCGCTCGTGCTCGAGCGGTGGTTTTCTCTGTTCCCGGCCAGGCTATGGGGTTCAGGATGGCGCCGAGGGCGAGGGCGGCTGCATGAGGTCGGTTCAGCTCGATCAACGGGAGGAGGAGGTCGACGAGGGCGAAGTCGAGTGTCGCCCAGAAGCTGTCCTCGTCGAAGGCGACGAGTACGTCTCGCACGAGCCTGATCGCCTCGAGCGGTTCGGCCTCTCGGGCGGCGTACGCGAGCCACAACGGTGTGTTGCTGATGACGAGCCGGTTCGTGGCGATCTCCGCGTACCGTCGGGCCCGGTGGTAGGCATCGGAGGCACGCGCGAGGTCCCCCGACATGGAGGCGACGGCAAGGAGTGCTGTATAGGCGCCGGCCAACTGGTGGGGGTTCTGCGTCGCTTGGGCGGCCCTGAGGTCTTCGTCGGCCCAGCGGCGGCACGCGTCGAAGTCGCCACCGCTGACGAGCTCGATCGTGATTCGACGAACTCGAGGGACGGTCACGTCGAGCGGGTCGCCCCGGCGTTCAGCGATGGCCAAGGCGACTGGAAGGGCCGCCTTGGAGTCGTCACCTCGACCCGAGTCCTGGTACACCTGAAGCAGCGCTAGTGCCGGCTCGAGCCGGCGTTCCCAGCCGTTGGCCTCCTCGATGGCGCAAGCCTCGGTGGCGATGTCCTCGGCGCCGGCCATATCCCCGACCCCCCAACGCAACAAGGCGGTCACCCCCGCGGCGGCCGGCCACAACGGATCGCTGCGCGCCCCTTCGAGGGCAATGGCCTGCTCGGCCCAGGGGAGCAGCTCGTAGCGGTGGGTGAATTCGGCGAACCAGTACATGGCCACGAGCAATCGGTTGACGGCGTCGCGGTCATTGGCCGCAGCGAACCACTCGAATGCCAACCGCAGGTTGTCCCACTCGTCCTCGAAGATCGTCATGGCCGCCGTCGCGTCACGACTCGACAACTGGCGCCGGGCGGCCTCGGCGAGCACCAGGAAGTACCGGGCATGAGCGGCTCGCCGCGCGTCATAAGCGCCCGTTTCGACGAGAATGTGCTTCCCGAACTCGCGGAGCGTCTCCAGCAGCGAATAGCGCGTCGCGGCGCGAGTCCGGTCCGCGACGAGCATTGATCGGGCCACCAGGACATCCAGCGCATCAATGACGTCGAACCGCTCGCTGCTGGCGTCGCCGGTCACGGCGACCACGGCGTCGGCTCCGAACCCACCAGCGAATACCGACAACCGCGTAAACATCTCCTTTTGAGCACTGTCGAGCAGGTCATATGACCAAACCACGGCGGCCTGCAATGTTCTGTGGCGCTCGACGACTCGTCGGTTCTTGGTCCGTAGCAGCCGGAAGCGGTCCTGAAGACCGTCGATCACCTCGGGGATGGTCATCGAACGGAGGCGGGCGGCCGCCAACTCGATCGCCAGCGGCATCCCATCCAACCGCCGGCACAAGGAGGCGATCGCCGCCCGGTCGGCATCGTCCACTCGAAGCCGTCCGTCGACGGCCCGCGCCCGTTGGGTGAACAGCGTCACCGCGTCGTCATCCGCCAGCCCCGGCAGTTGGTACACCTGCTCGCCGACGACGCCAAGCGGCTCGCGGCTCGTGGCAAGTACCGCGCTCACACCCGACGCGACGATCGACTCCGCGCACATCGCGGCGGCATCGACCACGTGCTCGCAGTTGTCGAGTACGACGAGCATCCGCCGGCTGCCAGCGCGTTCTGACAGGGCCTCCGACACCGAGAGCTCATGCTGTCTTCGGCCCTCGACCGCCGACAAGACGATGTCGGCCACTCGGTCCGACGGCGCCAACGGCGCCAGCCACGCCACCCAGACCCCGCCGGGGAAAGCCAGCTCGCCAACGGCCGCAGCGGCGTGCAAGGCGGCCTGGGTCTTGCCGATCCCGGCGGCGCCCGTCACGGTCACTACCGAGGCGTCCTCCAGCGCCGCTGTCAAAGCCGAAATGTCGTGATCGCGACCGATGAGCGCAGTATGAGCCGGAGGCAGGTTCGAACGAACCTTGCCGCTTCGAGCCGGCGGCCGCCCGGTAAGCGGCGCCTGGTCGCATGTGGAGTGCTGGTCGTGCGATTCAACCACGCGGAGCGTCCCATCGGGCAACGAGACCGCAAGGCCGTGTGCGGTTACGGCCAGCGACGGATCCCCGCTTGCGATCGCACGCTCCAGAGCAACGAGCTCAGGCCCCGGTTCCAGTCCAATCTCGGCGAGACGGGCCCGCGATCGCTGAAAGGCCCGAAGCGCGGCGGCCTGCCGTCCGGCGCGATAGAGCGCCAACATAAGCAGCGCCCACCGCCGTTCGCGAAGGGGCTCTTCGCTCACCATCATCTCGAGCGCCGGCACGCATTCGTGGTGGCGGCCGCGGACCAACTGCGCTTCGACAAGCTCCTCCTGGGCGCGGTCATGCAATTCCTGGAGGCGGGCCACCTCGCCTCGCGCCGGGTCCCATTCAGACAGCTCCGGCAACGGAACGCCTCTCCACAACGCGACCGCTCGAGTGAGGGCGTCAACCGCGGCCGACCAGTCGCCCTCCGCCGCTCGCCGACGACCCCCATCGATGAACTGCTCGAAGCAGACCGCATCGATGGCGTCATCGTCGGCCCTCAGCCGGTAGCCACCCGGCCCAGTTTCGATCAGCTCACCGCCGAGCACCTTCCGGAGGTGGAGCACGAGGTTCTGGAGCATCTTCGGGCTCGAGGCCGGAGGCTGGCAACCCCACACGGCCTCGGTGAGACGGCTCGTCGACAGTACGTCGTGAGGCCACGCGACCAGTGCCGCCAACGCCGCCCGGTCCTGCGGCCCGGTGATCCGCACAGGACCGCCAGGACCGGTGACCTCCAGCGGCCCCAGTACTGAGAACTCGATCGTACGCAAACTATACGTTGCCGAGAAACTCCCCGATCGCCGGTGAACTCCGCTGGCGAATAAACACGGGCCGGGCGACCCCTTCGAGAGCAGACCAGCACTGGACCGGTTTCAGACCTCGATGGTGCACGCTTCAAGGGATAACTCGCTGACCCCGTCAGACCCCCACGGTCCGTCGCGGCCCCGCCGACCTTGGAGGTGCTAATTGCCCGGCATCCGTTCGTTTCGGCCCGCAGCCGCCGGCGAAAGTGGACTTGGCAACGGTGCCTCGACCGCCAGCAACCTCAGCGTCTTCGATCGCAACTACGCCTTTCCCGAAAGCGGCTCGAGTTCGTCGGGCGAGGCCGTTCTCGTCATCAGGCTGGCCCGCACCGACCACGACGGCCTCGCCATCCTCGTGGAGTTCCTGAACGGCGACGAGAACCAGGCCGTCGGTGCGGCCCGCGGCCATCCAGACGATCTCCTCCGCCATCCCAAAGATGATGAACCATCGGACTACGTGGCGCCAAGCTCCGGCTCCGACACGCCAACGCGCCGACGTGGCCCCTATCGGGACTCGATCGATCCCGCTCGGCCGAGGAGCAGCCGGCGGCAGCGCCGGACCGCAGCCGTCGTAGCGGCCGGGCTCGTGCTCGTCGCCCTCATCGTCCGCGGCTCGCCCTCTCCACCGAGCAATCCGGCGTCTTCGCAAACCACCACGACGCCCCCCGTGACAGCCACGCGATGGACCTACGACGCTCAGTGGTTCGCCGCGGTCGGACCGCTGAACGAACCACCATCTTCCTGCGCTGCGGATACCCCCGGGAACGAGGACACGCCCGCCCCTCGATCACCTGCTGAATCGTCCATCGGGACGCAGTAAGGAGCTGACCGCGGTCGTCGTTCAGCGGCGGTGCTGACACGCTTCGTGGGCGCTTTGAGTATCGGAGGTCTGGCTGGCATCGGCGACGACGCTTGCGCCGCTGGACGCGTGGTGCTACGGCGAGGTGGTCGAGGCGTCCCGATCGACGCCGAACGTGCGCTCGGGGTGCTCGGAGGGGATTGGTTCGCGGAGCCTCGCCGCAGCGCGCACGATGCGCCACGGTCTGAGATCGGCCCTCGGGACAGGCCGGTGTGCGCGGTATGCGACGAGATAGCTCGCAGCGAGTACGTCGCGGCCGACGGGTGGGAGGATTCGGAGCGCGAGGGGCGCGCCCGGTGGCGCCGAGCCCAATCGTTGCAGGAGTTCAGTCCGGGCTACATCGGCGATGGGCTCTCTCTGGCAGGCGTCGCCCCAGTCGATGAAGGTTGGACCGGTCCACGATCCGATCAGGTTTCCGAGATGGAGGTCGCCGTGACAGAGGCGATCACCCTGCGGAAGCGTGTCGAGGATTCTCAGCGCGCTGGTCCGAAGATCGGCAGGCAGCGCCGACGCGGTTTCGATGCGGATCCGAAGCTCGCGGTTGAACGGTGGCAGCGACGCAGGCGCGGCGACCTCATGGATCGCCGCGTGGATCCGGCCGAGCACCTTGCCCGCTTTGAGTACCGACACCGGCGAGCGCCCGAGCGTGGACAGGAGGTCGTCGCCGTCGATGCGGCTCATCACGAGGCCCGGACGTCCGTCGACCTTGACGGCGCCGAACGGTTGTGGAGCGGCGATGCCGTCCGCGCACAGCGCTGCGAGCGCAGCTGCCTCGCGTTGGACTCTGGTGGCGGAAGCACTGTCGCGCATGAGCTTCAGCACTGTCCCGTCGGGTTGAAGGAACACCTCGGCCTCTGGGCCCTCACCCAGCAACATGCCTCCGCTCACCGCGTGTGGACACTAGGCACACGCTGGTCATGACCAGCATCGGGTTTGGTTGCCGCCTCATGGAGCGGACGCCTGCTCACGACAGGAAGCGCATGTGTTGCCAGACGTCGGGCCAGTGGCCTCGCAGCCCACGGCAGATCAGGATGGGAGCGTTCTCGGCTTCGTTGTGCACGTGATCCTTGTTGTGGATCGCGCCGACTTGCCGGCAGTCGTCGAAGTACGGCGCGAGATCGTCGGTCGTGTAGCGGACGGCGACGACCGTCGTGTGGTCGTCGGTGGGTCGGCGGAAGTCGGCGTAGCTGTTGTGCGGCGAGTACGCGGGCGGGAGCCCGTGCTGTGGGCCGAATCGGTCGAGGGCGCCCGCCTCGCCGTAGCTCGCAGCGAGCAACACGACCGAGCGTTGCTCTGATGACGGCAAGGAGTGGACGACGTCGGCGACTTGCTGGGTGAGCTCGGGCCAGCCGACGGTCTCGGCGAGCGCGTCGTTCGCACCTGTGGCGCCGGCGGACGCTGGAAGCAGCGGCAGCGCGATGGGCGCGACCAGCACCGCGTTGGCGGCGATGTACCACGGCAGGCGCCGTAGCCGTGGCGTCGACTCGGTAGCGACGACACCGGCGAGCATGACGACGATGGTGAGGGGTGCGACGTAGTACGGACGCCCGCCGCTTGCGAACGTGACGATAAGGGCGGCGGGCCAGGCCCACAGCATGGGGGCGAATCGGTGGCCACTATCCGCGTGATGGAGCCATCGGGCGCCCCGCCACAGCAGAAAGACGAGGCTCGGTCCGACGACGAGGAGTTGGAACGGGAACAGGGTCGATCGGTTCTCGGCGGCGAGTCGGCGGGCCAGAGCGCGCGCCATGTCGACTTGCGGCCACCCGTGCGTGGCTTCCCACACGAGGTTGGGGGCAGCGATGGCGACGGCGATGATGATGCCGACCAGGAGCGCTCGGGAACGCAGGATGTCCCAACGCCGGTCGATGAGCAGTCCGGCGAGCAGCGCACCACCGAACAGGAACAGCAGATCCTTGTTGAGCATCGACGCGCCGGCGACGAACCCGATGGCGATCCACCAGCGGCGGTCACCTGTGCGCAGCAGCCGCGCCACGAGCCACAACAGGAGCATCCATGCGGCAAGGTCGAACACCGCGGTCGACAGGAGATGTCCCGCTCCGAGGACGTAGCCGCTCGCGGCGACCATCGCGGCGCCGCACGTCTGCGCCCAGGTGCCTCCTCCGAACTCTCGGACGATGAGTGCGCCCATTGCGATCGTGAGCGCGGTGGCGAGGGCGGGGAGCAGTCGCAGAGCGGTGAGGTTGTCGCCGGCAACGAGGTTCGAGAGGTGGGCGACGAGCGGGACGAACGGTGGCTGGTCGACGTAGCCCCACGCCAGGTGCTGGCCGGCGGCGCGGAAGTAGAGCTCGTCGCGGTGCCACCCGTACCGCGTCGAGACCGCGAGGAGGACGGCGACGGTGACGCCGCTGATGCACAGCGTCGATCGCCACGCGATCGGGGCGAACTTGGTTCGCGTCATCGGGGATTGCGTTGTCGTCGAGCGGTTCAGGGGCTGCTGTTGAACTTGATTCACTTCCGGCGCCAGTCCAGGGGTCCCTCGATGTCGTCGAGGTAGGGCAGGGTGTGCTCGTCGGTCCCGTCGGGGTTGGCGACGTACCACCGCACTCCGTCACCGGCGGCAGGGTGGTCGGCGAACAGGATCCGTCCGTCGGGCAGCCAGCCTTCACCGGATTGAGTTCCTGGGCGCCCGATGACCGGCTGTTGGCCGGTGCCATCGGCGTTCATCACCCACACCTCGTCGTCGCCGTTGCGCTGAGTCGTGAAGAGCACGCGGGCGCCGTCTGGCGACCATGCTGCGAAGTGGTCATCACCGGTTGCGGTCGTGAGCTGGCGCAGGTTGGTGGCGTCGGCGGCGCCGATCCAGATGTCCCAGTTCTGCGTGCCGGACGATGCGTTGCGGTCGACGAGCAGCTGCCTGCCGTCGGGTGACCAGCCGACATGTTCGCCGTAGGTCGCGAGGTCGCGCAGTCCGGTTCCGTCGGGCCGCACGGTGAAGAGCCCTTCGCGGCCGTCGGGTCGGGGGCTGCTGAACATGATGGTGGCTCCGTCGGGAGACCAGGCGGGAAACAGCCCGCCGCCGGCTGGGTTGACCGCGTGCTCGTCGGTGCCGTCGACTCGGATCACGAAGATCCCGTCGTACCCGGTGCCGGTCGGGTCGGGTGGGTGAACCCGCTCGGTGCGGAACACGAGCTGCTGGCCGTCTGGTGACCAGTGCGGATCGAAGTCGACGCCGCCGTCGCCGTGTGTGATCTGGGTGCGGACGCCGGTCGACCCATCGACGATCCAGATGTGGCCGTCGGCCGCGCCGTATGCGAACAGCACGGCTTCTATCGGGGGCGACGCGTTGACGGTGCTTGCCGGGGTCGGCGCTGGCTGCGCGTCGTGCGACGAGCACGAGAGCGCACAGAGCGAGGCGGCAGCGAGCGTGGCGGTACGGCCCATGCTCACCGGGACGGGTGGTAGCGGTGGATCGGGAACGGGTTCCCGAGCACAACGCAGTAGACGAAGAGCAGCACGACGGGGGCAGCGACACCGATCCAACCGAGGATGATGCCGGCACGGGCGCGCTCGTTGTCTCGCCCGGCGCAGTAGCCGCATACGAGCGCGGCGACGGACGCCGCGAGTCCCGGGATGGGGACCAGGCCGAGCACGCCGAGCACAACGGCTACGTCTCCTAAGGAGCGATGAGCGGACGTTGACGCCGGGGGTGAGTCTGTGGACATGTCCGTGACGATCTCGCTCCTTCCCGGCCGTGTCATCTCGCTCGAGAGGGAACTGCATCTCCGTCGTTCGACGGATGTCGCGTAACCACGAAGTGCCGCGTCGCCGAGGACGAGACGGGCACCGCCCGCGCATGAACGAGAAGCACTCCCGAATGTCAATGGCGACGGCGTTTGCCATCGAGCTTGTCCTCATCTGGCTGTTCGTCGCCCCCGGAGGGCGCCTACCGGCCGTGGGCTGGGTTCTGTTGCTCGCCGCGACGGTGGCGCTGCTCGTCGCCGGTCGTCGTTGCGACGGGCATCAGCCGTCTGACCGACAGGACGAACGTCGGACGCGTCGCTGATAGCCATCATGTGCGCGGTCGCGACCCGACGGCGACTCTGCCTGCGGCTGCGCCAGCGATGGCGGCGACCGCGAGGAGCGCGGCGAGCTGGCCGGTCGACGCGATCGGATGACCGGCAACGGCTTGCGCCACTGGATCTCGCCACGCCAGCGCGATGAGGACGAAGACCGCTGACGCCGTCACTGTCCACCGCGCCGTTACATCCGGTTGCACGGGGACGATCCGCAACGCGCCGTCTGCTTCAACCAGAAACGCAAGAGTGACGATGGCGAAGATGGCGCACTCGACGACCGCGAGCCATCCCAGCTCGTGTTCCCGGAGGCCGAGGCTGCCGGCGACGAACATCCCTGCAGCGACCGACACGGCGGTCAGCCAGCGCAGGGGTGCGGCCCGCAGACCACCGGGTCCCTCGACGATCCGATCGAAGATCTGGTCGAGCCGTCGGCCGGCTCGACTCCCGAACACAAGGCTCGCGCGGCTGCTGAGTTCGACGGCATCCTCAAGAACACTGCATCCATCTTCACGATCCCCAGTTGGCCGTAGCGCGAGAAGCGAGCGCAGGGACAGCGAGCACGATCCGAGGAGCAGGACAACGAACATGATGAGTGGGAGCGTGATCGCGGTCCACCGCTCGTTGTCGGCTCGGAAGGCGACCGCTACCACATCTGTCGCCGCCGTCGCGGCCACGAGCAGGTCGCTGGTGATCGCGGTACGAAGAACGCCGTCCACGCGGGCGAGGTCGAGGGGTCGGTCCGCTCGGCACAACGCGACGCGGATACCTCCGATGCACGCGACGGCCGGTACGAAGAACATGGTGAACGACACGACCACGTCATAGGGGTCGTTTTGCCACGGGCTGTGGGCTCGCACGAACTGAGCCTGCGTCGATGCGAAGGCGAACACTTGGAACGCGACGGCGACCCCGGCGCACCAGATCAGTTGGTTGCGCACCGCGATACGCCGTGGATCTCCGACCGGCCAGACTTCGACCGAGCGCCGATCGCGGTCGCGCTCATCCACCGGGCGTGACGACCCCGTTGTCGTAGGCGAACACCACGGCCTGGACGCGATCGCGCAAGCCCAGCTTGGATAGCACGCTCGACACGTGTGTCTTGATGGTTCCCTCACTGATGTACAGCTCGTCGGCGAGCTCGGCGTTGCTCTTGCCGGTGGCGAGCAGTCGCAGCACCTCCAGTTCTCGGTCCGTGAGCCGGCCGATCGCGTGCTCGTCGCGCTGGGGGAGAGGTTGCTGCACGAATGTCGAGATCAGCCGCCTCGTCACCGAGGGTGCGAGAAGGGCGTCACCCTGCGCGACCACGCGAATGGCGTGAATGAGTTCCTCTGGTGGTGAGTTCTTGAGCAGGAACCCGCTGGCGCCCGCGCGTAGCGCCTCGTAGACGTAGTCGTCGCGCTCGAACGTCGTGAGGATGATGACGCGCGACGCGACACCGGATGCGACGATTCGGCGGGTGGCGGTTATGCCGTCGAGGCGTGGCATCTGTACGTCCATGAGCACGACGTCGGGCCGGACACGCGTCACGAGCTCGACGGCGTCCGTGCCGTCTTCGGCTTCGCCGCGGACGTCGAAGTCGTCCTCGGCTTCGAGGATCATCCGGAACCCGGCGCGCACCATGGCCTGGTCGTCGGCGAGCACGACGGTGATCACTGCGACGCCTCCGGGATCGGAAACGTCGCATGCACCGCGAACCCGCCCTCGGGTCGGGGCCGGGCCCGGAGCTGGCCGCCGTGCAGGTGCACGCGCTCGCGCATCCCGATCAGCCCCACGCCGCCGGAGGCCCGATCGGGGTGGGATGGGGCACCCGATCCGTCGTCGACGATCGTGATGGTGAGCGTCGTTGGTTCGTACGCGAGGGTGACGGACGTGTGGCGTGCGTTGCCATGTTTGAGCGTGTTGGTCAGTGCTTCTTGCACAACTCGGTAGGCGGAGAGCTCCAGGGTGCGGGGGAGCTCCCGCTTGGTGCCCGTGACGTCGAGGTCGACGTGGAGGGCAGCACTCCGGAGCTTCGCGACGAGGGGCTCGATCTCCCGAAGCCCGGGTTGGGGTGCGAGATCTTCGGGGTCGTCTGGGGTGTTTCCTTGCCGGAGGAACCCGAGCATGTTGTGGAGTTCGGCGACCGCCTCGCGGCTGGCCGCCTCGACGGACGCGAGGGCGGCCTGGGCACCGGAGGGGTCGCGGGCCATGACGTGGCGGGCCGCGCCCGCTTGCACGCCCATGACGCTCACGTGGTGCGCCACCACATCGTGGAGCTCGCGAGCAATGCGCACTCGCTCGTCGAACACGGCGTGAGCCGCCCGTTCTTCGCGTTCACGTTGCAGCTCGTCAGCCCGTCGAGCGAGTTCGATGCCCCGTGCTTGCAGCGACCGGATGACAGCGCCCAACGCCCACGGCAACGCCAGTATCATCGCGTTGTACACGAGCAGGAACCATTGGGCCCAGAGTCGACCGGGGTACTCGGTGACATCGGTGAAGAAGAGCTCGCGGAACACCTCCAGGCAGATCGCGGCGTACGCGGCGCCGAGCACCCATGCTCGTCGTGGCGGCTTGCCATGGAGCGCGGCGCTGAACAGGCCGACGTCCAGGGCGATCAGGGTCACGCTCGTTTCGGGCATGTCGTAGAAGTAGCGGCCGACCACGAACGCGACGGTGATCGCCGCGAGTGTCGTGAGCGGGAGCCACCGCCGCGCCACCACCGGAACGGTGATGGCGAGCATGCACAGCGTTGCTGTGACGGTGGAGGGTCGGTCGTAACCGGGGATGTTGGCGGCGAGGAGGTTGACCGTGGCGTTGACCGAGATGAGCGCGGCGACGGCGAGCACGATCGCGAGACCGACATCGGTCGCAGTTGGATGGCGTCGCACGAGCGCCCGCATCCATACCCACACGGCTCGACGTTACCGAAACAGGCTTGAGCTGTCCCTCTGCCAAACGGCCGATTCCACCCGGATGGGGACCTGCCAGAGGACAGACCGCAGCCGGGCGTCCAGACCGATGGCAGCGGCCCGAATATCTCAGATGCTCATCAGATGCACAACGCGATCGAGGTGGAAGGCCTCACCAAACGATTCGGTGACATCACCGCGGTCGACGACCTGAGCTTCAGCGTCCAGGCCGGCACCGTCTGCCGGTTCCTCGGGCCCAACGGCGCCGGCAAGAGCACCACCCTGCGGATGTTGCTCGGCCTGGTCGCGCCTACCTCGGGTGCCGCCCGCATCGCCGGCCGCGGCTACACCGAGCTCGAACAGCCGTGTCGAGTGGTTGGTGCCGCGCTCGAATCAAACAGCCTTCACCCGGGACGAAGGGCCCGAGACCACCGCCGCATGATCGCCGCCGCCATCGACCTTCCCTCTACACGCGTGGACGCGGTGCTCGACGAGGTCGGTCTCAGCGCGGCCGCCCACCGTCGAACCGGCGGCTTCTCCCTTGGCATGCGCCAACGACTGAGCCTTGCGGTCGCGCTGCTCGGTCGCCCCCGCATTCTCATCCTCGACGAGCCCGCCAACGGCCTCGACCCCGAAGGCGTGCACCGGCTCCGGCATCTGCTGCGGACCTTCGCCGACGACGGCGGAACCGTCCTCGTGTCCAGCCACCGGCTCACCGAGATGGCGCTACTCGTCGACGACGTCGTGATCATCGCCCACGGACGCCTCGTCGCTCACTCCTCTCTCAGCGAACTGAGCCGACGGGCCGCCACCGGCGTGCGAGTGCGTTCCCCCCAAGCGGCGGCATTGCGCGATGCCCTCGCGGCCAAAGGCATCGCCGCCGAGGTAACCGGTTTCGAGCTCGTCGCCTACGACACCGCCCCCGAAACTGTCGGCCTCACCGCCGCTGCCAACAGCATCGTCATCTACGAGATCACCGAACAGAATTTCGACCTGGAAGAGATGTTCCTCGAGCTCACCCGAACGGGAGCCCCGCAATGACCGCCCTCATACGCGCCGAACTCATCAAGCTCCGCACCATCCGCGCCACCTACGGCACCATCGCCGCCGCCGTCGCCGCGACCGCATTGAGCGTCGGCATCACCATCGCCGGGGCCGGCCACAACGGCCTCCCTGCCCTCGACACCGTCGCGGGCATCCGAGCGATCACCAGCAGCGCCGCCAATGGATGCATCCTCGCCCTCGTCATTGGCACCACCGCCGTCGCCGGCGAATACCGGCACAACACCATCGTCTCCGCGCTGCTCGTCACAGCCCACCGCGGACGAGTCATCGCCGCCAAGGCCGCCGCCGTCGCGCTCATCGCGGTAGTTGTCGCCTCGCTGTGCACCCTGGTGACGTTGGCGCTCGGGCTTCCGGCACTGTCCGCGCACGACGCCAATATCTCGTGGTTGAGTCGGGATGTCGCGGGCGTGCTCGCGGGCTGCGCGGCCGTCACCGTGCTCTATGCACTCATCGGCCTCGGTATCGGCGCCATCGTTCGCAACCAGGTTGCCGCAGTTATCGGTGCTCTGGTCTGGCAGCTCATCGTGGAAAACGCTCTGCTCGCTGTACTGCCGAGCACAGCCAAGTGGTTGCCCCTCGGCGCCGCCAACGCCCTCACGCAGTCGGGAACACTCGACCACCCGCTTCCGATCGCCGCGGCAACACTTCTGCTCATCGGCTACACCGCCCTCGCGATCGCAGGAGGGATGCGGCTCACCGTGACACGGGACGTCGCGTGATCACCGTCACACCCACCCTGGCGACCATGGCCGACATTTACCAGTTGCCGGCAACGGGCGGACCGACGTCCCCTCGATTCGTTGCCTATTGCGACGCGGCTGCATCCGGCGCGCCCATCAGCGGCTACAACCCGATGACGTCCCTACCGGCGCTCGCCACCGTCTACGCGCTGCTCGCCCTCGACGCCGAACCGAAATGCGAGCAAGTCGCCAACCGGGTCGCGAACTGGATCGGGTTCGACACCGACACTGCCTTGCACCTCACCGTCGCCAGTCCCGGAGCGTGGACGGACCGTCTCGCCACCGAAGTCGAGCGCCGACTTCTCGCTCGCGACCCTTCCAGCGTGTTGTGGTGGACCGGCGAGCCAGTCAGCCTCTCGCGGCTCGAGACCGAAGTCGCGGCCCAGACGGTCCGACTCGCAATCGTCAGCACTTCGGGCCTACCGCGGACGCTACGCGATGCCGTGCAGCAAGAAGGTCGTGCGCTCGCCGCCGGTGGTATCAGTGGTCAATCGGAGGCGATCGCCGCCATCCTTCTCGCCACGTTCGGAAACGACGAGGGACTCCACCTCATGGTCGCCTACCTCTACGGCGACGACGCCGCCGTTACGCACATTCCCACCCGTCGCCGGCGCCCGCCGTTCGTGGCCGAGATGCTCGGTGAGCTCCTCATCCAACGCCGCCTCGAGAACCGTCTTGGTCAGCTGCTTCAACAGCCCGTCCGGGCCCGTCAACGACAAGCCCTGCTCTTTCGCCTGGCGGACCAGCTCTCGAGCCGCCTGCAGCTCAGCCGACTCAGGCGGCAACTCCTTCTTCTTGGCCACGGTCTCCAGTGTCGCGGTCATCACCGCTGCCTTCAGCCCACCTCACGGCAGACCTGTCAGGCCGGACACACCGTTAAATCCACAGTCCCTCAGCCGCGGACCCTCAGATCACGCCGGTTACACAAACCTTCGGACAGTCCCGGGTCGAGCGGAAGAGGGATGCACGACGACCGGTAGGAGCATCGCGATCGCGCGTGTCGGCGGTGAGGGCATTCGCCAATGTCGGGAGTTCAGCGAAGTCGGCGGAGGGTGAATCCTTCGGTGGGGTCCTGTTGGCACCATCCGTGTCGTTGGGCCCACGCGAAGGCCTGATGCAGCATCTGGAGTGTGAGCCGTGTCGTTGCTGGCCCGCGATCCCGGTACAGCGGGGTTAAAAGGGTCTCGAGACGGTCAGAGGTCAGGCGGACCGCGAGTTCGTCGTCGAAGGTCGGCTCGATGATCTCGTGGAGAACGCGGCGCGCCAGTCCGAAGCTGTACGACCGCGGCCGGTAGAGCACGTGCAGGTATCGGTCCACCAGTTCTCGGACGCGGAGGTCGCCGAGATCTCGTCTGGCTCGGGCGACGAGCTCGGCGAGCGTGTCTCAGCGCGTCGTCACAGTCGCCGTGAACGGTGAGGTATCGCCGTCCGGGCGTGCCGGCCGCAGTCATTCCGTCAGCGACCACGAGTTCCCAGACATCTGGTCTGACCTCGCGCGGAGCCGTGCCCTCGGGGGCGGCGAGGCGACGGCTCGCGACGCGAACGGCGGACAGGGACAGCGACAGATGCGCGACGCGCACGCACGCTCGCTGTTTCGGGCAGCTCATCACGCGCATGCCGTCGGGGACCGGTCCATGCTCGAACTCCCATGCGGCGCGCTCAACCGTTCGGAGTCGGCCATTGATGCGGACCATGCCCACGCCGCGCTTGTCCGTGAATCCGGTCCACACGTCGTGGCCGCCTCGTAGTCGAATCTTGCGCGGAAGCGTGCTTCGTGGGCGTCACGCGGCGAGGCTATCGGTCGATCTATCGTCCGGACTTTCGCGTGAGTTTCGTGTGGCGACGGAGGCGTCACTCGCTCATGTCGCCGAAATAGCTGCTGGTCACGAACG
>CAWJCQ010000001.1:0-20637 GCA_963841465.1 uncultured Acidimicrobiia bacterium | reverse complement strand
CCCCTCCGACACACCCTTCGCCCCCCTCGACGGCAAGGGACACGTCGACGGCATCGACCCCCGGCGTCCAGCGGGCCAGCACTCCCAGCGAGTCGTACAACGTCTGCCTCGCCTCCGGCGTCGCCGCTTCCATCGCCCGGTGGAACCTGTCGGTGCACTCCGCGAACCAGGCGACCATCGCTCGCACCTCGGCCTCACCCATCGGCTCCGCCGGGGTGGCGTCGAGCACGTCGCGTTCCGCCTCCGCCCGGTCGGCTCGCACGTCCCACGATCCACCCACCGATCACCGCCGGGTCCGCACCGGCGTCGAGCGCCGCCCGGTAGCGGCCAGCTTCGTGTCGGCGTCCCGCACCCAGGCTCGGGCCCGTTCGCCTCTCGCCAGCACCAGGGGGTCCTGCTCGGTGTCGGCCTGGGTCAGCGCCCGGATCGTCGCCTCCGCCTGGTCGGGTCGCACACCGTGGCCAAGTAGCCGTCGATCGTCCTCGTGACCCGCCGCCTCGCCCACCGCCGCACTCCGCCGGGTGGCTCCCGTCCAGGGCCTCGTTCCTCGCGTAGTCGCCGCCGCTCAGACGGCAGCGGTAGCGGGCCAACCCGCCGGAGGTGTCCGCTTCCATCTTCCGCCCGAGGCTGCGCACCAGATCCGCCCGCGCAGCACGTAGGCCGCGCTTCGTCGGTGGTCGCCGGTCGGTCGTCCGTGACCCGCCCGAGCCCCAACTGCTCCTGCGCCCTCGCGAACACGTCAGCGTCAACGATCGCCTCATGCACCTCGCGCTGGGACCAAATCCACTCCGACGGATCAGCCGGGCGCAGCGAGGTCTGGTAGCCCTGCGCCACGTCGTCGGGGTCGAGGAGCACCTCGTGGCCATGGACCCGTCCCCACACCTCGTGGCCGAGGTAACGCGGGCTCCCCAGGATCGCCCTCACCGCGCTCCGGGACCACGCTCCACCGTTCCCCGCCCCGTGTCGGTTGCGCTCCGAGTCGTGGGCACTCGGGCAGGGCCGCCCTGGTCCGTCAGGACTTGGGCGATGGCTCGCGCTCCGAGCCTCTGCTCGACGTACTCGCGAGGGGAAGATTTGGCGGTCGCGTAGGCCGGTCGGAGGATGGCCAGCAGCAGCGCGGCTCTCCGCCGACAGCCTCGGCGGGTGCTCGGGCACCCGGTCGGACCCGTCCACTCGACACGCCTGACCTCCACCAGCGAGTGCCAGCGGCGCCAGATCCTCGCTCAGTCCCACCCGTCGGAGTCCGCCACGAAGGTGCGCAGCGCGTCGACGTCCATGAGCGTCATCGAACGGCGGCTCGTCGCCACCCACCCGCGAACGCAGTGCGGTCAAGGCCCGGGTCACCGAGTCCCGCGACACGCCGATCATGCTGCTGAGTTCCTCCTGCGACACGCGATGGCGATCGTGGTTCCCTCGCGGTCGGACGTCCGTGGCGCTCGGCGAGCTCGAGAAGCAGCGAGCCGAGGCGATGCGGGGTGTCGAGTAAGCCGGCTTCGATCCGCCTGCGATCGGCGACGCGGATGCGGTGGATGAACGTGCGGAGAAGATCGAGCGCGGCGCGGGGGTGTGCTGCGAGGTACTCGAGGAACTGCTCATCGGTGACCACCCGGGTCGTCACCGGCTCGAGGGCGACAACGCTCGCCGAGCGGGCCACACCCTCGAGCGCCTCGAAGTCACCCACGAGGTCGGCAGGACCGAGGATGGTCAACAGGACGTCGTGCCCCGCGGCCGTGGTAAGGACGACCTTCGCCCAGCCCTCGACGAACAAGTGGACAGTGCGCAGCGGGTCCCCTTGGAGCATGAGGGAGGCGCCCTTCCGGTAGCGGCGCTCCTCCCGAGTCGACCAGCGCCTGGAGGTCGCGCGGGTCCCACCGGACGATGCGCTCATCGCGGATCGTCACAGCCACCTCGCCACCTCGGCAGCGTATGCCGGCTTCGTTGTGCTGCAGACGCCGCACACTCATCGCCGCGAGCGCTGTATCGCCCGGCACCCTCCTCCGCACCCTACGGGGGTGAGCTGCAAGGGCGGCCCTCCAGACCAGGGAGGCGGCATGAATGTTCGCATGACCAAGAACAAGATCCGTACCCTCGCGGCGGGCGCGGTGGTCGTCGGGGGCGTGCTGTTGACGCCGGCGATCAGCCGGCCGGACTCTCAGCCGGCGCCGGCCCCGCAGCGGGTGCTGCCCACCGCCGAACGCGACGCCGTCGAGCGGCGGCTCTCGCCGCCTTCGCGACAGCCCACCACCTCACCGGCCTGTCACCTGCCTCCCTGGCGCCGGTGCCGCTTGGGTGCCGCGGGTTGTCGCCCGCCTCCGCGCAGGACTGCCCCGCCGAGGTCTTCGTCACCACGACCCGCGACCACTAGTTCGCTCAGCTCGTGGCGAAGAACTCGACCAGGGCGGCGGCCACGGCGGCGGAGTGCGTGAACGGGCCAAGGTGGCTCGCTCGCGATCTTGACAAACCGAGCGCCGGGATCACGGCGGCCGCTTCCGCGTCGGGCACGAGGCGAGTCGACGTCGTGCTCGAAGGCCAGCACCAGGCACGGCATCGTGATCGACGGCCAGGCGTCGGTCCGGTCGAGGTCCTCCGACCAGGCCAGGCAGGCCTCGTACTGACCCGAGCGGCCGGGAGTGCTCCCGGCTCGGCAACGCCGCCACGGTGGCGACGATCGGGGAGCGGGCCCGTGGGGGCCACGGCCGCTCGACCTTGGGGACGGCTGCTCATGGCGCGCCTCGCATCGCGATGCCCACGTCGCCAGAGACGAGCGCCCGGAGTAAGTCCTCCCGCTCGTCGTCGGTCAACCCGTCCAGCGGTCGGGCGCGAACAGCAGGGTCAGCGTCTCGCCGTCCGGGGAGGGGTGCGGGAGGCCGGCGCGCAGATCGACGGCTACCTGAACCTCTTCCTCTGCCATCGCCACGTCGAGCTCCTGGCAACGGTCTTGCGCCCGGCGTTGGCAGACTCGGCGGCGCGCAGGAGCGGTGGCGGCGGGTGCGCTCCGCTGTGACGCGCCGGTGCTCGAGCGCCCTCGACCCTGAAGCACGTTCGGACGACGTACAACCTGTAGGTGTACCCTGAGGGTCGCCGGAGAGCACGTTTCCTGATGGGTTTTCGCCGTCGTGACGGCGTCGGCAAGCCGTGATCAGGACGTCGACGTGCGGATCCGGTGGGCATCGAAAGGGGACGATCCATGCAGCTCGAGGACATGATCCTGATCAGCGTCGACGACCACGTGGTCGAGCCACCGTCGCTGGAGACTTCTTCGAGGAGCGCGTGCCGGCGAAGTTCAGAGACCGAGTGCCCAGGTGTCCGCCGAGCCGACGGCACCGACGCCTGGCTCATCGAGGGCCAGGAGATCGCCACCTTCGGGCTCAACGCCGTGCAGGGCCGGCCGCCGGAGAACTGGGGCAGCGACCCGTCGAGCTTCGACCAGGTCCGCCCCGGTTGCTACGACGTCCACGAGCGGGTCCGGGACATGAACGTCAACGGCGTCCTGGCCTCGGTGAACTTCCCGTCGTGGCCGGGCATCGGGGGCCAGTTCTTCATGCAGAACGACGACCACGAGCTCGTGGCCGCGATGACCGCGCACGTACAACGACTGGCACATCGCACGAATGGTGCGGCGCAGTATCCCGGGACGCTTCATCCCGATGGCCATGTCCGGCTTCATGCTCGGGGCCGACTGGATGGCCGAGGAGATCCGTCGCCTCGCCGACCTCGGCTGCCACGCGGTGTCGTTCCACCCCGAGACGGCTACCGGTTCGGTGCGCCCGACTACCACGGCGACGAGTGGGATCCGGCGTGGAAGGCGGCCGAGGACATGCGGCAGCGTCATGGTCTTCCACTTCGGTGGGTTCCCGAACTTCATGCCTCGGACCCCGTTCTCGGTCATCCCGCACGTCGATGCCGTTCCAGACGGCGATCTTCGCCTCGGAGCTGCTGTGGTCGAAGATGTTCCGCAAGTTCCCGGGCCTCAAGCTGGCCTTGGCCGAAGGCGGCATCGGCTGGATGCCGTACTTCCTGGAGAAGGCCGACTTCGTCTACGACCACCACCGGGCCTGGACCGGTGAGGACTTCGGCGACCAGCTGCCCGAGCCAGGTGTTCCGCCAGCACGTGCAGGGCTGCTTCATCGACGACGATCACCGGCCTTCGCAACCGCGACACCATCGGCATCGAGACGCATCACCTGGGAGTGCGACTACCCGCACTCCGACTCCACGTGGCCGACGTCGCCCGAGGTGCTCTGGAAGTCCGTGCATCGCCGCCGGCCTGACGACGATGAGATCGAGATGGTCTCGTGGGCCAACGCCGCTCGCTGGTACCAGTTCGACCCGTTCGAGCACCGCAGCACGCGCCGATGCACGGTCGGCGCGCTCCGGGCCCAGGCGGCCGACGTCGACACGACACCTCGCGAATACGGCGACGCGCCCCACACCCACAAGCTGGAAGCGGCGGCTACCAAGTTCATCGATCAGCAGGACATCAACAACCCCGGGGTCAAGACCGGCGCCTGACCGCTCGACGACACCGTCGCCCAGTGGCAGCAGCGGATCGACGACGACGGCTGGGCGCGACCGATCATGGTCGACGGCTGAGCTGCTGGTAGCGGCTCAGGCCGCAGGCTCGAGTGACTCCGGTTGCGCTGTAACCACCGATCAGTCCGTAGACGAGACGGTCGTTGCGCTCGGCCAGGTCCGGGTGGGCGAGCCCGAGCCGTCTCAGTGCTCGGGGGCGGATGTTGGTGAGGGACACGTCGGCGCGTTCGGCGAGCTCGAGCACGAGTGCGCGGCCTCGTTCGGACTTGAGGTCGATGCAGAGGCTGCGCTTCCCTCGGTTGTGGAGCTCGAAGTAGGAGCGCTGGGTGTTGCCACGCTGCGGATCGCCATCGCGGGGCTCGACCTTCACGACATCCGCGCCCCAGTCGGCCAGCATCGCCGCCGCCGAAGGGCGGCGATGACCACCCCGAGCTCGACTACACGGATTCCCGACAACGGCGCTCCTGCCCAACTGGACATGCTTGAGATCCTCGTCTGGTTGAGTGGCGGGGTCGGCTCGTTCCCCGGCGGGCAGCAGCTCTGCGACTCCTTGGTCTACTCACCGAACCATCGCCGACGGCCAACAGCGGCTCGCCGAGGAGCACACGCGAAGCCGGTCCCTGCCGGGCGCGAGTCGTGCGGCACAAGCTTCTCCGGCCGACGGGCGGCGTCGACGGTCGTCGATGGCCGTGGTGCTTCCGGGGTGACCCGCCCCGACGAGCGGTTACACGCGGAGATGACCACGGTGTGGACCGCCGCGCACCTCCGGATTACCTACGCATCATCGTCGAGGTCCTGCTCCACCAGGAGCTCCTCGAGGTGGTCCCCGGTGACGTCCTCGGCTTCATCCCGCACTCCGAACCGGGCGATCACAGGGCGATGAGCCACCGCTCGAGTGGTACCGCCCGGCCCTCTCCGCCAGCATCGTCGAGCCTGGCGCCGTGTGGTCGTGCGCTGTGTCGGTCCTCCGACACAGGGTCTCTGGGTTGCGGTGGGTCACAACCCACAAACCGGTGTCGAAGTGGTGTCCCCGTTCGCGGGCCTGCTCGGCACGGTTCTCGGCGGACATGTCCGCCCTGGAACCGGTCTCGCCTGAACGCCTGGCGGAGCTCCTCGTGAGCGCGGCCGGGCAGCTCTTCGACGACTACTACCGTCACGCCAGCCCGGCCCGATGGTCGGGATGCCCGGTGACGCCCTGTGGTTCGGGAACGACGAGCGCGGCGACGTCGCTCGTGAGCCAGCTGTCGATGCGAGTGTCGAGCTCAGCGTCGGCCACCGCGTCGAGACGCCCGTCGAGGAAGTCGAGCAGCGTGAGCCCGCTGGCGCGACTCGCCGCGCGTTCGATCAGTGGGGCGACACGTCCAGAACGGGTCCGCGGCATTCGCTTCGCTCAGGGGGAGCTCGAGGTGAGGTCGTCGAGACGGCCCCATTCTGCGTTGATGCGATCGGCGATGTCGCCTTTGTAGAGCCACTCGGGGTCGTGTATCAGGTACCTGGTCTCGATCAGCAGGGGCCGGATCTCGGGATATTGCGCGGAGAGTTCGCCGGCACGGCGCCAGCGCTCGAGAAAGTCTCGTTGTTCGACGGGAAGCGGTTGAACCTCGGCGCCGGGAACGAGGTAGTCCGCGCCCGATGCCAGGTTCCAGGGCAACGACACGATGGCCCCGAGCGCTTGTTGGAACCGCGCCGCCAACCCCATCAGGTTTCCGCGCTCAGCTGAGTCGGCGAGCTGACGGTGCAACTCAGCAGCGCTCAACGCGGCGACGGACATGCCCTGGCCGTACACAGGGTTGACACTGGTCAGGGCGTCACCGATCACGACGAAGCCGTCCGGCCAGCCGGACAGTCGCTCGAAGTGCCGTCGGCGGTTCTCGGTCCGCCGCCAGCCCACCGCCGGCGTCAGCGGTTCGCCGGCGGCGAGGACCTCGGCGAAGTCAGGGACGGGCAGCGATGCCACGAATGCCTCGAAGGCGTCGTCGTCGGTGGGCGGATAGTCGTGTGCGCAGCCGATCAGCCCACAGGCCCACCGTTCACCGTCTTGAAGCTGAATGACCGCGCCGCGCGTCCGGCCATCACGCCCGGTCGGGACCAGGGCCAGCGTCAGCCAGCCAGGATCCCACCCTGGCGGGAGCCGGTAGTAGCGGGTCGAATAGCCCCAGAACCCGTTGATCACGGTCTCGTCGGGTGAATCGAAGCCGAGTTCGGCAAGCCAGTTCGCAGCCCGCGACGAGCGTCCGGTTGCATCCACGATGAGATCAGCATCCAGCGCCTCTTCGACGCCTTCGTCGGTTGTTTCGACAACCGCTCCGGTCACCGATCCGTGCGCGTCGGTCCGAAGTCCGACCGCTCGCCATCCGGTCCGCAACTCGATGCCCGGTGAGCGCAGCACCTCGTCACGCAAGACCGCTTCGAACAGCGGTCGGCCGCACAGCACGCTCCACAGATCGGAGTCGAACCGAGGAACCCAACGATCCTCGAAATAAGCCTTCGTCGAGCTCGTCGAGGATGCCCGTATCCCGCCGGCGCTGATCAACGCGTCGATGTAGCCCGGCACCAATTCTTCAAGCGCTTTGCGGCCGCCCGGCAGCATGATGTGGAGGTGGTTGCCCTGAGGGACACCGCGTCGAGGCCCGGTCGCCGACGGCGGATCCCGCTCGATCACCTCGACCCGCTCGAAGAAGCTGCTCAAGACCCGGGCCGAGAGCAGACCGGCGATCCCCGCGGCCGAACACCACGGCCGTGTCCCCCCAGGCACGATCCACGATCGTTTCCACCCCCGCGATCATCGCGGCGTACGCGGTGTCCGTCCTCCGACACCATCCTTGACCACACGCGAGGGCTTGGGCGCATCCCGCTGCCCAGCGATGGCGGGATCACCCACCTCGATGGCGGCTTCCACGCCACCGCCGTCTGAGTCACGCACCTTTCCACGAGCCGAGCAGCGCGGCTGATCGACCTTCAGGCCGCGGCTCAACGCTTCGAACATCTCGCGTGTGATCCGCTGTGACACGGCCGCGGTGGGGATCAGGCCCGCCGAGCCGTGGAACGTGCCCGGGAAGCTGTGGAGCTCGACGGTGACACCTGCTTCCATCAAGCGCAACGCGTAGAGGATGCCCTCGTCGCGCAGCGGGTCGAACTCCATCGCGGTGATGTAAGCGGGCGGTAGATCCGCTCAGGTCGGGGCGACGGACGGGTACGCGTACGGCGAGAGCTCGCCTGCGTCGGCACCGAGGTAATACTTCGACGTCAACTGGCATTCGGGCCGAGCCAAGAATGGGGTGTCGACGAAGGCGCGGATGCTGGCCGTCTCCAGCCGGTGATCGAGCGAGGCGATGCCCAGGAACTGGAAGCACAGCGCCGGGCCGCCCCGGTCACGAGCGAGCAACGCAGTCGCCGCCGCCAATCCACCGCCGGCACTCTGACCGCCGACACCGATCCGGTTGGGGTCGATGCCGAGCGTAGAGGCGTGTCCGTGCATCCACCGCAGCGCCGCGTAGCAGTCCTCCACACCGGCGGGGAACGGGTGCTCCGGTGCGAGGCGGTACTCGACGGTCACGACGACGACACCGAGCTTGCGAGCTAGCGCCGAAGCGAACATGTGCTCCATCTCGATCGAGCCCAGCACGAACCCGCCGCCGTGGATGTCGAGCAGGGCCGGCAGTGACGTGCCCGGGCCGGCGCCATCGGGCGCGTAGACGCGGACCGGGACCGGGGGCGCCCCGTCGGGCCCCGGTGCGGCGTCGTCCGTGATCACGACACCGGACACCTCCACGTCGGCGTTCACCGTCGCCTCGAACTCACTGATGCGTTGCCGCTCGGCGGCCAGATCGCTGACGTCCAAGCTCGGGATCGTGTCCAAGTACGGCAGATACTCAGGATCGAACGCGAAGGTCATGAAGCCCCCCTCGAAGGCACTTCCGGTCGGCGCGATGGACTACGCCGGCAGGATGTTCGGGTTGATGCGGAAGAAGTTGTCGGGGTCGTACTGCTTCTTGATGGCGCGCAGCCGGGCGGTGTTGGGCCCGTAGGCGTTCCGGGTGAGCGCGTCGGTCGGTCTCGTCGGCTTGGCCGGTGAAGTTGGTGTAGGTGCTGCCCTTGCCGTATCGGGCGACCTGGTCGAAGGCGTCGCGTACCCAGGCGATGTTCGCTTCGTTGTCGTTGGGGTCTTCCCAGTTGCCGTCGAACGAGGACATCCACTGCGCGGAACGCTCGCTGTAAGCCGTGTCCGCAGCGCCGACCCGGTTGATGGCGCCGCCCATCTGGAACACGGCCGCCATCGTCATTGGCGACGGCCGGGCGTCGAACTTGGCGGCGATGACCGCCAGTGCCTCGTCGGGAAGTGTGTCAAGGTTCTGCGCCCTCCAGTAGCTCTGGTAGGTGCCCATCGGGAAGAACGGGTCGAACGACGAGTTCACCGCCGGCGAACGGCGTCGGTCCGGAGAGGTCGGCCAGCGGTGTACCGAGCTGGCGCAGCGGCTGCAGGACCGTCATCCCCTCGTCCACGTCGCCGACGTAGACCCCACCGACGAGCAGGCACGACTGGTTGTGCACCGCTTCGGGCAGGCCGGGGTCGGCCGGCAGGGAGATCGCGCCGGCGACCGAGGTGACCTCGTCCGGTGCGTCGGCGACGTGGTCACGCCACCGGGGCAGGATCGCACCGGCGTCGCGCGTCGAGTACAACACGCCGGCGAAGGCGACGATCGGACCGAGCGGGTGGGCGTCGAAGTCGAAATTGGTGACCACCCCGAAGTTGCCCCCGCCACCGCGCAGCGCCCAGAACAGGTCGGGGTCGCTCTCGGGGGACGCCACGTGGACCGTCCCGTCTGCGCAAACGACCGTGGCCGCCCGGAGGCTGTCGATGGTCAGCCCGTACTTGCGTCGCACCCAGCCTTCACCGCCGCCCAGCGTGAGGCCGCCGACGCCGGTCTCGGACTCCACGCCGCCGGGCACGACCAGGCCGAACGCCAGCGTCTCGCGGTCCACATCGCCCCACACGGCGCCGCCCTGCACGGAGGCTCGACGCGCCATCGGGTCGACCGTGACCCCTCGCATGCGGGTGAGATCGATGACGACCCCGCCGTCACAGCTCGACAGCCCGGCCACGGAGTGTCCGCCACCCCGGACCGCAACGAGCAGGTTCCGCTCTCGCGCGAAGTTGACCGCGTCGACCACGTCCGCGGTGCCGGTGGCGCGCACCTTCAGCGCAGGGCGTCGACCGTGCATCTTGTTGTAGATCGGATTGGCCTCGAAGCCCTCGTCAGCGGCGGTCAACAGGTCACCGCGAAGCTGCAGACGCAACGCGTCGAGCTCGTCGTCGTCGACCTTGGTCTGACCGCCGTCAAACGTCGAAACGAGCAGTGTCATGACTCACCTCCACGGTGACGCCCCCTCACCAGCGCCGATCGACCATCGTGTCGACGATCAGCACCGGACCGGCTCCTGGAGACGCTACGAGCGCGGTCGCCTCGCGTCATGACCTGATCTGACGTGTTTCGCGCGTCCCGGGCATGGCCAGATCTGGCCATGCCCGCTCTGGGGGCGAACGAGATCAGACGAGGTGATGATCGGCGGCGTACATGGCCGCTCGAGTGCGGTTGGCCGCTCCGGTCTTCATGAGGATGCTGCGGACGTGATGGGCGGCCGTGTTGGAGCTGATGTGGAGCTGGCTGCCGATCTGCTGATTGCTCAACCCGGCGGCGATGAGCCGCAGCACATCCACTTCTCGCTCGGTCAGACCGTCCGGTCGGGCGGCGTAGTCCGGGGAGTCGAGGGAGTCCAGCACGTGGATGACTCGACGGTGGCCGATCGGCGCCGCCAGGGCGCGGGCGTCCTGGGCCATGAGGCGGGCGCGGCTGCTCTCACCCACGGCCGCGAGGAACCGCGCGTGGTGGGCGAGCGTCTCGGCGGTGTGCACGGTCGATCGCATGTGCCGGTCCATGGCGGCGGCGGTGACGAAATGGTGTTCTGCGGTGGCGGATTCACCAAGAAAGGCAGCGATCCGTCCCAGATAGCGATCGGCGCTGCCGAAGGTGGCGAGCAGCGTCCCGCAGAAGATGTTCATGCCGGCATACTCAGCGACGAAGGGTCGCAAGGTCCGCACAGACTCGGTGTCTCCAACGGCAAGTGCTCCTTCGATCATGAACACGAGCTCCATGGGCCACTGCGCTTCGTCGCGGTGGACTCCGAGGTCGCGGTCCATCAGATGGTGCAATGCCCGCGTCATACCGGGTGTGATGCCGAGCTCGGTGTAGAGGGCCAGGAGTCCGGGGACCCATCGTCCCGTGAACGTCTCTCGTCCGTCGAGATAGGGACGGAACCGTTCGAGCGCTCCGGTCTCGCGGCGGATCATGAACATCTGGACCCCGTACGGGCCATCGGTCCCGTCATTTCCGAACGTGTCGACCTGATGCGGGATCTCCTCCGCCCACCGTTCAGCGCCCTGGAAGTCCCCACGCATGAACGCGTGGGCCTGCGCGACGCAGCCGTGGACATATCCGGCGTACGGCTGCCCGCTGTGGGTCGCGGACGTCCACGAGTCGGCCGTGGCCGCCGCCAGTTCATCGGGTCGACCCAACAAGTAGCAGACCATCGCCCGGAAGTTGGCGGCCGTCCCGAGGTTCTCGTAGTCGCGCGGCTGCCTTGGTCAAGTAGCACGCCTCGGTGGCCCGCTCGAGCTGAGTGTGGGCGACGTCAGGGGTAGCCCCGTGCCACAGACTGGTGGCCAGCACGTGGACGAGGCTGGCTGTCGTCGTGGAGGTGGCGGGCCAGGTCGATGGCCCGGCCACCGACGTCTCGAGCTCGCCCGGTTTCACCGGCCATGGCCAAGGCCCGTCCCAGGCTGCCGAGCGATCGAACGTACAGGGGATCATCCTCACCCGAGGTCGCAGCCCTCGAGAGCCGACGACAGGAGGTCGACGGCGCTCGAGGCGCCCAGCCGGGCCCACCAGTTCGCGGAACTCGAAGCCGACCGCGGCCGCCAACCGGACCCTCGGGCCCGAGGCCACGGCGAGCTCCTCGTAGATGGCGCCGGCCCGAGGGAACTGGCCGGCTCGGACGTAGTCGCGGGCCGCCGCCAGCTGCAGTTCAGCTCGGACCTCCGGAGCGCAACCGGGAAGCGACGCCGCGCGGCTCGAACCACATGGCGGCCTCCTCGAACGCCAGGCTTCTCTCGGCCAGCCGTCCCGCCTCCTGGCTGAAGTGAATCGCCCGGTCGTGGAGCCCGAGCACGTGGGCAGCCAGGAAGTGACGGGCCAGCCGCGGCACCAGCGAGGCGTGCGGCGGTTGAGCTTCGAGCGCTTCACCCGCTCGGGCATGAAGCAGGATGCGCCGGGACGCGGGCATCCGTCGACCACCGCTTGGCGCGCCAGAGCGTGCACGAACGAGTACGCGTCCCTCACGCCCCTCCTCACGCAGCGATCAGACCTACCGCCATGCCGGCGTCGACCGCCGCCATGGTCACGTTCCGGTCGACCTCGCTGGCCGCCAGCAGGGTCACCAGATCGAAGCCGTCGCCGAGAACGGCGGCGAGCTCGATGACCCCACGAGCCGCGGCGGGCAGCCCGGCCAGCCGAGCCGCCAGCGTGTCACCGATCGAGGCCGGGACGCGGTGCGAGGAGCGCAGGGCCGACACGCCGCCCCGCCGCTCGAGGTCGTCCCACAGCTCCCGCAAGAAGAACGGGTTGCCACCGGTCCGGTCACGGAGCACCGCCGCCGCCCGCCGCGCCGCGCTCCCCGACAGCCCGGCCCGCAGCCGGACGTACTCGGCGATGGCGTCGGTGTCGAGACCGGCCAGGTCGAGGCGTCGCACCCCGTCCACACGGTGCAACTCGGCGACCCGGGCGGCGACGTCCTCCGAGCGGTCGGGCGCTGTCGTCCGAAAGGTGGCCAGCACGAGCAGGCGCACGTCGGGGCAGGTCAGCACGACATGCTCGAGGAGCGCCAAGGTCGGCAGCTGAGCCCACTGGAGGTCGTCGAGCACCAGCGCGAGGCAGCGCTCCTCGGCGAGCCCCCTGAACAGTCGAGCCACGACGTCGAAGAGATCTCGCCGGGCTTCGCCGGTCACCAGACCGCCGTTGTCGACACCAAGCCGGTGGCGGACCACGTGCGACGACAGACGCCGCAGCTCACCGGCCCCGCCTTCGACGAGATGACGCAGGGACCCTTCCACCGTGCCCGCGAACAGTTGGTCGAGCATCTCGGCGAAGGGCTGATACGGAACACCGGCGTCGATGCTCGACGCCGCCCACCAGCACCGCCACGTCGTCGTCTCGCAGGGCACCGGCTACCTCCGCCACCAACCGGGTCTTGCCGGCCCCCGGCTCACCACCGATGAAGACGACCTGGCGGCGGCCCAGCTCCACCTCCGTCCATATCCGCTCGATCGTCTCGAGCTCGAACCGTCTTCCCACCATGGGAAGGGCCGCGACGCCACCATCCGCGAAGGAAGCGCAGGCGGGCTCCAGGACATCCGCGCTCAGCCCTCGTCGGTCAGGCCCGTCACACTGGCGCTGACGAGCCGTCCGGAAGTACGCGTCCGATCACCTCCACGATCACGTCCGCCGGTATTCCCGCCCGCGAGGCGGCTCGCTGGATCGCCTCGGGCGAGGGCGACTCGTAGAGGCAGTACGTCTTGCGTCTATCGGCAGACAGAAACGAATAGAGCCAGCGAACGCCCTCCTCGTCATTGATCCTGTTGACGCCGTCAGTCGAGTCGGCGCTCGCCTCCAGCTCGTCCGCGAACTGCCGCTCGACCATGAAAATCGGCATGGTGCCCCCACTCCGAGACGCCTCTTAGGGATCACCGCTTAATTGTTTGAGCGTCTCGGTCTTGGTGGTGGCTTGACTGGGATGGTGTAGTTCCACTCGCCGTGCCACTGGTGGGGTTCGACGGGCACTGCCGCCAGTTCGGCGTCGGTGACGGTGATCCCGGTGGGGTAGCTGCCCTGGTCCCATTCGGCGAAGACTTTGAGGCCGGTCTTGGTCTTGGTCGCGCCGATGAGCTCGACGATGGTGCGGTAGCTGGTGAGGGGCCGTCCCCGCCAGTTCTTGGTGACGAAGCTGAAGAGGCGGTGCTCGATCTTGTTCCACTTCGACGTGCCGGGCGGGTAGTGGCACACGGTGATCTCCAGGCCGGTCTCGACGGCCAGGCGGTAGAGCTCGATCTTCCAGGCCCGGTTGCGGTAGCTGTTCGATCCGCCCGCATCGGCGGTGATCATCAACCGTTTCGCCGTCGGGTAACGGTCGGCGCCCATGACCTGCCACCAGCGGCGGATGGCGTTCACCGCGAAGGCGGCGGTGTCATGGTCGTCGCCGACCGACACCCATCCCTCGTCGGCGCCGACGTCGTACACGCCGTAGGGCACCGCCTTGGGGACCTCGGGATCGGGGAAGTCGTGCACGTCCACCCGTTCGGGGGTGTTGACGGGCTGGTATTCCTTGCCCCCGTTGGCTTTGCGCCCGCTCACCAGCTCCTTCTTCTTGGTGTCCACGCTGATCACCGGGCTGTTCGAACGGAGCCGCTGCTTGGAGAGGCGGTTGATGTACTCGAACTGCTCGTTGCGGTCCGGGTGCTGCGCGCCCTCCAACTGCTTGGCCGGCGCCTGCAACGAGTAGTCCATCGCCTTGAGCAGCCGACCCACGGTGTCGGCCGACACCCGAAACCCCTTGGCCACCAGCGCCCGGGCCAGGTTCTCGGTCGACTTCGCCGTCCACCGCAACGGCGACATCGGATCGCCCCGCGCCGTCGGCTCCACCAAGTCGTCGAGCTCTACCAGCAACCCCGGCTGCTCGTCGATCAGGAACCGCCGGCCCGCCCCCGGAGCCCGAACCCGATCCGACGGCCCTGCGCCACCGGCGATCTCCTTGCCCCCGGAGATGACCGTGTTCCGGGACAGGCCCGACGCCGCCGCCACCTTCGTCGGCCCGCCCCGTCCCAACGACCGCGCCAAGGCTCCTGCCACCAGTCGACGTTGACGCTCATCCAACAGCGGTGTCACCGCCACCCAGAACTCCTGCAGTCCCTCGGGCGACAACTCCACACCGACAGGCTACATCGCGCGCCTTACTGGGCGGTGGACCCTTACCTTAACCCAGGCGCCGCGGGTCGAGCCTCTGTCAAACATGTCGCAGGGGGCCAGCGATGACGTCAGCGCTGCTCCTCGACGGAGGCAGCTCGCCTGGTCCGCGAAGTACGGCGCCAGTTAGCTGGTGAGGTTGACGACGACTCCGAACGTGATCGGCTTGCCGTCGCCGCCCGACACTGGCGGGCCGCACTGCTCGGCGGTGAGGCTTGATTCGACGCCGTTGCCGCCGCCGCTCGTGCCGTCGCCGCTGCTCGGCGTCGTGCCCGCACGAGCGATCGTCGGTGCCCCGGCGGTCGCGAACGGGGGCGCGAGTGATGGCGATGGTCGCGGTCATGCCGGCGGAGTCGTCACCCGAGCTCCCGCACGCGGCCAGTAGTTCCACCACGCCCAAGACGCTGACCGCACGCTTGCCCGACACCATGCCCCCCAACTCGGTGCGGACTCTGCCCGAGCAGCCAGGTGGCGTCAATCTCGAGCCTTGGCAGCAGTCCGTCGCCGGCCGCCGGCGGGGCGGACCGCAGGAGTCGCGACGGTTCCCGCCCCATGCGGGGCGGGAACCGACCGGAAGGCTCCATCGTCGACCTGGTGGTCGAGCTGTGCTGGGCCTACGGGCAGTTCACCCGATCCACGAGTTTGGTGACCGTGTAGTCCGCGATGGGGAAGCCGTTGACCGTGGACCTCCGTGATCGAATGTGCCATCACCCGTGAACCGTCGGTGCCAATCGCCAGGATAGCTGCCCACGGTCTTGTAGGTGCCGACGCCGCCGGGATCCAACCGGACCTGGGTGTTCACGGTCGGCGCGGTGGCGTAGTAGGTCGGCTTCGTCGGGTCGGTGGGTACAAAGACGAACGTGCCCTTGTCCTGGATGTTGATGTTCTTGCTCCCGTCCGGGTACGTCCAGGTGGTGATCGTGACGAAGTCGTTCGTCGTCGTGATCCCGGGGTCGCCGGTGCAGGGATTGTTGATCGGGATCTCGAAGGTGACGTCGGGGAAGTACTCGACCGTCTTCGTGGGGGCGCCACCTGCTCCCCAGGCTGGGACCGCGAGTCCGAGCGTGGAGAGGGCGATGGCGCTCCCGAGGAGCACCTTGCGCACGCCATGACGCTTGTTGTGACCATCCACCGGGTCAGCCCTGGCAAGGGCCAAATCGGGTTCCATCTCAGCCTCCTTGGTTGGTGATCCCGGCCCGTGAGCACGAGCCGGTTGGTGTTGTGCTTTCGGGACCCGTGGCCGGAGCCGAAGAACCGCACGTGGTAAGGTGGACGGCGCGCCTTTTCGCACGCCTTTCATGCGGCCGACTGGCCTGCTCGCGGAGGTGTAAGCGGCGTGAAAGGCGGCTGCGGTTACGCTGCCGGCCGAGGTCGCGGGAGGACCGATGGAGTTCCGCATCCTTGGTCCGTTGGAGGTCCGCGACGACGTCGGGGTGCCGATCGACCTGGGCCCGTTCAAGCAGCGCTCGCTGCTCGCCCTGCTGCTCCTGCACGCCGGTCGGGTGGTGGCGACGGATCGGATCCTGGACGATCTGTGGGGTGACGACGCGCTCGGGAAGGAAACGCCCTTTGGGTGTACATCTCGCGGCTGCGGGCCGTGCTGGAGCCCGACCGGGCACCGCGAGCCGGGCAGCAGCGTCCTGGTCACCCGTGATCACGGCTATGTGCTCGACGTCGACGCCGATGCGATCGACGCCCGTCGATTCGAGAGCGGCCCAGCGGGGCTGGGCAATCGTGCGGGACGATCCGGTGGCGGCGGCGGAGACGCTGCGGACGGCGTTGGACCTGTGGCGGGGGGAGCCGCTGGAGGACTTCACCTACGAACCGTTCGCCGCCGCGGAGATCACCCGGCTGGACGGACTGCGCCTCGACACGGTGGAGAATCGGATCGAGGCGGACCTGCGCTGTGGCCTGGCCAACGAGTTGGTGGTCGAGCTCGAGGGACTCGTCGATGGAAGCCCGTTACGAGAACGGCCGATCAGTCAGCTGGTGCTCGCCTTGTATCGGTCGGGCCGCCAGGCCGAGGCGCTTCAGGCCCTCCAGCGCTACCGCACCCGGCTCCGTGAGGAGCTCGGGCTGGAGCCCTCCCCCGAGCTGCGCCGACTCGAGGAGCAGGTCCTGCTGCACGACGACCGGCTCCGCCCTCCCCGGCTGGTCCGCGCCGTCAGGGCCGGAACCAGCGACGCGCCCGTAGACAACCCGTTCAAGGGGTTGCGTGCCTTCGGCGAGGCCGATGTCGCCGACTTCTTCGGCCGCGAACGTCTGGTGGCCGATCTGGTGGCCCGCCTGGTACGCGGGGAGCGTCTCCTGTCCCTGGTCGGCCCGAGCGGGTCAGGGAAGTCGAGCGCCCTGTTCGCCGGCCTGGTACCGGCGTTGCGGAAGGAAGCCGTCGTCGGGTCCGACTCGTGGCTGGTGGCATCGATGGTGCCCGGCTCCTACCCGATGGTGGAACTGGAGGCGGCGCTGCTGCGGTCCAGCGTCGATCCGCCCGACAGCCTGGCCGAACAGCTCACCGACGGCGGGTTGGGGCTGCTGCGGGCCGTGCTGCGGGTGTTGCCCGAGGATTCGTCCCGGCTGGTGCTGGTGGTCGACCAGTTCGAGGAACTGTTCACCCTGGTCGGCGATCTCGAGGCGAGGGAGCGGTTCCTGTCGGTCTGTTGACCGTGCTCGACGATCCCCTCGGGCGGGTCACGGTGGTCGTCTCCATGCGAGCCGACGCCTACCACCTCGTGCTCGCCCATCCTGAGTTCGCCAAACGGCTCGAAAGCTCGGTCGTCAACGTCGTGGCCATGCGGCCAGACGAACTGGAAGCCGGCGGCCGAGGAGCCCGTGGCCCGCAAAGGGGTCGCGCTGGAACCGGCGCTGCTGGCCGAGTTCCTGCGCGACGTGATCGGCCAGCCAGGTTCGCTCCCGATCTTCCAGTTCACCCTGACCGAGCTCTTCGATCGACGCGTCGACGCCACCTTGACCCTCGACGCCTACCGGGCCATGGGTGGCGCCCTGGGCGCGCTCGAGCAGCGCGCCGAGGGCGTCTACGCGCAGCTCACCGGCGAGCAGCAGACGGCGACCCGGCAGCTGTTCCTGCGGCTCGTCACCATCGCCGAGACCGGCGAGTGGAGCCGCCGACGCGTGGAAGCGTCCGAGATCGTCTCGCTCGACGTCGACCTGGTCGCCATGGAAGCCGTCATCGATCGGTTCAGCCGGCACCGGTTTCTCGCCCTCGACCGCGATCAACTCTCCGGTGCGCCCACCCTGGAGGTGGCGCATGAAGCCCTGCTGCGGGAATGGGAGCGGTTGCGCCACTGGATCGACGAGAGCCGCGACGACGTCCGCCGCCACATGGCCCTGCGCAACGCCATCGACGAGTGGCACCGTGCCGGCCACGCCCACGACTACCTCCTCAGCGGCTCCCGCCTCACCGACTACCAACGATGGGCCACGGGCGCGACCATGACGCTCACCGCCGAGGAAACCGACTACCTCGAACACTCGGGTGAGCACCAGGCCGAGGGCGAGACCAAGGAGGCCGACCGACGAGCGCAGGAGATCCGTCTCCGCCACCGTGCCCGATGGCGGCTCTGGGGCCTCGTCGGCGCCGCCGTCGCACTCGCCAGCGTCGCAGCCGGCGTGGTGCTCACCGGACACCACCCCACCCCGACCAGCGTGGCCCTCGTCCACCTGGAACGCGAGCGCGGGGCATGGATGCCTTGGAATCCGATGGGCTCGACCAAGCCCAACGGGCTTACGGCATCAAGCCCATCGAGGTGGGACCACCCACGGCCGGTCTCGAAGGGTCGTTGCGCAACGTCGCCAACTCCGGCACCGACCTGTTCATCGTCGCCGATCTCATCTTCAACCCGGTCGCCCGGGCCGTCGCCCGGACCGAGCGCCACACCACCTTCGTCTACCTCGACATCCCCGAACCCGGCGCCGCCTCGATCAGCTTCGCCGGACAGGAGAGCGCCTACCTCGCCGGCGCCGCCGCCGCCCTGACGTCCAAGTCCGGCACCATCGGCTTCGTCAGCGGCAGCCAGATCGACCTCGCCGAGCGGGCTCGGGCCGGCTACGAGGCCGGCGCCCACGCGATGAAGCCCGGGATCCGCATCCTCGAGCGCTACGCCTCCACCGCCTCGGGCGGCTTCCTCGGCGACTCCGTCGTGCGCGCCGTCGCCGAGCAGCTCTACCGACAGGGCGCCGACGTCGTCTACGCCCCTGCGGCGTGGGCCCAGCTCGGCGCGGTCGAGGCCGCCCAGACCGAATCGAAGCGTCAGGGCAAGCACCTGTGGATCATCGGCGCCGACGCCGACGAGTACCTCAGCGTCGACCCCTTGCTGCGGCCCTTCGTCCTCACCTCGACCATCAAACGCTACGACGTCGCCATCAAGGGCATCGTGCGTGACTTCCTCCACCACCGGATCAAGCCCGTCGACACCGTGCTCGGCCTCACCGACGGCGGCGTCGACCTCGCCACCACGGGCGACCGAATGGCCCCCAACGTCGTCTCCACCGTCGCCGCGCTCCGAGCCGACATCATCGCCCACCGCCGCCACGTGCCCACCGTCCCCCGCGGCACCCTCGAGCCGCCCCCCGGACGTGCATGCTCCCATACCCGTCAAGGTCACCTTCGACGGCTCCACCTGCCATTACGAGGGCCCTCCGATGCTGGCGTCGGGCACAGACGTCCGGATCGAGTTCGTCAATCGGACCACTCGCGCCGCGGAGCTCGAGGTGGTCAGCGACCTCGACGTCACGCACACCGTCGGCGTGTCAGCGAAAGCGAACGATCACAACATCGCCTACGCGTACGTCGACAACCTCGGCCGCGAACTCCGGTGCTTCGACGGCCTGGACACCACACGCCGACCGATCGACACCGCCCCGCTGCCCATCGCCGGGTCCATCGGGCACGAGCGCAGGCACCGAATCCGCCGCGGACACGGCCGCCACCACCGTCGACCCAGCAGGGACGGCGTCGCGCCGCAGCGACGCGACCGCCAGTCGCGGTGGCAACGGCATCGATTCCAGCCTCACCGCCGCGCAATGCGGTGCGCCGGCGCCCGGTGGCGACGGCAAGCCGATCACCTTCGGGGTCGTCGCCAACCTGACCGGGTACCTGGCCCCGGACTTCGCTGACGAGGTGATCGGCGTGAAAGCCTACGTCGCCGGGATCAACGCCAAGGGTGGCGTCAACGGGCACCCGCTCCAGTTCGTCGTCGCTGACGACCAGTCGATGCCGCAGCAGAACCTGGTAGCGGTCCACGACCTGGTCGACAACAAGAAGGTGATGGCGATCGCCTCCGGCGATCCCCTCCTCACGGGCTCGGCCGACTACCTCCGCTCCATCCACATTCCGGTAATCGGCACGCTCGACGACGGTCCCGAGTGGGGCCTCGCGGAGTACATCAACTTCTTCGCTGCCCCCCGAGCCATGGACCGGCATTACTCCGGCTGGAGCACCTTCGCCGAGTGGATGAAGTCGAAGCGAGTCACCAAGCTCGCCGCCCTGTCGGTCGAGGTTCCGGAGCAGGTCGGCTGGGTCCAGGGCGCGGCCGCCTCCGGCCAAATCCGTCGGCATCGACACCGTCTATGCCAACTACCACGTGCCGTTCGGGAGCACGGACTTCGCGGCCGACGTGCTGAAGATCAAGCGGTCCGGCGCGACATCGTGGTAGCGTCGCTCGGCCCGGCACCATACCTCGCCCTCAGCATCGAGCTCGAGCAGGCCGGGCTGACCGACGTCGTGCTGCTCGTCTCCGGCACCGCCGACCAGAACGCCCTCGCCCTTCATGACGGCGCCTACACCACCGTGAGGTCACCGCTCTACGACCGATCCAACCCAGCCACGACGGCCGAGATGGACAACCTCCACGAGGTCGGCTTCAAAGGCGACGTCCCCACCTTCGGAGCGCACCAAGGCTACGTGACCGCCGCGGCGGTGGCCTGCGGCCTCCAGGCCGCCGGGGCCAATCCGACCCAACAGTCCATCGTCGCCAGCCTGCGCAAGGTGACCGCCTACGACGCCGACGGGCTC